>NZ_JAJNOC010000040.1 GCF_021044825.1 Massilia phyllostachyos | reverse complement strand
GGGGATTAGCTCAGCTGGGAGAGCACCTGCTTTGCAAGCAGGGGGTCGTCGGTTCGATCCCGTCATCCTCCACCACTTACTGTCCGGTTCTGAAAGTGCAAACGTAAGCCTTGGCGGTTTAGGTTTGATCTTTTCGAGATCACTGTTTTTTCGTTCTTTAACAATCTGGAAGAAGTAAAGTTTTTTTAAGCGTGTGGAAACACACACTTAGGGTAGTAATCAAGTATCAACAAACATGCAACAAGCTGTACTCTTGATTCTGTAACGTTCTCTTTAACTCATGAAGAGGCCAACGTTATAGGGACAAGCGAATAAGTGCACATGGTGGA
>NZ_JAJNOC010000039.1 GCF_021044825.1 Massilia phyllostachyos | reverse complement strand
CCAACCAGCCCTACCACGTTTCACGTCGGGGGATTAGCTCAGCTGGGAGAGCACCTGCTTTGCAAGCAGGGGGTCGTCGGTTCGATCCCGTCATCCTCCACCACTTACTGTTCTGACTGCATTTATCTAAACCTGCCATCAAGCGGAATTAGATAAGTGTAGTTCTCGTTCTTTAACAATCTGGAAGAAGTAAAGTTTTTTTAAGCGTGCATGTAAAAGTGCACACTTAGGGTAGTAATCAAGTATCAACAAACATGCAACAAGCTGTACTCTTGATTCTGTAACGTTCTCTTTAACTCATGAAGAGGCCAACGTTATAGGGACAAGCGAATAAGTGCACATGGTGGA
>NZ_JAJNOC010000038.1 GCF_021044825.1 Massilia phyllostachyos | reverse complement strand
CGGTTAAGCTACCTACTTCTGGTAAAACCCGCTCCCATGGTGTGACGGGCGGTGTGTACAAGACCCGGGAACGTATTCACCGCGACATGCTGATCCGCGATTACTAGCGATTCCAACTTCATGTAGTCGAGTTGCAGACTACAATCCGGACTACGATACACTTTCTGGGATTAGCTCCCCCTCGCGGGTTGGCGGCCCTCTGTATGTACCATTGTATGACGTGTGAAGCCCTACCCATAAGGGCCATGAGGACTTGACGTCATCCCCACCTTCCTCCGGTTTGTCACCGGCAGTCTCATTAGAGTGCCCAACTAAATGTAGCAACTAATGACAAGGGTTGCGCTCGTTGCGGGACTTAACCCAACATCTCACGACACGAGCTGACGACAGCCATGCAGCACCTGTGTGAAGG
>NZ_JAJNOC010000037.1 GCF_021044825.1 Massilia phyllostachyos | reverse complement strand
CTGTTTCGCGCAAGGAAAAAGGATCGCACAACCGCCACAAAGCCAAGCGCAAGCTGGCGCGGCAACATGCGCGGGTCAGGAATATTCGCTCGAACGATTTACACCAGGCATCGACGAGCATCACGCGGCGCTTCCACACGATCGGCATCGAGGATCTGAACGTGAAAGGAATGCTGGGCAACCGCTGCCTGTCGCGAGCCATTGCCGATATGGGCTTTGGCGAATTTCGCCGTCAGCTGGAGTACAAGGCGGGACGGCATGGTGGGCAGGTCGTCGTGGTCGATCGCTGGTACCCGAGCAGCAAGATTTGCTCGTGCTGCGGCGTCAAGATCGAGAGGCTGACCCTGGCGCAGCGGCACTGGACTTGCGACGCTTGCGGGGCCGCGCATGACCGTGACGTGAATGCGGCGATCAATCTGAGAAACATGGCGGTGAGTTCCACCGTGTC
>NZ_JAJNOC010000036.1 GCF_021044825.1 Massilia phyllostachyos | reverse complement strand
GCAGGCAGGTGCGCAGTTGCGCAGCGGTCACGGGACCACGTCCGGTATGGAAGTCCAGCGTCGTGCCGATGCGGTCACGCGCCACCAGCAGGCAATCATGCTCGCGGTTGATGCCGCGCCGCCGGGCGGCGCCACCACGCTTGCGCGGCGGGCGCGATAAGGTGCGCGAACCCTTCTGCGATTCCAGGCGGTAGGTTTCGTCGGCCTCCACGATGCCCGTCAGTGCTGCGGGCCGGTGCCTGGCGGCGCCCGGCGCGAATCGGTGGCGCCAGCGAAAACTTGTCGTGCGATGCACGCCGGTCGCGAGCGCCGCGTCGCGCACGGTGCGTGATTCCAGCAAGCACTTGATATATGGCAGCCAGCACTCGCGCTTGCGCAGCCGGGCCAGCGGCGTGCCGGTCAGCGCATTGAAGGAGCGACGACAACCCAGGCAGCGATAACGCTGCAGGCCGCTGGCGAAGCCGGAGC
>NZ_JAJNOC010000035.1 GCF_021044825.1 Massilia phyllostachyos | reverse complement strand
CCGACCTGAACAAGCGCTGGACCGGCGCCGCGATCGAGCCGATGGGCGTAGGCCTGGCCGCGCCCTACATGCCGACCACCGGCGGCCGCGACGACATCGGCCTGATGCCGCAATGGTCGGTCGTCCATCTGCTGAGCATGGACCGCCGCGCACGCGACGTCACCCTCGGCACGGCCGAGCAGGCCGGCAGCTTCTCGGCCCACTACCGCGACAAGAACACCGGCCAGCCAGTGAGCCTGATCGACTATCCCTATATGACCCTGGTTGGCACTCCGGGCGACACCGTCAATCCGGCAACCAGAAAGGCAGAAGCCTTCCCGGCCTGCGCCAATGCAAATAACTGCAAGACGCCCTACACCCATGACGTCTCGCACCAGCCAGCCTTCGCCTACCTGCCGTACATGCTGACGGGCGACCACTTCTTCCTGGAAGAGCTGCAGTTCTGGGGCATGTACAACCTGTTCAATTCGAATCCCGGCTACCGCGAGAACATCAAGGGCCTGCTGCGTCCGGAACAGGTGCGCGGCCAGGCATGGGCGCTGCGCACCCTGGCCGAAGCAGCCTACATCACGCCGGACAGCGATCGCCTGAAGGAACACTTCAACC
>NZ_JAJNOC010000034.1 GCF_021044825.1 Massilia phyllostachyos | reverse complement strand
CCGACCTGAACAAGCGCTGGACCGGCGCCGCGATCGAGCCGATGGGCGTAGGCCTGGCCGCGCCCTACATGCCGACCACCGGCGGCCGCGACGACATCGGCCTGATGCCGCAATGGTCGGTCGTCCACCTGCTGAGCATGGACCGCCGCGCACGCGACGTCACCCTCGGCACGGCCGAGCAGGCCGGCAGCTTCTCGGCCCACTACCGCGACAAGAACACCGGCCAGCCGGTGAGCCTGATCGACTATCCCTATATGACCCTGGTTGGCACCCCGGGCGACACCGTCAATCCGGCAACCAGAAAGGCAGAAGCCTTCCCGGCCTGCGCCAGCACCACCGCCTGCAAGACGCCGTACACCCATGACGTCTCGCACCAGCCGGCTTTCGCCTACCTGCCGTACATGCTGACGGGCGACCACTTCTTCCTGGAAGAGCTGCAGTTCTGGGGCATGTACAACCTGTTCAATTCGAACCCGGCATACCGCGAGAACATCAAGGGCCTGCTGCGTCCGGAACAGGTGCGCGGCCAGGCATGGGCGCTGCGCACCCTGGCCGAAGCAGCCTACATCACGCCGGACAGCGATCGCCTGAAGGAACACTTCAACC
>NZ_JAJNOC010000033.1 GCF_021044825.1 Massilia phyllostachyos | reverse complement strand
TGGACGACCGACCATTGCGGCATCAGGCCGATGTCGTCGCGGCCGCCGGTGGTCGGCATGTAGGGCGCGGCCAGGCCTACGCCCATCGGCTCGATCGCGGCGCCGGTCCAGCGCTTGTTCAGGTCGGCCAGCACGCTTTCCGGGATGCTCAGCGTCTGGTCGTAGTTCGGCAGTGCGCGGCTGGCGATCAGGTAGGCGCTGTCGTGCTTGACGTTGACTTCCGGTGCGCTGCCGTTCCACCAGAACAGCTTGCGCCAGCGCGCATGGTGGTAGTGCTCCAGCGACGGCTTCGTATAGACGGCCTTGCCGCCGACGAGGACTTCGGCATTGTAGGTGAAGTTCTGGGGCGCCGCTTCATAAGCCCAGTTGTTTTCGATGACGACGTCGACGCGGGCCTTGCGGACCGCTTCGTACCAGCGCACCGAGAAGCGTGCGCTCAGGTGCGGGTGGGCAGCGCCGGCGCTGTTCTTCAGCGGAGCCGAGACTTCCCATTCGTTGACGGTCGAACCGCTGAGCCACGCTTTCGGGGCCGCGGCCTTCAGCAGCTCGTCGGCCGAGGCGGTGTAGCGCACGCCGTTGATGGTGGCGTTGAAGGAGGTGCTGAAGCCGGCGCCCAGCAGCGAGGCGACGTTGCCGGCGGT
>NZ_JAJNOC010000032.1 GCF_021044825.1 Massilia phyllostachyos | reverse complement strand
GGGCCGAAACGGTAGTCCGGCTTGACGCTGCGCGCCATGAACACTTTCCAGGCATTCGCACCTTGGGCGCCGCCGATGTCGGCCGCGTAGGCCAGGGCCGGCTGCATGTTCGACGGATAGCCGGCATAGGCGGTCGAGTAGCCGGTCATTTCGCCGGTCTTCAGGCCGAGCTTGGTGGCCATTTCGGCGCTGGCGCATTGCAGCCTGGTGAAGGCGTCACCCAGTTCGTAGGTGTCGCTGGCCTTGAACGCCTGGCCGATCGTGGTGTAGTAGGGCGACTTGTCGCTGTCGCGCACTATCATCGAATACATGGCGCCACGGATGTAGCAGGCGTTCTGGCCGATCATGCGCTGGATCGGGAACGTCGACTTGAACTTCAGCAGGCTGGTCGCCTTGGTGAAGCCCAGTTCGTGGGCATGGCCGACGGCTGCCGTGAAGAAGTCGTCCTGCCACGGGGCCACGCCGCGGCTGTCGTTGTAGATCACGGCGTAGCCGTTGACGATCACGCCCAGCTTGTTGGCGTTGGTGTTGTTCGAATACTCGGCGTTGTACCAGTCGAGGTTGCTGTCCAGGATGCGGTTGAAGTGTTCCTTCAGGCGATCGCTGTCCGGCGTGATGTAGGCTGCTTCGGCCAGGGTGCGCAGCGCCCATGCCTGGCCGCGCACCTGTTCCGGACGCAGCAGGCCCTTGATGTTCTCGCGGTA
>NZ_JAJNOC010000031.1 GCF_021044825.1 Massilia phyllostachyos | reverse complement strand
GCAAGCTACTACGTCCTTCATCGCCTGTAATCGCCAAGGCATCCACCATGTGCACTTATTCGCTTGTCCCTATAACGTTGGCCTCTTCATGAGTTAAAGAGAACGTTACAGAATCAAGAGTACAGCTCGTTGCATGTTTGTTGATACTTGATTACTACCCTAAGTGTGTGTTTCCACACGCTTAAAAAAACTTTACTTCTTCCAGATTGTTAAAGAACGAGAACTACACTTATCGAAAGCGCAGGCTTTGGATAAATGCAGTCAGAACAGTAAGTGGTGGAGGATGACGGGATCGAACCGACGACCCCCTGCTTGCAAAGCAGGTGCTCTCCCAGCTGAGCTAATCCCCCGACGTGAAACGTGGTAGGGCTGGTTGGACTCGAACCAACGACCCCCGCGTTATCAACACGGTGCTCTAACCAGCTGAGCTACAGCCCCGATACTGTTCTTCATTCGACAGTCGATAAGCGTGGACGCTTGATGATGAGCTCTAGGCTCCGGTGCTACTCTAGAAAGGAGGTGATCCAGCCGCACCTTCCGATACGGCTACCTTGTTACGACTTCACCCCAGTCACGAATCCTACCGTGGTAAGCGCCCTCCTTACGGTTAAGCTACCTACTTCTGGTAAAACCCGCTCCCATGGTGTGACGGGCGGTGTGTACAAGACCCGGGAACGTATTCACCGCGACATGCTGATCCGCGATTACTAGCGATTCCAACTTCATGTAGT
>NZ_JAJNOC010000030.1 GCF_021044825.1 Massilia phyllostachyos | reverse complement strand
GCTGACGCCGGAGCGCAGCTTCGTTCGGCGTCGGCAGTTTCGGGTCAAGCAGGTGCGCCTGATACTGGCGGGTCCATTCTTCCAGCGCCCAGTTATAGGCAAAGCGGGCAGTCCCCGCCGCTCGTGCGAAATACCTTGCCTGCACATTGTTCGGATCGAGCCGGATCTGGTGGGCAGTCAGCATTGCGCATCCTTTACTGCGGCTTTCACACCATCGATCAGCTTCTGATTCTTGTGGCTGCGGCTACCGTACAATCTGGCCGAGAACACCGTGATGATTTCCAGGACATCGCTAGCCAGTTCCTCTTCAAAACTCCGGTCTTCGCCCTGGTTGATGATCACGACCTCGACCTGTTTCGCCTGGCAGATGGCGAACACCAGTTCAGCCCCGAAACGCAGCAATCGGTCTTGATGGACAAGGACCAGGCGGCCAATGTTCCCGTCAAGGATCTCACCCAGCAGCTTTCTCAAGCCTTTCTTGTGGTAGTTCATGCTCGAACCGAGATCGGTAATGATCTCGAAGGGCCAACCTTGGGCTGCGCAGTACAATTCCAGCACATGCTGCTGTCGCTCCAAGTCTCCCTTCTGGTCGTGGCTGGAGACACGTGCATAGGCGACGGTCCTACGCACTAGCGGTGCGCTGTGGTAGCGCTCAGGATGCATCGATGCGAGATCGTAGCGGCGTTGACCACCTTTGGTCCGGCTGGGGATGAGCTTGCCGGCCGCCTCCCAGCGTCTCAGCGTGCTGGCCGAAACGCCAAGCGCTTGCGCGGCAGCGGTGATGGA
>NZ_JAJNOC010000028.1 GCF_021044825.1 Massilia phyllostachyos | reverse complement strand
TGGACAGATTGGATATCACCGGCTGTCCGCGGAGGTCGGCATCCCTGCGTTCACGATTCGACGCTGGGTAGATGCGTATCGGTTGCACGGCGATGGGTCGTTCGCACGGCGCCGAGATCATTACCCTGCCGAGTTCAAGCTGTCGGTGCTGCAGCACATGTGGGACAATGCGAGCACCTTCAACCGAACGGCGGCAGTGTTCAATATTCCCAGTCCAGACAGCATTCGCACCTGGGCGAGACGTTACCGCGAGGGCGGTAGCGCAGCACTGGGCCGTAAGAAAACTGCCGCTTTAAAGATGCCGACACGACTGCCTCCACCAGACGATAAACCTGTGCACGAACTCACGCGCGAAGAGCTGCTCAAGCGTGTCGAGTACTTGCAAATGGAGGTCGCTGTCCTAAAAAAGCTGGAAGCCTTGACTCAAGCGAAGAAAGCCGCTGCGCCGAAAAAGCGCAAGTAGTGCATGAGTTAAGGCAGTCCTATCCTATGGTGGCATTGCTGAAGGTTGTGAAGCTGGCGCGCAGCACGTTCTACGCTTGGGATAAAGCACGCAGAGCACCAGACAAGTACGCGCGGGCCAAAGAGTGCATCAAGCATATCTATGATGAACATAAGGGGCGGTATGGCTATCGGCGTATCACGTCCGCGTTACTCGAACACGGCATCACATTGCATCAGAATACGGTGCGCCGGCTGATGGGGGTGCTTGGATTGAAGTCGACACAGCGCGTCAAGCGCTATCAATCGTATCGGGGTCAAGTAGGCGAAGTTGCCCCCAATGTCTTGGACCGTGACTTCAAGGCCGAGGCTCCCGATCAAAAATGGGCGACTGACATCACTGAAATCAAGGTGGGCGGGGAGAAGGTGTACTTCTCTCCCGTCAAAGACCTGTGCACGAGGGAGATCGTGGCTTATACAATGGGATTGAGCCCAAACATAGAGCTGGTGAACTCGATGCTCAAGAACGCACTTGCCACACTCAAACCAGGCCAGCCGCTAACGATGCATTCAGACCAGGGCTGGCAATATCAGATGCCGGAGTATCGCAAACTGCTGCGCGACCACAACGTCGTGCAAAGTATGTCTCGCAAGGCCACGTGCCTAGACAATGCATCGATGGAGAGCTTCTTTGCCGTGCTCAAGACTGAGTGCACTCACAAGCGAAAATTCACTGACGCTGCAGAACTCATGGCCACAATCCACGAGTA
>NZ_JAJNOC010000026.1 GCF_021044825.1 Massilia phyllostachyos | reverse complement strand
GGTAACACATGTCTAGAGACATAGGTTACACACGTCAGCCCATTTTACCGTGCAATGCGCAGGTCGATTTCGCCGACTTGCCGATTGCAGAAAACCACGCTCAGAAGCCCGTCGTTGTCCGTCTGGCGGATGGCGACGGGCTCACCTGCTAAGCCTTCGCCGATGAATAGCTGATGGCCCTGGAAGCTGATATGGCCATTGCCTCTCACCTTCCGGACTACTTCCCCAGCCTCATACTCGATCGGCGGTAGCACCTCCGGATAACGCCGTGCGCTGATGGTATAGCGAGTCGCTGGCGGCTTCTGGCCCAGCGCATAATGCGGCCGTATCGTGTTGTATCGCTCGCGCCAATCATCGAATGCTGGCTGACACTTTTCGAGTGAGTTGAATCCGCGGCGGTCGAGCAGCTCAAACTTGAGCGTACGATGAAATCGCTCGTCTTTCCCTTGAGTCTGCGGATGCATCGGACGGCTGTGGCTAACTCGAATTCCAAGCCGTAGCAGCCATATCTCGAACTTGGTGAGTCCATTCTGCTTCGGTGTACCCCAGGGATTTCCGTTGTCGCACGTGAAGCGCTCGGGCAGTCCGTACTGCCTGAAGACATCGATCAAGGCGCGCTTCGCTTCTTCCGCCGTCTCGCCTGCACAGGCTTTGAGGCAAATGGCAAAGCGTGAGTGATCGTCGAGAATCGTCAGTGGATAGCACCGCCCGGCGTTCGGATCCGTCAGGGCAAAATGACCTTTGAAATCCATTTGCCACAGCAAATTTGGTGCTTCATGCTCGAACCGTTTGTTTGCCGCAGGGCCCGTATCGCTTGACGGGATCACTTGCCGTCCATGCCGGCGCAGGATCGCTGCAATCGTGTTCGGATGAGGTTTCTTGGACTGTTCAGGCAGCAGCGCTAACAGCTTGCGCGGACCCCAGCATGGATGCTCGTCATGAAGCGCTACAACCTGGGCTTCGAGCTGGAGGTCACTGCGATGGGGCGAGGTAACAGGACGGCGCGATCTATCCGCCAACCCTTCTTTGCCATGCTTCTTGAACAGAGACAGCCATTTGTAAGCCGTCTTGCGGCTGATACCAAATGCATGGCAGAGCGCGCTTATATTCGCTCCTGGCGCGCTTGCCAGCATTACAAACTCCAGGCGGGAAGTCATCTGGGAACACTCCTTCCAAGGCATCGCACACTCCAACTGTTGGTGGTGTGCCGATCATAAGAAAAGTGTTACCTATGTCCCTGTACAACTGTCACCTATGTCCCTGTGCCATACAG
>NZ_JAJNOC010000025.1 GCF_021044825.1 Massilia phyllostachyos | reverse complement strand
GCCACGCTTTCGGGGCCGCGGCCTTCAGCAGCTCGTCGGCCGAGGCGGTGTAGCGCACGCCGTTGATGGTGGCGTTGAAGGAGGTGCTGAAGCCGGCGCCCAGCAGCGAGGCGACGTTGCCGGCGGTGGTGGCGCCAGCGGCGCCAGCGGCGCCAGCGGCGCCGCGGTCCAGCGTCATGGCGACAGTCTGCTTGGCGCCCAGGGCCGGCAGCACTGCCGAGATCACGGCGTGGCGAACCGATCCGTCCGGATGACGCGCCTTGACGTCGAGCTGGAGCGGGATGGCGGCGCCGCCGGCCAGGTGGCCGACCAGCGCGGCGTTCGATGCCACATGACCTGGTGCGAACACGTGGCCAAACGTTACCGGAACATTACTTTGTGCCGCCGTCGATGTGTTTTCGAAACGCACGGTGGTCACGGTGGCGACACTGGCGCCGGGAGCCGGGACGGTGTCAGCAGGGGGCGTGACAGGCGTGGTGCCGCGGCTTTGCGGAACGTAGGTGCTGCCTGCAAGGGTAGTGCTGCTGCTGGGCGGCGTGGCCGGTTGATCGGCCGAGCCGCCGCCGCACCCTGCGAGAAAGGCGGCGGCAAGAATGGAAACGGAATGGATTTTCAGGACGTGCATGATTATAGGTATGAAATGCGGGATTACATACGCTCTGTCAGAACCCGAAGATGTCGCCAGAGCAGCGAGGAGTAAGTCAGGAGTAAAAGGCAGCCGGTTTAGGCGGATTAATGATTCACTAATTTTTGTGTCTTGCGGGAAATTTCCTGCGACACACTTTCCCAGCATATACGATGCGAACAGGAAAGTACATAACCAGTCGTAAAAATTTTTTCTTGCAGCACACAATTTGCTCTGCCATGGAGGGCATCAAAAATACTGGAAAATCCGAGGATCAGAGATCAAAATACTGCTAATTCTCTTGATATTAGGGAAATTTTTTGAAATGCACCCGTGCTGCCATTGACTATTGGTTAACCTGTCTTTCGTGAAACAATCCCTGGCGTGAAAAACGAAAGGTTTCGTGCTGATATGGCGGCTGTTGCCCCTCGTGCTCTCCATACGGTGTTTGTATTGGATAAAAAAAGCCCGGTGGAATCCACCGGGCTTTGCTTGCCTTGCTTTCGCCGTGATCAGCGCGGCACGATATCGAACTGCGGGCCGAAACGGTAGTCCGGCTTGACGCTGCGCGCCATGAACACTTTCCAGGCATTCGCACCTTGGGCGCCGCCGATGTCGGCCGCGTAGGCCAGGGCCGGCTGCATGTTCGACGGATAGCCGGCAT
>NZ_JAJNOC010000024.1 GCF_021044825.1 Massilia phyllostachyos | reverse complement strand
GTGCCGAACTGGTGTTTGCCATTTGCCAGGCGAAACAAGTGGAAGTCGTGATCATCAACCAGGGTGAGGACCGCAGTTTCGAGGAAGAGCTGGCGAGCGACGTATCGGAGATCATCACGGTGTTCTCGGCCAGATTGTACGGTAGCCGCAGTCGCAAGAATCAGAAGCTGATCGACGGCGTGAAAGCCGCGGTGAGGGAGGCGCAATAATGTTTTCCCACAAAATACGGCTTGATCCCAACATGCGCCAAGCCACCTACTTCGCCCAAGCGGCAGGCACCGCCCGCTTCGCCTATAACTGGGCGCTTGAAGAATGGGGCCGCCAGTATCAGGCCCACTTGCTCGACCCTGCGCTGCCGCAGCCAAGCGAAGCGTCACTGCGGCGGCAATTGAATGCCATCAAGCGCGCCGAGTTTCCCTGGATGCTGGAAGTGACGAAATGCGCACCCCAGATGGCGATCATCCAGTTGGGAAAGGCATTCGACAATTTTCTTTGCGCACCGCGCCGCCTATCCCAGTTACCGCTGCAAGGGCCGCGACGACCGGTTCACGTTGAGCAACGATCAGTTCAAGGTCGATGGCAAACACATCCATGTTCCGAAGCTGGGCCGGGTGCGCATGCGCGAGTCCCTGCGCTTCCCGGGGCATATCGTCTCGGCCTGTATTTCCCGCACTGCGGACCACTGGTACGTCAGCATCACCGTCGACACGCTGGAAGAGCGATTCCCGCTGCCATCCGAAAACCAAGGCGCGGTCGGAATCGATCTGGGCGTGAACAATCTGGCAACGCTGTCCACTGGTGAAGTCTTCAAGGGGCCCAAGGCGCTGCGCCAGGCGTTGACGCGGCAGCGCCGGCTGTCGAGAAGCCTGTCACGCAAGCAGAAGGGATCGCGTAATCGCATGAAAGCCAGGCGGAAACTGGCGCGGCAGTGCGCGCGCACGGCCAACATCCGCAGCAACGGTCTGCATGAGATTACGACCAACATCGCGCGGCGCTTTCGCACGATCGGCATCGAGGATCTGCATGTCAAAGGGATGCTGAAGAACCGTTGCCTGTCCCGTGCGATTTCCGACATGAGCTTCGGTGAGTTTCGCCGCCAGCTCACATACAAGGCGGCATGGCGTGGCGGGCAGGTCGTGGTGGCGGATCGCTGGTACCCCAGCAGCAAGACCTGTTCAGGTTGCGGCTTCAAGCTCGACACGCTCGGCCTGGGACAGCGTCAATGGTCGTGCGAAGCATGCGGCGCCACGCATGACCGGGACATCAATGCAGCAATCAATTTGAGAAACATGGCGGTGAGTTCCACCGTGTCGGCCTGTGGAGGGGAAGGCGCTGGCCTTGCGCGCGAGCGCAGGGTGAAACCGGCCCCTGTGAAGCAGGAACTCAACGGTAAGGCG
>NZ_JAJNOC010000023.1 GCF_021044825.1 Massilia phyllostachyos | reverse complement strand
ATGGTAGGAGAGCGTTCTGTAAGCCTGCGAAGGTGTCTTGTAAAGGATGCTGGAGGTATCAGAAGTGCGAATGCTGACATGAGTAGCGATAATGCGGGTGAAAAGCCCGCACGCCGTAAGCCCAAGGTTTCCTGTTCAACGTTCATCGGAGCAGGGTGAGTCGGCCCCTAAGGCGAGGCAGAGATGCGTAGCTGATGGGAAGCAGGTTAATATTCCTGCACCGTCGTATGATGCGATGGGGGGACGGATCGCGGAAGGTTGTCCAGCTGTTGGAATAGCTGGTTTTTGACTCATAGAAGGCGCTTAGGCAAATCCGGGCGCAGGATTCAAGGGGTCGAGACGGGTCGCCATGTGCGACGAAGCAATCGGAAGTGGTTCCAAGAAAAGCCTCTAAGCTTCAGTCATACGAGACCGTACCGCAAACCGACACAGGTGGGCGAGATGAGTATTCTAAGGCGCTTGAGAGAACTCGGGAGAAGGAACTCGGCAAATTGGTACCGTAACTTCGGGATAAGGTACGCCCCGGTAGCTTGACTGCTTTACTGCAGAAGGGTGAAAGGGTTGCAATAAACTGGTGGCTGCGACTGTTTAATAAAAACACAGCACTCTGCAAACACGAAAGTGGACGTATAGGGTGTGACGCCTGCCCGGTGCTGGAAGATTAAATGATGGGGTGCAAGCTCTTGATTGAAGTCCCAGTAAACGGCGGCCGTAACTATAACGGTCCTAAGGTAGCGAAATTCCTTGTCGGGTAAGTTCCGACCTGCACGAATGGCGTAACGATGGCCACACTGTCTCCTCCCGAGACTCAGCGAAGTTGAAATGTTTGTGATGATGCAATCTACCCGCGGCTAGACGGAAAGACCCCATGAACCTTTACTGTAGCTTTGCATTGGACTTTGAACCAATCTGTGTAGGATAGGTGGGAGGCTTTGAAGCGGGGACGCCAGTTCTCGTGGAGCCATCCTTGAAATACCACCCTGGTTCGTTTGAGGTTCTAACCTTGGTCCGTTATCCGGATCGGGGACAGTGCATGGTAGGCAGTTTGACTGGGGCGGTCTCCTCCTAAAGTGTAACGGAGGAGTTCGAAGGTACGCTAGGTACGGTCGGACATCGTGCTAATAGTGCAATGGCATAAGCGTGCTTAACTGCGAGACCGACAAGTCGAGCAGGTACGAAAGTAGGACATAGTGATCCGGTGGTTCTGTATGGAAGGGCCATCGCTCAACGGATAAAAGGTACTCTGGGGATAACAGGCTGATTCCTCCCAAGAGTTCATATCGACGGGGGAGTTTGGCACCTCGATGTCGGCTCATCACATCCTGGGGCTGTAGCCGGTCCCAAGGGTATGGCTGTTCGCCATTTAAAGTGGTACGTGAGCTGGGTTTAAAACGTCGTGAGACAGTTTGGTCCCTATCTGCCGTGGGCGTTGGAAATTTGAAGGGGGCTGCTCCTAGTACGAGAGGACCGGAGTGGACGAACCTCTGGTGTACCGGTTGTCACGCCAGTGGCATTGCCGGGTAGCTAAGTTCGGAAGAGATAACCGCTGAAAGCATCTAAGCGGGAAACTTGCCTTGAGATGAGATTTCCCGGAGCCTTGAGCTCCTTGAAGGGTCGTTCGAGACCAGGACGTTGATAGGCTGGGTGTGGAAGTGCAGTAATGCATTAAGCTAACCAGTACTAATTGCCCGTACGGCTTGTCCCTATAACCTTGGTGGTTATGGATGAGTCAAGAATACAGCTGCAGTTTGTTGATACTGCTGCCCCAAGAATAAGAAAACATACTTCTTCCCGGATTGTGAGTTGCTGGCATGTGCCAACAGCTCAGACAAGTCAAAGCCTGATGACCATAGCAAGTCGGTCCCACCCCTTCCCATCCCGAACAGGACCGTGAAACGACTTTGCGCCGATGATAGTGCTGCAACCAGTGTGAAAGTAGGTTATCGTCAGGCTAGTTATATGAAAAACCCCGC
>NZ_JAJNOC010000022.1 GCF_021044825.1 Massilia phyllostachyos | reverse complement strand
TTGTGTTCGTCAGCAGCAGAGAAGCGAGATTATGCGGTGTTTTGCGTTTATCGTCAACCCCTTCTTTTCCTTCGCTTCGCTGCTTCAAGAAGCTGCGCCGGCGTCGGAGGAGCAGAACTATAGCAAATGACACCTCACCTGCGCAAGTGTCACTTCCCGAACCATCCATAGATAAAAACTATCGACACGGTAAAATCAATTTGCTTTCATATGCAAACGAGAATCGTTATCATTTGATGCTACTGTCGTGATAACGAAGCAAAGAGAGAACATCCATGGTCGTCGCCGCCAAGAAAACCAGTCAAGTCATTGCCCACCTGGCGATCGCCTTCGTCATCACCTATGCGATGACCGGTTCAGCCCTCATCGGCGGCCTTGCCCTCATCATCGAGCCGGTCATCAATGTGCTGCTCCTGCCTTTCCACGAAAAAGCCTGGCATGCCATCCGCGCCAGGGCGCGGGACGAACGCGACCGCTACATGAAGATTGCTGCGGAAAAGATCAGCCAGACTGCGCTGCACATGGTCGTTGCCTTCAGCGTGATGTACGTGGCCACCGGCTCGCTCGCCTTCGGCGGTATCGCTGCGGTGCTCGAGCCCATCTGCAATGTGATCCTGCTGCCGATCCACGACCGCTTCTGGGAAAAGCTCGAGCTGCGCCTGAATGCCGCCTTGCGCGTGGCCTGAGACTGGCCCGACCGTGTTGTTCAGATATTGCAGGCGCATGGTATTTCCAGTGCTACACTGAGCGTCTGACACCGCCGTCCCGCGCCGGTCATCCTCCTCCGAACAATAGGTCGCAATCATGAGCAAGTCGGTTTGGCCTGGCTGTGCCGGTGAAACGGCGGCACTCGTTCGTACCAGGGACTGGAGCCGCTCGCCCCTCGGTCCGCTCGACAGCTGGCCGGACAGCCTGCGCATCCTCACCGACGCCGTCCTGCGCGCACCCGCCAGCATGGTGCTCGTCTGGGGCGACGACCGCACCCTCATCTACAACGACGCCTACGCGCGCATCGCAGCTGACCGCCACCCGCAGGCCTTCGGCGGATCGGTGCGCGACGCCTGGCCCGAGGCCTGGGACTTCAACCGGGAAGTGTTCGACGCCTGCTTCGCCGGCGAAGAGCGGGTCTTCCGCGACGCCCATTTCGTCCTCGCCCGCAACGGCCTGCCGTGCGACACCTGGTTCGATCTCTACTACTCCCCTGCGGTGGACGAGAACGGCCAGGTGCGCGGCGTGCTGTCGACCGTGATCGACACCACCGCGCGGGTCTTCGCCGAACGGGAGCGCGACCGCAAGGAGCAGCACCTCCAGCAGGCGAATGCCGACCTCGACGCCTTGCGCATCCGGCTCGAGGACGCCAACCGGCGGCTGTCGGCCGACATGGACTTCCTGAACACCCTGTTCGGCCAGGCGCCAAGCTTCATGGCCGTGCTGGCCGGGCCGGACCACGTCTACGAACTGGCCAACGAGTCCTACCTCCGGCTGGTCCAGCACCGCCAGGTCCTCGGCAAGCCGATCCGCGCGGCGCTGCCGGAACTCGCGGGGCAAGGCATCTACGAACTGCTCGACCGCGTCTACCGCGACGGCGAGCCCTTCCACGGCCGGAACATCGACGTGCAGCTGGACAGCGCCGACGGCGTGGCGACCGAGCGCCGCATCCTCGACTTCGTCTACCAGCCCTTGAAGCACGGCGACGGGCAGACCTATGCGATCTTCGTCGAAGGCGTCGACGTCACCGACCATGCGCTGACCGAGGAGCGGCTGCGCGTGGCGCAGGAGGCGGGCGAGATCGGCACCTTCGAGTGGTTCCCGGCCACCGGCAAGCTGACCGTCTCCGATGCCTACCGCCGCATCTGGGGGTTCGCTCCCGGCGCCGAGATCACCGCCGACCTGCTGGTGAGCCACGTGCACGCGGGCGATCGCCACCTGACCGGCCCGGATCGCATGGCCAATGACGACAATCCGATCGGTTACGCCGAATACCGTATCACCCGCGCCGACAGCGGCGAGACGCGCTGGATCGCGCGCCGCGGCCAGTCGGTGCGCAGCACGGTGGCCGGGGAACGCCGCTATCTCGGCGTGGCCTTCGACATCACCGAACGCAAGCGCATCGAGGAAGACCTGCTGCAGGCGCAGGCCGCCCTGCACGCCTTGAACCAGTCGCTGGAGCGCAAGGTGGTGCAGGAAGAGGCGGGCCGCTTCAAGGCCGAGGATGCGCTGCGCCAGGCGCACAAGATGGAAGCGGTCGGCCAGCTCGCGAGCGGCGTCGCCCACGACTTCAACAACGTCCTGCAGATCATCTCGAGCAACCTGCAACTGATGGAACTCGACGGCGTCGGCCCGCAAGCCGCCGGCCGCGTCGCCAGCGCCGTCGCCGCGGTGGAGCGGGGCTCGAAGCTGTCCTCGCAGCTGCTCGCCTTCGCGCGCCGCCAGCCGCTGCAGCCGGTGGTCACCCACCTCGGTGAGCTGATCGGCGGCATGGAGTCGCTGCTGCTGCGCGCGCTGGGCGACCGCATCGCGGTCGAAATCCGCCAGAGCGCCGGCCTGTGGAACGTGCAGGTCGACCGCAACCAGCTGGAGAACGCGATCCTGAACATGGCGATCAACGCGCGCGACGCGATGGACGGCAGCGGCAGCCTGACGATCGGGCTGTCCAACGCGCCGCACGACGGGACCCTGGACGGCGACCACGTCTGCCTGTCGATCACCGACAGCGGCTGCGGCATGCCGCCGGAGATCCTGAACAAGATCTTCGATCCCTTCTACACGACCAAGGCGCCGGGCAAGGGCACCGGCCTGGGCATGAGCATGGTGTACGGCTTCGTCAAGCAAAGCGGCGGCGAGATCAAGGTGCGCAGCACGCCGGGCGAAGGTACGGCGATCGCGATCTTCCTGCCGCGCGCGGCGGGCCAGGTGCAGGCAGAGGATGCCGTCGCCGACAGCACGATCCCGGGCGGCGTCGAGACCATCCTGGTGGTCGACGACGACCACGCCGTGATGGCCACCACCACCGAGATGCTGGCCGGCCTCGGCTACCAGGTGCTGCGCGCCGGGAACGGACAGGAAGCGCTGGCCATCCTCGGCAGCGGCTTGAATGTCGACCTGCTGTTCACCGACATCTCGATGCCGGGCGCCGTCGACTGCGCGAGCCTGGTGCGCCAGTGCCGTGCGCTGTCGCCGCGCACCGCCATCATGCTGGCTTCGGGCCAGCTGCCCGACGCCTCCTTCGACGAGGAACTCGACCTGCTGCCCAAGCCCTACAACCGCGAGCAGCTGGCGCGCGCGGTGCGCACCCAGCTCGGCGCGCCGGCGGCCATACGGCCCGCGCACGCACCGGCGCCGATGGCGATCGAGGCGAATGGTGGCCACCGCATCTTGGTGGTGGAAGACGATCCCGACACCCGCGAGCTGGCTTGCGAGCTGCTGGCGGCGCTCGGCCACGCGGCCAGCGGCAGCGCCTCGGCCGAGCAGGCGCTGGCACTCCTGAAGGAACACGAGATCGACATCCTGTTCACCGATTTGAACCTGCCCGGCCTGTCCGGCATCGAGCTTGCCAACCGCGCCATGGCGTCGCAGCCGGCCTTGAAGGTGATCCTGGCGTCGGGCGACGGCCACAGCTCGCGCATCCCGCTGGCCAGCGGCATGGCGGTGCTGCCCAAGCCCTACGACCTGCCGCAACTCGAACTCAGCATCGCGCACGTGGCGACCATGCCCGGCGGCACGCTGCACTGACGCGGCCATGGACATGATGAACAAACCTACGCGGGTTCTGCTGATCGACGACCACCGCATCAATGCGGAGCTGGTCGCCGGCATGCTGGACCAGGAGCCGGACCTGGCCCTCGACTACCTGCAGGAGCCGGGCGAGGCGGTGCGCGCGGCGCGCGCCTTCGGGCCCAGCGTGATCATGGTCGACCTGCACATGCCGGTGTTCAGCGGGTTCGATGTGATCCGCGCGCTGAAGGAGGCGCCGGACCTGGCGCCCATCCCGATCATCATGCTGTCCTCGAACGACAGCCCGCAGGTCAAGGCGACCGGCTTCACGGCAGGCGCGATGGATTACCTGGTCAAGTGGCCGGATCGCATCGAACTCGCCGCCCGCCTGCGCGCGCATGCGCGGGCCCATGCCGCGACGCGCGAACGCGACCAGGCCATGCAGGCCCTGGCCGCCAGCCAGGCCGCGCTGCTCGAGCGCACCCGCGAGCTGGCCGACGCCCAGGCATCGCTGCACGAGGCGCAGAAGATGGAAGCGATCGGCCAGCTCACCAACGGCATCGCACACGACTTCAACAACGTCCTGCAGCTGATCACCGGCCACCTGCAGCTGCTGCGCATGATGCACAAGCACGACGAGAAGACGGTGCGGCGGGTCGAGGCGGCCTCCGAAGGCGTACGGCGCGGCGCCCGGATCGCCGGGCAGCTGCACGCTTTCGCGCGCCGCCAGCCGCTCACCCCGGTGACGATGCCGGTCGACGCACACCTGCGCAGCATGGAGGCTGCGATCGCGGGCGTGCTCGCGGGGCGCAGCTTCGCCATCACGTCGAGCGGCGAAACGGCGCTCGCGGCGCTCGATCCGGTGCAGTTCGGGAACAGCGTGCTGCACCTGGTGCGCAACGCAGCGGATGCGATGGGCGCGGACGGCCACCTGACGATCACGATCGACCGCGCGCCTCTGCCGGGCGGCGCGGAGGGGCAAGGCGACGCGGACCACGTGCGCGTACGCCTGCGCGACAATGGCGCCGGCATGAGCGAGGAAGTGCAGCGGCGCGCCTTCGAACCCTTCTTCTCGACCAGGGGCGGGCGGCGCGGCTTGGGCCTGAGCCTGGCTTTCGGCTTCGTCAAGCAGAGCGGCGGGCAGATCGAACTGACGAGCGCAAGTGAAGACGGGACCACCGTCAGCCTCTACTTCCCGGCCACGCACGCGGCATCGCCTCGGCAGGAGGGCGGCACGCGCACGGTGCTGGTGGTGGAAGACGAAGCGGCGGTACGCGAGGTGTGCGTCGAGGTGTTGCGCAAGCAAGGCTTGTACGTGCTCGAGGCGGCCGACGGCGAAACGGCGCTGGGTCTGATTCGCCAGCGGCTGCCGATCGACCTGCTGTTCACCGATATCGTGATGCCGGGCGGCGTGACGGGCCAGGACCTGGCCCGCGCCGCAGCCGAACACCTGCCGTACGCGAAGGTGTTGTTCGCATCCGGTTATCCGGCCGGGCTGCATGAAGAAGGCGAACTGGTGCAGTGTACGCAGTTGCTGCACAAGCCGTATCGGCTGGATGAGATGACGCGGGTTGTGCGGGGGTTGCTGGAGGTCTAAAGCAAAGTCAACTTAGGCACCGGCCTGCGCCGGTGCGACGGTTTTGCGGGTAACGCAGGGATCCGACGCCGCATCCATTTACCATCAGCAGATGAACCGTCGTTCCGGCGAAGGCGTGAACGATGCCACTGGCATCGTTCACCCAATTCCGTGGAATAGTGAGAGCGCATGCTTGATGAGATAACGCGCGCCCAAAGCAAAAAACCCCGCAGAGATCACTCCGCGGGGTT
>NZ_JAJNOC010000021.1 GCF_021044825.1 Massilia phyllostachyos | reverse complement strand
CTTTGTGCGAACATTTGATAATTTAAGTAATCAGCTGAACTAGTCAGCTGGCACCCTCATCAAACGCCCACACTTATCGACTGTTGATTGTTAAAGATCGGTATTCTGTACTACCTTGCTGCACCGTACGAAGCGTTGTGTTCGTCAGCAGCTGAGGAATGAGATTATGCAGTGTTTCGCGATGCTCGTCAACCCCTCGTTTGCTTCAGCTCAGATTTCTCTGGGAACCTTGTTTCCGTAACCGATTGATTACGATGAGCTTTTTCGGTCCCTGCCGAAGCGGAGGCGAACTATAGCAAATCCTCACGGTCAGATGCAAGGCCTTTCGCACGACGATGCGTCCAGCCGAACGGCATGTGTGCAACGCAACAGCTATGATGGCAATCTGTCCACTTTGCCCGACTGTCATGCCCTCCCAATTCATCCGTCTGCCCCTTTCCGCCGCCCTGCTCGCTGCATTCGCTTCCCCTGTCCTGGCCCAGTCCGCCGCCCCGATGTCCGTCGTCGTGGTCAGCGGTTCACGTACCGAACAGGAAAGTTTCGACCTGCCGGCCGCGGTGAGCGTCGTCGATGCGGAGCGGATCCAGGCCGGCCAGCCGCGGGTGAACCTGTCGGAGTCGCTGGTTGCCGTCCCCGGCATCGTGGTCCAGAACCGCCAGAACTATGCCCAGGACCTGCAGGTCTCCTCGCGCGGCTTCGGCGCCCGCTCTTCCTTCGGCGTGCGCGGCGTAAGGCTGATCGCTGACGGTATTCCCGCGACCATGCCCGACGGTCAGGGCCAGGCAGCTACATTCAACCTGGACATGGCCGAACGTATCGAAATTCTACGCGGCCCCTTCTCGGCTCTGTATGGCAACCACTCCGGCGGCGTCATCCAACTGTTCACCCGCGACGGCGAGAGCCCACCGTCGGTCGAACTGTCCGTCACCGGCGGCAGCGACGGCTTGCGCAAAACAGACGTCAACGCCCAGGGCAAGGCCGGCGCGGTCGGCTACGTGATCGACGCTTCCCGCTTCGAGACCGACGGCTACCGCGACCACAGCGCCGCGACCCGTGACCAGGCCTATGCCAAGCTGACCGTGCCGACCGGCGTTGATGGCAAGCTGACCATCGTCGCGAACTCCCTGGAACAGGATGACACGCAAGATCCGCTCGGCGTCAGCTGGGCCACCTTCCAGCGCGACCCGCGCGCCGGCGAGATCGACACCACCGACACCCAGTCGCCGCAGCGCACCTTCGCCGAGCGCTACAACACGCGCAAGAGCATTGACCACCAGCAGGTCGGCCTCAACTGGCAACAGCGTTTCGGCAGCAGCCGCCTGCAGCTGACCGCCTATGGCGGCAACCGCCGCGTGATCCAGTACCAGTCGTTCTCGCGCGCCTTCCAGCAGCCCGCCACCCACTCCGGCGGCGTGATCGATTTCGACCGCGACTTCCGCGGCGTCGACGTCAACTGGCAGGACGTGCGTCCGCTGGGCGCCGGCACGCTGCGCACCACTTTCGGCGTCGAGTGGGCCGATTCGGAAGACGCGCGCCAGGGCTTCGAAAACTTCGTCGGCGCCGAATTCGGCGTCAAGGGACGCCTGCGCCGCGACGAGGACAACCGCCTGACCAGCGTCGACCCATATGTCCAGACCCAGTGGGAATCCGGCGCCTGGGTCCTGACCGGCGGCCTGCGCCATACCCGCCTGAAGGTGGGAGTGAGCGACCGCTTCCGCGACAATGGCGACGACAGCGGCGGCGCCGCCTACAATGGCACCGCGCCGGTGATCGGCATCCTGCGCAAGGTTTCCCCGTCGCTCAATCTATACGCCAGCGCCGCGCGCGGCTTCGAGACGCCGACGCTCAACGAATTGTTCTACTCGGGCACCGGCGCCGGCTTCAACTTCGGCCTGGCGCCGAGCCGCAGCGTGCACCTCGAGGTGGGCGCGAAATCGATGTTCGGCCAGCACACCCGCGCCGACCTCGCCCTGTTCCAGGCACGCACCCAAAACGAACTGGTGGTCGACGCCTCGAACGGCGGCCGCACCAGCTACCGCAATGCCGGCCGTACCCTGCGCCAGGGCATCGAACTCTCCGTCGCCAGCAACTTCGGCGGCGGCTGGAATACCCTGGTCGCGGCCAATATCCTGCGCGCCATCTACGACGACGGCTTCGGCGCGATCCCATCCGGCAACCGCCTGCCCGGCGTGCCGCGCGCCAGCCTGTTCTCGGAGCTGGGCTGGACCGGGGCGAATGGCTTGAACGCCGCGCTCGAGGCACAGGCCAGTAGCAAAGTCCATCCGGACGACGCCAATACGGCGGTGCCGGCGCCGGGCTACGGCATCCTGAACCTGCGCCTGCAGGCGCGCCAGCAGATCGGGCCATGGCGCCTGAAACAGTACCTGCGAGTAAACAACCTGCTCGACCGCGACTACGTCGGCTCGGTAATCGTGGCCGAATCGAACCGCCGCTTCTATGAGGCGGCTCCCGGCCGCAACTGGATGCTCGGCCTCAGCGCGCAGTACCAGTTCCAGTAAGCGTCCCTGTTTCCGCCGCCTTCACGGGCGACGGCAGCGCGGCGGCCGGATACAGCTGCGCCAGCACGGCGTCCGCCGCCGGCGCCACCGCCCCTTCGGCGATCGCGGTCGCCGCTTCCTGGCTCGGCGCCTCGCGCAGCGCGCGCCACAACGCCGGCAGGTCGCCGGCATGCGCGCCGACCGCTTTTTCCACTTCGGCCTGCCAGAACGGCGGCGCCTCGCTCTCGACATAGTTCCCGCGACCGCGCCCGAAGTGGGCCACTGCCAGGTAGCGCAGCAAGCCGCCCGAGAACAGGGTCTGCAGGAAAGCATCGGCGAACTGCACCGTGTGCTGGTTGCGGTCGGTCCCGACATTGAAGCCCCAGGCGGCGCCGGCCATGGTCAGCGCGCCGACGATCGCGCCCAGCAATGCGCCGCCGCCGAGCGTCAGGCCGCCCGCCATCAGGTCGGCCGACAGCCCCGTCGCCGCGCCCGACACCATCGCACCCAGTAGGCCGGCCTGGGCCTTGTCCACCGGGGCCCGCACGGCGAAGTTCTCGCGCACCCGCGCATTGATCACGGATGCCTCGCCCGGATCGAGCTTGTGCAGCACCAGCATGCGCGCCGTCGTCGATCCGATCTCGTCGTTGAGACGCTGCACCAGCGCGGCCATGGCCAGCTCCTGGCGTTTCTGCTCGTCCTTGCCGAGACCGACGGCCTTGAGCGCCCACTTGAGCAGGCCCTTGCCTTCGCTAGACACTTCCTGGCGGTCACGCGCGGCAAAGGCCAGCAGTTCCGCGACCAGGCGCAGGGCGTTGCGGTAACGCCGCTGGTTCGCCGCTTCCCAGGAAGCCAGCAAACGCGCATAGCCGGCTTGCCCCTCAGGCTCGATTAATTTGCCAATCGCATCGTAGAACACGTGTTCATGCACCCAGCAGCGCGCGAAGGCGTCCAGCGCCAATACTTCCTTCACCACCGGGAACTGCGCCAAGTGCTGTTTCCAGCGCCCCTGCTCGGCCGCTTCCTCGGCCCCGAGTCGTGGCGGCCCCATCTGGTTGAGCAGCACGGCGACCGGTTTTCCGAGCCATTCGAGGATCTTCATCTCGGACGGCAGGTAGCCGGCATCCTGCGGCGACTCGGACGAGTTCACGAGATAAAGCACCACATCGGCTTCTTCCTTGGCCGCGCGCAAAGCCTGTTGACTCAGCCAGAACGGCTTGTCGCGGTAGCGGTCGAACATTTCGCGTAGAAACCAGCCGATCGGGTTGCCCGCCATCGACAGGCGCTTTAGCAGGCGCACCGAATCGCCGAAGCCCGGCGTATCCCACAGCACGAGGGAGTCGCCTGCCTCGCTGGTCTGGAGCACGTGTGCTTCGGCGAATTGCGTCACGTGGGCGGCGTCGCGCACCTCGCCCACGTCTGTGCCGACCAGGGTGCGGGCCAGGGTCGTCTTGCCGTTGTTGGTATGCGAGACGAGGGCGAACTGGATCTTGACGGGGTCGTTCATCAGCGCAGCTCCGCCAGGCGCAGGCCAGCGCCAAGTTCTACCGGATATTTTTCGGGCTGCAGCAGATTGACGAAGGTGGCCGAGGCGCCATGGAAGCTGCAGAACTGCCGCCACAAGGCTGTCCGTTCCGCCACCCGCTCGGCGCTGCCGGCCTGGTCGCCGATGCGCTCGGTGAGCGGCGACTCGTCGACCAGCACCGCGACGCCGCGGCGCACGCGTTTCGTCAGGTAGTCGAGGAAGGCGCCGTGGTTTTCCTTTTCCGGCGTGGCGGAGAGGCTGAACAGGACGGCGGTGACGGTGATGCCGGCTTCGTCGAGCTGGACCTCGCGCAGGGCGTCCTTGGCGTCGATGCCGTAGTCGCTGGCGGGACGCAATTGCACGCGCGCCTGGGCCCCGAGGGCTGCCGCGGCAATGGCCCACAGGCCACGGTCGCGCGCTTCATCGAGGGTGTAGCTGTAGGGCAGGACGCGCAGCAATGCGGGCGCGCCGGCGCCGATGCTGTCGGCCAGCTTGCGGTAATAAGGCTGGTCCAGGTCGAGCGGGAAATTGCGCACGAGGCGGCGTGCACGCCAGCTTGCGAAGGCAGCCAGCAGCAGGCGCGGCAGGACGACCAGCAGCAGCAAGGTGGCGCCATACAGGTGGACCCAGCGCTCGCCGCTGGCGGCGGTGACGGGCCGGCCGAAGCGCAGCAGTTCGATCTCGGCCAGCGAGAAGCCTTGCAGGAACGGGAACACGTTCATTGCCGGCATGAAGAGCCAGGACAGCAGGGTGTGCACCTGGCGGCCGTCGAGGAAGGTGCTTTCCCAGCCGACCGTGTACTGGGTCAGCAGGCCACGGGCATACAGCGAGGCAATGGCGCCGAGTGCAAAGCAGGCGGCGGATACATGGATCGTGCGGCTCAGGCGGGCACGGGTGAGCGGTTCGCTCAGCACGGCCCACTCGGCCATGAAGCTGCCGACGCCGGCGGCGAGCGGCGCGGGCAGCTTGCGCGGCACCGCGACCTTGCCCAGGCTCAGGCGGCGCAGCAGGTTCGGGCTGGCCCAGCCATGGCGTTTGCCGGGGATGCAGGCCCACACCAGCATGAAGAGGTAGACCAGCAGGTTCCAGCCGATGATGAACAGAAAAGGAGCGGACAGGAGATCGACGCGGTGCGGATCGGCGATGCGGTCGATGACGGCGCCGCTGACCAGTGCCAGGAATGGCAGCGCAAGCCAGAAACCGGGCAGGCCGAGCCGGCGCTTGGCGAAGGCGCCGAAGGCGGGCGTGCGTTCGCCGAGGCGCTTCAGGATCTGTTCGGACCGCTGTTCGAGGAAGTGGTGCTGCGTCATCGCGGACTTGTCGTCGGCAGCTTGCCAAGCGGCGAGCTCCTTCGCGCTGCGGCTGGCATAGGTGCGATCGTCGTCGCTCAGCACCTCGTGGTTGACGTCGGCGGTTTCGATGGCGCGCACCAGCACGGCATTGCGTGCGACCTGTTCGTTCATGCTTTTCCTGTCATGGTTGAAATGGCAAGGTTGACAGGTGCATTGTGCCCCAGATTCGGATCACGGGCCGTTGCAGTGTCCGAAACGGACGAGTCCTGGACGGCGCGTGGGCATAAAAAAACCCGGGCAGGCCCGGGTGCTCACTGGATCGCTGCGCTTCAGCCAGGGTTTTTCCTGTTCGGCTTGCTGGCGTAGTCGGACGACGATTGGTCCGGATGGCCTTGCAGCCCCTTGGCGCCACCCATGCCCGAATCCGATTGCTGCGAACCAGCGTGCTGATACTGCTCGACGCCGCCCTGGCCGGACTGCTGGGCATTGCCGAGGCGGTCCTGCTCGGCTTGCGCCTGCATGCGCTGGGCACGCTGGCGCGCGCTCCAGCCCCCACCCTGCGAACCGCCGGCGCCGCCGCGCGAGTTGCGGCCGAGGTCGGATTGCTGCGACCCCGTGTGCGCCATCGGGAAAGGCGACTCCGGCCCGCCCGGCATCACGGCGCCAGGCGCACGCGTCTGCAGGCTGCCTTCGGCAACGTTGAGGGTTTTCGGTTTGTGGATGCCGCGCGAACGATTCACACCACCCAGGCTTTTATCCTTTGATTTCATGATCAGACCTCCGCTTTGCTGAACCAATGGATCGATCATGCGCGCCGAAACCGGGGTGCTGTATAGGAGAATGCTCCAAGCATGTGTAGGAATCGCCGCACGATTACCGCTCAGGTCGATGCAATACGTGCGCTGCGGCAAAGGTCGGCTGCAACCGGGCTGCTAGCCTATCCGTTTGCCAGCGATGAGGAAGCGATATGAGACCTGGTCTACTCAAGCTCTGCCTGTGCTCGGTCCTCTGCCTCAGCCTTGGTGCAAACGCCGCTGCGTCCAAGAAGCGGCGTGCCTGGATCACCATCGGCGATGTGGCCTTCCAGAAAGTCCGACCGCAGGTTCCCGATGCGGTCCCGATCGCAAGTCGCCAGGTACGCGCGGTCGGGGTGTCGGAAAAAGTGCATGCCGTCGTGGTGGATGAGGGCCGGATAGCCGCGGTCGCCGGCGCCATCCACCAGCACCTGGGGCAATGTGGCGGCTTCATGGTTCACGCCAGCGAAGCCGAAGCACGCGCCGCCCTGGCGCTGCGCCGCGGCGCGGTCGCGCTGCCAGCGTACGGCATCGACCAGCGCCAGGTGGTCGAGCCGATATTGGCGAGCATGCAGGACAAGCCGATCGAGGCGACCATCCTGGCCCTGAGCGCATTTACCAACCGCTACTACACCAGCCCGAGCGGCGTCGAAGCGGCGAACTGGCTGCTGTCGGCCTGGCGCGAGATTGCGGCCGGCCGCGAAGACATCTCGGTCGGCCTCGTCACGCACAAGTCGTATCCTCAGCCGTCCGTGACCCTGACCATCGCCGGCACCGATCTGGCCGACGAAAAAGTCGTGGTCGGCGCCCATCTCGATTCGATCCTGAATTTTCGTATGAGCGACACGGCGCGGGCGCCGGGCGCGGACGACGATGCCTCGGGCGTCGCCAGCATGACCGAAGCCCTGCGCGCGCTGGTCGCCAGCGGCTACCGGCCGCGCCGGACGATCCAGCTCTTCGCCTATGCCGCGGAAGAAGTGGGATTGCGCGGCTCGCAGGAGATCGCCCGCCAGTTCAAGGCGGCGGGGCAAAAGGTGGCGGGTGTGCTGCAGCTCGACATGACCAACTACAAGGGCGCGGCGAGCGACATCTACCTGATCACCGACTACACCAGCAGCGAGCAGAACGCCTTCATCGCCCAGCTGGCCGCATCCTATCTGCCGGAGCTCACGGTCGGCTACGACCGCTGCGGCTACGGCTGCTCCGACCACGCGAGCTTGGATGCCCAGGGCTATCCGGTATCCATGCCTTTCGAGGCATCGATGGCGCGCGACAACCCCGCCATCCACACGGCGCGCGACACCTACGAGAACTCGGGCGGCCAGGCGGCGCACGCCCTGAAATTCGCGCGCCTGGCCGCGGCCTACCTGGTCGAGCTGTCGGGCGGATAGCGCGCTTCGCTCATGGGTGCGCGGCCAGAGCGCTGTCCGGCTTGGGCTGTCCGCTGACAGCCGGTTCGCTCAGGTCGCGCTGCAGCACGGTCCGGTACAGCACGCCGGCCAGCGCGCCGCCGAGCAATGGCGCCAGCCAGAACAGCCATAGCTGCGCCACCGCCCAGCCACCGACGAACAGGGCCGGGCCCGTGCTGCGCGCCGGATTCACCGAGGTATTGGTGACCGGGATGCTGATCAGGTGCACCAGGGCGAGCGCAAGACCGATCGCGATGCCGGCGAACCCCACCGGCGCCCGCGCATGGGTCGCACCGAGCACCACCAGCACGAACATGAAGCTCATCACGAGCTCGCACACCAGGGCTGCTTCGAGCGAATAGTTGCCCGGCGAATGCTCGCCGTAGCCATTCGCGGCAAAGCCGGCCTGGATGTCAAAACCCGCCTTGCCGCTGGCAATCACGTACAGCAGCGCAGCTGCCACCACGGCGCCGGCCACCTGGCTCACCACATACGACGGGATTTGGCGCGCCGGGAATCTCCCACCTGCCCACAGGCCGACCGTGACGGCTGGGTTGAAGTGGCCTCCGGAAATGGGGCCAAGTGCATAGGCGGCAGTCAACACGGTGAGGCCGAATGCGAGCGAGACGCCGGTAAGACCAATGCCTACATCGGGAAAGGTCGCAGCGAGCACAGCGGCGCCGCAGCCTCCCAGGACCAACCAGAACGTGCCGATGAATTCCGCAAGAAGTTTGCTGAACATGATTTCCTCCGCGATGACGCAAGCGGCGGTAATGCTCGCTGTATGCGAGTGCCGCTCAATTGATTGTAGATGCGGTGGGATGGCTTGCTGAGGGAGGAAATTCGGGCTTGATCCACCACAAACGAAGGGCAGTTTTTGGCAGGCCAGCGTAGATCCATCCACTGTTGGCCCGAGCAGGTTGCTTTCGGCAGCGCTGAGCACTTGGCACTGACGTGCGCCGCCTGCCCGAGGCCAGGGCTATGCTCGCGTTCAGTGTTGCTGAGGAATTAACTAACGAGGACGCGCGCATCCGCTTGCGGCTTCCATCTGGAAAGAAACCATGTCGATAGAACCCTCTTTGGAACATCCTGCCGGCGATGACGACAACGCCATCGGAGGACTGACACGCCGCGGCTTCCTGCAATCGGCGGTTGCCGCCGCCGCCGCGACCCATCTTCCGCTCGTGAACGCGGCCGAGACACCGCCTGCCCCGGCGGCGCCGGCCTTTCCGCCGCGGCCGGTCAAGCTGGACATCAACGGCAAGCCCTACGCGCTGATGCTGGAACCGCGCGTGACCTTGCTCGATGCGCTGCGCGAGTATGCCGGCCTGACCGGCAGCAAGAAGGGGTGCGACCGCGGCCAGTGCGGTGCGTGTACCGTGCTGGTCAATGGCCGCCGCGTCAATTCCTGCCTGACCCTGGCCATCATGCACGAAGACGACAAGATCACCACCATCGAGGGCATCGCCCAAGGCGAGCAGCTCGCGCCGATCCAGGCCGCCTTCGTCGAACACGATGCCTTCCAGTGCGGCTACTGTACGCCCGGACAGATCTGTTCGGCGGTTGCCTGCATGGACGAGATGCGCAGCGGCACGGCCAGCGCGGCCAGCGCCGACGTGCGCATCAAGGTCGTCGCATTTTCCGACGAGGAAATCCGGGAACGCATGAGCGGCAACCTGTGCCGCTGCGGCGCCTACAACAATATCGTGGCGGCCGTCCGGGCCACCAGCAAGGCCTGAGGAGCGATCATGCACGCCATCGACTTCGAACGCGCGCGCGACGCCGGCCACGCCGTCCAGCTCGCCCAGCAGGGCAATACCAAATTCATCGGCGGAGGCACCAACCTCCTCGACCTCATGAAGGGCGGCGTCGAGCAGCCAATCAAGCTGATCGACATCACCCGCATCGGCCTGGCCGAGATCAGCGAACTGCCGGGCGGCGGCCTGCGCATCGGCGCCCTGGCCCGCAACAGCGACACCGCCAACCACCCGCTGGTGCGCAGCCGCTATCCGCTGCTGTCGCAGGCGCTGCTGGCGGGCGCCTCGCCGCAGCTGCGCAATATGGCCACCGTCGGCGGCAACCTGCTGCAGCGTCCGCGCTGCCCCTACTTCACCGACACCGCCTTCAGCATGTGCAACAAGCGCCTGCCGGGCAGCGGCTGCGCCGCGCGCGAAGGCTACAACCGCATGCACGCCATCCTCGGCGCGAGCGAGGCTTGCATTGCCGTGAATCCCTCGGACATGAACGTCGCGTTGACGGCGCTCGATGCCACGGTCCAGGTCACCGGGCCGGGCGGCGCTCGCGCCATTCCGATCGCCGGCTTCCTGCGCCTGCCCGGCGACATGCCGCAAACCGAGCACATGCTCCAGCCGGCGGAACTGATCACCTCGGTCGATCTGCCGCCGCCCGCTTTTACCGCGAATACCTTCTACCTGAAGGTGCGCGATCGGACCAGCTATGCCTTCGCCCTGGTGTCGGCGGCCGTGGCGCTCGAGATGAGCGGCGGCGCGGTGCGCCAGGCCCGGATCGCCCTCGGCGGCGTCGCCCACAAGCCGTGGCGCGTGCCGGCCGCGGAAGCGTTGCTGGTCGGCCAGCCCGTCAGCGAGGCGCGAGCCCGGCAGGCGGCCGCGAAACTGGTGGAAGGCGCACGCGCCTTCAAGGAAAACCGCTTCAAGATCGAGATGGCGCAGCGCGCGGTCGTGAGCGCGCTGCGGCGCGCGGGAGGAATGGCATGAGCATCGTCGGACAAGGAATCGACCGGGTCGACGCCCGGCTCAAGGTGACGGGCACCGCCACCTACTCGGCCGAGCACAAGCTGCCGAACATGGCCTACGCGGTGATCGTGCAATCCACCATTCCGAAGGGACGGATCGCCGCGGTCGAGACCGCCGCCGCCGAAGCCATGCCCGGCGTGCTCGCCGTGCTGACCCACCAGAACGCACCGCGCCTGGCCAAGCCGCACGGCTCGGAAACCAAACAGGGCGGCGGCGAGCAATCGAAACCGGACCAGAAACAGTCGCCGCCTACGCCGAAGCTGACCTTGCTGCAGGAAGACCGCGTGTACTACAACGGCCAGCCGGTGGCGCTGGTGGTCGCCGACACCTTCGAGCGGGCGCGCGACGCCGCACGCCGCGTGCGCCTGCGCTATGCGGCCGAGCCGGCGCAGCTCGATTTTTCGAAAGCCAAGCAGAAGCTGCGGCGTCCCGAGCCGCAGCCGGAGCGGCCATCCGACACCGGGCGCGGCAACGTCGAACGCAGCCTGCAGCGCGCGGCCACGCGGGTCGACCTGCTGTACACGACGCCGATGGAAAACCACAATCCGATCGAGCCGCACGCCACTATCGCCCAATGGGAAGGCGACCGCCTGACCCTGTACGACACAACCCAGAACATCTCGGGCGCCCAGCGCACGGCGGCGCTGAGCTTCGGCCTGCCGCCGGAGCAGGTGCGGGTGGTATGTCCCTTCGTCGGGGGCGGTTTCGGCAGCAAGGGAACGACCTGGTCGCACGTGGTGCTGGCGGCGATCGCCGCCAAGGCGGTGCAGCGGCCGGTAAAACTGGCGCTCGACCGCACGCAGATGTACGGGCCGGTGGGCGCGCGGCCGCTGACCGAACAGCGTCTGGTGCTGGGCGCGAATGCCCAGGGCAAGCTGGCCGCGATCCGCCACGACACGATCTCGAGCACCGCGACGCTGGACGACTTCACCGAGCCCTGCACCTCGGTGTCGCGCATCCTGTATGCGTCGGAGAGCCTGCAAACCTCGCAACGGCTGGCGACGCTGGACGTCGGCGTGCCGACTTATATGCGCGCGCCGGGAGAAGCCAGCGGCAGCTTCGCGCTCGAGTCGGCGCTGGACGAACTGGCCTACCGCCTGAAGATGGATCCGGTCGAACTGCGCCTGGCGAACTACGCGGAAAAGGATCCGGAGAAGGACATTCCCTGGTCCAGCAAGTCGCTGCGCGAGTGCTACCGCGCCGGCGCCGAGCGTTTCGGCTGGGCGCGGCGCAACCCGAAGCCGGGCTCGATGCGCAACGGCCGCACCCTGGTCGGCTGGGGCATGGCGACGGCCACCTATCCCGCCAACCGCAAGGGCGCCAAGGCAGTCGCCGCCCTGCTGCCGGACGGGACGGCCGTGGTGCGCAGCGGTTCCCATGACCTGGGCACCGGCACCTACACGGTGATGACCCAGATCGCCGCGGATGCCCTGGGCATGCCGCTATCGCGCGTACGTTTCCAGCTGGGCGACACGACCATGCCGGAAGCGCCGGTGTCGGGCGGCTCGCAAACCGTTGCCAGCGTCGGCCCGGCGGTCCACCAGGCGGCGCGCGCGCTGCGCGACAAGCTGATCGCCACCGCGACCGCCGACACGGCGTCGCCACTGCATGGGCTGGGCGCGGGCGATGTCGATGCGGTGGACGGCTGGCTCGTGTCTCGTGCCGATCCGGCGCGCCGCGTCCAGATGAGCACCGTCGTCACGCGCGCCGGCGGACAACCGATCGTCGCCAACGCCAGCGCCGAACAGGGCGACGAGAAAAAACGCTTCAGCATGCATGCGTTCGGGGCGGTGTTCGTGGAAGTGCACATCGATCCGGATGTGGGGACGATCCATGTGCCGCGGGTCGTCGGCGCCTACGGCATCGGCCGCATGATGAACGCCAAGACGACGCACAGCCAGCTCATGGGCGGCATCGTCTGGGGGCTGGGCATGGGGTTGATGGAAAAGACCGAAATGGACTGGCGCTTTGGGCGGGCGGTGAATGCCAACCTGGCGGATTACCACGTTCCGGTGAATGCCGACTGCGGCGCGATCGACATCATCGTGGTGGATGAGGAGGACAAGCAGATCAACGAGCTGGGGGCGAAGGGCGTCGGGGAGATTGGCATTACCGGCGTGGCGGCGGCGATTGCAAATGCGGTGTATCACGCTACGGGTAAGCGGATTCGGGATCTGCCGATTACGCCGGATAAAGTGATGGTTTGAGTTAAAACCAAGGTCAACTTGGGCACCGGCCTGCGCCGGTGCGACGGTCTTTGGGGTTGGCGGTGAATGAATGCCGCACTGGTTCCCTGCGTTACCCTTAAAACCGTCGCTTCGGCGAAGGCGTGAACGATGCCACTGGCATCGTTCACTCAATTCCGTCGCGCAGCGAGACACTTGCTTGATGAGATAATGCGCGCCCAAAGCAAAAAACCCCGCAGAGATCACTCCGCGGGGTTTTTCATATAACTAGCCTGACGATAACCTACTTTCACACTGGTTGCAGCACTATCATCGGCGCAAAGTCGTTTCACGGTCCTG
>NZ_JAJNOC010000020.1 GCF_021044825.1 Massilia phyllostachyos | reverse complement strand
TCTCTGTTTGTTGACTCTTTCGAGTCATCCGCTATCGCTAGCGGAGTCGCTCACTCAAAATACTGACGAAACCTTCTTTCGAAGATTTACGTTTAATACTTTGTGCGAACATTTGATAATTTAAGTATGCAAGAACCGAAGTTCTTGGCACCTTCATCAAACGCCCACACTTATCGACTGTTGATTGTTAAAGATCGGTATTCTGTACTACCTTGCTGCACCGTGCGAAGCGTTGTGTTCGTCAGCAGCAGAGGAATGAGATTATGCAGTGTTTTGCGATGCTCGTCAACCTCTTCTTTGCTTCAGCTCAGATTTCTCTGGGGATATTGCCAATGTAACCTTTTGATTACGTTAACCTTTTTCGCCCCCTGCCTAAGCGGACGCGAACTGTAACAAATTCTCACACCCCTGCGCAAGCACCTCGCACCACACAGGTGCTGCGCCGCTCTCCAGGCTCAAAGACAATGTCGACCGGCAGGAAGCGCCCGATCACCTCGGCATTGGTAAGCGCATGGCGGCTCACCGTGGAGACTGTAAATCTGCCCTCACCCGCCAGCGCCATCGGCAACATCAGCTGGTCCGCCAGGTGCTCGCCGACCGCCGCGCCCGAACCGATATAGTCACGGGCTTCCTTGAGCGCCTGGCCCGCGACCGCCTCCGCCCTCACCATCTTCGCGCCGAAGCCGGCAAAGACTTCGGTCACGTGCTCGTGTTCGAGCGTGATGAGGACCGCATTGGCCGGCCCCTGCTCTCCCGGCAGCACATAGGGCATCAACTGCGCTTCGTCCCATCCCATCTTCGATCCGATGCAGGCCAGCTCACGCTGCCCGACCCTGGGAGGAATACCGGCGGTGAACGCTTCCGCGAACCCCGCGCGGCGCGCACCGCGTTCGAGCAGCGTGATCGGCGTCAGTCCCGCGCACGGCGTCACCTCCGCCACGACCGTTCCACCGCCGGCCGGATAGAAGCCGTAGCGCTCGAGGCGGAACTCGACCCGGGCGCCCATCGCCGCCAGCAGCGGCGCGTAGGCGCGCTGCAGGAACTGCACCGGCGGCGCCATGTCGTTATGGGTGCCGCCGGTGACGCGCACCGTCGACGGCGCGTCCGCATGCAGCAGCGCCAGCACCAGGGTCTGCAGCACCAGCGTGCAGCTGCCCGCGCTGCCGATCGCGAATGCATGGTCGCCCGCCACGACCGGGCCGGGTGCGAACGACAGCTGTTCCGAGCCGAGTTCGGCGTGGCTGACCGTCGCGCCGCTGACCCGCGCCGCCGCCTGCACCGCCACCAGGTGCTGACGCATCAGGCCCGGCTTCGGCCGGTTGGCGCGGATGCGCGTGATGCGGAAGGGCCGCCCGGTGATCATGGACAGCGCCAGCGCCGTGCGCAGGATCTGCCCGCCGCCTTCACCGGCGGCGCCATCGAGTTCGATCATGGTCGTCCTTTCTTCATCCTTTCACGCACACCACCTGCTTCAGGGTGTGCACCACCTCGACCAGGTCGCGCTGCGCATGCATCACGGCGTCGATGTCCTTGTAGGCCATCGGGATCTCGTCGATCACATGCGCGTCCTTGCGGCACTCCACGCCCTCGGTCGCCCGCACCTGGTCATCCAGCGTGAAGCGGCGCTTGGCCTCGGTGCGGCTCATGGTGCGCCCCGCCCCGTGGCTGCAGCTGTGGAAGCTGTCGGCATTGCCCTTGCCGCGCACGATGAAGCTCTTCGCGCCCATCGAACCCGGAATGATACCCAGCTCGCCCGCGCGCGCCGACACCGCCCCCTTGCGGGTGACCAGCACGTCGCGGCCGAAGTGCTGCTCCTTCTGCACATAATTATGGTGGCAGTTGACCGCCTCCACGTGCGTCTCGAAGGGCTTCTTGATCACCGTGCGCACCGCCGCGATCAGGTTCTGCATCATGACCTCGCGGTTCATGCGCGCGAACTTCTGCGCCCAGCTCACCGCCTCGACGTAATCGTCGTAGTGCTCGGTCCCCTCTTCCAGGTAGGCCAGGTCCTGGTCCGGCAGGTTCATCACGTGGCGCCGCATGTCCTTCTTGGCCAGCTCGATGAAGTAAGTGCCGATCGCATTGCCGACGCCGCGCGAGCCCGAGTGCAGCATGAACCAGACGAAGTTGGTCTCGTCCAGGCAGACCTCGACGAAGTGGTTGCCGCTGCCGAGCGTGCCCAGGTGGCGGTAGTTGTTGGTGTTCTTCAGCGACGGCGTCTTCAGGCAGATCGCATCGAATTCGTCCTTCAGGGTCAGCCAGGCCGCATCGACCGGCGCCGGCGGCGTGTGCCAGGAGCCTTCGTCGCGTCCGCGGTGGTGGCGGGTCTTCGGCGACATCCCGTGCGGGATGGCGCGCTCGATCGCGCTGCGGATGCCGGACAGGTTGTCGGGCAGGTCGCTGGCGGTCAGCGTGGTCTTGGCCGCCATCATGCCGCAGCCGATGTCGACGCCAACCGCCGCCGGGATCACCGCGCCCAGGGTCGGGATGACGCTGCCGATGGTCGAGCCCTTGCCCAGGTGGACGTCGGGCATCACCGCGATGTGCTTGTAGATGAAGGGCATGCGGGCCGTGTTGGCCAGCTGCTGCCTGGCCGATTCCTCGACCGGCACGCCCTCGGTCCACATCTTGACCGGACGCCCGCCATCGACGTCCATGCTCTGATAGTTGTTGTTATCCATGTTTTCCTCCACTGTACCTATAAAAGATCGATGACAAGATCGGTGAAATCCTTACTGCACTGAGCTACTTGGCTTGCGCCAGCCTGGGATCGAACCAGGGACCTCCGGGCATTCCCGGCGCTCTAACCTGTAATTCCACCAGCATTCATCGAAAACCGAAGGGACCCCGCGACAAGGGGTGGGCGTGACGCTTTGACATGTAGTCACGCCCGCATTCGCGGCTTCCCAAACTTGTTACCGGCCATCCAGGTCGATGGCCTCGATCTCCGCGACCCAGTGCCCGGCGCGGGTGGCGCCGGCTGCGAAGGCCGCGACGATGCGGAATACCTCATCCGAGAACCCGCCGACGTTCAGCACGTCGTCGCGTTCCTGCGCCTGCGTGCTCGCATTCGGCGCGCAATCGATGCACACCATGCGCGCCTGCGGATTGCGGCGCTTGAACATCTCCCATTGCCGCATCGTCTCCGAAGCGCGACCCCGGGCATCGACCCACGACTCGTTATCGGAAACGAAGACCACCAGGTCGGCGCGCTCGCGGCGGCTGTTCAGCCACGCCAGTGGCGCGCTGCAGCTGGTGCCGCCGCCGCCGAGCGCCGCCAGCTTCGCGGCGTTGTCCAGCACCCGGTCATCGGCGTTCACGCTGCAGGGCACGACGTCACGCTCGAACGGCAGCACCAGCGCGTCCGGATTCTTGCGCAGCATCGCCGCCGCCACCAGCGCGGCCACGTCGATGCAGCGCATGTTCGAGCTGGCCGACCCGCGCTGCCCGGACACCGGCGCGCTCATCGAGCCCGACACGTCGGGACACACCACCACCCGCCCCGCGATCGCCGGCACCGCAGCGAGCGACATCTCGAGCGCGTCCTGCAGCGCCTCGCGCACCGCGGCCGGCACCTCGGGCGACGCGGCTTTACACGCCGCCATCAGCTGGTAAGGGAACACCTTCGCCTTCGCCAGCCGCATCGGATCCTTCAGCTTGGCCGCGACCAGGCCCGTCATCCCCTCCAGCTCGAACACGCCATGGCGCGCGACGGTGTTCAGGTTCTGGCGCACCATCTGCCAGCTGCCCTGCAGGGCGACCTGCGCCCACTCCTGCGCGCCCAGCTCCAGCGCGCTGAGCATCTGGAACGGCACGTCCGGCAGCGGCTGGCCGCGGTCACGCTTGTAGGCTTCGAAGGCCTGCACCGCGGGCGGCAGCTGCGCGCCATCGTGCGGGCGGCCGATCAGCCAGGCGAAGAAGGCTGCGCGCCAGGCCTCGGCCGGCTTCGGGTGCACCATTTTCACGACGTCCGCCAGCGACGGCGACTGCCCGACGCTCGCCGCGAGCAGCTGCGGTTCGCTCGCGGTGTTGAGCCAGTCCTGCACCAGCTTCTTCGGCCGGCTGCCCAGCGACTTGCGGCCTACCGCGCCCGAGCGCAGGACCTGCACCACGTTGCGCAGCATCTTGCCGTTGTTGATCACCCGGCGGAAGGCGGGCGCCAGTTCCGGCGCGCCGCGTCCGGCCAGGATCGCCACCAGCAGCGCCGGCATGTCCTTCATGAACCCGCGTTCGCGGGCATACACGGCGGTGCGGGCGATGAAGCCGCTGTCCAGTTCTTCGCACAGCGCCGCTACCGTCGCCAGCTGGGCCTCGGCGCCGGCGTAGAAGGTCGCGTGCAGGCAGCCGGTGGCGGCGTACTGCGCCAGCTGGTGGCGTGACGACAGCGCGTAGGCCGGGGCGCCGGCCGCATTGACGGCGTCGGTCGGCGGCGCGTACTTGCCTTTGCTGGTGCTGAATAACTGGACGTTGACCATGATGTGCTCTCCTTGTTCTTGTCCCTCTCTATTGCAAGCGTCGTGCCAGGCTGGCGGCATCCGCGCCTCCTGGCCACAAGTGTTTGATTCATAAGGATTTACGCTTTCATCAAGAAAAACTGATGCGAGTTGCCTCGGCTGGCGAGAGCGTGATAAGTTATACGTATATATAAGGATTTATAAAAATGAAGAAACGTACGGTGGTGATCGGATTCGTCGGCACGAAGCTCGACAGCGGCAAGGGCAGCGCGCGCTGGGAAAAGTGGCGCCCGAGCGTCGCCCTGGCCCAGCACGACGAGATCCTGATCGACCGCTTCGAACTGCTGCACGACGCCTCCGCCCGATCCCTGATCGAGCAGGTGACGGCCGACATCAGCTCCGTCTCTCCTGAAACGGCGGTCGTGCCGCGCCAGGTGAACTTGCGCGACGCCTGGGATTTCGAGGAGGTCTATGCCGCCCTCTTCGATTTCGCCCGGGACTATCCCTTCGATCCCGAGCGCGAGGACTACTGGATCCACATCACGACCGGCACCCACGTGGTCCAGATCTGCATGTTCCTGCTGACCGAGGCGCGCTTCTTCCCCGGCCGCCTGGTGCAGACCTCGCCGCCGCGCCGGCATGGCCCGGGCGAGGCCGGCACCTATGCGCTGATCGACCTCGACCTGTCGCGCTACGACCAGTTGGCCCAGCGCTTCTCGCGCGAACAGGTCGAAGGGGTGGCCTTCCTGAAGTCCGGCATCGCCACCCGCAACGCGCGCTTCAACACCATGATCGACGAGATCGAGCGGGTAGCGATCAAGTCGAAGGCGCCGATCCTCCTGATGGGGCCGACCGGCGCCGGCAAGTCCTTCCTGGCGCGCCGGGTCTATGAACTGAAAAAGGCACGCCACCAGATCGACGGCAAGTTCATCGAACTGAACTGCGCGACGGTGCGCGGCGAAACGGCCGCGTCGACGCTGTTCGGCCACGTCAAGGGCGCCTTCACCGGCGCCGGCGCCGACCGCCCGGGCCTGCTCAAGAGCGCGCACCGGGGCCTGCTCTTCCTCGACGAGATCGGCGAGCTCGGCCTGGATGAGCAGGCCATGCTCCTGAGCGCGATCGAGGAGCGGCGTTTCCTGCCGATGGGCGGCGACACCGAAGTGCGCAGCGAGTTCCAGCTGATCGCCGGGACCAACCGCGACCTGTCCGAGGAAGTGATGGAGGGGCGCTTCCGCGAAGACCTGTATGCGCGCATCAATCTATGGACCTATGTCCTGCCGGGGCTGCGCGAGCGTTCCGAGGACATCGAGCCGAACCTGGACTATCTGCTGGCCCAGTTCAGCGAGGAAAACGCGCAGATGGTGCGCCTGAACCGGGAAGCACGAAATTGCTTCATGCAGTTCGCCACCTCGCACGAGGCGCTGTGGACGGGCAATTTCCGCGACCTGCTCGCGTCCGTGACGCGCATGGCCACCCTGGCGGACAGCGGCAACATCACCGAGGCGATCGTGCGCGGCGAAATCCGCCGCCTGCAGGGCCTGTGGCTACGCCTGGGACGGCAGGCGGCAGGCGCCGGCGTCCAGCTTGCCGACGTAATGGGCGCCGAGGCGGCAGCCGGCCTGGATTCCTTCGACGCGGTCCAGCTGGCACACGTCATTGGCGTCTGCCGGCAATCGAAGTCGCTCTCGGACGCCGGCAGGAAATTGTTTAGCGTATCGCGCACAGCGAAGGCGAAGCCGAACGACGCCGACCGGCTCAAGAAATACCTGGCCCGCTTTGCGCTCGACTGGGACGCGGTCTGCGCGGACGGGCACTGAACCGTAGATACTGCCGCGTGACATCGCCGCGACGCGGCCGGACACTCGCAGCCGATTGTGCTTGGCATCGGGCGCCCGATGTCGCATATTGGTTCCAACAGTGCGCGGATTGATGGTCAGGGGCTTCGGGCGTACTGTTGAGCCATGGAACAAAAGCACGAAGAGCAAGAACAAGATGACATGGAGATGCGCAACATCATCGAGGAAGCGCGCGTCGTCCTCCCCGGGGTCCAGGCCCTGTTCGGTTTCCAGACCATTGCCGTCTTCAACGACCGCTTCGCGGAACTGGCCGACTATGCGAAGGCATGCCACGCGCTGGGGATGATCATGGTGGTCATCTCGATCGCCATGGTGATGACACCGGCGATCTACTACCGCACCTGCCATGGCCAGGCCACAGCGTCCATGGCGAAATTGTCGTCGCGGATGATCCGTGGCGCACTCGGGCCGCTCGCGGCCGGACTGGCGCTGGACATGTTCACGGTGATCCACGTGGTCGCCAGCGGCATGGAGGCGTGCATGGCGCTCAGCGTCGGCGCCGGCCTGGGCACACTGGCCCTGCTGGCCGGCCTCTGGTTCTTCCTGCCCCGCCACGGGCGCAGGAAGATTGCCGGGAGTAAGCAAGCTCGGCAAAACCGCCTTGTGTGACTTGTCGAACAGATGGGGTTTCTCAGGGGCGCATAATGCGACAGGTCACAGGGAGTGCGATTCGATCGAACTGTGACCTGGGCGCCATGGTCGAAGCACGTCAGCCGCAGGATGCGGCAGGATTCTTGAACTGGGCCGCACTCGCCAAACCCAAAGTTCCGGTATCGGGGGGAGCATATACGGAGGCGGGTGCCGGCCCAGCCGTGCACAGTACCGGCGGCAGGGCGAATGAGGGTGAAGACGGACTAGGTCCGCCACCTGCCGGGCCGCGGTGTCGCACAGCTGGGAACCCGATGGAGTTTTTTCGGGAAGGAACCTCGGCCTGATGCCGAGGTTTTTTTTTGCGCTCGCCGTCGCGGCAACAGGAACGCCGCATCCGTCCCGGCTTGCGGAGCGTCCTCGCCCTGGAGGCGCTCCGTCGCTGGCGCGCGCAGGACGCGGGATATCCGTCAGCGCTGTCGCCTGAGTGCGGCGTCTATCGCTTCGACCACGCTGTGATAGGGGATGCGTTCCTGCTCCATGCGCAGATGTGCAGCGTGAACATTCTCACGAAGCTCGAGGAAAAGTTGTCGCTCCTCCTCGTCGAGACGGTCAAGTTCGCCGGTAAAGCGGGCGGCAGGATTTTCCTTACCCCACAGCTGCCGATGTGCGAACAGGGTCTGGCTATCCATGAGCAGCGAGCGCGCATGCGGCACCCAGGAGCGCAGACGGTCCAGGATGGCAAACCCATGGGTATCGATGTCGCCCCAGTACAGCACGTCCTTGTCGGCAAGCCAGCGGACCTGTGCCAGCCGCTCGATCCCATAGCCGCCGCCGAACACCACCATTCCTCCGCGCACGGCGGGAAACGCCAGCGCGTTGATCTCGTTTTCGGTAATGAAGACCCATTGTGTACGGATATCGAGTGCAGCAAACTGGGCTACGGGAACGGTCAGGTCCGACAATCCGCCGATGGCATGCTCGGGATCGAGTATCCGGAAACGGATCAGCGCCGGCTTCGCCAGCAAGCCATACCGGCTTTCGAACTGGCGTATGCCGTTGGCGTCTTGCCGGAGCGTTTCCGGAGGCATGACGATGTCGAGCAATTCCGCAAACAGACTCCGGTAGGACTCGATGAACTTGGTGTCGACGCCTTCGATATCGAGCTGCCGGAGATACAGGCCGGAGCGGGGATGGACGGTGAACCAGCCCAGGACGGCAAGGACACGTTCCCATGCGTGTTCGTGCGCCAGCACGGTCAGCGCCTGCCTGCCCAGCCAGGGGCGCAGGACGGGAAACCGTTCGAGCGTCATCCCGGCGAGCTGTTCGAAGCGCCGTGCATCCGCTGCGCGCCCGATCATGCGCAGTGCGTCATGTTCGGAGGGAATGATCGCAGCGACCGGAATACGGTTGCGCCCCAGCTGGCGGTGGTTGATGTCGCGCCATACCAGTTCATAGCCCGGATTCCGACCGTCGCGCTCGGCACTGCTCAGCGCCCCGATCCAGTCGCGTACCGCCTCGAAGGCGTGGCCCATATCGGCCACGCCAGGCTGGCGCAGCCGCAGTTCGTGCGGGAAGATGGCGACGCCTTCGATCCGCGCACGCAGGATCGCCCCGCTGTCCCAGAGCTTGCGGACACTGGCCGCGATGTCGCCGGGCCCCGTCCATTTGGTCGCGTGCGGGACCGTCATCCCCCGCGCGCCTCGCGCTCGCTGCGGAATTCCTCGATGCTCAGGTAACGCAACATCGACTGGCGCCCCTCTTCGCTGTGCACAAAGCCCAGGCCGGCGACGTAGGGCTCGATGATGTGAATCTTCTGCAGCGGCGTGACGATCAGCAGTTGCAGGTTCATGCGCCGGAACAGCTCCAGGCCGTAGCGTGCGGACTCGTCCGAACCCCGTCCGAACGCCTCGTCGATCACGACGAAACGGAAAGAGCGCGAACGCACGGCGCCCCATTCGAGTCCGAACTGGTAGGCAAGGCTCGCCGCCAGCACGGTATAGGCCAGCTTTTCTTTCTGGCCGCCGGATTTGCCGCCCGCGTCCGAGTAATGTTCGTGCTCGCGGTCGTCTTCACGCCAGCGCTCCGAAGCGGAGAACACGAACCAGTTGCGCACATCGGTGACCTTGCGGGTCCAGCGCCTGTCCAGCTCGGCGCTACCCTCGCGTCCACGGAAGCGTTCGATGATGCGCCGCACCTGTAAGAATTTGCTTTCCGTGTATTCCTCGTCGGAGGAACCGCTCAGCGCGCCCTCGGTACAGCTGCGCAGGTCGTGCTGGAAGTCGCGCAGGTCGGCATCCAGGCTGGGCTCGGCTTCCAATGCGATGTAGCGGTTGGGGTTGTAGTCGATCGCATACAGGGAGGTGTTGATGGTATCGATCCGTTCGCGGATGGTTTCTCGCTCGCGCTTGAGCTGCGACTGGAAGCCGGCGATCTCACGAATCGTGTTTTCGTTCAACAGCTCCTTGAAACGGCTGGCGAAGCGCGGCAGATCGTCCGCCTGCAAGCCATGCAGCATGCGCCGGAATTCGGCGGCAGCCTCGATGTTGACGTCGACCTCGCGCGCATCGAGCGGCCAGGTGAGGACATAGTTCTGCATGGCCGAGATGATCGCATCGCGCAGGCGCTCGATTTTCTTGCCTTCCGCATCGATGCGCGCCTGCAGGAACTCGCGCATGTCGCGCTCGCGATTGTCGGCGGATTCCACCGTCAGCACATGTTCGCCCAGGGCTTCGGCGCGCAGGGCTTCCAGCGTCGGTTCCAGGGTCGCCCTGCGGGCGTCGTCGAAGCTGGTGGACAGCAGTACGGCTTCTTCACGGAGGTGCCGGGCCTGCTTCAGCTTCTCGGCAACCGTGCCTGCTACCTTGTCGGCGGCGCTGAGCTGGGCGTCGGTGTCGAGCTGGGCGGCCTCGATCTCGCGCAACTGTTCCTGCAGGGTGCGCAGCAGGTCGGAGGATGCCGCCAGCTCCTGCTGCTCGCGCTCGAGCTGGTCGATGGCCGACACCAGCGGTTTCCAGTCCAGCTCGGCGAAGTCGGCATACACCGCCAGTTGCTGCCACAGTCCATGCAGCTTGTTCCACTCGTCGACTTCGCCCTTGAGCGTGTGGATCTGCTGGGCGTGCGCCAGGATGCGGGTAGCGAGATCGCGTTCCTGCTTGGCCAGCGCGGCAATCTTGGCTTCGTTGGTCCAGCCGAGCACATAGCGTGTGCGGTCGTCGATCTGGTGGCGGTCGTCCTTTTCGTGGCGTTCGCCGCCGGCCTTGACCTGGCCATTCGCCGTGATCGCCCGCTGCTCGCGGCGGAACTGGTCCATGCTGTCGCAGCAGGCGTAATCGAAACGCCGCACCAGTTCGGCTTCGATCCAGGCATAGAAGGGGGAATCGGGTTGGATCGCCACCTTGCGCGCGAGCGATTGCGGATGCGTTGCCTGGCGCTCGGCCGCGACGGCCGGGCGCACCCGGTAGTACACCAGGCGCGCGCCCAGGTGGGTGCGGTCGGCCCAGGCTGCGACCTGGGCGTAATAGGCTTCGGGCACCAGCAGCGACAGGCCGAAGGCGTGCAAGAGGCGCTCGGCTGCGCCTTCCCACGCCCGCTCCTCGTCGCGCACCTGGATCAGTTCGCCGGCGAAGGGCAGCTTGTCCGCAGGGATCGCCAGGGAGTCGCACAGCGCTTCGCGCACCATCAGCATCTGGCGCGGAATGTTCGAGCGGCGCTGGCGCAGCGAGTCGAGTTCGCCGGTCAGTTCGCCATGCAGGCGGCGCAGTTCGCGCACCGTCACGCCGGCTTCGGTCAGGCGGTTGCTGCGTTCGTCACGCTGCGCGATGCAGTCGGCCTGGCCCTGCTCGATGGCGCGGCGGTTGGCATTGAAGGTGTCGGTATCGAGGGCGCCGGGCAGGCCGACGGCGCCGGCGATCAGCTGGTACTTGTCCGCCCGACCGGATTTCTCTTGCCTGGTGAGCTGCAGCCGGGCGATCTCGCTGCGAATCTGTTCGATGCGGTTGCCGCCGTTGGCCGAAATCGCCGTCGTCAGTTCGTCGCGCGTGCGGGCCTGGGCGCGCCGCAGCTCCTGCAGTTGGGCGAGCATGCCGGTGGCGCGTTCCTCTTCGGCTTCGAGGTTGGCGATGCGCTTGTCGAGCAATGCTGCTTTCAGGCCGGCAAACCAGGGCCGCAGCGCATCGCGGCAGGCGCGCAGTTCTTCCACGCTTTGCACCAGTGCGGCATGACGGTCGCAGTCCGCGCTCAGGGGCAGCAAGGCGTCGATCTGGGCCTGCGCCTTCAGCACTGCTTCGTGGGCGCGGTTGAGGTCGTCGAAGTGCGCAATCAACGCGTCGATGCGGGCTTGCACCGGGAATGGCTCGAGCATGTGCTCGCGCACGAACTCGGTCAGGTTGCCGACCGATTTCATCGAGACGGTCTGGTTGAACAAGTCCATTGCCTGTTCCGAGGCGATGCCGAAGCGGCGCCGGAACTCCGCGCCGTAGGGCGGGAAGGTGTCGAACAGGGTGACGCCGGCGATGGCGCGAAGGCGCTTGCGCAGCTGCGTGATATCGGTGCCGAAGCCGGCGAAGTGTTCGGCAATCGACAGGCCGGCATCGGCCACGACATAGAAACGCTCGGGCTGTCCGCGCGGATCCTTGAGCCAGAACACCTGGGCCAGGGTCACGACCTGGTCAAAACCCTCGTTGCGGAATTCGCCCAGCAGGACCGAATAGCTGTGGTGGTCGCGCAGCGGCACGGCGCGTGCAGTCATGCCGGTGTCGCCGCGCTCGGATTTGTAGTGGCCGAGGACATAGGTGCGCAGACTGCGCTCGCGCGCTTCGGCGCCGGCCGCCTTGTTGTACGAGATCTTGTTGGCTGGGACCAGCAAGGTCGTGAGCGCATCGACCAGGGTCGACTTGCCCGAACCGATGTCCCCGGTGAGCAGCATATTGTCGCCGCCGGGGTGCATGCGCCAGACACGCTGGTGGAAGGTGCCCCAGTTGTACACCTCGAAGCGGTGCAGGCGGAAGCCGGCCCGCCCGGGGACGTCCAGGCCGGGCGCTGGCGGGTCGGTGTCCAGGCGCGCCTGCGCCTGTGCATCGGGCAGGGCGTCGCCCGGGTCTGCCAGGTCGGCCAGATCGAGCTGGCTTTGCTGCGATGGCGGATCGAAACCCGATGGCGCGTTCATGCGCTTTCCTCCGCGCCCGTCGAGGCGGCATGGCTGGCATAGGCGTCGAGCCGCTTGTCGAAGTCGTCGAGCCATTGCGCGTCGACGAAGGCCTTCAGAATGCGGCGCACTTCGTACTGGCTGCTGTCCTGGCCGCGCAGACGGCGCAGGAAACCGAGTTCGACGACCTTGTTCAGATGGGTGTCCATGCGGTCGAGCAGGCGCGCTTCGTTGGCGGTCTCGGGCAGGAACAGGCGCATCTGTTCGGCAATGTCCTCACGGCTGACGACCAGGCGCGTGTCGTTGCCGGTGGCGTCGAATTCGGCCAGCTTCTTGCGCAGCAGGACCAGGATCAGGCTCACCGGGAAGCTGAGCGGGCGGCGCTGGACCAGGCGCGGCATGTCGGGGTCTTCCTGCAAGCGGGGACGCTGGCGCAAGTAAGCATAGCCTTCCGCTTCGTCGAAGACCAGTTCGAGGCCGATGATGCTGCAGTAGTCGCGCACGCGCGCCTGCAGGTCGAGCAGGGCCTGCCATGGCGCAGCGGCATTTTCGCGGTAGAGCACGCCCTGGAACAGGCTGACCAGGATCGGGCCCAGGCGGTCGTCTTCATTCATTGTCGTTGGTCTCGCGTAAGGTGAAGATCACGAGGGGGAGCGAGGCCTGGCGCGGCCGGCCGGCGTCATCGACCCAGGACACCTGTTCGGTGCGCTCGTCGTCGATGACGGCCGAGACTTCCTGCGTCGCCAGTTTCAGGTAGGTGGCGAGTTCGGCCAGGCCCTGCTCGATTGGACGCTCCGCGACCAGCGCGGCAAGCGAGACCTGCTGGCGGGTCTGCAGGGCGCGCCGGATGTTCGACAGCAAGCGCGCCTGGTCGACGTGGACCTGCTCGAACAGGGCATCGGTGACGATCAGCTCGGCAGCCTCTTCGATCGCGACATTGCGGATATCGGCCTTGAAGGGTGGCGTGTAGAGCAGCCGCTCCATCGGCAGGCCGATATCGGGCGCGGGTTCGTCGATGTGGGTGAAGGCGCCGTCGGGCGTCTGGCCGCGCAGGGCCAATGCTTTCTGTTCGACGCCGCGGATCAGTTCCATGATGCGGCGGTTCTCGAGCCACGCCTGGTCGTCCAGGTAGCGGCGCAGTTGTTCGGACAGGCGGGCAACCGTGCGCTGCGTGACTTCGCCGGCTTCCAGCCAGTCGTAGTGGATGCGCCGGAGGCGGCCATCCGGTTCGAGCTCGCGAATTGGTCCAAGCTGCATGACACGCTCCAGTAAAGTGCTGAGTTCATCCTGACGCACGGGTGACATCAGGAGATCCCAGAACGCGCGGAAACTACGGCCTTCATCCGAATCGGCTATCAGGTCACGCCAGCCGAATACCTGTTGTAGCAATTCACCCTTGCCTCCTTCCCACGTGGCGATCTGCTCTCGCACACTCCGGTCGAGCGTGCGAAAATTCTGGTCGAGTGCACGAAAATCGGACAGCAGTTCGCGCGCCGTGCCGGCCATTTGCAGGAAGCGTTCACGCACCTGGGTGGGCTCCATCAGGTCCAGGCGCCCTTCCCTGATCTGCGCAATCTCGGCATCGATCTCTGCCTTGCGCTTCTGTAGTTCTTCGATGCGCGTGCGTGGGTTCAGTTCGGTGCCATCGACGATCTGTTTAAGCAGATCAAATACGGTCATCAGGCGCGATTCGGTGCCGATGAAGGCCCGCTGACCGAGGGCAGTCAGCCACTCGATGGCCTGTTCGGCGGCAGAGGTCAGGTCATAGTGCGCTTCGTCCTGGCCCTGCGGGTAATACTTGCGCAGCCAGCCGCGGTCGTCCGAGGCCCAGTCGTCAAGATAGGCGATCGCGCTTTTCGGATAGACGCCCGGGCCTTCTTCCTCATGGATCTGGAACAGATGATCGTCGAGCTGGGATGCCAGCTCCTGGCGAGGGATAGTACGGATGTTCGGCGCGACGAAGCTACGGTGCAGGAAGCTGGCGATCATGGGCGCATGATCGGCCGCGAGCAGACGCCAGGCGGGGTGGGAACGTCGCTGGAGTACGAGCTGGTGGTAGTCCATCGTCGAGATTGGTTGGGGAATTATGTGACTGTACTGGGTGTTAGGGAGTTTTACAAAATAATAAAACTGAAAGCCAGGTCGAAAGAGCAAAGTCAAATTGGGCACCGGCCTGCGCCGGTGCGACGGTTTTGCGGTCAACGCAGAGAATTGGCATCGCATACTTGCTGCCCGCTCCTCATGCACGTCGCTCCGGCGAAGGCGTGAACGATGCCACTGGCATCGTTCACCCAATTCCGTCGCACAGTGATAGCGTATGCTTGATGCGATAACCCTGGATTACCGGAGCTAAAAACGCAAAAAACCCCGCAGAGATCACCCTGCGGGGTTTTTCATATAACTAGCCTGACGATAACCTACTTTCACACTGGTTGCAGCACTATCATCGGCGCAAAGTCGTTTCACGGTCCTGTTCGGGA
>NZ_JAJNOC010000019.1 GCF_021044825.1 Massilia phyllostachyos | reverse complement strand
AGCAATCAATTTGAGAAACATGGCGGTGAGTTCCACCGTGTCGGCCTGTGGAGGGGAAGGCGCTGGCCTTGCGCGCGAGCGCAGGGTGAAACCGGCCCCTGTGAAGCAGGAACTCAACGGTAAGGCGTGCTTTAAGTAGTATCGAGCTGCTTTGCATAAGTTTGAGAGAACGGGAGATATGCATTTCCTGAATGGCGGTCATGCGGAGCGCGAAGTTACATTGCGGCGCAACATCAGTAATAATGGCGGCCGTAGACCGTAGTATCACTTACGTTCCCCGATTATTGTCGTTGCACGGCCCCCGCGATCCGGTGGCCGGGGCGGCGCCTTCGTCTCTGCACTGTGAGGAAAATGAAGCATCCGCTCTTGCCCGTCCCGACGCCGTTCCAGTCCGATGCACGCCGTGCACCCGTGATGGAGGCCATGCATGGCGGGGTGGCGCGATGATGCAGGGCGCCTTGCAGACGCAGGCGGCGCAGCCTAGCCGGATGGCGCCGGTGAAGCCGCACACCCTGCTGGACGACGTCTACGGCATCGCGGTGGGCATCCTGTTCGTCGTGATGGGCGTGCTGCTGCTGCAGGCGGCCGGCCTGATCACGGGCGGCGTGGCCGGCATCTCGCTGCTGGTGTCGTACACCACCAGTGTCTCGGTCGGCATGCTGTTCATGCTGATCAACCTGCCGTTCTTCCTGTTCGGCTACCTGTTCATGGGCGCGCGCTTCACCATCAAGTCGCTGATCGGCAGCGTCGCCATCATGGCCCTCCTGAAGCTGCTGCCGAACGCGCTGGTGATCGGCCACATCCACCCGATGGTGGCGGCGCTGGGCGGCGGCACCTTCTGCGGCATGGGCATCCTGGCGCTGGCGCGCCATGGCGCGGGCGTGGGCGGCACCGGCATCGTCACCCTGTGGCTGCAGAAAAAATACGGCATCAACGCCGGCCGCACCCAGGTCGCGATCGATGCCGTGATCCTGCTGGTGGCGCTGTCGATCGTCGAGCCGCGGCTGGTGGGCTGGTCGTCGCTGAGCGCGATCGCCATGAGCAGCATGGTGATGGCCTGGCATCGGCCGGGACGCTATTTCGGCAACTGAGCGGCAACTGAGCGGCAACTGATCACGGCGGGGTGGGCTTGTACCACCCATACTCCCACTTCCACGGCATGTCCGTTTCCCCGAGCACGCGCCGCGCCAGCTCGGGGTAGATGCGCTCGGCGCGCACGTCGTTCGACAGCAGCACCACGCAGCGTTTCCCGTTCTCCAGGCAGATCGCCATGTTCCCCGTGCTGTCGTCATGCCCGCCCTTGAACCAGGCCGGCCCGCTGCGGTCCTGGAAGGTCACCAGGCCGAGGCCCGCGGACAGCTTCTGCGGCCAGGCGACCTGGCCCGGGACCAGGGTCGGGAACTGGTTGTTCGAGGTGATCGGCAACTGCGGCCGCACCAGCATGGCGCGCGACGCCGCGCTCAATCCCTCCCCGCGCACGATGCCGGCCCAGAGCCTGGCCTGGTCTTCGATCGAGGTGTCCATCGAGCCGGCCGCGCTGGCGCGGCTGCGGTCGTCGTGCGGCACCATCTTGCCTTCGATGGTGTAGCCGTCGGCCAGGTTATTGGCGAAATCCGCGCGCCACAGCATGCTGGTGTTGCGCATGCCGAAGCGCCCGAACACCCGGCGCTGCATCTCCTCTTCCGTGTCCAGTCCCAGTCCGCGTTCGACGATCAGCTGCAGGATGTACATGCCCTCGGCCGAGTAGCCGTAGCGCGCGCCCGGGTCGAAGTGGAAGCGCAGCTTGCCGTCCGGCTCGACCCAGCGGAAGTTGGCGAAGCCGGTGCTGTGCGTGAGCATGATGCGCGGCGTGAGCTTGCGCCAGCGCTCGTCGCCGGCAAGCTGCGAGAAGTCGTAGGGCTTCTTGTCGTAGGCGGGCAGGGGCTGGGGCAGCAGGGTGGCGACGCTGGCGTCGAGGTCGAGCTTTCCTTCGTCGACCAGCTGCAGCAGCATGTAGGCGAAAGCGGTCTTGGTCAGCGAGGCGCCGTACATCACGGTCTGCGGGGTCAGGGGCAGGTCCTTCTCGACGTTGCGCCGGCCCCAGGTGCGTACGCTTTTCACCTGGCCGCCGTCGATCACGGCCATGGCCAGTCCCTCCACGTGCTCGCGCGCCATCAGGCCCCGCACTTCGTCGTCCGGGACCACGGTGGCGGAGGGCGCCGCGGCGCAGGTGGCGGAGGTGAGGCAGGCTGACAGCAACAGGCAAACCGCTTTCATCGACAGGCTCCCGGTGGTGTTGACCTGGCGATGGTACACCGGCGAGCAATACTAGAGGTCGCGGGCCTCTCCAAAGAGAGACGCCAGCCAGTCGACGAACACGCGCACCCGCGGCGACAGCTGGCGGCTGTGCGGATACAGCACCGAGACCGGCAGGTCGGGCGGTTCTAAAGCCGGCAGCACCGGCTCCAGCAAGCCGGCCGCCAGCTCGGCCTCGACCCGGTAGCGCGGCACCTGCACCAGCCCGAGGCCGGCAATGGCGCTCGCGGTGTACATGTCGGCGCCGGTTACCGCGACCGAACACGGCGGCGTGAGCTGGCGCAGCGCGCCGTCTACCAGGAATTCGAGCGGGTAGGGACGGCCGGTGCTGGATGAAAGGTAGTGCACCGCAAGATGCCCGTCCAGTTCCTCGAGGCTGGCGGGCCGGCCGTGACGGTCGAGGTAGGCGCGGCTGGCGCAGGTGACCTGGCGCAGGCGCGCCACCTGGCGCGCGACCATCGAGGAATCCTGCAGGTTCCCGACGCGCAGCACGCAATCGACGCCTTCCCGCACCAGGTCGACCAGGCGGTCGCCTTCGCCGACCTGCAGCTGGATGCCGGGGTAGCGCGCCAGGAAGGCGGGCAGGGCGGGCGCCACCACCCGGCGCGCCAGCGTCGCCTGCAGGTTCACGCGCAGCAGGCCGCTGGGATCGGTGCGGGTGAAGACGGCTTCCATCTCGGCCAGGTCCGCCAGCAGGCGCTGGCAGCGCTCGTAATAGGCCTGGCCGTCGAGCGTGGGGGCAACCACGCGCGTGGTGCGCTCCAGCAGGCGCGTGGCGAGGCGCGCCTCGAGCCGCTTGATGGCATTCGTCACCGTGGCGCGCGGCAGCTGCAGGTCGTCGGCCGCCAAAGTCAAACTGCGGCCCTCGACGATACGCGCGAAAATACGCATTTCCTGGAAACGGTCGCCGCTCATGGAATATTTGTTCCAATATAATGTTCGATACTAGGGTAGTTCATCTATTTCTTTCGGCGTAGAAGGATTGCTGAACCGGCTTTGTTGTGTGGTAAATAGCGCAAAAAATGTATTTAAAGAAATAAATGATGCTCAATTGTATCTATTGCACAGTACAAAACTCGTTACAATGCGTGGACATTGCTATTTGAACAGTTATCCAATTCCATGAACAGCTTCCCCGGCAAACTGCGCCTGTCGAGCCTGATGACGCTGGCGGTGTGCGCCACCGTCGCGCTGACGGTCGGCTTGCAGCTGGCGCTGGTAAACCATTTTGCGGTGCGCCAGTCGCGGGAAGAAGCCCAGCTGCGCCTGCAGCAGCTGTCATGGCAGATGCGCGATTCGCTCAACCGGGTCGTGGACAAGGCCGCCGGCGACGCCCGCCTGCTGACGGAACTGCCGTCGGTGCGCCATGCGCGCAACCCGGACACGGCGCGCCAGGTGCTGGAAAGCCTGCAGCGCACCTTCCCCGACTATGCCTGGATCGGCATCGCCGAAGCCAACGGCACGGTCAGCGCCGCGACCGGCCGCATGCTGGAAGGCGCGGACGTCAGCACGCGTCCCTGGTTCACCGCCGGCATGCGCGGCGTGCACGCATCCGACTACCACCCGGCGGTGCTGCTGGAAAAAATCCTGCCGCGCAAACCGGACCCCTGGCGCTTCGTCGACGTGTCGGCGCCCTTGCTGGACGGGCAGGGCAAGCCGGCCGGTGTGCTGGGCCTGCACCTGAGCTGGGAGTGGACGAGGAACCATGCCAAGAAGCTCCTGACCCCGGCGCTGCGCGAATACGGCGCCGAGATCCTGGTGGTGCGCGACGACGGCACCGTGATGCTGGGGCCGGATTCGATGGTCGAGCGCAAGATCGACACCGCCAGCCTGCGCCTGGCGCGCAAGGGCATGACCGGCTCGATGCGCGAAGTCTGGCCCGACGGGCGCGCCTACCTCACCGGCTACAGCCAGACCGGCGACATGCTGGACCCGAGCTCGCTGCGCTGGAGCGTGCTGGTGCGCCAGACCGAGGACCGCGCGATGGAAGGCGCGGTCGACCTGCAGCACCGCATGCTGGCCTGGAGCGCGCTGCTGGCGCTGCTGCTGGCGGGCGCCGCAGCGCTGCTGGCGCGCCGCCTGACGCGTCCGATGGCGGCGCTGCGCCGGGCGATCGAACGGGTCACCGAGGCGCACGAGGCCGGCCGCGAAGCGCCGCCGATCCCGCACGTGGACGGCTTCCAGGAAGCCGCAATCCTGTCGAGCGCGATGCGCGACCTGGTGCGCAGCGAAACCGCGCACCGCGCCGCCTTGCTGGCCATGAACGAACGCCTGGAGGCGGCGGTCGCCGAGCGCACCGCCGAGCTGCAGGCGCTGCTGCTGCGCGACGTGCTGACCGGCCTGCCGAACCGCCGGGCCTTGCTGGAAACCCTGCCCGAGGCGATGAGCCGCGCGCGCCGCGTCGGCCGGCCCTGCGCCTTGCTGTTCCTTGACATGGACGGCTTCAAGACGGTCAACGACAACCACGGTCACGAGGAGGGCGACGAGCTGCTGCGCCAGTTCGGCGAACGCCTGTCGCAGGGCGTGCGCAAGACCGACATGGTGGCGCGCCTGGCCGGCGACGAGTTCGTGGTGGTGCTGGAAATGCTGGCCGACGCCGTCCATGCCGAGGATACGGCGAGGAAACTGCTGGCGCGCCTGAAGGACCCTTTCGTGCTGCGCACCACCAGCGTGACGGTCGGCGCCAGCATCGGCATCGCCCTGCACAAGCCGGACGAGGCGCCGGATCTTGACGCCTGGCTGGCGCGCGCCGACCACGCGATGTATGCGGTCAAGCGCACCGGCAAGAACGGGGTGGCGCTGGCGGCGGCGATGTAGAACCTATCCCAGTAGGGATAGCTTCGTAATCCAGCATGAGTTGCTCGGAGGACAAAGCGCCTGCTACCATCGCCCCATGTCCGAGATCACCCAACTCATCACCACGCTCAAGCGTGAACTGAAACGCCAGGGCAAGACCTACCGCGATGTCGGCGCCGCCCTCGGCCTGTCCGAACCCAGCGTCAAGCGCCTGTTCGCCACCGAGCAGTTCACGCTCGAGCGCCTGCTCGAGGTTTGCACCCTGCTGGGCCTGACCCTGGCCGAGCTGACCCAGGAAGCGGGGCAGCGCCACCAGCGCATCCACACCCTCAGCGCCGCCCAGGAACGCGAACTGGTGTCGGACCTGCGCCTGCTGCTGGTCTCGGTGTGCGCGCTGAACCACTGGACCATGGAGCAGATGCTGCAGGTCTACCGCCTGAGCGAGGCCGACTGCGTGCAGCAGCTGGTGCGCCTGGACCGCCTGGCACTGATCACCCTGTTACCGGGCAACCGCATCCGCCTGAACGTGGCGCGCGACTTCGACTGGCTGCCGGACGGGCCGATCCGGCGCTACTTCCGCGAGCAGGGCATGCCGGATTTCATCGACAGCGGTTTCCGCGCTTCCAGCGAGTCGCTCGACTTCGTGCACGGCATGCTGACCGAAAGCGCACGCGCCAAGCTGCAGGCGGAGCTGCGCCAGCTGCGCGCCCGCTTCGCCCAGCTGCACGAGGAAAGCCTGGCCGCGCCCCTGCCGCAGCGCCGCGGCACCGGCTTGCTGCTGGCCCTGCGCGAGTGGGAGCCGTCCGCCTTTGCGGCCCTGCGCCGCTGAGTTGCGTAGGGTGGGCGGTCCTTCGCCCACGCGTTCAAATCAAGCGAGCACTCACGCGCATCGTCCATTTTCAAGCCGCTTGAACGCGTGGGCGCGGGAGCGCCCACCCTACGAACACGGCCGTAAACATGAAAGTTATGCGGGAACGCAAATACTGCCGCTTTTTTTGGCATGACCCGCGTCTTTATGTGAGGTATTAGACAGATCAGGCTGCTCGGATGCGGAACACTGGCGTCAGAGAGGAACAGGCCATGAAGATGTCAATCGTCGCATGCGCCGTGCTCGGAGCGAGCGCGGCTTGCGCCTCGGCACAGAACAACGCGCCCAGTGGGGACGCGGGCGCCGGGGCCGCCAGGGAAGCGGGAACCGAATCGACCAATGCCGCCAGGGTGAGGGAAGCCGTGGTGCAGGCCGATGGCGCGCACGCGGCCAAGGCCCCGGGCGAGGCGCCGGCGATCTTCATGCTGGAAACCGCGCAGGAAGCCGAGGCACGCCGCGCCGCCGCATCGAAGGCCGAGGTGCTGACGGTCGGGCGCCAGTACAACATCGACTTCAGCACCCTGAACGAGGTCGGCGACCCGTTCCAGGGCGGCCTGGCCGGCAGCGCCAGCGGCGCCGAGGACCGCCTGCGCAGCGACGACAGCGTCAGCTACCGCGGCAACTACAAGGGCTTCACCGCCGGCTCGTCCTGGGGCCGCGGCGACATCGACGGCTCGCCCTCGGGCCGCGCCTGGGGCATGACGGCCGGCTTCAAGCTCGGCCCCTTCACCATCCGCGCTGCCCACCAGAACCGCAACGTCGCCAAGGTCACCCGCATCAACCAGGTCGACATCACGATGGCGGCGAAGAACTCGATCGTCGCCGCCAACTACGACCTGGGCTGGGGCAAGGCCTACGCCGCCTACAGCGCCAACCGCGGCTGGGTCACCTCGCCGCTGTTCAATCCGGACAATCCCTACGGCGCCGCCGGCCTGCGCAGCACGCCCTCGACCGACAGTCGCGACGTGCTGGCCGGGGTCGCGGTGCCGGTGACCCGCGCGACCACGCTGCTGGCTTCCTACATCCGCAAGAACGACCGCGACCCGGCCAACCGCGACGCGCGCCAGATGGCGGTCGGCGCCACCTACGCGGTGTCGAGGCGCCTGGATTTCTACGCCGCCTACTCGCACATCCAGCACACCGGCGGCCTGCGCGACATCGGCTCGCGCGGCAGCGGCAGCGCCGTCAACGTGGGGATGCGGCGCGCGTTCTGAGGCCTGGCCGTGCACGTGCGCGGCGACGCGATGTTGCAAAAAACGGTAGCCTGATGTCATGGCTAACAACGTTTTTGGAGGCAACATGACAGGCACCAGCACACTCGACCCGGACAACTTCCCGGAACGCCCAGACCGCAGCCTGGGCAAGGGCCACGGCATCGACGCCCTCGGCCCGAGCGACATTTCCGACAGCGGCAGCGACGTGGTCGGCGGCCCCGGTTTCTCGGACGCGCTCGACCCCGAGCAGACCCTCGACTTCGACCGCGGCACCACCTCTGATCAAGAAGAGAGCCACGCCGGCGGCACCGCCGGACCGGACGTGGGCGACGCCAACTTCTCGGGCGACAGCGACATGGGCGGCACCGGCGAACGCGCCGCAGCCGGCCGCGACACCGTCGCGAAAGACGGCGCCGACATCGACACCGACCAGGTCGTGTCCCTCCCCGATACGCCGCTCACCGAGGAGGACACCGACTTCTTAACGAGCCAGCCGCCGCGAGAGCGAGAAGGCGGCCAGTAAGGCCCCGCCGGCCACCAGCGCGGTGGTCACGGGCGAGGAGCGCAGGCTCGTCTTCGTATAGAGGCTGCGCTCATGCACGTTTTCCGGCATGCCCTGGCGCTGGCGCAGCTCGGTGGCCGGGTCCGGCTTGTACAGGGCGTCGCGGCGGCCCGGCAGGCTGGGGCGATCCGATTGCTGCTGGTCGAACATGCTGGCGTTCATCCAGCGGTCGAACAACGCCGGCATCAGCTTGGAGCCGGCCGAGATCATTTTCGAGGCGCCGCCCGCGAAGATGTCGCGCTTCGGATGCTCGGCGCAGTACAGGATGGCGTCCGCCACCACTTCCGGCGCGTAGATCGGCGGCGGCAGCGCCGGTTCCTTTTCCATGTAGTTCTTCGCGTGCACCGCGAACATCGTGTCGATCGCGGCCGGACGCACCAGCGTCACCTGCAGCGGCGCCCCTTCCTTTTCCAGTTCCATGCGCAGCGCGTCGGTAAAGCCCTTCACCGCATGCTTCGAGGACGCATACATGCCCTGCATCGGGATCGAGCGCTCCGACACTTCGCTGCCGACGTTGATGATGGCGCCCCCACGGCCGCGCTTCATGCGCCGCGCCGCTTCCAGCGAACCGTTGACGGTGCCCCAGAAATTGGTCTGGAACAGGCGGTGGTGGTCTTCCGGCGCGATCTCTTCCAGGCGGCCGAAGATCGAGATGCCGGCATTGTTGACCCAGGTGTCGATGCGGCCGAAGCGGTCGATGGCTTTCGCGCCGATGCGCTCGACGTCGGCGATCTCGCCCACATCCGCAACGACGGTCTCGACCTGCACGCCCCGGCTGCGCATCTCGTCGGCGAGCTCACCCAGCGCTTCCTTGCCGCGCGCCGCGAGAACGAGACGGGCGCCGCGCGCCGCGGCCATGCGGGCGGTGGTCAACCCGATGCCGCTGGTGGCGCCGGTGATGACCATGACCTGATCGTGGAGTTTTCGGAGCTTGATTGCCATGACGTGATCCTTTTCGAGGTGAGTGAAGAGGACTGCCTGCGGCGTCCAGCCGCCAGGCAGGCCAGTGAATGACTGGACACTATCCTAGCCCGGCTGGAGAAAAGGGGATGCCAGCTTGCTTGTTGGAAGGATTTCACGCGGACCGGCGACGTGACGATCGGCCACATACCGATGAGCCGTCGCCCCGGCGCAGGCCGGGGCCCAAGTTGGTGTGAAGAGCGGCAGCGGAAAGCGCGGACGCACGGGCAGCATTACCGTGATTTGGGCGCGTGGGCGGAGGATCGCCCACCCTACAAAAAAGGCGCCGACAAAGCGGCGCCTCCCTACAAAACCGAATCAAGTCGGAGATTTACTTGCCCGGCTGGTAGATCTGATCGAACACCCCGCCATCCGCGAAGTGCGCCTTCTGCGCCTGCGTCCACCCGCCCAGCTCGGCGATCTGGAACAGCTTGATGTTCGGGAATTGCGACGCGTACTTCTTCGAGAAGCGTTCCACCGCCGGACGATAATAATTCCTGGCGATGATGTCCTGCGCCTCGTCGGTGTACAGGAACTCGAGGTAGGCCTGGGCCACCTTGCGGGTGCCCTTCTTGTCGACGTTCTTGTCGACCACGGCGACCGGCGGTTCGGCCAGGATGCTGATCGACGGCGCGACGATCTCGAACTTGTCCGGGCCCAGTTCGCGCAGGGCCAGCAGGGCTTCGTTTTCCCAGGCCAGCAGGACGTCGCCGATGCCGCGTTCGACGAAGGTGGTGGTGGCGCCGCGGGCGCCCGAGTCGAGCACCGGCACGTTCTTGTACAGCTTGCCCAGGAAGTCCTTGGCGGTGGCGGGCGAGCCGCCCGGCTGGCGCAGGGCGTAGCCGTAGGCGGCCAGGTGGTTCCAGCGCGCGCCGCCCGAAGTCTTCGGATTCGGGGTGATGACGGAGACGCCCGGCTTCACCAGGTCGTTCCAGTCGCGGATCTTCTTCGGGTTACCCTTGCGCACCAGGAACACGATGGTCGAGGTGTAGGGCGCGCTGCGGTACTGCAGGCGGTTCTGCCAACCTTGCGCGATCAAACCCTTTTCGCTGATAGCATCGATGTCGTAGGCGAGCGCCAGCGTGACCACGTCGGCCGGCAGGCCGTCGATGACGGACCGTGCCTGCTTGCCCGAACCGCCATGCGATTGCTTCACGGTGACGGTGTCGCCGGTCTTCGCTTTCCAGCTGCGGGCAAAGGCGGCGTCGATGTCCTGGTAGAGCTCGCGCGTCGGGTCGTAGGACACGTTGAGCAGGGTGACGTCGGCGGCCAGTGCTGCCGTCGGGGTCAGGCTTGCCAGCAGCGCCAGCGCCGCCAGCGATTGCACGAAGGTTTTGCGAAGCATTGTTGTTCTTTCAGGGGGAGGTTCGGAGCCTGTAGTCTACGGCTCAGCTGCCCCCGAAAGGAACGAATGAATTCGCTTAACAATATGCGTTTTTCTCAGTGTGCCTTGGACAGGATGAGCAGCCAGCGGCGCAGCAGCAGGATTTCCACGTGGCCCGCCTCGACGCCGGTATCGCATTCGATGACCGGGTTCACGGCGTAAAAGCGCTTGCGGAAGTCACGGGTGATCAGGATCTCGCGGCGGCCGAGGCGCACCATAAAAGGGACAGGTGCATATTCCAGGCCGAAGGAGCTGTTCAGAGTGGTCATGGTTCGTTTCCTTTTATTAAAATCGTTGAGGTGAGTAAAGAATATCACAACTACTGTACAAATCCACAGTGACTGTTCGGATGTACAGTAAATTTTTGGTTTTGTATTTTTTTGCCAACACGCCCACTTGGTTACCGAATGCGCCAGTTCCTGCCCCGACTCCACCGTTTCGCTGCGGCCCGTTTCTCGCCGGAAGGCGAATATGGTTTGCACCTCACCGCTGGCCTGGCCATGCTGGTGCTCGCCACCGCCGTGTTCGCCCAGCTGGCCGGTGCGGTCGTGGCCGGGGCGCCGATCACGCTGCTCGACGTCCGGGTCGCCAACTGGCTGCACTTGCATGCGAATGCCAACGACGTCCTGCGCACCCTGTTGATGGTGGTCACCCAGGTCCACAGCACGCCGGGCATCCTGATCCTGGCGGCGCTGTTCGGCGCCTGGCTCTGGCGCCGCGGCCACCGCTACTCGCTGGTGGCCCTGGTCAGCAGCGTGCCCGGCGGCCAGATCCTGAACGTGGTGCTGAAGCACACCTTCGAGCGCGCCCGCCCGCATTTCGCCGAGCCGATCCTGGAACTGACGACCTACAGTTTCCCCAGCGGCCACGCGATGGGCGCCACCGTGCTGTATGGCTTCATCGCCTGTTATTTCGCGCGCCAGGCGCGCTCGTGGACGGGCAGAGTGCTGCCGTTCGTGCTCGCCGCCGCCATGGTGGCGACGGTCGCGTTCTCGAGGATGTATCTTGGAGCCCATTACCTGACTGATGTGCTGGCGGGCGCCGTCGAAGGCTGCGCCTGGCTGGCCATCTGCATCACGGGCGCGGCCACCCTGAACCGTCGCAGCAGGGCCCGCGCCCACCAGACCTGACAAGGAGAAGGCATGCGCACACTCGTCCACCTGTCCGACCTGCATTTCGGTCGTGTCGACCAGGCCCTGCTGGGGCCGCTGCGCGCCCTGGTCGAGCGTGTCGACCCGGACGTGGTGGTGATCTCGGGCGACCTGACCCAGCGCGCCAAGCTGGACGAATTCGAGCAGGCGCGCGCCTTCCTCGACACCCTGCCGGGGCCGCAGATCGTCGTCCCGGGCAACCACGACATTTCGCTGTATAACGTGTTCCGGCGCTTCGTCAAGCCGCTGGCGCGCTACAAGCGCTACATCACCGACGACCTCGATCCCTTCTACGCCGACGACGAGATCGCCGTGATCGGCGTGAACACGGCGCGCTCGCTCACCATCAAGGACGGGCGCGTGAGCCGCACCCAGCTGGCCGCCCTGCACGAACAGCTGGCCGGCCTGGCGCCGGAAATCACGCGCATCGTCGTCACCCATCACCCCTTCGACCTGCCCGACGGCTTCGAGGAGCGCGACCTGGTGCGGCGCCGCTCGCTGGCGATGCAGGCGTTTTCGGAATCGGGGGTGGACATCCTGATGGCGGGGCACATGCACGCCAGCCACGCCGGCAGCACCGCGGCGCGCTACCAGATCAGCGAGTACGCGGCGCTGGTGGTGCAGGCGGGGACGGCGACCTCGACCCGCGGGCGCGGGGAGGTGAATTCATTCAATGTGGTGCGGGTCGAGCCATTGAAGGTCGAGATCGACCGCTATGGCTGGGATGTGGTGCGCGGGGAGTTCGCGCTGGTGGCGACCGAGAAGTTCATGCGGACCGGGAATGTGTGGACGCCCCATATCGACGGCCTGATGGCCGCGGGGTTGTAGGGTGGGCGGTCCTCCGCCCACGCGTTCAAGCAGCTCGTGAACAATCGCGTCGCATCCATTCATACGGGATCTGGACGCGTGGGCGGACCGCCCACCCTACGTTAAATCCAATACTCCGCGAGACGCCCGAGGAACTCGCGCATCCGGTCCTTCCACGGCCGATCGCGCCATTGCGCCAGGGTGATCTGCTTCGAACTGCGCAAATCCTCGTTGAACGCCGCCTCCATATCCTTCCCGAACGCCGGATCCAGCACCACGACATTCAGCTCGTAGTTGTGGATGAAGCTGCGCCGGTCGATATTGGCCGAGCCGATGGTCGACCAGATCCCGTCGATCACCGCGGTCTTGGCATGCAGCACCGCCACCTGCAGCTGGTAGATCTTCACGCCGCCTTCCAATAACTGGTCGTAGAAGGCCTGCCCCGCATACTTGATCAGGTCATGGTCCGACACCCCCGGCAGCACCAGCTTGACGTCGACGCCGCGCTTGGCCGCGCCCACCAGCGAATCGACGATCTGCTGGTCCGGTACAAAGTATGCCGAGGTGATGTGGATCGAGGTCTTGGCCTCGTTCATGGCGATCATCATCGACTTGTAGATCTCGGAATCGCGGTCCGGCGAGGTCGCCAGCACGCGCAGCACCTTGTCGCCGGCGGGAGAAAGGCGCGGGAAGTAGTCGACTTGCGGCAGTTCGCCGGCGTCCTGGTGCACCCAGTTGTCGACGAAAGCGTACTGCAGGGCGGCAACCGCCGGGCCTTCGATGCGGATGTGGGTGTCGCGCCAGCCGACGTCGTCCTTGTTGACGTTGTCCGGTTTTTTGCGCGAGCGGAACAGCGAACTGTTGGCATAGGTCTCGCTGATGTTGATGCCGCCGGTGAAGCCGACCCGGCCGTCGACGATCATGATCTTGCGGTGGTCGCGGTTGTTCAGCTGCCAGTTGCCGGGGCGCTGCAAGGGGTTCACCGGGTTGAAGATCACCACGTTGACGCCGGCCGCGCGCAGGCGCTCGAAGAATTCCTTGGGCGTGGCGAGGGTGCCGACGCCGTCGGCGATGATGTTCACCACCACGCCCTGGCGCCGCTTCTCCATCAGCAGTTCGGCGAACTGCAGGCCGATCGGGTCCTGGTCGAAGATATAGGTTTCCAGGTTGATCGAGGATTTCGCCTCGCGCGCGGCGGCCATCATTTCGCGCATGGTGGCGGGGCCGTCGAACAGCAGGGTGACCTTGTTGCCGGGAATGAGCGGGGCGCCGGTCGCCTGTTCTTCCAGCACCGCCAGTTGCTTCAGGTCGGGCGAGGCGTTGGCCCAGCGCTTCCTTAACAGCGCGGCCGCCTGCTTATTGTCCAGCATGCCGCGCGGCGTGGTCACCGTCGGCGTCGCCTTGGCCGGGCTGTCGGGCAGGGTGTTCGCGTCCGGCAGCGTCTTGCACGAGGCGACGACGCAGATGAAGCCGAAAAAGGCAAGGAAGGTCCGCAGACGCTTGTTGTTCATTTCGTGTCCCTCACGAGGAGTTCGCTGTTGACGGGCACTTCTTTCGGCCCGAGGAAAAAGTCGATCGGCGAGGCGAGCAGGCGGCGTCCCATGGCGCGCACCAGCAGGATGCCGCGCTTGAAGCGGATCTTGCGGGCGCGCAGGGCGACCCACAGCGCCAGCCCGAAGCTGACCAGCAGGTTGACGGCGCCGATCAGCGCCACCCCCGAGGCCGCGTTGACCACGGTCTCGATCGGCAGCTTGTAGTCCAGGCCGACCAGGGCGGTAGCCAGGTTGGCGGTGGAGAAGGTGACGTGGCGGATGTCGAGCGGCAGGCCGAGCAGGAAGCCGACGGTGCCGGTCATGCCGAGCATGATGCCGAAGAAGAAGTTACCCATCAGGCCGCCGAGATTGTCCTCGACGTAGTCGGCGAAGCGCCCCAGCCGTTCTTCGCCCAGCAGCCGGCGCAGGCCGCGCAGCTGGCGCACCCGCTGCCCCATGCGCGTGTACAGGGCCTTGTTGTCGTAGTAGCCGGAGATCAGGCCGGCCACGAACAGCCAGACGCCGGCGACGGCAGCGTAGAACAGGGCCGGGCTGTGGATCGGGTCGACGTCGTGCAGCAGGTGGTGGGCCTTGGCCGGGTCGACGATGTGGCTGCCGTTGATGGCCTTGTAGCCGACCGCGATCGCCCAGGCCACCGGGAAAGCCAGCAGCACATTGCCCAGCACCGCCACGATCTGGGTGCGGAACACCTTGTTCACCAGCACCGCCAGGCTGTCGACGTCGAGGCTGCGCCCATTCTCGGCGCGGTGCAGCGAGGCGGCGATGCGCTGGGCGGTCATGGCCGGCTGCTTGGTCGCGATGGTGAAGTGCAGCAGGTGCACCAGGATGAAGCCCAGCGAATAGTTCATGCTGAACAGGAAGGCCTCGACCAGCGGCGCGGTGCGCAGGTAGCCGAGCATGATCTTGAACATCGCCATGAAGCCGACCACGAAGCCGGCCCCGGCGGAGGCCGAGAACATGTGGCGCAGCTCGCGCCGGGTCTCGGCGATGTAGTGCTCGCCGGTGCGGCTGGCGTTCTCGGTGACGTTGCGCGCCAGCAGGTCGACGTTGTCGCGCATGAAGCCGCGGACTTCGTACTTGGTGTTGTGGGCCTCGATCAATTCCTCGGCCAGTGCGATCGCGGCCAGCCGCTTTTCGCTCGCGACCCGGCCTTCGTGGCGGGTGGCCATTGCTTCCAGGTCGACCGTGGGCGCCGAGGGCAGGGCGCCGCTGACGTCGACCAGGTAGAGCAGCTTGTGCAGGCGGTCGATGCTCTGCTGCAGCGCCACCAGCAGGTAGGTCAGCGCCACGCTGGTGCCGCTCGACATGGCGCTGCGGCGGATTTTGAGCACCACTTCTTCGCACTGGTCCAGCATCACCAAGAGGTGCCTGGCCGGCTCGGGCCCCTCGATCTTGCCGTCGATGTAGCGTGCGTACTCGTCGAGGTAGGCGTTGACCTCGATGTTCTGCATCAGGAAGGGCGAGTCGAAATCCTCGATCTCGCTGTAGCTGTGCACCAGGCGCGGCTCCAGGCCAAGGGCGCAGATGCGGCAGGACAGGGTGCGGATCGCGTCCAGCAGGCCCATCAGGGTGACGTAGCGCGCGCGGTCGGCTGTGGCGTCATGCGGCGGCGGTGCGTTGGCGATGACGTCGAACAGTTCCATCCAGTCGGCGTTCGGCACCGCGCGGATCCATTGGTAATCGTCTTCGCGGTACAGCACCTGGTTCAGGGCGTCGGAGAGATAGAGGTCGTTCAGGGCCGGCGGCAGGAAACGGTAGGCGACCCGGCGCTTGAGTTCGGTGACGAAGCCGTCGTTCGACAGGATACCGATGTCGCTGTAGAGGCTGGTGTGGCGGCGCTTTTCGAGCAGGGTGACGATGTAGCGGCGCAGCGTCCAGGCTTGAGCAGGATTCCCCTTGAGCAACTGGGTCAGCGTGCGTACCTGGTGGGCCGGATCGTCCGGACGTTGCCAGACCCAGCGGCGGCGCGGGCGCAGGCAATCGACCAGATCGACCAGGAGGTCGATCCGGTCGCTGTCGGGATCGAGGCGTTCGAGCGTAGCGAGCATGCGGTGCGTTTGCTTGGAAAGCCCTAGTGTACGCGAGCAGGACAGGAAACTTGGTTCGCCACCGAACAATGGTCGATGGTAATCGTCAACACATCGGCTGTGCTCATCCGCGCTACACTAGCGCGTTTCGAGACCAAGACGAGGGATGCCATGTACCTGACTTATTACAACGGCCAATGGAATGAAGGCAATGTGCCACTCTACGGCGCGATGGACCACAGCCTCTGGCTCGGCTCGTCCGTGTTCGACGGTGCCCGCGCCCTGCGCGGCAAGCTGCCGGACCTGCGTCCGCACCTGGAGCGCGTGATCGCATCGAGCGAGAAACTGGGCCTGCGCTGCCCCCTGGGCGTGGACGAGATGGAAGCGCTGGTGCGCGAAGGCGTGGCGAAATTCCCGGCCGATGCCGAGCTGTACGTGCGCCCGCTGGTGTTCGGCACCGACGGCTTCCTGATTCCGGTGGCCGAAGCCAGCCAGTTCGCCCTGACCCTGTTCGACGCGCCGCTGCCGCCGTTCACCGGCTTTTCCGCCTGCCTGTCGACCATGCTGCGCCCGCAGCCGAGCATGGCCCCGACCGACGCCAAGGCCTCGGCCCTGTACGCCAACTCGACCCGCGCCATGCGCGAAGCCAAGGCGCGCGGCTTCGACCAGGCGATCCTGCTCGATGCCGACGGCAACGTGGCCGAGTTCGCCTCGTCCAACCTGTTCATCGTGGCCGAGGATGGGGCGGTGGTGACGCCGAAGCTGAACGGCACCTTCCTGGCGGGCATCACCCGCGCGCGCGTGATCGCGCTGCTGGCCTCGGAAGGCGTGCACGTCGACGAGCGCACGGTGACGCCGGAAGAATTGACAACGGCGCGCGAGATCTTCAGTACAGGAAATTACGGCAAGGTGACGCCGTGCACGCGCTACGAAGACCGCACGCTGGAAGCCGGCCCGGTGGCGCGCCGCGCGCGTGAGCTGTACCTGGCATTCACTGAGGCGAGTTGATCCGTAGGGTGGGCGGTCTTCCGCCCACGCGTCCAACTAAACGGTGAACAACCGCGCCGCGGAATTTCAAACGTGATGTGAACGCGTGGGCGAGGGATCTGTATGGCACAGGGACATAGGTGACAGTTGTACAGGGACATAGGTAACACTTTTCTTATGATCGGCACACCACCAACAGTTGGAGTGTGCGATGCCTTGGAAGGAGTGTTCCCAGATGACTTCCCG
>NZ_JAJNOC010000018.1 GCF_021044825.1 Massilia phyllostachyos | reverse complement strand
TCAGCTGGCACCTTCATCAAACGCCCACACTTATCGACTGTTGATTGTTAAAGATCGGTATTCTGTACTACCTTGCTGCACCGTGCGAAGCGTTGTGTTCGTCAGCAGCAGAGGAATGAGATTATGCAGTATTTCGCGATGCTCGTCAACCTCTTCTTTGCTTCAGCTCAGATTTCTCTGGGGATATTGCCAACGTAACCTTTTGATTACGTTAACCTTTTTCCATCCGCGCTTTGCAGCGCTCCTGAAGCGGAGGCGCACTATAGCAAAGCATGCACGCCTCCGCAAGGGCTTCTTTTCACATGACTCAGGGCCCCGGCACGAGTTCGATCACCTTGCTCGCCGCCTTCCGCACCGCCTCACGCGAGTACAGCAGTGGGAAGTACTTCCCTTCCGCCCAGCTACCGGCCAGATCGCGGTAATGCGGGCTGGACGGGTCGCCCGACTGCCCCGGCGTGTTGACCGCACGCGAGTTATCCCAGTTCCCCACGTCCAGCACGATCCTGAACGAAGGACCATGCGCTTGCCAGAAACTGTCCGGGTGGTAGCTCGACACGTTCACCGTAGAGGCGCTGCCTCCGCGCGGCAAAGGCCCGACGTTCACCTGCGCCTGTCCCGCCTTGTCGAGAATCGCCGCCATCGGATGGATGAAGAGGCTGAAATGCAGCTTCCCCCATTGCCAGCGCGCCGGATCCCTCCCCTGCAGCGCCTCCGTCTCGGTCCAGGCGGCAGACAGACTGGTGAGGAGCACCTCGTTACGCTTGCGGACCGCATCCTTGCCGAAGCGCGCGGCCGGCTTCTCCAGCGATTCGAGCAGCACCGTCGGATGCGGCGCATCCATCGCCCCGGCCGCGGCCGGCGTCAGCACCGCCGCCTTGAAGGCATTGCCCAGGTGGCGCGACCACCACACCTCGTACAGCGCGGCCGGCGCCGAGGACGCACGCTCTTCGCCGTTCCACGATGACAGCAGGCGCAACGCGGCCGATGCGGCGCGGTCCTGCGACGACAGCGGCTTGAGCAGCGCCACCAGCCGGCGCGCATTCAGGTTCACGACGTCGTTCTGCAGCCGCTGCATATCCTCCATGCTGGCCTTCGGCGTTTGCGAGAGCACCTCGGCGATACGCCGGGCGCGCGCATCGTCCGGCCACTCGAAGCCGAGCTTGTACTCCTTGTAGGGATAGCCCGCCGGCAGGTTCATCTCGTTGGCGGAGGCGAACCAGCCCTGCTTCGGATTGAGCACATACGGCAGCCGGGCGCCGTCGAGGAAGCCCTTCCACTCGTAGCGGCCGTCGCCCGGCACCGGCATCAGGCCGTCCCAGTTGGGCCGCACCGGGGCCAGGCCGCCGGCGACCCAGCCGATGTTACCGGCGGTGTCGGCATAGACCTGGTTCTCGGTCGGCGCGCCCCAGCGCTGCATGGCGCGGCGGAACTGGGTGAAGTCCTGGGCCTGCATGTAATCGATGCTGCCGAAGTATGGCGCCATGCCGGGCGCCGTCCACGCGGTGCGCACCGCGAAGGCGCGGCGCGTGCCGGCGTCCTGGTGGATCAGCGGACCATGGCGCGTGAAGCGCAGCTCGACGGTCTTCGCCGGAGCGCCGCGCACCTCGACCTTTTCACGCACCATGCGGAAGTCTTCCCACTTGCCGCCATAGCGGTACTGGTTCGGATTGGCGGGATTGGTCTCGTAGACGTACAGGTCTTCCTGGTCGATGCTCATGATGGTGAGCCCGAAGGCGACCTTGCCGTTATGGCCGATCGACACCCCAGGCAGCGCCGGCTCCCCCGCCCCGATCACGTCCAGGCCCGGCGCGTTCAGGTGCACGATGTAGCGCAGCGACGGCGCGCCATAGGCGCGGTGCGGGTCGTTGGCCAGGATCGGGCGGCCGGTACTGGTGCGCGAAGGCGCGACCACCCAGTTGTTGCTGCCCTCGAGCGTTTCCTGGTTCGGCAACGGCAGGCGCGAGGCCTGGAGCGTGGCGCCGTCGAAGCGCACATTGTCGGTGGCCAGGTGGAAGACTTCGAGCGCATCCTCCGGCAGGCAGGGGTCGAGGCCGTCGGGCACGCGCGTGGTCCAGCGCGGCGACAGTTTGGCGCGCACCTCGTCGGATGCGAGGCCGGCGCGGCAGACCACGCGCGCCCGGGCGAACTCCTGGGTCAGGTTGCGGGTCAAGCCGTGGCTGCGGATGCGCACCACGTCTTCCGGACGCCACTTCGCCGGCAGGTAGCGCAGCTGGCGGAATTCGAAGGGCAGCAGCTCCGGCTTGCGCGCGATGTGGTCGATATAGGCGTTGATGCCGGCGACGAAGCGCGCGCTGGTGCGCTGCGCATCCTTGCCGTAGGACTGCCATTCGGCGTCCATGTCGCCGCGGTAGAGGAAGAGGCGCGCGGCGCGGTCCTGCTCCGCGTAGGCGGGGCCGAACACCGAGGCCAGCTCGCCCAGTCCGCGGCGACGCCACAGATCGATCTGGAACAGGCGATCGCGCGCGGCATTGAAGCCCTGCACGAAGAAGGCGTCGTCCTGGCTGGCGGCGTAGATGTGGGGCACGCCCCACTTGTCGACCAGGATGCGGGCCGGCTGGATCAGGCCGGTCACCTTGAGCGGCTGGGCGCCGGCCGGGAGCGCCGCGCCGCACAGCAGCGCCGCGCCGAGGAGAACCCGCCCCTTCACGCCGGCGTGGCCACGGCGGGCGCCTCAGGCGACGAGGTGATGCGCATCGGCGGGATGGTCCAGTAGGTCACCGCGCGCCACAGCCATTCCATCGGGCCGTAGCGGAAGCGCGCCAGCCAGAAGTGGCTCAATGCGATCTGGAAGATCACGACGACGGCGACGAACAGCATCTGGTCGACGCGCGAGGCGCCGAAATTGCCGAAGCCGTAGCCGAAGAAGAAGGTCGAGGCGATCAGCGACTGCATCAGGTAATTGGTCAGCGCCATGCGGCCGAACGGCGCCAGCACGCGGATCTTGTTGAAGGCCGAGGCGCTGTACAGCATCAGGATCATCAGGCTGACGTAGCCGAGCGAGGCCGGCAGGTTGCCCAGCATTTGCAGGCCCTGGGCGAACTGCCAGCCGTCGGCGCCGCGCGAACCGGGGACCGGATGCATCGCGATCGCGGAACCGATCAGGCCCAGGCCGACGCCGACCGGGATGCCGAACAGCGCCAGCTTGCGGAACAGCGGCAGGTGGTCCTGGGCGCGCTCCATGATGCCGGCGCGGACGAACCAGCTGCCGAGCAGGAACATGCCGATCAGGATGGTCGCGAAGCCGACTTCACCGGCGGCGTGCTCGGGGAAGCGCTCGGCGCGCAGCGCGACCACGTCACCGTAGCTGCCCTTGCTCAGCGCCGCGGTCTCTTTCGCGATGCGTTCCTCGCGTTCCTTGCGCATCTTGACGCGCTCGGCTTCCTGCTCCTGCTGCTTCTTCGCCAGTTCCTTGGTGGCGGCGGGGGCCGGCGCCGGTTGCGGGAAGTAGTACTGGGCGGCGCCGGCGGCGGCCATCATGAAGAAGGAGAAGCAGTAGATGCCGACACCCAGGCGCCATGGACGCGCCGCCTTGTCGGCCTGGTAGCGCTTGGTGAGAAAGCCGAGCATGAACAGGGCGAAGCCGGCCACCGGCATCATGACGCGGCCTTCGATCGGCACGCTCGGGATGAACCAGGTGGCGATGCCGCCGATCAGGGAAATGCCGCCGATGACCATCAGGATGTACGCCAGCACCGACGGCTTGCGGAAGCTCTTCATGTGCTGCTCGCCGCGCAGCCACCAGGCCGCGAGGCCGAAGAAGGCCAGGCCGCCGGCCATCCCGAACAGCCATTTCATGTTCGGGATGAAGCCGCCGGCGATGCACAGGACGATCGCCAGCAGGATCCACTTGGCGCGGCCGTAGAGGACGATCAAGAGGGCCGCCGCGCTGACGGCGTAGCTGACCAGGATGTCGCCGCCGAACAGGAAGATGTGGTGGAAGGCCCCGAACACGGCCAGCGCCGCGATCCGGCGGATATAGGGCACCAGGAAACTGCGCTCGGCGCGCGCGGCGCGGCTCAGCATGATCGCGAAGCCCATGCCGAACAGCAGCGAGAAGATGGTCCAGAACTTGCCGGTGACGAAATACTGGACGAAGTAGCTGATCCACAGGTTGGCGCCCGTGACGCTGGCCGGGATGCCGGACCCGAGATCCGAGATCGCGCGGTTGAAGAACTCGACGTTCATCATCAGGATGCCGATCAGGGCAAACCCGCGGACGACGTCGAGCGACTGGATGCGTTCGTTGTTCGCCACCGGCGTCAACGATCCTGCTGGTTTGTCCATGACCCATCCCTTTCTGGTTCTGATTATTGATCGAATCATCGTAGTCCAGAGTCTGCATGTCGAAACCGGAGATGCGACGAAATGCCGAAAACCGCGGACGAACTGCAGATTGTCAGGACATTATTCAAATTGCATAGAAAGGCGCTGCGGATCGTCGCTTGCAATTAGCTTGTGCGCGATCTATATTGGCTGGATGAACACGCCAACTTCTTCTTCAGCGCCGGCACTCGACAACCAGCTGTGCTTTGCCCTCTATTCCACCTCGCTGGCGATGATGCGCGTCTACCGCGGCCTGTTGCCGAAACTCGGGCTCACCTATCCGCAATACCTGGTGATGATGGTGTTGTGGGAACAGGACAATCTGACGGTGTCGGATATCGGCGAGCGCCTGTTCCTGGACTCGGCGACCCTGACCCCGCTGCTCAAGCGCATGGAAGCCCAGCAGCTGGTGACGCGCGCCCGCGCCAAGGCCGACGAGCGCCAGGTGATCGTGACCCTGACCGCGCAGGGCCAGGCCTTGCGTGACGAAGCCGCGAAGCTCATGCCCCAGGTCCTGTGCGCCACCAAATGTTCTGTGGAAGAAATTACCGGCTTGCGCGACCAGTTGGTCGACCTGCGCAAGAATCTGAACGACAGCGCCGGCCTCTGATCTTTTTGCTCCGACCATCGGTATCCTCCATTGTTCCCACCGATCGACCGCTTGCTGACGGCGGTCTGCCTCGCGCGCTTTCCGGAAATTTTTGTTCTTTCCTCGGCTTAAAGTAGCGGGACAATTCGTGGTCGCCGGGTGTATTCTGTGTCCGATTGAAGCGGTCCAGGGTTATGTCGGCGTAGAAGAACAGTCCATAAAGTAACGGCAGCCGCACGGCGCCAGTTACGGACCAGGAGACAATATGTCGAGGTTTGCCGTTGAACACGTCAAGCGCGTCCGTTCGGTCGTCCAGGACCGGATAGCTACCGACCAATTGGAGACCGGGAACCGGATCACCCGGTCATGGATCCGATGCCTCCACGATTACCAGCTCGACCCCGGCACCAGCGCCGAGCCCGAGGTGGTCGCGCCCGTCGAGCTGCAGGAACGCCAGGCCCGCCTCGCCGACGTCCAGGCGGTGGCCAAGGTCGAGATGGCGAACCTGTACCAGCAGCTGGCCGGCTCCGGCTACGCCATCATGCTCACCGACCGCGAAGGCGTGCTGCTGAATTACTTCGGCGACCCTGCCTTTACCCATGCCGCATCGAAGACCGGGCTGGCCCAGGGCGCGGTCTGGAGCGAACGGGTGCAGGGCACCAACGGCATGGGCACCTGCCTGGTCGAGCGGCGGCCGATCACCGTCCACCGCGACGAGCATTATCTATCCCGGAATATCGGCCTGAGCTGCGCCGCCGCCCCGATCTTCGACCACGAAGGCGAGCTGGTGGGCGTACTCGACGCCTCCGGCGAATCGCGCCTGGCCCAGCAGCACACCCTGGCCCTGGTCTGCATGTCGGTGCAGATGATCGAAAACCGGGTGTTCCTGCACCAGTTCCGCCACGACTACATCCTGCGCTTCCACAACCGGCCCGAATTCGTCGGCACCCTGCACGAAGGCGCGATCGCCCTGAGCCTGGAAGGCAAGGTGCTGGCGGCCAGCCGCGGCGCCCTGTTCCAGCTCGGTTTCGCCAGGCCGGACGAGATCGTCGGCCGCGACATCGGCGAACTGTTCAACGTGACCTTCCCCGGCCTGCTCGACAGCAGCGTGCGGCGCGCCTTCCACCCGGTGCCGATCTTCGAAGTGCGCAACAGCGCGCGCTTCTTCGCCGTGGTCTACCAGCCGGTCGCCGGCAACGGCGTGCGCCGCCCGCCGCGCAGCCTGCCCTGCGCCAGCCTGGGCAGCGCCTGCGCGCTCGACACCATGCACTTCGGCGACCCGGTCATGGCGGCCCACGTCGCCACCGCCAGGCGCATCGCCGAGCGCAACGTGTCCACCATGCTGCTGGGCGAAACCGGCACCGGCAAGGAAGTGTTCGCGCGCGCCATGCACCAGTCCGGGCCGCGCGCCGGCTGGCCTTTCGTGGCCATCAATTGCGCCTCGATCCCCGAATCCCTGATCGAAAGCGAACTGTTCGGCTACCGCTCGGGCGCCTTCACCGGCGCCAGCAAGGACGGCCAGCGCGGCAAGCTGCTGCAGGCCAACGGCGGCACCCTCTTCCTCGACGAGATCGGCGATATGCCGTTCACCCTGCAGGCGCGGCTGCTGCGGGTGCTGGAAGAACGCGAAGTCGTGCCGCTCGGCGGCGAAGCCCCGGTCAAGCTCGACATCCGCCTGATCAGCGCCACCCACTGCGACCTGGACAAGAAGATCGCCGCCGGCGAATTCCGCGAAGACCTGTATTACCGGCTGCAGGGCGTCACCCTGCGCTTGCCCCCTTTGCGCGAGCGCGCCGACCGCCGCGCCCTGATCGCCCACCTGGCGGCCCAGGAATGCGACGAGGGCAGCGTGGTGGAACTCGACGACGCCCTGCTGTCCGCCCTCGACCGGCTGCGCTGGCCCGGCAATGTGCGCCAGCTGCGCCACCTGCTGCGCAGCATGATCGCGCTGCGCGAATCGGATTGCCTCGGGCTGCATAATTTGCCGCCGGAATACCGCTTCGAGTCGGGCGCCGCGCTGCCCGCGCCCGCGCTCGCCCTGGTGGCGGCCTCCGGTTCGCCCTTGCCCGTGCATGGAACGCCCGGCAAGGCGCCCGATCTCGCCTTGAGCGCGCTCGAGAGCGCGGAGCGCGAAGTGCTGCTGCAGGCGCTGGAGCGGCACGCGTGGAATATGAGTGGCGTTGCACGCGAACTCAATATCAGCCGCAATACGCTGTACCGCAAACTGGGGCGCCTGAACATCGAGCATCCCGACAAGAAGCTGTTTCATTAAGAACCTATCCCAGTAGGGAGAGGGAAGTTGATGACGATGACTGGCAAGCGCGGGCAAGGCGCGAAGACGCCGCATGCCGGGCCCGGCGCCGTGTCCTGTCCATGTCGTTACATCGGTCCGAAGGGAAAAAAGCCATGTCGTTCATTCGCCGCATCCGCGTCCTTGCGCCGGCAGGCTTCGCCGCCCTCGCCACGGCGTTGCCCGCCACGCTCTTCGCCGCACCCTTCGCCTACGTGCCGAACGAAGGCAGCGGCACGATTACCGTGATCGACACCGCGACCGACCAGGTGGTCGGCGAAATGCCGGGCGGGACCAAGCCGCGCGGCCTGGCGGTCGGCGCCGACGGGCGCTGGCTGTACGTGAGCGACCAGCCGAACAACCGCCTGCAGGTGCTCGACCTGAAGGCGCGCAAGCTCGGCCCGGCGGTGCTGCTGGGCGAATCGCCCGAAGGGGTGTCGATCTCCCCCGACGGACGCTGGGTGGTCGCGGCCATCGAAGGCAAGAACGAGATCGCGGTCACCGACACCCGCACCCGCAAGCTGGCGTTCGCGATTCCCGTGCACGGCAAGAATCCCGAGCACGCGGTGTTCAGCCCCAATGGGCGCCTGCTGTTCGTCAGCGCGGAGGAAGGCGACGCGGTCGACATCATCGATTTCGCCACCCGCAAGCAGGTGGCGCAGGTCGCGGTCGGGGCGCGCCCACGCGGCATCGGCTTCCTGCCCGACAGCAGCCGCGCCTACGTCGCCACCGAAAACGCCAATGAGGTCTTCGTCATCGACACGGCCAGGTACGCGATCGTCGCGCGCATCAAGGCCGGGCTGCGCGCCAACGGCATCGCCGTGCATCCGAACGGCGGCCAGGTGTACGTGTCGAACGGCGGCGACGCCAACGTCTCGGTGATCGACACCGCCAGCAACCAGGTCGTGGCCACGATCCCGGTCGGACAGCGCCCATGGAACATGGCGCTCACGCCCGACGGGCAGAAACTGTATGTGGCCAACGGACGCAGCAACAATGTCTCGGTGATCGACACCGCCAGCCGCAGCAAGTTGCGCGACATCCCGGTCGGCAAGCTGCCGTGGGGCGTGGTCATCAAATAGGGAACGGATCTTTCGCAACGAGGAATGCGCCACGCCAGGCCGGCTACAGTGCCGGCCGTTTAGCAGGAACTTATTCATCGTTGAGTGGTCATACTCGACATGAGCAAGTTCGTATCCATCACCACCGCGGCGAAAGCGCTCGGCGTCTCGGCCAGCACCTTGAGACGCTGGGAAGCGGCCGGCAAGCTCGTTCCCACCAGGACCAAAGGTGGCCAGCGCCGCTACGACCTCGCGACGATGCAGCCGGACCGCTATCACGGCGCACCCCTGCCGCGCAGGACCATCGCCTACGCGCGCGTCTCCGGCATCGAGCAGCGAGCGGATCTCGAGCGGCAGCAGCAGCTGCTGGAACTGTACTGCGCAGCCCAGGGCTGGCCGTTCGAGCTCATCGCCGATCTCGGCTCGGGCATGAACTACCACAAGAAGGGCTTGAGAAAGCTGCTGGGCGAGATCCTCGATGGGAACATCGGCCGCCTGGTACTGGTCCATCAAGACCGTCTGCTGCGCTTCGGCGCCGAACTGGTGTTCGCCGTCTGCCAGGCGAAAGAAGTCGAGGTCGTAATCATCAACCAGGGCGAAGACCGGAGTCTCGAAGAGGAACTGGCCGCCGACGTCCTGGACATCATCATGGTGTTCTCGGCCAGGTTGTATGGCAGCCGCAGCCACAAAAATCAGAAGCTGATCGATGGTGTGAAAGCGGCAGTCAAGGAGGCGCAATGCTGATCGCCCATTGAATCCGGCTTGGTCCTGCAAGCAAGCTGTATCGCACGAGCGGTCGGTGCTGGCCGTTTTGACTGCAACTGGGCGCTGGACGAATGGAGGCCGCCCGTATCAGGTCCATGTGCTCGACACTGCGCTGACGAAGCCGAACGATGCGGCGCTGCGCCGCTAAGCCGATGCCGTCGAAGGTGCCGGGTTTTCCTGGATGCCGGAGGTGACGAAGTGCGCGCAACGGATCGCGGTTCAGCCATCGGATAAGGCATTCCAGAATTTCTTCGCGCTGCCGCGTGCATCGAGCGCATGCATCCCGTTCATCAAGGAAGCTGGGGCTGGCCAAAACTGTCGACATCGACATGGACCGTGCGGCGCCGTGTGGCCGGAACCGCTCCCGCCCGCAGCGCCGCCGGCCCCTTCAGCAAATCGATGACCAGGCCGGCAGGATTGCAGCCGGTCGCCGCGTGCAGCCCGGCATAGGCCGCAGTCAGGCGCGGATTCACGTCGAGCACCACGGCGCCGGCGGCGCCGCGGATGAAGTCGACCCCGACATACCCCCACAGCGTGGGCAGCGCCGCGGCCACTTGCCGGGCCAGGGCGGCCAGGCCGCCGTCCGCATCGTCCAGGCCGTTGACGGTGCTGCCGATGAAATGGAAGCGGTTGTCGCGCACGGCGACCCGCTCGCGGTTGCAGGACAATACCCAGGCCTGGCCGTCGCAGCACAGCAGGGACAGGCTGCCGAGCTCGCCTGCAACGAAGGGCTGCAGCACATAATCCTGGCCGGCGTGGGCACGCACATGGGCCAGCGCCGCCGCACGGTCGCTGAACAGGCGGGTGTCGAGGCAGCCGGCGCCGTCGTCCGGCTTGACGACCCAGGCGCCCTGCGCTTCCGGCAAGTTCGCATGCGGGCTGTAGGTGGGAACCGCCGGGACACCGCCGTCGGCCAGCGCGCGCGCCACCGCCCGCTTGCTGGCGGCGACCCGCACCGCGCCGGGCGCGCTGCCCAGCAATACCCGCTTGCCGCGCAGGACCTCGCGCGACAGCCCTTCCAGCAAGCCTTCGGTTTCGAGCGCCAGCGGCCAGACAGCATCGGCCGCCTGCACGCAGTCGGCCAGGCGCTGGTCGAAGGTCTTCGCGTTCGGGCCCACCTCATGCGGCCAGTGCGCATCGCCAGGCGCCGGCATGGTGTGCAATTCGACGCCGGGCACGGCGCCCAGGTCCGCCAGCAAGGCCTGGAGCAGCATGCCGCCCTGCTGCGCCAGGGAACACGGCACAGCGCGGGCGCCCGGACCGCCCGCGATGGCGTAATCGAATGCAAGCACTTTCAAGCGTGCCATGGCGTCCTCCGGTGTCACGTGTCCGGGTGTCCGGTCGCGCCAGGCTCAGCGTTTCGGATCGGCGACCTTGGACAGGGTAAGCGTTTCCTCGATTTGCGGCGCGGCGCCGACGGGGCCACGCGCCTGCGGCCCGGCCCCTGCCGCGCCGGACCCGGTCGTGCCTGCAGCGATCGCACCAGGACTGGCGTTGCCTGGATTGGCCTTGCCTGGACCGGCCGTGCCTTGACTGGCCGTGCCTTGACTGGCCGTGCCTTGACTGGCCGTGCCTTGACTCGCCGCGCCGGCGTGCCCGCCCATCCGCGTCTCCGCCGCCTTGAAGGTGCGCCCGCTCTCGCCCATCCCCAGCGTGGTCGAGATCTGGTACACGCCGCCCGGCACCGCATCGCTCAGGATGAAGGTGTAGGTCTTGTGGATGTACGCTTCGAAGCGCGCATGCAGCGGGTCGTCCAGGTAGGGCTGGATGCGCACTACCTGGGCCTCATGGGACTTGCCCTGGAAGGCGATCGGCTGCCGGCTCAGCTGCGCCGCGTTTGCCAGCGCCATCCGGATGCGCTTGCGGAAGTAGGTGGTGGAGCCGCCGGTGAGGCGTTTCATCTCGGCGATGTCGTGCTCGAGAAAGCCGAGCAGGACCGGATTGCCGTGAGCATCGTCGATGTCGGGCAGTTCCCGTTTGCGTGCGCCGGAAAGAAAGCGCAGGCGCGCATGCATGTGCCCGTTCTCGCGGCTCAGGTCGAGCGCGACCGTGTCCGAATACCCCGGCTCGACATTGCTGACCTTGCGAAAGTCATACAGCAGGGCAGCCGGCGCCGGCGTGCGCGCCAGGTGGTCGGTCTCGAACAGCAGGACCTCGGCCGGCGACACCGGCTGGGCGCCGGCCTCGCCGGCGACGAGCAGGGCGAATACGGCCAGCGCCACCCACATGATGCGGACGCCCATCCCACGCCGCGGGCCCGCGCCGCCGTCGCGCTGTCGCTGGATGCGGGTCATGGTGTCCTCAAGGTTGGGATGGCGCAGGCGGCGGCAGCGCCGCCCGCGGCACGCCGTACTGGTTGAGGATCGCGTCGATCTTGTCGTGGTTGCTGTCGATCAGGCGGTCGATCAGCTGGCGGAACTCCTTGTCGGCATGCCGCACGCCCATGGCGATTTCGAAGTCCAGCTTCATGCCGGGGCGCGACTGCAGCGGAATGGCGACGATCGCCGCGCCGGGCGCCTTGCGGGCGAAGTAGCCGGCGATCGGCCCCCAGGCGAAGGCGACGTCGATCTTGCCGTTCGCGAGATCCTTCTCGACTATCTCGCCCGGATATTGCTCGGCATCCCCTGTCTGGCTCTGGTACCAGTGCACCTGTTCCATCATACCGTTTTGCAGCAGCCATTCGATGACCGGCGAACCGGCGAATACGCCGAAGCGCAGCTTGCTGCGCAGCCCGGCATCGAGCGCCAGCAGGTCGTCCAGCGTGCGCACCCGGTCCAGGCCATGTCCTTTGAGGTAGGCCATCGCGTAACTGGAGCGGTAGTAGGAATGGGTGGTGGCCGCCAGCTCGAAGCCCTTGGCCACGCCGGTCACCAGGTCGCATTTGTAGCGTTCGGAGTGTTCTTCCTTGGCGCGCAGGGTGTTGCGGATGAAGCCCATGCGCTGCGGATACCAGGTGTGCTCGAGCTTCCAGCCCAGCTCGCGGGCGAACAGCGCCGCGATCTTGTTCTCGAAGCCCTCCTGCGCGCGGTTCGACAACGGCAGGTTGTTCGGATCCTGGCAGACCCGCAATACCTTGTCGGCTCCCGGCGCCTCGGCCGCACCCGGCTGGGCCGCGACCGGCAGCGCCAGGCAAGCCAGCAGGCCGGCGGAGACGGCGGACCCGGCGGACAGGACCCGGCGCCTCATTTGCCGATCTCCTGCAGGCGGCCCGGCTCGATCGCGCCGTCGGAGCGCCCCTTCAGGTAGGCGTACAGGCTGTCGATGTTCTCGGTCACCATCTTGCTGCCATCAAAATTCGGCATGCCCTTCTCGATCCGGCCCTTCAGCACCACCACCTTGAACTGGTCCTTGTTCAAGACCTTCAGGCTGTCCACCAGCGAGGGGCCGACCATGCCTTCCTGGGCCGCGCCATGGCAGCGTTCGCAGGCCATGGCGCGCCAGGTCTTCCAGCCGGCCAGCGTCTGGGCGTCGACCTTGTTGCCGCCGTCAACCTTGTAGGGCGGATTGTCGGCGGCGCGCGCAGCGCCGGACTGCGCGGCGGCGGAGGCGCCCAGGGACCAGCACAGGGCGGTCAGCCACGCCCGCTTCGTCAATGTCTTCATCTCGATTCCCGGCAATGCAGGGACGCGGCGCCCAGCATCCGCCGGCCGTCCCCGGTTTCGTCAAGGCGCGGCGGCGTCAAGGCCGCTGCGCCGTACGGCGGACCCTAGCGGTCCGGCAGCGCGAACACGGTCAGCACGCCGCCCAGCTCGGTGTACTTGGCCAGGTCCTTGTAGCCGCCCACCGCGCCCAGGCCCTCGGTGCCCTTGGTCAGGCCGGCCGCGAGGCCGATCCCGGCCCAGCCGCCGATGCCCGACAATACCCCGATGTATTGCTTGCCCTTGTATTCCCAGGTATGGACGTTGCCGATGATGCCGGACGGGGTCTTGAACTTCCACAGTTCCTTGCCGTTGTGGTCGACCGCCTTGATGTGGCCTTCCAGGGTGCCGTAGAACACCACGTCGCCGGCGGTGGACAGGGCGCCGCTCCACACCGAGAATTTCTCCGGCTTGGACCAGACGATCTTGCCGGTGCTGGCGTCGAAGGCGATGAAGTTACCCAGGCCGCCATGGCTGTCGGGCGCCGCATACATCGACAAGGTCGAGCCGACATAGGGCTGGCCGGCCGTGTACTCGATCTGGAAGGGCTCGTAGTCCATGCACACGTGGTTGGTCGGCACGTAGAACAGGCCGGTCTTGCGCGAATAGGTGGCCGGCTGCTGGTCCTTGGTGCCGAGCGCCGACGGGCAGATGCCCTTCGAGTTGAAGTCGGGGCCGTTCTTGTCGGTGCTGTACTTGGCCACCACCTGCGGCCGCCCGCTCTTCATGTCGATGTGGGTCGCCCAGTTGACCTTCGGATCGAACTTCTCGGCCACCAGCAATTCACCGCTGACGCGGTCGAGCGTGTAGGCGAAGCCGTTGCGGTCGAAGTGCACCAGGGCCTTGCGGTCCTTGCCCTTGACCTTCATGTCGACCAGGATCATTTCGTTGACGCCGTCGTAGTCCCACTCGTCGTGCGGGGTCATCTGGTAGACCCACTTGGCCTGGCCGGTGTCGAGGTCGCGCGCGAAGATGGTCATCGACCATTTATTGTCGCCGGGACGCTGCCGTGGATTCCAGGTGCTCGGGTTGCCGGTACCGTAATAGACCAGGTTCAGCGCCGGGTCGTAGCTGTACCAGCCCCAGGTGGTGCCGCCGCCCAGCTTCCACTGGTCGCCCTGCCAGCTCTTGAGCGAGGAATCCGGCCCGATCGGCGCCATCTTGCCGTCGGTCCAGGTCATGGTCTTGGCCGGATCGACCATCAGCTCCTTGTCGGGCCCGGTGCTATAGGCTTTCCACAGCACCTTGCCGGTGTTCATGTCATGCGCCGTCACGCGCCCGCGCACCCCGAATTCACCGCCGCTGATGCCGGTCAGGACCTTGTCCTTGAACACGTGCGGCGTGTTGGTGGTGGTCTCGCCGATCTTCGGATCGCCGACCTTCACCTTCCACAACTCGGCGCCGGTCTTGGCGTCGAGGGCGACCAGGGTGGTGTCGGCCTGCTGCAGGAAGATCTTGCCGTTGGCGTAGGCCACGCCGCGGTTGACGGTGTCGCAGCACATGACCGGGATCACGGTCGGGTCCTGCTTCGGCTCGTACTTCCAGCGGATGGCCTGGTCTTCGAGGGCGATCGCGAACACCTTGTTGGGGAAGGGACTGTGGATGTACAACGTATCGCCGATCACCAGCGGACCGCCTTCGTGGCCGCGCAGCACGCCGGTGGAGAAGGTCCAGGCCACCTGCAGGTCCTTGGCGTTCTTGCTGTTTATCTGCTTGAGTTCGCTGTACCGGTGGTTCGCAAAATTACCCGACTGCATGGCCCAGTTCTTCGGGTCCTTGGTCAATTGCTCCACATCGGAAGGAGCGGCCAGCGCTGGCCCGGCCAGCAGCGCCAGACAGGGAAACCAGCGGACGAGTCTTGTTGTGAATGACATGGTAAGTCTCCTATGGTTTTTATTGGCGGCCATTTCCTGGGCCTTAAAGACACTGGTGGGAATGCCCCATCTTGTACACAGCACGGAATGTGCCAGCTGCACCGCCGCCGGAATCCTCCCTTGCCACGCACCCGCTTGTTCAGATTCGTGACAGTCGCATTCGGGGTTGTGTCATCGATGACGCAACAGCGGCCCCATGGATCAAGGGGTGACGTAACAGGCCTTGCTGGCGCTGGCCTGGAGCGCCTTGTACTTGCTGGCCATGTCTTTCACCGGCACCGGATCGCGGAACAGCGCGCCGCGCTCGCCGGCCATGGTCTGGTTGCGCAAGGCCGTCGACATCGTCACGTATTCGTCGTAGCTCATCTGCTTGGCGATGTGGTCGATGACGCAGGAGCACTTATACAGGTACTCGTACTTGCCTTCGTGCTTCTGCATGCACTCGAGGACGTATTCCACGCGGCCGCTGGTCGGGTAGTCGTGGGCTTGCGCAGCCGGGGGCGCGGCCAACAGCGCCACCAGCAAAAGGGATGACTTCATTCTTGTCTCCGGATAGTCCAGCACGATGGCGGCGCCATCATGCCGGTGTGCGTTGTTCTCAAGCCTGGGCATCCTTCAGCACGCCGCGCGCCTTGGCCACGTGGGTCGAGATCGCATCCATCAGCGGCGGCGACAGGGCGTCGTAGGGCGGCAGGCCGAGCTCGTTCAGGCGCGCACGCACCGCACCCATGTTTTCCGGACGGGCGCCCGATTCGATGATCGAGGAAACGAAGGCGGCGAATTCCGGTGGCGACCAGCCCTTCTCCTTCGACAGCTCGGTGTGAACGAAGTCGAGTCCATAGAAGGCGTGGGCGGTGTTCTCGATCCGCCCGTACATGTGCACGCCGCAATCGCGGCAGGCATGGCGCTGGATGGTGGCGGTGTCGTCGACCACCTGCAGCTTGTCTTCGTTCGCCGTCACGGCCACCTTGTCGCGTCCGACCACGGCGATCTGCGAGAACAGCGAGCCGTCCGGCTTCCAGCACTTGGTGCAGCCGCACACGTGGTTGTGCGCGACCTGGCTGCCGATCTCGACCGTGACCGGCTTGCTGCTGCAGCGGCAGGTCAATGTTCCGCCGGCGAAGCCAGGAATTGCCGGCGGAATGCCGTTGTCGACGGCCGGGTGGATCTTGACCGCGTCGCTTTTGACTGCATCGTCCATGATGTCTCTCCGTTACATTGAGTTAGTACAGCACGACCGAGCGGATCGACTGTCCGCTCTTCATCAGCTCAAAACCATCATTGATGCGCTCGAGCGGCAAGGTGTGGGTGATCAGGTCGTCGATATTGATCTTGCCGTCCATGTACCAGTCGACGATCCGGGGCACGTCGGTGCGGCCGCGTGCGCCGCCGAAGGCCGAGCCCTTCCACTGGCGTCCGGTGACCAGCTGGAAGGGCCGGGTGGAAATCTCCTGTCCCGCCGCGGCGACGCCGATGATGAAGGACTGTCCCCATCCCTTGTGCGTGCACTCGAGCGCCTGGCGCATCACCGTGGTGTTGCCGATGCACTCGAAGCTGAAGTCGGCGCCGCCGTCGGTGAGCTGCACGATGTCGTCGACGATGTTCCCGACCTCGTTCGGGTTCACGAAATGGGTCATGCCGAACTTGCGTGCGATCTCGACCCGGCCCGGGTTGATGTCGACGCCGATGATCTTGTCGGCGCCGACCATGCGCGCGCCCTGGATCACGTTCAGTCCGATGCCGCCCAGCCCGAACACGACCACGTTGGCGCCGGCCTCCACCTTCGCCGAAAACACCACGGCGCCCACGCCGGTGGTGACGCCGCAACCGATGTAGCAGGCCTTGTCGAAGGGCGCGTCCTCGCGGATTTTCGCCAAGGCGATTTCCGGCACCACGATGTAGTTGGAAAAGGTCGAGGTGCCCATGTAGTGGAACAGTTTCTGGCCGTCGATCGAAAAGCGCGAAGTCGCATCGGGCATCAGGCCACGGCCCTGGGTCGAGCGGATCGCCTGGCACAGATTGGTCTTGCGCGACAGGCAGAACTTGCACTGCCGGCATTCCGGCGTGTACAGCGGGATTACATGGTCGCCCGCCTTGACCGAGGTGACGCCGGGCCCGGTTTCCAGCACGATGCCGGCCCCCTCGTGCCCGAGGATGGCCGGGAAAATTCCTTCCGGATCGGCGCCGGACAGGGTGTAGTAATCGGTGTGACAGATCCCGGTCGCCTTGATTTCGACCAGGACTTCGCCGGCGCGCGGACCTTCCAGGTCGACCTCGGCGATGGAGAGCGGTTCTCCGGCCTTCCAGGCGATGGCTGCTTTCGTTTTCATGGTGTCCTTCGGTTCAGATGGAAAAAAAGACCTTCATGCACGCGCCCCGCTCGTGGGTGCGGGGAGCCGGCGCAGTTCGTCGTCGCTGAACAAGCGCGAGCGGGTGAGAAAACGCTGGCCGGTCCCGTTATCGAGCGAAAACATGCCGCCGTTGCCGGCGACCACGTCGATGATCAGCTGCGTGTGTTCCCAGTAGGCGAACTGCTCGGCGCCCATGTAGAACGGCGCGCCGTCCAGCAGGCCGAGCAGCACGTCGCTGTCGCTCAGGCTGAATTCGCCCGCCGGGTAGCACATCGGGGCGCTGCCGTCGCAGCAGCCGCCGGACTGGAAGAACATCACGGGGCCATGGCGCTGGCGCAACTGGCCGATCAGGGCCAGTGCGGCGGCGGTGGCGACCACGCGTGCGGGTGCGCTGTCCATCGCGGCTCCCCTGCCCTGTCTAGAAAAAGCCCAGTGCGTTGGGGCTATAGCTCACCAGCAGGTTCTTCGTTTGCTGGTAATGGTCGAGCATCATCTTGTGGTTTTCGCGGCCGATGCCCGACTGCTTGTAGCCCCCGAAGGCGGCGTGCGCCGGATACAGGTGGTAGCAGTTGGTCCACACGCGCCCGGCCTGGATCGCACGCCCGACCCGGAAGGCGCGGCTGCCGTCGCGCGTCCACAGGCCGGCGCCCAGCCCGTACAGGGTGTCGTTGGCGATCGCCAGCGCCTCGGCTTCGTCCTTGAAGGTGGTGACCGCCACCACCGGCCCGAAGATCTCTTCCTGGAAGATGCGCATCCGGTTGTGGCCCTTGAACACGGTCGGCTGCACGTAGTAGCCCTCCTTCAGGTCGCCCTGCAGGGCGTTGCGCGCGCCGCCCGCCAGCACCTCCGCGCCCTCCTGCTTGCCGATGTCGAGGTAGGACAGGATTTTCTCGAGCTGCTCCTGGGAGGCCTGGGCGCCGAGCATGGTGTCGGCGTCGAGAGGATTGCCTTGTTTGATGGCCGCCACCCGCGCCAGGGCGCGCTCGATGAAGCGCTCGTAGATCGATTCCTGGATCAGCACGCGCGAGGGGCAGGTGCAGACTTCGCCCTGGTTCAGCGCGAACATGGCGAAGCCTTCCAGGCATTTGTCGAAGAACGCGTCGTCCGCGTCCATCACGTCCTCGAAGAAGATGTTGGGCGACTTGCCGCCCAGCTCGAGCGTGACCGGGATCAGGTTGTGCGCGGCGTACTGCATGATCAGGCGGCCGGTGGTGGTCTCGCCGGTGAAGGCGATCTTGGCAATGCGCTTGTTCGAGGCCAGCGGCTTGCCCGCTTCCAGGCCGAAACCGTTGACCACGTTCAGCACGCCGGGCGGCAGCAGGTCGCCGATCAGGTCGATGAGCACCATGATCGAGGCCGGGGTCTGCTCGGCCGGTTTCAGCACCACGCAATTGCCGGCGGCCAGCGCCGGGGCCAGCTTCCAGACCGCCATCAGGATGGGGAAATTCCAGGGGATGATCTGGCCCACCACGCCCAGCGGCTCGTGGAAGTGGTAGGCGTAGGTTTCATGGTCGATCTGCGCGATCGAGCCTTCCTGGGCGCGGATGCAACCGGCGAAGTAGCGGAAATGGTCGATCGCAAGGGGGATGTCGGCGGCGGTGGATTCGCGGATCGGCTTGCCGTTGTCGATGGTTTCGGCCGTGGCCAGCAGGGACAGGTTCTGCTGCATGCGGTCGGCGATGCGGTTCAGGATGGCGGCGCGTTCGGCCGGCGAGGTCTTGCCCCAGGCATCTTTCGCAGCATGGGCGGCGTCGAGCGCGAGTTCGATGTCCTCGGGACCGGAGCGCGCGACTTCGCAGAACGGCTGGCCGGTGATCGGCGTCAGGTTGGGAAAATATTCACCCCTCAAGGGCGCGACGAATTCGCCGCCGATGTAGTTGTCGTAACGCTGCTTGAAAGGATTGGCTACGCCGAGTTTGCTGATATCCGCGAGATTCATGTCGTCCTCTTCTGTTGTTGATTGGTCCCCGTTCGCTGCGCCCTGCCTGTTCGGAACTGCAACAGTGCCGCGTCCGCTGTTCCAATCTGGAACAGCTGCGGCGCCGTTCATGCCCTTGTCTTCCCGGGCGGCGGCGCGCGGCGCTTGCAGTAGCAAGCCTATGCAAGCGCCGTGCCATTCATGCATGAACCGGCGTGGCAGGAATATTGCTTCTTCAGATGCAGAGCATTGTGGAGACGTGCATGGTCCAGCTTTCCTTGCAGTGCAAACCGATGGCCCTGTTCTGCGGCGCGCTTGCCGGACTTCTGGGTGGGCCCGCCGTGGCGGCGGACGATCCGGAAACGGTGCCGGTGGTGGTGGTCACCGGCAGCCGCATCGAGCACGACAGTGCCGATTTCCCGGCCGCGATCGACGTCGTCGACGCCTGGCGCATCGGGCTGGCCCAGCTGCGGGTGAATGCCTCGGAGGCGCTGGCGGCGGTGCCGGGGCTGGTGGTGCTGAACCGCCAGAATTACGCGCAGGACCTGCAGATCTCGTCGCGCGGCTTCGGCGCCCGCTCGGCCTTCGGGGTGCGCGGCGTGCGCCTGATCGCCGACGGCATCCCGGCCTCGATGCCCGATGGCCAGGGCCAGGCCGCCACCTTCAATCTCGACATGGCCGAACGCATCGAAGTGTTGCGCGGACCGTTCTCCGCCCTGTACGGCAATCACTCCGGCGGCGTGGTGCAATTGTTCACGCGCGATGGCGAGGGCCGGCCGACGCTCGCGAGCACCGTCTCGGGCGGCAGCGACGGGACCCGCAAGCTCGACGTCAACGCGCAAGGCGAGTCCGGCGGCATCGGCTACGTGCTCGATGCTTCCCGCTTCGATACCGACGGCTACCGCGACCACAGCGCGGCGCGGCGCGACCAGGCCTTCGCCAAGCTCACCATGCGCCCGGGCGCGGCGAGCCGCCTGACCATCACCGCCAGCAGCCTGACCCAGGACGACACCGAGGATCCGCTCGGCGTAACCTGGGCCACCTTCCGGCGCGATCCGCGCGCCGGCGAAATCGACAGCACCGACACGCAGCTGCCGAACCGCACCCTGGCCGAACGCTACAACACCCGCAAGAGCATCGACCACCAGCAGGGCGGGGCCGCCTTCGAACAGCGCTTCGGCCCGGACCGCCTGCGCATCATGGCGTATGTGGGCAAGCGGAAAGTTATTCAGTACCAGGCGTTTTCGCGCGGCTTCCAGGCGCCGCCCAGCCATTCGGGCGGCGTGGTCGATTTCGACCGCGATTTTCATGGGGTGGAGATTCAATGGATCGCGGTGCGTGAGGTGGCTGGCGGCAAGCTCAGCACGACCGTGGGGCTCGAATACGGCCGGTCGCGGGATGACCGGCAGGGCTTCGAGAATGTCGCCGGCGCACAGCTGGGCGTCAAGGGCGCGCTCCGACGCGATGAGCGGGATACCTTGTCGAACCTCGACCCCTATGTGCAGACCGAATGGGCCGGCGGCCCCTGGGTGCTGACGGCGGGTCTGCGCCGCAGCAGCCTGAAAGTGGATGTGGAAGACCGTTACCTGAGCAACGGCAACGACAGTGGTGCGGTCGACTACAGCCGCATCACGCCCGTGCTCGGTGTGCTTTACAAGGTGAGGGACGCACTGAACGTCTACGCCAGCGCGGCGCGCGGCTTCGAGACGCCGACCCTGAACGAACTGTTCTATTCGAGCGGTGGTGGCGGCTTCAATTTCCGGCTGGCGCCGGCGCGCAGCACCCACCTGGAGCTGGGCGCCAAGCTGCGATTTGGCGCGGAAACCCGTATCAACGCCGCGCTGTTCCAGGCGCGTACCGAAGATGAAATGGTGGTCGACAGCGCCGCCGGCGGACGTACGAGTTACCGCAATGCCAGCTCGACCTTGCGCCGCGGCGCCGAGCTGTCGGTCGAGTCCCTACTTGGTGGCGGCTTCAGCACCCGCGCCGCCCTGACGCTGCTGCGCGCGACCTACGAGACCGGTTTCGGCAACGTCGATGCCGGCAAGCGCCTGCCGGGTGTGCCGCGCGCGAATACCTATGCGGAACTGGCCTGGAAGGACGCCCCCGGACGTATTGAGACGGCGCTCGAGACCATGGCCTCGAGCAAGATCTATGCAGAAGATGCGAACCTGGAAGCCGCGGCGCCGGGCTATGCGGTCGTCAACGCACGTCTCCAGGCGCGCCAGTCGGTCGACCGCTGGCGCTTCAAGCAGTTCCTGCGAGTGAACAATGTCTTCGACCGCCGCTATGTCGGCTCGGTGATCGTCGGCGACAGCAACCGGCGCTACTACGAAGCGGCGCCGGGACGGCAGTGGATGGCGGGCGCCAGTGTCGAATACACCTTTTGAAGCGGGTCAGAAGGTGTAGCGCAGGCCGGCGATGAAGGTGCGCGGCGCTCCCGGCGCGACGAAACGCGCGTGTGCGGCATCGACTTCATCCTCGTGCGGCTTGAGCTGGCGGCCGTTCGGGAACAGGTCGGGCGCGACGGCGCCGAAGGTTTCGTAGCGGCGGTCGAACAGGTTGCTGATGCGCGCGAACAATTCCCACTTCGGCGTTGGGCGATAGCTGGCGCGCAGGGTCACCAGGCCGTAGCCGCGCACCCGCCAGTCGGCGCGCTCCGGCTCCTCATCGTCTTCCGGGTCTTCGCTCAGGCCATCCTCATTGCCTTGTGTGACCAGGCTGCTGGACGCCTGCAGGTCGGCGCCGAAACTCAGTTGCGGGTTCGCCGTCCAGTCGAAGGTCAGCTTGCCGCTATGGCGCGGCAGGCCGGCCAGGCGCATGCCGCGCCGCACCTCGACGTTGCGGGCGCCGGTGAACAGTTCGCCGTCGGCATCGTATTCCGCTTCCAGGTAGCTATAGGCCAGGCGCAGGCCGAAGGAGCCGAATTGTTGGGCGGCGGTGAGATCCAGACCCTGGTGGCGGGTGCGCTCGAAGTTGGCGAAGTAGCCCTGGCGCGAAGGCGAGCTGAGGAAGAGGATGTCGTCGCGGTTGACGGTGCGGTGCAGCGATAGCGAGTAATTACCGTCTGGCAGGCGGCCACGTACGCCGGCTTCGATCGTGCGTGCAATCACTTGCTTCAGGTAGGGGTCGGCTTGCAGGCCGACGGGCAGGCGGCAAGGGTTTTCCGGGTCGGCGCAGCCGAGCTCGATTACCGTGGGCACGCGGTGACCTTGTGCCACATTCGCAAACACAGTCGCGCCATTGCCCAGTTGGCGGGTAAAGCCCAGCGAGGGATTCAGGCGTGTGTAGGTGAAACGTTCCCGTGGCTGGACGCCGCGCTCATTGGTCAGCGTGTTCTCGACGCGGGCGCGGTTGAAGCGCGCGCTTGCGGTCAGCTGGGTAGCGGCATCGATCGCCCAACTGCCGGCGGCATAGATCCCCCAGGTGCGGGAATTGCCGACGACCGACGACGACGGTTCACGCTCCTCGTCCGGGTCGCCGATCACTTCGCGCGCGTCCGTGACGAAGGCTTCCTGCTCGAACTGGGCGTACTCGGCGTCGCTGTGGTCGAAGGTAATGCCGGTATCCAGCCGCCAGGGGCCGCGCCGGGTGCTGAAGGCGGCGCTGATGCCGCGGCTTTCCTGGCGCGTGCTGGTGGTGTTCAGGACGCCCGGATGCAGGGCGGCGCCTTCGGCTCGGGTAAAGCCGCACTCGTCCGGCTCGCGTGGCGCGCCGCTGCTGTCGAAGCCGTCTTCGCAATCTTCCACGTAGTCGTCGTACTCTTCGCTGACGTCGCCGTTGACGGTGTCGCGGCGGCTGTTGCGGGCGTAGGCGGTGGCGCTCAGTTCGCTGTCCCGGTTGAAGCGGTGGGTCAGGTTCAAGGTGCCCTGCAGCAGGCGATTGCGGGTGGTGTCGGGATGGGTGTACACGGCGCGCCGGTCATCCCCGTACAGCGGATCGGGCAGCAGGCCGTTGCCGAGCAGCCGGCTACGCCCGCCCAGCAGCGTGGCGGACCAGTCGGTGGCGCCGAGCGAGCGGCCGACCTTCACCAGCACATTGCCCAGATGGCCGGACGAGTGGTCGCGCCAGCCTTCGTCGTCGAACCAGGTGGCCCCGAGGAAGCTGTGCCAGCCGCCATTGCCCTTCCAGCCATAGGCCAGGTCCGCACGGCGCCGGCCTTCATCGGTGATCGACAATTCGAATTCTCCGCCGGGGTGGCTCAGGCCGGACTTGGTGGTGAAGGCGAGCGCGCCGCCCAGGGTGTTCAGGCCGTACAGGGGATTGGCGCCGGGGACCAGCAGCAGGCTGCCGATGCTCGATTCGGGCAGCATGTCCCAGTTCACCACGTCGCCGAAGGCTTCGTTGACGCGCACGCCGTCCAGGTAGACGGAGATTCCCTGCGAACTACCCAGCACCGGCGAGGCGCGAAAGCCGCGGAAGGTCAGGTCGTTCTGGAAGGGACTGCCCGAGGTTTCGTTGACGTTCACGCCGGTGAGGTTGCGCGACATGAACTCGGCCAGGTTTTCGCTGCCGGCTTTACGGAAAGTCTTGTCAGTGGCGAGCTGGACCGGATACGGCAGCAGATCGCGCTCGATGCCAAGGCCGGGCAATGGCGCAAGGCCAACCACCTCCACGACCGGGATGACGGCGGCCGGCTTGTCGATCCGCTCGGGGTCGGCGGCGGCGCAGGGCGACAGCACGGCTGCTGCCAGGAAGTAGCAGGCGCGCTCGTAGCTGGATGCCGGGTGACGGGTGCGGAAGGCTTGCTGGATGGCGGCGCGGAGCTGCATGAGCTTGTTCCTTGTCTGAACATTGGTCAGATTGGTAACAGCAAGGGGCGTGCCATGGATGAGACAAGGGGAAGGAGCGTGTTGAGTGTCCTGAAATGGAACAGTTTGGGCGGCTGGGTGTGTCAGGGGCGGTGAACACTCGTAAAAGCAACTGCAAGGTCAACTTAGGCACCGGCCTGCGCCGGTGCGACGGTTTTGCGGGTAACGCAGGAATCCAGCGTCGCATCCATTCACCATCAGCAGTTGAACCGTCGCTCGGCGAAGGCGTGAACGATGCCACTGGCATCGTTCACGCAATTCCGTCGCACAGTGATAGCGCATGCTTGATGCGATAACCCTGGATTACCGGAGCTACAAACGCAAAAAACCCCGCAGAGATCACCCTGCGGGGTTTTTCATATAACTAGCCTGACGATAACCTACTTTCACACTGGTTGCAGCACTATCATCGGCGCAAAGTCGTTTCACGGTCCTGTTCGGGATGGGAAGGGGTGGGACCGACTTGCTATG
>NZ_JAJNOC010000017.1 GCF_021044825.1 Massilia phyllostachyos | reverse complement strand
ATCCCGAACAGGACCGTGAAACGACTTTGCGCCGATGATAGTGCTGCAACCAGTGTGAAAGTAGGTTATCGTCAGGCTAGTTATATGAAAAACCCCGCAGAGTGATCTCTGCGGGGTTTTTTGCTTTTGCCTCTCCTCCAGCCCATCCTCGCTCACTTGCCGAACATCCTGGCCCCCTTTATCCCCACGTGCACCATTGAGACATCTCAGACCTCATTTGACGACAGGTGAAAAGATATGCAAGTTCGTTACTGAACGGAGGCTCTCGTTGGCTAGCCCATGTACGACTACATTATCGTCGGCGCCGGATCGGCGGGCTGGGTGCTCGCCAATCGCCGACCAGGCACATGTCGAGGCCTAGCATGCGCTACTTCGTCACCGGCGGCAGCGGCTTCATCGGCAAGCGCCTGATTAGGAACTTGCTGGATTGTCCGGATAGTACAGTCTGGTTCCTGATGCGCGAAGACAGCCGTCACAAGCTTCCCGAGCTGAGCGCATTCTGGGGTCCCGGCGCGGTACGCGCGATTCCGGTCACCGGGGATGTGCTACATCCCGAACTAGGGCTGACAGCGGCGGACCGCGCGGCCCTGGTCCGCCAGGTCGACCATTTTTTTCACTTGGCCGCCATCTATGACCTGCGCGCCGGACCGGGCCCACAGATGGCTGCCAATGTCGGCGGGACGCGGGAAGCCGTGCGCCTGGCCGCCGCGCTCGATGCCGGCTGCTTTCACCATATGAGCTCGGTCGCGGCGGCAGGCATGTACGATGGCGTCTTTCGCGAGGACATGCTGGACGAAGCGGAAGGGCTCTGGCATCCCTATTTTTCGACCAAGCACGAGGCCGAGCAGGTGGTGCGCCGGGAGTGCCGCCTGCCATGGCGGGTCTACCGGCCCGGCCTGGTGGTGGGCGACTCGCGCACCGGCGAAGCCGACAAGGCCGACGGCCCCTATTATTTTTTCAAGCTGATCCAGAAGATGCGGCGCATCCTGCCGCCGTGGATGCCCGCGCTCGGCATCGAGGGGGGCCGCATCAACATCGTGCCGGTCGACTACGTGGTGAACGCCATGCAATGGATCGCCCATCGCGAAGGGCTCGATCGTCAATGTTTCCACCTGACCGATCCGGCCTTGCGGCGTGTCGGCGACGTGCTGAACATCTTCGCCCACGCCGCGCATGCGCCGAGCTTCAGCCTGCGCGTGAATACTGCGCTGCTCAACTTCCTGCCTGCCTGGATCCATCAGGGCATGACGGCCCTGTCCCCGCTGCGCCGCCTGCGCGAGGCAGTCATGGCGGAGCTCGGCCTGCCCGATGGGATCATGGGCTTGCTCAACTGGCCCACCCGCTTCGACAGCCGCCAGGCCCGGGCTGCGCTCGAAGGCAGCGGCATCGTCTGTCCACCGCTCGAGTCGTATGCCGCCGCCGTCTGGGATTACTGGGAGCGCCACCTCGATCCCGAGCTGTCGGTCGAGCGCAACCTGCGTGCACAGGTGGCGGGGAAGGTGGTGCTCGTGACCGGGGGCTCCTCCGGCATTGGCCTGGCCGCCGCGCGCAGGGTGGCAGACGCCGGCGCAACGACGCTGATCTGCGGCCGCGACGGCGGCAGGCTCGCAGCCGCCGCAGCCGAGATCGGCAAGGAAGGCGCGAGCGTGCAGGCGTACCAGGTCGACCTGGCCGACCTGGCCGCCTGCGAGAAGTTTGTCCAGCAGGTACTGGCCGACCACGGACAGGTGGATATCCTGGTCAACAATGCCGGCCGCTCGATCCGCCGCACCGTGGACGCAAGCTATGACCGCTTCCACGATTTCCAGCGAATGATGCAGCTGAACTATTTCGGCGCCGTACGCCTGACCATGGGCTTGCTGCCGTCGATGGTAGCGCGCGGCGGCGGCCAGGTCATCGTTATTTCGTCGATCGGCGTGTTGACCAGTGCGCCACGCTTTTCCGCCTATATCGCATCGAAAGCCGCACTCGAAGCCTGGGCAGGCTGCGCCGCCGCCGAGTTCGCCGACCTCGGGATCGTCTTCACGACCATTAACATGCCCCTGGTGCGTACGCCCATGATCGCGCCAACCGCCGCCTACCGTCACGCGCCAGCGATCACGCCCGAGGAGGCTGCCAGCTTCGTCGTACGGGCCATCGTCGCCAAGCCGGTGCGCATCGCCACCGAGGTCGGCCAGGCAGGCCGCGCCCTGCAGGTACTGGCGCCGCGCGTGGCCCAGACCATCCTGAACGCGGCGTTACGGCTTGCGCCCGCGGAAGAGGCGGACGGCACGCCGGCCACCCAGGACGCGTCTCCAGAACTGCTAGCCATGCAGCAACTACTGCGCGGCGTCCATCTCTGATATGGCGCCGTCCGCCGTCCGCGAAGCGCTGTCTGCGGTCGATGTGGCCTGGCTGCGCATGGACCGGCCATCGAACCTCATGATGATCTGCGGGATGCTGCTGCTGGAGGGGCGCATCGAACTGCAACGCCTGAAAGAGGTGGTTCGAACACGCATGCTGTGCTTTCACCGCTTCCGCCAGCGCGTCGCCGACCCGCATGGCGATCCGCACTGGGAGCTCGATCCCGGCTTCGATCTCGACTGGCACGTACGTCAGCTGACACCGCGCATCGGTACCACGCTCGAGGACGTCGCAAGCGAGCTGGCCAGCACTGCGCTCGACCCCGGTAAGCCGATGTGGCAGTGGCATCTCATTGACGGCGCCGAGGGCTGTGCCCTCATGATGCGCATCCACCATTGCTACGGTGACGGATTTGCCTTGCTGCATGTGGTCGAGACCATGACCGACACCGATCCGGCGCATCCGCGCCACGGAGGCGCCGACCTCGACGGGCAAGCGGCGCAGCGGACGGCATGGGAACGGGTGCTGGGTCCGGCCAGCGAAGTTGTCGGCGACGCGCTGCGGGCATCCGCCGCCGCCGCCGGCGCCGGCGCGGGCCTTCTTGCCCATCCCCTGCGCGCACTCGCCCATGCCAGGCGCGGCGCCGATCTGGCCTACCAGGCTGGCGTGATCGCCGCCATGACGCCCGATTCCCGGACCCGGCTCAAGGGCGAACTTGGCGTCGCGAAGCGGGTGGCTTGGGGAGCGCCGCTGCCGTTGTCCGACGTCAAGGCAGTAGCCGCAGCGCTCGCGTGCTCGGTCAATGACGTGCTGGTGGCGTGCATTGCCGGTGCGTTGCGCGCCTGGCTGCTGGACGACGGGACGGCGCCCGCCAACAGGACGGTGCGCGCCCTGGTGCCGGTCAACCTGCGGCCACCCGGGCCGGTTACCGAACTGGGCAACCGCTTCGGGCTGGTTTTCCTCGACCTCCCTATCGGCGTCGCCGATCCTGTCGAGCGGGTGCACGCGGTCCACCGCGCCATGATGCAATTGAAGACCTCTCAGCAGTCGACGGTCGCGCTCGGCCTGCTGGCGGGCATGGGCCTGGCGCCGGAGTTCCTGAAGGAACGCCTGCTCGACGCCCTGGCTGCCAATGCCAGTATTGTCGTCACGAATGTGCACGGGCCGGAACAGCTGCATTACCTGGCGGGCCGGCGCATCGAACACGAGCTGTTCTGGGTGCCGCAGTCGGGCGGCATCGGGATCGGGGCAAGCATTCTCAGCTATGCCGGCCAGGTCAGCTTTGGCGTGATCGCCGATATCGGACGCGTGCCGGACCCGACCGACATCACCAGCCGCTTCACGAGCGAATTCGGCGCCCTGCTGCTGAGCGCCCTGATGATGCCGTGGACCACGGACAATCGGCTGGACAGCGGCGCCTGATGGCCTAATGGCGTGGTTTGTCCGCCGCCGGCGCCGGCGCCCCCGCCGCCCGCGCATGGCCCCCGTGCGGCAGCATGGCCTCGATGGTCTGGCCCAGGCTGCCGGCGATACCGATCAGCACCTCCTTGACCGTGCGTACAGCCGTGTGGCTGATCTCGCCGGCCGCTTCGATCGCGCCTTCGATGGCGCGGCGGCCGACCTGGCCGGCATCGCCACCTGTCTCCCTGGTCGCCTCGATCAGCGCGTCGATGCCGCGCCGCGCCACCATGCCGAGGTCGGCCCCGAGCGTAGCGGCGACCAGGATCAGCGAGCGGGTGACCTCGAACGAGGCCGCCACGACATCGCCGCCGACGTCGTGCACGCCCGCGACGACACCCTTGGCGACGCTCCGGGTACTGATGGCCAGGCCGCTGCCGACCTGCTCGCTGGCCACGAGCGCGCCCTTGACGACCTGCCGCACCACTTCCACGACGTCGCCCGCCGCGGCGCCGCCCGTGCCGACGCTGTCGGCGACGGTCTTGCGCACCAAGGCCGTGATCCGGCCTTCGACTGCGTCGATCGCGGCCAGGCTGTCGACGATGCCTTGCTGTACCGCCAGGGCGGCATGTTCGGCCCTGGCCTCGCCATCGCCGGCGCGGGCGTGGCCGGCGTGGGAGGGCGAGGTGGAATGGGCCGGTGGATGGGCCGCTTCGGCCTTGGTTTGCTTCGTCGCCATGTCTGCTCCTTCAAGAGGTTGGTTTTGCCTGCGTCCGGGTTGGACCATTGTCGAGCGAGGCAATTGCAAAAGTCGAAAGTGCGCACGCTGATGCAGATCAATGCAGTATCGATCGCACGGTTCATCGTTCAAAGACGAGCGGGCATGCCTCTGCCAGTCCGTCCGTATATTGCTCCGGCAGCGTTCAGGACGACACCATGGAAAAAATCTGGCTGCGCAGCTATCCGCCCGGCGTCCCCGCCGAGGTCGCGCTCGATCCTTACCCATCGCTGCCCGCGATGCTCGAGCACGTGAGCGAACGCTTCGGCGACAGGCCGGCCTTCGACAACCTGGGCGCGACGCTCAGCTGGTTCGAGCTCGACACGCTGTCGCGGCAGTTCGCCGCCTGGCTGCACGCGGCCGGCCTGCGCAAGGGCGACCGCGTCGCGATCATGCTGCCGAACCTGCTGCAGTATCCGGTCGCGCTGTTCGGCGCCTTCCGCGCCGGCTGCGCCGTCGTCAACGTCAATCCCCTGTACACCGCCCGCGAACTGCGGCACCAACTGGCGGACTCGGGCGCGAGCGCCATCGTGGTGCTGGAGAACTTCGCCCACACGCTGCAGCAGGTGCTGCCATCGGCGTCGCTACGCCACGTCGTCACCACCCGCGTCGGAGACCTGCTGCCGTTTCCCAAGGCACAAATCGTCAACCTGGTCGTCCGCCACGTGCGCCACATGGTGCCGGACTGGCGCATCGACGGGGCCGTAAAGTTTCCGGAGGCGCTCGCGCGCGGCGCCACCCTGTCCCGGCCGCCGGCGGCGATGGCGCCGGATGCCGCCGACATCGCCCTCCTGCAGTACACCGGCGGCACCACCGGCGTCCCCAAGGGAGCCATTCTCAGCCATGGCAACATCGTCGCGAACATCGCCCAGATCACCGCCTGGATCCGCGCCACGCTGGACGAGGGGCGCGAGACGGTCGTGCTCCCGCTGCCGCTGTACCACGTGTTCGCGCTGACGGCGATGCTGACTTTCGCCGCCTATGGCGCGCGGATCGTCCTGATCACGAACCCGCGCGACATCCGCGGCTTCGTACGCGAGCTCAGGCATACCAAGTTCACGGTCCTGGTCGGCGTGAACACGCTGTTCAATGCGCTGCTGGATGCTCCCGGCATGCGCATGGTCGACCTGCGCAGGGTGAAGCTGGCGGTGGCGGGCGGCATGGCCTTGCAGCGCACGGTGGCCGAGCGCTGGCATGCGCTGTCGAGCAGGCCTTTGATCGAGGGCTACGGCCTGACAGAAACCTCGCCCTTCGTATGCGCCAATCCGCTGAATGCGCCCGCCTATACGGGTACCGTCGGCCTGCCGATCCCGTCGACCGAGGTCGCGCTGCTCGACGACGCTGGCGTCGAGGTGCCGCAAGGGGAAGCGGGCGAAGTCTGCGTGCGCGGCCCCCAGGTCATGCGCGGCTACTGGAACATGCCCGGCGAGACCGCGCACGTGTTCACGCAGGATGGCTGGCTGCGCACCGGCGACGTCGGCATCCTGGACGCGGGCGGCTTCGTCAGGGTGGTGGACCGCAAGAAGGACGTCATCATCGTTTCCGCCTTCAAAGTGTTCCCGAACGAAGTCGAGGACGTGGCGGCCATGCATCCCGGCGTGCTGGAGGTCGCGGCGATTCCTGCGCGCGACGCCCAGGGCACGGAAACGGTCAAGCTGGTCGTCGTGCGGCGCGATCCCGGCCTGAGCGCTGAAGATCTGATCGACCACTGCAGGCGCCACCTGGCGCCCTACAAGGTGCCCAGGCTGGTCGCGTTTCGAACCGACGCCCTGCCGAAATCGAATATCGGCAAGATCCTGCGGCGCGTCGTGGTGGAAGAAGACAGTGGCGCCGCCCGCGGACGGTCCGCGCCCGCGCCGGCCGGATGACATGAGCACCGGCCGTCACCCAACAGGAGGCAAGATGGAACCGAAACTCAAAGAGGCGCTCGAGCCTGAAGAACATGCCCTGCTCGATGCGGTATGCGCATCCGCGCACCGGATCTGGCAGGCCGGCCTGGGCGCATTCGCCAGGGCGCAGCGCGAAGGGGGCGAGCTGTTCGACAAGCTGTTGCAGGATGGCGGCGAACTGCAGAAGCTGACCCAACGCCTGGGCAGCGAACAGCGGTCTTCCGTCACCGATACCGTGACGCGGCTGGCCGAAAACGCCAGCCGCCAGGCCGGCGGCTCCCTCGACAAGCTGGAAAAGCTGTTCGAGGAACGGGTGGCGCGTTCGATGCGCAGCATGGGGCTGCCTTCGCCCGAGGAAACCCGGGGGCTTGGCCGCGAGGTGACCGAGCTGCGGCAGGCGCTGCAGGCTGCCGGGAAGCATACCCAGGACGAAATCGACAGCCTGAAGCGTGACATCGCGGCGCTGCGGACGGCGGCCGGCGCGGCGCCGGCGAAAAAGGCGCAGCGGCCGGCCGCCAAGGTCGCCGTTCGGGCGCCGGCGAAGGCGGCCGCCAAGCGCCCCGCGGCGAAGCGTGCGGCGCGTCCCGACGCGCGTTGAAAAACCGGTGCAGATCGGCCCGCGCGGAGTGCTCGCATGGCTTGGGCAAGCTTCCCCTATCCGGATGAGGCCTACCGGTACACGGTTTCCGGCCTGCACAAGGCCTGGCGCCGCCTGCACGCCGGGGACGCGGAGTCATGGCCGGACAATCCGGCGGTGACCGCGGCCTGGATCGCCTTCCACGCCGGCCGCTTCGAAGACGCGCAGGCGCATGGCCTGGAGGCCGGACTGGCCGGATATGCGGTCGCCAACAAGGCCGCCTGCATTCATGCGGTCTACCTCGAACGGTCGGAGGCGAAGAAAAGCGCGCGCCTGCTGGAGGTCGTCGAACGCTGCGAGCAACAGCGGGCCCGGCAGCCGTCGGATCCGGCCGGATTCTACTGGTATGCCTACGCGCTCGGCCGCCATGCCCAGGCCGCCTCCATTGTGAAGGCACTGGCGCAAGGGATTGGCGGCAAAGTCAGGACCAGTCTCGAGACCGCGCTGGCGCTGGCGCCGCGCCATGCCGACGCCCACACGGCGCTCGGGGTCTACCACGCCGAAGTCATCGACAAGGTGGGAACCCTGCTTGGCGGACTGAGCCATGGCGCCAGCCGGGACGAGGCGATCCGGCATTTCGACCAGGCGATTGCCATCCATCCGGGCTCGGTGATCGCGCGGGTGGAGTACGCGAGCGCGCTGGTCATGCTGGACGGACGCAAGGGGGCGCGGGCCGCGATCGCGCTGTATGAGGAAGCGGCGGCGATGCGGCCGCACGACGCCATGGAACGGCTGGATGTCGAACGCGCCAGACAAGCCCTCGAAGAGTGAAGCCAGGCCGCGCCACCTGCACGGCGCCGACCTGCACGGTATCGGCCGTCTCGGACTGCATGCGGTGGACGAGGTGCTCGCGCTGGTCGAATCGCTGCATGCGCGGCTGATGGGAAGCGCCACCGGTCCCGTATCCGGCCTTGCCTACCGCCGGGCGCGCGCCGCATCGGCCTGGGTGGGGCGCCTGGTGGACGACTGCCTGGCGCCCCGGCCCGGGGCCGCGCATCCTCAGCCGTCGTCGGCCGAACGCGAGGCGGTGCTGGCCGCACTGAACGGCGTGATCGGGGATTTCCTGGCGTCGTCCGGCAACACACTTGCGATTCCCATGCGGCTGCGCCGCCATGGCCGGCCGCTCCGGATCGAGCGCGCCGCACTGGCGGGGACCATACCGCATCCGGGCGGCAAGCTGCTGATCCTGGCGCACGGGCTCTGCCGCTGCGACCTGCAATGGCGCCGCAACCACCACGACCATGGCGAAGCGTTGGCGCGCGACCTGGGCTATGTACCGCTCTACCTGCATTACAACAGCGGACAGCACGTCTCGGCCAACGGGCGTGAACTGTCCCGACTGCTCGATTCCCTGGTGCGCGAATGGCCGGTGCCGGTAGAGGAAGTGGCGATCCTCGCGCACAGCATGGGCGGCCTGGTGGCGCGCAGCGCATGCCATTATGGCCGGCAGTCGCACCATGCCTGGCTGCCGCTGCTGCGCCACATGGTATTCCTGGGCACGCCCCACCATGGCGCTCCGCTCGAGCGCACCGGCAACTGGCTCACGGTCACGCTCGGCCGCAACCGCTTTACCGCACCATTCGCCAGGCTTGGGCAGTTGCGCAGCGCGGGCATCACCGACCTGCGCTACGGCAACCTGCTCGACGAGGATTGGGAAGGCTGCGACCGTTTCGAACACGCGGGCGACCGGCGCCGGCGGGTGCCGCTGCCCCGCGGCGTGCGCTGCTATGTGATCGCCGGCAGCACCGGCCGGCGGCTCGGCGACATGCGCGACCGCCTGCTGGGCGACGGCGTGATCCCGCTCGACACCGCGCTCGGGCGCCATCCGGACCCGGCCCTGACCTTGGGTTTCCCGGAGTCGCGCACCTGGATCGGGTTCGGCATCCACCACCTGGACCTGCTCTCGCGCGTCGAAGTCTATCGCCGGATCCGTGCCTGGCTCGGCGGCGAGCCGGACCGCGGGTAAGCGCCGTCATTCATGACGCGGCATGCGCAGCAGCCGTTCGGCGCGGGCGCCGAAGGGAGGGTATAGCCAGGGCAGCAGACCGATCCGTCCCCGCAGAAACACTGGTTTGGCGTGGCTGAACGTATGAAATCCTTCTTCGCCATGGTAGGCGCCCATGCCGGATTCGCCGATTCCGCCGAAGGGCAGGCTGTCCACGCCCGCGTGCAGGAAAGTGTCGTTCACGGTGACGCCGCCGGACACGGTGTGCGCCAGCACCCGGTCGATAGTGGCCTGCCGGCGTGCGAACAGGTACAGGGCGAGCGGGCGTGGACGGGCGTTGATCCAGGCGATCGCTTCGTCGAGGTCGCCGACTTCCAGCACCGGCAGGACCGGGCCGAAGATCTCTTCGTGCAGAGCGGCGGCCTCGGGCGCGAGGCCGGACAGCGCTATCGGTGGAAACAGCCTGCGCACCGCGTCGTGCGGCGCCTTCGACAGCGGCCAGGCGCACGCGCCACGCGCCACCGCATCGTCGACCAGTCGCTGCAGGCGCGAGAAATGGTGCGCCGAGATGATGCTGGTGTAGTCGCCACCGCGCGCCAGCGCCGGATAGAACCGTTCGACTGCGCGCCGGGCGCCACCGATGAAGGCGTCCAGCCGTCCGCGTGGAACGAGAGCGTAGTCCGGCGCGACACAGGTCTGGCCGGCATTGAAGGTCTTGCCGATGACGATGCGCCGGGCGGCAGCCTCGAGGTCCGCGTCGGCGTCCACGATGGCCGGCGACTTGCCGCCCAGTTCCAGCGTGACGGGTGTCAGGTTGTCGCTGGCCGCGCGCATGACCTGGCGGCCCACGGCAGGAGAGCCGGTGAAGAGCAGGTGGTCGAAGGGAAGCCGGCAGAAATGGCGGGAAAAGTCCGCATCGCCGTTGAAGAGCCGGAGTTCGTGCGTGTCGAAGGCCTGTTCCAGAAGCCGGGACAGCAGTGCGCCAAAGCGCGGGCTGAGATCGGAAACCTTGATCAGTACCGTGTTGCCCGCCGTGAGCGCGCACTGCGCGGGCCCGAGCGACAGCAGGAGCGGATAGTTCCATGGGACGATGACGCCCACCACGCCCAAGGGCTGGGGTAACAGGCGTGCCGCGCCGGGCCAGAACTTGGGACCCGGGCGTCGCCGCTGCATCCGCATCCAGTCCTGCCCATGCCGCAGTGAGTGCGCGATGCCATCCAGCAAGGGATTGATTTCCAGCAGCTCTGTTTCATGCCGCGACCGGTGGCCGAAGTCCCCGCTGATCGCCTGCGCGAGCGCGCCGCGCTGTTCCAGGATCAACCGGCGCAGACGCCGCAGGCGGTCCGACCTCAGCGCCCATGGCGCCGGCGCCGCCGAGCGCGAGCGCGCCCGCTGTTCGTCGAAGATGCGGGCCAGGGCCGCGGCCTGGCTGCCGCTTTCGCCGACGTCGCTTTGAGAGGGAAAGGTGTCGTAACCCATTGCATCATTCTCGAAGGCCGGCATGAATGTCGTTTGAGATTAGTCAAACCGTGAATGGTGAGACCATTTGCGCCGGCGAAGGTGTTCGGCTGCGGCGCTCGGGCCGGTCGCGATTTTCGGTGAGTATTGGTGGAAAGCCGTTCGCTATAATCGGCCTTTGTAGAATGCATGCCTGCAATGTTTCGTATTTTCAAAGCAGAGACTTCCGGTTTCCCATGCCAGCGCTTCGGCGATTGCCGGCTACGGCCCCTCGATCCACGCTCCACCGTTTGTTTTTTTAAATACAAGAACGCAACATGGCTCGAAAACTTGTTGGTGCAGCTGCTGCGCTCATCGCCACCTTCGCCTGCGCCGCTGATGGCATCCAGCATGCATCCCCCACCGGCATCAAGGGCGCCCTCGAAGCGGAATATATCGGCCTGCTCCCCGGCGACAGCTTCCGCATGCGTAGCGGAAAATGCAGCGACTGCAAGGTCCCCAAGCAAAGCCTCTGGTATTTCGAGAAAGAACCCATCGCAGTTCCTGGAGCAAGGTCGATCGCATCGGGCTTTTATCCCGGCGTCGACCGCATGAGCGACGTTGCCAGATGGGCCGCGGGCTCCCACGCAGAGCGGCTGGACCATCCTTCCGTCGTCTGGATCGGCGCCCCAAGCATTCTCGCAGGCGCCGTCATGCTGCCCGGCGCGCAGCGCGTACGCACCCTCGGCGGGACCGAACTCGACGTCCGGCTCGTTCCCAGGATTCCCACGAATCTTTCGTACGCCAATGGCGACACCGCCACCTGGCTCGGCGGTCGTGAAGTGCGCATCCGCGGCTCGCTCGACATCACGGATGGCAAGGAGGCCTTCGTCGCGCGCACCATCTGGCCGGTCGACTTCGCCTTCCAGCCGGCCTCCATGCAAAGCAAGCCGCTGCAAAATCCGGCCGACCTGGAAGCCTTCGTGCGCGAGCCCATCAAGAATGCGCGCGGCATCGAGACGCGCCTGGTGTGGGAACGCCATCCCGGCCAGCTCCGCGACTGGAAGCAGAAGCCGGTGCTCGGCTTCATCCTGAACGGCGCCCAAGGCGACGACGACGAATCGCTCGGCGGCCACTTTGCCGTGGCCACCGGGCGCATCGGCGACAATGGCGAATGGTCGAACTGGGCCGTCAACAACTTCTACAACCTGGATTCCTTCAGCGAGAAGGGCATCGTCGCCGCCACGCTCCCGATGGATAACTACCTGATGGACCTGAACAGCGGCCAGCAATACTATCGCCCATCCTATATGCTGGTCGCGGTGCTGAACAACGCCCGCACCGCGGCCGCATTCCAGGGCGGCGTGCAGCGCGTCTTCAATCACTTCTACCGCCACGACTTCCAGTACCGTCACGCCAGCGCCAACTGCGCCGGCATCAGCGTCGACGTCTTCGATGCGCTCGGCTGGACCATCCCCAAACGCGGACCGACGGCGCCCCTGAAATCACTGGCGGCCTACGGCTATCTCGCCGCCAAGGACGGCAGCCTGCAAAGCGGCCGCAAGATCTACGATTACCTGAACGAAGAGCAGACCCGCCTCCTGCCGGCGGTCGCATTCGACGCCATGGGGCAGGACCTGCTGCAGATCGTCGGCGCCGGCGGTAAGCCCCAGCGCGCGCTGTCGGCCTACGAACAGCAGCTGCGCAGCGATGTCGAGGCCATCTTCCTGGTCCGCATCCCGCAAGTGCCATCGAGCCGGGTGTTCGGTTCGGCGCCGGTGTACTCGTTCGACGAATTCCAGGCGCGCGTGCCCGCGGACCAGAAGGACTGGAAGATCGTGCCGGTCGAGCCGCGTCCCTTCCCGGCTGCCTTGCGCGACCCGTCGAGCATCGCCGAGGAAGATCCGTCGCCCGTCCCGCTGCCGATCGCCGGCATCGTCGTCGGCGTCTTCGGATTGTTGGGCGCGCTGCTCGCGTGGCGGCGCAAGAAGAAAGCGGCGGCGCGCAAACAGGCAGCGCGGCAGAGCGCGGAACTGGTGCACTGAAGCGTCCGATCCGCTCCGCGTAATCGGGTGCGTGCCCCGTAAATATCCTCCCGGGGTAATACGCCTGCGCTACACTTCTTGCTTTCTCGCCTAGTGTACGAGCACGATGAAGAAGACGCGCACCTTTCTCCTCCGGGGCCTCCTGATCGCCCTCGGCCTGCTCGTCGTTCTCGTCGTCTTTGCCTTGTCGCGGTCCGACGTCGAACTGACCGAGTCGGGCGTGCACAAGCGGCTCCTGATTCCGATCGGTCGCCAGGCCATCGGCCTGCACACCTATGCCGGCACGGCGGACAGCGCGAAGATCCCGGGCTTCCTCGACGGCCCCATCGTGCGCCGCACCGGGAACGGCGGCTGGGCCGCGACCTGGTACTGCGAGGGCGAAGTCCGGCAGTCGACCGGGGCGGCGGGCGACCTCGCGATCGACTGCGCGGGCCAGCGCCGCCAGTTCCCGGTGTCGCGCACGCCGGCGGTGCCGAACGCGGTCTTCGACGCCCCGGTCGACACCCTGGTCATCAGCGACATCGAAGGCAACGACCGCTTCCTCGACGCCGCGCTCAAGTCGCTCGGCGTGACCGACGGCGCAGGGAACTGGCATTACGGGAGCAATCACCTGGTCATCGACGGCGACGCGGTCGACCGCGGCCGCGACGTTTTCGCCGTGCTGTGGCGGCTGTATGCGCTCAGCCTGCAGGCGCAGGATGCGGGCGGCGCCGTGCACATCGTCCTCGGCAACCACGAGCAGTATCTATTGCGCGGCAACGGCTCGCGCGCCAACCGCGACCACCTGCACGCGCTGTCGCGCATGGGCGGCCAGGCCGCGGCCTTCGGCCCCGACACCGTGATCGGCCAGTGGCTGCGCCTGCAGCCGGTCATCATCAAGAGCGGCAAGACCGTGATCACGCACGGCGGCGTCAGCCCGCTGGTGGCCGACGCCGGCTTCACGGTGAATAACCTGAACAGCGCGATGCGCCGCTACTGGTCGGGAGACATGCCGGGCAAGGCGGAACTCGACGCCGTCATCGGGCCCGCCGGACTGACGCAATACCGCGGCTACTTCGAAGCGGGCGAAGACCGCTACGGCCTGGCGACCGAAGCCCAGGTCAGGGACGTGCTCGCGCACTTCGGCGCGAACAGCATCGTGGTCGGCCATACGCTGGTGGATGGCGTCACCGCTTTCCACGGCGGCAGAGTGTGGGCGGTCGACGTCAACACCGACACCGCGCGGCCGGAGGCCCTCCTGATCCGCAACGGCGAACCGCAGGTGGTGTCCACCGGCGTGCGCCGCGGCCTGAACGAAGAGGGCCAGCCGCGCCCGACCCGTCCTTTCAGCCTGTTCGCAGGCAGGGACCTGGCGATGCTGAAGGAACTGTTCAAGTCCCACTACGCGCTGTCGCAGATCCGCCAGCCCTACTGAGCACCGAAAGCAAGCGCTCGAACACCGGCCGGGTCGCCTCGGCGATCCGTTCCAGGCTCGCTTCGCGCAACGCCGCGGTGTCGACCGCACGCTCGCCGCGCAACCCGGCCCAGCGCAGCAGGGCGTTCGCGGCGCTCGGATCGTCGAAGACCCCGTGCAGATAGGTGCCCAGCACCTGGCCGTCTTCCGAGCGCGCGCCTTCGCCGCGTCCATCGATGACAAAGGCCGGGCGCTCGCAGGCCGGTCCGTTCGATACGCCCATGTGGATCTCGTAGCCGCGCAGCGCGATCCCGGCATCGTCGAAGCGTGCTTGCGCCTCCAGTAGCGCCAGCCGTTTTTCGCGCGCCAGCTCGGTCTCGATGTCGAGCAGGCCCAGGCCCGCCGAACTGCCTGCCGCGCCCTCGACCCCATGCGGATCGGCGACCGTCCGCCCCAGCATCTGGAAACCGCCGCAGATGCCGATCACCTTGCCGCCATAGCGCAGGTGCCGTGCCAGGTAGGCGGGCCAGCCCTGCGCCTGCAGCCAGGCCAGGTCGCCGCGCGTGTTCTTGCTGCCCGGGAGGATCACCAGGTCGGCCGGCGGCATCGCTTCACCGGCGCGCACGAAGCGCAGGTCGACCTCGGGATGCGCGCGCAGCGCGTCGAAGTCGGTATGGTTGCTCATGCGCGGCAGGCTCGGGACCACGATGCGGAACGCCCCCGCGCCGGCCTGCGCCGGCTGCACCGCGTCTTCCGCGTCGAGGTACATCCCGTGCAGGTAAGGCAGCACGCCCAGCACCGGCTTGCCGGTCTGCGCTTCGAGCCAGTCCAGGCCCGGCTCGAGCAGCGCGATGTCGCCGCGGAAGCGGTTGATGACGAAGCCGACGATGCGACCCCGTTCCGACTCCGACAGGCAGGCCAGCGTGCCGACGATGTGGGCGAACACGCCGCCGCGGTCGATGTCGGCCACCAGCACCACCGGACAGTCGACCGCTTCGGCGAAACCCATGTTGGCGATGTCGCGGTCGCGCAGGTTGATCTCGGCCGGGCTGCCCGCGCCCTCGACCACCACCGCCTCGTATCGCGCCAGCAGGCGCGCATGCGATTCCAGCACCGCCGCCATCGCCACCGTCTTGTACTGGTGGTAGTCGCGCGCATTCATCTCGGCGCGCACGCGGCCGTGGATGATGACCTGGGCGCCGGTGTCGCTCGAGGGCTTCAGCAGCACCGGGTTCATGTCGGTATGCGGTGCGATGCCGGCGGCGATCGCCTGCAGCGCCTGGGCGCGGCCGATCTCGCCGCCATCGAGCGTGACGGCGCTGTTGAGCGCCATGTTCTGCGGCTTGAACGGCGCCACCGCGACTCCCTGGCGCGCCAGCAGGCGGCACAGGGCCGCGACCACGGTGCTCTTGCCCGCATCCGAGGTCGTGCCCTGCACCATCAGGGTACGGAAGGGCAGCGTCATTTTTTCTGGCGATGCTGGCGCGCCAGCTCGAGCTTCTCGCACATGACGGCGGTGCCGGCGATCATGCGCGGGCCTGCGCGGTTGAGCAGGTCGCCGTCGACCGTGAACAGGTTGTCGTTGCGGGTCGCCAGCAAGGTGGGATAGGACCGCCACAGACCGACGCCGCCATAGTTCTTCTCGGCGGTGCCGAAGATCGCTTCCGGGTCTTCCTTCAGCACGCTCTCCACCGACACGATCGGCGCCACGACCGTCAGCTTGTCGAAGATGTTCTCGCCGCCGCACAGGCGCAGCGCGTCGGTGATGATGTGCTTGCCGCTGAGGGTATAGAGCGGCTTGTCCCACACCTGGTAAAACGTGCGCACGGCCGGGCGGCCGGCGTAGCGGCTGCGCAGCTCGGACAGCTGCTTGCGCAGCTCGGCTGCCGCGCTATTCGCCGCCGCGTCGGTGCCCATCAGGTGGCCGAGCCGGGCGACGTTGTCGGGAATGTTTTCCAGTTTCTGCGGGTCGCTCAGGAACACCGGCACGCCGAGCTTGCGCACCATTTCGATCTGGCGCTCGGAGGCATTGTGCATCCAGGCGACGATCAGGTCCGGCTTCATCGCGATCACGCGCTCCAGGTCGATCTCGCGGTTCGAGCCGATGCGCGGGATGCTCTTGGCCGCTTCCGGATAGTCGCTGTAGTTGACCGCGCCGACGATCTGCTTGACGCCGCCGGCGGCGAACAGCAGTTCGGTCACGTGCGGCGACATCGAGATCACGCGCGTGGCCGGTTTGTCCAGCGTGATGGTGTTGCCGCCGTCGTCGCGCGTGGTGACCGCGCCAAGCGCAGGCAGGGAGAGCGCAGCCAGGGCCGCTGCAAATAAGGTCGTTTTCTTCATCGATTACTCCATGTATGCAAAGCGGTCTCCAGCCGGCGCCATCCGGCTTCGTCGGGCGGCAGCCCGAGCCGGATGCCGCGCGCGGCCTCGCGGAACAGGCGGCACCAGATGCCGTGGCGGGCCAGGTGGTCGTGGAAGGCTTCCGGCGCGTCTTCCGGCCACCAGTGGAACAGCGGTGTGCCCGCGGCCTGGATGCCGTGGGTTCCCAGCAAGGTGCGCATGCGCAGGCCGTCTTCCAGCAGGCGCGCCTGGGTAGCGCGTTGCCAGTCGCCGTCGCGCAGCGCCGCCGTCGCGACGATCTGCGCCGGCCCGCTCACGGCCCAGGGTCCGAGCAGGTCGGCCAGCGCCGTCAAGGTCGCCGGGTGCGCGCCGACGAAGCCCAGCCGCAGCCCGGCCAGGCCGAAGAACTTGCCGACCGAGCGCAGCACGATTAGGCCGGGACGGTCCGCATAGCGCGCGACCGACAGCGCCGGGGCGGTGTCCCCGAAGGCTTCGTCGACCACCAGCCAGCCGCCGCGTTCCGCCAGGCGCTCGGCCCACGCGAGCAGCAGGCAGGGAGACACGGTCTCGCCGGTCGGATTGTTCGGATTGACCACGACCACCACGTCGCTGTCGTCCACCGCCGCACCGAGCGCCGCATACGGCGCCAGGCGCAGCGTGTGGCCGTGCTTGCCCCAGGCGTGCGCATGCTCCGCATACGAGGGGTTCGAGACGGTGACGCGCGAGGGCGGACGCAGGCGCGGCAGCGTCTGGATCGCGGCCTGGGTGCCGGCCACCGGCAGCAGCGCGGGCGCGCCGTACCAGGCGCAGGCCGCCGCGCTCAGTTCCGGGTCGGGTTCGGGCAGGCGGTGCCAGGCGTTCGCCGGCAGCGCCGGCGCCGGATAGCCGCGCGGGTTGATGCCGGTCGAGAGGTCGAGCCAGTCGTCGAGTCCGTAGTGGCGCGCGGCGTCGCGCAGGTTGCCGCCGTGTTCAAGCATCGTGGTTCCACAAATAGACGAAGAGGGCGGCCGCGCAGGCGAGGAACAGCCACAGCAGCGTCGCGCCGAGCACCAGGCGCCAGGCGCGCACGATGTCGGCGCCGGATGCCGGCGGGCCTTCGCCCAGCGGGGGGCGCTGTTCCAGCTGGCCGTCGTAGATCGCCGCGCCGCCGAGCGAAACGCCGAGGGCGCCGGCGCCGCTGGCCATCACCGGGCCGGCGTTCGGGCTGCTCCATGCCGGGGCCTGGGTGCGCCAGCAGCGCCAGGCGCGCCTGCTCCCGGCGCCGGCCAGCACGACATAGGACAGGGCCGTCAGCCGGGCCGGCACATAGTTCAGGGCATCGTCGATGCGCGCCGCCGCGCGGCCGAACAGATTGAAGCGCGCGTTACGGTAGCCCCACATGGCGTCGAGCGTGTTCGCCAGGCGGAACAGGACCGCGCCGGGGCCGCCCGCCACCAGGAACCAGAACAGGGTGCCGAACACCGCGTCGTTTCCGTTCTCGAGCAGCGACTCGGCGCCGGCCTTGGCGAGATCAGGCTCCTGCGCATCCTGCGTGTCGCGGCTGACGATCCAGGAAGTGCGGGTGCGCGCCGTGGCCAGGTCGCCGGTGCGCAGGGCGGTGACGATCGGCATGGTGTGGTCGTACAGGCTGCGCAGGCCGATGCAGGCGTACAGCAGCACGGCGTGCAGCAGCAAGCCCGCGAACTGCGCGCCGAGCCAGGCCAGGATGCTGATGGGCAGGACGGCGAGCGCCCAGGCCAGCAAGCCGCGCGCGAAGCGCGACCCGCCGCGGTTCAGGCGTGCTTCGATGGCGTTGGCCAGTTTGCCGAAGCCGACCAGCGGATGCCAGCGGCGCGGCTCGCCCAGCAGCAGGTCGAGCAGGACGCCCGCCAGCAGCAGGCCGGCGAGTTCCGGCAGCGACAGCCCGGTCAGCATGCGGCGCCCTTGAGCGCCAGCGGCAGCCCGGCCGCCACGAACACGACGCGGTCGGCGCGCGCGGCCACGGCCTGGTTCAGGCGTCCCGCCTCGTCGGCGAAGCAGCGCGACAGCGCGCCCCAGGGGACGATGCCCATGCCGACTTCGTTCGAGACGAACACGATGTCGCCAGGTGCGCCGGCATCCAGTACATCGAGCAGCGCGGCGCGCTCCGTGTCGAAGCGTTCCGGCAGCGTGACTTCGCCGACCTCGGGCCACTCGCGGCCATCGCTGAACAGCAGGTTACTCAGCCACAGGGTCAGGCAGTCGACCAGCACGATGCGTCCGGGCGCACACTGCGCGCGTAGGGTAGCGGCCAGCGCCAGCGCTTCCTCGACGGTCTGCCAGTGCGGCGGACGCCGTTCGCGGTGGTGGCGGATGCGCGCCGACATTTCGGCGTCGCCTGCGCGCGAGGTGGCCAGGTACACGACCTCCTTGCCGGATGCCTCGGCGAGGCGCTCCGCATGCGCGCTTTTCCCCGAGCGCGCGCCGCCCAGCACCAGCGTCACGCTCACGATCTGGCGCCCCCGAACAGCGCGGCGACGGCCGGCGGATTCGACGGGAAGTAGCCGTGGAAGTAGGAGGCGTTCAGCGATCCGATGCGGAACACGGCTTCGCCTGCGCCGCCGGTGCTGGTCTTGACCGTGTGCGACAGCGCCGGTACTTGCGTTTCCAGGCGCGAGTAGTGGAAGGTATGGCCGCGCAATGGACCCTGCGGCGTCGGCATTGCCTGCGCGCCCAGGCCCGCCAGGCGCGCCTGCATCGTCACTTCACCCGGCAGCAGGCCGGCCATGGGCCAGCGCCGGCCCTCCTTGTCGGTGATGGCGCCGGCCACCGCCATCATGCCGCCGCACTCGGCCACGATCGGCAGGCCCTGCGCGTGCGCCGCGCGGATCGAGTCCTGCCAGCGCGCGGCCTGGCTGAGGGTGGCGCCGTGCAGTTCGGGATAGCCGCCCGGCAGGAATACCGCGTCGGCATCCGGCGGCACCGGCTCGTCGTTCAGCGGCGAGAAGAAGCGCAGCGTCGCGCCCATCTGCCGCAGCAGGTCGAGGTTGGCGGGGTAGAGGAAGCAGAAGGCCGCGTCGCGCGCGATGGCGACGGTGCGGCCGGCCAGCAGCGAGGGCACGTCTTCCCATTCCGGCGCCGATTGCGCCAGCAGCGGCAGGGCGTTCCACGCCGCTTCCTCGAACTGCAGGCCATCGGCCAGCTTGTCGAGCAGGGCTTCCAGGCCGTCGACGTCGTCTGGCGTAACCAATCCCAGGTGGCGCTCGGGCAGCGGCGTGTCCTGGCGCTGCAGCCAGCCGAGCAGGGGGATGTCGCGCAGCGACGAGGCCACCATTTTGGCGTGCCCCTCGCTGGCGATGCGGTTGGCGATCACGCCGGCCATGTCGACCGGGCCGTAGTCGCGCAGCCCGCGCGCCACCGCGCCGGCGGTCTGCGCCATGGCCGAGGCGTCGATCACCGCCAGCACCGGGATGCCGAACTCGCGCGCCAGGTCGGCCGCCGACGGCGAGCCGTCATACAAGCCCATCACGCCCTCGACCAGGATGGCGTCGCATTCGCGCGCGGCATCGTGCAGGCGGCGCCGGCATTCGTCGACGCCGACCATCCACAGGTCGAGCGTGTGCACCGGCGCGCTGGATGCGCGCTCGAGCAGCATCGGGTCGATGAAGTCGGGACCGCACTTGAAGACGCGCACGCGCTGGCCCTGGCGCACGAGCTTGCGCGCCAGCGCGGCGGTGACGCTGGTCTTGCCCTGGCCGGAGGACATGGCCGCGACCAGCACGGCACGTGCTCCGCTGTCGCGTTCCATTACCACTCCGTCCCGGCCTGCGCCGCGATGCCCGCCTTGAAGGCGTGCTTGACCACGTTCATCTCGGTGACCGTGTCGGCCACCGCGATCAGTTCCGGCGGCGCGGCGCGCCCGGTCACCACCACGTGCTGCATCACCGGGCGGTCGAGCAGGTCGGCGATCACCGTGTCGACGTCGAGATATTTGTACTTGAGGGCGATGTTCAGTTCGTCCAGCACCACCATGCCATACGATGGGTCGCGGAGAAAGGTGCGCGCCAGTTCCCAGGCCTCGTTGGCCTTGGCGATGTCGCGCTCGCGGTTCTGGGTTTCCCAGGTATAGCCTTCGCCCATCGCGTGGAAGCTCACCTCGTCGGGGAAGCGGCGCAGGAATTTTTCCTCGCCGGTCGACATGGCGCCCTTGATGAACTGGACCACGCCGACCTTCATGCCGTGGCCCAGCGCGCGGCTCACCATGCCGAAGGCGCTCGAGCTCTTGCCCTTGCCGTTGCCGGTATTGACGATGATGATGCCGATCTGCTTGTCGGCGGCGGCGATCTTGGCGTCGATGACGGCCTTCTTGCGCTCCATGCGCTGGCGGTGGCGCTCGTTCAGCGCCTCGGTTTCGGAGGGATTCAGCTCGTTCATGTGGTGGCCTCTTGTGGCAGGAAGATGCGGCGGCCGCCATGCTCGAGCATGTCGATCGGGTGGCCGAGGTAGTCGCCCAGCAGGACGGGCTGCATGGTCTCGCGCACCGGGCCGGCCAGCCAGCGGCCGTCGCCCATCAGCAGCAGCGCGTGGGTGGAGATGCGGTAGGCGAGGTTCAGGTCGTGGCCGATCATGACCACGGTCTTGCCCTGTTCGCGGCAGAGTTTGGCCAGCAGGCCCATGACGCTGACCTGGTGCGCCAGGTCGAGGGCGTTGGCCGGCTCGTCGAGCAGCAGCAGCGAGGTGTCCTGGGCCAGCAGCGCGGCGATCGCCACCCGCTGGCGCTCGCCGCCGGACAGGGTGCGCACGTCGCGCGCGGCCAGTTCGGCGACTTCCATCGATGCGAGCGCGCGCATCGCCACCCGGTGGTCGTCGCTGCCTTCCCAATAGCGGTTGCCGTGGTAGGGGTGGCGCGCCGACAGCACGGTTTCGATCACCGTGTACGAGAAGGCGTCGTGGCGCGACTGCGCCAGGTAGGCGCGTTCGCGCGCCAGTTCGTCGAGCGGCCAGTCGTCCAGTGCGAGCCCGCCGATCAGCACCGAGCCGGCGCTGGGGCGGTGCAGGCCGGCGAGGGTGCGCAGCAAGGTGCTCTTGCCGGCGCCGTTGCGGCCGATGATGCTCCAGCATTCGCCGGGCCGCGCGGCCCAGTCGAGCTGGCGCAGCAGGGTGCGGCCACCGAGCTGCAGGTCGAGATGTTCGGCGCGGATCATCGTGTCATTTCCTCAGCCGGTGCAGTTGATACAGGAAGACCGGCGCGCCGATGATCGCGGTGATCGCGCCCACCGGCAGCTGCTGCGGCGCGATGATGGTGCGCGCCAGCGTGTCGCACAGCACCAGGAAGCTGCCGCCGGCCAGCACCGCCGACGGAATCAGCACGCGGTGGTCGGGTCCGAAGGCGAAGCGGCAGGCGTGCGGCACGATCAGGCCGACGAAGCCGACCGAACCGGCGCTGGTGACGGCGCTGGCGGTCAGCACGCCGGAAACGAAGAACAGGCCCTTGCGCAGGGCGCCGACGCGGATGCCGAGGGTGGCGGCCGATTCCGCATGCAGCGCGACCACGTTCATGGCGCGCGCGCTGCGCAGCGCGTACAGCAGGCCGGCGCCCAGCACCACCCAGGGCGCCAGGCGCAGCGGCGCGCCGGCGAGGTCGCCGATCATCCAGAAGATCATGCTGCGCAGGCGCCCTTCCGGCGCGATCGACAGCATCAGGGTGATCAGGGCCATGCAGGCCGAGGAGAGGATCACGCCGGTCAGCAGCAGCATCGAGGTCCCGCCTTCGGCCGCCATCCCGCCGCGCATGTCTCGCCGCGCGAACAGGTAGAGCAGCATCGAGATCCCGACCGCGCCCGCGAGCGCCGCCATGTCGACCATGAAGGCGGTCGCCATCATCAGGAGCGCGAACAGCGCGCCGACCGAGGCGCCGGCCGAGATCCCCAGCACATAGGGATCGGCCAGCGGGTTGCGCAGCAGCGCCTGCATCATCACGCCCGCCAGTGCGAGTGCGCCGCCGGTGACGAAGGCGGTCAGCGCGCGGCTGGCGCGCAGCTCGATCAGCGAGGCCGCCAAAGTTCCGCCCTCGCCGCGCGCCAGCTGGCGCAGGGCGTCGGGAATGTCGGCCAGCGGCACGGCGATCGAGCCCGTCATGCCGGCGAACAGCAGGCTGGCGACGGCGCACAGCAGCAGCACGCCGATGACGAGCATGGCGCGGCGGCGTTGCGGGAAGGCTGGGTGATGCATGCGTCTCCTCTTGGTGGTGCGCTGCCTTAGCGGATGCCGTAGCGCAGCGCGGCGAACCAGGTGCGGCCGCTGGTGCCGTAATTGCGCGCCAGCTCGTAGCGCTTGTCCGCCACGTTGTTCAGGCGCAGCAGAAGCGATAAGTCGGGCGTGACCTGCCAGGTAGTGTACAGGTTGAGCAGGCCGTAGCCGCCCAGGCGGCGGTTGTTGGCGGCGTCGTCGAAGCGCTCGCCGGACAGGACCACTTCGGCGCCCGCCTTGACGGTGCCGAAGCGGCTGTCGGCCGCGAACTTGGCGAGGCGCCTGGCGCGGCGCGCCAGCTGCTTGCCGGTGGTTTCGTCACGCGGGTCCTGCCAATCCAGGCTGCCGCGCAGGTTCACCATCGCGACGCGGGTCTGGGCCGCGACCGTCACGCCTTCGAGCAGGGCTTCGTTGACGTTGTAGGCGCAGCTGCCCGGGCGGCCCGGGCAGGGCGTGGCGCTGACGATCATGTCGGTCAGGCGGTTGCGGTACCAGGTCGCGTCGACCTGCAGCTGGCCGGCGTCGTAGCGCAGGCCGGCTTCCAGGTTGCGGCCCTTTTCCGGCTTGTTGGTCGGCAGGCCGTAGTTCGGGTAGTACAGCTCGTTGAAGGTCGGGGCGCGGAAGCTCGAGCCGACGCTGGCGGTGGCGCGCAGGCCGTTGCCGAAGTCGTAGCCGTAGCCGGCGGCGCCGGTGTTCTTGCTGCCGTAGACCGAGGAGCGGTCATGGCGCGCGCTGACGTCGACCAGGTGGCTGCCGCGCCGCGCCGAGTAGGCCGCCGCATAGGCATTGGTGATGCGGTCGCGCGTCATGGCCGGGGTCGCGCTGGAATAGACGTCTTCCTTGCGGTGGCTGTAGAGCAGCTGCAGGGTGTCGGCGCCGAGCGCGATCGTGTTCTGCCAGGTCAGCTCGTCCTGTTCGGTTTCGATCTGGCTGGCGCCGGCGGCGGTGGCGTTGGTGTAGCTGCCGAGCTTATCTTCGGAGCGTGCGTACTGCAGGATGCTGCGCCAGTTGGCGTTCACCTGGCTGGACGCGTAGACGGCGGCGGTGTTCAGGTCCTGGTCGTTGTGCACGTCGTAGGCGGCGCTGCCGCTGTCGTACTGGGCCCACAGGCTGCTGTGCAGGAACTGCGCGCCGATTTCGAGGCTTGGGGCCACGGTATAGGCCAGCTGGCCGTTGGCGTTGCGGCGGCGGTAGCCGTCTTCGTCCGGATTGAAGCCGGAAGCGCCTGGGCGGGTCGACGAGAAACCGTCCGAATCCTCGTAGCCGGCGGTGAAGGCGTAACGCAAGGCGTTGGCCGAACCCGAGACGGTGGCGGCGGCCGCGCGCGTGGCGTTGCTGCCGGCGCCGACCGAGGCGGTGGCCAGCGGAGCGCCTTCGCCCTTGCGCGTGAAGATCTGGATCACGCCGCCGATGGCGTCGGCGCCGTACAGGGTCGTGAGCGGGCCGTAGACGATCTCGATGCGCTCGATCGACGACAGCGGCACGGCGTTCCAGGCGGCGGTGCCGCTGGTCGCGGAGCCGATGCGCACGCCGTCCAGCAGGACCACGACCTGGTTCGCGTTCGAGCCGCGCAGGAAGACGCTGGTGGAGGCGCCAGCGCTGCCGTTGCGCGTGATCTCGACGCCGCGCTGGCGCTGCAGGATGTCGGCCACCGAGCCGGCGCCCGAGCGCGCGATCTCTTCGGCATGGATGACGGTGGTGTCGGCGATCACGTCATGCGCGCGCTGCGGCATGCGGCTGGCGGTGACGACGACGGTGTCGGCGGACGTTTGGGCGAAAGAAGGAGCAGCAAAAACGAATGCGAGCGACAGCGCGGCCGCCAGCCGTGTTACGGGAAAATTCATGAAATGTTCACATCAAAGACAACCAGCCGACGTCCCCGTGGGCCAGATTGAACAGAAGCGCGCATGGCGCACGCTCCCACCTTTTGGCCGGTATCCGGGCTGGCAAGTGTGGCCGTCCGACCTTCCCATGCGAATCGCACAGTGGTCATGGAAGACGGTTTGCCGCGCGAAGTTCATACTTTCATACTTCATACGCGGTACTTGCTTACCGTTGCGGGGGCAGCACACGTGGGCTTTGTTGAAAAGCTTCGTGTTTCCCGTTTAACTGCGCCTGTGAACACAGGCGCGAGCACCAAAACGCCGCCATTATACGGCAGCGTTGTTCACTCATGTCAGTCTTCGAGCACGATGATGCCGCCGTAGTCGATGCGGTGCGCTGCCGATGCGGCGCGCAAGGCGGCTTCCTCGATGCTGCCGCCGGCGTGCAGGGCGGCGAGCAGGCGCATGCTGCCGGCGTGGCAGATCAGCAGGGCGCGCGGGTGGCCGGACTGGCGCAGCGCATCGAAGAAGGAGGCGACGCGACGGGCGACGTCCAGGACGTTTTCGCCGCCGCCGGGGCGGTAGTGCAGCAGGTCGGCGCTCCAGGCGTCGACCTCGGCGCGCGGGATGTCGTCCCAGGGGCGCATCTCCCAGGCGCCGAAGTCCATCTCGGCCAGGCGCGCATCGAAGGTGACGCGGGCGTTCATCTGCGCGGCGAGACCGGCGCAGCGTTTGAGCGGGCTGGCGTAGACGGGCAGGCCGCCTGCCAGTCCGGCGTTCTTCAGCTTGTCCGCGACCGCTGCGACCGCGGCGGGCGAGACGGGGACGTCGCCGCGGCCGTAGCAGATGCCGGGTGCGACGTCGGGCTGCGGATGGCGGACGAGGATCAGCTCCATGTGGCCAGGATGGCGATGTAGGCCACGGCTTCCGCCAGCTGCTGCACGGCGCCGAGGCAGTCGCCCGTATAGCCGCCGATGCGGCGCGCGAACTTGCGGGCCAGCCACCAGGTGGCAAGCACGCAGGAGACAAAGGCGGCGAGGATGGCTTGCGCCGCGATCGCGCCGGCCGCGAACAGCAAACCTGCCATCAGGACGACCGTGAATACGGCGATGCAGAACTCCGCTGTGCTCATGCGTTCGGCCAGCGGCTTGGCCTTGCCTTCCGCGCGTGCATACTCCATGCGCCAGATGAGCGAAGTCGCGCACAGGCGCGACAGCGGGTGGGCCAGCAGCAGGGCGGCGATGGCGCTGGCTGCTGGCAGCATGGCGAGCGTCGTGACTTTCGTGCCCAGCATGCAGACCCCGCCGATCGCGCCATAGGCGCCGACGCGCGAGTCCTTCATGATCTCCAGCACGCGCTCGCGCGTCATGCCGCCGCCCAGGCCATCGCAGGTGTCGGCGAAGCCGTCTTCGTGGAAGGCGCCGGTGATATAGATGGTGGCCGCCGTCGAGAGCACGGCGGCGACCGGCGTGGGCAGTGCCAGGGTGGCGGCCGCATAGACGGCGGCGCCGATCGCGCCTACCACGACGCCCACGAGCGGGAAGTAGCGCGAGGCGTGGTGCAGCCAGTCCTGCTCGAAGCCGACCCAGCGCGGGATCGGCAGGCGCGTGAAGAACTGCAGGGCGACGAAGAACAGGCGCAGCTGGTGCATTTTATTGGTCGCTGGTGCTGACCGACGCCGAGGCGAAAGTCGCCATCTCGTTCAGGAAGTTGGCGGCCGCATGCAGCAGGGGGAGGGCGAGGGCGCTGCCGGTGCCTTCGCCCAGGCGCAGGCCGAGGTTCAGCAGCGGGCGGGCGCCGAGGTTTTCCAGCATCAGGCGGTGGCCGTTCTCGTCGGAGCAATGGGCGAACACGCAGTAATCCAGGATCGCCGGTTGCAGGCGGGCCGCGACCAGCAGCGCGCTGGTGACGATGAAGCCGTCGATCAGCAGCACCTTGCGCAGCGCCGCCGCTTTCAGCATGGCGCCGGCCATCATCGCGATTTCGAAACCGCCGAAGGTGGCGAGCACCTCGAGTGGGGAGGTGGCGCCCGCATGCTTGTCGACGGCGGCGGCGATCACCGCCTGTTTGCGGGCAATGCCTTCGCTCGAGAGGCCGGTGCCGGCGCCGACGCATTGGGGCAGCGCCACGTCGGTGAGCTTGTGCATGATGGCCGCGGCCGCGGTGGTGTTCCCGATGCCCATCTCGCCGAAGCCGACTACATTGCCCGGCAAGTCTGCCGCCAGGGCCATGCCGTGTTTCAGGGCGGTCTCCAGTTCCTGCGGCGACATCGCGGGTTCGACGGCGAAGTTGCGGGTGCCGCGCGCCACCTTGCGGTCCACCAGGGCGGGACGTGGGCCGAAGTCATGGTTCACGCCGGCGTCGACCACGTGCAGGGCGCAGCCGTTCTGGCGCGCGAACACGTTGATGGCCGCGCCGTTCGCCAGGAAGTTTTCCACCATCTGCCAGGTCACGTCCTGCGGATAGCCGGAGACGCCTTCCGCCACTACGCCATGGTCGCCGGCAAATACGAGAATGGCCGGCTCATTAATCACGACCTGCGTGGAGCCTTGAATCAGTCCGAGCTGGGCGGCCAGATCTTCCAGGCGTCCCAGGCTGCCCCGCGGCTTCGTCTTGTTATTGATTGCGTCCTGCAGGGTTTGCTGGAGTGCCACGTCCGCAATAGGGGCGATAGATGGGATCTGCATTGCCGAAAAGATATGGTGGAAAAAAGGCGACGATAACATAGTCGCAGGCGTTGTAAATGGCCTCGCCGTTTGCTATAGTTCTGCTCCTCCGACGCCGCCGCAGCTTCTTGAAGCAGCGAAGCGAAGGAAAAGAAGGGGTTGACGATGAACGCAGAACACCGCATAATCTCGCTTCTCTGCTGCTGACGAACACAACGCTTCGCACGGTGCAGCAAGGTAGTACAGAATACCGATCTTTAACAATCAACAGTCGATAAGTGTGGGCGTTTGATGAAGGTGCCAAGACTTCGGTCTTGATTACTTAAATTATCAAATGTTCGCACAAAGTATTAAACGTAATCTTCGAAAGAAGGTTCGTCAGTATTTTGAGTGAGCGACTCCGCTAGCGATAGCGGATGACTCGAAAGAGTCAACAAACAGAGATTGAACTGAAGAGTTTGATCCTGGCTCAGATTGAACGCTGGCGGCATGCTTTACACA
>NZ_JAJNOC010000016.1 GCF_021044825.1 Massilia phyllostachyos | reverse complement strand
TCTGCAATCGGCAAGTCGGCGAAATCGACCTGCGCATTGCACGGTAAAATGGGCTGACGTGTGTAACCTATGTCTCTAGACATGTGTTACCTATGTCCCTGTGCCAAACAGGACCGCCCACCCTACGAGGGTGTGAAAAATTCCGCCCTGGCGGTTTTTTCACACCCCCTACGACACGCGTTTCGCAGCTTTCGCCAGCCCATCCAGCGGCGCCAGTGTGGTCACCGGCTGCGCAACTTCCGCCGCGGCGCCATTCACCGGCTCCGCCCCGGCAACGACGCCCGGCGCGATCTTGGCCAGCGCATCCGTCGGCAAGGCCGCCTTCCCCGCCCCGCGCCGCAGCGGCGTGGGTTCCGCCGCCAGCCGCGCCGCCAGGCGCTCGGCGAAGCCCGGCGACAGGCTGGGGGCGGCGGGCTCGGCGCGCAGGGCGTCGCCGATCTCGTGGTAGAGCCGCCAGGCTTCGCGCCCGTCGGCCTCGCGCAGGGCCGCCAGGGCCAGCTCGAGGTCGGTGTCCGGCAATTCGCCATCGGCGAAGGCCGATATGTAGTCGCGCATTTTCTTGTTCGTGTCCATCTTCTTGCCCGTCGCCATCGTCGATATGTTCAATATAGCCGTCCCTTCTACGATCCCGCTACTCAGCGACGTTTGTCAACCGGGTAATCGAGCAATGGGCGCAATTTCTCGGCGATTACCTCACGTGCGCGAAAGATACGGCTGCGCACGGTGCCAATCGGACACGACATCACTTCGGAAATTTCCTCGTAGCTCAATCCTTCAATTTCACGCAACACGATTGCGGTGCGCAATTCCAGCGGCAGGGCTTCCATCGCCGCATTCACCGTATGCGCAATCTGCTTGCTCGCCAGTACCGACTCCGGCGTGTTGATATCCCTGAGGCTGTCCGCATCCTCGAACCCTTCGGCCCGCTCGGCGTCGGCCTCGGTGGAGGTCGGCGCCCGGCGGCCCTGGGTGACGAGGAAGTTCTTCGCCGTGTTGATCCCGATGCGGTACAGCCAGGTATAGAAGGCTGAATCGCCGCGGAAATGACGCAGGGCGCGGAAGGCCTTGATGAAGGTCTCCTGGACCACGTCCTCGGCTTCGGCCGGATCGTGGACGAGGCGCGACACCAGGCGCATCAAGCGACGCTGGTATTTCGCCACGAGCAGGTCGAACGCCCCCCGGTCGCCGGCCTGGACGCGCTCCACCAACACCTGATCACCCTCGCGTTCTGTCGTCACGGACCATGCCCCGTCGGCTGCAACGGTCCTCCTGCAATAAGAGTTGGCCCGCTGCAATAAGTTCAAAGTATTTCGTGTTCGATTGCCGGCGCCCCGCCCTGCCCCGCCACCGCGCCGAGCGCCACCGCGAGTGCGCGGAAGGCCTCCGGCGCCACGCTGTCAGGCAGCACGACCACGCAAGGCCCGGCGCGCCAACGCTGCAGCAGCCCGGCGCCACCCATGCCGGGCTCGTCCACCGCGCCCACCGGCCCGAAGCGCAGCAGCATCAGCCGCGGCCACAAGGTCGACCCCGGCAGGAGCGCGACATGGGTGCCGCCGGCCGCTTCAGGCCGCAGATCTTGTTGTACCGTCAGGCGTATCCGACCGACTCCAGAAATATCAATGCGATGCACCATTGCAGGACGCAGCGCTGCATGCAAAAGGCACAGGCCGGCGAACAGCAGCGCGGCCGCTACAACGGTCTCGGCCGTAAAGCGCAGCGGCGCCGGCGCGCCGACGGCGAGCGCCGCGCCGAGCAGCGACGCGCCGAAGCCGCCCGCGAGCAAACGCAGCCGGCGCGAAGGCGCAACGACGACGCTCAGCGCGATCGACATGGTGGTGAAGGGACGGCACGAGGCGCTGCGGGCCGGGGCCGCAGGCGGGAAAAACTGGAGGAGAAAAGCGCAGGACCGAACGACGGAGGCTGGAGGACACCCATTCCGGTTAGACCGGAACGGGCGTCTTCAGTTCAAGCGGATGCTTAGACTTTTGCGAACACCAGGGTACCGTTGGTACCGCCGAAGCCGAAGGAGTTCTTCACCGCGTAGTCGATGCGCATGTCGCGCGCCGTGTTGGCGACGAAGTCCAGGTCGCACTCCGGATCCTGGTTGAAGATGTTGATGGTCGGCGGCGACACCTGGTTGTGGATCGCCAGCACGGTGAACACCGATTCCAGGCCGCCCGCGCCACCCAGCAGGTGGCCGGTCATCGACTTGGTCGAGTTCACGACCAGGCCGCCCTTGGCGTGGTCGCCGAAGACGCGCTTGATGCCGCGCACTTCCGCCACGTCGCCCAGCGGCGTCGAGGTGCCGTGCGCGTTGACGTAGTGGACTTCGCTGGCATTGATGCCGGCGTTGTGCAGGGCCGCCACCATGCAACGGGCTGCGCCGCTGCCATCCTCGACCGGCGAGGTGATGTGGTTGGCGTCCGCGCTCATGCCGAAGCCGATGACTTCCGCATAGATCCTGGCGCCGCGTGCGACCGCGTGTTCGTACTCTTCCAGCACCATCACGCCGGCGCCTTCGCCCAGCACGAAGCCGTCGCGGTCCTTGTCCCACGGACGCGACGCGGTGGTCGGGTCGTCGTTGCGGGTGGACAGCGCGCGTGCCGAGGCGAAGCCGCCCAGGCCCAGCGGCGAGACGGTCGACTCGGCGCCGCCGGCCACCATCACGTCCGCATCGCCGTATTCGATCAGGCGCGCCGCCGCGCCGATGCAGTGCAGGCCGGTGGTGCAGGCGGTGACGATCGCCAGGTTCGGGCCGCGCAGGCCGAATTTGATCGAGAGATCGCCCGAGATCATGTTGATGATCGATGCCGGCACGAAGAACGGCGAGATCCGGCGCGGACCCTTGGCCGTGTACTCTTCCTTGGTGGCTTCGATCATCGGCAGGCCGCCGATACCCGAACCGATGGTCACACCGATGCGGTCCGCGTTTTCCTCGGTCACGACGATGCCCGAATCCTGCAGGGCCTGGATGCCGGCGGCCATGCCGTAATGGATAAAGCTATCCATGTGACGGCCTTCCTTGCCCGGCAGGTAGTCCTCGACGACGAAGTTCTTCACTTCGCCGGCGAAACGGGTCGTGAACTGCGAGGCATCGAACTTGGTAATGTTGGCAATGCCCGACTTACCGGCCAGCGCCGCGTCCCACGCCTCGGCAATGGTATTGCCGATTGGTGAAATGCAGCCCAGGCCGGTAACGACGACACGGCGGTTGCGTGAACGGCTCAAGCGATTCTCCCAGAAACTTTTAAAGCGACAGCGACTGCTTAGGCCTTGACGTGCGCGGTTGCGTAGTCGATGGCTTGCTTGACGGTGGTGATTTTCTCAGCCTGCTCGTCAGGGATTTCCATTTCGAACTCGTCTTCCAGTGCCATCACCAGTTCCACGGTGTCCAGCGAGTCAGCGCCGAGGTCGTCAACGAACGAGGATTCGATTTTGATGTCTGCTTCTGCAACACCCAGTTGCTCAGCGACGATTTTTTTAACGCGTTGTTCGATATCCGACATGTTATGGCTCCATTAGGTATGTGTTGCGGAAAGTGCGCGCATTTTATCAGGTTTGCGCGTTGAAAAACTACTTTCGGCGATTGCAGCTATTTCCACCGAAATTACTGCTAAAAGAAGCGAATACGCCCGATTAACTTCGCATATATGCGTGCATCGGCGCTGTCGCTTCGATTCTACGCATCAATTCATGTACATGCCGCCATTCACGTGCAGCTCGGTGCCCGTGATATATGCGGCCTGCGGACCCGAAAGGAAGGCCACCGCATGGGCGATGTCTTCCGGCTGGCCCAGGCGGCCCAGCGGGATCTGCGTGAGCAGCGCCTCGTGCTGGCCTTCGCCCAGCGCCTTGGTCATGTCGGTATCGATGAAGCCCGGCGCCACGCAGTTGACGGTGATGTTGCGGCTGCCGATCTCGCGCGCCAGCGCGCGGGTCATGCCCGCCACGCCGGCCTTGGCGGCGGCGTAGTTCATCTGGCCCGGGTTGCCCGAGGCGCCCACCACCGAGGTGATGTTGATGATGCGGCCATGCTTGGCCTTCATCATCCCGCGCAGCACCAGGCGCGACAGGCGGCCGACGGCGGTGAGGTTGGTCGAAATCACCGAATCCCACTCCTCGTCCTTCATGCGCATCGCCAGGTTGTCCTGGGTGATGCCGGCATTGTTGACCAGGATCGACAGGCTGCCGAAGGATTTCTGCACGTCACTCACGACGGCATCGCAGTTGGTCGCGTCGGTCACGTTCAGGACCACGCCCTTGCCGCCGAATTCGCCCAGGTATTCCGTGATCGCCGCCGCGCCGGCTTCGCTGGTGGCGGTGCCGACCACTTTCGCGCCCTGGCGCGCCAGTTCCAGCGCGATCGCTTTGCCGATGCCGCGCGATGCGCCGGTGACGAGGGCGACTTGGTTTTCCAGATTCATGCTGTTCCTCTTCTTATGGATATATCGTCGTTTCAGGCGGCCTTGACCGCTTCCAGCACGCGCTCGAGCGCGGCCTGGTCGACCAGCGCCTCGCCGACGAGATTCGCGTCGATGCGCTTGGCCATGCCGATCAGGGTCTTGCTCGGCGCGCATTCGATGACCTGGGTCACGCCCTCGGCCGCCATCTTCTGCATGGTCTCGACCCAGCGCACCGGGCCCGCGGCCTGGCGCACCAGCGCGTCCTTGATCGCAGCCGGATCGTGCAGGATAGCGACGTCCACATTGTTGATCAAGTCGATCTGCGGCGCGGAGAATTCGATGGTTTCCATGTACTCGCGCAAACGGTCGGATGCGGGTTTCAGCAGCGAGGAGTGGAACGGCGCCGACACCGCCAGCTTCATGGCGCGCTTGGCGCCCTTGGCCTTGGCGATCTCGCAGGCGCGGTCGATCGCGGCGGCATGGCCGGCGATGACGATCTGGGTCGGTTCGTTGAAGTTAACGGCCTCGACCACTTCACCTTGGGCGGCTTCCGCGCAGACGGCGCGCACGTCGTCGGCCTGCAGGCCCAGCACGACGGCCATGCCGCCCTGCCCGACCGGCACCGCGTCCTGCATCGATTGCGCGCGGAAGCGCACCAGCGGCACGGCATCCTTGAACTGGATCACACCGGCGGCAACCAGGGCCGAGTATTCGCCCAGGCTGTGGCCGGCCACCAGGTTCGGCGCCGGGCCGCCGGCGGCGATCCAGGCGCGGTAGACGGCGACCGCGGCGGTCAGCATGACGGGTTGGGTGTTGGTGGTGAGGTCGAGGTCTTCCTTCGGGCCTTCGGCGATCAGCTTGCCCAGATCGAAGCCAAGGGCGTCCGACGCTTCGGCGACGGTCTGCTCGACCACCGGGTTGCCGGCGAAGCCGTTCAGCATGCCGACGGCCTGGGCGCCCTGGCCCGTAAACAGGAATGCGAATTTGCTCATTATTGTTCTCTCTATCGAATACGTGTGGCTCACCGCAATGCATGGGTTGCCACGGTTTCGTAGGGTGGGCGGGAATAACATGCATTGCCACGGAGCGTCCGGGAGTTGAACGCGTGGGCGGAGGCCCGCGGGGCCGCCCAGGCCCACCCTACAAATGCATCGGTAACGCTATTACATACGGGCGAGAATCGCGCCCCAGGTAAAGCCACCACCGACACCTTCCATCAGCACATTCTGGCCCTTTTGAATCCGGCCATCGCGCACCGCTGCATCGAGCGCCAGCGGAATCGAGGCGGCCGAGGTGTTGCCGTGCTGGTCGACGGTGACGACCATCTTTTCCATCGGCAGGCCCAGCTTCTTGGCCGTGCCCTTCATGATGCGCAGGTTGGCCTGGTGCGGGATCAGCCAGTCGACGTCCGACGGCTGCATCTGCGCGTGTTCGAGCGCTTCCTTGGCCACTTCTTCCAGCACGGTGACGGCCAGCTTGAACACCGCCGGGCCGTCCATATAGAGGAAGCCGCTGCCGGCGACCGCGCCGCCGGCCAGATTGCCCGGGATCGACAGGATGTCGGCATGGCTGCCGTCGGCGTGCAGCTTGGTGGTCAGGATGCCCGGCTCTTCGGACGCTTCCAGCACCACGGCGCCGGCGCCGTCGCCGAACAGCACGCAAGTGGTGCGGTCGGTAAAGTCGAGGATGCGCGAAAACACTTCCGCGCCGATCACGAGGATGCGCTTGTAGACGCCAGCGCGGATGAAGGCGTCGGCGGTCGAGACCGCGTAGACGAAGCCGCTGCACACGGCCTGCACGTCGAACGCGGCGGAATTGTTGGCCATGCCGAGCTTCTGCTGCACGATGCAGGCGGTGCTCGGGAAGCTGCCGTGGAAGTCGGGGGTCGAGCTGGCGACGATCACCAGTTCGATGTCGCCCGGGCCCCTGCCCGCCGCGTCGAGCGCCTTGCGCGCCGCGTGGGCGGCCAGGTCGGACGCGTTTTCATCGGCCGCCGCGTAGTGGCGGCAGGAAATGCCGCTGCGGGTCACGATCCATTCGTCGGAGGTCTCGATCCCCTGCTCGGCCAGCTGCGCGGCGAGTTGTTCGTTGGTGACCCGTTTGGCCGGCAGGTAGCTGCCGGTACCGGTGATCTTGCTATAGACAGTCATCTCTCCACCATCCTGCTCTGGTTTAAGCCTGGCTTGCCTGGCCGGGCGACGTCGGCATCAGTTCGGCGATCAGGGCCGACAGCTGCTCTTGTACATCGTATTTCGCTGCCTGGTAGGCGCGCTGCAGCGCCCATTCGAAGGCATAGGCGTTGGCGCCGCCATGGCTCTTGAACACCAGGCCCTTCAGGCCCAGCAGGCTGGCGCCGTTGTAGCGCTCGGGATTCAGTTTCTTCAGCGACTTGCGCGCCAGCAGCGCGCCGGCCATCGACAGGACGGTCTCGGTGAACACCGACTTGACGAAACGCGACAGGCCTTCGATGGCCTTGAGCGTGACGTTGCCGACGAAGCCGTCGCAAACGACCACGTCGACCGTGCCCTTGAAGATATCGTTGCCTTCGACGTTGCCGTGGAAATTCAGTTTACCGCGTTCGTGGTCGGCCTTCAGCAGCAGGCCCGTGGCTTTTACCACGTCATTGCCCTTGATCTCTTCGGTGCCGACATTCAGCAGGCCGATGGTCGGGCGCGGATTGCCCTCCATGGCCGAACACAGCACCGAGCCCATGATGGCGAACTGGTGCAGGTGGTGCGGCTCGCAGTCGACGTTGGCGCCGAGGTCGAGCATATAGGTCGGGCCGCCCTTCTGGTTCGGCATGACCGAGCAGATCGCCGGCCTGTCGACGCCGGCCATGGTCTTGAGGACATAGCGCGAGACGGCCATCAGGGCGCCGGTATTGCCGGCCGAAACGCTGGCATTGGCGCTGCCGTCCTTCACCAGCTCGACCGCCACGCGCATCGAGGAATCCTTCTTCTTGCGCAGGGCGATCTCGATCGGATCGTCCATGGTGACGACTTCGGTGGCGTTCTTGATGGTGATGCGGGAATGGCCTTCGCCATGGTGCTTCCTGAGCTCCGCGCGGATAGTATCTTCCAGGCCCACCAGGATCAGGTGAACGTCGGCTTGTTTTTTTAGGAAAGAGATGGCTGCCGGAATGGTAACTGAGGGGCCGTGGTCGCCGCCCATGCAGTCAATGGAAATTGTGATTGTCATTTGCTGGGAAATGCCGGCTCACGCGAGGCGGGCGGCGGCAAGATGGGATCGGGGCATGGCCTGGGGCCCGCCGGGTTCCGCGCAATTCAAAATGACGGTGTGCAAGCTAGATTTGCAGCCGAAAAGAACGAACATGCGAACGAACGTGCTAAAGAAAAAGCGGTGCCACGCAGAAATCATACGTTGCACCGCTTTCATGGTACTGAAAGACAAGACGAAGATTACTCGTCGTTCTTGGTCTTCAGGACTTTACGGCCACGGTAGAAACCGTTCGGGCTGATGTGGTGACGCAGGTGGGTTTCGCCGGTGGTCGGCTCGACTGCCAGGTTCGGTGCGGTCAGGAAATCGTGCGAACGGTGCATGCCGCGCTTCGACGGGGACTTCTTATTCTGCTGAACTGCCATGATGACTCCTAATACATAAGTTCTAAAATTCTAACACATTCGACTTGCAAATACTTGCAGATCGAGTATCCCAGCGGCAATTTCTTGATGAACCAATTAATTGCCGACATGTTTTTACGCTGCTTACATCAACTGCCTACTGCCATACTCGACTACTGCACGCGTTTGACACGTTCTTTCAGTCGTACTGCCTTGCTGCGGTACTACTTGATTCGATACTACTTATTCTGGCTTGAGATTTTTCAGTGCCGCGAACGGCGAGACCTTGTCGGTCTTGAGGGCGTCCAGGAGCTTGGTGTCCGGACATACCTCATGTTTCGGTGCCTGCGGCAGGGCCAGCAGGGCTTCGTCCTCGAGCAGCTGGCGGATATCGCACTCGTGGCTGCCGACGATCACATCGATGCTCTCGTCGTCGAGGATTTCCTCGATCGCATCCGCATCCTCGTCGTCCTTGCCGAGCACCAGCATGGTGGACGAGTCGATCTCGTAATCCATCGGGGTCAGGCAACGCTGGCAGACCAGCTTCACGGGACCGGCGACCGCCAGGGTCATCGACGGATAACCCTGCTTGGTCAGGCCACCTTCGATCGACCAGCGGATCTCGCCGGAGTTGTCGGCGCAATCGGCTGCCAAGCGGTGCATCTCGGCGACAGGCGTCGTGCCATCGCGGTGACCGCTATTCCGGCAAAACTCGAAGGCGTCGATGACAAAAGCGCTCATTTGGAAAACTTCCCCGGAAAACCTGCGATAATAACAGGCTTGTCCCAGCAGAGTCAAAGACTTACGGCGTATTTGGACCGGTCGGCGTTGCAGGATGGCGGCAATTATAAGATTAACTTGCCAGACTGCATAATATATCGGCTTTGCTTATAGTTTTGATTCTTCGATAGCCCGCTATGATACCAAGTTCCGCGCCGCCGCGCCTGATTCTCGCTTCGAGTTCCGCCTACCGCCGCGAACTATTGTCGCGCCTGCACCTCCCTTTCGAAGCAATCGCCCCGCACATCGACGAGACCCCGCAGCCGGGCGAGGCGCCGCAAGAGACCGCCCTGCGTCTGGCGCGTGAAAAAGCCGCCGCGGTTGCACGGCACGCTCCGGGCGCTCTCGTGATCGGCTCGGACCAGGTCGCCACGCTCGACGGACTGCAGATCGGCAAGCCGGGCAATCATGCGCGGGCTCTGGAGCAATTGCAGCTGATGCGTGGCCGCCGCGTCGTATTTCATACCGCACTGTGCCTGTGGGATGGCCGGGTGGACGATCCGACACAGGCGGCCCAAGTGGAGAATGTGCAGGTCTTCGTGGATTTCCGCGACTTGCCGAATGCCGAACTCGACGCCTACCTGCGCATCGAGCAACCCTATGACTGCGCCGGCAGCGCCAAGAACGAGGGCCTGGGCATTGCCCTGATCGACAAGATCGCCTCGGACGACCCGACCGCCCTCACCGGCCTGCCCCTGATCGCCCTGACCGGCATGCTGCGCCGCGCCGGCGTGCGCTTTTTTGGAACGTGAATAAGAACACAATGCCTGGAACCCTGTACCTGATCCCGAACACCCTCGGCCTCACCACCGCCGCGCCCGGCGCCCTGTCTTCTCTACTGCCGACCCAAGTGCAGGCATTGACCTCGCGCCTCGATTACTTCGTGGCCGAGAACGCCAAGACGGCGCGCGCCTTCCTGAAACTGGTCGCGGTTGATCATCCGCTGGCGAAACCGCTGCAGGAGATCGAGATCGCGGAACTGAACGTGAATACGCCGCCGGCGGCGCTGGCCCAGCTGCTGGGTCCACTGCTGGCCGGGCGCGATGCCGGATTGGTGTCGGAAGCCGGCGTGCCGGCCGTTGCCGATCCCGGGGCCGACCTGGTGCGCCTGGCCCACCAGCATGGGATCGCGGTGCGGCCGCTGGTGGGGCCATCGTCGCTGCTGTTGGCGGTGATGGCGAGCGGGCTGAACGGGCAGAGCTTCGCCTTCAACGGCTACCTGCCGACCGACGCGGCGCAGCGTACCAAGCGCATCCAGCAGCTCGAGGGGCGCTCACGTGCTGAGAAGCAGACGCAGCTGCTGATCGAGACGCCGTACCGGAATGGGCAGATGCTGGAGGCGCTGGTGGCGGGGTGCCAGCCGGGGACATTGATTTGTGTGGCGACGGATTTGTCGCTGGAGAGCGAGTCGGTGAGGACGATGACGGCGGCGAAGTGGAAGGCGGCGCTGGCGGGCAATCAAGGGCCGGATTTTCACAAGAAGCCTACGGTCTTCTTGTTCCTCGCTCAGTAGTATCTGATCAGCCAAGAACGACATTCTCAGAGCCAGCTCGTCGTACGCGCCACTGGCGCCTACGACTACCGGCGACGGCCGGTACCCCATTTTTTTGAGCAGTCACTGGCTCGAGCGTTAGTGGTAAGCGAGGGAAATTGGATTCCGGCCTACGCCGGGAGTCATGGGCGCCAGTGGCGCGCATGACGGTCTCCAGGCTAACAAGAGAATTAAGCTAACGATAAACGACGCAATCCGGCAGAGGATTTACCGCCCCTCGTGCGTCAACTCCCTCACCCAATCAAACGCCGCCAGTTCCAGCTCGCGCATCTGCTTGACGCTGAGCCCCAGCTTGCGCAGCGCCTCCGCCAGCTGGCATCCGCCCTCGGCCGCCTCCAGCAACTCGACCACGCGCAGCATGGTCCCGAACTCCCCTTCCCGGTGCAGCAGCGCCGCGCGCACGTCGTGGGCGATCTCGACGTTGTCGAGGATGTCCGCCATCGGGATCGAGAACAGCGCGTCGGCCAGCGACATGATGCCCACCGTGAACGCCCGGTCCGCGCTGGCGGCGTCGTTCGGGCGGCGCGCCAGGGTCATAAGTTCGAGCAGCTTGCCGCGGGTGGTGGCCAGTTGCAGCAGCGGCGAGGCCAGTTCGACGCCGCCGGCCGTGGTGTAGAGCAGGATCTGCAGCCAGCGCTGCAGCTGGCGCCGCCCGAGCTGGTCGAGGGCTTGCGCCAGCGACTCGATGCGCGGGCCGGGTCCCGGGCGGGTATTCACCAGGCGCAGCAGGTTCAGGCTGATCAGGGCGTCGCGCTTGACCGCCGTTTCGATCACCTGGGCGTCGGCATCCGAACTCACCAGCTCCAGCAGGCGCAACACCGCCATCTCGGACGGCGTGATCTTCTTGCCCGACAAAATGACCGGACGCGCAAAGTAATAGCCCTGGAAATATTCGAAACCCAGGTCCATGCACTGCCGGAATTCATCGAGGGTCTCGACCTTTTCCGCCAGCAGTTTCTTGCCCGTCGCTTTCAAGGATGCGACCAGCTCCCGCAGCTCGTCGCGCGGCACCAGCTTGATGTCGACCTTGATCACGTCCACCAGGCCGACCAGCCGGTCGAGCTCGGGCGAATGCTCGACCACGTCGTCGACCGCGAACTTGAATCCGAGCTCCTTCAGCTCCGCGACACGCGCCAATAGCGCCTGAGTCGGCTTGACGGTTTCCAGGATTTCGAGGATAACTTTATGTGGCGGCAGGAAGCGCACGAAGTCGCTCATCAGGACGACTTCGTCGACGTTGACGAAGGCTAATTGCTCGCCCACCACCTGCTCCATGCCGAGCTGGGATGCATGCGAGATGACCGCCGCCGTCGCCGCCGCGTTGTCGGTCAGCTTGGCGTCGTCGTCCTCACCGGCCGCGCGGAACAGCAGCTCGAATGCCACGAGATGCTGGTCCCGCCCGAGGATGGGCTGGCGCGCGAGGAAGAAATCGTTGGTCGGCACGGATGCCGCTGCCGTTGCTTCGGCATGCATCTGGAAACTCCTGGGAAACTGTTGCGGCATGCACGAGCGTGCCAGGCAGGCGCACAGGCCTGCCTCGAAGACTATACTACAAAAACGCTAACCTTAGCATTTTTGCATCGAATCGCGCCTCAGCGCTTGCCGCCTCCGCCCGAGCGCGGACCGCCCTGGCGCGGGCCCGCCGGACGTGGACTGCCGGTACGGGCCGGGCGGCTATCAGCTGCGGCTGGCCGCGCGCTGCGTGCGCCGCCGTCCTGAGCGCCGCCCTGCGGCTTGGCGCCGGCGCTGCCGTCCGGATGCCAGGCACGGCGCGGTTTCGCGGGCGCCGCGGCCGGTTTTTCCTTGTCTTCCTCACGCACCATGCTCTGGCCCGGCAGGCGCAGGCTGCCCTTGCCGGAAAGCGGGCTGGCGCGGCGCGCATTGCCCACCGGCGCACGTGGACCGGCGCCGGTCTCGCGCAGTCCGGCCGCGCCGGTGATCTGGGTGCCGGTCTCGATCGTGAAGCGCGCGCCACTGTCCTTGCCCAACACCTGCACCAGGTAGGGCATGGTCTCGCGCAGCATGGGTTCCAGGGTATAGGGCGGATTCAGGATGAACATGCCGCTGCTGTGCAGGCCGATGCCGTCCGGACCCGGGGTCGAGACCGTCAGCGTGACGTTCAGCCACTCCTTGGCCGGCAGGCGCTTGAGCTTGTCGGGGAACTGGCGCGATTCCATGCGTTGCAGCACCGGATACCAGACCGCGTACATGCCGCTCGGGAAACGGCCCAGGGCCTCATTCAGCGCGTCGCGCACCTTCTGGTAATCGTCCTTGACCTCGTACGGCGGGTCGACCAGCACCAGCGCGCGGCGCGACGGCGGCGGCAGCAATTTCTTGAGGCTCTGGAAGCCGTCGCCATGCTCGACGATCACGCGCTTGCCGCGCGCGCGCTCGCCCTGCTCGGCCCGGTGCGCCTCGGCCTTGCGCACGTTGTCGTTCAATATCTTGACATCGGCCGGGTGCAGCTCGAACAGGCGCAGGCGGTCCTCCAGGCGCGACATCTGGTCGGCCACATAGGGCGAACCCGGGTAGTAGCGCAGCTTGCCGCTCGGATTCATCGATTTCACCAGGTCGAGGTAGGGTTTCAACGCCTCCGGCACCTCGGTCGCGTTCCACAGCGGGCCGATGCCGGTGTCGTATTCCGACGTCTTGGTGGCCTGGAAGCTGTCCAGGGCATACACCCCGGCGCCCGAGTGGGTATCGATATAGGTGTAGGCGACGTCCTTCTGGTTCATGTACAGGTGCAGCTGAACCTGGACAAAGTGCTTGAGGACATCGGCGTGGTTACCCGCGTGGAAGGCGTGGCGGTAGCTCAACATAAAGGGAATTCCTGGGAAAAAGTCAGCGCCGCGTGCGGTGACGCGGCGAAATTGCCGCCATTATCCACTACATCCCGCCCACCATACGAAAAAAGCCGCAGGCCCTCGCGGGCGCTGCGGCAAATTCCAGAGGTGTGTAAAGCGGCTATTGTTTATGCGACCTTTTTCTCGTCGAAGAACTGCTCGTCTTCCGTCGACCCATGCAGCGCCGTCGTCGAGCTCTGGTTCTGCTGGATGGTCTGGGTCACCGCATCGAAATAGCCGGTGCCGACTTCGCGCTGGTGCTTGACGGCGGTGAAGCCCTTCTCCGCGGCCGCGAACTCGTTCTCCTGCAGCTCGACGAAAGCCGACATGCCGCGCCGCGCATAGCCGTGCGCCAGATTGAACATGCTGTAGTTCAGTGCGTGGAAGCCGGCCAGGGTGATGAACTGGAACTTGTAGCCCATCGCGCCCAGTTCTTTCTGGAATTTGGCGATGGTGGCGTCGTCGAGGTTCTTCTTCCAGTTGAAGGATGGCGAGCAGTTATACGCCAGCATCTTGCCGGGGAATTTCGCGTGGATCGCCTCGGCGAACTGCTTGGCGAAGTTCAGGTCCGGCTTGCCGGTCTCGCACCACACCAGGTCGGCGAAGGGCGCGTAGGCCAGGCCGCGCGAGATCGCCTGCTCGACGCCCGGTTTCACGCGATAGAAGCCCTCGACGGTGCGCTCGCCGGTACAGAACGGCTGGTCGATCGGGTCGACGTCCGAGGTCAGGAGGTCGGCCGCTTCCGCGTCGGTGCGGGCGATGACCAGGGTTGGCGTGCCCATCACGTCGGCGGCCAGGCGCGCGGCGTTCAGTTTCTCGACGGCTTCGCGCGACGGCACCAGCACCTTGCCGCCCATGTGGCCGCACTTCTTGACCGAGGCCAGCTGGTCCTCGAAGTGGACACCGGCCGCGCCCGCGTCGATCATCGCCTTCATCAGCTCGAAGGCGTTCAGCACGCCGCCGAAGCCGGCTTCGGCATCGGCCACGATCGGGGCGAAGTAATCGATGTCGTCCTTGCCTTCCGACCACTGGATCTGGTCGGCGCGCTGGAAGGTATTGTTAATGCGGCGCACGACTTGTGGCACCGAGTTGGCCGGATACAGCGATTGGTCTGGGTACATTTCACCAGCAACGTTGGCATCACCCGCCACCTGCCAGCCCGACAGGTAGATGGCCTTCAGGCCGGCCTTCACCTGCTGCATGGCCTGGTTGCCGGTCAGGGCGCCCAGCGCGTTGACATAGGGCTCGTTGTTGACCAGATCCCACAGCTTCTCGGCGCCGCGCTTGGCCAGCGTATGCTCGATCTGCACCGAGCCGCGCAGGCGCACCACGTCGGCGGCCGTGTAGTTGCGGGTGATTCCCGCCCAGCGCGGGTTGCTGTCCCAGTCTTGCTGGAGTTGGGCGATCTGTTGTTCACGCGTTGCCATGCTGTTCTCCTGGATGAAATACGACGATGAAATACGTGTTTGCAATCGAATCCGTTGAGATCATCATAATCCGGTTTGTGCGCAGCACAACAAGTCTTATATAAGACATCAAAACATTTTTAAACCCTTCAATTTCAAACACTTGCGATCCCGATTTCATGATGCGGCACGAGATTCCTTACGATGAGACGAGCGTGCACGAGTTGATTGCTGCGCATTCCGCAATGCGAAGGCAGCTTTTCGCCATGTGAAATCAGGGCCGTGCAGCAGGGGTGGTTTCGTAGTTCACCGGCATCCAGCGGTAGCCGTCATCATCGCGCCGAAGGTGCCCGATGCCCGGGAAGGCGATATGCGCCGCCGCCATCCACAGTTTTTCGCGCGCGGCCTGCGCAAGCAGCACACGCCGCACGCGCTCGGCGGCGCCGGGCGCGAAGGTGGCCGCTTCCTCGAAGGTGCGCAAGCGGCCGGCGGCCGCCCAGGAAGCCAGGGCCGCGCTGGCGCTGTCGAAGAAGCTGTGGAGGAACTCCGGCGCCGCGCGCAAGCGGGCCGGGTCGCGGATGTTGTCGAGCCAGTCGCCCAGCCGGGCAAGATCGGTGCTGGACAATGGCGCGGCGGTCAGAAAAGCGAACAATTCGTCGAAGCGCGGGCCTTGCATCGTCACTCCAGATGAGTTAACTCGACGATGCGTAAGACTTCGACAACGCGACTTGGTTCACCCAACGATCGCGAACACAGCCTTCGGAAACGCCTCGGCGCGCAGCCTGGCCGGTATCCGGCCGCAGCAGTCTCCGTACAGCGTGCCGGCGCCGGTGTCGACCAGGATGCGTTGCGCCCCGGTATCGATGAGGAAGGCATTGATCGAACCCTGCAGGGGCAAGCGCAGGGCTTCGCGCTCGAGGGCCGCGGCGATGGCGCCGGCACTGCTGCCGACCATCACGCTCTCGACCGGGAAGGGATGGGTGCCGTCGGACAGGGCGACGACGTCGAAGCTCCCCAGCTTCATGCTGTAGAAGCCGGGATTATCGGGTGCAGCCGTAGCCGCAGCGGCGGCGGACGCGGCGAGCCACAACAGCAGGGAGCAAACAAGACGCAGCATGGGCGGACCTCTCGCATTCGATGGTGGTCCGTCCATGCTGCGCCGGCGCCGGTCGGTGCGCCCCTGCCGGAAGGCCGGAGCGCCGGCAAGCTCACTTGGCCAGCTCGACCTGCGGCTCGCCGAACACCAGTTCGCCCCCGTGCACGCGCACCGGGATGGTGTCCTTCGGCCCGAACTTGCCGGCCAGGATCGCTTTCGACAGCGGATTCTCGATCTGCTGCTGGATCGCGCGCTTGAGCGGACGCGCGCCGTAGATCGGGTCGAAGCCGGCTTCCGCAATTTTCTGGAGGGCCGCGTCGTCGATGTCGAGCGCCATCTCCATCTTGGCCAGGCGCTGCTCCAGGCCTGCCAGCTGGATCTTGGCGATCGCGCCGATGTTCTTCTCGTCGAGCGCATGGAACACCACGATCTCGTCGATCCGGTTGATGAACTCGGGGCGGAAGTGGCCGCGCACCTCGGCCATCACGGCAAGCTTGACCACCGCCGGCTCGTCGGTGTCCATCGACTGGATCTTGTTCGAGCCCAGGTTCGAGGTCATCACGATCACCGTGTTCTTGAAGTCCACGGTGCGGCCCTGGCCGTCGGTCATGCGGCCGTCGTCGAGCGCCTGCAGCAGGACGTTGAACACGTCCGGGTGCGCCTTCTCGATCTCGTCCAGCAGGATCACGCTGTAGGGCTTGCGGCGCACGGCTTCCGTCAGGTAACCGCCCTCTTCATAGCCGACATAGCCGGGCGGCGCGCCGATCAGGCGGGCGACCGAATGCTTCTCCATGAACTCGCTCATGTCGATGCGGATCAGCGACTCCTCGGTGTCGAACAGGAAAGCGGCCAGCGCCTTGCACAGCTCGGTCTTGCCGACGCCGGTCGGGCCCAGGAACATGAAGGAACCGTAGGGCTTGTTCGGGTCCGACAGCCCGGCGCGCGAGCGGCGGATCGCATCCGACACCGCCTCGATCGCTTCAATCTGGCCCACCACGCGCTTGTGCAGCTCGTCCTCGATGTGCAGCAGCTTGTCGCGCTCGCCCTGCATCATGCGGGCGACCGGGATGCCGGTGGCGCGCGCCACCACTTCGGCGATTTCCTCGGCGCCGACCTGGGTGCGCAGCAGCCTGGGTTTGCCGGCCTCGCCGTCCGTCGCGTCCGCCGCTTCCTCGGCATGCTTGAGCTGGGCTTCCAGCTCCGGCAGGCGGCCGTAAGACAGCTCGGACATGCGGCTGTAGTCGCTCTGGCGCTTGGCTTCCTCGATCTGGTGGCGCACCCGCTCGATCTCTTCCTTGATGTGCGCGGTGCCCTGCACGGCCGCCTTTTCGGCCTTCAGGATTTCCTCGTAATCGTTGTACTCGCGCTCCAGGCGGGCGATCTCCTCGCCGATCAGCTCGAGGCGGCGCAGCGAGGCTTCGTCGGTTTCCTTGCGCACGGCTTCGCGTTCGATCTTCAGCTGGATCAGGCGGCGCTCCAGCTTGTCCATGACCTCCGGCTTGGAATCGATCTCGATCTTGATCTTCGAGGCCGCCTCGTCGATCAGGTCGATCGCCTTGTCCGGCAGGAAGCGGTCGCTGATGTAGCGATGCGACAGTTCCGCCGCGGCGATGATGGCCGGGTCGGTGATCTCGACCTTGTGGTGCAGCTCGTATTTTTCCTGCAGGCCGCGCAGGATGGCGATGGTCGCCTCCACGCTCGGCTCGTCGACCATGATCTTCTGGAAACGGCGCTCCAGCGCTGCATCCTTCTCTACGTACTTGCGGTACTCGTCGAGCGTGGTGGCGCCGACGCAGTGCAGCTCGCCGCGCGCCAGCGCGGGTTTCAGCATATTGCCGGCGTCCATCGCGCCTTCGGCCTTGCCGGCGCCGACCATGGTATGGATCTCGTCGATGAAGACGATGGTCTGGCCCTCGTCCTGGGCCAATTCCTTCAGCACGGATTTGAGGCGCTCCTCGAACTCGCCGCGGTACTTGGCGCCGGCCAGCAGGGCCGCCATGTCGAGCGAGAGCACGCGCTTGCCCTTGAGCGAATCGGGCACCTCGCCGTTCACGATGCGCTGGGCCAGGCCTTCGACGATGGCGGTCTTGCCGACTCCCGGCTCGCCGATCAGCACCGGATTGTTCTTCGAGCGGCGCTGCAGCACCTGGATCGCGCGCCGGATCTCGTCGTCGCGGCCGATCACCGGGTCGAGCTTGCCCATGCGGGCGCGCTCGGTCAGGTCGAGGGTGTATTTCTTCAGCGCTTCGCGCTGGCCCTCGGCGTCCTGAGAGTTCACCGATTCGCCGCCGCGCACGGCCGAAATCGCCGATTCCAGCGCCTTCTTCGCCAGGCCGTTCTCGCGCGCCAGGCGGCCGGCCTCGGACTTGTCCTCGACCAGCGCCAGCAGCACCATTTCGGACGAGAGGAACTGGTCGCCGCGCTTCTGCGACTCGCGGTCCGCGAGGTTCAGCAGGGCCACCAGTTCGCGCCCGACCTGGACGTCGCCGCCGGTGCCCGACACCTTGGGCAGGCGCTCGAGCGCGGTCCTGAGGGCGTTGCTCAGCCCGCCGACGTTGACGCCGGCGCGCTGCAGGAGGGAGCGGGCGCCGCCGTCGTCCTGGTTCAGCAGGGCGACGAGCAGGTGCACCGCCTCGATGTACTGGTTATCGTTACCGACCGCCAGGCTCTGGGCATCCGCCAGCGCTTCCTGGAGCTTGGTCGTCAGTTTGTCTTGCCGCATGGTCTTGCTCCCTAGTGGTGTACTTAACTGAGGAGCAAAATTGGGGTGGCAATGCACTTTTCAAGATGTGCAATGCTCAGCAGTGCGTTACGCAATCTCGGCTTTCGGCTCCACGTCCTTCAGGCTGGCCAGGTCACGCACGTTTTTCTGGACAGCAACGACTGCGAACAGGCTCAGGGTGAAGGACATGGCATAGAAACCTTTTTCGCTCGGCGCCAGGGTCGCGTTCCACAGGCCGACGGTCAGCAGCAGGATGGCGGCCAGCAGGGAGATCCAGCACAGGCCGACGTACATATTCGTCACCTGCAAGCCCTCGCTGCGGTCGCGCACGGTCTTTTGCAGCGACACAGCGGCGAACAGACCGTAGAGCAGCAGGGTCAGGTAGTAGCCCTTCTCGTTGAGCTGCATCTGGGCGTTCCACAGGCCGATCAGGTAAGCGCTGGCGCCGATCAGGAGTGCGCCCCAGGAAGCGCCGACGAAGGCGGCGGTCGGGCGCTGGGTCGTTTGCATGGTGGTGTGCATGGCGGGTCCTCGGGTAATTGAACGAGCCGCCAAGGTAGCATGGTCATGCCGCAGAACACTTGCGTAACAACATTGGTATCAGTAAGCGATACCTTCAGCCGCGCAGGGCGCGCCATGTCGCGAATCCGGCCGCGCAGCACAGCAGCGAACCGAACAGATGCAAGGCCGTATGCGCCAGTGCCCAGCCGATCTCGCCGCGTTGCATCAGCACGACCGATTCGCCGGAAAAACTGGAAAAGGTCGTCAAGCCACCGAGGAAGCCGGTGATGGCGAACAGGCGCCACTCGGGTGCCAGCCCCGGATTGCCACTGAAAAAGGCGAGCGCGAGGCCGACCAGGAAACCGCCGGCCAGGTTGGCCGCCAGGGTGCCGATCTGCACATAGGCATGCAGGCTGCCGAGCCAGATCCCGAGCCACCAGCGCAGCCAGGCGCCCAGCGCCGCCCCCGCCCCGACCGCGAGCCAGCTCAACGCGCGCGCCCCGGGACAGCTCCCTCGGCTTCCTTGGCTCCCTCGGCCCATTTGGCCTTGGCCGAATCGTCGCTGGCGCGGGCGTCGACCCAGCGCGCGCCCTCCGGTGTCTGTTCCTTCTTCCAGAACGGCGCGTCGGTTTTCAGGTAGTCCATGATGAACTCGCAGGCGGCGAAGGCTTCACCGCGGTGCGCCGAGGCGCAGGCCACCAGCACGATCTGGTCGAGCGGCTTCAAGGGGCCGACCCGGTGCAGGACGGTCACGCCGAACAGGTCCCAGCGCATGCGCGCCTGCAGCACGATGTCCGCCAGCGCCTTTTCCGTCATGCCGGGATAGTGTTCCAGCTCCATCTCGGATACCGCGGCGCCCTCGTTCAGGTCGCGCACGGTGCCGACGAAACTCACCACCGCGCCGACCCGGCCGTCGCCCTCGCGCAGGTCGGCGAGTTCCTGCGTCAGGTCGAAGTCGGCCTGCTGGACCCGGATCTGGGTCCGGGCTTCCGGTCTTGCCGGCGCATTCATCGTCCGTCCTTTGCCTGGCGCAGCAGCAATTGCTCGATGCGGGTCTCGGTACGGGCGTCGGCCAGGGCCGGCACGCCCAGCAGTTCGCGCAGGCCGCTCGGCTGGCCGCCCGGCTTCTGCCCGGACTTCAAGGAGCTCTGCAACACCTCGACCTGGAGTTTCAGGCGCTCGCGCGCGAACTCGGCGCCGCTGTCGATGCCGGCCGCGATCTCGAGGCGCAGCAGCTCGTGCAGCAGGCGCTCGCGGTTGGCTTCCAGTTGGCGTGCATACGTCTCGCGCCCGTCTTCCAGCGCCGCGAGGCCGGCGTCGAAGCGGCGCCGCAAGACTTCCTCATAGCCGCCTTCGAGCGGCAGCAGCGCATCCCAGCGCGCATGCCAGTCGGCCGGGTTGGTGTGGGCGTCGGGATTGACCAGCGCCGTTTCCAGCGCCTGGATCAGGCGCAGCTTGTCGCGCACGGCCCCGGCCAGCGCCATCCCGGCGGCGCGGCGCGCCACGTCGGCATGGTGCTGCACGGCGGCGATCGCCGCGTGGTAGCGCTTATCGATGCGCGCCTCATGGGCGCGCGGCACCGGGCCGATGGCCTGCCATTCGGCCGCCGCCTCGCGCAGCAGCTTGCCGGCGGTCGCGGGCGTCGCGTCCGGGGCCGCCGCTTCCAGGCGCGCCGACACGGCTTCCTTGGCGGCCTCGTGCGAACGGCGCTCGCTGTCGAGGGCGTGGGCGTGCTCCTTGCGCTCGGCGAACAGCGCGTCGCAGGCGGCGCGGAAACGCTGCCACAGCGCCTGCTCGGCCTTGCGCTCGAGCGGCACGGCGCGCGCATGTTCCTGCCAGCGCGCCTGCAGGCCGCGCAGGGCGTCGACCGCGTGGCGGTCGTGCGGGTCGAGCGCCAGCGCTTCTTCGATCAATTGTTCGCGCACGGCCATCTCGCCCTTGCGCTGCGCTTCCAGCGGACGCTGCAAGGTGTTCAGGGCATCGGAAAACAAGGCGTCGAGGCGCTTCTTGTCCTTGCGGTCGATCGCACCCAGGTGGCTCCAGGCGGTGCGCAGGCGCTGCACGGTGCCGGAGACATGTTTCCAGTCGGCGCTGCCGTCCGCCAGGCGCGCGATCTCGGCCTGCGCTTCCTCGACCAGGGCCTGGCCGCGCGCCGCATTCGCATGGCGCTCGTCGGCCAGGTGGCGAAAGTGGGCGGCGGCCGGCGCATAGGCCGCGCCGCAGGCGGCGTCGAAACGCTCCCACAGCGAGCGCGGCGCGGGGCCGGACAGGCTGTCGAGGGCTTTCCAGCGCTCGCGCATGCTGCCGACCTTCTTGGCCAGCTCGCTCATCGCCAGGTTCTGGGTCGGCAGGCTTTCCACCGACTTGATCAATTCCTCGCGCGAGACGTTGCCGCCCCAGCGCGCCCAGTCGGACAGGCGCTTCAGTTCGGCGCGCACATGGGCCAGGCGGTCGGCCTGGGCCTGGGTCAGGCGCATGCCCTTGTCCTTGCTTTCCTTCAGCGACTTGTCGAGTTCGGCGGCGGTGCCGAGCGAACCCTGCTGCAGCGCCGCTTCCATCGCATCGAGGCGGTCGAGGAAGTGCTGGTCGGCGCCCTTGTTGGGCTTTGCCGTCTTCGGCGTCTTCGATTCTGCGGGCTGGCCGTCCTGCGCCGCCGGCTTGTGCTCATGTTTCGGCTTGGTCGTTTCCTGCGGCAAGGTCGCCAGCAGCGCCTCGAAGCGGCGCTGCAGCTCGGCGCCGGCGGCATTGGCCGGTACGGCCGGCAGGCGGCTCCACTCCTTGCGGACGAGCTCGGGCTTGAGTTCGGCGGCGGGCTGGCCTTCCCACTGGCCCAGGGCCGCTTCGCGCGCGGCGAGCGCGGCGCGGTCCTGCTCGAGGGTCGCCAGGCTGGCGCTGAGGCGCGCGTGCTCGGTGGCGAATTCGGCCACCAGGGTGCGCGGCAGCGAAGCGTGGCCCTGAGCGACCAGGGCCGCGGCCTGCTCTTCCTGCAGGCCGGCCAGGCGCGCGGCGAAGGCGTCCGGATCGAGCCCGCTGGCATCGAGCTGGCGCAGCGCGGCCAGGCGGTCGATCATGGCGCGCTGCAATTGCACCTGGTCTTCCAGGCGCTTGCCCAGCTCGGCGCGGACGGCGTCGAACTCCGGCGCCAGTTCGGGCGCTTCGGTGACCGCCCATTTACGGTCGAGCTGGGCGACATGGTTCGGGGTCAGGAGTTCGTCGTTCAGCAGCGCCTGCGCGTGCGCCAGGGCTTCCTGCCCGCGCCGCAGTTCGGCTTCGTGGTGACGGATCGCGTCCAGGCGCGATTGCATCAGCTTGGCGACGCGGCGGTCCAGGTTGCGCATCGCCGCATGGACGCGCTCGAGCTGCGCGCGGCTGTGGACCAGTTCGGCCGCGGCCAGGCGCAGTTCGGAAAATTCGCAGGACAGGATGAAGGCGACGGCGGCGTCCTCGTCGCCATTCAGGTGCGTGAGCTGTTCGGCCTGCCGCTCGCGCGGGCCCGGTGCGCCGTCCGCGCCGTCACGGGCGGGCGTCTCGCCGCGCGCCGCGTTCCGGGCTGCAGCCGCCCCGTCCGCCGCGCCCGGCTGTTCGCCCGGAGCGCCGGCCGGCTTGTCGCCACCTTGCCGCTTGAAAAGGAATTCGAACATGATGAAATCGCACTTCCAAAACCCCCATCATAGCAAAGAACCACGGCGGGGCTTGCCCGGGGCGCCGCTTGTGCGGGAACCACACGGCAGCGCCCGGAGGCTAGTGTGCGGCAAGGTAGGCTCCTTGCGGCGACCCATGGTGCGGCGCCGCTGGAAAGGGGCCTTGTCTGGTGGAATGCCGGGCCATGGCCGCCGCCGGCATCGGCCCCGCCGGGCAGCCGCGGTTTTCGATGCGCCATGCCTCATGGGCCATCATCTGGTTGGCGATGGCGAACCAGACTTCACTCGGCACATGGGTGCGCGCCAGCGGAAACAGTTCGCGCTCCTCGCGCTCGAGACGCTGCAGCAACAGCGTGCAGCAGCGCTCGACGGCCTCGGCAAAGCCGGGATCCTGCAGCGCCGCGGCCGCATGGGCATCGGCGCGCGCTTCGATCGCGGCCAGGGTCAGCGCGTCGAGCTCGGCCAGCAAGGCCTGGACCGCGCCGGCGCGCCGCAAGGCCGGGATCACGAACCTGTCGAGCTTACGCCAGTGACAGTTATCGAAAGCCAAGCGCAAGGCGTCGCAGGCCAGTTCCAGCTGGCGCCGGCTGGGTTCGGCATAGCGCCGGCCGCCCGCCTGCCAGCGCTCGAGCAGCGCCTGCAGGCCGTGGCGGGCACTGGCTTGTTCAATCGATAAGGCGACCAGCGTATAGGTTGAAGTCAACAACGTCGTCTCCTCTCAGGATGGCTCCGCCAGCACGCGGCCTCGGCGGTGGCCGGGGCGCGATGGCTGGGGTGGCTTTTATCGGGACGGCGGCTTGGTATTGTTGGTCTTGCCAGCCGATGGGAACTCGTAGTGTAAAGACCTGTCTCGCATCGGGTTTGAGGTGGCGCAAACTCGACCGGGTGGACAATGGAGACTTTTCGGGGTGGCGATGTCCAAATATTTTCGGCCATCGCACACCAGCCCGTCTGGCGTGAGAACCGGTTTTACGACCCCAGCTTGGCGCGCAGCTGGGCGGCCAGCGCATCCGGCAAGGCATGGCTGATGCGCACGGTCGGGCAGCCATGCCAGCGCGCGCAGCGGTCGATGGCCGCGGCCACGTCGGCAACGAAGCGCTCGCTCAGGCGCACGCCTGGTTCCAGCACGATGCTGCGCACTTCGAACTCGCCCGCCTTGCGGTGCGCCTTGGCGTCGACCCGGCCGACCAGGGCGCCACGGCGCAGGATCGGCAAGGTGAAATAGCCGTACTGGCGCTTGGCCGCCGGCGTATAGCATTCGAGCCGGTAGTCGAAACCGAACAGTTCGAGCGCGCGGCGGCGGTCCCAGACGATCGGGTCGAAGGGCGACAGCAGGGTCGTCAGGCTCGGCCGCAGGTCGCCCATGGCGGCGCGTTGCGCCAATTCCGCATGGTCGGGGTGGATGTAGACCGGCTCGTCCCAGCCCTCGACGCGGGCGCGCAGCAGCAGACCCTCGTCGGCCAGCGCCGCCGGGTCCGGATGGGGCCGGCGCGTGCGGTGGTAGTCGGGAATCCAGGACGCCCGGGCCAGCCCGAGCGCGCGCACCGCCTGCAGCACGAAGCTGCGCCGCACTTCGCTCAACGGCGTGTGCTCGTCGCGCCAGGAAGGATGCACGCGTTCGGCCAGGTCGTAGATGCGCTGGAAATTGTGCCGCCGCGCAATCATCAGTTCGCCCGCGGTGAACAGCACCTCGAGGCTGCGTTTTTCCGGCTTCCACTCCCACCAGCCGCCGGCCTTGCCGTCGCTGCGCTCGAAATCCGACGAGCGCACCGGGCCGTTGTCGCGCACGTGCGCCAGCAGGGCCTGCACCTCGGCCGCGCGTTCGCGCATCCACGTCGCGGAATACTTCCAGCCCATCGCTTCCGGATCCAGCATCCGGTGGCGGTACAGGCCGTAATCCTCGATCGGCAGGAAGCAGGCCTCGTGCGCCCAGTACTCGAACAGGGCGCCTTCGGCCAGCAACTCGTCGAGCCAGGCCGGCTCGTAGTCGCCCAGCCGGCTCCACAGCACCAGGTAGGGACTGCGCGCCACCACGCTGATTGTGTCGATCTGCAACATGCCCATGCGGCGGATTGCCGCCAGCACATCGGCCTTGGCCGCGCGCCGCCGCGGCGGGCCCAGCATCTCCTGGGCCGCCAGATGGAGGGCGCGGGCGGCCGGCTTCGTCAGCTTGATTTCGCTCATGACATCATCGTAATAGCAAACCAATACTACTGTAAAAAAACACAGTCTTTTTCTGGGCGACACGGCAAGTCTGCGCTATAGTAAGCGCCGACCCCGACTTACTATTTTAACCATGCGGCTGCTCCATACTTCCGACTGGCACCTGGGCCAGACCCTGCACAACTTCGACCGGAGCCACGAGCATGCCTGCTTCCTGGACTGGCTGGTGGCGACGCTCGTGGCCGAGGACATCGACGTGCTGCTGATCGCCGGCGACATCTTCGACAACGCCAACCCGTCGGCCGCGGCGCACCGCCAGCTCTACCGTTTCCTGCAGCAGGCCAAGGCGAAGGTAGCGCATCTGCAGGTGGTCGTCATCGCCGGCAACCACGATTCGCCGGGCCGCCTGGAAGCGCCGACCCCGCTGCTGGAAGCGCATGGGACGGTCGTGGTCGGCAACGTCGCCCGCATGCCGGACGGCGCCATCGACCTGGAGCGCCTGCTGGTGCCGCTGCGCGACCGCGCCGGCAAAATCGCCGCCTGGTGCCTGGCGATTCCCTTCCTGCGCCCGGGCGACGTGCCGCGCGCCGTCGCCGGCGAAGAAGAAAAAGACGAAGGCGCGCTCGACCCCTACCTGCACGGCACCGCCCTGCTCTACCGGCAAGCCTTCGCGCTGGCGCAGTCGCGTTGTACGGGGAGTGAAGCCATCGTCGCGATGGGACATTGCCATATGGTGGACGGCCAGTCGTCCCAGGATTCCGAGCGCCGCATCGTGATCGGCGGCACCGAAGCGCTGCCGGCCACCATGTTCGACCCGCAAGTGGCCTACGTCGCCCTGGGCCACCTGCACCTGGCCCAGAAGGTCGGCGGCCACGAGCACCGGCGCTACTGCGGCAGTCCGCTGCCGCTGTCGTTTTCCGAAGTCGGCTACCAGCACCAGGTGCTGCGCATCGACCTCGACGGGCCGCAGGTCAGTACCGTGACCCCCATCCACGTGCCGCGCGCGGTCCAGCTGCTGCGCGTGCCGGCCCAGCCGGCGCCGCTGGCGGACGCCCTGGCGGCGCTGGAAGCGCTCGACCTGCCCGACGCCCCGCCCCACGCCCAGCCCTTCCTCGAAGTGCGCGTGCTGCTCGACGGCCCCGAACCGGGCCTGCGCGCCCAGGTCGAAGCCGCCCTGGCCGGCAAGCCGGTGCGCCTGGCCAAGATCGAGCCGACGCGCCGCCATGCGACCGCCGAACAGCCGGACCAGGCGCTGACGCTCGACCAGCTGGCCCAGCTGCAGCCGGACGACATCTTCCGGCGCCTGTGGGCCCAGCGCTACGGCGACGAGGCGCCGCCGGAGCAGCTCGCGGCCTTTGCCGAACTCACCCATGCGCTGGGAGACGGGGCATGAGGATCCTGCGCATCGCCGGCAAGAACCTGGCCTCGCTGGCGGGGGAATTCCAGGTCGACTTCGAAGCCGAACCGCTCGCTTCGAGCGGTCTGTTCGCCATCAGCGGGCCCACCGGCGCGGGCAAGAGCACCCTGCTCGACGCCCTCTGCCTGGCCCTGTACGACGCCACCCCGCGCCTGCTCAAGCGCGCCGGCAGCCAGCTGCCCGACGTCGGTGCGGACACCGTCTCGGCGCTCGACCCGCGCACCCTGCTGCGGCGCGGGGCGGCAGAGGCCTGGTCCGAAGTCGACTTCGCCGGCAACGACGACATCCGCTACCGCGCGCGCTGGAGCGTGCGGCGCGCCTACGGCAAGCCGGGCGGCGCCCTGCAGCCTTCGAAGATGACCTTGCACCGCCTGCCCGAACTCGATCCGCTGGGCGGCACCAAGACCGAGGTCGCGAACGAGATCGTGGCGCGCATCGGGCTCTCGTTCGAGCAGTTCACGCGCGCCGTGCTGCTGGCCCAGAACGAATTCTCGGCTTTCCTCAAAACCGACGAGAACGAACGCGGCGAGCTGCTCGAAACCCTGACCGGCACCACGATCTATTCCGAGATCTCGCGGCGCGCCTTCGAGCGCTACCGCGCCGAGCAGGAGCGCACCAGGATGCTCACCTCGCAGCTCGCCAGCCAGGCCCCGCTGCCGCAGGAAGAGCGCGAAAAGCTCGACCTCGAGCGCACCGGCGCCGAGCTGGCGCTGGAAGCCGCCGATGCGCGCCGCTCCGCGCTCGAGCAGGAACTGCGCTGGCACCAGGAAGCGGCCAAGCTGGCGGCCAGCGAAACCCAGGCCGCCGAAGCGCTGGCCGGCGCCGAGGCCGAGCAAGGCGCATCCGGCGAGCGGCGCCAGCGCCTGGCCACCCTCGATGCGGTGCAGCCGGCCCGTCCGCTGGTGGCCGACATCGTGCGCCTGGAACAAGAGCGCAAGGCCGCGGTCGACTCCAGCGCCAGGCTCGACGCCAATCTGGCGACGGCGGTCGAGGCGCGGCGCCAGGCCGTGCTCGACGTCGACGCGGCGCTGGCGGCCCTCGAGGCGTCCGAATCGGCCCTGCGCGGCGCTGCGCCCGGCCTGGACGCCGCCAAGGCCCTGGACGCGGCCATCGCCACCCAGGCGCCTGCCCATGCCCAGGCGGCAAACGCCCTCGAGGCCGCGCGCGGCGAGGCGCGCCAGGCGCGCGCCGTGCACGGCGCCAAATCGGCCGAGCTCGACACCGTGCGGCGCCAGCGCGATGCCGCGGCCGCCTGGCTAGGAGCCAATGCCCGCCTGGAACCGATGGCCGTCCAGTGGCCGCGCTGGGACAAGCTCCTGGCCCAGGCCGGGCAGCTGGTGGCGCAGGACGCTGCCGCGCGCGAAGCCCTGTCCATCGCCGGGCGCCAGGCGGCGCAAGCCGCCGAGGCGGAACAGGCTGCCACGCTCGCGCTGGCCAATGCCGGCGCCCGCCTGGAGGCGCAGGACGCGGCGCGCCGCGAGGCCCTGGCTGCGCTCGAGGCGATCGACCCGCAGGCCCTGGACCAGGAGCGCCAAGCCATGGAGGTGCGCCGTGAACGCCTGGCGGCCGCCGACAAGGCTTGGAGCGCCTTCGTCACCACGCGCCAGGAGCTGCGCGACGCCAGCGCCGAACTGGACCGCGTCGACACCGCGCGCGCCGGCGCCGCACGCCTGCTCGAGGAAGCACGCGGCGCCGCGCCGGCCATGTTCGGCGCCATGCAGCAGGCCGAGAAATCCCTGTCGGCCGCCGAACTGGCCTGCGCCGCCAATGTGGAAGAGTTGCGCGCCACCCTGGAAGACGACACGCCCTGCCCGGTCTGCGGCGCCCACGATCACCCCTACCGCGACGACGGCCGCCAGGACGTCCTGCGCGCCATGCTCGCTAACTTGCGGCGCGAAGTCGCGCGATGCCGCGGCCTGGTGCGCGACAACGAAGCTGCCCAGGCCGCACAGGCCGCCACCCTCGCGGCCACGGGCGACAGGCTGGCAGGGCTGCAGCGCGAGCGCGCGGGCCTGGCGCGCCTGGTCGAGGAACTGGAAGCCGAATGGAACGCCGAGCCGCTGGCGCGCGAAGCCCCGCTCGATGCCGAGCGCGCCGCCTGGTTCGCGCAGGCACGCGACGGCCTGCGCGAAGCGCTTGCAGCACTCGACACGCGCGGCGCTTCCCTGCGCCGCGCCGCCCAGGCGCGCGACGCCGCCCAGGCTGCCTACGACCGCACCCAGGCCGAACACGCGCGCCTGCGCCTGGCCTTCGACGCCGCACGGGAAGCCGGCACCCGCATGCAGTCCGAACTGCGCGCCCGCAGCTTCCAGCACGAGGCCGCCGCCGCCCAGCTGGCCGCGGTGCTGGCCGAGCTCGACCCGGTGCTGGCGGACGCCGTCGGCGACGCCTGGCAGGACGCCTGGCGCCGCGGCCCGGACGCCTGGCGCGGCGCGCGTGCCCAGGATGCCGCCCAGTGGCAGGAGCAGACCGCCCTGCACACCCGCGCCGCCGCCGCCGTCGCGACGCTGGAAGCCGAGGTGGCCGGCGCCAATGAACGCATCGCCCAGGCCGACCGGCACGGCGCCGGCGTCGCCGCCGAGTTCAAGCGCATCGACGAAGAGCTGGCCGCACGCCGGGCCGAGCGCGCCGCCCTGTGGCAGGGCCGGCCGGCAACGGACGTCGAGCAGGAACTCGCCGCCGGCGTCGCCGCCGCCCGCAACGCCGTCAATGCGCGCCAGGCCAGCATCAACGAAACCAACCAGCGCGAAGCCAGCGCCCGCACCGCGCTGGCCCAGCTGAACGAACACATCGCGGCGCTCGACAGTGCCGGCGCGCGCGCCGCGGCCGCGCTGGCCGACTGGCTGGAGGAATACCGGCGCCAGGGCGACGAGCCGGGCAGCGGCCTCGACCCGGTCACGGACGCCACCGAACTCGGCCGGCTGCTGGTGGTCGGCAGCGCCTGGCTGGCGCAGGAGCGCGCGGAACTCGCTGCGCTCGCCTCCCGCGTCGCCAGCGCCGCCACCGTGCTGGCCGAACGCCGCGCCCAGCGCGCGCTGCATGCCGAGGGCCGCCCAGAAAGCGGCCTGTCCGCCGAGGCCGTGGCCGCCGCGGTCGAGGCATTGACGAGCGAACGCCGCGAAGCCCACGACCGCGCCACCGAGCTGCGCATGCGCGCCGCCCAGGACGACACGCGGCGGGCGCAGGCCCAGGCCGCGATGGCGGACATCGAGCGCCAGCAGGCCGAGGAACGGCGCTGGGGCAAGCTGTCCGAGCTGATCGGCTCGCACGACGGCAAGCGCTTCCGCAACTACGCCCAGCAATTCACGCTCGACGTGCTGCTCGGCTACGCCAACGCCCACCTCGCCCAGCTGGCGCGGCGCTATCGCCTTGAGCGCGTCAGCAACGGCGGCGCCCCCTCGCTGGCGCTGATGGTGCGCGACCAGGACATGGGCGGCGAAGTGCGCTCCGTGAATTCCCTGTCCGGGGGCGAATCCTTCCTGGTCTCGCTGGCGCTGGCGCTGGGCCTGGCCTCGCTGTCCTCGAACCGCGTGCGGGTCGAGTCGCTGTTCATCGACGAAGGCTTCGGCTCGCTCGACAGCGAAACCCTGGGCGTGGCCATGGATGCCCTCGACGCGCTGCAATCGATGGGCCGCAAGGTCGGCGTCATCTCGCACGTGCAGGAAATGACCGAACGCATCGCCACCAAGGTGCTGGTGCGTCCGGGCGGGGGTGGCAGCAGCAGCGTGGTGGTCGAGTAAGTCGATGTTGCATCCGAGCCGTGCGAGCTGGCTGGCTTGCAGCGGTTAAATGGTCAAATGCGGTTGAGTTGGTCAACTGCGGTTGAGTTGGCTTATAGCGGTTAAGCTGGTCGGCAGCGACCGGCGTGGCTGGCGGTGGCCAAGCTATCCAGCAACGGCTACGGTGCCCGCTGTGCGAGCCTGGCGATAGCGCGAACAGGCGGTACGTGTCGCACTGAGGCACGGCTGTACTGATTCGCGCCAGATCGGATCGGCAATGCAAGCTTCACATGCAATGACAAGGAGACCAACGATGCGTCATCACTTCGCCGCGCTGCCCCATGCCATTCCACTTGGCGCCACGCGGCTTGCCATTGCCGGCCGCGCCGGCTTCCCTCGCTCCGCGACGCCCCGGATACGCGTTGCCACGCGGCGTGTCACGCTTGCCTGCACCGCCGTCCTGGGTGAAAGCCTGCTCTGCATCGGCCCGGCTACCGCTGCCGGCGCCAGCCCGCAGCAGGAAGTGGTCGCGGCCGCGAAGGAGCAGATCGGCGTCACCCTGCTGTACGACCCCAGCTACAAGAAGCTGGCCTATCCGCTGGGCGACGTCCCGGCCGAGCGCGGCGTCTGCACCGACGTCGTCATCCGGGCCTTGCGGCATATCGGCATCGACCTGCAGGAAAGAGTCTACCGCGACATGAAGGCGGCCTGGAAGGCCTATCCGTATCCGAACTGGGGTCTCAAGCGCCCTGATCCGAACATCGACCACCGCAGGGTGCCGAACCTGGCCGTCTTCTTTACCCGCCACGGCCAGGCCCTGCCAGCCAGCAAGGCTGCCAGCGACTATGCGCCCGGTGACATCGTGACCTGGACGGTGCCGCCCGGCGTGCCGCACATCGGCATCGTCGCCGACGTGCGCACGCCGCAAGGCGTCCCTCTCGTCATTCACCATATCGGCGCCGGCACGCAAATGGAAGACCGCCTGTTCGCCTGGCCAGTCACGGGCCACTATCGTTACCGTCCTTTCAAACTTACGCAAAGCTACCTGATACTACTTAAAGCTAGCCTTGCTGTTGAATTCCTGCTTCACGGGGGCAGGTTTCACCCTGTGCTCGCGCACAGGGCCAGCGCCTTCCCCTCCACAGGCCGACACGGTGGAACTCACCGCCATGTTTCTTAAATTGATCGCCGCATTCACGTCACGGTCATGCGCGACCCCGCAAGCGTCGCAACTCCAGTGCCGCTGCGCCAGGGTCAGCGTCTCGATCTTGACGCCGCAGCACGAACAGGTCTTGCTGCTCGGGTACCAACGGTCAATCACGACGACCTGCCCACCACGCCGTTCCGCCTTGTACTCCAGCTGACGGCGAAACTCGCCAAAGCCCATGTCGGCAATGGCTCGCGACAGGCAATGGTTGCCCAGCATTCCCTTCACGTTCAGATCCTCGATGCCGATCGTGTGGAAGCGTCGCGTGATGCTCGTCGATGCCTGGTGTAAATCGTTCGAGCGAATATTCCTGACCCGCG
>NZ_JAJNOC010000015.1 GCF_021044825.1 Massilia phyllostachyos | reverse complement strand
GCATCGATGCGAGATCGTAGCGGCGTTGACCACCTTTGGTCCGGCTGGGGATGAGCTTGCCGGCCGCCTCCCAGCGTCTCAGCGTGCTGGCCGAAACGCCAAGCGCTTGCGCGGCAGCGGTGATGGAGAGGAACTTGTTCATATGAGTATGACTACTCAAAATGAATAAGTTCCAAACTAACTGTTAAAACCCTTACATGAACCAGCCAGTACAGCAACAGCAGCCACCGGGCAGTGAAGCGCAGCTCACCCCGAAGGCCGACCATGGCGAGACCAGCTACACCGGTTCCGGCAAGCTGACCGACAAAGCCACCATCATCACCGGCGCCGACAGCGGGATCGGCCGCGCCGTCGCCCTGGCCTTTGCGCGCGAAGGCGCCGACGTCCTGATCGCCTACCTGAACGAACACGAGGATGCCGAGGAAACCCGGCGCCTGGTCGAGGAAGCCGGCCGCAAGGCGGTGCTGGTGCCGGGCGACATCGCCGACCCGGCCCACTGCCGCGCCATCGTGGACAAGGCGGTCGAGGCTTTCGGCCGGGTCGACGTGCTGGTGAATAACGCGGCCTTCCAGATGACCCACGATTCGCTGGAAGAGATCCCCGACGAGGAGTGGGACTACACCTTCAAGGTGAACATCACGGCGATTTTCCACCTGTGTAAGGCGGCGGTGAAGCACATGCGGCCCGGCTCCTCGATCATCAACACCAGTTCAATCAACTCGGACAATCCGAAGCCGACCCTGCTGGCCTATGCCACCACCAAGGGCGCGATCGCCAACTTCACGGCCGGCCTGGCCCAGCTGCTGGCCGAGAAAGGCATCCGCGCCAACTCGGTGGCGCCGGGGCCGATCTGGACGCCCCTGATTCCGTCGACCATGCCGCCCGACCAGGTGGAAAGCTTCGGCCAGCAGGTGCCGATGAAGCGCCCCGGCCAGCCGGCCGAGGTGGCGCCGGTGTACGTGCTGCTGGCCTCCGACCAGGCCAGCTATGTGTCGGGCGCGCGCATCGCGGTCACGGGCGGCACGCCGATCCTGTAGGCCCGAACGACAAAATCCGACGGGGGCGTGGCGCTTCTGTTAAGCTTGCTGGTATTGCCATTTCACAATGCCAGCCGCTCCTGCGCCATGCCCGCATGAAGACCCGCACCTACCTGTTTCTGATGGCCGCCGCCATCCTGATCCCCGTGGTCCTGGCGTTCTGGATCGGGGTGTCGATGCTGCTGGACTGGGAGCGCGAGTCGCGCATCCGCCGGGTGCAGGAAACCGCGCGCGCCACCGCCCTGCTGGTGGACCGCGAGATTGCGGTGGCCGAAGCGCTGCTGCGCACCATCGCCAGTTCTGAAGCGCTGGGCGAACAGAATTACCAGCGCGTCTACCGCCTGGCGCGGCGCCTGAACGGCGACGGCGCGCTGAGCTGGACCACGCTAATCGACGACAGCGGGCGCCAGCTGTTCAATACCCTGAAACCGTACGAACCGGAAGCGCCGGGCGTGGTGCGGCCTTTCGCGGCCGAGCTGCTGCGCCGCAACCAGGTCCAGGTCACCGGCTACTTCCCTAGCGGTCCCTCGGGCCGACCCGCGGTCGCGGTCAACGTCCCCTCCCCGCCCGATGGCGCGCGGCGCTACGTGGTCAGCCAGGTCTTCGACGCCCGCTTTTTCGAGCGCGTGTTCGCCAGCGGGGCGCTGGAGCCCGGCTGGCTGGTCGGCATCTTCGACGCCAGGGGCGTGACCATCGCACGCAGCCGCGGCGGCGCGCAGGCGGCCGGCAAGCCGATGCATCCCGAGATGCGCGCGGCCGCGGCGCAAGCCGGCAGCGGCGTGCTGCGCCACACCACCCACGAAGGCGTCGAGGTCTACGGCATCCATACCCGTTCGAAAGCTTCCGGCTGGACCGTCGTGATCGGGGTGCCGGTGGCGGAGATCGAATCGGCGGCGCGCACTGCCGCCACCTATGCGGCGCTGGCCCTGATCCTGCTCATGGGTCTGGCCATCTTCGTCGCCGTCTTCCTCGGCAACAAACTGTCGGCGGCCCTGCAGCAGGCCGGCAGCGTCGCCAATTCGCTGGCGCGTGGCGCGGTAGCGCGGCCGCGTCCGACCCGGGTCGAGGAAGTCGACGCCCTGCTCGACGGCCTGCATTTCACCAGCCAGGCCTTGAGCCGAGAGAGCGCGGCGCGCCAGGCGCTGCAGCACGAGCGCGAGCAGCTGCTCCTGAGCGAGCAGCGCGCGCGGCGCCAGGCCGAGGCCCAGAGCCGCGCCAAGGACGGCTTCCTCGCCATGCTCGGGCACGAGCTGCGCAATCCGCTGGCCGCGATCTCGGGCGCCATGAGCGTACTGGAGATGCCGAACATCAAGCCGGAGCAGGCCGCCAACGCGCGCGCGATCAGCCGGCGCCAGATGCGCCACCTGACCCGCATCGTCGACGACCTGCTCGACGTGCAGCGCATCCTGTCGGGCAAAATCGTGCTGCAGCGCGCGCCGGTCGACCTGGGCGAGGTGCTGCGCGCCTGCGTCGAAGCCAAACGCCTGGTCGACGGCGGCAGCCACCACTGGGAGGTGGACCTGCAGGCGGCCCCGGTCGAGGGCGACCGCACCCGCCTCGAGCAGGTGGTCGACAACCTGCTGCACAACGCCATCAAGTACACGCCGGCCGGCGGCAGCATCGCGGTCGGCTGCAAGGTCGAGGGCGGGAACGTGGTGGTCGAGGTGCGCGACACCGGCGTCGGCATCGCGCCCGAACTGCTGCCGGTGATCTTCGACGTGCTGGTGCAGGGCCCGACCAGCATTGATCGCGCCCAGGGCGGCCTGGGTCTCGGCCTGGCCCTGGTCAAGGAACTCACGGCCTTGCACGGCGGTACGGTGTCGGTCCACAGCGACGGGCATGGCAAGGGCTGCACCTTCACGGTGGGCTTGCCCGTGCATGCCGGCGCGGACCCGCAGGCCAGCGCGGCCGGCCAGGCCGCCAGCCTCGATCCGGCCTGAAGCAACCCTGGCGCTTTGAATCGGGCGATCCGCCCATACCTGTGCGGTATCGACCTCACGGGACGCCGCCATGCGCACCTTCCTCCGCAGCCTGCTGTTCGCCGTTCTCCTGATCGCCTGCTGGGGCCTGCTCGGCCCGTGGCTCAAGCATGCCATGTACGCGGCGCGCCTGGCCGCAATGCCGGCGCCGTCGGAACTTTCGATGCCGGTGGCCGGGGTCAAGCCGCGCGGCCTGCGCGACACCTGGCACGGGGCGCGCAGCGAAGGACGCAAGCACGAGGGCATCGATATCTTCGCCAAGCGCGGCACCGCGGTGCTGTCGAGCACCGAAGGGATCGTGCTGCGGGTCGGGACCAACCGCCTGGGCGGCCTGGTGGTGTGGGTGTTGGGGCCGGGCGGCCAGCGCCATTACTACGCCCACCTCGACCACTATTCCGACGTGACGCCCGGGATGCGGGTCGAACCAGGCCGGGTGCTCGGCTTCGTCGGCAACACGGGCAACGCCAAGGGCACGCCGCCGCACCTGCACTACGGCGTGTACGAGATGGGCGGCGCCATCAACCCCTACCCGCTGCTGCGCACCGACCTGCCGCCGGGCGCGGTCGCTACTAAATGATGGGGTCCTCGCCCTGCGACGGATCGGGTGGTGGCGGCGGAGGCACCGCTTCCGGCAGCGGCGCCGGCGGCGGCGCCGGCTGGACCTGCGGCTGGATGTCCAGCGCCGGGTCCGGGTCCGGCACCTCGTCCGCGTCGGGCGCCATGCCTTCCATATCGAGTTCGCCCGGCAGTTCCTCGACCTCTTCTTCCGGCTCCTCGTAGCGGCGCGGCGCCGGCGGACGTCCGCCCGGCAGCAGCGCGTTCGGATCGAGCTTGCCGTTTTCCAGCGCGGTGCGCATGAAGTCGCCCACCAGCATCAGCGCATTGTGGCCACCCTGTCCCCAGTAGCTCGAGCGCATGGTCACCCGGTTGTCGTTGAAGCCGACCCAGGCCCCGGCCACCAGCTGCGGATGCATCAGGATGAACCAGCCGTCGGTGTTGTTCTGGGTGGTGCCGGTCTTGCCGGCGACGTCGCCATGGACCCCGAAGCGGTAGCGCACGCCGCCGCCGGTGCCGCGGTCGACTACGCCGCGCAGCATGTCGATCAGGGCGATCGAGGCCTCCTGAGACAGCGCCCGTTCCGGCGCGCCCGGCGCGAAGTCGGCGATCACCTTGCCGTCGCGGTCCGTGATGCGGCGGACAAAAATCGGCTTGCGGTACTCGCCCAGCGAGGCGATGGTGCTGTAGGTGCTGACCATCTCGAGCAGGGTCACGGGGCTGGTGCCGAGGGCCAGCGAGGGCACGGATTCGAGCTTGCTCTGGCGGATGCCCATGCTCTGGCCCAGGCGCACGATGGGACTCAAGCCGACTTCCTGCATCACCTGGGCGGTGATGGTGTTCTTCGACAGGATCAGGCCGTCGCGCATGGTCATCATGGCGCCGGTATTGCCCGACATATCGGTCGGGCGCCAGGCCTTGCCGCCGCCGATCCTGATGTCCTGCACCACGTCGCGGTAGGTGCGGTCCGGCGGAATGCCGCGCTCCAGCGCCGCCGCGTAGACGATGGGCTTGAAAGTGGAGCCGGGCTGGCGCGATGCCTGGGCCACGTGGTCGAACTGGTCGCGCTCGAAGCTGCGGCTGCCGATCCAGGCGCGCACTTCGCCGGTGGCCGGGTCCATCGCCACGAAGCCGGCTTCCAGGCGCGACTTGGCTTCCTTCAGGTCGCTCAGGAAGGCGCGGTCGCGCTTCAGGCGCTTGAGCGCCTCCTCGGGCGCTTCGCCATCCTCGACCGCGCGGCGGTAGGCGCCGGATTCGCGCACGAAGGCGTCGAGTTCGCGCGGGTGAGAATTCCAGTAATACGCGAAGGGGTCGACCTCGCCGCGCATCGATGTGTACATGCCGGTCGAGGTCGAGCGCGGCATGCCGGAGTACGCCCATTCGACGTCGGCGATCGCCTGCAGGGTGTTGGCCTGGCGTTCCACGGCGCGGCGGGCGGCGTCCTGCAGGTCCAGGTCGAGGGTGGTGTGGACCACCAGGCCGTCGAGCGACAGGTCGTAGTCGTTTTCCTCGGCCCACTCCAGCAGCCACTTGCGCACGTAGGCGGTGAAGTGGTCGTCCTTGCCGCTGCGGTCGTTCAGGCGCGCGAAGCGGGTACGCAGCGGGCGCTTGGCGAGCTGTTCGTAGCGCTTTTCGGTGAAGGCGCCATGCCTGGCCATCTGCGACAGCACCACGTTGCGGCGCGCCTTGGCCCGTTCCGGGCTGGTGACGGGATTGTAGTAGTGGGTGCCCTTGAGCATGCCGACCAGGGTGGCCGATTCCAGCACGTCGAGCTTCAGGGCCGGCTTGCCGAAATAGGTGCGCGCGGCCATCTCGATGCCGTAGGCGTTGTAGAGGAAGGGCACCGTGTTCAGGTAGGCTTCCAGGATCTCGGTCTTGCTGTAGGTGTTCTCGATCTTGATCGCGGTGATCAGTTCCTTCATCTTGCGGTTGATGCTGCGCGCGCGCCCGATCTCCTCGGGGAACATATTGCGGGCCAGCTGCTGGGTAATGGTCGAACCGCCCTGGGCGTCGCCCTTGACGGTGGCGACCAGGGCCCCGGCCACGCGCCGGAAGTCGACGCCGTGGTGCTCGTAGAAGCGATGGTCCTCGGTCGAGATCAGGGCCTTGATCACGTGCGGCGAGATCTGCGACAGTTTGACCCGCTCCTGGAACCCTTTTTCGAAGCTGCCGAGTTCCTTGCCGTCGGCTGAGAGGATCACGCTGGGGCGAGCGGTGCGGGCCTGGTGCAGGTCGCTGATGCCGGGCGTGAGCGGGATCAGGATCAGCAGGTAGAGGAAGAAGGCCATCAGGCCGGCGGCCACGGTCCACAGGCCGACCAGCAGGGTCTGTTCGAGGCGGGAGCGGCCGTTCAGGCGCACGAAGGCGGCGGCGCGCGCCCAGGAAAAGCCGGCGCGGGCGCGCTCGCCGGCGCCGCCGAGGATGCGCCGGGCGCGTTCTCCCGGGGTTTGCTGTGGGTTGCTGGGGTCGTTCGGGTCGGTCTTCTGGTCCACTCTGGGGAATCCTTGCTGCGCTTTGTTGGTGCGCCGTAGAGGGTGTGAAAAAATGGCTATGGCAAGGCGCCGAGTCGAAGACAGTACACTCGTACGGCGAGACGAGGCAACGCAGCCATGGACGAATTTTTCACACCCTCGTAGGGTGGACAATCCTTTGCCCACGCGTTCAGATCACGTATCCTGGCCTGCTCCATGGCTCGATTCCGTTCGTTGAACGCGTGGGCGGGGGACCGCCGACCCTACGGTTGCGTATGTGATAAGTATAGCCCACCTGCCCTGTCGCACGGCCGGTCGGGCTCAGGCGTGCACCGGCGCCACCCTGCCCTGGCGCAGCAACGCTTCAACGGCTTCCACCGGTTGCGGCCGGGCGAAGATATGGCCCTGTACCTCGTCGCAGCCGCAGCCGCGCAGGTAGTCGAGCTGCTCGATGGTCTCGACGCCCTCGGCGATCACCTGCATGCGCAGGCTGTGGGCCAGCGAGACGATGGCGTCGACCATGGCGGCGCCGTCGCGGCTGACGACGATGTCGCGCACGAAACTGCGGTCGATCTTCAGCACGTCCACCGGGAAGCGCTTCAGGTAGGCCAGGCTCGAGTAGCCGGTGCCGAAGTCGTCGATCGAGAGTTTCACGCCCATCGCCTTCAGGCAGCGCATGGTTTCGATCGCGGACTCGACGTCGGCCATCATCATGCTCTCGGTCAGCTCGATCTCGAGCGAGTCCGGCGCCAGGCCGGTGTCGTCCAGCACCTGGCGCACGGTCTGTACCAGGTCCGGTTCGGAGAACTGGCGCGCCGACAGGTTGACCGCGACCCGCAGCTGGCCCAGGCCGGCGCGCTGCCAGTCGCGGTTCTGGGAACAGGCCGAGCGCAGCGCCCAGGCGCCGATCGGCACGATCAGGCCGGTCTCCTCGGCCAGCGCGATGAAGCGGTCCGGGCGCACGGTGCCGAGCAGCGGGTGGCGCCAGCGGATCAGGGCCTCGGTGCCGACCACCCGGCCGCTGTGCAGGTCGACCTGGGGCTGGAAGTGCAGCTCGAACTGCTGGTCGCGCAGGGCTCCGCGCAGCGCTCCTTCCAGCGCCAGGCGGTCGAGCGCGTGGGCATTCATGTGCGGCGCGTAGAACTGCACCGCGTTGCGGCCGTTCTGCTTGGCGCGGTACATCGCGACTTCCGCATGCTTGACCAGGGTTTCGGGGTCGCGCCCGTCGTTCGGATAGCCGGCCACCCCGGCGCTGGAACCGAAGGCCAGGGTGTGTCCTTCGATCTGCAGCGGCTCGGCGATGGCCGCGCGCACTTCCTGCACGCGCGCGGCGGCCTGGCCTTCGTTGGCGCAGCCGCACAGCACCAGCATGAAGTCGTCGCCGCCGGCGCGCGCCGCGGTGTCGGCCTGGCGCATGCCGCCGTTGATGCGGCCGGCCAGCGCCCGCAGCGCCTCGTCGCCGAGGCCGCGTCCGAGGGTGTCGTTGATCAGCTTGAAGTGGTCGATGTCGAGAGCGACCGTCCACACCGGTGCGCCGTTCGCCACCGCGATGGCGCGCTCGATGCGGTCGCTCAGCAGGGCGCGGTTGGCCAGGCCGGTCAGGGTGTCGTAGCGGGCGCGGTGCGCCAGTTCCGCCTCGTAGCGCTTGGCGACGGTGACGTCGTAGGTGGTGACCACGAAGTGGCCGGTGCGGCCGGCCTCGTCGTTCACCGGCGCGATGTAGACCTCGCTGACCAGCTCGCGGCCGTCGCGGGTGGCCTGGCGCACCAGCGCGTGGCCCTTGCGGCACTCGTACAGGGCCTGGCGCAGCTCGGCCAGCCCGGCCTCCCCGTCCTGCGGCTGCGCCAGTTCCGCCAGCGGCAGGCCCTGCAGCTCGCCCGGCCCGTAGCCGAGCACGCGCTCGCAGGCGGCGTTCGCATACTCGATCGGATAGCCGGGCCGGGTCGCGCTGATCATCAGGATCGGATTCGCGGCCGATTCGATCGCGCGCCGGTACAGGCGCAGGGCGCCGGCGGTCAGGGCCAGGTCCGCGGTGCGGCGCTCGACCAGCGACTCGATGCGGCGGGTGCGCGCGCTGCGCTGCTGCACCAGCCAGCCGGCGGCGAAGCTGAGCAGGATGCCGAAGGCGAGGATCGACAGCGAACCGGTCCGCGATTCCAGGCTGCGCGGCAGGCGCACGGTCTCGAATTCCCAGCGCGTCCCGGCCACCTCGAAGCTGCTGGTGATGGCGGTCGGGTCGCGGTCGAGCCAGCGCTCCAGCAGGGATGCCGGCGCGGGGTCGCCCTGGTGGTGGAACACCGGGACGCGCGCGCCGCTGCCTGTATAGCCGTATAACGTGAGCGCAAAGTCGCCCATCGCCAGCAGATGCGTTCCGTCCAGGCTGGCGCCCACCAGCACGGCCGCGTCCAGCGCCACGGTGGTGCAGCCGAGCGCCTGCGCGCGCCGCGCCGCCACGTCCTCGAGGTCGGCGCCGCCGCGGTAGACCGGCATCGACACCAGCAAGCCGCGCAGGCCGCCGTCGCCCTGCACCAGGCGCAGCACCGGGCTGGCGGTGGGCTCGCCGCTGTCGATGGCGCGCGCGATGAAGGCGCGCTGTTCGGGATTGGACCAGGCGTCGTAGCCATAGACCAGGGCGTTGCCGGCGATCGGCACCACGTAGTCGTTGACGAGGTAGCGCGGGCGGCGCGCGGCGGGCCGCAGGCCGTCGGGCCCACGCTCGCGGATCGCGAAGCCCGGCCAGTAGCGGCTGCCGGCGGCTTCGAAGGCGGCGCGCTCGCCGTCGTCCACGAAGCGCTGGTACTCGAGTGCGCGCAGGTAGCCGTTGCGCGCCGCCAGCGGCTGGGCGAAAGCGTCGAAGGCCTCGCGCGAGACCGCGCCGCCGTTTGCCGCGAACAGCAGGTTCAGCGCGCGCAGGTCGCGCACGGCGTCGCCGAAGGCGCGCGCGACCGCGGCCGTGCGCACCGCCGCGCGCTGCGCGAAATCGGCGCGCGCGCGGTCCGCCTCCAGGTTGCGCGCCACCGCCGACAGCAACGCTGTCAGCGCGGCGCCGGCCAGAAAGGTGGTCATGGCGGCGCGCGACACCATGTGCCGGCGCCACGAGAGTGGATGAGCCAGCAGCCGATTCATGCGGCCCATCCTAGCAAAAGCCGCCATAGGCCGCGCCACGTTTCGGCTGCGCAAACGACGAGTCCGGCACACCTGCGGATTTGCTGGCGGGACAAGTGCGCTTCGTGCCAGCGAAGGGACCGATTTCGGCTATCATGCGCGGATGCCCGATATTCATCCCGAAAAGCAGATCGCCGGCGCCGACAGCGGCGCGCCGATGCGCGTGCTGCGCCAGTTCCGCGTTGTGTTCAACGCCGTCAAGACCCATTTCCGCCAGGTCGAGCGCGAAGCCGGCCTGGGCGGCGCCCAGCTGTGGGCGCTGTCCGTGATCGACCGCCAGCCCGGCATCGGCGCGACCGTGCTGGCGCGCGAGCTCGACATCCACCAGTCGACCGCCAGCAACCTGGTGCGCGCTCTGGTCGAGCGCGGCTTCGTGAGCGCCAGCCGCGAAGGGCTCGACCGCCGCACCGTCGCGCTGCGCGTCACGCCCGAGGGCCTGGCGGTGCTGCGCGCCGCGCCCCTGCCCTTCGCCGGCGTGCTGCCGGACGCCCTCGCCAGCCTCGACGAAGCGACGCTGCTGCGCCTGGAACAGGACCTCGGCCGCCTGATCGCCGAGCTGGCGGCGGACGACGAGGCCGCCCAGCTGCCGCTGGCCCAGCTCTAGCTTTTCTGCTCGGCCAGGCCCTCGCCGGCGTCGAACACCTCGCTCGCCAGGCGCGCCAGGTCGTTCATGCCGCCGCCGCCCGCCAGGTGGCGTTTCAGCAGGCCGGCCTGGCCGCCCTCCTTCATCAATTCCTCGATCACCGCGCGCGCTTGCGCGAAGCCCGGGTCGCGCGAGCGCCGGCCGAGGCGTTCCAGGTCGCCCCGGATCACGTCGAGGATCGGCAGCGAGGTTCCGGTCTCGGGATCGATCCAGCTGCCGTCGACGCCGTCGCGCGCGGCGTTGAAGCGGTTCCAGGTGTAGAGCTCGCGGCTGCCGTTGGCCGGCCAGCGGTCCGGCTGGTCCGCGAATTCCAGGCACAACTCGCGCGCATACACGGCCAGCGCGGCGGCGTACACCGGCTTCAGGGGCGTGTCGAGCACCCGCAGTTCGATGGTGCCGTACTCGGGCTTGGGCCGCACGTCCCAGTAGAAATCCTTGATGCTGTTGACGATGCCAAAACCCGCCAGGCGGTCGAAATAGTCGCGGAAGTCCTGCCAGCTGCGCAGGTCGGGCGGCTGGATGCCGCTCATCGGGAAGGCCCCGACCACATTGCTGCGCGAGCTGCAGAAGCCCGACACCTCGCCCTGCCAGCACGGCGAATTGCCCGACAGCGCGATGAACAGCGGCGCGCGCTGGGTCAGCCAGGCGCACAGGCGCACCGCCTCGTCGGCGGTGCCGGCGCCGATGTGCACGTGCATGCCGAACACCGTGAACAGCTTGGCCAGGTAGCCGTACTTGCGCTCGGACTCGAAGTAGCGCTCCTTCGGATAGATGCGCTGCTCGTTCCAGCGCTGGAAGGGGTGCGCCCCGCCGCCAGAAATCGCCGCGCCGACCTCGAACGCCGCGCGCTGCACGGTCGAGCGGATGTGCTCGAGCTGCTCGCGCGCCTCGCCGAACGACTGCAGGATCGAGGTCGCCACTTCCAGCATCGAGGTCGTGATCTCGGGCGTGTGCACCCAGGGCTTGTCGTGCTTGTCGAGCACGCGCAGGATGTCGGGCGCGGCCGGAAACAGGTCGTAGGTCAGGCGGTCGAGCACCATCAGTTCGAGCTCGATGCCCATGGTGCCGACAGTCGAGGGCTTGAAGTCCGGCAGGAAGGCCGGGCCCTTGCCGCTCACCGCCTGCGCCTGGGCGGCGGCTGCATCATTCAGTACGGTAGCGCTCATGCGGCCTCCTTGAATTTGTCGGCCGGCGCCACGTCCTGGCCGCCGGTCTGGTAGGTTTCGCCCGCCATGCGCAGGCCGAGCCAGGTCAGGCCGGGCGCCAGCAGCACGTTCAGGGCCAGCAGCGCGCCCATCAGCGCGGTCGAGGCCGGGTCCAGTCCGGTATAGGCGTTCAGGGTGTTGTCGACCACCAGGCCGCCGTAGCTCACCAGGGAACACATCGACAGCGCCATCGCATGCTTCTTGCGGCGGTCCCAGGCGCTGGCCGGCCACAGTGCCAGGCGGGTGACGGCGATGCGCACCGCGAACACGGCCAGCGCCGCGCCGAGCGCCCAGCCGCGCGCCAGTTCGCCCAGGTCGACCAGGGCGGCCGACATCAGGAACAGTAGCACGTAGCCGATATCCTGGGCGGTCTGCAGCTGAGCCTGGAACACGTTGTCGCGCTTTTCCGCATTGCGCAGCAGGACGCCCATCAGCAAGAGCGAAAGCAGCGCGCTGGCCGCCGACACCGAGCACAGGCCGAGGTCGATCAGTAGCGCCGCCAGCAGCATGCCGGGACGCATCCGCGCCGGCACCTTGCACAGGCGGGTGGCGGCGGCGTACAAGCCGTACGACAGCGCGGCGATCGCGGCGCCCAGCACCAGCTTGCCGCCCTGGCGCATCAATTCACCGAGGAAGTCGCCGCTGGCGTCGACGCCGTGGCTGCGGGTCCAGGCCATGGTCACGCCCAGGATGAGCAGGGCGACCAGGGAACTCAGGCCCACCATATTGGCGGTGGCGAAGGTGCTGGTGCCGCTCGCGTTCTCGTCCGCCACCATCGAGCTGACGATGACCGGGTTCACCGCGATCAGGATCGAGGCGATGAAGATCGACGCGCCCCACGGCAGGCCGAGCAGGCGCAGGGTGATCGCGACCGCGACCCAGCGCGCGATGGTCGCCAGCAGCAGGCTGCCGCCCTGGCGCCCGCTTTTCAAGAGCCAGGCCAGGTCCATCTTGCGGCCGACCTCGAACAGCACCAGGGCCGCCGCGGCGTTCAGCAGTTCCTGGAACTGGGTCAGCAGGGCGCGGTCGATCAGGCCGAAGCCGGTGGAGCCCAGCAGCAGGCCGGCCAGCACCGCGCCATACAGCTTGGGCACCTTGAAGCGCTGCAGGGTGAGGCCGATGACCAGGGCCAGCATCAGGCCGCCACCCAGCACGGCCAGCGGCGACAGCAGCCACAGCGGCGTATTCAGTTCTTCATTCATGGCGCACCTCCCAGGCGTGGGCGAGCGCGGTCAGCTCGCGTTGGATCAGCGCGGCGCGCGCCTTGGCGGTGTCGTCGCTGCGCGCAACGGCCAGGACACTGGAGACGCGGGCGCGCACGATGCCCTCCTCGCCCGGCAGTGTGATCCACAGCTGGCCGTTGACGGTGGTCCCCTCGCGCCATACGGCGAGGAACTTGGCGCCGGTGCGCGCGCCCGGTGTATTCGGTTCGACCAGGGCGAAGCTCTGCAGCCAGTCGGCGTCCGGATAGCGGCGCGCCAGCTGGACCTGCATCGCGCTGCGCTGTTCCTGGCGCACGTCGTCGCGCGAGTGCGGCAGGTGCAGGCGCGCCTGGCCGATGCCGGCCGTTTGCAGGTTCAGGCAGGCGCCGTCGGCGATCCAGCGCGCCGCGTCCGGCTCGCGCAGGCGCGGCTTGCCGCGCGAGGCGTCTTCCCAGGCCGCCAGCAGCGGCGAAGTCGGCGCTGCCCTGGCGCCGGCTGCGCTCGCGCGCACGGCTTGCGCGACGTCGTTCCAGTGGGCGGCCTGCCAGTTGCGGGTCGCGGCGCGCTCGGCCGGCAGCCAGCGCCACAGCACCGCCGACCACTGGCCGTCGTCGCCGCGCCAGAGCGCGGCCGCCTGCGTGACGCCGCCCTGCTCGGACAGCACGCTCTGGGCAGGCCAGGCCGCGCTCCACGGCGCGATCGGAGTGCGCATGCCCGCTCCCAGGCGGTGCCAGGCCAGGGCCGGCGCCGGCAGGCAGGCATTGCCGGCATTCGGCACGGTTTGCCAGTGCAGCATTTCGACGCGCTGGCTCCAGGCGCAGCGCCGGATCCCCGGCGCACCCAGGCCGCCGAGGGCCGGGTCGAGCGGACCGGTGCAGCGCGAGGGGTAGGAGCCGCTCAACGCCGTGAAGTCGGCCAGCGGCGCGACGGCCGGCTTGCGCGGGGCGGCGGCGGCGGTGGATGCCAGGAAGCTGGCGGACAGGAGCGCGGGCAGGATTCGCCGTGCTGCACTCCAGGGGGAAAGCGTATCGCTCATGGGTCCTCCGGTGGCGCGCAGGCGAAGCATCGAAGCGGGCAGCGCCTCGGCCTGTGCGGTGGGCCGGCAGGCGCGGGTCGCGCCATCCGCGGCAGGCAGGGCCGCGGCACCGAAAAAATCCCCCGGCGTGATGCGGGGGACAAAAAGAAACGGCTTCAAGAAACCGCCTCATCGCTGATCGGACACACCACCCTGGCGGGCAGCTATCACCTGGCTACCTTAAACGAAAAATGTTACCGATGCAAGAGAATTTGTCCGAATGTATTGATGTTTCAAGGAAACAAATGCTGCATTACCGGTTCAGTTCGAGCATCGACCGAAGAAACAGTTTGCGATCCGTCATGGCTGGCGCATGTGCAGCAAGGGATAGGGCCGGCCGGCGTCATCGACCGCGCTGCGGCCGGTGCGCATGAACCCCATGCGCTCGTAGAAGCCGACCGCCTGCGGATTCTGTTCGTTGACGTCGACCGTCAGCTTGCCGGCCTGCGCCTCGGCGTGCGCGATCATCGCCCGCCCCAGGCCCTGGGCGCGGCGGCGCGGGTCGATGAACAGGGCGTCGACGTGGGCGCCGGTGAGCCCCATGAAGCCGGCGGGGCAGCCGTCGGCTTCGACGACCCACAACGGGGCGTGCGGCAGGTAGTGGCCGGCGACCAAGGCCTCGATCTCGGCGAAATGCGCTTCGCTCAGGAAGTCGTGGGTCGCGCGCACGCTCGCGCGCCAGATGTCGGCGAGTGCCGTGGCGTCAGCGGGCGTGGAGGAACGGATGGTGGGCATGGTGTTCGCAAACTTGTGAAAAACTCAATTGTGCCGGAATCATTTCCTGTTGTCGCGCTATGATGCGCCCATTGCCCGACGAGAGGAATAGTGCATGGATGGTGTACCGATGTGGCTGCAGGCCGGATTCTGGGGACTGGTCGCCGGCGGCGCCCTGCTGCTCGGCGCCTTTGCCGGCTACCGCCTGCAGGTGCCGCAGCGCCTGATCGCCGCCATCATGGCCTTCGGCAGCGGCGTCCTGATCTCGGCCCTCTCCTTCGAACTGATGGAGCACGCCTTCCACACCGGCGGCTTCGCTTCGACCGCGATCGGCTTCCTCGGCGGCGCTGCCATCTACACGCTGGCCAACTGGAAGCTCTCGCACCACGGCGCCAAGCACCGCAAGCGCTCCGGCGGCCAGCCCACGGCCCAGGACAGCGGGAGCAGCGGCAAGGCCATCGCCTTCGGCGCCCTGCTCGACGGGATTCCGGAATCGATCGTGATCGGGCTGTCGATGCTGGGCGGCCAGGGCGTGAGCGTCGTGGCGGTGGCTGCGATTTTCCTCTCGAACATCCCCGAAGGCCTGTCGAGCGCCGCCGGCATGAAACAGGCCGGACGCTCGGCCCACTACATCTTCGGCATCTGGGGCGGCATCACCGTCGCCTCGGGCGTGGCCGCCCTGCTCGGCTACGCCGTGTTCCGCCACTTCCCGCCGCAAGTCGTCGCGGCGACCACCGCCGTGGCGGCCGGCGGCGTGCTGGCGATGCTGGTCGACACCATGATCCCGGAAGCATTCGAAGAGACCCACGATTTCGCCGGCCTGATCGTGGTAACCGGCTTCCTGGCGGCCTACGCGCTTAGCAAGCTGGGCAGTTAGCCAAAACTGCAACCCCAGTGTCAGGTCTGACATTCGGACACAGCCTCATCCGTAACCCTCGATAAGGCTGAGCTCGTATCTAAATGTCAGACCTGACACCGACGTTGGTGTCGAAGAAGCCGGCGCCGTCCCAGCGCGGCGCGGGGGTGTCGGCGCGGGCCGGGATGGCGCGGGCGGCGCGGGTGGGGCCGAGCTTGGCGAGGGCGCGCGGGAAGGCGCGGCAGTAGCTGGACTGGACGCCGGCAACGCGCGCCAGGTCGGCGTAGGTGATCACCATCCCGGGCGGGACGGCGTCGAGGACCGTCGCCACGCGGTCGTGCCAGTCATCGGACAGCGGCGTGGCGCGCGCGGCGAGGATCGTGACCGGATCGCCCGCGCGCAGCATGCCGCCGGTTTCCACCCGCGCCAGCATGCCGCGCCGGCCGCGCAGCGCCCGCGCCGGGCCGCCGAGGCGGGCGGCGACGGCGCCGCAGGCTTCGCACTGGAAAGTCAGGCGCAGCGTGACCTCCAGGCCTATGCGCAGCAGCATGCCGGATTCGAGGGCGGCGGTATCGAGGTCGAGCAGCAGGTTTTCGCGCAATGTAAGAGGCGCCATGTGCAGGTCGTGGTAGGCCGGCGCCCCCGCCAGCAGCAGCTGGCGGGGCGAGCGCGGATCGGCGTGGCGGTCGTTTGCCAGGCCGAGACCGGCAATGGCCCGTGCCGAATCCACCGGCACCGGCGTATCGGCGGGGCGCACTGCCAGTGCGAGCACCTTCCTCGCGGCGGCGCTCACCGTTGTCCGGCGCCGGCGCTGCGCAGGTAGGCCAGCAGGTCGGCGATCTGGCGATCGCTGCGCAAGCCCCAGAAGCGCATCTTGTTGCCCGGGACGACCGCGTCCGGATCGCGCAGGAAGGCGGCGAGGCGCTTCTCGTCCCACACGAAGCCGGCCTTCTTCATCGCCGGCGAATAGTCGAAGTCCGGCGCCGAGCCGGCGCGGCGGCCGATGATGCCGTTCAGCTGGGGCCCGAAGTTGCTGCGTGCGCCGGGCCCGACCTGGTGGCAGTTGGCGCAGCGCTGGAAGGCGGTGCGACCAGGCGCAAGCGCATCGGCGCCGTGGGCCGGGGCCATCACGAGACAGGCGAGCAGAGGCGCGAGAAGACGCATCCGGCCGCCCTACTTCACGCGCTGCTTCTCGAGCTTGCGCGCCAGCGTGCGCCGGTGCAGGCCGAGGCGGCGCGCCGCTTCCGAAATGTTGAAGTCGGTCTCGGCGAGTACCGCGTGGATGCGCTCCCACTCGAGGGTCTTGATCGAGGTCGAGCGGTTCGTCACCTCGACGTCGGTGTTGCCGGCCACGTGGCCGAAGGCGGCCTCGATGTCGTCGGTGTTCGAGGGCTTGGCCAGGTACTGCACCGCCCCCAGCTTGATCGCCTCGACCGCGGTGGCGATGCTGGCGAAGCCGGTCAGCACCACGATCAGCATGTCCGGGTCGTGCTCGTGCAGCAGCTGGACGCAGGCCAGGCCCGAACTGTTCCCCTTGAGCTTGAGGTCGACCACCGCGTAGCCGGGCGAATGCGCCTCGAGCAGCACGGCCGCCTCGTCGTGGCCGGAGGCCACCAGGACCCGGTAGCCGCGCCGCTCGAAGGAGCGGCTCAGGGTGCGGGCGAAGGCCTCGTCGTCTTCGATGATGAGCAGCAGGCGCTCAGGGGTGTCGCTCAATTGGCTTCCTTGTTGCGTTGTTCTTCACGTTCTGCACCTTCCTCATCGAGCGCGATGCTCGACAGCGGCAAGGTGAGCGTCACCTGGGCGCCGCCGTCCGGCCGGTTGACGGCCGTCACCGCGCCGCCGAGCTTGCGCGCCACGTTCACCGCCAGGAACAGGCCGAGGCCGTGGCCCGGCTCCGCCTTGGTCGACTGGTAGGGCTTGCCGATCTGGCCCAGCATCGCCGGCGCGAAGCCGGGGCCGCGATCGCTCACGATGATGTGCAGCACGCCGTCGTCGTTGACGACATCCAGGCCGACCCACGCGGGCGAAGCCTCCAGCGCATTGTCGAGCAGGTTGTCGATGGTCTGCTTCAGCGCCGAGTCCGAGGCGACCGGGACGTCTTCGCGCACCCGGTTATTGTACTGGAAGCCGGTCACCGGGCGGCTGGCGCGCCAGGTCGCGACCAGGCCGTCGAGGAAGCTGCGCACGGTGGTGCGCACCGCCGATTCGCCGCGCGCCTCGCCCGCCGACAGCAGGATACCGCTGACGATGGATTTGCAGCGCTGCAGCTGGGTCTGCATTTCCTGGATCTCTTCGAGCAGGCCGGGGTCGCTGCGGAACTGGGGCATGCGCTTCCAGTCGCCCAGGATCACCGACACCGTGGCCAGCGGCGTGCCCAGCTCGTGGGCGGCGCCCGAGGCCAGCAGGCCCATGCGGACGATGTGCTCTTCCTCGACCGCCTGCTGGCGCAGCGCCGCCAGCTGGGCCGCCTTCTCGCGCAGGGTGTCCGAGATGCGCGAAATGAACATCACGAGCAGGGCCGCGTCGAGCGCGAAACAGACCAGCAGGCCCTGGATGTACAGGCTCGAGATGCCGCGCGCATGGTCGAAGGGCAGCGCGAGCGGCTGCGCGTACATCGCCAGGCCGGCCAGGCAGAAGGTCGTGATCAGGACGATGATCCAGGTCCAGAACACCTCCAGCAGCACCGCCGACAGGATCACCTGCAGCAGGTAGAGGAAGGCGAAGGGATTGGTGATGCCGCCGGACAGGTAGAGCAGCACCGTCAGGCTGGCGACGTCGACCAGCAGGGCCATGAACATCTCGCCGTTCGACACCGGCCGCCGCTCGTGCCAGCGCATGTGGCTGGCGACGTTGAAGGCGATCAGGCAGGCCAGCACCTGCAGCATGTGCACCAGCGGCAGCGCGATCTCGAAGATCAGGATGGCGGCCGCGATCGTCGTGATCTGGCCGATGACGGCGATCCAGCGCAGCTCGATCAGCTGCAGCATGTTCTTGTGGCCGGCCGCGAATTCGACGTTCGCCGCGGCCGCCTGGGGCGAGCTCCGGGCTGCCTTGGCGAAGAATTCGAGGGGATTCTGTATCATGCGCGCGATGGATCGGGTCTTGTTTTCATTGTTTGCCTGGAGACCGTCGAACCGGCGAAGGCCGGTGCCCAATTTTGTCTGCGCAGACGATATGCGAGCAGAACTTGGATCCCGGCCTGCGCCGGGATGACGTGCTGGGGCTGCGGGACCAAGGTGAAGTTAATCGTCGTCGCGGATTGTACCGCCATGACGCCTGATCCACCACCAGGCGGCGCCGGCCATGATGGCCAGCGCGTACCAGGTGAGCGCATACACGAGATGGTTGTTGGTGAAGGAGATGACCGTCAGGCCGCCCACGGCGCGTTCGGGCGCGCCCTGTGGATCCTGCCCTTTGCCGGCGTCGATAAAGTACGGCGCCACGTTCGACAGCCCCCGCGCGCTCGCGAGCAGCGCGACGTCGCGCGAGTACCAGCGATTGTTCGCCGGATCGTTCTCGCGCAGGAAGCCGCCTTTCGGTTCGGTGATACGGAGCAGCCCGGTCACGGTGACGTGCTCGCCCGCCGCGGCGCACGGATTCGCTTCCGCACGCCGACCCGGATACGTGCCCGGCTTGTTGTCCGCCGCCGCAATGAAGCCGCGGTTGATGAACACGATGTGGCCCTCGTCCGTGCACAACGGCGTGAGCAGCCAGAACCCCGATCCCAGCTCGGACAAAGCCTGGACCGGCGTCGTGAATTCGTAGAGATAGTGCCCGGCCACGCGCACGCGCCGGTATTCGTCGGATTCCTTGGTGACCTGCGCCCAGCTTGGCGCCGAAGGGGCCGCAACGGCTTGCGCATGCACGCGCGCGTCGACCCGCGCGATCAGGTCCAGCTTCCACTGCAGGCGCACGACCTGCCAGGTGCCGAGACCAATGAAAAGCGCGACCAGCAGCAGGGCCACCGCTCCGAACATCCGCCTCGCAAAGTTGCTGCGGGGCGGATGGGAAACAGGGCCTGCTTGCTGGTCGCGCGGGTACATCTACTGCTGGCTTATTGCATGTCGTGCATGCCGTGGGTGGTGTCGCTTGCGCCACCCATGGCCGGCATCATGTTGGCGTTCATGTGCGTCATGACCCAGATCGAACCGGCCAGCACGATGACCAGCAGGACGGTGGTCAACAGCAGCGCCATCAGGTTCCAGCCGCCTTCCGACTTCGAGTTCATGTGCAGGAAGTAGATCATCTGCACGACGAACTGGATGGCGGCGAAGCCCATGATCACCCACTTGGTGGTTTCCGGCGGCAGCACGTGGCCCATGACGAGCCAGAACGGGATCGCGGTCAGGACCAGCGACAGCACGAAGCCGATCGCGTAGTCCTTCATGGCGTAGTGGGTCACGAAGGTGGTGTGGCCGTCGTGATCGTGCTCGGCGTGGTGGAGTTGGTCGCTCATGGCAGCACTCCCATCAGGTAGACAAAGGTAAACACGCCGATCCAGACGACGTCCAGGAAGTGCCAGAACAGCGACAGGCACTGCAGGCGGCGGAAGTTCTCGACCGTCAGGCCGTGCTTCGACAGCTGGACCATCAGGGTCACCAGCCAGACCGCGCCGAACAGCACGTGCAGGCCGTGGGTGCCGACCAGCGAGAAGAACGCGGTCAGGAAGCCGCTGCGGCTCGGGCCCGCGCCTTCGTGGATCAGGTGCTGGAACTCGTAGATTTCCAGCGACAGGAAGGCCAGGCCGAGCAGGCCGGTGACCGCCATCCAGAACAGGGTCGCGCCCAGCTTCTTGGCTTGCGCCGAGACCATCGCGACGCCGAAGGTGATCGACGACAGCAGCAGGAAGCCGGTGTTAATGGCGATCAGCGTCAGGTCGAACAGTTCGGCGCCGGTCGGACCGCCGGCGTAGTTACGGCCCAGCACCGCATAGGTGGCGAACAGGGACGCGAAGATGAGGCAGTCGCTCATCAGGTAGATCCAGAAGCCGAGCAAAGTGCCCTGCTCCGGATGGTGTTCGCGCACCAGGTAGCGCGCGGTCACCTCGTCGGCGGTCAGGCCGCCGGAAATGGTTGGATTATGTGCCATGGTTGTTTCAGACGTAGCTCTTCAGCAGACGGGTATGCGCTTCCTCGGTGCGGGCCACTTCTTCCGCCGGAATGTAGAAATCGCGCTTGTAGTTGAACGTATGGGTGATGATCGCGGCCATCATGGCGATGAAGGCGACGCCGACCAGCAGCCACATGTGCCAGATGATGCCGAAGCCGATCACGGCCGAGATGGCCGAGATGACGAAGCCGGCCCAGGTGTTCTTGGGCATGTGGATCGCCACGAAATCCTTCAGCGGACGCTGGTAGCCGTTCTTCTTCATGTCGGCGAAGGTGTCGTTGTCGTGCACCACCGGGGTGAAGGCGAAGTTGTAGTCCGGCGGCGGCGACGAGGTCGCCCACTCCAGCGTACGGCCATCCCACGGGTCACCGGTGACGTCACGCAGCTTGGCGCGGTCTTTCCAGGTGAAGAAGCATTGCAGCAGCAGCGCGCCGATACCGCCGGCGATCATCAGGGTGCCGACCAGCGAGATCTGGAACAGCCATTGCACCGACTGGTCCTCGAAGTGGCTCATGCGGCGGGTATAGCCCATGAAGCCGAGGATGTACGGCGGGGTGAAGGCGACCCAGAAGCCGATCGACCACAGCCAGAACGAGACCTTGCCCCAGAACTGGTTCAGCTTCACGCCGAACATCTTCGGCGCCCAGTAGTTGAAGCCGGCGAACAGGCCGAACACCACGCCGCCGATGATGACGTTGTGGAAGTGGGCGATCAGGAACAGCGAATTGTGCAGCACGAAGTCGGCCGCCGGAATCGCCAGCATCACGCCGGTCATGCCGCCGATGACGAAGGTCAGCATGAACGAGACGGTCCACATCATCGGCAGTTCGAAGCGGATACGGCCTCTGTACATCGTGAACAGCCAGTTGAAGATCTTCGCGCCGGTCGGGATCGAGATGATCATCGTGGTGATGCCGAAGAACGAGTTGACGCTCGCGCCCGAACCCATGGTGAAGAAGTGGTGCAGCCAGACCAGGTAGGACAGGACCATGATCACGCAGGTCGCGTACACCATCGAGGTGTAGCCGAACAGGCGCTTGCCGCAGAAGGTCGAGACGACTTCCGAGAAGATGCCGAAGGCCGGCAGGATCAGGATGTAGACCTCGGGGTGGCCCCAGATCCAGATCAGGTTCACGTACATCATCGCGTTGCCGCCGCGGTCGTTCGTGAAGAAGGCGGTGTCGAACAGGCGGTCCATGCCCAGCATGGCCAGCACGGCGGTCAGGATCGGGAAGGTGATCACGATCAGGATGTTGGTGCACAGCGAAGTCCAGACGAAGACTGGCATCTTCATCAGGCCCATGCCCGGCGCGCGCATCTTGACGATGGTGACGATCAGGTTCACGCCGGACAGCAAGGTGCCGACGCCCGCGATCTGCAGGGACCAGATGTAGTAGTCGACGCCGACACCCGGGCTCGCCAGGATGCCGGACAGCGGCGGATATGCCAGCCAGCCGGTACGTGCGAATTCACCCACGAACAGCGAAGCCATCACGAGGATCGCGCCCATGGTGGTCATCCAGAACGAGAAGTTGTTCAGGAAGGGGAAGGCGACGTCGCGGGCGCCGATCTGCAGCGGCACGACGTAGTTCATCAGGCCGGTCACGAAAGGCATGGCCACGAAGAAGATCATGATCACGCCGTGGGCGGTGAAGATCTGGTCGTAGTGGTCGGGCGGCAGGAAGCCGTGGTTCGATCCGAAGGCGAAGGCCTGCTGGGCGCGCATCATGAGGGCGTCGGCGAAGCCGCGCAGGAACATGATGATGCCGAGGATCATGTACATGATGCCGATTTTCTTGTGGTCGATACTGGTGAACCAGTTATTCCACAGCATGCCCCACTGGCGGAAGTAGGTGATCAAGGCCACCAGGGCCAGGCCACCCACGATCACGCCGGCGAAGGTCACTAACAGGATCGGCTCGTGGAAGGGAATCGCGTCCCAGCTGAGCCGACCGAAGACAAGCTTCGTCAAGTCGAGAGATGAGTCTTGCATGATTACTTCTTCACAATATTATTGGGAGTGACCTGGCCTGCGACGGCCTGGCCTTCCGGGGTCTCGCAGATTTCCGCGTTCGCGACCTGGGCGGCGGGCGCCTTCGGCAGCTTGCGGATCTCGGCGGCAACCTGGTTACGCTTGTGGTCATCGGCCATCTGCTGGTTCATGCAGACGCTGCCTTCAGCCACGCAACGGTTCAGGATGCGGTTGAACAGGGCCGGCTCGACCGAACCGTAGAACTTGACCGGGTCGCGGACCGACGGCTTTTCCAGGCTCAGGTAGTCGGCGCGGTTCAGCACGCCCGGATTGGTCTTCATCTTCTGGACCCAGGCGTCGAACTCGCCCGCGCTCACGCCCTTGTAGGCGAAGTGCATGTGCGAGAAACCTTCGCCGCTGAAGTTCGCGGAGATGCCCTTGTAGTCGCCCGCCTTGTTCAGCACGGCGTTCAGGGTGGTCTCCATGCCCGGCATCGCATAGATCATGCCGGCCAGGGTCGGGATGTAGAAGGTGTTCATCACGGTGGACGAGGTGATCTTGAAGCGCACCGGCACGTCGACCGGGGTGACCAGTTCGTTCACCGAAGCGATGCCCTGCTCCGGATAGATGAACAGCCATTTCCAGTCCAGCGCCACGACCTGCACCTCGAGCGGCTTGGTCGACGCCGGGATCGGACGGTTGGCGTCGATGCGGTCGAGCGGACGGTAAGGATCCAGCTTGTGGGTCGAGACCCAGGTGATCAGGCCGAGGACGATGATGATCAGGAGCGGCGCGCCCCAGATCACCAGCTCGAGCTTGGTCGAGTGGTCCCAGTCCGGTTCGTATTTTGCATTGGCGTTCTTGCGGTAGCGCCATGCGAACAGGACCGTCAGGATCATCACCGGAATAATGATGATCAACATGAGCAGGACCGAGATCGTGATCAGGTCCGCTTGCTGCTTTGCGATATCGCCGGTGGGATTCATCACCACCGTGTTGCAGCCGGAAAGCAGCGCAAGCGGGAGTAATGGGAGTCCGCGGCGGACAATTTTAGGAATCATGCTAGGTATCTAACGTTACATGGGAATAAGAACATGCTACTGTAACGCCAACGGTCTACGAGAACCATTGGACACTTTGTCCCACCCTTTGCCCTATTGCAATCAAAACATTGCAATAATGGCATTGTGGTACAGTAGGCCGAGCAACCTGGATTTGGAGACGAAGATATGCAAAGCACGACGACGCACGGCGGCGCAGCTGCCGCTCCCATTACCCACCCAACGAGTGGGGCCCGTAACATCAATGCCCGCGATGGTGAAATCCACCCGGGAGAAATAGCCGTCGGCGTGGTGATCGGCCGCGCCTCGGAATATTTCGAATTCTTCGTCTATGCCATCGCTTCCGTCCTAGTCTTTCCCGCGGTCTTTTTCCCGTGGGCAGACCGGCTCGAAGCGACACTGTACTCGTTTATCGTTTTTTCGTTCGCATTCATCGCGCGCCCCCTCGGCACCGTGATTTTCATGTGGCTGCAAACGCGTTTCAGCCGTGAAATCAAGCTCACCATCGCCCTGTTCCTGATGGGCACCTGCACCTGCGTCATCGCCTTCCTGCCGACCTATAGCCGGATCGGCGCGGCCGCGATCGTGATCCTGTCCCTGATGCGCATCGGCCAGGGCATCGCCCAGGGCGGTTCCTGGGACGGCCTGCCCTCGCTGCTGGCCCTGTCGGCGCCGGAAAACAAGCGCGGCTGGTACGCGATGCTGGGCCAGCTGGCGGCGCCGGTCGGCTTCCTGATCGCCGCGGGCCTGTTCGCCTACCTGCTGAGCAACCTGTCGCAGGACGACTTCCTGGTCTGGGGCTGGCGCTTCCCCTTCTTCTGCGCCTTCGCGATCAACGTGGTGGCCCTGTTCGCCCGCCTGCGCCTGGTGTCGACCCATGAATATTCGCGCCTGCTGGACGCCCACGAACTCGACCCGGCCCCGGTCGGCGAGATCGTGAAGAACCAGGGCAGCAACATCGCCATCGGCGCCCTCGCCGCCCTGGCCAGCTACGCCCTGTTCCACCTGGTGACCGTGTTCCCGCTGTCCTGGATCCAGCTGTACGACACCCGCCCGATGGATGAGTTCCTGCATATCCAGATGTGGGGCGCCTGCGTTGCCGTGCTGGCGATCCTGGCCTCCGGCTACATCGCGGACAAGGTCGGCCGCCGCACAACGCTGGGCACCCTGGCGGCGCTGATCGGCCTGTTCTCGCTGGCCGTGCCGAGCCTGATGGACGGCGGCGTCACCGGCCAGAACACCTTCATCCTGGTCGGCTTCGCGCTGCTGGGCCTGTCCTACGGCCAGGCCGCCGGCGCCGTGACCGCCAACTTCAAGCAGAGCTACCGCTACACCGGCGCGGCCCTGACCTCGGACCTGGCCTGGCTGGTCGGCGCGGCCTTCGCACCGCTGGTCGCCCTCGGCCTGTCGGCGCACTTCGGCCTCGGCTACGTGAGCCTGTACCTGCTGTCGGGTGCGGTGGGTTCGCTGGCGGCGCTGAGCCTGAATCGGGCGCTGGAGATTCGCGACTGATCTTGTTTCGAACGTGATGACGAACGCCCCGGCAGCGCAAGCTCCGGGGCGTTTTTTTACGGAAAGATCAGCTCGACCAAGGTGCCCTGTGCTGGATCCGACGTGATCCGCATCGTCCACCCGAAACGCTCGCAGATGCGGCGCGTCAGGAACAGCCCGAGCCCCTGGCCGCCGCCCTGCTTCGCCGATTCGCGCAGCGCCTGGGTATAGCGGCGCGCCGCCGCCACGGTATCGAACCCCGTGCCGGAGTCCTGCACGCTCAGGCGCCCATCTTCCAGCCGAACCGCGATCTCGCCATGAAAACTGTTTTCGGCCGCGTTACGCAGCAGGTTGCCCACCACGATCCGCACGATCGCCTCCGGACAACCGAGCCATAGCGGCGCCAATTCCCCCACCACGAACCGCGCCTCCTTCCCGGCCAGGAGGTGTTCATGGTCTTCGACCAGGCGCGCAACGAGGGTATCGAGCCGCACCCGCTCGACCGGCGCCTTGCGGTCCGGCTCGCGCGACAGGAACAGCAGCGCCGCTCCCTTCACGGACCTGGGCGAAGGTATGCGCAAGATTCAGGGGCGCCAGGCCCTGCGGTGCGGCGGCAAGGACCGTGTTCGCTCGCAGGGACAAGGCCAGGCAGGCGGACAACAGAAGGCGTTTCAAAGGCATTGCAGGGCTCCATATGGTGTGGGAGCCCCCATGCCAAGCGGCGCATGTCGCGGAAATGCCCGCTCAGCGCACCAGGGTGTAGTCACCCGTATCGGCCGACAGGCCGCGCTTGACCTGGCGGGTGATCTCGTCCACCAGCACCTCGCTGTCGCCCGCTTCCAGGGCCGCGAACACGCTGTCGACCACGGTCGACGGCTGCAGCTTGGGCGCCTCGAAGCCGCGCGTGAGATCCGTGTCGATGAAGCCGACATGCACGCCCAGCACCTGGGTGCCCTGGGGGCGCACGGCGTCGCGCAGGCCGTTGGTGGCGCTCCAGGCGGCGGATTTGCTGACGGCGTAGTTGGCCAGCACCGGGCTGCTGGCCCAGCTGGCGATCGACAGGATGTTCACGAAGGCGCCGCCGCCATTGCGCGCGAGGACCGGGGCAAACGCGCGGCTGACGTTGAGCAGGCCGAAGACATTGGTCGCCATCATGCGGCCCATCGATTCCAGGCCGCCCTCGTCCAGCACGGCCCCGGTCTCGGCGATGCCGGCGTTGTTGACGACGATGTCGACGTCACCCAGCTCCCGCGCCAGCTCGGCGGCCCCGGCGGCATCGGTGACGTCCAGCCGCACCGGCACCAGACCGGGTGTGGTGATCGTGGACGGGTCGCGCGCTGCGGCGTAGACCTTGCGGGCGCCGCGGGCCAGGGCCTGGCGTGCGAATTCCGCGCCGAGGCCGCGGTTGGCGCCGGTGATGAGGATGGTAGCGTTCTGGACGTTCATGATGAATTCTTTCAGGTGATATGACGGCACTGCCGTGGAATTTATGATAACTGTCATATGATGAGCATCATATTTCCGGCGCAAGAAAAGCCAGGCGAAGCTGGCGCGGATGAAATCAGAAGTTATTCGAAAATGCGGCAGCGAGCGTCTTGCGGGCAGCCGCCAGCACCGCCCTGCCCTCGGCATTGTCGCCCTGGATGCGCGCCAGCTGCAGGTTGCCGACCAACGCGCCGGCGATCACGCCGGCCAGTTCGGGCGCGGCGTCGTCCGGCAGCGCCAGCGCCACGCGCCGCACCAGGCGGTCGACCCGCTGCACCGAGGCCTCGCGCACGACGTCGTGCTGGCGCGGGATTTCGCTGGCCAGCGCGCCGACCACGCAGCCGTGCTCGGCGTGCGCCAGGTGTTCGTCGGAGAGATAGAGTTCGATCAGCGCCTGCAGCGGCTTGCCGGTTTCGCGCGTGCGTGCGGCGATGCGCTCGTCCAGCGTGGCGCTGCTGATGGCGCCCGCATGCTCGATCGCCTCGACCAGCAGCGCTTCGCGCGAATCGAAATGGGCGTAGAAGCCGCCGTGGGTCAGGCCGGCTTCCTTCATGACCTCGGCCACGCCGACGCCGGCATAGCCGTGGCGGCGCACCGCGCGGCTGGCCGCTTCGACGATCCGGTGGTGGGATTGCTCGCGCTTGCTGGACTTCACTGAGTTCATGATGGCATCCGAAATATGATGAACGTCATATTAAGCCCATCATATTTCGCAGGTCAAGCGGCTTTACGCAAGCGCCGTGTCGAGCACCGTCATCAGGATGAAGCCGATCAGCAGGGCGATACTGGCCCAGGTGCCGTTGCCGCTCTGGCGCGATTCCGGGATCACGTCGTTGACGATGACGAACAGCATGGCGCCGCCCGCTGCGGCCAGGGCGATCGGAAGCAGTCCCGAGGCGATCCCGATCAGGGCCACGCCGAAGGCCGCCGCGACCGGCTCCGCCAGGCCGGACGCGATGCCGAGGCCGACCGAGGTCAGGCGGCCATAGCCGACCGTGCGCAGCGCGAGCGCCACCACCAGGCCTTCGGGCACGTCCTGGATCGAGATCCCGGTGGTGAGCGAATTGGCTTTGTCGAGGTCGATGCCGGCATGGGCCACGCCGATCGCCAGCCCTTCCGGTACATTGTGCAGGGCCACCGCCCAGACGAAGATCCAGGCGCGCCGCAGCGAGACGCCGTCCGTGCCCGGATCGAGCACGCCATGCGAGCTCACGGCCCGCCCCAGCAGCAGGATGGCCATCGCGCCGGCCATGATGCCGGCGCCGGCCAGCAGGCTGGCTTCCCAGTTGCCCGCCCCGGCCGCCTTGGCCGCATTCAGGGAGGGGATGACCAGCGAGAAGGCGGTGGCGCCGAGCATGATGCCGGCGCCGAAACCGAGGAAGCAATCGTAGGTACGTTTCGAGAAGTTCTGTGCGAACAGCACCGGCAAGGTGCCCAGCGCGGTCGCGGCCGCGGCCGTCGAACCTCCGATCAGGGCGCGGTGCATCCTGGGGTCGGCATTCATGATCTGTTCCGCCAGGCTGCCGAGCAGGAGGGCGCCGCCCACGCTGCAGATGAGGAAACCGATCACGCGGCGTACGGTCAACAGGCGCAGCAGTCCGCGCGCCGCGATCAGACCGTTGCCGAGGCTGGAAGTTTCGCGCGTCTTATCTATATGAAAGTTCATGCAGAGTCCGGTGAAAAGCCGCGCGGCCGGTGTCCAGCCGGCGTCCCGCGCGGCGCTGGCTTTACTTCTTGGTCGGCTTCATCGCCTTCATCGACTTGGAGACGCCCTTGTCGACTGGATGGCTAAGGCCGGTGTCGTCGAGCGGCCCGCCCTTGTTGGCCGTGGTCGCCTGGCCCATCGAATTGCCCGAGGACCCGCCCATCGTAGCACTGCTATCCGATTGCATGCTCATACCGAGTTCGGCACCGGTGCGCGGCGACGACATCGGGTCGGACATGGTGCGCATCGCCATCTGCTTGAGGATGTCGATGTCGCCGCTCGGCAGCGCCACTTCGGCTTCGCCCGAGCCGCCGTCGACCGCCATCTGCTTCTCGCGGTCGGTGACGAAGTCCCAGTCCGCGCCCTGGTTCCAGGGGCCGCGCATCTCGCCCGGGCCCTGCGACATGTTGTAGTAGACGCTGGCGAAGCGCGGGTCGGCAGGCATCTTGCCGGCCGGGAAGTTCGGCTCGATGGCGTACAGCGCCTTCTCGAAGGACTTCTGGTGCGCGACTTCGCGCGTCATGAGGAAGCCCAGCGCCTCCTTGACGCCCGGGTCGTCGGTGAGGGCGATCAGGCGCTCGTAGACGATCTTGGCGCGCGCCTCGGCGGCGATGTTCGAGCGCAGGTCGGCGGTCGGCTCGGTGATCGAGTCGATGTAGGCCGCGGTCCAGGGCACGCCGGCCGAATTGGTCAGCGGCGCGCCGGCGCCGTACAGTACTTGCGTGATGTGGCTGTCGTTGCCCGGGCCGGTGATGGCCTTGTACATCTCGGCTTCGCCATCGACCGCTTCCGCCAGGCGGCCCTTGGCGCCCTTGTTCAGCATGGCGACGATGTGGCCGATGATCTCGAGGTGACTCAGCTCCTCGGTTGCGATGTCGTACAGCATGTCCTTGCGGCCTGGATCATCCTCGGCAACCGCTTGGGTAAAGTAGCGCATGGCCGCTGCCAGCTCGCCCTGCGGGCCGCCGAACTGTTCCAGCATCAGGTTTGCCAGAGCCGGATTCGGCTCGCTGACGCGAACCGTGTACTGCAGGCGTTTGTTATGAGCAAACATGAACATCCTCCGATTGTAAGTTTGTTGGCGCAATGCGCGCCGCCCCCGAATGTCTGCGGCATCGGCCGTCAGTTCGTATAGGTCCATGTTCGCTTCCGCACGGCCCGGGGTCATCAGGGGTTCGCGCGTGCTGCTGTAGGACTAAGGCGACAATTAAGAAACTTGATGGAAATGTTGAAATTGATAAATAACTGTACAACTCATCCATTCAAGACCGTTGAGAGCCAGTTGCAGGGCGGTGCGCGCATGGCCCTGCGATTCGCACCGACATTGGTACGGCGCGCGCTCCTATAGCATTGCCGCGTCGAGCGCCTTTACCATGTTGGCTACATGACCATAAAGGGGGTAAACATGTTCAATTTGAGTAAGCTGAGCCCGACGATCACCAACATGATCCGTTTCGACCATTCCCACGTGATGGTCACTTTCCACCAGTACGAGAAGGACAAGCCGGTGCGCGTGAAGAAGGCGCTGGCCGACACCATCTGCGACGCGCTCGAAATCCACGCCACGCTGGAAGAAGAGATCTTCTACCCGGTCATGCGCGAACGCGATTCCGGCGAGCCCTTCATCCACAAGGCCGAGCCGGAGCACGACGAGATGCGCCGCCTGATCGCCGAACTGCGCCGCACCCGCGGCGACGATCCGCGCCATGACAAGCTGGTGATGGAACTGATGCGCGACGTGATGCACCACGTGGCCGACGAGGAAACCACCCTGCTGCCGCACGCCGAGGCCAAGCTGAGCAAGGAAGCCCTGTCGGAACTGGGCGCGCAGATGAACAAGCGCCGCCTGCAGCTGGTCGGCCCGAAGGCCGGCAAGCTGGCCAAGGAACACGCGGTCGGATTCGGCGGCAGCACCGCCGCGGTGGCCGTCGGCCTGCTGGGCGCGGTGTTCGCGGCCAAGGCTTTCGGACCGAAGAAGACCTGGAAATCGAACCCGGCCTGAGCGCCCGGCGAGGTTCTGGTAGAAGCCGGCCAGGCGCCTGCGCCGCGGCCGGCTTTTTTTCATTCCCCTTCGGGGCCGAAGACGGCGGCCGGATCGAGCGTGCCGCGCACGCCGATGTCGTCACGATGCTTGTCCAGCCAGGCGCCGGCGGCCTCGAAGCCATAGTCGTGCAACATCTGCAGGAAGCCGGGCTCCGCATTGAACTTGCTCGAAATGCTCAGGTCGGTCAGCACGTCGTTGGCGCCGGTGACCCATGGTAAAGCCGCCGGCGAGGTGGTCGAGCGGGGTCCGCTGCAGCGGGCTGAACAGGGCCGTGCCGCCGAGGGCGCGCCAGAAGCGATCGAGCGCGCGCCGCCGTGGGCATAGCCGTCCGCCATCACGGCCGCATTGATGGCCCCGGCGCTCGCGCCGCTCAGCGAAGCGATCTCGATCTGCTCGTCCTGCAGCAGACGGTCGAGTACGCCCCAGGTGAAGGGGCCGGAGGTACCCCCCCGCCCTGCAGGCCGAGGCTGATTTTTTCCTGGGACTAGACACGAAGGACTCCGATTGGTGCGGCGGCCCGGACGGCCGCCTATCGGATCGAGTCCAGCAATTGAAAATAGTATCCGGCGCTAAGCATCCACGAATCAATTGAACCAGCCAAGTACCAGCGGCACCAGCCAGGGCGCCAGCAGCGCCGTCATGGCGCCGTTCAGGCCCATCGCCAGCGCCGCGAAGGCGCCGGATTCGGGGCTGACCTGGAAGGCGCGCGCGGTGCCGATGCCGTGCGCCGCCAGGCCCATCGCGAAGCCACGGGCGGCGGGCGCCTTGATGCGCAGCAGGTCGAACACATAGCGGCCGAACACGGCGCCGAACACGCCGGTCGTAATCACCAGCGCCGCCGTGAATGCCGGAATGCCGCCCAGGCGCTCCGAGACCGCCATCGCGATCGGCGAGGTCGCCGATTTCGGGCCCAGGGTCGCGGCCAGTTCGGGCGTCGCGCCCAGCAACAGCGCGACCGCACTTGCTGACACGATGGCGGTCACGCAGCCGAACAGCAGCGCGCAAGCCAGCGGCACGAAGGCGCGCCGCAGCCGGGGCAGCTGGCGCACCAGCGGCACGGCCAGGGCCACGGTGGCGGGGCCGAGCAGGAAGTGCACGAACTGGGCGCCGGCGAAGTAGCGCTGGTAAGACATGTTCGACAGCCACAGCACCAGGGCGATCAGGGCGACGCTGATCGCCACCGGGTTGGCCAGGGTCGAGCCCTTGAAGAAGACGTTGATGCGCTGGGCGGCGAGGTAGGCGCACAGCGTCAGCGTGAGGCCGAGCAGCGGCGAGGCGGAAAGATAGACCCAGAACTGGGACAGGCCGGCGAATTCAGGCATCGTTCTTTCCTTCGATGCCACGCAGGATCAGGCCGGTGACGGCCATCGCCAGCACGGTGCTGACGACCAGGGAGGCCGCAATCGCCATCCAGTGCCCGCTGCCGCTGCCGGCGGTGGCGACGATGCCGGCGCCGGCGGGGACGAACAGCAGCGAGAGATGGGACAGCAAGGTAGTGGCGGCTTCCTCGACGCGCTTCTGGAGGGCGGGCCAGAAGACCAGGGCGGCCATCAGGAGCAGCATGCCGGCGACGGGGCCGGGCAACGGGAGGTGCAGGAGAAAGACGATGCCTTCGCCGAGGCATTGGAACAGCAGGAGGATGGTGAAGGCGGCGAGCATGAGGCGCTTCTTGGGGCGAAAAGCGCTCAGGATAGCAAATGTGGGTGGGCGGCGTGTGCGCCGGTCGAGTAACGGGTATGCGATGAACTTGGGTCCCGGCCTGCGCCGGGACGACGGTCGTGAGGCAAGCGTAGAAATCGAGAGATACGAACTCTACGAACTCAAGTCAACGTCGTTCCGGCGAAGGCCGGAACCCAATTTGACTTTTGCTAAAAAACTGCCAGCTCACGCCTCCGCGGTCGCCCCCGCAATAGCCCCCCGCTTCAACTGATCCCGCTCGATCGACTCGAACAGCGCCTTGAAGTTCCCCTCCCCAAACCCATCATCCCCCTTGCGCTGGATGAACTCGAAGAACACCGGCCCCAGCTGCGGCACGCCGAAGATCTGCACCAGCAGGCGCGCCGTGCCGTCCGCAACCGCCCCGTCGAGCAGCAGGCCGCGCACCTTGAGCGCCTCGACATCCTGGCCATGGCCCGGAATGCGCTCGTCGAGCATCTCGTAATAAGTCTCCGGCGGCGCCGTCATCAGCGGCACGCCGGCCGCGCGCAGGCTGTCCACCGTCTTGATCAGGTCCTCGCTCAAGAGCGCGATGTGCTGGATGCCCTCGCCATTGAACTGCATGAGGAATTCCTCGATCTGGCCGCCGCCCGCCTTGCCTTCTTCGTTCAGCGGAATGCGGATCTTGCCGTCCGGCGCCGTCATCGCCTTCGAGGTCAGGCCGGTGTACTCGCCCTTGATGTCGAAGTAGCGGATTTCGCGGAAGTTGAACAGCTTCTCGTAGAAGCCGGCCCAGAAGGCCATACGGCCGCGGTAGACGTTGTGGGTCAGGTGGTCGATGATCGACAGGCCGTGGCCCACCGGGTGGCGGTCGACGCCGTCGATGAATTCGAAGTCGATGTCATAGATCGACCTGCCTTCCTCGTAGCGGTCGATCAGGTACAGCGGCGCGCCGCCGATGCCCTTGATGGCGGGCAGGCGCAGCTCCATCGGGCCGGTCGGGATCTCGACCGCCTGGGCGCCCAGTTCCAGCGCGCGCGCATAGGCCTTGTGCGCATCCTTGACGCGGAAGGCCATGCCGCAGGCCGAGGGGCCGTGCTCGGCGGCGAAGTAGGCGGCGTAGCTCTTCGGCTCGTTGTTGATGATGAAGTTGATGCCGCCCTGGCGGTACAGGGACACGGCTTTCGAGCGATGCACGGCCACCTTGGTGAAGCCCAGCGCCTCGAACACCGGCTCCAGCACGCCCGGGGTGGGGGCCGCGAACTCGACGAACTCGAAGCCATTCAATCCCATGGGATTCTCGAACAGGTCTGCCATTTTATCTTCCTTCTCGTGTGTCGTTCATCAATCGGCCGGTCTCCACGGCCGCATAAAAATGCTCATTCGGCGAACACTTCCGCCATCAGGCCGCGCAGCCACTGGTTGCCCGGATCCTGGTTGTAGCGCCGGTGCCAGAACACATTGGTCTGCAGCGGCGGCAAATCCAGCGGCGGCGCGATCCAGGCCAGGCCGAACGGCAGCGCGGCGCGCTCGGCCAGCTTCTGCGGCACCGTCACCACCAGGTCCGATGTGCTCACCATATACGGCACCGCGGTGAAATGCGGCACCCGGAAGCGCACGTTGGGCCCGATCCCGGCGCGCTCGAGCAGGCCGTTGATGCGCTCGTACGGGCTCTCGTGCGAATCGACCAGCATGTGTTCCGCAGCGACGAAGCGCGCCAGGTCCACCTTGCCGCGCCCCAGCGGATGGCTTTTGCGGAACATCGTCACATAGGGCTGGCGGAACAGCTGCCGCTGGTACAGCGCCTCCGAGATGTCCTCGAAGGGACCGATCGCCAGGTCCACCCGCCCGCCTTCCATCTCTTCCTTCACGTTCAGCGAACCGGCCCGCACCGAGCTGATTTCCACCAGCGGCGCCAGCACCCGGCAGCGTTCGATCAGCGCCGGCATGAAGTAGATCTCGCCCACGTCCGTCATCGCCAGCGTGAAGCGGCGGTGGCTGGTGGCCGGGTCGAAGCGGCTGCGCTGGTTCAGCGCCAGCGCCACCTGCGCCATCGCCACCCCGATCGGCTCGGCCATCTGCACCGCCAGCGGGGTCGGCTGCATGCCGCTCGCGGTGCGCACGAACAGCTCGTCCCCGAAGGCGCGCCGCAGCCGCGCCAGCGCATTGCTCACGGCCGACTGGGACAGGCCCAGGCGCTTGGCGGCCGCCGAAATCTGGCGCTCCCGGTAGACTTCCTGGAACACCGACAGCAGGTTCAGGTCGATGGTGTGCGGCTCGATCATCATTCATTCACGTCGCGGCAGCATTGTGGGCGCGCCACCGCCGCGCGAACAGCAGTATTTAGATCGTGAATAGTCTACATTTTTCTATTCATCTCGTAAAACATGGTCTTTTCTTCCAGAATGGCGGCATTCGCCAATATCCGTCCAGGAGAGATGAAGCATGAACCAGGCCTACATGAGTGGATTCGGCAACGAGTTCGCCACCGAAGCCCTGCCCGGCGCCCTGCCCCGGCACCGCAACTCGCCGCAGCAGGTGGCCTACGGCCTGTACGCCGAGCAGATCTCCGGCACCGCCTTCACCGCGCCGCGCAGCCATAACCGCCGCTCCTGGCTCTACCGCATCCGCCCGGCCGCCGTCCACGGCAGCTTCCAGCCGCTCGACGCCGGCCGCATCGCCAGCCGCTTCGACAATCCGGCCCCGCCCGACCAGCTGCGCTGGAGCCCGCTGCCGATGCCGACCGTGCCGACCGACTTCATCGACGGCTGGGTCACCATGGCCGGCAACGGCTCGCCCGAAACGATGACGGGCTGCGCGATCCACCTGTATTGCGCCAACCGCGACATGGCGGGCCGCTACTTCTACAGCGCCGACGGCGAACTGCTGATCGTGCCGCAGCTCGGGCGCCTGGCGATCGCCACCGAACTCGGCCTGCTCGACCTCGAGCCGCAGGAGATCGCCGTGATCCCGCGCGGCGTGCGCTTCCAGGTCCTGCTGCCGGACGGCGAGGCGCGCGGCTACATCTGCGAGAACTTCGGCGCCCTGCTCCAGCTGCCGGACATGGGCCCGATCGGCTCCAACGGTCTGGCCAACCCGCGCGACTTCCTGACCCCAAGCGCCCGTTACGAGGACGTCGAGGGCGACTTCGAGCTGGTCGCCAAGTTCTGCGGCAAGCTGTGGCGCGCCGACGTCAAGCATTCGCCGCTGGACGTGGTCGCCTGGCACGGCAACTACGCCCCCTATAAATACGACCTGCGCCACTTCAACACCATCGGCTCGATCAGCTACGACCACCCGGACCCGTCGATCTTCCTGGTGCTGCAGGCGCCCAGCGACACCCCGGGCGTGGACACGCTCGACTTCGTGATCTTCCCGCCGCGCTGGCTGGTCGGCGAAGACACCTTCCGCCCGCCCTGGTTCCACCGCAACGTGGCCAGCGAATTCATGGGCCTGATCCACGGCGCCTACGACGCCAAGGCCGACGGTTTCAACCCCGGCGGCGCCAGCCTGCACAACTGCATGAGCGGCCACGGCCCCGACGCCGCCACGTTCGACAAGGCGAGCAGCGCCGACACCAGCAAGCCGCACAAGGTTGGCGACACCATGGCCTTCATGTTCGAGACCCGCCACGTGATCGTGCCGACGCCCTACGCCCTGGCGTCGCCGCAGCGCCAGGCCGACTACCAGCAATGCTGGGCGGGTATCGGCAAGCACTTCCGCTTGACACCCTGACAATCCGTGCGGCGGCCCGAGGCGCCGGCATGCGATGATTGAGCCGTACGCCGCCGCAGGCGTGCCCGGCCCCGGCCCGGTTCGTCCGATGGAAGCCCCGCGCCAGTGCTGACCGACATAGTGATCATCGCCATCCTCATCCTGCTCAACGGGGTGTTCGCCATGAGCGAGCTGGCGCTGGTCTCGGCCAAGCGCATGCGCCTGGAACGGCGCGCGGAGGAAGGCAGCCGCGGCGCGCGCACCGCCCTGAAACTGGCCGACGATCCGAGCCACTTCCTGTCCACGGTGCAGGTCGGGATCACCCTGATCGGCATCTTCAACGGCGCCTTCGGCGAAGCCTCGCTGGTCAGCCACCTCACCCCGCACGTGGAATCGGTGCCGCTGCTGCAGCCGTACGCGCGCGAGATCGCGCTCGGCGTGGTGGTGATGGCGATCACCGTGGCCTCGATCATCTTCGGCGAACTGGTTCCCAAGCGCATCGCGCTGGCCTATCCGGACGCGATGGCGGTGCTGATCGCCCCGCCGCTGCGCCTGCTGTCGAAGATCATGGCGCCCTTCGTCAAGCTGCTGTCGCTGTCCACCAACGCCATCGTGCGCGTGATCGGCATTCACCAGGCCAAGGAAGAAGCGCCGACCGAGGAAGACATCGCCGGCATGATCAAGGAAGGCGCCGACACCGGCGTTTTCGAGAAGACCGAATACGACATCGTCTCGCGCGCCCTGCGCCTCGACGACCAGCACCTGAAGTCCCTGATGACGCCGCGCGTCGACCTGGTGATCCTCGACCTCGAGATGGACCGCGCCGCCAACCTCGCCATCATCGCTGCCAACCCCTACAGCCGCTTCCCGGTGTGCCGCGGCGACCGCTCGCACATCGTCGGCTACGTGCTGGTGCGCGACCTGTTCGGCCAGGCCGCGCGCACCGGCACGGTGGACGCGATCGACGTCGACGGCGCGGTGCAGGAACTGCTCTACGTGCCCGAGACCGTGAGCGCCATGGCCCTGCTCGAGATGTTCAAGAAGCACCGCGCCGAGCTGGCCCTGATCGTCGACGAATACGGCGACATCCAGGGCATGGTCACCCTGAGCGACGTGATGAGCGCCCTGGTCGGCGACGTCACCGTGGCCGACCAGGAGGACGACCCGGACGCGGTGCAGCGCCAGGACGGCAGCTGGCTGCTCGACGGCGGCGTGGCGCTGGACCGCTTCCGCGACCTGCTGGCGACCGACATCGCCTTCCCGGGCGAGGACGAAGGGGCGTACCACACGCTGGCCGGCTTCCTGCTGTACCAGCTCGGCTACATCCCGAAGGCGTCCGAATCCGTGGAATGGGAGGGCTTCCGCTTCGAGATCATGGACATGGACGGCAACCGGATCGACCGCATCCTGGTATCGCACACCGAACCGCCTGCGGCGTAGCCGGGGGGCTTCCGCAAGCGCCGCGCCTGTGATACAACGTCGCGATTGCCCGGAGACCCCATGCAGATCAATCCCATCCAGCTGTTCGACGCCGAATCCTCCACCTACACCTATATACTGGCCGCGCCCGACAGCCGCGACGCCGTGATCATCGACCCGGTCGACCGCAACCTCGAACGCGACCTGGCCCATATCGAGCGCCTCGGCATGCGCCTGACCCACGTGCTGGAAACCCACGCCCACGCCGACCACGTGACCTCGGCCGGCGCCCTGCGCGCCCTCACTGGCGCGAAAGCCTGCGTGCCGAGCGGCTGCGGCATCCCGCCGGCGGAAGTGCAGCTGCAGGACGGCGACGTGATTCCCTTCGGCGGGCGCGAACACATCGCGGTCATCCACACGCCGGGCCACACGGCCGGCAGCATGTGCTACCTGTGGCGCGGCAACCTGTTCAGCGGCGACACCCTGCTGGTGGGCGGCTGCGGGCGCACCGATTTCCAGGGCGGCAGCGCCGAAGCGCTGTACGACAGCGTGAGCGCCAAGCTGTTCACGCTGGACGACGCCACCCGGGTCTGGCCCGGCCACGACTACAAGGGCCAGTCGGTCTCCAGCATCGGCTGGGAGCGCCGCCACAACGCGCGCCTGGCGAACCGCTCGCGCGCCGATTTCGTGGCGCTGATGGCAGCGTTGAACCTGCCGCGGCCGAAGCTGATGGACGTGGCGGTGCCGGCCAACCGGAACCTGGGCCTGGCGCACAGCGTGTAAGCTGGTCGCGGCAGACCGGACTGTGACTGGAAGTACACGGTCGAACGACAAGGCCACGTCATTACGCTAGGCTACTGCGCTTCATGAATATCTAGTGCAGGCAAGAAACGTTTCAAGCATGCGCAAAGGGCAGCCGCATGAAACAGTTCGACGACATCGCACACTGGCGCATCCGCATCTTCTCAAGGCTGATGACCACCACCCTGCTGCTGGGCACCGCCACCGCCATCCCCAGCGCGCTGCTGGCCCTCGCCGACGGCCTGGCGGGCATCGCGGTGCTCGACGCCGTCGCCCTGGCCTGGATCTTTGCGATCTGGTGCCTGGACCGCCTGCCCTATACCTTGCGTATGCTGAACTTCCTGGTGGTGCTCTACGTGGTCGGGATCGGCCTGATGCTGACCGTCGGTTCCATCAGCCAGATCTACCTGGTCGGCCCGCCGGTAATGGCCGTGATCCTGCTCGGCACCCGCCAGGCGCTGGCGATCCTGGTGTTCACCGCCCTGAGCATCTTCGCCCTCGGCGCCTCCGGCAAGGCCGAGCTGGTGGTCATGGGCCTGGGCGCCCAGCCGCTGCTGGCGGCCAGCGCGGTGTGCATCAACTTCCTGTGCGTCGGCGCCATCATCACCCTCACCTGCGGCACCCTGATCAAGGGCTTGACCGCGACCCTGGACGAGATGCAGGGCGTCGCCGCATCGTTGGAAGCCAAGCAGGACGAGCTGCGCGCGGCCGACGGCGAACTGCGCCTGACCGCCGCCGCGGTGGCGCGCCTGAACGACATGGTGCTGATCGCGCGCGCGGTCGACCTGCCGGGCGCCGAGCAGCCGATCATCTTCGCCAACGACGCCTTCCTGCGCCGCACCGGCTACGCCCGTGAAGAAGTCATCGGGCGCAGCATGGGCCTGCTGCACGGCCCCGACACCGACCCGGACGAGGTGGCGCGCACGCTGGCGGCGGTCGCGGACAACCGGGCGGTGCGCGCGGAACTGGTGAACTACACCAAGGACGGCGATCCCTACTGGGTCGAGATGGAACTGGTCCCGTTCTTTCAAACTTACGCAAAGCTGCCTGATACTACTTAAAGCTCGCCTTGCTGTTGAATTCCTGCTTCACAGGGGCCGGTTTCACCCTGCGCTCGCGCACAGGGCCAGCGCCTTCCCCTCCACA
>NZ_JAJNOC010000014.1 GCF_021044825.1 Massilia phyllostachyos | reverse complement strand
AGGGTAATGATCTCGGCGCCGTGCGAACGACCCATCGCCGTGCAACCGATACGCATCTACCCAGCGTCGAATCGTGAACGCAGGGATGCCGACCTCCGCGGACAGCCGGTGATATCCAATCTGTCCAAAGTCGTAGGCGCCAGTGGCGCGTACGACGGTTTTACTGCCAACGAATCTGGAGACGAACGTCTGGGCGCGCAGATGAAGATAACTACTGCGCCGTCATCCCATCATCCGCCGTGATGATCGCCCCATTGATGAAATGCGCCTCCTCCGCCGCCAGCAGCAGCAGGAGCCCGTCCAGGTCCTCCGGCTTGCCCGGGCGTTTGCGCGGCAGCATGTCGATCAGCTTGCGTCCCTGTTCGGTGTCGAAGTAATCCTCGTTCATCTCGGTGGCGATGTAGCCCGGGCAGATGGCGTTGACGTTGATGCCGTACTTGCCCCACTCGACCGCCATCGCCTTGGTCATCTGCACCACGCCGGCCTTGCTCATGCAGTAGACGCCGATCTGCGGCAGCACGCGCAGGCCGGCGACCGAAGCGATGTTGACGATGCGGTGCTGCTTGCGCGGGTCGCCCTTGGCGCGCTGGATCATGCGCTTGGCGGTCTGCTGCGCCACGAAGAATGCGCCGCGCAGGTTGGTGTCCATGATGTAGTTGTAGTCGTCCTCGGTGACGTCCAGCAGGCGCTGGGTGCTCGACACGCCCGAGTTGTTGACCAGGATGTCGATCGGCCCGGCCTCGGTCTCGGCGTGCGCGATCGCCGCCTTGATCGAGCCGAGATCCGTCACGTCCAGGCGCACCACGTGGGCGGCGCCGCCGTCGGCCTCGATCTCGGCGCGCAGTTCCTTCAGGCGCTCGACCCGGCGCGAGGCCAGCACCACCTGGGCGCCGGCGCCGGCCAGCGCCTTGGCGAAGCGCGCCCCGAGGCCGCTCGAGGCGCCGGTGACCATCGCGATCTTTCCTTCGTAATTGACTTCGATACCCACGCTCGGCCCTCCTTCACAGAAGGCACCATCTTACACAAATCATCAGTATTAGATTGCCCCATCTAATAATGTCCGTAAAATGGCGCGCAAAGTTGCAAACGTCGATAAAAACCCGCACACTCGTGCTTAAATTTTTTAACACCCATAAAAGACATGACTGAGCCAACCAATCTCCTCGAACAATACGGACCGCGCGAAGCGATGGAATACGACGTGGTCGTCGTCGGCGGCGGCCCCGCGGGCCTGTCGGCCGCGATCCGCCTGAAGCAGCTGGCGGCCGAAAAAGGACAAGAGGTCTCGGTCTGCGTGCTGGAAAAAGGCGGCGAACTCGGCGCCCACATCCTGTCGGGCGCGGTGATGGACCCGATCGCCCTGAACGAGCTGATCCCCGACTGGAAGGAAAAAGGCGCGCCGCTGAACACCCCGGTGACCGAGGACCAGGTGCTGTTCCTGACCGAGACCAAGGCGATCGCGACGCCGCACTTCATGATCCCGAAGATGCTGACCAACCACGGCAATTACGTGATCTCGCTGGCCAATGTGGTGCGCTGGCTCGGCCAGCAGGCGGAAAGCCTGGGCGTCGAGATCTTCCCGGGCTTCCCGGCCGCCGAGATCCTGTACAACGAGGACGGTTCCGTGAAGGGTGTCGCCACCGGCAATATGGGCGTCAAGCGCGACGGCGAACCGGGCCCGGACTTCCAGCTCGGCATGGAGCTGCACGCCAAATACACCTTCTTCGCCGAGGGTTCGCGCGGCCACCTGGGCCGCCAGCTGATGGCCAAATATGACCTGAACAAGGGCAAGGATCCGCAGACCTACGGCATCGGCATCAAGGAGCTGTGGGAGATCGATCCAAGCAAGCACAAGCCGGGCCTGGTAGTGCACACCGCCGGCTGGCCGCTGGACAACGACACCTACGGCGGCTCCTTCCTCTACCACCTGGAAAATAACCAGGTCGTGGTCGGCTTCGTGGTGGGCCTGGCCTACCAGAACCCCTATCTGTCGCCGTACGAGGAATTCCAGCGCTATAAAACCCACCCGGCGATCCGCCACTACTTCGAGGGCGCCAAGCGCATCTCGTATGGCGCGCGTGCGATCACGGCAGGTGGCCTGCAATCCTTGCCGAAGACGGTGTTCCCGGGCGGTTGCCTGGTGGGCTGCGACGCGGGCTTCCTGAACACCAGCCGCATCAAGGGCAGCCACGGCGCCATCAAGACCGGCATGCTGGCCGCGGAAGCGGCGTTCGCGGCGCTGGGTGAAGGGCGCCAGCACGACGAACTGGTGTCCTACCCGGCCGCCTTCGAGCAATCGTGGCTGAAGGAAGAGCTGCACGTGGCGCGTAACTTCAAGCCGTGGATGAGCAAGGGCCTGTACATCGGCACCATCATGACCGGCATCGACCAGATGATTTTCCGTGGCAAGGCGCCCTGGACCCTGCACCACAAGCACGCCGACCACGAATGTCTGAAGCCGGCCTCGCAGTTCAAGCCGATCGTGTATCCGAAGCCGGACGGCAAGCTGACCTTCGATCGCCTGTCCTCGGTGTTCATCTCGAACACCAACCACAGCGAAGACCAGCCGGTGCACCTGACCCTGAAAAATCCGGCGGTGCCGGTGGAAGTCAACCTGGCCACCTACGCGGGCCCGGAACAGCGCTACTGTCCGGCCGGCGTCTACGAGTACGTGAAGACCGACGAAGGCAAGGACCGCCTGCAGATCAACGCCCAGAACTGCGTGCACTGCAAGACCTGCGACATCAAGGACCCGACCCAGAACATCGTCTGGGTGACGCCGGAAGGCGGCGGCGGTCCGAACTACCCGAACATGTAAGGGTGGCGATGCGCGCATACTTTCTGCTGGCGGTGCTGGGCGCCGCCCAGCCGGCATTCGGCGCCGAAGCCCCGCTCGACCCGGCGCGCGCGCTGGTGCGCAAGCAGGGCTTCGCGATCCAGAAGGACATCACCTACCTGACCGCGAGCGGCAAGGACATCAAGCTCGACGTCTACCGTCCGCCCGGACGCGAGGCGCAGGCGCTGCCGGTGGTGCTGTACATCCACGGCGGCGGCTGGGTCGCGGGGTCGCGCGAGCGCGCCTCGCTGTCCGCGCTGACCTTCCTGCACATGGGCTTCGCGGTGGTGAACGTCAGCTACCGCCTGGCGAATACGGCGCTTGCGCCGGCCGCGGTCGAGGATACGCTGTGCGCGCTGCAGTGGATCGGCCTGAACGCGAAGAAGTACGGACTGGACGCGAGCAAGGTCGTGACCTCGGGCGATTCGGCCGGCGGCCACCTGGCCCTGGCGACCGCGATGATCCCTTCGGATTCGCCCTTCACCAACCAGTGCGCGGCCAACGAGCCGGCCTGGAGCGGCCCGTACGCCAACGCCGCGCCGAAGGTGGGCGCGGTGGTCAACTTCTACGGCATCACCGACGTCGCCGAGATGCTGCAAGGCCCGACCATCCGCTCCTACGCGGTGGCCTGGTTCGGCAGCATGCCGGGCCGCGAAGCGCTGGCGCGCCAGCTTTCGCCCTTGAGCCATGTGCGCCCCGGTGGGCCGCCGGTGTTCACCGTCCACGGCGACGCCGATCCGCTGGTGCCCCACAGCCAGGCGCTGCGCCTGAAGGCGGCGCTGGATGCGGCCGGCGTGAAGAACGTGCTGCACACCATCCCGGGCGGCGGCCACGGCGGCTTCAGCCAGGAGCAGACCCTGGCGTCGCACCGCGCGATCCACGCCTTCCTCGGCAGTCTCGGCCTCGCGCCGGCCCCTGCTTCGAAGCCGTGAGGCGGGAGTTTTACTGCTGACTTTGTACGCACCGTCCTACGGCGGTGCGTCCAACACTCCGATTGATCCCCTGCGCCAGGGCACTATCATGGACCCATCGACACTCTCACAGGAGTACGGCATGGGTGAAAACAAAGGACATGGCATCAAAGGACCGCGTCACGACGACGACGTGGAAGACCTGAACATCAATGCATCCGGCGGCGGCCAGCAGCAGCAACAACAGGGCGGCCTGCAATCGGACCAGCAGCAAGGCAGTCGTCAGTCGGGCCAGGGCCAGCAGCAAGGCAACCAGCAGTCGGGCGGGCAGCGGCAAGGCGGCCAGCATGCGTCCGGCGGCACGCCTCTACTTGACGACCTGGGAAGCCGCCAGGGCGAATCCGCCCAGGACGCTTCGCAGGCCTGGAGCAACGACAACAGCATCGACAAGCAACGCGGCAATCGCTGACGTCTCGCATCGACCTGGAAAAAACCCGCACCGTGACCGGTCTGCAAGACCGTCACGGTGTTTTTACGTGCGCGCCAAGATGTTGCAGGGTATGTGCGCATGGTCCTACTTGCAGGACGCGCCGAGTCCGATTCCGTGCGCCGGCAGCAGGTTTATCATGGTGACTCATACATTCAAGTCAGGAGACGAACATGAATGCGAACCAAGGCAAAGACATGAAGGGCACCCGTCCGGACCAGAACGTGGCCGATCCGAGCAAGGACCTGACCGCAAGCGCGGGCCAGCAGCAAGGCAGCCAGCAGTCGGGCCGACAACAGGGAAGCCAACAGTCGGGCCAGCAGCAGCGCAGCCAGCAACAAGGCAACCTGCAGTCCGGCCAGCAGCAAGGCGGACAGCAATCGGGCCAGCAGCAAGGCAGCCAGCAATCGGGCCTGCAGGGCGACCGCCAGGGCGGCCAGCATGCGTCGGGCGGCACGCCGGCGCTCGACGACCCGGATCAGCGCCAGGGCGAATCGGCCCGCGACGCGTCCCAGGCCTTCAACCAGCAGCAGGACAAGGGCGACCGTAACCGCTAGCCCCCGCGCACCTGCCATGCCGCACCGCGCAGGCCTTCGGGCCTGCCCGGTGCGTTCGTACGTCGGCCGTCAGCGTCCCACGTGGCCGCGGTTCAGGCGCCGCTCGGCGCGCCGCTGCAAGGCTTCGAAGAACAGGCTCAGGGCCCAGTAGATGCAGGCCGCGGCGATGTACAGCGGCAGCGGCTGGAAGGTGGTGGCGATCACCTCCTTCGTCGCCAGCATCAGTTCGGTCAGGGCGATCACCGAGACCAGCGACGTATCCTTGATCAGGCTGATCAGGGTATTGCTCATCGACGGCACCGCGATGCGCAGCGCCTGCGGCATCACGATATGGTGCAGGGTCTGCCAGTAGCCCAGGCCCAGGCTGAAGCTGGCGCGCCACTGCCCGTCGCTGACCGCGCGGATCGCGCCGCGCAGGCTCTCGGACAGGTAGGCGCCGGAATTCAGCGACAGCGCCAGCACGCCCGCCGTGACCGGCGTGAACTCGACACCCACACTCGGCAGGCCGTAGTAGATCACGAAGATCTGCACCAGCAGCGGCGTGCCGCGCATCGCGCTCACGTACAGGCCCGCGGGCCAGCGCACGATGGCCCAGGGCGCGATGCGCATCAGCGCCACCGGCACGCCGATCGCCAGCCCACCGATCATCGCGGCGACCGCGAACAGCAGCGTGTAGCCGGCGCCGGTCAGCATCACCGGCGCGGCCTCCCGCAGCAGCGCGATCAGGTCGGCCACGGTTGCGTGTGGGCGATGATCAAGGCGCGCGGCTGGCGTCGACGCCGAACCACTTGATCGACAGCGCTTTCAGGGTGCCGTCGTTGGCGGCGTCCTGCAGGATCTTGTCGAGCGCCGCCTTGAACTGCGGGCTGCCCTTGCGGAAGGGGATGCCCATGCGCTCGACCGCGCCGACGCGCGCGCCGGGCTTGATCGGCAGCTGCGAATTCTTCAGGAGGTAGGCCACCATCAGGCCATCGTTCAGGGCCGCGTCGATGCGGCCGAAAGCGAGATCCTGCAGGTTTTCCGGCGCCGCCGGATAGCTCTTGACCTCGATCCCCGGCACCGCCTTGGCCTGCTGCTCGAACACGCTGCCCTGCCCCACGCCGACGCGCTTGCCCTTCAGGTCCGCCAGGCTGGCGTAGCTGGCGCGCTCGTTCTTGCGCACGATAAGCTGGGGCTGCGAATAGGTATAGGGGCGCGAGAAATCGAAGGCCTGCGCGCGCCTGGGCGTGATGCCGACCTGGCTGACGATGATGTCGTACTTGCCGCTTGCCAGACCCGCGAGGATGGCGGCCCATTCGGTGGCCACGAACTCCGGACGCATTCCGAGCTTGGTCGCGACGAGCTTCGCGACGTCGACGTCGTAGCCGGTCAGTTGGCCGGTCTTCGGGTCCTTGTAGTTGAAGGGCGGGTAGGTGCCCTCCATCGCGATGCGCAGCACGCCGCGCTTCTTCGCTTCCTGCAGCAGGTCGGCGGCCTGCGCCGGCAGCTGCACGGCCAGCGCGGCAAGCGCAATGCCCGCGCCAAGGACGGCGCGGCGCGCCAGGGTGGTCGGATGCTTGGCCATCGATCCTCGCTGAGTAGCTGGGTGAATGGTCTTTATAACCGAAAACGCAGGCCTGCGGCTAGGGGGTCGATTGTCAAAGGGTGGTCGGCTCCACCCTTCGGCGCGCAAGGCTCGCGGCGTCGACGCCGACCGCGCGTTCGACTCCCCTCCGAACAGGGACGCAGGCTACCCACACCAGGTTTGACTTCAGTAAGCGCCGCGGCGGGCGCGCGCGCCGAAGGGATGGCCGACCACCAGCGTGGTGCTCAGCACCAGGGTCGACAGGCCCAGGATCAGCTGCACCAGGCGGTCGTCCGGCAGCACCCAGACCTGGCCGCGCGGCGGCTCGGCGCCGGTGGCGGCGACGATCAGGGGCGCGATCCAGTCGGCCTCCGGCTCGACGTCGAGCACGACGGCGTCGCCAGTGGTCTGCATGTAGACGTTGCCGCCCTCGGCCAGCGTGAAGCAGATGCCGACGCCGGTCTCGGTCGGTTTCACCAGTTCCTGCAGCGCCCCATTGTGCTCGTCGATCCAGAGCTCGACGTCCTGCGGCGTTTCGAGATGGGTCCAGGGACGGGGGCGGAAGCGCGGCTGCGGCGCGGTATCGGATGGGGAGGTCATGGGGTGCTTCAAAACGTGAGGAGCGCATCTTACGACATTTGACGGCATGTTGGGCGATGCCGGCCCGCCCTGCCCTGCGCATTTGGATCAGGCTGGTGCAATTGCGTTCTGATCTTGATCAAACGCTCCCGCACGATTGCATTTGACGAGCTCGCAAATACGGCATATATTTTCTCTCACGAAATGGAAAGGTTTCCATATACAGTCTCTGCAACATCATTCGAGACCAACGTCCAAGTTGGCAAGCCGTGGAGCGCCGTCCTGGCGCTTCCTATAAAAACACACGGAGTTAGATGAGGAGCCGAAGTGAAACCAACCAACCTTAAGCACGACTTGAAGTGGAAACCTTTCCAGAAAGCGGCTGCGGCCATTCTGCTTGCCTGCAGCGCCACTGCCGGCGCCGGCGTCACCAATCCCGCCATCGGCCAGTTGATCTGGTCCGAGGAATTCAACGGCGCCAGCCTGAACACCGCGGTCTGGACCGCCACCGACGGCAACGGCTGCGCCACCAATTTCTGCGGCTTCGGCAACGCCGAACTGCAGTACTACAGCCCGAACAACCTGTCGATCGTGAACGTGCCCTTCGAATCCGGCACCCGCGCGCTGGCGATCCAGGCGCGCGCCCAGTCGCTGGGCGGGAACTCCTTCACCTCCGGGAAGATCGACACCAAGGGCAAGGTGCAGGTCCAGTACGGCATGATCGAGGTGCGCATGGCCACGCCCAACATCGCCACCGGCCTGTGGCCGGCCGCCTGGATGCTGGGCGTCAGCCCGCAGACCTGGCCGCGCAACGGCGAGATCGACATCATGGAGATGGGTCATAAGGCGTCCGGCCGCACCGCCTCCGGCGCGCCGTCCGCCAACCACTTCGTCGGCGCCAACGTCATCACCTGGCAGCAGGCCGCCTGCGTGCCCGGCAACGAGAGCTGCGCCGCCTCGACCGCCTGGCAGACCAAGAACTGGTACGTGCCCAGCACCTCGCTGGCCAACCGCTTCGTCACCTACCGCCTGTACTGGGACGAGAGCCAGATGCGCTTCACGGTGGTCGACAACGGCGTCGAGCGCAATCTCTACGACGCGCCGCTGGCGGTGAATTCCACCGCCCTGCAGGCGCCCTTCTACCTGCTGCTGAATCTCGCCGTAGGCGGCAACTTCACCGACGCCGCCAATCCGAGCCAGGTGACGGCGCCGCTGCCCGGCACCATGTACGTCGACTACGTGCGCGTCTACCAGATGGACGGCAAGGGCCAGGTCAAGCTCGGCAACCAGACGGTGCCGGAAGTGGCCGGCAAGTTCGGCGTCTTCACCGACACCACCGCCGTCAACAGCAAGCTGGTCGCGGGCAGCAGCTCCGACATCTTCCTGTGGAACGGCGCGTCGAGCGGGGCCGGCAACACCGCGCCGTATGAGGGCGGCAACGTGATCGCCTGGGCCTATACGGCGCCCGGCCAGTGGTTCGGCGGCGGCGTGCAGGCGCGCCAGGCGCGTGACCTGAGCAATTACCGGAACGGCAGCATGAAGTTCCGGATCAAGATCCCGGCCAACGTGTCGTTCAACATCGGCGTCGGCGACACCTACACCAACCAGAACTGGGTCAACTTCCCGGCCAATACCACGACCCACGGCCTGGTGCGCAACGGCCAGTGGGCGCAGGGAAGCATCCCGGTCTCGACCCTGCTCGGGACCAAAGTGGCGGCGCAGTCGCTGCTGGACGTGTTCATGATTTCCAGCGACGCCAACAACCTGCCGGGCTCGACCTTCCAGTTCGCGATCGACGACATCGTCTGGGAGTCGGGCGGCGGCACCACCAACCCGCCGACCAACCCGACCGGGCCGACCTGGGTGACCCAGACCTCGTCCACGACGCTCCAGTTCGGCACCAATACCGGCGGCTGGGCCGACGTGCACTATACGGTCAACAACGGGCCGCAGCAGAACCTGCGGATGCGGCTGGATGGCTCGACCAATACCTACAGCGCGGGCGGCTTGAAGATCGGGGACGTGGTGCGCTACAGCTTTACCTACTGGGATCCTACGCGCAACTTCGCGGTGGATACGGCTTGGCAGAGCTATACCATGAAATAGTTGGGTGGACGGCTTGTGAATTGGTCCACCGGACCAATTCACTTGGTCCACTGGACCAATTCACTCCACCTACTTGTCCTCCAGGGTCACGAGGCTGACGGTGACTTGCCCGCCTTCGATCAGCAACTCGCCGACCGAGACCGGCAAGGTAAATCGGCGCCGCCCCGCACTGCCCGGATTCACATACAGCACCCCATCCCGCTCGCTGCAGGACGGCTTGTGCGAATGCCCCGACACCACCACCCGCACGCCGGCCGCGCGCGGTTCGATCAGCAATTCCTTGAGGTCGTGGATGACGTGGATGGCAACCCCGTCCACCTCGACCGTGACGGCATGCGGCAATCCCTCCGCCCAGGCGCCGCGGTCATTGTTCCCCCGCACGACGGTCAGCGGCGCAAGCGCCTCCAGCGGCCCGAGAATCTCGGGCCCGGTGATGTCGCCGGCATGGATGATATGGTCGCTGCCCCGCAGGAAGTCGAGCGCCTGCGGACGCAGCAACCCGTGCGTGTCGGAGATGAGGCCGACCCGCATCCGGCCTAGCCGCGCTTGCTGCCCGCCATCTTGGCGGTCGTGTAGATCGAGTACAGCGCGGCCAGGCCGACCACGATGTAGGTGATGCGGGTGGCCGGACTGCCCGGGCCGAGGATGGTGGCGACCATGTCGACGTCGAACAGGCCGACCATCGCCCAGTTCAGGCCGCCAATGATCAGGAGCGCCATCGCCAGGTAGTCGAGCGCGGACATCGCCGAGTGCTGGCGGCTGTGTGTGTTGATGCGCCGTTCGCCCGTGGTCCTGCGGTCCATCGTTGGAGCATTCATCGTTGCCATGCTGGCCTCCTTGGGAAAAGTGACATGGAGAACGGGGCGGTGTACCCCGGACTTGACGACTTCATATTAGCCCAAGTGAGAACCCGCGCTCGCACGGCAAGCCGGGAGCGGTCAGCCCTTCCAGGTACGGTTCAGCCCGGTGTCCGCATGGATCCAGCCGCCCTTCGGACCGGCCCGGTAGTAATAACCGACCCCGCCCTGGCGGAAGCTGCGGATCAGGCCGCCCAGCACCTCTTCGCTCAGGTTGGCGATCCGGATGTCGGCCGCCTTGCCGACCATGTGCAGCGATTTGCGCGCGGCTGGCACGCCCTCCTCGACCAGGCGCTTGTTGGAGGCCTCGGTGCGGTAGCCCGACAGGATCTCGAGCGGCTGGTTCATGCCGTAGCGGGCGATGAAGGCCTGGGTGCCCCACAGCACTTCGAACAGTTTCGGATCGATCGGCGCCGATGCGCGGCCGTTGACGTCGCGCAGGATGTGGCACAGTTCCTGGTAGGCCGAATCGATGACTTCGCCGTCCTTCCAGTACAGCACGCGGGCTTTTTCGCCGCTCTGCGGACGGACCACGGACAGGGTGCGCGGCTTGACCCAGAAATCGATGTCGAGCAGCTGGGCGTCGAACAGGTCGGGCGGCGGCGCCATGTCGGTCTGGGCGGCGGCCGGGACGGATGCGCCGAGCGCGCCGAGTGCGCCCAAGGCGGCGCCCCTTTGCAGGAATTCTCTACGTGAAACCATAAGACACTCTTCTAGTTGAGATAGTTACTATAACGTAAGCTTCTCGATCGAAGAAGATGCGCACGCTGTTGTGTTGCGCGACAGTGTCGAGCAAGTGTATCGGGGAATGCCGGCTGGCTCAGCCGTTGCAGTTGCAGAAGCGCTTGCGCGCCGCGCCGCCGGGGCTGCTGGCGCCGACTTCGCAGCTGGCGTCCAGGCTCTTCCACAGCAGATCGCTTTCCATGCCGAAGCAGGATGTGTCCTTGCCGGCGTTCATGAATCCCTGGCGCTCGAAGAAGGCGCTGGCGCTCGGCGGGCTGTGCAGCTGCAGCTTCTTGATGCTCCAGGCGCGCGCCTGCTGTTCGCAGGCATCCAGCAGCGCCCGGCCGACGCCGCCGCGCAGCGCTTCCGGCAGCACATAGCACAGCGCCACTTTGCCGGCCTGGGTCAGCAGGCACAGGCCGAGCAGCGTGCCGTCCGGACTTTGGGCGACGATCGCGTAATTGCTGGACGACGAAAACCAGGTCGCGACATTCGCAGCCGTCTTGTTGCCCAGCCATGCTTCGAGCACGGCCGGCTTGCCGGCGTGGTCGGCCTTGCAGCCGACTTCGATGGAACGGCGCAGCAGCGCGCAGGCGGCGGACGCATCGGCGGGCGTCGCCTGTCGGATTTCAAAACGCGTGGACATCAAGCATCAATCTGGTTCGTTCAATTCGTGCTGGTTCGTTCAATTTCTCTCAGCGCTGAGCCGCCGGCGCATCGCAGGGCCCGACTATACACCGAAACCGCAGGCGCTTGCTGAGCGCGTCCGTGTGCTGCTATCAAAGACGTGAACAAATGTGCTCAGCGTCCTCTTCCTGCCCCGAGCCGTCCTGCTGACCGTACTCGTATCTGACAGGCGTGACTTTCCCGCCTCCCGCCGGCGATATGCCGGCGGCAGTGCCTGACGTCGCCGTCAGACTCGCCACGGGTAGCGCCGTTACCGCCGCGAGGGCGTCGATGGCGAGCCGTTTCAAATTGATCGCTGCATTGACGTCTCGGTCGTGATGCGCACCACACGTGCATTGCCATTCGCGCTCACCGAGTAGCAATGCAGCGTAGCGTTCGCCGCGATGAATTGTGCGCAGCCACGGATTACCTTGTTCGTCGAGCCAGTCTGGATGCGCATACTTGATGGCATTGAACTGCTTTTTCAGCGCCATCGCATTCGGCCGCTGTCCCAGCGCCAGTTGGCGATGCGATTCGGCCAAGCCCCAGTTCCAGACCTTGCGTGTTGTTCCCGCCGCACGGGCGAAGTACGCGCACTGCTCGGGAGTAGCTTCAAGCCTGATGCAATGCGACAGCAGCATCCTTTGCATCCTCGTTCAATGCAGCTTTCAACTTCAGTACCAGCAGCTCACAACCATGCTCGTGCGCCAGGTGTTCAAACCATTCGTAGCCAAAACGCGTCAAGCGATCGCGGTGCGCCAACACCAATATGCGTACCTCGCCCCGGACGATCGCATCGGTCAGTTCGAGCAGGCCACGGCGCTTGAAATCGAGTCCACCGCCGATTTCATCCATATATTCGACATTCGCCAGACCACGGGCTGTGCAGAACTCTTCCAGGATCCTGCGCTGATTCCGCAAATCGGGCTTTTGCGCAGCGCTCGACACTCTGCAGTACGCGATGATTCGGTGTGGTGCCTGGCGCGACTGCAGCCCGATCCTTTCAGAGATCTGCGCTTCGCTGTACAGGCGCAGGCCAGTAGGACGACGTGCAAGTGGAGAAAATGTTCCACAGCGGTCCCAGCGTTGCAGTATCTTGGGCGTGACACCAAGCCTGCGTGCAGCCGCTCCTGTCTTGAGCATGGTGATCTCCCACGCCTGCTTATGTAGATTCAGATACCGGAACTGCCACCAGAGTTCCGCTCCCTCCCCCGCCCAGCCGTACTAAGCATATGACAAAACTGTCGTTCCCAGCTTTGACGAATTTACGGATGATTCAGCTTGTCCAAACAAGTTCAAGAAGAGAGCAAACGACATGACCTCGACCTCCCCGCTGCGCCGCCTGATCCTCGCCCTGGCGCTGGGCGCCGCCCTGCCGCTGTCGGCCAGCGCCGCCGCGCCCGAGTTGCTGAACGTTTCCTACGACGTCGCGCGCGAGCTGTACAAGGACATCAACCCGGCCTTCATCGCGGCGTACAAGCAGCAGACCGGCGAGACGGTGTCCATCAAGCAATCGCACGGCGGCTCCAGCAAGCAGGCGCGCGCCGTCGCCGACGGCCTGGAAGCCTCGGTCGTCACCATGAACCAGGCCAACGACATCGACATGCTGGCCGAGCGTGGTTTGGTGGCAAAGGACTGGGCGAAAAAGTTCCCGAACAATGCTGCACCCTATTACTCGACCATGGTCTACCTGGTGCGCAAGGGCAACCCGAAGAACATCCGTAACTGGGACGACCTGGCGCGTCCGGGCGTGCAGGTGATCATCCCGAATCCGAAGACCGCCGGCAACGGCCGCTACACCTACCTGGCGGCCTGGGGCTCGGTGCTGAAGAAAGGCGGCAACGACGCCCAGGCGCGCGCGCTGGTCGGCCGCATCTTCAAGAACGTGCCGATCCTGGACGCCGGCGGCCGCGCCGCCACCACCACCTTCACCCAGCGCCAGATCGGCGACGTGCTGGTGACCTTCGAAAACGAGGTCAGCATGGTGCGCAAGGAATTCGGCGACAACTTCGAGGTGGTCTATCCGACCGTGTCGATCCTGGCCGAATCGCCGGTCGCCGTGGTCGACAAGGTGGTCGACCGCCGCAAGCAACGCAAGGAAGCGACCGCCTACCTGAACTTCCTGTACACCCCGCTGGGCCAGGAAATCGGCGCCAAGCACTTCCTGCGCGTGCGGTCGGAAGCGGTCATGAAGAAATATGCCGCCAACTACAAGCCGATCCAGCTGTTCACGGTCGATGAACTGTTCGGCGGCTGGAGCAAGGCCCAGGACCGCCACTTCGACGACGGCGGCGAGTTCGACAAGATCTACCAGTCGAAGTAACATCTTCCCAGCCCTGCCTGCGCGCAGGGCTTTTTCTGCTTCCTTGATCCTGTTTCTTCCTTCGTGCAGTATCGGATCGTGCTTGTCGTTCTCGCAGCGGTGTTGGCAGTATGCTGATCATTCTCGTGGACAGCTTGCCAGGGTAGTCGTTATTCTGCATAAAATTCTCGGTTACAAGCCTATTTTTGCCTGTGCGCCATAGACATGCGTCAGGCATGATGCTATCGTTCAAGTCCTGTAGTTGCCCTACAGCTAGATAGTTGACTGCGCACTATGTGTACATACGATGCGCCACTCGCTCAACAACCCTCTTTCCTGACCCGACAATGCTCAAAAAATTGTTTGCCGCCGTTGCGCTGTCCTTTTCGGTTTCCGCATTCGCGGTGCCGTTCGGCTCGCAGTCGGTGCTCGTGGTAGAAGATGACACCGGCAAGATTTTGCTGGAAAAGAATGCCGATCGCGTCGCGCCGATCGCCTCGCTGACCAAGCTGATGACCGCGATGGTCGTGCTGGATGCGAAGCAGGACATGGACGAGCTGATCGAAATCGACCGCAGCGACGTCGACACCGTCAAGCACAGCAGCTCCCGCGTGCCGGTCGGTTCGCTGATCTCGCGCCGCGACGTGCTGCAGCTGGCCCTGATGTCCTCGGACAACCGCGCCGCCGCCGCGCTGGCCCGTACCTATCCGGGCGGTCTCGAGGGCTTCAAGGCGGCGGTGCGCCGCAAGATCGCGGCGCTGGGCATGACCCATACCGTGATCGAAGAGCCGACCGGCCTGAACCCGCATAACCGTTCGACCGCCGGCGACCTGGTCAAGATGGCGAACGCCTCGGCCAAGTATCCGACGATCACCGACATCACGACCCAGTCGAAGGAACTGATCAACATCGACGGCCGCGAAGTCGAATACCGCAATACCAACCGCCTGGTCGGCGCCAAGGGCTGGGACATCGGCCTGTCGAAGACCGGGTACATCCAGGAAGCCGGCCGTTGCCTGATCATGAACATCAAGGCTGGCGGCAAGAACGCGACCATGGTGCTGCTCAATGCCGGCGCCTCCTCGGCCCGCATTCTCGATGCGCTGAACATCCGCCGCTTCATCACCGGCGAAGAAGCGCCGGTGGTGGCGCGTGCCTCGAACCGCGCGCCGCGCTTCAAGGCTTCCTCGAGCCGCGCACGCATCAAGGCGACCGCGAGCGGCCCGCGCATCAAGGCCAGCGCAGGCGGCAAGTCGAAGGTCAAGGCGGTCAAGCCGCGCGCCAAGGCGAAAGTGGTGCCGAAGCGCCGCAAGAAATAATCCGCGTGCGCTCAGAAGCGCAGTGAGTCAGCAGAAGGGGCCGCACGGTCCCTTTTTCTTTGGGTATGCGCCGAACTTCAATCCGAACGGCCCTGGCGCGGCGTGACCGTATCCCACAGGCCCTGTTCCAACGCCTCCACCAGATCGTCGGTGTAGGCGGCGGGCGGCGACTGCATCGCCATGACGCGCCAGGCGTTGCCGTGCACCTCCACCACCCGCAAGCGCACACGCGCCGCGCCCTCCTTTTCCTCGCCCGTCACGACCCACGAGGCTTTGCCGCGGAACTCTTCCAGCTGGCCGCCGGGCAGCGCGGCCTGGTTCGCGAGGCGCTCGGCCAGCGCGCGCGAATACTGGGCGATGGTGGCGTCGCCGTGCGCTTCGCGCGCCAGCAGGACCACGGCATGCTCGGTGTGCTCGGTGAACACGTGCAGCACGGCGCCGTCTTCGTCGGTGAAGGTCTCGTAGCGCCATTGCGGCGGGACCGTTATCTGGCGGCCCGTATCGGGATTGGTCCAGGCATAGGGGGAAGCGGCCAGCACCGCGGCCATCTCGCGGCTGTCCTGGCGGTCCATCGCATCGAGCAGCACCACGACCAGGAACAGGGCGATGAAGGCCAGGGCGAACACGGTCTTGCGGCACCAGCCCACGGGACGCGCGCGTACCAGGAAATAATCGTCGTCGTAGCTGGCCGGCTCGCCCCTGCGCAGGCGCAGGCCCTGGCGCGCCATGGTGAGCAGGGAGACGGCCGGCAGTCCAAACGCGAACCCGGCGCCCCAGACACCCATATTCCTGCCCACGATTTCACGCAGCCCCGGAAAACGCCCGTCGGCCGTCACCACCCGCAGGCCGAGCATGGCCTTGCCCGGCGTATTGCCCGCCACCGCCTGCACGATCGCATCCAGCAGCAGCCCGGCTGGAATGCAAGTGAGGCCGAACAACTTCCAGCCGAATGGCGTCTCGAGCCAGCGCAGGAAACCCGGAGACGTGCGGCAAAGGGTGAACCCAAGAAACGTCGCCACCAGGCCGGTATGCCACCAGACGTCGAAGGTCCGCGCGAACCAGCGCGGCCAGGCCCGCGCCGCCGTCTCGCTGGACAAGCCGAAACGCGCCTTGAGCAGCGCACGGCCGTCGAGGCGGGAAGCGTGAGGCACCGACTTCTGCGCGGGTCGCTCCATGTCGTCTCCGGATTGGCCGGAGCGCAACCGCGGTGCGGCGCCGGCGTCACGTCGGATGTTCGCCTGCCTTCGAAGGCGGCGAATCTCGTTTTCGCAAATGACAGTGAGACCGTGAAGGCGGCGGCCGGGTTCGGCCATGGAAACGCACCCAGCATTGCGTTTTACGCTGGATCAAACTGCCGGCGAGGCGGCAGAACGCAGGCAGCCCTTCCTGCGTTCTGCTATCGCGCGATCATCCCGCGCAAGCCGCTGGTGCGGTGAGTACGCTGGGCGATGGCTTCCGCCAGCACCGCGCCCGCCGGCGACACCAGGGTGAACTGCTCGCTCGCCCGTGTAATGCCGGTATATACCAGCTCGCGCGTGAGGACCGCGCCGCGTTCGCGCGGCAGCGCCAGCACCGTGTGGCGGAATTCCGAGCCCTGCGACTTGTGCACCGTCATGGCGAACGCCGTCTCGACATTGCGCAGGCGGGTGGCGAGCACGCTGCGCACGGTGTCGCCTTCCATGAAGTAGACACGCAGCGCGCCCGGACGGCCCGGGTCCGGCAGGGTCACGCCGATGTCGCCGTTATAGACCGAGGTCGCGTAGTCGTTGCGGGTCACCATCACCGGCCGCCCCACATACCAGTCCCCGCTCGGACGCAGCAGCCCTGCCTGGGCCAGGCGATGCGCGATCGCCTCGTTCAGGCCGGACACGCCCCACTCGCCATCCCTCACCGCGCACAGGATGCGGAAGGATTCGAAGCGCTGCAGCACCTGGCGCACCCATTCTTCACGATTCGTGTTGAATCCCGCCTTCAGGCCCGTATTCAACACGTCCAGATAAGCACCGTAGCCGGATTGCGCCAGTTGCAGCACCTGCTGCTGCTGGGCCTGCTCGATCCAGCGCACGCCCTCCTCGCCGCTCCTGAGCACGGTTTCCGCCCGGGCCGCGTCGCCCGCGTTCACCGCCAGCGCCAGCTGGCCGATCGGACCGCCGAAGCGGCGGCTGTGGCGCAGCATCACGGTCTGCTGGGCCAGCGCGCCGCCGTCGCCCAGGAAGTCGCCCGGAATCTCCTCGCCGCTGGCGGCTTGCACGTAGTCGCGGGTTTGCGCGCTGTAGGCGCCCACCTGGGCGTCGTGGCACAGGTCGCCCAGCACCGCGCCCGCCTCCACCGAGGCAAGCTGATCCTTGTCCCCCAGCAGGATCAAGGTCGCGCCTGGCGGCAGCGCATCGAGCAGCGAAGCCATCATTTCCAGGTGCACCATCGAGGCTTCGTCGACGATCAGGACGTCGACGTCGAGCGGATTGCCGGCGTGGTGGGCAAAGGCGCGGCTGTCCGGACGCGCGCCCAGCAGGCTGTGCAGGGTGCGGGCGGCGCCCATGCGCTGGGTCAGTTCGCGCAGCGGCAGATCCGCGCCGACCCGGTCGGCCAGTTCGCCCAGCGCCTTGTCGATCGACTCTTTCAGGCGCGCGGCCGCCTTGCCGGTGGGGGCGGCCAGGGCGATGCGCTGGCTGCCGGATTCGGGCGCGGTCGCGAACAGCAGCGCCAGCAGGCGCGCCACGGTATAGGTCTTGCCGGTGCCGGGGCCGCCGGTGATGATCGCCACCGAGCCGCGCAGGGCGATGGCGCAGGCCAGCTTCTGCCAGTCCGGGCCCTCCCCTTGCGGCTTGGCGGCGAACAGCACGTCGAGCCAGGCGCGCACCTCCTTTGCATCGACCTCGCGCACCTCGCGCGCGCGCGCGCCGATGGCGTCCGCCACCAGGGTCTCGTCGCGCCAGTAGCGGCGCAGGTAGAGGCGTTCGCCGTCCAGCACCAGCGGCTGGTCGTAGTTGAATGCGTCGCGGTCCCAGACCTGCTCGCAGCCCGCCAGCAGCTGGGCCCAGGCCTTGCCGCTCTTCGGCAGCGGGCCGGCGGCGCGCGCCAGCAGCTTCCACTGGTCTTCGCTCCAGCCCAGCAGCTCGGCCGGGCTGGCGGCCAGGTCGCCCAGCTGCAGGCAGCTGTGGCCGTGGCCTTCGAGTTCCGACAGCAGCGCGGAGGCCAGCACCAACGCAGGCGGCGCCGCGCCCAGCGAGGCGACGAAGCGGGCGAAGGCGCAGGACAGCCGGCGCAGCTCGCCCTCTTCCGCGAGGCGCCCGAGTTCCGCCCACAGGGTCTCGATGTTCGCGTCAAGCCTGGCCATGGCCGTCCTCGTCGAGCAATCCTTCGAGCCCGTCCAGCAGGTCGAAGTTCGGAGACAGCACGCAGCAGCCGCGCGTGTCCTCGTTGGCGATCCCGCGCAGGAACAGGAACAGGGCCCCGCCCAGCTGGCGCCGCGGATCGTAGCCGTCGCCCAGGCGCGCGCGCAACAGGCGGTGCAGGGCCAGCGTGTAGATCGTGGCCTGGATGTCGTAGCGGTGGCCCAGCATGCCCAGCTCCATCGCGGCCCGGGTGTAGGCGGCGTCGCCCGGCCCCAGCGCATTGGTCTTGTAGTCGAGCACCCAATAGCGGCCCTCGTGTTCGAACACCAGGTCGGCGAAGCCCTTGAGCATCCCGTTCAAGACCTTCTCCGGCAGGATCGGGCGCTCCAGGCCGCGCAGGATGTGTTCGCGGCACAGGGCATCGAGCTTCCCGGCGTCGAGGCGTTTGCTGGGGAACCAGAATTCCAGTTCCGGCACCGGGTCGGCCAGAGCGCACAGGGCCGCGCCGATCGGCGGCAGCGGCGTGGTGGCCACCATGTGCAGCCAGGCCAGCGCGTCGTCGAGGCGGTTGCCCCAGCCGGCGCGTTCGATGCGCTGGCCGAGCCGCGCCAGGAACTCCGGCTCGTCGGCCTGGTAAAAGCCGTCCTGCGCCATCCACTCGAGCTGCTCATGCATGAAGTTGCCGGGCACCGAGCCGCGCGGGAAGCGGTGCCAGGGCGTGTCCTCGATGCGCGGCGGCGTGCTCAGTTGCGGGTCTTCTTCCAGCAGCGTCGCTTCCTGCGCCGTCATCGGCGGCGGCGGCGGCGCGATCGCGTGGCGCACGATCGAGGTGAACGAACCGATCGACCAGTTCTTCTCGAAACGCGCCTCGTAGCGCGGCGGCGCCAGCAGGTCGGGACGCACGTCTTCGCGCAGCAGCGGCGTGCGGGCGTCCGGCGCCGACAGGTCGTGCAGCACGATGCCCTCGACATCGCCGCGCAAGGCGTTCAAGCGTTCCGGCAGGCGCTCGGCCTCGATCTTCGCGCCCCCGCCCAGCAGGTAGCCGAGCGCCGAATCGTGCAGCCGGTTCTCGTTCTTGCTGCGGCCGCTGATCGGCGCCGCGCCCAGCCACAGGAAATGGCGGGCGCGCGTCAGCGCCACGTACAGCAGGCGCAGGTCTTCTTCCAGGCGCGCGCGGTCGACCGCCTCCAGCGCCTCGTCGCCCAGCGACAGGTCGAGGCGCCGCGCGCCGTCGTCGTTCACGAATTCGAAGAAGGCGCGGTTGCGCTTGTCCACGCGGCGCGCGGAGACGGCGAACGGCAGGTAGACCAGCGGGTACTCCAGGCCCTTCGACTTGTGCACCGTGACCACCTTCACCAGCTCCGCGTCGCTCTCCAGGCGCAGCACGCGCTCGTCGCCGCCTTCGCCGACACCCTCGATCTCCTCGGCCAGCCAGCGGATCAGCGCCTGCTCGCCCTCGAGCTGGGTGCTGGCTTCCTGCAGCAGCTCGGCCAGGTGCAGCAGGTTGGTGAGCCTGCGCTCGCCGCCCGGCTCGCGCAGCAGGCGCGCCGGCAGGCCGAGTTCGTGGACGAAGCGGCGCAGCATGGCCAGCACGCCCTGGCGCTGCCAGGCGCCGTGCAGGTTCTTGAGCTGCTCGACCCGCGCTTCCCAGGCCGCCTCGTCGCTCGACAGGCTGGCCAGCGCGCCCAGCGGCAGGCCGGCGGTACGGGTGGCGAACGCCGCGCGCGCCAGCACCCCGTCGAGCGGATTGGCGACCGCGTACAGCCAGCGCAGCACGTCGGCCGCCTCTTCGCTATGCACCACCGAATCCTTGTCGGACAGGTAGACGCTGGCCACCTTGCGTTCGACCAGGGCGCGCCGCACCGCGGCGGCTTCCCTACGGTCGCGCACCAGGATCGCGACGTCGGCCGGCATCAGGCGGCGGAAGCGCTCGCCATCCGAGAAACCCACCCGCTCGTCGCCCAGCAGGCCCACGATGTGTTCCGCGCAGTGCTGGGCGAAGAACTCGCGGTACTCTTCCTGGTTCATCGGGCCCGCACAGCACACCGACATCGCCTGTACCGGGCCGTCGGCGCCGACCAGGCGCTCGCGGTGGCCCTTGGCCGCCACCGCCTCGAAGGGCAGCGGATTATCCGGCCCCTTGCGGAAGCGGAAGGCGCCGGCCGGGTAGCCCGCCTCGTCTTCTTCGGCGTGGCGGAACAGCCGGTTCACCGCCTCCACCAGCTGCGCGGTCGAGCGGTAGTTGGTGCCGAGCTGGTAGTGGCGCCCTTCGGTGGCGCGCCGCGCCGCCAGGTAACTGTGGATGTCGGCGCCCCGGAAGCCATAGATCGACTGCTTCGGGTCGCCGATCAGGAACAGGCCGCGCGCCGGGTCGTTGTCCTGCACGCGGTAGAGCAGATCGAAGATGCGGTACTGGTCGGGCGAGGTGTCCTGGAATTCGTCGACCATCGCCACCGGGAACTGCAGCACGATGCGCTGGCGCAGCGCCTCGCCGTTCGGACCTTCCAGCGCGGCCTTCAGGCGGTCGAGCATGTCGGCGAAGCCGAACTGGCGGTTGCGCGCCTTGAGTTCGCGGATGCGGGCGGCGATGTGGTGGGCGGCGTGGCGCAGCAGCGCGTGCGCGAGCGGATCGATGGCGGCCAATGCTTCGCGCAGCGGCTCCGTGGCGTCGAAGCAGCTCGGAACGTCGGCGCTGAAATCCTTGCTGAAGGCGTCCACGATGCCGCCCGGGCACAGGCGCTTCCATGCGGTCTCGTTCAGGTCCGGCAGCACCATCGCCGGGTCCTTGGCCCAGGCGCGCAGCGCCTCGAACCACTTGACCAGCGAATCGGGACGCATCTTGTTCCCGTTGAAGCATTTGGGCTGGCGCTCGCGGTGGCCGGCGATCCAGCGCTCCATCTCGTCGGCGCGTTCGGCCCAGCCGTCCTTGAGGCGCGCCAGTTCCGCGCGCTGGGCCTGCAGCAGGCGCGCGACCAGTCCGCCCAGCGGCTCTTCCTCGCAGGGACCGAGCAGATGGGTGCGCGTCACCAGCTCGCGCACGCCGCTCTTCAGCGCCTCGACGTCGCCCCAGGATTCCAGCACCGCCCCCAGCGCGCTGGCGCCGAGCGGATAGATGTGCTGGCGCCAGTAGTCGTGGGCCGCGTCCTCGAACAGGGCGCGCTCGTCGCTGACCAGCTCTTCGTCGAACAGGCTGCCGGAATCGAAGGCGTGCTCGCGCAGCATGCGCTGGCACCAGGCGTCGATGGTGAAGATCGCCGCCTCGTCCATGGTCTCGGCGGCCAGCACCAGGCGGTGGGCGGCGACGTTGCGTTCGGCCTCGCTCGGGTAGGCCTCCAGCAGCTCTTCCAGATACGGGTCGGTGAGGTCGGCCTGGCCGCGGAAATAGGCCGCCGCCTCGACCAGGCGCTCGCGCACGCGGTTGGCCAGCTCGCGCGTGGCGGCGCGGGTGAAGGTCATCACCAGGATCTCCGCCGGCAGCAGCGGACGCGGGAATGCTGCTTCGCCGCCGTGGCCCAGCACCAGGCGCAGATAGAGGGCGGCGATGGTCCAGGTCTTGCCGGTGCCGGCCGAGGCCTCGATCAGGCGCGTGCCGTGCAGCGGGAAGCGCAAGGGTTCGAGCTTCACTGCGCGCCTCCATCCAGGGGCGCCACCTGCACCCGCGTGTCGATCCAGTCCGCCAGCGGCCCGTAGAGGTCGCGCGCGACATGCGGCCAGTCGCCGGCCGCCACCAGGCTGGAAAAGTCCGGCCACAGGCGCGCCAGGCACAGTTCCGTCACCTCGCCCGAAAGCTCGTAGCCGCCGTCGTAGACCGAGCGCGCATCGGCGTCGGTGGCGCCCTCGCGCAGCAGGGCCAGCGCGGTCTTGCAGGCCACGCCCAGCGGGCGGTCGAGATTCTTGCGCCACAGCGCGGCCAGGTCGTGCAGCATGGCGGCCGCCTCGACCGGCTCGAGCGGCGCCATGGTGAGCACCGCGTCGCGCGCCACCAGGTGGCCGACCACCGGCATGCCGGAGGCACTGGCGGCCAGCTGGCGCAGCCAGGGCTGGAACAGCTTGTCGCCGCGCGGCCGGCCTTCCTTGTCCAGGACTTTCGAGGACACCTGCATCAGCCAGGCGATCTGCGCGCCATCGCTGCGCAGGCGGTCGATCCAGTCGTCCAGCACCAGCCCGTCGTTCAGCGCCAGACTGACCGCGCGCTTGGGCGCCGCATGCGGGAAGCGCGCGCCCAGCGCCAGCCAGGCGCTACGCACCGGCACCAGGCCCTCGACCAGCTCCTGCTGCCACTGGCGGCCCAGCAGACCGATCGGCAGCACGCCTTCGCGCGCCAGGCGCGCGGCGCGCTCGTTCAGGGTGCTGCGCACCGCCTCGATGGCCTCCGGCTGGCCGCTGTCGTCCAGCAGGTGGTCCTCGATGAAGTAGCGTTCCAGCGCGTCGAGCGCGAACGGCTCCTCGTCCTCGCCGACCATGGCGGCGTCGGCGAACACCACGCCCAGGCGGCGGCGGAAGAAGTAGCGCGCCGGCTGGCGCAGGAAGGCGGCCAGCTCGGCGAGCTTGAGCACATAGCCCGGCTCCAGCTCGTAGGGCGGCAGCGCGTCGCCAGGACGTTCACCCTCTTCCAGCCCGTGCGCCGAACGCCATTCGCCGGCATAGGTGAGCAGGCCGCCGCGTTCGAAATAGCGGCGGCTGAAGGGCTGCAGCGCGTGTTCGGTAGTGCGCTCGGACAGGTCGAGGTTCCAGCCGGCCTTCAGGTAGTCGCGCAGCTGGGCCACCAGCACCGAGGCCGGCTGCTCGCTGTTGTCACGCACGTTGCGGCCGACCCAGCTCACGTAGAACTTGTCGCGCGAGGACAGCAGCGCTTCCAGCATCAGGTAGCGGTCGTCGTCGCGGCGCGAGCGGTCGCCGGGGCGCGCCATGCCGGGCAAGGCCAGCAGGTCGAAGTCGGCCTGCTGCGCGCGGCGCGGGAAGTCGCCGTCGTTCATGCCGAGCAGGCAGACCACGCGGAACGGCACGGCGCGCATCGGCATCAGGGTGCAGAAGGTCACGCCGCCGGAGACGAACTGGTGGTTCAGGGTCGGCTGGTCGAGTTCCCCCAGCCAGGCTTCGCGCATCACGGCCAAGGGAACCGGCTCGTCGAATTCCGCGGCATCTACGGTCTCGAGCCAGCATTCCAGCGCCTCGTTCAGCTGGGCCAGCGTGAGGCGGTCGGCTTCGATGTCCGGATGGAAGAAGGCATGCAGCAGCGCGCGCGCCGCCACGCCCCACTCGGCCGGGGTGCGCGGCTTGACGAGTTCCGCGCGCCACTCCAGCAGGGTCTCGATGAACTGGGCCAGCGAGCCGGCCAGCGCCGCATCCAGGCCGCCGACTTCGGCATACGGCTCGATGTCGTTGAAGGTGCCGCCGGCGCCGCTGGCGTAGCCGAGCAGCATGCGGCGCACGCCGAAGATCCAGGCGTTCTGCTCGCCGGCCGAGCCGAGGCCGAGGCCGGCGCGGTGTTCGCGGTCCAGGCCCCAGCGCACGCCCGCGCCTTCGATCCAGCGGCCGAGGATCGGCAGGTCCTCGGCATCGAGGCCGTAGCGCCCGGCCACCGCCGGCACGTCCAGCAGGTCGCGCACCTCGCTCTGGCGGCAGCGCTGCTGCGGCAGGCGCAGCAGCCACTCGAGCGCCACCAGCAGCGGATTGACGCTGCGGTCGCGCACGTCGCCGATTTCAAAGGGAATGTAGCGCGGGTCCGTGCGACGGTGCTGCTCGAACACCGCGTGGATCGCGGCCGAGAAGGTGTCGATGTCCGGCACCATCACCACCACGTCGCGCGGGCGCAGGCTCGGGTCCCGCGCGAACCAGCTCAGGAGCTGGTCGTGCAGCACCTCGACCTCGCGCTGCACGCTGTGGGTGATGTGGAATTCGATCGAGCGGTCGTCGAACGGCGGCACGTGCGGGTGCTCGGACAGGGGCAGAAGGTCGCGGATCGCGGCCTGCACCTGCGAGAGCAGCGAACTGCCCTCCTCGTCGTCGAACAGGTCCACGCGCATGTTCTCGTAGCGCGTGCCTTCGCCACTGTCGAATTCGTCCAGCATGCGCACGAAGTCGCGCCCCTGCCGGCCCCAGCTCGCCAGCAGCGGATGGGTGTGGGCGTGCAGCTCCTCGAGCGGCACGGTGGCCAGGTCGGCGCCGGGACGGGCCGGCTGGCGCCGGCGCGCCGCCTTGAGCAATTCGCGGCCCTCGATGATGTCGCCCCAGTAGAAGCGGCACGGGTTCGGCACCGCGAACAGCACCTGGGTGTGGCGCGACAGCGCGGCGATGGCTTGCAGGGTCTGGTACGGCAGGGTCGACATGCCGAACAGGATCACCCGGCGCGGCAGCTTCGAAGCGGGCTTGCGGCCGGACTCGATCGCGTGCAGGAATTGCTGGTGGATGGTGGCGCGGCCGGTCACGCGGTCTTCCTGCGCCAGGCTGGCGTGGATCTCGCGCCACAGACAGGCTTGCCACTTGAGGTCGGGGCCGAGCGGGACCGGGTCGCCCACCGCGCGGCGCAGCTGGTCGCGGCCGGCTTCCCAGTCTTCCAGCCAGTCGGCGCGGTAGACCTGGTACTGGTCGTAGAGATCGGCCAGGCGCTGGGCCAGCTGCAGGCGGCGCTCGGGGCAGCCGTCGCCGAGGAACTGGGCCAGCGGTTCGTAGTGCGGGTTCTTCAGCAGCGCCGGCAGCAGGCGCATCAGGCGCCAGGTCAGCGGGTCCTTGTCGAAGGGCGCGCGGGTGGGCACGCGGTCGCGGCCCAGCATGCCGCGGTAGGCTTCCCACAGGAAGCGCGCCGGCAGCGCCACCCGGGTGGCGGCGCACACGCCCATGTCCTCGGCCAGGGCGATCTTCAGCCACTCGGCGACCCCGTTCGACTGCACCAGGATGGTCTCCTGCTCGAGCGGCCCCAGCGGGTGGCTGCGGATCCAGTCGAACATGGCGCTGCGCAGCAACTCCATCTGGTTGCCGTGCAAAATTAACAAGCCGGGGGTGATCGGGGAAGACATCGGTATGGTTGGGCTGCTCAGGCGCCAAGGATACTCTTTTTGAGGGGGCAGCGAAAGGGCTGTAGGGTGGACGGGTCCTCCCGACCAGCCTACGATTGATCCTCTACGCGCGCGCCGAGGCGGGCGGTGACTTCGCGCTCGATGCGGGCCAGTTGCGCCCGCAGGCGCGCCGCCAGCGCCCGTGCCTGGGCGGGACGGCCGCCCTGACCCTCCAGGTCTTCGCACACCGCCGCAAACGCCAGTGCCCCGACCGTCCGCGCAGCCGACTTGATGCGGTGCGCCACCGCGGCCGCGCTCGTCACATCGCCGCGGCTGAGGGCGGCATCGATTTCGTCCAGCGCGTCGCGCGTGGTCGAGATGAACATGAAGGCATACTTGCGCATGCGCTCGCGGTCGCCGTCGAAGGTATTTTCCAGCAGCCCCAGGTCGATCGGCCCGGCCCCGGCCAGCGGCGGCGGCGCGACGTCCGGCGCGGGCGCCGTACTGCGGCCGAGGCAGCGCGCGATGGTCGCGGCCAGCAGTTCCGGCACCACCGGCTTGGACAGGAATTCGTTCATGCCCGCCTCCAGGCAGCGCGAGCGGTCGTCGACGCCGGCGTTCGCCGTCATCGCGATCACCAGGGTGTCGGCCAGCGTCGGATCGGCGCGGATGCGGCGGGTCGCCGCCAGGCCGTCCATCACCGGCATCTGCACGTCCATCAGCACGCAGTCGAAGCGGTGGCGCGCCATCTCGTCCAGCGCTTCCTGGCCGTTCCCGGCCACCACCACCGCGGCGCCGGCCTGGGCCAGCAGCTCGCGCCCGACCTGCTGGTTGAAGGGATTGTCCTCGACCAGCAGCACCGCGCAGCCGTCCAGGCGCGGCGCCTGCGGCGAGGGGGCGGCGCCGAGGCCGGTGACGGCGGCGCTGTCTTCCAGGCGCAGGGCGGCGGTGAACCAGAAGGTGCTGCCCCGGCCCGGGCTGCTGTCGACCCCGACCTCGCCGCCCATCAGTTCGGCCAGCTGCTTGCTGATCACCAGTCCCAGGCCGGTGCCGCCGTGGCGCCGCGTGGTCGACTGGTCGGCCTGGTGGAAGGGCGTAAACAGGCCGGCCTGCACCTGCGGGTCGATGCCGATGCCGTTGTCGCGCACCTCGAAGCGCACCAGCAGTTCCGGGCCGAAGGCGCGCGCCAGGCGGGCGCGCAGCACGATGCGGCCGCGTTCGGAGAACTTGATGGCGTTGCCGGCGAAGTTGAGCAGCACCTGTTCCAGGCGCAGCGGATCGCCGCGCACGGGCCGCATCAGTTCCGGCGCGACTTCGACGTCGAAGCCGAGGCCCTTGGCGGCCGCGGTCTGGCCCAGCTGCAGCTCGACGTTGCGCAGCAGGGCGTCGAGCATGAAGCCGACCGCGTCGAGTTCCAGCTTGCCGGCCTCGATCTTGGAAAAGTCGAGGATGTCGTTGATGATGCCCAGCAGGTGCTGGCCGGAGTGGTAGATCTTTTCCAGGTAGCCGCGCTGGGCCGGGTCGGTGCTCGACTGCAGCGCCAGGTGGGTCATGCCGATGATGCTGTTCATCGGGGTGCGGATCTCGTGGCTCATGTTCGACAGAAAGTCGCTCTTGGCCTGGCTGGCGGCGTCGGCGCGCGCCTTCAGTTCGTGCAGGGTCGTGATGTCGCTCGACACGCACAGCACCGCCGGCGGCCCGCCGTCCTGCGGCAGCGGCACCCGCACGCTCCACAGCTGGCGGATGCTGCCGTCGGGCTGCACGTGCTCGATCTGGGTGGCGGTGCGGCGGCCGGTCTCCAGCACTTCGCGGTCGCGCTCCCAGACGATGTCGGCCACTTCGCGCGGCGCCAGGTCGATGTCGCGCCGGCCGGCCGCATAAGCGGCGGGCATCTTGAGCAGGGCCGCGCACTTGGCGTTCACGTAGCGCACGCGCCGCTCGCTGTCCTTCAGGTAGACGTAGGCGTCGAGGTTGTCGAGCACCGAATCGAGCAGCAGGCGCTGGTCGAGCGCCGCGCGGCGCGAGCGCACCAGGTTCAGGAGCAGCGCGAAGGCCAGCAAGGTGCTGCCCAGCCCCGCGCAGAAGGCCAGCAGCGGCAGGAAGCGGTCGTAGCCGACCACCATGTCGGCGCGCGTGGCCGCGAAGTGCGCCTTCCAGCGGGTGCCGGCATAGTCGATCGGCAGCAGGGTCGTGAAGCGCGCGTCGCCGTGCTCCGTTCCACCGCGGACTTCAAGCCCGACCAGCAGCCGGTCGTCGGCCTGCAGGGCGAAGGGACGATCGGCCGGCAGGTCGTGGGCCGGCGCGTTTTCCGTGTACAGGCTGAAGACCACCGGCTGGCCCTGGGCCGGCGCCAGCGCCTGGGCCACCAGCTTCTCGACCGAGAACGCGATGCCGACGCTGCCCAGGTAGCGCGCGCGGCGTTCGGCCACGGTGGCCGGCAGGCCGCCGCCGAGGTAGATCGGCTCGCGCATGCCGAGCACCGTGGCCGGCGCCGGCTGCATGATGCGCACCACCTGGCCGGAGGCGCTGATGCCGCCGCTGTCGCGCGAGCGCTCCAGCACGGCCGCGACGTTGGGCTGGACCGCGATGTCGACGCCGAGCCGTTCGTCCGGCAGGTCGCTCGGCTCGATCCAGGCGATCACCTGGTAATACGGACGGCGGCCGGCGGGCCGGATGTCGAAGCCGGGATAGCCGCCCGGACGCACGCTGCGGTCGGCGCGCACCGCGGCCACGAAGGCGTCGCGCCGCGCATCGGGCACCCAGGCGACGAAGGAGACCGCCTCGATCGCCGGAAACTGGGTCGGCAGGTCGAGCGCCGCGACGTAGCGATGAAAGCGCAGCCGGTCGAGCGGCGCCTCGCCCGCCGTGTGCAGGGCGCTCAGGCCGCGCAACACCCGCGCATAGGAGGCGATGGCGGCGGCGACCCGCTCGCGCGCCACCTGGGCCACGTTGTCGAAGCGGCGCCGCGCATCGTCCTCGACCGCGCCCAGGGCCAGCACGTAGCACAGCGCGCCGGCGCCGATCGACAGCGCCAGGCCACCGAGCCACGGCGCGGCGCGCCTCCAGGGCTGCTGCGGGCCGGCGGGATAGTGATCTAGCGGGCGTGACGGCATGGGGTTCCAGGCGTGCGTGTCGGCGGTGTCGATGTTGCTAGTATAGGGGGTCGCACGCCGCAGTTGTTCACTCAAACTCACATCACGCAGATCCCCATGCAGCCTCCAAGCCACAGCACCCAAGCCGACGACCCTTATCTCTGGCTCGAGGAGGTCGACGGCGACCGCGCGCGCGGCTGGGTGCGCGAACAGAACCTGTCGTCCCAGGGCGAACTCGAAGCCGACCCGGGCTTCCCCGCCCTGCGCACGCGCCTGAAGGGCATCCTCGACTCGACCGACAAGATCCCCTACCCCGGCTGCCACGCCGGCCTGCTCTACAACTTCTGGCGCGACGCCAGCCACGTGCGCGGCATCTGGCGCCGCACCACGCTCGAGGAATACCGCACGGCCGCGCCGCAGTGGGAAACCGTGATCGACCTCGACGCGCTGGCGCGCGAGGAAGACGAGAACTGGGTCTGGGGCGGCGCCGCCTTCCTGGAGCCGGAAGGAGACCGCTGCATGGTGTCGCTGTCGCGCGGCGGCGGCGACGCGCGCGTGCGGCGCGAATTCGACCTCACCGCATGCCGCTTCGTCGAGGATGGCTTCGTGCTGCCGGAAGCGAAGAGCGACGTCGCCTGGATCGACCGCGACACCCTGTTCGTCGGCACCGACTTCGGCCCCGGCTCCATGACCGATTCCGGCTACCCGCGCATCGTCAAGCGCTGGCGCCGCGGCCAGGCCCTGGCCGACGCCGCGACCATCTACGAGGCCCAGGCCGGCGACCTGTCGGCTTCCGCCTGGCGCGACACGACGCCCGGCCACGAGCGCGATTTCGTGCTGCGCCAGATCGGCTTCTACAGCAGCGAACTGTTCCTCCTGCGCGGAGACATGCCGGTGAAGGTGCCCAAGCCGGAAGACGCCAACGCCTTCGCGGTGCGCAGCCAGATCGTCATCGAACTGCGTTCGGACTGGGAAGTCGAGGGGCGTCGCTACCCGCAAGGCGCCCTGCTGGGTTGCGACTTCGATGCCTTCCTCGACGGCGCGCGCGCATTCGAGGTGCTGTTCGAACCGACGCCCACCACCTCGCTCGACGGCCTCACGGTGACGCGCGACACCCTGCTCCTGACGGTGCTGGACAAGGTCAGCAACCGCCTGGCCGAATTGCGCTTCGCCGGCGGCCGCTGGCAGGCGCGCGACGTCGGCCTGCCCGGCTCCCAGGCGATCGAGACCTGGGCGTTCGATGCGATCGGCTCGAACCAGTACTTCCTTACCGTGAACGGTTTCCTGGAACCTGCCACGCTGTACCTGATGGACGCCGGCAGCGACACCCGCCAGGCCCTGAAGTCGCTGCCCGCCTTTTTCGACGCGGCCGGGCTGGTGGTGCGCCAGTTCACCGCGGCCTCAGCGGACGGCACGCGCGTGCCCTACTACGCCGTGATGAAGGACGCTACGCCACTGGACGGCAGCGCACCCACCGTCCTGTACGGCTACGGCGGCTTCGAAGTCTCGCTCAAGCCCTCCTACGGCGCGGTCAGCGGCGCCGCCTGGCTCGAGCGCGGCGGCGTCTACGTGCTGGCCAACATCCGCGGCGGCGGCGAATTCGGGCCGCGCTGGCACCAGGCGGCGCTCAAGGAAAACCGGCAACGGGCATTCGACGACTTCATCGCCGTCGCCGAAGACCTGGTCGCACGCGGCATCACCTCGCCGCGGCGCCTCGGCATCATGGGCGGCAGCAATGGCGGCCTGCTGGTCGGCGCCGTCATGGTCCAGCGCCCGGACCTGTTCGGCGCCGTGGTGTGCCAGGTGCCGCTGCTCGACATGCGCCGCTACCACCGCCTGCTGGCCGGCGCGTCGTGGATGGGCGAATACGGCGACCCCGACGACCCCGCGCAGTGGGAAGCGATCGCACGCTACTCCCCCTACCAGAACGTGCGGCCGCGCGCCGAGGGGCAGGCCTGGCCGCGCGTCCTGTTCACCACCTCGACCCGCGACGACCGCGTGCACCCGGGCCACGCGCGCAAGATGGCGGCGCGCATGCAGGAACATGGCCATGATGTGCTGTACTGGGAAAACACCGAAGGCGGCCACGCCGGCGCCGCCGACAACGCGCAGATCGCGCGCATGTGGGCCCTGACCTGGACCTTCCTGCGCCGCCAGCTCTCGACCTGACCGATTGCGAACCGCATGCGTCGATGTCCTCGCCCGGGGCAGACACTAGCAGACCTGCTAGGTGGCGACCCGGGCATCCAGTGGAATACTTGCATCCTGCATAGCCCTACTGGAAAGGATTCGAATATGGCAAACGACATGGTGTGCGAGGCACTGGCGGCGGAACTGGAAGCCCAGGGCGCGGCGCTGGCGGGAATGGCGCTGTCTCCAAAGGCCCGGCCGCACGAACTGCGGCGCCTGCGCATCGCCAAGCGTGAGAGCCAGGAGAAGTTCTGGAGCCGCTTCGGCGTCACCCAGTCGAGCGGCAGCCGCTTCGAGACCGGCCTGGCGGTGCCGGCCCCGGTCGCCATCCTGCTGCGCCTCTACGTCAACGGCCGTCTCAGCGATGGTGATCTTCAGGCGTGATCAGGCCCAGCGCGATGGCCTTGACCACCGCCTGCTGGCGGGTGTTGACGCCGAACTTCTGGCGCACGTTCGCCAGGTGAAAATTGACGGTCGCCTCGGAGCAGCCGGTGATGCGGGCAACCTCCCATGAGGACTTGCCGGCCATGACCCATTGCAGCACCTCCAGCTCGCGCCGGGTCAGGCGCGGCGCCTCGATCTCCGGCTTGGGCTCGCGAAAGCGCGCCGACGAGGCGAAGGCATAGTCGCGGATCAGGGACAGGCCGGGCAATGCCTCGGCGATGGCGCGCGTCAGTGCGCTGCCGGGCCGCTCGTCGCAGGCGAAACTCATCACCCCGAACTCCCCTTGCGGCCCGTGCACCGGCAGGGTCACGCCGCTGCGGATGCCGTGTGCGCTGGCTTCCTCGTAGAGCGCGTTCGAGGCGCCCTTGCTGAAGGTGGACGGCGCCCAGACGATCGGCAGGGTGCTCGACAGGCAGTGCCCGACCGTCGGGTCGACGTAGGCGAAGCCGTTGGCGTCGTAGCGGCTGCGCCACTCGCTCGAATAATTACTGCGCACGAAGGCGTTCTCGAAGCGCGCATGGCGCGACGCTACCTGCGCGAACAGCACCTGGCCGAAACCCTGGTCGCGCGCCAGCCCGAACAGGCGTTCGCACCAGGTCAGCTCGTTCGGAGCGTCCAGCAAATCCAGCAGCAGCGCGGTGTCGATCATGGCGGTTTTGGTGAAAGGTCGGTGGGACGGCGTCCATGCTAGATGAATCAAACCGTTGAATCCTCACCGATATTCACAACCGGCACGATATTGCTTCCGTGAGAGCGGCAGCGTTGTCGTAACACTACAACAATACCTCCCCAATCGTGCGCTCGTTCCTGCCGACCTGCGCTACCCTCCGCGGGATTGCCATCTGTAATTTTCCTATTTGCAAGACTTTTCCACGGCCGGGCATCTTGACTAGATCTTGTACAAGAGTATCTTTTCATCGTTTGGGATGACACATTCGCCGCCCGGGCGCGTCTTCCCCCCGTTCTAATCTACCCGTATCTCCACCACTTACCGAAACAAGGACCGCGTCGATGAACAACATGACCGACATGGGCGAACAGCTGGACGTCAAACTGCTGCTCACCACCCTGATGGCGCTGAAAAAAGGCGACTTCTCGGTGCGCATGCCCTCGGACTGGACCGGGGTGTCCGGCAAGATCGCCGACACCCTCAACGACATCATCGAGACCAAGCAGAAGATGGTCGAGACGGTCACCGACGTCTCGCGCGTGGTCGGCCGCGAAGGCCACCTGACCCAGCGCGCCGACCTGCCGGGCGTGGTGGGCGGCTGGGCCACCATCATCAGTTCCGTGAACACCCTGATCGACGACCTGGTGCGCCCGACCACCGAGATGGCGCGCGTCATCGGCGCGGTGGCGAAGGGCGACCTGTCGCAGACCATGGCGCTCGAAGTCGACGGCCACCCGCTCAAAGGCCAGTACCTGCGCGCGGCGATGACCGCGAACACCATGGTGGAGCAGCTGTCCTCCTTCTCCTCCGAAGTGACGCGCGTGGCGCGCGAGGTGGGTACGGAAGGTAAGCTCGGCGGCCAGGCGCAGGTGAAGGGCGTCGCGGGCACCTGGAAGGACTTGACCGACTCGGTGAACTCGATGGCGGGTAACCTGACCTCGCAGGTGCGTAACATCGCGGAGGTGACCACCGCGGTGGCGAACGGCGACTTGTCGAAGAAGATCACGGTCGACGTGCGCGGCGAGATCCTCCAGCTGAAGGACACCATCAACGTCATGGTGGACCAGCTGCGCTCCTTCGCCTCCGAGGTGACGCGCGTGGCGCGCGAGGTCGGCACCGAGGGCAAGCTGGGCGGCCAGGCCTATGTGCCGGGCGTGGGCGGCACCTGGAAGGACTTGACCGACAACGTGAACTTCATGGCCTCGAACCTGACAGGCCAGGTGCGTAACATCGCGGCGGTGACGACCGCGGTGGCGAACGGCGACCTGTCCAAGAAGATCACGGTGGACGTGAAGGGCGAGATCCTGGAACTGAAGAACACCATCAACGTGATGGTGGACCAGCTGTCCTCCTTCGCCTCCGAAGTGACCCGTGTGGCGCGCGAGGTGGGTACGGAAGGCAAGCTGGGCGGCCAGGCGCAGGTGAAGGGCGTCGCGGGCACCTGGAAGGACTTGACCGACTCGGTGAACTCGATGGCGGGCAACCTGACGGGCCAGGTGCGTAACATCGCGGACGTGACCACCGCGGTGGCGAACGGCGACTTGTCGAAGAAGATCACGGTCGACGTGAAGGGCGAGATCCTGGAACTGAAGAACACCATCAACGTGATGGTCGACCAGCTGAACTCCTTCGCCTCCGAGGTGACCCGCGTGGCGCGCGAGGTGGGTACCGAAGGTAAGCTGGGCGGCCAGGCGAACGTGCCGGGTGTCGGCGGCACCTGGAAGGACTTGACCGACAACGTGAACTTCATGGCGTCGAACCTGACGGGCCAGGTGCGTAACATCGCGGACGTGACCACCGCGGTGGCGAACGGCGACTTGTCCAAGAAGATCACGGTGGACGTGAAGGGCGAGATTCTCGAGCTGAAGAACACCATCAACGTCATGGTGGACCAGCTGTCTTCCTTCGCCTCCGAAGTGACCCGCGTGGCGCGCGAGGTCGGTACCGAAGGTAAACTCGGCGGCCAGGCTTACGTGCCGGGTGTGGGCGGCACCTGGAAGGACCTGACCGACAACGTGAACTTCATGGCGTCGAACCTGACGGGCCAGGTGCGTAACATCGCGGCGGTGACCACCGCCGTGGCGCGCGGCGACCTGTCCAAGAAGATCACGGTGGACGTGAAGGGCGAAATCCTGGAACTGAAGGACACCATCAACGTGATGGTGGACCAGCTGTCTTCCTTCGCATCCGAGGTGACCCGCGTGGCGCGTGAAGTCGGTACCGAGGGCAAGCTGGGCGGCCAGGCGAACGTGTCCGGCGTCGGCGGCACCTGGAAGGACTTGACGGAAAACGTCAACCAGCTGGCGGCGAACCTGACCAACCAGATGCGCGCGATCGGTGAAGTGGCGACCGCGGTGACCCGTGGTGACTTGTCCCGTTCCATCCAGGTGGAAGCGCGCGGCGAGGTGTCCTACCTGAAGGACAACATCAATGAGATGATCCGCAACCTGAAGGAGACCACGCAGAAGAATGCGCAGCAGGACTGGCTGAAAACGAACTTGGCGCGCTTCACGCGCCTGCTGCAGGGCCAGCGCGACCTGCAGGCCGTGACCAAGCTGATCCTGTCCGAACTGGCGCCGCTGGTCTCGGCCCACCACGGCGTGTTCTACATGATGGACTCGCAGGAGACCGACGCGCGCCTGCGCATGATCGCCTCCTACGGCTACCGTAGCAGCCGCAAGCTGCCGACCTCCTTCCTGCCGGGCGAAGGCCTGGTCGGCCAGTGCGCGCTGGAGAAGACCCGCATCTGGCTGACCGACGTCCCGCGCGACTACATCGTGGTGTCCTCGGGCCTGGGCTCGGCGCCGCCGAACAATATCGTGGTGCTGCCGATCCTGTTCGAGCAGCAGGTCAAGGCCGTCATCGAGATCGCCTCGCTCGACCGCTTCACCGAAACCCACCTGTCCTTCCTCGACCAGCTGATGGAATCGATCGGCGTGGTGCTGAACACGATCGAGGCGAACAGCCGTACCGAGTCGCTCCTGACCCAGTCGCAATCGCTGGCGCAGGAACTGCAGCAGACCAACCAGGAGCTGGCCGAAAAGGCGCGCCTGCTGTCCGAGCAGAACATCGAGGTGGAACGCAAGAACCGCGAGGTGGAGCAGGCCAAGCTGGCGCTGGAAGAAAAGGCGACCCAGCTGGCGCTGTCCTCGAAGTACAAGTCCGAGTTCCTGGCCAATATGTCGCACGAGCTGCGTACGCCGCTGAATTCGCTCCTGATCCTCGCCCAGCAGCTGTCGGATAACCCGGAAGGCAACCTGTCGAGCCGCCAGGTGGAATTCGCGAAGACCATCCACGGCTCGGGTTCCGACCTGCTCACCCTGATCAACGACATCCTGGACCTCTCTAAAATCGAGTCGGGCACCGTCACGCTGGACGTGTCGGAATACCGCTTCTCGAACCTGCGCAACTACGTGGACCGCACCTTCCGCCACATGGCCGAAGCCAAGCACCTCGGCTTCCAGGTCGACCTCGCCGAGAACCTGCCGACCGCCGTGATGACCGACACCACGCGCCTGCAGCAGGTCCTCAAGAACCTGCTGTCGAACGCCTTCAAGTTCACCAGCCACGGCCAGGTGTCCCTGAGCATCAGCCTGGTGGGCAGCGGCTGGACCGCCGACCACCCGAACCTGGTGCATGCCGACGCGGTGCTGGCCTTCTCGGTGCACGATACCGGCGTCGGCATCCCGTCCGACAAGCTGCAGCTGATCTTCGAAGCCTTCCAGCAGGCCGACGGCTCCACCGCCCGCAAATATGGCGGCACGGGCCTGGGCCTGTCGATCTCGCGCGAGCTGGCGCGCCTGCTGGGCGGCGAGATCCGCGTCGAGTCGGTCGTCAACGTCGGTTCGACCTTCACCCTCTACCTGCCGTACAACCGCGCCGGATTCATCAACTACGAGCAGACCCGCCAGCCGCAGCCGGCGCGCCTGGCCCCGCCGCCGGCGCCGAGCCAGGTGGCCTGGCAGCCGGTCGCCCAGGAGCAGATCGACGTCGCCACGCTGGACGCGATCGAATCGTCCTCGCTGGTCGAGTACTCCTCGGTGCTGGACGACCGGGGTCTCGTGACCCCGGGCGACCCGTCGGTCCTGATCGTCGAGGACGACGAGCGCTTCGCCAAGGTGCTGCTCGACTTCGCGCGCGAGAAGAACTTCAAGGCCATCGTCACCCAGCGCGGCGACTCTGCCCTGTCGCTCGCCCGCGACTACCTGCCGTCCGCCATCCTGCTCGACATCGACCTGCCGGACATCGACGGCTTCACGGTGCTCGACCGCCTGAAGCGCGACCCGAATACCCGCCACATCCCGGTGCACGTGATGTCGTCCCTGCGCGAGCGCGAGCGCGCGCTGCGCCAGGGCGCGATCTCGTACATCAACAAGCCGGTCGGGCGCGAGGCGCTGCAGGAAGAATTCAAGCGCATCCAGAAGTTCCTGATGGGCGGCAAACGTTCGCTGCTGGTGGTCGAGGACGACATGGCCCAGCGCGAATCGATCGTGGCCCTGATCGGCAACACCGACATCCACATGGTGACCGCGGAGACCGGCGCCGCCGCGCTGGAAGCGCTGCAGAGCCAGCACTTCGACTGCATGGTGCTGGACCTGACCCTGCCGGACATCTCGGGCTTCGAGCTGATGGATAGAATCACCAAGAACGAGCGCCTGCGCGACCTGCCGATCGTGATCTACACCGCGAAGGAACTCTCGCGCGGCGAAGTCACGAAGCTCAAGCGCTACGCCAAGACCATCGTGATCAAGGACGCCCGCTCGCCGGAGCGTCTGCTGGACGAGACGGCGCTGTTCCTGCACCGTTCGCAGGCCAGCCTGCCCGAGACCCAGCGCCGCATGCTGGAAGAGATCCACGCCCAGGACGGCGGCCTGGCGGGACGCAAGGTGCTGATCGTCGACGACGACCTGCGCAACATCTTCGCCTTGTCGACGCTTCTGGAGCGCCAGCAGATGCAGGTGCTGTTCGCCGAGAACGGCCGCGACGGCATCGAGGTGCTGGAGAAGGACCCGACCATCGAGATCGTCCTGATGGACATCATGATGCCGGAGATGGACGGCTACGACACGATGCGGGCCATCCGCCGCATCCCGAAATTCCGCTCGCTGCCGATCATCACCCTGACCGCGAAAGCGATGAAGGGCGACCGCGACAAGTGCATCGCGGCCGGCGCCTCGGACTACATCACCAAGCCGGTCGACGTGGCGCAGCTGCTGTCGATGATGCGCGTGTGGCTGCACTGATGGGGACCGCGATGTCGATGATCTTGCGCGGTCCGCAGAGGATGACTCCATGACCGAGTGGACGGGGTTCGCCGCCGCACAGGCGACCGAGGAACTGGAAGTGGAGCTGCTGCTGGAAGCGCTGTACCAGCGCTTCGGCATCGATTACCGCGGCTACGGGCGCGAGCGGCTGCGCGAGCGCCTGCTGGCCCAGGTGGCCGAACGCGGCCTGGCCACGCTCACCGGACTGCAGGAGAGCTTGCTGCACCAGGCCGGCGTGGCGCATGGGGTGGTGCGCGCCCTCGGCGTGCCGGCCGCGCCGCTGTTCGACCTGCCCGAGGACACGTGCCGCCTGCGCACGGCGCTGGGCGACTCTCTGCGTCCGACCGCCTTACCCAAGGTCTGGCTGGCGGAACCGGCCGGCGTGGCCGAGGCCTGGACCCTGGCGATCCTGCTGGCCGAGGAAAAGCTGTACGGCCGCACCGAGGTGTTCGCGACCGTGGGCAGCGACGAGCAGCTGGCCGAGATGCGGGCCGCCTCGCTGCCGGTCGCCGAACTGGCCGCGTCGCAGGGACACTACGAGGCCAGCGGCGGCAGCGGACGGCTGGCCGACTATTTCGAAGTGGCGAACGGCGAAGCGCGCCTGCTGCCGCGGCTGCGCGAACGCATCACTTGGGCCCAGTACAGCCTGGTGACGGACGCCTCCTTCAACGAATTCCACGGCATCATCTGCCGCCGCGCCCTGCCCGACTTCGGGCCCGTGCTGCGTCAGCGCGTGCTACGGCTGTTCCGGGACAGCCTGTCGCTGTTCGGGGTGCTGGGGCTGGATCGCGCGCTGGCGGCGACGGATGCGGGGGTCGAGGATTACCAGCTGCTGTTTGAAGATGGCGGCTGGTATAAGCGCATCCGATGACGTTGTAGGGTGGGCGGTCCTCCGCCCACGCGTCCAAACAGCGCATGAACAGCGCGCGCCGCATCCATTCAAGCGGGAGTTGAACGCGTGGGCGCGGGAGCGCCCACCCTACGCAATGCGGTCACGCCACGCCTGCATGTGGGGCATGCCTTCCTGCCCCGGCTTGAATTTCATGAGCCCACGCGCGAATTCCAGCGCGCAGAACGCCGTGATATCGGCAATCGTGAAGCGCTCCCCCGCCACATACGGCTGCTTCGCCAGCTCCCGATCCAGCCAGCGCGCCGTGTCGCGCATCTTCCTGCCCTGGGCTTCACCGAACTCCGGAAACTGCGGCTGCTCCAGCACCGCCAGCCCCGGATGCGTATGGCGCACGCAGTGCGCGATCTCCAGCATCAGGTGCAGCTCCACGCGCCGGTCCGCCATCTCGATGAAGGCGCGCTCGGTGGCGTCGACGCCCATCAGGTTCGGTTCCGGATACAGGGCCTCGAGATAGGTGCAGATCGCGCGCGTCTCGCTCAGCGCGCGGCCGTCGTCGAGCACCAGCACGGGAACGCGCGCCATCGGGTTCAAGGCCAGGAATGCCGGCGTGCGGTGCGCGCCCGCGTTCAGGTCGACCTCGATGGTCTCGATATCGGTGATGCCCTTGGCGGCGATGAACATGGCGACGCGCCGGGGGTTGGGCGCACGCGGGCTGGTGTAGAGGCGCATCGGGTTTCCTGGCTCGTGAACATGGCGATACGCCGTAGTATAGCCGCGCCGCGCACAGGATCGCGTCAGGCCGGCTCGTGCAGCACGGCGCCTGCGGCGGGCAGGCGCTCGGAAGCGATCCAGGCGTCGATCGCGACGGCGCAGCCGGGCGGCAGGTGCAGGCCGAGCTTGCTGCGCCGCCAGAGCACGTCCTGGGCGGTGGCTGCCCACTCGTGGCGCAGCAGGTAGCGCAGCTCGGCGGCGTACAGGCCGGGCACGACTTCTGGCCCCAGGTCCTGCAAGCCGCGCGCGCCATCCAGCAGCACATCGACACGGGTGCCATAGGCGCGGCTCCAGCGCCGGGCCAGGCCGGGCGGCAGCCAGTCGAGGCGGCGCTGCAGGTCCGCCTGCCAGCGCTCGAATTCGAGCACGGCGCGCTTGTCCGGCACGGGGCCGAACAGGTCGCCGCCCGGCAGCACGGCGTGCGCGGTCCAGGCCGGCAACGGGGCGTTGAGGCTGGCGGCGATCCAGTCGACCGCTTCCTCGGCCAGCCGGCGGTAGGTGGTGATCTTGCCGCCGAAGACCGACAGCAGCGGCGCGCCGTCACTGTCGCGGCCCAGCAGGTAGTCGCGCGTGGCCTGGGCCGCGCTGCCGGCGGCGTCTTCGAGCAAGGGACGCACGCCGGAATAGCTCCACACCACGTCCGAGGGCCAGACCTGGCGCCGGAAGTAGCGGTTGGCGAGCGCGCACAGGTAGGAGACTTCGCTGTCGGCGATCGCGACCCCGTCCGGGTCGCCGGTGAAGTCGACGTCGGTGGTGCCGATCAGGGTGAAGTCGCCCTCGTAGGGCATGGCGAACACGATGCGCCCGTCGGGGTGCTGGAAGATGTAGGCGTGCTCGTGCTCGAACAGGCGCGGCACCACGATGTGGCTGCCCTTGACCAGGCGCAGGCGTCGCAGGCTGGCGGCGGAGGCGCCGGCGGCCGTCGCGGCCACATTCCCTGCCCAGGGCCCGGCGGCGTTCACCAGGCAGCGCGTGCGCAGCAGGCGCCGGCCGGCCGCGCCTTCCAGGGTGACGAGCCAGTGGCCGGGATGGCGCTCGACACCAGTGCAGCGCGTGTGCGTATGCACGGCGGCGCCGTGCTCGCGGGCATCGACGGCATTGAGCACCACCAGCCGGGCGTCGTCGACCCAGCCGTCCGAGTACACGAAGCCGCGCGTGAAGGCGGGTTTCAGCGGGCCGCCGGCGCGGTGGCCGGCGAGGTCGACCGCTTCGGAGCCCGGCAGGAATTCGCGCGGGGCCAGGCGGTCGTAGAGGAACAGGCCGGCGCGGATCAGCCAGGCGGGGCGCTGGCCAACGTCGTGCGGCATCACGAAGCGCAGCGGGTGCATGATGTGGGGCGCGCTGCGCAGCAGGATCTCGCGCTCGGCCAGGGCCTTGCGCACCAGCTTGAAGGCGTGGTGCTCGAGGTAGCGCAGGCCGCCGTGAACCAGCTTGCTCGACGCCGAGGACGTGTGGGCGCCGAGGTCGTCCTTCTCGCAGAGGACCACGCGCAGCCCGCGCCCGGCCGCGTCGCGCGCGATGCCCACGCCGTTGATGCCGCCGCCGACCACCAGCACGTCGCAATCGATGCCGCCTTGTTCCGCCATGTTCCGCCTCCACTTCATTTAGCGGCCCGGCCCTGGTTGGCCCGGTCCAGCGATCCAGTGTAGGAGCGCCCCGGCCCTGCCTCTTCGCCTGCATCAATTATGCGAAGATTGCGCGTGCTGGTGTGTAAAATCGCCACATGCACAACACTCCCAGCGCCCATGAGGTGCGCGCCTGGGTCCGCATGCCATCCGGCAAGCGCTTGGACCTGCTCAACCCTACCCCTTTCGACTGGGACGACGCCGACCTCGCGCTCGGCCTGGCCCGCACCTACCGCTGGGGCGGCCATTCGGCCTGGCCGCTGCCCCTGTCGGTGGCCCAGCATTCGATCGCCGTGATGCTGCTGCGGCGCGCCCTGTCGCCGCGTCCCTCGCCGGTACAGGAGCTGCGCGAGTTGCTGCACGACGCCGAGGAAGGGCTGCTCGGCTTCGATGCGGTGTCCGTGATCAAGCCCTTCCTGGGCGAGGGTTTCCGCGCATTGACCGGGCGCCTGGAACAGGTGATCTTCATCCGCTACGGCCTGCCCGCCTGGACCGAGAAGGAACACCGGCTGCACAAGCAGGCCGACCGCCTGGCCGCCGCCACGGAAGCCGTGCACGTGACCGGCTGGACCCGTGAAGAAGTGCGCAGCACGCTCAAGATTCGCGCGCAGGTGCTGGAACGCGATCCGCTGGCCGATCATTACGGCTGCACGCCGTGGGAGCCGTGGGCGCCGGGCGTGGCAGCGGAACGCTTTTTGGTTGAACTCGAACGGCTGAAGCGGGTGGCGGGGCAAGCGGCTTGATGTTCGTCGAGGGTGTGAAAAAACGGCTACGGCAAGGCGCCGAGTCGAAGACAGTACACTCGTACGGCGAGAAGAGGCAACGCAGCCGCAGACGAATTTTTCACACCCTCGTAGGGTGGGCAATCCTTTGCCCACGCGTTCAACTAACGGGAGCGTCGCATCGGCGCGACCGGGAGTTGAACGCGTGGGCGGTCCTCCTGTATGGCACAGGGACATAGGTGACAGTTGTACAGGGACATAGGTAACACTTTTCTTATGATCGGCACACCACCAACAGTTGGAGTGTGCGATGCCTTGGAAGGAGTGTTCCCAGATGACTTCCCG
>NZ_JAJNOC010000013.1 GCF_021044825.1 Massilia phyllostachyos | reverse complement strand
TGTCTCGCAAGGCCACGTGCCTAGACAATGCATCGATGGAGAGCTTCTTTGCCGTGCTCAAGACTGAGTGCACTCACAAGCGAAAATTCACTGACGCTGCAGAACTCATGGCCACAATCCACGAGTACGTTCGGTATTACAATACCAAACGCATCAGCACTGTTCTGGGCGGCCTGGCCCCGCTTCAATGCAGGATCAAGCACACCTAAGCAAATAACGCACGTGTCCAGCTTTTGTGTGGCAGTTCAAGGCCGGAACCCAATTTCCCTCGCATCCAACCACCGCTTGCGTGCACCCGCCAACGTGACGCACCCAACTTAGGCTCCGGCCTTCGCCGGAGCGAGTATCAACTGACGCCGGCTTAAACCACAATCTCACCGTACCAAGAATTCATGAACAACAAGCATCACGTCCACACCATGCGCATCCAGATTCGTTGGGGCGACATGGACGCCATGGGCCACGTCAACAACACCGTCTACTTCCGTTACATCGAATCCGCTCGCATCGCCTGGCTCGACCAGGTCGGCGCACTGCCCGACCCGACCGCGTCCAGCGAGGGCCCGGTCATCGTCAACGCCAATTGCAGTTTCCTGAAACAGCTCACCTATCCCGGCGAGATTGAGGTCAGCACATTCGTCGGCCCACCCGGCCGCTCGAGTATCGAGGTCACCCACGAGATTCGCCTGATCGGGCCGGACGGCCAGCCCGGGCAGCTCTCCGCCGAAGGCGGCGCCAAGGTCGTGTGGATCGATTTCAAGGCCGAGAAATCGCGCCCTTGGCCGGAACGCCTGCGCGCACTGCTGCCGATCGCATGAGCGCCGGCGAAGCAATCCGGTTCGACGACACCCGGCTATCGATCGAAGACATCGTCCGCGTCGCGGGCGGCGCTCCTGTGGTCTTGTCGGACGACGCGGCATTCCGCGCCCGCATCGCGCGCGGCGCCGACTTCCTCGACCGCCTTCTGCGCGAGGATGGGATCGTCTATGGTGTCACCACCGGCTACGGCGATTCCTGTACCGTCCCGGTCCCTGCACACCTCGTCGGCGAGCTGCCGCACCAGCTCTATACCTACCACGGCTGCGGCCTCGGCGCCCTTCTCGATCCGGCCCAGACCCGCGCGGTGATGGCGGCGCGCCTGGCGTCCCTGTGCAAGGGCTACTCTGGCGTCAGCGTGGCGCTGCTGGAGCAAATTGTGCGCCTGCTGGACGCCGGCCTGCTTCCCCTGATCCCGAGCGAAGGCTCGGTCGGCGCCAGCGGAGACCTGACGCCACTGTCCTATCTTGCGGCCGTTTTGTGCGGCGAGCGCGAGGTGCTGCGCGGAGGCGTGCAGGTATCGGCTGCAGAGGCATTGCGCGACGCAGGCATCGCGCCGCTGCGCCTGCGCCCGAAAGAGGGCCTAGCGATCATGAACGGCACCGCCGTGATGACCGGCCTGGCCTGCCTGGCCTGGGACCGCTCTGCCTATCTCACGCGGCTGTGCACGCGCATCACCGCCATGGCCTCATTTGCCCTGGACGGCAACGCCGACCATTTCGACGAAACGCTGTTCTCGGTGAAACCGCACGCCGGCATGCAGCAGGTCGCGGCCTGGCTGCGCGAGGATCTCGGCTACACTGGCCAGGTGGAACGCAACGGCAAGCGCCTGCAGGACCGCTACTCGATTCGCTGCGCGCCGCACGTGATCGGCGTGCTGGCCGATGCCTTGCCCTTCTTTCGCAGCGCCATCGAGAATGAGCTGAACAGCGCAAACGACAACCCGATCATCGATCCTGACGGCGAGCGCGTCCTGCACGGCGGCCACTTCTACGGTGGCCACATCGGGTTTGCCATGGATGGCATGAAGAACGCGGTGGCGAACCTCGCCGACCTGATGGACCGCCAGATGGCGCTGCTGGTCGACCCGCGCTACAACAACGGCCTGCCGGCCAACCTGTCGGGTACGAAAGGGGAACGTGCGGCGATTTCGCATGGGCTGAAAGCGCTGCAGATTAGTGTGTCGGCCTGGACCGCGGAAGCCCTGAAGCTGACCATGCCGGCATCGGTGTTCTCACGCTCGACCGAGTGCCACAACCAGGACAAGGTAAGTATGGGGACGATTGCGGCGCGGGACTGTTTGCGGATACTTGAGTTGGTGGAACAGGTTGCCGCAGCACTGCTAATCGCAGTGCGTCAAGGCGTCTGGCTGCGCGGCCAGGCTACGCTGTCACATCGTGTCCCGCCCGTCATCCGCGTAATGCATGAGGATATCGATTGCCATTGCGGTCCAATGATTGAGGACCGGCGCCTGGATCTGGAGCTACGCCATCTGCTGGATCGTATTCGCTCGCATGCATGGCAGTTCGATGAGCGGGCAGAAAAGCCACGATCTACCGATTGAACATAGAAATGGCGCGAACATGCCGCATACCCTTTCAGCATGAAATTGTGTGTTTTTGAATACGGCTATTGCCGCAGGCAAAATAGCCGTTTAATGTATGCCCCGGCTCGCAACTGCCTTATGGTGGATGCGACGACAAAACAATATAACTAGGGGTTCAAATGAAAAAGCAAGTTCTTCTGTGCGCTACTGTCATTGCGGCGTTTGTGTTGACCGGCTGCGCCAGTGTAGGTAGCGAATCGCTGCGTAAGGAAACGGAGATGTCGGTGTCGCAGAAGATCGTGCAGGGCAAGACGACGAAATCCGAAGTGCGTGCAATGTTCGGTTCGCCAGCCAAGACCAGCTTTACTGATGGTGGTCTGGAAATCTGGAATTACGACTTCACGAATGTTTCTGCTGACGCGATCAGCTATGTGCCGATCGTAAATATGTTCGGCGCAAGCGCCAGCGGCAAGAAAAAAGAACTCGTTGTCATGTACGACGATAACAACATCGTGAAGCGTTTTTCTATGAGCGAAGCCGACGTTCACCAGAAGACGGGCCTGTTCAACAACTAATTTACACGCTTTCCATTTCGGCTGACGGGCTTTCCTGCGGGGAGCGCCGTCGGCTCGTACGTTGGTGGTCAGCAGGTTGGGACAGCAATAGTCGTCGCTAACGCTGGCCCGACACCTAGCGCGCCCCGACCAGCTTGTGCACCAGCTCCGACGACGTGGATGCAGAAAACTTACGCATCAGGCTGGCGCGGTGCATCTCCACCGTGCGCGGGCTGAGGCCGGTTTCGCGCGCGATGATCTTGCTGGTCTTGCCTTCGACCAGCAGGGCGGCGATCTCGCGTTCGCGCGGCGTCAGTTCGGCCGAGACCGGGCGCTTCTCGCTCACGTCTTCGAAGGTCCAGACGCCCGCGCCCAGCGGCTGCGCAGGGTCGAGCGCGCGGCCTGTCACGTGGCACCAGAACAATTCCCCGTTCGCACGGCGCATGATGCGCTCGTCCGAGTAGCGGCCTTTCGCATTCATGATCGGCACGATGCGGTCGCCCGTGCGCAGGAATTCGTCCATGGTCGGGTAGAGCACGCTGAACGATTGCCCCTGCAGCCTGCCCTTGGCATAGCCGAACATCTCGGCCAGCGCGCCGTTGCAGGACTGGATCACGCGGTCGGTGGACACGCACATCCCGACCGGCGCATGCTGGAAGATCATCTCGTAATCGATGGCGGCCGGCGGGCTGGTGTGATCTGGATCGACTACTCGGTTCATTGCTGTCTCGCCCGTATTTCTACGGTATTGTTATTCGGTACAGCGTATTTTATGCTGAGACGCTACTCTTGAAGTGAGAAGAGCTTCTCAAGCTTAATTTATAAAAGGGACGAGTATGAACAAAGTGTATCCCGATGCGAAGTCGGCGCTGGCCGGCATCGTGGCAGATGGCCAGACCATCGCCGTCGGCGGCTTCGGCCTGTGCGGCATCCCCGAGGCGCTGATCGCGGCGCTGCGCGATTCCGGCGTCAAGAACCTGACCGCCATTTCCAACAACGCGGGCGTGGACGGTTTCGGCCTCGGCCAGCTGCTGGAAACGCGCCAGATCAAGAAGATGATTTCGTCCTACGTCGGCGAAAACAAGGAATTCGCACGCCAGTTCCTGGCCGGCGAACTCGAGCTCGAATTCACCCCGCAGGGCACGCTGGCCGAGAAGCTGCGCGCCGGCGGCGCCGGCATCCCGGCCTTCTACACCAAGACCGGCTACGGCACCATCGTCGCCGAAGGCAAGGAAACCCGCGAATTCGACGGCGAGCACTACGTGATGGAACGTGCGCTGCTGCCGGACGTGTCCCTGGTCAAGGCCTGGAAGGCCGACAAGGCCGGCAACCTCCTTTTCCGCAAGACCGCGCGCAACTTCAACCCGAACGTCGCCACCGCGGGCAAGGTCTGCATCGTGGAAGTCGAAGAGCTGGTCGAGATCGGCGAGATCGATCCGGACCAGGTGCACACCCCGAGCATCTTCGTGCACCGCATCGTCCACAACCCGACGCCGGAAAAGCGCATCGAACAGCGCACCGTGCGCGCCTAACCAGACCGGAGACAAGAACATGGCATGGACTCGTGATGAAATGGCCGCTCGCGCGGCCAAGGAACTGCAGGACGGTTTCTATGTGAACCTGGGCATCGGCCTGCCGACCCTGGTGGCCAACTACGTCCCCAGCGATATCGAGGTGTTCCTGCAGTCGGAAAACGGCTTGCTGGGCATCGGCCCCTTCCCGACGGAAGATGAGGTCGACGCCGACCTGATCAACGCCGGCAAGCAGACCGTGACGGCGCTGCCGGGCGCGGCCTACTTCAGCTCGGCCGATTCCTTCGGCATGATCCGCGGCGGCAAGATCAACCTGGCGATCCTGGGCGCGATGCAGGTGTCGCAAGCGGGCGACCTGGCCAACTGGATGATCCCTGGTAAGATGGTCAAGGGCATGGGCGGCGCGATGGACCTGGTGGCCGGCGTCAAGCGCGTGGTCGTGGTGATGGAACACGTCGCCACTGCCAAGGACGGCTCTACCTCGCACAAGATCCTGAAAAACTGCGACCTGCCGCTGACCGGCGTGGGCGTGGTGGACCGCATCATTACCGACCTGGGCGTGATCGACGTGACGGACAGTGGCTTGAAGCTGGTGGAACTGGCGCCGGGTGTCACGACTAAGCAGGTGGTCGAGGCGACCGGCTGCGAATTGGACGTGTCGGCGGTCTGACCTTGTAGGGTGGGCGGTCCTCCGCCCACGCGTTCAACGAACGGATGCACGCCAGGGAGCGGGCCGGGATACCTGGTTTGAACGCGTGGGCAAAGGATTGCCCACCCTACCAAACCCGCGGCGGCGCCTGCGGGTTCTTTATTTCAGGGCTTGCAGGCGCTTGCGCAGCAACTGCGCATGATCCTCGTCCACCGGCGCCTTGAGCAGCTCAGCCAGCGCCAGCCGCTGTGCCGCACGCAACGCGTCATTCGCCTTCACTTTCCCATCGGGCGCCACGCCCGTGCCTTCCCAGTTCGTCTTGCTGACCGGGTTGATTGCGCGCCCGCTCGGAATGAACACCGACAGGTGCGGATGGATCCGGTACACCCGCCCCGGATGCGCGCCACCGCCGGTGGTCTCGCCGATGATGGTGCCGCGTTTGAGCTGCTGCAGGTTGTAGCTGAATTCCTCGGCGCCCGAGAAGGTGTCCTTGCTGGTCAGGACATAGACCCGCTTCGCGCCGCCGAACTTCTTGCCCGGCACCTCGGCCTCGGTCCAGAACCCTTCCGTGCGCTCGCCGTCGCGCCAGTACATATCGTTCAGGTGGGTGCGCGCATCGAACAGGTAGCTCTGCATCCAGGCCACCGCGAACGGGTCGCCGCCGCCGTTGTTGCGCAGGTCGACGATCAGGGCGTCGGTATCGGCCACCAGCGTCATCATCGCGGTCAAGGCAGGCTTGGCGAAGCGGACGGAGGAAAATTCGCGCAGGTCGATGTAGCCGATATTGCCGGGTAGGGTTTCGACCTTGCGGATGCCGTAGTTCCGCGACATCAGGTACTCGGCGAACTTGCGGTCCATCTCGGGCGTCGGCTCCGGGCGGTTCTCGTCTTCGGGAATCGGCTTGGCGCTGTAGCGCACGCCCAGGTGCTTGTCCTTCGTCGGCTGGCGCAGGTCGGCGGTGAGCAGGGCGGCGAAGGCGTCGAGATCCCTGGCGGCGCGGTAGGCGCCGCTCTTTTCGCGCGCGTTCAGGCGTTCGACCACCTGGCTGGCCTTGTCGGGGAAGACGTAGACCTCGCTGACCCGGGCGCCGAGTTCGGCGATGACCGCCTTGCGGGTTGCATCATCGACGCCGGCCTGCGCCTGGAAGGAGAGCGCAGCAAGCATGAGCGGCGCGGACAGCAGAATGCGGAAGAGTTTCATCGGTTCCAGGACATGGGTAGATAAAGGCGGCGGACGGGCGTCCCCGCCCACTGCCAGACAGCGAATGATGAAGACTTATTCCAGCGTCCAGACATACTGCACGGCGGCCCACGACTGGACCGGTTTGCCCTTGATCGTCGCGGGCTTGAAGGAGCACTTGGCCAGCGCCTCGCGCGCCGAGCTGTCAAGGGCCCGGTGGCCGGACGATCTGCTGATCCGGGTCTCCTTCACGTTCCCGCGCGCGTCGACCAGGAAGCCGAGGGACACGGTTCCCGTATGATTCTGCTTGACCGATTCTTCGGGATACTCGGGCCGTTTGCAGCTGCTGAAATCGGCCACCGCTTCGGTGTTTTGGCGCGATGCCCCGCCGCCGGTGGCGCCGTGTGCGAACGCCGCCGCACTCGGCGCCGCATTCGCAAACGCCGCGGCGCTGAGCGCCGCCAGGCCGAGGACGGGAATGGCCGCCTTCCAGTCCAATGCATGCGTATCGGGACGTACCAGTCGTTTGATGCGTGACATGAGATCTCCTCCGTTGGCCGCCTGGGCCAGGTAATGGGTGGAAAACTGGAGTTTCTCCAGCTCGGAAAGGGCCAGGGCCAGGCGCCGCGGTTCGCCCAGTATCCTTGCCGCGTGATCGTCGGCGATCTGTTCCCGTTCGCTGCGGATGCGATTGGAAATCCACCAGACCGCCGGGTGGTAGAACAGCAGGGTCTCCACGACGTTCTGTCCCAGGTTGACCAGGTAATCATGGCGCTTGATGTGGGCCATCTCATGGGCCAGCAGCGCTTCCAGCAGCGGCGCCGGCATGCCGGACACCAGCGACGCCGGCACCAGCACCACCGGGCGCCACCAGCCGGCCGTGATCGGGCTGCCGAGCTGCTCGACGATGCGGATGCGCACCGCGCGCGTGATGCCGAACTGGCCGGCGAGCCGGTCCAGGCGCGCCTGCCATACCGGGTCGCTGCGCTCGCGCGTGGCGGCGCGTTCGATCCAGAGCATGCCCAGCACCATGCGCGCGGCCAGCACCAGGGCGCAGACCGCCCAGGTGCCGACGATCCAGCCCAGGTGCGCACCAAACAATGCGCTCCAGCCGCCGTCGACCGGCGAGCCGATGGCCAGGCCGGCCGTGAGCAGTTCTTCGACATTGTCGCCGGCGCCCGCACCCCCGCCCAGGCGCCGCGTGAGCGCCAGGATCGGCCAGGCCAGGCACAGGAACAGGCCGGTGCACGCCACCAGGTAGCGCGATTCGGGGCGCGCATTGCGCAGCACTGTCAGCCCGACCGCGGTGGCGCAGCCGATCAGGGCGCCCTGCCACAGGAAGTGGAGCAGGGTCCAGCCGATCGCCGCGACCAGCTGGTACGCCGTCATTTCCTGTTCTCCGGTTGATCCTCCCGCAGCAGCTCTTCGATCTCGTCGCGTTCCTTCTTCGAGATGCCGGTCTTGAGCGCCGCCAGCACCAGGGCCTTGGCGGAGCCGGCGAAGGCGCGCTGCATCAGGTCCTTCAGCAGATTGGTCTCGACCGAATCCTGGGCATGCGCCGGCGCGTAGACGTGCGAACGTTCGCTTTCGTCGCGCACCAGCAGGCCTTTCCCGTGCATGACCTGCATCAGGCGCAGCACGGTGGCGTAGGTGACGTCGGGCTTCGCTCTCTGCATCTCCTGGTGCACCTGCTTGGCGGTGCCGGAAGCCAGGGGCCAGAGCACCTGCAGCAGTTCGAGTTCGGCCGGGGTCGGCTTGGGGGTATCGGGTTTGCGTGGCATGAGCGTCCTCATTGGTGGAATTCCGATTCCAGAATAGTCGGTCTAGATCAGTATGTCTATCTATTTTGCATGGCTTGCACGTGATGTAGACAAATCGGTTTATTCAAACGATGCTCGGGCTCCCATCCTTCCATGTAAACGCCATGCGCGCCTGCACGATCCTGGTCCTGTCCCTGCTGCTCGGCGGCTGCGACCATGGCCGTCATCTCGTCGCGATGACGCGCTCGACCGCCACCTTCACCGCCTGCACGCCGGACCCGCGCATCCTGTGCGAGCCCAATGCGGAAAAGCTGGCGGCGCAGATCGCACCGCTGGTGCCGCCGGCGCTGGCGATCATCGAGGGCAAGCAGTTCGCACACTTCGCCAGTCCGGTGCGCATCCAGGTCTATGCCAGCCCCGAGAGCTTTTCGCGCTGAAGTGGTCAGAGGACAGCTTTGTCGATGAAGCGCCGACCATCGCATCGGTTCGGGCTACCATGTCGCAGAGCACACTCGACGGCAGGTACAAGCGTACCCACGGCCTGGGTGAGCGACAACATCGGCAAGGTCGTGAAATACCATGCGCCGCGGTGCAGGGGTTCGACATGCCAACGGCGATAAGGGTTCGAGTTTCCCGCCCGAGATCGATACCTGTTTCGTCTACTATCCGTCCGCATAAGAAAAGGCCGCGCCCGAGGGCGCGGCCAGCTGGTGTGCGTCAGGCGTGAATCAGGCGGCGGCGCGCACCGGCTCCAGGTCCTTCTCGCCGTCCAGCGGTACGCGGCCGTGCAGGACGTTGTCCATGCGCTCGCTGTCGAGTTCATTCTCCCACTTCGACACCACGACGGTCGCCACGCCGTTGCCGACGAAGTTGGTCAGCGCGCGCGCTTCGCTCATGAAGCGGTCGATGCCGAGGATCAGGGCCATGCCGGCCACGGGAATCGTCGGGACCACGGCCAGGGTCGCGGCCAGGGTGATGAAGCCGGCGCCGGTGATGCCGGATGCGCCTTTCGAGGTCAGCATGGCGACCGCCAGGATGGTCAGCTCCTGCATCAGGGTCAGCTCGGTGTTGGTCGCCTGGGCCACGAACAGGGCCGCCATCGTCATGTAGATGTTGGTGCCGTCGAGGTTGAAGGAATAACCGGTCGGGACCACCAGGCCGACCACCGGTTTGGAGCAGCCGAGGCGCTCGAGCTTGCGCATCAGGGCCGGCAGCGCACTCTCCGACGAGCTGGTGCCGAGCACGATCAGGAGTTCTTCCTTGATGTAGGCGATGAAGCGGAAGATCGAGAAGCCGGTGAACTTGGCGATGGTGCCCAGCACGACGGCCACGAACAGGAAGCAGGTCAGGTAGAACGAGCCCATGAGCTTGGCCAGCGGCAGCAGGGCGTCGAGGCCGTATTTGCCGATGGTGAAGGCCATCGCGCCGAATGCGCCGATCGGGGCGGCTTTCATGACGATGTTCACGACGCCGAAGATCACGTGCGAGAAGTCCTCGATCATCTTGGTGACCGGACGGCCACGCTCGCCCATCATCGACAGCGCGAAGCCGAACAGGATCGCGATCAAGAGCACTTGCAGGATGTCGCCCTTGGCGAAGGCATCCACGAAGGTATTCGGGATGATGTTCATGATGAAGTCGGTCGTCGTCTGGTGCGAGGCCTTCTCGGTGTACTGGGCGATCGCCTTGGTGTCGAGATGGGCGACGTCGACGTTGAAGCCGGCGCCCGGCTTGAACCAGTTGGCCACCACCAGGCCGATGGCCAGGGCGAAGGTCGAGACGATCTCGAAATACAGCAGGGCCTTGCCGCCGACGCGGCCGATCTTCTTCATGTCCTGCATCCCGGCGATGCCGGCGACGACGGTGCAGAAGATCACGGGGGCGATGATCATCTTGATCAGCTTGATGAAGCCGTCTCCCAATGGCTTCATCTTGGCGCCCAGTTCGGGATAGAACACCCCGAGCAGCACGCCCATCACGATGGCGAACAGCACCTGGACGTACAGGATTTTATAAAAAGGCTTTTTCATGGCAACTCTTCTCAGAGAAGTTTGTGGTGTTGCCATCATCACGGAAGCGGTCCGCCTTATCTATTGTGGATATCCGCAGGCCTTATATCTTGTTATGCCTTATGCCTATCCCTTATAGGTGGTATATCCAGAAGCCTGATGCCCTGCCACCGGTCGCGAGACCGTCGCTCCGGCGAAGGCCGGAGCCCAGTTTTGCCAGCACACCTACATGCCACCCTCATTAAGGACGGCGAAACACCTCGCCGCCTTTCATGACGAAGCTCGCCTTGCCAGCAGCCGCGATATCCTCGGTCGGATCGCCATCCACCGCCACGACATCCGCCAGCATCCCCGCCTTGATCTGTCCCAGCTCCATCGACTTCCCCAGGATGTCCGCCGCCACCACCGTCGCCGCCCGCATCGCCTCCGTCGGGGTCATCCCGAGCTTGACCATACACCCCAGCTCGCGCGCATTGGTCCCGTGCGCGAACACCCCGACGTCGCTGCCGTTGCCGATCGTGACCCCGACCTTGCGCGCCAGCGCAAAGGCGCGCGCCGCCTGCTGCATGCCAGGAGTCGGCGCGCCGCCGCGCACGTGCTTCTGGAAGTATTCGCCGGTCGCTTCCGGGGCGGTGAGGGTCGGGATGTAGGCGACGCCGCGCTCCTTCATCAGCCTGAATGTCGCTTCCGACGCGCCGTAGCCGTGCTCGATGGTGTCGGCGCCGGCCAGCACCGCCATGCGGATCGCGTCGTCGCTGCTGGCGTGCACCGCGACCTTGCGGCCGGTGACGTGGGTCGCCGCCACCATTGCATTCAGTTCCTCCATCGTGAAGGTCGGCCGCGCGGTGCCGTCGATGCCGGTGCGGTAGTCGCCGTAGATCTTGATCCAGTCCGCGCCGCGCGCCGACTGTTCGCGCACCGCCTTCGTCACCTCGTCGATGCCGGTGGCCGGCTGGGCGCCGTAGGGGATCTCCATGTCCGGGCGGTAGCTGCGCTCGGCCGGGCCGTAGCTGTAGCTGGCCACGATCGCCTTCGTCGCGATGAACAGGCGCGGGCCGGGCGCGACACCCTCGTCGATGGCGCGCTTGATGCCGGCGTCGGCGTAGTCCGCGCCTTCGGTGCCGAGGTCGCGCAGGGTGGTGAAGCCGGCTTGCAGGGTCGCGGCCGCATGGCGGCCGGCCAGCATGATGCGGTAGGCGACCGGCTCCTTGATCACCTGGTCGTCCCAGGTGGTTTCGTTGTAGGGGTGCAGGAGGACGTGCGAGTGCAGGTCGATCATGCCGGGGATGAGGGTCTTGCCGGGCAGGGCGATGCGCTCGGCGTTGGCGGGCACCGTCATCTTCTCCAGCGGGCCGACGGCCTGGATGCGGCCGGCGTCGACCAGCACGCTCCAGCCGGCGTGCGGGGCGCCGTCGCCGGTCCAGACCTTGTCGGGGGTGAGCAGGACCGGACCGGGAGCGGCCTGTGCCTGGCCGAATGCGGTGAGAAGGGAAAACGCGATTGTGTTAGCGCGGATGCGCATGGTGTATTCCTTCGTAGGGTGGACGGCTCTGCCGTCCGCGCGTTCAAATCCCGCGTGAACGGATGCTGCGCGACGATGCACCGGCCGCTTGGACGCGTGTGCGGAAGACCGCCCACCCTACAGGTCGCCGAGCGACTGTTCGATCCCGAGCTGTACATCGCGCAGGAAAGCGCCGCCCTTGTCGGACAACGCAATCCCCGGCACCGCCAGTTCGACCAGGCAAACCAGCGCCTGGCGGAACCATTCCATATCGGTGCCCATCAGGGGCAGGGCATGGGCGTCATTGAGGTAGTACACCGCCCGCGTGAGCAGGTTCGGATCGCGCCCGGCGCGCGCAACGCCAGGCGCGAAATCGACCACTTCGCGGTAGAAGCGGTCGGCCAGCGTCTCGAGGATGTCGTGCGACACCTGCGAATGCCCGGCCGCCAGCACCACGCGCGCCAGGTCCAGGCAGGCGTCGCGCAAGGCCTGTTCGTCGAGGCGGTCCGTCACGAAACGCTCACTGCGCGGCCCAGCCGCCGTCCATGTTCCAGGCCACGCCGCGCACCTGGTCGCCGGCCGGGCTGCAGAAGAACACGGCCAGCGCGCCCAGTTCCTCGGGCGTGACGAACTCGCCCGACGGCTGTTTTTCGGCCAGCAGCGCCTTGCGCGCGGCGTCGTTCGACAGGCCGTCGCGTGCGGCGCGGTCGTCGACTTGTTTCTGCACCAGCGGGGTCAGGACCCAGCCCGGGCAGATCGCGTTGCAGGTCACGCCGGTGTGCGCGTTTTCCAGCGCGGTGACCTTGGTGAAGCCGACCAGGCCATGCTTGGCCGCGACGTAGGCCGACTTGCCGGCGGAGCCGACCAGGCCGTGCACCGAGGCCAGGTTGATGATGCGGCCCCAGTTTTTCTGCTTCATGCCGGGCAGGGCCAGGCGGGTGGTGTGGAAGGCCGAGGTCAGGTTGATGGCGAGGATGGCGTCCCATTTCTCGACCGGGAACTCGTCGACGTTGGCGACGTGCTGGATGCCGGCGTTGTTGACCAGGATGTCGACGCCGCCGAATTTATCCTGCGCGTACTGCATCATCGCCTCGATTTCGGCGGGCTTGCTCATGTCGGCATTGTGGTAGGCGGTCTGGACGCCGAATTCGCTGCCCAGGTCTGTGTACAGCTTCTCGATCTGCTGGGCGTCGCCGAAGCCGTTGAACACGATGTTGGCGCCCTGTTCGGCCAGCGAACGGGCGATGCCGAGGCCGATGCCGGAGGTCGAGCCGGTGACGAGGGCGGTTTTACCGCTGAGCATACTGGATTTCATTGTGTCCTCAAGGTGGAGTAATCGGGTGCTTCCTCGGAATTGGTAGAATTCTAATCGCAACGCCGCGTAAAATGCTGCATTGCTGTGAATGAGTCGACAATATTGCGATGACGGGAGCGGGATGAGCGAAGCCAGAATCAACAGCGTGCAGTGCAGTTCGCCCGCCGGCCTGCACCGCATGGCCTACAAGGAGTGGGGCGATCCGGACAACCCGAAGGTGCTGGTGTGCGTGCACGGCGTGACCCGCGTGGCCGACGATTTCGACGCGCTGGCGCGCGACCTGAGCAGCGACTACCGGGTGGTGTGCCCGGACGTGGTCGGGCGCGGGCGCTCCGGCCGCCTGCGCGATCCGCAGTACTACACCGTGCCGCAGTACGTGGCCGACATGGTCACGCTGGTGGCACGAATCACGCGTGACGACAGCCGGGGCGTGCACTGGTTCGGCACCTCGATGGGCGGCCTGATCGGCATGATCCTGGCCTCGCTCGACGACACCCCGGTGCGCAAGCTGGTCCTGAACGACATCGGCCCGGTGCTCGACGGCGCGGCGATGGCGCGCATCGGCGAGTATATCGGCGAGGACCTGCGCTTCCCGGACTTCGACAGCGGCGCCGCCTACGTGAAGGCGGTGTCGCTCTCCTTCGGGCCGCACAGCGAGGAAGAATGGTTCAAGCTGGCCAGCGACGTGCTGCGCCAGGACGGCGACGGCCAGTGGGTGCGCCACTACGACCTCGGCCTGGCCCAGCCCTTCCAGGCGATCACGCCGGAACGCGCGGCCGGCGACCAGGCGGCGCTGTGGGCGGCGTGGGACGCGATCCGCTGCCCGACCCTGCTGGTGCGCGGCGAACTGTCCGACCTGCTGTCGCACGAGACCGCGCTGGCCATGTGCGCGCGCGGACCGAAGCCGCGCCTGGTCGAAATCCCCGGGGTCGGCCACGCGCCGACCTTCGTGCGGCCCGAGCAGATTGCGATCGCACGCGAATTTTTACTCGGCGCTGGTTGAAACCCGCGCCATGTTCATCTAGAAGAAAGCAGCTATGGAAATCAAACGACTCCACGTAGGCAAGCGCCTCTCCGAAACCGCCATCCACAACGGCACCGTCTACCTGGCCGGCCAGATCGCCGAAGACACGAGCGAAGGCATCGAGGGCCAGATGCGCGAAGTGCTGGGACACGTCGACCGCCTGCTGAACGAAGCCGGCAGCGACAAGTCCTGCATCCTGATGTGCCAGATCTTCATCGCCAGCATGGACGACTTCCCCGGCATGAACACGGTCTGGGACGAATGGGTTCCGCAGGGCCACACCCCGCCGCGCGCCACCGTCGAGGCCAAGCTGGCCAATCCCGCATGCCTGGTCGAGGTCTGCGTCACCGCCGCGCTGCGTTAAGAAACCGTATCAATGGTATCAACCGTTTTACTCGGCGACGCCAGCACCCAGTTGGTCCAGGGCCTGAGCGTGGAGGATTGCGCGCGGGTCCAGTCCGCGCTCGATTACGCCAACGCCGCCTATGGCGAGCGCAATGCCGGCACCGGCCAGAACGCCTTCGAGTTCTCGCTCGGCGTGGCCGGCACCTTGTCTTACCTGAGCACCGATGCCGAGACCCGCATCGCCGGGCTGCTGTTCGAGCTGGCGATGATGGACCCGGCGGTGGCGGGCGCCCTCGAGGAGCGCTTCGGCAAGGAGGTGTCGGATCTGGTGCAGGGCGTCTACCAGCTGATCAAGCTGCGCGACCTCACCGCCGGCAAGGAACAGATCGGGACCGGCAAGAACGCCGCCCAGCAGGCCGCGGCGCAAGTGGAAACCCTGCGCAAGATGCTGCTCGCGATGGCCTCGGACATGCGCGTCGTGCTGATGCGCCTGGCTTCCTGCGCCACCACCCTGCGCTTCTTCGCCGAGCAGAAGCGCTTCGACGACGTCACCCGCGCCTACGGCCGCGAGGTGCTCGACTTCTATGCGCCGCTGGCCAACCGGCTCGGGATCTGGCAGCTGAAGTGGGAGCTGGAAGACCTGTCGTTCCGCTTCATCGAGCCGGATACGTATAAGCGCATCGCCAAGATGCTGGAAGAGAAGCGCATGCAGCGCGAGGGCTTCGTCGAATCCTCGATCGCGCGCCTGCAGTCCGAGCTCCAGGAAGCAGGCATCAAGGCCGAGGTTTCGGGGCGGCCGAAGCACATCTACAGCATCTACAACAAGATGCGCGGCAAGGAGCTCGATTTCTCCGCGCTGTACGACGTGCGCGCCTTCCGCGTGATCGTGCCGGACGTGAAGACCTGCTACACGGTGCTCGGCATCGTGCACAACATCTGGACCCCGATCCCGAAGGAGTTCGACGACTACATCTCGCGCCCCAAGCCGAACGGCTACCAGTCGCTGCACACGGTCGTCACCGCCGAGGATGGGCGGCCACTGGAGGTGCAGATCCGCACCCAGGAGATGCACAACTTCGCCGAGTACGGCATCGCCGCCCACTGGCGCTACAAGGAGGAGGGCGGCTCGAACTTCAAGAGCCAGAAGTACGACGAGAAGATCGCCTGGCTGCGCCAGCTGCTGGCCTGGAAGAGCGACGTCGCCGACGTGGTGGCGGGGCAGGAAGACCTGCAGAAGGAATGGGTCGAGAAGCTCAAGGCCACCACCCTCGACGACCGCATCTTCGTGCTGACGCCGCAGGCGCGGGTGCTGGAACTGCCGCAGGGCGCGACGCCGATCGACTTCGCCTACCACCTGCACAGCGAGGTCGGCCATCGCTGCCGCGGCGCCAAGATCGACGGCGTGATGGTGCCCCTGAATACCCCGCTGAGGAACGGCCAGACCTGCGAGATCATTACCGCCAAGGGCCCGGCCGGCAGCGCGGGACCGTCGCGCGACTGGCTCAGCCCCGGCTACACGGTCAGCAGCCGCACCCGCTCCAAGATCCGCGCCTGGTTCCACGCGCTGGAACAGGAGGAGACCCTGGCGACGGGCCGCGCGCTGGTCGAGAAGTCGCTGCAGCGCGAGGGCAAGACCGCGGTCAACCTGGAAGCGCTGGCGCACAAGCTGGGTTTTGCGAAGGTCGACGAACTGTTCGTCCAGGTCGGCAAGGAGAAATTCAGCCTGCGCCACGTGGAAGCGGCGCTGCACGAGACGGTGGAGGCACCACCCCCGGTGGACGAGGCGGTGGTCAACAAGAGCCGCGCCTCGAGCGTGGAGCAGGGCGCCAAGTCGGGCGTGCTGGTGGTCGGCACCGAGGGCCTGATGACGATGCTGGCCAAGTGCTGCAAACCGGCCCCGCCCGACCCGATCTGCGGCTTCGTCACCCGCGGCAAGGGCGTCTCGATCCACCGCCTGAGCTGCAAGAACTTCGCCGAGATGCGCGCCAAGTCGCCCGAACGGGTGATCCAGACCGAGTGGGGGTCGGCGGGGCTGGAGACCGTGTATCCGGTCGACCTGTTCATCCTCGCGATGGACCGCCAGGGACTGCTGCGCGATATCTCGGACGTGTTCATGCGCGAGAAGATCAATGTGATCGGGGTGAACACCCAGAGCGCGAAGGGACAGGCGCGGATGGTGTTCACGGCGGAGATCGGATCGACGGCGCAGTTGAACAAGGCGTTGGGGGCGATTGGGGAGGTGAAGGGGGTGATGGAAGCGCGGCGGCAGTAATTGCGTTCCCGGCATGCGTGCAAACTTGGGTCCCGGCCTGCGCCGGGAGTCATGGGCGCCAGTGGCGCGCATGACGGTTTTTCGGCGAGTGGTACCAACGAAACCGCTAGCCCGCTCCCCCAGCATGTCGTTCCGGCGAAGGCCGGAACCCAAGTTCGTCGAACACCCACCAGCGCTACAACTCGATACAAACCCGCAACTTCCCCTCCAAACTTTGTATCATATTGACACCATGCCCCGCCCCCACCACCTCGTCACCCGCCCCAGTCTCTGGGGCCTCGCCTTCCTGCGCTACCTGCGCAGCTGGTGGTACATGGTCCACCTGGGCGCCGTGGCGATGGTGATGGCGCTCTCGCCCTCCACCTACAACCGCGAAAACCGCCTCTCCGCCGCGCGCTGCATCTACGCCAGCACCTGGCAGGTCCTGCCCTGGTTTGCACTGGCCTCGGCCCTGATCAGCCTCGTCATCATCCGCATCGTGCTGGTCACCGCCAAGAGCTACGGCCTGTCGCACTTCGCGCTGGAGATGGTGGTGCGGGTGCTGGTGCTGGAACTGATTCCCTTATCGGCCGCGATGTTCGTGGCCCTGCGCGCCAGCATGGCCTTCGACGCCTCGGCGCTGGGCCTGGCGCGCGCCGGCATGTCGCCGCAGGCGGCCAACGACGAGGCGCTGCGCCGGCTGCGGCGCGACATGGTGCCGCAGCTGCTGGCGAACTCCTTCGGCGTGCTCAGCATGGCGATGGTCAGCGCTACCCTTGTGCTGGTGCTGGCCTACGTGAACGTGTACGGCCTGCTGCCGTGGGGGATTGCCGACTACACCCGCACCGTCGGCCGCGTGTTCTCGCCGGCGGTGACGCTCGGCTTCGTGCTCAAGACCGTGTTCTTCGGCCTGGCCGTGGCCCTGATCCCGACCGCCGCCATCCTCGAGCTGCAGCGCTATCCGCGCCGCGTCCACGTCACCGTGCAGCCGGGCGCGCTGCGCCTGCTGTTCGTGCTGCTGGTGATCGAAGCGGCCTCGCTGGCACTCAAATACATTTAAAAGAGACCCATGACCGAACCCTTGCCGGACGAACCGAAGCACGTCGAACTCAAAGCCCTGATCCTCCTGGTGGCGATCGGCATCCTGGTCGCCGCCTTCATCGGCTACGTGATGCACGCGCGCGGCGTGTTCGAGCCGACCCAGCGCCTGGTGCTGGAGACCGACGATTCGTCTGGCGTCATCCCCGGCATGGACATGACCTTCGCCGGCTTCCCGATCGGCCGGGTCAACCAGGTCGAGCTGGCCGACGACGGCAAGGTGCGGATCCTGGTGGACGTCCAGAGCAAGGACGCGAAGTGGCTGCGCACCTCGAGCGTGTTTACGCTGGAGTCGAGCATCGTCGGCGAGACCCGGCTGCGCGCCTTCACCGGCCTCTTGAACGATCCGCCGCTGCCGGCCGGCGCGACCCGCTCGGTGCTGCGCGGCGACGCCACCGCCGAGATCCCGCGCATCGTCGCCACCGCGCGCGCGCTGCTGGAGAACCTGGAGACCATGACGGCCAACGACTCCGACATCAACGCCAGCCTCTCGAACATCAACACGCTCACCGGCCGCATGAACGGCCCGGGCGGGGTGCTGGGCGGCGTGATGGGCGGCGACGCCGAGGCGCGCAAACTGCGCGAAGCGCTGGACCGCATCAATTCGCTGCTCGACAAGACCGAGCGCCGGGTCTACGGCAAGGAGGGCGTGATGGACGACGCCCAGGCCGCGGTGCGCCAGCTGAACACGGTGCTGCAGGACGCCAGCAATACGCTCAAGAAGGTCGACGCGGTGCTGGTCGAAGCCCAGGCGGTGGGCGCCAATGCGCGCGTGGCCACGCAGGACCTGGGCGCCCTGCGCGGCGAGGTCGACGCCAGCCTGCGCAAGGTGAACCGCCTGGTCGACGAGATCAACCGCAAGTGGCCTTTCGCCCGCAGCAACCAGGAGATCAAGCTGCCATGAGAATCCCCGCCTTCCTCGCAGTTGTGCTCCTCGCCGCCTGCTCCAGCAAGCCGCTGCCGCCCGACTGGCAGGCGGACGCCAAGGGGGCGCTGGACGGGTCGGTCGACGATTACCTGAAGGGGCACACGGCCGCCGCCGACGCCGGATTTCGCAGCGCGCGGCTTGCGACCACGGCCACCGGCCGCGCCGACTACGTCGCGCAGGTGGAGCTGGTGCGCTGCGCGGCGCGCGTGGCCAGCCTCGACTTCGACGATTGCCCGGGCTATGCCGCGCTGGCGCAAGACGCCACGCCGGAACAGCGCGCCTATGCCGATTACCTGTACGGCCGCTGGCAGAATGTGAGCCCAGCCCAGCTGCCCGAACAGCATCGCCCCGTACTGGCGTCCGGTCAGGTTAGCGGCGTCGCCGATCCGCTGGCGCGCCTGGTCGCGGCCGGCGCCGCCTTGAAGGCGGGCCGCATCACGCCGGACAGCATCGACCAGGCCATCGACACGGCTTCGAACCAGGGATGGCGCCGTCCGCTGCTGGCCTGGCTGGGCGTGCAGGCCCAGCGCGCCGAGGCTGCCGGTGATGCCCAGGAAGCCCGACGTATCCGCAAGCGCATCGCGCTGGCGTCGGGGCAGGGCTGATATCTTCGTGAGCCGGCACTACAGCCGGCACAAGCGACCGCCGTCCACCAGCAGCGAGGCGCCCTGGATGAAGGTCGCATCGCCGGACGCAAGGAAGGCGACGGCAGCCGCCACGTCCCCGGCTTTCCCGACCTCGCCGCTGTCGAGGTGCTCGTCGCCGGACGCCACGTGCGGGTTGTTCCACAACATGGGCGTGTCGACCGCGCCGGGCACGACGGCGTTGACGCGGATGCCTTTCGGCGCGCCTTCCAGTGCCGCCGAGCGCGTCAGCGACAGCAGCGCCGCCTTGGCGGCCGCATACGGCGCGACGTTCACTTCGGTGGCGACGGCGTGGATGCTGGACAGGTTGACGATCGCGCCACCGTGCGCCATGTGCAAAAAGGCCTGCTTGATGAAGTAGAAGGCGCCGAGCAGGTCGACCTGCAGCACCTTCATCCAGTCCGCGCCGCTCAGGGCCTCGATCGGCTTGAAGACCATCAGCCCGGCATTGTTGACGACCACGTCGAGCCGGCCGAAGTGCGCCAGTAGCCGCCCGACGGCGCCGGCCACGTCCTCTTCCACCCCGACGTCGCACACCAGTTGCAGGGTATCGCCGCCCAGTTGCGCGGCGGCGGCGGGCAGGGCGCCGGCATCGCGATCGACCAGGGCCACGCGCGCGCCTTCGTTAAGGAAGCGGCGCGCGGTGGCGAGGCCGATGCCGCTGGCGGCGCCGGTGACGAGGACGACCTTGCCGGAGAAGCGCATGGCGATTTATTCCGTATTCATTGGAGCGCCGGTCACGTCGCACTCGACGCCCTGGCGCGGGAAGGGCGGCACGCAGTCCGGATAGTCGTGCTCCAGCGCCAGCGGGACCTGCAGGCACACGCTCTGGGTCGGCAGCACCTCGGTCCAGTCGCGGATCAGGTCGCGGTAGGCGTGGCCGACCGGGCGCATATTGCGGTCCAGGTCGACGAGGCCGAGCGCGTTGACGTTGCCGTTGTTCTCGCGCAGGGCCGTGTCCCAGTCCACCTGGTCGGTCAGCGAGTACCAGGTGAAGCCGACCAGGGGCACGCCGTTGTTCCGCACCCGCAACACGTTGGCCCATTCCTTGCGCAGCCATTTCACGGCCTCGTCGCCGTTCGGACCCTGGCACAGATTGGTCTCGGTGTGCATCACCGGCAGCCGGTATCGGTTGTAGTACTGGTGGGTGATGACCGCGTAGCCGAACACCTCGCCCGAGGCGCGCGTCAGGCCGGCGGCGTCGACCAGGTGCTCGTTGGTCTGGTAGTAGTCGTTCCCCATGATGCAGTGGTGCTTCAGGTTGTTGTTCAGGAAGTAGTGGTACTCCTCGCGCGTCATGCCGTTGTCCATCAGGTATTCGTACATGGTCGAGTCGACGCGGCGGCCGTAGTTCAGGTCGAGGGACAGGAAGCGGCGCGCGTTCATGGTCTCGGCCGGGCCGATCGCTTTCGGCGACATCGCGTGGAAGTACTCGGTCGACTCGCTCTGGATGAAGAGGGCGTCCGGCCGCACTTCCAGGATCGCGCGCATGGCGAGCAGGTTGGCCTTTGCCAGATGCTTGGTGGCCGTCACGAAAGCGCGGTCGCTGCGCTGCTGCTCGTTCCACCAGCCGTACAGGGCGGAGAATAGGGCGCAGATCGACATCTCGTTGACCGGGGTGTAGAGCTGGATCCAGGGATAGCGCTGGGCGAAGGCGCGCGCGTAGTCTGCGAAGATGGCGGGGAAGTCCGGGTTCTGGAAGTCGCCGAGGAAGTTCGGCAGGCCGAAGTGGCACAGGTCGACGATCGCGACCAGGCCGCGCCGGCGCAGGTCGAGGAAGGTCTCGTCGGCGAACGACCAGTCGTAGCGCCCGGGTCCCACCAGGGTGGTATGGAGCGGCGGTCCGTAGCGCAGGAAGCGGATGCCGATTTCCTGCACCAGGTCGAAGTCGCGGCGCCAGTGGCGGTAGTGGCCGCATTTGTCCATCTCGTCCATGCGCACCCGGCCGCCGTCGATGGTGGGAATGCTGTTTTCGATGCCGGTGGCGAAGATGAAACCGGGCTGGTTGGGAACCATGGGCGCTTCCTGGAATGGGGCCGTGTCGTCGATCATATACTTTCAGCGCGGCGGCGGCGCGGACCGGCGCCGGCGCAGGCTGTCGATCATGAACAGCACGATGGCCAGGTTGATAAGCAGCAGGCAGAAGGTGAGCAGGCCGGGTTTGATAAACAGTTCGCGCAGTTCGAACGGCAGGTAGATGGCGCCGCTGAAAGCCGCCACGCCCTCGCCCCAGGCGCGCTCGAACCACAGGCCGTAGGCCTCGACCAGGCGCACGCTTGAGTAGGCGATGGCGGCAAAGGCGAGCTGCATCAGGCCGGCGTCGTCCAGGTGGCCGGCGTAGTCGATGAAGACGCGCGGCATGTGCGCGGCCGGGTTGAGGTGGCTGTGCCGCACCAGCTCTTCGGCAAAGACCTGCACGTTCCGGTGCAGCAGCGCGAACAGGCCGAAGCCGGTCAGCAGAACCACCACGCCCTTCGCCGCCTCCAGCAGCGCGACCGTGCGGATGCCTTGCGCGCGCCGCATCCCTAGCTGGCCGCCGCCGCGTCCTTCGCGGTGCGCAGCGTCCAGGGCAGGGTGTTGTGGATGGTGGTGGCCGCCAGTGCGGCCTGGCCGGTGGCGACCGCGATCTGGTTCAGGCCGCGCGTGACGTCGCCGATCGCGAACAGGCCGGGCACCCCCGTTCGGCAATGGTCGTCCACCAGCAGCTTGCGGCATTCGACCGTTTCGGCCCCGAGCCCGCTGGCGAGCTCCGAGCGCGCGTTCTCGCCCAGCATCGGGTAGAACACGTCACAGTGGTAGTCCTCGCCATTCTTGGTGTGCAGGATCGGCTTCATGTCCTGGCTCATGGTGACGCCGACCAGGGGCGATTGCACCAGCGTCACCTGGGCGGCGGCCAGCTGCTGGCGTTCCTCGTCGTTGAGCGTCGAGACCGGCCCGCGCTCGAACAGCAGCACGTCGGCGCTGAAGGTGCGCATGAACAGGGCGTGCCCGACCGGGTTGATCTCGGAGGTGACGACGCCGATGCGCTGGTCGATCACGTCCCAGCCGTCGCAGACCGGGCACAGGCGCACGGCGCCGGCGTGCACCGCCTCGTCCCAGCGCTCGACCGGCATGCCCTTGTCGGCGACGCCGGTGGCCAGCAGCACGGTGTGGGCGCGGATCTGGCAGGGCTCGCCGCCGTCACCAGGTGCGTAGTCGCCCACGAACAGGCCGTCTTCCAGGCGCAGGTCGAGGATCTCGCCCGGCATCACGCTGCCGCCGTAGTTGGCGAGCTGGGCGCGCAGGTTTTCCAGCAGCTCCATGCCGTTCACCCCGTCGGGAAAGCCCGGATAGTTGTGCGAGACGGGGATCCAGGACAGGCGGCTGTTGCCCTTGTCGACCAGGGCGACGTGGCGGGTGAAGCGGCGCAGGTAGACCCCGGCGGTGAGGCCGGCCGGCCCGCCGCCGATGATGAGGGTGTCGAAGACAGTGCGTTCGCAATCCATGAGCGCATTATGCGCAGCGCGGCGGCAGGGTCGCTATCGGCGTGCGGGCACAGGGCGGGTAAGACGCCGCTTACAGCGACTTGCCGCCGGCGGCTTCCGGCTGCAGGGTCACGTGGTCGATCCCGTGCCGTTCGCGCAGCATGGCGCGCACGTCGGCCAGCACCGCCGGCCAGCGCTCCAGGCTGGCGATCTCGAGGTGGCCGATCAGGGCCGGGTGGCCGGGCGACATGTCCCAGACGTGGAGGTCGTGCACGTCGAGCACGCCGTCGACCGCCTTCAGGCTGGCCCCCACCTCCAGGTAGTCGATGTCGTGCGGGACGCCCTCCATCAGGAAATGGTAGGACTCGCGCAGGATGCCGCTGGTGGAGCGCAGGATCAGGAGGGCGACGAAGATCGACAGGATCGGGTCGACCCGCACCCAGCCGGTGAAATAGATGATGGCGCCCGAAGCGATCGCCGCCAGCGAGCCGAGCAGGTCGCCCATCACGTTCACCAGCGCCGCGCGGGTATTGATGCTGGCGTTGTCGCGCGACAGCACCCAGGCCACCAGCAGGTTGATGCAGGCGCCGGTCACGGCCACCACCAGCACCACGCCGCCCTGCACGTGTTCCGGATGCAGCAGGCGCTGCGCGGCTTCCCACATGATCCAGGCGACCAGGGCCAGCATGGCCAGGCTGTTGACGAAAGCGGCCAGCGCCTCCGCGCGCACGAAGCCGAAGGAGTGGCGGTGCGAGGGCGGGCGGCTGGCGATGGCCTGCGCCATCAGGGCCAGGCCGAGGGCGGCGGCATCGGTCACCATGTGGCCGGCGTCGGAAATCAGGGCCAGCGAATTCGAGATGAAGCCGGTGACGACCTCGATGACGGCGAACAGCAGGGTCATGCCGAGTGCGACGCCGAGCGCCATCTGGCTGCGGCCTTCGATGGTGTGGGCATGGCGCGCATCGCCGTCGAGATGGGCGTGCAGGTGTTCGGTGGAGGGTTGGGTTGACATCCCGATAGTGTAAATCAAGGATCGGCTACGTACCCTGGCAAGCTCGCCAGGAAACTTTTTCCAGGACAAGCCTTGCTTATGCAGCGTGCGCTCCTTATAATGCCTGCATCGGGCGGTTAGTTCAGCTGGTTAGAATACTTGGTCGACATCCAAGGGGTCGCAGATTCGAATTCTGCACCGCCCACCAGAATACACAGCAGTACACAGTAAGAGCGAGAAAGGCACCGACGGTTATGACACCGCGAACTACGACTAGGTTGTGGGGGAATCGCTAGACGCGGTATGGTGTTCTTTTGCTCGACACACTGAAATCAAACGCGCCTGGTGCGCGTTTTTTTTCGTCTCGAATTTTTCAGTTTCAAATTTATTAATTTTAGCGGGCGCCCTGGCGCCGAATGGAGATCAGCATGTTGAACGTACGACTTCCGGATGGCTCCAGCCGTCAATTCGAAGGACCGGTCACCGTCGCCCAGGTGGCCCAGAGCATCGCGCCGAGCCTGGCCAAGGCCGCGCTGGCCGGCAAGGTGGACGGCAAGGTGGTCGACACCTCCTTCCTGATCGAATCCGACGCCGACCTGGCGATCGTCACCGACCGCGATGCGGATGGCCTGGACGTGATCCGCCACTCGACCGCCCACTTGCTGGCGCACGCCGTCAAGGAACTGTTCCCGGAAGCCCAGGTCACCATCGGCCCGGTGATCGAGAACGGCTTCTACTATGACTTCTCGTACAAGCGTCCGTTCACCCCGGAAGACTTGACCGCGATCGAAAAGAAGATGGCCGAGCTGGCAAAGAAGGACGAAAAGGTCACCCGCAAGGTGCTGCCGCGCGACGAGGCGGTGGAATACTTCAAGTCGATCGGCGAAGCCTATAAAGCCGAGATCATCGCCTCGATCCCGGCGGGCGAGGACGTGTCGCTGTACGAGCAGGGCGGTTTCACCGACCTGTGCCGCGGTCCGCACGTGCCGTCGACCGGCAAGCTGAAGGTGTTCAAGCTGATGAAGCTGGCCGGCGCCTACTGGCGCGGCGACTCGAAGAACGAGATGCTGCAGCGCGTCTACGGCACCGCCTGGGCCAAGAAAGAGGACCAGGAGCAGTACCTGCACGTGCTGGAAGAGGCGGAAAAGCGCGACCACCGCAAGATCGGCAAGCAACTGGACCTGTTCCATTTCCAGGACGAAGCCCCTGGCCTGATCTTCTGGCACCCGAAGGGCTGGACCATCTGGCAGCAGGTCGAGCAATACATGCGCAAGAAGTACCAGGTGAACGGCTACGACGAAGTCAAGGCGCCGCAGATCCTGGACGTCACCCTGTGGCAGAAGACCGGTCACTGGGACAACTATCGTGAAAACATGTTCACGACCGATTCCGAGAATCGCTCGTACGCGCTCAAGCCGATGAACTGCCCGGGCCACGTGCAGATCTATAACTCGGGCATGAAGAGCTACCGCGACCTGCCGCTGCGCTACGGCGAGTTCGGCCAGTGCCACCGCAACGAATCCTCGGGCGCGCTGCACGGCATCATGCGCGTGCGCGGCTTTACCCAGGATGACGGCCACATCTTCTGCACCGAAGAGCAGATCGAAGCGGAAGTGACCGCCTTCCACGCCCAGGCGATGCAGGTGTACGACGATTTCGGCTTCAACAACATCGACGTCAAGCTGGCGCTGAGGCCAAGCAACCGCATCGGCACCGACGAGGTGTGGGACGAGGCCGAGGACGCGCTGCGTTCCGCCCTGCGCGCCTGCGGCGTGGAGTGGACCGAGCTGCCGGGCGAGGGCGCCTTCTACGGTCCCAAGATCGAGTACCACCTGAAGGATAGCCTGGGCCGTCCATGGCAGGTCGGCACCATGCAGGTCGACTTCTCGATGCCGGGCCGTCTCGGCGCGGAATATGTCGCGGAAGACAACACCCGCAAGGTGCCGGTGATGCTCCACCGTGCGATCGTCGGCTCGATGGAACGCTTCATCGGCATCCTGATCGAGAACTACGCCGGCGCGCTGCCGCTGTGGCTGGCGCCGGTGCAGGTCGCGGTCTTGAATATTTCGGATGCGCAAGCAGATTATGTGAAGCAGGTGGAGGCCAAGCTGCGCGCGGCCGGCCTGCGCGTTCACGCTGATTTGCGGAACGAGAAGATTACTTATAAAATTCGTGAACATTCCGTCCAAAAGCTGCCTTACATTCTCGTTGTTGGCGACAAGGAACGTGAAGCGAATACGGTGGCCGTGCGTGCCCGCGGCAATGTCGACCTCGGCGTGATGCCGGTCGACGCGCTGGTGGAGCGCCTGGTGAGCGAAGTCGCCGCCAAGGTAAAATGATCCACGGCCAAATTACATACTTTCAAAGGAAACAAAATAGCTACTGACAAACAGCATCGCATCAACGGCGAGATCACCTATCCCGAAATGCGCCTGAACGGTGTGGAAAACGAACCGCTGGGCATCGTGAGCCTGGCGGAGGCGTTCCGCCTGGCCGAGGAAAAGAACGTCGACCTGGTCGAGATCGCGCCGAACGCGAGCCCGCCGGTCTGCCGCCTGATGGACTACGGCAAGTTCAAGTACTCGGAGCAGAAGAAGGCGCACGAAGCCAAGCTGAAGCAGAAGATCATCCAGGTCAAGGAAGTCAAGTTCCGTCCGGGCACCGATGAAGGCGACTACAGCATCAAGCTGCGCAACCTCATCAAGTTCCTGGAAGACGGCGACAAGACCAAGATCACGCTGCGCTTCCGGGGCCGCGAAATGGCGCACCAGGACATCGGCATGCGCATGCTCGAACGCCTGCGCGGCGACCTGGAGGAATTCGGCCAGGTCGAGCAGTTCCCGAAGCTCGAGGGTCGCCAGATGATCATGGTGGTCGCGCCGAAGAAGAAGAAGTAATTTCTTCGCGCCGTCAGATGAATGGGCCGGGTCCGGCGCCAGCGCATGCTGGTTCCGGGCCCGGCCTGTGTTCGTTTGTGCGGCGGGTGTTGAGGTGTGCGTTGGATTTGCACGCTGAGTATCCACTCCCGTCGTTCCGGCGCAGGCCGGAACCCAAGTTTGCATGCAAATCGATACGCCGCGGTCGGCCCGCGACTTCCGCACGTCGTACGCGCCACTGGCGCCTACGGCTTCCCGCGCAGGCGGGAACCCGATTTTCCACGATCAGTGAGAACGCACGCATGAGCGGCGGGCGAGGGAAATTGGATCCCGGCCTTCGCCGGGATGACGTGCGGGCCCACGTAGTGAAAGGTGGCGTTGCGGGTTCTTGTCGCGCCAGGGCGAAAACCAAGGGCCTGCCCCAACATTTCCCACCAAACCTGTGCTATCATCTGCGGTTCCTGTTTTTAACGAGCAGGTTGTAGTCGGCAGGTAGTGACGTCGGCTGCAAGACAAGTGAAAGCAGGCATCCAAGAGCGGCGTTGCCGCCACCTGCAATCCTGTCGTATAGAGGCTGCCTGTAGAAGGGCAGAATACTATGCCAAAAATGAAAACCAAAAGCTCCGCGAAGAAGCGTTTTCGCGTGCGTCCGGGTGGTACCGTCAAGTCGGGTATGGCGTTCAAGCGTCACATCCTGACCAAGAAGACCACCAAAAACAAGCGTCAACTGCGCGGCACCCGTAACATCAATGCGTCGGACGTGACCAGCGTCTACCGCATGATGCCTTCCGCTTAATCTCACTAATCATCTACAAAGGGAGCTAATATGCCTCGAGTAAAACGTGGGGTTACTGCACGTGCCCGTCACAAGAAAGTCCTTGAACTTGCCAAAGGCTACCGCGGCCGTCGCAGCAAGGTATTCCGTATTGCCAAGCAAGCAGTCATGCGCGCTGGCCAGTACGCCTACCGCGACCGTCGTAACAAGAAGCGCGTCTTCCGCGCACTGTGGATCACCCGTATCAACGCGGCTTCGCGTTCGCACGGCATGACCTACAGCGCCTTCATGAACGGCCTGAAGAAGTCCGGAATTGAACTGGACCGTAAAGTCCTGGCCGACATGGCAGTGCACGACAAGCCGGCATTCGCCGCGATTGTCACCGCCGCCAAGGCCAAGCTGGCTGCCTAATGCAGTCAGTTAGCTAGCAAGACCAGCTTTCCCGGCAACGGGAAGGCGAAAAGAGCGGGGCACGGTTAATTACCTGTGCCCCGTTTTTGATTGTGGCTCCTGCCACCTACAAACAGGAAAAGAACAAGATGCAATCGCTGGAAGATCTCGTCACGTCAGCCCAGGCTGATTTCGCCGCCGCACCGGATGCGGCCGCGCTCGAAAACGCCAAAGCCAAATACCTGGGCAAGACCGGGCAAGTCACCGACCTGATGAAGGGCCTGGGCAAGCTCGACCCCGAACAGCGCAAGGCCCAGGGCGCCCTGATCAACGCCGCCAAAGAAAAAATCGAACAGGCCTTGACCGCCCGCCGCGACGCCCTTGCGAACGCCCAACTGGAAGCGCGCCTGAATGCCGAGTCGATCGACGTGACCCTGCCGGGCCGCGGCCGCGCCAAGGGCGGCATCCACCCGGTGATGCGCACCTGGGAGCGCGTGGAACAGATCTTCCGCTCGATCGGCTTCGACGTGGCCGACGGCCCCGAGATCGAAACCGACTGGACCAACTTCACCGCACTGAACAGCCCGGAAAACCACCCGGCCCGTTCGATGCAGGATACCTTCTATATCGAAGGCAATGACAGCCTAGGGAAGCCGCTGCTGCTGCGCACCCATACCAGCCCGATGCAGGTGCGCTACGCGCGCACCCACACGCCGCCGATCAAGGTGATCGCGCCCGGCCGCACCTACCGCGTCGACAGCGACGCCACCCACTCGCCGATGTTCCACCAGGTCGAAGGCCTGTGGATCGGCGAGGACATCAGCTTCGCCGACCTGAAGGGCGTCTACCTGAACTTCGTCAAGGCCTTCTTCGAGACCGACGACCTGCAAGTCAGGTTCCGGCCATCGTATTTCCCGTTCACCGAACCGTCGGCCGAGATCGACATCGCCTTCGGCTCGGGTCCGCTGAAGGGCCGCTGGCTGGAAGTGTCGGGCGCCGGCCAGGTGCACCCGACCGTCGTGCGCAACTTCGGCCTGGATCCGGAAAAGTTCATCGGTTTCGCGTTCGGCTCCGGCCTCGAGCGCCTGACCATGCTGCGTTACGGGATCAACGACCTGCGTCTCTTCTATGAAGGCGACCTGCGTTTCCTGAAGCAGTTCAACTAAACCTCGCGGCAAGAAGAAGGACAACAGAATATGCAATTCTCTGAAAACTGGCTCCGTTCCATGGTCGATCCGAAGATGACTTCGGATGAACTCTCGCACCTGCTCACCATGTCCGGCCTCGAAGTCGAGGAAGTCGAAGCCGTGGCGCCGCCGTTCTCGAACGTGGTCGTCGCCGAAGTCAAGGAAGTGGCCAAGCACCCGAACGCCGACCGCCTCAACGTCTGCCAGGTGGACGTGGGCACCGGCACCCTGCTGAACATCGTCTGCGGCGCGCCGAATGTGCGCGCCGGGATGAAGGCGATCTGCGCCCAGGCCGGCGCCGTGCTGCCCCCGGGCGCCGACGGCAAGCCCTTCGAGATCAAGGTCGGCAAGCTGCGCGGCGTCGAGTCGCAGGGCATGATGTGCTCGGCCAAGGAACTCAAGATCTCGGAAGAGAGCAGCGGCCTGATGGAGCTGCCGGCCGATGCGCCGGTCGGCACGAACATCCGCGACTACCTGGGCCTGAACGACCTGAAGTTCACCATCAAGCTGACCCCGAACAAGGCGGACTGCCTGTCGGTGCTGGGCGTCGCCCGCGAAGTGTCGGCCCTGACCGGCACCCCGCTGCACGTGCCGACCACGCGCCTGGTCCCGGTCACCACGGACGAAGTCCTGCCGGCGAAAATTTCGGCGCCGGACCTGTGCGGCCGTTTCTCGGGCCGCGTCATCCGCGGCCTGAACGCGCGCGCCGCGACCCCGGACTGGATGGTGCGCCGCCTCGAGCGCAGCGGCCAGCGCTCCGTGTCGGCCCTGGTCGACATCTCGAACTACGTGATGCTCGAAGTCGGCCGTCCTTCCCACGTCTTCGACCTGGCCAAGATCCACGGCGGCCTCGATATCCGCTGGGGCAAGAAGGGCGAGACCCTCAAGCTCCTGAACGGCAACACGATCGAGGTCGACGAGTGGGTCGGCGTGATCGCCGACGATAAAGAGATCGAATCGCTGGCCGGCATCATGGGCGGCGATTCCACCGCCGTCACGCTGGATACCACCGACATCTACCTGGAAGCCGCCTTCTGGTGGCCGAATGCGATCCAGGGCCGCGCACGCAAGTACAACTTCTCGACCGACGCGGCGCACCGCTTCGAGCGCGGCGTCGACTATGCGACCACGGTCGAGCACATCGAGCGTATCACCGCCTTGATCGTCGAGATCTGCGGTACGCCGGAGACCAAAGTCGGCCCGGTCGACGACCAGTCCGTCAACCTGCCGCAGCCGCAGCCGGTCGCCATGCGCACCGCGCGCGCCGCGAAGGTCATCGGCGTGCCGCTGACCGACGCCGTGGTGGCCGACATCTTCACGCGCCTGCAACTGCCGTTCACGCACCAGGATGGCGTGTTCCACGTGACCTCGCCGTCCTACCGCTTCGACATCGAGATCGAGGAAGACCTGATCGAGGAAGTCGCGCGCGTCTATGGCTTCGAGAACATTCCGGCGAACCCGCCGGTCGCCCCGAGCGCCATGCTGATCGAGCCGGAAAACACCCGCTCGCTGTTCGCGATCCGCCACCAGCTGGCCGACATCGGCTACCAGGAAGTGGTGAACATGAGCTTCGTGGAAGCCGTCTGGGAACAGGACTTCGCCGGCAACGACGCCCCGATCCGCCTGCAGAACCCGATCGCCAGCCAGCTCAGCGTGATGCGTTCGAACCTGGTCGGCAGCCTGCTCGCCAACGTGCGTTACAACGTCAACCGCAAGGCCGGCCGCGTGCGCGTGTTCGAGATCGGCGCCGTGTTCCACCGTAACCCGGACGCCCAGGACGGTCCGCTGGCCATCGCCGGCTTCGACCAGCCGAAGCGCGTCGCGGCGATCGCCTACGGCCCGGCCCTGGACGAGCAGTGGGGCGAGAAGACCCGCACCGTCGACTTCTTCGACGTCAAGGCCGACCTGGAAGCGCTGTTCGCTCCAGCGGCACTGCGCTTCGTGAAGGGCGAGCATCCGGCCCTGCACCCGGGCCGCAGCGCCTTCGTCGAGCTCGATGGCAAGCGCATCGGCTTCATCGGCGAACTGCACCCGCGCTGGCTGCAGAAGTACGACCTGCCGCAGGCGCCGGTACTGTTCGAAGTCGACGCCGAGGCCCTGCGCCTGCGCGCGGTGCCGAGCTATGCCGAGATCTCGAAGTTCCCGGGCGCCACGCGCGACCTGGCGCTGGTGGTGAAGCAGGGTGTCGCAGCACAAGATGTCCTGGACACCTTCCACGCTGAAATTGCCTCGAATCCTGCAGGAAAGATCGTGCAAGCCGTTGTTTTGTTTGATGAATATCGCGGCAAAGGGCTGGAGACGGATGAAAAAAGCCTTGCTTTCCGCTTTAGCTTGCAAGATACTCAATCGACGCTGCAGGACGAAGTGGTCGACGCCATCATGGCTGCGATCGCCACTGCCGCGGAACAAAAAGTCGGCGCCAAGCTGCGTGCATAGCGATACGAAAGTGTCGCGTTCCAAAACATCGTTTTACTTGAAGGTAGGGCTTCAAAATTAATAACAACGACGTTGACTCGGCCGTGTTCCAGGAAGCGCTGGCGGCCGATCTGCATCGCGCGATGCAAGTCGCGCGGGTGCGGAAGGAAGCAGAACAGGAACTGCCGACCCTGACCAAGGCCGAGCTGGCCGAGCTGCTGTTCGAGCAGGTCGGCCTGAACAAGCGCGAAGCCAAGGACATGGTCGAAACCTTCTTCGACGAGATCCGCAACGCGCTCGAACGTGGCGAAGCGGTCAAGCTGTCGGGCTTCGGCAACTTCCAGTTGCGCGACAAGCCGCAGCGGCCGGGTCGCAATCCGAAAACCGGGGAAGAAATCCCCATCACGGCGCGCCGCGTCGTGACTTTCCATGCCAGCCAGAAGCTCAAGGGAATGGTTGAGGAAACCAATCCACCTGGGAACTCGCTGGCACGGGCTGCGTGAATGCTAGCTTAAATGACTGAACGACCGAACAAAGCTGAGGCGGCCGTGCTGCCGCCGATCCCGGCCAAGCGCTACTTCACCATCGGCGAAGTGAGCGAGCTGTGCGGCGTGAAGCCGCACGTGCTGCGTTACTGGGAACAGGAGTTCACCCAGCTCAAGCCGGTCAAGCGCCGCGGCAACCGCCGCTATTACCAGCACCACGAAGTGCTGCTGGTGCGGCGCATCCGCGAACTCCTGTACGAGCAGGGCTTCACCATCAGCGGCGCGCGCAACCGCCTCGACGGCCGCGGCCACGAGATCGTGACGCCCGATGACATCGCACCGATCCTGGCGCGGCCCGAGCCGGCCGAGCCGCAGGTCGACGTCGCGCTGGTGCGGGCCGAGCTGCTCGACATCCTGGCGCTGCTGCGGCAGGGCGCGAGCGCGGCATAGCGGGAATTTCCGAAGCGCCTGCGCCTTCACGCCATCCGCCGTGCCGGTCCGTCATGCGCCGCCTTGTCCGCCGCCCGGCGCCCATACCGCCTGCCATGAAAACTCAGCAAGTGTGCGCCTTGATGCGCCGCGCCGTAGTGTTAGAATGTCACCTGCGGTTCATGCTGACATCAACGCATGCAAGCCGGGGCGTGTAGACGGACCTGGCACTTTCCTATCAGGGAAAATTTAAGGGAAGACAATGATACGCGTTGCCATTTGTGACGATCACCAAATAGTTCGAGCAGGGTTCAAGCAGATTTTCTCGTCGTCGGGCGATTTCGAAGTCGTCGCCGAAGGCGCCACCGGGCGTGAAGCCCTCGACATCGCACGCCGCGAGATCTGCGACGTGCTCCTGCTCGATATCGCGATGCCCGACCAGAGCGGCATCGACATCCTGCGCACCATCCGCCAGGGCCAGCCCAACCTGCCGGTGCTGATCCTGTCCGGCTATCCGGCGCAGCAATACGCGCTCAACCTGTTCAAGATGGGCGCCAACGGCTACCTGAACAAGGAATGCGAAGCCGACGAGCTGAAAACGGCGGTGCGCACCGTGTACCAGGGCCGCCGCTACGTGAGCTCGACCGTGGGTGAACTGCTGGCGCAGAGCTTCGACCGCGATCCGAACACCGCGCTGCACACCGAGCTGTCGGACCGCGAGTTCCAGGTCTTCCTGCGCCTGGCCAAGGGCGCGACCGTGTCCGACATCGGCAATGCGCTGTCGCTGTCGATCAAGACCGTGTCCACCTACCGTACCCGCATCATGGAAAAGATGGGCCTGCAGTCGAACAGCGACCTGACCTACTACGCCATGAAGAACAACCTGCTCGACTGAGCGGTTCCGCAAACGCCCGCGGCCCCGCGCCGCGGCGCATCCCGTGTCCTCTCCGCGTCCCTTCGATCGCCGCTTGTATTGACGTGGCGACAGGCGCATACTGCCCTCGATGCCTGTTGTGCGGGCGCTGCGCCGGCGCCATGTTGTTGCTTCTTTCCGGGCAAGCGATGTGACCAGCATGTAACCCAACCGTGACATTTTCCGTTCGCGGCGGTGCAACATTTCGCTAACGCGACTATAATCGCCCCGGACGGCATAAGTTGCGCGAAAGGAAGCCCATGTACTTTTCCACCGCCTTCGACGGCAAGCGGCTGCGCGGATTGCCGCTCTCCAAGACCTTGTTGTGCGTGGCGTGCGTGGTCATCCTCGTCATCAACGGCATCTTCCTGATCCGTAATCTCGACGACCTGCGCTCGGCCAACACCCTGCAGACGCAGACGGCGCGCGTCTCCGACGAACTCCAGTACTTGAACCTGCTCGTGACCGATGCCGAAAGCGGTCTGCGCGGCTATTTCCTGTCCGGTGCGGAAGTCAACCTGGGCGCCCTGCGTGAAGCGCCGCAGCAGATCGACAATCAATTGCGGGCGCTGGGCGTGCTGCTGGCCGACAGCCCCTCGCAAACGAAAAACCTGGCGCAGCTGCGTTCGCTCGTCCAAAAAAAGCTCGGGCTGATGCACCAGGCGCTCGAGGTCTACCGCCAGGGTGGCCTGGTCGACATCGTCGCGATCTCGGCGGCGGCCGATGCGCGCGGGGAGATGGACGAGATCCGCCTGCAGGTCGTGATCATGACGCGCGAGCAGAACGAATTGCTGGCCGCGCGCACGGCGGCGTTTTATGAACAGTCGCGCCGCACCGTGCTGTCCGGAGTCGGCATCAATGCCGCCGCCATCCTCGTCATCCTGCTGTTCTACAACCTGGTGCAGCGTAGCTTCGGCCTGCGCCTGGAAGCCGAGCGCGCGTTGCAGCTGACCAACGACAGCCTGGAAGCCATCGTTGCCGAACGCACCGAGCAGCTGTCGGTACTGTCGCGCCACCTGATCCGGGTCTCGGAAGAAGAAAAATCGCGCCTGGCGCGCGAACTGCACGACGAAATGGGGGCGAATCTCACCGCGATCGGCATGGACATGACCTCGGTCAGCGAACGCCTGAAGGGCAGCCACCCGGAACTGGTGGCAATGCTGGGACGCGCGCGCAAGACCCTGGTCGACACGGTCCAGCTGAAACGCCGCATCATCGAGAATTTGCGCCCGAGCCTGCTCGACAATATGGGCCTGTCGGCCGCCCTCCAGAGTTATTGCGCCGATTATGGGCGGGTCACGGCCCTCGATTGCGACGCCCTGATCGACCAGGAAGCCGACGCGGCCGGCCCGATGCAGGCGATCGCGCTGTTCCGCATCACCCAGGAAGCCCTGAACAATATCGCCAAGTACGCCAAGGCGCGCACGGTGATCGTCAACCTGACGCGCGAGCCGGACGGCTGGGAGCTGGAAATCACGGACGACGGCATCGGCATTCCGCTTGACGCCATGGCGAAGTCGAAATCGCACGGCCTGCTCGGCATGCGCGAACGCGCATTGCTGCTGGGCGGCACCCTGATGGTCGACCGCGGCGTGAACGGCGTGGGCACCTGCGTACGTGCCTGGCTGCCGCTGGCGGCGCCGGGCGGCGAGGGCGCCGAAGGACTATCACCGGCGCGCATCGGGCCAGGCCTGGAAACGGCAACGCCGCCACCGGGATTGCCGGGGACGGCGTCGCATGGTCTTGCGGGCAAGCCGGCCACCAGCCGGCTCCTTGCCGATTAACGACTGACGATTAACGCGCCACGTCCATCAGCAGGCGGTCGTATTCCGACTTGGCGACCTTGTAGCATTCGCCGGCGTACTCTTCCAGGCCTGCACGGTCGAGCACGGTGATATTGCCGCGGCGGTACTGGATCAGGCCTTCGTCCTGCAGCTTGCCGGCGGCGGCGGTGATGCTTTCGCGGCGCACGCCCAGCATGATCGAGATCAGTTCCTGGGTCACTTTCAGCTCATTGCTGGCCGAACGGTCCAGGCGGTCCAGCAGCCAGCGGCACAGTTTCTGTTCGATCGAGCTGTGGCGGCCGCCGACGGCGTTCTGGGCCATCTGGGCGAACAGGGCGTTGGTGTAGCGCATCAGCAGTTGCGGCAGGGCGCCGCCCTTGTTGAAGGCGTCACGCAGGAACTGGGTTTTCAGGCGGTAGCCGTAGCCGGCGCTCTGGACCACGGCGCTGCAGGTAGCGCGCTCACCCATGAACAGCGACACGCCGACCGCGCCTTCGTGGCCGACCACCGCGATCTCGGTGGTGGCGCCGTCTTCCATCACATACAGCAGCGACACGATTGCGGTCGTCGGGAAATACACGTGTTCCAATTTGCTGCCATACTCGAACAACTCCTTGCCGAAGGGCAGAGGAACCAGCTCCAGCTGCTCGAACAGGCTTTCCAGGTCCTGGCGGGGCAGGGCGGCCAGCAGTTCGTTCTGTTGGGTGCCGCTGTAGCTGACAACGGGGCGGGACGCGGATTTCACAGTCTCACTCGTGGCTGGGATCTTGTGTTGCACTTTCTGCGTACCACCAAGTTGAGTGTTGTTCATTTGTTGTCCTCTTTATCTCTAACGTGCATCGGGGGCGATCTCTGCGGCTTGTTTTTCTATGCCTCATCGCGATGTGTGTACATTAAAGCTATAGTACGTTGTCGAACATAAGACTTGGAGTTGCCCCTGTGTAGGCTTGTCCCATGGGGTTATGTCAGTCCAGTCCTACTGGAGAGATGACGTTCTGTTCATGCGTTTTCTTTGGATACGGCAACGAATTCGCGCATAATGGGTCTTTCGATTTTTACGATGCGCCCATGCCCCTCCCGCTCCTGCTGGTCGAAGACGATGCCGTGCTCGCCGACGGCCTGCTGCGCGCCCTGACGGCGCAGGACATGCAGGTCGAATTGCTGCAGGATGGCCTGGCCGCCGACACCCGCCTGCAGGGGGCCGCGCCAGGCGCGCCCGCCGTGCTGGTGCTCGATATCGGCCTGCCCGGCATCGACGGCTTCGAAGTGCTGCGCCGCCTGCGCGCCCGCGGCAGCCAGCTGCCGGTGCTGCTGCTTACCGCGCGCGACGCCATCGAGGACCGCGTACGCGGCCTGGAAGCCGGCGCCGACGACTACCTGGTCAAACCCTTCGCCACCGCCGAACTGGTGGCCCGCATCCGCGTGCTGGCGCGGCGCCATGCGACGCCGCCGAGCCAGTTCGGCCTGGGCCAGCTGCTGCTCGACAGCGCCACCCGCCGCGCCCGCGTGGGCGAGCGGGTGCTGGACCTGTCGGCGCGCGAATGGGCGGTGCTCGAATACCTGCTGCAGCAGGCCGGCCGGGTCGTCTCCAAGCAGCAGATCATCGACACCATCGCGCCCTGGGGCGAGGATCTGACCCTGAACGCGGTCGAGGTCTACGTCTCGCGCCTGCGCCTGAAGCTCGACGGCGCCGGGGTCGCGATCCGCACCATCCGCGGCTTCGGCTACCTGCTCGAAGCCGCCGGCTGAACCCACCGACATGACCAGCATCCGCCTGCGCCTGCTCAAGTGGCTGGTGCTGCCCATCCTGGTGTTCAACCTGCTCGCCGCCAGCCTGACCTACCTGCTGGCCTGGACGCCGGCCCAGCTGGCCTTCGACCAGGGCTTGCTGGACGCCGCCACCGGCCTCGCCACCCGCGTGCGCATCGGGGACGGCGCGGTCCGAGTCGAGGCCCCGGCCACGGCCGCGCGCCTGCTGGGCGCCGGCGCGCCGGACGCCAGCTGGTTCGTGGTGCGCCTGCGCGACGGCCGGGTGGTGGCGGGAGAACCGGCCTTTCCTCTACTTGCCGGCGGCGGGCCGGTGCGCGACGCCAGCATCCACGGCGAGCCGGTGCGCGCGGCGACCCTGTTGCTTCCCGGTCCGGACGGCCCGGTCGAGGTCGGCGTCGCGCGGACCCTGGTGCAGCGCCAGCAGGTGCGCGCGGCCATCCTGCGCGGCCTGGCGCTGCTCGGCGTGCTGTTCAGCCTGGCCCTGGTCGGCCTGGTCTGGTTCTCGGTCGGCAACGGCCTGGCGCCGCTGGCGCGCCTGCGCGCGCGCCTCGATGCGCGCGGCAGCGGCGACCTGGCCCCGCTCGACGACGCCGGCATGCCGCGCGAGCTGGCGCCGCTGGCCGGCGCCTTCAATGCCCTGCTGGAGCGGATCGCCGCCGGCAGCCGCGCCCAGGACGACTTCCGCGCCAACGTCGCGCACCAGCTGCGCACGCCGCTGGCGGGCCTGCGCCTGCAGCTCGAATGGATCGCCGCGCGCCACCGCGACGACCCGGAGACGGGCAAGGTGGTCGAGCTGCTGCTGCTCGCCAACGAACGCATGATCCGCCAGGCCAACCAGCTGCTCTCGCTCGAGCGCGCTGGGCCGGACCGCCTGGGACGCGCCAGCCTGGCGCGGCTCGACCTGGCGGCGCTGGTGGCCGGAGCCGTGCAGCCTTTCGTCGAGCAGGCGGCGCGCAAGGATATCGACCTCGGCTTCGAACTGGCCCCGAGCCCCCTTGCGGGGGACCGCGACATGCTGCGCGACCTGGTCGACAACCTGGTCGACAATGCGCTGCGCTATACGCCCGCGGGCGGCGCCGTCACCGTCCATTGCCGCACGGTGGAGGAGGGCGTGCTGTTCGCGGTCGAGGATTCGGGGCCCGGCATCGCGCCGGAAAAGCGGGCGCGAGTATTCCAGCGCTTCGTCCGCTTGGACCAGCACAGCAGCGGCAGCGGCCTGGGCCTGTCCATCGTGCGCGACATCGCCACCCTGCACGGCGCGACGGTCGCGCTGGATACCGGGCCGGACGGCCGAGGGGCGCGCTTCACGGTCAGGTTCCCGGCCACCACTTGAATCTGTGCGCTTGTCAGGAATCTGTCAGCTTTTCCTCAGGGAAATGCAAGCTTCATGCGGTAAGATGCCGCATGGAAACATTTCCCTGTGGAGATAAAATGAACAAGCGCCAGGCAGGTTTCACCCTCATCGAGATCATGATCGCGGTGGTCGTGATCGGTATCCTGACGGCGATCGCCCTGCCGTCCTACAACGGCTACATGATGCGCGCCCGCCTGTCGGAAGCCTTCACCGGCCTGGCCGCCGCCCAGCCGCGCCTGGAGCAGCACTGGTCGAACACCCGCAGCTACGCCGGCTTCGACGCGGCCAGCCTCCAGCTGATGCCGCAGGCCTCGGCGAACTTCACCTACGCCTTGACCACCGGCACCGCCAGCGCCTACACCTTGACCGCCACCGGCCGCGCCGGCGCCGCCAACTTCGTCTTCACCATCGACCAGAACGGCAACCGCGCCACGACAAGCGTGCCGAGCGGCTGGAACGCCAGCAACAACTGCTGGGTCGACCGCAAGGAAGGCACATGCGCCCAATGAGGCCGCGATTGAGGCCGCGGGCGGCCGGTTTCACCCTGCTGGAGGCGATGGTGGCGCTGGCCATCTTCGGCATCCTGCTGGCGGTCGGCATCCCGCGCATGAGCGACTGGCTGGCCGCCACCAAGGCCAACGCCGCCGCCGGCTTCTACGCCGAAGGGTTTACCCTCGCGCGTGCCCAGGCCCTGGCCAACAACAGCGCCAGCCGCCTGGTCCTGAGCCGCAACGACGTCAGCGGCCAGTACGACTGGCGGGTCGACCTGTGCTTCCCGAGCCAGGACACGCCATGCAGCGACGCCAGCGGCAGCTGGTCGGACGCGAACAGCGCGGTCAAGGCCCCGCTCGACACCGGCGCCGGCTTCAAGTCGGTGGTGCGCAGCGCCGATGCGCTGCCCGGCACCAACCGCCTGGCGGTCACCCCGGGCCCGGACGGCGACACCGCCGTCTATTTCACCCCGCTGGGCTGGGTCGACACCCGCGCCTCGACCCGCATGATGCGGATCGACCTGACCCCGGCCAGCAATGCCGGCAGCAGCAACGGCTTCCGCGCCACCAGCGTGGTGCTGACGCTGGCCGGTGTCGCCGCCCGCTGCGAACCGAACGCCGTCCCCAACGACTCGCGCAGGTGCCCCGAATGAAGACCCGCCGCTTCCTCGTATCTACCCGCATGAAGGCGCAGCAGGGCATCGCCTTGCTCGAAGCCCTGCTCGCCATCGTCATCCTCGCCATCGGCGTGATCGGCACCGTCGGCCTGCAGGCGCGCTCGGTCTCGGCGCTGGCCGACGCCGGCCAGCGCGTCGAGGCGGCGATCGCCGCCAACAAGCTGCTCGGCGTGATGAACACCGATTTCGCCAACCTGAACGGCTACACGGTCGCCGCCGGCGCGGCGCCGCCGGCGCGCCTGGCGGCCTGGCACGCCGAGACCGTGCGCCAGATTCCCGGCGCCTCGATCGCGGTCGCGGTCACGCCGGGCGCGGCCGCCGCGGCGCCGGCCACCGTCGACATCACGATCAGCTGGCGGCGCAAGGCCGACACGCCGACCAACAGCCACCGCATCGTGTCCTACCTGGCGGGGTCGCAATGAAGAACATGCAGCGCCAGGGCGGTTTCTCGCTGGTCGAGCTGATGGTCAGCATCGTGATCGGCCTGCTGGCCGTGATCTTCGCCACCCGTCTGATGACCGACGGCGAGAAGACCAAGGACGCCGCGCTGGGCGGCTCGGACTCGATGCAGAACGGGATGCTGGCGATGTTCCAAATCAGCGGCGACGCCGAGTACGCCGGTTTCGGCCTGAACGAACCGCTGATCGTCGGCTGCGACACCTACATGGAAGACAGCGAGGACTACCAGCTGGCGCCGGCCCAGCGCGGCGGCGTGGCGATCCGCCCGCTGGCCGCCGCCGTGATCGAGAATGGCGGCGCCGGGCCGGACCGCCTTAGCCTGTACGCCGGCACCTCGCCCACGGGCACCGGCATCGTCCGCCTGCAGCAGGACTATATCGGCGGCACCCAATTGACCATCGACCGCCGGCCCTACGGCTTCGCCAGGGGCGATGCGATCCTTGTGGCCCCGGAGAAGAAGGGCGGGCGCTGCTCGCTGGCCCAGGTCTCGAACGACCTCGACGCCCTGGCGCCGCCGCCCTCGTCTCAGTACCTGATGATCGGCGGCGCCGGCAACCGCTTCAACAGCGGCGCGCTGGCCGGCGCCTACAAGGGCGAGGCGACCCGCATCTTCAACCTGGGGCCGGCCGCCAGCCTGGCCCTGCGCACCTGGTCGATCGAGCGCGGCTACCTGCGCCTGCGCGCCACCGACCTGGCCGGCGCCAGCGAAGCCTCGCAGCCCGTAGCCGACAACATCGTCTCGCTCAAGGCCCAGTACGGGCTCGATACCCGCGCCGGCGCCGCCTTCACGCCGGAGCAGGGCCTGCGCGTGAGCGCCTGGTCGAGCACCATGCTGGACGCCGACAACAACGGCACCGCCGGCAGCGCCGGCGACTACCAGCGCATCGCCGCGCTGCGCATCGCCGTGGTGGCGCGCGCCAGGAATCCCGAACGCCCGAACCCGGCGACCGGCCAGTGCACCGCCACCACCGTGCGCCCGACCGTGTTCGCCACCCTGGGCGCCGACAACGGCAACACCGCGCCGGTGCAGGTCGACGTGGCCGTCACCGGCGACGCGGTCGACTGGCGCTGCTACCGCTACCGTGTGTTCGAAACCATCGTCCCGCTGCGCAATGCGGGCTGGAGGCCGACTTCGTCATGACGCCGTTTAAACCATCATTCGCGCGGCCCGCGCGCGGCATCGCGCTGCCGGTCATGCTGATCATGCTGCTGGTGCTGCTGGTCTCGAGCATCTACCTGCTCCGCTCCAGCAATTCGACCACGCTGACGGCAAGTAACCTGGCCTACGACGCCCAGCTCGCGCGCGCCTCCGACTTCGGCCTGCACACCGGCTTCCAGTGGCTGAGCCAGACCGCCGCCGCCAACAAGGCGCTGCTGAACGCCCACGTGACGGCGCAGGGCTACCGCGCCAACATGAACACCAAGGTCAACGTGCGCGCCAGCGAATTCTGGAACGGCTCGCGCGAGATCGACGACGGCAAGGGCAACCGCATCCGCTACGTGATCCACCGGATGTGCAGCATGGTGGCGCCCAACAACGCGCCGGGCCAGGCCTGCGTGCGCACCACCGCCAACACCGCGGAACTCGGCAACACGGTCCGGATCGGCGACAGCATGAAGACCGACACGGTGCTGTACAACGGCGTGCCGCAGATCCACTACGTGATCACGGCCCGCATCGACGGCCCGCGCGGCGGCAACGTGATCACCCAGATGGTGGTCCTGCTGGGCGCCTGAGGCGCCGGCATATTCAAGATTCAAGAACGGAGCGCGCATGAACCGTATTTTCTCCCGCATCCTGTCCGCGCTGGCGGTCTTCACCGCCCTCGGCGCCCTGCTGGCGCCGGCCTACGCCGGCCCGACCGAGATCGCCAACCTGCCGCTGCTGAACATGACCGGCAGCGGCACGGTGAAGCCGAACCTGATGCTCCTCTACGATAACTCGGGCTCGATGAGCAGCGCCTTCACGCCCGACTACGTCGACGACGGCACCAGCTGCCGCGCGCGCGAGACCATCGCGGCCGGGATCCGCGGCTGCCGCATCGGCGACCCACCCTTCGCCAGTCCGGACTTCAACAAGCAGTACTACGACCCGCGCGTGCGCTACCTGCCGCCGGTGCGCGCCGACGGCAGCAGTTTTACGAGCCAGACCCGCAGCGCCACCGGCGGCTGGACCTCGGTCACCACCGACGGCTTCAACGTCAACCGCACCGACCTGACCGGGGCGGGTGCCAATAACACCAACCTGGTGAGCGGCTTTCCCGACCTGCGCTGGTGCGACGGCAGCGGCAACTGCAGCGCCAATACCATCGGCTATGTGTTTCCCAACGAAGAGCGGTACACGGCGCAGAGCTTCACCGCCAACCCCTATTACTACCTGATCAACGTCGCCGAATACTGCAGCGACCAGGCGCTCACCAATTGCCGCGTGACCGCGGTCAACGCCACCGCACCCGCCGGCTATCCCTACCCTGCCCGGGTGCGCTGGTGCGACTCGCGCGCCCTGACCAACTGCCAGGCCAAGTACGTCGGCAATTTCAAGTACCCGCGCTATTCGGATCCCAATCGCCCGGCCGAGTGGTACGGCACCATCGCCATTGGCGCCTCCACCAGCACCAGCGCGATGACCCTGAGCAGCGTCACCGCGAGCGGCCCCGCCGGTTCGGTGGTCATTACCAACGTCGCCGTCACCGCCGCCAGCGGCACCAACACCGCCGCCAAGCAGCAGGCGGTGGCCAATGCCCTGGCAGCTTCGATCATTGCCAAGGCCGGCCTGGCCCAGCCCTACACCGCCTGTGTCAAGACGCCCACCGGCGGCGGGGTGCCGGCCTGCTCGACCTACGGCATCACCCTCGACGGCACGAATGTGGTGGCGGTGGTGCCGATCAGCTGCCCGAGCGGAACCAGCGGCAAGCCGGTGCCGACCTGTACGCTGCTCAAGGACGGCAGCCGTGCGGGCACCACCCTGTCCGTGTCGTCCGGCACCGCCTCGACGGCGCTGCTCTACGTCAGTGGCAGCACCAACCCCACCAAGAACCAGGTCCAGTCCCAGCTCAACTACGGCGGCGTCGCCATGTTCTCCAGCAGCCTGACCTTCAACCGCGGCATCAACGCGGCCGCAGTGGCTGCCGCGCTCCGCGACAAGATCGGCACCAAGGGCACGGTGCGGGCGTGGGTGGGCGGGACCAGCGGCAGCGGCGCGATCTGCCAGGCGGCGCCCAATACAGCGCTCTGCCTGGTCGATAGCGCGGCCGATGCCGAAGGCAAGAACATCACCGGCAACTTGCCGACCAACAACACCAGCGGCCGCACCACCTACCTCGGCTTCTCCGTCAGCGCCGCGGTCAGCGACGGCATCCCGACCTCGGTGACGGAATTGGGCGCCTCGGTCTTCGTGCGCACGGACATCGTCTCGAGCCGCAGCAGCTATCCGAAGAGCCTGGGCCGCAGCGACTGCGCTGCCGAGACCAGCTGCAGCTACGACGAGGAAATGACCAACTTCGCCAACTGGTACGCGTACTACAAGACGCGCAACCAGATGATGAAGACGACCGTCGGCCAGGCCTTCCAGCCGATCGGCGACAACTACAACGTCGGCCTGACTTCGCTCTCGAGCGCGGCCGCCGAAGGCAGCATGATGAAGCCGAACCGCTTCTCCGGCACCCACCGCTCCAACTGGTACGACACCTTGTACGCGATGAACGGCAGCCAGTCGACCCCCATCCGCCAGGCCCTGCACGCGATCGGCAAGCTCTACGCCAACCAGGCGCCCTATGAATACCAGGGCGACAACCAGGTGGTGAAATTCCCGTGCCAGCAGAACTTCACCATCGTCACCACCGACGGCTACTGGAACGGCAACGCCGCGGCCACGGTGGTCAGCAACGACGAGACGGAAAGCGCAAGCCGTTTCTGCCTGCGCTCCAAGGGGTGCGTGGACGCTACCTCCCAGACCGCCAACTCGCTGGCCGACGTCGCCCTGTACTGGTACAACGGCGGCTCCAACGACGACACGACTTCGCTGCGTCCGGCCATGGAAGACTGGACCAGGCCGGGCCTGGTGCCGGCCGCGCCGGGAGAGAACCAGCGGCTGCACATGAAGACCTATACCCTCGGCCTGGGCGTGGACGGCATCATGAACTACGAGCCGAACTACGATACCGCGGTGCGCGAGGGCGGTGACTTCTACAAGCTGATCACGGGCGTCACCAGCGGCTGTCCGTGGAACGGCGGCGGCGCATACGTGTGGCCTGACCCGAAGACCGGCGACAACGGCGGCTCGGCTGCCTACCAGTCGCGGGTGGACGACCTGTGGCACGCGGCCATCAACGGCCATGGCAAGTATTTCTCGGCGTCCGATCCGCTGCAGGTGGTCGAGGGCCTGCGTTCGGCGCTGTCGAACATTGAGGTCAAGTCGGGCGCCGCGGCGGCGTCCGCCACCTCGACCCCAAACGTGTCCCAGTACGACAACGACATCTACTCCGCCACCTTCACCACGGTGAAATGGTTCGGCCAGCTCACCAAGCGTGCGATCGATCCGGTCACCGGCGACGTTGGCGCGAACGACCTGTGGAATTCCTCGACCGTGGTCGGCCGCAAGGTGGAAGACAGCGCGGACTCGCGCCGGATCCTGATGCTGGACGTGGGCACCCGCGCGCTGAAGGACTTCGATTACGCGGAGATGTCGGCGGGCGAACGTGCCTGGTTCGACAACAAGTGCGGCGCGATGTCGCAGTGCGCCAACTTGTCGAGCACCAATCGCGCGATCGTCAATAGCGGCGCCAACGTCGTCAACTGGCTGCGCGGGCAGCAGCAGTACGCGGACGACACCGTGATGCGCGCCTACTCCCGCTCCGAGACCATCCCGCAGGGCATGAGCAGCACCGTGCCGCTGGTGCTGGGCGACATCGCATCGGCCAAGCCGGCCTTCGTGCGCGATCCGCGCAAGAAGTATCCGCGCGCCGGCTACGAGGACTTCGCAGTGGACAACGCCGACCGTCCCGGCACCGTCTACGCCGCGGCCAACGACGGCATGCTGCACGCCTTCGCATCCACCGATGGTGAGGAGCTGTGGGCTTACGTGCCGCGCATCACGATGAAGAAGCTGCACCTGCAGGCGAGCGTCAACTACGGCGTCAACCACCAGTACACCGTGGACGGTTCGCCGGAAACGGCCGACGTCCAGATCAACGGCGAATGGCGCACCGTGCTGGTCGGCGGCCTGAACGCCGGCGGACGCGGTTACTATGCGCTCGACGTCACCGATCCGGCCCAGCCGCGCGGGCTGTGGGAATTGTGCGCCGACGCCAGCGTCTGCAGTGGCATCAACTACGAGCCGGAGATCGGCCTGTCCTTCGGCAACGCGCAGTTCGGCACCTGGAAGAACGCCAGCGGCGCCGAGCGTTGGGTGGTGTTCCTGACTTCGGGCTACAACAATATCCCGGGAACCGACGGCGTGAATACCGGCAGCGGCAAGGGCTTCCTGTTCGTGGTGGACGTCGCGACCGGGCAGGTGCTGGACCGGATCAGCACCAATGCCGGCACCACCACCACGCCCTCGGGCTTCGCCAAGATCACCGCGATCACCGAGAACCCGACCATCGATCCTTTGGTCACCTATGTCTACGGGGGCGACAACCAGGGCCAGATGTGGCGCTTCGACTTCACCAGCCCCGGCACGGTGCGCACCATCAAGATGGGCGACGCCGGCGCCAACCAGCCGATCACCACCCGTCCGGACGTGGCCTTGTGCCAGGTCGAACGCACCAACACCGACGGCAGCAAGACGCTGGACGTACAGCGCGTCGTGGCCTTCGGCACCGGACGGTTGCTCGACATCGGCGACATCGGCAACACGGCGGTGCAATCGGCCTATGTGCTGGGCGACACCGGTGTGGCGGTGAGCGCGGCCCAGTGGCGGACAACGTCCAGCATGATCAAGATGACCCTGACCAAGACCACCACCGCGGCGGGCGACCTGTACGCCAGCGACGGCGCTGCGGTCGACCTGTCGAAGCACGCCGGCTGGTACGTCGACTTCGACCGCAACGCGGGCGAGCGCGTCAACCTCGACCCCAATATCGTGCTCGGCACGCTGCGGGTCGTGACCAACATCCCGAGTTCGTCCTCGTCCTGCTCGGTGGGCGGCACGTCCAACATCTACGGCTTCGACCTGTGCACCGGCAAGGGCAGCGGCCAGACACTATCGAACAATGCGGGCGTGGTGGGTTCGACCGACATCAGCCTGCCGGACGGCTCGACCTACACGCTGGCGACGCCGGCCACCGGCGGCATCATCAAGGTGCCGACCACCTCGGCGGTCAAGATCCCGACCCGCCGCTCGGGCGTGCGCCGGGTGCGCGAATGAGCGTGTGATGGTACTGCGCGCCCCGGCTGGCACGCCGGGGCGCGAATCTTCACACGGGGCGCGCCGGAATCGGTAAAATCGAGGGTTTTCTTACCTGGGCCGATTTGCAAGGCTCGACTATGGCCAACGACACCGATTTCACCGCCGACGACAGCGCTGCCAGCGCCGATGGCGCCAGCAGTACGAACACCAACAGCGACCGCCAGGCCGGCCAGATCGCGCGCGAAACCGCGCGCCGCCGCACCTTCGGCATCATTTCCCACCCCGACGCCGGTAAAACCACGCTGACCGAGAAGCTGCTGCTGTTCTCGGGCGCGATCCAGCTGGCCGGCACCGTCAAGGGCCGCAAGAGCGGCCGCCACGCGACCTCGGACTGGATGGACATCGAGAAGCAGCGCGGCATCTCGGTCGCCTCGTCCGTGATGCAGTTCGAGTTCCGCGAGCACGTGATCAACCTGCTCGACACCCCGGGCCACCAGGACTTCTCGGAAGACACCTACCGGGTCCTGACCGCGGTCGACTCGGCGCTGATGGTGATCGACGCGGCCAAGGGCGTGGAAGAGCAGACCATCAAGCTGCTCGACGTCTGCCGCATGCGCGACACCCCGATCGTCACCTTCATGAACAAGATGGACCGCGAGACCCGCGATCCGCTCGAGCTGCTCGACGAGGTCGAGTCGGTGCTGAAGATCGAGTGCGCGCCGGTGACCTGGCCGATCGGCATGGGCAAGAACTTCCGCGGGGTCTACCACCTGCTGAAGGACGAGATCATGCTGTTCAAGGCGGGCGAGGAAAAGGCCGACGGCGCCTTCGAGATCGTCAAGGGCATCGACAACCCGAAACTGGCCGAGATGTTCCCGCTCGAGATCGAGCAGCTCAAGATGGAAGTGGAACTGGTGCACGGCGCCTCCCACGTGTTCGACCTCGAGCGCTTCCTGTCGGGCGTGCAGACCCCGGTATTCTTCGGCTCCGCGATCAACAACTTCGGCGTGCGCGAGATCCTCTCGGCCCTGGTCGACTGGGCTCCGGCGCCGCGCGAACGCGACGCCACCGTGCGCGCGGTCGCGCCGGTCGAGCCGAAGTTCTCCGGCTTCGTGTTCAAGATCCAGGCCAATATGGACCCGGCCCACCGCGACCGCATCGCTTTTCTCCGCGTATGCTCGGGGCGCTTCGAGAAGGGCATGAAGGTCAAGCACCTGCGCCTCGGCCGCGAAGTCAAGCTCTCGTCGGTGGTGACCTTCATGGCGTCGAGCCGCGAACAGGTCGAGGAAGCCTACGCGGGCGACATCATCGGCCTGCCGAACCACGGCAATATGCAGATCGGCGACAGCTTCTCGGAAGGCGAGCTGCTGACCTTCACCGGCATCCCGTACTTCGCGCCGGAGCTGTTCCGCACGGTGCGCATCCGGAATCCGCTGAAGGTCAAGCAGCTGCACAAGGGCTTGCAGCAGCTGGGCGAAGAGGGCGCGGTGCAGGTGTTCAAGCCGGTGCTGGGTTCGGACCTGATCCTGGGCGCGGTCGGCGTGCTGCAGTTCGAGGTCGTGGCCAGCCGCCTGCTCAACGAATACGGCGTGGACGCCGTGTTCGAAAGCAGCAGCATCTCGAGCGCGCGCTGGGTGTCGAGCGAGGACAAGAAGTCGCTGTCGGACTTCGAGAACCAGCTGGGGCACCAGGTTGCCTACGATGCGGCGGGCAATATGGCCTTCCTGGCCACGTCCGGCGTCAACCTGCGCCTGACCCAGGAACGCTGGCCGAAGCTGACCTTCCACGCGACGCGCGAGCACGCGGCGAAGCTGGGTTGATTCGTTAGCCCTCGATCCGTCGCACCGGCGCAGGCCGGTGCGACGGTCTTTCGGCTAACGGAAGAAGTTACGGTGCGGGTTGCCGCACGATCTGCTTGATTACTTGCGTGCGCACGCTGCCATCCGGCGCCGTCGCCCGCAGCTGCACCGGCAGCCAGCCCTGTCCCGGCGCCAGCCAGACCTCGAGCGCCGCCTTGCCGGCCCGCGCCAAGTGCAGCGTCTCCATCGCCCCCAGCGGCGTGGTGATTCTCTCCCGCCCCAGCACCTGGAAGCGTTCCACCGCCGCCCCATCCGGCCGCCCCACGTAGAGATCGACCGTATCCTGCATCTGGTCCGGATCGGCCAGCCCGATGCCCACCAGTTGCATCAGCAGCGTGGCGCCGTCCTGGCTGCCCGTGGCGTCCTGCACGCTGCGTCCCAGGCTTTCCAGCACGATCGCGCCGCGCTCCCGGTCGAAGGCGATGCCGGCGCTGCCGGCGCCCTGGCGGTAGCGGGCCTGGCGCGGCGCAATGCCGGCGTCGTCGGTGGCGCCTTCGCTCTCGATGTCTCCCAGGATGCCGTCCACCGCCAGGCGGTAACCGACGCCGTCGGTTTCCCAGTTCAGGGTCGCTTCACCGGCGCTGCCTGCGCCGCCGCGCACCTCATAGCGCAAGGACGCGCTGGGGGGCACCGCGACCCGGTAGCGGCTCGGCATCTCGACCGCTGCGACGCCGCCGCCGGCCGGCGCCGGGGACGGCTGCGCAGCCGCGGCCTGCAAGGGGATGGCGGCGGGTGCATCGGCCTGCAGCGGCGCAGGGGCCGGCAAGTCCGGCGTGGCTGTCGCGGGGGCGGCCGCAGGCGTGGCGGGAGGGGCGGGTGCGGGAGGTGCTGCGGGTGCGACGCCGGCCAGCCGCACCGCCAGCGGCGCGTTGCCGATCAGGGGCAGCGGCGCCGACATCCGCGTATCGAGCCACGCGATGACGGCCGCGTGCAGCAGGACCGACAGCCCGCACACGGCGAGCAGGCGGCCGTGGCGGCGCAGGGGGGCTGCGATGTTCCCGAATCTCATGCCGACAGTGTAACCGGGCTGATGCCGTATTCGGAACTCCAGCGGGCATCGATGTTTCCTGGGACAGCTGTTTGCGCTTTGCCACGTCCGCCATAGCCGGTCTGCGCCAGCGCAAATCTTCCCGGGAATGAACCGCGTAGATTGGCTGAATGCGCTCAGGAAATAGGGCGCTGTCAACACCATGGAGGCATCATGCTGTCGCGCCTGAAGATCGGTCCCAAGCTGCTGCTCGCACCAGGCGTCGTCCTGCTGCTCCTGGTGCTGCTGTCGAGCGGCGCCTATTACGCGATGGTGCGCCAGCATGCCTCTCTGCAGGACATCGTCGGCCCGCGCGCGGTCCAGATGCGCAGCGCGGCCGGCCTGGCCGAACAGGCCCAGCGCGTGCATGCCGACACCTACAAGCTGCTCACCTGGCTCGGCAGCAGCTTTTCGCACAGCCGGATCGAGGGCCTGGCCGCCGGCGTCAAGCGCCAGCACGAGGCCATCGAACGTTCATTCGCCGCGCTGAGCCGCCTGACCCCGCCCGGGAGCCGCGAACGCCGCTACGTCGAACAGGCCGCCAGCGCCCACCTGGTCTATGTGAAGGCGGCGCGCGAAGTGGTCGAGCTGGCCGAGTCCGACGAGACCATCGGCGCCAACGCCATGATCAAGCCGGAAGCCGCCTTTGCCCTGATGGCCCAGCGCATGGCGATGCTGGCGGCGCTCGAACGCGAGCTGTCGGAGCAAGCCTCGGACAGCGCCGCCGCCGACTTCCGCCTCAGCGCCGCCCTGATGCCGGTGGTGGTGGTGCTGGCGGTCGGCGTGTCGCTGGCGATCACGATGGCGGTGCGGCGCGTGCTGCTGCGCGACATCCGGGCCATCGGGGCCGCCGCCCTCGGCCTGGCCAAGGGCGACCTCACCATCCGCGAACACGACTATGGGCGCGACGAGATCGGCGAGACTTCGCGCGCGCTGGACGCCGGCATCCGCAACCTGAGCGGCACCCTGCGTTCGGTGCTGGAATCGGCACGCACCATCGGCAGCGCCTCGCGCGACATCACCCTGGGCAGCCTGGGCATGCAGGGCCGCGCCGTGTACCGCCAGCGCGCGCTGCGCGAGACTGCGGCCTCGATCCAGTCGCTGCACGAAGCGGCGCGCGCCGGCCATGACGACGCCCTCAGCGCCGATGGCCTGGCGCGCAGCGCGGCCCACAGCGCGCAGTTCGGCAAGATCAATGTGGAATGCCTGGCCGCGACCATGGCGGCGGTGAAGGAAGATGCGCTGCGCGCGGCCGAGGTGGCGGGCGCCATCGACGCCATCGCCAGCGAAGCCGGCTCGCTGGCGCTGAACGCCGCGCTGGATGCGGCGCGCAGCGACGAGGCGGGACGCGCGTTTGCCGACGCCGCCGGCCAGGTGCGCCAGCTGGCCCAGCGCGCGGCCGGCGCGGCGCGCGAAGTGCGCGAACTGGCGGCGCGCTCCGTGCTCGAGATCGACCGCTGCGCCGGTTCGGCGCTCGCCGCCGGCAGCAGCCTGGCCCAGGTCTCCGGTTCGGTGCGCGCCGTCGAGGACATCGTCGGCCGGATCCAGACCGACAGCCTGGGGCAGGGCGCGCGCCTGCGCGAGGTCGACGCGGCGATCGTGCGCATGGACGAAGTCACCCAGCGCAACTGCGTGCTGGTGGAAGAAGCGGCGGCCGCGGCGCGCACCCTGCAGACCCACGCGCTGTCGCTGTCGCGCACGGTGGCCAGCTTCCGCCTGGACGACCCCGAGACCCCTGCTGCCGCGCCGATGAAACCGGCGCCACAAAAGGAAAGCGGCGTTTCCCGGGACTTGCCCAGGGAACGCCGCCGTCACGAACGCGCGCACTTGCGGCTCGCATCGAGCCGCAAGTAACCGTCCTACTTACTCATAGTCGCTGATCGGCGCGCAGCCGCAGAACAGGTTGCGGTCGCCGTACACGTTGTCCGCGCGGCCGACCGGCGGCCAGTACTTCTTCTTGCGCAGCGAGGCCACCGGGAAGGCCGCCACCTCGCGGGTGTAGGTGTGCTGCCAGTCGTCGGCGGTCACCACGTCCGCGGTGTGCGGGGCGCCCTTGAGCGGGTTGTCCATCTTGTCGTACTCGCCGCGCTCGACCTTCACGATCTCGGCGTGGATGGTGATCATCGCTTCGATGAAGCGGTCCAGCTCGGCCTTCGATTCCGACTCGGTCGGCTCGATCATGAGGGTGCCCGGCACCGGGAAGCTCATGGTCGGGGCGTGGAAGCCGAAGTCCATCAGGCGCTTGGCCACGTCCTCGTTCGAGATGCCGGTCTTGTCCTGCAGCGGGCGCAGGTCGATGATGCACTCGTGGGCGACCAGGCCGTCGTGGCCGGTGTACAGCACCGGGTAATGCGGGGCCAGGCGACGCGCGATGTAGTTGGCGTTCAGGATCGCCACTTCGGTCGCGGCGGTCAGGCCTGCGGCGCCCATCATCGCGATGTACATCCACGAGATCGGCAGGATCGACGCCGAGCCGTAGGCCGCGGCGCTGACCGCGCCGATGCCCTGTTCGTCACGGACGTAGCCGGTCGACAGCTGGTTCGGCAGGAACGGAGCCAGGTGGGCGCCCACGCCGATCGGGCCGACGCCGGGGCCGCCGCCGCCGTGCGGGATGCAGAAGGTCTTGTGCAAGTTCAGGTGGCTGACGTCGCCCCCAAAAGCGCCAGGCGCCGCCACGCCGACCATCGCGTTCATGTTGGCGCCGTCGACATAGACCTGGCCGCCGTGCTGGTGCACGATCTCGCACAGTTCCTTGATGCCCTCTTCGAACACGCCGTGGGTCGACGGGTAGGTGACCATGACGCAGGCCAGGTCCTTGCTGTACTGCTCGGCCTTGGCCTTCAGGTCGGCCAGGTCCACGTTGCCGTTGTCGTCGCAGGCGGTGACCACGACCTTCATGCCGACCATGCTGGCCGACGCCGGGTTGGTGCCGTGGGCCGAGGACGGGATCAGGCAGATGTTGCGGTGGCCTTCGCCACGCGACTCGTGGTATTTCTGGATGACGAGCAGGCCGGCGTACTCGCCCTGCGAGCCGGCGTTCGGCTGCAGAGAAATCGCGGCGTAGCCGGTGGCGGCGCACAGCATGGCTTCCAGCTGGTCAATCATCTCGCGGTAGCCGACGGTCTGGTCGTTCGGCGCGAACGGGTGGACGTTCGAGAACTCGGGCCAGGTGACCGGGATCATCTCCGAGGTCGCGTTCAGCTTCATGGTGCACGAGCCGAGCGGGATCATGGTGCGGTCGAGCGCCAGGTCCTTGTCGGCCAGGCCGCGCAGGTAGCGCAGCATCTCGTGCTCGGCGTGGTAGCGGTTGAAGGTCGGGTGGGTCAGGTAGGCGGTGGTGCGGGCCAGGGCGGCCGGGAAGGCGTCCGAGACGTCCTCGTCCAGGGCGTCGATATCGACCGATTGGCCATTGCCGAAGATGGCGAACAGCTTGGCCAGGTCGTCGCGGGTGGTGGTTTCGTCGAGCGACACGCCGACGTGCTGGTCGTCGATGCGGCGCAGGTTGATGCCGGCGGCTTCGGCTGCGGCGTGCAGCGCGCTTGCATCGCCCTTGATGGTCAGGGTGTCGAACCAGGTGGTGTTGACGACTTCGGCGCCGACCTGCTGCAGGCCGCGCGCCAGGATCGCGGTCTGGCGGTGCACGCGACCGGCGATCTGCTTCAGGCCTTGCGGGCCGTGGTAGACCGCGTACATGCCGGCCATCACGGCCAGCAGCACCTGGGCGGTGCAGATGTTCGAGGTCGCTTTCTCGCGGCGGATGTGCTGCTCGCGGGTCTGCAGGGCCAGGCGGTAGGCCTGGTTGCCTTGCGCATCGACCGTCACGCCGACCAGGCGGCCGGCCATGCTGCGCTTGTATTCGTCGCGGGTGGCCAGGTAGCCGGCGTGCGGGCCGCCGAAACCGAGCGGCACGCCGAAGCGCTGGCTGTTACCGACGACCACGTCGGCGCCCCAGGCGCCCGGTGCTTCGAGGACGGTCAGGGCCAGCAGGTCGGCGGCCACCACCACCATCGCGCCGGCGGCGTGCAGGTGTTCCACGGCGGCGCGGTAGTCGCGCACTTCGCCGTTCACGCCCGGGTATTGCAGCAGCACGCCGAAGCAGCTCTCTTCCAGTTTCTCGATCTCGGCGGCGGCGATCACGCGCACCTCGACGCCGATCGGCTTGGCGCGGGTCTGCACCACTTCCAGGGTCTGCGGCAGCACGTCGTCGGCCACGTAGAACACCTTCGAAGCCGACTTGCCGACGCGCTGCAGCAGGGTCATGGCTTCGGCGGCGGCGGTGCCTTCGTCCAGCATCGACGAGTTGGCGATGCCCATGCCGGTCAGGTCGGTGATCATCTGCTGGAAGTTCAGGATCGCTTCCAGGCGGCCCTGCGAGATCTCCGGCTGGTACGGGGTGTAGGCGGTGTACCAGGCCGGGTTCTCGAAGATGTTGCGCAGGATGACCTTCGGCGTGTGGGTGCCGTAGTAGCCCTGGCCGATCATCGACTTCATGACCTTGTTCTTCGACGCCAACGCCTTCAACGTCGCCAGCGCGTCTTCCTCGCTGCGCGGTTCGACGAAGGGGCCGAGGTCCATCGTGTCCCTGCGGCGGATGTTCGCGGGCACGACCGCGTCGATCAGGGCGGCGCGCGAGGCGTAGCCGAGGGTCGACAGCATGGCTGCCTGTTCGGATTCGGACGGGCCGATATGGCGCGGGATGAAGGAGTCGCGCGCTTCGAGTTGGGTAAGGCTGGAGCGGGTCATGGTCAATTCAGGAGAGCAGGGGAGATTCGGAGGAGATCGGGGCGGGGCCGCAAAACAAAAGGTGCGCCCGCAGGCGCACCGTCATTCAATACCGGGTCAGTTGCCGGTGGTCTTGCCGTAGGCGTCGGCGTCCAGCAGCTTGTCGTACGCGCCGGCGTCGCTCGGCTGCAGCTTGAACAGCCAGGCGCCGAAGGCGTCGCTGTTGATCGAATCCGGCGCATCGGCGACCGGCTGGTTGACGGCGGTGACGGTGCCCGAGACCGGCGCGTAAATGTCGCTGGCGGCCTTGACCGACTCGACCACGGCGGCGTCGTCGCCGGCCGTGAATGCCTTGCCGACCTGCGGCAGTTCGACGAACACGATGTCGCCGAGCGCGTCCTGCGCGTACTCGGTGATGCCGACGGTCAGGGTGCCGTCAGCCTCGCGGCGGACCCATTCGTGGGACTCGGTGTATTTCAGGTCGGTTGGGATGTTCATTGTCAGGCTCCGGGTTGGGTGAGGCGGGTAGTATAACGGTTTGTTCTGTTTATTCTGTTCAGGCGGCGAGCACTTTGCCGTTGCGCACGAACGGCAGCTTGACCACCGACGCGGCCAGCTTCTTGTCGCGGATTTCCACGTGCACGGTGTCGCCGATCGCCACGTCCAGCGGCACGCGCGCCAGGGCGATCGCCTGCTGCATGCTCGGGCTGAAGGTGCCGCTGGTGATCTCGCCGACGTTGCCGGAAGCCGCGATCACTTTCTGGTGGGCGCGCAGGATGCCGCCTTTTTCGCGCAGGATCAGGCCGACGAAGTTCGCCTGCTGGCCCTTGGCCTGCAGCGCCGCCTTGCCGATGAAGTCGCGCTCCGACACCATGTCGACTGTCCAGGCCAGGCCGGCGTCGAGCGGGTTCACATTGTCGTCCATGTCCTGGCCGTACAGGTTCATGCCGGCTTCCAGGCGCAGGGTGTCGCGCGCGCCCAGGCCGGCCGGCTTGATGCCGGCGGCCGCGAAGCCGTTCCACAGCGCCTCGACCTGGGAAGCCGAGACGCCGACTTCGAAGCCGTCCTCGCCGGTGTAGCCGGTGCGCGCGACCATGACTTCGCCGAACTGGGTGTCCGGGACGATCACGACGTTGAACGGTTTCAGCGGTTCCGACGCCGCCTGCGTAGTCGGCAGCACCTGCCACACCTTGGCGCGGGCGTTCGGGCCCTGCACGGCGATCAGGGCGATCGGATCATTGCCGTCACGGCGCTGGGTGATGGTGATGCCGGAACCGGTGGCGTCGTTCTGCTGGTTCATCCACGCCACGTCCTTCTCGGCGGTGCCGGCGTTGACCACCAGGCGGAACCAGTCTTCGCTGAAGTAATAGACGATCAGGTCGTCGATCACGCCGCCCTCGGGGTTCAGCATGGCCGAGTACAGGGCCTTGCCCGGCACCTGCAGCTTGTCGACGTTGTTGGCCAGCAGGCCGCGCAGGAATGGACGCACGTTGGCGCCCTTGAGGTCCACCACGCACATGTGCGAGACGTCGAACATGCCCGCGTCGGTACGGACCGCGTTGTGTTCCTCGATCTGGGAACCGTAGTTGACCGGCATGTCCCAGCCGCCGAAGTCGACCATCTTGGCTCCGAGGGAGCGGTGTGCGGAATTGAGCGGGGTCGCTTTGAGCGTCATGGAATCCTCGGGCAGTGAATAGGGTTGCGTGCACCGTCGCCGGCGCCTGTATCCCCTCTGTCCTTGGTACCTGAGAGATAGCGGCATCGCCGCCTGCCCCTTCGGTGGGCGCCGTGTCTGCGGCGCCGCTCTCCAGAGTGTGAGCCGGCCGCGCCTTGCGCTGCCGCTCCCTGACCAGTCCTTTGTGCCTGAGAGTTTGTGGGTAGTGCCCCTTCGGCGGCAGGTGTTCCTGCGCTCTCCCGGTCAAGACTGCGGAGCATATGCCACCCTCCGTTCGGTGTCAACCGGAGGGGTGGGTCGCCATAGGGGAGAGACGGTCCTGAAATGATTGCTGCAAAGCATTGCCGCACACTATTGGGGCAGGGGCAAAGTGATGTTTCGACGTGTTTTGCTACACTTATCGCACACACTTTGCAGTGGGACATGACAATGAGCGAAGACAAAGCGCAAGGAGTAAAGGAAGCCTGGTTCACCCTGTCTGGCGACGTCAACAGTGACATGGTGCACCGCGTGTTCGAGGCGGTGTCGATGATGACCGAAGACGGCATCGAGACCGCCCATATCATGGTGCAGTCGAACGGCGGCTACGTCAGCGACGGCCTGTGCCTGTATAACTTCCTGGCGAACTCGCCGATCAAGTTCGTGATGTACAACGGCGGGGCGGTGGCGTCGATCGCCGTGATCCTCTACCTGTCCGGCAGCGAGCGCTATTGCAGCGAGACCGCGCGCTTCATGGTGCACAAGTCGCACGCGACGGCCTCGCCCGGCTCGCGTCCCGACGCCCTGAACATCATCGTCGAAGGCCTGCGCGCCGACGACGCCCGCACCGAATCGATCCTGCGCAAATGCGTCGAACTCACGCCCGAGCAGTGGGCGATCCACCAGTATTCGGACCTGCACCTGAATTCGCGCGACGCCAAGGCCGCCGGCCTGGTCAACGACGTGCGCGACTTCCGTCCGCCCAAGGGGGGCATGCTGCGCAATATCTGACCGGGAAATGAAAGGCTGTGTTCGCGATAGGTAGGTGAACCAAATCGCGTTGTCGGAGTCCTACGCATCGTCGAGTTAACTCATCTGGAGTGACGATGCAAGGCCCGCGCTTCGACGAATTGTTTGCTTTTCTGACCGCCGCGCCATTGTCCAGCACCGATCTGGCCCGGCTGCGCGACTGGCTCGACAGCATCCGCGACCCGGCCGATTGCCTGGCGCTCATTGAAGCGGCCGCGGCAGGCCGGCCCTGTCCACATTGTGCTTGCGCGCGTTTGCACCGCTCCGGCTTCGCCAGCGGCCTGCAGCGTTATCGCTGCCTGGGTTGTCGCCGCTCCTTCAATGCGCTGACCGGCACGCCGCTGGCCCGGCTGCGCAAGCGCGAGTGCTGGCTGCCTTATATCAAGTGTTTGCTGGAATCGCGCACCGTGCGCGACGCGGCGCTCGCGACCGGCGTGCATCGCACGACGAGTTTTCGCTGGCGCCACCGATTCGCGCCGGGCGCCGCCCGGCACCGGCCCGCAGCATTGACGGGAATCGTGGAGGCCGACGAAACCTACCGCCTCGAATCGCAGAAGGGTTCGCGCACCTTGTCGCGCCCGCCGCGCAAGCGTGGTGGCGCGGCCCGGCGGCGCGGCATCAACCGCGAGCATGATTGCCTGCTGGTGGCGCGTGACCGCATCGGCACGACGCTGGACTTTCATACCGGACGTGGTCCCGTGACCGCTGCGCAATTACATACCTGCCTGCAGCCGGTGCTGCCGGGCGACGGGCTGCTCATCAGCGATGGCGCAGCGGCCTATGTCCGGTTTGCCCTCGACGCCGGAATCATGCACGAATCCATCAACGTGCGGGCGGGCCGGCGCGCACGCGGCGCGATCCACATCCAGAACGTGAACGGCTGGCACAGCCGCTTCAAGAACTGGCTGGTGCGCTTCAAGGGCGTGGCCAGCCGCTACCTGGCGAATTATTCGGGGTGGCAGCGATTACTGGATGCGCACGCGTTGCGTACACCAGCGCAGTGGCTAGGTGCTGCGGTACGACAAATCCAGTGAAAGTGGCTGTGAATGCATAGTTAACGCGAACACAGCCAAATGAACAGGCCCACCGCCTTGCGACGGTGGGCCAACGGGACCATTGATCGAGCGTTCAGCGGTTCTTGTCGTTCTTGTGGCTCTGGCGGCCAGCCTCGGCGTGCTGTTCCGGCGTGCCGCCCTGGACGCCGCCGCTGCCACCGCCCGAACGCGAACCCGAGCCGGAGCCCGACTGCTTGCTGCCGCCCTGGCGACCGGCTTCCGACTGTTGTTTGGCGTTGCCGCCCTGCTTGGATTTACCTTGATTCGAGACCATGTGCTATTCCTTTCAATGTGAGGGAAAGACCCTGACTTGCCGTGCCACCGACGGGGCGCCGTGGCGTGTCCGGTGACTCATCATGCTTGCCGTAATGATGAACCGCCATCGGACCTTGGCGTGATCCAGTGTAGGACGCTTGAGGACAAACTCAAGGAAAGAAATCTGACCCGGCACTGCCCCGCACTTGCAAAACTGCGACGATTTGCACGATTCCTATTGCCATGTGGAAATTATGTGGCACAATGACAGAAACCCCCTTCGGTCACGCCCATGGACAGCTCCACCGCCCAGACACCCGCAGTCCGCAAGGCCGCCGCTGCGCAGCAGGCAGCGCTGGACGAGCTTGTCGCCGTGGCCGCCACCCACGCCACCGAGGCGCTGCCCGACGTGGTGCAGCGCATGTCGGCGCTGCTGCTCGACATGACCGCCGCCGGCACCGACACCGGGCTCGCCGTACGGCGCATCCGTTCCGGCAATCTCCTCAAGGACAATTCCTACGCTTACGTGCACCTGGCCTCGACCGGCATCGAGCTGGCCCTGCGCAAGGAAGCCGCGCTGCTCCTGCCCGCCAATAACAAGCAGGTCAAACAAGCGCCCCTGACCCTGAGCCTGGTGCCGATGGAAGAGATGGACGACCAGGTCGCTTTCTCCGGCATCAGCCGTCCCTTCGACATCGCCTGTTCCGAACCCCTCGCCGGCCTGGGCGTGCGCCTCGGCCTGCTGCTGGGGCGCGACCTGGTGCGCGCCTCGCACAATCCTTTCCGCCCCGAGGTCTTCCTGCGCGCCCTGCAGGACGCCTGGCGCGAGTTCGAGCCCGATACCGGTTCGCACGAACTGATCCTGCCGCTGCTGCGCCAGGGTGTGGTGTTCGAGTTCGGTCCCCTGCTCGAGCTGCTGGCCGACAAGCTCAAACCCGCGCGCGGCGCCGAGCGCTTCGCCAAGACCGACGACAGCGCCGCCGCCAGGGCCGCCCGCGCGCGCCGCGACGCGGCCGTCAGCGAAGGCCTGCGCCAGCTGTTCGGCGGCGCCGATGCGGCCCCGGGCGCCGACCTCGATATTCCGCTGATCGCCAACCTGCCGCAGGGCAGCGGCGGCTGGCGGCCGAGCGGGGCGGCCGGTTTCGCGGTCGCCGCGCCGGCGCCGACGATGGCGCCGAATCCGGCGCCGCAAGCCGGCCCGCAGACCGCAGCGCAGGGCGCGCCAGGCCAGGCGGCCGGCCAGCACGTGGCCACGCAGTTCGTCCCGGCGGGCGTGGCCGCCCCGGCCGGCGTCCCCATGGCCGCCATCCCCGCGCCGCTGATCGAGGTGCTGGAAAAACTCGCGGCCGGCGGCTTCGCCACCGTGCCCGCCGCGCAGGCCGCCGCACAGGCTTCCACCCCAGCCCAGGACGTCTTCTACCTGCCGCGCCTGAAACAAAGCCTGCCCCAGGGCAGCCTGTCGCGCGGCGACGAGACCACGCTCGACCTGCTGTCGCGGATCTTCGAGACCGTGCTGCTGGACGAATCGATCCCCCAGGAGACGCGCGAGCTGATCGCCTTCCTGCAGGTGCCGGTGCTGAAGGCGGCCCTGAAGGACCGCAGCTTCTTCTTCGAGGAGCAGCACCCGGCGCGGCGCATGCTCGACCTGCTGTCGAACGTCGGCTGGGAGCAGCAGGGCGGCGAGGACGATCCGGTCTACCGCGCGATGCGCCGCGGCGTCGAGAAGGTGCGCCAGCAAGCGCAGCCGGAAGCGTTCGCCGCCGCGGTGGCCGAACTCGAGGCCGGCATCGCCGAGCGTGAGCGCATCGAGGAGCGCGCGATTGCCGGCCCGATCGCCCAGGCCACGCGCCAGGAGAAGCAGGCCGCCGCGACCCGTTCGGCAAAGAAGGCGGTGGCGACGCGCCTGGCCGGCGAGCAGGTGGTGGCCCTGGTCGGCGCCTTCCTGGAACAGCGCTGGACCCCGGTGCTCACCCTGGCCTACACCATCGAGGATAGCAAGCCCGGCGCCATCGACAACGCCACCCGCGCCATGGATGAGCTGATCTGGAGCGTCAAGCCCAAGGCCACCAACGAAGAGCGCAAGGCGCTCATCAGCCGCCTGCCGGGGCTGCTCACCACCCTCAACAAATGGCTCGACGCCACCAGGTGGCAGGACGCCGAGCGCCTGCAGTTCTTCGCCGAACTGGCCGAGTGCCACGCCAGCATCGTGCGCGCGCCGATCGAAGTGTCGCCCGAGCGCCAGCTGGAGCTCGCCGTGGAAGCGGCCCAGCAGGACGCCATGCGCCGCATCGCCCAGGAGCAGGCCGCCGCACAGGAAGAGGCGGTGCAGGAAGAGCGCCAGAAAGACCCGGCGGCCGCCTCGCTGGCCGCGCTGGTGCGCGGCATGCGGGTCGAGTTCAACGGCAAGGAAGGCATCCGCAAGCTCAAGCTGGCCTGGGTCAGCCCCTTGCGCACCCTGTTCATCTTCTCCGGCGCCGGCAAGAAGGAGGCGTTTTCGCTGCCGGCCGAGCGCCTGCTCGACGGCTTCCGCGCCGGCAGCATCCGGGTGCTGGCGCCCGAGGGCGTGGTCGGCCGCGTGCTGACCCAGGCGGCGGGGGAGGCGGCCATGAACGACGCCAGCCACGGCCCCATGCAAGCCGCATCCTGAATTGTCGGGTTCGCAAGGCCAATATTGGCTGAAAGCTACGCAACAGATGGTATGATGGGGCCTTTGACGACTCCATCGCTTTCTCCAGCACGTGCGCCTCTCCTCCATCAAATTGTCGGGATTTAAGTCTTTCGTCGATCCCACCAATTTCCAGGTGCCCGGCCAGCTCGTGGGCGTGGTCGGCCCGAACGGTTGCGGCAAGTCGAACATCATCGACGCCGTGCGCTGGGTGCTGGGCGAATCCAAGGCGTCGGAGCTGCGCGGCGAGTCGATGCAGGACGTCATCTTCAACGGCTCCACCCACCGCAAGCCCTCGGGCCGCGCCTCGGTCGAACTGGTGTTCGACAACAGCGACGGCAAGGCGTCCGGCCAGTGGGGCCAGTATGCCGAGATCGCGGTCAAGCGTACGCTGACGCGCGACGGCACCTCGACCTACTACATCAACGGCCAGCCGGTGCGCCGGCGCGACATCCAGGACATCTTCCTCGGCACGGGCCTGGGCCCGCGCGCCTACGCGATCATCGGCCAGGGCATGATCGCGCGCATCATCGAATCGCGTCCCGAAGAGCTGCGCGTGTTCCTGGAAGAGGCGGCCGGCGTCTCCAAGTACAAGGAACGCCGCCGCGAGACCGAGAACCGGCTGTCCGACACGCGCGAGAACCTGCTGCGGGTCGAGGACATCCTGCGCGAACTGAACGCCAACCTGGAAAAGCTCGAAGCCCAGGCGGCGGTGGCGAACCGCTTCCACCAGTTGCAGGCCGACCAGGAAGAAAAACAGAAGCTCCTCTGGCTGCTGCGCAAGAACGAAGCCAAGGCGGAGCAACTGAAGTTCTTCCGCGAAGTCGAGGTAGCGCAGACAGCGCTCGAGGCGCAGACGGCCAAGCTGCGCAATGTCGAAGTCGAACTCGAACACATGCGCCAGTCGCACTTCGCGATCGGCGACCGCCTGCACACCGCGCAAGGCGCCCTGTACCAGACCAATTCCGAGATCGGCAGCCTGGAAGCGCAGATCAAGTTCGTGGTCGAGTCGCGCACGCGGCTGCAGAACCAGCTCGGCACCCTGACGGCCCAGCGCGACCAGTGGCTGAACCAGCGCCAGGAACTCGAAGAGCAGCTCGACGAAGCCGGGATGACGCTGGAAGAGCTGGGCGCGAAGGCCGAAGGCGCGCAGATCGCGGTGGAAGCGGCCGGCGAACGGGTGCCGGAGCTGGAAGCCGTGTGGCGCCAGTCGCAGGAACGCTCCAACGAATCGCGCGCGCGCATCATGGCCGTCCAGCAGCGCATCGAACTGGCCAGCGCCCACCAGCGCAACGCCGCCGGCATCCTGACGAACCTGGCGAGCCGGCGCGAGCGCCTGCAGCAAGAGAGGAATGGCCTGAACCTGCCGGACAGCGCCACGCTCGACAACCTGCGCATGCAGCTCGAAGAACAGCAGATGGCGCTGGAAGAGCAGACGATGCTGCTGGACGATGCGACCTCACGCCAGGATGCGGTCGAGCAGGAGCGCAAGGACGCGCACGCCCTGGTGGCGCAGGAAAGCGCGGCCAGCGCCCAGCTCGAAGCGAGATTGAGCGCGCTGCGCCAGATGCAGGACCGGGTCCAGACCCAGGGCAAGGTCCAGCCCTGGCTCGAGAAGCACGAGCTGGGCGGCCTGCCGCGCCTGTGGCAGAAGCTCGACGTCGAAGAAGGCTGGGAGACCGCGCTGGAAGCCGTGCTGCGCGAGCGCTCGGCCGCGCTGGAACTGTCGAACCTGGACTGGGCCAAGGCCTTCTTCAACGACGCGCCGCCCGCGCGCCTGGCGCTGTATTCGCCAACGCCGGCCGCTCCTGCGATTGTTGCCGTCACCGGGCTAAAACCCTTTGCCAGCCTGCTGCGCCTGAACGACCCGGGCCTGCGCGGGGTGCTGAACGACTGGCTGCACCACGTCTACGTGGCGCAAGATGCCGCCGAGGCCTTCGCCAGCCGCGGCCAGTTGCCGCCGGGCGGCGCCTTCGTCACGCGCCAGGGCCACCTGGTGACCGCATCGAGCGTGCGCTTCCACGCGCCGGATGCGGAGCAGGACGGCATGCTGGCGCGCCAGCACGAGATCGACAACATCGGCAAACAGCTGCGGGCACAGGCGCTCCTGGCCGACGAAGCGCGCAGCCGCGCGACCCGCGCCGATGCGGCGGTGAGCGACCTGACGCGCCGTTTGCAGGATGCGCGCCAGCGCGTCGCGTCGCTCACGCGCGAGGTGCACGCGCTGCAGATCGAGGTGCTCAAGCAAAGCGAGATCGAGGCGCGCTTCAACCAGAGGAGCGGCCAGATCGCGGCCGACCTGTCGGAGATCGCCGCCCAGGAAGCCGAGCAGCGCCAGCTGTCGGCGGAAGCCGAGCAGGAATTCGAACAGCTCGACATGGAACTGGCCGAGCTGCAGGGCGCCCACGAAGATGGCCAGACCGCCTTCATGGAAAAAGAGCAGGCCCTGAACGACGCGCGCCAGAAGCTGCGCGACCTCGAGCGCGCCGCCCAGGAAGCGCAGTTCGCCGAACGCGCCCAGCGCGCCCGCATCGAGGAACTGCGGCGCACCATCGCCACCGCCAGCCAGCAGGCCGAGCAGGTCGGCGCCAGCCTCGGCGCGGGCAGGCTCGAACTCGAAGCGCTGGAATCCGGCACCGCCCACGAAGGCTTGCAGGAACTGCTGGACTGCCGTTCCACCCAGGAGCGCGCCCTGGCCGATGCGCGCCACGAACTGGACCAGATCACCCAGCAGCTGCGCGGGCTCGAGGAAGCGCGCATGGGCAACGAGCGCAGCCTGCAACCGCAGCGCGACCGCATCACCGAGATGCAGCTGAAGGAACAGGCCGCGCGCCTGAACCAGGAACAGTTCGCCGAAGCGCTGGCCACCACCGGCGCGGTCGAATCCGAGCTGGCGGACAAGCTTACGCCGGACATGAAGCCGCAATACCTGCAGGGCGAGGTGACGCGCCTGACCAACGCCATCACGGCGCTGGGCGCGGTGAACCTGGCGGCGGTGGAAGAGCTGGCCACGGCCACCGAGCGCAAGCGCTACCTCGATTCGCAGAACAACGACCTGCAGGAGGCGATCGCCACCTTGGAAGACGCGATCCACCGCATCGACCGCGAGACGCGCGACCTGCTGCAGGACACCTTCGACAAGGTCAACACCCATTTCTCGGAACTGTTCCCGATCCTGTTCGGCGGCGGCCAGGCGAAACTCGTCATGACCGGCGACGAGATCCTGGACGCCGGCGTGCAGGTGATGGCCCAGCCGCCGGGCAAGAAGAACGCGACCATCCACCTGCTGTCCGGCGGCGAGAAAGCGCTCACCGCGACGGCCTTGGTGTTCTCGATGTTCCGCCTGAACCCGGCGCCGTTCTGCCTGCTGGACGAGGTGGACGCGCCGCTCGACGACGCCAATACCGAGCGCTTCTGCCGCATGGTCAAGCGCATGTCGGACCATACCCAATTCCTCTTCATCTCGCACAACAAGATCGCGATGGAGATGGCCAACCAACTGATCGGTGTGACGATGCAGGAGCAGGGCGTATCGCGCATCGTGGCGGTGGACATGGAGTCCGCCGCTCACTTCGCAACTGAGGCACAAGCAGCATGACAGATCTCCAAATGAGCATGATCGCGGCGGGCGGCGTATTCGTCGTCGGCGTCGTCGTATACAACAAGTGGCAGGAGCACCGCGCCAGGAAAAGCGTGGAGCGCGCCTTCGCATCGGAGCACGACGACGTCCTGATGCGCAGTAGCGAATCGCCGGTCGAGCAGGCCGCCGTCGAGCGCCAGGAACCGGTGCTCGACCTCGGCGCCGAAACCCCGCTGGCGCCGCTCGACGTCGAGCCGGGCCTGGCCAGGGATCCGCTGGCGCCAATCGACGCGCCGGCCGCCGGCCCGGCAGCGCCGGCGGCGCCGCGCGCGCCGACCACGGTCGCTTCGCTGACTCCCGCCGCGCCGCTGCCCGGCACCACCCCGGAGACGCCGCCGTCGGAACTGGCCGAAAGCCTGGTCGACCCGCTGATCGACTGCATCATCCCGCTGAATATCGAAGGTGCGGTGCGCGGCGACAAGCTGCTGCCCGCGCTGCAGAAGCTGCGCCGCGTCGGCAACAAGCCGATCCACTACATCGGCTTCGCCGTCAGCGGCGACTGGGAGCCGATCGTGCACGGGGGCGTCTACACCAAGCTGCAGGCCGGCGTCCAGATGGCCACCCGCACCACGGCCCTGAACGAAATCGAATACTCGGAACTGGTCACGCGCCTGCACGCGGTCGCCGACGAGATCGGCGCGGTGCCGGAAGTGCCGGACATGATCGAGGTGATGAGCGAGGCGCGCACCCTGCACCGTTTCGTGGCCGGCCACGACGCCCAGCTGGGCGTGAACCTGGCGGCGAATGGCGCGCCGTGGGCGATCTCGACCCTGATCGGGGCGCTGGAAAACCAGGGCTTCGACGTGCGTCCTGACGGCCGCTTCTCGATGCCGGACGGCGAGGGCGGCGTGCTGTTCACCCTGTCCACCAACGTGACCCTGGGCGCCGATACCACCAGCCGCCTGACCCTGCTGCTCGACGTGCCCTGCGTGGCCCCGAGCCGCGACGGCTTCGGCGCCATGGTGAGGTGCGCCAAGGAGCTGACCATGCGCCTGGACGGGACCATCGTCGACGACTTCGAGCAGCCGCTGTCGGACGCGGCCCTGGAAGAGATCAAGGGCCAGGTCAGCGAGTTCTACGAGGAGATGGACGGCTCGGACATCCCCGCGGGTTCCACGCGCGCGCTGCGCCTGTTCGTGTAAGGAGCCGTCGTGTCGGTGCCGAAGGAAGTGCAGGAGCGCATGGCGTGGCTGGTCGAGGAACTGAACCGCCACATCTACAACTACCACGTGCTCGACGCGCCGACCATCCCGGACGCCGAGTACGACCGCCTGTTCAAGGAGCTGCAGGACCTGGAATCCGCGCACCCGCAGGCGGTCAAGAACGACTCGCCGACTTCGCGCGTCGGGGCGGCGCCGATCCCCGAGTTCAAGCAGGTCACGCACTCGGTGCCGATGCTGTCGCTGAACAACGGCTTTCTGGACGAAGATGTCGACAACTTCGACCGCCGCGTGCGCGACGGCCTGGACGTGCACAGCGTCGACTACTCGGCCGAACTGAAATTCGACGGCCTCGCCATCACCCTGCGCTACGAGAACGGTATCTTCGTGCAGGCCGCCACGCGCGGCGACGGCTACACCGGCGAGGACGTCACCGCCAATATCCGCACCGTGCGCGTGATCCCGCTGCGCCTGCATGGCGACGCGGTGCCGGCGGTGCTGGAAGTGCGCGGCGAAGTGCTGATGTTCAAGGAAGACTTCGCGCGCCTGAACCAGCGCCAGCGCGACGCGGGGCAGAAGGAATTCGCGAACCCGCGCAATGCGGCCGCGGGCAGCCTGCGCCAGCTCGACGCGCGCATCACCGCGCAAAGGAAGCTGCGCTTCTTCGCTTATGGGATTGGCCTGCTCGAGGGCGCGGACCTGCCGGACACCCATTCCGGTGTGCTGGCGTGGTTTGACCGTCTCGGCTTGCCGGTCTCGAAAGAGCGCGCTGTCGTGAACGGCGCCGCGGGCCTGCTCGGCTACTACCGCAATATCGGAGAACGCCGCGCCGGCCTGCCGTACGAGATCGACGGCGTGGTCTATAAAGTCGACCGCGTGGCCGACCAGGCGGCGCTCGGCTTCGTGTCGCGCGCGCCGCGTTTCGCGCTGGCCCATAAATTCCCGGCCGAGGAAGCGCTGACGGTGGTGTCGGCCATCGACGTGCAGGTTGGCCGCACCGGCGCGATCACGCCGGTGGCGCGTTTGGTACCCGTGTCGGTCGGCGGCGTGACCGTCACGAATGCGACGCTGCACAACGAAGACGAAGTGCTGCGCAAGGACGTGCGCGTGGGCGACACCGTGATCGTGCGCCGTGCCGGCGACGTCATCCCCGAGGTGCTGGCGGTGGTGCTCGAGCGCCGTCCCGAACCCGCGCCGATGCGCTACGAGCTGCCGAAGACCTGCCCGGTGTGCGGCTCGCACGTGGTGCGTGAAGAGGGCGAGGCGGTGGCGCGCTGCTCCGGCGGCCTCAGTTGCGCGGCCCAGCGCAAGGAAGCGATCCGCCACTTCGCCGGCCGCCGCATGATGGACATCGAGGGCCTGGGCGACCGCTACATCGACAGCCTGGTCGAGTGCAATCTGATCGAGCGCGTGGCCGACCTCTACACCTTGAAGCTCGACGATCTGCTGACCATGAAGCGCATGGCCGACGAGCGCGAAGGGACGACGCCGGAGACCGTCAAGCAGGGCAAGGTGGCCACCAAGTGGGCCGACAATTTGCTCGAAGCCATCGCGGCCAGCAAGAATCCGCCATTGGAACGCCTGCTGTTCGCGCTCGGCATCCGCCACGTGGGCGAGTCGACCGCCAAGACCCTGGCCGACTGGCTCGGACGCTTCGAATTGATCCGCCAGGCGCCGGAAGCGCTGCTGCGCGTGCTGCCCGACATCGGCGGCACGGTGGCCGAGGCGATCGCTGAATTCTTCGCGGAAGAGAAGAACCAGCAGGCGATCAATGCGCTGCTCGCCGCCGGCGTGGCGCCGCAGGGCGAGCACGCCCCGAAGGCGCAGCTGCGCGAGAAGCTGGACGAAGTGAACCTGCTGGCGGCGCTCGGCATCCCGAAACTGACCGAGCCGCGCGCGCGCCAGCTGATCGCGGCTGGCCAGTCGCTGGAGTCGCTCGCTCACCTGAACGTGTTCGGCGTGTTCGGCCTGCCTGCAACCGTCTCCGGCGCGCTGGAGGAGTGGATGGCGGTCCCGAGCAACCGCGAGAAGATCGCGGCCTTGGCCAAGCTGCGCGCCGAGCTGCTGGCCCAGCTGCCGGAAGCGGCGGCCACCCCCGAGGGCCATTTGAGTGGCAAGACTTTCGTCCTCACCGGTACACTGCCGACCATGAGCCGCGACGCCGCGGGCGCCCTGATCGAGGCCGCCGGCGGACGGGTAGCCGGTTCGGTGTCGAAGAAGACCTCCTACGTGGTCGCCGGCCTTGATGCGGGCAGCAAGCTCGCGAAAGCCGAAGAACTCGGCGTCACCATCCTCGACGAAGCAGGTTTGATGGCGCTGCTGGGACAATAAAAGTAAATGGAGTCCGCATGACCCTGATCCGCAAAGCCGTATTCCCCGTGGCCGGCCTCGGCAGCCGCTTCCTGCCCGCCACCAAGGCGCAGCCGAAGGAGATGCTGCCGATCGTCGACAAGCCGCTGATCCAGTACGCGGTCGAGGAGGCGGTTGCCGCCGGCATCACGGAAATGGTCTTCATCACCGGCCGCAACAAGCGCGCCATCGAGGACCATTTCGACAAGGCCTACGAGCTCGAGGCCGAACTCGAAGCGCACGGCAAGCAGGCCCTGCTCGACGTGGTGCGCGGCGTGATTCCGAAGCACGTCAACTGCATCTACATCCGCCAGTCGGCGCCGCTGGGCCTGGGTCATGCGGTGCTGTGCGCGCGTCCCGTGATCGGCGACGAGCCCTTCGCCGTGCTGCTGGCGGACGACTTCATGGACACGCCGAGCGGCACCAAGCCGGTGCTGGCCCAGATGACCGACATGTACGCCTACGAGCGCTCCAGCATCCTGGCGGTGCAGGACGTCCCGCGCGAGAACACGCGCCAGTACGGCATCGTCAGCGCCTCGTCCTACCGTCCCGGGCTGGAGCTGGTGTCCGGCATCGTCGAGAAACCGGCGCCGCAGGATGCGCCCTCGACCCTGGCGGTGGTGGGGCGCTACGTGCTGACCGGCTCGATCTTCGGCTACCTGGAACACCTCGGCACTGGCGCCGGGGGCGAGATCCAGCTCACCGACGGCATCGCCGCCCTGATGCAGCACGAGCGCGTGCTGGCCTACCGCTACGCCGGCCAGCGCTACGACTGCGGCTCCAAGCTCGGCTACCTGAAGGCCACCGCCGCCATCGGCCTGAAGCACCCGGAAACGGCCGAAGGCTTCCGCGCCTGCCTGGCCGGGCTGCTGGAAGAGGGCAAGGCGCCATGACCGTGCGCGAGATCCTGCGCATGGGCGACCCACGCCTGCTGCGCGAGGCGGAACCCGTGCGCGAATTCGACACGCCCGCGCTGCACGCGCTGATTGCCGACATGTTCGACACCATGCACGCCGCGAACGGCGCGGGACTGGCGGCGCCGCAGATCGGCGTCAACCTGCAGCTGGTGATCTACGGCTTCTCGAAGAACGAGCGCTATCCGGATGCGCCGCCGGTGCCGGAAACGGTCTTGATCAATCCGGTGCTCACGCCGTTATCGGAAGAGATGGAAGAGGGCTTCGAGGGCTGCCTGTCGGTGCCCGGCCTGCGCGGCAATGTGCCCCGGTATGCGAAATTGCATTACGAGGGTGTCGATCAATACGGAAATGTAATACGCCGTGATGCCGAGGGTTTCCATGCGCGCGTGGTGCAGCACGAGGTCGACCACCTGCACGGCATCCTGTACCCGATGCGTATCCGCGACTTTTCCCGCTTCGGTTTCACCGAAGTGATGTTCCCGAATATTCACCAACGCGATCCGAAGGCCGACGACTGATGCGTGTTCTTTTCCTTGCAGCGGCGCTGCTGCTTCCGACTGCCGCCATGGCGCAGGACGGCGGCTGGTTCAACAAGATCGCATCCGACCCGAAAAGCGAATTCTGGCTCGACTCCGGCTTCGCCACGTACCACTTCGACAGCGACAAGGACCTGAACGGCGCCAACAAGGGGCTGGGGGCGGAGTACCGCTTCAACGGGACCACGTCGGCGACCATCGGGCGCTTCTATAACAGCGACCGGCAGTGGTCGAACTATGCGGGGGTGATCTGGCAGCCGTATGCGATTGGGCAGGTGCGCGTCGGGCTCGCGCTGGCGGCCTTCGATGGGTATCCGAAGATGCGTGATGGCGGGTGGTTTCCGGCGGCGATTCCGACGTTGACGTATGAGTACAAGCGTGTGGGCGTCAACGTCGGGATCATTCCGTCGTATAAGGATCGGCTGTATGGTGGTATCTCGCTGCAGCTCAAGTTCAAGCTGTTCGACGGAGCGAAGTAAACGTGGGTTCCGGCCTACGCCGGAACGACGTGCTTGCGCGAACAGTTAACCGTGAGACCGTCATACGCGCCACTGGCGCCCATGACTCCCGGCGCAGGCCGGGATCCAAGTTTGCCAGGGCAGCGTTAGCTCACAACTCCTTCGGATACGGCGACTTCCCACCCTCCGCAATAAACTGATCAATCCTCTGCTCCAGCACCGGCAACGGCACCGACCCCAGCTGCAGCACCGTATCATGGAAGTTCCGGATATCGAACTTCGACCCCAGCGCCTTCTCCGCCTTGGCCCGCGCCGCCTGGATCGTCATCTGCCCCAGGTAATACGACAGCGCCTGCCCCGGCCACGAGATGTAGCGGTCGACTTCGGTCTCCACCTCGTGTCGCGCCAGCGCCGTATTCTCCATCAAATACGCCTGCGCCTGCTCGCGCGTCCACCCCTTGGCGTGGATGCCGGTATCGACCACCAGGCGTGACGCCCGCCATGCCTGGTAACTGAGCATGCCGAAATGCTCGTACGGCGTCTCGTAGATCCCCATCTCGGCCCCCAGCCGCTCCGCATACAGCGCCCAGCCTTCGCCGAAGGCCGAGATGTAGGCGCGCCGGAAGTTCGGCACGCCTTTCTGCTCCTGCGCCACCGGCATCTGGAAGGCGTGGCCCGGCGCCGATTCGTGCAGGGTCAAAGCCGGCAGGCTGTAGAGCGCGCGCGCCGGCAGGTTGTAGGTATTGACCCAGTAGGCCCCCGGCCCGCCGCGTCCCGCCGTGTAGAACGGTGCCTGGTCGTCGGGCACCGGCAGGATGGCGAAGCGGCGCCGCGGCAGGTAGCCGAAGTACTGGTCGGCCTTGGCGTCGAACTTCTTGGCGGTCCAGGCCGCGCGCATCAGCAGTTCCTGCGGGGTCCTGGCATAGAACTGCGGGTCGGTGCGCAGGAACTGCAGGAAGGCCGGCAGCTCGCCCGCGAAGCCGGCCTGCTTCATGGTCTCCAGCATCTCGGCGCGGATCTTGGCCATCTCCGCCAGCCCGATCGCGTGGATCTGCTCGGCCGTCAGGTGCGTGGTCGTGAATTCGACGATCTTCGACTGGTAATACGCTTTCCCGCCCGGCATGCTCTCGGCGGCGAGGGTGGCGCGCGCCTGCGGCACGTAGTCGTTGCGGAAGAAGGCCAGCACCCTGGCATAGGCCGGCTGCACCTGCCGCCGGATGACCTCGCGCGCCTGTGCGCGTAGCGCTTCCTGCTCGCCGGCGGGAATCGCCGCCGGCATGGTCTTGAACGGGGTGTAGAACACGACATCCTGCGCCGACTTGGCCTCGGCGATCGCCGCCAGCGCCACGTCGCGCCCCGCCAGGGTCACGCGCGGCGGCGTGAAGCCGCGCGCCAGGCCGGCGCGCATGTTCGCCGTCTCCTGCTCGAAGTAGCCGGGGAGGGCGGCCAGCTGCTGCAGGTAGTTGCGGTAGTCCTCGCGCGTGGCGAAGGGCCGGCGCGCGCTGAAGGTGACGCTGGTCCAGAAGGCGCTGTCGGCGTTGACCGGCTGCTCGTATTCGCGGAAGCGCTGGGCGTCCAGCAGGGCGGCGATCTGGGCGCGGTAGACCGCGTAGTTCACCTGCTCGGGAGCGGACAGTGCGGCCGGCCTGATACCGTCGAGCTCCTTCAGGATGCCTTCCCAATACACCCGGCGTGCCTCCTGGGCCGGGGCGTCGACCCGCGCGAACGAGGTGCCGACGCCGCGCTCGCCTTCGCCGCGGGCAAGCTGCTCCGCGACGCGCCACTTCCATTCTTTGGTGTAGATTGTCTTGAAACGCGCGTCGGCGCTGGGGGCGGCTTGGGCAGAGGAAACTGCCACGGCCAAAACGATCCATGCCGCCGGAACGGCCGTGCTCAGTCTCATGTTCATTTCTTCCCGCGATCATCGAGCGACATTGCTCGGCAATGCATCTTAGCGGGGCTGTGCTTGTTTGACATCAACCAAAATGTTTCTGGACGATCGTAGTCGAATTAATCAGTTTGCCGGAACGACACGTTATAATGCGCGTTGCACTGGGAGCCGGCCCCGGCGTCCATTGCCGCGCACTGGCGCCAGTCCAGTAGATCCAGACAACCATCAGCGGCATTCATTGTTGAACGACGAAGACATGACGAATCGTACGGGCGCGCCGACGTCCGCGGCGGGCAGCGGCGCGCTGCTGCAACCGTGGCGGCGCATCGCGCAGCAGCTTTGCCCGCTGATCGGCGAGAGCGGCTTTTGCGCCTTATTCGGGCGGGCCGTGCACATGATCGGTCCGGAGCACGCCTGGCTGGCGCAGCAGCAGCCCTGCCGTTCGCCCGACCAGCTGTTCACCGCCCTCGAAGAGCGCCTCGGCAGCGTCGACGCGGCGCAGGCCGGCGCGGCCAATGAGGCCCTGCTGCGCACCTTTACCCAACTACTTGCCGCACTCATCGGTGAGAAACTGACCCAGCGCCTGCTGGCGTCGGCCACGGCCCCTGCGGAACCCGCGCCAGGCCAGCAGACGAATGCACAGGAGCAGAAATAAATGAGCGACAAAGTATCCTTGGGGAAATTGGCTACCGGCGTGCCGGGGCTCGATATCCTCCTGGGCGGTGGATTGAACGAGTTCTCGTTCAACCTGATCACCGGAGCGCCCGGCTGCGGCAAGACCACGCTCGCGCACCAGATCATGTTCTCGCTCGCCACCACCGAGCGCCGCGCGCTGTTCTTCACCGTGCTGGGCGAGCCGCCGCTGAAGATGCTGCGCTACCAGCAGCAGTACAGCTTCTTCGACATGGAGAAGGTCGGCACCGCGATCCGCTACGTGAACCTGGCGGCCGACCTGCGCGCCGGCGACTTCAGCGGCGTGCTCGAGCGCATCACGAAAGAGGTCGAGGACTTCGCCCCCAGCCTGGTGTTCGTCGACTCGTTCCGCTCGGTGATCCAGACCGGCAAGCCGGGCATCGAAGGCATGAGCGACCTGCAGTATTTTGTCCAGGAGCTGGGCACCCGCATGACCAGCTGGATGGCTACCACCTTCCTGATCGGCGAATACCAGAAGAGCGAGATCGAGGCCAACCCGATCATGACGGTGGCCGACGGCACGCTGGCCCTGTCGCAGAACCATGACCAGAACGCGGTGGTGCGCAAGATCCGCGTGGTCAAGATGCGCGGCCAGGCCCACATGGCCGGCTCGCACACCTTCCGCATCACCGACGCCGGCCTGCGCATCTATCCACGCCTGCTGCCGCCGCTGGCCTCGGACCACCGGGCGGGCATGGAGGTCGACCGCGAGCCGCGCCGCATCCCGACCGGCATTCCGGGGCTCGACGAGCTGCTGCACGGCGGCCTGCCGCAGGGGCATTCGCTGCTGGCGCTCGGACCGACCGGCTGCGGCAAGACCATCATGGGGTCGAAGTTCCTGCAGGCCGGCGTCGAGCGCGGCGAGAACGGCGTCATCATGCTGTTCGAGAAGGGCACCTCGCGCCTGCGCAACGCCGAACTGGCCGCGATGGTGCAGTCCGGCCGGGTCGGCGTGGTGGAGACCCGCTACATCGACATGACCGCCGAGGAGTTCGAGGACGACCTGCTGGTCGCGATCGACCGCATCGGCGCGCGCCGCGTCGTCATCGACTCGCTGTCCGAGTTCAGCCTGTACCTCGCGCCCGAGTGCCGGCGCGACCTGCGCGAAGCCGTGTTCCGCATCCTCACCAGCCTGGCCAAGAAGGGCGTGACGGTGCTGGTCACGGTCGGCCTGGACGACCGCAGCCTTGATATGAATTCGGCGCGCGCCGACCTTGCTTACCTCACCGACGCCCTGGTCGCCATGCGCTACGCCGAAGTCGACGGGCATGTGAAGCGCTACATGTCGGTGGTCAAGGTGCGTGGCAGCGACCATAGCCACGACCTGCGCGAATACCGCATCACCGACGAGGGCATCGAGGTCGACGCCTTGCCGGCGCCTGTGAGCGGGGTCATGTATGGCCGCGTCGACAGCGTCATTTCAGCGGACTGAGGACGGGATGGGAACGCACGACAAATCGGCTGACGGCAGTCCAGAGCGTTCCCCCATCGGCGAGGGCGGCTCCTTGTCCGGCGCGCAGCGCGAATCCGATCTGCGCAAGCGCATCCAGGCGCTGGAAGCGGAGCTGTCCGCCAGCCGCGTGCAGGCGCGCGAGCACGCCCGGCTGGAAGAGCAGGTCGAGCAGCTGCGCGAAGCCAACGAACACCTGGTGATGGCGACCGTCAGCGCCCAGTCGCTGCGCGACCTGGCCGAAGCCACCAACCGCCGCCAGACCGAATTCCTCGCCATGCTGGCGCACGAGCTGCGCAACCCGCTGGCGCCGCTGAGCATGTCGGCCAGCCTGCTGCACAGCCTGGGCGGCAGCAACCAGCAGCTGACCCACGTGGCCGGGGTGGTGCGGCGCCAGGTCGACCACATGGCGCGCCTGCTCGACGACCTGCTCGACGCCGCGCGCATCAGCAGCGGCAAGATCACCCTGGCGGTGCGCCCGATGACGCTGTCCGCCGCGCTCGACCAGGCCATCGAGACCGTGGCGCCGCGCATCCGCGAACGCAGCCAGCACTTGCAGGTGGCGCTGCCGGACGAGCCCTTGACCATCGAGGGCGACCCGGTGCGCCTGACCCAGGTCTTCGCCAACCTGCTCGGCAACGCCTCCAAGTACACCGGCGACGGCGGCCGTATCGCGCTGCGCGCCTGGCGCGCGCAGGAAGAAGTGGTGGTGGAGGTGAGCGACAACGGCAGCGGCATCGCCGCCGAGATGCTGCCGCAGGTGTTCGACCTGTTCATCCAGGGCCCGCGCTCGCTGGCGCGCTCCGAAGGGGGCCTGGGCATCGGCCTGAACGTGGTGCGCAACCTGGTCGGCATGCACGGCGGCAGCGTGGGCGCGGACAGCGCGGGCGAAGGACGCGGCAGCACCTTCACCGTGCGCCTGCCGCTGTCCGCCGCGGCGGCGCCGGCCATGGAAGTCGCGCCCGGCCCCAGCGCGGCCGAAGGCGCCTGCCGCATCCTGCTCATCGAAGACAACGTCGATGCCTGCGACACCCTGCGCACCCTGCTGGAGCTGGCCGGCCACGAGGTGACCGTCGCCTACGACGGCCATGCCGGCCTGGCCGAGGCGCAGGCGGGCCCCTACGACATCGTCATCTGCGACATCGGCCTGCCCGGCATCGACGGGCTCGAAGTGCTGGCGCGCCTGCGCGCCGGCCAGAGCGGCCCGGGTGTGCGCTGCTTCGCGATCGCCCTGTCGGGCTATGGCCAGCTCGAAGACCGCGAGCGCGCATTGGGCGCCGGCTTCGACCGCTACCTGGTCAAGCCGGCCGCGCCGGACGCCCTGCTCGGACTGGTCGGCGAGGCGCGCGGGCTGCGCCAGCCCGCCTGAGTGGTCAACGGCCCAGGAAGGCCCTGAGGCGCGCCAGCGCTTCCTCGATCCGCTCCTGCTTCGTCGCATACGAAAAACGCACATGTCTGGCCGGGGCCGCGAAACCGAAATCGTCGCCCGGCACGATCGCCACGTGCGCTTCCTTCAGCACCGACCAGCAGAACGCCGTGCTGTCCTGCGCCTGCGGGTGCGCCAGCTTCGAGATGTCGGCGTAGACGTAGAAGGCGCCGTCCGGCATCACCGGCACCTCGAAGCCCAGGTCGACCAGGGCAGGCACCAGGTAGTCGCGGCGGCGCTGGAATTCGCGCCGGCGTTCTTCGTAGGTGGCCAGGGCTTCGGGCGTGAAGCAGGCCAGCGCCGCCTGCTGGGCCACGGTCGGCGCGCAGATGAACAGGTTTTGCGCCAGCTTCTCGAAGGTCGGCGCCAAGCAATCCGGCACCACCAGCCAGCCCAGGCGCCAGCCGGTCATGCTGAAGTATTTGGAGAAGCTGTTGACGGTGATGACGTTCTCGTCGAGCGCCAGCGCGCTCACCGGCTGGTGGTCGTAGGACAGGCCCTGGTAGATCTCGTCGATGATGGCGAAGCCGCCGCGTGCGCGCACCGCCGCCAGCATGGCTTGCAGCTGCTCGGGCGTCATCGAGGTGCCGGTCGGGTTCGAGGGCGAGGCGACCAGCACGCCGCGGGTGCGCTCGCTCCAGGTCGCGGCGACGTGGGCGGCGGTCAGCTGGTAGCGATCCTCGGCCGCCGCCGGCACCAGCACCGGCTTGCCGCCGAAGCTCGAGACGAAATGGCGGTTGCAGGGGTAGCAGGGGTCGGGCATCAGGACCTCGTCGCCCTCGCCGATCAGGGCCGCGCAGGCCAGCAGCAGGCCGGCCGAGGCGCCGGCGGTGACGACGATGCGGCGCGGGTCGATGTCGAGGCCGTGCACCTTCGCATAGTGGCCGGCAATCGCCTCGCGCAGCTCGCGCAGGCCGAGCGAATCGGTGTACTGGGTGACGCCGCCCTTGATGGCTTCCATGGCGGCGTGGGCGACGACGTCGGGCGCGGTGAAGTCGGGCTCGCCCACGCTCATGCTGATGACGTCGATGCCGCCGCGGCGCATGTCGCCGGCGGCTTTCACCATCTCCATCACGCGGAAGGGTTCGATGGCGTGGACGCGCTGGGCGACCTGCAGCTTGTTCGAGAGATTGATGCTCATGCTGAAACCATATAAATCAGATCCGCCATCATACCGTAGGGTGGGCGGGTTTCCCGCCCACCCTACTGGTGTGCGTTGTGCGTGGCAGTTAACTTGCGCATCAAGGGCAAGGCCGCCAGCGCAATCACGGTGCACGCAATCGCCGCCAAACCGAGCTTGTTGAACAGGCTCGTATAAATCGGCAGCGTCTGCACCGGATCGACGACGTCGCGCGGCACGCTGGCCAGATTCGCCACCACGCCGCCCAGGTACTGCGAAATCCCGACGCCGACGTAGTAGGCGCCCATCATGAAGCCGCCCATCCGCGCCGGCACGTAACGCGCGATCATCGCCAGCCCCAGACCGCTCACCAGCAGTTCGCCCAGCGAATACAGGCCGTAGCCCGCGATCATGATCCACGACGAGGTCAGCCCGTTCACCGCGAACGCCCCCGCCACGCCATAGGTGAAGAAGCCGGCCGCCACCACCGCGAAGCCGAGCGCGAACTTGGCGGCGATCGAGATGTCCCTGCCGCTCGCGCCGGCGCGGGTGTACAGGAAGGCCAGCACCGGGCTCAGGACCATGATCCAGATCGCGTTCAGGGCCTGGAACTGGGCCGGGGACCAGGTCCACAGGCGCTGGCCGAACACGAAGAAGCCGAGGTCCACGTTACGCAGCGCGAACAGCGACAGCGAGGTCGACATCTGCTGGTAGAAGATGAAGAAGAACACCGTCTGCAAGGTCAACACCAGCGCCGCGATCAGACCGGCGCGTTCGTTCGGGGCGCTGGTGCGGATCAGGTGGAAGAAGATGCCCAGCACGACGAAGCCGGCCACGTAGACGAAGGCGCGTGCCAGCGCCTGGTATTCGAGGATCACGGCCGACGCCGCGACCGCCACCAGGCCGCCGCCCAGCACCGCCAGCAGCTTGTTCACCTGCAGCGGCTGCGCATCCGGCGGCGAGCCCACGTGCGACACCGTCGCGCGCAGCACGCCCACCGTCAGCAGGCCGACGAACAGGCCGACGCTGCACACCGCGAAGGCCACGTGCCAGCCCAGTTCACCGCCGTAATTCAGGTTGACGTAGTCCTTGATCCAGGGCGTGGCCAGCATCGAGAAGGTCGAGCCGACGTTCACCGCCATGTAATACAGGGTGAAGGCGGAATCGATCTTCGAATCGTCGCCTTCGTAGATCTTGCGCACCAGGTTGGCGGTGTTCGGCTTGAACAGGCCGTTGCCGACCACGATCACGCCCAGCGCCGAGAAGGTCATCCAGGTATTCGTGGTGGGCACCGCCATCAGCGCGTAGCCGAGCGAAAGGATGATCCCGCCCAGGATCATGCAGCGGCGCGTGCCCAGCACCTGGTCGCCGATCCAGCCGCCGATCGCCGGCGCCACGTAGATCAGGGCCGCCGCGGCGCCCCACACCAGGTTGGCGCGGCTGTCCTCGAAGCCGAGTCGCTGCACCATGAAGTACACGATCAGCGCCTGCATGCCGTAGTAGCCGAAGCGCTCCCACAGCTCGATCAGCGCCACCGTGGCGAAGGAGCGGTTCTTGCTCATCGTGGGCGCCGCTGCCGGCGCAAGTCCGTTTTTCATCTGCTTCCTTTGTCAGTACGGCCGCCGCTCCGGCTTGCCGCGATCCGGCGATGCTACGCGAGGCGCATGAAAGCTGCAATCTTGACAGCGGCTGCTGCCAATGCGATAACATGGCGTTCCCCGGCATCGATGCCGGGCGCTTTTTTCGTGCGAGGTATCTGTATGAGGCGTGTCCCTGTCCTGCTGTCCGCTGCCGTGCTGCTGGCCCTCGCCGGCGCCGCCAAGGCGGGGCCGAGCGCGCCGTCTGCGCCGATCCGCGCGCCGCTGGCCGACCATCACCAGTACATCTACAGCCCCGCGGCCGCCGCCTTCCTGTCGTCGAACGCGCAGCTGGAGCCGGTGTCGGCCCACGACCTGATCGCCCAGCTCGACGCCGCCGGCATCGAGCGCGCGGCGGTGCTGTCGGTGGCCTGGATCTACGGGCGTCCGGCCCAGCTGCCGGGCGAAGAATATGCGCGCGTGCGCGCCGAGAACGACTGGGCCGCGCGCCAGGCGAGCGACTATCCGGGACGCCTGGTGGCGCTGTGCAGCGTCGACCCGCTCAAGGATTACGCGCTGGCCGAACTGGCGCGCTGCGCCGCGAGCCCGGAGTTCGGGCGCGCCATCAAGCTGCACCCGGGCTCGGTCAGCCGCCTCGACGAGGCCGACCAGATCGAGCGCGTGCAGCGCGTGTTCCGCGCGGCGAATGCGCGCGGCCTGGCGATCGTGCTGCAGCTGCGCGGCACCAGCGCCGCCGGCGCGCGCGTCCTGATCGACCGGCTGCTGCCGTTCGCGCCCGACGTGCCGGTGCAGGTCGCGTATGCCGAGATGTTCCCGGGCGGCGCCGCGCAGGCGGAGGCGGCCACGCCGCTGGCGGCATTGAGCGTGCTGGCCGAAGCCGCCGTGCGCCAGGACCCGCGCATGCGCCAGGTCTGGCTCGATGCGGCCTCCTTTACGCGTCCGGGCCTGTCGCGCGCCGACGCGCTGCGCCTGGTGCGGCGCCTGCGCCAGGTCGGCCTGGAACGCGTGCTCTACGGGTCCGAGACCGCGGTCGGCACCGAGGTGCCGCCGAGCGACGCCTGGGCCGCCTTCCGCAGCCTGCCGCTGACCGACGCCGAGGCAGCGCGGGTGGCCAACAACGTGATGCCGTATCTGCGCTAGCGACGACCTCATGTAATTTTCTTACATGAATGTTGTACCCCCGGGCGGATTTCTGTCATGCTCTCGTTTGGTAAAAACGACAACCGGAATCCATGACGCCCACGACGATCGCCCGCTTGATGCTGTGCCTGCTGGCCAGCCCGCTTGCCTACGCCCAGAACGCTGACCGCCAGCTGCAGGGCCATACCCGCAACCAGAACACCCTCGAACTCGCGACCAGCGACGGCCGCTACCTGATCAAGCCGTATTCGGCGAACGTGGTCGAGACCACCTTCATCCCGAACGGCGAACGGTTCGAGGCGGCCTCGCACGCCGTGGTGCTGGCGCCGGTGGACGTGGGCGCCCGCTTGACGGACGAGGGCGCGCGCCTGGTGTACGCGACGGCCGGCATCACGGTGGTGGTCGACAAGCGGCCGTTCCGCATCAGCTACCTGTACAAGGGCAAGCCGCTGGTGGCGGAGAAGCACGGCTACGGCCGCGACGGCAAGATGGAGACCATCGAGTTCGCGCTCGACGACGGCGAGGCGCTGTACGGCGCCGGCGCGCGCGCTGCCGGCATGGACCGGCGCGGCAAGCGCTTCCAGCTCTATAACAAGGCGCACTACGGCTACGGCGAGAAGTCGCAGCTGTTGAACTTTACGATTCCGCTCGCGCTCTCGTCGAAGAAGTACGCGATCCACTTCGACAATCCGCAGGTCGGCTGGCTCGATTTCGACAGCCGCAAGGACGGCACCCTGCGCTACGAGGTGATCGGCGGCCGCAAGACCTACCAGGTGGTGGCCGGCGACAGCTGGGACGGCGTGATGGCCGACTACACCGCGCTCACCGGCCGCCAGCCGCTGCCGCCGCGCTGGGCCTTCGGCAACTTCGCCAGCCGCTTCGGCTACAAGAGCGAGGCCCAGACCCGCGCCGTGGTCGACCGTTTCATCGCCGACAAGATCCCGCTCGACGCCGTGGTGCTGGACCTGTTCTGGTTCGGGAAGACCGTCAAGGACACGATGGGCAACCTGGCCTGGGACCGCGACACCTTCCCGAACGCCGAAAAGATGATGGCGGACCTGAAGCAAAAGGGCGTCAAAACGGTGATCGTCACCGAGCCGTTCGTGTTGACGACCTCGCAGCGCTGGCAGGAAGCGGTGCAGCAGCGCGTGCTGGCCACCGACGAAGCGGGCAAGCCGGCGACCTACGATTTCTACTTCGGGAACACCGGCCTGGTCGACATGTACACCCAGCGCAGCCGCGACTGGTTCTGGAACGTGTACAAGAACCTGAAGGCCGGCGGCGTGGCCGGCTGGTGGGGCGACCTGGGCGAACCGGAAGTGCATCCTTCGTGGGTGCAGCACGGCGAAGACGGCGCCAGACAGGGCGCCGACCGCATCCACAATATCTACGGCCACGACTGGGCGCGCCTGATCGCCGAAGGCTACCGCAAGGATTACCCGAACGAGCGCCCCTTCATCCTGATGCGCGCCGGTTACTCGGGTTCGCAGCGCTTCGGCATGATCCCCTGGTCGGGCGACGTCAGCCGCGGCTGGGGCGGACTGCAGTCGCAGGTGGAGATCTCGCTGCAGATGGGCATGCAGGGCCTGGCCTATATGCACTCGGACCTGGGCGGATTCGCCGGTGCGGTGCTGGACGATGAACTCTACGTGCGCTGGCTGCAGTACGGCGTGTTCCAGCCGGTGTTCCGCCCGCACGCCCAGGACGACGTGGCGCCCGAGCCGGTGTTCCGTTCCGAGCGCACCAAGGTGCTGGCGCGCGAAGCCGTGTGGCTGCGCTACGCCATGCTGCCGTATAACTACACGCTCGCTTTTGACAACAGCAGCACCGGCATGCCGCTGATGCGGCCGGTGCTGTTCGAGGAAGACGAAGCGACCGCCATCTCGTCGACCTATTTGTGGGGGCATGACTTCCTGGTCGCGCCGGTGGTCGAGCCGGGCGCTACCCGTAAGGAGGTGCACTTCCCGGTGAAGGGCTCGGTCTGGTTCGATTTCCACACCGGCGAGAAGCATATGGGCGGGATCACGGAAGTTGTAAAACCGGCCGAAGCCAACATTCCGGTCTACGTGCGCGCCGGCGCCTTCGTGCCGATGGCGAAGGTGGTGCAGAGCACGCGCGACTACTCGACCCGCAGCATCGACCTGCACTACTACCACGACGCCAGCGTGGCGAAGGGGGAGGGCAAGATGTATGACGACGATGGCGAGACGGCGGACGCCTATGCCAAGGGGCGGTACGAGATCGTGCGCTTTGCCAGCCAGTACGCGGGCGGCAAGCTCGAGATCAGGTTCAGCACCGAGACCGGCAAGGCGCAGGCTGCCTCGGAGCGTGGCTTCGCGCTGAAGGTGCACAATGTGCAGGCCAGGCCGCGCGCGGTGACGGTGGATGGCAAGGCGGTGCGGTTCAGCTGGAATGACCAGCACAATTTGCTGGAGGTGCCGGTGGCGGCGCGCAAGCAGCCGTCAAGCACGGTGGTGGTGACGCTTTGAAGGAGGATGCGGGCTGGCGGCAAGCTTTTGCGGCCCGCAACCTCGGCACGTCGTTCCCGCGCAGGCGGGAACCCAAGTTTGTTCGCGGATTGCTAGCTGATATTGGATCCCGGCCTTCGCCGGGATGACGTGCTGAACAAGCGTATTGCAGTTGATGGTTCAGCGCGCAACGATCAGGCGCAGGCCCAGGCCCACGAAAATCGCCCCCGCGATCCGATCCAGCCACATCCCCGCGCGCGGCGTGCGGTTCAGCCACTGGCCGATCGACCCCGAGAAGTAGCCGAGCAGGCCGAAGATCAGCGCCGCCTGCGCGGTGAAGATCAGGCCCAGCCAGGCGATCTGCCAGTTCGCATCGCCGCGCGAGGCGACCACGAACTGCGGCAGGAAGGACAGGAAGAACAGCACCACCTTCGGATTGATCGCATTCGCCAGCAGCCCCTTGAAGAACAGGGTGCGCGCCGATTCGTCCGGCACGCCGGACGCCACCGTGGCGCCGCCGCGGCTGCGCAGGGCGCCGATGCCCATCCAGATAAGATACAAGCCACCGGCGACCTTGAGCGCCGTGAAAGCGACCGGCGACGCCGCGAGCAGGGCGCTCACGCCGATCACGGCCAGCAGGGTGTGATTCAGGCAGCCCAGGGCGCAACCGAGTCCGAAGGCGATCCCGCGCGCGCGTCCCTTGGCGATGCCGGCGCCCAGCACCATCATGTTGTCGGGGCCGGGCGAGAGGGTGATCAGGATGGCGGCGGTGAGGAAGCCGAGGAACTGTTCGGGTGTGAGCATGGTGCTGGTTTATCGATGACAAACCAGCATGGTAGCGCAAATGATGGCGCCGTCACCCCTTCGGCTGCAGCGCCGCGGCCATGTCCAGCTCGACCCAGGTCGGCGCGTGGTCGCTCGGCTTTTCCTTCGCGCGCTGGAACTTGTCGACGCCGGCGCCGCGCAGGGCGGGCGCCAGGGCAGGGCTGAGCAGCAGGTGGTCGATGCGGATGCCGGCGTCGCGCCCGAAGGCGTTGCGGAAGTAATCCCAGAAGGTGTAGACCACCTGGTCCGGGTACATCGTGCGCAGCGAGTCGGTCCAGCCCTGCGACATCAGGCGCGCGAAGGCGGCGCGGCTCTCGGGGCGGAACAGGGCGTCGTCCAGCCAGCGCTCCGGCTTGTAGACGTCGAGATCCGTCGGGATCACGTTGAAGTCGCCGCACATCACGACCGGCGCCTTCGTTTGCATCAGCTCCGCGCCGCGCAGGATCAGGCGCTCCATCCACGCCAGCTTGTAGTCGAACTTCGGCCCCGGCGCCGGATTCCCGTTCGGCAGGTACAGGCCGCACACCACCAGGCCCTGGTAGACCGCCTCGATGTAGCGGCTTTGTTCGTCCGTCGGGTCGCCCGGCAGGCCGCGCTGCAGTTCCTGCGCCGGGCCATCGCGGGTGAGGATGGCGACGCCGTTCCAGCTCTTCTGGCCATGCCAGATCGCGTGGTATCCGGCCTCGCGGATTTGGATTTCCGGAAACTTCTCCTGCGGCGCCTTGAGCTCCTGCAGGCAGACCACGTCCGGCTTGCGTTCGTCGAGATATTCGAGCAGGGCCGGCAGGCGCGCCCCGATTCCGTTCACGTTATAGGTTACGACCAGCATGGCGCCTCCGCTTCAATCCTTGTTGCTTGCCACTCTAGCATGGCGCGGCGGAGTACGGATGACTGAACACATCCCGGCCTTTATAGTCGAGAGCGCATTTTCTTATGGCTAATTGATCGTTCGGCCATGCAAGATCATGCCTTATACTTCTCCGATTGAATTTTTGCTGCATGGAGAAGAATATGTTCAGCCGCCGTCACGTTTTGCTGGGTGCGCTCGCCCTGTCCGCCAACCTGGTCGCCGCCGCCGCGCATGCCGACCAGCTGGCCGACATCAAGAAGAAGGGCACGATCGTCTTCGGCGTGCTCGGCACCGACGAACCGAACAGCTTCGTCGACCCCAGGACCCGCCAGCTGGTCGGCTACGAGATCGACATCGCCACCGCGGTGGCCAAGAAGATCGGCGTCAAGCCGGTGTTCAAGCAGATGTCGGTGTCGGCCCGCATTCCGGAGCTGCAGCAGGGCCAGGTCGACGCGCTCGCCGCCACGCTCACCCACAACAAGGAGCGCGAATCGCAGGTCGACTTCGCGCTGACCCATTTCGTGACCGGCTCGAAGGTCATGGTCCGCGCCGGCAGCGGCATCGGCGCGCTGCCCCAGCTGGCCGGCAAGAAGGTCGTCACCGTGCGCGGCGGCACCCAGGAAACCAATATCCGCGCGGCCGTGCCGACCGCCCAAGTGGTGACGTTTGAAAACACCCAGCAGGCCTTCCAGGCGCTGCGCCAGGGGAAGGGCGTCGCCTACGTCAACGACGAATCCTCGCTGCTGGCCGACTACGGCAAGCTCGGCCCGGCCGCCAAGGGCTTCACCATCCTGCCGACTTCGATCGGCAACGAGTCGATCGCCCTCGGCCTGAAGAAAGGTGAAAAGAGCCTGAAGGCGGTGGTCGACCAGACCCTGCGCGAACTCGAAGCCAGCGGCGCCGCCGAGCAGCTGTTCAACAAGTGGTACGGCCCGGGCACCCGCGCCAACATCGCCAAGCGCACCTTCAAGATCAGCTCCGACAAGATCTGATTGCCGACTGTCTTCGATAGCTAGCGTTTTGCCGTTTTTCGATCCCAGCATCCTGCAATCCGGCCAGTACCACGACTGGCTGGTGCAGGGCCTCGTCCTGTCCCTGCAACTGACCGCCGCCAGTTTCGTCATCGCGCTGCCGCTCGGCGCCCTGGTCGCCCTGATGCGCACCTCGACGGCCGCGCCGCTGCGCATCATTGGCGCCGCCATCGTCGAAGGCATCCGCAACGTGCCGCTGCTGGCGCACCTCCTGTTCTGGTACTTCGCCTTTCCCGAACTGCTGCCGGAAGGCGCGCGCGAGTTCCTGTATGCGCACAACCCGGAAGCCGTGTGCGCGGTGATCGCGCTGTCGCTGTACAGCGGCGTGCACATGGCCGAGGACATCCGCAGCGGCATCCGCGCGGTGCCGGCCTCGCAGCTGGAGGCGGCCCGTTCGCTGGGCCTGGGACGCATCAAAGCGATGCGCCTGGTGCTGCTGCCGCAAGCCTTCCGCGCCTCGGTGCCGCCGCTGCTGTCGCAGACCATCAACCTGTGGAAGGACACCAGCGTTGCCACCGTGATCGGCGCCGCCGAGATGATGTACCAGGCCGCGCGCGTGGAGACCGCGAGCTTCCGCAGCGTCGAGGCCTTCACCTTCGCGACCCTGGCCTACCTCACCGTGTCGCTGCTGATTTCGTTCGCTGCGCATTTGTACCAGCGGCGCTTCCCGGTCCGTCCGGCATAAGGCTGAACCCATGCTCGAACTGATCGATACCTACTGGCTGTACTTCCTGGTCGGCCAATATCCCGATGGTCCCCTCGGCGGCCTGGCGCTCACCGTGCTGCTGTCGTTCGGCGCGCTGCCCCTGGCGATGCCCTTCGGCCTGCTGCTGGGCGTGGCGCGCGTGAGCAGCCATCGCGCGGTCCGCTGGCCGGTGGCGACCCTGGTGCAGCTGGTGCGCGCGGTGCCGCTGCTGCTGGTCGTGTTCTGGGTCTACTTCTTCCTGCCCGCCGTGACCGGCGTGAAGACCGGCCAGGCCACCACCATGCTGATGGTGCTGGTGCTGTTCGATGGCGTCTACCTGGCCGAGATCGTGGCCGCCGGCATTCGCGCGCTGCCGAAAGGGCAGCTCGAGAGCGCCCGCTCGCTGGGCCTGTCGTACCCGCAGGCGCTGCGCCTGGTGGTGCTGCCGCAGACCCTGCGCAACGGCCTGCCGTCGATCGTCAGCCAGCTGGTCTCGACCATCAAGGCGACCTCGCTCGGCTACATCATCGGCCTGTCGGAAGTGTCGTTCATCGCCACCCAGATCAACACCCTGGTGTTCACGCAGGCGGTCGAGGTCTACCTGATCCTGGCGCTGACCTATTTCATCCTCTGTTTCGGCCTGTCCCGCCTGGCCTTCCTGCTCGAGCGCCGCCTGGCGCGGGCTTCGTAAAAGGGTAGTCGAACGATGATCGTTCTCGATAAAGTCAACAAGTTTTACGGAGATTACCATGCGCTCGTCGATGTCAGCGAGCGCGTGGAGAAGAACGAGGTGGTCGTCGTGTGCGGACCCTCGGGCTCGGGCAAGTCGACCCTGATCCGCACCCTGAACCGCCTCGAGGAAATCGACGGTGGCACGATCTCCATCGACGGCCGCGAGATCCACGCGAAGGGGACGAACGTCGACCGGCTGCGCGCCGGCATCGGCTTCGTGTTCCAGCACTTCAACCTGTTCCCGCACCTGACCGTGCTGGAGAACTGCACGCTGGCCCCGGTCAACCTGAAGCGCGCGAGCTCGAGCGAAGCGCGCGACTACGCAATGACGCTGCTGGAGCAGGTCGGCCTGGCGCACAAGCGCGACGCCTATCCGAATGCACTGTCGGGCGGCCAGCAACAGCGCGTGGCGATCGCGCGCGCCCTGGCGATGCGCCCGCCGATCATGCTGTTCGACGAGCCGACCAGCGCCCTCGACCCGGAAATGGTGGGCGAGGTGCTGGGCGTGATGCGCTCGCTGGCGCACGGAGGCATGACCATGGTGTGCGTCACCCACGAGATGGGTTTTGCGCGCGAAGTGGCGGATCGCATCGTGTTCATGAGCGAGGGCCGCATTCTCGAACGCGCCAAGCCGGAAGACTTCTTCGCCAACCCGCAGACGCCGCGCGCGCAGCAGTTCCTGGCCGATCGCCGGCGCAGCTGAATCTCCCGCTTCATGCGGGATCGATAGAAGCTGCGCTGCCCGTTCCGATCGCTTACCATTGCGCTGATGGCATCGCGGTCGTTGGGAGATCATGGAAAAAAGCAGATATCGGATCGGCATCGTCGGCGCGGGCACGGCGGGCCTGGCCACGGGCATCGCCTTCGCCCGTCTCGGGCATGAAGTCGACGTGTTCGAAAAACACCCCGCGCTGGCGACGCTCGGCGCGGGCGTCCTGATCCAGCCGCAGGGCGTCGCCGCCCTCGACGATCTCGGCGTCGGCCCGGCCTTCGAGGCCGCCAGCGTGCCCGTCGACGCCCTGGTCGGCCTGAACCAGCGCGGCTGGAAGCTGGTCGATATCCGCTACCGCGAGCTGCAGGCGCGCGCCGTCAGCCGCAGCGCGCTGGGACGGGTGCTGCAGCAGGCCTGCCTCCAGCTCGGCGTTACGCTGCGCTTCGGCGCGGACGTGCAGGCCGTGCGTACCCAGGACGAACGTGGACTGGTCGCAGTCGATGGCGCCACGCGCGACTTCGACATCGTCGTCATCGCCAACGGCGCAAGCTCGCACCTGCCGGCCGACTCCGGACTCGCCGTGCCCTCGAGGCCCTATGCCTGGGGCGCCCTGTGGTCCCTGATCGACCTGCCGGACTGGTACGCGCCGACGGAGCTGCTGCAGCGCTATCGCGGCACGCGCCAGATGTTCGGCATCATGCCGACCGAGCGCGTAGCTGACGCCCTGCGCGTGTCGTTCTTCTGGAGCCTGCACCGCAACGCCTTCGCGGCGTGGCGCGAGACGCCGATCGAGGCATTCAAGCGCGAGCTGCTCGCACTCTGGCCAGAGTCGAACCCGCTGGTCGAGCGCATCCACTCGCACGACCAGTTCGCCTTCGCCGCCTATTGCCATGCCCGTCCCTCGCGCCTGGCCGAAGGACCGATCGCCATCGTCGGCGACGCCGCCCACGCCATGAGCCCGCAACTCGGCCTGGGCACGACCCTGGCGGTCCAGGATGCGCTGGTGCTGGCCGCGAACGTGCAGGCGCACGGGCCGGCCGAGGGCCTGGCGCGCTATTCGGCGAGCCGCCTGCGCACCGTGCGCGCCTACCAGGCCCTGAGCCGCGCGCTGACGCCGTGCTTCCAGGCCGATTCGAACGGCTTGTGGCGCGACCTTGCCTTCGCCGGCTCGCTGTACCTGCCGGGCACGCGCTACCTGATGCATCGCTCGATCGCCGCGCCGCGCCGCTGCGTGCGCCAGGCCTGGGTCGCGCAGACCGAATGACGGTGGCGCGGGCGCGGCTGGCTGTGCTAGGGTAGAAGAGACCTATTCATTCCTGTTGACCGGAGCGCCATGGCCGAACATCTCATCACCGATCTCGCCGCGCTGGAGGCCCTGTTCGGCCAGGTGGCGCCGCAGTCGATCGCCAAGGAAACCGATCGGCTCCATCCCGCCTACACGCGCTGGATCGAGAACGCCCGCTTCGCGCTCCTGGCGACGAGCGGACCCCAGGGCGTGGACGTCTCTCCGCGCGGGGATGCGGGGCCGCTGGTGCGCATCGTCGACGAGCACACGCTGCTGCTGCCCGAACGGCGCGGCAACAACCGGATCGACAGCCTGCGCAACCTGATCGCGGACCCGCGCATCGGCCTGATCTTCCTGATTCCCGGCGTCGGCGAGACGCTGCGCATTCGCGGCCGCGCACAGATCGACGTCGATCCGGCGCTGCTCGCATCGTTTGCGGTCGCCGGCAAGCAGCCGCATTGCGTGCTGCGCATCGCGGTCGACACGGTGTTCTTCCAGTGCGCCCGCTCGATCCTGCGCTCCCGCCTGTGGCATCCCGGGGAACACGACACTACCGGCGTGCCGTCGCCCGGGACGATCCTGGCCGCACTGACGCAGGACGGTTTCGATGGCGATGCGTACGACGGCGCTTTGCCGCAGCGCCAGCGCGATACCTTGTACTAGACCGGAAGGCAAAAGGGGACTCGCCGACGGCTACGAACACAGGGAGGCCGGAAGCGTCGGAGTGCCGGCGGCCTCCGCCAGGATCGAGCCTGAAGGCTTCTACGTCTGCGTGAGCGGTGCGCACGGCCTGGCTGCAGAGGTCATCGGGTACATCGTGGCCGCCTGCGCCGCTTATGGGAGTGTGATCGTGAACGAGATCGACTGAGCCAGGCGTGCAGACAATTTGGCGCTTGACGACACTGAAAAGGAGATCGGGATGATCTACGAAGGAAGCTGCCACCGGCGCTAGCTTGCCCCATCTGTGAGAATTCTTGAGTATGTCGGGGGCGCATCGATGGCATGATCGACGGGATATCAATCTTGGAGATCGCGATGTCAAGACAGAGAACCGGGCCACGAAGGCGGCATTTTCTCTCCAGGCTTCCGGCCTGTTTGATCGCATGGGGTCTGTTGTCCTGTCATTCTGCCCAGGCGGCGCCCGACTACCTGAAACTGCTGGACCGGGCCGAAACCGCCAGCGGTGCGCCGGGCGTGTTCGCGCAGCTGGAAACGCTGGCGCCGGAAGCGCGCGCCGCGGTGCTGGAGGAACGTGCGGGCGCGCTGGACATGCTGAGGAATATGCGCTCGCTCGCAGGCGACGCGTCTGGCGCGGCGCAGGCCTCGATGTGGTTCGACATCGCGCGTGACGTGCAATCGCAGTATGGACGCAGTACCAGCCTGGCGCTGGAATCGGCCACCGCCGAAGATGCGCTGGCCGCCATCGTGCGAGAGGCGAAGAACCGGCAGATCGTGATCCTGAACGAAGCGCACCATGTGCCGTTCCATCGTGTGTTCGCCGCCAGGCTGGCCCGCGAACTTCGCAAGATCGGGTACGAATACCTGGCAGCCGAGGCCTTTACGCCCGACATTCCCCTGCATCCGGCAACCGTCGACCGCAACATGGGGTTCTACGTGAACGAGCCGATGTACGGCGCATTCGTGCGCGGTGCGATCCGCGACGGTTGGTCGTTTGTCGGCTACGATCACAATCCCGAGGGGGCGCAGCCGCATGAGCGCGAGCGCCTGCGCGAGCTCGGTTCCGCCCGCAACCTCGTCGAACGCATCTTCACGAAGCATCCGAAGGCAAACGTCTTCATGTACGTGGGCTATGGCCACGCCGGCAAGCAGGACGTGGCAAACAAGGATGGCTGGAAGTCGGTGGCGACGCTGCTGCGTGAGCAGCTCGGCGTCGATCCGCTTTCAATCGAGCAGACGTTCATGTACGCACGGGGTGACGCGCGTGTCGAACATCCGCGCTACCGCGCCGCCATGGAGCGCTTTGCGCCGTCCCTCCCGGTCGTGCTCAGGACGCCGGCGGGCGGCTATGCGATGGCGGGTGTCAGACCAGGCAGCTACGACATGCAGGTCTTTCATCCCGATGAGACAGAGCATGGAAAGGAAGGCCGGCCGGTGTGGATGCAGACCCGGGCAGGCCTCGCCCCGCAGCCGGTGCCCGCAAACCTGCTGCCGGCGCAGGGAAGGCGCCTGATCCAGGCTTTCCATGCGGACGACGGCCCCGATGCGACGCCGCTCGACATGGTGATGGTCGAGGCCGGAAAGCCGGCGCCGGCCCTGATGCTGCCGCCAGGGACCTTCCGCTTCGGCTTTGCAAAGTGAGCTGTTGCGAGGTGCCGTACAATGCGGCCCTCCTTCAGTCACATAGGCACCATCATGGAAAACATCGACCAGCGCTACCTCGTCCAGCAAAACAAGCGCACCCCGGACGGCAAGGCGCCGCCCGTCTTCGCGAAAGTCATGCGCAGCAAGGAAGGGAAGTTCGAAGGAGTTTCCTTCATCAAGAACAAGGAAAAGGCCACGGTCATGACGGTGGCCGACGCCGAGGAAGTGATCCGTTGGGCGACCCAGAAAAAAGGCAATGCCAGGGAATACGACACCAGGATCATCTGCGTCGGCCAGTGAGGCCGAGACAACTCAGAACTGCTCGTCCGGCCGCAGGTAGCGCCACTGCCCCTGCGGCAGGTCGCCGAGCTTGACCCGGCCGATGCGCACCCGCTTCAGGCCGACCACCTTCAGTCCCACCATATCGCACATGCGTCGGATCTGGCGCTTGCGGCCCTCCTTCAGCGTGAAGCTGAGCTGGTCGTCGTTCTGCCAGCGCACCTTGGCCGGCAGCAGCGGCTTCCCGTCCATCCACAGGCCGTGGTTCAGCTTCTTCAGGTCCGCATCGGGCAGCTTGCCCGGCCGCGTGTACTGCACCCGCACCAGGTACTCCTTCTCGATGTCGGTGTTCTCGCCGATCAGCTGCTTGGCGATGCGGCCGTCCTGGGTCAGCACCAGGAGGCCCACCGAATCGATGTCCAGGCGCCCGGCCGGCACCAGGCTGCGCAGCTGGGTCGGATGGAACTGCTCGTCCGCATCGTCCTCGAGCCAGCGGTTCTCCGGCTTGATCAGGGTGACGGCCGGCTTGTAGCCATCCTCGGCCTGGCCGCTGACGAAACCGACCGGCTTGTTGATCAGGACCGTGACGCGCTTCGATTGCTCGGCCGCGGCCTGGCGCTCGACGGTGATCTTCTGGTGCGGCAGCACCTTGCTGCCCAGCTCCGACACCACCTTGCCGTCCACCCGCACCCAGCCTTTGGCGATCCATTCATCGGCTTCGCGGCGCGAGGAGAGGCCGAGTTCGGACATGCGTTTGGAAAGGCGGATCGGTTCAGTCATGTGGCAGATACAAAAATAAAGGATTAAATCTTGAGCGCGTCGAGCAGATCGGTCTCGAGCTGGACCTGCACGCGCGGGTTGTTGAGCGAGGCGCCGTCGATCAGGAACACGTCCTCGACGCGCTCGCCCAGGGTCATGATCTTCGCCGTGTGCAGGTTGATGCGGTAGCGCGTGAGCACGTTCGCGATCGCGTACAGCAGGCCGGGACGGTCGTTGGCCGCCACCGACAGCACGTGGAACTGGCCGCGCTCGTCCGGACGCAGGTCGACGGTGGGCTGGATCGGGAAGGTGCGCGACAGGCGCGACAGGCGTCCGCGCGAAGGCGGCGCCAGCGGCTCCTGCGACAGCAGGAGCGCGCACAGCTCGTGCTCGATCAGGCTGATGATGTCGCGGTAGCTGCCGGCAAAATTCTCGTCCGTGACGAGGAAGCTGTCGAGCGCGTAGCCGTGGCGCGTGGTGTGGATCTTCGCGTCCAGGATGCTGAAGTTCTTGCGTTCGAAGTAGCTGCAGATGCGCGCGAACAGGTCGGGCTGGTCTTTCACGTAGACCGCGACTTGCAGGCCTTCGCCGATCGGCGCCAGGCGCGCCTTCACCACCGGCTTGTCGCTGTCGACTTTTTCGTACAGCGCGCGCGTTTGCCAGGCGATGTCGGAGGCGTCGTGGCGCAGGAAGTAGGCGACGTCGAGCTGCTTCCACAGCGCCTCGTGGTCCTTGGCGCCCAGGCCGAACAGGCGCAGGGTGGCGAGCGCTTCGCGCTGGCGTGCGCGCAGCTCGCGGTCGGCGCTGTGCGGTTCGCCGCCCAGCACGCGCAGGGTCACCTTGTACAGGTCTTCGAGCAGCTTGGCCTTCCAGGCATTCCACACCTTGGGGCTGGTGCCGCGGATGTCGGCCACCGTCAGCAGGTAGAGCGCGGTCAGGTGGCGCTCGTCCTTGACCTGCGCGGCAAAGCTCGAGATCACGTCCGGGTCGGACAGGTCCTGCTTCTGCGCGACGGTGGACATCAGCAGGTGCTGCTGGACCAGGAACACCACCAGCTCGGTGTCCGCGTCCGAAAGCCCGTGGCCGCGGCAGAAGTCGCGCGCGTCCTGCATGCCGAGTTCCGAATGGTCGCCGCCGCGGCCCTTGGCGATGTCGTGGAACAGGGCGGCGACGTAGAGCAGCCAGCGGTCGCGGAAGTCGGCGATCAGCTGGCTGCAGAAGGGGTATTCGTGGGCGTGCTCCGGCATCGTGAAGCGGCGCAGGTTGCGCACCACCATCATGATGTGCTGGTCCACCGTGTAGACGTGGAACAGGTCGTGCTGCATCTGGCCGGTGATGTTGCGGAAGGCCGGCAGGTAGCGGCCCAGCACGCCCATGTCGTTCATGCGTCGCAGCGCGTGCAGCAGGCCGCTCGGCGCTTTCAACACGCGCAGGAACAGCGCCTTGTGGACCGGGTTGGCGCGGTAGTCGGCGTCGATCACGTTCCGCGCATGCCACAGCGCGCGCATGGTGCGCGCGGTCATGCCCTTGATGTCGGGGCGCTCGGTCATGGCCACGAACACGCCCAGCACGGTCGCGGGAACGCGCTCGAAGGTGTCGCTTGCCGCGATGTCGATGAAGCCGTTGACTTCGTTGAAATGCTCGTTGAAGTCGCCGCCGATCGGCACGCAGGCCGCCTGGCGCGGGAACAGCTGGGCCTCGATATTCTGCAGCATGATGGTGTTCAGCTGCGTCACCACCTTGGCCGCCCAGTAGTAGCGCTGCATCAGGAATTCGCTGGCGCGGCGTCCCTCGGCGTTCTCGAGGCCGAAGGTCTTCGCGATCGCGGTCTGGACGTCGAACACCAGGCGGTCTTCGCGCCGCTTGGTCTGCAGGTGCAGGCGCACGCGGATGTCCTTGAAGGCGTATTCCTTCTCCATCAGCTGGCGCGCCTCGGTGCGCGTGATGAGCTTCGCGCGCGCCATCTGGCTCCAGGATTGCGCCAGGCCGGCCGCTTTCGCCACCCACATGATCACCTGTAGATCGCGCAGCGCGCCCGGGCTTTCCTTGACGTTGGGTTCGAGGGCGAAGGCCGTGTATTCGTACTTGGCGTGGCGCAGGCGCATCTCGGCGGTCTTGGCCTGGAAGAAGGCTTGCGGGTCGAGGGCCGCGCGGTGGCGCTTGCGCAGCTCGTCGAACAGGACCGGGTCGCCGGTCACCAGGCGCGCTTCCAGCAGGCTGGTTTGCACCGTGATGTCGGCGCGCGACTCGACCAGGCATTCGTCCACCGTCCGGATGCTGTGGCCGATTTCCAGGCCGAGGTCCCAGAACAGCTGGACCAGCGACTCCAGGCGCGCCTGGGTCAGGGCGTCGGCCGGCTGGCCGAGCAGGATCAGCAGATCGACGTCGGAATAGGGAAACAGCTCGCCACGGCCGTAGCCGCCGACGCCGACCAGCGCGGTATTCGCCGGCAGGCCGGCGGCGCGCCAGGCGTCGGTCAGGATGCCGTCGACGCAGGTGCGCAGGCCGCGCAGCAGCTTTTCCGGCTTGCCGTCCGCGTGGAAGGCGTCGATCAGGGCCTGGCGCTCGGCTCGCAGTTGATCCCTGAGCCGCTGGCGCAGTTCCGTGCGGGAGCTGTCGAGGAGCGCCGGCTGGCCCATGGCTGCTCCTTTACGCCGCGACCGGGGCGTACTGCGGCAGCAGCGCGTGCACGATGGCGGGCGCTTGCGGGCTGCCGGCCGACATCGTCAGCACCTCGACGCCGGTCTCCGTCACCAGGACGGTGTGTTCCCACTGGGCCGACAGGCTGCGATCCTTGGTCTTGATGGTCCAGCCGTCCGGCATTTCCTTGATCTCGCGGCGGCCGGCGTTAATCATCGGCTCGATCGTGAAGATCATGCCGGGGACCAGCTCCTCGCCGGTGCCGGGGCGGCCATAGTGCAGCACCTGCGGCTCTTCGTGAAACTTGCGGCCGACGCCGTGGCCGCAGAACTCGCGCACCACGCTGTAGCCGTTCTTTTCGGCGTGCTGCTGGATCGCGTGGCCGATGTCGCCCAGGCGGTTGCCCGGCTTGACCTTGGCGATGCCCAGCCACATGCACTCGAAGGTGACTTCCGACAGGCGCCTGGCCATGATGGTCGGTTCGCCGACCAGGAACATGCGGCTGTTGTCGCCGTGGAAGCCGTCCTTGGTGATCGGCGTGATGTCGATGTTCAGCGCATCGCCGCTTTTCAGCGCCTTCTCGCCCGGGATGCCGTGGCAGATGACGTCGTTGACCGAGGCGCAGATGGAGCCGGGGAAGGGCGGGTAGCCCGGCGGCGCATAGTTCAGCGTGGCCGGCTGGGTGCCCTGCACGTTGATCATGTAGTCCTTGGCCAGGCGGTCGAGCTCGCCGGTGGTGACGCCGGGCTTGACGAAGGGCGTGATGTAGTCGAGCACTTCCGAGCCGAGGCGGCAGGCGATGCGCATGCCTTCGATTTCTTCGGGTGTTTTTGGGGTGGAGGTCATGAAAAGCTTGTCCTGCAAATAAAATGGTCGGTATTTCCTGAATGTCGTGATTATAAGGGTTCCGCCGGACGGGCGGGAAACACGCCCCCTGGATGCAACCCTTGATAAGAAGGCTGAATACGGCTAGAATCTCGGGTTGCTCGGATTCGCATCGAGCAATGTTGTAAAAAACGACTTTTTAAATGAAATCGCGAACGCGGCCGCAAAGGGTGCCTGCAAGGTGACTGGCCACGTTCAAGACCCAACCCTGGAGAATTACATGTCCGTTACTATGCGCGAAATGCTGGAAGCCGGTATCCACTTCGGCCACCAGACCCGTTTCTGGAACCCGAAAATGGCTCCGTTCATCTTCGGCCACCGCAACAAGATCCACATCATCAACCTGGAAAAGACCCTGGCCATGTACCAGGACGCGATGAAGACCATCAAGCAGATCTCCGCCAACCGCGGCACGATCCTGATGGTCGGCACCAAGCGCCAGGCACGCGACATCATCGCCGCTGAAGCCCAGCGCGCTGGCGTCCCGTACGTCGACCAGCGCTGGCTGGGCGGCATGCTGACCAACTTCAAGACCATCAAGACCTCGATCAAGCGCCTGAAGGACATGGAAGCGCAAGTGGAAGACGGTTCGGTCGAGAAGCTGTCGAAGAAAGAAGCGCTGATGTTCTCGCGCGAAATGGAAAAGCTGCAGAAGTCGATCGGCGGCATCAAGGACCTGGGCGGCATTCCCGACGCGATCTTCGTGGTCGACGTCGGCTACCACAAGGGCGCCATCACCGAAGCCGGCAAGCTGGGCATCCCGGTCATCGGCGTGGTCGATACCAACCACTCGCCGGAAGGCGTGACCCACGTGATCCCGGGTAACGACGACTCGTCGAAAGCGATCACCCTGTACGCACGCGGCGTCGCCGATGCGATCCTGGAAGGCCGCGCCAACGCCACCAACGAAGTCGTTGAGATGGTCAAGGCCGGCGGCGACGACTTCGTCGAAGTTTCCGAGCAGGCATAATGCGAGGGCAGGGTAATCCCTGCCTGAGCGAAGAAGGGGGCGCCCGTGTGGCACAAGCCCCCCTTTTTTTAAGCATCGAGCTTAGCAATAAATTATCGTGTGGCTGTTCCCGGAACAGTTGCACTCTCTAATCAATATTTGGGAGAAAACACATGGCAGCTATTACCGCAGCGATGGTGGGTGAACTGCGCGCGAAAACCGACGCGCCGATGATGGAATGCAAGAAAGCACTGACCGAAGCCGAAGGCGACATGGGCCGTGCCGAAGAGATCCTGCGCGTCAAGCTGGGCGGCAAGGCATCGAAGGCAGCATCGCGTATCACCGCTGAAGGCGTGGTCGCGGCTTACATCGCCGGCAACGTCGGCGCGCTGGTCGAAATCAACAGCGAAACCGACTTCGTTGCCAAGAACGACGACTTCCTGGCCATGGCCAACCTGGCGGCCAAGCTGGTCGCCGAAAACAACCCGGCCGACGTCGCCGCTCTGGCAGCGATCCCGCACGACGGCAAGACCTTCGACGACGTGCGTACGGCATTGATCGGCAAAATCGGCGAGAATATGACCGTGCGCCGCTTCCAGCGCTTCGAAACCGCCGGCAAGCTGGCATCGTACCTGCACGGCGCCCGCATCGGCGTCATGGTCGAGTTCGAAGGCGCGGACGAGCAAGTCGGCAAGGACGTCGCGATGCACATCGCCGCGATGAAGCCGGTCGCCCTGTCGGCAGAATCGGTGCCGGCCGAAATGATCGAGAAAGAGCGTTCGGTTGCTGAACTGAAAGCCAAGGAAGACGCCGACAAGGCCGTCGCCGAAGGCAAGCAGCCGCAATCGGCTGAAATCGTCGCCAAGCGTATCGACGGTTCGGTGCAGAAGTACCTGAAAGAAGTTTCGCTGCTGAACCAGGCATTCGTGAAGAACGACAAGCAGTCGATCGAACAGATGCTGAAGGCCGCCGGCACCACCGTGAAATCGTTCACGATGTACGTCGTCGGCGAAGGCATCGAGAAGAAGGTGGACGACTTCGCAGCGGAAGTCGCAGCCCAGATGGCTGCCAACAAGCAGTAATTGAAAGCGGGCCGTAAGGCCCGTTTTTGTAGGGTGGTGCTGCGTGCGTTCGTGGTAGCGCATGCAAACCTGGGTCCCGGCCTGCGCCGGGACGACGTGCGGAGGGAGCGGGCCGTCGCAGCCTGACGTTGACCTCCAGCCGCAACAACCGTCGTACCGGCGAAGGCCGGTACCCAAGTTGATAAACAAGCCACCCACGCTTCCATCCGCCCCCGGCAGATGAGACCCGCGCCAACAGCGCCCGGTCAGACCCGAATTCGAAACACAACATAGGAGCCGCTTCATCATGACAAAACCAGCCTACCAACGAGTCCTCCTCAAACTGTCTGGCGAAGCGCTGATGGGTGACGATAACTTCGGCATCAACCGCGCGACCATCGAGCGCATGGTGGCCGACGTGGCGGAAGTGGCGAAGCTGGGGGTGCAGGTGGCGGTCGTGATCGGCGGCGGCAACATCTTCCGCGGCGTGGCCCCGGGCGCCCAGGGCATGGACCGCGCCACCGCGGACTACATGGGCATGCTCGCCACCGTCATGAACGCCCTGGCCCTGGCCGACGCCATGCGCCACGTGGGCATCACCGCGCGCGTGATGTCGGCGATCGCCATCGAGCAGGTGGTCGAGCCTTACGTGCGTCCGAAAGCCCTGCAGTACCTGGAAGAGGGCAAGGTCGTCGTGTTCGCCGCCGGCACCGGCAACCCCTTCTTCACCACCGACACCGCGGCCGCCCTGCGCGGCGCCGAGATCTCGGCCGAGATCGTCCTCAAGGCCACCAAGGTCGACGGCGTCTACTCCGCCGACCCGAACAAGGATCCGAACGCGACCCGCTACAATTCGATCACCTTCGACGAAGCGATCAGCAAGAACCTGCAGGTGATGGACGCCACCGCGTTTGCCCTGTGCCGCGACCAGAAGCTGCCGATCAAGGTGTTCTCGATCGTCAAGCCGGGCGCCATGAAAGCGGTCATCATGGGCGAGGACGAAGGTACACTGGTGCACGTCTAAGCCGTAGAATCGCAGTTTGTTGAATATATTTGAACCAAGAAAAACAGGAGAGCAGCATGTCCTTAGCTGATGTGAAAAAGAACGCCCAGGATCGCATGACCAAGTCGATCGACACCCTGAAGGCCAACCTGGCGAAGGTCCGCACCGGCCGCGCCCACGCCGGCATCCTCGACTCCGTGATGGTCGAGTACTACGGTTCGCCGGTCCCGCTGTCGCAGGTCGCCAACCTGACCCTGATCGACGCCCGCACCATCGGCGTGGCGCCGTTCGAGAAGAAGATGGCGAACACCATCGAGAAAGCGATCCGCGACTCCGACCTGGGCCTGAACCCGTCGTCGCAGGGCGACACCATCCGCGTGCCGACCCCGCCGCTGACCGAAGAGCGCCGCAAGGAAATGGTCAAGCTGACCAAGTCGGAAGGCGAAGACGCCAAGATCGCCGTGCGCAACATCCGCCGCGACGCCAATGAAGCGGCCAAGAAAATGGTCAAGGACAAGACCGCGTCGGAAGACGAAGAGCGCCGCTCGAACGACGAGATCCAGAAACTGACCGACAAGTTCGTCGCCGAAATCGACAAGCTGCTGGCCGACAAAGAAAAGGACATCATGACCGTCTAAGACGGGCAATGTCCAAGCGGACCGGCCCCGGCATTGCCGCGGCCGGTCCGATCCCTTTAAGAACGGCTGCCGCGGCCGCCCTCGACGGGTGCGGCGTCAGTCCTGCTGGAAGCAACGATGTTCAAGAGTTCGACCGCCGCCATCCCCGACACGCGCCCCGTGCCGCGCCACATCGCCATCATCATGGACGGCAATGGCCGCTGGGCGACCAAACGCCTGCTGCCGCGCGTGGCCGGCCACGTCAAGGGCGTGGAGGCGGTGCGCGGCGTGGTCGAGCATTGCGTCGAGCGCGGGGTCGAATACCTGACCCTGTTCGCCTTTTCCTCGGAAAACTGGCGCCGTCCGGCCGAGGAAGTCTCGCTGCTGATGAAGCTGTTCGTCACCGCGCTCGAGCGCGAAGTGTCGAAGATGCACGCGAACAATATTCGCCTGAAAGTCGTGGGCGACCTGAGCCGCTTCGACCCGAAGCTGCAGGAAATGATCAACGCGGCGGAGCGCCGCACCGCCAACAACAGCCGCCTGACGGTCACCGTGTGCGCCAACTATGGCGGGCGCTGGGATATCATGCAGGCAACAAGCAAGATGGTGGCGGCCAATCCAGGCGTCACCGAGTACGCCGAAGAGCTGCTGGCGCCGCACCTGGCCATGGCCTATGCGCCCGAGCCCGACCTGTTCATCCGCACCGGCGGCGAAGAGCGCATCTCGAACTTCCTGCTGTGGCAGCTGGCGTATTCGGAGCTGTACTTCACCAAGACCTTCTGGCCCGATTTCACCAAGGCCTCGCTGGACGAAGCGATCGCCTCCTACCACGACCGCGAACGCCGCTTCGGCCAGACCGGCGAGCAGGTGGCCCAGAAGACCCAGTCGTAACGACATCGTCAACATAGACAACAGAACAACGACCGACAATGCTGAAGATCCGGATCATTACCGCGCTCGTCCTGCTGGCAGTGCTGCTGCCGGTCCTGTATCTCAATAACACCATGGCGTTCGCGGTGGTGGTGTCCGTGTTCTTCGGCGCCGCGATCTGGGAGTGCTTCCGCCTGTTCAACCCGGACAGCAAGCGCGCGGCGCTGATCGCGGTGTTCTGGACCGCCGCCTTCGCCTATGCTTTCTTCATCCAGCCCGGCGGCAACCCGACCTTCTGGTTCGCCATCAGCGTGCTGCTGTGGGCGCTGCGCTTCGCGCCGTCCCTGAAGCTCGGCCTGCCGGCGCTGGGCACGAACGGCAACACCTTCCTCAGCCTGGTCTACGCGATCGCCGTGGTCGGCTGCTTCGCCGCCATCGTCACCCTGTTCTCGTATTCGCCGCTCTACCTGCTGTCGGTGATGGCCATCGTCTGGGCCGCCGACATCTTCGCCTACTTCTGCGGCAAGACTTTTGGGAAGCGTAAGCTGGCGCCCTCGATCTCGCCAGGTAAATCCTGGGAAGGCGCGATCGGCGGCGGCGTCGCCGTCCTGCTGCTGGCCACGCTCGCCATCGTCGAATGGGGCGATGCGCTGGCCAACACCTTCCCGGTGCGCGTGCAGGCCAGCCTCGGCTGGGGCGCCCTGTACGCCGTGCTCATCCTCATCGTCGCGGCCAGCGTGGTCGGCGACCTGTTCGAATCCCAGCTCAAGCGCCGCGCCGGCTTCAAGGACAGCAGCAACCTGCTGCCCGGCCACGGCGGCGTGCTGGACCGCGTCGACGCACTCGTCCCGGTCCTGCCCTTGGCAGCCCTGATCGGCGCCTGGCTGTAGCAACACTCTAAGGAACACCACAATGCAGCGCATCACCATCCTGGGCGCCACCGGCTCGATCGGCGCCTCGACCCTCGACGTGCTCGCCCGCCATCCCGACCAGTACAGCGTCTACGCGCTGACGGCCCACGGCCGCGTCGAGGAACTGGCCGAAGCCTGCCGCCGTCATCGCCCGCAGCGCGCGGTGGTCGGCACGGCGGAAGCGGCGCGCCGCCTGGCCGCATTGGTCGCGGACCTCGGCATCGCGGTGGAATACGGCGAGCAGGCCCTGTGCGATGTGGCGTCCCACGCCGACACCGACACCGTGATGGCCGCCATCGTCGGCGCGGCGGGTCTCGCCCCGACCCTGGCCGCGGCGCGCGCCGGCAAGAAGGTCCTGCTGGCCAACAAGGAAGCGCTGGTCATGTCCGGCCAGCTGTTCATGGACGCGGTGCGCGAGCACAAGGCGACCCTGCTGCCGATCGACAGCGAGCACAATGCGATCTTCCAGTCGCTGCCTGGCTCGTATGCGCGCGACCCGGATGCGGCCGGCGTGGCGAAGATCCTGCTCACCGCCTCGGGCGGCCCCTTCCTGAGCCGCGCCGTCGAGTCCCTGGAGCAGGTGACCCCCGACGAAGCCTGCAAGCACCCGAACTGGGTCATGGGCCGCAAGATCTCGGTCGATTCCGCCACCATGATGAACAAGGGCCTGGAAGTGATCGAGGCCCACTGGCTGTTCGGCGCGCCCGCGGACCGGATCGAGGTGGTGATCCACCCGCAGAGCGTGATCCACTCGATGGTCTCCTATGTGGACGGCTCGGTGCTGGCGCAGCTGGGCAACCCCGACATGCGCACCCCGATCGCCCACGCGCTGGCCTATCCGGAGCGGATCGCCTCGGGCGTGGCCCAGCTCGACCTCACCGAGATGGCCGCACTGCAGTTCCACAAGCCGGATTTTGCCCGCTTCCCCTGCCTGGCGCTGGCCTTCGACGCCCTGCGCGCGGGCGGCACCGCGCCGGCCCTGCTGAACGCGGCCAATGAAGTCGCGGTCCAGTCCTTCCTGGACCGCGAGATCGGTTTCCGCGACATCGACCGCGTGATCGCCACCGTGATGGATGATGTCGCACACGGCCCGGCGCCGACCATCGAGGCGGTGCTGGCGCAGGATGCCCGCGCGCGCGAAGCCGCCCGCAGCGCCATCGCCGCCCTGCGAGGCTGAGACCATGAGCCTGCTGTACACCATCGTCGCCTTTCTGCTGGCGCTCGGACCCCTGATCATCCTGCATGAACTGGGCCACTATCTGGTGGCGCGCGCTTGCGGCGTGAAGGTGCTGCGTTTCTCGGTCGGCATGGGCCGCGTGGTGTGGTCGCGCCGTTTCGGCAGGGACCAGACCGAGTGGGCGGTGTCCGCGCTGCCGCTGGGCGGCTACGTCAAGATGCTCGATAGCCGCGACCCGGAAACCGCGCCGAAGGACGAATCCGAATTCGACCGGGAGTTCACGCGCCAGAGCGTGTGGCGCCGCATCGCCATCGTGGCTGCCGGCCCGCTGGCCAACTTCCTGGTCGCGATCGGCCTGATGGCGGTGCTGTTCATGCACGGCGTCGACGAGCCTTCGGCGCGCCTGCGCGCGGTGCCGGCCGGCTCAAGCGCCCAGCAGGCCGGCGTGCAGGGCGGCGATACAGTCGTCGCCGTCAATGGCAACCCGGTCCAGTCCTGGTCCGAGCTGCGCTGGCAGGTCCTGCACGCGGCGGTCGACAAGACTGAAGCCCGCCTGTCGCTGCGCGGCCAGCATGGCGGCACCTATGACGCCGTGATCCCCGCCAGTGCGGTCGCACAACTCGACGTCGACGGCGACGTGATGAAGGCGCTCGGCCTCGACCTGTGGCGCAAACCGGCCCGCATCGAACAGGTCTTGCCGGGCGGGGCAGGGGAGCGCGCCGGCCTGCTGGCGGGTGATACGGTGCTGCGCGCCGACGGCAAGATCGTCGACGACGGCTTGACCTTCACCGAGACCATGCGCGCTTCCGCCGGACGCCCGGTGCAGCTCGAAGTCCAGCGTGGTGAACGGTTGCTGCCGATCGTGGTCGAACCCGAGCGTGACGCCAACGGGCGCGGCGTGGCCAAGGTCATGCTGGCGCAGCCGGTCGAGATGGTGACGGTGTCGTCCGGGCCGTTCGAGGCGCTCGCCAAGGGCGTGGAGCGGACCTGGGAAACCAGTGTGATGACGCTGAAGATGATCGGGAAAATGGTTACCGGGGAAGCATCTTGGAAGAATGTCACCGGTCCGATCACCATTGCCGATTATGCCGGACAAAGCGCGCGGGTTGGTCTGGCCACCTATTTGCAGTTCATCGCATTTATTAGTATTAGCTTAGGCGTAATGAATTTGTTACCAATTCCGGTTCTGGATGGTGGCCATTTACTGTATTATTCGCTGGAAGTTTTGACCGGGCGCCCCCTGCCTGCACGTGTTGGAGAGTTCGCACAGCGCTTCGGGGTCGGCCTGCTGTTCATGCTGATGGCGCTCGCCGTCTTCAATGACCTGGTGCGGTTGCTCTAGCGGTTGCCTGATCAGGGACCGTGCACCGGTAAAACAATATGTATGTTGTCCAATGACTGACCTGAAATACAGCCAATGAATTCACAACCGAATCGCTTTGCCCTGCCGTTCATCCGTCGCAGCTCCATCGGCGCAGCCGTACTGGCCCTGTGCGCCGGTAACGCACTCGCCGTCAACCCGTTCGTGGTCAAGGATATCCGGGTCGAAGGCATCCAGCGTACGGAAGCGGGCACCGTGTTCAGCTACCTGCCGGTGCGCGTGGGCGAGACCTTCGACGACGACAAGGCGACCGCCGCCATCAAGGCCCTGTTCGCGACCGGCTTCTTCAAGGACATCCGCCTGGAAGAGGAAAACGGCGTGCTGGTGGTGCTGGTCGAGGAACGCCCGGCGATCTCCTCGGTCGACTTCACCGGCACCAAGGAATTCGAGAAGGACAACCTGGTCAAGGCGCTCGGCGAAATCGGCGTCGGCGTGACCAAGATCTTCGACAAGGCGGCGGTCGACCGCGCCGAGCAGGAACTCAAGCGCCAGTACCTGTCGCACGGCCTGTACGGCGTGAAGATCACGACCACCGTCACCCCGATCGAGCGCAACCGCGTGACGATCATGTTCAACGTCGACGAAGGCGAGATCGCCAAGATCCGCCAGATCACCTTCGTGGGCAACAAGGCCTTCAGCGACAAGCAGCTGCGCGAGCAGCAGGAGCTGTCGACCTCGGGCTGGTTCACCTGGTACTCGAAGGCCGACCAGTACTCCAAGCAGAAGCTGACCGGCGACCTGGAAGCGATCAAGTCCTTCTATCTCGCCAACGGCTACCTCGAAGCCAACGTCGAATCGACCCAGGTCTCGATCACCCCCGACAAGAAGGACATCTACCTCACCGTCAACATATTCGAAGGCGAGAAGTACACCGTCTCGAGCGTGAAGCTGGAAGGCGAGACCTTCGGCCGCGAGGAAGAACTCAAGCAGCTGATCCTGCTGAAACCGGGCAAGACCTATTCGGGCGACCTGCAGGAAGCCACCAACAAGCTGATCTCGGACCGCCTGGGCACCTTCGGCTATGCCTTCGCCAACGTGACGGCCAACCCGGAAATCAACCGCGAGAAGCGCGAAGTCGCTTTCACCTTCTTCGTCGACCCGGGCAAGCGCGCCTACGTGCGCCACATGAACATCTCGGGCAATACCGTCACCCGCGACGAAGTCATCCGCCGCGAATTCCGCCAGTTCGAGAGCTCGTGGTACGACGCCAACCGCGTCAAGCTCTCGCGCGACCGCGTCGACCGCCTCGGCTACTTCAAGGACGTCAAGATCGAGACCCCGGAGTCGCCGGGCACCTCCGACCAGGTGGACGTCAACATGATCGTGGAAGAGCGCCCGACCGGCAACTTCATGATCGGCGGCGCCTTCTCGCAGGCCGAGAAGTTCACCTTCACCGCGTCGATCTCGCAGGCCAACTTCGCCGGCAGCGGCCAGACCATCGGCGTCGAGGTCAACACCAGCAAGTACAACCGCACGATCGCGCTGTCGCAGACCAACCCGTACTTCACCGACGACGGCGTCTCGCGCTCGTTCCAGGTCTACCACCGCAATTCGCGTCCGCTGTACGGCTACGGCACCTACTCGACGCGCCAGACCGGCGGCAACCTGACCTTCGGCGTGCCGTTCTCGGAAAGCGATACCGTGTTCTTCGGCGCCGGCGTGGAACGCACCGAGATCGAGACCGACATCAACAGCCCGTTCAGCTACCTGCAGTTCGTGCGCGATAACGGCGGCCCGGCCAGCGGCATCGGCCGCGCCTCGACCTCCGCGATCCCGGTGACCGTGGCCTGGGGCCGCGACACCCGCGACAGCGCGGTGACACCGACCCGCGGCCGCTTCCAGCGCGCCAACCTCGAAGTCGACTTCATCGGCGACGTCAAGTACGCGCGTGCGGTGTACGAGCAGCAGTGGTACCGTCCGCTGACCTCGTGGATGACGCTGGCCCTGCGCGGCGAGTTCGACTACGGCAAGGGCTTCGGCGGCAACGCCTACCCGGTCTTCAAGAACTTCTACGCCGGCGGCATCGGTTCGGTGCGCGGCTTCGAGAGCTCGACCCTGGGCGTGGTGGACCAGAACTACGGCTACGCGATCGGCGGCGCCAAGCGCATCATCGGCAACGCCGAGCTGCAGTTCCCGTTCCCGGGCGGCGGCAAGGACCGCAGCCTGCGCTGGTTCACTTTTGTGGACGGCGGCCAGGTCTACCAGGAAAAGGAGAAGATCCTGCTCGACCGGATGCGCTATTCGGCCGGTGTCGGCCTGCAGTGGATTTCCCCGGTCGGCCCGCTGAAGTTGAGTTATGCTAAGCCCCTGAACGCCAAGCCGGGCGACCAGACCGAACGCTTCCAGTTCCAGATGGGTACCGGCTTCTGACCCTTTCGGAGAATGACCTTGAATAAGCTGATCGCCTCTTGGCCCCGGACCCTGCTGCTGGCTGCGGTGTGCATGGCGCCGCTCGGCCATGCCCTGGCCCAGGGCCAGGCCGGGCCGAGCCGCATCGGCTTCGTCGCCACCGAGCGCCTGATGACGGAATCGAAGATGGCCAAGACCGCGGACGCCCGCATCCAGGCCGAGTTCTCGAAACGCCAGAAGGTGGTCGAGGAGACCGTCACGAAGCTCAAGCAGATGTCGGAGAAGTTCGACAGCGAGGCGGCCGGCCTGACCGACGTCGAGCGCACCCGCCGCGCGCGCGAGCTGCTGAACATGGACAAGGACGTCCAGCGCATGCAGCGCGAGTTCCAGGAGGACCTCATGCAGCGCAAGAACGAAGAGCGCGCCGCCATCGCGACCCGCGCCTACAAGATGATCGAGCAGGTCGCCGAGCAGGAAAAGCTCGACGCCGTGCTGGCCGAAGCCGCGTGGTTCAGCCCGCGCATCGACATCACCGACAAGATCCTGAAGCTGCTGGACAAGTAGCCGGCGCCGCCGCGTCCCCAGGGGGCGCGCGATCCCGGACTGCCCCGGCGGCTTCCAGCCACCTGGATGCATGACATTGACTGACACCCGACATACCCCGCCCGGCGTCCGCCTGGCCGACCTGGTCGAGCGCTTCGGCGGACAGCTGGTGGGCGACCCCGAGCTGGTCGTCGCGGCGATCGCGCCGCTCGACAGCGCCGGCAGCACCGACATCAGCTTCCTCAGCAACAGCAAGCTGCGCGCGCTGGCCGCGCAAAGCCAGGCCGCGGCCCTGATCCTGTCGCCGCTGGACGACCCGACGGTATCCGCGACCTTCGAAGGCGCGCGCATCGTCACCACCAACCCCTACGCCTACTTCGCGCGCACCGCGCAGTACTTCGTGTCGCTGACGGAAACCCCGGCGCGGCCGGGCATCCACCCGAGCGCGGTGGTCGATGCCGGCGCCCTGGTCGACCCGACCGCCCACGTCGGCCCGAACGTCACCATCGAAGCCGGCGCCGTGATCGGCGCGCACGCGGTGATCGACGCCGGCTGCTACGTCGGCAAGGAAGCGCGCATCGGCGCCCACACCCACCTGTTCGCCAACGTGACCTTCCACGCCGGCTGCAGCATCGGCGCGCGCGGCATCATCCATTCCGGCGCCGTGATCGGCACCGACGGCTTCGGCTTCGCGGTCGAAGGCGGCAAGTACATCAAGATTCCGCAGACCGGGGCGGTGGTGATCGGCGACGACGTCGACATCGGCGCCAACACCTGCATCGACCGCGGCGCGCTGGCCGACACCGTGATCGAGGACGGCGTCAAGCTCGACAACCAGATCCAGATCGGCCACAACTGCCATATCGGCGCCAACACCGCGATGGCGGGCTGCGTCGGCGTGGCCGGCAGCGCCAAGATCGGCAAGGGCTGCACCTTTGGCGGCGCCGCCATGGTGCTGGGCCACCTGGAAATCGCCGACAACGTCCACATATCGTCCGGCAGCATGGTGTCGCGCTCGGTGCTCGAGCCGGGCCAGTACACCGGCTTCTACCCGCTGGCCAAGAACGCCGAGTGGGAACGCAGCGCCGCCATCGTGCGCAACCTCGGCTCGATGCGCGAGAAGATCCGCGCGCTGGAAAAGACCATCAAAACTCTCACAGAACAACAATGACTACCGAACAGACCACCACCAAGACGACCCTCGACATCAACGGGATCAAGGAATACCTGCCGCACCGCTATCCGCTGCTGCTGGTCGACCGCGTGCTGGACGTCGAGCTGGGCAAGCGCATCACCGCCATCAAGAACGTCACCGTCAACGAAGAATTCTTCAACGGCCACTTCCCGCACAAGCCGGTGATGCCGGGCGTGCTGATGATCGAAGCGATGGCGCAGACCGCGGCCATCCTGTCGTTCATGACCATGAACGTGAAGCCGGACGAGAACTCGGTCGTCTACTTCGTGGGCATCGACAATGCGCGCTTCAAGCGTCCGGTCGAGCCGGGCGACCAGCTCAAGATGGACATCGAGATCCTGCGCGTCTCGCGCGGCATCTGGAAGTACAAGGCCGTCGCCACGGTGGACGGCAAGGTCGCGGTCGAGGGTGAGCTGATGTGCACCATCCGCGCCAACGAAGCAGCAGGTGCCTGAAATGAGCAAGATCCATCCCAGCGCGATCGTCGACCCCAGGGCGGAGCTGGACGGCTCGGTCGCGGTGGGACCGTACTCGGTCATCGGCCCGGACGTGCGCATCGGCGCCGGCACCGTGGTCGGCCCGCACGTGGTCATCGAAGGCCATACGACGATCGGCAAGGACAACCGCTTCTTCCAGTTCTGCTCGATCGGCGGCGCGCCGCAGGACAAGAAGTGGAAGGGCGAACCGACCCGACTCGAGATCGGCGACGGCAACACCATCCGCGAATTCGTCACCATGAACCTGGGCACCGCCCAGGACGAAGGCATCACCCGCCTGGGCGACGACAACTGGATCTCGGCCTACGTCCACCTGGCGCACGACTGCCAGGTCGGCAGCCACACGATCTTCTCGAACAATGCCCAGCTGGCCGGCCACGTGCACGTGGGCGACCACGCCATCCTGTCGGGCTACTGCGGGGTGCACCAGTTCTGCAAGATCGGCGCCCATGCCTTCATCGGCATGTACACCAGCCTGACCCAGGACGTGCCGCCGTTCGTGCTGGTGTCCGGTAACCCGGCCGGCCAGCGCGGCGTCAACATCGAGGGCCTGAAGCGCCGCGGCTTCTCCCGCGAGCAGATCGACGGCATCCGCGCCGCCTACAAGCTGCTGTACCGCTCGGGCCTGACGCTGGAAGAGGCCAAGGCCGCCCTGACGGAAGAAGAAAGCCGCTCGCCGGCAGCCGCCGGCGATATCCGCGCGATGCGCGAATTCCTCGGGTCGGCCAGCCGTGGCATCGTCCGCTGATTTTTCCCTCGAGGGTGCGCTCCCGGGCGCGCCTCCGGGCGTGAGCCTGGCGATGGTCGCCGGCGAGGTGTCCGGCGACATGCTGGCCGCGCGCCTGATGGCGGGCCTCAAGCCGCAGCTGCCGAACGTGCGCTTCCATGGCATCGGCGGCGCGCGCATGCGGGAAGAGGGCATGGTGTCCGACGTGCCGATCGAAACGCTCACGGTGCGCGGCCTGTTCGAGATCATCCCGCGCTACCGCGAGATCAAGGGCATCCAGAACACCCTGCGCGACCGCCTGCTGAAGGAACGGCCCGCCGCCTTCATCGGCGCCGACTACCCCGGCTTCAACCTCGGGCTGGAAGAGCAACTGCGCGCGGGCGGGATCCCGACCGTGCACTTCGTCAGCCCGCAGATCTGGGCCTGGCGCGGCGGCCGCATCAAGAAGATCAAGCGCGCGGTCTCGCACATGCTGGTGATCTTCCCCTTCGAGGAAGCGATCTACCGCGCGGCCGGGGTGCCGGTGACCTATATCGGCCACCCGCTGGCCGAGATGATTCCGCTGGCGCCCGACGTGGCGGCGGCGCGCGCGGCGCTCGGCATCGCGCCGGATGCGCGGGTGGTGACCATCATGCCGGGCAGCCGGATGGGCGAGCTGAAATACCTGGCCGAGCCCTTCGTCGCGGCGGCGAAGCTGCTGGCGCAGCGCGATCCGCAGCTGGTCTTCATCGCGCCGATGGCGGGCGAGCGCCAGCGCGCCGCGTATGCCCAGATCGTGGAAAGGGCGGGCCTGGCCGACGTGCCGGTGCGCCTGCTCGACGGCCAGTCGCACGAGGCCATCGCGGCCGCCGACGCGGTGCTGGTGGCGTCCGGCACCGCGACCCTGGAAGTGGCGCTGTTCAAGAAGCCGATGACCATCGCCTACAAGGTGATGGAGGCGTCCTGGCAGATCATGCGCCACATGGGCTACCAACCGTGGATCGGCCTGCCGAACATCCTGGCGCGCGAATTCGTCGTGCCCGAGTATCTGCAGCACGCGGCCACGCCGCAGGCGCTGGCCGATTCGGTGTGGCGCCAGCTGGACGATCCCGCCGGCGGCGAGCTGCTGGCGCGGCGCTTCACGGACATGCATCACAGCCTGCTGCGCAACAGCGCGGAGGCGAGCGCGGACGCTGTGCTCCGCGTGATCGGCAAGAGAAAATAAACGACATGAGCAGGAAGAAGTTCAACCTCTACCCCGGCCTGCCGCCACGGCTGCGGCCTTTCACCGACCTCGATATCGTCTGTGGCGTCGACGAGGCCGGCCGTGGTCCGCTGGCCGGGCCGGTGTTCGCCGCCGCCGTCATCCTCGATCCGAAGAAGCCGATCGAGGGGCTGCGCGATTCGAAGAAGCTGACCGAGGCGCGCCGCGACGAACTGGCGCCGCAGATCAGGGAGCACGCGCTGGCCTGGGCCATCGCCGAATGCTCCTGCGAAGAGATCGACACCCTGAACATCCTGCACGCGACCATGCTGGCGATGCGCCGCGCGGTGGAAGCGCTCTCGATGCTGCCGACCATCGCCCTGATCGACGGCAACCGTTGCCCGCCGATGGGCGTCAGGGCGCACGCGGTGGTCGAAGGCGACGACAAGGTGCACGCCATCTCGGCCGCCTCGATCCTGGCCAAGACCGCGCGCGACGCCGCGCTGGTGCAGCTGCACGTCCAGTATCCGCAGTACTGCTTCGACCAGCACAAGGGCTACGGCACCGCGCTGCACCTGGCGCGCCTGCGCGAGCACGGCCCGTCGCCGGTGCATCGCCGCTCCTTCGGCCCGGTGCGCGAACTGCTGCAAGTCGACATGTTCGCGGCATGAAGAGCATCACCTCGCGCGACAACGCGTTCTACAAGGAGCTGAAAGCGCTCGCCACCAGCTCGCAGGCGCGCCGCAAGGCGGGCAGGAGCCTGCTCGACGGCGTGCACCTGTGCCGCTCCTGGCTCGACCTGCGCGGCGCGCCGCTGCACTGCGTGGTGTCGGAGGGCGCGTTGGCCAACCCGGAAGTCGCGGCCATCGTGGCCGAGTGCGAAGGGCTGCATGCGCCTGTGACGGCGCTGCCGGACGCGCTGTTCGGCGCCGTCAGCCAGGTCGAGAACGGCGTGAATATCGTGTTCATCGTCGAGTCGCTCACGCCGTCGAAACCGGCGGGCTTGACTGAATCGGCCGTGCTGCTGGACGGCGTGCAGGACCCCGGCAACGTCGGCTCGATCCTGCGCAGCGCGGCGGCGAGCGGCATCAGGCAGGTCTACTGCAGCCCGGGCACGGCGTTCTGCTGGTCGCCCAAGGTGCTGCGCGCCGCGATGGGCGCCCACTTCGTGCTCGACATCTTCGAGAACGTCGCATTGCCCGAACTGGTGCGGGGCGCGCGGGTACCGGTGCTGGCCACCAGCGGCTACGCCAGCGAACAGCTCTACACCCTCGACCTGCGTGAGCCGGTGGCGTGGGTGCTGGGGCACGAAGGGCAGGGCGTGTCGCAGGAGCTGCTGGACCTGGCCACGCACCGGGTCGCGGTGCCGCATGCCGGCAAGGTGGAGTCGCTGAACGTCGCCGCCTGCGCCGCGGTGTGCTTTTTCGAACAGTTGCGCCAGCAGAGCGCACGATAGACGACGGGCCGGGCGCAGGGTAATCTAGGGCCTGGCAGAAGTGGAGTAGAGATGGACATCGCGCATTTGCATTTCCTGGTGGCGGAAGCCGACGCGGCCCAGCGCCGAGCGCTGGTGGAGCTGCTCGGCCAGTTGGGCGCAAGCCGGGTCACGGACGTCCCCGACGGCCACCTGGCGCTGCAGCGCCTCGACGCCGGCGTCGGCCCGAAGATCGACATCGCCATCGTCGACCTGGCGCTGCCCGGCATGGACGGCCTGGAACTGCTGCGTCACCTGAACGGCGCGCACGAGGGCCTGCGCCTGATCGTCACCGGCGCCCAGCCGGCCAACCTGCTGTTCTCGGTCGAGACCCTGGCCCAGGCCGTCGGCGTCGACCTGCTCGGCACCATCGCCAAGCCGGTCAGCGCCGTCAAGCTCAAACCCCTGCTCGACAACTACACCCCGCTGGCGCGCGTCGACGAGCGTCCGGCGGCGCCGCGCTTCGGCTTCCCGGACATCGGCGTCGGCCTGCAGAAGCGCCAGTTCGAGCCCTTCTTCCAGCCCAAGATCGAACTCGCCACTGGTCAAGTGAAAGGCCTGGAAGCCTTCGCCCGCTGGCGCCACCCCGAACACGGCGTGCTCGGCCCCGCCTCCTTCATCGACGCGCTGCAAGAGAACAACCGGGTCGACTTCCTCGACTGGAGCATGATCGAGCTGTCCGCCGAGCGCTGCCGCTGGTTCCAGGACCAGGGCATCCCGGTGCCGATCTCGCTCAACCTGGCCCCCGAAACCCTGGCCAACGCCGCGTTTCTGCGCCAGATCAGCGCCTGCGTCCAGCGCCACGGCATCCTGCCCGAATACCTGACCTTCGAGATGCCGGAGTCCTCGGTGCTGAACACCGACCCGAACTTCATCGAACGCCTGGTGCGCCTGCGCATGATGGGCTTCGGCCTCGCCATCGACGACTACGGCACCGGCCGCTCCAACCTGCAACTGCTGGCCCGCATCCCCTTCACCGAACTGAAGATCGACCGCAGCTTCGTCGACGGCGCTTCCAAGCGCCGCCCGCTGGGCACCGTCCTGCGCTCCTGCCTCGGCCTGGCCCACAGCCTCGAGCGCATGTCCGTCGCCGTGGGCGTCGAAACCCGCCAGGACTGGGACTTCCTCCAGAACCTCGGCTGCACCTACGCCCAGGGCTACCACATCGCCAACCCCATGGAAGCCGCCGCCTTCCCCAACTGGCTCGAAGACTGGCGCCACTTCTTCTAATTGGGGTCAGAGTCGAATTACTGAGCAATTTCTCAGAATTTCCCCATAATTCGACTCCGACCCTAATTGCTGAGAATTAATTGTCCAGAAACTTAATCAGGGTCAGAGTCAAATTATTGAGCAATTTTCCAGAATTGCTCGACAATTGGACTCTGACCCTCATGGATATTGCGGTCAGATTTTCGCTCGGTTATCGAAAATTACTTTGCTCAATTGTTCAGTGAAATTAATTGCTGAGCTAAAACGAATTTCGTAATCCGCAGCAAAAAATCAATGAGGGTCAGAGTTGAATTGTTCGGAAATTTAACAAAGTTATCAAACAATTCGACTCTGACCCCAATTAGGTTCGCTACGCAGCACGTCAGCGCAAATGAGGGTCGGAGTCGAATTATGGGAAATGTTTGAAAGTTTCCGAATAATTCGACTCTGACCCCATTAGTATTCGCGGCGGTCGGGTTTGATTTCTTGCAGGATGGTGGTGGCGATTTCTTCGATCGATTTGGTGGTCGAGGACAGCCAGCGCACGCCTTCGCGCTTCATCATCGCTTCCGCCTCGTTCACCTCATAGCGGCAATTCTCGATCGACGCATACTTGCTGCCGGCGCGGCGTTCGTTCCGGATCTGGGACAGGCGCTCCGGCGTGATGGTCAGGCCGAACAGCTTCGATTTGAACGGCGGCAGCGAAGAGGGTAGCTTGCCGCGTTCGAAGTCGTCCGGAATCAGCGGATAGTTCGCCGCCTTCAGCCCGTACTGCATCGCCAGGTACAGGCTGGTCGGCGTCTTGCCCGAGCGCGACACGCCCACCAGGATCACGTCGGCCTCGGCCAGGTTCTTGTGCGATTGCCCGTCGTCGTGCGCCAGCGAGAAGTTGATGGCTTCGATGCGGTTCTTGTATTCCTCGGTGTCCACCGCATTGTGGATGCGCCCGATCGTGTGCGTCGACTTGACCCCCAGCTCCTGCTCCAGCGGCGCGACGAAGGTCTGGAACAGGTCCATGTGCATCCCCTGCGCCGCCCGGATCACGCTCGACAGGTCGTGCTTCACCAGCGTCGAGAACACGATCGGCCGCTGGCCGTCGCGCGCGAAGCTGTCGTTGATGCGGCGCGCGGCGTCGTGCGCCTTGTCGATCGAATCGATGAAGGGCAAGCGGATCTGGCGGAAGCGCATCTCGAACTGGCTCAGCACCGCGTGGCCGAAGGTTTCGGCCGTGATGCCGGTGCCGTCGGAGACGAAGAACACGGTGCGCGTGGATGGGACAGGAGGGGCGCTGGCTTCGATGGTCATGGTGTCGTCTTGCTAAGTCGTCGTGACAAAGTTGCAGCATCGTGCGGTGTGCGGCGCGCGCTCACGGGTTAAAATGCTCGGCAACGGGTCTGCATTGTGCTGCACGACGGCCAGAATAACAAGAACACCCCGTCGCCCGCACGCTGCCAAAAGGTTTCTATCTCAAGTAAGGGTGTATCACCATGACTAACCTGTCTGTAGCAGCATTGAAGGAGCCTGATCAAGCGTCACGTACCTACGTCGCCTCGTTCGAGAACCTGCGCATGAGCGACGTCGAATCGGTCGGCGGCAAGAACGCCTCGCTGGGCGAGATGATCTCGCAGCTGGCCGAAGCCGGCGTGCGCGTGCCGACCGGCTTCGCGACCACGGCCGACGCGTTCCGCGACTTCCTCGAGTACAAGGTCGAAGGCGGCCAAGGGGAGGCAAATTCGCTCGCCCAGCGCATCGCCACGCGCCTCGAGAACCTGGACATCGACGACGTCCGCTCGCTGGCCGCCGCCGGCGCCGAAATCCGCCAGTGGATCGTCGACACGCCGTTCCAGCCGCGCCTCGAAGCCGAGATCCGCGACTTCTACGAGCGCCTGGTGGCCGACTCCAGCACCGAGGTGTCCTTCGCCGTGCGCTCCTCCGCCACCGCCGAGGACCTGCCCGACGCATCGTTCGCCGGCCAGCAGGAGACCTTCCTGAACGTGGTCGGCATCGACAACGTGCTGGAAGCGATGAAGCACGTCTTCGCCTCGCTCTACAACGACCGCGCGATCTCCTACCGCGTGCATAAAGGCTTCACCCACGCCGAGGTCGCGCTGTCGGCCGGCGTGCAGCGCATGGTGCGCTCGGACACCGGCGCCGCCGGCGTGATGTTCACCATCGATACCGAATCGGGCTTCAAGGACGTGGTGTTCATCACCTCGAGCTACGGCCTGGGCGAGACCGTGGTGCAGGGCGCGGTGAATCCGGACGAGTTCTACGTCCACAAGCCGATGCTCGCGCAGGGCAAATCGCCGGTCATTCGCCGCAACATCGGCTCGAAGCTGATCAAGATGGAGTTCACCAGCGAGGCCAAGGCCGGCCGCTCGGTGAAGACCGTCGACGTGCCGATCGAGCTGCGCAACCGCTACTCGCTCACCGATGCGGAAATCGTCGAACTGGCCAAGTACGCCGTCATCATCGAGAACCACTACGGCCGCCCGATGGACATCGAGTGGGGCAAGGATGGCCGCGACGGCAAGCTGTATATCCTGCAGGCGCGTCCGGAAACCGTGAAGTCGCAGCAGAAGGCCACCGATTCGCAGCAGCGCTTCAGCCTGAAGGGCTCGGGCACCGTGCTGACCTCGGGCCGCGCGATCGGCCAGAAGATCGGCGCCGGCCCCGTGCGCGTGATCCACGACCCGAGCGAGATGGAGCGCGTGCAGCCGGGCGACGTGCTGGTGGCGGACATGACCGACCCGAACTGGGAACCGGTCATGAAGCGCGCATCGGCCATCGTCACCAACCGCGGCGGGCGCACCTGCCACGCGGCGATCATCGCGCGCGAGCTGGGCGTGCCGGCGGTGGTCGGCTGCGGCGACGCGACCGAGACCCTGAAGGACGGCACCTTCGTGACCGTCTCCTGCGCCGAAGGCGACGAGGGCCGCATCTACGACGGCCTGCTGGAAACCGAGGTGACGGAAGTTTCGCGTGGCGAACTGCCGCCGATCCCGACCAAGATCATGCTCAACGTCGGCAACCCGCAGCTGGCCTTCGACTTCCAGTCGGTGCCGAACGGCGGCGTCGGCCTGGCGCGCCTCGAGTTCATCATTAACAACAACATCGGCGTGCACCCGAAGGCCATCCTCGAGTACCCGAACATCGACGCCGACCTGAAGAAGGCGGTGGAGTCGGTCGCTCGAGGCCACGCTTCGCCGCGCGCCTTCTACGTCGACAAGCTGGCCGAGGGCGTGGCGACGATCGCCGCCGCCTTCTGGCCGAAGCCGGTGATCGTGCGCCTGTCCGACTTCAAGTCGAACGAGTACAAGAAGCTGATCGGCGGTTCGCGCTACGAGCCGGACGAAGAGAACCCGATGCTGGGCTTCCGCGGCGCCGCGCGCTACCTGGCCGAGGACTTCGCCGAAGCCTTCGAGATGGAATGCATGGCCATGAAGCGCGTGCGCGAAGAGATGGGCCTGACCAACGTCGAGATCATGATCCCGTTCGTGCGCACCCTGGGCCAGGCCGAGAAGGTGATCGGCCTGCTGGCCAAATACGGCCTGAAGCGCGGCGAAGGTGGAGGTGAAGGCGGCCTGCGCGTCATCATGATGTGCGAGGTGCCGTCCAACGCCATCCTGGCCGAGCAGTTCCTGGAGCACTTCGACGGCTTCTCGATCGGCTCCAACGACCTGACCCAGCTGACCCTGGGCCTGGACCGCGACTCCGGTATGGAGCTGCTGGCCAAGGACTTCGACGAGCGCGACCCGGCCGTGAAAGCCATGCTGTCGCTGGCCATCAAGGCGTGCCGCGCGAAGGGCAAGTACATCGGCATCTGCGGCCAGGGGCCGTCGGACAATCCGGACTTCGCGCAGTGGCTGGTGGGCGAGGGCATCGAATCGATGTCGCTCAATCCGGACTCGGTGATCGACACCTGGAACAAGCTGGCCGCCGGCTGACGCCGTCGCAGGCCACGTGAGCAAACCCCGCCCCCCGCATCGGGTCGCGGGGTTTTTCATGCGCCGGCAGGCCATGCGGCGGCGATAAAGCGCGGCCTTGCCCTTCCATTCCCGCCCATACCTGCTACACTGACATGGACAACGCATCGCCCGGAAGCCCAGGATAAGCAAACGCACCCACATCATCGAACCCTCGCCGCCTGCTGCAGGCCGCGGGGGTTTTTTACTTTTTCAAACCACGACAAAGGAGACACAACGATGACCGACTTGACGAGCTGGCTGGTGGCGGCCGGCATCCTCGTGGTGGCCGAGCTCTTCACCGGCACCTTCTACCTCCTGATGATCGCGATCGGCCTGGCCTTCGGCGCGCTCGCCGCCTGGCTGGGCCTGAGCGGTCCGCTGCAGACCTTCGCCGCCGCCAGCGTGGGCCTGGTCGCCACCGCCATCCTGCACCGCAGCCGCTTCGGCCGCCCGGCGCGGATGGAAGCCACGCGTGACAGCAACGTCAACCTCGACATCGGCCAGCGGGTCGTGGTCGATGCCTGGCAGGGTGGCCGCGCAAGAGTCATGTACCGCGGCGCGTTATGGGACGTCGAACTCGGCCCGGGGGCCCAGCCCGAGGCGGGCGACTTCCGCATCGTCGAGGTGCTGGGCAGCCGCCTGATCGTCGCCAATTCATAAGATTATCCAATAATAACTACTCATCTATAAGGGACACTAATGGAATTCTCCTTCGGCACCTTTGCCCTGGTCTTCTTCGTCATCGCCCTGGTCTTCATCTTCAAGACCATCAACGTGGTCCCCCAGCAGCACGCCTGGGTCGTCGAACGGCTCGGCAAGTTCCACGCCGTGCTGGCGCCGGGCCTGAACATCGTGGTGCCCTTCATCGACCGCATCGCCTACAAGCACAGCCTGAAGGAGATCCCGCTCGACGTGCCGCCGCAGGTCTGCATCACCAAGGACAACACGCAGCTGCAGGTCGACGGCATCCTGTACTTCCAGGTGACCGACGCCATGCGCGCCTCCTACGGCTCGTCCAACTACATCCAGGCCATCACCCAGCTGGCCCAGACCACCCTGCGTTCGGTGATCGGCAAGATGGAGCTGGACAAGACCTTCGAAGAGCGCGACCACATCAACACCACCATCGTCAACGCAATCGACGAGTCGGCCGCCAACTGGGGCGTGAAGGTGCTGCGCTACGAGATCAAGGACCTGACCCCGCCGGCCGAGATCCTGCACGCGATGCAGCGCCAGATCACCGCCGAGCGCGAGAAGCGCGCACTGATCGCGGCGTCCGAAGGCCGGCGCCAGGAGCAGATCAACATCGCCAGCGGCGAGCGCGAGGCGGCGACACTGCGTTCGGAAGGCGAACGCCAGGCCGCGATCAACCGCGCCCAGGGCGAAGCGAGCGCCATCGTCGCGCTGGCCGACGCCAGCGCCGCCGCGCTGCGCCAGGTCGGCGCCGCGATCCGCGAGCCGGGCGGCATGGACGCGGTGTCCCTGCGCGTGGCCGAGCACTACGTCGACGCCTTCGAAAAGCTGGCGAAGACCAACAATTCGCTGATCATTCCGGCCAACATGGGCGACATGGGCAGCGTGATCGCCAGCGCGCTGCAGATCGTGAAGTCACAGAAATGAGCACAGTAATGAGCGCGCGCGTGGTAGTGATCACCGGCGCATCAAGCGGCATCGGCGCCGAGATCGCGCGCCAGCTGGCGGCGAAGGAGGGCTGCAGCGTGAACCTGGTGCTGGCCGCGCGCAACGCGGCGCAGCTGGATGCGGTCGCCGGCGAATGCGCCGCCCTCGGCGCCCAGACCCTGTGCGTGCCGACCGACGTCGGCATCCAGATCCAGTGCCGGCGCCTGGTAATCACCGCGCTCGAGCGCTTCGGCCGCATCGACGTCCTGGTCAACAACGCGGGCCGCTCTGCGCATGCGCTGTTCGAGGAAGTCGAAGACCTATCTTGGTACGAAGAGCTGATGCGCGTGAACCTGTGGGGCAGCGTGTGGTGCACCCAGGCCGCGCTGCCGGCCCTGAAGGCCAGCGGGGGCCGGATCGTCGCCGTGTCCTCGCTGGCCGGCCTGGTCGGCGTACCGGGGCGCACCGCCTACAGCGCCACCAAGTTCGCCATGACCGGCTTCTTCGAAGCGCTGCGCGCCGAAATGAAAGGCCACGGCGTGAGCGTCACCACCGCCTATCCCGGCGTGGTGGCGACGCGCATCCGTTACCGCGGCTTCAATGCGCAAGGCGGCGAGATGGGTTCGAGCGCCCTGAAGGAAGAGGGCGCGATGAGCGTCGAGGAATGCGCACGCCTGATCATTGCCGGCATGGACGGGCGCAAGCGCGAAGTGGTGATGACGGCAAAGGGGAAGATAGGGCGCTTCCTGAAGCTGCTGGCCCCGCGCCTGGTCGAGAAGATGGCGCTGGCGGCGCTGAAACAGGACGTGCGACCGCACTAAGCACGGTCTACTGACCGCAAGGTCATCAATCGTGCGCGATAATATTATGACAACTGCGATAATCGAAGTGTTGTCCGTTTAGACATGGTCTGGCGGGCATTTATGAATAACACTTTTGATTGGAGCTTTCATGTCCCGCCCTGTTTCACGTTCGTCCGCAGCACGTACCAAACCATTCGCCGTGGCCGCCCTGACCGGCGCCATCCTGCTCGCCGCCGTCACCGGCACCGCCCAGGCCCAGCAATCGCCGGCCCTCGACCGCATGAGCATCTCGGCCGGCGCCTTCCGCGCCGAGCCGAAGATCCACCTGGGCGGCGATACCCAGTACGGCCGCGTCGATACGCCGGACGAGAAGATCGACGACGTCACCCTGCCGCGTGTGAAAGCCGAGCTGCTGTTCGGCGACAGCCACGGCCTGTCCTTCGACTATTTCCGCTTCGACGAGGATTACTCGGCCAACCCGAGCGGCGCGACGGTCTACGAAGGCCGCCCGGTGAGCGGCACCATCGACGCCAGGGCCAACCTGCGCCTGGAGATGGCGCGCCTGGCGTACAAATACTGGTTCGGCAAGGAGAAGACCACCTTCGGCGTCGGCCTGGGCGCGGCCTACCTGCGCGCCAGGATTTCCGGTTCGGCGACCGCCAACGTGAGCGCGACCAACCCGGTCGAGAACTACAGCTGGAGCGGTTCGGGCGAGGCCAAGGACAGCGTCTGGGCCCCGACCGTCGAGCTGGCGCTGCGCCATTCGCTCAACGAGAAAGTGCGCCTGTTCGCCGAGGCCGGCGGCGTCAAGAAGAACGGCGGCACCGTCGAGGGACACGTGTACAACGCCTCTGCCGGCGTCGAGTGGATGGCCTTGCCGAACGTCGCCCTGGTGGTGGACTACGGTATCCAGAAGATCGACCTGCACCGCAATGGCGAACGCACGGCGGACCTGGACCTCAAGCTCAAGGGCCCGTCGGCTTTCGTTAAAGTGCGCTTCTAAGGAAGCAGCATGACGAAACGGGGGTTTCCGCTCAAGCGGGAACCCCCGTTTGTATTTGTGTAGCGTCAATTTGGGCGAAGCGCAGCGTGACGCTGCACCCGCCTGATCAGAAGTCGACCGTCGCCGACACCACCACGCTGCGCGGCGCGCCCAGGACCAGGTAGCCCGAGCCCGGATAGCCGCCGGCCGAGGCCCAGTAGGCCTTGTCGGTGACGTTGTCGATGCGGGCGCGCAGGGTCAGGCCGCGGTCCATGAAGCGGGTGGCGTAGGCGGCGCCGATGTCCAGACGCGACCACGAGGGCAGTTGCTGGGTGTTGGCGGCGTCGGCGTACTGCTTCGAGGTGTGCAGGGCGCGCGCATTCAGCGACAGGCCGTTCACGCCCGGCACGTCCCATTCCGCGCCCAGGTTCAGCTGCGTGCCCGGCACGCCGATCGCATCCTTGCCCTCGTTGACGCCGCCGGCGGTCTCGCGCTGCTCGGCGTCGAGCAGGGTCAGGCCGCCCAGCAGGCGCAGGCCGCGCTGCGGCGAGCCGTACACGGTCAGCTCGAGGCCGCGGTTGCGCTGCTCGCCGTACACGCCGAAGCGGCGGTTCTCGACGTAGGCGCTCGGTTGCGCGGTGCTGAACACGGCCGCACTCAATCCGAGCTTGCCGCCGTCGTATTTCACGCCCAGTTCGCGCTGGCGCGAGACGTAGGGCGCAAAGATTTCGCCGACGTTGACGATGTCGGTGCCCGATGCGACCGGGCCCTTCTGCAGGGCTTCGCTGTAGTTGGCATAGACCGACACGCCCTGGACCGGCTTGAACACGATGCCCGCCACCGGCGTGACTTCGCTTTTCTCGTAGCCGGCGTTCGGCCTGGCGGTGCCGTAGTCGTAGCCGAAGTCCTTGATGGTCTGGTGGCGCGCGCCCACCGTCACCAGGAGGCGGTCGTCCAGCAGGCCGATGGTGTCGGCCACGGCGAAGCTCTGCAGGATGCTCTTGATGGTCAGGCGCGGGTCGTTCATGTCGCCGCCCACGAAGAAGTTCGGGTTCGGCGCCGCGGCATCGCGCGGACGGTAGAGGTTCGAGGCGAAGCCGGCGAAGTCGCTGATCGCGTACGCGTTGTCCGATTCGAGGTGGAAGCTTGATGCGGTGGCGCTCAGCTTGTGCGACAAGGCGCCGGTCCTGAATTCGCCGCGCACGCCGATCTCGCCGGTGCGCACGTCGTCTTCACGCGCGTTGTCGAAGCGGTAGGCGCTGGTGTCGCCGTTGGCGGCGGTGACCGTCGGGGTGGCGACGATGTTCATTTCGTAGGAAGTGCGCATGCCCATCGCGGCCCATGCCACGGCGCCGCCCGGCAGATCGACCTCCGCGCGCAGGGTGCCGAAGGTGTCGCGCTCGCCGGAATACGTCCAGGGCTGGGCGAAGTTGCGGTCGCTGTCGGGGGCCGCGATCATCGGCACGCCGACGCCCAGGTTCACGCTGGGGCGGGCATCGAACAGCTTGTGGTCCTGGTGGCCGACGTCGGCCGAGACGCGGTAGCCCTGGCCGCGGTAGTCGACGCCGACCGAATACACGCTCAGTTCGCGGCCTTCGCCGTCGACCGCGGTGTCGCCGTCGCGGCGCACCGCGTTCACGCGCACGCCGAGGCGCCCTTCGGGGCCGAAGCGGCGCGCGATGTCGGTCGCCACGTAACCCTGGCCGCCGGTCTCGACGCCCGCGGTGACCTGGGTCAGCGGCGAATTCGGCGCGCGCTTGGGCAGCAGGTTGATGGCGCCGCCGATGCCGCCGCCGCCCGGCGCCGCGCCGTTGACGAAGCTGTTGGCGCCGCGCAGCACTTCGACGCGCTCGAGCAGTTCCGAGGCCACGAACTGGCGCGGCAGCAGGCCGTACAGGCCGTTGTAGGCGAGGTCGTCCGAGTTCACCGCGAAGCCGCGGATCACGTACAGCTCCTGGTAGTTGCCGAAGCCGCGCGCCACGCGCACCGAGGGATCGTTCTGCACCACGTCGGCCACGCTGCGCGCCTGCTGGTCCTGGATCAGGGCGTGGGTGAAGTTCATGGTGTTGAACGGCGTGTCCATGATGTCGACGTTGCCCAGCAGGCCGAGGCGGCCGCCGCGCGCGACCTGGCCGCCGGCGTACTCGGCGGGCAGGCCCTGGGCCGAGGCGTCGGCGGAGGCGCTCACCACGACGGTGGCCACGGGTTCGGTGGTGGTGGAGGCGTCCTGGGCATGGGCGGCGAAGGCCGCGGCGGCGAGGGCGATCGGGGTGAGGCGGAGCAGTTTCATCAGCGGAACTCTGTTTTCTTATTGAGAATGATTGTTATTCTATCTCTTTTGGCTTGCCTCTGTAAATGAGAACCATTATTATTCGCTGACCCAAGCCTTCTCATCTCTCATGTCCCCATCGAAACTGCGCCTCTGGAGCTGGATCCATAAATGGAGCAGCCTGGTCTGCACCGTCTTCATGCTGCTGCTGTGCCTGACCGGCCTGCCGCTGATCTACCACCATGAAATCGGCCACCTGCTCGGCAACGAGGTCGAGGCGCCGGCGCTGCCGGCGTCGATGGGCGCCAATCCGCCGCGCGGCAACATCGACGCGGTGCTGGCCTCGGCCCAGGCGCTGTATCCGACCAAGATCCCGATGTACATCTCGATGGAAATCGACGAGCCGGCGATCTGGAACGTGACCCTGGGCGACCACCCGAACGACGAGCACTACAAGCCGATCGCGGTCGATGCGCGCACGACGAAGGTGATCACCGAGCCGGCCTTCGAGGGCGGGGTCTTCATGTCGACCATGTTCCGCCTGCACGTGGACCTGTTCGCGGGCCTGCCCGGCAAACTCTTCCTCGGCTTCATGGGCCTGCTGCTGATCGTGGCCGTGGTGAGCGGCGCGGTGCTGTACGCGCCCTTCATGCGCAAGCTCGACTTCGGCGCCGTGCGCCACGAGCGCAGCAAGGTCATCAAGTGGCTCGACCTGCATAACCTGCTCGGCATCGTGACCCTGGTCTGGGTGTTCGTGGTCGGGGCGACCGGCATGGTCAACACCTGGGCCGACCTGCTGCTCAAGTACTGGCAGGTGAACGAACTGGCGGTGATGCTCAAGCCCTACGAGGGCCAGCCGACGGTCCGGAAGATGTCGTCGCTGCACGACGCCATCGTGCGCGCCGAAAACGCGGAACCGGGCATGAAGGTCGGCTTCGTGGCCTTCCCCGGCACCCCGTTCTCGAGCCCCCACCACTACGGCGTCTTCATGCGCGGCGACGAAGCATTCAGCTCGCGCCTGTACAAGCCGGTGCTGATCGACGCCGCGACCGGCGCCATCACCGACCAGCGCGAACTGCCCTGGTACCTGACCGCGCTGCTGCTGTCGCAGCCGCTGCACTTCGGCGACTACGGCGGCCAGCCGATGAAGCTCCTGTGGGCGCTGCTCGACATCGGCACCATCATCATCCTCGGCTCCGGCCTGTATCTCTGGCTCAAGCGCAACCGCGCGGCGAAACCGGCCAGGCAAAAGCAGGGCGCCGCGCACAAGCCGGCGCTGGCGACGTCGAGGGAGGCGTCATGATCCGCACACCGTCGCAAATCTGGGCCGCGCCCATCCTGCTGGGCATCCTCACCACCATCGGCCTGATCGCCGCGCTGCTCGGCGACGGCGGCTGGGACCTGGTCTCCGCCGTGACGCTGGGCGCCCCGGTGCTGGCCGGAATCTGGTACGGCCTGCGCCGCGCGCCGCGCAGGCAATAAGGTCCGCGCGCCCCTGACAAAGGGGCGCGCCAGCTGTATACTGCGAGCGAACGATACCATCACGAGAAGGCGCGTATGTTTGCAGCAGTGGACCTCGGGTCCAACAGCTTCCGGCTTCACATCGGCGAGCCGGCGGGCGGCCGCATGCACATCGTGCGCACCGCACGCGATCCGATCCGCCTGGCCGCGGGGCTCGACAAGGACAACTACCTGACCGAGGCCGCGATGCGCACGGCGGTGCGCACCCTGCACGACTTCCGCGCCATCCTCGACGAATACACGCTCGACGCCGTGCGCGTGGTTGCCACCAACACCCTGCGCGTGGCGCGCAACGCCGACCAGTTGCTGCCTCAGCTGGAAGCCGCGATCGGCCACCCCGTCGAAGTCATCTCGGGCGAAGAAGAAGGGCGCCTGATCTACATGGGCGTGGCGCGCGCCATCGACAAGCCGGACGAACGCCGCATCGTGGTCGACATCGGCGGCGGCTCGACCGAAGTCATCGCGGCCATCGGTCCGGACATCAACCTGGTCGAATCCTTCGGCATCGGCACCCATCCGCAGACCGCCGCCTTCTTCGCCGACGGCCGCATCACCGCGCGCCGGTTCGACGCCGCCGTGACCGAGGCGCGCGCGCGTTTCGAGGATGCGGCGGGGCTGTACAAGGCGCAGGGCTGGGACGCTGCCTACGGCTCGTCCGGCACCATGCGCGCCATCGCCGAGGTGATCGCGAAGAACGGCATCGGCGACGGATCGATGTCGCAGGCCAGCCTGCGTGCGCTGCGCGACATCCTCTTCGCCCTGGGCCACGTCGACGCGTTCAGTCTCCCGGGCATCAAGAAGGAACGGGTGCCGGTGATGGTCGGCGGCCTGTCGGTGTTGATCGGCGTGATGCAGGAACTCGGCATCGAGCGCCTCACCGCGATCAACGCCGGCCTGCGCCTGGGCGTGCTGTCCGACCTCGAGCTGCGCGCCAATAGCCGCGACCGCCGCGACGCCGCCATCCGCGCCTGCATGCGCCGCTTCGGCGTCGACGGCCAGCGCGCGATGCGCACCGCGCGCATCGCCTCGAAGGTGTACGAAAAGCTCGAGCCCGAGGATTCGCGCCACCCCTATCTGTGCTGGAGCGCGATGCTGCACGAAGTCGGCCTGGCGATCTCGATGACCGGGGCCCACAAGCATGGCGCCTACATCGTCGAACACGCCGACCTGCCGGGCTTCACCACACGCGAGCAGCGCATGATGGGCGCCCTGGTGCTGGGCCAGAAGGGCAACCTGCGCAAGGTGCGCGAGGCGCTCTACGAACTCGACCTGGCCAAGGCGGTGCTGGCGCTGCGCATGGCGGTGGTGTTCATGCATGCGCGCGCGGACGAGGACGTGGGCGGCTTGCGGGTGCGCATGAAGGCGACGCGCATCGAGCTCGATCTGCCGCGCGAGGTGCTGGCCAGGCACCCGACACTGAGCCCGTGGCTGGTGAAGGAAGAGGAAAGCTGGAGCGAGATCGGCATCGCGTTCCAGGCCAGGGAATCGTAGGGTGGACGGGTTCCCCGTCCGCGCGTTCAGCCAGCGCAAGAATGGACGATGCGCGTCAATTCAGCTCGTAGTTGAACGCGCGGACGGCAGAGCGGTCCACCCTACCTGAGTTGCCCGACGAAGTCGGGACCGACGACCAGTTTGACGTAGGGCGCGCTGCCCTCGTCCTTGTCGCTGCCTGCTTTCTGGCTGATCCAGAACACCCCCGCCTTGCGGATCCGCCAGTCCATCTTGCTGCCCGCCAGCACCAGCGACGCGATCTCGCCCAGCAGCGGCTGGTGCCCCACGACCAGCACCGGCTGCCGGTGATTCGGCCAGCCGCAGGCATCTAGGATCGCTTCCGCCGACGAATCCGGCGCCAGCGCTTCGACCAGCTTGTAGTTGCGGCCAAGCGCTTCGACCGTCTGTACGCAGCGCTTGGCCGGGCTGCTCAGCACCCGCACGTCGTCCGGCAGCTGGCGGTGCAGCCAGGCGCCGACGCGCGCGGCGTGGCGCTTGCCCTTGGGCGTGAGCGCGCGTTTCAGGTCGCCGGCGTCGTCACCCTCGGCGACGTGCGGCTCAGCCTCGGCGTGGCGCCACAGGATCAGGTCCATGCTCGTTCTCCTTGTGCGGATGGACGCTCGCGCCGAGCGTTTCCATCAGGTGTTGTTGGGCGCTGAGGGCCTTCTGGCCGCCGCGGGTTTTCTTGCGCCGGTAGTGGCCGTCGCTGCCCAATTCCCAGGCGTTGACGTTGTCCTTCAGGTAGGGATGCAAGCCTTCGCGCAGCACGCGGCGCTTCAGAGCCGCCGCACGGATCGGGAATGCCACTTCGACGCGGCGGAACAGGTTGCGGTTCATCCAGTCGGCGCTCGACAGGTAGATGTCGTGTTTCAGGTCGTTGCGGAAGTAGTAGATGCGCGAGTGTTCCAGGAAGCGCCCGACGATCGAGCGCACCTTGATGTTCTCCGACATCCCCGCCACGCCGGGCCGCAGCGAGCAGGCGCCGCGCACGATCAGGTCGATCCGCACGCCCGCTTCCGAGGCTTCGTAGAGCGCCTTGATGACCGAATCGTCGGTCAGCGAATTCATCTTCGCGATGATGCGCGCCGGACGTCCCGCCTTCGCGATCGCGGCCTCCTCGCGGATCGCGCGCACGATCTCCTTCTGCAGCGAGAACGGCGCCAGCCACAGGCAGTCGATCTGCTTGGGGCGGGTCAGGCTGGTGAGGTGGATGAAGACCTCGTTGACGTCCGCCGTGATGGCGTCGTCGCAGGTGAGCAGGCCGAAGTCGGTGTAGAACTTGGCCGTGGTCGAGTTGTAGTTGCCGGTGCCCAGGTGGGCGTAGCGGCGCAGGCCGTTCTCCTCGCGGCGCAGCACCAGCGCCAGCTTGGCGTGGGTCTTCAGGCCCACCACGCCGTACACGACCTGGGCGCCGGCCTGCTCGAGGCGCTCGGCCCAGTTGATGTTGGCTTCCTCGTCGAAGCGCGCCATCAGCTCGACGATGACGGTGACTTCCTTGCCGCGCCGCGCGGCGGCGATCAGCGCTTCCATCAGGTCCGAATTCATGCCGGCGCGGTAGATGGTCTGCTTGATCGCGGCCACGCAGGGGTCGGCGGCGGCTTGCTGGATGAAGTCGATCACCGGCTGGAACGATTCGAAGGGATGGTGCAGCAGGACGTCTTGCTTGCGCAAGGTGGCGAAGATGTCCGGGCCGGTCAGCTTGGCCGGGAAGCCCGGCGTGAACGGCGTGAACTTCAGCTCCGACTTGTCGTGGACGTTGACGATCTCCAGCATGCGGCCCAGGTTGACCGGACCGTCCACCGCGAACAGGCGCGAGCGGTCGATCTCGAACTGCTCGAGCAAAAAGCTTGACAGATGCGGCGGGCAGGCGTGGCCCACTTCGAGGCGCACCGCGAAGCCGTAGTTGCGCGCATGCAGTTCGCTCTGCAGCGCCTGGCGCAGGTTCTTGACTTCGTCCTCGTCGACCCACAGGTCGCTGTTGCGGGTGACGCGGAACTGCGAGTAGGAGACCACTTCGCGCCCCGTGAACAGGTCGGCCATGTGGGCCTGGATCACCGAGGACAGCAGGCAGTAGGAGGCGCCCTTCTTGTCCGACAGCTCGTCCGGCAGCCGGATCACGCGCGGCAGCACGCGCGGCGCCTTCATGATGGCGATCCCGGTGCCGCGCCCGAAGGCGTCCTTGCCCGCCAGTTCGATGATGAAGTTCAGGCTCTTGTTGACCACCCGCGGGAAGGGGTGGGCCGGGTCCAGGCCGATCGGCGTGAGCAGGGGCCGCACTTCCTTGTCGAAGTACTGCTTCACCCACGCCTTCTGGGCGGCGTTGCGTTCGCTCCGTCGCAGCATGTGGATGCCGTTCTCCGACAGCAGCGGCAGGATCTCCCCGTTGAACAGTTTATATTGGCGGTCGATCAGGCTGCGGCACTCGGTGCTGGCGCGCTCCAGGGTGTGGTGCAGCGCGTGCGGGATGCCGTTGTGGCCGGCCTCCATCTGGTGCTGGGCCAGCAGGCTGGCCACGCGCACCTCGAAGAATTCGTCGAGGTTGCCGGACACGATGGTGAGAAAGCGCAGGCGCTCGAGCAGCGGAATGGAGGGGTCCTCGGCCTGCGCCAGCACCCGCCGGTTGAACTCGAGCAGCGACAGCTCGCGATTCAGGAAGGCCCCGCCTTCGGGAAGGTGCTTGGCCTCGGTCTCGATAGCCTTGTTTTTCATATCCATGGGTCTGCGTCGATAGTGTCGGCGCAGGCAGTGTAGTGAACGAATATGACAAGCCCGTTACACGCCCGGCATGATTACTATTTAAGCATCGTTAAAGCCTGGCCGCGTATAACGTTCTCATCATAACAAGAGGAGCTTGCGACGATGAGATCATTCCTGCGCGCCAACAAGGGATTTCTGGCCTTCCTGCTGCTGTTCGGCGTGTTCCGCACCGCGGTGGCGGATTGGAACCCGATTCCGTCGAGCTCCATGCGGCCCAACCTGCTGGAAGGGGACGTGGTGTTCGTTAACCGCCTGGCCTACAACGTGAAGCTGCCGCTGACCGACGTGGTGGTGGCGCGCACCGGCGAGCCGCGGCGCGGCGACGTCGTCACCTTCACCTCGCCGGCGGACGGCACCCGCCTGATCAAGCGCGTGCTGGCGCTGCCGGGCGACCGCGTCGAGATGCGCAACGAGCGCCTCAGCATCAATGGCGTGCCGTCCGACTACACGCCGCAGGAGACGGCGCAGGAGATGGCGGCCGAGGGCGTAACCGAGGCCCAGCGCTTCCTCGAGGTGGTCGATGGCCGCAGCCACCGCATCCAGATCATGCCGCGCCGCGCCGTGCCGCGCGACTTCGGCCCGGTGACCGTGCCGCCGGACTCCTACCTGATGCTGGGCGACAGCCGCGACAACAGCGCCGACTCGCGCTACATCGGCTTCGTGCCGCGCCACCTGCTGATCGGGCGCGCCGAGCGCATCCTGGTGTCGGCCGACTACCAGGGCAACTGGATGCCGCGTTTCGACCGCTTCGGCGACTCGTTGCGCTGACCTGTTAACACCGTTCTTTCAAACTTACGCAAAGCTGCCTGATACTACTTAAAGCTCGCCTTGCTGTTGAATTCCTGCTTCACAGGGGCCGGTTTCACCCTGCGCTCGCGCACAGGGCCAGCGCCTTCCCCTCCAC
>NZ_JAJNOC010000012.1 GCF_021044825.1 Massilia phyllostachyos | reverse complement strand
GCCACGCTTTCGGGGCCGCGGCCTTCAGCAGCTCGTCGGCCGAGGCGGTGTAGCGCACGCCGTTGATGGTGGCGTTGAAGGAGGTGCTGAAGCCGGCGCCCAGCAGCGAGGCGACGTTGCCGGCGGTATTGCTGACTGCCGCGGCGCTGCGGTCAAGGGTCATGGTGCGCACTTCGCCGACGCCCAGGGCCGGCAGCACTGCCGAGATGACGGCATGACGCACCGAGCCATCGGGGTGCAGGGCCTTGACGTTGAGCTGCAGCGGCACAGCGACGCCACTGTCGAGACGGCCGACCAGCGAGGTGGTGGCCAGCAGATGGCCTGGCGCGAAGACCTGAGCAAAAGTTACTGGAGCATTGGTCTGTACTGCCGAACCGGTATTCTCGAAGCGCACGCTGGTGATGGTGCCGGAGGTGCTGCTCGAGGCGTTGCTGGCCGCAGTGCCGCGGCTTTGCGGAATGTAGGTCGAGGTGCCGGCGCTGATGCTCTGGAGGCGCGAGCCTTCCATACCGCCGACCGGTGTCGAATCGACGCTCGAGCTACCGCCGCAGCCCGCCAGGATTGCACCGGCCAGGGCAGCAAAGGCGCTGCGTTGCTTAAGGGATTGCACAGGAAATTTCATTTGGGGTCTCTTCGGGAATGCGGGGTAGCGGGTACGCCCTGTCAGACCCAAAGATTACGCCAAGGAAAAATAAATTCCTAGAGGAATCACAAATTCCCTAGAGAATTTCTCCCATACGCAACACAAAATTATCCGTCTTTTAACGAATATTATTTGGTAGCAATCGTTTTCTTCCAGATTTTTAATGAAAAAGTGACAAGCGGCAACATCAGCAGAATTGCCTTTTGAATAGGAGAAAACGAGATTTTATTTCGACGAGGCAATCATAAAGTCGACCGCAGCCTTGACTTCGGTATCCGGTGCAGTCGAGCCACCCTTCGGCGGCATGACGCCGGCTTTGCCCTGGAAACCCTTGATCGCGTGCTCGTATAGTAGCGGCGCACCCTGGGCCAGGCGCGGCGCCCAGTTCGCCTTGTCGCCGACCTTCGGCGCACCGGCGATGCCGGCACCATGGCAGGCCACGCAGGCGCTGTTGTATAGGGCCTTCCCGCTATCGGCGCTGGCCACGGCCGGTGCCGCGGCAGGGGCGGCCGCAGGCGCCGCGGGGGCAGTGGCAGGGGTCGCAGCGGCAGGGGCCGGGGCCGCTGCGCTCGCAGCATCCGCAGGAGCAGCCGGCGCGGCCGGGGCAGGCGCCGCGGGTTCCTTGAAGCTGGCGCCGCTCTTGTTGCTCATGTAAACAACGGCGCGTGCGACTTCGAGATTGTCCAGGTCCGGGTTGCCGCCTTTTGCCGGCATTGCGCGAATGCCTTCGACCGCGTGCTTGACGAGGGTGTCGTAACCCTGTGCGATACGTTGTGACCAGGAAGAATTGTCTCCCAGCTTCGGTGCGCCGGCGGCGCCGCTGTCGTGGCAGGCGGCGCACACGGCGGTATAGACGGCATTGCCTGCTTGCAGGACACGCGGCGCATTGGCGTCGACCAGGGTAAAGCCTGCTTCGGCTACTGGACGCAGGCGCGCAGCGACCGCTTCCGCGCTCTGGCTGTTGGTGCCGGCGCCGACGAGACGATCGTTGGTAGCGAAGATCACGAGCAGGATGATGCCGATGACAATGACCAAGAAGAAGCCGGCGACTGCTGCAATCAGCTGTTTCGGCGTATTGATCAGGGATTGATGTTCATTGTGTGCGTCGCTCATGATTTCCTTAATTCTATTAAAAAAACCTGCCACCTAGCGCAATCGGTCAGATGCTTTTTTGCAAATGCCCATAAGCGAGCGATTATAGACATAAAGCTGCCGTAATGTAACGAAATTCCTGAGGGCAGAGTAAGCTGCCCATGGACGCGGCCCTCGAAAGACTGTATCCTTCGCATCACTTTCTGTCCCATCAATGCGGCTGTAGCTCAGTGGATAGAGTATTGGCCTCCGAAGCCAAGGGTCGTGGGTTCGATCCCCGCCAGCCGCGCCACCATTTCCTCCTGCAATTCCCCTTCCATGTCGCTTGCCGGCGCATCCCCTGCGGCAGGATTACGCCCGCACCCGCGTCGCTCCCGTATCGCGAAGCAGCGCGGGCGGCCGCTCGGCGGCGGACCAGTCCCGGTGCTGGCGCATCTTGAAGGCGGCACGCCAGCAGAGCGGGTTTGCCCGATACAGGCGGCGCGCTTCCTCGGGATGGGCCGCGATCCAGTTCAGCACCAGTTCGCGCGAGGTCGACGCGATCTGGTTGATGGGGAGGCAGCGCACGGCGAAGTGATCGCGCGCGGCGCGGTTCTCGAGGTCGCCCTGCGCCTGGCGCATGCGGCGCTTGAATTGGGACAGGATATTCTGGACCGTCAAGGCCGACTGGCCCGGCACGTCCCAGGTAGCGTCGCCATTGACCGCCACTCGTCCCGGCTGCCATTGCTGCGTGGTCGGATCCAGCGCGAACATCAATACCGCACCGATCATCGAATCCGTTCGGTACAGCCCCAGCGGCAGGCGAAACCCCGTGGCGCGCAAGCCGTCCATGGCGTGGACGGGAATCGCATGCATATTGCCGTGGAAGCCTCCGGTCTTGAGCATGGCGGCGCGCAGTGCGGGGGCCGATCGTCCGCTGCTCGGCACGCCGGTTGCGCCGAAGGCGTCTGGTTGCCGGGCCAGGCTATCCGCAAGCCGCCTGAGGCCGTCGGTGCGTGGCCTGGCGTAGCCATCGAGGAAGAATGCTGTCCGTCCAGCTGGCCAGATCCGGTGCACATATTCGTTCCACGCGTGCGCCTTGTCGCCCTGGGAAATCGACCATATCCGGATATCCCGCCCGGCGGTGCCGGTCCCGGCGGCCCACGCGGCCATGTCCTTGGCAAGTATTGCGTTTCCATTCACAAGAACGTCGGTCAGGGTTGTTTCCGGCGTCGCGGCAAGCGACGCCAGGACCGTGGAAATCAGCGTATCGACGCTCTCTCTCGACGCAATGATGGCGACGGCCCAGTTTGTAGTATCAGACATGGTGAAATAGATTTGATTTGTTGCAGTTGGTGCTTGCTGTCCACTCTGAGGGACAGGCGCACGATTCAAGCAAAGAATAACTTGATTTTTAGAAAATGCTAAAATTTTATTGCTTGCACTAGTGAAACAGAAGCAGCCCAGCAGAATATGCAGCAAAGTTGCACAGAAACAACATTTTGAATTTCCTCTAGGAAAAATTCTGGTATTTTTCCTACCCAGTAATGGATGACATAAGAATTTAGTAAATTTTTTATATCATCACATGTCAAGTGTTGTTACTCTCCGACAAATCAATGTGGCCGAGTATGCACGGTCGAGCTTACGTGCTATAGTAAAGTTAGCATAATAGCAAATCTTAATTCTTGAACGGAACCCGATAATGAAAGCAGATGAAGTCGTCGCGGTAGTAGGGCTGGGGTATGTCGGCCTGCCATTGGCAGTTGAATTCGGCAAAAAAGGGCGGACCATCGGCTTTGACCTGTCGGCTTCCAAGATCCAGAACTACAAGCAACATATCGACCCGACTGGTGAAGTCGCGAGCGAAGACCTGAAAGCCGCCCGCCATCTCGAAGTCACGACCGATCCGGCCATGCTGGCCGAAGCCGACTACATCGTGGTCGCCGTGCCGACGCCGGTCGACATCGCCCACAATCCCGACTTCACCCCGCTGATCGGCGCCAGCCGCTCGGTCGGCGCCCACATGAAAAAGGGCGCCATCGTCGTGTACGAATCGACCGTCTACCCGGGCGCCACCGAGGAAGTCTGCATCCCGCTGCTGGAAGAAAAGTCGGGTTTGAAGTGGAAAGAGGATTTTCACGTCGGCTTCTCGCCGGAGCGCATCAACCCGGGCGACAAGGAACATACCCTGACCACCATCCTGAAAGTGGTCTCCGGTGACGACGACGAGTCGCTCGAGCGCATCGCCAGCCTGTATGAATCGGTCATCACCGCCGGCGTCTATCGCGCCTCGAGCATCAAGGTGGCCGAAGCCGCGAAGGTCATCGAGAATACCCAGCGCGACCTGAACATCGCCCTGATGAACGAACTGGCGATCATCTTCGACAAGATCGGCATCGACACCCTCGAAGTGCTGAAGGCGGCCGGCACCAAGTGGAACTTCCTGCCCTTCCGTCCAGGCCTGGTCGGCGGCCACTGCATCGGCGTCGATCCCTATTACCTGACTCACAAGGCCGAGATGGTCGGCTACCACCCGCAGGTGATCCTGGCGGGCCGCCGCATCAACGACGGCATGGCCAAGTTCGTGGCCGAGAAGACCGTCAAGTCGATGATCTCCTCGGGCTTCCACGTCAAGGGTTCGAAGGTCAACGTGATCGGCTTGACCTTCAAGGAAAACTGCCCGGACCTGCGCAACTCGAAAGTGGCCGACATCGTCCACGAGCTGGCATCCTATGGCTGCGACGTCCATGTGTTCGACCCGCAGGCCGATGCCGAGGAAGCGCAGCACGAGTACGGCATCAAGCTGGAAAGCTGGGACAGCCTGCCGCAGGCGGACGCCCTGGTGGTCGCGGTGCCGCACAAGGAAGTGCTGGCGCTGTCGCTGGCGGATTTCCAGTCCAAGCTCAACCCGGATGGCTGCTTCATCGACGTCAAGTCGCAGTTCGACCCCAAGGCCCTGCAAGAGGCCGGCTACTGCGTCTGGCGCCTGTAATCCCGCCAGTCCCGTATGGAGCGCGGCGTGCAGCCGCGCCAACGCCGGCCGCGCGCCGGTGTGACCGAGAAAGTGTTCGATAGTGAATAAGTTCCAAGACGTCCAGCAACACCTGCAGCAGCATCGTTACCACTGGCTCGTGACCGGTGTGGCAGGCTTCATCGGTTCGAACCTGCTCGAATCCCTGCTGCGCCTCGGCCAGCGGGTCACCGGCCTGGACAACTTCGCGACCGGACACCGCCACAACCTCGAGATGGTGCGCGCGGCCGTCGGCGATGAGGCCTGGTCGCGCTTTGACTTCATCGAAGGCGATATCCGCAACGAGGCCGACTGCGCGCGTGCCTGCGCCGGTGTGGAGTTCGTATTGCACCAGGCCGCCCTGGGCTCGGTCTCGCGTTCGATCGACGATCCCCTGACCACCAACGCCACCAACGTCACGGGTTTCCTGAACATGCTGGTCGGCGCGCGCGACGCGAAGGTCAAGCGCTTCGTCTACGCCGCCTCGAGCTCGACCTATGGCGACCATCCGGACCTGCCGAAAGTCGAGGACCGCATCGGCAATCCGCTGTCGCCCTATGCGGTGACCAAGTACGTGAACGAGCTGTACGCCAACGTGTTCGGCCGCACCTATGGCATGGAATCGATCGGCCTGCGCTACTTCAACGTGTTCGGCCCGCGCCAGGATCCGAACGGCGCCTACGCCGCCGTGATCCCGCAGTGGGTGGCGGCGCTGATCCGCAACCAGGAACTGCGCATCAACGGCGACGGCGAGACCAGCCGCGACTTCTGCTACATCGACAACGTGGTGCAGGCCAACCTGCTGTCGGCGCTGGCGCCGCTTGAGGCGGCGAACCAGGTCTACAACGTCGCGGTCAACGAACGCACCAGCCTGACGCAGCTGTACGGGATGATGCGCGAACTGCTGCGCGAGCGCTTCCCGCACCTGGACGCGCACGCGCCGCATTACGTGGACTTCCGCCGCGGCGACGTGCGCCATTCGCAGGCCGACATCTCGAAGGCGGCGCAGCTGCTGGGCTACCAGCCCACGCACCGCATCGACCAGGGCCTGCGGCAAGCGATGGCATGGTACGTGGCGCATCTCGCGCCCACAAGCGACACCAGTGCAATACCAAATAAGCAATAAGAATCGGGGGCTACCGTGTTCAGGATCTCTAACCACTACGTATCGAAGATTGTCTTCCTGCTGCTGTTCGTCGAAGTGCTGGTGCTGCTGGGCGCGGCCTACATCGGCGTCGCGGTGCGCATGCTCGATCTCGGCGATCCCGCGGCGTCGGCGCACCTCGATCACTTCTTCACCTCGGCGGTCGCGTTCACGGTGGCGATCATCTTCAGCATGAGCGCGATGGGCATGTACCAGCTCGACTTCGACGAAGGCCTGCGCCATCCCTTCTTCATGAAGCTGATGCCTTCCTTCCTGATGGGTTTCGCGATCCTGGCGCTGCTGTTCTACATGGCGCCGGAACTGTCGTTCGGACGCGGCGCGATGGCGCTGACCTTCGCGCTGGCCGCGGTCGGCATTTTCGTGGCGCGCATGGCCTTCTTCAAGTCCTCGGAAGCGCGCTTCCTGCAGTCGCGCATCATGTTCCTGGGCGGCGGCCCGCTGGCCAAGGAGTGCAGCGAGCTGGCGCAGAAGCATTCGAACTACCACCGCTATGAGATCGCCGGCTTCATCCCGACCCCGAGCGAAGAGCTGTGCATCGACACCACCAAGGTGCTGAAGGTGCGTGACGGCGACTCGCTGGTCTCGCTGGTGCGCCAGTACAACGTGTCCGAGATCGTGGTCTCTGTGCAGAACCGCCGCGGCGGCTTCCCGATCAAGGAACTCCTCGATTGCAAGCTGCAGGGCATCCGCGTCACCGACGCCGCCACCTTCTTCGAGCGTGAGACCTGCCAGATCCGCGTCGATTCGCTGCAGCCGTCCTGGCTGGTGTTCGGCGGCGGCTTCGACCAGAGTTTCGTGCGCACCTTCATGAAGCGCACCTTCGACCTGGTGTGCAGCACCCTGATCCTGGCATTGACCTTCCCGCTGATGCTGCTGGCGGCGCTGTTCGTCAAGATGGAAGACCGCGGCCCGGTGTTCTACTCACAGGAGCGGGTCGGCAAGGACGGCAAGACCTTCTACGTGCACAAATTCCGCAGCATGCGCGTCGACGCCGAAAAGGCCGGCAAGCCGCAGTGGGCGGCGCAGAACGACCCGCGCGTGACGCGCTTCGGCAACTTCATGCGCAAGACTCGGATCGACGAGCTGCCCCAGATCCTCAACGTGTTCAAGGGCGAGATGTCGTTCGTCGGCCCGCGCCCGGAGCGCCCCTACTTCGTGGAACAGCTGATCGAAGTGGTCCCGTATTACAATGTGCGCCACAGCGTCAAGCCGGGCATCACCGGCTGGGCCCAGGTGCGCTACGGCTACGGTTCCTCGGCCGAGGACGCGCTCCAGAAGCTCCAGTACGACCTGTATTACGTGAAGAACAACAGCCTGTTCCTGGACGTGCTCATCCTGATCAATACGCTCAAGGTCGTGCTGTTCCGCAGCGGACGCTGAGCCAATCGCACCCGGCGGCCGCGTCGCCGGGCATGCCGTTTCCATTCACCGCAACCATCCGCCGCCCGCCGCCACCGTCGACTTCATGGATGTCTCCCTGACCAGCATCGCGGCCTACAGCTACGCGCTGGTATCCGCCTGCTTCCTCGTGCTGGGCGCGCCGCTCGCGGTGCGCCAGCGGCGCCGCCACGACGTGGCGCTCGGCCTGGCCTGCCTGTCCAGCGTGCTCTGGGGCGTGGCGCTGGCCTGGGAAGCCGCCTACGGCGACATGTGGTCGCCGCTGGCCGACAGCGCCGAACTGCTGCGCAACGCCGCCTGGTCGGTGTTCCTGCTGGTGCTGCGCGGCCACTTCACCGATCCCTCCAGCCGCATGCCGATGCGCCTGCAGCCGGTGCTGGTGCTGGGTGCGCTGGTCTACATCGCCTGCCTGGCGGCGGCCCTGGGCGGCTGGTGGAGCCTGGCCCAGGTCCAGCATTCCGGCGCCATGCCGATCGCGATCCGGGTCGCGATGGCGGTGGCCGGCATGCTGCTGGTCGAGCATGTGTACCGCAACCGCACCCTGCACGAACGCTGGGCCGTGAAGTTCGCCTGTCTCGGCATCGGCGCCATGTTCGCCTACGACTTCTTCCTGTACAGCCATACCCTGCTGTTCCGCGCCATCGACGCCGACATCTGGGCCGCGCGCGGCCTGATCAACGCCCTGACCGTGCCGCTGATCGCGGTCTCGCTGGGCCGCAGCAAGCTGTGGTCCTCGCCGCTGTCGGTGTCGCGCCGCGCGATGTTCCATTCCGCCACCCTGTTCGGTTCCGCCATCTACCTGCTGGCGATGGGTTCGGCCGGCTACTACCTGCGCTACTTCGGCGGCACCTGGGGCACGGTGATGCAGGTGACCTTCCTGTTCGGCGCCCTGATGCTGCTGGCCGGGGTGCTGTTCTCGGGCAGCTTCCGGGCGCGCCTGAAGGTCTTCATCAGCAAGCACTTCTACCGCTACAACTACGACTACCGCGAAGAGTGGATGCGCTTCACGCGCACCTTGTCGAAGCCGGGCCCGGACCTGGGCGAGCGCGCCATCGAGGCGGTTGCAGCACTGGTGGAAAGCCCGGGCGGTGCGCTGTGGCAGCGCACCGAAGGCGGGCGCTTCGAGCCGGTCGCGAACTGGCAGGGCCCGACGCTGGCGGCTTCGGAGCCGGCCGATTCGGCATTCTGCCAGTTCCTCGAGGCCAGCCAGTGGGTGGTCGACCTGCACGAATACGCGCACAGCCCCGACAAGTACGACGCGCTGGTGCTGCCCGAGTGGCTGGCCGGTTATCCGCGCGCCTGGCTGGTAGTTCCGCTGATCCTGCACACGCGCCTGTTCGGCTTCGTGCTGCTGCAGAACCCGCGCAGCCCGGTGAAGCTGAACTGGGAAGTGATCGACGTGCTCGAGATCGCGGGCAGCCAGGCCGCCAGCCAGCTGGCGCAGCAGGACGCCGCCAACGCGCTGATGGTGGCGCGCCAGTTCGAGTCCTTCAACCGTATGTCGACCTTCGTGGTGCACGACCTGAAGAACCTGGTGCTGCAGCTGTCGCTGATGAACGCGAACGCGGCCAAGCACAAGGACAACCCGGAGTTCCAGGCCGATATGCTGGAGACGGTCGACTACTCGGTGCAGAAGATGAAGATCATGCTGCAGAAACTGAGCCGCAGCGAGAACGCCGAGCAGCCGGCGCCGCTGGCGCTCGACCAGGTGGTGGCGCAGGCGGTGTCGCTGAAGGCCGCCTTCGTGCCGCGGCCACGGCTGGAGACCGGCGACGCCTCCCTGCGCGTGCTGGCCGACCGCGAGCGCCTCGAGCGCGTGGTCGGGCACCTGATCCAGAACGCGATCGAAGCCACGCCGCGCACCGGCAGCGTCGTCATCCGCCTGCAGCGCGAGGGCGGACGCGGACTGATCGAGATTGCCGACACCGGCGAGGGCATGAGCGAGGAATTCATCCGCGAGCGCCTGTTCAAGCCCTTCGACTCGACCAAGTCGGCCGGCATGGGCATCGGCGTGTTCGAGAGCCGTGAATACATCAATGAACTGGGCGGCAGCCTGGAGGTGAGCAGCACGCCTGGCGTGGGCACCACCTTCCGCGTGCTGTTGCCGCTCCATCAACAGGAAATGCCGGCGGACGGCGGGGCGCAAGGCGCGCCGCGCGCCGCTTGAGACGCAACCATCGAGGAACGACGTGAGCCAGACCAAACCGAAACTCTTGATCATCGAAGACGATCCCGGGGTGCAGAAGCAGCTGCGCTGGAGCCTCGACGCCTATGACGTGGTGGTGGCGGGCGACCGCGAGGCCGCCCTGGCCCAGGTGCGCCGCCATGAACCCGCCGTATGCACCATGGACCTCGGCCTGCCGCCCGACCCGGACGGCTCGACCGAAGGCCTGGCGACGCTGCAGCAGATCCTGGCGCTGGCGCCGGACACCCGGGTCATCGTCCTGACCGGCAACCAGGACCACACCAACGCGGTCAAGGCGATCGCCATGGGCGCCTACGATTTCCACCAGAAGACCACCGACCCCGAGGTGCTGAACCTGGTGATCCAGCGCGCCTTCTTCCTGCACAACCTGCAGCAGGAAAACCGCCGCATGCAGCAGGCGCAAGCCGACTCGCCGCTGGCCGGCGTGATCTCGCGCGACCCCGGCATGCTCAAGGTCTGCCGCAACATCGAGAAGGTCGCCCCGACCTCGGCCTCCGTGATGCTGCTGGGCGAATCGGGCACCGGCAAGGAAGTGCTGGCGCGCGCCCTGCACCAGCTGTCGCCGCGCGCCAAGGAGCGCTTCATGGCGATCAACTGCGCGGCGATTCCCGAGAACCTGCTGGAATCCGAACTGTTCGGCTACGAGAAGGGGGCATTCACCGGCGCGGCCAAGCAGACCAGGGGCAAGGTCGAACTGGCCCACGGCGGCACCTTCTTCCTGGATGAAGTCGGCGACCTGCCGATGGCGCTGCAGGCCAAGCTGCTGCGCTTCCTGCAGGAGCGCGTGATCGAGCGCATCGGCGGCCATGAAGAGATTCCGGTGGACGTGCGCATCGTCTGCGCGACCCACCAGAAACTGAAGGAACTGTGCGCGCAAGGGCGCTTCCGCGAGGACTTGTATTACCGCCTGTCGGAAATCGTGGTGACCATCCCGCCGCTCGGCCAGCGCGAGGGCGACGCGGCCCTGCTGGCCCACCACTTCAAGAACAAGTTCTGCGCCGCCGAAGGGCGTTCGGCGCTGCACTTCGCGCCGGACGCGATCGCGGCGATCGAGGGCTACGGCTGGCCGGGCAATGTGCGCGAAATGGAAAACACCATCAAGCGCGCGGTCATCATGGCCGACGGGAACACCATCGTCGCCGACGACCTCGGCCTGCCGGGCGAGGGCGCCGCGGAAGAACCGATCAACCTGCGCCAGGTGCGCGACGAGGCCGAGTACAAGGCCATCGTCAAGGCGCTGGCGCGGGTCGACGGGAATATCGTCAAGGCGTCCGAGATCCTCGGCGTGAGCCGGCCGACGCTGTATGACCTGATGGCGCGGCACGGCATCAAGACCGCCTGATGCGGCCTCGCCTCCTGTGGCTCGGCGCGGCGCTCGTCACGCTGGGCCTCCTGGCGCTGGCCGCGGCCCTGTTCTGGCTGCAGGGCCAGGGCGTGACCCCGCGCGCGCTGGCGCCCTACCTCGAGCGGCGCAGCGCCGGTCACAATGCGCTGATCACGGGCGTGGGCCGGCGGCTCGCGGACAGCCTGAACAGGCTCGACCGCGGCGCCGCCGGCGGGTATGCCGTGCCGGCGCTGGTGGTCGGCGCCGGGCCCGCGCCGGCTGGTGGCGCCACCGGCACGCCGCGGCCGGTATCCTCGGTCGACCAGCTGCGCCAGGCCTTCGGCGCCGCGGCGCCGGGCGACGTCATCGTCCTGGCCCCGGGCCGCTACCGGATCGTGGGGGCGCTGGAAGCGCGCCGTCCGGGCGCCGAAGGCAACCCGGTGGTGGTGCGCGCGGCGCGCCCGGGAACCGTGGTCCTCGAACTCGACGGCGTCGAGGGCATCCTGGTCGCCGCCCCGTGGTGGCGCTTCGAGAACCTCGACATCCATGGCGCCTGCGCCGTGCCGGCAAGCTGCGAGCACGCCTTCCACGTGGTCGGCCAGGCGCGCGGCTTTGCGGCGGTCAACAACACCATCACCGATTTCAACGCCCACTTCAAGATCAACGGCAATCGCGACGGCTTCCCGGATGCCGGGCTGATCGAATACAACACGCTGACCAACAGCGCGCCGCGCCGCACCGCCAATCCGGTGACGCCGATCGACCTGGTGGCGGCCAGCGACTGGACCATCCGCGCCAACCTGATTACGGACTTCATCAAGGCCGATGGCGACGGCATCAGCTATGGCGCATTCGCCAAGGGGGCCGCGGCGCGCACCCGCTTCGAGCGCAACGTGGTGGTCTGCGAACAGCGCCTGCAAGGCTATCCGGGCGAGCGCGTCGGGCTGTCCTTCGGGGGCGGCGGAACCGGCAAGCCCTACTGCCGCGACGGCCGCTGCATCACCGAACACGACGCCGGCGTCATGCGCGACAACCTGGTGGCGTCCTGCTCGGATGCGGGGGTGTACGTGAACAGCAGCGCGGGCACGCGCCTGCTCCACAACACCCTGCTCGATACCGCCGGCGTGCAGGTGCGCTTCCCGGAAAGCAGCGCGCAGCTGGAGGGCAACGTGATCGACGGCGCGGTGGTCACCCGCAACGGCGCCCGGCTGGACATGGGCGACAACCGCGACACGCCGATCGCCGCGCTCTACCTCGGACGGCACCCGCAGCGCAGCCTGTTCGCCGACGCCGCGCGGCTCGACCTGCGCTGGAGCGGCGACGCGCCGCGCCGTGCGGGAAGCGGTGAGGGAAGCGGCGAGGGAGTCGACCTGTGCGGGGCCGAGCGTCCCGCACGGCCGGCCTATGGCGCCTTCGAGGACTTCGGCGCCTGCCTGGCGCGCCAGCGCTGACTGGCGCGCCGGGTCACCAGCTGTCCAGCCACGCCTGCGTCCAGTTCACCATCTGCTCGTGCCACTCGCGCCGCGAGAAGGTATGGTCGGCCTGCGCCAGGGTCCTGCACTCGGCGCGCGGCGCGTCCAGCAGGGCACGCCAGTGCGGCGCGCGGGCCGTGTCCGCGAATTCCTGCGCGGTCAGGTCGGCGCCCGCCAGCAGCACCAGGATCCGGCCATCGAAGCCGGCCAGGCCCGCATGCAGCCGCTCGGGAAGGGCGCCGCCGCAGGCGCCGGCCGCGGCCTGTGCTTGCGGCGGCGGCGCCAGGGCATTGCGCGCCAGGCCCAGCATCGAACGCAGCGAAGCTCCCAGGTCGAAATGGCCACCCGCCAGCTTGCGCCACAGCGCCGGATCGCGCAGGCGCGCGCCGTAGTAATGGCGCAGCGTGGCGCGCGCGGCGCCCTGTTCGGTGCGCACCCAGGGATTGAGCAGGACCACCCCGGCCACCCGCGCATCCTGCGCCGCATACAGGGCGGCCGCGGTGGCGCCGTCACACAAGCCCCACAGCACCACCTCGCGCAGGTCCGGGACCTCGGTGAAGAAACGGTCGATCGCGGCGCGCAGGTCCTCGGCCACGTCGTCGAAAGCGCGCGCCGCGCCTTCGCTGTCGCCCATGCCGCGGTAGTCGAAACGCAGGACCGGGGTGCCGCTTGCCGCGAGCCGGCGCGCCAGCAGCGTGAACTGGCGATGGCTGCCCGCGCGGTATTGCGGGCCACCGACCACCACCACCACGCCGCGCCGGCGCGGCGCGGCGGGCAGGTGCAGGATGCCGACCAGGGCGGCGTCGCCGCAGGAAAAGGAAAACGCGCTCTCGGTGGCGGCGACAAGCGTCATGGCGCTTCTCCTTGCGCCGCCCGCGCTTCCCGCAGGATGGCGACGCTGGCGGCGAGCAGGGCGGGGCACTCCTCGGTTTCCTGCGCGTTCCAGAACTGCGGCGCGGCCACGCTGTGGGTATGCAGGTCGACGCCCAGCGAGCGCAAATGCCAGGCGGTGCGCGCCGCGGCCGGCGCCAGGGGGCGTTCCGCGGAGGCGACGACGTCGATCCAGTGCACCGGGCAGCCCGTGACGGCAAGGCGCGACACTTCCAGCGCATCGATGGCCATGGCCAATGCCGGGGCCAGCGCATAGCCGGCGATGTCGAGGGTCTCGCCCGCGCGCAGGGCGTCGCGCAGGCTCTCGGTGCCGCCGCGCACGGCGCCATCCTGCAGGATGGCGCCGGCCAGGCGCAGGCGCAGGAACTGGGTCAGGTACGGCGCGCCGGAAGCGACGGGTTGCCACAGCAGCAGGCGGTCGACGCCCCCGCGCGAAGCGGCGTAGTCGAGGGCCAGCGTCGCGCCTAGACGCAGTCCCCACAGGCCCACCGGCAGCCCGCTGCGCCGGCCCAGCCAGGCGCGGGCCGCGGCGGTGTCGTCCAGCCAGCCGTCCCAGCTGGCGTCGGCGAACTCGCCGGCGCTGTCGCCGCAGCCCCCCAGGTCGATCTGCAGCACCGCCACGCCGGACGCCGCCAGGGCGCGCGCGGTGCAGGCCACGGCGCGGCGCGAGCGGTTCAGTTCCTCGGCAAACGGATGCAGGTAGACCAGGGCCGCGCGCGGCGCGCCAGGGCAGGCGTGATACAGGCAGAAGCGCGCGCCGCCGGGCGCGGGCAGGAAGAAGGGTTCCGGGGGCGGCTGCCGGTGCGCCGCCATCAGCCGGCTTTTTGTTCGACGAAGTGCGCCAGGCTGCCCAGGGTGGCGAAGGTGCTGGCGCTGATGTCATCGTCGTCGACGACGATGCCGAAGTGTTCTTCGAGGGCGCCGATGAGGGTGACGACGGCCATCGAGTCGAGTTCGGGCAGGCTGCCGAGCAGGGGCGAATCGGCGGTGAGCGCGGCGGCGGCGGGACCGAGGTTGAGCACGTCGCCCAGGATGGTCTTGGTTTGTTCGAGATACATGGAATGCTCCACTGGGATCAGGATGTCTTGGCGCTGCTCGGGACGGGAGCGGATGCGGACAGCGGGCGCGATGCGAGCAGCGCGCGCAGCCGGCGCAGGCCTGGCCAACGATAATAATTAACATGGTACATAGTGCGCACCTCGTCCGTCCAGCGCAGGTGCCAGTCCATCACCCGGCCGTAGAACTCGATGCGCGCCAGGCGCGCCCCGTCGAACAGGAAACGGCTGGCTTCCTCGCGCATCAGCAGCGCCGGCGACAGTCCGTCCGCGGCGCCCTCGTCGTAGCTGGTCTTCAGCACCACGATGCTGTCCGCGTCCTCCACGCACAGGTCCATCGCGACCAGGCGGTCGCCGAAATAATAGCGGAAAACGCTGGCGCAGCCACGCGCCGCCAGCAGTTCGAGCATGGCGCGGTAGTAGCGGCCCTGCGCATTCGACGGGTGCACCGCCGTGCCTTCGCCGGCCTTCCAGCCGGCCTGTTCGAGCCGGCCGTAGTCCTCGACCGCGCGCGCCATGTCCTGCGGCGCGCGGCTGATCTCGAGGCGCGGCGCGATGCCGTCGCGCGCCAGCCGGGCGCGCTGTTTCTTGAGATTGGCGCGCAGGTTCTTGCCGCGCGCCTGCCAGTAAGCGTCAAAGGGGCCGGCCAGGGTGACGCGCGCGGTGTCGATGTAGTCGAGGGTGTCGAGCGAGGCGCCGTGGTCCGGGCGCGGCGCCAGCGCCGGGTCCATCTGGGTCAGGGCGAACACCAGCGGGAAGCCCGGCAAGGCGCGCAGCAGTCCGGCCAGCAGGGGCGCGAGCTGCAGGTCCGGCCGTTGCAGCCACAGGCCGAGCGGGGCCTGGGGCGGCTGGAAGGTGCTCCAGGAGGCGCGGCCGGCAGGCGCCACCAGAGCCATCGCCACGACCTCGCCGGCGCGCTCGCACCAGGCCAGCAGTTCGCCGCCGGCGCCCATCCGTTCGACCAGCGGCGCCACGAATTCGTAGGACAGCAGGACCGGCGCGCCGCAGCCGGCGTGCAGCCGGCGCCATGACTCGGCATGGGCGGCATGCTCGGAAAAATGGGCGGCGGGGACGGTATGCCAGTTCATGCCGCCGCCTTGCGCACCGCCGCCACCAGCCAGTCCAGCTCCGCGGGACGCAGCTCCTGGTGGCAGGGCAGGGACAGCACGCTGTGCGAGAGCATCGCCGCGTTGGCGCAGGTGGCGGCGTCCACCCCTTGCCACAGGGGGCGGCCGAAGCGAACCACCGGCACGCCGGCCGCGTCCAGGCGCGCGGCCAGGCCATCGGGATCCGCGGCGACCAGCGGGTATACCCAGGGGCAGACGCCGTCCGGCAGGCTGCCGAACAGCGGACGCAGTCCCGGCAGCCCGCGCAGCGCCTCGTCCAGGCGCAGGTAATGGGCGCGCCGCAGCGCGGCGATCCTGCGCCGCGACACCAGCCGCAGCATGGCGCGTGCGAACAGCGAGGAGCGCTTGTCGAGCCAGCGCGGATCGAAGTTGAAACTGCTGTCCGAGGAATCGGGCGCCAGCGCCGGCGCCGGGGCGCCCGCCGGGCGCCGCGATTTCAGCAGCGCCCAGACGGCGCCCTTGAGCCGCATCGGCAGCCACAGCGCGGCGTGCACGGCCGGCAGGCGTCCGTAGGCGAAGCCGCGTTCCAGCGAATTCAGGGCCACCTTGGCTTCGAAGCCGGCGCCGGCCGAGCGCAGCGCCACCGGAGCGAGCGAGGCGTGCGCCGACACCAGCACGCCGCCTTCGTAGACCGGAAAGAACTTCATGCTGCTGGCGATGGCGTAGTCGCCATGGGCGCCGAGCGGGCGGCCGCGATATTCGCCGAAGAAGGCGTGGGCGCAATCTTCCAGCAGTGCCAGGCCGTGCGCATCGCACAAGGTGCGCAGCGCGTCCAGGTCCTGGTGAAAGCCGAAGTAATGGGTGACCATCAGCACGCGTGCGCCGCCGGCCTTGGCGGCGATGTCCGCGAGATCGGCGGCGCCGTCCGGGCCGACCCGGTAGAACACCGGCGTGGCGCCGCGCCACAGCACCGGCGGGATCATCGAGGGGCTGTGCCAGGCCGGCACCAGCACCCGGTCGCCGGGACCGACACCCATCTCGCGCAGGGCCAGGGCGATCGCCACCCGGCCGCTGGTCACCAGGCGGGTGGCGCCGGCGTCCAGCACCGAGCGCAGCGCGGGCGCGCCGCCGCGCCGGAACGAGGCGGACGACAGCACCGGGGCAATCGGGACATGTGGGCGAAGGGGTGGGGAAGCCGGCAGCATCCAGCGAGTATAAACGCAGCAGCGCGGATTGCACCACGCGCGGCGCATGCGCTTCGGGCCAGCAAGCCGGGTCCGCAAACTGATAAGATTGCGCCCTGCGCGCAGCAAGGCGCCTGCCTTCTTACCGAGTTCACGCTATGTCCGACCTGATCCACGATGGCCTCTTCGATTCCGCGCGCCGCACCCCCGACGCCGAGGCGCTGGTGCACGGCGCCCTGCGCCTCGACTACGCCGGCCTGGCGGCCGAGGTCGAGCGCGCCGCCGGGGCGCTGCTGGCGGCCGGCGTGGGGCGCGGCGAGCGGGTCGCGATCTACCTGGAAAAACGCGTCGAGAACGTGGCCGCGATGTTCGGCGCCGCCGCCATCGGTGCGGTCTTCGTGCCGGTCAATCCGCAGCTGAAGGCGGCCCAGGTCGGCCACATCCTGGCCGACTGCAATGTCAGGGTGTTGCTCACCTCGCCGGAGCGGCTGGCCCAGCTCGGCGACCTGGCCGCCACCCTGCCCGACCTGCATACCGTCTACCTGGCCGGCGCGGGGACGTGGGCGCCGCCGCTGCGTTCCTGGGAGGACGCCCTGCAGGCGCCGGCGCCAGGCGCGCTGGCGCGGCGGCGCGCGATCGACGCCGACGTGGCGGCCATCCTGTACACCTCCGGCAGCACCGGCAAGCCGAAGGGCGTGGTGCTGTCGCACCGGAACATGACGGCCGGCGCGCGCAGCGTCGCGAGCTACCTGGAGAACAGCGCGCAGGACCGCATCCTGTCGGTGCTGCCGCTGAGCTTCGACTACGGCCTGAGCCAGCTGACCACCGCCTTCCTGGCAGGCGCCTGTGTGGTCCTGCTGAACCACCTGTTCGCGAAGGATATCGTGAAGGCGGTGGCGGACGAGGGCATCACCGGCCTGGCCGCGGTGCCGCCCCTGTGGATTCAGCTGTCCCGGCTCGACTGGCCGCGCGACTGCAGCCTGCGCTACCTGACCAATTCGGGCGGGGCGATGCCGGTGGCGACCGTCGGGACGCTGCGCGCCGCGCTTCCCGCCGCCCGCCTGTTCCTGATGTACGGCCTGACCGAAGCCTTCCGCTCGACCTATCTGCCGCCGTCCGAGCTCGATCGCCGCCCCGATTCGATGGGACGGGCGATACCGAACGCCGAGATCATGGTGGTGCGGCCCGACGGCGCTCCCTGCGCGCCGGACGAGCCGGGCGAACTGGTGCACCGCGGGGCGCTGGTCTCGCTCGGCTACTGGAACGACCCGGCCAAGACCGCCGAACGCTTCCGCCCGGTCCCCGGCCGGGACCCGGCCCTGCCGCTGACCGAGATGGCGGTGTGGTCGGGCGACACCGTCCGGATGGACGCGGACGGCTACCTGTATTTCATCGGCCGCGACGACGACATGATCAAGGTCTCCGGCTACCGTATCAGTCCCGCCGAAATCGAGGAAGTCGCGCATGCCAGCGGCCTGGTGGACGAAGCCGTCGCCTTCGGCGTGCCGCATCCGGCGCTGGGGCAGGCGATCGTGCTGCTGGCGGTGCCGCGCGAAGCGGGCCTGGCGCCGGAACTGCTGCTCAAGGCCTGCCAGCGCCAGCTGCCGGCCTGGATGGTGCCGGCCCACATCGCACTGCGCAGCGAAGCCCTGCCGCGCAACCCGAACGGCAAGTTCGACCGCAAGCTGCTGCGGCAAGCCTGTCTCGGCCTGTTTGAATGAAAGAGATCATGAATACCCCCACCTCCAGCCCAAACCCCAACCCTGCGGCGCCCGGCGCGAAACCCGTGCATGCGGCGCAGATCCAGTTCCCGGTGGTGGACAACTGCCTGCAGGTCGGCGGCATCGCCCTGACCCGCCTGGCGCAGCGGGTCGGCGCCACTCCCTTCTATGCCTACGACCGCGCTCTGCTGACCCGGCGCGTGGAGGCGCTGCGCGCCAGCCTGCCGGCGCAGCTGGAGCTGCACTATTCGGTCAAGGCCAATCCGATGCCGGCCGTGGTGCAGCACCTGGCCGGTCTGGTGGATGGACTCGACGTCGCCTCCGGCGGCGAATTGCGGGTCGCGCTCGATACCGGCATGGCGCCGCAGCGGATCAGCTTCGCCGGCCCCGGCAAGTCGGAAGCCGAGCTGGCGCAGGCGGTCGCCGCCGGCGCCTGCGTGCACGCCGAATCCGAGCGCGAGATCCGCGTGCTGGCGCGGCTGGGCGAACAGCTGGGCATCGCGCCGCGGCTGGTCCTGCGCATCAATCCCGATTTCGAGCTGAAGGGCTCCGGCATGCGCATGGGCGGCGGCGCCAAGCAGTTCGGCATCGACGCCGAGGATGCGCCGCGCCTGCTGGCGCTGTGCGGCGCGCTCGGGCTCGACGTGCTGGGCTTTCACATCTTCAGCGGCTCGCAGAGCCTCAGGAGCGCGGCGATCGTGGAAGCGCAGGCCCAGACCTTCGAACTGGCGCTGCGCCTGGCCCAGGCCAGCCCGTCCCCGGTGCGGATGCTGAACATCGGCGGCGGCTTCGGCATTCCATACTTTCCCGGCGAGGCGCGGCTCGAGCTGGCGCCGATCGGCGCGGCGCTCGCGGCCGCGCTGCCGCGCATGGAGGCGGCGCTACCCGAGGCGGTGTTCTCGATCGAGCTGGGGCGTTATTTGGTGGGCGAGGCCGGCGTCTACGTGGCGCGCGTCATCGACCGCAAGGTCTCGCGTGGCCAGGTGTTCCTGGTGACCGACGGCGGCCTGCACCACCACCTGGCGGCGTCGGGCAACTTCGGCCAGGTGATCCGCAAGAATTATCCGGTCGCGATCGGCAACCGCATGGAGTCGGGCCGGCGCGAAGCGGTGTCGGTGGTCGGGCCCCTGTGCACGCCGCTCGACCTGCTGGCCGAGCGCATGGAGCTGCCGCAGGCCGAGGTCGGCGACCTGGTGGTGGTGTTTCAGTCGGGCGCCTACGGCCTGAGCGCCAGCCCCGGCGGCTTCCTGAGCCATCCGGCGGCGCTCGAAGTGCTGGTCTGAGCCGCGAGCGCGGCGCCGGCGTCAGCGGGCGCCGCCCTGGGTGGCGTTCCAGAGCGGCGTGCGCACCGGCGGGGGCAGCCTGGTGATCAGCATCTTCATCCAGAACTTGAGGTCGGCGGGACGCTGCCGGACCAGCGTCAGCATCTCCTGCGCGACCGGGAAGTCGCCGCGGCCGAAGGCCACGTGGAATACGCCCAGGCGCCGCTCCTCGATGCCCTTGACGATGATGTCGCGGTAGTTCGCGGCGATCGGATGATGGTGCAGCGCGTGTTCCAGGATCTGGGCGGTGCCGCGCACCATGTGCACCGAATCGGCGGAATCGTTGCTTTCATGCCTGCGGATCCGGACCAGTGGCCGCTTGCACAGCACAACCTTGCCCTTCTCCAGCACGCGCAGGGTGAATTCCCAGTCTTCGCCGCCGACCCGGTTGAAGCGGCGGTCGAAGCCGCCCAGACGCTGGTAGAGCGTCTTGCTCACCACGCAGCCGGACATGAAGAGCGGCTGGTAGGCGACGGTCCGGGCATACAGGTCCGGAATGCCGTACAGGTAGTCGCCCTCGCACTGCGCGCCGTCGAAGAAGCCCGGCGGCGCGCCGGAAAACTTGTCGGGATCCTGGCCCAGCGCATTGAAGGTGACGAAGTTGCTATAGAAGGCCTCGTAGTCCGGATGGCGGCGGAACCAGTCCATGACCGTTTGGGTGAAGTCCGGGGCCAGCAGGTCGTCGGAATCGCACAATGTGATGTAGTCCCCGCTGGCCTCGGCCGCGCCGGCGTTGCGGGCATGCTGCACCCCACCGTTGGACAGGTACATGACCTTGATCCTGTCGCCGAACCCCGCCAGCACGCTTGCCGTGTGATCGGTCGAACCGTCATCGACCACGATGATTTCGTGGAAAGGCTCGCGTTGCGCCAGTGCGCTGTCGATGGTCTGTGCGATCAGGTCGGCGCGGTTGTAGGAAGGTATGACGAGGCTGACGGTGGGAGCCATATCGTGCTCATGATGAGACCGCAATTGCTGGGAACGGCGTAAATACCGTGTTAATATCTTTATTATAACGTTACGCGTTGGAATGCCCGCGCACGATAACGCGGCCTGACACACCGATGCCGGCCGGGCTGACCAGACCGGCGTCGTTTTCGCTGAACACTCTAATTATGTCTGAAAAGTATTTGCCATACCTGGATGGATGGCGCGGCGTGGCAATTGTACTGTTGTTGGTAGGACACTTTGCACCGATTCCCGGATTGGCGATCGGTGCGGCCGGCGTGAATTTCTTCTACGTCCTGTCGGGGCTCCTGATGGCACGGCTGCTATTCGTCGACCAGGTGCCCCTGCCCGTCTTCTACCGCCGCCGCATCGCCCGCATCATGCCGGGCCTGGCGGTGTTCATCGCTCTGGTGCTGCTCGCCTACGCCGCGAGCGGCCGGCCGATTGACTGGAGCGAGGTCGCGACCGCGCTCACCTTCACCAAAAACTATTTCCTCGCCTCTGCGGAAGAGACCATGATGCCCTTCGGGCACATCTGGTCGCTGTCCGTCGAAGAGCACAGTTATATCCTGCTGACCCTGCTGGTTGCCTGGACCAGGATGCGCGCCAGTAGCGGTATCGTGCCGGTGCTGGGAGCCGCCTTCCTGTGCTGCTGCATCGCGGCCGTCTACACATGCCTCTACACCGGCCGCGCACTGAACCTGCGTCTTGCGCAGACCGAGGTGGCTGCCTTCGGCATCTTCTTTTCGGCCGGCCTCTACCTGCTGCTGCGCCGTGTCGGTCTGCCGCGCGTGCACGTGCTGGTCTATCCGGCGCTCGCCGGCGCCGGGCTCGCGCTGCACTGGTGGAGCGTACCCGCCGGCATCCGCGTCCTGGGCGGCGTCGCACTGTTCGGCGTGCTCATCAACCTGCTGGCAGCGGCCCCGCCGGCGCTGTTGCGGATGCTGGCGCATCCCGTGCTGAGGAAACTCGGCCTGTGGTCGTTTTCCATCTATATCTGGCAACAACCCTTTTATTTCCTGGCGCACCGGGGTGAGCTCTCCCACGTCGCCGGACTGGCGCTGGGCATCGGCGCCGGCATCGCTTCGTATTACCTGGTCGAATCTCCGGCCAGGACCTATCTGAATCTCCACTGGGGAAGGAAGGCGGCGCCGGCCCCGGCGGTCAGGACAGCGGCCTGAATGCACCGGCAGCGAATATTGGTTAGCTTTGCAGGATCAATTTTGTGTACATTAGTGTAAGATTGATCCTACATCGCACCCTATTATTCCTTCGCCATGCACGCGTCCGCCCCCAAATTCTCGGTCATTATTCCCAACTACAACAATGCAGGCACCCTGGCGCGCGCACTGGATTCGGCGCTGTCCCAGACCTGGCCGGCGCACGAGATCATCGTGGTCGACGACGGTTCGGTCGACGATTCGCGCGCCGTCGCGGCGTCCTATGGCGACCGGATCGTCTACCTGTACCAGCCGAATGCGGGCGTGTCGGCAGCGCGCAATGCCGGCGTGCGCCATGCCAGCGGCGACTGGCTGGCCTTCCTCGATGCGGACGATACCTTCGCGCCGGAACGGCTGGCTGCGCATGCCGACTGGATCCGGCGCGATCCGGACCTCGACTTCCTGCTCAGCGACCAGGATTTCCGCGCGCCCGACGGCAGCTTCCTGCACCGCTCGATCGATGCCACGCCATTCGGGCGTGCGCTGCTCGAACGCCACCGGGGACAAGCCGAGATCGTGCTCGGGGAGGACGATTTCGGGCCGCTGATCGGACATGGCTTCGTCGAGATCCGCACCTTGTCGCTGCCGCGCCACACGTTCGAGCGGCTCGGCGGCTTCCCGCTCGGGAAAAAGATTGGCGAAGACGTACACCTGATGGTGCGCCTGTGCGCCGCCAGCCGCCGCGCCGGCGTGGTCACGCAATCGCTGGCCGACTACTATCTCTATCCTGCCAGCGCCATCCGCAAGGACGTGGCCGGCGCCCAGCGCGCCAGCGTCAGCCTGTTCGAAGAGCTGCTGGGAGAACTGGCCGGCGCCTCGCCCGGGGTGCGCGCAGGGATGCGCGAGAAACTGCGGCAGGCGCGCCTGAACATGGCCTATATGCACTTGCGCCAGGGCCGGCGCCGCGCGGCCGTGGATAGCGTGCTGCCGCTGCTGCGCCCCCTGCCGCGCTGGGGCTCCCTGTGCGACGTGCTGTCGATCGTGCGCGGCATCCGCTGACGCCGGCTACTCGCCCGCGGCCCTAGGCGGCCTGGCCGTCGTGCGCCGACTCCTGGGTGCGCGACCAGTAGCGGTGGTAGACGCCGGCGGTCTTGATCAGATAGCTGTAGTCGCGCACGCCGGCGCCGGTCAGCAGGCTGGCCAGGCGCAGCGTGCCGCGGCTGATCAGCTGGCCGGGGAAGCGCGCCGAGGACAGCATGCTGTAGCCGCTGCGTGCATGGCTGCGCCGCATCTGCGCATACATCTTCTTGTCGTAGTAGACGTCCCACTGGTATTTCAGGCCAGGAGGGCTCGGCAGGGTGCACGGGATGTGGCCCGGATAGGCCTGCCACGGAATCGAGGTCAGCGCGTTCGGGAAATGCGCCATCCAGTCCATGTAGAAGCGGTGCCCCATCAGCCACGCGTTCGGCAGGCGCAGCACGCTGTCGAGGAAGTCGGCGTCGAAGAAGGGCAGGTGGAATTCGATGCGTTCGAGGTCGATGTCCTCGAAGTGCTGCGCCAAGTGGCGGCGCTGGTCGTTCAGCATCAGGAACAGCTGGAAGCGCCGGCCCTGGTCGGGTCCTTCGAGGGCCGCCAGTTCCTCGGCCACGCCCTGGTGGGTGAGGTTGGCGATGCTGCCGACCACCGAGCGGCGGAAGATCCGCTGCGGCACACCGCGGGTGAACAGCGTGATCGCCTCGCTAGTCGCGCCGCGCTCCATGGCGGCCACGATTTCGGGAGTCATGTAGACGTAGCCCAGCCCGACGCTGCCGCCGTCGCCGGACCACAGCACCGGCGCCTTGCCGGCCGCCGTCAGTTCCGGGTAGGTCTGGCGGATCCAGGCATTGACGGCGTCCTTCCGGTAGCCCTGACCGACGTTGTCCGCATTGGTCTCGATCTGGGTGTGCGTCAGGCCCAGCTGCTCGGCGACCAGCCTGGCGAAGACCTGGTCCTGGCTGCCGTCGGGCGCATAGTTCACGGTGCGCACGTCGCAGTCCAGCGCCGCCAGCCCGCCGACGATGACGCGCGAATCGAGTCCGCCGCTGAGGAAGGCCGCAGCCACGCGCTCGCCGCGCTGGCGCCGCACGATCGCGGTCAGGAAGGCGTCGTAGGCACGTCGCGCCGCCGCCTCGTAGCCGATCCCGTCGAGCGGCCCGTCCCAGCGCCAGTACTGCTCGCGCTGCACCCGGCCGTCCGACAGGCGCAGCGCTTCGCCTGCGCGCAGCATGGCGATGTTGCGAAACGGCGTGCGCTCGCCCAGCGCATAGCCGAGCGCCGCGATCTCGGTCACGCCACGCATGTCGAATTCCTTCGGCACCTCCGCCAGCGCTTCGAGAATGCGCAGCGCGCTGGCGAATACGACGTACTCCGGTCCGGCCCAGACGTACACCGGACGCACCCCGCATTTGTCGACGAACACCGTCATGGTGCGGGTGGCGGCGTCGTAGTCCACGCCGCAGAAGGTGCCGGCGGCCTGTCGCAGCGCCGCATGCGGGGTGGCCGAGCGCAGGCTGGCGGAAATCCGCGCCAGGTCCGCGCCGCGCTCGTGGCCGTCCCCATCCGCGCCCAGCATGGGTTCGCCCGCCACCACTGCGAAGCCGGCTTCGCCCCGGTCCAGCGCGCCGCTACCGGCGAAGGCGCCGATGTCGACGCTGACCACGCAGGCGCTTCCGGCATCGAACCGCAGCGGGCGATCCGCCGGGGAGCGCGAGACATGGGTGCGCAATCCGTCGAGCAGCGCCGCAGGCAGCTCGACTCCAGGGTACAAGGCAAAGGCGCCGCAAAAAATCGTCATGGTCGTATCGTTGAAGAGATGTCGTTACAGGTCAGGTGAGGCCGGCCTTGGCCGGCCTGCGGATGCCGGCGATGGCAAGCAGTTCGCTCAGCATGGCGCGGTTCAGGAACCAGGTGCACGTCAGGTAGCTGGCGGCCCCGAGAGCGGTCAGCAGCGCCAGCAGGCCGCCGTGTCCGATGCGCCCGTCCAGGCGCAGCCCGGCCAGCAGCAGGTCGGCGCCGGCGACCAGGGCGAACATCAGGGCGGTGCAGGCCACGGTCGGCGCGAGTGCGCGCGCCAGGGCCGGCACTTCCATGCCGATCAGGCGGAAGGGAATCGCCAGGTTCGGGTACAGCAGCAGCAGCGAGGTGAGCGTGAAGCCGGCGGCGACGCCCACGATGCCCCATTTCAGGCCCGCCGCCAGCCCGGCGAAGACGATCAGGTTCGACAGCACGCCCCAGCGCAGCTGCAGGCCGGTGTGGCCGGTGGCGATGTAGATCGAGCCGGTGGTCGTCAGCACCGAGCGGATCGCGGCCAGCGGCGCGAACATCGCCAGCAGCGGAATGACGGGCGCCCAGGCCGCGCCGAACACGGCGAACACGAAGTGCTCGCGCAGGGCCAGCAGGCCGAACATCATCGGGAAGGTCACGAAGGCGATGGCGCCGCCCACCCGCAGGAAGGCCTGGCGGAAGCGCGGCAGGTCGTCCTGGGCGCGCGCATAGTAGGGCATCATGACCCGCCCGAAGACGGCCGAAATGGCCTGCATGGGGAAGGTCATCAGCTTGTATGCCAGGTCGTACAGGCCGAGCGCCTCGGTGCCGAGGAAGCGGCCGATCAGCAGGTTGTCGAGGTTCTGGGCGAAGTAGTAGAAGATGTTGTAGCCGGCCAGGTTCAGGCTGTAGCCGGTGATGCCGCGGATCTCGCTCCAGGCGAACATCAGTCGCGGGCGCCAGGGGCTGGCAAACCAGGTGAACAGGGTGCCGAGCGCCGCGTTGGCAACGACCTGGTAGACCAGGCTCCACACGCCATGTCCCAGCAGGGCTGCGCCGATGCCGATGGCGTAGGACAGCACCGAAGCCGCCAGCTCGACCTTGGCCAGGCGTTCGAACGCCATCTCGCGGGTCAGGACCGAGGTGTGCACGATCGACAGCGAGGACAGGAAGAAGGACAGCGCCATCACCGCGATCACCGGCTGCACCCTGGGTTCCTGGTAAAAGGCAGCGACCAGCGGCGACAGCGCCAGCATGACCAGGGTCATTGCCAGGCCGAAGCCGCAGTTCAGCCAGAAGACGCTCGAGAGCAGTCCGGGACGCGGCTCCTTCTCGCGCACCAGCGCTGCGCCGGTGCCGAGGTCCTTGAAGATGTCCACGAAGCCGAGCATGACGCCGGCCATCGCCACCAGCCCGAAATCGGCGGGGGCCAGCAGGCGCGCGAACACGATGTTGGCCGCCAGGCCGAGCAAGCGCCGGCCCATGGTCGACGCCGAGGTCCACTTGATGCCGGAGACGACGCTGGTCTTCGAGCTCATGCCTGCCGTGCCCCTTGTGCGGCGGCATCCAGCACCAGGGCAAGTTCGCGCGCGCGGTTGCGGCGCGACGCCGAGCGGATCACCTCTTCGCTGGCGACCTTGGCTCTGCCTTTGGCGATGCATGTCAGAAAGCGTTCCAGAGCGGCCGCGATGGCGTCGGGCGAATCGATGTGCGCGATGTCGTTGCAGCCTGCCTTGCCGAGCACGCGCGCGGTTTCGCCGGCCGGGTCGAGCAGGCCGATGATCGGTTTGCGCGCGCGAAAGTATTCGTAGAGCTTGGCCGGGATCTGGGCATTGAACGGCGTGCCCTGGAACACCATCAGGCCGTCGGCCGCCAGCATTTCGCTGACCGCCTCGCGATAGGTGACCGGCGCTGCGACTTCGACCAGGTCCGCTACGCCGGCGGCCGCGACGCAGGCGCGCGTGCCGTCCAGGTCTCCGGGAGCACGCAGCACCACGCGCAGCGTGTCCGGCGTCGCCTTGCCAGCTTCCTTCAGGTGCGCCAGTGCCTGCAGGAAGGGCGCAGGATCGCGTCCGTCCTGGTACAGCACCCCGCTGTGCAGCAGGGTCAGGCGCCGCGAAGCGTCACCGGCGCCGGCCGGCGCCGCGGGCTGGGCGTCGAAGATGTCCTCATCGTAGCCGTTCTCGATCACGCGGAACTTGGCCGGCGAAACATCGGGAAAGCGGCGTCGGTAATCTTCCATGGCGCCATGGGTGGTGAATACGGCGGTGGTGCAGCGCATCACCGCCTGCCGCTCGATCCAGCGGTACATGCGGCGCTGCATGGGAATGACGGGGTAGGACGGCTGCATCATCGGATCGCGGAAATCGGCGACCCAGGGCAAGCCGGTGATCCGGTGCAGGACTAGCCCAATCAGGTGCGCCGTCGAGATCGGGAAGGTCGACCAGATCACCTCCGGCTTGTAGCGGCGGATCAGCGACAGCCCGGCCGGAATCGCGCCCAGCGCCCAGCTGGTCCAGCGGTCTGGCAGGGCCGTGAGCGCCAGATAGCGGCCCTTGTAGCCCAGGTGGTGCTTGGCGTCGAGAGCGAATGCGCGGCGCACCACAATGTCCTCGGGAATGCTGGCCAGCTGCGAGGGATTCTGCTGGCTGTAGGCGCGCGGGTGGGCCGACAGCACCAGCGGCTCCCACGCGAAACCGCCCAGGTATCGTGAAAAACTCAGGGTGCGCTGGATGCCGCTGCTGGCGGCCTGCGGTGGAAAATGAAAGGCGATCAGGAGAACACGTTTATTCATAATTTGTTTCCAGCGCTGATATCCACCAGGATGGCGCGTTCAGCTCACGAAGTCGGCAACATTGTATTATCGCTTTGTTACAATATAGTTGCCACGAAAACAATGTTTCATATTGTTTCCAGGCGTTCCGCTTCATGTGACGAGGCGGCGCAGGATGTCCGCGACAGCGCCGGTATGCGCTTCGATCGAATAGTGCCGGGCGGTGTGCGCCGCCTGTCGCGCCATGCGGCCGGCCCACTCCGGCTGGTCGAGGATGCGCAGGATGGCGCCGGCCAGCAGGGCGGGATCGCGCGGCGGGATCAGGAGGCCGTCGTGCTCGTGCGTGATGACGTCCAGCGGTCCGCCCTCGGCCGATGCGATGACCGGGCGGCCGACCGCCATGCCCTCGAGGAAGGTGCGGCCGAACGGCTCCGGCCTGGTCGACGCATGCACCACCACCGAACTGAGGGCCAGGATATCCGCCACGTCGCTGCGTCCGCCCAGCAGCATCACGCGGCCCGCCATGGCGGGCGCCGCAACCTGGCGCGCGATGTCGCGGGCGAACAGGTCGTCACGCCCGTAGGCCGCCCCGACCAGCAGGATGCGCGCACGCGGGTAGCGCGCGAACAGCCGGGGCGCGGCCTGCAGCAGGATGTCCTGCCCTTTCCAGTCGATCAGGCCGCCGACCAGGGTGATCACCGGGGCGTCGGGCAGCAGGCCTAGTTCGGCGCGCAGGACGGAAGACGGCTGGCGCGGGGAGAACTGGTGCAGGTCCAGGCCCTCCGGCACCACGGTGCATTTGTGTCCCGGTACCCCGAGGCGCAGCAATTCTTCCTTCACGGCGTTCGACACGGGGATGCAATGGTCCAGCCATTTCAGCACCAGCCGGTTGACGCTGGTGTCGCCGTGGAAGCCGCGCGCATGCAGCACCAGCGGCAGGCCGGCCAGGCGCGCGCCGAAGGCGGCCGCGAAGTTGCAGCTGGCGTCGTTGTTCAGGTAGACCAGGCGCACCCGTTCAGCGCGGAAGATGCGGTAGTAGCGCAGGGCGCTGGGCAGCACGTTGAACAGATTGTCGATCATCGACGCGAACGGCACGCCGCGGCGGCGCAGCGCGCTGTGGTCGACCAGTGCGCGCGGCGCCAGCTGGCGCCAGCGCCCGAAGCGCGCCAGTTGGCGGTAGGGTTCCGTGCCCAGCCCGCTTAGAAGGACCGGCGCATAGCGCCTGTCGAGATGGGGCAGCATGGCGGTGAGCGAAATGATCGCGCCGCCGTAGCCGGCGCCGTTTTCGCAGAATGCGATCGGAAGATGCTCGCTCACTCGGTGTCCCGCATGTACATGGTGGGTTGGGAGTCTGGTCGGGAAGGACGCAAGGTCAGCTCCTGGAAAGTATGCGTGCGCTCAGCCACAGCCTTGCCTGCAGCAGATGGTCGCGGATCGGATGGCGGCACCAGAACACGCCCGCCAGCCAGCCCGCCAGCGCGCCCAGGCCGCCCAGGATGGCGTCGACCAGCGGATAGCCCGAGCCGCTGTCGAACAGCATGACCAGCAGCGGGCCGGCGACCGTGAAGCCGGTCACTAGGGTGCTGCGCAGCGTGGCGCCCAGCACGTGGCGGACGGTGATGCCGGTCGTGCGGTGCAGCAGGGGCGATAGCAGGGCAAAGGCGGCGGCTTCCGCCAGCACGGTAGCCGCCGCGACCTGCGCCAGGCCGAACGTGCTGGCGGCGAGGATCGCGGCGACCCGGACCGGCTGGGTCAGAAGCTGGAGCTTGGTCACCGCTTTCACATGGCCGTTGGCAATCATGACGTCGCCCGCGAACATGGTCAGCATCGACAGCGCGCCGGCGGCGCACAGGATCTGCACCAGGGGCACCGAGGTGTCCCAGTTGGGGCCATAGAAGGTGCGCACGATCGGCAGCGCCAGCACTGCCAGGGCGCCGAAGAAAGGCCAGGCAACGCCGGTGATGTAGATGATCGCGGCGCGGTAAGGCTGGACCATGTCGCTGGACTGGTGGCGCAGAGCCGAGAAATAGGGCAGCACCAGGGGGCCGACCGCGCCGCTGATCAGGTTCTTGAAGATCTGGACGAAGCCGTTGCCCCGGCTGAAGTAACCGGTCGCTTCCAGGCTGAGCATCTTGCCGATAATGACGTCGTGGCTGTTGTTGCCGGCAACGTTGGCCAGGCTGCCCAGGCTGGCGATGCTGCCGAAGCGTAGGATGTCGCGCAGGTCGCGGAAACGCGGCAGCAAAGGAATCCCGGGGCCGCGCAGCAGGGCCGCGATCACACCGTACATGGAGATGCCGGCCAGGTTCGACCAGGCCAGCGTCATCGCGCCGAAGCCGTTCAGGGCGAGGATGGTCGAGACGATGGTCGCGAACAGGCCGCTGCCGATCTGTACCGTTGCCACCTTGCGCATCGCCATGTCGCGCCGGTAGATCGCGTTCACCACCGATCCGAACGGCGTGACGGCGAAGCTGATCGACATCACGGCCATGATGTCGGCCAGGCGCGGCTCGTCGTAGAAGCGCGCCACCGGATGGCGCAGCGAGAACAGCACCAGCGCCACGGCCCAGGCCAGCAGGATCGCCGCGCCAAGCGCCGAGCGGATCTTTTCCGGGGTCAGCTCCGGCTCCTGGATCAGGTATTTGGTCACGCCGAAATCGCGGAACACATGCAGCAGCGCCATCAGGAAGGCTGCCACCGAATAGATGCCGATTTCCTCCGAAGTGATGATGCGCGCCAGGATCATGACGCCGACAAACTGGATGAACAGGTCGGTGTACTGGGTGACGAAGGCGATGCCGAGGTTGCGCTTGATTGCGGTATCAGCCGGCATCAGGACCTCCCTGGACCAGCCAGCGCAGCAGGCGCAGGCCGAACATCAACGGATTGCGGTCCCAGGGACGGCTGCGCGGCAGCTGGAACCGGTCCTGTTCCGGCGTGATCGCGCCGACGGCGGTGGTGAAGGCGGCGTCGAAGCCGGCCTCGCGCACCATCGCGACGTGGCGCTGGTCGAAGTCCATCCCGACCTTCCCGTTCGGATAGGCAAACAGGCGCACCGGTTTGCCGAGGATGGCTTCCAGCTGCTGTTTGCCGGCCACGATTTCGCTGCGCGCGGCGCTATCGTCGAGGCTGGTGAGGATGGGGTGCGTCACGGTATGGGCGCCGATCTCGATGCCGTGGCGGTCGAGGTTCAGCAACATGTCGCGGGTCAGCATTAGCTCCGGGGTCATGGTGTCGCCGGCCAGGGTCGACAGCCGCTCGATCACGCTGCTGCGCTCCGGCGGCGGCAGGTACTTGGAGCGTTCCGTGAGGACGCCGATGGCGGCCATGCGGTCGTCCAGGCTGCGCAGCGAATACGCGCCCAGGCCGAGGTCGCGCAGGTCGAGCGGACCGTCGGGCAGCATCCGGACCGCTTCGATGATGCGGTCGTTCCACATATTGCCCTTGTCGACATGGCCGCTGGTGACGAACACGGTGGCGGGCAGGCCGAAGCGGCGCAGCACCGGCAGCGCCAGGTCGTGGATCGAGCGGTAGCCGTCGTCGAAGGTGATGCACACCGCGCGCGGCGGCAGGCGCTTGCCGGCCTCCAGGCGCGCAACGGCTTCGCGCAGGGGCAGCACGTGGAAGCAGCGCGCCAGCACTTCCATCTGCCACTCGAAGGTGACGACGTCCGGCTCGGAAGCGAGCAGGGGATGGTGCACCGGCAGCACCCGGTGATAGTTGATGATGCAGCAGCGATTGGCCGCCGGGCCGGTGGCCAGCAGCGTCCCCAGCATCCGGATCGTGCCGCGCGTCAACGGCGATACCTGCCTGGTCTGCCTCATACGGGGACTCCTGCCAGCTTGGGCACCGGCGCCGCCGGCGCCGCCGCACCGAGCACGGCGGGCATGATGCGCGCTTCCAGCACGATCGTCAGTCCGAACAGCGTGAAGATCAGGTCGAAATAGGCGAAACTGAGCGCGGCGCCGCCGAGGGCGAAGGCGAAGATGCTGAGCTGCAGCATCGATGCCAGCGAGCGCAGCCAGGCCGGCCCGCCGCGCAGGCGGGCGGCCCTGGCGACCTTGCCCGCCTTGCGGTAGGCGCCGGCCAGGCAGAACAGGTAGATACCGAGCCCGAAGAAACCGTGTTCGCCCAACACCTGGAAGTACACGCTGTGGGCGGCGCGCGCGAACTGCGTCGGCGGCAGCGAGTCGCCGGTATAGAACCAGGAATAGGAGAAGAAGTCCTTCGACAGCTCCAGCCAGTTCGGCAGGTATTCGAGCGACTTGAAGCCGCCGCCGAAGAAGGGGTTCTGCGAGGCCATGATGAAACTGAGCTTCCATGCCACCACCCGGCCCATGAAGGAGGCATCCTCGCCGGCGTCGTTGATGGTGTTGATGCGAGAGGTCCATTCGGACGAGACGATGTGCGACAGGCCGATGGCCAGCGCCACGGCCAGCAGGCCGAGCAGGATCTTGCGGTCGCTCTTGAGGAATAGGTAGCCGCCCAGCGCCAGCACGGCGATGAATCCGCCGCGGGACTGGGTGCCGATCACGGCCGTCACCAGCAGGCACATGGTGCCGATTAGGCCCAGGCTGATCACCCGCGAGCGCTTGCCGTACTCGCCCAGCAGGTAGACGCAGATGGGCAGCGTCATGACGAAGGCGACTGCCAGTTCATTGCGGTCGCCCAGCACGTGGCCATCCATGCCTGCGATCATGTGGCCGCCGCCGCTGGCGATGAACTTCAGCGCTTCGAGGTTGCCGTAGAAGCCGACCGACAGGACTACGCCCCACAGGATGGCGTCGACGTGCAGCTTCTTCTCGACGATCAGGACGATGAACACAAACAGCGCGATGACCTTGGCGAAGCGGCTCCAGATCTCCCACGCGATATCGGGACGGCTCATCGCCATCGTGGTGCTGACGGTGGTCCAGACGAAGAACAGCAGCACCATGACGCCGACTGCGCCGAAGTGCACCTTCGGTTTGTTCTTCTGGATCAGGTAAGTAAAGATCGTGATGCCCGCGAATAGCAGGTTGTAGCGGATGCTGCCCGCGATACCGTACACCCAGCCATTGGGAAAGAACAGCGCTGTCCATGGCCACATGGCCAGGGCGATGAAAGGCCGCTGCAGCATGGCGTATAGCAGCACCGGCAGCACGGCCAGCAGGACCAGGTCACGCATTGTTCGCTTCCTGCCGCGCTTCGGTCGGCTTGCCCTTCTCGTTTCCAGACTCGGCCTTGTCGGCGCGCAGCGCCCACAGGCACAGGTAGGCGACCGCGACCAGGTCCAGTGCCCAAATGATCGATTCCATCCTTGAATTCCTTTATCGTTCGCTGCCCACGACGACGCCCTGCGCGTCCGGATGGGCCGCGCGGCGCGCCAGCACTTCGCCGAACAGGCGCAGTTGGCCGGCGCTGGTGTCGTCCCAGCTGAAGCCTTCGGCATAGCGGCGCGTCGCGGCGCGTTCAGGGTAGTTTTTGCGCAGCGCATCGACGGCGTCGGCCACGCCCTGCGGACTGCGTTCGCGCATCAGGACGCCCGCTTCCGGCGCCGCCACCACTTCGGGCGTGCCGTAGACGCGGCTGGCGACCACCGGGGTGCCGCAGGCCATCGATTCGAGCAGGACGTTGGCCCAGCCTTCGCGCGAGGAGGCCAGTACCAGGGCGTCGGCATTGTTGTAGTGCTCGCGCAGCTGGGCCTGCGGCACGGCGCCGAGGAACTGGACCCGCGTTTCCACCTTCAGTTCGCGCGCCAGGCTTTCCAGCATGCCGCGGTTCGGTCCGTCGCCGGCCACCACCAGGCGCGCATCCGGCAGCAGGGGCAGGGCGGCGATGATCAGTTCCTGGGCCTTGACCGGCACCAGGTGGCCGACGGTGAGCAGGGTGAACGAGGTATTCGGGGTGCGCTCGCCGGGGCGGAACAGCTGCAGGTCGACGCCGTTGCGCAGCGAGGTCACGCGCTCGCCCGGCACGCCCAGGGCGATGACTTCCTCGCGCAGGGCGTTGCAGACGGTGATGACGGCGTCGGCGCGCTTCGCCGCCCAGGTGATCATACGGCGCGGCAGCGCGTACTGGGGCAGCAACGTGATGTCGGAGCCACGCGCGGTGATCACCAACGGCTTGTTGAACCAGCGCGCCAGCATGGCGGCGGCCACGCCGTCCGGATAAAAGTAATGGGCGTCGATCAGGTCGAAGTCATAGCCTTCGTCCAGCAGGCGCGCGATTCGCGGTCGCGCCGCTTGCGCCAGCAGGAAGGGCGCGACGTTCATGCCGACTTTCGGGATCACCGGGAAGCGCGGGTGCTCCACTTGCAGGCCGTGGCGCACCTCGCTTTTCGGCACCTTGGCCAGCCTGGCATAGTCGCCGAAGCGCGGATGCTTCGAGGGGAACCAGCCGATCGGCGCGACCACGCGCGACTCTACCTGGCCGCTGGCGACCAGGTGGCGCAGGCGGGTCTCCACGAAGATCCCGTGGCCCGGCTTTTCCGTATTCGGGAACAGGGTGCTGAACGTCAGGATCTTCATGCCGCCTGCGATTCGGTGACGCGGCCGGTCAGGCGGCCGTAGATGTTCTTGTAGCGGGCCACGCTCACCGGCCAGTTGCGTTCGGTCTCGACGTATTCGCGTCCTGCCGCGCGCAGCGCCGGCCAGCGCTCCTGGGCGCGCAGCAGGGCGCCGACCTTGTCGGCCAGCGAGCTTGGGTCGTCGGCCTTGAACAGCACGCCGGTCTTGCCGTCGGCGATCAGTTCCAGGTGGCCGCCGACGTCGGACGCGGCCAGGATGCGGCCCTGGGCCATCGCTTCCAACGGTTTCAATGGGGTGACCAGGTCGGTCAGGCGCATCGACAGGCGCGGATAGACAAGCACGTCGAGCAGGTCGTAGTAGGTCTGCACCTGGTCGTGCGGCACGCGGCCGGTGAACACGACCTTGTCGAGGATGTTCAGGTCCTTGGCCAGCTGGCGCAGCTGGGCGTCCTGCGGGCCGCCGCCGACCAGCAGCACGCGCAGGTCGGGCAGCTCTTGCGCCAATTGCGGCACCGCGCGCAGCAGGATGTCCAGGCCCTCGTATGCGTAGAAGGAGCCGATGAAGCCGATCAGGCGCGAGCCCTGCAGGCCGAGCTTGGTCTTCAGCTCCTGGTCGGCGCTGCCGCCCACCGAGAACTTGTCGATGTCGACGGCGTTCGGGATCACGGTGACCTTGTCGGCCGGGATGCCGCGCGCGACGATGTCGCGGCGAAGCCCTTCGCAGATGGTGGTGACGGCATCGGCGCGCTTGAGCGCCCAGGTTTCCAGCGCGCGGGTGGCGCGGTAGCGCAGGCCGTTCTCGCTGCTGGTGCCGTGGTCGACCGCCGCGTCTTCCCAGAAGGCGCGCACCTCGTAGACCACCGGGATGCCGAAGCGCTTGCCGGCGCGCAGGGCCGCGACCGCGTTCAGGCTGGGCGAGTGGGCGTGCAGCACGTCCGGCTTCACCATCGGGATGATATCAAGCAGGCGCTTGGTAAGGCCGTCGATGACTTCCTTCTGGTTCAGCACCGGCAGTTTCGCCAGCGCGCTCTTCGAAGCCGGCGTGCGGTAGAAGTGCAGGCCGTCCACGGTTTCTTCGAGCGCGTCGCCCGAGTGCTGCTTGGATCCGGTGACGTGGAAGGTCTCCCAGCCGAGCGCGCGCTGTTCGCGCAGGATCGAGCGGGTGCGGAAAGTGTAGCCGCTGTGCAGGGGGATCGAGTGGTCGAGGACGTGAAGGACGCGCATGTTCTTGTGGTTCCGGTTGCGTATTGCTTGTTGCTTGCTTGTCGTGTTCAGGTGGACGTCATGCGGTGGCCAGCACGGGCGCCGCGCTGGCCTGCGCCGCGGCGCCGGAGGCGCCGTTGGTGCGCAGGAAGGCGTCGAACATCAGCACCGACCACAGGGTCATGCCATGGTCCTTGGCGCCGGACTGGTGTTCGTCCACCATCTGCTTGAGGAAATCCGGGTTGAAGATGCCGGTGTCGAGCAGGACCGGATTGAGCACCGCGCGCCGCATCGTGTCCGCCAGCGGGCCGCGCAGCCAGGCCGCCAGCGGGATCGAGAAGCCCTGCTTCTTGCGGTACAGGATGTCGTCGCCCAGGAAAGGCTGCAGCGCCTTCTTGAACACGTGCTTGCCCTCGCCGTTGCGCAGCTTGCTGTTGGACGGCAGGCCGGACACCCATTCGACGAACTGGTGGTCCAGCAGGGGCACCCGCACTTCGAGGGCATGGGCCATGCTGGCGCGGTCGACCTTGGTCAGGATGTCGCCCGGCAGGTAGGTCTTCATGTCGAGGTACTGGACCAGCGACAGCGGATCGTCGGTCGGCGCATTTGCCGCGTAGCCGCGCATCACTTCGACAGCGCGGTAGCCCTGCAGGCGGGTCTTGAACGAGGCCGAGAACAGCTGGCTGCGCAGGCGGTCGTTGGTATTGGACACGCCGTGGAAGTAGCCTTCCGTGAGGTCACGCGCCAGCGCTTCGAAGGTGGTCTTGGCGCGGAACATGCGCGGCGCCCAGTCGGCCTTCGGATACACGGCGCCCAGCACGCCGAACACGGGTTTGCGCAGCGCCAGCGGCAGCAGCGAGCGCACCCGGTTCTCGCCCATCGCCATGCGGTGGCGGCGGTAGCCGGCGAAGTTCTCGTCGCCGCCGTCGCCCGACAGGGCCACGGTGACGCGCTTCCTGGCCAGCTGGCAGACGCGATAGGTCGGGATCGCCGAGCTGTCGGCGTAGGGCTCGTCGTACAGCGCGGCGAGGGTGTCGACCAGGCCGTAGTCGTCCTTGTCCACGGTCTCGCACTGGTGCGTGGTCCCGTAGCGCTCGGCGACCTGGCGCGCATAATCCGATTCGTCGAAGGCCGGGTCGTTGAAGGCGATCGAGCAGGTATTCACTGGCCCCTCGCTCACGCCCGCCATCATCGCCACCACCGCGCTCGAATCGACGCCGCCCGACAGAAAGGCGCCCAGCGGCACGTCGGAAATCAGGTGGCTGCTCACCGCTTCGCGCAGGCGCTCGACCAGCTGCGCTTCCATCTCGCGTTCGCTCATGGCGGCGTGTGCGGTGAAGGGCACGTCCCAGTACTGCTTCGAGGCCGGCACCGGCTTGCCGACGCGCAGGGTCAGGGTATGGCCCGGCAGCAGCTTCTTCGCGCCGGTGAAGATGGTGCGCGGTTCCGGCACGTAGCCGTAGGCGAAGTATTCCTCGACGGCCAGCGGGTCGATCTCGCGGGCCAGGTTGGGGAGCGTCAGCAGCGACTTGAGTTCCGAGCCAAAGGCGAACATCCCATCCGGCAGCAGCGCGTAGTGCATCGGCTTGATGCCGAGCCGGTCGCGCGCCAGGAACAGGGTCTGGTTCGGGCGGTCCCAGATCGCGAACGCGAACATGCCGCGCAGGTGGTTCACGCAGTCTTCGCCCCATTGCTCGTAGGCGTGGACAATGGTTTCGCTGTCGGACGGGGTACGGAACACGTGGCCCAGGCCCTGCAGCTCGGCGCGCAGTTCGCGGAAATTGTAGATCTCGCCGTTGAACACCAGGGCAAGGGTGTGGTCCTCGTTAAATAAGGGCTGCAGCCCGGCCTCGAGCGCGATGATCGACAGGCGCCGGTGGCCAAAAGCCAGTCCCGGCTCCAGGTGCAGGTCGCCCTCCACCGGCCCGCGGTGGAACTGGCTCTCGTTCATCCGATGCAGGAGGTTGCGGTCGATCTGGCGGCCGCCCTGCAAATCAAAAATTCCAACTATTCCGCACATGGTTCGATTGCTTTATCAGGGGTTGTCTTGGTCATCGAGAGGCGGTCGTAGAGCGCCAGGTAGCCCGACACCATGGCGTTCATGCCGTGATGCTGGTCGACGTGCAGGCGCGCTTGGGCGCCGTGCTGCCGTGCCAATTGCAGCTGCGATGCGTAGTGTGCGAGAGCCGCGGCCAGCGCCGCCGGGTCGCGCGCAGGCACGAGCAGGCCGGTGCGGCCTTCCTGCACCAGGTCGGGAATGCCGCCGACGGCGGTCGATACCACCGGCAGGCCGCTCGCCATCGCCTCCAGCATGGTCACCGGCGTTCCCTCGGCGATCGAGCTGAGGGCGAACACGTCGAAGCAGCGCATGACGGCGGCGATGTCGTGGCGTGCACCGGGCAGCAGGACGACGTCGTCCAGGCCCGCCTCGCTCACCTTGCGCTGCAGGCGGCTGCGCAGCGGTCCTTCGCCGACGATCGCCAGGCGCAGGCGCGGAGCGGCGTCCGGCAGCAGCCGGCGCAGCTGGGCAAATGCGTCGATCAGGGAGGCATGGTCCTTGACGTCCTGGATCCGGCCGACGGTGCCGATCACGAAGCAGTCGCGCCAGTCGGGCCAGCCGTCCGGCCTTGCTGCGGTCGGGTCGGGACGGTAGGCATCGGTGTCGACGCCGTTGTGGATCAGTTTGTTCTTGGCCTCGGGCACGCCGACCGTGTTGGCGAGCCAGTTGCGCAGGTCGGCCGAGACCGGGACGAAGCAGTCGATCGCCGGCACCAGCAGGCGGCGCAGCAGGTTGTGCTTGCGGTTGCTGCCGTCGGGGTCGCCGGCATCGCGCCCGTGCTCGGCGTGCACTCGCACCGGTACCCCGGCCAGCAGCGCCGTCAGCTGGTATTCGATCGCGGTCAGGTTGTAGGTATGCAGGATGGCCGGCCGCAGGCGGCGCAGCAGGCGGAACAGCTGCAGGTGGATCTCCGGCGCCAGCCCGGGTGGCTTGTTCAGGGCGATGACCTCGACGCCGGGACGCGTGATCCGCTTGGCGAAGTCGGAATAGCGGGTCAGGCAAACGATCGCGTGGCGATAGCGGTCGGCCGGCATGCGGTTGATCTGCTCGACCAGCAAGGTCTCCAGTCCGCCGAAATCGAGGACATAGGTCAGGTGGACGATTAGGGGCGGCTGCTTCATCGGGTCTTGTCCCAGCCGCGCAGGCGCGCCTGCAGGGTCGTCAGGTCGAAGGCCCAGTTCACGCCGATGCGCCGGATGTTGAACAGGTCCAGGTCCGAGCCGTTCAGGCCGCCGTAGGCCGAGAAGCAGGCCGCGTAGCCGAGCTGCTTCATCATGTCGATGCGCGCCGCCGTGATGTGGTGCTTGCGGCCATATGGGTAGGCGATGAAGACCTGCTCCTGGCCCAGCTCGCGGCGGATGTCGTTGAGCGATCCCTGCAACTCCTCCAGCGCGAGTTCGTCGCCGATTTCCGCCAGGTTCACGTGGTTGCGCGTGTGGCTGCCGAAATGCAGGCCCCAGTCGCGCATGCGGCGAATCTGCTCCCAGCTCATGTTGTCCAGGCCGAAACCGAGGGCGCGCATGTCGTGATCAAAAGGCTGGTTGTCGCGCACCTTCTCGGTGCTCACGAAGAAGGTGCACGGCACACCGTGCTTGAGAAGGACCGGCGCGGCGTTCTCGTAGTTGTCCAGGTAGCCGTCGTCGAAGGACACGGCGATCACGGGTTTGCTGGTATTGCGCGGAATCCTCCCTTCCACGATCTCCTTCAACGACACGGTCACGAAATGCTTGGCGACATAGGCCATGTGTTCGTCAAAGCGCTCGATGCCGATCGTGACGTTGTCGCGGAACTGGTCGCTCACGCGGTGGTACAGCAGGATGATGACGCGCTGCTGGTTGGCGCGGCCGTGCAGCCAGTTCACCAGCGGCATCCAGGCGCGCGCATAGGCCATGAACATCAGCTGCTTGGCGGCGACCTTGGGCAGGCTGCCGCGCGACGGGTCGCGTGCGGCCAGCCGGCGCGCCAGGCGAGCTTCCAGCGCCAGCGGCGGGCGGGTATTGGTGCTGCCGCCTTGCGGCTGCGGCTTGAAAGCGGCGCTGCCGTCGCGCAGGCGGCCGACCGCCTCGCACACCAGTTCCACGCCGACGCGATCGAGTTTGGTCTTCAGGCCGCGCAGGGTCGAGAAGCGGTCCACCGGCACGCTCGCCTCAAGCAGGATGTCGCCGGTGTCGAGGCCGGCGTCCACGCGGTGGACCGTGACGCCCACGCTGTCTTCGCCGTTGTGCAGTTCCCAGAAGCCGGGCGGCATGCCGCGGTAATGCGGCAGGCGGCCCTTGTGCAGGTTGATGGTGCCCATGCGCGGCAGCGCGAACAGGGCCGGTTTCAGGATTGGTGCGCCGAGCGCGATGCCGAGGTCGGGCTGGCGCTCGGCGGCCCAGGCGCAGGCTTCCGGCCCGTTAATGGCCGCGACCCGCTTGATGGCGATGCGCGGATGCTGCTGCAGCGCTTCCAGGGTGAAGGCCTGGCCGGGACGGTCAGGACTTTGCTGTGGACGCGATGCGAAACGGCCGGCCGCCAGTCCCACGATTTCCGCACCCTGGTAGGGAATCCAGCGCCAGCCGTGGCGGCGCAGGTTCTTCCACTGGTTGCGCAGCAGGGTGGACGCACCCTTGCGCGGCGCATGGACCAGCACCGAGAACCGGCAGTCTGGGTATTGGTCGGCCAGCGAGACGATATTCCACCGGACATTGAAATCGAGATGGGCGGTGAAGATGACGATGTTCATGTTCTGTTGTCTTATTGTTGCCGTGCCTGTACCAGGGCCGCATCGATCGCGCCGAAATTCTGGGCCAGGAAGGTGCGCAGGATGGCGCGCGCCGCGTCCTGGCTGTCGGCAGCCGGAGCGGCGAGCGCCAGCAGCGCGCCGTCGTCGCCGCGGAACTGCAGCTTGCCCTGGGCCTGGCGCAGCTTGCCGGCCACGTTGCTGGTCGTGTACTGGCCGTCGACCCACAGGACGTGCCATACCACCAGCGGGCCGTCAGGACCGCGCATGATGGCTTCGCGCAGCGCCAGCGAGCGGCCGCCGGCCTGCTCGGTACGCACGCTGGCGGCGATCTCGTGGTAGGCGGCTTTTTCGCCGGCGAGGCGGTTGACCGAACTGATCAGGCCTTTCTGCTTGGTCTGGTTGCGGTAGTACAGCAGCTGCATCTGCACCAGGCGGCCGTCCGGCGCCGCGTAGACGCGCTTCACGCGCGCGTCCGGCTCCATGTAATGGACTTCCCAGTCGGCGAAGCCGGCCGCCTGCGGCCAGGCCACGCCCGGTTCGCCGAGCTTGACCGGCTGCGGATTGTAGTTGGCGCGCTCGTTGACGACGGCGAAGGCGGGCCATGCGGCGCAAACCGCCACCACCGCCACCGCCATCGGCAGCAGCGCACCGGCTTTCCCGGCGCTCCCGACCGCCGGGGCCGCTGCCTTGCCTCCTGCCGCGGATGCGGGCTGCTCGTCCTCGCGCCAGTAGCTGCCGATCCAGAACATGATGAACATGATCAGGCCGAAGAACAGCCAGCCGTAGACCAGGTGGTCGACGCCGGTGGCCAGCTCCATGCCGCTCATGTGGCCGATCATCACGATGCCGTAAGCGCGCAGCCAGTTGGCCACGATCGGCACCACGATCGACAGGCCGATGAAGACGGCACGCCGCGTGTTCGAGCGGTAGGTCAGGTAGGCGTACAGGCAGCCCAGGGTGATCGAGGAGATCAGGTAGCGGATGCCGCTGCAGGCCTCGACCACCGACCAGCTGCCGGTCGGCAGTTCGAAGCGGGTGCCGTTGCGCAGCACCGGGATGCCGGTGGCCTGCACCGCCCACACCGTGAAGTCGGCGGTGTACTCGATCAGGGGGCCGACGAAGATCTCGCCGAACGGCACCGCGAACAGCAGGAACAGCAGCGGGAAGGTGAATTTCGAGGCCAGGCGCGGCCCCAGCAGGGTCAGCGCGGCCAGCGGCAAGGTCGCGACGAAGGCGTACTGCATCACCACCTGCACGTCGCCCATGCGGCCGGCCAGCCAGGCGGCGCCGGCGCCGGCCAGCAGCACCAGGCCCGGCCACCAGGGCCGCGCCGGCAAGAGCGCGAACCAGGCGCGCTGGCGCCAGATCAGGCCGAGGCTGATCGGCAGGATCACGTAGCCGTGGGCGAAGGTCTCGGAGCTGTTCCAGATCGCGACCATCGAGGCCGCGGTCTGCCAGTACAGCAGGAAGGGCGCCAGCAGGGCCAGGGCGAGCGCGACGACGCCGGCGCGCGGCAGGTTCACGGGCGCCGTTGCCGGCAGGGCGGCGGCGTCGACGCCGGGTGGTGGTTTCAAGAACATTCCAGTCGCTCCCCGATGCAGGCCAGGTTGCTCGGCCAGCTGTATTTGCGTTCAACCCTGGCGCGTGCCGCCAGGCCGATGTGATTGTCGCTGCGCGCCAGCAGGGCCGCGATCGCATCGACGTAGCCGCCGGCATTCTGCGCCAGCACCAGTTCGCGCCCCGGCTCGGCCTCGATGCCTTCCAGGGCCTGCGGCGAGACCACCACCGGGGTGGCCATCGCCATCGCTTCGAGCACCTTGTTCTGGATGCCGCGCGCGATGCGCAGCGGCGCCACCGCGGCGCGCGCGTGCGCGATGTAGGGGCGCACGTCCGGCACGGTGCCGGTCACGAAGATGTTCGCCTGCTTCGCCAGTTCCAGCACCGCCGGGGCCGGACGCGCGCCGACGATGTAGAAGCTCAGGTCGGCAAAGCGCGCGCGCAGCAGCGGCATCACGTCCTGGGCGAACCACTGCACCGCGTCGACGTTGGGCCAGTAATCCATGGCGCCGGTGAACACGATGGCGCGCTCGCCGTCCTTGAACGGCGAAGGGCCGGCGGCGGCCGGCGAGAAGTAGTCGGTGTCGACGCCGTTGCTGAAGAAGCCGATGCGCGCGTCGCTTTCCGGCGCCAGCTGGCGGAACAGATCCGCTTCCGGGGCCGACACGAACAGCGAGGCGTCGTAGTCGCGCGCCACCTGGCGCTCGTAGGACAGCAGCTGGCGCGCCTCGTGACGGTACAGCCAGCTCATCGGCCAGGCTTTCTTGTCCGCGTACTGGCGCCACTTGTCGGAGTCGACGTCGCAGAAGTCGACCACGCGGCGCGCGTTCGGGTACTTGTCGGCGTACTGCGCCATCGCCGAGGAAAACACCAGCACGCGCTCGATCTTGTGCGCGGCGACGGTCTGGTCGACCCAGCGCGCCAGGTTGGCGTCGCGGTAATAGTCGAGCGAGAGCGAGCGGTTCTTCACCAGCGCGCCGAGGCTGCGCACGCGCGAAAGCAGGGGGTTCAGGCTGGCGAAGTGGCTGCTGGCGCACATCTTCTCCACCGTCGGCACGTGCTGCCAGTCGTCGGCGTCGTCCACGAACGTGGCCAGGTGCACCCGGTAGTCGCGCGCCAGGTGCTTGAGCAGGTGGTAGGAGCGGATCTTGTCGCCCTTGTTGGGCGGGTAGGGGATCCGGTGGATCAGCAGCAGCAGGTCTTCCACGTCTTATCCCAGGTTGCGCACGATGTAGGGGCCGATGAAGTTCGCCACCGGCAGCGGCAGCTTCTTCCACATCTTGATGAAGAGCTGGTATTTGGGGTTCAGCGGATTATTGTCCGGCAGTTTGTCGGCGCCGTACAGCTTGTACTCGTAGGGCAGCGGCGTCGCCGTGAAGCCCCAGTTCTTCTTGAAGTCGTAGGCGCCGGTGCCCAGCTTGCTGCGGCCGTAGTCGAAGATGCGGCAGCCACGCGCGGCGGCGGCCTGCATCAGGTTCCAGTACATGAAGTCGTTGCCGGCCACTTCGCGCGCCAGGTCCATGCCGCCGCCGTAGTAGGGCACCACTTCGTCGCGCCAGTAGAACGACAGCACCGAAGCCACCAGGCGGTCGTCTTCGGTGTAGATCGAACGCACCTCGCACTCGTCGCCGAAGGTCTGCTGGAGCAGGGCGAAGTATTTTTTCGGGAACACCGGGGTGCCCAGGCGCAGCACGCTGTGGGCATAGGCTTCGAACATGCGGTCGACGTTGCTTTCTACCACGCCCTTCAGGCCCAGCTTGATCCCCTTGCGCACCATGGCGCGCTGCTTGCGCGGGATGGCGTTCAGGTTGGCTTCGTCGTCGGCACTGATCTCCTTGCGGAAGGTGACGTACAGTTCCTTGGTGTGGAAATCAGGGTCGTCCGGATGGGCGCGGGTCATGCCGCGGTATTCGAGGTGGCCGACGCCCAGCTCGCGCGCCAGCTTGTCGGCCGCGCCGTCGAGCAGCAGGCGGGCGCCGTCGTCGAGGGTGGCCGGGCCGCCGTAGACGCAGAAGGGCATGGCGCCCAGCGAATGGCCGAACAGGCGGCTCTTGATCTCGGCCAGCGGCAGCACGCCCAGGATGTCGCCGTCCTGCTCGACGTAGTAGAACCAGGTCTTGATGCCGAAGGATTGCTCGATGACTTTCTGCCAGCCAGACAGGTGGAAGAAGGTGGCGTCCGGGCAGGCGCGCACGAAGGCATCCCAGCGGGCATAGTCGGCGTTCTGCAGCAGTTTGAGGGTTTGCGGCCCGGTCGCGGGCGCGGCGCGCCTGGCCTGCGCGGCTTCGATGATCGAGTTCATTGCCTTGCTTGTTTCTGGTCGAGGAAGATGCGGTCCATGCGGTCCCACGCGAAGTCGCGCGCCAGCTGCTCGAGGCGGCCTTCCATGCGCTCGATGTTGACGTAGTGGCGGAAGCGCGACTTGGCGTCCAGCCCTGCGGGGCGCGGTTGGCCCGGGTCGAGTTCCCAGGGGTGGAAGTAGAAGAGGGCCGGCTGGCGGTCTTCGCGGTTCACCTTCTGCATCATCCAGCGCGACAGGGCGTAGGGCAGCAGGCGGAAGTAGCCGCCGCCGCCGGCCGGCAAGTTCCGGCCCAGCATGTTGACGGTGGTGACCGGCACTTCCAGCAGGCCGTCCGGGCCGTGCGGGTAAAAAGCGAAGCGCGGCGCGTCCGGCATGCCGTAGTGGTCATGGGCGATCGGGTAGATGCTCGAGCTGTAGCGGTAGCCCGCTTCCTGCAGCGCTTCCAGGGCCCACAGGTTGGCGTGGCCGATCGAGAAGCTCGGCGCGCGGTAGCCGATCACGGCCTGGCCGCCGATGTCTTCCAGCAGCGCCTTCGAGGAACGGATGTCGTTGTCGAACTGGGCGCGGGTCTGGTCGGAGGCGCGCAGGTGGCCGTAGCCGTGGCTGGCCAGTTCGTGGCCGGCGGCGACGATTCGTTTCACCATCTGCGGATAGCGCTCGGCGATCCAGCCCAGGGTGAAGAAGGTCGCCTTCACGCCGTGGCGCTCGTAGATCGCCAGGATGCGTTCCATGTTGGCTTCGACGCGGCATTCGCGCGTGGGCCAGGAATCGCGGTCGATGTAGGGGGCGAAGGCCGAGACCTGGAAGTAGTCTTCCACGTCGCAGGTCATGGCGTTGCGGATGCGTTCTCCCGGCGCAGGCAGGGGACGGGCTGCTGGTTCGTAGAGTTTCATTCCTGGTTGTCCATGTGCTGGGCCGCCGCGCCTTGCGGCGTGGCGACGATTTTCTTCAGGATCGACAGTACCGAGACGATCGACTTCTCGAGGCGCATCATGCGTTCGTCCAGCACTTCCACGCTGGCCGCGCGGCGATCGCCCATGCGGTGTTCCGTGCGCAGTTCGCCCGGCAGCGCGGCCGGATCGGGCTCGCCGATGGCGTCGGGCAGTTCGAATTCTTCCGAGATGTCGCGCACCACCGTGTTGATGTCGGCTTCGGTGAAGGCGTGCAGCTCTTCCAGGTAGCCCATCAGGAGCACCCGGTCCATCAGGGTATTGGTCTTGCGCGGGATGCCGCCGCTGTAGGCGTAAACCGCGGCGTAGGCGCCGTCGTCGAAAGCGGGGTCGCCCTTCCAGCCCACGGTCGCCAGGCGGTGCTCGACGTAGGCGCGGGTCTCCTGCGCATCCATCGGGCCCAGATGGTAGCTGGCGATCACGCGCTGGCGCAGCTGCTGCATGCCGGGGCTGTGCAGGGTGGCGCGGAATTCCGGCTGGCCGAGCAGGAAAGTCTGCAGCAGCGAGCGGTCGTCGGTCTGGAAGTTCGACAGCATGCGCAGCTCTTCGACCGTGCGCGCGTTCAGGTTCTGGGCTTCGTCGATCACGAGCAGGGCGCGCTTGCCCTGGCGGTCGACGCCGCGCAGGAACTGTTCCAGGCGGTTCAGCAGCTCGGCCTTGCTGGCGCCTTCGAAGGGCAGGCCGAAGGCGGAGACCACCATGCGCAGCGTGTCTTCCGGGTCGAGGCTGGTGTTGACGATGTGGGCGGCGACGATCTGGTCGGTCGGGATCTTGTTGAGCAGGTTGCGCACCAAGGTAGTCTTGCCGGCGCCGACCTCGCCCGTGATGACGATGAAGCCTTCGCCCTGCGACAGGCCGTACTCGAGGTAGGCCATGGCGCGCTTGTGGCCCTTGGAGCCGAAGAAGAAGTGGGGGTCGGGGCGAAGCTGGAAGGGCTTGGCGGACAGTCCGTAATAGGTTTCGTACATCGTGCTTGTTTCCGCTTAGAGCGTCATCGAAAGGGTGGCGGCGATCGCGTGTTCGGTGTAGTCGCGCAAACGCGCGGCGCCGATGCCCAGGCCCTGGTTGCCGCTGCGGCGGCGCAGTTCCACGGTTCCGGTCAGGTGGCGTCCGAGCTTGGTATTGAAGGCTGCGCGCAGCTGGCGCTGGCGGTCCTCGATCCCGGTGGTGAGGGATTCGCTGCGGCTGTAGCTCGCGGTGCCGCTCAGGTCCGAGCGCGGGCTCAGGCGATAGACCCAGGTCGCGTTGGCGCCGGCCTGGCGCACGTTGTCGTTGAGCGAGGCCAGCTGGCTGCCGAGCAGGGCGCTGTCGCTTTCCTGGCTCGACAGGGCGGTGCGCTCGTTGCCGTACAGGCTCAGCAGCGCGCTGTTGCGCACGCCCTTGAACGCGGCCGAGGCTTGCAGCAGCTTCTGGCGCATGTAGCGGTTGCTCAGGTAGTTGACGCTGTCGGCCAGGCTGGGCGGCAGGCCGGCGGACTGGATATAGGCGGCTACCGCCTGGCGCCGCAACACCGGGTCCGGGATGGAGGTGAGGAACAGGCTGTCGAGCAGCGCGGTGGTGTCGATCGCCGAGGGCAGGGTGAACTGTTCGCGGGTATTGGTGATGCCGTCGCTGTAGTTCACGCTCCACACCGTGCGGCGGCTGCGCACGCTTGCCGCCAGCGAGCCGGTCTTGCCGAAGAAATGGCGGCCGAACGAGGCCTCGATGCTGGTGCGCTGGGACGGCGTCCAGGCGAAGCCGCCCGACCAGCTGCGTCCGGCCGTGCGGCCGCCCAGCGCATTGTAGTCGTAGCGGTCGTAGCCGGCGGTCGCGGTCAGCGCGAACTTGCTGTCCAGGCGGTAGCGCAGCCTGCTGTTCAGGTTCTCCACCGAGGAGTCGCCCGCCAGTTCGCTCTCCTGGTCCTGGTGCAGGTAGGACAGGCCCCAGGTCAGTTTCTGGCCGCTGCTGTCGTTGTTCAGGTCCAGCGACACCGAATCGGCGGTGCTGTCGCCGAAGCGGTTGCGCTCGTCGGTCTCCACGCCGTCGCGCGTCAGGCGCACGGTGGCGGCCAACTGGCGGCCGAAGCGGTGGCTCAGGTAGGGGCTGATGCTCCAGGTCTTGACCTGGGTGTTGTTCAGCGACGAGTAGGGATTGTCGATCACCTGGGGGCCGAAGGCCGTCAGGTTCTGCCGGCTCGAACTGGCGGCGGCGTCGACGAACAGCAGGTCTTCGGCGACAACGCCGGTCAGCTTGCCCGCATACTGGCTGACGTGGTCGTTGCGCGGCCGCGCCATGTCCGAATCGCGGTAGGCGAACTGGCGGAACGAGCCGCTGGCCGCGGCCTTCACGCGCCGGCTGTCGAGTGCGAAGTCGAAGGCCGGGGCGAGCTCGGACACCAGCTGGGTGCGGGCTTCCGGCTCCGGCAGCAGGTCGAGGTTGTCGGTCCAGGTTTGCGTCAGGCCGAGCGAGGGCGTGAAGCGCCAGTCGGCGCGCGCCGGTGCGGCGATCACCAGCGCGGCCACGGCGGCCGCGGCCGGAGCAAGGCGGTACAGGCGCCGTGGCGCCCCGTGGATCCGCTCAGCCGTAGTGATAGTCATACGTCTCTTCGATACCGGGGATGTCCCGGGTCTTGTTGTAGATGAGGTTGACGTTCTTGAAGCCTTCCAGCTTGTGCAGCGCTTCCTTGACCGCGTGCTGGGTCGTGGTCTGGGCTTCGACCACGACCACGATCTGGCCCATGTGTCCGGCCAGGACCCGCGACTCGCTGGTCAGGAGCAGCGGCGGCGAGTCGAAGATGACGACGCGGTCGGGATAGCGGTTGGCGATTTCGGTGACCAGGCCGGTCATGGTGGAGCTGGCCAGCAGCTCGGTGGCGCGCGGGGTGCTGGTGCCCGCGGGCAGGATGGCCAGCGTGTCGACGTTGGTGCGCAACAGGACGTCGGACACGTCGAGCTTGTCGTCCACCAGCAGGTCCATCAGCCCGCGCTCGGCCGGCATGCCGAGCGTGCGCAGCACCGAGGGGCGCGCCACGTCGGCGTCGACCAGCAACACCGTGTGGTCGAGTTCCATCGCGATGCTCATCGCCAGGTTGATGGCGCAATAGGTCTTGCCTTCGCCCGGCAGCGAACTGGTGACCATGATCAGGTTCGGCGGCATCTCGCCATCCTTGCGCTCGCCGAAGGCGCGCTTGAGCAGCGGACGCTTGATGATGCGGAATTCCTCGAGCAGGGAGGTGCGCCCGCCGGCGGCGGTGACCAGGCCCATGTCGCGCATCTTGGCCAGGTCCAGTTCGACCACGCGCGGGCTGCCGCGCACGGCGGCCTTCGCGGCGGCTGGCGTGACGGCTGGGGCGGCGGCTGCGTCGACCAGCGTCTCGCCGGGCGCGGCGGCGGCGCGCTGCGCCACCCGTTCGGGCATGGACAGGGGCGTGGCCTCGACCAGCGCGACATCCGCGTCGACGATGGCGTCGGCCGGGACGACGGCGGTAGTGGAAGTGGCGGCGGCGGCGTTGCGCTGCCGGTCGATACGGCTTGCTGCTTTTTCGATGATACTCACGTTGACTCCTTGGGGCGCCTTACAGCGTGGGGCGCGCGAGAATGGCCGCGACGCCGGCGCCATAGGTACCGAACAACACCAGGATGGCCGCGCCGAGCTGGATCAGGCGGCGCTTGCGGCGGACGGTCTGGGCGCCGGTCCAGTTCATGCTGATCGAGCCCAGGATCGGGATCCCGGTGCTCTCGCGCAGTGCGGCCTGGCTGAGGAAGGTCGGGCGCAGCTGGCTCATCAGGAGTGCTCCGGCCAGGCCCGCGGCCAGCGCGACGGCGAACACGGCCGAGAACAGCAGCAGGCGGTTGGGCCCGGACGGCTTGAGCGGCACCGATGGCGGATCGATCACGCGGAAGGTCAGCATGTCGGTGGCCGAAGACAGGTCGCCCGACAGCTTGGCCGACTCGCGGCGCTCCAGCAGCTTCTGGTAGTTCTCGCGGTTGACTTCGTAGTCGCGGTTCAGCTGCGCGAGCTGGGCCTCGATCTCGGGCACCGCCGCGCTCTGGGTACGCAGGCGCGCCACCCGCGACGAATACTCGGCCACGCGCGCCTGCAGCGAGGCGACGCGCGCTTCCGCTTCCGACAGCGATACGTTGAGCTGCTGCAGCATCGGGCTGTAGCTGGCGCCCGGATCGAGCGCGGTGCGCGGCTTCCTGCTTTCCTCTTCCTTGCGCGCCTGCAGTTGCTCGAGCAGGCGGCGGTTGGCGATGATGTCCGGGTGCTGCTCGGTGAATTGCAGGCGCAGCGCGTCGAGGTTCTTGGCGACCGCCGCGATGCGCGCTTCGAGTTCCGGGTCGACCGGGGCGGGCAGGGCGCGTTCGCCGGGAGCGGCCGGGGTGCCGGCGATCTGGCGGCGGATCGCATTGCGGGCCTGCTCGGCTTCGGCCAGTTCCAGGCGCGCCTGGTTCAGCGCTTCGCCGCCGCCGTTCATGCGCGAGGCGAAGTCCGCGCCTTCGCTCGGCAGCATGCCCATGTTGCGGATCTTGAATTCCTTCAGCTTGTTTTCGGCGCTAACGAGCTTCTCTTCATAGCTGCGGATCTGGTCGTCGATGAACTGCACCGCCTTGTCGGAATCGAGCTTCTTGCCGCCATAGCTGCCTTCGACGAAGATCGTCAGGAAAGCCTGCACGACTTCCTTGCCGAGCTGGGGATTGGGCGAGGTATAGCTGATGGTATAGATATCGTCGCGCTCGGTGCCGCCCATGCGGATTTCCGACATCAGCTTGTTGACCATCTCCTCGTGTTCCTTGGGGTCGGCGGTCTTAACGTCCAGGTCGACCATGCGCATGACCCGTTCCACATTGGGACGGCTGATGAGGGTGCGGCGCATGAACATCACCTGCTGCTCCAGGTTCGGCAGCATGGTCATGCCGGACAGCAGGGGTTTCAGGATACTCTGGGTATCCACGTACACGCGCGCCGAGGCTTCGTACTGGTTCGGCAGCTTGAGCACCACGGCCCAACCACACAAGGCGACGATCCAGGAAATGATCACCGCATGCCAACGGTACTTGCCGATGGCCTTCAGGAAGTTCAGGGTCAAGGCTGTTATTTCTGCCATCTCGTCAATCTCGTAGTAAGGTCCACTGGCTACCGCAGACTCAACAATCAATAAGTGTCTTGCATGATCGCTTGTGCATCGAGCAATTGCAATTGCGTGCAGGAAAATTGCGCATATTCAGGCGCAAATTCACCGACTTTGCAACACAAATTCCTATTAGCAATTTGATTTATCGCTAACAAGAGCATCGATGTAGGCCAAGGCTTGTGTCGAAACTTTGCTTGCCACAGCGAAAACCTTGCCTATGTTACATCATCTCATCTCCCCAAGTATTTTCTTGAGGAAACTGGGTTGCTTGCCCGAACTTTGCTATTGTAGTGTTGATCAGTCGAAATAGCTTGCACGATTGGTTGCTATTTGAATACATTCTTTACACGAGATTGATGAGATGCCAATGACAAGAACATGGCGTGCCTGGGCCAGGGCTTGCTCGCTTCCGGTGCTGTTCCTGGGGCTGTGCGCCGGGGCGCAGGCCCAGCTGACCAAGACAATCCCGGTCGTGAAACGCTCGGTGGTCGGGGTCGGGACCGAACTCCGGACGCGCAGTCCGGCCATCGCTTTTTTCGGCACCGGCTTCGTGGTCGGGGATGGCCTGAGCGTCATCACCAATGCGCACGTGGTGCCACCGGTATCGGCGGACGCGGGCAAGGAGACGCTCGGCATCGTCCTGCGCGAGCGCGGCAATGTCGCCTTCCGTCCCGCGCGCCTGGCGGCGATCGACCGCGAGCACGACCTGGCGCACCTGCGCCTGGAGGGCGAGCCGCTGCCGGCGCTCCAGCTGAGCGAGAGCGGAGGCGAAGAGGGCCAGGACCTGGCGTTTACCGGTTTTCCTCTTGGAATGGTGCTGGGCCTGCATCCGGCCACGCACCGCGCCACGCTGGCTGCCATCACGCCGGTCGTCACGCCCTCGCTCAGCTCGGGAAAGCTCGATGCGCGTGCGATCACGCAGTTGCAGCGCTCCAGCTTCGATATTTTCCAGCTCGACGGCACGGCCTATCCGGGTAATAGCGGCAGTCCGGTCTATGATCCCGAGACCGGCGTCGTACAGGCAGTGATCAATATGGTGTTCGTAAAGGGGCTCAAGGAAACCGCGATCACCAATCCGAGCGGCATCACGTATGCCGTACCGGTGCGCCATGTACGCGCTTTATTGCAACAGAAGTGAACACGGCTGGCGTCTTGAAAGGCTTTTCAGGAAATAGTCGGTATACAATACAGCTCGGCCATTCATGGCAAAACAACAATTTGATGATAGGTGGCTCTGTACTTGGCCTGTCGGGAAGGAATTTGACGTGAGCATGAACAAGATGATGAAGCAGGTTGCCCTGATGCTGGCTGCCGCACTGGCCCTGGCCGGTTGCGCCACGCCCATGCCACCGAGCGCGGCGGCACTGGAACCGGTCAATCCGGACTACCTGATCGGGCCGGGCGACAACGTCACCATCACCGTCTGGCGCAATCCCGAAGTGTCGGGTGCGGTACCGGTGCGCCCGGACGGCAAGATCACGACACCGCTGGTGGAAGACCTGCCGGCCGCCGGCAAGACGTCGACCCAGTTGGCGCGCGACATCGAAGCCGCGCTCGCCAAATTCATCCAGCAGCCGGTCGTGACCGTGATCGTGACCAACTTTGTTGGGAACTATGGCGACCAGATCCGTGTCATCGGCCAGGCGACGCGTCCACAAGCACTGGCTTACCGTCGCGACATGTCCCTGATGGATGTGCTGATCACGGTTGGCGGCATTACCGAATTTGCTGCAGGTAACAAGGCGAGTGTCATTCGCAACGTCAACGGCAAGCAAGAAAAATTGAACGTCCGCCTGGATGACTTGATCCGCGATGGCGACATCTCGGCCAATATGCCAATGCGTCCAGGCGACGTTTTGGTCATTCCTGAGAGCTTTTTCTAAACAGCTGTCGATTTTTCTTACATGCTGAACCATTAGGAACTAAAATTGTTGTGACGAAATTGCGGTGTACATTTCTGTTCGCCGCAACTTTTTGTTTCCAAACACTTTTTTCCCAAGTGCATTTTCCGGCATCTTTCTTGCTTGAACTGGTTCACGGCCGCCGTGCGGTCACTCCCGAGGACGCACATGTCTGACCAACCCCAACCCGACAACGTGAACGACACACGGCCGACCGCATCGGCAGGGCCTGCCTTGAGCGAATTGGGCAAGCGCGGTGCGACGCGCCGTCGTCTCGGCAAAGCCGGCATTGGCGCCGCCGGCGTTTTCTGGACGCTCGACAGCAAGGCAACCGGTTTCGCATGCCGCACGCCTTCCGGCTTTTACTCATCGAAAATCCACAACAGCGCGACTGCGCCGAAGACGATGTGCGAAGGCTGGCCACCCAGTGTCTGGTGCTACATCGGCAGTTACTACTGGCCCAGGTCGTGCGGTTCGGATGTCATGTTCGCCAGCATTTTCCCATGTACTACGAGCGGCACGCGCGCCTGTTACGGCAAGGCGACCATGCTGCAGGTCCTGAAAGGCCTGAGTGGGGACAAGGATCGCCTGGGCGCAGAGCTTGCGGCAGCCTATCTGAATGTGTTGACCGATAAAGTGAAGATGATCGACGCAAGCGACCTGACCAATATGTGGAAACAGATCCAGGCCGGCGGCGCCTACAAGGTGTCGTCGACGGTTTTCCTGGCCTGGAAAGATCTGGCGGATTTCCTGAAACAGACCCACTATTGATGTGATGTGGCAGGTCATTCCAGGTCAGTCCCTGGCCGCGCGCCAGTGGGATGACGAACTGGTCGTGTTCAATTCCTTGTCCGGCGCCACCCACCTGCTGGGCCTCGGCGCGACACTGTTGCTGGGCGTCCTGCAGGAAGGCCCCGCGGACGAATCCACCCTTGCCGCCGCGCTGCACGCCGAATTCGCGCTCGATGCCGCCGAAATCGGCGCGCAACTCCCTCACATGCTGGCCAGGTTGGCCAAGCTCGAACTGATCCAGCCATGCCCCTGCTCGGCAGTCTGACGCGCGCCGAACTCCGGCGTCGTCTCGGCAGCGGCGAGCTGGTAGTACGCACCGGGCCGTTCACGACCCGCATCCGCAGCGACATCGTACAGGTTGCCGAGGGCCTGGCGCGGCTGTACGCCGCGCATCCGGTGGAAGCCGCCGAATCGTTCGCCGATTTCCAGGTGAACCTGCTGCGTTCGCGCGGATGGCGGCGCTGGGTTCGTCCGCAAGTCCTGTTCGATCATGGCGGCGATGCCCCGTTCACGCCCTTGCCGCTGGCACAGAGCCAGCCCATGTTCGAGTGGGTGATGAACTGGTGCGTATCCAACCATGCCCACAGCTACCTGATCGTGCACGCCGCGGTACTGGAAAAGCACGGCCGCGCCATCATCCTGCCGGCGCCGCCCGGTTCCGGCAAGAGCACGCTGTGCGCGGCCCTGGCGATGCGCGGCTGGCGCCTGCTGTCCGACGAACTGGCGCTAGTGCGCTGCAGCGACGCCTTGCTGGCGCCGCTGGTTCGCCCGATCAGCCTGAAAAACGTTTCTCTCGACGTCATACGCGGGTTCGCGCCCGGAGCGCGCTTCGGCGATCCCGTCCACGGCACCATCAAGGGGACGATCGGGCATCTCGCTCCACCACGCGACAGCGTGGCCCGGGCAGGCGAGCTCGCGCGGGCGGCCTGGGTGGTGTTTCCGCGTTTCGAACCGGGAGCGGCAACCAGCCTGGCGCCGGTATCGAAGGCCCGGACCTTCATGCGCCTGATCGACAACGCCTTCAATTACGCCCTGCTCGGCGAGCGCGGTTTCGAGGTGCTGGCGCAGCTGGTCGACGGCTGCACGGGAAGCGATTTCGTGTATAGCAGCCTGGACGAGGCGATCGCCGTGTTCGACGGCCTGGCCGGAGATGCTCCGTGAAGCCGGCATTGCTGGTCGAGGTGCTGCGCGAGCCTGGACGGACGTCGGGGCTCGCGCCGCGCGAATGGGAGCTGCTGCTGTCGCAGGCGCGGGCGGCCGGCCTGCACGGCGCCTTGCCCTACCTGCTGGAAGACGCCGGCGTCCAGGCGCCGCCGGGGCCGCGCCTGCACCTGGACTGGCTGCGCACCGAAGCGCAGCGTCACCGTGACAGCATGCGTAACGAGGTACGGCTGATCGCGCGGGCGCTGGCCCAGGCGGGGCGGGGCGCCGAGCTGCTGCTGCTCAAGGGCGCCGCCTACCTGATGGCGGATCTGCCGCTGGCGCGCGGCCGCATGTTTGGCGACATCGACATCATGGTGGCCAAGGACGCCCTGCCGGCAACCGAGCGCGCGCTCGTGCTGCAGGGCTGGGCCGGCACCAAGCTCGATGAATACGACCAGCGCTATTATCGCGAATGGATGCACGAACTGCCGCCGCTCGAGCACATGCAGCGCGGCACCACGATCGACGTGCACCACGCCATCCTGCCCGAAACGGCGGCGCTGCGCCCGGATCCGGCCCGCCTGCGCGCCGCAGCCGTTCCCATCGCATGGCCGGACGGCATGGCGGGCGACTGTCCCTTGTACACCCTGGCCCCGCATGACATGGTGTTGCACAGCGCGCTGCACCTGTTCTGGGACGGCGAATTCGACCATGGCCTGCGCGACCTGTTCGACCTGCACCGGCTGCTGGCCGCATTCGGTGACCGACCCGGCTTCTGGGAAGCGTTGCCCGGGCGTGCCCGGGAACTCGAGCTCGCGCTGCCGCTGTTCTATGCCTTGCGCTATACCACGCGCTTGCTGGGCACCCCCGTGCCGCCGGAGGTGTCGGCGGCCCTCGCCGGCGCCGCCCCGAGCCCGCTGCGCCTGGCGTGCATGGATGCGCTGTTCCTGCGCGCGCTGATGCCGATGCATCCCGCCCCTTCCGGCGCGCTGGACGCACCGGCGCGCTTCGCCCTCTACGTGCGCGGCAACTGGCTGCGCATGCCTCCCCTTTTATTGGCGCGTCATCTGTTTCACAAAGCCTTTCTTTCGCCACGCAAGGAAGAGCGCCAGGAAGCTTGAGGCCGGCTTTCGAGTGACAGATGAACAGGAATTGTGTTGAAATTAACATAACTCATCCCTGGTATCGTGGACACCGGCATGCATGCAGCGCACCCCCCTTCCTTTCCCCTGCTTTCCCTGCAGCGCTTCCTGGCCGGCCAGGCGCTGGCGCCCGACATCGATGCCCAGGCCGCACTGGCGGCCTCCCTGGTCGACGCCGCCAGTTGTTCCGTCATGCTGCTGGACAGCCCGGATGACCCGGGCAGCAGCATGCGCATCCATGCCCATCACGGCCGTTTGCCCGACACGGCGCTGCAGGCCGCGATTCGGCGTGGAGAAGGCATCTCGGGACAGGTGCTGGCCAGTGGCAAGGCAGTGCTGGTGACCGACATCGGGCGTTCGGAATTCGCGGCCCTCGCGCGGCGCGGCGCCGGCTTCGGCGAGAGCCTCATCAGCGCGCCGATTCGGGTCGAGGGGAAGGTGGTCGGCGTGATCAACGCGGCCAACGGCGCGGGATCCCCTCCATTCGACGATACCGCCCTGGCCTTGCTGGAAACGGCGGCTCTGCTGATCGGCCAGACCCTGCAGCTGCGCCAGTTGCGCCACCTGCTCGGGTCGGGATTCGCCCGGCAGGCCATGCTCGCCGAAACCAGGAATGCTGCGCAGGACACGCGCCTGGCCTATCGCAACCCGGATGAGGTGGCGCGAATCCTGGCGCGCTCGTTCTTTCGCGAACTGAGCAGCGCGGGCTTCGGCTCGGCCCAGGTAGTCGCAGCGGCGTCCGAATTGATCGGGCAGCTCAACCGCGACTTGCGCGCCGAGCGTCAACAGGAAGACTGAGCCCGGACAATCCGGCATTTTGTCGAAAAATTTTACAGCAGTAATTTATTAATAACATTCTTAGAGAAGTGTTATTGCAATTATTGCCACCATTCGTGGGGGTGGACCGAAACGGGCATGACCCATATGATAAAAAATAAAACTTGCCCATATTAATTTATTGATACCTTGAAACATCGGATGCTATGATGGGAAGCAGTCCCGACTGGGCATGATGCGTCCATTCCCGCCTGGAGAGTACAGATGATCGATACCGTAATGACAACGCAGGTCGGCCAGGGAAGTACGGCCGACCACGGCAGCGATACGTATTCGCCCAGCATCGTCGACGTCACCCTCAATGAAAGCGTGTTCGGTATCCGTGCCGCCGACGTCGACGAGCAACGCAACTCCGCGAGCATGCTCATCAGTAAGATGTATGCATGGCGCGGCTATGGCGGCAACCACCAGGTGGGCCGCGACCCGAACCGCATCACGCTGACCGCGTCCACCAAGGGCGAAGTGCTCGGCACCCTGAGCCTGAACCTGGATTCCGAGGTCGGCCTGCTATCCGACCAGGTATTCAAGGATTGCATCGATCCTTATCGCGCCAAGGGAGCCAGGGTATGCGAGCTGATCAAGTTGGCAATCGATCCCGGCGTCAAGTCCAAGGCGGTGCTCGCTTCGCTGTTTCACGTGGCCCTGATCTATGCCCGCGACCTGCATAATTGCAGTGAGATCTTTATTGAGGTCAATCCACGCCACCGCCGCTTCTATGAGGCGATGCTGGACTTCGTGGTCGAATGCGAATCGCGTCCCAACCCGCGGGTCGATGCTCCCGCGGTCCTGCTGCGCGGTAACACCGCCGTGGGCACCCGACGCATTGCCGAGGTCGCGGGGCAAGGCGACCATGCGGTCGGCGACCGCTCCTTGTTCCCCTATTTCTTTTCACCGCGCGAAGAGGCCGGCATCATCGCCCGCCTGAAACGCATCGGCTGACTGCATCCAGCCCCCTCGCAGAGGGGAAGCTGGGCGGCATGACTTGCCTGGCCCGCCGGAACCACCTATATTCGCTGCTTCGATTGCCCCTGCTCTATTTCATTAACAAGGACTACCCATGACGATCGGTAAGACCCGCGACGAAATCGCCGAAGCCTATTCCTCCGAGCCATGGTGGTACGACATACGCGGCTTCTTCATTCTTACCTTCGCCTATAACAGTACGATCGGTACGCAGATGCGCTTCTTCGGGCCGAATTTCGGCCCCGATCACCTGGAAGTGGCCTGTGGCACCGGCACCCTGCTGGAAATGATCCTGAACTGGCGCCGCCGCCGCAAGCTGCCCAAGGTGAACGTGGTTGGCATCGATTACGCGCCGTCGATGCTGGCGGGGGCGAAAAAACGCTTTGCCAGGGACCCGCAGGTCAAGGTGCAGCATGCCGACGCGGCCGACCTGCCGTTCGCGGACGATCACTTCGATACGGCCAACATCGCCAACTCGATCCACTGCTTCCCGACCGTCGACGGGGCGCTGCGCGACATCCTGCGCGTGCTGAAGCCGGGCGGAACGCTGGCGGCCAATGTGCTGCTGTATCCGAGCGGCTTCGCCCCGCTGCGCTGGGCGGCGCAGAAGATCAACGATTGGGGCATCAAAAAAGGCATCCTCTACAGCCCTTTCCATGAATCCGCGATTCGCCAGAAGATGCTGGATGCCGGCTATGAGATCGCTTCCGAGTTTAAGTCTGGCAACACTTGGAATGTCGTTGCGCGCAAACCGCTTCGCTGAGCGTCCAATAACTGTCGAGTTTTTTTACATCGCCATGCACCCGGCCTAAGAGAGTCTACTAACTCATTGAAATTAAAAGGATTTAATTTCTGGCACAGTCTTTGCTAATAGTGCTGTGTAAGTTCAGACCCATTTAGGAGAAAATAATGAAGGCACTGTTGTCGAAGAAGATGATTGCTGGTGCAGCCGCTGCACTGTCGCTGTTCGCTACCACCGGCGCGCAAGCTGCCGCTACTTTCCCGGATTTCCAGGTTCAACGTCCTGACGTGGCCGGCACTGCCGGTAGGTTTACTGCTGACAAGATCACCGGTAACTATACCGAAGTCGCAACCTTCAACACCGACGGCACCTTCAATGTGTCGCTGCTGTGGACCGCTGGCCAATTCGTCCGTAACGACGGCAACACCGCACTGCCTGGCGCTGGTACCGGCCTGGGCAATACTTATGGCCTGTATGCCACCTATACGGCTTCGGGCCGCGTCATCCAGAACGGCGCGGTAACGACCTTCCTGTTCACTCCGGGCACTGGCAATCTGAGCCTCTTCCTGGACCGTAACAACAACACCACCACCACCCTGATGGGCGACCCGCTGTACACCGCGCCGATCAGCGGCTCCGGCGCGTTCACGTTTGATGCGGCTCTGAGCTCGGACGACATCGTGCTGGCAACCGGTAAAGCGCTGACCGGCGAAGGCAACCTGAACCCGACGCTGAGCACCTGCAGCAACACCAACCCGAACGCGATCAACTGCGGCAGCTTCGGCTCGACCACCAGCTTCAACCTGACCGCGGACGGCATGAACTTCTTCATCGATCCGCGTCCGTTCTACAACCTGTCCTTCCAGGCAGGCCAGCTGAACAACTTCACCCCGGCCGGTACCCAGGTCATCAATGGTTCGCTGGACGTGGTGTTCGGTGTGCCGGAACCGACCTCGCTGGGCCTGCTGGGCCTGGGTCTGCTGGGTCTGGGCGCTGCTGCAAACCGCCGCAAGCAAGCCAAGTAATGATTTCCCCGACCCGGCATGCCGGGTTCGGACGAAAAAAATCCACTGCCTAGACAGTGGATTTTTTTTGGTCGCTCAGTGTTCTCAGTGTTGCTGGAGTTTGCCGAACTGGCGCTTGCCGATCGCGATCGCGATCTTCTGGATCGGGTGGCTGTTGCCGCCTGGGCGCCAGGTTTCTTTGAGCTTGTTCCGGAAGGCATCGAACTGCATGCCGTAGGGCGCCGCCAGCACCTTCCCGCGCCCGAGCAGGATCTTGAGCGCCTCGGTCCCCACGATGCCGGCGCACAGCTGGCAGGCCATGAACGTCGACGGGCCCCGCTGCTCCTCGAAATTGACCGAGGACGGCAGCACCAGATAGGGACGGTGCAGTCCCGCCGGCGCGAGGCCGATCGCAAAGCGGATCGCCTTGTCGATGTCCGGCAAATCGCCCCACTGGAAATATTCTTCGAATGTCATCCGGCCCGGCATGAAGTTCAGCAGCGCCGCGCCCATGCCCAGGGGAGCGGCCGTCGTGGCCGGTATGCCCAGTGCTGCGCATTTGGCGAAGGTCAGGCGGCGCGCATCGAAGGCGAAGAAATCCAGGCCATCGACGTACAGGTCGGCATTGCCCAGGAACGCATCGATATTCCCGGCATCGACACCGGCCGGGAATACTTCGATTTCAACTTCCGGGTTGATGTCACGGGCCATGCGGGCCAGTACCTCGGCCTTGGGCTGGCCCAGGGTCGACATCATCGCGCCGACCTGCCGGTTGAAATTCGGGATATCGAATTCATCGAAATCGGCGATATTGAATTTCGAGATGCCAAGCCGGGTCAATGTCAATAGATGGACGCCGCCGACGCCACCGATGCCGGCGATCGCCACGCGCTTGCCGCGCAAGGTTTGTTGTTCTTCAGGAGTGATCCAGCCGATATTGCGTGCAAAAGCCTGCTCGTAGCGAAACGGGTTGTTCATCGAAGGGATGGAAACAGTTGATGGAAAGCGCCCCCACCGGCGCGTCATGACACCGCGAGGTATCAGGGAAGATTCTGCTCATCCATGCGCAAGAGGCGGTTGATGATACCGCGTTCCTCGCGAGGCGAAAAGAAATAAGGGTAGAGCGAGCGTTCCGTGCCGCCGGCGGCCGAGTCGAAGGTGCCCCCGAACCGTTCGACCTGTTCGCCCACATAATCGAGCGACAGGTGCATCAGATAGGCGGGGGCATTCACCCGCGGATTGATCTTCAGTTCTCCCTGCTGCCGAAAACCCAGCATGCGTTCGTAGAAACGCAAATGGCGTGGATTGATCTCGATGATCACGTCGGTGCAGTCGTACAGGTCGCGTGCGTAGATTAGCGCCAGGTGGAACACATTGGCCAGCGGGACGCGCGAGCGTTCCGACAGGTCGAATGCGAGCTTGGTGCATTCGCAGAGCCGCGCCCCGCGCGCCCGGTGTTCGTCGAGGATGTCCTTGAACAGTTCGTCGGCCATCAGGCCGCGGTCCGAGTCGATGCCGATCGTGACGGTTCCCACCACGTCGCCGCGGTCGGTCGCAGTCAGCGTCACGCGATTGGTCTCGTCGAGAACATGACGCGTGCCGGCATACCCGCGACGGGCATACATCCGTTTCACCAGCATGCTGGCCGAATTGCGGCCATCGGCAGTATCGGTGAGACGAATTCCGTACGAATCGTCATTCACGATAAAACGTCCTCGAAAAGAAGAGGCTGCCATCGTAACGCGATCCACGCCGGACGAGCGTTCGCTAGGAAGCAGCCAATTGACCTCGGTCGCCAGGGCGAAAAAGTAATGCACCGCAGGGCGCTGACAGCACGCTTCGGCGGTTCTGGATAATCCGGGTTTTGGCCAGTGCCTGCGCTTTCGATGAAGCGCGGCTTGTTGTATCGGATTCCGGGCCCGATCATATCGGGACGCTTTTCAGCCGAGGGCGCAGCGCCTCACGGAATCCGTTGAATTGATAATGTTATATTATCAACTCAAAGCGTTTTGAGCAATGCGCGCGCGGCTTCGATATCGCTGAAAGGCGTGTTTTGCGCCAGCGCCTTGTCGATCTCCCTGCGTGCAGCCTGCTTGTCGCCGGATTTGTGCAACGCGACGCCCAGGTGATAGCGGATTTCAGCCGATTCCGGCGCCTTGTCCACTGCTTTCTTCAACAGCGGCAGGGCGCGCGTGGTATCGCCCTTTTCCACCAGCAGCCAGGCCAGCGTATCCATCACGCCGGGATTCTCGCCGGCCACCTTGAATGCCTGTTCCGCCGTCGCCAGCGCGCGCGGATCCTTCTCCTGCTGGTAGGCCCATGCCAGGTTGTTGAGCACCAGGGGATTATCCGGCGCCGTCTTGAGCGCCCGCTCGAGCACCGAGATGGCAGGCTTGTATTCCTTGCTGGAGAAATTGGCTTGCGCCACCATCAAGGCAATACCCACGTCGCCGGGATGCTGGTTCAGCCACTGCGCGCCGCGCGCCTTGACCTCCTTGGACTTGCCGGCGATCGCCAGGGCCTGCATCGTCTTGCCGAACAGTTCTCCCGAAGGCGCGATCGCTTGCGCTTTGTCATAGGCGGCGATTGCCTGGTCAGCCTTGCGCTGCGCCAGCATTACATCGCCTTCGAGCACGTGGCCAACCGGTGAGCGCGGCTCGAGTTTCTGCACGTCGCGCGCCACCTGCAGCGCCTCGTCCGGCTTCTTGGCGCGCATCGCCATTTCGATCTGGGCCAGGCGCGCCGGGAGGAAGGTCGGCTGCAGTTCCACGGCGCGCCTGATATGGGTTGCCGCCGAGGCATCGTTGTTCATGACCTGGTAGACGGCGGCCAGGCGCATCTGGGCCAGTGCGGATTTCGGCATGACGTTGACCAGCTTGCCGTAGGTGTCCAGTGCGCCCGCGGTGTCCTTGGTCGCCATCTGCGCCTGGCCCAGCAGTTCGAGCACGGCGCCGTTGGTCGGATTGGCCGGCTGCAGCTTGCGCGCCAGGGTCAGCGCCTTCTGCGGCTGCTTGGTGCGCAGGTATTGCATACCCAGGTTGACGGCGGGCGCCACGGCTTCCGGATTGGCATTGCTGGCCTTCTCGAGCCAGCTGGTCGTTTCTTCCGGACGGTTTTGCGACATTGCCAGCTCGGCCAGCGCCGTCATCGCCTCGGGATTGTTCTTGTCCTTTTCCAGCACTTTCAGGAAACGCTGCTTGGCGGCATCGGGGTTCTTTTCCTGCAGGTCGAGGCGCGCCAGGTTGGCGACGGCGGCCATGAAGGCCGGCTGCAGCGCCACCGCCTTGTCGAAGGCGGCGCGGGCCTTGGCCGAATCCCCCTTGGCTTGGTACGCAATGCCTTTCAGGTTATGAACCTGCGGATTGTCCGGCTGCTGCTTTTCCAGCGCGCTCACCGTTTCCAGCGCCTTGTCGTACTGTTTCATGCCCATCTGCGTCTGCATCAGGGCGATGCTGGCCTCGGCCGACTTGGGGTCGAGCGAGGTTGCCAGTTCCAGTTCCTTCATGCCGCGCGCCTGGTCACCCTGGGCCAGCCTGGACAGGCCGAGCGAGGTACGCACGCCGGCAGCCTTGGGCGCCAGTTCCGCCGCTTTTTCCAGGTAGCCGCTGGCCTTGCCGAAGTCGCGCACCTGCATATAGGATTGCCCAGCCAGCGCCAGCAACTGGGCATCCTGGGTACCGTCCTTCAGCACCGGCGCCAGCGCCGCGGCCGCGTCCGCCGGCTGGCTGGCCTTGAGCAGGGTCTGGGCCAGCAATTTGCGCGCGTAGACGTTATTGGGGTTGCTCTCGACGTATTTGCGCAGGTGCTGTTCGGCCTGCTGGATCGAGCCGAGGTTCATCTCGGATGCGCCAGCCAGCAGCAGGGTCGGCATATGGTCGGGCGCCACCTTCAGGATCTTTTGCAGCGATTCCTGGGCGACGGCATACTTCCCTTGCGAGAATTCGTACAGCGCGCGGGTGTAGGTCACCAGCAGATTGCCTGGCGCTGCCTTCTCCGCGCCTTCGATGGCCGCTTTCGCCTCAGGGAATTTGCCACGCGAGATTTCAACGTAGGCTTTCTCGATATAGGCGTCGCGATAATTCGGCTTGATCTTCAGGACCTCGTTGTACGCCGCGATGGCCTCGTCCGGCTTGCCGCTCATGCGATGCACGGTGCCTTGCGCCATCCAGACATCCGGGTTCTTCGGATCCTTGGCCAGCGCCTGCGCCAGGAACAGTTCGGCGGCGACCTTGTCGCCAGACTGCATCGCATGGCGCGCCAGGCCCAGCAGGGCGGCGCCGGCATTCGGGTCGGCCGCCAGCGCGGCGTTGAACGCCGCCTTGGCTTCATCCAGCTTGCCGCTGGCCAGCAGGGCGTCGCCGCGCAGGGTCAGCAGCGGAGCCGAACCTTTGGCCTTGTCTTCGCTGATCTCGTCCAGCACTTCCTTGACGCGGCCCTGCTGCATATTGGCCTTGCCCAGCAGCGGCAGGACGCGGCCGTCGTCGATGCCGAGCGAGCGCGCCTTGCGCAATTCCTTGTCGGCCGAGACGGCGTCGCCCATTTCAAGATGCAGCATGCCCAACTGCATACGTGCTTCTCCATCCTCCGGGCTGTTTGCCACGGCATTCTTCAGCTGAATGGCGGCAGCCTTCAGGTCACCCTTCTGCTGGTATTGCTTGGCCTCGGCCAGTAGGGTGGCGGTCGATTCGGTCTTGCCGCAGGCGCTCAAGCCGGCCATCAGGACAGCGCTGGAGAGAAGGGCGGCGGAAAGCTTGTGGAGCGTGGAGACGTGGCGCGGCATCGTGATTCCTTGTGGGGTTGTCTGGAGCATCGCATGTTGATGCGAATTAACTCGGCAACAATAATACATGATGGAATCGTGTGCCAACGCAATGTCGAGGCTGGTTTGTTGCGGATTGTTCCCAATAGTTTCTAAGGAAAAATGCGGCAGGGAAAGTTGCAGAATTTGGCCCAAATTTGGGCCGAGTCATGTCTATTCCGGTGTCCCGCCTTTGCGCAAACGGGACAGCAAGGCTTCGACATTGTCGCCCACCGGCAGGCCGTGGCGGCGCAGCAGCTGGACGTGCAGCACCAGGTTTTCCAGCACCAGCTTGGCCGACACCGCCAGCAGGGTCGTGATGCGGTCTTCGGTGCTGAAATTCTCCATCGCGGCCGCCATCTCGCACAGGTGGGTCGCCACCAGGGTGCGCAACTCGTCCTCGGGAAAAGGCAGGTCGGCGAAATCGATCGGGTCTTCCTGTTCGACTTCGTGCATCAGGGCGGCGAGTTGTTCGGGCTGGATCGGCATGAATGGACTCCACTGGTGGGGTAGAGTCCATTCTAAGCCTTACATATTGCGTCGGTACTGGCCGCCGACCTCGAACAGCGCGGTCGTGATCTGGCCCAGCGAACAGACGCGCACCGCGTCCATCAGGCGCGCGAACACGTTCTCGTTGTCGATCGCGGCTTGCTGCAGGGCGGCCAGGGCGGCCGGCGCCTGCCCCGCGTTGCGGGCGTGGAAAGCTTCCAGGCGGGTCAGCTGCGACTGCTTTTCGTCGTCGGTGGAGCGCGCCAGTTCGATCGTCGCCGGCGCCCCCGCACCCTTCGGATTGCGGAAGGTGTTGACGCCGATGATCGGCAGGGTGCCGTCGTGCTTCTGGTGCTCGTACAGCATCGACTCTTCCTGGATCTTGCCGCGCTGGTAGCCGGTCTCCATCGCGCCCAGCACGCCGCCGCGCTCGGCGATGCGCTCGAATTCCTGCATCACCTGCTCTTCGACCAGGTCGGTCAGCTCGTCCATGATGAACGATCCCTGGTTCGGGTTCTCGTTCTTCGCCAGGCCCCATTCGCGGTTGATGATCAGCTGGATCGCCAGCGCGCGGCGGACGGATTCGTCGGTCGGCGTGGTGATCGCCTCGTCGTAGGCGTTGGTGTGCAGCGAGTTGCAGTTGTCGTAGATCGCGATCAGGGCCTGCAGGGTGGTGCGGATGTCGTTGAAGTCGATCTCCTGGGCGTGCAGCGAGCGGCCCGAAGTCTGGATGTGGTACTTCAGCTTTTGCGAGCGCTCGTTGGCGCCGTACTTGTCGCGCATCGCCACCGCCCAGATGCGGCGCGCCACCCGGCCCAGCACCGTGTATTCCGGGTCCATGCCGTTCGAGAAGAAGAACGACAAATTTGGCGCGAAGTCGTCGATGTGCATGCCGCGCGCCAGGTAGGCTTCCACGAAGGTGAAGCCGTTCGACAGCGTGAAGGCGAGCTGCGAGATCGGGTTCGCGCCGGCTTCGGCGATGTGGTAACCCGAGATCGACACCGAGTAGAAGTTGCGCACCTGGTGGTGGACGAAATACTCCTGGATGTCGCCCATCACCTTCAGCGAGAACTCGGTGCTGAAGATGCAGGTGTTCTGGCCCTGGTCTTCCTTCAGGATGTCGGCCTGCACCGTGCCGCGCACGTTCATCAAGACCCAGTCCTTGATCTTCCGGGCTTCGTCGTCGGTCGGCTGGCGGCCATTGTCAGCCACGAACTTGTCGATCTGCTGGTCGATGGCGGTATTCATGAACATCGCCAGGATGGTCGGGGCCGGGCCGTTGATGGTCATCGAAACCGAGGTGCTCGGGCTGCACAAATCAAAACCGTCGTACAGCACCTTCATGTCGTCCAGGGTCGCGATCGACACCCCCGAGTTGCCGACCTTCCCATAGATGTCGGGACGCAGGGCCGGGTCGGCGCCGTACAGGGTGACGGAGTCGAAGGCGGTCGACAGGCGTTTCGCATCCATGCCGGTCGAGACCAGCTTGAAGCGTTTATTCGTGCGGAAGGCGTCGCCTTCGCCCGCGAACATGCGGGTCGGGTCTTCGCCTTCGCGCTTGAAGGCGAACACGCCGGCGGTGTAGGGGAAGGAGCCCGGCACGTTTTCCAGCATCAGGAAGCGCAGGATCTCGCCGTGGTCCTCGAATTTCGGCAGCGCCACCTTGCGGATCGGGTTGCCCGACAGGGTCCTCGAGACCAGGCGGGTGCGGATTTCCTTGTCGCGGATTTTCACCACGTAGTCGTCGCCCGCATAGGCGGCCTGCATGTCCGGCCACATGGCCAGCAGTTTTTTCGCGCCGACTTCCATGGCGCCGTCACGTTCGGTGATCAGGTCGTCCAGCACCACGTCGCGGTTGGCGGCCGCCAGCATGCGCTTGGTCTCGCTCAGCTGCTGGCGCTCGCGCGCGAGCTGCACCTGCTTCTTCACATTGCGGTGGTAGCCGCGCACGGTGTCGGCGATCTCGGCCAGGTAGCGGGCACGCGCCGGCGGAACGATCACGTTCTTGCCGCTCGAGTACTTCTGGGTCGGGGGAGCGAGTTTGCTCGGTTCCAGGGTCAGGCCGAGTTCCGCCAGTTTCGGCAGCAGGCCGTGGTACAGCGCGGTCACGCCGTCGTCGTTGAAGCGCGACGCTTGCGTGCCGTAGACCGGCATCTCGTCCGGCTGGCGGCTCCACAGTTCGCGGTTGCGCTGGTACTGCTTCGCGACGTCGCGCAGCGCGTCCTGGGCGCCCTTGCGGTCGAATTTGTTGATCGCGATGAAATCGGCGAAGTCCAGCATGTCGATCTTCTCGAGCTGGGAGGCGGCGCCGAATTCCGGGGTCATCACGTACATCGAGGTGTCGACGTGCGGCACGATGGCGGCGTCGCCCTGGCCGATGCCCGAGGTCTCGACGATGACGAGATCAAAGCCAGTGACCTTGCAGGCCGCGATGACGTCCGGCAGCGCTTGCGAGATCTCGGAACCGGCTTCGCGCGTCGCGAGCGAGCGCATGAACACGCGCGCCTGGCCGTTCCACGGATTGATCGCGTTCATGCGGATACGGTCGCCCAGCAGGGCGCCGCCCGACTTGCGGCGCGAGGGGTCGATCGAGATCACGGCGATGTTGATGCGGTCGCCCTGGTCGAGGCGGATGCGGCGGATCAGTTCATCGGTCAGCGAGGACTTGCCGGCGCCGCCGGTGCCGGTAATGCCCAGCACCGGGGCCTTGACGGTGTCGGCCGCTTCCATGATCTGCGTGCGCAGGCCTGGGTCGACCTTGCCGCTTTCGAGGGCGGTGATCAGCTGGGCCAGCGGGCGGTGGCGGTCGGCGATGTCGCCGGCGCGCAGCGCCTCCAGCGAAGTGGGGGCGTAGGACGACAGGTCGACGTCGCAGGTCTCCAGCATCGAGCGGATCATGCCGACCAGGCCCATGCGCTGGCCATCTTCCGGACTGAAGATGCGGGTGACGCCGTAGGCGTGCAGTTCCTCGATCTCGCTCGGGACGATCACGCCGCCGCCGCCGCCGAACACCTTGATGTGGGCGCCGCCGCGCTGGCGCAGCAGGTCGATCATGTACTTGAAGTATTCGACGTGGCCGCCCTGGTAGCTCGAGATGGCGATGCCCTGCACGTCTTCTGCGAGGGCGGCGGTGACGACTTCGTCGACCGAGCGGTTGTGGCCGAGGTGGATCACTTCGGCGCCGTTCGACTGCAGGATGCGGCGCATGATGTTGATCGAGGCGTCATGGCCGTCGAACAGCGAGGCGGCGGTGACGAAGCGCACCTTGTTGGCCAGTTTCGGCTGCTCCGGCAAGTCCAGTTTGGCGGCGGGGGTGATGTCGTTCATGGATGTGGTCCTTGGGGGAATTCGGGCGGACGAGGGTATCCTGCTACGGTATATGACGTTTACGTTAACGTCAAGGAGACGACGTGCTCATGGGCGCCACAACCCCTGCTTTGGATGTGTGTTTGTGAAGCAACAAATGGTGATTGTTGGTAAAATGGTTGATATACTGCATCCAAGGTGCATAAGCACCCAATATTACGGAGCAGAGTCGGACCATGTTGAAAAAGGTGGATGCATCGCAGCTAAAGATCGGCATGTTCATTCATGACCTCGATTGCGGCTGGATGGAACATCCCTTCGTGCGCAGCCGCTTCCTGTTGAGCACGGAAGACGAGATCGTCAAGATCCGCAGCGCCAGGATCCGCGGCGTGGTGATCGACTGCAGCAAGGGCATGGACGTCGACGACGCCCCGACCCTGGCCCAGGCCGAAGCCGCGCTCGACGCCGAAGTCGCCGCGATCGCCGCCAGGCCGATCGTGGTGGCGCGCGTCTCGCTGGGCGAGGAACTGCAGCGCGCGGCTCAGATCCGCAAGCAGGCCGTGGGCCTGGTGCGCACCGTGATGGCCGACGCGCGCCTCGGCAAGGCGGTCGAGCTGGACCAGGTCAGCCCGGTGGTGCAGGCCGTGACCGAATCGATCCTGCGCAATTCCGGCGCCCTGCTGGGCCTCCTGCGCATCAAGAACAAGGACGACTACACCTTCCTGCATTCGGTCAGCGTGTGCGCGCTGCTGGTGGCGTTCTGCCGCTCGCGCAAGATGGACGATGAGACGATCTACCAGGCCGGCCTGGGCGGGCTGCTGCACGACACCGGCAAGGCGCTGGTGCCGGATGCGATCCTGAACAAGGAGGGCCGCCTGACCGACGAGGAATTCGAGGTCATCAAGCGCCACCCGCGCGACGGCTACGACATCCTGGTGAAGACGCCGGAGATCGGCCACATCCCGCTCGATATCACGCTGCACCACCACGAGCGCCGCGACGGCAGCGGCTATCCGGACCGGCAGCCTGAAAGCGAAATCAGCGAACTGGCCCAGATGGCGGCGATCGTCGACGTCTACGATGCGATCACCTCGGACCGCTGCTACCACAAGGGCATGCCGGCGGCCGAAGCGCTGCGCAAGATCTACGAGTGGAGCAAGTTTCACTTCAACCCGACCCTGGCCCAGGAATTCATGCGCTGCGTCGGCATCTACCCGGTCGGCACCCTGGTGCTGCTGGAATCGGGCCGCCTGGGCGTGGTGATCGAGCCGCACGAAACCAGCCTGCTCACGCCCAAGGTCAACGTGTTCTTCAGCACGAAGAACCAGGCCTACATCAAGCCCCAGACCCTCGACCTGTCCAAGCCCTTCGGCTTCGGCGGCGGCGACAAGATCGTGCGCCACGAGTCGCCCGAGAAGTGGCAGGTCAATCCGCTGCAGTTCCTGAACATCGCCTGAGCCGCGGCTGCAGCTGCTGCTGTGTGCTGGGCGCCGACACCAACCCCGGAGGAGGGCAGGCATGGCGGCGGCTATCGCATTCCGGTTCGAGTTCGGCAGCAACTACAGCTACCTGGCGCTGATGCGCATCGAGGCGCTGGCGAAGCGCGCTGGCGTGGCGCTGCGCTACGACCCCTTCCTGCTCGGACCGGTCTTTCGCGCACTCGGCTGGCAAGCGGGCACGCAGGCGATCAAGGACGCCCTGCGCGCGCGGACGGCCAGGGCGCGCGCGCTCGGCATCTTCGGGGCGCCAACCTTCATCGTGGCGGGCAAGATATTCTGGGGCAACGACCGCCTGGAGAATGCGCTGGACTACGCGCAATCCCTGCGCACCTGAGGCGCTTTACAACGCGTTCAGAAGAATTCGGCGGTGTCGTTGGTGGCGACGGTCTGCAGCAGGCCGCCCGCCACCAGCTCCTCGTAGTGGCAGGCGCGGTTGCGGCCATGGGCCTTGGCGAAGTACAGGGCCTGGTCGGCATGGCCGAGCGTGACCACCGGCGAGTCGGCCGCGCTGATGCTGGTGAAGCCGACGCTCACCGTCACCCGTCCGACCTGGGGGAATTCGTGCGCTTCGACGTTGGTGCGGAAGCGGTCGATGATCTTGCGCGCATTCTCCAGGGTCGTCGAACGCAGCAGCACCACGAATTCCTCGCCGCCGAAGCGGAACACCCGGTCCTGGGCGCGGAACGACGACTGCAGCAGATTGGCGATCAGGATCAGCACCTCGTCGCCGTACAGGTGGCCGAAGCGGTCGTTGACCAGCTTGAAGTGGTCGACGTCGACCACGGCCAGCCACTGCTTTTCTTCCAGCCCGTGGTGGCGGCGCTCGGGCTGGCCCGGCACCAGCGTCTCGGCATCGACGGCGTGCAGCATGCGCGCCAGTTGGTCGTCGAAGGTCTTGCGGTTGAGCAGGCCGGTGAGCGAATCGCGTTCGCTGTAGTCGAGCAGGTTCTGGAAGTTGCGGTAGACGCTGACGATCCCGCTGATCATGTGGACCGCATCGGCATTGAAGCTGTGCTCGTGGGTGATCTCGAGGCAGGCGCCGGCCTGATCGCCGAACCAGATCGGCAGCCACAGGCGGCGCAGGCCGTCGCTGCCCACGCCTTCCGCGCGCGAGGCGTGCTGGTCGAGGCAGGCGGCCAGTTCGGGGAAGGCGGCGATCGGCTCGCCCGGGCTGCTGTCCTGCGGCTCTTCCGGACAGGCCACGCCGCCGGCGCGGATGCAGGCGCGCGAGCGCACGAAGCGCTGGCCGCAGACGGTGGCGATCGCCAGCACCCTGGCCTGCGTGGCGCCCGACAGTTCCTGTACCGCTGAAATCACGGAAATGTCCAGCATCGTGTGATCGCGGTGGCCAGTCATGTCCACCATGTGTCTCAGCAGGGAATCCATGTCGTCAGAAACAAAGTCAGGCAAAAAGCTAGGCTCGTCGGCAGTAGGGGATTGCCGCTTTTTTGAGCGGAAAAGGAGACAGCATAAAGCGTTTTTGTATTGTAGGCAACTATTCTTGACAATATTAATCGTTTCTTGGCGCAACTTATTCAAGTGGAAACGTATCCTTTACGCCGCCTCAACCGCGATGGGATGAAATCATTTCCACAAGGAAAACTTGCACAACATCAACTTGCCGTGTGGAACTATTCGCTACAGTGAACTCACTGACAGACGCAGTCGTAAGCAGCACAAGACGGGGCCCCGTCTGTCAGTAAGTCCCTTCAACCACCACAAGGAGTTTCGTCATGAGCACCATTACTACCGCGATCAAGACCTTCATTGCTGATGAAGACGGTGTGACGGCCATCGAGTACGGCCTGATTGCCGCCCTGATCGGCGTCGTGATGGCAAGTGTCGCAGGCGATGTCGGCAACAAGATCAAGGATGCGTTCACCTACATCGCGGAGCAGTTCGACGCTGTTCCGGCTGCTGGCGCCTGATCGCCTGTGTCCCCCGGGGCGCCGTCCGGCCCCGGGGGGCTTTTTTTTGGAGCGGATCATGGTTGTTGCACCCTATCTCGATACCCTGTTGCTGCTGCTTGCCGCCGCCGCCGCGATCAACGACCTGGCCAGCCGGCGCATCCCGAATCTCCTGCTCCTGTGCGGCCTGGCGGGCGCACTGGTCCTGCACGCGCTCTCGGCCGAACCCGGCGCGGCCCTGCTGTCCAGCCTGGGCGGCTTCGCCGCCGGACTGCTGATCTTCCTTCCCTTTTACCTGGTGCGCGGCATGGCCGCCGGCGACGTCAAGATGATGGCCACGGTCGGCGCCTTCACCGGACCGGCCACCGCCCTGCACATCGCCATCATGGCCTGGTGCGCCGGCGGCGCGATGGCGCTCGCCATCATCGTCTTGCGCGGCCGGCTGCGCCTGGCCGTGGGCAACCTCTGGCGCATCGGCCGCGCCGCGCTGCTGCGCATGCCGGCCGGCGCAGCGGGCAAAAGCGAAAGCGCCGGTTCGATGCCGTACGGGGTGGCGATCGCGGCCGGCACCATCTACGTCATCGCCATGCGCTACAGCTGAAGCAGGCCGAAGCCAACCATTTTCTTGCGGCTTTTTTGCGTTCTTCTTGCGCTGGTTTCAAGCATGTTTCGGGCAAGTTTGCGCGCCGGATCGAGCGCTCCCCCTTCCTTGCTGGGCGTCAAACGGGGTGGAGGGGGTGGTGGCTAGAATCAATTTAACAAATGTAAGAAATATCCGTATCCAGCAGGAGGTTTCTTTATGGAAGCATTGTCAGCATCGCCGCCGGCCATCGCGCGTGGCGGCGCCCTGGACGCGGCGGGCGGGATCGAGGCGGCGCCGGTCCTGCCGCGCCAGGCGCGCACGGTGCGCGATACCGGCCTGGAGCCGCGTGTCGTCACCGCCCTGGTGCTCAAGACCATGCACGCCGGCGGCAAGACGGCGCTGTCGATGCTGACCGGCCGCCTGCGCCTGTCGACCGGGGTGGTGCGCGAAGTGCTGCAGGGCCTGGTGGCGGAGCAGCTGGCCGAAGTCGCCTGGTCCGGCGACAGCGACATCGACGTGCACTACCAGCTCACCGCCTTCGGCCAGCGCGCCGCCGCCGAGCACCTGGCGCAATCGCGCTATACCGGCCCGGCCCCGGTGACCCTGGACGCCTGGCGCGCCGTGGTCGAGGCGCAGTCGCTGCGCCAGCCTGACGGCGCCCGCGTCACGCCCGCCGAGCTGCAAGCCCTGCTGCAGGACGACGGCATCGAACCGGCGCTGCGCGAGCTGCTGGGCGCGGCCCTGCACTCGCAGCGCCCGCTGATGCTGTACGGCCCTGCCGGCGGCGGCAAGACCCATCTGGCGCGCAAGCTGGCGCGCCTGCGCCAGGATCCGATCGCCGTGCCCTACGCGGTGCTGGTCAAGCACGAGATCGTGCAGGTCCACGACCCGGCCCTGCATCCGGCGCCGCTGCAGGCGCGTTCCATGGAAGACCGGCGCAGCTGCGATGCGCGCTGGGCCCTGTGCCGGCGTCCGCTGGTCCACGTCGGCGCCGAGCTGGCGCGCGACATGCTGGAACTGCGCGTCGACGCCGCCAGCGGCGTGCTGCGCGCGCCGCCGCACCTGCTGGCCAACAACGGCCTCCTGATCCTCGACGACCTGGGTCGCCAGCGGGTGCCGCCCGCCGAGGTGCTGCACCGCTGGCTGGGGGCGCTGGAAAGCGGCGTCGACCACGTGGCGGTGCCGAACGGCGCCAGCCATGCGCTGCCCTTCGACGTCTCGCTGGTGCTGGCCACCAGCCTGGCGCCGGAGGCGGTGCTGGACGAATCCTGCCTGCGCCGCATCGGCTACCGGATCCCGGTCGGCCCGCTGTCCGAACCCGGCTACCGCGCGCTGGTCCGGCGCCAGTGCCGCTTGCGCGGGATCGAACCGGACGAAGCCGCGATCGATTACCTGGTCCACGAGCTGCACCGCCGCACCCGGCGTCCACTGCTGGCGGCCTGGCCGCACGAGCTGCTCGGCCGCATCCACGACTTCGCCGGCTTCGCCGGCCAGGCCCCGCGCTTCGACTGCGCCAGCCTGGCGCGCGCCTGGGGCAGCCTGTTCTCGAACGACACCGGGCCTGATGCAAGCGGCAATCCGGGCGGCGCACCCCTTTCGACACCAATGCCCGCGTCCAGCGAGCCGGGAGACACCCCATGAAGAACAAGCGTGCCGTGATCGTGATGACGCTCGCGATCCTGTTCGGCCTGGCCGCCGTGGTGCTGGCCTCCACCTGGCTGCTGCGGCAACCGGCGGCCAGCAGCGGGCGCATCGTGGTGGCCGCCGCCGACATCAACATCGGCCAGCGCCTCAACCCCGACATGCTCAAGCTGGTCGAATGGCCGGCTCATAGCGTGCCGAAGGGCGCCTTCGACGATCCGCAGAAACTCGGCGGACGCGTGCTCAAGACCAGCATCCTGATGGGCGAGCCGCTGAGCGAAGCCAAGCTGGCGCCCAGCGGCACGGTCGGCGGCCTGTCGGCCCTGATCACCGAGGGCAAGCGCGCCATCACGGTGCGCGTGAACGACGTGATCGGGGTGGCCGGCTTCGCGCTGCCGGGCAACTACGTCGACATCATCGTCAGCACCGAGACCGAGCCGCCGCCGCAGGCCGAGCAGCCGCGCAAGCAGAGCATCTCGAAGATCGTGCTGGAGCGCATCCTGGTGCTGGCGGTGGCGCAGGAAGTCAACCGCGACGAGACCAAGCCCAAGGTGGTCAATGCGGTGACCCTGGAAGTCACGCCCGAACAGGCCGAGCAGCTGGACCTGGCGCGCAGCGTCGGCACCCTGTCGCTGGCCCTGCGCAACCAGGTCGACCCGGCCGCCGCCGCGACCCTCGGCGCGACCAAGCAGAACCTGCTGCCGGCGCCGCCGCTGCGGCCGGTCGCGCTGCCGGTGCAGCGTCCGCGTCCGCCCGCCCCGCGGCCGGCAGCGACGCCGGCGCCACGCAACTGCGTCAAGGTCATCAACGGCCTGCACACCTCGCAGGAATGCTTCTGACCTATCTACCGGGATCGATGCCATGAACAGACGCTTCTTCTTCGCACCGCTGGCCGTCGGCCTGGCCATGAGCGCCGTGCAATCCGCCAGGGCGGCCGACAACGCCGCCGCGGCACCGGCCGCCGCTCCCGCCGTGGCGAACGCCAGGGCGCCTGCCAAGGCGCCGCCGCCGGCCAGATCCTCGGCCTCCGCCAAGCCGAAGGCCGCGGCGGCGGCGCCGGAAGCGCGCGCACCCGCGGCCGGCTGCAGCGGCGAAGCCGCGCGCCCGGCCACCCTGAACCTCAACATGGGCAAGTCGACCATGCTGCGCCTGCCGGAAAAGGTGGCCAACCGCAGCGTCGGCAACCCCGCCATCGTGCAGGCCATGCTGGTGGCGCCGGACACGCTGTACATCGCCGGCGTCGACGTCGGCACCACCAACATGATCGTGCAGGGCAGGAGCGGCTTGTGCAGCGTGGTCGACATCGTGGTCGCGATGGACCCGGCCGCCCTGCAGGCGACGCTCGCCGCCGCGATGCCGGAGGAAAAGGAGATCCGGGTGATCGCCGCCGCCGATTCCCTGGTCCTGACCGGCACCGTCAGCGACGCCGGCGCCATCGCCCGCGCGGTCGAGCTGGCGACGGCCTACGTGCGGCGCCCGGTGCGCCAGCTGCCGTCGGCGGACAAGAACAACGACACCGACGGCGTGGTCCCGCTGAGCGCCAACGGCGCCAGCAGCCTGAATAACGGCGGGAGCGGCGCCAGCGCGGCGGCGGCCAGGGTGGTGAATATGCTGAACGTCAGCGCACCGCAGCAGGTGCAGCTCGAAGTCAAGATCGCCGAGGTGTCCAAGACCCTGCTCGAGCGGCTCGAGACCGACGCCGCGTTCAGCTTCGGTTCCGGCAGCTGGACCACGCGCCTGGTGTCGAACTTCCTGACCGGCCGCGCCCAGGGCGGCCTGCGGTTCGACAAGGACAACGGCAACCGGCTGGTGGGCGAGGCCGACAAGCAGGACGGCCTGGTGCGGGTGCTGGCCGAACCCAACGTGCTGGCGATCAGCGGCCAGGAAGGCACCTTCCTCGCCGGCGGCAAGTTCTTCATCCCGGTGGCCCAGGACAACAACAAGGTCACGCTTGAGGAAAAGGAATTCGGCGTGGCGCTGCGCTTCACCCCGACCGTGCTGGCGGGCGGCCGCATCAACCTGAAGGTGGCGCCGGAAGTGTCGGAGCTCTCGCGCGAAGGCGTGGGCGTGTCGGCGGTCGGCATCACCGGCAACGCGATCCTGCCGCTGGTGACCACGCGCCGCGCCAGCACCACCGTGCAGCTCCACGACGGCCAGAGCTTCGCCATCGGCGGCCTGGTGAAGAACAACCTGGTGGCCAACCTGAAGGGCTTGCCGATGCTGGGCGAAGTGCCGGTGCTGGGCGCGCTGTTCCGCAGCACCGACTACCAGCAGGACCGCACCGAACTGGTGTTCGTGATCACGGCGCGCCTGGTCAAGCCGATCGCCGGGCCGGGCTATGTGCTGCCGACCGACAAGGTCGGCATCCCGTCGCGCGCCGGCGTGCTGCTCGGCGGACGCCTGGAAGGCGAAGCACCGGCCACCAGCACCGCGGCCGCCTCCACGCCGCCGGCCGCACCTCCCGCCGCGCAGACCGCCGGCGGCTTCGAACTCAGATAGGAGCCAGCGTGAATACCCCGACCCGATGCATCGCCCCCGCCCTGTTTGCCGCCCTGCTAGCCGGGTGCGTGAACACGACCCCGCGCTGGGACGCCCAGTTCGGCGCCGCCACCCGCGCCAACCTGGCGGTCCAGGTGCTGGACCCGGCGGCTGGCCGCAACCAGAATCCCACGCTCGGGGTCGACGGCCGCGCCGCCAAGGGCGCGCACGACCGCTACCAGCGCAGCTTCGCGCAGCCGGAAAGCGCGCCGCCGCCGCTGGTCATCAACGCCGGCGCGCGCTGAACGGCCTTGTCGACTTCCTTCGCGACCGTCACGAGACCCGCCATGAAAGCGCTCCTCATCAGCCGCAACAGCCAGCTGTACGCGGAAATCGCCTCGCAGGGGGCGGCGCGCGTGCCGCCGCTGAACCTCGGGGCCGTGCGTGCCAGCCTGCGCGAAGCGCTCGACCGGCCGGAAAGCGACGCGCCCCAGCTCGTGATCGTCGACGCCACCGAGACCGAACCGTCGGAGGCGGCGCTGCTCGAACGCCTCGGACGCCAGTACCCGGAAGCCCACCTGATGCTGATGCTCGACAAGCACCAGCCCGACCTCCTGATCCACGCGATGCGCGCCGGCGTGCGCGAAGTGCTGCAGCTGCCGCTGGTCCACCGCGCCTTCCACGAATCGATGGACCGCGTCTCGGCCGCCGCCGGCGTGTCGAATCTGCGCGACGGCAAGGTGCTCGCCTTCATCGCCTGCAAGGGCGGCAGCGGCGCCACTTTCATCTCGACCAATTTCGGTTACGCCCTGGCCACCCTGGCCGCCAAGAAGGTCCTGCTGATCGACCTGCACGGCCAGTTCGGCGATGCCGCGCTCTACGTCTCGGACCAGAAGCCGGCCATGACGCTGTCCGACGTCTGCGCCCAGATCGCGCGCATCGACGGCCCCTTCCTCGATTCCTGCGTGGTGCACGTCACGCCCGGCTTCGGGGTGCTGGCGGCGGCCGACGACGCCGCGCACGCGAAGGAAGCAAAGCCGGAACACATCGACACCATCCTGCGGGTGGCGCGCCAGCACTACGACTACGTGCTGCTCGACGTCGGCCGCCAGATCGACGCGGTGTCGCTGCGCGCGCTCGACGTCACCGACACCATCTACCCGGTGCTGCAGCTGGCCCTGCCCGACATCCGCGACGCCCGGCGCCTGCTCGACATCTTCCGCTCGCTCGGCTACGTGCTCGACCACATCCGCCTGATCGTCAACCGCTACGAAAAGGGCGGCAAGCTGCGCCTGCAGGACCTGCATGCGGCGCTGGGCTGCGAAGTGGTGCACACCTTCCCCAACGATTACATCGCGGTCACGGATTCGGTCAACCAGGGCGTGCCGGTGCTGCAGCTGTCGCGCTCGAGCGCGGCCGCGCGCAGCCTGGCCGACATGGTCGAACTGGTGACCACCCGGCGCGTCGCCGAAAGCCGCGGCCTGTTCGACCGCCTGTTCGGCCGCGACGACTGAACACCCAAGGAGAATCCCATGTCCCTGCGCGAACGCCTGGCCAGCACCACCCCGGAGCGCCCCAGCGGCGCGGTGCCGCCGGAAGCGGCCAACCAGGCCTACCAGGAACTCAAGAAGCTGATGCACCAGATGATCCTGGACCGCATCGATCTCGAGCGCCTGAAGCGTCTCACCGCCGAGCAGTTCAAGCACGAGCTGGCGCTGCTGGTCCAGCGCATCATCGAGGAAGAGCGCATCGTGCTGAACCAGCACGAGCGCCACCACCTGGTGCTCGACATCCAGCACGAGATGCTGGGCTTCGGGCCGCTCGAACCCCTGCTGAACGACCCGACCGTGTCCGACATCCTGGTCAACACCGCCAACAAGGTATATGTCGAGCGGCGCGGCAAGCTCGAACTTACCGACATCACCTTCCACGACAACGCCCACCTGATGAAGATCATCGAGAAGATCGTCTCGCGCGTGGGCCGCCGGGTGGACGAGTCGAGCCCCATGGTCGACGCGCGCCTGCCGGACGGCTCGCGCGTGAACGCGATCATCCCGCCGCTGGCGGTGGACGGGCCGCTGCTGTCGATCCGCCGCTTCGGCGCCACCCCGCTGACGGTGCAGAACCTGCTCGACTACAAGAGCCTGACCCCGCCCATGATCCGGGTGCTGGAAAGCCTGGGCACGGCCAAGGTCAACATCCTGATCTCGGGCGGCACCGGCAGCGGCAAGACCACCCTGCTGAACCTGATCTCCGGCTTCATCCCGGCCAGCGAACGGATCGTGACGATCGAGGACGCGGCCGAGCTGCAGCTGCGCCAGCCGCACGTGGTGCGCCTCGAGACCCGGCCGCCGAACATCGAGGGCAAGGGCGAGGTCACCCAGCGCGCCCTGGTGAGGAACGCCTTGCGGATGCGCCCCGACCGCATCATCCTGGGCGAGGTGCGCGGCGCCGAGGCGCTCGACATGCTGCAGGCGATGAACACCGGCCACGAGGGCTCGCTCGCGACGATCCACTCGAACAGCCCGCGCGATGCGCTCTCGCGCCTGGAGAACATGGTCAGCATGGCCGGCGTGAACCTCACCGCGCGCGCGATCCGCCAGCAGATCGTGTCGGCGGTGACGGTGGTGTTGCAGGTCTCGCGCCTGACCGACGGCACCCGCAAGCTGGTCAGCCTCCAGGAAATCACCGGCATGGAGGGCGAGATCATCTCGATGCAGGAAATCTTCCGCTTCGAGCAGAGCGGGGTCGACCCGGACGGCAAAGTCAAGGGCCGCTTCAGCGCGACCGGCGTGCGTCCGCGCTTCGCCGACCGCCTGCGCATGTTCGGGGTGCCGGTACCGGAAGACAGCTTCGATCCCGACCGCGTGTTCGACTGACCTCACGATAAGGGAAGAAGACATGGACGCGCTGTTCTACGCATTCGTGGTGTTCCTGTTCGCGGCCGCGGTCCTCGGCATCGAGGGCGCCTACCTGTGGTGGGTCGGCAAGCACGGCGCCGCGGCGCGCCGGGTCGCGCGCCGGCTGCAGGTGATGTCCGGCTCGCCCGGACGCAGCGGCGAACGGATCTCGATCCTCAAGCAGCGCCCCTACAGCCGCAACGCTGCCCTGGACCGGCTCCTGCACCGCGTCACGCTGGCGCACCGCATCGACGCGCTGCTGGTGCAGGCCGGCGCCGCCAACACGGTCGGCCAGTTCCTCGCCCTGTCCGGCGGCTGCATGGCAGCGGTCCTGCTGCTGTCGCTGGCCTGGCCGCTGCCGGCGCCGGTGCGGCTGCTGCTGGCACTCGTCGGCCTGTGGGCGCCCTGGGTCCTGCTGCTGCGCGCGCGCCAGCGCCGCCTGCTGCGCATCGAGCAGCAGCTGCCCGACGCCGCCGACTTCATCGCGCGCGCGCTGCGCGCCGGCCACTCCTTCAGCAACGTGCTGCAGATCGTCGGCAACGAGCTGCCCGAACCGCTCAGCGGCGAATTCCGCATCGCGCGCGAAGAAATCAACTACGGCGTGCCGATGAACGAAGCGCTGCACGGCATGGCGGCGCGCATTCCGCTGACCGACCTGCGCTACCTGATCATCGCGGTGCTGATCCAGCGCGAGTCGGGCGGCAACCTGGCCGAGATCCTGGGGAACATCAGCGGCATCATCCGCGCCCGCCTCAAGCTGGTGGCGCACGTGCGGGTGCTGTCGGCGGAAGGGCGGATGTCGGCCGTGATCCTGACCGCGCTGCCCTTCGCCGTGCTGGGCGTGATGCTGGCCACCAATCCGGCCTACATCAGCATGCTGTGGACCGATCCGAAGGGCCAGCGCATGCTCTGGTACAGCCTGGGGATGGTGGTGGTCGGCGTCATCTGGCTGCGCAAGATCATCCGCATCCGCATCTGAGCGCCCTGCCTATCCTCGAGGTGAACATGACGTCTTCCCAGCTGATCTTCCTGCTCGTGGTGCTGTGCGTGGTGTGCGGCCTGGCCTGGCTCGGCCTGGTCCTGTTCGCGCCGCTGGCGCTGCGCGAGCGCCTGCGCCACTTCCTCGGCGCCGCCGAGCCGACCCAGCTCGAGGCCGGCAATGGCTGGGTCGAACGGGTCGCCAGCGCCGCCAAGCCGTTGACCCGCCTGTCGATCCCGGAAGAGGGCTGGGAAAAGTCGACCCTGCGCACCCGCTTCATGAACGCCGGCTGGCGCAATCCGGCCGCGCCGACCCTGTATTTCGCCGCCAAGACCGGACTGGCGCTGCTGCTGCCGGCGCTGGCCGCGCCCTTCCTGGTGCTGTACGCGGCCAGGTTCGAAGGCGGCCACGTGCTGGCGCTGCTGCTGCTGGCGGCCTCGATCGGCTACTACCTGCCGAACATGGTGCTGGACCGCATCGTGCGCCGGCGCCGGCGCGAGATCTTCGAGACCATCCCCGACGCCCTCGACCTGCTCACCGTCTGCGTCGAAGCGGGCCTGAGCCTGGAGCGGGCGATGGTGAAGGTGGCCAATGAAATCCACATCAAGAGCGCGGTGCTGGCCCAGGAGCTGCAGCTGGTGCTGATGGAGATGCGCGCGGGCTTCAGCAAGGAGAAAGCCTTGCGCAACTTCGCCCTGCGCTCGGGCGTGGAAGACGTCGACACCCTGGTCGCCATGCTGATCCAGTCGGAGCGCTTCGGCACCAGCGTCGGCGACTCGCTGCGGGTGCAGTCCGACAACCTGCGCCACAAGCGGCGCGTGCTGGCCGAGGAGTGCGCCGCCAAGATCGGCCTGAAACTGCTGTTCCCCCTGATCTTCTGCATCTTCCCCCTCCTGCTGACGGTGCTGCTCGGACCCGCCGCGATCCAGATCTCGCGGACCCTGAGCACGCTGCCCGGCGCGCGCTGAACCTTTTGGAGCCAGTCATGCGAACCCCGATCCTGCTCACCCGCCTGGCGCTGCTCGGCCTCGGCGCCAGCCTGCTGGCCTGCGCGCCGATCTCCGGCCGCGTCGAACGGCAGCGCGCCACCCCGGCCGCCGACGATGCCTACCTGGCCGGGCGCAACCACCACCTGGCGCGCCGCTACGAGGAAGCGCGCGCCGACTACGAGGCCGCCCTGCGCATCGCGCCGGGACACGTCAACGCGCGCAACGGCCTGGCCACGCTCCACGCCGAACAGCGCGAGTTCGGCCCCGCGATCGCCCTCTGGCGCGCGCTGACCGAATCGGTGAACCTGTCGTCGGGACCGGCCAAGGCCTATCTGTTCAGCAACCTCGGACACGCCCTGTTCCTCGACGGGAACTACGACGGCGCCCTGGTCGCCCTCGAGAAAGCCTGTTTGCTGGACCCGCTGAACGACCGTGCCTGGCGCCTGCTGGGCGAGACCCTGCGCAAGCTCGGCCAGGAAGAGCGCGCTGGCCAGATGCTGGCTCAGGCCGAGGCCTTGCGCGCCCACGACCTGCGCGCCGACTACGCGGCCCTGGGCGCCGCCCCCACGGTCGCCGCCATCGACCGCGCGGCGAAGGCGGAGCCGGCCGGGCAGGGGGGCTGGAACCAGTTGCAGCTGCACGTCGGCGTGGACGGGATGCTGGAGCTGCGGCGCGATCAGGTAGCGGCGGCTGCGGCGGCGCTGCCCCAGCCGTCCCCGCAGCCGGCGCCGGCCCGCGGCACCCAAGACACGCCGCTGGTGCTGCTCGAAATCCGCAACGGCAACGGCATGCGCGGCATGGCGCGCAAGCTGGCCGGCCAGCTCGGGGACGATGGCATGAAGGTGGCGCGGATTTCGAACCAGAAAGGTTTCGGGGTGCGCCGCACCCGGGTCGAGTACGAGCCGGCCTGGCGTACCCAGGCCGAGCGCCTGGCCGAGCGTTTCGGCGGCGCCGAGCTGCAGGAAGTGGCGCGCTGCGCACCGGCCAACCTGCGCGTGGTGCTGGGGCGCGACGTGGCGCGCCGCGGCTTCGCCCTGCGGCCTGCCGGGCCGGCGCCGGCACCCGAAGTGTCCGGGCCGCGCATTGCGGCGAACAAGGCCTCCTGAAAAAGGTCCGTTTGCACGTTTGTCCGGCATCAAGCGCCGAACCCTGTATCCCGAGAGAATGGGCTGGTCCGCCTTCTCCCGGGAGCCGTCATGAAGCTGCTATCGCGCATCCAGAACGTCCGCCTCCAGCTGATCCTTGCCGGTCTGGTGCTGGCCATCCTCAGCGCCTGCGCGCCCAGCGGCACATAGCGCGGCACGCCCGGCGTCAAGGAAGTGCGCAACAGCATGGTCGTGCGGGAGCCGCGTCCTGGCGAAGCTTATTTGCGGGCGCTTAGGTCCAGCGATCACTTCCAGGCGACCTTGCCCATCCCGCTGGTGTTGGCGCGACGGCTGGCCGGCTTGCCATAGACCGTGGCCGAGCCCATGCCGCTCAAGTCGACATCGGCCGCCTGGGTCGCGTGGACCGTCGCGCCGCCCAAGCCGGACATGTCGAGGTCGACGGTTTCGGCGCGCAGTTCCTTGGCATCGAGGCTGCCGACGCCGGCCAGTGTGGCGTGCAGTACCTTGCTTTCGCCGCTGACATTGATGCGGCCGGCGCCGCCCAGGTTCAGGTCGAGGCGCTCGGTGCGCACGCCATTCAGGTTCAGGCCGCCCACGCCGCCCAGGCGCGCATCGATGCTGCGGTAATTGCCGTTCAGCGTCACCGCGCCGGCGCCTTCCAGGGCCACGCGCAGGCTGTCGCCCGAGAAGCCGGTCAGCTGCGAGGCGCCCACGCCTTCCGAGCTGAACTCGGACAGTTTCGGCACCGTGAGCTCGGCGCGCAGCTTGTCATGCCGTTCGCCGCGGCGGTCGTTCAGCGATTCGGTGTCGATTTCCAGGGTGTCGCCGCGCTGCGAGGTGGTGATGCGCTGCACGTAGCGCTTGTCGCCCGAGACGACCAGGGACGGGGTCGCGCCCTGGCGCACCACCAGGTCGACCACGCCGCCCAGCTTGACCTTGGTCACTCGCGCATCGACATTGCGGCTTTCGCGGACGACTTCGTCGGCCAGCGCGGGGGCGGCCAGCAGGGCAAGCGCGGTGAAGAATGCGGCGGGCTTCAGCAGGGTGTTCATCGTGTTCTCCGGTAGGTGGCGATGAAAACAGCATAGGACAGGGCGGCGCCGCCTTCTGGCCGATTGCGATGAACTGCACGATCGGCGGTCTGGAGCGCAAAAAAGCCGGTCTGGCGCGATCCTGCCCCGCGAAGCGATTTATTTGTTACCGCCGCGCCGCACCGCTCTTGCGGTACACCCGCACCCAGTCCACCAGCATGCGCTGCGGCAGCACCGTGGTGCCGTCCGGATTGCCGGGCCAGTAGCCGCCGACGGCCAGGTTCAGCAGCACGAAGAAGGGACGCTCGAACACCCAGTCGCCCTTCACCAGCTCGGGCCGCGCCGTGTGGAAGTGGACGCCGTCACGGTACCAGCGGATCTCGCCCGGCTCCCACTCCACCGCGAACACGTGGAAGTCGTCCGCATAGCTACCCTGTGCCAGCCGCGCGGGAGCGCCAAAGGCTTTCTCGCCCGAGTAGCCTGGTCCGTGCACCGTGCCGTGCACGATGTCCGGCTCCTTGCCGATGTTTTCCATGATGTCGATCTCGCCGGCGCGCGGCCAGCCGATCTTGCCGATGTCGGCGCCCAACATCCAGAAGGCCGGCCAGATGCCCTGGCCCCGGGCCACCTTGATGCGCGCCTCGAAACGGCCGTGCATCTGCTCCATCAGGCCGGCCGTCTTGATCCGCGCCGAGGTATAGGCGTTGCCGCCATACGCTTCGCGGCGCGCCTCGATCACCAGCAGGCCGTCTTCCACCCGCACGTTCTCGCGCCGGCCGGTGTAGTGCTGCAGCTCCGCATTGCCCCAGCCATGGCCACCGGTTTCCGGCGTCCACTTGCCGCGATCGAGGTCGGCGCCGTCAAATTCGTCGCTCCAGGCCAGCGTCCAGCCGGCGGGCGCGCCGCTCGCAGGGGCGGTAGCTGGCGCGGCACAGCCCGCCAGGTTGAGTGCCAGCAGGGCGGAACAGAGGGAAAGGGACAGGCGGAACGGTTTCATGGTGCTCCCGGTGTGGTCGGCGCCGGCTTGAGGCGGGCCTGTTCGCGCCGAGCGTGGCGCATGATGTCGAGGAAGGTGCCGGTCCAGTACTCCCGGCGGTTGGCGGCCAGGAAGCGCACCAGCTCCTCGTGGGCCTGGGAGGAAACGGTGAGGTAGTCGCCGCCGATGCCGTGGAAGGTGAAGTTCACCATCGTGCCGCGCCTCGCCGCTTCCTTCACGATGGCGATCAGCTGCGCGCCGCTGGCGCCCACCGGCGCATGCACCGGCACCGCATGGGGATCGAGCGTCTCCATCGCATCGACCACGCCGTCGCTGCTGCCCACCTTGATGGCGACGAAGGCCGCGTGCAGCCCAGGGAGGTAAGCGCGTCCGCCGGCCAGCTTGTCGCCACAGGGCGCCGTATAGGTCCGTTCGTGGCGGCCGTCGATCGCCATCAGCATCGTATTGGCGAGCAGCACCTGGTCGCGCATCTGCTCGGCGCTCGTGGTGTCGAGATCGCGGTGGGCCTCGACCCAGCCGCGCTCGGCCTTGCTGCGCGCGCACTGGTGGAACAGGCTGTGGTTGCCGAGTTCATGCCCGCGCCTTGCTGCCGCCCGCCATGCTGCCATGCGCTGCGCCACCGCCGGGTTCGACAATTGCAGGTAGAAGGTGGCGCGGATGCCATGGCGGTCGAGCACGGGCAAGGCATGGTCGAGCTGGGAGTCGAGCGCGTCGTCGTAGGCCAGGCTGACGGCGGCGCGGGCGCCGTTCGGCCAGGCGAAAGCGCGCGCGGGCTCGGCCGCATGCGCCGATCCCATGCCGGCAAGCGCTCCGCCCAGCAGCAGGCCCGAGAGCAGGGCGCGCACGCGCACCGTCACGGCGCCGGCGCGTCCCGCGCTCACGCTCCGCCTTGCCCCATGCCGCATCCGCGCCTCCTTCGTCTGATTTTGGAAACGTTACCAGTTTGTCAACCCGACTATAGCATCCGCGATTTTGCAGTGTCAATGCCGGTGCGTTGGGCGCATATCGACTGCAAATCCCTCCGTTTCACAGCGTGCCGCCGCGGGTGTTGCAAATCAGCCGCACTTCCCGCCTTAACTGTATGGAATATTCCGTTGACAATTTTTTTTGCTAACCCTAATATTCAGACAAGCGATATGGAAACGTTTCCATGCGCCAGATGGATTGCTTGAACAACGAATGCATCACGCATGCATACGGGGCGATTACAGATGAACGAGCGCAAGGCGCCAGCTTTCGAACCAAGCCCTCCAGCGAGGACATCGGCCCCGGCCGCATGTCCTCGCTGCGCCGCTTGGTGGACGGGAAACCGCCCGCGCCGCTCCTCGATCCGAGGAGGTGCCCAGGCGTAGGGAGCAAGGCGGGAACAGCATGAACGCCGGCAGCGTGCAGCCAGGTTGACGCCGGCAAAGGTAGTGGAGACACCGTCGGAAGGGTGACGGTCAAATACTTAAAAGAACAGGAGAGCACCATGTATTACCCGAAGGCCAAACAGACATTGATGAGCCTGGCAGTAGCCAGCGCGTGCGCGGCATTCATGCCGGCCTATGCCCAGGAGGTCGCCTCGACCCCGGGCGCGGCCGCCACCACCGACCCGGCCGGCCAGGAGGCGACCTCGCCATCCTCTCCGGCGGGCGTCCAGACCGTCGTCGTCACCGGCCTGCGCGCCAGTCTCGAATCGTCGATGAACCTCAAGCGCAATGCGCAGGGCTTCGTCGACGGCATCGTCGCCGAAGACATCGGCAAGTTCCCGGATACCAACCTGGCCGAATCGCTGCAGCGCATCAGCGGCGTCTCGATCGACCGCAGCATCGGCGAAGGCTCGAAGGTCACCGTGCGCGGCGTCGGTCCCGACTTCAACCTGGTGCTGCTGAACGGCCGCCAGATGCCGACCTCGAGCCTGGGCGACCGTCCGGGCCGCGCCTACGACTTCGCCAACATCGCCTCGGAAGCGGTGTCGCAGCTGCAGGTGTACAAGTCGGCGCGCGCCGAAACCCCGACCGGCGGCATCGGCGCCACCATCAACGTCCTGACCGCGCGTCCGCTGTCGCGTCCGGGCATGCAGGCCAGCATCGGCGTCAAGGGCGTGTACGACCAGTCGGTCGACAACCTGCCGAAGGACATCACCCCGAGCGACAAGCTGACGCCCGAGATCTCGGGCATCTACAGCAATACCTCGGCCGATGGCCGCTTCGGTATCGGCATCTCGGCCAGCTACCAGGAGCGCAACCTGGGCTACAACCAGGCCGGCGTGCCGGGCGGCTGGAAAGGCCCGTTCCGCGGCGACGAGAACAACTGGGGCACCATCCCGCAGCCCGGCACCGCTGGCTCGGAAAACATCACCAACCGTCCGAAGCCGGGCGACCTGTACCAGGTGCCGCAGAACCTGAACTACAACATGAGCGGCATCCAGCGCCAGCGCACCAACGGCCAGCTGGTGTTCCAGTTCGCCCCGACCAAGGCGCTGACCACGACCCTCGACTACACCTACTCGGAAAACAAGATCCAGACCCGCCGTCAGGACCTGTCGGCCTGGTTCAACTTCGGCCCGTCCACCAGCAACTGGACCAACGGCCCGATCGCCGGTCCGCTGTCCTACGGCGAAATCATCAGCCCGGCCACCAGCGACATCGCGATGGGCGGCGCCGACTTCGCCACCAAGACCCAGAACAAGTCGCTCGGCTTCAACGCCGCCTGGCGCGTCAACAGCGATATCCGCCTCGAAGTCGACGCCCACAAGTCGACCGCCGAATCGGTGCCGGACAGCCCCTTCGGTTCGGGCAACACCCTCGGCACCGCCAGCTTCAGCCGCGGCACCACCACCGTGGACTTCTCGAAGGACTTCCCGGTGATGAGCATCCAGGGCGCCGACTTCGCCCGCGCGCCGCAGCAGGTGACCGGTTCGGTGTTCGAGAACGGTTATGTGAAGAGCGAGATCAAGCAGCTGCAGACCCACGCCAGCTGGAAGATGCTGGAAGCGTCCGAGCTGAAGTTCGGCCTGGCCACCACCGACGTCAACAACCGCTCGGCCTTCTCGGTCCAGCAGCGCGACGACACCTGGGGCGGCGCCACCAAGGCATCCGACTACCCGGCCAGCTACTTCCACCAGGAGAGCCTGAGCCAGTACTTCGACAACATCAAGGGCAGCGACAACCCGGCCCTGTTCAACACCTTCTACACCTTCGACTTCGCCGCGCTGCGCGAACTGGCGGCCAAGGTGACCGGCCTGCCGGCCCTGTACCTGCCGCGCAACGACTACACCACCGACCAGCGCACCCGCGAAAAGTCGAAGAGCTTCTACCTGCAGTTCAACACCGACTGGGACCTGGCGCTGCCGGTGCACACCGCGATCGGCGCGCGCTACGAGAAGACCGACGTCACCTCGACCGCGCTGGTGCCGATCGCCACCTCCTACACCTGGACCGCGAACAACGAGTTCGCAGTGGGCCTGGGCGCGCCGAACTTCACCACCCTGACCGGCAAGTACCACCACTGGCTGCCGAGCTTCGACGCCGATGTCGACCTGCGTCCGGACATGAAGGGCCGCTTCAGCTACGGCGAAACCATCGGCCGCGCGCGTTACGACCAGCTGACCGGCGGCCAGGTGCTCGAGCCGCTGGGCCGCGTCGAAGGCGGCACCGGCCGCCAGGGCAATCCGGGCCTGCTGCCGGTCAAGTCGAAGAACATCGACCTGGCCTGGGAGTGGTACTACAACAAGTCGAGCTTCGTCTCGCTCGGCCACTTCCGCAAGAACCTGGAGAACTACGCCGGCCAGTCGCAGGTCATCGCCCAGCCCTTCGGCCTGCACACCCCGGTCAACGGCGCCTACTGGAAGGAAGCGCTGGCCAAGGGCGGTTGCGTGAACGGCGACGCGACCTGCATCCGCAACTACATCTTCCGCAACTTCAACGGCCAGCCCGGCGTGACGCGCGGACCGGATGACGTCAACGGCAATGCGACCGGCAAGATCGTGGGCCAGCCGAACGACCCGATCGCGGACTTCCGCATCACCAGCTACTCGAACCAGAAGGAAGCGCGCCTGCGCGGCCTCGAGTTCAACGTGCAGCACATGTTCGGCGCCAGCGGCTTCGGCGTCTCGGCGAACTACACCTACGTGAACTCGGGCCTGAAGTACGACAACGCCAGCATCGGCGAGCAGTTCGCGCTGGTCGGCCTGAGCGACTCGGCCAACCTGGTGGGTATCTTCGAGAACGAGAAGTGGAATGTGCGCGCGGCCTACAACTGGCGCGACAAGTTCCTGTCCTCGACCTTCGACGGCTCGGGCCCGAACCCGAACTATGTCGAAGCCTACGGACAGCTGGACCTGAGCATCGGCTACAACGTCAACAAGAACCTGACCTTGCAATTCGAAGGCATCAACCTGACCGACGAGATCAAGCGTATCCACGGCCGCACCGAGCGTAACCTGCTGTTCGTGGAACAATCGGGTCCGCGTTACATGCTGGCAGCGCGCTACAAGTTCTGACCCGCCGGCGCCCGCGCGAGCGGGCAGCATGGAGAACCGAAAAAGCCGCGGCCCCACCGTGGCTTTTTCGGGTTAGACTTGCCCGGCATTCGTCTTATTGGGATCCACCATGGTGAGCACCACCACCAGGCACGTCGTCATCGTCGGCGGCGGCTCCGCCGGCTGGCTGACGGCCGCCGTTCTCGCGTCCGGCCTCCAGTCCCAGGAAGCAGGGGGCCTGCGCATCACGCTGATCGAGTCCCCCGACGTGCCGATCATCGGCGTCGGCGAGGGCACCTGGCCGACCATGCGCGACACCTTGCGCGCGGCGGGCCTGTCCGAATCCGCTTTTTTCCGCGAGTGCGACGCCGCCTTCAAGCAGGGCTCGCGCTTCGATCGCTGGGTCACGGGCGGCGATGAGGACCACTACTTTCACCCCTTCGCGCTGCCCCAGGGCTGGGGCGACGCCGACCTGGCCGGGCGCTGGCTCGCCCAAGGCGGCGATGCGCCGTTCGCCGGCACGGCCAGCTTCCAGCCGCAGCTATGCCTGCACGGCCGCGCGCCGAAGCAGGCGCAGACGCCGGAATTCGCGGCCGTGGCCAACTATGGCTACCACCTCGACGCCGGCAAGTTCGGCCAGTTCCTCAAGAAGCACTGTCTAGAACGCCTCGGCGTGCATTATGCGCCGGACCACGTCACCGGCATCCGCTCCCATGACAACGGCGATATCGCAGCCCTGCATACCCGGGCCCATGGCGACCTTGAAGCGGACCTGTTCGTCGACTGCACCGGCATGCAGTCGCTGCTGCTCGGGCAGCACTACGGCGTGCCTTTCATCGCGCAGCGCGGGGTGCTGTTCAACGACAGCGCGCTCGCGGTGCAGGTGCCGTATGCGCACGAGATCGCGCCCATCGCCTCGCAGACCACCTCCACCGCGCAGCACGCCGGCTGGATCTGGGACATCGGCCTGCCGACCCGGCGCGGCATCGGCCACGTGTATTCGAGCGCGCACACCACGGATGAACAGGCCGAGCAGGCGCTGCGCGACTACGTGCGCGCCAGCGGCGGACCCGAAGACATCACACCGCGCAAACTCAGCTTCGAGCCTGGCTACCGCGAGCGCTTCTGGCATCGCAACTGCGTCGCCATCGGGCTGTCCGCCGGCTTCATCGAACCGCTGGAAGCCTCGGCCCTGGCCATGGTCGAACTGTCCGCCGCCATGCTGCTGGAGGAGATGCCGGTCACGCGCGCCCAGATGGACATCTGCGCGGAGCGCTTCAACACGACCTTCACCTACCGCTGGGAGCGGGTGATCGACTTCCTCAAGCTGCACTATGTGCTGAGCCGCCGTGAAGGTGGCGCCGACCCGTACGGCTACTGGCGCGACAACCGCTCGGGCGAATCCATCCCGGGGCGCCTGGCCGACCTGCTGGCGCTGTGGACCCACCGCCCGCCCTCGCGCCAGGACTTCGGCCGCCACATGGAAGTGTTCCCGGCGGCGAGCTACCAGTACGTCCTGTACGGCATGGGCTTTCGCCCCGAACCGGGTCTGGCACGGCGCGCGCGTCCGGGCGAGCCGGATGCGGCGAATGCCGACGCCTTCTTCCGCCAGGCGCGGGAGCTCACGGAGCGGATGCTGGCCGGCCTGCCCGACAACCGCGGCCTGCTCGCGCACATCGCGCGCCACGGCCTGCCGCGCCACTGAATCACCACCACCATAACAACGAACAAAGAGACACCACCATGGCCAATCCGGTACTGCTGAATAATATCGATCACAAGGACCTGCGCATCGTCACCCGCCCCGGCGCCGACCTGGGCGACGCGCGCGCCTTCGTCCAGACCTTCCCGGCCGAGTTCCGCCAGCTGCAGGCGCATTACCCGATCATCTTCCGCAAGGACGACGCCAGCCAGGCCTACGAGCCGATCGCCCTGTTCGGCTTCGAAAGCGACGAGAACCTGTTCCTGGAAGGGCAGACCTGGGATGCGGCCGCGATTCCCCTGCTGGTGAGCCGCATGCCTTTCCTGATCGGCCAGCACGGCGAGGAACTCATGATCCACGTCGACCTCGACAACCCACGCGTCAGCAAGGTCGAGGGCGAGGCGGTGTTCCTGCCGCACGGCGGCATGTCGCCCTACCTCGAGAACGTCAACTCGATGCTGCTCGCGATCCACGAGGGCATGCAGGCCAATGCCGGCTTCATCGAAGCGCTGTTGAAGAACGAGCTGCTGGAAGGCTTCTCGCTCGACATCACGCTCGACGACGGCTCGCAGCACCGCTTCGGCGGCTTCTACACGGTCAACGAGGAGCGCCTGGCCGTATTGGATGCGGCGACGCTCGACAGCCTGCACAAGGCCGGCTACCTGGCCGCGATCTACTTCCAGATCGCCTCGCTGTCGAACTTCCGTAGCCTCATCGATCGCAAGAACCGCAAGAACACATCCTATGCTGCCCGCGGCTAAACCGATCCGCGAGCTCACGGGCCTCACGCCGCGCGATCTCGGACCGGGCATTCTCGCGTCCACCGAACCGGTCGTGCTGCGCGGCCTGGTCGCAGGCTGGCCGATGGTGCAGGCCACCAGTGCCGACGCTTACCTGCGCCGCTTCTACCGCGGCGCCCCCGTCACCGCGATGCTCGGCCCACCGGAGATCGGCGGCCGCCTGTTCTACAACGAGGACCTCAGCGGCTTCAACTTCGCGCCGGTGCAGGTCCGCCTCGACCAGGTGCTGCACGAGCTCGAACGCCACCGCGGCGCCGACAAGCCGCCGGCGATCTACGTCGGTTCGACCACCGTCGACACCTGCCTGCCGGGCTTCCACGACGAGAACCTGATGGACCTGGGCGGACGCGATGCACTGGGCTCGATCTGGATCGGCAACCGCACCCGCATCGCGGCCCACTACGACCTGCCGGACAACCTCGCCTGCGTCGCCGCCGGCCGCCGCCGCTTCACCCTGTTCCCGCCGCAGCAGGTGAGCAACCTGTATATCGGCCCGCTCGACTTCACGCCGGCCGGCCAGGCCATCAGCCTGGTCGATTTCCACAAGCCCGACCTGGAACGCTTCCCGCGCTTCGCCACCGCGATGGAACACGCGCTGGTCGCGGAACTGGAAGCCGGCGATGCGCTGTTCATTCCGAGCATGTGGTGGCACCACATCGAGGCGTTGGAAGACTTCAACGTGCTGGTGAACTACTGGTGGCGCCAGTCGCCACCGTACATGGACACGCCGACCAACGTCCTGATGCACGCGTTGATGACGGTGCGCGAGCTGCCGCTAGAGCAGCGCCAGGCCTGGCAGGAGCTGTTCCGTCACTACGTGTTCGAAGCCGATGACGACACCGCCGCCCACATTCCGCCGGCCGCGCGCCGCATCCTGGGACCGCTCGACGAAGACGCGGTGCGCAACATCCGCGCCCAACTACTGAAAAGAATGAACCGCTGAGGAGACCGCCGTGGACACCCGATCGAACAACATCAATGGCATGGGACGCCCGGTGCGCCGTGTCGTCATCGTGGGCGGCGGCACCGCCGGCTGGATGGCTGCCGCCTGCATCTCGAAGATCCTGGGCAAGCGCCTCGACATCAAGCTGGTCGAATCCGACGAGATCGGCACCGTGGGCGTGGGCGAAGCCACCATTCCGACCCTGCTGAACTTCCACAATCTCCTCGAGATCAACGAGCAGGAATTCATGGCCGAGACCAAGGCGACCTTCAAGCTCGGGATCAGCTTCGAAAACTGGCGCAATGTGAACGAGCACTACATCCACTCGTTCGGCCTGACCGGCACCGACCACTGGACCGCCGGCTTCCAGCACTTCTGGCACAAGGGCCGCGAGCGCGGCCTGGCGGGCGACTACGGCGACTACTGCCTCGAGCTGCGCGCCTCGCAAGAGAACAAGTTCGCCCACCTGCCGCGCCAGGGCATGAACTACGCCTACCACCTGGACGCCAGCGCCTACGCGCGCTACCTGCGCAAGTTCAGCGAGCGCTTCGGCGTGCAGCGCATCGAGGGCAAGATCGTCGACGTCACCACCAGTGCGCTCACGGGCCACGTGCGCTCGATCACGCTGGAGTCGGGCCTTGATGTCGAGGGCGACCTGTTCATCGACTGCACCGGCTTCCGGGGCCTGTTGATCGGCCAGGCGCTGGGCGTCGAGTACGAGGACTGGTCGCAGTGGCTGTTCAACGACAGCGCCGCCGCGCTGCAGACGACTTCCGTGGGCGACGCCATCCCGCTGACGCGCTCGATCGCCCATCCCTTCGGCTGGCAGTGGCGCATCCCGCTGCAGCACCGGGTCGGCAACGGCATCGTGTTCGCCAGCCGCTACGTGGAGGACGAACAGGCGATCGGAGCGCTGATGGGGAACGTCGAAGGCGAGCCCCTGATGAAACCGCGCGTCATCAAGTTCACGCCGGGCCAGCGCAAGCAGGTGTGGAAGGCGAACGTGGTGGCGGTCGGCCTGTCGAGCGGCTTCCTGGAGCCGATCGAATCGACCAGCATCCACCTGATCCAGCGCAGCATCCTGCGCCTGATGCAGATGTTCCCGAGCGAAGGCATCGTCCAAAGCGACGTCGAGGAGTTCAACCGCCAGGCCGCGACGGAAGTGGAGCACATCCGCGACTTCATCATCCTGCACTACAAGGTCAACAACCGCATCGACGCGCCCTATTGGGTCGACGCGCGCAACATGCCGGTGCCGGCGTCGCTGCAGCACCGCATCGACCTGTTCCGCGAGACCGGCCGCGTATTCCGCTTCCCGACCGAGCTGTTCGCCGAGAACTCCTGGATCCAGGTGATGCTGGGGCAGGGCATCATGCCCTACCGGCGCCACCAGACGGCCGACCTGATGGGCGACGCTGAGCTGTCGCACTTCCTCGGCGGGATCAAGGAACAGGTCGACCGCACGGTGGCGAGCCTGCCCTCGCACCAGTCCTACGTGGAGCGTTACTGCGCCGCGCCGAAGTAGGACAGGAACATCGACACCGCCGCCTCGACCACGGCCTCCTGCTGTTCAGGGCCGAGCGGGGCGGCCCCCATCGCCACTTGCGGCCAGAAGGCGAAGGCTTTCACCTGGCCCTGCAGCATGGTGGCGGCAAAGGCCGGGTCGCCCGGCTTGAGTTTGCCGTCCGCCTGCGCCGCACGGATCCATGTCGTGACCCCTTCCTCGCGCTCGTTCAGGCGCGCGAACACCGGCAGCGCGCGCTCGGGCGCGTGGATCGCTTCCGAAATCGCCACCCGCGCCAGGTCCAGGAAATCCCGCTGTTCGAGCGTGCGCATCTTCAGCCGCACCAGTTCCGTCAGCTGTTCGCGCAAGCCCACGTCGCTGCGATAGGCCAGTTCCTGCTGCGCCGCGCTGGCTTCGAACAGCTGCACGATGGTCTCGGCGAACAGCTCTTCCTTGCTCGGGAAGTGGTTGTAGACGGTGCGTTTCGACACCTCGGCAACGGCGGCGATGCGGTCCATGCTGGTCGCTTCGAAGCCGTTGGCGCGGAATTCGGCAGCCGCAGCCTGGACGATGGCCTTGCGTTTTAGGTCGGTAAGACGAGGAGCGTTCATCCAATTATTTTACACTCACTAGTTTACTTTTCCAAAAAGTGAAACTACACTGTGTAGTGTACATCTGACGGATCAACAAGACATGCGCACCCTGTTCGCCACCCTTTTCCTTGGAATCGCCGCCATCATGAGCTACTGCACCCTGGCCACCGCTGCCCCCGCACATACCGAATCGCCCCAGTTCGCGGACGGGAAGTTCCGCAACCCCGTTACGATGCGCGAACACAGCGTCGGCGAGATGGCGCGCCTGTGGTGGAACTTCATGTTCAACAAGCCGAAGGGCACCATGCCGACGGGGACGGTGCCGGTGCGTCTCTTGAGCCAGGCCGCGCTGCTGGCCGCGCCCGACAACACCCTGTACCGCCTCGGCCACTCGACCATGCTGATCAAGCTGAAAGGCGCCTTTTATCTCACCGACCCGGTGTTCTCGGAACGCGCTTCGCCCGTGCAGTGGGCCGGCCCCAAGCGCTTCCACGCGCCACCGATCGCGATCGACGAGCTGCCGCCGATCAAGGCCGTGATCCTCTCGCACGACCACTACGACCACCTCGACCATGCGGCAGTCAAGGCGCTGGCCGCGAAGACCGAACACTTCCTGGCGCCGCTGGGCGTGGGCGACCGTCTCATCGAGTGGGGAATCGATGCGAAGAAGGTGCAGCAGTTCGACTGGTGGCAGGGCACGCAGATCGATGGCGTGCGCCTGACTGCGACGCCGTCGCAGCACTTCTCGGGCCGTTCGCTGAACGACCGCAACTCGACCCTGTGGGCCTCCTGGGTGATCCAGAGCGACGAGCTGCGCGTCTTCTTCAGCGGCGACACCGGCTACTTCGACGGCTTCAAGGAAATCGGCCGCCGCTACGGCCCCTTCGACGTCGCGTTACTGGAAACCGGCGCCTACGACAAGCAGTGGCCGGACGTGCACATGCAGCCGGAAGAGACCTTGCAGGCCTTCCTCGACCTGAAGGGCGCGTGGATGCTGCCGATGCATAACGGGACCTTCGACCTGGCCCTGCACCGCTGGCAGGACCCGTTCGAGCGCATCGTGGCGCTGGCCGAGGGGAAGGGCGTGAAGCTGGCGACGCCGGAGATGGGGGAGCCCTTGAATCTCAAGGACCCCCAGCCCGGCAGCCAGTGGTGGAAGACGCTGGACTGATTAGCCGGCGCTGACCGGCTGCTTGTGCAGGTTGGCGTACTTGATCCCGAAGTAGAGGATGAACAAGTAGCACACCGCCGGCACCAGGAAGGACGGCTGCAGGCCGATGGTGTCGGCGAACATGCCCTGCACGAACGGGATCACGGCGCCGCCCACGATCGCCATGCACAGGATGCCCGAGCCCTGGCCGGTGAACTTGCCGAGGCCATGCAGAGCCAGGCTGAAGATGGTCGGGAACATGATCGAGTTGCACAGGCCGACCGCGACGATCGCCCACTTCGCCACCGAGCCTTCGCCGAAGGTCGCGGTGAGCACCAGCGCGATCGAGCCAAGGGCGGTGACGGCCAGCGACTTGCCCGGGCTGACGTAGCGCATCGCCGCGAAGCCGATGAAGCGTCCCACCAGCGCGCCGCCCCAGTAAAGGCTGACGTAGTGGGCCGCGTCCGCGTGGCTCAGGCCCGCGATATTGCCCTCGCCGAGGAAGTTGATGAGGAAGCTGCCGATGCTGACTTCCGCGCCCACGTAGAGGAAGATCGCGACCGCGCCCAACACCAGGTGGCGGTAGGCCATGGCGCCGCCCTTGCCGTCGACCGCCGGGGCGCCGTCGTCGGCGTGGCTGATCTTGGGCAGCTTCGCCAGCGCGAACAGCACCGCCAGGATGGCCAGCGCCGCGGCCAGCGCAAGGTAGGGGCCCTGCACCGCGGCCGCTTCCGCCGCCTTGTGCGCGGCCTGCTCGGCGGCGGGCAGCGCGGCCAGCTGGTCGGCGCTCAGGGCGACAGTCGACAGGATCAGGATGCCGCCCAGCGCCGGCGCCACCGTGGTGCCGAGCGAGTTGAAGGCCTGGGTCAGGGTCAGGCGGCTGGACGCGGTGCGCGCCGGGCCGAGCACGGTGACGTAGGGGTTGGCCGCCACCTGCAGGATGGTGATGCCGCTCGCCAGAACGAAGAAGGCGAACAGGAACAGGCCGTAGCCGCCGTTCGAGGCCGGGTAGAACAGGGCGCAGCCGCCGGCCGCGATCATCAGGCCGGTGACGGCGCCGTTCTGGTAGCCGATGCGGCGGATCAGGGCGCCGGCCGGCAGCGACACGATGAAGTAGGCGCCGAAGAAGCAGAACTGCACCAGCATCGCCTGCAGGTAGGTCAGCGTGTAGATCGACTTCAGGTGCGGGATCAGCACGTCGTTGAGCGACGTGAGCAGGCCCCACATGAAGAACAGGATGGTGACGATGACGAGCGCGCCGGTGTGCGGGTTGTGCTCGGCCTCGGGGACTTGGGCCAATGAGGGCGCCTGCTTGGGGGCGGTGCTTTGCATGATGTCTCCGTTCGTTATTGTGGTATTGCTAAGCGCCCCGGTTCGGCGCGATCTGATCGTCCAGCAGCGCGGACACGCCGTGCAATGCCGGATACGGCTCGGTGACCAGGTAGGTCGGGATGCGCGCCAGGTAGGGGCTGAGGCGCCCCTTGTCCTCGAAGCGCGCACGGAAACTGGACTCGGTGAACAGCTTGCCCAGGCGCGGCACGATGCCGCCGCCGATATACATGCCGCCGGTGGCGCCCAGGGTCAGCGCGACGTTGCCCGCGACGCTGCCCAGGATGGCGCAGAAGGTCTCGACCGTGCGCCGGCATCCGGCCGAGGAACCGTCGAGCGCGGCGCCGGTGATCGACGGCGCATCGGTGCGTACGCCGTTCAAGGCCCAGTGGATCAGTTCCAGTCCCATCCCCGACAGCAGGCGCTCGGCCGACACGTGGCCGTACTCGCTCCACAGCGCTTCCAGGATCGCGACTTCGTCCTTGTTCGCCGGCGCGAAGCTCACGTGCCCGCCTTCGCTGGCCAGCGCGATCCAGCGCCCGTCCGCCGGAATCACGCCGGAGACGCCCAGGCCGGTGCCGGGGCCGATCAGGCCGATCGGACGGTTCGGCAGTTCGAGGCCGCCGCCGATGCGCTCGCGCCCATCCTCCTTCAGATGCGGCAGCGACATCGCCAGCGCCGCGAAGTCGTTCACCACCAGCAGCGTCTCCAGGCCCTGCTCGTCGCGCAGCGCCTCGATCGAGAAGCTCCAGTGGTGGTTGGTCATGCTGACCCGGTCTTCCTCGACCGGGTTGGCGATCGCCAGCGCGGCCTGGCGCAGGTCCGCCACCGCCAGGCCGCGCGACGCCGCCTTGCCGAGATAGGCGCGCATCGCCTCGCCCAGGGTGGCATAGTCGGCGCAGGCCAGCACCTCGATGTCGGCAAACGTGTTCTGCCCCGGCTCCTGCAGGGCGAAGCGGGCGTTGGTCCCGCCGATGTCGGCGAGCAGGCGCAGGCTCATTGCAGCTCCCCGCACTTTACGGCGCCAGCCTCGTTCGCGCCACCGCCGGCGATCTCGATGTTGGCGAAGGCGGCGGCGAAGCCCGCATTGCTGGTCACGCTGAACGGCGCCTGTACCCTGGCGAGGTCCGCGCCCCTGGCCTGGAAGCAGGACAGCGGAATCGACACGGTCTGCTTGCCCTTGCCGGCCAGGCGCTTGAACAAGGCCGTCGCATCGACCGTGCCGCTGCCCATCGCCATCGTGACCTTGCCGCTTGGCGCGCCGGAGACGATGGTGTCGAAGCGCAGCGCGGCATCCTTTCTGGCGCCGGCAGGCAGCACCATCGCGCGCGCGCCGCGCGCCTCGATGGTCGCGGGGCCGGTCCAGGTCACCAGCTTGGCGTCCTGCTGGGTGTTCACCTGCGAAGTCTGCACCGTGACGCCCGGCAGGGTGAAGGTCGAGTTCAGGTCGGCGCCCAGCACCAGCTGCTGCTGGCCGCTTCTCAAGGTCAGCGGGAAGCTGGCGCGGTCGGCCTGGCTGAACACCGGGAAGGTATTACTCACGCCGCAGCCGCCGGCCGGATAGGCGGCGTCCAGCTTGCCGACCTTCGAGGCGGTCGCACTCTTCAAGCCGTAGCCCCAGGCGAACAGCGGCGCATAGTTCTTGTCGCCGACATTCAGATCGGTCTGGCAGCTTGTTTTCGGCCACGAAAACGGCAGCTTGCCGGTGAACTCGTAACGCTTCGGACCCGCCACCAGCAAGTCCGACACGCCCTTGCCCTCGGTGCCCGGCAGCCAGGCCGCCACGAACACGTCCGACAGATTCAGCAGGTCGTTCACGTAGAGCGGACGGCCGGAGACGAACACGGTGACCACGGGCTTGCCCTTGCCGGCAACCGCCTGCAGCACCGCCAGGTCTTCCGGATAGCGGCCCGAGTGGCGCAGCGTGCCGTTCGGACCGATGTCGCCGTCGCCTTCCGCATACGGACGCTCGCCGATCACGGCCACCACCGCGTCGAACTTCGACACGTCCACGCCCTTGCCGTCGACGCTGAAGCTCACGTTGCCGCTACCCGCCGCTTCACGGATGCCGGCCAGGATGGTGTCGCCGTTCGGGAAGTCGCTGTTCACGTTGGCGGTGCCCTGCCAGGTGATCGACCAGCCGCCGGTCTGGTTCGACAGGTCGTCCGCGGTCTTGCCGACCACCAGGATCTTCTTGCCGCGCGCCAGCGGCAGCACCGGCTTGTCGTTCTTGATCAGGACCAGCGACTCGCGCACCGCGCGGCGCGCCAGCTCGCGCGGCACCATCGCCTCGTCGCTGCCCGCGTACTTGTTCTGGGCCGGGCTCTTCTCGAACAGGCCGGCGCGCAGCTTGACGCGGATGATGCGGCTCACCGCATCGTCCAGGCGCGCCATCGGGATCTCGCCGCTTTCCACCTGCCTGATGGTGTTGGCGATGAAGGCCTTCCAGTCGTCCGGCACCATGATCATGTCGTTGCCGGCATTGATGGCGGCGGCGCAGCTGTCGTTGCGGCAGCCCGGCACTTCGCCATGGCCGTTCCAGTCGGTCACGACGAAGCCGTCGAAGCCCATCTGCGTTTTCAGCACGTCGGTCAGCATGACGCGGCTGCCGTGCATCTTGCCGTAGTTGGTGCCGGTCGAGACGTCGTTCCACGAGTTAAACGAGGACATCACGGTCTGCACGCCGCCCGCCAGCGCCGGGTAGTAGCCGGCGCCGTGGATGTTGATCATCTGCGCCTTGGTCGACTTGTTGACGCCGCGGTCCTTGCCGTTCTCGGTGCCGCCGTCGCCGATGAAGTGCTTGGCGGTGGCGATGGTGTTGGCGTCGTCCTTCAGCATGCCCTGCATGCCGCGCACGTAGGCGGCGGCGTAGCTGCTGACGACTTCCGGGTTCTCCGAATAGCTTTCGTAGGTGCGGCCCCAGCGGTCGTCGCGCACCACGGCCAGGGTCGGGCCGAACACCCAGGCGATGCCGCTGGCGCGCGTGGCTTTCGCGGTGGCCGCGCCGATTTCCTCGAGCAGCTTCGGATTGCGCGCCGCGCCCAGGCCGATGTTATGCGGGAACAGCGTCGCGCCGAACACGTTGTTGTGGCCGTGGACGGCGTCGGTCCCCCACACCACCGGCACCTTGATCGCCATGTCGGTCGCCATCGAGGCCTCGTGGTAGCGCTGGGCCAGCGCCAGCCACTCGGCCGCCTTCGCGTGCTTGTTCCCGTTCGGCCAGCTGCCGCCGCCGTTGAGCACCGAGCCGAGGTAGTAGCGCTTCACGTCTTCCGGCGTGGCGGACTTGATCTCGGGCTGGGTGATCTGGCCGACCTTCTGGGCCACGGTCATCTTGCTCACGATCTCGCGCACGCGCTGCTCAAGCGCTTCGTCCTTCGCGATCGGGCTGGCGATGCGCGGCCAGTCGGCCAGCGGCGCCTTGGTTTGCGCGAGGGCGCCGGCGGCGGGGAAGGCGAGTGCGACGGCGAGCGCCAGCACGTGATTGCGAAGGGTTGGTGTCATCGGGTGTCTCGCTGTTCGTTTTATTGTGGGATAGCTTATTCGCCGCGCAGGAAGCCGCGGTACCACTTGCCGCTGCTCTTCAGGCGCCGTTCCTGGGTGGCATAGTCGATGTGGGTCAGGCCGAAGCGCTTCAGGTAGCCCTCCGCCCATTCGAAGTTGTCGAGCAGGCTCCAGGCGAAGTAGCCCTTCACCGGCACCCCGTCCCTGATGGCGGCGCGCAGCGCGGCCAGGTGGGTCTGCAGGTAGCGGCGGCGCTCGACGTCGTCGATCTCGCCGTCGGCGCTCACTTCGTCGGTGTAGCAGGAACCGTTCTCGGTGATGTACATCGGGCCCGGGTGGTAGTCGTTCTCGATCCGGTGCAGCAGTTCGGCCAGGCCCTGCGGCGCGACTTCCCAGCCCATGGCAGTGGTCTCGGCCTGCGGTGCGGGCGGCAGCACGCGCGCACCCAGCGGCGCGTGGCCGGGGTCGTTCTTGATGGTCTCGGGGAAGTAGTAGTTCACGCCCAGGAAATCGGTCGGCACGGCGATCGCTTCCAGGTCGCCCGGCTCCATGGTCGGTGCGGCGTCGCCGATGATGTCGAGGGTCGCCTGCGGGTAGCCGCGGCCGTACAGCGGGTCGAGGAACCAGCGGTAGCGCAGGCCGTCGTGGCGCGCCATCGCGGCCAGGTCTTCGGGCGAGTCGCTGGCCGGGCGCACCGGGTGCAGGCTCAGGGCGATGCCGGCCTTGGCGTTGCGGACGTTGGCGCGGATCAGCGGCACCGCCTTGCCGTGCGAGAGCAGAACGTGGTGGGCCACCTGCAGCGCGGTCTTGAAGTCGGTATTGCCCGGCGCATGCCAGCCTTCGAAGTTGCCGATGATCGAAGTGCACCAGGGTTCGTTGTGGGTGATCCAGTGCTGGACGCGGTCGCCCAGGCGGCGCGTCATCGCGTCGACAAAAGCGAGGTAGGCGTCGACGGTGGCGCGGTTGTTCCAGCCGCCGCGGTCTTCCAGGAATTGCGGCAGGTCCCAGTGGTACAGGGTGGCCCAGGGCTGCAGGCCGCGTTCCAGCATGCCGTCCACCAGGCGCGAGTAGAAATCCAGCCCCTTTTCGTTCGGCTTGCCGCCGACTTCGGCAAAGATGCGCGGCCAGGCGATCGAGAAGCGGTAGGCGTTCAGGCCCATGTCGCGGCCGATGTCGAAGTCTTCCGGCCAGCGGTGGTAATGGTCGCAGGCGACCAGGCCGCTCGAGCCGTCCTTGACCTTGCCCGGGGTGGCGGCGAAGCGGTCCCAGATCGACTCGACCCGGCCGTCCTCCTGGCCCGCGCCTTCGATCTGGTAAGAGGAGGTGGCGCAGCCCCACAAGAAGTCGGGGGCGAAATCGCCGCGCTGGGGGGCGGCCGGCTCGTGAGCGTTTGCTGTTGTCATGGTGTGTATGTGTGAAGACCTGATGCAAGAATATTTGGAAAGCTTTCCAACTGCAAGCTAAAAAAATAGGCCGGGCCTCCGGCCAAGGGCGCCGGAGGTGTCATTTTTTGCGGCTCCGGGTCGCTTTCGATGCCGGAGCATCCAGCTTGGCCAGCGAGGCGCGCAGCGTGACCGTCACCGGGAAGGTGCGCGACACCGGGCGCTGCAGGTCGTAGCAGCGGTTCAGCAGGGCGTTGATGCCGTTCAGCGTCATCTCGCGCCACGGCATGTGCACCGAGGTCAGGCGCGGGGCCGAGAACGCGGCGCTGGGCGTGTCGTCGTAGCCGATCACCGACAGGTCGCGCGGCACGCTGACGCCGGCCTCCTGGAAGTAGGACAGGGCGCCCACGGCCATCTCGTCGTTGGCGCAGAACAGGGCGCTGCAGGCGTGGCCGGATTCGATCAGCTCCTTGGCCGCGGCCCAGCCGCCGGCCGGCGAGAAGTCGCTTTCCGCCACCCACAGCTTGCTCGTGTCGATGCCGCCTTCTTCCAGTTCGCGCATGAAGCCGTCGACGCGCGCCACGTTGTCGGCCAGCGCCGCCGGTCCCGAAATGACGGCGATGTCGCGGTGCCGGTAGTCGAGCAGGGTGCGCGCGGCCAGGCGTCCGCCCAGCGCGTGGTCGACCGTGAAGCACTGTTCGGGGAGCGTGCTGAACTCGTGGTTCAGCGCCACGATCTGCTGGCGCTTGGCGCCGAGGCCGGCCAGGTCCTCGTCGGCGAGGGCGCTGGTCATCATGATGATGCCGTCGCAGCCACGCTCGATCAGGAACTCGATGCCCTCCACCGCCTGGCGGCGCGCATCGCCCAGGCCCACGCCGAAGGCCACCACCATGTGCAGGCCGGCGGCGCGCAGCTCGGTGTCGATGATCTGCAGGATCGGGGTGTAGAAGGTGCCGCTCAGGACCGGGATGTAGACGCCCACCATGCGGCTGGTGCCGGACAGCAGGGCGCGCGCCGCGTGCGAGGGGCGAAAGCCCAGCTCGTCGATCGCCTTGCGCACCTTTTCCAGCGTCGCCGGCGACACCGAGCCCTTGCCGCTGACCACCCGCGAGGCGGTGCCCAGGCCGACGCCGGCGAGACGCGCTACATCCTTGATGGTTGCCACTGACGATTCCTGATCAAATAAACGGTTTAGTCGAAAAACACTCAAGCATACTGCAATTGCCGGCCGCCGGCATGGTACTTACGGTTCTTTACAGGCGCCGCCCGTCCTGGCCGAACAGCGAAATCCGCGCCGCATCGATGGCGAAGCGCACCGCCTGGCCAGGGGCCAGGGCGCGCGCATCGTGCACGATCGCGGACAGGGTGTGGCCGCCGCAGTCCAGCCACACGACCTGGTGGTTCCCCATCGGCTCGACCAGGGTCACGCCCGCCTGCAGCGGACCGTCGTCGACCAGGTGGATGTCTTCCGGCCGCACCGCCAGGGTCACGGCGCCGGCGGGCGCGACGCAATCCGGCGCCAGGGTGATATTCAAGGCCCCCGCGCTGAAGCGGCGCTGCGCTTCCAGCGCGCCGTCCAGCTGGCCGTCGACGAAGTTCATCGAGGGCGAGCCCAGGAAGCCGGCGACGAAACGGTTGGCCGGACGCTCGTAGACCTCGGCCGGGGTGCCGATCTGCTGGATGCGTCCGCCCTGCATCACGACGATGCGGGTGGCCAGGGTCATGGCTTCGGCCTGGTCGTGGGTCACGTAGATCATGGTCGAGCCGAGCGCCGCGTGCAGGAGCTTGAGCTCGCGGCGCAGCTCGGCGCGCAGCTTGGCGTCCAGGTTCGAGAGCGGCTCGTCGAACAGGTAGACGCCGGCTTCGCGCACCAGGGCGCGGCCGATCGCCACGCGCTGGCGCTGGCCGCCGGAGAGCTGGGCGGGTTTGCGGCCCAGCAGCGATTCGAGCTGCAGCATCTCCGCCGCGCGCCGCACGCGGCGCTGGATTTCCGCTTTCGGCGCACCCGAGATGCGCAGGCCGAAGGACATGTTCTTCTCGACCGTCATGGTCGGGTACAGCGCATACGACTGGAACACCATGCCGATCCCGCGCTCGCTCGGGTCGGCATGACTCATGTCGCGGCCGCCGATCTCGATCGCGCCGTCGGCCAGGTCGATCAGGCCGGCGATGCTGTGCAGCAGGGTCGACTTGCCGCAGCCGGATGGCCCGAGCAGCACCAGGAATTCGCCCGGCGCGACCTGCAGGTCGAGGTCGCGGATGATCTGGTTGCTGCCGCGGGTGATGCACAGTTTGCGCAGGTGGACGTTCGACATGGGCTTACCCTTTGACTGCGCCGGCCGCGATGCCGCGCACGAACCAGCGGCCGGAAATGAAATAGATCGCCAGCGGCAGCGCGGCCGTCAGGATGGTCGCGGCCATGTTGACGTTGTACAGGCGGGTGCCGGTGGTGGTGTTGATCACGTTATTCAGCTGCACCGTCATCGGCGCATTGTCGCGGCCCGCGAACACCAGGCCGAGGATGTAGTCGTTCCATACGCCGGTGACCTGCATGATGGCGGCCACCACGATGATCGGCAGCGACATCGGCAGCATCACCTGCAGAAAGATGCGCCAGAAGCCGCCGCCGTCGATGCGAGCGGCCTGGAACAGCTCGTGCGGCACCGAGGCATAGTAGTTCCGGAACAGCAGGGTCATGATCGGCATGCCGAAGATGACGTGCACCAGCACGATCGCCGGCAGGGACCCGAACACGCCGGCGCGCGCCATCATCCACACCAGCGGATAGATCATCACCTGCACCGGAATGAAGGCGCCGGCCAGCAGCACGCCGAACAGCAGGTTCGCGCCGCGCGGCTTCCAGAACGACAGCGCATAGCCGTTGATCGCGCCCAGCAGGATCGGGATGATGGTGCTCGGCACCGTGATCGCCACCGAATTCCAGAAGCCGCCGCTCACCTTGTTCCAGGCGTCCTGCCACGGTGCGGTGGTGGCGAACACCGGCAGGGCGAACACATTGCCGTTCCTGATCTCGTCCATCGACTTGAACGAGGTGATGATCATGACGTACAGCGGCAGCAGGAAGTACAGGGCGGCGCTGAACAGGAAGGCGTAGACGCCGATGCGCGCGGGACTGAGGCGCTTTTTGCGGCGCGCGGCAGGCGCGGACTCGATGGGCATGGGAGCGGCCGGCAGGGTGATGTCGCTCATGCGCGTTTCCTCCGGCTGCGGGCGTAGGCGTAAGGTGCCAGCAGGGCCAGCACCGGGATCAAGAGGGTCACCGCGCCGGCCGAGGCCAGGCCGATGTTCGAGCGCAGGAACAGGTGATCCATGATGAACTTGGCCGGCACCTCGCTCGCCGTGCCCGGTCCGCCGCCGGTCATGGCGACCACCGCGTCGTAGAGTTTCACGACGGCGGTGCACAGCAGCAGGAACACGGTGGCGACGGTCGGCCCCAGCATCGGCAGCACAATTTGCAGGTAGACGCGCCAGGCCGGGATGCCGTCCAGGCGCGCGGCCTTGTAGATCTCCGGATCGACCCCGCGCAGGCCGGCCAGCATCATCGCCATCACCAGGCCGGAGGCCTGCCACACGGCGGCGATGACGATGGTGTAGATGACCAGCTCCTGGTCGATGATCCAGTCGAAGCGGAAGCCCTCGAAGCCGAGGGATTGCACGGCGCCCTCGATGCCCGCGCCCGGCGCCAGCATCCACTGCCATACCAGGCCGGTGGCGATGAAGGACATCGCATACGGGTAGAGGAAGACGGTGCGCAGAAAACCCTCGCCGCTGACGTTCTGGTCGATGAAGGCGGCCAGCAGGAAGCCCAGCACCATGCAGGCGACGATGAAGCAGACGCCGTAGACGGCCAGGTTGTGCAGCGAGAGCAGCCAGCGCTCGTTGTCGAACAGGCGCACGTACTGGGCGGCGCCGATGAAGTTGTCCGACGCGAAGGTGCGCGAGGCGGTGAACGAGGTCTTGAAGGTCCACAGCGCGGCGCCGATGTAGGCGACCAGCACGGTCAGCGCCATCGGCAGCAAGGCGATGTGCGGGGTCAGTTTGTTGGCGCGGAAGGCGAGCATGGCGGGTCAGTATTTGAGTGCGTTGGCGATGCTCTTCTGGGCCTTCTCGACCGGCATGTTGGTGTTCCAGTAGGCGGTCAGCACGTCCTGCATGGCGCCGTTCTGGTCCGGCGTCAGGTAGACCTCGGTGACGCCGGCCTGGCGGCCGCGGTCCTTCATGATCTCGATGCCCTTCCGGGCGCAGACGTCGAGTTCCGCGGCATTCACGTCGGTGCGCACGGGGATCGATCCCTTCAGCTTGCTGAAGGTCACCTGCAGGTCCGGCTGCGAGACCACTTTTGCCAGCAGCTGCTGCGCGCGCACGGCTTGTGCACTGTCGGTCTGCGGGAACACGAACACGTCACCCTGGATCAGGTAGGGCGTCGCCGCATTGAAGCCGGCCATGCAGCCGTAGTGCTGGCCCGCGATCTGGCGCGCGTTGGTGAATTCTCCCTTCGCCCAGTCGCCCATCACCTGGAAGCCGGCTTTCCCGCTGATGACGAGGGCGGTGGCATCGTTCCAGTTGCGGCCGGGCGAGCCGGCGTCGACGTACGATTTCAAGCGCTTGAAGGCCAGCATGACCTTGCGGAAGTCGGGCCCGAGCAGGGTCGCCTGGTCGCGGTCGCGCATCGCCTTCAGGTACAGCTCCTTGCCGCCCATATTGGCGAGGATGGCCGAGAACAGCACGGTCTCCTGCCACGACTGGCCGCCGTGGGCGAGCGGGATGATGCCGGCCGCCTTGAGTTTGTCGAGGGCGGCGAAGAATTCGGGCATGCTTTCCGGTTCCTTTTCGATGCCGGCCTTTTTGAAAGCGGCTTTCGAATACCAGAACCAGGTCTGCATGTGAATGTTCAGCGGCACGGCGTAGTAATGGCCATCCACCTTGATGACGTCGACGATCGGCTCCGGCAGCATCTGGTCCCAGTTCTGGGCGCGCGCAACCTTGTCGACGTTGTTGAGCATCCCCGCTTCGATCACGTCGAGGAACTGCTTGGAGGTGTTGAACTGGGCCGCGGTGGGGGGATTGCCGCCGACGATGCGGTTGATGGTGACGGCGCGCGACTGGTCGCCGCCGGCGATCGCGGTGTCGACCCAGACGCCGCCGGCGTCGCGGTAGGCCTGGGCCACCTGCTTGACGGCGGCCGATTCGCCGCCCGAGGTCCACCAGTGGATCACCTCGGCCCTGGGCGCTTGCGCGACGGCGGCCGCTGCGGCGAGCGCCGGCGCGCAGACGCACAGCCATGCGCAGGCTGCCGCCAGGGTGCGTACTGTGAACATCGTGTCTCCGTTATCCGCCATGTTTTTTGGTAAGTTGGAAACGTTACCATCGGCTTTGCCCGACTATAGCACCGGGTGAAATCTCGGTCAAACAAATATTGCAATCTGGATTCTTGCACAGTTTTGCTGTTGAGCCGACAAGTTTTATTCGGCGCTGGTCGCGGTAACAATTTATTTTTAACCAGCACTTGTCTTAAGAAAATGATGAGTGGTATCGTTTCCAATCATTGTTTTGTAGACCAATCTTACGTAGGCTTTCGGGCCTGCTGACGATGCATGAGATAAAAAGATCCTTGGAGACACCATGAACACCACAGAAATCTTCCTGCTCGCGATGCTGCTGATCTTCGTCGCGCCCTACCTGGTCTGGCGGCTCGGCAGGACCGACTATTTCGCCCCCCTGGTCGTGGTGCAGATCATCATGGGCATCGTGCTGGGACCGGGCGTACTGGGCGCGGTCTTCCCCGACTATCACACCTTCGTGTTCAACCCGGACGTGGTGAAAAGCCTGAACGGCATTGCGTGGTGGGGCGTCATGCTGTTCGTGATGCTGGCGGGAATGGAGCTCGACCTGAAGAAGGCCTGGCAGCACCGCCGCGAAAGCGTCACCACGGCCGGCCTGTCGCTCGGGATGCCGCTGCTGTTCGGCTGTGCGGCCGCCGCGCTCCTGTTGAACTACGAGGGCTGGATGGGCGTCAAGGCTGCCGACTGGCAATTCACGCTCGGCATTGGCATGGCCTGCGCCGTGACCGCGCTGCCGGTGCTGGTGCTGTTGATGGAGAAGCTGGCGATCCTGCGCCAGCCCATGGGCCAGCGTATCCTGCGCTACGCCAGCCTGGACGACGTCGCGATCTGGGGCGTGCTGGCCCTGATCCTGCTTGACTGGAACCGGGTCGGCCGCCAGCTCGGTTTCCTCGCCGCCTTCGTCGTGCTGACCTTCCTGTTCCGCCGCCTGATGGCGCGCATCCCGGGCGGCGACCGCTGGTACGTCGCCCTGTTCTGGCTGATCGTCTGCAGCTTCGGCGCCGACTGGGCCGGCCTGCACTTCATGGTCGGCGCCTTCCTGGCTGGCGTGGTGATGGATGCGGGCTGGTTCGAACAGGACAAGCTCGATTCGCTGTTCAAGACCGTGCTGCTGGTCCTGATGCCGGTATTCTTCCTCAGCACCGGCTTGCGCACGCAATGGAATATGGGAAGTTACTCGGTGTTCTTCGTGGCCGGCCTGCTGCTGGTCGCCTCGGTCGGCGGCAAGCTGCTCGGCGCGCGGATGGCCGGCAAGGTGTTGCGCTGGAAAGAGGGCGAAGCCTCGATCATCGGCTGGCTGCTGCAGACCAAGGGCCTGATCGAAATCATCTTCGCCAACATCCTGCTGGACAAGCAGATCATCACCAGCGAGACCTTCACCGCGCTGCTTCTGATGGCGGCGGCCAGCACCATGCTGACGATTCCGGTCGTGTATCCGAAGCTGAACAAGGTGCAGAACCGGAGGCTGGTCGAACAGGCGAGCTCCTGACGTCACGGACGCAGGAACCCGGGGCCGCGCCGGCGGGCGTCTATGTCATGGTCCGGAACGTCGCGCGCACATGCTCGACAAATGTTTCCGGGTTTTCCATTGCTGCGAAATGGCCACCGCGCGCGGCCTCGCCGAAAAAGCGCAGGTCGGCAAACCTCGATGCCGCCCACCGCCGCGATAGACGCATCTGCTCTCCTGGAAACATGCTCACGCCCGCGGGCAGGGGAACCGGGGCGGCGGGCATGCCATGCGCCATTTCGCGCGCGCCTTCCCAATAAAACCGCGCCGAGCTCGGTCCTGCGTTCGGCAGCCAGTACAGCATCACGTCATCGATCAGGTGGTCCAGCGCGATCACGCGCTCCGGTTCGCCACTGCTGTCCGTCACGTCCTGAAACAAGGCATACAGCCAGCTCGCCAGGCCCACCGGCGAGTCCGCGAGGGCGAACCCGACCGACTGCGGGCGGGTGCACTGCAGTGTCATGTAGCCGGAATATTCCTTCCTGTAGCGCGCGGCGTCTTGCAGCATGCGCTGCTCTTCGGGGGACGCTTGCGCGATTTCCTCTTCGGTCGGCTGGAACATCACCATGTTCAGGTGGATACCCGCCAACCCCGGCGCCCGCATGTGCGCAAGTGCGGTCGTCACGGCGGCTCCCCAATCGCCGCCCTGCGCTACCCAGCGGTCGGCATAACCCAGCCGCCGCATCAATTCCCCGAATGCGCGGGCGGTACGGCCGACACCCCAGCCCGGATCGGTCGGCTTGTCGGAAAAGCCAAAGCCCGGAAGCGCCGGAATCACCAGGTGAAAGGCATCGGCCGCCGCGCCACCATGCGCCTGCGGCTGCGTCAGGGGACCGATCACGTCGCGAAATTCCAGGATGGATCCTGGCCAGCCATGCGTCAACAGCAATGGCGTGGCGTGCGCGTGCGGCGAGCGTATATGCAGGAAGTGGAAGCCTAGCCCGTCGATGACGGTGCGGCTGCTCCCCCAACCGTTGAGCAGGGCTTCCGCCCTGCGCCAGTCGTAGCCGTGGCGCCAGCGTTTCACCAGGGCGCGGATGCGCTCGCGCTGCGGCCCTTGCGATCCATCTGCCACCGTCCCCGCATCCGGCCACCTGGTGCGCGCGAGCCGATGGGCGAGGTCGTCCAGATCGCCCTGGGGCACGTGGATGGGATACGCATCGATTTCATTTTTCATGGCAGGTCTTTCGAGAGGTGGTCATTGCGCGTGGATCAGGACCGAGTGTCCTGCAGGATTGGCGCGAACATGGGTTTCACAGGATGATCTCGCCCTGTTCTGCGCCGTTCCAGTAGTGGATGCGCTTGGCGTGAACACGTATCATGACGATGCCCGGCGTCTCGACGCCTTGCTCGAACCATCGGTCGAGGCCTGGTGTCCAGTGCGCTGCAAAACGGGCCTTGTCGCGAATCAGTTCGGCAATGGTTTCTACGGCAATGAACAGGGGCGGCTGTCCCTCGGAGCCCGCGGCGCCGGTAAAGGTGAGTCCCACCTGGGGGTCTCGTTCGATGTCGGCGACGGTACGTGCCTGCGCATAGGTGAAGAAATAGCTGTCGCCTTCATAGTCCACCTCGCCGTTATTGCTCATGGGGCGGCTCGCGAAGGCGCCTTCTTCCGTTCTGGTCGAGAGCATGCCAAAATCGATCCTTCGCATATTGTCAGATAGAAACTTCAACCGCATGTCCATGTTCGTTACCCGATGTGATGAAAGAAACTAAACTATACCATGCAGTTCAGTTTTTGAAGGATGTGACGACATGGTGTTGAATTCAAGAGACGTGCCGACCTCCCGCAAGCGCGGAGGGCGGCCTTCGGCCGAGCAGGCGGGGGAGGTGGACCGTCGCATTCTCGATGCGGCGACGACCCTGTTTCTGCGTGCAGGCTTCGACGGGACCAGCTGTGATCAGGTGCTGGCCCTGGCCGGCGCCGGCAAGGCGACGCTGTATGCGCGTTATGCCAACAAGGACGCCTTGTTCAGCGCAGTCGTGCATCGCATGGTCGAGCAGCAGAAGCTGCCGGTGGCAGATATACCCGCGGACATGCCGGTACGCGAGCGCCTGCGCCTGGTCGGCAGCAGCCTGCTACAGCATGCCCTCACGGGAGAATCGATCGGACTCATGCGCATCTGCATTGCGACTGCGCAGCGGCTACCCGAGCTTTCGCGCATGGTCGACCGTCAGGCACGCGGCGCCGCCGTGGCAAGCGTGGTAGTCACGCTTGCCGGTGAAACTCCGGCGCACGGCGAGGCGGAACTGGCGGCGGCCATTGCGGAACGCTTGATCGACATGGCCTTGGTGCCCCAGCAGATGCGCGCCCTCATCGGCGACGATCTGGCCCGGCTGGACGCGGCCGCGCCCGCCATAGTGGAGGATGCAATCGATCTTCTCGATCGCGCGGGGCTTCTGGACGCCTTCAAATAAGGCTGCTTGAGCAACATAAAAAAGGGCTTACATCGCTGTAAGCCCTTGCTTTATTCTGGTGCCGACTGCAGGACTCGAACCCGCCACCTGATGATTACAAATCAACTGCTCTACCTGATGAGCTAAGTCGGCTTAATCTTAGAACAACGATTATACGCTATTTGATGCGCGTCAAGGTTGGGCGTCCGCCCTTCTTCGGCGGCTCGTCGTCGCCGTTCGGGGTAGTGCCCTCGACGGACGTATCCGATTTGGCAGGCACTGCCGACAAAGCCGGTGCAGCCGCTTCTTCCGATACCAAAGCTGGACCCGACGACGAACCCGAGCCCGCAGCCGGCGCCGGCATCTCCGCCGCCGTCACGTTCACCTCGAAGGCCATCCCCTGCCCATTCTCGTTGGCATAAATCGCCAGCACGTTCTGCACCGGAATGTACAGCTCGCGCGAGACCCCATTGAAACGCGCCCGGAAGTGGATCGCGTCGTTGTCCATCTTGAGGCCCGAGGTGGCGCCGTAGCTGATGTTCAGGATGATCTCGCCCTTGCGGACGTATTCCATCGGCACCGTCGTGGCGGAGTCGACCTTGACCGCGAGGTAGGGCGTGTAGCCGCTGTCCGTGCACCATTCGTAGATGGCGCGCAGCAGGTAGGGCTTGGTGGAGATCTCTGACATTTGTTGGGGTCGATAAACAATACTTGTCGTCCGCGCCAGTCTACCGGAATCGCCATCAGGGCGTCCGAAACCCGGCGCGTACCGGATCGTGTTGCCGCTGGCGGACGAATCCGCCAGAACGGCATCAGCGGCGCATCACCTTTTCCGACGGGGTCAGCGCTTCGATGTAGGCGGGGCGCGAGAAGATGCGCTCGGCGTACTTCATCAGCGGGGCCGCGGTCTTCGACAGTTCGATGCCGTAGTGGTCCAGGCGCCACAGCAGCGGGGCGATCGCGACGTCCAGCATCGAGAACTCGTCGCCCAGCATGTACTTGTTCTTCAGGAACAGCGGCGCCAGGGTGGTCAGGCGGTCGCGGATTTCCGAGCGCGCCTTGTCGTGGCTCTTGTCGTTCGTCTTGTTGCGCTCGCTTTCCAGCGTGTGCACGTGGACGAACAGTTCCTTCTCGAAGTTGAACAGCATCAGGCGGGCACGGGCGCGCATCAGCGGGTCGGCCGGCATCAGCTGCGGGTGCGGGAAGCGCTCGTCGATGTACTCGTTGATGATGTTCGATTCGTACAGGATCAGTTCGCGCTCGACCAGGATCGGGACCTGGCCGTAGGGGTTCATGGTCGAAATGTCTTCCGGCTTGTTGAACAGGTCGACGTCGCGCACCTCGAAGTCCATGCCTTTTTCGAACAGGACGAGGCGGCAGCGTTGGGAGAACGGGCACGTGGTGCCGGAGTAGAGAACCATCATGGTTTGTAGTTCCTCAAGAAACAATGGGGTGAAGCGCTTATGAATTCTCAGCGATTCACCCCGAAAAATGATTGCCCGTATTATAGCCAACCGGGCAATGAAAGCGAATTTACTTCACTTCCTTCCAGTACGATTCGTTCAAACGCCAGGCCAGGAAGGCGAAAATCGACAGGAAGATCAACACAATTACGCCCAATTTCTTGCGTTGGCCTTGCGCCGGCTCAGCCATCCAGCTCAGGTAGGCAACCAGGTCGGCGGTGGCGGTGTCGAACTCCTGCGAGCTCATCGTGCCCGGGGCGACTTGCTCGAAGCCGGCGAACTTGTGGATCATCTTGCCGGCGTCGTGCGGGTCCTTCTCTTCAGTGAATTTCGCCTGGCGGATGCCCTGTTCATGCCACATCACGTGCGGCATGGCCACGTTCGGCACCACCATATTGTTCCAGCCGGTCGGGCGGGCGTCGTCCTTGTAGAAGGTGCGCAGGTAGGTGTACAGGTAGTCGGCGCCGGTGCCCGACGGCGACGATTTCGCACGGGCGATCACCGACAGGTCCGGCGGCACGGCGCCGAACCAGGTCTTGGCGTCGTCCGGGCGCATCGCCGTTGTCATCATGCCGCCGACTTTGTCTTGCGAAAACAACAGATTGTCCTGGATCTGCTTTTCGGTCAGGCCCAGGTCGCGCAGGCGGTTGTAGCGCATGGCGGATGCCGAGTGGCAGTTCAGGCAGTGGTTGATGAAGAGCTTGGCGCCGTTCTGCAGCGACGAGATGTCGTGGCGGTCCGGGGCGCGCTCGAGCGGGAAGCCGCCTTCCGCGGCGAATACCAGTCCCGGCACCAGGGCCAGGACTGCGATCATTTTCTTCGCAATATACATGTTCTTGTCCTCTGGCTCTCGATTAATGCGGGGTGAAGGTCAGGCGCGTCGGGACCGGCTTGAATTGGCCCATCGTGCTCCACCACGGCATCAGGAGGAAGAACGCAAAGTACAGCAGGGTCGCCACTTGCGAGAGGATCGTGTAGGCCGGCGTCGGCAGCTGGGTGCCCAGGTAGCCCAGGGTCACGAAGCACAGCGCGAACACGATGTACACATACTTGTGCCAGTCCGGGCGGTAGCGGATCGAGCGCGCCGGCGAGTGGTCCAGCCACGGTAGCAGGGCGATGATCACCACCGAGGAACCGAACAGCACCACGCCCCAGAACTTCGCATCCAGCACCTGCGGCAGCATGCCGACGATCAGGACCAGGCCGATCACGGCGACCGCGATCTTGGTCTTGTAGGCCAGGCGCGATTTCAGCCAGATGAACACGACATAGGCGGCGATCGCGGCCATCAGCACGTACATGAAGTCGGCCGTGGTCGCGCGCAGCACCGAGTAGAACGGCGTGAAGTACCAGGTCGGCGCGATGTGCGGCGGGGTCTTCATCGAGTCGGCCGGCAGGAAGTTGTTGTACTCCAGGAAGTAGCCGCCCATCTCGGGTGCGAAGAACACGATCGCCGAGAAGATCAGCAGGAACACCGACACGCCGAAGAAGTCCTTGGTCGAGTAGTAAGGATGCGACATGATGCCGTCGACCGGGTGGCCGTCGGCGTCCAGGTTGTCCTTGATCTCGATGCCGTCCGGGTTGTTCGAGCCGACTTCGTGCAGCGCGATCAGGTGGGCTGCCACCAGGCCGAGGATGACCAGCGGCAGGGCGATGACGTGGAAGGCGAAGAAGCGGTTCAGGGTCGCATCCGACACCACGTAGTCGCCGCGGATCCACAGCGACAGGTCCGGGCCGATCACCGGAATCGCGCCGAACAGGTTGACGATCACCTGGGCGCCCCAGTAGGACATCTGGCCCCACGGCAGCAGGTAGCCAAAGAAGGCCTCGGCCATCAGGCACAGGAAGATCGCGAAGCCGAACAGCCAGATCAGCTCGCGCGGCTTGCGGTAGGAGCCGTACATCAGGCCGCGCGCCATGTGCAGGTAGACCACGATGAAGAACATCGAGGCGCCGGTCGAGTGCATGTAGCGCACCAGCCAGCCCCAGGGCACTTCGCGCATGATGTACTCGACCGAGCCGAAGGCCAGGTTGGCGTCCGGCTTGTAGTGCATGGTCAGGAAGATGCCGGTGACGATCTGCAGCACCAGTACCAGCATGGCCAGCGAGCCGAACAGGTACCAGATGTTGAAGTTCTTGGGAGCGTAGTACTTGCCCCATTGATCGTTCCACAGCTTCGACAGCGGGAAGCGGTCGTCGACCCAGGCCAGCGCCTTGTGGCCGACCGGCGCATTGGCCGGCACTTGCGTTTCCTTGAACGGGCCGCCCATGTTATGCCTCCCCTTTTTCGTCTTTGCCGATCACCAGCTTGTTATCGGACAGGTACATGTACGGCGGGACATCCATATTCGTCGGCGCCGGCTTGTTCTGGAACACGCGCGCGGACAGGTCGAAGGTCGAGCCGTGGCAGGGGCAGAGGAAGCCGCCGTGCCAGTTGTCGGGGAGGTTGGGTTGCGGGCCGGAGGCCAGGCGCGAGGACGGCGAGCAGCCCAGGTGGGAGCAGATGCCGACGGTGACCAGCACTTCCTTGTGCTCGGCACGGGCGCGGTACGGATTCTTCGCGTACTCGGGCATCGGCAGTTGGTAGACTTTTTCGGAGTTCGGGTCGGCCAGTTCGGCCGTGTCCTTCTCGAGGGTGGCCAGCATCTCCGGAGTGCGGCGCAGGATCCAGACCGGCTTGCCGCGCCATTCGACGACTTTCATTTCGCCGGGCTTGACGTCGGAGATGTCGACTTCGACCGGGGCGCCGGCGGCTTTCGCTCGCTCGGACGGCTGGAAGGTGCTGACGAGAACGCCTGCTGTGGATACCCCGACGACGCCGCCTGCCGCCGCGGTCGCGACCAGCAGTCCGCGTCGACCTGAATCGACCTGCTTTTGATTACTCATACCAACCCCACTCCGTGAAAATACGAATCTTAAGAATTAATAAAGAGCTTCCAGCAACACAAAATTATATGTGAAGGGCAATACCGATTGGAAAAAAATTATCAAGCGGACACATCTATGCAGAAGGTTTGTGTGTGCATCCGCAGCATAAAAGCTTGCGGTATCATGAACCAGCTTGGTTCAATAACAACGAAAGGAATGCCATGTCCATGATGGGAGAGTTCAAAACGTTCGCAATGCGCGGCAACGTCGTCGATCTTGCGGTCGGCGTCATCATCGGCGGCGCCTTCGGGCGCATCGTCGATTCGCTGGTCAAGGATGTCATCATGCCGCCGATCGGGATGTTGTTCGGAGGCCTCGACTTCGCCAATTACTACCTGCCGCTGAATGGCCAGGGCACGAACCTGCCGCTGGCCGAGGCGCAGAAGGCCGGCGCCGTGCTCGCCTACGGGAATTTCCTGACGATTTTGTTGAACTTTATCCTGCTCGCATTTGTCATCTTCCAGATGGTGCGCATCGTGAACCGCTTGCGCGGCCCGGCGCCGGCGCCGGAGCCGGCCAAGCCGAGCACCCCCGAGGACATCGTGCTGCTGCGCGAAATCCGGGACTCCTTGAAAAAGTAATCCAGTGAACGACAGCGTCCACGAGCTCCGTCCGCAAGCCACCCGCCCCCGGCGCCAGCCCGGGGCGATGAGGCGCCTGTGGCTGCTGTTCACCCAGGTGGTGACGGTGGCGCTGGCGCTGTATTTCGTGGTGGCCAGCATGCGCCCCGACTGGCTCGAGCGCGCGCCGACCCAGGTGCGGATCGGCTCGGGCAATGCGGCCGTGCCGGTGCTGCAGGGCGCGGCGCTGCCGGCCAGCGGCAGCTACCGCGACGCGGCGGGACGCGCCATGCCGGCGGTGGTCAATATCCTCACCGCCAAGGCCTCGCGCGAAACCCATCCGCTGCTGAAGGACCCTTTCTTCCGCCGCTTCTTCGGCGACCGCGCGCCGCCCGACGAGCAGATGGCCAGCCTCGGTTCCGGCGTGATCGTCAGCGGCGACGGCTATATCCTGACCAACAACCACGTGGTCGAAGGCGCCGACGTGATCGAGGTCGGGCTGGCCGACGGCCGCAAGGCGGCGGCGCGCATCGTCGGCACCGACCCCGAGACCGATCTCGCCGTGATCCGCATCGCGGAACGCAAGCTGCCGGTGATGGTGCTGGGCGACCCGGAAGCCGCGCGCGTGGGCGACGTGGTGCTGGCGATCGGCAACCCCTTCGGCGTGGGCCAGACCGTCACCCTCGGCATCATCTCGGCGCTGGGGCGCAACAACCTGCACATCAATCATTTCGAGAACTTCATCCAGACCGACGCCGCGATCAACTTCGGCAACTCGGGCGGGGCGCTGGTCGATACCAATGGCCATCTGCTCGGGATCAACTCGGCGATCTATTCCCAGACCGGTGGCTCGGTCGGCATCGGCTTCGCCATCCCCGTCAGCACCGCCAAGAAGGTGTTGGATGCCATCGTGGAGCACGGCCAGGTGGTGCGCGGCTGGATCGGCATCGAATCCCAGGACATCACGCCGGAACTGGCGGAGAGTTTCGGCCTGGGCCGCAACAGCGGCGCCATCATCGCCGGCGTGGTGCGCGGCGGGCCGGCCGACCGCGCCGGCATGCGTCCGGGCGATATCCTCGTGGCCGTCGCCGGCAAGCAAGTCGCGAATACCAGCGAGATGCTGAACCTGATCGCCCAGCTCGAGCCGGGCGAAAAGGCGCCGCTGCGCATCGTGCGCAAGAACCGCGAGTCCACGCTCGACGTTACCGTCGGCAAGCGGCCGCGCCTCAAATAATCACTTTTCGGATATTGCATGCATCTGCGTGACCTGACGCAATTTTTAAGCGAGCTCAGCGAGAACAACAACCGTCCCTGGTTCATCATGAACAAGCCGCGCTACGACATCCTGCGCGCGGAATTCCTCGAGGTCGTCACCGAGCTGATCAAGGAGCTCGGGACCTTCGACAAGGGGGTGGCCGGCTGTGACCCCAAGAAGGCCATGTTCCGCATCCACCGCGACGTGCGCTTCGCCAAGGACAAGCGGCCCTACAAAACCCACTTCTCGGCCGGGATCGCGCCGCTGAACAAGCGCCGTCCCAGTGCCGCCGGCGGGCCGACCTACTACTTCCACATCGAGGCCGACGGCAAGCTGCTGTTCGGCGCCGGCGAGTACCTGCCGCCGTCGCACCGCCTGAAGGCGATCCGCGAGCACGTCGTCAACGATGCGACAGGCTTCCAGAAAATGTTGAAGAATAAGCATCTCCGCGCGACCTATGGCGACCTGCAATTCGAAGACACCCTGCAGCGCCCGCCGAAGGGCGTCGACCCGGATCATCCGCTGGTCGAGTACCTGAAGCTGAAGAGCTATTTCGTGTGGGTCGAGGTGCCGCTGCTGCTGAATAACCCGGAATTGCTGGTGCCGCAGCTGGCCAGCGGCATGAAGGACGCGTTCGCGCTGGTCACCTGGCTGCGCGGCGTGCCGGAGGTGGTCCAGGAAGAAGATTGAATAGAGGAGGCGACATGGCCTTGCAACACGCAGTATCGGGCGAACGGATCGCCTTGCAACGCGGCGACGACGACATCGCCCATTTCACCTCGATCGCGCTGGTGAAGACCGAGCACATGGAACTGATCCGGCTCGTGGTGCCCAAGGAAAAACCGATGCCCGAGCACCGGGTCGAGGGCGAGATGACGCTCGTCTGCCTGGAAGGGGAGATCGCCTTCGATGCGCATGGGCGCACCACGATCCTGCGGCCGAACGAGATGGTGTACCTGGCAGGCGGGGAGCCGCATGCGATCCGGGCCAACAAGGATGCGGTGGGGTTGATGACGATTCTGCTGGGGAAGAACAGGTCGGGTGGGCCGACCAATGATCCGCGGGGGGCGGGGAACTGAGCTAGCTTAACGCTACGAACTTGGGTTCCGGCCTTCGCCGGAACGACGTTGATGTATGTTGGCGGGACACCGGCTTCGTTAGGTCCACCGTCCTGGAAACCGTCATCCCGGCGAAGGCCGGGATCCAAGTTTGCATGCAAACCGCTAACGCAAAACCTTAAGCCAGCTCGTCGCGAGGATCCCGCGCCAACAACCTCTGCGCCATCTCCGTCGCCGGCACCCCATCGAACAGCACCGCCGCCACCGCCTCGGTGATCGGCATATCCACCCCCAGCCTGCGCGCCAGTTCGCGCACCGACTTGGCACACGGCACACCCTCCGCCACGTGCCCCAGTTCCGCCACGATGGTATCGAGCTGCTTGCCCTGCGCCAGCGCCAGCCCCACGCGCCGGTTGCGCGACAGGTCACCGGTGCAAGTCAGGATCAAATCCCCCATCCCGGTCAGCCCCATGAAGGTCGGCGCCGCCGCCCCCAGGTGCACGCCGAGCCGGGTGATCTCGGCCAGCCCGCGCGTAATCAAGGCCGCGCGCGCATTCAGGCCCAGCCCCAGGCCGTCGGAAGCGCCGGTGGCGATCGCCATCACGTTCTTCACCGCGCCGCCCACTTCCACGCCGACCATATCGTCGCAGGAATAGACGCGCATATTGTTGCCGTGCGCCGCCGCCACCACGCGTTCGCGCAGGGCGTCCGAGGCCGAGGCCACCGACAGGGCGCAGGGCAGGGCGCGCGCCACTTCCTGGGCGAAGGAGGGGCCGGACAGGGCGGCGACGGGGACGTCGTTGCCGAGCACCTCGGCCGCGACCTGGTGCGGCAGCAGGCCGGTGCCGGCTTCGAAGCCCTTGCACAGCCAGACGGCGTTCGGGATGTTGCGGCCCTTCAGTTGACCGAGCAGCGGGCGCAGGCCGGCCACCGGGCAGGCCAGGATCAGGAGCGGCGCGTCATGCGCATCGGCCTCGGTCACGTGGGCCAGGGCCGCCTCGAAATCGGCGCTCACGCGCAGGGAGGCGGGCAGCGGATGGCCCGGCAGGTAATGCACGTTCTCGCGCGCGGCCTCGGTCTCGGCCATCTGGGCCGCGTTACGGCCCCACAGCAGCACGTCGTGGCGGGCGGCGAGCGCGATCGCCACGGCGGTGCCCCAGGCGCCGGCGCCGAGGACGGTGATCTTGGTAGGGTTCTTTTGTTCTAGCATGTGTTTTCGCCTTTCGAATTCACAGGCCCCAGACGTCGTTCGACCTGACATAGCCGTCGATGCCGTCGCGGTGACGGACGCGGATCCAGGTGAGCGCGGTCGGGTCGACCAGTTCCAGCACGACACCCTTGTCGGCCGTCATCAGGACCTGGGCGCTTTCTTCCGGGCCGGCAAAGACCTTGGCGCCGGGCGTGCGCACGACGACGTTGCGGCGCACGCTCAAGCCCTTCGCTTCGGTCCAGGCCAGCTCGCCGTTGGCGTCGCGCACCTTGACCCAGTCGCCGTAGCGCGACACCACCTGCAGCGGCATGCCCTGCGGCGCGACGTACATCTTCGCGCCCTTGGGCGAGGGCGTGTCGTACAGGATCACCGGCGCGGCGCCGACGCTCTTGAAGTCGAAGGCGGACACGGCTGGCGCTGCCACGAGCAGCAGGCTTGCGAGGAGGCGGTGTGGAATCATGGCGGGTCCAGGAGGATCATGCCGCCGCGGGGAAGCGGGACGCCGGGGAGGCAGCGGACGCCGCGTAGCGGCATCCGCGAGGGACAACTTATTGTGACGCTTATTGTGCCGGCGTGGTGGCAGCTTGCGCCATGGCTTGCTGGCGCTGTGCGTAGAAGGCTTCGAAGTTGATCTCGGCCAGGTGCACCGGCGGGAAGCCGGCGCGGCTGATCACGTCGGCGATGTTGGCGCGCAGGTACGGGTACACGATGTTCGGGCAGCCGATGCCCAGCAGCGGATCCATCTGTTCGGCCGGGATGTTGCGGGCTTCGAAGATGCCTGCCTGCTTGCCTTCGACCAGGAAAGCGACCTTGTCCTTGACCTTGGCGGTGACGGTGATGGTCACGGTCGACTCGTAGATGCCTTCAGCGATGCCTTCGGCGCCGACGTCCAGCGAGACTTCGATGGTCGGGGCTTCCTGCTCGAGGAAGATGGCCGGGGAATTCGGTTGTTCCAGCGACATGTCTTTCAGGTAGACGCGTTGGATTTGGAATACTGGTTGCAGGTTTTCGTCGGACATGGAACGCTTTCGTTTTAATTGATGGTGGACGGACGCGCCGTCCCGGTGCTTTGGTCAAACGCGAGGGCAATTGTATCAAAATCAATTTGGATGCAATACCCCCGCCGACGCAGGCGCCGCAGCCCGTCAAGGCGGGCCGAAGTACGTACTTACTGGCCGGCCAGCAGCGGATCCAGGCGGCCCGCCTGGTCGAGCGCATACAGGTCGTCGAAGCCGCCCACGTGGGTGTCGCCCACGTAGATCTGCGGGACGGTGCGGCGGCCGGTGCGCTGCATCATGATCTGGCGTTGTTCCGGGTCCAGGTCGACGCGGATGCGTTCGATGTCGGTCACGCCCTTGGCTTCGAGCAGGCGCTCGGCGCGCACGCAATACGGGCAGCTGGCGGTGTGGTAGAGGACGACGTGTTGGCTCATGATGCTTCCTTCCAGAAAGTTATTTGGTTACCGGCAGGCCGGCCGCGACCCAGGCTGCCTGGCCGCCTTCGAGCGCGTGCGCGTCCTCGAAGCCGGCCGCTTGCAACTGGCGCACTGCCTTGTCGGCGCGGGCGCCGGTCTGGCACACCACGATCACGGTGCGGTTCTTCGACTTTTCCAGCTCGCCGATACGATTGCCCAAGTCTGCCAGCGGGATGTGTTTCGCGTCGCGCAGGTGGCCGGCCGCGAATTCCTCGCCCGTCCTGACGTCGAGCACGAGGCTCTTGCCGCGGTTGATCATCTGGGTCGCCTGCAGCGGGGTAGCGCGCTTGCCGCGGGGGGCGAAGGCGGGCCAGAGCAGGGCCAGACCGGAAATCACGGCAATTGCCACCACGAAGATATTATCGAGAATGAATTTCACAAGGCTTCCAATGGTTGAACTGAATCGGCGCATTATAAAATAGATGCCGGACCAGAAATCTATCGCACCTTTTTTTAAAGAAGAGCTTATGTACAAAATCGTATTCATGCGCCATGGCGAATCCACCTGGAACCTGGAAAACCGCTTCACCGGCTGGACCGACGTCGACCTGACCGAGAAGGGCATCAACGAGGCCAAGACGGCCGGCCGCGTGCTCAAGGAAGCCGGCTTCACCTTCGACGTGGCCTACACCTCGGTGCTCAAGCGCGCGATCCGCACCCTCTGGCTGGCGATGGACGAAATGGACATGATGTACCTGCCGGTGATCAACGACTGGCGCCTGAACGAGCGCCACTACGGCGCCCTGCAGGGCCTGGACAAGGGCGAGACCGCCGCCAAGTTCGGCGACGAGCAGGTGCTGGTCTGGCGCCGCAGCTACGATACCCCGCCGCCGGCGCTGGAAGAGGGTGACGAGCGCACCTCCTTCAACGATCCGCGCTACAAATCGCTGTCGAAGGAACAGATTCCGCTGACCGAATGCCTGAAGGACACCGTGGCGCGCGTGATGCCGGCCTGGGATGAGGAAATCGCCCCGGCCATCCGCGCCGGCAAGAACATCCTGATCTCGGCCCACGGCAATAGCCTGCGCGCCATCATCAAGATGCTCGACAACATCAGCGACAGCGACATCGTCGGCCTGAACATCCCGAACGGCCAGCCGCTGGTCTACGAACTGGATGCCGACCTGAAGCCGATCAAGCACTACTACCTGGGCGACCAGGACGCGATCGCCGCCGCCATGGCGGCCGTGGCCAACCAAGGGAAGGCGAAGTAAGCTTGCGTTTGCCATCCACGAAGTCCGCCGGCAGCGCACTGATGTGCGCGCTGCTGGCCCTCGCCCTGTCCAGCCCGTCCTACGCCCAGCGCCAGACCGAACGCAGCCGCCAGAAGGCGACCGCGGAAAAGCAGCGCGCCGGGGTCAAGCAGCGCCTGGAGGCGATCCGCAAGGACATCGCCCGCACCGAGGATGCGCGCGAGGACGCCGCCGACGAGCTGGCGGAGTCCGAGGCCGCCATTTCCGACGCCAACCGCGCCCTGCGCGAGCTGGCCGAGGAGCAGGATGCGACCAGCACCCGCCTGCACGACCTGTCGACGCAGGGCGTGCGGCTGCAGGAAACAATTGTTAATCAAAAGAAACAATTGTCCCAACTGCTGCGCGAGCACTACGTGGCCGGCAACGAAGACCGGATCAAGCTGCTGCTGTCTGGCGACAACCCGAACCGCATCAACCGCGACCTGCAGATGATGGCCTATGTCTCCCAGGCCCAGGCCAAGCTGCTGGGTTCGCTGCGCGCCAACCTGGCCGAGGTCGAGGCCAACCGCGACAAGGTCGAGAACGCCCAGCTCGAGTTGCAGGAAATCGCCCAGGAGCAGCAACAGCAGAAAACGAAGCTGGAACAGGAAAAGGGCAAGCGCGCCGCGCTGCTGCAGAACCTGTCGACCCGATTGTCCGACCAGCGCAAGCAGGCCGACCGCCTGCAGCGCGATGAAGAGCGCATGACCGCGCTGGTCGACCGCCTGACCATCCTGATCCGCGAGCAGGCCGAAGCCGAGCGCCGCCGCCAGGCCGCACTGGCCGCGGCCAAGGCCAAGGCCGCGGCGGAAGAAAAGGCGCGCGCCCTGGCCCGGGCCAAGGCCGCCGCCGAGAAGGCCGAGCGCGAGCGCATCGCGCGCCAGAACGCCAAGCCGGGAACGAAGCCGGTGCCGGAACCGGAGCCGCCGAAGGTGGCCGAGCAGCCCAAGCCCGAACCCAAACCGGCAGAGGCCCCGGCGCCCGAGGTCAGCCTGGCCCCCGCCGCGCCGTCCGGCGCCTTCGCCAGCCTGAAGGGACGCCTGGCGCCGCCGGTCAGCGGCGCCATCGTGGCGCGCTTCGGCGCCCGCCGCGGCGACGGGCCGGCCTGGAAGGGCATCTTCATCAAGGCGCCGGAAGGCAGCGAGGTGCGCGCCGTCGCGCCGGGCCGCGTCGTGCATGCCGACTGGATGCGGGGCTTCGGCAACCTGATCATCGTCGATCATGGAGGCACATATTGGTCGACCTACGGCAACAACTCGGCGCTCCTGAAACGCCCGGGCGACATGGTGCGGGCCGGCGAAGTGATCGCCAGCGCGGGCAATACCGGTGGCAACGAGCAATCGGGGCTATACTTTGAAATCAGATACCGCGGCCAGGCCATCGACCCCGCAAGCTGGGTCAAATTCTAAGGATGACATGAGCAAAAGCATGGGTAGCAAGGCAAAGAATCTCGGACTCATCGGACTCGGCATGGCGGCTGGCGTGGCCGCCACCTTCCAGCTTTCCGCTCATGCGCAGAAAGCGATCGAGTCGCCGCTGCCGCTCGACGAGCTGCGCCAGCTGGCCGACGTCTATGGCCTGATCAAGACCGACTACGTCGAACCGGTCGAAGACAAGAAGCTCTTGTCGGAAGCCATCAGCGGCATGGTCGCCTCGCTCGACCCGCACTCGACCTACCTCGACCAGAAAGCCTTCCGCGAGATGAAGGAAGCGGTCGCCGGCAAGTTCGTCGGCGTCGGCGTCGAAGTGGCCAGCGAAGACGGCTACGTCAAGATCGTCGCCCCGATCGAGGATACGCCCGCGCACAAGGCCGGCATCAAGGCGGGCGACCTGATCACCCGCATCGACAACGTCCCGGTCCGCAACATGTCGCTGGACGAAGCGATCAAGCGCATGCGCGGCAAGGCCGGCAGCAAGGTTACGCTGACCATCGCGCGCCGCGGCGAGGACCGCCCCTGGGTAGTGCCGGTGCAGCGCCAGGAAATCGTGGTGCAGAGCGTCAAGGCGAAGATGGTCGAGCCGGGCTACGCCTGGCTGCGCGTGAGCCAGTTCCAGGAAAACACCGTCGACGAACTGGCGAAAAAGGCCAAGGCCCTGTACGCCGAGAACCCCGAGATCAAGGGCCTGGTGCTCGACCTGCGCAACGACCCCGGCGGCCTGCTGCCCGGCGCGATCGGTGTCTCGGCCGCCTTCCTGCCGCAAGCCGACCAGCTGATCGTCTCGACCAAGGGCCAGCTGGCCGACTCGAACCAGCAGTTCTACGGCCGCCGCGAATACTATTCCCAGCGCGGCGCCGACCCGCTGGCCGGGCTGCCCGCAGGCCTGAAGACCGTGCCGATGGTGGTGCTGGTCAATGGCGGCTCGGCCTCGGCCTCCGAGATCGTGGCCGGCGCCCTGCAGGACTACAAGCGCGCCATCGTCATGGGCAGCCAGACGTTTGGAAAAGGGTCGGTCCAGACCCTGCGCCAGCTCTCGCCCGACACCGCCGTCAAGCTGACCACCGCGCGCTACTACACCCCGAAGGGCCGCCCGATCCAGGCGGTCGGCATCGTGCCCGACATGCGGGTCGACGAGACCGCGGAAGGCGACGCCCTGGCCGTGCTGCGCGTGCGCGAAGCCGACCTGCAGCGCCACCTGGCGGGCGAGGCCGAGAAGACGCCGGCCGCCAAGGACCAGAAGGAGGCGCTGGAAGCGCAGCAGCGCGCGGTCGCCCAGCTGAAGGACCGCAAGCCGCTGGATTACGGCAGCAAGGACGATTTCCAGCTGGCGCAGGCGATCAATCACTTCAAGGGGCAGCCTGTGATGCTGGCCAAGTCGGAGCCGGAGGACGAGAAGCCGGCGGCGCCGAAGGCGTTGCCGGGGGCGGAGACGAAGCCGCCGGAGATCAAAGTGCCGGCCAAAAAATAGTTCTCACTGTTCTGAGGAATTGGATCCAGGCCTTCGCCGGGATGACGTTGCTTTAGTTCGCTGGATGAACGGAACAGCGGCCCTTCAGCCACCAGCCCCAAGTCCGTCGTACGCGCCACTGGCGCCTACGACTTCCGGCGCAGGCCGGAACCCAATTTGACTTTCGTCGCATACCATCAGCGCATATGAACGACCACCAACTCCTGCGCTACTCCCGTCACATCCTCCTCGACGACATCAACATCGACGGCCAGCAACGCCTGCTCGGCGCCCACGCCCTCATCATCGGCGCCGGCGGCCTCGGTTCCCCCGCCGCGCTGTACCTGGCTTCCGGCGGCATCGGCCACATCACCCTGGTCGACGACGACGAGGTCGACCTCACCAACCTGCAGCGCCAGGTCATGCACACCACCGGGCGCATCGGCCAGCCGAAAGTCGACTCCGGCCGCGCCGCCCTGCTGGCCATCAACCCCGATATCGAGGTCAGCGCGATCCGCGAACGGGCCAGCGGCGCGCGCCTGCGGGAACTCGTCCGTGGCGCAACGGTCGTACTCGATTGCACCGACAACTTCGCCACCCGCCACGCCGTCAACCGCGCCTGCGTGGCGGAAGGCAAGCCACTGGTCTCCGGCGCCGCGATCCGCTTCGACGGCCAGCTCGCCGTGTTCGACACGCGCCAGGCGGACGCGCCGTGCTACGCCTGCCTGTTCCCCGAAGACAGCGGCTTCGAGGACGTGGCCTGCAGCACCATGGGCGTGTTCGCGCCGCTGGTCGGCGTGATCGGCGCCATGCAGGCGGCCGAGGCGATGAAGCTGGTGGCCGGCATCGGCGAGCCGCTGGCCGGGCGCCTGCTGTTGCTGGACGGACGCGCCATGGATTGGAGCACGGTGCGGGTGGCGCGCAATCCGTCCTGTCCCGTCTGTGCAAACCGTGCAATATCACACGAATAAGACCGGATTAAGACAGGATTAAACTAACTAAACTCATTACAATTTCCTACGTGCACACGGTAGCTCCTGCCCGCATGTGGCCTTATACTGTCAGCCTTCAACCGACCTCCTTGTAAAGACATTCCATGCACATCGATTCGCATCGCAGCACGCAGCGCGCACGTGGTTTCACCCTGGTCGAGATCATGGTCGTCGTGGTCATCATCGGCATCCTCGGCGCCCTGGTGGTGCCGAAGCTGCTGGGCCGTACCGGCGAGGCGCGCGTCACCGCCGCCCGCACCGACATCGCCACCATGATGCAGGCGCTCAAGCTCTACAAGCTCGACAACCAGCGCTATCCCAGCACCGAACAGGGCCTGCAGTCCCTGATCACCAAGCCGACCTCGGGCCCGGCCGCCAACGGCTGGAAGGCCGGCGGCTACATGGAAAAGCTGCCGAAGGACCCGTGGGGCAATCCTTACCAGTACCTGTCGCCGGGCATCCACGGCGAGGTGGACATCTTCTCGACCGGCGCTGACGGCCAGCCCGGCGGCACCGGCGAGGATGCCGACGTCGGTTCCTGGGAATAAGGTTTTTCTCCATGCGCGCCCAGCGCACTCCACGTGGTTTCACCCTGGTGGAACTGCTGGTCGTGATGGTCATCATTGGCATCACGCTGGGCCTCGCCTCGCTCAACGCGATTCCCTCGCCGCGCCAGAACCTGCAGGAAGAGGCCCAGCGCCTGGCCCTGCTGCTGCAGCTGGCGCGCGACGAAGCCATCGTGCGCAACCGCCTGGTGGCCTTCGAGGCCAATCCCGAGCGCTACCGCTTCATCGTGCGCGGCGACACCGGCTGGGCGCCGATCACGCGCGACGACCTCCTGCGCGAACGGCCCTTCAAGGGCGCGCCGCTGCGCCTGGTGCTCGAGCCGAATCCCGGCGTCGACCCGAACCAGCTGCGCATCACCTTCGGCCTCGAGCCGGTCGACAAGCCGTTTGTCCTGACCCTGGCCTCGGGCGAGAACGCGGTGGCGATCCGCGCCGACGGCGTCGGCCATTTCACCGTCGAATGAAGCGAATGAGCTGATCATGTCCAAGCGTGCACAAGGCGGTTTCACCCTGCTCGAAGTGCTGGTCGCCCTCGTCATCGTCGGCACCGCGCTCGGCGCCGGCCTGCGCGCCGTCGGCAGCCTGACCGCCAACAGCGCCGGCCTGCGCGCCTCCATGATGGCGACCTGGTCGGCCGAGAACCGGCTGGTGCAGATCCGCCTGGGCCGCGAATTCCCCGAAGTCGGCAAGCGCAGCTTCCCCTGCCCGCAAGGCGACCTCAACCTCATCTGCGAAGAGCAGGTGCTGACCAGCCCCAACCCTTTGTTGCGCCGGATCGAAGTCTCGGTGTTTGACGCCGAACGACCCGAGCGCCGCATCGTCAAACTGGTTCAGCTCGTGCTCAGGCCTTCCAGACTATGAAGCGCAACAACGGGTTCACCCTCGTCGAACTGCTGGTGGCGATCAGCATCCTCGCCATCCTGGCCGTGCTCGGCTGGCGCGGGCTGGATGGCATCGTGCGCGCCCGCATCGCCCTGACCGAGCAGATGGAAGTCACGCGCGGCATGCAGCTCGCCTTCGCCCAGATGCAGAGCGACTGCGAACACCTGGCGCCGCGCAGCCTGCTCGGCAACCGTACTAACTTGCTGTGGGAAGAAGACCGCCTCACCCTGGTGCGCAAGGTCTACAACGAAAACCAGCCGACGCAGCTGGTGGTGGTGTCCTACCGCGTGGCGAACGGCAACCTGGTGCGGCGCGAGTCGCGCGGCACCCGTGACCTGGCCCAGCTCGACGCCTTGTGGCAGGCGGTCGCCAGCGACGCGCCGTCCGAATCGGCCACCCCGGTGGTGCTGCAGGGCCGCGTGGCGGCGATGGGCATCCAGGTCTGGCAGGGCAATGCCTGGCGTACGGAAGCGATGCCGGCGACCGAAGGCGGCCAACCGGTCGAGCCCGACGGCATCCAGATCAGCCTGACCTCGACCGGCCTTGCGGCGCCGATGGTCAAGTCGCTGCTGCTGGGAGGAACCTGATGCGCGGCTTCATCCGTCGCCAACGGCAGCGCGGCGTCGCGGTGGTCACCGCGCTGCTGCTGACCACGCTCGCCATTTCCATCGTCGCCAGCCTGTTCTGGCAGCAGCAGGTGCAGGTGCGCACCCTGGAAAACCAGCGCCTGCAATTGCAGACCAAGTGGATCCTGCGCGGCGCCCTCGACTGGGCCAGCGTGGTGTTGCGCCAGGAGCTGCCCTACACCTCGCTCGACCAGGTCTGGGCCACCCCGCTGGCCGAGACCCGCCTCGACCAGTACATCGAGCGCGAACGCATCGAGGGCGAGGCCTTCGACGCCTCGCTGTCGGGTAACATCATCGACGCCACGTCGCGTTACAATCTCACCAACCTGTCCGATCAGGGACAGCCGGACCCGGCGCAGGCAGCGGTCTTCCTGCGCCTGCTGAACGTGCTGCGGCTCGACAACCGGCTGGCGCAGCGGGTGACCGTGTTCGTGGCGCAGGGACAGCGCTCGGCGCCGCAGGCGCCGCCGGGGCAAGGGACGCCGAGGGTGAACGAGGACGAGAATGGCCAGCAGGGCGGCGGTGGCGGCGGCGGTAATACGGTCCCCCCCGGCGGCATCGTGGTGCCGCCCGCCACCGGCCTGCCGGTCCCGCTGGTGCAGGTCGACGACCTGCTGGCGGTGCAGGGCATGACGCCGGCGATCCTGGCCCAGCTCAAGCCCTTCCTGATCGTGCTGCCGGAAAAGACCGCGCTGAACGTGAACACCGCGCCGCCCGAACTGCTGGCGGCGCTGATCCCGGGCATGTCGCTGTCCGAGGCCGGCAGCCTGGTGGCGCGGCGCAAGACCGCCGCCTGGCGCGACGAGGCTGCTTTCCTGAGCCAGGTGCGCGGCGCGGAAGGCTTGTCGTCGGACGTATTTGATGTGAAAAGCAGCTGGTTTTTGGTGCAGAGCCGGATCCGGCTCGACCGCGCCGCGCTGAATGCGGAATCGCTGATCCAGCGCAAGCCGTTTGTGAGCAGCGGTGGTGGCGGCACCACCGTAATCTGGACCCGCCAGAACTAGAAGAAAGCGAGACAGTTTGACTACACTTTATATCCGGCACCCGGCGCGGGCCGAAGGCGAGGGCGCGCTGTGCCGCTTCGCCCTGGTCGAGGATGGCGGCGCCATTGCGCAGCAGGGCGAAGGTTCCTTGCGCAACCTGGCCGACATGGTCGCCGCCAGCCGCCGCGTGGTGGTGCTGCTGGCCGGCGCCGACGTCACCCTGCTGAACGTCGCCGCACCGCCGCTGACCGGCGCGCGCCTGCGCGCGGCGCTGCCGGCCCTGGTCGAAGAACACATCCTGGGCGACCCGCTCGACTGCGTGCTGGTGGCCGGCCCCGGCCTGCCCGACGGCCGCCGTCCGGTCGCCGTGGTCCAGCGCGACTGGCTCGAACCGCTCGTGAAAGCCCTGCTCGGCATGGGCGCGCGCGCGGTCGCCGCCATGCCTTCGCAGCTGTGCCTGCCCCTGCAGCCGGGCAGCGCCAGCGCCGCCATCGGCGCCGGCGAACTGCTGCTGCGCCAGGGGCAATACGAAGGCCTTGGCCTGGCGCTCGACGGCAATCCCTCGGCCGTGCTGCAGACCGCACGCGCGCTGGCCGGCGAAGCGCCGCTGGTGCTGTACGTGCCGCACGAGCAGCTGGGCGAATACCAGGCGCTGCTGGCCGAAGCCGGCCCCGGCATCGCGCTGGAAAGCGATGCGTGGGCACACTGGATCGCAGGAAGCAAAAGCAGCACGCTGGACCTGGTGCCGGGCCTCGGCACGGCCGGCGTCGCCCAGCGCGACTGGAGCCGCTGGCGCTGGCCGATCCGTCTCGCCGTCGCCGCGATCGTGGTCAATATCATCGGCGTCAACATCGAATGGCTGCGTTTGAAGCGCGAGGCCGACAGCGTGCGCCAGGGCATGAGCCAGACCTTCCGCAACGCCTACCCGAACCAGCCCGTCATCGACCCGGTCGCGCAGATGCGCCAGAACATCGACCGCGCCAAGGCGGCCGGCGGCCAGGTCGCGGCCAGCGAGTTCGGCTGGATGGCCGGCGTGCTGGGCGAAGCTGCACGCATGCTGCCGCGTCCACCCGGAATTGCGTCAATGGAGTTCCGCGAACGCACGCTCACCGTGCGTGTCAAACCTGAAACCGTCGACCCCGCTTCCACCAGTCAGCTTCGCACGGCCCTCGTCGCGCGTAATCTGAGCCTGGAAGAAACCGCGCCCGCCACCTGGGCGATCCGCAGCACCGGAGCACCCTGATGAAACCAGCAGCAACCATCGTGGCCCTGCGCGAACGCGCACTCGCCTACTGGCTGGCGCGCACCGAACAGGAGCGCAAATTCCTCGCCTTCGGCGCGGCCGTCGTCCTCGTCGCCCTCGTGTACGCGCTGCTGCTGGCACCCGCGCTCGAGGGCCGCGCCACGCTGCAGCGTTCGCTGCCCGCCTTGCGCCAGCAGGCCGCCCAGCTGCAGTCCATGGCCGCCGAAGCCTCGACCCTGGCCGCCAACCCGGCGCCGCCGCCGGCGCCCATGACGCGCGAAGCCCTGAGCGCCAGCCTGGCCCAGCGCAGCCTGAACCCCGGCTCGCTCACCCTCACCGGCGAATACGCCAAGGCCCAGTTCAACAACGTCTCCTTCGCCAACCTGATGGCCTGGCTCGACGCCCAGCGCCGCCAGAACCGCATCCAGGTGCAGGACGCCGCCTTCACCGCGCTGGCCGCCGAAGGGCAGGTCGACGCCACCCTCACACTGCGCCAGAACCTGGGTGCGCCGCAATGAAGCGGCTGCTTGCCTGGTCGGCGCTGGTGCTGCTGGCGGTGCTGGTCACGGTCCTCGCCTTCCTGCCCGCTTCCTGGCTGGGGCCGATGGTCGAGCGCCAGACCGGCGGCCGTTTGACTCTGGGGGATGCGCAAGGTACGCTCTGGAACGGCTCAGCCTTTATCGGCGGGGCGCCCGGCGAGGGCGGCATGGTGACGCCGCTGCTGCCGGGACGTTTCGCCTGGCGCCTGTCGCCGCTGGTGCTGTTCGGCTCGGTGAGCATGACGGTCGAGAACCCGCAGGCGCTGGCCAATCCCGTGCGCATCGACGGCAGCTGGTCGCAGTGGCAGGTGAGCAGCGGCGAACTGCTGCTGCCGGCCGAGGGCCTGGCGGGCCTGGGCGCGCCGCTCAACACGCTGGCGCCTTCCGGCAGCATCCGCCTGGTGTGGAACACGCTCGACCTGCTGCGCCAGCCGAACAGCGTGACGGTGCAGGGCCGCACCGTGCTCACGCTCACCGACATGGGCTCGCGCATGGCGCCGATCCGGCCGCTCGGCAGCTACGAGATGGTGTTCGACTGGCGCGGTAGCCAGGCCGACCTGAACCTGCGCACGGTGCGCGGCGCCCTGGTGCTGACCGGCGCCGGCGCGCTGCAGAACGGCCGGCTGCGCTTTTCCGGCCAGGCCTCGGCCGCCGACGGATATGAAGAGACGCTGGGCAATATGCTCAACCTGCTGGGCCAGCGCCGCATGGTGAACGGCAAGAACATAATCGCACTCGAGTTCAGATAATGAAAAACATGACCCGTACCACCCCTTCGCTGCGCCGTATCGCAGCCGGCGCCATGCTGTGCTGCGCCGCGACCCTGGTGGTTCCCGCCGCGCCCGCCTGGGCCCAGGACAACCCCAACGCCGCCGCCCTGAGCTTCGTCAACGCCGACATCGAGTCCGTGATCAAGGCGATCGGCCACTACACCGGGATGACCTTCATCATCGATCCGCGGGTCAAGGGCACCATCACCCTGGTGTCCGAGAAATCGCTGACCAAGACCCAGGCCTTCGGCCTGCTCACATCGACCCTGCGCCTGCAGGGTTATGCCGTGGTCACCAGCGGCGACGGCTATGCCAAGGTGGTGCCGGAAGCGGAAGCCAAGGCGCAGTCCGCGCCGACCCAGGTCGGCGGCGTGCGCGCCAGCAAGGCCACCGGCGACCAGATCGCCACCCAGGTCTTCTATCTGGCCTACGAATCGGCGGCGAATCTCACCGCCGTGCTGCGGCCCCTGATTTCGCCGAACAATTCCATCATGGCGAACCCGGGCAACAACACCCTGGTCATCACCGACTACGCCGACAACCTGCGCCGCCTGGCCAAGATCATCGGCGCCCTCGACACCCCGGTGGCGGCCGACCTCGAAGTCATCCCGGTGCGCAACGCCATCGCCAGCGACATCGCCACCCTGGTCCAGCGCCTGATGGAACCGGCCGCCGGCGGCGACTCGGGCAGGGTCACGGTGCTGGCCGATCCGCGCACCAACTCGGTGGTGGTGCGCGCGCCGTCGCAGGCGCGCGCGAATCTCGCCAAGTCGCTGATCGCCCGCCTCGACCAGCAAACTTCTACCCAGGGCAATATCCACGTCGTCTACCTGAAGAACGCCGACGCCAGCCGCGTGGCCCAGACCCTGCGCGCCGTGGTATCCCAGGACGCCTCGGCGGTGCCGGTGCAGCAGCAGGGCACCTCGGGCGGCTCGATCCAGGCCGGCGCCAGCGGCGGGCTGGGCGGGCAGGGCGCCCTCGGCGGCCAGCAGGGCCAGCAGAGCAGCACCGGCATGGCCGGCACCGGCAACACCTACGGCCAGCAGAGCCAGCTCACGGCCAGCGGCGCCGGCGGCGGCCAGGGTTCCGGCTTCATCCAGGCCGACGCCTCGACCAACAGCCTGATCATCACCGCCCCGGACGCGGTCTACCGCAACCTGCGCTCGGTCATCGATCAGCTCGACGTGCGCCGCGCCCAGGTCTATATCGAGGCGCTGGTGGTCGAAGTGACTTCCAACAAGGCCTCCGAATTCGGCGTGCAATGGATCGGCGCCAGCGGCGACTCCGACAGCAAGTACCGCATCGGCGGCCTGCAATCCTTCGGCAGCGGCACCAACAGCAATATCGTCAACCTGGTCGCGGCCGCCCGCAACGGCCTCTCCGCCGACACCGGCATCCCCTCGGTGCCGGGCCTGACCATTGGCCTGTTCCGCCAGGTCGGCGGCGAGCTCGGCCTGGGTGCGGTGGCGCGCGCGCTGGAAAACGACGGCAACGGCAACATCTTGTCGACGCCGAACATGATCACGCTGGACAATGAACTCGCCACCATCAAGGTCGGCCAGAACGTCCCGATCATCACCGGCTCCTACACGACGAACTCGACCACCGGCGGCGGCAACCCCTTCACCACCGTCGACCGCCGCGACGTCGGCCTGCTCCTGAAAGTGCGCCCGCAGATCTCGGAAGGGGGTACGATCAAGATGGCGATCTACCACGAGAATTCGAGCGTCGACCAGTCCACCCGCAACGCCGCGTCCGGCCTGACCACCAACGTGCGTGCGATCGAGACCAATGTGCTGGCCGACGACGGCCAGATCATCGTGCTCGGCGGCCTCATCGAAGATACCGAGGGCGATGGCGAAGAGAAAGTACGCGGCCTGGGCGACATCCCGGTGCTGGGCAACCTGTTCAAGTACCGCAGCCGTACCCGGACCAAGACCAACCTGATGGTGTTCCTGCGCCCGGTGGTGGTGCGCAGCAAGGAAGCCTCGAATGCGATCGCGATGGACCGCTACGACTACATGCGGGCCGCCGGCGCCGCCGGCCAGTCCCAGGAAGAGCAGACCATCCTGATGCGCAGCCTCGGCGCGCCGCTGCTGCCGCCGCTAACCAATGGCCAGCCGCCGGTCGGCGGCACCATGGCGACCGCGCCGGCGCAGACCGCCCCGGCGGCGGGCGCCGCGCCGGGCGCGGCCAGCGGCCAGCCGGTGCAGCCCCAGCAGCAGGGTCAGCCGGCGTCCCAGTTCCGTCCGGTGACGCCATCGAACCAGAAGTAATGTGACCATGAACAATCTCTTGCCTTACGCCTTCGCCCGCGACCACGTCGTGCTGGCGCGCGGCGGTGACGAGACGGGGCAGCCGATCGAAGTGCTGGTCTCCAGCGCCACGGCGCCGGCCGCCATCGCGGAAGTGTCGCGCCGCTTCGGCCGCATCGTGCTGCGCCGCCTCGACCGCGGCGAGCTCGACGACGCGATCGCCAAGGCCTACGCCGGCGCCGGCGGCGACGCCTCGCAGGTGGTGGACGAGTTCGACGCCGACCTCGACCTCACCAAGCTGCTGCAGGACGTGCCGGCCATCGAAGACCTGCTGGAATCCTCGGACGATGCGCCGGTCATCCGCATGATCAATGCGCTGCTGACGCAATCGCTGCGCGAAGGCGCCTCCGACATCCACATCGAACCGTTCGAGCAGACGTCCGTGGTGCGCTTCCGCGTCGACGGCGCGCTGCGCGACATCGTGCGTCCAAAAAAGGCGATCCACGCCTCGCTGATCTCGCGTATCAAGATCATGTCGCAGCTCGACATCGCGGAAAAGCGCCTGCCGCAGGACGGCCGCATCACCCTGCGCGTGGGCGGCAAACCCGTCGACGTGCGCGTCTCCACTTTGCCCACCGGCCACGGCGAACGCGCCGTGCTGCGTCTGCTGGACAAGGAAGCGGGGCGCCTCGACCTGTCCCACCTGGGCATGGCGCCCGACATGCTGCCCCAGTTCGACCGCCTGATCAACCAGCCGCACGGCATCGTGCTGGTGACGGGCCCGACCGGTTCCGGCAAGACGACCACGCTATACGCGGCGCTGTCGCGCCTGAACGCCTCGACCACCAACATCATGACGGTGGAAGACCCGATCGAATACGACCTGAACGGCGTCGGCCAGACCCAGGTCAATGCCCGCATCGACATGACCTTCGCCAAGGCCCTGCGCGCAATCCTGCGGCAAGACCCGGACGTGATCATGATCGGCGAGATCCGCGACCTGGAAACGGCGCAGATCGCGGTCCAGGCCTCGCTCACCGGCCACCTGGTGCTGGCGACCCTGCACACGAATGATGCGGCCTCGGCCGTGACCCGCCTGCTCGACATGGGCATCGAACCCTTCCTGCTGTCGTCCTCGCTGCTGGGCGTGATGGCCCAGCGCCTGGTGCGCAAACTGTGCGTCTACTGCAAGGTCAGCGACGCCAGTGGCTGGCATGCGGTCGGCTGCGAACGCTGCGGCCACACCGGCTACCACGGCCGGGTCGGCGTCTACGAGTTGCTGGAGACCACCGAGGAAATCCGCGCCCAGATCCACAACCAGTCCTCCGAGGCGGAAATCCGCGAGACCGCGCAGAAGACCGGCATGAAGACCATGCGCGAGGATGGCGAGCGCTGGCTGCTTGATGGCACCACGACGCGCGCGGAACTCGTACGCGTCACCAAGGACTAAGGCAGGATAAGGACACAGGATGCCGGCATTTCGCTATGAAGCCGTCGACGCGGGCGGCGCCACCAAGAAGGGTGTGGTCAACGCCGACAGCCCGCGCTCGGCGCGCGCCGACCTGCGCACGCAGGGCCTGACGCCGCTGTCGGTCGAACAGATCGCGGCCCAGGTGGACGCGTCCGGCGCGACCCGTTCGCGCGGCCTGGGCGAGCGCCTGTCGCAGGTCGAACTGGCCCTGTTCACGCGCCAGCTGGCCAGCCTGCTGGAAGCGGGGCTGCCGCTGGAGCAAGCCTTCACCGCCCTGCTGGAGCAGGCCGAGCGCCCCTATGTGCGCGACCTGATCGCCTCGATCCGCTCGGAAGTGATGGGCGGCGTGTCGTTTTCCACCGCGCTGTCGCACCACCCGCGCGACTTCGCCGAGATCTACCGCGCACTCGTCTCCTCGGGCGAGCAGATCGGCCAGCTGTCGCGCGTGCTGTCGCGCCTGGCCGACTACATCGAACGCCGCAACGCCCTGGTGCAGAAGGTGCGCCTGGCCTTCACCTACCCGGCGATCGTCACCGTGGTGGCCTTCGCCATCGTGATTTTCCTGCTCACCTACGTGGTGCCGCAGATCGTCTCGGTGTTCGCCAACACCAAGCAGAAGCTGCCTTTCCTCACCGTCATGATGCTGGCGATCTCGGATTTCGTCCGCGCCTACGGCATCTACATGGCGATCCTGATCGTCGGCGCCTTCTGGCTGTGGCGGCGCGCGCTGCGCAACCCGGACCTCAAGCGCCGCTGGCACACCTGGCTGCTGAACGCCCCGGTGTACGGCAAGTTCGAGCGCAGCCTGAACACGGCGCGCTTCGCCAGCACCCTGGCCATCACCACCGGCTCCGGCGTGCCCATCCTGCGCGCGCTCGACACCAGCCGCGACACCCTGTCGAACGTCGCCATGCGCGAACTGGTCGAACAGGCCACCGCCAGCGTGCGCGAAGGCGTGAGCCTGGCGCGCGCCCTGTCGGCGCAAAAGCACTTCCCGCCGATGCTGGTGCACATGATCCGCGCCGGCGAAATCACCGGCGAGCTGCCCTCGATGCTCGAGCGCGCGGCCAGTTCCCAGCAGGCCGACCTCGAACGCCGCACCTTGACCATCGCCGGCCTGCTCGAGCCGGTGCTGATCCTGGCCATGGGCCTGGTGGTGCTCTTGATCGTGCTGGCGGTGCTGATGCCGATCATCGAGATCAACCAGCTGGTGCGCTAAGCGACAAGAAAACGGAAAACAATAAAACATGAACAAGCGCTTGCCCCTTCTCCTCACCGTGCTGGCCCTGGTCCTGCTGGCGGCCTCGATCGCCTACTGGTTCCTGCAGCTGTACCGGCCCGAGCAGCGCCCGCTGGCGCCGGCGCCCGTCGTGGTGCAGGCCGAGCCCAGCATGGACGCGGCCGCGACCCTGTTCGGCGGCCAGCCGGCGGCGGTGGCGATCTCGAACTACCAGCTGACCGGGGTGGTCGCGGCCGGCCCGAACAGCGCCGTGATCCTGGTGGCCGACGGTTCGCCGCCCAAGGCGGTGCGCATCGGCCGCGAGATCGTGCCGGGCGTGACCGTGGCCGAGGTGCATCCGCGCTATGTGATGCTGTCCGAGGGCGGCGTGATGAAGCGGGTCGACCTGGCGCCCGACACCGGCCCGTCGCAGAACGGCGGCGTGCCGCAGGCGCCGAACATCCCGCAGCCGGTGGCGGCCGAGCCGGCGCCCGGCGTGGAACCGCAGACGGCGCCGGGTGCGGTGGCCGCCCCGCCCGGCATGCAGCAGGCCGTGCCGGTCCAGGGAGTTCCATTGCAGGGCGTGCCGGGACAGGCGCAGACGGTGCCCGAGCCGCAGATGGATCCGGGCGCGCTTGACCAGTCCGGACCGCCGCCCGACCAGCCGGCGCCGCCGCCGAACCAGGTGCAGATGCCGCCGCCGACCCGCAACGTCAACACGGGCCAGCCGGCGCCGGTGCAGTAAGCTTGATCAGAAGGCCGCAGCGATGCGGCCTTCCGTCTTTCAGGACGCCCTCAGCCCTCGCGCTGTGCGCGCCGCGAACGCAGCGCAGGCGCGTGCTGCTCCGCCCACAGCCACAAGCTGCAGAACGCCGCGCACAGGCTGCTGCCCATCTCCGTCAATTGATATTCCACGCGCGGCGGCACTTCCGGATACACGGTGCGCAGCACCATGCCGTCCGCTTCCAGCTGGCGCAGCGTTTTCGTCAGCATCCTCTGGCTGATCGTGCCGACCAGTTCGCCGACCCGCGTAAAACGCAGCACGCCGTGCTGGTGCAGCACTTCCAGCACGCACATCGTCCACTTGTCCGCGACACGGTCGAGCATGTCCAGCACCAGGCCATCCAGTTCAGGATCGGGCTTCTTCACCGCGCCGCCTTCCTGAACCGGCTCGAATACCACGGTTCGTTTTCCCTCCTTGTTCGCCATTCCATCCATTCCTTACCGATTGGTGCGTACGGCACAAAAAAGTGCCTACTTCCCGTTTGAGAGTACTGACGCTAGGCTAGCACGGTTCCCAATCACTTCAGGAGAAAACATGCGCACCAGCGGACAGACCATGCTCATCACGGGCGGCGGTTCGGGCATCGGCCGCGCCCTGGCCGAGGCTTTCCAACGGCGCGGAAACCAGGTCATCGTCGCTGGCCGCCGCCAGGCCGCCCTCGACGAGGTCGCCAGGGCCAATCCGGGTATCGCCACGGCGGTGCTGGACGTCACGAGCGCCCAGGACATCGACCGCTTCACGCAACAGCTCGCCAATGATTTTCCGAAGCTCGATGTCCTGATCAACAATGCCGGCATCATGGGGGCGGAAGACTGGAGCGCGCAGGCACCCGACACCGCGGTCGCACAGGCGACCATCGCCACCAATCTGCTCGCCCCGATCTTGCTCACCGCCGGCCTGCTGCCCCTGCTGCGCCGCCAGGCCTGCTCGACCGTCGTCAACGTCTCGTCCGGCCTCGCCTTCCTGCCGCGGGCCGACACCCCGACCTACAGCGCCACCAAGGCCGCCATCCATTCGTTCAGCGAATCCCTGCGCCACCAGCTGCAGGGCACGGGTGTCGACGTCGTCGAAATCGCACCGCCCTATGTGCAGACGGAACTGATGAGCGCGCAGCAGGCGGTGGACCCGCGCGCCATGCCGCTGGCCGAGTTCATCGACGAGGTGATGCACATCCTGGAGGCGCAGCCGGATGCGAAGGAGGTGCTGGTGCAGCGCGTTCACCGCCAGCGCTTCATCGCAGAGGGCGGACAGGCCGCTTACCGCGAACTGTTCGAGCAGATCAACGGCTAGCCTCGCCGCAAGGCCGTGAAAGCCGAGAATTCCCAGGAGCGGAAACCCAGCAGCAAGGTATAGCCGTCACGTTCGTCGGGCGGCAGGCGGCGGTCGTTGCGGTGCAGGCGGGCCAGCTCGCCGGCCAGCTGCTCGATCTTCTGGCCCAGCTCCTGGGCGCTGGCGCCGGACAGGCGCGCGGGCAGGCACATCAGGGCGTCGCCGGGCCGGTTGAAGCCGCCCGCGAAATAATCGGCCACCACGTGCTCGCGGAAGAAACGCTGCACCGGCCCGTCCGGCAGCCAGCGGAAGGCGTTCGAGACGCGCAGGCTGTAGCGGTTCAGGGGTTTGAGTTCGATCAGGCCCAGGCGGTCGAGCTCGGCCAGCAGGGTGATGCATTCGGCTTCGGTCAGGCGATAGGTCTCGATCACCCCTTCCAGCGACCAGTGCCCGAGGCAGCAGATCGCCATCAGCAACAGGCGCGGATTGGCCACCAGCGAGGTTTCCTGCGGCAGGGTGAGGGCGTCGGCCTGGGGCCGCGCATCGGCGGCGCGGCGCAGCACGTCTTCCATCGCGATGCCGGTCGCCTGGCAGATCTGCGCCAGGCGCGACAGCGCCATGTCCTTCTGCCCGAACATGCGCTTGACGCTCGATTCGCTCACCCCGATGCGCTCGGCCAGGCCCTTGTAGGTGATGCCGGTGGCGCGCAATTCGGCGCGCAGGACGTCGAGGACCTGTTCGGGGGAGCTCATGGTTTTCCTGTGTTGGTAATCTCGACTGACTGTACCTGTGAACGGTGCGCTGAGCAATAAAAAAGGCGGACACGCTCACGCGGCCCGCCAAGGGGATCTTCAGGAAAAACGCCGGCTTACTCGTCGTCCGCGACCAGCTTCGCCTTCTTCAGCATGCGCTTGGCCTCCTGCCGCTCGCTCGAGAGCGGCTTGGCGTGGGGCCCGGCGGACCGGGCCTTGGCCAGCGCCGCGATCGGGTTGCGCGGCTTGCCGAATTGCTGGGACGGCTCCACGCGCAGCCGCATCTTCTGCCGCGTCGCCAGTGCCTTGTTCGCCATGCGCTTCTCCCTTTGAAAAATTACAGCACGTACCTGGACAAGTCCTCGTTGACCGACAGCGCATCCAGCCGCCCGTTGACGTAGGCCGCGTCGATGGTCACCACCTGCTCGCCCGCGGCGCCGGCCGTGAACGAGATTTCCTCGAGCAGCTTTTCCATCACCGTGTACAAGCGGCGCGCGCCGATATTCTCGGTGCGCTCGTTGACCGAGAAGGCGATCTCGGCCAGGCGATGGATGCCCTCATCCGTGAAGTCGACCTTCACGCCCTCGGTCGAGAGCAGGGCCTCGTACTGCTTGGTGAGGCTGGCGTCGGTCGAGGTCAGGATGCTCTTGAAGTCCTCGATCGACAGCGATTCGAGTTCGACGCGGATCGGGAAGCGGCCCTGCAGTTCCGGAATCAGGTCCGAAGGTTTGGATAAGTGGAACGCGCCCGAGGCGATGAACAGGATGTGGTCGGTCTTGATCATGCCGTACTTGGTGTTCACCGTGGTCCCCTCGACCAGCGGCAGCAGGTCGCGCTGCACGCCGGCGCGCGAGACGTCGGCGCCGCCGTGTTCGGAACGGGTGGCGATCTTGTCGATCTCGTCCAGGAACACGATGCCGTTCTGCTCGACGTTGGCGATCGCCTTCTGCTTCAGCTCATCCTCGTTGACGAGCTTGGCAGCCTCTTCGTCCACCAGCAGCTTCATCGCTTCCTTGATCTTCATCTTGCGCGGCTTCTTGCGCGCATTGCCGACGCCGGCGAACATCGACTTGATCTGCTCGGTCATTTCTTCCATGCCCGGCGGCGCCATGATTTCCATTTGCGGTGCCTGCTCGGCCACGTCGATCTCGATCTCGCGGTCGTCGAGCGAGCCTTCGCGCAGGCGCTTGCGGAAGGTCTGGCGGGTGGCGTCCCCGTCCTTGCTGTCGGCGCCGCTGGTGTTGAAGCCGAAGTCGCGCGCCGGCGGCACCAGGATGTCGATCACGCGGTCTTCGGCCGCATCCTCGGCGCGCTGGCGCACCTTCTTCTGCTCGCTCAGGCGGGTCTGCTTGACGCCGATGTCGATCAGGTCGCGGATGATGGTGTCGACGTCGCGGCCGACGTAGCCGACCTCGGTGAACTTGGTCGCTTCGATCTTGATGAAGGGCGCGTCGGCCAGCTTGGCCAGGCGGCGCGCGATCTCGGTCTTGCCGACGCCGGTCGGGCCGATCATGAGGATGTTCTTCGGGGTGATCTCGTGGCGCAGCGGTTCGGCGACCTGCTGGCGGCGCCAGCGGTTGCGCAGCGCGATCGCGACCGCGCGCTTGGCCTTGCCCTGGCCGACCACGTGCTTGTCCAGCTCCGAGACGATCTCGGGCGGGGTCATGTTCATGATGGGGGACGCGTTCATTCCAGGGTCTCGATGATGTGGTTCAGGTTGGTGTAGATGCACAGCTCACCCGCGATGGTCAGTGCCTTTTTCACGACCTCGGCGGGTGACATGTCGGTGTTCTCGTACAGCGCCTTGGCGGCTGACTGGGCGTACACGCCGCCCGAGCCGATGGCGCCGAGACCGTCGGTCGGCTCGAGCACGTCACCGTTACCGGTGATGATCAGGGTCGATTCGCGGTCCGCGACCAGCAGCATGGCTTCCAGCTTGCTCAGCATGCGGTCGGTGCGCCAGTCCTTGGCCAGTTCGACCGAGGCGCGCATCAGATTGCCCTGGTGTTTTTCCAGCTTGGCTTCGAAGCGGTCGAGCAGGGTGAAGGCGTCAGCGGTGGCGCCGGCGAATCCGCACAGGACCTTGCCCTGGTAGAGTTTACGCACCTTGCGCGCCGAGCCCTTCATGACGACGTTGCCCAGCGTGACCTGGCCATCGCCGCCCAGCGCGACTTGCGCGCCGCGTCTTACGCTGACGATGGTGGTGCCGTGAAATTGTTCCATATTAAGCCTCGTGGTTGTCTAGCCACCCGCAGATGGGGCGCGTGCTCGTAATTGCAAGATGAGCTGAAGCTTAATTGCCGTTTGCAAAAACGGCCGCGGCGATCGGTCAGTAACGGTGCGGATACAGCCGGATGCCGTCGCCGTAACCGAGCAGGCGCAGCAGCGCCGCGACCAGATGGTTCAGCTCGCGCAATTCGACCGCGCGGCCCGCCTCCACGTGGGCGCTCAGGCGCGACTGCAGGGCGGTGGCGCAGGCAAAGTCCATGCGCGCCAGGCGCGAACAATCGAGCACCAGCAGCTCGCGTCCCTCGGCATAGGCGTCGACCGCGTCCAGCAGCGGGTCGTTGGCCCCGCCCGCCACCGGCGGCAGCAGGAAGCGGTCGCCGCCGGCGCGCGATGCCGGGGCCGGCGCCGCGGTGCTGACCCTTTTTGGCGTCTCGAAAGAGGGCGGCGAGACTTCGAAGGTGACGCAGTAATCCATCGCCGACTCCTCGAAATCCTTTTCGCGGTTCGACAGCAGCAGCAGTTCGAGCAGCAGCAGCCAGGGCGCTTCGCCGGCGCCGCGGTCGCCCACCGCCAGCATGGGACGCAGCACGCCGAGCAGGGTGTCGGCGCCGGCCAGCACCAGCTCGCGCCCTTCCTTGCGCAAGGCCTGCAGGGCGGACAGCAGCGCCGCGCAGCCTTCCGGCGTGGCGCTGCGCAGCGCGCCGAGGTCGATGCGCACCAGCGGGGCCGGCGAGGCCAGCAGGCGCTGCAGGCGCGCCCCGGCTGCGCTGTCGAGCACGGCGCCGAAGGCTTCGCTGGCGGCGACGGCGGCGACCGGCGCCGGGGCCGCGGTCGGCATGAGCAGCGGCTGCCAGGCCGGCGGCGAGGTTTCGAAGTGGCTGGCGTAGTCGATCGCGAGGCTGTCGAAATCGGTTTCGCGGCCGGTGGCCTGGTAGAGGTCGAACAGCATCCACCAGGGCAGGCGCTCGGCGCGGCCGAAGTCCGCCAGGCTGTCGCGCAGCAGGCTTTCGGCGGCCGCCGCCTGGCCATTGGCGTAGAGGATGGCGCTTTCCTCGACCGCCGGTGCGCTGGCGGGTGGCACCGGCGCCTCGAGCGGCTCCTCGGCGTCGAGCGGGTTCATGACGGGGGCGTTGGCGGCGGCGGGTCGGCGCGCGCTGCCCCAGGCCGGTTCGTCGTCGAAGATGTCGGACGCCATGGCCAGTTCGATCTCGTCGATCTTGGCGGCGGTGGCGCGCGCGATCGCGCGCTGGCGTTCGCGCTCGGCCTCGCTGTCGAGGCGCGAGGGCTCGCCGGCGCGCAGGCGCGTGTCCGGCACGACGAGGACGTCGTCGGCCGGCGCATCGCTCTTTCTCTTCAAAAAGGAGAACAGCCCCATGGTCGGAAATAGTGGATGAAGGAGTCCGCAACGTGCAGAACGGTAGCATGGCTGCGCCGGACGCGTCCTGCGCGCACGCCTTGGCCGTGCGTAGGCATGCACCGCGCGCATGCCCTCCAGTGTATCCGATGGGAAACAAAAAGGCAGGCCCGTTCTTTATGTGGAAACACGTACTTTAAGAAAAAGCTAAGGGGAAACAAAAAAGGCATGCGTCTTGCGGCGCATGCCTTTCCTGCCGGGGCCGACTGACCCGATCAGTCGCCGTACAGCTTCTGCTTCAGTTCGCGGCGCTGCTGCGCTTCCAGCGACAGGGTCGCGGTCGGGCGCGCGATCAGGCGCGGCACGCCGATCGGCTCGCCGGTCTCGTCGCAGTAGCCGTATTCGTTGGCGTCGATGGCGGCGATCGACTGCTGGACTTTCTTGAGCAGCTTGCGCTCGCGGTCGCGGGTGCGCAGTTCCAGCGCGTGTTCTTCTTCGATGGTCGCACGGTCGGCCGGATCCGGCACCAGCACGGTTTCGCGCAAGTGCTCGGTGGTTTCACCGGCGTTCTTCAGCAGTTCCTTTTCCAGTTCCTGCAGGCGGTTGCGGAAGAATGCCAGCTGGGCCGGATTCATGTAGTCGTCGTCGCTCATCGCCCGAATTTCTTCTTCCGTCAGAAGGCGTTCTTCGAGCTGCGCGGCGGTATTCGGTTTCGTTGTTTTAGTCATGATGCCTTCGATACGACAGAGGTTTTTCATTTTAGCAGCTAACTCAGCAATAACACCTTTGCAACGAGTGCGAGAGCTGCTGCCCGGACGGCGACCGCCGTCCTTCACTGCCTTCCCCACGGGAGTGGGGTTGCCCGGATGCGGCCGCTGCCGCCTTCCCGCCAACACCGTGGCGGGTCGTCAGACAGGCCCGGGCCTGCCTGCAAAACTGATGTAGTTTATACCAAACACTGTTCGAGTCCGGCGATAAATACGTCTTTTGGTAAATTTTTACCAATAAATACCATTTTACTGCCGCGAACTTCGTTCTCGCCCCACTTTGCGCCCAGGTCGCTGCCCATGATTTGATGCACCCCCTGGAACACCACCTTGCGGTCGGCCCCGTCCATCGCCAGCACACCCTTGTAGCGCAGCATCTGCGGGCCGAAGACCTGCACCATGCTGCCCAGGAACTGGTCGAGGCGCGCCGGATCGAAGGCGCGCTCGCTCTTGAACACGAAGGCGGCGATGTCGTCGGTGTGGTGGCTGTGGTGGTGATCGTGATGCTTGCAGGCTTCGCCATGGGCATGGTCGTGGCCACAGTGTTCGCCGTGCTCATGAGCGTGACCGTGTTCATGGTCGTGATCGTGGTCGTGCTCCTCGGCGCGCAGGAAGTCCGGATCGATTTCCAGCTTGTCATTCAGGTTGAAGCCGCGCAGGTCGAGCACGTCGGAGATCGGCGCGCGGCCGAAGTCGCTCGTGGCGATCGGGGCGCGCGGGTTGATGCGGTGCAGGCGCGTCTTCAGGGCGTCGACCGCGGCGGCGTCGACCAGGTCGGTCTTCGAGAGCAGGATCTTGTCGGCGAAGCCCACCTGGCGCTGGGCTTCCTCGTGCGTGTCCAGCTGCATCATGGCGTGGCGCGCATCGACCACGGTCACCACCGCGTCGAGCATGTAGTTGGCGCCCACTTCCTCGTCCACGAAGAAGGTCTGGGCCACCGGGCCCGGGTTGGCCAGGCCCGTGGTTTCGATCACCACGCGGTCGAACGCGATCTCGCCGGCGGCGCGCTTCTGCGCCAGGTTGTTCAGCGCCACGATCAGGTCGCCGCGCACGGTGCAGCAGATGCAGCCGTTGTTCATCTCGACGATCTGCTCGCCGGTATCGCGCACCAGGATCTCGTTGTCGATGTTTTCCTGGCCGAATTCGTTCTCGATGACGGCGATGCGCAGGCCGTGCTCCTCGTGCAGGATGCGGTTGAGGAGGGTGGTCTTGCCTGCGCCGAGGAAGCCGGTCAGGATGGTGCTCGGGATGGGTTCCATATTCGCTGTGCGTCCGGTTGGGCCCGCGCCGGGGCCGAGAATCGGGGGATTATGCCGGAATTCTTGCAACACCACCATCAACCGTGCAGTGTCTTGACGCAGCTCACACCAGCGTCGCGGCTTTGTTCCACCAATTACTTGGATTTGGCGCGCGGATGGGCCTTGTCGTAGACCGCCGCCAGGTGCTGGAAGTCGAGCGCCGTATACACCTGGGTCGAGGTGATGCTGGCGTGGCCGAGCAGTTCCTGCACCGCGCGCAGGTCGCCCGAGGATTGCAGCACGTGCGAGGCGAAGGAGTGGCGCAGCACGTGCGGATGCACGTGCACCGGCGTGCCGGCGCGCAGGGCGTGGGCCTTCAGGCGCGTCTGCACCACGCGCGGCGTGACGCGCACGCCGCGCGCCGACAGGAACAGGGCAGGGCTGCCGTCGCGCGCGGCGGGGCGCACCGCCAGCCAGGCCGCCAGGGCCGCGCGCGCAGGGGCGCCGACGGGGACGCGGCGCATCTTGCCGCCCTTGCCGGTGACCACGACTTCGCCGGCCGGCGCGTCGTACCAGCCGAGCGAGGCGGACGCGCCTTGTCCGCCTTCGGTATAGACCATGTCCAGGCCGGTGAGTTCCGAGACCCGCAAGCCGCTCGAATACAGCAGCTCGAACATGGCGCGGTCGCACAGCTCGGCCGGTTCCGGATGGCCGTGACGGTTCGCTTCCATCAATTGCACCGCGTCGTCGACCGACAGGGCTTTGGGCAGCGTCTTGGGCCGGCGCGGGGCGCGCACGCCGTCGACCGGGTTCGCGGCCAGGTCTAGCCGGCGCGACAGCCATTCGTAGAAGCCGCGCCAGCCGGACAGCTTGCGCGCGATCGAACGCGGCGACTGGCCGCCGGCGTGCAGTTTGGCGGCGAAGCGGCGGATGTCGTGGTGGGAAATACGCGGCCAGTCGGCATGGCCGGCGAGCTGGGCCAGCTCCAGCAGGTCGCGGCGGTAGGCGGCGACCGTGTGCGGCGACAGCTGGCGCTGGGTGGCCAGCTCGCCCAGGTAGCGCGCCGGCAAGTCGTCCTCAGCCGCCGAGCCCGCCATCGTCAGGCGCGCAGCGGGGCCAGCGCGGTGCTGGCGGTGGCGGCGATGTGGACCAGGAAATCGGTCGCCATGGTCGCGGTGAAGCGGTCGTCGTTGGGCGCGCCCAGCACCAGCAGGCCGAAGGTCTTGCCCTCGCATACCAGCGGCATCAGGACGGTCGAGCGCACCGAGGCCGGATCGTCGAGCCAGCGCACCGCTTCGAAGTCGTTGTTCAGCCCGCAGTAAGGCGCGCGCAGGCTGGCGGCGAACAGGCGCGCATCGCTCGAGACGCCACCCGTGAACCAGGCGCCGTCGTGCTCCGGGGCCAGGTTCCACAGGCGCAGGGTGACTTGCGGGACCATGAATTCGGTGCGCAGCGCATCGGCCAGGTCGCGCGCCATCGCGGCGCCGCCTTTGGACGCCAGCAGCGCCTGGTTCCAGGCGTGGAAGCGGTTGGCGATCGCGTGGTTTTCCTCGGCGCGGCGGGTCAGGTCGGCCAGGCGCAGCTCGAGCACGCGGTACTTGTCGCGCATGACTTCCATCTGGCGCTCCTGCAGCGACACGGCGCGGCCGGTCAGCGGGCTCGACAGCCTGACTTCGCCCAGCAGGCCGGCGTGCTCTTCGAAGAACTGCGGGTGGTCGATCAGGTATTGGGCGACGGCGTTGGCGTCGAGTACGTCAGTGGTCATGAATGCTCGGAAGGGGATTGAAGGAACGACGAAGTCACATTTTAACCGACGGCAGGTTCGCTCTGGACATAAAAAAAGACGCCCCGCGGGGCGTCTCGTGAGGCAGGCGCTGCCTGAATCAGAAGCGGTGGCGGATGCCGATCTGCAGCGCGCGGCCGTCTTCGCCCGGCGCCTTGGTGAAGCCGCCCGGGTTGCCCGAGGTGCCCGGCGAGTACTGTGCCAGGCCATCGTTCTTGATGAAGGACACGACGGTGTACAGGTCGGTGCGCTTCGACAGGAAGTGGTCGTAACCCAGCGCGTACAGGTCGGCGTCGCTGTTGGTCTCGGTACGGTCGTTCTGGTGCGCGTACTGGGCCATGATGCGGCCGCTGCCCAGCTTGTAGTGGGCGCCGACCTGGTAGCTGTTGGCGTCCTGCTGGGTGTTGCGGCGGATCGCGGTCAGGAAGATGTTGCGCAGTGCGGCGCGGTTGGCCGCCGGCACGCCCTGGGCAGTCAGGGCCGGGACCACGCCGGCATCCCAGCCATTGGTGTAGTCGGCGATCAGCACCGAGTTCGAGTTACGCTGGCTGTGGAAGCCGGCGAACAATTTCCAGGTGTCGTTCAGGGTATAGGAGCCGCCCACGGTGGTGGTGCGCAGGCTCGGACGGTTCAGCTGGTCGTAGCCGTGGTTGTAGCCGATGCCGATGTCGAAGCCGTTCGCGGTGTAGGTGACGGCGCCGGCGCGGAACTTGTTGTAGCGGCCCAGGTAGCCCGAACCTTTCGGGCCGTACATGACCGACGCGCCAATGCCGCTCGGCAGGGCGATACGGTACTGGATCGCTTCCTGCGAGCGGATGTCGGCGCCCAGCGCGGTGAAGCCGGCGGTGCCGCCGGTCACGTGGCCCCAGGTGCCGCCGGTGCCCGACTCGAAGGTGTCGGCCTTGTTGAAGACTTCATAGCCCGGGGTGTACATGCGGCCCAGCAGCACGGCGCCGACCGGGGTGATCAGGCCGACCATCGCGGTGCGGTCGAACAGCGCGCGTTCCTGGTTGACGGCCGGGCCGCCCGGCGGCTGGATCAGGTTTTGCAGGCTCGACAGGATCGCCGGCGGGATGCCGTTCATGCCGCGCAGCAGGTAGGTGCCCGGATTGTCGTTCATCAGGGTCGGCTGCTGGGTGCCGGTGTCGAGTTCGACGCGGGCTTCCAGGTTGAAGATCGCCTTGTAGCCGTTGCCGAGGTCTTCGGTGCCCTTGAAACCGATACGCGAGCCGTCGGCGCCGCCGCTGTAGATCTTGGTCGGGCCGCCCTTCTGCCACATCACGCCGGCGTCGGCGATACCGTAGATCTGCACGCTGGTCTGCGCGAAGGCCGAGGTTGCGAAACAGGTGCCGAGCAGCGCGGCCAGGATACTCTTCTTCATTGCGTCTCCATGTTATTTTGCGAACGAGCGTTTTGTTACCCGTCTTGGCAATATGCCATTGCTACTGCGCACTGTACAGACCCTAAACAGGGGTGATGCGGTGCTCATGCTTGGCGTTGCTGAAATACTACACAACAGCAGCAAAAACGCTGTGAACGGCGCCCGAAACAAAGGGCGGACATGGTTTCCCATGTCCGCCCCATCTTGCTCGGTCCAACAGGCCGTGCGGCCCGTCTTCACCCCTTGTTCAGCTTAGAACGAGTGGTTCACGCCCACATCGTAGTGGTTGACGGTGGTCGGCTGGGTGGTCAGGCCCTTCTTGCGCGACGCGTCGACGTACAGGTAGGTGCGCTTCGACAGGCTGTACTCGTAGCCTAGCGACAGCTGCTTGACCTTCTCCAGGCCGTCCTGGTCCTTCTGGCCGTAACCGGCCAGGAACTTGCCCGGGCCCATGGTGTAGTTCGCGCCCAGCACCCATGCCTTGGTGTTCTGGTTGAACAGGCGGTTTTCTTCCTGGTCCTGCTTCGAGTACAGGGCCATCAGCTTCAGTTCCGGGGTGGCCGCGACCGATGCGCCGATCGACCAGACCTTCGATTCGATGGCGTTACGCTCGTAGGCGCCCATGACCGCCAGCGGACCGTTGTTGTAGGTGCCGGTGATCGAGAACGGGTTGGCCGACGCTTCGGCGCCCAGCGGGAACTGCGGGTTGGCCGCGGTGCCGCGGCCGATGACTGCCGGGCCGCCGCCGTTTTCCTTGGTGGCGATCGCCGCGTTCAGCTGGAAGCCGCTGGTGACCGGCGAGTTGTACCAGACCGCGTTCGAGAAGCGGTTGCTCGAGTAGCCGGCGGTGTCCAGCGGCTGCGAGTTGTAGCCTGCGACGGCGATGTCGGTCCAGAAGCCGGCCGGGCTCGGCGAAGCGTGGAACGGCTCGAAGGCGCCGACGGTTTCGTGGAACGGAGTCAGGCCGCGGCCGATGCGGACGATACCGAAGTCGCCCTGCAGGCCGACGCGGCTCTGGCCCTGGAACAGCGGACGCTGGGTGCCGTTGCCGCCGATTTCATTGGTGCCGGTGTCCGGCTCGTAACGCATTTCCAGCTGGAACAGCGCCTTGAGGCCGTTGCCCAGTTCTTCGGTGCCCTTGAAACCCAGGGTGTTCGAGGCGCGCTTGCCGATGTTCAGCGACTGGCCGCTGCGCTTGATCAGGCCGGCATCGATGGTGCCGTAGACTTGAACCGAGGTTTGTGCATGGGCCACGCCGGCGAATGCGCCCAGCAGTGCGACGGCCATGAGGGAGTGTTTCATTGTTCGTATTCCTTTTCTTAAATATATCGCGTCATCCTTGGCGTTGAGGCTCGTGTGCTGAACGCCCGGATAAGCTGCACCTTAAATGCTTGAGTCGTCAAGATTGTCGGTTTTGTCAATTATGAAGGGGTGAGTTGGTCAAAAGCCACATTATCCAATCGTGCTGTTGTATTTTTGAAACGCGTGTCAAAAACATGTAACAAATTGCTTCAGCGTTACAGCCGAGTTCGTCAACACAGCGGTTTGCGCCGCCTCAAGGAAGTCCGGGATAGCAAGAGAAGCGCGGGGAAGCGAGGCTTAGACTCAGCGTCACATTGCGAGCGTGTCGGCGGCCAATATTGATTTCTTGTATATTGGCAACTTTGGGCTTGGCTGTCCTGCACTGCCCGGTCGCCAGCAAGGCCCTTCGAACCGCCGCCGCGTACCGAACCCACACCATGACGAACGATGGCTAACCGCGAAGAACTGGCGATCATCCGCAACGCCCGCGCCGGACAGGCTGCGGCCCAGCTCGCGCTGGGCAAGCTCTACCTGTTCGGCAGCGCCGGCCTGCCGCAAAGCCTGCCCACCGCCCTGTACTGGCTGGAGAGGGCCGCGCGCCAGGAGTGCCAGCAAGCCTGGCAGCTCATCGGCGACCATATTCCTCTGGAACTGGCACAGGGCAGCGCCCCGGCGCTCGCCTCCTGGTACGAGCGCGCCTACGACGACGGCAGCGTGCACGCCGGCCTGGTCTATGCCCAGCTGGTGCTGGATCCCGCCGGCCCCGGGCCGGGAGCGCAGCACGCCAAGGCCCAGCGCGCCCTCGAAGACGCGGCGCGCGCCGGCTTTCCCGCCGCCCAATGGCTGCTGGCGCGCCGCCGCGAGCTGAGCGCAACGCCCGCGCCGGCGCGCGCAGCCCGCCCTGAATCCGCTGCGCCCGCCACTTCGTCCACCTTGTCCGCCTCGTCCACCGCCGGCGCGCCGGCCGCGAGCCAGGCCTGGCTGCGCCGCGCCGCCGACAACGGCGTTGCCGAAGCCCAGGCCGCCGTGCTCGAGCAGGCCTGGGAAACCGGCCACTGGGAAGACTACCTGGTGCGCGCCCTGCCGCTGGCGCGCGCGCTGGTGGCGGCCGCCTCCAGCCGCGGCCAGCTGCAGCGCCTGGCCCCCAGCGACATCACCCTGCTGTCGCGGGTCGCGCGCTTGCTCGACGCCCGTCATGGCCCGGCCCCGGCACCAGGCGAACCCCTATGCTTCTGGGAACTCGCCGCCGCCGAGCACGACCGCCACGCCCAGCTCGCCATGGGCCTGCGCTGCGCGCGCATGGGCATCGACGGCCGCCGCATTGCCGGCGGCGGTGGCGGGGCCGCCAATTTCAAGAAGGCGATCCGCTGGCTGACGCTGGCAGGCGAGCAAGGCTTGCCGGAAGCCTGGTACGCGCTGTCGCGCATCTATATCAAGCCGGAATTCTCCCAGCGCAACGTGGCCGACGCCCAGCGCTACCTGGAACGCGCCGCCGAGATGGGCTACGCCGACGCCCAGCTCGAATGCGGCAACAACGCCTGGCGCGCGCGCCGCGAAAACGAGAACAACGACGTGCGCGCGGCCTACTGGCTGCAAAAAGCGGCCGCCCAGGGTTCCGGCGCCGCCGCCGCGCTGCTGCGCAAGATCGCGCCGCGCCTGTCCACGCCGCCCTACCTGGAAACCGGCATCCTGTTCGCCAGCTACCAGGCCGTCCAGCGCAACCGCCCGCGCGACGCCGCTCCGGCCCACCCGCTGCTCGCGGCGCGCCTCGAACTGGCCGCTCTGTTCAACCTGTCGCGCGCCGAGGCGCTGCTGCTGGACGTGCCGGTCGCCGACCAGGGCCACTGCCTGGTGATCGACATCCGCGCCAGCTACGGGCGCAGCAAGCGGCGCCTGGTGCTGGTCGAAACGGCGCAGGAACGCATCGCGCTGGACCGCATCGGACGGCTGTTCGAGCAGATCGATTGCGGGCCGTCGGGGCCGGAAGGGAATTACCGGCAGCGACTCTACCGCTTGCGCACCTTGTTGGGCGCGTCGGTCAAGATTGATGAGGAGGGGGAGGCGGGAACCGAGATCGGCCTGGCGGCTTAGCGTCCGGTGCCGCGCTTATTCCGGCCGCCATGCTCCAGGGATCGGGGCCGAGCATCTTGCGCTCGAATCGATGCCTGTCTCGATGATCGTCAGGATGTTCTGGACAGTCATGTCGAGCTCATCCTGGTTGCAGAAGTATTCAGCGAGCTGGCCGGTGACCGTATATGAGGAACAGTTGAACCCGTCCTCGATATCGTTGAACCAGATCGCCCGGTTTCCGATGATGGCGACCACCCAGAAGCCGCCGCCGGTGCTGCCATAGGTCTTTTCTTCCCACTTCACCGGTGAAATCCTGATCGCTTCCCATAGGCGGAAGAGCTGAGGGCTCATCCGGCCTTCGGCGTGCAGGATCCTGTCCCATAGGGCAGCTTCGGTGATCGGCTGCCAGTCCAACGCATCGTCCATCTACGCCCCTCGTTCAGCCAGTCAATGCTGGTCTGGCGATGCCGGGTCGTCGATGCCGGCCCAGGCGAGGGCGTCGGCGCGTTCGCCGAACGAGCGGTACTCGATGATTTTCCCGTCACGGAACACGAAGCCATCGGCAAAGCGTCCCCCGGTCCATTCGGCCGCGTCGTGTAAGCGCACCCATGCGTAGAGGTAAACGACGGCTTTGTCGTCCTTGACGAAGATGCCCTCGGGATCGCAGCTGCCCTCGGCCCACGAGCCGCGTCCGACCCTGACGTGTTCGCATACTTCCGGGATGCCGCGGTAGGTGCCCGCGGTGGGAAAGCCGTTCTCTCAAACTTATGCAAAGCAGCTCGATACTACTTAAAGCTCGCCTTACCGTTGAGTTCCTGCTTCACAGGGGCCGGTTTCACCCTGCGCTCGCGCGCAAGGCCAGCGCCTTCCCCTCCACAGGCCGACACGGTGGAACTCACCGCCATGTTTCTCAAATTGATTGCT
>NZ_JAJNOC010000011.1 GCF_021044825.1 Massilia phyllostachyos | reverse complement strand
TCCGTCAACGTGCGGGCGGGCCGGCGCGCACGCGGCGCGATCCACATTCAGAACGTGAATGGCTGGCACAGTCGCTTCAAGAACTGGCTGGTGCGCTTCAAGGGCGTGGCCAGCCGCTACCTGGCGAACTATTCCGGGTGGCAGCGATTACTGGATGCGCACGCGTTGCGTACACCAGCGCAGTGGCTAGGTGCTGCGGTACGACAAGTTCAGTGAAGGAGGCTGCAAATCTATAACTAACGCGAACACAGCCTTTTTTTACGCGCCGCGCATGAAGTGCCGCTGCGGCACGCATTTCGATGGACTAGTAGCTATACTCGGTTTACAACATTAACCGGGAGGAACTATGCGTGGTCCATTTTTCCGCAGTGCCCTGATGATATCGCTTGCTTGCTGGTCCCTGACTACACAAGCGGCAGACGCCACGGCGCCCGCCGTGCGCAGTCCGGCCCAGCTCGAGGCCGTGCTGTCGTCCAGCCAGGCCACGCCGCTCGATGCCCTGACCCCTTACGGCAAGCGGCGCTTCCTGGCTTCGCTGCGCTGGAACGACAAGGGACTCGCGGCGTTCAACAGCGACATCCTGGTGCGCGAATTGGAGCCGCAGCAGCTCGCCGGCGTGCTGGCCTTTATCGGCGCCGAGGCCCACCTTCCCGCGCTCGAGAAAGAGCTCACCGGCCGGCCGCTGCGGATGCAGGCGCCGTCGGCGGATGCGGTGGCGCGCCTGGAAGCGATCGAGCGTCTCGCCGCCGATGGGAACAGGGATCCCGCGAAACTGGCGCGCCGCTACGTGGATCTGTACAGACTCAGGTTCTCCGAACTCACGCTGGCCGACCTGCCGCCCGCGGACTTGCCGGCGTATTTCGACGCCGCCGCATTGGCGGCTCAGGGCGAAATCGGGTCGCAAGGCGAGCCCATCTACTGGAATTATCCGCTGCGCCACATGCTGATGGCTTACACCGCGCTCAGGGACCGCGGCATCGACACCCGCCGCTCGATCGACGCGACCGTGCTGCGCAGCCTGATCCAGGCCCGTCAACTCGACATGGCCAGGGAATTCATGCGCGGCAAGCCGCACCTGCACAGCCTGACGGTTCCCGCGCCGAAGGAACCGTTCGGTTCCGGCTTCATCGGGCACGACGGCGACCGTCTCGCCGGAACTGCTTACTGAGCAGGGGGGCGTCATGACCGGACAACGCCTGCGCACGGCCATCGTCGTGTCGCTTGTCTGCTGGATGCTGAGCACCCACGCGGCGCAGCCTGCTTCTCCGATAGTGCGCAGCGCCGCGCAGCTGGAGGAGGTGCTGGCGTCCAGCCAGCCCAACCCGCTCGATGCTTTTACGCCCTATGGCAGGCAGCGCTTCCTGGAGTCCTTGAAATGGGGCGAACGCGGCTTGACCACGTTCAGTTACGTCAGCCTGGTGCGTGAGCTGGAGCCAAGTCAGATTGCGGCCGTCCTCGCCCTTATCGATGCAGGCGAATATCTGCCCAGCGTGGTCGCGCAGCTATCCGGCCCGCCGCTGCGCTTGCCGGCGCCGACGTCCGATGCACGCACGCGTCTGGCGCAGATCGAGCGGCTCCGCGCGCAGGAGAGCGAACGCCGCAACGATCCGGACAGCGCGATGACGACGGAGGACGAGGCGCGCATGGAACGCCGCTTCATTGCGCTGTTCGGCGAGCACGTGCCGCAAGGCGCATTGCGCGCGCTTGCGCTGGGCGACCTGGCGCCGTACTTCGACGCCGCCCTGATCGCGGCCGAGGGCAGCGCGGATTCGCTTGCCTCGCGCCGCCTCCTGGCGGTGTACGACGAAATGCGCGCCCGCGGCATCGATACCCGCCGCGGCTTCGATGCGACCGTGTTGCGGCGCCTGATCGCGGCGCGCCAGTTCGAACAGGCGCGGGCATTCGCCGCCGCGAAACCGCATCTGGCGGGTGAAGTCGTCCCGGCGGTGCGCGATCCGCTCGGCGCCGGCTTCACCGGCCGCAGCGTCTACCGCTACGATGCCGCCGCCAATGTCCTGGTGCGCGAAGCGCTGCCGCCTCCGCCGGGCACGGAACTCGTGATGGTGGTCGATGCGGGTTGCGGTTTCTCGGCCGCTGCTTTGGCGGCGTTGCGCGAAGATGCCGGCTTGCGTACGCGGCTGCAGCAGGCCGGACTCGTGCTGGTGACGCCGCCACGCTCGCCGTTCACTGCCGGCTTCGTGGGCGAATGGAATGCGTCGAACCCGGCGCTGCCGATCCGCGTCCCCTACGACACCCGGGAGTGGAGCGCGGTCGACGTCATCAACGTGCCGCGCTTCTTCCTGCTCAGGGACGGCAAGATCGTCGGTCAGGTGTGGGGCTGGCCGCGCGAAGGCAACAAGGCGGCCCTGCTGGCGTTGCTGGACCGTGCCGCCGACTAGCGCGCCGCCTCGAAGTCGAGCGTATCCGGATCGCGGTCCATCGGCGTCGGCCCGCCCAGCAGCTTCAGCCAGACGAAGCCGGCGACGCCGGCCGCCAGCGAGGCCAGCAGGATCGCCATCTTCGAGGCGTTGATCGCGTCCGGAGCGCCGGCGAACGCCAGGTTGGTGATGAAGATCGACATGGTGAAGCCGATCCCGCCCAGCAGCCCGGCGCCGATCACGTGGCGCCAGGCCAGGTCGAGCGGCAGGCGGCACAGGCCGAGCGCCACCGCGGCGAAGGTGAACAGCACGATGCCGAGCGGCTTGCCGGCGACCAAGCCGAGCATGATGCCCAGGCTGTTGGACGACAGCAGTTCCTGGGTCCAGCCGGCGCCGATGACGATGCCGGTATTGGCCAGCGCGAAGATGGGCAGGATCAGGAAGGCGACCGGCTTGTGCAGCACGTGCTCGAGGCGGTGCGAAGGCGAGCGTTCGTCGTCCTGGCGCGCCGAATAGGGAATCGCGAAGGCCAGCAGCACGCCGGCGATGGTCGCATGCACGCCGGACTTGAGCATCAGGAACCACATCAGGGCGCCGCCCGCCAGGTAAGGCAGCAGGGCCATCACGCGCAGCACGCGGTTCATCGCGACGAGCAGGGCGAACACGGCCAGCGCGCCGGCCAGATAGGCCACCGACAGGCCGGTCGAATAGAAGAGGGCGATGACGATGATGGCCCCGAGGTCGTCCATCACGGCCAGCGCGGTCAGGAAGATCTTGAGCGAGGCCGGCACGCGGCTGCCCAGCAGGGCCAGCACGCCGAGCGCGAAGGCGATGTCGGTGGCCATCGGGATGCCGACGCCGGCCTGGGTCGGGCTGCCGCCGTTGAGGGCGAAGTGGATCGCGGCAGGCGCCACGATGCCGCCCAGCGCCGCCAGGATCGGCAGCAGGGCGTTGCGCAGGTCGGACAGTTCGCCGTTGTACAGCTCGCGTTCCAGCTCCAGCCCGATCATCAGGAAGAAGATCGCCATCAGGGCGTCGTTGACCCAGTGCTCGATGCTCAGGCCGGCGACGTACTGATGCCAGAAGCCGAGCCAGGCGGGACCGAAGGACGAGTTGGCGAGCAGCAGCGAGAGCAGGGTGCAGGCGATCAGCACGATGCCGCCGGACTTGCTCGACGCGAAAAAGGCCTTGAAGGTGGAGGAGAGGCGGACGGAGAGGATGGCGGTCATGGGCGATCTGGACGTGAACAAGCCGCGTGGCGGCCCGACCATCGCGCATTCCTGTCGTACCGGCGGTACGAACACCCGGCCCGAGTATAGCCGATTTCCGGTCCGTCCGGACCGGAAATGGCGTGAATCAATCCGGAATCAGCGTCCGGTGGTGCGGGCGGGCGCGGTGCCGGCCTGCGCGCCCGGCTGGGCGGCGGCGTTGCGCGTGACCCAGTAGTCGGCGTTCGCGATGCCCAGCGCCACCGGGTCGAACACCGGATCCTTGCCCTGGGCCTTCTGGGCCTCGTAGTCGCGCAGGCACTTGAAGGCGACGTTGCGCAGCAGCAGGATGGCGGCGATGTTCAGCCAGGCCATCAGGCCCACGCCCAGGTCGCCCAGTGCCCAGGCCGCGTCGGCGGTCTTGATCGCGCCGTAGAAGGTGGTGGCGATCATGCACAGCTTGAGGACGAAGGTCAGCCAGCCGCGCTTGGTGGCGCGGTTCAGGTAGGCGATATTGGTCTCGGCGATGTAGTAGTAGGCGACGATGGTGGTAAAGGCGAAGAACAGCAGGGCGATCGCGACGAACAGCGAGCCGAAGCCCGGCATGATGTTTTCCAGCGCGGTCTGGACGTAGCCCGGGCCGGCGGCCACGCCCTGCACGCCGGTGAACATCGGCGAGCCGTCCGGCGCCTGCACGTTGTACTGGCCGGTGATGAGCAGCATGAAGGCGGTGGCCGAGCACACGAACAGGGTGTCGACGTAGACCGAGAAGCCCTGCACCAGGCCCTGCTTGGCCGGGTGGCTCACTTCGGCCGCCGAGGAGGCGTGCGGGCCGGTGCCCTGGCCGGCTTCGTTCGAGTAGACGCCGCGCTTGACGCCCCACTGGATCGCCATGCCGATGATGGCGCCGAAGGCCGCGTCGAAGCCGAAGGCCGAGGTGAAGATCAGCGAGAGCACGTTCGGCAGCTGGTCGATGTGCAGCGCCACGATGATGCAGGCGACCACGATGTAGCCCAGCGCCATGAAGGGCACCACGTATTCGGCGAAGCTGGCGATGCGCTTGACGCCGCCGAAGATGATGAAGGCCAGCGCGATCGCGAGAATCGCGCCGGTGACGGTGGTGTCGACGCCGGCCGCGGTCTTGAGGCTCTCGGCGATCGAGTTGGCCTGCACGCCCGGCAGCAGCACGCCGGTGGCGACGATGGTCACCAGCGCGAACAGCACCGCATACCACTTGATGCCCAGGCCCTTCTCGATATAGAAGGCGGGTCCGCCGCGAAACTGCTTGTCGATCGATTCCTTGTAGACCTGGCCGAGGGTTGATTCGACGAAGGCCGAGCTGGCGCCGAGGAAGGCGACCGCCCACATCCAGAATACGGCGCCGGGGCCGCCGAAGGTGATGGCGGTGGCGACGCCGGCGATATTGCCGGTGCCGACGCGGCCGGCCAGGGTCATGGTCAGGGCCTGGAAGGAGGAGACGCCCTGGTCGGAGCTCTTGCCGTCCATCATGAGGCGGGTCATTTCACGCACGTGGCGCAGCTGCAGGAAGCGCGAGCGGATCGAGAAATACAGTCCGGCGCCCAGGCAGAGCGCGATCAGGGCCGGGCTCCACACCCAGCCGTTAATGACGTTCACCAACTCATTCATACCTCATCCCCATAGCAATATGTGTCAACGATTGACGGCCGGAAACGGTGCCCGGCCCATTATGGGAAGCAACGATACCCGAAGAATTATTTAATTCCTATCGTTATTTTTCGCCCCGGCGCCGCGTGCGCCGGCGCGATGCGGAAGGCCGCCGGCAGCGCCATCGATTAGCGCACGGCGGCACGCTTTCGGTGCAAGGACAGGTCAATGCAGCTTGATGGCGGCCGTGTTCGCGCCGTCGCGCAGCTCGATCGCGGCGTCTTCGAAGGAGGGCGGGCCGAAGCGGCTGACCGGGTTGCGGCTGAAGCCGTAGTTCTCCTTCGGGATGCCGATGAAGTTGCGGTCAAGCTCCTTGTTCTCGTTCTCGTCCTGGTAGGCAAGCACGGCCCAGGTGCCGGGTGGCACGTCCTTGACGGTGACGACGGTTTCGCCGGCCTGGGCCGGCGCCGAGGCGCTGTAGGCGCACTGCTTGAGGAAGCGCTCGCGGTCGCAGACGGCGACGTTGACCTTGCCCTTGGCGGTGACGCCGGAGACGCGCACTTCGACGGTCGCGGCAACAGCCTGGCCGGCGCACAAGAGGGTAAGGGCGAGGAGGAGGGAGGAACGCATGCATCACCTTTCTGATCGAATTGAAAATCTGTACCGTCGATGAACCGCCGGCGCCAATGGTGCGGGGCAGGGCCTGTGGTAGGCTCCTGTCATTCAATTAATATCGTGCCGCCATGCTGACCAATGCCCTCATCGTCCTCGTCACCGTCGTGCTGATGGAAGTGTTTTCCATCGTCGCGCACAAGTACGTGATGCACGGATTCGGCTGGGGCTGGCACAAGTCGCACCACGAACCGCGCACCGGCTGGTTCGAGAAGAACGACCTGTACGCCGTGGTGTTCGCCGGCGTGGCGATCGCCCTGATCTGGTTCGGCACGCGCGGCGCCTGGCCGCTGCAGTGGATCGGCGCCGGCATGACGGCCTACGGCGCCCTTTACTTCATCGCCCACGACGGCCTGGTGCACCAGCGCTGGCCGTTCCGCTACACACCGCGCAGCGGCTACCTCAAGCGCCTGTACCAGGCCCACCGCATGCACCATGCGGTCGAGGGGCGCGAGGGCGCGGTGTCGTTCGGCTTCCTGTACGCGCCGCCCGTCGCCAAGCTCAAGCAGGACTTGCATGCGCTGCATGGGGGACGCTTGCAGCGCCCGCCGCGCCAGGACGGCGCCACAGCCCGGCCGGACGCGCTCGCAGCGCGCGATCCCGCGAACTGAGGGCGCTCGCGCCGCCTTTCACCAGGAGCCACAACTTCGTCGCCTTGCTGGTGCCGGCGCGCGTGTCCCAGGCCTGCGCACCGCGGCGCTTCACCACGACGCCGATCTGGCGATACACATTGCGCGCGCTGGCGATCGCCCAGGCCGAGCGCAGGGGCAGGGCTTTCACGCCCTGCGCCGCCGAGTCGTAGTACGGTTCCGCATGGTCGACCAGGCGCGCGGCCAGTTTCGCCAGGGCGGCGCGGTGGCGCGGCTCGGCCAGTTCGGCGCGCGGGATGCCGGCTTCGCGCAGCCACTGGGCGGGCAGGTAGCAGCGTCCCATGCGCGCATCCTCGACGATGTCGCGCGCGATGTTCGTCAACTGGAAGGCCAGGCCCAGGTCGCAGGCGCGGTCGAGCACGTCCTCATCAACGGCGCCCATGATCGAGGCCATCATCAGGCCGACCACGCCGGCCACGTGGTAGCAGTAGCGCAGCGTGTCCTCGAAAGTCTCGTACTGCGCGTCGGCCACGTCCATGCCGAAGCCTGCCAGGTGGTCGAAGGCGTAGCGCGGCGCGATGCGGTGGCGCAGCGCGACTTCCTGGAAGGCGGCGAAGGCCGGGTCCTGCATTGTTTCGCCGGCATAGGCGCGGCGGGTCTGGTCTTCCAGCAGCTTCAGCGCCCCGGCGGCATCGTGCGCCGGGTTCACCACGTTGAAACCGAGCTCCTGGCCGTCGACCACGTCGTCGCAGTGGCGGCACCAGGCGTAGAGCATCAGGACGCTGCGCCGCGTCGCCGGGTCGAACAATTTGGCGGCTGCCGCGAAACTCTTCGAGCCGACTTCGATCGTGCGCGTCGCATGGTCCATCAGCGCTTCGCTCATGCCGGCACCTCTTCGCGGCGGATGCTGCGCACTTCTTCCAGCATCAGGCCGGCCGTGGCCTTGGCCGAACCGACCACGCCCGGCACGCCCGCGCCGGGGTGGGTGCCGGCGCCGACCAGGTAGAGGTTCGCCAGCTCGGCATCGCGGTTGTGCGGGCGGAACCAGGCGCTCTGGGTCAGGATCGGCTCCAGCGAGAACGCCGAGCCGTGGTGGGCGTTGAGCTGGTCGCGGAAGTCGAAGGGCGTGAAGATGCGGCTGGTGACGAGCTGGCTGCGCAGGCCCGGCATGTAGCGTTCTTCCAGGTACTGGAAAATGCGGTCGCGGTAGCGCGGACCTTCGACCTCCCAGTCGATCGGCGCATTGCCCAGGTGCGGCACCGGGGCCAGCACGTAGTGGCTGCCGCAGCCGGGCGGGGCGAGCGACGGGTCGGTGACACAAGGCGCATGCAGGTAGAGCGAGAAGTCCTCGGCCAGCTCCTTGCCGCCGAAGATCTCCTTGATCAGGCCCTGATAGCGCGGACCGAAGCAGACCGTGTGGTGCTGCAGCTGTTCGTGGTGATGGTCGAGACCGAAGTAGAGCACGAACAGCGAATTGCTGAAGCGCTTCTTCTGCAGCGATGCCGACTCGGCCCGGCCGCGCGGGTGCTGGGCCAGCAGCTTGTCATAGGTGTGGACCACGTCGGCATTCGAGGCCACGGCGTCCGCGTCGAAGCGGCGGCCGTCTTCCAGGCGCACGCCGGTGACGCGGTTGCCGTTCGCTTCGATCCGTGCGACCGCCGCATTGACTTCGATGCGTCCGCCGATGTCCTCGAACAGCTTCACCATGCCGCGCACCAGCGCGCCGGTGCCGCCGCGCGGGAACCACACGCCCCACTGGCGCTCGAGCGCGTGGATCAAGGTATAGATCGAACTGGTCGCGAAGGGGTTGCCGCCCACCAGCAGCGAGTGGAAGGAAAAGGCCTGGCGCAGGTGTTCGTTCTCGATGAACTTCGAGACCAGGCTGTAGACGCTGCGCCAGGCCTGCAGGCGCGCCAGCTGCGGGCCGGCCGCGATCATGTCGCGGAAGGTCAGGAAGGGCACGGCGCCCAGCTTCAGGTAGCCTTCCTCGAACACGGCTTTCGAGTAGGCGAGGAAGCGCTTGTAACCTTCCACGTCGCGCGGGTTGAGGGCGTGGATCTGGCGGTCCAGGGCTTCCTGGTCGTTGGCGTAGTCGAAGTGGCTGCCGTCTTCCCAGCACAGGCGGTAGAAGGGCGTCACCGGCAGCAGCTCGACGTAGTCCGAGATCTTCTTGCCGGCGGCGGTGAACAGCTCCTCGATGCAGGACGGGTCGGTGATCACGGTAGGGCCGGCGTCGAACACGAAGCCCTGGTCTTCGTAGACATAGGCGCGGCCGCCCGGCTTGTCGCGCTTTTCCAGCAGCGTGACCTGCATGCCGGCGGCCTGCAGGCGGATGGCGAGCGCGAGGCCGCCGAAGCCGGCGCCGATGACGACCGCGCGGCGTTGGTGTTGTTGAGTCATGCTGGTTTCCTGATCTGGTCGGGATGGATCTTGATGGCTGCGGCAAACGCTTCGCCCACGGGCACCGGCGGCTTGCCGGTCAGGAGGCGCGCCTTGTCCCGCAAACGCAGGCGGCCGGCGTAGAAGCGCGCGATCAGGGGCGCGGGCAGGCGGTAGAAACGCTGCATCACGCGCCAGCGCGCTTCCGGCCGCCCCGCGAGGAAGAGCATGCGGTTGAGCAGGCGGAAAAAGCGTTGCCCGAGCCAGGCCCGGCGTGCTTCCTCGCGGATGGCGGCGAACAGCCGCGGCGCGTCCAGTGCGCCGGCACCGAGGCCGGCGATGCGGTCGGCCAGGCGCACCGCATGCGGCAGCGAATAGCCGGTGGTCGGATGGAACAGGCCGGCGCGCAGGCCGGCGCAGGGCTGGCCTGCCAGTTCGTCCCAGTAGGCGTCGAAGTCGCCGGCCAGCACGATGGGGAGCGAGCCGTGTTCCTCGCGTTCGATCTGCCTCACCTGCCAGCCGCGCGCGGCGGCGTAGGCGGCGATATTGGCGCGCAGGCGCTCCGGTTCCCAGGCGGCGCTGTCGACGTAATGGGTGTCTTCGACCAGGATGCGGTCCGGACCAAAGGGCAGCAGGTAGACGAAGCGGTAGCCGCCCTGTTGTTCGACGCTGGCGTCCATGATGACGGGCGCGGTCAAGCCGTGCGGGGCGGCCAGACGCAGCTCCTGGCCGAGGAAGGTCTGGTAGCCGAGCGACATGTGCCGCGTTGCGCGCGGGCCGCGGCCGTCGATCACGGCGCGCGCCGCCAGCACCTCGCCACTGGCCAGGGTCACGCTGGTCGGGGTGAGGGCGGCGATGTGCGCCCCGGTGCGGATGCACCCGCCCAGGTCGTGCGTGATGACGCGCGCGAAGTCTTCGGAAGCGATGCTCGCATAGCCGCCCTCGAGAGTGCGCTCGAGCTGCGGAAACGTGATGTCGTAGCGCGGCCAGCGCTGGGTGACGAGCGGCGCGATCCAGGCCCACTCTTCCTGCGTCAGGTCGCTGTCGTGGAAGGACCAGGTATGGTTGCCGCCGATGCGCGCGTCGCTCTCCAGCAGCAGGATGCGCAGCTCGGGCCGGCGCCGGCGCAGGCGCCAGGCGATGAGGCCGTTGGCGAGTCCTCCTCCGGCCAGGATCAGGTCGTAGGGCTTATCCAAGGCTGGCCATTTCGCGCGCGCCGGCGTGCAGCCCGAGCGCCGCTTCGATGATGTCGGCCGCGCGCGGCGCGCCGCCGCTCGCCGCGACGCTGGCGGCCAGGCGATCGAATCCGGCGTCGAAGCCGGGTTCCTCCAGCAGGCGTTTCAAGAGCTTGGCCATGTGCCCGCTCGAGGCGAACTGCGGCGCGGCTTTCAGGCCGATACCTGCGTGGACCACGCGGCTGGCCGTTCCCGGCTGGTCGAAGGCGATCGGCAGCGCCAGGATCGGGGTGCGTGCGGCGATCGCATCCATCACGGTGTTCGAACCCGCGTGCGAGATCACGGCGTCGGCGCGCGCCAGCGCCGCCTGCTGCGGCGCGAAGGCGCAGACCCAGGTGGCGCCGGCCTTCAGCAGGGCGCGTTCCTGGGCGCCGTTCAAACCGCCGCAATGGGCGATCAGGAGCTGCACGTCCAGCCTGCGGCAGGCGCGGGCGATGCGGCGGAACAGGCCGAAGCGCTGGCCCTGCAGGGTCCCGAGCGAGGCGAACACGAAGGGGCGGCCGGGCGCGACGTCCGGCATCGGCGTCTGCCCGGACGCGCCCTGGACGCCTGGCCCCCGCAGCGGCCCGACGTGGTGGAAGTGCGGCGGCAATTCGCGGCGCGGAAAATCGAAGCCCTCCACGGTCTGGCTGACCTGGGCCAGCGGCGACAGGCATTCGTGCAGGGCGTTGCGCTGACTCAAGCCGAAGCGCGCGGCGTTGGCCGCGATGCTGCGGCCGTGCGGCCCCATCATCCAGTCGTAGACCATGGTGCTGCCCTCGACGATCTTGCGCGCGCGTTCGCTGTCCTCGTAGCCGAAGGGCATGACGGCGAGCGGAATGCCCGGCTCGCGGTTGACCGGCAGCGCGCAGGCGACCGAGACGAAGGGGATGCCGAGGCCTTCGGCCACGATGCCGCCGGCCGCTTCCATCTGGTCGGCGACGATGGCGTCGATTCCCAGCGCCTCGATGGCGCGCGGCAGTTCGCGGCACAGCATGTCGGTGGAGGCGGCCATGTCGAGGATCACGCGGCGCAGGCCCAGCGGCCCGCCCGGATTGGCGGCGCGCTTCAGGGACTCGGCCAGGGAACCGGGCGGGTGGCTGTCGGCGCCGATGGCGTGGAAGCCGATGCGCGGGTCGCGCACGTACTGGCGCGCGTCCGGCCGGTGCAGGAAGGTCACGCGGTGGCCGCGCGCGACGAGTTCTCCGCCGAGGGCTTCCAGCGCGTTGAAATGGCTGTAGAAGGCGGGTGCGACTACACCGAAATGCGCCATGCGATCGCTTCCCCGGTGGTTCAGTTGACGCTCAGGACGTGGCTGCGCGCGGCCACGCCGTCGGCGATGGAAAAGCCGGTGCGCAGCTCGTCCTGCGGACGCAGGCGCGAGGCGCCGCGCGCGAACAGGCCGGCGACGAAGCGCCGGGTGTCGGCGCCGCTGCCGAGGGCCGCGACCAGGTGGCGTTCGGCCTCGTCCAGGTGGCCGGCCAGGCGCTTGTGCGCCTCGTCCAGCCCGAGCGAGACGAGCAGGGTGCTCTTGCCCAGGTCCTTGCCGGTGTCCTTGCCGGTGACGGCGCTGTCGTTGCCGGGCAGGTCGTGGAAGTCGTCGCGGATCTGGAAGGCGTGGCCGGCCGCCATCGCAAACGCGCGCAGCGAACGCGCGATCTCGTCGTTGGTCTGGGCGATGATGGCCGCCATGTCGACCGCGACGCCGAGCAGCACACCGGTTTTCAGTTCATTGGTGACGGCGATCGCTTCGGGGCTGCGCGCGCCGCCGTGCAGGTCTTCGTACTGGCCGCGCACCAGCCCCTGGGTGCCGATGGTCTCGGCCAGGCGCGCCACCAGGCGGGTGCGCGTGATCGGCGGGATGTCGTGGGCGGTGGCCAGCACGCCGAAAGCGCGGCTGAGCAGGGCGACCGAGGCCAGGATGGCGACGTCTTCGCCGTACTGGACGTGGATCGCGGGCTTGCCGCGCCGCAGCTGGGCATTGTCCATGCAGGGCATATCGTCCAGCATCAGCGAGGCCGCGTGCACCATCTCGACCGCGCAGGCGACGTCGACCAGGGCGGGCGAAGTGCAGCCGAGGTCGCGCGCCACCAGCATGACCAGCATCGGGCGCATGCGCTTGCCCGCGCTGAGCGCCCCGGCGCGCATGGCGGCCGTGAGCAGGTCGGCATGTTCGCCGCTGTCCTCGAGCAGTGCATCGATGCGCTGCTCGATGCAGTCGCGCAGGGCTTCGATCTTGTCCTCGTCGCCTTCATTGCTCGCGAGGCCAAAGCCGTCGAATCGCCGTGTCGCTGTAGTCATGCGCAAACCCCTTTTGCCGAGAGCCACGATTTGTCAGAATTGCTCAAGATGATACCGGATGCAATATTGAGTAATCGTTAATTATTTCAATCGTGCGCAGTGTACGCCAAAAAGCCGACAACCGGCCTGCGCACCACCGCATCGTGTTACACGGGTATTAAACTTGAAAAATCTGCCACGTTCGTTAGCCGGGGTCAGGAGAGCGGGTCAAGCGTGGGACGCCAACGAAGAAAGCCGGCGTGAGCCGGCTTCGGATCGTGCCGCGCGGGGAGCGCGGCGGCGGGGTGCTTAGAAGGAGTGGCGCACGCCGACGGTGAACACGTCCGGATCCGCGCCCAGGGCGGTGGCGGCCGGGGTGACGTTGGTCGAGGACGAGTAGATGCCGAACACGCCGCGGCCGTTGTTGCGCAGGGTCGCGTAGGTGGTGTAGATGTTGGTGCGCTTCGACAGGTTGTAGGTGTAGGCCAGCGAGATGGTGTTGCCCTTGGCGCCGTTTTCCAGCTTCTGCTGCTGGTAGTTCAGGAACACCTTGTTGGCGCCGGCGGTGTAGGCGGCGCCAAGGTTGGCTTGCTTGTACTTGTTGTTCGGGCCGGTCTGGTCGGCGACCAGGTAGTTGCCCTTCACTTCGAAGGCGCCGAAGGTGTAGCCGGCGCCTGCGCCCCATTCCTTGTCGTCGCCGGTCGCCAGGCGCTCGATGTTGTGGTAGCCGGCGCCCAGATACAGGCCGCCGTTCTTGTATTCCACCGATGCGCCCATCAGGTCGCCCGACGGATCGACGGTCTTCTCGCCGGTCGAGTAGGCGGCGGCGACGGTGAAGCCGCTCATCGGGTTGCTCTTGTAGTTGACCGAGTTGTTCAGGCGGCGGGTCAGGCGGGCGAAGGCCGACAGGTTGCTGCCGAACATGCCCTGGCCCAGCACGTCGGAGGCGGCGGCGACGAAGGAGATCGGCGAGTATTCGCGGCCGACGGTCACGGTGCCGAAGTCGCCCTGCAGGCCGACCACGGCGCGGCGGCCGAACAGGTTCGAGTCGGCGGCGCCGGTGTCGAGGGCGACGCCGGCTTCGATGTTGAACAATGCTTTCAGGCCGCCACCGAGTTCTTCGGTGCCGCGGAAGCCGATGCGGCTGCTCGACTGGTTGCCCGAGTTGACGACGGTACGGTGGCCTTCGCCCGGATTGTCGGTGTTCTCCACGGCGACTGCCGCATCCATGACGCCGTAGATGGTCACGTTGCTCTGGGCGTGGGCGAACAGCGGGAGGGTCGACAGCAGCGCAGCTGCCAGGCACTTGAACTTCATGTAGAGGCTCCTTTGGTTTGGACAGGATGTCGAGTTCTTATTAACTCGGATCGACGCGGATATTACGTAGGGAATATTTCCGCTTCATGACATCCTGATATGCCAAAGGCTCAACTCGCCGGACCCTCCACGCGGGAATGGGCGGCGATGGGGATCGAGATATCGATCCGGGTGCCGGGCGCTTCGTCGGCGCCGATGGTGATCTCGCCCTGCAGCGCCCAGACCCGTTCGCGCATGCCGATCAGGCCGAGCGACTCGACCTTTTCCATGTCTTCGGCGCTGATGCCGCGGCCGTTGTCGCGGATCGTGACCAGGAGATCGTGGTTGCTGCGGTCGAGGGTCAGCACGACGCTGCTGGCCTCGGCGTGGCGCGCGATGTTGGTGAGGGCTTCCTGGACGATGCGGAACACCGCCGTGCTGGCGCCGTCGTCCAGGCGCAGCTCGGCCTCGTCGGCCAGCAGCGCGCAGGCGATGCCGTGGCGTTCGACGAATTCGTCGCGCAGCCCCTGCAACGCGAAGTACAGGCCGCCTTCGTCGAGGGCGCGCGGACGCAGGTTGGTGGCGATGCGGCGCAGCGAGGCGATGGCGGTCAGCAGATTGTTTTCCATGCCCTCGAGCAGCTGTGTGCTGGCCGAGGACAGGTGCTTGTGCCCGCGCACCAGGGTCAGGTCCATGCGCAGCGAGGCCAGCAGCTGGCCGAGGTCGTCGTGCAGCTCGCGCGCGATGTGGGTGCGTTCTTCCTCGCGGATGGTCTGCAGGGCCGAGGACAGCTGGCGCAGCTGGTCGTGCGAGCGCGTCAGTTTCTGCTGCACCAGGTGGCGTTCGGAGACGTCGCGCAGGATCACGGTGTAGACCGGGCGGCCTTCATGCTCGACGCTGGAGATCGAGCCCTCGATCGGGAACAGCTGGCCGTTGGCGCGGATGCCGGTGACGGCGTAGTCGGTGGCGCGGCGCCCGGCGCGGCCGCCACCGGCGGGGAAGTAGTCGAGCGGGCTCCTGGCGTCGCTCCCGGAGGCCTGGATGAAGCGCGCCAGCGTGCTGCCCTGCATCGCGCCGACACTGGTGGCGAACATGTGGGCGGCGGCCGGGTTGGCGAACACGATCACGGCGCCGTTGTCGATCGAGAGGATGGCGTCGCTGGCGCTGTGGACGATGTGGCGGCCGTCGATGCGCCGCCCTTCCTTCGCCGGGCGGCGCGCGGCGCGCGCCCGGCGCAGGGCGGCCGTGGCCTCGCCGGCGCAGTAGCCGCCGAGGAAGCTCACTACGAGAACCGCCGTGCCGGGGATGCGGCGGCGCTGGCGTCGCTGGGGAATCATGGGAGGGGTGGGGCGCGTCGTGGCCGGAGGGCCGGGAGCTCTACATTACGACGCGAGGGGCGAGATCAGCTTGAGGCCTGACAATCGTAGGGTGGACCGGGCCACGAAAGGCGGCTTGGCCGTCCGCGCGTTCAATTCCGGCAAGAATAGAGTCTGCGTGTGAGCTTGCACGGTTTGAACGCGTGGGCGGAGGACCGCCCACCCTACGAGTGGGTGAAAAATTCGTCCATGGCTGCGTTGCCTCGTCTCGCCGTACGAGTGTACTGTCTTCGACTCGGCGCCTTGCCACAGCCGTTTTTTCACACCCTCTACGAAACCGTGAAGCGCAGGTGGTAATTGTCGAGCGAGCCAGGGAGCTTGTTCGGATCGAGCTGGCGATTGTTAAGGCGCACTGTATGCCCCTTCAACACCGCAGCCAACAAGCTGCTGCTGGTGAACAGCACCAGATGCCGCCCCGGACAAATCACCGGCCCGTCGCTGAACGGAATCAGGGGCCAGTCGCGCTTGACCGCCCGTTCCCAATCCTCGCTCCACAGTTCCGGCGCGAAGCGGTCGGCGTAAGGGAGGCGGGTGTCGTCGCGGTGGAAGAAGGGCGCGTGGATCATCACACCGGTCTCAGGCGGCATCGTGCCCGTTTCCCACGTGCTCTCGGCACGGCTCTGGCGCAGCACCATCGGCGTGGTCGGCCACAGGCGTAGGGCTTCCAGCACGGTGGCGCGCAGGAAGGGCAGTTGCGGGGTGCCGGCCTGCTGCGCGATCTCGTCGCGGGCGCGCTGCAGTTGTTCCGGGTAGGTGTCGAGCAGCGCCAGCGCGCGGAAGCTCGCGATCACCGCCGCGTCGTAGGCGAACAGCCACTGCGGCACCTGCTGCTCCGGCGCCGCGGTCGAGGAACGCGGGATCTGCGCCATGAAACCGGCCAGGCTGCCGGGCTCGGCGCGCTCCAGGTAGGTCTGGATGCGCGCCAGGAAGCGCGCGCGCTTGGCCGGCATCTTCGGGTGGAAGCCCGACCAGTTGGCGGCTCCGCGCAGGCGCTGGAGCAGGGCCTGCAGCTCATGGTCCTCGGCCGCGCCGTTGCCCAGCACGATGCGGCGGATCAGGCGGTACCAGCCCTGCGACCAGATCTCCCAGTCGAGTTCGCCCTTCTCGCGCGCGGCCTCGAGGATGCGCGCGGCTTCTTCGTCGATCAGCGGCAGGAAGCCGGCCGCCATGCGGTGCATCGGGTGTGCGGTGTCGAGCACCGCCTCGTTGAAGGGGCGCCGCTCGGCGCGCTCGCCGCCTTCCGACAGCAGCACCGCCTTCGGCTCGAAATGGGCGAGGGCGCCGCGCTTTTCGGTGCTGGCCGGGGAGAAGGGGGCGGGCGAGGCGTCCAGCACGCGCTGGGCGTGTTCCGGGTCGAGCACGACGGCCTGCTTGCGGATCGGCAGCGGCAGCATCAAGGGGCCGCTGCCGTACTTGTCGCGCAGCTTCTGCATGCGCTCCACGGCGCGGCGGTCGAGGTCGAGCTTCTCGGCCAGCGCCACCATCGGCGGGCGGCGGATGATGACACCCTGGGCCACCAGCGGCGCGAACACGTCGAGCCCGAGGGCCAGGGTGTCGAGCACGCTGGCGCGGGGCAGGCCGGTGGCGGTGGCGCCGGATCTGGTGATGCCGCGGCCGACCGCAAGGCCGGCGCCGAATGCGCCGAGCACGCCGGCGGCGAAGAGGAGAGAGTCCTTGTGCTTCTTGCTCATGAATCGTCCTGTCCGGTTCGGTAAAGCTTGACTTTACGATAACTGAACAGGACGCCGCGCACGCACGCGGCCGGTCATTACATCTGCTTGAACAGGTGCAGGAAGCTGCGGCTGACTTCGAGCTTTTCCGGACGGCCCTTGACCAGCACCAGGTGGCGGCCGCGGATGTCGCGCGTCACGCCTTCGATGGCGTTCACGTTGACCAGGGTCGCGCGGTGGATCTGCCAGAACAGCGAGGGGTCGAGTTCCTCGGCCAGGTCGCGCACCGGCTTCCTGATCAGGGCTTCGAAGGAGGCGGTCTGGACGCAGGTATATTTCTCGTCCGAGCGGAAGAACAGGATGTCTTCCACCGGAATCATGCGCAGGTCCTGGCCGATGCTGGCCTGGATCCATTGCAGGTGCTTCTGCTTGGGCGCGGCGATCTTTTCGGCCAGCTGCGACAGCATCTGCTGGACGCTGTCGTTGACTTTCTCTCCCGGACGCTCGAGGCGCCCCTTGAGACGGTCGACGGTGACCTTCAGGCGTTCCGGCTCGGTGGGTTTCAGCACGTAGTCGACCGCGCCGCGCTCGAAGGCTTCGACCGCGTACTGGTCGTAGGCGGTGACGAACACGATCTGGCTGCGCTCGCCGATGTCGCGCGCCGCTTCCATGCCGGTCTTGCCGGGCATGCGGATGTCGAGGAAGGTGAGGTCGGGTTTCAGCTGCTCGACCAGTTCCACGGCTTCTTCGCCGTTCTTCGCCTCTCCCAGGATCTCCAGTTCCGGCCATGCCTCCGACAGCCGCAGGCGCAGCTGGTCGCGCATCAGTCTTTCATCGTCGGCAATGATTGCAGTAGGCATGGCAATTCCGGTAGCTGAGTGAAGGGTAACAATTATTCAATGAAATGGCGTAACAGGCAAGTTCAGCCGATGGGCTTATTTCGACAGCTGGTACGGCACTTCGATCATCGCGATCACGCCGCTCGGGCTGTTGGCCGCGATGTGCAGGCCGGCGCCGTCGCCGTGCAGCAATTTGAGGCGGTCGCGGATGGTCTGCAGGCCCAGGCCCGTGCCGTCGCTCGGCACCACGCCGAAGCCGACGCCGTCGTCGGTGACGGTGACGCGCAGCTTGCTGTCCACCACGTCGGCCTGGATCCTGAGGGTGCCGCCTTCGGGCTTGCATTCGAGGCCGTGCTTGATCGCGTTCTCGACCATCGACTGCAGCATCATCGGCGGGAAGGCCGCGCTGCGCAGGCCGTCGGGGATGTTCATCTGCACCGTCAGGCGTTCTTCCATGCGCATCTTGAGCAGGGCCAGGTAGGCCGTCACCATGTCGACTTCGCGCCCGAGGCCGGTGACCACGGCGTTGTCGCGCATCTGCGGCAGCACCGCGCGCAGGTACTGGATCAGGCTGCGCTGCATGGCCGAGGCGCGCGGCGGGTCGACCTGGATCAGGTGCTCGACCGAGGCCAGGGTGTTGAACAGGAAGTGCGGCTCGACCTGCGCCTGCATCATCTGCATCCTGGTTTCCGACAGCTGGCGCTGCATGGTCTCGCGCTCGGCGGCGGCGTTCGCCATCTGCGACTGCGCCTCGGCGCGCTTCTTGCCGCCGACCAGGGCCTTGGTGCCGAACAGGGCCAGCACGAACAGCAGCACGAAGTTCATGAACCAGGTCGAGGCCTGCTTGTGGTAGCGCGAGACCTTCTGCTCGGCGGCGTCCTCGACCGCGACTTCGATCGCGTTCGACAGTTCCTCGGTGATCTGCGGCGGCAGCGCGATGTGGACTGAGTCGCCGTCCGGGTTCACGGTGGCGGAGGGCGGGGCCGGCACGGCGGGCGTCGCCGGGGTGGCCGGCGTGGCCGGTGCTTCGGGGGCCTCGGGGGCCTCGGGCGCTTCCGGCGCCTCCGGCGGAACGGCCGAGGCGCCGTTGCGCGGCCGGACCCGCGGGTTGAAATGGATGCCGCTCTCGTCGATCAGGATGGCGGCGTCGCTGCGCTTGTCCGAACCGCGCTCGGCGCGGGACTCTTCCTCGGCCGGGCGCGAGAACAATTCTTCCTGCAGGATGGCGCCGGCGGTCAGGGTCAGGATCGCAAAGAGGAAAAACTTCCACCACGACAGCTGGGTCACCCAGGTCGCCACGGCGTCGAAGCCGCGGTAGAGCCACGACAGGACGCTGGAAAAATGGTTCTGGCTTGTGTTCCTTGCTTGCATGGGTCTGGTGTTGGTGTCGGTTCGCTTGCACGTCGAAGCGGCGAGTGTACCCTCCGCCGCCCGATCGTGCCGGAAAAACAACATTGCCGGCATCTACTTCTGTTGGGATGATGCAACTTTACCCCCAGCTTCCCTGCCGCGCCAGCACCGTGCGACAGCCTGCACGTTCCGGGGCATGGGCTGCACCGGGCATGGCCAGGATGCGACAGCGCAAAGGCTAACGGCCGGAAACATTGCAAGGTGGAGTTTTTTGGGTCCGGCGGCCGCCCCGGGCTGCCCGCCAATCCCTCAGCTTTGGAGAATGCGCGATATGTTAGCCGACTACCTTGCCGCACCGTCCGTGACCCCTGTGCCCGCCAGCCGGCATCGCCTCGTCACCCGCAGCGATTTCGACGGCCTGGTCTGCGCGTCCTGCTCCGGCGCCTGGGGCTGATCGACGACATCCTGTTCGTGCACCCGAAGGACATGCAGGACGGGAAGCTCGCCATCAGCGCGCGCGACATCACGACCAATCCGCCCTACGTGGCGGCGGCCCACCTGTGGTTCGACCGCCACCTGTCGGAATCGGTGCGCAACACGGGCATGCGCGCCAATCACATCCTGCATCCCGACGCGCCCTCTGCCGCGCGCGTGGTCTGGAATTACCATGGCGGCGCGCGCACTTTCCCTCCAGCGTGGAACGAGATGATGGCGGCGGTGGACAAGGCCGACGCCGCGCGTTTTACACGCGACGAGGTGCTGTTCCCGCAGGGCTGGAACCTGCTCAACTTCCTGATGGACGCGCGTACCGGGCTGGGGCGCTTCCATGAATTCCGCATCTCCAACTACCAGTTCGAGATGGCGGAAGATGTGCTCGGCGCGCTGATCAGTCGTATCAACAAAGATGGTGAAGGCGTGATCGAACACTTGCGCTCGAATTCACCGTTACACCCAAGACCGTCACCCCGGCGAAGGCCGGGGTCCAAGTTTGTCCGCGTATCGGCTGCTCATGCAAACTTAGGCACCGGCCTGCGCCGTTGCGACGGTCTTTGGCCTAACTAATTTCAGTCAAGTACCGGCGCGACGCCCGCCGATGCGAATGCACCCCAGCGCCGCGCAGGTAACGGCCGCCCCGAGCGTCAGCCCACCGATCATTCCCGCCAGGTGCAGCGGCGCCAGCAGCCAGGCGAGCATGTAGCCGAGCCCGCCCAGCACCAGGGCCCAGCCCGTGAAGCGGCGTGCGGCTTGGTGCACTGCGGGAGCGCAGCGCGTGCGCGCCGCCAGCGCCTTCGGAATCGCATTCGCATACGCCACCACCACGCCGCCCAGCAGCGCGCCGGCCAGGCGCTTGCCCCACTCGGGGTCGAGGTATTCTGGCGCGGCCCAGGCCAGCAGCGCGGACTCGGCAAGGATGAGGCTGGCCGCCAGCACGGCGCGGCACACGGTCGAAAAACGGGACGACGGGTTCATGTGTTCTCCTTCTTGGGTGGGACGGCTCGGGGTGTGGCGGCGGCGCGGCTGACCTTGAGTCCAAAGGCCTGCGCGAACCCGAGCAAGGCATCTTCCAGCACCGACAGGCACAGTTGGTAGGTGATGGTGCGGCCATGCTTCTCCGGCACGATCAGTCCGGCCGCGACCAGCACGGCGAAGTGGGCCGACATGGTCGGCTTGGACACGTCGAAGAGGTCGGCCAGTTCGCCGGCGCCCATCGGCCCGCCTTGCAGGTGCTCGAGGATGGCGCGGCGGGTCGGGTCGGACAGGGCTTTGAATACGGACGTCATGCATCGATTGTTAGCTAAACATCGAATTATTGCAAGTGTTTTTGCATGCATATTCTTCATGCATGGTAGCGCTGGTCCAGCATGCGCCGCACCTCGTCCGCCGGCAAGGGCGCGCTGAACCACTGGCCCTGCAACTGGTCGCAGCCGTGCGAGGTCAGGAAGGTCGCCTGGGCCTCGTTCTCGACCGCTTCGCCGACCACGGCGAGTTCCAGGTTGTGGCCGATGTCGATCAGGGTCTTGGCGAGCTGGCTGCCGCCGTCGCGCGCGATGTCGCGCACCGCCGCCTTGGACAGTTTCACTTGGCGCACCGAGAGCTGCTGCAGGAAGGAGAGGTCGGAGATGCCCTTGCCGAATTCGTCCAGCGACAGGGCCACGCCGACTTCGCGCAGCTGGGCCGACAGATCGCGCCCCAGGCCGGGGTTGCGGATCAGGTCGGCCTCGGGAATCTCGATCTCGAGCGCGCCCGGCGGCAGGCCGTGGCGCTGCACGCGCGCCGCCAGGCCGGCGATGAAGCCGAACTGGCTGTACTCGCGGTGCGAGACGTTCACCGACACCGGCAGCCCGGTGTAGCCGAGCTCGCGCAGCTGCTGGAGAAAGGCGCAGGCCTGGTCCAGCACCCAGTTGCCGATCTCGACCATCTGGCCGGTCTCCTCGGCCTCGGCGAGGAAGCTGGCCGGCAGCATCACGCCGTGTTCCGGATGGCGCCAGCGCAGCAGGGCCTCGAAGCCTGCTACCCGCCCACTGCGCGCGTCCATGCGCGGCTGGAACAGCAGGAACAGTTCGTCGTGGTCGAGCGCGCCGCGGATGCTGCTGGCCAGCGCGGCGCGGCGTTCGTCGGCCGAGCGCATCTCCGGCGAAAAGAAATGCACGCCGCCGCCGTTGCTCTTGGCGTGGTACATCGCCATGTCGGCGCCGCGCACCAGTTCAGCCGGGCCCAGGCCGTCGTGCGGATACAGCGCCACGCCCAGGCTGGCGCCGACCGGGATCTCGTTGCCGCCGAAGGCGACCGGCATCGTCATCGAGCTGCGCAGGCGTTCCACCATGCGCAGGGTGAAGCGCACCGAGGGCTGGTCGACCAGCACCAGCACGAATTCGTCGCCCGACATGCGCGCCACCGTGTCGCTCTCGCGCACCGCCGACTGCAGGCGCCGCGCCACCACTTTCAGCACCTCGTCGCCGGCCTCGTGGCCGAAGGTGTCGTTGATGGCCTTGAAGTTGTCGAGGTCGATCAGCACGGTCGCCACCATCGATCCGTGGCGGTGCGCCAGGTGCACCGCATGGTCGAGCCGGTCCCACAGCAGGGTGCGGTTGGCCAGGCCGGTGAGGGGATCGTGGTTGACCTCGTGCTCGAGGTGGGCAGTGCGTTCCTTGATCGCGGTGACGTCCTGCAGGATGCCGATGAAGTGGGTCACTTCGCCGTGCTCGTCGCGCACCGGGGTGATGCGCAGGTCGTTCCAGAACAGCTCGCCGTTCTTGCGCTGGTTGCGGAACACCACGTTCACGGCGCGCCGCTCGATGATGGCCTGGCGCACCTGGCTGCGTTCATGGACGTCGAAGTCGTGCGCCGCCATGAAGCGCGGATCGCGCCCGAGCGCTTCCGCGGCCGGATAGCCGGCGATACGCTCGAAAGCCGGATTCACGTATTCGATGAGGTTGTCGCGCCCGACGCAGCGGGTGATCACGACGCCGTTGCTGGCCGCGTGCAGGGCGCGCTCGCTGAGCATTAGCTGGCGCTCCTTGTTGCGCCGCTTGGAAATGTCGATGCCCATGCCGAACAGGTAGTCGCCGCACTGGCAGGCCACGCGCGCGCCGCCGACCAGCATCGGCGTCTCGCGTCCGCTGCGCGACACGTAGTTCATCTCCATCGACACCTCGGCCCCTTCCTCGAACACGCGGCGAATGTTCTCGAGCGCCCCGGCGCGCTCGTGCGGCTCGAACATGTCCATCACCTGGGCCGCGCCGAGCTCGTCGGGCGTCAATTCGGTCAGGCGTTCGAGGTTGTGGTTCCAGAGGACGAAGCGGCCGGCGCGGTTGATGGCGTAGAAGGTGCCGGGCAGCAGGTCGACGACCTCGGAAAGGGGCGTGTGGCCAACGCGCTCGGACTCGCAGGCGGAGTCGCCGGCCGCGACGATGACGCTGGCGCTCCAGCCGAGCGGCTCGCCGCGGCCGTCGTACTGGCGGGTCAGGGTGAGGGTGGCGTTGCCTTCGCTGCCGCCGGCGAAGCGCATGTGCATGCGCCCGCCGCCTGACGAGGCCAGCGAATCCCAGCGCGCGCTGCTGGCCAGCAGATCCGTCAGGAAGCGGCCCGGCGCGCTGTCGATGGTCCAGCCGAACATGCTCGAGGCCGCCGGATTCCAGCCCGTGACCTTGCCCTCGTCATCAAGCAGGAAACTGACCTGCGCGGACGGATCGATCATGGACATGACGCACCTTCGAGATGAGCGCTCGCTGGAAGTCTAGATTACACGTCTTGACGCAAACAGGGCGCAAACACGGCGCAAAAAGACAAAGCCACGGCGAACCGTGGCTTTGCAGATATGGAACGAGTGTCGTGCCGGATCAGGCGGCGACGATTTCCTGCTTTTCCGGCAGCGCGATCTGGTTGTCGACGCTGAACTGGTAATCCTCGAACACGTGCTGGGCCGACAGGATCTGGTAGCTGCCGTCCGCCAGCTTGTGGGTGGTGTCCTTCAGGCGGTAGGTAGTGTGCCCGCAGGTCCAGCAGTTGAAGTTGCGCATGTGCGTGCACAGGCAGGTCTTGTCCAGCACCGAGATGTTCTTGCCGTCCGGGCTGGCCTGCACTTCGCGGTTGTACGAATTGATGTACGAGCAATTGCCGGTCGCGTCCAGCAGGTAGCCGTAGGACTCGCAGCCCGGGCGGATGCCGGAGCCGATCGCCGGCGTGCTTTTCAGCATGCGCATCGGATAGCCGGTCGGCGACACGCCGTTGACGATGATGTCTTCCTCGCTGGCGCGGAAGTATTCCTGCTTGACGTTGTCCGGCATGCCGCACTCGTGGGTCACGGTGAAGCGGGTCGCCACCTGCACGCCGCCGGCGCCTTTTTCCAGGAAGCCGACCGCGTCCGAACCGGTGAAGATGCCGCCCGCGGCGATCACCGGAATGTCCAGCTTCTGCTCGCGCATGAAGACGTGGATCTCGTCCATGATGGTGTGCAGGTCGTACTGCTTCCAGTCGTCGATGCCGAAGCCCAGGTGGCCGCCGGCCAGCGGGCCTTCGACGATGATGTAGTCGGGCAGGCGGTCCAGGCGCGAGACCTTTTTGAGGAACAGCTGCAGCGCGCGCACCGACGAGACGATGATGCCGAGGAAGGTCGAGCGGAAGCGCGGGTGGTCCTTGATCAGCTCGAACGAACCCAGGTGCAGGCCGGCGGACATGGTGATGCCGTCGATGCCCGCGTCCATCGCCGCCGACAGGCGGGTGCGCAGGGTTTCCTTCGGCGCGTTCATGGTCAGCTTTTCCATGCAGTTCACGAAGATCAGGCCATCGCCCTGCTTCGCTTCCATGGTCGAGCCCACGTGCAGGCGGGTCGCTTCGGCCAGGCGGTCGAGGTCGAACTGGACCACCGCCTTGTTCATGTTGTTGATGTTGAACTTGTAGAGCTTGGTCTTGTCTTTCACGAAGGTGGTGTCGAACTTGCGGTCCGAGACGTCCTGCACCATCGCATCGGAAATGTGGCCGATGCCGCCCAGGCGGGCCGCTTCCAGGGCCAGCTCGGAGGTCGAGATGTCCACACCCATCCCGCCGATCATGATGGGCACGTACTCCTTGTTGCCCAGTCGCAGGCGGAAATCATCAACACGTTTCATTGCAATCCTTAAATCCCTACGAGGGTGTGAAAAATTCGTCCATGGCTGCGTTGCCTCGTCTCGCCGTACTATCGTACTGTCTTCGACTCGGCGCCTTGCCATGGCCGTTTTTTCACACCCTCTACGCGTACATCGTACCGGCCGCGCGGCGCACGGCCATTATTCTACTCCCGGGCGCGATTGGTGCCGCGCCGCCTTGCGGCCGGTGTTCCGCTCAGTCGCGGAAGTTGTTGAAGGCCAGCGGCAGGTCCTGGATGTCCTTGCGCAGCAGGGCCATGGCGGCCTGCAGGTCGTCGCGCTTGGCGCCGGTGACGCGCACCGATTCGCCCTGGATGCTGGCCTGGACCTTCATCTTGCTTTCCTTGATCGCCTTGGTGATCTTCTTGGCGTCCTCGGTCTCGATGCCGTTGCGCACCTTGATGACCTGCTTGACCTTGTCGCCGCCGATCTTCTCGACCTTGCCTTCGTCGAGGAAGCGCACGTCCACCTTGCGCTTGGCCATCTTGTTGATCAGGACGTCCTTGACCTGGCCGAGCTGGAAGTCGGAATCGGCGAACAGGGTCAGTTCCTTGTCCTTCTGCTCGACGTTGGCCGAGCTGCCCTTGAAGTCGAAGCGGGTGGTGATTTCCTTGTTCGACTGTTCGACGGCGTTCTTCACTTCGACCATGTCTGCTTCGCAGACCACATCAAACGATGGCATGGCGTTATTCCTTTTCTTTGTGTAGCTTAATAGATGAACCCCTCTATTTTAGCGGACAACGCCCCTCCAGGCCATCAATTTGCCCGTACGGCAACAGCCGGGACCGGCCTAGCCGCCGCGTTGCCGCCTATAATGGGCAAAAACACCGTCACGCCATGCCAGCCAACCTGCCCATCCTCCACGACCATCCGCTCGATTCCCTGAACACCTTCCGCATCCCCGCACGCGCCCGGCACTACCTGCGCGTGGACGGCGCGGAACAGCTGGCCATCCTGCGCGCCGACCCGGTCCTGGCGGCGCTGCCGCGCCTGGTGCTGGGCGGGGGCAGCAACCTGCTGTTCACCGGCGACTTCGACGGCGTGGTGCTGCACATGGCCGGCCAGGGCAAGGAAGTGCTGGGTGAGCGCGACGGTAAAGTGCTGGTGCGGGCCCAGGCCGGCGAGAACTGGCACGCCTTCGTGCAGTGGACGCTGAGCCAGGGCCTGGGCGGGCTGGAAAACCTGTCCCTGATCCCCGGCACGGTCGGCGCCGCCCCGATCCAGAACGTGGGGGCGTATGGGACGGAAACCAAGGATGTGTTCGATTCCCTGACGGCCTTCGACATGGCGACCGGCGACGTGCGCACCCTGGACGCGGCGGCCTGCCGCTTCGGCTACCGCGACAGCATCTTCAAGCAGCCGGAAGGGCGCGATCTGGTGGTGCTGGACGTTACCTTCGCGCTAACGGCCGCGTGGACGCCGAACCTGCGCTACGCCGAGCTGGCGAAAGCGGTCGAGGAGGCGGGTCTGTCGGCGCCCACGCCGCAGGAGATCGGCGCGATCGTGGAAGCGATCCGGCGCCGCAAGCTGCCCGATCCAGCTGAAATCGGCAATGCGGGCAGCTTCTTCAAGAACCCGGTGGTGCCGCAGGAACAGTGCGCGCGCCTCTTGGTGGAATTCCCGAACCTGGTGCACCATGCGCAGGCGGACGGCAGCGAAAAGCTGGCGGCCGGCTGGCTGATCGACCAGTGCGGCTGGAAGGGCAAATCGCTGGGCCGCGCCGGCGTGTATCCGAAGCAGGCGCTGGTGCTGGTCAACCTGGGCGGCGCGCTTGGTTCGGAAGTCGTCGCACTGGCGCGCGCGATCCAGGCGGACGTCAAGGCGCGCTACGGCGTGGAACTGGAACCGGAACCGGTATTCATCTAGGAGGCGAGCATGATCAAGGCAGTCGTGACGGGCCACTCGCGTGGCCTGGGCGCCGCGGTGGCGGCGGAACTGATGGCGCGCGGCATCCCGGTGCTGGGGCTGGCGCGCGGGCATGCGGAAAGCGCCGAGGGCATGGAACAGGCGGTGGTCGACTTCGGCGACGCCGCGGCGCTGGCGTCGTGGCTCGAGGGGCATGCCTTGACGAGCTTTCTGGCGGGCGCGGATACGGTGCTGCTGGTGAATAACGCTGGCGTGGTCACGCCCGTGGGGCCGCTGGCGGAGCAGGAGCCGGCGGCGGCGCTGCGTGCGGCCGTGATCAACGTGGCGGCGCCGCTGGCCTTGTCGAGCGCCTTCGTGCAGGCGGCGCCGCAGGCCGAACGGCGCATCCTGCACGTGTCGAGCGGGGCGGGGCGCAGCGCCTATCCCGGCTGGAGCGTGTACTGCGCCACCAAGGCGGCGCTCGACCAGCATGCGCGCGCGGTGGCGCTCGACGGCGACGCGCGGGTGCGCTGTGTGAGCCTGGCGCCGGGCGTGATCGATACCGACATGCAGGCCGAGATCCGGGCGACGCCGGACGAGCGCTTTCCGCTCAAGCAGCGCTTCGTCGACATGAAGGAGGGCGGGGTGCTGGTGTCGCCGGGCGAGTGTGCGGCCCGTCTTGTGGACTATCTGCTGGCGCCGCGCTTCGGGCAGGAGCCGGTCGACGATCTGCGCGACGCGCGGGCGTAGGAAACAAAAAGCGGCCTCCGCCCGCGTCGGTCGGCCTACATCTTCGCCAGCTTGTCTTCGACCCGGCGCGCACGCGAGGCGGGGTCAGGGTGGCTCGACATCAGCGCGTTGCCGCCGCCGCTCATCCTGGCCAGCTTGCGGAAGGCCGAAGCGAGGGCGGCCGGGTCGTATTTGTGCTTGCGCATGAATTCGAAGCCGTAGTCGTCGGACGCGGTTTCATCCTTTTGCGAGAACTGCGCGCTGGCGAAGGCCTCGATCGTCTTCGCATTGGCGGCCACCGCCTTGCCGACCGTGCCGCCCGCGACCCCCGCCGCCTTGGTGCCGGCGGACATCAGGAGCGCATTTTTCATCTGCGATTTGCTGTGGCCCAGCTTGGCGTGCCCGATCTCGTGGCCGATCACGCCGCGCAGCTCGTCGTCCGTCATCATGTCCATCAGGCCCGCATGGACGCGAATGCTGCCGTCGGGCGTGGCGAAGGCGTTGACGTCGTCGCTCATGTAGACAGCGAAGTTCAGCTTCAAGCCGTCTTCGTTCTCCAGCCCCCGGGTCAGCCCGGCCAGGCGCTGGGCGTAGTCGCTGCCGGTTGGCGCGACCCCGTTCTGCTCGTCCATCTGCGCCATCATGTTGCGCGATCCCTCGATGATGTCGGCGTCGCTCAGCGAGGCGGCCTTGGCAAGGTCGCTACCGATGCTGCGCAGGCTTTTCAGATCGACGGCGTGGGCGAGGCTGGCGCAGATCGAGATCGCTGCAATGATGCTGAATTTCGTGAGTTTTTTCATGGGCTGGTCCTGGTTGAGACAACGTGGGAACGCAGGAGGATGGCATGGATGGGCTCAGGAAATTCAGCGATTGCTGGCTTGTTGACTGACGTCAACTAATGAGTGTTGGATAAAGGTCATGCCACGCGGGGTTCATGGACTGGACCAGGTTGATCTTCCAGTTGCGCGGCCATTCCTTGATCTGTTTTTCGCGGGTGATCGCGGCGATGATGTCGGTGTGGACTTCGTACCAGACCAGGGTGTGGATCTTGTATTTCTTCGTGAAGCCGGCCACGAAGCCCTCCTTGTGTTCCCACACGCGGCGGATCAGGTCGGAGGTGACGCCGATGCAGGTCGTGCCGTAGGGACGGCTGGCGAGGATGTAGACGTAGGAGGATTTTTCCATCCTCATATCGTTGAGGTGGCGGCCGAGTGTCGTGCTGAGGGTACCCAAGTCCCATGCAAACCATCATCGTGTTCGAAAGTGAAGTCGACGACCATGAAAAAAGCCGCCCGAAGGCGGCTTCCATGAAGACATCCGTGCAGCTTACTGCCCGCGTTTCGCGCGCGCCTTGGCAGCGATGCGCATGCGCAGCGCGTTCAGCTTGATGAATCCGCCCGCATCCGCCTGGTTGTAGGCGCCGCCGTCTTCGTCGAACGTCGCGATGTTCATGTCGAACAGCGAGTCGGTCTTCGAATCGCGCGACACCACGATCACGTTGCCCTTGTAGAGCTTTACGCGCACCCAGCCGTTGACCGTCTTCTGGGTGTGGTCGATCAGGGTCTGCAGCGCGACGCGCTCCGGGGCCCACCAGTAGCCGTTATAAATCAGGCTGGCGTAGCGCGGCATCAGGTCGTCCTTCAGGTGCGCCACTTCGCGGTCCAGGGTGATCGATTCGATCGCGCGGTGGGCCTTGAGCATGATGGCGCCGCCCGGGGTTTCGTAGCATCCGCGCGACTTCATGCCGACGTAGCGGTTCTCGACCAGGTCGAGGCGGCCGATGCCGTGCTTGCCGCCGAGGCGGTTCAGTTCCGTCAGCACTTCGGCGGGGGTCAACCGCTTGCCGTTCAGCGCGACGATGTCGCCCTGCTCGTATTCGATGTCGAGGTATTCGGCTTCGTTCGGCGCCTGCTCCGGCGACACGGTCCAGCGCCACATCGATTCCTCGGCTTCCGCGCTCGGGTTTTCCAGGTGCCGGCCCTCAAAAGAGATGTGCAGCAGGTTGGCGTCCATCGAGTAGGGCGCGCCGCCGTTCTTGTGCTTCATGTCGATCTCGATGCCGGCGTCTTCCGCGTACTTCAGCAGCTTCTCGCGCGACAGCAGGTCCCATTCACGCCATGGAGCGATGATCTTGACGTCGGGTTTCAGCGCATAGGCGCCGAGCTCGAAGCGGACCTGGTCGTTGCCCTTGCCGGTGGCGCCGTGCGAGATGGCGTCGGCGCCGGTTTCGTTGGCGATCTCGATCAGGCGCTTGGCGATCAGCGGGCGCGCGATCGAGGTGCCCAGCAGGTACTCGCCTTCGTAGACGGTGTTCGCGCGGAACATCGGGAACACGAAGTCGCGCACGAATTCCTCGCGCACGTCGTCGATGTAGATGTTCTCCGGCTTGATGCCGAACTTGATCGCCTTGGCGCGCGCCGGCTCCAGTTCTTCGCCCTGGCCGAGGTCGGCGGTGAAGGTGACGATCTCGCAGTTGTAGTGATCCTGCAGCCATTTCAGGATGACCGAGGTATCGAGGCCGCCGGAGTAGGCGAGGACTACTTTTTTAATGTCGCTCATGGGTGTTCCAGTTTTGGGGAGGGAGGTAGGTGGTCAGCCGGCCCTTGCAGGCCGACGATCAAACTAGGGTTGGTGGTGCGTGTATAAACGATAAATACTATTTATCTTCGATGCGTCCGAGCAGCAGGTATTCGATCAGCGCCTTCTGCACGTGCAGGCGGTTCTCGGCCTCGTCCCAGACCACCGACTGCGGGCCGTCGATGACCTCGGCCGCGACTTCCTCGCCGCGGTGCGCCGGCAGGCAGTGCATGAACAGGGCGTCGGGGGTGGCGCGCGCCATCTTGGCGCCGTCCACGATGAAGCCGTCGAAGGCCTTCAGGCGCTCGGCGTTTTCCTTCTCGTAGCCCATGCTGGTCCAGACGTCGGTGCTGACCAGGTGCGCGCCTTCGCAGGCGTCCGACGGATTGTCGAACAGGGTGTAGCGCTTGGTCGACACCAGCTTCGGATCGATCTCGTAGCCCTTCGGGGTCGAGACGTTCAGGTGGAAGCCGAACACCTCGGCCGCCTGCAGCCACGAGTACAGCATGTTGTTGGCGTCGCCGATCCACGCGACCGTCTTGCCGGCGATCGGGCCGCGGTGCTCGTAGAAGGTGAAGATGTCGGCCAGCACCTGGCAGGGGTGGTGTTCGTTGGTCAGGCCGTTGATCACCGGGACGCGCGAATGCGCGGCGAAGCGCTCGATGATCTCCTGGCCGAAGGTACGCACCATGATGATGTCGCACATGCGCGACATGACCTGGCCCGCGTCTTCCACCGGCTCGCCGCGGCCCAGCTGGCTGTCGCGGGTGTTCAGGTAGATCGCGGCGCCGCCCAGCTGGTGCATGCCGGCTTCGAAGGACAGGCGGGTACGGGTCGAGCTCTTCTCGAACACCATCACCAGGGTGCGGTCGACCAGCGGGTGATACACCTCGTAGGCCTTGAACTTGCGCTTGATGACTTTCGCGCGCTCGATGACGTATTCGAATTCGTCGAAGGAGAAGTCGGAAAACTGCAGGAAGTGCTTGATTGGTTGTGCTGCCATGGCGTCGTTCGCTTTGCTGTTATCCATATGATTATAAGGGCTTTTTGCCTTACGTAACGGAAACCGTGGTTCCTGGCGCTAGTACAGCGTCTGCGAGGATTCGTGCAGCAGCTGCCCATACAGCTCGTGCCGCATCTTCGCGATCTTCTTCTCCGCCACCGCTTCCAGCACCGCGCACTGCGGCTCGGCCAGATGGCGGCAGTTGTAGTACTTGCAGCCACCCAGATACGGCTTGAACTCGACGAAGGCGCGCTCCAGCATCCCTTCGGTCAGGTGATACAGCCCGAACTCCTGGAAGCCCGGCGAATCGATGATCGACGCCCCGCCCGGCAGCCAGTACAGGCGCGTGAAGGTCGTGGTGTGCTTGCCCGTATCCAGCGCCTCCGAAATCTCGCGCACCGCGATGTCCGCATCCGGCACCAGCAGGTTGATGAGCGAGGACTTGCCCATGCCCGACTGGCCGATGAAGATCGAGGACTGTCCTTGCAGCAGCGGCATCAGGGTCTCGACCGCATGTTCCGGACGCTCCCGCGCCGACAGCTCGTGCACCGGATAACCGAGCGAGGCATACAGCCCGGCACGTTCGCGGGCACGCGCCAGCGGCGCCTCGACGTCGACCTTGTTCAGGATGATGTGGGCCTCGATCCCGGCCGCTTCGGCCGCGACCAGCGAGCGCGAGACCAGGTCGTCGGCAAAGCTCGGCTCCGTGGCCACGACGATGAACAGGCGCGAGATGTTCGCCGCCAGCAGCTTCGATTTATACTGGTCCGAACGATAGAGCAGGGTGGTGCGGTCGGCGATCTTCTCGATCACGGCCTGGTCGGCGGAGGTGCGCTTCAGGTGCACGACGTCGCCCACCGCCACATTGGTCTTCTTACCGCGCGTGACGCACTGCAGCTTCTCGCCGTTGGCATCGGCCAGGTAATGGCGGCCGTGGGCCGCGATGATGGTGCCGGTGAGTTCGTTCATGCACCCGCCCTTTGCGCATACAGCGCGTCGATCTTCGCCGCGCAAATGAAGTCGTTCAGCGACAGCGCGCCGCCGGCCGAATGGGTGGTGCAGGCCACCGTGCAGCGGCGATACGCCACCGTCAAGTCCGGATGATGGTTCTCGCCCTCGGCCAGCCACGCCACCGCATTCACGAAGGCGATGGTTTCGCGATAATCGCGGAAGGTGAATTCGCGCGCGATCACGCCGTCGACCGGCTGCCAGCCGGGCACCTGTGCCAGCAGCGCAGGGATGGCATCCGCAGGAAGCGCCGGCGCGCCATGCACGCTGTGTTGATCGAGGAGGGTCATGCGGCCGCCATGTTCAGGTGTTTGACCCGCACCGACGCCGGCGGATGCGAATCGTAGAAGCTTGAATACAGCGGGTCCGGCGTCAGGGTCGAGGCGTTGTCCTCGTACATCTTGACCAGGGCCGACACCAGGTGGCGCTGGTCGGTGTGCTTGGCCGCGAAGGCGTCCGCCTCGAATTCATGCTTGCGCGAGGTGATCGAGTTCAGTGGCGCCAGCACGAAGGTGAAGATCGGCAGGACGAGCGCGAACAGGATCAGCGCCATGCCGTCGTTCGACGCATCCATCATCGGCGTCACGCCCAGGCCCGTGTAGAACCAGGCCTGGGTCTTCAGGTAGCCGAGCAGCGCGAGAAAGGCGAGCGACAGCCCGAACATCACCACGATGCGCTTGACGATGTGCTTCAATTTGAAGTGACCGAGTTCGTGCGCCAGCACCGCTTCGATCTCGGGCGGATCCAGGCGCGAGAGCAGGGTGTCGAAGAACACGATGCGCTTGTTGCTGCCGAAGCCAGAGAAATAGGCGTTGCCATGGGCGCTGCGCTTGCTGCCGTCCATTACGAACAGGCCCTTGGAAGCGAAGCCAACGCGCGCCATCAGGCCTTCGATGCGCTCCTTGAGCGAGGCGTCCGCCAGCGGCGTGAACTTGTTGAACATCGGCGCGATGACGGTCGGGTACAGCACCATCATGAGGAGCTGGAAGCCGCTCCACACGCACCAGGCCCACAGCCACCACAGGTCGCCGCTTTTCTCCATCAGGGCCAGGATCACCCAGAGCAGCGGCAGGCCGATGACGGCGCCGACCAGCGCGCCCTTGACCATGTCGGCCACCCACAAGGCGGGGCTCATCTTGTTGAAGCCGAAGCGTTCCTCCAGCACGAACTGGCGGTACCAGTCCAGCGGCAGGTCGAGCACGCCGGACAGCACGGCAAACGCCACCACCAGCGCCATCTGGTGCAGGGTGCCCGGTCCGGTCACCGGCAGCAGGGAGGTGGACAGCGCCTGCAGCCCGCCCAGCAAGGTAAAGCCGATCAGCACCACGCCGCCCCACAGCAGCGACACGATGCCGAGCCGGGTCTTGGCGACGGTGTAGTCGGCCGCCTTCTGGTGCGCCGCCAGCGGGACTTTCGGCGCAAACTCGGCGGGCACGCTGGCGCGGTGGCGCAGCACGTGGCGGATATGGCGCCCGGCCAGCCAGAATCGCAGACCGAGCGTCAGCGCAAAGAAAACGACGAACAAAACCGAAAACCCGAGTGAAGACATGCTGTGCCTGTGAGAAAATGCAGGATTGATGGCGCGAACGCCTGGCGCCGTAGCGAATCAATCGCGAATAAATCGAAGAGAGAATTATGTCACAAGCCACACAAACCGAAGGGGCCGCCGCGCCCGTGCGTCCGAACGAATTCAACCTGGTCTGGGTCGACATGGAAATGACGGGTCTCGACCCGGACAACGACCGCATCATCGAAGTCGCCGTGATCGTCACCGATCCCGAGCTGAACATCATCGCCGAAGGCCCGGTGTTCGCCATCCACCAGTCGGACGAGACGCTGGACAAGATGGACAACTGGAACAAGGGCACCCATGGCAAGTCGGGCCTGATCGACCGCGTCAAGGCGTCCACCGTCACCGAAGCCCAGGCCGAGCTGGAACTGATCGCTTTCCTGAAGCAGTACGTCCCGGCCAACAAGTCGCCGATGTGCGGCAATTCGATCTGCCAGGACCGCCGCTTCATGGCGCGCGGCATGCCGAAGCTGGAAGCCTTCTTCCACTACCGTAACCTGGACGTGTCGACCCTGAAGGAGCTGTGCCGCCGCTGGAAGCCCGAGCTCGCCTCCGGCTTCAAGAAGCACCAGAAGCACACCGCCCTGGCCGACATCACCGAGTCGATCGACGAGCTGCGCTACTACCGAGAGCATTTCATCAAGCTGTAAGCAAAATTTGCCTCCTGGTAAATATAACTAGGAGGCAATCTTTGTGCGACAATCGGCCCATGGCGCAACCACCACATAGCGGGCTCGAGGATGGGACGGCGATGCGCACGCGCATCCGGCGCCACGATTGGTCGCACACCTCCCTCGGGCCGATCGACGCCTGGCCGGGCGCCCTGCGCACGGCGGTGGACATGATGCTGCACTCGGCCTTCCCCATGTTCCTGGCGTGGGGGCCGGACCTGGTCTTCCTCTACAACGACGCCTACGTGCCGCTGCTCGGACAGAAGCACCGCCGCGCACTCGGCGCGCGCTTTTCCGACCTGTGGTCGGAAGTCTGGCAGGAGATGGTGCCGCTGATCGACCGCGCGCTGTCCGGCAAGCCCGTGTATGTCGAGGACATGCCGGTCACCATCGAGCGGCGCGGGCATCCCGAACGCGCCCATTTCACCTTCTCGCATGCGCCCCTGATCGGCGACGAGGGCCAGGCCGCCGGCCTGTTCTGCACCGTGATGGAAACCACGCGCCGGGTCGCCGCCGAACGGCGCGCCGCCTTCGAGCTGATCGTGTCGGATGCGCTGCGTCCGCTGGCGTCGAGCGAGGAGGTGGTGGCCACCGCCAGCGCCCTGCTGGGCGGCGAGCTGCGGGCGGGCCGCGTGGTGTATGCCGAGATGGACGAGGCGGGCGCGCGCTTCACCGCGCCGCGCTGCTGGGCGCGCGACGGGCGGACGCTGTCCGAAGCGAGTTTCAGCCTGGACGACTTCGGCCCCGCCGTCGGCGCCGCCCTGCGCGCCGGCGACATCGTGCGCATCCACGACAGCGCCCACGACGTGCGCACTACCGGGTACCGCAGCGCCTACGTGGCGGACCGCATCGCCGCGCTCCTGGTCGTGCCGCTGGTGAAGTCCGGCCGCCTGCGCGCCTGCCTCGGCATCGACTGCCCCGAACCGCGCTACTGGAGCGAGGACGACCTGCGGCTGGCGCGCGACGTCGCCGAGCGCACCTGGGCGGCGGTCGAGACGGCGCGCGCCCAGGCCGAGCTGCGCTTCGAGCGCGACCGCAGCCGCAACATCTTCGACACCATCGCCGAAGGCTTCGCCCTGTTCGACGCCGACTGGACCGTGCTGGAGATGAACGCCGAAGGGCTGCGCATCTGCCGCATGCGCGCCGAGGACGTCATCGGCCGCAACCACTGGGACGCCTTCCCGCACACGGTCGACAGCGAGCCGGGGCCGATGTACCGCGAAGTGATGCGCACCGGCGTGGCCGGCAGCGCCGAGCATTCGCATACCTATCCGGACGGCCAGCGCATCTGGACCGAGGTGCGCGCCTACCCGATGCACGACGGCGGCATCGCCGCCTTTTTCCGCGACATCACCGACCGCAAGCTGGCCGAGGATAAGCTGGTGGAAGCGGACCGCCGCAAAGACGAATTCCTGGCCATGCTGGCGCACGAGCTGAGGAATCCGCTGGCGCCGATCAGCGCCGCGTCCGAGCTGCTGCGCATCGCCAGCGGCGACGAGGCGCGGGTGCGCCAGAGCAGCAGCATCATCGGGCGCCAGGTGCGCCACATGACGCGCCTGGTCGACGATCTGCTGGACGTCTCGCGCGTGACGCGCGGCCTGATCACGCTCGAGCGCGCGCAAGTATCTGCGCGCGCCGTGGTGCAGGAAGCGGTCGAGCAGGTGCGGCCGCTGGTCGACGCGCGCGGCCAGCGCCTGGCGGTGCACCTGCCGCCGTCCTGGGCGAATCTGGAAGGCGACAAGGCGCGCCTGGTGCAGGTGCTCACCAATGTGCTGGGCAACGCCGCCAAGTACACGCCGGAAGGACGCGGGATCGACCTGCGCGCGGAGGTGCGCTCGGACGCATTGGTCATCGTCGTGCGCGACGAGGGCATCGGCATGGACCGCGAACTGACCTCGCGCGTGTTCGACCTGTTCACCCAGGCCGAGCGCTCGTCGGACCGCTCGCAGGGCGGGCTCGGACTGGGGCTGGCGCTGGTGCGCAACCTGGTCGAGCTGCATGGCGGGGTGGTGAGCTGTTCCAGCCCGGGGCCGGGCAAGGGCAGCACCTTCGTCATCACCTTGCCGCTGCTGCGCGCAGCAGTGCAGGAGGACGCGGGCATGCCGCCTGTCGAGGCGCCGGCGCAGCGCTCGGGCGCCCTGACCGTGCTGGTGGTGGACGACAATATCGACGCGGCCGAGACCCTCGGCCTGCTGCTGGCCGCCCACGGCCACGAAGTCGTGATCGAACACGATTCGCCGCGCGCGCTGGCGCGGGCGCGCAGCGTGGCGCCGGACGTGTGCCTGCTCGACATCGGCCTGCCCGAGATGGATGGCCGCGAACTGGCGCGGCGGCTGCGCGCGCAGCCGGAGACGGCGCATGCGGTGCTGGTGGCGGTGACCGGGTATGGGCAGCAGCAGGATCGGGAAGAGGCGTTTGCTGCGGGATTCCAGCATCACCTGGTGAAGCCGGTCGATTTCGAAGAGTTGAACCGGCTTCTCGCAGGGTGTATGCCGTGCGCGCGTCCGGTTCCTGTGTGAACGGACGCGGCGCGTGTATTTCACGTGGGTTTGAACGCGTGGGCAGGACCGCCCACCCTGAGAAATCAGCGCATCTGGGTGAAGTTCACCGGCGTGAACTTGTAGCCTTTTCCTTCCGTGGCCAGGTAGCCCATCCCCGGGAACTGCAGGTGCGCGCCGCCGATCAGGTAGCCGCCCTTGGCCGCGGCATCGAATTCCTTCCTGCGCGTCGCCGCAGCCGCCTTCTGGTCGCTGTCGTAGGCGATCGTCACGTTCGGTTCCGCCATCTGCACCGCCGCCACGTGGATCAGGTCGCCGATCACCAGCAGCTTCTGGCCGCCGCTTTCCACCATGTAGCTGGTGTGGCCCGGGGTATGGCCGCCGCTCGGATTGGCGCGGATGCCCGGGACCAGCTGGGCGCTGCCCTCGAAAGGCTTGAAGCGGCCGGCTTTCACGTACGGACCCAGCGCGGCCTGGGCGCCCTTGAAGGTGTCCTTGTCGTCGGACTTGTCCATCTTGTCCTTGCTTAGCCAGTGGTCGGACTCGAGCTTGTTGGCGCGCACGATGGCCTTGCTGAACACGGCGGCGGAATCCTTGACCAGGCCGCCGGCGTGGTCGCCGTGGAAGTGGGTCAGGTAGATCTCGTCCACCTGCTCCGGCGAGTAACCGGCGGCCTTCATGTTGGCGACCAGCTTGCCGAGGGTCGGGCCGAAGAAGGCGCCGGCGCCGGTGTCGATCAGGATCAGCTTGCTGCCGGTGTTGACCAGGTAGGCGTTGTCCGAGGTTTCCACCATCGGCTTCAGGTGGAACCTGGCCAGGGTGTCGCGCGTCTTGTTCGGATCCTGGGCCAGCTCCTTGTCCATCGGCAGGTCGACGGTGCCGTCCGACAGCGGGGTGACTTCGAACTGGCCGAGCATCATGCGCGACCAGCCCGGAGCCGGGGTCTTGGCCATCGGCGCGGCGGCGAACGCGGGCGCGGCGAGGCACAGGGCCGCGGCGGCGGCGGCGAGGGTGGACAGGGTGCGTTGTTGGACGGTTTTCACAGGGCTTCCTTGTTGTTGTGGTCTGCCTTGTATCGTACATGATTGCTTCGAGGGATGTTGAACGCCGCCGGAGGGAGGCGGCGTCGCGCAAGCTGTGGTGTAATGGCGGGCTCATTTGCGGTATTGCTCATCCATGTTCTCCACTTTGCTCGAGCGGCTGCGGCGCCTGCGCCCGGCCGGACCCGCTTCCTACGCCGGCCATGCGCGCTCGGCCCTCGGCGCCTTGCTGGCGCTGCTGGTCACCGCCTTGGTGACGCGCGCCGCGCTTGGCGCCGCGCATGCGGCCGCCTTGCCCTACCTGGTCGCGCCGATGGCCGCCTCCGCCGTCCTGCTGTTCTGCCTGCCCGCGGCGCCGCTGGCCCAACCGTGGCCCGTCATCGGCGGCAACGTCGTCTCGGCGCTGGTGGGCGTGGCCTGCGTCCACCTTGGCGATCCGCTGATCGCGGCGCCACTCGCTGGCGGCCTCGCGATCGCGGCGATGGCCTTCCTGCGCTGCCTGCACCCGCCCGGCGGGGCGGCGGCGGTGACCGTGGTGCTGGGCGGGGCGGCGGTGCACGGGGCGGGCGTCGGCTTCGCCTTGAACCCGATCGGCCTGAACTCGGTGCTGATGGTGCTGGTGGCGGTGGCCTGGAACAACCTGACCGGACACCGCTATCCCCACGTGCAGCCGGCCGTGCGCGCGCCGGATGCCAGGGCGGGGTTCGCCAGCGAAGACCTGGATGCGGCGCTGGACAGCTATGGCGAGACGCTCGACGTCAGCCGCGACGACCTGGCGTCGATCCTGGCGGACACCGAACAGCGCGCGGCCGAGCGCCGCGCTCACCAGCGCAGCTGCGCGGAGGTGGCGCGGCCGCTGCCGGCCAGCCTGACGCCGGGGATGCCGCTGGCGACGGCGCGCGCGCTGCTGCTGCGGCATGGCCTGCCTTCGCTGCCGGTGCTGGACAGCGAAGGGCGGCCGCTCGGGGTGCTCAGCATGGCGGCGCTGGTCGCGGCGGGCGGCGCGGCGGCGCGGCCTTTGCCGGCACGGGCGCGGCGCGCGACGGCGCTGCTGTTCGGACGCGATGCGGCGCGGACGGTGGGGGATCTGATCGAGATGACGTTCGTGGCGGTGCGCGATGTGGCGCCGCTGGCCGCCTTGTTGGCGCGCTTCCAGGATGGGGCGCAGCAGGTGTATGTGATGGACAGGGAAGGGCGGCTCACCGGGGTGGTGGGGCCGGGGGATGTGCTGGCGGGGCTGGGTGGGGAGGTGCTGGAGGCGGCGGCCTGAGTTGCGAGCGGGCTGCGCAACCCAGGTTTGAACGCTGCATTATTCAGCGCCGCAGCACTTCTTGAACTTCTTGCCGCTGCCGCAGGGGCAGTCGTCGTTGCGGCCGACCTTCGGTTCTTCGCGCTTCACGGTCTCGACGGCGCCCTTGCGCAGCGGGAGCCAGTAGCGGTAGATGGCCGGGATGTTGGCTTCGATGTCGAGCGCCAGCTGGTGGGCCTTCTTCGGGTCTTCGACTTCGGCCAGTTCCGATTCGTCGATCTCGTCGGCGCCCAGCAGGTAGATCGGGCGCATCAGTTCGGCGACGTCGGACTCCCAGATCGGTTCCCAGGAGCCCGGGCGCAGCTCCATGCCTTCCCAGAAGCCCCAGCACCAGGCTTCGGCGTCGATCAGGTTCTCGTTGCCGACCTCGTGCTCGACGAACAGTGGCTCGAATTCCTTGGGCGCGGCTTCGAAGGTGATCAGGATTTCGTTCATGAAGCGCATGATCAGGTTGACGATGCGCTGTTCTTCCTTCGGGTTCTTCCAGTTGGGCGCCTGCTTGCCGTCCTCGCCCCACACGCGCGGCAGCCACTCGGCCGGCATGATGGTTTCCGGGCCGATCGCGATCGCGGTCAGGTAGCCGTGCAGGGTGTCCATGGTCATCGCGTCCTCGGGGGAGCGGTCGGACAGCAGGAACTGGTCGAGGTCGTCGAATTCTTTGTCGGTGAGGGGTTCGTCGAGATGCATTGTGAGGCTCTTGTTGCGTTGGAAGGCGCCAGTGTAACGCCTGTGGGGGACAAGAGCACGGAAAAACGTGTCATTTCACCGCTGGACGTCGAGCCGTCGCCCCGGCGCAGGCCGGGGCCCAAGTTCGTTGCGCTACCTCGGCGGGTGCACGCAAGCGGTAGTGGACCGCGAAGAAACTTGGATTCCCGCCTGCGCGGGAAGTCATGGGCGCCAGTGGCGCGCATGACGGTTTTCAAGCTAACGGTTATTAGCGGCGATGCCTGAGCGCCTACTTTTTGAACGCCTTCGTCAACGCATCCGCCGCATACTGCTCCGCCTCCTTCGCCTTCGCCACCACCGCCCCCATCCCGAAGAACTCGTGCGTCACGCCGCTCCATTCGCGGTAATCGACCTTCACCCCATCCTTCCTGAGCTTGTCCGCATACGCCTTGCCCTCGCTGAGCAGCGGGTCGATCTCGGCGGCGACGATGGTTGCCGGCGGCAGGCCCTTGAGCGAAGTGGCCTTCATCGGCAGCGCGTAGGGGTTCTTCGGGTCGCCGCCGTAGTGCTTGAAGAACCAGCCCATCATCGCCTTGTTGAGCGGCTTGGCGTTGGCGTTGCGTTTGTACGATTCGTTGTTCATGTCGTCGTTCACCACCGGATACACCAGCAGCTGGTGCAGCGGCAGCTGGGCCTTCTGGTCGCGCGCCATCAGCGACACCACGGTCGCCAGGTTGCCGCCGGCCGATTCGCCGCCGACCGCGACGCGCATCGGGTCGCCGTTGAATTCCCTGGCGTGCTGGGTCACCCACAGGTAGGCCGCGTAGGCGTCTTCCGGCGCGGTCGGGAATTTGTGCTCGGGGGCCTGGCGGTAGTCGACCGAGACCATGATCGCCTTGGCCATCTTGGCCAGCGCGCGCGGCGAGGCCTCGTAGACCTTGGTGTCGGCGATCACGAAGCCGCCGCCGTGGTAGTAGACCATCACCGGGAACGGGCCCTTGCCTTCCGGCGTGAAGATGTGGACCGGCACGCTGCCGCCCTTCACCGGCACGCTCATGGTTTTCATGGTCACGCCCGGTTCCGGCGCGGTGCTCTTGCCCATCTGGGTCAGGACTTTCTTGACAGCGTCGGCCGGGGTCGGCTGCTTGCGCGCCTCGGCTGGCGTCAGGGTTTCGATCGGTTTCGGGTTCAGCGACGCGTGGGCGTCGAGGACCTTCTGCATGTCGGCGTCAGCCTTGGGCGGTTGCGGCGACTGGGCCTGGGCCGCGTTCCAGAGCAGGGCGGCGGCGATGGCCGTCAGGGCCAGCGGGAGCTTTTTCATATTCTTTCCTCGGTAAAAGGCCGTATGTCACGCGGTTGCGTACAAGTACTTGCCAGATTCGATAGTTACGCAGCATGCATGCGCGGCTCTGTTCGGGCGCGCACCAAATCCGTCAAATTTCGACGGGCATTAGGAGGCCGGGGCGAGCGCCGCTTACAATGGCCGCATGGAGAATCCGGCTATGGAAACGAACAACCAGGCGCATCCGTTCGCGCGCCTCGACCCGCAAACCGTGCTGGAGGCGCTCGAGCACGTCGGCCTGTACGGCGACGGCCGCCTGCTGGCGCTGAACAGTTATGAAAACCGCGTCTACCAGGTCGGCATGGAAGAGGGGCCGCCGGTGGTGGTCAAGTTCTACCGGCCCAAGCGCTGGAGCGACGCGGCCATCCTCGAGGAGCACGCCTTCGTCGCCGAGCTCGCCGACAAGGAGATCCCGGCGGTGCCGCCGAGCAGCATCGATGGTCGCACGCTGCACGAGGCGGCCGGCTACCGCTTCGCCGTCTTTCCGCGCCGCGGGGGCAGGGCGCCCGAGCTGGGCGACCCGGCCACGCTGGAATGGATCGGGCGCTTCATCGGCCGCATCCACGCGGTCGGCGCCGCGCGGCCGTTCGAACACCGCCCCGTGCTGGACGCCCAGACCTTCGGACGCGAGCCCTACGCCTGGCTGCGCAGCCACGATTTCGTGCCGCCCGAGCTGCTGGCCACGTGGTCGAGCGTGGTCGAGCAGGCCCTGGACGGCGTCGCGCGCTGCTACGAGCGGGCCGGCGACTTGCCGCTGCTGCGCCTGCACGGCGACTGCCACGGCGGCAACGTGCTGTGGACGCCCGACGGGCCGCACTTTGTCGACTTCGATGACAGCCGCATGGGCCCGGCGGTGCAGGACCTGTGGATGCTGCTGTCGGGCGATCGCCAGGAAATGGTGGGGCAAATGGCCGACGTGCTGGCCGGCTACGAGGACTTTTGCGAATTCCACCCGCGCCAGCTCTACCTGGTCGAGGCCCTGCGCACCTTGCGCCTGATCCATTACGCGTGCTGGCTGGCGATGCGCTGGGACGACCCCGCTTTCCCGGCGGCTTTCCCGTGGTTCAATACCCAGCGCTACTGGCAAGACCGCATCCTCGAGCTACGCGAGCAGGTGGCGCTGATGGACGAGCCGCCGCTGTGGCGAGCATAGGTCGAGAGAAAGTGTTGTAATTTTGTATTTTTTTTACTAATGGTAATAAAATATAAATTCTCAAAAGTATAATCACATCTCAACCATAGGAGATGTGGTCATGACACCTGTTGCCAGCAATAGCACTTCGAATAATGAGAAGCGTGCCATGGTAGCCACCATACGCTTCTTGATCGCCTGGTTATATGTCTTGGCTGGGCTGTGCCTGATACCCATGCTCGCAGTTGCATTGGTGTATATGCTGCTTGGATTCATTCCCCAAGCCCAAGAGGTCCTCTATGCGCTGACTGAAACCGGCATCGGCGCCAAGACCAACCGGGTTCGTCTAATGTGGATTGTCATCGCGCAGCTGGTTCTCGCAATGACCGTTTGGTATGCCGCCCGTCTGCTATGTACGATCGACGCGCGGCACAGTATTCCCTCCTACCTGCGCAAGCGCGAAGCGCTTGGAGCGGTCAGACTGGCTGTGACATGGGGCCCGAGACTCCTTGGGTTTGCATCGGCTGCGGCATTGTCTACGGTGTTGATTCTTGCCGCCGCGAGTGCGGTCGGGATGGACGCAATACGGCACATCTTGATTATGTTGCTCCTTGGCCCAATCCTCGTCTCGCTGAACCATTTTTTCCCTGCGCGTAAGTGGCTTACGATGTGTGTCGTGGGAGTCGTCCTCTTGCTGTTTTGCGTTTTCTTCGTCGCCAACAGTGGACGAATGGTATTTCTCCTGACGGCGGAGACTTTATTGCCGCCCTTATTACTGCTTGCGCTCGACATTCGCCGCCGCTGGTTGCGGCGATTTTCCAGAATGGAGCACCTGTCATCCATTCGCCATCGCAGCATGCGTCGCAGAGTTGTAACGCTGTTTAGCATCGGTGCCGCTGGCGCACTCGTCCTGTCCTTCATTCCTGTCGAATCTGCTAGCAAGATAGGGCCGGCTGCAGTCGTCCTGCTGACGATTAGTTTGCTCGTTTTGATGTTGACTCCGTTGACGCTGCTGATGCGTCGCTTCTTCTTCTTTACTCCTGGATGGCCTGCCTTGGCCACATTACTCATCGTTACCTTCCTGGTCTGGCGCGGGCAAATGCAATTTGGTGAGGAGACGATGGATGTACGGCCTCAGCCAGCCTCCATGGTGCCGGCTTCGCTATCCACTAACCTGCCTCAGTACCAGTTTGCCGTAAATGCGCACGGCGGCGGCTTGCGCGCAGCACTATTTACAGGGCTGGTGCTTGCCAGAATGGATGACATGACCTGCGGGCGATTCGGTGAGGGTCTTGTCGCCGCGAGCGGCGTATCGGGCGGCAGCCTTGGCATCGCCATGTACTTGGCCCTGCGCCAGGACTTCGTGGCGCGAGGTGGCTGGACCTGTACTGTTCCGGACCCCGCGAGGAACGCTCAGCTCCAGGGCCTGGTTGCGTATGCTTTAGGCAGGGATCATTTATCGCCGGTCGTTGCCAAGCTAGCCTTTCATGATCTATTTTTCCCGAACTCGACAGCCGCGCGCGGACAGGCTCTGCTCGATAGTTGGCAGGCCGGGGCGCTTGCCAGCTTCGAGCGAGATGCGCCAGATCGCCAGCCGCCCGCAGTTGGCCTTGCAAGGCGATTGACTGACCTGACTGGCGGAATAGCTGTGCCGCCGGCAGTCTATTTCAACACCACGGATGGCCTTACCGGCGAACGCGCCTGGTTCTCGACGCGCCCGGTCGCGACATTCCAGCGCATGGGTATCAAGTACGCCCGTGCAGTGTCCCGAATCACAGTGGGACAGGCCGTGTTGCACAGCGCTCGTTTTCCGTTGGTCTCGCCACCAGGGCGGTTCGTCGTAGACAACAAGGACCATGTCTTACTTGATGGGGGCTACGTCGATAATTCCGGCGCGACCACTCTTCTGGAATTCCTCGAAGCCAATACTCAGCGATTCGATTCGAAAAAGCTTTATGTACTGAACATCGACGGTAATCCACCTTCCGACGGCAGCTGCATACCATATGCCCCACCACGCCGAGAGTTGGGATTGGAGCTTTCATCGTTGTTCAAAGTCCGCAGTGCGAATGCCATGGCTGCGGCGCATGATTTACGGAGAAGCAGCTTAAAACTGAACGTCGTGGATATTCAATACAACCTTGAAAGTGCGTTCAGACAGTCGATACGTGCTGAGGTTTCCCCGGATGACCTTTGTGCGATGGTGAATCGCCAGCGCCAAGCCCCTCTCGGCTGGTTCATTTCACAGGCTGCACAGCAGGCCATGAGTCTCTCGGCCCTGAGTGGTGGCATGCAGCTATGTAGCCGACTCAACGGGCTGTGCAGCATTCCGGATGAACCGGCGTCAGCGGCAGTGCAGTAGTGTTGTCCGGGATGGATTGCACCTGATATGAGTATGGTGCGCCGGAGATGGTGTCGGCTTAGCCATGAATTGCAGGTATATCTCGGTCTAGTTCGGCGTGGCATGGTTGCGCAATTTGCCGGATAATCGAATCGATGCAGTTCAATTCGAGAATGCCTATGGAACCGACCAAGCCCCAGCCCGACGACACCGATTTCACGATCGACCTCTCCCATGCAGGGAGCGCGGTACCAGCGGCAGAGGGTGAAGCGCCGCCGGCAGCGGGACGGGCGCCCATGGAAATGCGCGAGATCCAGGAAGCCATTGCCCGCGTCGAGGCCGAGGCCAAGGCCAACGTCGCCGCCGAGAGCCGCGCCCACGCCGAGGCGCGCGCCCGTTCGCTGGCCGAGGAGCGCGCCGCCATGGACGCGGCCGCGACCGCCGCCGCCCTGGCCAGCGCCCAGGCCGCCGAACAGGCGATCGCCGCCGACCGCGACCGCCTCGAATCCCTGCGCGCCGCGGCCCAGGCCTCGAACGAGCGGGTGGAAGCGATCCGCCAGGAAACCGCCGACCTGCGCGCCCGCGTCCAGCAGGATGCCGAGACCCGCATGGCGCTCGAAACCCGCACCCGCCAGGAGGAAGAAGCGCGGCGCCGCGCAGCCGCCCAGGTCGAGGTGCAGGCCGAGATGGCGGCGCAGGCGGCGCGGGCCGCCGAGGAATTGCTGGTCCAGACCGAGCAGGCGCGCCTGCAGGCGGCCGAGCGCATGGCGGCGGTCGAGGCGGCCAAGGAAGAAGTGCTGCACAACGCCAGCGCCGATGCGCGCGTGGCGATCCTGGCGCGCGAGCGCGAACGCGCCGAACGCGCCGCCCGCCATACCGCCGAGAAGCTGGCCCAGGCCGAAGCCGAGGCCCTGGAACTGACCCAGCAGCGCGAGCGCGCCGACCAGGTCGCGCTGGCCTCGAGCTTCGCGCGCGCGGCGGCCGAGGCGCGTGCGCTGGAAGAGGCGCGCGCCCTGGCCCACATCGAACAGGAACGCGAGGCGATCGCGCTGGCCCAGGCCGAGTCCGAGCGCGTCGCCGCCCAGTCGCTGCGCATGCGCCTCGAGACCGAAAAGGAAATCCGCGACGCCGCCACCCACCGCGAGCGCCTGGAGCAGATGGCCGCCGCCAGCGCACAGGCGCGGCGCGAAGCCGAGACCCGCATCCTGGCCGCCACCGAGGCGCGCATCGAGGCCGACCGCAGGCTGCGCGAAGTGTCCGAAGAACGCGCCCTGGCCGAGGAAGAAGCGAGCCGCCAGGCCCAGGCCCGGCTGGACGCCGAGACCGCCGCGGCCGGCCATGCGCGCGAACGCGCCGCGGCCGACGACGCCGCGCGCGAAGCTGCGCTGCAGCAGGCCGAGGAAGAGCAGCGTGCGCGCGCCCTGGCCGAGGAACGCGCTGCCCTGGCGCGGGAAGCTGTCGAAGTGAAAGCGCGGGAAAACGCGGCCGACGAAGCGGCAATGTCGGCCGTGCGGGAGCAGGCCGCGCTCCAGCAGCAGGCGGACGAGGCCGCGCAGCGCCGCGCGCAAGGCGCGCAGGATCTGCTGCAGGCCGAACGCGAGCGCGCCGCCGCGGAGGAAGCGGCCCTGGCGCGCGAGCAGGAACAATTGCAGCTCGAACGCGAGCTGGCCCAGGCCGCGGAGCGCCGCGCCCATGCCGCCAGCGAGACGGCGGCCCGGCTGCGCGAACAGCTGGACGCCGAACGCCGCGCCGAAGCGGCGCAACAGTCGGCGCTGGAAGCCCAGCGCGAACAGGCGCGCCATGCCATCGAGGAAGCGGAGCAGGCCGAGGCGGCGGCCGCCGCCCAGCGCAGCCACGCGCGCAAGGCTGCCGACCTGGCCTCGCAGCAGGCCGAGCGCGCCGCGCTCGAACGCCGCCAGCTGGATTTGCTGGAGGCGTCCATCGCCTCCGAACGGACCAGCACCGAGGCGGCGCGCGAATCGCTGGCCCAGGTCGAGCGCAAGCTGGAAGCCCAGCGCCAGCAGGCGCAAGCCGATTCCCGCGCCACCGACGCCGCCGCCGCGCGCCTGGCCTCCGAACAGGCCGCCGCCCAGGCCGCGCTGGCCCGCGCCGCCGCCGAGGAAGAACAGGCACGCCTGGCGCGCGAACGCGAAGCGGCCGAGCTGGCCGGATTGCAGGCGGCGGTCGAGAAACGCGACGCCCAGCGCGCGCTGCTGGAACACGCCCAGCGCCACGCCGACATGCAGCGCAAGGCGGCGGAGGCGACGCAGCGGATGATGGAAGCGCGCAAGGAGCTGGCGGACCTGGAGGCGCAGCGTGTCGACGAGTTGGGCGCGACCGAGAAGGCGCTGGGGGAACGCAAGGCGGAGGCGGAGCACCGGGTGGCGTCGGTGAATATCACGCGCGAGGTGCTGGGAAGGTTCAAGCAGCCGGCGTCGGCGACGCAGGCGGCGACCAGGTTGGCGGATGTGATTGCTAGTCAGCGGAAGAACGAAGAGTAGGTGGTTTATTACGAAAGTCAAATTAGGCGGAACAATGCCAGTGGCATTGTTCCAGCCTGCGCCGAAAGTCGTAGGCCCCATTGGGGCGTACGACGGTCTTGGGGCTAACGCAGCGTCGCGCTCAAACTTCCATTACGTATTAACAGCAGCACGTCATCCCGGCGACGGCCGGGATCCAAGTTCCCGTGATATGCCACGCATATCAAAAGTACCTCATCAATACCTGCAGCGAATCACAACCCTTGATTCGCCCCCACCGGATTCACCGGCCCCGTCACCGCCTTCGAGGCAAAATACTCTGTCTCCCCAAAGCACGACGTCGGCACCCCCACGTGCTGTTCATACGAAATCTGCACCCGCTGCCCCATCGCATTCTGCAACTGCTTCACCACCGCCTCATCCCGCACCGTGAATGCGAAGCGCTCCGGAATCGCCCCCGGCATGCTCGACAGCAGGATCTCGCCTTCCCAGGTCTTGCACAGCCAGCCCTTCTTGGAAAACTTCTGCAGGTAGCCCGCCCGTTCGCCTTCCGAGTACGACCAGCTCAGGGTGAACCAGGTATACAGCGCGAACAGCACGATGATGGCCGCGAGGACGGACAGGAGGAGGGCGGTGGCGCGTTTCGGCATGGTCTTAGGCATGGCAGGCGGTTCGGTTAGGGTTGTCAGGATGGCAGCAGCTGCGGCCGGGCACATTCTGCCATGCCCGGCTTGATTCGCAAAATTACGCCGCCTGCCCCTCCATGCGCTTGCGATAGCGCACCGACGACCACAGCGACACCAGGATGAAGGCCAGCCCCGACAGCCCCGTGAACCATTCCGGGATGTGGTAGTGCACGCTGGCGAACATGATCAGGGCCAGGATGCCGATCGCATAGTGGGCGCCGTGTTCCAGGTAGACGAACTGCTCGAGCGTGCCCTTGTAGACCAGGAACACCGTCATCGAACGCACGAACATGGCGCCGATCGCCAGGCCGAGCATGATGATGACGACGTCGTTGGTGATGGCGAAGGCCCCGATCACGCCGTCGAAGCTGAACGAAGCGTCCAACACCTCCAGGTAGAGGAAACCGCCGATGCTGCCCTGGGAGATCATCTTGCCGACCGTCGGGTCGTGTTCCTCCTTTTCCAGCAAGCCGCTGATCCACTGCACGCCGATATACACCAGCACCCCGCTGACGCCGGCGATCAGGACCGGAAGTTTGCGGGCCGGTTCCATCAGGTACATGGCGCCGCACACGGCCGAGAGGGTCAGCAGCACGGCCAGCCCCTCGGTGCCGTACTGGCCGACCTTTTCCTCGAGCCAGCCGAGCCAGTGCAATTCCTTCTCTTCGTCGAAGAGGAAGTTCAGGAACACCAGCATCAGGAAGGCGCCGCCGAAGGCGGATACTTCGGCATGCTTCTCGGTCAGGTGGCGCGAATATTCAGTCGGGTTGTCGATCGCCATATGCCAGACCTCGACCAGGCCCAGGCTCGTCGCCGCCGAGACGATCACGAGGGGGAACAGCAGGCGCATGCCGAACACCGCCACCAGGATGCCGACCGTGAGGAATAATTTGCGCCAGAACTCGTTCCAACCGCGCAGCACCGAGGCGTTGACGACCGCATTGTCGAAAGAAAGCGACACTTCCAGCACGCCGAGGATGGCGGTGATCCACAAGGCCTGTAGCATTCCGGCGACGCCGCGGTGCTCGTACCCCCACCAGCCGGCCAGGGCCATCAGGATGACCGTGACGATGAACGACAGCCGGAAATGCCGCATACAACCCCCTTGTGATTATTTATGTGTCTTACCAACATCATAACGTTCCGGCCCCGGCCGCGGCGCGAGAATGCTTCGGAAAAAGTATCTGTATTAGCTTGCTTCTGAGATAATTCTGGCCGGCATTAAATCACCTGGAAGAGACAATGGATTTTGCGTATCTCGTCACACCCGTGCTGACCTGGATGGTGGTCGGTCCGATCAAGTTCCTGATCACCAGCGTGCGCCAGCGCCGCTGGGCCTTCAATTTGGTGGGCAACGGCGGCTTCCCCAGCAACCATAGCTCCGTCGTCAGCAGCATGGCGACCCTGATCGCCCTGCGCGAAGGCATCGGCCACCCGGCCTTCGGCGTGGCGGTCACGCTCGCCTTCATCGTCATGATCGACGCCAACAGCCTGCGCCAGCACGTCGGCCGCCAGGCCAGCGCGATCAACCGCCTGGCCAGGGAAACGACCGGCCACACGGTGCTGCGCGAGCGCATGGGCCACACCCTGGTCGAGATCGGCGGCGGCATCGCGACCGGCATCGGCATGGGCTTCCTGGTCCACGCGATTTTCGGCTGACCCATCTACATACGGAACAGGGGCGAACAAGCCGGACGTCCGCCCCGTCCGCAAGCTGTCCGGAATCGGACGCATTTCATCCATTCCGAATGCAGTTCGTCGCCCCATACCGCATTTCATCCCTCGATTTCCGCAGTATGCAGAGTCGTCAATTGACGCTCCCAGGGCACTCCTGAATACTGCGCGCTGGCTGTTCATATCTGCGTCTTTTACAAGAACTACACTGAGTCCATTCTCTGGAGAACCACATGCTGCGCAAAACACTACTCGTCCTTGCCATCGCCACGGCGCTCGCCGCCTGCAGCAAGGAGCCTGCCAAGCCGGGCGCCGATGGGGCAAAGGCCACCGCCAAGGCCGACGCGAAGGACAAGCGCCCGACGCAGCTGCAGGTCGCGCCGGAAGACGTGCTGACCATCCAGAGCGATACGCTCACCAGCGGCCCGGTGGTGACCGGTTCGATCCAGCCGGAGCGCAAGGCCGACCTGCGCGCCGAAGTCTCGGCCGTGGTGCTGCAGGTGCTGAAAGAGAATGGCGACCCGGTCAAGCGCGGCGACGTGCTGGCGCGCCTGGATGAAACCGCGATCCGCGACACCGTTTCGTCTGCCGACGAAGCCGTGCGCGCCGCCAGCCAGGCGCTGGACCAGGCCAACCGCCAGCTCGAGCGCATGAAGACCCTGCGCGCCTCCGGCATGACCTCGGCCGTCGGCCTGGACGAAGCCGAAGTGCGCCGCAACTCGCTGCAGAGCGAATTGTCGGCCGCGAAAAGCCGCGCCGCCACCGCGCGCCAGCAGCTGAACCGGACCGTGGTGCGCGCGCCCTTCGACGGCATCGTCTCGGAGCGCAAGGTCTCGGCCGGCGACACCGCCACCATCGGCAAGGAACTGGTCAAGGTCATCGATCCGAACAGCATGCGCTTCCAGGGCCGCGTCTCGGCCGACTCGATCGCCTCGGTCCGGATCGGCCAGAAAGTGAACTTCCGCGTGAACGGCTATGGCGACCAGCAGTTCGCCGGCGTCATCAAGCGCATCGACCCGGCCGCCAACGCCGTCACCCGCCAGGTCGAAGTCGTGATCGAATTCGCCGACAAGGCCCAGCCGAAAGTGGCCGGCCTGTACGCCGAAGGCCGCGTCGACGCCGCCTCGACCGACGCCCTGATGCTGCCCGAAGCCGCGCTGGTGAAAGCCGGAGACAAGGCCTATACCTGGCGCATCAAGGACAAGAAATTGAGCAAGGTCGACCTGGTGGTCGGCGCGCGCGACCCGCGCACCGGCAACGTCGAGATCAAGCAGGGCCTGGCCCAGGGCGACGTCGTGCTGCGTTCCCCGACCTCGAACCTGAAGGATGGCCAGACGGTCGAAATGGCGACCGCGCGTGTCGCCAGCGCCGCCACCGGCGCCAGCGCCGTGCAGGGCAAATAAGGAAAAACAACCATGTTCCTGTCCAATTTTAGTGTGAAGAAGCCCGTCGCCACGATCGTGCTGATCGTCGCGATGATGGCGATGGGCCTGCTGGCCCTGTCCAAGCTGAAGGTCAACCAGAACCCGGACGTCGAATTGCCGATGATTTCGGTCGACATCCCCTACCCGGGCGCCTCGCCCGAGACGGCCGAGCGCGAGATCACCAACCGCATCGAGAAGCAATTGCTGGCGGTGCAGGGCGTGACCGAAGTCAACTCGAATTCCTACGAAGGCGGCGTCTCGCTCTGGATGGAGTTCGACTTCGACCGCAACCTGATCGAAGCGTCGGATGACGTGCGCAACGCGATCGCCGCGGTGCGCTACAAGCTGCCGGTCGAGATGCGCGAGCCGATCCTGCGCCGCATCGACACCTCGGCCGAGCCGGTGATGCAGCTGGCCCTGTCGTCCAGCAAGCAGAGCCATGCGGATATTTCCCGCTACGCCGAGGACGTGCTGGCCGACCGCTTCCGCGCCATCGAAGGCGCCTCCACCGTCACGGTGAATGGCGCCCTGCGCCGTGAACTGTCGGTGCTGCTGCGCGCCGAGAAGCTGCGCGAATTCGGCGTCTCGGTGTCGGACGTGTCGAACGCCCTGCGCACCCAGAACACCAATGCGCCGGTGGGCAAGCTGCGCAGCGAACTGGACGAGAAGGGCATCCGCCTGGTCGGCCGCATCGAGCGTCCGGAAGATTTCTCGCAGGTCGTGGTCAAGCGTAACGGCGACCAGATCGTGCGCCTGAACCAGGTCGCCGAGATCAAGGACGGCTACGCCGACATCAACAGTCTCTCGATGCGCAGCGGCAAGCCGAACGTCGGCATCATGATTTCCCGCGCCCGCGACGCTTCGACCGTGTCGCTGGCCAAGAAGGTCCACAAGGTGGTTGAGGAAGTCAACAAGGAACTGCCTGAAGGCACCAAGCTGGAAGTCACCCGCGACGGCGGCGAAGACGCCCAGAGCAGCCTGAACAACGTGATCGAAGCGCTGGTGCTGGGCGCCATCCTGACCATCTTCGTCGTGTACGCCTTCCTGAATTCCTGGCGCTCGACCCTGATCACCGCGCTGTCGCTGCCGACCTCGGTGCTGGCCGCCTTCATCGCAGTCTGGCTGTGCGGCTTCACCCTGAACTTCATGACCCTGCTCGGCCTGTCGCTGGCGATCGGCGTGCTGATCGACGATGCGATCGTGGTGCGGGAAAACATCGTGCGCCACATGGAAATGGGTTCCGACCGCCGCACCGCGGCGCTGGAAGGCACCGCCGAGATCGGCATGGCGGTGGCCGCGACCACCTTCTCGATCATGGCCGTGTTCATCCCGGTCGCCTTCATGCCCGGCATCTCGGGCGAGTGGTTCGGCCCGTTCGCGCTCACGGTGACGTGCTCGGTGATCGTGTCGCTGTTCATTTCCTTCACGCTCGACCCGATGCTGTCGGCCTACTGGGGCGACCCGCCGGGCCACCACAGCGCCCCGAAGAAGGGTCTCGGTAAAATGCTGGACCGCTTCAACCACTGGTTCGACCACCAGGCCGACCGCTACGGCCGCGTGATCGCCTGGGCGCTGCACCACCGCATCTGGATGGCCGTGCTCGCCGTGCTCAGCTTCGTTGTCGCGATCGGCCTGCACATGGCGTTCGGCGGATCGAGCTTCCTGCCGAAGGCCGACAACGGCGCCATCATGGTCGAGATCCGCGTGCCGGCTTCGTCGAGCGTGGAGTATTCGCGCCGCAAGGTGGAAGCGGCGGCCGAGCTGGCGCGCCAGATCAAGGAAACCAAGGACACCAATTCCAACGTCAACCTGAGCGGCGGCCGCGTCTATGTCGACATCGGCAAGCGCCGTTCGCGTGACCGCACCGCGGCCGAAGTCGCTGCCGAGCTGCGCGACAAGGTCAGCCGCCTGGTGGGCGCCGAGTACACCGTGATCGACGACCTGAGCGGCGGCGGCAAGCCCGTGCAGGTGCAGTTCACCGGTCCGGATTCGCGCAAACTGATGGAACTGACCACCGCCTACATGGACAAGCTGCGCGAAGTGCCGGGCGCGGTCGACGTCACCCTGTCGGAGCAGGATCCGAAGAACGAGCTGCAGATCGTGCTCGACCGCGGCCTGGCCAACGCCATGGGCATCTCGATCAACGACGCCGCCCAGTCGCTGCGCGTGGCCTTCGCCGGCATCGAAGTGGGCGACTGGGTCGACCCGAGCAACGAGACCCGCGACGTCGCCGTGCGCCTGCACCCGGACGACCGCGTCAGCACCGAAAGCATCGAGCGCCTGCCGATTTCGGTCAGCGGCACCGGCATGATGGTGCCGCTCGAGCAGATCGCCACCATCACCATGGGCAAGGGTCCGGCCGGCATCCGCCACCGCGACGGCGAGCGCATGATCACGGTGTCGGCGAATGCCCAGGGCCGTTCGGCGGGCGAAGTGACGTCCGACGCCATGAAGCTGGCCAAGACCTTCGACTTCCCGCCGGGCTATGGCCTGAAGCTGGGCGGCGCTGGCCAGGACCAGCAGGAAGTGTTCACCGCGATGGGCATCTCGCTGCTGTCGGGCATTGGCCTGATGTACCTGATCCTGGTGATGCAGTTCGGTTCCTTCACGGCGCCGCTGGGCGTGATGCTGTCGCTGCCGCTGTCGCTGATCGGCGTGGTGCTGGCGCTGCTGCTGACCAAGAACACCCTCAACCTGATGAGCCTGATCGGCGTCATCATGCTGATGGGCCTGGTGGCGAAGAATGCGATCCTGCTGCTGGATGCGGCGCGTGAGCTGGAGAAGGAGGGCGTGGACCGCGAGGAAGCGCTGATGGCGGCCGGCCGCAAGCGCCTGCGTCCGATCCTGATGACGACCTTCGCGCTGATCGCCGGCATGCTGCCGGTGGCGCTGGCCCTGGGCGACTCGGGCGAGTTCTACCAGCCGCTGGCGATCGCCATCATCGGCGGGACGATCACCTCGACCTTCCTGACCCTGCTGGTGGTGCCGACCTTCTACGACAGCATCGAGATCGCCCGCGACCGCATGTTCGCGAAGTTCAACCGCCGCGCCGAGCGCTACAACGTGGCGCTGGCCTTCCTGATGACCTTCGTCGAAGCGATCCTGACGATCATCCTGGTGCGCTTCGTGTTCCGCATGGTCGTGCTGCTGCTCGGCTTCGCCACCGGCCGCCGTCGTGGCGGCAAGGGCAAGGCAGTGCCGGTCTGAGCGGAGGGGCCGCGGCCCCGCTTGCAAGTTCGAACGGCCAGCTGACGCTGGCCGTTTTTCTTTATGGAAATGCCGATCGTTGCATATGCACGATAATTTGCCGGATTTGAGGCGGATAGCATGCGTTTCCCATACAATACGGCTGGGTCAATTCCCGTTCGTCAACATCTCATTCCTTCATGCCCCATTCCCGCCACCTTCCCGCCGCCCCTGCATCCGACCTGAACTGGCTCTCCGGCGGCGGCGAGATGGGCGCCCTGATCCGCTCGATGGACTGGTCCGCCACGCCGCTGGGGCCGCTCGACACCTGGCCGCAGAGCCTGCGCACCACGGTCAGCCTGTGCCTGTCCTCGACCTTCCCGATCCTGGTGTGCTGGGGCGAGAACGACATCCAGATCTACAACGACGCCTACCGTCCGATCTGCGGCGACCTGCACCCGGCCTCGATGGGCGGGGCCTTCAAGGAAGTCTGGGCCAGCGCGCTGCCGGTGGTCGGCGCCGCTTTTGACCCCGCCCACGAGGGCGAGGGCGTGTACATCAAGGACCAGCGCATGTTCCTCGACCGCTACGGCTATCTCGAGGAAGCTTTCATGACCTTCTCGTTCTCGCCGATCCGCGACGAGTCGGGCGAGGTCGGCGGTGTGTTCCACCCGATCACCGAAACCACCGGCCTGGTGCTGAGCGCGCGCCGCACCCAGTGCCTGCGCGACTTGACGGCAAGCCTGGCCGACGCCCGCACCATGGACGAGATCGGGCGCGACCTGGAATTCCACGGCGAGCAGATGGGCCTGGACGTTCCCTATACGCTGTTTTACCAGGCCACGGAAGAGGGCGAGCTGGTGCTGCGCGGCCGCGCCGGCATCGGCGCCGACAGCGCACTGGCGCCGGCCCGCGTGGCCCTGGGCGATGCGTCCTGGCCCTTTGCCGCGGTGGCGGCCAGTGGCCAGGCGCAGCCGGTGACCGGCCTCGCCGGCCGTATCGGCGCCGGCTGTTGCGGACCGTATGAAGAGCAGCCGGATGCGGCGGTGGTGCTGCCGATCCTGCTGCCCGGGCAGCCGGAGGCCTTCGGCTACCTGGTGGCCGGCGTCAGCGCGCGGCGCGCGCTGGATGCGGCCTACCTGGATTTCTACGACCGCCTGGGCGCGGCGGTGGCCACCGCGGCCGGCAACGTGCTCGCTTACGAGCTTGAGCAGCAACGCGCCGAGGAACTGGCGCGCATCGACCGCGCCAAGACCGCCTTCTTCTCCAATGTCTCGCACGAGTTCCGCACCCCGCTGACCCTGATCCTGGGGCCGCTCGACGACGCCCTGAACGACACCGCGGAGGCGCTCGGCCCGCAGCAGCGGCGCCGCCTCGACCTCACGCACCGCAACGCGCTGCGCCTGCTCAAGCTGGTCAACTCGCTGCTCGACTTCTCGCGCATCGAAGCGGGCCGGGTGCAGGCCAGCTACGCGCCGGCCGACCTGGCGCGCCTGACACTCGACCTGGCCGGCGTGTTCGAGTCGACCATGGCCAAGGGCGGCCTGTCCTATGAGGTGGAAGCCGAGGACCTGGGCGAGCCGGTCTGGGTCGACCGCGACATGTGGGAAAAGATCGTCTTCAACCTGCTGTCGAACGCTTTCAAGTTCACCCTCGAGGGCGGTGTCACGGTGCGCCTCGAACGGGTCGGCGACATGGCCCGCCTGACGGTGTGCGACACTGGCTCCGGCATCCCGGAAAGCGAGCTGCCGCGCGTGTTCGAGCGCTTCCACCGGGTCGAGGGCGCAACCGGGCGCAGCTACGAGGGCACCGGCATCGGCCTGGCCCTGATCCAGGAACTGGTTCGCCTGCACGGCGGCAGCATCGCGGTCAGCAGCACCGTGGGCGAGGGCACCCGTTTCGAGGTCAGGCTGCCCTTCGGCCACGCCCATCTGCCGCTGGAACGCATCGCCGCCGGGGACGAGGACTCGGCGGCGCCGGCCACGCGCACCGGCGCCGCTTTCGTCGAGGAAGCGCTGCGCTGGCTGCCGGAGGCCGGCGAGGCGCCTGCGGCGCCGCAGCCGGTGCCGGCCCAAGCCTCGGCGCCGGCGCTCCCGCCGCTCGCCGACCGGCGCGCGCCGCGTCCGCGCATCCTGGTCGCGGACGACAACAACGACATGCGCGCTTACCTGAAAAGCCTGCTCGAGCCGCATGCCGACGTCACCGTCTGCGCCGACGGCGCGGCGGCCTTGGCGCTGATCGAACAGAACGTGCCCGACCTGCTGCTCACCGACGTCATGATGCCGGTGCTGGACGGCTTCGGCCTGCTGGCGCGGATCCGCGCCGACGAGGCGCTGCGCGGCCTGCCGGTGATGCTGCTGTCGGCGCGCGCGGGCGAAGAGGCCAAGGTCGAGGGCCTGCAGGCCGGCGCCGACGACTACATGGTCAAGCCTTTCGCCGCGGGCGAGCTGCTGGCGCGGGTGCGCAGCCAACTGGCGCAGGCCGATGAACGGCGCCGCCAGGCCCTGGAGGCGGTCTCGCGCGAGCAGTACTTCCGCGCCCTGGTCGACGCCTCGCCGGTGATGCTGTGGACCACCGACGCCGACGAGCAGTGCACCTACCTGAGCCAGCGCTGGTACGACTTCACCGGCCGCCGGCCGGAGCAGGACCTGGGCCGCGGCTGGCTCGAGAACGTCCACCCCGACGACCTGGAACGCACCGTGCGCGCCTACCTGGAGGCGGCCGAGGCGCGCTCCCCGGTGGCGCTCGACTTCCGCCTGCGCCGCCACGACGGCAGCTACCGTTGGGTGATCGACAACGGCCTGCCGCGCGTCGACGAACAGGGCCGGCATGCCGGATACGTCGGCACCGTGATCGACGTGCACGAGCGGCGCCTGCTGCAGGAGCGCTTCGAGGGCGTGGCGCGCGCCGGCGACATCGGGGTCTGGTACGCCGATGCGCCGTTCAAGCGCTTCCAGCTCAACGTCGAGATGGCGCGCCACCTGGGCGTGGGGAGCAGCGGCCATGCGGACATCCGGGAACTGCTGGGGGCGATCGAGCCCGCCGACCGGGCGCGGGTGGAGGACAGCATGCGCCGCGCACTGGCCGAGGGCAGCGGCCTGGACGTCGAATTCCGCACCGGCCCCGCGCACGGCGGGCGCTGGCTGCGCGCAATCGGCTGGTACGCCAGGGGCGAAGCGCGCGACGGTCACGGGCAGCGCTTCGACGGCGTCACCCTCGACGTCGGCACCCACAAGGAGGCCGAGCAGGAACTGCGCCGCCTGGCCGAGGAGCTGCGCGAAAAGAACCGCCAGCAGAGCGACTTCCTGTCGACGCTCGCCCACGAGCTGCGCAATCCGCTGGCGCCGATCCGCGCCGGCATCGAGCTGATGCAGGCCGGCGGCACGGCGGCCCGCCAGCGCGACGTGCAAGGCATGATGCGGCGCCAGGTCGAGCACATGGTGCGCCTGGTCGACGACCTGCTCGACATGGCGCGCCTGTCCGAAGGCAAGGTCACGCTGCGCCTGGAAGCGGTGCGGCTGGACGCGGTGGTGGACGAGGCCGTCGCCATGTGCATGCCGCTGGTAACGGCGCGCGGCCACCGCCTGGCGCTGCGCCTGCCGCCCGCGCCGCTGACCCTGGTGGCCGACCGCCACCGCCTGGCCCAGGTGCTCAGCAACCTGGTCAACAACGCGGCCAAGTACACGCCGCACGGCGGCGACATCACGGTCGAGGCGCGGCTGGAGGCGGGCGAGCTGCGCATCGACGTGGCCGACACCGGCATCGGCATCGCGCCCGAGGTGCTGCCGACCGTGTTCGACATGTACGCGCAGGGCAGCGCCAGCGAGGCGATGGGCGACGGCGGCCTGGGCGTGGGCCTGAACCTGGTCCAGCGCCTGGTCGGGCTGCACGGCGGCCGGGTGGCGGCGGCCAGCGCCGGCGAAGGGCAGGGCAGTTGCTTCACGGTCTGGCTGCCACTGCCGGATGCGGCGCCCGCGCTTGAGCCCGCGCCGCTGCCCGCCCTGGACGCGCAGCGCGATACGCCCGCACAGGGGCTGCGCGTGCTGGTCGTCGACGACAACCACGACGCCGCCGACATCCTCGCCTCGCTGCTCGAGATCGGCGGCCACACGGTGCAGGTCGCGCACGACGCCGCCGGCGCGCTGGCCGCCGTCCGCCGCGAAGCGCCGCAGGTGGTGTTCCTCGACATCGGCCTGCCTGACATGAGCGGCCACGACGCCGCGCGCCTGCTGCGCCGGGCCGAGGGCATGGGCGCGGCGATGCTGGTCGCCCTGACCGGCTGGGGCGCCGAGGAAGACCGCCGCAAGTCGCGCGAGGCGGGCTTCGACCACCATCTCACCAAGCCGGCGGAGTTCGACGCGGTGGAGCGCCTGCTCGCGGAAGCGCAAGCGCGCGCACTGGCGATGGCCAGCTCCCGAGAATAGCCGCGCACCGTACGGATCCTGGTGGGCAAGCTGTCCGACTGGCTGCGCGCGCGAATGGCCGCGGATCATACGTGCCACCAAAAACAAAAGCCAGCACGAAGGCTGGCAATCGCTGCATCCCGGACGGAATGCGAGAGTACTGCGGCGGGAAGCCGTCTTCCGGCCGGGCTGGAAGTCCCGGAGCCCGCGTGACGGGCTCCGTTTCTTGCCATGCGGACGGCTTATTGGCCGGTGGTGCCGGTACCGGTGGTGCCGGTGGTGCCCGAGGTGCCAGAGGTGCCGGTGCCGGTGGTGCCGGTGGTACCGGTGCCGGTGGTGCCGGTTGCGCCCGTGCCCATGGTGCCGGTAGCTGCCGGATCGGTGGTGGTGGTGCCGGTCGGCGGGGTGGTGGTGGCCGGATCGGTCATGGTGCCGGTGGTGCCGGTGGTGCCGGTGCCGGTCGCGCCGGTGCCGGTGTCACCCGTGGTGCCGGTGGCGCCCGAGGTGCTGCTCGGGGTGGTCGCCGAGGTGTCCGGCGTGGTGGTCGTGGTGTCGGTCGCCGGCTCGTTCTTGCGGCAGGCGCCCAGCAGGGAGGCCAACACGGCAGCAGTCAGCAGGATTTTCGGTGCTTTGGTCAGTGCGTTCATTGTTTAAACTCCTCGTTTCACGTCTATCTTGTGCCACAGGTTCCAGTGAGGCGGTGGAATGCCCGTGACGCCAGGGTTAGGTCCTCCGAGGGTTCGTAAACCCAGCAGTGGAACCATCAGGGAACCGACGCAATACGCGGCCCCGGTTCGGTACATGAATCAGGCGAACCTTGGACCGTCATCCGGCCGGCCAGTTCACAAGATTCAGTTACCGCGTACTCCTTTCCGCTCTATGACTATGTGCAAAATTCTCCTTTTTTCACACCCTCGCCGTTGCGGAAATCGCTGAGAAACAGGTACTACACACCCATTCCCCAACCCACCGGCGCAGGCCGGATGGTTTCCTGCTCGCCGGCACGTTCGCCGGCGATGTGTTCCAAAAGCGCTGGAATCTCCTGGGAGATTTCGCGCGCCAGATAGCCGAGTGCGCCCATCCGTTGGGCCAGCCGTTCGCCGGAGCGCGCATGCAGCGCCACGCCCCAGCACGCGGCCTGGTCGAGCGCGGCGCCGCGCGCTGCGAGACCGGCGATGACGCCTGCCAGCACGTCTCCCGAACCGGAGATCGCGAGGCCCACATTGCCGCCCTCATGCTGATACAACGTTCCATCCGGCGTTGCGATGACAGTGCGCGCGCCTTTCAGTACGACCACCGCATTCCAGGCCTGCGCCGCATCCAGCGCGCACGGGTCGGGCTCGGCGCAGATGGCGTCCTTGCCGACGCCGGTCAGGTGCGCCATCTCGCCCGCGTGCGGGGTCAGGATCACCGGGCGCTCGAAACGCCAGGCGCGGTCTTGCGGCCAATCGGCCGGCGGGTGCAGCAGGGCGCCCATGGCGCAGGCGTCCAGCACCACGGTGGATCCCGCGGCCTCGAAGCGCGGCAGCAGCGCGTGCACCAGCTCGGCGGTCAGCGGCTCGTCGCGCATGCCGGGCCCGATCAGGATGGCATCCACGCGCTCGGCCAGGGGGTCGAGCGCCGCCACGGCGTCGAGCGTGATGCCGGCGCTGTCATGTTCCTGCAGCCCGATCACGCGCGCCTCGGGCATGGCCAGCGCCACCAGCTGGGCCACGCTCTGCCCGGTGGCGATGGTCAGCTTGCCGGCGCCCGCACGCAGCGCCGCGGTGGCCGCCAGGATGATGGCGCCCGGCATCTCGCACGAGCCGCCCAGCACCAGCACGTGGCCGCGGATTTCCTTGTCGCCCTCGACGGCCGGCATCGGCACCGCCCAGCTGCGCAGCAGAGCGGTATCGACGTCGTGCACGGCGGTGGCGCGGGTTGGCGTGTCCATGGTGTCGGTGGCGTACTCGGTTAGGCCTTGGGCGCGGCGGGCAGGTCCTTGCTCGCGGTGACCGGCGTGCCGGTCGCTTCGAGCGGCGCCACGAAGTTCACCAGGCGCAGCGCCAGGTGCCCGCCCTTGCCGAGGCTGGGGTCGAATTCGTAGGAGGTGACCGAGCAGTTCGGCACGTCGCCGGCGCGGTCGAACTCGAGGATGGTTTTCTCGCTGAGGCGTTCGAACAGGTAGCGGAAGCAATTGACCGTGACTTGATGTGCGACGATCAGCACGCGCTCGCCGCAGTACTCGCGGGTGAGGGTATCGATCACGTTGCGCAGGCGCAGGATCACGTCGCACCAGCTCTCGCCGCCGGGCGGGCGGAAGTAGAACTTGCCGACGTGCTGGCGCTGTTCGTACAGCTCGGGATGATAGTGGGCGATGCCGTGGGTGGTGAGGCGGTCGAGGATGCCGAATTCCTTCTCGCGCAGGCGCTCGTCGGATTCGACCACGAGGCGCGAGCGGTCCAGGCGCTGCATCATGATGTTGGCGGTTTCAAAAGCGCGCACGTAGGGCGAGTGCAGGACCACGGTCGGCTGCAGTTCCGGCGGCAGCGCCGCGAACCAGGAGCCGAGCGCCTGCGCTTGCCGTTCGCCGAGTTCCGACAGCGGCACGTCGACGTCGCGGTCGGCGATGTCGATGCGGTGTCCGGCGGCTGCTTCCGCCAGATCGCGTGCGACATTGCCTGCGCTCTGTCCGTGCCTGACCAGCCAGACTTCCTGCGGCCACTTTTGTTCCATCACCAGTCCGTCGTCGATGTTGACATGGCGTCATCATAGACGGATTCCGCAGCCGCAAAGCGCACGATTGCGGCCCTTCCGGACCGGCTCGCCATAGCGTCGGAAGGGTCTTACAAGCCCACGTTTTTCTCTTCCATTTAGTGGAAGTTCCCGCGTGGGAGGGCGCTTACACGGCGCGTTCTTCGGCATCCAGGTTGATCTCGGCGTCGCTCTCGAATACCCGCATGTCCTGCTGGCCGAGCACGCGGCCGGTAACGGTGCCGGCGGCGATCGAGCCGCTCACGTTGAGCGCGGTGCGGCCCATGTCGATCAGTGGCTCGACCGAGATCAGGAGGCCCGCCAGCGCCACCGGCAAGTCCATCGCCGACAGCACGATCAGCGCCGCGAAGGTGGCGCCCCCGCCGACCCCGGCCACGCCGATCGAGCCGAAGGCGATGATCGCCAGCAGCGGCAGCAGGAAGGACGCCGTCATCGGATCGATGCCGACGGTTGGCGCGATCATCACCGCCAGCATCGCCGGATAGATGCCGGCGCAGCCGTTCTGGCCGATGGTGGCGCCGAAGGAGGCGGCGAAGTTGGCGATGCCTTCCGGCGTGCCCAGGCGCGCGGTCTGGGTCGCCACGCTCATCGGAATGCTGCCGGCGCTGGTGCGCGAGGTGAAGGCGAAGGCCAGCACCGGGAAGATTTTCTTCGCATAGCGCAAGGGGTTCAAGCCGCTGCCGGTCACCATCAGCAAGTGCACGCAGAACATCAGCGCCAGTGCGCAATAGGAGGCGGCGACGAAGCTGGCCAGGCCGAGGATGTCCTGCAGGCTCGAGCTCGACACCACCATCGCCATCAGGGCGAACACACCGAACGGCGTCAGGCGCAGCACCAGGGTCACCATGCGCATGATGATGACGTGGGCCACGTGCACGAAACCGCTGAAGGACTCGAACACTTCCGGCTTCTTGCCGGCGATGCCGGTGGCCGAGATGCCGATGAAGATCGAGAACACCACCACCGCGATGGTCGAGGTCTTGCGCGCCCCCGTCATGTCGAGGAAGGGATTGGCCGGAATAAAGGAGAGGATCATGCTCGGCAGCGAGATTTCCTTGGCCGTCGCCAGATTGCCCTGCAGGTATTCACCGCGCGCCACTTCCGCGGCCGAGGCGGTGAGGCCCACGGCGGTGAGACCGAAGACCTTGGCCATCAGGATGCCGATCGCTGCGGCGATGACCGTGGTGACGAGCAGGATGCCGATGGTCAGGGTGCTGATGGCGCCGAGCGAGGAGGCATTGCGCAGCTTGAGGATGGCCTGCACGATCGAGACCATGATCAGGGGAATGACAATCATCTGCAGTAGCTTCACGTAGCCGCTGCCGAGCACGTCGAGCCAGGCATTGGTGGAGACGACCGCGGGCGCGCCGGCGCCGTAGAAGGCCTGCATCGCCGCACCCAGCACCACGCCCACGCCGAGGCCGGTGAAGACGCGCTTGGTGAAGGAGACGTGGTTCGCCTGCAAGCGGTAGAGCAGCACGCAGACGGCCAGGGCGACGGCCAGGTTGAGTATCACGGGGAGATTCATTGGAGCCTTTTCTTAGCAGCTCATGCGCTGCGGAAATCAATGAGACATTTTATAGGCAAACCGGCATCGCCGTGGATGGTGGGTTTGGCATATGAACATGCCAAAAATGTATTGGAAAATATCGGCGTGCTAATGCTTTGTGGCAATTGAACGACGCCAGCTTATGGCCGGGCGCAATCCTGCTGGTCAATCCGCCCCATGCGTGACAAGCTTGATCAAGATGTTTGTTTCCAGCCATTCTTATAAGAGCCTTCATGTTCAAGCACATCACCATCAAGACGCGGCTGATCTTCGTGATCGCCTTCCTCGCAGCTGAACTCATCATCGGCGCCACCGTCGGCATCGTCAATCTCGGCACCGCCAATGCGGAGCTGAAGAACCTGTACGACAATCGCCTGGTCGCGCTTGGCCAGATCAGCCGTGTGGTGCAACTGATCACGACCAACCAGATGAATGTGGCCAAAGCCGTCAGCGCAACCGATGCGGCGCAGCGCGACGCGCTGCTGGCGGAAGTCGACAGCAATATCGGCGTCGTGACGACGACCTGGAAAGCCTACGAGGCCACCGAGCTCACCGCCGAGGAAGCAGCGCTGGCGTCCAAGTTCGTCGAAGCGCGCAAGGCCTTCCTGGAGAAGGGCCTGAACCCGGCGCTTGCCGCCGTGCGTGCCGGCGACACCGCGCGCGCCGTCGAACTGCTCACGGGCGAGATGTCGCGCCTGTTCCAGCCAGTCAGTAGCCTCGGCAACCAGCTGATCGACCTGCAGAACCGCGTGGCGAAAGCCGACTACGAGCACTCGCAGTCGACCTATGAGCTGGTGCGCCTGGTCTGCCTGGCGGGCCTGGCCTTCGGCCTGGTGATGGCAGCCCTGGTCGGCTGGCTGCTGGTGCGCGCCATCGTGCGTCCGATCGAGCGCGCCGTGGAAATCGCCGGCGAGGTAGCGAGCGGCGACCTGACCCAGAAGATCGAGGTCGACTCGCGCGACGAGACCGGCCGCCTGCTGCAGGCGCTGAAGGACATGAATGCGTCGCTGGTCAAGATCGTCACGCAAGTGCGCGGTGGCACCGACACCATCGCTACCGCCTCCGGCGAGATCGCAGCGGGCAACCTCGACCTGTCGAGCCGCACCGAGCAGCAGGCCGGTTCGCTGGAAGAGACCGCCTCGTCGATGGAAGAACTGACCTCGACCGTCAAGCAGAACGCCGACAACGCGCGCCAGGCCAATGTGCTGGCGGCCTCGGCCCAGCAAGTGGCGGGCAAGGGCGGCGAAGTGGTGGAGCAGGTGGTCAAGACCATGGGCGCCATCAACAGCTCGGCGACCCGGATCGTCGACATCATCGCCGTCATCGACGGCATCGCCTTCCAGACCAATATCCTGGCGCTGAACGCGGCGGTGGAAGCCGCCCGCGCCGGCGAGCAGGGCCGCGGCTTCGCAGTGGTGGCGGGCGAGGTGCGCAACCTGGCCCAGCGTTCGGCCGCGGCAGCCAAGGAAATCAAGGAGCTGATCGACGACTCGGTCGAGAAAGTGCACCACGGCTCGGAACTGGTGGACCAGGCCGGCGCCACCATGGCCGAGATCGTCCAGAGCGTGGGCCGGGTGACCGACATCATCAGCGAGATCAGCGCCGCCAGCCAGGAACAGACCGCCGGCATCGAGCAGATCAACAGCGCCGTGACCCAGATGGACCAAGTGACGCAGCAGAACGCGGCGCTGGTCGAGGAAGCCTCGGCGGCAGCCCAGGCGCTGCAGGAAGAAGCGCGCGCGCTGGCGCAGGCGGTGGGCACTTTCCGTCTCGACGTTTCTGGCGCCCCGGCAGTGCCGGCGGCCGTCGCCAAGCTGGCCAAGCCGCAGGCGCGCATCGCCACAAGCCCGGCAGCCAAGCCTGCTGCAAAGAAGGCCGTAAAGCCAGCCACCAAAGCTGCGCAGTCAGCATCCTCGGCAGCGAAAGGCCAGGCACGCGGCGCCAAGCAGGCGCAGCCGGTCGATGCGACGGAAGGGTGGGAAGAGTTCTGACGCTACGTAGCGTCATGAAAAAGGGCGCGGCGCTGGAAGGCGCCGCGCCCTTTTTTGCGCCCCGGGGATGGGGCGGCGAACTTATTCGAAGGCGATGACCAGGGCGGCCAGGCCGAGGCACAGGCCGAGCGCGACGCTGACGCGCTGGCGCAGGCGGTTCGACACGATGCTCTTGGCAAATGTACGTTTCGGCGCCGACGGCGTGCTGCGGTCGACGGTGGCCGAATGGATGGTCGGATGCGAATGCTCGGTATTCATGAAAAGTCTCCTTGTTGCCGTCTCCATTGGAGACAGGCGTCCTATGGTCGATGCTCGTGAGAGCGGAATTCTGAATGGGGCTCGGCGGGGCCTGTGAATGGCTCGCCGAGCTCAGGCAAGCCGGACGGATGGGAAGCTGGGATCGCACTGCGGGATCGCCGCGCAGTGCCTGCGTGCGATGGGGAAGTGCGGAAGAGTTGTTCTGGACATGCTGTCTATGTACCCAAGCTTCGACTTCAATGATCCGCCAATGTTGCGCAAGCCTGCTCGGCTCATGCATGATGACTTGCACGGGACGTTATTCATTTTACATGCTGGGACGGTGCGCACAAGGCCGCACACGTTTCCTTACATTTCAATGGATTGCCGTGAGACAACGTATTACATCAATATCTCGCCCGGGCGGAAGAATGTCAAGTAACCCGCGCTCAACGTAGGTGGAAACCAACAGTATCGCCGCCCATGACCTCGCTGGATGGATGCGGAACTTGCAGACATGGTGACGCGTCCTAGCTGATAGCCCCGGCGCCGGCATGACCGGCATCGGTCATCTCCAGTCTGTTTCGCGAGGAACGATCATGCGTATCCACTCCCTGGCACTGTCTGCCACCCTGGTGTTATCGGCGGCCCCCGCTGCCGCCCAATCCGGTGCGTCCGACTATCCCGCCACCGGCCAGTCCGCCGTGTCCAGCGTGCAGGTCACCGCGCCACCGCGCGGCGGACGCGTGCTCGACGCCGATCCGGACGCGGTCAGCGGCCAGTACCGGCTGTCGAATGGCTGGCGGCTGCAGGTGGAACCCGGCTACAGCGGCATCTGGACCCGCATCGATCGCCAGCGGCCGATGCGCTTGTCCGCGGTCTCGGACGATACCTATGTGTCGCACGACGGCAAGGTCCTGATGCGCTTTGACTTGAAGAATGACGAGATGCTGATGCGCTATGTGCCGCAGTCGCGCTTGGCGGAAGTCATCGAGGTGAGGGCGACGCTGGCGCGGCGCTGATGCGCGGCATTTGCGCCGTAGCGAGCACAACCGTAACCCTGCAAAGCAAAAAGCCCACGAACCGAAATTCGTGGGCTTCCTGTGTATTCGTGGTAGGCCGTGCGGGATTCGAACCTGCGACCAACGGATTAAAAGTCCGCTGCTCTACCAGCTGAGCTAACGACCCGAAAGAAGCGAGATTATAGGGGGAGACAGCGATGCTGTCAAATCCCCATCACGCAAGCCAGGCTTACTTGAGCGAGGCCAGGCGGTCCTTGGCCGTCTTGGCGGCGCTCGACTCCGGGTATTTGGAGACCAGCTGCTGCAGCGCCTTCTTGGCGTTCTTGCTGTCCTTCAGCAGGGCGTAGCTGCTGGCGATGTTCAGCATGGCGTCCGGCACCTTGGCGCTCTCGCCGTAGGTGGAGGTGACGACTTCCTGGGCAGCGATCGCCTTCTTGTAGTCGCCCAGCGCGTACCAGGCGTTGCCGAGCCAGTACTGGGCGTTCGAGGCGTAGGCCGAATCCGGATAGCGCCGCACGAATTCCTGCAGCGCGGTGGCGGCGCCCTTGTAGTCGCCGGACTGGAACAGCGCGGTGGCGTTCTCATAGGTGGTCTTTTCCGCCGGCAGCACTTGGGCGGTCTGGCCGTCCACGGTTTCCTCGCGCGGCTCGAGCTTCTTGATGCGCGAATCGAGGTCGGCGTAGAGCTGCTTCTGGCCTTCCTGGGCGCGGCTGATCTGGTTGGCCAGGACTTCGATCTGGCCGCGCAGGCGCGCGATTTCCTGCATGGTCTGTTCGTGCTGGTTCAGCATGTCGAGCTGGACGGTCTTGTCCGACTTGGTCTCGATGCGGGCGTTCAGGTCGCGGGCGATGGCGTCGACCTTGGCGCGCAGGTCGAGGATGGCCTTGCGGGCTTCGTCGTCGTCGAGCAGGCCGGCGTGAGCCTGCAGCGGCAGCCAGGCTGCCAGGACCAGGCAGGCGAGACGGGACGGGGACAGTTTCATCATGGCAGTCAATCTTTCCGGTTGCAGAGTAAAAACGGGGCGGATGCAGTCTGACTGCCATCCGCCCCGCTGTCAATGCGCCCACGCTTAAGGCGCATCAGCCGACTTAAGGTTTAGCCAATGAACTATTATTGGTAGACGATGTCGGCACGACGGTTTTCAGCCCAGGCGGCTTCGTCGCTGCCGGTGGCTTTCGGCTTTTCTTCGCCCAGCGAGACGGCTTCCATCTGGTTGTCCGACACGCCCAGGGCGCCCATGGCGCGACGGACGGCTTCGGCACGCTTCTGGCCCAGGGCCAGGTTGTACTCGGTGCCGCCGCGTTCGTCGGTGTTACCTTGGATCAGGATCTTGCGACCGGTGTTCTTGGTCAGGTAGCCCGAGTGGTTGGCGACGACCGGCTTGCCGTCTTCGCGCACGACGAAGCTGTCGTAGTCGAAGTAGACGCTGCGGTTGGCCAGCACGCCTTTCGGATCGTTCAGCGGATCGACGCTGCCGGTCTCGACTGGACGGACTTCACGGGTGTCCGGCTGTGCCGGCGGAGCTGCTTCCGGGGTCGGGGTCTTTTCGACGACCGGGGTTTCCTGCAGCTTGGTCGACGAGCAGGCGGTCAGCAGGGCGGCCGAAGCGATGAGGGCGAGTTTCTGGAAGTTGCGCACGGTTTTTCTCCTTGTCTATTAAAAGTTTTTACTTCTTTACTTCATGAAGGGACCCCAGCTGGGCTCCCGAATGTTTCCCGCATTGGTGCTCAAGCGCTGCTTGACCCGTCCATCTACCGATACCACGGCGAGCGAGGCACGCCCGCCGCCCTTGATCGCATACATGATGTACTTGCCGTTAGGCGAAAAACTCGGTTCGGTGGCCCCATCGGCCAGGCGCAGTTCCTGGCCGCTCGCCAGGTCCATCGCATAAAGGGAGAAACCGCCGTTGCGCTGGGAAATCCAGGCCAGGGTCTTGCCGTCGGAAGACACGCGCGGGCTGATGTTGTAATTGCCGTTGAAGGTCAGGCGGGTGGCGTTGCCGCCCGCGACACTCATCTTGTAGATCTGCGGGCCGCCGCTGCGGTCGCTCATGAAATAGATGCTCTGGCCGTCGCTGGAAAACTGCGGCTCGCTGTCGATGGCCGGATTGTTGGTCAGGCGGCGGTGGCCGCTGCCGTCCGGACGCACGGTATAGATTTCGGTGTTGCCGTCCTTCGACAGGGCTACGGCCAGCAGGCTCCCGTCCGGCGACCACGACGGCGCCGAGTTGTTGCCCTTGACGTTAGAGATCACGTTGCGGCGGCCGGTCATCAGGTCTTGCAGGTAGACCACCGGTTTGCGGTCTTCCATTGAGACGTAGGCGACCTTGGTGCCGTCCGGCGACCAGGCAGGCGAGATGATCGGCTCGCGACCGCGCGCGGCCACCACTTCGTTCTCGCCGTCGGCATCCGACACCACCAGGCTGTAGTTGCGGCCGGCCTTGTCTTCCTTCACATAGGCGATGCGGGTCGAAAAGATGCCGCGCACGCCGGTCAGTTTTTCGTAGACGTCGTCGGCGATGCGGTGCGCCTGCAGGCGGGTGTATTTCGGCTGGACTTCGCCGCCCAGCTGCGAGATGGCGGCGCCCTTGACCGTGTCGTGCAATTTGTAGCGGACCGCGATGCGGCCGTCGGCCTGGCGCGCCACGCTGCCGACCACCAGGGCGTCGGCGCCCTTGGCCTTGAAGGCGGCGAGATCGATGCTGGCGCTGTCGCTGATGACCTGGCCGGCGTCGATGACCTTGAATACGCCACTGCGCTCGAGGTCGGCGCGGATGATGGCGGAGATCTGCGCTGGCGCGATCGATTCGTCGGCAAAGGCCGCGACCGCGACCGGGATCTGGTTGCTGCCGACACCGGCGATCTCGACCTTGATCTGGGCATTGGTCGCCGTGCCCATCAGGAGGGTGGCGCTGAACAGCAGGTAATGGAGTTTTTTCATAATCTGTCTTGAACCGTATCCATCGAATGAATCAGTCGTAATCCTTCATCGAGAAATTGACGTCGAGCGTGCGTTCCACCGTGCCGTCCTTTTTCTTGGGCAGCGGCGATGCCTTTTTAATACCATTTTCCACTGCTCTGTCAAACTCAGGCACACCGCTGCTTTTTACCAGGCGCACCGACATGATTTCGCCGGTCGGAAGCTGCTCGACCTTGAAGATCGCCTTCGGGTTGCCGGGCATCGTCGTGCTGCCGCCGTAGGCGGTATTGCTCTTGATCGCGGCGGTGATCGCGGCGACGTAGCCCGAGTCTGCTTTCGGCGCGGTCGACTTGGCGGCGGTGCCGGTGCTGCCCATGGCGCCGGCGATGCGCTTGAGTTCGTCCTGGCGGAATTTTTCAAGCTTGGCCGCTTCGGCCTTGGCTGCTTTCTCTGCCTTTTCCTTCGCTGCCTTTTCGGCGGCAAGTTTCTCCGCCTTCTTTCTGTCGGCTTCTTTTTTCGCTTCTTCCTTCTTGGCGAGCTCCTTCTTGCGCTCGTCGTCCTCTTTCTTCTTCTGCTCGGCAAGTTCCTTCTTGCGTTGCTCCGCTTCGCGCGCTTCCTCTTCCTTGCGCAGGCGTTCCTTCTTCTCGGCCTCTTCGCGTTTCGCCAGTTCCTTGCGCTCTTTCTCGCGCTGCAGATTGATGTCCGGCGGCGTCGGCGCAGGACGCTCGACCGGCGGCGGCTCGACCGGACGCGGCGGCGGAGCAGGCTCCGGTTCCGGCTGCGGCTCGGGTTCCGGCGCGGGCGGCGGCGGCAATTCCGGCGCGGCGGCGGTCTGCACCGACATGTCCCATACCTCGGCCTCGACCGCGACCGGCTCGCTGGTCTGCCAGCTGATGCCGAACCACAGGAAGCCCAGCAGCACGGCGTGCACGGCCACCGCCAGCATGAATGCGGGCAGGCGGCTCGGTTCTGGCGGCACGCGGTAGGGCGCGCCGGCGGTGACAGGCTTCATTGCTGACATAAATTGCTTACTTGGTCGCGAGACCGACCCGGTTGATGCCCATCTTCTTCGCTTCGGAGATCAGATTGATCACGTCCTCGTACTTGCTCTCGCGGTCGCCCTCGATCAGGACCGGGTAATCCGGATTCTCTTCATGCAGGGCGCGCAGGCGCTCGAGCAGGGCGGTGCGGTCGGCCACGTCTTCCATGGCGATCTTCTGCTTGCCGCCGACGCCGATCGATAGCTGCTTGTCCGGCTGGACCGCGACGCGGATATAGGTGTCCGGCGGTAGCGCCGATTTTTCGGCGCTCGGCAGGTTCACCGCGCTCGGCGCCTCGTTGGCCGGCACCGCCATGAAGATGATGAGCAGCACCAGCATCACGTCGATGTACGGGACAACGTTGATCTCGGACTTGAATTTGCGTTTGCGTCCGCCGCGCAGGCTGCTGCTGGAAAAAGCCATCGGGATCTTTCCTCCTTAACGCGCCTGGCGCTGCAGGATGTTCGAGAATTCTTCGACGAAGCTCTCGAAGCGGATCGCCAGGCGGTCGATGTCGTGGGTGAAGCGGTTGTACGCGACCACCGCCGGAATCGCGGCGAACAGGCCGATCGCGGTGGCGATCAGCGCTTCGGCGATGCCGGGCGCGACCACAGCAAGGGTCGCCTGCTGGACATTGGCCAGGCCACGGAAGGCGTTCATGATGCCCCACACGGTGCCGAGCAGGCCGATGTAAGGCGAGACCGAGCCGACCGAGGCCAGGAAGTTCAGGTGCAGGTCGAGGGCGTCGAGTTCGCGCTGGAAGGAAGCGCGCATGGCGCGGCGCGAACCGTCCAGCACCGGGCCCATGTCGTTGACGTCGCGCGCCGCCTGCTTGCCCTTGATGAATTCACCCATGCCGGCTTCGAAGATGCGGGCCAGCGGGCCGCTCTGGTCGCGCTGGGCGCTGGCGCTCTGGTGCAGGGTGTGCAGGTTGCCGCCGGCCCAGAAGCTGCGTTCGAACTGCTCCGTCTGGCTACGGGCGGCGCGCAGGGCGAAGACCTTGCGGAAGATGTAGGTCCAGCTCACGATCGACAGGATCAGCAGCAAGGCCATGATCAGCTGCACCAGGATGTGCGCGTTGCTGATCAGGTGAATGAACGAAAGGTCTTGGGATGCGGTCATCGGGTCTGGTCTGTTGTCTGATTGTTTAGATTCGTTATGCGGCGCGCATTTTATCAGCAGCACTGGCCGGGAGCGAGCGCGGACGCATCGTCGCCAGGTCGACGCAGCCGACCTTGACGCTGGCGCTGGTCAGCAGCAGCTCGCCTTTCCAGGCTTGCTGGACGAAGCGGACCGAGGCGGCGCCGAGCTTGTCCACCACGGTGCGGATGGTCAGCACGTCGTCGAGGCGGGCCGGGGCGTGATAGTCGAGCGCGGCGCTGCGGACGACGAAGGCGGCGCCCTCGGCATCGAGCAATTCCTGCTGGCCGACGCCGAGCGCGCGCAGCCATTCGGTGCGGGCGCGCTCGAAGAATTTCAGGTAATTAGCGTAAAACACGATGCCACCGGCGTCGGTATCCTCGTAATAGACCCTGACTGTCCAGTCAAAAGCTGAAGGCATTTCCCCTGCCATTAAATGAAAATAGGAAACATTTTACGCGATATTTACCCTTTCTATGTACGCTTGCGTACATAAAGCCGGGAAAGGATGGTGCATGCCTCTCGGATAAGGCAGAGCAGTGCGGCGATAGTAGACGTGAAACATAGCCGAAAGGCCAATTACTGTAACACTTTCTAACATTTGCCCAGCGCCCGATACGATTAGTTACGCGGGCTAAAACGCTTGTCGTTCCGCTCACGGATACATTTGGTAGCGCTCGTTACCGGGCCGCTTCACCTGCCCGGCCCGGTTCGCGGTTCAATGGACCCATCGCAAAACACACCGCGTCAACAGGAGAGTGACATGAAATCGAAAATCATCGCATCGGCACTGATTACCCTGACCCTGGCCGCCAGCGGCAGCGCATTGGCTCAACGCGGCGACCATGGCCATGACCGTGACAACCGCTACGGCCATTCGCAATACGACGGCCGCCGCGACTACGACCGCCACGACGACCGCCGCGGCTATGACAACGACCGCCGCGGCGGCGACCGCTATTACGACGCCCGCAACTTCCGTCGCGACGACTACCGCGGCGGCGGACCGCGCCACGACCTGCGCCGGGGCCATCGCCTGAGCCACGAATATCGCGGGAACCGCTACGTCGTCAGCGACTGGCGCGCACGCCACCTGAGCGCGCCGCCGCGCGGCCATCACTGGGTCCGCGCCGGCAATGACTATGTGCTGGCAGCCATTGCAACCGGCCTGATTGCGCAGGTCTTGCTGAGCAACTGAGCCGATCGCTCCGACAAAAGCCGCGCCGTGCAATACGGTGCGGTTTTTTTTATGTCTTAGCTGCGCTTGATCGCGAACGGCGAGAAGCCCTGGCAGGTCGGCATCAGCTCGATGCTGTTGACGTTCACGTGCGGGGGCAGGGTGGCGATCCAGTAGGCGGTGTTGGCGATATCCTCGGCCGTGAGCGGCACGGTGCCCTCGTAGACCTTGGCCGCGGCCGCGTCGTCGCCCTTGAAGCGCACGTTCGAGAACTCGGTGCCGCCGCACAGGCCCGGCGCCAGGTTGGTGGCGCGCACGCCGGTGCCGACCAGGTCGGCGCGCAGGTTGAGCGTGAACTGTTCGACGAAGGCCTTGGTGGCACCGTAGACGTTGCCGCCCGGGTAGGGGTAGTGGCCCGCCACCGAACCCAGGTTGATCACCAGGCCGCTCGAGCGTGCAACCATGGACGGCAGGAGCGCGCGGGTCATGGTCACCAGGCCCTGGCAATTGGTGGCGATCATGGTGTCCCAGTCTTCCAGCGGCACCTCGTGGGCCGGCTTGGTGTTCAGGGCCAGGCCGGCATTGTTGATGAGCACGTCGATATCGCGCCAGCCTTCCGGCAGGCCATTCAGTGCCGCCTCGATCGAGGCGCGGCTGGTGACGTCCAGCGTCACCGGCAGGGCGCTGTCGCCCAGCTCGCGCGCGAGCTCGTCCAGGCGCTCGGTGCGGCGCGCGGCCAGGATGGCGCGGTGGCCATGGCTCACAAAAGTGCGCGCCATCGCGGCGCCGAAGCCGGCCGAGGCGCCGGTAATCAAGACGATCATGGGTGGGTCCTTGAGGAATGGTCCGAAAATTGTAGCCGAAACGGCTACATCTCCGCTGGCGAGCGGCTCAGCGCCTGCGGCTTGTTAGGAAGACAGCAGTTTCCTTGCCCTAAGGAGCGTAGATCACATACAATTTGGTGAATCACCGTCTCACGTAACTGGCGAAATGCCGGGCGCGTCCAAATCGCGACGTCCGGCCAAGGTGGACATCCACCGGGGAACGTGAGGCATCACCGCCGTTCGCCTGGGCAGCCATCAACGGAACGCTGTAGAGACGCGTTCGGCAGGCGCTTGTCCCGGGCCCCGCCAACACGCTGCCGACGCGATCCGTTGCCTGGTATTTCTCTCGATTGGAGTTTTACATGTTTGCAAAAGACCATACGCTTGCCAATGTCGACCCGGAACTGTGGGATGCCATTCAGAAGGAAAACGTTCGCCAGCAAGACCACATTGAACTCATCGCTTCCGAAAACTACACCTCGCCGGCCGTGATGGAAGCGCAGGGCTCGCAGCTGACCAACAAGTATGCCGAAGGCTATCCGGGCAAGCGTTACTATGGCGGCTGCGAATACGTCGACGTCGCCGAGCAGCTGGCGATCGACCGCCTGAAGCAATTGTTCGGCGCGGAAGCTGCCAACGTGCAGCCGAACTCGGGTTCGCAAGCCAACCAAGGCGTGTTCTTCGCCATGCTCAAACCCGGCGACACCATCATGGGCATGTCGCTGGCCGAAGGCGGCCACCTGACCCACGGCATGGCCCTGAACATGTCCGGTAAATGGTTCAACGTCATTTCCTACGGCCTGACCGAGCAGGAAGACATCGACTACGAGAAAATGGAAGCGCTGGCGCGCGAGCACAAGCCGAAGATGATCATCGCCGGCGCCTCGGCCTTCGCCCTGCGCATCGACTTCGAGCGTTTCGCCCGCATCGCCAAGGAAGTCGGCGCCTTCTTCATGGTCGACATGGCCCACTACGCCGGCCTGATCGCCGCGGGCGAATATCCGAACCCGGTGCCGCACGCCGACTTCGTCACCTCGACCACCCACAAATCGCTGCGCGGCCCGCGTGGCGGCATCATCCTGATGAAGGCCGAGCACGAGAAGGCCATCAACTCGGCGATCTTCCCGGGCATCCAGGGCGGTCCGCTGATGCACGTGATCGCCGGTAAGGCGGTGGCGTTCAAGGAAGCGCTGTCGCCGGAGTTCAAGGCATACCAGAAGCAGGTGGTCAAGAATGCCGCCGCCCTGGCCAACACCCTGACCGAGCGCGGCCTGCGCATCGTCTCGGGCCGAACCGAGTCGCACGTGATGCTGGTGGACCTGCGTTCGAAGGGCCTGACCGGCAAGGAAGCGGAAGCCATCCTGGGCCAGGCGCACATGACCTGCAATAAGAACGGCATCCCGAACGACCCGCAGAAGCCTTTCGTCACCTCCGGCATCCGCCTGGGCAGCCCGGCCTTCACTACCCGCGGCTTCAAGGAAGAAGACGCGGTCAAGGTCGGCCACCTGATCGCCGACGTGCTGGACAACCCGCACGACGCCGCGACCATCGAGCGCGTGAAGGCGGAAGTGAAGCAGCTGACCGACAAGTATCCGGTCTACGCGAAGTAAGCAACCAGGGGCCGCGTCCATGCGGCCCCGTTTTGGGCACCCGGCGCCATGAAATGTCCTTTCTGCCAGAATGAAGATACCCAAGTCCTCGACACGCGCGTGTCCGAGGAGGGGGACGCCATTCGCCGGCGCCGGCGCTGCTCGAAGTGCGACAAGCGCTTCACCACGTATGAACGCATCGAATTGTCGATGCCGATCCTGGTCAAGAAGAACGGCAGCCGCATGGAATATGCGCCCGCCAAGCTGCGCGGCAGCCTGATGCTGGCCCTGCGCAAGCGCCCGGTCGCGGCCGAGGCGATCGACGCCGCCGTGGCCACCATCGAGGAAAAGCTCCTGACCAGCGGCCGCCGCGAAGTCGATACCGGCTACGTTGGCGAACTGGTGATGCAGGAACTCAAGCGCCTCGATAAGATCGCCTACATCCGCTTCGCCTCGGTCTACAAGAACTTCGAAGACCTGGCCGAGTTCCAGGAAGCCCTGGCCGAAGTCGGCCACCCTCGCAAGTAAAGCTGTTCGTAGGGTGGGCGCCCCCCCCCCCCCGCCCACGCGTCCAACTCCCCGTCGCACCGTGGCAGAGCGCGTCTCCGCCCAACAGTTCCCCAATCCCGATTAGTCCAACTCATGGCCGGCTCTGTCTCGCCTGATATCGTCACAGCTCGCCACCGGCACGCCATCTTGCGCATGCCGGCCCATCGATGCTCCAGCGCTTTCGGGAGAACACCGTGCAGTCGCACGAACAAGGCTTCACACTGGTCGAAGTGCTGGTCGCACTCTTCGTGCTGGCCGTCGGCATCGTCGGCGCCGGCGCCGTGCAGATCACGGCCGAACGCACCCGCCAGCAAGCCAGCCTGAGATCCGACGCCGCGCAGCTGGTCAATGCCCTGTCCGCCCGCATGCGCGTCAACCCCGCCATCGCCGCGCTGCCGGACGGCGCCAATCCCTATCTCTCCTTCCACTACGACGCGGCCGATGGTTTGCCCGCCGCACCCGCCTCCTGCTTCGGCGGCAGCAGCTGCGCTCCAGGCGCACTGGCCCAGTTCGACCTGCACGAGATGCGCCAGGCCTTGTTCACCCAATTCCCGCATGGCCGGCTGACCGTGTGCCGGGACGGCGCGCCATGGGACGCCACGCGCAAGGCATACCGATGGAACTGCGATGGCGCCGCCGATGCGCTGCCGGTGGTGAAGCTCGGCTGGCAGGGCACGGGCGACGGCCCTGGATATGTGATGGTGCTCCGATGAGACGCCTCGAACGCGGCATGACCATGGCCGAGCTCCTGGTCGCCATGAGCATCGGACTGGTGGTCCTACTGGCCGCCGGCAGCCTGTTCGTCTGGGCCAACCGCGCCTTCGCGGCCCAGCTGGAAACGGCGGCCATGGACGATGCGGGCCGCTACGCGCTCGAAGTCGTTGCCCGCGCGGTGCGCCAGTCGGCCGCCGCCGATTGGGAGCGCGCGAGCGGCGGCCCCGATCCGGCCGCACCCGCCGCGCTGAGCGGACTCGACGCACACAGCGTGCCGCGCACCGGCTTCGCCATCGACAATGCGTCGCCGCTCGCCATCAACGGCAGCGACGTGCTGGCGATACGCTTCCCCGGCAGCGGCGCGCCGCCCGCTGGCGACGGCGGCAGCCTGGACTGCGCCGGCTTCGGCGTCCACGGCGACGAGGAGGGCTGGAGCATCTTCTACGTGGCGCGCAACGCCCAGGACGAGGCCGAGCTGCGCTGCAAGTACCGCGGCGCCAGCAATTGGTCGTCCGACGCCGTGGTCGGCGCGGTCGACAGCTTCCAGTTGCTGTACGGCGTCGACCTCGACGGCGATGGCGCGCCCGAACGCTACCTGAACGCCAGCTCCCTGGCCGAGCTCGACGCCGGCCTCGCATTGGCGGGCGCGACGGCCGCCCAGCGCGAAGCCGACCTGCGGCGGCGCACGCACTGGAAGAAGATCGCCAGCGTGCGCGTGGCGCTGCTGCTGCATGGTCCGGTCAGCAAGCTGGACAGCACGCGCCAGGTCGTCCATGCGCTGTTCGGGCCGGACTACGGCGCGGCGCATGGCCAAGCGGATGCCGGCACGTGGCTGCCGGAAGCGGAGTTGGCCAGGCTCGGCGATCCGGGCCGGCCTGCGCGCGACGGCGGCAATGGCGAACCGCGTTACCGCAAGGTGTTCGCCACCACTGTCGCTGTGCCGGCGCGGGCAAGGTGAGGGCGCGATGACAATCCTGCCTTTTTCGATGAGTCGGCATGCGCCCCATGAGCGGCAGGCGCGGCAGCGCGGCATTGCGCTCCTGACCGCCTTGCTCCTGATGCTCGCGGTCTTGATGACCGGCATCGCCGCCGCGCGCGCCGCGATCGGCTCCGCCCGTATCTCGGGACACGAACGCGACCGCATGCTGGCATTGCACGGCGCCATGGCGGGACTGCTCGATGCCGAGCACGATATCGAGGGCGGCGCGGATCCCGGCTCGGCCCGCGCAATGGCGCTGGCGAACGCGGACCCGGATGCTTTTGCAGAAGGGTGCCGGGGCAGCGCATCGTACGAGGGGCTGTGCCGCCACGGCGGCGCCGACGACATTCACGACGCCCTGTCCGACCCGGACGGCCCCGGTGTCACCCTCGGCGCCTACAGCGGCGCCCGCATGCCGCTCGGCGGCGGCGCGCTCGCCGTACAGCCGCCGCGCTACCTGATCGAGCTGATGCCATCGGGGCCGGAAGCCGTGCTGTACCGCATCACCGCGCTCGGCTTCGGCAGCGTGGACACGACGCAGGCGGCGGTGCAGGCGTATTACCGCAAGCTGCGGCCACCTGGTCCGCCCGGGCCGGGAGCCGGTCCGCCGTCCGGGCCGGACCCGGCTTCACCGGATACGCCGGGCGCGCCTGGTATGCCTGGTGTGCCCAGTGTGCCGGACGCGCCTGGTGGCCCGGACCCTTCGGCGCCCGAAGGCGCTGGCGGTCCGGCAGCGCCTTCCGGACCTCCCGGGCCGGACACGCCGCCCGGCACACCCGACCCGCCCGGGCCCGACGCACCCCCGGGTGCGCCCGGCACGCCCGGCGGACCGGGCATCCGTGTCGGCTGGCGCGAGATCGGCAACTGGCAGGACACCATGGTGGCGGCATCGGTACGAACGGAGCGACGATGAAAAGGCGATACGGTTTTACCCTGGTCGAGGTGTTGATCGTGGTGGCGATCCTGTCGATCCTGACGGCGATCGCCTGGCCCGGCTATGCCCGGCACGCCGTCAAGGCGCGCCGCACCGAGGCGCAGCTGGCGCTGGTCGACGCCATGCAGCGCCAGGAGCAATACCGCGCCCAGCACCACAGCTACGTCGCCTTTTCCGCCAGCGATAGCGAGCCGGCCGGGCGCGACTTCCGCTGGCATCTCGGCGCGCAGCCGGAGAGCAGCGCCTACGAGATCGACGGCTACGCCTGCGACGGCCAGGACATCCGCCACTGCATTGTGCTGCGCGCCCGCCCTGGGACCGGCCGGGTCGACACGCGCTTTCGCGACCCCGACTGCGGCGTCCTGACCTTCGACAGCACCGGCGCCCAGGACGCGAGCGGGGCCGCGCCGCGCTGCTGGCCATGAGCGGTGGGCGAAAGCGACACCCGCGAACGCGCGGCGCCAGCCTGGTCGAGCTGGCGGTGGTCGTCGCCATCGCCTCGGTCATGATGGCGGTGGCGGCGCCCGACCTGCATGCACTGGTGACGGCCCAGCAGCTGCGCACGACTTCCGGCGAACTGCTGGGCGCGATCGCCCAGACCCGGGCCCAGGCGGTCGCCCGCAATGCGCGCGTCAAGCTGGCCCCGCGCGACGCCCTCGGCGCGGACTGGACCCGCGGCTGGGTCGTGTTCGTCGACCACGACGGCGACCGCCATCCCGGCCCCGGCGACGAGATCCTGCAGGTGCACGGTCCGGTGCCGGACGGCGTGCGGATCGACTTTTCCTTCACCCAGTCAGCGCCGCCGCAGTACATCGCCTACAATGGCGCCGGGCGCAGCTGCAGCGATGCGGGCGGCAACGCGTCCCGGCTCGGTACGCTGTCGCTGTTCCACGGCGAGCATATCCGCCGTATTAAAATCAATATGCTCGGACGCGTACGCGTCTGCAATCCGGCGCGCGACGATGCCTGCGAGGGCGCGGAAGCGCCGGGCTAGCGGGTAGGGGCTGGAGCTGATTCCGGCTCGCATGGACAGGAAAGCGGAACGACACGTGGCACAGGACAGGGTAGAGATTCGCGACGACACCGAAGGCATGGCGCTGGCCCTGAACTGGGCCGCGAAGGCAATGTTCATCACCGCGCCGAACCCGCGGGTCGGCTGCGTGATCGTGCGCGACGGCGTCGTGATCGGCGCCGGCCACACCCAGCCGGCCGGGCAGGCGCATGCCGAAATCCAGGCGCTGCGCGATGCGGCGGCGCGCGGCAACGACGTGCGCGGCGCCACCGCCTATGTGACCCTGGAGCCGTGCAGCCACTACGGCCGCACCCCGCCGTGCTCGAACGCCCTGGTGCAGGCCGGCATCGGGCGCGTGGTCGCCGCCATGCTCGACCCGAATCCCCTGGTCGCCGGACGCGGCCTGGCCCAGCTGGAAGCTGCCGGCATCGCCGTCACCGCGAACCTGCTGGCCGACGCCGCCCACGAACTCAATATCGGCTTCTTCTCGCGCATGCGGCGCGGCCTGCCGTGGATGCGCCTGAAGGTCGCCGCCAGCCTGGACGGCGCCACCGCTCTCGACAATGGCGAAAGCCAGTGGATCACCGGCCCGGACGCGCGCGCCGACGGCCACGCCTGGCGCGCCCGCGCGCAGGCGATCCTGACCGGCATCGGCACCGTCAAGGCCGACGACCCGCAGCTCACCGTACGCGGCATCGACACGCCCCTGCCGCCGCGTCGCGTCATCGTCGACAGCCGGCTCGAGATCGGCCTGGACGCGCGCATCCTGCAAGGCGAACCGTGCTGGATCGTTGCGGCAGTGGATGCGCCTGAAAAAAGCGCCGCCTTGCGCGCCGCCGGCCACGAGGTCATCCTGCTGCCGAACCAGCATGGCAAGGTCGACCTCCCGGCCCTGGTGCGCGAGCTCGGCCGCCGTGAGATCAATGAAGTGCACGTCGAGGCCGGCTCCAAACTGAACGCCTCGCTGGTGCGCGAAGGCTGCGTCGACGAACTGCTGGTCTACCTGGCCCCGAGCCTGATCGGGCCGGGGCAGGGCATGTTCGAGCTGCCGCCGCTGGCCAGTCTGGCCGGCAAGCGCCTGCTGCGCTTCCATGACGTGGCGCGGGTCGGCGACGACATCCGCATCCTGGCCAGGTTCGCGCCCACCAATACCGACATCACAACGAAGGAATAAGCAGCATGTTTACTGGAATCGTCGCCGCCGTCGGCAACATCACCTCCGTCACCCCGCTCGAAGGCGGCTCCTTCGCCGGCGTGCGCCTGCAGATCGACGCCGGCCCGCTGCCGCTCGCCGACGTGATTCTCGGCGACTCGATCGCCATCAACGGCGCCTGCATGACCGTGGTCGACAAGACCGAACGCAGCTTCGCCGTGGACGTCTCGCGCGAAAGCCTGAGCAAGACCGTCGGGCTGGACGCGGCGGGCGAAGTGAACCTGGAAAAGGCGCTGACCCTGGCCGAGCGCCTCGGCGGCCACCTGGTCTCCGGCCACGTCGACGGCCTCGGCACCGTGCACAGCTTCGAGCCGGTCGGTGAATCGCGCGAGCTGGTAATCGATGCGCCATGGGAGCTGGCCAAGTTCCTGGCCTACAAGGGCTCGATCGTCGTGAATGGCGTGTCCCTGACCGTGAACCGGGTCGAGGATGTGGAAGGGGAGAGCGGGAAAGTGTGCCGCTTCTCGATCAACCTGATCCCGCACACGATCGAGGTGACTACCCTCAAGCACCTGAAGGCCGGTTCGCAGGTTAACCTGGAGATCGACCTGATTGCGCGCTACGTCGAGCGCATGCTGTCCGCAAAGTAAGGTGCACCGGGCCAGGAAAGGCGGGTTCCCCGTCCGCGCGTTCAAATCACATGTGAAATCGCGCGGCGCGATTGTTCCGCGTGTGCTTGAACGCGTGGGCGGCAAAGCCGCCCACCCTACAAAAGCTTAACCGCCGGGCGTCGGCGCGCTTGATGCCGCTACTTGCGCCGCCGCTGGCGTCTCCGGATTCAACACCACCTGCACATAATTGCGCTCGTTGAAATACCGCCGCGCCGCCGTCCGGATATCGTCCGCCGTTAACGCCTGCACCTGCTGCTCCACCTGCAGGATCGCCCCCGGATCGGTCCCTTCACTGAGCGCCGACTGCAGGTAGCCGAGCCAGTAGCCATTCTCGCGCAGCGAGCGGCGATGATTCTGGATCCAGTTGCTCTTGACCTTGTCCAGGTCCGCCGCATCCGGCCCCTGCGTCTGCAGGCGCTTGATCTCGGCGAAGGTGGTCGCCAGCACCTTGTCGACGTTCTCCGGCCCGGTCGGCAAGGTCACGCCAATCGAGTAATTCCCGTACGGGATCTTGCTCAAGGCCCCGCTGGCGCCGCCGCCATAGATCAGCGACATCTGCTCGCGCAGCACGTCGATGATGCGGATGTTCGTCACTTCCAGCAGCGCCGACAGGCGCAGCTGCTCGGCTTCCGTGAATTCCGCCGGCCCGGTGAAGGTCAGCGAGATCGTGCTCTTCGGCTCGGTGCCGCTCTTGACCTCGCGCTTGATCACGCCGGTGGCCGGGCGCAGGCCGACGTCGCGGTAGGCGACCGGGATCTCGGGCGTCGGCAGGCTGCCGAGCCAGGTCGCCAGCAGCGGCTTGATCGCCACCGGGTCGAAACTGCCGACCAGGATGAAGGTCAGGTCGCGGGCAGACGAGAAGCGCTGCTTGAAGATCTCGATGCTGCGGTCGAGGTCGATCTTCTCGTACTCTTCCGGCGCCAGGCTGCGCGGCGCGCGCGGGTGGTTGTTGTAGAGCGCCGCCATCACCGCGTCGCCGAAGCGCGTGCCGGGCTGGGCGGTCTGGTTGCGCGCCTGCTCGGCCTGCTTGCCGACGTAGGAGCGGAACAAAGCCTCGTCGCGGCGCACGCCGCTGAACTTCAGCCAGGTCAGCTGCAGCATGGTCTCGATATCGGTCGCGCCCGAGGCGCCGACCACCACGTCGGTATAGTTGGCCAGCCCGACGTTTACCTGGGCCGCCTTGCCCGCCAGGATCTTGCGCATGTCCAGGGGCGTGAAATCCTTCACGCCCATGCTGGCCACGATGGCGTTGGCGAAGCGCGCATTCAGGATGTCCTGGTCGCCGAACAGGCTCTGGCCGCCAAAGCGGGCCGCGCTCATCATGACCTGGTCGTTCCGGAAATCGGTGGGTTTCAGGATCACCTTGACGCCGTTCGACAGCTCCAGGCGGGTCAGGCCGAGGGCCTTGTCCTGGGTCTGCGAGACGATCGTGCCGGCCCTGGGCGGCTTGTCCATCAGGCGCGCCGCCACCGCCTTCTCGTCGTGCCGGCTCACCTCGGCGCGCTGGGCCGCGGACACGGCGGCCAGCAATTGCTCGCCCTGCGGCGTGTCGGGACGGGTCACGCCGGTGTACAGCACCAGCTTGCCCGAATCCGCCGGGATGGTGCGGCGGGCGTAGGCATTCATTTCCTCGAGCGTGATGCCCGGCACCAGTTCCTTCACGTAGCGGTACTCCGTGTCGATGCCGGGGATCGCTTCCTGCTGCAGGAAGTTGCGGATGTACTCGGCGGCGTAGGTGCCGGAGTCGCTCTTGGCGCGCTCGTTCCAGACCTGCTCGTAGCTGCGCATCAGGTTCTTCTTCATGCGCTCGAGTTCGGCGGCGCCGAAGCCGTAGCGGCGCGCGCGCTCGTTTTCCTCGACCAGGGCCGACAGGGCGACCTCGGCGCCGCGCGGTCCCAGCGCCGCCGACGCGTTGTACGAGCGGTAGCGCGGCGTCAGCTTGCCCAGCGAGCTGGACGCACCCATGAAGGGCGGCTCCGGCAGCTGCGCCAGTTCCTGCAAGCGCTGGTTCAGCATGGCCGAGAACAGCGACTGCACCAGGTCGTCGCGGTAGGCGCGGATGGTGCCGGCTTCCTGCACCGGCTGCACCGGATAGCGGATCAGCACGGCGTTGCCGGTGGCTTCCTGGTCGGTGACGACCAGCGCCTGGGTCGCCTGGCGCGCCGGGATCTCGGCATAGGCGCGCGGGCGCGCCGGCTGCGGATTCTTCAGGTGGGCGAAGTGCGACTTCACCAGCTTCTCGGCCTGGCCTGGCTCGATGTCGCCGACCACCACCACGGCCATCAGGTCGGGGCGGTACCAGTCGCGGTAGAAGCGCGTCAATGCCTCGGGCGTGAAGCTGCGCAGCACCTCTTCGGTGCCGATCGGCAGGCGCTCGGCATATTTCGAACCGTTGAAGATGGCGGGCATGATCTGCTTGCTCATGCGGTCCGAAGCGCCTTTTCCCAGGCGCAGCTCTTCCAGCACGATGCCGCGTTCCTTGTCGATGGTCTCCGGGTCGAGGGTCAGGCCGTGGGCCCAGTCTTCCAGCACCTGGAAGGCCTTGGTGACGTTCTCCGGCTTGTCGGTCGGGATCGGCAGGATGTAGACGGTTTCGTCGAACGAGGTGTAGGCGTTCAGGTCGGCGCCGAAGCCGACGCCGATCGACTGCAGGTAGGACACCAGCTCGTGCTTGCGGAAATTGGTCGAGCCATTGAAAGCCATGTGCTCGATGAAGTGGGCCAGGCCGCGCTGGTCCTCGTCCTCGAGGATGGAGCCGGCCTTGACCACCAGGCGCAGCTCGAGCTTGCGTTCCGGACGGGCGTTCTTCTGGATGTAATACGTCAGGCCATTGGCCAGCTTGCCGACCTTGACTTGCGGGCCGACCGGAATCGGGGCGTCGAGCCGCAGCGGCGCGGCGGTCGCCGCGGGCGCAACGGTGGCGGCAGCAGCAGCCCCCTTGGCCGCGATGGCGCCAGTTGCGGCATTCGCCGGCAGCTGCGCGCACAGCAGCGCGGCCAGGCAAAGGCCGCGCGTGAAATTCTTGCTCATTGATGATTCCTGGTTGGTGAACGAGCGGACGAGCTGGCATTCTACCGTGCGTGTCCGCTGCGCACTGTTGCGTTTAGGCAGGACCCCGGGACAGACGGCTTACAAGGCCACGCGCCCCTTCGCCAGCAGCTGCGCCATCTCGTGCGCCGGGACCGGACGGCTGTACAGATAGCCCTGCATCACGTCGCAGCCGATCAGGCCCAGGAAGTCGCGCTGCCCGGTGGTTTCCACGCCCTCGGCCACGACCGACAGCGACAGGCCCTGGGCCAGGGCAATGGTGGCCTGGGCGATGGCGGCGCTGCGCTGCTCGGTGGTGATGTTGCGGACAAAGGTCTGGTCGATCTTCAGTTTGTCGAGCGGGAAGCGCGACAGGTAGCCGAGCGAGGAGTAGCCGGTGCCGAAGTCGTCCAGCGACAGCGAGATGCCCATGGCGCGCAGTTCCGCCATCTGGGCCTCGGCCGCGGCGCTGTCGCCCAGCATCACGCTTTCGGTCAGTTCCACTTCCAGGTAGCGCGGCGCCAGGCCGCTATCGAGCAGGGCCTTGGCGACCATGCCGCTCACCGAGCCGGCCTTGAACTGGGTGGCGGAAACGTTGACCGCCACCTTCACCGGCGGCAGGCCGGCGTTTTGCCAGGCCTTGTTCTGGAAGCAGGCCTGGCGGATCACCCATTCGCCGATGGGGTGGATCAGGCCGGTGTCCTCGGCGAGCGGGATGAAGTCGCCCGGCGACACCACCCCGATCTCCTCGCTGCGCCAGCGCAGCAGCGCTTCCATGCCCACCACGCTGCCGTCGATGCGCGAGATCTGCGGCTGGTAGTGCAGGGCCAGCTCGCCGCGTTCGATGGCGCGCCGCAGCCGCGTTTCCAGCGCCAGCCAGCGCAGCGCCTCGGCGTTCATTTCACCCTTGAAGAAGCGGAAACCGTTGCGCCCCGATTTCTTCATGTCGCCCAGCGCCGCGTCGGCCGCCTTGAGCAGGTCGCCGGGCGCGCCGCCGTCGCGCGGGAAGATGGCGATGCCGACGCTGCCGGTGACCACCACGTCGTGCCCGCCCACCGTGTGCGGCTGGGCGATGGCGTCGATCAGGCGGCGCGCGGCCAGGATGATGTCCTCGTTGTCGTGGCAATTGGTGAGCAGCAGTACGAATTCGTCGCCCGACAGCCGCGCCAGGGTATCGGTGGGCCCGGCGATGCGGCTGACCCGCTCGGCCACCTCGACCAGCACAGCGTCGCCGGCCGCGTGCCCGAGGCTGTCGTTGATGCGCGAGAGCCGGTCGACGTTGAACAGCAGCAGCGCCAGTTCGCCGTCGCCCTGGCGCGCCGCCGCGATCGCCTGCTGCAGGCGGTCGTTGAACAGCGAGCGGTTCGGCAGCAGGGTGAGAGCGTCGTGGTTGGCGAGGAAGTCGAGCTGGTGGTGGGCCGCCTTGAGCGCCGACAGGTCGGTCGACACCGAAACGTAGGCGGTGAGCTTGCCGCACTCGTCGCGTACCGCACTGATGCTGGTGCGCTCCGGATAGATCTCGCCGTTCTTGCGGCGGTTCCAGATCTCGCCGCGCCACTGGCCATCGCTTTCCAGGCAATTCCACATGTCGCGGTAGAAGCTGGCGTCGTGCCGGCCCGAGCACAGGATGCGCGGGTTCAGCCCCATCACTTCACTTTCGCGGTAGCCGGTGATCTGCTCGAAGGCCGGGTTCACCGCCACGATATTCGCGTCGGCATCGGTCATCAGGATGCCTTCCTGCGTGCTGTCGAACACCTGGCGGGCGAGTTCCAGCCGGTGCTCGCTGTCGCGCAGGGCGGCGTCGGCGTCGGCGCGCGCCAGCGCTTCGAGCTGCAGCTGGGAGGCGTGGCGCTGCACCACGCCGTACAGGTTCAGGTTTTCGTAGGCGACCGCGAGCTGGGCCGCCAGCGCCGTGCCCCAGCGCTCTTCCTCCTCGCTGAAGGCCGCGGCGCCGGGATGGCGCGCGCAATACAGCCAGCCGAGCGGGTGCTGCAGGTCGTGCACCTGCAGGCCGAGGAAGCTGCCGATGCCGGGGTGGCCGGGCGGCAGGGTGGACAGCAGGGTGTCGCCTTCGCTCAGGCGCATGGGAGCGCGGGCGCGCATCAGGACGCCCGGCAGGCGCATGTCGTTGCGCGCGCTGCTCTCGAACAGGCAGGTGTCGAGGCCCACGGTGTCGAGGTGGCGCACATTGCGCTCGTCGCGGTCGATCAGGCACAGCGCGGCGTAGTCGGCGTGCAGCACGCGGCGCGCGGTGTCGAGGAAGGCGGCGGCCAGGGCCTCGACGCGGCGCTCGCCGATCAGGGACAGGCAGATGCGTTCGAGTTCGTCGAGGCGGGCGCACAGGTCGGCGGGGAGGGCGCGCTCCGGCTCCGGCTCGTCCGCCGGTGGCGGCGCCAGCGGTTCGGACAGGCCCAGTTCGGCGTTGACGGCGTCCAGGATCTGGTGCGCGTCGGCCGGCTTGGGCAGCACGGTGGCAACCCCGCAGCGCGCCGCCATCGCCTGCGTTTCGCGCTCGGCATAGACTGCCGAGAAAAAGATGACGCGGGTGGCGCGGATGGCGGGGTCGTTGCGGATCTGCTGGACCAGCTCGTAGCCATCCATCACCGGCATCAGGATGTCGGTGATCACCAGTTCCGGGCGCTCGCTGCGCACCAGCGCCAGCGCCTGGGCGCCGTCCTCCGCTTCCAGCAGGCGGTGGCCGGTATAGCCGAGCAATGCGTTCAGGAAGACGCGGTTGCTGGGCCGATCGTCGACGATCAGGATCGTGGCCATCAGCCGCGCCTTCCCGGATCAACGTCGGGATGTCGAACCACCATCGTGGCAACTCCAGGAATAGGCCGGCGCTTGCCGGGCAAAAAGCCCGGCAGCCACGCCGGAAGCGTTGTCTTCATCATAATCGAGTCGTGGGTAAACACGTGCTTGCTTGCGTGCGAGAAATGAATAGCTTAGCAAGTATGTGGCCACGAATACACGCAAAATGTTGCACGTTGCATGGCGCCAACGACCGTTGACGAAATCGCAGCGCCGTGCATGGCGGCGAATGCAGCAGCTTTCGCTTGAAGAGCGGTAAATCCTTTAAAATAACGGATTACGCAAAACCGAAGGAATCCGTATGTCTATTTCCAGCACCGAGGAAATCGTTGCCGAACTGCGCGCAGGGCGCATGGTCATCCTCGTCGACGAGGAAGACCGCGAAAACGAAGGCGACCTGGTGCTTGCCGCTGACTTCGTCACGCCGGAGGCGATCAACTTCATGATCCGCCACGCGCGTGGCCTGGTCTGCCTGACGCTCACCGAAGAGCGCTGCGACCAGCTGGCGCTGCCGATGATGACCTCGAAAAACGGCACTTCCTTCGGCACCAACTTCACGGTCTCGATCGAGGCGGCCGAGGGCGTCACCACCGGCATCTCGGCGGCCGACCGCGCGCGCACCATCCAGGTGGCCGTGAACAAGGGCAGCACCCCGGACGACCTGGTGCAGCCGGGCCACATCTTCCCGCTGCGCGCCCAGGACGGCGGCGTCCTGATGCGCGCCGGCCATACCGAAGCCGGCTGCGATCTCACCGCGATGGCCGGCCTGACCCCGGCCTCCGTCATCTGCGAGATCATCAAGGAAGACGGCACCATGGCGCGCCTGCCGGACCTGATCGAATTCGGGAAAGAGCACAACATCAAGATCGGCACCATCGCCGACCTGATCCACTACCGCAGCCAGAACGAAAGCCTGGTCGAGCGCGTGGCCGAGCGCCAATTGCATACGGTGCACGGCGAGTTCCGCCTGGTGGCCTTCCGCGACAAGCCGAGCGGCTCGGCCCACCTGGCCCTGGTGCATGGCGAGCCGGCGGCCGACAAGGAAGCGCTGGTGCGCGTGCACCAGCCGGTGTCCCTGCTCGACGTGCTGGGTAATTGCGCCAGCACCCACTCCTGGGACCTGGCCTCGGCCATGAAGGCGATCCAGGCCGCGGACAATGGCGTGATCGTGCTGCTCAATGCCGGCGAGACCGCGGACCAGCTGTTCGCCCAGTTCGCCCCGCGCGACACCAGCCCACGCAGTGCGCGCGCAGCCTCGATGGACCTGCGCACCTATGGCATCGGCGCCCAGATCCTGCGCAACCTGGGCGTAGGGAAGATGCAGCTGCTGGCGAATCCGCGCAAGATGCCGTCGATGACGGGCTTCGACCTGGAAGTCACGGGCTACCTGCCGCAGCCGGCGGCCTGAGTTCGCGCGCCGCCTGAACAATCCACCTTAATCTATATACGCTATATACACACATACAAAGAAGAGGCCAGCCATGACGGTACCAACTTTTGAAAGCAATCTGGCGGGCGAAGGCCTGCGCATCGGGATCGTGCAGGCCCGCTTCAACGCCGACGTCGGCCACGGCCTGCTGTCGTCCTGCCTGGCGGAACTCAAGCGCCTGGGCGTGGCCGACGAGGACATCCTCCACATCACGGTGCCGGGCGCCCTGGAAGCGCCGCTGGCGCTGCAGAAGCTGGCCGAAACCCAGCAGTTCGATGCGCTGATCGCGCTCGGCGCGGTGATCCGCGGCGAGACTTACCACTTTGAGCTGGTCTCGAACGAATCCGGCGCCGGCATCACCCGCATCGGCCTCGACTACGGTATGCCGATCGCCAATGCGATCCTGACCACCGAGAACGACGAGCAGGCCGAAGTGCGCATGGCCGAGAAGGGCGCCGACGCGGCCCGCGTGGCGGTCGAGATGGCGAACCTGCTGTTCGCGCTGGAAGAACTGCAGGCCGAAGAAGAATAAAGGAAAGCATAGAATGACCGACAAGACCACCCACGCCAACCCGAGCAAGAACCGCACGCCGCGCCACCGCGCGCGCGAGTTCGCGCTGCAAGGACTCTACCAATGGCTGCTCAACAATGAGCCGGCCCGCACCGTCGTCACCAACATCCGAGGCGCGCATGGCTTCGACAAGGCCGACGGCGAATTCTTCAGCGACCTGCTGAACGGCGCCATCGCCACCTCGGTCGAGCTGCGCGAAGCGATCGCCCCGCTGATCGACCGCGGCATCGCCGAACTGTCGCCGATCGAACACGGCGTACTGCTGCTGGGTGCCTATGAGCTCAAGAACCACCCGGAAATCCCGTATCGCGTCGTGATCAACGAGGCGGTCGAGCTGACCAAGTCCTTCGGCGGCATCGACGGCCACAAGTACGTCAACGGCGTGCTGGACAAGCTGGCCGGCAGCCTGCGTCCGGACGAAGTGGGGGCGGACGCGAAGCGCTGATTCGCATTCCCTCTCTATATATAGAAGTAGAAAAGCCACCGTGGTATGCGCCCGGTGGCTTTTTTGCAGCCACGCCATCCTGCCGCGCGATCAGGAAATACCCCGACGGCGGCATCAGTTCTTCCGGATTGGCCGACACGCTCGCCGCCGGATCGAAGCCGCGATCGAACCGCGCCTGCAATTACTCGACATAGCGGGTGAGGCAGGCGTGCGCCTCGGCGCCGGCCGGGTCGGCGATCGCGATCGTCAAACGTATTTGGTCAAGCATGTGGTGGAGCATAAAAGAAAAAGCCACCGCATGCGGTGGCCGTGAGGAGTGTTTTCTGCCGGCTTACAGGGTAGCCAGCGTTTCCGGGCCGTGGCTGTCCGCCGGGGCCGGAGCCGCTGCCGGCGCCTGGGTTTCGGCCGGCTTGGCTGCCGGGGCCTGCTTGACCACGATCGGCGCAGAGGCTGCCGGCGCATTCGTGGTCGGCACCTTCTGGCCGCGCGCCACCTGTTTCAGGCGCTTGTACTCGGCCAGCACCTTGGCGCCGTAGCCGGAGTCGCTTTCCATGTCGGCGGCGCCGACGTAGGTTTTCAGGCCGCCCTCGACCGAGCCGGTGCGCTTGACGTAATCCTTGAGGATCAGGGCGCCGACCTTGATGTTGGCAACCGGGTTCAGGGCCGCCTGCTGGCCGCCGACTTCCTCGAACTTGTCATGGTGAACCTTGGCCATGACCTGCATCAAACCCTTCGCGCCCATCGGGCTTTCGGCGAAGGGGTTCAGACCCGACTCGATCGCCATCACGGCGAGGATCAGGAGCGGATCCAGCTTGACCTCGTGCGCCGTCATGTAGGCGGTCGAGACCAGCATGTTGGCGGCGTCGCTGGCGACGCGGTAGCGCTTGCTCAGCCAGGAAGTGACCCATTGCTGCTGCCTGGTGTTGCCAAGGTGCTGCACACTGCTGTGACTCGTTTCCTCCGCCTCGGTAAAGGCGACCGGCTTGATCGCGGCTGCCGGCGCGCTCGGGGCGACGGCGACGATCTGGGGCTGGGGATCCAGCACGTCCGAGACGCGCTTGGCGACGTCTTCGTTGGTGTACAGCAGGGCCAGCATGGCGACTGCGGAAAGACCGAATACGGTCAGGGTGTTGCGTGCGGTATTCACGAAACCGCGTGCCGCTTTGCCCATGGAAGACCATGTGACTGGCTGGCTGGCCATGGATTGCACGAACCTTGCGTTCGTGATGAAACGATGGATCATCGAATTCCCCTTGTCGCGGCAAAAAGAGCTCCTGTCACAGCGCCTAAGCGCGGTGTCGGACTGTGCCGTGCATCAGAAATATCGTAGGTCGCCGCGTCGCGGCCGACTAACGCCGTCATTGCTTTGCTTCAGCTGGCTGCTTAAAACCCGGGCGGGTGGAACCAGTGGCTCAACAACTGTCTCGGGGGTTAGGGCAGACGCCCTGTGAAAACACTCCTCAAAATGTCATGTGGGGCCCCGACCCCGTGAATGCATGAGAACAGATAAAATCGTGTCAGAAAGACTCGCCTGCCTCATCAAGTAGGACGGATTCTAGTGGCGCTTTTATATCAAGTCAACCCTAGCACAATCCGCTCTTATTACTTTTAGTTCTGATTGCCGAGCCGAAATTTTGAAAAAGCTCAACGAATCAGTTACTTGGCATGGTGCCTTTAACAAGCTTCTACTGATGAGATTTACATCAAAACTTAATGAAATATACAGATTTGCGGGATTTCATGGCTCAGCTCGAACGAATGGGCGAGCTCAAGCATGTCGGCGTACCGGTGTCGCCCAACCTCGAAATGACGGAAATTTGCGACCGCACGCTGCGCGCCGGCGGGCCTGCTCTGCTGTTCGACAAGCCGACCGGTCATCAGATTCCCGTGCTCGGCAATTTGTTCGGCACCCCGCGCCGGGTGGCGCTGGGCATGGGCGCGGATAAGCTGGGCGAGCTGCGCAATATCGGCCACGTGCTGGCGCGCCTGAAAGAGCCGGAGCCGCCCAAGGGCTTCAAGGACATCATGGGCATGGGTTCGCTCGTGAAAGCGGTGTGGGACATGGCGCCGAAAGAAGTGCGCGGCGCGCCGTGCCAGGAAATCGTGTGGGAAGGGCAGGACGTCGACCTGGCCAAGTTGCCGATCCAGCACTGCTGGCCGGGGGACATCGCACCCCTGATCACCTGGGGCCTGGTGATCACCAAGGGGCCGAACAAGAAGCGCCAGAACCTGGGCATCTACCGCCAGCAGGTGCTGGGACCGAACAAGGTGATCATGCGCTGGCTGGCCCACCGCGGCGGCGCGCTCGACTTCCGCGAGCACGCACTTAGCAATCCGGGCAAACCGTATCCGGTGGCGGTGGCGCTGGGCGCCGACCCGGCCACCATTCTGGGGGCGGTCACCCCGGTGCCGGACGCCCTGTCCGAATACCAGTTTGCGGGCCTGTTGCGCGGCTCGCGCACCGTGCTGACCAAGGCGTTGGGGAGCGAACTGCGGGTGCCGGCGTCCGCCGAGATCGTGCTGGAAGGGCATATCTATCCGGACGAGAACCACCCGTCCGGCTTCGAGCACGCGCTCGAAGGGCCGTATGGCGACCACACCGGCTATTACAATGAGCAGGACAGCTTCCCGGTGTTCACGGTCGACCGCATCACGATGCGGCGCGACCCGATCTATCACTCCACCTATACCGGCAAGCCGCCCGACGAGCCGGCCGTGCTGGGCGTGGCGCTGAACGAGGTCTTCATCCCGCTGCTGCAGAAGCAGTTCAGCGAGATCACCGACTTCTACCTGCCGCCCGAGGGCTGCAGCTATCGCATGGCGGTGGTGCAGATGAAGAAACAGTATGCCGGTCATGCCAAGCGCGTGATGTTTGGCGTGTGGAGTTTCCTGCGCCAGTTCATGTATACCAAGTTCATCGTGGTGGTGGACGAGGACGTCAACGTGCGCGACTGGAAAGAGGTGATCTGGGCGATCACGACGCGGGTGGATCCGACGCGCGATACGGTCATGGTCGATAACACGCCGATCGATTACCTGGACTTCGCTTCGCCGGTCAGCGGGCTGGGAAGCAAGATGGGGATCGATGCGACCAACAAGTGGCCGGGGGAGACCAATCGGGAGTGGGGGACGCCGATCGAGATGACGCCGGAAGTCAAGGCGCGGATCGATGGCTTGTGGGGGGAGCTCGGGATTTAACTGTGTGCACCGAACTCGGGTCCCGGCCTTCGCCGGGACCCGAGTTTCGTAGCGCAGAGTTAGCGTCAGCCACACCATTTCCCACAACGCCCGCCATACGGTATAATCACCGCTGGCGGGCCCCTGCGCATTGTGGCATGGTTTACCTGGTCAGGTCGGGAACGAAGCAGCCAAAGCCGTTCACCGCAAGTGCCGCAGATCAGGCTCGCCTCCTTGCTCTCCTTCCTGTTTCACCCTCTCCATTTCTCAATACCCCCATCGGCGCGTCGTCACGTCCGTCGTTTCCGCATTGTTGACAGGCATGCCCCGGATTGTTCGCCCCGGCCGCCATCTGCGGTAAAATCCGGGTATGTCCTATCAAGTCCTCGCCCGCAAATACCGTCCCAAGAACTTCGAAACGCTGGTCGGCCAGGAGCACGTCGTCCGTGCGCTGACCCATGCGTTGAAAACGGGCCGCCTGCACCACGCCTACCTGTTCACGGGCACGCGCGGGGTCGGCAAGACGACCTTGTCGCGCATCCTGGCCAAGTCGCTCAACTGCGTCGGCCCGGACGGGCAGGGCGGGATCACGGCCGAGCCCTGCGGCGTGTGCGAAGCCTGCCGCGCGATCGATGCCGGGCGTTTCGTCGACTACATCGAGATGGACGCGGCCTCGAACCGCGGCGTCGACGAGATGGCCCAGCTGCTGGAACAGGCGGTGTACGCGCCGAGCAATGCGCGCTTCAAGGTCTACATGATCGACGAGGTGCACATGCTCACCAACCACGCCTTCAACGCCATGCTGAAGACGCTGGAAGAACCGCCGCCGCACGTGAAATTCATTCTCGCGACCACCGATCCGCAGAAGATCCCGGTGACCGTGCTGTCGCGCTGCCTCCAGTTCAACCTGAAGCAGATGCCGCCCGGCCATATCGTGGGCCACCTCGAGAACATCCTCGGCCAGGAAGGCGTGACGTATGAACAGCCGGCCCTGCGCCTGCTGGCGCAGGGCGCCCACGGTTCGATGCGCGACGCGCTGTCGCTGACCGACCAGGCGATCGCCTATGCCGCCGGCCAGGTGACGCTCGACGCGGTGCAGGGCATGCTGGGCGCGCTCGACCAGTCCTACCTGGTGCGCCTGCTGGACGCTTTGCTGGCCCAGGACGGCGCCGACCTGATGGCGGTGGCCGACGAGATGGCCAGCCGCAGCCTGTCGTACAACGGCGCGCTGCAGGACCTCGGCACCCTGCTGCACCGGATCGCGCTGGCGCAATCGGTGCCCTCGGCGGTGCCGCAAGACCTGCCGGAACTCGCCGACATCCTGCGCCTGGCCCAGGCTTTCGATGCGCAGGAAGTGCAGCTGTATTACCAGATCGCCGTGCACGGCCGTAACGAGATCGGCCTGGCGCCGGACGAGTACGCCGGCTTCACCATGACCCTGCTGCGTATGCTGGCCTTCCGTCCGGGACAGGGCGGCGCCGAGCAGCCGGCCGCGGCGCCTGCACCGGCGATGGCCGCCGGTCCGGGCCCGGGCGCACGCGCCGCCGCGGTGGCCGCGGCCAGCCATGCGGCGGTCGCGCCGGCACGCCAGGCGCCGCCGCCTCCGGCCGCGCAAGCCGCACCCGCAGCGCAAGCCGCCCAGGCGGCGCCTGCGGCGCCGGCGCCCGCCATGACCTCGGCCCGCGCGGCGATCAACGCGGCGCTGGAAGCGGCCCGTGCGGCATCGGGCCGTTCGGGTGGCGGCGCCAAGCCGCGTCCCGAAGCGCCGCCGCCGCAGGCCGCCGCGCCTGCACCTGCGCCGGCGCCGGTCGCACCGCCTCCGGCGCCCGGTCCCGCGGCCGCCATGCAGCCGAGCCGTCCGGCGCCCGGCGCGACGCCACCGTGGGAACAGTCGCAGCCGCAAGCCGTCCAGCAGCCTCAGCAACAGCAGCCGCAGGCGCGCATGCAGCAGGCCTCGGCGGACGACGAGCCGCCGTCCTGGGTCACCGAGTTTTCCGACGACACGGCGGTCGCCGCCGATGCCCCGGCCGTGGTGACGGCGCCCGCGCCGGCGCAGCAGCGCGCCCCGGCCGCGCCGCCGCATGCCTACGTGGTCACGCCGGTCCCGGCGATCGGCTGGGACGGCAACTGGCCGGCCCTGGCCGCCGGCCTGCCGCTGCGCGGGGTGGCCCAGCAGCTGGCGCTGCAGACCGAACTCATCGAATGCCTGGCGCACGAGCAGGCCGCGACCTTCAAGCTGCGGGTGCCGGTCGATACCTTGCGCGCCAGCGGCAACAGCGAAAAGCTGACCGCCGCGCTGCAGGAGCACTTCCCGCAAGTGCGGATCTCGCTCGACACCGAGATCGGCCCGACCTGGTACACGGCCGCCGCCGAAGCCAAGGCCGCGCGCGAAGAGCGCCAGCGCCAGGCCGAAGCCCTGGTGGCGGCCGACCCCTTCGTGCAGGCCATGGAACACACCTTCGGCGCCTTCGTCGTGCCCGGCTCGGTGAAGCCGGCCGCCGTTTGATCACAATATAAATAACCCATCAGAACTTCTGGAGAAACGACCATGATGAAAAACCAGCTCGCAGGCTTGATGAAACAGGCGCAAGCCATGCAGGACAATATGAAGAAGGCGCAGGAGCAGCTGGCCACGATCGAAGTCGAAGGCCAGTCGGGCGCCGGCCTGGTCAAGGTCGTCATGACCTGCAAGAACGACGTCAAGCGCGTCACCATCGACCCGTCGCTGCTGGGCGACGACCGCGACATGCTGGAAGACCTGGTCGCGGCCGCCTTCAACGACGCCGTGCGCAAGGCCGAAGCTACCGCCAGCGAAAAGATGAGCGGCCTGACCGCCGGCATGCCGCTGCCGCCGGGCTTCAAGATGCCGTTCTGATCGGGCCTGAAACATGTCCCGCTCGCTCGACTTCCTGACCGAAGCGCTGCGGCGCCTGCCCGGCGTCGGTCCGAAGTCGGCGCAGCGCATGGCCTTCCACCTGCTGCAGCATGACCGCGAAGGCGCGGCCATGCTGTCGCGCGCGCTGTACCAGGCGGTGGACACGGTCCACCACTGCGCCATGTGCAATACCTTCGCCGACACCGAGGTGTGCGATCTGTGCGCCGACGCGTCGCGCGACCGCGCCCTGCTGTGCGTGGTCGAAACCCCTGCCGACCAGATGATGATCGAGCAGACCCTGACCTATAAAGGCCTGTACTTCGTGCTGATGGGACGGCTCTCGCCGCTCGACGGCATCGGCCCGCGCGACCTGCACCTCGACAAGCTGCTCGGGCGTGCGGCGGACGGCGCCGTGAACGAAGTGGTGTTGGCCACCAATTTCACCAACGAGGGCGAGGCGACTGCCCACTACATCAGCGAGATGCTCAAGGCGCGCGGCCTGAAAGTGAGCCGGCTGGCGCGCGGCGTGCCCGTCGGTGGCGAGCTCGAGTATGTCGACGCGGGCACGATCGCGCGCGCCATGCTGGATCGCCGCAGCGCATAATCGGCGGCATGACGGCTCGGTAGCCGCCCGCTGTCGCCCGCTGTTACCGCTATCCGCGCACCTGTGCGCGTGCGCAAGCCCGGTGCGCGGACGACTGCTATGGTGGCGCTTTCAACGGACCGCACATGCACCTCGTCGACATCACGATGTTCTACGCCGCCGAAGGTGGCGGCGTCAGCACCTACCTGAATGCGAAGGCGCGCTGGCTCGCCGGTCTCGGCTGGGCGCGCCACACCATCTTCAGTCCCAACGTCCGTGACGACGCGGCCGACGCCGGCGACGGCGCAGGCATGCCGGCCCTGGTGCGGGTGCCGGCGGTGACCCTGCCGGGCATCCACGGCTACCGCATGCCGCTGTCGGTCGGGGCGGCGGTGCGCCTGCTGCGCGCGGCCCAGCCCGACCTGGTCGAGGCGGGCGACGCCGGCCATTGCGCCTGGGCCGCGCTGCGGCTGCGGCGCCGGCTCGGCATTCCCGCCGTCGCCTTCTACCACTCCGACCTGCCGCGCCTGGTGGCGAACCGCTTCGGGCACACGATCTCCCAAGGCAGCTGCAAATACCTGGCCCATCTCTACCGCGAGTTCGACCTGGTGCTGGCGCCCAGCCGGCTGATGGTCGGGCAACTGGAGCAGATGGGCGTGACGCAAGCCCTGCACCAGCCGCTCGGCATCGACAGCGAGGTGTTCCACCCGAGCCGGCGGCGCGCCACCCTCCGCCCCGAGCTCGGCCTGCCGGAAGACGCGCGCCTGCTGGTGTACGCCGGGCGCTTCACCGCGGAAAAGAAGCTGCCGCTCCTGATCGAGGCGGTGCGCAAGCTGGGGCCGCCCTACCACCTGCTGCTGGTCGGCGCCGGCGACCCCATGCCGCGGCATCCGCAAGTCAGTTTCCTGCCGTTCGAGCGCGACCAGCGCGCGCTGGCGGCGGTGCTGGCCAGCTGCGACCTGCTGGTGCATCCGGGCGATTGCGAGACCTTCGGCTTGATCGTGCTGGAGGCGATGGCTTGCGGCCTGCCGGTGGTGGCCACCAGCGGCGGCGGGGTGGCGGAACTGGTCGACGAGGGGACCGGCATCCTGGCGCGGCCCAACAAGGTCGACAGCCTGGCCGGCGCCATCGAGGCGGTCTACGCGCGCGACATGGCGCGCATGGGGGCGCAGGCGCGGCGCAAGGCGCAGGAACAGTACGACTGGCGCCAGATTTTTCCGCAGCTCATGCACCGTTACGGGAGTCTGCTGTCGGCACGGGCGGGGGCGTCAGGTTCGCTGGACCGGGTTTGTGTCAGTGATTAGGCGGTCAGGAACGAATGCGAGTCAAGGAGCAGGTCGGGACGTGATTGTCGTAGCGTGGGCAAAGGATTTGCCCACGCTACGACAAGCTATCGCTGGCCACGAGGCATGAAAGCTTGCGTACCTGGCAATGTCTTACCAGTAGGGGCCCCAGAAACCGCCGCCGCGCCAGCCGCGCGGGCCGTAGCCGCCGTAATAGGACGGGCCATAGCGCCGGGCTTCGTCGCGGTTGCTGAGCTGCAGCACGCATTCGCGCCAGGGGTCGCTGTTCGGCGTGTAGCCGAGCTGGCTGCAGGCCGGTCCGAAGGTCACGACGGCCTCGGCCATTTCGGCCTGCATGCGCTCGGCGCGCTGCTGTGGCGTGGCGCAGGCGGCCAGCAGGAGGGGAAGAGCAAGGATGGGAAGGACTCGGATGCGCATGATGTTCTCCAGTATTCGCCGTCATGGCGATCGGGTTTCATGATTTGCTTTCAGTATAGGCCGCACGTTCATGATCTGCCTTGCCTATCCCAATCGTGCGACTGCAAAACCTGGTCACACGCCTGCCGTCCACGCGCCGCTCTCCCTCTGTCACTCCCTTCCTGTAGGTAAAACCTGACAAAACAAAGCGCCAAGCGCCGCCATGGCGGCCACCCTCATTGCCGCCCTGGTTGCTGCCATCGGCCGCCATCGGCGCGGCCACCGCCGCTGCTGCCGCTACGGCCGCCACGCCCCGTGGCGCCACCCCATGTGATAACCCGACATATCGTCCAGTTCCGCCTGCGAACTGCGCTCGATGACACAGTGGCGCCAGGTATCGGTATGGGGCGCGTTGCCGAGCCGGGCGCAGGCGGGCCCGTGCAACGCCATGCGCTGTTCCATGGCGGCCTGCGCCCGCGCGGCGTGCCGTTCCGGCGTACTGCACGCGGCAGCGGCCAGCGCCAGCGTGAGTATGGTTACCATCCGCATCATGTCCTCCCGGGCCGCCGTCCTGGCGGCACAATCCAGCATAGTGGCCCGACCCGCAGCATCCATGAGGTATATCAATCGTGGTAGGAAGGTGACCTCAAGTCTCTTCGCCCAGGAAATGATTTTTCTGGCAAGATACGCCCCCTAAAAACAAGGAGGAGAGATGCGACAGCCCCGTTGGAAGACCTGGACCCTGCGGGGATTGCTGGCCTTGCTCTGCCTGCTGCTGCTCGCGGCGCTGGGCGCCTGGCTCTACCTGCGCGCCAGCCTGGCCCAGCTGGACGGCGAGCGCCGCGTCCCCGGCCTGTCGGCGGCGGTGACGGTCGAGCGCGACGCCGCCGGCGTGCCCCTGATCAGCGGCAACGATCGCTTCGACGTCGCCTATGCCACCGGCTTCGTCCACGCCCAGGAACGCTTCTTCCAGATGGACTTGTTGCGCCGCACCGCCGCCGGCGAGCTGGCCGAGCTCTTCGGACCGCGCGCGCTGCCGCTGGACCGCTCGCGCCGCCTGCACCGCTTCCGCGCCCGCGCCGAACGCACCCTGGCGCGCCTGACAGTGGCTGAACGCGCCTTGCTGGACCGCTATGTGGCCGGGGCCAACGATGGCCTGAACGCACTCTCCACCAAACCCTTCGAATACGCGCTGACCGGCACCGCGGCGCGTCCCTGGACCGCAACCGACTCGCTACTGGTGGTCTGGGCCATGTACATCGACCTGCAGGGCATGCAGGAAGGCCGCGACCTGGCGCGCGGCTGGCTGCGCGAGCACAGCGACGCGCAGCAGCTGGCCTTCCTGCTGCCGGAAGCGAGCGGCTGGGACGCTACCCTCGACGGCGCAGACGCGCCCCTGGCAGCGCCGATTCCGGCCCGCGCGCCGGGCTGGTGGGGCGGTGCGCCCGACACCCCCGGCAAGCAGGTGGCGCTGCTGCGCGGCGCCGACTTCGTCGACAGCGTCGGCAGCAACAACTGGGTGGTGGCCGGCAGCCGCAGCGCGAGCGGCGCGGCGATCGTCTCGGACGACATGCACCTCGGCTTGCAGCTGCCCAACATCTGGTACCGGCTGGCGCTGCGCTTCCCGGACGGGAAGGGCGGCCAGCGCCGCATCGCCGGCGTCAGCCTGCCGGGCGCCCCGCCGACCGTCATCGCAGGCAGCAACGGCCAGGTGGCCTGGGCCTTCACCAACAGCTATGCCGACCTGATCGACCTGGTGGCGCTGGGGCGCGACCCGGCGCGTCCCGGCCAGGTGCGCCTGCCGGGCGGCTGGGAAACCCCGCTCAGCCACGTCGAGACGATCGCCGTGAAAGGCGCACCGGGCGAACGCTTCGTGGTGCAGGACACCTCGCTTGGCCCGATCCGCAGCATCGGCGGACGCGACTACGCGATGCACTGGGTGGCGCACGACGAAGCCGCGGTCAATATGCAGCACCTGAAGCTGGAGGCGGCCGCGAACGTGGAGGAGGCGCTGGCGATTGCCGCCGTCGACGGCATCCCGGCCCAGAACATGGTGGCCGGCGACGCGGCCGGCAATATCGGCTGGACCATCGCCGGCACCCTGCCGGCGCGCGCCACGCCGGCGTTCGCGGCCACCTTCCCGCTCGCGGGCGAGGCGCCGACCTGGAGCGGCCTGCTGCCGGCCGCGCGCTATCCGCGCATCGTCAACCCGGCGGACGGGCAACTGAGCAGCGCCAACAGCCGCCAGCTGATGGGCGAGGGCGCGGCCGCGATCGGCGACGGCGGCTTCGACATCGGCGCGCGCCACCGCCAGATCGCATCGAACCTGCGCGCGCTCGGCGCCCAGACCGGCGTGCGTCAGGTGTTCGAGGTGGCGCTCGACGACCGCGCCCTGTTCATCGCACCCTGGCGCGAACGCGCGCTGCGCGTGCTGGATGCCCGCGCGCTGCAGGGCCAGCCGCGGCGCGCCGAGTTCCGCCGCCTGCTCGAGCAAAGTTGGGATGGCCGCGCCAGTGTGGACTCGGTCGGCTACCGCCTGGCGCGCGGCTATATGTGGGCGCTGCACGATCTGTTCTACGGCGGCGCCGCCAAGGCCATCACCGCGCTCGACCCGAAGGCGCCGGTCGCCGGCACCACCCGCTGGCCCGACGTGGTCGCGCGCCTGCTCGATGCGCGTCCCGCCGGCTGGCTGCCCGCGGGGTATGCCGACTGGCGCGCAGTGGAACTGGCGGCGGTGGACCGTGTCATCGCGGACCTGACGCGGGACGGCGCGCAGCTCGCCGAAGCGAGTTGGGGCGCGCGCAACACGGCGGAGATCGCGCATCCGGTCAGCCTCGCGGTGCCGGCGCTCAAGCCCTTCCTCGCCGCACCGGCCGACCGCCTGCCGGGCGACGCCAACATGCCGCGCGTGGCGGGGCCGAAGTTCGGGCAGTCGGAGCGCATGACGGTGTCGCCGGGGCGGGAAGAGGAGGGGCTGTACAACATGCCGGGCGGACAGAGCGGGCATCCGTTGTCGCCGTTCTTCCTGGCGGGGCACCGGGAGTGGGTGAAGGCTGAGCCGGTGCCATTCTTGCCGGGTAAAGCGAAATACACGCTACGCTTCAAACCGTAGGGTGGGCGGTCCTCTGCCCACGCGTTCAACCAGCCGATGAATAGCTGTATCGTATGATCATCGTGTATTTGGACGCGTGGGCGGGGACCGCCCTCCCTACTTGGCCGGCAGCAGCGGCGCTTCCAGCATCCCCGTAATCGCCTCCGCACTCGACGGATGCCCCAGGTAGTAGCCCTGCACCATATCGCAGCCATACTGCTCGAGCAGCAGCAGCTGTTCGCCGGTTTCCACGCCCTCGGCCACCACCATCATCTTGAGCCCGTGCGCCATCGCGATGATGGCGCGCGTGATCGCCGCGTTCTCGGAATCCTGCGGCAGGCCGTTGATGAAGCTGCGGTCGATCTTCAGCGCGCGCACGTCGAACCGTTTCAGATAGTTCATCGACGAGTAGCCGGTGCCGAAATCGTCGATCGACAGGAACACGCCGATGCCGCGCAGCCGCTCCAGCGTCACCAGGGTCGCGCGCGCATCGTCCATCAGGGTGCCCTCGGTCAGCTCCAGCTCCAGCAGGCGCGGTTCCAGCCCCGCATCCAGCAGCGCCGAATGCACCATCTGCGACAGGTTCTCGTCCTTGAACTGCTTGGCCGACAGGTTCACCGCCATGCGCAGGGTGCGCTGGGCCTGGCGCTGCCAGACCCGGGCCTGGCGGCAGGCGGTGCGCAGCACCCATTCGCCGATCGGGACGATCAGGCCGGTCTCCTCGGCCAGCGGGATGAACTCGGTGGGCGGCACCAGGCCGCGCTCCGGATGGCGCCAGCGCACCAGCGCTTCGACGCCGACGATCTCGGAGGTGCGCACGTCGCGCTGCGGTTGATAGAGCAGATACAATTCGTCGTTCTGCAGCGCCTTGCGTAGCCCGACTTCGAGCTTCACGTGGCTCATGATCTGTATGGTCAGCGAAGAGCTGTACAGCTTGGCGTTGTTCTTGCCGCAGTTCTTGGCGTGGTACATCGCGGTGTCGGCGTACTTCAGCAGCGAGCCGCAGTCGTCGCCATCCTCGGGGAACAGCGAGATGCCGATGCTGGCGGTCACAAAAATCTCGTTGCCCTCGATGAGGAAGGGCCGCCGCATCGCTTCTTTTACACGCGTGGCGACGTTCAACGCATGCTCGACCCGCTCCAGGTCCGGGATCAGGATGGTGAATTCGTCGCCGCCCAGGCGCGCCAGGTTGGTGGCGTTGTCGCCGCGCGAGACCAGGTCGCTCGGGCGGGTGGTCTCGCGCAGGCGCTCCGACACCATCTTCAGCAGCTGGTCGCCGGCGTTGTGGCCGAGCGTGTCGTTGATGCGCTTGAAGGCGTCGAGGTCCATGAACAGCACCGCGAACTTCTTGTTGCCGATCTTCGAGCGCTGCAGCTCGCGCTCCAGCGTTTCCAGGAAAGCCTGGCGGTTCGGGATGCCGGTCAGGCTGTCGCAGTAGGCCAGGCGCCGGATCTGTTCCTCGGCGCGCTTCCTTTCACTGATGTCGCGCACCAGGCCCAGCACCTGGGAGGCGCTGGTGGCCACCAGGCGCGCCTCGAAATGCTGGGACTCGCCGCAATGTTCGAGTTCGTACTCGACCGAGCGCACCTGCTGGGTCGCCAGCACGGCGCGCATCTGCTCGATCATGCGCTGGGCGATCTCGGGCGTCAGCACGTCGGTGATGTGCTTGCCGACGCAGGGCTGCGGCTGCGGCGACATGCGGCCGCGCCCCGGGCGTTCGTTGCCCGGTTCGTAATCGAGATAGAAGCCGTCGCGGTCGAGCCGGAAGAAGGTGTCCGGAATCGCCGCCAGCACCGCGCGGTTCTGGGCGTCGGCGATGCGCAGGCGGGCGATCGCATCGCTGGCGCGCAGCACGTAGAGCACGCGGTGGCCCAGGATCGGCCAGTTGATCGGCTTCGACACGAAGTCGGTGGCGCCGGCCTCGTAGGCGCGGGTGACGGCTTCGATGTCGTCGCCGCCGGTGACCATCACGATCGGCGCCGCCGCGCCATCCTGCTCGGCCCGGCGGATCGCCTCGGCGGCCGCGAAGCCGTCCATGCGCGGCATGTCGACGTCGAGCAGGATCAGGTCCGGGCTGTGTGCGGCCGCGAGCTGCACGGCCTCGGCGCCGTCCACCGCCTCGATCGCATCCAGCCCAACCTGGGCCAGCATCTCGAGCATCAGCAGGCGCATCACCGGGTCGTCGTCCGCGACCAGGACCGTTCCGCGCTTCGGGGGAGAAGAGGCTGGCATTCTAGGTTTCCTTTTCGAGCATGGCGTGAAGCGACTGGCGGACCGACTGGAATTCGCGCTCCATGTCGGTGAGGATGCGCCCGGCGCCAGTGACGGACTCCGCGCGGCCGAGTTGTTCGAGTTCCTTGCACAGCGTGGCCAGGTGGGCGGCGCCGACGTTGGCGCTGGCCGACTTCAGGCTGTGGGCGACGCGGCGCACGCTGCCCGCGTCCGCGCCGTCGATCGCCTGGCGCAGGGTGGCGAGGTGGCGCGGGGTGTCGCCCATGTACGCCGCCACCACCTTCTGCACCAGGGCGTCGCCGCCGTCGCGGCTCAGGGCCCGGATGTTGTCGAGCGCCGCGCGGTTGACGGCGTCGCGCCGGATGACTTCCACCGCTTCAGGCGGCAGGCGCGGCGGCGCGCGCAGCGGCGCATCGTCGTGGTGGCTGGTGGCGGCCATCGCCGCCCCCACCCAGCGGCCGATCACGGCGGCCAGCTGCTGCTGGGTGAAGGGCTTGGACAGGTAGTCGTCCATCCCGGCCGCCAGGCAGGCTTCGCGGTCGCCCTGCAGCGCGTTGGCCGTGATCGCGATGACGGGCAGGGTGCGCGCGCGGCCGGCTTCGCGCTCGTGGCGGCGGATCGCGCTGGTGGCGGCGAAGCCGTCCATCACCGGCATCTGGCAATCCATCAACACCGCGTCGAATGCGCCGTGGCGCACCGCATCCAGCGCTTCCTGGCCGTTGCGCGCGCAGGTCGCTTCGATGCCCAGGCTTTCCAGCATCGCCTTGGCGACTTCGACGTTGACCGGATTGTCCTCGGCCAGCAGCACGCGGCGGATGCGTGCACGCGCAGGCGGCACGTCGGGAAGGGCAGGCGCCAGTACGGGCGCCGCGGCGTGAGCAGCTACAGGCATCGGCGGCGCATGCAGGCGCGCCGCGCAGGCCGCGAGGCAGGCATACAGGTCGGCCCCGCGCGCCGGCTTGACCAGCTGGTAGGCGACGCCGGCGGCGCGCCGCTGGGTCGGGTCGGCCGCCTGCGCTTCGGGACTGAGCAGCACCAGGTGGGTGGCGCGCGCCGCGGCGTCCGACTTGATCGAAGCCGCCAGCGCCAGGCCGCTGGTGTGGGTCAGTTCCATGTCGAGGACGGCGGCGTCGTAGGGTTTGCCGGCGCGCGCGGCGCTCAGGATGCATTCGTAGGCCGCGGCCGCGCTGGCGGCGCCGTCGGCCTGGGCGCGCCAGGCGCGCAGCTGCTCGAGCAGCTCTTCGCGGCTGTTCTCCGCCTCGTCCACCAGCAGCACGCGCAGGCCCTCCAGGGTGTGCTGCTGGTGGCCGGGCGCGCTCGGGTCGACGCGGCGCTTGTCGAAGCTGACCGTGAACCAGAAGATCGAGCCCTGCTTGGGCGCGTTGTCAACGCCGATCGCGCCCTTCATGAGTTCGACCAGCTGCTTGGAAATCGCCAGGCCCAGGCCGGTGCCGCCGTAGCGCCGCGTGGTCGAATCGTCGGCCTGCGAGAAGGCTTCGAACAGGCGCGCCCGCGCCTCGCGCGAGATGCCGATGCCGGTGTCGTGCACTTCGAAGCGCAGCATGACGGACTGCGTGTCTTCGCCGGCCACGCGCACTCGCGCCAGGATCCGGCCCTGGTCGGTGAACTTGATGGCGTTGCCGAGCAGGTTGGCCATGATCTGGCGCAGCCGGTTCGGGTCGCCGCAGATCGCGACCGGGATGTCGTTGGCGATGTCGAAGTCGAAGCCGATGCCCTTGTTCGCCGCCTGCGGCGTGTAGACGTTGTGGATGTCGTCCAGCAGGTCCCACAGGTTGAAGTTGATGTACTCGATGGTCAGCTTGCCGGCCTCGATCTTCGAAAAATCCAGGATGTCGTTGATGATCACCAGCAGGTGCTCGCCCGAGCGCTTCACCAGGGTGGTGTAGTTGCGCTGCGCCTCGGTGAGGTTGGTCGCCAGCAGCATCTCGGTCATGCCCAGCACGCCGTTCATCGGGGTCCGGATCTCGTGGCTCATGGTGGCAAGAAAAGCGCTCTTAGCGCGGCTGGCCGCTTCGGCCGCGTTCTTGGCCTTTTCCAGCTGCCCGGTGCGCACGCCGACCTGGCGTTCCAGCTCGTCGCGGTGGTGCAGCAGGGCGGCGCCGCGGTCCTCGATCTGGGCCATCATGGTGTTGAAGCTGTCGATCAGGATGCCCAGTTCATCGGTGCGCTGGTGGGCGATGCGCAGGCTGTAGTTCTGGCTGCTGGAGACTTTCTGGGCGGCCGCGATCAGCTTCGTCACCGGCTCGGCGATGCTGCGCTTGAAGCGGCCCGCCATCGCCACCGACACCAGCAGCGAAGCCATCATCGCCAGGCTCATCACCGCCAGGCCGGCGAGGATGTCGATCCAGGTGTTCACCAGGTCGGTCTCGATCATCACCACGCCCACCTGCAGCTCGCCGTCCAGCACCGGCCGGTACAGGCGCATGCTGCGCGACAGCAGGCGCTGGCCTTCGCGGTTGGCGGCGGCCAGGCCTTCGGCGTCGACGTGTTCGAGCGGCTCGGCTTCCCATTCACCGTCCGACGGGTAGTGGGCGAAGGGCTGGCCGTGGCGGTCGTACAGCACGGCGCTCGAGATGTCGCGCTTGGCGGCCAGGGTCGACAGGGCGGCGACGGCGCGCTTGCGGTCGCGCAGCACCAGCTGGTCCGCGCTGGTGGCGCCGATCACCTGGGCAAAGGTGGCCAGCTGCATCGCTTCGTCCTTGCGATGGTTGGCCACCGAGGTCGCGGCGAAGGCGGCGAACACGAAGGCCAGCGCGGTCGCGGTCGACATCAGCGAGATGATGGTCAGCTTCTGGTTCAGGCTGGAGCGCTCGAAGTTCGGCATGCTGATCCCGCAGGCACGGCGGAGCAGACCTGCAACGGACGAAGCAGGGCCTCCTTTGCGGAATGCAAATTCCCGCAAGAAAAAAATATACGGTCAGGGGGGAAGGGGGGCGTTGAGGGAGGTCAACGGGGTGTCTGGGGGAATTGTGGCGTCAGGCACGCTGCGTACCACTTCCTACGTCTTCACTGATAACGGTTGATCCGTCATCCCGGCGAATGCCGGGATCCAATTTCCTACGCAAGCCGCCACCGCTTGCGTGCACCCACCAACGTGACGCAACGAAATTGGGTTCCGGCCTTCGCCGGAAGTCGTAGGCGCCAGTGGCGCGTACGACGGTTTTTCGGTTAGTGGTTTATGGAAGCGACCAGCGGGGTACTCTCGCGTAACCGGCGCCGCATCAAGTCCTTGGCCACCGCAAGCGTCCGATCCCGCGTCGTTGCAACATCCGGCTTCACCCCCGTGCCTTCCCAATTGGTGCCGGTAATCGGACTGATGCTGCGCTGGTTCGGTATCGACGCATAGAAATGTCCTCCGAGCGGATAGATCTGGGTGGGATGCGCGCCGCCCCAGGTCGGCTCGCCAATCACGGTGGCCCGTTTCAAGGCCTGCATCGTGTACGCGACATCCTCGCCGGCGGAGCCCGTGCCGGAATCCACCAGGATCATGACCGGCTTCTTGCCGCCGTAGCGTGGTCCGGCAAGCTCCTCTTGCGTCCAGTGCTGGATCGTGTTGCCGGTATCGCGTTCCCAGATATCGTTGAGGCGGGTGCGGCGGTCGACGAAATAGCTGATCAAGTGCGGCACCGCTTGCGGATCGCCGCCGCGGTGCCCGCGCAGGTCCATGATGAGGCCCTCAGTGCCGGCAAGTTCATCCATCGCTTCGGCGAATTTTTCGCGCATGAGTGAAGCATGCGGGAAGCTGGAGATCTTCAGGTAGCCGATCTTGTCGCCCAAGCGACCGACCAGTTCGACGCCACGGTCTGCCGCCGGGCGGCGCTGCACCAGGCGCGTGAGGAAGTCGAGGTCCGGCGCAGGCCCCTCCGCTTCGTCCGTCATCGCGGGATGGTAGCCCACCTTCATGTGCAAATCCCTGGCAACATCATGCAGGTCGGCCGTGAGCTGTTTCGCCAGCCGATAGCCGTTGTCGATGCCATCGTACCTGCCTTCCTGCTGGCGCCGCTGCAAGACCGCTGCCATCTGCGTGGCCTTGTTGGGAAAGACATAGTGCGCGTTCAGCTTCGCCGCCAGGGCGTCGATCGTCTTCGCCCGCATCGCGCGATCGAGCACGGGTTCCGGGTCCGGCCGTACGGCTGATACGGCGGCGACGGCGCCGCATATGGCGAGGACAATCAAGGACAGTTTGACAGCCGATTTCTTTTCCATGCATTGAGAGTAGCACAACTATTTCCATCTGGTAGCATTTTTCATTGCTATCCGCATCTCCTCCCGCCAAAGAAAAGGGACGCCGCAGCGTCCCTTCCCGGTTCAATGCGCCGCCATCAGCAGCACGTCGCCCGCTTCCCGCCATACCTCGCTTCCTGGCGCTCGCGGAAGAACTCCTCGTACGTCATCGGCGTCTGGTCCGGATGCGTCCTTTCCATGTGCGACACATAGGTGTCGTACTCGGGCAGGCCGACCATCAGGCGCATGCTCTGCCCGAGGTACTTGCCTGCCGTTTTCCCGGCTTCGAGGAGGTCGCTGAACATCACTGCACCTGCGGATTCGGCATGGCGACGTACGGGGTCTCCCTGGCGGTCGGGCCGCCTTGCTTGCGCGACGCCAGGATGGTGCGCACGCCGTAGAACAGCACCGCCAGCACCACGATGATGAAGAAGCCGGCCAGGGTCGCATCGACGTAGTCGTTGAAGATGATGCGCTCCATCTGCTCGACCGTCTTGGCCGGCGCCAGCACCGTGCCGGCATCGTGCGCGGCCTGGAACTTGTTGGCGTGGGCCAGGAAGCCGACCTTCGGATCGGCCGAGAACACCTTCTGCCAACCGGCGGTGAGCGTACAGGCCAGCAGCCAGATGGTCGGCACGATGGTGACCCAGGCGTACTGCGCGCGCTTCATCTTGAACAGCACCACGGTGCCCAGGGTCAGCGCGACGGCGGCCAGCATCTGGTTGGCGATGCCGAACAGCGGCCACAGGGTGTTGATGCCGCCCAGCGGATCGACCACGCCCTGGTACAGGAAGTAGCCCCAGGCGGCGACGCACAGGCCGGTCGCCAGCAGGTTGGCCGGCAGCGAGTCGGTTTTCTTGAGCGACGGGGCGAAGGCGCCCAGCAGGTCCTGCAGCATGAAGCGGCCGGCGCGGGTGCCGGCGTCCACCGCGGTCAGGATGAACAGGGCCTCGAACAGGATCGCGAAGTGGTACCAGAAGGCCATCATGGCCTGGCCGCCGACCACGTTCGACAGGATGTGGGCCATGCCCACGGCGAGCGTCGGGGCGCCGCCGGCGCGCGAGATGATGGTGTGCTCGCCGACGTCCCTGGCCATCTGCTCCAGCAGTTCAGGGGTGATCACGAAGCCCATGTTCGATACCGCCAGCGCCGCGCTCTGGGCGGTGGTGCCGAGCACCGCGGCCGGGCTGTTCATGGCGAAGTAGACTCCCGGGTCGATGGTGCTTGCCGCGACCAGGGCCATGATGGCCACAAACGATTCCATCAGCATGCCGCCGTAGCCGATGAAGCGGGCGTGGGTCTCGTTCTCGATCATCTTCGGCGTGGTGCCAGAGGAGATCAGGGCGTGGAAGCCGGACACGGCGCCGCAGGCGATGGTGATGAACAGGAAGGGGAACAGGTTGCCCGACCACACCGGGCCGGTGCCGTCGATGAACTTGGTCACGGCCGGCATGCGCAGGTCCGGCGCCACGATCACGATGCCGATCGCCAGCGCCACGATGGTGCCGATCTTCAGGAAGGTCGAGAGGTAATCGCGCGGCGCCAGCAGCAGCCACACGGGGATCACGGAAGCGACGAAGCCGTAGCCGATCAGCATCCAGGTCAGCTGGGTGCCGGTGAAGGTGAACATCGGGCCCCAGGTCGGCGAGTCGTGCACCCACTGGCCGCCGATGATGGCCAGCATCAGCAGCACGAAGCCGATGATCGAGACTTCGCCGATGCGGCCGACGCGCGCATAGCGCGAGTACAGGCCCATGAACAGCGCGATCGGGATGGTGGCCATCACGGTGAACGAACCCCACGGCGAGCCGGTGAGCGCCTTCACGACGATCAGCGCCAGCACGGCCAGGATGATCACCATGATCATGAAGGTGCCGAGCAGCGCGATCAGGCCGGGGATCTCGCCCATCTCGGACTTGATCAGGTCACCGAGCGAGCGGCCGTCGCGGCGGGTCGACATGAACAGCACGATGAAGTCCTGGACGGCGCCGGCGAAGACGACGCCGGCCAGGATCCACATCATGCCCGGCAGGTAGCCCATCTGGGCCGCCAGCACGGGGCCGACCAGCGGGCCGGCGCCGGCGATCGCGGCGAAGTGGTGGCCGAACAGCACGTAGCGGTTGGTCGGGACGTAGTCCAGGCCGTCGTTGTACTTGTAGGCCGGGGTCTGGCGGGTCGGATCGAGGCCGAGCGCCTTGTAGGCGATGTACTTGCTGTAGAAGCGGTAGGCGATCAGGTAGACGCAGACCGCCGCGGCGACGATCCAGATCGCATTGATGGTCTCGCCGCGCTTGACCGCGACGTACCCGAGCGAAAAGGCGCCGAGGATCGATAGCGCGATCCAGCCGAGCATGCTCGACATTCGTTTCATGGTGCTCCTCCGAGGATGGAATTGTTGTGGCCCGCATCGCGACAGCCTCTGCGGGCGGATTTCTGGACAGGCTACCTGTGAGTATGTTGCATGATTATCAGCACGACAAGCGCATGATTACGGAGGCGCTGCGTAATAGTACGTATGCGGATGAGTTGGCCCGGGCTTAAAATGCGCATTTGGTTTTTACCGCCGTCCGGCGCAATACATGAAACTCCGGCAAAAGGTCATCGTCCTGGCCATCGCCCCTCTCATCGTCGCCCTGTGCGCCATCGCCCTGTTCGTGCGCCAGCAGGCGGTCGACCTGGCGCGCCAGCAGCGCGCCACCATCCAGCGCGCCTACCTGGCCAGCAAGGAGGCCGAGCTGCGCCACTACGTGGCCCTGGCCAGCCAGTCGATCGGCCACCTGGTGCAGTCGGGCCGCAGCGACCCGGCCACGCGGGAGGAAGCCATGCGCATCCTCGGCTCGCTCAGCTTCGGCGACGACGGCTACTTCTTCGTCTACGACATGAAGGGAACAAGCCTGATGCACCCGCGCCAGCCCGAGCTGGTCGGCACCGATATGTGGAACTGGACCGATGCCAACGGCGTGCCGACCATCCGGCGACTGATCGAGCGCGCGCAGAGCGGCGGGGGCTTCCACCGCTATATGTGGGAAAAGCCATCCTCGCACCGCCCGGCGCCCAAGCTCGGCTACGTGGTGCCGGTCGCGAACTGGGGCTGGATGATGGGCACCGGGATCTACCTCGACGACGTGGAGAGCGCGCTGGCCCAGATCGACGCCCAGCAGTCGCGCAATATCGACGAGACCCTGCTGTGGATCGCGGGCCTGGCGATCCTGGTCTCCTGCGCGGTGGCCGCCGGCGGCCTGGTATTGAACCTGCGCGAGCTGCGCGTGGCCGACGCCAAGCTGAAGGCCCTGGCCCAGCGCGTGGTCGACTCGCAGGAGCAGGAGCGGGCGCGCCTGTCGCGCGACCTGCACGACGGGATCAGCCAGGCGCTGGTCTCCGTCAAACTGCAGCTGGAAGCCGGCATCATCCGCCTTGGCGGCGACGGCGCGCAGCAGCAGGCCGGCAAGGAAGGGCTGGAGCGCACGGTGGAGCAGGTGAAATCGGTGCTGGGCGAGGTGCGCCGCATCTCGCACGACCTGCGTCCGGCCCTGCTCGACGACCTGGGCCTGGCCCCGGCGCTCGATTACCTGGCCAGCGAAGCGGGCCGCCACAGCGGCACGCCGGTGCGCTTCCGCGTCGAAGGGGCGGTGGACGCGCTGCCCGAGACGGCCGGCACGGTGCTGTTCCGCATCGCCCAGGAAGCGCTGACCAATGCCGAGCGCCACGCCGGCGCGCGCATCATCGACATGTCGCTGGCGCGGCGCGGCCGCTGCCTGACCTTGACGATCCAGGACGACGGCGCCGGCTTCGACGCCGACAAGGTGGCCGGCCACCCGCAGCGCGGCATCGGCCTGCGCAATATGATGGAGCGGATGGAAGCGATCGGCGGACGATTCGCCATCGCTTCCAGCGCCCAGGGCACCCGCGTGGTGGCCAGCATCGACCTCGAGGAACACGCATGAGTGACGCGGACATTTCTATTTTGCTGGTGGACGACCACCCCCTGGTGCGCGACGGCCTGCGCGCCCGCCTGGAAGCGGCGCCGCGCCTGCGCGTGGTGGGCGAGGCCGGCTCCGCCGAAGAGGCGCTGGAGCAGGCCGGCCTCCTGCAGCCCGACCTGGTGCTGATGGACGTGAACATGCGCGGCGGGAGCAACACCAGCGGCATCGAAGCCACCGCGCGCCTGCTCGAGCGCTACCCCGACATTGCGGTGCTGATGCTGTCGATGCACGACCGCCCCGAATACGTGACCCAGGCGATCCAGGCCGGCGCGCGCGGCTACGTGCTCAAGGATGCGCCGGGCAAGGACATCGTGCTGGCGATCGACACCGTAATGGGCGGCGGCATCTACTACAGCGCCGCCCTGGCGCGCCAGCTGGCCAGCCCGCCGGCGGCCTCCACCGGCGTCGGCGAGGGCCTGACCGCGCGCGAACAGGAAATCCTGCGCTTCATCGCGGCCGGCCAGTCGAACAAGGGCATCGCGCGCGAGCTCGACCTGTCGGTGCGCACGGTCGAGACCCACCGCCTGAACATCAAGCGCAAGCTCGGCATCGAGGGCCAGGCCGAGCTGATTCGCTATGCAATACAACATGCGGGGCTATAAAGTCTGTATGTAAGTGTCCTCGGGGCAATACAAGTGTTGCTTTCTCGTAAGCACTACAATAAGATTGACTGAATATCATTGATACACCTGTCATGGCCGAGTTCGACCACAATGCATTTCCGCTGGTAGCAATCGATCCGGTCGCCAATGGGCAGAACGAATGGGTGGCGCTGTGCCTGCGGGTGCCCGCTGGTCCGGGCATGCCGCAGCGCCTGCAGGCGGTCTTCGGCACGCCCGACCTGCTGGCCGCGATCGCGCCGCTCGACGGCCTCCTGATGCTCGACGATCCGCACGCCCTCACGCCGCCGGTGCTGGCCCTGCTGCCCGCCAACCGGATCGGCTTCGTGGTCGCTGCAAGCGCGCTGGCGCAGGACGGCGTGGCGCGCCGCCTGGCCGAACTCCATGAATTCGGCTACCGCATCTGGCTCGACGGCGCCGTACCCGAAGGCGCCAAGGCGCCGGCGGCGCTGCGCACCGTCGCGCGCGACTGCAGCCTCGACGCACCGCCGCCCGGCCGCCTGGTCGCCCTGTTCGGCCCGCACCTGGCCACCCGCGTCGACAGCGCGCAGCGCTTCGGCGACTGCGAGACCTCCGGCTTCGACTGGTTCAGCGGCGACTATCCCTATGACCCCGTGCTCGCGGCGGAGGGCGGCGACGGCAGCTCGCGCAAGCGCATCCTGACCTTGCTCGGCCTGCTGGCGCGCGACGCCGACTCGCGTGAACTGGAGAACCAGCTCAAGCAGGACCCGGCGCTGTCCTTCCACCTGTTGAAACTCGTGAACTCGGCGGCCTTCGCGGTCAGCACCCAGATCACCAGCTTCAACCAGGCCATCAGCCTGCTCGGACGGCGCCAGTTGCAGCGCTGGCTGCAGCTATTGTTGTATGCGCGCCAGCAGCCCGACGGCCTGCCAAATTTGCTGCTGCCGCTGGCCGCGCGCCGCGGCGCCCAGCTGGAAGCCTTGTGCAAGGAAGGAGGAGGGGAGCGCGACGACTGCGACCTGGCCTTCATGACCGGCGTGTTCTCGTTGCTGGACCGCCTGCTGCAGATGTCGATGCAAGACATCGTCGCGGAGCTCTACCTGCCGGAGCATGTGGAAGACGCTCTGTTGACGCGCGCCGGAGAACTGGGAAGCTGGCTGCGGCTGGCAGAGATCCGGCCGTCGGAGGCGGACCTCGCCGACGCGGGCGTCAGCCCCGGCGCCTGGTGGCACAGCCAATTACACGCCTATCACTGGGCAATTCAGGTAGGCCGCAATGTCTGACGTGCACGCACTGGTCCCCGCCCATACGTCGCTCGACTTCGTCGGCGCTTCCAGTGCAGTGTGCGATGCGGTGCTGCGCCTGCGCGGCGACACCCTGTACGCCGCCCTGGGCGGCGCGGCCGCTGGCCTGCTGGACAGCGCGCGCGGCCGCTTCCTGCCCGGCGCCGCCGTCGCCGCCCCCATCGCCCCCGGCCCGGTGCTGCGCCAGGTGGTGGCGGGCGTGTCCGAGCAGTTCGGCTTCTACGAGGTGGCGGGCCGCCCCAGCTACAGCGCCGAGGATGCGCGCCTGCTGGCAGGCCTGGCGCACCTGACGGCATCGCTGATGCAGGTGCACTCGCTGGCGCAGCGCTCGACCCACGCCTATGCGCAGATGGAAGCGCAGCTGGCGCACCAGTCGCAGATCCTCGACCAGATCCACGAATCGGTCCTGACCATGGACCAGATGGGCTACATCACCAGCTGGAACCGCGGCGCCGAAGAGCTGTTCGGCTACACGGCGCTGGAAGCGATCGGCCGCAACATCCTGTTCCTGTACGCGGACGAAGACGAAAACGAGGACATGCCGGATGCCTTCGCCGAAGGCGGCGGACGCATGATGGAAGTGAAGCGCCGCAAGAAGTCGGGCGAGGTGTTCTGGGCCAGCCTGTCGCTCTCTCCCTTGCGCGACCTGGCCGAGCGGCCGATCGGCCTGATCGCCTATCTCACCGACATCACCGAACGCAAGCAGGCCGAGGAACAGCTGCACCACCTGGCCTATTACGACGAACTCACCGGCCTGCCGAACCGTACCCTGTTCGCGCGCCTGGTCGACCAGGCCCTGATGGTCGCGCAGCGCAACGAGGCTTCCGGCTGTGTGCTGTTCATGGACCTGAACCGCTTCAAGCGCATCAACGATACCCTGGGCCGCCGCATCGGCGACGAGCTGCTGCGCCAGGTCGCCCAGCGCCTGCGCGACACCTTGCGCGACGAGGACGTCGTGGCGCGCCTGTCGGGCGACGAATTCGCGGTCGGCCTGTTCGACATCCGCCAGCATTTCGAAGCGACCACGGTGGCCCAGAAGCTGCAGCTGGCGCTCGACGCCCCCTTCCTGATCGCCGGCCACGACCTGCGCGTGGGCGCCAGCATCGGCATCAGCGTGTATCCGCAGGACGGCAGCGATGCCGAGACCTTGCTCGGCCTGGCCGACATCGCGATGGAGCGCGCCAAGCAGGCGGCCGCCAATCCGGACCGCAGCGTGGCCTTCTACAGCCAGGACATGAACCAGGGCATGCAGGAGCGCATGCGCATCGAATCCGGCCTGCGCCAGGCGCTGGGCAACGGAGAGCTGATCCTGTACTACCAGCCGAAGTTCGAGATCGGCAGCGACCGCATCGTCGGCGCCGAAGCGCTGGTGCGCTGGGTCCACCCGACCCGCGGCATCGTGCCGCCGGGGGAATTCATTCCGCTGGCCGAGACCACTGGACTGATCGTGCAGGTGGGCGAGTGGGTGCTGGAGCAGGCTTGCGCGCAGGCCGCGATCTGGCAGCGTGCGGGCGTGCCGCCGTTCCGCCTGGCGGTGAACGTGTCGGCGCGCGAGTTCACGGCATCGCTGCCGGAGCGTGTGGCCGATACCTTGGCGCGCTACCAGCTTGATCCCTCTTGGCTGGAGCTGGAGATCACCGAGAGCACGCTGATGCACGACTTCGAACGCGTGACGGGGATCATGGACCATATCAACACGCTTGGGGTGGCGCTGTCGCTGGACGATTTCGGGACCGGGTATTCGAGCTTGTCGTATCTGAAGCGCTTCCCGATCGATACGCTCAAGATCGATCGTTCGTTCACGACCGGGATTCCGGCGGACGGCAGCGACTGCGCGATCGCGGGGACCATCATCAGCATGGCGCGCCAGCTGGGCTTGCGCGTGATCGCCGAAGGCGTGGAGACCGTGGAGCAGCTGGACTTCCTGCGCGAGGCGGGGTGCGATGAAGTGCAGGGCTACCTGTACAGCAAGCCGCTGCCGCCGGTCGACTTCGAGCGCGGCCTGCGCGAGAACTGGTTGCTGGTGGCCTGATTGTCCTGACCGGCGTTGATGATTTATGTATAATGCCAGCTCTTCACAGGAAGCGTGGCCGAGTGGTTGAAGGCAGCAGTCTTGAAAACTGCCGACGGGGGAACCCGTTCGTGAGTTCGAATCTCACCGCTTCCGCCAAGCATACTGAACAAGAGCGCCACGTGCCGGAGCTCTTTTCATTCCGCCGGTCGTAACTCTGCGAGCAATACATCAGAAACCGGTCTGAAATGCACATCTCAAACAAAATGTCGGCAAATATAAATAAATGCCGATGTTTTGTGTAGATTGGCTTCATGAGTCAACAAGCCGAACAAATTCTTGAGCTCGCCCGATCAAAAGGCATACTTCGCACACGAGACGTGGACAGCGTCGCCCTACCGCGAGTGCTGCTGGCATCGTTGACTGATGAGGGACGGCTTCTCAAGCTCGGTCGAGGCCTCTACACATTGCCCGACCGCGCTGCGTCCGAGCACGACAGCTTTGCGGAGGTCGCCACGCGTAGTGAAAACGGGGTCCTATGTCTGTTCTCAGCGCTGCGCTTCCACGATCTGACCACGCAGCAGCCGTCGGACGTGTGGCTCGCCATACCGCATAAAGCCCGCGCACCGCGTTTCGACTATCCGCCAATCCGGATCGTTCGCATGTCCGGGTTGGCAATGACCGAAGGCGTCGAAACTGCCGACGTCGGCGGCGCCCAGGTTCGGGTGTTTGGTGTGGCGAAGACGGTTGCTGACTGCTTCAAGTTTCGCAACAAGATTGGTCTTGATGTCGCGCTCGAAGCCCTGCGCGAAGCCTGGAACGGAAAGCGTACGACGATGGAGGAGTTGTGGCGCCACGCGGAGATCTGCCGAGTAGCAAATGTGATGCGCCCCTATCTGGAGACGGTAGCGGCAGCATGAAATCAACAGGATGAAACCTCGATAAGCGATGCGGCGACTAGACCGTACAATCGCCGCATGATGTGCGGAGATTAAAAATATATCTGGCAGCGGTGGTCCTTACCTCTGAGCCAATGGCAGCGAATGCTTAGCGTGCGAGCACTGGAATCCGCGCCAGCACGCCATCATCGAAATCGTCGTAGAACGGCAAATCACGCCGATGCGCATAGCCGATATAACAGTCGCACTTGAAACGCGGGCAGGTGCGCTCCTGCAGGATCATATCGAGCGAGTCGACATATAAATTGCCGAGTCGCTCCGGCAGAAAGTGGCACCGTCGCAGCTCCCCATCGCCATCGACCGACAACACCTCGGCGCCCGCCCGGCAAGGCTTGCCGCGCGACGGCGCTGGCCGGCGGTTATACGCGAACCATGGATCGACCCCATCGAGCCATTGCAGGTCTTCCTTCCCGTAATAGCCAGGCCCCCGCCGATCGAAGGCATTGAGCCAGACGTAGCGGTGCGAAGGCAACTCAGCACGCAGTGCACGGATCGCCTCGAAATGCTCGCGCATTGCCACCACCCCGACCGAGTACTCGACGCCCAGCCGCTCCAACCGCCGGCAGCGCTCGAGAAACCGGTCGAGGGTCGTCTGGTCCGGATGATAGGTACACCACAGGCTCACCTTCGCCTGCTGCGCATCCTCCAGCCACCCCAGCGGCCCCGACAGATTGGTCTGCAGCGCCACCCTGTGCACATGCGGCATCTGCGACAAATCCCGGATCGCGTCCCGATAATGCCGTCGCACCAGCGCCTCGCCCCACGGCGTGAACAGCACGCTGATCGGCCGCTGCTGCCTTCCGACCCAGTCCACGAAGCGCGCCACCTCGGCCGCATCCTGCCGCAGCCTGGCGCGGCTATCCTGCCGCTTCGCGAACGGACAATAATGGCAATCGTAATTACAGCTCTCCAACGTGCCCCGGTACAGCAGCGACAACACCGGCTGCGCTTCCAGTGCCGGCGTCGGAACCATCGCTAGCATGCCGGCGCACCTTCGGCCATCAGCGCGCGCACCGTGTCCGACGCCAGCCACGGCCCGATCGTGTCCGCATACGCATAGCCGCGATCGTTCAGGCGCAGCATGCCGGCCTGCGCATCGACCAGCCCGAGCTGGTCCAGCTCCAGCAACTGCGGCAGGTCCTGCAGACAGTCGCTGCCGAAGCGCTGCCGGTAGCTCGCCAGGTCCAGTCCCGGTTCCGTCAACAGTGACTGGATCGCGTAGCGCCTGCGCTGGTCTTCCGCCCCGAGCGCGAAGCCGTGGCGGGCCTGTGCGAAGCCTGCCGCATCGAGCGCCAGGTAGTCCTCGATGATGTCGATGGTGCCGCTGCGCCCCACCGCGTAATCGGTCGCGTAATGCAGGCGCTGCGTATAGCTGCGCGCGCCGGCGCCGAGGCCCACCATGCCGTCGTTCTGGCAGCAGTAGGAGGGGCCGTCCTGCTGCGGCGCGTGCGGCGCGCGGAACATGCGCATCGATACCTGCTCGTAGCCGCACGCGCGCAGGTGGTCGCGCGCCGCCTCGTACAGGGACAGGCGGCTGTCGCCGGCCGGATTGAGCATCACCGGGTCGAACGAGGTGGCGCCCTGGCGCCGCGCGACCTTGCCCAGGCCCGTGTGCGGGCGCACGTACAGCGGGTACAGGTACAGCTCCTCGGGCGCGAAGGCGAGGGCGCTGTCGATCGAGGCCAGCAGGCTGGCAACCGTCTGGCCGGCGATGCCGTAGATGAGGTCGAGGTTCAGGGTCGGAAAGCCCGCCGCGCGGATGTTGCCGATGGCGCGCTGCACGACATCGTTCTGCTGCGGCCGCGCCAGCGAGCGCATCTCGTTCGCGGCGAAGCTCTGGATACCGAGGCTGACGCGGTCGATGCCCATGCTGCGGCACACGGCAAGCCGTTCTGGCGTCGCGGTTTCCGGCGAGGCTTCGATGCCGGCCGGTGTCGCCTGCAGGTCGATGCCGAGGATGTCGCGCGCGCCTTCGAGCAGGGCTTGCAGCTGCGCGGGAGAGAGGTAGGTCGGCGTGCCGCCGCCCATGGCGAAGCGGGCGAACTGGCGCTCGCCGAGCACCGCGTCGAGCGCGCGCATCTGCAGCAGGACTTGCGCCACATAGCGCTCGACCAGTTCAGGCGACGGACGCGCCATCGCGAACAGGTTGCAGAAGCCGCAGCGCATCTCGCAAAAAGGGATGTGGATGTAGGCGAACAGCGCCGAGCGGTCCTGTTCCGCCCACAGCCGCGCCAGGGACTCGGGCTGCGCCAGCGGGCGGTAGGCCGACTTGTGCGGATAGGAATACGAATAGGCCTGGTAGGGCGTATCACGCATGCGCTGGGCGAGCGTGCCGGCGAGGTCGGACTGGTTCACGATGTGCCCCCTTCTGGTTGATCGATGAAGAAATGCGCGTACGGGACGGTCCACACGCTCTCGTGCGCGACGCGGTGGCCATGGTAGCCTTCTTCGCCATAGGCGCTGCCGTGGTCGGAGCAGGCGATGACGAAGGTCGGCGCGCGGCCGGCGCAGGCGGCCAGCAGCGGCGCCAGCGCCCGGTCCACATAGCGCAGCGCCGCCGCATGGCTGTCGAGGTTGTCCTTCCTGCAGCCGGCCAGGTAGCCGCGGTTCGGATAATGGATCGCGGCCACGTTGAGGAACAGGAAAACGCGCTGCCCGCCTAGTTCGCGCAGGCGCTGCGTCGCCAGCGCCACCTGCAGCTCGGTCGAGCGTCGATGTTCCACGCCCAGCACCGGCTTCCAGTGGCTCTCGTCGAACATGTCGGGCAGGACGCAGCCGAGCGGCGTCTGCTTGTTGAAGAAGCCGACGCCGCCGATGCAGATGGTGCGGTAGCCGGCCTCGCGCAGGCCGGCGACGATGCTCGCCTCCTCGAACACGCGGGTATGCGGCGAGGTCGTCTCGCTGCCGCGAAAAGCCGTGGCGAACAGGCGCGCGTGGCGTCCCGGCGCTGCGGGCGTGGGCAGGAAGCCGGCGAAGAAGGCGTGGTGCGCCGCATACGTAAACGTGGCCGGGCTGTGGCGCCGCTCCCAGCCGTCCGGCGGCAGGTAGCGCCCGAGCACCGGCAGTTCGCCGGCCTCGTACAGGGCTTGCGCGACGTCGTAGCGCAGCGTGTCGAGCGTGATGAAGACGATGTCGTGGCTGCCGACCACGGCGTTCATGTCGGGGATCGTGGCGTGGTCAAGCTTCATGGCGGACGAATGATTGCAACTGGCCGGCATAGCTGTCCAGGCCATCGTGAAGGAGGCCGGGCAGCAGGTCGCCGAAGGCGTTCGCTTCCAGCACATGGGCCTTGCCCTGCCTGGCGACGATGTCCAGGCCGATCACGTGGCTGGCCGGGAAAGCCGCCGCCGCGCCGTGCGCCGTCGCCGTGAGCGCGGCGCGGTCGGCGCTATCGAGCAGCGCGTCGACGTCGGCGCGGCGGTTATCCAGGTGCAGGTTGGTCATCATCGACGCGCCCACGCGCGCGACCCGGTGCGCGGCCTGGCCGCCGATGGTGAGCACGCGCACGTCGTAGTGCGCCATGCCGTGGCGCGGCTTGGGCAGCCAGCCTTCCAGATACGCTTCCTGGGCAGCCAGCAGGTCGACCAGCTGGACGATGTCCGCGTGCCTGTCATAGCGGCGCAGGCGCTTGACGTTGTAGACGACCGAACCGGCCAGGTGCGCCGAACTGGTGGTCTGTTCGGCGCCGCGCCCATTGCGCCGGTAGGCGATCACGCCGGACGCACTGGAACCGTAGCGCGCCTTGATGAAGACCCGGTCCAGACGATGCTCGTCGAGCAGCGCGCGCAAGTGGTCATAGCCTTCCACCAGTCCGAACAGCCGAGCCACCGGCACGCCGTGCGCCTGCAGATGCTGCTGGCAGCGCAGCTTGTCGGTCATCAGGAGCAGTTCGTGCGGCGCGTTCAGCACGCGCACATGGGGCTGGCGGGCGAGGAGGGCGGCGACGGCTTCCATGGCGCGGGTGAAGCCCTTGAACCAGGCGGCCGACAGCGACAGTTCTCCGTGTTCGGGCGCGCGTGGCGCGGGAAGGCCGAGCGCTGCGCAACCGTTGGTGAGCAAGGCGTGGTGCAAGGTAGCGTCGTCGCCGGGCGATTCGATCTTCAGCACGCAGGGGCGGGCCACGGCGGCGTCGAGCAGCGCCGGCCTGGCCAGCCAGTCGCGCCACTCGATCACCTGCGCCGGCGCCAGGCCGAGCGCCGCGCGTGCCGCATGCATCAGGCGCACGCGCTTGCCGGCGCCGACGCCGAGCAGCACGAAAGGCAGCACCGCACCTGCCGTCATCTGGATTGGAGCCTCGCGAATAAACGTCTTATTCGCCGACCGCGACGTAGCGGAAGTCCTCGCCGTCCTCGTCCTGCGCGTCGTCCAGCACCACCTGGCACGGCAGGGCGTTCAGCTCGGCCTGCAGCGCTTCGGAGATGTAATGGTGCGACAGGTCCAGGCGCCGCAGTGCGCGCACGTGCGGGCTGTCGATCAGCGCACGTGCGCCGACATCGCTGATCGTGCCCAGCGACAGGTCGAGCGTGTCGAGCTGGCGGATCGGCTCGTGGCCGGCCAGCCACTGGGCCAGGTCGTCGGCGATTTCGGAATCGCGCAGGCCGAGGTATGCCAGCGACGGCGTCCAGAGCGCGTCGGCGACGCGGCGGTACAGCGCGACGTCGCCGGAAAAGCCGTAGTCCTCGGTGCCGAGCCACAGTTCCAGGTGCGCCAGCTGCGGCATCGACGACCCGGCCAGGGCCTCGGCCACGCTGTCCGGCAGGCCGCCGGATTCGATCGTGAACGAACGCAGCGCCGGGTGCGTGAACGGCGCGAAGGACAGGCCGTTGGCGCCGCGGATGCGCAGCACTTCCAGCTGCGGGAAGGCGTTCAGCAGGGGAGCGTAATCGCCCTGCACGATCCAGGAAATCTCGCACTCCTCATACGTCATGTCGCCGATGAACAGGGCGCGTAGCCCGGTCAATGCCGGCGCGCGCGCGACCAGCGTGGCGATCAGTTCATCGGCGCCGGCCTCGTAGGGCTCGGCCCACATGCCGATCACCAGCGCATCCAGCTGCGCCGGGTCGATCTTGCCGAGGAATTCGTCGATCAGGTCCGTCATCTTCCGGCTGTCGTCGTACTCGAGGGCGAGCCGGTAGACATGCTGCCCGATGTCGGGCGTCGTGCCGCTTTCGTAGTTGCGCAGCGGTTTGTCGAAAAATGTCTCGGTCGGCTCTGAAATCGTCACGGCATGTCCTCAAGGTTTGGCTGCCGGCGCCTGTTGCGGCGTCGGCAGAATGGCAATCTGGTCGATTGAACGGTGCGGCGAATGGTCCGTCCACTATACAGAAGAGTGCCTTGCCAGGGCAATGCAGCGTGGGTGCCTGGCTTACCTTTCGGTGAGTTTCTCGCGTGCGTCCTTCACGCCTTTTGCCGCCGTCAGCATGGCTTTGGCATCGCGCGACAGGATGGCGCCTCCCAGCGACACGACCTGCGCCGCAAGGTCGATGATTCCCTTGATCGTTTCGATCCTGCGGATGGCTGCCGTGGCCTCTTCGAGTTCGTGCTTCAGATCCTCGACACTCAGGTCGGCATCCCGGACTGCGAGCCGGATGGCGCCGCAACGCAGCAGCGACGCCAGGCGGTCGAGCCGGGCTTCGCCATCCTCACGAATTTCGCTGGCTTGGGTGGGGGTGAGCCAGGAATGGCGGACCCGGTATTCGTACAGCGCGATCGACATGGCCGTCACCCGATCGGCCATGTCGGCCAAGTCGTCGGCACTCAGTTGTTCCAGTTGCGGCATGATCGTTCCTTTCGAGGTTGGGGTATGCGCTCGTCAGAGTGCGCTGGCAAGTTTTCGGCGCAAGGCCCGGACTTCTTTTGCCAGTGCGCTCAACTGTTCTCGCAATGCTTCGTCTTTCGGCTGGTCGAGCTTGGCCAGCAATGTCGCCCGCGTCGCCAGCACTTTGTCGATCGACGCTGTGTAGTTGGCGGCCGCCTGTTCACGTTGATTCACTTTTGCCCTTTCCTCGGCAAGCGATATCATCATCCAGCGCGCAGCCAGCGGTTCCCGTGCTTCGATAGTGGGAAGCGCCGTGCTGATAGTGACGTCGATGACCTTGATCTGATTTGCCAGCATCGGCCGATAGATGCGCTCGGTATACCAGCGCAGCACGCCCGCCGCGGCATTCAAGCCTTCTTCCTGGGCGAGCAGCTCGCGGATCGTGCTGCGCGCTGCATGCTGGGTGGCCGCCTTGCCGAGAAACTTGCCAAGACCGATGATGGCGCCCGCCTTGTCCGCAGGTACGATCGCATTTCCCTGCTTGTCCTTCAGACCGGCGACTGCTTTCTCCAGGCCGTCGAATTCATCCTGATAATCGGGCAATTCGTCGCTCGTCAGTTTCACCAGCGTTTCCGCATACTGTTCGACCAGCATGGCAAACGGCAGCAGCAGCTCGGCTGCCTCGGCGTCTGCTCCGCAGGCCTGGCTTTGGCGTTGCGACAGCCCGGTGAGTTCGAAGCGGACCGGGGCTGGCATGGTGTAGTCTTTCAACACCTGCTGCGCATGGCATGACGCGGTGGTCGCAGAGGGCATGAGGGTAAATGCCGCACCCACCTGACGCGTCTCGTCGCCGAATTTCCTGACCGGCTCCAGGCTGCCGCAGCCAGGCAGCATGACGGCTGTGAGCAGGATGGCGAAGGCGATGGTCCAACGGCGCGTCGAAAGGTGTGGCATGTGGTCTCCTGGTGAAGGAAATGAAGGGCGGGCATGGTTCAGACGCTGACCTTGAGCGTCACATATCCCTTGTTGTTGGCATAGCAGTTGAAGGCATCATTCGAGTAGGCATAGAAGTAGCCCGAGCGCTGCGGCCGGAACCTGCAGCCCTCGCCGATCAGGAAGGCTTCGTGGGCCTCCGGCACCCCGTTCACCTCGCCGCGCCCGTTGGCCACCGCACCCACCAGGCTGAACCAGGGGAAGTTCTTGTGCCGCGCGGTGAAGCGCAGGCGCCGGTTCGGATTGCCCAGCAGCTTCTGGAAGCCGGTCTCGATCTTGCCGAGGAAGTCGCCGGCGACGTGCCCGAGTTCGCCGAGATGGAACTTGCCGTCCTGGCCGCCGCCGGGGCCGCAGGGCACCGGGCCGTCGACCCACTCGCCCGTGGCCGAGAACACGTATTCCCGGCCGGCCTCGAGCCAGAGCCCGGTCGGGTTCCACTGCTGGCGCGCGAACACGGTGATCTCGGTGGCCTGCGCGCCGGGTGCGACGTGCGGCTGGCGGTAGGGGTACTGGTGGATCGGCGGGTCTTCGTGGCGCTGGCGCGCCGAACCATGATACAGCTCGGGGTGCTGGCGCATCGACGGCACGTTGCGTGGCTGCGTCGGCAGCATGCCGAACAGGCCGGAGCAGGAGTCGTGCAGCATGTCGTGGTAGTCCGGCGTGATTTGCGCCAGGATGCCGCTATTGAAGGCGAGGCCAGCCAGCTTGGCTTCGTCGATCATCCACTTCAGCGCGCCGTCGGCCAGGCCTTTTTCGCGGTAGCCGCCGCCGACGTCGGAATGCACGCCGGGGAACCACAGCTGCTTGAGGTCGGGGTGGGCGTTGGTCCACAGCGTCGGCTGGAAGGACTTGCGGACCTCGTCCATCGCCAGCGCGTGGCGCGCCGTGGCGACGTTGTCGCTCAATTCGGTGTCGTGGAACAGGTGGTCGTCGGGGTCGTCCAGCAGGTCGAGCACGCCGAGGTCGTCCGGGATGCCGAGGGCGCCGACGGTGTCCCACACGCCCAGGAAGCGGATCGGGACTTTGTCGTCGCGCCGGTTGTGGAAGTAGTCCTCGCCGATGGCGGCGCGGATCTGCCCCAGGTCGCCCTTGCCCCGGTACACGCGGTGGTACAGCTGCCCGATCGCGTCGTAGACGGCGGCCGTGCCTTTCTCGCGCCCCAGGCTGCGGGCGTCGAGCAGGCCGGCGCAGTTGATGAAGCCGACCACGCTGCGCGCGGTATAGGCGCCGCGGCTGAAGCCGAACAGGCAGATGTCGTCGTCGCGCTGCGGGTCGTACTGCTGGCACAGCCATTCGTAGGCGCTCATGATGTTGCGCGACAGGCCGGTGCCGGTGCCGCCGCCGATCATCCGGTCCCACCACGATTCGCCGGTGCCGACGCCGGGATGGTAGTACACCAGCTGGCCGGCGCCGCGATCCAGCGCGTTGGCGATCCGCACCACATTGGTGGGGGCGGCGACGCCGCCGTCCTGTTGGTCCGGCGTGTTCCAGGTGCCGTCGCAGCACACGATGAGTTTCATGAGGGCCTCTATTGGTCGACGTGAAGGCGGGCCGGGGCGGCCCGCGCAGGATGAAAAGGGTGATGAGGGCGCCGTCTCAGCTCATGCGCAGCTGGTCCAGCACCGGCTTCCAGTGGCGCTCGGCGATGCGCCTGAAGCCGGCGGGGGTGGGGTGGATTTCGTTGGCCCACTCATTGTTCTCGAGCGTGCGGCGGCTGTCGATCAGCAGCACGTGCGGATTCACGGCCGCCACGCGCTGCAGCATCTTCGTGAATTCGTCGATCAGGTGGCAGGTGCAGGAAAAGCGCAGCAGCTCCGGCACGCGGGCATTCACCAGCGCCGGCAGGAGCCAGCCGCTGCCGTCGCCGAACACCCCCTTGCCGGATGGGTAGGCGTAGTCGTAGTTGTGCAGGACGATCGTGGCCGCCGGGTTGTGCAGGCGGATCTGGCTGATCAGGGTGGTGTAGCTCTCCGCGGTCTTGGCCATCAGCCATGGCAGGGTGTTCGGCTCGCGGCCGGTCCGGAAGCATCCGGGCGCCGTCTCCTCGGCGCTGCAGTTCTGCTTGAGGAGGGGACGCAGGTCGCTGATGCCGGCGAAATCGTTGCCGCCGCCGCTGATGAAGACCGCCGACAGCGTGTCGCCGAACATGTTCAAGGTATGGCGGACCGTCTTCGCATACTTGCCGTGTACGTAGTCATAGGCTTCGGCGCCGTTGTTGCCGACCGCGTAGATGTGGTGGTCGTCGTTGAGCATGCCGCCGACCTGGTTGATCAGGGAGCCGCCGGGGAAGGGATACCAGAACCACGAATCGCCGATGGCCAGGATCGAGGGTTGCACGCTGTCCGCCTGCATGCGGGCCAGGTCCCAATACACTTTGTCGCTCATGATGCAGTCCTTTCGTGAAGGTGACGCACGATGAAAATGGGCGAGCGCATCCGCGATACCGGGCGGTATCGTCGGTGCTTCGATGAAGACGGGGGAGGCGCCTCAGGGGCGCAGCGGGAGGCGCCGCCGCGCCGGGGGCGCGCGTTCGCAATGAAGGTGAGAAGGTGGCGCCGAGGCCGTCGGACGCGGCAAGGGCGCGATGGGACGCGCGTGCGCGGTCCGGCTCGAATGCATGATCCGTTTCATGGAAATCCCCCCAGTCAGCCGCGCTGCCGCGGCATCAGGACCATCTTGGATGTGATCTGTGCGCTTTCTTGTAGTCTTGTGATTGCAATCAAAAGATTACAGTAAACCTTGTCACTTATATCAATGAATTTTTTTAAACGAAGAGGGGGATTCGATTGCAATTCAAGTGTCGGAGCGGTCAGGCGAAGGTGCCGATCTCGACCGTTTTACCGCGGAACACATTGTTCAATGTGGCCTTGCCGTCGGCGCCGACGGTCGCGCTCAATTCCAGCGCCGGTGCGTTGTCCGCGAGTTCGCTGTCGTCGTCGTTCTTGATGACCACGACCGCCGTTTCGCCGGGCTGGTAGTTTTCGGTCTCGAGGTGCAGGTTCAGGTCGACGTAGTGGCGCGACACGTCGCTGACCGGCGTTTCATCAGGGCCGTAGGACCAATAGATGCGGGTGATCTTTTTGGCGGGCGCGTCGTCCGCCGCTTCCTGCCCGGCCGGTTCGGAGGCCAGCGCCTTCGCCGCGGCCGGCGCCAGTGCCGCGATCGCGGCAATGTTGGCGGCAGCGCCGCCGCCCGCCCATTCGACCGTGTCCGTGAATTGCGAGGGAATCAGCGCCGCGCCGCAGGACGTCTTCATGCCGGCCACGGCGACGCCCTTGCCGTAGAGGGTGGTCGTCAGCACGCCTTCGACGATCGGGTAGTCGCCGCCGCATCGCGGGCAATGCACCTTGTGGCCGATATAGGAAATCGGCTTGCCGTGGCAGATATCAGTGATCGACCCTTCGATCACCGTGCCGCCGTGATCGGTCCGGTCGCCTTGCCGAATGATTTCTCGTCCCATATGAACTCGCGATGGCTATTTGAACGGGTTGTCCGACTTCGGAATGCAATGCGGCCGCGCCCCTTCGTAGGTCTTGCCCGCCTTGCTGCCGGGCGATGCGCAGACCGCCTTCATGTCGGGCAGCCTGAAGCGCCTGCGCACGGCGCCATCCGGGCCGAGCGCCACGCCGTCGCCGTCCACCAGCATGCTGTCCTGGCATTCCGGCTCGGTGCAGACCGACACGCATTCCTGGCAGGCGATCGCTTCGCCCTTGGCGAACGGCTGGCACTGGGCGTAGCCGGCCGGGACGACGATGCGGAAGTCGCGGCTGTCGAAGTAGCCGCAGCGCGGCGCCGTCGCCCGTCCCGGTGCGGGCGGAGCGTCGAAGCGCCCGATGCCGCCTTCCGCATCCGGGTAGTCGAAGTCGCCGGCATGGCGGATGCCCGGCACCACGACCCGGCCTTGCCGGTCGAGCGCCACCAGTTCGCGCGGCTCGCTGATCACGGCGGTCGCGTGGCCGCTGCGGTCGAATCGCAGCTGCTTGAGGTACTGCGGCTTGAGCCGCCGGCCGCCCTTGTCGGCCGCAAAGCAGCTCGCCGCCCATTCGACGGTGGCGCCGTCGACCGCGGGGCAGGGGGCCGCCATGGCGGGGGCGCCCAGCAGGAGGGAGACGAGCAGGAGGCCGATACGCAGCATCATTTCAGCTCCCAGAACTTGACCGAGGCCACCTGGACCAGCGCCTTCGTGCCATCGACACGCTCGTTCAGCTGGGTCAGCCAGAAGTAATAGGTATTGTTGGCGGGGCTATCGTGCCCGGTCGCGTAGGCCAGGGATGTCGCCTTGCCGTCCCACAGAGTGAAGTGGCCGGACGCGTCGCCCCAGCCGGTGACGTTGAACACGACGATGCCGTTGCGGCCGGCCAGCCTGGTGTCGAGCCACGCTTGCGCCAGGCGCCGGCGTTCCTTGTACTTTTCCTGCATCGCCGGCACGTCGTTCGTCATCGAGGCCGGGATGACCGGCAGGGTCAGTTCCTCGTCGGCGCCCTTGAACTGCCTGGACAGGTGCGCCTTGAGGTCGGTGACCCGGATCCAGTACAGGTAGCCGTCGCCGCCCGTGATGCCGCCGCCGCTGCTGGGCGCCGGGCCCATTCTGAGTCCGCTGCGGTTGAGCGCATACGACATCCGCACGGCGCAGGTGTTCTGGTAGGCCGGGTGCTCGTACAGGCGCCTGAACCTGCCGCCGATCCTGTTGTCGTACAGGTCGGCGGTCGTCACGTTCTTGTCCGGGTAATGCCGGCTCATGTCGGCCCACGAGGGCCGGCGCGCGGTGACGGTGGCGGAGACGCCCGGGGCAGTTGCGGTGATTGCCAATTGTTGCCTCCAATCAAAGAAGGAATACTATCAAACCTCCATCGACCCAGCCGCCCGGTTGGCAATCGTGCGCGACCATCTATCGCTTTTTCGGCAGGGCGGGCCGTGCCCTCGTACGGGGCGTATCGGTTATTCGACCGATACCGCGATGACGACGATCTCCCTAGACTGGCTTCATTCACCCACCAGCCCCGAGGAGATCGCCATGACCACCACCTTCGACACCGCGCTGCGCATGCTCGCCGCCGCAGCAGCCTTCGCCGCCGGCACCACCCACGCCGCGGCGGCCGACACCACACCTTCGGTCGTCATCGTCCACGGCGCCTTCGCCGACGGTTCCGACTGGTCGAAGGTCATCCCGCTGCTGCAAGCTGAGGGGGTGAAGGTCACCGCCGTCCAGAACCCGCTCACGTCCCTGGCCGACGACGTCGCCGCTACCCGCCGCGCCATCGCGGCGCAGCCGGGCAAGGTGGTGCTGGTTGGCCACTCCTGGGGCGGCACCGTGATCACCGAGGCCGGCCAGCACGGCAAGGTCGCCAGCCTGGTCTACGTCGCCGCTTTTGCCCCGGACGCCGGCAAGTCGACCGCCGAGACGGGCGAGGGCTACCCCGCGGCGCCCGGCAGCAAGCGCTTCGTCGCCGATGCGGACGGTTTCCTGAGCCTGCCCGAAGCGGCCATGCGCGAAGACTTCGCCCAGGACGTGCCGGCCGCGCAGGCCGCCGTCATGACCGCGACCCAGGGGCCGATCCAGGCCAAGGCCTTCGCCGACAAGGTCAGCCACGCCGCCTGGACCGCGAAACCGTCCTGGTTCATCGTCTCCTCGCGCGACCGCATGATCGATCCGGGCCTGCTGCGCGCGATGGCGAAGAAGATCAAGGCCACCACCACCGAGCTGCCTGCCAGCCACGTGCCGCAGCAGTCGCGTCCCGCGGACGTGGCCCGGGTCATCCTCGCCGCCGTCGCCGCTACCAGGTAAGGCGCCGCTACTCCTCGCAGCGGATATCGAAGGCGCCTTCGCCGGCGAGCAGGGAGACCTGCTCGATCAGCGCGCGCATCTTCGGCTGGTGCTGGGTGCGCATGGGGAAGTAGAGGAACAGGCCGGAAGTGTCGGGAACGAATCGCGTCAACACCCGCACCAGCCGTCCCGCGTCCACGTCTTCCTTGATCTCCAGGTCCGGCAGGTAGGCGATCCCCAGTCCCTGGCGCGCCCATTCGGCCAGCATCTGCGTGTCGTTGGCGCTCAGATGGGCGTCGATATCGAGCAGCAGCTCGCCATCCGTACCGAGCAGGCGCCAAGCCGGCAGGCGGCTGGCGGTGTTGAAGCGGTAGCGCAGCGCCTGGTGCCGCAGCAGGTCGCGCGGCTGTTCCGGCCGGCCGGCTTGCTTGATGTAGGCGGGCGAGCACACCAGCGACCATGACAGCGGCCGGCTGAGACGGATCGCCACCATGTCCTGCGCCACCGCTTCCCCGAGCCGGATGCCGGCGTCGTAACCGTCGTCGACCAGGTCGGCCAGGCCGTCGTCCAGCGACAGATCGGCACTGACGTCGGGGTAGGCGGCGCGCATGCGCGGCACCAGGTGGCGCGCCACCAGGAAGCCGAAGGTGCGCGGCGCGGTGATGCGCAGGTGGCCGGACGGCCGGCTCTGGTGGCGCGACAGCTCGCTGAAGGCGTCGTCGATCTGGCCGACGGCCGGCCTGAGCGCCGCCTGCAGGGTCGTTCCCGCCTCGGTCAGCGCCACGCTGCGGGTGGTGCGGACGAACAGCGCGACGCGGTGCTGTTGTTCCAGCGCGCGCACGCCCTTGCTGACGGCCGTCGGCGTGATGTTGAGGCGCCGGGCGGCCAGGGTGAAGCTGCGTTCCTCCGCCACGGCGAGGAACAGCCGGATGAGATCGAGGGAACTCATGTCATTCGATTGTGAACTGCAGGTTCATAGCGCATGTCCATTATGGTGCTTTTTCGCAATGATGCCAGAACCTAGACTGACTGCTCACTTTCTTTTCTGGAGACCGACATGAACCGACTGCCTCAGCCCATCGCCGACTTCGTCGCCGCCAACAACGCCATGGACCCGCAACGCATCGCGGCCGCCTTCAACCTGGACGCCACCGTCTTCGACGAAGGTCACCTGCGCCGCGGCCGCGACGACATCGCCGCCTGGGCCAGCGACTACGTGGCCCGCTACCAGTCCACGATCGAGCCGACCGGCGTGGCGCAGGCAGGGGACGAACACGTCGTTCGCGCCACCGTACGCGGTACCTTCCCGGGCAGCCCGATCGCGCTCGACTTCCATTTCCGGCTGCAGGGCGACGGCATCCAGTCGCTGGAGGTGACGGCATGAACGCCTGCTCCTTCCAGGGCAAGCACGCCCTCGTCACCGGCGGCACCAAGGGCATGGGCGAAGCGATCGTGCGCCGGCTGGCGCAGGATGGCGCGACGGTGATCGCGACCGCCCGCAACCTCCCAGCCGCGCCGCTGCCCGGCGTGCGCTATCTCGAGGCCGACGTTGCCAGCGCGGAGGGCGCAGCCCGCGTCGCCGATGTGGTGAAGCGCGAGTTCGGCTACCTCGACTACCTGGTCAACAACGTGGGCGGCTCGTCCGCGCCGAGCGGCGGCGCGCTGGCGCTGACCGAGGCGATGTGGGATGCGGCGCTGCAGGCCAACCTGATGTCGGCCGTGCGCCTCGACCGCGCCTTCCTGCCCGCGATGCTGGAACGCGGCGGCGGCGCCATCGTCCACATCACCTCGATCCAGCGCCGCCTGCCGCTGTTCGAGTCGACCGTCGCCTACGCCGCCGCCAAGGCGGCGCTCGCCAACTACAGCAAGTCGCTGGCCAACGAATTCGGCCCGCGGGGCGTGCGCGTGAACAGCGTGGCGCCCGGCTTCATCGAGACCGCTGCGGCGCAGGCGCTCATCGAGCGCATGGCGCTGCACCGCGACGGCAACGCCGACGAGGCGAGGAGCCGGCTCATGGCCTCGCTCGGCGGCATCCCGATCGGCCGTCCGGGCCGGCCGGAGGAAGTCGCGGAGCTGGTCGCATTTCTCCTGTCGCCGCTCGCGGCATCGGTCCACGGGGCCGAGTTCGTGATCGACGGCGGGACCATCCCGACTGTCTAGGCAGTCCCCATCCACGAGGTATCCGACCATGAACACACTCCACCACGACGCCCCCGATGTCGCGCACGCCGTCCGCCGCAACCAGGCCGCGCGCCGCGCCGCGCTGCGCAGCCACTATGACTTCATCGTCTGCGGCGCCGGGTCTGCCGGCTCCGTCGTCGCGGCACGCCTGGCCGAGAACCCCGAGGTCCAGGTCCTGCTGCTGGAAGCCGGCGGCCGCGACGATGTGGCGAGCGTGCGCGAACCCGCGCAGTGGCCGCTCAACCTCGGCACGGAGCGCGACTGGGCCTTCATGGCGGAACCGAACCCGCACCTGAACGGCCGCGCCATCCCCATGAACATGGGCAAGGTGCTGGGCGGCGGCTCGAGCATCTCGTTCGACTGCATCTGGGAATACGCCGCGCCGCAGCAGGTCGGCAGCGGCGGTTCGGAGGCGACGCTGTACTGGAAGAGCGACCCGCGCCTCGATGCGCCCGACATGCTGCATTGCCAGGTCGAGTTCCCGGTGCCGAGCGCGGAGAACGCGGCGCGCGGCGTGCCGGAACACGGCTGGACCATGTTCGCGGGCCTGGCGCAGCCGAAGAGCCGCGGAGAGTTGCTGCTGTCCGGGCCCGATGCGAAGGACGCCATGATCATCCGCGCCAATACCCTGTCCGACCCCGACGACATGCGCGCGGCCCTGGCCAACGTCGCGCTGTGCCGCGAACTGGGCAACGCCCCCGCCTTCGGCCGACTGGTGAAGGGCGAGCGCATGCCGGGCAAGCTCGGACGGGAAGCGATGGAGCAGTACATCCGCAACGGCGCCGTCACCTACTGGCACCAGTCCTGCACCGCGAAGATGGGACGCGATGCGATGTCGGTGGTGGACGCGCGGCTGCGGGTCTACGGCGTCGACCGGCTGCGCATCGCGGACGCCTCGATCATGCCGCGCATCACGACGGGGAACACGATGGCGCCGTGCGTGGTGATCGGCGAGCGGGCGGCGGACCTGATCAGGGCCGCGCACCGCATCTGAGCCATCGACGCCAATCGGCGTCGTTCCGGCGCAGGCCGGAACCCAAGTTGGCAAGCGTCCTGGCAGCGCAAACTTGGGCGCCGGCCTGCGCCGGTGCGACGGTCTCACAGCGGCCTGTTGATCCACCTGCGCTTCTGCTCTACAGTTCAGCAATGCATCCAGACCACACCGTCACCGTCGAAGAAGCCGTGCAAGTGCTGGCCATGGTAGGCGACCTGAGCATGGGCCAGCCCACCGACCAGTCGATCCGGACGGCGATCCTGGCCGAGCGCCTGGCGCTGCAGGACGGCGCGCCGGCCGGCGCCTGCGCCCACGTGCGGCTGGTGACCTTGCTGCGCTGGTCCGGCTGCACCGCCAATGCCAGCGGCTTCACGGCCCTGCTGGGGGACGACGTCGCCGGGCGCGACGCGATGCTGACCCAGACCCTGCCGCAGGGGACCAGGATGAGCTTCACCAGCGTGGCGCCGCTGGCGCGCATCCACTGCGAGGTCTCCGGCGCCATCGCCCAGGCCATGGGTCTGCCGATCGAGGTCGAGACCGGTCTGCGGCGCGTCTGGGAGCACTACGACGGCGGCGGCATGCCGGAGCGCCTGACGGATGCGGACATTCCGCGCCTGGTCTACTACACCAACCTGGCCAGCGACCTGGAAGTGCTGGCGCGCGCCCATGGCATCGAGGAGGCGCTGCGCATGATCGGCGCGCGCGCGGATAAAACATATCCGGCCGCGCTGGCGCGCCTGCTGGCGGCGCATGCCGGAGCGTGGCTGGCCGCGCTGGAGGCGCCGCCCTGTCCGGCGCAGGTTCCGGCCCTGCGCGAGCGCGTCCCCTTGAGCATCGTGGCCGACATGATCGAGCTGAAGCTTCCCTGGCTGCTGGGCTACTCGCGCCGGGTGGCGGGCCTGGCCGAACGCGCCGCGGCGCTGGCCGGGCTGCCGGAGGCGCAGCAGGCTTGCCTGGGCCGCGCCGCCCTGATCCACGGCATCGGCCGCGCCGCGGTGCCGAACGCGGTCTGGCAACGTCCCGGCAAGCTCGGAGGCGCCGACTGGGAAAAGGTGCGGCTGGTGCCTTACTGGACGGCGCGCGCCGGGGTACAGATCCCTTCGCTGCGGCTGGAGGCCACGCTGGCCTCGCACGCCTACGAACGCCTGGACGGCAGCGGCTACCACCGCGACCTCGACGCCGGCACGCTGACCATGGCGCAGCGGATCCTCGGGGCGGCCTCCGCCTACGCGGCCCTGCGCATGCCGCGTCCCTGGCGCGTGGCCTGCGAAGCATCCGAGGCGGCGCGCATCCTGGCGCAGGAAGCGGCCGCCGGACGCTTCGACGTCCAGGCGGTGGAGATGGTGGCCGCCGCCGCGGAAGGCAGCGCGTATGAAGCGGCCAGGCCGGTGGCGCAGCACAGGAAGCTGCTGTCCGAACGCGAGACGGCGGTGCTGCGGCGCCTGAGCCTTGGCGAGAGCAACAAGGAAGTCGCGCGCGCGCTGGGGATCAGCCCCTCGACCGTGCGCACCCACGTCGAGAGCATCTTCCGCAAGCTGGAATGCTCGACGCGCACGGCGGCCACGCTGAAGGGCCTGACGCTCGGGCTGATCTAGCTGCCCACATGGGGACGCGCATCGACCGGCACCTTCACCGTGAAGGTGGTGCCGCGTCCCTCCGCGCTGTCCACGGCGAGGCTGCCGCCGTGGCTCTCCGCCACCGCCTGCACATAGGGCAGGCCCAGCTCCCAGCCCTTGACCCGCACGTCTTCGATGCGCTGGAAGCCGCGGCACATGCGCCGCAGGTCGGCGGCCGGAATCGGCCGGCCTTCGTTGTGGACCGCCAGCAGCATGCTGCCGTCGGCCTGGCTGACCGTCACCGTGATCGCCTGCGCGCTGTCGCCGTACTTGCGCGCATTCGACACCAGGTTCTCGAGCACGCGCTTGAGCGAGCCGCGGCACCACCAGCCCTTCACGGCGTCGCCTTCGACCCGGACCCGCTGCCCGACCATGGGCAGGTCGCCGCACACTTCCTCGATCAGCGCCATGATGTCGACCTGCGCCAGCTGCAAGGTCAGTTTCTGCCTGGCCTCCGAGACGGCGGCGTCCAGCAGGCTCTGGATCATGGCGTCGGTCTCGGCCAGCTTGGCGCTGATGCGCTTGGCCAGGTTGGTGATGCCGGGGTCGCTCGTCTTCAGCTGGATCAGCTGGGCCGATGCGCTGGCCACGTGCAGGGGATTGCGCAGGTCGTGCGACAGGGCGGCGATGAAGGTTTCCTTGGCCTGGCGGCCGACCGCGTCGTAGCCGTGGATGGCGTCGCGTTCGGCGTCCTCGATCGAGCGCCCGATCAGCTCCGCATCGCGCTTGCTCAGGGCCAGGCCGCGTGCGCCGGCGGCGGCGAACAGGACATCGCGGAAGATCTGCAGCTCGTGAATCAGTTCGTCCGGGCCGTAGTCGGACAGCGTGGCCTGTTCGCGGGCGGCGGCGAAGGCGCCTGGCGCGCCCGCCTGCAGCGCATGCGCGATATGGTCGTAGAGCAGGGGCATGGCGGCGGCCAGCGCCGGCGCGCCGAGGCGCTGCGCGGACGGGATCCCGGCCATGACGCGCGCCGACCACTGCGCCAGCACCGCTTCGCGCAAGGCCAGGAAGGCTGTCGCTAGGGCGGAAGTCGGAAGGGGGTGGTTGTCGGCGTCGCTGCTGTCCATATCGACTACGTTGGAAGTAGTAGCCTGTTAAGATGCCGCCAGGAAATACCAATCGCCGGGCGTCATGTGACAGGCAGTCGCAGCAGTGTACGCGCGCCGCCCGCGCTTGTCAGCCGCGATTTGTGACGCGCCGCCCCCGTGCGCCCCGGCCGGCTACGCCATCGCCTGCACCGCCTGCAGGAGGCGCCCGGCGCTGAGCTCCTGGATCAGCAGCTCGCCGCCGTTGGCCTGGATCAGCCCCGTGCACAGGCCGGCCTCGCCCAGGCCGGTCGGACTCGACGCCTCGGGAGCGAAGCGCTGCACCGAATGCACGTCGTCCACCAGCAGCCCGACGGTCGCCGCGGCGTGGCGCACCAGGATTACCTGGCCGTCAAGGCGCGGCGCCGCGGCGCGCTGCGCGAGCAGGGCGGCCAGGTCGAACACCCAGACGAAAGGGCGGCGCCCCTTGTCCGCGTCGACGTCGAGCACGCCGATGCGCGCGCCGCCGGAGCCGGGCGTGCGCTTCACGCGCGCAGCCGGCACGGCCTCGACCACCGCGGCGGCATCGAGCGCCATGAGTGCGCCGCCGGCGTGGAACAGGGCGTAGTCGCGTCCGTGCTCGTGCGCCGTGCGCACCCGCACCTGGCCGCCCTGCGCCGCCAGCTCGGCCGGCGAGCGCTCGGGGCCGAAGGATTGCAGCAGCACCGACAGCACCGGCTGCTCGCGCCCCGGCGTCGAACGGAACTCGCGATAGCCATCGGCGCGCGCACAGGCGGCGACGCAGTACTGGCCGCCGTGCGTCACGATGCGGGCCGCGCGGCCGTGTTCCACCGCCGTGTCGAACAGTTCGCGCGCGAGCGGCAGGATGGCGCCGGCGGGCCGGTGGGAGTCTGTGCCGCACAGCACCCGGCCGTCCGGGCTTACCAGGAATGCGTGCATATTGGCGCGGCCTGCCACGCCGCTCTCCAGCATATTGCGCAGCTCGACGGCGCTGTCGAACACGATGCCGATACCGCCGACGACGCTCGCTTCGCGCTCGGGATGGCGGATCGCCGCGTGGTAGATGAAGGTCGGGCGGCCGTCATAGAGGTTCGACGCGCCGAAGGGCTCGACGTAATGGTCCATCTCGCTGCGCAGGCCGGCCACGGCGCGCAGGGTGTCGCCGGCGATGTGGCTGCCGACGATGTCCTGCGCGCCGGTGCTGGCCACGATCCTGCCGGCGCGGTCGTAGACGACAATGCGGCTGTACACGGTGTACAGGCCGTTGATGTGGTCGAGCAGGTCCTTGAGCCCCGCCTGTTCCTCTTCGCCGCCGCCCGCCAGCGCCTGGCGCAGCTGGCCGGCCAGCGCCCACCAGCGGCAATCGTTGGCGCGCTCGTACAGGCTGCGGTCGAGCATGTCGACCAGCAGCTGGGCGGTGAAGGCGGCGGCCTGCAGGCTCGAGGCCAGCACGGTCTGGTACAGGCCCTCGATCGATTGCGAGAAGGCGGTGTCGCTGCGCTCGCCGGTCTCGGTGATCTGGTCGAGCACGGGGTTCAGGCGGCTGTTGTCGCGGTTGTTGTCATGGATTTCGTTGGCGACGGCCAGGCTGCCCGTGATCTTGCCGTTCCAGACGATGCGCTTGATCGCCTGGGTGGCGCCCAGCACCGAGGACATCAGGGCGTGCAGCGCCGGGTTGAAGGTGTGGGCGTGCGAGAGCAGGCCTTGCAGCATGCCGGGCGCGACCTCGAAGGCGTCGCGGCTGCCGCGGAAGGCCAGGTCGAGCGGCGCCATGACCTGGGTCTTCCAGCCGGCCGGGCCGGGATAGCCCTGGTAGCCACTGGAAGCGAAGGTGCTGACCAGGTATTCGCGGCCCGCGAACATGCGCGTGCTGCCCGCGAGCTGCACCGGCACCCGCACGCCTGGCGCGACCCACAGCGGATCGGCGCTGCTGACGACGCGGTCGTCGGCGTCGAGCAGCAGCATGTTGGCGCGGCCGTCCGGGTCGCCGTAGGCCCGGAAGATCGCAGCGAGCTCGTGCTCGAAGCGAAAGCTCAGCACCAGCACGCCGATCGGCGCGCCGCCATCGGGTGCGCGCATGGCCTGCGAATAGAGCAGGGCGCGCGCCTGGCCGGGCCGCAGGTCGCTGGCGCGGAAGGTTTCGAGGTAGCCGGGGGCCGCCAGGGTGGCGGCGACCAGCGGATCGTGGCTGACGTCGATCCGTCCCGCAGTATCGGCCTGCGCCAGCACCGCGCCGTCGGGAGCAAGCAGCAGGATATCGTCGTAGACCGTGTACTTGTCGCGATAGGCGCCGAGGCGGCGTTCGGCGACAGTGCGGTCCGGCGTCTCGCCGGCGACGAAGCGGCACAGGTCGAGATCGGCCGCGAGGAAGCCGACGTCGGCGGTGCGCTCGAACAGGTTGCGCACCAGGAGGTCGAGCGCGTACTGGGCGCGCGTGGCGGCTTCGCCCAGCACCTGGGCCACCCGTTCGTGGACCATGTTGGCGACCAGGTCGCGCTCCAGCTGCACCAGATCGGTGCGGGTGGCCTGCACCGCGGGCAGCAGCAGGCGGGCTTCGGCGGGGCAGTTCATTTTTGCGGACGCCTCGATCAGGCGCCAGCTCTGGTGCAGTTCGTGCAGCGCCGCCTGGCGCCGCATCACATCCGGCATGTAGGCCAGGAAGGTCTCCACCAGCGGGTTCTCGGGTTCGTGGTTCATGATGTTTGCATAAGAAAAACCCTTTCTTCAAAGCAAAACTTGTGCCATGTGCTTACACGCCGCCAGCCACCGCTAGTTGCATCTTGACACCGCGCAAAAACGCGCCGATGCTCGCGTACGTACATAGCAAATCTCCAAGGAGGTAGCCCGCCGTCAGCCAGTCCCCGCGCTCACCGATCCACCCATGCATCTCATCCGCAGTGCAGTTCCACACAACGAGTGTGTGAAAAAACCGCCAGGGCAAGGCGCCGAGTCGAAGACAGTACGTAAGTACGGCGAGACGAGGCAACGCAGCCATGGCGGAATTTTTCACTCACTCAACGACACAGGAGACAGACGATGAAGAAGGGAAGCAAGGAGTCGAAGCAATCCACCCGCAGGAAGTTCCTGGGCGCCGCCGCCGGCAGCGCGCTGGCCGTCCCGATGGTCGCCGTCGCCCAGACGCCAAAGCAAATGCGCTTCCAGAGCACCTGGCCGAGCAAGGACATCTTCCACGAGTACGCGCTGGATTTCGCGAAGAAGGTCAACGACATGACCGGCGGCGAACTGAAGATCGAGGTGCTGCCGGCCGGCGCCGTGGTGCCCGCCTTCGGCCTGCTGGACGCGGTCTCCAAGGGCACGCTCGATGGCGGCCATGGCGTGATGGGCTACAACTACGGCAAGCAGAGCGCGATCGCGCTGTGGACCTCGGGCCCGGCCTACGGCATGGATGCGAACATGGTGCTGGCCTGGCACAAGTACGGCGGCGGCAAGGAGCTGCTGGCGGAGCTGTACAACGGGATCGGCGCCAACGTGGTCTCCTTCCTCACCGGCCCGATGCCGACCCAGCCGCTCGGCTGGTTCAAGAAGGCCATCACCCGGCGCGAAGACCTGAAGGGCCTGAAGTTCCGCACCAACGGCCTCGCCATCGACATGTTCACGGCCATGGGCGCGGCGGTGAACGCGCTGCCGGCCGGGGAGATCGTGCCGGCCATGGACCGGGGCCTGCTCGACGGCGCGGAATTCAACAACGCCAGCTCGGACCGGGTGCTGGGCTTTCCGGACGTGTCGAAGATCTGCATGCTGCAAAGCTTCCACCAGAGCTCCGAGCAGTTCGAGATCACCTTCAACAAGACCAAGTACAACGCGCTGCCGCAGAAGATGAAGGCGATCATCGAGAACGCGGTGGAGGCGGCGTCGTCCGACATGTCGTGGAAGGCGGTCGACCGCTATTCGAAGGACTACCGCGAGCTGCAGTCGGCCAACGGGGTCAAGTTCTACAAGACCCCGGACGCGCTGCTGCAGGCGCAGCTGGCGGTGTGGGACGAGGTGGTCAAGAAGAAGGGGGCGGACAATCCGCTGTTCCGCAAGGTGGAAGCGTCGATGCGGGCGTTCGCGGAGCGGGCGGTGAAGTGGGACATGGACACCAACAATCCGCGGCGGATGGCGTACAACCACTACTTCGGCCGCAAGGCGCCGCCGACGAAGGCGTAACTAGCATCGACACTACGTCCGCCCGATCGCACCGCTCGCCGATAAACCGTCGCTCCGGCGCGGGCCGGAGCCCAATTTCTGCCTGCGCTACCGATACGCAAGCAACTTGGACCCCGGCCTTCGCCGGGGCGACGGTCTTGAGGGTGGCGGTCCTTCCGGCAGCGGACCGGCCACTCATCGCGACCGGAGCCCCCATGCAGAGCATTCTCCTTTTCGTCGACCGCGTCAGCAGCCTGGTCGGCCAGGCCTTTTCCTGGCTGATCGTGGCGCTCACCTTCCTCATCAGCTGGGAAGTGTTCGCGCGCTACGCCCTGAACACGCCCAATCCCTGGGCCTTCGACCTGATGATCATGATGTACGGCGCCGCCTTCATGACGGCCGGCGCCTATACCCTGGCCAAGAACGGCCACGTGCGCGGCGACGTCCTGTACAGCTTCTTCCCGCCGCGCCTGCAGGCCGGCCTGGACCTGATCCTGTACTTCGTCTTCTTCATCCCCGGCGTGGTGGCGCTGGTATGGGCAGGGTATACCTATGCCGCCGAATCGTTCGCGATCCGCGAGCATTCCACGCTCACCGCCAACGGCCCGCCGCTGTACCCCTTCAAGATGGTGATCCCGCTGTCCGGCGCGCTGCTCCTGCTGCAGGGACTGGTCGAGATCGTGCGCTGCATCGCCTGCCTGCGCGACGGCGCCTGGCCGCCGCGCGAGGCCGACGTCGAGGAAGTCGACGTCGACAAGCTCAAGGCGCAGGTGAATGCGGAGGAGGCGCGATGAGAAAGGAAATCTGGTTCGGCCTGTCGATCCTGGTCGCGATCGTGATCGGCCTGTTCATCCTGATGCCGGCACCAGGCGACATGAGCAACGGCCACCTGGGCCTATTGATGCTGGCGCTGGTGGTGGTCGCCATCATGCTCGGCTTTCCCACCGCCTTCACCCTGATGGGCATGGGCGTGCTGTTCGCCTGGTTCGCCTTCCACAGCGCCGACCCGGACCAGGCGGTGCAGCTGACCCTCGACCTGATGGTGCAGCGGGCCTACTCGGTGATGGCGAACGACGTCCTGATCTCGATCCCGCTGTTCATCTTCATGGGCTACCTGGTGGAGCGCGCCAACCTGATCGAGCGCCTGTTCAAGAGCCTGCACCTGGCGATGGCCGGCGTGCCCGGCTCGCTGGCGGTGGCCACCATCGTCACCTGCGCCATCTTCGCCACCGCCACCGGCATCGTCGGCGCGGTGGTCACGCTCATGGGCCTGCTGGCGCTGCCGGCGATGCTCAAGGCGGGTTACAGCACTCAACTGTCGGCCGGCTGCATCACGGCGGGCGGCTGCCTGGGCATCCTGATTCCACCTTCCGTGCTCTTGATCGTCTACGGCGCCACGGCCGGGGTCTCGGTGGTCAAGCTGTATGCGGGCGCCCTGTTCCCGGGGATCATGCTGGCCGGGCTCTACGTCGGCTACGTGCTGATCATCGCCAAGCTCAAGCCGTCGATGGCGCCGCCGCTGCCGCTGGTCGAACGGGTGGTGGCGCTGCCGGCCTATACCCAGGCGATCCCGGACCTGCAGCGCCGGACGGCCGTCGCGGGCCTGGTGGGCGCGCTGCGCGTGCCGGAGCACCGGCGCACCGCCAGGACCCAGCTGTTCGTCGCGCTGCTGCCGGCGCTGGCCTTTGCCGCCGTCATGGGCGTGAGCTACCGGCTCGTCACGGCGCCAGAGGCGCCGCGGACGGAACTGGTCGAGATGGGAGCCCAGCAGGACGCCGACACCTTCGCCAGCAGCGTGTCGGGCGGACTGGAAGAGCCGCCGGTCGAGGGAGGATTGGAGGAGCCGCCGGTGGAGGGCGCGCCGCCATCCGCCACGGCGCCGGCAAGCGCGCAGCCGGCAGCGGCGGCGACGGCCCCGGCGCCGGTGGTGGAGCCGGTGGCGCGGCCCGCGTCGAAGACGTACTGGATCGTGCTGGCGGCCGGCGTGGTCCTGCTCGGCGCCTTCTACCTGTTCTTCGATTTCGCGCGCCTGGAAATCTTCAAGATGCTGCTCGGCTCCCTGTTCCCGCTGGCGCTGTTGATCCTGGCGGTCCTGGGCAGCATCGTGTTCGGCCTGGCCACGCCGACCGAGGCGGCGGCGATGGGCGCCTTCGGCGGCCTGCTGCTGGCGATCGCCTACCGCCGGTTCAACTTCAAGCTGCTGCGCGAGTCGGCCCACCTGAGCACCAAGACCACCGCCATGGTGTGCTGGCTGTTCGTCGGCTCGAGCATCTTCTCGGCCGCTTTCGCCCTGCTGGGCGGGCAGGAGATCATCAACAGCTGGGTGCTCGGGATGAACCTGACGCCGGTCGAATTCATGCTGCTGGCGCAGGTGATCATCTTTCTCCTCGGCTGGCCGCTGGAGTGGACCGAGATCATCGTGATCTTCATGCCGATCTTCGTGCCGCTGCTGCCGCACTTTCATATCGACCCGCTGTTCTTCGGCCTGCTGGTGGCGATGAACCTGCAGACCGCCTTCCTGTCGCCGCCGGTGGCGATGTCGGCCTTCTACCTGAAGGGCGTGGCGCCGCCGCACGTCACCCTGAACCAGATCTTCCTCGGCATGCTGCCCTTCATGGGCTTGCAGATGCTGGGGATCGTCCTGCTGTACACCTTCCCGGCGATCGGCATGTGGCTGCCGGGCGTCCTCTATAAATAAACCTGCCTTCGTTCCCGCCCCGGTTTTTCGTCATAAACCGGGGCAGGATCTCCATCTGTCGCATCCGCGCGGCAAAATATTGCATGTACGACACTAGAATTCACAATTCGCAATATCTATGTAGAATGTTCTTTGTTCTCAGGAAATTATTCATCTATAGTTCCTGACGCATGCCGACTTCGCTGGCTCTTTGTGCTGATCCAGCGCACGTTTCTCCATTATTAGAACAAAGAATGAAAAACAACCGGCTCGGCATCGTCCTCATCGTCTCGTCCATGACGATCATTGCGCTGATCCTCGGCCTGCTGCTGCAGCGCCAGCATGCGGCGCAGGTCGAGCACGTGCGCATCCAGGGCCTGGGCATGCTGCGCTCACTGGTCGCGCTGCCGGTGGCGACCCTGGCGCCGCCCGAGAACGGTCCGGGCATCCTGAATTCGATCTTCGCCTACCGCGACAGCCCCGACTTCGCCTACGCCGCCATCAGCGCGGCCGGGCAGGGCAACCTCGCCGAGGTGGTCAGCCCCGGCGTGCTGGTGCCGGGCGCGGCGCCACATCCGGCCCTGTCGGGTTTCGCCGAGCGGGTGGTGGCGTCGACCGAGAATGCGCGCAGTATCCGTGAATTCTTCGGCCCCCTCCCCAGCAGCGACGGGCGCCTGCTGCAGGTGCGCATCGGCTACTTCCAGCCCGAGTCCTTGCTGAGCCGGCGCGACCTGCCGTTCTATGGCCTGATCGCGCTCGCCGTGTTCCTGCTGGTGCCGCTGATCCACCTGATCATCAAGCGCGAGATGGCGCCGCTGGCGGCCCTGGGCGAGCAGTTGCGCACCATCGCCGCGAACCAGCCGGCATCTGCCCAGACCCCGGCGCCGGCGCTCGACCCGACCCACGACGTGCGCAGCCTGGTGAACAAACTGCACCGCTACCTCGATGCGGCCACGGTGCGCATCCGCGAGCTGGAGCAGACCGCGGTGGCCAACCTGGCCCAGGGCCGCCTGCTCGAATACGGCAGCAACAAGATGCAGGCCGTGCTGCAAAGCCTGCCCGACGGCCTGATCGTGCTCGATCCGGCCGGCGAAGTCACCTTCGCCAGCGGCAAGGTCGAACACCTGCTGGGCATGACGGTGGACGAGGTCCTGACGCAGCCGGTCCAGGCCTGGTGCCGCGACCCGGAACTGGCCGCCATGCTGGCGCGCTTTCGCAATACCGGCCTCGATACCCGGCGTCCGGCGACAGTCGAATTCACCCCGGCGCAGGTGGCGGACAAGCGCATCTGGGCCACCGCCCAGCCGCTCGGCGGCGAGGGCGGCGCCAATGCCTTCGGCACGCTGGTGGTGCTGCACGACGCCACCCGCGAGCACCTGGCGCGCCAGGCCGGCAACGACTTCGTCGCCCACGTCTCGCACGAACTGAAGTCGCCGCTGAACGTCATCGGCATGTATGGCGAGATGCTGGAAGACGCCGGCGACGACCCGACCCTGCGCGTGGAAGCGATCAATGTGATCCGCGACGAGGTCGAGCGCATGACGTCCCTCGTGAACAACCTGCTCAACGTCAGCAAGCTCGAAATGGGCAATATGCGCCCCGAGCGCCACCGCGTGAAGCTCGACGAGCTGCTGCGCGACGCCTACCAGCAGGCGGCCACGCGCGCCGACGCCGCCGGCATCGCCTTGACCCTGGACGTGCCGCGCGATATCGGCGCGGTGGCGATCGACAAGGACATGTTCCGCATCTCGCTGAACAACCTGCTGAACAACGCCATCAAGTACAACGCCGCCGGCGGCAGCGTGACCCTGTCGGCGCAGGAAGACGATACCGATGTCGTCATCAGTGTGCGCGACAGCGGCATCGGCATGGCGCCGGAAGACCAGGCGCGCGTGCTGGAAAAATTTTACCGCGTGCGCGAGACCGGCCCGGCGCAGCGCGGCGGCCACGGCCTGGGGCTGTACCTGGCCAACCAGATCATCGAGCTGCACCACGGCCGCCTGACGCTCAAGAGCGAACTCGGACGGGGCAGCGTGTTTTCGATCCACCTGAAGAAGATGCCCGAGCTCGTCGAAGGCGCCAACGTATTATGAACAATAACAATAAGAAGGTCGTCCTGATCGTGGACGACGAGGCGCACGTGGTGCGCGTGCTGCGCCTGATGCTGGAACGCGAAGGCTTCGCGGTCCTGTGCGCCAACGACGGCAACGAGGCGCTGGACGTGATGGCGGCGCGCCGCCCGGACGTGATGGTGAGCGACATCCAGATGGCCGGCATGGACGGCCGCACCCTGTGCCGCACCACGCGCGAACGCTATCCCGACGAAGACTTCCTGATCCTGGTGATGACCTCGATGACGGCCGCCTCCGAGCGCGGCTGGGTGCAGGAACTGAACAACGTCGAATTCCTGGAAAAGCCGGTCAGCCCGCGCCAGCTGGCGGCCCGCCTCAGCCAACATTTCAGCGCCGCCGGCGCCTAAGGAACCCACGATGCTCGAGCAGCTGTCGCAAATCGATTACGCCCGCCACGGCCGCTGGCTGCAGCGCGTCACCGGCGCCGGTTACGACCTGGCCGTCTGCGGCCCGGACGGCGCCCTGCTGTGGAGCGCCGACCCGGCTTTCCGTGCCTGGCTCGACACGCTGCGCGGCGCCGGCTTCGCCTGGGCCTGCGACGGCGACGGCATGCAGCGTCACGACGGCGCGGATGCGACGCTGCTCTACAGCCCGGTGCACGGCAAGTCCGCAGCCCTCGGCTACCTGGCGCTGCGCGTGGCCACGCCCGGCGAGGCGCCGATGGCCTGGGACGCGCTTGCCGAGGCGCTGGAAGACGTGGCCGCCGCGATCGCCGACGAAGTGGCGATGCGGCGTGAACTCGACAGCATGGCGATCGAGCTGGCCGAGCGCTACGAAGAACTGCATCTGGTGTACGCGATCGACCGCCAGGTCCAGCAGATCGAACCGGGCGCCGACCTGTTCCGGCGCCTGCTGCACAGCTGGGCCGAGCAGATGGACGCCGACGTCGCCGCCTTCGTCAAGCCGGGCGAGAACCTGTGCGTGCACGCGACCAACCTGAGCAAGCCGATCCACAACCTCGACCTGGTGCTGGTCGAGATGCGCGGCGACCTGTACCGCTTCGCCCATTCCTCGCGCAGCCCGATCGTCATCAACGACAAGGACGACCCGCGCCGCGCCTACATCTTCACCGACCTGCCGTTCAAGCTGCTGTGCTGCCCGGTGATCCACAATAAGTCGGTGGTGGCGATCCTGGTGCTGGTCAACCACGACAACAAGGCCGACTTCTCGAACAGCGACCGCAAGCTCGGCGAGCTGCTGGCCAACCAGCTCTCCGGCCTGTCGCGCATGTACGGCATGCTCAACGAGACCAGCAAATTCAACGAGCAGATGGCGGCGGCCCTGATCGAGGCGGTCGAGGCCAAGGACCCGTACACGCGCGGCCACTCCGACCGCGTGCACCATATCTCGATGGAGATCGGCAAGGCCATGGGCCTGGGCCAGCGCGAGACCGACGATTTGTACTGGGGCTCGCTGCTGCACGACGTGGGCAAGATCGGCATTCCCGACGCGGTGCTGTGCAAGCCGGGGCGCCTGACGGCCGACGAATTCACCTTCATCAAGGTGCACCCGGAGCGCAGCTACGAGATCCTGCGCCACATCGACCGCCTGAAGGGCGCCGTGCCGGGCGCGCGCCACCACCAGGAAAAGTTCGACGGCAGCGGCTATCCGCACGGCCTGCAGGGCACCGACATCCCGCTGGCGGCGCGCATCATCGCGGTGGCCGACACCTACGATTCGATCACCAGCTCGCGGGCGTATCGCGCCGGGCGCAGCCACGAAGTGGCGATGGCCGAGATCCGCCGCGTGGCCGGCGCCCAGCTCGACCCCGCCATCATCGCGGTGCTGGAAGCCGTGTGCGCGCTCGAGCCGGAATGGCTGGCGCGCTTCAACATCGCGCGCGAACCGAAGTTGGCACAAGTGGCCGCATGAACGACAACGCCGTCACCCGCAGCCGCATCGGCTCGATGACCTACCTGGCGCCGTCGATGGCGCTGGTGGCCGACGAGGCGGTCGCCGCCCTGGAAGCGGCGGTGACGGCCTGCGTGGCCCAGCACCAGCTGTCGGTGGTGGTCGACCTGAGCAAGGTGCCGCTGCTGTCCGGCCGCGCGCTGGAACTGATCGCGCGCCTGTCCGGCAAGCTGGGGGCGCTGGGCGGCTGGCTCAAGCTGGCCTATCCGAGCCCGCTGCTGCTCGACGTGCTCTATATTTCCGGCGTGGCCGGCCAGGTGGCGCTGTACGACGCCCCGCCGCAGGCGCCACGCCCGCCGCGTCCCGCGCCGGGCGCCAAGCTGGGCGACATCCTGGTCGAACGCGGCAGCGTGACCGCGTCCCAGGTGGAAGAGGCGGCGCGCCTGCAGGAGCAGACCGGCAAGCGCATGGGCCACATCATGGTCGAGAAGAAGTGGCTGTCCGAGGCGGCGCTGTACGGGGTGCTGGCCGAACAGCTCGACCTGCCTTTCGTCGGCCTGCGCGCCGGCCTGTACGACCCGGCCGCGGTGGCCCTGCTGCCGCGCGAGGTGGCGCGGCGCCTGAACGTGATTCCCCTGTTCGTGATCGACAACGTGCTCACGGTCGCCACCGCCGACCCGCAGGCGATCCACAGCATCGACGAGATCCGCACCCGCACCGGCTGCCGCGTGCGGGTGGTGATGGCGCCGCCGGCCGACATCAACCGGGTGCGCGACGACGCCTACGGCGGCACCATGCCGGACTTCATCCACAGCGCGGCCGACGACCTCGAAGTGGTCGACAACCTGATCCCGGACGACTACACCCAGATCGACGAGATGGCCGGCGCCAGCCCGGTGGTCAATATGGTCAACGCGGTGATCCAGCGGGCCATTCGCGACAGCGCCAGCGACATCCACATCGAAATCTCGCGCAACAAGGCGCGCATCCGCCTGCGCATCGACGGCGTGCTGTACGAAGTCATGTCGCCGCGCGCCGAACTGCACCCGGCCATCGTGTCGCGCCTGAAGGTCATGGCCCATCTCGACATCGCCGAACGGCGCCTGCCGCAGGACGGCCGCATCCAGGTGGTGACGCAAGGCCGCACCGTCGACCTGCGCTTTTCCTCGCTGCCCGGCATCTACGGCGAAAAGGTGGTGCTGCGCGTGCTCGACAAGAACCAGTCGATCCTCGACGTGCACAAGCTCGGCATGAACGAGCATGCTGTCGGCGCCTTCAAGCGCCTGCTGGGCCGCAGCCATGGCCTGATCCTGGTCACCGGCCCGACCGGCAGCGGCAAGACCACCAGCCTGTACGCGGCGATCAGCTACCTCAAGAGCATCGAGAAGAACATCGTCACGATCGAGGACCCGGTCGAATACCAGCTCGACATCATCAACCAGAACCAGGTCAACGACGCGATCGGCTTGAGCTTCCCGAAGATCCTGAAGCATGTGCTGCGCCAGGACCCGGACATCATCATGGTCGGCGAGATCCGCGACCGGCAAACCGCCGAGATCGCGGTGCAGGCCGCGCTGACCGGCCACCTGGTCCTGACCACCCTGCACACCAACGACACCCTGGGCGCGGTGGCGCGCCTGGTCGAGATGGGCGTGGAGCCCTACCTGCTGTCGTCGGCCCTGATCGGCGTGATGGCGCAGCGCCTGGTGCGCCGCGTCTGCCCGGGCTGCAAGACCGGCTATTTGGCGCCGCCGGCCGCGGTGGCGGCCTACCGCTGGCGCGGCGAGGGCAACCTGAAACTGATGCGCGGGCGCGGCTGCCCGTCCTGCTACGACTCCGGCTACAAGGGCCGCATGGGCATCTACGAGCTGCTCGAGATCAGCCCGGAACTGCAGCGCATGATCATCGCGAACGCCGGCAAGGACGCCATGCTGCAGCACGTGAACGCGCTCGGCCACCACGACTTGTACGCCGACGGCATGGACCGCGCCTTCGCAGGCGATACCACGCCGGAAGAGATCGCGCGCGTCGTGAACTCGCTGTAGGGACCGGGAACACGATATGGCGATCGATTGGGATGAAGCATCGGGCGGCGCGGCGGTGGCGGCTGCGCCGACCGGCGCACCGCGCGCCGCGGCCTGGACCAGCGTCAGCATCGGCAAGCCGAAGATCGGCGCCGCCGAGCGCATGCTGTTCACCGAGCGCCTGGCGCTGCTGCTGGAGACCGGGGTGGCCCTGCACGACGCCCTGCGCGCCTTGCACGAACAGAGCGACAAGCCGCACCTGAAGGCGGTCGTCGGCGCGGTCTGCGACGACATCGTGGGCGGCCAGCGCTTTTCGGATGCGCTGCTGAAGCACCCCGAGCTGTTCCCGGCCACCTACATCAACCTGATCGCGGCCAGCGAGGAGGGCGGTTTCCTGGCCGAGGTGCTGGAGCAGCTGGTCGAGATGGACGAGAAGCAGGAGCGCCTGCATTCCACCATCGTCTCGGCCGTGACCTATCCGGCCATCCTGAGCGTGGTCTCGGTGCTGGTGGTGATCTTCATCCTCGCCTTCGTGTTTCCCAAGTTCGCGGTGCTGTTCGCCTCGATCTACGACCAGCTGCCGCTGTCGACCAAGGTGCTGATGGCGGCGAGTACCGCGCTGACCGAGCATGCGCTGGCGGTGGCCGGGACCATGCTGGCGCTGGTCGCCGGGGCTGCGGTGCTGCTGGCGCGCCCCGCCAGCCAGGCCCGGCTCGATCGGCTGAAACTGCGGCTGCCCGTGCTGCGCGACATCTACGCCAAGATCTACCTGACCCGCCTGCTGCGTGTGATGGGGGTGTCGCTGGAGCGCGGCGTGACCATCCTGGCGACCCTGTCCGCCTGCCGCAACGTGGTGCCGAACGCCGCCTTCCAGGCCTTCATCGGGGAGCTCGAAGTGCAGGTGACGGAGGGGAAGGGCATCGCCGCCGGCTTCGCCCAGGCGCCCTTCGTGCCGGCCAGCGTGCGGCAGATGATCGACACCGGCGAAGCCACCGGCACCCTGGGGCGGGTGATGGGGCGGGTGGCGGATTTCTACGAGCGCGACCTGACGCGCCAGCTGAACGCGCTGGCCAAACTGGCCGAGCCCGTGATGCTGCTCGTGATGGGTGTACTAGTTGGGACAATTGTTACTTCGATCATTCTGCCGATCTTCAAAATGTCTCGAGCGGTGCATTAATACAACAAACATTGTCAATTTTCAGAAATTGAGACTGTGTCTATTTTCCCTGTGCGAAATTAACGTACACTTTCCTTTAAGCATAAGTATTTCCTCGTAGATCAATCACCGATGACAACAACCATGAACCCATCCTTCCGCCGCGTGCTTGCCAAGGGCTTCACCCTGATCGAACTCCTGATCGTCGTGATCATCATCGCCATCCTGGCGGCGATTGCCATTCCGCAGTTCTCGAATACCTCGTCGGACGCGCAGGAAGCGGCGCTGGACGCGAACCTGAATACGATGCGTTCGGCGATCGAGTTGTATCGCTTGCAGCACAACAACAGGTACCCGGGTGCGGTGGCGACGTCGGGCGGCACCAACTGCCCTGCGGGAGATGCCGGGACGTCGGCCGCCACCGATGCGGCTAGCCAGGCAATCGCGTTTACTCAAGCGCTCACTATGTACTCGAACGCAGCCGGTCAGACGTGCAAGACCAACCCTGCCGGCGGCGCCTTCGTCTATGGTCCTTATCTGCGCGCGGTCCCTGGCGAGCCAGTGACGCCGTCGACGACCGTCGCCATCGTCAATGATGCGGCCAACGCCATTCCGACCGCGACCACCGGCGGCTGGCGCTTCAACATCACCACTGGCCAGCTGGTCATGAACAGCACCAACGTTGCGCGCGACCAGCGCAAGTACTACGAGCACTGATCCAGTCCTGGCATCACCGTGCGACGCCTGTCCCTCCCCCGGTGCGCCGGCGTCACACTGCTTGAGACCCTGGCGGTGATCGGCATCGTGGCGGCGCTGGCGACCATCGCCGTGCCGTCCGCCGATCCCGCCAACGGCCTGGCCGCCGACGCGGCGGCGCAGGAAGTCGCGCAGGCGCTGCGCTTCGCCCAGCGGGAAGCGATGCGCACCGGCGCGTGGCACGCGGTGAAGCTGGATGCGGCAAGCCAGAGCGTGCGCCTGTACCGCCTGCGCATGCCGAACGCCAGCGTCGAGGACACCACCGTCAAGGTGCTTCACCCGCTCGATCGACGCGACTATGTGCTGTCGCTGGCCGGCAACGCCGGCCGCGGCGTTATGCTGGCCGAAGCCCGCTTCGAATTCGACAAAATCGGCGCCACCAACGTGGTCACCTTCGACCCTGCGGGATCGCCCGTCGGCGTCGTCAGCACCACCGACGTCAAGACGCTGAAAGCTGGCACGGTGCGCATCCGACGCGGCGACCAGGAACGCGTCCTGACGCTGGCGCCGGTCACGGGGCGGGTCAGCCCGTGATCCTCCGCCACAGGCATGCCGGGTTTTCCTATATCGAGGCCCTGGTCGCGGTCGTCCTGCTGGCGCTCGTCGCCGTGCCGGCCGCCGACGCCGTCAAGACCGGCCTCGATGCCTCTCGCATCGCCGCCGCCAGATCGCAGGAACTGCGCTGCATGAAGAATGCGATGGAAACCGTGCTGGCCGAGCCTTACCAGAACCTGTGGAACGCTGCCCTCGGCCGTACCGTGGCGAGCAGCTATTCGCAGGCGCTTGACGCCGCCTGTCCGGCGCGCGAGGTCTTCATCAGCAAGTACAAGCACCTGGTGAACGGGACGCCGCAGTTCGATCCGAAGGGCGACGAGAAAGACCTCGAAGCGGTGCTGCTGTACGTGACCGTATCCTCGCCGCAGAGCAGCTACACCTTCACCACCCTGGTGGCGCGATGAAAAAGCACGCCGGCCTGACCCTGGTCGAGCTGCTGCTCGCCATCGCCATCATGGGGCTGGTGCTGGCGGCGCTGACCGACATGCTGCAATCGGCGACCCGTGCGTCGACCCTGGCCGGCGAAGCCATGGCCCTGCAGCGCGAAGCCGATTTCGCGCTGGCGCGCGTGGCCAACCACATTGCCACGGCGCCGGCCCCGGCATCGTCCATGTGGCCCGGGCTGGACCAGAAAACCAATCCGGAAAACCTGTTCGTCACCAAGTTCGACACGGTCGAGATTTTCGTGGACGGCGCCAGCCGGCTGGTCGAGGCGCAGGGGCCGGAGCGGCGCATCCTGGCCGATTCCGTGCAGTCGCTGTCGATCACCGCCACCCGCAGCAGCGGCGGCGCGCCGCTGGTGCAGGTCGCGCTGAGCCTCGCGCGGGGCGACGCCAAAGCCGACGCCACGAGCGTGGTGCGCCTCGGGAGCATCCGGTGAAGCGCCGCATGCAGGACGGCATCATGCTGCTGCCGGTGGTGCTGGCCCTGGCGGTGGTCGGCGTGCTGGCGTTTTCCATGACCCGCGAAGGCGGCATGGGCGCCGCCGCCGTCGATGCCGACTACGAGATCGCACGCGTGCGCTACCTGGCGGAAGCCGGCGTCACGCTGGCGCGCTGGCAGAACGAACAGGAAGGCTGCGGCAGCACCAAGCGCCACACGGCGCCGGTCGTCTTCCCCGGCGGGCGCGTCACCATCGACCGGGTCGGCAAGGCCCCCAACGGCGTCAGCGTGGACGTGAGCGCGAGCCTGGACGCGGCCACGGCCGGCGCCACGCCCGCCACCCTGGCGCTGAGCCGCGAGGTGCAGATGCGCACCGTGAAAGAGGCCGACCTGGACGAAGACGAGAAAAGCGCCGACACCTATATCGGCAGCGGCGGCGCGACCAACGTCGACAAGCAGTCGAACCTGATCGTCGCCGACGGCAAGTCGCATGCCCTGATCCGCTTCAAGCCGATTCCCGAGCTGAAGGACAGCGTGGTCGCGCGCGCCGAACTGCGCCTCGAACTGGATGCGTCGCCCAAGCTGCTGGGCGCCACCGGCACGCTCACCGTACATCCGATCGAGCGCGAGTGGGACCCGAAGAACGTCAGCTGGACCGCGCCGTGGACGGCGCCGGGCGGCGACGCCGGGCCGGCCGCGGGCAGCGTCCAGCTGCGCACCAGCAGCGAAGAGCTGACCATCCGCATCGACGCGCTGGTGCAGGACTGGGCGTCGGGCGTGCCGGAATTCGGGATGCTGGTCAAGTCCCAGGGCGTGACCGAGGCCCGTATCGACAGTTTCGAAGGCGGCGACGAACCGGAGTTAGTCGTCCGCTACTACACCTTGTGCAAGAAGTGAGCATGAAGCAGATACCGCAACCCTCCCGCCTATTCAGCGCATGGCTGGGCCGCAGGCGCGACGCCAGCGCTTGCGCGCCGATCGGCGTCGACTTCGCCGCCCACGGCCTGAACATGCTGCAGCTGGAAGCTGGCCCCGATGGCCCGCTGCTGCGCGCGGCGGTGTCGCGTCCCTATCCGGTCGAACGCGCCGCGCTGCTAGCCAACCCGCGCGCGCTGCGCGCCTTCGTCGACCAGGCCCTGGCCAGCGCGCCCTTCGCCGGGCGGCGCGTGGTGGCGGCGCTGGCGCCGGGCGACGTGCGCATCCTGCCGCTGACCATCCAGGTCGCGGGCGGGCAGGGCGAAGCCGCGGCGGTGGCGCGCGCCGCGCGCGAGCAGCTGGGCGACGGCGCGGCCGAGCACGTGATCGACTACTACCACGTGCGCACCGCCGACGCCGGACCGGAAAAGCAGGTGCTGGTGGCCGCCGCTCCGCACGACAAGGTGGTGGGCTACCTCGACAGCCTGTGCGGCGCGGGCCTGGACCCGGTGGCGCTCGACATCGGCCCGGCCGCGATCGCGCGCCTGCTGGCCGCCATGCACCAGGACGACTACGAGCAATCGGTCCTGCTCATCAACTTCGGCCAGGCGCGCAGCTACCTGACCGTGATCTGGGGGCGGCGCCTGATGCTCGACCGCGAGATCGAGTTCGGCGAAGAGCAGCTGGTCGGCAAGCTGGCGCAGGCGCTGGCCTTGCCGCCGGAGGTCGCGCTGGCGCTGCTGCGCGAGCACGGCGTCGGCGGCGGCGGGCAAGATGGCGCGAGCGACGTCGGCCGCACCATCCGCGAAATCCTGTACCCGGAATTCGCCGCCCTGGCCGAGGAACTGGTGCGCACCCAGATCTACGTGGCCTCGCGCACCCGCGGCAGTACCCTGAGCCGGGTCTACCTGAACGGCAGCGCGGCGCGCTATGCCGACATCCAGTCGCGCATCGGCGCGCTGGTCAACCTGCCGGTCGGGATCCTCGACCCGCTGGCCGCCTTCGGCCAGGCGCCGGGCTTCGCGGCCGGTCCCGAGCTGTCCCGCGGCATCGCGCTGGCGGCCGGCCTGGCCTTGCGGGAGGAAGACAATGGCTAATATCGACATGATCCCGCGCAGCTACCGCGAGGCGCGCCGTGCGCGCCGGCTGCTGCGCGGCTACGGCATGGCGCTGGCCGGCGTGCTGCTGGCCGGCGCCGCTGCCAGCGCCTTTTTGCACTGGCGCCTGTCGGTCGAGCTGCCGCGCCTGGAAGCGCTGCGCGGCAGCACCGCGCGCCTGGAGGCGGCGCGCACCCACCTGGCCGTGACCCAGTTGCGCAAGAACGCGCTGAGCGAGGACGTGGCCGCGCTGGGCGCGCTGCGCGGGGTCGGCGCCCTGGGCCGCCTGGCCGATGCGCTCGACGCGACGCTCAACGAGCGCGTGTGGCTCGAGCGCATGGTGTTCACGCGCACGCTCGAGCGGATCGAAGGCGCGCCTGCCCTGGACGCATCGGCGCCCGGCCTGGTGCTGCGCGCACGCCCGGCGCCGTCGGCGGCGGAGGGCGTGGCCTGGCGTCTGGTCGACAAGGTCGAGATGGGCGGCGGCGCGCTCGACCACGCGGCCCTGAGCGCCTTCCTCAACCGTACCGAAGCCAACGGGCCGCTGCACGCCCTGCGCTTCCTGCAGAGCAGCGTCGCGACCGGCGAAGAAGGGCAGTCGGTCGCATTCAGCATTGCCGGGCCGCTCGGCCCGGCCGGAGGACAACCATGATGGACAAATTGACCGCGCAGGCGGCGCGGATACCGGCGCGCCAATTGCACCTGCTGCTGGCCGGCGTGCTGCTGGTCGGCGCGGCGCTGCTCTGGACCCATGCGCTGCGCGCGCCGCTGGCCGCGCTGCGCACCGCCCAGGCCGAGCGCATCCGCCTCGAAACCGGGGAGCCGAATGCGGCGCTGCTGGCGGCCCAGCTGAAAAGCCTTGACGGCGAAGTGGCCGCCCTCAGCACCGAACTGGGGCTGGGCGTCAAGCAGCCGCCCGCGGCGCAGGCGCTGCTGGCCCTGAGCGGCGACATCAGCGCGCTCGCCGCCGAACACCGGGTGACCTTGCTGCGTGCCGATCCGGCGGCCGGCGCCCAGACCCTGGCGTTCGAGGAGATCGGCGTGGATGCCGAGGCCAGCGGCCGCTATGCGGACCTGATGGCGTGGCTGGCGGCGGTCGAGACCGCGCGTCCGAACGCGGCCGTGCTGCGCGTCGACATGGGCTCGAAGCTGGACGGGACCGCGGACGACGGCCGCGTCGAGCTGAAAGCGCGCATCGCGCTGTTCACGCCGCGCGCGGAGGCGCCATGACGCGCTTCCTCCTGCTTTACCTGGTCCTTGCAGCGGCGGCTGCCATGGCTGCGGCCGCAGCTGTTGCTGGCGCCGACCCGGTTCCAGTGGCGGCTAACGCGGAACCGATCCGGCGCGATCCCTTCGCGCGTCCGCATGCGGTGCGCGCGGCGGCCCAGGCCGCAGCTGCCGCGGCAGCGGCGCCCGCACCGGCGCCGGAGCCGGTCCTGCAGCTGCGCGCCATCATGTTCAATGCGCAGCGCTCGCTGGTCAACATCAACGGCCGCATCCTGGCCGGCGGCGACGTCCTCGACGAAGCAATGGGCAACTACCGGATCGCCGCGATCCATGAACGCAGCGTCGTGCTGCGCCGCGACGGCGTGCAGCGCATCCTGTCACTCGAGCCGGAAGGCAGACAATAATAATGCATCCCACGATCAAGCCTCTCCTCCTTGCCGCCTGCGCGGCGCTGTTCGCGGGCAGGGTAGCCGCCGCACCGGCCGACCCGGCTCCCGTAGATGCCGCCGTCGCGCCGTCCGGCGCGAATGCAGGCGCCAACGCCGGCACCCTGTCTTCCTTCGTCTTCCGCGACACCCCGATCGCCGAGCTGTTCGAGATGATCTCGCGCAGCGAGCGCATCAACATCATGCTGGGCAAGGGCGTGACGGGCAACGTCGCCGTCAGCCTGTACGACGTCACGCCGCGCCAGGCCATCCACGCGGTGGCGGAGGCGGGCGGCTACCAGGTGCTGCAGCGCGGGACCGGTTATGTGATCGTCAACCCGGCCAGCGCCTTGCCCGACAATACGCCCCCGGCGCCGACCATCGTGCGCGCGCTGAAGGTCGAGTATTCGGAGCCGCCGCTGGTGGCCGAACTGCTGGGCAAGCACGTGGGCCGCAACGGCAAGGTGACCCTGCTGCCGGGGCGGCGCATGGTGGTGGTGGAGGAAACGGTCGAAGGCATGGCGCGCATCGAGGCGCTGCTGCGCGAGATCGACCGTCAGCCCAAGCAGATCATGATCGAAGCGAAGATCCTGGAAGTGACGCTGGACGAGAACCAGAACTTCGGCATCGACTGGACCCGCGTGTTCAGCGCCGACGACGTCAACGTGTTCGGCACCCGCGGCCTCGCTTCGCGCGGCTCGCCCAACTTCTTCCTGAACTACGTCAATCGCAATATCGAGGTCTACCTCAGTGCGCTCAGCAACAAGGGCCGGGTGCGCACCCTGGCCACGCCCAAGCTGATGACGCTCGAGCACCAGGAGGCCAGCACCAATATCGGCGACAAGCTGGGCTACCGCCTGACCACCACCATCAACAACGTCACCAGCGAATCGGTCGAATTCCTCGAGACCGGCATCATCCTGCGCATCCTGCCCTCGGTCGACACCGAGGGCCGCATCGTGATGCGGGTGCGGCCGGAAGTGAGCTCGGGCTCGGTGCTGGGCGGGATCCCGTCGAAGAAGACCACCGAGGTCAACACCCAGTTGGTGGCGAAGGATGGCCAGACCATCCTGATCGGCGGCCTGATCAAGGCGTCGGAGGGCCGGCGCCGGATCGGCATTCCGCTGCTGTCGGACGTCCCGGGAGTCGGGGCGCTGTTCTCGAGCAACGAACGCACCGGCTCCTCGACCGAGACCGTGGTGCTGGTGACCGCCCGCATCGTGGGCGAGAACGGCCTGCTGGAGGACCAGCCAGCGCGGGACAAGGTGATCGAGGCCGAACGGCAGCTGGGCAGCGCCGAACCGGGCCTGCCGCAAGGCTGAGCGGCGGCGCGGGAGCGCCATTCGGGTTTTAACAGTTCACATGTAACTTTTTCATCATTGAGTAGTCATATTCAATATGAGCAAGTTCGTCCCCGTTACCGTTGCCGCGAAAGCACTGGGGGTCTCCGCTAGTACGTTGAGACGCTGGGAAGCTGCCGGCAAGCTCGTACCCGCCAGGACGGAGGGTGGGCAGCGGCGCTATGATCTGGCGTCAACGTACCCGGAGCGCTACCACGGGACCCCCACGCCACGTAGAACTGCAGCCTACGCCCGGGTTTCCAGCCACGATGAACGAGCAGACCTCGAGCGACAGCAGCAGGTGCTGGAATTGTACTGCGCTGCGCAAGGCTGGCCGTTCGAGATCATCGCCGATCTTGGCTCCGGGATGAACTACCACAAGAAGGGGCTGAAAAAGCTGCTCGGCGAGATCCTCGACGGGAACATCGGCCGTCTGGTCCTTGTCCACCAGGATCGACTGCTGCGCTTCAGTGCCGAACTGGTGTTTGCCATTTGCCAGGCGAAACAAGTGGAAGTCGTGATCATCAACCAGGGTGAGGACCGCAGTTTCGAGGAAGAGCTGGCGAGCGACGTATCGGAGATCATCACGGTGTTCTC
>NZ_JAJNOC010000010.1 GCF_021044825.1 Massilia phyllostachyos | reverse complement strand
GCTGACGCCGGAGCGCAGCTTCGTTCGGCGTCGGCAGTTTCGGGTCAAGCAGGTGCGCCTGATACTGGCGGGTCCATTCTTCCAGCGCCCAGTTATAGGCAAAGCGGGCAGTCCCCGCCGCTCGTGCTAAATACCTTGCCTGCACATTGTTCGGATCGAGCCGGATCTGGTGGGCAGTCAGCATTGCGCATCCTTTATTGAGGCTTTCACACCATCGATCAGCTTCTGATTCTTGTGTCTGCGGCTACCGTACAATCTGGCCGATAACACCTTGATGATCTTCAGGACGTCGGTGGCCAGTTCCTCTTCAAAACTCCGGTCTTCGCCCTGGTTGATGATCACGACCTCGACCTGTTTCGCCTGGCAGATGGCGAACACTAGTTCAGCCCCGAAACGCAGCAATCGGTCTTGATGGACAAGGACCAGGCGGCCAATGTTCCCGTCAAGGATCTCACCCAGCAGCTTTCTCAATCCTTTCTTGTGGTAGTTCATGCTCGAACCGAGATCGGTAATGATCTCGAAGGGCCAACCTTGGGCTGCGCAGTACAATTCCAGCACATGCTCCTGTCGCTCCAAGTCTCCTTTCTGGTCGTTACTGGAGACACGTGCATAGGCGACGGTCCTACGCGCTAGCGGTGCGCTGTGGTAGCGCTCAGGATGCATCGATGCGAGATCGTAGCGGCGTTGACCACCTTTGGTCCGGTTGGGGATGAGCTTGCCGGTCGCCTCCCAGCGTCTCAGCGTGCTGGCCGAAACGCCAAGCGCTTGCGCGGCAGCGGTGATGGACAAAAACTTGTTCATATGAGTATGACTACTTAAAAATGAATAAGTTCCAAACTAACTGTTAAAACCCTTCGCCAGCGAGGGCGGGCGCAACAGCCACTGGGTGGCGGTCGGGCGCGACATCACCGAGCGCCGCAACGCGGCCGGGCGATCCACCGCCTCGCCTTCCACGACGTGCTCACCGGCCTGCCCAACCGGCGCCTCCTGATGGAGCGCCTGGACGCCCTGGTCGCGGCGCGCGTGCTGGCGCAAACCTGCTAAGCTGCGCCGCATGGCACACCAGACCATCCTCGAATTTTCCACCCGCGGGCGCGGCACGCGCGACATCACGCTTGACGTCGCGCAGGCCGTGGCGGACGCCGGCGCGGGCGCCGGCCTGGCCCACGTCTTCGTCCAGCACACCAGCTGTTCGCTCATCATCACCGAGAACGCCGACGCCGACGTGCGGCGCGACCTCGACACCATCCTCGCGCGCCTGGCCCCGGACGGCGACCCGGCCTACCACCACGACGCCGAGGGCCCCGACGACATGGCCGCCCACGTGCGCAACATGCTCACCGGCTCCAGCGTGACGGTGCCGGTGGACGCTGGCCGCCTGCTGCTCGGCACCTGGCAGGGCATTTATTTGTACGAACACCGCACCACGCCGCACCGGCGCCGGGTGGTGGTGACTGTCCTCTAGCCGCGGCGTATGCATCGGCAATCCGTGGACAAGGAGTGCGTGCGGTCTGAGGCTGGCGTCACATTCCCATCGACGGAGGCGCCGCCATGTTCCGCCTGTTCCGCCGCCTGTGCCTGGCGGCCGCGCTGTCCCTTCCCCTTGCCGCGTCGGCGGTCGCGCCGGCCGCCGACCACCACCAGCACCTGTTCAGCCCCGCCATCATCGCCCTGCTGGACCCCAAACCGGGGCCGGACGCGCTGCGAGAATTGACAGCCGGGGAACTCATCGGCTACCTGGACGGCGCCGGGATCCGGCGCGCCACGGTGCTGTCGGTCGCCTACATGTTCGGCAGCCCTTCCCGTCAGGTGGAGGACGACTACGCGAAGGTGAAAGCGGAAAACGACTGGACCGCGGCGCAGGCGGCGAAGTATCCGGACCGGCTGCGCGCCTTGTGCGGCTTCAATCCGCTGAAAGACTATGCGCTGCGGGAGCTGGAGCGCTGCGCCGCCCACCCCGTCCTGCGCCACGGGATCAAGATGCACTTCGGGAATTCCGACGTCCAGCTCGAGAACCCGGCCCACATCGCGCGCCTGCAGGACGTGTTCCGCGCCGCCACGCCGGGTAGAATGAAACCCGCCGCGGCATGGGCGGCCTTGCGCGCCCTGCCCCTGACGCCCGCGGAAGTCGAGCGCATCGCCCGCAACGTCGCCCCCTATCTACGCTAGACCGGCATACACCCGACCATGCACCCATCGAACATCGTCCTGCTCGAATTCCACCCCGAACGCGACGACCTCAGCCCCGGCAAGGAATTGCGCGACGGCCTGTCGGTGGCCCTGCGCATGGGCCACACGCTGTGGCTGGCCAACGACGAATCGGTCAGCATCGAGCGCCTGACCGTGTGCGAGCCCGACGGCACCGGCCAGAGCAGCTTCGCGCGCGAACACCGCCAGTACGCGCTGCACGACTACCTGCCGCTGCCGCTGCCGGCGCATGGCGAGACGGTCGAGGACATCAACGAGGCCGACATCGAAGGCCTGGCCTGCGACGGCAAGTACCTGTGGATCGCCGGCTCGCACAGCCTGCGCCGGCGCCAGCCGAAGGGAGAGGACGGCGTGCGCAAGGCGCACAAGCGCCTGGCCAGCGTCAGCGCCGACGGCAACCGCTACCTGCTCGGGCGCATCCCGGTAGTCGAGGAGGACGGCGGCTACGGCCTGGCGCGCGAATACCAGGGCAAGAACAAGACCCGCCGCGCCGCCATGCTGCGCGGCGACGCCCACGGCAACGAGCTGACCGCGCTGCTGAAGGACGACCCCCACCTCGGCCCTTTTCTTGCCATCCCCGGCAAGGACAACGGCTTCGACATCGAGGGGCTGGCGGTGGCCGGCGACCATTTGCTGCTCGGCCTGCGCGGCCCCGTGCTGCGCGGCTGGGCGCTGGTGATCGAAGTCGCCCTGGCCGACGACGAAGAGCAAGCCCTCCTGCGCCTGGCGCCGCTCGACAAGGACGGCGCGCTGTACCGCAAGCATTTCCTCGACCTGCACGGCCTCGGCATCCGCGACCTGTGCGTGCAGGGCAAGGACATCCTGGTGCTGGCCGGGCCGACCATGGACCTGGACGGCCCGGTGCGGGTGCTGCGCTGGCGCGGCGCCGCGGCGCCAGCGGGCGAACGCGTGGTGCACGCGCAGGAACTCGAAACCGTGCTGGAACTGCCCTTTGGCCAAGGGGTCGATCATCCCGAAGGCATGAGTCTCTTCCCCGGCAAGGACGGCAAGGAAACCGAGCTGCTGATCGTGCACGACAGCGCCTCGCCCGGTCGCCAGATCGGCGACAGCACGCTGGTGGCGGACGTCTACACGATTCCGCGCAAGCGCAGGCGGGATTGACCGGGAGCGCAGCCGGCGCCGTCCGGCGGTGAGATTGCGCGCATTTTGGGGTACGTCAGCGCTGCTATGCTACGGCGTCGACATCCAACCATGCCCCATGCCAGTCAGTCCCGGTTCTCCCACATCACCGCGCCCGCTCGCCGGCATCCGATGAGCGCCAATCCCGACGAACTGGGCGCCGCGCCCCACGCGACGCCGCTCGAAGCCCTGACCATCGTCCTGATCTGCTTCGGCCTCTTCATCGCTGCCTCGCTCGACACCGCGTCCAGCTGGCGGCCGGGCGCAGCGAACGGTTTTTCGGATGCGGGTTTCGATCATCTCGTGCGCCTCGAACTGATCCTGGCGGCGATCGCCCTGTTCCTGCTGCGCGGCCGCGCGTATCCGCTGCGCACACTCGTCCCCCAGCCATCATTGCGCGGGATGGTCGAGGGCGCGCTGCTGTGCGCCGCCGTCTTCCTGCTGGACGGCGTGGTCGCACTCATGATGCCCTCTTTCGGCACCACCGCCATCGACGAGATGCTGGCCGCCACCATGGTCACCTGGTCGAGCACCATTCCCGCCATGGTCGTGAACGGCCTGTACGAGGAAGTGTTCCTGATGGGCTACCTGACGCGCGGCATGCGCCGCTACGGCGCCTCGACCGCGATCGGCGTCACGCTGTTCGTGCGCGTGCTGTACCATTCCTACCAGGGTCCGGTCGGGGTCGTGTCGGTGCTGCTGTGCGGCCTCCTGTTCGGGCTTTACTTCCAGCGTACCAACCGCCTGTTCCCGCTGGTGTTCGCCCACATCGTCATCGACCTGATCGCCTTTCTCTGACCATGAACCTGTTCGGCAAACCGTACCTGCGCTCGGTGTCGGTCGATCCGCGCGCCGACATCGACCTCGACACCTATCCCTTCACCATCCCCGCGGTCAGGGACATGGGCGTGATCGACATGCATCCGGACGTCACCTTTTTCGTCGGCGAGAACGGGGCCGGCAAGTCGACCGTGCTGGAAGCGATCGCCGTCGCCCTCGGCTTGCCGGCCGAAGGCGGGCCGCGCAGCGTGCACCGGCCGCAGCAGGAAGTCTCTCCGCTGGAGCGGCACCTGAAGCTGGTCAAGGGCGCGCGCCAGTCGCGCCATGCCTGGTTCCTGCGCGCGGAAAGCATGTTCAATGTGTTCAGCTACATGGACGAGGTAGGCGGCGAACGGCGCAACGGCGGCGGCCTGCACCGGCGCTCGCACGGCGAAGCCTTCGCCGAGCTGCTGCAAAACTTCCAGCCCGGCGGCCTCTACCTGCTCGATGAGCCGGAGGCGGCGCTGTCGCCGAACCGCCAGCTCGGCGCCCTGTGCATCATCGACGAGCTGGTCAAGAAGGATGCACAGTTCATCATCGCCACCCACTCGCCCATCCTGCTGGCCTATCCGCGCGCGGCCATCCTCAGCTTCGACGATACGGGCATCACGCCGGTCGCCTACCAGGACACCGAGCACTACGCGACCACGCGCGACTTCCTCAACCACTATCCGCGCCGCCTGCAGCAACTGTTCGACGACGAGTGAAGCGCCTGCATTACCCGCCGCGCATGAATCGCTGGATTTGCCGTTTTTGTGAGAATTGTTGAATTTCGTGGGTGATGCCCGGTGCTATTCTCGCGGCCTTTCGCAGTCCGGGTTTGTGCATGACACCAAAAATGATTCTGTGGGCGCTGCTGGCGCTCATGCTGGCCAGCGGCATGACTGAGGCGCAGTATGCCGCCGAACACATGGTGATACCTCCCTGGTGGGTCCTGCTGTCGGGATTTCTGTCAAATTTCCTCCCCTATTACTGGTACCGCCTGGACAGCGAGCGGCGCCAGTTCCTGCCGCCGGCATGGATGACCAGCGCCGTCGTGGTCTTCGCGCCGCTCGGGATTCCCGCCTACCTCGCGCGCAGTCGCCCGCCGCGGGCCCGGCTGCCGGCGATCGGCCGCATGTGCCTGCACGTCGGGAAAATGCTGCTGGCATTCGTTGCCGGTGTGTTCGCCTATCACGTGATGCCGGGCTGACCATGCTTGCGCCGCGTCGCCGGCGTTCTTGCTAAGCTGGCGGCATTCCCAACCCACCCATGAATGGAGCTTACGATGCGCAAGATGATCATGATGGCGATTGCCGGCCTGCTGTGGAAGAAATTCGGCGGCAAGTACGCGCGCCGCTCGGCCTATGGCCGCAACTACCGCGGCTTCTGAGCCCGCCGGGGGCGGCAGCGGCAGGCAATAATCGCGCCGCCGCCGTCCACGGCCGAGTTCCATGCAGTAGAATCGCTGGCTTTAAGGCAACCTTTTCCTTAAGGCCGACGATGGACAACCCGCAGCACCCGCCCGCGCACGAGCTCAAGCGCGGACTCAAGAACCGCCACATCCAGCTGATCGCCCTCGGCGGCGCCATCGGCACCGGCCTGTTCCTGGGCGTGGCCCAGACCATCCAGCAAGCCGGCCCCGCCGCCCTGCTCGGCTATGCGGTCGCCGGCCTGATCGCCTTCCTCATCATGCGCCAGATGGGCGAGATGATCGTCGACGAGCCCGTCGCCGGTTCCTTCGGCTACTTCGCCAGCAAGTACGGCAGCCCGCTGGCCGGCTTCGCCTCCGGCTGGAACTACTGGGTCATGTACATCCTCGTCAGCATGGCCGAACTGTCGGCGCTCGGCATCTACGTCCAGTACTGGTTCCCCGAGGTCCCGACCTGGGTCTCGGCGCTGGGCTTCTTCGTCGTCGTCAACGCCCTCAGCCTGCTCAATGTGCGCGCCTTCGGCGAACTGGAATTCTGGTTCTCGATCATCAAGGTGGCCGCCGTGGTCGGGATGATCGTGTTCGGCATCTACCTGCTGGCGAGCGACAGCGCCGGCCCGCAGGCGGGCGTGTCCAACCTGTGGCGCCACGGCGGCTTCTTCCCGAACGGCTTCACCGGCCTGGCCCTGTCGATGGCGGTGATCATGTTCTCCTTCGGCGGCCTGGAAATGATCGGCATCACCGCCGCCGAGGCGGACAACCCGGGCCGCACCATCCCGCGCGCCATCAACCAGGCAATCTGGCGCATCGCCATCTTCTACGTCGGCGCGCTGGCCGTGCTGCTGATGCTCTACCCGTGGTCCAAGGTCGCCCTCGGCGGCAGCCCCTTCGTCCTGATCTTCGCCGCGCTCGACAGCAATGCGGTCGCCAACGTCCTGAACCTGGTGGTCCTGACCGCCGCGCTGTCGGTCTACAACGGCTGCGTCTACGCCAACAGCCGCATGCTGTTCGGCCTGGCCGAACAGGGCAACGCGCCGCGCGCCCTGCTGAAGGTATCGAAACGCGGCGTGCCCTTGGCGGCGCTGGCCGTGTCGGCGGTGGCCACCGGGATCTGCATCTGCATCAATTACTTCCTGCCGAAGGAAGCCTTCGGCATGCTGATGGGGCTGGCCGTGTCGGCGCTGGTCATCAACTGGGGCATGATCTGCTGGAGCCACCTGCGCTTTCGTCGCCAGAAGACGGCCTCCAGCCAGGCCACCGCCTTCCGCAGCCCCCTCTTCCCGCTCACGAATTACCTGTGCCTGGTCTTCCTGGCCGGCATCATCGTCGTGATGTACCTGACCCCCGGCCTGCGGCTGTCGGTCTGGATGATCCCGGCCTGGCTGGCCCTGCTCGCCGTGGCCTATGGGCTGCGTCAGGCGCGCAGCGCCGTCGTGTAGCCGGGCTCCAGCGGAATCGCCAGCGTGACGGTGATGCCGCCGTCGTCGCTGTCGATGCGCAGTCTGGCGCCGATCCGGGCCGCGCGCGCATCCCTTGCTGGCCGAAGTGGCCGGGTTTGCCCCCGGCGAAACCCTCCAGACACCGGCCGCCGCGGCAGGCTGCAGGGAACGACGCTGCGCCCGACAAGCAGGAGACGTTGCACGATACGCATCTTCACATCGTGGCCCCGCTGCCGGCTTCGTCCAGATACCGATGCCACGCTTGGGGGGAGCATTTGCGGCTCATTCGGACGCTCGCAAATACCTTGTAAAGACGCCAATAAACATCACATCGCTCGCGATGGCGCCGACCGCGTTTAAAAAGTCATGGCGCGCTCGCCGCAGCCGGGCTTTATTGTTACAGTGTCCAGGTTGCAATAAATAGGGCCCAAGAGCCGACCTTTCACACTACACCAGGGGGAAGACTTTGAAGAAGATTACCGCCAGCCTCGTCGCACTTGCACTGTTCTCCGGCGACGCCGCCAGGTTCGCCGCCGCCCAGGATTACACCCGCTACAGCCCGGAAGCCCAGGACCGCGAGATCGCGCAGATCGCCACCTCGCGCCTGTCGGTCATGGTGCGCATGCGCGACGGCGTCTCGCTGTCGACCGACATCTACATGCCGAAGAACGTCAGCGGCAAGCTCCCCGTGATCCTGTGGAAGACGCCGTACAACGAAGGCAAGCTCAAGGGCGGCACGATGCGCTACGCGCTCGAATCGGTCAAGCGCGGCTACATTTTCATCGTCCAGAACGAACGCGGCCGCTATTTCTCCGAAGGTAAATGGGAAATCCTCGGCAATCCGCAGACCGACGGCTACGACACCCTGAGCTGGATCGCCGAGCAACCCTGGTCGAACGGCAAGGTCGGCACCCTGGGCTGCTCGTCCTCGGCCGAATGGCAGCTGGCCCTGGCCGGCCTGAACCACCCGGCCCACGCGGCGATGGTGCCGATGGCCTCCGGCGCCGGCATCGGCAAGGTCGGCCGCTTCCAGGAGCAGGGCAACTGGTACACCGGCGGCGTGCCGCGCAACCTGTTCTTCGTCTGGCTGTACGGCGTCGACAATCCGCTGCGCGCCCAGTTGCCGGCGATCGCCGACGAGAAGATGCGCGCCCGCATCCGGTCCTATGACGACCTCGACCCGGCCAAGCCGAAGGTGGACTGGAACAAGCAGATCAAGCACCTGCCGGTCGACCAGTTGCTGAGCTCGCTCGGCGAACCGGCCGGCACCTTCGAGGAACTCATTAAACGTTCCCCGGCCGACCCTGCCTGGAACAAGGGCGGCCTCTACCACGAAGGCATGGGCTGGGGCGTGCCGGCGCTGTGGTTCAACAGCTGGTACGACGTCTCCATCGGCCCCAACCTGGAACTGTTCAACCACGCACGCGCCGCCGGCACCGACAAGGAAGCCAGCAATAACCAGTATGCCGTGGTGGCGCCGGTGCCGCACTGCCAGTTCGCGCGCCTGGGCCCGAACACGGTGGTGGGCGAGCGCTCGATGGGCGACACCAGTTTCGACGTCGACGGCGCCGTCTATGGCTGGTTCGACCGCTGGCTGAAAGGTGACAGCAAAGCATTCCCCTCGACCACCCCGAAGGTGCGCTACTACGAGATGGGCGCCAACAAGTGGCAGAACGCCGGCGCCTGGCCGCCGGAGAACGTCAAGCCGATGCGCCTTTACCTGCGTTCCGGCGGCCGCGCGAATTCGCTGTACGGTGACGGCCGCCTGGCAAGCGAGGCGCCGGCCGCGAACGAGGCGGCGGACCGCTACCGCTACGACCCGATGAACCCGACCCAGACCGTGGGCGGCGGCGACTGCTGCAACGGCGGCATCGTGATCCCCGGCGCCTTCGACCAGCGTCCGGTCGAGGCGCGCAACGACGTGCTGGTCTACACCAGCGACCCGCTGCCCAAGCCGGTCAGCGTGGCCGGCTTCGTCGACGCGGTCCTGAAAGTGTCGTCGAACGCCAAGGACACCGACTTCGCGGTGAAACTGGTCGACGTGGCGCCGGACGGCACCGCCTGGATCATCGGCGACACCATCTTCCGCGCCCGCTACCGCAATGGCTACGACAAGCCGGAAATGCTCAAGAGCGGTGAAGTCGTGACGATCCGCCCGACCCCGATCGCCACCGCGATCCAGTTCGGCGCCGGCCACCGCATCCGCGTCGAAGTGAGCTCGTCGAACTTCCCGAAATTCGTGCGCAACCTGAACACCGGCGGCGCGAACGAGAGCGAGAAGACCGGCGTGATCGCGGACAACGCGGTGCACCACGACAGCGCGAACCAGAGCTACATCGAGCTGCCGGTAGTCCGGTGACATCGTAGGGTGGGCGATCCCTCGCCCACGCGTTCAACGAACGGGGGGTTGCCACGGAGCGGGCCACGAGACGTAATTTGAACGCGTGGGCGGAGGCCCGCGGGGCCGCCCAGGCTCACCCTACTGTCAGAAATCTTTACAGGCGGTCTGTAACGCATACCGCAAGTCACTGATTTCAAAGGTCCCGCTTGTCGTGGAATGGTTATTGCTGCTGCATGATCGCAGCACAAATAATTATCCAAAACATACAGGGAGCCTTTCATGAACGCGATTTCTACCGCCGCAGCATTGTCTCTCGCGGCCGTCCTCGCCGCGCCTGCCGCCCATGCCGGCGTCGTCACCGCCAACAACGCCGGCGGCGATGCCTACACCAATCCGACCTCCACCAACCAGGGCCAGGCCATCGGGACCAGCGGCTGGTACTACAACAACGTGAGGAATGACACCAGCGTCGGCATCGACGCCAGCCACCCGCGCTCGGGCAACGGTTCGGTCGCCTTCAACGCCCCGAACAACGGCAAGGCCGACATCGAATACCTGCCGGGCGCCATCGCACCGACTGGCAACTACGGTTCGACCGCTTCGCTCGGCCTGTTTTCCGACCTGGTCTCGATGTCCTACGACTGGTACCGCGACGCCTCCAGCCAGGCCACCGCCCACCTGCACCCTTCGCTGCGCGTCCTGCTCGACCGCGACGGCGACCTGTCGACCGTAAACGACCGCGGCGGCTTGGTGTTCGAACGCGTCTACAACGGCCTGCCGACCTCGGTCGACCAGTGGACCAGCGACATCGTCAACGGTAACAGCTTCGTCTGGAACTTCGGCCTCGGCCTCGGCAACGAGTACGACCTGGACGGCAACGGCTATGCCTACAACAGCACCCTGGCCGACTGGCAGTCCTTCCTGTCCGGCGCCGTCATCATCGGCTTCAGCTCGGGCGTTGGCAGCGGCTGGGCGCCGTTCAGCGGCGCGGTCGACAATATCGCCTGGAACATCGGCGGCGTCGGCACCAGCACCAACTTCGAACTGGCCGCCGCCGACGTGCCGGAACCGGCCACTCTCGGCCTGCTCGCCATCGGCGCCTTCGGGCTGGCCGCGCGCCGGCGCCGCAACGGCGCGCGCTGATCCACAGCCTCGGGCTCCACCCCTGCCGGGCCGGACGCAGTATCTGTCCGCGTCCGGCCGCACCGCTTTCCACGCTTGCGCACCAGCGAGGCGGAAGCCGACAGGGAGAATCGGCCAGATGTTTCTTGATAGAAATCGGCAAAAGTGATACCATGCGATGCGGTAAAACATGAGTTGACTCGATGACCGCATCGTCGCCCTGGCCAGCCCCCTCCCGGACAGGTTTCTTGGCCAAATTACTATTGATATCCAGCCTGTTCGCCGCCATCGGCGCGCAAGCGGCCTGCACCGCGACCGGCGCCTGCGTGTCGGCCGGTGCGCGCCCGCCCAGCGTCGACCCGACCCGGAGCGCCCTGCTCGGCGCCCGGCTGTCACTGAGCGCCGTCGGCTGGGACAATGGACGTGGTCGTCCAGTAACACCGAGGACACGAGGAACACCATGATCACCAAACACCTGCGCCCGTGGCGCCGCCTGCTGCTGCTGGCCCTGCCGCTGCTGGCCCTGTGGCTGGCGCCGGCCACGGCGCGCGCCAACACCTGCAGCGCCTCGATGACCGACGTCGTGTTCGACAAGGTCAGCCCGATCGCCGGCAGCGACTACTACGCGACCGGGACGCTGACCATCAACTGCACCTACTCGCCCGGTAGCGGCCTGGCCGGCCTGCTATTGCCCAACGTATCGGTCTGCGCCACCCTGGGCGGCAACGACTACGCCCTGCGCACCATGAAGAACGGCGGGAACGCCCTGCCCTTCAACCTGTACACCGATGCCAGTTATGCGGCCGCGAAGATCTGGGGCCAGGGCGCCGCCACCGGCACCGCCGCGTTCAACGCCTCACTGACCGCCCTGCTCTCGCTCGGGACCGCCACCGGCAGCGTCACCGTATACGGCCGCATTCCTGGCAACGCCATCGGCGCCGTGCCCACCAGCGGGGGCGCCAGCACCACCTATACCGCGAGTTTCGCGGGGCTCGGCATCCTGCGCTACGCCTTCGGCACCCTGGTCGATACCGGCTGCACGAACGGCAGCATCGCGACCTTCTCGTTCCAGGCGCGCGCCAGCGTGGTGAACGACTGCTACATCAACGCCAATCCGCTGACCTTCGGCGCCACCAACGTCCTGAGCGCGGCCGTGCGTGCGCGCACCACGATCAACGTCCAGTGCACCGCCGGCAGCCCCTACCAGGTCACGCTGAATGCCGGCGCCAACGGCGCCGGCGGCGTGCGCCGCATGAAGAACCCCGTGACCGGCGAGATGGTGCGCTACACGCTCTCGGCTACCCTGGACGGTGGCAACTGGGGCGACGGCACCGTCGGCCAGCCGCTGGGCGGCACCGGCACCGGCGCGGTGCAGGCGCTCGGGGTCTTCAGCCGGGTCGATCCGCAGACCACGCCGACGCCGGGCGACTACAAGGACACGGTGACGGCCACCGTCTCGTTCTAGGCAATTGCCACGATTTCCATGATTTTTGCGGCGCTGCCGCCGGCGCGCCGCATTGCATCGCACAAAGGCTGGAAAGCCAGCTTTTATTCTTCCATTCCCTGCGTTGCGGCATAGTTTCGCGGTCGTGCCCCATCGATACTGTCGCCTTTGCGCAGATGTGGCCCGGCGCCGGATTTTGCTGCACGGCGTATGCTGCATAGCAATATGAAAATAGTTCCGCGCGAGCCCCGTGGCGGGCGCCGTTGGTCTCATAATACTTGCCGCATTTCACCTTACAAAGGGGTAGCGTTTATGAGTCAGAGTAAGCCTCTGTCACTGCATGTACCGGAGCCTACCGGCCGTCCGGGATGCAAGACCGATTTTTCGTATTTGCAATTAAGCCCTGCCGGTTCCGTCCGGCGTCCGCCCGTCGATGTCGCTCCTTTGGAGACAAGCGATATCGCAACCGGCCTGATCCGCGTCCTGGACGAGAACGGCGACGCCGTCGGTCCCTGGGACCCGAAGGCCGATCCCGAACTGCTGCGCTTCGGCCTGCGCACCATGATGAAGACCCGCATTTTCGATGCGCGCATGGTGATCGCCCAGCGCCAGAAGAAGATGTCGTTCTACATGACCTCGCTCGGCGAGGAAGCCATCGGCACCGCCCAGGCCCTGGCCCTGCAGGACGGCGACATGCACTTCCCCACCTACCGCCAGCAGAGCCTCCTGATGGCGAAACAGATTCCGCTGGTCGAGATGATCTGCCAGCTGCTGTCCAACGAGCGCGATCCGCTCAAGGGCCGCCAGCTGCCGGTGATGTACTCGGTCCGCCGCGCCGGCTTCTTCACGATTTCCGGCAACCTCGCGACCCAGTACCCGCAAGCCGTGGGCTGGGCCATGGCGTCCGCCATCAAGGGCGACACGACGATTGCTTCGGCCTGGATCGGCGACGGCGCTACCGCCGAATCCGACTTCTCGACCGCCCTGACCTTCGCCCACGTCTACCGCGCGCCGGTGATCATGAACGTGGTGAACAACCAGTGGGCGATCTCGACCTTCCAGGCGATCGCCGGCGGCGAGAGCGTCACCTTCGCCACCCGCGGCATCGGCAGCGGCATCGCCTCGCTGCGCGTGGACGGCAACGACTTCCTGGCGGTGCTCTCCGCTTCGCGCTGGGCCGCCGAACGCGCCCGCTCGAACCTGGGCCCGACCCTGATCGAATGGGTCACCTACCGCGCCGGCCCGCACTCGACTTCGGACGATCCTTCGCGCTACCGCCCGGCCGACGACTTCCAGCACTTCCCGCTGGGCGACCCGGTCGCGCGCCTGCGCCAGCACCTGACGAAGAACGGCTGGTGGTCGGACGAAGAACACGACAAGGTCCAGGCCGAACTCGAGGCCGAGATCCTCGCGGCCCAGAAAGAGGCCGAATCCTACGGCATCCTGGGCGACGAGCGCGCCCCGAGCGCCGCGACGATGTTCGAGGACGTCTATAAAGAGATGCCGGAGCACCTGCGCCGGCAGCGACAGGAATTGGGAGTATGAGCATGGCTCGCGACGATCAACCGAAAGATACGGCGACGATGCCGATGACCATGATCCAGGCGCTGCGCTCGGCGATGGACGTGATGATGGAACGCGACGGCAACGTCGTGGTGTTCGGCCAGGACGTGGGCTTCTTCGGCGGCGTGTTCCGCGTCACCGACGGCCTGCAGGCCAAGTATGGCAAGTCGCGCGTGTTCGACGCGCCGATCTCGGAAGGCGGCATCGTCGGCACCGCCGTCGGCATGGCGGCCTATGGCCTGCGCCCGGTGGTCGAGATCCAGTTCGCCGACTACTTCTATCCGGCGACCGACCAGATCGTGTCCGAAGCGGCGCGCCTGCGCTACCGCTCGGCCGGCGAGTTCACCTCGTCGATGGTGATCCGCATGCCCTGCGGCGGCGGCATCTACGGCGGCCAGACCCACAGCCAGAGCCCGGAAGCCTTCTTCACCCACGTGTGCGGCCTGCGCACCGTGATGCCGTCCAATCCCTACGACGCGAAAGGCCTCTTGATTGCCTCGATCGAGAACGACGACCCGGTGATCTTCCTGGAGCCCAAGCGTTTATATAACGGCCCGTTCGACGGCCACCACGACCGTCCGGTCGTGCCATGGTCCGGCCATGCGCTGGGCAACGTCCCGACCGGCTACTACAAGGTCGACCTGGACAAGGCGGCCATCGTCCGCCCGGGCAACGACGTCACCGTGCTGGCCTACGGCACCATGGTCTGGGTTTCGGAAGCCGCGGCGCGTGAAAGCGGCGTCGACGCCGAGGTCATCGACCTGCGCAGCATCTGGCCGCTGGACCTCGAGACCATCGTCAATTCGGTCAAGAAGACCGGCCGCTGCGTGATCGTGCACGAAGCCACCCGCACCAGCGGCTTCGGCGCCGAACTGGCGGCTCTCGTGCAGGAACACTGCTTCTACCAGCTGGAGGCGCCGATCGAGCGCGTCACCGGCTGGGACACCCCGTATCCGCATGCGCAGGAATGGGCTTACTTCCCGGGCCCCGACCGTGTCGGCGCGGCCTTGAAACGCGCGATGGAGGGTTGAACGAATGGGTATTCACGTCATTAAAATGCCGGACCTGGGCGAAGGCATCGCCGAGGTCGAAGTCGTGGCCTGGCATGTGCAGCCGGGCGACACGGTCAAGGAAGACCAGGTGCTGGCCGATGTCATGACCGACAAGGCGACGGTCGAGATTCCCTCGCCCGTCGCCGGTGTGATCACGTCGCTGGGCGGCGCCGTCGGCCAGTCGCTGGCCGTGGGCGCGGAACTGATCCGCCTCGAAGTCGAAGGCGCCGGTAACTTCTCGGGCGAGAAGGCGAAGCAGGAGCCGGTGAAGTCGGCGGCGGCTACCGCGCCGGCCGAGGAAGTCGGCGATCCGCAGCTGGAAGCGGTGGCGGCGAGCGAAGCGAAAGCGCCGGCTCCGGCCAAGGCGCCAGCCAAGCCCGCGCCAGCTCCGGCAATGCGCGCACCGCAGCATGCCGCGCCGATGCGCGCCGAAGGCGACAAGCCGCTGGCGGCGCCGGCGGTGCGCAACCGCGCCTGGGACCTCGGCATCGAGCTGCAGTTCGTGCACGGCTCCGGCCCGGCCGGCCGCATCACCCACGCCGACCTCGACGCCCACGTGTCGGGCCACCGTTCCTCGAACGGCGCGGCGCGCGGCGACAGCCGCTACGCCAGGCGCGAAGGCGAACACGCGGCGCCGGTGATCGGCCTGCGCCGCAAGATCGCCGAGAAGATGCAGGAAGCCAAGCGCAACATCCCGCACTTCACCTATGTCGAAGAGATCGACGTCACCGAACTGGAAGCCCTGCGTGCCCAGCTCAATGCGCGCTACGGCGCCGAGCGCGGCAAACTGACCCTGCTGCCGCTGCTGATGCGCGCGGTCGTGCTGGCCCTGCGCGACTATCCGATGATGAATGCGCGCTTCGACGACGACAACAACCTGCTGACCCAGTACGAGCCGGTGCACCTGGGCATCGCCGCCCAGACCGACGCCGGGCTGATGGTGCCGGTGGTGCGCCATGCCGAGTCGCTCGACCCGTGGGCCTCGGCCGCCGAAGTGCTGCGCCTGGCGGAAGCCGCGCGTACCGGCAAGGCCACGCGCGACGAGCTGACCGGTTCCACCATCACCATCACCAGCCTCGGTCCGCTGGGCGGCATCGTCACCACCCCGGTCATCAACCGTCCGGAAGTGGCGATCATCGGCACCAACCGCATCGTCGACCGTCCGGTGATCCGCGACGGCGCCATGGTGGCGCGCAAGATGATGAACCTGTCGTCCTCGTTCGACCACCGCGTCATCGATGGCCAGGTGGCGGCCAAGTTCATCCAGACCATCCGCGGCTATCTCGAAGCCCCGGCCACCATCTTCGTGGAGTAAGCGCATGGAGACCATCAATACTACCCTCCTGATCATCGGCGGCGGTCCTGGCGGCTACGTGGCCGGCATCCGCGCCGGCCAGCTGAAGGTGCCGACCGTGCTGGTCGAAGGCGCCTCGCCCGGCGGCACCTGCCTGAACATCGGCTGCATTCCATCGAAGGCGCTGATCCACGCGGCCGAGGAATTCTGCAAGGCGCGCAGCTATGCGGCGGAGACCTCGCCGCTGGGGATTTCCAGCGCCGAGCCGCGCATCGACCTGGAAAAGACCGTGGCCTGGAAGGACGGCATCGTCAAGAAGCTGACCGGCGGCGTCGGTGCGCTGTTGAAGAAGAATGGCGTCAAGCTGGTGAACGGCTGGGCCACCATCCTGGACGGCAAGACCGTCGAGGTGCGCCCGGAAGGCTCCGAGGAAGCGACCGTGCGCATCCGCTGCGAGCACATGCTGCTGGCCAGCGGTTCGGACGCGGTCGAGCTGCCCTTCATGCCCTTCGGCGAGCGCGTGATTTCCTCGACCGAGGCGCTGTCGCCCGGCGAAATCCCGCAGCGCCTGGTGGTGGTCGGCGCCGGCTACATCGGCCTGGAGCTGGGCACCGCCTACCGCAAGCTGGGCAGCCAAGTCACGGTGGTGGAAGCCGCGGACCGCATCCTGCCGGCGTACGACGCGGACCTGGTTAAACCCGTGGCGGCCGCACTCGATCGCCTGGGCGTGGACGTGCGCCTGGCGACGTCCGTGCTCGGCATGGATGAGACGGGAACGCAGGTCCGCGTGCGCGATGCTTCCGGCGTGGAAGCGCTGCTGGAAGCCGACAAGGTGCTGGTAGCGGTCGGCCGCAAGCCGAAGACCGTCGGCTGGGGCCTGGAAAACCTGATGCTGGACATGAACGGGCGCGCGGTCAAGGTCGACGACCAGTGCCGCACTTCGATGCGCAACGTCTGGGCCATCGGCGACCTGACGGGCGAACCGATGCTGGCCCACCGCGCGATGGCGCAGGGCGAGATGGTGGCCGAGATCGTCTCCGGCAAGAAGCGCCACTTCGCGCCCGCCGCGATTCCGGCGGTGTGCTTCACCGACCCGGAAATCGTGGTGGTCGGCATGTCGCCGCTGGACGCCGACAAGGCCGGCATCGAAGTCATCACCGCCAGCTTCCCCTTCAGCGCCAACGGCCGCGCCATGACCGTCGAGAGCACCGACGGATTCGTGCGCGTGGTAGCCCGCAAGAACGACCACCGCATCATCGGCTGGCAAGCCGTGGGCGGCGCGGTGTCCGAACTGGCGGCCGGCTTCACCCAGTCGATCGAACTGGGCGCCCAGCTGGAAGACATCGGCGGCACCATCCACGCCCACCCGACCCTGGGCGAAGCGGTACAGGAAGCCGCGCTGCGCGCGCTGGGCCACGCCCTGCACATCTGAGCGACCCGATCCCCTATCCGAAGCCGCCTTTCGAGGCGGCTTTTTTTACGTCAGGCGCCCATGCATATGTACGTTAGTTTGCGCACATAGGCAAAGCTCCTATGCATACTTTGTTACATCTCCAAACAATATTTGCAATTGTGCGCATGGTGCTAAATGTGTCACATGTGCAATAATCCGCTCGTGCTCGGGAATCCGCCCCAGCGCCCAAGAGAATAAGGTCCACAAAATGATCAAGAAAATCGCAGCCGTCACCGCCCTCCTCGTCGCTTCCTCGGCCGCTTTTGCCGCCCAGCCGAACACCTTCTACGCGGGCGTCGACGCCGGCAAGACCCGCGTCAGCAACGGAGACTTCAAGGAAACCAGCTACGGCGCCTTCGCCGGCTACAACATCACCCAGGGCTTCGCCGTGGAAGCCGGCTACCGCCGCCTGGGCAAGGACGAGCGTCCCGGCTACAAGGCCAGCGCTGACGCCTACACCCTGTCGGGCCTGGGCACTCTGCCGGTCGGCGAGAGCTTCAATGTGTTCGGCCGCATCGGCCTCACCCAGCTCGACGCGCGTGCACGCGTGGCCAGCTTCAAGGAATTCGACAGCACCGTGCGCGCCGTGATTGGCGTCGGCGTCGGCTACTCCTTCAACCCGAAAGTCTCGGGCCGCCTGGAATTCCAGAAGACCGGCAGCGACATCCGCAACCTGAGCGCCGGCGTGGCCTACCAGTTCTGATGCAGCGATTCGGCCGTGTAGACTCCATTCTTTATGTATGATGCATAAATGAAGGGAAGGCCGAATAATATATGCATGCGCACGATAAACGCCGAATTTGCGCTTTATCGTGCTCCTGTGCAATAATCGCGCCCCCTGCGCATTGACGCAGGCAATAACCTTCAATAACAAGGCCTCATCATGATCAAGCACATCGCCGCAGCAGCCGCCCTGCTCGCCGCATCGTCCGCATTCGCCGCCCAGCCGGGCACCCTGTACGTCGGCGCCGACGTCGGCAAGACCAAGATCGACGACGTCTCCGGCCGCGCCACCAGCGCCGGCGCCTTCATCGGCTACAACTTCCACCAGAACCTGGCAGTCGAAGCCGGCTACCGCCGCATGGGCGACTACGACGTCTACGCCGCCGGCGCCTACGGCGAAGTCGACCTGGACGCAGCCTCGCTGTCGCTGGTCGGCACCCTGCCGCTGAGCGGCGGCTTCAGCCTGCTGGGCCGCGTCGGCTACAACCGCCTGGAAGCCGACGCCAAGGTGCGCGGCTACGGCAGCGGCAAGGCCCACGATTCGGGCGCCGTGCTCGGCGTCGGCGTCGGCTACGCCTTCACCCCGAACGTCTCGACCCGCCTCGAGCTGCAGCGTCCGGGCAGCGATGCGACCAACCTGAGCGTCGGCATCTCGTACCAGTTCTAAGCTTTACCGCTCGAAAACGACAAAGCCCGGCTCGCACCGGGCTTTGTTTTTTTGGTCTGTCGATACGGCGGACTACTTCGCCAGCACGGTCCCCAGCTTCAGCGCCGAGTCGACCACCTCGTCGATCGCGGGCCGGTAGCCATCCCCGATCCAGCGCAGCGCGATATGGATCACCCCGCCCACCACGCCCGCCTGCAGCAATTCGTCCTCCACCGCCCCCGGTGGCGCCACGATGCGCGCGACTTGCTTGCCGATCGCGCGCAGCGCGGCATCGAAGGCCTGGTCCACCGCCCGGCTCACGCCGCGGATCTCGACCAGGAACACGCGCGCCGACTGCGGCTCGCGCTGGAGCGCCGCGAAGTAGGCGTGCAGCATGGCGCGCGACTTGGCGGTGCGCGCCCGGCCCGCCTCGTTCGCCGCTTGGGTGATCTCGCCGACCACCTTGTACGTCACCGCATTGAAGGAATCGATCAGCAGCGCCTCGCTGTTGGCGAAGGACTCGTAGAAGTAGCGCTCGGTAAGGCCGGCCGCTTCGCACACGGCCTTCACGGTCGCCTGGTGGTAGCCGCGTTCGCCATAGACGGCGATGGCGGCCGCGATCAAACGGACGCGCCGCTCGGCGCGCCGCTCCTCCTGCGACAGGCCCCGGTAGGACCGGGTGGGGGTGAGCTCGGCTTTCATGACCAACATTCTACACAGAAACTTGCCACCAAGATTCTGACAATGTACAGTGTCAAGTGCAACGAGATTCGGAACAGGATTACGGAGACACCATGCACGCCCCCGCTTCACCCGCGGACGGGCCGGCCCCGGCGCCAGAGCCGGTGCTGGACGTCCTGATCGTCGGCGCCGGCCTGTCCGGCATCGGCGCCGCCGCCACCCTCGGCCGGCGCTGCCCCGGCAAACGCTATGCCATCCTCGAAGCGCGCGAGGCCATGGGCGGAACCTGGGACCTGTTCCGCTATCCCGGCATCCGTTCCGACTCCGACATGTACACCCTCGGCTATGGTTTCCGGCCCTGGCGCGACCCGCAGGCGATCGCCGGCGGCCCGGCGATCCGCGCCTACATCGAGGACACCGCGCGCGCATGCGGCATCGACGAGAACATCCGCTACGGCCACCGGGTCCTGGGCGCCAGCTGGTGCAGCCGCCAGGCCCTGTGGAGCGTCGAGGCGCGCCTGCCGGACGGTTCGACCCGCCTGTTCCGCACCCGCTTCCTCTACCTGTGCAGCGGCTACTACCGCTACGACCAGGCTTACCGCCCGCGCTTCGAGGGCGAGAAAGCTTTTCGCGGCCGCATCGTGCAGCCGCAGTTCTGGCCGCGCGATTTCGACTATACCGGCAAGCGCGTGGTGGTGATCGGCAGCGGCGCCACCGCCGTCACCGTGGTCCCGGCCATGAGCGAACGGGCCGCCCATGTCACCATGCTGCAGCGCTCACCTGGCTATGTGGTGGCGCGCCCCGGACGCTACCGCTTCGCCGAGCGCATGCGCGCCCTGCTACCGGAAAGCCTGGCCTGGCGCCTGGTGCGTACCCGCGTGATCGGCGAGAGCATGTTCCTGTACTGGCTGGCGCGCAGCAAGCCGGAACTGGTCAAGCGCAAGATCGTCGAGATGGCCGCGCACGGGCTGGGCTCGAGCGAGGCCGCCGCGCAGCACTTCACGCCGCGCTACAAGCCCTGGGACCAGCGGGTCTGCGTGGCGCCCGACGGCGACCTGTTCGAGGCGGTGCGCGCGGGACGCGCGTCGGTGGTCACCGACCACATCGACCGCTTCACCCCGAACGGCATCCTGCTCCAGTCGGGCCGTGAGCTGGAAGCCGACGTGGTCGTGATGGCCACCGGCCTGACCCTGCAGCTGTTCGGCGGCGCGACGCTGGTGGTCGACGGACGCGTGGTCGACCCGAGCCGCGCGATGTCGTACAAGGGCATGATGCTGAGCGACGTCCCGAACTGCGCCCTCGCCTTCGGCTACACCAACGCATCCTGGACCCTGAAGGCCGACCTGACCGCCGAATGGGTGTGCCGCCTGCTGCGCCACATGGATGCGCGCGGCCAGGCCATGGCGGTGGCGCCGCGCGACCCGGGCGTGCCTGAAACGCCCTTCCTCGACTTCGATTCCGGCTACGTCGAGCGCGCCCGCCACCTGCTGCCGCAACAGGGCGCCGTCAAGCCCTGGCGGGTTTACCAGAACTACCTGCGCGACCTGCTCACGATCCGCTTCGGACGCATCGAGGACGGCGTGCTGCGCTTGAAGCGCCTTGATTCAGAAGGAACCCCTGCATGAACCTTGCCAATCGTGTCGCCGTGGTCACCGGCGCCGGCGGCGGCATCGGCCGCGCCACCGCGCTCGCGCTGGCGCGGCGCGGCTGCCACCTGGCCCTGGCCGACATCGACGCCGCCGCCGTCGCAGCCGTCGCCGAAGAAGCGCGTCGCCTGGGCGTACGCGCCTCGCACCACCACCTCGACGTCGCCGACCGCGGCGCCGTGCGCGCCTTCCCGGCGCAGGTGGACGCCGCCCACGGCCGCGTCGACCTGCTGGTCAACAATGCCGGCGTCGCGCTGGGCGGCACCTTCGAGCAGGTCCACGAGGACGATTTCGACTGGCTCATGGAGATCAACTTCCACGCCGTGGTGCGCATGACGCGCGCCTTTCTCCCGCGCCTGCGCGCAAGCGACGAGGCGCGGGTGGTGAACGTGTCGAGCATCTATGGCATCATCTCGCCGCCGGGCCAGAGCGCCTACGCGGCCAGCAAGTTCGCGGTGCGCGGCTTCAGCAACGCGCTGCGCCATGAGCTGGAGGGCAGCACGGTGGGCGTGAGCGTGGTGCATCCGGGCGGCGTGGCAACCGCGATCGCGAAAAATGCGCGGGTGCCGAAAGACGCACCGCAGGAGGACATCGCGCGCGGCCGCGCCATCGCCCAGCGCCTGCTGCGCATGGCGCCGCACGAAGCCGGGGAAACCATCGTGCGCGGCATCGAAGGGCGCCGCGCACGCATCCTGGTGGGAAGCGACGCGAAGATCGTGTCGGTGCTCGAGCGCCTGAGCCCCGTCCATTACTGGACACTGTTGAAGCGAGCGACCGGACGATGAACCTTGCCGCCACCCTGCTGTACGCCCTCGGCGCCATCGTGCTGCTGCTGGTCCTGCTGTACCAGTTCAGCCTACGCACCACGCGCCGCATCGAGGATGCACTGCCGCCCGCCCACCTGTTCGTCGAAGCCGACGGCGTGCGCCTGCACGTGCGCGACGAAGGCGAAGGCCCGGTCCTGCTGCTGATCCACGGCCTGAACGGCCAGCTGAACCACTTCAACTACGGCGCCGTGCGCGACCTGGCGCGGCGCTACCGCGTGGTCGCGCTCGACCGCCCCGGCGCCGGCTACTCCTCGCGTCCCGCCGGCGTGGCGGCCGACCTGTCGACCCAGGCGCGCACCATCGCGCGCCTGATCGAACGCCTGGATCTGGGCCGGCCGACCGTGGTCGGCCATTCGCTGGGCGGCGCCACCGCGCTCACCCTGGCGCTCGAGCACCCGGACAAGGTCGGCGCCCTGGCCCTGATCGCGCCGCTGACGCATACCGACGGCGCCGTGCCACCGGCCTTCCGCGCCCTGACCATCGCCTCGCCGCGGCTGCGCAGCCTGTTCGCCTGGACGCTGGCGGTCCCGCTCGGCATCCTGGGCAGCAAGTCGGTGCTGAAGCAGGTCTTCGCGCCTGAGACTCCGCCGCGCGACTTCGCCACCCGCGGCGGCGGGCTGCTCAGCCTGCGGCCGCGCCAGTTCCTCGCCGCGTCAAGCGACGTGCTGGCCCTGCGCGAGCACATGCCGCGCCTGGAGGCGCGCTACGGCGAATTGGAGACATCGGGAATTCCGGTCCACGTCCTGTTCGGCCGCGGCGACCGCCTGCTCGACTGGCGCGACAACGGTCAGGCGTTGGCCGACAAGGTAGCGGGATGCAGGCTGGAAGTCGTCGAGGGGGGCCATATGCTGCCGGTAACCCAGCCGGAGCTAACCGCCCGCTTCATCGAAGAGGCGGCCACAACGACTCGTAGGGTGGGCGGTGGACCGCCCACCCTACGAGGGCATCAGCGTTCGCGGTCCGCCGTGCCCTGATCGTACTGCGTCGGGTCGGTCTCGGCCGGATCCTGCAGATTCGCCCCCTGGCGGTTGCCACCGCCCTGCTGCTCCACCGACTGCCGGCTCGCGCCCGATTCCCCGCGGCGGGTATTGATCCCTTCCATGCCGGTCTGGATCTGGCCGCCGTCGCTGCCGCCCTGGAAGGCCTCGTCGGCCTCCTCGTGGGTGGTGCTGCCGGCGAGCAGGTCGTCGCTGCGGCTCTCGCGCTGCCGGCCGTCCTGGCCGGCGCCGCCGCCCATCGATCCGATATCGCCGGTGCCGCCGGTCCCGACGCTGGCTGCGCTGCCGGTGCCGTCCTTGGTGCTCTGGTGATAGTTGCGCCCTTTGGCGTCATTTCCTTCCGCTTGCATCGACATATGGCCTCCTGGTGTGCTGGATTCAGGCAACCATCATAGACCCGGCGCGGGCCCGCACGAATAGGCGCAGGCCCGCGCCGCCTGTAGGAGCGCGCCTCAGGCGGCCAGGACCTGCTGGCCCAGCGCCTTCACCAGGCTGGCAAGGTCGTAGGGCTTGCGCAGCACGATGGCGTCCGGCCAGTTCGCCACCTCGCCGTTGCCGGTCGCAAATACGATGCGCATGCCCGGCACCTTGCTGCGCGCCTGGGCCGCCAGGGTGTCGCCCGACATGCCGGGCAGCTGGACGTCGGTGATCAGGATGTCGGTGTCGGCCGTGATCATCGGCAGCGCTGTCTCGGCGTCGCCGGCCGCCTGCACCCGGTGGCCGAGATGCTCGAGCAGGGCCGCGGTGTTCGCGCGGATCGCGTCCTCGTCCTCGACCAGCACGATCGACAGGCCGCCAGCCTTCACGCTGGCCGCTGGCGCGGCGGCCACGGTCTCCGGCTGGCTCTTCTGCTTGGCCAGCACCTGGCGAATCCTGCGCGCCAGGCGCTCGCGCGTGTAGGGCTTGCCCAGCAGTTCCACGCCCGGATCGAGCCGCCCGCCGTGCACGATGGCGTTCTCGGTATAGCCCGAGGTGAACAGCACGGCGAGGTTCGGCAGCCGCTCGCGCGCGATGCGCGCCAGTTCCGGGCTGCGCAGGGTGCCGGGCATGACCACGTCGGTGAACAGCACGTCGATCGGCACCCCGCTTTCGATCACGGCCAGCGCGCTGGCCGCGTCCGAGGCCTTCAGCACGCGGTAGCCGAGCTGGGTCAGCATCTCGACGACCGTCGCGCGCACCGCCTCGTCGTCCTCGGCCACCAGGATGGTTTCGCTCCCGCCCACCGCGCCCTGCTGCTCCACGGGGCCGATCGGCTCTTCCGCCGCCGTGCTGCGCGGCAGGTAGATCTTGACCGAGGTGCCCTGGCCTATCTCGCTGTAGATCTTGACGTGGCCGCCCGACTGCTTGACGAAGCCGTAGACCATCGACAGGCCCAGGCCCGTGCCCTTGCCTTCTTCCTTGGTCGAGAAGAAGGGTTCGAAGGCGCGGCCCGCCACTTCGGGCGCCATGCCGGAGCCGGTGTCGGTCACGGCCAGCATCACGTACTGGCCCGGCATCACGTCGCCGTGGGCGCGGCAGTACATCTCGTCCAGCACCGCGTTGGTGGCCTCGATCGTCATGCGGCCGCTGCCATCCATGGCGTCGCGCGCGTTGATCGCCAGGTTCAGGATCGCGTTCTCGACCTGGCCGACGTCGACCGCCGTGTTCCACAGGCCGCCCGAGATCACCATCTCGATCTCGATCTCCTCGCCCAGCGCGCGGCGCAGCATGTCTTCCATGTTCGACACCAGGCGGCCGATCTTGATCACCTTCGGTTCGAGCGGCTGTCGGCGGCCGAAGGCCAGCAGGTAGCTGGCCAGCTTGGCGCCCTTTTCCACCGCCGAGCGCGCGTTCTCGATATAGCGCGCGCCGCCCTGGCGCGGATCCGGGTCGGCGTGCGCCATCTGCAGCAGCTGCAGGTTGCCGGAGATGATCTGCAGCAGGTTGTTGAAATCGTGCGCCACGCCGCCGGTCAGCTTGCCGATGGTCTCCATTTTCTGCGACTGCTGCAGCGCCAGCTCGGTGCGGCGGATCGCGTCCTGCTGCTCGCGTTCGGCGGTGATGTCGCGCCCGATCGCGTGCACGAAGCGCTCGTCCGGCGCCGCGGTCCACGACAGCAGGCACCAGCTGCCGTCCTTGCGGCGGTAGCGGTTCTCGAACTTGTTGACGTAGCCGCCCTGGCCGAGGGAGGCCATCTGGGCGATGGTGGCGCCGCGGTCGTCCGCATGCACCAGCTCCATGAAGTTGCGGCCCAGGATGTCGGTCTCGGACCAGCCCAGCAGCGCCCCGAAGGACGGGCTGACCGCCTCCACGCTGCCGTCGAAGCGCGCCACCAGCAGGATGTCCTTCGACAGGCGCCACATGCGGTCGCGCTCGGCCGTGCGCTGCGCCACCTGGCCTTGCAGGTCGTCGTTCAGGGCCGCGTAGCGCTGCGCGGTGTTCTTCTGTTCTTCGATGTCGGTATTGGTGCCGACCCAGCCGATCACTTCGCCACCCTCGCCCCCATCTGCGCGCAGCGGCACCGCGCGGTTCAGGTGCCAGCGGTAGGCGCCGTCGGCGCGGCGCAGCCGCACTTCCGACTCGAAGGGCTGGCCGGTGGCCACCGATTCGGTCCAGCGCGCGCGGATCGCCTGCAGGTCGCCGGGGTGGATCATGCGTCCCCAGCCGTCTCCCAGCAGGGCGGCGTGGTCGTAGCCGCTGTAGGCGAAGATGACATCGTTGAACCAGTTCAGGCTGCCCCTGGCGTCGGCCGACCAGACCTGGTTCGGCATCGCCTGGGCGAAGGTGCGGAAGCGCGTTTCGCTGTCGCGCAGCGCGCGTTCGGCCAGCACCCGTTCGGTGACGTCGTTCCCCTGCACGAAGATGCCGATCACGGCGCCGTCCTCGCCGCGCACCGGCTGGAACACGAAGTCGAGGTAGTGCAGGCGGCTCTCGCCATCTGCGGCCATGAGCCAGATCGCGGTGGCGACGCCGCTGTGCGGGCGCCCGCTGGCGTAGACCTCGTCGAGCAGGCGCAGGAAGCCCTGGGAAGCGACTTCGGGCAGCACCTCGCCCACCGTGCGGCCGGTGATGTCGCGCCGTTCGACCAGGCCGAGATAAGCCTCGTTGACCAGTTCGTAGCGGTGTTCGGGGCCGACCAGGGTGGCGGTGAAGCCCGGCGCCTGGGCGAACATCGCGCGCAGGCGGTCCTGTTCGCCGGCCAGGTAGCGCTTCGCGCGCACCTTGTCGGTGGTCTCGGTCACCAGGGCCAGCACGCCCACGATGGCGCCGTCGTCGCCGACGATCGGCGAATAGTCCAGGTTCAGCCAGACCTGCTCGGGCACGCCGTGGCGGCGCAGGTCGAGTTCGGCGTCGCGGTAGGACAGCGTGCCGCCGGCCAGCACCACCTTCATCACATTGTCGTTGAAGGCGGCTTCGTCGGGCCAGCTGGCGCGTACCGCGACCCCGAGCTGGGCCGGATGGCGTTCCGCCGCGATCCGGGCGTAGCCGTCGTTGTAGATCATGACGCCATCGAGGCCCCACATCGTCACCATCGGCGCCGGCGAACGCAGGATCAGTTCGACCGTGTTGCGCAGCACCGGCGACCAGCCGTCGATGGGACCGAGACTGGTGGCGCCCCAGTCGAATGCGTCGATGATCTTGCCAAGCTCACTGCCGCCCTGAGCGAAGGAGCGGGCCGGAGCCCGGTTGGTTTCCACTGCCTGTTGCGCCATGCTGGATGAATGGTTCTTTGTGAAAGCAACAATTGTAATAGCTCGCTGCCAATCCTGAAACCGGAATGTGACGGTACGTACGCCGCGAAGACACAACAGCGCCGGCCCGCGCACGGTACAATTCCTGATCCTTCCGACAACATTGACATGACCATGGAACCGCGCGCCCTCGTCGTCTTCGCCGACCCGTCGCTGCACCGCTCGCGCATCAGCCGGCGGGTGGCCGACGCCGCCGCCGGCCTGCCCGGCGTCCAGGTCCAGGACCTGTACCAGCTGTATCCCGACTTTTATATCGACGTGCGGCGCGAACGCACCCTGCTGCGCGAGGCGCCGCTGTTGGTGTTCGTGTTCCAGCTGGCCTGGTACGCGATGCCGGCCCTGCTGAAGGAGTGGTGCGATACGGTGCTCAAGCCCGAGTGGGCCGCACCCGGCGGCCGCCTGGCCGGCAAGCGCGCCTTCGCCGCCGTCGCCTGCAACAGCCGCCTGGACGACTACCGCCCGGGCGGCGCCCACGGCCGGCCGCTGGAAGACTTCCTGCTGCCGCTGGAGCAGACCGCGCGCGCCTGCGGCATGGCGTGGCTGGCGCCGCACGTGTTCTACGGCGCCGACCATCCGGACCAGGCGGCGGCCGACCGCCACGCCGACGCGCTGCGTGAGCTGCTGGCCGCGCACGCCACCGGAGACGCGCATGGAGCATGATGTCCTCGTCAACGCCCTGGTTTACCTCGGCGCCGCCGTGGTCGCGGTGCCGCTCGCCAAGCGCCTGGGCCTGGGCGCGGTGCTCGGCTACCTGCTGGCGGGGATCGCCATCGGGCCCTGGGGCCTGGGCCTGATCCGCGAGGTCGAGACCATCCTGCACTTCGCCGAGTTCGGCGTGGTGCTGCTGCTGTTCGTGATCGGGCTGGAACTCGAACCGCGCCGCCTGTGGTCGCTGCGGCGCTCGATCTTCGGCTGGGGCAGCGCCCAGGTCGCGGGGGTATCCTGTGTGCTGGCCCTTGCCGCCGTGCTGCTGGGCGTGGCCTGGCAGACCGCGCTGATCGCGGCGCTCGGCCTGTCGCTGTCCTCGACCGCGATCGCGCTCACCACCATGCAGGAGCGGAACCTGATCCCGACCCCGGCCGGCCAGGCCGGCTTCGCCATCCTGCTGTTCCAGGACATCGCCGCGATCCCGATGATCGCGCTGGTGCCGCTGCTGGGCGTGCCGGACAGCCATGCGGGCGGCGGCTGGAGCGGCGCCGTGACCGCGGTCGCGGTGATCGCTGGCCTGGTGCTGGCCGGGCGCTTCCTGGTGCGCCCGCTGCTGCGCTTCATCGCCGGTACCGGGATGCGGGAAATCTTCACCGCCTTCGCCCTGCTGCTGGTGATCTCGATTTCCCTCCTGATGTCCTACGCCGGCATGTCGATGGCGCTGGGCGCCTTCATGGCCGGGGTGCTGCTGGCCGATTCCGAATACCGGCACGCCCTGGAAACCGACATCGAGCCCTTCAAGGGCCTGCTGCTCGGCCTGTTCTTCATCGCGGTCGGGATGTCGGTCGACTTCGGCGTGTTCCTGGCGCAGCCGCTGCGCATCCTGCTGCTCGCCGCCGGCTTCCTGGCGCTGAAACTGCTGGTGCTGTGGCTGCTGGCGCGCGGCTTCGGCATGGCCGGGCGCCAGCGCGTGCTGTTCGCCTTCCTGCTGTCGCAAGGCGGGGAGTTCGCCTTCGTGGTGTTCGGCGCGGCCGCCGCGGCGCGCGTATTCGATGCAGCCACCGCCAACGTGCTGGTGCTGGTGGTGGCGCTGTCGATGGTGGCCACGCCGCTCCTGCTGATCCTCTACGACCGGGTGCTGGAGCCGCGCTGGCAAAGCCGCAAGGCCCGCGCCGCCGATGCGATCGACGGCAACGCCGGCCACGTGATCATCGCCGGCTTCGGCCGCTTCGGCCAGATCGTCGGACGCCTGCTGCACGCCAACCAGGTGCCGCTCACGATGCTCGATCACGATCCGGACAACGTCGACACCCTGCGCCGCTTCGGCTTCAAGGTGTTCTATGGCGACGCCACCCGCACCGACCTGCTGCACGCGGCCGGCGCCGGCCAGGCGCGCGCGCTGGTGCTGTCGGTCGACGGCATCGAGGACAGCCTCAAGCTGGCCGAAGCGGTGCGCGCCGAATTTCCCGACCTGCCGATCCTGGCGCGCGCCCGCAACGTCACGCATTACTACCAGCTGATGGACCTGGGCGTCACCGTGATCGAGCGCGAGACCTTCGATTCGGCCCTGATGCTGGGCCGGCGCGTGATGGAGGAACTCGGCTTCGGCGCCTATCTCGCGCGCCAGGCGGCGATGCGGTTCCGCGAACACAATATCAAGAGCGTGCTCGAGGTCTACCCGTATTACAAGGACCGCGAACAGTACGTGTCGATGGCGCGGCGCGCGCGCGAAGAGCTGCATGCGATGTTCGAACGCGACTTCGTGGCCATGCGCGGCGATCCGGACGAGGGCGACGAGGCGGGGCGCTGACGCTCGCTTGTGCAGACAAGTGTCGCAATTTCGCCTCAGATTACTGTCGAGCAGGGTTTAGTTGCCGCAAGGAAATGGATATACTTGCGGCGCACTGGCGGCCGGCCCGGCCGCCTCCACCTGCCGCGGCCGTTGCCGCCCGATTCGTGACAGATTTCGATAGTACCGACAGCACCGACAGCAACCGCGGCGCCCTGCTCGCCGACGAAAACGCCGCCCTGATCGACAATGCACTCGACCTGATGGCCGTGGTCGACGCCAGCGGCGCCATCCTGCGCGTGAACGCCGCCGCCCACGCCCTGCTCGGCTTCCGGCCCGAGGAGCTGGCCGGCCGCCATTACGAAATACTGCTCGATCCGCAGCAGCACGGCGAGGCGCGCAACATGCGCCTCAGCCTGCAGCGGGAATCGCCCGACCGCTCCGACCTGCAGCTGCGGGTGCGGCGCAAGGACGGGCGCGTGATCTCGATGTCGGTGGCGGCGCGCTGGTCCGAGGCCCACCGCCGCTTCTTCGTCACCGCGCGCGACGTCACCTCCCAGCTGCAGGCGCGCGAAGCGCTGCGGCGCTCGGAGAGCGCGCTGGGCGGCATGCTGGAGAGTATCGGCGACGCCTTTTTCGCGGTCGACGCCGAGTGGCGGCTCACCTATGCCAACACCAGGGCCGCCGCCTTCGTCGGCGTCGCGCCGGGGACCACGATCGGCAGTCCCCTGCTCGAGGCCGTGCCCGACCTGCGGCATTCGTCCTTCCTGCAGCGCTACCGTCAAGTGATGGAAACCCGCGTCGCCGCCACCTTCGAGGCCTTCTGGGAACCGCGCCAAGTCTGGGTCGAGGCGCGCGTCTATCCGGCCGGCGACGGCATCTCGGTCTACTTCCACGAGATCACCGCCCGCCGCGCGGCCGAGCAGGCGCTCAGGAAGAGCGAGCAGCGCTTCCGCAAGCTGTTCAACCAGGCCGGCGACAGCATCATGATCGTCGACGGCCAGCTGAACATCGTGTCGGTCAACGACCAGGCCTGCGCCCGCTTCGGCTACACGCGCGAGGAATTCCTGGGCCTGCGCGCCACGGACGTGAATTTCGGCCTGGCCGGCGCCGGCGCGCTGCTTTCAAGCCTGCGCGCCGGCCAGGCGCAGCTGCTTCGCATGCAGAAGCACTGCAAGGACGGCAGCAGCTTCCCGGCCGAGGTGCAGATCTCGCGCTTCGACGACGAAGGCGAGGAATTCTTCCTGGCCGTGATCCGCGACCTGAGCGCGCGCGAGGAAGCCGAACACCAGCTGCGCGAGAGCGAGCGGCGCTTCCGCGAGATCATCGAACTGACTCCGAGCGGCTACCTGCTGCTGGACGGCGACGGCGCTCTGCTGGACGTGAATCCCTCGCTGTGCCGCCTGTCCGGCCACCCGCGCGAGGCGCTGGTCGGCTCGCGCCTGGAAGCGCTGTTCCACTGCTTCAACTGGACCATCCTGGAGGACGGCCCGCCCGGCCAGACCGCGGTGCAGGGCGTGGAAGCGGTGCTGCGCCACCGCGAGGACTACCACATCCACGTGCTCTTCAACGGCAGCATCAAGCGCGGGCTCGATGGGCGCACGGTCTCGCTGACCGGCCTGATGACCGACATCACCGGCCGCAAGGCCGCCGAGCGCCGCCTGCAGGAACTGGCCACCCACGACACCCTGACCGGCCTGCCGAACCGCGCGCGGCTTGCCGAAAGGGTCCAGCAGATGCTCGACGGCTGCGGCAGCGGCGCGCTGGCGGTGATGTTCCTGGACCTCGACCGCTTCAAGGAGGTCAACGATTCCTTCGGCCACGAGATGGGCGACGTGCTGCTGTGCGAAGTCGCCGGGCGCCTGCGCAGCGTGGTCCGGCCGGGCGATGTCATCGCGCGCCTGGGCGGCGACGAATTCGTGGTGGCCGCGAGCTGCGCCGGCGGCCGGGCGGCGGCCGAGCGCATCGCGGCCCAGCTGCTCGAGGTGCTCACCGCGCCGGTGACCGTGGGCGGCATCGACGTCATCGTCGGCGCCTCGATCGGCATCAGCATGTATCCGCAGGACGCGCGCACCCGCGAGACCCTGTTCCAGACCGCCGACACCGCGATGTACCGCGCCAAGAACGCGGGCCGCAACCGCTACCGCTTCTTCGAGCCGGAGATGACGGTCGCGACCCAGGTCCGGATGGCGCTCGAAGTGTCCCTGCGCCCGGCGCTGGCGCGCGGCGAGTTCGAGCTGCACTACCAGCCGCGCATCGACCTGGCGCGCATGGCGCCGGTCGGCATGGAAGCCCTGATCCGCTGGAACCACCCGGAGCGTGGCCGCGTGCCGCCGCAGCAGTTCATCGGCATCGCCGAGGAGACCGGCCTGATCGTCCCGATCGGGCGCTGGGTGCTGCAGGAAGCCTGCGCCCGCACCCGCGCCCTGATCGACGAGTTCGGGCGCAAGATGGTGGTATCGGTGAACGTCTCGGCGCGCCAGCTCGGCAATGCGCACTTTGTGGACGAGGTGCGCGCGGTGTTATTAGAGACCGGCCTGGCGCCCGATTGCCTGGAACTGGAACTGACCGAGAGCGCGCTGATCGAGGACATCGAGCGCACCGCCGCGATGCTGAAGGACCTCAAGCGCCTCGGCGTCGCGCTTGCCGTGGACGACTTCGGCACCGGCTATTCAAGCCTGGCCTACCTGCGCCGCTTCCCGATCGACGTGCTGAAGCTGGATCGCTCCTTCCTGCTGCAGGAGGACGGGAACGTGACGACCTCCGATTTCGTCAAGGCCTTTGTCGAGATGGCGCATGCGCTGAACATGGCGGTGGTGGCGGAAGGCGTCGAGACCGAGGAGATGCTGGAGCTGCTGCGTGCAGCGCGCTGCGACCAGGCGCAAGGCTACCTGCTCGCAAAGCCGATGCCGCTCGATACATTGAGGATCGTAGGGTGGACGGCTTCGCCGTCCGCGCATTCAACTCCCGGGTGAAGCGAGGCGAACGGATTATCCCAGCACTGTTCAAACGCGCGGACGGGAAACCCGCCTCCCGTGGCCCGGTCCGCCCTACCGCCGGGTTCAGGCGAAGCGCGCCTGATACTCGCTGGGCAGCACGCCCAGCTGCGTGCTGAACGCCCGCCGCAGGTTGTATTCGCTGCCATACCCGCACTCGCGCGCCGCCTGCTTCAGCTGGCGCCCGGCCGCTCCAGCAGCCGGCAGGCGCTCTCCATCCGCAGCTGCGCCAGGACCTGCGCCGGCGTCAGGTCGACCTCCTCGCGCAAGCGCCGGTGCAGGGTGCGCACCGACAGCGCGCAGGCTTCGGCCATGTCCTCGGTCCGCACTGCGTGGCGCAGGCGCGGCCGCAGCCAGGCGGTCAGGCGCGCATGCACCCCATCGTCCTGCGACTGCGCCAGCAGCTCGGCGCTGAACTGGCGCTGTCCGCCGGGACGCTTGAGGAACAGCACCAGGCGCCGCGCCACGGCCAGCGCGCGCTTCCGGCCCAGGTCTTCCTCGACCAGGCTCAGGGCCAGGTCCATGCCGGCGCTGATGCCGGCCGAGGTGTAGAACTTGCCGTCGTGGACGTGGATCGCATTGTCCTGCACCTGCAGCGACGGGTGCTCGGCCTGCAGCGCCGCGACGTCCTGCCAGTGCGTCACCACGCGCCGCCCGTCCAGCAGGCCGGCGCGCGCCAGCACGAAGGCCCCGGTGCAGACCGCGCAGCAGCGCGATACGGCCGCGCTGGCGCCACGCACCCAGGCCAGCGCCGCGCGTCCCGCTTCGTCACCGACCGAGGGCAGGTCGCGCACCCGGCCGCCCGAGACGATCACCGTCGCGTGTTCGAGTCCCGCTTGCGGCAGCGGCTCGTCCAGCAGGCTCACGCCGGAAGACGACAGCACCGCGCCGCCGCCGGGCGCCGCGATGCGGATGCGGTACGGCGCCGGCAGGCCGGCGTCGACCGCCTCGTCGTTCGCGCTGGAGAAGACCTGCACCGGGCCGGTGGCGTCGAGCAGCAGGAAGTTGGGGAAGACGACGATCCAGACGTCGATCGGGTGGGCGGCATGTGTCATGGTGGCAGATATTCAACGATCGATGGCATTCCTGTCAATCCGCGCCTCGCTACACTGGCGGTCCCGTGAACCATCCTGAAACCGCATGCGTCCTCTTCTCCTGTTATCGGCCCTCCTCCTGGCCTGCAGCGCCCGCGCCGACCAGCTCGACGACGCCATCGAACGCGAGATGGCGCGCCGCCACGTCCCCGGCGGCGCCGTCGTCGTCCTCCAGCACGGCAAGATCGTGCGCGAGCGCGGCTACGGCCTGGCCAACGTCGAGCATGGCGTCGCGGCCACGCCGCACACGATGTTCCAGTCCGGCTCGATCGGCAAGACCTTCACCGCCGCCCTGATCCTGCTGCTGGCCGAGGATGGCAAGCTGGGGCTCGACGACCCGGTCTCGCGCCACCTGCCCGAGGCACCGCGCTGGATCGGCATCGTCGCCGAGGAAATCGGCGACGCCGGGCCACTGCAGGCCGTGGAATTGCTGGAACGGAGGGAGGATGGTGTGCTCCGCCTCGCCCGTTACCGTTTCCGCTATCGCGACGAGACCATGATCGTCTCAATGACGCTCAGCGCGGCCGGCACGATCGAGCGGCTCGGCATCGGACTGGAGTGAGTGTCAGCGAATCGGCGGCGGCGACGCCGTCGTTGGTCCGACGTAGAACAGGCCATCGAACTGCGCGGACGGTGGCGTCAGGGAGAACGGGCCGGCCGGCGCCGGTGTGATCCGGTTGACGTCCCACTGCGCCTCGCCGCAGGTAGCCGGCGTGTTGCCTCGACAAATCCAGGCGCTGCCGCCCGCGGTGCCGACCGTCAAGGAGAGCGGCTTGCGCGCGGAAAGCAGGTAGATCGCCGACTCGTACTGCGGGTCGAAGCGCTTGCCTTTCTCGCGGATCGCGTGCAGTCCGCCCACCAGGGCGACGACCTGCCGGCCTGCATTCCCATCGAGCACCGCGGCCAGATTCGCCGCCAGCAGCGCTTCGCGGGCCTTCGGCGCCCCCTCGCCGTCGATGGCCACGACCCGAATGTCCATCCCCGTGGCGCGCAGCGTCCGGATGCGGCCGAAGAGCTCGAGCATCGCGGCGCTGCTGCGCCCGTCCTGCATTGGCCGGCGCCACAGTGCCGCGTCCGTGAAGCGTGCGACGTCCTCGGTCGCGCCGCGGCTGGCGAGGAAAGCGTCGATCGCATCCTGCGCGACTGCCGGGAGCTCCATGGCAAGCGTGATGCGACGGCCCTCCTTCGCCGCTGCGCACAGGTAGCCGGCGACGAATGCAGGGACCTCGCGCGACATCGAGTCACCTGTATTGATCGAAAGCGCACAGTATAGGTAAGCGGCGCCTGCGCAATCTCACCGATCCTCACGCCTGCCTGAAGCCTGGCTTAAGCCACCGTCCATACAGGCATACGGGCGAATCGTTGTACGATGAGATTTTCTGCATGGACGGATTGGATCGATGAAACCAGAGATCGCGGTATTGGGCAGCGTGTGGACGAACGACGTCCTGGGCGCGCTGGATGGACAGTTCACCTGCCACTTCCCGGCGCGCATGGCGCAAGAAGAACGCGCGGCTTTCGAGCGCGACATCGCGCCGCGCATCCGCGCCGTGCTCACCACCGGCACCGTGGGCCTCGATGCGTCGGGGGCCGCCGTCTACCCATCGCTGGAAATCGTCTCGGTCCACGGCGTGGGCGTCGATGCCGTCGACCTCGAGGCGATGGCGGCGCGCGGCATCGTCGTCACCAACACCCCGGACGTACTGACCGAAGACGTGGCCGACCTCGCGGTCTCGCTGCTGCTGGCCGGCTCGCGCCGCATCCCACTGCTGGACCGCTACGTGCGCGCCGGCGCCTGGGAAGAAAAGCGCCCCCTGACCCCGGCGCGCAGCCTGCGCGGCAAGGTCGTGGGCATCTATGGCTACGGCCGCATCGGCCAGGCGGTGGCGCTGCGCCTGCGCGCCTTCGGCATGGAGATCCGCTATTACCAGCGCAGCGAAGGGCCGGAACCGGCGCTGCGCTGCGCCTCGCTGCTCGACCTGGCGGCGGCCAGCGACTTCCTGGTCCTGGCCACGCCGGGCGGCGCAGCGACCCGGCGCGCCGTGGATGCGGCGGTGCTCGACGCGCTCGGCCCGGAAGGCACGCTGGTGAACATCGCGCGCGGTTCGGTGGTCGACGAAGCGGCCCTGGTCGCGGCGCTGGGCGAAGGCCGGCTCGGCGCCGCCGCGCTCGACGTGTTCGAGGACGAGCCGCGCGTGCCGGGCGCCCTGCGCGCCATGGACAATGTGGTCCTCACGCCCCACGTCGGCAGCTTCACGGTGGAGACCCGGCGCGCGATGGCGCGGCTCGCGGTCGGCAACCTGGAGGCGCACTTCGCCGGACGTCCCGCCCTGACGCCGGTAGGCTGAGCCATGCCCATGCACGTCGACGCGGCGATGCTCGACGACCTGCGCCGCTTCAACCACAAACTGGCGCGCGCGCCCCGGGTACGCTACCGCGGCCCATTCGTCCCCATGCTCGGCCAGGCTCTGCTCCGCCTGTCGCAACTGGGCGCCGACGCCAGGCTGCGCCGCAAGGGCTTGCAGGTGGAGCGCCGCTTGCTCGAGCGCGACGGCGACCGCGTGCCGGTGCGCGTGCTGCGGCCTGCGGGCGCGCTGCGGGGCCTGGTGCTCGACATCCACGGCGGCGGCTGGGTGATCGGCAATCCCGAGATGAACGACGCCTTCAACGCGCCGATGGCGCGCGAATGCGGCGTCGCCGTGGTCTCGGTCGACTACGGCCTGGCGCCGCGCACGACGATCGAAGCGATGATGGACCAGTGCCTGCTGGCCGCGCGCTGGCTGCTGGAAGACGGCCTGCCAGGCGCGCAGGGACTGCCGGTGATCGTGGTGGGCGAATCCGCCGGCGGCCAGCTGGCCGCGGCCACGCTGCTGCGCCTGAAAACCTGGCCGGCGCTGTTCGAGCGGATCGCGGGCGCGGTGCTGTACTACGGCGTCTACGACATGGCCGGCAGCGACAGCGTGCGCCAGGCGGGCCCGGCGACCCTGGTGCTGGACGGACCGGCCATGCTCCCCGGCCTGCGCCTGCTCACGCCCGGCCTGGACGACGAGGGGCGCAGGCGCGCCCCGCTCTCGCCGTTGCACGGTGATCTGGACGGCATGCCCCCGGGCCTGTTGTATACCGGCCGGCGCGACCCGCTGCGCGACGATACCTTGCAGATGGCCCGGCGCTGGGGCGCCGAGGTCGAACTCAACGACCTGCCGGAAGCCCCGCACGGCTTCATCCACTTCAAGGTGGCGATGGGCCGCGCCGCCTGCGCCCACACGCGCGCCTGGATCACGGCGCGGCTGGCGCAGGCCTGCGAACCGGTGCTACGCCAGGTCGAGCCCTGACGGCGCCGCCTGGCGCGTGAAGGTCGGCCCGACGGTGGTCGGCCGGCCGTGCTCCCACACCAGCCGGTCGATGCACATGCGGCGACCGGTCATGGCCGCGTCCCACGCGTGATAGACGATCCAGTCCTGGCTTCCGTCCGGCGAGGTGGTGAACGAGTTGTGGCCGGGGCCGATCACGTTCGGCGCCCGCGAGCGCATCAGCAAGGCTTCCTCGCTGCCCTCGGGCCGCGTGAACGGCCCGAGCGGGTGATCCGCCACCACGTAGCTGACCCCGTAGTTCTCCTTTTCCCAGGCGCCGCCGCTGTAGAAGCAGTAATACTTGCCGCCGTGCGGCAGCACGAAGGCGCCTTCCACCGTGTGCCAGTCGTAGACCGCGTCGTACATGGCGCGCTGCTTCTTGAACAGGTGCCAGTCCGCGTGCGGCCGCGCGACCGTGCGCGGCTTGCCCTCCAGGCGGTCCATGCCCAGCAAGCGGTCGACCACGATGCCGGTGCCGATGCGGTGGTCGTCCTCGAACTCGAGGAAGTCGACGCAGTAGTACAGGTACCACTGGCCGTCGGCGTCGCGGAAAGGATGGGCGTCGATCGAGAACGGCTGGTCCGGCACCAGGAGCACGCCGCAGTCCTGGAACGGGCCGACCGGATCGTTCGATACCGCGACGCGCAGCTTGTGGGTCTTGCCCTCGGCGTCGCCGCGCGAGTAGTACAGCCAGAACCTGCCCTCGCTGCAGGCCACTTCCGGCGCCCAGAAGTGGTCGTCGCCCGGCTCCAGCAGCGCATAGCCGCCAGGGTGCCAGTCGACCATATCGTTCGACACCAGCACCGGGAAGCGTCCGCCGCCCGGTCCGTCGGGCGCGGTGCCGTAGGCGAAATAGCGCCCCTCGTGCCGCAGCACGAAGGGGTCCGCCATGATCTCCGGGTAGACCGGATTGCAGTAAGTCTTCTGCATTGACTATCCCCTTACATCTGGTAGCGCAGGCTGATGCCGTAGGTGGTCGGGTTGTAGCGGATGTCGCGTGGACGCTCCGGGTTGCCCAGGTAGCTCTCGTAGCGCTCCTTGGTCAGGTTGATGGCGTCGAAGTTGAGCGACAGGTTTGGCGTGAGCGCATAGCCGACGCTCAGGTCGACGTAGGTCGAGGCCTTGACCCAGCGGTCCTGGCCGTAGCGCGGCTCGGCGATCTGCTCGACGTACTTGCCGCGCCGGGTGGCGGCCAGGCGGCCGGTCCAGCCGCCGTATTCGTACAGCAGCGTGAAGTTGTAGCTCTGCTTGGCCACTTCCACCAGCGCGGTCTTGCGATACTCGCCGCTGTTGAAGTCGGTGCGGGTCTCGTTGTCGCCGTCGGTCCAGGTGTAGTTGAACTGCGCGCCCAGGCCGCTCCAGGCGCCCGGCAAGAAGTCGAAGAACTTCTGGATGCCGAATTCGGCGCCGCGCAAGGTGCCCTTGCCGGAGTTCTGCGGCCGGCTCACGCGGTAGTTCTGGCCGTTGATGACTTCGGCCAGCTCGAAGTTCTGCAGGTAGCCGTCGATATCGCGGTGGAACAGCGCCAGCTGGGCGAAGCCGTTCTTCTGGAAGTAGTACTCGATGGTGGCGTCGGTATTCACCGACTTGGTCGGCGCCAGGTTCGGGTTGCCGGCCGAGCCGGTGCCGGGTGCGTTGACGGTCGGCGGCACCAGCGACAGTGCCGGGTTCAGGCGCGAGAACTCGGGCCGGGTGATGGTCTTGCCGACGCTGACGTGCGACTGCAGGCGATCGGTCCAGTTGACCAGGGCCGAGAAGTTCGGCAGGAAGTTGGTTTCGTCGCTGTCGACGTCGATCGGGGAAATCACATTGCCGATCTGGGCCTGGCCGGAGAGCTGGCGGTCGACCTTGATCAGGCGCCCGCCGACGTTGCCGGTCACGCCGATATTGCCCAGCGCAGCCTTCCAGCGCGCGCCCAGGTGCAGGGTCGCGGTGCGTTCGCGCTGGTCGAACATGCGGTTCGGGTCTTCCGGCAGGCGCCCCGGCGCCAGGCCGTAGAAGGCGCGCACCTGGTCCGACTGGTGGAGCAGGAAGTCGCGCGAAGGCGTCATCCAGGGGCCGCCGAGGCGGTCCATGCCGGGTACCAGGGTCTGGAAGGAAGGGCCGAAGGCGGCCACCGGCGAGGGCCGCACGGCGCCCTGCAGGTCGGTCGGGCGGTCGGCGCCGTGGAATTCGACGTCGCGGCTCGACAGGCGGATGCCGCCGGTGATCGCCGTGATGAAGCCGTCGCCGAGGCGGTACACCGCATCCGTGCGGAACTGCGTCTGCTCGCCGCGCGACTCGCCCCAGTTCTGGACCAGGCCGCGCAGCACGAACTGGTTCGGGTCCTGCAACGGGTTGCTGCTGGTCGGCGTGATAATGTTGTTGAAGCCGCCGTGGCCGTCGTTGCCGTAGGTGTAGACCGAGGAGCTGGCGCCCGGGATCTGCTGGTCGACGATCACGCCGTCGCTAATGAAGTCCGAGCGGGTAAACGCCAGGTTGCTGTCGACCGACAGCGGGCCCTCGCGGTACTTCAGCGCGAAGTTCAGGTAGTGGGTGTCGGTGCTTTCCTTGAAGGCCTGGGTGCTGGTCGCGGTGTAGGGGTCCCAGTCGTAGGGGCCGCCGAACTGCGCGGCCGGGGCGCTCGCGGCGCGGATCAGGCAGATCGAGCCGTTCGGGGTCTGGCAGGCCGCCGAATCGGGCGCCAGCTGGACGTTGGTCAGGCGCGGCGCCCAGGTCGCGATGTTCATGATGTAGTCGGTCTCGCGCGTGCCGCGATACGAGGTGCCCAGGTACTGGGTCATGAATTCGGTGGACGGATTGATCTTCCACTGGAAGGCCGCGTGGATGCTGCCGCGCTCGCGGTCGCCCGCGTTGTAGACGCCGCCGATATTCGGCAGCTCGCCCAGGCGGTCGCCGGGACGCAGCGGCGCGATCGGCTGGTCGTCGTTCAGGCGGATCGCCGTGCCGTCCTGGCCGACCGAGAAGATGCGGTCCGGGCGGTCGACCCACTGGGTCGGGAAGGCCCAGTTTTCCTTGTTGTAGGCGACGTCCACCAGGAAGCCCATCTCGCCGCGGCCGGTGTTCCAGCGGTTGGTCATCAGGATGCTGCCGCCCGGGTTGGTGTCCAGGCTGGTGGCGTCGCTGCCCTCGACGTAGTTGCGGCGCGCCTCCACCTGGCCGGTGACGGTATAGCCCTTGAAGTCGAAGGGCGCGCGCAGGCGCACGTTGACGCCGCCCGCGATGCCGCCCTCGAGCTGGTTGGCGGTGGCCGATTTGTAGACGTCCAGGCCCGCGATCGACTGCACCGGCAAGTCCTGGTAGGACAGGCGCCGGCCGGTGCCGGTGAAGATCTCGTTGCCCTCGAAGGAAGTGATGACGTCGGGCAGGCCGCGGATGATCACGCTGTTGGTCTCGCCCAGGTTGCGGCCGACCTGCACCCCGGCCACGCGCTGCAGGGCGTCGCCGGCGGCGCGGTCGGGGAACTTGCCGATGTCGTCGGCGTTGATCGAATCGACCACCTGTTCGCTATCGCGCTTGATCTGCTCGGCCGAGCGGATGCTGGCGCGCAGGCCGGTCACCTGCACGGTCTGGATCGCGCCGCCGGCGGGCGCGGGGGCGGCCTGGGCGTCCGGGCCGGCCGCGGCGCGCACCGCGTCTTCGGCGGTCGGCGCGGATTGCTGGTCGGTGGATTGCGGGGCAGGGGCGGTCTGGGCTGCCGCGAAGCCGATATGGGCGCACAGCAGCATGGCTGCCGCGCAGACCGGGCGGACTTTCAAGGTCGTCATCGAGTGTCTCCTGAAAACGGTGAACGGGCCGGCGACCGCTGCGCGCGGCCGGGCCTGCCGATATTGGAATCCTTATTAGTCATAATTTATGACCAATATGACAAAAGCTAGCTGAAATTGCGCCGGGGTGGCGCACTCAAGGAAGGGGTCAGTCGGCCTTCGGGGCGGCCACGGAATCGCGTTCCACCATAGGGCAATCCATCTTCATGGAGGTGCGCCGCACCACGCCGCCGTTGACCTGGGCGATCAAACTTTCGGCAGCCCATCTGCCCATTTCGTAGTTTGGCAACAACACCGTGCTCAGCGGTGGCTGGGTATAGCGGGCGATGTCCTGGTCGTCGTAGCCGACCACCGACACGTCGCCGGGGACGTCCAGGCCAAGTTCGCGCACCGCTTCCAGCGCGCCGACCGCCATCAGGTCGTTGGCGCAGAACAGGGCCGTGGGCGGGTCCGGCAATCGCAGCAGGTGCAAGGCGTGTTCGTGGCCGCTGCTGACCTGCCAGTCGCCCTCGCGCACCAGCGCCGGCTCGAACGGGATGTCGCGCGTGGACAGCGCCTGCCGATAGCCCTTGAGGCGCTCCGCGGCCGCCTCGATCCAGCCCTCGCCGTTCACCAGGCCGATGCGGCGGTGCCCGCGCTCGAGCAGGTGCATGGTGGCCGCATAACCGCCCAGCACCTCGCTCGGCACCACCGAGGAATACAGGCGGTCGCGCGTGTGGCAGTTGAGCAGCACCGTCGGCACGTTTGCCAGCAGCGCCGGCACCGTCACCGCGCGCGTGAAGATGGTCGCGTAGACCACGCCCAGCAGGGCCGGATTTCCGAGCACGCGGCCCAGCACCGCGGTCTCGTATTCCGGGTCGCTGCGGGTGGCGAACACGGACAGCAGGCAATCGTGCTCCCAGGCCGCGTCACGGGCGCCGTCGATGGTCTGCATCGCGTGCGGGCTGGTGGACAGTTCGTCGGTGAGGTAGACGATCAGGTTGCGCCGGGCGGCGTCGACGCCGTGTCCATGGCGCTCGACCGGATAGCCGATTTCGTGGGCGATGCGCAGCACGCGCTTGCGGGTCTCGCTGGAGACCTTGGCGCCGCTCATCTGGTTGATCACCAGCGACACGGTGGACTGCGACACCCCTGCCAGCTTGGCGATGTCGGTCATGGTTGGCCGCCGCGCGCGGCCCCCGGCCCCGCCGCTCACCGCATCTGCGGCACGCGCGGCAAGGCGGCGCCGTCCGCATCGAACAGATGGCCGTCGCCGGCGTCGAAGCCGAGCCGTACTTGCGCGCCCGCAGCCACGCCGCCGCCGGCGCGGCACTTCACGGAGATCATCTCCGGCACGCCGTCGACCTGGGCATGCACGATCACGGCGTCGCCCAGGTATTCGACCAGGGCGACGGTGGCGGGAATGCCGCCGCCCTCCCCGTCCGCCAGCACCCGCAGGTGTTCCGGCCGCACGCCGAGCGTCACCGCGGCGCCCGGCGCGGCGCGCGATGCGTCGACGGCGACGTCGACCTGGACGCCACCGGCCAGGCGCACGTGGGCAACGACATCCTGCTCGCCCGCCAGCGCGCCGGGCAGGAAGTTCATGCGCGGCGAGCCGAGGAAGCCCGCCACGAAGGTATTCGCGGGGCGCTCGTACAATTGCGCCGGGGTGCCGACCTGCTCGATGTGGCCGCCGTTGAGCACCACGATCTTCTGGCCCAGGGTCATGGCCTCGACCTGGTCGTGGGTCACGTAGATCATGGTCGCCTTCAGGTCGGCATGCAGGCGCGCCAGCTCGACCCGGGTCTGGCCGCGCAGCGCGGCATCGAGGTTCGAGAGCGGCTCGTCGAACAGGAAGACCTGGGGCTTCCTCACGATCGCGCGGCCGATCGCCACCCGCTGGCGCTGGCCGCCCGACAGCGCCTTGGGACGGCGCTCGAGCAGGTGGCCGATCTGCAGGATCTCGGCGGCGCGCGCCACCCGTTCCGCGATTTCCGCGCGCGGCACGCCCGCAAGCTTGAGGGCGAATCCCATGTTCTCGGCCACCGTCATGTGCGGGTACAGTGCATAGCTCTGGAACACCATCGCGATGCCGCGCTTGGCCGGCTCGACGCCCTGGCAGGCCACGCCGCCGATCTCCACGCTGCCCGCGCTGACGTCTTCCAGGCCGGCGACGATGCGCAGCAGGGTCGACTTGCCGCAGCCCGAAGGGCCGACCAGCACGACGAACTCGCCGTCCGCGATGTCGAGGTCGATGCCCTTGAGGACCGGGTTGTCCTCGTACTGCTTGGTGATGCCGGTCAGGCGTACGGATGCCATGGGGTCTCCAGGGTGGTGCGAATCATCCTCTCGTTCATCCTTTCAGTCCGGTTGCGGCCAGGAAGCCGTGGGTCACGCGGCGCTGGAACACGACGTAGGCCAGCGCCACCGGCAGCGCGCCGATCAGGGCGGCCGCCATCAGCTGGGCGTAGCGCACGCCGAAGGCGTCGTAGGTCTGGGTCAGGCCGAGCGGGATGGTCATCATGTCGTTCGAGGTCACGATGATGAAGGGCCACAGGAAGTTATTCCAGGCGCCGATAAAGGTGACGATGGCCATCGCCCACACGATGTTGCCCGACACCGGCAGGTACACGCTCCACAGGATGCGCAGCGGCCCCGCGCCATCCATCACGGCGGCCTCGCGGAAGTCCGCCGGGATCGCGTCAAAAAACTGCTTGAACACGTAGATGACGACCGGCGCCACCACCTGCGGCAGCACGATGCCGGCATAGCTGTTGATCAGGCCGAGCTGGTTCATCATGCGAAACAGCGGCACCAGCAGCGCCTCGAAGGGCACCAGGAAGGCCAGCATGGTGATGGCGAACACCAGGCCGCGGCCGCGGAAGCGCAGCTGGGAAAAGGCGTAGGCGGCCGTCAAGCTGAGCGCCATGGTGACGACGGTGACCAGCAAGGCGACCAGCGCGCTGTTGAACAACCAGCGTCCCACGTTCCCGGCGGCCAGCACCTTGCTGAAGGCCGCCAGCGTCCAGTCCTGGGGCAGCCAGTGAAACACGGCGGACACGGTCTCGTGTTCCGGCCGCAGCGCGGTGCTCATCGCCCACAATAGCGGCGCCACCCACATGGCGGCCAACAGCAGCGCGGCGATCGCGCCGATGACGGTCCAGGCAAGGTTAGCTTGCCGCTTCATGCGTCCCTCCTCGCCAGCCAGGCCACGAACCCCGCCTGCGCCAGCGACAGCGCGATCACGATCGCGACGAAGGCCATGGCGATCGCCGCCGCATATCCGGCGTCGCTCTGGGTGAACGCGGTTTCGTACATATAGTGCAGGGTGACGCGGGTGGTGTTGAAGGGCCCGCCGGTGGTCATGATGTAGGTCTGGCCGAAGATCTTCATCGAGGCAATCAGCTGCAGCACCAGGGCCATGCCAGCCACCGGGCGCAGCGCCGGCCAGGTGATGGTGCGGAACAGCGTGAAGCCGCGCGCGCCGTCGAGCGCCGCCGCCTCGTACAGCTCGGCCGGGATGTTGCGCAGGCCCGCCAGGAACATCAGCATGTTGAAGCCGACCGTCCACCAGATGGTGCCGATCGCCACCATCGGCATGGCCCAGGTGAGGTCGGCGAACCAGGCGCGCTGCATGCCCAGCACGTAGTTCACCACGCCCGACGAAGGCTGCAGCATCCAGTCCGCGATCAGGGTCATCACCGAGATCGGCAGCACGAAGGGCAGGAAGAAGGCGCCCTGCAGCCAGCTGCTGGCGCGCGTGAAGTGGTTCACCAGCAGCGCCATCACCAGGCCGAGCACGGTGAGCGGCACCACGGTGAGCAGGGCGAAATAAAAGGTGTTGCCGACCGCGGCCCAGAACGACGGATCCTGCACCAGTGTCAGGTAGTTGTCCAGGCCGATGAAGGCGTTGGTGCGGGTCAGGCTGCTCTCCGTGAGGCTCATGTAGAAGGTGTCGAGCGCCGGGAGGAAGAAGAACAGGACGAAGGTCAGCGCGAACGGCGCCAGCAGCAGCGCCGCAGGCAGCGCATCGCCTCTCTTCACGGTGGGTCGGGTCGCGGGCATCGGCTGTACTCAATAACGCGGCGGGCGCTTCTTGATCAGGCGCGCAGCTTCGGTCTCGAACATGCGCAACGCCTGGGCCGGCGAAAGCTGGGAGGACAGCGCCGCCGGCAGGTATTTGGAGGCCATCGCCTCGAGCGGCCCGGCCGCGCCCATATACCAGGCGTCCGGGTCGTAGATCACGTGCTGCGGCACGCCGGCATAGGCGCTGTTGGGCTGCAGGGCGCGCGCCGCGTCCGATTCGGCCACGGGGCGGTAGGCCAGCACATGGCCGCCCTCGGCCCAGCCGAAGGAATTCTTGCTCACGAATGCGACGAAACGCATCACGGCGCGCGCCTTTTCCTGCGACATCGGCCGGCCCTCGTTGGCGGGAATCGCGAAGGCGTGCGAGTCGGCCCAGACGCTGTCGTTGCCGAACATGCGCGGCAGCGGCACGATGCCGTAGTCGAAGCCGAGCGTGCCCTGGCGGGTGGCGCGCACCATCTCGGGCACTTCCCACACCCCGTTGATCATGAAGCCGGCGTTCCCGCCCATGAACTGGCTGGTCGAGGCGGGATAGTCGAGGCCCGGCTGGGCATAGCCGGCCTTGAACCAGCCGGCGATGCGCGCCAGCGAGTCGACCCCGGCCTGGCCGTAGGCGAAGCGGCCGTTCTCGATCAGCGGCGCATTGCGCTGGGCCAGCATCGAGATCCACAGGCGCCAGATGGCGTAGGAGGACTGGCTGCTCTCCATCGTCATCCCGGGCCGGCCTGTGGCCTGGCGCACGGCGCGGAAGGCATTGGTGAGCGCGTCGAAGCCCTCGATGGGCAGCAAGCCGCCGGATGCATCGAGCAGGCCGGCTTTACCCACGAGCGACTTGTTGTAATACAGGACCAGCGGGTGCAGGTCGAGCGGGATCGCATAGGTCTGGCCGGCGTGCTGGGATTTCTGCCACTGGCGCGGGTAGAAATCGTTCGGGTTCAGGCCCGCGTCCTGCAGCTCGTGCGGCGCGATCGGGCGCAGCACGCCGCCGCCGGCGAGATTGGTCATGCGCGACAGGTGGACGGTGGCGATGTCAGGGCCGGCGCCGACCACCGACGAGGTGATCAGCTTGGTGTAGAAGGGTTCGCCCCATTTCAGGGTGGTGCTGACCACCCTCACCTCGCGCTGGCTGGCATTGAAGCGCTGCACCAGCTCCGCCATGCGCGCGCCGTCGCCGCCGCTGAGCAGCGTCCACATGCGGACTTCGGTTTGCGCGCGCGCGGCGATCGGTGCGCTGAGCAGCACCGACAGCAGCAGCGCCGCGCCGCCGGGACGCAATGCCAAACGGGTCAATCCTGTCTCCTGGCTGTGTTGGAATCGCGTGGATTCAATTTTATGAGGAAATACTAGCAAATAATTATTAGCCAGGGTCGTCCGGCTGAACCGGACAATCTAGCGCCCTAGCCGCATGACGCGCACCTCGCCAAAGGTGACGGCATGGCCGGCGCCGCCCATCGCCACCAGGCCCAGCTTCGCGCCGCTGCCGAGCGTATGGGTCCAGGCGCCGCCGCGCACCCAGTCCTTGCCGTCCTGGCTCGACCAGGCGGTGTAGCGCTCCTCCTGGCCCCCCGGGCCGAAGCCGCGCTCGATATCGATGCGCAGCCAGGTCCACTCGCCCGGCGTGCCCACCACGGTGTTGCCGTAGCGCGGATAGCCCTTGGCCACCGGCGCCAGCTCCTTGCCGAATTCGACCTGGCGCAGGCCCTCGTGGGCCAGCTCCACCAGCTTGAGGTAATTGTCGTCGTCGCGCATCACGACCAGGCCGGCCTGCACCGGCGTCACGCAGCATTCGAGCGGCGCGTCCAGGCGCATGCGCGCTTCGATGCGCAGGTCGCCGCCTGGCAGCGCAGAAGCCAGCACCGCGGCGCTATTGGTGTCGACGTGCAGGTCGGTGGCCTGGGTCGACATGCGCAGGCCCGGCTGGCCGCTGGCCCAGCTGCCGGCCGCCTGCGGGCGCACCCAACTCCAGCGAGAGTCGAGCTTGCCTCCCTCGAAGCGGTCAAGCCAGAGTGGGGTCGTCGACGGCGCCGTTTTGACAGGGGCCATGGCAGTCGTGCGCGCTCCGGCCTTGACCGCCGGCCGCGCCTGCGGCGTATCGGACGGGCCCTGGTCGCGGTTGGCGACCGGCCAGCCGTCGATCCAGTCGATGCGGTCCAGCAGCAGCGGACGGCGGGTCAGCTTGTCCTTCACGCTGAAGTAGCCCTGGTTGCGGTCAATCGCATGGTAGAAGGTCCACCACTGGCCGGCCGGGTCCTGGAACACCGAGTTGTGGCCGGCGCCGATCCAGCGGTTGCCGTTCTGCTGCAGCAGCGGCGTGCCGCCCACCCGGCTGGCCGCCATGTCGTTGCCCTGGCGGTCGAGGAACGGACCTTCCGGGCTCCTGGCGCGACCGACGTAGAGCGCGTAGCCGGTCAGCGGCCCGCGGCAGCAGTCGGTGCTGGAGGCGAACAGGTACCAGTAGCCGCCGTGGCGCACGACTTCGGCGCCTTCGTAGCGCTTGTCGGCGGCGATACGCACGGCGTCGCCCTCAGTCTTCAAGCCATCGCGCGCCAGGCGCTGCACATAGATGCCGCCGCCGTAGCTGCCGTAGTAGAGGAAGCGGTCGCCCTGGGCGTCCTCGACCACGTCGGGGTCGAAGGTCCAGTGGAAGTTGCAGCCGGCGCCGGCGCGGCGCGGCGGCACCACCAACTCCCTGGCGGGGGTCCAGGGACCGGAGGGCGAGGCGCTGGTGGCGACCGCGATGCCGCTGTCGGATTCGCAGCCCTTTTCCGGACTGTGGGCGTCGGCGACGTCGGTCACGGTGAAGTAGAGGTAATAGCTGCCGTTCTGGTAGACCGGCTCCGGCGCCCACAGGCCGGCCTTGGGCCCGGCAAGGCCGGCAGGGCGGGTGTCGAAGGTGTCGCGCACGAAGTACCAGTTGACCAGGTCCACCGAGCGGTACACCGGCATCATGCGGAATTTCCAGCCCTTGCCGTCGCGCTCCTTGTGGCTGACGGGGTCCATGGTGCAATACATGTACCAGACCGTGGGCGAGGTGGTGCGGTCGCGCAGCAGCGAGGGATCGGCGCAGCTTTCGGCCAGGCTGCCGTCGGCCAGGCGCAGTGGCAGCGGATTGCTGTAGGTGGCTTTACTGGCGGCTTTACTGGTGTCGTCCTCGGCCGAGGCCGTCGCCAGCGCGGCACAGGACAGGATCGTGGCCAGGCCGGCGCGTCGGAATGGCATCATGCGGTCTCCTTCATCGCGCCGCCGTGCGGCGCTCTTTATTGCGCGAAACATAAGCGAATTGTCCTGGCGGCGGCGCACGCAAGTGGTCATGCCGGGGTCACATCGACGTGCCATTATGACAAGTGCAGTGCCACCACATGTATAGACCGAATGGACAGAATGCACAAGGAACGTTGTAGCAAAGTCGGATTATTGTTCAATTACTTCAAATAGCTATTTCCTCCGATCACTACCTGCTAGACTTCGTCTCCTCAGCGTCCCACACATTTCAATACCGATAAGCACTGTGGCCGCCTACCCTACGGGGTGATGTTACAAGAACAAAATCAGGGAGTTGTTTTAGATGAAAGCAAAGCAGGTCCGACCGGCGCACTCGCTGCTGGCCGTCGCAGTCTCGAGCATGTGCATGAACCTCGTGCATGCCCAGGAACAGAATTCGCAGGACAACGCGGTACCGGAAGTCCTCGTCACCGCCCAGCGCACCACCTCCGTGGCCTCGCGCACGCCCGTCGCAATCAGCGTTGTGAGTGGCGAACAGCTGCGCGAGCTCGGGGCCGACAATCCCGCCGCCCTCGGCGCCCGCCTGCCGAACGTGCACATCGACCAGGCCTTCTCGGGCCTGCGCGTTACCATCCGCGGCATCAGCAACAACGATACCACCGACAAGGGCGACCCCTCGGCCGCCTTCATGCTGGACGGCGTCTACATCGCGCGGCCGGCCGGCCAGACCGCCAACTTCCTCGACGTCGACCGCATCGAAGTGCTGCGCGGCCCGCAAGGCACGCTGTACGGCCGCAATACCACGGCGGGCCTGGTCAACGTGATCTCGAACGCTCCAACCCGCCAGCGGGAAGGCCGCGTTACGGTCGAAGCGGGCACTTACCAGAACCGCAAGGTCGAGGGCATGGTCAACCTGCCGGTCAACGATGCGCTGGCCCTGCGCGCCGCCGTCAGCGTTCGCCGCCAGGATCCGTTCCTGAAGAACGGTCAGGGAACTTCCTTCCGTCCCGGCATGGACCGCGACGACCGCGATGCGCGCCTGAGCGCGAAACTCGCGATCGGCGGCGACGCCTCACTTCTGCTGCGTTACGACCACAGCGAAGTCAGCGACAACAACGACCGTATCGTTCCCGACACCAACTTCTACAGCGGCGTCTCCGACCGCAATCCGGTCTGGCGCGGCGCGTCGACCGGCGAGCGCCTGACCATGGCGTTCCGTCCGGCGAACATCGCCCCGGTGCAGGGCGAGCAGGAACGCCGCGCGCGCGGCCTGTCGGCAGACATGAGCTGGAACCTCGGCGCCACCACGGTCTACTATCTTGGCTCGCACCGCGAGCTCGACCAGCAGATGGTCAACAACTACTATTACCGCATCTCGCTGGCGCCCCCGGTCGCCCTCGGCGTGATCAACAGCTACGACGGCGCCAACCGCCAGGACTCGCACGAGCTGCGAATTGCCACGAATGGCGGTGGGCCGCTCGGAATCCAGGCCGGCCTGTATCACTTCGAAGAAGAGTCGGACACGAGCTACGCTTTCCAGGGCCTGCGTCCGGTCGGCCTGCCGCCCTATTATTCGTTTCCGCTGGTGACCAATGCGCGCAGCAAGGCCGTCTTCGGCCAGCTGAGCTGGCGCCTGCGCGACGACCTGCGCCTCTCGGCCGGTGCACGCCGCACTCTCGACCACAAGTGGCGCGTCGGATCCACCGACTTCCAGCAGGGCCCCGTGTTCAACCCGGCGACCGACCGCCGCCTGCTGAACGCGGCCGACCTGTCGACCGCGCGCACCACCTGGCGCCTGGGCGTGGAAGCCGACCTCGCGCCGGGCACCCTGGCCTACGCCAGCCTGGCCACCGGCTACAAGGCCGGCGCCTTCAACGACGGCTGCGTCACCGGCACCAGCGCCCTCGGCATTCCCTGCCCGGCCGCCGCCGCGGTCTCTTCCGACTTCCTCTACTACCAGCCGGAAGAGTTGCGCGCATGGGAAGCCGGCCTGAAGTCGCGCCTGCTGGGCGGGCGACTGACGGTCAATGCCTCGGCCTTCCACTACGATTACACCAACCTGCAGCTGACCGGCAACGCCATCGTCGCCGGCGCTCCGCGCCTGCTCACCACCAATGCCGGCCAGGCACGCTCGCGCGGCCTCGAGCTTGATGGCGAGCTGCGGGTCGGCAGCGGCGGCCGACTGAACTACGGCGTGACCCTGCTGGATGCGCGCTATGTCAGCTACATGCCCGCCCCGGCGGTGTCCTGGGCCGGCCGCAAGCTGGATCGCGCGCCCAGCCATGTCTACACGCTCGGCTACCAGCAGCGCGTGGCGCTTGGCGGCGGCCAGCTGACCGGCGGCGTGTTCGCGCGCGCCAGCGGCAGCTACGTGCTGGCGGTGCCGAGCCAGCTCCTGACGTACCGAGTGCCGTCGTACACCAGCACCGACGCCACCCTGTCCTGGCAACCCGACGGGGCGCGCTGGAGCGTGCTGGCCCGGGTGCGCAATATCGAGGACAAGGTGCGGCCGTCGATCATCGACAGCTTCGGCATGACCACGCCGACCGCCCCGCGCACCGCCGACCTCCGTCTCGACGTGCGCTTCTGACGCCGATCCAAGGAACCGTGCCGGGAGCGGACTCCCGGCGTTTGTGTAGACCGACCAGCTGCCAGGAGACCGTATGAAGCGCGACGCCATCCATCCGATACCATCCGTGATGCGGGCCGACCCGCCGGCCGACGACGCCGTCGCCCGCATGCTGGCAGGCGCCGACGGTCCGCATGCGATCGCCGAGCGCATCGCGGCGGTCAACCGCGAGCTCGTGCGCTGGGAAAGCAACGGCGGCCTCGCGCAGTGGCGGCCGGAACCGGGACTCGATCCGCGCGCGGCGCAAGCGCTGAAGGACTACCTGGCGATCTGCCAGGCCCTGCCCGATTGGGCCAACCCGGAGAAAATTGCCCGCGCGGAACAGCTGTTCATGGACATGAGCATGCTCTCCTGCACGCTGCTGTTCTGCGCCAGCCTTCCCGAGTGCTACGTGCTGCCCGACCTTTCCGCGGTGCTGCATGCTGCCGGCCAGCTCGAACAGCACACCGATTACCGGATCCGTTCCACAGCCGCCATGATCTTCCCGGTCATGATGCGCGGCGGCCTGACCTCGTCCGAAGGCGGCGGCGTGGCCCAGGCGCTCAAGGTGCGCCTGATCCACGCCACCATCCGCCACCTCATCCTGCGCGGGTCGCCGCCCGCGGGCGATCCGGCGGCGCTGCCGACGCTGCCGGCGATGAACCCGGCGGGGGGCGGCATGTACCACCAACTCTACGCCTACGGCTGGGACAGCGCGCGCGACGGCCTGCCCTGCAACCAGGAAGAATTGGCCTACACCCTCTTGACCTTCAACTATGTGTTCCTGCGCGGTCTGCGCCAGCTCGGCCTGGGCCTCGCGCAGGCCGACGAGGACGCCTATCTGCACGCCTGGAACGTGCTGGGCCACCTGCTTGGCATCGAACGCGGTTTGATGGCCTGGAGCATGGATGAAGCGCAACAGCAGTTCGCCGCGTTCCAGGAGCGCGGCCGGCGCCGGCTGGTGCAGCCGGATCCGCGCCCGCCGCTGGCGGCGAGCCTGATGCGGGCGATGGAGAACGAGATCCCGGTTCGTTTGCTGAAACCCTTCCCAAGGCTGCTGACCCGCTTCCTGTGCGGGCAGGACGCCGCCCGCGACCTCGGCCTGACGCAGTCCGTGCCGCTCCTGTCGCGCATGCTGTTCGCCAACGGCTTCGCCCTGGTGCGCGCCTTCGACACCGGGGTGCGCGCCTTCGTGCCCGGCTTTTCCATTACCCGCATGCTCACCCGCGTAGCCGGCTACCGCCTGGTGACGCGTTTCCTGCTGGACCAGACCCGACCACTGCGCCTGCCGCCGGCCCTCCTGGAACAGGTGAGCGAGACGGCCGCATCGTGGCGCGTCGACCCGAACGCCCCACGCTGGGTACGGCGCCTGGAAAATCGGCTGGCCGGGAAGGCGGGCCGCGCATGACACTCGCATCCTCCCTGCGCCTGCTCATCGCCGCGCCTTTGCTGGCGCTGTCCTTCTTTTGCAGCAGCGCGCTGGCTGGCAACGAGCGCCCGCTCGAGCTGACGCGCGCGGCGCGCAGCGTGGACGCCTGGCAGGCCTTGACCATCCTGCAGGACCCGCAAGCGGCGCTCGACGCACGCGGCGCCCTCGCTGCCTCCAGCCGCTTCGCCGCGCCCGAGCTGGCAGCCGGCACATTGGGCGTGCAGCAGCACCCGACCTGGATCCGCATCCCGCTGCGCACCGCGGCCGACGCGCCGCGCGACTGGGTACTACAGGTCGACTTCGCCCTGCTCGACCGCTTCGACATCTGGATCGTGGAAAACGGCGCGCTGCGCAAGCTGGCCAGCGCCGGGCGCCACCAGGACGGCGCCGGCGCCCTCGGCGGCCGGGTGCCGGCCGTGGCGCTGATCCTCGAGCCGGGGCGCGAGTACACCGTGCTGGCGCGGGTATTCGCGCGCGGCCCGCGCCTGGCGCCGGTCGCCATCATGCAGCCGGCCGCCTTCCATCATGCTTCCCTGGCGGAGCAGATGCTGCAGGGTCTGCTGTTCGGCGTGGCCGCCTGCCTGATCCTGTACAGCTTGGCGCAGAGCGTGACCCTGCGCGACACCCTGTATGCCAAGTACGCGATGTTCATCGGCGGCCTGTCGCTGTATTCGGTGTGCTGGTTCGGCCTGGGTGAGCAGTTCCTGTGGGGCGGCAATCCCTGGTTCAGCAAGCACATGATGGGCCTGTCCTCGCAGCTGGCCTCGACCGGCGCCTACCTGTTCGTCGAGCACATCCTGGCCCGTCCCGGCAAGGACCGGCGCTTCAGCCGCGTCATGCGCGGGATCGCCGCCTTCGAGGCCATGGTGGGCTTGGCCTGGGCGCTCGACCTGATCGACCACCGCCTCCTGATCCTGATCGTCGCCACCCTCGGCAACGCGCCGATGCTGCTCGGCCTGCCCGGGGCCTGGCGCAAGGTGCGCGAAGGCGATGCGATCGGCGTCTACTTCTTCCTCAGCTGGGCCTGTAGCGTGCTGGGCGCCGTGGTGCAGACCCTGGTCATCGCCGGCAAGATCCCGGCCACCTTCTGGACCGTGCACTCGCTGCAGTTCGGCGTGACGCTCGACATGCTGATGTTCATCCGCATGATCAGCCTGCGCCATAAGGCGACCCAGGAAGCCATGCTGCGCGCCGAAGCGGAGGCGCGCATGAAGACCGAGTTCCTGGCCAACATGAGCCACGAAATCCGCACCCCGATGAACGCCATCATCGGCATGAGCCGCCTGGCCCTGATGGGCGAGGCGCCGCCGAAGACCCGCAACTATGTGTCCAAGATCCTGGGCGCGGGCGAACACCTGCTCGGCCTGATCAACGACATCCTCGACCATTCGAAGATGGAAGCCGGCAAGCTGACGATCGAGCAGGTACCGTTCGACCTGAACGAGATGCTCGAACATTTGTCGAGCGTGACCAGCGTGAAGAGCGACGCCAAGGGTGTGGAGCTGATCTTCCGGGTCGGCAACCGGGTCCCGCAGCGCCTGGTGGGCGATCCGCTGCGCCTGGGCCAGGTGCTGGTCAATCTGACCGGCAATGCCGTGAAATTCACCGAGCAGGGCGAGATCGTGGTCGCGGTCGATGTGGTCGGTGGCCCCGCCGAGGACGGCCGCCTGAGCGTCGAATTCTCGGTCAGCGACACCGGCATCGGCATGAACGAAGAGCAGATCGGCCGCCTGTTCCAGTCCTTCACCCAGGCAGACAGCTCGACCACCCGCATGTACGGCGGCACCGGCCTGGGCCTGTCGATTTCGCGCCAGCTGGTTGAGCTGATGGAAGGCGGCATCGTCGCCAGCAGCAGCGCGGGCGCGGGCAGCCGCTTCGCCTTCACGGTCCCCCTCGGGGTGGCCGACGCCGACTCCGCCCCCTTCCACCGGTCCACCCTGCGCGACATGCGCGCCCTGGTGGTCGACGACAGCGCCAGCGCGCGCGTCGCGCTGGCCGAGATGCTGGACAGCCTGGGCGTGCGCGCCGAGATCGTGGCCTCGGGCGAGGAATGCCTGCGCGCGATGGCCGGCGCCCAGGCGGTCGGCAAGCCCTACGACGTCGTCCTGATGGACTACCTGATGCCGGGCTTGGACGGGGTCGAGACGATCCGCCGCATCCGCCGCGCGGCCGCCACCGGCCAGGAGGACACGCCGCCGGCGATCCTGATGGTCTCGGTCTGTACGCGCGACACCGTGCTCGAACAGGAAGGCGAACTGCCGGTCGACGCCTTCCTGCACAAGCCGGTCGGGCCAGCGCTGCTGTACCACAGCCTGCTGCAGGCCCTGCATCCGCAGCTCGGGCTGCAAGCCGCGGACGGGGCCGCGCCGCCGGCGCTGGTTGCGATGGCCGACATCCCGCGCCTGGACGGCGCGCGCATTCTGCTGGCCGAGGACAATGCCAACAACCGCGAGGTGGCGCTGGACTTCATGGCCGCCGCCCGCATGCAGGTGGACGTCGCCTTCAACGGCGTCGAGGCGGTGCGCATGGCGAAGGATGGCGACTATGACCTGGTGCTGATGGACGTCCAGATGCCGGGGATGGACGGCCTGGACGCCGCCCGCGCCATCCTGCGCGAGCCGCGCCTGCGCGCGCTGCCAATCGTGGCGATGACGGCGCACGCGCTGCCGAGCGACCGCGCCATGAGCCTGGACGCCGGGATGGTCGACCACGTGACCAAGCCGATCGATCCGGATCTGCTGTTCTGCACGCTGCTCAAGTGGATCGACCCGGCGCGCCTGCAGGGGCGGCCGCTGCCGCGGGTTGCCGGCGAGCCCGCGCCGGATCGGTCCGGCGCTACGGCGGCCCTGCCGGCGGCGCCCGGCATGGACTGGCGCCTGGCCCTCGACAAGGTCGACGGCCAGCGCGCGCGCCTCGAAAAGCGCGCCAGCAGTTTTCTGCGCGAGTATGCGGACGCGCCGCGCGTGCTGCGCGAAGCGCTGGGCGGCGGCGACCATCCGCGCCTGCAATCGCTGGCCCACAACCTCAAGTCGAGCGCGGCCTACGTCGGCGCCTTCGAGCTGTCGGCGGCGGCGCACCGCCTCGAGCAAGACCTGCGCAATGGCCAGGCCACCCACCTGGCGGCCCAGGTGCCGGCCCTGGTGACGGCCGCCGAGAACGTGCTGGCGGCCCTGTCGCAGCTGGCCGAGGCGGCGCATCCGCGCCCGTACGACCCGCGCGATCTGGGAGCCCTGCTGGCGCGCCTGCAGGGCTACCTTTGCGCCGATGACGCCCGCGCCGAGGACGCCCTGGCCGAGCTCGAAACGCTGCTGGCCGGCGGTCCGCCCCGCGCCGAGCTGGACGCACTGCGGCGCGCGGTCCGCGATGTCGAGTATGCGGCCGCCCTTGCGCCGCTGGCGCGCCTGTCCGCCGCGCTCGAAGCCGGCGTGGAAAGGGCTGCATGATCGGCGTGGAGATGCAGAAGGTGCTGGTCGCCGACGACGACGCCGTCAACCGCGACGTGCTGGGCGAGCTGATGAAACCCGAGTACACCGTGCTGCTGGCGAAAAACGGCGCCCAGACCCTGGAACGCGCCGCGCGCCACCAGCCCGACCTGATCCTGCTGGATGTGTTGATGCCGGACATGGACGGCTACGAGGTGCTGCGGCGCCTGCGCGCCGACCCGGCCACCGAGCACATCGCCGTGATCTTCATCTCGGGTCTGGACCGTCCCGAGGACGAAGCCACCGGTTTGAAAATGGGCGCCGCCGACTACATCACCAAGCCTTTCAACCAGACCGTGGTGATGGCGCGCGTCGCCCTGCACCTGCAGGTGGTGCGCCAGCGCAGGATGCTCGAACGCCTGGCCAACGTCGACGGCCTGACCGAGCTGGCCAACCGGCGCCGCTTCGACGAGGTGTACGAGATGGAGTACCAGCGTGCGCGCCGCAGCGGGCGGCCGCTGTCGCTGGCCATGCTCGACATCGACGCCTTCAAGCAGTACAACGACCGCTACGGCCACCCGGCCGGCGACCGCGCCCTGCGCTCGGTGGCGCGCGCCGCGGCCAAGGCCATGCGCCGCCCGGGCGACCTGGCGGCGCGCTACGGCGGCGAGGAGATCGTCCTGCTGCTGCCCGAGACCGATGCCGTGGACGCGGGCGAGGTGGTGGCGCAGCTGCGCGCCAGCGTGGCCGCCCTCGGCATCGCCCACGAGGCCTCGCACGTGGCGCCCGTTTTGACGGTCAGCGCCGGCGGCGCCACCCTCGACCCGGGCAAGCCGGAAAGCCCGGCGGCCCTGTTCGAGGCCGCGGACGCGGCGCTGTACCGCGCCAAGCAGGCCGGCCGCAACCGCACTAGCTGGTGCGCCACGCGGTAGTCTCCTTTGAAGAGCGGGCGCGCCCTGTGCCCGCCGTCCGTTACAATCCGCACCCAGAACATGCTCAACCGCGAGCCGCGCCGCAAGCGCGCCGCCAGCACACCGATCCGATGACGTCGACCCCGCACCATTCCTCCCTTGCCGCCCTCGCCCGCCTGGCGGCCCTGCTGTTCCTTCTGCTTGCCTGCGCCGGCGCCAGCGCCACACCGCTGCAGCTGCAGCTGACGCGCGGCGCCGAGACCGTCGAAGCCTGGCCCGCCGTCACCATCCTGCGCGATCCCGACAGCCGCCTCGATGCGGCGACCGTCATGGCGCGCGGCGCCGACTTCGCGCAGCCGCGCACGGCCTACGCCACCCTCGGCATGCAGCCCGGGACCACCTGGGTGCGCATTCCGGTGAAGGTGGCGCCGGACGCGCCGGGCGGCTGGGTGATGCAGATCGACTTCGCCCTGCTCGACGAGGTCGACGTCCATCTCGCATCGGATGCCGGCCTGCGCCACGTGGCGAGCCTGGGCCGCATGCAGCATCCGAGCGGCGACAACCTGCGCGGCCGAGTGCCGGGCACGGTGCTGCGCCTGGCGCCTGGGCAGAACTACACGGTGCTGCTGCGGGTGCGCTCGGTCGGCCCGAAGATCCTGCCGATCAACTTCATGCAGCCGCAGGCGGTGCTGCCCGCGGCGCTGGGCGAGCAGATCATCCAGGGCCTGCTGCTGGGCCTGCGCCTCACCCTGTTCCTGTACGCGGTCGCGCAGTGGCTGACCCTGCGCGAGCCGCTGTTCGGCAAGTATGCGCTGCTGGCGGCCGGCGTCACCGTCTATTCCGCGGCCTGGTTCGGCAGCGCAGGCCAGTACCTGTGGCCGGGCAATGCCTGGCTGCTCGAGCACGGCGCCGGCGTCGCCTCGATCATGGCTTCCTGTGGCGCCTACCTGTTCGTCGAGCAGTCGCTGGCGCGGCCGGGACGCGACCGCATCTTCAGCATCCTGATGAAGACCCTGGCCGGCCTGTGCCTGGCCACGGCGATCGGCTTCGGCACGGGCCTGATCGGCCACGAGAAGCTGGTGCTGCTGGTCGGCACCCTGGGCATCCTGCCGATGCTGCTCGGCCTGCCGGGCGCCTGGCGCCGCGCGCGCGGCGGCGACGTGGTCGGCACCTATTTCCTGGTCGGCTGGGCGGTGGCATTCGGCTGCTCGGTGGTGACGGCCCAGCTCATCAACGGCAAGCAGCCGGCCAATTTCTGGACCATGCACGCGCTGGTATTCGGCAGCACCTTCGACATGCTGATCTTCATGCGCATCCTCGGCCTGCGTACCAAGGCGATGCAGGCGGCCATGCTGCAGGCCGAAGCCAGCACCCGCATGAAGTCGGAGTTTTTGGCGAATATGAGCCATGAAATCCGCACCCCGATGAACGCCATCATCGGCATGAGCCGCCTGGCCCTGATGCGCGAGCCGGCGCCGGCCCAGCGCAACTACCTGAGCAAGATCCTGGGCGCGAGCGAGCACCTGATGGGCATCATCAACGACATCCTCGACTTCTCGCGCATCGAGGCCGGCAAGCTGCAGATCGAATCGGTGCCGTTCCAGCTCGACGAGCTGCTCGAGCAGCTATCCAGCCTGCTCGACGTGAAAAGCGAGGCCAAGGGCATCGAACTGGTGTTCCGCGTCGGGCCCGGGGTGCCGCAGCAGCTGGTGGGCGACCCGCTGCGCCTCGGCCAGGTCCTGATCAACCTCACCAGCAATGCCGTCAAGTTCACCGAGCGCGGCGAGATCGTGGTCGCAGTCGAGCTGCGCAAGACCCGGCCCGACGGCGTGGTACTGGCGTTCTCGGTCAGCGACACCGGCATCGGCATGAGCCAGGAGCAGATCGGGCGCCTGTTCCAGTCCTTTACCCAGGCCGACAGCTCGACCACCCGCAAGTACGGCGGCACCGGCCTGGGCCTGTCGATCTCGCGCCAGCTGGTCGAGCTGATGGGCGGCGAGATCGGCGTCACCAGCACCCTGGGCAGCGGCAGCCGCTTCAGCTTCACGGCGCCGCTCGGCGTGCCCGCGCAGCAGCCGGCCGCGAACGAACTGCGCAAGGCCCAGCTGGAAGACCTGCGCGCCCTGGTGGTCGACGACAGCGCCAGCGCGCGCCTGGCGCTGGCCGAGATGCTGGGCGCGCTCGGCCTGCGCGCCGACACCGCGGCCTCGGGAGAGGAATGCCTGGCCCTGCTCGAGCGCGCCGAGCGCCTGGGCAAACCCTACCAGCTGATCCTGATGGATTACCTGATGCCGGGGCTGGACGGGGTCGAGACCATCCGCCGCATCCGCCTGCGCGCCCAGGACGGGTCGGCGCCGGGCGCGCTGCCGGCGATCCTGATGATCTCGGCCTGCAGCCGCGACACGGTGATGGCGGAACAGGGCGAGCTGCCGGTCGACGCCTTCCTGCACAAGCCGGTCGGCCCAACGCTGCTCTACCACAGCCTGCTGCAGGCGCTGCATCCGCAGGGCGCGGGCGCCGGCCTGGCCGAGCCCTACCCGAACGTCACGCCCGAGCTGCCGCGCCTGGACGGCGCGCGCATCCTGCTGGTCGAGGACAACGCCAACAACCGCGAGGTGGCGCTCGACTTCATGGCCGCCGCGCGCATGCAGGTCGACACCGCCCTGAACGGCCTGGAAGCGGTGCGCATGGCGTCCGCGGGCGACTACGACCTGGTGCTGATGGACATCCAGATGCCGGAGATGGACGGCCTCACGGCCACCCGCGAGATCCGCAACGATCCGCGCCTGCGCAACTTGCCGATCGTGGCGATGACGGCGCACGCGCTGGCGAGCGACCGCGCCATGAGCCGCCAGGCCGGCATGAACGACCACGTGACCAAGCCGATCGACCCCGACCTCCTGTTCTGCACCCTGCTCAAGTGGATCGATCCGGCGCGCCTGGCGGGCCGTCCGCTGCCCGCGGTCGACGCGGCGCGTCCGGCGCAGCCCGACGGCGCCGAGGATGCCGCGGCACTGGCCCCACTTCCCGCCGTTCCCGGCATCGACTGGCGCCTGGCCCTGGACAACGTCGACGGCCAGCGCGCGCGCCTGCAGAAGCGCGCCGGCAGCTTCGTGCGCGAGTACGCACCTGCGCCGCGCCAGCTGCGCGAGGCGCTCGGGGTGGGCGACCTGCCGCGCCTGCAGACGCTGGCGCACAACCTGAAGTCGAGCGCCGGCTACGTCGGCGCCTTCGAGCTGGCCGGCGCCGCCGGACGCCTCGAGCAGATCCTGCGCGAAGGCCAGCTGGAACGGGTCGGCGTCGAGGTGGCCGCGGTGGTGAGCTCGCTCGACACGGTGCTGGCGGGCCTGGGCCGCCTCGCTGCGGACGTGCTGCCGGGCCAGGCCGACCCCGCCGCGCTGGCGGCCGTGCTGGCGCGCCTGGACCACTACCTGCGCGCCGACGATGCGCGCGCCGAGGATGCGCTGGTCCAGCTCGAGGCCCTGCTGGCCGGCGCGGGTTACGACGCCCAGCTGGCGGCCGTGCGGCGCGCGGTCGCCGACATCGAATACGGCGCCGCGCTGGAGCCGCTGGCGCAGTTAAGGGGCGAGCTGAGAGCGCAGCTGGCGCTCGGACAGGAGGTGGACGCATGAAGATCGCCGACGTACAAAAGGTCCTGGTGGCCGACGACGACGCCGTCAACCGCGAGGTGCTGGGCGAACTGCTCAAGCCCGAGTACACCGTGCTGCTGGCGAAGAACGGCGCCCAGGCGCTCGAACGCGCCGCGCGCCACCAGCCGGACCTGATCCTGCTGGACGTGATGATGCCGGACATGGACGGCTACGAGGTACTGCGGCGCCTGCGCGCCGACCCGCAGCTGGCGCACATCGCCGTGATCTTCATCTCGGGCCTCGACCACCCCGAGGACGAAGCCGCCGGTTTGAAAATGGGCGCCGCCGACTACATCACCAAGCCCTTCAACCAGACCGTGGTGATGGCACGCGTGGCCCTGCACCTGCAGGTGGTGCGCCAGCGCCGCATGCTGGAGCGCCTGGCGAACGTGGACGGCCTGACGGAACTCGCCAACCGGCGCCGCTTCGACGAGGTCTACGAGATGGAGTGGCAGCGCGCGCGCCGCAACGGCACTGCGCTGTCGCTGGCCCTGCTCGACGTCGACGCCTTCAAGCAGTACAACGACCGCTACGGCCACCCGGCCGGCGACCGCGCCCTGCGCTCGGTCGCGCGCGCCGCCGCCAATGCGATGCGCCGCCCGGGCGACCTGGCGGCGCGCTACGGCGGCGAGGAACTGGTGCTCCTGATGCCGGAAACCGACGCGTTCGAGGCGCGCATGGTGGTCGAGGGCATCTGCGAAGCGATCGCCGCGCTGGCGATCCCGCACGAGTCCTCCGGCGTTGCGCCGATGCTCACCGTCAGCGTCGGCGGCGCCACCCTGGCGGCAGACGGCCGCGAAGAATCGGCGGCCCTGTTCGAAGCCGCCGACACCCACCTCTACCGCGCCAAGAAGGCTGGCCGCAACCGCATCGTCTGGCGTACGGCCTAGCCTTTGCAGACCAGGCCGAAGCGGGTCGCTGCGCAGCCACGTTTCATGCAGGCGCTGGCGTGATAGCCGGCGGCGCGGCACAGGCGCAGGGTTTCCGACAGCGGGCCCGATGCTTCCTCGGCTGCGTTCGGGCGCGCCAGGCTCTCCTGGCGGCTGCGCTGGGCGTCGGCCAGGGCGCGCGCCAGCACGCGCTCGGACGGCCCTTTCGGCGGCGCAGGCTTTCTGGCGGCCGGCTTGTCGCGCTTCACCGGCGCGGCGGCGACGCGGCGCTGCGGCGTGGGCCTGGCCGCCGGTTTTTTCGCAGCGGGACGAGGAGCCGGCGGCGCCACGGCGGGCTCCACGATCCTGGCGGGCGGCGCCGGTTCCGGCGCGGCCACCACCAGGGCTTCGGGCGGCAGCATCCTGAGCGGGGGCGGCTCGTAGGGCAGCGGCCTAGGGAGCGCGGGCGCAGCCGGCTGCACCGGCGCCGGGCTGTGGCCGGCGACGACCGCCAGGCTCGATTCGACCTGGGTTTCGCGCACCATCCAGGCCCCGGCCCCGGCCAGCGCCACCACGCCGGCGAGCGCCACGCTCCAGCCCAGCGCCTTGCGGCCCCAGCGCTCGGTCCAGGGGATGGTGTCGCGTTCCAGCGGGGCGGCCCAGTCCGGGGTACGGCTGGAGAAGGAGGCGATGTCGGGCTCGGCCAGCGAAGGCTCGGGATTACGTAGTGTCGTGTCCGCAAACAGCGGGTCCGGCTGCGGCTCGGCCGGCACCGCTTGCTGCGCCGGCGGCCGCGGCCGCGGCCGCCACAGGGAGCTGGATTGCGGCGCACGCGCCCGCCAGACGCCGGCGCGTGCACGCGCGTCCGCACCCTGCACCGGTGGAGCGGGCGGGACGGGCGGCGGCGGCGCTGCCGGTGTGGCGGCCGGGCCGCGGCGGCGGTTCAGGGGTGTCGACAGACTGGACTGGCTGTCGACCATATCTTCCAACAACTGGCTCTTCATGGGCTGGGGCCTGCTTTCGAACACGTCGAGTGTAGCCCAAACCCCGCCCGCGTGCCTGTTGCCTGCGGCATGCCTGCCACAGGCCCCCCTTCACACCATCACTGCGCCTTGGCCGGGCGGTGCGTGATCACGCGGTAGATGTACCAGGCCAGCAGGATGCCGAAGATGCCTTTCGAGACCGGATCGACATACTTGCCTACCTGCTCGTAATTACTTTCCAGCACGAAGCCGGCGCCCGTCAGGATGCCGGTCCAGGCCAGCGAACCGATCGTGCTGTACAGCAGGAACTGGCCCAGCGACATGCAGGCCAGGCCGGCCGGCACCGAGATCAGGGTGCGGATCGCCGGAATCAGGCGGCCGAACAGCACCACCGAGCGGCCGTGGCGGTCGAAGGCGCCGATCGCATTGTCGATGTCCTCAGCGGTGACCGTCATCCAGCGCGCATGGCGGTCCGCGAATTTCTTGAGGCGTTCCTTGCCGTAGATGCGCGCGCCGTAATACCAGGGCAAGGCCCCCGCGATCGAGCCGGCGGTGCCGGCGATCAGAACCCCGGCCAAATTCAGGTCGCCGCGCGCGACAACGAAGCCGGCGAAGGGCATGATGAGTTCGGAGGGGATCGGCGGGAAGATGTTCTCCAGCGCCATCAGGGCGAACACGCCCAGGTAGCCGCTGGATTCGAGAAAGTCGGTGATGAACTTGAACATGGCATGGTGCTCGCAATCGGGAATATGACAGGACGATAGCATCTTGTCATTGTCGGCCGCGCCCGCCTGACGGCCGGCCGGCCGGGGATGGCGGCGGCCGGGAGTTTTCGCTACCATGCGGGATTGTCATGGAGGAAAGCAATTGCTGAAACTGAGCCTGGATGCACTCGAGATCGTCGACACCATCGCCCGCAAGGGGTCCTTCGCCGGCGCCGCCAAGGAATTGTTTCGCGTGCCCTCCACGATCTCCTACACCGTGTCCAAGCTAGAGGACGACCTCGGCGTGCGCCTGTTCGACCGCTTCGGCCCGCGGGTGGCGCTGACCGAGGCCGGCAAGGAGCTGCTGCGCGAAGGCCGCTACCTGTTGAAAGCCGCCGGCGACCTGGAATCGCGCGTGCGCCGGGTCGCCTCCGGCTGGGAGACCGAGATCGCGATCGGCATGGATTCGATGCTGTCACCCGCCGGGCTGCAGGACGACATCGCCGCCTTTTACGCGGTAGCCGACCAGACCCGCCTGCGCCTGGTGCGCGAAGTGCTGTCCGGCACCTGGGACGCCCTGCTCGACCGCCGCGTCGACCTTCTGGTGGGCGCGGCCGGCGAAGGCCCCTCGGGCGGCGGCTATACCGCCGAGCCGATCGGCAGCAGCCGTTTCGTGTTCGCGGTGGCGCCCGCGCATCCGCTGGCCGGCATCGACCGCGCCCTCGACAAGGCCGACCTGCTGCCCTACCGCGCGGTGGCGGTGTCGGATTCGGCGCGCCAGCTCGGCCCGCGCACCGTCGGCCTGCTGTTCGGCCAGGACATGCTGGCGGTGCCGGACATGGAGACCAAGTACACCTTCCAGCTGCGCGGCATCGGCTTCGGCTTCCTGCCCGAAGCCTGGGCGCGCCCGGCGATCGAGGCCGGCCTGCTGGTCGAAAAGGAGGTGGTCGAGCCCAAGCCCGACGAAACCTTCTACCTCGCCTGGCGCAGCGGCGAAGAAGGCGCGGCGCTGGCCTGGTGGCTGCGGCGCGTGCGCGAAACGGCGCCGTTCGGGCGCATGATGGCGCGCCACTGCCACGAAGCCGAACGGGGTCAAGCGGGCCGCGTGAAGTAGACGAAGGTGCTTTTTGGGTAGAGGTGGCGGTAGATCGGCCGCGCCAGGGTCTTCAGGCAAGACCTGGGCGCCAGCCAGCCCGAGCTGGCGTTGTACAGCTTGCGCAGCGACGGCCGGACCGGCGCCAGCCCCGCTTCGCGGCCCAGCGCGGCCAGGGATTCATACGTAAAGGCGTTGATATGCTCGAACGGGGCGATTGGCATGATGTCGCTGTGGCTCAGGCGGGCGAAATCGCCGCCGGCGGCCAGCTTGCGGATCGCCTTGCCGGCATCCGGCACGCTGATCTTCAGCAGGCCGCCGGGGCGCAGCGCGCGGCCCAGCCGATTCAGCATCGCGCCCGGCTCCAGCAGGTGCTCGAAGACCTGTTCGGTATTGATGAAGTGGAACTCGCCGTCCGGCAGCCGGGCGGCGTCGCCGACGGGGATGCCGACCGAACGCGCATAGTCGATGCGCACCCGGGACAGCTCGGCGCCGCACACGTCCACGCCGTAGGCGCCGGCCATCTTCGCCCATTCGGCCCAGCCGAAGCCGAAGTCGAGCGCGCGGATGCTGTCGGGGCGCTGGCCGAAATGCTCGAGCATGAATTCGACCTGGCCGGCCAGGTAGCGGTAGTCCTCGAGGCCCCAGCGCGCCGCCACGGCGGCGCGTTCGGTCGCGGGCAGCCAGCGGTCGTAGATCTCTTCCAGCAGCGGCTCGGTCGGCACCTCGCGCTGGTAGGCCAGCGCGCAGTGCTCGCACTGGGCCAGCTCGTAGGCGTTGCCGGCGAAGTCGCGCTCGACCCGGCCCTCGTAGTGCTCGCGCATGTAGCGCCGGATGCCGGGGCTGTCGAAGGCTTCCCGGTGCAGGGTGCGCGCCGCGCCGTGGCCGCAGCCCGGACAGCGCTCGCGCCTGGCCAGCAGCGGCGGCGAAAAAAAGGACGATTCAAGCATGGCGGCCTCCGAGGCGTGCGCTACCTTGAGTTCATCTTCGTGCGCTACCGATGGTATGCCACATGCCCACCTCGCGCTCATCCGGACGGCAACCGTGCGCGGCCCCCGCGCTCTAGAACGCCTCGGTCTCGATCCGGATCGTGCCGGACAGCGTCTTGTGCACCGGGCACTTGTTGGCGATATCGGTCAGGCGCGCCCTGTCCTCCGCACTCAGGTCGCCGACGTATTCGATGTGGCGCTGGAACAGGTAGGCCCCATCCTGCTGGGCGTGGCCGATGCGCACGCGTACGTCTTCCAGCGGCATACCCTTGCGGCGCGCGTACATCGTCACCGTGAGCGCGGTGCAGGCGGCCAGGGCGGCGGCCAGCAGGTCGTGCGGTTCCGGGCCGCTGTCCTCGCCGCCGAAGGCTGCCGGAGCGTCGCTCAGCAGCTGGTGCCGGCCGATGCCCAGGACTTGCTGCAGGGGCCCGGTCCCCTTGTGTGCGGTCACTTCCATGTTCGTCTCCTTGTCAGGGGCGGCGCAGCGTGCGCGCCGCCGGGTCATCTTATTGTGGCAGGTCGAACACCAGGATCTCGGCCGCCTCGGCCTTCTCCAGCCGCACCGCGTCCTCAAGGCTGATCTTGAGCGCGTCGCCACCGCCCAGTTGCACCCCGTTCACGGTCGCGCTGCCGCGGATCATGTGGACGTAGGCCAGGCGGCCCGCTTCGAGCGGATGCGACAGCACGTCATCGCCGTTCATGATGGTCGCGTAGATCGACGCATCCTGGCGCATCGAGACCGAGCCTTCGCGGCCGTCGTGCGAGGCGATCAGGCGCAGGCGGCCCTGTTTCGAGGCGGCGTCGAAGTGCTTTTCCTCGTAGCCGGGCGCTTCGTTCACGGTGTTCGGTTCGATCCAGATCTGCAGGAAGTGCACGCCTTCGTCCTTCGAGTGGTTGTACTCGCTGTGCACCACGCCGCTGCCCGCACTCATGCGCTGCACGTCGCCGTAGCGCAGGACCGAGCCGTTGCCCATGCTGTCCTTGTGCTCCAGCGCGCCCTCCAGCACGTAGGAGATGATTTCCATGTTGCGGTGGCCGTGGGAATCGAAACCGCGGCCCGGCGACACATGGTCTTCATTGATCACCCGCAGCGGACCGAAACCCATGTGCTTCGAATCCTGGTAGTGGCCGAACGAGAAGCTGTGCTTGGAATTGAGCCAGCCGAAGCTGGCGGCGCCGCGTTCATTCGCTTTACGTACGTTCAACATGGTGTTCTCCTTTTCTGTGATGGACCATCGAACCGGTCGATTGACTCCGGGGCTGCCTTGCCGCCCGTTGTTCGATGCGATGGAGACATTATGCGCGCCGCCGTCACGATCGAAAAACGGATAGTTTGGGGCCCTACGATCGAAATTTTCGATTGAGCTTTGCACAACCCACCGTGCGCCGCCCCTCCGCGACCGCATGTTCTAATCGGGGCATGACGAACACGATGGAGCAAATAGTGGAGCAGAACGTGGAGCAAGCCAGTCCCGCAGCCAACCAGCTCGACGACGCTACCCTGGCCTTCGTGCGCCGGGTCTTCCAGGCCGCGCGCAGCGGCGACACCCCCACCATGGCCGAACTGCTGGCCCAGGGCCTGCCGCCGAACCTGCGCAACGAGCGCGGCGACAGCCTCCTGATGCTGGCCTGCTACCACGGCCACGCCGACACCGCACGCATCCTGCTGGCGCACGGCGCCGACCCGGAACTCATGAACGACGCCGGCCAGACCCCGCTCGCGGGCGCCGCGTTCAAGGGCGACGCCGAGGTGGCGACCGTGCTGCTCGACGGCGGCGCCAATCCGGATACGGCCGGGCCGAACGGCAAGACGGCGCTGATGTTCGCCGCCATGTTCAACCGCGAGGACATCGCGCGCCTGCTGCTGTCGCGCGGCGCCGACCCGGCGCTGCGCGACGCGGACGGCGTGAGCCCCCTGGCGGCGGCGATGCGCATGGCCGCGGCCGACACCGCCGCCCTGCTGTCGAAGACGCCGGCCTGACTCGGCCGTACGTTTGCATCTGGCAAGATTGCAAATTTTCTGTGGCTCTGGCGTAATACACGCAAGGAGCGCAGCATGCTCCGTCATGGAAGGAAAGCATGGAACGAGCACGCATCCCGCCTGATGAAGCGCAGCGCCTCGCGGCGCTGCAAGCAACCGGACTCCTCGGCAGCGCGCCCGAAGAATCGTTCGACCGCATCACCCGCGTCGCGGCGCGCCTGCTGGACGTGCCGATCGCCCTGGTTTCGCTGATCGACCGCGAGCGCCAGTGGTTCAAGTCGCGCACCGGGCTCGACGCCTGCGAAACACCGCGCGACATCTCGCTCTGCGGCCACGCCATCCTCGACGACGTCCCTCTGGTGGTGCCGGATGCGACCCGGGACGTCCGCTTCCACGACAATCCGCTGGTCACCGGTTCGCCCCACCTGCGCTTCTACGCCGGCGTGCAGCTGCATTCGATCGACCACAAGAAGATCGGCACCTTGTGCGTGATCGACCGCCGTCCGCGCCAGCTGACAAACGCCGACCTGGACGCGCTGCGCGACCTGGCCGGCATCATCGAGCAGCTGGTGTATTCGCGCCAGCTCGCCACCGCGGCGCGCTCCCTCGGCGACGAACTGCGCGCCGAGCGCGCCAGGCACGGCATGGACGCACCGATGCCCGGCCGCCCGCCCGGCGACCTCGAATGGCTGGTCGCGCACGACGTCCTCACCGGCCTGCCGAACCGCCAGGAGATGGTGCGTGCGATCGGAGAGAGCATCGTGCACAGCCGCGAGCATGGCCGTCCGGCCCTGGTGGCCTGCCTGAACATCGACCGCTTCAAGCGCTTCAACGAGCTGCTGGGCCACCGCGTGGCGGACCAGATCCTGGTGAACATCGCCCGCAGCGTGCAGTCGCTGCTGCGCGAAGGCGACCTGCTGGCGCGCTCGGGCAGCGACGAATTCCTGATCCTCCTGCATGCGCGCGGCGACCATCCGGAGCCGGAAAAGGCGCTCGAGCGCATCATGACCGTGGCCAACCGCGCGATCCCCGCGCCGGGCGGCGAGATCGCCCTCACCTTCAGCATCGGCACCGCCCTGATGCCGATGGATGGCGACGACGCCGACGCCCTGCTCAACAACGCCGTCACCGCGATGCGCCACGCCAAGGCCCAGGGCCGCGGCGAGATCCAGCCCTATTCCGCCTCGCTGCGCACCGAGTCCGGGCGCCGCCTGACCCTGGAAAGCCATCTGCGGCGCGCGCTCGCCCAGGACGAGCTGTTCCTCGACTACCAGCCGAAGGTCGACCTGAGGAGCGGCCACCTGGCCGGCTTCGAAGCGCTGGTGCGCTGGCGCCACCCGGAATTCGGCGTGATCCGCCCCGACGAATTCATCCCGATCGCCGAGGAGACCGGCCTGATCGTGCCGATCAGCGACTGGGTGCTGCGCACCGCCGTGGCGCAGCTGGGGGCGTGGCGCGCGCAGGGACTGGCCGTGGTTCCGGTGGCGGTCAACCTATCGGCGCGCCAGTTCCTGCAGTCCGACGTGGTCGCCTCGGTCGCCGCCCTGCTGGAGGCGTCCGGCGTGCCGTCCGATCTGCTCGAACTGGAGCTGACCGAAAGCGTGTCGATGGCCGATCCGGAGCGCAGCGTGGTCGTGATGCGCGGCCTCGGCGAACTGGGCGTGACGCTCAGCATCGACGACTTCGGCACCGGCTATTCGAGCTTCGCCTACCTCAAGCGCCTGCCGCTGGACAAGCTCAAGATCGACAAGTCCTTCGTGCAGGACATGGGCCACAGCACCGAATCGCTCGCCATCGTGCAGGCGATCGTGGCGATGGCGCACCGCCTGCAGCTGTCCGTCATCGCCGAGGGCGGCGAAACCGCCGACCAGGTCGCGGCGCTGCGCAAGGCCGAGTGCGACCAGCTGCAGGGCTACTATTATTCGAAGCCGCTGCCGGCGGCCGAATGCGCCGATTTCATCCGCGCCAACGCGGCGGCGGCGCCGGTCGGGGCCCTATAATCGTTCTTCCTTCACTACATGGAAAGAGGACGATGAACGCCTTGCCTTTGCTCGCGGGTTTGCTGCTGGCCGGCGCCGCCCATGCCGACGACGCCATCCTGAAATGCCGCACCCTGGCTGACGCTGGCGCCCGGTTGGCCTGCTATGACGCGATCGAGGTGAAGGCCGGGGCGGCGCCCGACCGGCAGGCGAGCTTTGGCCTGCGTCCGACGCCGCAGCCGAAGGCCGAGGAAGCGCCGCGTTCCGTGAGCAGCACCATCGCCGGCAGCTTCGACGGCTGGCGTCCCGGCAGCCGGATCCGCCTGGCGAACGGCCAGGTCTGGCGCGTGCTCGACGGCGCCGAAGTGGTGCTGGCGCCGATGACGAACCCGAAGGCGACCGTCGAACGCGGCGTGCTGGGCGCCCTGTTCCTGAAAGTCGAGGGCACCAATCACAGCGCGCGCGTCAGTCGGGTCGAGTAGAGGGTGTGAAAAAACGGCTATGGCAAGGCGCCGAGTCGAAGACAGTACACTCGTACGGCGAGACGAGGCAACGCAGCCATGGACGAATTTTTCACACCCTCGTAGCGAGGGTGCGCGTCATGTAGCGCGCCGTTCCCGGATAGGTGGCCAGGGCGGCGCGCGCCTGCGGGCAGTCCAGCGCCACTTCGCAGTAGCCGAGCGCGGTCCAGAAGGCGGCCGTGTCCTGCACCGACACCAGGCTGGAGGCCGCGATGCCCTGTCCGTGATTCTGCGACAGCAGCTTGCTTACCAGCGCACGCGCCAGGCCGCGGCCATGCGCGCGCGGCGCGATCGCCAGGTCGTGCAGGTACAGCGTGTCGGGTTCGCGCGCCGGGTCGAAGGCGGCGCCCAGCGGCGTCACCATGCCCAGCAGGCTCGGATAGGCGAACAGGTAGCCGCACACGCCGGCGCCGTCGACCGCCACCAGGCAGCTGCCGGGAGCGGTGTCCAGCCGCGCCAGCACAATATCGGCCGGCTCCTGCATCGATGGCGGGTAGCAGGCCGCCTGCACGGCCAACATGGCTTCCAGGTCGTCCGCGCCCATGGCGCGCAGGTGGGTCAGGTATTCGTGCCGCATGAATCGGAAGCGCAAAGTCCACCATCCTAGCATGCGGCGGCGGGGCTGCCGTCGTTCGTCGCGCGCCCTTCGTCGTTCGTCGCCTCCCGGTTCCCGCCTCCGTTCAGCTTCCCTACACTGTCACCATTGCCTTATATTGATGGGCTGGAGGGACGGTATGTTGCGCAGGCTGATTGACTGGTACGACGAGGTGGAGCGCGAGCAGATTGCCGTGCTGGAGGATCCGGCGCTGGCGGCGCAGGTCAGGCCGGGGCTGCGCCGCTATTTCGTGTGCAAGCTGGCGAAGATGACGCCACTGGAGCGCAAGGAGCTGCGCGATTTCTGCGTCACCTACCAGGGCCGCCGGCTGTGGATGGCGATCGGCAAGCTGGCGCTGGGCTTCTCCCTCGTGGGCGTGGTATTGCACCTGTCGTTTGATAAATTCAGCTGGCTCGGCGCCATCCTGACCGCCAACGTCATCGGCTTCACCCTGCTCAGCGGCGGCCTTGCGGCCTGGTTCGACGCGCGCTATGTCACCGCCACCAAGCGCAAGCTCGCCCTCTACTCATTCGCCGGGATCGTCGCCGGCGGCCTGGGCGCCGCCCTGGCCAGTATGCTGGTCCAGTCGACGCCGCTGGCCGACGTGATCCAGCGCCTGCCGCGCATGTTCGGCTCGGCGGCGGCCGGCTGCGCGATGGGCCTGGCGCCGGTGCTGATCGTCGGGCGCTACCGCCGCCGCAAGCTCGAAGCCCTGACCGAGCAGCTGCAGCGCGACGCCGAGGCCGAGCGCCTGGCGCGCGAACTGAGCGAATCGAAGCTGCGCATGCTGCGCGCCCAGATCGAGCCGCATTTCCTGTTCAATACCCTGGGCGCGGTGCAGCAGCTGGCCACGGACGGCGCGCCGCGCGCGGCGGCGCTGACGGCCGACCTGATCGCCTTCCTGCGCGCCAGCTTCAGCGACATGCGGCGCGAGCAGGTCACGCTCGCCAACGAATTCGCCACCATCGCCGCCTACCTGCGCGTGATGCAGGCGCGCATGGGCAAGCGCCTCGACTTCTCGCTCGACCTGCCCGACGACCTGGCGGAGCTGCAGGTGCCCAGCATGCTGGTGCTGACCCTGGTCGAGAACGCGATCAAGCACGGCATCGAGCCTTCGCTGCGCGGCGGCGCGATCCTGGTCGGCGCCCTGGTCGAAGACGGCAAGCCCGTGATCCGGGTGCGCGACACCGGCGTCGGCATGAGCGACACGCACGGCGACGGCGCGGGCCTCGACAATGTGCGGCGGCGCCTGGCGCTGGCGTATGGCGAGGTCGCGCGGCTCGCTCTCCACGATGCCGACCCGGGCGTGGCTGCGGAAGTCGTGCTGCCACCTGGCGGCAACGGTTCGCTGCAGGAGGCCGCATGACCACCGTCCTGATCGCGGAAGACGAACCGCTGATGCGCGAGCGCCTGGTCGCCATGTTGGCGGCCCTGTGGCCGGAAGCGCGCATCGTGCTGGAAGCCGAGAACGGCAACGATGCCTGGGACGGCTACCTGGAGCACGAACCGGAAGTGGTGTTCCTCGACATCCGCATGCCTGGCCTGTCCGGCCTGGAAGTGGCCGAGCGCATCGGCGACGGCGCCCACGTGGTGTTCGTCACCGCTTACGACCAGTACGCGGTCGAAGCGTTCGATGCCGGTGCGGTCGACTACCTGCTGAAACCCGTGCAGGCCGACCGCCTGGAGCGCGCGGTGGCGCGCTTGCGCGCCAAGGTCAGCCAGCCGCCGGCGGACCTGGGCGACCTGCTGCGCCACCTGAAGACCACGCTGCCCGGCGCGCGCAGCGAAAAACTGAAATGGCTGAAGGCGACGGTGGGACGCCAGATCCGCCTGATCGACGTCGACGAGGTACTGTTCTTCCAGTCCGACACCAAGTACACCCGGGTGGTGCTGCCGGACTCCGAGGCGCTGGTGCGCACGCCGCTGAAGGACCTGCTGGGCGGGCTCGATCGCGACCGCTTCTGGCAAATCCACCGCGGCCCCCTGGTCAACGTCGGCGCGATCGCCGCGGTCGAGCGTATCGACGCCGAACGCATGCAGGTGCTGCTGCGCGGCTGCGCCGAAAAGCTGGCGGTCAGCCGCACCTTCACCCACCTGTTCCGGGATTGAGCAGCATGCCGCCTCCAAACAACGTCAAACCCGCCGCCAGGCGCGAGTTGCGCCCGCTGGTCGCCGCCTTCATCGGCACGCTGACCGGTGCGGCCATCTCGACCGCCGTCATCCTGCTGGCCCAGCTGGGCTGAATCCACCCAGCGCACCTATCGTGCGCGCCTTGACGGCGTCGGCGGCATCGGCCATGATAATTGAATGACAACGTCTGCTTTGTCCACAAGGCTTGCGCGGCGGCGCCGGCGGCATCCGGCCATCCGCCGTGCCTGCCCCGGCGCCACGCGCGATCACGCAGGCGGCCCACCTATCACAGGAAGACCGCATGACCCCGATTGAATCCGCCAGGCCTCCGCACGCCCCCGAATACATCCTCAACGCCACCTGCCGCGCCGGCATCGGCATCGTCGCCGCCGTCGCCACCTTCCTGGCCGAGCGCGACTGCTACATCTGCGCGCTGGAACAGTTCGACGACGACTCGACCGAGCGCTTCTTCATGCGCGCCGTGTTCCGGCGCCAGGCGAACTCGCCGTCGATCGAGGACATCCGCGAGGAATTCGGCAACGGCGTCGCCACCCGCCTCGACATGCAGTGGAAGCTGCACGACGCGGCCGAGCCGGTCAAGACCGTGCTGATGGTGTCCAAGGACGACCACTGTCTCGATGACCTGCTGTACCGCCGCCGCAACGGCGAACTGAATATGCAGATCACGGCGGTGGTCTCGAACCACCTCGACCTGCGCCCGATGGTCGAGCGCGAAGGCATCCGCTTCATCTTCCTGCCGGTGACGAAAGAGAACAAGGCCCTGCAGGAAGCGCGGCTGCTGGAAGTGGTCGAGGAGACCCGCGCCGAACTCGTGATCCTGGCGCGCTACATGCAGATCCTGTCGGACGAGCTGGCGCGCCGCCTGGCGGGCCGCTGCATCAACATCCACCACTCCTTCCTGCCCGGCTTCAAGGGCGCCAAGCCCTACCACCAGGCCTTCGAGCGCGGCGTCAAGCTGATCGGCGCCACCGCCCACTACGTGACACCGGACCTCGACGAAGGCCCGATCATCGAGCAGATGGTCACGCGCGTGGACCACAACTTCAAGCCCGAGCAGCTGGTGCGCGTGGGCCGCGACAACGAGTGCATGGCGCTGGCGGCGGCCGTCAAGTTCCACATCGAGCGGCGCGTATTCGTCCACGGGAACAAGACCATCGTGTTCCGCGGCAGCTGATATTGCAGCTTGGCGGGTATCGCCAAGCGATACCCGCCGCGCAAGGGTGCGATACCTCGCCGCCATTGCTTGCTTCCTTTCCCGTGCATGACGATCATGCCCTCACGTTCAACACGGAGGACATCATATGAAACGCACCCTGCTCGCCACCCTGCTCCTATTCGCCTGCGCATCAAGCCAGGCCGCGGGCCAGTCGAACCCCTCGCAGGCCAGCGCCAACCTGTCCGGCGTCGTCGTGGTCGGCTCGATCCTGAGCGTGGCCGGGGCCGGCAGCGTGGTGGTCGCCAGCGTCCGCACCGTCGGCGAAGGGCTGGAAGTGGTGGTGGAAAGCGTCGTCGACGGCAGCCGCGCCACGCTGCGCCTCTCTGGCAAGGCGCTGGGCGGCCTGTCGCTGGCGGCCGGCACGGCGGTGGAGGTCGTGACCGCCTCCACCGGCTACGTGCTGGTGGCCTCGGGCAAGGCGATCGCCTTCCTGCCGAACGAAGCGGGCAAGGCCCTGCTGCATTCGTCGCGGGCGATCTGATGCGCCGCGCGCTCGTCCCTGTCCTGGCGGCGTTGACGCTGGCGGCGCCGCTGGCCGCCACGGCCGGCCAGGCCTGCGAGAACAAGTCGCTGGCGCCGCACGAGATCGTGCTGCAGATGGACCTGGCCCAGCGCACCGTCGCCGCGCTCGACGCCAGCGGCGCCCGGGTCGCCCTGGTCGCGCGCGCCGGCCAGGACCTCAGCAGATACCGGCTGCGCTATTCGCACATGGGGATCGCGGTGCGCGACCATCCGGCCGGCCGCTGGACCGTCGTGCACGAGCTGAACGAGTGCGGCACCGCATCGTCCAACCTGTACAACGAAGGCATGGGCAACTTCTTCCTGACCGACCTGTACCGGACGGAGGCGCAGCTGGTGATCCCGGGTCCGGAGGCCCAGGACAAGCTGGCGAAGCTTGCCGCGACCCGCACGCCGCTCCGCATGCACGAGCCTCACTACAATATGCTGGCCTACGTGTATTCGACGCAGTACCAGAATTCGAACCAGTGGGTGCTCGAGACCCTCGCCGCCGCGCTGGCGCCGAGCGGCCAGGTCGAGACGCGGGCCGAGGCCCAGGCCTGGATGCGCTCGAAAGGCTTCCAGCCGCCGACCATCGAGGTGCCGGCCGCGGTGCGCCTGGGCGCGCGTATGTTCCGCACCAACGTCGCTTTCGATGACCATCCTTTTGACAGGCGCATGGCCGGGCAGATCGACACCGTCTCGACCGACGCGGTGCTGCGCCTGCTGCGCATGGTCGATCCGGGTGCGAAGACGCACACGGTCGAGTGAGGCCATGACCAGACTCTTTGCCGCCGCCATCCTCCTCGCCCTCGTGACCGGATGCGCCGGCCTGGCGCCGACGGTGCCGGGATCCGCCCCGCCGGACCCGCAGGCGGGCTACGTCGCCGGCCTGTTCAACCGCCAGGGCATGAGTTTCGCCATGGTGCTGCGCGCCGTCGACGGTGGCGGCAGCTATATCCTGCCGATGGGGGAAGACACGCGGTGGCCGGGCGACCTCGAACGCAGCAGCGTCGCCGTCGCGGTCAAGCCCGGGACGTATACCGTTGCCGAATGGTTCACCTATGGGACGGTCAACAAGGAAGTGATCTCACGCCGGCCCAATACCATCGCGGCGCTGCAGGCGCCGTTCGTGGTCAAGGCCGGCGCCGTGCTGCACCTGGGCGAAATCAGCGTGGCGTCGCTCCCCGTCCCGGGTCCGAACGGCTACACGGCCGGCATCGAACTGCGCGTCAGTCCCCGGGCCACACCGTGGCGGGAAGTGCGTGGCGCCTTCGAGCGCGCTTACCCGATGCTGGCGTCCCAGCCAGCGAGCTGCATCCTCTGCGGCGCCGGACCCTGACAGCAACCAGGCGAGCACGCCGCAGTTGACGGCGACGGTCACCCAGAACCCCACGCGGAAGGAGGTCTTGCTGGACTTGTGGCGCAGCACCTGCTGCGCCACAAGCGCGCCGGGCCAGCCGCCGAACAGTGCAAACAGGTGCAGGGTACTCTCCTGCGTGCGCCAGGCCCCCTTGCGCGCGGCCGACTTGTCGAGCGCATAGGCGAAGAAGGCGACGACGCTTGCGCCGCAATACAGTCCAAGGATCATCGGCGGCAGCATCCCACCGAGTACGCAGGCGGCGACGACGCCGAGGAAGCCGGCCGCCGCCAGCAGGGCCGCCGTCCGCCCCTTGGGCGTGGCCAGGCGCATGGCTTGTGCCCGCACGAAGGCGACCTGCTGCGCGCACGGCCCCCTGTCGTTGGCGCCCAGGTGGTAGGTGACGATGTCGTCGACATTCGGGCGCCGTCCCCTGCCGCCGAACGCGCTGATGTGCACGAACAGCGGCGGACCGCCGCCGTTCGGGCTGATGAAGCCGAACCCCTGCTCGTCTTTCCAGGAGCTGATTCTGCCTTGGTAGCGGGGTGCGGTCCGGCTCATCGTCGTGGTGCGCTTATTTGCCGATCAGGACCGGTTCGCCGAAGCCCAGCTCCTTCATGCGCGGCAGCTGGGTCTTGGCGTCGCCCACCACCAGCCACACCATCTTCGACGGATCCAGGTAGTTCTTCGACAGCGCCTGCACCTGTTGCAAGGTCATGCCCTTGACGATGGCTTCGCGCTCCTTGACGTACCCCGGGCTCCAGCCGAACTTGCTGATATTGTCCAGCATGCCCAGCTTGGCGGTGGCGGTCTCGAAGGCGCGCGCATTGCTCTTGACCAGGAAGTTCTTGGTGGTCTCGAGGTCGGCCGCAGAGAAGGTCGGCGCATAGTCCTGCAGCACCTGCTTGACCAGCTGGGTCGATTCGAGCGTGACGTTGCTGCGCACGCCGCTGGCGATGGTGAACGGGCCGGCGCTCTGGCTGCCCGAGAAGCTCGAGTTGATGCCGTAGGTGTAGCCCTTGCCTTCGCGCAGTTGCTGGGTCAGGCGCGAGGCGAAGCCGCCGCCGCCCAGGATGTAGTTGGCGACGCTGGCCGGGTAGTAGTCGGCATCGGTGGCCGCCAGCGCGCGGTAGCCGATGCGCAGCACCGACTGCTTGGCGTCCGGCACGTCGACGAAGTAGACCCTGGCCGCCACTGGTGCGCCCGCCGGCACCGGCGCGGGCAGCGCCACCGGTTTCGCCTTCCAGTCGCGCGCCAGGTCGCCCAGCGAACGCGTGATCGACGCTTTCGGCAAGGCGCCGACCACGTGCATGCGCGCCACCGACGGCGACAGGTTGGCGCGGTAGTAGGCCTTCAGGTCGTCCATCGTGATCGCATTGACCGTCTCGGCGGTGCCGAGGATGTTGCGCGAGCGCAGGTCGTCCTTGGCGTAGACCAGCTTGTTGAAGTTGATCGCGGCCAGCGCGTTCGGATCGGCGTCCTGCTGGCGGATCTGGCTCAGCACGCTCTGCTTGATCAGGGCGAATTCCTTCTCGTCCCAGCGCGGCTGCAGCAGGATTTCCTCGACCAGGTCCAGGGTCGCGTCGAAGTTGCGCGCCAGGGTGGTGACGCTGATGCGCACGTCCTCGGCCCTGGCCGAGACATTGATCGCCGCGCCCAGCTGCTGGATCGCCTCTTCCAGCTGCTCCGGGGTCTTCTTCGCCGTGCCTTGCGTGAGCATGCGCGCCATCAGGTTGGCCACGCCGACCTTGTCCGGATTGTCCAGCAGCAGGCCGCCGTCGATGGCGATGTCGAACTGCACCAGCGGCACTTCCTTGTTCTCGATGCCGACCACGCGCATGCCGTTGGCCAGTTTCGCGTCCCACACCTGCGGCACCTTCACGGCCGGGGTCTTGCCGTAGGCCGGCTCCACGCCGCGGTCGATCTTCGACGGGGTGCGGGTGTATTCGGCGTTCCGGCTCGGGTCGACCGCGCTCTCGGCGCCCTGCACCACTTTTTCCTCGACCACGTCGGCCTGGGAAGAGCCGCTCAGGGCCAGCGCCAGCTTGCCTTTCGGGACGAAGCTGGTGGCAACGAAGGGCTTGCCCTTGATATAGGTGTCGTAGACGCGGCGCACGTCGGCCGGGGTGACGGCCATGGTCTTGCGCACGCCCTCTTCGATGCGGCCCGGGTTGCCGGTCAGGTAATTGTATTCGGCCAGCAGCGCCGATTTGCCCAGCACGCTCGACACCGAGTTATAGAAACGGGTTTCCAGGCCGGCCTTGATGCGGTTCAGGTCGCGCTCGGAAATGCCTTCGCGCTCGAACTTGGCGAAGGCCTGGTCCACGGCGGCGGCGACCTGGTCCAGCGGCTTGCCCTCGAAGGCGCGCACGCGCAGCATGAACTGGCCGGCCAGTTCCGCGGTCTGGTTGCCCATCTGGACGTTCGGGGCCAGCTTGGCGTCTTCCACCAGCACCTGGTAGAACGGCGCGCGCTTGGTCTCGGACAGGTAGTCGGCCAGCACTTCCAGCGCATACGCATCCGGATGCAGGTCCTCGACCGTCGGCCAGGTCATGGTCAGCTCGGGCAGCTTGGCGAAGTTGTCTTCGTGGGCCAGCTTCACGGTCTGCTGCAGCTTGCCCGGGCGCTTGGTCAGCGCCGGAATCGCCGCGCCGCGCTTGATCTCGGAGAAGTACTTCTCGACCCACTTGCGCGCCTGGGCCGGGTCGAAGTCGCCCGCGATCACCAGGGTCACGTTGTTCGGCACGTACCACAGGCGGAAGAATTCCTTGACGTCGTCCAGGGTCGCGTTCTGCAGGTCTTCCAGCGAACCGATCACCTGCCAGTTGTACGGGTGGTCGGCCGGGTACAGCGCCTTGTTGATCACGTAGCGGGTATGGCCGTAGGGGGCGTTGTCGACGCCCTGGCGCTTCTCGTTCTTGACGACCTGCTTTTCCTTGGCCAGCACCGGGTCGGTGACGGTATTGATGAACCAGCCCAGCTTGTCGGCCTCGGCCCAGATCATCTTTTCCAGCGCGTCGTTGGGCACGGTCTGCAGGTAGTTGGTGCGGTCCTGCGAGGTCGAGCCGTTGGCGCCGGAGCCGCCGATGCGCGCGGTCATCTTGTCGAGTCCGCCCTTGCCCAGGTTTTCCGACTCCAGGAACAGCAGGTGCTCGAACAGGTGGGCGAAGCCGGTGCGGCCGACTTTTTCACGCGCGGAACCGACGTGGGCGGTCAGGTTGACGGCGACCACCGGGTCGGAACGGTCGATGTGGAAGATTACGTCCAGGCCATTGGGCAAGGTGAACTTCTGGTAATCCACTTTCAGGCCAGCCTGGGCCGCCTTGGCGGGCGCGGCGGCGAGCGCCGGGGTGGAACAGGCGGAGGCCAGGCAGGCGGCCAGCAATACGGCCTTGGGAAGGGTCTTCATGCAATCATGTCCTTACAGGGAACGGGGGCGGGCGCAGTGCGCCCATCAAGGTTCTGGATGGTATTGCAATTTCCTGATTGCTACAACGTCCTCGGACTGCAGCGGTTCAGTACGACGCCGCGGCGGTAGACGGCGCCCCGATCACGAACGGCCCGGCGTGCGCGATCTGCGGCTGGGGCATGCCCAGAACACGGAAGGGATTGAAGGTATGGGTGGGGTCGGGTCGGCCGTGATAGGCTTGCAGGGCGTAGCTGACCTCACCCGCGGCCCAGTTTTCCCTGAAAAGGAATTGGCAGTCGGAAGGTTGGCCGTAAAAGACCGGGCGCGCGGGATCGAAGCTGAGTTGGTCCACGCCCGGCCCCCTGCCCGGTTCCAACCGCAGCACCATCACCCCGAGGACCTGCGCTCCCTTCGCGCTGCGAATGTGCCAGTGCGTGCGCACCCCGCGCGTGTTGAGCAGGGCCAGCAACTGCGGCCTTGCGGTCTTGCCGACCACTACGTCGACGTCGACCATGGAGCCCTTGTCCGCTGCGGACGAACGCGGCTGCGTATGGACGAGCATGCGCAATTCCGCGTCCGGATAGGCGCCCATTTCCGGGAAAGAGCACGCCCGCCGAACCGGACTGAACCTGGCCGGCACGTCGGCCGGCCTTGCCGGCTTTCCGGGCACGATACCGGGGCTCATCCTTACGACAACCGAGAGCCGCTCGACCAGGTCGACAACGTGCGGATAATCCGAGCTGCCCTTGCGAAAGTCGAGCATCTGCAGCAAGCCGTATTCGAACTGGGTGCCGCGAAAATCGAAGGATTCACCGGCCGCCAGTGCGGCTACGGCGCGCCATCGCGACTCCACGATGCCCCCGCCGGGGTCGCGCGCTGCGAGCGCCAGTTTCTGGAAGGCGGCTGGCGTGACTTTCGCGCCGAGCTCCTTGAGGACCGGATACATCGTGGTAATGAGGCAGCCGGTTCCCGGCTCGAGCGGATCCGGATCGTTGACGTCGGCGCCGCGTGCGATCAGCATGCGGTAGGCCTGGATCTGGCGCACACGCACCTGCTTGTCAGACACGCCGTCGGGCCGCGCGTAGATGCGGCCGGGCAGGCCGCATCGGGAAAAGATCGACCTCTTGAGGGCGGATCGGGAGAACGCCGCAGGTTCCATGCCATGGTCGAGCAGCCAGCGCACCGCTTCGAGGTTACCGTTGGCGACCGCGTAGTCGAGCGGGAATTCGCCGTGGCTGCACCCCAGAGGTTCGAGCATCCTCTGGCGTCGGTAGTCGGCCTGCCAGGCCTGCACCGCCAGCGCACGTTCGGGCGCCGGCTGTCGGTTCTTCTTCAGCCATGCCAGCCTTGCCGCCCCTTGGGCCGCGATGTGGGCCTCGATCTCGGATACCGCTCCGAAGGCCAGCACTCGCGCATAGTCCTGCTCATAGGTGCAACTGCCGGCCCCGGCGACAGCGAGCACATCGCCGCTACCGGCCGCGAGCGCGGTCGCGAAGACGCTCCGCAGCAAGAGCGCGCGGGACACTGACTGCAGAACAGGTCTGATTCGCAGGTCCATGCTTATCCCATAACAGTCGACGAGGCAATATGTACAAGTGTATCGAGATAATTTCTTCGGAGCAAGTCAATGACATTCCGAGCCCTTGCTGTCGTTCGTACGTGTGTGAACTAACCGAAGCCCTGCTGTCGTCCAGTTAAGGTGGCAGCTTCACCACTGAAAGGACGGCCATGGAACAGCTCCAGCAACACCCCATTCGGCTGCGCATCAACGGACAGGAACGGGAATTCACCGTCCAGCCCTGGGTGACGCTGCTCGACCTGCTGCGCGAGCGCGCGGAACTTACCGGCACCAAGAAGGGGTGCGATCACGGCCAATGCGGCGCCTGCACCGTCCTGCTGGACGGCAAGCGGGTGAACTCCTGCCTGACCCTGGCCGTCATGCACGATGGCCGCGAAGTAACCACGGTCGAGGGCCTGGCACAGGGCGAAGAGCTGCACGCGCTGCAGCAGGCCTTCATCGACTGCGACGCCTTCCAGTGCGGCTACTGTACCCCCGGCCAGTTGTGTTCGGCCGCCGGCCTGATCGCCGAGGGCGAGGCCAAGAGCATCGACGACGTGCGCGAACTCATGAGCGGTAACGTCTGTCGCTGCGGCGCCTACCCGCAGATCACCGAAGCGGTGGTGCGGGTAATGGGCCTCGACGGCAAGGAGCGCGCCGGCGAGGGTGAAAAGCCCTTCACGACTGGAGCGGTACTCGCATGAACCCATTTACCTTTACCCAATCCGGTGACGTCGACGCCGCGCTCGCACATCTCGCAGCCGGCGCCCGTCCAATCGCGGGCGGCACCAACCTCATCGACCTGATGAAGGAAGGCGTGATGCGCCCCGGAGAACTGGTCGACATCAATGGTCTCAACCTCGAAAAAATCGAGGACGGCCCGGACAAGGGCATGCGCCTCGGCGCCCTCGCCCGCAACGCCGACACCGCCTACCACGAGACCGTGCGCCGCCGCTACCCGCTGCTGAGCAGCGCGATCCTGGCCGGCGCCTCGCCGCAGCTGCGCAATATGGCGACCAATGGCGGCAATCTGCTGCAGCGGACCCGCTGCTATTACTTTTACGACGTCGGCACGCCCTGCAACAAGCGCGAGCCGGGCAGCGGCTGCCCGGCCAAGGACGGCCTGAACCGCCAGCTCGCCATCCTGGGAACCAGCGAGCAGTGCATCGCGACCCACCCGTCCGACATGTGCGTGGCCCTGCGCGCCCTCGACGCGGTGGTGCACGTACGTTCTTCGAAGGGAGAGCGTGATATCCCCTTCGCCGACTTCCACCGCCTGCCGGGCGACCGTCCGGACCTCGACACCACCCTCCAGCCAGGCGAACTGATCACTTACATCGACCTGCCGGACGCCGACCGCTTCATGGCGCACAGCGCCTACATCAAGGTGCGCGACCGCCTGTCCTATGCCTTCGCGCTGGTCTCGGTGGCGGCCGCGCTGGACCTGGACGGCAAGACCATCCGCGCCGCCCGCATCGCGATGGGCGGCGTCGCCCACAAACCCTGGCGCGTCGAGGAAGCGGAAGCCGCGCTGGAAGGCAAGCAGGCCGACGAAGCGGCCTTCGGCGCCGCCGCCGACATCCTGCTGCGCGGCGCGCGCGGCTACGGCCAGAACGACTTCAAGCTGACCCTGGCGCGCAACGCCATCGTCCAGGCCTTGACCACCGCGGCACGCGGCACCGACTACGCGAAGGGAGAACAACGATGACCGACCTGATTCCAGCACTGCGCACCCCGACCGCGCCCGAAGGCACCGGCCTGGTGAAAGGCGGCATGCAGGTCTCGCGCGTGGACGGCCGCGCCAAGGTGACCGGCCAGGCGCGCTATGCCGCCGAGGAGCAGGCACCGGATCTGCTTTACGGCGTGGTGGTCAGCGGCACCATCGCCAAGGGCCGCATCAAGTCCCTCGACCTCGCCGCGGCCAATGCCGTGCCGGGCGTGATCGATATCCTGCACCACGAGAAGCGTCCCAAGATGCGTTCCTGGGACATCGCCTACAAGGACATGACGGCGCCCGGCGGCTCGCCCTTCCGTCCCTTCTTCAGCGACCGCATCTTCTACAGCGGCCAGCCGGTCGCCCTGATCGTGGCCCGGACTTTCGAGGCGGCGCGCTATGCCGCCCAGCTGGTCAAGGTCGAGTACGAGGAAGAGGCGCATGAGACCAATCTGCTGGACACCCTTGATCAGGCGTATAAACCGCGTCCGATGAAGGCCGGCTTTACGCCGCCCTCGTCCAAGGGCGATGCCGACAAGGCGTTCGACGAGGCGCCGGTGAAAATCGAATCGCAGTTCTACCACGGCGTCGAACACCACAACCCGATGGAGATGTTCGCCACCACCGTGATCCGCGGCGACGACGGCCACCTGACCATCTACGACAAGACCCAGAGTTCGCAGAACAGCCGCTGGTACGTCTCGCACGCCTTCGGCCTGTCGAAGGACAAGGTCACGGTGCGCAACCCCTATGTGGGCGGCGCCTTCGGCTCCGGCCTGCGTCCGCAATACCAGCTGACCCTGGCCGTGATGGCGGCGCTGCACCTCAAGGCCTCGGTGCGCGTGGTGCTGACGCGCCAGCAGATGTTCAGCTTCGGCCACCGGCCCGAGACCTGGCAGAAGGTCTCGCTGGCCGCGAACCAGGACGGCAAGCTGCAGGCGATCAAGCACGAAGCCATCCACGAGACTTCGCGCCTGGAAGACTACGTCGAGGTCGTGGTCAACTGGTCGGGGCAGCTCTACGCCTGCGACAACATCAAGCTGGGCTACAAGCTGGTGGCGCACGACCGCCACTCGCCGATCGACATGCGCGCACCGGGCGCCGCCCACGGCGTGCACGCGCTGGAAGTCGCGATGGACGAACTGGCCTACAAGCTGAAGATCGACCCGCTCGAATTCAGGCGCATCAACTACGCCAACGTGAACCCGCTCGACGACAAGCCCTACTCCACCAAGGAGCTGCACCAGTGCTACGACAAGGGCGCGGCGCGCTTCGGCTGGGACAAGCGCCCGCTCGAGCCGCGCTCGATGCAGGATGGCGAGGAGCTGGTCGGCTGGGGCATGGCGACCGGCCAGTGGGATTCGCTGGTGATGGTGGCGCGCGTCAGCGCGGTGCTGCATGCGGACGGCCGCCTGGTCGTCAGCAGTGCGGCCACCGACATCGGCACCGGCACCTATACCGTGATGTCGATGATCGCGGCCGAGGCCATGGGCCTGCCGCTGGAAAAAGTGACCTTCCAGCTGGGCGACTCGACCCTGCCGATGGCGCCGATCGAGGGCGGTTCCTCGCACGTCACCACGGTCGGCGGCGGCGTGCACGGGGCCTGCGAGAAGCTGCAGAAGACCCTGATCAAGATGGCGAAATCGATGCCGGATTCGCCGCTGGCCAAGGCCAGGCCGATGGACATCGAGTTCATCGACGGCGCCATCCGCCTGCGCAACCGCGCCGACGTCTCGCTGCGCCTGTCGGACGTGCTGGCGGCGCAAGGCGTCGAACGGGTCGAGGAAAAATTCTTCATGACGCCGCAGATGCTCAAGCAGCGCAAGTTCACCCGCGCGGTGCACTCGGCGGTGTTCTGCGAGGTGCGCGTGAACGAAAAACTCGGCATGGTGCGGGTGACGCGGGTGGTCAGCGCGGTGGCGGCGGGCCGCATCATCAGCGGCAAGACCGCACACAGCCAGGTCACCGGCGCCGTCGTGTGGGGCATCAGCCAGGCGCTGCACGAGGAAAGCTTCACCGACCACAAGCTGGGCCGCTTCATGAACCACAACTACGCCGAGTACCACGTGGCGGTGAATGCCGACATCCACGACATCGATGTCATCTTCGCGCAGGAGGATGACCGGATCGTCAGCAAGCAGCTCGGGGCGAAGGGCGTGGGCGAGATCGGCATCGTGGGCGTGTCGGCGGCGATCAGCAATGCGATCTTCCACGCGACCGGCAAGCGCCTGCGCAGCACGCCGATCACGCCGGACAAGGTGTTGCTGGGGGATCGCGAGATTCCGGTCGCGGAGCCGCCGCAGGCATCGTGATCTTGACCACCAGCCCCAAGACCGTCGCGCCGGCGCAGGCCGGCGCCCAAGATTGCAAGCACCGTCGACACGCATGCAACCTTGGGTTCCGGCCTTCGCCGGAACGACGGGGCATGGGCTAGTTCCCGCGCACCTCGAAGCGGCTCGTCGACACGGCCTTGCCACCGGCATCCACCAGTTCCAGCCGGTGCTCTCCCGGCGCCGGCTTCCAGGCCAGCGGCGCCGATGCCGCACCCAGTTCCGTCCCATCCAGTCGCCAGCGATGACCCTGCGCGCCCTGCGCCTGGAACAGCACCCGCTCCACGCTGTCCGGAATATCCGGATCGACCGCCAGGATGGCGCCGTCCACCGGATACACGATCTTCGGCGCGCGCCGTGCCGGCGGCACCGCCTCGATCAGTGCGGTCTCGGTCCCCGCCAGGAAATACTCGTCGCGCACCGGCTCGTGTGCCGGCGCATACGTCACCCGGCGTTTCACGACGCCTCCCGGCGCCTGCCCCTGCCGCCCCGGCCGGTCGCGGTGCAGGAAATCCATCACGTCGCGCCACACCGGCGCCGCGCCCGACACCCCGGACACGTCCCACATCGGCTGGCCGTTGAAGTTGCCGACCCAGACCCCGACGGTAAAGCGGTCGCTGTAGCCGACGCACCAGTTGTCGCGCATGTCCTTGCTGGTGCCGGTCTTGACCGCGCTCCAGTAGGCGGTGGCGAGGTCGTTGCGCATGCCGAAGGTCGGACTGCGCGCGCCGCGGTCGGACAGGATGTCGCCGATGACCCAGCTCGCTGCCGGGTCGAGCACCCGCGCCGGCGTTCGCGGCGGCGCGGCGCGCAGGGTGACCGGTGCGTGGCGACCGCCGTTCGCCAGCGTGCGGTAGGCGTTCGTCAATTCCAGCAGCGTCACTTCGGCCGAGCCGAGGGCCAACGAGGGGCCGTAGAACTCCGCATCCTCGGTCAGGGTAGTCAAGCCGAGCGCCTGCAGCCGCGCGTGAAATGGCTCCCCTCCCACGGTGAGCAGGGTGCGCACGGCGGGCACATTCAGGGAGCTGGCCAGGCTGGTGCGCACGCTGGCATAGCCCTTGTAGGCGCGATCGTAGTTCTGCGGAACGTAGCTGCCGCTGCCGGCGGCGACGTCGAGCGGGCTGTCGTCGAGCAGCGAGGCCGCGGTTAACAGCTTTCTCTCGATCGCGAGTTCGTAGAGGAAGGGCTTGAGGGTGGAGCCGGCCTGGCGCGGCGCCAGCACGCCGTCCACTTCGCTCGTGCCCAGATTGGCCACATAGGCCAGCAGCGCGCCACTGGCGTTGTCGATCACGACCACGGCGCCGTCGCCGACGTTGCGTTCGGCCAGTTCGCGCACGTGGCGGCGCAGCGCTTCGCGCGCGGCGTCCTGCATCGCGGCGTCGAGCGTGGTGCGCACGTTGACGCCGGCCTTGCCGAGCAGCGCGCGCCAGGCTTGCGGCACTTTTTGCGCCGCCGGCGCCGCGGGGCGGGCCAATGCGACGGCGGCGCGCCAGGCGATGGCCTGGCAGCCGGTTGCGGACTTGAGTTCCGCCGCCAGCTGGCAGGCGCGCTGCGCGACCTGCTTCTGCGGCGCGGACGGCGCGCGCAGCAGCGCCGCCAGGATCGTCGCTTCGGCCACGTCGAGCCCCGACGGCGCCTTGCCGAACAGCGCCTTCGAGGCCGCGCCGACGCCCTGCAGCTCGCCGCGGAAGCTGACCAGGTTCAGGTAAGCCTCCAGGATCTGGGCCTTGCTCCACCCGGCTTCCAGCTCGCGCGCCCCCATGACCTGGTCGAATTTCTGACGCCAGCTGCGCCCATCCTTCGCGGCCCGCAGCTCCGCATCGAGCAAGCCAGCCAACTGCATGGTGATGGTCGAAGCCCCGCGCGGACGTGCCCGGAACAGGTTGTCCCAGGCCGCCTGGCCGGCCGCGCGCAGGTCGATGCCGCCATGCTGCATGAAACGCTGGTCCTCGGCCTGCAGCACCGCCGCGCCCAGCGCCAGCGAGATGTCCGCCAGCTCCACCCAGGCGCCGCGGCGGCCGCGCAGGTCGACCCGCACCGATTCGAGCGGCACGCCGTTGCGGTCGAGCAGGCGCGCCTCGGACGGTTGCCAGGCCGCGCGCGCCTGCTCCGGCGTCGGCATCGCGCACCAGGCCCACGCGGGCAAGGCCAGCAGCAGCATGGCAAGCCAATACCGCATCACTGCCCCACGACCACCGGCGCGTTCGGCGCTGCGCCGAACATCTCGGGGTTGTACATGGCTTCCACCCGCGTCGGCGGCAGGCTGAAGCGGCCGTCGTTGTTCAGGCGGACCGTATATTCGACGCGCCACTTGCCCTTCGGGACCCAGGAATAATAGGCGCGGAAAGCGCCCGCGGCGCGCTCCTCGAATTCGGGATAGACCCAGCCGCCCTGCCGCTCGCCGCTCGTCGCCAGCTGCGAGTCGCCGCCCAGGCCGGTGCCGAGAATGCTGGCGCTGGCCGGGATCGGGTCGTCGACCACCACCCAGTTCATGTCGGCCTGGGCCTCGAGATCGAGGCGCACGCGATACACGTCGCCGCGCGTCCAGCGGCCGGGGTTGGCCTGGCTGACCGGCGTGATGGTGCGCCGGATCTGGTAACCCGAGGACAGCGGCGCCTTCAGCGGCACCGCCGCCAGGCTTTGCACCGTGGCCCAGGGCTTGCCGGTTCCGTCGTGGCGCAGGCCGAGCGTGGCGGCGCCGGCCGGCCAGGCTTGCAGCACGGTGGATGGTGTTGCTCCTTCCGCGCGCTTGCCGCCCAGGTCGATGACGGTCTTGCCGGTGACCGGCGTGGCCTCAAAGGCCTCCGAGAATTTTTTCATGGCGAGCACGCCCCAGGCGTTGGCCAGGGTCGTGTTCCAGCGTCCACGCTGCTGGCGGCCCAGCGTTCCGCGCGCCAGGCGGCCGATGTCGGGACGCCATTGCAGGTTGTCGAGCATGGCCAGCAGCAGGCGGTTGGCGTTGACGTCCGCCGTCGCCATCAGCCACCACCAGTCGTCGCTTTTCTCGGTCGAGAAGCCCATGGTCGTACCCTGCAGGTTCAGGCGCGTGCGCAGGACGGTCTGGGCCTGGGCCAGCAGCGCATCGCGCCGCGCAAGTTCCGGTGAACGCCGCAGCACCAGGTACCAGTCGATCACGGCGGAGGTCGGCCACAGGCCGGGCTCGATGCGGAAGGACTGCAGCCAGCTCTCGCGCACCGGCTGGCGCCGCGACAGCGCTTCCAGCGCGGCGATCTTGCGCACCGCCAGCTCCCCGGTGCGCAGGCGCGATCCGCGCACGATGCGCCCCTCCACGAAGCCGAGCAGCGCGGCTTCCATGCGTTCGCGCGCTTCGTCCGGAATCGCGTAGCCCGCTTCCGCCGTCACCGACAGCACATAGGCCGTCAGGGCATCGTCGCCGCGGCCCATGTTGGCAAAGTATTTCAGCATGCCGTCGCCGTCCAGGTGAGCCGGCAGGGTCGCCGCCACCTTCTGCCACATGGCCGCGTCGCCAAGCGCCACCGCCTTCGAGGTGCGCTGCTCGACGCAGGAATACGGATACTGCGTCATGTAGTCGCGCACGCCCTGCAGGCTGCCGGCCAGGCGCGGGCTCAAGGTGGTGCGCACTCCGCCCTTGCCGGGAACCGCGTCCTGCGGGCGCTGGACCGTCATCTGCTTCGGCCCGTCCAGCTGGACCAGGGTCGCCTGCAAGGTGCGCACGGGCACCGCTTCCGCCACGTTCTGCGTCACGTGGATGCTGTCCCTGGCGTTGCCCGCGAGCGCATCGACCTGCCAGCGCAGCGTGCGCGCCACCGGCACGGTGACGTCCCAGAACACTTCGCGCGCCGCGCCCGGGTCCAGCCTGACCAGCTGCGCAGGCAGCGCCTGGGCGGCGGCGCCATCGGCCGCCATGCCGGCGCCGAGGCGCACGTCCAGCGCCGCCCCGGAGGCATTGCGCACGGTGAAACCGGCGCGCAGCCGGTCGCCCTCGCGCACCAGGGTCGGCAGGCCGGACAGCAGCATCAGGTCCTGGGTGCTCCGAATGTCGCTCGAGCCGGTGCCGAACAGGCCAGCGCCGGCGCTGGCGATCGCCACGATGCGAAAACCCGTGAGCGAATCGTTCAGCGGAACCGGCACTTCGGCCTCGCCGTTCGCGTCGAGCACGACCTTGCCCTTCCACAGCAGCAGGGTGTCGAACAGTTCGCGGGCGGCGCCACGCCCGCCGCCGCCGCCGTGCGCCACCGACTTGCGCCCGAAGTGGCGCTTGCCGACCACCTGCATCTGCGCGGTCGAGGTCTCGACCTGCTGGCTGCGCGGCCGCATCATCGCGTCCAGCAGCTTCCAGGAATCGTTGGGCATGAGTTCGAGCAGGCCGGTGTCGACCGCCGCCAGCGCGATCTCGGCGCCGGCCGGCAGCGGCTTGCCGTCGGCGCGCGCGACTTTCACGCGCACGGTGGCGCGCTCGCGCACCTTATAGGTATCCCGCTCTGGTCGCACCGATACCTTCAGCTCGTGCGCGCCCCAGCCCACCTTCACCGGCGCGATGCCGAGTTTATAGGCCGGCTTGCCCAGGTCGACCAGCGCGGCCGGCTTCACGCCGGCCACGCGCCCGCGTACCGCCAGCGCCGAAACGTAGACGTTCGGCGCATAGTTCGGCTTGACCGGGATGGTGATGGTGGGGTCGGCCGCCGTCACCCGGCGCACGTAGCTGTCCAGCACCCCTTCGCGCTCGACGGTGACCAGCACGGTCGCCTCGCGGAAGGGTGAACGCAGCTGGAAACTGGCCTGCTCGCCCGGTTCGAAGCGCGGCTTGGCCGGGAGCAGGTCGATGCGGTCGTTGTCGGAGACGTCGAACCAGTCGTCGCGCTTGCCGGCCACGTAAATTTCCTGCTGCGCCAGCGCGGTGCGTCCCTCGGCGTCAACGCTGCTGGCGCGCAGGATGATGTTGCCCTCGGCCGGCGCCGGCAGGTCGCAGGCCAGCAGGCCGCGCGCATCGGTGCGGCCGCGGCAGCTGCCCGCCACGCGCTTGATCTCGCTGCTCGATTCGTAGGCGTAGAAGCCGCCCACCAGGCGCCGGCGGTGCGAATGGGTCTCGCGCTGGAAGAAGTCCACCGCCGCTTCGCTGTTCGCCGCCGGCGTGCCGTCCACCTTGAGCACCGCCACCTGGAAGCGGATGCGCTCGCGATTCATCCATTCGCCGGACTTGATCCCGACCGCCACCGCCGCCGGCCACAGAGGCACGCGGGTCGAGGCGCTCAGGGTCTCGCCATTGGCGTCCTGCCAGCTCAGTTCCGCCAGCAGCGTGCGCGGGCGGTCGCTCAGGGGCGGCGCGTCCAGCAGGATGCGCGCGGCGCCGTTGCGGTCCAGCGTCAGTTTGCGCACCGCGGGCGCCTCGCCCTGGCGCGCGCCTTCCGTGGGCGCTTCCTCATCCGGCTCCTCGTCGGCATACTCGTCGTTCCCCAGCTGCTCGATGCCCTCCTTGACGTCGCCGCCACCGAAGCTGAAACCTTCATAGCCATCGAACGAGACGCCGCGTTCCTCCACCGTGCTGCGCAGCGTGACCGGCGCCTGCCCGGCCGGCCCGCCGTTCAGGTAGTTGACCTGGGCGTCGATGGTGACCTTCTGCGCACCCACGGGTGGCTGCGCGGGCGGCTTCAGGATCGCCTTCATGGTCGGCACGCGGAACTGCTCGACCCGGAATTCGCCCGCCACCTGGCCGCCGACGAGCACCTGGTAGCTGCCCAGCTTCGCCTGCGCCGGGATGGTCCATTCGTTATGCGCCTGGCCGGCCGCATCCCAGCCCAGGGGCAGCGTGACCTTGTCGCCGCTGCCCTCGTGATTGATTACGGCCTCCGGCGCCGCCGCGCCGCGAGCCGCCAGGGACAGGCCGGTGTTCCCGCCATGGCGGCGCAGGAAGTGCTTCATGTGCACCGTCTCGCCGGCGCGCAGCAGGGTGCGGTCGAATACGGTCGCGACGATGCGCGGGTCGTCGTCCAGGCTTCCCTGCGGCAGCTGGAAGCGCCAGGGCTCGATGCCTTTCTGCCAGCTCGACAGGGTGAAGGTGAAATCCTCGCCGCTGCGGGCGCTGACGAACAAGTTGTCGCCGCACTTGGCGCGCGCCAGCTCCTGCGGGATACGCGCGATGCCGTCCGCGCCGGTCACGCCGGTCCACAGCGGCTTCCCGGCGCAATCGCGCACCGCCACCTGGGCCTTCGCCACCGGCCGCCCCTTGTCGAGCGAAGTGACCCACACCAGCGAAGACTCGGCGCCGCGCTTCAGGTGCGCCGCCAGGTTGGTGACCAGGGCGGCGCTGCGCACATAGGCGGTGCGCGGCTTGTCGTTCAGGGCGCGGCCCAGTTGCGGGCTGCTCAGCTCGACCACGTAGAAGCCGGGCTTGCGCAGCGGGATGCCGATCACCTCGAAGGCGCGGCGGCCGTTCGGCTTCGGCAAGGCGAAGCGCTCGACCTGGCCGTCCGCCTTGCGGTTCAGGATCGAGACGTCGAGACTGTGGCCGGATTGTTCGTATTGATTCCACGGATCGCTGCCGCCGACGTTCAGCTGCCCAAGCCAGCGCATCACGTCCTGTTCGCGCTCGATGCGCACGCTGGCGCCGCTGCTACGCACTGCGGCGGCAATCGCCGGCTCGACGTTGCGCACGGTGACCGGCAGCAGGCGATCTCCTTTCGCCTCGATGATGCCGAAGGGCGCGGCAAACTTGATCAGGGGCGGCTGGCGGTCGACCTTCACGCTCGGGCGCTTCAAGGGCGCGGCCAGCGTCCGCCCGGCGTCGTCGCGCAGCGCCAAGGGCACGCGCAGGGTCAGGGTAGACAGTTCCGCGAAGGGGCCGGGGAAACGCACCGAATCGGCGAAGCCGCTCTTCGCCTCGTCGCCGAATTCCGGCGCGTGGCGTTTGACGGCGCCTTTGGCATTGCGTTCTTCCAGCACGAGCTGCCGCAGGTGCTCGGCAGGCACCGGCGCGCTGAATTCGGCGCGCACCGGCAGGAAGGGAATGCAGCCCGCGCGGGTATTGGTGCGCTCGCAGCGCAGCGCCGCGTGGAATGCGCGCTGGACGCTGAAGGACAGCTCCTGGTCCTCGGCCACCGCCACGCCGTTCGGCGCCGCGATGCCCTTGCCCCACACCAGGGCCATGTCGGCGCCGGCCGGCAAGGTGCGGCGGCACTGGAGCGCCACCACCGCCGCATGGCGCTTGACGAAGTCCTTGCGCGCTTCCAGCAGGGTCTTGCGCGGTTCTCCTTCAATGATACGCACGCCGATCTTCTCATTGACGCCGTCCGCCCGGCACCAGGCGTGCTGCACGACCGAGGCCGGCGTGGCCGCCGCGTCCAGGCCGAGCAGGAAGATCTGCCCCTCGTCGATGCGCTCGCCCTCGCGCGGCTCGCTGCGCAGCACGGCCGGGCCGCCGGTGCTGAACACGAACTCGCGCCGCCCGCCGAGCGGCCTGCCGGCCAGGTCGCGTGCGTCCGCGCGCAGGCGGAAGCGGCAGGAACTGGCGCCCGGGAGGTCCTTGTCGAAATCCCAGCTCCAGTTGCGGTCGTCGATCCAGCGCCCGGCGCCGGGGCGGTCGCAAACGACCTCGAAGGGCATTGGCGCGCGCGGGTCGCCGAAGGCGGCCATCGGCGTGGCGAAGCGCGCCGTCACCTGGCGCACCGCCTTGGCCTGGCCCAGGGGATTGAAGTGTTCCACCGCGGGCTCCTGCGCCACCGCCTGCGCCGCACAGGCAAGCATGAGCAGGGCCGCGGCCCACCGATTCACAACACGCATTTTCCCTCCCGGCCGTTCGACAAGATTGCCAACCTAAGGCCGTGCGCGCGCTGCGCGCTTGGCGAAGGTCAAGCTCATCGGGAGTGTGTCGTGTCCTGTATCTTTCTGTCAACAACCCGTCAATACCCGTGCGCGTCCATCCACTGCGCATGAGCCGAGCGCGAGAGCCTGTTTCATTTCATCCTTGGCAAGCATGCAATACGGGTTTCCACGTAGTTGCAAATCAAACTTTTTGCCGGTATAACAAGCCCTGCGTATGCACACGGTCCAGGTAGCGGCCGACATCGCCCCCTATTACAAAATCGTAGCCAACGAGTTAGAGGATGACACCGATGAAAACCACCTTCCTGCGCTCCGTCGCAGCCATTGCCCTGGCCTGCGCCGCGGTCGGCGCCCATGCCCAGAACTACCCGACGAAAACCATCACGATGATCGTGCCCTTCGCCGCCGGCGGACCGACCGACACCGTGGCGCGCCTGGTCGCCCAGTCGATGGGCACGACCCTGAAGCAGCAGATCATCGTGGAAAACGTCGGCGGCGCCGGCGGCACCATCGGCGCCGCGCGCGTGGCCAAGGCCGCGCCGGACGGCTACACCATCTTCCTGCACCACATCGGCCACTCGACCGCCCCGGCCCTGTACCGCAAGCTGAGCTACAACGCGATCGACAGCTTCGAGCCGATCGGCCTGGTCACCGACGTGCCGATGACCCTGATCGCGCGCGCCAACTTCCCGGCCAAGGACTTCAAGGAACTGCTCGCCTACGTCAAGGCGAACAAGGACAAGGTCACCTACGCCAACGCCGGCCTGGGCTCGGCCTCGCACCTGTGCGGCATGCTGTTCCAGACCGCGATCGGCGTCGACCTCACCACCGTCCCCTATAAAGGCACCGGCCCGGCGATGAACGACATGCTGGGCGGCCAGGTCGACATCATGTGCGACCAGACCACCAACACCACCAGCCAGATCAAGGGCGGCAAGGTCAAGGTCTACGGCGTCACCACCAAGACCCGCCTGGCCTCGATGCCGAACGTGCCGACCATGAACGAAGCCGGCCTGCCGGGCTTCGAAGTCGCCGTCTGGCACGGCATGTACGCGCCGAAGGGCACGCCGAAGCCGATCGTCGACCAGCTCTCGAACGCGCTGCGCACGGCGCTGAAGGACCCGACCGTCAAGCAGCGCTTCGCCGACCTCGGCACCGAACCGGTGGCGGACAACCGCGCCCGTCCGGAAGCCCTGCGCGCCCACGTGAAGGCGGAAATCGACCGCTGGGGTCCGATCATCACCAAGGCCGGCCAGTACGCCGACTGATCCTCCGCTCTTGCACAGCACGTCCGCTGCGCAGCGCCCTCGATGGCCTGCGCAGCGTTTTCACACACAGGTAACAAGGGGTTCGCAGTGACTTCCATCGTCCGCCATCCGAAGAATTTCTGGATCGGCATCATCTTCATGTTCTTCGGCCTGGCCGCCGTGTATCTCGGCTGGGAGCTCGAAATGGGCACCGCCGGCCGCATGGGCCCGGCCTACTTCCCGGTCGCCCTCGGCTGGCTGCTGGCGCTGGTCGGCCTGGTCGGCGTGGTCCGTTCCTTCATCGGCCACGGCGAAGGCGTCGGCCGCATCCACGTCAAGGACATCGCCATCATCCTCGGCGCCGTGCTGCTGTTCGGCTTCCTGATGCGCGGCGCCGGCCTGGCAGTCGCCGCCTTCGTGCTGATCATGCTGAGCGCCTGGGCCAGCCCGAAGTTCAAGCTGGTCCCGACCCTGCTGCTGGCGATCGGCCTGACCGCCTTCTCGGTCGGCCTGTTCGTCAAGCTGCTCAACCTGCCGATGCCGATCGTCGGCCCCTGGCTCACCGGAGGCTGACCCAGCATGGAAATCTTCGCCAACCTGGGACTGGGCCTGGAAACGGCCTTCACCCTGACTAACCTGTTCTACTGCCTGGTCGGCGTCTTCGTCGGCACGGCGGTGGGCGTGCTGCCGGGCCTGGGCCCGATCGCGACGATCGCGATGCTGCTGCCGGCCACCTTCGGCCTGCCGCCGATCTCGGCCCTCATCATGCTGGCCGGTATCTACTACGGCGCGCAGTACGGCGGCTCCACCACCGCGATCCTGGTCAACCTGCCGGGCGAATCCTCGTCCGTGGTGACGGCGCTGGACGGCTACAAGATGGCGCGCAACGGCCAGGCCGGCAAGGCGCTGGCCACCGCCGCCCTCGGCTCCTTCTTCGCCGGCACGGTCGCCACCGTGCTGCTGGCGCTGTTCGCGCCGCCGCTGGCCGACCTGGCGTTGAAGTTCGGCCCGGCCGAATACTTCTCGCTGATGGTGCTCGGGCTGGTAGCTTCGGTGGTGCTGGCCAGCGGCTCGCTGCTCAATGCCATCGGCATGGTGCTGCTGGGCCTGCTGCTCGGCCTGATCGGCACCGACGTCAACTCCGGCGCCCAGCGCTATACCTTCGACCTGCCGGAGCTGGCCGACGGGATCAACTTCGTGATCGTCGCGATGGGCATGTTCGGCATCGGCGAAATCATCCGCAATCTCGAGCACGACGAGGACCGCAGCCTCATGATGGGCAAGGTCAAGGGCCTGATGCTGAACAAGGAAGACTTCAAGCGCATCATCGCGCCGGTCCTGCGCGGCACCGCGCTCGGCTCGGCCCTCGGCATCCTGCCGGGTGGCGGCGCCATGCTGGCGTCGTTCGCCTCCTACTCGATCGAGAAGAAGGTCTCGCCCAATGCGAAGAACTTCGGCAAGGGCGCGATCGAAGGCGTGGCGGCGCCGGAAGCGGCGAACAACGCCGGCGCCCAGACCTCCTTCATCCCGATGCTGACCCTGGGTATTCCCTCCAACCCGGTGATGGCGCTGATGATCGGCGCGATGATCATCCAGGGCATCCAGCCGGGTCCGGCCGTGATGACCGAGCAGCCGGCCCTGTTCTGGGGCCTGATCGTGTCGATGTGGTTCGGTAACCTGTTCCTGGTGGTGCTGAATTTGCCGATGATCGGCCTGTGGATCAAGATGATCATGGTGCCCTACCACCGCCTGTTCCCGGCGATCCTGATGTTCTGCGCGATCGGCGTGTTCAGCCTGAACAACAACGAGTTCGACGTCTACCTGATGGCGCTGTTCGGCCTGTTCGGCTACATCTGCGCCAAGCTGGGCGCGGAACCGGCGCCGATGCTGCTCGGTTACATCATCGGCCCGATGATGGAAGAATACCTGCGCCGCGCGCTGCTGCTCTCGCACAGCGACCCGACGGTGTTCGTGACCCGCCCGATCAGCGCCGTGATGCTGGCGATGGCGGCTTTGGCCCTGATCGTCGTGCTGCTGCCTTCGCTGCGCAAGAAGCGCGAAGAAGCGTTCCAGGAAGAGTAATCGTCCTCCGGCGGCGTGGCCTGCGCCACGCCGTTGTAGGGTGGGCAAAGGATTGCCCACCCTACGAGGGTGTGAAAATTCCGCCATGGTGGCGTTGCGCCGTCTCGCCGTACAAGTGTACTGTCTTCGACGGCGCGCCTTGCCCTGGCGGTTTTTTCACACCCCCTACCAAACCCCTTCCGTGGCGAATTTGCCGACCGTTTATGGAGTTTCACTTATTTATTTCTGAATAGCACTTGACTCGAGCGGGTGAAACAGTAAAATCGATAAATATGAAACCTATCGATGACCAAGCCCTCGCCGACGCGCCCATTGACCCCAGCGCCTTCTGCTCCACGCGGCAGGCGGCCGACCTCATCGGGGTATCCCATCGCACCATCCAGCTCTGGGTCGAAAACGGCACCTTGCAGGCCTGGAAGACCGCCGGCGGGCACCGCCGCATCGTCATGGCGTCGATCCAGCGGGTGCTCGACCAGCGCCGCGCCGCGGTCGCGCCTCCGCCCGCCGCCGCGACGGCGGCGCCGGCCGGACGCCGGCGCGTGCTGATCGTCGACGACGAAGCGACCCTGCTGCGCCTGTACGAACTCGAAATGGCGAGCTGGGACCTCGACCTCGACGTGGTCAAGGCCGCCAACGGTTTCGAAGCCCTGATCCGCATCGGCGAGCAGCGCCCCGACATCCTGGTGAGCGACCTCTCGATGCCGGGGATGGACGGTTTCCGCATGATCCGCACCCTGCGCGCCGACCCCGCCTACGCCGACATGGCGATCATCGTCGTCAGCGGCCTGGACCGCGCGACCGTGCACACCATGGGCCTGCCGGAGGACGTGCCCTTCTTCCCCAAGCCGGCGCCGTTCGCCGAACTGCGGCGCGCGGTCGAAGGCGTCCTCGCGCCCGCCGCAGCCTGACAACCTTTCGCAGGCCGTCCGCTGTGACCTGCGCGACACCAAGCCCTTACACGATCATGTCGTCCACTCTCGATGAAGCGCGGCGCCTGCGGGTGCTGCTCGACCTGAACATCCTCGATACCGCTACCGAGGAACGCTTCGACCGCATCACCCGCATGGCCGCGCGCCTGTTTAACGTCCCGATGGCCTTCGTCAGCCTGGTCGACGCCAACCGCCTGTGGTTCAAGTCGCAGGTCGGCTTCCCCTTCAGCGAAACGCCGTCCGACAAATCCTTCTGCACCCACGCGATCCGCCAGGACGAGATGATGGTGGTGCAGGACGCGATGAGCGACCCGCGCTTCGCCGCTAGCCACTACGTGACCGGATTTCCCCAGGTGCGCTTCTATGCCGGCCTGCCGATCGCCCACAATGGCGCCTATATCGGCACCTTCTGCCTGATCGATTCGCTGCCGCGCGAATTCGGCGAGGCGGACCGCGTAATCCTGCGCGACCTCGCCGCCATGGTCGCCAACGAAGTCGCGGCCGGCGCCCTGGCCGAGGCGCAGGCGGCGCAGCGCCGCAGCGAAGCCTCGCTGCGCGCCCTGCTCGAGCACCTGCCCGACAGCGTGCTGCTGCTCGACGACGCCGGCGCCGTGGTGTCCTGCAATCCGGCCACCGAACGCCTGTTCGGGCGCGCCGCGGCGGAGCTGTCCGGCCAGCCGGCGGCCGCCCTGCTGGGGGTTGACGACAGCCGCCTGGCGCCGGCGCCCGGCACCCAGCTGCGTTTCGAAACACGGCTGGCCCGGCCCGGCGCGACGATCGATGTGGAAGTGGCGCTGAGCGCCGTCGAGATCGACGGCCTCCCGCACCGGGTCGCCAGCCTCCACGACGTCACCGCCCACCGGGCCGCGCTGGAAGCGGAGCGCGGCGCCGAACAGCGCCGCCTGGCCTACTTCCGCACCGCGACCCATGAGCTGCGCACGCCGATGGCCAGCATCCTCGGCTTTTCCGAACTCCTGACCAAGCGCGACTACGAGCGCGACATGGCGCGCGAGCTGCTCGACATCATCCACAAGCAATCGACGCGACTGCTGTCGCTGATCAACCAGATGCTCGACCTGGCGCGCCTAGAAGCCGGCGGTCCGGACGAGGCGATCCGCGCCGCCGTCAGCCCTGTCGCCCTGGCCACCGCCGCCATCGAAGAGACCGTGCCGGCAGCACGCAAGGGCGACGTCACCCTCGATTGCGGCAGCGCCGTTCCCTTCATCAGCGTGAACCCTGGCCGGATCCAGCAGGCGCTCGGCCATGTGCTCGACAACGCCGTGCACTATTCGACGCCCGGGACCCCGGTGGCGGTCGTCGTCGCGCCGGCGGCGCGCGACGGCCGGCGCGGCGTCGGCGTGACGGTCCGCGACCAGGGCATCGGCATGACGCCGGAGCAGCAGGCGCGCATGTTCGACGCCTTCTACCGCGCCGGCGAGCGCTCCGACGTCGAGGGCCATGGCCTGGGGCTGCGGTTGGTGAAGGAAATCCTGGACATCCACGGGGGCGCCGCCGACGTCATGTCGCAGCGCGGCGCAGGCGCCACCGTCACGCTCTGGCTGCCGGCCGGGGATGCGCTATGACGAAGCGCATCCTGGTGGTCGACGACCAGCCCGACCTGCGCCTCCTGATCCGCCTCAGCCTGCGCACGCTGGGCGAGGTGCGCCAGGCCGAATCGGCGGAACAGGCATTGGCCATGATGGCGGCCGATCCGCCCGACCTGGTGGTGCTCGACGTCTGGCTCGGTCACGGCCAGAGCGGCATCGACTTGTGCCGTATCCTGCGCCTCGATCCGCGCAACGACAAGCTCGGCATCATCCTGCTGTCGGCGAACGGCCAGCAGTCCGACATCGCGGCCGGCCTGGCGGCGGGGGCGGACGACTACATCGTCAAACCCTTCAGTCCCGAAGGCCTGGTGGCGGCGGCCAGCCGGTTGCTGGCGCGCTGACTGTCTCGAACGCGCAACTTCGTCCACTTTAGAGGCTGCCCTCTACGGTTTTTCTGCTTGAGACGTTTTGAAAAAAACGAAACCGGAATAGCACCACATCCTCATTTCCCTACCTCCCGCGCTGGTTGGAACGCCGGTTCACCGCCGCGGAACCGGCGAAACCGGCAATGCACTTGTCACCCCTACATGTTCCACGTATAAAAGCTGGAGCCGGCCTCGGTACGGCGCTTAGTTTATTTACGGCAACTATCTTGTATGATGTGTCATCGACGATCACATTAGACGGGAAAGGAGCGGGCAATGAAGAAATGGACGATGGCAGCCCTGCTGCTGGCAAGTACCGTCGGCGCGGCCCAGGCCGGCGGCTCCGCCAGCGCGACCATGGATGTCACCTTCGTGATCCGCACCTCCTGCATCGTGCAGGCCGACGGCAGCGCGCCCCAGGTCGACTGCTCCAAGGGCACCGGCTACCAGATCGTGCGGCCGGAAGCCGTCACCGCGGCCCCGTCGAGCGCCTCCCGCTCGGGCGACGCCTGGCAGATCGTTTTCTGACTCCCGCCGACAGCTCATGAATTCATAGGGTGGGACCGCCCACCCTACATTGTTTGCGCGTCCCAGACGCCTAATCACGGGTCTACTTCACCGGCAGGCAGCGCAGCGGGCCGATGGTCGGTATGTCGGCGCCGCCAATCGCATAGTCGAAGCCCGCCTCGCAGGTCCCGGCCGCCGTCTCCATCCGCAGGCGGGTGCGGCCGGATAATCCCTCCACGAACACCACGCCGTCGTAGCCGGCGATCGTCTCCGCCGCCTTGCCGTCCGCCCCCACCACGGCCACGCGCGTGCCGGGCGGCACCGGATTGCCATCGCGGTCGTGCAGGATCACCGTGGCGGCGCGGTAGCGCTCGACCGGGAAGCGCGCCTCCACGCCCGCCATCGCGCGCGGCACCACCTGCATGCTGGTGCTGCGCACCCGCACGTCGGCGGGCAGCGCGGCGGTGTCGATCGAGATCAGGTTGGCGGTATAGGGAATCAGGTTCGGCAGCAGGATGTGGCCGCCGCCGTCGGTGACGCCGATCGGCCGGTTCTCCTGCAACACCGGCACACCCGGCACGCCGGTCGAGACCAGCGCGAAGGCCGCGCCTACCTGGCGCGCCGGCAGCAGCGCGCCATCCATCGCCACCAGGGCGCCGGTGAAGCCGGCGCTGGCGGCCGTGGCGCCGGCGCCGCCGCCGGTGCGGCTGGCGCTGGCGTTGAACAGGCCGTGCGCGCCCAGGTACTGGAGCTGGGCCTGGCCGAAGCGCTCGCCGGCGTTGTCGCCCGACTGCAGGCCCCAGCCGAAGCCGCCGGCGAAATCCGGCGCGCGCGACAGGGTCGCGATCCGGCTGGTGGCGCCGTTCTGGCGCGCACTGCTGGCACTGCCCGACACCCGGGAACCCAAGGCGAAGCTGAACGACAGGTTCAGGCCGCGCGCGCGCGGCCGGTCGAGGTCGCGAAAGGCGTTCACGCTCAGGTAAACGCCCAGGCCGAGGGTGCGCGACCAGGCCACCGAGACCAGGCGCGCATCCTGGCCGTCGCCGCTGTCCGCGCCCTGGGCCAGCGCGTAGCGGATGTAGCTGGCGCTGACGCTGCCCAGCCAGGGCTGCGACCAGGCCAGGCTGGCGCGGTCCGAGGCGCGGTTCACCGGCTGGCGCTCCAGGCTCCCCAGATCGCCATAGCCCTTGCTGGCGCGCGTGCTCTGGACGTCGACGGCGACGCGTTGCGAGATGAACTGGTAGCCCAGCTGCACTTGCTGGCCGCGATAGCGCCCGGCGCTGCCTGACACCGACCCGGTCACCACGCCGAGCATCCCCAGGCGCGCCAGCGCCCCCACGCCGGCGGCGACCTGCGAGCGCCCGCCTTCGGCATGGGCCTCGATGGTGAATGCATCAATGACGCCGTGGCGCAGCGAGGCGCTGGCCACCGGCGACGAGCCATAGCGGAAGGATTCCAGACCGTAGTCGCGCCGCAGCACGCCGGCCGAGACGGCGAAGTCGGACAGGCCGCGCGCCATCAGGCGGGTGTCGACATACAGCGGCACCGAGCGTTCCACGGTGCGCCCGAGCGCGTCCTGGGTGACCAGCGTGGCCTGGCCGGCCCCGTTCAGGCCGGTGATGCCGTCGACCAGGAAGGGCCCGCCCGGCACCTCGCGCGCCATCTGCTGGACCCCGTTCACGTACAGGCTGACCTTGCTCGGCACCACGGCCGAACCGGCAATCGCCGCCACCGGATAGGTCAGCAGGTCGGGACGCAGGTCGAAGTTCTTGCGCCACTCGACGCCGGCCATGCGGTAGGAACGCGACCAGTTCAACGAGGGCGTGACGAAGTCGCCGAGCTGCAGGGTCGAGAGCGTCGCCGGGTCGGAACGGGTCCAGGAACTGTCGTAGCGCACGTAGCGGCGCCGGCCGCCCGCCAGCACCGCATTGCCGCTGGTGGCGACCACGCCGTGCCCGCCGAACCAGCGCAGCTCGTTCAGGGTCGACAGGCCGCGCTGTTCGCCGAAGCGCGCATACAGGTCGTAGTTGAGGACAAAGCCGGGGCTGACGCTGCCCGCCTCGGCGCGCCGTTCGCGCCGGGTGCGCAGCACCTGCGCGTCGCGCAGGCTGTCGTCCAGGCGCAGGTCGACGCTCTGGGCGGCGGCGTCGAAGGCGAAGCGCAGGCCGTCGACGGAACCAAGGTCGACGTCGCCGGTCTCCGGCAGCTTGAGGCGGGCGGTGTCCAGGCCCGCTTCGCGCAGCGCGGCGGCGTCGCTGGAGAGGCGTCCGTCGGCGTGGCGGCGGAACGGCAGCACCGCGCCGGTGGCGCGGCCGTCGATGCTGAGCTCGAGATAGAGCTCAACAGGCGCGTCGGGTGCGCCGGGCGCGGCCTGGGCGAACGCCGCCGCGACCGCCAGCGCCAGCACTGGCGCGGCCAGCCAGCGCCCGCTCCTTCCCCGTCCGGCCATGCCGCCGCAAGCGCCCTAGTCCAGGCGCGCGACCGCCTGGGCCGCCTGCGCGTTCACCGTGGTGTGCACCGATACGGCGCCGGCGCCGAACAGCACGGTGGCGCCGTCCGGCAGGCGCCAGCGGCGGGTGCGGCCCGGCAGCGCGTAGCCGAGCAGGCCTTTGCTGAGCTGGAATTCCTTGCCATTCTGGGTGCGCAGGGTGGTGGCGCCCAGCTGGGCGTGCAGCGCGCCGTCGTTGCGCGCTTCCAGGAACCAGGCGCCGTCCTGGCGCTTGATCGACCAGGCCAGTTGCGGCGCGGCCGCTTCGTCGGCCGGCGGCACGAACACCGGCACCGAGTACTGGAGCCGGATCGCCACGCCGCTGGCGGCGGCGTCGCCTTTCGGGATCTCGTCGATCAGGATGCGGTAGGTCTGTTCGCCGCGCGCCGGCGCCGGGTTGCGGCGCACCAGGCGCACGGTCTGCGTGCTGTTGGGGGCGACTTCCATGATCGGCGGGCTGGCCACGACGTCGGTGGCGGGCGCCAGCACGTCTTCGCCATCCTTCTGGTCCCACACGAACACCCGCACCTGGCCGTGCAGCGGCTGCTCGCCCAGGTTCTGCAGGGTCACGCCGGCCGCCGTCTGGCCGGCCCTGAAGCTGATCGAGACCGGCGAGATCTGCAGGTTGGCGGCACTCGCCGTGCCCATGGCGAGGCTGGCCAGCAGCAGGATCAGCAGTGCGGGGACGAGGGTGGCGGCAAGACGGCGGACGCGGTCGATCATCAGGTTCGGTATCAGAAGTAGACGGTGGCGGTGATGGTGGATTTGTAGGCGTCCGGGGCCGGGGTGTCCTGGACCGGGATCTCGCCGTAGACGGTGATGTTCTGGGCCTGGCCCGAGCCGGTGCCGCCGACGGTGTCGCTGCCCTGGGTATTGCCCCACAGGCCGCCGCCCGAGCTCTGGTACAGGTTGAACTTGACGGTGCCGGTGTTGGCGCCGGTGCCCGCCATGTAGCGCGTGGTGCCGCTCGAGCCGGCGCCGGTGCCCTGGTTCAGGCCGATGTTGTACGGGGTGGTGTTGGAGCAGGTCACCTTGATGTTCGCGGTGCCGGACACGGCCTGGGTCAGCAGGCCCTGGTTCTGGCCGAAATCGATGCCGGTCGCCGAGATGGTGCAGTCGGCGACGATGCGCATGGTCACGTCGAATGCCGCCGTCTTCGGGATGCCCGTGGTGTAGACGTTGGCGGCGCCGGCCATCGAAGGCAGCAGGGCTGCGGCGAGGATGGTGGTGACGAAGTGACGAGTACGCGATTTCATTGTTCAGCTCCTGTTATCGAAAAAGCGGCTGCATTGCCGTAACGCAATAATCGCACAAGTCAGCAAAATCAGTAAAGCGCTTTTATCGATATTTTCGATTTAACAGGAATTTTTGATGCCCAACCGCAACAAAATCGTCAATTCATGCATTCGGCATGGTGCGCACCGACGGATTTGCTGAATCCGGCTCTTCTCCGCTTCACGCGACCGTCAGTGTCGCCTGGGTCAGCGGCAGGTCGACGTGGAACACCGTGCCGCCGCCGAAGCGGTCCTCGAAGCCCAGTTGGCCGCCGTGCTCGACCACGATCTGGCGGCTGATCGCCAGGCCCAGGCCAGTGCTGGTCTTCTGGTTGGCGCCCGGATCTGCCTGGGCGAAGCGCTGGAAGATGCGGTCGCGGAAGGCCTCGGGAATGCCGGCGCCGCGGTCCGCCACGCTGATGCGCACCTGGTCGCCGCCGTTCTCGAGGTTCACGTCCACGCTGCTGCCGCGCGGCGCGAACTTGACCGCGTTCGACAGCAGGTTCAGCAAGACCTGGGTGATGCGATCGCGATCGACCTCGACCACCAGGCCTTCCAGCTCGGGCGACCAGTGCGGCGCCAGGGCGACCCCGGCGTCCGCGGCCTGGACCCGGATCGCGGCCAGCGCATCGAGCACCACCGGCAGGAAGCGTTCGGGGCGCGGCTGCACCGCCACCTTGCCGGAGGCGACCTTCTCGATGTCGAGCATGTCGCTCACCAGGCGCACCAGGCGCTCGCAGTGGCGGTGCGCGATGCCGACCAGTTCCTGGGCTTCGCTGTCGAGGTGGCCGGCGGCGCCCGACTGCAGCAGCGACAGCGAAGCGCGCATCGAGGTAAGCGGCGTGCGCAGCTCGTGCGAGACGGTCGCCACCAGTTCGTTCTTCATCTCGTCGACCCGCTTGCGCTGCGCGATGTCGCGCACGAACAGGCTGAAGAAGCCGCGCTCGCCCTGCCCCGCGCTGCCGATCGACAGTTCGACCGGCAGCTCGTTGCCGTGGCGGTCGACCAGGGTGCGCTCGATCCGTCCGCTGAGGTCGCGCGCGACCCCGGTGTTGCGGTAGTCCTGCAGGGCGCGCTCGAAGCCGGCCTGGAAGCGGCGCGGCAGCGCCAGCGCGCCCAGCGAGCGGCCCACCGCCTCGTCGCGGGTCCAGCCCAGCATCAGCTCGGCCTGGGAATTCCAGTCGGTGACGATGCCGCTGCGGTCCATGCCGATGAAAGCGTCCTGCGCACTTTCGACGATGGTCTGGATGCGCTGGGCGGTCTGCGCTACCCGTGCCAGTGCCCCGGCCAGTTCGCGGGTGCGCTCGTCGACCCGCTGTTCCAGGTTCTGGTTGAGCGATTCGAGCTGGCGGCTGCGCCGCAGCAGGTCGTCCAGCAGCGTGTTCAGCGCGCCCGACAGGCTCTGCACCTCGTCGTAGGAACGCCCGGTCGGCGTGATGGTGGCCGCCTCGCCCTGGCGGATGCGGTCGGCGTCCTGCTGCAGCTGCTTGATCGGCTGGGTGATCCAGTTGGCCACCAGGCCGCCCGCCAGCGAGAACAGGACCGCCAGGCTGACCCCGGTCCACAAGGCATACTGGCTCAGCTTGCGCACCGGCGCATAGGCGTTGACCGCCTCCTGGCGCAGCAGGACGGTCCAGCCCAGGCCCGGGTAGTCGGCGTAGCCGCGGGTCTGGCTGTAGCCGACCAGGTAATCCTTCCCGTCGGGCCAGGTCTCGAGGTGGTAGCCGACGCCCTTGTCGTTGCGCGCCTGCTCCAGGGCGCGCAGGTCGAGCTTCTCGCCCAGCAGTTCGGGCGGCCCGAGCAGCACGGTGCCGTCGCTGCTGGCGATCAGGGCCTGCACCTGGCGGCTGGCCTGGATCGGCAGGATCACCGAACGCTCGACGTCGCGCGCCCACTGCCAGGACAGGTGGGCGCCCAGCACCCCGGCCGGGCTGCCGCCGGCCCCGAGCACCGGGAAGGCGACGTCGACGAAGCGCAGCGGCTGGCCGTCGTCCGACGGCAGCAGCTTGGCCAGCTTGACCGCTTCGTGCACGTCGCCGATGTGGATATTCTTCAGCGCATTCGAGAACCACGGACGCTGCGCCACGTTGGCGCCTTCCAGCAGGCCGCGCGCCGCCGCATGCACGGTGCCGTCCAGGCCGGCGAAGCCGAGCCAGCTGTAGTAGCCATAGGTCTCGACCGCATCGTCGAGCATGCGGCGGCGCCGGTCCTTCTCCGCCACCGGGTCGAGTTCGGCCAGGCGCTTGGCGACCAGCCGGATCTCGCGGTAGCGTTCGTACATTCCGCGGTCGAGCTTGTCCGCGGTCTGCTGGGCCAGCTCACCGAGGCCGTTGCCGATGTTTTCCTTGAAATGTTCCGTCGCTTGCCGGTGCACCAGGGCCACCAGGACCACGGTGAGGATGATCGACAGGATCGATGAGGCCAGGGCCATGTAGCCGGACAGGCCGCTGGGCAGGAATCCCTTGAGCGAAGTCTTGATGGTGGTCATGGACGTGTAGTTTCTCTGCATCTTTTGGGGGAGAGTCTACACAAAGTTGCGCCGTTTCGGGCCGTGATTAATGCCAGAATTGATTCTTCGTGGCAACTTTCTCAACGGTATGTCGCAGAATTAAAACAGATCGCCCTGCGGACTTGTCAGCCGTGCAAAGCTGTCGCCGACAAAGGGCAGGATCGCGTCGGCGATCGGTTCGAGTTGTTTCGTCAAATAGTGCTCGTAGTCGATCGGCGCCCGCCGCATCTCCAGCGGTTCGGGCCCGGCGGTGCTCATCACGTAGCGGATCCAGCCGCCGCGGCGGAACTGGGGCGCGCGGCCCTGGGCCACGTGCCAGTCGTCCAGCATGCGCGCCGCGCGCGCGTGCGGCGGCACGTTGCGCTCATACTCCTCGAGCGGGCGGCGCAGGCGCTTCCGATAAATCAGCAGCTCGTCGTGCTCCCCGCGCAGGGTCGCCGCCACATAGTTGGCGACCCAGTCGGCGTAGGGTTCGCCCTTGAAGATTCGGTAATAGAGCTCCTGCTGGAAGCGCTGGGCCAGCGGCGACCAGTCGGTGCGCACCGTCTCCAGGCCTTTGTAGACCACGTCTTCGCCGCCGTCCGGCAGGCTCACCAGGCCGGCGTAGCGCTTCTTGCTGCCCTCGTCCGAGCCGCGCACGGTCGGCATCAGGAAGCGCCGGTAATGGGTGTCGAATTCCAGCTCGAGCGCGCTGTCGATGCCGTACTCCTCCCGCAGGTGCGTGCGCCACCAGCCGTTGACGTGCTCCACCAGGGCGCGGCCGATGGCCTGCGCCTCTTCCTCGCCGCGGGCGCGGCCGAGCCAGACGAAGGTGGAATCGGTGTCGCCGTAGATCACGCCGTAGCCCCGCTCCTCGATCAGGGCGCGGGTGCGGTGCATGATCTCGTGGCCGCGCATCGTGATCGACGAGGCCAGGCGCGGGTCGAAGAAGCGGCAGGCGGTGGTGCCCAGCACGCCGTAGAAGGCGTTCATGATGATCTTCAGCGCCTGCGACAGCGGCGCGTTCCTCTCGCGCTTGGCGGCTTCGCGTCCTTCCCAGACCTGGCGCACGATGCCGGGCAGGCAGTGGCGCGTGCGCGAGAAACGGCCGCCGCGAAAACCCGGGATGGTCTCGGCTTCGTCTTCCTCCAGCCCGGCGACCAGCCCGACCGGGTCGATCAGGAAGGTGCGGATGATCGAGGGGTACAGGCTCTTATAGTCCAGCACCACCACCGAATCGTAGAGCCCCGAGCGCGAATCCATCACGAAGCCGCCCGGGCTGTCGGCGGCCGGCACGTCGCCGATGTTCGGCGCCACGAACCCCTGGCGGTGCATCAGCGGCAGGTAGCGGTGCTCGAAGGCCGCCACCGAGCCGCCCATGCGGTCCAGCGCCAGCCCGGTGACGCTGGCGCGCTCGAGAAGAAAAGGAATCAAGCCGGTCTTCTCGAAGATGCGGGTGACGAGGACGCAATCCTTGAGGTTGTACCAGGCCAGGGCCGGCTTGTCCTCGGCGAACATGCGGTTGATCTCGTCCATCCGGCTGTAGGGATTGTCGATCGCCTTGCCCTCGCCCAGCAGGGTTTGCGACACCGACTCCAGGCTGAACGAGGGAAAGCTCCAGGTCGCCGAGCGCAACGCCTCGATCCCGTCGATCACCGGGCGGCCGGCGATGCAGACGAAGAAATGCTCGGAGCGGCCGTGGGCGCGCGTCTCGATGGCGCTGCCGTCGCGCCCCAGCATCAGCGGCCGGCCGCGCCGCTCGGCGGCCTGCACCAGCATGCGCAGGTCGAACTGGATCACGTTCCAGCCGATGATGGCGTCCGGGTCGTGGCGCGCGATCCACTCCTCGAAGCGGTCGAGCAGTTCGTTGCGCGAGGCGCAGTAGTCGAGATCGAAGTCCTCGGCACCGTCCGGCGGCGCGCCGCCGTTGGCTTCGCCCAGCATGTAGACCTGGCGCTGGCCGCAGCCTTCCAGGCCGATGCAATACAGCTCGCCGTGCTGGTTGGTTTCGATGTCGAGCGAGACCAGGCGCAGGCTTGGACGGTAGCCGCCGTCGGGGCGCAGCTGGGCGTCATGCAGCAGGTCAGCTCTTTCGTTATCCGGCCGACCACCATACAGCACCGGCGCGGTGACGAAGCGCTCCATCAGGTAGCGCTCGGTGGGCTTGACGTCGGCTTCGTAGACGTCGACGCCGGCTTCGCGCAGGCGCTTCTCGAAACGCAGCAGCTGGCGATAGTGGCGGCAGTACAGGCCGGCCACCGGGCGGTGGCGGAAGTCGGTGAGCGCCAGTTCGCGCAGCTCCCAGTCGACCCGGCCGCGGGTTTCCTGGCGCAGCAGCTGTGCGGCGGCCTCGCGCTGCTCCAGCGGGATGAAGGCCAGGGCCGGCTGGGGCGGCAGGCGCAGGCAGCGCGCGCCATTCTCGGTGGCGAGCCAGTACTCGACTTCGCAACCCGCATCCGTATCGCGCCAGTGACGCGTCAGCAGGAAGCCGCGTTCGGCGGTGTCATCCATGGCGATTCACGCGAAGCGGGCCAGCTCCGCCTCGCTGAAGCCGGCCTGGCGCCGCGCCTCGAGGTTGAACGGGCCTTTCAGGACCGGCGCCTTGTACTGCAACGTGAGGTCGGCATAGGTCCGGACCGGCTCGAGGCCGCGTTCCTCGCACAGCGCGAGATACCAGCGGTTGCCGATGTCGACGTGGCCGACTTCATCGACCAGCAGCACGTCCAGGATGTCGGCGGCGGCCTGGTCGCCCGCTTGCGCCAGCTTGGCGCGCAGCGGCGGGATCGCATCCAGGCCGCGCGCTTCGAGGGTGCGCGGCACCAGCGCCATGCGCGCCAGGATATCGCCCCTGGTTTTCTCGACCATCTCCCACAGGCTGTCGTGGCCGGGGAAGTCGCCATAGCGGTGGCCGAGCGTTTCGAGGTGGGCGCACAGCATAGTGAAGTGCAACGCCTCCTCGCTCGCCACCTTGAGCCAGTCGAGGTAATACTGCTCCGGCATGCCGGGAAAGCGCCACAGGGCGTCGAGCGCCAGGTTGATGGCGTTGAATTCGATGTGGGCCAGCGCGTGCACCAGCATGGCGCGGCCCTCGACGGTCGCCATCGAGCGGCGGCCGACCAGGCGCGGCGAGACCAGTTCCGGTCTGGCGGGGCGGCCGGGGATGCCAGCGGGCGCATCAAGGCTTGCGGCGGCATCGACCGTCCAGCCGCCGTCGCGGCGCGCGGCCGCGAGCGCCGCTACCAGCTCCGTCTTGCGGGCCGGGTCGGTTTCCAGCAGGGCGTGCAATGCGCATGCGCGAAGTTCCAGCGGGTGCGCCATGATCCGAATGAGAGCCAAAGGGCGTAGTGTACCATCGTCAATCTCACATTTCCTGGCGCGCCATGTCCCACGACTCCCCTGCCCTGATCCTCATCGACATGCAGCAATGCATGGCCAGCCCGGCTGCGGGCGAACGCAACAACCCGCGGGCCGAGGAGAACATCGCGCTGCTGCTCGCCGCCTGGCGCGAGCGCGGTGCGCCGGTCGTCCACGTGCGCCACGTCTCGCGCTCGCCAGGGTCCGGCTTCGCACCGGGACAGCCGGGAGCGGCGTTCCAGCCGGCCTTTGCGCCACGCGCGGACGAGCACGTGGTCGAGAAGAACGTACCGGACGCCTTCGTCAACTCCACCCTGGAACGCTGGCTGCGGGTGCGCGGCATCGCGCGCCTGGTCGTCGTCGGCGTCAGCACCAACATCTCGGTCGAATGCAGCGTGCGCAGCGCGGGCAACCTCGGTTTCGATGTGACGGCGGTCGAGGACGCGACCTTCACCTTTGCGCGCGCCGACCATGCGGGCGTGGCGCGCAGCGCGGACGAGGTCCATGCCATGTCGCTGGCAAACCTGGACGGCGAATACGCGGCGGTGGCCAACACGGCGCAGGTGCTTGCCGCGATCTAGGGCCGGCGCCGCGCATTTATCCGATGCGCATTGTGGCCGAACGGACAAGCTTGCTACTATCGATGCAGGGTTTTCACTTTCACTGCCTGGCTCACCGCAAAGGACCCATGCCATGCATCTCGCTGCTCGCCACCCCTCGCTGCGCACGCGCCTGCTGCTGACCCTGTGCGGCCTCGCCGCCGAACTGCTGCACCTCGGATGGGAGACCACGCATGGCGGCGTGCCTGCCCACCACCTGCTGAACGATCCGGCCATGCCCGCCATCTCCAACTGGTGGGGTGTGCTGGTGGTGCCGCTGCTGGTCTGGTTCGCGCTCGGACGCATCGAACGGCGCGGCGCGACCCTGGTGCAGGCCGGCAGCCGCGAGCGCTTCACGACGGTGGTCCGGCTGCACTTCGCGCTGTCGCTGGCCTGGGGCGGCGCACTGGCCCTCGCCTTCACAAGCGGGCACCCGGCGGTCAGCTTCCTCTTCCTCGGCGCCTTCGTGATCGCGCCGCTGGTGCACGGCTACCGCGCCGAGTACCTGCTGGGCTTCGTGCTGGGCATGACGTCCACTTTCGGTGCGGTGCTGCCGCTGCTGGCGGGCAGCGTGATCGCCCTGTTTGCATGGGGCACGCGCCTGACGATCGGCGCGCTGGCGAGGATGGCGCGCGGCGGGCGGGCACGCGGAGCGGGCCTGCCTTAGCATGGTGTGCATCACATCTGCCGGAACAGGTGGGCATACACCGGACTGACGCGCGGCTTCTCCGGGCGGCTGCGCAAATTCAGTTGCAGCTTGCCGACCGAATCGCGCACGGCGCTGGTCACACAGGCCAGGTTCACCACGGTGCTGCGATTGATCTGCCGGAACAGCTTCGGGTCGAGCTGCGGCAGCAGTTCGCGCAGGGGCACACGGATCAGGACGTCGCTGTCGGCGGTCGCCACGCAGACATACTTGTCGGCCGCCTGGAAGTAGACCACCTCGTCCGCCGGGATCATGCGCACCACATTGCCGACGGCCGCGCGCACGAAGTCGAGGCGCGCGGCGGCGGGCGGTGCGTCGTTCGGCAGCAGGGCCTGCAGGCGCTCGACCAGCTGGTCGAGCGGATCGCTTCCCTCGCGCCGCCCCGCCAGCAAGCCCTGCAAGCGCTCCACGGTGCGCGCCAGCCGCGTCTCGTTCACCGGTTTCAGGACGTAATCGGCAGCGGCCTGCTCGAAGGCCTGCACCGCGTAATCATCGTAGGCGGTCACGAACACCACATGCGGAAACGGCGCCGGTCCATCCCAGCGTTCGAGCAGTTCCTCGGCCGCCTCGATGCCGGTCTGCCCCGGCATGCGGATGTCGAAGGACAGCACGTCGGGACGCAGGTCCAGCGCCTGTTCGACCGCCGCCACGCCGTTCGCAGCGGTGGCGAGGATCTCCAGTTCCGGCCACAGCTTCTGCAGAATGCGCGCGAGGGTCGCGGCGAGGATCGGTTCGTCTTCGGCAATCAGGGCGCGGGGCTTCATGCGGTCTCCAGGGGAAGGGTCAAAATGGCCAGGGCGCCCTGCGGCTCGCCCGGCGTGAGGTCGAGCGCGGCCCGCTGTCCGTACAGGACGCGCAGGCGCTCGCGGGTCGTGTCCATGCCGATGCCGCCACCCTTGGCTCGCTGCGCGGCTGCGGCGCGGGGGCCGATGCCGGTGTCGCGCACCCGGATCTCCAGCAGGCCGCCGTGCGCCGAAGCCGACAGCACGACTTCGCCGCCGTCGATCGCCGGCTCCAGGCCGTGCACAATGGCGTTCTCCACCAGCGGCTGCAGCAGCATCGGCGGCAGGCGCGCAGCGCGCAGGGATGGCGGGAGTGCGAGCCGGTAGGCCAGGCGCGCACCCATGCGCACCTGCATCAGTCCGAGATACGCTTCCATGGCCGCGAACTCCTCGCCCAGGGTGGTGCTGTCGGCGCGGCTCGCGCCCAGGGTCGCGCGCAGGAACTGGATCAATTGGTCGAGCATGGTGTCGGCGCGCGCCGGGTCGAGTGCGATCAGGCCCTGCAGGTTGGCCAGGGTATTGAACAGCATGTGCGGTTCGATCTGCGCCTGCAGCAGTCGCAGGCGGGCCTGCAGCGCCTGGCGCTCGATGGTCTCGGCGCGCAGGCGGGCGTCGGCGTGCTCCTGCCGGATGCGCGCCAGGCGCTCGCGGTGCTCGGCCAGCATGGTCATGACGACCAGGCCGATCAGCGTGAACACGATCATGCTCACCCGTCCCGTGTTCGCGTACTCGGACAGCGGCGGCAGGCTCTCCCCCAGCAGCAGCGCGCCGGCATGCAGGCCGGTGAAATGCGCCAGCGGGGCGACCACCACCGTCAGGGCAAGGAGGGCCGCCCAGCGCAGGCGGTTCGCCGGCAGCGACGCGGCCCAGCGCAGCCGCACGGTGTCGACCACGGCGAAGCCGCCCAGGCCGATGCACAGCGAGTACACCAGCTGCGCGAACAGCGTCTCCGGCTTGGCCACCGTCAGCACGATGACGACGGCGGCCACGGCGCTGACGAGGGCGGCCAGTCCGAGGTCGCGCAGGAGGCGGGGAGCGATGCGGGCTGTCATGTGGCGCTGTGATCCTTATGTCAAGAACCGGCATTCTGGCGTGCCGCGGAACGCGAAGCAAGGCGGCTGCGACGAACGCGCCATTGATGGCGCGAAGCGCGGCGTGGACGCCGTGAACTGTCGTAAAGCGGTCCGTAAAACCACTTTCCACGTGTCCAAAACCATCCTTTCCTGTAGGATAATGGCTTTGCGCAAGACGGTCAGCCCCTGAAAGCGGCACGATGCCGCGCCGATCGGGCGGCTCCACCGTCGTCACCATAATTTACGAACGCCGGTTTCCAGGCCGCCGCCGGAACCCGTCCAGGATGTCAATGGAGCGATCCCCGCTAGAGCGTGGCGCAGCAGCGCGCCGCACCGTCTTTGCCTGCGCCGCCATCGTATTGGCGGTCGTCGCTGCCGAAGCAAGCCGCTGGAGCCGCGCCGCGCGCGCCGCCGCCACGCCCGCCTCGATCGACACCATCGTGCCGGGCACGGTGACGCTGTCCGAGCTGTCGCGCTCGATGGTGCCGATGCCGCAGAACGTCCCCTCCGCCCACGCCAGCGCCCTCGCCTCCCTGCCGGGCGACCGCATGGTCGCGTTCTGGTGGGCCGGCAGCCGCGAGAGCGGGCCCGACGTCAAGGTCTACGCTTCGCGCTGGAGCAACGGCAAGTGGGGCCAGCCCTGGACCGTGGCGAGCCGGGAGTCGCTCGGCAAGGCGCTCGGCTTCGGCGTGCGCCGCATCGGCAACCCGGTCGCCTGGACCGCGCGCGACGGCCGCATCCACCTGTTCGTGGTGGCCACCGGCCTGGGCGGCTGGGCCGCCTCGCGCGTGGTGCACATGGTCTCGAACGACGAGGCCGGTCAGCCGCCGAAAGGACGCCGCATCCTGCCGGCGCCCGAGGGCGAAGGCATGGATTTCACGGTGCGCCGCGTGCTGCCGGCTTCGCCGATGTTCAACACCAGCACCCTGGTGCGCACTTCGGCGGTGGGCCTGACCGACGGCGGCTGGTGGCTGCCCCTATATTTTGAACTGGGCATCAAGTACCCGATGCTGATGTCCTTCGACGCCGACGGCGAGCCGACCTGGGCCGGCCGCATCGGCGCCCGCACCACCACCTTGCAGCCGGCCATCGTGCCGGTCTCGCGCACCGAGATCCGCGCCTGGATGCGCGATGCCAGCGACGAACGGCGCGTCCAGCATGCGCTGAGCCGCGACGGCGGCGCCAACTGGGAAGACCTGCCGCCCCTCAGCCTGCACAACGAAAGCACCTCGGTGGCCGCGCTGCGCCTGGCCAACGGCGACTTCCTGATGCTGCACAACGACGCGGTCGAGGGAGGCTCCTCGCGCAGCACCCTGCGCCTGTCGATCTCGCAGGACGGCCGTACCTGGCGCACCGTCGCCGACGTCGCCAGCGGCAGCGCCGGCGACGAGTTCTCCTACCCGACCATGCAACAGGTCGGCAACGAGCTGCACGTCACCTATACCTACCAGCGCCAGGCGATCGCCCATCATCGCTACCGCATCCAGATTGGGGAGCACATCTGATGGTCCTGCCTGAACTTTCCTGGCAATTCCTGTACGGACGCCTGGCCTGGGCCGTGGTCCTGGCGGCCCTGGTCGCGAGCGCCTGGCCGTCCGCCTGGCGCCTGTCGCGCCGGGCTCTCGGGGCGATCGTCGGGGCCTCCAGCGTCCTGATGGCGCTGCCGGGCGCGGCCTCCGGCGCCTGGCACCTGGCCCTTGCCTTCCAGTATCCGAGCGGCCTGCTGCTCGGCCTGAGCGTGGCCGGCCTGCTGCGGCGCTGGCGCGGTACCCACCGCGCCGACGGCGCGCTGCTGCCGGTTCCCGCGGCGGCCGTCCTCGCCGTCACCGGGGCGGTGCTGTACCTCGACGCCTTCGGCCTGCTGACGCGCGGCTGGTACTATGCCGGCTTCGGCCCCAACGGCGCGCCGCTGGTGGCGGTGCTCGCAGCCATCGCCTGCGCGGCCGCGATCGTGCAGGACCGCCAGCGCGAACAGGCCGCCGCCCTGCTCGGCGCCGTCACCCTGTTCTCGCTGGCGCGCCTGCCGAGCGGGAACCTGTGGGACGCGGTGCTCGATCCGCTGCTGTGGGCCTGGGCCATCGCCACCCTCCTGGTCGCCGCCGTGCGCCGCCTGCTGCGCGCCATGCGCACGCATGCGCCGGCCGAGGCGCCGGCACGCACGCCCGAACCAGCCCTGCAGGCGGCCGGCATCGATCCGTATTCACCCATCAAGGAGTAGTTTTGAGTAACAAGAAGCCGTTTCTGCATCCCGCCATCGCCACCGGGATCGCCATCAATGTGTTCGTGCTGGCGCTGGCCGTTGTCTGGTCGGGCAATCCCCATGAGCTGTCGCGCCTGCTGGTCGAGGACGGCATCGTCGAGTGGTCGCAATTCCTCTGCTTCACCGCCATCTCGGGCATGATCGGCTACACCTTCGTCCAGCGCATCAAGGCGGGCGGCGCGGGCAAGCTCGAACTGCTGGCGCTCGGCGGCCTGAGCCTGCTGTGCGCGCTGGCCGCGCTGGAAGAGATCAGCTGGTTCCAGCGCATCCTGAACGTCCAGTCCTCCGAATTCTTCCTGCAGAATAACCGCCAGGGCGAGACCAACCTGCACAACCTGGCGGTCGGTTCGGGCAGCCTGCACAAGAACGTGCTGCTCAAGCTGATCTTCATCGCCGGCATCACCCACAACCTGATCCTGCCGCTGGTCGCGCGCGTGAAGCCGGCTGTAGCACGCTGGGTCGAGTCGCTCGGCCTCTACCTGCCGCCCCTGGTCGCCTCGGTGCCCTACCTGGTGCTGGTCGCGCTGTCGCACGTGCTGATCGACCACCCGCGCAAGGGCGAACTGGGCGAACTGTTCGGCGCCGTGCACTACCTGGCGACCGTCTATGGCGCTTATTTCGTCGGCGTGAACTACGGCCGCAGGCCGATCTTCGACCGCGAGCCGGAAGCCGGTCGCCTGACGACGCTGTTCTGCATGTTCCTGGTGTTCATGCTGTTCATGGGCTGGCTGCTGAGCGCCGGCGCGGGCGCCGACCTGAGCGGCGTCATGAAAGCGGATTGAGTGTCAATGAAGGTGGCCGGCATGCCGGCCACCGTTGCCGTCAGAAGCCGTAGTTCATCCGGGCGTAGATGAAGCGCCCGCCCCGCCCGAACGGGGCATAGTTGGCGAAGGGCGTGTTCCCCGTCGTGTTGAGCGCCGGCGGCTGGGTTCCCGGATACTGGTCGAACAGATTGTCCGCGCCCAGCGCCAGGGTCGCTTTCGGCGTCAGCGCGAAGCGCGCCTCCAGGTCCACCACCGTCTTCGCCCCCATCCAGAAGTCGAGCGCCTCCGTGGTGCCCGGCGACAGCACCTTGCCGTAGCGCGTCGCGCGCAAGGTCGCGCCCCACTGTCCCAGCTTCCAGTTCACGTTCGCGCTGAGCTTGTTCTCGGGCTGGCCTTTTTCCAGCGACAGCACGTTCAGGCGCCCGAACAGCGTCGGCGCGGGGTTGAGCGCGGCCAACTGCGCGGTGGTCGGCGTCCGGGTCACCTTGGTGTCGGTGACGTTGGCCGCCAGCGTGAAGTCAAAATTTCCCGCTTGGGCCGTCTTCATCGGCCAGCTCACCACCACGTCCACGCCCTCGGTGCGGGTGTCGACGCCGTTGATGAAGAAGCGCCCGCCGCCCACTCCCGTGATGCCCTGCGAGACGATGTAGTTGAACACATTGGTCTGGGTGAGATTTTCGGACAGGACGATGCGGTCGTCGATGTCGATGCGGTAGGCGTCGATCGTGATGCTGAAGGGAGCGAAGCGCAGCACCGCGCCGATCGACGCATTCACCGATTCCTCGGCCTCGAGCGGCTTGGCGCCGAGCGCCACCGCGACCCGGTCGGTCGGGCGGAAGGTGGTGATCTCGAAGGGCACGCCGTTGATGAAGTTGGTCGCGGTGGCGGTGAAGTTCTGCTGTTGCGGGGACGGCGCGCGGAAACCGTTCTGGATCGCGCCGCGCAAGGCGAAGGACTTGCTGAAGTCGTAGCGCCCGGACAGTTTGCCGGCCAGACTGTTGCCGAAGTCGGTGTAGTGTTCGCCGCGCACCGCGACCGAGGCCAGCAACTGCGGCGTGATGTTGGCTTCCAGGTCGACGAAGGCGCCGATCGCGCTGCGGTGGGCGTCGACCTCGTTCGAGGGCCGGAAGCCCGGGAACACCTGGGCGCCCGGGGCAGCCGGAACGCCGCTCGGCAGGATCACCGGACCGGCGCGCCAGGAATCGGGTTCGCCGGCGAACAATTCATAGCCTTCGCGCCGCGCTTCGGCGCCGACCGCGATGTTCAGCGGCGACGAGAAGGCGGCGACGTCCACCGTGCGCACGCCGGTCAGGTTGGCCACCAGCTGGTCGTAGGCATAGCCGCCGGCATAGAACTCGGTCTTGCTGGTGGGGCCGATCGAGCGGTTCAGGGTGTTCTCGATATCGTAGGCCATGCGATTTTTGCCGTAGCCGAGCGAGGCGTCCATGTCCCAGCTGCCTGCAGTCCAGGTGACGCCGCCGGTGGCCGCGAAATCATTCACGGTCGGCGCGATGATGGGGAGGAAACCGTCCGGGTAGATCGACTGGATGTTGCGCACGTCCTGCGCGGGGCGGAAGAAGCCGCCGGAGCGCGCGAAGCGGTTCTGGCCGCTCATCCAGCCATACAGCTTGGCGCCGCCGCTCAGGTTGATGCCGGCGTTGGCGAACAGCGTCACCTGCTCCAGTTCCGGCTCGCCGTACCAGGCGTTGAAACGGTTGATGGTGAGTTCGCGTGGATCGAAGGCGCCATTGGCCAGACGCGGGTATTGCTGGCGCATGTCGTAGCCGCTGCGTTCGGTGCGCTCCTGCTTGCGGTATTCGGCGGCCAGCGTCAGGAAACCGTCCCCGCCCAGCGGCATGCCCTGCCACAGGCTGATGGTGCCGGTCTGGCCGTCGGTGCGCTTGCGCTTGGCCGGCGCGGTCCAGGTGGCGCCGGCGGGCGCGGCGTCGTTCCACAGCTCGTATTCGGTCTTGCGCGCGCCGTAGGTGACGCTGGCTTCGCCGCCGCTGCGGTCGGTGCGCAGGCGCAGGTTCACGACGCCGGAGATCGCGTCCGACCCGTATTGGGCGGCGGCGCCGTCGCGCAGCACCTCGACGCTTTTCACGATCGCGGTCGGGATGGTGTTCATGTCCACCGCCGCCGAGCCGCGCCCGATCGAGCCGTTGACGTTGACCAGCGACGAGGTATGGCGGCGCTTCGAGTTCACCAGCACCAGGGTCTGGTCGGGCGCCATGCCGCGCAGGGTGGCGGGACGGATGGTGTCGGTGCCGTCGGTGATGGCCGGGCGCGGGAAGTTCAGCGAGGGCAGCGCGATCGACAGCGCCTGGGTCATCTCGGTGGTGCCGGCGTTTTTCAGGGTCTCGCTTGATACGATATCGACCGGGGCCGCGGTGTCGAGGGCGGTACGGTTGGCGACGCGGGTGCCGGTGATGACCACCGTGGAGGCGGCGCCCGGCTCGCTTGCTGTCTCCTGCGCGTGGGCGCCGGTAAAGAGCGAGGCGATGGCCAGGGCAAGCACCGTTTTTTCAGTAACGCTAGCGTGTTTCTGCATCATGGGTTCCTTGTGGTCGGCTGGGAAGGTGGCGCAAATCGATACTGCTGCGCACTACAAACGATGTCAATTCGGAAATTCTTTGTCTAGCGTCTTTACAACAGGGTTGCGTGCGTCAGGCTGCTGTAAGGATGAGCTGTCGGGGACTGCTACACTGGCGCTTTCCTATTCGATGAACCTGTTTATGGACGACTCGCTGTTTCCCGTCTTCCAGCACTTCACGATCGACACGGATGGCGCGACGATCGCCGGCGTGACCGGCGGCTCCGGGCCGCCGCTCCTGCTGCTGCACGGTCATCCGCAGACCCACGCCATCTGGCACAAGGTGGCGCCGCGCCTGGCGGAGCGCTTCACCGTGGTGGCCTGCGACCTGCGCGGCTACGGCGACTCGTCCAAGCCGCCGGCCGAGCCGGGGCATGCCAACTACAGCAAGCGCGCGATGGCCGCCGACATGGAGAGCGTGATGGCGCACCTGGGCTTCGGACGCTTCGCCGTGATGGCGCACGACCGCGGCGCGCGCGTTGCGCACCGGCTGCTGGCCGATCATCCGCAAGCCGTGGAACGGGCGGTACTGCTCGACATCGCGCCCACGCTCGCCATGTACGAGCAGACCGGCGAGGCGTTCGCGCGCGCCTACTGGCACTGGTTCTTCCTGGTCCAGCCGGCGCCGCTGCCCGAACGCCTGATCGAGGCCGATCCGCAGGCCTATGTGCGTGACGTGATGGGCCGGCGCAGCGCGGGACTGGCGCCGTTCGACCCGCGCGCGCTGGCGGAATATGCGCGCTGCCTGGCGCTGCCGGGCACGGCGCGCGGCATCTGCGAGGACTATCGGGCGGCGGCCGGGATCGACCTGGAACACGACCGGGTCGATCGCGACAGCGGGCGCCTGCTCGACACGCCGCTGCTGGTGCTGTGGGGTGCGGACGGCGTGGTGGCGCGCTGCTTCGATCCCATGCGGGAGTGGCGCCGGCTCGCATCGAGGGTCGAGGGCGAGCCGCTGCCCTGTGGCCATTACATTCCGGAAGAGGCGCCGGATGCCTTGCTGGCTCGGGCGCTGCCTTTCCTGCTGGGCTAGCGTTTCACCCTTACATAGCCCATTGGCACCACATCGCACGCAGTTTCAGCCGCGCGCCACGCCCCCGGGCGCTTGCCTATAATCGGTCGCCGCAGGGCTATCGTATGTACAGACTCGGCCTTGCACCCGATGTTCACGGGCCGGTGCGCTCCATGCCGGCAAAGGTTCCCACCTTCTATGTGATCGGCGTCATGCGTCCCCCCAGTGCACGTACCGATGTGGAACGTCTCCTGCCAGCGAGCGACGACAGCGCCCCGCGCCGCCTGCTCGGCCTGCGCCAGGCCATCGCCCTCATTGTCGGGGTCGTCATCGGCGCCGGCATCTTCAAGTCGCCCTCGATCGTCGCCGGCCTGTCCGGCAGCGCCGACTGGATGTTCGGCATGTGGGTACTGGGCGGCCTCATCTCCCTGGTCGGCGCGCTGTGCTATGCCGAACTCACCACCGCCTATCCGCACCCCGGCGGCGACTATCACTTCCTGCACCGCGCCTACGGCCGCGGCACCGCCTTCCTCTTCGGCTGGGCCCGCTTTGCCGTGATCACCACCGGCTCGATCGCCCTGCTCGCCTTCGTGTTCGGCGACTACATGCAGCAGGCCGCGCCATTGACCATGCTGCCGCCCGGCTGGGGCGCACCGAGCTACGCCGCGGCGATCATCGTGATCCTGTCGCTGCTCAACCTGCGCGGCCTGCGCACCGGGGCCGGCGCGCAAATGTGGCTGACCCTGGCGGAGATCGGCGGGCTGATCCTGCTGGCGGTGGCCGCGGCCTTCTTCACCGAACCGGCGGCCGCGCCGGCTCCGGGCGCGGCGGTGGCGCCGGTCTCCTTCGGCATGGCGATGGTGTTCGTGCTGCTGACCTACGGCGGCTGGAACGAGGCCGCCTATATCAGCGCCGAGCTGCGAGGCGGCGCGCCCGGCATGGTGCGGGCGCTGACCTTGTCGATCCTGATCATCACCCTGCTCTACCTGATGGTCACCTGGGCCTGCCTGCAGACGCTCGGCATGCAGCGCATGGCCAGTTCCGAGGCGCTGGCGGCGGACGTGATGGGCATGGCATTCGGCGCCCCGGGCGAGCGGGTGATCTCGGTGCTGGTGGCGATTTCCGCCCTGACCTCGATCAACGCCACCATGATCGTCGGCGCCCGTACCGGCTATGCGATGGGGCGCGACTGGGGGCGCCTGGAGCGCCTCGGCCAGTGGAACGGCGAGCGCGGCACGCCGGCGGTGGCGATGGGCATCCAGTGCGCGGCGGCGCTGGCGCTGGTCGCCATCGGCACCGCCTTCGGCAGCGGCTTCAAGGCCATGGTCGAGTTCACGGCGCCGGTGTTCTGGCTGTTCTTCCTGCTCAGCGGCGTCTCGCTGTTCGTGCTGCGCCGGCGCGAACCGCATCTGCCGCGGCCCTTCCGCGTCCCCCTGTATCCCCTGCTTCCCCTGCTGTTCTCCTGCAGCTGCGCCTGGATGCTGTGGTCCAGCCTGTCCTACGTGACCAGCCAGTCACTCGGCGGGCTGAACGCCGCCTGGATCGGCGTCGCCGTCCTGGCGAGCGGGACGCTGCTGCTGCTGTTCCTGCGCCGCGAGGCCGAAGCCTAGGCCTCACGCGCTTTCCGACAAGCCATCCCACCTGAAGGAGCACGAGCATGCACACCGATCCACGCCGCCGTACCCTGCTGCTGTCCGCCGCCGCCACGGCCGGCCTGTCCATCGTCCCCGCGCGCGCCCTGCTGGCCCAGGAGGCCGAGCCCGCGCGTCTCGACGTGCCCTATGTCCCGACGCCGCAGGAAGTGGTCGACCGCATGCTGTCGATGGGCCGGGTCGGCAAGAACGACGTGCTGTACGACCTCGGCTGCGGGGACGGACGCATCGTCGTCACCGCAGCCAAGGTGCACGGCGCGCGCGGCACCGGCATCGACCTGAACCCGGTGCGCATTGCCGAAGCGAAGGAAAACGCGAAGAAGGCCGGGGTGATGGAGCGCACCACCTTCCGGGTCGGCGACCTGTTCGAGACCGACGTCTCGCCGGCCAGCGTCGTCACCCTGTACCTGCTGCCGACGGTGAACGCGAAGCTGCGCCCGCGCCTGTGGCAGCAGCTGAAGGTCGGCACCCGGGTGGTCTCGCACGCCTTCGACATGGGGCCGGAGTGGCCGCCCGAGCAGACCGCCGAGGTCGACGGCCGCACGATCTATGCCTGGACCATCAGCCAGGCCAACAAGCGCGCGGTCAAGGCTTAGCGTCAAGTCTTGCGTCAAGCGCCTTGCCGGCAGCCCGCGGGCGCCAGGTCTCGCCGTGCTTCAGCACGAAGAAGGCGTCCTCCGGCACGCCCTGGGCCTGGCGTGCGGCGGCCAGGTCGCGCGGGCCCTGGTCGATGCGCTCCTGCCCCATCGGGAAGGTGCCCCAGTGCATGCCGACGCTGTGCTTCACCCGCAGTTCGCGGTGGATGCGCACCGCCTCGTCCGGGCTGACGTGGGAGTTGCGGTACCAGACCGGCTGGTAGGCGCCGATGCCGATCGCGGCCAGGTCGAAGCCGTCGAAGCGGGCGGCGATGTCGCCGATGTCCTTCGAATAGCCAAGGTCGCCGGAGAAGAAGAAATTGAAGCCGGGCCGCGTGACCGCCCATGCGCCCCACAGGGTCGCGTTGCGGTCCCAGGGCGTGCGCGCGGACCAGTGGTGCACGGGCAGCAGGTGCAGGTCGAGGCCGCGGAAGCTTGCCTTGTCCCACCAGTCGAGGCGCACGATGTTGTCACGCTTGCCGCCGGTGACGTTCCGCTCCAGCCACAGGTCGATCCCGAGCGGCACGTAGAAGGTCGGCGGGCCGCCGGACTGCTTGTAAAGCGCGCGCAGCGAGTCGACCGACAGGTGATCGTAGTGCGAATGGCTGATCAGGACGGCGTCGATGCGCGGCAGCTCGGTCAGCGCCAGGCCCGGCGGCTGGTGGCGCTTGGGACCGGCGAACGCCAGCGGCGAGGCGCGCTCGTCGAACACCGGATCGAGCAGGATGTTGACGCCGGTGCCGGTCTGGAACAGGAAGCTCGCGTGGCCGATCCAGGTCAGGGCCGGTTCGGTCGTGTTGGCGTGGATGAAGGCCAGGTCCGGCTTCACGGTCGGGATCGGCGCCAGCGGCAGGCGCGAACTGCCGTCGTCGGTCCAGTTGCGGATGCGCGCGGCCCAACCGGCGAAGAAACCCTGTGGCGGGCGGAAGTATGCCGGGTTCGATGGGTAATTGTTGGCGAAACCCTCCGGCCGGTGATGTGGCCTGGCGGCGTCGTAGTAGGGATTGACGTGCGAGCAGCCCGCGGCGAGCAGGGTGAGCGTCAGGATGGCGGCGCGGAGGGGAAGACGCATGGCGGGCTCGGCAGTTTGGATGCGGCGAGTATAAGGGAAACGATATTCCGCATGGCGCGCCTGCGTGCAAATGACAAGCCCATGCGTAGGGTGGGCGGCTCCACCTGGCGCTTCGAACGGTCGCCATGTTGGCGCCGCCGACGCGGTCAAAACACGGTGCTGCAATCCGCTCGCCTGCCTCGACCGGCTGACCGCGTGGGCGGCGCTACTGCCTGCCACGTATCACATGGCTGTGTTCGCGATCGTTGGGTGAACCAAATCGCGTTGCCGAAGTCTTACGCATCGTCGAGTTAACTCATCTGGAGTGACGATGCAAAGCCCGAGCTTCGACGAATTGCTAGCCCTCTTGACGGCCGCGCCATTGTCCAGCACTGATCTGGCCCGGCTGCGCGACTGGCTCGACAGCATCCGCGACCCGGCCGAGTGCCTCGCGCTCATCGAAGCGGCCGCGGCAGGCCGGCCCTGTCCGCATTGTGCTTGCGCGCGCTTGCACCGCTCCGGCTTCGCCAGCGGCCTGCAGCGTTATCGCTGCCTGGGTTGTCGCCGCTCCTTCAATGCGCTGACCGGCACGCCGTTGGCCCGGCTGCGCAAGCGCGAGTGCTGGCTGCCTTATATCAAGTGCTTGCTGGAATCACGCACCGTACGCGACGCGGCGCTCGTTACCGGCGTGCATCGCACGACAAGTTTTCGCTGGCGCCACCGATTCGCGCCGGGGGCCGCCCGGCACCGGCCCGCAGCATTGACGGGAATCATAGAGGCCGACGAAACCTACCGCCTCGAATCGCAGAAGGGTTCGCGCACCTTGTCGCGCCCGCCGCGCAAGCGTGGTGGCGCCGCCCGGCGGCGCGGCATCAACCGCGAGCACGATTGCCTGCTGGTGGCGCGTGACCGCATCGGCATGACGCTGGATTTTCACACCGGACGTGGTCCAGTGACCGCTGCGCAATTACATAACTGCCTGCAGCCGGTGCTGCCCGGCGACGGGCTGCTCATCAGCGATGGCGCTGCGGCTTACGTCCGGTTTGCCCTTGGCGCCGGAATCATGCACGAATCCGTCAACGTGCGGGCGGGCCGGCGCGCACGCGGTGCGATCCACATCCAGAACGTGAATGGCTGGCACAGCCGCTTCAAGAACTGGCTGGTGCGCTTCAAGGGCGTGGCCAGCCGCTACCTGGCGAACTATTCCGGGTGGCAGCGATTACTGGATGCGCAAGTGTTGCGTACACCAGCGCAGTGGCTATGTGCTGCGGTACGACAAGTTCAGTGAAGGCGGCTGCGAATACATAACTAACGCGAACACAGCCTATCGCATCGTCCGGCCCAGCCGCCCACCCTACGATGCAAACGATATTTCTGTGTGGATCCTGCCATGCAAATATTATTTGCTTTCGCCGCAGGGTGGTCGGCCCTACTTGGGACGACGGTCAGCACGTGGCATATGCGCCGACCGCGCGTCCAACCAGCCGCTGAACAGACTCGACCTCAGCGGCCATCGCCCCCACTCATCCATAAATTGTCATTTCCTAATTGTTGCCCAGCATGTAAGCTATGCAACCCAGCGCGCGTGTCAGCCCCATCCGGGCCACCCCTGCCGGCCACAAGCCGGGACGCCGCGAGCGCAGTTGCTGTCATTCTGCTACCGTAGACACAGTGCAGCGGTGCACCCATCCCGCGCTGCGCACTCACGTGCCGGCAGCACAGAACTTCGTTAACACTAATTTGGCCAACAACATGACTTCTTCGACAGACACCGACACCGGTCTTCCCCTCGACATGATCATCTTCGGCGGCATGGGCGACCTGGCCATGCGCAAGCTGCTGCCCGCGCTGTACATGGCCTACCTGCACGGCAACCTGCCCGCCGCGACCCGCATCATCTCGACCGGCCGCCAGGATTTCGACCGCAAGGCCTACCTCGCCCACGTCGAAGAGCACTCGCGCTCCTTCATCGCCAGCGCCAACTTCAACGAGAAGACCTGGGACGGTTTCCTGGCGCTGCTCGAGTACGTGCGCCTGGATGTCCAGGCCGCCCCCGACTTCAGCGCCCTGGCCCGCGCCTCACAGCCCGGCCACCAGCGCGTGTTCTACCTGTCGACCGCGCCGGCCCTGTTCACCACCATCTGCGACAAGCTGGCGGCATCGAACCTGGTCGACGCCAACGCGCGCGTGGTGCTGGAAAAGCCGCTCGGACACGACCTCGATTCCGCGATCGAGATCAACGAGGCGGTCGGCAAGCACTTCGCCGAATCGCAGATCTACCGCATCGACCACTACCTGGGCAAGGAAACCGTGCAGAACCTGATGGTGCTGCGCTTCGGTAACTCGATCCTGGAACCGCTGTGGCGCGCCCCGAACATCTCGAGCGTGCAGATCACGGTGGCCGAGGAAGTCGGCGTCGGCAGCCGCGCCGGCTTCTACGACGGCACCGGCGCGATGCGCGACATGGTGCAGAACCACTTACTGCAGCTGCTGTGCATCGTCGCCATGGAACCGCCGACCTCGCTGTCGCCGGATGCGGTGCGCGACGAGAAACTGAAGGTGATCCGCTCGCTGCGCCGCTTCGGCCTCGCCGACATCGCACGCGACACGGTGCGCGGGCAGTATGTCCACGGCGCCAGCGCGAACCACGAAGTGCCCGGCTACCTGGAAGAGAAGAACGTTCCGCAGGACAGCAAGACCGAAACCTTCGTCGCCCTGCGCGCCCACGTTGATACCTGGCGCTGGTCCAAGGTCCCGTTCTACCTGCGCACCGGCAAGCGCATGGCGCGCCGTTCCTCGAAGATCGTGATCGAATTCGCCAACCCGCCTTTCCCCCTGTTCCCCGACCAGCCGGGCGGCGTCGCCAACCGCCTGGTGATCGAACTGCAGCCGGAAGAAGCGATCAAGCTGCAGCTGATGGCCAAGCAGCCGGGCAGCGGCATGCAGATGCAGCAGGTGGCGCTGAACCTCGACCTGCAATCGGCATTCCAACAGCGCCGCGCCGAAGCCTACGAGCGCCTGCTGATCGATGTGGTGCGCGGCCGCCTGACCCACTTCATGCGCCGCGACGAGTTGGAAGCGGCCTGGGCCTGGGCGGATCCGATCATCGAGGGCTGGGGGACGCTGGGCGAGAAGCCGCATCCGTATGCGGCGGGTTCCTGGGGTCCGGCGGAGTCGTTCGCGCTGCTGGCGCGCGATGGCTTCGCCTGGGTCGAGTAACACACCGCGCACTTTTGCTTTTGTAGGGTGGGCGGTCCTCCGCCCACCCTACGAGGGTGTGAAAAATTCCGCCATGGCTGCGTTGCGCCGTCTCGCCGTACAAGTGTACTGTCTTCGACGGCGCGCCCTGCCCTGGCGGTTTTTTCACACCCTCTACGGAAAACGGCGTCGCAGCATCCAGCCATACAGTCCTGCATTCACCAGCAGCACCCCGGCCGCAAGGCCGAGCTGCATACCGCGCGTCAGCTCCCCCGGATAAATCAGCGCCACCACATAGTGCTCGACGAATCCGCCGCTGTACCCGGCATCGCCCGCCAGCAGCCGCATCCGGTTCTCGGCATACGTCAACGGACACACCGCCCCCAGCAACTCGATCCCGATTCCCCACGCCACCGCCAACAAGTGCAGCGGCATCAGCCGCCGCCGGCGCAGCACCAGCAGCGCGCCGAACACGACGAACAGGATGAAGGCCAGGTGCGCAAGCAGCACTGCGTCGGCCAGCAGGCGGTAAAACAAACGGTAAAAGTCCCTTGGAAATTGACCACGCGGGCCAGGTCAACCCAGCGCAAACCCGGGCCCGATTCCATCCTCGCACGTTTGGCACGCACGCGCAGCTGGCGTACAGTCTCGGTTCCGACCCTGACGAGATTGCCATGCACGCGCCCATCGTTCCCGCCGCACCAATCGTCCCGCACCCATTCGCCGCCTTCGGCGCCACACTCCTGAAAAACATGGACCGCTCGCGCCAGGCGCGCGGCAAACTGCTCGACCGCGCCGGCTACGGCCCGAAGGAAACACCCTTCACCGTCCTGCACAGCGAACCCGGACTGAACCTGCGCCGCTACGAACCCGAGCATACGGAAGGAGCAGCGCTGCTGCTGGTCCCCGCCCCCATCAAGCGCTCCTACATCTGGGACCTGGCGCCCGAGGTCAGCGTGGTGCGGCGCTGGCTGGCGCGCGGCTACCGGGTCTACCTGGCCGAGTGGACGCCCGTGGAAGACGATGGCGAAGACTTCGGCCTCGACGATTACGGCGACCGTCTCCTGGCCGCCTGCCAGGGTGCCATCGCCGCGGACAGCGGCGCAGGGCGGGTCATTGTCGCCGGCCATTCGCTCGGCGGCATCCTGGCCGCCATCTACAGCTGCCTGCATCCGGAGCGGGTGCGCGCCACCATCCTGCTCGAGTCGCCCCAGCACTTCGAGGAAGGATCCTGCTGCTTCCGCCCGCTGGTGCGCGCGCTCCCGCACGCCGGGCCGCTGGCCGCCGCCTTCGGCCGGGTGCCGGGCGTCTTCCTCAACCTGATGAGCGCAATGGCCGAGCCCCAGGCCTTCCAATGGGAACGCATGACCGACCGCTACCTCTCGCTCGGCAATCCGCACGCCATCGCGACCCACATGCGAGTCGAGCGCTGGACCCACGACGAATTCGCCCTGCCCGGCCGCCTGTTCACCGACATCGTCGAATCGCTCTACCGCGAAGATGCATTCATGGGCGGTCGCCTGGACATCGGCGGCCGGCGCATCGGCCCGGCCAGCTTGACGGCGCCGCTGGCCAGCGTGGTCGATCCGCGCAGCCGGGTCATCCCCTGGGACGCCGTGGTGCCCTTCCACGAAGCCGCCGCCAGCGCGCACAAACTGCTGCTGCGCTACGGCGGCGACATCGGCGTCAACCTGCAGCACGTCGGCGTGCTGGTCGGCGCCAGCGCGCATGCGCGGATCTGGCCGGCGATCTTCGACTGGCTCGACGAATTGCAAGCGGACAGCGCTGGCGGCGGCTAGCGTAAAGACCTATACTGCCGGGTTTGGCCGCGTCACCTGCGTGGCCACAGTTCATTCCCGGAGTTATCTTGTTCGCTGTTCTTTCGCTCGACATGGGCGCCGCCATGAAGACGCTGGTGCTGACGCTCGACCTGATCGGCACCTTCGTGTTCGCCCTGAGCGGCGCCGCGGCCGGCGTGCGCCGCCGGCTCGACCTGTTCGGCGTGCTGGTGCTGTCTTTCGTCGCCGCCAACTCGGGCGGCATCGTGCGCGACCTCCTGATCGGCGCCACGCCGCCGGCGGCGATCAGCGACTGGCGCTACCTGGTGGTGTCGCTGGCGGCCGGATTGACGATCTTCTTCTGGCACCCGACCGTGCAGCGCCTGCGCAGACCGGTGCTGGTGTTCGACGCCGCCGGCCTGGCGCTGTTCTGCGTGGCCGGCGCCCAGAAGGCGCTCGTGTTCGGACTGGAGCCGGAAATGGCCGCCCTGCTGGGCATGCTGACCGGCATCGGCGGCGGGGTCGCGCGCGACGTGCTGCTGTCGGAAGTGCCGGCCGTGATGCGCTCGGACGTGTATGCAGTGGCGGCCCTGGCCGGCGGCGTGGTGGTGGTGCTGGGCGACGCCCTGGCGCTGCCGACCGCGCCCACGGCCTGCGCCGGGGCGGCGCTGTGCTTCGTGCTGCGGCTTGCTGCGATCCGCTACGACTGGCACCTGCCGGTCGCGCGCGGGTATGGCCCGCGTGAAGAGGACGATGGCCGCTAGATAAAGCACGCACCGGGCCACGAAAGGCGGCTCCATGTTGATGTAGGATGTACGGCTTTGCCGTACGCGCGTTCAAGCAGTGCATGCGTAGCCACAACGCATCTACAGGTCCACGCAATGTCGAGTTCGGTCGTGGCATATGCAGCCACAACCCATCCGTGAGTTGGACGCGCGTCCGCGCCAGCGGCAGAATGACGCCGGGCTAGTTCGGCATCCGCTCGCCGTCGCGCAAGGTCAGCACCTTGAACCCGCTGCGCGTCACGGCGACCGTATGCTCGAACTGCGCCGACAGCAGCCCATCCACCGTCACCACCGTCCATCCATCGTCCTCAGTGCGCACCGCGTGCCGGCCCTGGTTCAGCATCGGCTCGATGGTGAACACCATCCCTTCGCGCAGCACCAGCCCGGTGTTCGGCCGCCCGACGTGCAGCACCTGGGGCGGCTCGTGCATTTCGCGGCCGATGCCGTGGCCGCAGAAGTCGCGCACCACCGAATAGCCGTGGCGCCGCGCATGCCGTTCGATCGCATGCCCGACGTCGCCCAGCCGCGCGCCGGGACGCACGGCCTTGATGCCCTTCCACATGGCCTCGTAGGTCACCTGCACCAGGCGCTTGGCCGGCGCCGGCACCGCCCCCACCATATAGGTCTTGCTGGAATCCGCGATATAGCCGTTCTTCTCCAGCGTGATGTCGAAGTTGACGATGTCGCCGCGCTGCAGGATCTCGGCCTCGGACGGCACGCCATGGCACACCACCTGGTTGCGCGAGGAATTCAGGGCGTAGGCATAGCCGTACTGCCCCTTGCTGGCCGGCCGCGCCTTCAGCTCGTCGACGATGAAGCGCTCGACCAGGTCGTTCACCGCCATGGTCGACATGCCCGCCAGCTCCAGGCGGTCGAGTTGCGCGAACACGCTGGCCAGCAGCCGGCCGGAGTCCGCCATCAGGGCGATTTCCTGCGGCTGCTTGGTCATGAGGGCGCCCTCACCGCCTGTGGGACGATGCCCGCAGCCCGCAACTCGCGCGAGACGATCTCGTTGAAGCTCTGGGTCGGATTCATCTCGCACAGCATGCCGATCTTGATCCAGAACGCCGCCTGCGCATTGATCGAGCGGCACGACACGATGCTCGCCTTGCGCAGCTGGTCGTGCACCTCGTCGTCGATGTTCACGATACCCATTCCCCACTCCATATATAGATCATATACGAATCATATACGCAGTGCTCGGTATCCGCAAGCCGCTCCGCTCAAGGGGCGAGTTCGATCGTCTGCCGCAGCCGGATATCGTCCGAGGCGCTCCCAACCATCAGCTCGAACTTGCCCGGCTCCGCGGTCCAGGCCAGCTTGCGGTCGAAGAAGGACAGCGTCTCGCGGTCGATCGTGAAGCTTACCTGCCGCTGTTCCCCCGGCTGCAGCGCGATCCGCTGGAAGCCCTTCAACTCCTTCACCGGCCGCACCACGGACGCGACCGGGTCGCGCAGGTAGAGCTGCGCCACCTCCGCGCCGGCCCGCTTGCCGGTATTGGCCAAGGTGAACGACAGGGTGATCTTGCCGTCCGCCCGCATGCTGTTCGACGACAGCCGCAGGTCGCGGTAGCCGAAGCTCGTATAACTGAGGCCATGGCCGAAGGCGTAGCGCGGCGTGTTCGGCGAGTCGATATAGGCCGACTTGTAGACGATGTTGTTCACGTCGCGCACCGGGCGGCCGGTCTCGTACTGCTGGTAGCTGATCGGCACCTGGCCCATATTGCGCGGGAAGGTCATCGGCAGCTTGGCCGACGGAGTGACGTCGCCGAACAGCACGTCGGCCACCGCGCGCCCGCCTTCGCTGCCCGGGAACCAGGCGTACAGGATCGCCGGCGCTTCCTCGGCCAGCCGCTCGAAGATCAGGGGCCGCCCGGCCATCACGACCACCACCGGCGTCTTGCCGATCGCGCGCAGCGCCGCGAACAGTTCGTCCTGGCGGCCCGGCAGCTTGATGTCGGCGCGCGACTTGGCTTCGCCCGACATGTCCCAGCTCTCGCCCACCGCCAGCACCACCGTGTCGGCATCACGCGCCGCCCGCAGCGCCGCCTCGAAACCGTTCGCGCCGCGGCAGGCCACGTCGCAGCCCGGCGCGTAGCTCACCCGCGTGCCCGGTCCCGCCGCCTCGCGCACCGCGTCGACCAGGCTGGCCATCTTGTCCGCATTCGACTTGACGATCCAGCCGCCCTCGAGGTCGCGCCGCGCATCGGCGAGCGGGCCGACGACCGCGATCGAGCGCAGGCCGCGCCGCAAGGGCAGCGCGCCGCCCTCGTTCTTGAGCAGCACGATCGACTTGGCGGCGACCCTGCGCGCCGCCTGGGCGTGGCGCGGGTCGCTCAAGGCCGCCTGTTCGCGCGCCGCGCTTGAAAAGCGGTAGGGGTCGTCGAACAGGCCCAGCTCGAACTTTTTCGTCAGCACGCGGCGCACCGCGTCGTCCACCTGCGCAAGCGCCACCTTGCCGGCCCTGACCTGCGCCACCAGCGACGAGGAAAAGGCATTGCTCTCCATATCCATGTCGCTGCCCGCGTTCAGAGCCTTGGCGGCGGCATCGGCCAGGTCGTCGGCATAGCCGTGCACCACCATCTCGCGCACCGAGCCCCAGTCGCTGACCACGAAGCCCTTGAAGCCCCAGGCGCCCTTCAGGATGTCGCGCTGCAGTCCGGCGTGGCCGGTGGCGGGAATCCCGTTCAGGGTATTGAAGGCGTTCATGAAGGTGGCGGCGCCGGCGTCGAGCGCGGCCTTGAATGGCGGCAGGTAGGTTTCATGCAGCTGCTGGTCGCTCATGTCGACCGCGTTGTAGTCGCGCCCCGCGACCGACGCGCCGTAGCCCGCGAAGTGCTTGGCGGTCGCCATCACCGATTCCACGCCGCCCAGGCGCGCGCCCTGGAAGCCGCGCACCCGCGCTTCAGCGATGCGGGCGCCGAGGTAGCTGTCCTCGCCGGCGCCTTCCATCACCCGGCCCCAGCGCGGGTCGCGCCCGACGTCCACCATCGGGGCGAAGGTCCAGTGGATGCCCGATGCCGCGGCCTCGCGCGCCGCGATGCGGGCCGACTCCTCGATCGCCTCCAGGTCCCACGACGCCGACTCGCCCAGCGGCACCGGGAACACCGTCTGGTAGCCGTGGATCACGTCCAGGCCGAACAGCAGCGGAATCCTGAGGCGCGATTGCAGCGCCAGCGCCTGCAGGCGGCGGGTGTCGGCCACACCCTTGATGTTGAGCATGGAGCCGACGTGGCCGCTGCGGATCTCGGCTTCCATGCTGCGCACCTTGTCGGTGGCCGGGCCGGTGAACTCCTTGCCGGACAGCTGGTTCAGCTGACCGACCTTCTCTTCCAGCGTCATCTGGGCCAGCAATTGCTCGACCCGCTGGGCCACATTGTCCACCGCCGCCTGCGCCAGGCCGGCGCTGAACGCGAGCGCAAGTGCTCCCGGCCCGATCAGGCCACGCCAATACCGCTTCATCTCGTCTCCTCCAGCGGCTGGCCGGGCGGCTCGCCGCTTGTAATCGTTTATATGATTGACAGCATTCGTGGCGAATATACCGCTTAGTTAAACGTTTTACAAGCGCTTAGCCGACTTGGAGCGGTGCATCCTACCGTGGCTGCCGAGCATACTGGGCGTCGCCCTTTCCCATCCATTCGATCTGTTTACCTTCCAGGCTTTCCTGGATCGGCATGTGGTCATGGCCGATTTCGGTGCAGCTTCGAGCTAGTATGATTGGGTATCTAACATGCAATACCCTTACGAAAACAGCTCATGAATACGGGCCGCGACGCATGTCGCCAGCCGTTGAATTGTTTGTCGTTATTGCCTTCAGCACTATGCGGAAATGCTAAGTTAAACGATTAACTACTCAGGCGAAGCTGCCGGAGCTGGTGCCGTCGTACGGCTTGACACTGAACGACGATCCAACCCTGGCGAACCGCAGCTGGGTCGCTGAAGCCAGCACCGTCGCACCGGCGGAGGCCGGTGCCCAAGGTTGCATGCGGACCGTCTGCGCAACGAACTTAGGCACCGGCCTGCGCCGGTGCGACGGTCTTGGGGCAACGCAAGCGGCGCAGCTGCGCGGCCTGGTAAGCGCCGAAAGTGTCGCTGAACAGGCAGCGGATCAGCGGATCATCCACCACGTCCGCCTCCGCGATCGCCGCCTCGTGATCGTCATCGAACACCGCATCGTTGATGCGCATGTACATCGACGTCAGCGACTCGCCCAGCTCCAGCGCCGCATACAGCTTGGCCGCCGGGATCTCCGTGGTCCAGCCGAGCGGACCTTCCTCCGCGCCGGCGAGGCGCGCCGCTTCCCCATCCAGCCGATAGCGCCAGCACGTCGCCACGCCGTCGTGATCGTACAGCGTCAGCTGCCAGATCCGGGGAACGTCGAAGTACGCCGACCCCGCCTCCACGTCCCCATATTTCGCCGGCAGCTCGACGCTGCAATAACGGCGCACACGCGCGTCCTGCTCCGCCGTGAGCGGCGCAAAGTGGCGCGCGATCGAGGCCGTCGAGGGCGGCGCCGCATTGCCCTCATAAACGTAATCCACATCCTGCGGGCCAACCGGATGCACCCACGCCAACGGCGGCGCGTTCTCCAGCCCTTCGCTGCCGAGTAGCACCGACACCGACGGATCCAGCCGCACGACCCGGGCGCGCGGCAGCGCCGCCCTCACCTCGCGCGTGAACTGCGCATACGAGATCGGGAAGAAGGCGCGGTTGTACCAGGACCACGGCTCCTGCTGGAACTGGCAGGAACTCGGCACCACATAGCGAGGATCGAGCGCGCGCAGCTGGTCGATCCAATGTTCCGGCAAGTTCGGTGGCGCCGCCAGCGCGCGCGATGGCGCCAGCACCTCGATCTCGCGCATGGTCTGGAACGGCCACAGCACCATGTCCCACGGCGCCTGCCGGACCAGTTCCGCCAGGGTGCCCTCGTCGATCCACGAGTCGACCACGTTCAGCACATTCATGCCGCCGGCCTTCACCTGGAACATCGAATCGACGTCCGCATCCATCGCCTCACGCGGGATCACCTCGAACGGCCCGACCAGCACCGGCGCGTTCAGCTCCAGCGGATGCACGCGCGTGAAGCCGAGCTGGCGGATCATGGCGAACAGTTCGTCGAACCGGCAATACAGGTAGATCGGCGTGTCGCGGTCCAGGAGGTCGAGGCTCTCGAGCGAACAGTGGTCGTCGTGGAAGTGCGAGATGAACACCGCCGCGAAGCGCTCGCGCCGGATCGCCGCCGCATCGAAGCGCACATCGGGAAAGGCGTGGCAGTTGCGGCTGAAGGGATTCTCGAAGATCGTGTCGAAGGCGATGCGCGTGCCCTCGCACTCGAACACGTAACCGGCGTGCAGGATCCGGGAAATGCGCAAACCTGTGCTTCCCATCTTAGCAGCCGGTCTGCTTCACGCGCTCGACCTCGAGCCCGAACAGCGGGCGCAGGCGGGTGCCGAACACGTTGCCCACAAAAGCCGCCACCAGCCACAGCCAGCCATGCAGGCTGCCCGACAGGATGCCGCTGAAGTAGGCGCCGATATTGCAGCCGTAGGCCAGGCGCGCGCCGTAGCCGAGCAGCAGGCCGCCGACCACGGCCGCCGCCACGGAGCGCAGCGGCAGGCGCCACACCGGCGCGTAGCGGCCGGCCAGCGCGGCGGCCAGCATGGCGCCCAGCACGATGCCGATGTCCATCACCGAGGTCACGTCCTTCCACACCGGCGCCTGCAGGGCGGCGGCGTTGGCGGCGCTCGACCAGTAGGTCCAGCCGGCGACGTCCAGCCCCAGGAAGGACGCGGTCTTCGCGCCCCACAGCGCGAACGCCGAAGTCACGCCCCAGGGACGGCCGGCCAGCGCCAGCGTCGCGAAGTTGAGCAGCACCAGCGCCAGCGCGCCGGCCAGCAGCGGCCAGGGGCCGTGCAGCCAGCGCGAGCCCGCGCTCGGCTGTACTTCGTTAGTCACGATGCGGCCGTGGCGGCGCTTCTCGACCGCGATGGTCAGCAGCGCGATCGCCGCGAACACCAGCAGGTTGAGCAGCAGCGCCGGCGCCAGGCCCATCGCCTTCACCAGCGAGGTCGGGGCCAGCTGCGGCAGCGCGCTCCAGTAAGGCATGTGGGCGGTCGCGATCAGCGAGCCGGCGATGAAGAAGAGCAGCGTGACGACCATGCGCGTGCTGCCGCCGCCCACCGTGTACAGCGTGCCGGAAGCGCAGCCGCCGCCGAGTTGCATGCCGATGCCGAACATGAAGGCGCCGACGACGACGGAGGTGCCGGCCGGCGACACCAGGCCGCTGACCGGATTGCCGAACAGGGTGCCGTTCGCCAGCACCGGGAAGAACAGCAGCACCCCGATCGCCAGCATGAACATCTGGGCGCGCAGGCCGGCGCCGCGGCCGTCGGCGATGAAGACGCGCCAGGCCGAGGTGAAGCCGAAGGCCGCGTGGTAGAGCGAGATGCCGAGCAGCGCGCCGACCACGAACAGCGCCGCCAGCTTGGCGCTGGCGGCCTGCATCAGGAACACGGCGCCCATCAGGATGAGCAGCAGCGACACGCCGAGCGGCTTGAGGTTGATGTCGATGCGCCGCGCGAGCGGCAAGGTAGCGGATTCTGACATGACGAAGAGCATGAGTGGATATGAAGCCCGGGATTGTGCCTTGCTTCCGGGATTTCGGCCACTTTACTCCAAAGCGCGATTGCGCGATTCCACGTCCACGTAGCGGATCGCGACGGCGCCCAGCACCAGGCAGGCGGCCAGCATCGCGAGGGCCCGCGTGAAGTGGGTCGCCATCACCGGCGCCACGATGCTGGGCGCGAACAGGCCGCCGATGCGCGCCACCGCGCCCGCCATGCCCATGCCGCTGGCGCGCAGGCCGGTCGGATAGACCTCGGGCGTAAAGGCATACAGGGCGCCCCAGGTGCCGAGCAGCGCGAAACTCATGAGCAGGGTCGAGCCGACCACCAGCGCGGTCGAGCTGCCCAGGCTGTAGCACATGCAGCCGGCGCCGCTCAGCAGGAGGAAGCCGATCAGCGTGGGCTTCCTGCCCCAGCGCTCCACTCCATAGGCGGACAGGGCGAAACCCGGCAGCTGGACCAGCGCCAGCGCGACCAGGAATTCCTGGCCGCGCATGAAGCCGAAGCCCTGGGCGCTCAGCCGCACCGGCAGGTAGACGAAGACGCCGTAGTAGGCGATCGAGATCAGCATCCACGCCAGGAGCAGGCAGACGCTCCGGCGCCGCAGCGCCCCCGCGAATAGCGCGGCCAGGCGCGGCTTGTCCGCGCGGTCCGGGGCCAGCTCCGGAATCGGTGCCGTGCTTCCGTTGGTGCGCGCCACCCGCTCGAGCACCGCGCGCGCCTGCGCGCCTTTGCCGCTGCGGTTCAGGTACATGGGCGACTCCGGCACGTACAGCCGCAACACCACGCCGACCAGCGCCGGCAGGCCGGTCACGAAAAAGATGATGCGCCAGGCGTCGTCGCCCCAGGCCACCGCCGCCAGGGCCAGCAGCGCCAGCAGGATGGTGCCGACCGCCCAGAACGATTCGAGCAGCACCAGCCAGCGCCCGCGCCGGTCGCTCGGCAGGAACTCGGCCATCATGGTGTAGTCGACTGGCAGCGTGCCGCCCACGCCGACGCCGGTGAGGAAGCGCAACGCCAGCAGCCAGGTGAAATCGGGCGCGAAGCTGGACGCCACGCCGAAGCAGGCGTCGAGCACCACCGCCATCATCAAGACCGGCCGGCGCCCGATGCGGTCCGCCAGGCGCCCGAAGGCGAAGGCGCCGAGCAGCATGCCGACGAAGAACCAGGTGCCGCTCTGCAGCGCCTGCGGCAACGGAATGCCGAAGGTGGCCGCGATCGAGGGCGCGCTGAAGCCGATCGACAGCACCTGCATGGCGTCGGCCATCCAGACCAGCCCGAAGATCGCGAACAGGCGGTACTGGAAGCGGCCAACGCCGGCCGTGCGGATGCCCTGTTCCACTGTCGCCTTCGATCCGGTCATCGTTTGTCCTTTGATATAAAAAAAATGCCCACCGAAGTGGGCACCCGTCTTGCATGGCGCCTTATACGCCGACCATCGATACGGCCTTGGTGTTCAGGTAGGATTCCAGCGCCTCCGGGCCGCCTTCCGAACCATAGCCCGAATCCTTGATGCCGCCGAACGGCAGCTCGGCGCTCGGGGTCGCCGGCTGGTTAATCCACAGCATGCCGACTTCTACGCGGTTCATCAGGAGCTGGGCGTTCTTGATCGAGCGGGTGAAGGCATAGCCGGCCAGGCCGTACGGCAGGCGGTTGGCCTCATTGATCGCTTCTTCCAGGCTTTCGAAGCCGCGGATCGCCGCGACCGGCCCGAACGGCTCGTCGTTGAACACGCTCGCTTCCAGTGGCACGTCGGCCAGGATGGTCGGTGCGAAGAAGTTGCCGGCGTCGCCCACGCGTGCGCCGCCGGTGGCCAGGGTCGCGCCCTTGGCCTGCGCATCTTCCACCACCTGCTTCATGGCGGTAAGGCGGCGCGCATTGGCCAGCGGGCCCAGGGTCGTGCCTTCCTGCAGGCCGTCGCCCAGCTTCAGGCCCTCGGCGTGGGCGACCAGCGCGCGGGTAAACTCTTCCTTGATGTCCTTGTGGACCAGGAAGCGGGTCGGCGAGATGCAGACCTGGCCGGCATTGCGGAACTTCGCGGCGCCGGCGGCCTTCACCGCCAGGTTGACGTCCGCGTCTTCCGCGATGATGACCGGCGCGTGGCCGCCCAGTTCCATGGTGGCGCGCTTCATGTGGGCGCCGGCCAGGGCGGCCAGCTGCTTGCCGACCGGGGTCGAGCCGGTGAAGGTGACCTTGCGGATGACCGGGTGCGGGATCAGGTAGCCGGAGATCTCGGCCGGGTCGCCGAACACCAGGCCCACCACGCCGGGCGGCACGCCGGCGTCGACGAAGCACTGCAGCAGCGCGGCCGGCGAGGCCGGGGTCTCTTCCGGCGCCTTGCACAGGAAGGAGCAGCCGGTGGTCAGCGCGGCGGCGAGCTTGCGCACGATCTGGTTGATCGGGAAGTTCCACGGCGTGAAGGCCGCGACCGGGCCGACCGGCTCCTTCAGCACCAGCTGCTGGGCGGCCGGGTTGCGCGACGGGACGATGCGGCCGTAGACGCGCATGCCTTCGGCGGCGAACCAGTCGATGATCTCGGCGCCGGCCATGGCTTCGCCCTTGGCTTCGACCAGCGGCTTGCCCTGCTCCTGGGTCAGCAGGCGCGCGATGTCGCCGGCGCGCTCGCGCAGCAGGTTGGCGGCGCGGCGCATGGTGGCGGCGCGCTCGGCGGCGGGAATCGCGCGCCAGGTTTCGAAGCCCTTCTGGGCGGCGGCCAGTGCGCGATCCAGGTCGGCGATGCTGGCGTGGGCCACGGTGCCGATCGCCTGGCCGGTGGCCGGGTTCAGCACCGGAATGGTCTTGCCGCCGGTCGCGTCGACCCATTCGTTGGCGATCAGGAGGCGGGTGTCGGGGTAGCTGGAGGTCGTCATGGAGCGTCGGTCCCTGTGATGAAAGAATCGAAAGCTCGATGATAACCGGTGTGCGCCGGCCTTGCAGGCGCACGCCCCAACCTGGCGGCGGCCATCGGCCGCCACGTCGCGCCGAATAGCGCCAGATAGCGCCAGATAGCGCCGAGCGCTAGGCCCCGAACATGTTCGCGATGGCGCGCGCGCCGAGCGTCACGCCGCCGGCGATCAGCCGCGCCGCGATCAGGCCGACGACGATGAGGACCGCCATCTGGATGAGCCGCAGCGCCAGTTCATGGCCGCGCCAGCGGCGGCCGAAGCGCATGGGTCCATGGAAGCGTTCTGCGAAGTGAGGTGATGCCAGCCGTAGTTTCATGATCGTCTCCGATGTATATGTATTGGCTTTGCAGGTTCAGCATACTCCTCGGGGACGGCGCTTGCAAACAGGGGCGCTACGGACCGTGCGCACGCGGGGCTAGGGCGCCAGCAGCTGCGGCCCGATCTCGGCCACCTTGCCCACGCCGGTGAGGACCATGGTCGTGCGCAGGTCCTTTTCCATGATCGCCAGCAGGCGCTCGACGCCCGCCTGGCCCTGCACCGCCAGCGCGTAGATGAAGGCGCGGCCGAGCAGGACCCCGTCCGCGCCCAGGGCCAGCATGCGGAACACGTCGGTCCCGGTGCGCACGCCGCCGTCGGCGAAGATCGTCATCTTCCCTTTCACCTCGGCCGCGATCGCCGGCAGGGCCCGGGCGCTGGACGGCGCGCCGTCCAGCTGACGCCCGCCGTGGTTGGACACCACGATGCCATCGGCGCCGAACGCCAGCGCGTCGCGTGCGTCCTCCGGATCGAGGATGCCCTTGATGACGAGTTCACCCTGCCACTCGTCGCGGATCCACTGCAGGTCTTGCCAGGCGATGCCAGGGTCGAAGTTGGCGCCCAGCCAGCCGATGTAGTCGGCCAGGCCCGTGGCGCTGCCGCGGAAGGCCGAGATGTTCCCGAGGTCGTGGGGCCGGCCGAACAGGCCGACGTCCCAGGCCCAGCGCGGATGCAGCATCGCCTGCAGCACGCGCCGCAGCGGCCCATTGGGTCCGCTCATGCCGCTGTGGGCGTCGCGGTAGCGCGCCCCCGGCACCGGCATGTCGACGGTGAACACCAGCGTGGTCGCACCCAGCTCCCAGGCGCGCCGCATCACGTCGCGCATGAAGGCGCGGTCCTTCAATACGTAGAGCTGGAACCAGAGCGGCCGCTCTGCCTGGGCCGCGACTTCCGCCAGCGGACACACCGACACGGTGGACTGGATGAAGGGGATGTTGCGGCGGCAGGCCGCGCGCACCGCCTGCACTTCGCCGCGCCGCGCATACATCCCGCCCAGGCCGACCGGCGCCAGCGCCACCGGCAGGTCGTACTGGCGCCCGAACCAGGAGACCGACAGGTCCTGCTGCGCCGAGCCGCGCAGCACGCGCTGGCGCAGGCGCACCGCCTGCAGGTCCTCGACATTGCTGCGCAGGGTCTGCTCGGCGCCGGCGCCGCCGTCCAGGTAGTGGAACAGGAAGGGTGGCAAGCGCCTGCGCGCCGCTTCACGGTAGTCGGTGGCGGACGAGATGATCATGGCATTCTTTAACCCAGTGGCGTGATGCGGATGTTGCGCAACTCGTAGGGCGCGCCTTCCAGCTGGAAGCCAATCCGCCCTGCACGCGGCGTGCTGCCGCTCACGCGGTTCTGCGCCACGCCGTTGATCGTGACCTCGATCACGCCGTCGCGGCACAGGATGTCGGCGCTGTTCCATTCGCCGGCGGGACGCTCGCTGCCTGGAGCGGTATGGCCCTTGACCGGCGTGGCCGCGCCGGGCGCGCTGGTGAGCGGCTCGAGAAAGCCGGCGCCCGCCATCGGCAGCAGGTCGCCGGCGGCGCCGTGCTTGGTCTGGACCTGCACGCTGAACGGCCACACGCGGTCCTTCGGGCCCGACGCGATGTGCAGCAGCACGCCGGCATTGCCCGGCTTGCCCGGCCAGCGCCATTCGACGTGCATGCGGTAGTTCTCGTAGCTGGCGCGGGTCGCGATGAAGCCGGACGGCGCCCCGGCGACGCGGACCACGCCGTCCGACCCGCGCGACCACACGTCCGCCAGCGTGCCCGCGGGGGTGGTGACCATCTCGAGGCCGGCCTCGCCGTCGAAGGGTTGCACGGAGGTGGTGGCGCAGCCCGCCAGCAGGGCGGCGCATGCGAGAATACTGCCGGGTTGAAAACGCTTTAACATGGATGCTTAGCCGATGAATGAATACAGGAGACGTAGATTGAGCCAATTCGCCGCCGGCCTGGCGCTCGCCGCCGCCGGCCCCCTGGGGATGGCGGCGGGCAGCGGCCCGCGCGTGTTGCCATTGTGGCCGGAAGGTGTGCCCGACGCCAAGCCCGAACTGGGCCCGAACCGCGTCGACGAGGATGGCCGCACCACCAACATCACGGAACCCTCCCTCACCGTCCATCCGGCGGCGGTGGACCGTGCCAACGGCACCGCCGTCATCATCTGCCCGGGCGGCGGCTACGTGCGCCAGTCGACGCGGCGCGAAGGCGAGCAATACGCGCAGTGGCTGTCCGCGCTCGGCGTCACCGCCTTCGTGCTGACCTACCGCCAGCTCGAATTCGGCCACCCGGCGCCGCTGCGCGACGTGCTGCGCGCGGTGCGCCTGGTGCGGGCGCAGGCCGGCGAGTTCAGGGTGCAGCCGGACCGGATCGGCGTGATGGGCAGTTCGGCCGGCGGCCACCTGGCGGCCAGCGCCGGCACCCTGTTCGATCATCCGCTGGGCCGCACCGGCGCGGCGCTGGACGCGGTCAGCGCCCGGCCCGACTTCCTGATGCTGATGTACCCGGTGATCACGCTGGCGGGGCCGGCGGCGCACGCGGGCTCGTGCAAGGCGCTGCTGGGCGCGGAGCCCCGGGCGGCGGAGGTGGAATTGATGTCGGTGGAACGCCAGGTCACGGCGCGCACGCCGCCGACGCTGCTGGTCCACACCCAGGCCGACCAGTCGGTGCCGGTCGAGAACAGCATCCTGTTCTACCAGGCGCTCACGCGCGCCAGGGTGCCGGCGGAGATGTATCTGTTCGAGCACGGCGCGCACGGCATGGGCATGCGCGACGGGTTGGGGACGGCGTCGCTGTGGCCGCGCCGCGCCGAGGAGTGGCTGCGGGATCGCGGGCTATTGAGCCCGGCCCGGACATAGAAAAAGCCCCTCGCGAGGGGCTTCGTTCAGTGATCCTGGCGGCTGCGCTTACAGGTAGCGCGCGCCCTGCACCAGGAAGGCGTCGCCCGACACTTCGATGGCGCGGCGCAGGTGGCCACCCAGCATCGACAGCAGGTTGGCGAAGACGTTCGGAGCAGCCGGACGGGCGAAAGCGATGGTAGCGGTGTTCATGCTGGTTCCTTTGAAAGTGTGAAGCGGTTAGGCAATGAACACAGTGTAGACCTGGACGAGACATTAATCCAATTGCGATTTCCGATTTCAACGATAAGTAATTCGCATATCTGAACACGCGCGACCGATCATCCGATATCACGCAATCGAATATCAGATCACCTTGACAACATGGTGCGGCAGCCCGGGCGTCTCGACCCGGAAGGCGAACAGGCCGCCCGCCAATGGCTGCTCGCGCCGTTGTGATTCCGACAATCCCTTCCATGCCGTGGTCACATAGGCGGTGCGCAGGTCGTCGCCGCCGAAGGCGAGCTTGGTGATGTTCGTGCACGGGAACTGCACGCTCCCGACGAGCCGCCCCGCCGGCGTATAGCGCTCGATGCGCCCGGCGCCGAACAGCGCGATCCACAAGTGCCCATCGCTGTCGACCGCCATGCCGTCCGGACGGCTGCCCTCCGGCAGCTGCAGGAAGACCCGCTTGTCGGCCAGGGAGCCGTCGCCCCGCAGCGCGAAGGCATAGACCCGGCGCAGCGGCGTCTCGGTGTGGTACAGCGTGCGCCCGTCCGGGCTGATCGCCGGGCCGTTGGTGATCACGTAGCCGTCATCGGCGCGCGCCAGCACGCCCTCGCGGCCAAGCCGGTACAGGGCGCCGCTGGGCGCGGCCTGGGCGTCGTCCATCGAGCCGAACCACAGGTTGCCCCCGGCGTCGACGTGGCCGTCGTTGAAGCGGTTACCGGGCAAGTCGTCCTCTACCTTGCGCAAGGGAGTGAACGAGCCGTCGGCCGGGTCGAAGCGGTACAGGCCATCCTCCAGCGCGCAGACCATGCGGCCTTCCGCATCCGGCACCACGAAGCCCGGCTGTCCCGGCGCCGCCCAGCTGCTCCGGCCGCCGCCGTCGGCGGCGCAGCGGTGGATGCGCCTGCCCTTGATGTCGACGAACCACACCGAGCGCGTCGCCGCATGCCAGAGCGCGCCCTCGCCGAGATGGGCGCCCACATCCCAGAGGCAGACGGGTTCGTGGAGTGCTGCTGTCATGGTGTCCTTTCAGGCTGGCCGGCAAACGGCGGATTGTACCCGTTCGGCGGTGGGTGCCCCGTCAGGGACGCCAGCGCAAGGCCAGTACCGCGCCCTCCTCGCCTTCCGCGGCAAAGCCGAGCGCCGCATAGAGCCGGCGCGCGCCGGCATTGTCGCGGTGTACGGCCAGTGCCAGGTCGCGCCCATCCTGGCGCGCCTGCCGCTGCAGCCACTGCAGGGCCGCGGTGGCGACGCCGCGCCCGCGCGCCGCCGGGAGGACGGCCAGGTCGACTACCCGCAGCGCCCTTGCCACGGCCGCGGTGACCAGGCGCGCGACGGGCTCCCCGTCCAGCTCGAGCACCTGGTACCTGGCGTCGGGATAGCGTTCGCGATAGCTGGCCGCCTGCGCCTGCCACGCGGCGGCGACCAGGCCGTCGATGTAGCGGCGGTCGGCCAGCATGGCCAGCAGGTCGGGACGGGTCGAGCGGTACAGCGCGGCGAAGAATGCCGCGTCGTCCGGCCGCGCCGGGCGGATGTGCAGCGCCGGCGGCGCCATCGATGTAGATTGCGTCACGTGTTTACGCATGCCGGGGCTGGCGGCGCCTGAAGTCGCGCAGCACCTCGCGCGCGGCATTGTGGCCGGGCGCGCCGGTAACGCCGCCGCCCGGATGGGTGCCGGAGCCGCAGGTGTACAGGCCGGCCACGGGGCCGCGGTAGTCCGCGTGGCCCAGCATCGGGCGCGCCGCGAACAGCTGGTCGAGCCCCAGCGCACCATGGAAGATGTCGCCGCCCACCAGGCCGAAGGTGCGCTCCAGGTCGAGGGGACTCATGATCTGGCGCCCGATCACACTGCGCCTGAAGTTCGGCGCGTGGCGGTCGACCGTGTCGATCATGAGGTCGGCCACCTCGTCGCGGTGCGCGTCCCAGCTGACGCCATCGGGCAGCTGCGGCGCCACGTGCTGGCAGAACAGGCTGGCCACGTGCTGGCCGGGCGGCGCCAGGCTCGCGTCCAGCGTGGAGGGAATCAGCATCTCGACGATCGGTGCGCGCGACCAGCCATGGCTGCGCGCGTCCATGTAGGCGCGTTCCATGTACTGCAGGCTCGGGGCGATGATGATGCCGCTGCCATGGTGCTCCTCTAGCTGGCCGCCGGGCAGGCAACTGAAGCTCGGCAGCTCGGACAGCGCCACGTTCATGCGGAAGGTGCCGGAGCCGCAACGCCAGCCCTGCATGCGGCGCAGGAAGTCGGCCGGCAGCGCGCCGGGATCGACCAGGCGCGTGTACAGCAGGCGCGGATTCAGGTTCGACACCACCGCGCGCGACGCGATCCGCTCGCCCTTCTCCGTGACCACGCCGCCGGCGCGCTTCTCCACGAGCAGGACTTCCGCCACCGCGCAGTCGGTGCGGATCTCCACGCCCTGCGCCCGGGCCGCCTTCGCCATCGCCTGCGTGATGGCGCCCATGCCGCCGATGGCGTGGCCCCAGGCGCCCTTCTTGCCATTGACCTCGCCGAACACGTGGTGCAGCAGCACGTAGGCCGAACCGGGCGTGTAAGGGCTGGCGTAGTTGCCGACCACGCTGTCGAAACCGTAGGCGGCCTTGATCGGGGCGCTCTCGAACCAGCCGTCCAGGTAGTCGCCGGCCGACTTGGTGAACAGGTCGAGCAGTTCGCGCTGCATTTGCAAGGAAAGTCCGCGCATGCGGTTCCCCAACTTGCCGGCCTTGACCAGTTCCGGCAGCGCGGCGAGCCAGCCTCCCTCGACCCGGTTCGGCGGCGTCTGCAGGACCAGTTCGCGCAGCAGGTCGGCGGCGCCGTCGAGGTGGCGCGCGTAGTCGTCCAGCCTTTGCGCATCGCGTTGCGAGAACTTCGCGACTTCGCTCGCGGTCTTGCCGGCGCCGAGCTTGAGGTAGCGGCCGTCGTCGAGCGGCAGGAAGTTCGACAGCGGGCGCTCGACGATGCGCAGGCCGTGCTCGGCCAGGGCCATGTCCGCGATCACCCTGGGGTTGAGCAGGGAGACCGTGTAGGCGGCCACCGAGTTGCGAAAGCCCGGGTGGAATTCCTCGGTCACGGCGGCGCCGCCGACCACCGCGCGCCGTTCCAGCACGGTGACCTTCAGGCCCGCCCGCGCCAGGTAGAAGGCGCACACCAGGCCATTGTGGCCGCCGCCGATGATGATTGCGTCGCGCATCGATTTCCTCCCCGGAGAACCCGGCCATTATGCGCCAGCGGCCGCCCGCGCGCACCTGTCCGCGGCGCCGGACATCGCGCGAAGTCGCGCGAAGTCGCGCGGGGCGCCCGTGCTATGCTTGGCTCCCATTCTTATTCTAGAGTGTGCGATGCTGGCGAAAGCGATGATTGCGGTGGCGGGACTGTCGATGGCGTCCCTGGCCCAGGCCCAGGCCAATCCGAAGGACACCGAGGTATGGTCGCCCGAGCCGGCGCGGGTGACCCCGGCCCCGGCGCAGGGCGCGCCGTCGGACGCCGTCGTGCTGTTCGGCGGGAAGGACCTGGGCGCCTGGGTGTCGTCCGGTGCGCCGGACAAGCCGGCGCCATGGCTGGTTGCGGACGGGGCGTTCACCGTGCGCGGCGGCAGCGGCGACATCCAGACCCGGCACAGCTTCAGCGACTACCAGCTGCACCTCGAATGGCGCGTGCCGGCCACCCTGAGTGGCAGCGGCCAGGCGCGCGGCAACAGCGGCGTCTTCCTCGCCTCGACCGGCAACGGCAGCGGCTACGAGATCCAGATCCTCGACTGCGTCGACAACAAGACCTACGTGAACGGCCAGGCCGCCAGCATCTACAAGCAGCACGTCCCGCTGGTGAACGCCTGCGCGCGGGGCGGCGAATGGCAGACCTACGACGTGATCTGGACCGCTCCGCGCTTCGCTCCTGACGGCGCCCTGCTCTCGCCCGGCTTCGTGACCGCGCTGCACAACGGCGTGCTGGTGCAGAACCACGTGGCGCTGCAGGGCGAATCGCTCCACGTCGGCAAGCCTTCCTACCGCAAGCACGGCGCGCTGCCGATCCGCCTGCAGGATCACGGCGACGCGGTCAGCTTCCGCAACGTCTGGATCCGCCCGCTCTGACGTGGGCCTGCGCCGCTGCCTGGCTGTCTCGAGCGCCCGATGCATGGGGCGCCAGCTACATCCGTGCGATGGAGAAAGCCAGGCGCAAGCCGGCGGCCAGCCTGGGCATCGCCTCCGACAAGATCGAGATCACGATCCGGCCGTAGCCGCCCTCGCTGCCAGCACGTCCAGCGACGTCGCGACCCGCTCCTCCACGCTGCCCGCCAGGATGACGTACGGGATCCCTGCCCGCTCGAGCGTGGCCAGATACCACGCGTGCTGGCGCTGCCTGAACGCCGCGTCGCGCCGGGTGCCGTCCTGCACGAAGGGAATGTCGGGCGCACAGACGAAGGTCATCGCATACGGGCGCCTGGCCAAAGCCTGCACGGCCGCGTCGACCTTTCCGTACCCGTCTTCGCTGTAGAACACGGTGGTCAATGCGCTGCCATCGCATACCAGCCAGCGGCGCGCGTCCTGCGCCAGCGTGATTTCAAGGGCGATCTGCCCTTCGGCGATCACGCGCATGTCGTCGTAGGTGAACGCCCCGCCCTTTTCTTCCCAGTGCAGCCGCCCCACTTCGGGCACGCCGACCGTGTCCAGGGCCTGCGCCAGCGCCGCCACCAGCGTGGTCTTGCCGCTCGACTCGCCGCCCAGGATGCAGATCCGGTCGATGAAATCGGCATAGACGACCGGGTCCAGGTAACGGCGCCAGGCGTGGGGGTCCTCGCGCACCCGGGTTCCGGACACCGGCACCGCGCACCTTTCCGGGTCGACGCTGACGTGGGTGACGACATGGGGCCGCTTCAAGCGGTCAGAAAAATAGCCGGACAAGGCCTGCGCGAAACCGTCGCCATACGACTCGCTGGTGAACACCGCATCGACGACGACCCCGGCCAGCGCTGAGCATGACCAGGCACTGAATTCGCGGTGGATCGCGGCGTCGGCGTCATTGTCAGGAACCGGCATGAGGGGCGCGATGCCGCGCCGGGCGCATTCCGTCAGCAGCAGCGCATCGTCGACCACCAGCCGCGCCGCCTGCGGGAACAGCGCCGCCAGCCAGGCCTCGCGCGCGGCCGGGCCGCAGCGGTCGAATTCGGGCTTCGTATAGCTGACGATCAGCACCTCGTCGCAGGCGTCCAGCGCGGTGCGGATCAGGTGCATGTGGCCGAGGTGCAGCGGGCAGAACTTCCCGACCACCAGACCCTGGCGGTAGCGCTTCATGCGCCGGCCAGGCGGGTGCTGTCTTGCTCGGCGAGCCGGTGCCACCAGCGCCAGGCGATGCAGGCATTGACCCAGTAGACGCAATACAGGAATGCGGTCAGGTACAGGCCACGGCTGGCGTACAGCGGCACGGCCACCGAATTCACCAGCAGCCAGAAGGCCCAGTTCTCGATGCGCCGCCCCATCAGCAGCAGCTGGGCGATGACGCTGAACACCAGCACAGCAGAGTCGGCGAAGGGCGCATAGGCGTCGGTCCAGCGGTGCAGCAGCATGCCGTAGGCCACGCTGACGGCGACGCCGGCCGGGACGGTCCAGGCCAGGCTGCGGAAATCGGCGCGCGACACTGGCAGCGCCTGCCCGCCGCCACCGCGCAGCCAGTGGCGCCACCCGATCGCGCTGGAGGCCACGAAGAATACCTGCAGGACCACGTCGGCATACAGCCTGGCCTCGAAGAACAGCACGCCGAACAGCGCGCAGCCGACGATGCCGGTCCACCAGGTGTGGATGCTGTTCCTGCCGGCCAGGATGATGGCGGCGGTGGCGGCCGCGTTGGCCGCGAGTTCCAATGGTCCGATCATGCGTCTGCGCCGGCCGCTGCCGGCATCTCCCCGTGGAAGGTTGTTTCGTGCTCGAGCGCCAGTATGACACGGCGCTCGCCAGCCGCCTACCCGGCCTGCGACGCCCCTGCGAAATCCGAGGTGTACTGGCGCACCTTGTCGTCGGCCGTGATCGCGCGCAGCGCGATGCGCCGGTCACCGAACAGCGGCCCGAGCGCCGCCAGCGCCGCGGGGCCGAGGGCCAGCGAATCGTGCGCCAGTCCCAGCACCAGCTCGCCGTCCGCGGCCTGGTGCAGGGTAAAGCGCGACAGCGGCAGCGCGCGCAGCGCATGGGTGACGTCGACGTTATTCCACCACTGGCCGCGCCCGAAGAAGCGCACCGGCCGGCGTCCCTGCAAGTCCACCAGCACCGGGCCGTGCGGCCCGCAGGCCAGGCTGGCGTAATCCCCGGTCCGGTAGCGCAGCAGCGGCAGGCAGAAATTGAAGCCGCCCGTGACCGTGACTTCGCCACGCTCGCCTGCCGGCGCCAAGCGGCCGTCGTCGCCGAGGATCTCGACATACAGGCGCGGCTGCAGGAGCAGATGACCGCCCGCCGCATCGTCATGCGCCGCCACCGGGCCGACTTCGTTGAGCGAATAGATGTCCAGCACGGGGCAGCCGAAGCGCTCCTCCAGCAGCCTGCGCAAGCCGTCATGCAGGGCCATCGAGACCGAGATGATGGCGCGCGGCGCAACCGTGCATCCCAGGTCCGCGTATTCGCGCAGGGAAATCGGGTCGCCCGCGACGATCTCGGGCGCCATCGCATCCAGGTAGCGGGCGCGGTCGCCGGGCGCGCGCCAGTCGTTCGGATGCAGGTTGATCTTGGCCAGTCCGGATTCGCCCATCGCCGGCGACACCGACACATAGGTGAAGCAACGCTGCTGGAAGCCGAGCAGCACCACGCCGACCTGGCCCGCGCCGTGCATGGGCACGACACCGGTCCGGCCAAGGGCGCGCTTGTGGAAGGCGGCGTACCTGGCCGCCACCAGCGGGTGCGAGGGCACCACCAGCGGATGGCCGGTGGTGCCGGTGGTCTGGAAAACCATGAGGCGCGCCGTCTCGACGTCGTCCGGCACGAAGCGCGCCACGTCGGCGGCCAGGTCCGCGCGCGAGACCGGCGCCACGTCTTCCAGGCGCCGCGGCGGCGAACCGAGCGCGCGATAGAAGGGCACGGTGCGGAAGGCGCCGGCGACGAAGCCCTGCACCCATTCGGGCGGCCGGCCCGGCGTCCAGCCGATGGCGGCGCCGGCGACTTCACGCTCGAAGCTGCGGACCAGCGCGATCTCCTCATGCAGCAAGCGATTGCCGCTGTGGTTGCGGTAGATCGGCGCATGCGGGTGGTGGCGCATGAAGTCGATCATGCGCTGGCCCTCGGCGCTGAGGGTCGGAAAGCGCTCGCGGTGCAGCGGATCCTCCGTCACTCGCGCGTCCACTTGTCGGCCGACTCCTCGGCAGCCTTGCGCGCCAGGGCCTCGCGCACTTCGCGCGCGCGCTTTTCCGCCGCCCGGCTGGCGTCGAGCAGCCTGCGCCGGGCGGCGGCGCTGACGGCGGCCAGCCGGTCCTGCGCCTGCTCGAGCGACTCGTCCGCGGGACGGTAGCCGAAATGCGCCAGCGCGACACGCACCAGTTCCTCGCCGGCGCCGGTCTCCTGCACGAAGTTGTGCGCTGGAGTAGCTTGCGCCAGCTGGCCGGCTTCGTTCTCGAACAGGGAATACAAAGCATCGCGCGGCAGGCCTTGCGCCAGGAACCACTCGTCGGCCAGCAGCCAGCACAGGACCATCATGACCGCCAGGCGGTTGCGCCGCGCGCGCGGCTGCGCGCCGCCCAGCCCGTCGAGCCAGCGCGCCGGCGCGCGGTGCCCATGCAGCCGCATCAGGTCATGGAGCAGCGCCGGCACCGCTACCGTGCCGCTGTTGTCGATGCGCGGTTCGTCGAGGAACTCGGCCGGCGTGTCGAGCAGGCGCCGGGTCAGGGTCTCAAGTGCGGGGCCGGCGCTGTTCATGGCCGGCGCTCCTGCGTGTCTTGCGCGTAATGACGGCGGCTGAAGGCCTGCGCGAACGCGAGCAGTCCGGCCTGGTCCGGCACCGCATGAATGTCCCACCCCTGCTCGCGGCGGGCGCGCTCCAGGGTGGCTGCCAGCTCTCGGTAGTAGCCCCCGTGGGCGGCGTCCCAGCCGGCGGGCAGGTCCAGCGCCATGGTCCCGCCGGCCTTTCCTGCCGCCAGGGCGCGCGCGGCGACGTCCCAGCCGCTGTTGCCGCGCTCGTCCTTGTCGAACATGGTCGTGATGCCGTCGTCCGAGATCATCAGGATGTGGGTCCGCCGCGCGCGGCGGCCGGCCGCATAGGTCTCGCGCAGGCGGTGGATCGGAAAGCAGGTGCCGCCGCCGAAGAAACCGGTCAGCACGTGCAGCACCTGGTCGGCGTCGCGCGTGAAGCCCTTGGTGGCGAGCACCTGCTGCTTGCCGCTCCACAGCGTCGCCTGCACCGACGCGCCAGTACGCAGGGCCGACAGCGCGATGATGGCGCCGGCCAGCGCCAGCCAGGACATGCGGTGCTGCGGGTCGGGCATCGAGCCGGAACTGTCGACGTAGAGGTCGAGGTCGACGGGCGCCAAGGCGTGGTCGTCGGCGCTTTCGAGGCTGTAGACGCGGCGCACCAGGGTCACGCCGGGCACCGGCCGCGGGCTGATCGTGACGCTGTGCAGCCAGTCGATCTCGTCGAGCGGGTCGCCGATGCTCCACGGTTGCACGCCCTCCATCTGCGGATCCGGCGCCTTGCGGTCGGCACGCACGGGGAACGGCACCAGGTGCGGCAAGGCGCGTTCACGGTAATAGCGCATCGCGATCTCGTGCGGGCTCAGGCTGGTGCCGCCGGCGCGCAGGATTTCGCCGTATTCGTAGGGGTCGAGCGCCTGGCCGGCGCCCTGCCCGACCGCTTCCCGCGGCGCGTCTTCCGCATCCTCGGCGCCGGTCAGGCGGGTATCCCAGGCCGGGTGCAATGCGTCGGCCGGGCCGTCGTCTTCCAGCTCGTGCAGGCTGCCCGGCGCGCAGCCGGCGGCCGCGTCCCCGGTATCGTGCCATGCGAAGGCATCGAGGCCGTCCTCGACCAGGTAGGGCAGCAGCAGCGCCGCGAAGCGGGAGGCGCCGACCATGGGCTCGTTGGCGTACACGCGCACGATCCGGGCGCCGAGCCAGGCGTCGGCGTCGAGCGCCTCCTCGCAGGCGCCGCCACCCAGGCTGCCCCGTGGCAGGCGCCACAGATGCTCGTAGATGCGCAGGTAGAGCGTCCACACCCTGCCCGGCTCCGCCGACCCGGGTGCGCGCGCCAGCTTCCGGTAGACCTCGGCCATGCGCAGCCCGGCCTGGCGCTGCAGACGGTCGTTGATGCACAGGTCGGTGTACAGGTTGGCCACCATCGGCGCGGCGTCGCCCTCGGTCCCCAGCACGCGGCGGAGCCGGGCCAGCATGCGGAAATGGTCGGTCGCGGTGGCCGGCGCCAGCACGTGGTGCCCGATCTCGTGCGCCAGGATCTCGACGCCGTAGTCGTGCAGCCCGCGTTCGTGAACCGCCTGCAGGTCGATCACGACACTCTGGTCCGCCAGCCGGATCATGGCGAAGCTGCCCTCCAGGCCGGCCTTGGCGGCCCGCGCCGTCGTCGCGCACAACTGGGGCTCGTGCAGGCGCGTGTAGCGGCTCCAGCATGCCAGCGCCGCCGGCCAGGCCGCGCGCCAGCGTGCGAGCAGCGCGCCCATTTCTTCCTGCGGTAGGGCGTGAGCGTTCATTGGCGGGCCACCAGCTGGATTGCATGCGTGTAGGGAGAGCTGAGCGCGATGGTCGACGCCGTGGCGCACAGCGCGAGTCCTTCCGGCGGCAGCGCCAGCGCGATGCGCTGCCGGCCGACGAGCACGTCGTCGCCCTCCACAAGGTAAGGCAAGTTCGCCACTGCGCCAGCATCGGCCTCGCCGGCTGGCAGCAAGACCACACCGTAGGCATCGGCGATCAGCAGGAAGGCACGCTCGCCGGATTGCACCACGAAGCACGATTCGGCCGCTGCCAGTCGCGGCGGCGTGGTGAACAGGCCGCCGAAGCCGGCAAAGCTTCCGGTCACATGCGTCGACACCCCATCGGGATCAGCCTCCGCCCGCCACCATGGATCGCTTGCCAGGCTGGCCCGTGCCAGCTGCCAGGAGCCGGCGTCCGCGCAACGAAAAGCGGCCAGCGCCAGCGCTTCGGGCAAACCATCCGCCGCCGCGATCGCTCCTTGCCGGTAGTGAGCGGCGCCGGCGCGCCAGGCCAGCACCTGCCCGAGCGCACGCAAATGCTCGATACTGTCGACCAGCGGCGCCAGCGCCGCCATGTCGCGCTCCCAACGCTGGACGCGCACGCCGGGCAGCGTCGCCAGGTGGAGGGCCGCGTTGCTCAGCATGCCGAGCGTGCGCTCGGGAGCGCGCGCCACCAGGGGCGCGAACCTGGGCAGCACCGTTGTCCAGGCACGCACCAAGCCGGACGTGCGCGGGCTGCCGTCGGCCAGGCGCTGGCCGACCATCTCGAGGCCCATGCGGAAGGCGTGCGCCGCCACGCCATGCACACTGTCGGGCGCGGTGTGGGCGACGGCATCCACCACCGGATCGGCCGCCTCGACCAGGAACTGCGTGAATGCGTCCTGGTCGAAGCCCGGATAACGGCGCCGCGCCTCGGCGGCCAGGGCGTTGAACTCGCGGCGCTGCGCGGCCAGCGCCGCGCCGAAGGCTGCGGAAACCATCTCAGCGCGAGCGCAGCCAGGCGAGGTAGTTGGTATAGCGCTGGTGCAGGTACTTCAGCTTCAGCAGGTCGTCGTACAGGTGCCCGTAGAGCTTCTTGCCCTTGACCCGGTCCGCGACCAGCTTTTCGATCTTCACGATGCGTGCGCGGGTCTCGCGTTCGGACACGCCATCCAGGCCGAGGGCGAAGGTCGCGGCCATTTCGCCCACCTCGTCGTCGTGTTCCAGGTCGAGGCGCGTGTACTCGTCGTTGGCCAGGTCGAACAGGCGCCGCAGCCAGCTGACCCGGTCGGTGCGGTAGGCGGCGTTTTCCGGCAAGGCGAAGAACGGCGCGTCCGGATCGGGCTGCAGCTTGTCGTGCAGGACGAAGGGCAGGGTCTGGCGCAGGTCGTCGAGTTCGACCTGCGGGTTGCCGCGGAACCAGGCCAGCGCTTTCGCATAGATCAGCAGGGTCGTCAGGTTGCGCACCGAGACCCCGTTGACGCTCTGGCAGCCCAGGTCCTTCAGGCGATCGCGCCCGCTGTCGGCGGCGGTGATCTCGTTCCACGGCACGCCCGACAGGCGCGCGGTATCCTTGGTCATGTACTCGAACTGGCCGCCGGCGCGCTCGCACAGCTCGAACTGGCTGGCGAAGAATTCGAGGCGCCGCCGCACCTGGGCCGGCACCTCGACTGCGCGGATCGCCGCGCCCATCTCGTCCACCTCTTCCTCGGTGAAGATCAGTTCGCGTGGCACCAGTTCCTCGGGCCGGATGCCCTCCTCGATGCGCAGCAGCAGGTCGCCCAGGAAGCGCGGGTTGAAGGCCAGCGCCTGCACCACGACGTCGATGCGGTCGCGCAGCGCCTCGATTACCTGGAAGGTTCCGCCGCCCGTGTCGTCGTTGGCGGTCAGGTACCAGGCCGACTCCGGGCACTCGAACACCTGGTCCAGCACCTCGGCATAGTTGTCGCCCATGACCGTCAGCAGGGCGCTCTGGGTGCGCGTAGGAATCCGGTTGTATTCGTCGATGATCTTGACCCGCATCGACAGCCAGGCGCGCCAGGCGATGCGGATCTCGCCCATGCTCTGGGCGTTCACCAGGTCGGCCGGCAGCGGATTGCCGAGCAGGTCGGCCACCGTCATCTGCGGGTGGCCGTGCTGCATGGCGCGCCGCACGTCGCGCACCGAGGCGCCGGACAGCACGCCCATCAGGATCGCGCTGGCGGTCTTGCCGCGGCCCGGGCCGCCCACGAACAGGCATTTGCGGCGGGTGGCGAAGGTCAGCAGGGGCAGCAGGATGAAGCTCGAATAACTCTGCGCCGACGGCAGCGTCAGCACCCGCTTGCTGTCGCCGACCAGGTAGCTGCGCGGCGCGCCTTCGTTGTATTCGATGTCGTAGTGCGGGCTGATGATCGCCTTGTTGACGATCCAGAAGTAGGCCTGGCGCAGCTTCTCGTCGAGCGCCCGCGCACCATCGGGCGGCGCCTCGCCGCTGGCGACCGGGCCGCGGTACAGGTCCGCGACATCGTATTCGCGCGGCCTGGCGGTCGTGTGCGGGTTGGTGGGGGCACGGGAAATCTTCTGGAACAGGTCGAATTTCATGTGGTTTTCCGATAGAGCCGCGATGAACAGGTCCGCGAGAGTATAGCGCTCTCAGGCATTCATGATGGTCTCCTGGACAAGCCGGAACTGGGCGAATTTGCTCCGCATGTCCGCGATCTGCGATGGATGCAGCCGGATCCTCAGATTGACCGGGACACCGTTGCAGCTGCCGATATCCGCCCAGATTCGGCCGATCCAGAGGCGGTCGCCGCGCAAGCGCGCGTCCATGACACTGGCTTCGATCGCGCCGTCACGACGGAACGTATATTTGCCGAGCGGGTCGCGCGCGGCGCGTGCTTTCCAGCTCTGTTGCTGGCCGGCCGAACGTGGATACAGCTTCACCCGGAAAAATGGCTCGATCCAGTCGATCACCTCGGTAATCTGCCTGCACAGCGCGTGAACGCGCTCGTCGTCCGTGTCCCTGAGTTCCTTCCCGTTTGCCGCGTAATCGAGTGCCAGCACGGCGTCATACCACTCCCGGATCGTCCGCGCGGCCTCTATCTTCGCCAGAAAGTAACCGGACGCGAACTCGCTGAGCTGCCGCAGCAAGTGCATCAGGCGGGTCACTTCTTCCGCAAGCTGGACTTCCGAGGCTGGTTTCATGGATGCGAATGGGGTGAAAAGCCATCAGCTTACCCGAATGCCCGGTACTGGAAGCGGCGGAACCGCACCTCCCCCGCCCCCACCGCGTACAGGGCCGGCTTGAGCGACATGAAGCCCCCGCGCACATTGTGGTGGTAGCCCGACACCTCGTAGCCGCGTGGCCCGCGGCGCCAATCCTTGCCGTCGCCCGAAATATGAATGCTGACCACGTGCTTGCGGTTGCGGATGCGCAGGTGTACCTTGGCGCCGTGGGGATTGGCGAACTTGCCGTGCTCAGTCCCGTAGCGGTGCATGGTGAACTCCTTCGCATCGAATCCCAGGCCGCAATACAGCTTGTGGTCGTAGAACAGCAGCAGGCCGCCGCGGGTGTTCGGATCGACCTCGATCTCGCATTCGAATTCGTAGTCCTGGTCTGGGGCGACGAACACCAGCGGCGAGCTGTCGGACGGCTCGCTCCCCTCGCCCTTCAGGTGCAGCGTGCGGTCCTTGCGCGCCATGCGCGCGGTCTCGCCCGGGGCCGGGCTGAAGAAGCTCCACTGCACGCCATATTTGTCGGTCGAAAAATCGTCCGACAGCGCCATGCCGTGCGGCCCCGGCTTGCCGCCCTTCGGTTTCGGGATTGGCCGCGACAAATCGCCGCCGCCGAATTCCGGCCAGCCATCAAGCGTCCAGGTGACCGGCGCCAGCAGGGTTTGCCGGCCCAGGGTCCAGTAGCCGTTCTCGTAGCCGTGATAGACGCTCCACCAGTCGCCCGCCGGCCCCTGCACCAGGGTCGCGTGGCCGCGCGACCACCAGCGTTCATCCACGCTCGTCGTGCGCACCAGCGGATTGCGCGGGTGGTGCTCCCACGGGCCGTTGATCGAGCGCGAGCGCGATGCGATTACCATGTGGCCGGTCGGCGGGCCGGAAGTGCCGCCCACGGCCAGGATCAGGTAGTACCAGCCGTCGCGGCGCAGCACCTTCGGTCCCTCTGGGGAGAACGCTTCGACTTCCCAGTCGTCCGGGTAGCGCCACGGTTCATACACCCGCTCCGGCGCGCCGATCGTCGACAGGCCGTCGTCCGCCAGGCGCACCCGGTCGACGCCGGACAGGAACAGCCAGCGCGAGCCGTCCTCGCCGACCGCGTGGCCGGGGTCGATGTGGCGCGGCAGGTTCAGGTCGATCGGATCGGACCAGGGGCCGCGGATGTCGTCGGCCCAGATCACCCAGGAGGTGGTCTTCGAGCCGGGGATCGCGGTCTTCTTGGTCGGGATGTAGAGGTAGTAGCGGCCCTTGTGCTTGCACAGCTCCGGCGCCCACACCGAGCCGATGTTCTTCTGCAGCGCCGCGACCAGCGGCCGCCAGTTGACCAGGTCCTGCGAGTGCCAGATCACCAGGCCGGGATAGGCGTCGAAGGTGGAGAAGGTCATGTAGTAGTCGTCGCCGTCCTTGAGGATGGACGGGTCGGGGTGGTCGCCCGCGACGAGCGGGTTCAGGAAGGCGCCGTTGCCGAGGTCCGCCTTGCGCTGGCCTTCCTGGCCGTGCTGCCACTGCGGCCAGGCGGCGCAGCCGGGGGCGGCCGCCGGCGCCGCGCCGGCGCTCGTGCCGGCGCCCAGCAGCAGCGTGCCCAGTCCCGCGGACTTCATCGCGTCGCGTCGTGAAACCATCTGTTCGTTCTCCGGTAATGGTGCAGGTTCGTCAGATCATGGCTGCAGCGAGACCCGGTAGACGGTGGTATGGCGGTACACCTCGCCCGGCCCGAGCAGCAGGCCCGGCGCGCGCGCGCCGTCGCGCTGCACGCGCGAGGCGCCGGCCTCCAGGCAGAAACCGGCATGGCGTTCGTAGGGCGCGGCGCCGCGTCCCGGCACCCCGTCCAGCCGGTTGCCGCTGTAGAAGTGCAGGCTTCCTTCGGTGGTCGAGACCTGCAGGCGCCGGCCCGAGCCGGGATCGTGGATGCTCGCCACCGGGCGCACGATGCCCGAGCTGGAGGCGCCGACCTGGTAGGCATGGTCGAAACCGCCCGCCGCGCCGATCTGCTCGTGCGGCCAGCGCAGGCGCGGGCCGATTGGCGCCGGACGGCGGAAGTCGAAGGGCGTGCCGCTGACCTCGAGGTCGCGCAGCGCGCCGCCGGCATCCGTCGCCAGGAAGCGGTCGGCGTCGATCTGCAGCATGTGGTCGCCCACGTCCGCGTGGCCGCCGTTCAGGTTGAAGCAGGCGTGGGTGCTCAGGTTGATCAGGGCCGGGCTGTCCGCCAGCGCGTGGTAGGCGACCGACAGGCAGCCGTCGTCATCGAGCTCGTAGCGGACCTCGAGTTCGGCCAGGCCGGCGCCGATGCCGTCGAGGTTCGAGGGCCGCAGCCGCAGCGCGGTGCCGCCGACATCGAGCTCGCCGCGCCAGTGCGGCGCATGCAGGCGCGGCGCCGCGCCGCTGCGCTGCACGACCGCACCCAGGCAGGCCGTGTTGCAGGCGTAGTCGCTATCGTCGCGGTAGCCGAGCAGCACGTCGGCCATGCGGCCGTAGCGGTCCGGCGCCCACCACGACACCAGGGCGGCGCCGTGTTCGCTGATCGTCACCCGCATCTCGCGCCGGTTGCGCAGGGTGAACAGCCGCGCCGGAGGCGGCCAGGATTCCATTTTCATCTCTACCAACTTCTTTCTGACCTTAGTCGACGGGGGCAGCCTGTTCCACCCCGCTGCTGCTGCGCAGCCGCTCCTGGTAGCTGCGCGGCGAGCAGCCCAGCTCGCGCTTGAATACCGAATGCATGTACTGGCTCGAGGTGAAGCCGCACTTGAGCGCGACCTCGGCCAGGTGGCAGTCGCCCTGCTTCAGGATGGCGACCGCCGCGTTGAGGCGGAAGCGCAGGATCTCGTCATGCACGCTGTAGCCGAGCTCCTGCCGGAAGTGGCTCTCCAGCGAGGAGCGCGAGATGCCGACGTAGCTCGCCACCTGGTCGGTCTTGATGCCCTGGCAGGCATACTGGCGGATGAAGTGGCGCGCCCGCATCACGTGCGGATTCTTCGCCGGCTCGTGCTTGCTGGAGGCCAGCACGTTGATGCCGCTTGGGGGCACCAGGATGCGGGTGTTCGCCAGGCGCACGCCATGCAGCATCTGGTCCAGCAGGTGCGCCGCCGTGCGGCCCATCTCCTGGGCGCCCTGGATCACGGAGCTCATCGGGATGCGCGTCAGGATGCGTGCCAGCGGGTCGTTGTCGATGCCGATGATCGCCACCTGCTCGGGCACCGCGATGCCGGCCAGGGTGCATGCCTGCAGCAGCTGGCGCGCGCGGGCGTCGGTCACGGCGACGATGCCGACCGGCTTGGGCAGCGCATGCAGCCAGGCAATCTGCTCCTTCACCGACTCGTCCCAGGTATGCGCGCGCGTGCTCTGGCCGCGGAACACGGCCGGCTCCATGCGGTCGCGCCGCATCAGGGCCATGAAGGCCTTTTCGCGCTCCTGGGCCCAGCGGTTCTCGCGCGCCTCGGGAAGGCTGAACAGCGCGAAGCTGCGCAGGCCGGCTTCGATCAAGTGTTCGTAGGCCAGCTTGATGATCTTGAAGTTGTCGGTCGCCACGTACGGCACCGAGGCCGGATAGTCGGCCGGGTCCTCGTAGGAGCCGCCCACCGCCACCAGCGGCACCCGGGCGCTGGCCAGGGTCGCGGCCACGCTGGGGTCGTCGAAGTCGGCGATGATGCCGTCGCCCTGCCAGTCCTCGATGCCCGAGAGGCGCAGGCGGAAGTCCTCTTCGAGGAACAGGTCCCAGTGGGTACGGGTGCTGGACAGGTAGTCGGCAATGCCGGTGATGACCTCGCGGTCGAAAATCTTGTTGCCGTTGAAAAGCAGCGCAATGCGGCGCGTCTTGGGCATCGACATGTCTTGTCTCCTTGTGGCCCGGTCTGCTTTGGACGAGGCCTGTTTCCCACTATGTTGCAGGAATACGGTGATTGTGCGGCCGAGCTGCCAGCCGGTCAATTGTGAAATCCACCAAGGCGGCTAGCGATTCTTGTCAAACCGCATGGCTTTTTTGGTCAGACCAATTTCACAACAATCTTACAACGAGACAAGGCGAGAGGAGCAAAAAAAGGGTGTTTGCGAAGGAATTGGGGCAGGGTTGCCCTTCTGCTCAGCAATTTGCGCGGCGTGGTTCTTTTGCATACTACTGTCGGTAGCTGTCAATCTCCGACTCCCTGCGAAGAAAGCAGATCATGATCATTCGAGGCGCCCAGGCTGTGAACCCGGCGGCATTGCGGCAGAACGCTTACGCTCCCAAGACCGTGGAGGCGCCGGAGAGCGCGCCGTCAGCGGACAAGGTCAGTATTTCGCCGGAGGCCGCGCAGAAGGCGGCCGCCGAGGATCAGGCCGACGGCCCCTGCCGCGCCAGCGGCGCTCCCACCCTCCTGAGCTCACTGAATCTCGAGACCTGCAAGATGCCGCAAGCGCCGGTGGAGGAGATGGCGGTACGGGCGAAAGAGGAATCCGTACGCGCCGGGATCAGCGCGCAGTACGCGCAGGAGCACCGTTACCAGACCGTCGGCCAGGTGCTGGTGGACGGCCGGTTCTACGCCGAGGTCGACGACGCCGGCGGCTACGGGTTCATCGGCAGCGCCGCATCGGGATTGAGCGAAGCGCCGCTCGATCCGCGCGCGCGGCTGGAGGAGATCGCGCGCGCCGCCCAGGGCATGGGCAAGGTCGAGGTTCGGTACGCCGACTTCGTCCCCGGACTGGGCGGCGGCGGCGGTCCCGCAGCCCCGGACTCGATGCTGCCGGCATTCACGGCGCGCGGCCTCCGCGACATCTTCGCGGAGGCCGTCGCCGCCGCCAAGCGCCAGGCGTAGCGCCGGTTCAACGGCGGCCGCTGCGGGTCGCCACGTCCAGCCACACCGCCAGCGTCAGGATCGCGCCCTTGACGATCATCTGCCAGTAGGCGTCCACGTCCAGCATCGACATGCCGTTGTCCAGGCTGGCCATCACCAGCGCCCCGACCAGGGCGCCGTGCACGGTGCCGGCGCCGCCGCGCATCGAGGTGCCGCCGATGAAGCAGGCCGCGATCACGTCCAGCTCCCCTGACATGCCGGCCGAGGGCGAGCCGGCCGCCAGGCGCGCCGTGTTGATCAGGCCCGCCAGCGCGCACATCAGGCCCATCAGGCCGAACACCCACAGCTTCACCGCGCGCACATTGATGCCCGAGAGGCGGGTCGCCTCCATATTGCTGCCCACCGCGTAGATGCGGCGGCCGAACACGGTCTGGTGGGCGATGTAGCTGAACACGCCCAGCAGCACCAGCAGGACCAGCACCGGCAGCGGAATGCCCTCGTAGCTGTTCAGGGTCGTGATGAAGCCGGCCAGCACCGCGCCGACGATCGCGACCCGGCCCAGGCTGCGCCACATTGGCAGCACCGGCAGCTGGTGGCGCGCCTGGTTCAGGCGCTGGCGCCAGGCCAGCACCGCGGCCAGCACGAACAGGGCCAGGCCCAGGGCGATGCCGAAGCCCGGCGGCAGGTAGGCCTGGCCCAGCTGCTCGAATTCCGGCGAGACCGGTGCGATGGTCGAGCCGTCCGTGATCCCCAGCACGATGCCGCGGTAGGCCAGCATGCCCCCCAGGCCGACAATGAAGGAGGGTATGCCCGCATAGGCCGTCAGGTAGCCGTTGACGAAGCCGAGCAGCAGGCCGCTGCCCAGCACGATGGCCATCGACAGCGGCAGCGGCAGGCCGTGCACGACGTCGAGCACCGCCGCCATCCCGCCCAGCAGGCCGAGTAGTGAGCCGACCGAGAGGTCGATCTCGCCGGCGATGATGACGAACACCATGCCGCAGGCGAGGATGCCGGTCACCGACATCTGGCGCATCAGGTTCGAGATGTTGCGCGCCGAGGTGAAGCCGCCGTCGGTCTTCCAGCTGAAGAAGATCCAGATCAGCGCGATCGCCACCAGAAGGGCCAGGATCTTGTACTGCGTGAAAATCTGCTTGAGGTTGAGCGGCGCACGCCCCGCCCCCACCCCAGCCGCCTGTATGTTCATGTGTGCCTTATCCATGTTGGTTTCCCTGTCCGATTGCAGCGGCCAGCACCATCTCCTGGGTCAGGCCTTGATTCACGAAATTCCCGCGCAGCTTCCCTTCGCCCATCACCAGCACGCGGTCGGACACGCCCAGCACCTCGGCCAGTTCGGACGAGACCATGATGATGGCGATGCCCTGGGCCGCCAGTTCGAGCATCAGTTTGTAGATCTCGAACTTGGCGCCGACGTCCACGCCGCGCGTGGGCTCGTCCAGGATCAGCACCTTCGGCTGCGTCAGCAGCATCTTGGCCAGCACCGCCTTTTGCTGGTTGCCGCCCGAGAGGGCCGTGATTGGCAGCGCCGGGCTGGCGGTTTTCAGGCCCATGCGCCGGATCTGCGTGTCCACTTCGCGCGACTCGCGCGAATCGTCGATGCGCGACAGCGAGGAAAAGCGCTCCAGCACCGACAGGGTGATGTTCTGGCCCACCGACAGGTCGCGCACGATGCCGTGCTGCTTGCGGTCTTCCGGCACCAGCGCGAAGCCGGCCCGGATCGCCTTCAATGGCGACGAGGTGTCGACCCGCGCGCCCTCCAGCCACACCTCCCCCTCGCTGGGGCCGTCGTAGGCGCCGAAAATGGCGGTCACCAGTTCGGTGCGCCCTGCTCCCACCAGGCCGGCGATGCCAAGGATCTCGCCGCGCCGCACCTCGAAGGAGACGTCGTCGACCTTCTTGCGGCGCGGCTGGTCCGGGTCGCGGCAGGTGATGTGGCGCGCCTCCATCACCACCTCGCCCACCGTGTGCGGCAGGCTCGGATACAGCTGGTTCAGCTCGCGCCCGCACATCTGGGCGATGATGCGGTCGACGTTCATCTCGCGCATCGGGGTGGTCGCGATGTGCTTGCCGTCGCGGATGACGACGATGGTGTCGCAGATCGCCGCCACCTCTTCCAGCTTGTGCGAGATGTAGACGCAGGCCACGCCCCTGGCCTTCAGGTCGCGCACGATCTCGAGCAGCACCTCGATCTCGGCGGCCGTGAGCGAGGCCGACGGTTCGTCCAGGATCAGGAGTCGCGCCTGCTTGTTCAGGGCCTTGCCGATCTCGATCAGTTGCTGGTGGCCGCCGCCATAGTTCTTCACCGGCAGCACCACGTTCACGTCGGGCAGCTTCAGCTCGCGCAGGATGTCCTCGGCGCGCCGGTTCATGGCCGGATAGTCGAGGCGGCCGCCCGGCAGGGTGGGCTCGTTACCGAGGAAGATGTTCTCGGCCACCGACAGCTCGGGCACCAGCATCAGTTCCTGGTGGATGATGATGATGCCGGCGGCCTCGGTCTCGCGCACCGAGCGCGCGCGCAGCGGCCGGCCGTCGAACAGGATCTCGCCGTCCCAGCTGCCGTGCGGGTAGACGGCGGACAGTACTTTCATCAGGGTCGACTTGCCGGCGCCGTTCTCGCCGCACAGGCCGATGCACTCGCCGGAACGGATCGCCAGGTCGATGCCGTCGAGCGCGGGGACACCGTCGAATCGCTTCGCGATGCCCTTCATTTCGAGGAGAATAGGTGACATTCGGGTCCGCTCAGGGTGACCGCCGCCCCACCGCGCCGCCGCAGGGAGCGGACACGGCGCGCCGCGGCGACGCGGGTTGCACGGGGGCTGGGCTTATTTCCCGGCCAGCTGGTTCTGCGTGTAGAAGCCGTCCTTGACCAGGACGTCCACGTTCGACTTGTTCAGCAGGACCGGCTTGAGCAGCAGGCTGTCGACATTCTTGAAGCCGTTGTTGAGCTGGGCGTTGTAGGCGGGCTTCTGGTTGCGCACCAGCTGCACTGCGAGGTTGGCGGCGCTGGTGGCGATCTGGCGCAGCGGCTTGTAGACGGTCATGGTCTGGGTGCCGGCGATCACGCGGCGCACCGCCGCCAGGTCCGCATCCTGCCCCGAGACCACCACCTTGCCGGCCAGCTTCTGGGTCGACAGGGCCTGGATCGCGCCGCCGGCGGTGGCGTCGTTGGAGGCGACCACGGCGTCGATCTTGTTGCCGTTGGCGGTCAGCGCGTTCTCGACGATGGCCATGGCTTCCGAGGCGCTCCAGTCCTTGACCCACTGCTTGCCGACGATTCGGATGTCGCCCTTGTCCGCCAGCGGCTGCAGCACCTTCAATTGGCCCTCGCGCAGGATCTTGGCGTTGTTGTCGGTCGGGGCGCCGCCCAGCAGGTAGTAGTTGCCCTTCGGTTTTTGCGCCACCAGCGACTGCGCCTGCAGCTCGCCGACCGCCTTGTTGTCGAAGGAGATGTAGGCGTCGACATCGGCGTTCAGGATCAGGCGGTCGTAGGAGACCACCTTGATCTTCGCCTTCTTCGCTTCGCGGATGGCGCTGTTCAAGACCGTCGAGTTGTAGGGCACGATCACCAGCACGTCGACGCCGCGCGAAATCAGGTTCTCGATCTGGGCGATCTGTCGCTGCTCGCTGGCGTCGGCCGACTGCACGTAGACCTTGGCGCCCAGCTTCTCGGCGGCAGCAAGGAAGTAGTCGCGGTCGCGCGCCCAGCGTTCCAGGCGCAGGTCGTCGATCGAGAAGCCGATCTTCGGATTCTTCGCGTCCGCATGGGCGAAGCCCGCCGAGAACATCATGGAACCTGCGACGCAGGTCAGTCCGATCGCCTTGATGAGGTGTTTCATATTGCGTCTCCTGTGAATTTTATTCGCCTGCCGGCGCCGTCCTGGACCGGCAGGTCACGGGCACTATCTTTACACCCGCTGTTATCGCCATCATACGAGTCTATGCGGGGCCTTCCCGGACTGTCAAATCGATAATGACCGAGGGGCGTTATGAAATTTCGTCCGGCCCCAAAAAGCCCTGTTCCACTCTCATGGCAGCCCTTATGCTGTGTTCGCGGTCGGGTACGACGGGCCGCATGAACCAACGATTGGAGACAGCTGTGCGCAGTGCTTTATTCACGGAGGGCCGCTAGATGTACCTCGGTATCGACCTCGGCACCTCAGAAGTCAAATTGCTCCTGATGGAGGACAACGGCAACGTCGCCGCCACCACCGGCGTGGCGCTCACGGTCTCGCGCCCGAAAGCGCAATGGTCGGAACAGGACCCGGGCCAGTGGTGGGACGCCACCTGCGCGGCGATCCGCCAGCTGCGCGCTTCGCACGGTGAAGCGCTCGCCGCCGTGCGCGCGATCGGCCTGTCCGGGCAGATGCACGGCGCCGTGCTGCTCGACGCCGGGGACCGCGTGCTGCGCCCCGCCATCCTGTGGAACGACGGCCGCAGCCACCTCGAATGCGCGGAACTCCTGGAGCGCGAGCCACGCCTGCCCGAGATCACCGGCAACCTGGCCATGCCGGGATTCACGGCGCCCAAGCTGGCGTGGGTGCGCAAGCACGAACCCGAGATCTTTGCGCGGACCGCGAGCGTGCTGCTGCCCAAGGATTACCTGCGCTTCAAGCTCACCGGCGAAAAAGTGTCCGAGATGTCGGACGCCGCCGGCACCCTGTGGCTGGACGTCGGGCAGCGCGACTGGTCGGACGCCATGCTGGAAGCGACCGGCTTGAGCCGCGCGCACATGCCGCGCCTGGTCGAGGGCAGCGCATCGTCCGGCCTGCTGCGCAGCGAGATCGCCCAGGAATGGGGAATGCGTGAAGACGTGATCGTGGCCGGCGGCGGCGGCGACAATGCCGCCAGCGCGGTCGGCATCGGCGCCACCCGCCCCGGCGACGGCTTCCTCTCGCTCGGCACCTCGGGCGTGCTGTTCGTCGTCACCGACCGGCTGCGCGCCAATCCGGAATCGGCGGTGCACGCCTTCTGCCACGCCCTGCCGGGACGCTGGCACCAGATGTCGGTGATGCTGTCGGCGGCCAGCTGCCTGGCCTGGGTTACCCGCGCCACCGGCGCCGTCAGCGAAGCGGCGCTGCTGCCCGAGGTCGAGAGCCTGCCGGCGGAAGCGCTGGACGCCGCGCCGCTGTTCCTGCCCTACCTGTCGGGCGAACGCACGCCGCACAACGACCCGCATGCGCAAGGCGTGTTCTTCGGCCTCGGCCACGATACGAGCCGCGCCGCGCTGACCTACGCTGTGCTGGAAGGCGTCGCCTTCGGCCTGCTCGACGGCCTGGACGCGCTGCGCGCCGCCGGCACCGACGTGACGACGCTGTCGCTGGTCGGTGGCGGCGCCAGGAGTACCTACTGGTCGCAGCTGCTGGCCGACGTGCTGGACGTCGCCATCGTCACCCACCACGAGAGCAGCGCCGGCGCGGCGCTCGGCGCGGCGCGCCTGGCGGCGCTGGCCGACGGCCGGATCGAAGAACAGGTGTGCCCGCGCCTGGCCGTCGCCCATCGCCTCGGACCGAATCGCGAGCGGCATGCCGCCCTGAAGACCCGGCACGCACGCTTCCAGGCCCTTTATCGCCACTTGCGGCCGGTCTTCGGACACGGCGCACAGGGCGCCAACGAACAACGGGGCTGATCGCCCCGGCACCACACATCGACACAGGAGACATCATGCAGCAACAAGCCACCATTTTCGACGACATCGCCCCGGTACGCTTCGAAGGCGTCGACAGCGACAACGCCCTCGCCTTCCGCTTCTATGAAAAGGACCGCATGGTCCTCGGCAAGCGCATGGAAGACCAGTTGCGCATCGCCGCCTGCTACTGGCACAACTTCTGCTGGACCGGCCTCGACCCCTTCGGCGGCCAGACCTTCATGCGGCCCTGGTTCGAAGGCGGCGCCCCGCTCGCGCTGGCCGAGCAGAAGGCGGTGCAGGCCTTCGAATTCCTGAAGCGCATCGACGTGCCCTACTACTGCTTTCACGACCGCGACGTCGCACCGGAAGGCGCGACACCACGCGAGAGCCGCGAGAACTTCCTGCACATGGTCGAGCAGCTGGCCGGCCACCAGGAACGCACCGGCATCAAGCTGCTGTGGGGCACCGCCAACCTGTTCAGCCACCGCCGCTACATGTCGGGCGCCGGCAGCAATCCGGATCCGGAAATCTTCGCGCTCGGCGCGCTGCAGGTGCGCGACGCCATGAACGCGACCAAGCAGCTGGGCGGCGAGAACTACGTGCTGTGGGGCGGCCGCGAAGGCTACGAGACCCTGCTCAACACGAACATGGGCCAGGAACTGGACCAGCTGGGCCGCTTCCTCAACCTGGCGGTCGAGCACAAGCACAAGATCGGCTTCAAGGGCGCGATCCTGATCGAGCCGAAGCCGCGCGAGCCGAGCAAGCACCAGTACGACTTCGACACCGCCACCGTGTACGGCTTCCTGAAGCGCTACGGCCTGGAGAATGAAGTCAAGGTCAACATCGAAGCCAACCACGCGACCCTGTCCGGCCACAGTTTCGAGCACGAAATCGCGACCGCCTCCGCGCTCGGCATCTTCGGCAGCCTGGATATCAACCGCGGCGACGCCCAGCTGGGCTGGGACACCGACCAGTTCCCGAACAACGTGCCGGAAACCGCGCTCGCGCTGTACTACGTGATGCAGGCCGGCGGCTTCACCACCGGCGGCTGCAACTTCGACGCCAAGGTGCGGCGCCAGTCGATCGACCCGGTCGACCTGATCCTGGGCCACGTCGGCGCCATGGACGTGCTGGCGCGCGGCCTGCTCGAAGCCGAGAAGCTGATCAACGACGGCCGCCTGGCCGGCGAACTGGAACGCCGCTACAAGGGCTGGCAGGCGCCGCTGGGCCAGGACATCATGAAAGGAAGCATCGACCTGGACGGCCTGGCCGAACACGTCCTGAACCGCAACCAGGACGTGCAGCCGGTGTCGGGGCGCCAGGAATACCTGGAGAATCTGGTCAACCGCATCCTCTGACGCAGGACCGGCATTGGGACGGCAGGCGCCGATCCCGATGCTTCATCATAAAAGCAAGCCACCACAGACAGGGGCATGATGGAGACAAACAGCATTCCCGCCGCCGGCCGCCTGCACCCGCACGCGATCCACGCGGCAGCGGGCCAGCCGGCGCGCCACGATCCGCGCCGCTACCGCCAGGTGGCCGAGCGCATCTGCGCGCTGGCCACCGAATCCGGCATCAGGCCGGGCCAGCGCCTGCCGTCCGAGCGCGAACTGGCGGCCGCCCTCGCGGTGAGCCGCGCCACCCTGCGCCAGGCCCTGACTTCGCTCGAACTGGGCGGCATCGTCGAAGTGCGGTCCTGTTCCGGCGTCTACCTGCGCGCCACCCTGCAGGCCGCCCAGGCGCCCGGCCCCGGCCCCTTCGAGCTGCTGTCGGCGCGGCGCATGATCGAACCGGAACTGGCGGCGATGGCCGCGCGGGTCGCGACCGACGCCAATATCGACGCCCTGCTGGCCGCCGCCGAGGCGATGGAACGGGTCCGGCGCGAGGAGCCGTTCGACGCCGCCGCCTGCGAGCTGGCCGACCGCCATTTCCACCTGACGCTCGCAGGCGCCACCGGCAACGGGGCGCTGGCAAGCGTGCTGGAACACCTGTGGAGCCAGCGCGGCGGCCTGTGGCAGACGCTCGCGCAGCTGTTCGAGACCGAGCTGCTGCGCGACGAAACGATCGCCGACTACCGCCGCATCGTCCAGGCGATCGCCGCGCGCGACCCCAGCGGCGCGCGCCATGCCATGCGCACGCACCTGGAACGCTATGCTCGCGCCCTGTCGCGCGGCTGAACAACCATATGAGGACGCCGGGGCCGTCATCCGCCCACGCGATCTGAAACAACGGAGACAAGGAACATGAGTTCGCAAACGCGTGGCAAGCGCGCGGCGAGGACCGCCTCGATCGCCGCCCTGCTGATTGCCGCCACCTGCGCCCCGGCGCTGGCCTGCCCGACGGCCAGCGCCTGGTGCGACGATTTCGAAGCCGCAGCCACAACCTGGCGCCTGGATGGCGGCGGCGCGGTGCGGCTGCACGCCGAGACCGGCGCCGGCAACCGCGTCTTGCTGCTGGCGCCGGGCGCCGCCGCGCGGCCCGCCGATCCGGCCGCGCACAAGGCCGCTACCGGCGAAACCTTCGTCGAAGCGCGCCTGCGGCCGGCCAGCCTGGGCGAGGCGCCGCGCCGCGCCGTCGTGCTGGTGCGCTATGCCGACCCGCGCAACTGGGTCGGCGCCGCCGTCAACATCATCCCGGGTCGCCCCAAGATGGCGGTGGAACTGGTCCAGATGCGCGACGGCGGATTGACGCGGCTGCGCCAGATGGGACACGACACCGCGCCGCCAGGTGGCTACCAGACCCTGCGCGTCGAGTTGGCGCGCAACGAACTGGCCGCCTGGCTGGATGGCGAACGCGTGTCCGTCGCCCTTCCGTCCCCCGCGCCCGCGGGCGGCCCCGCGCTGCTGGCGCAGGAGGGCGACTTCGCATTCGACGACCTGCGCATCGGCCCCGCCGGTGAGAAGCCGGGCCGCATCGCGCTGGCCCAGCGCAGCGCCGGCATCGGCCTGCACGCCGGGGAAACGGTGCGCTATCCGCTCAGCGCCCTGGCCGGCGACGGCGCGACGCCGCTGCCGCTCGCCGCCGCCATCGACGACCCGGCGCTGGCGCAGGTCGCTGTCGATGGCAACACCCTGGTGGTCACGGGCCGCCGTGCCGGCAACGCCGTCGTCACGGTATCCGACGCGCGCGACCGCAACGTCGCTACCGCGATCGGCCTGAAGGTCGGCCCGGCCTTCGCCGCCGCCGGCGACGCCGCGGCCTTGCGCGGCCGGCTGGCGCCCGCCGGCGCCGACGTCCAGCCCGACACCCTGCTGCGCATCCGCTTCGACGCCGCGCCGGCCCTGGGCTCGAGCGGCTCGGTACGCGTCTACCGCGCCGCGGATCGCTCGCTGGTCGACGTCATCCGCCTCGGCGAGGAAGCCGACGCCATCGGGCCGCGCGAGGCCGCCTTCAAGCGGGTCGTGCGCGGCAGTCCGATCCGCGTCGACGGCCTGGACGCCGTGATCCGGCTGCACAGCGACCGCCTGGACTACGGCACCGAATACCTGGTCGAGGTCGACGCCGGCCTCGTGCCTGACGGCCGTATCGGCGGCCAGGCGTTCGCGGGCATCGGCCAGGCCGCCGGCTGGCGCTTCCGCACCCGCGCCCAGGCGCCGGTCGGACGCGAGTTCACCGTCGACGACGACGGCCCGGCCGACTTCCGCACCGTGCAGGGCGCCCTGAACCACGTGATGCGCGCGGTGCCACGTGCCGAACCGGTCACCATCCGCATCGCCAACGGCCGCTACGAGGAACTGCTTTACCTGCGCGTCAAGGACAACGTACGCCTGCACGGCGAAAGCCGCGACGGCGTCGTCATCGGCGCGGTCAACAACGACGGCGTCAACCCTGGCGCGGGCAGCGGCCAGCCGGCGTCGTCGCCGGCGGCGAGCGGCGGACGCTCGGTGTTCCTGGCCGAGGATGCCGACCTGCTGGCGCTGGACCGGCTCACCGTCATCAACCGCACCGTGCGTGTAAAAAGCTTCGGCGGCCAGGCCGAGGCCCTGCACTACAGCAGCGACCGCGGCCGCCTGAGGGTGGTCGATGCCGCCTTCTGGAGCGAGCAGGACACGATCCTGGTGCGCGGCTATGCCTGGTTCTACCGCAGCCTCATCGCCGGGAACGTCGACTTCATCTGGGGCACCAACCGCGCCGCCCTGTTCGAGGAAAGCGAGATCCGCACCGTGGGCGACAGCGCCCAGCCCAAGGGCGGCGGCTACATCGTGCAGGCGCGTACGGTCGACCCGAATGAGGCCGGCTTCGTGTTCCTGAACAGCCGCCTGACCCACGGCCCCGGCCCGGCCGGCAACGACGTGCCGATTGGCGCTGCCTGGCTGGCGCGTCCCGGCCCCAGCGGCCAGGGCGACAAGGTCGTGTTCATCCATACCCGGATGGACAAGCACATCGCCCCGGCCGGCTGGTCGCTGCCGAAGGTCATCGCTCCCGGAGCCCAGCCTGGCGCCGGCTGGGCCGAATTCGGCAGCATGGACCTCGACGGCAAGCCGCTCGACCTGAGCCAACGTACTACGGGCCGCATCCTGACACCCGAACATGCCGCGCGCTACACCAGCCGCGCCCGCGTCTTCGCCGGCTACGGCGACGGCAAGGGCTGGAACCCGGCCCCCTGAACCCTTTCGACCATCCTGACAAGCACTCCATGACGACCATGACGCCACGCACCTCCACCCTCTTCCTGTCGCTCCTCCTGGCCGGCGCCGTCCATGCCGCCCCGGCCAATGTCCCCTGGGTCGCGGACCTCGGCAACGGCAAGTACCAGAACCCGATCCTGAACGCCGACTACTCGGACCCGGACGCGGTGCGCGTCGGCGACACCTATTACATGACCGCCTCGAGCTTCAACAGCGCGCCCGGCCTGCCGCTCCTGACCTCGAAGGACCTGGTCAACTGGACCCTGGTCGGCCACGCCCTGCCGAAGCAGGCGCCGGTCGAGCACTTCTCGGTGCCGCGCACCGGCGCCGGCGTATGGGCGCCGTCATTGCGCCACCACGACGGCAAGTTCTGGATCTTCTACCCGGACCCGGACCACGGCATCTACGTGACCACCGCCACCAGCTTCACCGGTCCGTGGAGCGAGCCGCACCTGCTACTGCCCGGCAAGGGCATCATCGACCCGGCCCCGCTGTGGGACGAGGACGGCAAGGCCTGGCTGGTGCACGCCTGGGCCAAGAGCCGCGCCGGCAAGAACAACATCATCACCCTGCGCAGCATGTCCCCGGACGGCAAGCGCCTGCTCGACAGCGAAGGCAAGGTCATCGTCGACGGCAACAAGCTGCCCGGCTACCGCACCCTGGAAGGGCCGAAGCTGTACAAGCATGAAGGCTGGTACTACGTGTTCGCGCCGGCCGGCGGCGTCGAGGAAGGCTGGCAATCGGTGTTCCGTTCGCGCCGCATCGACGGCCCGTACGAAGACCGCATCGTGATGGAACAGGGACCGACCCACATCAACGGCCCGCACCAGGGCGCCTGGATGCGCGCCCAGGACGGCAAGGACTGGTTCGTGCACTTCCAGGACCGCAAGGCCTACGGCCGCGTGACCCACCTGCAGCCGATGACGTGGAAGGACGGTTGGCCGATCATCGGCCAGGAAGGGCCGAAAGCAGGCGTCGGCAACCCGGTGACGGAATGGGTGAAACCGGTCGCCGGCCAGCCAGTTGCGGTGCCGCCCACCACCGACGAATTCGCCGGCAAGACGCTCGGCCTGCAGTGGCAGTGGAACGCCAATCCGCAAGCCGGCTGGCATTCGCTCACGGCCCGCCCCGGCTTCCTGCGCCTGCCCGTCGCCGCCTTCCCGGAAACCAGGGGCTATGTGCGCGCCGCGCCGAACATCCTGACCCAGAAGCTGCCCGCCACCGCCTTCACGGTCGATACCCGCATCGAGCTGCAAAAGGCGGCGGACGGCGACCGCGCGGGCCTGATCCTGAACGGCCAGACCTATGCCGCCATCGGCCTGCGCCGGCAGAACGGCGCGCTGCAGCTGGTCTACACCGTGTGCGAGCCGGTCAAGCCGCGCTGCCAGGAAACCGAAACCGTCCTGCTGGCGAAGGCGCCGAACACCGTCAACCTGCGCATGACGATGGCGGAAGGCGCCCAGGCGCGCTTCTTCTACAGCGTGGACGGCAAGGACTTCACGCCGGCCGGCGCATCCTTCGCCGCGACCAAGGGCCACTGGGTCGGCGCCCAGATGGGCCTGTACAGCGCCAGCGATGCCGCCAGGGCCTCCGGCGCCCACATGGATGTCGACTACTTCCGCGTGAGCCGGTAAGTAGAGCAGACGATGAAGAAGACCATTCCCTTGCTGCTGGCCGTGCTGTTCGCGGCCGGCGCGCTTGATACGGCCAATGCGTCCGGGCCTTACCGCAACCCGGACAACAAGAACCTGAAGGACCCGCTGGAAGGGACCTATCCGGTGCCCTACAAGCTGCCGGTGGTTGCCGAGATCACCGCCCAGCTCGAGCGGGTGCGCGACTTCGTCGACCGCGCCACGCCGAGCCGCATCGTGGACAAGCAGACCGGCGACCAGGTCACCGACTTCACCCAGCCGATCGCCGGCGCTATCGTCGCGCCTTCGCCCAACGATTTCGGCATCATGAACTACGAGATGGGCGTGGTGCACGCGGGCCTGATGAACATGCGCGCGCTCACGGGCGACGCGCGCTGGACCGCGCTGACCGAGCGCCACCTGGCCTTCTTCGCGGAGCGCACGCCCTACTTCCGCGCCCAGGAGGCGCAGTTCAAGCTGGGCCGCGCCAACAGCTTCGCGCGCTTCATCAAGCCGCATGCGCTGGACGATGCCGGCTCGATGACCGCCGCCATGATCCGCGCCCGCCTGGCCGGCATCGGGCCCGACCTGTCGGCGCAGATCGCCTTCAGCGGCGACTGGGTGCACAGGCAGCAGGTGCGCCTGAAGGACGGCACCCTGGCGCGCAACCGCCCGCAGGCGTGGTCGGTGTGGGCCGACGACATGTACATGAGCATCCCGGCGCTGGCGGAACTGGGCCGCATGACGGGGCAGCGGCGCTATTACGACGACGCGGTGAAGAATGCGCTGCAGCTGTCCGGCTACCTGTTCAACCGCCAGGCCGGCCTGTACACCCACGGCATCCACCTGCACGAGCAGGACCTGCCGCAGTTCTACTGGGGCCGCGCCAACGGCTGGGCGGTGCTGGCGCTGTCCGACCTGCTCGACGTGCTGCCGAAGAACCACCCCGGCTACCAGAAGGTGCTGGCGCAGCATCGGCGCGCGCTGCGCGGCATCGCCCAGCAGCAGTCGGGCGAAGGCCTGTGGCACCAGATGCTGGACCGCCACGATTCCTTCCTCGAGACCTCCGGCAGCGCCATGTTCGTGTATGCGATCGCCCACGCCATCAACCAGGGCTGGATCAGCCCCACGACCTACGGCAGCATCGCCCAGGCCGGATGGGGCGGCGTGTCCTCGCGCATCAACCCGCACGGCGGCATCGAGGACGGCGTGGTCGCCACCACGCTGGCCGGCGACAACGTCTACTACTACAACCGCCCGGTGAGCGTGAACGCCATGGCCGGCTACGGCCCGGTGCTGCTGGCCGGCGCCGAGATCATCAAGCTGCTGAACAACCCGCGGGTCGAGATCACCGACAAGGTCAAGACCTACCACTACCGTACCAAGGCACCATGACCATGCACCCATCGAACCCGCAGCGGCGCACGCTGCTCAAAGGCGCCGGCGCCGCCTCGCTGCTTTCCCCTGGCTTCGTCATGGCCCAGGACGATCCCTGGGCGCGCGCCGACCGCATCCGCGCCCGCTTCACCAGGCCGCTCTCCTTCCCGCAGCGCGACTTCCCGATCACCGCGCACGGCGCCAAACCCTGCCGCATGGTGACCGTGCAAGCCTGGCTGGACAGCGACAGCGGCGCGAAGGCCGAGGTGCAGACGCCGGCGCCAGGCTCGCCAGATGCCTGGCCCGGCATCGATGCCGCCATCAAGGCGGCGAGCAAGGCGGGCGGCGGGCGCGTGCTGATCCCGGCCGGCCACTGGCACTGCAAGGGCCCGATCGTGCTGCTCTCGAACGTGCACGTCCACCTGGCCAAGGGCGCGCAGGTGCACTTCAGCGCCAACCCGGCCGACTACGCGAAACACGGCGAATACGACTGCGGCCCGAATGGCAAGCTGTCGCTGTCGCGCTGGCAGGGCAACGACTGCCTGAACTACACGCCGATGGTCTATGCGCGCAATCAGAAGAACATCGCGATCACGGGCGAGGACTGGACCAGCATCCTGAACGGCCAGGGTGGCGTGACTTTTGAGGACGGCAGCGGCGAGCACTGGTGGGCCTGGAGCGGCAAGACCGCCGTCAACGCGCATGCGCGCCAGGGCGTGGTCAACCCGCGCAACCCGGAATCGCTGGCCGGCCTGGCGCCCGGCTTGTCTGTGGAAGAACGCGCGCGCATCGAGACCGGCGCCAACTGGCGCAGCGACGAGAAGTTCCTGCCCGCGCTGTCCGAGGCCGGCGTGCCGGTCGAGAAGCGCGTGTTCGGCAAGGGCCACTACCTGCGTCCCTGCATGATCGAGTTCGTCGGCTGCACCGACGTGCTGATGCAGGGTTACCAGGTGACGGCCACGCCGTTCTGGATCCACCACCCGGTGGCCTGCCGCAACGTGCACATCGCCAAGGTGCGGATGGAGAGCATGGGCCCGAACTCGGACGGGTTCGACCCGGAATCCTGCGACACCGTGCTGCTGGACGACTGCCTGTTCAACACCGGCGACGACTGCATCGCGATCAAGGCCGGCAAGGGCCGCGACACGGGGTACGGCCCGACCCGCGACGTGGTAATCCAGAACAGCGTGATGAACTCGGGCCACGGCGCCGTGACCCTGGGCAGCGAGATGGGCGGCGGCATCGAGCACGTCTATGCGGAAAAGCTCGAGGTGCGCAATATGCACTGGAAGACCGACCCGCTCGGCTCGGCGGTGCGGCTGAAGACGAACATGGCGCGCGGCGGCTTCCTGCGCCACTTCCACGTGCGCGACCTGGTGCTGCCGAACGGCGTCAAGATCAAGCCCGCCTTCTACAAGCCGCTGCCGGGCAGCCCGATTCCGGCGCAGCTGGCGTCCGCCGGCGGCGGCACGGTGATCACCTTCGATTCCGACTACGCGCCGGCTTTTGATGCCATCCGCACCCGGCCCCCGCAGATTTCGGACGTCCATGTCTCGCGCATCCGCGTATCGAATGTGGCCACGCCGGAAGGGTCGTTCTCGTGCTACCAGGCCTTCGTGGTGATGGGTCCTGTCGCGCACAGCTACAACGGCAGCGAGAACAAGCCGGTGCTCCCGGTGACCAATATCAGCATCAGCGACTGCGACTTCGGCACGCCCGTCGCGGGCGACAAGCCCTGGTACGCCTACAACGTGCGCGGCTTCAAGCTGCGCAACGTCACCATCGCCGGCAAGCGCTACGACACCGACATCAGCGCCTGACTTGTTCACCTCTAGTACTTGGCGTCCACCTCGCAAGAGGAGGACGCGTCGCGTCCGTATTCATGGTCTCGTTCTGTGATTACAAAATCCGCCAACCCGCATGTCGATTCTTTCTAAAACCTTGCATGCCCATCGCTTCCAGAAAATCCTTCTGCTAGCATTTTTTACACAACGATAAATGGCCCTGCAAAGCGTCGGAAATGCACGCGACGGCAGACCAACAATCAATTCGAAAAGACGGGCGCGCTTGCCCGTATTACTGGAGACACGCTCATGACCCACGCCGCAAGGCAGGCGCCGCAAGGCCCTGTCCAGTTCACGCCATCCACACGCTGCGCGCCGACCTTGTACACGCAACCCAAGCACCTGAGCCTCGCGGTCTCGCTGGCGCTGGCCGCGCTCGTCGCGCATAACGCCGCCCACGCCCAGGCCCAGGAGACCACGCCGCAGACGCCGGCGGAGGAACTGGCCGCGGCCGATGCCAAGGTCACCCAGGTCAAGGTGGTCGCCACCCGCGCCTCGCAGCAGTCGAGCATCGAGCGCAAGAAGAACGCCGCCACCGCCATCGATTCGATCGTCGCGGAGGACGTCGGTTCGCTCCCGGACCGCAACGTCGGCGAAGCGATCTCGCGCATGTCCGGCATCGCGCTCGACCGCGGCGACTTCGGTGAAGGCGTCAGCGTCGCCGTGCGCGGCAATGGCCCCGACCTGACCCGCGTCGAACTCGACGGCCAGGGCGTGCAGTCGGCCGGCGGCACCGACCAGGCGGGCGGCGGATCGGGCCGCGGCACCGAGTTCCGCCAGCTGTCGGCGGACCTGATCAAGAGCGTGGACGTGGTCAAGGGTTCGACCGCCGACATGACCGAAGGCTCGCTGGGCGGCGGCATCCGCATCCAGACCCGCAGCGGCCTCGATTTCAAGAAGCCCTTCGCCTCGCTGCGCCTGGGCGCCTCGCAAAGCTCGCTCAACAAGAAGTGGGAGCCGGACGCCAACCTGATCCTGTCCGACAAATTCATGAACGGGCGCCTGGGCCTGCTGGCGAACGCCTCCTCGACCACGCTCGCCAACGAGGCGCACTCGGTGCAGCCGTCCAACGCCGGCCGCGCCGGCTACTACCGCCTGGCCGACTTCGACAACTCGCCGGAAAAGACCTTCACCTTCAACCCCTCCACGGTGAACCAGGCCGATTCCAATACCCGCCAGCCGATGCTGGCGTCGCCCCTGGCGGCCGGCGGCGTTTTCAACTCGAACACCCCGCTCGACATCATCACCCGCTCGGCCGCCGCCAAGACCAAAGCCGACTGCTACGCCGCCTTCCCGGTGCTCACGGCCGCCGAGACCGCGCCGATCGCATCAAGCAGCCGCGGCGCAGCCCAGGCCCAGCGCATCAACGAGCTGACCACCTGCCTGAACCAGTGGAACGACTACACGCCGTCGAACATCCGCTCCTTCGTGAAGCGCGAGGAAGACAAGCGCCAGAACCTGGACCTGCGCGCCGACTTCAAGGTCACCGACAACTTCATCGTCTACGCCAAGGGCAGCTACAACCGCCGCTACAACGACATGCACCAGCTGACCTACACGCTGGGCAACGTGAAGGTGAACCCGACCGGCGCCAACGCCGTGTACAGCCCGACCTACAACGGCCCCGCCTTTGTCGACAACCTCACCGCCGGCACCCGCGTCCCCGCCCCTGGCTCGGGCTACTACCTGTACAACTCGCCGTCAATGGCCAGCAACACCTACCTGAACGGCGCGGTGGCCAACATCGTCCCGGGTTCGATCGTCAGCGACGCCAGCCACCACCTGACCAGCTTCACGATTTCCGACGCCGGCGCGGTCACCGACCAGACCCGCGAGTATGCGAAGACGATCTCGAAGTACCTGCAGCTGGGCGGCAGCTACAAGAACGGGGGTTTGAGCGCCGAGTTCTTCGCCGGCCTGGCCAAGTCGGACTTCGAGCGCGAACAGAAGCGCATGTCGTTCACCAACTACTACGGCCCGGTCACCATGAGCGTGCTGCCGAACGGCCTGTGGGGCTACGAGGCGCCGTCCGGCAGCAACTTCGACCAGTCGAACCCGAACCAGTACACGCAAGCCTATCCGGGCGCCGCCACCGGCGCGGTCCGCACCAGCGCCACCAACACCCGCCCGGCGCCGGCCTACACCGCGGCCCAGCAGCCGCTGCTGACCCAGCAATCGAGCACCTACTACAACCCGCGCCTGATGGACAGCGAGGAGCGCACCGCCAAGCTGGACCTGACTTATCGTACGCCAGACCTTGTTCCCTTCTTCACCCGCATCAAGTCGGGCGCCAACCTGCGCGACAACATCCGCCACAGCTGGGACCCGAACTCGGGCAACAGCGGCGGCTTCACCGTCAAGGACGCGATCGGCGCCTTCGGCACGCCGGGCTATGTGCCGGCGGTCGTGCTGCCGACCCCGATCATCCGCAGCACCTTCAACGGCTGCCAGGACACCCCGGGTTCGCTCGGCGTCGGCGGCAACGCCTGCCAGTTCGGCTTCCTGCCGGGCGCCGACCCGCGCCATGGCCTGAACGGCAACACCACCTTGACGCTGGCGCAGTACCAGGCCCTGCTCAACCAGGTCCTGACCGGCCAGGCCACCAGGACCGGCTTCTTCTCGGGCGCCAAGGATCGCCCGGATGCGCTGCTGCAGAACTGGACGGAACTGGACGTCAACAAGATCTTCGAGATCGTCGGCACGCCGAACACCAACTTTAACTGCGTCAAGGAGTGCGTGGCCAGCGACGGCAAGGTCTACCAGCAGCCTTACCAGTACCTGAAGGAGCGCACCACCGCCTTCTACCTGATGGGCGACTTCAAGCTCGACCATGTTCCGTTCACCGACCGCTCCCTGCCCTTCGGCTGGGAACTCGAGGGTAACGTCGGCTATCGCTACGTGCGCAACAAGGTCAGCGGGACCGGCATGATGACCTTGTCCTCGGTCGCCATCATCCCGGGCGTCTACGATCCGCTGCGTCCGAGCGCGCCGGGCGGCGTGATCGAAAGCGCGGTCTCGATGCCGGTCGCGATCAACGAGACCAGCACCGACCACCTGCCCAGCCTGAACCTGGCGCTGTGGATGGTGCCCGACCAGTTCGTGACCCGCTACAGCGGCGCCAAGACCGTGGCGCGCCCGCCGATCAACTACCTGCTCCCGAGCGGCAACTGCAAGTACGACGAGACCCTGGCCGACCGCGACCCGAACGCCACCCAGCGCTGCAGCGGCACCATCGGCAACCCGGCCCTGCAGGCCCAGACCAACTTCAACCAGAACCTGAGCTTCGAGTGGTATCCGAACAAGGACACCATGTTCTCGATCGCCGCCTTCAAGCAGGACGGCAAGATCGGGCCGGCCATCAGCCAGGGCGTGACCAGCCTGCCGCTGGCCGGCGGCGGCAGCCTGGTGGATCCGGTCACCGGCGTGGCGCTGGGCGACATCGATTTCGATTACTCGGTATGGCAGAACGGCGCCGCCACCAAGCGCAAGGGCCTCGAATTCGGCACCAAGACGGCCTTCACCTTCCTGCCCTGGTTCCTGCGCTACACCGGCTTCGACGCCAACTACACCAAGCTGCGCTCGGCCACTTCGTCGGAGAACGTAGTCGACCTGCTCACCGGCACCCCGCTGCCGGTGGCGCGCGAATCCGCCTACTCGTACAACGCCGCGCTGTGGTACGACGACGGACGCCTGAGCGCGCGCGTGGCGCTGCAGGCGGTGGCGTCCTACTTCAACTGCCTGGCCGGCTGCGGCTCGCAGGACGCCAACAACTACCCCGCGGCCGGCGTCACCAGCGGCATGGTGCGCTTCCCGTACAACCCGGGCTCGCCGAACTTCAAGGACGCGACCCGCTTCATCGACGCCAAGATTTCGTACCGCTGGAAACCGAACATCGAATTCTTCCTGGAAGGCCGCAACCTGGGCAACGCGACCACCTCGAGCAGCCAGCAGAACTACGCGGCGTTCAGCGACGGCACGCCGAACCTGCTGGACTATGCGTATTCGGGCCGCCGGATCATGGTGGGGGTGAACTTCAGGACCTTGTAAACGCCGTATAGTCGTTGTTTAGAAAGGGGGGAAGATGCTTGCGCACCTTCGCCCCTTTTTTATTACCGGCCCAAAGCGTCCCGTAGAGGGTGTGAAAAAACCGCCAGGGCAAGGCGCGCCGTCGAAGACAGTACACTTGTACGGCGAGACGGCGCAACGCAGCCATGGCGGAATTTTTCACACCCTCGTAGGGTGGGCGGCTCCACTCCGATAGGTGATCCGCTCGCGGGCAATGCGCCGCCCACGCGGTCAACCGGCGCATGAATGGACGCATCGTCTGCTCGGATGGGAGTTGACCGCGTGGGCGGCGTTCACGCAGTGGGTTTGCACATCGCAGGGTGGAGCCGCCCACCCTACGAACCCCAGGCATGGTGCGTGGAGACGACATCGATACGCAAAAAAAAGGCTGTGTTCGCATTAATTATGGATTCGCAGCCTCCTTCACTGAACTTGTCGTACCGCAGCACATAGCCACTGCGCTGGTGTACGCAACGCTTGCGCATCCAGTAATCGCTGCCACCCGGAATAGTTCGCCAGGTAGCGGCTGGCCACGCCCTTGAAGCGCACCAGCCAGTTCTTGAAGCGGCTGTGCCAGCCATTCACGTTCTGGATGTGGATCGCGCCGCGTGCGCGCCGGCCCGCCCGCACGTTGACGGATTCGTGCATGATTCCGGCGTCGAGGGCAAACCGGACGTAAGCCGCAGCGCCATCGCTGATGAGCAGCCCGTCGCCGGGCAGCACCGGTTGCAGGCAGGTGCGCAGTTGCGCAGCGGTCACGAGACCACGTCCGGTATGAAAGTCCAGCGTCGTGCCGATGCGGTCACGCGCCACCAGCAGGCAATCGTGCTCGCGGTTGATGCCGCGCCGCCGGGCGGCGCCACCACGCTTGCGCGGCGGGCGCGACAAGGTGCGCGAACCCTTCTGCGATTCCAGTCTGTAGGTTTCGTCGGCCTCTATGATTCCCGTCAATGCTGCGGGCCGGTGCCGGGCGGCGCCCGGCGCGAATCGGTGGCGCCAGCGAAAACTCGTCGTGCGATGCACGCCGGTCGCGAGCGCCGCGTCGCGCACGGTGCGCGATTCTAGCAAACACTTGATATATGGCAGCCAGCACTCGCGCTTGCGCAGCCGGGCCAGCGGCGTGCCGGTCAGCGCATTGAAGGAGCGACGACAACCCAGGCAGCGATAGCGCTGCAGGCCGCTGGCGAAGCCGGAGCGGTGCAAGCGCGCGCAAGCACAATGCGGACACGGCCGGCCTGCCGCGGCCGCTTCAATGAGCGCCAGGCACTCGGCCGGGTCGCGGATGCTGTCGAGCCAGTCGCGCAGCCGGGCAAGATCGGTGCTGGACAATGGCGCGGCGGTCAGAAAAGCGAACAATTCGTCGAAGCGCGGGCTTTGCATCGTCACTCCAGATGAGTTAACTCGACGATGCGTAAGACTTCGGCAACGCGATTTGGTTCACCCAACGATCGCGAACACAGCCTTTAGTAAGGCTTCAGGACCTTCTGGCCACTGACCTTGACCGTCGCAGCGACACCGGCCGCCGGCTTGACGCCGCCCGGCTGCCCGCCACCGATCCAGATCTGCGCAGTACCCGCCGGCACAAGGCGCGTGCCCTTGGCGTTGACGATGCTCAGCGCCTGCGGATCGAGCCTGAAACTCACCTTCTTCGTCTCGCCGGCCTTCAGATGCACCCGCTGGAAGCCCTTGAGCGAGCGGATCGGGGCGCCGTCGGCCTGGCGCGACACGTAGAGCTGCACCACCTCGTCGCCGTCGCGGCTGCCGCTATTGCGCACGTCGACGCTCAGCTCGAGCGGCTCGCCGGCCTTCAGCGCGGTTTTCGACAGCGCCGGCTTGCCATAGGCGAAGGTGGTGTAGCTCAAGCCGTAGCCGAAGGGGTATAGCGGCGCTCCCCTGAGGTAGCGGTAGGTGCGGCCCTTCATGCCGTAGTCGGCGAACGGCGGCAGCTGGTCGGCGGACTTGTAGAAGGTCACCGGCAGGCGGCCCGCCGGGCTGAAGTCGCCGGCCAGCAGTTCGGCCACGGCCTGGCCGCCCTCGCCGCCCGGATACCAGGCCTCGACGATGGCCGGGACCTTGGCGTCGGCCCAGTTGACGCTCATCGCGCTGCCGTTCATCAGGACCAGCACCACCGGCTTGCCGGCCGAATGCAGGCGCTCCAGCAGCTTCTGCTGCGGCGCCGGCAGGTCCAGCGTGGTGCGATCGCCGCCGCTGAAGCCGGGCGCCTTGACGCTCATCGCCTCGCCTTCGAAGCGCGCGGTCAGGCCGGCGACGAAGACGACGACGTCGGCGCCTTGCGCGGCCTTGAGCGCGAGGCTGTCGCTCGAACCCGGCTGGCTCCACTGCAGGCGATGGTCGCCGCGGGTGCCCTTCTGCATCGCCTCGACCCGGATCTTGTAGGCCTGGCCGGCCTTCAGTTCGATGTCGGTGTCCGAGGTCGGCCAGGCAATGTCCCAGACATCGGCGACCAGCTTGTCGTCGACCCAGATGCGGTAGCCGCTCTCCCCCGAGTAGCGGAAGTTGAAGGCGCCGGTTTCGCTGGCGCGGATGTAGCCGGTCCAGCGCATCGCGCCGGCGCGCTCGACGCGGGTCGGCGTGCCCCATGCGACACGGGCATTGGTCTCCACGCGAGAGGCAACGGGATTGCCCGTCACCTTGGTGCCCTTGAACTCCTCCGCCTGCAAGCCGGGTTTGGTGCAGGCCGCGTCGACGCACAGTGCGGCGTCGGGCACGTCTTCCAGGGGCGGGCCGACCCAGCCGGTGCCCTCGACGAAGCTGACCTGGGACGTGGCGAAACGCGCCTTGACGCCGGCGTAGACCGTGATCGGCTGCGAGGGCGTGCCGTTGTAGTTGCCGACCAGGGCGTCGACGCTGTTGGCGTTCGGGCCGATGACGACGATGCTGCCGGGGTCCTTCTTGAACGGCAGCAGGCCATCGTTCTTCAAGAGGACCATCGATTCGCGCGCGGCGCGGGTCGACAGCGCGCGGTGGGCCGGGGTGTCGAAATCCTTGGCGGTGATGGCGGCGTACGGGCCCTGGCCGGGCGCGTCCAGCAGGCCGAGGCGCACGCGCGCCACCATCAGGCGGCGCACCGCCTGGTCCAGTTCCGCCTCGGTCACCAGGCCCTGCCTCACCGCATTGACCGTGATCGCGGGGTCGGCCGTGTCCTTGTTCCCCGCAGAGCAGAACAGGTCGGTGCCGGCGCGGATCGAGATCGCCGCCGCCTCTTCCGGCGTCTTGACGTAGCCATGCTTGTTGGTCATGTGGATGTCGGCGATCGCCGCGCAGTCCGACACCACGTGGCCGTCGAACTTCCAGTCGCGGCGCAGAAGGTCCTTCAGGTAGGCTTCGTTGGCACAGGCCGGGATGCCGTCGACCCGGTTGTAAGCGCACATCACCGACTGCGCTTTCGCGTCCACCACCGCGGTGTGGAAGGCCGGCAGGTAGGTGTCGACCACGTCATGCGCCGAAGGGTGGACGTCGAAGCTGTGGCGGTCCGGTTCGGGGCCGCTGTGCACCGCGTAGTGCTTGACGGCAGCCACGGTCTTCGGATGTTCGGGATCCTTGCCCTGCAGCCCGCGGATGAAGGCGGCGCCCAGCTGCGCGGTGAGCACCGGGTCTTCGCCCCAGGTCTCCTGGCCGCGGCCCCAGCGCGGGTCGCGGAAGATGTTCACGTTGGGCGACCACACCGTCAGGCCGGGGCCGCCGGCGATGCTGCCGTCGGGACGGCGCCTGGACAGGTACTTGGCGCGGAACTCGGTGGCGGTGGTGTCGGCGATTTCCTCGACCAGGCGCACGTTCCAGGTCGCGGCCATGCCGATCGCCTGCGGGAACACGGTGGCTTCGCCCTGGCGCGCGACGCCGTGCAGGCCCTCGTTCCAGTAGTTGTAGCCGGGGATGCCCAGGCGCAGGATGGCGGGCGCCCGATGCTGGATCTGGGCCGCTTTCTCTTCCAGCGTCATCTGCGATACCAGCTGCGCGGCGCGCGCCTCCGCTGGCGATTGCGCCTGCGCCTGGCTCGACGCGGCCAGCGTGGCGAGGCCGTAGGCAAGGATACGGCGCGTCGCGCCGCCGGGGTGAACCCTCATCGTTTTGTCTCCTGTTGTTTGCAGTGTTGAATCCCGCGAGATGCTAGCAGAGCCCCTCGCGGCAGAAGACGAGGGTCGCGCCATTTGCTCGAAATTGATATGGGCCTTGGTGGATTTGGTGTTACGAAAACCGCCAAGGGCTTGAGAATTTTTTGCAAGCGCGGAAAAACCGGTATGGACAGTCCCATAATGCGCTGGCCGGGACATACCGGACGGACGATCGCCGCAGGCGACGCCGAACAAAACCATCTGGAGACCAACAGCATGCACCCTCATACCGCCCGCTACCGGGGCCTCGTCGCGTCCGCGACGGCCGCCACCCTCTTGCTCGCTGCCTGCGGCGGCGGCAGCGACGACGACGACGGCGATATCGCACCCGCTCCCACCACCCGCAGCACCCTGGCCGTGAGCCTGGCGTCGAATGCGCCGGCCTGCGGCTTCGATGCGGTCAACGTCACCATCAGCAAGCTGCGCTTCCGCCAGGACTTCAACACCGACCCCAATGCCGCCGGCTGGACGGAACTGAGTTTCACGCCGGCGAAGAAGCTCAACCTCCTGCATCCCGCCACCACGCTGGCCGGCGCCAGCACGGCGCTGGGCGAAGTGCAGCTGCCGACCGGCGCCTGGACGCAGATGCAAGTGGTGTTCGACGCCGCCGGCGGCAGCGTGCGGCCGGCCGGCGCGGCCGCCGACGTCGCGCTGGAGACCGCCGCCGCGACCGCCGCCGGCGTGCGCGTGCCGGTCGACCTCAAGGTCGAAGACGGCAAGAAGATCGAGTTGCTGTTCGAGATGAACGCCTGCGAGTCGATCCAGACCCGCGGCGCGGCCTACGTGTTCAGGCCGCGCCCGCGCCTGCCGAGCCTCGCCACCAGCGGCATCGGCGGCTTCGTCGCCCCGGCGGCGCTGGCCGGCAAGCCCGTGATCACCGCGCAGAAAGGCGGCACCATCCTGGCCACCACCGTGCCGCACCCGACGACCGGCGAGTTCGCGCTGCCGCGCCTCCCGGCCGACACCTACGACGTGGTGTTCCAGGCCAATGGCCGCGCCACCGCCGTGATCGGCTCGGTGCCGGTCACCGCCGGCGCCACGACCCGCGTCGGCACTGCCGGCGCGCCGATCCCGCTCGCCACCAGCGCGGTCGCCACCATCTCAGGCCAGGTCAGCCATGTGGCGCCGAACGTGGCGCCGCCGGACGGCACCTGGATCATGGCCTCGCAGGCGATCACCGCCGACCCGGCCGTCGGCAATGCCGCGACCACGGTCACCAACCGCCTGCAGCCGGTGGACCTCGCGACCGGCAACTACACGCTGCCCAACCTGGCGCGGGCTTCGATCCAGTACGCCCTGTACAAGCCGAACACGGTCCTGACGCCGCTGAACGCCGCCACCAGCGGCGGCAACGGCCGCTACCGGATCGAAGCGCTGGCGACCGGCTACATCAACAAGACCGGCGCCTCGGCCAACATCAACATCAGCAGCGGGGATGCGCCCGGTGTGAACATCTCGATGCCTTGATGATGTCGACGTCCATCGCGCAGCGCCTGTTCGTGCTCATCCTGGCCGCGGTGGCGCTGCCCGCCGCATCCGCTCCTCCAACCGGCGGACGCCGGTTCGGCCCCACCGCGGCGCTGTTCGTGGCCGACCTCGGCCAGCGCAGCGAGGCCGACCGCCAGAGCGGGCGCGCGGTGGGTTCGAAGTCGATATCGCGCGGAAGGATGGCAAAATGGTTTCAAGCCGCGTGCGCTCGCTGCGTGGGGAGCCGCTAAACCTGCGTCATGGCGGCGTGAGCCAGACCGTGCAGCTCTCGGCGGGTCAAAGCGTCGTGTGGGACGCGAACGCCAGGCGCTGGACCCAGTAGGGTGGGCGGTCCGCCGCCCACGCGTTCAACTCACGGATGCACTGTAGTGACGCCTCCTTTAGTTGAGCGAGTGGGCAGAAACCTGCCCACCCTACGAAACCCGCTTCAATAACCGACTCTCGCCGCATAAGCCAGCAAAGCGGTACCATAGCTGCCACCCCACTGATACGTATACCGGCTCTCGGCGCCGACCCTCATGATGTCGTACTGCTGGCCGACCCCGGGCGGTTTGTCGGTCGGCAGGCGGCCGCTGAAGAACGGCGTGTCGGTAGCGAGGTCGTAGAAGCGGTACCACATCGTATTGCCCGGGCTGTGCACGAACGGCGAGACGCCGAGGGCACGGGTACCGCGCGGATCGAAGGCGGTATCCTTCGCCTGCACCGCGTCGCGCCGGTACCAGGCCAGGGCCGCCTTGACCGCCGCCGCCACCTGCGGCGTCTGCGGCCGGGTCATCAGGAACTCCGTGATCAGGGCCGATTCTGCCCCGCTCTTCGAGGGCAGCTCGAAGGACCGACCCGTCACCGGCGCGTAGCTCAACGGATCGTGCTGGGCGCACCAGACGGTCTTGACGCCATCCTGCACGATCTGCGCGCGCAGGATGAAGTCGACCGCCTGCTCGAGCGCCGGCTGGAAGCGTGCGTGCTGTCCGGGCGTGAACAGCTCGCCCGCCAGCGGCGCTTCGCGGCGCGCGGCGCGGTCCAGCAGCAGCAACACGCGCACCATCGCGTTATCGTTGAAGGTGACGTGGTTCGAATAGCTGTTGGCGCCGCGCGAGGGATAGACCTGGGGGAAGCCGCCCGACGGGTACTGCATCGCGAGCAGGAAGTCCATCGCGCGGCGCGCGCTGTCGCGGTAGGCGGCATTGCCGGTGCGGGCGTAGACGTCGGCCAGCACCAGGATCTCGTCGACCGTGGCGTCGTTGTCGATGGTGCCGAGTTCGACGCCGTTGCCGAGCCAGCCGGATCGCGCGGCCTTGCCGTCCCAGCGCGCCGCATACTTCGCCGGCAGCTTGTAGAAGCCGCCGTGCGGCATCTGCCACGACACGATGTTGTCGGCGAGGGAAGTATCGACGGCCAGCGCCGCGGCGCGGTCACCGTCCTTGCTCAGCCAGCGCTTGTAGCCGTCCAGCTCCGGATTGATCGGGTTACCGGCCTGGGGCAGGCGCGGCGCAGCCGCGCGCAGCCCGGCCGTCTCGGCGCTTGTCGCGCCAGCGGGCGCCTGCGCCGACGCTGCGGCGCTCGCCAGGCCAGCCAGCAGGGTTGCCAGCAGGGTTGTTCTGAACATGGTCGCTCCTGTTTTGTTTGCGGCCATGCTAAACGGCTGCGCCGGCAGCGGCAAAGGCAATGCGCGGGCTTGCGCAATTTCATACAGCCTGCTGGCGGATCTCGCACCGGCGCCGATTCACCAGTTGGGGGATAGCCAGCCACACGATCCGCCCTTATCATCGGCGCTTCGTCCCCCTACACGCCAAGCCCATGAACTTCGCTTCCCGCCTCGCCCTCGCCGGCCTCTGTCTCTTGCTCGGTGGCTGCGCTTCCAACGTTCCGTTTTCCGACGTGGGAGGACTCGATGACTATCCTTCAGGGAGACAGACAATGCGCAACGCTGACGAAATAGACAAGAATTGGGGGGCGCTCGCGCCTTTGCCGGGGCGGCCCGACTGGACATTCGGCACTTCCTATATTTCGATTTCGCCCCTTGGCTACCGCTCCTATTCCTGGGTGACGCCCGGCCTGACCATGCGCGTTGACTACATCGACAAGAACAGTTTTCCCCAGTACGTCGTTTTCCAACTGAAGGAGCCCGGCAAATTCGATGCTTTCGTCAACGTCCCGGTCGACGGCTGGGAGCGCGCGGGACAGCTGCTACATGAGGGGAACAATCGCTACGTCTACCGTGACGCGCGGGGCGCGGTTGTCTTCTCGGACGACGTTGCGTCACCGCGGATCAACAGCGTGACCAACGGAACCAGCCATGCGTTTATTCGGGAAAAAGAGTGGGGTGACGGGAGCAAGGTTTTCCACTATTTTCAACAGAACAAGGATGCCGCGCGCATCGCCGCGCGCGAAGCCCCGGCCTGGCTGAAAGGGCTGAACGCCGGCCTGCAGGAAGTCGCTCGCGAGATGGAAAGGAACCAGCAGGCGGCGCGCGGCCGTGACGAAGGCTACCTGCGCGCATCGCAGCGCTTGCGCGAAGATGGCTTCTTCGAGCGCAATGCCGCGGGGGGTGCGGTTGCCTCCCAATCGGTGTCAGGTTCGAACGAGTCCGGTGACGAATCGGACCGGACACCAACGCCGGAAGGCGTGTTGCAGGTCTACGATACCGATCCCGATCGCGCAAAGCGCGAAGCCCGCGCAAAGGAGATCGAAGCCCAGGCGGCGCGCGAGGCGGCCGAAGGCCGAGCCCGCGTCTCTGCTATGAAGGCGCGCTCGAAGGCCGAGCATGAAGCCGCCCAGAAACGGGCACGGGAACGGTGGGAAAAGTACGGCATCATGCAGTAGCAGCGGCGCGCGCGGCGTGCAGCTTGCGGTAGCTGTCGATCAGGCGATGGTGACGATCGAGACCTTCGAGCGCCATGCTGGTCGGTTCGAGGCCGTGGAAACGCACGCTGCCCTCGACCGAACCGATCACCGCATCCATGCGCGCGTCGCCATACATGCGGCGGAAGTTGACCTCGAAGTCTTCCAGCGCCAGCTCCTCGTCCAGCACCACGTGCAGCACCGCCTCCATCGCGCGGTAGAACAGCTTGCGCTCGACGGTGTTGTCGTTGTACTGCAGGAAGGCGCCGACCAGCTCCTGGGCGTCGTCGAGCGCGCCCAGCGCCAGGTTGATCAGGAGGCGCAGTTCGAGCACGGTGAGCTGGCCCCAGTCGGTGTTCTCGTCGAACTCGATGCCGATCAGGCTCGCGATGTCGCCGTACTCGTCGAGCTCGTTGTTTTCCAGCCGGTCGAGCAGGTCGTTGAGCGCGTCGTCGTCGAGGCGGTGCAGGTTCAGGATGTCTTCACGGAACAGCAGCGATTTATTGGTGTTGTCCCACACCAGGTCTTCCACCGGATAGACTTCCGAATAGCCCGGCACCAGGATGCGGCAGGCGGTGGCGCCCAGTTCGTCGTAGACGGCCATGTACACTTCCTTGCCCATCTCCGCCAGGATGCCGAGCAGGGTCGCGGCTTCGTCGGCGTTCGCATTCTCGCCTTGCGCGGTGAAATCCCATTCGACGAAGTCGAGGTTGGTCCTGGCGCTGAAGAAGCGCCACGACACCACGCCGCTCGAATCGATGAAGTGCTCGACGAAGTTGTAGGGCTCCGTCACCGCTTCGCTGGCGAAGGTCGGCGGCGGCAGGTCGTTCAGGCCCTCGAAGCTGCGGCCCTGCAGCAGTTCGGTGAGGCTGCGCTCGAGCGCCACCTCGAAGCTCGGGTGGGCGCCGAAGGAGGCGAACACGCCGCCGGTGCGCGGGTTCATCAGGGTCACGCACATCACCGGATAGAGCCCGCCCAGTGACGCGTCCTTGACCAGCACCGGGAAGCCCTGCTCTTCCAGGCCGCGGATGCCCTCGACGATGCGCGGGTACTTCGCCAGCACCTCGGCCGGCACGTCCGGCAGCGCCATCTCGCTTTCCAGGATCTCGCGCTTGACCGCGCGCTCGAAGATCTCGGACAGGCACTGCACCTGGGCCTCGGCCAGCGTGTTCCCGGCGCTCATGCCGTTGCTGGCGTAGAGGTTCTCGACCAGGTTCGAGGGGAAGTACACGGTCTCGCCATCGGACAGGCGCTTGAACGGCAGCGACACGATGCCGCGCTTGGCGTTGCCGGAATTGGTGTCGACCAGGTGCGAGCCGCGCAGCTCGCCGTCCGGGTCGTAGACTTCGCGGCTGTAGTCGTCGAGGATCTCCTTCGGCAGCTTGTCGCCGCGCCCCGGCTTGAACCAGCGCTCGCTCGGGTAGTGCACGAAGGGCGCGTTGGCGATCTCCTCGCCCCAGTAGGCGCCGGCGTAGAAGTGGTTGTTGTTCAGGCGTTCGATGTATTCGCCCAGGGCCGAGGCCAGCGCGCTTTCCTTGGTCGCGCCCTTGCCGTTGGTGAAGCACATCGGCGAATGCGCGTCGCGGATGTGCAGCGACCACACGTTCGGCACGATGTTGCGCCAGGACGCGATCTCGATCTTGATGCCCCAGCTGGCCAGCATGCCGGACATATTGGCGATGGTCTGCTCGAGCGGCAGGTCCTTGCCCGGGATCCAGGTGGCGGATGTCGCGTCGGGCTGCAGGGTCAGCAGCGCCTGCGCGTCGGCGTCCAGGTTGGCGACTTCCTCGATCACGAACTCGGGGCCGGTCTGCACCACCTTCTTGACGGTGCAGCGCTCGATCGAACGCAGGATGCCCTGGCGGTCCTTGTCCGAGATGTCGGCCGGGAGTTCGACCTGAATCTTGAAGATCTGCTTGTAGCGGTTTTCCGGGTCGACGATATTGTTCTGCGAGAGGCGGATGTTGTCGGTCGGGATGTCGCGGGTATTGCAGTACAACTTGACGAAATAGGCCGCGCACAGGGCCGACGAGGCCAGGAAGTAGTCGAAGGGGCCCGGCGCCGAGCCGTCGCCCTTGTAGCGGATCGGCTGGTCGGCGATCACCGTGAAGTCGTCGAACTTGGCTTCGAGACGCAGCTTGTCCAGGAAGTTGACCTTGATTTCCATATGAATTCCTCAAATGCGCCGGCTACGCCCGCATGCGTGCGTCAGGGTGCGAAAAACCGAGCATTTTACGCGATTACCCGGCACCCGCGCGATCCACGGCCGGCGTGGGTGAGGCTGGTGCGGAATCCGAAACAACTTTTCCACTTAACCAATATTCGGCGGCATTTTTGAGACATCGACCGCAAGAGTTGGCGCCGGAAACCAAGTCACATTGCGCTGCCGCAACGAATCCTGTAATGTATCTTTGATCAGTATCAAGCTGCGGACGATGACTGCCTCTACACCGATTTTCGAACCCTCCACGCTGGCCGCGTCCGGGGCAACCGTGCCCGGCCTGCCGGGCCATTACCAGGTGCGTGGCGCGCTCGGCGAAGGCGGCTTTGGCCAGGTCTACGAGGCCTGGGACGACAAGCTGCGCCGGCCGGTCGCCATCAAGTGCATCAAGCATGGTGGCGGCGCCGGCGCCGACCTGACGCGCGAGGCGCGCGCCGGCGCGTCGCTTCGCCACGCCGCCTTCGTGAAGGTGCACGCAATCGAGGACGACGGCGACACCCAGTCGATCGTGATGGAGCTGGTGCCTGGCCGCACCCTGAAGCAGGTGATCGCCGCCGGCCCGGTGGCGCGCGCCGATGCGCTCGACTGGACCCGGCAGATCGCCGAAGCCATGCGCGACGCCCACGCGTCCGGCCTGGTGCACGGCGACCTGAAACCCTCGAACCTGATGCTGGAGCCGGGCGGCGCGATCCGCGTGCTCGACTTCGGCCTGGCCCACAGCGTCGACGTGCTGGCCACCGCCACGGTGTCCTCTTCCGCGCTGCAGGGCACCATCGCCTACATGGCGCCGGAACGCATGATGGGGGCGCCGCTGGCGGCGCAGGCCGACGTCTATGCCCTCGGCCTGATCCTGTACGAACTGGTCACCGGCGCCCGCCCCTTCGCCGCGCTCGACGGCCTGGCGCTGGCCGCGGCCCAGATGCAGGCCTCGTCCGACGGCTGGCACTATCCGCTCGACGCCAGTCCGCGCCTGGTGGCCCTGATCCGCGCCATGACGGCGCGCCAGCCGGCCCAGCGCCTGGCTAGCATGGACGAGGTGCTGGCCCAGCTGGCGCAGCTGGACGCGCCGGCGGAATCTGTCCCACCGCAGGCGCCCGCGCCACGCACCCCGCTGCCGGCGCGCAGCCGCAAGCTGCTGGCCGGCGCGCTCGCCGTCGCCGTGCTGGGCGCCGGCGGCTGGATCGCGGCGCCGCACCTGGCCGCGCTCGACCGCTACGTGGCGCCGTTTTCCGAATCGGCCGAACTGCGGCAGGGCCTGGAGGCGGTCAAGCTGTTCGACCGGCCGGGCAGCCTGGACAAGGCGGAACGGCACTTCCGCCGCATCCTGGAACGCGCCCCTGACAGCGCCTCGGCGGCGGCCGGGATGGCGATGATGTACGCCATGCGCTACCAGACCGACAAGAGCGACGAGACCTGGCTCAAGCGCGCCGACGCCAGCGCCCAGCGCGCCGGCCAGCTCAACGAGCAGCTCGCGCTGAGCCACGTGGCGCGCGCCATGGTGCTCGACATGCAGGGCAAGCGCGACGATGCGCTGCTCGCCCATGCCGAGGCCCTGCGCCTCGATCCCGGCAACTTCTTCGCCTGGTACGGCCAGGGCGCGACCCTGCGCCGCATGCACCGCTACCAGGAGGCGCGCACCCACCTCACCGCGGCGATTGCGCGCTTCCCGCAGGAGCGCGTGTTCACCGACGAGCTGGGGAGCGTCGAATACGAGCAGGCCAACTACGCCGAAGCCGAACGCCTGTTCCGGCGCAGCATCGCGCTGCAGCCGGATGCGGTGATCGCCTACGCCAACCTGAATGCGGCGCTGCTGCGCCAGAACCGCGACGACGAGGCGCTGCGGGTGCTGCAGCAGGGCCTGCAGATCCGTCCCAGCGCCAAGCTGTACACGAACCTGGGCAATGCGCTGTTCCTGCGCCAGGACTACGTCGGCGCCGCCGCCGCATTCGAGAACGCGGTGTCCCCGACCCGCGGCGCGCCCGCCGAATACCAGCTGTGGGCGAATCTGGCCGACACCCTGAACTGGATTCCGGGACGCGAGGCGCAGGCGCGCGCCGCCTACCAAAAGGCGCGCGAGCTGCTGGCGCCGCGTCTGGCGCGCGCGCCCGACGACGTGCTGCTGGTCTCGCGCATGGGCCTGTACGCGGCCCGCACCGGTGACGCCACCGATGCCGCCGTCCTGCTGCCGCGCGCGCTCGCGCTGGCGCCCGGCAGCGCCGACGTGCAGTTCCGCACCGGCCTCGCCCACGAATTGCTCGGCCAGCGCGACGCTGCTGTCGCCGCCATCAATAACGCCCGCCGCCTGGGCTACCCCGTCAAGTTCATCGACGCCGAACCCGACCTGGTGGCCCTGCGGCGTGACGAGCGTTATGTCCGGGCCAGTGCGGCCGGAACTCCCCGTGCCGCACCGGCGCGTTCAACGAAGTGATCTGAAAGAGACCATGGCAAACGACTACAACATCGCTATCCAATTCAATCCGGGCAATCCGATGGCCACCTGGAGCATCGACGGCAAGATCGAAGCCCTGATCAAGGCGCAGCCCGACGACACCCTCACCTTCGACTTCCGCCTGCCGGACTCGCCTTCCGTCACGCTGGCCAGCGCCATGCTGTTCGCCGGCCCGCGCAAGCCCGCGGAAGCGCCCTCGCCCTTCAACGCCACCCAGATCCCGCTGGTGCAGGGCTCGAAGGTCAAGGTCCAGAACGACGGCTTCTGGGGCTTTTCGATCGCCTTCACCACCACCAACCAGGACGGCACCACCGGCTTCTACTTCCTGCCGGATCCGGAGCTGGAAGTCGGTTCGACCTGAGCTTGAACTTTACTCCGAACGGAGCAAGCGCCAGCGGCGCCGCAAGGCTTCCGCCGGCGTCTTGAGCAGCGCCGCACAGCGTTCCACATCGCCCGCGCAATCGACCATTGCGCGGGCGATGTCGCTTTCGGGGATGGTCTCGGCGCGCCGGATGTCGGGATGGTCTTCCAGCAGCTTGTACAGGCTGGGGCGCGAGATGCCCAGGGCCTGGGCCGCGGCCTGGATGTTCCAGTCGTTGCCGGCCATCGCCGCCAGCACGTCGGCGTCCGACAGCGCGGACGGCCGCCGGCGCGGGCCGGATGCCTCGGGCTTCATCGCCGGCGCCGGCGCCGGCGCCTCCTCCAGCGGCGCACGGGCGCCGCGCACCAGCTGCGCCAGCGTCGGCAGCGTGCCCTCTTTCAGCACCAGCGCCGCGCGCTGCAGCACATGCGCCAGCTGGCGCACATTGCCCGGCCAGTCGTGCGCCGCCAGTTCCGCCACCAGGCCGGCCGGCAGCTCGGCGTCGATATCCTGCCGGCGCAGCAGGTCGAGGATCAGGACGCCGATGTCCTCGCGCCGGGTGCGCAACGGCGGCATCCGGATCACGAAGCCTTCCAGGCGATGCAGCAAGGCCCGGTTGAAGGTGGCCGCGTCCAGGTCCTGGTCGGAAGCGGCCACCAGGCGCGCCGACGAACGCCGGTCCTGGGCCGCGCCGACCGGCCGGTAGGCGCCGCCCTCGATCACGCGCAGCAGCATCGGCTGCACCGCCGCCGGCGCGTTGCCGATCTCGTCGAGGAACAGGGTGCCGCCGTCGGCCTGCGCGAACAGGCCCTCGCGCGCATCGACCACGCCGGGCAAGGCGCCCGCCGCCGCGCCGAACAGTTCGGCCGCCGCCGTCGCTTCGCCCAGGGCCGCCATGTTGACTGCGACCAGCGGCGCGTCAACGCGTCCGCCCAGCGCGTGGATGGCGCGCGCCGCTATTTCCTTGCCGGTGCCGGTCTCGCCCAGCAGCAGCACCGGCAGGCTGGCGCGCGCCACCATGTGGATCTGCTCGCGCACGCCGATGCTGGCGCTGCCGACGCCGGCCAGGCCCGGCACCGCATTCGGCATCGGCAGGCGGTGCATCCAGTGCAGGCACAGCACGACGGCGCGGCCCAGGGTCAGGATCTGGCCGGCGCCGATCTGCTCGGCGCTGAAGCGGATGCCCTCCTTCACCACCTGGCCGTTGACCTCGACCACCATCGGGCTGGCCGGCAGGGTCATGGCGACGCCGTCGTCGGCGCCGCGCACCAGGCGCAGGGGCTGGCGCGAAATGCCGCCGTGGCCGAGCGCCAGGCCGGCGCCGCCGGGGCGCATGAACAGGGGAACGAAGCGGTTCAGTTCGATGGCGTCGCCGCCAAGGCCGCCGACGAACTGCTCGCCGATGCGGGCACGGTCGGGGTGCCAGACGATGGTCACCGTGAGCAGGGGCGCGCTGGTGTGTTCCAGGTCGCTCAGCGGCGAAGTCAGCGTGAAATCGGAGTAAGTCATGGAGCGTGACAATCGGTATCGCGTCGCGAGACGCGCAAATTGCCATTTTAACTCCACTTTCTTCCGGCGGTTCCGGGAAGCAGAGGGGCTTTTCCGTTCCTGCTCGTAGGCCGCCTAGCCCACGCCGGCGGCCGCCATCCGGTTCGCGGGCGCCTTGAGCGCCTCGTGCGGCGCCGGGCGCAACCGCAGGCGCGGCGGCGACACTTCGCGCATCTGGATCGCGCCCTTGGCCAGGAACAGGTGGGCGCGGCGGCGGTCGGCGATGTTGACGCCGGCGAAGTGGCGGAAGGTGATGTCGCGCGCCGGATCGTCGTCCGGCCGCGCGTCGCCGCTGCCCTGCTTGCCGTCGTTCCAGTGGCCGCTGGCGGCGTCGAAGCGGATGTGGAAGTGGCGCTGGCGCGCATCGACCACGTCCAGCAGCGCGGCCGAAAGGTCGACCTGGATCACCATGGCCGGCGTCGGCGCCAGCACGCGCTCGCCGAGGATGGGAGTCAGGCGGGCGTGGTCGCGCTCGAGGAAGGCGGACGCCTCCACGAAAGGCGTGGCATGCACGATGCGGCGGCCGCTGTCGTCGGTCACCGAATCGGCGGTGTCGAGGAACAGCAGCTTGCCGCTCGGCCAGCTGGGCGCCGTGTACTCGAAGAAGTGGGGGTCGGTGAAAAAGACCTGGAAGGCCATGCCGAGCGAGCGGCCGGCCGCGCCGATGTGCAGGCGCAGGCGCGCGATGGCCTTTTCGTCGCCGTAGACGGCAATGCCATCCTCCTGCGCGCGCAATTCCAGCCCTGCCCGGCGCAGCTTGTCGAAACAGACCGGGACCGGCACCATGCGCAGGTCGCGCAGGATGCCATCGGCAAAGAATGCATGTCCGAAGGAGATCCGGAAAATCAATTTGTACGACGCTGGCATATCACACACCTTTCGCATGATGGGCCACCATGGTTGGTTTTGAAATAATGTGCAGATTGTCGGCGATGCTGCCGGCATCGCTTCGCGGCATCCAAATGCCATTGAAACGCGCAGGCATGCTCCAGCCGTTTATCTCATTTCCCGCCAATGGTCCGATCCCGTCCGGCAGGTATTTTATTATTTGAATGCAAGGTACCGACCACCCGGCGAAAAGCCTGCCGAGCCGCCTCTCTCAGACCCCTGAATCCTTACTCGTTTTTTATATACTGCTGCGTGCTGTGAAACCATATTATTGAATATGGATCAGTGTCGTCAACATAATAATTGAACTATTTTTTTACATGTAAAGTGACGTGTAAAATTCATGATTCTTTACATGCCGCATTTCCGGAAATATTAATCCCGATCGATAATTTGGGTTATATTCTCCATTAAGGATGAGATAATGAAAAAGAACAGTCTCTTTGTATCTCCAATCGAATATCCGGAACGACGCCAATAAAGCAATGAGGAAAAACCAAGCGCATACTGGGAAGGACGACGCGGTGCTGGATCAAGCCACCAGAAGCCTGCGGCTGCGCATCGCCCAGGAACTCGGTGCGAGCGCGGCCTACCTGCCGGCCGGGGGCAGCGCCGCCTACCGCAACGCCGGCCGCGGCAGGCCCGCGCCGCTCACCTTCACCCTGCCTTCGGTCCACGTGCCCGGGTTCTGCGCCGCCGCGCCGGGCGCCATCCCGGGTGGCGGCCTGCGCTACCAGGGCGACGTCCGCCTGGTCCTGAAACCCGGCCAGCCGCAGGCGCCCGGCGTGGCATTCGGCGCCGCGGACCTGCAGGAGGGCCGCCTGTCGGCCCTCGACGCCGCCGCGGATGCCCTGTGCGCGGCGCGCATGAGCGGCCGTGGCCCGCAGCCGCGCCTGGAATCGCTGCTGGCGGCCCGGCGCAGGGCCCGCGCCGAAGCGGCCTTGCGCGCCCTCGGGGTGCCGGTGCGCATCGCCGACGACCACGACGGGAGCGCGTCTTGACGCCGGCGCCGGAGTACGGCGACCCGCAGTGGCGTTTCGATGCGGTCGACCTGCGCGCGGGATTGGGCATCGCGCTGTGGCGCGCCCCACGCGGCGCCGCGCACGAAGCCCCTGGCGACCATGCGCCCGCCCTGTTTTTCAGCCCGCCGCATTTCCAGCCCGAGCCGCTCGTGAACGCCGCCGTGGCACTGGCGGCCTGCCGTGGCGCTTTCGCACCCGGCCTGCGCCTCGATGACGGCGACACCGAGGCGGCGTTTGCGACGCAGGAGGAAGCGGGCGAATTCCTGCGCCGCGCCTACGTCGGCGCCGCCGCCGGCGACGGCGGCGACGGCGGCGGCCCGGGTCCCGTGCCGGCGCCCGCCGCGGGCGCCGGCGGCCCGTTTGAGCCCGTGCACCTGCCCGACAGTCCGATCGTGGCGACGCTGGCGCAGCACGCCGAGGTGTTCCGCTCCGCCGCTGGACGTACGCTGCAGCGCGAATCCTTCCTGTTTTCCTGGGGCGACCACACCCTGGAACACGACGAACGCTGGATCGGCAAGCCGGCCGCCCAGCCGGGCGACGTCGCGGCGCTGTGCGCTGCCGCCCTGGCCATCATCGAGGAAATGCTGCGCCGGATGCCGCCGCTGCACGACGCCGGGGCCTGGCTGACCTGGTACGAGGACTGGCGCGAGCTGGCCACGATGCTGGTCGGGGTCGGTGTGGCCGAGCAGCTGCTGGCCGAGCCGCAGCGCGACCGGCTGGAGAAGGTGCTGCTGCGCAGTCCCCTGATGCGGGGCGACGATGGGCGCGATGCCTGGCGCGTGCGCCTCGGCCAGCTGTTCCTGTTCGGGCCAGCCATCCCGCAACCGGCGACCAGCGAGGAGTTATGGTCGGCGCTGACGGACCTGGACTGGATCGTGCACCGCTGGTCGGACGCCTGGCTGTTCCCGCTCGCGGTGCGCCTCGACGATCCGCTCGACACCCTGTCGCGCCTGCCGTTGCCGCCGCGGCTGCAGGCGCTGCTGCCGCAGGATGTCGGCAGCCAGGCCTCCCTCTATCACCTGCTGAACCTGATGGTGGCGGAGCCGCAGGCGGCATGCAGCCAGGCCGAGGACCTGCCCTTCGCCTGCTGCTTGCTGCTGTTCGCCGCCGCCTGCGTCGCGACCGCGCCGACCAGCCCGCAGAACGTCCCGATGTTACGCCTGCAGGCCCACGGCAGGAGCGCGGAGCGGGCGCGCCGCGCCGCCGAACAGGGCCATGCCTGGCTGATCGAACACCTGCCGCAACGCGTCTTTGCCACCGGCCACGAGGCGCTGATCGCGACCGCCAAGTCGCTGCGCTACCGCGCCCCGGCGCCGGACGCCTGAGGCGTCAGCGCGACTCGATGGCGGCGACCGCGCCGCGCCGGCCGTTGCGATCGAAGGCGGCGACGCGGATCGTGCCGCGCTCCAGGATCGGCCCGGTGACGAGGCGGCTGGACGCGCTCGGCTCGCTGCCGTCGCTGGTATAGCGCAGCTGCATCCCCGGCAGCACGTGGTTGGCCAGCACCCGGCCATCCTCGGTCACCAGTCCCGGCGGGGCGATCCGGTAGGCCAGCCGCGTGCCGTCCAGGTCGAGGCGCGGCAGCACGCGCTGGCCCAGCGCATTGACGAAGCCCGACCACGCGCCGCGGTGCAGGACCTCGGCCTTGACCGGGTCTTGGGTGGTGGCCCAGCCCGGATCGGCGGCCCAGGCGCGTTCGGCCAGGGCCACCATGCGCGGCATCACGAGGTAATCGATGCGCGCCGGGTCGCGCGCGGTTTCCGCGAACAGGTTGGCCTGGATGCCGCGCACGCGGCGCTTGCCGTAGTCGGTCAGGCGGTCCTTGCCCATGCGCGCCGCTTCCGGCGCATCCTTCATGATGTCGAAGGGGATGAAGTCGTAGACGGTCTGCAGTTCGACGTAGGCGCCCCAGTTGACGCCGTGTTCTTCCGGATTGGCGTTGTGGGCCATGTCGAAGTACATGCGCGTGACCGGCGTGAGCACGATGTCGTAGCCGCCGTTGGCCAGGCGGTAGGCCAGGTCTTCCAGCCCCACCGTGTTGTTCCAGACGTAGGCGGTGAAGCCGCTGCGGGTGAAGCGCGGGTTCGGGATCAGCTTCGAGCCGCCGTCCAGCACCGTCTTGCGCGCGGCCAGCTCTTCCCAGCCGGAGGTCGTCATGCCGTGCTTGCGCACGATGGCGTCGACCCGCTCGTAGAAATAATCCCACAGGTCGGCGCTGCTCTCCAGGCCATGCTTGCGCTTCCACGCGTCGCTCGCCGGCGACTTTTCCCAGGCCCCGTTGGCCAGCTCGTCGCCGCCCATGTGGATCGTCTTCAAGGGCGCGCCGGCCTCGCGGTGCAGCGCCGCGACTTCCTTCACCACGTGGTCGATGAAGGTGTAGCTCGACTCCAGGCCCGGGTTGATCACATTGTCGTTGAAGTACTGGGCCGACGAGTATTCGGAGCGGTCGTCAAGGTCGCTCAGCAGGTAGCGCGCGGCGTCGCGGCCGCCGGCGTTCTTCAGGCGATGGTAGCGCGCCTCCATCGCCTGCACCGCGGCGCGGGCGTGGCCCGGCATCTCGATCTCGGGGATCACCTCGATGTGGCGCGCCTGGGCGTAGCGTAGGATTTCCTTGTAGTCCTCGCGCGTGTAATGGCCGCTTCCGCGCGGGTCGCGCGGGTCGGGGCCGGAGCCGTAGGCCGGCTGCAGGCGCACGCCGGGCCTGGCGCTGTGGCCGCGCACGGCACCGATCGTGGTCAGTTCCGGCAGGCCGGCGATCTCGATGCGCCAGCCCTCGTCGTCGGTCAGGTGGAAGTGGAATTTGTTCAGCTTGAAGCGCGCCATCAGGTCGAGCCACTTGAACACGGTCTCCTTGCCGTGGAAGTTGCGCGCCACGTCCAGCATGAAGCCGCGGTAGCCGAAGCGCGGCGCGTCGATGATGCTCATCTCGGGCAGGTCCATGACCGCGCTGCCCGGCAGCGGCAGCAGCTCGCGCAGGGTCTGCACGCCGTAGGCGACGCCGGCGGCGCTGTTGCCGACGATGTCGATGCCGCCGGCGGCGGTGATGCGCAGGCGGTAGGCTTCGGGCGAATCCTGCCCTTCGACCTTGCCCACACTCAGGTGCAGCGCCGGGCCGCCGCTTGCCGGAAGGCTGGACGCGAACAGGGAGCGCGCCAGCGCCGCCTCGTTGGCCAGCGCGGCGGAGGCGGTGACGGCGGGCCGGCCAGCCAGCGCCAGGCGGCCGGCGCCGGGCTCCAGGCGCAGCGGCGTCGGCAGGACCGGCGGCACTTGCGCGGCCGGCAGCAATCCGGCACGCGCATTGCGCCAGTAGGTGTCTTCCGGCGTGACGAAGGAGTGCGGGCTGCCGACCTTGCCGCGCTGGGCCGGCTCGAGCACCGGCGTCAAGGTGTACTGCAGCGGCACGCCGACGTCGGGCGCGGCGTCGTACACCAGGTAGGGCGCAGTCGGCGAGCGCGAGGGCATGAACACCGAATCGTTGTGGCGGTAGTCGAAGGCCAGCGTCTGGCCCGGGCCGAGACCCTTGAAGTCGGGGCCGGGCCGCAGGCGGAACAGGCCGCCGGCCACGTGCTCGAGCACCAGGCCACTCGACTGGGCGCCGGACGGCATGCGGTCGATGCCGGTGAAGTACAGCGACCAGCCGGAGGGCGGCAAGGGCTGGCTGTCCGCGTTGATGAGCGTGAAGCGTGCCGGCGAACCGCCCTGGGGCAACTGGAGGCCGGCCGGCTTGCGCTGCAGCTCCCAGCGCAGCTGCAGGCGCGCGCCGTCGGCCTGGGAGACGGCTTGCGGAGCCGCTTCGGCGAATGCGCCGGGCGCCGCCAGCGTCATCATTGCACACAGCACGGCCGCCGCCAGCGCGGCGCCGGCCCTGTTCATCTTCTTATTCAAGGTCTCGTCTCCATTTTCACTTCGCCCCGCCCAGCTGCGCAAACAGCCGCTCGATCTCTTCCAGCGACTTGCCCCGGGTCTCGGGCAGGAAGAAGGCGGCCGTGATGAAATACACCGCGGTGCAGGCGGCCCAGAACAGGAACATCATGTGGAAGCCGTAGTTGCCCACGATCGGCAGGAAGGCGCCGGCGATCAGGGTGCCGGTGCCCTGGTTGATGAGCAGGGCCACGCCCATGCCCACCGAACGGATCCGGGTCGGCATCAGTTCCGACAGCGCCAGCCAGACGCACACGCCGGGGCCGATCGAGAAGGCGGCGATGAAGCCGGCGATGCACAGCGCGGCCAGCAGGCCGCTGTCCTTGTCCGGGATCGGGCCGACACTGGCGCGCACGATCTCGAGCGGCGCGCCGTTCGCATCGGCCGGCTTGATGTCGATCTGCTGCGACTGGCGCACCCGGCGCGCCGCCTCCAGCACGGCGCGCTGCTCCGGCGCCAGGCCCGCGATCATCTGCTGCGCAGCCTCCGTGGCGCCAGGCCGGGCCAGCAGCGCGCGCTGTTCCTCGGGCAGCGTGCGCACCAGCGCGGCTTCGCGCGCCAGCACCGCCTGCGCGTCAGGCGTCGGCGTGTAGGCTTCGGCGACCTGCTGCTTGTCGCCGTACTGGTACAGGATGGTGAGCTGCACCGGCCCGCCGGCGCCCTGCACGAAGCGCGCGGCAGGCAGGTCCAGCGCCAGCGCGTTGCCGCTGGCCAGGGCCGCGACTTCGGCGCGCACGTCGGCACGCTGCGATTCGAAGCGGTGGAACAGCAGCGCCAGCAGGCAGAGCGAGACCATGATGCCGGCGGTGCCGATCTTCAGCAGGAACACCCTGCCCTTGCGCTCGACCAGCATGATGGCGAACACCGTCATCACCATGTTCAGGATCTTGATCGCGGTGCCATAGCTCGACGCGTTCACCGGGTCGAGCCCGGCGTGCTGCAGGATGGTCGACATGAACTGCAGGATCGAATTGATGCCGGTGGCCTGGTTGCAGCCCAGGATCACGCAGGCCAGCACGAAGGGCACCACGTAGCGGCGCTCGGTCAGCATCTCGGCCAGCGCGGCGCCGCGGCCCAGTTTCGGGCGCGCCTGTTCCGCGGCGAGGGCGGCGCCGATCTCGGCGACTTCGGCCTCGCACTGCGCCGCCGGACGCAAACGCGCCAGCACCGCCGCGGCCTGCTGCGGGCGGCCGCGCAGCATCAGCCAGCGCGGCGACTCGCTGACGAACAGGCAGCCGATCAGGAACAGGCTGCCGGGAACCAGCACCGCCAGGAACATGCTGCGCCAGGCGTGGTCGGCGGCTGCCGCCACCGCCGCGCTATCGCTGCCGGCGGCCTGGATCGCCAGTTCGGCATTGCCCAGATAATGGCTGCCGATGAAGGCGGCCAGCACAATGCCGGCGTTGAGCGCGAACTGGAACAGGGCCAGCCCGCGTCCGCGCCGGTCGGCCGGCAGGCACTCGGCCAGGTAGAGCGGCACCACCACCGCGATCACCCCGCCGCTCAGGCCCTGCAGCAGGCGGCCCAGCAGCAACGGCACGAAGGATTGCGACAGGTAGATCAGGGCGACGCTGCCGACGAACAGCAGCGCGCTGACCACCATCATCGGCCGCCGTCCGAGCCAGTCGGCCAGCATCCCGGCCACCACCGAGCCCAGGATCGAGCCGGCCATCACGGCGGCCACGACCAGCGACAGCTGGCCCTCGGTGAGGCTGGTGGCGCGGTGCAGGTAGGGCAAGGCGGGGTCGATGATGCCGATGTCGATGCCGTAGAGAAGTCCGCCCAGGCCGCAGATGGCGGTCAGGAACAGCAGGTGCAGGCGTTGCTGGTTGTTGGTCGACATGGAGGGCTCGCTCAGGATATTGCCACGTATCATAATCGCAATACCTGGCGGCTGAGCGGCTTCCTGCTTTGGATTCCTCCAATTTCGTGCGCCACGCGCAAACGGCTTACTTAACGAGCATGCTTATTGTGGAACGGCATTGCTGCCATCTTCCCCTTTCCTTGGTTGCTTTGATAATTCAGTGTTGTCGTTTCCGTAGTCATAGTCGTTCAAGAAGAAAGTTTGTGTCTTTTCATACGTTGGTTAGTTACCTTTTTAAACGTAAGCAGCATGGATTAGCTGCCGAAAATCCCTTAGGCTTACCGTGAATCAGCTTGGACCAGTGGAATATCCAACGCGCATAGGTATTTCCAAGGAACTGTTATAGCCTTGCCGGGATCGCATTTACTCCGCCTACACCCATGTCAAATTTCCTCCCTGACCCATCGCAGGGTCCTTCCAATACCCCCGCCACCCTGCTGCCCAGCGTCGGCGAGATCGTCGACGACGCTACCGACCTGCTGCGTGCCGATGGCGAACTCAAGCCGGGCCAAGGTACGATCACGACGGCCATTGCCCTGAGTCTCGGGGTTATGAGTTTCCTGGGCGTGCTGGCCTTCCTGTTCCCTCAGTACCTGACCACACCGGAACTGCGCAAGGCCTACAACGTCGACTGGTGCCGCGCGCTGCTCTTCTCCGGGCTGCTGGTATCCGGCACGCTCTCGCTCTTCAATATCGTGTTCAACCGGCGCCGCACGGTGAACATCGTCGCCTTCGCCTTCGTGCTGGTGACGATCCTGTTGGGCGGCTCGACCGTTCCCGTGGGCGATTTCCCGGATCACACGCCGTATCTCGGCATGGATTGGCTGGTGCTCGACCTGCTCGGCTCGACGACCGTCTTCGTCATCCTCGAAAAGATGTTCCCGCTGTACAAGAACCAGCCGATTTTCCGCAAGGAGTGGCAGACCGACCTGATTCACTTCGGCGTCAACCACCTGCTGGTCGGCCTGATGCTGCTGATCGTGAACTTCGTCATCCACCGGGCCCAGGTGATCGTGGTCGGGGAGGAAGGCGTCCAGCAATTCATCAGTACGATCCCCTTCCTGCCGCAGCTGCTGCTGTGCCTGCTGGTGGCCGACCTGGCCGAGTATGCGGTGCACCGGGCCTATCACGAGGTGCCCTGGCTGTGGCGCATCCATTCCGTGCACCACAGCGTGGAGACGCTGGACTGGCTGGCCGGCTCGCGCCTGCACATGGCCGAGATCCTGGTGACCCGCATCGCCGTGCTCACGCCGCTGTTCCTGCTCGGTTTCGACAAGAGCGTGGTCGACATGTATATCGTGATCGTCGGATTCCAGGCCGTGTTCAACCATGCGAACGTGCACCTGCCATGGGGACCGCTGAAATACCTGATCGTGACGCCGGACTTCCACCACTGGCACCACAGCAGCGAAAAGGTCGCCATCGACAAGAACTACGCGGCGCACTTTTCCTTCATCGACTACGTCTTCGGCACGGCGGTGAAGACGGATCGCCAGTTCCCGGAGAAATATGGTGTGGTGGGCAGCAGGATTCCGGGCGGGTATCTGCAGCAGCAGGCCTACCCGTTCAAGAAGTCGCAAGGTTAGGAGCGGCTGCGCCAGGAACCGACCCACGTTGCTGGCGCAGCCCTGCCTGGCCGGACTCGCGCAGCATGTTCCGAAGTCCGTAGCCTGCCCGCTCGCAGGTAGGGGCCAGGTCACGGTTGGTTAGTTACGTTTTATGGTGACGATGATGCGGCGTCGCTCACCGCATCCTGCAGGCCTAGCGTATCAGCCCATGCTCGCGCGCCTGCCTGACCCAGCCCGGATATTCCGTCATCAACAGGTCGTACAGCGCCGCATCGCTGTGCTCGTCGGGACTCGCCACCGAGAAGAAGTCGGCATTGTCGATCAGGCGTCCGCTCAGGTCGTCGAGCTTTTCCAGGAAGGGGAAATCGGAATCGGCGAAATCGAGCAGGCGCTTGGACTTCGACTTCTTCCCCTTGCCGATGCCCATGAATTGCCAGAAAATCGGTTCCCGGCTCGACCAGCGCAGCTGCTTTTCGGTCATCGGCTGGTCGGAAGTCGTGCCGTCGGTGACGAACATGACGTAGACCGGCAGCTGCGCGGCGTGCGCCGTCTTGCGTTCGCTGCCGCCGGCATCGGGGAAGTAGTAGCGGCGCACGGCGGCCATGGCGGCGCCGTAGCGGGTGTCGCCTTCGAGCGGATGCTTGTCGATCGCCCTTTCGATGTAGCCGGTCCAGTTGGACAATCCCATCGGCTCGGGCTGGTGCACGTTGCGGCCGAACAGGAAGACGTCGACGTCGCCATCGTCGTCGAAGCGGCAGCCGAGCGCGAGGATACGTTCGGCGAAACGCTGCACCAGTCCCTTGCGATACAGGGCGCTCATCGAGCCCGAGATGTCGAGCACCAGGCAGACCCGGGCGCGATGCGCCTCCAGGCCGACCTTGGCCAGCGACACTCCCGCCGATTTCACCAGGCTGACGAGTTGCGGCGCCTTGGCCTCGACCCTCTTTTCCAGGCTGATGCTGGGCGCGGCGGGCGCAGGCGGCGGCGGCTGCGACGCGGCGTCCTGCGCGACGTCGGCGCCGAAATGCCGCACCAGCGCTGACAGTCCGCCGTTGAAGCCCTGCCCGACCGCCATGAAGCGCCAGCCGCCATCGCGGCGATAGAACTCGCCGAGCATGACCGCCTGCTCCTGCGCGAAGTCCTGGCCGGTGAATGCGAACCGCGCCGATAAACCATCCTCACCATTCAGGCCCAGACTACCGTGCGCCAGCTGCGCCATCACACCGCCGCCGTCGATGCTGGCGGTGACGACGACCCGCTCCACCGTTGCGGGCAAGGCGGAGAGGCGCAAGCGGAAACCGTCGACCGCATTTCCCTGGCGTGTCACGGTAACGCCCCCGCACGGCGTCGCGGGCTGGTTGAAGAAGGTCATGTAGCGATCGTCGACCAGCTTGCCGGCGGCATCGATGCCGAAGCAGGCGACATCCAGCGCCAGTCCCTGCGCCGCCAGCCTGACCTGCAGCTCGCTGCTCCATGCTTCCTGGGCCAGGGGCAGCCGGGCGCCTTTCGAAAGTTCCTGCATCTGTCGTTTCTCCTGTCCGTCTGATGATGTGTGCCCTGGCCTTGCATGCGGAGCACCGCGGTTTGCCGCGCTCGTGCATGCGCACCGTCCAGCTTTACCTGCCGATGATAACCGGACAGTTCGACAAAGGCTGCATCCAGAGGGGAAAGCAAGCATATGCCACGCCGGACTCCTCCAAAGGAAGGGGTTACAGGAAACAAGCACACTCAGCGCGCGAGTCTTGCAATATAGTCAAGGCTCATCCTGTTTTCCACCGCAGCGGACGGAAGCCCCCGAGGTGAATGTGAACGGTTTCGACAAGATTGCGCCGTACCTCAGCGACCCGCTGGTGCTGTCCGGGTTCGCGATCTTCCTGTTTTTCTCTTTTTGTCGCGCCCTGCTCAAACGGGGGATCATCCCCCAGCTGACGCGCACCCATGGGTATAACGTCGTCAAGGCAATTCTGCTGTATGGCTTCCTGATAGGGCTCGCCGTCCTGCTTCTCGGCTTCGCGCTCAAGTACCGGGAACTCTCGCACGCGGAACAGTCGAAGGCCGTGTCGATGCTGCGGAGCGAATACCGGGTGAACCGCCAGGTCTTGTCCGACCTGACGAGGAATCTCGAAAGCATGATCAATGCCTTCGATGGTGTCGCCAGATCGCTGCGTACGCAGAAGATTCCCGTACTTGCGACGCTCTTCCCGGAGGCGAATCTCAGGAAAGACCTGGACCAGCCACCGCCACGGCTGCTCGCGATCGCGGCCATTCAGGAGATCGCGGCGCACAGGCTGCATCAGGACCAACTTGAACTCGACAAAGCCAACCGGGCTGGAAAAGCGATCGTCGGAACCATTGATCGCACCAGAGTGACGATATCCTCCTTGGCGGACGCCGACCATCGGCGTTATGTGTTCCGCGACGAAGTATATCGATCCCAGCTCCCGATCCTGCGGCGGGTGGATCTGGTCGATCTCACGACGATCGAGCAGGACTATGCAGAATTGACGCGCATTCGAAACAGCTATGATGCCGTCGTACGCCACCTGCTCGAATACTTCTCGGTTGTCGAGCGGATGTTCGCACCTGACGACATCGAAGTCGACGAGGCGTCGCTGACCAGGATACTAACGGCAGAACGCATGGCAATCAGCACCTTGATGACGTTCACTCCGGACCTCGTGGATTCCGCGAAGCGTGTCGAAGCGAGTGGCGCCCGGCTTGGCGCCACGGACCAACGCTGAGCACTCGGGAGCATCGTTCCATCGACATGCAACGGGCTGCGTCCTGCGATGGCGGCGAGTGGGCTACCATACGGAAATCCTGCCCAATATCGTCACGCCCTCCATGACCGAACCGCGACGCCGCACCTTCCTCCAGCAATCCATCTTCCTCGCTTCCACCCTGCTGGGCGCCGGCGCCCACGCCGCGCAAGGCGAGTCGCCGCTGGCGACGACCCGGCACGGACGGATCCGCGGCTACCGCGACAACGGCATCAACGTGTTCAAGGGTGTGCGCTACGGCGCCTCTACCTGCGTGCGGCGTTTCATGGCGCCGCTGCCGCCGCAAGCCTGGGACGGCGTCGTGGACGCGCTGGGATACGGCCCGTCCTGCCCGCAGATCAGCCGCGAGGACGCGGTCAGTGAAGACTGCCTGTTCCTGAACGTCTGGTCCCCTGCCCTGCGCGACCGCGGCAAGCGCCCGGTCATGGTCTACATTCACGGCGGCGCCTACAACAACGGCTCCGGCTCGAGCCCGCTGTACGACGGCGTGCGCCTGTGCCGCCGCGGCGACGTCGTCGTGGTGACGGTGAACCATCGCCTCAACGCCTTCGGCTACCTGTACCTGGCGCGCTTCGGCGACGGCATGTTCGCCGATTCCGGCAACGCCGGCCAGCTCGACCTGATCCTGGCGCTGCGCTGGGTGCGCGACAACATCGCGGAATTCGGCGGCGACCCAGGCAACGTGACCGTGTTCGGCCAGTCCGGCGGCGGCGCCAAGATCGCGACCCTGATGGCGATGCCGGCGGCCGCCGGCCTGTTTCATCGCGCCGCCACCATGAGCGGCCAGCAGGTCACGGCCAGCGGACCGCTGAACGCCACCCTGCGCGCCCAGGCCCTGCTCGACGCGCTGAAGCTGCCGGCCGCCAGGGCCGGCGAGATCCGGTCCCTCCCTTTCCAGAGGATCGTCGAAGTACTCGGCACGCGCGACCCGGTGCTGCCCTTCGGCGGCGTCTCGTTCGCGCCGGTGCTCGACGAGCGCAACCTGCCGCGCCATCCCTTCTATCCGGACGCCCCGGGCCAGTCGGCCGGCATCCCCATGATGATCGGGAATACGCACGACGAGACGCGCGCCTTCCTGGGCGGCGATCCGGCCAATTTCGCCCTCACCTGGGAGCAGCTGCCCGCCAGGCTGGCGCCCAATATGCGCGTCGATGTCCAGCCCGAGGCGGTGATCGCGGCGTATCGCAAGCTGTATCCGGCGCTGTCGCCGAGCGACCTGTTCTTCAAGATCACGACCGCGTCACGCTCGTGGCGCGGCGCGATCATCGAAGCCGAGGAGCGCGCGCGCAGCGGCAGCCCGGCCTTCGTCTACCAGCTGGACTGGGCGACGCCGAAAGACGGCGGCAGGTTCGGCGCGCCGCATGCGTCCGATATCCAGCTGGTGTTCGACAACATCGCCAAGCCCGGCGCCACCGCCATCGGGCCGCAGGCGCAGGCCATGGCCGACATGATGAGCGATGCCTTCATCGCCTTCGCCAGGACCGGCGTGCCGTCAGCCAGCGCGCTGCCGCGCTGGGAACCCTACGACCTGGCGCGCCGCCAGACCATGGTCTTCGACGTCCCGCCGCGCATGGAGGACGACCCGCGCGGCGCCGAGCGGCGGCTGTTCGCCAAGGTGCCCTACGTCCAGCCGGGAACCTAGGCTGTGCCATCATTTTTGCATTACAAGACAAGACGGGAGACGAGGATGCGGGGTTCGACGCCGGGCTGGATGCGGGTGGCTGTGCTGACGATGCTGTGCTGGAGCGCGGGCGCCCTCGCCGCCGACGCGCCGGCCGGCATGTCCGGGATGTCGCGCGGCGGCATCGATGTCAGGGGCTGGGCCGACACGCGCGGCGGCGCGGGCGGCAGGATCGTGCGGGTGACCAACCTGAACGCGTCCGGCGCAGGTTCGTTCGCGGAAGCGGTCGCTGCAAGCGGCCCGCGCATCGTGGTGTTCGAGGTCGGCGGCGTGATCGACCTGCAGGGCGCCAGCATCCGCATCCGGGAGCCCTACCTCACGATCGCGGGACAGACCGCGCCCGGTCCCGGCATCACCTTCATCCGCGGCGAATTCTCGGTCGCCACCCACGACGTAATCGTGCAGCATATCGCGGTGCGGCCGGGCGAGGCCGGACGCGCGAAGAAGAGCGGCTGGGAAGCCGACGGCCTGTCCACCAGCGCGGCGGACAACGTCATCATCGACCATTGCAGCTTCAGCTGGGCCACCGACGAAAACCTGTCCGCCTCCGGCCCGCGCTTCAAGGGCGCGAACCCCGAGGAATGGCGCCAGGGGACCTCGCGCCGCGTCACCTTCAGCCACAACATCGTGGCCGAAGGACTGCGCGACTCGACCCACAAGAAGGGCGAGCATTCGAAGGGCACGCTGGTGCACGACAATGCCAGCCAGGTGCTCATCTACGGCAACCTGTACAACGCCAACCACGAACGCAATCCCCTGATCAAGGGCGGCGCGAAGGTAGCGGTGGTGAACAACCTGGTGCACGACTTCGGCGCCAGGGCGATGCACTACAACCTGATCGCGCACGAGTGGGGCGATCATGCGCCGCAGGTCGGCGTCGTGACGCTGGTCGGGAACGTGGTGCGCGGCGGTGACGATTCGCGGCCGGGCGTGCCGCTGTTCAGCCTGGGCGGCGCCGGCGACGTCAGCCTCTACCTGCGCGACAACCTGGCGCTCGATGCGAACGGCAAGCCGATGCCGCAGACCGGCAGCTATACGGCGTCCGGGGCGCGCATCCTCGAGGCCGGGGAGCCCTACCTTCCGCCCGGCCTCCAGGCCCTGCCGGCGGCGCGGCTGGAAAACGCGATGTACGCGAGCGCCGGCATGCGGCCGTGGGCGCGCGACCCGGTCGACTTCAAGATCATTTCCGACGTCGCCGAAGGACGCGGCCACATCGTCGATTCGGAAGCGCAATCGAGCGGCTATCCGGCCTACGCCCCGGCACGGCGCCCGTTCGACCCGGCCGAGTGGAACCTGGCCGACATGTCGCCCCGCGCCGGATGGGAAGCCCTGTTCCGCTGACCAGCCCGCGCCCGGGCTAGCCGAGCAGGCGTTCGCGGATCGCCTGCAGCTCCTTGCGCCGTTCGGGGCTCGCCAGGGGGTAGGCGAGATCGAGTTCCTGCAGTGACTCGAGCAGGATCCGCGACACGATCAGCCGCGCATTCTTCTTGTCGTCGGCCGGCACCACGTACCAGGGCGCGGCGCGCGTGCTGGTGCTGCCGATGCACTCCTCGTAGGCCTGCCGGTAGTCGTCCCAGAATGCGCGTTCCCGCAGGTCGGCCAGGTCGAATTTCCAGTTCTTCTCCGGATCCTCGATCCGGCGAAGCAGGCGCTTCTTCTGCTCTTCCGGCGAGATGTGGAGGAAGAACTTGATGATCCGGGTGCCATTCGCGACCAGGTGCCGCTCCAGGTTGCGGATCGAGCGGAAGCGTTCGCGCCAGATCGTCTTGTCGGGAGCGGCGCACGGCAAACCCTCGGCGCGCAGGATCTCCGGATGCACGCGCGCGATCAGCACCTCTTCGTAGTAGGAGCGGTTGAAGATGCCGATGTGGCCGCGCGCGGGAAGGTGTAGATTGCTGCGCCAGAGGAAATCGTGCTCGAGTTCCGCGGGCGACGGGTGCTTGAAGCTGTGGACCTGGCAGCCTTGCGGGTTCACGCCCGACATCACGTGCTTGATGGCGCCATCCTTGCCCGCCGCGTCCATCGCCTGGAAGATCAGCAGGATCGCGTGGCTGTTCGATGCGAACAGCATTTCCTGCTGCGCGCTCAGGCGGGCGACGCGTTTTTCGAGGATGGCGCGGTAGTGCTTCTTCGACCGGTACACCCGATCCACCTCGGTGGGCATGGCGCGCAGGTCCGGTTTGCGTCCCTCGGGCACGCGGAAATGCCTTGCATCGAGCTTCATTCCATCCCTCGTCGTGGCTGGCGGGCCGGCTTCGATAGCAAGCCCATGTTCATAGGCATTATCGCGGCTCCGGCAGCAGGCGGTCGCACGGCTAGTCCGCCGTGGATCTGAACGACGGATGTGTGCGCATGCGAACAGACGCCCGCACAGCGGTTCAGCAAGATGCCGGCATGCTGCCATCGAATCCCCCAGAGACCCGCGCGTGAGCACCCTACCCAGTGACTGCGACCGCGCGCTTGCCGCCGGCCCCGCGCCGGCCCAGGCCGAGGCGCCGGCTCATCCGACCCTGGTGCTGTGCACCTCGATCCTGGCAAGCAGCCTGGCGTTCATCGACGGTTCGGTGGTCAACGTCGGCCTGTCGGCGATCGGACAGGACCTGGCGGGCCGGGGCGCCGACCTGTCCTGGGTGATCAACGGCTACCTGCTTCCGCTCAGTTCACTGCTGTTGCTGGGCGGTGCGCTGGGCGACCACTACGGGCGCAAGCGCATGCTCCTGGCCGGCATCGCCGTGTTCGCGCTGGCCGCGCTGCTGTGCGCGTGGGCGCCACAACTATCGCTGCTGGTCGCCGGGAGGGTGCTGCAAGGCATGGGCGCCGCGCTGGTGCTGCCGAACAGCCTGGCCATCCTCAGCGCCACCTTCGAAGGCAAAAAGCGTGGCCGGGCCGTCGGCATCTGGGCCGCAGCCGGCGCCGCGGCCGGGGCCATCGGACCCTTGCTGGGCGGCTGGCTGATCGATGCCGTGGGCTGGCGCGCGATCTTCACCATCAATCTGCCGATCGCAGCGCTGGCCATGTTCATGGCATGGCGCTTCGTGACGCTGAAGAAGGGAAGCAAGCCGACTCCGCTCGATCCACTCGGCGCCGTGCTCGCCAGCCTGGGGCTTGCCTGCCTGACCTGGGGCCTGGCCGAGGCATCGGCCGAAAAACAGCTGACCACGTGGGCGGGAATCGCGCTGGCGGCCGGCGTCGCGATCCTGGCCGCCTTCCTGTGGATCGAGCGGCGCGCCGGCGAGCGCGCCATGCTGCCCATGAAGCTGTTCGCCGCGAGCGGGTTTTCCGGGCTAAACCTGATGACTTTCCTGCTGTACGGCGCGCTCGGCGCCCTGATGCTGCTGGTGCCCTTCGTGCTGATCCAGGCGCTGGACTACTCGGCCAAGGAGGCCGGAGCGGCGCTGCTGCCCTTCCCGATCGTGCTTGCATTTGCATCGCCACTCATGGGCCGCGTGGCCGCCAGCCACGGCTCGCGCCTGCCGCTCTCCATCGGTTCGCTGATCGTGGCTGGCGGCTTCCTGCTGGCGCTGCGCATCGGGACTGGCAGCTATATGACGACGGTGCTGCCGGCGATGCTGACGATCGCGCTCGGCATGGCTTGCGTGGCCGCGCCGTTGACCACGGCGGTGCTGTCGTCGGTCGACGAGCGCCATACCGGGATCGCTTCCGGTTTCAACAGCGCGGTTGCACGTGGGGGCGGCTTGATTGCGACGGCCTTGCTGGGCGTGGTGCTCACTGCGCAGGGGCGCGCTTTGCTGGGGCCGTTCCATGCGGCGCTGGTGGTGTGTGCTGCGAGTGCCGCTGCTGCGGCGGTCTGCGCCTTCGTCTGGGTGCGTACCAGTAATATGCCTGCGAAATAGATGGTATGCGTTCGTTTCTCCTGGAGGACGGATCCATGCATCGAGCCTCCCACTAGGCGGCGTCACCGAATTCCTGCTTCGCAGCCAGCACGCGCCCGAGCGCCGTCTCGGGGTCGAGTCCCGCCATCATCTGGTTGATGATCTCTTGCTTGTCCTCCGCGGTGAGCTTCTCGCAGGCTGCCCGGTGCGAACAGAAATAGGCATACCACGCCACGTCCGCGGGCCGCTCCTTGCGCGGCTTGAAACGGGGCGGGACCTTGGCGCGCATTGCTTCCAGGTACGTCGCCAGCTGCGCATCGGTTACCGACCAGTCGACATCGGCGACGGCGCGCCTGTCGGCTTCCCAGTCGCCCTGGTAACCCGACGCCGGCCGCATGGTTTCCCTGCTCACCGCCAGGCATGCCAGATTGGGATAGCCGTGCATGGCGCAAAAGCTTTCCACGAACTGGAGCTTGGGACCGATGCCTATCGGTACTGCACGTCCAAGCACGTCGTCCTTTGGATGCAGGGAACGCGCCAGCGTGAGCAGATCGACATAGGTAATGGTCATGCCAGGCAGTGAGGTCGCCTGACGCGTTAAAGCCTCGACCAGGCGTGCGCCTGTATCGATATCGTTAAAAGTGAATTGGACCATGACGGTACACAGCGAGTGATGAGTGTTGAAGGCAAAGCGCGTGCCTGAACGGATTGGCGATTGTGATCGAGCTTCGATGAAAAAAAGCCATTGACCACTCAAGAGGAAGAGTCAATGGCTTACCTGATTTCTATTTCGAATCAGCGAGCTATCTTATTGCGCTTATTCCCACTCGATCGTCGCTGGCGGCTTACCCGAAATGTCATACACCACCCGGTTCAGACCGCGGACTTCGTTAATGATGCGATTGGACACCTTGCCCAGCAGCGAATGCGGCAAATGCGCCCACTGCGCCGTCATGAAGTCCAGCGTCTGCACCGCGCGCAGCGCAACCACGTATTCATAGGTACGGCCATCGCCCATCACCCCCACCGACTTCACCGGCAGGAACACGGCAAACGCCTGGCTGGTCGCCTCATACCAGTTCACCGGCGCCTTGCCCGGATCGATCCCGGCAACGGCCGGCAAGTCGAACGGCGTATTACGCAGCTCTTCGATGAAGATCGCATCCGCTTCGCGCAGCAGATCCGCATACTCCTTCTTCACCTCACCCAGGATACGCACGCCCAGCCCCGGACCCGGGAACGGATGACGATACACCATGTCATGCGGCAGGCCGAGCGCGACGCCCAGCTTGCGCACCTCATCCTTGAACAGCTCGCGCAGCGGCTCCAGCAGCTTGAGGTTCAGTGTCTCCGGCAGCCCGCCCACATTGTGGTGGCTCTTGATCGTCTGCCCCTTCTTGCCCTTGCCGGCCGACTCGATCACGTCCGGATAAATGGTGCCCTGCGCCAGCCACTTCGCATTGGTCAGCTTGCCCGCCTCGACCTGGAACACCTCGACAAACTCGCGGCCAATGATCTTGCGCTTCTGCTCCGGATCGGTCACGCCGGCAAGATGCCCCATGAACTGGGCTTCGGCGTCGATGCGCAGCACCTTCACGCCGAGGTTTTTCGAGAACATGTCCATCACCATCTTGCCCTCGTCCTTGCGCAGCAGGCCATGGTCGACGAACACGCAGGTCAGCTGGTCGCCGATGGCGCGGTGGATCAAGGCCGCGGCCACGCTCGAATCGACGCCGCCCGACAGGCCGAGGATGACTTCATCGGTGCCCACCTGTTCGCGGATCTTCTGCACCGCTTCGCCGATATAGTCCGGCATGTTCCAGTCCGACTTGCAGCCGCAGATCTCGTGCACGAAGCGGCCGATGATGGCTTCGCCCTGGGTCGTGTGGGTCACTTCCGGGTGGAACTGCAGCGCGTAGAAGCGGCGCTCTTCGTCGGCCATGGCGGCGATCGGGCAGCTGTCGGTCGAGCCCATCAGCTTGAAGCCCGGCGGCATGTCCAGCACCTTGTCGCCGTGGCTCATCCAGACGCGCAGCATGCCGTGGCCTTCGTCGGTCACGAAGTCGTTGATGCCGTTGAACAGCGCCGTATGGCCGCGCGCGCGCACCTCGGCGTAGCCGAACTCGCGCACCTTGCCGTTCTCGACCTTGCCGCCGAGCTGGGCGGCCATGGTCTGCATGCCGTAGCAGATGCCCAGCACCGGCACGCCGGCTTCGAATGCGGCTTGCGGGGCGCGCGGCGAGTCGCCTTCGAGGGTCGAGTTGTGGCTGCCCGAGAGGATGATGCCGGAGGCGCCGTAGTTGCGGACGAATTCGTCGCTGACGTCGTAGGGGTAGACCTCGGAGAACACGCCGGCGTCGCGCACGCGGCGGGCGATCAGCTGGGTAACCTGGGAACCGAAGTCGAGAATGAGGATTTTGGAATGCATGTGGAGGGCAACGATAGGAAATGAATCGGGGTCATGCAAAAACGCGGCCACTGCCGGCCGCGTTTCGTGGACTGTCTTACTCGGAGCGGTAGTTCGGCGCTTCCTTGGTGATCTGCACGTCGTGCACGTGGGATTCGCGCATGCCGGCCGAGGTGATCTCGACGAATTCCGCCTTCTCGCGCAATTCCTCGATGGTGGCGCAGCCGCAGTAACCCATCGACTGGCGCACGCCGCCGACCAGCTGGAAGATGATCGCCAGCACGCTGCCCTTGTAGGCGACGCGGCCTTCGATGCCTTCCGGGACAAACTTGTCGGCCTTGGCGGATGCTTCCTGGAAGTAGCGGTCGGCCGAGCCTTCGGCCATCGCGCCCAGGCTGCCCATGCCGCGGTAGGATTTATAGCTGCGGCCCTGGTACAGGATGGTCTCGCCCGGCGCCTCGTCGGTGCCGGCGAACATGCTGCCCATCATGACGGTGTGGGCGCCGGCAGCGAGGGCCTTCGAGATGTCGCCCGAGAAGCGGATGCCGCCGTCGGCGATGCAGGGCACGCCGGTGCCTTCCAGCGCCTTGGCCACATTCGAGATCGCGGTGATCTGCGGCACGCCGACGCCGGCGACGATGCGGGTGGTGCAGATCGAACCCGGGCCGATGCCGACTTTCACCGCATCCGCGCCGCTCTCGACCAGCGCCTTCGCGGCCGCCGCGGTGGCGATGTTGCCTCCGATGACGTCGACGTGCGGGTAACGGTCCTTGATCCATTTCACGCGGTCCAGGATGCCCTGCGAGTGGCCGTGGGCGGTGTCGACCACCAGCACGTCCACGCCCGCCGCGACCAGCAGCTCGATGCGCTCTTCGTCACGGGCGCCGACGCCGACGGCGGCGCCGACCAGCAGCTTGCCCTGCGAATCCTTGGAGGCCAGCGGGTGCTCGTGCGACTTCTGGATGTCCTTGACGGTGATCAGGCCGCGCAATTCGAATTCGTCGTTGACGACCAGCACGCGCTCGAGGCGGTGCTTGTTCATCAGGCGCTTGGCTTCGGACAGGTCGGCGTCTTCCTTGACGGTCACCAGGTCCGCGCGCGGGGTCATCTTGGCGCGCGCCTCGGCGTCCAGGTCTTCCTCGAAACGCAGGTCGCGGTTGGTGATGATGCCGACCACCTGCTTGCCCTCGACCACCGGGAAGCCGCTGATGCCGTGCTGTTGCGACAGCGCCAGCACTTCGCGGATCTTCATGGTCGGAGGAATGGTGATCGGGTCGCGCAGCACGCCCGATTCGTAGCGCTTGACGCGCGCCACTTCGCGCGCCTGGTCGGCCGGGCGAAGGTTCTTGTGGATGATGCCGATGCCCCCCTCCTGCGCCATCGCGATCGCGAGGCGTGCTTCGGTCACGGTATCCATCGCAGCCGACAGCAGCGGGATATTCAGCGTGATATTCCGGGTCAGTTTGGTGCGAAGGGAAGTTTCGGCCGGAAGAACATTGGAGTAGGCCGGGACGAGCAGCACGTCATCGAACGTGAGTGCTTTTTGGAGGAGACGCATAGTACTTTCCTATAGGCGCAAAAGTGAATTATACAGAAAGTACAAAAAACTGTCGCAGCCATGCCTAAAAATGGCCTGGGGAGCTCATCCACAATTGACAGCGCAACGCTGCCGTGGCGAAATCCGTTCGTTACCTGAGGAAAACTTTATGCCGCATCCGACCGCCCTGCTCCGCCTCTTTGCCGCCTCTGCCCTGCTCCTGGGCAGCAGCCTGGCCCAGGCCCAATATTCCTGGATTGGCGAGAACGGCGTGCGCCAGTTCTCCGACCGCCCGCCGCCGCCATCGACTCCGCCGAGCAAGATCCTGAAAGCGCCAGGCCGCGCCTACGCCGCTCCCGCCGCGGAACCTCCCGCCGCTGCGCCCGCTGAAACCAAGCCAGCGCCGGGCTGGGCGGCGCGCGAAGCCGACTACCGCAAGCGGATGAAGGAACGCGAGGAACAGGACAAGAAGAATGCACAACAGGCGGATCGCCAGCGCGACGTCGAACAGCGCTGCGAATGGGCCCGCACCGCCCGCGCCCAGGTCGAGTCCGGCATCCGCATCGGCAATGTCGACCCGCAGGGCGAGCGCCGCTTCGCCAGCGACGAGGAACGCGCCGCGCAACTGGCGCGCGCCAACAAGATCCTGTCCGAATGCCGCTGACGGCGTTGCCGCTCAGCCCTTGTCGCCACCGGCCAGCCCGACTGCGCTGACCACCCGGTTGCGCCCGCCCGCCTTGGCCGCATACAAGGCCTTGTCGGCGCGCTGCATCAGGCTCGCGAAACTCTCGTCAGGCTCCAGCATGGCCAGGCCGATGCTCACGGTGTAGGCCGGCCCGCCGGACGGATTCGTGGCGGGCGCCGACCGGTCGAGCGCCCTGCGCAGGCGTTCGGCCACCATGCTTGCCGTCTCGGGGCTGGCATCGGGCAGCAGCACCGCGAACTCTTCCCCGCCGAGCCTGGCGCAATAGTCGATCTTGCGGATCACCTCCTGCGTGCGCCGCACCAGGTCGCGCAGCACCTGGTCGCCGACGCCATGTCCGAAGGTATCGTTGATGCGCTTGAAATGGTCGGCGTCGACCAGCAGCAAGCCGAGGCCGCTTCCCTTGCGTTGGGCCCGCGCCAGCTCGCGCTCGGCGACGTCGAAGAAAGCGCGTCGCGAGGGCGCGCCGGTCAGGTGGTCGTGGTCGGCCGCATAGGCGGCGTCCGACAGCGCGCGGCCGTTCGCCATCATCACCGCGCCCAGCGTCAGCGCCGGCATCGCCAGCGTGCCGAGGGCGACGAAGACCAGGTTGATGGTGTCGGGCGCCACCAGCAGCACCGGCTCCCAGGCGTCCAGCGCATAAAAGGCGCCGCGGAAGGCATGGCCGCAAGCAAGCACCAGCGCGGTGATCCGGGTGAACGCGAAGGGATAGCGCAGGCGCCGGTCGCGCGCGACGGGAACGCTGCGGTAGATGGCGAAGCACACGGACGCATGGTAGACCGAGACCGAGGTGATGCGCAGCGAGAGGGACTCGTGCACGTGATGAAAATACACCAGTCCGCAAAAGGCGGCGACGGCGCCGGCGACCAGCCTGCGCAGCGGCACGGGCCGGCCCAGGTGATGGCAGAAACCCGCATGCATCAGGGCGATCGTCGCCAGCAGCAGCGCATTGGCGAGCTCCAGGCTCAGAACATCGGGAAAGATGCCGCGCGAGGCGAACAGCAACAGGGAAATGACAGCCAGGCCGTTGGCCTGCCCCCATGCGCGGATGCCGGCCACCTTGGTGCCGGCCAGGGACGACAGCACGAGCAACATGACCACCGACAAGGCGGTGGTGACCAAAAACAGACTTACGGTACTCAGCATGCGGGAAGGGAAAGGCGGACGGCAGGATGGCTCCGGCGCAGTCCGCATCCGGCCGGGCCGGTTGCTGCGCGCTAGCGAGCCGCGGCGCCGGGCCGTCCGTTGCGGTTCGCGAGCTCAGCCGTATGATACCGCGAAAATGCCGCTTTATTTTCCCGAGTCGCAATTTCTCTGGATTCTGGGAAATCCAGTCATGCGATCACGCCGCGGGCGCCGCCCCGCCTTCGCGTTTTGCCGCGCGCTTGCGCCGCGAATCCTTCGGATCGGCCACCAGCGGACGGTAGATTTCAATGCGGTCGCGTGCGCGCAGCACTGTGTCCAGGGTCTTCTTCCTTGCGTAAATACCAACCGGCTGGGTGCTGAGGTTGATTTCCGGATGCGCCTGCAGCACGCCGCTCATCTCGATGGCCTCGCCGATGGTCGTGCCCTCGCGCACCTGCATCGGGTGCAGGTATTCGAACTTGTCGCTCGCATAGCAGACCGTGACCGCCAGCATCTCAGCCATAGACGGCCTCGGCGCGCTTGCAGAAGGAATCGACCATGCTGTTGGCGATCATGCCGAACACCGGGCCGATGATCTGTTCCAGGATGATGCTCGAGAATTCATACTGCAAATCGAAATCGATCTTGCAGGCGTCTTCGCGCAGGGCCTTGAAGCTCCAGGTCCCTTCCATCATCTTGAAGGGACCGTCGACCAGGTGCATCTTCATCTGGGTCGGACGCTGGTTGTGGTTGGAGGTGGTGAAGCTTTGTTTTACGCCGTGGAAATTGATTTGCAGGCAGGCGACCAGCTTGTCCTGGCTGCGTTCCAGGACTTTCACGCCGCCGCACCAGGGGAGGAATTTCGGATAATCTTCGACCTTGGCGACGAGGTCGAACATCTGCTCCGTGCTATAGCCGAGAAAAACTGATTTGTGCACTACTGCCATTGGTCAACCGTTTGTTATGATGTTGGACGAGTTGTATTTTGCGCCATGCACTGACGGTGTCATGTTTGCATCGGCGCCACTGCATTAGTTTAACCGAGACGCGGATTTTCGCTATTTCATGAGTATCGCTGACAATAAAAAAGCATTTTTCGACTACTTCATCGAGGACCGGTACGAGGCCGGCATCGTGCTGGAGGGGTGGGAAGTCAAGGCCATCCGCGAAGGCAAGGTCCAGATCAAGGAAGCCTACGTCGTCGTGCGCAACAACGAACTGTTCCTGTTCGGCGCCCACGTCAGCGCCCTGACCACCGCCTCCGCCTTCAGCCATCCGGAAGCGCTGCGCACCCGCAAGCTGCTCCTGCACCGCGCCGAGCTGGACAAGCTGGTCGGCAAGGTCGAGCGTGCCGGCTATACCCTGGTTCCCCTCAACCTGCACTTCAAGGGCGGTCGCGTGAAATGCGAGATCGGCCTGGCCAAGGGCAAGAAGCAGCACGACAAGCGCGCCACCGAGAAGGACCGCGACGCCAAGCGCGAAGTCGCCTCGGCGATGAAGCAGCACCGCCGCTAATCCGCCAGGCGCAGCACCGTGGCGCCGCAGCGCGCGACGGTGTCCTCGTCATGCGTGGAAAACAGGAACAGCCGGGTGGCGCTGCCGTGCCGGATCGTTTCCACCAGATGCGCCTTTGCTTCGGCGTCGATGCCGTTGGTCGGCTCGTCCATCAACACCACCGGCGCGCTGCTTGCCAGGCCGCTGACGAGCATGAACTTCTTGCGGGTCCCGAGCGACATCTGGCCGAAGCGCTTGCCGCGGTGCGGCGCGATCCCGAAGCCCTCGATCAGCGCCGCCAGCGCCGGCGCCTCGCTCTTGCCGCGCAGCGCGAACACCATGCGCAGGAACTCGTCGCCTGTCATGAATTCGTAGGCCACCGATTCGTCCGGGACCCAGGCCAGTGCCCGCCGCGCGGCCACCGGCGCCGCCGCCAGGTCGTGCCCGCCCACCGCTACTCTTCCCTCCTGCAGCGGCTGCACGCCCGCGAGCAGGGTCAAGAGGGTCGACTTCCCCGCGCCGTTCTCGCCCATCAGGGCGATCGCGCCGGGCCCGAAGGAAAACGACAGGCCGCGAAACAGCGCCAGTCCGGAAAACGTCACGCCGAGCTTGTCGGCTTCGAGCAGTTTCATGGTCGACTCATCGTTTCATAGCAGAAGGAAGCTCGCGACCAGGATCGCGACCTTGACCAGCATGCCATCCTGGTGGCGCTGGATGAGGGGAAGGCCGAGCACGGGCAGCACGGCCAGGCCGGCCGCGCCATGCCGCAGCAGCTGCGCGGCCACCGGGCTGCCCACCGCGCCCTGCAGCAGGCAGGCGGCCCAGGCGCCGGCGAACAGCAGGCCGGTTGCGCCCAGCACCAGCAGTTGCTCGCTCAGCGCCATGCGCAGCGTCCCGCGCGGCAGGCTGGCGAGAAACGGCGCGAGCGGCTGGCGCGTGCTCCAGAACAGGTAATGAAAGCCCGACATCACGGCGACCGCGAGCCAGCAGCCGACCTTCACGAAGCTGGAGGATTCGGCCAGCTTGCCGGCGCCGAACACCAGCCACAGGGTGGTGGCCATGATGGCGCCGGCTAGCGCCAGGCGCGGCAAGGCCGCATGCGGATGGCGGCGCGCCAGCACGATGCACTGCAGCTTCACAAGGCAGAAGAAGCCCGCGCCGCCCGGACCGGCGGCAGCCGCCGGCGTCCACGCCCGCCGCCCTGCCCCACGCAGCGCCAGGCGCGCCACCACGAGCGTCAGCACGGCCAGCGCCGCCGCGTACGCGGCAAAGGCAGCGCCGGCGCCGCCGCCGCCGCCGCGCGCGATCGTCCATGCGGCCAGCCCGATCGGCACCAGGAAAATCTGCAGGCTGACCAGCAGCATCGCCCCATCCAACAGCGGCGCGGCGCGGACGGTCTCCGGCAATGAGCGGACATAGGTGGCCAGCGCGCCACCCGCGATGAAGGGCCGGTGCACGCGCACCCACGCGAACACGCAGCCGAGCCAGGCGCAGGCCCAGGCCGCATTGCCCAGCAAGTCGCCCGGATGGCGCCACGCATGCAGGATCGGCTCGGCCAGCACCTCGGGCCGCTCGATCAGCGCGGGGGCGGTCAAAGCCAGCAGTACCGCGAGCACGTGGCCATAGCGCAGGTAGAGCGCGAACGACTGCCGGCGGTACCAGGCGCGCCGGCTGCGCAGCAGCAGGAAGAACGGGGACTCAGGCGCCAAGCGCGCCTCCACTCAGGCGCCTGGTGCGGCGAAGCGCCGGCTCAGGCGCCACATCATGAAGCTGAGCAGCACGCCGATCGCCGCGCCGCAGGCCAATTTGAAGGCGCTGCCGAACAGCAGCGGCGCCACCAGGCCCGAGACCAGCGCGAACGACATCATCTGGATGAAGCCGACCATCGAGGCGGCGAGACCCCGGTTGTGCGGGAACAGGCCCATGGCGGCGAGCTGGATGCCCGGCATCGCGACCGCGAGACCGAAAGTGAACACGCCCAGCGGCAGCACCGCCCACGGCACGCTGGCCGCGAACAGTGCGTTGTAGCCGACGTTGATGACCGAGCCCACCGCCATCACGCCGTAGCCGATCCACAGCAGGCGTCCCGGCGGCGCCTTGGCCGCGCGCTTGCCGCCCCAGCCGGAACCGATCACCATGCCGCCGATCAGCGGGATGAACATCCAGGCGAAGGCGGTCTCCGGCAGGCCAAGGATCTCCATCACGAAGTTGGCGGCCGAGCCGATGTAGAGCGACAGGCCGCCGAACACCAGGCCGAGCGCCAGCGCCAGCATCACGAACTGCGGATCCCTCAATACCATCGCGTAGTTGCGCGCGATCGTCACCGGGTGGAACACCTGGCGCTTCTCGCGCGGCAGGCTTTCCGGCAGCAGGCGCGTCACCAGGATGATCATCGCGACGCCGAACAGCGCCAGGAACAGGAAGGTCGAGCGCCAGCCGAAGGTCACGTGCAGCCAGCCGCCCAGCACCGGGGCGATGGCGGGCGCCAGGCCGAACACCATGATGATGTGCGACATGATCTTCTGCGCTTCCGCGCCGTTGAAGCGGTCCTGCACGATGGCCTGGCCGATCACCGAGCCGGCGCCCGCCGACAGGCCCTGGATGGCGCGGAACACCAGCAGCCAGCCCAGGGTCGGCGCCCAGGCCGCGCCCAGCGAAGACAAGGTGTACAGCGCCAGCGCGCCCAGGATCACCGGACGGCGGCCGAAGGAATCGGACAGCGTCCCGTAGAACAGCATCATCAGGGCGAAGGTGAACAGGAAGATGCTGAGGGTCTGCTGCACCGCCACCGGGCCCACCCCGAATTCCCCGCCGATGGCCGGCATGGAGGGCAGATAGGCGTCGATGGCGAGGGCCCCGGTCATGCCGAGGCAAGCCAGGATGGTGGTAAGAAGTCGTTGCATGACAGTGCCTTGAGAGGTAGACCGGCACTGCAAGACGCAAGCATCCGGGGGACGGGATTGTACTGGATTTCATGACACTCTCGCCGAGCCCCCTCCAAACGGCGGGGTTTTAACAGTTAGTTTGGAACTTATTCATTTTTGAGTAGTCATACTCATATGAACAAGTTTTTGTCCATCACCGCTGCCGCGCAAGCGCTTGGCGTTTCGGCCAGCACGCTGAGACGCTGGGAG
>NZ_JAJNOC010000009.1 GCF_021044825.1 Massilia phyllostachyos | reverse complement strand
GCGGTCAGAAAAGCGAACAATTCGTCGAAGCGCGGGCCTTGCATCGTCACTCCAGATGAGTTAACTCGACGATGCGTAAGACTTCGACAACGCGACTTGGTTCACCCAACGATCGCGAACACAGCCTAAAAAAAGGCCGGCGAGCGCCGGCCAAAGGGAAGAGACGATCGAAACCGAATCAGGCGCGCTTGCGGCGGCGGGTGACGGCCAGCAGGCCGAGGCCGAGGCCCAGCGTCGCGACGGTCGCCGGCTCCGGCACGTCGCCCGGCACGGCATCCAGACCATCGCTGGAAGCGAAGGTGGTATAGCCGCCGTCGCCGATCCTGAACTGGGCCTGCTGGAAGCCGTCGCAGCAGCCTTCCAGGCCGAAGATGGTCAGGGTGTGGTTGCCTGCGCCGAGGTTCAGCGTTGCGGCGAAGGTCTGGGTGGTGTTCGCGTAGTCGCCCGCCCACCACATATTGTTCGGATTGAAGGCGACCGCCACGCCATCCAGGAACATCGCGCCGCCGCGGTCGAAGTCGACGCCGCTGCGCAAGCTCCACGCACCAGCCTTGTCCGCCGACACGCCGAAGTCGATGGTCGACTTCCAGGCGAAATTCGCGCGCGCCCCGAATTGGTCGGCATTGGTGACCCAGCCGTAGTTGTCGATCGTCTTGCTGCCGTAGCCCGGGGTATTGGCCGTCGCCTGCAGCGCCAGCGCGGCGTCGACGACGTCGCGGTAGGCGTCGGCCGAAGCTTGCGGACCGGCGCTGCTGTAGCCGGTCTGCAGGGTGATGACGCTGGCGTCGGCGTGGATGGCGGCGCCGGCGAGCGCTAGCAGCGCGAAAGACCTGGCAAGGTTCATGATTTGCTCAATTTGAGTTTAACTGAACGTAAATATACCAGTTTCTGACGATTTATATTTCCTGGATTAAATTTGTTAATCATTTCTGTCAATTTAACGCAACAGCAACATTTCCTTACAGCTGACTAACCCCGCTTTACGGTATGGCAAAAGACAATGTCAATCTTCTTCTCTGAATCGTTGACCATGAAATTCCTGCCCTTCGCCTTCGCCGCCGCCCTGCTGTGCGCCCTCCCCGCCGCCAGGGCGATCCCGATTTCCGACTGGCGCGCGGAAGACCTCTTGATGCAGGCGCCGGAGATCCGCAAGGAACTGGCCCTGAACGAAAACCAGCGCCTGTTGTGGGAACAGAGCGAGCGCAAGACCCGCACCATCCTGCGCGCCCGCAAGGAGCGGCGCGAGGCGCTGGATGCGGCAGCGAAGGCGCTGGCGGCCGATGCGGCCGGCGACCTGCGCACCCTGAGCGCACCGCTCGACGCCGATGCGGCGGCCACCCAGTCCGAAGACCTGGCCCTGCGCGAAACCTGGCTGACGATGAACGACGCCCTCGACGACACCCAGCGCGCGAAACTGATGGCGCAGGTGCGCAGCACGCTGGAGCGCCAGCCGGGCGGGCCCGGCGGCGAGGGACGATCAGAGCGTGGCAGCCGGCCGGAAGGCGGCGGTGGACGCGGCCGCGGGCCGGGCGGTGGAGGTGGAATGCCGGGCGGTGGCGGTGCGTCGGGTGGAGGCGGAATCAGTCTCGGCGGGAGCCGCGGCGGATTCTGATCGCTACACGGGCTGACACGTCGGTACGAACTGGGGCCCCGGCCTGCGCCGGGGCGACGGTCTTCAGGCTGACAACATTGTCAGCCGGATGATCACTTCAGCCTGCAGGTCAGCGCCCAGCAGGAATCCCAGCGCCCGATCTTGATCTCGCGCACCGCAGTGCCGAGGCGCTTGCGCAGTGCGCTGTCGGTCGGATAGTTCTTCGGCAGCTCGTGGCGCTGGCCGTCGGCGTCGACGAACTGGGCCCAGGTATTGCCCTGGGCATCGGTGCGGGCGACCGTCGGACTCGCGCCCTCGACGTATTCGTCGTCGATCAGCACCAGCAGCGCATCCTTGCCGATGCGCGCGCGCAGGCCGGCCAGGAAGGCGTCCTGCTGCTCCTTCTTGAAATGCGACCACAGGAAACCGGCGAACACGGCCGTGATCTTGCCGCCCTCGGCGATGTCGAGCGGGATGTCGAGCGCGTCCACCACGCGGTAGCGCACGTTCTCCAGCTCCTCGCCATGCTCGCGCGCCACGTTCAGCATCGCTTCGCTGGCGTCGGTGGCGATCACCTGCGTGGCGGTCTCGGCGATCACGTCGGTGAAGTAGCCGGTGCCGCAGCCGAGTTCCAGCACCGTGTGGCCGCGCATCAGCTCGGAGACTTGTTCGGCGACGTCGTCGAGGTCGTCCTGGCGGTCTTCGTCGCTCTCGTCGTGGAATTGGGCGTCGTAGTGGTCCGCGATGGCGGTGTAGAAGTCGACGACAGGGTTGTTACTCATGGTCTTTCCTTGGTTCTTACAGTTCGTAGTTGTCGCCGCCGCGCATGGCCGACTCGACCATCTTGCGGTTCAGGGTCGGCGCCAGCAGTTCGATGAAGGTGTAGATATAGCTGCGCAGATAGGCGCCCTGCTTCACCGCCACCCGCGAGGTGTTCATGCCGAACAGCTGGCCCACGGGAATGGCGCGCAGGTTGCGGTCGCGTTCCGGGTCGAAGGCCATGCCGGCGATGATGCCCACCCCCATGCCCAGTTCGACATAGGTCTTGATGACGTCGGCGTCGATGGCTTCCAGCAGCACGTCCGGCTTCAGGTTGCGCAGGCCGAAGGCGTGATCGATCTTGCTGCGGCCGGCAAAGGCGGCATCATAGGTGATCACCGGGTAGGACGCGATCTCTTCCAGCGACACCGCCTTCGAGCGCGTCAGCCCATGGTCCGGCGGCACCACCAGCACGTGTTCCCACTGGTAGCACGGCAGCGTGATCAGCCCGTCCACCGACGCGATCGACTCGGTGGCGATGGCGAGATCGGCCTGGTCGTTCTTGACCATGTCGGCGATCTGCTTCGGATTGCCTTGCAGCAGGGACAGGCGCACTTTCGGGAACTTCTGCATGAAGGCCTGCACCACCTTCGGCAACATGTAGCGCGCCTGGGTGTGGGTGGTGGCGATGGTGAAGCTGCCGCTGTCGTGGGCCGCGTATTCCTTGCCGATCCGTTTCAGGCTGTCGATTTCCTGCATGATCAGCTCGACCGACTGCAGCACCAGGCGGCCCGGCTCGGTCAGCCCGCGGATGCGCTTGCCGTGGCGGGTGAAGATGTCCACGCCGAGCTCTTCCTCGAGTTCGATGATGGCTTTCGAGACCCCGGGCTGGGAAGTGAACAGCGCTTTGGCCGCGTCGGTCAGGTTGTAGTTCTGACGCACGGCTTCGCGCACGAAGCGCAGCTGGTGAAGATTCATGAAGGTTGGTCGGTTCTTGGTATGTTTTTGATAAAGGCGGCTGCAAACGACATTTTAAGATGCTTATTCGAGTTACGCATATAAGCAAATGAATTCTCCGTAGTTTGGAATATATAGCGGGACCCGTAAACTTGACCAAACATTTAACGGGTGGACAATGTTTGCCCCCATTGGACGAGACCATGTACCGCTACGACCACTACGACCATCTCATCGTGCGCGAACGCATTGCGCAGTACCGCAGCCAGGTGGAGCGCCGCCTGAACGGTGAGCTGCTGGAAGAAGAATTCCTGCCGCTGCGCCTGCAGAACGGCCTCTACATGCAGCGCCACGCCTACATGCTGCGCGTCGCCGTGCCTTATGGTTTGCTGGCGTCGAAGCAGATGCGCATGTTCGCCCATATCGCCCGTAAATATGACCGCGGCTATGGCCACTTCACCACGCGCCAGAACATCCAGTACAACTGGATCGAGCTGGAAGACACGCCGCAGATCCTGGAAGACCTGGCCTCGGTCGAGATGCACGCCATCCAAACCTCGGGCAATTGCATCCGCAACATCACCACCGACGAGTTCGCCGGCGTGGCGGCCGACGAGATCATCGATCCGCGCCCCTTCGCCGAGATCCTGCGCCAGTGGAGCACCTTCCACCCCGAATTCATCGCCCTGCCCCGTAAATTCAAGGTGGCGATCAACGGCGCCGTCGAAGACCGCGCCGCGATCGCGATCCACGACATCGGCCTGACCCTGGTCAAGAACGAAGCGGGCGAAGTCGGCTTCAAGTTCATGGCCGGCGGCGGCATGGGCCGCACCCCGATCCTCGGTTCCGTGATCCGCGACTTCCTGCCCTGGCAGCACCTGCTGACCTATACCGAAGCCGTGATGCGCGTGTACAACCAGCACGGCCGCCGCGACAACAAGTACAAGGCCCGCATCAAGATCCTGCTGAAAGCCGTCGGCGTCGAGGAATTCACGCGCCAGGTCGAAGAAGAGTGGCAAGACCTGAAGGATGGTCCGGAAACCCTGACCCAGGAAGAATTCGACCGCGTGGCCCAGTGGTTCCAGCCGCACGGCTATGCCCAGCTGGAAGATTCCGATCCGACCGCGGCGCATCCCGACAACCGCGCCTTCGCCAACTGGCTCAACCGCAACGTCAAGCCGCACAAGGTGCCGGGCTATGCGGCCGTCGTGCTGTCGCTGAAGAAAACCGGCGTGCCGCCGGGCGACGCGACCGCCGAGCAGATGGACTTCGTGGCGGACCTGGCCGACACCTACAGCTTCGGCGAACTGCGCGTGACCCACGAGCAGAACCTGGTGCTGGCCGACGTCGAGCAATCGACACTGTTCGAGCTGTGGCAGCTGGCCAAGGCCAGGGGCCTGGCGACGCCCAACATCGGCCTGCTGACCGACATCATTTCCTGCCCGGGCGGCGACTTCTGCTCGCTGGCGAATGCGAAGTCGATCCCGATCGCGGCCGCGATCGCCGAGCGCTTCGACAACCTCGACTTCCAGCACGATATCGGCGAGATCGAACTGAACATCTCGGGCTGCATCAACGCCTGCGGCCACCACCACGTGGGCGCGATCGGCATCCTCGGGGTCGACAAGGACGGCAGCGAATGGTACCAGGTGTCGATCGGCGGCTCGCAGGGCATCAATGCCGCGATCGGCAAGATCATCGGCCCGTCGTTCTCGGCGCAGCAGATGCCGGAAGTGGTCGGCCGCCTGCTCGAGGTCTATGTGCGCGAGCGCTTCGAAGGCGAGCGTTTCGTCGACACCGCGCAGCGCCTGGGCGTGGCGCCGTTCAAGGAATATGTGTATGCCACGCCGATTCCGGCGGGCGAACTGGTTGGAGAAGACCACTATGCTTAATTCGCACAAGCAGATTATCAAACACCGCGAAGTGGTCGACGATGACTGGAGCGTGCTGCGCCTCGACGAAGGCCAGACGCCGGAAGCCGTTGAAGTCCCGGAAGGCAAGATCATTGTCCCCCTGACCGTGTGGCAAGCACAGCGCGAGAACCTGTCGCGGCGCGCCGCCGTCGGCGTCTGGCTGGCGCCGGACGAGCAGGCTGCCGCCATCAAGGACGACTTGCCGCGTTTCGGCGTGGTCGCTGTCGACTTCCCGAAGTTCTCGGACGGCCGCGGCTATTCCACCGCCTTCAACCTGCGCAAGCGCCTGGCCTATACCGGCGAGCTGCGCGCCATCGGCGACGTCCTGCGCGACCAGCTGTGGCCGCTGTCGCGCGTCGGTTTCGACGCCTTCGCCACCCGCCAGGACCGCAGCATCCACGACGCCCTCAAGGGCTTGACCGTGTTCTCGGAGACCTACCAGGCGTCGGTCGACCAGCCGCTGCCGCTGTTCCGCCGCGCCCCGCGCGGCACGCCGCCGGAACTCAACGACGTCGGCGCAGGCATCTGAGGATTCACGACATGAGCGATCTGCACCACCGCGTCGAGGAGACGGGAGCCATCCTGGCGCGCATCGCCCGCGATCATTCGCCCGCCGTGTTCGCCTCCAGCCTGGCGGCCGAGGACATGGTCCTGACCGACCTGATCCTGAAAGCGCAGCTGCCGATCGGCATCTTTTCGCTGGAGACCGGCCGCCTGCACGCCGAGACCCTCGACATGCTGGACCGGGTGCGCGACACCTACGGCTACGAGATCGCCCTGTTCCGTCCGCAGCCGGAAGCGGTGGAAACCTATGTCGCGCAGAATGGACTGAACGCCTTCTACGACAGCGTCGACATGCGCAAGGAATGCTGCCGCATCCGCAAGGTCGAGCCTCTGGGCCGCGCCCTGAGCGGCAAGGCGGCCTGGATCACCGGCCAGCGCCGTTCCCAGTCGAGCACCCGCGCCGAGCTGGCCGTGCAGGAAGACGATGCGGCCCACGGCATGCAGAAGTTCAATCCCCTGGCCGACTGGTCGGAAGAGAACGTCTGGGAATACCTGCGCAGCAACAATGTGCCCTACAATGCCCTCCATGATCGCGGCTACCCCTCGATCGGCTGCGAACCCTGCACCCGCGCGGTCCAGCCGGGCGAGGACGTGCGCGCCGGACGCTGGTGGTGGGAAAATCCGGAATCGAAGGAATGCGGCCTGCACGTGGTCGATGGCAAACTTATTCGCATTAAATCCGTAGCGGCCTGAGCCGCTGCAACTGGCAAAACACTATGACGACCTACCTCGACAATCCGGCCGTGCTCACGGACGTGAATGCGCGCCACCTCGACGCCCTCGAATCCGAGGCCATCCACATCCTGCGCGAGGTGGCGGCCGAATGCAGCAACCCTGCCCTGCTGTTCTCGGGCGGCAAGGATTCGGTCGTGCTGCTGCGCCTGGCCGAGAAGGCCTTCCGTCCGGGTAAATTCCCTTTCCCCCTGGTGCACATCGACACCGGCCACAACTTCGACGAAGTGATCGCCTTCCGCGATGCGCGCGTGGCGGAGCTGGGCGAGCGCCTGATCGTCGGCTCGGTCGAGGAGTCGATCCGGCGCGGCACCGTGCGCCTGCGTCATCCGCAGACGGATTCGCGCAACGCGGCCCAGGCCGTGACCCTGCTGGAAACCATCGCCGAACACGGTTTCGACGCCTGCATCGGCGGCGCCCGCCGCGACGAGGAAAAGGCGCGCGCCAAGGAGCGCATCTTCTCCTTCCGCGACGAATTCGGCCAGTGGGACCCGAAGGCCCAGCGTCCGGAACTGTGGGACCTGTATAACACCCGCGTCCACCCGGGCGAGAACATGCGCGTGTTTCCGATCTCGAACTGGACCGAACTCGACGTCTGGCAGTACATTGCCCGCGAAAAGCTGGCCCTGCCCTCGATCTATTTTGCGCACGAGCGCGAGGTGATTCCGCGTAACGGCCTGCTGGTGCCGCTGACGCCCCTGACCCCGGCGCGCGAAGGCGAAACGGTCGAAACCCGCACCGTGCGCTTCCGTACCGTGGGCGACATCTCCTGCACCTGCCCGGTGGCCTCGACGGCCAGCACCGTGGACAACATCATCGCCGAAACCGCCGTCACCGAAGTGACCGAGCGCGGCGCGACCCGGATGGACGACCAGACCTCGGAAGCGTCGATGGAAAAACGCAAGAAGCAAGGATATTTCTGATGAACGCGATGACTGACAATCTCAATCAACGAGGCCTGCTGCGCTTCATCACCGCCGGCTCCGTCGACGACGGCAAGAGCACCCTGATCGGCCGCCTGCTGTTCGACAGCAAGGGCATCTTCGCCGACCAGCTGGCCGCCGTCTCGCGCTCCAAGCACAAGCGCACCGTGGGCGACACCATCGACCTGTCGCTGCTGACCGACGGCCTCGAAGCCGAGCGCGAACAGGGCATCACCATCGACGTCGCCTACCGCTACTTCGCCACCCCGAAGCGCAAGTTCATCATCGCCGACACCCCGGGCCACGAGCAGTACACCCGCAATATGGTGACCGGCGCCTCGACCGCCGACGCCGTGATCATCCTGGTGGATGTCTCGAAGGTGAAGCTCGGTGACGATGGGTCGGTGACCCTGCTGACCCAGACCAAGCGCCACTCGACCATCGCCAAGCTGCTGCAGATCGAGCACGTGATCGTCGCCGTCAACAAGATGGACCTGGTGAACTACGACCGCACCGTCTACGAGCGCATCGTCGGCGCTTACCAGGAGTTTGCCCAGTCGCTGGGCCTGAAGGACGTCACCGCGATCCCGCTGTCGGCACTCAGTGGCGACAACGTGGTCGAGCGCTCAGAAAAAATGGCCTGGTACGAAGGCCCGACCCTGATCGAGCTGCTGGAAGCTTTGTCCGTCTACGACGAATCGCACGCCGCGCCGTTCCGCTTCCCGGTGCAGCTGGTAGCGCGCCACAATGGCCACGAGGCGAACGACTTCCGCGGCTACATGGGCCGCATCGAATCGGGCCGTGTGGCGGTTGGCGATAAGCTCATCGTGCAGCCTTCGGGCCAGACCGCGACCGTCAAGGACATCGTGACCTTCGACGGCTCGCTGCAGTCCGCGTCCGCCGGCCAGTCGATCACGCTGCTGCTGAACGAATACCTGGACATCTCGCGCGGCGACCTGCTGGCCAGCAGCGAGCAACCGGCGACCCAGCTCAAGCAGGTCGTGGCCGACGTGTGCTGGATGTCGGACGAGCCGCTCGACGCGCGCCGCAAGTACTGGATCAAGCACGGCACCCGCCAGACCGCCGCGAAGATCAAGAGCGTCGACAGCATCCTGGACGTCAACACCCAGCAGCGTCATGCCGCCGAAGGCCTCAAGCTGAACGACATCGCGACCGTGCAGCTCACCGTGCAGCAGCCGCTGGCGGCCGACGCCTATGCCGACAACCGCGCCACCGGGGCCTTCATCCTGATCGACGAAGTCACCCACCAGACCGTCGCCGCGGGTATGATCCGCCTGGATCACTGAGCGAAGGAGTCGTATGGCGGGGCTGGGCAAAGTCTATCTGGTAGGAGCCGGGCCCGGCGCCGCCGACCTCATCACCGTGCGCGGCGCGCGCCTGTTGGCGCAGGCCGAGGTCGTGCTCTATGACGCCCTGGTCACGCCCGAAATGCTGGCGCTGTGCGGCCAGGCCGAACTGATCTCGGTCGGCAAGCGCTCCGGCCAGCGCTCGGTCGCACAAGACCTCATCAATCAACAACTGGTCGACTGCGCACACAAGTACGCGCTCGTCGTGCGCCTCAAAGGCGGCGACCCGATGCTGTTCGGCCGCGCCGACGAGGAGTTGCGCGCGCTGGAAGCGGCCGGGATCGAGGTCGAGATCGTCCCCGGCATCACCACCGCGGTCGCCGCCGCGGCCGCGACCCGGCAGCCGCTCACCAAGCGCGGCGTCGCCCGCAGCGTCTCTTTCTTCACCTCCAGCACCGCCCCCGAACACTCGATCGAGGAAGTCGCCCTGCCCCACACCGACACCCTGATCCAGTACATGGGCGGGCGCGAAGCCATCGCCACCGCCGCGCGCCTGCTTGCCCAGGGACGCCGGCGGGACATGCCGGTGGTCGTCATCGAGAACTGCAGCCGCCCGGACCAGCGCGTGCTGCGCCTCGACCTGGGCCGCCTCGCGCACGGGCTGGAAGCGGCGCACGGGCCGGTGCTGGTGATGATCGGCGAAGCGCTGCGCATGCGCGAACACCAGCCGCCCGATACCACACTGTAGGCTGGTTCCGCGGACCTCGCCGCGTCACCCTGCGGGATCAGCCATACGGCGTGAAGTCGATGCCGTGCTGGATCTGGCCGATCACCTGGGCCTGGTTTTCCGGGCTTTCGCTGAAATAGGCCAGCAGGTCGCCGCGCGAGAAGCCCTTGTCCATCGCCGTCATCCAGAAGTTGAAGCCGTCGGTCTCGGGCGCACGGTGCAGGGTGTTCTGGTACAGCAGCGTGACGAACTCCGCATTGCTGGTATGGGTGCCGTAGAGGCGCTGGAATTCGGCGTTGGTGGTGAAGCTCGGCGCGATCTGCTCCAGGCTCAGGCCGTTGTCCAGCATCTTGATCCAGAAGCCCAGGCCCTGCAGGTCCGGGGTGCGGTCGTAGGCCGCCGTGTACAGGCGATAGGCCTTGCCCGCGTTGCCGTCGATGTCGAGCGCCACGCTGACGTCGGAAAACGCCAGGCGCTCCACGTTCACCAGGCTGTCGGTGCCGCCCGCGCCGGTGCGGTCGACCACGGTGGCGGCCGCGCCGCTGCGCGTGATCGCATACATGCTCTTGCTCATGTCGTAGGACACCGTGTCGATGCCGCCCAGGCCGTCGATCTTCTGGTTGCCGGCCGCCGAGGTGAACAGGTTGACGCCATCGCTGCCGCGCAGTTCGGGCAGGTTGGACGAACCGCCGCCGCTGCTCGTGCCGGGGGTGGACGGGGTCGGCGTCGGGGTCGGCGTAGGCGTCGGGGTCGGCGTCGGTGCGGGCGTGCTCACGCTCGGCGTCTCGGCCGGCGCGGCGCTGCCGGCCAGCACGCGCGCTTCGACGTAGGCGCTGCCGTCGGCCTGGGTGTCGAGCCAGGCGCTGGCGAAGCCGCCGCCCGCCAGCGCGGTCACGGCCACGTGCGACTGGTCGCCTTGCCGGTATTCGTTGATCGCGAACTCGCGCACGTCGCGCGCGGCGCCGCCGGCGTCGAAGCGGCGGCCGAACACGCCGTTGCCGTCGAAGTCGCCGGACTGCGATTCCCAGGTGACCACGAAGCCGCCGTCGGACAGCGCGCTGACGTGGGCGTCGTAGCGGCCGCTGCCGGCGTCGACGTTGGCCTGGGTCATGGCGCCGACACGGTTGCCGGCTGCGTCGAACAACTGGAAGAAGATGTCGCTGCTGGCATAGCCCCAGGGCGAGTTGGCGTAGCTGTCCCAGGCCACCACGAAGCCGCCGCCGGCGAGCGCGGTGACGTTGGCCAGCGGGGCCGCGGTGGCCAGGGTGGCGGCCAGGCCGTCGCCGCTGACGACGATCGGCGCGCCGCCGTTCAGGGCGGCGTAGACGTTGCCGTCGCCAAGTTCCCCCCAGCTCACCACGTAGCCGCCGTTGACGGCCGCCAGGCTCGGGCTGAAGGCGCTGCCGAGGCTGCCGTAGACCTGCTCGCCGCCGACCAGGTTGCCGGCCGCGTCCGCCGTGCGCACGTGGATCTGGCCGCCGACGCGCCAGGCAAACGCGAAGCCGCCGTTCTGCAGCGCCACCACGTCCGGCATGCCGGTGTCGCCGCCGGCGCCGACCACCACTTCCGCGCCGAGGTTGCCCGACGCGTCGGTGATCCTATAACTCACACGCGGGGTGCCCCAGGCATCGCTGGCATACGCCACCACGGCGCGGCCGTTGGCGAGCGCCGCCACCGCCGGGCTGGATTCCGGCACGCCGTCGCCGGCGGCGGTGACCGGGAACACGCCGGTCGCCGCGTTGCCGTTGGCATTGCGCACCTGGGCCTGGATGGCGCCGTCGCGCGACTCCCACACGGCCAGGAACTGGCCGGTCGAGAGCGTGGCCAGTTCCGGGCTGGCGCCGCGCGCCGCCGTGCCGAGGCCGAGGTCGGCGCCGAAGCCGGCCAGGTCGCGGGTCGTGCCGGCTTCCACGTTATAGATCAGGGTGTCGGCGTAGCCGCTGCCGGCGCGCGGATTGCCGGCGGCGTCGAGCTGGTTCTTGTCGTAGTAGTGGACGGTCACCGTGGCGGCGCTGCCGACCGCGGGCAGCAGCGCCGCATTGTTCAGGATCAGGCGCGCCGATTCGTCGACGGCCGGGTTGTAGGCGATCGAGAACAGGCCGGGGACGGACTGGGCGTCGATGATCCAGCGGCCGCCGCTCAAGGGGCCGGTGTCGACGGCGGTGAGCGTGGCGGCGACGGCGCCGTTTTGCAGGGTGGTCAAGAGGGTGTCGCGGTCGTCGACGATGCCGACCGGTGCGTAGTCGAGAATGCTCATGGGGGTATCCTGGAATTGCGGGCCGCGCAGAACGCGCTAGCTGAACAATATCCATGATGCCGTACGGCAATCTGACTTTAAAGAGGGAAACTAAATTCCGTGTGGAAATATCGTGCGGATGCAACGGAAGGTTGTCGCGTTTGCCAAGGCTGTTAGCGCCTTGGCAGCGTCATTCTGGACAGCCTGACAAGGATGTGTCAGGACAGGCTGCGTACGCAGTAGTCGGCCATCGCGGCCTGCACCGCCGGGTCTTCGCCGATCGGGCCGGCGACGTGCAGCCGCACACCGGGATGCGCCGCGCGGATCTGTTCGGCGAGCAGCGGCAGGTCGCGCAGCAGGTGGCCGCCCTGCCCCAGGAATACCGGCACCACCGTGATGTCGGCGGCGCCATCCGCGACTTGCGCGGCCACTGCTTCCGGCAGGCGCGGCTCCATCAGTTCGAGGAAGGCGAGCGTGACCGGCGTGCCGGGCAATTGCGCACGCAACCCGTCGCGCAGGCGCTCGAAGGGCGCGGCCCAGCTGGCGGCGCGGGCGCCGTGGGCGAACAGGATCAGGGAACGCTTCATCAATGCCGCTCCACCCACCACAGCGCCCCCAGGGCCAGCAGCGAGAACAGCATGCTGGGCGCGGCCGCGGTGAAGAAGGCCGGCAGCGCCGTCAGCACGCCCAGGTGCGAGAACAGGGCGTTCAGCAGCAGGAAGCTGACGCCGATCATGATGCCAACAAAAATCTTCAGGCTGACGCCGCCGCTGCGGGTGTGCAGGTAGGCGAAGGGCAGCGCCAGCGCCATCAGGACCAGGATCGACAGCGGGTCGATGATCTTCTTCCAGAACGCCACCTTGAAGCGGTCGGTCTCCTGCCGGTTCTCGGCCAGGTGGCGGGTGTAGACGGCGAGTTCGTTGGCCGACATGCGCTCCGGGTCCGAGCGCGACACCGACAGGATCTTGGGCGTGATCTCGGACGCCAGTTCGAGCGAGTCGAGCTTGCGGGTGCTGACGGCGGCGGTCTCCTGGCCGAAGGCGGCTTCGATGCTCTGCCCTTGCGGACGCGGCGTGCCCGGGGCCGGCAGCGCGCGGCTGTTGCTGAACTGGGTTTCGCTGACGCCGGTCAGGCGCCAGGTGTTGTTGCCCTGGTAGCTGCCGCCGCTGGCGGTGATCAGGGCGCGCATGCGCATGTTGGCGTCGAATTCGTAGAGGCGCACGTCGACCAGCTGGCCGTCCGGGCGGATCTGGCGCACGTTGAAGAAGCGGGTGCCGATCACCGGCCCCTTGACGCCCTCGGTGTGGATGCTGTCCTTGGTCCACATTCCCGAGCGGAATTCGGCGGACAGGGTGGACCCCTTGGCGGCCAGGCGCACGCGCTCGGCCAGCGGCGCGGTGCGCGGCGTGATCAGTTCGCCGAACACGAAGGCGACCAGCACGAACAGGATGCCGACCTTGAACACCATCGATGCGGCCTGGCGCGTCGACATCGAGGACGCGCGCATGATGGTGAATTCCGAGCTCGATGCGAACTGGGCCATCGTATAGATGGTGCCGATCAGGGCCGCCACCGGCATCACCTGGTAGACATTGCCCGGCATCTGGAGCAGCACGTACATGACGGCATTCTGGAAGTCGTAGCCGCCCTTGCCCACCGAGGGCAGCTCGCCGCTCAGGTCCATGAAGGAAATCAGGCCGAGGAAGGCGACGGCGACGAAGGCCACCGACTGGATGATGTTGACCGCGAAATAGCGTTGCAGGATAGTCATTGTGCTTCCACCTTGGCCGGCGCCGCAGTTGCGTGCTGCACGATGCGCTTGCGCTTCCAGGCATTGATCAGGACCAGCGGATGCCAGCGGTGGTTGACGTTCAGGCGCCAGGCGAACAGGCCCAGCACCGCCAGCGCCGCCAGCAGGTGCAGCGGCCACCACGCCACCGCGAACTCCAGCTTGCCGCGCTGGACGCTCTTTTCCAGCAGCTTGGTCAGGTTGTTATAGGTGAAGAAGATCAGGAGCGCCAGGATCATGTTGGCCGAGCTGCCCGCGCGCGGGTTCACGAAGCCGAGCGGGATCGCCAGCAGCATCAGCACCAGGCAGACGATCGGCTGCGAGATGCGCGACAGCAGTTCGGCGCGGGTGTACTGGTTCTCGACCGCCAGCAGACTGGAGGTCGGCAGCGCGTTGATCGGGGTGTCGGCGCCCAGCACCGGTACGCGGGTAGCGACCCGCATGCTGTAGCGCTCGAATTCCATCGACTGGAAATCGGCCTGGCCCGGCGTGCCCTGGTAGCGGCGGCCGTTGGTCAGCACCAGGTACTGGCCGCCCTTGGCGTCGGTCTCGATCACGCCCTCTTTCGCGACCACGATGGAGTTGCGGTTGCCGTCGTTGGAATTGACGAACACGTTCTGCACCACGGTGGCGCCGGCGGTCGAGCGCTCGACGAAGAACACGCGGTCGGCGGACGAGGATTCTCGGAACTGGCCGGGGGCCACCCTTTTCAGGTCTTCGCGCTTCTGGAAGCGCTCGACGAATTCGGTGCGCTTCATCGCGGCCCACGGCGTCACGCCCAGTGCCAGCACGGCGACCAGCGCCATGATCGGCAGGCCGAAGGTGAGCACGGGACGGATCCAGCGCCGCAGCGACATGCCGCTGGCGAACCAGACGACCATTTCGGAATCGCGGTAGCTGCGCGTGACCACGGCCAGCACCGCGATGAAGGTGGTGAGGGTGAGGATGGTCGGCAGGTAGCTCAGGATGGCGAAGCCGATCAGGGCCAGCACGTCGCCTGAGGCGACCTTGCCGCCGGCGGCGCTGCCAAGCACGCGGATCAGGGTCCAGGTGACCAGGACGGTGAACAGCACCGTAAAGGTGGCGCCGGCCGAACTGGCCAATTCACGTTGCAGGGCGCGTCGAAATATCATTCAATAAATAGCTATAATTGCTGGTTAAGAGCACGCGCCCATAAAGCCTGCGCGCTCCAAAAATCACCGAACCGGAGAATCAAAAATGGACTTTAGCATAAAAGCATTCGACACCAAGAACACCCTCGCCGCTGCGAAAGCAGGGGTCGTGGCGGTCGCCGTGTTCGAGAACAAGAAGCTGTCGCAAGCCGCCCAGGCGCTCGACGCCGGCGGCGAGATCGCCGCGGCGGTCAAGTCCGGCGACATCAGTGGCAAGGCCGGTTCGACCCTGCTGCTGCGCGGCGTTGGCGGCGTCGCTGCGGCGCGCGTGCTGCTGGTCGGCATGGGCGCGGACACCCAGATCCTTGAAAAGAGCTTCACCACCGCGGTCGGCGCGGCGCTGAAAGTGTTCGGCACCCTGGGCAGCCAGGATGCCATTATCGCATTCCCGCTGGTGGATGTGAAAGACCGCGACGTCAACTGGGCGGTGCGCGCTCTTGTGATCGCGGCCAACGAGACCGAGCACCGTACTGATACGCAGAAGAGCAAGAAGGACCCTGCCGCCGCCGGCGTGCGCAAGATCGTGATCGCGGCGGACGCGGCGAATGCCGCTACCGCGCTCAAGGGCACGCTGGCGCAGGCCGTCGCCATCTCGAACGGCATGCAGCTGACCAAGGAACTGGGCAACCTGTCGCCGAACGTCTGCACCCCGACCTACCTGGCCAACACCGCGCGCCAGCTGGCCGACGAATTCGGCTTCGAGATCGAAGTGCTGGAGCGCAAGCAGCTCGAAGCGCTGAAGATGGGCAGCTTGCTGTCGGTCGCCAAGGGCAGCGACGAGGCGCCGAAGTTCATCGTCCTGAAGCACATGGGTGGCAGCAAGAAGGATGCGCCGACCGTCCTGGTCGGCAAGGGCATCACCTTCGACACCGGCGGCATCTCGCTCAAACCCGGTCCGGGCATGGACGAGATGAAGTACGACATGTGCGGCGCCGGCTCGGTGCTGGGCACCTTCCGCGCGCTGGGCGAACTCAAGCCGAAGATCAACGTGATCGGCATCGTGGCCGCCTGCGAGAACATGCCGTCGGGCCGCGCCTCCAAGCCGGGCGACATCGTGACCTCGATGAACGGCCTCACCATCGAGATCCTGAACACCGACGCCGAAGGCCGCCTGATCCTGTGCGACGCCCTCACCTACGCCGAGCGCTTCAAGCCGGCCGCCGTGGTCGACATCGCCACCCTGACCGGCGCCTGCATCGTGGCCCTCGGCCACCATACCAGCGGCCTGTTCGCGCGCCATGACGAAGCCTCGGACGGCCTGGTCCAGGAACTGCTGGACGCCGGCAAGCAGACCGGCGACGTCGCCTGGCGCTTCCCGCTGGGCGAGAACTACAACGAGCAGCTGAAGTCGAACTTCGCGGACCTGGCCAATATCGGCACCCCGGGCGCGGCCTCGATCACCGCGGCCTGCTTCCTGGAGAACTTCACGCGCAAGTACACCTGGGCGCACCTGGATATCGCGGGGACTGCGTGGAAATCGGGCGCTTCGAAGGGGGCGACGGGGCGCCCGGTGCCGCTGTTGACCACCTTCCTGCTGAATCGTGTGTGAAATAAAATTTCACGGATGAGCACTTGGTGAAATATTCTTTCACCAAGGAAAACAGCCCCGCTTGCGGGGCTGTTTTGTTTGTATGTGGCGGCGGAACGAACTTGGGTTCCGGCCTTCGCCGGAAGTCGTAGGCGCCAGCGGCGCGTACGACGTGCTGAAGAACATGGCCAAAGGTTGCGACCGACAATTCACATAGCTGTGAGAGCGTCGTCCCGGCGCAGGCCGGGACCCAAGTTTGCACGCTCATCAATGAACGCCTCAAAACACCGGCGCCCGCACCCTCTCTTCCAGCGCCAGCTGCTCCTTCGACTTCACCGCCTCCAGCAACACCGTATAGTTCACCGGATACCCATACCCCGCCCCCGAATGCCGATCCACCAGCTGCCCCAGCCCCGCACTGATCACGACATTGCCCATCAGGCTGGACGTATCCGCCCGCGCCCCCAGCGTCTCGCGCGCCACCGCCAGCCCGTCCTTCTTGCAGCTGACGGTGAGCGGCTCGGTGCTCCGTGTGACGGTGACGCGGTTCGGCAGGACGGTGAACCAGCGGCCCTTGTCGTTGCTGAGCACGCAGCCGACGCCGGCGACTTCCTGGTAGTCGAGCACGGCATGCAGCTCGAGCTGCTGCTGGGGAGAATCGGAGATGGTCGCGCAGCCGCCGAGGAGCAGCGGCGCGGCAAGGGACAAGGAAAGGGAAAAACGACGCAACATGGAACCCGCCAGAAAAGACATCATGCCCTATTTACGGCAGGCAAGAAGAATGCTGAAGGGTCAGGTGTCGAGAAGCGAGAAACGCGGCGTCGCGACGCCGTCCACGGTGACGGTCTCGAAAAAGGCGGCGCGGGGCCGCACCCAGACGACGCCGTCCCGGCCGCGGTAGACCATCACGGGCGTGTGGTCCGCTTCCAGCACGGCTTCGCAGACCAGCTCGTAGACGCCGCCCTTGTAGTGGCGGTAGCGCAGCGGTGCGGCCACCTCAGGCCTTGGCGTCGGCCGTTTCCTTCTGTTTCTTTTTCAGGCCCTGGATGACCTTGAGCACGCCTTCCATGCCGGCGGCTTCGTCCAGTTCGCTGAAGGCGTCCAGGACTTCGTTCAGCACGCGGTTGCGGACCGCGGCTTCGTCCTGGGTGACTGGGCCGGACGCGGCCTCGGCGTCCTTGGCGAACTTCGACGGCGCGTCGGCGGCGGTCTTGGCGCCGTGCGTCAGGGCGGCCTGCCAGATCACCCAGCGGCGCTGGGTTTCATAGACGAGGTACTCCTCCGGCTTGTCTTCGCGGCGGCGGGTGATGTGGCCTTCGCGCTGGGCCCACGCTTCGAATGCAGTGCGCATTTCAGTCCTTTGTCAATCGGCGTCCGGTTGCATGTTCTAATGAAATGACACTGCAACAATGTCTCTCAATATAACATTTCAAACTCTTCCAACCGCCCGCACGATTGCGCGAGCGTCCAGGTCGATCCGAACTAATGTTCAATCTGCAAATAGTACAACGTTAGTTGCATCAACGCAATTACTGTATTCCCATACAGAAACACTGTGAAATGCTCCGCCGCTAGTTTAATGCTTTTACGAATGCTTTTACAGCCCCATTCACATCAAACTGTCAGATTTCTTTAGTATTCTATTAAGTTATTCTACCATAGCAAATTGCTTGGTACGCAAGGTTATAGGCTTCCGAACAACAATCGCCATGCACCAGGCATCAATACAAAGGTCACATCCGGCGATTTTATTCGGCATACATATATTGCTGCTGGTTCAGGATGCCATTTCCCTGTCCGGCCCGGCGCCGGACCGGTTATGATGCCGCCTTTGCCACCTTGCATCCCCGACCATGCAGATCGCCACCTGGAACGTCAACTCGCTGAAAGTCCGTCTCCCCCACCTGCTGACCTGGTTGGAAGCCAACCCGGTGGACGTGCTCTGCATCCAGGAAACCAAGCTCACCGACGACAAGTTCCCGGTGGCGGAACTCGCAGCGGCGGGATACCAGGTGGCCTTTACCGGCCAGAAGACGTACAACGGCGTCGCCATCCTGTCGAAACACCCGATCGAGGACGTCCAGAAAGGCAATCCGCACTTCGCCGACGAGCAGCAGCGCCTGATCGCGGCCACCATTCAAGGCATGCGCATCATCTGCGCCTATATCGTGAACGGCCAGGAAATCGGCAGCGACAAGTTCGCCTACAAGATGGCCTGGCTCGACGGCCTGCGCACCTGGCTGATCGAGGAAATGCGGGTTCACCCGCGCCTGGCCCTGCTGGGCGACTACAACATCGCGCCGGAAGCGCGCGACGTGCACGATCCGGCTGAATGGGAACACCACATCCACTTCACGCCGCCGGAGCGCGAGGCGATGCAGGGGCTGATGGACCTGGGGCTGCAAGATGCATTCCGCCTGTTCGAACAGCCGGAGAAGCAGTACAGCTGGTGGGACTACCGCCAGATGGCCTTCCGCCGCAACCGCGGCCTGCGCATCGACCACATCCTGCTCACCAGGGAGCTGGCGCAGAAGTGCACCGCCTGCCACATCGACCGCGAGACCCGCAAGTGGGAACAGCCGTCGGACCACGCGCCGGTGGTCGCGACGCTGGGCGACTGAGTCAGGGACGCAGGCGCGCGAGCAGCGCGTCGATGGCCTGGCGGCGGTCGAGCGGGCTGTCCGGCAGCACGATGTCCGGATGCACCAGCGCCGGCTCGCGGCTGCCCGAGGGACGGTCGAGCACGAAGCGCGGGATCGTGATTTCCAGTCCCGTATTCGGCAGCTTGACGTTCACCACGCCGCCGGTCTGGCGCGTGCGCGCATAGCCGCCGGCGCCCACCAGTTTGGCGAAGCCGAAGTCCTGCATCACATTGCTGAACAGGACCGCCGAGGAATAGGTCAGGCGCCCGACCAGCACATAAGTCTTGCCGGTGAACCGCAGCGGATTCTCAAGCTGCGGCGCGACCCAGGCGTCGCCGAAGCCGTGCACCACGTCGCCCACCTGTTCCGTTCCGCTGGCCCGTCCCGCGATCACCTTCTTGATGTAGCTGGAGCCGTTGCGGGCCGGCTTGTCGGCCACGTAGGGCAGGATGCCGAACTTCCATGGATCGTCGTCACCGCCGGTGTTCTCCCGGTTATCGATGATCAGGGTCGTGACACCAGCGTCGCGGATCTTCGTGAACGCGTCTTTCGTGAAGTCGTAGAAGGCCTGGCGGTCAGGCCACAGGAAGGTGTTGACGGTGAGGAGCGCCGCCTTGCCCGGCAGGAGTTCGAAGCCGAAGGCCCGCGCAAAGCCCGGCTCGTTGTCCGCCACCGACGCCGGCAGCCTGGCGCTGCCCGCCACCCGCAGCGTCCTGCCGTTGGCGAGCGTGAATGCGTACTGCGCCGGCGCCCCATGCGTCTTCCAGTAATACAGCCACATACGGCGCGACAGCAGATTCGCCCGCAGGGCCGGCGTATCGCCCGCCATCAAGCCGAGCAGCTCGTGCGCCACCTGCGCGGTGGGCACGCCATCGATGCGTGCGATGCGCATGCCGGCCAGCTTGCTGGCGCCGCCGCCCAGTTCAGCGCGGATGATCATGTCGCCGTTCGCGCCGACCTGCACCTCGAAGGGAAACAGGACGCCTCCGCCAGCCACGTGCGCGCGGGCGGCGGCCTTCCAGTCGGGCTGGGTGACGAACATGTGGGCGTCGGCGAACAGCGGATTCAAGGTGGCGAGCGTGCGCCAGGCCGCGTCGCGCTCCATTGGCTGGCGGAACCGTTCTTCGATCCGCTCGTAGGCCAGGCGCAGGGTCTCGCGGCTGACGAACAGGCCGGGCTCGGGGTGGATGCGCTCGATCTCGGCGCGCATGAAGCGCAGGTCGGCCTGCAGCGCTTCGGGAGCGATCGGCGCGTCCGCCGCGGTAGCGGGAGGGATGAGCAGGCAGGCGGCAAGGACAAAGGTGTTCAGGATGGAACGCACCATGCGCTTCCTGGAACTGCTCAAGGAGTCGCTGGAAGCGCGTCCCTGGCGCGGTCCTGCTTGAGAAGCAGGCGCGCCGCCTCGCCGGCCGGCAGGGGGCGCGCGAACAGGTAGCCCTGGGCGTACTGGCAGCCGTAACCCTGCAGCAGCGCGGCCTGGCCCTCGGTCTCGACGCCCTCGGCCACCACCGACAGTCCCAGGCTGTTGGCAAGGGCCATCACGGCCGCGACGATGGCGCGGTCTTCGGCGCTGGCCTCGAGTTCACGCACGAAGGCGCGGTCGATCTTGATCTTCCGGACCGGGAAGCGCTTCAGGTAGGCCAGGCTCGAATAGCCGGTGCCGAAATCGTCGATCGACAGGCGCATGCCCATGCCGTTCATCTGGCGCAGGATCTCGAGCGTCTGGCCGCCGTGCTGCATCAGAGCGGTCTCGGTGATCTCGAATTCGACCAGCGCCGGGTCGATGCCGGTCTCGCCGACGATGCGCCGGATCGAGTCGACCAGGCCGTCGTGCATGAACTGGCGCGCCGACAGGTTGATCGCCAGCGGCACGGCGGGCAAGCCCTGGGCCTGCCAGGCCATGCTCTGCTCGCAGGCGCGCTTGATCACCCATTCGCCGACCGCCACGATGGTGCCGTTCTCTTCGAGGATCGGGATGAATTCGTCCGGGCCCACCAGGGCCTGGCCATCGCGGCGCCAGCGCAGCAGCACCTCCAATGCGTGCAGGCGGTGGGTGGCGGCGTCGACGATCGGCTGGAAGTGCAGCTCGAATTCGTCGCGCAGCAAGGCGCCGCGCAGGCTCGATTCGAGTTCGAAGCGGCGCGCCGCCGCCTGGTTCATGCGCTGGTCGAAGAACTGGTAGTTGTTGCGGCCCGCCGCCTTGGCGCGGTACATGGCGGCGTCGGCGTGGCGCATCAGGGTGTCGACGTCGGCGCCGTGGTCCGGGCACAGGCAGATGCCGATCGAGGGCGAGATGTGCAGGCTGTGGCCTTCGAAAGGAATCGCCGCGGCCAGCGCCGCGATGATCCGGTCACCGATCGCGGCGCACTCGGCTGCGCCCTCCACATCCGGCAGCAGGACCACGAATTCGTCGCCGCCCAGGCGCGCCACCGTATCGCAATGGCGCACCGCGGTGCACAGGCGCTTGGCGACCTCGCACAGCAGATGGTCGCCGGTGGCATGGCCGAGCGTGTCGTTGATGTTCTTGAAGCGGTCCAGGTCGATGAACATCACCGCCAGCGTGCGGTCGTTGCGCCGGCTCGACTTCAGCGCGCACTCGAGCCGCTCCGACAGCAGCGCGCGGTTGGCCAGCCGGGTCAGGCTGTCGTAATAGGCCATGTGGTGCGCGCGCGCCTCGGCCAGGCGCCGCTCCGCGATCTCTTCTCGCAGCAGCTTGTTGGCGCCGGCCAGCTCGGCGGTGCGCTCGGCGACCCGCACTTCGAGCTCGTCGCGGGCGCGCCGGATGCTTTCGGCCGCTTCGCGCCGCGCGGTGATGTCGTCCAGCAGCCAGACGCTGCGCCCGGCCTTTTCCCGCAGGTCGAACAGGCGGCCCGACAGGCGCGCCCAGAAGCGGCTGCCGTCGCGCCGCATCATCTCGACCTCCGCCATGTGCACCTGGCCCGCATGGAAGCTGCGCCCGGCGTCGCGGTAGGCCGCGGCATAGCCCGCGTCATCCGGATACAGCGCGCGCACCGGAGTGCCGTCCATGCCGCCCGGCCCGCTGCCGAACAGCTCTTCCATCTTGCGGTTGCAATGCAGGGTCTGGCCATGCTCGACCACCGCGATGCCGAGCACCGCGTTGTCGAGGATGGCGCGGTTTTCCAGCAGCGCGTTGCGCAGCTGGATCTCGTCCTCGCGCTCGCGGGTGCGGTCCTCGAACATCCAGATCGCGCCCATCGCCGGGTCGTCCGGGTTGAACAGGTAGCCGTTCAGCTGGCCCCAGATGCGGGTGCCGTCCTTGCGCACGAATTGCGTTTCGGCGCGGTAGGACTGCCCGCCCGCCAGCTGCGGATAGGCGCTGGCGCCGAAGGCGTGGTAGGCCTCGTCGTCCGGATAGACGATGCGGGTCGAGCGGCCCAGCGCCTCGCCGTCGCGGTAGCCGAACATGGTGGCGAAGGCCGGGTTGTAGCGCTGGATGATGCGGTTGCGGGTGTACATGATGCCGAGGGTGGCGTTGGTCATGATCGCCTGCACCTCGAACAGGGTCTGGCGCACGTCGGTCACGTCCTCGACGATCCAGATGGTGCCGGCTTCGCGCGCGTTCGGGTCCACGGCGCGCGCGCGCAAACGGGCCCAGATCACGCTGCCGTCGCGGCGGCGGAACGGGTACTCGCCCTTCTCGAACAGGCTGCCGGTGGCCAGCACCGGATAGGCTTCCGCGGTCAGGGCCTGGTAGGCCTCGATCGAGCCGAAGATGTCGGCCGGATGCAGGCGGCTGATCTCGGCGTAGCTGTAGTCGAGCATCTCGCAGATGCGCGGATTGCAGGACTTGAACTGGCCCGGCAGGGTGAACACGATGCCGACCGGCGCGTTTTCCAGGATGGCGCGCTGCTCGCGCAGGGCGATGCGCAGCATGTCGTGCTCACGGTCGCGGGCCGGCTTGGCGGGGGATGCGTCGCTCGACGCTGCGTTCGCGGCCGCGAGGCCCAGCGCGATGGAGGGTCGGTCCATGTTTCCTGATTGTTTCCTGGGCAACTTGCCATTTAGCAATCATAAACCACAAACCGACTTTGTTCCAAAACTGACAAGCACTTTTGACAGACCTGTTGTTGCGGGCCATCACAGTGTGTTTTCTTGCAAACTTGGCTTAAAAACAATCGCCGGGGACGCGCACCCAGCCTTCCATCAGCACGCGCGCGCTGCGGCTCATGATGGCTTTCGCCACGCTCCACTCGCCGCCGGCCTGCACCGCCTCGGCGCCCACGCGCAGGGTGCCGGACGGATGGCCGAAGCGCACCGCGCTGCGCTCGCCGCCGCCGCCGGCCGCCAGGTTGACCAGGGTGCCGGGGATCGCCGCCGCGGTGCCGATCGCCACCGCCGCCGTGCCCATCATCGCGTGGTGCAGCTTACCCATCGATAACGCGCGCACCAGGAGGTCGACGTCGCCGGCATTGACCTGCTTGCCGCTGGAGGCGACGTAGTTGGCCGGCCTGGCCACGAACGCCACCTTCGGCGTGTGCTGGCGCTTGGCCGCTTCCTCGATCCCCTTGATCAGGCCCATGCGCACGGCGCCGTGGGCGCGGATGGTCTCGAACATGGCCAATGCGCGCGGGTCGCCGTTGATGGCGTCCTGCAGCTCGGTCCCGGTATAGCCGACCGCTTCGGCGTTGATGAAGATGGTCGGGATGCCGGCGTTGATCATGGTCGCCTGCAGGGTGCCGACGCCGGGCACCTCGAGTTCGTCGACCAGGTTCCCGGTAGGGAACATCGATCCGCTCGCGCCCTCTTCTTCCGCCGCCGGGTCGAGGAACTCGAGCTGCACCTCGGCCGCCGGGAAAGTCACGCCATCGAGTTCGAAGTCGCCGGTTTCCTGCACCTCGCCGTTCATGATCGGGACGTGGGCGATGATGGTCTTGCCGATGTTGGCTTGCCAGATGCGCACCGTGCACATGCCGTTATCGGGCACCCGCTCCGGGTCGACCAGGCCGCTGGCGATGGCGAAGGAACCGACCGCCGAGGACAGGTTGCCGCAGTTGCCGCTCCAGTCCACGAAGGGCTTGTCGATCGAGACCTGGCCGAACAGGTAATCGACGTCGTGGTCTGCACGCTCGCTTTTCGCGACGATGACGGTCTTGCTGGTGCTGGAGGTGGCGCCGCCCATGCCGTCGATCTGCTTGGCGTAGGGGTCGGGGGAGCCGATCACGCGTTGCAAGAGGGCGTCACGCGCCGCGCCGGGTACGCGCGCGGCTTCGGGGAGGTCTTGCAGGCGGAAGAACACGCCTTTGCTGGTGCCGCCACGCATGTAGGTGGCGGGGATTTTGATTTGGGGAGTGTTTGCCATGTGACGTCGTTATTCCATTGTTAGCCGAAAAACCGTCATTCCCGCGCAGGCGGGAATCCAAGTTTGCAAGCGCACCGATAACGCACGCAAAATTGGGGTAAATGATGCCAGTGGCATCATTTACCCTTCGCGGGAACGACGGGCAGAGGATGGCGTCCGCAATGATTACGCGGCTGCTTTGGGGGCCGACGATTCCAGGAAATCCTGCGCGAAGCGTTGCAGCACACCGCCCGCCTCGTAAATCGCCACTTCCTCGGCCGTATCGAGCCGGCACGTCACCGCCACTTCAACACGTTCGCCACTGCGACGATGAATCACCAAGGTCAAATCGGTCCGCGGCGTCCGCTCCCCAATCACATCGAAGGTCTCGGTCCCATCGATCCCCAGGGTCAGACGATTCACCCCCGCCTTGAACTCCAGCGGCAGCACCCCCATCCCCACCAGGTTGGTCCGGTGGATCCGCTCGAAGCCCTCGGCCACGATCGCTTCCACGCCCGCCAGGCGCACGCCCTTGGCCGCCCAGTCGCGCGAGGAGCCCTGGCCGTAGTCGGCGCCGGCGATCACGATCAGCGGCTGCTTGCGTTCCATATAGGTCTCGATCGCTTCCCACATGCGGGTGACCTGGCCCTCGGGCTCGATGCGCGCCAGCGAACCGGCCTTCACGTTCCCCATCGCGTCGAGCACCATCTCGTTCTTCAGCGTCGGGTTCGCAAACGTCGCGCGCTGCGCCGTCAGGTGGTCGCCCCGGTGTGTCGCGTACGAGTTGAAGTCCTCTTCCGGCAAGCCCATCTTCGCCAGGTACTCGCCGGCGGCCGAATCGAGCAGGATCGCGTTCGACGGCGACAGGTGGTCGGTGGTGATGTTGTCGCCCAGGACCGCCAGCGGCCGCATGCCGGCCAAGGTGCGTTCGCCCGCCAGCGCGCCTTCCCAGTACGGCGGACGGCGGATGTAGGTGCTCATCGGCCGCCAGTCGTACAGCGGATCGACCTTGACGCCGTCGTCCACCACGCGCGCGAACATCGGCGTGTAGACCTTGCGGAACTGCTCGGGCTTGACGCTGCTGGCGACCACGGCGTCGATCTCCTCGTCGCTCGGCCACAGGTCGGCCAGGCGGATCTCGCGGCCGGCGGCGTCGACGCCCAGCACATCCTTCTCGATATCGAAGCGGATGGTGCCGGCGATCGCGTACGCCACCACCAGCGCCGGCGACGCCAGGAAAGCTTGCTTGGCGTACGGGTGGATGCGGCCGTCGAAGTTGCGGTTGCCCGACAGGACGGCGGTCGCGTACAGGTCGCGCTCGATGATCTCCTGCTGGATTGCCGGGTCCAGCGCGCCGCTCATGCCGTTGCAGGTGGTGCAGGCGAAAGCGACCACGCCGAAGCCCAGCTTGTCGAGTTCCGGCGTGAGGCCGGCTTCGTCCAGGTACAGGGCCACCGCCTTGGAACCCGGCGCGAGCGAGCTCTTGACCCAGGGCTTGCGCGTGAGGCCGGCGCGGTTGGCGTTGCGCGCGATCAGGCCGGCCGCGATCATGTTGCGCGGGTTGTTGGTGTTGGTGCAGCTGGTGATGGCCGCGATGATGACGGCGCCGTCGGGCATCAGGCCCGGTTCGTTCTGCACCACGCCGGCGATGCCGCGCGCAGCCAGTTCCGAGGTCGGCACGCGCTTGTGCGGGTTCGACGGGCCGGCGATGTTGCGCACCACGGTCGACAGGTCGAACGACAGCGTGCGCTCGTACCAGGCGTTCGCCAGGCTGTCGGCCCACAGGCCGGCTTCCTTCGCATAGGCTTCGACCAGCTGCACGGTCTCTTCCTCACGGCCGGTCAGGCGCAGGTACTTGATGGTCTGCTCGTCGATGTAGAACATCGCCGCGGTGGCGCCGAATTCGGGGGCCATGTTGGAGATCGTCGCGCGGTCGCCCAGGGTCAGGCTGGAGGCGCCTGCGCCGTAGAACTCGAGGTAGGCGGAGACCACCTTCGACTTGCGCAGGAACTCGGTCAGCGCCAGCACGATGTCGGTGGCGGTGATGCCCGGCTGTGCCTTGCCGGTCAGCTCGACGCCGACGATGTCCGGCAGGCGCATGTACGAGGCGCGGCCCAGCATCACGCTTTCCGCTTCCAGCCCGCCCACGCCGATCGCGATCACGCCGAGCGCATCGACCATCGGGGTGTGCGAGTCGGTGCCGACCAGGGTGTCCGGGTAGGCCACGCCCTGTTCGCTCTGGATCACCGGCGACATCCGCTCCAGGTTGATCTGGTGCAGGATGCCGTTCCCCGGCGGGATCACGTCGACGTTCTGGAAGGCCTTCTTGGTCCAGTCGATGAAGTGGAAGCGGTCTTCGTTGCGGCGGTCCTCGATGGCGCGGTTCTTGGTGAACGCATCCGGATCGAAGCCGCCACACTCGACGGCCAGCGAGTGGTCGACCACCAGCTGGGTCGGGACCACCGGGTTGACCATGGCGGGGTCGCCGCCTTGTTCCGCGATGGCGTCGCGCAGGCCGGCCAGGTCCACCAGCGCGGTCTGGCCCAGGATGTCGTGGCAGACCACGCGCGCCGGGAACCAGGGGAAGTCGAGGTCGCGCTTGCGTTCGATGATCTGCTTGAGCGAGTCGGTCATGCTGGCCGGGTCGCAGCGGCGGACCAGGTTCTCGGCCAGCACGCGCGAGGTATAGGGCAGCGTGTCGTAGGCGCCGGGCTGGATGGCGTCGACCGCGGCGCGCGTGTCGAAGTAGTCCAGCGAGGTGCCTGGGAGGGGTTTGCGGTGGTTGGTGTTCATGATGGTGCTCGATTGATTAGCTACCCTTGAGACGCGAAGGCCGCGGGTACTGTCTTATTTCCGATCCGCGATCGGCACGAACTGCAGATCCTCCGGACCCACATAATTCGCGCTCGGACGGATGATCTTGTTGTCGATACGCTGCTCGATGATGTGCGCCGACCAGCCCGACGTGCGCGAGATCACGAACAGCGGCGTGAACATCGCGGTCGGCACGCCCATCATGTGGTACGACACGGCCGAGAACCAGTCCAGGTTCGGGAACATCTTCTTGACTTCCCACATCACCGATTCCAGGCGCTCGGCGATGTCGAACATCTTCATCGAGCCCGCTTCGGCGGACAGCGAACGCGCCACTTCCTTGATCACCACATTGCGCGGATCGCTGATGGTGTAGACCGGGTGGCCGAAGCCGATCACGACTTCCTTGTTCGCGACGCGGTTGCGGATGTCGGCTTCGGCTTCGTCGGCGTTCTCGTAGCGTTTCTGGATGTCGAGCGCGACTTCGTTGGCGCCGCCGTGCTTCGGACCGCGCAGCGCGCCGATCGCGCCGGTGACGGCCGAGTGGATGTCGGAGCCGGTGCCGGCGATCACGCGCGAAGTGAAGGTCGAGGCGTTGAACTCGTGTTCCGCGTACAGGATCAGCGAGGTATGCATCGCGCGCACCCACGAGTCGCGCGGCTTTTCGCCGTGCAGCAGGTGCAGGAAGTGGCCGCCGATCGAATCGTCGTCGGTCTCGACGTCGATGCGCTTGCCATTGTGGCTGAAGTGGTACCAGTACAGCAGCATCGAACCGAACGAGGCCATCAGGCGGTCGGCGATGTCGCGCGCGCCGGCGAGATTGTGGTCGTCCTTCTCCGGCAGCACGCAGCCCAGCACCGAGACGCCGGTGCGCATCACGTCCATCGGGTGGGCGCCGGCCGGCAGCGCTTCGAGCGCGCTCTTCACGGCTTGCGGCAGGCCGCGCAGCGACTTCAGTTTCGCCTTGTAGCCCTTCAGTTCGGCGCTAGTGGGCAGCTTGCCGTGCACCAGCAGGTAGGCGATCTCTTCGAATTCGCAGGTGGTGGCGACGTCCAGGATGTCGTAGCCGCGGTAGTGCAGATCGTTGCCCGATTTGCCGACCGAGCACAGGGCGGTATTGCCGGCGGCGACGCCGGACAGGGCCACCGATTTCTTCGGCTTGAAGGTTGGGGTCTCGATGTTCTGGGTAGTCATGTGTGGCTCCTTATTTGCTTTTCTTCTGGGCGAACAGCGCGTCGAGCTTCTGTTCGTAGCTGTGATAGTCGATGCGGTCGTACAGTTCGGCGCGGGTCTGCATGGTGTCGAGGACGTTCTGCTGGGTGCCGTCGCGGCGGATCGCGCCATACACGTTCTCGGCCGCCTTGTTCATCGCGCGGAAGGCCGACAGCGGGTACAGCACCAGGCCGACGTTCGCGCTCTTCAGCTCCTCGACCGTGAACAGCGGGGTCGAGCCGAATTCCGTGATGTTGGCCAGCACCGGCACCTCGACCGCGTCGGCGAACCGTTTATACATCTCCAGGCTCGTCATCGCTTCGGGGAAGATCATGTCGGCCCCGGCTTCCACGCAGGCCACGGCGCGCTCGATGGCGGCGTCCAGGCCTTCCACGGCCAGCGCATCGGTGCGCGCCATGATCACGAAGTTGTCGTCGGTGCGGGCGTCGGCCGCGGCTTTCACGCGGTCGACCATCTCGTCGCGGCTGACGATTTCCTTGCCCGGGCGGTGGCCGCAGCGCTTGGCGCCGACCTGGTCTTCGATGTGGCAGGCGGCGGCGCCGGCCTTGATGAGCGAACGCACGGTGCGCGCCACGTTGAAGGCCGAGGCGCCGAAGCCGGTGTCGATGTCGACCAGCAGCGGCAGGTCGCACACGTCGGTGATGCGGCGCACGTCGATCAGGACGTCTTCCAGGCCGGAGATGCCGAGGTCGGGCAAGCCCAGGGAACCGGCGGCCACGCCGCCGCCCGAGAGGTAGATCGCCCGGAAACCGGCGCGCTTGGCCAGCAGTGCGTGGTTGGCGTTGATCGCGCCCACGACCTGCAGAGGGGATTCGTCCTGGACGGCCTGGCGGAAGGCGGCGCCGGCGGAGGTTTGGCTCATGCTTGTCCTTTCATTGGTGCGGTGATGGTGTCGCACCCTGATATGCAAACGGCGTGCCATCCTTACAGAGGATGAGCACGCCCTTTGTTTTCAATGACTTGCAGGAGTATAGCGCGCCGTCGCCGGCGCCGCTGTTTCAACGGCGTTTCATATTGAAACAGCGGATTGCATTCTGAAACGTTGCAAAACTCAGGCCAGCCATAGGTCGTTTGCCGCTCGAGTTGAGTCAGATGAATGATCTATGCAGAAATTTTGCGACAGTCCTGTGCGAGATGGGTCGAATCGCACGGCCATGCTGGGGGCATGCGCAAGAAAAAACCGGAAGCGGCCCTTGCGGGCCTGCTTCCGGTGTGGACTGGGGCGCTGCGCTCAGTGCGCGCTGGCCGCCGCGGCGCCGATGCCGGTCTCCGAACGCACTTCCTGCGCTTCGAAACCAGCCTTGTCGATCGCCGCACGCGGGGTCTTGTCGGTAATCGAGAAGAACCAGATGCCAAAGAAGCCCACCGCCATCGAGAAGATCGCCGGCGAGGTGTAGGGAAAGATCGGCGCGGCGTTGCCGAGCACGTCGACCCATACCGACTTCGACACCAGGGTCAGTATCACCGCGGTGGCCAGGCCCAGGAAGCCGCCGACCGTGGCGCCGCGGGTGGTGCACTTGCTCCACAGGACGGACATGAACAGCACCGGGAAGTTGGCCGAGGCGGCGATCGCGAAGGCCAGCGAGACCATGAAGGCGACGTTCTGCTTCTCGAATGCGATCCCGAGCAGCACGGCGATGACGCCGAGCGCGATGGTGGTGATCTTCGAGACCTTCAGCTCGTCGACGCTGCTCGCCTTGCCCTTCTTGAACACGGTGGCGTACAGGTCGTGCGACACCGCCGAGGCGCCCGACAGGGTCAGGCCGGCCACCACCGCCAGGATGGTCGCGAAGGCCACCGCCGAGATGAAGCCGAGGAAGATGTCGCCGCCCACGGCCTTGGCCAGGTGCACCGCCGCCATGTTGTTGCCGCCCAGCAGCTTGCCGGCCGCGTCCTTGAAGTCCGGATTGGTCCCGACCAGCACGATCGCGCCGAAGCCGATGATGAAGATCAGCAGGTAGAAGTAGCCGATCCAGGTGGTCGCCCACAGCACCGACTTGCGCGCTTCCTTCGCGCTCGGGACGGTGAAGAAGCGCATCAGGATGTGCGGCAGGCCGGCGGTGCCGAACATCAGCGCCATGCCGAAGGAGATCGCCGAGATCGGGTCTTTCAGGAAGGTGCCCGGGCCCATGATCGAATTGCCCTTGGCGTGCACTTCGGTCGCGGTGGCGAACAGCTGTTCCGGGCTGAAATTGTATTGCGCCAGCACCGAGAAGGCCATGAAGGAAGCGCCCGCGAGCAGCATGACGGCCTTGATGATCTGCACCCAGGTGGTGGCGGTCATGCCGCCGAACAGCACGTAGACCATCATCAGGATGCCGACGATGACGACCGCGATCCAGTATTCGAGGCCGAACAGCAGCTTGATCAGCTGGCCGGCGCCGACCATCTGCGCGATCAGGTAGAAAGCGACCACCACCAGGGTGCCGGAGGCCGCGAACACGCGGATCGGCTTCTGGTGGAAGCGATAGGCGGCAACGTCGGCGAAGGTGTAGCGGCCCAGGTTGCGCAGGCGCTCGGCCATCAGGAAGGTGATGACGGGCCAGCCGACCAGGAAGCCGATCGCGTAGATCAGGCCATCGAAGCCGTCCAGGAACACGGCGGCCGAGATGCCCAGGAAGGACGCCGCCGACATGAAGTCGCCGGCGATCGCCAGGCCGTTCTGGAAGCCGGAAATGCCGCCGCCGGCGGTATAGAAGTCCGAGGCCGAGCGGGTCTTGGCCGCGGCCCACTTGGTGATGAACAGGGTCAGTACGACGAAGATCGCGAACATGCTGATCGCGGTCCAGTTGGTGGCCTGCTTGGTGGCCTGGCCGAGGTCGGGCGCGGCGGTGGCGATGCCGCTGGCGGCCAGCAGGGAGGCGGCGAGGAAGCGGCGGGTCGTCATGCGGCCACCTTCTTGCTGTCCAGTGCGCGCGCCTTGATGGCCTCGGTCAGCTCATCGTATTCGCTGTTGGCGCGGCGCACGTAGATGGCGGTGACGACGACCGTGAACAGGATCACGAAGATCCCTGCGGGGATGGCCCAGGTCATGACGCCCGTGCCGATGCGCGCGCCCATCAGTTCCTTGTCGAAGGCGCAGAGGAGCGTGAAGCCGTAATACACGACCATCATGCTCCAGGTGAGAATCCAGCCGAAGCGCGAACGCTTAACGACCAGCTTGCGGTAATTCGGGTCGGACTTGACCCGTTGAACGACGTCTTGATCCAATTGTGTCTCCTGTATTTATGGTGCCTTGTGCTGCAGGCTGAAGTCCATGCTACGGGCATGCCCTTACCTCAGTCTTACGGCCTTCTTACGCGAAACTGACAGGTCGGCGTTTCAAATTGGAAGGGGATCAACGGGATCGGCTACACTTGCCGCCATGCCCTACTCTCCCAGCAGCCAACACGACGGCGGCGACAAGCCGGTGATCTGGACCGTGTCGGTCTCGCGCCTGTCCGACCTGTTCCGCGACATCACCCTCGAGTACGACCACCTGGCGGCGATCGAACCGCTGCACCTCGGCTTCGAGGAAGCCGCGCGCACCCTGCGCGAACGCCTGGCCACCGAGCGCTGCGACGTGGTGATCGCGGCCGGCTCGAATGCGGCCTACCTGAAGGGCCGGATCTCGGTGCCGGTGGTGGTGGCCAAGGCCAGCGGCTTCGACGTGATGCAGGCGCTGGCGCGCGCGCGCCGGGTGTCGCCGCGCATCGGCGTGATCACCTACCAGGAACCCTTGCGCGAACTGGGCGGCTTCGCCGCGATCTTCGGCCTCGAGATCGCCCAGCGCACCTATGCGACCAAGGAGGATGCGCGCGCAGCCATCAAAGAGTTGCAGACGGCCGGCATCGAGGTCATCGTCGGCGCCGGCCTGATCGCCGACCTGGCCGAGGAAGCGGGCCTGAGCAGCGTGTTCCTGTATTCGGCGGCCTCGATCCGCCAGGCCTTCGACGATGCATTGGAGATGGCGCGCCTGACGCGGCTGGAAGCGAACCGCGGGCGCCAGGTTCGTGGCGACGACAGCCGCCGCGCACGGCGCGGCCTGCACGACCTGCGCGGCGACTCGCAAGCGATGGAGCGCCTGCGCCAGACCGTGGTGCTGTATGCGCGCTCGCCGGCGACGGTCCTGATCCAGGGCGAGACCGGCAGCGGCAAGGAACTGGTGGCCCAGGCCATCCACCGCGAAGGGGTGCGGCGCGCCGCCAACCGGCCCTTCGTGGCGGTGAACTGCGGCGCGATCGCCGAGTCGCTGCTGGAATCGGAACTGTTCGGCCACGAGGAAGGCGCCTTTACCGGCGCGCGCCGCGGCGGCCACGCCGGCCTGTTCGAAGCGGCCAACGGCGGCACCCTGTTCCTCGACGAGATCGGCGAGATGCCGCTCGGCCTGCAGACGCGCCTGTTGCGCGTGCTGGAGGAACGCGAGGTGATGCGGGTCGGCGGCACGCGCCCGGTGCCGATTGAGGTGAGGGTGATCAGCGCCACCCACTGCGACCTGGAAGCGCGGGTACGCGAGGGGCGCTTCCGCGCCGACCTGTTCTACCGCCTGGCGGTGCTGCGCCTGGCGCTGCCGCCGCTGCGCGCGCGCCGCGACGATATCGCGCCGCTGGCCGAATGGTCGCTCAAGCATGCGCTGGCGGCGGTGGATGCGAAGCCGCACCCGAACCTGCATGCCGAGCTGCAGGCTTGCGCGCCGCTATTGGAGAGCTACGACTGGCCGGGCAATGTGCGCGAGCTGCGCAACCTGATGGAGCGGCTCGCGCTATTCATGGCGGGCGAGCCGCTGCAGGCCCTGGGCCCGGCCTTCCTGCTGTCGATCGCCCCGGAGCTGGGCCGCAACGCGCAGGCGCCCGCGATCGCCCTGCCCGCCGTCGGCGCGCCGCAGGAAAAAGTGGCCGAGGTGCTGGCGCGCTTCGGCGGCCAGCGCGACGCGGCCGCGCGCTTTCTCGGCATCAGCCGCACCACTTTGTGGCGCCGGCTCAAGGCCGGAGAATAGCCTAGCTGCCGCAGCCCGCGAGGAACTGGTCGCCGACCAGCAGGAAGGCGCCCTTGGTGACGAAGGCGTGGCCGGTGCTTTCCAGCGCGGCCGGGCGGGCCTGGTCGTTCACGTTGCGGATGCCGTAGCACTGCTCCAGCCGCCTGGCCGAGGGCCACCACAGAAAGGTCGCCTTCTGCGCAGCGTATTGCTTGTCGAGGGCGTCGCCCTTTTCCGCCACCGTCTTGAAGTCGCGGTAGAACTGCGGGTTGAGGCCGATGTAGCGCGTGAATTCCTGTTCCATCCGTGCGATGCGGACCACGTAGTCGTGCAGACCGGGCAGCTGCTTCTTCACCTCGTCCGGCGCCATGCCGCCGGCAAGCAGGTCCTCGCGCAGGCTGTCGACGCCGGCCAGCTCGGTAAGGTAGCCGGTGCCATGGTAGCCCAGGATCGCACCGGGGGTGATGGTCTTGTGGCGGGCGGCCGGGAACATGTAGTTCGCGCAGCTCGAGGCGCAGCCGCGCACGATCTCGATGTCCAGGCCCTTGTCGTGGATGAAGCGGCCCATGATCATCGCCTCCTCGCTGCTGCCGCCCACGCTCGTCACGCGCAGCAGCGTGGTGCCGGGCGCCCAGGCCTGCGCCAGTTTCGCGGCATCGCCGGCGGTGATGGATCCGTCGAAGGCGATGGTGCGCGCGTCGACGCGCTTGACCTCGGCGGCGTGGGCGCCGGCCAGCAGCAGGCAGGATGAGAGGAACAGGGTGATGCGCATGAATGACTCCGTCTTGACGTGCGTGTTGCAGGAAAGCCCATCATGCCGCAGTTTTGGCAGCCTGGATACTGTCAGGTTTGACAGATTTACGCTGCTCCGCACTACAATGCAGGATGCATTCGTGAGACGGTATCGATGGACACTTGGCAGGAAGACCAGCTCCAGGCGCTGCTCGGGGCGCGTCGCGACGAAGAGGTATTGACGCACCTGGCGGCGGCCGGCCGCGCGCTCGGATTCGACTTCTGCGCCTACGGCCTGCGCATTCCGCAACCCCTCGCGGCGCCAGAGCTCATCATGCTGAACAACTATTCGGCCAGCTGGCAGGCCAGGTACGCCGAACAGGGCTATCTCGCGGTCGACCCCACCATCGCGTATGCGAGCCGTTCGGTGCTGCCGCTGCTCTGGTCCGAAGAAGTCTTCGCGCAGGCGCGCCCGTTCTGGGAAGACGCGCGCGCCCACGGGCTGCGCCACGGCTGGTCGCAGTCCTGCCACGATGGCCGCGGCAACGCCGGCCTGCTCACCCTGGCGCGCTCGCATGATCCCTTGTCCGGGCAGGAGGTGCGGCAGCAGGGCCAGCGCGTGGCCTGGCTGGGGCAGGCGGTGCACGAGACCCTGTCCGGACACCATGCACGGCGCGTGGCGCCGGATGCGATCCTGCTGACCAGGCGCGAAGCCGAGGTGCTGCGCTGGACCGCCGACGGCGCCACCTCGGCCCAGGTCAGCGACCGGCTGCACATCAGCGAGCGCACCGTCAACTTCCACATCAATAACATGCTGCTCAAGCTGGAAGCGCCGAACAAGACGGCGCTGGCGGTCAAGGCGCTGCGGCTCGGACTCATCTAGCACGCGCATTGTCCCGCACCTTTAATTCCGCCCAACACCCACGCGGGCGAAAGCCGTATTATTATCTTTTTTATACGGCCTGACGCCGACCCGGCGCCAGTGACCACGGAGCGGCGCCATGCACGCCGCGCACGAAACGGGCATCCGCATCCGGAATGCCCGTCAAACGGAGGCACTATGCAACATGCGTCGCAAGCTGCACTGTTTTCCCTGATCGGCGACACCCCGCTGATCGAAGTCACCCGCATCGATACCGGCCCCTGCCAGCTGTTCCTGAAGCTCGAATCGCAGAACCCCGGCGGCTCGATCAAGGACCGCATCGGCCGCGCCATGATCGAGCAGGCCGAGCACGACGGCCACCTGGCGCCAGGCGGCACCGTGGTCGAGGCCACCGCCGGCAATACCGGCCTGGGCCTGGCCCTGGTGGCGCGCATCAAGGGCTACCGCGTGGTGCTGGTGGTGCCGGATAAAATGGCGGCCGAAAAGATCCTGCACCTCAAGGCGCTCGGCGCCGAGATCCACCTGACCCGCTCCGACGTCGGCAAGGGCCACCCCGAGTACTACCAGGACTACGCGGCGCGCCTGGCGAAGGAAATCCCCGGCGCCTGGTTCGCCGACCAGTTCAACAACCCGGCCAACCCGCGCGCCCACGAAACCACCACCGGCCCCGAGATCTGGGACCAGTGCAACCACAAGGTCGATGCCATCGTGGTCGGCGTCGGCTCGTCCGGCACCCTCACCGGCCTGTCGCGCTATTTTAGAAAAGTGCAGCCGAACCTGGAATTCGTGCTGGCCGACCCGCAGGGCTCGATCCTGGCCGACTACGTGAATACCGGCGTGCTGCGCAAGGATGCCGGCTCGTGGGCGGTCGAGGGCATCGGCGAAGACTTCATTCCCGGCATCGCCGACCTGTCGCGCGTGAAAAAGGCCTACACGATTCCCGACGAGGAAAGCTTCGGCACCGCGCGCCTGCTGCTGCAGCAGGAAGGCGTCCTGGGCGGCTCCTCGACCGGCACCCTGCTGGCGGCCGCACTGCGCTACTGCCGCGAACAGACCCGCCCCAAGCGCGTCGTCACCTTCGTCTGCGACACCGGCACCCGCTATCTCACCAAGGTGTACAGCGACGGCTGGATGGTCGACCAGGGCCTGATCTCGCGACCGAAGACGGGCGACCTGCGCGACCTGATCGGGCGCCGCCACGACGCCGGCGAAGTGGTCACCCTGTCACCAATCGACACCCTGCTCACCGCCTTCAACCGCATGCGCAACAGCGACCTGCAGCAGCTGCCGGTGGTCGACGACGGCGGCCGCCTGGTCGGCCTGATCGACGAATCCGACATCCTGCTGCACGTGACAACCGAACCGGAGAAGTTCAGCGCCCCGGTCTCCAGCACCATGACCTCCTCGCTGCAGACCCTGCTGCCAAGCGCCAGCATGGGCCACCTGCGCGAAATCCTCGACCGCGGCCTGACCGCCGTGATCCACGACGGCGAGCGCTTCTACGGCCTGATCACGCGCTATGATCTGCTGAACCACCTGCGAAGGACGCTTTCATGACCGAACAGAAAAAACATCTCGCCACCCGCGTGATCCACGGCGGCCAGGCGCCGGAACCGGCCACCGGCGCCGTGATGCCGCCGATCTTCGCGACCTCGACCTTCCGCCAGGAGAGCCCGGGCGTGCACAAGGGCCTGGACTACGGCCGCTCGCACAACCCGACGCGCTGGGCGCTGGAGCGCTGCGTGGCCGACATCGAAAGCGGCGGCGCCGCCTTCGCCTTCGCCTCGGGCCTGGCGGCCATTGCCGCGGTGCTGGAACTGCTGCCGGCCGGCTCGCACATCGTGGCCGGCGACGACATGTACGGCGGCACCTTCCGCCTGTTCGAGCGCGTGCGCAAGCTGAGCGCCGGCCATACCTTCAGCTACGTCGACCTGACCGACGCGGACGCGCTGGGAGCGGCCCTGCGGCCGGAGACCAGGCTGGTGTGGGTCGAGACCCCGACCAACCCCATGTTGAAACTGGCCGACCTCGCGGCGATCGCGGCCCAGTGCCGCGCGCGCGGCGTCATCACGGTCTGCGACAACACCTTCGCCAGCCCCATCGTGCAGCGTCCTTTGGCACTCGGCTTCGACATCGTGGTGCACTCGACCACCAAGTATCTGAACGGGCACTCGGACGTGATCGGCGGCGTGGCCGTGGTCGGCCAGGAAGACCGCCACCAGGAATTGGGCGAGCGCCTCGGCTTCATCCAGAACGCCGTCGGCGCCATCCAGGGGCCCTTCGACAGCTTCCTGGTGCTGCGCGGCATAAAAACCCTGGCCCTGCGCGTGGAGCGCAGCAGCGCCAACGCGCTGGCATTGGCCCAGTGGCTGGAACGTGAGCCCAAGGTGCGCAAGGTGTTCTATCCGGGCCTGGAATCGCACCCGCAGCACGCGCTGGCGCGGCGCCAGATGAACGGCTTCGGCGGCATCGTCTCGATCGACCTGGCCACCGACCTGGCCGGCAGCCGCCGCTTCCTGGAAGCCTGCGAGGTGTTCACGCTGGCCGAGAGCCTGGGCGGGGTCGAGAGCCTGATCGAGCATCCGGCGCTGATGACCCATGCGAGCATCCCGGCCGAGCAGCGCGCGCAACTGGGCATCGGTGACGGCCTGATCCGCCTGTCGGTCGGCATCGAGCACCTGGACGACCAGCGCGAAGATTTGCGCCGGGCGCTGGCGGCGGTGTGATGGAGCGGCTGGCATCCTGCAGCTGCGGCCAGCTCACGGCCACCGTGAACGCCGATCCGGTGCGCGTCTCGATCTGCCACTGCCTGGCCTGCCAGCGGCGCAGCGGCAGCGTGTTCGCGGCGCAGGCGCGTTTTCCAGAGGAGTCCGTCGTCATCGAAGGCCAGTCCACCAGCTTTGTACGGGTGGGCGGCTCGGGCGCGCGCGCCACCTTCCACTTCTGCGCGACCTGCGGCACCACGGTCTGGTACAAGGCCGAGGGACTGGAAGGCTTCATCACGATTCCGGTCGGGACCTTCGCCGACCCGGCATTTCCGGCGCCGAACGTGTCGGTGTACGAGGAGCGCATGCACGCATGGGTCGTACCGCCACCGGACGCCGAACACTACTTCTGATCCCTGTAGGGTGGGCCTGGGCGGCCCCGCGGTCCTCCGCCCACGCGTTCAACTCCCGGGCGCACCGAGGCGACGCTATCGTTAGTTGAACGCGTGGGCAAAAGATTGCCCACCCTACGGAACTGCGTGCTGCGGGTGGCGTCATTACGGTATGCTGCACCTTCCAGCAAACGCAAGGGAGACACCATGTCCGAACAAAACAAGGCCGTCCTCGAGCAGGCCAACGCGGCGGTGCGCGCCGGCGACAACGAAGGCTTCCTGTCCCACTGCACCGAAGACGTCATCTGGTCCACGGTGGGCGGCGAAACCCTGTACGGCAAGGAAGCGGTGCGGCGCTGGATGGCCGAGGAATACGTCGAGCCGCCCGACTTCACGGTGCGCAGCATGATCGCGGAGGGCGACCAGGTCGCCGCGATCGGCGAGATCACCAGCTACGACGACGGCGGCCGTCCGGTGCCGAATTCGTATTGCGACGTCTGGCGCCTGCGCGAGGGCAAGCTGGCCGAGCTGAACGCCTACGTGGTCCCGCTGATCAAGTAAGCGCCAGCGGGGCTCTGGCCACTGCGGCCGCTTCTGCCGCTTTTGCCACCTCGCGCAGTTTGAACGTCGCCACCAGCGCCGACAGCTCGGCCGCCTGGCGCCGCATCGATTCCGCCGCGGCCGCGGCTTCCTCGACCATCGCCGCATTCTGCTGGGTCGACTCGTCCATCTCGGCGATCGCCCGGCTGACCTGCTCCACCCCGCCGGCCTGCTCGCCGCTGGCGGCATGGATGGTCTCCAGCAGGCCCGCTACCTCGTGCACGTGCTGCAGCACCGCGCGCATGGTCTCGCCCGCGGTGCCGGCGATGCCGGTGCCGGCGGCGATCTGCTCGCTCGATTCGTGGATCAGGCGCTTGATTTCCTTGGCCGCGGTGGCCGAGTGCTGGGCCAGGTTGCGCACCTCAGCCGCCACCACCGCGAAGCCGCGTCCTTCGCTGCCGGCGCGCGCCGCCTCCACCGCCGCGTTCAGCGCCAGGATATTGGTCTGGAAGGCGATGCTGTCGATCATGCCGGTGATGTCGGTGATCTTGTCGGCCGAGGCCTTGATGGCGCCCATGCGCGCGACCATCTGCTCGACCGCCCCGGCGCTGCGGCTGGCGACGCTGGAGGCGGCCTGGATCAGGGCGTTGGCCGAGCGCGCGCTGTTGTTGTTGCGGGCGATCGCCGCGAGCAGCGCGTCCATCGCGCCGACGGTCTGGCTCAGGGCCGCGGCCTGGCGCTCGGTGCGGCGCGACAGGTCGCCGTTGCCGTCGGCAATCTCGCTCGACGCCGAGTCGATCGCCTGCGCGCCCTGCAACACCTGGGACACGGTGGCCGCCACGCCGCCGGTCATGCCATTCAGGGCGTCGAACAGGCGGCCGATCTCATCGCGCCGCCGGTGGCGGATGAGCGGACGCAGGTCGCCGTGCGCTACTTGCTCGGCCAGCTGCGCCGCCTCCCTGAGCGGGCCGACGATGCTGCGGGTCAGGACCCAGGCGAGCAGCGCGCCGACGCCGAGCGCCGCCAGGCCGAGAATGAGAACCAGCGACTTGCCGAAGGCCGATGCCGCGCCAGACTCCTCGGCCAGGCGGTGCGCCGCCTCGCCCTCGTGGGCCAGCAGCGCCGCCAGCGCGCCGGTATAGGCCTGGTAGTGCCGTTCCCAGTCGCCGCCGACCAGTCCCTCGACGACCCCGGTCTGGCCGAATTCCTTGGCCTGGAACAGCGCCGCCTGCACCTTGTCCAGCGCCGCCTTGTGCTTGCCCGCCTCGGCCATCAGGGCGGCTTCGCGCGCCGAACGCGGCAGCCTGGTGAGTTTGGCTTCGATCGCGGCCACGTTCTTCTTGCCGGCGGCCAGCTGAGCGTTGAAGTAATCGGCCAGCTCCAGGCTGTCGCTGCGCGCGATGGCGACGGTGCGCGAGCCGTTCAGGCGCTCGGCGCCGAGCAGGTCGGAGGTCAGCTGCTGCTTGGCCAGCTTGTCGTAGACCAGGTCGCTGGTGAGCGCGTCGGTGGCCTGCATGCGCCACAGCGCGACGCCGGCCAGCATGATGAGGAGCAGGGAAACGAGAGCGAAGGCGCCGAGGATCCTGGTGCCGGTCTGGAGCGAATCGAGTCGCATTGCAAGTACCTCGAAAGGAAGATGCTTGCATCATAGAAACAAATTGTGACGGCGTGATGAACGGCAGATACCGTTTCACCACGCCGCCACAATGTCGCCTGTCAGCGCTGGGTCGCGCCGCCCGCCGCGCCTTCGCGCGGGATGCCTTCGCGCGGGCCGCCGTCGCGGCGCAACGCGGGAATCGCCGCCGGTTTCCACGGCTTGACCGGCTGCTCCGCCATCTTCTTCTCGAGCAGCTCGATCGCCACTTCCAGCTGGCGGTCGCGGCCGGCGAAGGTCTCGTGCGGCAGGTTCTCGACCTCCACGTCCGGGGTCACGCCCACGCCTTCGATCAGCCACTCGCCGTCGGTCGCGAACTGGCCGAATTCGGCCACGCGCGCGCGGCCGTTGTCCGCCAGGGTGTTGCCGTCGCTGAGCCAGACGCCGGCGCCGGCGCTGCGCTTGCCGACCAGCGGGCCCAGTTTCAGGGCCTTGATGCCGGCCGCGAAGGTCTCGCCGTCCGAGTAGGTCAGCTCGTCCATCAGCACCACCAGGTGGCCGCGGAAGGTGTTCTGCATGTTCGACTGGGGCTGGTTGCCGTTCGCGCTCCAGAACGCCCACGAGCGGCGCAGCAGCTTCTCGATGATCCAGCTGTCGATGTTGCCGCCGTTATTGCGGCGCACGTCGATGATCAGGCCTTCCTTGTTGATGTTGGCGTAGAAGTCGCGCGCGAAGGCGTTGATGTCGGCTGTGCTCATGGCGCGCAGGTGCAGGTAGCCGATCCGGCCTTTCGAGGCCGCGTCGGCCTGCTGCGCCCTGCCCTGCTCCCAGTCGGCATAGCGCAGGCTGGCGTGGCGCACCATCGACACCGGCGTGACGATCACGGCGCGCGGCTTGGCGTTCTTGTCGCCGCCGCTCTTCACGTGCAGCAGCACCTGCTTGTCGGCCTGGTCGAGCAGCAGGTCGGCGATGTCGCGCGATTCGCTGAGCTGCTTGCCGTTGACGGCGGTGATGATGTCGCCCTCCTTGACACCGACGTCGGGTTGCGCCAGCGGGCCGCGTTCGAGCGGCAGCTCCGGCTCGCTGCGGTAGATGCGGTCGACCCGGAAGCCGTCGCCGACGCGCGAGAGCACCGCGCCCAGGCTCGACGGCACGCCCTCGCCGGTGGCGCGGCGGATGTCGCCCGGGACGATCTGCGAGTGCAGCGCGCCCAATTCACCCACCATCATGCCCAGCACGTCGTTCAGTTCCGCGCGGTCGGTCACGCGCTCTACCAGCGGCGCGTACTTGCCGCGCACGGCGGCCCAGTCGACGCCGCGCATATTGGCGTCGTACAGGAAGTCGCGGTGCATGCGCCAGGCGTCGTTGAACATCTGCGTCCATTCCAGGCGCGGATTGGTGCTGATCGCCCAGTCGTCGACCTTCACGCGCGCCTTGCTGACGTCGGCCGGTGCCTTGGCGCCGGCCGGAACGATCAGCATCTCGCCCGGACCGGTGGCGGCAGCGGTGCGGTAGAACACGTGCTTGCGGTCGCTGCTCAGGCCCCAGCTGCGCACGTTGGCGGCGAAGGTTTCCGGTTGCGGCGAGCTGCGCGAGATCTCCAGGGTTTTCAGCACGCCGCGTCCGTTGTCGCCGGTGTCGAGCAGGTAGAGGCGCTTGTCGTCGATGTCGAGGCCGCGGTAGTTGCCCGGTGCGATCGGCACCACGTACAGGCGCTCGCGCAGGCCGGCGTAGTCGACCGCCGGCACCGGCGCCGCCGGTTTGGCCTTGTCGGCATTGGCCGCGTTGACGGCATTCGCAGCGGCCGTGGCCGCGGCGATCGCGACGGCGTCTTCCTTGCCCGGCGTGGTCACCGCCAGGCGCGCGGCGGCTTCCGGCGACTTCTCTTCCGGCTTGGTCAGCTCGTCCTCGGCCTTGAACGGGAAGCGCACGCCGGGCTGCAGCGCCAGCGCATACACGCCGACACGGCGGTCGAACACCGGCCCCATGTTACGGTCGCCCCATGGGCCGCCATTGCTGACGTTGAAGTTGCGCGCCGAGAGGAAGTACAGCCATTTACCGTCCGGCGAGAACACCGGCGAATCGGCGGTGTAGCGGTCGGTGGTGACGAAGGCCTTGGACTTCGACGGCAGGTTGTACATGCCGATCTGGTTGCGCTGCTCGCTGCTGCCGACGCGCACGAAGGCCAGGTTGCGGCTGTCGGGCGACCACACCACCTGGTCCGGACGGTCGGCGCCGACCTGGCGCGCGTCGTCGATGATCACATTGGTCTTCGCGTTCAGGTCGAGCAGCCAGGTGCGGCCCTTCTTGTCGGTGTGGGCCAGCCACTTGCCGTCCGGCGAAGGATAGATGCCGGAACGGTGGCTGGCGCCATCCGTCGTCAGGCGCTCGCCCTTGCCGGAACCGTCGGCGGCGTAGCGCCAGATCTCGTTCTCGCCGGTGGTGTCCACAAACGCGTAGACCCATTTGTCGTCGTGGCTGAACACCGCGCTGCGGGCGCGCGCCCCTTCAGGCACCGCGATCTCGACCCGGCGGTGGCTGCCGGTGCCGGCGACGGTGACGCGGCCGCGCGCGGTCAGCACGATGCGCTCGGCCTTGTTGGCCACCTCGATATCGGTCAGCGCATCGAGCGGCGAGCGCACGCGGCGGGTGCGCTGCTGGTCGAAGTCCGACACCAGGCTGGCCTTCACGACGGTGTCGGCGCCGCTGGCGATGTCGAACACGTGCAGGTCGGCGCCCAGCTGGTAGGCGATGCGGCCGTCGCCCAGCGAGGCGGTGCGCACGTCCCAGTCGCTGTGCTTGGTGTGGACCTTGCGGTCGCTCCCGTCGGGCAGCGCCGACCAGATATTGTCCGAGCCGCCGGCATCGCTGATGAAGTAGACCCGGCCCTGCCACCACATGGCGCGCCGGTTGTTGGCGTCGTCGCCCTTGAACATCGGCGTCGCCTCGCCCGGCTGGCCCAGCTCGTAGCGCCACAACTGCGCGTGCGCCCCGCCGCGGTAGGCCTTGACGTTATCGTTGGTCATCGACAGGCCCATGCGCGTGAAGAACACGGTGCGGCCGTCGTCGCTCAGGGTGGCGTCGTTGGCGTCGGCCAGCGGCAGCACGCGGCGCGTCAGCCTGGCCGGGTCCAGCGCCGCGACCACGCGGTGCTTCGATGGGCCGGTCGAATTCTCGGTGCTCACCAGGACCTCGCCCTGCGCGGTCCAGCCCAGCACCGTCACACCGCCGTTTTCGAAGGTGACGCGCTTGGGCAGGCCGCCCTCGATCGGCATCACATAGGCTTCCTGCGCGCCTTCGTAGGAGGCGGCGAAGGCGATCGATTTGCCGTCCGGGGAAATCGCGGCCTGGGTTTCGCTCGACGGGTGGGTGGTCAGGCGCGTGGCCTTGCCGCCGGCCAGCGTGGTGCGCCACAGGTCGCCCTCGGCGGTGAAGACGACGGTGTCGCCGCGCACGGCGGGGAAACGGAAGTAGGGGTCGGCGGCGGCGGCCTGGCTGCCGATGAGCGCCAGGGACAGCGCGAGGATGGTGCGGGGGACGGTCATGTTCTGTGTGGCAAGTTTGGGAAAGAGGATGAGTTTGCCACACGCGCATGTGGATTCGGCGTGCATACGTGCAAAAAAAGTGGGTCGCGGGTGTGCTGGCAAACTTGGAGGGAATAGTGCCAGTGGCAGTATTCCCGCCTGCGCGGGAATGACGGTTTCAAGGCCAACTAATATCGCAGCGCCGATTAAGGGAGCTAGCTTAAAGACCGTCGTTCCCGCGAAGGCGGGAACCCAATTTTGTTCGCAAAGCGTTAGCGCAAAAAAAAACCGCGCCAAAGCGCGGTTTTCATCGCAAGACCAAACCTTATTCGATCTCGACCGTCTCCGCCGGAGCCGGCGGCGGCGCCGCATCCCCTTCCGGGAACTCGAGCACGACATCGTCCTTCTCGTTGATGTCGACCGTGATGCGGCCACCGTTGACCAGGCGGCCGAACAGCAGTTCGTCGGCCAGCGCCTTGCGGATCATGTCCTGGATCAGGCGCGACATCGGACGCGCGCCCATCAGCGGGTCGAAGCCTTTCTTGCCGAGGAACTTGCGCAGCTTCTCGGTGAAGACCGCTTCCACCTTCTTCTCGTGCAGCTGCTCTTCCAGCTGCATCAGGAACTTGTCCACGACGCGCAGGATGATGTCCTCGTCCAGCGCGCGGAAGCTGATGATGGCGTCCAGGCGGTTGCGGAACTCCGGCGTGAACATGCGCTTGATGTCGGCCATCTCGTCGCCTGCCGCCTTCGAATCCACGAAGCCCACCGAGCGCTTCGTCAGGCTTTCGGCGCCCGCATTGGTGGTCATGATGATGATCACGTTGCGGAAGTCCGCCTTGCGGCCGTTGTTGTCGGTCAGCGTGCCGTGGTCCATCACCTGCAGCAGGATGTTGAAGATGTCCGGATGCGCCTTCTCGATCTCGTCCAGCAGCAGCACGGTGTGCGGCTTCTTGGTGATCGCCTCGGTCAGCAGGCCGCCCTGGTCGAAGCCGACGTATCCCGGCGGCGCACCGATCAGGCGCGACACCGCGTGACGCTCCATGTACTCGGACATGTCGAAGCGCACCAGGTCGATGCCCAGGATGAAAGCGAGCTGCTTGGCGACTTCGGTCTTGCCGACGCCGGTCGGACCCGAGAACAGGAAGGAGCCGATCGGCTTGTCGGTCTTGCCCAGGCCCGCGCGCGCCATCTTGATCGCGGCCGACAGCGCCTCGATCGCGGGATCCTGGCCGAACACCACGTTGCGCAGGTCGCGGTCGATGGTCTGCAGCTTGCTGCGGTCGTCCTGGTTGACGGTTTGCGGGGGAATCCGCGCGATCTTCGCGATGATGTCCTCGATCTCGGTCTTGCCGATGGTCTTCTTCTGCTTCGACTTCGGCAGGATGCGCTGGGCGGCGCCGGCTTCGTCGATCACGTCGATGGCCTTGTCCGGCAGGTGGCGGTCGTTGATGAAGCGCGCCGCCAGCTCGGCCGCGGTCGACAGCGCCGACGCCGAATACTTGACGCCATGGTGCTCTTCGAAGCGCGACTTCAGGCCGCGCAGGATCGCCACGGTCTGCTCGACCGACGGTTCGTTCACGTCCACCTTCTGGAAGCGGCGGCTCAGGGCATGGTCCTTCTCGAACACGCCGCGGAATTCCGTGAACGTGGTCGCGCCGATGCATTTGAGCTGGCCGTTCGCCAGGGCCGGTTTCAGCAGGTTCGATGCGTCGAGCGTGCCGCCCGATGCGGAACCCGCGCCGATGATGGTGTGGATCTCGTCGATGAACAGGATGCCGTTCGGGGTGTCCTTCAATTGCTTGAGGACGGCCTTCAGGCGCTGCTCGAAGTCGCCGCGGTACTTGGTGCCGGCCAGCAGCGCGCCCATGTCGAGCGAGTACACGACGGCGTTCTGCAGGATCTCGGGCACGTCTTCCTGGACGATGCGCCATGCCAGGCCTTCCGCGATGGCGGTCTTGCCGACACCGGCCTCGCCCACCAGCAGCGGATTGTTCTTGCGGCGGCGGCACAGGATCTGGATCACGCGGTCGACTTCTTCCTCGCGGCCGATCAGCGGATCGATCTTGCCGTCGGCGGCCGACTTGTTCAGGTTCTGAGTGAACTGGTCGAGCGGCGATTCCTTGGCCTGGCCTTCGACCTGCGCTTCTTCCACGCCTTCGGACGCCTTGGTGGTGTCCATCTGCTGGTCCTTGCGCACGCCGTGCGAGATGAAATTGACCACGTCGAGGCGGGTCACGCCCTGCTGGTGCAGGTAGTAGACGGCGTGCGAATCCTTCTCGCCGAAGATCGCGACCAGCACGTTGGCGCCGGTGACTTCCTTCTTGCCGTTCGAAGCCGACTGCACGTGCATGATCGCGCGCTGGATCACGCGCTGGAATCCGAGCGTCGGCTGGGTGTCCACCTCGCCCGTGCCGGGCACGGTCGGGGTGTTATCACCGATAAAATTAGTCAAGGTCTTGCGCAGGTCTTCGATATTGACCGCGCACGCACGCAGGACTTCGGCGGCCGATGGATTGTCGAGGAGGGCCAGCAGCAGGTGTTCCACGGTGATGAACTCGTGGCGCGCCTGCCGGGCTTCGACAAAGGCCATGTGTAGGGATACTTCAAGTTCCTGCGCAATCATACTTCCTCCATCACGCATTGCAGGGGATGCCCTGCCTTACGCGCATGCGTTAAGACAAACTCCACTTTGGTACACGCTATATCTTTGGAAAACACCCCGCACACGCCCTTGCCGTGCTGGTGCACGGAAAGCATGATCTGGGTCGCCGTTTCGCGATCCTTGTTGAAGTACTCCTGGATGATCGCGACCACGAATTCCATTGGCGTGTAGTCGTCGTTCAGCAACGCCACCTGGTAAAGCGGTGGCGGTTTTACTGTCTGCCGTTCCAGCAGCTGTTCGGTGTCATGCTTGGTAGCCATGGGACGTATTCTAATGCTTTCAAAATCAGTGCCAAGCGTAAACATCAGCTCGTTTTCATGTGCTTTCCATCTTACGCGTTTTCCGTTGAATGCGCAGATGGCGATCCAATTGACGAAATCAAGAGCTGGGTTACCTCTGCCGTGAAAAATTTGGCAACAAGCGCGCAAAAGCTCTTGACTTGCGTGGTTATTCAACCAACAATGCAGTTATCGACTGTGTACTTATGTACTTGTTGATAAGAAGTGAGCAGGCTGAGGAGGGGGCAAGAAGCTTCTTGCTTTTATGGCTCGTGTGATTAGTTAAAATTTGAAAGTTCTTTTATGGCAACTGGTACTGTTAAGTGGTTCAATGATTCCAAAGGCTTTGGCTTCATCACTCCTGATGACGGCGGCGAGGATCTGTTTGCACACTTCTCCGCGATCAATATGAACGGTTTTAAGACCCTCAAAGAAGGTCAAAAAGTCCAATTCGAAGTCACGCAAGGCCCGAAAGGCAAGCAAGCTTCCAACATCCAGGGCATGTAATCTTTCCCCTCCCGGAAGCAAGAAACCCCGCCCTGGCGGGGTTTTTTTTCGCCCCGCGTTCCATTATTCGTCCCGATCGGAATGGATACTACTCCGCTCCCGCCGCCTGCATCGCGCGGATGAACGCTTCGGCGTCCGCCAATAGTGCGGCGATATCCGCGCTGCTCGCAGCGCCCTCCCCTGTCTGGAAACTCGCCAGCGCCGTATCGTAGCGCTCCGCCAGCGCGGCGCCGCGTTCGGCGAAGGCCGGCGGCAGCGCCTGCGGGTCGCGCAGGCGTTCGGGTTTCACCCAGCGGTGGAAACCGTAGACCAGGCGGCCGATCCGCTCGTAGAGGGTGTGAAAAAACGGCTATGGCAAGGCGCCGAGTCGAAGACAGTACACTCGTACGGCGAGACGAGGCAACGCAGCCATGGACGAATTTTTCACACGCTCGTAGTGCGCCGCCGGGTCCATCACATCTGCTCGATCATCACTTCGCCGAAGCCCGAGCACGAGACCTGGGTCGCGCCTTCCATCAAACGGGCGAAGTCGTAGGTGACCTTTTTCGAGGTGATCGCCTTTTCCATCGCGCTGATGATCAGGTTCGCCGCCTCGATCCACCCCATATGGCGGAGCATCATCTCTGCCGAAAGGATCAGCGAACCCGGGTTCACGTAATCCTTGCCCGCGTATTTGGGCGCGGTGCCGTGGGTCGCTTCGAACATCGCCACCGAATCCGACATATTCGCACCCGGCGCGATGCCGATGCCGCCGACCTGCGCGGCCAGTGCATCCGAAATATAGTCGCCGTTCAGGTTCAGGGTGGCGATCACGCTGTATTCGGCGGGGCGCAGCAGGATCTGCTGCAGGAAGGCGTCCGCGATCGAATCCTTGATCGTGATCTCGCGGCCGGTCTTCGGATTCTTGAACTTGCACCATGGGCCGCCGTCGATCAGCTCGGCGCCGAATTCCTTTTGCGCCAGGGCGTAGCCCCAGTCGCGGAAACCGCCCTCGGTGTACTTCATGATATTGCCCTTGTGGACCAGGGTCACCGAGGGCTTGTCGTTGTCGATCGCATACCCGATCGCCTTGCGTACCAGGCGCTCGGTGCCTTCGCGCGAGACCGGCTTGATGCCGAGGCCCGAGGTTTCCGGGAAGCGGATCTTCTTGACGCCCATTTCCTCGGTCAGGAACTTGATCATCTTTTTCACGCCGTCCGACCCTTCGGCCCATTCGATGCCGGCATAGATGTCTTCCGAGTTCTCGCGGAAGATCACCATATCGGTCTTTTCCGGCTGCTTCAGCGGCGACGGCACGCCGGCAAAATAGCGCACCGGGCGCAGACAGACGTACAGGTCGAGTTCCTGGCGCAGCGCCACGTTCAGCGAGCGGATGCCGCCGCCGACCGGAGTGGTGAGCGGGCCCTTGATCGAGACCACGTAATCCTTGACCGCTTCCAGGGTCTCGCCCGGCAGCCACACATCGGGGCCATACACATTGGTCGACTTCTCGCCCGCATAGATTTCCATCCAGCTGATCTTGCGCGCGCCGCCATAAGCCTTGGCCACCGCCGCATCGACCACCTTCAGCATCACCGGGGTGATGTCGATGCCGGTGCCGTCGCCGACGATATAGGGGATGATCGGATGATCGGGCACGCTCAGCGAGGCGTCGGCGTTGACGGTGATTTTCTGGCCGTCGGCCGGGACCTTGATGTGTTGGTACATGTGTTCTCCCAGGTGGTCGCATTCGCAGACGCCGTTCGCATCGGGGCATCTGAATTACAATGTGGAATACGGCTGCAGGTCTTGTATAAGACTACGGTGTGGTGTCTTGCATTATGCACCAGTATTTCTCACGGCGCCATTGAACACCTTGTCGGCCGCCCTGCGCTCCCACTACTTAACCAGTTCCACGTTTCATGCCCCTGATTCTGTTCAATAAACCCTTCCAGGTCCTGTGCCAGTTCTCCCCGCAGGAGGGCCGCGAATCGCTCGCGGATTACCTCGATATTCCCGGCATCTATCCGGCCGGGCGCCTGGATGCGGACAGCGAAGGGCTGATGCTCCTGACCGACGACGGCAAGCTGCAGCACAAGATCGCGCATCCGGATCACAAGGAAGCCAAGACCTATCTGGTGCAGGTCGATGGCGTGGTGGACGCGGCGGCGCTGGCGCGCCTGCAGGCGCCGCTCGACCTGGGGGACTTCGTCACCAAGCCGTGCAAGGCGGTGCGCATCGCGGAGCCGGAGTGGCTGTGGCCGCGCAATCCGCCGATCCGGTCGCGCCAGGACAAGCCGACCAGCTGGATCGCGATCACGCTCGAGGAGGGCAAGAACCGGCAGGTGCGGCGCATGACGGCGGCGGTGGGCTTGCCGACCTTGCGGCTGGTGCGCGGCAGTATCGGGCCCTTCTCGCTGGCCACGCATCCCCTGATGCCCGGCGAGCATATCGAAGTCCGACTGTAGGGTGTGCCTGGGCGGCCCCGCGGGCCTCCGCCCACGCGTCCAGCTCCTCGATGAACGGATGATGCGCCTGCCATTCACGCACTGTTTGAACGCGTGGGCGGCGAAGCCGCCCACCCTACGATGCGCGGCCATGCAAGCGTTACGAGTCAATCGATCAAGGTCTTGACCATCACCCGCCCATCCGGCAGCGGGCTTTCCTGCCGCACCATCTGCTGGCTGCCCTTCGCAAACCAGAACGTCGACTCGCTCCCCGGCCGGTTGTAGTCGGTCTTCACCACCCAGCAATCCACCGGCCCGCCTGGGCCCGCGATGGCGGCCGAGCCGGTCACGCGGAACGAATATCGCTGCGGCGCCATGCTCCCGCCCGGATGATAGAAATTCACGCGCGCATCCAGCCCCTCGGCCAGCGGCAGCGCCTGCATGAACTCGATATCGGTCTCGAAGTTGTAGGTCGGCTCGTTTGACACCACCGACAGATCCTTGTGCGTGTTCTCGGCGAGATCCTGCATGCCGGTGACCTTGTCCGGCGCGAACACGAAGCCCTCGACCACGCGCTTGCCGTCCATCTCGCTCACGCGCTGGTGCGTCAGCGGCCGGAAGGTGCCCGCCTCGAACCACGAATCGAAGGTGCGCACCGACGGTTTCGGCAGCACGCCATCCCAGCGCTGCACGATGCGCATGCGGCGCTTGCCGCCCCGCTCTTCGAACCGGATTTCGCGCGTCCAGATATCGATCGGCTGGCTCGCGCCGGTCGACGGGGTGCGCATGAAGCGCAGGTAGTGGTGGGTGCCGGCCTTGACCAGGTCGATGCGCGGCAGCTGGCTGCCGACGTCGACATTCAGGACGGCGGCCTGGCTCGACAAGGACAAACCGAGGGCCAGGGCGGCGATGAGGGGGCGATACGGGACAGGCATGGCGGCTCCGCGAGTGGGTTGATCCACCCGAGTATCGAAGCTGTGCATGCGAGGCCGCAAGCAAAAATGGATATGCATGCCTGCGCGGGGCGTAAAAAAACCCGCCAGGCATACGCCGGCGGGTTTTGTCTATCCAGGCGGGCCCGGATTACGCTGCGAAGGATTCCAGCGCGGCGTTGAAGGTCGCGCTCGGACGCATCACGGCCTTGACTTTCGCGTCGTCGGCCTTGTAGTAGCCGCCGATGTCGACCGCCTTGCCCTGCACTTCCAGCAGCTCGGCGACGATCTTCTGCTCGTCGGCTGCCAGCTGCTTGGCCAGCGGCGCGAACTTGGCCGCCAGTTGGGCGTCCCCGGTTTGCGCGGCCAGCTCCTGGGCCCAGTACATCGACAGGTAGAACTGGCTGCCGCGGTTGTCGAGTTCACCGGTCTTCGGCGACGGCGACTTGCGGTTGTCCAGCAGGCGGCCGGTAGCGGCGTCCAGGGTCTGGGCCAGCACCTTGGCTTTGCTGTTGCCGGTCTTGAGGCCCAGGTCTTCCAGCGACACGGCCAGCGCCAGGAATTCGCCCAGCGAGTCCCAGCGCAGGTGGTTTTCCTCCACCAGCTGCTGCACGTGCTTCGGCGCCGAACCGCCCGCGCCGGTTTCGTACATGCCGCCGCCGGCCATCAGCGGGACGATCGACAGCATCTTGGCCGAGGTGCCCAGTTCCAGGATCGGGAACAGGTCGGTCAGGTAGTCGCGCAGGATGTTGCCGGTCACCGAGATGGTGTCCAGGCCGCGCGAGACGCGTTCCAGCGTGAAGCGCATCGCACGGACCTGCGACATGATCTGGATGTCCAGGCCGCTGGTGTCATGGTCCTTCAGATAGGTCTTGACCTTCTTGATCAGCTCATTCTCGTGCGGACGGTACGGGTCGAGCCAGAACACGGCCGGCATGCCCGAGTTGCGCGCGCGGGTGACCGCCAGCTTGACCCAGTCGCGGATCGGGGCGTCCTTCACCTGGCACATGCGCCAGATGTCGCCGGTTTCCACGTTCTGGCTCATCAAGACTTCGCCGGTCGCGAGGTCGACGATGTTGGCCACGCCGTCTTCGGTGATCTCGAAGGTCTTGTCGTGCGAGCCGTATTCCTCGGCCTGCTGCGCCATCAGGCCCACGTTCGGGACGGTGCCCATGGTCTTCGGATCGAAAGCACCGTGCCATTTGCAGAAGTTGATCACTTCCTGGTAGATGCGCGCGAAGGTCGATTCCGGGATGACCGCCTTGACTTCCTTCAGGCGGCCGTCGGCGCCGTACATCTTGCCGCCGGCGCGGATCATCGCGGGCATCGAGGCGTCGACGATGACGTCGTTCGGCGAGTGGAAGTTGGTGATGCCCTTGGCCGAGTCGACCATGGCCAGCGCCGGACGGTGTTCCTGGCAGGCGTGCAGGTCGCGTTCGATTTCTTCGCGCTGCGAGGCCGGCAGGTCGGCGATCTTGTTGTACAGATCGGCCATGCCGTTGTTGACGTTGATGCCCAGGCTGTCGAACAGGGCGCCGTGCTTCTCGAACGCTTCCTTGTAGAACATGCGCACGCAGTGGCCGAACACGATCGGGTGCGAGACCTTCATCATGGTGGCTTTCACGTGCAGCGAGAACAGCACGCCGGTGTTCTTCGCGTCTTCGATCTGCTTCTCGTAGAAGGCCAGCAGGGCCTTGCGGCTCATGAACATCGAGTCGATGATTTCGCCGGCCTGCAGCGCGACCTTCGGTTTCAGCACGATGGTCTGGCCCGACTTGGTCACCAGTTCCATCTTGACGTCGCGCGCGGCGTCCAGGGTCATCGACTTTTCGCCGTGGTAGAAGTCGCCGCCGGTCATGTGCGACACGTGGGTGCGCGATGCCTGCGACCATTCGCCCATCGAGTGCGGGTTCTTGCGTGCGTATTCCTTGACGGCCTTCGGTGCGCGGCGGTCCGAGTTACCTTCGCGCAGGACCGGGTTGACGGACGAGCCGATGCACTTCGCGTAGCGCGCCTTGATCGCCTTTTCTTCGTCGGTCTTCGGGTCGGCCGGGTAGTCCGGCAGGTTGTAGCCCTTGCCCTGCAGTTCCTTGATGGCCGCGGTCAGCTGGCCCACCGAAGCCGAGATGTTCGGCAGCTTGATGATGTTCGCGTCCGGCTCGAGCGTCTTCTTGCCCAGTTCGGTCAGGGCGTCGGGGACGCGCTGTTCCGGGGTCAGGTTTTCCGGGAACTGCGCCAGGATACGGGCAGCGACCGAGATGTCGCTCTGCTCGACCTTGATGCCGGCCGGCTTGGTGAAGGTGCTGACGACGGGCAGGAAGGCGTGCGTCGCCAGCAGCGGCGCTTCGTCGGTCAGGGTGTAGATGATGGTCGGATCACTGCTCATACGCTTTTTCCTCGATGATCGCGCGGGTGGCGCGATGGCTGAAAACGGTGGGTAACGCTCCCCTGTCTTGCTGAGGTCTTCTATAAGACATAAGACGGGCGTTTCACATTATGCACCAGTATTTTACTGTGCGCTATGGTTTTAAACGCTGCGCCCCTCCGGCCATGCCCGGCAGAAGGCAAACTCGGCAGTGAAGGCCAAACGACAAAACCCGCCGGGACCGAAGTCGGGCGGGTCTTGCTCTGCACAGAACTGCCTGCGCGGCCCTAAAGCCGCACGCACCTCGCTAATTAAGCGGACAGTGCCTTCAGGGCAGCAGCCAGACGGCTCTTGTGGCGGGCTGCTTTGTTCTTGTGGATGATCTTCTTGTCAGCGATGCTGTCGATGGTCGACACGGATTGCTGGAAGATGGTGGTCGCAGCGGCCTTGTCGCCAGCCTGGATGGCTTTGCGGACGGCCTTGATTGCGGTACGCAGGGTCGAACGCTGTGCCGAGTTGTGCGCGTTTTGCTTAACTGCTTGACGAGCGCGTTTGCGCGCTTGTGCGGTATTTGCCATGAAATTTCCTAAATCGGGGTCAAGTTGCGTTTGCAAACATTCGCGAGTGAAACTGGCATCTTGTGTGCCCGCCCAACGATTCGTGTCTGCTAACAGAATTCAGTACAGCCCACGATTATAGCGAAGGAAACCCTTTAGGGCAAATCATAAATGCATTATTGTCTCGGTCCGGGCACGTACTCAGGGTGTTGCCCAAGTATAATCGCCCGCCATGAACCTGCTCCGTACCCTCGCCGCCATCTCCAGCATGACCATGGTGTCCCGCATCACCGGTCTGCTGCGCGACAGCCTGTTTGCCGCCACCTTCGGCGCGAACAACTTCACCGACGCCTTCAACATCGCCTTCCGCCTGCCCAACCTGCTGCGGCGCCTGTTCGCCGAAGGCGCGTTCTCGCAGGCCTTCGTGCCCATCCTCACCGAATACAAGGGCAAGCACGGCCAGGAGGCGACCAAGTCGCTGGTCGACCACGTGGCCACCGTCCTGATCTGGGCCACGGTGCTGACCAGCATCGTCGGCATCCTGGCCGCGCCGGTGCTGATCTACCTGATCGGCGGCGGCCTGCAGCGGGAACCGGCGGCGTTCGACGCGGCGGTCCTGATGACGCGCATGATGTTCCCCTACATCGCCTGCATGGCCTTCGTGGCCCTGGCCAGCGGCGTGCTCAACACCTGGCGCCAGTTCAAGATTCCGGCGTTCACCCCGGTGCTGCTCAACATCTCCTTCATCGCCTCGGCCCTGGTGCTGGCCGATTATTTCGAGCAGCCGATCTATGCGATGGCGGTCGGCGTCTGCGTCGGCGGCCTGGCGCAGGTGGCGATCCAGATTCCCTCGCTGGTGAAGCTCGGCATGATGCCGCGCATCTCGCTCAACCCCTTCACCGGCCTGCGCGACAGCGGCGTGCGGCGCATGCTCGGCAAGATGGGGCCGGCCGTGTTCGCGGTGTCGGCGGCCCAGATCAGCCTCCTGATCAACACCACCATCGCCGCCAGCCTCGCCGCCGGCGCGGTCACCGCCCTGCAATACGCCGACCGCCTGATGGAATTCCCCACTGCCCTGCTGGGCGTGGCGCTGGGCACCATACTGCTGCCGAGCCTGGCGAAAGCGAATACCGAGGGCGACACCCAGGAATATTCCTCGCTGCTGGACTGGGGCCTGCGCCTGACCTTCCTGCTGGCCCTGCCCTCCTCGGTCGGCATGGCGACCCTCGCGGTGCCGATGATCGCGACCCTGTTCCACTACGGCGTATTCGACGCGGCCGACGTGGCGGCGTCCTCGATGCCCTTGATGGCCTACAGCGCCGGCCTGCTCGGCTTCATCCTGGTCAAGACCCTGGCGCCGGCCTTTTACGCACGCCAGGAAGTGCGCACGCCGGTCAAGATCGCGGTGGGCGTGCTGGTGGTCACCCAGCTGCTGAACCTGGTGTTCGTGCCGCTGTTCGGCACCGCCGGCCTGGCCCTGTCGATCGGCCTGGGCGCCTGCATCAACGCGACCTTCCTGTATTCCGGCCTGCGCCGCCGCGGGATCTACGTGCCGCAGCCGGGCTGGGGCACTTTCTTCCTCAGGCTGATCGTCGCGGTGTGCGTGATGGGCGCGGTGTCGTGGTTCGGGCAACTGCAATTCGACTGGATCGCGCTGCGCGCCACGCCGCTGCTGCGCGCCGGCGCGCTGGCGGCCATCATCGGCGCCGCCGCCGTTGCCTACTTCGCGGTCTTGCTGCTGCTGGGCTTCCGTCCGCGCGACTTCAAGCGGCGGGCAAAATGAACAAGCTCCGGCACCAAACGGCCGCGGGGCTGCTCTAATAGTCGTCCGAGATTGAAAGGAAAAAATGAGCATCCAGAACAATCCGCTTCACCAAAGCGTCGCCTGTGAGATCGAATCGGGGCTCAAGCTCGAGTACGAAAATGTGCCGCAACTGACCGACGCTCTTTGCATGATCGGCCTCGACAATGCGATCGTCGCGGTAAAACAGTAATGTGGATTTGCGAAGAACGAGACCGTCCTGAAGCATCCTGCCATCGATGGAATCGTGGCGCGCATGGTCGAGATCGGTCTTGCGCACATTCGCGATGCCAATGATCTCACCGTCAAGGAATTTACCGGCATCGTCACCGAAATAAAGAAATCGGTCGCGCGCCACTCGGAATACGGCCCTGGCGCCTATTACGAATTCATCAAGGATTTCGTTTGACGACACTGCCCCCAAGGCAGGGCATCGGCATCCTCTTGACTATCGCGTGAACCGCATCAACGGAATTTCCTCCGGCTCGATCAGGGAGGGATCGATCATTCCTTCGAGCTGGTACCCGAAGAATTCCTTCAATGCCGCTTCGCCGAGTTCCAGCGGATGAAATACGAAGGGATAGCTGTCGTCCTCATCGTCGGGATCGACTGCCGGGTGCTCGCCCGCCCAAAAAGGGACTTCGAAAGGCAAGCGTGGGCCGATGTCATCCAGGATTCCAGAATCGGGGCTCAGGCTCAGCGAGCGCTGCAGCGTCCCATTCTTCCAGATGGCGAAGCCAAAAAAGTCCACCACGCTATGCATCGCGTGCAGGTACAAGGTTCCAGGAGAAAACGCTTCGATGAACGCCGGGTCCAGCTGCGAGGGATAGTCAAGACAGAATTCGCCTGCTGCCACGACGGCGAGCCCGGGAAAGCAAGCGGCGACGATTTCCTCGTCACGCGGCGAGGTGTGCGACAGGTCGCCATCTTTTTCGAGAGGGCGGACTTGCAGGCCAAACAGCCGCTCGACCAACCCGGTCGTCGCACCGCGGTCCAGGACCGGGTTACTCCTTAAGATATCTGCAGCGTTGCCTTCGCTATAAAGCAGCATCCAGGTTTTCGCACCCATTTCCAGTCCCGACGATTGTTGAGATACCACGCAGTATAGGCCAGCAATGACGGCATCTTCTCCATTTCTTCTTGCGATGTCATTGCTTTTCGAACTTCGCCGGGGGGAAGCCGTTTTCACTTATGCCTGCAGGATAAAACAAAGGCAGATACCCCGATGCGCTTGCTCGTTCCAGGCTCATCATACATATTGACGGGTTATAAATCTCCGCCCCGGTGATTTGCCACGAACCTTTATTCCCAACCTACAAATGAACGCTGTCGAGCTCGATTCCGTCATCCATCGTTACGGCAAGGTCAAGGCGCTCGACGGCCTGAGTCTCACCGTCCGCCAGGGCGAAATGTTCGGTTTCCTCGGTCGCAACGGCGCCGGCAAGACCACCACCCTGAAAATGCTGATGGGCCTGCTACGGCCCGACAGCGGCCGGATCACCGTGCTGGGCCGTTCGGTCAAGCGCATCCCGGCCAAGCTCAAGCAGCGCATCGGCTACGTCTGCCAGGAACCGAATTTCTACCCGTGGATGACGGCCGACCAGCTGGGCGCCTTCGTCGGCAGCTTCTATCCGACCTGGGACGCGCCCGAATTCCAGCGCCTGCTGCGCATCCTCGACGTGCCGCGCGATCGCCGCGCGTCGGAGATGTCGGGCGGCACGCGGACCAAGCTGGGCCTGGCGCTGGCGCTGGCGCCGCGGCCAGAACTGCTGCTGCTCGACGAACCGACTGCCGGCCTCGACCCGGTGGCGCGGCGCGAATTCAACGACCAATTGCAGGTCTTGCAGCGCGAGCAAGGCACGACGGTGATGTTTTCCTCGCACCTGGTGGGCGAAGTCGAGCAGCTGGCGCAGCGCGTCGGCATCGTTCAGAGCGGCGCCTGCCGCTTCGAGGGCGAGGTGAGCGATTTGCGCAGGCAGGTGCGCAGGATCGTCGCCGATGCCGGGGTCGCGCCCGGTGAAGGATTCACGCAATTGCGCGGCGATATCTGGCAGGCCGACCCTGCGCTGTGGGAACAAAGCGCATGGCCGCCGGGCGTCGTCGTCGCATCCCTGTCGCTGGAAGATATTTTCCTGGCCTTCGCCCGCACCGACAGCGTGTCCGCCTGATGCGCGCCCTGCTCTACAAGGAGTGGCGCGAACACCGCTGGGTGCTGCTGGCCATCCTGCTGCTGCTGGCGCTGACCCAGGCCGTGGCGCTGCATGGCGCCGAGACGATGGGCAGTCCCATGGTGGCCTACCAGAAAGTCGTCGTGCTGATGGCGCCGCTGATGTCGCTGGTGTTGGGCTACCGCCTGGTCGTACGCGAATACATGGGCCGGACCCAGCTGTTCCTGGAGACCTTGCCCGTCAGCCGGACCCAGGTGCTGACAGTCAAATGGCTGCTGGGAATGACGGTGCTGTTGCTGGCCATGGCGGCCTGTCTTGGCGCGACCCTGCTCGCCGCCCGCGGCCAGGTCTCGCTGACGCCGCACTATGTCGCCCTGGTGGCCATCCGCAGCGCGAGTTTCGTGTTCCTCTGCTATTCACTGGCCTTCATGGTCGGCTTGACCGGCCGCTACCGCTTCGTGTTCTGGCCCCTGCTGCTGATATGCCTGATCGCGGCGGACACGACCGGCCAGTTGCCGGTCGCGAAATGGGCGCCGTTCTACCTGGTGCAGGAATCGATGGTCTTCGAAAGACTGGTCCTGCCCTTGCAGGCGGTCCTGACCACCTGCGCCATCGGCGCGGCGCTGGTCGCGGCCACCTTCGCGCTGGCGCTGTCGGCCGAGGGCTCGCTGGTGGTCGCCCTGTCGCGCCGCATGCGCCCGCGCGAACTATCCGCCGTGACGATCGGCTTCCTGGCGGTGATCATGGCGATCTCGGTGATCGAGGAGCGCAAACCCAAGCCGCCCTTCGAACTGGCGCACGCGGTGCGCAGCACCGGCAGCCCGCCGGTCGCGGTCGGCTTCGCAGGAGCCGCCGGCGAAGCCAGGACGCTGGCCAATGGGCTGTCGGCCGACCTGGCGCGCATGCAGGCTTTCCTGGCCCTGCGCGATGCGCCTGCGCTGACGGCCCTGCCCGACGACGCCCTCGATGGCGACGCCTTCCAGCGCGCCGCTCTTCCGAATACCGATGGCGTGGTGCTGCGCGCGGCCTTCACCAACAGCGCCTTCGACGCCGAGGGATTCCGGGCCTACGCCCTGGCCTCGTGGATGGGCTGGCATTCGCGTGGCCGCGCCGCGAATGAAGACCGGCGCTGGCTGCTGGACGGCGCCGCGCAGTGGCTGGTCGCACGCGACCTGCCGCGCCGGCAGGAGAAGCTGGCGCTGCGTGCCGCCTTCGGCGCGCGCCTGCTGCAGGCCCGGCCCGATGGCGCCCGGCGCGTCGTGCACGAGTGGCTGAGCGTGCGCGAACAGCTCGGCCCCTGCCTGGCCGACGCGCTGGCATGGCGCATGGTCGCCTCGCTGGCCCAGGACATGGGCGCGCCGCGCTTCCAGGCGCTGGCGCGCTCGGTGCTGGGCGAACGGCCATCCCGCGAAGCGGGCGACTCGCTGTTCGCTCCGGATTTCCCCGCACTCCTGGCGCAAAGCGGCGCACCGGACCAGGCCACCTTGGTGCGCCGCTTCGACACACTGTTCGCCGCCGAGGAGACGCGCCTGGCGCCCGCGCTCGACGCGATCGCGCTACCGCAGGCGCGCTTCAGCGCGCAGCGCATGGCCGGGAAAACCTACGAAGTGCATTACCGGCTGGGGCCGACGGACGGCGAGGTAGCGCCCTTCTCGGTCCTGTACGTCGCCCTCGGCCCCTGGGATGGAGAGATCCGGTCCGAATCGCTGGCCCGGGTCGACGCCACGCGCGCCGGCGTGCTGCCGGCATCGTTCGCGCGCGGCACCCGCCTGTTCACCGCGGTGGAGCGGCGCGACGCGCTGCTCGGCTGCAGCGTCAGGCTGGCGGCGCGCCGCTGGGAGCTGCAATGAGCGCCGCACTGCTTCGCAAGGAGCTGCGCAGCCTGCGCCCCTTCCTGTTCATCGTGCTGGCGCTGCTGCTGATGGAGACCGCCGGCGTCTTCCTGCTCCCCTTCGACGCGGTCCCCTTCCCCGCCCGCATGCACACGCTGTCCGAGGGACTGGGCGTCATGCAGCTCCTGTTCGGCTTCGCCCTCGGCACCAATCTGCTGGTGCGTGAAATCGACGAAGGCACGCTGAACTTCCTCGACGGGCTGCCGCTGACCCGGCGCGCGGTGTTCATGGCCAAGGTCCAGGCGGCGCTGCTGGTGCTGCTGATCTACCCCGCCTGCGCGCTGCTGTGGAATGCGGCCCTGCACACGGCCACGCGCGGCTCGCTCGACCATGCCTTGCGGCCTTCCCTGCTGCTGACGATGTTCGGCCTGTGCATCCTGGCGACGGCGGTGGCGCTGACGGCCGGCATGCTGCTGGGCTTCCTGCGCCACGTGGCCTGGCTGGTCCTGGCGCTGTGCGCGATCGGCATCAAGCTGCTGCAGGACAAGGCGCCGTCGCTGGCCTCGGCCCTCGATACGACCGACCTGCTGGCCCTGCGTTTCACCGGCGCCGCCTGGCAACTGCCGATGTCGTCCATCTGGACCCAACTCGGGGCGGCGCTGCTGTTCGGCGCCCTCGCCTTCGTCCTGTTCTGCAGCGCCGGCAAGGTCGGCGCGCGGGTGCGGCGCATCGGCGGGCTGCGGCGCTGGCTCACGCGCTTCGGCATCGGACTGATGGTCGCCGCCGTGCTCGCGGGCGTCGCGCTGCTGGCCGCGCGCAGCAGGGACGACGGCGCCCCGGCCGGCAGGAAAGGGGCCAACGCCGTCGAGTTCATGCCCGTCGCCAGCGGCCAGGCGACCACCCGGCACTACAGCTTCAGCTACCCGGCCCTGAGCAGCGCGCGCGTGCGCCCCTTGATCGCGGAAGCCGACCGCACCTTCGAGGCCGTCGCCGCCCTGCTCGGAACGAAGGGCGGCGCGCCGATCGACGTCGACCTGTCCGGCACCACCCGCAACCACGCCGGCACCGCCTATCTCGACCGCATCCGCATACGCGTGAACGACCGCGGCGCAAGCGACACCCTGGCGCACGAAACGGCGCACGTGCTGGCCCTGCGCCTGGCCGGCGGCGCCCAGTCGTCCCAGCTCGACGACATGATGGTGCTGAACGAAGGACTGGCCGAGTGGGTGGAGAACAAGGTCGGCACGGGGACGGGCGTCACTGAAAAACAGGAACTGGCGGCGGCCATCGTCTCGGCGCGGCGCCTGGTCAAGCCGCGCCAGCTGACCGACCAGGCCGCTTTCGCCGGCACGGTCGACGACAACCTGAAATACCCGCTGGGCGCGATCCTGGTCGATCGCCTGGTCAAGCGCTACGGCGCCGCGGCCCCGCACACCCTCCTGCGCACACTGGCGCGCGAGGATTTCCCGCGCGACCTCGACGGCTACGCCTTGTGGCAGACCGCTTTCCAGCTCGCCGGCTTCGACCTCGACCTCGTGCTGGACGATTACGCCCGCCACCTGAAAACCCTGGAAGCGACCCATGCGCGCCAGGTCGCGCGCTTGCCGCGCCCGCGCGGCAGCCTGGTCGAACAGGACGGGGAATACGCGATCGTCCTGCGTTTCGACCTGCCCCTGCCCGACGACGCCATGCCGCTGGTGCGCTACCGGCCCGGCAACAGCACCGATTCGTCCAGCTACCGCACCCGCTTCGGCGACGAACCGGATGCGGGAACGACCACCGTGGAAGTGCCCGAGGAGATGATCACGCGCGACCAGGTCTGCTTCCAGCCCGGCGTGGTGGTCGAATCGCTGACCTTGTATGAACCGTGGGTGTGCCTGCCGCTGGATGCGGCGAGCGCGGAGTGAGGCCGCGGTGCGCGGCGTTTCAGAGCGCCTGCGGCACCGATGCCAGCTTGTCGGGATTGCGCATGATGAAGACGGCCACGATGCGGTCGTCATCGACGATGAAGGACTGCACCGACTCCAGCTTTCCCTGCACATAACGCAGGATACCCGGCTCGCCGTTCACGAGCGCGGCCCGGTAGGCGACCTGCAGGGGAAACCGGTGTTCGAGCGCCCAGAATACGCCGGCGACGCGGCCCGCGCCCCTCAAGACATGCTGGAAGGACGCGACCTTGCCGCCGCCGTCCGCCACCAGCTGCACCTCGTCCGACATCAGGGCGCGCATGTCGGCGCGGCTGCCATGCCTGGCGGCCTGGATGAACCTGTCCAGCAGTTCGCGGTGCTTGTCCCTGGGGACGTCGAAGCGCGGACGCTCCTGCCGGACGCGCTCCGACGCACGATGCACGAGTTGCCGGCAGGCCGGCTCCGACTTCTTCACCACCTCGGCGATGTCGGCGTAATCGGCATCGAATACCTGGCGCATCAGGAAGGCTGCACGCTCTTCCGCCGACAAGCGTTCCAGCACCCACATGAAGGCGACCGACACCTCGTTCGCCAGTTCGAGCGTGCTCTCGGGTGTCGTTTCGTCCAGTTCCACCAGCGGTTCCGGCAGCCACCAGCCGACATAGGCTTCACGATCGGCCTTGGCCAGGCGCAGGCGATCGATGGCGAGACGGGTCGTCACGGTCACCAGCCATGCTTCCTGGGACACGATGCCCTCCTTGGCCGCGCCATGCCAGCGCAGCCAGGCGTCCTGCACCACGTCCTCGGCGTCCGCGCGCGTGCCGAGCATGCGGTAGGCAATCGACAACAGGCGCGGGCGCAGCATCTCGAAGGCCGCTTCCGGGGGCGTGTCGGCTTGGTCGGTCATGGTGCAGCTTTCCTTTCTTTTCCTACCGCGGCCGACATCAAAAACCTGGCGCGGGTTGATCCGGAATCTGGTTACGCAGCGAGATGTTCAACACGTTCCAGCCACGGATGGCGGCGATGCAGTAGCTGAGTTCCACGATCTCGGTCTCGCTGAAGTGCCTGGACACTTCCTCGTAGGCGGCATCGGTGTCATCCCGCTGCGGCAGCGCGTTGACGGCATCCGCCCAGGCCAGGGCCGCACGCTCGCGCGGGTTGAAAAACGGGGCTTCGCGCCAGCCGGCGATCGCGTTCAGGTGGCGCGGATCGGCGCCCTGCGCGAGCAGGAAGCGCCAGTGCATGTCGACACATACGCCACAGCCGTTCACCTGCGACACCCGCAGGTTCACCAGCTCGAAGAGACGCTCGCCGATCGAACTTTGACCCACTGTCTTCGACAGCTTGATCATTGCATGCAGCGCGTTGGGCGCCAAGGAAAAAAATGGAAGACGAGCAGTATGGGACATGGTGGCCTCTGGTCAGGGTGGAGGGCGCACCGCGCGCCCTCCTGCTCCTTAGACGGGCCAGGCCATCTCGCTGTGACAGGTTTCGGGCATTTTTTTCGACGCTGTCACAAATCGTGCATGGCGCCCGTCTTGTCGACAGCGGTGGCGCGAACGGCCCGCCGCCAGACCATAGATAAAGGAAAAACCGCCATGAAACGCCCAAACTGGTTCCAGGTATCGGCCGACGGTGCGAAAGCCGTCGGCGCACTGCACCATTACGCCACCACCGGGACGAACTTACCGAACGACTTGATCCACCTGGTGTTCCTGCGAACGTCGCAACTGAATGGCTGTGCGCACTGCATCGATATCCATACGCGCGACCTGATCAAGAGCGGCATGTCGATCGACAAGATCGTCCTGGTGCCGGTGTGGGACGAGGTGCGCTATCTGTTCTCGGACCGGGAGCAGGCGGCGCTGGCATGGACGGAAGAAGTGACCCGCGTCGGCGAAACGCATGCCTCCGACGAAGCCTACGCGGCGGCGCTGGCCAGCTTCGCCGAAAAGGACCTGGTCGAACTGACCATCGTGATTGCAACGATGAATGCCATCAATCGCCTGGGCGTCAGCTTCCGAATGAAGCCGCTCGCCAGGGCGTGATGCCGTGCGCGTTCCGGCTACCGGCCGGAATCCTGTGACTGGCCCGGCGGGTCTTGCGGCTGCGACGGCGGTTCCTCCGGCGCTTCGGCCGGTCCTTCGTCCTGCGACGGGTCCGGAACCGGCACGGGCGAGGGCTGCGGCGTCGGCGGCGCGGGCGTGGCGGGCGGGGTCTGCGGCCGCGCCGGCACGTTCGGCGGCAGCAGAACCGGCGCGCCCGTCTCCTGCGCCATGAATAGCCACTGCGCCAGGTGTTCGCGGTTCTCGAAGCCGCTGAAGCGCGGTTCGAAGTTCGCCTGCTTCAGCGGCGTCGCCTGCGACAGGCTGTGCACGCCGAGGATGGGACCGGCCTCGCCTGCCCGCACCAGGCCCCATTCGGGCTTGCCGGTGACCGGGTCGATGAAGACCTTGCGCAGGTGGCGGCGCGGATTCGGGAAGCGCTTGTCGCGCAGCAGGTCGTCCAGCGCCATCGGCGCACGCGGCTGGCCGCGCGGGGTCGCGGCGGCGTAGCTGTTCAGGGCCGCGCTGAACTGGGCGCCGGTTTCCAGCAGCTCCCGTTCCAGCTGGGCGCGGCGCAGCAGGGCCTCGACCTTCAGGGTGGCGGCGCCCACCAGGCCGATGATGAAGACGAAGACGATCAGGCCGAGGTAAGTGAACCCGCCTTGACGATGTTTACCACTCCGCATAGGGCTGCCCCTTGCGGTCGTTCCCCGGCGCGCCGCTGCGCAGGTTGCCGACCACGCCCTGCTCGCCTTCCGGCGGCGGCTCGATGATCCAGCCTTCGCGCGACTCCAGGATCGGGTCCATCGGCAGCTCGCGCAGGTATTTTTTCTCCACCAGCTGCTCGAGCGACTCCGGATAGCGCCCGGTGTCGGAGTGGAACTGGTCGATGATGTCGCGCGTGTTCCTCAGGTTCTCCTGCAGGATGGTTTCGCGGCTGGTGTCGATGCTGGGGAAGAAGCGCGGCACCGCGAGCGTGAGCAGCAGCGCGACGATGCCCAGCACCACCAGCAGTTCGATCAGCGTGAAGCCACGCGGGCGCTCGGGTCGGGTTGCCATCACCATCTTCTGTAGGGAATGCCGTTCAGGCCCGGTTTTTCGGACGTCGAGTAGACATCGTAGACATCGTCGCCTTCCTTCGGCTCGTCCGGCTCGCTGACGTAGCTGCGCTTGCCCCAGGTCTCGGCGTCCGGCGTCTCCGGGTCGGAATGGAAGGGGTCGCGCGGCAGGCGGCGCATGAAGTAGATCTTCGCTTCCTTCGGACTGCGCATGTCGCGCACGCCCTCGACCAGCATCTCCAGGCGCGGCGGATAGCCGGTCGCGCCCGCGGCCTTGGCCACCCTGCCCTCGTCGCTCGCCTTTTTATAGGCGTCGATGCCGGCGCGGATCTCGCGCAAGCCGCGGCGCAGCTCGGCCTCGTCGCGGCGCTGCGCCGTGATTTGCGCCACCGGCACCACCATGGTCCCCAGCAAGGCCAGGATCGCCAAGGTGACCAAGAGCTCGATGAGGGTGAAGCCGCGCCTGTTCATGGCTACTGGACCGGCGGATTCGCGGTGGTCGCGGGCGGCGGCGCGGGCACCGGCGTGACCTGCACCTCGGGCTCGGTGGCCGGCTGCGAGGCCGGCGGACCCGATTGCGGCGAACCGCTCGGCGGCGCCGACGGCAGCTGCGACGGCGGCACCGAGAACGGACGCTCGGGCGCCGGCGCCGGCGTGGCCGTGCCGGTAATCGGCGCCGCGCCGGCGACGGGACGCGGCGCGAGGACGGCGCCGGACGGCAGCTGCACCGGCACCCGCACCGTGCTGTCCGGACGGCGGCGGAAGCTGGCCTCGGTGCCGGCGCCGAATTCGGACGCCGCAGCCGGCGGACGCTGCACGGTGCGCACCAGGTGCGGCGTGATCGACAGCACGATCTCGGTGCGATCGAGCTGGTCGCGGGTGCTGCCGAACAGGCGCCCCACCACCGGAATGTCGCCGAAACCGGGCACCTTGCTGCCGCTGGAGCGGTCTTCGTTGCTGATCAGGCCCGCCAGCACCTGGTTCTCGCCATCCTTCAGCTGCAGCATCGTGGTGGCCGAACGGGTGCCGATGCGGTAGGCGACGCTGCCCGAGCGCGTGGTCACCGCTTCACCCAAGGTGCTGACCTCGAGCGCGATGCGGATGCCGACTTCGTTGTTCAGGTAGATGGTGGGCTCGACGTTCAGGGTCAGGCCGACGTCGACGTAGTTCGGCGTCTCGGAAGCGAAGCCGCCGATGCCCGAGGACACGGTGGCCGAGATGTTCGGGATCTTCTCGCCGATCACGACCTTGGCCTTTTCCTTGTTGCGCACGCGGATGCGCGGATTGGCCAGGGTGTTGGAGTCGCCGTCGGCCTTGTTGGCGTTGACGGTGCCGACCACGCCGCCGACCAGGATGGTGTCGCGGTTCAGGCCGCGCAATTCGTTGATCGTCACCGGCTCGCCGTTCGGCCCCTGCAGCGGCGAGAAGGACAAGGCGCGCGGCCAGGCGATGCCGAGGTCCACGATGCTGCTGCGCTTGATTTCCAGGACCTCGACCTCGAGCATGACTTCCGGCTCGGGCACGTCCTGCAGCGCCACCAGCTGGGTCGCCACCTTGATCGCTTCCGGACTGTCGCGCAGGATCACGAGGTTGAGCTTTTCGTCGACCACCACGTCGCGCGACTTCAGGATCGTCTTAAAGGTGTTGGCGATGTTCTTGGCGTCGGCATTCGCCAGGAAGAAGGTCTTGACCGTCATCTCCTGGTATTCGCGCAGCTTGGCCGGCACGTTCGGGTAGATCAGGATGGTGTTGCCGTCCATGACCTGGCGCTCGAGCTGGTTGCTCATCAGGAGGTAGTAGACCGCCGCCTCCACCGTGCTGTTCTTGAGGAAGATCGAGCTGCGGGCCTCAAGCTTGACGTCCTTGTCGAAGATGAAGTTCAGGCCCGAATGGCGCGAGATGATCTCGAAGATCTGCTTCAAGGGCGCGTCGCGGAATTCCAGGCTGATCGGCTTGCGGAAGGACGCCGCCAGCGCCGCCTCGCCGGTGGGCGCTTTCGCCGCGGCCTCGTCGACCTGCAGCAGCATCAGGCGCGCCGCTTCGTGGCTGGGACGCTCGGTCAGGATCGCGGCCAGCTGCTGGCGCGCCGTGTCGTATTCCTTGCGCTCGAAGGCCGCACGCGCGTCGCCCAGCATGGCGGCGTGGCGGCGGTCGGCCTCGACCTGGCGCAGGCCGGCGCGCGCGCGCTCGTTGGCGGGGTCGAAGGCGAGCACGCGGCTCCAGGCGGCCGCGGCTTCGGCGCCCTGGCCGGCCGCCATCGCGTTCTCGGCCTGCAGGATCAGGCGGGTGGCCGCCTTGTCGCGCGCGACCAGCAAGGCGCTGCGGTACTGGGCGTTGTTCGGGTCGGCGGCGACCGCCTCCTGGTACTTGGCCAGCCCGGCCGCGACCTGGTCCTGGGCCAGCAGCGCATTGCCCTCCTGGTAGGCGCGCTGGCCCGCGCAGCTGGCCAGCAGCAGGACCCCGAAGGCCGCGCAGAGCGCGCGCAGTGGTAGGCGAAGCATTAGTCGAACACTCCAATATTGAGCTGCTGAACCTGGTTCAGCGGCAGGTAGGTCAGGGTCAGCACCGGCGGCCGGATGGCGTCCACCCGGTAGGCGCCGTCGATCACGGCGGCTTCGCGCACGAGGTAGGTGCGGTCGCCGCGCGCCAGGAAGATTTCCCACCTGCCCTCCTGCAGCGACTTGCCGATATAGGTGAAGGGCAGCGGCGGCGCGCTCGGCGGCGGTGGCGGCGGCAAGGCGCCGGCGGGCGGCGGCGGCGGGGGCGGCGGGGTCCAGTCCTGGCGCGCGAACACGTCCCTGCCCTCGTCATCCTGGCCGAAGCGGTCGTCGCCGCCGATCAGGGTCTCGCGCGGGATCAGGCGCAGGATCGCCGGCGCCTCTTTCGCGGCGACGGCGCGTGCCCGCGGCGCGGCCTGGGCGCGTTCGACCGGTTCGGCCACCGCATCTTCCGGCGTGTTGTCGCCGAAGACGAGCAGGCCCGCGGCCAGCACCAGCGCCGCTCCCATCGCGATGTGGCGCGGCTTCATCGCGCGGCTCCGGACAGGTACAGGGTCAGGCGCAGGCGCGCCTCGACGTTCTCTTCACCGATGGCGTCGCGCCGGAAGCTGACGTCGTCGAGCGAGGCGTGCGGCAGCGCGCGCAGGGTGTCGAAGGCGAAGGCCCAGATGGCGCCGTAGCGGCCCTTGACCGGCAGGTTGACCTGGTAAGTCGTGAAGCCGCCGGCGCGGTCCTGGCCTGCGCGATACTCGCCCTGGCGCAGCACCAGGCCGTGCCTGGCGGCCAGCGCGAACAGTTCCTTCAACTGGCGCTCGACGCCGCGGCGCTGGCCGAGGGCGGCGTAGAAGTGCGCCAGGTTCTGGTCGGCGCCCGGCGCCGCGGGCGGCGGCGGCGGTGGGGCCGGACGCGCGGCGGCCAGGCGCGCGGCGTCGTAGTCCTCGGCCACCCGCATGCGCGCCGCGCCCAGCCAGGCCAGCGACGCGACGCACGCCAGCATCAGCAGCGTGGCCACGACCAGCACCGGATTCATGCGCGCCAGCGCGACGCGCAGGCGCAGCCACAGCGATCCGAGCGATGCCCCCTTCATTGGGAACCCCACTGTGCCACGAGCTGGAAGCGCAGCGGACGGTTCGGATCCTGTTCGGCGATCTCGTGGCGGCTCAACATGACGCTGCCGAACCAGCTCTGCTCCTGCATGCGCGCGACGTAGGCCAGCATGTCGTCGCTGGTGCGCGCTTCCGCCGTGATGCGCAGGGTGCGGCGCTTCGCGTCCGGCTCCAGGGCCAGCAGGGCCACGCTGCCCGGCGTCGCGGCGCGCACCGCCTCGAACAGCTCGCGCCACGGCAAGTTGAGCTGCATGACGGCCTCGTTGACGGCGCGCGCCTGCCCTTCCGACAGCGCCACTTTCGGCGTGGCCACCACCGGCAAGGGACGCGCGGCGCTGTCCCTGGCCGCGAGCGCGGCCTGCAGGGCTTCGAGCTCGGCCTGGTCTTCCTGCCAGCGCGAGAAGGTCATCACGGTGGTGAAGCACAGGGCCGCGACCGCGGCTAGGTAACCCGCGCTGCGCGGCGGGGTGCGCAGCAGGGTGCGGCGCAGCGAGCGCGGGGCGAAATCGATCTGGACGCGCTTCATGGTCACGCCTTTGCTCCGGTGCGGGCCAGCACCGCATGCAGCGGCCAGCCGGGCGCCGGGTCCTCGTCTTCCAGCAGGGTGCAGGCGAACTTCAGGCGCCCCGCCGAACTGGCCCAGCCGCGCGGCGCCGGGCCGCTCAGTTGCAGGCGCTCGGGCCGCCCCACGCCGACCCGCAGCGCCTCGCGCGCCACGTGCGCTTCCAGCCACTCGCGGTCGGCGCCCGGCGGGATCACGGCGGTGCGCACGGCGGCAAGCGCCGCGCCGTCGTAGGCCGCCAGCGACAGCACGTCGCCGTGCACCAGGCCGAACCAGGCGCCGGGCCGGCGCTGGCGCCGCGTGGCGTTCATGGCGGCGACGAACTGCGGCGCCACCTCGACCAGGTAGAAGCCGTGCTCGCGCGCCAGCGCCTCCAGCAAGGCCAGCAGCGCCTCGGGCGCGGCCGCCGCCAGGAAGGGAGCACGCGCGCTCCAGTCGGCGCTGATGCGCCAGTTGGCCGGCATGGCGCCGAACAGGGACTGGAAGCGCAGCGCGCAGGCCGCCTGCAGGTCGCCGGGACGGCTGGCGCCCTGCGGCGGCGCGACCTGCCACAGGCGCACCAGGTCGTCGGCCAGCACCACGGTCAGCGGCCAGCGCCGCAACCCGTCTTCCGCCGCCGCCGACAGCAGCGCGCGCAGGCCGTTCTCGAGCGCGTCCGGCGCGCCCGCTTCCACCGGCTGTACCGCCAGCACCACGGCGGACGCCGTAGGCCAGCCGCCCACCCGCAGCAGGGCCAGTCCATCCGGCGCGATGCCGAGCCGCAGCGATTGTCCGAATTTTCTACGCATGCAGGGTCACCCGCCTGATTTCGTCGATGGTGGTGGCCCCCACCCGCACCAGGTCCAGCGCGGCCAGGCGCAGGCTCCGGGTGCCGTTGGCCTGGGCCGCGGCCTTGATGCGGCGGATCGGCTGCTTGTCGACGATCAGCTCGCGGATCTCGTCGTTGAGGGTGAGGATCTCGGCGATCGAGCGCCGTCCCCGGTAGCCGGTGCCGCGGCAGTCGCCGCAGCCTTTCCCGCGCATGAAGACATAGTCGCCCACCTCGTCAGGCGCCAGGTGCACCGAGGCCAGCTCGAGCGCGTCCGGCGCGTAGCGCGCCGCGCAGTGCGGGCAGTTCATGCGGATCAGGCGCTGGGCCCAGATGCCGTTCAGGGCCGAGACGAAAGCGTAGGGGTCGATCCCCATGTGGGTGAAGCGGCCGAACACGTCGAACACATTGTTGGCGTGGACCGTGGTCAGCACCAGGTGGCCGGTCAGCGCCGACTGCACCGCGATCTCGGCGGTCTCGCGGTCGCGGATCTCGCCGACCATGATCTTGTCGGGGTCGTGGCGCAGGATCGAGCGCAGGCCTTTCGCGAAGGTCAGCCCCTTCTTCTCGTTCACCGGGATCTGCAGGATGCCGGGCAGCTGGTATTCGACCGGGTCTTCGATGGTGATGATCTTCTCGCGGCCGTTGTGGATCTCGGTGAGGGCCGCGTACAGGGTCGTGGTCTTGCCGGAACCGGTCGGCCCCGTCACCAGCAGCATGCCGTAGGCCTCCTCGGCCAGGGTGCGCAGGGTCGCCAGCGAGGGCGCGTCGAAGCCCAGCGCCTCCAGCGTCAGCGCGCCGTAGGATTCGATCATGGCGCGCTTGTCCAGGATACGGATCACCGCGTCCTCGCCATGGATGCTCGGCATGATCGAGACGCGCAGGTCAATGTCGCGCCCGCCCGACTCGACCCGGAAGCTGCCGTCCTGCGGAATGCGGCGCTCGGCGATGTCGAGTTCGGCCAGCACCTTCAGGCGCGAGATGATGTGCTCGGCCAGCTCGATGCCGCCGACCGTCGCCGCATGGTCGAGCACCCCGTCGATCCGGTATTTCACGGACAGGCCGCCGGCGGTGCTTTCCAGGTGGATGTCGGAGGCGCCCGCTTTCAGCGCATCGTACAGGGTCGAGTTGACCAGCTTGACCGCCGGACTGCCCGCTTCCGACACCGAGGCGAAGGACAGCACCTGGGCCGACTTGCCGTCGCGCCGCGCATCGCCGCCGCCGCCGACCAGGCTGTCGACCGCGCGCGCCGATTCCTCCTGCTTGGAGAGGTAGGCCTGGATGTCGGACTGCAGCGCCAGGCACAGGGGCAGCGGGTGGCGCGCGTCGGCGCGCGCCTGGGCGCCGAGCCAGGTCTGCAGGTCGAGGTCGAAGGGGTCGGCCACCACCCCGCTCAGGCGCCCGGCGCCGTCGCGCAGCAGCACGCAGTGGCGCGACATGGCCTGGGCCAGCGGCAGCAGGTCGAAGGCCGGCGCCAGGGCCAGCATGGCGGCCGTCTCCATCACCGGCAGCCCGAAGGGCGCGGCCAGTTCGCGCACGATCCTCCGCGGCTCGCGCCCGGTCAGGCCTTCGAGCTCCGCCACCAGGCCGCGGCGCGACGCCGCCGCCAGCGCGCGGGCGCGGCCCAGCAGGCCGGGGTCGAGCAGATTGTCGGCCGGCTGCGCGCTCACGACATATCCCCTGCCAGGTCGAAGATCGGCATGTACAGCAGCACCACGATGGCGCCCACCACCAGGCCGATGGCCGCCATCAAGAGCGGCTCGAAGGTGCGCGTGAAGCGGTCGATCCAGCGCGTGATCTCGCCATCGTAGAAGGCGGCCGACTGGGTCAGCATCGGTCCCATGTCGCCGGTACGCTCGCCCACCCGGAGCATGCGCAGCGAGATCGGCGTGGTAAGGCCGTTGGTCTCGAACGCGTGCGACAGCGGCTGGCCCGATTCGACCGCGGCGCGCGCGTTCGCCAGGCCGCGCCGCAGGCCGCTCGAGACCATCGGCTGCACGGTATCGATGGCGTTGACGATGGTGATGCCGCCCTCGGTCAGCATGCCCAGGGTCAGGTAGAGGCGCGAGAGTTCATAGATGCGGGCGCGCTCGCCGATGCCCGGCAGGCGCCCCAGCAGCCGCGCCACGCCGCCCGTCTTCACCAGGTGGCGCACGCCGGCGACCAGGCCGGCGACCAGCAAGACGGCGGCCACCAGGATCGCGCTGCCGTGGCTCGAGGCGAACTGCCCCCAGTCGAGCAGCAGCTGCGACATCCAGGGCAGCGAGCGTCCGGCGCCGTGGTAGACCTCGGCGAACTTCGGCACCACGTAGCCGATCAGGAAGGCGCTCACGCCGCCGCCGACCATCAGGAGGATCACCGGATAGATCGAGGCGCTGACGATCTTCGAGCGCACGGTGTCGATGCGCTGCTGGTAGTCGATGTAGCGGCTTAGTGCGCGCGGCAGGTCGCTGGTGCCTTCGGCGGCGCGCACGATGCCGACGTAGAGCGGCGGGAACAGATCGGGCTGGGCCGCCAGCACGCTGGAAAAGCGCTTGCCCTCGCGCAGCCCGCCCAGCAGGCGCTCCAGCACGCCGCGCGCGCCCGGGTTCGCTTCCTTTTCCAGCAGGGCTTCCAGGCCTTCGACGATGCCCAGGCCCGCATGCAGCAGGGCCAGCAGCTCCTGGCTGAACAGCACGATCGAGAGCCGCGCGCCGCCGCGCTTGCCGACGCCGGCGAAGGGATTGGCGCGGGCCGGCTCGATGCTGCTGACGAACAGCCCGCGCGCCTCGACCTGGGCCCGGGCGTCGACGGCGTCGGCGGCGTCGACCACGATGCTGGAGATCGACATGTCGGGCGCGAGGGTGCGAACGGCGAACTGCATGAAGACGGGCCCGGAAGAAAGAGATGACAGCAGTATGACGCGCGATTATTGCGAGGAGATGTCAGCGTTGTCTCCGGCGCCGCCGGGCTGGCCATCCTTGCCCAGCGAGATGATCTCGTACTCGCCCTTGCTGCCGGGCGCACGGTACTGGTAGGCGTTGCCCCAGGGATCAAGCGGCACGCCCTTCTTCAGATAAGGGCCATTCCACTTGGCGCCGGCGCTCGGCGGCGCCGTCATCAGGGCGCCCAGGCCCTCTTCGGCGCTGGGGTAGCGACCGACGTCGAGGCGGTAGGTGTCGAGCGACTTGTCGAAGGCTTCGATCTGCGCCTTGGCCACCGTGACTTCGGACTTGCCCAGCTGCGAGAAATACTTGGGACCGACATAGGCGGCCAGCAGGCCGATGATCACGATGACGACCAGCAGCTCGAGCAGGGTAAACCCTGCCTGGCGCCGCTGCTGGGCTTGTTGCGAAAGGAATTGCATCCGACCGGCTCCTGTTGACTCGTCCATGCTGCGTTGAAAAGCGTGCAGGAAAGGCTAACACGCCCTACTGAACGCCGACAAGATTTCTTTACATTGTGCCATCACGCCCGAGCGCCAGCATCGCAGCCGGGGCGCATCGACGGTTTGCGGAGCCGCAATCTCAGCGCGGCGCGGGCGAGGACGCGCCCAGCTGGCAGGCGCCGGCGCTGCAGACCGCGCCCGGATCGGGCAGGTAGCGGCAGATCGAAGCCATGCCGCTGTTCTGGTTCTGCGCCTGGCGTTCGGCCTTGTGGCGCTGCGCCAGTTCGAGCAGCGCCTTTTCGTCGGTGCGCGTCATCGAATACGGCAGGTATTCCTGCGGACCGCCGCAGGGATTGGCGCCGATCGCCACGGTGCGGCACTGGCCGTGCTCGGTGCAGGTGGCGTCCGCCGTCATGGCGCGGATGCGCGCCAGGGTGTCGCCGGCGGGCGCTGCGGGCGCGACGACGTCTTTGGATGGAAGCGTGCGGGACGGATCCTGGGCCTGGGTGGTGCAGGCGGCGCAGGCGAGCATGAGGGCAAGAATGAGTGTTCGCATGGACCCCATCTTCCCTGCTCTGCCGGGTGTGGTCAAGCGAATCACGATCCGCACGCACGTTCATAACAGAAAGAAAATCTGGTGTTTTTTTCGTCGCGGCCGAGCAACGTGTGCTGTTGCTGTAAGTCATCATTTGCCTTGAAGAATTTTTTGTTTCACTTGAGCATGCAAGCTCATCTTCGCTCATCTGAACGCAACTACAGGCAATTTCATTTCTAAATGTTAAATCTTTGTCGTTCGCTAACGAAAATAATTGAGCATCGGAAAAATTTACTCACTACAATAAGCCCGTTACCGACGAGCCTGCTCCACACGCACCATGAAATTCTTCAGCCTCCGCACCGTTACCGCCATCGTCCTGACCGCCCTCCTGACCGCTTGCGGCGCGGGCCAGCAAGACGCCGCCATGCCGACCCAGCTGGCGGCATCGACCGTGATCAGCGCGCCAGTCACGACGCCGGTCAGCGCCGTCCCGGCGACCGGCGCCGCCGCCGTCGCCGCCACCGTGCCGAACATGCCGGCGCCCGACTGCGCCGCCGAAGGCTGCAACAGCCTGCGCATCATCGACGGCAATGCCGAAGCCTTCCGCATCGATGCGATGCGCCGCGCCGCCGCCGGCGACAGCACCCAGTCCTAATGCTTTCGGCAGGCGCCGTCCGGCGCCGCCCATCTCACAACAGCCGTAGCTCCAGGCAGCGCGCCACCGCATGGGCGCGGTTCGCCACGCCGAGCGCGCGGTAAATGCGCTGCAGGTGGTTCTTCACCGTCAGCGCGCTGATTCCCAGGGCCTCCCCGGCTTCCTCGTTGCTCCGTCCCGCCCGCAGGCAGGCCAGGATGGCCAGCTCGCGCGCGCTCAAGGGGCGCGCCGGGACAGCCGTCGCGGCGGCCGGGCGCGTGCGCGCCGGCGCCCGCAGCAGGCCCAGATGCAGGTAAGGCAGCAGCAATTGCAGGAAGTGCCCCTGGCGCGGCCCCGGCCGCAGCGGCAGGCCGAACAGCGCGAACAGGGTAGCTCCGCCCTCCAGCGGCGCGCTGCCGTGCACCAGCACATTCTCGAAACCGCTCTCGCGCAATAGTTCGGCGCAGCCGGACAGTTGTCCGCCGGGCAGCACGGGGTCGAGTACGGCCGGCAGGCCCGGTCCGGCGCGCCAGGCGGCGGCCAATTCCTCACCCAACCTTGCCAGCAGCGTCAGCGCCGCGCCGTCGAGCACCGCGCGGTGCAGGCATTCACTGCGCACGACCGCCCCGGACGCGTCGAGCTGCAGGCAGAGCATGGCTTCGTGCGGCAGTAGCGCCTGCAGCGGCCCCTGCGCCCACAGGAACAGCGCGCGCAGGTCGAACAGCTCGATGCCGGATTCGATGGTGCGCAGCAGGTATTCCTGCTCCAGCTTGCTGAGGATGACCATGAATCGGTGTCAGGCGGCCGACGGCCACTTCATGCGTGGCCGCGCCGGCCAGGCGGCGAAGCGGTAGCCGGTGCCGCGCACCGTCTCGATGTGGTCCTGGTGCTGGTTGCCCAGGGCGGCGCGCAGGCGGCCGACGTGGGTGTCGACGGTGCGCTCGTCCAGAACCGCGTGGCTGCCCCAGACCGAATCGAGCAACTGGGAGCGGGTGAACACGCGCTCGGGATGGCGCATCAGGAAGGCGAGCAGGCGGAATTCCAGCGGCCCCAGCGCGATCGGGCGCGCGCCGGCGCTGGCGCGCTGGGTGCCGGGGTCGAGCCGCAGGCCGGCCAGCTGGACCGCGTCCAGGCCCGGTTGCGGCGCACGCCGGCGCAGCAGCGCGTGCATGCGCGCCAGCAGTTCGCGCGTGCCAAAAGGTTTGGAGAGGAAATCGTCGGCGCCGGATTCCAGCGCCAGCACCTTGTCGGCTTCCAGCCGGCGCGCGCTGACCATGATGGCCGGCAGCTCGCGGGTGCGCTGCTGGGCGCGCAGGCGGCGCAGCAGGGTCTCGCCGCTCTGCCCCGCCAGGTCCCATTCGAGCAGCAGCAGGTCGGGCAGGCGCTCCTCGAAGCGCAGCAGGGCCGCTTCGGCGCTGGCGCAGCAGGCCGCCTCGTAGCCGGCGGCGCCGAGGTTCTGCAACAGCAGGCGTTGTACCGCGGGATCGGGGTCGAGCACCAGGACGTGGACGGACATGGATGCGGCGCAGTCTGTATGGACGATGAGACAACTATGCCGCAAGCCTGAGATGCTGAATAATACAATTTCCGTTAGGAATTCATACTTTTTGCATATAAGTGGGATGGGCGGATTTTCCGCCCATCCCACGCCATCAACGGCGGGTGTAGCGGCGCGTGGCGCCCAGCAGCAGCAGGCCGGTCGCCAGCAGCATCCAGTCCGATGGTTCCGGCACCGCGGCCACGTCCACGCCGCTTGGGGCGTCGACCACGTCGGGCGCGCCCGGCATCAGCTCGATGCGTACCAGCGCGCCCAGCAGGTTCTCGAAGGCGTCGTCCAGCAGGCCGACGCTGAAGGTGGTGCCGTCGCCCAGGTCGGCGCCGTCGAAGCGGACGTCGAACTGGAACAGGCCACCCGGCGTCAGGTCCAGCAGGACCGCATTGAAGCCGCCACTGTTACCGAGGGTAAAGCCGCCGGCGATATCGCCGGAGACGTCGCCTTCCGGAGTGAAGCCGGTGAAGGCGCCGCTCAGGTTGCTGACGTAGGCCGTGGCCGGGCCGGCGCTGCCCAGGCCGTTGAATTGCAGGTCGAGGAAGCGCGCGGTCGAGAACGACGAGGTGTCGACCGCGATCTTGTACAGCGGGCCGGCGAAGGCCGGGATGGCGCCCAGCGCCAGGGTCAGGGCCAGCAGTGCGCGGGCGAAGAGTGCTTTGGTGTTGAACATGTTATCGATTCCTGTTGTCTGCGATTAGTAAGCGCCCGAGATCAGCTTGGCGGTGTAGTTGACCGCAGCTTTCGACGGGTTGGTGAAAGTGGTGGTGACGGTCACCGAAGCGCCCGGCGCCAGGCCGCCGCCGGGCAAGGTGAGGTAAGGCGCCCCGCCCTGCTCGCCCGACTTGTTATCGAGGGTGACGCCGGCCGTCAGGCCTTCGAGGCGCAGGTGCAGCGGACCGGCCAGCGCCGCGCCGCTGGTGTTGGTGACGGTCACGGTGCCGCTGAACTTGCCGGTGGCGCGGACCATGCTGACGCCGCTCTTCACGATCTTCACGGACGCGCTGACGTCGAGCGTCGGCGCGGTCAGGTTCAGGCTCACCACCACCGGGTCGTGGTCGGAGGCGCGGTAGGCGCCTTCCTGGTAGGGGTCCTGCGCCGTGTCGCCGAGGTTGTAGTCCAGGGTTTCCGGTTCGTCGGCATTGTTGTGCCATTCGGCGGCGCCCGCCACCTGGGTGTTCAGCGAGCTGCTCGCCAGTGCGTGGTCGAGGTAGCCGGCGGTGCCGCCGAACACGTAGGAATACGGCAGGCCGTTCGGACGCACGAAGCGCTCGATCAGGTTGACCATGCCGCTCGCGGTCAGGTGCTTGATCGGGCTCTCCATGGCATAGGCGTTCAGGTCGCCGATCACCAGCACGTCCGGGTCGCCGGCGGTCTGCACCACCTGCGGCAGGAAGTAGCTGGTCAGGCGCTGGGCCTGGGCCAGGCGGGTGGCGTCGAAGCAGCCCTGACCGTTGCCCAGGTCGCCGTCTCCGGCCAAGCCGCCGCCGCAGCCGCCCTTCGACTTCAGGTGGTTGACCACCACCGAGAACCTGGCGCCATTATTCGCCTTGAAGGTCTGGGCCATCGGCGGACGGTTGTTGACGCGGTCGCCGTCCGACAGCGCGCCGCCCTGCAGGGTCAATACGGCCGGCTTGTAGATCATGGCGACGCGGATCGCATCGGTGCCGGTGGTGGCCGGGGCCGGGACCACGGCATAGATCGGCTGGCCGATGGCGGCGTTGAGCTGCTCGACCAGGTAGCCGACCGAGACGTCGCGGTCGTTCTGGATTTCCATCAGGCCGACCACGTCGGCGTTCAGGGCCTTCAGCGAGGCGACGATCTGGTTGCGCTGGCGTACGAACTCGGCCGTGTTGTTGGCGCCGCGGCACTCGCTCGCCGAGGTGGTGCTGCCGATGGTGCAGCCGCGGCCGCTGCGGCCCCAGGCGTCGCGGCCGTCGGTGAAGGTGGTGAAGAAGTTCAGCACGTTGGCGCTGGCGACCTTCACGCCGGCCGGGAGTTCCGGCGGGGCGGTGCGCGGATTGCTGCGGGCGAAGCGCGGCTCCTCGGTCGGCTGGATCTTGAAGCCATAGCCGCCGCCGCCGATCGAGCCGTAGTCGAGCACGCCGGTCAGGCCGCTGACGGTGTCGCCGGTGCGCACGGTGCCGTCCTGGAACAGGTAGGGGATGGTGGCCGGCGCCACGAACAGGCCGTCGTCGAGCACGATCGCGTTGGCGGCGTTTTCGCGGAACAGCGCGGCCGCTTCAGGCGAACCCGACGGATAGCGGTTGGTCGGATTCTCGCGGCGGCCGTACGACAGGGTCAGCTCGCCACGGTTGCCGATATACAGGTTTTCGTTGACGGTCAGCTCGGTGGCGAAACGCACCAGCATGCCTTCATAACGCGCCAGGTCGGCGTTCGGGAAATCGATATTGGTCGGGGTGATGCTGAAGCCGCTGCCCAGCTTGTTCACCGCGCTGACTTCGCTGAACTCGGTGTAGCTGCGGGTGGCGCTGGCCGGGCGGTATTCGACCACCTTGCCGCTGACGCGCACGCGGTCGCCCACGGCGATGCTGCTCACCAGGGCCGGATTGCTGTTGAAGACGTAGATGCCGTCCGAGGTGGTCGGATCGCCGTCGCCGTTCAGGTCTTGCAGGAAGAAGCTGTTGTTGGCCAGCTTGGCGGTGACGATGCCCTCGGTCGACTGCACCGTGTTGGCGTAGGGGCTGGTGGCGCCGCTGCCCTGGATCTGCGGGATGCTCAGCTGGCCGGACACGCCGACGCTGACGGTGCAGCTGGCCTCCTGGCCGGCGTCGTTGGTGAAGCTGACGCGCACCGGATAGTTGCCGGTGGCCAGGCTGGCGTCGGCCTGCAGGGTCACGCTGGCGGTGCCGCCGACGCCGCTCGCTGCGTTGAAGCCGCTCAAGCTGATGCCGGCCACGGCGCCGGACACGATGCTCGCGCCCGTCACGGTGCTGTCGGTGTCGCTGGCGCGCAGGATGGCGGAGGCCGCGCTGCCGCGCTCGGCCGGCAGGCTGGCCGGGCAGTTCAGGACGATCGGCGCGGCGACCGGGCCGTTGTCGCAGGACGCAAACGGGGAGCTCGTGCGGCGCGGGGCGATCGGGCCGGCCGTGAAGTCCTGGGCATTGTTGTCGGTATCGATGCAGCCCGCGCCCTTGCGCGAGATGCTGGTGGTGGTCGACGGGGCCGGGGCCGGCGCGGTCTCGAACACGTTGGCGCTGCCGAAGCCGACGATCTCGACCATGCTCGGGTGGGCGGTGCCGGCGGCGATCGGGGTCGCCTGGGTCGACAGCGAGACGCGGCCGGCGGCCGCCGCCATGGCGATGGCGTTGCCACCGTTCAGGTCGCCATCGGGAATCGCTGCGCCGTTGCTGCCGGTGGCGAAGGTGATCAGGAAATACTGGCCGGGTTCGAGCGTGCGTGCCGGCAGCGCCAGCACGCTGCTGTTGCCGGTGCCGCCGGCCGAGTGATAGTGCACATAGAGGCCGGACAGGTTCACCGCTTCCGCGCTGCGGTTGAACAGTTCGATGAAGTCGCGGTTGTAGCTGGCATTGTTGTTGCCGCCGGCGCCGTAGATCTGGCTGACGACGATGTTGTTGGGTTCGGCGTAGGCAGAGCCGGCCAGGCCGGCGAGCAGCACCGCCAGCAGGGTGCGCCGCGGCAGGATCGATGCAACGATGTTTTTCATGGAGGTCCCGAGGATGGTCAAGGTGGCGTGTTAGCAAATGCATATTAAATGCGCAAATTGACAACATGATGACCACCGATTAGTCCGAACGGACTAATCCGTTGTAGCTAGGGAACACCCCTCAGCGCGCGCGGTAGGGCGTGGCCAGCGGCTCGCCGATGAACAGGCCTTGCGCCGGCCAGGCCACGCTCTTCCAGTAGGCCTCGATCGCGCTGTCGCCGCCCAGGTAGCGGCGCAACAGCACGGTCGGGTTCGGGAATTTCTGCCAGTGGTTGCAGGGCTCGCTGACGGTGCCGTAGCTGGCCGTCGCCCCGGCTTCGAGCCAGCGCAGGCTGCTCATCTGGCTCGTGCCCAGCAGGTCGCCGCCCAGCGAGGTCAGGTGGTCGGCCAGGGCGCCGGGCAGGAAGCCCAGGGTCTCGAGTTTGGCGACCTGGGCCATGCCGGTCTGGTAGACCATGACGTCGCGCGCCCCTTCCAGCACGTCGGCCTGCATCACCTTGGTGGTCAGGCGGCGCGCCGGCACCCGGCCCGGCGGCGGGAAGAAGCCGGCGCGGGTGTTGCGCGCCTTTTCCGAGGTCGCCAGGTAGTAGGCGGTGGCCGGCACGGTACGGAAGCCCGCCGCCACGCCGCGGTCGATCAGGGCCTTGGCTTCCTTGACCGAGCTGATCGGCAGCAGCATCGAGGGCCGCAGCGCGTGGTCGGTGAATGGCCGCGCCGATTTGCTGTTGAAATAGGGGCTGGGCTGGCCGGCGGCGCAGGTCTTGGCGCACTGGGCGCCATCGAAGCCGAGGGTGTAGGCGCCGGTCAGGGAGTTGCAGTCGACCGCATAGGGCGTGGTCCAGATCATCAGCACCGCCTGGATGTGCGGGCCGAGCTTGCTGTCGATCTCTTCCTTCAACAGGCGGAACTGGGCCGGCGTGAGGCGTTGCGGCTTGCCGGGGATGCGCACCCGCACCACGTTGGCGGCCGGAATGTCGCGGCGCTGGCGGTAGTAGTCGCCGACGGCGACGCTGTCGGGGTCGTCCTCGTTGATGACGATGGCCAGCTCGGCCGGCTTGAGGGCGGCGGCCGCGCCGGGAGCCTGCAGGAAGGCGGCGCAGGCCAGGAGGAAGGCAAGGAGGGTGCGCACGGCGGCGCGCGGGTCGAATGGCAGCTTGGTTCGCAAGGTCGTCGCAGGAGAGTGGAAGGTCAGGAAACCGTCCACATCATGCCACAGCTTGCCATTTTGTCAGCTCACGGATGATGACGTAGCGGCCTGCGCAGCGGCACCGTCTTGCGCTCGCGGCGCCGCCAAGCGCTCCAGCCCAGCAGGCCGAGGCCCGCGGCCAGCATCGCGTACTGGCCCGGCTCGGGCACCAGCGAGATCGAATACACCTCGAGCGCATCGACCCGGAACAGCTGGCCGCCGCGGCTGCCGTCGATGATGCTGATGCCCTCCTCGCCGCCGCCGTAGCTGACCTGCCAGGAGAACGCCGCGTTCAGGCGGTCGTTGAAGAACAGGTCGGAGCCGGCGCCGAAGGTCGGGCCGTGGTTGGGCTCGTTGTAGGTCTGGCGCAGGCCGCGGCTGGGCAGGATGTTGTCGCTCATGACCTGGCGCCACACGGTCGCATCGGTGTAGTTGAAGATGAAGGCGGTGCGCTGCCAGTCGTAGGGCGTCTCGTGCCAGCCGTCGGTCGAGGACCAGCTCTGCGGATTGTAACCGCCGACGATCCAGCTGTCGCCGAGGTCGTTGCTGACCTGGGCCAGGGTGAAGGTCATGCCGGCGCCGTCGGCGGCCGCGTGAAAATCGCGCGAGTTGTTGCCGAATTCGCGGGTGTAGATGTTGCGCAGGTCGAGGGGACCGGCGCCGAGCCAGCGTTCGAGCTGGCCGTAGAGGGTCAGGTCCAGCAGCGCGCCGCCGGTCTGCGCCTGCGCTGCGGGCGCGGCCAATCCTAGAGTCACGGTCATGGCCAGGGTCCCGGCCGCAACGAATGATTTCATGATGCCCCCTCATCGGTTCACGTCCGGGCATTCTACGCCCGAGTAAGGATGAGGGTTCGCACGGTTCCGGCGTGCAAGCACGGATGACCCCGCCGGCCGCGGGGCCGGCATCGCATCAGGCGCGCTGGTAGATGTCCTCGAAGCGCACGATGTCGTCCTCGCCCAGGTAGCTTCCGGACTGCACCTCGATGATGTGCAGCGGCAGCTTGCCCGGATTTTCCAGGCGGTGGTTCATGCCGATCGGGATGTAGGTCGATTCGTTCTCGGACAGCAGGCTCACCTTTTCGCCGCAGGTCACGCGGGCGGTGCCCGAGACCACCACCCAGTGCTCGGCGCGGTGGTGGTGCATCTGCAGCGACAATTTTTCGCCCGGCTTCACCGTGATACGCTTGACCTGGAAACGGTCGCCCGCATCGATGCCCTCGTAGTGGCCCCAGGGGCGGTAGACGCGGGTATGGTGCAGGTGCTCGGTGCGCGCCTTCGATTTCAGGTGGTCGACCACCTGCTTGACGCGCTGGACCTGGTCCTTGTGCGTCACCAGCACCGCATCCTGGGTCTCGACCACGACGATGTCTTCCACGCCGACCACGGCCACGATGCGCGATTCCGCGCGCACCAGCGAGTTCTTGACCTTGTCGAGGTAGACGTCGCCGCGCTGGGCGTTGCCGTTGGCGTCCTTGGGCTGGACTTCCCACAGCGCCGACCAGGAACCGACGTCGTTCCAGCCGATATCGGCCGGCACCACGGCGGCGTCGACCGTCTTTTCCATCACCGCATAGTCGATCGAATCCGAGGGGCTGTCGGTGAAGGCCTGCTCTTCCAGGCGGCAGAAATCGAGGTCGCGGTAGCCGGTGCTCACCGCTTTTTCGGCGGCCGCGGCGATCTGCGGCGCGTGTTCCTTCAGCTCGGCCAGGAAACGCTCGGCGCCGAACATGAACATGCCGCTGTTCCAGTAATAGCCGCCTTCGTCCAGGAAGGACTGGGCGGTGGCGGCGTCCGGCTTCTCGACGAAGCGCGCCACCGCGTAGCAGTCGCCGCAATTGGCCACCGCTTCGCCGCGGCGGATGTAGCCGTAGCCGGTTTCGGGCGAGGTCGGCACGATGCCGAAGGTGGCGAGCTTGCCCTGCCCCACCAGGGTCACGGCGCGCTCGACGGCGTCGCGGAAGGCGGCGCCGTTGTCGATCACGTGGTCGGCCGGCAGCACCAGCATCAGCGCTTCCGGGTCGATCGCTTTCAGGTAGTTCGCGGCGGCCGCCACCGCCGGAGCGGTGTTGCGGCCGACGGGCTCGAGCAGGATGCCGAGCGGCGTGATGCCAACTTCGCGCAATTGCTCGGCCACCATGAAACGGTGGTCGTTACCGCAGACCACCAAGGGCGCCATCACTCCCGGCCAGCCGGCCACGCGTTGCGCGGTTTCCTGCAGCATGGTCTTGTCGGCGACCAGGGGCAGGAGCTGCTTGGGCAGCACCGCACGCGACAGCGGCCACAGGCGGGTGCCGGCGCCGCCGGAGAGGATCACTGGGTAAATTTTCATGCGCTAACTTTCTCTGAAATTTTCTCTACTTCGATACTGGCCTGGGTGGCTTCTTCCTTGCGGCGTGAACGACGGCGGTCGCGCGCGTTGACCCATTCCTCGGACGAATATTCCGAGGCATGTTTCATCTCGCCCTTGCGGTCGACACTGTAATCCTTGAAAACTATCATTTCATGCAATGTTACATCATGCAACACCCGTGTGTATTCGAACAAGACGCTGCGCACCACTTCCGCGCCTTCACAGATGTGGCTGCCGTGGCCGATCCAGGTCGGGCCGACGATGCGCGCGCCGGCTTCGATGCGCACGTTGGAACCGATGTAGACCGGGCCCTCGATCGTGGTGCCTTCCCAGTCGATGCTGGTGTTCAGCCCGGTCCAGACGCCGGGTTCGATCTGGATGCCCGGCACGTCCATGTGGTTGACTTCGCCGGTCAGCACGGTCTGCAGCACTTCCCAGTAGTCGCTCATGGTGCCGATGTCGAGCCAGTTGAAGGGGCGGCCCTGGGCGTAGAACGGCAGGCCGCGCTCTGCCAGGAGAGGGAACAGTTCGGAACCGATGTCGAAGGGCACGCCCGACGGGATCAGGTCGATGACTTCCGGTTCGAAGATGTAGATGCCGGTCGAGATGAAGTTCGACTTGGCTTCGGCTTCGCTCGGCTTTTCCTGGAACTCGGTGATGCGGCCGTCGGCGTCGGTGACCACCACGCCATACGACGAGACCTTGTCCCAAGGAACCTCCTTGGTGATGACCGAGGCCATCGCGCCCTTGCGGCGGTGCTCGAGCAGCGCGGCTTTCAGGTCGAGGTCGATCAGGGCGTCGCCGCACAGGACGATGGTGGTGTCGTCGAAGAAGCCGCCGAATTCCTGGATCTTCTTCATGCCGCCGGCCGAGCCGATCGGTTCCGGCACGACCGCGCCGTCGTCCTTGATATAGCCCTCGAAGGAGTAGCCGATCTGCACCCCGAACTGCTCGCCTTCACCGAAGTATTCTTCGATCTTCTCGTGCAGCCAGCTGACGTTGACCATGATTTCGGTCACGCCGTGCTTCTTGAGGTGTTCGACCAGGTAGGCCATCACGGGTTTTCCCAGCAGCGGGATCATGGGTTTTGGCAGGTCATAGGTCAGCGGGCGCACACGCGTGCCCTTGCCTGCTGCAAGAATCATGGCTTTCATCGGACCGTCCTTAATGTAAATGAATTCGTTTATTTGGCTGTGGTTTGGTAACGCCATACGTCGGCGCACATTTGAGCGACATCACGTTCGGCGGTCCAGCCCAGTTCTTCCCGGGCCTTGGCCGGATCGGCGTAGCACTTGGCCACGTCGCCGGGGCGGCGGTCGACGATCTGGTAGGCGATCTTGCGTCCGCATGCGGCTTCGAAGGCGCGCACCATTTCCAGCACGCTGTTGCCGCGGCCGGTGCCGAGGTTGTAGGTAACGATGCCGGGCTCCCTGGCCAGGCGGTCGAGGGTCTTCACGTGGCCGATCGCGAGATCGACCACGTGGATGTAGTCGCGCAGCCCGGTGCCGTCGGGCGTCGGGTAGTCGCCGCCGAAGACGGACAGTTTTTCACGCTGTCCGTTGGCGACCTGGGCGATGTAGGGAACCAGGTTGTTGGGGATGCCGCTCGGCTCTTCGCCAATCAGGCCGCTCTCGTGGGCGCCGACCGGGTTGAAGTAGCGCAGCAGCGCGATGCGCCAGTCGGGCTCGGCCTTGGCGAGATCGCGCAGGATGTCTTCGATCATCAGCTTGCTGCGGCCGTAGGGGTTGGTCGCCGACAGCGGGAAGTCTTCGCGGATCGGCACCGAGGCCGGGTCGCCGTAGACGGTGGCGGACGACGAGAACACGATGGTCTTGACGCCGAACTTGGCCATGGTCTCGAACAGGATCACGCTGCCGTTGACGTTGTTGTCGTAGTAGCGCAGCGGCTGGGCCACCGACTCGCCCACCGCCTTCAGGCCGGCGAAGTGGATCACGGCGTCGACCTTGTGGTCGCCGAAGATGCGCTCCATGGCGGCGCGGTCGCGGATGTCGGCTTCTTCGAACTGGAAGGTTTTTCCGGTAATACGTTGCACCCGCTCCTGCACCGACACCACGGCGTTGGAGAGGTTGTCGACCACGACCACGTCGTGGCCGGCCTGCTGGAGTTCGACGACGGTATGTGAACCGATGTAACCCATACCGCCAGTAACCAGGATCTTCATGTCTTTTTGCTCTCTGTGATATGTGAAATGTATTAACAAGATGACAATCAACGGCCTAGCATATCACGGCCGTTGCGGAACTCCACGCACGCTAGCGCGGCAGCTGTTGCAGCGCCGCACGGCGGTCTCCTGGGCTTGTTTTTATGTGGGGCAAATGGCTTCTGTGGCCACTGCTCGAGCAATGCTTTTGTAGGGTGGGCAATCCTTTGCCCACGCGTTCAACGAATCAATGCGTCGCCACAATGCATCCGTGAGTTGAACGCGTGGGCGGAGGACCGCCCACCCTACTCAACCTGTCTGCCCTTGAAGGCTTCCTTGATCAACAGGCCGATGAACGCCATGTCTTCGATGAAGTAGCGCCGGAACATGCGGCGCGGCTCCTGCAGGAAGCGGTAGAACCATTCCAGCCCGGACTTCTGCATCCACACGGGCGCCCGCTTCACCTTGCCGATGGCGACGTCGAAGGTGCCGCCGACGCCCATCGCGAAGGGAATCCGCATGTGCGCCTGGTACTTGCCGAGGAACTGTTCCTTCTTCGGCGAGCTGATCGCCACGAACAGCAGGTCGGCGCGGCTGGCGCGGATCTGCTCGGCGACAAGAAGCTCCTCCTCTTCCCCCTTCCAGTAGCCGTTGCGGTAGCCGGCCAGCACCAGCCGCGGATGCTTGCGCTGGTAAGTCTCGGCCACCTTGCTCACGACTTCCTCGCGCGCGCCCAGCAGGAACACGCGCCATCCTTTTTCGCCGGCGCGCCGCATCAGCGCCTCGAACAGGTCGACCCCGGCCACCCGCTCCTTGAGCGGCTTGCCGAGCAGGCGCGAGGCCCACACCACCGGCATGCCGTCCACGTTCACCAGCGCGCAGTCGTTGATGATCTGCCGCAGTTCCGGGTCGCGGCTGGCCTTGACCAGCTTGTCCACGTTCACGACCACATGCTGATGGGGCAATCCGGTAGCGATGAATCCTTCCACCTTGCCCAGCGTCTCTTCCATTGTCAGGTTGTCGACCTGGCAGCCCATCAGCGTAATGCGGTCGTTCATGGACAATCCTTTCTATTCGGTCTTGCGCATCGCCTGCAGCTCGGTCGCCAGCACCGCGACGATGCGCTCGGCGGCCTTGCCATCCCACAGCTGCGGGCGGCGGCCCTGCTTGCCATCGCCGCGCAAGACCTTCCTGGCTTCGCGCACGATGACTTCCGGATCGGTGCCGGCCAGGACATTGCTGCCCTCGTCGACCGTCACCGGGCGTTCGGTATTTTCGCGGATCGTCACGCAGGGCACGCCCAGCGCGGTGGTTTCTTCCTGCAGGCCGCCGCTGTCGGTCAGCACCACGGCCGCATCCTTCCACAGGTTCAGGAAGGCCATATAGGCCTGCGGCCCCGCCAGGGTGACGTTCGGGCCCAGGTCGATGCCGAATTTCTCGATATTGGCGCGGGTGCGCGGGTGCACCGGGAAGATCAGCGGCAATTCTTCGCCGATCTGCTTCAGCGCGCCCGCGATGCGCGCAAACGTGACGGGGTCGTCGACGTTGCTCGGACGGTGCAGGGTCACGACGCCATAGCGCCCTGCCCCATGCCGGGCCTTGAAGCCGCTGGTCTCGAAAGCCGAGGTATCGGCGCTGGCCAGCTTGTCGGCCTGGTACAGCACGTTGTCGACCATCACGTGGCCGACGTAGTGCACGGCCGATTCCGGCTTGCCTTCGCGGCGCAGGTGCTCGACGGCCGCCGGTTCGGTGGCGAAGAACCAGTCCGAGATGCTGTCGGTGACCAGGCGGTTGATTTCTTCCGGCATGCTGATGTCGCCGCTGCGCAGGCCGGCCTCGACGTGGGCGACCGGGATGACCAGCTTCTTGGCCACGATCGAGCAGGCCAGGGTCGAGTTGACGTCACCGACGACGAGCACCGCGGCCGGGCGCTCGGCCATGCACAGCTCCTCGAAGGCGACCATGATCTTGGCGGTCTGCTGGGCGTGGCTGCCGCCGCCGGCGGCCATGAACACGTCCGGCTGGGGAATGCCGAGTTCCTCGAAGAACACGTCGTTCATCTCGCGGTCGTAGTGCTGGCCGGTGTGGATGATCTTGAAGGTCAGCGCGGCCTGGCCTTCCGGCTGGGCCTGCAGCGCGCGCACGATCGGCGCGATCTTCATGAAATTCGGACGGGCGCCGGCGACGAGGTAAATCAGCATTTGGACATTTCCCTTAATAATTATAAGTTTTCTACTTGGCAAGTAATTAATGCAAGAACGATATTGTAAACCTGCATTCGATCGGAACGGCGGACGATACGCTCGTGATCCGCAGCACTTCGCAGGGCCGCTTCGACTCGTAGGTGCGTGACGACCAGCCCAGCGGCGGATTCTCGGCGCCGCGCACCAGTTCCAGCTGCAAATCGGCCCCACTCACCTGCATCTGCAGCACGAAGCGCTTGCCGCGTACCGACAGGCCGTGGCTGGTCAGGCGCACGTCGAGTTCCGGCGCGAAGTGCCAGAACTGCTCGACCTTGTGCGCCTTGCGCGCCGACACCTCGTCGCGCACGGTCAGGGTATTGCTGGCGCCGTCGAAGCGCACGCTGCGCGCATGGCGCACCGGGTCCGGCAGGCGGGTATAGCCGCCGTGCGAGCCGCGGAAATCGAATTCGTGGGGCGAGGTCGGCATGCGCTCGATGCGCGCATGGGCCTTGCGCAGCCACATGAAGCGGCCGCCGCTGACCGACTGGTCGAGGCCATCGATGCGCACCGTGTTGTGGCTCGAGGTGCCGCGGAAGTAGTCGCGCCACTTCTGGTCTTGCCAATAGGAATAGGTGCCGGAATCGATCAGGCATTCCTCGCCGGCGATCGACAGGCTCATCGACAGCGCGTCGGCATGGCCGTGCGCCGCGATGCCGAGGTAGCCGAGCGGGCCGCAGTCGAGCAGGCCCTTGATCTCGCTGGGCTCGCCGAAATGGTTGCCGAACAGGAAGTAGCCGCCGTCCGGGAAGGCCCAGCCGGTGTCGACCTCGTGCGGATCGCAATCGGGGCGCTTGCCCGGCAGCGCATGCAGCAGCCATTGCACGCCGGGATGGCGATCGGCCGCGCCGCCGAACACCGTGTCGCCCAGCGCCAGCAATTGCGCCGCGCGGTCCATGCCGGAAGCATCGAGCCGGAACACGCAGCCGTCGTCGGCGTCGCCCACGTTCGGCACATGGCCGCCGATGTCGCGCACCGAACGCAGGAAGCGCAGCGCGCGCTGCAGCGCGGCCCAGTAGGTGCGCGGGAAGGGGCCGCCGGTCGCCTGCCCCATCAGGCCGGCGACGAACAGGAATTCGCTGGAAAAGATGTGATAGGCGAAGGCCTGCTCGCGGTTGACGCCGTCGCGCGAGAACTGCAGCACCGCCTCGCGTTCGAGTTCGCGTCGCGCCTGGTCCAGCCATTCGCCCGACTCCTTCCAGCAGGGCCAGGTGCTGGCGCCCACGTACAGGCCGGCCAGCTCGCCGATCAGGTGGTTGTTGGCCGAGGAATGGCGCGACAGGTGGCGCGCGATGGTGCGGCAGTGGGCGTGGATGCTGTCGAGCCAGTCGGCGCGCAGCTTCTGGCCGGATTCGCCGGCGAACAGGGGACTGGCCTCGCCGCCCGCCAGCTGCCACACCAGGCTCCAGTTGACCAGGCGGATGCCCAGTTCCAGCGAGCTGGTCCAGTTGGGGCCTGTGAGCGGCGGACATTGATCCAGCCAGCTGCGCAGCTGCTGTTCCAGCGCGTGCAGCCAGCGCACGTCGCGGCTCAGGGTCCAGGCCTGGGCCAGGCGCACTAGGTGCAGGTGGCGGTTCAGCTCCCACACGTGCTTGATGTCGCCGACCTGCTCGCGCCGCGTGATGGCGATGTCGCCGGCGTAGACCGCGGGGCCGGTGACGCCGGTCTCGGGGTCGCGGTTCCAGGCGGTCGGTACGCCGACGTCGAAGCGGCGCTCGGCGAACAGCACCACGTGGCCGGCGCAGATGCGGTCGGCATCGAGCAGCAGCGCCTCGATTTCCTGGGGGGCGAGGATGGGCGCGCCATCGACGTTCAGGCTCAGGGCGCGCGGCAGCGGCGCGGGCGCGGTGCGGCCGGCCATGCGCCGCCCCATCCGGGTCGCGGCGGCCTGGCGCATGCGATACCCCACCTCGGCCACCGACATGCAGCGCAAGCGGTTGACCAGCCATCCGAGCCTCATTGTTCCACTCATTCCATCCCCCTCGCTATGCGATGTTGTTGTCGCGAAGCTGTCGATAGACCGCTGAAATCTGCTTGATCACGACGCCGGACTCGAATCGTTCTTCAATCGTTGCACGCGCCCGCCTGCCCAGGCGCAGCCGCTCTTCCCCGTCGCCGAGGATGCGCGCCAGCTGCTGCGCCAGCCCTTCCACATCGCCCGGCTGCACCACCAGGCCGTTGTCTCCGTCGCGCACCGCGTCGGGGATGCCGCCGACGCCGCTCACCACCACGGCCTTGCCGGCCGCCATCGCTTCCAGCATCGCCATCGGCAAGCCTTCCGCATGCGAAGGAAGGCAGAACACGGCGGCGCGCGCCAGTTCTTCCTGCTTGCGCGCGGCGGTAATCCAGCCCAGGGGCGTCACGCGCTCCAGCACGCCCAGTTCGGCGGCGCGCCTTTGCACTTCGTCCAGCGCGCCCTGGCCGCCGATCGCCAGCTCCACCTGCGGGAACCGTTCGCGCAGCAAGGCCAGTGCTTCCACCAGTTCAAAGATCCCCTTGCGCGGCTCGACCTGGCCCAGGAACAGGATGCGGCCGGGCTGCACCGCGTCCTCCCCCAGCGGCGGCAGCGGCACCGAATTCGGAATCACCGCCACCTTCGCGCAGGGCGCGAAGCCGCGCAGGAAGTCGGCCCAGCGGCTCGATAAAGCGATGACGGTGGAACTTTTCTCCAGCGTGTGGCGGATCCAGCGGCGCATGAGGCCGTTCGACCCGGCCACGAAATCGTCGAAGCAGGCGCCGTGCAGGTGGAACACCGTCTTGCAGCCGGCCGCCCGCGCCAGCCCCAGCAGAAGTGCCTTGCGCACGAAGCTCCCCTTGGAGGCCGCATGCGCGTGCACCACGTCGGGCCGACGCGCCAGGCACGCCACCGTGCCCCACACACCTTTCACGAAAGCGCCGATCTTGCGCGTCTTCGACCCTTCGGCGTGGGTCGGGACGTAATGCACACCTTCGCGTTCGAACAGGCCGTCCTGGCGCAGCAGCGACACCACGGTCGCCACGCCGCCGCGTCCCCCGGGGTCGGTGCCGAGCATCAGCACGCGCGGCCTGGCCGGGCGCGCCACGCTCGCTGCCGGCGCCGCTGCCCGGCTCACACCATCTCTCCCGAAGGGAAGATGCAGAATTTGCAGATTAGAAATTGTTCTGGATAGTACAACAACGTTTTCTCCGGGACGCGCACGATATAAACCCTGCTGGCGCACACGGCGCGCTTCGTGGTCAGACTGCTACGCATGCCTATACAGCCTCGTCCGCACGCCGCAGGATGGTTGTGTACGTTTCTGCAACTATTCGACCGAGAATAGCATAGGTCCGATGGGCCTTAACGTACGCTGGGCCACGTTGCGCGAACGCGTCCGCCAGCCCGCGGTCGTCCAGCAGGCGCCGGATCGCGGCGACGAAGGAGGCGGTTTCCATCGGCACGCACAGCCCCGCCCCGCTCTCTTCCACCACCAGGCGCTGGTCGGGAATGTCGTTGGCGACGCTGGGAATGCCCAGCGCCAGGTACTCGACCAGCTTGGTCGGCGAGGACACGTCGAACAGTACCCCGCGCGGGATCGGCGACAGGCCGATCTCGGCCCGCACCGCATAGCCCAGCGCCTCCTGCTGCGGCAGCCAGCCGGTCAGCAGCACGTGGTGCTCGATGCCGCGGCGCGCGATCTCGGCGCGCATCCAGTCCATTTCGTCGTTGGAGGCGGCGTCGCCGGCGATCACCAGCAGGGCGTCCGGCGCCTCGGCCTTCAAGCCTTCCGCCACGTCGAGCAGGAAGTCGGAGCGGCGGGCGCGGGCGATGCGCCCCAGGTAGAGCACCACGCGGCGCCCATCCAGGCGCGGATCCGTGCTCGGGGTCACGGCGGCGCGGCCGAACACGCGCTCGTCCACGCCCATCGGCACGGCGGTCATGCGGCTGCGCGCGAAGCCCTTGGCCGCCAGCCAGTCGGCCATGGCTTCGCTCTGGACGAAGATGTGGCGCGCCCCGGGCAGCACCAGGCGGTAGACCACGAAGCGCGAGGCGGCCGCGCGCAGCGCATGGGCCAGCCACTTGACGCCGGTGAACTCGTCGCGCCGCACGGCGAAGCCTTCGACGATGGGAAACGACATCCAGTAAAAGAAAGGGACACGCAGTACGGCGGCGGCCAGGCGGCCGAGCAGGCCGGAGGCGATCTTGTCGCGCACCTGGATGCAGTCGGGCCGGATGCGCCTGCTGGCGCGCAGCAGGCCGCGCAGGTCCCACAGCGGCGACAGCAGCGCGGCGAAGCGCGAGCGCAGGCTGCCCACCAGGTGCATGCCGCCCGCCGGCCACGGCGCCGCATCGAGGCCGCCCGCCTGCCCCACCAGCTCGGTCGTGATGCCGTAACGCGGCATCTCGCTGCCGAACAGGGTCAGCAGGTCGGCGCGCGCCGGCGGCAGGGGATCACGGACGATGAAGGCGATGGACAGGGGCTTGCGCATACGGTTGACCTGGTGTTCATGCCAGCCGATTCTAGCGCAGCGGTTCGCGGGCACGATTCACCGGGGTGCGCCCTGTGTGCGCTACAGCACGGTTGGGCGAAACTCAGGCGGCGCGCGCGTCCTTCCACGCGACCAGGCGCTGCATCAGCGCGGCGCTGGCCTGGCTGTCGAGCTTGCGGCAAAAGTGGGCGTTCGAGGCCCGGATGCGCTCGAAGTCGGCGCCGTCCAGCACCTTGGGATTGCGCGCGCCCTGCTCCGGCCACTGCACGTAGCGGTAGTTGTCGCTCAGGACGCGCGGTGCGTAGGACGAGTGCATGACCAGGGTCTGGAAGAACAGCTCGTCCGGGCATTGCACCGTGCGGCACAAGCGCAGGAAACGCGGGTGCGCATCGGCCAGGCGCAGCACCTCGGCCACGCAGCCGCGCGACAGCGCCCACCAGGACGAGCCGCCGTGCGGCGCCAGGCCATCCGGCAGGCGCCGGCGCCGCCCGGTCAGGCGCAGCAGCGCGTTGGCGGCGCCGCAGGCGAGCCGCTCGGGGACGCTGCCGCCGACGCGGTGAAACAGCTGGTAGCGGTAGGCGACGTTCCAGCCATCTGGGCCGATCGGCGTGGTCTCGATCAGCTCGCGCTCGCGCACCCGCGCCAGCTCGCGCTTGAGCAGGGCGTTCGGCAGCAGCGGGAAGTCCTGGGCCGACAGGAAGATGACCTTGTCGAAGGCGGGCTGCTCGAGCAGGATCTGGCGCAGCGAGGTTAGCGTGGCCTGCACCTGCGAGAACCCGCCCCAGCGCACGTCGACGCGCGGCTCGACCAGGCGCGCGGCCGGGTGCAGGTCGGCGGGGTCGATCGCGCTCTTGCGGTCGAGGTGGACGTAGACGACGAAATCCGGATCGTTCAGCTGCTTGACCAGCGCGTTGAGCTGTTCGACGTCCTTGTGCGCGGCGATCAGGAATACCTGTTTCATGTGCGGGTACGGGTGGCAACGGCGAAAAAAAATCCCCGACGGCGCGAGCCGCGGGGATCTCGTGCGCGCCGAGTCTAGCACGCACCCGTGCGGGACAGCGCCCGCTTGCAGGCTTAGTTCAGCGTCACGGATTGCCCGCCCACCGTCACGGTGCGCACCGAACCCGAGGTGGTGATGTTCACTGTCGGCTTGCGGCAGCCGACGTCGAGCAGCACCAGGTATTCGGCGGTCGTGTTGGCGTTCGCCTTCAGGTAGAAGGCGCCGTTGTCCTCGACCACATTGGTCTTGGCGCCCGGGCCGATCCACTTGTCGAAGGTGGCGTTCGGGGTCAGGGAGCGCATGCACAGGCGCTGGCCGCCCGCGGACACTTCCACGTTCAGCGCGTCCTTCTTCTGCATGATGGCCGGGGTGTGCACGTTCCACTCGTAGGTGCGCGCCACCGTGCTCGACAGGCGGTCGCGCACCAGGATCGCGTTGCCGGCGTTACGCAGGTGCCAGACCTGGCGCTTGGCCATGGTCAGCTGGCCGCCATACGACGGGGTCGCATCGCCTTCGGCGTAGTCGTAGGTCGGCTGGGCGGTGAAGGCGGTGATCTTGCCGTTGCGCTGCAGCTGTTCGCGGTAGCCGTCCACCATCTGGCCCTTGCCGCCGTCGAAGGTGATCGCGTTCTGCGAGCGGGTCTGGTGGTACCAGTCGCTCCAGTAGGGCGAGCCGTACCAGTCGTACCAGCCGGCCTTGACCAGCAGCGGCTGGCCGGCCACCGACAGCAGCAGGCCGTTCTGGTCGCCGTGGCTGTGGTTGAACGAGCCGTAGGGGCTGGACTTGAAGAAGGTCGAGGTGCGCGAGGTGGAGCCGAGGTCGCTGTGCATCGCGACCCAGCCGGTGCTCGGGTAGTAGGCCGAGTTCGACGGCGGTTCATAGACCTTGGTGTCGGTCACCGGCAGCGGATACTGGGCCTGCAGCAGCGACATCGCGTCTTCCATGCCGGTGGTGTTCTTCACGTACCAGGCGGCGCGCGGCGACCACATGCGCGAGGCAAAGGCGCGGAACACGCGCTGGTCGGGCTTGGTCTCGGAGGCGTCGCCGAAGGCGTGGGTGCGCGCGCCCGGCGGGATGAATTCCATTGCGAAGTCGAGGAAGCCGAGGGTCCAGGGCTTGCCGAAGAAATTCACGCCGGACGCATGGGTGAGCGGATCCCACAGCGCCAGCAGGTAGCCGGCCGCGTATTCGGCGTAGGCGGTGCCGTTGGCATAGCCGCCTTCCGGGCCGCTCCACGGGTTCGGACTCAGCGCGTAGGCGCGGAAGGAGAAGTCGAACCACTTCTGGGCATCGGGGATGTCGCCCAGGGTCATGGTCGAGATCAGCACCAGGAACACCAGGCTGGTGTTGCCGTGCGAGTCGAACGGGTACTGGTCGAGGCGGCCATTGTCGCCGGCCAGGTTGTTGTAGATCTCGGCGGTGCGGGTCTTGATCGACGCCAGCCAGCGCTGCTTGCGGGTGGCGTCCAGCGAATCGGCCAGCAGGTCCATGGTCTTGGCCAGGCCCCAGGCGATCTGGCGGGTGGCCTGGTCCTGGTTGTTGTAGCTGGTCGGGCCGGACGGATTGAGGGCGGCCAGTTCGTCGCCGCGCTTGAGCGCCTCGGTCAGGTAGATCTGCTCGCCCTTCAGGCGCCACATGGTGGCCGCAGCTTCCATCTGGCGGCTTGCCTCGTTGATGCGCTGGCGTACGTCCGTCTGCTGGTTGGCCATGGCCGCGGTCAGCGGCGCGCTGATGACGATCGACCAGCGCGAATCGGACAAGGCCGGCACGGCGGTGACCTGGGCCTTGACTTCGTTGCCGAGGCGGCTCAGGTAGGATTCCAGCGCCGATTTCTTGGCATAGTTCCAGGTCGAGAACGGGGTGAATGACGCCGGCACCGAGCGCGGACGCGCCTTGCTCACGATGCGGTTGCGCAGGGTGGCGTTGTCCGGCACTTCGAACACGTTCGAGCGGCTGGTGATCGAGAAGGTGCGCGGGTTCGACCAGTCGTTGCTGCCGACCGGGCGCACGCGCCAGGTGTAGTTGCCGAGCGCCAGGGCCTTGGTCGGCAGATACCAGTTGCGGTCGACGATGACCTTGGTCGGCGAACCGCCGACCGGCGTGATCTCGAGTTCATAGCTGGCCGGGCCGGTGGCGTGGCGCGCCCAGGTGAAGCCCGGCGGGTTCTGCGCCTGCATCTGGTTCATTTCAGGCTTGGCCTGCACGACCAGCGGATCGTTCGACTGGACCCAGTCGGCGCGTGCGGCAGCGCTCGCGAACAGCGAGGCGAAGGCAGCGGCCAGGACGAGGCTCTTCCGAGAAAATTGCATTGTGGGTACTCCGACAAAAACGTGATTGCGTGCGCCGCGCCGGACGGCCTGCGGCTCGAAGATGGTTGCCCTACTTACTGAATGAAGACGGTGACTTACTTTCTAGCTGTGCCTTGTTAACGGCACTTGACGGGGTTTATGCTACCCCAAAGTAAGTTGAGTGCAGGCAAATTCTCCAGAGAAAACGCACATTTTTCGCTTGCTTTGCGGAAATCCCACGCTAAAAAATCAACTCTTGCCGAACAATCTTTTCAGGCTTCTAACGCCTGTAATGCGCCTGAAAAGACAAATGCGCAACCCTGCCAGATTGCTACCGGGTGGTAGCAATTTGTTCACGCAGCCACCGAGCGCGCTTCGGCCTGCAGGCCGCGCATGCGTTTCAGGTAACGCAGGCAATAGATGCCGAAGGAAAGCGGCGCCTTGTCCATATGGCGCCGGCGCACGCTGAACTCTTCCTGGCGCGCCTTGATCCGGTTGGCGGACGACACGCTGCCCTCGTGGTCGCGGAACACCGTCAGCGCCTGGTCGATCATCACCGGCCGTGCGTGCTCCCCAAGGCGTAGCCACAGGTCGATGTCCATCGCGTACTTCAGCCCCTCGTCGAACATGCCGACCCGCTCGAAGGCCGACTTGCGGATGAAGACCGCCGGATGCGGGACCGAGGCCCGGCCCGCGACGAAGGAGCGGTAGGAAAACGGCGGCATGGCGTAGGGCGGCACCATCTTGCCGTCCTTGAGGATCTGGATATTGCCGAACACCCAATCGACCGGGGCGCCGCCCTTCCCTTCCTCGAAGGCGCGCCGCACCACCGCCAGCACGTCGGCGCCGTTGTAGTAGTCGTCGGAATGGAGGTGGGCGATGTACTCGCCGCGGGCGGCTTCGATGCCCTGGTTCATGGCGCGGCTGATGCCCCCCTTCACGTCGCGCAGCACGCGCTTGCTGCCCGGCCGGTCGCGCCTGTAGGCGTCGATCATCTCCAGGGTGCCGTCGGTCGAGCCGCCGTCGACGAAAATGTGCTCGAAGTCCTGGCAGGTCTGGGACTGGACCGAGGCCAGGGTGTCAGCCAGCGTGGCGGCGCTGTTCCAGGTGCACGTAACGATCGAGAAGGTTGGTTTGATCTGCATACAGCTCCAGTAACTGAGGTAATAAGTGCCCGGCGTCGGCCCCGAAGCTGGCCGGTGGAACACCCTGTGGCGGTGGTTCGGCAAGCTGGGCGCGCACGCGTCCGACCAGCTCGTCCATGCTGTCGGCCAGCTGCAGCTGGCCCTCGTACTGCTGGTAGGCGGCCAGCTCCGGGGTGCCGCCGCGCGCCAGGGCCACGCACTGGCGCCCCAGCGCGAGCGCTTCCAGCACCGTGGTGCTGCAGGCTTCTTCGCACAGCGAGGGCACCACCGCCAGGTGGGCGCGCACGGTCAGTTCCAGCGCCTGGGAATATTCCTGCCAGCCGAGGAAGCGCACTTGCGGGCCGGCGTAGCGCGCTTCCAGCGCCGCGCGCTGGGGGCCGTCGCCGGCGATCGTCACGCGCGCATGCGCCGGCAATCTGCCTTCGCTGGCGGCCAGGAATTCGCCGAAGCCCTTGCCGGCGTCGACCCGGCCGACCAGCACCACCTCGCCGTATTGCGGCGGTGGGGCTTCGCGGGCGGCGCGCAGCAGGCGCGGGTAGTCGACGAAGTTGTGGATCACGCGGCAACGCGACAGGTCGGCGTCGGGCACGGCGCGCAGGAACTGGCGGCGCAGGAAGTCCGACACGAACACCGTCTTGTGGCGCGCGAAGGCCTGCGCGGTCTGGGAGCGGTAGCCGGTGACGGCGATCGCGGTGACCGACTTGCGCATGGCGCCCGCGTGTTTCGTGATGCAAGCCGAGCAATTGCCCGGCACCAGGTTGTCGCACACTCCCTCGTCGCGGAAGCGCAGGTGGGTCAGGCACTCGCTGCCCTGGTCGTGGCGGGTCTGGACGTAGTTGATGCCCTCCTCCACGTGCAGGCCCACCATCGGCACGTGGCCGTGGTAGTGCACCACGTCGAAGCCCGGCGCGTGCAGGTTGATGGCCGCCGCGATCTTGCGCGCGAAATAAGGGCGCTTCAGCGGATTGAAGACGCCCATCTGCAGCTCCTTCCAGCCCGGGCGCGCGTAGTCGAAGCCGGGGCGGAAGTGGCCGCGAAAGCCGATCTGCTCCGCGCAGCGCTCGATGCCGCGGTCGTTGCGGCCCAGGATCTCGACGTCGTGGCCCTCGCACAGCAGGCGGTTGGCCAGGGTGACCACATGCTTGCCGAGGCCTCCCACCTGCTCGCCCGGCAAGTCTTCCGACACCATCAGGATACGCATTGTGTCCTCCCCTTATGCAGCACTCCCATACTCTCCTTTGACAGGGTTTTCATGACGGGTTCACCCGGCGGGCTGCCAATGCGCCTTCACGCGCGCCCAGGCCAGCAGGCGGTCGTCGCGGTCGACCACGAACAGCAGGCCATGCACGCCCAGCAGCAGGCAGGTGGCGCCCAGGATGAACAGGAATTCCGCGAAGCCGCGGTCGAACAGCGTTTCGGCCGCGCCGGCGGCGATCGCCACCAGCGCCACCCCGCCCAGCCCCGGCGCATAGCCTTGCGACAGCAGGCGCCCGATCGAGGTCGGCACCGTGCGGCCGTGGACGTAGAGCAGGAAGACGGCGGTGAACAGCAAGGAACCCGCCAGGTGGCCCCAGGCCGCGCCATCGATGCCCCAGCCGGCCACGCCCAGGTAGACCAGCCCCAGGCCGGCCAGCGCGCGGGTGACGGCGAACAGGCCGGATACGCGCGGGTGGCCCATGCCGTCGTTCACCAGGGACGGCAGGCTGGTGAGCGAATCGACGAACTGCGACAGCGCCATCACCGCCAGCACCAGCGCGCCGTTGCGCGCGAATTCCTCGTTCATCCAGTAGCGCAGGATCTGGTGTGCGAACACCGCGACCAGCACCAGGATCGCCGCATTCAGGAACACCACGTAGCGGGTCGCCTTCAGGTAGGCGCGGTCCAGGCGCGCCAGCTCGCCCTTCGCCGCCAGCGCGCTGGCGGCCGGGAAGAACACGCCGGACAGGCGGAAGGTCAGGCTCAGCACCCGGTTCGCGAGCGTGGCCGCCACCGTGAAGTAGGCCAGCCCGGTGACGCCGACCAGGGCGCCGATGATCAATTTATCCGCGTGGGCGTAGGACAAGGTGGCGAAGCGCGAAAGAAAAGAATACGCCGAAAAGGACAGCAGCGCATTGCGCGCCCCTTGCGAGGGCCAGCGCCAGCGCACCCCGGGCAACAAACGCCGCACCGCGCGCCACAGGATGGCGCAGTGGATGGCGCTGGCGGCCACGCGCAGCAGCACCACTTCGAACAGGCCGTAGCCGAGCAGCAGCACGCCGACCGTGGCGAGCGGCACCAGGGTCCCGAACACCATCTCGACGCGCGCCGAGATGTCGTAGCGCATCAGCGACTGCGGCACGCTGTTCAGGTAGCTCTGGATTTGTCCCAGCAGGAAGCCGGCCGCCGCCAGGCGCAAGGTGGCAATCGCTTCCGGCACGAGCGCTTCCGGCACCGAGAACACGCTGGTGACGAACCACCCGGCGCCCAGCAGCAGGCCGAGGGCGCCGAGCGCGCCGATGATGGCGTAGCTGGCCAGGCCGAAGGAAAGGGTCTCGAAGATCCCCTCCCTGTCCTCGCGCGCATTGTGTTCGGCGATGTACTTGACCGAGCCGGCGGTGACGTTGATGTCGATCACGGCGAAATAGCCGACGATGGCCGTCACCAGCGAATACACGCCGTAGCTGGCGTCGCCCAGTCCCTTCACCACCAGCGGCACCGTGGCCAGCATCACCAGCGCGGGAATCGCGGCCCCGAGCAGGTTGGACCAGGCGTTGCGGGCCAGGTTCAGGTTCAGGTTCAGGCTCGGCTTCATCAGGCAGCCACCAGGTGCGGACGCGGCATGACCGGCTTCACGGCCGGCCTGGCGGCGGGCGCTACCTTCGCCACCGCGACGGCCAGGTAGGGCAAGGCCAGGCAGAAGGCCAGCATCTGCGTGGTGCGCACCTGCGGGAACGGCGTGCCGATCAGGAAATCGGGAATCATGAAGGCGATGCCGGCGACCCCGGCCGTGGCCAGTCCCAGCAGCTCGGGCGGCAGGGTCTTGAGCGCCTTGCGGGCGAACAGCACGAAGGCGGCGATGGTGCCGATGAGCAGCGCCGTGCCCAGCAGCCCGCTCTTGAGCGCCACGTGCAGGATGCCGCTGTGCAGGAACAGGCCGCCGTCCGGATTGTTCTGCCAGGAGATGTACTGGTAGCCCGTGTACCTGCCCCAGGACCCGATGCCGGCCAGCGGGTTGGCCAGGATGTCGCCCAGCGCGAACTTCAGTTCCAGCACGCGCTCGCTCTCGGGCCCGAAGCGGCGCGACTGCATGTCGTAGACCAGGCTCGACAGCCCTCCTCCCGCGCCCTTGGTCTGGGTCAGGCGCTGCACCGCGACATAGGCCAGCGCGGCGCCGACCACCGGCAGGCCGCCGGTCATGAGCTGGATGCGGCGCTTGAGCGGGAAGCGCATCATGATCACCAGGAAGGCCAGCAGGAAGCCAATCCAGGCGCTGCGGCGGTAGGACAGCACGATGCACAGGCTGGTGGCGATCAGGGTCGCCCACTCGATGCCGCGCCAGAATTTCGGGCGGTCGGACTTGACGGTCTGGAACAGGTGCACGGCGGCGATGGCGAAGGCGATGGCGCATACCAGGCTGTCGTTGATGTCGAAGAAGGTGAGCCGAATCTTGATCGCGTTCATGTTCGCGTACACATTGTTCGGGTCACCACCAAAGGCCGCCCAGCGCACCAGGCCGAACAGGGCGCGGCCCAGGCCCAGCAGCAGGATGAAGTGGGTCAGCTCGAGCACCTGCTCGCGGGTGCGGAAAGACAGCAGGATCAGCGAGACCAGCGGCGCCATCCAGACGATGTTGGAAAAACCCTGGGGCGACAGCGACTCCTTGAGCGGCACGTCGAGCATCATGCCGACGCCGACGTGGCCGACCAGCAGCACGAACCAGCCGAGGAACCAGGGCCGCAGGCTGCAGGCCGGGGTCGGCTGGCGCTGGAAGCCGGCGGCGACACGGGCGCAGGCCCAGGCGCCCAGCACGTACCACAGCAGCAGGCCGAAGAACAGCATGCCGGAACCGCGGCTGTAGATGCTGCGCGAGGCGAAGATCGCCATGTTGCCGTAGCTGGTCGAGTTCATGCAGAAATACACGGCCAGGTAGGGATAGACCAGGAAGCGCGGCCACACCAGGCCGACGCCGATGCCCGCCACCGCGGCGATCGAGAGCCCGATGATGAAGGCCCACGGCAGCGAATAGTAAATGTAGGGCAGGATCTCGTTCATCGGCTGCTGGCCCGCTTATCCGCGCGCAGGCTGGCGCGCGGCGTGGCCGGCGTGTCCGGACTGGGCCTGCACCGGGGCGCCCTCGAGGCCGGCGCCGAGCAGGCGGGTGCGGTCGCGCGGCGCCATCGCGCCCAGCAGCTCGGTGACGAAGCGGTCCTGCACGCCCCAGGCCTGGGCGTCGCTGGCCTGGATGGTCGAGACCCGCACCAGCATGCCGTCCGGGATCTCGCCCGACAGGCCGTAGGCGAGGCGGCGCAGCTTTTGCTGGATGCCGGTCTTGGTGGCGTGCTCGCCGATCGTGATCCAGTAGGTGATCGGCTCGTTGCGCTCGTGCAGGCGCGCGACCAGGCGCTTGACCGGCAGCTGGCCGAATCGGGTCGGCAGTTCGCCTTCCTGGTCCTTGATCATCTGGAAGCCTTGCGCCACGTAGCAGACTTCCGGCAGGTGCAGCTGCAGCGCCTTGCTCTGGTCGCCGCCGTAGGCGATCGACAGCATCACGCGCCGGCCCTCGCGATTCACGTAGGTGCGCGACAGGGTCTGGTCGTAGATCTTTTCGAGCACGCTCTGCTGCTCGGGGTCGGGCTGCAGCGGCACCACGCTGGGGTCGATGGTCCAGTCGCCGAAGCGCTGCGGGACCATTTCTTCCAGGCTGAAGCGTTCATGGGCCTGGGGCACGCGCGCCTTCGGGGTCAGGGCGCCGGTCAGGGCCGAGGTGCCGGCCATGGCCAGGCCCAGCACCAGGCTGATCGCGAAGCGGCGGTTCATGTCGCCTCCTTCAGGCGCATGCCGCCGCGGTCGCGTCCCGGCCCGCCGGGCCCGCCGCCGCGGCTGTCGCGGCGCTTGATCCACCATTGCAGGCCGTTGTCGACCGCCAGGATCAGCAGCAGCGCCGTGATGAACAGCACCATGCCGGCGAAGCCGTGCAGGAAGCCCTGGCCGGCGGCGTCGCCGAAGTAATAGGTGATGAGGGTGAGCGCGATCACGCGGATCACGTTGGCGGTGAACGAGATCGGCACGATCAGGATCGCCAGCGTGATGTTGCGGAAGGCCGAGGGGTGGCGCATCAGGTTCAGGTAGAACAGGCCCAGCGCTTCCAGCGTGAGCAGGGTCTGCAGGCCGGCGCAGGCGTCGGCCACCAGCAGCTGGTACTGGCCCATCTGCAGCACCACGCCGGAACGCGAGATCGGGTAGCCGAGGGCGAACAGGATGTGCTCGGTCACCCAGGACACCGCCATCTTCATCGGCATCGTCACCGCCGCCACCAGTTCGCTCGGCAGCGGCACCATGAACAGCATGAAGAAGAAGGGGAACCACAGCACGCGCAGGGCGCGCGAGCCGAATTTCAGCAAGACGATCGCCGCCGTCACCAGCAGGATCGAGGCGACTTCGAACATCAGGATCTTCTGCGAGCGGCCCAGCAGGTGCGCCATCAGGCCGATGGCCAGCACCGGCCAGCCGAGCCAGGCGTTCACGGGCGGCTGGGCCGCCGCCAGCATCTCCGGCCATTTCCGCCAGATCAGCCACAGCGCCAGGAAGAAGATGATCGGGCCGTGGCCCTGCTCTTCGCCGATCCAGGCGCCGGTGAACAGGTCGTAGAAGGTGGGGCCGAGCAGGAAGGCCAGGCCGGCCAGGATCGGCCACCATTCGGGCAGCGCGCGGCGGATGCCGGCCATGCTGGTGGACAGGTCGTGCGGCTGGGCCGCACGATCGACGCCGTCGGTGCGGACCGCGCCGGCCATCTCAGAACTCCACCACCACGGAGCCGACCACCTCGGCCCCGGACTCGGCCATCTGCTCGGCCATGCGGCTGACGTTGGCGATGCGGGTGCGGTGCTTGCAGGCCACCAGCAGCACGCCGCCGGCACGCCCCGCCACGGCCAGCGCGTCGGCGCCGCTGGCGAACGGCGGCAGGTCGTACAGGACCACGTCGTAGCGCGACTCGAGCTGGGTATTCAGGTTGCGGAAGCCTTCGCGCGCCAGCAATTCCTGCGGGTTCGGCGGCAGGGTCCCGGCCGGCATCAGGGACAGGTCGACAAAGGCGGGGACGCGGGTGATGACGTCGAGGTCGGCGCGCCCGGCCAGCAGGTCGGACAGGCCCTGTTTCGGCTTGACGCCGAACATCTCCTGCTGGCGCGGATTGCGCAGGTTGGCGTCCACCAGCAGGGTCTGCTCACCCAGCTGGGAGAACACCACGGCGAGATTGGCCGCGAACAGGCTGGCGCCGTCTTCGGGTGTCACGCCGGCGATCGCCAGGGCGCGGCGGCCGCGCGCGAACCAGCGCAGCATCAGCTGGCTGCGGATCGCGCGCAGGGCTTCGACCTGGGGCGAGAACGGGTCGTAGGCCGCCACCAGCTTGGGCGAGAGATTCGCCTGCCCTTTCTGCAGATAGGGGTAGGAGAACTGGCGCGCCAGCACCTGCTGGATGTCGTCCTCGCTCACCAGGCCCAGGCGCACGGCGGCTTCGCCGAAGCGGATCCCGAGGTCCTTCTGCATGCGCAGCACGCGCTCGGCGTCGTCGACGGTCAGCTTGCCCTGGTCGAGCAGCAGCGCGCCCATGCTCGATTCGGCGGCCGGGTCGTGCGGCAAGGCGGATAGCACGGATGAATTCATGGTCTGTCCTTGGTTGTCCTTCTTGTTCTGCGCGGTTTCGGGTGCGGGCAGCCGGTCTCAGTTCAGCCTGAGCAGCCGGCGCGGCGTCATCAGGGCGCGTATGCCGCCGGTCCTCGGACGCTTGTTGCGCCATTCGATGGTGCCCAGCACCGGGATGCCGAGCATGTCCTTGATGTCGCCGCTCGAGCGCACCGGACGGTTCAGCAGTTCCAGCAGCAGCGCCAGGCCGACGCCGAGGATGGTGCCGAGCACGATCGACACCAGGGTGTTGAGCAGCACGCGCGGACCGGTCGGCGCGGTGGGCGGCACCGCCGGGTTCAGGATCGAGATGTCGGACTGTTCGGACTGCGACTCGATGCGGGTCTGCGAGAAGCGCTGGCTGGCCGAGTCGAAGGCCCGCTGGGCGCTGTCGAGGTCCTTCAGCATCACGCCGAGTTCGTCGCGGGTGCGGTTCAGTTCGAGCACGCGGGTCTTCTGGGCCGCCAGCTCGGCGCGCAGCTCGGCTTCTCGCTGGCGGTACACCTGTGCGTTGGCGCCGACGCTCTTCGACACGCTGCCCAGCGCCGCGTTCAGCTCGGCGCGCATCTTGCCCACTTCGGCCTGGGCCGACTGGTAGGTGGGGTGGTTGCGGCCGTAGCGCGAGGCCGCCTCGGCCAGCTTGGCTTCGCCGCTGGCCAGGCTCACGCGCAGGCTCTGGACCAGGGCGTTGTTGGCGACGTCGGGGGAACCGATGCCGCTGGCCATGCCGGCGCGCGAGCTGGCTTCCATGGCCTGGGTCTGGGCCGCGACCAGCTGGGCCGACAGGTCATTCAGGCGCGACAGCTCGACGTCGACCCGGTTGTTGTCCAGACTGACGATGCCCTTTTCCTGCTGGTACTTGGACAAGCGCGCCTGCGCCGCTTCCAGGTTGTCGCGCAGCTGCTTGGTCTGTTCGTTAAAGTAGTGCGAGGCCTTCTTGGCCGGCTCGGTCTTGAGCTGGACGCTGATCTTCTGGTATTCGTCGGCAAAGGCGTTGGCGACGGCGGCGGCGAAGGCCGGGTCGGCGCCGCTGAAGCTGACCGCCACCACGCTCGACTCGCGCGAGGGCATGATGTCGAGTTTCTTGAGCAGCAGGTCGGCCAGCCAGTCGCGCACCGAGCCCTTGCCTTCGCTGGCTTCGCGCCACTGGGCCTGCACCGCCGGGCTCGAGGCCAGGCGCAGCGAGTCGACCACGCGCAGGGCCACGGTCTTGCTGGTGATGATGTCCATCTGGGTCGCCATATAGCCCGGCATCAGGTTGCCCGGCATGGTCATGCCGCTGACCGGGTCCACGCCCTTGTAGTTCAGCAGCACGGACGCGGTGGCCTTGTAGGTCTTCTGCTGCATCAGGCTCCAGCCCAGGGCGAGCAGGACCGTCACGAGCAGCGTCCCGAGGATGATCTTCTTCCTCGCGAGTAAGATGAGCAGAAATTGATGGACGTTCATGGCCTTACCTTTGCAACGTTGCTTTGACAAGCGGGGTGGACAAAAACACTTCTGATTCTCGTAGGGTGGACGGCTCTGCCGTCCGCGCGTTCACATTCCGATGCGAAGATGCGGGCTTGCGTTGAACGCGTGGGCGGAGGACCGCCCACCCTACGGACAGCGAAAACCTCAGAACCAGGACTCGCGAACCACGATCACATCGTCAACCTGGACCAGGTCATTCGCCTTGACATCAATCGTCACCGGATTGCCGCCGGCATCCTTGCGCGTGATCTTCATGCCCTTGTTGCTGCCGCGCTGGTTCAGCCCGCCGCCGGCCGCGACCGCCTGCTGCACCGTCATGCCGCGCTCCAGGCGGAAGGCGCCGGGACGGGCGACTTCGCCGCTGACGTAGGCGCGCGGCGCACGCTCGACGTAGATGATGTCGCCGCCGGCCACCTCGTAATCCTTGTTCAGCTCGCCCTTGCGCACCATGTCGACCACGTCGATGGTCTCGCGGGTGGTGGCGCCGTTGCGGGTGCGCACCAGGTTGATCATGTCGCCGCCCTCGCCGTGGATACCGCCGGCCATGGCCAGCAGGTCGAGCACCTTGCGCCGCCCTTCCACCGCATAGCGGCCCGGACGGTTGACATAGCCCAGCACCGACACCTGCTGGCTCGCCAGCGTGGTCACCAGCATGTTGACCTGGGCTTTCTTGAGGTAGCCGCCCTTCTCCAGCATGTCGCCGATCTTCTTCTCGGCCGCCGCCACCGACAGGCCGCCCACGGCCACCTGGCCCAGCAGCGGGAAGGTGATGTTGCCGCTCTCGCTGACGCGGGTCTCGAGCGAGAGGTCCGGGCTGCCGTAGACCGACAGTTTCACCACGTCGCCCGGCCCCAGCAGCACTTCGGCGGCGCCGGCGATCCCGACCGTCAGCACGAGCGCGGCGGCCATCATCCACTTCACGAATCGTTTCATGATTGTTCCCTTCGGTTCCGTTATCGGTTGTCGTCCAACGCTTGCCGTCTGCTTACTTCAGGCCCATCACGCCGCGGTCGAGCGCAGCCTTGTCGGCCGCGGGCGCGTCGGGGACGATGGCCGGGGACGCATCCGCTGCGCCGGCGTCGCCGGCGGGCGCCACCGACGACTGGCCGGGGCCGCCCGCACCGGCGGTCTGGGTGGCGCTGGCCGGCGCCACCGCGCTCGGCGCATAGTCCTTGTTCAGGTAAGAAACCTTGGCGGTGCTGCGCAGGCGCTGGATCTCGGCCGCGGCCAGTTCCTTGTTCTTCTTGTTGGCCAGGTACTGGGTGATCTGCGGCGCCGCGATTTCCAGGGTGACCGGCGCGTCACGCACTTCGGCGATCGCGATCAGCATGGCGCGCTCGCCCTCCTTGACCACGAACAGCTGGCCCTTGGGCATGCCGAGCAGCTTGGCGGACAACTGGGGATTCAGGTCGGCGGTGCTGCGCGTGACCTGGGCGCGGCCGTACTTGATGTTGCGCGCGTCGAGGAAGACGGCGACCTCTTCCAGCGACTTGGCCCCGTCGGCGGCGGCGCGCACTTCCGGGGTCAGGTCATTGGCCGAAAGAATCAGTTCGTTCATGGCGAACTGCTTGCGGTTGGCGAAGAATTGCGGATTCTTGTTGAAATAGTCTTCCACTTCGGCCGGCGTCGGGCGCTGCGGTTCGCCGAGGCGCTTCTGCATATAGGCCTGGGCGATGATCAGGGAGCGGGCCCTTTCGACGGCCTGCATCACCTTCGGGTCGCGGTCGAGTTTTTCCTTGGCGGCTTCGCTTTCCAGCAACTCGCGGTCGATCAGCGCCTGCAGGATCTGCTTGCCGGCCTCGCCCTGGCGCGCGGCCGGCACGCCGGCGCGCTGCATTTCCTCGTTCAGTTGCAGCACCGTGATTTCCTCGCCGTTCACGCTGGCCAGGGCCTGGCCCGGTTTCGATTCGGCGGCCTTGTCCTTGTTGCCGCAGCCCGCCAAAGCGGCCGCGGCCAGCACCAGCGCCGCCGTGCCCAGCAGGCGCTTCGGGTTCGAGAGGGAGGTATTCCTGGCTGCAAATGGGAAGGTTTTCAAGATAGTGTCCTCGACGTTGTCCTCGGGCCTGCGCCCTGCTTGTCATGTATTCCGCTCTTTCGTGCAATGTCTCCACACATGCCCGAAGGAGCACTCAGCCATTCTCGGTTCCGCACGGTTCGTTCTCTGTTCGTCAACTAACGCTTTGCGGTTTCACTAAGCCCCCAGATGTCAGGCGGCCACCGCAGCCGGCTCGCGCTCACGTACCACGGGCGCCTCCACCTGTGTCTCCAGGAAAGCCTCGTAGGCACGGCGCAAGCCCTCGGCCAGCGGGGTACTGGCGCGCCAGCCGAGCGCGGCCAGCTTGGAGACGTCCAGCAGTTTGCGCGGCGTGCCGTCCGGCTTGCTCGCATCAAACACGATGCGCCCGCCGTAGCCCACGGTCTCGCCCACCAGGCGCGCCAGCGCGGCGATGGTGACGTCCTCACCGGTGCCGACATTGATGTGCGAGTGCATCGGGTCGGTGTTGGCGGCGTAGACCTCCAGCGGCAGGTTCATCACGTAGACGCTGGCCGCCGCCATGTCGTCGACGTAGAGGAATTCGCGCATCGGCTTGCCGCTGCCCCAGATCACCACTTCGGGCGCCCCGCCCGTCTTCGCTTCGTGGAAGCGGCGCAGCAGGGCCGGGATCACGTGGCTGTTCTCGGGGTGGTAGTTGTCGCCCGGGCCGTAGAGATTGGTCGGCATGACGCTGCGGTAGTCGGTGCCGTACTGGCGGTTGTAGCTTTCGCACAGCTTGATGCCGGCGATCTTCGCCATCGCATACGGTTCGTTGGTCGGCTCCAGGATGCCGTTCATCAGGTATTCCTCGCGGATCGGCTGGGCCGCCAGGCGCGGGTAGATGCAGGAGGAGCCGAGGAACAGCAGCTTGTGCACGCCGGCGCGCCAGGCTTCGTGGACGACGTTGGCCTGCACCATCATGTTGTCGTAGATGAACTCGGCCGGATAGCTGTTGTTGGCGTGGATGCCGCCGACCTTGGCCGCGGCCAGGTAGACCTGGTCGATATTCTCCGTACGGAAGAATTCGCGCACCTGGGACTGGTCGGTGAGTTCCAGTTCCTGGTGGCTGCGGGTGACGATGTTCGTGTGGCCTTGGGCGCGCAGGGTGCGCACGATGGCGGAGCCGACCAGGCCGCGGTGGCCGGCGACGTAGATGCGCGGCTCGTTCTGCTTCTGCTGAATGTTCAACACGATTACTCCATTGAAAGTGCAACGTTGTAGCCATGCGATGCCAGCAGCTTGTGGCGGCGCGCCGTGTCGAGGTCGTGCGCCACCATCTCCTGCACCATCGCTTCGAAAGAAGTTGCCGGCTCCCAGCCGAGGCGCTCGCGCGCGCGGCTCGGGTCACCCAGCAGGGTCTCGACCTCGGTCGGACGAAAATACTGCGGATCGACGGCCACGATGGTCTGGCCGACCGCCACGCCCGGCGCCCGGTCGCCATCGACGCCGGCGACCAGGCCGCGTTCCTCGACGCCCTGCCCCTGCCAGGCGATCTCGATGCCCAGCTCGTTCGCCGCGAGTTCGACGAAGCGCCGCACCGAATACTGGCGGCCGGTGGCGATCACGAAATCTTCCGGCCGCTCCTGCTGCAGCATCAGCCACTGCATGTGGACGTAGTCGCGCGCATGGCCCCAGTCGCGCAACGCGTCCAGGTTGCCGAGAAAGAGCTCGCGCTCCAGGCCCTGCGAGATATTTGCCAGCGCGCGCGTGATCTTGCGCGTGACGAAGGTCTCGCCGCGGCGCGGGGATTCGTGGTTGAACAGGATGCCGTTGCAGGCATACATCCCATAGGCTTCACGGTAATTGACCGTGATCCAGTAGGCGTAGAGCTTGGCCACCGCGTAAGGGCTGCGCGGATAGAACGGCGTGGTCTCGCGCTGCGGGGTTTCCTGCACCAGGCCGTAGAGTTCGGAAGTCGAGGCCTGGTAGAAGCGGGTCTTCTTTTCCAGGCCGAGGAAGCGGATCGCTTCCAGCAGGCGCAGGGTGCCGATCGCGTCGACGTCGGCCGTGTATTCGGGCGACTCGAAGGACACCGCCACATGGCTCATGGCGCCCAGGTTGTAGACCTCGTCCGGCTGCACCTGCTGCAGGATGCGGGTCAGGTTCGAGGTGTCGGTCAGGTCGCCGTAGTGCAGGATCAGGCGCGGGTTGTCGGCATGCGGGTCCTGGTAGATATGGTCGATGCGGCCGGTATTGAACAGCGAGGCGCGGCGCTTGATGCCATGCACCTCATAGCCCTTGTCGAGCAGCAACTCCGCCAGGTAAGAACCGTCCTGGCCCGTCACGCCGGTGATCAATGCTTTTTTCATGTTCCCGTTCCCGTACAGAACCAGACAAGCGGCCCCGGCAAGTTGCAAACTCATCAACGATTCTACGCAGCTCGCATGGGCATGCAAGCAGCTGTTCTATCGTGCGTGTGGCGTTTAAGTCAAGCCTAAGCGATTTATTTCCGAAACGAATTTAAAGTGTTTTCACCAGTAAATGTCGTCACTTTGTCGACAATTGATGACTTTTCGCAAAACCCAACCATACCCGGATTCTGTATTCGATGTCGCTAATGTCAACAGGTTCTGCGCTTTCGTAGGTGGGCGGTCCTCCGCCCACGCGTTCACATCACTGTCGATCAGCCTGCGCGGCTATTCATGTCCCGGTAATCACCGCGTGGGCGGCATAGCCGCCCACCCTACGAGGGTGTGAAAAATTCGTCCATGGCTGCGTTGCCTCGTCTCGCCGTACGAGTGTACTGTCTTCGACTCGGCGCCTTGCCATAGCCGTTTTTTCACACCCTCTACGAAAAACGACACCATTATTAGTGCGCGTTCTGGCGCGACAGCACCACCTTGACGGTTTTCAGGATGATCCACAGATCCAGCCACAGCGACCAGTTGCGCAGGTAGTCAAGATCGTGCTGGATCCGCGCCTCCATCTTGTCGAGGGTCGCGGTCTCGCCGCGCAAGCCGTTGACCTGGGCCCAGCCGGTGATCCCGGGGCGCACCTTGTGGCGCAGCATGTAGCCCTTGATCAGCTTGCGGTACAGCTCGTTATGAGCGACGGCGTGCGGGCGCGGGCCGACCAGGCTCATGCGTCCTTGCAGCACGTTGATGAATTGCGGCAGCTCGTCGAGCGAGGTGCGGCGCAGGAAGCCGCCGATCGGCGTGATGCGCTGGTCGTTCCTCGAGGCCTGCACCACGTTCGGCCCGTCCTCGGTGACCGTCATCGAGCGGAATTTGTAGACGTAGATCTCTTCCCCATACAGCCCGTAGCGACGCTGGCGGAAGATCACCGGCCCCGGCGAAGTGAAGCGCACGGCGAGCGCGATCACCAGCATCAGCGGCGCCAGCAAGAGCAGGATCAGGCTGCCGATCACGATGTCGCTGCCGCGCTTGAGCACGCTGTTGAAGCCCATGAAAGGGGTCTCGCTGATGGCGATCACCGGCATGCCGCCGACGGTATCGAAGCGCGCCTGCATCAGGTCGAACACGTAGACGTCGGGCAGGAAGTACACCGAGGCCGTGGTGTCCTTCAGTTCGTCGATCAGCTTGCGGATGCGCGGCTGGGCCGAGATCGGCTGGCTGATGAAAATCATCTTGATATTGTGCTGGCGCACGTACTGGCAGACGTCGGCCATGCCGCCCAGCACCGGGTACTGCATGCTGGCGGGCCGCCGCTCGTCGGCGCGGTCTTCGAAGAAGCCCTCGACTTCCATGAACAGGTTCGGATGGCGCTCGCACACGCCGGCGAACTTGATGCCGACGTCGTTGCAGCCGACCACCACGATCGAGCGCACTTCGCGCGAGCGGTCGCGGCTGCCGGTGGCCTTGCGTACCGCCAGGTGGCTGGCCAGGATGGTGACCGGGGTGGCGACGAACCAGGCCAGCAGCACGCGCTCGTCATAGAAATATTTCAGGCCGGACGCCGAGCCCAGGAAATACAGCACCGCCATGGTCAGGCACCAGCCGAACACCGTGTCGCGCGCATACGCCACCATGCGCCCGCTGCGCCAGGTGCGGTAGGGGTCGACGTGCTGGTACACGGCGGACGAGATGAAGAAGGCCAGGATCATCAGCACCAGCGAGTAGCCCGAGAACGGTTCGCCGTAGTACAGGGTCGCCAGATAGAGCGTCCCCATGATGATCAGGGGATCGAGCACGCGCTGGAAGAAGGAGATGATCGGGATATCGTTGACCGTCATGTGAACCTTCCGCGCGGCTCAGAAGAGCACGTTCGCGCTGACCATCACGGTGTTGGCGTCGAACTTGCCCAGGCCCAGGTTCTCGGAGCCGCTGCGCGACTGGTGCTGCCAGCCGGCCGACACCGCGACCTTGCGTTTGGCCTGCCAGGTGGCGCGCAGGCTGGCGGTGCGCAGCGAATCGCTCAGCTCGCCCCTGCCGCTGAAGGCTTCGCGCGGATTGTAGGCGCGCTGCTCGTAGGCGGCATTGCCCTCGACCTTGATCTTGCCGGTGGCGGCCCAGGTGGCGCCCACGCTGGCGCCGCGGTTGAGCGTATAGCTGACGATGGTGCTCTCGATCGGCGCGAATTCGCGCCAGACCGAGGCGTTGTAGCTGATCTTGCCCTTCGGCGTGTAGGTGCCGTTCAGGCGGCCGTTGAAGCCGCTGGTCTTGCCCTCGCCGAACGACAATTGCTCGCGCCGCACATAGCCGGCCAGCGCCTGCAAGGTGGTGGTGCCGGTCGCGTACCAGTTGACCCGCACCTTGAGTTCGTCCTGGGTGAAGTCGTCGATCAGCACGCCCGTGGCGGCTGGCCGGCGGAAGGGATACACGCCCTTCACGCGGCGCGCCACCAGGCCGACCGAGTTGCCCGAGCGCGGCGTGTACAGCAGCTCGGCTTCCGTCGCCTTTTCGGTGCGGTTGTTCCAGCGCTGGCGCAGCAGTTCGTACTCGTAGCGGTCGCGCGTGAAGCCGGTGCGGATCTTCCAGCTCGGGTGCATCTTGTAGCCGGCGTCGACCCATTGCTTGCGCTGCTCGCGCACATTGCGCTCGTCGCTGAAGAAGTCGGTATAGGGCGCCAGGGTGCGGTTGTACAGCGCCCCGGCCTGCCCTTCGAACTTGTTGCCGACTTCCCAGAACCAGGTGCCCTGCAGGTCGCGCCCGTCGTAGTCGAGCTGCTGGAAGTGGTCGAAGTTGACTTTCGAGGCCTTGGCAACCACCGCCACGCGCTGGCGGCTGATGCGTTTGTTGTACACCACGCCCGCGTCAAGCTGGCGCCAGCGGTCGCTCTTCTGGCCGCCGAAGGCGGGCCGGTTGTCGGGCACCCGCAGCAGGTTGTCGTCGTAGCCCCAGCCGATGCCGCCGTACAGGCGCAGGCCCTCCTCGGGTTCGGCGGCGCGCGCGCCGCCCGGCAGCAGGAACAGGGCCCCGACCAGTGCCGGCAGCAGGGCCAGGGAGGTGGAAAGTTGCGGGCGTGGATGCGTCATCGTCTTTGTCTTCTTCGAGGTTTTCGCGTCAGGAATCACCAGAACTGCCAGCTTCCGGTCGTGACGACCCAGATGCCGAGCATGCCGTTGGTGACAGCGTGGGCGAGCACCGCCGACCACAGATTGCGGTGGCGCATATAAAGGAGTGCATAAGCGACGCCGGCGACGATGCCGGCCAGCCACAGGTTGTGCTCGAAGCCGAACAGGACGCTCGAAATCAGGAAACCCTTGAGGCCGACCCGGGCCGGCTCCAGGGCTTCGAAGTCGGCCGCATCGGCCCAGCGCATCACGAAAGAGCGCCAGAACAATTCTTCCATGACGGGCACGACCACGGCGGCGCCGAGGATGCGGATCACGACCAGCGGCCAGTTCAGGCCGCCGTCGGTGCGCGGGTCATAGCCCGGGGCGGAGCCGACCGTCATCCAGGCGGCGTCGAGGTTGATCCAGAGCACCAGCACGACGGCGCCGACCGCGATCGCGGTGAGCAGCTGCGCCGGCTTGGGTAGGGGGACGTGCAGCTCGTGGTAGCCGCGCCAGAAGGCGGCCAGCAGCACCGCCACCACGCCGACCTGCACCGGGTAGAGCCAGCGCAGCTCGGCGCGGCTGAAGCCGGCGCGCTCGAGCAGGTCGCCGAGGACGATGAAGAAGATATAGGCCGCGAACGGCAGGATCCGCGCCCAGGCGGCGCGGCTGAACAGCGGGGTGTCGACCGACATGGCGGGGCTGGCTGGAGCGGTACGGGGTTCGTTGTGCTCGGTCATGTCCTCTGGTCCACGGGCGCCTGGCCCGCCGCTTGGGTTACACCATCCGCTACTCGCCCCGCGCGCGGGCTTCGATGCGCTCCCAGCGTTCCAGGGCGTCGAGCAGCAGTTCGTCGATCTCGGCGTGCCGCGCGCTGATGCGCTTGGCGTCGCCGGGATTCTGCTTGTAGAAGTCCGCCGAGTTCAGCTGGGCCGTAATGGCGGACTGCTCATCCTCGAGAGTGGCGATCAGCTGGGGAAGTTCCTCCAGCTCGCGCTGCTCCTTGTAGCTCAACTTTACCTTTTTGCTCGGCGTACTCTGTGCGGTAGATGACATTTCGCTGTCTTTGGCGGGGGCCGCCGCGGGCGCCGCTGCAGCCTTGACCGCACGCGCCGGCTCGCTCGCCTTCACCCGCTCCCAGTCAGTGTAGCCGCCAACATATTCGCGCCATGTTCCGTTGCCTTCCGCCACGATCACCTGGGTGACGACGTTGTCGAGGAAGGTGCGGTCGTGGCTGACCAGGAACACGGTGCCGGTGTATTCCTCAAGCAATTCCTCTAGCAATTCCAGGGTTTCGATGTCGAGGTCGTTGGTCGGTTCGTCCAGCACCAGGCAGTTGGCCGGCTTGGCGAACAGGCGCGCCAGCAGCAGGCGGTTGCGCTCGCCACCGGACAGCGACTTGACCGGCGAACGCGCGCGTTCCGGCGCGAACAGGAAGTCGTTCAGGTAAGTCATCACATGCTTCTTCTGGCCATTGATCTCGACCCAGTCGCTGCCCGGCGAGATGGTGTCGGCCAGGCTCGCCTCTTCGTTGAGCTGGGCCCGCATCTGGTCGAAATAGGCGACGTTCAATCTGGTGCCGAGCTTGACGCTGCCGCTGTCGGCGGTCTCGTCGCCCAGGATGATGCGCAGCAAGGTGGTCTTGCCGGCGCCGTTCGGGCCGATCAGGCCGACCTTGTCGCCACGCAGGATGGTGCCGGTGAAATTGCTGACGATGACTTTCTCGCCGAACGACTTGGAGATGTTCTCCATGTCCGCCACGATCTTGCCCGAACGCTCGCCCGAGGCGACTTCGAGCCGCACGGTGCCCTGCTGCTCGCGGCGTGCGGCGCGCTGCAGGCGCAGCGCTTCCAGGCGCCGCACGCGGCCCTCGTCGCGGGTGCGGCGCGCCTGCACGCCCTTGCGGATCCACACCTCTTCCTGGGCCAGGAACTTGTCGAACTTGGCGTTTTCCACTTCCTCGTTGGCAAGCAGTTCGCGCTTGCGCTCCTGGTAGGTCGAGAAGTTGCCCGGGAACGAGAGCAGGCGGCCGCGGTCGAGCTCGATGATCCGGGTGGCGACGTTGTCGAGGAAGCTGCGGTCGTGGGTGATGAACAGGACCGAGCCGCGGAATTCGCGCAGCAGGCCCTCCAGCCACTTGATCGAGGTGAAGTCGAGGTGGTTGGTCGGCTCGTCCAGCAGCAGCACGTCGGGACCCGACACCAGGGCCACGGCCAGCGCCACGCGCTTCTGCATCCCGCCCGACAGGGTGCCCATCTTCGCCTCGCGATTCAGGCCCAGGCGGTCGAGCGTGGTGTCGACCTTGTGCGTGAGGTTCCAGGCGTCGACGGCGTCGAGCTTCAGTTGCAGCTCGTGCATGCGCTCCATCAGGGCGTCGTCGTTGTCGCCGCCGAACTGGCCGGTGATGGCTTCGTACTCGGCCAGCATGGCCTGCTGGTCGCCCATGCCGCCGGCCACGGCGTCGAACACGGTGGCTTCCGGATCGAACACCGGTTCCTGCTCGACGTAGGCGATCTTGATGCCTTGCTGCATGACCAACAGGCCGTCGTCGAGCTTCGAGCGGCCCGAGATGATCTTCAGCAGCGAGGACTTGCCGGTGCCGTTGCGGCCGATCAGGCCGACGCGTTCGCCGGTCTCGAGGGAAAAGTCAGCGTGGTCGAGCAGCGCGACGTGGCCGAAGGCCAGCTGCGCGGAGGTAAGGGAGATGACAGCCATGATCGGTGAAGCCAGAGAAAATTGAAGGAAGCGTGCATTGTACCGGCTGGATGGATCGGGCCGGAACGTTTGCTATGAAACCCGTGGAGATGTTTCGGCCAACCATGCGGCGAGCGCGCCTGCATCGACCGGTTTGACGAAATGCGCGTCAAAACCCGCGTCGCGGCTGGCCAGCCGGTCATGCGGCTGCCCATACCCCGTCATCGCCGCCAGCCGAACCTGCTCCAGCCCGGGAATCCGGCGCAGCCGCTGGGCCAGCTCCTTGCCATCCATCCCCGGCAGCCCGATGTCGAGCAGGCAGACCTGCGGCTGTTCCAGGCGCGCCCGCTCGAGCGCCGCTTCGGCTCCGAACTCGACGCTGACCTGGTAGCCGAGCAGCTCCAGCAGCATCGCCGCCAGTTCCGCCGCATCGACGTTGTCGTCCACCACCAGCACCCGCAGCGCGTCGCCGGCACGGGGCAGCGGCGCGGCGGCGCCCGGCGCGGCCCGGTCCGGCAGGGACAGGAGCGGCAGGGTCACCGTGAAGGTGCTGCCGCGTCCCTCCCCTTCGCTGGCGGCGGAGACCGTGCCGCCGTGCAGCTGCACCAGGCTGCGCACCAGCGCCAGGCCGACGCCGAGGCCGCCCTGCGAGCGGTCGGGGCTGCGTTTGCCCTGGTGGAACAGCTCGAAGGCGCTGGCCACCAGTTCGGGCGCCATGCCGACCCCGTTGTCGCGCACCGACACCACGGCGCGGCCATCGGCGATGCCGGCGTCCAGCACGATGTGGCCGCGCGCCGGGGTGTACTTGGCGGCGTTGCCGAGGATGTTGGCCAGCACCTGCACCAGGCGCTTGCGGTCGCCCGCGACCTGCGCGTCGCCCAGCGCCGCGCGCACCTCCAGCCGGTGGCCGCGGCCTTCGAGCAGCGGGCGCACCTGCTCGACGGCGTCGTCGATCACGGCGGCCAGCCCCACGCTGTCCTTGTCCAGGGTCACCATGCCGCGGGTGACGCGCGAGACGTCCATCAGGTCGTCGATCAGGCCGGTCATGTGGGTGGCCTGGCGCGAGATCACCTTGCCGACCTGCTGCACCCGCTCGGGCAAGCCGTTCGACAGCCCGAGCAGCGAGGCCGCGGTCACGATCGGCGCCAGCGGATTGCGCAATTCGTGCGCCAGCATCGCCAGGAACTCGTCCTTGCGACGGTCGGCCTGCTGCAGCGCCTGCTGGGCCAGCTTCTGTTCGTGGATGTCGGTGCAGGTGCCCATCCAGCGCACGATCGTCCCGCCCTCGTCGCGCACCGGCAGCGCGCGCCCCAGCACCCAGCGCCAGGCGCCGCTGTGGTGGCGCAGCCGGTATTCGATCTCGTAGGTGGCGCCAGTGCGCAGCGACTCGCGCCATTTTTCCCAGGCCAGCTCGCGGTCGTCCGGGTGGAACAAATCGTTCCAGCCGTCGCCGTCGGTCGAGCCGTAAGGCACGCCGGTGAAGGCATACCACTGGTCGTTGTAATAGTCGTGGAAGCCGTCGGCGCGGGTCGACCACACCGCCTGCGGCATGGCGTTGGCGATCACGCGGAAGCGCAGCTCGGCCTCGACGCGGGCGCTGACGTCGAGCACCGCGCCCGACAGCCAGGCCGGCGTGCCGTCCGGCGCCAGCGCTACCCGGCCGCGCGCCTCGATGTGGCGCCAGCCGCCGCCCGCGCGCCGGATGCGGTAGTTGTCGCTGAACGATTCGCCGCTGGCCAGGGCGCGGGCGATGCGGGCCTGGACCTGCGGCACGTCGTCCGGGTGGATGGCGGCGAGAAAGGCGCTCACCGGGCCGCCGCCGGCATCTTCTTCCGACACGCCGTACCAGGCGCGCAGGGTGGCGTCGGCATACAGGCGGTCGGCCGGCACGTCCCAGTCCCAGGTCGCGACGCCGGCGGCGTCCAGCGCCGTGGCCAGGCGCCGGTGCGCCGCGCTCTCGTCGACGGTGAAGGTCAGGCCGCGCACCACGCCCGCCAGCGTGCGCAGCGGTGTCGCAGCGATGCTGCGCCCGGCCGGCTTGAAAGGCAGGTCGAGCGGCGGCAGGCGTCCCGCCAGCGCATCGGCCAGCACCGGCGCCAGCGCCGCGGCGGCTTGCGGCCAGGCCTCGCGCAGCGGACGCCCGAGGGCGGCCGGGTGGCGGCTGCCCAGCAGCGGCACGCAGGCGTCGTTATAGAACAGCAGGCCCGCTTCGCCCCAGGCCACGAACACCGGGATGCCGGCGTCGAGCATGCGGCGCAGCCCGAACTGCAGGGCCGGCTCCCACCGGGCCGGATCGCCGCAGGGCGTGGCCGCCCAGTCGTGGCTGGCCAGCAGGGATTCGGCGGCGTCAGGCCGTCCGGGTACGGGGAAGAACATGGAAGGAGGCACGCGCGCGCCGGAGATCGAAGCAGGCAGTATAGCCGAGCTCGGGGTGAATACGTTGCAGAGCGAACAGAACTGGTGTCGCCAGCAGGAATCGAACCTGCATCTAAGTCTTAGGAGGACCTTGTACTATCCATTGTACTATGGCGACACATGCGCGACAGCGGTCGGCAGCCCCATATTGTACCAGCGGTCTTGCCAAACCAGAACACCGGCGCGCTCAACGTCCCTCGTCGATGCGCAAGCGCCCCTTCATCGACGTCAGCAACCCGATCAGGGCCGCCTTGTCCTCGTCCGGGATGTCGGCCAGCATCTCGTCGATCCAGCGCTCGTGCACCGCGGCCATCTCGGCAAAGGCGGCGCGCCCGGCGGGGGTCAGGCGCACCGCCCAGGCGCGCCGGTCGCTGGGGTCGGGCACACGCTGCACCAGCTTCTCGCGTTCGAGCTGGTCGGTGATGCCGGTGACGTTGCCGCCGGTGACCATCATGCGCTTCGACAGCTCGCCCATGCGCAGGCCGTCGGGATGGCGCTCGAGCTGGGCCATCAGGTCGAAGCGCGGCAGGGTGACGCCGAAGGCGGCGCGCAGGCGGGTGCGGATCTCGTTCTCGATGCGCACGGTGCACGAGAGCATGCGCAGCCACAGCTTGAGCGACTGGTGATGGTCCGGCGTCAGGCGGCTGGCAAGATCCAGCCCGGCTTCCCGTCTCTCGTTGTCCCCGTCCTGGCCTTCGGCGTCCTTCATCGTCGTCAACCTTCGCTCATGCGCAATTTAAACCGTTGCAGTTTACCGGTTTCGGTACGCGGCAGCGCCTCGCGGAAGCGCACCACGCGCGGATACTTGTAGGGCGCGATGTGCGCCTTGACGAATTCCTGCAGCGCCAGCGCCGTCTCCCCGGACGGCGCATGCCCCGGCTTGAGCACCACGTGGGCCTCGACCACCTGGCCGCGCTCGGGGTCGAGCCTGCCGACCACCCCGCACTCGGCCACCGCCGGATGGTGCAGCAGGGTTTCCTCGACCTCGGCGCCGGCGATGTTGTAGCCGGCCGAGATGATCATGTCGTCCAGCCGCGAGCGGTAATAAAAATAGCCGTCGGCGTCCATCTCGTAGGCGTCGCCGGTGATGTTCCAGCCACCCTCCACGTAGTCGCGCTGGCGCGGGTCGTCCAGGTAACGGCAGCCGGTCGGCCCCTTGACCGCCAGGCGCCCGATCACGCCGGGGCCGGCCGGCAGACCGTCCTCGCCCAGGATGCAGGCGACATAGCCCGGCACCGGCTTGCCGGTGGCGCCCGGACGCACCTCGTCTCCCGCGGCCGAAATGAAAATGTGCAGCATCTCGGTGGCGCCGATCCCGTCGATCATCTCCAGGCCGCTGGCCTCCTTCCACGCCGCGCGCGTGGCCAGCGGCAGCGCTTCGCCGGCCGACACCGTGCGCGTGAGACTCGTCACATCGAAACGGCCGGCCAGCTGCGCCATCTGGCGGTAGAAGGTCGGCGCGGTGAAGCAGACGGTGGCGCGGTGTTCCTCGATCGCCGTCAACAGGGTCTCGGGCGTGAGCTTTTCCAGCAGCACCGCGCCGGCGCCGACGCGCAAGGGGAACAGCAGCAGCCCGCCCAGGCCGAAGGTGAAGGCCAGCGGCGGGGTGCCGATGAAGACGTCGTCGCTGCGCGATTGCAGGGTGTGGCGCGGGAAGCAGTCGCAGATCGCCAGCAGGTCGCGGTGGAAGTGCATGGTCCCCTTCGGCACGCCGGTGGTGCCGGAGGTGAAGCTGATCAGGCAGACGTCGTCGGCCGCCGTGTCGGGCGCGGCGAAGGGATCGCCGTGCGCCGCCATGCGCGCCTCCAGCCCGTCGGATGCGGCGCCGGCATCGAACAGCAGCAGCGGCAGCGCGGGGCCCTCCATCGCGTCGACCTCGGCGCGCAGCGCGGCCGCCGACAGGACGGCGTCGACCTGCGCGCGTGCGGCGATGGTGTTCAGTTCGCGCGAGCGCAAGAGCGGCATGGTCGGCACCGCGATGCAGCCGGCCTTGATCACGGCCAGGATGCAGGCCGCCATCATCGGACAGTTGGCGCCGCGCAGCAGCACCCGGTTGCCGGTGGCGAGCTTCAGGTCGCGCCGCAGCACGTGGGCGATGCGGTCGACCCGGGCCGCCAGCTCGGCATAGGTCCAGCGTTCGCGCGCACCCACCAGGGCGGTACGCCCGTTCCAGCCGCGCACCGCGGCCACCTCGAACAGCTCGGCCACGGCGTTCAGGCGCGCCGGATAGCGCAGCTCGGGCAGGTCGAAGCGCAGTTCCGGCCATTCTTCGAAGGGAGGCAGCTTGCTGCGGGCGAAGCCGTCGGCATAGCCGGAAGGCGCGAGCGGGTGAGCGGCAACGGCAGCGTCGGTCATGGCGGGATCCCTGTCGAGTTCAAGACAACAGCCGCGGATACTTTAAATCTAAAGTAACAGGTCAGCAAGCGGAATCGTCGGCCGCCTTGCGCGCCAGCGCATCCTGGCGCTCGAGCGCATCGAGCGCATGCGCGACGGCGCCCGCATCGCCCGCGCGCAGCAGCGCCGCACTCTCCATCAGGCCGAGGGTGGCGCAGCCTTCCGCCAGGCGCGCCGCGCCCGGCCCGCCGCCGGTGCGCGCATCGATCAGCTGGCGGCGCAGGCCAGCGAAGTACACCAGCAGGCGCTCTAGCGTAATGCCGAGGCGGTGCGCCACCGCCTGCGGGTCTTCCCCGGCGCCCGGCGCCAGCTTGTCGAGCTGGGCCCGCACCGCATCGATGCGGAAGGGCTTGGCGATGTAGCCGTCGGCGCCCAGGCGGCCGGCCTGTTCCAGGGTCTCGGCGTCGGAGGCGGCCGAGACCAGCACGAAGGGAATCCCCGCCGTTGCCGCACTCCCGCGCAGGCGCGCCAGCAGGCCCAGGCCGTCCAGCCGCGGCATGCGCAGGTCGCAGAACACGATGTCGGGCCGCAGCCCGTCCGCCAGCAGGCGCCAGGCGTCCTCGCCATCCTCCGCTTCCAGGATCTCGGCGCGCACGCAGCCGTCGACCTGATGCATCAACATCATGCGCGAAACCACGTCGTCATCGACCACCAGGACCTTCATGCCGCCACCATCGGATTGACCATGGCGCGATTATAGTGGGCGAGCCGTTTATCAAGCGTCCTGGAAGGCGGCCAGGTGCCGCTCCAGGCGCGCGCCGGCCGCCGCCAGGCCCGGCGCATCGCCGGCGTCGGCCAGCGCTTCCAGCTCGGCGCACAGCCGTTCCAGCCCGGCTTCGCCCAGGTGGGCGGCGCTGCCGCGCAGGCCGTGCAGCACCCTGCCCGCCTCGGTCATGTCGCCGGCCGCGAGCGCCGCATCGAGTTCGGCGCGGCGGCGCGGCAGGTCGGCGGCAAAGGCCGCGCGCAGGCGCTCCTGCAGCCCGCCGCCGCGCGGGACGGGTCGCGGCGGCGCGGGCTCGGGCGCCACGCCGAACATGGCGTCGAGCGCCGCCACCGGCGGCGCATCCATCGCATCCAGCGCGGCCGGCATCGGCGGCATCGGCGGCAGTTCGACGCCGCGCGCGCGCTGGCGCTCGATCGCGCGCGAAATCTGCGCGTGCAGCGCGTCCTCGTCGATCGGCTTGGTGAGGAAGCCGTCCATGCCGCAGGCGAGATAGCGGGTGCGGTCTTCCAGGCTGGCGTTGGCGGTCAGGGCCACGATCATCACGTGGGTGTCGAGCACGCGCGCATCCGGCGTGCCGCCGGCGCGGATCACCCGGGTCGCATTGGCGCCGTCCATCTCGGGCATGCGCCCGTCCATCAGCACCAGGTCGTAGCGCGTGCGGCTGCAGGCCGCCACCGCCTGCAGGCCGTCGGCGGCGACGTCGACCAGGTGGCCCATCTCCTCGATCATGGTGCGGGCGATGATCTGGTTGGTCGGGAAGTCCTCGGCGCACAGGATGCGCAAGCGGTGCGTGTGCGGCGCGCGCGCCGGGTTGTCGGCCTGCGGCGGCGCGACGCCGTCGGCCAGCGGCAGCAGCACGCTGAAGGTGCTGCCCTTGCCCTCGACGCTGTTGACGCCGATCGAGCCGCCCATCAGGGTCACCAGCTGGCGGCAGATGGCCAGGCCCAGGCCGGTGCCGCCGTAGCGGCGCGTGGTGCCGGCGTCGGCCTGCTCGAACTTCTGGAACAGGCGCGGCAAGGCGTCCGGCGCAATCCCGATGCCGGTGTCGCGCACCGTGAAGCGCACCATGTTCCAGCCCTCCCCGCGCACCTGGTCGTCGTCGCGGCGCTCGACCTCGATCTTGATACTGCCCTCGGTGGTGAACTTGAAGGCGTTGCCGAGCAGGTTGACCAGCACCTGGCGCAGGCGGGTCGGGTCGCCCTCGACGAAATGCGGCACGCCGGGGCCGACCTTGACCTCAAAGCCGACGTTTCTAGCCGCCGCGCCTTCCTCGAACAGGCTGGCCACGCCGCGGATCGCCGCGTGCAGGTCGAAGTCGATGTTCTCGATACTCAGCTTGCCGGCCTCGATCTTGGAAAAGTCGAGCAGGTCGTTGATGATCGCCAGCAGGGCCTGGGCATTGGCCTGGCCCAGCGCGATCTGCTCGCGCGTGTTGTCGCGCAGGACCGGATCGCGCAGCGCGAAGCCGAGCATGCCGATCACGCCGGCCAGCGGGGTGCGCATCTCGTGGCTCATGTTCGCCAGGAACTCGGATTTCTGGCGCGTGGCGTCCTCGGCGCGCTGCTTGGCCTGGCGCAGGAATTCCTCGTTCTCCTGCAGCGCGCGGTAGGCGCGCGCCAGTTCGTTGGACTGCTGGCGCACCCGCCCTTCCTTGTCGCGCAACTCGGCGGCCTGGCGTTCCAGCACCCGGTTCTGGCGCTCGACCTCCTCGGTGCGCACGCCGACCTGGTGCGCCAGCTGTTCCTTCTGGCGCCGCAGGCCGGACAGGCGCAGGCGCACCCCGCCATACACCAGCGCCAGGGCCAGCGCCAGCAGGGCCGCGCGGAACCAGGGCGTGCCCCAGGGCGGCGGCTCGATCGTGATCGCCAGCGCCGCCACCTGCTCGCTCCAGACCCCGTCCTTGTTGGCGGCGCGCACCCGGAACACATAGGTGCCGGGATCGAGGTTGGTGTAGGTCGCGAAGCGCTTGCCGGCATCGGCCTGCACCCACTGCTCGTCGAAGCCGTCGAGGCGGTAGGCGAAGCGGTTGCGCTCGGGCGCGGCGAAGTGCAGCGCCGAGAATTCGAGCGAGAACACCGAGGCGCTGGGCGGCAGGGTCACCGATTCGGCATGCTCGACCGGCCCCTTCAGCAGGCCCGGGAAGGCTTGCTCGACCGGCTGATTGAAGATCGCCAGGCCGGTGATCACGGGACGCGGCGCGACCCGGTTGTCGCGGATCGCGCGCGGATCGAAGGCCGTGATGCCGTTGAAGCCGCCGAAGTACAGGGTGCCGTCGGCGGTCCTGAGCGCCGCGCCGTCGAAGAAGGCGCCCTCGGTGATGCCGTCGGCCGAGGTGTAGCTGCGCCAGCGCCCGCTCTCGGGATCGAAGCAGGACAGGCCGGCCGTGGTGCTGACCCACAGGCGGCCGTCGGCGTCTTCCAGGATCGCGGCCACGGCGTCGTCGATCAGGCCGTGCCGGGTCGTGTAGCGCACGAACGAGACCGAGCCGTCCTTCGCGGTGACCATGCGGTTCAGCCCCACCGCGGTGCCGACCCAGATGTCGCCGCGGCTGTCCTCGAACAGGTAATGGACCTCGTCGTGGCTCAGGCTGGCCGCGTCATAGGGATCGTGGCGGAAGTGGCGGAAGCGCCCGCTGGCGCGGTCCATCAGGTCCAGGCCGTCGAAGGTGCCGATCCACATGCGGCCGCGCCGGTCGTGCAGGATCGGGCGCACGATGTCGTCGGCCAGGCTGGTCGACTTCGCCGGATCGTGGCGATAGCTCTCGATGGCGCGCGTCTTCGGGTCCATGCGGTGCAGGCCGCCGCGGGTGGCGATCCACAGGAAGCCGTCCTCCCCCGCCAGGATGTTGCGCACGTTGTTGGCGTCGGCGTCGCCCGGCAGCGGCAGGCGCGTGAAGCGGCGCGTGCCCGGGTCGAAGATGGTGAGGCCGGTGCGGCTGCCGATCCACAGCCTGCCGGCGCGGTCGCGCGCCAGCGCCGACGCCGGCACGTCGATGATGCTGTTCGGGTTGTCCGGCTCGTGGCGGTAGACCGTGGTCTTGCCGGTGCCGGGGTCGACCCGGTTCAGCGCGGTGCCGGTGCCGACCCAGATGGCGCCGCTGTCGCCGTCGGCCAGCAGCGCGCGCGCCTTGTTGTCGGCCAGGGTGTCGGGCGCCTCGTCGCGCCGCACGATGCGCGCGAAGCCGCCGCTGCCCAGATCGACCCGCGACACGCCGGCATACCAGGTGCCGACCCAGAAGGTGCCGAGGCGGTCGCGGTACAGGGCGGACACCTGGTTGTCGCCCAGGCTGTGGCGGTCGGTGACGGCGTGGCGGTGGCTGTCGAAGGTGTCCTCGCGGCCGCGCCAGCGCAGCAGGCCGTCGTCGTGGGTGCCGACCCAGATCTCGCCGGCGGCGTCGCGGTACAGGGCCGTGATCCACCACGGCCCGATGCCGTCGCGCGGACCGAAGCGGCGCACGCTGCCCGCCTGCGGGCCGCGCAGCGCGCGCCGCTCCAGGCCGCCCAGGCGCCCCACCCACAGGCGCGCGTCGCCGTCGACCATCAATGCGTGCACGGGACTCGCGCGCGGAGCCAGGTCGGAGCCGTGGTGTTCGATGCGCTCGCGCTGCGGGCCCAGGCTGTCCAGGCCCCCGCCGGTGCCGATCCACAGGCGGCCGTCGCCGTCCATCGCCAGCGCGTTGACGTTGTCGTCGCTCAGCGAGCGCTCGTCGCCGCGCGCATGGTGCCAGGTGGTGAAGCGGCGCAGCACCGTGTCGAAGTGCTGCAGGCCGTCGTTGGTGCCGATCCACAGCCCGTCCTCGCCATCGCCGACGATGGCGTTGATGTGGCGGTTGCCGTTGCCGCGGCGCGCGGTCTCGTCGGGCGTGAACAGGGTGAAGGACTGGGTGACCGGATCGAACAGATTGAGGCCGCCGTCGGTGCCGAGCCACAGGCGCCCGTGGCGGTCCAGGTGCAGCACCCGCACCCAGTTGTTCGACAGCGCGCGCGGCTTGCCGGTCGCCGCGCGATAGTTGACGACGCGGTAGCCGTCGAAGCGCGACAGGCCGTTCTGGGTGCCGAACCACATGAAGCCGTCGCGGTCTTGCACCACCGACAGCACCGTCTCCTGGGCCATGCCCTCGGCCACCGACAGGTGCTCGAAGCGCAGGGTCGGACGCGGCGCCGTCGCCATCGCGGCGGCGCCCAGGGCCAGCAACAGCAGGCCGGCGATGCATCGCAGCAGCGCGCTCATTCGGGGAAGAAGGCGAGCACGTCGTCGCGCCGGGCCAGGGTGTCGCGTTCGCCGAGGCGGATCAGCTCGCGCGTGTAGCTGCCTTCGAACAGCAGGTAGGACGCCAGCGCCGACCCGCGCGACTCCAGCGCCCCGATCCCGCCCAGCAGGGTGCGCACCGGCGCCGGCAGGCTGTGGACGTGGCGCGCCGCGAGGTCGTCCAGCCGCTCGGACGGCGCGATTACCAAGAGTTCCACGCGCTTGAGCGGCAGGTAGCCGCGCGCCTGCGGCGCGACCCGCTCGAGGGTCTGGTTGATGCGCTGCAGGCGCTCGATGTCGGCCGCCAGGCTGTCGAGGAAGATCGAGGACAGCGCATGGCCGCCGATCTGCGCCAGGGTCGGGTAGCCGCCATGCGGCAGCGGATCGGGCGCCGGCTCCGACATGCGCCCCGCCCCCACCACCAGCACCCGCGTCGCGCCCAGGTGGATGGCCGGCGAGATCGGCGCCAGCTGGCGCATCGATCCGTCGCCGCAGTACTCGCGCCGGCCCGCCAGGTACAGCGGCACCGCCGGGAAGATGAAGGGAATCGCGCTCGACGCCAGCAGGTGCTCGACGCTGATCTGGGTGGCCAGCGCCAGGCGCTGGTGGCGCATCCAGGGCGCGATCTCGCGCGCGGCCTGATAAAAGGTGATGTGCTGGCCGCTGCTGTACGAGGACGCGGTGATCGCCAGCGCATCCAGCACACCGTCGGCCAGCGCGGCGTCGAGGCGCGGCAGGTCGATCGCATGGTGCAGCAGGCCCGCCAGCGGCGTGTTGTCGAGCAGCGACCGGGGCGGCGCCGCGCGCCACTTGCGCAGCAGCCAGCCGAAGGAGAGCAAGAACAGCCAGCGCGCGCCGGAGCGCAGCACGGCAAGGGAATCGGCGCGGTAGACCTGCTCGGCGGCGACGCCTTCCCAGACCTTGAGCAGGCCGCGCACGGCGCTCGAGAAATCGTCGGCGCGGCAGGCCAGCGCGGTGGCGTTCAGTGCGCCGGCCGAGGTGCCGCAGATGACGTGGAACGGCGAGCGCAGCGCCGGACGGCCGGCGTCGGCCAGGATACGGGCGATGGCATGCATCACGCCAGCCTGATAGGCGGCGCGCGCTCCACCGCCTGTGAGGACCAGGCCTGTTTTTTCGATGCTGTCCACCCTGCCAAGGGTAGCAAAAAATGGGTATCCCTTGGGAAATAAATACTGAATGCGGGGCGAACAGTTGGATTTCGCCGACGTTCGGCATGTATCCCCCGCCGCCGCCCGACACCGGTAAGTTGATGCTGACTAGGAAGCTGATGTATATTTCATTTTCAGAATATTTTTCTTATTTTGAAATATTCTTTGATCGCGATCAGTCACAGGAGAGCCGTCCCATGCATGCCTTCGCCCGCCTTGCGCCGTCCATCTTCCTTACCCTCTTCCTTGGCACGACACTGGGTACGCTGTCCCCATGCGCCATTGCGCAAGACCAGGCCGATGACGCAGCCAGGACCCGGCCCGCCCCATGGACAGTCAGCGACGTCATGATCCCCATGCGTGACGGCGCCAGGCTGCACACCAGGATCTTCGTGCCCGCCGGAGCAAGGACGGCGCTGCCGATCCTGTTCCTGCGCACCCCCTACGGCATCGACGACTCTGCCCAGGCGATCGAGAGCCGCTACAAGGAGCTGTTTGACGACGGCTACATCTTCGCCTTCCAGGACATCCGCGGCAAATTCGGCTCCGAAGGCGACTTCGTCATGCTGCGCCCGGCGCGCAAGGCGGGTGACAGCAAGGGCCTCGACGAGGGCACCGACGCCTACGACAGCATCGAATGGATGCTCAAGAACGTCCCCGCCAACAACGGCAAGGTCGGCATGCTGGGCAACTCCTACCTGGGCTGGACCTCGGTCATGGCCTCGCTCGAACCGCACCCCGCCTTGAAGGCGATCGCGCCGATGGCCTCCCCCGCCGACATGTGGCTGGGCGACGACTTCTATCACAATGGCGCCTTCCGCCTGAGCTACGGCTTCGAGTACGCCTACATGATGGAAGACGGCAAGGGCAACAGCCAGTTCGCCTTCGACCGCTACGACACCTACACCTGGTACCTGGGCCTCGGCTCGCTCGCCAACGTCAACCGCGACATCTTCAGGAACCGCATCACGACCTGGAACGATTTCACGGCGCACCCCGACTACGACGCCTTCTGGAAGCGGCGTTCCTTCGCCCTGGATACACCGGAACTGAAAGTGCCGACCCTGAACGTGGCCGGATGGTGGGACCAGGAAGATTTCTATGGTCCGATGAAGATCTACGAGACCCTGGAAAAACGCGACAAGCGCGGCCTGAACTTTCTTGTCGTGGGACCGTGGAAGCACGGCGGCGCGCGCGTCGGGCCGGGCGATTCGCTGGGCGCGATCGGCTTCGACAGCGCGACCGCGAAGTACTACCGCGAGCGGATCGAGATCCCCTGGTTCGCCTACCACCTGAAGGGACAGGGCAAGCTCGACCTGCCGGAGGCGCTGACCTTCGAGGCCGGCAGCAACCAGTGGCGGCGCTGGGACACCTGGCCGCCGAAGGCCGGCGTCGAGCAGCGCAAGCTGTACTTCGGCGCGGACCGTTCGCTGTCGTTCTCCGCGCCGAACAACGACGCCGAAGCGTTCGACAGCTTCGTCGCCGATCCGGCGCATCCGGTGCCGTATCGCCACCGTCCGATCCAGGCCACCTACTTCCCCGGCGGCTCGGCCTGGTCGACCTGGCTGGTCGAGGACCAGCGTTTCGTGGATGGGCGGCCGGACGTGCTGACCTGGGAAAGCGCGCCGCTGGCGAACGACCTGACCATCGCCGGCAGCGTCACGGCGAACCTGTTCGCCTCCACCACCGGCAGCGACGCCGACTGGGTCGTCAAGCTGATCGACGTCCATCCCGAGCACATGCCCGGCAACTGGCCGATGTCGGGTTTCCAGCTGATGGTCTCCAGCGAAGTGTTCCGCGGACGCTACCGGCAGGGTTTCGACAAGCCCGTGGCGATCCAGTCCGGCGCCGTGCTGCCCTATGCCTTCAGCCTGCACACGCAGAACTACACCTTCCGCAAGGGCCACCGCGTGATGGTGCAGGTGCAGAGCAGCTGGTTCCCGCTGATCGACCGCAATCCGCAGACCTTCGTGCCCAACATCTTCACGGCGAAGGACAGCGACTTCCGGCCGGCGACGCACCGGGTCTACCGGTCGGCAAGCCATCCCTCGCACGTGTCGATCCCGGTGGTATCCTCGCCTTCACGGTGACGAGGAGACCAGCATGGATCATGAGACTGCGCGGGAGCTGATGGCGGTGTACGAACGCCTGGGTGGGGTCATCAACGAAGCGGACGACATCCTCCGCACCCTGCCCGAGGCCGAGCGCAGCACGCACCTGCACGCGCTGGCCGTCGTGATCCAGCATCTCTGGGCCAACCTGCAGCACCCCATCGTGCGCGAGCATCCGGACCTCGATCCGGACGGCGACCTTTTCCAGCGCAAGGCCTAGGCGAACGCCGCCACGCGGTACACCGCATCGTTCGCGCAGGGACCGCGGGCGGCGCGCACCTGCGGCGTCGAACCCACGCTCATCGGCTGCTCATCGAGCAGCAGCGTCGTTACGGCCGCCACGTCCATGCCATTGATCGCCGCCTGGAAGCGGCGCACCAGCGCGCGGCACAGCTTTTCCTCTGGTATCTTGTCCATATTGTCGCGCAGCCGCTGGCGCGCGTTCGCCGCCCGGGTCCCGAGCACCGCGGCGATGTCCGCGTGACTGCAGGCAAACGCCTCGTACAGCACCAGCGCCAGGCGCTCGGACTACGACAGTCGGGCCAGCAGCCGGGTCATGGCTTCCGCTGTCTAGGCTTCCCGCAGCGGGTCGTCCGGGTCGGTGGCGCGCGTCAAGCCGGCAAGGAATCGCGTTCGCGATACGACTCTACCCCGAAAGGACGGACATGACAGCTGATGCATCCCTGGGCCTGGCGCCCACCGTGATCGAACAGACCGGACGCGGCGAGCGCGCCTTCGACATCTACTCGCGCCTGCTCAAGGAAGGGGTGGTCTTTCTGGTCGGCGAACTGACGGAGCAATCCGCAACCTGATCGTGGCGCAGCTGCTGTTCCTGGAATCGGAGAATCCGGAGAAGGACATCGCGCTCTACATCAACTCGCCCGGCGGCTCGGTGTACGCGGGCATGGCGGTGTACGACACCATGCAATTCATCAGGCCGGAGGTGTCCACGCTGTGCACCGGGTTCGCGGCCAGCATGAGCACGTTCCTGCTGGCGGCCGGGGCGATCGGCAAACGCCATGCCTTGCCGAATGCGCGGATCATGATTCATCAGCCGCATGGCGACTCGCAGGGGGTGGCGAGCGACATCGAGATCCAGGCGCGCGAAGTGCCTTCTATCCGCCATTGGATGAATACGATCATGGCCGAGCGCACCGGGCGGACGCTGGCGCAGGTCGAGAAGGATTCGGACAGGGACAATGACATGTCGACGGGCCAGGCGGTGGAATACGGGCTGATCGACCGCGTGCTGACCGAGCGCCAGCAGGGCCGAGCTTCCTACCGAAAACCTGCCGTCACGCGATCGACGGCGTCGCGCAGCCACCGTTGCGACAGCTTCTCATCGTTACGGCGGTGCCAGATCTGGTGAAAGACCACTTCCGGCAAGGGCACCGGCGGCGGGAACATCACCAGTTCAGCCGCCTGCGCCGAGTGGAGGGCGACACGGCGCAACAGCGTCGCCGCCAGGTCCGCTTCGCGCAGCAGTGCAGGCACGGCGAACATCTGCGGCATCGTCACCTTGACGCGCCGCTGCAAGCCATGGTCGGCGAGCGCCTGGTCGACCACGCCATAGCGACTGCCCTCGGGAGAAACCAGGATATGGTTCATCGCCAGGTAGGCATCCAGGTCCAGTTTGCGCCGTGCCTGCGCCGCGTCCCTGCGCACCAGCGTGACGAACACGTCGTGCATGATCGGGCGGCTCAGGATGCGGCTTTCCTGCACTGTCGGCGCGACGCCGATCGCGAGGTCGATCTTGCCCGCATCGAGCAGCTCCACGGCATCGTCGCGTCCGGAGAAGGTGCGAACGTCCACGCCCACGCCCGGCGCCTCGCGCGCCAGCATGCCGAGCAGCGCAGGCAGAACGATGAATGCCGGGTAGTCGGAAAGGCCGATCGCGAAGCGCAGCACCGCGGCGCCGGGGTCGAAGCGTTCCGGCTGCGCCAACACGGATTCGAACTCGCGCAGTGCGCGCGCCACCGGTTCCGCCATGTCGTAGGCGCGCGGCGTCGGCAACAGCCCGGTGGCACTGCGCTGAAACAGCCGGTCGCCGAACAAGGCGCGCAGCCGCGCCAGGGCCGCGCTCATTGCCGGCTGGCTGACATCCATGCGCGCGGCCGCACGGGTCACGTTGCGTTCCTGCATGAGCGCGTCGAAAGCCGCCAGCAGATTCAGATCGATACCATGAAAATCCATATTTAGTATATTACCGTATCACTGCTATTTGTTGGATAGATAGCACCTCGTCTTCATAATCATTCCAGGCGCCGATATGGAGCGCCATCCAGGAAAGGTTACAAGATGAGCAAGAATGCAATACACCAGGACGAAGAGCGCCTGGCCCGGGAGCGCCGCGCCGTGCTGCGCCTGTACGACGCCTTCAGCCGGCAAGATCCCGACCTGATCGACGATGCCGTGACGCCGGACTGGGAAGACATCCCCCCGGCGCCCGGACAGGGTCCGGGCCCCGAAGGCATGAAGCCCATCATCCGCAGCGTCATCAGCGCGTTTCCCGACGTGCAGATCGTCGTCCACGAACTGATCCAGGTCCCGGGCAAGATCGCGGTACGCGGCGAGATCACCGGCACCCACGAAGGCGAGCTGTTCGGCATCGCCCCGACTGGCAAGGCGGTGCGCTTCCGACTCCATGAATTCCACGCGCTCGACGGCGAACACATCACCACGACCTGGCACATGGAGGACTGGTACGGCCTGTTCCTTCAGCTCGGCCGCTTCCCAGCAATCTGACATCCACCAGGAGCCATCCATGCAAGCAGCAATGATTCGACAATTCGGCGCGGACGCGGCCGTGCAGGTCGCGTCCCTTCCTTCCCTTTCTCCTGTCGCGAACGAAGTACTGGTCCGCATCGAGGCAGCCGGGGTCAATCCGCTGGACATCAAGATGATCCGCGGCCATATGCAGACGGTGTTCCCGGCCCGCCTCCCCTACGTCCCGGGCACCGACTTTGCGGGCGTGGTAGAAGCGGCGGGCCCGCAGGCGCACGGCGTCAAGGCCGGCGACCGCGTGGCCGGCCGCCGCAATCCGGGCGATGGCGGGGCATTCGCCAGGTATCTGCTGTCTCCGGCCGAGGCGCTGGTGGTCATCCCGGACGCGATGAGCTTCGAACAGGCAGCGGCCTTGCCGACGGGTTTCGGCACTGCGCACCAGGCCCTGTTCGACGCCGGCCGGCTGCAGCGCGGCCAACGGGTGCTGGTGCATGCCGGCGCCGGCGGGGTGGGCAGCTTCGCGATCCAGCTGGCCAAGCGCGCCGGCGCGCACGTGACGGCGACCGCCTCTTCCCGCAACCTCGGCCTGCTGCGCGAACTCGGCGCCGACGACGCGATCGATTACGCCAACGACGACTTCACCCGCCTTCCGCCATTCGATCTCGTGCTCGACACCATCGGCGGCGACACGGCGGCGCGTTCCTGGAGCGTGCTGCGCGAAGGCGGAACGATGGCGACCCTGGTCGACTTCGCCATCACCTCACGCGATGGCCGCCACGGCGCCTTCGTGTTCTTTTCCCAGGCGGAGACGGCACTGCGCGAGGCTGTCGAGCTGTTCGACAAAGGTGAGCTCACCATTCCCATCGACTCGCTGTTTCCGCTCGAGCAAGCCGCCACGGCGCTCGACAAGGTCGCTTCCGGCCATGCGTGCGGCAAGGTCGTGATCCGGACCGCACGCTAAGGGAGGCGATCATGAGCAACACCATGAACCCACCCCGCATTGTCCTGGTCACCGGCGCCGGATCCGGCATCGGACGCGCGGTTGCCACGACACTGGCGCAGGCGGGAGACACCGTCTACGCCGGCATGCGCGATATCGACGGACGCAACCGGCAGCGCGCTGTGCAACTGGCTGCGCTCGCCGCCGAGGAGGGGCTCGTGCTCCACGTGCTGGAACTGGACGTCCTCTCCGAAACCTCCTGCCGTTCGGCGCTCGACCAGCTTTTGCTGGAACAGGGACGCATCGACGTGGTCGTGAACAACGCCGGCATGCTGATGAGTGGCGTGACGGAAGCCTTTACCCCGGGTCAGGTTGCGCAAGTGATCGATACCAATGCGCTGTCATGGCTCCGGGTCAACCGCGCCGCCCTGCCGGCCATGCGGCGCCAGGGCGGCGGCACCCTCGTCTACATCGGCAGCACGACCAGCCGCATCCACGAACCCTTTCTCGGTCCCTACGTGGCCAGCAAGGCGGCGGGCGACGCCCTGGCCGAGGTCATGGGCCTCGAGGTGCGGCCGTTCGGCATCGACAGCATCATCGTCGCGCCGGGCGCTTTCACGCAAGGGACCGAACACTTCAATCACGCGCAAGGCCCCGCCGACGGCGCCGTGCTCAGGCAATATGGCGCCCTTCCCCGGCGCGCCGCCGGATTGCCCGCGCGGCTCGACGCCATCGACGCCGCCTGCGGGGGCGCGCTCGACGTCGCAGCGGTCGGGATCGCCGTGCGCGAGGTCCTCGCGCTCGCGCACGGCCGGCGACCGGCGCGGATCACCGTCGATGCGCAGCAGAAAGGCGTCGAGGAACTCGACGTCCTGCACCAGGCGAAGCAGGCGGCCTTCCTCACCCGCATGGGACTGGAAGACCTGTTGCCGGCATCCATGCGGCGCTGAAGACGTTCATCGAACGCCCATCACACTGACGGAAGGAACGCCATGAGACCCACCACCGGCAGGACCGCCATCGTCACCGGCAGTTCACGCGGCATCGGCCGTGAAATTGCCCTGCACCTGGCAGCGCGAGGATGCGACATCGTCGTCAACTACCACGGCCGGGAAGACCTCGCCGATGCGGTCGTGCGCGAGATCAAATGGCTCGGCCGCAAGGCCATTGCCGTGCACGCCGACGTCGCCGACGAGACCGGGGCCAAGGCGCTGTTTCGCGCCACCCTGGATGCCTTCGGCAGGATCGATGTCGTCGTCAGCAACGCCGGCATCATGAAGACCGTGCCGATTGCCGGCGCCGGCCTGGCGGACTACGATGCCATCATGCGCACCAATGCCCGCGGCGCCTTCAACGTGCTGGCGCTGGCCGGCAAGCATCTCGGCGAGGGCGGGCGCATCATTGCCCTGTCCTCCAGCGTGATTGCCAAACCGGCGCCCGGCTATGGACCCTATATCGCTTCCAAGGCGGCGGTCGAGGTACTGGTCCGCGTCATGGCGAACGAGCTGCGCGGCAGGGGCATCACCTGTAATGCGGTCGCACCGGGTCCGGTCGGCACCGAGCTGTTCCTGGAAGGGAAAAGTGCGGATCAGATCGCCTCACTGGCAAGTGCGGCGCCGCTGGAGCGCCTGGGGACGCCGTCCGACATCGCCGCGGCCGTCGCCTTCCTGGCCGGGCCCGAAGGCGCCTGGGTCAATGCCCAGGTGCTGCGGGTCAATGGCGGCTTTGCCTGAGCCGGCTAGTCGCCTTTTGCGATGCCTTCCCGGCGCGGATCCGCCCCGCCATACCAGATCGGCACGCCGTGCACCTCGATCCGCTGGATCCCATGCAGCCCCGAGGTCTGCTCCCCAAGCCGCACCTTGTGCCCGCGCGCATTCAGCGCCTCGATGGTGGTCGACGGAAAACGCCCCACTTCCAGCTCGGTCGGCCCGTTGCGGCTGCCGAAATTCGGCAGCGAGATCGCTTCCTGCACGTTCAGGCCCCAGTCGAGCGTCCCGACCAGCACCTTGGTCACGAAGTTGATGATGGTCGGGCCGCCGGGCGAGCCGATCGCCAGCACCAGCTTGCCGGTCTTGCGGTCGAACACGATGGTTGGCGACATGGCGCTGCGCGGACGCTTGTTCGCCTCGACCCGGTTCGCCACCGGCCCGTCGGCATCGCGCGCGGAGAACGAGAAGTCGGTCAGCTGGTTGTTCAGGATGAAGCCATCGACCATCTGGCGCGAGCCGAAGGCGTCTTCGATGGTGGTGGTCATGGCCAGCCCCATGCCGTAGCCGTCGACCACCGACATGTGGGAGGTCGACGGCGTTTCGATCGCATTGTCGGTGCCCCACGCGACCTGCATGCCCGGCGGCGTGCCGGCCTTGGCTTCGCCCATCGAGCGCGGGCCGACCAGCTTGGCGCGCTGCGCCAGGTAGCCCTTGTCGATCAGGCTCGGCAAGCCGCGGCCCGGCAGCGGAACGAAGTCGGTGTCGGCCGCGTAGCGGTTGCGGTCGGCATAGGCCAGGCGGCCGACTTCGGTGAACACGTGCAGCGCGTCCGGGCCCGGCACGCCGGCGGCCGGCGCCAGCGCGCGCATGTCCATCGTCTCGAACATGCCCAGCATCTGCGCCACCGCAATACCGCCAGAGGACGGCGGCGGCATGCCGCACACGGTGTAGGCGCGATAGTCGCTGCACACGGGCGTGCGGACTTTCGGCCGGTAGTTGGCGATGTCCGATGCACTCAGCAGGCCGGGATTGGTCGGATGCCCCTGCACCTTGGCCGCGATGTCGCGCGCAATATGGCCCTTGTAAAACGCGTCGGCGCCGCCGTCGGCGATCTCGCGCAGGGTCCTGGCCAGCGCCGCGTTCTTGAGGATATGGCCGACCGGCCAGGGCTTGCCGCCATTGCCGTAGAAATAGGCGGCCGCTTCCTTGTCCTTGCGCAGGTGCACGTCGCCGCTGAGCAGCGCGTTCAGGCGCGGGCTGACGGCGAAGCCTTGTTCCGACAGCTTGATGGCCGGCGCGAACAGCGCCTTCCACGGCAGCTTGCCGTGCTGCTTGTGCGCCAGCTCGAGCATGCGCAGCACGCCCGGCGCGCCGGTCGAGCGGCCGCCGACGATGCCTTCGGTACGCGACAGCGGCGTGCCGTCGGGACGCTCGAACAAGTGTTCGTCGGCCTTGGCCGGGGCGGTCTCGCGGCCGTCGAAGGCCTGGGTGTGCTTGCCGTCGTAGTGGACCAGGAAGGCGCCGCCGCCGATGCCCGAGGATTGCGGCTCGACCAGGGTCAGCACCATCTGGGTGGCGATGGCGGCGTCGATCGCGCTGCCGCCCCGCTTCAGGATCTGGTAGCCGGCCTCGACCGCCAGCGGGTTGGCCGCGGCCACCATGTATTTCTTCGCGGGCCAGCCCGGCTTCGCCTGGTAGCCGGTGGCGGCTTCGGGGGCGGCCTGGCGGGCATCCTGGGCCAGCAGCGGCGTGGTGGTGGCGAATGCCAGCGTGAATGCCAGCGCAGCCTGTCGCATCGTCAAGTTCTTCAACATCGTTTCCTTAAAAAGCAAAGGGCGCGCGACCTGCGCCGCGCGCCCGACATCTGTCAATCGTACAACAATTGAGTGATGGCTTCAGGATCGTTCCGTGAAACCAGGTTTTGCTTATTTGGGCTGCATGCGGATCGCGCCGTCGAGGCGGATGGTTTCGCCGTTCAGCATGACGTTCTCGATGATGGCCTTGGCCAGGTGCGCGTATTCCTTCGGCATGCCGAGGCGCGGCGGGAACGGGACCATCTTGCCGAGCGAATCGCGCACTTCCTGCGGCATGCCCATCAGCATCGGGGTTTCGAAGATGCCCGGGGCGATGGTCATCACGCGGATGCCGCTGCGCGACAGGTCGCGCGCCATCGGCAGGGTCATGCCGGCCACGGCCGCTTTCGAGGATGCATAGGCGGCCTGGCCGATCTGGCCGTCGAATGCCGCGACCGAAGCGGTGTTGATGATGATGCCGCGCTCGCCGTATTCGCCGGCCTCGAGCTTGCCCATGGCGTCGGCCGCCAGGCGGCACATATTGAAGGTGCCGACCAGGTTGATGTTCACCGCGCGCTGGAAAGAGTCCAGCGGGTGCGGGCCGTCCTTGCCGACGGTCTTGACGGCCGGCGCCACGCCGGCGCAGTTGACCAGGCCACGCAGCTGGCCGAGCTTGCCGGCTGCCTCGACGACCGCCAGGCCGTCGGCCTCCGAGGTCACGTCGCACTTGACGAACTGGCCTCCCAATTCGGCCGCCAGCGCCTCGCCTGCTTCGGCTTGCACGTCGGCGATGACGACCTTGCCGCCCGCCTCGGTGATCATGCGCGCCGTGGCTGCTCCAAGGCCCGACGCGCCACCGGTCACGATGAACACATTGTTCTGAATCTGCATGGTTTTCCCTTATAAAAGTTCTCTGTCCCGCTTCACGTTTACGTAAACGTCAAACAGCGGCATTGTAGCGAACTTTTGGCAGGAAAAACCATGCCCGGCCCCGCAGACGGGTCAAAGACACTGGATCGTGGTGCCGTTGCTGGTGCACGCCCGGCCGCTGCTGCTGACACCCGGACCGCCGCCCGGCGGCAGGTTGACCGTCACGCCGTTGGCGCCGGTGCAGGCGCTGCCGACGCAGCCGACCACCGGCGTGCTCTGCGGCCCCACAGGCGACGGCGCGACGCCGGACTCGACCTGCACCGACGGTTTCGGCTGCGGCGCGGCGATGCGCGGCGTGCTGTCGATGCGCGCCCCGACCGCGCGCCGATTGGCCTGCGGCGGACGCTTCTGCGGCTGCTGGCGCCCATCGCGGGCATTGCCTTGCCGGGACTGCGGCTGCGTGTTCTGCGGCGCCGGGCGGGCCGACGGGTCGGCGTCCGCCGGCTTGCCCGTGGGCGGCTGGCCGGCGCGCTCTTCCTGGGCTTGCGGTCGCGCTTCGCCGGTGGCCTGGGTGCTGGACGTGGTCGGCTGGGCGGTGGTCGCCGGCGGGGTCGGGGGATTGAGCACCGGGCCATAGCTGGCGCTGTCGTCGACCGGCTTGCTGGCAGGCGGTTGCGGCGTGGCCTGGTTCTGGGCCAGTGTGCTGGCGGACGCGACGGCGAACAACACGGCTATCATGGAATGGATGGGACGCATGGTGCACCTCGATGGGTCGGATGTTGGACAAGCCATTATCTGCCTGACATCGCCGGCCCGGCGCACACGAAACAAATCCTCACATGATTGTTGGGCGGTAACGGGCGGCGTGCCCGGGACGGTGCGTGCGAAGATCAGGCCATCCATATTCACAGGAGCAAAGATGAGCCAGTTGCAGATCGCGGAAGGCGACCACGTGCGGGGCCAGCCCGGCGCTGACATCACCATCATCGAATACGGCGACTTCCAGTGCCCCTACTGCGCACGCGCCTACCCTACCCTGGTCGAGCTGCAGCACCGCTATGGCGAGCGCATCGCGCTGGTCTACCGCCACCTGCCGCTCGGCATGCATCCGTTCGCGCAAGGCGCGGCCGAGGCGGCGGAAGCGGCCGGGGCGCAGGGCAAGTTCTGGGAGATGCACGACAAGCTGTTCGAATACCAGGCGCAGATGTCGCCGGGGCAGCTGCCGCTGGTGGCGCAGGAGCTGGGGCTGGACGCGGCGCGTTTCGACGCCGACCTGGCGGCGGGCGCGCATCGCGAGCGTATCCGCGCCCAGGCGCAAGAAGGCAAGACGGCGGGGGCGAGCGGGACGCCGAGTTTCTTCATCAATGGCGAGCGGTATCACGGGGATTCGGATCGGGAGTCGCTGACCGCGGCAGTCGAAAAATACCTGTAGCGCCACTGTAGGGTGGGCGGTCCCCGCCCACCCTACGAGGGTGTGAAAAATTCGTCCATGGCTGCGTTGCCTCATCTTGCCGTACGAGTGTACTGTCTTCGACTCGGCGCCTTGCCATAGCCGTTTTTTCACACCCTCTACGCCAATGCGTACGTTAACAAAAAAACGGCCCATCGAGGACCGTTTCGCTTGAAGCAGAGTCGGTTTATTCCGACAGCGCCGCAAACGCGTTGTCGCGCACCTGCTCGACCGGACCCACGCCCGAGATCTTGCGGTACTTCGGCGCGCCCGGCAGGCCCGATTGCGCCCACTTGTTGTAGTAGCCGAGCAGCACTTCGGTCTGGTTGTGGTAGACCGACAGGCGCTTGAGGACGGTTTCTTCCTTGTCGTCGTCGCGCTGCACCAGCGGCTCGCCGGTCACGTCGTCGATGTCGGCGGCTTTCGGCGGGTTGAACTTGGTGTGGTACACGCGGCCGGAAGCCGGGTGGGTGCGGCGGCCCGACATGCGCTCGACGATCAGGTCGTCCGGCACGTCGATTTCCAGCACGTAGTCGATGGTCACGCCGCTGTCCTTCATGGCGTCGGCCTGCGCGATGGTGCGCGGGAAACCGTCGAACAGGTAGCCGTTGGCGCAGTCGGTCTCCTTCAGGCGCTCTTTCACCAGGCCGATGATGATGTCATCCGACACCAATTGCCCCGCATCCATCACCTTCTTGGCAGCCAGGCCCAGCTCGGTACCCGCCTTGATCGCCGCGCGCAGCATGTCGCCGGTCGAGATTTGAGGGATGTTGAACTTTTCCTTGATGTAGTTAGCCTGGGTGCCTTTGCCGGCGCCGGGTGCTCCTAACAGAATGAGACGCATGAGTTTCCTAAGGTTCTTTGAGGATGTTAATAATTTTTATGGATGCGCTGGATCGCGAATGGATGCGCTGGACGCCGCTATTGGTGTTTTTCTGGCTACCTTGACACGAAAGTTACCACAAAAGTCAGCTTTAACGCCAATTTTGAGGCCATCCGCAAGCAACTTTTGATGTACCGCAGACAGGCCGAATCGGCGTCTTGACTGTTCAGCTTGCGTAATGTTTGCGCACGCGCTCCAGGTCGTCCGGGGTGTCGACGCCACCCGGCGGCGCGCTGTCCGTCACGTGGACGGCGATCGGCACGCCGTGCCACAGCACGCGCAATTGTTCCAGCGCTTCGATGGTCTCGAGCGGGGACGCTTCCAGGGCCGGATAAGCCTGCAGGAAGGCGTTGCTGTATGCATACAGGCCGATGTGGCGCAGCGGGGCGTAGCCGGCCGGCAGCGAATCCTGGGTCGCCATGAAGGCATCGCGGTGCCAGGGGATGGTGGCGCGCGAGAAATACAGCGCACGTCCGGCCTTGTCCAGCACGACCTTGACGATGTTCGGGTTGAACACCTCGGCCACGTCGTATATCGGATGGGCACAGGTCGCCATCGGCACGCCGTCGCGAATGCGGGCGGCGCAGGCGGCCAGCAGGGCCGGTTCGATCAGCGGCTCGTCGCCCTGCAGGTTGACCACGACTTCCTCCGGCGCCAGGCCCAGGATCTGCGCCACTTCGGCGATGCGGTCGGTGCCCGACGGATGGTCGGCGCGCGTCATGCAGGCTTCGACGCCATGCTCGGCACAGGCGGCCAGGATATCCGCATGATCGGTCGCGACGATGATGCGCGACGCCCCGGATTCCCGGGCGCGCTCGGCCACGCGCACCACCATCGGCTTGCCGCCGAGGTCTGCGAGCGGCTTGTTCGGCAGGCGGGTCGAGGACAGCCGTGCCGGAATGATGACCGTAAAGCTCATACCGCCTCGATCTTGCGCGCCTGGTCGGCCCACATGATCGGGATCCCGTCGCGGATCGGGTATGCCAGGCGGTCCGGGCGGCAGGTCAGTTCCTGCGCTTTTTTATCGTATTCAAGCGGGCCCTTGCACAGCGGGCAGACCAGGATATCAAGCAGTCGAGCGTCCACGACATTTCTCCACGATTTGTTCGGCCAGCGCGGAGTCGATCCGCGCCGTCACCGGCACGACCCACAAGCGCGGATCGTCCTTCAGGTTATCAAGTTGCCGACATTTTACTGCATCCTTCTCCGTGATCAGGATGACATCGGCGTCGACGGTGTCGAAAGGCCGGTCGCGGAAGTCGTGGTGGTCGGGCAGCGGCAGCTCGCCGATCGCCAGGCCGGCCGCGCGCAGCATGGCGAAGAAGCGGCCGGGGTTGCCGATGCCGGCCGCGGCGACGATGCGCTTGCCCTGCATTTGCGCCAGCGGAATTCCTTCACCCGGACGATTGAGTGGCTCGGCGACATCGCCTGCCAGCGCCATCCGGAACGGGCTGCCGCCGACCGCGCGCGCCAGCGCCGGCGTGATCTCCGGGGCATTGACCACCGTGAAATCGCGCCGCCGCGACGGCGCTTCGCGCAGCGGCCCGGCCGGCAGCAGCCAGCCGTTGCCGACGCCGCGGCCGTCGAACAGGACGATCTCGACGTCGCGCGCCAGCGCATGGTGCTGCAGCCCGTCGTCGGTGATGATGATATTCACGTCCGGATGCGCGGCCAGCAGCGCCCTGCCCGCTTCCGCGCGCTTGCGTCCGACCACGACCGGGCAGCGGGCGCGCGCGGCGATCAGGAGCGGCTCGTCGCCGACCTCGCCCGGATCGGATTGCGGCGTCACCTCGCGCGGGCTGGATTCCTTGCCGCCATGACCGCGCGAAATCACGCCAGGACGCAGGCCGGCCGCGCGCAGCGCCTCGGCCAGCCAGATGGTCAGCGGCGTCTTGCCGGTACCGCCGATAAAGATATTGCCGACCACGATGACGGGCACCGGCAGCCGTTCGCTCTTCTTGATGCCGCTGCGATAGAGCCAGGCGCGCAAGCCGGACAGCAGGCGAAACAGCAGCGACACGGGCAGCAGCGCGAGCGCCAGCGGGCCGCGGCGCAGCCAGGCGCGGGTGAAGATCGATTCGAGATTGGAAGCCATGCGGGATGGACGCAGCGCTGCACGAGCAGCGCCGCGCCGATTACTTTTGGCCGCCGGTCTGGGCGGCGAAGGTCAGCTTGTCGTAGCCGGCCACGCGCGATGCTTCCAGCACATTGATGACCATCTGGTGCATCGCGAACTGGTCGGCGTTGACGATGACGACCGGGTCGCGCGCCGGCTGGCCATTGGGGCCGTTGCGGGCGGCATTCCTGAGGTCCTCGGCCAGGCCGGCAACGCTGTGGAAAGCCACCGGCACATTGTTTACCGTGTAGTTGCCCTTGGCGTCGATCGTGACGTTGATCTCGAACGGACGCTCCTGCACCTTCTCGGCGTCGGCGGTCGGCAGGGTGATCTGCAGCTCGGTGAACTTGCTGTAGGTGGTCGACACCATCAGGAAGATCAGGACCACCAGCAACACGTCGATGAAGGGGATCAGGTTGATCTCCGGCTCCTCGCGCTGGCGGCCGCGGCGGAAGTTCATCATTTGCGGGTCCCGTGCACGACGTCGACGAATTTCACGGCCTGCAGTTCCATCTCGACGATGAAGCTGTCGACCAGGGCGCGGAAGTGGCGGTAGAAGACCAGGGCCGGCATCGCGATCGCCAGGCCGAAGCCGGTGTTGTACAGGGCCACCGAGATGCCGTGCGCCAGCTGCGCCGGGTTGCTGCCGCCGGTCGGGCTCTGGGCGCCGAAGATCTCGATCATGCCGACCACGGTGCCGAACAGGCCCATCAGAGGCGCGAGCGAGGCGATGGTGCCGAGGGTGGTCAGGAAACGCTCGAGGCCGTGGGCGACGCCGCGGCCGGCCTCCTCGATCGACTCCTTCATGACGTCGCGCGGCGCGTCGACGTTGCGCAGGGCGCTGGCCAGCACGGTGCCGAGCGGCGAATTCTGTTCGAGCTTGTCGACCACTTCCGGCGTCACCTTTCCGGCGCGGTAGACGCGGGTCACTTCATCCAGCAATCCCTTCGGGAGGATTTTTTCGCGGCGCAGGTAGATCAGGCGTTCCACGATCAGGGCGACGGCGACGATCGAGGCGATCAGCAAGAGCCAGATAGGCCAGCCTGCAGCTTGAAAAATGGCGAGCAAGAGAAACTCCTGAGGGTAAGAAATCAATTCGCCAATGTAACAAGTTGCCAGCAGTGCGGCAAGTGCGGTCCAACCAGGTTCTGCACAACTTCTGTGGATAAAAATGTGTGCAAGGGCCTGTTTGGGATCAAAGCACCTTGATTTCAAAGGGATTTCGCTCCGTGCGCAAGAAAACGGCACGTGTCAGATGAGTATGCTTCCAACGCAGTTGGGTTGGCGAACGTGTTTTGATCTAGCTCAACTTATCCCACTTACGAACAAATTCTGTGGACAAAATTGTGCGCAATGGCCTTAAGTGACTCTTAAGTGTTTGATTTGATGAGATAAATTTCCTTGGCGCAAAAATTAAGCACCGGAAGATGGTTGTTCGGCAGCCACGCCAATGTGCGGTTCCTCACATTTTTTGTGGACAAAAATGTGAGCAAGGGCATAGGTTGGGACTTAAGTGATTGATCTTAAACAGAAAAGCTTCAATGCATAAAATTTCATCAGTATGAGCTACAGGCAAGAAATATGTGCAAAACAAGCCGCCTGTGCATGGCTTCTTCGGTCTTGCGAACCTGGCGGCAAAGAAAATTCACATCTCCACATTTATTGTGGATAACAATGTGATGAAGCATGTACTGTTCCTCACAAGCCCTTGATTTCAAAGGATATGCAGGAACTGCAACTGAAACAAGCAATGGCACTACTGTTCGGGTTGACCGCCAAATTGTCACAAATTTCAAAGCTTCCGGCCACGAGACGTGCTCGCAGGCAACGTAGACGGAAAGCGGTCCCGGCACGCTGGCTACTCTTGTGCACACTTTGTGTGGACAAAATTGTGCGCAAGGCCCTTCCTCTGACACTAAGTGCTTGATCTAAAACAACAAAATTTCCCAGCGTCATTTTTGAGCAGCGCGCAGTCATTCAGTTGTCCACGTCCGCCTGTAAAACCCCAACTCGGCCAACAGCTGAGGTATGCACACTTTTTGTGGACAACAATGTGCCCAAGCCACGCATATGCACGCTAAGTCCTTGATCGGCAAGGAAACGCCGATGCACGCCCATTTCCTGCGCACTCCTGAGTCTTCTAGATGAGTTGCCCACAGATTGTGTGGATAAATCGATGCTAAATGATGAAGTCGCCTTCGCAAGCCCTTGATTCCAAAGGGTTTCAATAGAATGCATTGAAAAGCGGCAATAGCCACGGCTTGGGGCGCACGGCTGGCGGCGGCGCTTGTCCTTTTGTCCAAGATATGACATAAGCATCTTCTTTGTCCGTTTAATCGCACCTCCCGCACATCCATGGAACGCCCGACCGACGCCGACCCCGCCTACACCGCCCCCGCCATCCTGACCGTGACCGCCCTGAACCAGCAGGTCGCCCGCATGCTGGAGCGCAGCTTTCCCCTGGTATGGATCGGCGGCGAGATATCGAACATGACCCGCGCCAGTTCCGGCCACTGGTATTTCACCTTGAAGGACGATGCCGCCCAGGTACGCGCCGTGATGTTCCGCAGCCGGGCGCAGTACGTCGGCTTCGTCCCGCGCGAAGGCGACAAGGTCGAAGTGCGCGCGCTGGTGACCCTGTATGGCGCGCGCGGCGACTACCAGATCAATGTCGAGACCATGCGCCGCGCCGGCGTCGGCCAACTGTACGAGGCCTTCCTGCGCCTGAAGGAGAAGCTGTCGAGCCAGGGCCTGTTCGACGCCGATCGCAAGCGTCCGCTGCCTCTTTTCCCGCGCACCATCGGCATCGTCACCAGCCCGCAGGCGGCCGCCCTGCGCGACGTGCTCACGGCCCTGCGCCGGCGCGCACCGCACGTGCGCGTGATCCTCTACCCGGCGCCGGTCCAGGGCCAGTTTGCGTCGAACAAGATCGCGGAAGCCATCATGACCGCGTCCAGCCGGGCCGAGGCCGACGTGCTGATCGTCTGCCGCGGCGGCGGCTCGATCGAGGACTTGTGGAGTTTTAACGAGGAAAACGTCGCGCGCGCCATCGATGCCTGCGCGATTCCCGTGATTTCCGGCGTCGGCCACGAGACCGACGTCACCATCGCCGACTTCGCCGCCGACGTGCGCGCCGCCACCCCGACCGCCGCCGCCGAACTGGCCGCCACGCCGCGCGCCGACTGGCTGGCCTCGCTCTCGAGCGACGCCATGGACCTGCGCCGCGCCATGCGCCGCACCCTGTCGGAGGCCAGCCAGGGCCTGGACAACGCCAGCCGGCGCCTGCTGAACCCGTCCGCCCAGATCCGCCACCAGCGCGTCAAGCTGCTGTCGATGGCGGCAGCATTGACCCACGCCGTGCGCACTCCGGCCAACCGCCACAACCTGGCGCTGGCACAATTGCAGCAGCGCCTGGCCCGGCATCGCCCTGACATGCGCGCCCTGCGCGCCCGCCTGGCGGCCGACGGACGCCACCTGAACGCAATCCTGTGCAGCCAGGTCAAACAGCGGCGCGACGCCTTGAATGCCCTGTCGGCCCAGCTGGAACTGCTGAACCCGCAACGCACGCTGGAGCGCGGCTATGCCATCGTCAGCAATGCCAAGGGGGAAGTATTGCGCGACCCGGGCCAGATCAAGGCGCGCAATAAACTGACCGTGCGCCTGGCCGGTGGCAGCGCCCAGATCGGGGTTTCCAGCGTGCAGAGTCCGCAGGATGCCGTCCCCGACTAGCCAACCCTGCAACATCGCGCTATCCGGTTTAGAATAGCGGCGCTCTGGAACACACTTTGTCCAACCCAAATCAAGGAAGAAAACATGGAACATACCCTGCCGCCACTGCCGTACGCCAAGGACGCTCTCCAGCCGCACATCTCGGCCGAGACCCTGGAATACCACTACGGTAAGCACCACCAGACCTATGTCACCAACCTGAACAACATGATCAAGGGGACCGAGTACGAAAACATGTCCCTGGAAGAGATCATCAAGAAATCCCAGGGCGGCGTGTTCAACAACTCGGCGCAGGTGTGGAACCACACCTTCTTCTGGAACTGCATGTCGCCGAACGGCGGCGGCGCGCCGACCGGCAAGGCTGCGGACGCCATCAACGCCAAGTGGGGCTCGTTCGACAAGTTCAAGGAAGAGTTCAACAAATCGGCGCTGGGCAACTTCGGTTCGGGCTGGACCTGGCTGGTGCAGAAGGCCGACGGCAGCGTCGACATCGTCAACACCTCGAACGCCGGCACCCCGCTGACCACCGCCGACAAGCCGCTGCTGACCGCCGACGTCTGGGAGCACGCCTACTACATCGACTACCGCAACGCGCGCGCCAAGTTCCTGGATGCGTTCTGGAATGTCGCCAACTGGGAATTCGTGAACCAGAACATGGCGTAAGCCCGGTCTCGTTCAGGTAGGAAGAATGGCTCGCGACTGCGGGCCATTTGTTTTATGTGTTAGCCGCACAACCGTCGCACCGGCGAAGGCCGGTGCCCAGGTTTCGATGAGCAGTCGTTACGCACGCCGAAATTAGGCACCGGCCTCCGCCGGTGCGACGTGCGAAGAGAGCGGGACTAACGTGTCAAGCTGTGTCGGTGCGACGGCTTTATGGTGAGTGCGTGACGCCTTGGCCGCCGGCCCGCTTCACCGTGTGGCCGCGCTTCTGGAGCTCGTCCACGATCCTGTCCACATGGTCGCCCTGCACTTCCAGCACCCCATCCTTCAGCGTCCCACCCGAACCGCACGCCGTGCGCAGCTGTTTGCCCAAGGCAGCCAGCGCCACCGGGTCGAGCGCCAGCCCTTTCACCAGGGTGACGGTCTTCCCGCCCCTGCCCTTCGCTTGCCGCGACACGCGCGCGATGCCGTCGCCGACGGGCGCGGCCGCCGCCTTGCACGTGCAGGCGGCAAGCGGCTGGCGGCAACCGGGACACATGCGGCCTCCATCCGTCGAGTAGACCAGGCCGCCGTTGGAACTGTGTTTCATGTGATCGCTGCAGGAATATAGCTGAGTTTCAGGACGTCGCCGTCGATCCGCTCGTGCGCCACCAGGCGCAGGGGCGGACGGGGTCCGGCGAAATACGGTTTGCCCTGGTCGAGAACGGCCGGGTGCAGGTAGATGCGGTATTCGTCGATCAGGCCGAGTTCCGCCACGCTGTGCGCCAGCTTCGGGCCGGCCACTTCGATCTCGCCCGCGTGTTCGCGCTTGATCTTGCGTAGCGCGCCTTCGAGGTCATCCCTGATCAGCGTGGCGTTCGGCCCCACCGCATCCAGGGTGGTGGAGACGACCCATTTCGGCTGCCGTCTCCAGGCCAAGGCGAACGCCCGCTCGTCGTCGCCCCATTCGGGATGCTCGTCGTCCCAGTAGCGCATGGTCTCGTACATCGCGCGGCCGTAGATGCTGCCCGCCTGCTGCTCCGCCTCGGCGATGAAGTGGCGGAACAGCCCGGGGCCGGGCGCGAAGCCGGTGTGGTCGACGTAGCCGTCGAGGGACACGTTCATGCCGCATACGAACTTTGCCATCATGCCTCCTTGATGTTGGACGCGTATTCATCCTGGCCCTTGGCCCGGTCGAACACCTCGCCCGTCAGCGAATGACGGTTGGCCGCGCGCTGGCGCGCCGCCGCCTCGTCGTAGAAGAACGGCAGGAAGGCGTAGCGTCTACCGGCCGTCACCGGGGTTGCCTCGTGCAGCAAAGAGCAGGAAAAGATCACCGCGCCGCCGGTCGGCGCGCGGTAGCTGCGCTGGCCGAATTCCGGAAAGCGCAGGTCGCCGCCTTCGTAATCCTGGGCATTCAGGTTGATGGTGCAGGCGAAGCGCCGGTGGGCGGTGCCGGGGGTCGTGTTGTCCTTGTGCGGCCGGAAGAAGCCGCCGCTGGCGCTGTCGTACTGGGCGACGAGGTAGCGCTCGATGCGCGTGATCTCGAACTGGAAGGCGCGCTTCACCGCGGGGACCACGCGCCGGCGCAGGCGCACTTGAATATGTTCGCGCAGGCCGGCGAGTTCGGGCAGCGCATCGAAGGCGAAGTCGCTGCGGCGCTTGAAGCTGCGCTCGCGCACTTCGACCGTCTTGCCGTTCACCTCGCGCATGAAGCCGGACTCGGATCCGCCGTGGCGCTCGTACAGCGCCACCAGCTCGCGGCACAGCTCCGGTTCGAAAACGCGCGGCACGATCAAGACCGGGGCGTGCATCTCGACGCCGGCATGCTGCGCCACCGGCGGCAGCCGCCGCAGCACGTCCTCGAGCGCGGCATTGTGCCTTGCCGCCGGCAGCAGCGGGATGTGCGCGAGGACCTTCTGCATCGGGTCGAGCACCAGGGTGAAGGGCCGGTATTCGGCACCATCGCCGACGGCGCCGAAGCGCTTGCCGAGGGCGAGGTCGGGATCGTGGAAGTAGCGGATGCCCGGAATGACGGTGCGCAGCCGGCCGCTTTCCTCATCCGCCGGGTCGCTGGACACGCCGAAGAAGCACAGCCGCTCGTCGTCGAAGGAGGCGCGGCGCTTCTCGACCCAGTCCACCACCTGGCGCACCTCCTCGCCGGCCGCGCTGCCCAGGAAACTCAGGACGATGTAGCGTCCCGCGGTGGTGTGGAACGCGAAGCGCGGATTATGCGCGGTGGGCGCTGTGAATTCGGGTATCGGATCGCCGGGTAGCCACACGGTTGTTCCTGGAAGTGATGGGAAAGTCCGGTCATCTTAACGCAGCAGCACCTCGCCGCGGAAGCGCCAGGCATAGGTCTGTCCCACCTTCAGCTGCGCGGGGTGCTCGCGCAGTTCGACCACGAAGCCGCCCGTTTCGTCGCGCCGGATGCGGGCGATGGCGCGCGCGCAGACCAGGGTGCCGCGCCGGATCTGCCAGAACTGGTCCGGGTCCAGGCTGGGCAGCAGGTCCTTGATCGGCATCCGGATCAGGCCCTCGTCGCTCGCCGTCACCACGCGGGTATAGCGGGTGTCGGATTCGAAGAACAGGATCTCGTCGATCGGGAACAGCTTGATGATGTTCCCCGCCGTGCAGCTGATCCAGCGGATGCGCTCTTGAACGGCATTGGGACGCAGACGGGCGTCGAGCTCCACCAGGCTGCGGGTGCGCTCGGCGCTGCCGGTCTTCAGCTGGGCGCGCAGGCGCTGCAGCGCCTGTTCGAGCCGGGGCTGGGTGACCGGCTTGAGCAGGTAGTCGACGGCGCCCAGGTCGAAGGCGTCGATCGCGTGGCTGTCGTAGGCGGTGGTGAAGACGACGCGCGCCCGCCCCTGGCTGGCGCGCGCGACTTCGAGGCCGCTGATGCCGGGCATGCGGATGTCGAGGAAGGCCACGCTCGGCGCCAGTTCGGCGATCGCGGCCAGCGCCTCGCTGCCGTCTTCGACCGAGGCGACGATCTCGAGCTCGGGCCAGGCGAGGGCCAGCAGGCGTTGCAACTCGATGCGCTGCAGGTCCTCGTCGTCGGCGATGATTGCGGTCGGCATGTCAGTCGTGTTCCTCCATCGTTGCGCGCAGCGGCAGCACGATGCTGGCCGCCACGCCGCCGGTGTCGCGCGCGCGCAGGGTGAGCGCGGCGTCGGCGCCGTACAGGTGCTTCAGGCGCTCGCGTATATTCGTCAATCCGATGCCGCTGCCGCTCGACGCCGAGAAGCCGACGCCGTCATCGAGCACGCTCACCTCGAGCGCATCCAGGCGGCGCGCGGCCTGCACCCGGATCGACACCGGGCCCTTCTTCGGCTCGATGCCGTGCTTGACCGCGTTCTCGACCAGCGAGATCAGCATCAAGGGAGGCATCAAGGCGCCGCGCAGCGCCTCCTCGCATTCCACTTCCACCTTCAGGCGCGGCATGCGCGCCTTGATCACGCCGAGATAGGCGCGCACCGAATCGCATTGGGAGCCGAGCGTGACGAAGGTGGTGGCGCGGTCGGCGCGCAGCTGCGGGATGGTCGAGCGCAGGTAGTCGATCAGGTGGTCGATCATGACCACGCCGCGCTGCGGGTCGGACAGCATGGCGGCGCGCACGCCGGACAGGGTATTGAACAGGAAGTGCGGCTCGACCTGGCTGGCCAGCACCGCCAGCTTCATCTCGACTTCGTTGCGCTGGTTCTTGTAGCGCTCCGCCTGCGCCTGCAGGTCGGCCTCGCGCAGCAGCCTGCGCTGGCGGAAATAGGCCACCAGGTCGAAGGAACCGCCCAGCCAGACCAGCACCGGAAGCCACACCGCGAAGTTGATGATGCGGTTGTCCTGCGCGCGCTCGATCTCGAGCTCGGTCGAGGCGCGTCCTTTCGGCGGCTGGCCGCCGGTCTTCACGAGCGGCGTCAGGGACCAGGCCACCATCACGCCGAGCAGCAGTGCGCAGACGATGCCGGCGGCTTCGCGCCGCGGATGCCAGCCGCGCGCGCGCACCAGCACCGCCAGGCCCCGCCCCAGCGCCAGCGCCACCGCGATCACCAGCCATTGCGCGGGGAAGGTCATCCAGAATGCCAGCGCATCCGCATCCGCCGGCGGCTTCGGGATCAGGCAGGCCACCGCTCCCAGCACCAGCGCCAGCAGGATCATCGGCACGCGGTAGGAGCGCATGCGGTAGACGTACCAGGTCTTGCTGAACACCGGATACTGCTGCGCGCGATGCGACCATCCCGCCAGCCGCGTGGCCAGGCCGGATGGGAGAGGTGAGTCGCCGCCGCTTGCCGCTGTCTTGTCCATCCGCTTATTGTACGGTCGCCAGGATCCAGCTGCTGACGGTCTCCAGCGCCGCCGGCGCGAAAGTCTCTTCGATCGTGTAGTACTCGCTCCCCGCCCCGGTCGGCGCGGTCTGGAACAGGTGGTTCAGGCCCGGCATTTCCTTGACCACGGCGCGCGGGTTGTCCTTCAGCGCGGTGCGGATCGCCGTCAGATCCATCCCGCTCGGCACCTGCAGGTCACGCTCGCCGTTCAGGGCCAGCACCGGCTGGCGCAGCGACTGCAGGACCGGACCGGGTTCGTGGCGCAGAAACGCATGGAACCACGGGGTCGCGAAGGGCTGGAGCCGCGCCTGGGCGCCGCCCGCCGGCAGCATGCCCCTGGCTTCCAGCGCCGCCAGGGCCTGGCGCGCCTTGTCGCCGGCCTGCTCCAGCTGCGCTTCCGACGCCAGCGCCGCGAGCAGCGCGCGGTTGACTTCGCGCTCCCGGGCGAGCATCGCCACCGGCATGCCGTTCGCCCTGGCGGCGTTCGCCATCTGTTCGACCATCAGCAATTCGCCGCGCACGCCGGGGCCGGCCAGCATCACCACGAAGGCGACCTTCGGGTCGCGCGCCGCCACCATCGGCGCGATCAGTCCGCCCTCGGAGTGGCCGACGATGCCGATGCGGCCGGCCTCAGGGCGCGTGCGCAGGAAAGCGGCCGCCGCTTCGGCGTCGTCGGCGAAGTCCATCGAGGTCGCGCCTTTATACACGCCGCCCGACTTGCCGACGCCGCGCTTGTCGTAGCGCAGCACCGCGATGCCCTGGCGGGTCAGGTGGTCGGCCAGCACCAGGAAGGACTTGTGCTCGAAGATCTTCTGGTCGCGGTCGTTCGGCCCGGAGCCGTGGACCAGCACGACGGCCGGAAACGGTCCCTTGCCCTGCGGGACGCTGAGGGTGCCGGACAGGGTATGGCCGCCCCTTGGGTTGGTGAAGGTGACCTCGCTGCTGGTATAGCCGGCGGCGCGCGCGGCGATCGCCTCTTCCTGCGGTCGCTTCGGCTTGCTCGCCGTGGCGTCGGCGCGCTCGAGGCTGAGGGGAACCGACTGGCCGCCCTGGCTCCAGGCGCCCACCCAGGCCTTGTCCGCCGCGCTCCAGCGGGCGGTAAAGCCGGCGCTCAGGGACACCAGCCTGAAGGCGATCTCCTCTTCGCTCACCGCCAGCTGGTCCACCTTGAACTTCGCGCCCTGCTGCGGCACCGTGATCGTGCCTTCCCACTGTCCCTGCGGCGCCTTGCCGAATTCGAGGAACACGTCCAGCGAGTTCGCGATGCGGCCCTTCCAGTGGCCGGTGGCGTCCTCCGCCTGCGCAAGGGGTGCGGCCAGGGCCATCAGCAGTGCGATCAGTGTCGATTTCATGTTCTTCTCTCGTCGGTTTCAGGGCCACCACGGTAGCCCGGCCGCGCGCCAGGCGCAGCGAAATGGGATGAACCGGGTTTTGCCTGTCATGAACCCGTGCCGCCCTGCGCCAGGTGCCGCCGCAGGAACTCCACGCAGACCCGCACCCGCCCAGAGCCGGCCAGGCGCTGCGGGTACACCGCCCAGACATTGGCCGGCTGCGTGTACTCCGGCAGCACCTGCACCAGCGCGCCCGATTCCAGGTAGCTGCGCGCGTCCCACCGCGAGCGCAGCACGATCCCCGCGCCCTCCTCGGCCCAGCGCAGCGCGATCTCGCCGTGGTTGGTCGACAGGCTGCCGGATACCCGCACCGTCTCCTCGCCATGGCGGCCATGCAGGCGCCAGGTCCCGAGCGGATGGTCGCGCTCCTTGATCGCCAGGCACTGGTGGCCGGCCAGGTCGGCCAGTGTTTTTGGTGTGCCGTGGCGCGCCAGGTATGCCGGCGCCGCGCACAGGATGCGGTGGTTGTCCATCAGCTTGCGGGCCACCAGCTGCGGGTGGATGTCGTCGCCGATGCGCACGTCGAGGTCGAAGCCCTCCGCCACCGTGTCGACCAGCCGGTCGAAGACCTCGAAGCGGATCTGCAGCTTCGGGTAGCCGGCCGCCAGCTGCGCGATCACAGGCGCCACCACCTTGCGCCCGAAGCCGAAACTGCTGCAGATGCGCAGGCGGCCGGCCGGCTCGCTGTGGCGTTCGCTGAGCGCGTCGGCCATGTCGTCGAGCTGCTCCAGGATGCGCTGGGCGCGGCCGTAGACCTGTTCGCCGTCGTCGGTGACGGCCACGCGCCGCGTGCTGCGGTCGAACAGGCGCACGCCCAGGGTGCTTTCCAGGACCCCGATCCGCTTGCTGACGAAGGCCGGCGACATGCCCAGCTCCGTGGCGGCCGCGCTGAAGCCACCCTTGCGCACGACGGTCACGAACACGCGCAAGTCACCATTCTCGATATTGTTCACAATTCGTGTTTTATGAGTCCACAATTTCAGGGATTATATACAGGGCGTTTTCTTGCTACCCTGACGCATATTGAACCTCGCGGAGAACACCATGAAGACCCACAAGATCGCCGTCATCGCCGGCGACGGCATCGGCAAGGAAGTCATGCCGGAAGGCCTGCGCGCCGTGCGGGCAGCGGCCGACAAGTTCGGTATCAATCTGGAATTCGCCCACTTCGAATGGGCCAGCTGCGACTACTACCTCGAGCACGGCAAGATGATGCCGGACGACTGGAAGGCGCAACTGGACGGATGCGAGGCCATCTTCTTCGGCGCGGTCGGCTGGCCGGACACGGTGCCCGACCATATCTCGCTGTGGGGCTCCCTGCTCAAGTTCCGCCGCGAGTTCGACCAGTACGTGAACCTGCGCCCGGTGCGCCTGATGCCGGGCGTGCCCTGCCCGCTCGCCAACAAGCAGCCCGGCGACATCGACTTCTACGTGGTGCGCGAGAACACCGAGGGAGAATACTCGGCGGTGGGCGGACGCATGTTCGAAGGCACCGGGCGCGAGCTGGTGCTGCAGGAGGCGGTGTTCACCCGCCACGGCACCGACCGCATCCTCAAGTACGCCTTCGAGCTGGCCCGGCGCCGGCCCAAGCAGCACCTGACCGCCGCCACCAAGTCGAACGGGATCGCGATCTCGATGCCCTACTGGGACGAGCGCGTCGCCGCCATGGGCGAGGCCTATCCCGAGGTCCGCTGGGACAAGTACCACGTCGACATCCTGGCCGCGCGCTTCGTGCTCTCGCCCGAGCGCTTCGACGTGGTGGTGGCTTCGAACCTGTTCGGCGACATCCTGTCCGACCTGGGGCCGGCCTGCGCCGGGACGATCGGGATCGCGCCCTCGGCCAACCTGAACCCCGAGCGTACCTTCCCCTCGCTGTTCGAGCCGGTGCACGGCTCGGCGCCGGACATCCACGGCAAGAACATCGCGAACCCGGTGGCCATGATCTGGTCGGGGGCGATGATGCTCGAGTTCCTGGGGTACGAGGAGGCGCACGATGCCGTCGTGGAGGCGATGGAGCACGTGCTGGTGAACGGGCCGAGGACGCCCGATATGGGTGGGGATGCGAATACGACGGACGTCGGCAAGGCCATCGCGGCGTATCTGTCGGCGCCGGTGTGACACATGGCGGGCGGCATCTAGCGACCGCCCGCCACGCGGATCATTTCAGCAGGTAGGTATTGAGGAAGTCGATCCCCGAATAGAACAGGTAATCGGCATTCGCCTTCTTGCCGAAGCCATGGCCCTCGTCATTGGCCGTCATGTACCACACCGGCGTGCCGTTCTTCTTCACGGTCGCGACGATCTGGTCGGCTTCCTGCCAGGGCACGCGCGGGTCGTTCTTGCCCTGCACGACGAACAGCGGCTTGGTGATCTTCGCCGCGTTGTTGGCCGGCGCGGTCGCTTCCATCCACTTGCGCATGTCGGGGTCGCGCTCGTCGCCGTACTCGACGCGGCGCAGGTCGCGGCGGTAGCTCTCGGTGCGTTCGAGGAAGGTCACGAAGTTGGAGATGCCGACGATGTCGATCGCGCCCGCGATGCGGTCCGCGTACATGGTCGACACGGCCAGCACCATGTAGCCGCCGTAGGAGCCGCCCATCACCATCACGCGCGAGGCGTCCAGGTCGGGCTGGGTCGCGATCCAGTCGAGCAGCGCGCCGATGTCCTTCACCGAATCCTCGCGCAGCTTGCCGTTGTCGAGCTTCAGGAAGCTCTTGCCGTAGCCGCTCGAGCCGCGCACGTTCGGATAGATCACCGTCAGGCCCATCACGTCCGTGTAGTAGTTGTTGCGGCCCATGAAGCCGGGCAGCGACTGCCCTTCCGGACCGCCGTGGATGTTGATCAGCACCGGCCGCTTGCCCGGGAATTTGTCGCTCGGGGCGCGGTACACGAAGCCCGAGATGCTGCGCTTGTCGAACGAACTCCAGCGCACCAGCGAAGGCTCGACGAATTTCTCGACGTCGACGTCCATCTTCTCGTGCGTCGTCCAGCGCGTCACCGCATTGGTCTTGGCATCGATGCTGTACACGTCCGAGGGGCTGCGCGCCGAGGACAGCGTGAGCGCCAGGTGGCGGCTGTCGCGGTGCCATTCGACCCTGCCGATCACGCCGACCGGCAGCGTCGGCGTCGCCACCAGCTTGCGGTCGCCCGTGCGCATGATGCGCAGCACGCTGGTGCCGTCCTCGTTGGCGACAAAGGCCAGCAGCTTGCCGTCGTCCGACAGGTCGACGCTCTCGATGTCCCAGTTGATCTCCGGCGTGAGCACGGTCTGCTTGCCGCTGGCCAGGTCGATGTAGACCAGGCGCGCGAACTCCGAACCCTGGTCGCTGGTCGTGTACAGGCCCTTGCCGTCGCGCGAGAACACCGCGCTGCCGTAGGCGACCGTCTCGCCGCCGGTTTTTTCCGTGATGCGGCGGCTCTTGCCGCTCGCGACATCCATCACCCACAGATAGCTTTCGTTGGCCGACACGCCCTCGCTGTAGACTACCTGCTTGTCGTCGTGCGAGAAGGAGAAGCCGCCCCAGCCCCCGCCCGGCAGCTCGGCCAGCACCCGCGCGCCTTCCGGCTGGCTCGGGTCGGCGATGCTGATGGTGGAGGCGATCTTGTCGTTCGAGCCCTGGCGGCCCACCGGCACCGTCACGTAGAGCAGCCGGCCGCTGGTCTTGCCCCAGGCGGTGTCCTGCACGCGGCGGTTGTCGGGCGTGACCGGCAGCGCGTCGCCGCCCTTCGCCCCCACTTCGCGCCGATAGGTGCGGAACACCTCGTTGCCGCCGCTGTCGCGGTTGAACACGTAGAAGCGGCCGTTCTTCGGCTCGTACCGGGCGCCACGCACCGGTTCCGGATAGTCGGTCAGGAGTTCGGGCGCCGCGCCCGGTTTGGCGACGCGGAACAGTTGCGGCGTGTTCTGGTGGCGGCGCGAGACGATCATCTCGAGTTTGGTCGGGTGCCAGGCCGCATAGGCCGTCGGCTTGAACTCGTTGTACTTGGCCACCTGGGCGGCCAGGTCGGCGCGCACCGGCGGCACGTTTTCCAGGACCATCGCCGCGGGCGGGGCAACGGTGTCCTGGGCCAGCGCCATCGACAGCGGCGCGGCGGCGAGCAGGGTGGCAATCAGGGACAGCCCGAGCGGGCGGCGTGCAAGACTCATCCGGTTCTCCTTGGTGGTGTCGTTCAGCAATATCTACTCTACACCGGAACGCGCGGCTTGCGACAGTGGAAACGAACGTTTTGCGGGCCAGGGGCGGCTTGCGCTCTGCTGGTGCCGCACGTACACTCCCCTTACCGCCCCTTCCCTTCGCGGCAACAACCGCGTTCGCGCCAGCGCGACCCATCCCGACCGGATTTGTCGCAAAAATGTATAGAAATGTCACCCCACTGTGGAGGTTATCTTTTTCCGTAGTTGGTCTTATACAATGCCGACCGAGGAGAAAAAAGTATGTACCGAGTGATGTTGGTGGAAGACGATGCGCGTTTGGCGGAACTCGTCACCGAATACCTGTCCGGCTACGAGTTCGCGGTCGACCTGGTGACCCGCGGCGACGCCGCGCTGGAACGCTTCAAGGCCCTGTCCCCCGATGTCGTGGTGCTCGACCTGATGCTCCCCGGCCTGGACGGCATGGTGGTGTGCCGCCAGATCCGCGAGGTGTCCGAGGTGCCGATCCTGATCCTGACCGCGCGCGAGGATTCCTACGACGAGGTCTCGGGCCTGGAACAGGGCGCCGACGATTTCGTCAACAAGCCGGTGCAGCCGCGCGTGCTGCTGGCGCGCCTGCGCGCCCTGATGCGGCGCACCCAGGCCAAGGGCGGCGCCGATTCGCGCGTGCTGCAATTCGGGTCGCTGCGCATCGTCACCAGCGACCGCAGCGTGAGCTGGCGCGGCGAACCCTGCGTGCTGTCGAATACCGAATACAAGCTGCTGCTGGTGCTGGCCGAAGCGGCCGGGCGCGTGCTCTCGCGCGACGCCCTGCTCAAGAAGATGCGCGGGATCGAGTTCGATGGGCTGGACCGCAGCATCGACAACTGCATCTCCAAGCTGCGCCGCAAGTTCGACGATGCGGAGTCGGAGAAGATCAAGACGGTGTGGGGCGAAGGCTACCTGTTCTCGCCATCCGCCTGGAACTGAACCGGCGGTTTTCGTAGGGTGGGCGGCTACGTCGCCCATGCGGTCGACAATATGATCGCCCCTTATTCGAACAGCGGCACGATCGCCAGCGGCGCCCCATACGTGATCACGCGCGCCGGCTCCGGCCCGAAGCGGTAGGTCACGCTCGGGAAGCCGGCATCGATCTCGCCCGCATACGGCGCCGGCGCCAGCGCCTGTTCCGCGCCATTGCCCGCGCGCACCCGCACCGCCGCCTCGGCTCCCTTCTTCGCGAACACCATCCGCACCCCCACGCACTGGCGCGCACGCGCCGCTGCGTCGACGTGGCGCGCAAACCCAAGCGCCTGTTCGCAGGCGCCGCGCAGGTCGGACAGCTCGTAGCTGTTGTCGGCCTGCGGCGCGATCGACACCCGCGAACGCAGCGCGAATGCGCCGATGCGGCGGCTCGGGGTCAGCACCGCGTTCTCGTCGTAGGCCGCCTTCAGCAGCGGCAGCACCGTGCGCCCGAGCGGATCGAGCGCGAGGCTGGTCTGCACCGTCTTGCCGGCCAGCGCCAGCTGCAGGCCCTCGTCCAGCACGCCCTTTTCGCGCGGCAGCACTTGCAGGTGCTGCTGCAAGAGGTTCTTGGGGCCGCCGTACTTGTCGAACACCACCATCGCGCGGTAGGCGTCGCGGTAGCTGGCCCAGTCGCCGGCAGGCGCGAGCGCCTGCGCCGCGGCCAGGGTGGCCGTGGACAGGAGGCAGACGCTTGCGATGACGTGGGCGGCGCGCATCATCAGAACCGGTAGGCGAAGGCGGTCGAAACCGTCACGTTGTTCGGCCGCTCGACGAGCGGGCTATGGCGGGCGTCGTTCGCCAGGCGCGAAGCCTGCACCGACGAGGTCAGCATCCACGAAGGCGACAGCACCCAGTTCCAGCGGGCGCCGACGTGCATGTCCTTCAGGCCGCCGTCCGGGCGGTAGGCGCGGTGGCCGCTGGCGATCGATTCGTCGGCGCTGACGCCGAAATAGGAACGGTTGTAGGCGCTGTTCACGAAGGTGAAGCCGCCGGAGAACGACAGCGTGTGGTGCGGCGCCAGCGCGATCGCCAGGCGCTGGATGCCGAGTTCGGCGCGCAGGCCGTTGCGGTCGTTGCCGGCGCCGCCGAGGACGGTGCTGGTGAGGCGCCATTCGGGCGCCAGGTAGACGTTCAGGAAGCCGCCGATTTCGGGGCGCAGCTTGACTTCCTCCATGCCGCTCAGGCGGTTGCCGGTGGTGCGCATGAGCACCGGACCGGGGACGAAGGTGGCGCCGACGTCGCCGACCCCGCCGCCGGCGCCGGACTCGGTGCGGCGCGGGTGCAGATTCAGCAGCGGGCCGTACTCCACGGTCGGCTGCCGCGACAGGTGCATGCCGGCGCTCATGCCGGACACGAAGACGCCATTGCTCCACTGGACCTGCAGCACCGGCAGGGCGCGCGTGCGGCGATCGTCCGCCCCCTCGTAGCGCGGGGCCGACACGACGCCCAGCCCCGCATACATGTCGCGGCTGCCGTCGGGCATCGGGTTGGTGGTCGGCGTCTGTGCGCTTGCGGCGCTGCCCGAGACGGCCAATACCAGGGCGAGGAGCTTGTTCATCGTGTCACAATCGGAGTTCGGCGTGCCGGTATTTTACGTCGTGCATGCGCGGGACTCAGCAATTGTTACCTTGAGGGTCGAGTGGCTTGTCGAACCGGAAGCGGCCGGCCGATGGGCCGGTCGCTTCGTTCAGAATAAAAAAACCCGCCGACACTCGCATATCAGGCGGGCAAACGGAAAACCAGATAAACCTGATGTGAGTGCATGGTAGGACCTGGCCCGTTTTGATTCCACCTCGAACTGTCCGGGAATTGTCATCAATTTGTAAGGCGCCTGCCCGTGGCGCCCTCTTTGTAAGCACAGCAATCATTGCTCCTATACAATGCCGGCAAGGAGAGAGCATGTATTGCGCAGCAGGTAACCGCGAGTTATGCAGGATGGACACGTGAACCGGATCTTCTTCCGCTTCTTCGTGCTGGTCATGTTGTCGATCACCGGGGCGACCTTCGTGATCTATTTCGCGTTCAGCCGCCTGTTCGGCGACCCGCTGGAGGACATCGCGCGGCGCCAGGCGGCGGCCCAGATCTTCCTGCTCGAGCAATACGTCGACAAGGCGCCGAGCGACGAGTGGCTCACGCGCCTGAACAACGTGCGCACCGTGTCCGAGGTGCGCTACGACCTGGTGCCCTTGCCTGATGCGCGGGCGGCGCTGGCGGGCGGCCGGCGCGCCGCGCTGGACCGCGGCGAGATCGTGCTCGATCCGGCCAGCCGCAGCTTCTGGCGCCGCGTCGACCTCGAGGGCGAGCGCTACATCGGCAGCCACGAGGAGGTGCTGCATGCGCAGAACCTGCCGATCGATATCGGGCAAGCCCTCAAGATGGAGGCGCTGCGCTACGTGATCGTGGCGGTGGCGCTGCTGGTGCCGATCGCGCTGTGGTCGCGCGCGCACTGGCAGGGCTTGCAGGCGCTGGCGCGCGTGGCCGACGAATTCGGCGGCGGCAAGCTGGACGCGCGCGCCCACATGAAGCCGTCCGACGCGGCCTACCCGCTGGCCGAACGCATCAACCACATGGCCGACCGCATCGAAGACCTGCTGGAAGCCCAGAAAAGCCTGCTGCACTCGGTCTCGCACGAACTGCGCACCCCGATCGCGCGCCTGGAATTCGCGCTCGAGCTGCTCGACGCGCGCGCCAGGGACCCCGACCTGAGCAAACGCATCCGCGCCATGGAAACCGACCTGCACGAGCTGAACGCGCTGGTGAACGAGCTGCTCGACATGAGCAAACTCGACAGCGCCCGCAGCCTGCAGGCCGCACCGGAAGACATGGCCATGCTGCTGCGCGAATCCACCCAGGCGCTGCCGCCCTCCCCGCACGCGCTCGACTGCGACATCCCCGACAGCCTGGGCGAACGCGAGGTCGACCGCCGCCTGCTGGTGCGCGCGGTCGGCAACCTGCTGCGCAACGCCCAGAAATACGCCGCCGGCCGCATCCTGCTGTCGGCCAGCCGCGGCCCCGGGACCCTCGAGATCGTGGTCGACGACGACGGTCCCGGCATCCCCATCGAAGAACGCGAGAAGGTCTTCGATCCCTTCTACCGGCTCGACCGCAGCCGCGACCGCGCCACCGGCGGCTTCGGCCTCGGCCTGGCGATCGCGCGCAAGGCCGTGGCCCTGCATGGCGGCGCGCTGCGCGCGGAAGAATCGCCGCTGGGCGGCGCGCGCTTCGTGATCACCTTGCCGGCATGATGTCATCCTTAGGAGAACCCGCATGAAACGCCTCATTCCCCTGCTCCTGCTGCTCGGCCTGGCCGCGCAGGCCCGCGCCGAAAAGGCCGACGCCTTCAAACCCACTGAAATCAAATGCCGCAGCTGCGAGGCCGATGGCGTCACCGGCGTCGTGACGGTGTCCGGCGGTGTCGTGATCCAGCGCGGCACCCTGCGCATCGAAGCGGACAGCGGCCGCATCGAGCGCTCGCCCGACGACTACCAGTTCGCCCGGCTCACGGCCAGCCCCGGCAACAAGGTGCGCTTCCGCCAGAAGGCCGACGGGCCGGGCGAACGCTGGATCGAGGGCGAGGCCGACCGCGTCGAGTACGACGAGCGCGCGGCCACCGTCAAGCTGTTCTCCGGCGCGAAGATCCGGCGCACCGCGAGCGACCGCTTGCCGGAAGAAGCGCAGGGCGAGTACATTGCCTACGACAGCCGCAAGGAGTTCTACGTGATGCGCAACACGAACACCGGCGAGGACCGTCCCGGCGCCGGCCGCAACACCATCATCCTGCCGCCGAGCCGCGTGGCGCAACCGGCCGGCGCGCTGGCCAACAAGGGAGACCGACCATGATGCTGAACCTGCGCTGCCGCTGCGGCCAGCTGCACGGCCAGGTCGACGCGCGCCGCATCGCCGCGCGCGCCGTCTGCTATTGCAAGGATTGCCAGGCCTATGGCCATTTCCTGGGGACGGAGGTGCTGGATGCGGCGGGCGGCACCGAGGTCGCCGCCGCGCTGCCCGCCGCGATCCGCTTCGACGGCGGCCTGGAGCACCTGGCCTGCATGTCGCTCAGCCCCAAGGGGATCTACCGCTGGTACGCAAGCTGCTGCCGTACGCCGGTCGGAAACATCTCGCGCAAGCGCGGCATTCCTTATGTCGGCCTGGTGCGCGCCTGCCTCGGCGAGAGCGACGCCGTGCTCGAACGCGAACTGGGCGCGCTGCGCTGCCGTGTCAACACCAGGTCGGCTTCAATGCAGGTGTCGTCGAGCAGCCTGGGCAACGCCTGGGCTTTCGTCCGGATCGGCACGATGATCGCGATGGCGCGCCTCTCCGGCGGCTACCGCGTCAATCCCTTTTTCAAGCCGCAAACGGACGAGCCGGTAAAGCCGGTGGCGGTGCTGTCGCTGGAAGAAAGGAAGGCGCTGACCCCGCAGGGCCAGCGCTGAGGGCCGGGCTCAGCGCCCTTTGTTCTCGGGCACGGTGCGCACGTGCGTGAAGCCGTACCACAGGTGTTCCCACCAGTGGTCGCGCGAACGCACGGTCACGAGGCATGCCTTGTCGATGCCGCCCTTGAACAGGGGATCGGGGCACTTGCTGGTCATCAGGGCGTAGCGCTGGTTCTCGGCGTGCACCAGCGCGATGGCGAGCCAGATCGCGAGGCCGGCGAAGAAGATCGCCAGCCCCCACGCGATGTGGTTCACGTTGCTGGTCTCAAACAGGTCGTCCTCGTTGGGCCGGGACCCATCGTACATCTTGAGGACTTCGCGTTCGACGTCGTTGCTCATTTGGTGGCGGCGGCCTTCTTCACGAGCGCATCCATCACTTGCGTGGTGGCCTGCAGCAGCTGGTTGTTGTCCTGGATCTTGTTGGCTTCCTGGACCTGGGACGGCGACACCACGTACTTGCCGTCGATGATGATGGTCGGGGTGCCGCTGACCTTGTAGTTGGCGGTGATGGTCTGCAGGCGGCGCAGCTTGCTGGTCACGCCGAAGGAGTTCCAGGTTTCCATGAACTTGGCGCGGTCCAGGCCGTTCTTGGCGGCCCACTCGATGATCGCGTCATCCTTCATCAGGCGCTGGCGTTGCACGTGCACGGCGTTGAACACGCGCTGGTGATATTCCTCCAGCTTGCCCATCGCTTCCAGGGTCAGGAACAGATGCGCTTCCGGATCGGCCGGACCCTGGAACGGCAGGTGGATGCGGCGCATGACGATGTTGTCGCCCTGCTTCTTGATCCAGTTGTTCAGCGTCGGTTCGAGGAAGTTACATGCCGGGCAGTGGTAAGCGAAGAACTCGACGACCTCGACCTTCTTGCCCGTCGCCTGCACCGGCTGAGGCTGCGCCAGGGTGATGTAGTCGACGCCGTTGACCGGCGCGGTCGGCGAAGCGAACGCGGTGCTGGCGGCCAGGGTGGCGGCGATGAGGGCAAAACGCAGAGAACGCATGGGTTTCCTTCCAGAGTAGATTGAGCAAACGCGGGCAGATTACCACTTTTTCGCCCGGGCTTCCGAGTGGAGGGCGGAATTTTGCATTTGCTTACGGAATTAACTTCGGGATACGGGGAAAGGATGGGCTAACGGCTACGGAACGGAACCGAAATCACTTTGGCCTGCGTTGCCGTACCTTATCGAGCGCCTCGCACAACAAAGCGGCGCCTTCGACCGCCCGCGGCCCCGGCCGCGTGAGCAATTCACCATCCACCGTCAGCAAATTGCCACGTTTAACAGCCGTCATGCTCCGATACGGCTCCCACAGCTTCACGCCAGGATTCGCAGGATCATGCCGCTTGCCCGCCATGATCGCCTCCGGATCGGCCGCGATCACCGCCTCGATGCCGACCTCCGGCGCCACCACCTTCATGGCGCCGAACACGTTGCGCCCCCCGCAGACGCGGATCGCGTCGCTGGCGATCTGCGCGTCGTTGAGGGTGTACAGCGGCTGGTCCCAGATCTGGTAGAACACGGACACCTGCGCACGCTTGCCGTAGCGGCTTTCCAGCGCGGCCAGCTTCGCCCGGTAGGCGCCCGCGGCCGACTGCGCCGCCGGCACCGTGCCCAGCAACCGCCCCAGCCGCTCGATGTTGTCGGCCACCTGCGCCAGGCGCCGCGGTTCGCTATGAAACACCGGCACGCCCAGGCTTTCGATCTGGGCGATCTGGCGCGCGGTATTCCCGGTGTGCCAGACCACGATCAGGTCGGGCTTCAGGCTCAGCACGCGTTCCATGTCGATCTGGGCATTACTGCCCACCAGCGGGATGGCCTTCGCCGCCGCCGGGTAGTCGCTGTAGTTCATGACCCCGACGACGCGCGCGCCGCCGCCGGCTGCGAACAGCAGCTCGGTGGCGTGCGGCGCCATCGAGATGACGCGCTGCGCCGGCCTGGCCACCGTGACCTTGCGGCCGGCGTCGTCGACCACGGTCACGGGAGCAGCCTGCGCCGCCATCGCGGCGCAGGCCAGCAGGAACGGCGCGAGACGCGTCGGGCTGCGCATCAGAAGTCGTAGCGCAGCGACAGCTTCAGCTGGCGGCCGTCGCTCGGGTAAATGCCCGAACGGCAGCCGAAGGCGTTGCTGTAGTACTGGCGGTCGGCCAGGTTCAGGCCGTTCACCGCGACTTCCCACGGGCCGGTGCGGTAGGCATAGCGCGCATCAAACGTGGTGAAGGACGGGATCTGCGTCGTGCAGGTGTTGCCGAAATCGCTGCCATAGCGCTGGCGGTCGACCCACTGGGCGCCGATGTCGGCGCTGTGCGGGCCGGCGCCGGCCCAGGCCAGGCGCGCGGTCACGACGTTCTTCGGCACCAGCACCATTTCGCGGCCCGCGTTCGGGCCGTCAGTGAACTCGGCTTCCACGCGCTGCCACTGGCCGGTCAGGCGCAAGTCGTCGCCGAGCGCCAGCTGGCCTTCGACTTCCACGCCCTGGCGGCGGGTCGGGTCCAGGTTGGTGTTGGCGCCCCAGCCGCCGCCCAGGGTCGGATCGTAGAAGATCTCGTTGCTCAGGCGATGGCGGAACACGCGCGCGGCGATGCGGCGCGCGTCGGTGCCGGCGGTGACGCCCAGCTCGAGGTCGCGCGAGGTCTGCACGTCGAGCAGGCCGACGCTCGAGCGGTAGCCGTTCTCGTCGGCGTTCGGCAGGCGGTAGCTGCGGCCGGCCTTGGCGTGCACGGTGACGTTGGCCGCCGCATCAAAAGCGCCTTCGACGCTCCAGGCATTGACCGACTGGCTGCCTTCCGGCACGCCCTGCGACGCATTGGCTTCCTTCTTGGTGAAGCGCTCGTGGCGCGCGCCCACGGCCAGGCGTGCGTTGCCGGCGCCGTTGAAGCGCATCTCGTCGCGCAGGTAGTAGGCTTCGGCGCTCTGGCTCGCATCCGAACCGAGGCTCGTCACGCGGTCCCAGCGGCTCAGGTCGACGCCGGCGACGAATTCGTTCAGGCCGGCGTTGAAGTTGGCACTGTGACGCATGCGCGGCGAGAACTGGGTGTGGCGGGTGTCGTAGGTCGAGCTTGATAAGAAGCCGCCGAAGTCGTAGGCCGACTCCACGTGGCGCTCGCGGTGCGCCAGTTCGGCGGCGAATTCGGTGTTGCCGACGCGGCGCTCGACGAAGGCGGTCACGCGGTCGCTATCGAGCTTGCCGAAGTCCTTCGGAGTCAGGGTCTGGCGCGGGTTGGCGGCGAACTGTTCATAGGTGAGCGAACCCGGGAAGCGCATGTCCTGGCGCGCGCTTTCCACGCGCAGGCCGGCGCGCAGGTCGTTCTGAGCCCACTGGAAGCCGCCGCTGAAGCTGGTCTGGCGGAATTCGTTGTTGTCCCGGTAGTTGTCGGTGCCCTGGCGTGCGCCGGCCAGGTCGAACGACAGCGGGCCTTCGGTGTGGCGCACGGAAGCGCGCGCATCGAACTGGTCGAAGCGACCGCCCTCCAGCACCACCGAGCCGTGGTAGCCAGCTTCGCCGCCGCGCTTGGTGATGATGTTGATCACGCCGCCGGTCGCGCCTTCGCCGTACAGCACGCTGCTGCCGCCGCGCTGGATCTCGATGCGCTCGACGGTGTCGACCGGGATCGAGGACAGCACCGGGCCGGCCAGTTCGTTCTCGTTCAGGCGCACGCCGTCGACCAGCACCACCATGTTCTGGCTGCTGTTGGAGCCGAAGCCGCGCAGGTCGAGCGCGAAGTCGGGCGAGCCGTCCAGGCTCTGGCGGCCGAACACGCCGCCGATCTTGCGGATCGCGGCGTTGACGTCGGAGACGCCGGCGCGGCGGATCTCGTCAGCGGTGATGACGGTGGCGCCGATCGGCGTTAGCGAGGCTTGCGCCGGGAAGCGCGCGCCGGTGATGACGACGTCGGGAACGGTCTCCTGGGCCAGCGCATTGGCCGCGAAGGTGGACAGGGAAAAAGCGCAGGCCAGCGCGAGCGGCTTGAAAGCCGGCGCGCTGCTTGGGAAGGCAGCAAAAGTCATGTGGATGTTCTCGGTAAAAGCACCGGCCTGCGTCCCCGCACACCGGAGTCAACGGAAGACGCGGATGCCCTGGGCATGTGCGCGCTTCCCCCTGTCCTGGCCGGTATCCGGGCTTGCAAGTCGGACTGTCCCACCTTCCTGCGCGCGAGCACAGTGGTGATCGGGACAGCCTGCCACCGCCATGCGGTAGCGCTTGTTGACCGTTGCGGGGGCAGCACATCTCGGCGTTTGGCGCGGAGCGCTTCAGCCTCGTGTTTCCCGTTTAACTGCGCAGTCGATTGCCTGCGCGTGCACCAGAACGGGGCGGATTATAACCTGACAAGATTTTTGGCGTTTTTTGCCATCCTGTCGCCTATTCCTGCGGTCTATCGCATGTGCATGGCGTTTCTTCCCCATGCTGGGTATATTCGTTCTCAAACGACAATACAGGGAGTCCCGCATGCATTTTCAAGCACGCCGCACCTTGCACGCGGCGCTCGCCGCCGCCGTGCTCGCAGCCGGCGCCGCCGGCGCCTGGCTGGCCCAGGCCCAGGCGAACAAGCCGCCGCCCGCCGCCGTCCCGCCCGCGCTCGACGGCATCGCCCTCGCCGCACCCGACGCCGCCGCCATCACCACTCCCAGCGCCGCCAATGCCTGGGGCGGCGTGCGCACCGGCGACCACGCCACCCTGTCGGACCGGGTGGTCGGCTACCGCATCGAGGCCACCCTCGACCCGGCCAGGCACGTGGTCACGGGACGCCAGGCCCTCACCTGGCGCAACCGCAGCGCGGTGCCGGTACGCAGCGTCTACGTCCACCTCTACATGAACGCCTTCGAAGGCGAAGGCAGCACCTTCTTCACCGAGATGCGCCAGCGCGGCGAAGGCTTTCGCAGCGGCGTCGGCACGGAAGACGGCGAATGGGGCCACATCGCCATGCGCGGCGTGCGCCAGGGCGCGGCGAACGTGCCGTGGCGCTTCGTCCAGCCGGACGGCGGCCCGAGCACCGACCACACGGTCGCGCGCCTGGACTTGCCGGAAGCGGTGCAGCCGGGCGCCAGCACCACCCTCGACATCGACTTCACCACCCAGCTGCCGCGCGTGATCGCGCGCACCGGCTACTTCGGCAGCTTCCACCTGGTGGCGCAGTGGTTCCCCAAGATCGCGGTGCTGGAACTGCCGGGCGAGCGCGGCGCGACAAGCCCGCGCTGGAACGCCCACGAATTCCACATGGAGTCCGAGTTCTACGCCGACTTCGGCAGCTATGACGTCAGCCTGACGGTCCCGAAGGGCTACACGGTGGGCGCCACCGGCGAGCTGCAAGGTAAACCGCTCGAGAAGAACGGCCTGCTCACGCACCGCTACGTGCAGCACGACGTCCACGATTTCGCCTGGACCGCGGACAAGCGCAGCGCCGCGCCGCTGGTCGAGACCTGGACCGGCCCCGGCAGCCCGACCGTGACGGTGCAGGTGCTGTTCCCGCCCGAGTACGAGGCCAGCGCCAAGCCGGCCATGAAGGCGGCCAAGGATTCCCTGAGCTGGTTCTCGCGCACCCTCGGCCCCTACCCCTACCGCACGCTGACGGTCGTCATTCCGCCGTATAACGCCACCGAAGCGGGCGGGATGGAGTACCCGACCTTCTTCACCGCCTCCGGCCACGCGACCGTGGAACCGAATTCGCTCGACGAATTCCTGCTGGAAGGCGTGACCATCCACGAATTCGGCCACGGCTACTTCTACGGCATCCTGGCCAGCAACGAGTTCGAGGAGCCGATGCTGGACGAGGGCCTGAACGAGTACTGGGACAACCGCATGCTGCGCGAGCGCGGCCAGCAGGCGCACCCGATGCCGCCCTTCCTGAAACGGATCGGCATCGACCCGGCCTTCGACGCCTTCGACATCGTGCGGGTCGGCTCGCCGCGCGACAAGCCGGCCGACGCGCCCGGCCAGAACGCCTGGAACCGCCTGCAGGGCATCGGCCCGGTCTACAACCGCACGGCCCTGGTGATGCGCGACCTCGAGGAGCGCATCGGGCGCGAGGCGATCGAGCGCGGCTTCAAGGAATACTACCGGCGCTGGAAGTTCCGCCACCCGAGCGTGGCCGACTTCCGCGAAGCGCTGGCCGACGGCAGCGGCCAGCGCGCCGTGGTCGAAGAGGTGTTCGCGGCGCAGATGTATGCGGTGGCGCGGGTGGACGACCGCGTGAGCGAGATCGCCAGCGAGGAAGTGCTGCCGCTGGCCGGCACCCGCCTGGAAAACGGCAAGCGGATCGAGGAAACCCGGGCCGACCTCGACAAGCGCATTGCGAAGGTGCGGGCCGACTGGAAGAAGGCCAATCCCGACGCCAAGGAGGGCCGCGGCCCCTTCCCCTGGCGCACCCAGGTGACGCTGCGGCGCGAAGGCGCGAACGTGCCGCAGACGCTGGTGGTGCATTTCGCCGACGGCAGCAGCGAGACCGTGGCCTGGCACGCGAACGAGAAGTGGCGCACCTTCAGCTGGACCAAGCCGGCCAGGGCCGTGTCGGCCGTGCTCGACCCGCGCCGCAGCCACTACCTCGACGTCAACAAGCTCGACGACAGCCGCACGCTCGACAAGGACAGCCGCGCGTCACGCCGCTGGGCCAGCGACGCGATGGCCTTCATCCAGCTCCTTCTCTCCTTCATCGCCACCGTATGACGACCATGCAACCGACCCTCGAGACGCCCCAGGCCGTCCACTCCTCCGCTGCGCCCGAGCGCCGCGGCCTGCGCGCCGCCCTGCGCCCCGCCCTGCAATGGCGCCTGATGCTGCTCTGGCTGCTCGGTCTACTGCTGCCGGCCCTGGTGGCCAGCCTGCCGGTCTGGCGCATGTTCGGCGCCGCCTTCGACCATAGCGTGCAGGCCGGCGTGCTGGCCCAGCGCCTCGACCTGGCCGCGATCACCGACCTGGCCAGCCTGCATCCGCAGCACGCCGCGGCGCTCGGCGGCGGCGGCCTGGTCGCCGTGGTATTGACCCTGCTGCTCTCGCCCCTGCTGACCGGCGCCGCCATCAGCGCGGCGCGGGCCCCGGCGCCACTGGGCTTCGCCGCCCTGGCCGCCGGCGGGGTGCGCGAATACGGACGCCTGCTGCGCACCCTGGTCTGGGCCATCGTGCCGCTCGGCCTGGCCGCCTTCCTGGGCGGGATCGGCGCGGGCGCCGCTTCCGACCATGCAGCCGGCGCGGTGCTGGAATCCTCGGCCAGCAATGCGCAGCTGGGCGCCACCGTCGTCATGGCGATACTGCTCCTGCTGGCGCATGCGACCCTGGACGCGGGCCGCGCCCAGCTGGCGCTGGACCGGCGGCGCCGCTCGGCGGTGCTGGCCTGGGTGGCGGGCCTCAAGCTGCTCGTGCGCCGGCCGCTGGCCACGCTCGGGGTCTACTTCGGCGTGACGATCGTCGGCTTCGGGCTGGCCGGACTGCTGGCGGTGGCGCGCATCAACGTGCCGGCGCTGGGCCTGGGCAGCTTGCTGGGCGGCTTCGCGCTGGCCCAGCTGGCCGTGCTGGTGCTGGCCTGGATGCGCTGCGCGCGCCTGTTCGGGCTGATGGAAATGGCCCGCCCACGCTGATTTCCATCCTGCGCTACCATGGGTGTTTCGACGTCGATCGAGCGGAGCACCCATGACTTTGCCCACCTATTTCGTGTCCCACGGCGGCGGCCCCTGGCCGTGGATGAAGGACCAGTACGGCCCGGCCTACGACCGGCTGGAAGCGTCGCTGAAGGCGATGCGGCATGAAGCCGGCGAGCGGGCGCGCGCGGTGCTGGTGGTGACCAGCCACTGGGAGACGCCGGGCTTCATGGTGTCTTCAAGCAGCGCGCCCGGGATGATCTACGACTATGGCGGCTTTCCGCCGCATACCTACCGGATCGCTTATCCGGCGCCGGGCGAACCTGCGCTGGCGCGGCGCGTGGCCGGGCTGTTGACGGCGGCGGGCCACCCGGCGGGGCTGGACCCGGAACGCGGCTTCGACCACGGGACGTTCTCGATGCTGTATCCGGTGTATCCGGACGCGGCGATGCCGGTGGTGCAGCTGTCGCTGCGGCGCGATCTCGATCCGCAGGCGCACATCGAGGCCGGACGCGCGCTGGCGCCGTTACGGGATGAGGGCGTGCTGATCGTCGGGAGCGGGCTGTCGTATCACAATCTGCGGCAGTTCGGGGCAGGCGGTGGCGCGGCGTCGCGCGCCTTCGATGGGTGGCTGCAGGAGACGATGGCGCTTGCTCCGGACGCGCGCAATGCGGCGTTGTTGCGGTGGAGTGATGCGCCGATGGCGCGGGTGGCGCATCCGCGGGAGGAGCATTTATTGCCGTTAATGGTGGCGTCGGGCGCGGCAAGTGGGGAGCCGGCGGCGTGCGTGTATCACGAAGATGATTTCTTCGGAAGCCTGACCGTATCGAGCTTCAGGTTTGGTAGGGTGGGCGGTCCCCCGCCCACGCGTTCAACGAACGAGAGTTAAGCCACGGAGCGGGCCAGGAAACGTGATTTGAACGCGTGGGCGGGGACCGCCCACCCTACAAGAGCGATCTAGGTAGCCAATCGACCGGGATCACGTCCCGCGCTTGCCGCGCATGGCCTCTTCGGCCTTCAGCGCCGCTTTCTCTTCGGCGATGCGCGCCTTCTCGGCCATCTCGGCCGCGTGCTGCGTCAAGGCCGCCGCGCGCGTTTCCGGCGTCTCCAGGCTGATCCTTCCCAGCGCCCCGGTGCGGTAGTCGTGCAGCAGCACGTGGGCCGCTTTTTCGTAGTCGAAGTCGCCGCCGCGCATGCGGAAACCGCGGCGCGCCGCCACCTGTTCGATCACGGCGATGCCGTCCAGGCCCTCGGTCCTGAAACCGTAGCGCGCGGTGAGCAGCTGCGGGTAGCGCTCCAGCAGCAGGTTGCCCAGGAATTCGGCCACCTCCTCCTCGATCAGCGCGTTGGAGCCGACCGCATGGCTGGCGGCCAGCATCAGGCCGTCGCTGGCCATGGCGATCTTCGGCCACAGCATGCCGGGGGTGTCGACCAGCACCATGTGCTTGCCGAGGTAGAGCTTCTGCTGGGTTTTCGTCACGGCCGGCTCGTCGCCGACCTTGGCGACACGTTTTTTCAGCAGCGCGTTCATCAGGGTCGACTTGCCGACGTTCGGGATCCCCATGATCATGATGCGCAGCGGCTTGGTGGGTACGCCGCGGTGCGGGGCCAGCGACTGGCAGATGTCGGGGATGCGCGCGACGTCGCCCGGCTTCTTGGTCGTCATCGGATAGGCCGTCACGCCGTCCTGGGCGTCGTAGAACGCTTTCCAGGCCGCGGTCGCCTGCGGATCGGCGAGGTCGATCTTGTTCAGGATTTTCAGGCAGGGGCGCTGGCGGAACTTGCGCAGCTCCTCGACCAGGGGATTGCAGCTCGCCTCGGGCAGGCGGGCGTCGAGGACTTCGATCACCAGGTCGGTGTTCTCCATCTGCTCGGCGGCTTCCTTCTTGGCCGCGTTCATGTGCCCCGGGAACCATTGAATGGACATGCTGTGCTTTCGTAATCTTCAATTCAAGGCGCTATTTTACGCTGCCGCCCGTCTCGGGGAAAAATAGGTGCGCAGTTGATCCTCAGCAACGCATGGATGCCTCGACGGCGCAACAATGGTCTTTTCGCCCGCATCACGGAGGATCGCCATGCACCAGGCCCCCAACTCCCTGCGCACCCGCTGGATCACCTTCGGCACGCTGTGCGGAGTGATCGCCCTCAGCTGCCTGGTCGGGCGCTTCCCGCTGCTGGCGGCGTAAGTTTCCCCATCTGCGCCATGCCCGCCGGCGCGCAGGCGCTTTGCGGCAGCGGCTGCGCCGGATCGAAGGCGCCCAGCGCGGCGCGCGCGGCCTGGCGGTCCTTCGCGTATTCCGCCAGGTAGCGGCTGCGCTCCTCGCTCTGCCATTCGGCATCCGACACGCCATCGAGCGAGCGCGCACGCCCGCTCAGCACGCGGCCCTGCAGGCGGGCTACCTGCAGGCGGTCCGGGTCGACGTTCTCGCGCAGCAGGTAGCCGTCGACGTCGCGCAGGGTCAGCGGCATGGCCGGCGTCTCGTCCTTGAGCAGCTTGCCGAACACCGTCAGCTTCACTTCGCGCGTGCCGGTCTGCAGCACGTCGTTGAAGGTCGCCACCGCGAAGGGCTTGCCGCGCGCGTCGTCGACGCGGCCGGTGACGACGTAGCGGCCGGGCTGGCGCACTTCCAGGCCCAGGTAGTAGTGCAGCGAACCTTCCTCCACCGCCTCGCGCGCCTTGCCGGTCCAGGTGGCCGGCAGCACCGGCGTGTAGATCACGTCGAACAGGGCGAAGCCGCTGCGCCCGCCGGCCGTGTAGCGTACTTCGATGCGGATGGTGCCGTGAAAGCCCGCCAGGCCGCCCTGGCCCGGGGCCAATACGCCGGCATAAGCGTTGTCGCCGGCGACCGGGTCGGCGCCGCCGCCATCGTCCACGAACGGCACCGCCACCTGCGGCGTCGGCCGGCTGGACCCGTAGGTCATGCCCTGGGCCACCGCGCGCGTGACCACCAGCGGCAGGGTCTGGCCCTTGCCGTCGACGGCGCGCAGGGAGAAAGCGGCGGCTTCGCCGGCGGCCAGGTAAACGTGCGACTGCGAGGTCTGCAGCAGCACCGTATTGTTGGTGCCGCCGCCTTCCGTGCGCATCGGGTTCGCCTCCTGGATGGGCTGGTTCGGATGGACCTGGTCCGGGTTCTGCGCCACCGGGCGCGACTCCATCGGGTACTTGCTGCCCTCCAGGTAGCTGCAATAGGTGTGGTCGGTCAGCTGGACCTGCTCGAGCAGCTGGCGGCGGCGCTCGTCCCGGTCGCTCGGGATGGGCAGGCCGCCGTCATCGGGGACGGCGCCGAAGAACTGCGGGCCGGCGGGCTGCGGCGCACTCGCGGTCCGGGGCGCCGCATCGGGGCCGCTGCGCCCGAGCCACAGGGCCAGCGCCGCGGCGATCGCCACGCCGGCCCCGATGAACGCTGCTGGCCGCTTACTGGGCACTGCTCACCACCGCGCTGCGCACCACGCCGACGATGCCGCCCCAGTTGCCGTTCGCGTAGTGGTTGTAGGCTTCGCCGTCGTCGCGGAACGCCACCGAGTGGTAGCTCCACTTGGCGCTGCCGCCCTCATTGGCCGCGGTGCCGAGCGTCAGGTCGTTGCAGAACCAGTCGCTCGGATTGCAGTAGGACCCGCCCGCGCTGCCGGCCACGCCGCCGGTGCTGTGGTAGGCGACGGCTTCGTCGTCCTGGCCCGGCAGGATGCCGGAATAGGCGGTGCCCTTGGCGGCCGCGTACATGTAGAACCAGATGTTGCGGGTCGTGTTGTGGTTGTACATGGCGCGCGCGGTGCTCGTCTTCAGGTCCTGCACCAGCGGCTCGGAGGTGGTCCAGGAGCCGACGTCCGACAGCTCCGAGCCGCCCGCCGCGCCGGAGGCCGCCCTCACCCACTTGATGTTCCAGCCGGCCTGGCTCGATCCATCGGTGTTGCCGCACACGCCGGCGCTGTTGGCGCTGGCGTTCTTCTTCAGGCGCGCCGAGCCGCCGTAGTTGGCCAGCGTGTAGCCCATCATCAGGTCGCCCGCGCTATGGGTGACGATGTAGCACCAGTTGGACCCGGTGCAGAAGCAGTCGAGGGCGTCGCGCACCTTGCCGTTCTGCGAGGCGATGCTGCTGCGCCCGTCCCAGTTGACCGACTTCTTGTTGACCCCGGCGGCCGTGGTGCCGGGGCCCCAGTAGCTGAAGTCGTTGTAGTTGCCGACCGCGCCGCCGCCGGTGCGGCCGTTGATCCAGAGCGTGTAGTTGGCGGCGGCGGCCCAGCCGGATACGAGGAACAGGCACAGCGCGCCGATGGCGCGGATGGTGCGAATGATTTTCACTGTTGTCTCCATCAAGTCGTTGTCTGCCATATTGCTTATGGCTGAGTTCGACTCTATGCCTGACATGCATGCGCGTCAAATCGCACAACAGTGCGCGCTCCCCTACTGTGCGGTATTCACCACGGCGCCGCGCAGCACGCCGATGATGCCGCCCCAGTTGCCGCCGCCGTAGTGGTTGTAGTCCTCGCCGTCGTCGCGGAAGGCGACAGAATGCCAGCTCCACTTGCTGCTGCCGCCCTGGTTGTTTTCCGTCCCCAGGCGCAGGTCGTCGCAGAACCAGTCGCCCGGGTTGCACAGCGAGCGGCCCGAATTGCCCGCCACCCCGCCCGCGCTGTGGTAGGCGACCACCTCGTCGTCCTGTCCCGGCAGCACGAAGGAGTAGGCGGTGCCGCGCGCGCCCGCGTACATGTAGAACCAGACGCTGCGCGTGACGTTGTGGTTGTACATGGCGCGCGCCGTACTGGTTTTCAGATCCTGCACCAGCGGCTCGGAAGTGGTCCAGGCGCCGATGTCCGACAGCTCCGAACCGCCCGCGGCGCCCGCCGCCGCCCGCACCCACTTGATGTTCCAGCCGGCCTGGGTCCCGGCGCCGCTGTTGCCGCACACGCCGGCCGCGTTCGGGCTGGCGTTCTTCTGCTGGCGGATGGTGCCGCCGTAGTTGGCCAGGGTGTAGCCGGTCAGGAGGTCGCCGGCGCTGTAGGTGACGACGTAGCACCAGTTGTTCCCGGTGCAGAAGCAGTCGAGCGCGTCGCGCACCCGGCCGCTCTGGGAAGCGATGCTGCTGCGGCCGTCCCAGTTCACGGCCTTCTTGTTGACCCCGGCGGGGGTCGAGGACGGGCCCCAGTAGCTGAAGTCGTTGTAGTTGCCTGGCGTGCCGTTGGCGCCGCTGCCGGCACGGCCGTTGATCCAGAGGGTGTAGTTGGCGGCGGATGCGAGGGTGGATGCGAGCAAGAGGCAGAGGGCGAGGATGGTCTTCACGGGGGTCTCCTTGTTGTTCGCCGGGGGGCGTCAAGGATTAGATGAGATACCGGGGGCTGCGTTCCGTGCTGAGACTGCGCTTGGTGAAATTGGGTTCCGGCCTGCGCCGGAACGACGGTTCAACGGTTCGTGGTAAAAGGTGGCAGCAACGCCTGGACAGCTGCGTGAGAACGTCGTCCCGGCGAAGGCCGGGACCCAAGTTTGCTGGCAAACCGCGAAAGTCACTCGAGCTCCGCGAGCACCTTCACATGCGCGACCACACTGCGCCCCAGCGCCGACAAGGCATATCCGCCTTCAAGGCAACTGACGATCCGCCCCTGCGCATGCTGCTTCGCCACCGCCATGATCTGCCTTGTGATCCACGCATAATCGCTTTCGACCAGCCCGATCCCGCCCATATCGTCCTCGCGGTGCCCATCGAACCCCGCCGACACGAACACCATCTGCGGCCGGTGCGCGTGCAGCGCCGGCAGCCACAAGTCCGTGACCAGCTGGCGCACCGCGTCCCCATCGGCCAGCGCCGGCACCGGCACGTTGACGCTGGTGGCGCTGTAGGGCTCCGGGTCGGAATACGGGTAGAACGGGTGCTGGAACAGGCTCACCATCAACACGCGCGGGTCGTTGCGGAAGGCGTCGGCGGTGCCGTTGCCGTGGTGGACGTCGAAGTCGACGATGGCAACCCTTTCCAGCCCGTGCACCTCCATTGCATGCCGCGCAGCGATGGCGACGTTGTTGAAGAAGCAAAATCCCATCGGCTCGGTGGGCGTGGCGTGGTGGCCGGGCGGGCGCACCGAGCAGAAGGCGTTGTCGACTTCGCCCGCGATCACGGCGTCGGTCGCCGCCACCGCCGCGCCGGCCGCGCGCAGCGCCGCGCGGTAGCTGTCGTGGCAGAGGATGGTGTCGCCGTCGAGCGGGTAGTAATCGCCCGGGGCCGGCACGTTGTCGCGCACCAGCGCCAGCGCGCCCGGCGTGTGGTTGCGCAGGATGTCGGCAACCTCGGCCAGCGGGGCGCTGCGCCGCTCGAGCAGGCCGTCGAGGCGCGCCAGGATCAGCTGGTCGTCGATCGCGCGCAGGCGCTCGGGACATTCGGGATGCCAGTCGCCCATCTCGTGCCGCAGGCAGTCGGGGTGGCTGAAAATTGCTGTGCTCATGGTGGTGGGTCTCCGTGTCAGCTCATCCATAGCGCACCTTCGCGCCCGATCTCGCATAGAATCGGAGCCGAGGCTTGTTGCCGACGGAGTACAAAGCTTGCCAATGGCGCTAATCTACCATGATGCCGCGCCGGCCTGCTCGGCTACGCACTGAACGCACTGAACGGACCACGGAACCTACTATGTTCAATCAATTACATGCGGCCGCACGCCAGGTCGGCCAGGTCGTGATCGGCAAGGACCAGCAGGTCCGGCTGGCGCTGACCTGCCTGCTGGCCGGCGGCCACCTGCTGCTCGAGGACCTGCCCGGCGTCGGCAAGACCACGCTGGCCCACGCGCTGGCGATCTCGCTGGGCCTGAAGTTCAACCGGGTCCAGTTCACCAGCGACCTGCTGCCGGCCGACGTGGCCGGCATCTCGGTCTACGAGCGCGAGACCAATGGCTTCGTGTTCCACAAGGGCCCGATCTTCACGCAGGTGCTGCTGGCCGACGAGATCAACCGCGCCACGCCCAAGACCCAGTCGGGCCTGCTGGAAGCGATGGAAGAACGCCAGGTCAGCGCCGAGGGCGTCACCCACAGCCTGCCCGAACCCTTCTTCGTGATCGCGACCCAGAACCCGGCCAACCAGGTCGGCACCTTCCCGCTGCCGGAATCGCAGCTCGACCGCTTCCTGATGTGCCTGACCCTGGGTTATCCGGACGCCGCCGCCGAACGCGCCCTGCTGAAGGGCGAAGACCGGCGCGCCATGCTGCGGCACTTGCAGCCGGCGATGCAGCCATCGGAACTGGCGCAAGCCCAGCGCGCGCTCAAGGAAATCCATGCCTCGGATGCGCTGATCGGCTATGTGCAGGCGCTGGCCCAGGCCTCGCGCCAGAACGGCCTGTTTGCCGAAGGCCTGTCGCCGCGCGCGGCGCTGGCCCTGCTGCAGGCGGGGCGCGCCTGGGCTGCGCTGGAAGGACGCGACCACGTGATCCCGGAAGACATCCAGGCGGTGCTGGTGCCGGTCTGTGCGCACCGCCTGCGGCCTTTGCGCTCGGCGCAGGGCATGGCGCTGGCCAGCCGCGACCTGGTCCTGCAGCTGCAGAAATCGGTGCCGGTCTAGATGGCGGTGGCGGCACGCGCGAAGGGTGCGGGACTGCGCGGCTGGCTGCGGCGCAGCACCGGCAAGTGGCTGCCGCGGCGCGGCACGCTGGATGCGGGCGAGGTGGTGCTGAGCCAGCGCCGCGTCTTCATCCTGCCGACCCGCGCCGGCATCGGCTTCGCGGTGCTGCTGCTGGTGCTGCTGATCGGTTCGATCAACTACCAGCTGGGCCTCGGCTTCGCGCTGAGCTTCCTGGTGCTGTCCTGCGCCCTGGTCGACATGGTCTTCACCTACCGTAACCTGGCCCACCTGGCGCTGCAGCAGGGCCGCATGCCGCAGGTCTTCGCCGGCCAGGAAGCGCAGTTCGAGCTGCACCTGACCAACCGCAGCAAGCTGGCGCGTTACGGGGTCTGGATCGATTTCGACGACATCAAGGAGCCGCGCCACGCGGTCGACGTCAAGGCGGCCGGCAGCGCCGCGGTGCTGCTGGCCGTGCCGACCGCGGACCGCGGCTGGCTGCAGCCGGCGCGCGTGGTGCTCTCCACCCGCTTCCCGCTCGGCCTGTACCGCGCCTGGAGCTACTGGCGCCCCGCCGCGCGCGCCCTGGTCTACCCCAGGCCCGAGGAAGGCGCACCGCCGCTGCCGCTGTCGGGCAGCGCTTCCGGCAGCGGTCGCGCCGGGGGCAACGACGACTTCGCCGGCGTGCGCAGCTACCAGGCCGGCGACTCGCCGCGGCAGCTGGCCTGGCGCCAGATCGCCCGCCTCGACCCGAGCCTCGGCGGCCAGCTGGTCACCAAGCATTTCGAAGGCGCCACCGGCGACGAGCTGGTGCTCGATTTCTCCGCCCTGCCGGCCTACCTGGACGTGGAACTGCGCCTGTCGCGCATGACGCGCTGGGTGCTCGACGCCGAGCAGCGCGCCCTGCCCTACGCCTTCCGTCTGGGCAGCCTGCGCTACGACGCGGCCAATGGCGCGGCCCACCAGGCGGCCTGCCTGCGCGCGCTGGCCCTGTACGGCCTGCAGGAGGCGGCATGAAGGACGCCCCCATCAAGCCGTCCCTGTTCGCCCGCCCGCTCCCGCGCGACAAGGCCGACACCCTGCTGCTGCTCGGCAGCGCGGTGCTGGTGCTGGCGCCGCACACGGCGCACCTGCCGCTGTGGGTCTCGCTGCTGTGCGCCGCCACCCTGCTCTGGCGCGGCTACATCACCTTGCGCGGCAAGCGCATGCCCTCGACCCTGGTGCTGCTGCCGATCGCCGCCGGCGCGATGGCGGGCGTGCAGTTCAGCTACAACACCCTGCTCGGACGCGATGCCGGCGTGGCGATGCTGGTGATGCTGGTCGCCTTCAAGATGCTGGAGATGCACGCGCGGCGCGACCTGTACGTCGTGATCTTCCTGTGCTTCTTCCTGGTGCTCACCAACTTCTTCTACGCCCAGGGCATCGGCACCGCGATCCTGATGGTGGTGGCGGTATTGGCCTTGTTGACCACCCAGATCTCGTTCCAGTTCACCGGCGCCGTGCCTTCCTTGAGAGCGCGCCTGGCGCTGAGCGGCAGGATGCTGCTGTTCGCGGCGCCGGTCGCGGTGGCCCTGTTCTTCATCTTCCCGCGCCTGGGCGGCCCGCTGTGGGGCATGCCGGGTTCCGGCGGCGGCAGCGGCGGCAAGTCCGGCCTGTCGGAACGGATGGCGCCGGGGCAGATGTCGAACCTGGCCATGTCGGATGAACCGGCGTTCCGGGTGCGCTTCGACGGCGCGGTGCCGGACAAATCGAAGCTCTACTGGCGCGGCCTGGTGCTGGACGCCTTCGACGGCGCCGCCTGGACCCGCGGCGGCTCGCTGCCCGGCAGCCAGACCGTCTCCCTGAACGTGCGCGGCGAGGCGGTGCGCTACGAGCTGACCCTGGAACCCTCCGACACCCGCTGGCTGTTCACACTCGACATGCCGGGCCACCTGCCCGAGATCGACGGCTACCGCAGCCAGGTCTCGCACCAGCTCGAACTCACCAGCGAGCGTCCGCTCGAGGGACGGGTGCGCTATGCGATGACCTCCTACCCCGAGTACACGCTGGACGACGGCGAGGCGCTCGAGGATCCGAACCAGTGGCTGCTGCTCCCCTACGGCTACAACCCGAAGGCGCTGGCCGCCGGCCTGGCGCTGCGTAAACTCGCCGACCCGGTCGAACGGGTGAACACGGTGCTGCGCCAGTTCCGCGAACAGCCGTTCAGCTACACGCTGGAGCCGCCGCTGCTGGGCCGTCATTCGATCGACGAATTCCTGTACGGGACCCGCGCCGGCTTTTGCGAACACTATTCCGGCGCCTTCGTGTTCCTGATGCGCGCGGCCGGCATTCCGGCGCGGGTGGTCACCGGCTACCAGGGGGGTGAACGCAATCCGCTCGACGGCTTCGTCACGGTGCGCCAGTCCGACGCCCACGCCTGGGCCGAAGTCTGGGTGCGCGGACGCGGCTGGGTGCGCATCGACCCGACCGCCGCGGTGGCGCCGGAACGGGTGCGGCGCAACCTGGCCGCGGCGGTCGAGCGTCCGGCGCCGTTCGGCATCGACGCGCTGCGCGGGCTGTCGCTGTTCCAGGCCGGCGAGGATTCGCTCTTGGTACAACTGCGCAATGCGCTGGGCGCCGTCAACAACGGCTGGAACCAGTGGGTGCTGAACTACACGCCGGAACGCCAGGCCGGGCTGATGCAAAGCCTGCAATCGACGCTGGCGGACTGGCGGTTTGCCGGTGTGGCAAGCCTGCTCGTGCTGGTGTTGCTGGTGGCCAGAATTTTCTATCGCCGCAGGGCAATTGACCCTGTCGAGGCGGTATACTCCGTCCTATGCAAGCGCCTTGCCCACCTGGACCTGGCACGCGCAGCGGACGAAGGACCCACCGCCTACGCGGCCCGGATCGCGGCCTCGCAGCAACTGGCGCCGCCATCACGCGAAGCCGCCGTCGAGTTCTTGCGCCGCTACAGCGCCTGGCGCTATGCGCCGCCCCAGCCCGAATCCTCCGCGCGGCTGGCCGCCACCTTGAAGAGTCTATTGTCACAGCTTCGATGAAATCGTTCGTTCCCCTGTTTGCCGCGCTGGCAATGGCGTTTTCCCCGGTCGGAAACGCCGATGCCGCCGCGAAGGATTCCAAGCCCACCAGCACCAAAAGCACCAAGGCCGCCAAGACAGCCAAGGCGGCGAAAGCCAAAGCCGGCAAGGCCAGGGCCGGCAAGAAGGTCGCCATCAAGTCGAGCCGCGTGATCAAGGCGGCCCCGGCCGCCGCCGTGATCGACTATGACGGCGAGCACAGCAACTTCCTCGAATGGCAGGCGGTGCGCGAATTCATCGAAGAGATGGTGGCCCGGCACGGATTCGAGCGCGCCGAACTGGATGCGCTGTTCGGCCAGGCCCGCTTCATCGATTCGGCCGTGCAGCTGGTGAAACCCGCGCCGCCCGGCAAGCCGAAGAACTGGCAAGCCTACCGCGACCGCTTCATCGAACCGATCCGCATCAATGCCGGCGTGCGCTTCTGGAACGACAACGCGCAAGCCCTGGCGCGCGCCGAGGCGGCCTATGGCGTCCCGGCCGAGATCATCGTCGGCATCATCGGCGTCGAGACGATCTATGGGCGCGACACCGGCAAGTTCCGCGTGCTCGACACCCTTGCCACCCTCGCCTTCGCCTACCCGGAAACCCCGAACCGCGCCAGCCGCATGGCCTTCTTCCGCAGCGAGCTGGCCAACACCCTGCTGTTCGCGCGCGAGCACAAGGTGGAGCCGTTCTCGCTGCTCGGTTCGTTTGCCGGCGCGGTCGGCATGCCGCAATTCATGCCGGGCAATATCCTGAAATACGGCGTCGACTTCGACAAGGATGGCCAGATCGACCTGCGCACCTCGAGCGAGGATGCGATCGGCAGCGTGGCCAATTTCCTGGTCCAGCACGGCTGGAATCCGGAGCACCGCGGCAGCCCGGTGTACGCCGCCGACGTGTCGCCGAGCCAGGCCTGGGAACCCCTGCTCGATCGCGGCCTGGCCGCCACCCTGCGCCCCGAGGAGCTGCGCGCAGCGGGCGTGACGACCGCCCAGGCGCTGCCGGCCGAGCGCCTGTACGGCCTGGTCAATCTGCAGAATGGCGCCGAGGCGACCGAGTACTGGGTGGCAAACGATAACTTCTTTGCCATCACCAAGTACAACCGCAGTTATTTTTATGCCATGTCCGTGATCGAACTCGGTCGGGCGGTGAGCGCCGCGCGGCCCCAGTAAGCATTGCTGGCCGGGAAACTTTGTATCGAGTTGTAACTGGTTTCCCGGCCGGACACGTCCGTATCCTTCCCTCACATACTTCATACTCCCCAGGGGTATGCGCCGCACTTTCTGCAGATTCTCCATAGAAACACCTGCGCGACTATCATACTCCCCGTTTTCTTAGCATTCTGTCAGCACGCCCCATACCGTGCGGCATCAAAAGCATGTTCCTACTACACTGCTGATTAATCAAAAAACAATAAACATTTCAGTGACTTTATGAGAGAATTGCATTGCGGCTATTGTTGCGATGAGACAACAATTCCGAAGGGAAGTCCCTGATTCTTATTGCTATTAAGTATCAGATAAGAAATTAGTTGTACAATTGAATAGAAAATTACGACATAACCTGCCTGGAGCCGAGCGCCGCATGGGGCTCCGTCCAACCCCAAAATAGGATATTGAATCATGACAAACCAAGTCGGCATCGACATGAACAGCGATTCGGAGTCCGATGAACTCCTGCAGTACAACCCGAACCGCCTGCTCGACACCCTGATCGAGAACCTGCGCCTGAAGAACGACGCCGCCCTGTCGCGCGCGCTGGAAGTGGCGCCGCCGGTGATCTCGAAGATCCGCCACCACCGCCTGCCGGTCGGCGCTTCGCTCCTGATCCGCATGCATGAAGTCAGCGACCTGTCGATCCGCGACCTGCGCTACCTCATGGGCGACCGCCGCGCCAAGTTCCGCATCAGCGACAAGCAATTCAAGCCGAAAGAAGGCGCTGCGCCGAAAGAGGCGTAAGCCGTACGGGCGTTGCCCGCGCTCGACGAGGATGCGCCCGCCACGGCGCGTCCCTGACTGCTGCACGCTGCACATGACAAGCCATCCGCCAGGATGGCTTGTCGCGTTTACACCTGCATCGTCCGGCTGTCCTGCTCGCAGGACGCAGCCGCGCGCAGGCGCGCCAGGGTCGCGCGCGCGCCTGCGAAGTCGCAGTTGCCGATCTGTTCGGCCAGCATGGCTTGGCTCGATCCGGGCTTGGCTCCGGCCGCGATCTCCTCAGCAAGGTCGAGCGCGCGCAGGTTGCCGTCCGCCAGCAGCCCATCCAGCACCGCGAGGTCGACCTCGGCGCCAGGCGCGGCGGACGTTTCGGTCGGCAGGAAAGGGGCGGCGGCGGCGCGCAGGGCGGCGCACGTCTCGCGCACCGCGGCGGGGGTCCAGCCCTCGAGCAGCGCCAGCAATTCCGGCCCGGCACAGCCTTCTTTCAGGCCGCGCTGCACGTCGGCCAGCGCGATAGCCAGGGCGGCGGCGCCGACAGTGGCGGCGGCGCCTTTGAGGCTGTGAACGGCAGCAGCGGCCTCGGTGCGTTCCTCGCCTGCGAGCGCGGCGCGGACCCGCGCCAGCAGCCCGTCGGCTTCGGGAAAGAAAGCATCGAGACTGCGCAGGTAAACGGCGGCATCGTTGCCGAAGCGCGCCAGCACTGCACCGATCGGTCCGGCTGCAACGCGCGGCGGTGCCGCCGCCGCGCCGGCGCCCGGCCGCAGGACCTGCACCAGCGCTTCCAGGTCAATCGGCTTGCCCAGGTGTTCATTCATGCCGGCCTCAAGGCAACGCGCGCGATCACCCGGACCCGCATTCGCTGTCATGGCGATGATCGGCAGCGAGGCGCAGAGGGAGCGCCGGATCAGGCGCGTCGCCTCCAGGCCATCCATGCCCGGCATCTGCATGTCCATCAGCACGGCGTCGGGCAACGTGGCCACACCCAGCAGGTGGTCGACGCCCTGGCGCCCGTCGACGGCGACCGCCACCTGCGCCCCTTCGCGTTCGAGCAACTCGCGTGCGACCTGGCGGTTCAGCACGTTGTCTTCCACGACCAGGATACGCATGCCGGCAAGGCGCTGGGTGCGCTGCGGCGCCACTGTTTCCGGCCTTGGCCCGACCAGGGCGCGCGCCACCGCCTCGCTGATCAGGCGCGGCGTCACTGGTTTGGTCAGGACACCGGAGAACGGGGCATCGGCGTCGTTGCCCTGCGCTTCCAGCAACATCTCTCGTCCGGCAGCCGTCACCATCAGCACGATCGGCGCTTGCACGCAGGCGCGCCGGATGCAATGGGCAGTTTCGAGGCCGTCGAGTCCGGGCATGCGCCAGTCGAGCAGGACGACGTCGAAGCAACAGGCCGGCTCCCCTAGCAGCGTCAGTGCCTGCACCCCGCTTGCGCACAGTACGGCCTCCCAGCCGAGTCCGCGCACCATGCGCTCGAGCGCCTCGCCCGCTTCGGGATGATCGTCCACCACGAGTACCCGCAACGCCGCCGGCGCCGCGGCGGGCAGCGCTGGGGCCAGTCCGAATTCGAGGTCGAACCAGAAGCAGCTGCCGGCGCCGGGCTCGCTGTCGAGCCGGAGTTCGGCCCCCATCTGCGCCAGCAGGCGTTGGCAGATGACCAGGCCCAGGCCAGTGCCGCCGAAGCGGCGCGAGATCGACGCTTCAGCCTGGGTAAATCCCTCGAAGATGCGCTCGCGCTGGCGCGGTTCGATTCCTATGCCGGTGTCGCGCACCGCGACCCGGATCCGCGCCGCACCGGCATCCTGTGCGAGAAGCTCGATGCCCACCCGAACACTGCCACGCTCGGTGAACTTGAGAGCATTGCCGGCCAGGTTGATCAGGACCTGCTGCAGGCGCAGGCGGTCCCCAACCACGCAGTCCGGCAGGCGCGGGTCCATGTCGAACAGCAGCTCGACCGGCTTGCCGCCCTGGTTCCCCGACAGGATCGTGCCCAGGTCGCGCATCAGTCCGTCGAGTTCGAAGGGATGCGGATCGAGCTGAAGCTTGCCGGCCTCGATCTTCGAATAATCGAGCACGTCGTTGAGCAGCTGAAGCAGGGCTCGCGCTGCCTGTCCGGCCTTGTCGGTGTAATCCTGCTGGCGCGCGTCGAGCCGTGTCATCTGCAGCAGTTGCAGCATGCCCAGCACCGCGTTGAGCGGCGTCCTGATTTCGTGGCTCATGTTGGCCAGGAAGGTGGACTTGGCGTCGCTGGCCGCGTCGGCCTGCTCCTTCGCTTGCCTCAGCGAAGCCAGCAGCTCCTTGCGCGCCGTGACATCCACCGCCACCCCGAGGTAGCCGTCGATGGCGCCATCGGCGCCCTTAATCGCGCTGACGATCAGCGACACCGCGATGCGGCCGCCATCGCGCCGCACGTAGGTCCATTCGCGCGTTTCGGCGCCGTCGCGCGCCGGCACGGAGACGAAGGTGTCGAAACCGGCCACCGGCCCGCCCTGCGCGGCGCTGAGCTCGGCGGCACGCCCCGCCACTTCCTCGGCGTCGTGAAACAGCATCGGCGTGGCGCGGCCGACCATCTCCTGCGCCGGATAGCCGAGCATCAGCTCGGCGCCGCGGTTGAACACCGTAATCAAGCCATCGGCGCCGGTCGCGACGATGGCGACGCCGGTGGCGGCGTCGAGCACGCCGCGGAGCAGCGCGTTGAGCTGGCGCAGCTGCGCCGTGCGGCTGGCGACGGTATCCTCCAGACGCGCGTTGGCTGCCCGCACCTCTTCCTCAGCGGCCTTGCGCCCGGTGATATCGCGCATCGTGACGGCCAGGCCACCGACGGCGCCCTTGGCATCGCGTACCGGCGACACCGCCAGCCAGACGTCGATCAGGTGCCCATCCTTGTGCCGGCGCCGCGTTTCCAGATCGGCCACGGCAGCACCGTCGGCCAGCCAGGCCAGCATGCGGCTTTCCTCGCCAAGGCGGTCGGCTGGCACCAGCAATTCGGCGGCGGTGCGACCGACCGCTTCCTGCGGGCTGTAGCCGAACAGATTCTCGGCGCCGCGATTCCAGCTGGTGATACGCCCGCCCAAGTCCTTGCCGATGATTGCGTCGATCGAGCTGTCGACGATGGCGGCCAGCCGGGCGCGCCCATCGCGCAGCTCGTGCTTGCGGCGCCGTCCGGCGGCGGCCAGCATGGCGAGCGCCGACAGTGCTGCGCTGGCGGCCAGCCCGGCCGCCAGCACGGTCGACGGCTGCGTCAGGCCCTGCTGCGCCACGAACGCCTCGCCTGCGGACAGGGTCAGGCGCCAGCGGCGCCCGAACACGTCGATGTGGGCGCGCGCCCGCAGCTCGTCCCCCGCCGCTGGCGGCAGCACGACATCGACCGCGCCGCCGCTGACGTCTTCCAGTCCGAGCGTGGCCTGCTCGTTCGGGTCGACCAGGCCGCGCAGGATGGTGTCGACCTGCAGCGGCGCGTAGGTCCAGCCGATCAGATGCGTCTCGCGTTCAGGCGGTGGCGGAATCACATCCTTGTCGTACACCGGCAGCATCAGCAGGAAGGCCTGACCGGCGGACGAGCCCGGAAATACCAGCGTGATCGGCGCGGTCAGGCGGGCGGCGCCACTGCGCATCGCATCCAGCGCCGCGCGCCTGCGCTTGGGCTCGGAAGCCAGGTCGAGACCCAGCGCCGACTCGTTGCCGCCGATCGATTCGAACAGTTGGATCACATAGCGCTCGTCCTGGTTCGGCGCCACCTGGCGCAGGGCGAACTTTCCATGCACCAGGCGTTGGCGCGCCACATAGGCCGCCTCGGCCGCGGGCGCGACCCGGCGTGCGAAGCCGAAGCCGCGCGCGCCCGGAAATTCATGCTCCACGTCGATGTTGGCGAGATAGCGCGACAGTTGCGCCGGGGTGGTCCGGTCGGGCCCGGCCACCAGCAGCAGGCCGCGCATCCCGCGCAGGACGTTGCGGTACCCCTGGATGCGCGCCCCGACGCCCTCCGAGGCATGATCGAGCAGGCGTTGCAGTCGCCTTTCCAGCACCTGCCGGTTGTCGCGCTGCTGGTACTGGGCGGCGGCGATACTGAGTGCAACGCCGGCGACGGCGATCACGAGTGCCGACAGGTGGCGCAGCCTGGCACTCATGGCGCTTCGATACAGGCGCGGTCGCGGCCTGCCTCCTTGGCCCGGTACAGCTGCTCGTCGGCGCGCCGCAACAGCTCGTCCACGTCGAAGGACGCGACGCCGTCAACGCACACGACGCCGATGCTGACGGTGACGATGGGCGCCGCGTCGGAAGCGTCGTGAGCCAGGGCCAGCGCATGCACCTCGCGCCGCACCGCGGCGGCGAGCGCCTCGGCCGCGGCCGGTCCGGCGCCGGGCGCCAGCAGCGCGAACTCCTCGCCGCCGTAGCGCGCCACGAAATCGTTGGGACGCTGCAGCGCGCGCCGGAATGCAGCCGCAACCCCTTGCAGGCAGGCGTCGCCGGCCTGGTGGCCATAGCGGTCGTTGTAGCGCTTGAAGTAATCGACGTCGGCCAGCATCAGCACCATCGGCGCGCCCTCGCGCCGGGCGCGCGCCGTCTCGGCGGCCATGCGCTCGTTGAAATAGCGCCGGTTCGGAATCTCGGTCAGGCCGTCGATGTAGGCCATCCGCTGCAGCATGTCGGCCTGGCGCTTGAGCGCAAGATGGACCTGGACCCGGCGCCGCAGGGTCATCGGATTGAAGGGCTTGGTGACGAAATCGACCGCCCCGGCCTCCCAGCAGTCCGATTCCTCGTCGCTGTCGGTGCTGGCGGTGACGAAGATCAGTGGGATCGCTTCGAGCGCCGGATCGGCCTTGAGGCGGCGCGCCACCTCGATGCCGCCCATTCCGGGCATGACCAGGTCGAGCAGCACCAGGTCCGGCCGATGCCGGAGGCAGGCGGCGATGCCCTCCTCGCCGCCGGTGGCCATCAGGACTTCATGGTCCGGGGACAGCGTCTGGTAGACGGTGCGCAGGTTGATGGGCTGGTCGTCGATGACCAGGACCGTGCGCCGGTCGGACGTGGCGCTGGGCTTGTGGTCCAGGTTGAGCATGGCTGCGCGCAATGAGATCGTGATCGGGATCCGCCGCCGGATATCCGGAAGCGGCCGCAACGGCACCCCTTGCAGGTAAAGCGAGGGAGTGTTCCGTATCTACAGTGTAGCTCAAGTTGATTTGCGTCAACTCCCACACGTTGCGCAAATCAGACGCAAGACCGTGTCAAGCCGGGAATACCCCGGTCGACAGGTAGCGGTCGCCCCGGTCGCACACCACGAACACGATGGTCGCGTTCTCCACGGTCTGCGAGATGCGCAGCGCCACTTCGCAGGCGCCGGCCGCCGAGATGCCGCAGAAGATACCCTCTTCCGCCGCCAGCCGGCGCGCCATCTGCTCGGCCGCGGCCTGGCTCACCGCCTCGACCTGGTCCACGCGCGCTTTTTCATAGATCTTCGGCAGGTAGGCTTCCGGCCACTTGCGGATGCCGGGAATCGAGGAGCCCTCTTCCGGCTGGGCGCCGACGATGCGGATCGCCTCGTTCTGTTCCTTCAGATAGCGCGACACGCCCATGATGGTGCCGGTGGTGCCCATTGCGCTGACAAAATGGGTGACGCGGCCTTCGGTGTCGCGCCAGATTTCCGGACCGGTGGTTTCATAGTGGGCGCGCGGGTTGTCGCCATTGGCGAACTGGTCGAGGATGATGCCCTGGCCGTCCTTCTGCATCTGCTCGGCCATGTCGCGCGCGTATTCCATGCCGCCCGACTTCGGGGTCAGGATGATCTGGGCGCCATAGGCGGCCATGCTCTGGCGGCGCTCGACCGAGAGATTGTCCGGCATCAGGAGCACCATCTTGTAGCCGCGGATCGCCGCCGCCATCGCCAGCGCGATGCCGGTATTGCCGCTGGTCGCCTCGATCAGGGTGTCGCCCGGCTTGATCTGGCCGCGCTGCTCGGCGCCGCGCAGCATCGACATGGCGGCGCGGTCCTTCACCGACCCGGCCGGATTGTTGCCCTCGAGCTTGCCGAGGATGATGTTGTTGCGGGCGGCGGCGTCCGCGCCAGCCAGCCTTTGCAGCTGCACCAGCGGCGTATTACCGATCGTGTCTTCGATGGTCTTGTAAGCCATTCCTTGCTCTTTCGCGATTTCCTAAACCGCTATTCTAATCCGGTCCGCAAGGTGGCGTACGGGACCGGCTCCGGGACGAAGCCGGCCCCTCCGTTCTGCCGATCAGCGCTGCGGCATCGGGTAGCTTGCCGGGCTGACGTTGCCGTCCTTGTCCACCGCCTGCACGCCGAAGAACACATTGTCCTTCGACAGGTCGATCGTCGCCTCGCCCACGTTGCCGACCCACTTCGCGCCCTGCCAGTTGGCGGCGGTGGTCTCGCGCCAGACCACGCGGTAGCCGGCGACGTCCGGTTCCGGATTGGCCTGCCACACCAGGGTCGAATCGTTGGTCAGCTTGTCGGTACGCAGTTTCACCCCTTGCGGCGCGCCCGGCGCCAGCGCCAGCGAAGCCAGCGCCGCCGCGTTCACGCGCGTCACCTTGGCGATGTAGTCGTAATCATTGAACTCGATCAGGTCGCCGTAGACCTTGCCGTTTTCGGTGCGCAGGTCCTGGTGCTGGTGCGAGAAATCCTCGGCCGGCTCGGTGAAGCGCAGCGCGGCGTAGCCCTGCTCCAGGAAAGGCATGTGGTCGCCGCCGCGCAGGTAGCGGTCGTGGCGCTGGATCACGGACACCTTGAAGTCCTTCTGGTAGCGCTCGCCCTGCTCCTTGGTGTGGCGGGCCAGCTGGCGCGAGATCGAATCGTTCTCGCCGCCGGTCTGCACCAGGGTGCGGATCGCATCGCTCATTTCCTTGGTGGCCGGGATGCTCTGGGCGAACAGGCGCACCTGCTTGTTGTCGACCTTGCCGTTGTCGGCGCGCGAGCTGCCGATGATGTCGTTGGTGAACATGCCGGCGATGTTCAGCTTCTTCTCACGCGCCTGGGTCGCCCAGTGGCGCGCGCCCAGCAGGCCCTGCTCCTCGGCGGCCACGGTCATGAAGACCAGGGTCGCGTCGAACTTGTACTTCGACATCACGCATGCCAGTTCCATCACGGCCGCGGTGCCGGAGGCGTCGTCGTTGGCGCCGGGGGCGTCGGCGGTGTAGTTCATCACGTCGGAGACCCGCGAGTCGTAGTGGCCGCTGGTGACGTAGATGCGGTCCTTCGAGGCTTCCTGGCTGCCCGGGAGGGTCGCGACCACGTTGACGATCTCGGTCGGGCGCGAAATACGCGCCGAGACCGGGGCGATGTGGCTGTCGAAGGCCACTTGCAGATTCGTGCCGGCCCCACAACGCTCCATCTCGGCCTTGATCCAGCGCCGCGCGGCGCCGATGCCGCGGGTGTCGGATTCGGTTTCCGACATCGTGTGGCGGGTGCCGAAGCTGACCAGCTTGGCGACATAGCCTTCGATGCGCTTGGGCGAGATTTCGGCGAGGATTTTCTTGATTTGCGGCTGCTGGCGGGTGATGTCAGGGGCCTTGTCAGTAACCGGCGTGGCGGCGGTTGCGCTGCCTGCGGCGACGGCGAGCAAGGTGGCCAGGAGGGAAGAGGAAACGCGGGTGTGAGGCATGAATACCTTTCTGGTTTATGAAGGGCGGATGACAAGCGCATCTTCGCACGCGGCTTGTCTCGTGTCAGTCAATACATGACTCGAAATCAGGTGGCAGCGCAGTTCCTGCCGGCCGTCTTGGCTCGATACAGTGCTGCATCGGCCTGTCCGACCACGTTAGCGCCGTCTTCGGCATCGTGCGGAATCGTGGCATGCATGCCGATGCTGACCGTGACCACGCCGAGCGGTGAATCGGCATGCGGGAGAGCGCGCGCCTGCACCGACACACGGATGGTCTCCGCGACTTCGCGCGCCCCGGCGAGGTCGGTATCCGGCAGGATCACCACGAACTCCTCGCCGCCGTAGCGCGCTGCAAGGTCGCCGCTGCGGCGCAGGCCGCGCTGGATCGCTTGCGCCACGGCCACCAGGGCAGCGTCACCGGCCTGGTGGCCGTAGCGGTCGTTGTAGTGCTTGAAGTAGTCGATGTCCAGCATCAGGACGGCGAAGGGCGTGCCGTTGCGGCTGGCCCGTCCAACCTCGCGCTGCAGCGCCAGTTCGTAATAGCGGCGATTGAACAGGTCCGTCAAACCGTCGATGTAAGCCATGGTCGACAGCGCCGTGTTGGCTGTCTCGAGGTGTGCCTTAGTCGACAGCAACTCGCCCTCCAGCTGCTCGCGCACGTCCAGCTGACGCACTACTCGGCGGCCGAGCAACAGCAGGCCGGCGATCAGGAGCAGCAGCGCCAGGCAGGCGAACATGGCCGAGTGGCGCCAGCCGGCCAGCACGGCCTTCTGGTCTTGCAGCAGGGTGATTCCGACCGGATAGGCGCCGATGCGCGCATGGCTCAAGATGTGCGTCTTGCCATCGATCACGGCTTCGACGGTGCGCGTCGCGAAGTCGTGTTTTGCCTGTAGGAAGAAGGACGGGGTAGATGCGATATTGCTCCCGAGTTCGCGCGCGTCGAAAGGCGAACGCAGCAGCAAGCTGCCGTCGTTCAGCGTCATCATGACCTGCCCGCCGGGTCCCAGCTCGAGGCTGGAATAGATGCTGCGATAGAAATCGATCTTGATGGTCGCCAGGGCGACGCCGGCGAAGCGGCCGTCAGGATGCTCGATCCGGCGCGATACCGGCACCACCCACACTCCGCTGGTGCGGCCGACGATTGGGCTGCCGATGTGCACACCCCGGTCGCGCGCATGCTTGTGATACTGGAAATACGTGCGGTCCGCATTGTTGCGGCCCTCGTAGCTGCGGCCGGCGGACGTGGCGATCCAGCGCCCGGTCTCGTCGTAGACGAAGAGTCCCTGCAAGGCCGGCAGGTGCTCCATCTGCTTGGCCATCAGGGTGCGCAGGCGATCGACATTCAGTTCGGACCAGCCTTCCACCTCGATCTTGTCGACCAGCGACACCAGGACCGTGTCGGCCACATTGAAGGATGAGTTGGCTTGGTTGGCCAAGGTCAGCACCGTGTTGGTCGCCGCGATCCGGGCACGCGCCAGTTCGAGCGCGCGCGCGTGGACCAAGCTCCAAGCCAGCACCGCTGCCGCCATGATGCCCGCCAGCAGTACAAGGCTGACGGTCGCGGCCCTGACAGGCCTGCGCTTGCCGACCAAGCGGCCAAAACGTACATCTTCGCGATGCTCCAGCTCTTTGCGCAGCAGCGCCGCCGCTCCATCCCGCTTCACCGTCGACCCACCTGTTGGAATGACAATGTGCCAGTGTATTCCAGATAGGAAACGAATTGCCGGTTTTGAGTCTATGGACCGCAGTCGGCGTATGCAGCCTGCAACGAAAAACGGCTGCGGAAAACACAACCCGCGTTGCCGCGGGCTGCTGCTTCAGATTACATTGCTGCTTTTTGCTCGGCTGGCTTGGTCTTGGCCGCCGTCTTCTCCTTCGCCGGCTTGGCCATGCTCGCGTCCATCGGCTTGCCGTTGACCACCAGCCCCGCCTCCGACAGCTTCATCGCCTTCTTGCCCTTCATGCCCTTGATACGGTCCTGGAAGTCGCCCCAGTCCTTGAACTCGCTCTTGGCGCGCTCTTCCAGGATCATCTTCGACATGCTCGGGCCCACGCCCTTGACGCCGTCCAGCGCGGCCGCGTCGGCCTTGTTGACGTCCACCTGGGCGAAGGCGATGCCGGTCGAGGCGAGCAGCGCGGCAACAGCGAATACCAGTTTCTTGATCATGTGATTGCTCTCCGTGTTGTTGAGGACGATGGCCAGCGAGCGCCGGCCATCCTTGCCCTAACGGAGATCCCCGGACGCCGTTGACGGTCCGGGTTTGAGCAAACTCAAGCGGGGAAGAGTTCCTCGCGGGTGACGGTCGCCGTCCCTAGTTTGCCGACCACGATGCCGCCGGCGCGGTTGGCAGTGGCCAGCGCTTCGTCCAGCGGCGCGCCCGCGCCCAGCATCGCGGCCAGGGTGGCGATCACGGTATCGCCCGCGCCCGAGACGTCGAACACCTCGCGCGCGTCGGCATGCACGTGCAGCACTTCCTTTTCGCTGTACAGGCTCATGCCCTCTTCCGAGCGCGTCACCAGCAGGGCCATCAGGCCGAGTTCGGCGCGCAGGCGCTGGGCCTTTTCGGTGAGTTGCTCCTCGGTCTTCCAGCCGCCGACCACGCGCTGCAGTTCCGAGCGGTTCGGGGTCAGGATGCTGGCGCCGGTGTAGGGCGAGAAATCGTCGCCCTTCGGGTCGACCAGCACGATCTTGCCGGCCGCGCGCGCCGCCCTGACCATCTCGGCCACGTTGACCAGCGCGCCCTTGTTGTAGTCGGACAGGATCACCACGTCGTAGTCCGGCAGCAGGGCCTTGAACTGGTCGAGCTTCTCCACCAGCACGTGCTCGGTCGGCGCATCCTCGAAATCGATCCGCACCATCTGCTGCTGGCGGCCGATGACACGGAGCTTGATGATGGTCGAGATCGCCTCGTCGCGCTTCATGTAGCTGTGGATGCCGCCGTCCTTCAGCAGCTTCTCGACCTCGTCGCCAGCCTCGTCGCGTCCGGTGATGCCGAGCAGGCCCGTATGGGCGCCGAGCGCGGCGGCATTCCTGGCCACGTTGGCGGCGCCGCCCAGGCGTTCCTCGCGGCGTGCGATGCGCACTACCGGCACCGGGGCTTCCGGCGAGATGCGCGAGACGTCGCCGAACCAGTAGCGGTCGAGCATGACGTCGCCGACGACCAGCAGGCGCACGCTGGCGAGGTCCGGGGCCGCCTCGCGGCGGAAACTGTCTGCCGCCAGCAGGCGGCTCGGGGTCAGGTCACTCATCTTGCTCAGTTCATCACATTGAGTTCTTCGGTACGGCGCGGCGGATAGGTTTCCCAGCGGCTGCAGCCCGGGCATTGCCAGTAGAACTGGCGCGCCTTGAAGCCGCAGTGGCTGCACTGGTAGCGCGCCAGCTTCTGGGTATAACGCTGCACCAGGTTCTTGACCATCGACAGCTCTTCCCAGACATGGGCCGGGGCATCCATCAGCCGCGCTTCCAGCAACTTATCCAGGCCCAGCAGGGTCGGGTTGCGGCGCAATTCCTCGATCACCAGCTGTTTGGCGGCTTCCACGCCGTCGAGTTCGATGACGGCCTTGAACACCACCTCGATCAGGTCGATCGACGAGGCGTCAAGCAGGTAGGCGCGCAGCAGGTTGACGCCTTCCTGCGGCCGGCCGACCTTGCGGTAGCCGTCCATCAGGCGGGCGGCCACCAGGGCCACGTGCGGCACGCTCTGCTGCTCGACGCGGCGCCAGGTGAGCAATGCCGCTTCGGTATCGCCCTGGGCCAGTTGTGCGTCGCCATACAGGATGGTGGCGCGCACGCTGGAGCGATCGGCCTGCAGGGCCTTGTCCAGCAGGGCCATGGCGTCGCTCGGCTGCAGGTGCACCAGGGCGTCCTGGGCCAATTCGCAATAGAACTGGGCAATTTCCTTCTGGCGCGCACCGGCGCCGGATTCCTGCAGGCCCACGGCCACGTCGATGGCGCGGCGCCATTCCTTTTCGCGCTGGTAGATTTCCAGCAGCGCCTTGCGCGACTGCACGGCGTAGGTGGTGTCGACCAGCAGGTTGAAGGCCTCCTCGGCGCGGTCGAGCAGGCCCGCCTTCAGGTAGTCCATGCCGAGCTCGTACCTAGCGTGGGCCTTTTGTTCGCCCGGCAGGTCGGGACGCGCCAACAGGTTCTGGTGGACGCGGATGGCGCGCTCGGTCTCGCCGCGGCGGCGGAACAGGTTGCCGAGGGCAAAATGCATGTCGGCCGATTCGGGGTCGAGCTTCAGGATCTCGATGAAGGCGTCGATCGCCTTGTCCGGCTGGTCGTTGAGCAGGTGGTTCAGGCCCTTAAAATAGCCGCGCGGCAGCGAGCGCGATTCGGAGACCAGTTCATTGATGTCGACGCGGGCGGCGATCCAGCCCAGGCCAAAGAAAAAGGGGATGCCGAGCAGCATCCAGATTTCGAATTCCATGTGTTCTTGTTCTGTTGTGGCGCGGCTTCAGCGCGCCGGGTTCACGGCGTCCGGCGTCGGCTGGGCGCTGCCGGTGCCGGCGGCGCTCTGCAGGGCCTGGATGGTGTTTTTGTGCTGCGAGGTCTGGCGGCGCTGGCGGAACACGGTCGGGGTCAGCGCCAGGATGCCGAGGGCGGCGCCGGCCACGAAAAAGGCCAGCAGCATCAGCACCAAGGGGCCGCGCAGCTCGTAATTGAGGAAGAAGTGCAGGTCGACTTCCTGGGTGTTCTTCAGGGCGAAGCCGAAGAACAGGACGAAGACGATGAAGCCGGCGATGGTCGAAACAAATTTCATCAGCAGTGCCCGGTGGGTGAATACACAAAGGCGAAGTGTCGCATATCCAACATGATATAGGCAAAAGGGTTGGGGTGCAGGGGTAAGGATGAGCTGGTGGTGGGCGACGGACTTGGGTTCCGGCCTTCGCCGGAACGACGCTGTTTGGGTTTACCTACAGCCTCAAGACCGTCATGCGCGCCACTGGCGCCCATGACTCCCGGCGGAGGCCGGGACCAAGTTAGCGTGCGCACCACCAACCCACGAAAAAAAACGGCATCCCCAAGAGGACGCCGTTTTTTTCCGCACGCGGCAGACGACTTCAGTCTTCGATAATCGGTTGCCCAACCATCGCATCCACCCGCTCGCGCAACTGTTTGCCCGGCTTGAAGTGCGGCACCCGTTTTTCGGGCACCATCACCTTGTCGCCGGACTTCGGATTGCGGCCGATGCGAGGTGGCCGGCTGTTCAGCGCGAAGCTGCCGAAACCGCGGATCTCGATGCGTTGCCCCGTTGCCAGGGCATTCGTCATCGCGTCCAGGATGGTCTTGACAGCGAACTCGGCATCTTTCGCCACCAGCTGGGAATAACGTTCAGCCAGGCGGTTGATCAGCTCGGACTTGGTCATCTGGTCGCCTCGAAAAGGAGATTAACCCTTGTTGTCGAACTTGGCCTTCAGCAGTGCGCCCAGGCTGGTGGTGCCCGAAGCAGCGCTGTTGTCCGAAGCCAGCTTGTTCATCGCTTCCTGGGTGTCAGCGCTGTCTTTCGCCTTGATCGACAGCTGGATGCTGCGAGCCTTGCGATCGATGTTGATGACCAGGGCTTCGACCTTGTCGCCCACTTTCAGGTGGGTGCCGGCGTCTTCCACGCGGTCGCGCGAGATTTCCGAAGCGCGCAGGTAGCCTTCGACTTCTTCGTTCAGCGCGATCACGGCGCCTTTCGGCTCAACCGACTTCACGGTGCCGGTGACCAGGGTGCCCTTGTCGTTCAGCGAAGCGAAGTTGTTGAACGGGTCGCCTTCCAGCTGCTTGACGCCCAGCGAGACACGCTCGCGCTCGACGTCGATGGCCAGGACCACGGCTTCCAGCTCGTCGCCCTTCTTGAAGCGACGCACGGCTTCTTCGCCGGCTTCGGTCCAGGACAGGTCCGACAGGTGCACCAGGCCGTCGATGTTGCCCGGCAGGCCGATGAACACGCCGAAGTCGGTGATCGACTTGATCGAACCCTTGACCTTGTCGCCCTTCTTGTGGGTCATGCCGAAGTCGTCCCATGGGTTCGCCTTGCACTGCTTCATGCCCAGCGAGATACGGCGACGCTCTTCGTCGATTTCCAGGACCATGACTTCGACTTCGTCGCCCAGCTGCACGACTTTGTTCGGGGCCACGTTCTTGTTGGTCCAGTCCATTTCCGACACGTGGACCAGGCCTTCGATGCCTTGTTCCACTTCGACGAACGCGCCGTAGTCGGTCAGGTTGGTGACTTTACCGAACAGGCGGGTGCCTTGCGGGTAACGACGCGACAGACCGGTCCACGGATCGTCGCCCAGCTGCTTCACGCCCAGCGAAACACGGTTCTTCTCTTGATCGTATTTCAGGACTTTAGCGGTGATTTCCTGGCCAACCGACAGGACTTCCGACGGGTGACGCACGCGACGCCATGCCAGGTCGGTGATGTGCAGCAGGCCGTCGATGCCGCCCAGGTCGACGAACGCGCCGTAGTCGGTGATGTTCTTGACGACGCCGGTGACCACGGTGCCTTCTTTCAGGGTTTCCATCAGCTTGGCGCGCTCTTCGCCCATCGATGCTTCGATGACGGCGCGACGCGACAGGACGACGTTGTTACGCTTGCGGTCCAGCTTGATGACCTTGAATTCCAGGGTCTTGCCTTCGAACGGGGTGGTGTCCTTGACCGGACGAGTGTCGACCAGCGAACCCGGCAGGAAGGCACGGATGCCGTTGGTCAGGACGGTCAGGCCGCCCTTGACTTTGCCGTTCACGGTGCCGGTGACGATCTCGCCCGACTCCATTGCTTTTTCCAGTGCCAGCCACGAAGCCAGACGCTTGGCCTTGTCGCGCGACAGGATGGTATCGCCGAAACCGTTTTCCAGCGATTCGATGGCCACGGACACGAAGTCACCGATCTGGACTTCCAGTTCGCCCTGGTCATTCTTGAATTCGTCGACAGGAATGAAAGCTTCCGACTTCAGGCCGGCGTTGACGATCACGAAGTTGTGATCCAGGCGCACGACTTCAGCCGAAATGACTTCGCCCGAACGCATGTCTTGACGCGACAGCGATTCCTCGAACAGGGCGGCAAAGCTTTCCATACCGGTATCTTGATTGGTTGCAGTAGACATAAAGGATATTACTCAGGTTAGCCCAGCAGGCCGTCATTGGTGCGGACTGAACTGGGGTTAGGTTGAAACACACCTGCGCGGGCGGAATTGCCGTTGCAGGCCCCTACAAGGACGTCGCGCAGTCGATGTGTCATTTGGACCACCTCCCCCCTGCACGTCGTCCCGGCGAAGGCCGGGACCCAAGTTTGTCAGCGCAGCCACCGTGGCGATGACTCGAGCCGACGGCGGCGCATCGAACTTGGATTCCGGCCTGCGCCGGAAGTCTTCACTGCCAGTGGCAGTGAAGACGATTCGCGAAGGTATGGCTACCCTTCAAAACTCAAGCATGCGCATACCACGCCAGCACCTGCTCAACCGCTTCCGCAGCCGACATTTCCGAGGTATCCAGCAAGTGCGCATCCTCCGCCGGGACCAGGGGAGCGATCGTGCGCTTGGTGTCGCGCTCGTCTCGTTCCTTCAAATCCTTCAGCAGATCGTCCATATTAGCAGAAAATCCTTTGTCAATCAATTGCTTATACCGGCGTCCGGCACGGGCTTCCACACTTGCGGTCAAGAACACTTTTAGTTTCGCGCCGGGAAAGATCACGGTGCCCATATCGCGCCCGTCGGCCACCAGGCCGGGGGTCTCGCGAAAGCCTAGTTGCAGGGCGTAGAGCGCCTGGCGCACGGTCGGCAGCGCGGCGATCTTCGATGCCATGTTGCCAACCTCTTCCGCGCGGATCGCGCCGGTGACGTTTTCGTTGTTCAGGAAAATATCGCCGCCCACGAAGCGCGCCGGCAGGTGCTCGGCCAGCTTGGCGATGCCGTGCTCGTCACGCAGCTCGACGTCGCGGCGCAGGGCCTGCAGCGCGGTCAGGCGGTACAGGGCGCCCGAGTCGAGCAGGTGGAAGCCGAGGCGCTCGGCGACCTTGGCGGCGACGGTGCCCTTGCCGGAGGCGGTCGGGCCGTCGATGGCGATGACGGGGATGGGATTGTTCGGCATAGGTTCAAAACAATTCGTTCTTGGCGATGCCTGCGAAGGCCTCGAAGTATTCGGGGAAGGTCTTGGCGACGCACTTCGGATCGTTGATCCGCATCGCGTTGCCGCGCCGCGCCTTGCCGTCGAGCGAGGCCAGCGAGAAGCACATCGCCATCCGGTGGTCGTCATAGGTGTCGATGGTAGCCGGTTTCAACTGTTCCGGCGGCGTGATACGGATGTAGTCCGCGCCCTCCTCCACCTCGGCGCCGACCTTGCGCAATTCGGTCGCCATGGCGGCCAGGCGGTCGGTTTCCTTCACGCGCCAGCTGGCGATGTTGCGCAAGGTGCTCGGGCCATCCGCGTACAGCGCGGCCACGGCGATGGTCATGGCCGCATCCGGGATATGGTTGAAGTCCGCGTCGATGGCCTTCAGCACCCCGCTCGAACGCGCCTCGATCCAGTTCTCGCCGCGCGTCACGATGGCGCCCATGCGTTCGAGCGCGTCGGCGAAGCGCACGTCGCCCTGGATGCTGTGCTCGCCCACGCCCTCGACCCGCACCGGTCCACCGGCGATCGCGCCGGCCGCCAGGAAGTAGGACGCCGACGAGGCGTCGCCCTCGACGTGGATGCTGCCCGGCGACGCATAGCGCTGGCCCGGCTGCACGGTGAACGAGGACCAGCCGTTCTGCTCGACCGTCACGCCGAAGCGGCGCATCAGGTTCAGGGTGATCTCGATATAGGGCTTCGAAATCAGCTCGCCGACCACGTCGATGGAAACGGCGTGGGTGGTCGCCATCAACGGCGCCGACATCAGCAGCGCGGTCAAAAACTGGCTCGACACATTGCCGCGCACCGCGATGCGATTCGCGTGGATGTGGCCGCGGCGGATGCGCAGCGGCGGGAAGCCCTGCTCGCCCGTGTAGTCGATCTGGGCGCCGACTTCGTTCAGCGCGTCGACCAGGTCGCCGATCGGGCGCTCGTGCATGCGCGAGACGCCGTGCAGCGTGTAGTCGCCGCCGATCACGGCCAGCGCGGCGGTGAGCGGACGGATCGCGGTGCCGGCATTGCCCATGAAGAGGTCGGCCTCATGGTTCGGCAGCACGCCGCCATTGCCGTGCACGACCACCGTGCGCTCGTCGACCTCGTCCCACTTGATGCCGAGCGAGCGCAGCGCGCCCAGCATCACCATGGTGTCGTCGGAAGCCAGCAGGTCGTGGATCGTGGTCGTCCCTTCGGACAGCGCGGCCAGCAGCAGGGTGCGGTTCGAGATGCTCTTGGAGCCGGGCAGGCGCACCGCGCCCTCGACGTGGATCACGGGTTCGAGGTCGATGTGCTGGGGGTAGTGTTTGGATTGTGTCATTCGATATCCTGATTGGGCGGCGGTGGCGGCGAACCGGCTTCGATCGCTTCCTGCCAGGCACGGCGCGCGCGCTGCGCGTTCGCGTACACGGTCTCGAGCGCGGGCCCGTCGGCGGCGGCGAGCCGCGCGCGCAATGTCGTTAATTGTGCCAGATATGCATCGAGCTCGGTGAGCAAGGCGGCCCGGTTGGCGAGGCTGATGTCGCGCCACATCTCGGGCGAGGAGCCGGCGATGCGGGTGAAGTCGCGGAAGCCGCTGGCGGCGTACTGGAACAGCAGGTCCGCATGGGGCTTGGCGGCGATGTCGTCCACCAGCGCGTAAGCCAGCAAATGCGGCAGATGGCTGACGGCGGCGAACACGCGGTCGTGGTCCTCGGGCGACAAGGTGTGGATGATCGCGCCGCACGTGCGCCAGGCGTTTGCCACGCGCTCGACAGCAGCAGGATCATTCTCGGGCAGCGGCGTCAGCACGGTCTTCTTGCCGCGGTAAAGGCCGGCCATTGCCGCATCGGGGCCGTTCGACTCGCTACCGGCGATCGGGTGACCGGGAACGAACTGCGCGATGCGCATCCCCAATGCGGCACGTGCGTTTGCCACCACGTCGCACTTGGTACTGCCGGCGTCGGTGACGATGGTCTCCGGCTCCAGCCAAGGCAGGAGCGACGCCAGGATCGGCCCCGTCTGGGCGACCGGCGCGGCCAGCAGCACCATGTCGGCGCCGCGCATCGCCTCTTCCACCGTCGCGCAAACCTCGTCGACGATGCCCAACTCGAGCGCACGCGCCATCGCCTGCGGATCGCGCCCGAGGCCGGCCACGCGCGCCACCACGCCGGCCTGCTTCAGCGCCAGCGCAAAGGAGCCGCCGATCAGGCCGGCGCCGATGACGACGAGCCGGCCGATGTTCAAGCCAGGACCTTCTTCAAGGCTTCGATGAAGGTCGCATTCTCTTCCGGCAGGCCGATCGAGATGCGCAGCCACTGCGGCAGGCCGTAGTTGCCGACCGGGCGCACGATCACGCCTTGCTTGAGCAGCGCCAGGTTCACGCGCGCGCCGGCCTGCTCGTCGTCGCCGACCTTGACCAGCACGAAGTTGCCGAACGACGGCACGTACTGCAGGCCCAGTTCATCGAAGGCCGCGGTCATCTGCTGGTAACCCTCGGCGTTGTTCTGCGCGCCCTTCTCCAGGAAGGCCTTGTCGTTCAGCGCGGCGATGGCGGCAGCCTGCGCCAGCGAGTTCACGTTGAACGGCTGGCGGATACGGTTCATCAGGTCGGTCACGGCCGGCTGGGCGATCGCGAAGCCGACGCGCAGGCCGGCCAGGCCGTAGGCCTTGGAGAAGGTGCGCGAGACGATCAGGTTGGGATAAGTGCGGACCCATGTGCTCGACTCGAACTGGTGCTCGGCCGCCAGGTATTCGTTGTAGGCCTCGTCCAGCACCACGACCACGTTCGACGGCACCTTCTTCAGGAAGGCTTCGATCTCGGCGGCCGGAATGAAGGTGCCGGTCGGGTTGTTCGGATTGGCCACGAAGACCAGACGCGTGTCGCTTTGAATTGCTGCCGCCATGGCGTCGAGGTCATGGCCGTAATCCTTGGCCGGAACCACGATGGCGCGGCCGCCCACGCCCTGGGTCGCCAGCGCGTACACGGCGAACGAGTACTGCGCATACACCACGGATTCACCCTTCTGCACGAAGGCGTGGGCGGCGATCTCCAGGATGTCGTTGCTGCCGTTGCCGAGCGTGATCCAGTCGGCCGGCACGTCGTAGCGCGCCGACAAGGCCGCCTTCAGCTCGAAGCCGTTCGCATCCGGATAGCGCCCCAGGTCGGCGGCTGCCTGCGCCATCGCGGCGCGGCTCGATTCCGGCACGCCGAAGGGGTTTTCGTTGGAGGCGAGCTTGACGATCTTGGCTTCGTCTAAGCCGAACTCGCGGGCGACTTCAGCGATGGGTTTGCCGGCCTGGTAGGGGGCGATGGCGCGGACGTAATCTGGACCGAATTGCGACATGGATGTACTCGAAAAAAAGTGAAGGAATCAGAGGCTCTGCGGGTAGGAACCGAGCACCTTGAAGAAGGCGGCGTTGTCCTTCAGTTCCGCAAGCGCGCGGTCCACCGAAGCGTCGTGCACGTGGCCTTCGACGTCGACATAGAAGTAGTACTCCCAGGTGCCGATGCGCGCCGGGCGCGACTCGAAGCGGGTCATCGATACGCCGTGCTTGGCGAGCGGCGCCAGCAGGTTGTAGACGGCGCCGGCCTTGTTCGGCACAGCCAGCACGATCGCGGTGCGGTCGCGCCCCGACGGCCCGGTCTGCAGGCTGCCGATGACGACGAATCGGGTGCGGTTGTGCGGGTCGTCCTGGATATGGGGCTGCACCACGCCGAGCTGGTACTGCTCGCCCGCCATCTCGCTGGCGATCGCGGCCACCGTCGGGTCCTGGCTGGCCAGGATCGCGGCTTCCGCGTTGGAGGCCACCGCGCGGCGTTCGATGCCGGGATGGTGCTGGTTGAGCCAGACCTGGCACTGCGCCAGCGCCTGCGAGTGCGCGCACACGACGGTGACGCCCTCCATGCTGCCGGTCTTGCTCATCAGGCTGTGGTGGACCGGGATCGAGATCTCGCCGCTGATGATGGTGGTGGTAGCGAGCAGCAGGTCGAGCGTGCGGTTGATCGCACCCTCGGACGAGTTCTCGACCGGGACCACGCTGAAGTCGGCGGTGCCGGCCTCGGTGGCGCGGAACACTTCGTCGATGGAGACGCAGGGCAAGGTCTCGATGGCGCTGCCGAACTGCTGGTAGACGGCCTGTTCGCTGAAGGTGCCGGACGGGCCGAGGTAGGCGACGGTGACGCGCTTTTCGAGCGCGCGGCAGGACGACATGATCTCGCGGAAGATCGTCTGCACGTCGCGGTCCTTGAGCGGGCCGGGGTTGCGTTCGGCGACGCCGCGCAGCACCTGCGCTTCGCGCTCGGGGCGGAACACCGGGGCGTTGGTTTCGGCTTTGACGTGGCCGACCTGCTGGGCGATCTGGCCGCGCCGGCTCAGGAGGTCGAGGATTTGCGCGTCGATCGCGTCGATCTGTTCGCGCAGAGGGAGGAGTTTGTCGTTCATCGTTCGGGGTCGTTATCGTGGTCGCGGGCCAATATGCGTGGTTTGAACGTGTGGGCGGCGGACCGCCCACACGTTCAACGGCCTGCGAATTCGTTCAAATAATCGACGAGGGCCTGTACGCCCTCGAGCGGCATCGCGTTGTAGATCGATGCCCGCATGCCGCCGACGGACTTGTGGCCCTTCAGTTGCAGCAGCCCGCGCGCCTTCGCGCCGGCCAGGAATTGTTCGTTCAGGGATTCGTCGCGCAGGAAGAACGGTACGTTCATGCGCGAGCGGAATTCATGCGAGACGCGATTCTGGTAGAAGTCGTCCGCATCCAGCGCGGCATACAGCAGGCGCGCCTTTTCGATATTGATCTTTTCCATCGCCGCCACCCCGCCCAGCTTCTTCAGGTGGGCGAACACCAGCCCCGCGATATAGATCGCATAGGTCGGCGGCGTGTTGTACATGGACTCGTGCTCAGCCACGGTCTTGAAGTGGAAGGCCGAGGGGCAGATCGGCAGCGCGTCTTCCAGGAGGTCGTCGCGCACGATGACCAGCGTCAGGCCGGCCGGGCCGATGTTCTTCTGGGCGCCGGCGAAGATCACGCCGTACTTCGATACATCAATCTGGCGCGACAGGATGTGCGAGGACATGTCGGCCACAATCGGCACCTTGGGATCGATCTCGGGCACGAAGTTGTACTCGACGCCGTCGATGGTCTCGTTGGTGCAGATGTGCAGGTAGGCCGCGCCCGGAGTCAGGTTCCAGGAGGACTGCGGCGGCACGCCGGTGAAGCCGGATGCTTCGCTGCTGGCCGCCACGTTCGCATGGGCGTAGCGCCGCGCCTCCTTCGCCGACTTGCCCGACCACGAACCGGTGTGGATGAAGTCGATCGTCGCCGGCTGGGCGCAGCATCCTGCGAGGTTCATCGGGATGATGGCGTTCTCGCCGAGTCCCCCGCCCTGCATGAACAGGATCTTGTAGTTGCCCGGCACCGCCAGCAGCTCGCGCAGGTCGGCTTCGGCCTGCTTGTAGATGGAGATGAATTCCGGACCGCGGTGGCTCATCTCCATGACCGACATGCCGCTGCCGTGCCAGTCCAGCATCTCGCCGGCCGCCTGCCGCAGCACTTCCTTGGGGAGGACGGCCGGGCCGGCCGAGAAGTTATATACCTGGTTCGTCATGCGGTCCTTTCTTCCTCAGGGCTTCTGCACTTCCTGCATCACATCCTGCATCAGCTTGCCGATGCGCGGATTCATGATGCGCTGGCCGATCGCCATGCTTTCGCCGGCCAGCTTCGGCATCAGGGTCATCATCTTGCGGCCGACCGGGCTCTGGTAGAAGGCGGTCAGCTGCTTGATCTCGTCGACCGTGTAGTTGTTGGCGTACAGCGGCACCATTTCGTCGATCATCTCGTCGATCAGGGCCGGGTCGCTGAAGATCTTGCCGATCGCCTGGGCCAGGCCGGGCAGCTTGGCCTCGAACTTGGCCATGGCGTCCTTCTTCTGCGCGGCATTCAGCGTGGTGTCGGCCTCGATCATGGCGCCGGTCTGCTGGCGCATCATGGCCGGCAGCGACTTCTGCATGTCCGAATACATGACGACCATGTTCTTGCGGATTTCCATCGCATCGAGCATCGCCTTGGTGGCGGCGACGGCTTGCGGATTGGCGCTCGGCGCGGTCTGGGCGAAGGCCGGCGCCGCCACGAAAGCGGCGGCGCTTGCCAGGGTCAGGACAAATTTTTTCATGATGTCGTCGATCAGGTAAAAAAACGGGCCGCTCAAGCGCGGCCCGTCGGGAGCGTCTTATTCGGGCGCCTGTTCGAGCTCGACCTCTTCGAGATCGGTCTCGACGATGCGCTGCAGGCCGGACAGCTTGGTGCCGTCCTCCACCGCGATCAGGGTCACGCCCTGGGTCGCGCGGCCCATCTCGCGGATCTCGGCCACGCGGGTGCGGATCAACACGCCGCCGGTCGTGATCAGCATGATCTCATCCGTGGTGTCGACCAGCGTCGCGGCCACCACCTTGCCGTTACGCTCGGATGTCTGGATCGCGATCATGCCCTTGGTGCCGCGGCCGTGGCGGGTGTATTCAAGGATCGGGGTGCGCTTGCCGAAGCCGTTCTCGGTGGCCGTGAGCACCGACTGCTGCTCGTTCTCGGCCACCAGCAGGGCGATGACCTGCTGGCCCTCTTCCAGGTTCATGCCGCGCACGCCGCGCGCGGTGCGGCCCATCGGACGCACGTCGTTCTCGTCGAAGCGCACCGCCTTGCCGCCGTCCGAGAACAGCATCACGTCGTGCTGGCCGTCGGTCAGCGCGGCGCCCACCAGCACGTCGCCCTCGTCGAGGTCGACCGCGATGATGCCGGCCTTGCGCGGGTTGGAGAAGTCGCGCAGCGGCGTCTTCTTGACGGTGCCGAGCGAGGTCGCCATGAACACGTAGTGGTCTTCCGGGAAGGTCCGGTTCTCGCCCGACAGCGGCAGGATCACGGTGATCTTCTCGCCGTCCTGCAGCGGGAACATGTTGACGATCGGTTTGCCGCGCGAGTTGCGCGAGCCCTGCGGCACTTCCCACACCTTCAGCCAGTACATGCGGCCGCGGTTCGAGAAGCACAGCATGTAGTCGTGGGTGTTGGCGATGAACAGCTGGTCGATCCAGTCCTCGTCCTTGGTCGCCATCGCCTGCTTGCCGCGGCCGCCGCGCTTCTGGGCGCGGTATTCGGCGATCGGCTGCGACTTCATGTAGCCCGAGTGCGACAGGGTGACCACCATGTCCTGCGGGGTGATCAGGTCTTCGGTTTCCAGGTCGCTGGCGTTGTGCTCGATGGCCGAGCGGCGCTGGTCCTTGCCGTTTTCCGTGTAGTCCGACTTGATCTGCGCCATCTCGTCGCTGATGATGGTCGTGACGCGCTCCGGCTTGGACAGGATGTCGAGCAGGTCGGCGATGTGGTCCATCACTTCCTTGTACTCGTTGACGATCTTGTCCTGCTCGAGGCCCGTCAGGCGCTGCAGGCGCATCTGCAGGATTTCCTGGGCCTGCTCGTCGGACAGCTTGTACAGGCCATCCTGCTGCATACCGTAGTGCTTCGGCAGGTGCTCCGGACGGAAGGCTTCGATGCCGCCGGCGCCGGCCAGTTCGGTACGGTTCAGCATTTCGCGCACCAGGGACGAATCCCAGGCGCGCTGCATCAGTTCAGTTTTCGCGATCGGCGGCGTCGGCGCGGCCTTGATGATCGCGATGAAGTCGTCGATGTTGGCCAGCGCGACCGCCAGGCCTTCCAGCATGTGGCCGCGTTCGCGCGCCTTGCGCAGCTCGAACACGGTGCGGCGGGTGACCACTTCGCGGCGGTGCGAGAGGAAGCACTCGAGCATCTGCTTGAGGTTCAGCAGCTTCGGCTGGCCATTGACCAGCGCGACCATGTTCATGCCGAAGGTGTCTTGCAGCTGGGTCTGCTTGTACAGATTGTTCAGCACCACTTCGGGCACTTCGCCGCGCTTCAGTTCGATGACCACGCGCATGCCCGACTTGTCGGACTCGTCACGGATGTCGCTGATGCCCTCTAACTTCTTGTCGCGCACGTTCTCGGCGATACGCTCGAGCAGGGACTTCTTGTTGACCTGGTAGGGCAGCTCGTCGACGATGATCGCGACGCGGCCGCCGTCCTTGCCGTATTCCTCGAAGTGGGTCTTGGCGCGCATCACCACGCGGCCGCGGCCGGTGCGATAACCGTCGCGCACGCCCGAGACGCCATAGATGATGCCGGCGGTCGGGAAGTCCGGCGCCGGGATCAGCTCGATCAGTTCGTCGATCGTGCACTCCGGGTTCTTCAGCAGGTGCTGGGCGCCGTTGATGACTTCCGACAGATTGTGCGGCGGGATGTTGGTGGCCATGCCCACCGCGATGCCCGAGGAACCGTTGATCAGCAGGTTCGGGATCTTGGTCGGCAGGACGGTCGGCTCTTTTTCCTTGCCGTCATAGTTCGGCTGGTAGTCGACGGTGTCCTTGTCGATGTCGGCCAGAAGTTCCTGCGAAATCTTGTCCAGGCGGCACTCGGTATAACGCATTGCCGCGGCGGAGTCGCCGTCGATCGAGCCGAAGTTGCCCTGGCCGTCGACCAGGGTGTAGCGCAGCGAGAAGTCCTGGGCCATGCGGACCAGGGTGTCGTAGATCGACGCGTCGCCGTGCGGGTGGTACTTACCCATGGTGTCGCCGACCACGCGCGCGCACTTCACGTACGGACGGTTGTGGACGTAGTTACTTTCGTGCATCGAGTACAGCACGCGGCGGTGCACCGGCTTCAAGCCGTCGCGCACGTCCGGCAGAGCACGGCCCACGATCACGCTCATCGCGTAATCGAGGTAGCTCTTGCGCATTTCTTCTTCTAGGGAAATGGGAACTGTTTCTTTTGCAAATTGATCCATTGTGCGGGTCGACTGCTTTCAGGCTAATGGTTATTGACTGCAACGGATGATTCTACCATGCGGTAGTTAGTGGCAGCACAATTCCTGCCCGGAGCCCCGTTTCGGTGCGGACGATTCCAGCATTGTCGATGCCGGCCTAGTCCGCTTGACCTAACGTTGCAACAAAACAACGTTAAAAAAATATGCCTTGTGTTTGATTTAGGTGCAGTCGTGCGTTTTTGGTGCATGTGGCAAAATGGACAGGAAATTAATTGTTTGTTTCATAATGCGAAACTAGCCCCTTCCCAAGGCGTGTTATTCTCTTGACCATAACGCCCCAGCTGAGTTTCGCAAGGCATTTACCCGAAAGGAAAAAAGAACATGAATAAACTGGTAACCCTCATGCTCGCAGCCTCGGCCGCGTTCGCAGGCAATGCGTTTGCCCAGAGCGATGCGCCGTATGCACCGCTGACCACCGACATCCAGGCCCGTACCCCGTACAGCGCCTATGTGCAGGACAGCCGCGGCGTGATTGCCCGCAATCCTTTCGGCCTGTGCTGGCGCACCGGCTACTGGACCCCGGCCGACGCGGTCCCGGGCTGCGATGCGCCGCTGTGCGTCGCACCTGAGAAACTGGAAAACGGCAAGTGCGTCGCTCCGCCGCCGCCACCTCCGCCGCCGGCCCCGCCTGTCGCCGAAACCCCGGCCCCGACGCCTGCTCCGGCGCCGGTTCCGACCTCCGAAAAAGTGTCCTACTCGGCCGACGCCTTCTTCGACTTCGACAAGGCCGTCCTGAAACCGGCCGGCAAGGCAGCGCTCGACGACCTGACCTCGAAGCTGGGCGACATGAACCTGGAAGTCATCATCGCCGTCGGCCACACCGACTCGATCGGCACCGATGCCTACAACCAGAAGCTGTCGATCCGCCGCGCTGAAGCCGTCAAGACCTACCTGAAGGGCAAGGGCGTGGAAGAAAACCGCATCTACACCGAAGGCAAGGGCGAGAAGCAGCCGGAAGCCGACAACAAGACCTCGGCAGGCCGCGCGAAGAACCGCCGCGTGGAGATCGAAGTCGTGGGTACGCGTACCGTCAACAAGTAATCCCTTGCGGATGGCTTGAGGAAGACCCCGCTGCGGCGGGGTTTTTCGTTTGTGGCGAGACGTTGCGGCAGCGGCGTGCGTGCAACTTGGGTTCCGGCCTTCGCCGGAACGACGACGGTTGAGTTTGCTGTTAGCGCGGAGACCGTCGCACCGGCGCAGGCCGGTGCCCAGGTTTGGCTCCCACACCCCCATACATATTTTCCGTGCGGCACTGCGTGAGCCCACCCATTTCCAGTATTATCCAAGCTATGACTACGACGACCAACGCAGACCCCCTAGAAATCCAGAAATTCAGCGAACTGGCCCACCGCTGGTGGGACCCGACGTCCGAATTCCGTCCGCTGCACGAAATCAATCCGCTGCGCCTGGAGTGGATCAACGCGCGCGCCCCGCTGCTGGGCAAGAACGTGATCGACATCGGCTGCGGCGGCGGCGTGCTGTCGGAGGCGATGGCGCGCAAGGGCGCCAAGGTGACCGGCATCGACCTGTCGAAGAAGGCCCTGAAGGTGGCCGACCTGCACAGCCTGGAATCGGGCGTTGAGGTGCGCTACAAGCACATCGCGGCCGAAGAGATGGCGGCGGCCGAGCCGGGCCAGTTCGACGTGGTCACCTGCATGGAAATGCTCGAGCACGTGCCGGACCCGGCCGCGATCGTGCAGGCCGCGGCCACCCTGGTGAAACCGGGCGGCCACGTGTTCTTCTCGACCCTGAACCGCAATCCGAAGTCCTATCTGTTCGCCGTCATCGGCGCCGAGTACATCCTGCGCATGCTGCCGCGCGGGACCCACGACTACGCCAAGTTCATCACGCCGGCCGAACTGGCGCAGTTCGCGCGCCTGGCGGGCCTGCAGGTCGACGGCCTGAAAGGCCTGACCTACAATCCGTTGACCAAGATCTACTCGCTCAACAACGACACCGATGTGAACTACATGGTGGCGTGCACCAAACCGCTCTAACGTACCGCTCGAACCTTTCTCCATGACCCTCCCGACCGTCCTGCCGGCACCGCGTGCCATCCTGTTCGACCTCGATGGCACGCTGGCCGACACCGCGCCCGACCTGGCCGCCGCCGTCAACTGGCTGCGCACCGAACGCGGCTTGCCGCCGACCCCGTATTCGGTGCTGCGCCCTACCGCCTCCGCCGGCGCGCGCGGCATGATCGGCGCCGCCTTCGGCCTGGGGCCGGGCGACGACGGTTACGAGGAATTGCGCCTGCAGTGGTTCGACCGCTACCAGGAAACCATGGCCGTGCACAGCTCGCTGTTCGGCGGCGTGGCCGAACTCCTGCTCGGCATCGAAGAGGCCGGCATGGCCTGGGGCATCGTCACCAACAAGCCGGCGCGCTTCACCGACCCTTTGATTCCGCAGATCGGCCTGTCGCACGCCGGCTGCATCGTCTCGGGCGACACCACGCCGCATTCGAAACCCCACCCTGCCCCGCTGCTCGAAGGCGCGCGCCGCCTCGGCGTCGATCCGACCCACTGCTGGTACGTGGGCGACGACAAGCGCGACGTGGAAGCCGGCGTGGCTGCGGGCATGGTCACCGTCGCCTGCAACTGGGGCTACTGCGGCGCGATCGAACCGTCGACCTGGGGCGCCGACTACCTGCTCGACACCCCGACCGACCTGCTGCAGACCCTGCGCAGCGTGGTGGACGCGGCGCGCGAGGCCGAACGCGCGGCGTGAGGCGCGTGCTTACATCTCATTACGACTGATACAGCCTTGAGTCTAGGCTTGCGCCGGGCTCGCCATTAATCTACTCCCATACGACAACCCAACGTCCTACGGAGCAGAACATGGAAACCACCGCACGCACCACCACCCGCATCCACCCACTGATGGCCGCAGCCGCCGCGTCGGTCGTCATCGTCAGCCTGACCGGCGCCGCCGCCATCACCGGCCTGCTGCCGAGCTCGAAGAGCGCTCCGGAATCCCAGGCCGCCCTCGCTGCCGCGCAGTACGCCGGCATGGTGCCGATGACGAATGCGCAAGGCCAGGTCGTGATGGTGCCGGCAGCCGCCGTGCAGGGCGCCGCTCCGGTCGCGCCCGCCGCGCTGGCCGCCACGCCGGTGACGCCGCAGCTGGCGTCCCAGCTGGCCGCCGGTGCGCTGCCGGCCGCTGCCCAGCCGGTCGCCTACGCCCAGCCGGCGCCGCAGCCGGCCCCGGTGGTGGTCAAGGAAATCATCCGTGAGAAACCGGTCGTGAAAGTGGTCGAGAAGACCCGCGTGGTGCACGCCAAGCCGGCCGAGCCGCGCTACTACCCGCAACCGGCCCCTGCTCAGGCCCAGCCGAACTATGTCGGCATCGGCACCGGCGCCGTGATCGGCGGCCTGATCGGCAACCAGATCGGCGGCGGCAACGGCAAGAAGCTGGCGACGGTCGCCGGCATCATCGGCGGCGGCATGCTCGGCAACGAGATCGCCAATCGCAACCGCTAAGCACTTTTCTCCCTTACAAAACCGCAGGCGCCGTCAGCCTGCGGTTTTTTTTCGGAAGATGCAGACGATGATGTCGCTCGGGAAGATCTTCAGCACGGGGATCGCGCACATGATCGCGATGTACTGCACCCACAGCGACAGCGGCGGCACATTGCCGGCGCAGCTGAGGCGCTCGCGCAGGCCCTTGGCGCGCAGGGCCGGCAGCTCGGCGCTGTCGACCAATTCGAAGCCGCGCCCGGCCACCAGCCTGGACAGGTTGTCCGGACTGAAGTAATGCACGTGCGGCGACGGCAGGTCTTTCTGCCACAGGCGCTCGAAAGGCGTGCGCCAGCCGAAGCGGGCGATCACCTTCGACAGGCGGTAGAAGAAACCGCGGCTGCTGGGCAGGTTGAGGATCAGGATGCCCTCGTCGTTGAGACGCTGGCGGCAATCGTCGAGCGCGCTGCGGATGTCCGGGATGTGTTCGATGACGTCGTTGAAGACGATGACGTCGAAGCGCTCGTCGTCGCGCAGCACGTCGGGGAAGAAACCGGCCCGCACCGGCAGCCCGCGCGCGGCGGCGCGCGAACCGACCACGGCATCGGGCTCGACGCCGAGCACGTCGAAATCGTCGCGCGCGGTTTCCAGGAACCAGCCATGGGCGCTGCCCACGTCGAGCAGGCTGCGCCCGCCGGGCCGCACCTGCCGCTTGGCGAACTGGACGATGGCGCGGAAGTTCTCGAGCCGCAGCGCCTTCAGGCCGGCTTCGCGTTCGGCCTCGTTGACCTCGGGGCCGGTGTGGTGGTTGATGGCGACGGACAGGTCCGCGCTCTCGTAATGGCAGGCCGGGCAGGTTGCGTGCCATGCGGCGAGCCCGGCCATCTTGGTGTTTCCACAAACGATACAGACCATGCCCATTCCCTTGTCGAAAATTGTGAAGCAGACCGTACAGCCGGGCCATGATATTGCAGTTTTCACAGCTTGTGCGACTATTCTTTGACCGCTTGACACCGCTTCCGGTTTCAGTACGCCGACTGCACATGGGGGCAAATTGGAGTACAATGAAGCTTCTTTCGTTGGGGGCGACCTGGTTTCGACGTGGGTTGCAAAGCAGCGCAGGGCATACCGAGGACTGGTTACCTCGTAAATACATCCAGAAATCAATAACTGCAAACGATAACTCGTACGCACTCGCAGCTTAATCGCTGCTAGGTCCACAACACCTCGCCCCTGGGGTGTGCCGCAAGGTTCGTGGACTCATTTACAGGGGCTCGCAGTAGGCCGGGTCACTTGGTCGACTGCTAAATAATAGGTGACTCGCTTGTCCAAAGGGTGCACATCCCCGTTGTCCAGGTTAAATCAATTGATAGTGCTAAGTATGTAGAACTGTCTGTAGAGTGCTTGCGGACGCGGGTTCGATTCCCGCCGCCTCCACCAACCTCTTCCAAAAAGCCGCTGATTCGTCAGCGGCTTTTTTTATTTCTGGCGTTTATCAGGGATGTCTGAGGCCTATTTCACTGGCAACTGCCTCAGGATGGCGCGATTCTGTCCTCTCCGCTCTAATCGCGCCAGAATCGCGCCAAATATTCGCAGAAATCGCGCCAGTCGCGCCAAAGCTGCGCCATAATCGCGCCATCATCGTACCGTATCGCGCCACAATCCATGTCCCCAACGACTGACTTGCTGAACAGTATTCGAGCCTCTGCCGAGGGAATATCGCTGTCCGAACTTCTCGTGGCACATCCGGTTCTTACCCGGCGAACTGCCCAGCGCCTGATCGCGGCACTACTGGACACAGGAAAAATCTGCGCACGCGGCAACGCCCGAGCCCGGCGGTATCTTGCCATCGAGCCTTCGGTTCGCGCCACCGAGCAGCTTGCCGACGAAGATAGATTTCCTGCCTTCATCCCCTTGTCTGCAGACAGCCAGGACATTCTTGCCTACATCGACCAAGCTCCCGAAGCACGCAGGCCGGTAGGCTATCAGCCGGATTTCCTCGAGGCCTACCGCCCGAACGAAACCTGGTATCTGTCTGCATCGTTACGCCGACAATTGCACCGGATGGGCAGGACCGAGGAAATCGCTGCACCCGCAGGCACCTACAGCCGCGCGATCATCAACCGCTTGCTGATCGATCTCTCGTGGGCGTCCAGTCACCTCGAAGGCAATACCTATTCGCGGCTCGACACGCGTGAGCTGATCGAACATGGCAAGGCCGCACGCGGCAAGGCGGCCATCGAAACCCAGATGATCCTGAATCACAAAACGGCAATCGAACTCCTGGTCGATAATGCCGCGAGTGCGGAATTCAACCGCTACTTTGTGATGAATCTGCACAGCGCATTGGCAGAGAATCTCTTGCCCAATCCGGCAGACGAAGGCCGGATCCGCCAACACGGCGTCGATATCTGGAAAAGCGTGTATCGCCCCCTGTCGACTCCCCAACAGATCGAGGAAGAACTGAACACCTTGCTCGATAAAGCCGGGCAGATCCTCGACCCGTTCGAGCAATCCTTCTTCATGATGGTGCACCTGCCCTATTTGCAGCCGTTTGCCGACGTCAACAAGCGTACTTCCCGGCTGGCTGCGAATCTGCCCTTAGTCCGCGCCAACCTATGCCCACTGACTTTCCTGGACGTGCCGACGCAGGCCTACAGCCGCGCCACGCTTGGGGTCTACGAAATGACGCGCGTCGAGCTCCTGCGCGACCTGTATGTGTGGGCGTATGAAAGGTCGACGCAAGAATACCTGGCGATCAAGCAGGACCTGGCGGAACCCGATCCCCTTCGGCTGGCCTGGCGTGACTTCATCAAGCAGACCCTGCGCGAAGTGATCCTGCAACCGGCACAGGATCCGCTATCGAGCATACGGTCGGCCGTTCTGGAACACATTCCGGAGCCGCAGCAAACGGAGGTGCAGGCACTGATCGTCGAGGAGCTTCGTCGGATGCATGAGGGCGTGCTGGCGCGCTATGGCTTGCGGCCCTCGGAGTACGCGGCATGGCGTGCGGTGCATGGGCATTAAGGGAAACCACATCTTTGCCGAGCTAACTACAGGATGCCAGTTACGCTTGGTGAGAATCTTGCCTTTGAAGTCGCGTATGATGCGCACGCGAAACGGCGCGCCTTTAGATGCCGAATGAGGGAAGAATGAAAAAGATATTTTGATGAGTGTTGTGGTTGCTTGCCTGTCCGCCTGTGCTTCGAGTGGACCTATCCCGACCGGCAATGGTGCCTATTTGTTGACCAAGCAGAGCGCCGGAGGCATCTTCAAAGCTGGTGCAAGTGTGAAGGCGGATTTACTTGTCGAGGCCAATGAATTCTGCGCGAAAAGCGGATGATCGTCGACCGCACCCCAAGGAGGCCGGGCTAGTGCCCGGCCTTGCCCGGCGCCAGGGCTACGACGTCGGCCCCGGATCCGCCCCCGCCTGCTGCACCACCATCAACTCTTTCATCAGCGCATCATTGAACGCCGGAATATCCTCCGGCTTGCGACTGGTGACCAGCTTGCCGTCCACCACGACTTCATCATCCGTCCATTCCGCCCCGGCATTCACCAGGTCGTCCTTGATCGCCGGATAGCTCGTCAGGTGCTTCGACTCCGCAATCCCCGCGTCGATCAGCGGCCACGGTCCATGGCAGATCGCCGCGATCGGCTTGTCGGCCTCGTCGAAGGCCTTGATGAAGGCGATCGCTTCCGGAATCTGGCGCAGCTTCTTCGGGTTCTCTTCGCCGCCCGGCAGCAGCAGCGCGTCGTAATCGGCCACGTGCGCCTGCGACAGGCTCAGCTCCACCTTGAACTTGTCGCCCGGCTGGTCGTGGTTCATGCCCTGCACGTCCTCGCCCGCGGCCTTCGGCGAAATCAAGGTGACGCGCACGCCCTTCCCTTCCAGGAACGTGCGCGGACCGGTGTATTCGACCTGCTCCACGCCATCCGTCATCAGGACCGCCACGCGTTTTCCCAGTACATCTTGCTCACTTACGAGATCGACTTCGTCGCCCATATATCCTCCTGTCCGAACGGTTCATCAGTCGGGACAATTGTAGGTCGCCCGCACGGCCGGCGTCGCGCGGCTCGCGGCGCGCGCGGCGGGAATCAGGGCAGCAGGTAGCAGACGTCGTCGCGGTCGCGGGCAGGTGGATGCGTGCACAGGAACCCATCGAGGCCGAGGCGCTTGCCGCCGTCGAGCGCGATGCCCGCCACGTCCTCGCGGCGCAGCACCACCTGCAGTTCGCGGTAGGGAATCTCGATCGCGAACTGCCCCAGCAGCGCGCTGATCGCCCGGGCCCCGGGGGCCCCCGGCAGGAAGCGCTCGAACACGTCCGCCGGTACCGGCCCCACCCGGATGCGGATGCCGAGTTCCGGCCGCGGCAGGCGTTCGCCCAGGGTGGCGACGACGCCGACCTCGCAGTTGTGTTCGCCCAGCCGGTTGCGCTCTTCAAGCGGCAGCACGTCCCAGCGTCCAGCGAACTGGACGACCTGGACCTGGGCCTGCAGGTACTCGCCGAGCACGCCGGCGATCAGGCCGGCCGGCACCACGCGGCTGCGCAGCTGGGCCGCGAAATAGGCCAGGCTTTCGGAGGACAGCCCGGCATCCTGCTGCCCGAGGGCGCCGCCGAGCGCCGCCAGCTGGGCCAGGAAACGGTCGCGTCCGCCCTCATCCAGGCCGCCGCGCACGCGGTACTTGCACCAGGCGCGGTAGAACAGCGCGACCTGCCGGTGCGAGAGGGCGTCGTAGAAGGCGCGCGGGCCGGCGTCGCCGGTCGCATGTTCCCAGGCCGCGATGCGTTCGGTGTAGTGCAGGGGCAGCGCGCCGTTCACGCCGAGCAGGCCCATGACGGCGGTGCGCAGGCGCAGGCGCGGTGCGCCGTCGGCGCCGCTTTCCATCTGCACGCTGTCGATCTCGCTGGATGGAAAGGCCAGCGACAGCACGCTCTCGAAGCGCAGCGCGGCATCGACGTTTTCCCCGCCCTGCTGGCGGCGCAGCCAGCGCGCCAGCAGGCGGATCGCCTGGAACAGTTCGTAGCGCCAGGGTTCCGCGAGCAGGCGCTCGATCACAGCAGGGTCAGGCTGCCGTTGCGGGGTGCGCATCGCAGCAGCTCCCTGTCGGACTGGCTCGAGCGCAGCACCAGGCGGGTGAAGCTGTTCACGTGCACGTAAAGGCCGAAGAAGCGGTTGACCACTTCCGCGAACACCACCAGGCTGGCGCCGGCGAAGGCGTCCTCGTCGACCGTCATGCGGACCTCGGCGCCATGCACCAGCGTGGTCCCGATCGGGCTGCGCATCCAGGCGGTCGAGGACAGGGTCTCGAGCGCCGTGACGCCGGCGATCTGGCGCTGCGTCGCGCTCGAGCGCGCCACGTCGTACAGGGTCAGCACCTCGCGGAACGCATCCAGGTCGCCCAGCGAACGGTGGTTCAGCGCCAGCTGCGCCACCAGGCGCCAGTGGGCGCCGCTGGACGAGGGGAAGCGGTGCGGCGGCGTCGGTTTGCGCAGCAGGCGCAGCAGCAGGCCGCCGGCCGCCGTCTCGCTGACCAGGTCGCCGCCCGGCGCGCCGACCGGAGTCGAGCCCGCGTGCGCGCCGTTGGTGCAGGTCAGCTCGATCGAGGCCACGCTCTGCTCGTCGGCATGCAGGGCGAAGCCGGCTTCGCCCTGGCCGCCTTCGGTGAAGCCGATCTTCATGCGGTGGCGCTGCACCGCGCGATCGTCCCGGCGCGCGAACCAGTAGCGCTCGCGCAGCTCGCCGCCTTCGCCGTGACGCAGTCCGTAATAGGGCCGGTAGTCGAGCGACTGCACCCGCCCCTCCACCGTGCGCAGCACCCGCACCGCGTCGATGCTGTAGACCTCGACGTCGTCCTCATGGCGGCCCGGGACCACGTCGTACATCGCGCTGCGGTGGGTGATGCGCACCGGCGTCGCGGCCTGGTGAAACAGGTTGACGACGGTGGCGCAGCCGGGCGCCAGGTGGCCGGCGTGCAGGGTGCCGAGCAGGCGCGCCGACCGGGTGTCGCCGTGCAGGCCGTTGACGATCAGGTGCAGGGTGAAACGCTGGGCGCCGGCGGGCAGCATGGGGGCCAGCGGACCGAGGTCGATGTCGAGGAAGTGGAACTTGTCGGGGAAGGCAAAGTATTCGCTCAGCAGCCGGTAGGCGGCGTGTTCGCCGGGCCGCAGCGGCACCAGCGCGTCGTCCTCGCCGAAGCCGCCCAGCGCCAGCGGCATGCGGTCGAACTGGCGCCAGGGTCCGCCTTCGCCCACTTCCATATAACTGGCGCCGACGTGCAGGAACAGGGTGTCGATCAGGGCGCTCGAGAGCAGCGGATCGGCGTCGACGAACAGGCGTACCCGCGGCATGCCGAGCTGGTGCAGCAGGCGCAGCGGCGCGGCGCTCTCGATCGTCAGCGCGATCTGCCCGGTGGCGCGGGCCGGCAGGCGCACGCTGGCGGGGGCGTGCACCACCGGCTCGTAGCGCGCCCGGACCACGCCCGCCGGCGCCAGGCTCAGCGGACTTGCGGTGCGGAAGCGGCAGGGCGTGCCCTTGCCGTGCAGCGCGCTCATCTCGGTGCCGCGGGGGAGCGACTGGACCGTCTCGGCGCGGCTGCCGCCTGGCGCCGCGCCCTCGGCGATGCGCACCACCGAGCACGCCGGAATCCCCTGCAGGAAGGTCGGGTACAGGCTGCCCAGCAGGGCCTCGGTGAATTCGGGATAGTCGTCGTCGAGCTTCTTGGCGGTGCGCGCATTGAGCAGGGCGCAGGCCTGGATCAGGCGCCGGATGTGCGGGTCTTCGCTGCCCTCCGCGCCCATGCCCAGCTCGTTCGCCAGGCGCGGATACTGGCTGGCCAGTTCGCGCCCGACCGTGTTCAGGTAGACCAGTTCGCGCTCGTAGTACGGCAGCAGCTCTTCCATGGCGTTCTCCTGTCATGACTCTGTAAGGTCGTGCACTTTTGCGAAGGTGACCTTGTTTATGCTCAAAAACCGATGAGCAAGTGCCTCAGTGGCAGGTGGAATCCGCCCTGGCTATCCAACGAGCATGATCTCGCGCGATAGCCCAATGGTTGGCCCGCGATATCGACGAACTCTGCTATTCTGGCCCGCCCATTTGTTTTCAATTCGACACCAGAGCCATGAAGCGCATATCGACACTCGTCCTTCCCCTCTTGATCGCGGCCAGCCTGACTGCCTGCAAGTCCAAACAGAACGAGGCGCAGGATGCCGCCAAGGATGCTCCGGCCAGCACCGCGCAGGCACCGGCCGAGCCGGGAGCGACGGCGCCTGCAGCACCAGCAGCCCCTGCCACTGCAGCAGCGCCGGGCGCGAAGTTCGACCTGCAATCGGTGCCGGTGACCGACAAGGCCTTGCCGCCCTTCCCTTACCTGGCGACGCCGACCGGTCTGCCGGAAGAGCATATGACCACCACCAAAGACGTGGAGTTCGATCGCGTGTTCGTCCTCGCCGGCGAAGAGCTCCGTCCGGTCGAAGGCAAGGTTCAGAAGCGTATTTTCAACCTGTACAGCTTGAAATGGTCGGCGCTGGCGGCGCATCGCAACTACGAGGCGGCCTTGAAGGCACTGGGCGCGACGCGGGTCGACAAGGTCGATCCCCGCGACGAGCAGTTCATCCAGCGCAATGGCGGAAACGAATCCGCGATGTTGAAGAAAATGGGAGTCGATAGCCTGGACAGTTTGGAGGATCCCGAAGTGCCTGGATTCGAGCAATGGCTCATCCGCACGCCAAGCACCAATATCTGGCTGACCTTTTCCCTCAAGAACGGCGAGGTGCGCATCTTGACCGTCGAGGAAAAAGCGATGCAGCAGCAGGTGCAAGCCCTGCCCGCCGCCAAGCTCTCGAGCGCACTGAAGCAGGACGGCCACGTCGCCCTGTACCTGAACTTCGATACCGACAGCCAGGTCATCCGTCCGGACAGCCTGCCGGCCGTGGACGAGGTCGTCAAACTGATGCAGGGCGAACCTGCGCTGAAACTGCGCGTCGAAGGCCACACCGATGCGACCGGCGACGCTGCCCACAACCGCAAGCTGTCGCTGGCGCGCGCCGAGTCGGTGGTGCAGGCGATCACCGCGAAGAACATCTCGGCGCAGCGCCTCACCGCCGCCGGCAAGGGCCCGGACCAGCCGTTGGCCGACAACGGCACCGAAGCGGGCAAGGCGAAAAACCGCCGCGTCGAGCTGGTGCGCGTCTAAACACCTGCCTTCTTCTGCGTGCACGGGCGCTACGTCCGCCACGCGGCCTTAGCAATGAGGCGGTAGAATGGCAGGCTTTCCGTATCACGCCTGCCCCTCATGACCACCGTCGCCTCTTCACCCGTCCGCACCGAAATCTTCACCCTGTGGCGCCTGTCCTGGCCCATGCTGGTGGGCCAGCTCGCGACCGTCGGCATGGGCGTGGCCGACGTCGCGATGACCGGCCATGTCAGCGCCGAGGAACTGGCCGCCGTCTCGCTCGGCACCTCGGTGTGGTCGATCGTGCTGGTGACGGTGATGGGCACGATGATGGCGATTAACACCGTGGTCGCGCACGAGATCGGCGCGGCGCGCCACGACCAGGTGCCGCATTCGGTGCGCCAGTCGCTGTGGAAGGGCTTGCTGGTGGGCCTGGTGGCGATGGTGTTCGCCAACCTGTGCACCTTGCTGTTCGACCATGTCGGGCTGGACAAGCACGTCGCCGACCGCGCCTCCCTCTTCCTGCACGTGATCAGCCTCGGCATGCCGGCCTTCGCCTGCTACCGCGCGCTGTACGGCTACACGACCAGCATCAACCAGACCAAGCCGATCATGTGGATCGCGATCTTCGGCCTGGTGTTCAATGTCATTTCTAACTGGCTGCTGGTGTACGGCAACTGGGGCTTCCCGATGCTGGGCGCGGTCGGCTGCGCGGTGTCCACCGCGCTGGGCATGTGGCTGATGCTCGGCGCCATGATCCTGTGGGTCAGGCGCTCGCCGGCCTATCGCCTGACCTACCCTTTCACCGGCTGGGAAGGCCCGGACTGGAAGGCCATCAAAGAGATGCTGCGCCTCGGCCTGCCGATCGGCGTCACGTATTTCGCCGAGGTCAGCGCCTTTGGCCTGATCAGCCTGCTGGTGGCGCGCTTCGGCGTGGTCGCCGTGTCCTCGCACCAGATCGCGCTGAACTTTGCTTCGCTGGTATTCATGGTGCCGCTGAGCTTTTCGATCGGCATGATGACCCGGGTCGGCCAGGCCATGGGCGAAGGCAATCCGGTGCGCGCCCGCTTCGTGGGCTGGGTCGGGGTCGGCGTCTCCGTCGCCTTCGGCGCCCTGTCGGCCATCGGCATCGCCCTGTTCCGCTGGCAGATCGCGGCCGCCTATACCTCGGATCCGGCGGTGCAGGCGGCCTGCGCCGACCTGCTGCTGCTCGCGGCCCTGTTCCAGTTGTCGGATGCGACCCAGGTGGCCACCGCGTCGGCGATCCGCGGCTACCAGGTGACGCGTCCGCCGATGATCATCCAGCTGGTGGCGTTCTGGGGCGTGTCGCTGCCGCTGGGCTGCATCCTCGGCCTGGCGCCGCAGTGGTTCCCATGGGCGCCAAGTGCGCCGATGGCGAATACCGGCTTCTGGATCGGGCTGGTGATCGCGCTGACGGTGGCGGCGGTGCTCTTGACCTGGTCGTTCGAAAAGCTGGCCCGTCAACGCATCCGCGAAGGCGCCGCGGCGAAGGTTGCGGTGGCGTAGTTACAGCTTTTCGGGCGCGACTCTGGTATCGTTCCGCCGTTGTCATAAATTAACTTACCAAGAGACATTCATGCGCCCTCTCCTGTCCCTCCTGGTCGCCGCCGCGGCCACCCTGGCAGCCGCTCCCGCATCGGCCGAACGCCTGACGCTGGACCGCATCTACGGCGACACCTCCCTGTCCGGCCCGGGCGTGCGCAATCTGCGCGTGTCGCCGGACGGCGAGCGCGTCACCTTCCTGCGCGGCCGTGCCGACAACCAGTACCAGCTGGACCTGTGGGAATACAATATGAAGAGCAAGGCCACCCAGCGCCTTGTCGATTCCAAGCGCCTGGTGCCGAACGAGGAACTGTCGCTCGAGGAAAAAGCGCGCCGCGAACGTGCGCGTACCGCCGGCCTGTCGGGCATCATCAGCTATAACTGGTCGCCGGACGGCAAGCAGCTGCTGGTCCCGATCGGCGGCGACCTCTACCTGGTCAACGTCGCCACCCCGGATTCGCCGCGCAAGGTGGCGTCGGGCAATGTGACCGATCCGAAGATCTCGCCGAAGGGCCGCTACGTCTCCTTCGTGCGCGACCAGAACCTGGTCGTGATCGACCTGCAGAGCGGCGCCGAGCGCCAGCTGACGACCGACGGCAAGGGCACCATCCACAATGGCGAGGCGGAATTCGTCGCGCAGGAAGAGATGGACCAGCACACCGGCTACTACTGGGCGCCGGACGATTCCGCGATCGCCTACCGCCGCTACGACGAAGCCCCGGTGCCGGTGGTGCGCCGCTTCGAGATCTTCGCCGACCGCACCGAAGTCATCGACCAGCACTACCCGGCTGCCGGCGACCCGAACGTGCTGATCGAGCTGATGGTCGTCAACCCGGCCACCGGCCAGCAGCGCAAGATCGACCTCGGCGCCGAGAAGGACATCTACCTGGTGCGCGCCGACTTCAGCGCCGATGCGAAAACCCTGGTGTACCAGCGCCAGACCCGCGACCAGAAGCGCCTCGACCTGGTGGCCGTCGACGTCGACACCCTGGCCCAGCGCCCGCTGCTGTCGGAAACCTCGAAGACCTGGGTCAGCATCCACAACGACCTGCGCTTCCTGAAGAACAAGAAAGCCTTCATCTGGGCGTCGGAACGCACTGGCCGCAACCACCTGTACGTATACGGCATGGACGGCAAGCTGCAGTACCCGCTGTCGAAGGGCGAATGGGGCGTGGACAATATCCTGGCCGTCGATGAAGCGGCCGGCAAGGTCTACATCGCATCGAACAAGGATGCGGTGATCGACAAGCAGACCTATGCGCTGAACCTGGACGGCAAGAATGCCGACAAGCCGGTGCGCATCACCAGCGGCGACGGCATGCACGACGCCGCCTTCGCAGGCAATGGCAAGATCTTCGTCGATACCTACTCGAACCCGCAGACCCCGCCGCAGGTGTCGATCCGCCGCGCCGACGGCACCATGGTCGAGTGGCTCGAGAAGAACGAGCTGAACGCGAACCACCCGTACGCGAAGTACCTGCCGGATCACCTGCCGACCGAGTTCGGCTCGATCAAGGCCAAGGATGGCCAGACCCTGTACTACTCGATGATCAAGCCGGCCAACTTCGACGCCACCAAGCGTTACCCGGTGTTCCTGTTCACCTACGGCGGCCCGCACTCGCAGCGCGTCACCCGCGGCTGGGGCAGCTACTTCAACCAGTACATGGCGCAGCAGGGCTTCGTGGTGTTCACCCTGGACAACCGCGGCTCGAGCCGCCGCGAGCGCGTCTTCACCGACGCCCTGTACAACAACCTGGGCAGGGTCGAGGTCGAAGACCAGCTGACCGGCATCGAGTGGCTGTCGCAGCAGAGCTTCGTCGATTCGAAGCGCGTCGGCGTGTTCGGCTGGAGCTACGGCGGCTTCATGACCCTGCGCCTGCTGGCCGCGGCGTCGGACAAGATCGCGATGGGCGTGTCGGTGGCGCCGGTGACCGACTGGGCGCTGTACGACACCCACTACACCGAGCAGTTCGTCGGCGGCACGCCGAAATCGGACCCGGAAGCCTACAAGCGCAGCGGCGTGTTCGCGCACCTGGACGGCCTGAAGTCGCCGCTGCTGCTGGTGCACGGCATGGCCGACGACAACGTGCTGTTCACCAACACCACGCGCCTGATCGACGAGCTGGTGAAGCGTAACGTGCAGTTCGACCTGATGACCTATCCGGGCGCCAAGCACGGCATCTCGGGACGCGTCAGCCAGCGTCACGTGTATGGGATGATCGAAGGGTTCTTCAAGAAGAACCTGGGTGGGACGGCGGCGAAGTAAGCTGGTGTTTCAGTCTTGGAGCAGCCGCCTTCGGGCGGCTGTTTTTTTTGGCTGTGTTCGCGACCGTTGGGTGAACCAAGTCGCGTTGTCGAAGTCTTACGCATCGTCGAGTTAACTCATCTGGAGTGACGATGCAAGGCCCGCGCTTCGACGAATTGTTCGCTTTTCTGACCGCCGCGCCATTGTCCAGC
>NZ_JAJNOC010000008.1 GCF_021044825.1 Massilia phyllostachyos | reverse complement strand
GCGTCAAGATCGAGAGGCTGACCCTGGCGCAGCGGCACTGGACTTGCGACGCTTGCGGGGCCGCGCATGACCGTGACGTGAATGCGGCGATCAATCTGAGAAACATGGCGGTGAGTTCCACCGTGTCGGCCTGTGGAGGGGAAGGCGCTGGCCCTGTGCGCGAGCGCAGGGTGAAACCGGCCCCTGTGAAGCAGGAATCCAACAGCAAGGCGAGCTTTAAGTAGTATCAGGTAGCTTTGCGTAAGTTTGAAAGAACGGGTGTTGCGCCATTCGTGGGCGCGCAGGGCCAGGCGCTCGACCCAGTGGCGGCAGAACTGGCGCATCGACGGACGTTCGAAGGCGCGGCCCGAGCGTGGCCCAGCGCCGGCCGCGATGCGCTTCAGTAACCCGCGGCGAGGACGCATCGTCCGGCGCCGCCAGCCGGCGCCTCGCACGCCTGCCGCCATTCGTCGCCCAACAGGTTCGACGCGGGCATGAAGCGGTCCTGCACCGAGCCGAGGTTGAACGCGAATAGTGCCTGGACCGTGTGCGGCGCGAAGAAGGCCATGTAGCCGCGGCCGCTGTTCGGCGACCAGGTCACGAGCGGCCGCGCGCCAGTGGACCGAGGCGGTGGCGGCCCGCGGCATGGTCGATGCACGGTTCCGGGTGCGCCGCGCGGATGGGGCGTGGCGCCTGATGGCGGTGCGGGCGGCGCCGCTGGTCGGGGCCGATGGGCGCATCCGCAAGTGGGTCGGCCTGAACGTCGAGGTGGACGAGGGGGCGCCGCCCGATCCGGCTTAAAGAGATTGCAGGCGTTGCGCGATCGCTTCCACGTGGGCGTCGTGCTTGCCGAGTTCGCGCAGGGCCCGGGCCAGCTGCAGCAGGTATTCGCTGTTCGGGCCGCTCGGCCCGCGCGCGCTCGCGATCTGGCGCGCGATGGCGTCGTCGCTGGCTTCGCCGAGGTAGGCGGCGTTGTCGCTGGTGGCGATGTAGACGATGCCCTCGGCTGTCGTGCCGTCCTCGAAAGTCATGTCGGTAGCCAGGCGCAGGTAGCCGTTCTTTTCGCGGTGGTCGAGATGGGCGAATTCTTCCGGGGTCACCAGGTAGGCCATGCCGTGGCAGATCGCGCCTTCGTCCGGGACCAGGGTGGCCACGCGGCCGGGGGCTTCCTGGGTGCCGCGGTGGTCGTGCGAGCCCTGGTAAAAGCGGCGGCTCCAGCCGCGGATGCTGGCGGGGCGGCGTTCGAGGAAGGGGAAGTCGGCCTTGAAGATCAGGGAACCGTAGCCGAACAGCCAGACGCTGGCGTGGCTGTCGAAGCGGTTCATCAAGCGGTTGATTTCGATGGTGTTCAGGGACATGGCCCCGATTGTAACGCGGCGATCACGGGTTGGCCCGGCGTACGAACTCGTCCAGGAAGACCATGAAGCTGTCGGCTGCCGGAGACAGGGAACGGCCTTGCCGGGTGTAGGTGAAGAAGCGCCGGCTCAGCACCGGTTCTTCGAGCGGCTTCATGACCAGGCCGTACAGCTTCACCAGCGGCGCGGCGTAGGGCATGCACACCGTCACGCCCAGCCCGGCGGCGGCCATGGCCAGTGCGGTGGTCATGAAGGTGACTTCGTTGGCCGGCTTGAGCGGCGCGGCATCGACCTCGTCGCGCAGGCGCTCGGTGAACTGGCCCTGCAGCGAGATCAGCGGGTAGCGCGCCACGTCCTGCCAGGTCAGGCGCGGCTGGCGTTCCAGTTCGTGGCCCTTCGGGAACACCAGCGCGAAGGGCATCTCGAACAGGGGGCGGGCGTCGAGCGGCGGCGCCGGATCGCGCTCCGGCCCGATGCCCAGGTCCGCCTCGCCCGACAGCACCCGCGCGATCACGCCTTCGACCTCGGTGTCCTTCAGCTGCACCTGTATGTCCGGATGCTGGCCGCGCCAGGCGGCGATCGCTTCCGGCAGCAGGGTGCAGGACAGCAACTGGGGTGCGGCGATGCGCACGATGCCTTTTTTCAGGTGCGTGTGGTCCGCCACGTTCGCCAGCGCACTGTCGAGATCGTCGATCATCTGGCTGAATAGCGGGTAGAGCTCCTTGCCGATGTCGGTGAGGATGATGCGCCGGGTGCTGCGGTCGATGACCTTCGCTTCCAGGGTCTGCTCGAGTTCCTTGATCAAACCGGACAGCGCGGATTGCGTCACGTGCAGGTTCTGGGCGGCGAGCGTAAAGTTACCCGTCTTGGCCACGGCGACGAAGGCGCGCATCTGGCGCAGGGTCGGATTCATAAGATAGTCTGATAAATCGAGCGAAAAATACTGTTTGTATGATAGTTCGGTTTGGATTGTAATGGCGAAATGCATTCAATTCTGAAGGAAACGCAATGAAACTCGCCTCACTCAAGTCCGGCGGCCGCGACGGCCTGCTGGTCGTCGTCAGCCGCGACCTGGTCACCTGCCAGGCCGTGCCCAAGATCGCCCGCACGCTCCAGTGCGCTCTCGACAATTGGGACGAGGTCGCGCCGCAGCTGGAGAAAATCTACGCGCGCCTGAACGCGGGCAGCGCCGACAAGGCCGAGTCCTTCATCGAGGAGGAATGCCATTCGCCGCTGCCGCGCGCCTACCAGTGGTGCGACGGCTCGGCCTACATCAACCACGTCGAGCTGGTGCGCAAGGCGCGCAATGCCGAGGTGCCGGAATCGTTCTATTCCGATCCGCTGATGTACCAGGGCGGCTCGGATTCCTTCGTCGGACCGTGCGACCCGATCGCGGTGCTGGACGAGGCCTGGGGCGTGGACCTGGAGGCCGAAGTCGCCGTGGTGACGGGCGACGTGCCGATGGGCGCCACGGTCGAGGAAGCGGCGGGGGCGATCCGCCTGGTGATGCTGGTGAACGACGTCTCGCTGCGCAACCTGATCCCGAACGAACTGGCCAAGGGCTTCGGCTTCTACCAGTCGAAGCCGGCCAGCGCTTTTTCTCCGGTGGCGGTCACGCCCGACGAGCTGGGCGACGCCTGGAAGGATTCCAAGCTGCACCTGCCGCTGCAGGTCACGCTCAATGACGAACCGTTCGGCCGTCCGAACGCCGGCGAAGACATGACCTTCAGCTTCGCCCAGCTGGTGGCGCACGCCGCCAAAACCCGCGAGCTGGGCGCGGGCAGCATCGTCGGCTCGGGCACGGTGAGCAATAAACAGGGCAGCCTGCACGGTTCCAGCATCGCCAACGGAGGCGTCGGCTACTGCTGCCTGGCCGAGGTGCGCATGTACGAAACGATTGAAGGCGGCAAGCCGGCCACCCCCTACCTGGCGTATGGTGACACCGTGCGCATCGAGATGGTGGACGAGAGCGGTGCGAGCATTTTCGGAGCGATCGACCAGGAGGTCGTTCGCTATCATCGGAGGACGACGTGAAACTGTTTACCTATTTCCGCAGCTCGGCCGCTTACCGGGTGCGGATCGCCTTGAACCTGAAGGGGCTCGGCTACGACGCCGTCCCCGTGCACCTGCTGCGCGACGGCGGCCAGCACCTCGCAAGCGACTACCGCAGGATCAACCCCAGCGGCCTGGTGCCGACCTTCCAGGACGACGCCATCACGCTGACCCAGTCGATGGCCATCCTCGAGTACCTGGAAGAGGCGTATCCCCAGGTGCCGCTGCTGCCGAAGGGGGCGGTTGGGCGCGCCCACGTGCGCGAACTGGCGCAGATCATCGCTTGCGACATCCACCCGGTGAACAACCTGCGCGTGCTGAAGTACCTGGTGCGGCAGCTGGGTTTGAGTGAGGAGGCCAAGACGGACTGGTACCGGCACTGGGTGATCGAGGGCTTCCAGTCGCTGGAGGCGCATTTGGCGCGGCATCTGGATACAGGGACGTTCTGTTATGGGCACTCGCCGACCATTGCGGATTGCTTCCTGGTGCCGCAGGTGTTCAATGCGCAAAGGTTCGATATCGATGTGACGGCGTATCCGACGATTTCGCGCATCAATGATATGTGTGTGGATTTGCCGGCGTTTAAGGCGGCGCATCCGGCGAAGCAGCCGGATGCGGAGTGAAAGTCAAAATCAAAATCAAAGTCAACTTGGGTTCCCGCCTGCGCGGGAGTTCGTAGGCGCCAGTGGCGCGTACGACGGTCTTACAGCTAACGGTTAGAAACAAGGTAGCGTCATTTTGACAGCCACCCTGAAGACCGTCATATGCGCCACTGGCGCCTACGACTCCCGGCGAAGGCCGGGATCCAGTTTCGTCGAGCAGCCACTAGCCAACATTCAATGCCGCACCTCCGACCGATCCGGCTCCGACGGCGACGAAATCTCATCCAGCGTCTCCTCCGCCGCCCCCTGCGTCTTGGTCGCAATGTCGCCCAGCGACACAATCCCCACCAGCTGCTTCGTCTCCTCATCGATCACCGGCACCCGCCGGATCTGCACGTCCCCCATCTTGCCCAGCACCTCATCCAGATCCTGGTTGCTGTAACACGTCCGCACATCCGTACTCATCACGTCCCCGACAAACGCCTGATCCGGCGACTGTCCCGCAGCCACCGAGCGCACGGCGATGTCGCGGTCGGTGATCATCCCGACCAGCCGGTCGCCGTCACAGACGGGAATCGCGCCCACGTTCAGCTCGTCCATGAGCTGGGCGGCGCGCTGGACGGTTTCCTGCGGCGAGATGGTGCGGACGTCGGGTGTCATCACTTCACGAATGGTTTGCATGATTCCTCCTGCTGAGTTGGTTGAAACGCCCACATGGGGCAGCCGGAAAATCATGCCTTGAATCCGCCAGGACGGACGCTGGATTGACCTTGGGAATGGGGCTACAATCGCCCTCCCTGTGACCTGCCAATCCGCCATGTCTACCCAAACGATTCCGCAATCCATCCTCGATCAGCTCGACCGTGCCGACGCTTCCTGGCGTCCGATCCTGGAAGCCGGCCTGCAGGCCGTTACCGCCGCCGATCCGAACTACCTGCCGGCGCTGGCCGTCGACGATTACCTGCCCACCGGCGGACGCATCTTCGCCGCCTTCGCCCAGCCGCTCGACCGGGTGAAGCACGTGCTGGTCGGGGAGGGGCCGTATCCGCGCGCCGAGAGCGCGACCGGCGTCTGCTTCATGGACGGCGCGGTGGGCGACCTGTGGAGCGACTCCGGGCTGTCGAAGCCGGTCAACCGCGCCACCTCGCTGCGCAACTTCATGAAGATGCTGCTGGTGGCCGACGGTCAGTTGCAGGCCGACGATACGGGCGGCGCGGCGCTGGCGCCGATCGCGAAGAGCGCGCGCACCGACGGTTCGATCCAGACGCTGGCGCAGTTGCAGGACAACCTGCATGGCCAGGGCTTCCTGCTGCTCAATGCCGCGCTGGTGTTTCGCAAGCACGTGGCGCCGGCGATCGATGCGCGCGGGTGGCTACCCTTCCTGAGGACGGTGCTGGCGGCGCTGGCGCAGCAGCCCGAGCCGCCGACGCTGGTGTTGTGGGGGAAGATCGCCGAGCAGTTGGCGAAGTTGCCGGAAACGGCGCGCCTGCCGCAGATCCAGGCCGAGCATCCCTACAACCTGTCCTTCATCCGGCACAGGGGAATGCAGGCGTTGTTCGGACCGATGAAATTGTTGCGGATGCGATAAGAGGGATAGGCCGTGGCGGCGGCCGATGTGCCGCCCGGTCCAAAATCGGGGGCGCCAAGACAAGGCGTCCGGATTTTGGTATACTTGACTAAATCAATCGGGTAATCAGGTTATTTACAAAGCGCATACGGAAGTTGAATTGCTGCGCTGCACTGATTACTTGAAGAAGTGCAATATTTTACATTAAACCGGGGTTGTGATGCGTCTGACCACCAAAGGCCGTTTTGCTGTTACCGCGATGATCGATCTTGCCCTGCGCCAGGGCAATGGTCCCGTCACGCTGTCGGGCATCAGCCAGCGCCAGGCCATTTCGCTGTCTTACCTTGAACAACTGTTCGGCAAGCTGCGCCGCCACGAGATCGTCGAATCGATCCGTGGCCCCGGCGGCGGCTACAGCCTGGCCCGTTCGGCGGACCGGGTCACGGTGGCCGACATCATCATCGCGGTCGACGAGCCGCTGGACGCCACCCAGTGTGGCGGCAAAGAAAACTGTCACGGCGCCGACGCTGCTTCCGGCACCCGTTGCATGACCCACGAACTGTGGACCACGCTGAACGCCAAGATGGTCGACTACCTCGATTCGGTCACCTTGCAGGATCTGGTCGACCAGCAGAAGCAGAAAGAACAGAACGTGGTGGTGATGCACCGCGCCCCCACCGCAGCACATACTGAAACCGGAGTGAACTGATGAACGCGCCCTTGGACAAACAAATCGAGCAGAGCTTCGTGACTGCGCCGCATTTCCCGATCTACATGGATTACTCGGCGACCACGCCGATCGATCCGCGCGTGGCCGACAAGATGATTCCCTACCTGCGCGAGCAGTTCGGCAATCCGGCGTCGCGCAGCCACATGTACGGCTGGAGCGCCGAGGCGGCGGTCGAGGAAGCGCGCGGCCATGTGGCGGCCCTGGTCGGCGCCGATCCGCGCGAGATCGTCTGGACCTCGGGCGCGACCGAATCGAACAACCTGGCCCTGAAGGGCGCGGCCCAGTTCTACAAGACCAAGGGCAAGCACATCATCACGGTCAAGACCGAGCACAAGGCCGTGCTGGACACCGTGCGCGAGCTGGAGCGCCAGGGTTTCGACGCGACTTACCTCGAGCCGCAGGACAACGGCCTGATCACGATCGAGCAGCTCGAAGCGGCGATCCGTCCGGACACCATCCTGGTCTCGGTCATGCTGGTGAATAACGAGATCGGCGTGATCCAGCCGATCGACGCCATCGGCGAACTGTGCCGCTCGAAGGGCATCATCTTCCACTGCGACGCCGCGCAGGCCACCGGCAAGGTCGCGATCGACCTCACCAAGACCAAGTGCGACCTGATGACCTTCACCGCGCACAAGACCTACGGCCCGAAAGGCGTCGGCGCCCTGTACGTGCGCCGCAAGCCGCGCGTGCGCCTGGAGGCGCAGATGCACGGGGGCGGCCACGAGCGCGGCCTGCGCTCGGGCACCCTGCCGACCCACCAGATCGTCGGCATGGGCGAAGCCTTCCGCATTGCCAAGGAAGAGATGGACGCCGAACTGGCCAAGGTGAAGGCGCTGCGCGACCGCCTGGCGAAAGGCCTGCTGGAGATCGAAGAGGTCTACATCAACGGCGACATGGACCACCGCGTGCCGCACAACCTGAACGTCTCGTTCAACTACGTCGAGGGCGAGTCGCTGATCATGGCGATCAAGGACATCGCCGTGTCGTCCGGTTCAGCCTGCACCTCGGCCTCGCTGGAACCGTCCTACGTGCTGCGCGCCCTCGGCCGCAGCGACGAACTGGCGCACAGCTCGATCCGCTTCACCATCGGCCGCTTCACGACCGAGCAGGACATCGACTTCGCGATCGAACTGCTGAAGTCGAAGGTCGGCAAACTGCGCGAACTGTCGCCGCTGTGGGACATGTTCAAGGAAGGGATCGATCTGAATTCGATCCAATGGGCAGCCCACTAATCATTACGGAATTCTAGGAGCACTACCATGGCATATTCGGACAAAGTACTGGACCACTACGAAAACCCGCGCAACGTCGGCGCCTTCGACAAGGGCGATGACGCCATCGGCACCGGCATGGTCGGCGCGCCGGCCTGCGGCGACGTGATGAAGCTGCAGATCAAGGTCAACGACCAGGGCCTGATCGAAGACGCGAAGTTCAAGACCTACGGCTGCGGCTCGGCGATCGCATCGAGCTCGCTGGTGACCGAGTGGGTCAAGGGCAAGTCGCTCGACGAAGCGCTGGCGATCAAGAACACGCAGATCGCCGAAGAACTGGCGCTGCCGCCGGTGAAGATCCACTGCTCGATCCTGGCGGAAGACGCGATCAAGGCCGCCGTCGCCGACTACAAAGCCAAGCACGCCGTGAAGGCGTAATAGTTAGAACAGACTGGAGCACCGTTATGGCAATCACCCTGACCGAAAAAGCCGCGAAGCACGTCACCCGTTATCTCGATCGCCGGGGCAAGGGGATCGGCTTGCGTTTCGGTGTGCGCACCACCGGCTGCTCCGGCCTGGCCTACAAGCTCGAATACGTCGACGAAGCGGCGGCGGAAGACCAGGTCTTCGAGTCGCACGGCGTGAAGGTCTTCGTCGACCCGAAGAGCCTGGCCTACATCGACGGCACCGAACTCGACTTCGCCCGCGAAGGCCTGAACGAAGGCTTCCGCTTCAACAACCCGAACGTCAAGGACAACTGCGGTTGCGGCGAAAGCTTCCGTATCTAATTGATGAAGCAGAACCACTTCGAGCTGTTCCAGCTGCCGGCCAGCTTCACCGTCGACGCCGACGCGCTGGACACGGCCTACCGCGACGTCCAGGGGCGTGTGCACCCTGACCGTTTCGTAAACGCCACCGACGCCGAGAAGCGCGTCGCGATGCAGTGGGCGACCCGCGCCAACGAGGCTTACCAGACCCTGCGCAATCCGCAGAAGCGCGCGCAGTATCTTTGCGAGATCAACGGCGTCGATTTGCAGACCGAGTCGAATACGGCGATGCCGGCCGCCTTCCTGATGCAGCAGATGGAATGGCGTGAAGAGCTCGAGGATGCGCGCGCGTCGAAGGATGCCGGTGCGCTGGACTCGCTCGACGCCCAGCTGCGCCGCGAACGGCAGGGGATGCTGGAGCAGGTGGGTCGACAATTGGATTCGGCCGATTATCACGGCGCCGCCCAGACTGTGCGCGCCATGATGTTCCTCGATAAATTCGGCGAAGAGGTACAGTACGCATTCGAGGCGCTGGACGCATAACGGCGAATGGTTTTGTAGGGTGGGCGGTCCTCCGCCCACGCGTCCAAATGCACGATGCGTTTCAATGACACCACCGAGAATCAATCGCGCGGTCGGCAACAAGAACAACAGGTAACAGACACACCATGGCACTACTCCAAATCGCCGAACCCGGCATGTCCACCGCCCCGCACCAGCACCGCCTGGCGGTCGGCATCGACCTGGGCACCACCAACTCCCTGGTTGCCACCGTCCGCAGCGGCAGCCCGGAAGTGCTGAGCGACGAGGACGGCCGGCCGCTGCTGCCATCTGTCGTGCGCTATCTCCCCAACGGCAACGCCAACATCGGCTACAAGGCGCAGGCCCACCAGACCACCGACCCGAAGAACACGGTCGTCTCGGTCAAGCGCTTCATGGGCCGCGGCCTGAAGGACATCGCCCACGCCGAGAACCTGCCCTACGATTTCGTCGATGCCCCCGGCATGGTCCAGATCAACACCGTGGCCGGCGTGAAAAGCCCGGTCGAGACCTCGGCCCAGATCCTGGCCACCCTGCGCCAGCGCGCCGAGGATTCGCTCGGCGACGACCTGGTCGGCGCCGTCATCACCGTGCCCGCCTACTTCGACGACGCCCAGCGCCAGGCCACCAAGGACGCGGCCCAGCTGGCCGGCCTGAACGTGCTGCGCCTGCTGTCCGAGCCGACCGCCGCCGCCATCGCCTACGGCCTGGACCATGGCAAGGAAGGCATCTATGCGGTCTACGACCTGGGCGGCGGCACCTTCGACATCTCGATCCTCAAGCTCTCCAAGGGCGTGTTCGAAGTCCTGTCCACCGGCGGCGATTCTGCCCTGGGCGGCGACGATTTCGATCACCGCCTGTTCTGCTGGATTGTGGAGCAGGCCAAGCTGGCGCCGCTGTCGGACCACGACACCGCGACCCTCATGGTCAAGTCGCGCCAGGCCAAGGAACTGCTGTCGACCAATGAAGAAACCACGATCGAAGCGATCCTGAAGTCGGGCGAGATCGTGCAAGTGACGATCACCGCCCAGACCTTCGCCGAGATCACCAAGCATCTGGTCGGCAAGACCATGAACGCGATCCGCAAGGCGATGCGCGATGCCGATGTTACCGTCGAGGACGTCGACGGCGTGGTCATGGTCGGCGGCGCCACCCGCATGCCGCATGTGCGCCGTGCGGTGGGCGACTTCTTCCACACCATCCCGCACGCGAACATCGACCCGGACAAGGTGGTGGCCTTGGGCGCCGCGATCCAGGCCAACCTGCTGGCCGGTAACCGCGCCGAAGGCGACGACTGGCTGCTGCTCGACGTGACTCCGCTGTCGCTCGGCATCGAGACCATGGGCGGCCTGGTCGAGAAGATCATCCCGCGCAACTCGACGATTCCGTGCGCGCGTGCGCAGGAGTTCACCACCTTCAAGGATGGCCAGACCGCATTGGCCGTGCACGTGGTGCAGGGCGAGCGCGAACTGGTCTCCGACTGCCGCTCGCTGGCGCGCTTCGAACTGCGCGGCATCCCGCCGATGGCGGCCGGCGCGGCGCGCATCCGCGTGACCTACCAGGTCGACGCCGACGGTTTGCTGTCGGTTTCGGCGCGTGAGACGCGCTCGGGTGTGGAAGCGTCGATCACCGTCAAGCCGTCCTACGGCCTCGGCGATGACGACGTGGCGCGTATGCTGCAGGAATCGTACACGTCAGCGCAGGGCGACATGCAGATGCGCGCGTTGCGCGAAGAGCAGGTCGAGGCGGAGCGCATCCTGCTGGCGACGCAGTCGGCGCTGGATGCGGACACGGAACTGTTGAGCGATGCCGAGCAGGATGAAGTGGCGAAGCTGGTGCACGGGGTGCGCGAGGCGATTCATCGCTCCAACGATGCAGCGATCGAAGCAGGGCAGCGCCAGGATGGGCTGCATGCAGCGGTGCAGGCGCTGGCCAAGGGCACCGAGGAATTCGCTGCGCGGCGGATGGACAAGAGCGTGCGCAAGGCGCTGGCCGGCAAGTCGCTGGACGAAGTCTGAGCTAGAACCACTACCCCTCGAGCCGTCGTTCCGGCCAAGGCCGGAACCCAATTTTGCCGGCGTCGACGTGACGCAACCAACTTGGATACCGGCCTTCGCCGGGATGACGTGCGAGAGGTAACACAATGGCCGAAGTAAACAATACACAACGAAGGTAATCCAAGTGCCACAAATCGTCATCCTCCCCCACCCAGTCCTGTGCCCCGAAGGCGCCGTCCTGGAAGCCCCGGCCGGCAAATCCGTCTGCGACGTCCTGCTCGAAAACGACATCGAGATCGAACACGCCTGCGACCGCGTCTGCGCCTGCACCACCTGCCACGTGATCGTGCGCGAAGGGTTCGAGTCGCTGAACGAGCAGGAAGAGAAGGAAGAGGACATGCTGGACAAGGCCTGGGGCCTGGAGCCGAACTCGCGCCTGTCCTGCCAGGCGATCATCGCCGAGGAAGACCTGGTGGTCGAGATCCCGAAGTACACGATCAACCACGCAGCTGAGAAAAACCACTGAACCACGGAGGGCCGCCATGAAGTGGACCGACGTTTCAAGCATCGCCGAAGCGCTGTACGAGAAGTACCCGGACGTCGACCCCACCACGGTGCGCTTCGTCGACCTGCACAACTGGGTCGTCTCGCTGGAAGACTTCAGCGACGACCGCACGCGCGGCGGAGAACGGGTACTGGAAGCCATTCAGGCGGCATGGATCGATGAAGCACGCTAAGCACACCAAACACGAGCCGGCCGCGTTGCCGGAAGAAGTCCGCCCCGGCCAGTCGGTCGAACTGCTGAAGGAACTGCACATCCTCACGCGCGACGGCAAACTGAACCAGGACAGCCGCCGCAAGCTCAAGCAGGTCTACCACCTGGTCAACTTCATCGAGCCGCTCCTGAGGGACGTGCGCGAGACCAAGCAGAACGTGTCGCTGGTCGACCACGGCGCCGGCAAGTCCTACCTCGGCTTCATCCTCTACGACCTGTTCTTCAAGGGACACAAGGATAACGATGGGGGCGCCCACGTCTACGGCATCGAGACGCGCGAAGAGCTGGTGCAGAAATCCACCGAGCTGGCGGCGCGCCTCGGCTTCAGCGACGGCATGTCCTTCCTGCCGCTGTCGGTGGCGGAATCGACCACCTCCGACAAGCTGCCGGAACGGATCGACATCGTCACCGCGCTGCACGCCTGTAACACCGCCACCGACGATGCCATCGACTTCGCGCTGAAGAAGAAGGCCAAGCACATGGTGCTGGTGCCGTGCTGCCAGGCCGAAGTGGCGAGCGTGCTGCGCAAGAACAAGGGCAAGGACCTGGGCCGCAGCGCGTTGACCGAGATCTGGCGCCACCCGATCCACACCCGCGAGTTCGGCAGCCAGATCACCAACGTGATGCGCTGCCTGCAGCTGGAAGCGCACGGCTACCAGGTGACGGTGACGGAGCTGGTGGGCTGGGAACACTCGATGAAAAATGAACTCATCGTCGCGACATACAAGAACCTGCCGCGTCGCCGCCCGACGGAACGCCTGCAGGAAGTGATGAGCGAGCTTGGGCTCGACGAAATGAAACAGCGCTTCTATACCCCTGTAACAGCAGACTGAGAACGAGATGAGCGACATGAACCAGAAGTGGATCGACCTGCGCAGCGACACCGTCACCCAGCCCTCCGAAGCGATGCGCGCCGCGATGGCCGGGGCAAGCGTCGGCGACGACGTGTACGCCGACGACCCGTCCGTCAACAACCTGCAGGAGTATGCGGCGGAGCTGTTCGGCTTTGAAGCCGGCATGTTCGCGCCCTCGGGCACCCAGACCAACCTGATCGCCCTGATGACCCACTGCGGCCGTGGCGACGAGTACCTGGTCGGCCAGGAAGCGCACACCTACAAGTACGAGGGCGGCGGCGCCGCGGTGCTGGGCTCGATCCAGCCGCAACCGATCATCAACCAGGCGGACGGCTCGATTCTGCTCTCCGACATCGAGGCCTACATCAAGCCCGACGACATGCACTTCGCGCGCACCCGCCTGCTGGCGCTGGAAAACACCATCGGCGGCCGCGTGCTGCCGCAGGCGTACGTGAAAGCGGCGACCGACCTGGCGCATTCCAAAGGCCTGGCGACCCACCTGGACGGCGCCCGCATCGCCAATGCGGCGGTCAAGAATGGCGTCAGCCTGCGCGAAGCGGTGCAGGGCTTCGACACCGTTTCGGTCTGCCTGTCCAAGGGCCTCGGCGCCCCGGTTGGCTCGGTCCTGCTGGGACCGAAGGCTTTCATCGAGCAGGGCAAGCGCTGGCGCAAGATGCTCGGCGGCGGCATGCGCCAGGCCGGCGTGCTGGCGGCGGCCGCGCAGTATGCGCTCGAGAACAACGTGCAGCGCCTGGCCGAGGACCACGACAACGCCGCCGCGCTGGCCCAGGGCCTGTCGCAGATCGCCGCCTTGAATGTCGGCACGCCGCAGACCAACATCTTCTGGCTCGACATCCCGGCTGCTGCCTGCGAACCGCTGCGCCAGGCCCTGGCGCGCGCGCGGATCCGCGCCTCGATCGGCCCGCGCACCCGCCTGGTGACCCACCTTGACGTGAGCGCCGCCGATGTCGCGCGCACCGTCGAGGTGTTCACCGCCTTCTTCGCAGACTGGCGGGGCGAATGATGGAAGAAGGTATCCGCCTGGCCAAGCGCGTCGCCGCGCAACTCGGCTGCTCGCGCGCCGAGGCGGAGCGTTACATCGCCGGCGGCGGCATCAGCGTGGATGGCGCCATCGTCGAGGATCCGGCCAGCCGCGTGCTGCCGTCGCAGGAGGTGCGCGTGCTGCCGGGCGCCTCGGCCGACGAAGCGCCGCCGGTGACCATCCTGCTGCACAAGCCGGCCGGTTTCAATTCGGGCGTCGGTTCGCGCGGCGAGCCTGCAGTGGGCTGCGTAACGGCGGAGACGCATGAGGCGCAGGGCCATGGCCAGCAGCGCTTCCTCAAGCGTCATCTCACCAAGCTGACGCTGACGTCGCCGCTCGAGACCGATGCGAGCGGGCTGGTGGTCTATACGCAGGACTTCCGTGTCGCTCGCAAGCTGGTGGACGAGGCGGATCGCGTGGAGCAGGAGTTCATCGTCGACGTCACCGGCGCCATCAAGGAAGGCGGGCTGGCGTTGCTGAATCACGGCTTGAGCTTCAACGGCAAGCCGATCGCACCGATGAAGGTCAGCTGGCAGAACGAGCACCGGTTGCGGTTTGCGCTCAAGGGCGTGAAGCCGGGGCTGATCGATCATATGTGCCGCGAGGTGGGGCTGGAGATCGTCGATATGCGGCGGATTCGGATTGGGCGGGTGTCGATGGCGGGACTGCCGATTGGTCAGTGGCGGTACTTGCTCGACTACGAACGGTTTTAACTCGTTGCATGCAAACTTGGGTTCCGGCGAAGGCCGGAACCCAAGTTCGTCGCGTGATGTTAGCGCTTCTTCAAGAGCTGGGCCCCGAACAGCGCCCCCAGCGCCACTGCCCCAACCACAAGCGCCTTGTTCCGCTGCGGCGCCGACGCACGACGCTGCCCACTATGAATCCCGCTCGCCCCCGACGGCGGCTCATACAACGCCCCGCGCGTATCCGGCACCCTTTCCGCCTTCCGCTCCCACCGCTCCAGGAACCGATTCATCCCCGCCGCCAGCAAGTTCGGCGCCGCGAAATTCGCCAGCCTGAACAAGGACGCCGGCGCCCCGACAGCCGTCGTCGGCCGCGGCCGCCGCGCCAGCGCAACGACGGCATCCGCCACCGTCTCCGGCTTCAAGGCCCCCGGCGGATACGACAGCTTCGCCCCCGTATAGTTGGCCCCATGGCTGAACCCCGGCGAGTCGACGAAGGTCGGATACACGTCGCATACGTGGATATCCGGCCGCCTGCCCAGCTCCGCCCGCAGCGCCTCGCTGAAGCCGCGCAGGCCGTACTTGCTGGCCGTGTATGCCGCAGCGTAGGGGGAAGGCACGAAGCCGCCGACCGAGATCATGTTGACCCAGATGCCGCGGTCCTGCTCGAGGAAGATCGGCAGCACCGCGTGGGCGTCGTTCATGTGGGTGAGGAGGTTGGTCTCGATCACGCGACGGTGATCTTCCAGAGGCACGTCGACGTACTTGCCGACCACGCCGGCGCCGACGTTGCTGAACCACAGGTCGATCCGGCCCAGGATGTCGCGCGCCTTGCTGGCGAAGGTCGCGACCGCGTCGGCGTCGGTCGCATCGACGACCAGCGCGTCGGCCGAGCCGCCGGCCTGGCGGCAGCGCTGCACGACATCGTCCAGCCCGTCCTTGCCGCGCGCGCCCAGCACCAGCTGCGCGCCCTCGCGCGCGAAGGCGACGGCGGTTGCGGCCCCGATGCCGCTCGATGCGCCCATGATGACGACGCGAATATTCGAAAGCTTCATGCTGCACCTTTCTGCAAGATGGGTTGAAGCTGTCGATTATTCCGTTGTTTGTCCTAAGGCCGCGCTCGAATGCCGTTAAGCAAGTAGGGTGGGCGCTCCCGCGCCCACCCTACTTCCGTTTCGGCAGAGCGATCAGGCGGGTGCCGGCGAGGCGATCGTGCAGGAATTGCCGATCCTTGTCGAACAGCGCCGTCATCGCCCACGGCACGATGCCGACGGCGAGGGCGATCGCGATCTGGCCCGGCCTGTGCAGCCCGAAGGCCCAGCACACCAGCAGCGCCGGCGCGAACCAGCCCCAGGCCAGCACGTAGCGCAGCAGGGCCGTCTTGAACGGCACCCTGGCATGCCCGACCTTCACCACCTTCATGCGCCAGGTCTTCATGGCCAGCGTGTGGCCGCTGTCGATCCAGCACCACATGAAGTAGGCGCCGGCCGTCGCCACCAGCCAGACGTTCATGCCGAATTTTGCTGCCGGATGTTGGCTGTTCAGGGTCAGCAGCATGTAGAGCCCGATCGCGAAGGCGCATACCGCGAACAGGCAGAAGGCCTCGTACACCATGGCCATCAGGCGGCGCCGGATGGTCGGCGTCTCGACCTTGACCGGCTTAGTTGCTGGCGTTGCTGGCGCTGGTGTTGCCTGGGCTGCTTGCATTGGATGCATTCTGTGGAGGAGAAACAGCGGTGGGTGCGCCAGGTGCGGGCGCGGGCGCCGGCGCGATGGCGGGCGGCGGAGAAACGGGCGTGGCGGCAGTCGCGGACGGCGGCGTCGGCAGGATGCAGGACGTCCCGCGCCGCATCGCGCCCGGCGGGCAGGGCACCGGGGTGTCGATGATCGGCGAATGCGGCATCGCGGGCGCGCCCTGCGGTTTGGCGCCGGAGCGGGCCAGCTTGCGCTTCTCTTCCTCGGACAGCTGCTTGTAGCTTTCCCAGGTCGCGGCCTTGCGGCCCGGGTCCAGGCGGCGGGTTTTGTTGAAATTCTCGCGCGCCAGGTTGCGCTGTTCCGGCGTCAGCTTCATCCATTCGCGCATGCGGTCGTGGACGCGCTGCTGCTCGGCCGGGCTCATCGAGGCGAAGCGGGCCGAGAGTTCGAGCCAGCGGCGCTTGCGCATGCCTTCCATCTGGTCCCACTCGGGTTTCAGGGGCGCGAGCGCGGCCTGCTGGCCGCGCGACAGTTCGCGCCAGAGCGGCTTGTCGAGGGTCTTGGCGACCGGCTTGGCGCCGGCGGCCGTGGTGTCCGCCGCATTGACGCCGCGCGCGGCGGGCGCCGTCGATTCGGACCGGTTATAGATCGCCCAGGTCGCGGCCCCGGCAATCAAGACCGCTGCCGCAGTTGCAACAACGGCGATGCGAGGCTTCGGAGCGGACTTCGTCATTGCTGGCGCTGTTGCGACTCCACGTAGGCGTTGAAGCCGTGGTCGAGGTAGGCGGTCAGCGGCAGTTCGTCGGCCAGCACGGCGGCGTCGATGTCGGCCAGGGCCGCCACGCGCTGCTGCTGTTCGTACTGGTAGACGCCGCCCATGCCGATGACCAGCGCCAGCATCGGGATCGCCACGCCGAGGCGCGCCAGCGCGGGGCCGGTGAACAGGGCATTGACGTCGAACAGCGGACGCCTGACCGCCTTGGCAGGGGCGGCGTCCGGCTTCTTGCGCGCCAGCGCGGCCGCGCGTGCGGCGGCCAGACGGTCGGTGGTCGATGCCGGCAGCGCCTCGAGGTTCTCGTTCAGGGCATGGCGTATCTTGTACGCGAGGTTGATGTCGTCCGTGTTCATAGCTTGATTCCCTTGGCCTTGAGCGCCGCGGCGAGGGTGTGGGTTGCGCGTGAGCAATGCGTCTTGACGCTTCCCTCAGAGCATCCCATCGCTTCGGCCGTCTCGGCCACGTCCATGTCCTGCCAGTAACGCATGAGGAAGGCTTCCCGTTGACGCGCCGGGAGCTTTTCCACTTCTTGTTCGATCAGGTGCAAGGTTTGTGCGCGTTCGTATTGATCCGCGCTCGACTCCGCAGCAGTTGTCCCTTCCTCCGCCTCGTACGAAGAAAGTATATCAAAGTCCTCGTCGTCCCCATCCTGCCGGCTGAAGCCCGAGAAGAGGCTGATCCAGGTATTCCGGACCTTCTCGCGGCGGAAGTAGTCGAGGATGGTGGTCTGCAGGATGCGCTGGAACAGCATCGGCAATTCGGCAGCCGGCTTGTCGCCGTATTTCTCGGCCAGCTTGATCATCGCATCCTGCACGATGTCGAGCGCCGATTCGTCCTTGCGCACCGCATACACCGCCTGCTTGAACGCACGCCGTTCGACATTCTCGAGGAAGTCGCTGAGTTCTTTGTCTGTGGCCATGCGTGGTTGAAAGGGCGTTTGATGCGAATGCCGTAAGGAAAACTGTCGAATCCTAGCAAAAAACCATGTCGCTTGCATGCAAATCGCGCAGCGCGACCATTTTCGGGGCAGTGGGCGGCGTGCAAGCGGAGAAGATCCGCATTTCCGACCAGCCAAGGTGTGAACGTGTGGGCGGAGTCCAGCCCACGCCAGTGCACTATTTTGGTACAACAAAAATAATTTTCCACATCGCTTGACCAAAATGGTGCAACGCAGTAATGTGTTCCGACGCTTTGCACCCCCGAAGCTCCCAAGTCATCCGGTCCAGGCCCACACGCCCATTCCGGATCGACGCGCTTTCATTTGTAGGCAGTTTGCTCCGACCCGCGCCACAAGCGCGAGAGATGCGTACCACCGCCAACAAACACTCAAGCCGAACGAGTTGCGCCCAGCGCTCGTGCGTAAGGTCCCTACGGCGACCTGAACCACGGACGTGCCACGCAGAGAGAAGGGAAGCATGAGGGTTGTTGCGTCAGTCGCACCTCGTTAGGAACGGGCATCCGATCAAACTCCCATTGGGTCTTGAAAGGAATGAACATGAATAACGAAACATCAGCCCCCATCACGGGTGCCGAGATCCTGGTGCGTTGTCTCGCGGAAGAGGGCGTCAAGCACGTCTTCGGCTATCCCGGCGGGGCAGTCCTCTACATCTACGACGCCATCTTCAAGCAGGACAAGTTCCAGCACGTCCTGGTGCGCCACGAACAGGCCGCGGTCCACGCCGCTGACGCCTATTCGCGCAGCTCCAACACCGTCGGCGTCGCCCTGGTCACCTCCGGCCCGGGCGTGACGAATGCCGTCACCGGCCTGTCGACCGCCTACATGGACTCGATCCCGATGGTCGTGATTTCCGGCCAGGTGCCGAGCCATGCGATCGGCCAGGATGCCTTCCAGGAATGCGACACGGTCGGCATCACCCGTCCTGTGGTCAAGCACAACTTCCTGGTCAAGGACGTCAAGGAACTCGCCTCGACCATCAAGAAAGCCTTCTTCATCGCCCGCACCGGCCGTCCCGGCCCGGTGCTGGTCGATATTCCGAAGGACATCAGCATGCACAAGTGCGTGTACGATTACCCTCGCGAAATCGAGATGCGTTCGTACAAGCCGGTCGACAAGGGCCATGTGGGCCAGATCCGCAAGGCCGTACAATTGCTGCAGGGCGCCGAGCGGCCGATGATCTATGCGGGCGGCGGCGTCATCCTGGCGAGCGCGTCGAACGAGCTGAACCGCCTGGTCGAGAAGACCGGCTTCCCCGTCACCAACACCCTGATGGGCCTGGGCGCCTCGCGTTCCTCGAGCCCGCACTTCGTCGGCATGCCGGGCATGCACGGCACCTATGAAGCGAACATGGCGATGCAGCACTGCGATGTTCTGATCGCCATCGGCGCCCGCTTCGACGACCGCGTGATCGGCAACCCCAAGCACTTCGCCAGCCACCCGCGCAAGATCATCCACATCGACATCGACCCCTCGTCGATCTCGAAGCGGGTGAAGGTCGACATCCCGATCGTCGGCAACGTCAAGGACGTGCTGGTCGAGCTGCTGTCGCAGCTGGAGGCCTCCACCGCCCAGCCTGGCGCGGCCCGGCCCCAGACGCATGCGCTGCAGGCATGGTGGAAGCAGATCGCCGAATGGCGCGGCCGCGACTGCCTGGCCTATGCCGGTTCGAACGAGCTGATCAAGCCGCAGTCCGTCATCGAGCAGCTGCACAAGGTGACCGACGGCGACGCCTTCATCACCTCGGACGTCGGCCAGCACCAGATGTGGGCCGCGCAATACTACGGCTTCGACAAGCCGCGCCGCTGGATCAACTCCGGCGGCCTGGGCACCATGGGCGTCGGCCTCCCGTACGCGATGGGCGTGCAGATGGCGAACCCGGGCGCGACGGTCGCCTGCGTGACCGGCGAGGGCTCGATCCAGATGTGCATCCAGGAGCTTGCCACCTGCAAGCAGTACCACCTGACGCCGAAGATCATCCTGCTGAACAACCGCTTCCTCGGCATGGTGCGCCAGTGGCAGCAGATCGACTACGGTTCGCGCTATTCCGAGTCGTACATGGATTCGCTGCCGGACTTCGAAAAGCTGGCCGAGGCCTACGGCCACGTCGGCATGCGCATCGAGAAGCCGGGCGACGTCGAGGGTTCGCTGCGCGAGGCCTTCGCGATGAAGGACCGGCTGGTGTTCATGAACTTCATCACCGACCAGAGCGAGAACGTCTGGCCGATGGTCAAGGCCGGCGCCGGCCTGAATGAAATGCTGCTCGGCTCGGAGGACCTGTAATGCGACACATCATTTCCGTCCTCCTCGAGAACGAAGCCGGCGCGCTGTCGCGTGTGGTCGGCCTGTTCTCGGCGCGCGGCTACAACATCGAAACCCTGACCGTGGCGCCGACCGAAGACGCGACCCTGTCGCGCATGACCATCGTCACGAGCGGCTCGGACGACATCATCGAGCAGATCACCAAGCACCTGAACCGCCTCATTGAAGTGGTGAAGGTGGTCGACCTGACCGAAGGCCAGCACATCGAGCGCGAACTCATGCTCATCAAGGTGCGCGCCGTCGGCAAGGAGCGCGAAGAGATGAAGCGCACCGCCGACATCTTCCGCGGCCGCATCATCGACGTGACCGAGAAGACCTACACGATCGAACTGACCGGCGCCAAGAGCAAGCTGGATGCCTTCATCGACGCCATCGACCGCGCCTCCATCCTGGAGACCGTCCGTACCGGCGGCTCCGGCATCGGCCGCGGCGAACGCATCCTGAAGGTTTAACCGACATATCGCATTTGTAGGGTGGGCGGTCTTCCGCCCACGCGTTCAACCGCTACCTGCCTACCCACACAATTAAAATTTAAAGGAATGACCATGAAAGTGTTCTACGACAAAGACTGCGACCTCTCCCTCATCAAAGGCAAGAACGTCGCCATCATCGGCTACGGCTCGCAAGGCCACGCCCACGCGCAAAACCTGTCCGAATCCGGCGTCAACGTCACCGTCGGCCTGCGCCGCGGCGGCGCGTCCTGGAACAAGGTCGAAGCCGCCGGCCTGAAGGTCGCCGAAGTCGACGAAGCGGTCAAGAACGCCGACGTCATCATGATCCTGCTCCCCGACGAGAACATCGCCGAGGTCTACAAGAACAACGTCGAACCGAACGCCAAGCAGGGCGCCGCACTGGCCTTCGCCCACGGCTTCAACGTGCATTATGGGCAGGTGGTGCCGCGCGCCGATCTCGACGTCATCATGATCGCCCCGAAAGCCCCGGGCCACACCGTGCGCGGCACCTACCGCCACGGCGGCGGCGTGCCGCACCTGGTCGCGGTCTACCAGGACAAGTCCGGCGCCGCGCGCGACATCGCGCTGTCCTACGCCATGGCCAACGGCGGCGGCCGCGCCGGCATCATCGAAACCAACTTCCGCGAAGAGACCGAGACCGACCTGTTCGGCGAGCAGGCCGTGCTGTGCGGCGGCGCCGTCGAGCTGATCAAGGCCGGTTTCGAGACCCTGGTGGAAGCCGGCTACGCGCCGGAAATGGCCTACTTCGAGTGCCTGCACGAGCTGAAGCTGATCGTCGACCTGATCTACGAAGGCGGCATCGCCAACATGAACTACTCGATCTCGAACAATGCCGAGTACGGCGAGTACGTGACCGGCCCGAAAGTCGTCACCGCGGCGACCAAGGAGGCGATGAAGCAGTGCCTGAAGGACATCCAGACCGGCGAGTATGCGAAGAGCTTCATTCTCGAGAACAAGGCCGGCGCCCCGACCCTGATCTCGCGCCGCCGCTTGACCTCCGAGCACCAGATCGAGGAAGTCGGCGCCAAGCTGCGCGCGATGATGCCCTGGATTGCGAAGAACAAGCTGGTGGATCAGTCGAAGAACTGATCGTTTACGGTGACCTGGCCTGAGTTGCCAGGTATCTGTAGCGTGGGCGGTCCTCCGCCCACGCGTTCAAACCATAGAACCGCGGCCCGCTCTCTAGAGCCGTTCTACTGACGCTCTTCCTTGCATGCACAAGTGCAGCGCGTTCTCGTAGAACGACATGTCGTTGGCGCCGAAGCCGCCACGATCGTTGGCGGCGATGCGTTCGCGGGCGATGCCCTCGACCGTACGCATGTCATGCCTGAGCCACGCCGCCAGCAGCGTTTCGCGCCAGACGTCGACCTTCGCTTGCGGGTGGCGCTGCAGCACGGCCGCCGTGTCCGCTTGCAGGAAGGCGAGATAGCTGTCGAGGCCGTCGATCAGGCCGGCAAGCTCCTGCGCGCGCCGGGCCGCTTCGTCCGTCGCATGCGTCACTTCCTGCTCCAGGCGGCCAGGCATCCACTCGACGTCATGCGTGGTGGACGCCAGTATTTCCCGTCCGTGCAGGACGAAGGCGCCGTTCGCGTGCAGGCTGAACGGCGCCTTTTCGTTTTCCCTCATGTCGAGAATTTCCCATAAAGCGCGATCGAGGTCGAACCACTTGAAACGGAGCGTGGAATTGAAGGAGCGCTCCTTGATGCGCGCTGTCGGCACGAAGACAAAGAACAGGGGTCCGATGCTCCAGTAACAAAAGACATCGACGGATTTCCACCTGCGGTTTTTTGCTTCGGCCTTGGTGATGCCCTTCAGTTCGCGGTCGAATTCCGATTGTTTCATGGCTGATGGCGCAAGAATTGTTTCATATATTCGTGGAATATATCAAACAATAAGCTGTGATTGGTTAGATGAATCAATGGACTCGTGGGCATACATCTTCACGACAATTCGAGATAGATGTAACGGGGTGGATCAGATGCAACCGTTCATTACAAAAACACGACAGTCCTCGCGGACCCGGTATCGTATAAGTGACGCCGACACCCGTCTTACACACTGGAGAACAACAATGAAGCTTTCGAAATCGCTCGTCGCCGCTGCCCTCGTGCTGGCCTTCCAGGCCCAGGCGCAAGTCTCGGCCCAGACCCAGCCTGCGGCCCCGGCCACCTCCGGCACCCTGGTGGTCGTCCCCGCCTTCGGCGAAGTGAAGCACGCCAATGACCAGGCGACCATGATGTTCGCCGTCGAAGAGCACGACAAGGACAAGGCAGCGGCCGCCGCCCGCGTCAACCGCAAGATGAAGGAAGGCACCGAGATCGTGCGCCGCGCCGACCCGCAGGCCGAGCTGAAGACCATGGGCTACTACACCTATCCGGTCTACCCGGAAGTCCCGCCGATGCCGCAGCCTGCTACCCGCGCCGCGCCGAAACCGGTGCCGATCGCCTGGCGCGTCGGCCAGTACCTGGAAGTGAAAACGAAAAACCTGGCCGACCTGCCGAAGACCGCCGCCGCCGCGCAGAAGGTTCTGCAAATCAACGGCGTGGACTTCGGCCTGAGCCCGGAACTGGAAAAGCGCCTCGATGACCAGCGCATCGCCGCCACCTACCGCAACTTGAACGAGCGCATCGTCTCGATCGCCCGCGCCATGGGCCGCCAGCCCCAGGAAGCCGTTCTCGACACCGTCGACTTCGAGGGTTCCGGCAACTACGCCGGCAACCAGGAAGCGCGTCCGGCGCCGATGATGATGAGCGCGCGCGCCAAGATGGCGGATGCGGACCAGATGCCGGAACCGAGCTTCGAACCCGGCGAAACCACCCTGCAGATGCGACTGGTGGGCAAGGTTCGCTTCAAGTAATGTTCACGCAACAGTAGCGATTCGCTAACAAGGGGTCCGCGCCTCTATAATGCAGCTAACTGTATTTCTGACACGGACCCCTATGCCAACCTTTCCACGACGCAGGACACCTGGCGCGGCGCCGAAAGCGCCCCGATTCTCGCGCATCAAGAAACGTTTCGGGCGCCGGGCGGAAGACCGGATGCCGGGCGAACGCGGGCGCGGCATCTACCTGCTGCCCAACGCCTTCACCACCGGCGCCTTGTTCTGCGGCTTCTATGCCATCGTGATGGCGATGAACCAGCGTTTCGAGCACGCCTGCTGGGCGGTGTTCATCGCCATGGTCCTCGATGGCCTCGACGGCCGCATTGCGCGCCTGACCAATACCCAGTCCGAATTCGGCGCCCAGTACGATTCCCTGTCCGACATGGTCTCCTTCGGCGCCGCCCCGGCCCTGGTGATCTACGAGTGGTCGCTGCGCGGCCTGGGTAAACTCGGCTGGATCGCCGCCTTCATCTACTGCGCCGGCGCCGCCCTGCGCCTGGCGCGCTTCAATACCAATATCGAGGTGGTCGACAAGCGCTTCTTCCAGGGCTTGCCGAGTCCCGCCGCGGCCGCGCTGGTGGTCGGCTTCATCATGATGATGACCGACCCGGACATCAACGTCAGCTCGCGCAAGGTCGACTGGGTCAGCTGGGCGATCGCCGTGTTCGCCGGGCTCACCATGGTCTCGAACGTGCCGTTCTACAGCTTCAAGGACATCAACTTCAAGAAATCGGTGCCCTTCATCGTGGTGTTCCTGATCGCGCTCGCCTTCGCGCTGGTGGCGATCGACCCGCCCAAGGTGCTGTGGCCGATCTTCGTGATCTACGGTCTGTCCGGCTACGCCGTGTTCGCCTGGCGCGCGGCCAAGGGCAAGCCGGTCAGCATCATCCCGCGCGACGACGAGGACGAGGACGACGTGAAAGGCCTGCGCCGCTAGGCACTGTTGTTCTTCGGCACGGCCGCCAGGAAGAGGGCAGTGGCGGCATTGGATTTGCATTTAGGCATGCTATATTGCCTCTAATAACTGAAACCCGGCTCGTTCATCGAGTCGGGCTCTGTTTCCAGCAAATCCCATCTTCCCGCCATCCCCACCATGACCGCATCCCTGCCGTCCGCTCCACACGCGATCGTCTTCATCGAAGCCGACGTTTCCGATTACCAGTCCCTGCTGGCCGGCCTCCCGCCGGACGCCGAAGTCCATGTGCTCGACCCGCGCCAGGATGGCCTGGCGCTGATGGCGCAGGTACTGGAAGGACGGAGCGGCATCGCCGCGCTGCACGTGCTTTCCCACGGCAGGGAAGGCGCGGTGTCGCTGGGTTCCCTGCAGCTGGGCAGCGCCAACCTGGCGGAGCACGGCGCCAACCTGGCGCTCATCGGCGCCGCGCTCGCGCCAGATGCCGACATCCTGCTGTACGGCTGCGACATCGGCGCGGGGACGGACGGCGCCGCCTTCGTCGACGCGCTGGCGCGGGCGACCGGCGCCGACGTCGCCGCATCGAGCGATCCGACCGGCGCGGCTGCCCTGGGGGGTAACTGGATACTGGAGACGGCTTCCGGCACCGTCGAAGCCGCGCCGCTGTTCGACGGCGCATCGGCGGCCGGCTACCATGCCCTGCTGGCGTCGACGCCCCCGACGATCAGCGGCGCCGTTGCCGGACAGGCGGTCACCGACAATGCATCCATCCAGCCTTTCTCGGGCGTCGTCCTGGCCGACCCGGACGCGGACGCCTCCCTCACGGCCAGCATCACGCTCGACTCGGCAGCGAAAGGCATGTTCACGGCGCAGTCACTCGCGGCTTCGGGCTTCTCCACGGGCGACGGTGGCCTGAGCTATACCCACGCCGCAGCGTCGCCGGCGGCCATGCAGGCTGCCGTCCGTGCACTGGTTTACCAGCCTGCGCCGAACCACGTCGCCCCCGGCTCCACGGAAACCACGACCTTCACCCTTACCGTCAGCGATGGTCTCGAGGCGCCCGTCACCGACGCCACCACCACGGTCGTCGCCACTTCGGTGAACGACGCGCCGGTTTTCGTCGGCGCGAACACGAGCCTGACCGTCACGCAGAGCGGCGCCGCAGTGGACATCAGGGGCCTGCTGCACGTGAGCGATGCCGACTCCGGCCAGACCCTGACCTGGTCGATGGCCGCTTTCGCCGCCCATGGCGCCGTGTCCTTCAGCGGCGCCACCAGCGCCAGCGGCGGCGGCGACATCACGCCGGGCGGCGCCATCACCTACATTCCGGCCGGCGGGTATACCGGCACCGACTCCTTCACCGTGCAGGTCTCCGACGGCCAGGCCACCTCTACCCGCACCATCACCGTCAACGTGGCGCCGGCCACGCCGACCGGACTGGACCTGGCGTCGGGCAGCGATTCCGGAACCGACTTCAGCGACAACCGCACCAATGCCTCCATCCTGAGCTTCAGCGGCGCCAGCGCCGGCGGCGACACCACCAGCACGGTGCGGGTGTTCGTCGACAAGAACGGCAACGGGGTCTATGACGCCGGCGACGCCAGCGCCACCGCGACCGTCAACAACGGCAGCTGGAGCGTGGGCGGCATTGACGTGTCCGGCTTCGGCGACGGGACCTACCAGGTCTATGCCCAGGTCACCTCGGCCAGCGGCGGCTTGAGCAGCGCGCGCAGCGCCGGCCTCGGCGTCACCCTGGACCGCACCGCGCCGACGCTGGCGATCACCAGCAGCAGCCCGACGCTCAAGGCCGGCCAGACGGCCACCATCACCTTCGCCTTCAGCGAGGATCCCGGCACGAGCTTCACCTGGGACGGCTCAGCCGGCGGTGTGCTCGTGTCCGGCGGCACGCTCGGCGCGATCAGCGGCAGCGGCACGACCCGCAGCGCGATCTTCACGCCGACCGCCAACACGAATGGCGGCACCGCCAGCATCACGGTGGCCGCCGGCTCCTATGCCGACGCGGCGGGCAACGCCGGTGGGCCGGGCCTCACGCCTTCGCTGACCTACGACACGCTGGCGCCGTCCGTCATGTCGATCGTGCGGACCGGCAGCGCAACGACCAATGCGACGTCCGTCAGCTATACGGTCACCTTCGACAGCAGCGTGAGCGGGGTCAGCGCATCCGCGTTCCAGCTCGATCGGACCGGCACGGCCAACGGCGTCGTCGGCTCGGTCACCGGCAGCGGCAGCACCTACACCGTCACCGTCAACGGCGTCAGCGGCGACGGCACCCTGCGCCTCGAGCTGAAGAACGGCAGCGGCATCGTGGACGGCCACGGCAACGCGGCGCCCGGCCATACGGGCGGCGAGGCCTATATCCTGGACCACAACGGGCCGGCGATCGGTTCGGTGGCGGTGCCCGCATCCGCGACCTACGGTGTGGGGGATCCGCTGGAGTTCACCGTCAACTTCAACGAGGCGGTCACGCTCGACACCCTGGGCGGCACGCCGTCGATCGCCGTCACGCTCGACGCCGGCGGCACGGTGCAGGCGAACTACGTGAGCGGCTCGGGCACCACCGCCATCGTGTTCCGCTACACGGTCGCACCGGGCAACGCCGATACCAACGGCGTGACGCTGGGCGGCAGCATCCAGCTCAACGGCGGCGCAATGCGCGACATGGTCGGCAACAACGCCTCGCTGGCGCTCAACAACGTCGGCTCCACGGCCGGCGTGCTGGTGTCGGCCCTGGCTCCCGTCGTGAACGCGATCGAGCGCGTCGGCAACGCCCTCACCAACGCCGCCAGTGTCGAGTACAGCGTCACCTTTTCGGACAGCGTCACCGGCGTCGACGCCGGCGACTTCACCGTCGCAGGCACGGGAGTGACCGCCCATGTCGCAGCGGTGCGCGGCATGGGCGACGGCAAGACGTATATCGTCACCGTGGACAACATCAGCGGCGAGGGCAACCTGCGCCTGGACCTGAACGCCGGCGGCACCGGCATCATGGACAGCCACAACCAGGCAATCGCCGGCGGCTACACCAGTGGCCCGGCCTATACCATCGACCGGACCGCGCCGGTGCTGTCGAGTCCCATCGCCATCTCCGATACCGCGCTGAAGATCGGCGACAGCGCCACCGTCACCTTCGGCTTTACCGAGGCGGTCACCAACTTCACCACAGCCGACGTGACCGTGCCGAATGGGACCTTGTCGAACCTGGCATCGTCCGACGGCGGCCGCACCTGGACCGCGACCCTGACCCCGGCCGCGGGCGCGAGCAGCGCCGCCAACGTGCTCACACTGAATTACGGCGGCGTTGCCGACCTGGCCGGCAACGCCGGCAGCGGCAGCGCCACCAGCGCCAACTACACCGTCGACACGGTGCGCCCGGCGCTCGCCGAGGCCATCCGGATTTCCAGCGCGGCCCTCGCGATCGGCGGCAGCGCCACCGTGACCTTCACCTTCGCTGAAACCGTCTCCGGCTTCGATATCGCCGACGTGAACGCACCCAACGCAACGCTGTCGGACCTGGTCTCGCTCGACGGCGGCCGCACCTGGAGCGCGACCCTGACCCCGTCGGCCAACGCCTCCGGCAACGCCAATGTGCTCACCCTGGACTACAGCGGCATCATGGACATGGCCGGCAATGCCGGCACGGGGACCGTCGACAGCGGCAATTACATGGTGGACACCGTGCGTCCGTCCCTGGCTGCCGGCATCACGATCTCGGACACGGCGCTGAAGGCCGGCGAGAGCGCGACCGTGACCTTCCAGTTCACCGAGGCGGTCACCGGCTTCACGAGCGCCGACGTGACCGTGCCCCACGGCGTGCTGTCGAACCTGGCGTCGGGCGACGGCGGCATCACCTGGAGTGCGACCCTGACCCCGGACGCCGGCGTCGCCAGCAATGCCAACGTGCTGACGCTGGACTACAGCGGCTTGCGCGACCTGGCCGGCAACCCAGGGGCCGGCACGGTCGACAGCGGCAACTACGCGGTCGACACCAAGGCGCCGGCGCTGGCCTCGCCGATCCAGATTTCCGACACCCTCCTCAAGATCGGCGACAGCGCCACGGTCACCTTCACGTTCGCGGAAGCGGTCGTGGGCTTCACCGTCGACGACGTCACCGTCCCCCATGGCACGCTGACGGGCCTGGCGTCGAGCGACGGCGGCGTCACCTGGACCGCGACCCTCACCCCCGCGGCCGGCAGCAGCGTGGCCGCCAACGTGCTGACGCTGAACTACGGCGGCATCCGCAACATGGCGGGCAACGCCGGTGTGGGCAGCGCCGACAGCGGCGCCTACGCCGTCGACACCGTGCGCCCGAGCCTGGCATCGGGCATCACGATCTCGGACACGGCCCTGACCATGGGCCAGAGCGCGACGGTGACCTTCGCCTTCAGCGAGGCCGTCACCGGCTTCACCGTCGAGGACGTGACGGTGTCCAGCGGCGCCTTGTCGAACCTGGTGTCGAGCGACGGCGGCCGCTCCTGGAGCGCGACCTTGACCCCGGTCGCCGATACCGTCAGCAGCGCCAACGTGCTGACCCTGGATTACGCCGGCATCATGGACCTGGCCGGCAATGCCGGCATCGGGACGGCCGCCAGCGCCAACTACACGGTGGACACCATGCCGCCGCCGGCGCCGCCCGAACCGCCCGAGACGGTGGTCGACGGCGTGCCGGTCCAGCAGACCCAGGTGACTTTGCCGGGCGGCGTGGCCGGCACCTTGATCTCGGTGCCGATCGTGACCACGGGCCGCAACGAGACCAGCGGCGCCGGCGGCGTGGCCGACATTCCGCTGGCCACGCGCGGCGCAGGCAATCTGCTGCTGGCCCAGCTGCCGGCCGGCTACGGCCTGTCCGCGAGCGGCGCCAACGTCGGCATGGCGAACGGCCTCGATTTCCTGATTGCCTCGATCCGGGCGGCGACCCCCGGCCACGGCGCCGCCGACCAGGGCCACCTGACCGGCGACGGCCAGGCCTTTCTGGCCGGCCTGGCATCGAACGGCTCGCTGCTGGTCCAGACCATCAAGCCGGTCAGCATCGCGCCGGTGGGTGGCACGCTGACGCTGAGCGGCGCCTCCGCACCGGCTTCGGATGGCCAGAGCGTGGCGCTGGTAATCGATGCCGGCGGCCTGGGGCAGGGCGCCACGATCACCCTGCGCCAGATCGACTTTGCCGCCATCATCGGCAGCGCCGACGTCACCGCCGCCAACGGCCGCATGGCGCTGAGCGGCGACGCGGGCGCGCAGCACTTCACGGTCGCGCCGGCCGACGGCAGCACCGTGTTCGCCGGCGCCGGCGCCGATACGCTGAGCTTCGGCCTGCCGCCCGGCGCCAACCCGGCATCCGGCCAGGCGCGCGCCAACGCGCTGGCCTCGCTGACGGTGCTGCACGGCGGCCAGGATGGCGACAGCGCCGTCTTCACCGGCAAGCGCGCCGACTACGAGGTCGAGCAGCACAACGGCTACCTGGTCGTCAGCAGCAAGGCGGCGCCGGAGGCGAAGGCGATGGTGGTCAACGTCGAGGCGTTGCAGTTCGCGGACGGCAGCGTCAAGGTAGAGAACAGCAGCGAGATGGGTATCCTGGCCGGCATGTACCAGACCGTGCTGGGGCGCCAGGCGGACCTGAAAGGCGTCGAATTCTGGGCCGACCATCACCAGGCCGGCATCAGCCTGGGCAGGATTGCGCTGGACATGATCGGCTCCGCCGAGCGCAGCGCCAGCCACGTGGGCTTCAGCGGCGTGGCCGAACACGACATCGCCTTGCTCTACACCGCCTTGTTCAACCGCGCGGCCGATGCCGGCGGCCTGGCGTTCTGGAAGGCGGCGATGGCGAGCGGCGTCAGCCTCGAGCAAGTCGCCACCCACTTCGTGGAATCGGCCGAGATGGTGGGCCACCAGCGCGCCGCGCTGGACTGGAACTTCAGCATGTAGGTATTCTCAGCGGCGCGCGGTGAAAAGCGCGCCGCCGATATACTCGGGGGCCGATTCCCAGCGGCCTCATCGATGACCAGATTTCCTCTCGCCCTGAGCGGCGCCGCCTTGCTGGCGGCCGCCCTCGCACTGTCCGCCTGTTCCCCGCTGTCCCTCGTGAACGCCGTCTCGCCCGCAGGCGAGGCCACGGCCACCACGGCGCTGGCCTACGCGCCGGGCGAACGCCACATGCTGGACGTCTACCGGCCCCCGGCCGGCGCGCAACAGGGAAGGGCGCCCGTCATCGTGTTCTTCTACGGTGGCAACTGGGTCAGCGGTGACCGCGCCGATTACGCCTTCGTCGGCCGCGCCCTGGCGGCGCGCGGCTTCGTGGTGGTGGTGCCGGACTACCGGCTCTACCCAGAGGTGCGCTACCCGGACTTCCTCGACGATTCCGCCCAGGCGGTCGCCTGGACCCGGCGCACGATCGCGGCCCACGGCGGCGACCCGGAGCGGATCTTCCTGATGGGCCACAGCGCCGGCGCCTACAACGCCGCCATGCTGGCGCTCGATGCGCGCTGGCTCGGCAAGCAGGGCGAGAAGCCGTCGGTGCTGCGCGGCTGGATCGGGCTGGCCGGCCCGTATGACTTCCTGCCGATCCAGAACCCGACCACGCGTCCGGTGTTCGATTATCCGAATACGCCGCCCGACTCGCAGCCGCTCGGTTTCGTCTCCGCCGCCGCGCCGCCCGCGCTGCTGATCGCGCCGAGGGAAGACAAGGTGGTCAACCCGGCGCGCAACACCGGCGGCATGGCGGCGCGCCTGCGCGAGAACCGCGTGCCGGTGCGCGAACTGTATTACGACGGCGTCGGCCACGCGACCCTGGTCGCTTCGCTGTCGCCGACACTGCGCCGGCTGGCGCCGACGCTCGATGCGGTGGACGCTTTCGTGCGCAGCGATGGCAGGAGCCGGCCGCAATAGGGCTTACCAACCGGCCCTTTCCTTCGGCTCGTACATGGGGTCCGGCCCGTTCATCATCTGCCGCACTACGCCTTGCTCGTCGAAGTGCACGTGCATCAGCGAGTTCCACACCCCGGCTTCCTTGTAGCGGTAGGACCAGACCTCATAGTTGCGCAGCGCCACCCGTGAGGTCTCGGCCGGCCGCCCGACCGCGCGTAAAACGTCTTCCTTGGTGGCCGAGTCGATCTTGATGGTGGCGAATTTCTGGCTGGTCAGCGCCTGCTCGAAGGAGGCCAGGCGGCCGTCGGCGCCGATGTGGGCCATCCAGGTCTGCTGGCCCATGGGGCCGGTGGCGTACTCGAAGATGCGGTCGTTGCCGGCGCCGTAGATGGCGGTGGGTGCGCCCATCTTTTGCTGGACCATCTCGGCCGAGTCGCCGATGGTCGGGGTTTCCCGGATCAGGCCGGCGCAGCCGCCGAGCAGGAGCAGGGCGGCCAGTGTTGTAATTCTGAACAATTTATCCATGGTTTGGCCTCTATCAAGCCCGAAAACGCCATGATGCACCATCCGGGCCACGCAAACAGTGGCCGCACGCCCGGTTTTCCCCTATACTGGCGGGTCTGTCCGTTTTGGGCAGCTTAATCGACAATCACGGTGCGCTGGGTTTCGACTCTTGCACCGCATGTGAAAGGTAACATCATGACCGTAGAAAACATCAACAAAGCCGCGATCATCGCGGACAACGCACGTGGCCAGAACGATACCGGTTCGCCGGAAGTCCAAGTCGCACTGCTGACCGCACGCATCAACGAACTGAACGGCCACTTCAAGGCACACCAGAAGGATCACCACTCGCGTCGTGGCCTGATCATGATGGTCAACCGCCGCAAGAGCCTGCTGGCTTACCTGAAGCGCAAGGACGCAAACCGTTACCGCGACCTGATCGCCAAGCTCGGCCTGCGTAAGTAATCGCCGGTCCAGACGACGTTGGTCAAGCCAATCTAGTCACGAAATGCCTGCGCCAGATACCTGTCGCGGGCATTTTTTATTTGTGCAGTTTGTTAGTTGTTTTGCAGTAATGACGGAATCGCTCCGTCCGTGGTGAGGTGAACGACAGCCCCTGAAAATCTGTCGGCAAAATGAAAGGGATTACCCATGTTTAACAAAGTTACGAAAACCTTCCAGTACGGTCAACACACGGTCACCCTGGAGACGGGTGAAATCGCGCGCCAGGCAAGCGGCGCCGTCGTCGTGTCGGTCGAAGACACCGTCATCCTGGCCACCGTGGTCGCCAAGAAGGACGCCAAGCCGGGCCAGGATTTCTTCCCGCTGACCGTCGACTACATGGAGAAAACGTACGCAGCCGGTAAGATCCCGGGCGGCTTCTTCAAGCGCGAAGGCCGTCCTTCGGAAAAGGAAACCCTGACCTCGCGCCTGATCGACCGTCCGATCCGCCCGCTGTTCCCGGAAGGCTACCTGAACGAAGTCCAGGTCATCATCCACGTCCTGTCGGTCAACCCTGAAATCGACCCGGACATCCCGTCGATGATTGGCGCCTCGGCTGCGCTGTGCATCGCCGGCATCCCGTTCAACGGCCCGATCGGCGCGGCGCGCGTCGGCTACGCGAACGGCCAGTACATCCTGAACCCGACCACCACCCAGCTGAAAACCTCGCAGATGGACCTGGTGGTCGCCGGTACCGAAACCGCCGTGCTGATGGTGGAATCGGAAGCGCAGCAACTGTCGGAAGAAGTCATGCTGGGCGCGGTCGTGTTCGGCCATGACCAGATGAAAGCCGTCATCGACGCGATCCACGACCTGGTGGCCGAAGGCGGCAAGCCGGAAGTCGAGTGGAGCCCGGCGCCGAAGAACGAAGCCCTGATCGCCCGCGTCGAGGAACTGGCCGGCGCCGCAGTGCGCGACGCCTACCAGACCCGCGAAAAATCGGCGCGTCAGCAGAAGCTGAAGTCGATCTCCGGCGAAGTCATGAACGCCCTGAGCGCCGCCGGCGAAGCGGCCGACGCGGCCGAAGTCGGCAACATCCTGTTCGACATGGAAGCCAAGGTCGTGCGTTCGCAGATCCTGAACGGCGAGCCGCGCATCGACGGCCGCGACACCCGCACCGTGCGTCCGATCGCGATCCGCACCAGCGTGCTGCCGCGTACCCACGGCTCGGCCCTGTTCACCCGCGGCGAAACCCAGGCACTCGTGGTCGCCACCCTCGGCACCGCGCGCGACAGCCAGAAGATCGACGCGCTGATGGGCGAGTACACCGACGACTTCATGATGCACTACAACATGCCTCCGTTCGCCACCGGCGAAACCGGCCGCGTGGGCACCCCGAAGCGCCGCGAAGTCGGCCACGGCCGCCTGGCCAAGCGCGCGCTGGTCGCCGCGCTGCCGTCGGCGGACGAGTTCAGCTACTCGGTGCGCCTGGTCTCGGAAATCACCGAGTCGAACGGCTCCTCGTCGATGGCCTCGGTCTGCGGCGGCTGCCTGGCGCTGATGGACGCCGGCGTGCCGATGAAGGCGCACGTCGCCGGCATCGCCATGGGCCTGATCAAGGAAGGCGGCAAGTTCGCGGTCCTGACCGACATCCTGGGTGACGAAGACCACCTGGGCGACATGGACTTCAAGGTCGCGGGCACCCCGGCCGGTATCACCGCCCTGCAGATGGACATCAAGATCCAGGGCATCACCAAGGAAATCATGCAGGTCGCGCTGGCGCAAGCCAAGGAAGCGCGCCAGCACATCCTGGGCGAGATGCAGAAGGCCGTGCCGAGCGTGAAGACCGAACTGTCGGACTTCGCCCCGCGCCTGATCACCATCCGCATCAACCCGGAAAAGATCCGTGACGTGATCGGCAAGGGCGGCGCCGTCATCCGCGCGCTGACCGAAGAAACCGGCACCCAGATCGACATCACCGACGAAGGCATCGTGACCATCGCCTCGGTCGACGCCGCCGCCGGCCAGGAAGCCAAGCGCCGCATCGAAGAGCTGACCGCATCGGTCGAAGTGGGCAAGACCTACGACGGCACCGTGCTCAAGCTGCTGGACTTCGGCGCGATCGTGCAGGTCATGCCGGGCAAGGATGGCCTGCTGCACATCTCGCAGATCGCCAACGAGCGTGTCAACGCCGTTGCCGACTACCTGAAGGAAGGCCAGCAGGTGCGCGTGAAGGTTCTCGAAACCGACGAGCGTGGCCGTCTGAAGCTGTCGATGAAGGCGGCTGATCCGGTGGAAGGCGCGGCGCAGTAATCTGCCCGCGGCTTCGAGCCAACAAAACCGCCAGCGCGTGAGCCTGGCGGTTTTTTTTTCAGCCTAACTTCGGTGTGCAGAAGGGCAAGGTAGAATCATTGCACCATGCATCGCACGACTGACCGCCTGATCCTTCGTCCCCCCGAGCCTGCCGACCTGGCGGTGCTGTTCGCCATCTATGGCGATCCGGCGACCAATACCTTCAATCCGGCCGGGCCAATGGCGAACATCGAATTGGCCGCGTCCTTGCTGGACCGATGGCTGGCGCAATGGCGCGACCTGGGCATCGGGCCGTGGACGATCGCGACGCTTGACGCTCCAGGGCATCCCATCGGGTTCGGCGGCATCTCGATGCACCGCTATCTCGACCAGGAGCGCGTCAACGTCGGCTACCGTTTCGCCACGTCAGCCTGGGGCAGGGGATACGCGACCGAGCTGACACGGGCCTCCCTGGCATCCGGCTTCGAAGAGCAGGGCTTCAGCGAAATCTTTGCCCTGGTGCGTCCGGCGCATGCCGCCTCGATCCGTGTGCTGGAAAAGGCCGGGATGCAGCAGATTGACACCCTCGATGACGTACCGGGCGCGGCGCCGAGCCGCGTGTATGCCATCAGCCGCGAGGCTTGGGCGCACGTTTGAGCGAGCGCAATCAGGTTGCCTGCTAAGACCCGAGAATCGGAAGCTGCTTCCGAACCGATGGGCCGAGCATGCGCTCTCTTGTTCCACTGACGTGTCTGACGCTGTGCCTGCAGGCCTGCGGAGGTACGTCCGTTGCGCTCTTCGTGAACTGGGGCGATTGCGATTTCGACCGCGATCGCTGGCAGCATGCGGACGCGCGAGGACGCGGATGCATGGTGGCGTCGCTGCTCGATCGGCATCCGCCGGAAACGATGACGGCGGCCGAGGTGAGAGGCCTGCTCGGCGAGCCGACTGGCTATGCGGACCATGATGAGGACGCCGCCTATGTCGTCGCGCCGGCGGCAAGCGCGCGCACCCGCGGCACCGAGCAATTGCTGGTCTACCGCACCGACAGGCGCAATGGGCGCATTCTCGGAGCCGAGCTGATCGCGCCGCCCTAAGCCGGCAGCCTACTAGACGGTGTCGTGCTCCGACAGCGCATGCAGGATGCCGCAGGCGTGCGAGGCCTGGGTGCTGACGCAGCAGCCGCGCAACTGCTTCAATTGCCGCTCCAGCGCCGCCAGCTCGGCGATCTTGCCTGCCACCCGCTCGATGTGGCGGTCGAGCACCGCGTTCACGTCGGTGCAGTCGGCGTCCGGCGCATCCCGGGCGTCGAGCAGCAGGCGGATCTCGTCCAGCCCCATGTCCAGCGCGCGGCAGTGGCGGATGAACTGCAGGCGCTCCGCGTGCTTGTCGCCATAGCTGCGGTAATTGTTGGCCGCCCGCTGCGGCGGCGCCAGCAGGCCGATCCGCTCGTAATAGCGGATCGTCTCCACCGGGCATTCGGTGCGTCCCGCCAGTTCGCCTATCTTCATCGCTTCTCCGATTCGATTGATCGTGCTTGACCCTGTAGCGGCTACAGGGTTTTAAATGGCGATCATATATGAAGCCATCCGTTTTCGCCGCCACCCCATGAAACGCCTGCTGGTCCTGCTCCTGCTGGTCCTGATGCCGCTGCAGCTGGTCTGGGCGGCGTCCGGGGCGTGCTGCGGCCCGGACGAGGGCAAGCGCGCCCAGCACGCCTGCCAGGTGGCGCAGCAGTGCGGCGACGACGGCGGCGGCGCGGGCTCGCTGGCGGACGACGGCGGCTGCGACTGCTGCCACCATTTCTGCGGCGGCGCGCTGCTCGCCTCCCACGTGGTGCTGCCGGCAGCGGAGCAGGGCCTGGATACGGTCTTCGACCCTCCGCACTACACTTCCTACATCCCTGACCTGATCCCGCCGCCCAAGCGGCCGTTCCGCGCCTGAAGGGGCGGGAACGTTCATCTCACGCGCGCCGCGGCGCGCAGCGTCCCGCCGTCGACCTCGTTTCAACGGAACCGGACCATCATGAAGAATCACATCATCCGCCTGGCGCTGGCCGCGTGTGCGCTCTGCGCACATGCCTCCGCGGCCGAGGCGCCATTGACGCTGCCGATGGCCATCGAGCGCGCGCTGGCCGCCAACCCCGGCTTGCGCGCCGCCGGCAGGGAGGCGGCCGCGCAGGAAGGCGCGGTCAACCAGGCCGGCGCGCTGCCGAACCCGGAGCTCGAACTGCTGCGCGAAGGCCGCGAGCGCGGCAACCGCACCACCACCGCGCAACTCGGCATCCCGGTCGAACTGGGCGGCAAGCGCGCCGCCCGCGTCGACGCCGCGCGGCAGGAGCGCGCGCTGGCCCTGGCAGCGCTGGATGCGCTGCGCGCCCAGGTGCGGGGCGACACGGTTGCGGCGTATTACGACGTCGTCGCGGCGGGCGAGCGCCGACGCCTGGCGCAGGAGCTGGTGACGCTGGCCGAACGCGCCACGCACGCCGCCGCACGCCGCGCCGACACCGGCAAGGCTTCGCCGCTCGAAGCCACCCGCGCCAGGGTCGCGCAATCCAGCCTGCGGATCGAAGCGATCCAGGCCGCGCGTGAATTGGCGGCCGCGCGCATCCGCCTTGCGGCCCTGTGGGGAGGTGACGCCGCCACGCTTGCCGTGGCCGCGCCAACGGCGATCGAGGCGCCCTCTGTCCCGCCGCTTGCCGCGCTGGAGGCGCGCCTGGCCACCGCCCCCGACCTGCGCCGCGCGCTGGCCGGCGTCGCCCACCGCAGCGCGCTGGCGCGCGTGGAAGAATCGCGCCGCATGCCGGACGTGACCCTGATCGTCGGCACCCAGCGCGAATCCTCGCTCGAGCGGCCGGGCGAACCGCGGCGCGCCGTCGTCGGCGTCTCGGTGCCGCTGCCGCTATTCAACCGCAACGGCGGCGCCGTGCTGGAATCGCTGCGGCGCGTCGACAAGGCGCGCGACGAACTCGATGCCGAGCGTGTGCGCCTGCACGCCGCGCTGGCCCAGGCGCACGGCCATCTCGTCGCTGCGAGCGAAGAGGCCGCGCTGATCCGCGACGAGGTCGTGCCCGGCGCCGAGCAGGCGTACCAGGCGGCCAACCGCGGCTACGAGCTCGGCAAGTTCGGCCTGATCGACGTGCTCGACGCCCAGCGCACGCTGGTGCAGTCGCGTCACCAATACCTCAAGGCGGTGGCGGACGGCTACCGCGCGCTGGCCGACATCGAACGCCTCGTCGGCCCGGCGACCCAGGAGAATCCATGAACAAGCAACAAATGAACATCATCGGCGTGATGCTCGCCTGCGCACTCGCCTTCAGCGGCTACGTCATCTTCAAGGACCGTGGTCCCGCTGCAAGCGTTGAAGAAGCCGGCCACCATGAAGAGAAGAATGGCGAACACCACGATGACGGCATCGTGCGCTTCAGCGAGGAGCAGGTCGCCAGGAGCGGCATCACCGTCCTGACAGCGGACGCCCGCCAGATCGACTCCTTTATCCGCATGCCGGGCCAGATCGCGCTCAACGAAGACCGCACCGCCCACGTCACCCCGCGCGCTTCGGGCGCGGTCGAGAAGGTCGAGGCCAACCTGGGCCAGGTGGTCAAGAAGGGCGACCTGCTGGCCGTGATCGCCAGCAGCGACGTGGCCGGGCAGCGCGCGGCGCTGGCTACGGCCGAGCAGCGGCGCACGCTCGCCCAGAGCGCCTACAGCACCGAGAAAACGCTGTGGGAAGAGAAGATCGGCGCACGCCAGGATTACCTGAAGGCCGAGCAGGAGCTGCAGGAGGCGGAGGTCGCGGTCCAGGCCGCGCGCCAGTCGCTGCAGGCGCTCGGCGCCGGGGCCGGGTCGGCCGCGGGCGCCTCGAACCGCCTGCACGTGCACTCGCCCTTCGACGGCATGGTGGTCGAGAAGCACATCGTGCTGGGCGAAGTGGTCGGCGCCGACACCCGCGTGTTCACGGTCAGCGACCTGTCCCGGGTCTGGGCCGACGTCGTCGTGCCGAGCCGCGACCTCGAGATCGTCCGGGTCGGCACCGACGCGGTGATCCGCTCGATCGCATCGAACACGACGGCGCCCGGCAAGGTCAGTTTCGTCAGCGCCCTGATCGGAGAAGCGTCGCGCTCGGCCAAGGCGCGCGTGGTGCTGGACAACCCGGGGCTGGCCTGGCGTCCCGGCCTGGCGGTGAACGTCGACATCGTCACCGGCTCGGCGCAAGTCCCGGTGGCGGTGGCGCGCGAGGCGCTGCAGACCGTCGAGGGACGGCAGGTGGTCTACAAGCGCGTGGCCGAGGGTTTCGTGGCGCAGCCGGTTGCCACGGGCCGTTCGGACGAACGCTTCGTCGAGATCGTGTCCGGCCTGCAGCCCGGTGAACGCTATGCCGCCTCCGGCTCCTTCGGCGTCAAGGCCGAACAGGGCAAGGGCGAAGCAGGCCACCACGATTGAAGGAGACGCTCATGTTCAACCGCATCATCCAGGCGTCCATCGCGCACCGCTGGCTCGTCATGCTGCTCGTCGCCGCCATGGCGCTGCTGGGCGTCTACCACTACGGCCGCCTGCCGATCGACGCCGTCCCCGACGTCACCAATGTGCAGGTGCAGATCAATACCGCGGCCCCGGGCTATTCGCCGCTGGAGACCGAGCAGCGCATCACCTATCCGGTCGAGGCGCAGTTGGCGGGCCTGCCGCAGCTGGAGAGCTTCCGTTCGCTGTCGCGCTACGGCCTGTCCCAGGTGACTGTCGTGTTCAAGGAAGGCACCGACATTCACTTCGCGCGCCAGATGGTCAGCCAGCGCCTGCAGGACGCGCGCGAGCAGCTGCCAGGCGGCGTGGTGCCGACCCTGGGCCCGATCGCCACGGGTCTCTCCGAAATCTATTCGTGGACGGTGGAGACCGTGCCGGGCGCGAGGAAGCCCGACGGCTCCTCCTACACGCCGACCGACCTGCGCGAGATCCAGGACTGGATCATCAAGCCGCAGCTGCGCAGCGTGCCAGGTGTCACCGAGATCAATTCGATCGGCGGCTTCGACAAGGAATACCTGGTCGCGCCCGAGATGGCGACCCTGTCGAGCTATGGCCTCGACCTGGGCGACATCGTGGGCGCCATCGAGAAGAACAACGGCAACGTCGGCGCCGGCTACATCGAGCGGGCGGGGGAGCAGTACCTGGTGCGCGCGCCGGGCCAGGTCGGCTCCATCGACGACATCGCCAACATCGTGGTCGCTACCATCCGCGGCATGCCGGTGCGGATCCGCGACGTGGCGACCGTCTCGCTCGGACGCGAGCTGCGCACCGGTGCGGCCACCGAGAACGGCCAGGAGGTGGTGCTCGGCACCGTCTTCATGCTGATGGGCGAGAACAGCCGCGCGGTGGCGCGCGCCGTCGACCGCCGCATGGCGGAGATCAACCGCACCCTGCCGCGGGGCGTGAAGGCGGTCACGGTCTACGACCGCACGGTGCTGGTCGAACGCGCGATCGCCACCGTGCGCAACAACCTGCTGGAGGGCGCGGTGCTGGTGGTGGCGGTGCTGTTCGCTTTTCTGGGCAACCTGCGCGCCGCATTGATCACGGCGATGGTGATCCCGCTGGCGATGCTGTTCACCTTCTCGGGCATGATGGCCAACAAGGTCAGCGCCAACCTGCTCTCGCTCGGCGCGCTCGACTTCGGCATCATCGTCGACGGCGCCGTGGTCATCGTCGAGAACTGCGTGCGTCGCCTGGCGCATGCGCAGCGTCGATTGGGCCGCAAGCTGACCCTGCCAGAGCGCTTCGCCGAAGTGTTCGAAGCGGCGCGCGAAGCCCGGCGGCCGCTGGTGTTCGGCCAGCTGATCATCATGATCGTCTACCTGCCGATCTTCGCCCTCACCGGCATCGAGGGCAAGATGTTCCATCCGATGGCGATCACAGTGGTCACGGCGCTGCTGGGCGCGATGGTCCTGTCGCTCACCTTCGTGCCGGCCGCCGTGGCCCTGTTCATCGGCGACAAGGTGGAAGAGAAGGAAAACCGCCTGATGCGCGCCGCGCGCCGCGCCTATGCGCCGGCGCTGCGCTACACGCTGGCCAACAAGACGGTGGCGCTCGCCTTTGCCGGCATCGTTCTGGCGCTGTCGACCCTGCTGGCGACCCGCCTCGGCACCGAGTTCGTGCCGACGCTGGACGAGGGCGACATCGCGGTCTTGACGATGCGCGTGCCGGGAACCAGCCTGTCGCAGTCGGTCAAGATGCAGCAGCAGATAGAGCTCGAACTGGTAAAACGCTTTCCCGAGATCGAGCGCGTGTTCGCGCGCATCGGCACCGCCGAAATCGCGTCCGACCCGATGCCGCCCAACGTCGCCGACGGCATCATCATGCTGCGCCCCGAGCGCGACTGGCCGAAGCCGAAGAAGACCCGCGACCAGCTCCTGGCGGCGATCCGGGAAACGCTCGAAGGCCTGCCGGGCAACGGCTATGAGTTCAGCCAGCCGATCCAGCTGCGCGTCAACGAGCTGATCTCCGGCGTGCGCAGCGACGTGGCGGTGAAGGTGTTCGGCGACGACCTCGACGTCCTGAATGCGACCGCCAGCCAGGTGGCGGGCGTGCTGCGCACCGTGCCGGGGGCGAGCGAAGTGAACGTCGAGCAGACCACCGGCCTGCCGATGCTGCAGGTCCGGGTCGACCGCGAGCGCGCCGCGCGCATGGGGCTGAACGTGGGCGACGTGCAGGACCTGGTCGCCACCGCCACCGCGGGGCGAGAGGCCGGCACCCTGTTCGAGGGCGACCGCCGCTTCGGCATCGTGGTGCGCCTGCCGGACCCGCAGCGCGGTGACATCGACTACCTGGCGCGCCTGCCGGTGCCGCTGCCGGCGACCGAAGGCGAGCCGCACCGCTTCATCACCCTGGGCGAGATCGCCGCCTTCGAAGTGGCGCCCGGCCCCAACCAGTTCAGCCGCGAAGGGGGCAAGCGCCGCGTCGTCGTCACCGCCAACGTGCGCGGGCGCGACATCGGTTCCTTCGTCGCCGAAGCGCAGGAGAAGGTCGCGGCGCAGGTCAGGACGGCGCCGGGCTACTGGATCGGCTGGGGCGGCCAGTTCGAGCACCTGGAAGCGGCCAGCCAGCGCCTGCGGGTGGTGGTGCCGGCCGCGCTGGCGCTGGTGTTCGCACTGCTCTACCTGGTCTTCAACAATTTCCGGGACGGGCTGCTGGTGTTTTCCGGGATTCCGTTCGCCCTCAGCGGCGGGGTGGTCGCGCTGTGGCTGCGCGGGATCCCGCTGTCGATTTCGGCCGCGGTCGGCTTCATCGCCCTGTCCGGGGTGGCGGTGCTCAACGGCCTGGTGATGCTCTCCTTTATCCGCAGGCTGGTCGAGGAGGGCCGGTCGCCGGCGCAGGCGATCGAGGAGGGCGCGCTGGGGCGGCTGCGACCGGTATTGATGACGGCGCTGGTGGCCTCGCTCGGCTTCGTGCCGATGGCCCTCGCCACCAGCGCCGGCGCCGAGGTGCAGCGGCCGCTGGCGACGGTGGTCATCGGCGGCATCCTGTCGTCGACGGCGCTGACCCTGCTGTTGCTGCCGCTGCTGGTGGAGCTGGCCCAGCGGCGCCCACACGAACGCCCTGTTGCGTACGAGAGAACTATTTCCTGAAACCACTCAACTGTGTCATCGGCGCCGTTACAGAAATGATATAGTTTGTCATTTTGCAGAATCTGCCATCGGCGCCCATCGCTTGGGGCGCCGAGATGCCAATCAAATCACGACAATTAGGGATGAAACCGATGACGACGACGGATTACGCAAACCGTATCAGCCAGATGATCCAGGACCAGCAAGGTGCGATCGCAAGCGAGTGGCTGGCACAACTCGAGGCCCTGCTGGTGCGCAGCAGCGGCAGCGCCCGCGAACAACTGCGTAACCATACCCAGCAATTCCTGAACGCCTTCGCGACGGCCGCCCGCTCCGGCGAGCTAGCCAACATCGACCACCGTTCCTGGGACGAGGTGCGCGACCTGCTGGCCGAGATCTCGTCCAGCCGCGCCAAGTCGGGTTCGACCCCGAGCGAGACCGCGACCTTCGTGTTCTCGCTGAAGCAGCCACTGTTCGCGCGCCTGCGCGCATCCTTCGAGGGCGAGGCCGAGGCGCTGGCCGCGACGTCCTGGACCATCAACACCCTGCTCGACAAGCTGGGCCTGTACACCATCGAGGTGTTCCAGAAGACCAAGGACCAGATCATCGTGCGCCAGCAGCAGGAGCTGCTCGAGCTGTCGACCCCGGTCGTCAAGCTGTGGAACGGGATCCTGGCGCTGCCGCTGATCGGCACCCTGGATTCGGCGCGCACCCAGGTGGTAATGGAAAACATCCTGCAGAAGATCGTCGACACCGGCGCCTCGATCGCCATCATCGACATCACCGGCGTGCCGACCGTCGACACCCTGGTGGCCCAGCACCTGATGAAGACCATCGCCGCCGCGCGCCTGATGGGCGCCGACTGCATCATCTCCGGCATCCGCCCGCAGATCGCCCAGACCATCGTGCACCTCGGCGTGAACCTGGAAGACGTGACCACCAAGGCGACCCTGGCGGACGCCTTCGTGGTCGCGCTCGAGCGCACCGGCACTGCGATCGTGATGAAGGCATAAGGCCAGGCATATGGAACGCATCCCTATCCTGCGCATGGGCGACCTGCTGCTGGTGACGATCCAGGTCGACATGCACGACCGCCTCGCCATGCAGCTGCAGGACGACCTCACCGAGCGCATCGTCGCCGACGGCGCCAAGGGCGTCCTGATCGACATCTCGGCGCTCGACCTGGTCGACTCCTTCATCGGCCGCATGATCAGCAACACCGCCGCCATGGCGCGCGTGCTCGACGCCCGCACCGTGGTGGTCGGCATGCAGCCGGCCGTGGCGATCACGCTGGTCGAGCTGGGCCTGACCCTGCATGGCGTGAAGACCGCGCTGAACGTCGAAAAGGGCATGGCCCTGCTCGGAAAGAACCTGAAGTGATGACCGACGCGCACTCCAATGCGGTCCTGTTCGAGACGCCGCTGCTGGACAGCCACCGCCAGCACCGCACCGCGCGCGTGACCCTGCGCCTGCGCTCGGACGAGGACGTGGTGGGCCTGCGCAAGCAGGTGCGCGAACGGGCGGTGGCGATCGCCCTGTCGCTGGTCGACCAGACCAAGCTGGTGACCGCCGCCAGCGAACTGGCGCGCAACACCATCAAGTACGGCGGCGGCGGCGAAGTCCACTTCGACAGCCTTGCCGACGGCATCCGCAACGGCATCGGGCTGCTGTTCGTCGACGCCGGCCCGGGCATCCCCAACATCGAGAACGCCCTGCGCGACGGCTTCACCACCGGCGGCGGGCTGGGCCTGGGCCTGGGCGGCTCCAAGCGCCTGGTCGACGAGTTCGACATCGACAGCCGGCCAGGGGAGGGGACAGCCGTCCTGATCGTCAAATGGAAACGCTGATCAGTTCCCTCAAGCGGCAGCAGGTGTTCGCGGTGACGCACGCCAGCGACATCGCGGCCGCGCGCCGCGCCGGCCAGCGCCTCGCCGGCGAACTTGGTTTCGACGAGACCCGCGCCGGCCAGCTGGCGCTGATCGTGACCGAGGCCGGCACCAACATCCTCAAGCACGCGGGCGAGGGCGAGATCCACGTCGGCCCGGCGCAGTCGGCCAGCGGCATCGGCATCGACGTGCTGGCGCTGGATAGCGGGCCCGGCATCCGCGACGTCGAGGCCAGCCTGGTGGACGGCATGTCCACCGCCGGCACCTACGGCGGCGGGCTGGGCGCGCTGCGCCGGCTGTCCGACGAGTTCGACGTGTTCACCGAACCCGGGCAGGGCGCGGCCTTCTTCATGCGCCTGTGGCGCGACGTGCCGCCGCCGCCGTCCTGCGGGCTCGAGGTCGGCGCGGTCTGGACCCCGATGGCGGGCGAGGAGGAATGCGGCGACGGCTGGGCGGTGTCCTGCGACGGCCGCGGCGCCAGCCTGCTGGCGGCCGACGGCCTCGGACACGGCCCGGAAGCGGCGCGCGCCTCCGCCGCCGCGATCAATGCGCTCGGGCGCCTGGCCGCGCCGCAAGCGGGAGAGCTGATGCAGGCCGCCCACGACGCCTTGCGCCCGACCCGCGGCGCGGCGCTGGCCACCGCCCGCATTGACTACGAGGCCGATGAACTGCGCTTCGCCGGCATCGGCAACATCGCCGGCTTCGTGTTCGACGGCGCTCGCCGGCCGCTGGTTTCGCACAACGGCATCGTCGGCCACAATATGCGCAAGGTGCAGGAATTCACGCTGCCCTTCGGGCCGGGCGCCATGTGCGTGATGCATTCGGACGGCATCCAGACCCAGTGGGACCTGGACCAGTACCGCGGCCTGGCCGGACGCAGCGCGGTGCTGGTCGCCGCGGTCCTGATGCGCGACTTCATCCGCCGCCGCGACGACGCGATGGTGCTGGCGGTGCGCCGGATCGAGACGCCGCAATGAACGCCCAGCGCATCCTGAGCGTGGCCCTGGACGGCGACCAGGACGTGGTGCTGGTGCGCCAGCGCGCGCGCCAGCTGTCGGAACTGCTCGGCTTCTCGCAGCAGGACCAGGTGCGCATCGCCACCGCGGTGTCGGAAGTGGCGCGCGTGGCCTGCCACCAGGGCTCGGGCGGGCGCGCCGCCTTCTCGCTGGTGAAGCTCGGTCCGCACCAGCACCTCGAAGTGACGGTCCACCCGGGCGCCCATCCTCGCCGGGAAGCGTCGCCCGCCGCCGCGCCGGAAGGCTTCACCGGCGTGCAGCCAGAGCTGGCCCTGATCACGGCCAGCCGCCTGATGGACCTGTGCGAGGTCGAGCCGGAGCAGGGCCCGGCCACCGTGATCACCATGCGCAAGGCGCTGCCGCCGCAGCTGATGGTGGCGCCGTCGCAGCTGGCCGTGATCAACGAGCGCCTGGCCGCCAGCCCGGTCGCCAACACCCTGCACGAACTGCAGCTGCAGAACCAGGAACTGGTGGCGACCATGGCCGAGCTGCGCGAGCGCCAGGAAGACTTGCTGTCGCTGACGCGCGAGCTGGAAGACACCAACCGCGGCATCGTCGCGCTGTACGCCGAGATCGAGGACAAGGCCGAGCGCCTGCGTAAAGCCGACGAGATGAAGTCGCGCTTCCTGTCGAATACCAGCCACGAGCTGCGCACCCCGCTGTCCTCGATCCGCGCCCTGGCCCAGCTGCTGCTGGACCGCATGGACGGCGACCTCACGACCGAGCAGGAACGCCAGGTGGGCTTCATCGCCAAGGCCGCCAACGACCTGTCGGAACTGGTCAACGACCTGCTCGACCTGGCCAAGATCGAGGCCGGCAAGGTCGAGGTGCAGCTGGCGCCGGTGCTGGTCGAGAACCTGTTCCGGGCGCTGAAGGGCATGATGCGCCCGCTGGTGGACGAGGGGCGGGTGGAGCTGGTGTTCGAGCCGTCCGGCGTGCTCGAGGCCTTCGATTCGGACGAGGGCAAGATCTCGCAGATCCTGCGCAACTTCATCTCGAACGCGCTGAAGTTCACCGAGCGCGGCAGCGTGACGGTGAGCGCCGTCCACGACGCGCGCGACGACACGATCGCCTTCACGGTGGCCGACACCGGGATCGGCATCAGCCCGGACAACCTGCAGCTGATCTTCGAGGAGTTCAGCCAGATCGAACATCCGCTGCAGCGCCGCAGCAAGGGCACCGGCCTCGGCCTGCCGCTGTGCCGCAAGCTGGCCGAGCTGCTGCACGGCCGCGTTGAAGTGGCCAGCACGCTCGGCGCCGGCTCGACCTTCTCCCTGATCCTGCCGCTGCGCTTTCCCGCGCCGGATAGTCAAGACGGAAACGAATCATGAAAGCCCAATCGACCCTGATCCTGAACGTTGACGACAACGACGGCGCGCGCTACGCCAAGAACCGCATCCTGCAGGGCGCCGGCTTCGAGGTGGTGGAGGCGACCAACGGCACCGATGCGCTGGACATGGTCAGGCGCCTGGCGCCGGCCCTGGTGCTGCTGGACGTGAAGCTCCCCGACATCAACGGCATCGAGGTGTGCCGCCGCATCAAGGAAAACCCCGACAGCAGCATGGTGCTGGTGCTGCAGACCTCGGCCGCGCTGACCGGGCGCGCCGACAAGATCCGCGGCCTGGAAGGCGGCGCCGACAACTACCTGGCGGCGCCGATCGAGGCCGACGAGCTGATCGCCAACGTCAACGCGCTGCTGCGCATGCGCCAGACCCAGGTCGAGCTGCGCGACAGCGAGGAGCGCTTCCGCCAGATCACCGACAACATCGACGACGTGTTCTGGATGTTCGCGGTGCCCGAGGGCGGCGTGGTCTACGTCAGCCCGGCCTACGCCGACATCTGGGGCCGCAGCGTCGAGTCGCTGCGCCAGCAGCCCGGCGGCTGGCTCGAGGCCGTGCACCCGGACGACCGCGCGCGCGTCCAGGAGCGCTGGGGGCGCCTGCCGGAGGCGCCGCACTACGACGACGAATTCCGCATCTGCGCGCCCGACGGCGGTGTGCGCTGGGTGCGCGACCGCCTGTTCCCGGTGCGCGACCAGCGCGGCCAGGTCTACCGCGTGGCGCGCGTGACCAGCGACATCTCGGGGCGCAAGGAGATGGAAGCGCTGCTGCGTGTGGCCGACCGCAACAAGAACCAGTTCCTGGCCACGCTGGCGCACGAGCTGCGCAACCCCCTGAGCCCGATCCGCAACGCCGCCGCGCTGCTGGGCGCCACCGGCGACGGCCCCGGCGCCGGCGAGCGCCAGGCGCGCGCGCGCGAAGTCATCACGCGCCAGGTCGATCACCTGGCCCACCTGGTCGACGACCTGCTCGACGTGGCGCGCATCTCGGAAGGCAAGATCGTGCTGCGCACCGAGGACGTCGACCTGGGCGCCGTGGTCAGCCAGGCGATCGAGACCGCCGGCCCCCTGATCAGCGCGCGCAAGCACCAGCTCGGCGTGCACCTGCCGCCGGAGGCGGTCTGGGTCTCGGGCGACCCGGTGCGCCTGGCCCAGTCGATCGGCAACCTGCTGCACAACGCCGCCAAGTTCACGCCCACCGGCGGCCGGATCGACCTGTCGGTCAGCCTGGCCCAAGAGGACCATGTGCGCATCGCGGTGCGCGACAACGGCATCGGCATCGCCGAGGACAACCTGGCGCGCATCTTCGGCATGTTCACCCAGGTCGACGTGCCGCCCGACCGCGCGCCGGAAGGCCTCGGCATCGGCCTGTCCCTGGTGTCGCACCTGGTCGAACTGCACGGCGGCCGCCTGGAAGCCGACAGCCCCGGCATCGGCCTGGGCAGCACCTTCACCATGGAGTTGCCGCTGCTGCGCGTGGCGTCCCTCGGTGACGTTCCGGCCCAGTCCACCCAGCCCGGCAGCGACGGCAGCGGCATGCGCGTGCTGCTGGTGGACGACAACGTCGACGCCATGGAAATGATGAGTTTCCTGCTGGCCGAGATGGGCTACGAGACCCAGATGACGTCCGACGCCTCGCAGATCGAAGAGCTGGTGCAGCGCCACCAGCCGCAGGTGATCGTGCTCGACATCGGCCTGCCCGGCGTCGACGGCTACGAGGTGGCGCGCCGCCTCAAGAAGAACCCCGCCATGTCCGGCATCCGCCTGGTGGCCCACACCGGCTACGGCTCGCCCGAAGACCGGCGCCGCGCCCAGGAAGCAGGCTTCGACGCTCACCTGGTCAAGCCGGCCGAGCTGGCCGATCTCGAAAACGCGCTGAAGGGGTAGAATAGCGCCAGCAGGAACGACCTGCCCCGCAGTGGGAACAATGCCCGGGACGGCCCGGCTTTTCGAAAGGAGAGCCGGATTATGGCTTGGATCATGTTGTTGGTTGCGGGACTGTTTGAAGTCGTGTGGGCGTATTCGATGAAGCAGTCGGCGGGCTTCACGCGGCTTCTGCCCACCCTTGTCACCATCGTCGGCATGGTCATCAGCTTCGTGCTGCTGTCCGCGGCGATGCGTTCCATTCCCCTTGGTACCGCTTATACGATCTGGACCGGCATCGGGGCGGTGGGGGCGTTTTTGGTGGGGGTTGCGGTGCTGGGGGAGCAGGTCAACACGATGCGGGTGATTGCGGCGGTGTTGATTGTGAGTGGGTTGGTGTTGATGAAGTTGTCGGCGGAGTGAGGCGCTGGCGGTTTGCTTGCAAAATCAGGCTCCGGCCTTCGCCGGAGCGACGGTTTTACAGCTAGCGACAGGATAGCGCCAACTTTTGGCTCGCTACTTTTGAACGTCGTACCGGCGAAGGCCGAAATAATGCCCCCGGCATTATTTCGGCCAATTTTGCTCGCACACCACGTAAACGAAAAAAGCCCCGCACCGCGGGGCTTTCCACATCAAGCCAGCATCACTTCTCCAAGACAGTGAACTCACCAAACGCCTTGAGCTGCTCCCCCACCGCCTTCTGATCCCCCACCACCACGATCGACTGGTTCTCCGGGGCGTAATACTTCTTCGCCACCGCGCGCACCTGTTCCGGCGTGACCTTCTGGATGCGCGGCACGTATTCGCCCAGGAACTCGGCCGGCAGCCCGATCAGCCAGTTGGCGGCGAGGGTGCTGGCCACCGCGCGCTGCTGCTGGTTGCTGATCAGGTAGCCGCCGGCGACGTAGCGCTTGTTCATCTCCATTTCCTTCGCGGGCACCAGCTCGCTGCCGATGCGCTTGTACTCGCTGAAGAATTCGGTGAGCGCAGCGCCACTGACTTCGTTGCGCACGTCGGCGCCGCCGACGATGGCGCCGCCGGCGCGGTTCAGGCGGGCGCCGGCCGAGGCGCCGTAGGTGTAGCCCTTGGCTTCGCGCAGGTTGATGTTGACGCGGCTGGAGAAGCCGCCGCCGAGGATGGTGCTGGCCAGGCGCAGCGGGATCTGGTCCTCGCTGCTTGCGGCGATGCCGGGGCTGCCCAGGCGCAGGGTCGACTGCACGCTGCCGTCGCGCTGCAGCAGGATGCGGGCCGGCTTGGCGCTCGGGGTCACCGGGGCGTCGGCCAGGGACGGGCCGTTCGCCTTCCAGTCGCCGAAGGCGTTCTCGGCCAGCTTCAGTGCCTCGGCTTCCTTGACCGGGCCGGTGATCACCAGGAGCGCGTGGTCGGGTCGCATGCGCCGGGTGTGTTCAGTGCGCAGCATGTCCTGGCTCACGGCGTTGATCGACTCCACCGTCGGCGTGGTGCGGCTGTACGGGTGCTCGCCATAGATCGCGCGGCTGATCGCGCGCTCGGCGCGGAAGGATGGCTGGGTTTCGGACACGCGCAGCGCTTGCAGCGCATTGGCCTTGGCCAGCTTGACCTCGCCCTCCGGGAAGCTCGGCGTGCGGGCCACTTCGGCCAGCAGGTCCATCATCGGCGCCGCCTGCGAACGCAGGGCGTTGGCCTGGACCACGATGCCGTCCGAGGTGGCGCTGGCCGCGACCGACCCGCCCATGCCCTGGGCCGCCTCGGCGATCGCGCGCGAGTCGCGTTTCGCCGTGCCCTCGTTGAGCAGGCCGGCCAGCATGTTGGCGAAGGCCGGGGTAGTCGGCGCATCGGCCGCGAAGCCGGCGCCGCGCACCGCCAGCACGTAGTCCACGCGCGGCAGGCCGTCGCGCGGCACGATCCAGACCGTCAGGCCGTTCTTGAGCGTGTGCTTGGCGATCTTCGGCACCGGGATCGGCTTGTCCTTGCCGTAGGCCGGCATCGCCAGTTCCTTGGCCGCGGCAGGGGCGGCGGCGTAGGCCGTCGGCGCGAAGGCGGCTGCGACAGCAATTGCGAGCATCAGTTTTTTCATGATGGTCTCCTTATTTGGTGGCCGCTGCGGTGGCAGGGGCAGGGGCAGTGGCAGCGGCGGGGGCGGCCAGCATCGCGGCCGGCTTGCGGTCGATGACGGTGCGGTTGGCGGGCACCAGGTAGGTGCGCACGGCGCGCTGGATGTCTTCCGAGGTCACGGCCTCGACCCAGCCCGGGATCTGGTTGACCACCTTGGCGTCGCCCCACAGCACCTGCATCTTGGCCAGGGTGTCGGCGCGGTTGATGAAGCTTTCCAGGCCGTTGTTCCAGTCGGCCAGGATGCGGGTCTTCACGCGCTTCAGGGTCGCCTCGTCGACGCCGTTCTGCGCGACCTTGGCGATCTCCTCGTCCATGGCTTTGAGCATGGCGTCGGCGCTGCTGTTCGGCTTGTACAGCGCGAACACGGTCATCACGGTCGGGCCGTTGTACTCGAAGGGGCCGGTCAGGCCGAACAGGGTGTCGACGTTGAGCGCGATCTCGCGGCCCTTCACCAGGCCCTGGTAGAACAGGGAAGCGTCGCCGCCGCCCAGCAGTTCGGCAACCACCGCCATCGCGGCCTGGTCCTTGTGGCCGCGCGGTGGCACCTTCCAGGCCGCGGCGATCGCCGGCACCTGGGCCAGGGCGTCGCTCTGCACCACGCGTTTTTCACTCGTGTTCAGGCCTTCGCTGAAGTCGGTGGGTTTCGGCGTCGGACGCGCCTTGATACCGCCGAAGTACTTCTGCGCCAGCGCGAAGCCCTGGGTAGGCGTGATGTCGCCGGCGATCGCCAGCACCGCATTGTTCGGGCCGTAGTAGTCGCGGTGGAAGGCGCGCACGTCGTCCAGGCTGGCATTCTCGAGGTCTTCGAAGCTGCCGTAGCCGTCGTGGCTGTTCTCCCATTTCTGGAAGGCGTGCTGGCTGATGTCGAGCCAGTAGAAGCCGCCGTAGGGCTGGTTCTTGACGTTCACGCGGATCTCTTCCTTGACCACGTCCTGCTGGTTCTTCAGGGTGGCCGGGTTGAAGTCGAGGGTCTTCATGCGGTCCGCTTCCAGCCACAGGATCGGCTCGATGGCGGAGACCGGCGCGGTCTCGATGTAGTTGGTGTAGTCGGGCCGGGTCGAACCGTTGTTGCGCCCGCCGCCGCCGGTGATGGTGGTGTCGAACACGCCCTTCTTGGCGTTCGGGGTGCCCTGGAACATCAGGTGCTCGAACAGGTGGGCGAAGCCGGTGCGGTTCTTCGGCTCCAGGCGCATGCCCACGTGGTAGACCACCGACACGCCGACGGTGGGCGAGCTGTGGTCTTCGGTGACGATGACGGTCAGGCCGTTGTCGAGCTTCTTGACGTTGATCGGCAGGGTCCACTGGTCGCTTGAGGCGGCGAAGGCCGACAGCGAGAAGGTGAGCCCGGCCAGCAAAACAGGGTATTGGCGCATGCGCATGGGTGACCTCGAATAGGAACGCGAAATGGGACTGCTTGTCCAGACAGCTTCCGCCGTCTGCGCTGCATCTTAGCGTAAGGGCATGCCAATAAGTAATCATTTTTCGCATGCATATTTGCGATAAATCTACTGTTGTGTAGATATTGCGCAACAAGCATCCATCCACGCATACGCCGCTCTGGACCACGATTCATGCAGTTCATCGCAGACAGGTAGGTATGTGATGACAAACTCTATATAGTTGCAACATGCCAAGATCGGCCCGTGGGCCGTCTCACAATCAAGAACATGTATTCGGAGAATTCAATGACCAAGCTGTCCAAGCCGGGCCTGGCCTTCATGGCGCTGTGCGCCTCGCTGCTTTCCTGCATGGGGTTTGCACAGGCGGCGCAGGAGACCGTGACCGAGACCCGGCCGATCGATGCGCGCGTGGTGCGCGTCAAGCTCGATGGGGTGGTGGACATGAAGATCCGCCAGGGCGCGACGCCGATGCTGGTCCTGAGCGGCGACCCGCGACTGCTCGGCAAGACCACCACCATGCAGAGCGGCGACACCCTCAACATCGGCACCGAGACCCGCGGCGTGAGCATCAACCTGGGCCGCAGCATGGGCCTGCACGCCGAGCTGACCTTGCCCAACCTGCGCGAAGTGACGTCGGAGAGCGTGGGCGGCACCGTGGTCAGCGGCTTCTCGGGCGATGAGCTCGAGCTCAAGCTGGATGGGGCCGGCTCGATGAATGTATCATGTAATTACAGGGCGGTGAGCGCCAGCCTGGGGGGCGTCGGCAGCATGCGCGTCAACGGCATCGACAGCGAAAGCGTCGAGCTGAACCTGAGCGGGGCCGGCCACGTCACGCTGTCCGGCCGCAGCCGCCGGCTGAAGGCGGAGCTGGGTGGATTGGGCGGGCTGGACGCCAAGGCTTTCGCGGCCGAGAACGTCACGCTGGAATTGTCGGGGCTGGGCAATGCGACCGTCACCGCCCGCGACAGCGCCAACGTGACCCTGTCCGGCATGGGCTCGGTGACCGTGCTGGGCAAGCCGGCCAATCGCAAGGTCAGCGTCGACGGCCTGGGCAGCGTGAGCTGGAAGTAGGCTTGGCACAGCCGCCGCGCAGAACAAGAACAAGTGAGTCCACCAGGACCAAGGGTACCTGGAGCTTCCCTGCAAGAGACATGAAAAAAATATTCGTCGCCTTTGTATTCGCCCTCGGCCTGCAGGCCGGCGCGCATGCGGGTTTCGCGGAAGGAGCCAGCGCCTACAACGCGCGCAACTACGCGACAGCACTGAAAGAGATCGTCCCGCTCGCCAAGGCCGGCCATGCGGACGCCCAGCATTTGCTGGGCCTGATGTATTACATGGGACGCGGCGTCACGCGCGACTACAAGCAGGCTTTCGCCTGGCACTACAAGGCGGCGACCCAGGGCAAGTCCGACGCGCAATACGTGGTCGGGGCCATGTACTACACGGGGAACGCGGTGCCGCAGGACCAGCGCCATGCGGTGACGTGGTTCCGCAAGGCGGCCGAGCAGGGCCACGCCGAAGCCCAGCACGCGCTCGGCCTGATGTACCGCTACCACCAGGCCGGCATGCCGCAGGACATGGTGCTGGCCTATATGCTGTGGAACCTGGCGGCAGCCAACGGCAACCATAATGCGGTGGAGCAGCGCGCCGCCATTTCGCGCCAGATGACGCAGGAGCAGATCGAGGAGGCGCAGTCGCTGTCCAGGACGTGGAAGCCGGGGCGGCCGTTGCCGACCACATCCCGTACAGGTAGTTCGTAGAGGGTGTGAAAAAACGGCTATGGCAAGGCGCCGAGTCGAAGACAGTACACTCGTACGGCGAGACGAGGCAACGCAGCCATGGACGAATTTTTCACACCCTCGTAGGGTGGGCGGTCCTCCGCCCCGCGTTCAAACCGTGCGTGAACAGCCGGCGCCGCATCCGTTCATCAGGGAGTTGGACGCGCGCACGGCGGAGCCGTGCACCCTACTGCCTTGGCCGCGCTTCTGAACAAGGAAAGCGGCACCGCATTTCCCATCGCCTGATAGCCCAGATCATTCGGGTGCAAATGGTCGCCGCTGTCATACGCCGGCAGGATGCGCGCCGGATGCGCCGGGTCGCGCGTGGCGCGGTCGAAGTCGATTACCGCATCGAACTCGTCGTTGTTGCGGATCCAGTTGTTCACCGCCTGCCGCACCACCTCTTTCTCCGCCGAGTAGTAGCCCGCGCCTTCGAACGGCGTCAGGGTCGCGCCGATCACACTGATGCCCTTGGCGCGCGCCCGCAGGATCAGCTGGCGGTAGCCTGCGATCAGGTCGTCAAGCGACACCGGGCTGGTAGCCGAGCTGTTGCCGATGTCGTTGATGCCGATGAGGATGACCAGGTAGCGCACGCCGGCGGTGGCGATCACGTCGCGGTCGAAGCGTTCCTGCGCGCTGCGGCCGGCCAGGGTGTTCGGCGAATTGCTCAGCAGGCGGTTGCCGCTGATGCCGCGGTTGACCACGCCGAAGCGGGCGTTCAGGCCCAGGACCGGATCACGCTCGGTCTGCAGCCGGCGCGCCAGCCAGTCGGGCCAGCGGTTGTTGGTGTCGGGCGTGCTGCGGGTGCCGTCGGTGATCGAGTCGCCCAGGGTGACGATGACGGGGCCCGTGGAGTCGACGTCGACTTCGGTGAGGAAGGGCCAGACCTGGATCGTGCGCTGCACCGGCAGGGTCGGGGCGGCCGTGAAGTTGCCGGGCAGGGAAACGTAGTTGGTCTGCAGCGCCAGCTGGTGCACGGTGGTGGCCTGCACGGTGCCGGGCAGGTAGAGGCTGACGGCCAGGTCGGACAAGGGCGGCACGTTCAGCTCGACGGGGTCGGACAGCGCCGGCGCGCCTGGCGGAATCGTGACGGCGCTCCTGCCGCCGAAGGTGAGGGCGCGGTCGGTGCCGGCCGCGACGTCCGAGCCGCCGGCGCGCAGGCCGATGCGGGCGGCGCCGATCGTCAAGGGCGTGCTGCCCAGTTCATTCGAGACGCGGATGCGCACCCGGTTGCCGCCGATGCTGGTGTGGACGATCAGGCGCACGGTCTGGTCGGTGAAGGTCTGCAGGCTGGCGTCCGGCGGCGGGCCGGCCGGCGCCGTGCCCCAGCTGCCGGCCCAGTGCTCGGCGGGCCAGCCCTGGGCGCCGGCCGGGTGGCTGCTGAAGGCGATCGCTGCGGCCAGCATGGCGCCGGACAGGAACAGGCGGCGCCGCGGCGGCTGCATGGCCGACGGGGGAGGAGTGAGGGCGGCCGCCAGGCGGCGGGCGGCGTGCAACAGGGCGGGCAAGATGCGGTTCATCGTATGCTCCCGAAAAGGCGCCCATGCAGTACGCATGAGCTCGTCTGATCAATCTAGCCGGGTGCATCGGGGTGAACAAGAAGGCAACAATCGCCATCCTTGCGCGGCGTCCAAGGCCGTAAAGATTAATATTCCTGCAAGAATTTTCTATGATAGGAGAAGAAATACTGTACCCGGCTTGACCCGGCAATCTCCTCCCACTGTTCGTCGCCGCACCGAGCATTGCGTGCCAGTCCTTTACGGTAGGTGTTCAACAGTCGAGGAGCAGCCATGAGCAAGCACGCGGGAGAAGATGTGAAGATCGGCCGGGCCGACATGCCGGCCGGCGGCTGGGGTTCGCTGGCCAAGGTGTCGACGATCCTGCTGGACCAGCGCGTGCCGATCAAGGACAGCCGCCTGCTGCTCAAGCAGAACAAGCCGGACGGCTTCGCCTGTGTCAGCTGCGCCTGGGCCAAGCCCGCCAATCCGCATCCCTTCGAGTTCTGCGAAAGCGGCGCCAAGGCCACCGCCTGGGAAACCACCAGCAAGACCATCGGCGCCGACTTCTTCGAACGCCACACCGTGACCGAGCTTGAAGCCTGGGACGACCACACGCTGGAAGACCAGGGCCGCCTGACCGTGCCGCTGCGCTGGGACGCGGCCAGCGACAAGTACCGCGAAGTGAGCTGGGAGACCGCGTTTGCCGAGATCGGCGCGCTGCTGCGCGGCATGGCGCGCGAGCAGGTGGTGTTCTACGCCTCGGGCCGCGCCTCGCTCGAGACTTCCTACATGTATTCGCTGATGGCGCGCATGTACGGCAATAACAACCTGCCGGACAGCTCGAACATGTGCCACGAAAGCACCTCGGTCGGCCTGAAGAAGACCATCGGCGTGCCGGTCGGCACCGTGGTGCTGCACGACTTCGAGGAGACCGACTGCATCTTCTTCTTCGGCCAGAACGTCGGCACCAACAGCCCGCGCATGCTGCACCAGCTGCAGGAAGCGCGTGCGCGCGGCGTGCCGATCATCACCTTCAACCCCTTGCGCGAACGCGGCCTGGTGAGCTTCACCAATCCGCAGTCGCCGCTGGAGATGCTGACCGGGCACGAGACCCCGATCAGCACCCAGTACCACCAGGTGCGGCCGGGCGGCGACAGCGCCGCCATCATGGGCCTGTGCAAGGCCGTGTTCGACCGCGACGACGCGGCCCAGGCGGCGGGCGAGCAGCGCGTGCTCGACGTCGCCTTCATCCAGGAGCACACCCAGGGATTCGCCGAGTTCGAGCAATCGGTGCGTGACTGCGGCTGGGAGGCGATCGAGCGCGAATCGGGCCTGCGGCGCGCCGACCTGGAAGCGGCGGCGCAAGTCTACTGCGAGGCGGGCGCCGTGATGGGCATCTACGGCATGGGCCTGACCCAGCACCGCAACGGGGTGCAGAACGTGACCATGATCGTCAACCTGCTGCTCCTGCGCGGGAACATCGGCAAGCCCGGCGCCGGCGTGTGCCCGGTGCGGGGCCACTCCAACGTGCAGGGCCAGCGCACCGTGGGCATCACCGAGAAGCCGGAACTGGCGCCGCTCGACAAGCTGCAGGAACAGTATGCCTTCGAACCGCCGCGCGAGAAGGGCATGAACACGGTCGAAGCCTGCGAGGCCATCCTCGAGCGCAAGGTGCAGGCCTTCGTCGGCCTGGGAGGCAACTTCGTGCGCGCGATACCCGAACGCGGCCTGATGGAGCAGGCCTGGCGCGACATCCCGCTCACCGTGCAGATCGCCACGAAACTCAACCGCAACCACGTCATCCACGGCAAGGCTTCCTATGTGCTGCCCTGCCTGGGCCGGATCGAGATCGACCGCCAGGCCAGCGGGGAGCAGGACGTCACGGTCGAGGACAGCACCGGCTGCATGCACGGCTCGCGCGGACGGGCCGAGCCGGCGGCCTCGACCCTGCTGTCGGAGCCGGCCATCGTGGCCGGCATCGCCAAGGCCACGCTCGATGCGAACCCGCGCGTGGACTGGGACCGCTGGGTCGGCGACTATGCGCTGGTGCGCGAGGCGATCGCCGAGACCTATCCCGACATCTTCCATGACTTCAACGAGCGCATGTGGACGCCGGGGGGCTTCCGCCGGCCGCTCGGCGCGGCGCACCGGATCTGGAAGACCGAATCGGGCAAGGCCCACTTCACGGCGCCCGAAACGCTGGACGGTAACCCTGACCTGCAGGGCGGCCCGGCCACGCTGCGCCTGTTCACGGTGCGCAGCGACGGCCAGTTCAACACCACGATCTACAACTACGACGACCACTTCCGCGGCGTGCAGGGCAGCCGCATGGTGCTGTTCATGGCGCGCGCCGACATGGCCCGCTACGCGCTGCGCGAGGGCGAGCTGGTCTCCCTGCGCACCCCGGCCGACGACGGCGTCGAACGGCGCGTCGACGGCCTGGCGGTCGTGCCCTACGACGTGCCGGAAGGCTGCCTGGCCGGCTACTACCCGGAGCTGAACGCCCTGATCCCGCTGTGGCACCACGCCAAGGAGAGCAAGGTGCCGGCGGCGAAGGCGATCGACGTGGTCCTCGAGCGCGGCGGGAGATCGTCGTGAACGCGGGCGAGGGCTTCTTCGCGCCGCCCGGCGCCAGCCGCCTGCCGGCCGCGCGCTGGCAAGAGGGCGCCCTGGCCTGCTGCGCCGAGCTGGTGGCCGAGGAAGTGCCGGTGGCCTTGGTGTACAACGGCATCAGCCACGCGGTGATGCTGGCTTCGCCGCTGGACCTGGAAGACTTCGCGGTCGGCTTTTCGCTGGGCGAGCGCATCGTGCGCCATGCCGCCGACATCTACGAGCTGGAGGTGGAGGAGGGCGCGCAGGGCATCGCGATCGAGATGCGCATCGCGGCGGGGGCCATGATGCGGCTGAAGGAACACCGGCGCGCCCGCACCGGCCGCACCGGCTGCGGCCTGTGCGGCGTGGAGAGCCTGGCGCGCTTCGAGATGGACGCCTTCGATGCGCCGCGCGACGGGAATGACTTGCGCTTCGATGCGGACGCGCTGCACCGCGCGATGGCGGCGCTGGCCGGGCGCCAGGACCTGCACCATGCGACCGGCGCGGTGCATGCCGCCGGCTGGGCGTCACGCGATGGAGAGCTGCGTTGCGTGCGCGAAGACGTGGGCCGCCACAATGCGCTCGACAAGCTGGTCGGCGCGCTGGCGCGCGAACGCGTCGACACCGCCGACGGCTTCGCAGTGGTGACCAGCCGCGCGAGTTTCGAGATGGTGCAGAAGGCGGCGCGCGCCGGCATGCCCTTGCTCGCCGCGATCTCCGCACCGACCGCGCTGGCGGTGCAGGTAGCCGAGCAGGCCGGCCTGACCCTGGCGGGATTTGTCCGCGGCGCAAGGCACGTGCTTTATAGCCACGCTGACCGGGTTTCGTAGGGTGGGCCTGGGCGGCCCCGCGGTCCTCCGCCCACGCGTTCAAAACCACGATGAAATGACGCGCATCGTCCATACACGGGCCGGTTGAACGCGCGTTCGGCAAAGCCGAACACCCTGCAACAGCGTATGATGCAGCCCTTCGAGCAAAGCATCCTGGAGCATTCATGGTCATCGTGACCCACAACGGCAAGTTCCACGCCGACGACGCATGGGCGGTAGCCGTCCTGCACATCCTGTTCCCCGACGCGGACATCGTCCGCACCCGCGACCCGGCCACCATCGAAGCCGGCGACTTCGCGGTTGACGTCGGCGGCATCTGGGACCCGGCCACCGGCCGCTTCGACCATCACCAGAAAGGCTTCGAGGGCGCCCGCATGTCCGGCGTGCCCTATGCCAGCGCCGGCCTGGTCTGGCGCGAATACGGCGCGCGCTGCGTCGCCGCGCTGGCGCTGCAGCACACGGCCCAAGTGCTCGACGACGACACCGCCCAGCAGATGGCCTACGCGATCGACGGCGACATCGTGCAATACCTCGACCTGTCGGACGTCGGCGCGGCCAAGAACGCGCCGGGCGGCTACGGCCTGTCGGCGGTGGTGTCGGGCTACAACCCCAACTGGCTCGACGAGGAACGGCTCGGCTACGGCGGCGAGGCGGAGGCCTTCCGCCTGGCCCAGTTCCGCAAGGTGATGGCCTTCCTCACCGACGTGATGGCGAACGCCGTCAAGTACCGCGTCGGCGCCACCCTGGCGCTGTCCCAGGTGCGCCAGGCCGAAGTGCTGGAGCACGGCCGCCTGCTGTTCCTGAAGAACGCGGCGCTGCCCTGGACCTCGGTGGTGCGCAAGGAGATGCCGAAGGTGCTGTTCGTGATCAGCTACAGCCGCTCGGAAGACCGCCACATGCTGCACACCGTGCCCGCGACGGTCGACACCTTCGATGCGCGCGCCGACCTGCCGGCCGCCTGGGCCGGCCTGCGCGACGCCGACCTGGCCGCGGTCACCGGCGTGGCGGACGCCAAGTTCTGCCACAACGGCCGCTTCATCGCCGCCGCCAAGTCCTACAACGGCGCCTACGCGATGGCGCTGCAGGCACTGCAGGCGGTCGACAGCGGCGAGACTCCGCTGTACGTGCCGCGCGCGCCGGTCGTCCCCATGAGTTAAATACGGCACTGTCATTTTGATAAGGACGCCGTATCTTGGGCTCATGGCCAAGATCGTGTCCACCAAAAAGCTCTATGCCATGCAGCGCATGTCGGCAGCCCTCCAGCGGGCGGCCGCCGCGCGGCCCTTCGGCCCGGAGACCGACCGCGCCCTGCGCTGGGCCGCGGCCTGGGGCATGTGCGCCGGCATCCGCGCGCCGCACACGCGCCTGCGCCTGCGCCGCGATACCCTGGTCGGCGTGGGGCGATAGTGCGGCCCTATCGTTAAGATAGCGATAATTGTGTCGCGTTCCGGCCGCTGGGTTAGTTGCCCAACAGTGCGCCGCACCGCCTCCGGCTATGTTGTCTGTCCAGTAGCATCCCATCACAGACAACAGAGAGGCAGAGATGGCAAACCAGAACAAGGCGCCGACATCGGTCGCGGGCGCGGGCTCGATCATGAGCACGATGGCGGGGCCGTCGGATCCGACGCCGCCCGACACCCTGGCATCGAACAATGCGGTGGGCGAACGCCTGCTGGAAAAGCAGGCCGCTGGCCAGGACCTGTCGGCGGCCATGCCGTTCAACACGAACAAGGCGGACGAATACGGCGATGCCGCGCGCACCCCGGAACCGGGCGCCACCCACCAGCCGTCGACGCCGGCCGCCACCGGCAGCACCAGCAGCGAAATCATCGCCAACGACAAGGTCGGCGACGGCGTGCCGCCGATCGGCGAGAACCCCACCGTCGACCCGCTCGACCGCGTCCGCGTCGACGCCAGCGACCGCCACCTGACCACCAACCAGGGCGTGCCGATCGCCGACAACCAGCATTCGCTCAAGGTGGGTCTGCGCGGCCCGACCGCAATGGAAGACTTCATCCTGCGCGAGAAGCTGACCCATTTCGACCACGAGCGCATCCCCGAGCGCGTGGTGCATGCGCGCGGTTCGGCGGCGCACGGCTTCTTCGAAGCCTACGAAGACCTGAGCGACATCACGCGCGCCGCGCCCTTCTCCGCCAAGGGCAAGCGCACCCCGGTGTTCGTGCGCTTCTCGACCGTGGCCGGCGAGCGCGGATCGACCGACGTGGCGCGCGACGTGCGCGGCTTCGCGGTCAAGTTCTATACCGAGCAGGGCAACTGGGACCTGGTGGGCAACAACATCCCGGTGTTCTTCATCCAGGACGCGATGAAGTTCCCCGACCTGGTCCACGCGGTCAAGCCCGAGCCGCACCACGGCATGCCGCAGGCGGCCAGCGCCCACGACACCTTCTGGGACTTCGCCTCGCTCTCGCCCGAGATCGCGCACATGCTGATGTGGGTGATGTCGGACCGCGCGATCCCGCGCAGCTATCGCACCATGCAGGGCTTCGGCGTGCACACCTTCCGCCTGCTGAACGCGCAGGGCGAGTCGCGCTTCGTCAAGTTCCACTGGACCCCGGTGGCCGGCACCCACTCGCTGGTGTGGGACGAGGCGGTCAAGATCTCGGGCGCCGATCCGGACTTCCACCGGCGCGACCTGTGGGAGGCGATCGAGGCCGGCAACTTCCCGGAATGGGAGCTGGGCCTGCAGGTGTTCACCGAAGAGCAGGCCAACGCCTTCGAATTCGACATCCTGGACGCCACCAAGCTGGTGCCGGAAGAACTGGTGCCGGTGCGGCCGGTCGGCCGCCTGGTGCTGGACCGCAACCCCGACAACTTCTTCGCCGAGACCGAGCAGGTGGCCTTCTGCACCGCCCACATCATCCCCGGCATCGACTTCACCAACGATCCGCTGCTGCAGGGCCGCATCCACTCCTACCTCGACACCCAGCTGACCCGCCTGGGCGGACCGAACTTCCACGAGATCCCGATCAACGCGCCGATCGCGCAGGTGCAGAACAACCAGCGCGACGGCATGCACCGCCAGGCCATTCACCGCGGCCGCGTCAGCTACGAGCCGAACTCGCTGGGCGGCGGTTGTCCCTTCCAATCGGGCCGCATGGGCTTCACCAGCTTCCCCGAGCGCGTGGCGGAAGACAAGGTGCGCGGCAAGCCCGAGCTGTTCGCCGACCACTACTCGCAGGCGCGCCTGTTCTACAAGAGCCAGACGGAGGTCGAACAAAGCCACATCGCGAACGCCTTCCGCTTCGAGCTGACCCGGGTGCAGACGGTCGCGATCCGCGTGCGCATGCTGGCTCTGCTGGCCAACGTCGATGCCGATCTGGCGGCCAAGGTCGCCGAAGGCCTGGGCCTGGAGGTGCCGGAACCACTGCCGCTGGCGACCGACGCGCCGATCCCCGACTATCCGGCATCGCCGTCGCTGTCGCTGCTGGCGCGCCCCGGCGAGACCGGCGTGCGCACCCGCCGCGTCGCGATCTTCGTGGCGCCGGGCGTGGACGGCAAGCAGGTCACGAAGCTCTACGCCGATTTGGTGCAGGATGGCGCCGTGCCGCGCCTGGTGAGCACGATGCTGGGCAAGGTAAAGAGCGCCAATGGCGACACGCTGGACGTCGAGGTATCCCTGGAGGCCGGCCCCTCGGTCCTGTACGACGGCATGATCGTGCCGGACGGCGCCAAGGCGGTCGAGGCGCTGGCACGCAACGCCCACGCCATCGACTTCGTGCGCGAGCAGTACCGCCACTGCAAGCCGATCCTGGTGCTCGGCGCCGGCGAGACGCTGCTGGACAGGGCCATGGTGCCGAAAACGCTGCCGGACGGATCGGACGACCCGGGCCTGTTCATCGGCGACGCCGACGGTTTCAAACAAGCCCTCGCCGCCCACCGCGCCTTCGCCCGCGAAACCGACCCGCCGATGGTGTGATTGCCCGGGCCGGGGGATGTTTGCTATGCTGACCCCCTGGCCCTTCAATTCCGGTCGATCCGTCGGACGACGCCAGGCATCCGGCGCTCGGCGAAGGCGGGTCATGCTCACCAAATACAAACTCAACCATGTTGCCGGCGGCCTGATGGGCACCTTCATCAGCCGCTACAACGACTACCAAGGCTACTGGGCGTTCGGCGTGATGGTCCGCGAGCTGCGCGATGGCGGCAATCGGGTGCATCTCGACCTGCTCGCCGGCAGCGCGGAACCGGCCGCGCCGGCCGCGGCCAGCGCGGCGCGCGCCTATGCGGACTATCTGGGCCGCGCGCTGGGGAAGCTGGGTGCGTCGCCATCCGACCTCGCCGAAGCGGGCATGCTGGTCGAATTCGGCTTGCCGGCGGCGGCGCCGGCGCAGCCGTGGCGTGTCATGGCGGGCGATCCGTTCCGGTGCACCTTGCGTCTCGTGGGCCGGGACGGGCGGGTCGCCAGCCGACAGGCGTCCGAGCATTGCATGCCTGTCGACTTGTTCGAAGGCAGGCGCAGCGCGGGTTGGCACGGCTAGACTGCATATCTTTTCCAGCTCCCGTACAATTGCGGTTTTTTCAACACGGGAGCAGCCATGCGCGCCATCGATTTCATGCAGCCGGGCAAGCCGGATGTCCTGCAACTGGCCGACCATCCGACGCCCGTCCCGAAGCCGGGCGAGGTGTTAATCAAGGTGCATGCGGCCGGCATCAACCGTCCCGACGTGCTGCAGCGGATGGGCAAGTACCCGCCGCCACCTGGCGCGTCGCCGCTGCTGGGCCTGGAAGTGGCCGGCGAGATCGTCGACGGCGATGCGGCCAGCGCCGGCCTCAAGCTTGGCGACATGGTCTGCGCACTGGCGCCGGGTGGCGGCTATGCCGAATACTGCGTCGTCCCGGCGGGACATTGCCTGCCGATTCCGCAGGGCCTCACCCCGCTCGAAGCAGCCTCGCTCCCGGAAACCTTCTTCACCGTCTGGACCAACGTCTTCGACCGCGCAGGGTTGTCGCCGGGCGAAACCCTGCTGGTGCAGGGCGGCACTTCCGGCATCGGCGTGAGCGCGATCCAGCTGGCGAGCGCGCTCGGCCACCGCGTGTTCGCCACCGCCGGCTCGGACGACAAGGCGCGCGCCTGCGAAGCGCTGGGCGCCGAACGCGGCATCAACTACAAGACCGAGGACTTCGCCGCCGTGGTGAAAGAGCTGACGGGCGGGAAGGGCGTCGACGTCATTCTCGACATGGTCGCCGGCGACTACATCCCGCGCGAAATCGACTGCCTGGCCGACGACGGCCGCATCGCCCTGATCGCGCTGCTGGGCGGCGCTAGGGCTGAGATCGACCTCGGCCAGGTGCTGCGCCGCCGCCTGCACATCAGCGGCTCGACCCTGCGTCCCCGCACGAACGAGTTCAAGGCCGCGATCGCGCGCAACTTGCGCGAGCGCGTGTGGCCCTTGTTCGAACAGGGCAAACTCAAGCCGGTCATCTACCGGACCTTCCCGCTGGCGCAGGCGGCCGAGGCGCACGCGCTCATGGAGTCGAGCACGCACGTCGGCAAGATCGTGCTGGAAGTGCTGTAAGCGATTGATAAAAAAGGGAAGTGGTGAGCTCAGCCATTGTTTGACCGCCACATATTCGACCGCTAGAATAGCGGGTTAATTTCAACATGGGCTTCTATGCGTCAGAAACTCGTCGTCGGTAACTGGAAAATGAACGGCAGCCGCGCGGCCAATGCCACGCTGCTGAACGGGATTCTCGAGGGATTGCAGGATGCGAAGGCCGCCGCGGCGGTCTGCGTGCCGGCGCCCTACCTGCACCAGTGCCAGGATCTCCTGACGGGAACCGCGCTGGCCTGGGGTGGGCAGGACGTGTCCTGCCAGCAGCCCGGCGCCTATACCGGCGAAGTGTGCGCCTCGATGCTGCAGGATTTCGGTTGCCGCTATGTGATCATCGGCCACTCCGAGCGCCGCGCCTACCATGGCGAGGCGAACGATCTGGTGGCGCGCAAGGTGCAGTCGGCGCTGGATGCTGGCCTGACCCCGATCGTCTGCGTCGGCGAAACGCTGGCGCAGCGCGAAGCGGGGCAGACCATGGACGTGGTTGGCGCCCAGCTGGATGCGGTGCTGGCCCAGGTCGGTCCGGATGCGGTGCACAAGCTGGTGGTCGCCTACGAGCCGGTGTGGGCGATCGGCACCGGCAAGACCGCGACCCCGGCCATGGCCCAGGAAGTGCACGCCGCCCTGCGCGAAAAACTGCGTGTATGCAACGCCGAGGCGGCGGAAAACGTGCTGGTGCTGTACGGCGGCAGCATGAAGCCGGATAATGCGGCGGACCTGATGGCGCAGCCGGACATCGATGGCGGGCTGATCGGTGGTGCAGCGTTGAAGGCGGCGGATTTCCTCGCGATCATCCGCGCTGCGCAATAAGAAATACAAAACACTCTTACAAGCATTTGAAACGTCGTTAACCTGGAAATGGAATTGCAATGAGCACCTTGTTTAATCTGATTATTGTTGTGCAGGTCATTTCGGCCCTGGCCATCATCGGCCTGGTGCTGGTCCAGCACGGCAAGGGCGCCGACATGGGCGCCGCCTTTGGTTCGGGTGCTTCCGGCAGCCTGTTCGGCGCCTCCGGTTCGTCGAACTTCCTGTCGAAGTCGACCGCCGTCGCCGCCGCCATCTTCTTCGCCTCGACCCTGGCCCTGGCCTGGACCAGCACCAACCGCAGCGCCCCGGGCGCCGACGAAGGCGTGATGGGCCGCGTGACCGTGCCGTCGTCGAAGGCGCCGGCCACCGGCATCCCGAGCGACGTCCCGGGCGCGGGCCCGAACGCCGGCGCGGCCACCTCCCCGGCCGTCCCGGTCAACGACATCCCGCAGACCCCGGGCGTGTCGAACCCGGCGCCGAGCACCGCCGCTCCGGCCGCGGCCGCGCCTGCGGCCCCAGCTCCGGCCGCTCCTGCTCCGGCCGGCAAGTAATCGTCCCTCCATCGCGAGCAGGCATCGCACGCCTGTTCGCGATTAGCGGTAGAATGCGCCTCGCTGCGGGGCGGCTCTCCTGCAGAATCTGCTAAATGCTACTCATTCTTATTTGCGCTGCTGTAAAGATTAAAGAGCGTCAAAGAAATGTTTATTAATTGCGTAATTTCCTTGTGATAGCGCAATTTGTGCATTGAAAAGTAGTGCTAAAGCAGGTTAAAATACTGGTCTCCAGCCGACGTGGTGAAATTGGTAGACACGCTATCTTGAGGGGGTAGTGGCGCAAGCTGTGCGAGTTCGAGTCTCGCCGTCGGCACCAAACAATGAAAGAGCCAGCAAGGGCGCATGAGCAAACGCTCTCCTGCCTGAGCTGGCTTTTTTGCGAGGATCAATCGTACGATCCTGGTGGCAACACAAACGGGGTCGCAAGATCACGGGCCAGGATCACGATTCGGCGCTGCACCTCTGCAGTGTTTCTTTAAACGATCGTTCAGATAGGCTTCACGTGAACCTCGAAAATTACTTCCCCGTTCTTCTCTTTATCCTGATTGGCGTCGGCGTCGGCGTCGCTCCCCAGGTGCTCGGCCGTCTGCTCGGCCCGCACCGTCCCGACGCGGCCAAGCTGTCCCCGTATGAATGCGGCTTCGAAGCCTTCGAAGACGCGCGCATGAAGTTCGACGTTCGCTACTACCTGGTGGCGATCCTGTTTATTTTGTTTGATCTGGAAACGGCATTCTTCTTCCCATGGGGCGTCTCGATGCGCGAACTGGGCTGGACCGGTTTCATCACGATGATGGTGTTCATCGCCGAATTCGTCGTGGGCTTCTGGTACATCTGGAAGAAAGGTGCCCTTGATTGGGAATAAGCCATGGCAATTGAAGGCGTATTAAACGAAGGTTTCATTACCACCACAGCCGATAAGCTGATCAACTGGGCGCGCACGGGATCGATGTTCCCGATGACGTTCGGCCTGGCATGCTGCGCGGTCGAGATGATGCATGTGGGCGCAGCCCGCTACGATCTCGACCGTTTTGGCATTGTGTTCCGCCCCTCGCCGCGCCAGTCCGACGTCATGATCGTCGCCGGCACGCTGTGCAACAAGATGGCTCCCGCGCTGCGCAAGGTGTACGACCAGATGGCCGAACCGCGCTGGGTGATCTCGATGGGTTCCTGCGCCAACGGCGGCGGCTACTACCACTACTCGTACTCGGTGGTGCGCGGCTGCGACCGCATCGTGCCGGTCGACGTCTACGTGCCGGGCTGCCCGCCGACCGCGGAAGCCCTGCTGTACGGCATCATGCAGCTGCAGAACAAGATCAAGCGCACCAACACCATCGCGCGCTAAAAACAGCGAAACACCATGACGACGAAACTCGAAACCCTCCAACTCGCCCTGAAAAACGCACTGGGCGAGGGCGCCGAAGTCAACCAGGCGCTGGGCGAAGTGACCGTGGTGGTCAAGGCCGCCGGCTACATCCAGGCGATGCAGACCCTGCGCGACGACCCGACCCTGCGCTTCGAAGAAATGATCGACCTGTGCGGCGTCGACTACTCGCAGTACGGCGAAGGCACCTGGGACGGCGCCCGCTTCGCGGTGGTCGTGCACCTGCTGTCGCTCGAGCACAACTGGCGCGTGCGCGTGCGCGTGTTCTGTCCGGACGACGACATGCCGCTGGTCGAATCGATCACCCCGATCTGGCGCGCCGCCAACTGGTTCGAACGCGAAGCCTTCGACCTGTTCGGCATCCTGTTCGACGGCCACGGCGACCTGCGCCGCATCCTGACCGACTACGGCTTCATCGGCCACCCGTTCCGCAAGGACTTCCCGATCACGGGCTATGTCGAGATGCGCTACGACCCTGAACAGAAACGCGTGATCTACCAACCGGTGACGATCGAACCGCGCGAGAACATCCCGCGCGTGATCCGCGAAGAAACCTACGGGACGAAATAATGGCTGAGCTTAAGAATTACACCCTGAACTTTGGTCCGCAGCACCCGGCAGCGCACGGCGTGCTGCGTCTCGTGCTGGAACTGGACGGCGAAGTGATCCAGCGCGCCGACCCGCACATCGGCCTGCTGCACCGCGGCACCGAGAAGCTGGCCGAGACCCGCACCTACCTGCAATCGGTCCCCTACATGGACCGCCTCGACTACGTGTCGATGATGTGCAACGAGCACGGCTACGTGCTGGCGATCGAGAAGCTGCTGGGCATCGAAGCCCCGGTGCGCGCGCAGTACATCCGCACCATGTTCGACGAGATCACCCGCATCCTGAACCACCTGATGTGGCTGGGCGCGCACGCCCTCGACATCGGCGCCATGGGACCCTTCCTGTACGCCTTCCGCGACCGCGAAGACCTGTTCGACGTCTACGAGGCGGTGTCGGGCGCGCGCATGCACGCGGCCTACTACCGCCCGGGTGGCGTCTACCGCGACCTGCCGGACCGCATGCCGCAGCACAAGGAATCGCCGATCCGCTCGAAGAAGGCGATCGACGACCTGAACCGCGACCGCCAGGGCTCGGTGCTGGACTTCCTGGAAGCCTTTACCAAGCGCTTCGATGGCTACGTCGATGAGTATGAAACCCTGCTGACCGACAACCGTATCTGGAAGCAGCGTACCGTCGGCATCGGCGTTGTTTCGCCGGAAGACGCGAAGGCGATGGGCTTCACCGGCGCCATGCTGCGCGGCTCGGGCGTGGCCTGGGACCTGCGCAAGAAGCAGCCCTACGCCGCCTACGACAAGATGGAATTCGACATCCCGGTCGGCACCAACGGCGACTCCTACGACCGCTACCTGGTCCGTGTGGAAGAGATGCGTCAGTCGAACCGCATCATCAAGCAGTGTATCGCCTGGCTGCGCGTGAACCAGGGCCCGGTCATGATCGACAATAACAAGATCGCGCCGCCGAGCCGCATGGACATGAAGTCCAACATGGAATCGCTGATCCACCACTTCAAGCTGTTCACCGAAGGCTTCCACGTGCCGGAAGGCGAGGCCTATGCGGCGGTCGAGCATCCGAAAGGCGAATTCGGCATCTACATCGTGTCGGACGGCGCCAACAAGCCGTACCGCCTGAAGATCCGCACCCCGGACTACGTCCACCTGCAGAGCCTCGACGAAATGTCGCGCGGCCACATGATCGCCGACGCAGTCGCGATCATTGGCACCCAGGACATCGTGTTCGGTAGTATCGACCGGTAAGAAGGACAAAGAAAATGTTATCGCAGGAATGCTATAAAAAGATCGATCGCGAGCTGGCCAAGTACCCAGCCGATCAACGCCAGTCGGCCGTGATGGCCTCGCTGGCCCACGCCCAGGTCGAACTGGGCTGGCTGTCGCCGGAAACCATGCAGGAAATCGCCGACTACATCCGCATGCCGGCCATCGCCGTGCAGGAAGTCGCGACTTTCTACAATATGTACAACCTGAAGCCGGTCGGCAAGGCCAAGATCACGGTCTGCACCAACCTGCCGTGCGCCCTGTCGGGCGGCGAGCGCGCCGGCCAGCGCATCAAGGATGCGCTCGGCATCGATTACCGCGAAACCACCGCCGATGGCAAGTTCACCCTGCTGGAAGGCGAGTGCATGGGCGCCTGCGGCGACGCGCCGGTGATGCTGGTGAATAACCACCGCATGTGCTCGTTCATGAGCGACGAGAAGATCGACGCCCTGCTTGAGGAACTGAACAAATGACCAGCCTGCACGACCGTCACATCAATCCGCTGATCCTGAAGGATCTGAACGGCGACAACTGGCACCTCGAAGACTACGTCAAGCGCGGCGGCTACTCGGCCCTGCGCCGCATCCTCGAAGGCGGCGTCACCCAGGAACAGGTCATCGCCGACCTGAAGGCATCCGGCCTGCGCGGCCGCGGCGGCGCCGGTTTCCCGACCGGCCTGAAGTGGAGCTTCATGCCGCGCCAGTTCCCGGGCCAGAAATACCTCGTCTGCAATACCGACGAAGGCGAGCCGGGCACGTTCAAGGACCGCGACATCATCCGCTACAACCCGCACGCGCTGATCGAAGGCATGGCCATCGGCGCCTACGCGATGGGCATTACCGTGGGCTACAACTACATCCACGGCGAGATCTTCCAGGAATACCTGCGCTTCGAAGAAGCGCTGGAAGAGGCGCGCGCCGCCGGCTTCCTGGGCGATAACATCATGGGCTCGAACTTCTCGTTCCAGCTGCACGCGCACCATGGCTACGGCGCCTATATCTGCGGCGAAGAAACCGCGCTGCTCGAGTCACTGGAAGGCAAGAAGGGCCAGCCGCGCTTCAAGCCGCCGTTCCCGGCCTCGTTCGGCCTGTACGGCAAGCCGACCACGATCAACAACACCGAGACCTTCGCTGCGGTTCCGTTCCTGCTGAACATGGGCCCGGAGAACTACATGGCCCTCGGCAAGCCGAACAACGGCGGCACCAAGATCTTCTCGATCTCGGGCGACGTCGAGCGTCCGGGCAACTACGAGGTCCCGCTGGGTACCCCGTTCGCCAAGCTGATGGAGCTGGCCGGCGGTATGCGCGGCGGCAAGAAGATCAAGGCCGTGATTCCTGGTGGTTCGTCGGCGCCGGTGATCCGCGGCGAGGTCATGATGGATACCGACCTCGACTACGATTCGATCGCCAAGGCCGGTTCGATGCTCGGTTCGGGCGCCGTGATCGTCATGGACGAGACCCGCTGCATGGTCAAGTCGCTGCTGCGTCTTTCGTACTTCTACTACGAGGAATCGTGCGGCCAGTGCACCCCGTGCCGCGAAGGCACCGGCTGGATGTACCGCATGGTCCACCGTATCGAGCACGGCAAGGGCCGTCCGGAAGACATGGACCTGCTGAACAACATCGCCTTCAACATCAAGGGCCGCACCATCTGCGCCCTGGGCGACGCCGCTGCGATGCCTGTTGAAGCGATGATCAAGAACTTCCGCGAGGAATTCGAATATCACATCGAGCACAAGCATTGCCTCGTGCCCGCATACCTTTAAACCAGGTCAGGTAACGATCAAATGGTTGAAATTGAATTAGACGGCAAAAAAGTCGAAGTCGCACCAGGTTCCATGGTGATGGACGCCGCAAACAAACTCGGGACCTATATCCCGCACTTCTGCTATCACAAGAAATTGTCGATCGCAGCGAACTGCCGCATGTGCCTGGTCGAAGTCGAGAAGGCGCCCAAGCCGCTGCCGGCTTGCGCGACCCCGGTCTCGCCCGGCATGATCGTGCGCACCCACAGCGACAAGGCTGTCCAGGCGCAGAAGTCGGTGATGGAGTTCCTCCTGATTAACCACCCGCTGGATTGCCCGATCTGCGACCAGGGCGGCGAATGCCAGCTGCAGGATCTGGCCGTCGGCTATGGCAAGAGCGGTTCGCGCTACGCCGAAGAGAAGCGCGTGGTGGCCCCGAAAGAGGCCGGCCCGCTGATCTCGATGGAAGAGATGTCGCGCTGCATCCAGTGCACCCGTTGCGTGCGTTTCGGCCAGGAAGTGGCCGGCGTGATGGAATTCGGCATGGTCGGCCGCGGCGAGCACTCGGAGATCACCACTTTCGTCGGCAAGACCGTCGACTCGGAAGTGTCGGGCAACATGATCGACCTGTGCCCGGTCGGCGCGCTCACCAGCAAGCCTTTCCGTTACTCCGCACGTCCGTGGGAACTGCAGCGCCGCAAGTCGATCGCGCCGCACGACTCGCTCGGCTCGAACCTGATCGTGCAGGTCAAGGGCGGCAAGGTCATGCGCGTGCTGCCGCTGGAAAACGAAGCCATCAACGAATGCTGGATCTCGGACAAGGACCGCTTCTCCTACGTGGCGCTGGACAATGCCGACCGCCTGACCAACCCGATGATCAAGCAGGGTGGCGTGTGGCAGGAGACCGACTGGCAGACCGCGCTGGAATACGTGGCCCACGGCCTGCGTAACATCCGCCACGAGCACGGCGCCGACAGCATCGCCGCTGTCGCGACCCCGCACTCGACGCTGGAAGAACTCTACCTGCTGAACAAGATGACCCGCGGCATTGGCTCGGACAACATCGAGTTCCGCCTGCGCCAGAGCGACTTCGCGCTGGACGGCCAGGTCACCCCGTGGCTCGGCATGCCGATCGCAAACTTCTCGCAACTGAAGCGCGCCTTCGTCATCGGCTCGAACCTGCGCAAGGACCACCCGCTGGTCGCGACCCGCCTGCGCACCGCCACCAAGAGCGGCGCCAAGCTGTCGCTGCTGCAGTCGAGCGACGACGATCTGCTCATGCCGATCGCCAACAAACTGATCGCCGCGCCGACCGACTGGCTGGCTGCGCTGTCGGAAATCGTGTCGGCCGTCGCCGGCGCCAGGAACGTCGCCGCGCCAATGGGCTTCGAGAACGTGGAAGCAGGGGAGGGTGCCCGCGCCATCGCCGCAACCCTGGTTGGTCAAGAGACCCTGGGCGCCGTCCTGCTGGGCAACGCTGCTTCCTACCACCCGCAAGCGTCGAAGATCCACGCTGCTGCGCAATGGATCGCCGAACAGACCGGCTGCTCCTTCGGCTACCTGGTCGACGCCGCCAATACCGTCGGCGGCCACATCGTCGGCGCTACCGGCAAGGGCGAGGCAGTGTTCTCGTCGCCTAAAAAGGCCTACGTGCTGCTGAACGCGGAACCGGAACTCGATGCGGCCAACCCGCAGCAGGCCCGTGCCGCCCTCGACGGCGCCGAAATGGTCGTCGCCATGTCCGCCTTCAAGCACGGCATGGACTTCGCCGACGTGCTGCTGCCGATCTCGCCGTTCAGCGAGACCGCCGGCACCTTCGTGAACTGCGAAGGCCGCGCTCAGAGCTTCAACGGCACCGTGAAACCGCTGGGCGAGACCCGTCCGGCCTGGAAAGTGCTGCGCGTCCTCGGCAACCTGCTGGGCCTGTCGGGCTTCGACTACGAGACTTCGGAATCGATTCGCGACGAAGCCATCGGCAAGGGCAATACCGACCTGTCCGCCAAGCTGAACAACGTCGCGCGCATCGCGCCCACCGCTGGTTCGTATGCGCCTGCCGGCCAGCTCGAGCGTCTGGCCGACCTGCCGATCTACTTCACCGACGCGCTGGCGCGCCGTTCGGAGCCGCTGCAGCGCACCGCCGATGCGAACGCGCCGCTGGTGTCGCTGTCGAAGGCCGTCGCCGAGCAGATCGGCGTCCAGTCGGGCGACCAGGTCCGCGTGACCCAGGGTTCGGGCAGCGCCGTGCTGGTCGCGACCGTGGATGCACGCCTGCCGTCGAACGCGGTGCGCGTCGCCGCCGGCCACCCGGCCGTTGCGACCCTGGGCGCCATGTTCGGTTCGATCAATGTTGAAAAAGCAGTTGCACAAGGAGGCGGCAAATAATGGCAACGCCCGGTTTTATCGATACGCTGAACGCCGGCGGGGCCGACCTCCTCGGCCCGGTCTGGCCGCTGGCCTGGAACATCCTGAAGATCGTGGTGGTGCTGCTGCCCCTGATGGGCCTGGTCGCCTACCTGACCCTGTGGGAACGCAAGCTGATCGGCTGGATCCAGATCCGCGTGGGCCCGAACCGCGTCGGTCCTGGCGGCCTGCTGCAGCCGATCGCCGACGCGGTCAAGCTGCTGCTCAAGGAGATCGTCATCCCGGCCAAGGCCAACCGCGCCCTGTTCGTGATCGGCCCGATCATGACCATCATGCCGGCGCTGGCCGCCTGGGTGGTGGTGCCGTTCGGCCCGCAAGCCGCGCTGGCCAACGTGAACGCCGGCCTGCTGTTCCTGATGGCGATCACCTCGGTCGAAGTCTACGGCATCATCATCGCCGGCTGGGCGTCGAACTCGAAGTACTCGTTCATGGGCGCCATGCGTGCCTCGGCCCAGATGATTTCGTATGAAATCCCGATCGGCTTCGTGCTGGTGGTGGTGCTGATGGTGACCGGCAGCCTGAACATGTCGGACATCGTCGCCAGCCAGGAAATGGGCCGCTTCGCCGACATGGGCGTGAACTTCCTGTCGTGGAACTGGCTGCCGCTGCTGCCGCTGTTCGTGATCTATTTCGTGTCCGGCCTGGCCGAATGTAACCGCCACCCCTTCGACGTGGTCGAAGGCGAATCGGAAATCGTGGCCGGCCACATGGTCGAGTACTCGGGCATGTCCTACGCGATGTTCATGCTGGCCGAATACGCCAACATGATCCTGATCTCGACCCTGTGCGCGATCCTGTTCCTGGGCGGCTGGTCGGCGCCGTTCAGTTTCCTGCAATTCGGCGCCATCGGCGGCTTCTTCTGGCTGTTCCTGAAGATGTTCATCATGGTTTCGCTGATGATCTGGGTCCGCGGCACCTTCCCGCGTTACCGCTATGACCAGATCATGCGCCTGGGCTGGAAAGTGTTCATCCCGCTGACCCTGATCTGGCTGGTGTTCGTCGCCGCCTGGATGCAGACCCCGTGGAACATCTGGACTGCAGTGCAGTAAGGAAGCAAAAAGAAAATGAATCGGATTAAAGAAATTGTCGGCAGCCTGATGCTGTCCGAACTCTTCAAGGGCCTGGCCCTGACCGGCAAGTACGCGCTGTCGCGCAAGATCACGGTCCAGTACCCGGAAGAGAAGACGCCCATGTCGAACCGCTTCCGCGGCCTGCACGCCCTGCGTCGCTACCCCAACGGGGAAGAGCGCTGCATCGCCTGCAAGCTGTGCGAAGCCGTCTGCCCTGCGATGGCGATCACGATCGAGTCGGCGCAGCGCGAGGACGGCACCCGCCGCACCACGCGCTACGACATCGACCTGACCAAGTGCATCTTCTGCGGTTTCTGCGAAGAGTCCTGCCCGGTCGACTCGATCGTGGAAACCCACGTGCTGGAATACCACGGCGAAAAACGCGGCGATCTCTACTACACCAAGGAGATGCTGCTTGCCGTCGGCGACCGCTACGAAGCCGACATCGCCGCCGCCCGTGAGGCGGACGCGAAGTACCGATAAGAAGAGGCTGAAAAAAAGTCATGGAATTCACTACTTTCCTGTTCTACGCGTTCGCGGCCATCATGGTGGCCGCGAGCCTGCGCGTCATCACCACCAAGAACCCGGTCCACGCCGCGCTGTTCCTGGTGCTGGCCTTCTTCAATGCGGCCGGCATCTGGCTGCTGCTGAAGGCCGAGTTCCTGGCCATCGTGCTGGTGCTGGTCTACGTCGGCGCCGTGATGGTGCTGTTCCTGTTCGTCGTCATGATGCTCGACATTAATATCGACCGCATGCGCGAAGGCTTCTGGGGCTACCTGCCGGTCGCCTCCGGCGTCGGCGCCCTGATCGTGCTGGAAATGGCCGCCGTCCTGTACCGCGCCTACAACCAGACCGACCTGTCGGCCGAGGCCGCTGCCCTGAACATCGGCGGCACCAAGGAACTGGGCCTGCTGATCTACACCAAATACATCTACGGCTTCGAGATCGCGGCCGTGATCCTGCTGGTGGCGATCATCGCCGCAGTCGCCCTGACCCTGCGCAAGCGCAAGGACACCAAAGCAATCGACCCGGGCCTCGCCGTCCGCGTCAAGCGTAACGACCGCCTGCGCATCGTCAAGATGGACGCGGTCAACCAGCGCGCGATCGACGAAGCAGCCGCCCAGAAAGCAGCGCTTGATGCCGCCGCCGCAGCACCGAAGGAGGCACCATGACTTTGTCGCTCGCACACTACCTGATCCTGGGCGCGATCCTGTTCGCGATCTCGGTGATCGGGATCTTCCTGAACCGGAAGAACATCATCATCCTGCTGATGGCTGTCGAACTGATGCTGCTGGCGGTGAACCTGAACTTCATCGCGTTCTCGCATTACCTGGGGGACGCGGCGGGGCAGATCTTCGTGTTCTTCATCCTGACCGTCGCGGCCGCCGAATCGGCGATCGGCCTGGCGATCCTGGTGGTCCTGTTCCGTAACCTGGACACGATCAATGTGGAAGACCTCGACAGCCTCAAGGGCTGATGGGTTCGGATAAACAATAACGACTAAGGTTCAACAATGGCGGGGCAACTCTCTTCCTCAATGTTACTGGCGGTGCCTCTGGCGCCGCTCGCAGGCTCGGCGATCGCCGGCCTGCTCGGTACCAAGTTCTTCGGCAACGTGGTCGGCCGCAAGGTGTCGCATACCGCGACCATCCTGGGCGTGCTGATCGCGCTGATCATCTCGGTCCAGACCCTGATGGCGGTGCTCGACGGCGCCACCTTCAACGAAGACATCTACACCTGGATGACCGTCGGCACGCTCAAGCTGGCCGTCGGCTTCCAGATCGATTCGCTGTCAGCGATGATGATGTGCGTGGTGACCTCGGTGTCGCTGATGGTCCACATCTACACGATCGGCTACATGGCCGAGGACGAAGGCTACAACCGCTTCTTCTCGTACATTTCGCTGTTCACCTTCTCGATGCTGATGCTGGTCATGTCCAACAACTTCCTGCAGCTGTTCTTCGGCTGGGAGGCTGTTGGTCTGGTGTCCTATCTCCTGATCGGCTTCTGGTACACCCGCCCGACCGCGATTTTCGCGAACATGAAGGCATTCCTGGTGAACCGCGTCGGCGACTTCGGCTTTATCCTGGGCATCGGCCTGCTGCTGGCCGCCTCGGGCTCGATGCAGTACACCGACGTCTTCGCCCAGTCGGAGAAGCTGTCGCAGATGGTGGTTCCGGGCATCGGCTGGCCGCTGCTCACCGCCGCCTGCATCTGCCTGTTCATCGGCGCGATGGGCAAGTCGGCGCAGTTCCCGCTGCACGTCTGGCTGCCGGACTCGATGGAAGGCCCGACCCCGATCTCGGCGCTGATCCACGCGGCAACCATGGTTACCGCCGGCATCTTCATGGTGTCGCGCATGTCGCCGCTGTTCGAACTGTCGGACGGCGCGCTGAGCTTCGTCATCGTGATCGGTTCGATCACCGCGCTGTTCATGGGCTTCCTGGGCATCATCCAGAACGACATCAAGCGCGTCGTCGCTTACTCGACCCTGTCGCAGCTGGGCTACATGACCGTCGCGCTGGGCGCCTCGGCCTACTCGGTGGCCGTGTTCCACCTGATGACCCACGCCTTCTTCAAGGCGCTGCTGTTCCTCGGCGCGGGTTCGGTCATCATCGGCATGCACCACGACCAGGACATGCGCAATATGGGCGGCCTGCGCAAGTACATGCCGATCACCTGGATCACCTCGCTGCTGGGCTCGCTGGCCCTGATCGGTACGCCGCTGTTCTCGGGCTTCTACTCGAAGGATTCGATCATCGAGGCAGTGCACGCGACCAATATCCCGGGCGCCGGCTTCGCCAACTTCGCCGTGCTGGCCGGCGTGTTCGTGACCGCCTTCTACTCCTTCCGCATGTACTTCCTGGTGTTCCACGGGGAAGAGCGCTTCGGCAAGGCACACGCCCATGACGACCACGCGCATGCGCATGACGATCACAAGCAGGCAGTCGCTGCGGGCCACGGCCATGCCGACCCGCACGCGCTGCACGATTCGGACGCGCACCATGAAGAGGAACACGACGATCACGGCCACCACGGCCTGGCCCCGGGCCAGAAGCCGCACGAGTCGCCGTGGGTCGTGACCCTGCCGCTGATCCTGCTGGCGATCCCGTCGGTCATCATCGGTTACCTGGCGATCGGTCCGATGCTGCATGGCGATTTCTTCAAGGGCGTGATCTTCGTCGGCGAAAACCACACCGCGATGGAGACCCTGAACGAAGAGTTCCATGGCGCGATGGCGATGGCCATCCACGGCCTGACCACCATGCCGTTCTGGCTGGCGCTGGCAGGTGTCGTTACCGCCTACTACTGCTATATGGTCAACCCGCGCGTGCCGGCCTGGTTCTACGCCAAATTCAAGCCGCTGCACACCCTGCTGGACAACAAGTACTACATGGACAAGTTCAACGAGGTCGTGTTCGCCGGCGGCGCACGCGCCATCGGTGGCGGCCTGTGGAAAGTGGGCGACCGCGGCCTGATCGACGGCCTGCTGGTGAACGGTTCGGCCAAGCTGGTCGGCTGGTTCTCGACGATCACCCGTACCTTCCAGACGGGCTACATCTATCACTACGCGTTCGTGATGATCGTCGGCGTGCTGGCAACCCTGCTGTGGTTCTTCCCGTTCTGGCAGGCTTAAATCGGGCTAGATAAGAAAAGCGAAAAATGATGCAGTCAATTTCTACATTTCCTCCTTACCTGAGCCTGGCGATCTGGCTCCCGATCGTCTTCGGCCTGATCGTGCTGGCCGTCGGCCGCGACAAGAACGCCGGCTTCACCCGCCTGCTGTCCTTGGTCGGCGCGGTGGTCAGCTTCCTGCCGACCATCCCGCTGATCATGAACTTCGACAATGCCGCCCACGGCATGCAGTTCTATGAAGTGGCCAGCTGGATCGAACGCTTCAATGTGTTCTACAAGCTGGGCGTCGACGGCCTGTCGCTGTGGTTCGTGCCGCTGACCGCCTTCATCACCATCATCGTGGTGCTGGCGGCGTGGCAGGTGATCGACGAGCGCATCGGTCAGTACATGGGCTCCTTCCTGATCCTGTCGGGCCTGATGATCGGCGTGTTCGCCTCGCTGGACGGCCTGCTGTTCTACTTCTTCTTCGAAGCCACCCTGATCCCGATGTACATCATCATCGGCGTGTTCGGCGGCCCGAATCGCGTGTATGCGGCATTCAAGTTCTTCCTGTACACGTTCTTCGGCTCGCTGCTGACCCTGGTCGCGATCATCTACCTGTACAACCAGTCGGGTTCCTTCGACATCCTGGCATGGCACCGCCTGCCGCTGACGATGAACGAGCAGATACTGATCTTCATCGCCTTCTTCATGGCCTTCGCCGTGAAGGTCCCGATGTGGCCGGTGCACACCTGGCTGCCGGACGCCCACGTGGAAGCGCCGACCGGCGGTTCCGTGGTGCTGGCCGCGATCATGCTGAAGCTGGGCGCCTACGGCTTCCTGCGGTTCTCGCTGCCGATCGCCCCGGACGCCTCGCACTACCTGGCCCCGGTCGTCATCGTGCTGTCGCTGGTCGCCGTGATCTACATCGGCCTGGTGGCGATGGTGCAGAAGGACATGAAGAAACTGGTCGCCTACTCGTCGATCGCCCACATGGGCTTCGTCACCCTCGGCTTCTTCATGTTCAACGAACTGGGCGTGCAGGGCGGCCTGATGCAGTCGATCTCGCACGGCTTCGTGTCGGGCGCGATGTTCCTGTGCATCGGCGTGCTGTACGACCGCGTCCACTCGCGTGAAATCGCCGACTACGGCGGCGTCGTCAACACGATGCCGAAGTTCGCCGCGTTCGCCGTGCTGTTCTCGATGGCGAATGCCGGCCTGCCGGCCACCTCGGGCTTCATCGGCGAATTCATGGTCATCCTGGGCGCCGTCCAGTTCAACTTCTGGACCGGCCTGCTGGCAGGCACCGCCCTGATCCTGGGCGCCGCCTACTCGCTGTGGATGGTCAAGCGCGTCGTGTTCGGCAAGATCGTGCACAAGCACGTCGCCGAGCTGACCGACCTGAACGGCCGCGAATTCGCCATCCTCGGCGTGCTGGCGATCGCCACTCTGTGGATGGGCCTGTACCCGGCGCCGATCGGCGACACCCTGCAGGTCTCGGTCGCCGACCTCCTGCAACACGTCGCAGTCAGCAAAGTGCCTCAATAAACAGCCATGAATGAAATGACCTCAACCTTGCATGCGGCGACCGACACCAATCTGGCGCCGGTCTATGCCGAAATCTTCCTGCTGATCGCGGCTTCCGCGATCCTGCTGATCGACATGTTCCTGAAGGAGGGCAAGCGCAACCTGACCTACGCGCTGACCCTGCTCACGATCGTCGGCTGCGCCGTGCTGTCCTTCGCCGATTTCCAGGGCGGCGCGACGGTATTCACCTTCAACGGCATGTATGTGTCGGATCCGCTGGCGAACCTGCTCAAGCTGTTCACCTATCTGGCCACCGCCATGACCCTGGTGTACTCGCGCCAGTACGCGGGCGACCGCGCCATGATGTCCGGTAACCTGGGCGGCGAGTTCTACGTGCTCGCGCTGTTCTCGATGCTGGGCCAGATGATCATGATCTCGGGTAACAGCATGCTGTCGCTGTACCTGGGCCTGGAACTGATGTCGCTGTCGCTGTACGCCCTGGTGGCGATGCGCCGCGACCACGCCGTCTCGACCGAAGCCGCGATGAAGTACTTCATCCTGGGCGCACTGGCCTCGGGCTTCCTGCTGTACGGCATGTCGATGATCTACGGCGCCACCGGTTCGCTCGACATCAGCACCATCGGCCAGGTCAGCGCCAGCGGCGACGCCAACAGCACCATCCTGGTGTTCGGCCTGGTGTTCGTGGTCGCCGGCCTCGCTTTCAAGCTGGGCGCGGTCCCGTTCCACATGTGGGTGCCGGACGTCTACCAGGGTTCGCCGACCGCGGTCACCCTGCTGCTGGGCGGCGCGCCGAAGCTGGCGACCCTGGCCATGACCATCCGCATCCTGGTCGAGGCGCTGCCGTCGATGGCTTTCGACTGGCAGCAGATGCTGCTGGTGCTGGCGGTGCTGTCGCTGGCCGTGGGTAACATCACCGCGATCGCCCAGACCAACATCAAGCGCATGCTGGCCTACTCGACCATCGCGCAGATGGGCTTCGTCCTGCTGGGCATGATGACCGGCATCGTCAACGGCGACAACAGCGACGCGGCCTCGGCCTACAGCGCCGCGGTCTACTACATGATCACCTATGTGCTGACCACCGTCGGCAGCTTCGGCCTGATCATGATGCTGGCGCGCGCCGGCCACGAAGCGGAAACCATCAACGACTTCAAGGGCCTGGGCAAGCGTTCGCCATGGTTCGCGATCGTCATGACCATCCTGATGTTCTCGCTCGCGGGCGTGCCACCGATGGTCGGCTTCATGGCCAAGTGGGCGGTGCTGCAGGCGGTTGCCAACGCGGGCATGGTGTGGCTGGCGGTCGTCGCCGTGCTGTTCTCGCTGGTAGGCGCCTTCTACTACCTGCGCATCGTCAAGACCATCTGGTTCGACGAGGCCGCGGACACCGCCGCCATCCACACCCCGGCCGACATGCGCGTCGTGATGTCGCTCAACGGCGTGGCCGTGGTGGTGCTGGGTATCGTCCCGGGCTGGCTGCTGGCGGTGTGCTACAGCACCATGCAGGCAACCCTCGCGAAGTAATACGGCGCCTTGGATTCCTCCCTGGCGTCCTGGCTGGTGGTCGCGATTGCACTCGCGGCCGCCAACCTGCCTTTCCTCACCGAGCGTGTGTTCGGGTTCATTCCCGTGAAATCGAACGCGCCTGGTAACGGCGATGTTTCTTCCCCCTTGCGCACGAAGTCGTTCCCGCTGCGCCTGCTCGAGCTGATTGTTTTATACTTTGTCGTCGGCTTCCTGGCGCGCGCGCTGGAGTCCCGCATCGGCGGCGTGTTCGCGCAGGGCTGGGAGTTCTACGCTGTGACCGGCTGCCTGTTCCTGGTGCTGGCGTTTCCCGGGTTTGTTTTCCGCTATCTCCGCAGGCAGCGTGGTTGACCGCGTGGGCGGAAAATTCGCCCACCCCACAACCCCCGAGTTTGGAGAATGCATGGATTTGCGCGAGACCCGTATCGACGGCGAGGTCGTCTATGACGGCAAATTTCTCAAGGTAGAGCGCGACAAGATCCGCCTGCCCGACGGTTCCACTTCCCACCGCGAATTCTTCCGCCACCCCGGCGCCGTCGTGATCCTGCCGCTGCTGCCGGACGGGCGCGTGCTGCTGGAGCGCCAGTTCCGCTATCCGAATGCACAAGTCTTCATCGAGTTCCCGGCCGGGAAGATCGACCCGGGCGAGGAGCACCTGGCTTGCGCCCAGCGCGAGCTGGAAGAAGAGACCGGCTACACGGCCGGCAAGTGGCGCTTCGTCTGCACCATCCACAATGCGATCGCGTATTCGGACGAGCATCTCGAGATCTTCCTGGCCGAGGACCTGACCGCGGGCCAGCAGAAGCTCGACCAGGGCGAGTTCCTCGAGACCTTCACGGCCACCGTGCCCGAGCTGCTCGAGATGGTCAAGCGCGGCGAGATCACGGACGTGAAAACCATCATCGGTACCTTCTGGCTCGAGAAGATCCTGTCCGGCGCCTGGACTCCCGACTGAACGATGAAACCGCTGCTGGCGCTCGTGCTGTGGTCGTGGGCGCTCGCAGCCGCCGCGCAGCCGCGCACGCCGTTCCAGGCGCGCTGCGAGGACAGCATCGGCGAGACGCTGTCGGTGCTGACCGGCGTGCAGAACGGCTTTCGCATCGATAACAGCGTCGGCTACCGCTCGCTGACGGTGATGAAAGGCAGGGCGCGGCCCGGGCAGTACGTGCTGGGCCTGACGCGCACCGAATCGCGCGTCAGCATCAACGTCGGCGGGCGCCTCCTGACAGACCGGACCAGCGGCTACGAATGCATTGCGCCGCACATCGAGGTGCGGCTGACCTATCCGCCGATCGTGGTCTACGTCAGCCGCGAGTTCCCGCCCGCTTCCTGCGCCTACCAGGAAGTGCTGGCGCACGAGATGCGCCACCTGAACGCCTACCTCGACTACCTGCCGAAAGTCGAAGCGAAGGTGCGCAAGGCCCTGGCCCAGCGCTTCGGCAACAAGCCCTTGTACGCGCCGATCGGACAGGCCCAGGGTCTGCTCCAGCGCGAAGTCGACCGCGGCTGGATGCCCTACATTAAGACCGAGATGGCGAAGGTCGAAGCGCTGCAGGCGGCGATCGATTCGCCGCAGGAATACGCCCGTCTCGGCAAGGTTTGCGGCGGTGAGGTACAGTTGTTGCTTCGACCACCACGACGCGCCAAGGCATCTTGAACACCCCAGCAATGACAGACTCCGCAGTCCCGGCTTCACGCCCTCGCTATGTTGCACTGATCCCGGCCGCCGGCGTCGGCGCACGGATGGCGGCGGGCAGTCCCAAGCAATACCTGCCCATCCTGGGCAAGCCGATGCTGCGCCACACCATCGACGCTTTCCTCTCGAGCCCGCTCATCGCCCACACCTATGTCGTGGTCAGCGCCGACGATCCCTTCATCGACACGATCGTGCCGGAGGCGGGCGTCACGGTGCTGGGCTGCGGCGGCGCCACCCGCATGGAGTCGATCCGCAACGGCCTGCGCGCGCTGCACGGCGGCATCGCGCCCGATGACTGGGTGCTGGTGCACGACGCCGCGCGCCCCGGGCTGGATGCGGAACTGATCGCGCGCCTGATCGTCGAAACTGGTGAACACCCGGCCGGCGGACTGCTGGCGCTGCCGGTGGTCGACACCGTCAAGCGCCACGTCGCCGGCGAGGTCGCGACCGTGTCGCGCGACGGCCTGTGGCTGGCGCAGACGCCGCAGATGTTCCGCTACCAATTGCTGACGCGCGCGCTCGACGCCGCCACCGATCCGTCGGCGATCACGGACGACGCCAGCGCGGTTGAAGCGCTGGGACTGGCCCCTAAATTGGTGGAAGGACATCCACGCAACCTCAAAGTCACGCTGCCTGCGGACATCCGGATCGCCGAGATGTACCTGGCCGCCCATCAACCTGAACAGAAATAAAACCATGGCACAAGCATCCTGGAATCCTACCCCGCCGTTCCGCATCGGGACCGGCTACGACTGCCACGCGCTGGTCGAGGGGCGCAAGCTCATCGTCGGCGGCTTGACCATCCCGCACCGCCTCGGCCTGCTCGGCCACTCGGACGCCGACGTGCTGCTGCACGCGATCATCGATTCGCTACTGGGCGCTGCTGCTTTGGGCGACATCGGCAAGCATTTCCCGGACACGGATCCGATGTTCGCCGGCGCCGACTCGCGCACCCTGCTGAGGGAAGTCGCGCACCGCGTGGTCGCGACCGGCTACACGATCGGGAATATCGATGCGACCATCATCGCGCAGCAGCCGAAGATGGCGCCGCACATTCCGCTGATGGTGTCGCGCATCGCGGAAGACCTGGGCGTGTCGACGCAGCAGGTGAACATCAAGGCCAAGACCAACGAGAAGCTGGGCTTTCTCGGGCGGGAAGAGGGGATGGCGGCGGAGGCGGTCGCCCTTCTCGTCAAGTTGCCGGATTGATGTCTTAGTGGCATGTGGGTGCATATGCACTATAATTTGTAGGGTGCACGGCTTTGCCGTGTGCGCGTCCAGCTCCCCTTCGATTTTTGTTACCGCACGTTTGAACACTGTTTGAACGCGCGGAGCGTCTGCAATTCCGGGCATTGCCCGAAATTGCCCCGTCCACCCTACGCAGACAACATGAATTCTCCCGCACCGATGACCCCACGCGCGGCCTGGATGTTGATCCTGGCCGCCAGCGCCATCCTGATGATCACGATGGGGGCGCGCCTGACGACGGGGCTGTTCCTGTCGCCCATCAATACCTCGACCGGGCTGGGCGTGGCCACCATCAGCTTCGCCATGGCCGTCGCCCAATTGATGTGGGGCGCCTCGCAGCCGGTCTTCGGCGCCATCGCCGACAAATACGGCCCGGCGCGGGTCATCGTCATCGGCGGCCTGATGCTGGCCGCCGGCACCGCGGCCACGCCCTTCGTCAGCTCCGAATGGGGGTTGATCCTGACCATGGGCGTGCTGTCGGCCGCCGGCGCGGGGGCGGGCAGCTTCTCGATCCTGATCGGCGCCACCGCCCAGCGCTTGCCCGCCGAGCGGCGCGCCTTCGCATCCGGCTTCATCAATGCCGGCGGCTCCTTCGGCCAGTTCGTGTTCGCGCCGCTGATGCAGGCGATCATCGCCGGCGCCGGCTGGGTGATCGCGATGCTGACCATGGCGGCGACCACCTTGCTCACCATTCCGCTGGCGCTCGGCATGCGTGGCCAGAAAGCCCCGCCGCCGGCCGCCCCAGGCACGCCGGCGGCGCACGCGGCGCCCAGCGCGCCCGGCATGACCCTCACCGAACAGCTGCGCCAGGCCATGCGCGACCGCAGCTACCTGTGCCTGCACCTGGGCTTCCTGACCTGCGGCTTCCACATTGCCTTCCTGGTCACCCACCTGCCGCAGGAAGTCGCGCTGTGCGGCCTGAGCGCGGGCGTGTCGGCCACGGCGCTGGCCCTGATCGGGCTGTTCAACATCCTCGGCAGCCTGGCCGCCGGCGCGCTGGCCAACCGCTACCGCATGAAGTCGCTGCTCGCCATCATCTACGCGAGCCGCGCGCTGCTGATCGTCCTCTACCTGCTGGCGCCCAAGACCGCGCTGACCTTCTACCTGTTCGCCGGTGCGCTCGGCGTCACCTGGCTGGCAACCGTTCCGCCTACCGCCGGACTGGTCGGCAAACTGTTCGGCATGCGCTATCTTGCCACCCTGTTCGGCCTGACCCTGCTGTCGCACCAGATCGGCGGCTTCTTCGGCGCCTGGCTGGGCGGCCTCTCCTTCGTGCGCTTCGGCGACTATACCTGGATGTGGTACGCCGACATCGTGCTGGCCCTGGCGGCCGCCCTGGTCAACCTGCCGATCCGCGAGCAGAAGGTCGCGCGCAGTGCCGTGCTGGCGGCCGCGAAGGGATAAGAGGATGGCGCGCGAGAGCTGGATGTATCGGGAAGTGGCGGTCGAGTCGGCCGTCGACCCGCGCAGCGGACGGGTGGTCGTCCGGCCGGTGTCGGGGCAAGCTTACGCGACCTCGCTGCGGGTGCACTGCTCGCGCGCGCTGAGCGACCCCGAACGCTATCCGGTCGGCACGCGCTTCCTGCTGTCGGCCAGGCTGACCGACCGCCAGGGCGGGGAACCCTATCTGTACGCCTGGCACGGCGACCCGGTGGTCGTCATGAAGAAGGCGGCGGTGAAGCGCTTCGTGGAAGAACGGCGGCGCCTGCGCATCTGAGGCCAGCGCAATCTTGTGAAAATGGTTACCATCAGGTTCACGTCACCGATCTCACCTGAAAGGAAACCATGACCACTCGGAACATCGCCGTCATCGTCGGCAGCCTGCGCAAGGACTCGTTCACCCGCAAGGTGGCGCAATCGATGATCGAGCTGGCCCCTGCCGGCCTCAAGATGGAAATCGTCGAGATCCGCGACCTGCCGCTCTACAATCAGGACGACGAAACCGGCAACCCGCCTGCCGCCTTCACCGCCTTCCGCGAGCGCATCGGGCAGGCCGACGGCATCCTGTTCTGCACGCCGGAATACAACCGCTCGGTGCCGGGTGCGCTGAAGAACGCGATCGACGTCGGCTCCCGTCCCTACGGCAAGGCGGCCTATGCCGACAAGCCCTGCGCCGTGGTCAGCGTTTCGCCGGGCGCCCTGGGCGGCTTCGGCGCCAACCACCACCTGCGCCAGATGCTGCCGTTCCTGAACATGCCCTGCATGCCGGCGCCGGAAGCCTATGTCGGCAACGTCGCCGCCAAGTACGACGGCGAACGCCTGGTCGACGACTCCAGCCGCGACTTCTTCCAGACCTTCGTGAACACCTTCGCGGCCTGGGTCGAGCAACATGCCAAGTGATCCAGCGATCCCGGTGCGCGGGCTCGACCACATCGTCCTGCGTGTGGTCGACCTCGACGCCATGATCGCCTTCTACGGCGACGTGCTCGGCTGCCCGGTCGAGCGGCGCCAGGACGAGATCGGCCTGGTGCAGCTGCGCGCCGGCGCGGCCATGATCGACCTGGTGCCGGTCGACGGCAAGCTGGGCCGCGCAGGCGGGGCGGCGCCGGGCGCCGAGGGCCGCAACCTCGACCACCTGTGCCTGCGCGTGGAGCCGTTCGACGAAGCCGCGATCCGCCGTCACCTGGACGCGCACGGCGTGGCGGCGGGGCCGGTCGAGTCGCGCTACGGCGCCGAAGGCGAAGGGCCGTCGATCTATCTGAGCGACCCCGAGGGCAATACCGTCGAGCTGAAGGGTCCGTCCGCCGCCACGTCCGCATGAAGGCGGCCAGCGCAGCGCAGGCGAAGCAGGCGGCCCGCTATGGCAGGCCGGAGGGCGGCTGGCGCGCCCGCATGTACGACATCATCTTCAATAGCGATACGAAGGCCGGCAAGCGCTTCGACATCGTCCTGATCGCGGCGATCCTGCTCAGCATTCTGGTGGTGGTGCTGGAGAGCGTGCCGGCGATCGGGGGCCGCCACGCGGGCGTCATGCGCGTGCTGGAGTGGAGCTTTACCCTGCTGTTCACGCTTGAGTATCTCGCGCGCCTGCTGTGCGTGCGCCGGCCGCTCAGATACGCTACCAGTTTCTTCGGCATTGTCGACCTGCTGTCCGTGCTGCCGACCTATTTCTCGCTGCTGGTGCCGGGCAGCCAGGCCCTCCTCGACATCCGCATCCTGCGCCTGCTGCGCGTGTTCCGCATCTTCAAGCTGACGCTCTACATCGAGGAATACACGCGCCTGGGCGAGGCCCTGAGCGCGAGCCGGCGCAAGATCATGGTGTTCCTGTCGGTGGTGCTGATGCTGGTGCTGGTGCTCGGCACCCTCATGTACGTGGTCGAAGGGCCGGAGCACGGCTACACCAGCATTCCGACCGCGATGTACTGGGCGATCGTGACCATGACCACGGTCGGCTACGGCGACATCACCCCGCACACCCATCTGGGCAAGGGGATCGCGTCCTTCATGATGCTGCTCGGCTGGGGCATCCTGGCGGTGCCGACCGGGATCGTCACCGCCGAGATGACGGCGCGCCGCACCGACCGCCGCCACGGCCCGGCGCGTACCGAGCGCGCCTGCGGGGAGTGCGGCGCGACCGGCCACGAGGCCCGAGCCCGCTTTTGCAAGGATTGCGGCGCCGCACTGCCGGCCTCGTTCGCACGCGAATGAGGCCAAGGGCGCACGTTTGGTCCATGTCAAACGCGCGTCTCCTCGTCCCTTTAGCCTACTAGCTTCGTGTGGCGGCCGACGGCCCAGCCGTCAGGCCGCGACGTACCCATTCGAAGCAATCACACCAAGACGAGGTCGATGCATGTATCCCTTTCCGCAATCCGTAAGCCCGGCAGTCCGCACCCATATGGAAGCGCAGACTGCCTTCCTGAACGACATGTCCAAGTCGATGTTCCGCTCTTTCCAGCAGATCTGCGACCTGAACATCCAGCTGGTCCAGACCATGCTCGAAGAAAGCACCCTGGCCAGCCACCACGTCCTGAGCGCCGATCGCCAGACCGAGCTGTTCACCGCCGCATCGAGCCGCGCCCAGCCCGCCACCGAGAAGCTGCGCGCCTACCAGCAGCACATCGCGCGCCTGGCGGCCGATTCCCAGGTCGAGCTGGCGCGCGTCACCGAGCAGCACGTGCAAAACACCACGCGCACGGCGCGCGCCCTGGTCGACGAAGTCGCGCGCACCGCCACCGAGGAAACCGAGCGCAACATCCGCAACCAGCAGGAAGCGATGCGCAACGCCACCGATCCCTTCGTGCGCCCGGACGGCGATGCCCGCGGCATGGAGGGCAGCGGCGACCTGCAGCGCGCGCAAATGGAAGCAGGGCAGGGCGCCCAGCAGGCTGCAGTCCAGTCGCGGCCGGCCGGCACCGCGACGCACTGAGTAGCGTCTTGGCACGCCGCCAGTGTCAGGCGGCGGCTTGTGTGGCGGTGCTTGCGGCGGCGTTTGTCGATCACTGCGCCGGCAACGGCGCCGATTTTGCCGGAGCTACGCTTTCTTGCGCCAGCCCGAACAGCGGGCGCAGGAGGCGTACCCGGCGTACCAGCTCGAAGATGCCGAAGCTCAAGCTCGCCGTCAGCACCACCAGCATGATGGCTTCCGGTCCCGCTGCGATGCGCAGCGGCTTCATCGCATGCGCCAGCACCACGATCAGGGTCTGGTGGAGGATGTAGACCGGGAAGATGGCCTCGTTCAGGTAGCGCCGGGCAGGGCTGTCATGGTCCAGGTGGCGCACCGCGAAGCCGCAGGCAGCCACCGTCGCGCTCCAGGCCATCAGGGCGTACACGCTGGACATGATGGGGCGCAGCACCGCCACGGCTGCCGGCGTCGCGTTGTCCCAGGTTACGTGGGCCCACATCACCCAGCAGGTCCAGCAGGTCGCCGCGATGGCCAGCGCCTGCCAGCGCACCTGCGCCGGGCGGCTCCAGAAGCCCGGGACCCTTGCCACCAGCGCGCCGAGCAGGAAGGGCAGGAAGGACATCGCGTGATTGCACCAGTCGTTCACCACCGCGTGGTTGGTCGGGAAGCGTTCGACCAGCGCGATGCGCGCCACGGCGAGCACGGCGGCCGGCAGCACGATCAGCTTCCAGCCATGCAGCAGCTTGCCGAGCTGCGCTGCGATCCGGTCCATGCGTGGGCCTGATACTGCTACCAGTCCGCCCAGCAGCATCGTATAGATCCACAGGTAGGCGACGAACCACAGGTGGTTCCAGGTCGGCAGCTTCAGGCAGCCATCCTGGCAGAAACCCTTGTAGCCCTGCACGTACAATCCCATGAAGGCGCGATAGCCGCCGTCGTAGCCGAGCTTCTCGACCACCTCGAAATAAGCTTGCGGCGGCACGATCACGAACATCCCGAATATCAGCGGCCCCAGCAGGCGCACGCTGCGCCGCTTCAGGAAGTTTGCCGTGCCGCTCTTGCGCAGCATGATGCTGGCGGCCACGCCGCCGATGAAGAACAGCAGCCCCAGCCGCCAGGGCGAAGACATCATCATGAAGGGCTCGGGCGCGGTACTGGCGAAAGGGCTCTTCACGTGCCAGCCCCAGGTCACGTAATACATGCCGACGTGGTAGACGATCAGCAGGAAGAAGGCAAGGATGCGCACCCAGTCGAGGAAGTACAGCCGGCAGCTGTCGGGAAGATGGTCGCGGTTCATGGCTCGCTCTCGTTATCGTAGTTGTCGAAAGCGGCCAGCATGACGCAGGCGCGCATTCGCGCCGAGCGATTTGGGGCGAAGCGGACCTGCGGCGGGGTGAAACGGCTCCGGCCAGCGTCAAGCTAGCGAGCATCTTTGCATGTCGTCTGCTGCCACGTGCCTCATCCACGGAATATTCCTCATTTTTTTTAACGCGAGCGTGCCACTGCTATCAGCCATGCATAATTTTTCAGGCAATATTGCCACATAGAACTATTGATGGCATGCTGGTAGCTCTTCCTATGGCACATGCCCGATAAAAAAATGAGTACTGAAACGAAAAAATCTACTGTAGTTGGCATTGCCGGCGGGGCCGCGACTGCCGTATCGGCTGCAACTACTGCGTCAAGTGTTGTTGGCGCATCAGCAGCAACCATTATGTCTGCAACTGCAGGCAGTACCGGTGCCGCCCTTGCGGCAACCGCGGGCGCCGCAGGCACGGCGGGCGGCGCAGCAATTGCGTCCGGGATGGCTTCCATCGGAAGCGTTGTCGGTGGCGGAATGGCTGCTGGCGCAGTTATCACGGCGGCGGCACCAATTGCGGCGGTTGCTGCTATCGGCTACGGTTTGTTCAAGTTGTTCGAGGACTGACGACCAGCACCGGAAAGTCGTCGTCTTCCGCGGCGCTCAGTCAAGTGCCGCCATCAGGACTGTTCGATATTGGCGACTGCACGGGGTGATTGCTCCACTTCGCAACACAAGCTCGCAGTCGCCTTTCTCGAGCGGCACGATCCGCGCCACCGCCTTCACCCGCACCGCCGCCCGCCGGTGACAGCGCACGAAGCTGCCCCCCAGCTGCTCCAGCAGTCCTGACAAGGTCTGGCGCAGCAGCGGCGCACCCTGCGCCGTGTGCAGCACGACGTAGTTGTCCGCCGTCTCCAGCCATTCGATGTCCTCCACCTGCACCACGCGGGTGGCGCCACGTTCCGTCACCAGCAGCTGGCGCGGCGGCAGGCCGGCCGCGGCGGCGGTCTTTCCGAGCGTGCGCGACGCCAGACGCTCGCGCAGCCGATCGAGCGCCCGCCGCAGGCGCGCCTGGTCGAAGGGCTTGAGCAGGTAGTCGATCGCATTCGCATCGAACGCCCGCAGCGCATACTCGTCGTAGGCGGTCACGAACACCACCAGCGGCGCCGGCTCGGGCAAGGACGCCGCCAGTTCGATCCCCGACAGCTCCGGCATCTCGATATCGAGCAGCAGCGCATCCGGCTGGACCTCCGGCAGGCAGCGCAGCGCTTCATGGGCGTCGGCGGCTTCATGGATGGCGTCGATGCCCGGCTCCAGCGCCAGCATGCGGCGCAGCCGATCGCGCGCCGGGCGCTCGTCGTCGACGATCAGGATGCGCATGGCAGCCTCAGTTCGGTGCGCACTCCAAGCGGTTCCAGCTGCAGCAAGGCCAGGCTGGCGCGCTCCCCATGCAGCGACGCGAGGCGCGCACGCAGGTTGGCCAGCCCGATGCCCGACTCGCCCGCCTTGTCCTTGACCGCGTCTAACCGGCCCGCATCGTCCTCGACCCGCAGCACCAGCGCATCCTCCTCACGCTCTGCGCTGACGACGATGCGGGTCGGCGCCCGGCGCCGTTCGACCGTATGCTTGAACACGTTTTCCAGCAGCGGCTGCACGCTCATGGCCGGCAGCGGCGCGTCCAGCAAGGCGTCGTCGATCCGCCAGTCGACTTGCGCACGTCCATCGAAACGCCCCGCCATCACGCCCGCGTAAGCGCGCGCCAGCCGCAGCTCTCCCTCGAGCGTCGCCTGTGGCCGCTGGCCCAGCGCGAGCGCGGCGCGCAGCATGTCCGAGAGCTGCACCAGCACCGCGTCGGCGCGCTCGACGTCGGTATGCATCAGCGACGAGATGGTATTGAGCGCATTGAACAGGAAGTGCGGCTGCATCTGGCGCGCCAGCGACTGCAGCTGGGCTTCGCGCAGCAGGGCGTTGGCCTGTTCGGCGCGCACCTTGGCGTCCAGCAGCGCGCGCCATGAAAGCAAGCCGAAGGCGATCACGGTGAACAGGCCCGCGAACACGGTGATCTTCAGCGACTCGTAGACGAACACGTTGCCCCACGGGTCGTGTGTGTAGGTGTCGCCGGCGAGCGCATACACGGCGTGGCGGATGCCAAAGGCGAGCGGCACGAAGCTGATCCAGTACAGCGGCATGATGGACGCCTGGATCGCGAACCAGCGCCAGGGCGTGGCGATCAGGTGGTTGTAGCGCCGGCCGAGACGCAGCTGGATCGACAGCAGCAGCGTGGCCACCAGCGCCGACGAGGCTTCCCACAGCAGCGGCTTCCAGTATTCGTGGCCGCCGTCGCGCCGGTAGTCCTCGACGGCGACCAGGGCCATCAGGGTCCAGAACAGGAGCCAGGCGATGCCGGCGGCGATCTTGCTGCGGGTGGAGTTCATCGGCGCGATGACTGTTGGGATGCCCGATCTTCCGGCATCCGGCCCGGCTTGTCAAAGCACCATGCGTAGATGGACTGTCGCCAGTCAGCGCTGGCCTTGCCCGCGTTCGGCGTCCAGTTCCTTGCGCATGGCCTCCACCTGCGCCATGTGGCCGGCTACAGTGGCGTCGGGACTGGCGCGCAGCTGCGGCGGCAGCAGCACCGACATGTACAGTTCGTCGGCCACGCGGCCGTGGCGCTGTTCGTTGACGATCAGGACCAGGCTCGATGCCACCACCGCCGCACCCGCGCACACGGCGCGCAGGCGTTTGCGCAGCGGCGGCTTGATGGTCGCCAGGTGGAAGTAGATGATGCCGGCCACCGTCGCCACCGCCACGTGCGAGCCGTAGCGGGTCAGCCACTCCCAGGAGAAGGCGTAGGCCACGGTCGCCGCCAGCAGGCGAAAGCCCACCAGCGCCGCCATGCCGCAGCCGAAGATGAACAGGTGGCGCCCGAGGCGCGTATAGCGCCCGAACAGGCGGTTCAGGAACGCCCACAGGCTGCTCCACAGCAGGCCGACGCCGATGCCGATGGCCGGGGCCAGCACGTAGTTCAGCAGCTGGAACGGCTGGGCGTCGAACAGCCAGGTCACGAGCAGGGCCACCAGCCCGGCCAGCAGCACGCCGACGGCGCCGGGCAGCAGGCCCTCCCAGCCGTGCATGGTGCGGTCGCGCAGCTCGGGCGGCACCGGGAAGTCGGCCGGACGCACCCGCAGCGAGGTGTGGCCGAGGCGCACCACGGTGTCGCCGGACAGGGGCAGCTGCTGCACCCGCTTGCGGCCGCAGACGACGCCGTTGCGGCTGCCGAGGTCGCGCATCACGAGGCCGCCGCCCGGTGCGGCCTCGATCACCGCATGGTGGGCGGCGGCGTATTCGTCGTCGAGGATGACGTCGTTATCGTAGGCCCGTCCGATCCGGATCGGCAGGCCGGGCGTGCGATGCCGGTGCAGCACCTCGCCGTTCCGGGCCAGCATCTCGATGGTCCAGGGCGCGCTCACGGGTTGCCCCCGGCCGGGGGCGCGGGGGCGCGCCGCACGTTGCGCCCGAAGGAGCCGAGGAAGGCGCGCGTCACCCGCACCCCGTTTTCATACGAAACCCCGGCCACGTCCAGACGGCTCTGCAGGCTAGACTCGGCGGCGTTGGTGCTGGCCGTCAGCAGGGTGAAGTTGTACAGGCCCTCGAACTTGCGGTAGGCGCGCACGCAGGTGACCACGCGCAGCGGCAGGGTGCGGGTGTGGACGAAGCCTTCGGTGCAGACCGGCTTGGTCATGCGTTCGTCGCTGCTCGATCCCAGCTTCGCGCTGCCGAACAGGCGGCTGGCCAGGGCCGCGAAGGGCAGCGGATGCAGATTGTCCGAGCGGATGTACTGGTGGGTCATCGACACGTGGCCGGTCTGCTGGCGCGAGGAGACGTAGATGGCCGACTCCATCGCGCAGCTCATCGAATCCGAGGTGTAGGCCGTCTCCGCCTTGACGTTGGAGCGCCCCCAGCAGCGCAGCTGGCCGGACTCGCGCACCGGTACCAGATACGGCCCCATGCTCTTGATGCTGAGCGGTTCTTCCAGCAGGCGGTCGACCATGGCGCGCTGGTGCGCCAGCAGCTGCTCGGCGATCAGGGGATTGAAGTCCTTCGGCGGCGCCGGCTGGCTTTCCACCTTGCGCAGCAGCCCCTGGGCATACTTGACCGGCACCAGGAAGCTGACCGATTCGCCGTCGCGCCGCTTGGAGACGTTGATGCCGGCGACCGTGCCGTTGTCGGTCACGCTCGGGCCGCCGCTCATGCCCGAGTTGATCGGGCCGCCGAACATCAGCTGGTCGTAGAAGCTGCGCGTGACCACGCCGTTGTACGCGCCTTCCGAGATCGCGAAGCCCAGGTCGAGCGGGTTGCCGAGCGAGTACAGGCGCTGGCCCTGGCCGAGCTTCAGGGGCCGCTCGGGCATCTTGAAGAATCCGCTGCCCTGGCGGTTGACGCGCACCACCGCCAGGTCGTGCAGCACGTCGACCGCCATCAATTCGACCGGGCCGCTGTTGCCGTCGGTGTCGACGTATTCGGCGGTATAGACATCCGGGTCGAGCGCCATCTGCGACACCACGTGGTAGTTGGTGACCACCAGGTCGCCTTCGCCCACCAAAAAGCCGGAACCGACCGTCGACTGGGTGCGGCCGTTCTTGAGCAGCATGCGGATCTGCAGCAGGTCGCCGCGCGCGGACGAGTACAGGTCCTGGGCGGCCGAAGAAGGCGGCGGCAGGGCGTCCTGGGTGTCGACTTCGCCGGGCGCCGGCGCGGGCGGGGTGGCGCCAGGAGCTGCTTGCGGCGGCAGGTGCGGGGGAGGAACCGGGGCGGCGGGGCGGGCCGCCGCGCGCTTGTCCCGGGCCTGTTCGGCCTGCGGCGCCGTGAGCGCGGCGGCGGCGAGGCAGGACAGCAGGAGGGCGGCGGCGATCCGTTTCATGCATTCCGATTCAGGCAAGAAGAATGGCTATCTTGCCACCGGAAGCACGCTTGGTGCGCGCGGTAGGGTGGGCGGTCCTCCGCCCACGCGTTCAACCAGCGGGAGAATGGACGATGCGGGTCAGTCCACCCTACGAGGGTGTGCAAAATTCGTCTAAGGCTGCGTTGCCTCGTCTCGCCGTACGAGTGTACTGTCTTCGACTCGGCGCCTTGCCATCGCCGTTTTTTCACACCCTCTACGCCCCAGCGCGAATCAGATCACGTCGGGAGTCGCTGCAGGCGCCGGCGCCTGGTCCGCCGGCACCGCGGCGGGCGGCGTCATCATGTGCCCCAGCTTGGCCTGCTTGGTATTCAGGTAGCTGTTGTTGTAGGCGTTGCGGTTGACCAGCAGCGGCACGCGGTCGGTCACCTCGATGCCGAGGCGGGTCAGGGCGTCGATCTTGCGCGGGTTGTTGGTCATCAGGCGCAGCTTCCTGACGCCGAACTGGGCCAGCATCGGCAGGCACAGCTCGTAGTTGCGGGCGTCGGCGTGGAAGCCCAGCTGCAGGTTGGCCTCGACCGTGTCGGCGCCGGCTTCCTGCAGGCGGTAGGCGCGGATCTTGTTCAGCAGGCCGATGCCGCGTCCTTCCTGGCGCAGGTAGAGCAGGATGCCGCGGCCTTCCTGGGCGATGCGCTGCAGCGCGCCTTCGAGCTGGGCGCCGCAATCGCAGCGCTGCGAGAACAGCACGTCGCCGGTCAGGCATTCCGAATGCACGCGCGCCAGCACCGGCTCGCCGTCGCCGATATCTCCCAGCACCATCGCCAGGTGCTCCTTGCCGGTCGTGTGCTCGACGAAGGCGTGCAGCGTGAACTGCGCCCACGGGGTCGGCAGGGCGCAGGAGGTGACGTAGTCGAGCAGCTGGTCGTTGGCAGCCGGGGTGGCCGCGGTGGCTGGCGTAGCGGAAGTAGCGGGCATGTCGTGTCTCTTGTTGCGTATCGCAGTAACCGCCTAGTTTACAGGAAATCCGCGGTGGCCGTGCGGCGGCCCCGGCCCTGGCGCGGCTGTGTTAGGCTGGCAAAAAAAAATTTCCCCAAGACCAAGCATGGATATCCGCCCCGTTTCTTCGCCAGCCATGCGGCGCCGCCGGCGCGGCCTCGGCGCCTGGCTGGCGCTGGCCTTTTCGTCGATGACCGTGGTCCTGACCCTGCTGCTGGTCGCGGTGGTCGAACGCGCGTCGACCGAGCAGGTCAAGGACAGCATCGGCCACGGTCTGGCCGAACTGGCGCTCCAGACCGCCGACAAGCTCGACAGCGGCATGGCCGAGCGCTACCGCGAAGTCGGCCTGATGGCGGGGCGGCGCGACCTGCGCGACCCCGCCGTGCCGAAGGACGAGCGGCGCCGGATGCTGGCCGACATGCAGCGCACCTACGGCTACTATGACTGGATCGGGCTCGCGGGCCTGGACGGCCGCGTCATCGTCGAGGCGCGCGGCCTGCTGGAAGGTGCCGACGTCTCGGCGCGCCCCTGGTTCAGCAAGGCCCTCGACAATGTCCACGTCGGCGACGTGCACGAAGCGGTCAAGCTGGCCAAGCTGCTGCCCGGCCTGAACGGCGAGCCGCGCCGCTTCGTCGACGTCGCCTTTCCCTACACCGACCTTGCGGGCAAGAGAGCCGGGGTGCTCGGCGCCCACCTGTCCTGGCAATGGGCGCAGGACGTGGAGCGCTCGATCATCGCCCCGGTCGAGTCGCGCGGCCGGGTGCAGGCGCTGATCGTCGGGCGCGACGGCGAGGTCCTGCTCGGGCCAAGGGCGCTGCAGGGCGACACGATCGCGCCCGACAGCCTGCGCCTGGCGCAGGGCAAGCACACCGGCTACGTGGTGGAGAGATGGGACGACGGCGCGACCTACCTGGTCGGCTATGCCGCCACGGCAGGGCGCGGCGCCTATCCCGGCCTGGGCTGGACCGTGCTGGTGCGCCAGAACATCGAGGACGCCTACCGGCCGGTGCGGCGCCTGCGCGAACAGGCGCTGTGGAGCGGAGCCGCGCTGGCGGTGCTGTTCTCGGTGGCCGGGCTGGTGCTGGCGCGCCGCATCACCCGGCCGCTCGGCGCGCTGGCCGAATCGGCCGAGCGGATGGGGCGTGGGGAGACGGTGGCGCTGGTGCCCGCTGCCAGGGATTACCACGAGGTGCAGGCATTGTCCGGCAGCCTGAACCGGCTGATGACCGACCTGCTGGCCGAGCGCGCCGCGCTGCGCGACCTGAATGCCAGCCTCGAGCGCCGCGTGGAGGAACGCACCCGCGACCTGGAGCGGGCCCTGGCCGCGGTGCAGGCCAGCGAACAGCGCATCAACGCCATCGTCGAGGCGGCGCAGGATGCCTTTGTCGCGGTCGACCGGCGCGGCCTGGTCCTCGACTGGAACGGCGCCGCCGAGCGCATGCTGGGCTGGCGCCGCCAGGACGCGGTCGGCTGGCCGCTGTCCGAACTGGTGCTGCCCGAGCGCTACCGCGCCAGCTTCGCCCAGGCCCTGCATGCCTTCAACCACAGCGGCCACCTCGACCTGCTCGGCCGGCGCCTGGAACGCACCGTGATCGACCGCCAGGGACGCGAGATCACGGTCGAGATGACGGCGACCCTGGCCGGCGCCGGCGACGACGCCTTCTTCAGCGTCTTCATGCACGACATCGCCGAACGCAAGCGGCGCGAAGCGGGCGCGACGGCGGTCGTGCGCACGGCGCAGCCGCTGCTGCCGGTGCTGGAACGGGCCCTCACTGCGATGGAGGGCAAGGCGCGCGAAGGCGACGTGATCCTGCGCCGGGTCTGGCATCCGGACGCGCGGCACATCGCCGCCGCGATCGACCCGGACCGGATGGAGCAGGTGCTGTGCAACCTGGTGTCGAACGCGATCAAGTTCACGCCCAGGTACCGGGCGGTCACCGTCGATCTGGCCCGGGCAGGCGGCAAGGTGAGCCTCCATGTGCAGGACGAGGGTCCGGGCATCGCGCCCGACCTCCAGGACCGCATCTTTGCGCGCTCGGAGGAGACCAGCAGCAGCGGCCTGGGGCTGGCGCTCAGCAAGACCATCATCGAGGAACACGGCGGCACGATCAGCTATACGACGGCGGCGGGCAAGGGCACGCGCTTCCTGATCGAACTGCCGGCCGCCGCCCTGGCCTAGGGCCTCACGTTGCGCGCATGGCGTCGACCGTGTCGATCACATCGCGCACGCGGAAGGGCTTGATCAGGATGCGGCTGATGCCGCAGGAGCGCAGCACGTGCAGTTGCTCGGTGTTGCAGGAGTCGACCAGGACGGCGACCGGGGTCGTCGCCGGGATGGCGCAGTCGCCGGCGCGGATCTGCTGGACCAGGCTCAAGCCCTTGTCGGGCGCGCCGGACGCCTCGCCGTCGAGTGCGACGACGACGCCGTCGAAGCGGCGCCGGTTGCACATCTGCTGGGCGGTCGGGTAGGTCGGCGCTTCGGTCACCTCGGCGATGCCGAGGCTGCGCAGGGTCATCGACACGGTGCGCCGCAGCAGGTCCACCGGCTCGACCAGCAGGAGATTGAACGGCGCCGCGCTAGCCATCGAGGGCCTCGCCGTCGGGCGACTTCAGTTCGAGCACGACCAGGTCGCGCAGGCTGGACAGGATGGCCAGGCCGACCGCGTCGATGGTGCGCGGGCGGGTGTCGATCAGGCACAGCGTGCCGATCGCCAGCCCGTCGCGCATGATCAGCGGGGCGCCGGCGTAGAAGCGGATGTGCGGCTCGCCGGTGACCATCGGGTTGTCGTGGAAGCGCGGGTCGAGCAGGGCGTCCGGGATCACCAGCACCGCGTCTCCGCCCAGCGCATGGGCGCAGAAGGAGACGTCGCGCGAAGTCTCGCAGACGTCAACCCCGACGCGCGCTTTGAACCACTGGCGGTTGGTGTCGACGAGGCTGATCAGGCAGATCGGCACCTCGAATTCGGTGGACGCGAACTCGACGATTTTGTCGAGGCGCTGTTCGGGCGGGGTATCGAGCAGCAGCAGCTCGTGGAGCAGGGCGAGACGCTACTGCTCGTTTTCTGGCATGGGAGGCTTGATCATCTGCGGCGTCGGCAAGGCACGTGGATGGCTGAACGATAGCCGATTTTCCATGCCCCCGCCACGCGAACGATGACCGCGTTCGTACGGTGAACCGGCGCAGGCCTACGGCCGCGGCAGGGAAGCGGCGAACCCCGCCAGCGCCTTGTCCACTTCCGCCGGCTGCTCGATCATCGAAAAATGCCGCCCCGGCACCAGGAGCACCTGCTGTTTCGGGAAGCGGAAGGTCTTGTAATGCTCCGGCCCCACCACGTAGTCTTCCTTGCCGCCAACGACCAGCACCGGCATGCCGAGGGCCGCGGTGGCGGGCGCCAGGTCTTCCAGGTAGGCGGCGATCGCGCCGCTGGAGAACAGGGCGGCGGCGAAGTCGCGGTTGGCGGCCAGGCCGCGCCTTGTCGCGTCCACGCGCGCCTCCGACGCCGGGTCGCCGTACATCAGCTTCCCGGTCTGTTTCGTCTGCCCGAGCAGCGCCATCACCATGCCGAAGCGCTGCGGCAGCGGCGCCGCCGGGTCGAGCGGCGGACGGCCGTTCGCGGGCAGCAGCGTGTAGCCGTAGCTCGCGGTGCTTTCCATCGAGGCGGGCAGGCTCAGGATGCTGTTCATCAGCACCATGCCGCTCACGCGCTGCGGGTACTTGCGCGCATAGGCGGTGGCGATGATGCCGCCGAAGGAGTGCGGCATCAGCACCCATTTGTCGATCTTCAGGCTGGCGCGCAGCTCTTCCAGGTCCTGCACCACCCGGTCCAGCGAATAGTCCTTCTTCTGGTCGCTGGCCGAACGCCCGCTGCCGCGCTGGTCGAGGTAGATCATGCGGAAGTGCTTGCCGAGCAGGTCGCCCGACAGCGCCTCCACGGCTTCGCTCCCCGAGCCCGGGCCGCCGTGCACGAACAGGCAGGGCAGGCCCTGGCCCGAGACGGTGTAGGCCAGGGCGACGCCGTCGCTCGTGGTGAAACCGCTTGCCCGCTGGGCGGCCGCGGGGGCGGCCGGCGCCGCTGCGGGCGACTGGGCGAAGGCGGGCGTGCAGGCGAAGCAGAGCACGAGGGCGGCGCGAAGCAGGTGTGGACGCATGGGGCACGAGAGTTGGTTGCGGTGAGCGATGATAGAACGGGAAGGACGTAAATATCCATCCGCCCTGCATAAACGTCCGCCCTCAGCGCCCCCGGCGCAACGGGTCGAGCAGGCCGCGCAGGGCGTTGTGATCGAGCTCGACCATGAGGGCCAGCAGCTGCCCCAGCTCGCCATGGGGAAAGCCTTCGCGCGCGAACCAGGCCAGGTAGTGGCCGGGCAGGTCGGCGATCTTGTGTCCCTTGTATTTCCCGTACGGCATGTCACGGATGAGAAGCAGGGAGAGGTGTTCGGTCGGGGTATCCATTCGTAGCGCACTTTAACAGACAGGAAGAGCGTTGTAGCATCGTGATAAAGGGGAGGGCGTGTGATGGACAAGGAATTCGACCTGGACCGCTTCGTCCAGGCACAGGCGCCGGTGTACGCCACGGTGCTCAAGGAGCTGCGCGCCGGGCACAAGCGGACGCACTGGATGTGGTTCATCTTTCCGCAACTGGCCGGCCTGGGGCACAGCGAGATGGCGCAGCGCTACGCGATCCGCTCGGGAGACGAGGCGGCCGCCTACTTGGCCCATCCGGTGCTGGGGGCGCGCCTGCGCGAATGCGCCACCATCGTCGACACCTTCGACGACCGCACGGTGGCGGACATCTTCGGCCACCCCGACGACCTGAAGTTCCGTTCGTCGATGACCTTGTTCGCCGACGTGGCGCCGGACGAGGCGGTGTTCCAGGACTGCATCGACAAGTTCTTCGACGGCGAGCCGGACGACGCGACCCTGGCGCGCCTGTGAGGTCGGACCCGTGATGACGGATGGCGCGTGTGCGGTTCAGGTACTCTTTGAACGCGCGGCCGGCGTTCGCGCCGCATGCTCATCCCATTGCTGGGTATGGCCGACCACCCTACGCGACGGTGGCCAGGATTCGTTCGAGCTGCCCCAGGTCCACCGGCTTGACCAGGTGATGGTCGAAGCCTGCCGCCATGATCTGCTGGCGGTCGCTGTCCTGGCCGTAGCCGGTGACGGCGACCAGCATCGCGCCGGCGGTGGCGGGGTCGGCGCGCAGCCGGCGCGCCAGTTCGCGGCCGTCCATCTCCGGCAGGCCGATGTCGAGCACGCAGGCGCGCGGCCGTTCGCGCCGGGCGCGTTCGAGCGCGGCCAGCGGCGCGAACTCGACCAGCGGCTGGTAGCCGTAGGCGTCGAGCAGCATCGACAGGGTTCGGCGGCGTCGACGTTGTCGTCCACCACCAGCACCCGGATCGGCCCTTCGCGCCGGTTGTCCTGGCCAGGCTCGCCCGCCGGTGCAGCCGGCCGGGCGCCGGCCTCGCAGGGCAGCCAGACCCGGAAGCGGCTGCCCTGGCCGGGCCCGGCGCTCTCGCATTCGACGCTGCCGCCATGCAGCTCGACCAGGCTGCGGACCAGGGCCAGCCCCAGTCCCAACCCGCCGAGTGCGCGGTCGGGGCTGCGGTCGGCCTGGGCGAACAGGTCGAAGGCGCGCGCCACCAGCTCGGGCGCCATGCCGATGCCGTTGTCGCCCACCTCGATGCAGGCGCGTCCGCCGTCGACGCGCGCCTGCAGCGACAGGCGGCCGCCCTCGGGCGTGTACTTGGCCGCGTTGTTGAGCAGGTTGGCCAGCACCTGCACCAGGCGCTTGCGGTCGCCGCGCACCTGCACGGCGTCCGGCGGCCCCTGCACGTCCAGCTGGTGGCGGCGCGCCTGCGCCAGTGGGGTGGCCTGCTCGACCGCATCGTCGAGGATCTCGCGCAGCGCGACCGGCGCCCAGGCCAGCTCCACCAGGCCGCGGGTTACGCGCGACACGTCCAGCAGGTCGTCGATCAGGCCGCTCATGTGGGCGGCCTGGCGTCCGATGACCTGGCTGCTGCGGCGCACCAGCGCCTCGTCAGCCTTCACGCGCTGCAGCAGCTCGGCCGCGGCGCTGATCGGCGCCAGGGGATTCCTCAGCTCGTGCGCCAGCATGGCGAGGAACTCGTCCTTGCGGCGGTCCGACTCGCGCAGCTTTTCCTCGGCCAACTTGCGCTCGGTGATGTCGCTGGCGGCGCCGATCCATTCCACCACCCGGCCGCCGGCATCGAACAGCGGGACCGCGCGCGACAGGGCCCAGCCTTCGCCGCCGTCGAGGCTGCGCACGCGGTGCTCCAGTTCTTACGGCGTGGCGGTGCGGATCGCGGTGGCGATCGCCGTTCTCACCTTGTCCTGCTCGTCGGCGGGGATGTAGTCGCTCAGCCATAACTGGTCCGAGCCCGGGCTGTCCTTCAGGAAGCCGCGCCCGTCCAGCTGGTGCAGCTCGCTCCAGTCGGCGTTCATGCGGTAGACCACCTGGCCGGCCGAGCTCAGGGCCCGGTAGCGCCGCTCGCTTTCCTTCAGCGCCAGCTCGAAACGCACCTGCTCGGTGACGTCGTTGGTGGTGTGCAGGATGCAGTCGATGCTGCCGTCGTTTTCAAAAATCGGGGTGCTGACCGCGCTCCAGAAGCGTTCCTCGAAGGCGATGCTGCCATCGGGCTGTTCGACCGGAATCGGGTAGCGCTGGGCCGGCAGGCGGTCGACCCGGCCGCTTGCCAGCACCCGTGCGAGTGAGCTGCGCAGGTCGGATTCGCCGGTGTCGTGCGGGTCGCCGGGGTCGGAAGGGAAGCAGACGAACAGGCTGACGCCCACCAGCTCGTCGCGGCGCCGGCCGGAAGCCTTCAGAAACGTGTCGTTGACTGCCAGGACGATGGCATCCGGCGTCGGTGACAACAGGTAGGTGCCGATCGGCGAACTGTTGAACACGGCTTCGAACATGGCGGGCGAAAGCATGGGTCAATTCCGGGACAGGACGATTCGTTGCATTATAAATTTGTCCGGTTCGATAACGTAACTGCAAGTTTGTAAATTGTGCGGGCGGCGGTGCGGGCGGTCGGCGAAGTGTTGCGTATAATCCCGTGCAGTTTGTCCCTTCACTAACAGAAACAACATATTCATGGCTTCTTCCGACAACATCAGCATGGCGGTGTTCTGCGACTTCGAAAACGTCGCGCTGGGCGTGCGTGACGCCAACTACGAAAAATTCGACATCCGCCCGGTGCTGGAGCGCCTGCTGCTCAAGGGCAGCATCGTGGTCAAGAAGGCGTACTGCGACTGGGACCGCTACAAGGGTTTCAAGGCGCCCATGCACGAGGCCAATTTCGAGATGATCGAGATCCCCCACGTGCGCCAGTCCGGCAAGAATTCGGCGGACATCCGCCTGGTGGTCGATGCGCTCGACCTGTGCTACACCAAGTCCCACGTCGACACCTTCGTGATCGTCTCGGGCGATTCCGACTTTTCCCCGCTGGTCTCCAAATTGCGCGAAAACGCCAAGAAGGTGATCGGCGTCGGCGTCAAGCAGTCGACTTCGGACCTGCTGGTCGCCAATTGTGACGAATTCATCTTCTATGACGACCTGGTGCGCGAAAAGAACCGCGCCGCCGCCAAGCGCAAGGAAGAATCCGAAGCGCGCAAGGGGCAGGGTGGCGGACGCCGTCCGGCCGGCGACGACAAGCGCAAGGAAGAGCTGGAAGCGCGCAAGGTGCAGGCCCTCGAGATGGTGGTCGAGACTTTCGACGCGCTGGTGCTGGAGCGCGGCGACACCGGCAAGATCTGGGCCTCGCTGCTGAAGGACACCCTGAAGCGCCGCCGTCCGGACTTCAACGAAACCTATTTCGGCTTCCGTACCTTCGGCAACCTGCTGGAAGAAGCGCAGGCGCGCGGCCTGTTCGAGTTCGGGCGCGACGAGAAATCCGGCACCTACGTCTACCGCAGCGCCAATGCGCCGGTGTCGATGCCGGCGCCGGAACTGGTGGTGGTGCCGGAAAGCCCGGCCGAGGAAGTGGCCGCCGCACTGCAGCTTGAGACGGCTGAGGCGAACGGCGAGGCGCCGGCGCAGGATGCGCGTGCGGAACGCGGCCGCCGCGGCCGTGGCGGGCGCAAGGGTGGCGGGCGCGGCGAGGCGGCGCCAAGTGCAGCCGAGCCGGTGCAGGGCCTGACGGAACTGATCGAGGCGGAGCCGCCGGTGCCGGCGGCCGAGCCGCAGGTGCTGGAGGCGCCTGTGCCGGCCGAGCAGGAAGCGGCGGCGGAAGAGCCGGCGCCGGCGCCGGTGAAGGAGCGCCGCCGCACGCCGCGCAAGCCGGCGGCGAAGAAGGTCGCTGAAGCGCCGGCCGAGACGCCGCTTGAGGCGCCAGTCGAAGCCTCGCCTCCAGCTGCCGAGCCGGTCGTTGAGGCGGCGCCCGTTAAGGCAACGCCGCTCGAGGGCGGCGAAGGCGAGGACGAGGCCAAGCCGGCGCGCAAGAAGGCGGCCCGTCCGGCCCACAAGGCGCCGGCCCGCAAAGCCGCGCCGCGCAGCCGCCGTCCGGCCAAGCCGAAGACGCCGCCCGAGCAGGGCTGACGCAGCATATCGGCGGACCGCGCGCGGCTTGCGGCGCGTGCGCCGGTGGCGCGTTCCCGATGCCATAATGGCATCGTCCGCCGGGCGGACCGGCGGGGCGTCCGCTCCGCGCGAAGCGCTTGCCGCGAGGAGCCTGCCATGCGTGTGTCCGTCGTTTCCGCCATCGTCGTCCGCTCCGCGCTGCTGTGCGCGGCGCTGGCCGGCGCCCATGCCACGGCGGCGGCGCCGCCCGCCGACCATCCCATCCTCGGCATCTGGAAGCTGAGCATCCCCGACCTCGGCTGCTCCGAAACCTACCGTTTCCGCGGCGACGGCACCACGCTCGTCACCAGCGCCGAAGAGGTCTCGGAAAGCGAATACCGCATCCCCGACAAGCCCAGCGCCAAGGGCTTCTACCGGCTCGACGACCGCGTGGTCAAGGACAACGGCAAGAAGGACTGCGCCGGCACCATCATGAAGCCGGGCGCCACGGCCACCAATTTCATCCGCTTCCACCCGTCCAAGGCGATCTTCCTGATGTGCGCGGACGAGAGCATGCAGGCGTGCATCGGGCCGTTCGAGCGCGTGCAGGGCGAGGAAGCCTGAGATAAAAAGAACCCGAGCAAAGGTAATCGGCTGCAGTTTGCAGCCTCTTCACACATGTCCGCACTAATCATTGCGCCGGACGAATAGGCTTTCCCACAGTCCACCTCTCCCCTTTTTGACGCGCCGATTCGGCGTGCGCGGTCGTTCGAGTGCCTTATTTGCTTCAGGTCAATTACTTGAAGTGTAAGGGCGCAATACTTTCGGATGCCGTAGAGCCGAAGTAAGGACAATCAAGAAGGGAGCGTATGTGAATCTGAACGATCTGACTGACACGTTTGCTTGGCTGTCCGAAGCAAATCGCCCGATACGTTTGCGTCTGTTACAGGGGCGGGGCGCTCTCGACAACGTACTCCTGGTGAAGCGCGTTTCGGGAAGCGAGGCTTTGTGCGGCGGTCTTGAGTACCGCCTTTTATGCGTTTCGATCCGCGCCGACTTGCCCCTGAAGGAATTTATCGCCTTGCCGGTCGAACTGCAGTTCGTCACCGATAGAGGTGATGTCCGTGCTGTATGCGGCATTGTGTCGCAGGCCTCTGCCGGGCAAAGCGATGGAGGTCTTGCGACATATCAGTTGGTGCTGCGCGACGCGTTGGCATTGATGGAGCACCGGACCAATACCCGGGTGTTCCGCAATCAGAATGAGCTGGAGATTACCAAGATCATTCTCGACGAGTGGCGCCAGAATAATCCGGTATTGGCCAGCGCTTTTGACGTCGATTGGTCCCGTGTCACCGGTGCGTATCCGGCGCGCGAATTCACCATGCAGCATAACGAATCGGACGCCGCGTTCATTCGTCGCTTGTGGAAGCGTCGCGGTATCGCATGGTTCGTGCAGGCGGGCCAAGCCAGTGGAGCGCCTTCCCGGGACACACCATTGCATATCCTGGTGTTATTCGACGATGTCTTCGCGCTGTCGCAGAATGCCGCGGGCACCGTGCGTTATCACCGTGATGGCAGCACCGAGCAACGTGACAGCGTGATTGCCTGGAGCGCGGTACGTGAGCTCAGGCCGGGCAGTGTGGGACGGCAGAGCCTGGATTATTTGCAGGTCCGGCCAATGTTCAGCAATGCGCACTCCTGCGTCGACCAAGGTGGCACGGGCGGGGAGTTTGCCTTCACGCTCGAAGATTATCTTGTCGACGTGCCCCATGCGGGTGACAACGGAGAGGATTATCGCAAGCTTGGTGAATTGCGCATGAAACGGCATGAGTACGAATCCAAGTGCTTTCATGGCGAAGGCAGCGTACGCGCCATGTGTGTCGGGCAGTGGATCTCCATGTCAGGGCATCCTGAAATCGATACGCATCCTGAGAGGGAACGAGAGTTCGTCATCACGCGGCTGGAGGTCGATGCGGAAAATAACCTGCCGAAGACAGTCGATGAGCAGATCCAGCGCCTGTTTGCGCTGAGCCAATGGAATGACACCTCATCTAGTGGCGCTCTGAAACAAGCCAGTGATGAGAGGGGCATGCGTTATACAAATCAGTTCTCCTGCGTTCGTCGCGGGATTCCGATCGTCCCTGCCTTCGACCCGCGCGCGGATGTGCCATGCCCGCGATTGCAAAGTGCATTTGTAGTCGGTCCTGAGGGAGAAGAAGTACATTGCGATCAATATGGCCGAGTCAAGCTGCGTTTTCCAGGCACCAGAGCAGAAGACCACAATCATGCCCAAGGTGCAGGCGCCAGCCAGAGCGACCGCGACTCGGCCTGGGTGCGTGTCGCCAGCACCTGGGCCAGCAATCAATGGGGGACACTGACACTGCCCCGGGTAGGCGACGAGGTAATCGTGGATTTTCTGGGCGGGGATCCGGACAAGCCGATTGTCGTAGCCCAGGTGTTTGGCGGACTGGCGCGACCGACTGCATTCAGCCATTCCGGCACATTGCCGGGAAACCGATATCTTGCTGGAATCAAGAGCAAAGAAGTTCAGGGATCGCGCTACAACCAGCTACGGCTGGATGATACGCCGGGACAAATCAATGCCCAGTTGTCGTCCCAGCACGGACATAGCGAATTGAACTTGGGCTGGCTTACCCATCCTCGCATGGATGGTAAAGGCGAGGCGCGTGGTGAAGGAGCGGAACTGCGAAGCGACCAGGCTGTCGCAGTGCGCGGTGCGCAAGGTGTGCTCATCAGCGCTGCCGGCCGCCAGAAGGCGAATGGCAAAATGCTGGACCGCGCGGAACTGGTCAGTCTGACGCAAGCCTTGCAAGGCGTGCAGCAACAACTGGCCCGACTGTCTGTTACACACCATGCCGACGGTACCGACGACAAAGAACTCGCGCAGCTCATCGGTTATTTGAAGCAGTGGGAGGCCGGAAGCAATACCGAAACCGAGAGTGTAGGCGACGGCGGCCAGCCGGTGCTGGCGCTGACCGCGCCAGCGGGTGTGGCAATGACCAGCCAGGACAATATCGCCATCGGCGCACAGACGCATCTCGATATGGTCAGCATGGGCAATATCCAGCTTTCCGCTGGTAAGAAACTGCTGGCACGGGCGTCGGAGAATATCAGTCTGTTCGCACATCGGCTCGGTATCAAGCTTATCTCTGCTAGCGGCAAACTCGACATGCAGACCCATGCGGACGATATCGAGCTGACATCGGCGAAGCGAATTGTCCTGACCGCCGCAGAGGAAATCGTACTGCAGGCTCCCAAGCTGCGCTTCGTCTCGAAGAGCGCTCAGGTCGAGATTGGCGGCGGCATCATCACACAGCAATGCAGCGGCGACCATACCATCAAGTCGGCGAAATTCGCCCATGTCAAGCCAGGTGACAGCAGCTTGGAGGACGTGAAACTACCGACCAGCGACATGCTGCATGACCAGCAAACCGTTTTGCGGTGGATCGGGACTGACGAGCCTATGACGAACCAGCGTTATCGCATTACGACCGAAGACGGCCGCGTTTTTGAGGGACGTACCGACGCTACCGGAATGACCGAGAGGTTTACCAGTGCCATTCCTTTTGGCAACTACACCGTTGAAGCCCTTGACGATTGATGCGGAGGAAAGTAAATCATGACACGCGTGGAACATCCCTTGCCAGCACAGCAGAATGCGGGCGCTGCGCGGAAGGCTGAAGGATTCGCAACGCCAGTGCAGGACGATAAGCCGCAATGCGCGCGGATTCTTCCCAAGCGCGTCCTGCCAGTGATATTCCTTCCGGGGATTATGGGGTCGAACTTGAGGATGAGTGCAGGGCGCCAACAGCAACTGCGCAAAAGCGACAATATAGCGTGGCGCCCGGACGTCCTTGGGCCGACTAACATCCACGGCGCGAGCAATTTGACGCCGCGCGATCGTCAACTGATGCTGGACCCGGACCAGACTACCGTTGATATTTATGACCCGTCTGGCCGTTCGTTTGTCAGTGGTGATGGCAGGCACGCCAATGTCAAACTCCAACAGGATTTCGCATCGCCCTTGCTAAAGGACGACCCACCTACAGTCAGAAACAGGCGTACGGCTACACAGAAAGCACGGGCACGGGGATGGGGCGAGGTTTTTTTCAACAGCTACGGTGAGATACTGCAGCATCTTGAGTCGCGCCTCAACGACACATTCTTCGAAGGCAAACTTCGACAGACATGGCGCGACGTCGTCGGTGTCGAGCCCCGTGCGTGGATGGCCGATCCAAATTACCCGATGCAGGCTTTGACGGAGGTGGAACTAATGAAGGTCGCCAGTGGCTGTTGGTTTGCAGTTTATGCCTTCGGCTATAACTGGCTGCAGTGCAATGGCGAGAACGCAAAGGTCATTGCAAGGCGGATCAATCGGGTGATCGACGATCTAAATAGTTCCGGATACGAATGCAATCAGGTTATCGTGGTTACCCACTCGATGGGCGGCCTAGTCGGCAGGGCCTTGATACACCCGATGTATGGAAATCTGCGAGACAAAGTTGCCGGTATTGTCCATGGCGTCATGCCGGCAATCGGCGCGCCAGCCGCCTATAAGCGCATGCGGGCAGGGTTCGAGGATCCTGGAATGATGAACGGCGCGACCGAAAGCATCGGCGCAAAAGTAGCAGGCAATTTTGGCGACGAAGTTACTGCGGTGCTGGCAAACGCACCAGGAGGGCTGCAATTACTCCCATCTGAGTCCTATGGCAATAGCTGGTTGCGCGTGCAACACAATGGACGCGATCTGGAAAGCTGGCCAAAGCAGGGTGACCCGTATAACGAAATCTATAAAGTGAGAGACAAATGGTATTCACTTTTTGTTGAAAGGTGGATCAATCCCTCCAATTTTACGGCACAAGAAGGAGGCGGGTCTTTCGAGCGAACCTGTGATTATCTCGACAGGGCAAAAAAATTTCATCAAGCAATTGCGGATACGTACCATCCCAACAGCTATGCGCATTATGGTGCAGATAGGGGGCGTCAAAGCTTTGGTGAAGTCGTTTGGGAGGTTGATCGGCATTGTGCTGATCCCGAAGGCTGGCAAGACTGGCCCATTCTCAGCGATACGAGACAAGGCAAGATAGAACTCGTTCGCTATGACCCATCGGTTTCCAATAAAGCACTTCAACCTTTTATTGATCGCGTTCCTAAACCAATATATGCAACCATTCGTTCCCCATCCGCGGCGGGAGATCAAACCGTGCCAGCTAAATCCTCCGACCACCAGTTAAAAAGCGGCCAATTTAAAGGGATATTTCGCCAGACTGGTTACGAACACCAGTCCAGTTATAAAGATCCGAGAGCGATTGCATCGACCCTATACGGAATTGTCCGGATCGCTCAGCAGGTACGTTGGAATTGCGAGTGAGGATAATGATGCATTTAATTCTTAAAAGAAACCTTTTCCATCTACTGTTTGTTGCTGGGATTGTGATTTCAGCTTCATTCGATTCCAATGCTGAAGAACGGAAGGATACGAAAGTGGCGACGCTTACCCTTCGATTACAATCTATGTTTGAAAAAACCAAAACAGTTTGCTTTGGAAGGTTTATGGTCGATGTGCCTGAATCAGCTACAACTGCATGGGGTCGTTCGAGCATCCCGTTAACTTTGCTAGTTTACCCTAAAGGAATCGACGAGGTGCAGGCCGAAGCTCGACAATTTATTAAAGAACTCAAAAGTGAGCAGGCCGTCTATCATGATAATGCCCAGCTGCTAATTTCGATAGAGGAGGTAAATAAGCCTGAAGGGCAGATCGTTACGGGTTACGAAGATTCTACTGCAATCAGCGGGCTCAGGATTACGGGGTACTTTAGCCTGCATGACGCTGGGATCGTTATTAAAGCTCGACCGCTGAGCGAAGACAAAACTAGAGCAGTGGCTACGATAAAGAGTATGGCTAGCCGAGTGCGTCAGCGCAACGAAACTGACGTTCCAACCGAACCTGGCAACTGCATAGAATTTGGCTTTCTACCTGATGAGTCAGGAACACCCATGGAAAATCCAGGCGAGCTGATGGAAATAGGTTTTCGTTTAAAGGAATTTCCGGATACACACTTGTCGATTGCAATCAGGCCGGCACACCGAAAATTGGATGAAAGTAATACCCTGGAGTGGCAGCTTTCACGTCTCGAACGAGACCTGAAGGCAGAGAATCCCAGTCATATACGCCTCAAAACCAAGTATTTTCGTAGGGGGAAGCGGACAATCCAGAACTGGGGCGAAGGCTTCGAAGTATTGGGGCGCTCACCAGAACAACCTGAAATCCATTCAATCCATGATTTCGGGATGGATTTTCAAGGTGTAGGGGGCGACCCGCTGAAACCGTTCATCAATGTTCAGATGCAGACCGGCATCGCAGAGAATGAAGCCGGATCGGCCAAGCCTCTTCTCAGTGATGCAGAAGCTATCGCGGTATGGGACAAAATCACTAGCACGATCCGTGTGCGTCCGACAGGTGTTGCAGCGACAAAGGCAGTCGGGACAGATCATCAGCCACTGTTCCCACTGGGAGAACTCGCTTCGACCGGGCGCACTTGTCCGCAGACCGGCATGTGGGAGTCCAGCGAAGCATCCAGCATGGGAGGTATCCAACGCCAATACATCAAGGCTGGCAACGTCATGCCACGCGTTCTCATCCGTGGCGAGCCGTCGTTATGGCAAAAGATGAGAGGACAGGCGCCTTCACACCAGCTGGCGACAATCTGGAAACTGGTCGGCTATGACGACGAGACGAGTCCTCCCAATATCGCGGCACAAACGCCATCCACTGCACAAGTACGTTCGGATTCAAGCGCTACAAATAAGGATAAAATCGATAGCCGCGATGACAGCCACGGGCCGGCATCCCCTCCAGATGAGAAAGGGTGAGCCATGCCGAATGTAATTCGCCTCGGCGACCCGACGTCTCACGGCGGCAAGGTTGTCAGCGCGAGCGCAGACTATTTTACTGTCGATGGCAAAGCGGTTGCTCGTGTCGGCGATCTCTGCAGTTGCCCTATCAAGGGACATGACAACTGCAAGATTGCCGAAGGCAGTCCAGGTCACGTTATCGATGATAAGGAAGTTGCCTATGAGGGTCACAAAACGACGTGCGGTGCTACCTTGATCGCAACGATCGGAACCTTTTGCGAACAGTAAGGATATGGCGGCAGAAAGGGCAGGAGGGGCATAACCGGCAGGCATGACAGTGCAAGCTTGCTGCATTCCCGGTGCTATCGCTTCAGTGTATATTGCTGGGCGAAACGATAACCCGCATTGGAATTCCATGTCCCCGGCACTACTTTTTGCAATCCTCATCGGCTACTTCGCCCTCCTGCTCGGCGTCGCCTGGGCCACCTCGCGCAACGCCAACAACGACAGCTTCTTCATCGGTAACAAGAGCAGCAACTGGATGCTGGTCGCCTTCGGCATGGTCGGCACCACGCTGTCCGGCGCCACGTTCGTCAGCGTGCCCGGCGCCGTCGGCGCGGATGCCTTCGGCTACGCCCAGATCCTGATCGGCTACGTGATCGGCTACGTCGCCGTGGTCTACCTGCTGCTGCCGCTATATTACCGCCTGCAGCTGACCTCGATCTACCACTACCTCGACGTGCGCCTCGGACGCCGTTCCTACCAGAGCGGGGCGGGCTTCTTCATCATCTCGCGCCTGCTGGGCGCCACCGCGCGCCTGTATCTGGTGGTGAACATCCTGCAGGCCATCATCCTCGACAGCCTCGGCATCCCGTTCTGGATCACGACCCTGGTCATCCTCGGCATGATCCTGATGTACACCTACCAGGGCGGCGTCAAAACCATCGTCTGGACCGACACCCTGCAGACCACCTGCATGCTGTTCGGCCTGTTCGCCTGCGTCTGGTTCCTGCTGGGCGAGCTCGGCATGTCGATTCCCGAAAGCCTGAACGCGATGCAGTCGCAGGGCCTGGCGCGCGTCTTCACCACGGATTTCGACAGCCCCAACTTCTTCCTCAAGCAGATCGTGGCCGGCATCTTCATCGTGCTGACCATGACCGGCATGGACCAGGAGATGATGCAGAAGACCATCTCGGTGAAAACCCTGAAGGATTCGCAGAAGAACCTCTTGACGCTGACCGCGGTGCTGGTCGTGGTGTTGCTGAGCTTCCTGTTCCTGGGCGGCCTGCTGTATCTGTATGCGCCAAGCGTGGGCGTGACCGCCACCGGCGATAAGATCTTCCCGGCCGTGGTGATGGGCCATCTGCCCGCCACGGTGCAGATCATTTTCCTGATCGCTCTGATCTCGGCCCTGTTCCCGAGCGCGGACGGGGCCATCACGGCATTGACGTCCTCGTTCTGCATCGATATCCTCGGCATCAAGCGCCGCACCGACCTCACGGAAGCGGCCAAGGAAAGGCTGCGCCGCCACGTGCACCTGGGTTTTGCCGCGCTGTTCCTGTTCCTGGTGCTGGGCTTCAAGGCCGCCGACAACCCGAGCATGATCGTGGTCATCCTCAAGCTGGCGGCCTATACCTACGGTCCGTTGCTGGGCCTGTTCGGCTTCGGCATGATGACGCGCCGCATTCCGAACGACCGCCTGGTGCCGTTCATTACGATCGGCGCACCGATTCTCTGCGCGCTCCTTGAGTACAATCAGGAACATCTGCTCGGTTCTTACCGCCTTGGGCTGGAATTGCTGATAGTAAATGGCATACTGGTGTTTGCCGGTTTGTTTGCAATCTCCCGCAAGGAAAAGACCGGCCCGGCGTTGGCATCAGCCTGAGCCGACATCAATCACTGATACGGAGTTTCGATGGCTTTCAAACCCTTGAGCGCACTGCGGCGCGCCTTCGGCATGCTGTGGCATGCGGTCGACGTGTCCCGCCGCACCTTCATGAACCTGCTGTTCCTGCTGTTCGTGATCCTGATCGTGATGCTCTTTTCCGGCGGCGGCGTCAAGCCGATCGCGGCCAAGAGCGCGCTGGTGCTGGAACTGAAGGGCGACCTGGTCGAAACCTACCAGTCGAGCCTGGAAGACACCCTGCTCGACAGCGTGGCCGGCGACAGCAAGCGCGCGGTGCGCCTGCGCGACCTGCTCACGGTGCTCGATGCGGCCGCCAAGGACAAGAGCATCGACACCGTGGTGCTGCTGCTGGACCAGATGAACGGCGGCGGCCTGGCCATGCTGCGCGACGTCGGCGCGGCGATCGACCGCGTGCGCGCATCCGGCAAGAAGGTGGTGGCCTGGGGCGGGACCTACGACCAGAAACGCTACCTGCTGGCCTCGCACGCCGACGAAGTCTATGTGCACCCGATGGGCATGGTGCTGATCGAAGGCTTCGGCGGGCGCCGCAACTACTATCGCGACGCGCTCGACAAGCTGGGCGTGACCGTCAACCTGATCAAGGTCGGCACGTATAAAAGCTTCGCCGAACCCTATATCGCCAACGGTCCCTCGCAGGCGGCCCAGGAAGCCGACAGCTACCTGTACAACGCCCTGTGGCAGGACTATACCGGCCAGGTCGAGAAGAACCGCAAGCTGGCCAAGGGCACGCTGGCGTCCTGGATCGAGACCCTGCCACAGCAGATGCAAGCGCAGGGCGGCAGCGCGGCCAAGGTGGCCCTGCAGGCCAAGCTGGTCGACGGCCTCAAGACCCGCGACGAGCTGCGCGACATGCTGGTCAAGCGCGGCGCCTGGGACGAGAGCATCAAGTCCTTCCGCCAGGTCGCCTACGGCGACTACCTGCAGCGCCACCAGCCCAAGCCCTTCGGTGATGCGGTCGGCGTGGTGGTCGCGTCGGGCAACATCACCGAGGGTTCGAGCGGCCCGGGCGTGGTCGGCGGCATCACCACCGCCAACCTGATCCGCCAGGCGCGCGAGGACGAGGCAGTCAAGGCCGTGGTGCTGCGCGTCGATTCGCCCGGCGGCAGCGCCTATGGTTCTGAACTGATCCGGCGCGAGCTGGAACTGACGCGCGCGGCCGGCAAGCCGGTGATCGTCTCGATGGGCGACGTCGCGGCCTCCGGCGGCTACTGGATCTCGATGGCGGCCGACGAGGTCATCGCCGACCCGGCCACCATCACCGGTTCGATCGGCGTGTTCACCATCCTGCCGACCGCCGAGAAGGTGGGCGACAAGCTGGGCATCCACACCGAGGGCTACACCACCACCTGGCTGGCCGACGCCTACAACCCACTGCGCCCGCTCGACCCGCGCTTCAGCCAATTGATTCAGAGCAGCATCAACAACGTCTATGGCGAGTTCACCAGCCGCGCCGCCGCGGCCCGCAAGACCACGCCAGCGAAGATCGACGAAGTGGGGCAGGGCCGGGTCTGGACCGGCGCCCAGGCCAGGGAGCGCGGACTGGTCGACCGCCTGGGCAGCTACCGCGATGCCCTGAACACGGCCGCCAAGGCCGCCAAGCTGGGCGCGGATTACCGTGTCGCCTACATCGAGCGTCCGGTCGGCAAGCTGGAACGCTTCCTGAACATGATGGGCGCCTCGACCGCCCAGGCGATCAACATCCAGGTCAAGCTCGGCCTGCTGGAGAACGCTCTGCCGGCCGGGCCGGTCGCAAAGGTGGCGCAAGACATGGCCTGGCTGAACGAAGTGGCGGACGGCCGCAAGCCCTTCGCCGCCATCACGCACTGCCTGTGCGAGATGCCATGACGGGCGCGGCATGAAGAAAATTGTAGCCAGTTTGTAACGACATACTGGCTTGCAAAAACGGGCGCGGACACAGTTCCGCGCCCGTTTTCCGTTTACAGCGGCCATCGTGGGGCCAACGGTGTAAATCCGTGTAAACCTGACCCTGGGTTTGTAACAAGAGGGGCTGCGCAATGTACGTTACGAAACATATCGATGGAGGGTGGCATGCTAGGCTCTCGGGGTCCCTCTTGTACGAATAGCACGTTAGCGAAAATAACAAGGATCAGCATGGAGCAGAATTCTTCCCCCAAATCCGCCCTCACCAGCCCGCCGCCGCCATCGCCCCGGGCGCTACGGCGCCGGCGCATCATCGGCGCCGTGATCGCGGTGCTGGCCATGGTCGCCCTCGGCGTGCTGGCGTGGCGCCTGACCCACCAGAGCGCGGGTGGCGGCGCCGGCGGGCCGGGCGCGGGCGGGCCGGGCGGCAGGGGAGGGCCGGGGGGACCCGGCGGCGGCCGCCGCGGCGCGCCCGCCACCACGGTCGGCGTGGCCAAGGCCCAGCAGGCCGACATCCCGGTCAACATCGACGCGCTCGGCACCGTGGTGGCCGCGGCGACCGCCACCGTGCGGCCGCAGGTCTCGGGCGTGCTGCAGAAGATCCAGTTTACCGAAGGCCAGCTGGTCAAGGCCGGCCAGGTGCTGGCCACCATCGACCCGCGTCCCTTCGAGATGGCGCTGCTACAGGCGCGCGGCCAGCGCCAGCGCGACGAAGCCCAGCTGGAAAGCGCGCGCCTGACCTTGACCCGCTACCGCACCCTGCTGGAACAGGATTCCATCGCACGCCAGGAAGTCGACACGCAAGCTGCGCTGGTCAAGCAGCTGGAAGGCACCGTGATGACCGACCGCGCCTCGGAAGGCGTGGCGCAGCTGAACCTCAGCTACACGCAAGTGAAGGCGCCGATCTCGGGGCGCCTCGGCCTGCGCACCGTCGACATCGGCAACCTGGTGGGCAGCAATGATGCCAACGGCGTGGCCGTGATCACCCAGCTGTCGCCGATCGACGTCGAGTTCACGGTGCCGCAAGACCAGGTGCCGGCGCTGCAGCAGCGCATCGCGCAGAACGCGAAGCTGCCGGCCATCGCGCTGGACCGCACCCGCACCGACAGCCTGGCGTCCGGTTCCTTCATCGCCCTGGACAACCAGGTCGACGTCCAGACCGGCACCGTGCGCGCCAAGGCCCGCTTTGCCAACAACGACAACAAGCTGTTCCCGAGCCAGTTCGTGAACCTGCGCCTGCAGCTGAACACGATCGAGAATGCGGTGGTGGTGCCGGTGACGGCGCTGCGCCATGGTTCGAACGGCGACTTCGTGTATGTGCTGAATGCGGCGGACAAGACGGTGTCGCAACGTGCGGTGACGCGCGGTCAGGCGACGGTGGACAAGGTGCAGATCATGACCGGGCTGAAGGTGGGCGAGCAGGTGATTACGGAAGGCGCGGATCGTTTGCGTGATGGGGCCAAAGTGACCTTGCCGGGTGATCGTCCGCAGGGTGCGCGTGGTGGTCAGCAAGGGCAGGGCGAACGCCGTCGTCAGCAAGGAACGCAGCAATGACATTGGCAAACTTGGGTTCCGGCCTGCGCCGGAACGACGGTCTTGGGGTTGGTGGTCGTAGGGTGGGCGGTCCTCCGCCCACGCGTTCAAACCACGCTGCTGGTACCGCGCCATGAGCCCTTCTGCACCATTCATCAAACGCCCGGTCGCGACGGCCCTCTTGATGCTGGCCATCGTGCTGGCCGGCCTGGTCGGCTACCGCTTCCTGCCGCTGTCCGCGCTGCCGCAGGTCGACTTCCCGACCATCCAGGTCCAGACCCTGTACCCGGGCGCCAGCCCCGAGGTGATGGCGCGCACCGTCACCGCGCCGCTGGAGCGCCAGTTCGGCCAGATGTCGGGCCTGACGCGCATGAGTTCCACCAGCGCCGCCGGCGTCTCGGTGGTCACCCTGCAGTTCGGCCTCGGCCAGACCCTGGACGTGGCCGAGCAGGAAGTGCAGGCCGCGATCAACGCCGGCGGCTCGCTGCTGCCGACCGACCTGCCGGCGCCGCCGGTCTACGCCAAGGTCAATCCGGCCGACGCGCCGGTGCTGACCCTGGCCATCACCTCCGATTCGCTGCCCCTGACCGAGGTCCAGAACCTGGTCAACACGCGCTTGGCCCTGAAGATCAGCCAGGTCTCGGGCGTGGGCCTGGTCTCGCTCTCGGGCGGCCAGCGTCCCGCCGTGCGCATCCAGGCCGACACCGAGGCGCTGGCCTCCTATGGCCTGGGCCTGGACAGCCTGCGCACCGCGATCACCGCCGCCAACGCCAACAGCGCCAAGGGCAACTTCGACGGCCCTTCGCGCTCGTATGCGATCAACGCCAACGACCAGCTGGTTACCGTCGACGACTATTCGAACCTGATCGTCGCCTACCGCAACGGCGCGCCGGTGCGCCTGGGCGCGGTGGCGAAGGTGGTCGACAGCGCCGAGAACGTGCGCATCGGCGCCTGGGCCAACCTGAAGCCCGCCATCATCCTGAACGTGCAACGCCAGCCGGGCGCCAACGTGATCGCCACCGTCGACGCCATCAAGGAACGCCTGCCGGAGCTGCAGGCCGGCCTGCCGGCGTCCGTGCGCATGGACGTGCTGAGCGACCGCACCGCCGGCATCCGCGCCTCGGTCGAGCACGTGCAGATCGAACTGATCCTGGCCGTGGTGCTGGTGGTGCTGGTGATCTTCGCCTTCCTGCACAGCATGCGCGCCACCGTGATCGCCAGCCTGGCGGTGCCGATTTCCCTGATCGGCACCTTCGGCATCATGTACCTGATGGGCTACAGCCTGAACAACCTCTCGCTGATGGCGCTGACCATCGCCACCGGCTTCGTGGTCGACGATGCGATCGTCATGATCGAGAACATCGCGCGCTACATCGAAGAGGGCGAGAAGCCGATGGCGGCGGCTCTCAAGGGCGCGACCCAGATCGGTTTCACCATCATCTCGCTGACCGTGTCGCTGATCGCGGTCCTGATTCCGCTGCTGTTCATGGGCGACGTGGTGGGGCGCCTGTTCCGCGAGTTCGCGGTGACGCTGGCCGTGACCATCCTGATCTCGGCGGTGGTTTCCCTGACCCTGGTGCCGATGATGGCGGCGCGCTGGCTCAAGCCGCATGAAGAAGAAAAGCCCGGCCGCTTCGCCCAGAAGACCCAGGCCTTCTTCGATCGCGTGATCGACAAATACGACGTCGCGCTGGGCTGGGTGCTGGCGCGCCAGGGCCTGACCCTGATCGTGGCGCTCGGCACCCTGGTGCTGACCGCGCTGCTGTGGATGGTGATCCCGAAAGGCCTGTTCCCGACCCAGGACACCGGCCAGCTGCAGGGCCGCCTGCAGGCGCGCCAGTCGATCTCGTATGCGGAGATGGCGAAGCTGCAGCAGCAGGCGATCGCCGAAGTGCTGAAGGACCCGGCGGTGCAGTCGATCAGCTCCTACGTCGGCGTGGACGCGGCCAACAACACCATGCTCCACACCGGCACCATGCTCATCAACATCAAGGAAGACGAGCGCGGCGACCAGGAAGGCATCATGGCGCGCCTGCGCAGCCGCGTCGCCAACGTGGCCGGCCTGACCCTGTACCTGCAGCCGACCCAGGACCTGACCATCGACGCCGAGAGCGGCCCGACCCAGTACCGCCTGTCGATCGAGGGCGCCGACAGCGCCACCGTCAACGAGTGGGCGCGCAAGCTGGTGGCGCAGATGGCGACCAAAAAGCAGCTGCGCAACGTGACGACGGACGCCGGCGCGGTCGGCGCCGCCGCCTACATCGACATCGACCGCGACACGGCCTCGCGCCTGTCGATCACGGCCGCCTCGATCGACGACGCGCTGTACAGCGCCTATGGCCAGCGGATCGTCTCGACCATCTTCACCGAGACCAACCAGTACCGCGTGATCCTGGAAGCGCAGCAGGACGAGGCGATGTCGCTCGCCAGCCTGTCGCGCCTGCAGCTGCGCACCGGGTCCGGCCAGCCGACGCCGCTGTCGGCCGTGGCGACCATCCGCGAAGCCGAGGCGCCGCTGCAGATCGTCCACGTGGCGCAGTATCCGGCGGCCACCGTCGGCTTCGACACCGCCGACGGCGTCAAGCTGGGCACCGCGGTCGACGCGATCCACGAGGCGGCCGAAGAGATCAAGATGCCGGGCTCGGTGTCGATGACCTTCCTCGGCGCGTCCGGCGCCTACCAGGCTTCGCTGTCGAACCAGCTGTGGCTGATCCTGGCGGCCGTGGTCTGCGTCTACATCGTGCTGGGCGTGCTGTACGAAAGCTATGTGCACCCGCTGACCATCCTGTCGACCCTGCCGTCGGCCGGCGTCGGCGCCCTGCTGGCGCTGTGGGTGACGGGGCAGGGGCTGGGGGTGATCGGCATCATCGGCATCATCCTCCTGATCGGCATCGTCAAGAAGAACGCGATCATGATGATCGACTTCGCGATCGAGGCCGAGCGCGACGGCGGCAAGTCGCCGCTGGATGCGATCCGCCAGGCCGCGCTGCTGCGCTTCCGCCCGATCCTGATGACGACCCTGGCCGCGCTGTTCGCCGCGGTGCCGCTGATGCTGGGCACCGGCGAGGGCGCCGAGCTGCGCCGGCCGCTGGGCCTGGCCATCTTCGGTGGCCTGATCGTCAGCCAGCTCTTGACCCTGTTCACCACCCCGGTGATTTATCTCGCCTTTGATCGCCTGGCGCGACGCCGCACCGGCAAAGCGCCGCACAAGCTTGACGAGGTCGGCGCATGAACCTGTCGCGCCCCTTCGTCGAGCGCCCGATCGCGACCGTCCTGCTGACGCTCGGGATCGCGCTCGCCGGCATCGCGGCCTTCTTCGTGCTGCCGGTCTCGCCGCTGCCGCAGGTCGACTACCCGACCATCTCGGTGTCGGCCTCGCTGCCTGGCGCCTCGCCCGAGACCATGGCGTCGAGCGTGGCCACGCCGCTCGAACGCCGGCTGGGCGTGATCGCCGGCGTCAACGAAATGACCTCGAGCAGCAGCAACGGCTCGACCCGGGTCAGCCTGCAGTTCGACCTGAACCGCAAGATCGACTCGGCCGCGCGTGAGGTGCAGGCCGCGATCAACGCGGCGAGGGCAGACCTGCCGGCCACCCTGCGCAGCAACCCGACCTACCGCAAGGCCAATCCGTCCGACGCGCCGGTCATCATCCTGGCGCTGACCTCCAAAACACGTTCGCCCGGCCAGATCTACGAGTCCGTGTCGAACCTGGTGCAGCAGCGCCTGGCGCAAGTGAAAGGCGTGGGCGAAGTCGAGATCGGCGGCGGCTCGCTGCCGGCGGTGCGGGTCGAGCTGCTGCCGTATGCGCTGAACAAGTACGGCGTCTCGAGCGAGGACGTGCGCGCCGCGATCCAGTCGACCAATGCGAACCGGCCCAAGGGCGCGATCGAAGGGGCGGGCAACCGCTTCCAGATCTATTCGCAGCCGGCCGGCAGCAAGGGCGGACGCACCGCGGCCGAGTACCGCGACCTGGTCGTGGCCTGGCGCGACGGCGCCGCGATCCGCCTGCAGGACGTGGCGCAGGTCATCGACGGCGTCGAGAACATCAATACCCTGGGCCTGTTCAACGGCCAGCCGGCGGTCATCGTCCTGGTGACGCGCCAGCCGGACGCCAACGTCATCGAGACCGTGGACGGCGTGCGCGCATTGCTGCCCTCGCTGCAGGCGCAGCTGCCGGGCGACGTGACCCTGCAGGTGGCGTCCGACCGCACCAACTCCATCCGCGCCTCGCTGCACGAGATCGAGTTCACCCTGATCCTGTCGATCATCCTGGTGGTGCTGGTGGTGAGCGTGTTCCTGCGCAGCATCCGGGCGACCGTGGTGCCGGCGGTGGCGACCATCGTCTCGCTGCTCGGCACCTTCGGGGTCATGTACCTGCTCGGCTTCAGCCTGAACAACCTGTCGCTGATGGCGCTGACGGTCGCCACCGGCTTCGTGGTCGACGACGCCATCGTGGTGCTGGAAAACACGGCGCGTCACATCGAATCCGGCATGGACCGCATGAAGGCGGCCCTGCTGGGCGCGCGCGAAGTCGGTTTCACTGTCCTCTCGATTTCGCTGTCGCTGGTGGCGGTGTTCATTCCGTTGCTGTTCATGGGCGGCCAGGTGGGGCGCCTGTTCCGCGAATTCGCCGTCACCCTGTCGGTGGCCGTGATGATCTCGCTGGTGATTTCGCTGACCACCACGCCGATGATGTGCGCCTGGCTGCTGCGCCGCGAGAAGAAGGACAAGAAGCCGGGCATGCTGGCGCGCTGGTCCGAGAAGGGCTTCGGCGGCGTGCTGCGCAGCTACGAGCACGCGCTCGACTGGGCGCTCGACAGCAAGCTGCTGGTGATGATCATCCTGGTGTTCGTGGTCGGCCTGAACGTGTTCCTGTTTTCCGCGGCGCCCAAGGGCTTCTTCCCGCAGCAGGATACGGGGCAGCTCAACGGCGGCATCCGCGCCGACCAGAGCATCTCCTTCCAGGCCATGCAGGGCAAGCTGCGCCAGCTGGTCAACATCATCCGCAAGGACCCGGCGGTGGACACGGTGGTCGCCTTTACCGGCGGCGGACGCGCCGGCGGCGGCTTCATGTTCATCAACCTGAAGCCGGTCAGCGAGCGCGGCAAGGGCGAGGCCGGCCAGGCCGTGATCGCGCGCCTGCGCCCCCAGCTGGCCAAGGTGACCGGCGTGTCGATCTTCCTGAACCCGGTGCAGGACCTGCGCATGGGCGGCCGTTCGAGCAACTCGACCTACCAGTACACGCTCAAGAGCGACAACGCGAACGACCTGAAACAGTGGGCCACGCGCCTGGCCGAGGGCATGAAGCGCCAGCCGGCGCTGACCGACGTCGACACCGACCAGGCCGAGAACGGCGTGGAAACCTACGTCACCATCGACAAGGAAACCGCCTCGCGCCTGGGCATCACCACGCGCGAAGTCGACAACGCCCTGTACAACAACTTCGGCCAGCGCCAGGTCGCCAACATCTACGATGAGCTGAACCAGTACCACGTGATCATGGGCGTGGCCCAGCGCTACGCCCAGTCGCCGGAAGCGCTGCGCGACGTGTATGTGCCGGCGCGCGGGACGGGTTCCGGCACCACGGCGGGCACCGCCGCCAGCAGCGGCGCGGCGACGGGCGTCAGCGGAGCGGGGACCAGCGGCACCGGCAGCGGCAGCGTCGCTTCCAGCACCGGCTCGTCCGCCGGCACGCCGTCCTCGCCGAGCAACCTCACCGCCGCGCGCGACCCGTCCAGCGGCTCGGCCCTGTCCACCAGCGCCACCCGCATGGTGCCGCTGATGGCGATCGCGAACTTCGCCGAAAGCTCGACGCCGACCTCGGTCAACCACCAGGATGGCGAGCTGGCGACCACGGTCTCCTTCAACCTGGCCCAGGGCTACAACCTGGAAGACGGCCAGGATGCGGTCAAGGCGGCCGAGGCCGAGATCGGGATGCCGACCAACGTCCGCGGCAGCTTCCAGGGCACGGCGCGCGCGGCCGAGGAATCGAACAAGGAGCAGCCCTTCCTGATCGCGGCCGCCATCATCGTCATCTACATCGTGCTCGGCATCCTGTACGAGAGCCTGGTACATCCGGTGACGGTGCTGTCGACCCTGCCCTCGGCCGGCGTGGGCGCGGTGCTGGCCCTGTTGATGTTCAAGATGGAGTTCTCGATCATCGCGCTGATCGGGGTGTTCCTCCTGATCGGCATCGTCAAGAAGAACGCGATCCTGATCATCGACTTCGCGCTGGAAGCGGAGCGGGCGCGGGGGCTGACGGCCGTTGCTGCAGTGCGCGAAGCCTGCCTGCTGCGCTTCCGTCCGATCCTGATGACGACCCTGGCCGCGGCTTTGGGCGCGCTGCCGCTGGCGATCGGATTCGGCGAAGGCTCGGAGCTGCGCCGTCCACTGGGCATCGCCATCATCGGCGGCCTGGTCGCCAGCCAGCTCCTGACCCTGCTCACCACCCCGGTGGTCTACGTCCTGCTCGACAAGCTGCGTACCCGCAAGCCCGACGAACACGAGCTGACCCGGCATGCCGACGCAGGCGAACCCGTCCCCGCAAAATAATGAAGAATATGCGTATCCTACCCATCGTCTTGTTTGTATCCGCCGCATTGGCCGGCTGTTCCGTCGCGCCGACCTACGAGCGGCCCACGACGCCGGAACCGGCCGCCTTCAAGGAGGCGCAGGGCTGGGTGCCGGCGGCGCCCGCCGACGCGCTCGAGCGCGGACCGTGGTGGCAGCTGTTCGGCGACCCGGTGCTCAATGAACTCGCCGCCAGCGTCGAGGTCTCGAACCAGAACGTGGCGGCAGCCGTCGCCAACTATGCGCAGGCGCGCGCCATCGTCGCCCAGCAGCGCGCGGCGCTGTTCCCGAACTTGTCCTTGGGCCTGAGCGCCGAGCGCTCCGGCGTGCGCAATGGCGGCGCCAGCACCGGTTACCGCCTGAACCTGGGCGGCGCCTGGGAGCCCGACGTGTGGGGGCGCCTGCGCGCCGGCGTCACCAGCGCCCAGGCCAGCGCGGAAGCGACCGCCGCCGACCTGGCCAGCGCGCGCCTGTCGGCTCAGGGCGAGGTGGCGGCCAACTACTTCACCATCCGCGCGCTCGACGCCCAGCGCACCTTGCTGGCGTCCAGCATCGCCGGCTACGAGCGCGAGCTGCGCATCACCCAGAACCGCTACGACGTCGGCATCGTCGCCCGCACCGACGTGCTGCAGGCCCAGACCCAGCTGGCGAACGCGCAGAGCGACGCCTTGAGCCTGCAGCGCCAGCGCGCCCAGTTCGAGCATGCGATCGCGGTCCTGGTCGGCAAGGCGCCGAGCGAATTCGCGCTGGCGCCGGCGCAGGAATGGCGCGTGGCCGTGCCGGCGGTGCCGGTCGGCGTGCCGGCGACCCTGCTGCAGCGCCGCCCGGACATCGCGGCCGCCGAGCGCGACGTCGCCGCCGCCAACGCGGAGATCGGCATCGCGCGCTCCGCCTACTTCCCGAACATCGGCCTGAGCGCATCGGCGGGCAGCGGCGGCGCGCGCTTCTCCGACCTGATCTCGGCCTCGAACGCGGCCTGGTCCTTCGGGCTGTCGGCGGCGCAGTCGATCTTCAACGCCGGCGCCACCCGCGCCAGCGTGGCGGCGGCCGAGGCGCGCCACCAGGCGGCCGTCGCGCGCTACCGCCAGACGGTGCTGAACGCCTTTGCCGACGTCGAGGACCAGCTCAGCGCCGTGCGCGTGCTGGAACAGCAGCAGGAGTTCACGCGCGTGGCGTCCGAGGCGGCCGACAAGGTCGAACAGCAGATCCTGAACCGCTACCGCGCGGGGCAGGTGAGCTATTCGGAAGTGGTGCAGGCGCAGAACACGGCGCTCAATGCGCGCCGCTCGCTGGTGCAGGTGCAGGCGGACCGCCAGGCTGCGGCCGTGACCCTGATCCAGGCCCTGGGAGGCGGTTGGCGGGTGGAGAGTGTGACGGAATAGTCAGGAGAATATCTGTCAGGAAATTTTACATATGCTTGTGGTAACTCAATGGAAGATCTCGCAAGCCATTGATCCGTCAGTATTTTGTACGGCTGGCATTAATCTTGCGTAACTGCTGGCATAACCATTTTCCTGAAAGAAATGCCATGACTAAGTTGCTCCACGCCTCGCTGGCCCTGTGCCTGCTATCCGCCAGCGCCGCCCAAGCCAGCGCCGTCACCGTCACCAGTGTGTCCACCGACCCGGCGCTGAACACCTGGTATCGGGCCAATCTGCGCGACGTCTCGACCGGCTACAGCTCGCAAACCTCCGCCGACATTACCGGCGCCCAGGCGCGCAGCGGCAACGGCTCGGTGGCGATGTCACTGACCAACAGCAGCGGCAAGGCCGACTATGTCTACACCTGGGGCTATATGGGCGGCCGCACGCTGGGCAATCTCAGCACCCTTGGCTTCGACTGGATGCGCGCCGGCGGCGGCAGCGCGGCAGCGCACCTGCAACCGGCGATGCGCCTGTTGTACGACGCCGACGGCAACGCCGCGACCACCAACGATCGTGGTTACCTGATCTGGGAACAGCATTACCAGGGCGTGGCCACGCCAACCGACACCTGGGTCTCGAGCGACATCCTGGACGGCTACTTCTGGCAGCGCAAGTTCTCGCCGGGTACCACGGTCGAGGACTTCGATATCACGCTGGACGGCTGGGCCGCAGGCACGGTGCCGAATGGCGCCGTGTACGACGTGCTGAGCGCATCGACGGCCATCCTGGGCATCGAATTCGGCATCGGCTCCGGCTGGAACGGCAGCTTCAGCGGCTACGTCGACAACGTGCGCTTCGGCTTCGGCGGCGCACAGGCGACGACGTTCAACTTTGAACTGGCGCAGGCCGACGTGCCGGAACCGGCCAGCATGATACTGCTGGGTCTGGGCGCCCTGGGCCTGGGCGCCGCCCGGCGCCGCAAGCAGAAGTAATCCGCGCCTGAGGGCTGCTTTTCAGGACCAAAGCAGCCCGTCATTACGCTGAAAAACGACCGCATGCAGACGTAACAAAGTTATACTCCGGGCTGCTTTTTATTCACCTGGGGTCAACCTTGTTCAAATCGTTTGTCCTGCCCGTCGCCTTGATGGGCGCCTCGGCCTTCGTCAGCGCCGACGAAGGCCAGTGGCAGCCGCACCAGCTGCCGCAACTGAAATCCGAACTCAAACGCATCGGCATCACCATCCCGGCCGAGAAGCTGGCCGACCTGAGCAAGCACCCGATGAGCGCCATGGTGTCGCTGGGCGGCTGCTCCGCCTCCTTCGTGTCGCCGAACGGCCTGATCGTCACCAACCACCACTGCGCCTACGGCGCCATCCAGCGTAATTCGACCCCGGAGAAGAATTACATCGTGGGCGGCTTCCTGGCGAAGAATCGCGCCGAGGAACTGCCGGGCGGCCCGAACACCTTGGTCTACGTGACCGAAAAAGTCGAGAACGTGACCGACCGCGTGCTCAAGGGCCTGTCGCCGTCGATGTCCGGCCGCGAGCGCCACGAGCTGGTCGAGTCGCGCATCAAGTCGCTGATCGCCGAGTGCGAGACCGACAAGACGGCGCGCTGCTCGGTGCCGGCCTTCCACCGCGGCCTCGAGTACTACCGCATCAAGCAGCTGATGATCCGCGACGTGCGCCTGGTGTACGCGCCGTCCGACCGCATCGGCAACTTCGGCGGCGACATCGACAACTACGAGTGGCCGCGCCAGACCGGCGACTATTCCTTCCTGCGTGCCTACGTCGGCCCCGACGGCCGCCCGGCCGACCCGTCGCCGAACAACGTGCCGTACAAGTCGAAGGACTTCCTGGTGGTTTCCGCCGAAGGCCTGAAGAAGGGCGATCCGATCCTGCTGGCCGGCTATCCGGGCCGCACCAGCCGCTACAAGCTGCCGAGCGAGATCCGCTTCGCGCGCGACGTCGAGCTCCCCGGCCGCGCCGCCGGCATCACCGCCGACCTGTCGGTGATCTCGGCCGCCACCATGGGCAACGCCGCCTGGGACGTGCGCTACGCCAGCGTCGCCAAGAGCCTGAACAACGTGCTGAAAAAGACGCAGGGCCTGATCGACGGCTTCGCGCGCAAGGACATCGCCGCGATCAAGGACGTGCAGGACGCCGAGTTCCGCGCCTGGCACCGCCAGAACGGCGGCAACGGTTCGAAGAACCTGCTGGCGGACCTGGACGGCGTGATCGCCCAGGACATGGCCGCTTCGCGCCAGGAAGGCGCCTGGCTTGACGCCACCCACAGCGACCTGCTGAAAAGCGCGCGCACCCTGTACCGCCTGGCGCTGGAACGCCAGAAGCCGGACGCCCAGCGCGAAGCCGGCTACCAGGAACGCGACCTGTCCTTCATCAAGGCGCGCCTGACCCGCCTCGAACAGTCCTTCGTGCCGCAAGTGGATGAAGCGCGCTACGGCGCCGCGCTGGCGCGCTACGCCCGCATCGACGCCAAGCTGCGCCCGCAGGGCCTGGATGCGCTGCTGCCGGCGCCCACCGCGCTCAATGCGATGTACAAGTCGACCGAACTGGCCGACACCGCCAAGCGCCTGGCCTGGATCGGCAAGGATCCGGACGCCTTCCGCAAGTCCAGCGACCCCTTCATCCAGCTCGCCGTGCGCCTGCACGAGACGGGACTTAGCCTGGAAAACCGCCGCAACGAGATCGACGGCAACCTGGAACGCGTGATCCCGCAGTACATGGCGGCCGTCATCGCCTGGAAGAAGTCGCAGGGCAAGCCGGTCTACCCGGACGCCAACTCGACCCTGCGCGTGACCTACGGCACCGTGGCGCCGTACGCGCCGCGCGACGGCCTGACCAAGGGCCCGTTCACCACCGTCGAAGGCATCCTGGAGAAGGCGACCAACAAGGATCCGTTCATCGTGCCGGCCGCATTGAGCGAAGCGATCAAGGCCAAGCGCTACGGCGTGTTCAAGGACCCGGTGCTGAACACCGTGCCGGTGAACTTCCTGTCGAGCGCCGACACCACCGGCGGCAATTCCGGTTCGGCGATCATGAACAAGCGCGGCGAACTGGTGGGCCTGAACTTCGATTCGACCTATGAATCGATCACCAAGGACTGGTACTTCGACAGCGAGATCACGCGCGCGATCCACGTCGACATCCGCTACATGCTGTGGCTGATGAAGGAAGTCGACCATGCCGACAACCTGCTGAAGGAAATGACGATCAAGTATCCGAAGAAGTAAGCTCGGATCGGGATTGAATTTGCAGGATGGGCGGTCCTCCGCCCATCCTAAGAAAAGCGAATCTCGAAGCGCGTCTCGCCCTCGCCGGTGGAGGCCAGCGAGTACGCCAGGCCGTGGCGCGTGAGCACCTCGCGCACGAACATCAGGCCGATCCCCTGGCCACCCGGCTTGGTGCTGAAAAAGGGCGTGAACAGCTGGCGCGGCGCCACCGCGCCCAGCAGGTCGGCCGAGTCGATCACGGCCAGCACGATGCCGGCCTGGGTTCTTTCGAGCGCCAGCTCCACATACCCGCCAGGCGCCCCTTTTTCCGTCACCGCCTCGATCGCGTTCTTCACGATGTTCAGCAGCGCGCCTTCCACCAGGCCGGCGTCGAGCATGACGGTTCCGACCTCGTCGCAGCGCCGCCAGCCGAGCCGGATGCCGGCGCGCGCGCACTGCTCGCGACTGAGCCACAGGATATCGTCCACCATCGCCTTCAGGCTGGCCGGCCTGCGCTCCGGCGCCGGCATCTTGACCACGCGCGTGAAGCGGTCGATGAATTCCCCGAGGCTGACGTTGCGCCGCTTGACCGCCTCGATCGCGGTGGTGAAGTCGGCGGCGTCGGATTCGCCCAGCTGGCTGCGGTAGAACAGCAGCGAGTCGAGCACCGAGCGGGTGGCGGCGACCGTGTTGTTGACCTCGTGCGCCAGCACCCGCACCAGCCGGGCGTAGGTGGCGCGCTCGGAGTCTTCCAGTTCGGCAGTCAGTTCCTCGACCATCAGGAAGTGGCGCGCGAAGCCGCGGTCGAAGAAGTGGCCGCGCTGGGCGCGGTAGCGGCGGCCCTCGGTGTCGGTGAGCAGGCGGGTCTCGCCCGCGGGCAGCGCGTCGAGCTGTGCCACCAGGTCGCGTGCACGCGCCAGCGCGCGCGCATCGAGGCCGGAGGCGAAGACCGCGGCGGCCAGGCGCTTGCCCTGCGCCTCGCGCAAGCCGAGCAGGGACACGGCGCTGGCGTTGACCAGGCTGATGGCGCCGTCGAAATCGAACACCACGACCGCGCTCGGCGTGGCCTCCAGCAGGCGGTCGAGGAAGCCCTGCTGTTCGCCGGCTGCCAGCCGTTCGCGGTGCAGGGCGGCCAGCATGGTGTTGAACAGCCCGACCAGTTCGTCCAGCTCGCGCGAGGCGGGGGCGGCCAGCTGGTTCGCGTAGTTCTGGTCCTGCAGCAGGTCGTGGAAGCGGCGGGTATAGCCGAGCGGTTCGAGGGCCTGGCGCAGCAGGGCGAAGCCGAGGCCGAGGCTGAGCAGCAGCGCCGTCTCGGCCGCGATGAAGGACAGCGGCTCGTCCTTGAACAGCAGCGCGGCGGCCGCGAACAGCAGCACGTGCAGCGCGAGCAGGTAAGCGCCGAGGCGCCGGCGCAAGCTCATTCGTCCGGCTCGGCCAGGCCGTGGCGCTCCAGCCGCCGGTACAGCGCGGTGCGCGACAGGCCCAGCACCTTGGCCACGCGGGTGATGTTGCCGCCATGCTGGTCGAGCGCCGCTTCGATCATGCGGCGTTCGACCTGTTCCAGCGTCATGCCGTCCACCCCGAGGCGCTGGGACGAGGAAGCGGCGCCGTCGTCGAGGCGTCCGGCGGCGGCGAAGTCGGCCTGGCCCAGCTGGGAGGTGCCGGACAGGAGCAGGGTGCGTTCCATGGTCTGGCGCAGCTGGCGGATGTTGCCCGGCCAGGGCTGGGCGCCCAGCCAATCGAGGGCGCCCTGGGTGAGCGTGACCTGGCCCAGGCCATAGCTGTCGGCCACCGTGGCGGCGATGTGGCGCGCCAGCAGGGGGATGTCGCTGCGCCGCTCGCGCAGCGCCGGCAGGCGGATCGTGATCAGGTTCAGGCGGTAGAACAGGTCTTCCCTGAACTCGCCGCTCGCCACCAGTTCGGCCGGTTCGCGGTTGGTGGCCGAGACCACGCGCACGTCGGCCTGTTCGCTGCGGCTGGCGCCGACCGGCTGGTAGCGCTGGTCCTGCAGCACGCGCAGGAGTTTCACCTGGTCGCCGCGATTGAGTTCGCCGATCTCGTCGAGGAACAGGGTGCCGCCGTCGGCGCTGGCGACGTGGCCCTTGCGGTCGGCGCGCGCGTCGGTGAAGGCGCCGCGCACGTGGCCGAACATCTCGCTCTCGAACAGCGTCGGCTGGATCGCGCCCATATTGATCTTGACGATCGGGCTATCGGCGCGCGGGCTGTTGCGGTGGATGGCGTCCGCCACCAGCTCCTTGCCGGTGCCGCTTTCGCCCAGGATCAGCACCGGCGCGCGCGTCTTCGCCACCTGGCCGATGGTGGCCAGCACCCGCAGCAGCTTCGGATGCTCGCCGACGATGCCGGCGAAATCGAACTGGCCATCGAGCGCCTTGCGGCCGGGGCCTCCGGCATCCGGCCCCTTGAGTTCGAGCGTAGCCGCGATCAGGTCCATCAGCTGGGCGTTGTCCCAGGGCTTGGTGAAGAAGTTGGCGGCGCCGGCCTTGATGCCGGCAACGGCGAGGGCAATCGAGCCCCAGGCCGTCATCAGGAGCACCGGCAGGGTGGGGTAGCGCTTGCGAATTTCCTCCAGCAGCGCCAGGCCTTCGGCGCCGCTGGTCTGCAGGGAGAAATTCATGTCCTGCAGGACCAGGTCGAAGGGCCGGCTTCCCAGTTGCGCCAGCGCCGCGGCCGGGCCGTCGCAGCAAACCGCGTCGAAGCCGGACTGCTTGAGCAGCAGGGCCAGCGAGACCTGGACCGCGCCGTCGTCGTCGACGACCAGGATGCGCGGCGGGCGTGATGCTTCCATTGTGGCTATCTCTCGTTCTTAGAACCTATCCCAGGAGGGAACCGGTCGTTGCTGACGCGCCTGACAAGCGGGGGCTGCGTTGCTCGTCCTTGCATGGCTCGCCATGCGGCGTCCTCGCGCCTTGCCCGCGCTTGCCAGTCATCGTCATCAACTTCCCTCTCCCTACTGGGACAGGTTCTTATTCATGATGCAGCGCTTCGGTCGGGCTCAGGCGGCTGGCGCGCCAGCCCGGATAGAGGGCGCACAGCAAGGATAGCAGATAGATCACCGCCATCGACAGCAGCGCCGCCTCGCCGAAGACCACCCAGTCCAGGTGTTCGCCCAGCACCCGGGTCAGCGGCAGCTGCACCAGCAGCGCCAGGCCCAGCACGATGGCGACGGAACTGAGCAGGAATTGTTCGGCCACGACCTGACGGTAGATCTGGCCCGCGCTGGCGCCGATGGCGCGGCGCAGGCCGATCTCCGGGATGCGCTGGGTGGTGTTCTGCCACAGCGCGCCGAACAGGCCGAAGGCGACCATCACCAGCATGAAGACGGCGATCACGGCCACTACGATCAGCGGCACCGTCTGCTCACGGAGCGCGGTGGCGCGCAGCGCCGACGTCGGCGTGATCTGGTAGGTCCAGGTGTTCTGGATCGCTTTCAGGCGCGCGTTCAGGCGCTTCTCGAAGCCGCGTTCGGTGCCCGGCGCCACCTTGAGCAGGACGGTGCGGGCATCCCAGCTGTGCTTGCCGGCTTCGAAACGGGTGAAGGCGAAGTTGACCGGCGCGGCCAGCTCGCCCTTGGCGCGGTAGCCGTCGACCACGCCCACCACGCGCACCGGCGTGTTCGCATAGCCGGGGCCGTCGATGAACACCTGGCCCACCGCGCTGCGGCCCGGGAACATGGCCTCGGCCAGGCGCCGGTTGATCACCGCGCTGCGCTGGGCGCTGCCATTGTCGAGTTCCGAGAACCAGCGGCCTTCGGTGAGCTTCAAGCCCAGCACGCCGGCGGTCCGGTCGTCCGCTTCCAGCAGCTCCGCGTTCACCAGCGGCGCGCGCTCGCCCGCACCCGTCTTGCCCTGCAATTGGGTTCCGATGGTCGCGCCGGCATAGGGTTCGAAGCTGATGAAGGCGACGTCCCGCACTTCCGGCAGTTCCAGCAGGCCGCGCCGCAGGCTGTCGTAGACCTCGTGGGGAATCCGGGTCTTCTCCTCGTCGCCAACCTGCAGCCTGACAGCCCACAGGTCGCGGCCGTCGAAGCCGAGCGGCATGCTGTAGAGCTGCCAGTAGCGCAGCCCGAAGGCCGCGACGCCGAACACGATGGCGAAGGCGATCAGGATTTCGAGGCTGAGCATCAGGTTCCTGGACTTGCGCTTCCAGGTCAGTTTCAAGAGATGACGGAACATCATGCGCCTCCTTTCAAGGCATGGACAGGGTCGAGGCGCGACATCTTCCAGGCCGGCAGCACGCCGGAGACCAGGCCGAAGACGGTCGCGATCAGCATGCCCCAGCCGAACACGGCGAGATTCAGGCCGACCTCGAGATAGGGGATCAGGCGCGCGCTTTCCAGCCAGTGCAGCGCCAGCGCGGTGGCGCCCAGGGCGAGCACGCCGCCGCACAGGCAGAGCAGCACGTTCTCGACGACGAACTGGAGCGCCAGCTGGCGGCTGGTCGCGCCGAAGGCCTTGCGCACGCCGATCTCGGCGCGGCGTTCGAGGATGCGGCCGGTGTTCAGGTTGACCAGGTTCAGCGCCGGCAGCAGCATGAACAGCACGATCGCCGCCGCGATCCCCGCCATCAGCCTGGCGGCGCCGGAGTCGGCCACGGTCTGGTTCTCGCTCGGCTGGCCCCCTCCGCCGAACAGCTGGCGGGCGGTGAAATCGAGCTTGCTGTCGGCCCAGAAGTAGATGTGCCCCCAGCTGGCCGGGTCGTCGTGCACCACGGATTTGGAGATCGCCTGGACCTGCTGGCGAATGCGCGGCAGGTCGGCGGCGCTTTTCGCCAGGATCAGGGCCGCGAACGGGCCGGTGAACTGGCTGCGGTAGTCCGAGGAGGGGAAGGTCGACACCGGCGCCCAGATGTCGGCGTAGGCATTCAGGTGCATGGCGTCGGCGACCACGCCGGCGACCTCGTAGACCTGGCCGCCGACGTCGAAGCGCTGCCCGATCGCCACCTGGGCGGAGCCGGGGAACAGGCGCGCGGCGGTGGAGGCGTTCAGGATGGCGATGTGGCGCCCCGCCGCGTCGTCCTCGAGCGTCGGCAGGCGGCCGGCCAGCAGTCGGAAGTCGAGCACCTTCCAGTAGTCGGCATCGACGCGGCGCATCTGCAGCTCGCTCACCACGTCGCCCTGGTAGACCGAGACCGGCTGGTTCGAGCCGACCATGGCCACGCGCTCGATGCCGGGCATCGGCTTGAGGTACTTGTCGATCAGCTTGTAGCCGAGGCCCGAGGTGCTGATCCGGTCGTGCTTCGGGCTGTCCATGCGCACCATGCGCACCTCGAGGAAGCGCTCGCTCCTGCCTTCGACGCCGGATGGCCGGAACGCGGTCTCGAGCAGCGAGACCGCCACCATCAGCACCACCAGCGTCAGCACGATGCACAGCAGGTTAATCAGGGTGAACAGCTTGCGGCGCATGAAGACCTTCCACGCCGTCAGGAGATAGTTGCGGAGCATGCCTGTGTCCTCCTGCGCTTACGCGACCAGCTGGCCGTCGAACACCCGCACGATGCGGTTGGTGCGGCGCGCCTCGCGCTCGTCGTGGGTCACCATCACCACCGTCGTGCCCTCGGCATTCAGCCTGAGCAGGATGTCCATCACCTCTTCGCCCATCTTGCTGTCGAGGTTACCCGTCGGCTCGTCGGCCAGCAGCACCTGCGGTCGGCCGACGATGGCGCGCGCGATCGCCACGCGCTGCTGCTGGCCGCCCGAGAGCTGGTTCGGGTAGTGGTCCATGCGCGCCCCCAGGCCGACCTTTTCCAGTGCCTCGCGCGCCAGGCGACGCCGTTCGCCTGCGCTCATGCTGCGGTAGAGCAGGGGCAGCTCGACGTTATCGATCACGCGCAGGTCGGGAATTAGGTGGAAGCTCTGGAAGATGAAGCCGAAGGTCTGGTTGCGCAGGCGCGCCACCTGGCTGTCCTTGTAGCGGGTGACCGGCAGGCCTTCGACCTCGATGCTGCCCTGGCCGGGACGGTCGAGCAGTCCGATGAGGTTGAGCAGGGTGCTCTTGCCGCAGCCGCTCGGGCCCATCATGGCGAGGAACTCGCCCTTCTGCACGTGCAGGTCGACGTCCTTCAGCGCCAGCGTCTCCACCTTGTCGGTGCGGTAGGTCTTGCTGACCTTGTTCAGTTTGATCATGACTTTCCCTCGTCGTTCGTTGTTCGTGGTTGGTCGTTCGTTAATTTGTGATGCGGATGCTGTCCAGGTTGGCGAAGGCCTTGGTATCGGAGACGATGTAGCGCTCGCCCGGCCTGGCGCCCCGGACGACTTCGACCAGCTTGCCGTCGCCGCCGCCCAGCTGCAGGGTGGTGCGCCGCGCGACGCCATCGACCACCGCGAAGGCCGCCTGCGCGCCGCTGCCGTTGAAGGCCATGCCGCTGTCGAGCACCAGCACGTCCTGCTTCTGCGCGGTGACGATGTTGACGTCGACCCGCATCTTGTTGCGCAGCAGCGGGTTGTCCGGCTTGTCCAGGTCGACCAGCAGCTTGACCGTGCCGTTCTGGATCTCGGGCAGCACGGTATGCACGCGCCCGGGCAGCACCTCGCCGTTCTGCTCGACCCGGACCGCCTGGCCCGGCGCCAGCAGGCGCGCGTGGAAGTCCGACAGCGTGGCCTCGACCCGGTAGTTGTTCAGCTCCGACACGCGAGCCAGCAGCTGGCCGGCGGCCACGCTCGCGCCTTCTTCCTGCACCAGGGTGGTCAGCATGCCGGAGAAGGGGGCGGCGACCTTCGCCTGGGCCAGCTTGCGCTCCTGCTGGGCGAGCTGCTTCTTGAGGATGTCCTGCTGCAGGGTGGCGGCGGCGATGCTGGCGGCGGTGGCGCGGCGGCTGTCGGCGATCAGTTCGCGCTGCTGGCGCAGCTGGATCTCGGCGCGCTTGACGGCCAGTTCGCCGGCCAGCAGGTTCTCGCCCGAGACCAGGCCGTTCAGGCGCAGCTTCTGGTTGCGCTCGTTGAGCGCGCGGCTTGAGAGCAGATCGAGTTCGAGCAGCTCGATGGCGCTGGCAAGCTGCTTGTGCTTCTGCTCGAGTTCCAGTTTCGAGGTGGCGACGCGGCTCTCCTGCTGCGCCAGCTGCTCGCGCAGCGTGTCCACGGCCAGCACGATCTCGCGGTCGTCCAGCTCCAGCAGCACGTCGCCGGCCTTGACCTGCTGGCCGGGCCGCGCCAGCACCCGCGCGACGCGGCTGGCCGCCGGGCTGGCCACGACCTCCTCGTGCACCGGGATCACGACGCCGGCGGCGCTGACGGTGTTGGCGACGTCGCCGCGGCGCACGGTCGAGATGACGATGTCGCTGGCCGCGACGCTCGGACGCAGCAGGCGGTTGAGCTGCCAGCAGGCCAGCACGGCGAGGGCGAGCGATACGATGGCGACGGCGACGCGGATGCGGCGGCGGCGGTGAACGAGGGCGGGGTCGAGGGCGCGGTCCATGGTGCGGGTGTCATTGGTCTTGCCGTCTCTATTGCAAGCACCGTGCCAGCCTGGCTTCCCCATGAAGGAGGCGGTTTCACGCTTGGCCAGACGCCCGCAAGCGGGCAAGGGCGTCCGGATCCGGACGGTGCGGCTTGCGGATTCCCCCGCCAGCTTCCATAATCCACTGTTGACCTGACCACCTCATCCATTTCACTGCCCATGAACGAACAGCTGGCCTTCCTGGGCTTCTTCACCACGCCGCTGGAACTGATCTCCTTCCTGCTCGCGGTGACCACCGTGGCGCTGAACATCCGCCAGAAGCACTGGGCCTGGCTGTTCTCGATCGTCTCGTCGGCGACCTACGCCGCGGTGTTCTTCGAAGCGAAGCTGTACGGCGACATGGGCCTGCAATTCGTGTTCATCGGCGCCTCGGTATGGGGCTGGTACCAGTGGCTGCATGGCGCGGGCGACCAGCAACTCGTGGTCACGCGCCTGAAGCGCAGCGGGTGGACGTGGGCGCTGGCCGGCTGGGCGCTCGGCTTCTTCCTGCTCTCCTTCTTCCTCGACCGCTTCACCGACACCGACGTGCCGCACGCGGACGGCTTTCTCACCGCCGGCAGCCTGGTGGGCCAGCTCCTGCTCGGCCGCAAGAAAGTCGAGAACTGGCTGGTCTGGATCGTGGTGGACGTGCTCTACGTCGGACTCTACGTGTACAAGGGCTTGATGTTGACCGCGGTGCTGTATGCGGTGTTCGTGCTGCTGGCCTGGACCGGCTGGCGCGCCTGGTCGAACATCGCGCGGAAGGATGCATGAACGTGCCCGTGCAAAGAATCGCGATCCTCGGCGCCGAGTCGTCGGGCAAGTCGACGCTGGCCGAGGCGCTGGCGCTACGCTATGGGACCGTCTGGGTGCCCGAATATCTGCGCGAGTTCGTCGATACGCGCGGCCGCGTGCCGTTCGAGAGCGACCAGTATCCGATCGCGTGCATGCAGCTGGAACGAGAAAAGGAGGCGGCGGCGCGGGCATGCGGTTTTCTGTTCTGCGACACCACGCCGCTGATGACGGCGCTGTACAGCCGCCAGTACTGGGGGCGGGTCGATCCGCAGCTGGCGCGGCTGGACCGGGTGCACGACTATGCCCGGACCTTTGTGACGGCGCCGGATAGTCCGTGGGAGCCGGATGGGTTGCAGCGGGAATCGGAAGAGGTGCGGCAGAAGGTGCATGGGATGCTGATTGCGACGCTCGAGGCGCGTGGTATTTCGTATGTGCTGCTGGAGGGGGGGCTGGAGGAGCGGGTTGCGCGGGTTGGGGAATTGTTGAAGTAACGGGCTGCGGTGCGAAATTGGGTACCGGCGCAGGCCGGTACCCGATTTCTATTTGCGTATCATGCCTTCTTGAGCGAAGCCGCCAGATCCAGCCACTCCTGCGGCTGCGGCTTGCCCGGCTGACGGACGCCGAAGAAGGTCACGACTAGCTCACCGCTGGTGTCGTAGAACTCCACCGAAGTCACGCCGGCGCGGCGCACCAGGTAGCCGCTGCGCAGGGCGTCGTCGTTCAGGTGCAGGTTGAAGGTCGGGTCCAGCACGTTGAGCCAGCCCTCGGCATCCGCCACCTTGTTGATCTTGCCGCTGTAGATCTGGGTCACGCCGCCATTGCCTACGAAGGCCATGATGGCCACGCCGTTCTTCGCCGCGCCCTGCAGCAGGCCGCGCACGGAGGTCGGGTCCAGCTTCTGCACCACGCCGTCCGGCCCTAAGCGCATTGCCTGTTCGCGCGTGAGGCCGAACTCGGACACGATGCGGTTGAACTGGTGGACGTCGCTCATGTCGCGCCACGCTTGCTGGAACTCCTTCACGTCGATCGCGCTGTCCGGTTTCTCCGCCACCTTCGGCGTGGCCGGCGCGACGTCCAGTTGCCCGTCCTGGCGCGGATGGCGGAAGTCCGCGATCAGCTTCTCGAACACCGGCACCCCGGCCTCGCTGCGCACGTACAGCTTGTGCACGGCCACGCCGTTGGCGTCGAAGAACTGCAGGCTGCGGTTCACCGCGCCCTCGCGGCCCGGCTGGGTGACGGCGAACACGTATTTCCATTGCGGGAACTGGAAGCGCAGGTCGATCGGGCCGCCCAGATAGCCGCCGGCGATGTTCAGCTGGCGCGCCTCGCGTTCGGGGTCGGCCTTCAGTTCCGCGGTGTCCTGCCGGGGTTTCAGGCGCATGGCGGTGCCGGTGACTTCGATGACGCAGTTGTCGTTGCGGGTCAGGGCCATCACCTGGCCGAGGTCGAGGGCGCGGCGCATGATTTCGCGCGGGCCGTGGTTGGCCTCGTTCAGGCGCACCACGGCGCCTTGGGCGCCGGCGGCGACCAGTTCGGCTTCGGATACGCCCAGGTAGCGGGCGGCGTCGCGGGCGCGCAGCTGCGGCTTCTCGGCGCGCAGCGCGGTATAGCGTTCCAGCAGGGTGGCGGCATGTGCGCTGCCGATGGTGGCGATGGCGATCGCCGCGGCGGCGAGGATGTGACGGGTGGTTGTCATGCTGTTCTCCTTTTTCAGTAGCTGATCTTCAGGCTCATGGCGGCGTAGCGGCCCGGGCGCGCCTGGCGTTCGATGTCGGCCAGGGCGGCCGCGGTGGTGCCCGCCGGCAGGCCGCGCGAGGAGGCGTAGTCCCAGTACTTGCGGTCGGCCAGGTTGTAGATGCCGGCGGTGAGCGATGCGTGGCGGTTGATGTTCCAGTAAGCGGTCAGGTCGAGCACGGTGCTGGACGGGACGGCGAAGCGCGCGGTGGTCACGCCCGAGATCACGTCCGGGTTGGCCTGCTTGGCGGCCACGTAGACGGCGGCGAACGAGACGCCGCCGCGGCCCGCGGTGTCGTCCCAGGACGCGATGAAGCTGCTCTTGCGCGGCAGGGTCGAGGCCAGCGGGCCTTCCTGGTCGGTCAGGATGTTCCGCGCCTTGCTTTTCTGGACGCCGCTGGCAAGCGTCAGGCGCGCGCCGCGCAGCGCGGCGTTCCAGGCGCCCAGTTCCGCTTCCAGCGAGGCTTCGCCGCCCCAGGTGCGGGCGTCGCCCACGTTGTCGGGGCGGTACAGGCCGAAGGTGATGGTCGGGTAATTCACCGGGTCGGCCGGCTGCGCCGCGTACTCGATGAAGTTCTTGTAGCGGGTCTGGAACACGGCCGCATGCAGTTTCAGGCCCCGCGCCGCATAGCCCTTCAGGCCGATCTCGAAGGCGTTGCTGGTTTCCTTCTCGAGGTCCGGGTTGCCGATCACCGCGTAGCCGTTGCCGGCGCCGGTGTAGCTGAAGGAATCGTAGGTGCCGGTGCGTTCGGCGCTGGTCGGCAGGCGGGTGCCGCGGCTGTACTGGGCGTAGGCCAGCATGTCGCGCGTGAGCTGGGCGTTGAGGGTCAGGCTCGGGGTGGCGTAGCTGTCGGTCTCCTTGCCCAGTTCGCGCGCCGCGTTCGGGATCGAAACCGCATAGCCGGCGGTGCTGTCCGGCTTCATCTCGCGCCAGGTGTAGCGCAGGCCGGGGATGGCGCTGAAGGTGTTCGACAGCCGCACCGTGCCGCGCGCGAAGGCGGCCAGCTTGAGCGAGTCCATGTCGGCCATGCGGTGCTTGACCGTCACCTGGTGGGCGCCGGTGGCGACCACCGTGCGGTCCTCGCGCCAGGGGCGGCTGGTCTCGGTGTTCTCGACACTGAAGCCGTAGTCGAGCGAATGGACGCCGATGGTTGCAACGGCGTTGCTGGCCACGCCGACGCTGCGGGTCTTGTAGCTGGTGGCGATGTCGCGCAGGGTCTGCTGGCCGCCGGTGACGTAGCGCGCATTGGTCACGTCCGCGATCTCGGCATCCTGCACGTACAGGCGGCTTTCCAGGCGCGAGAACCAGGGAGCATTGCCGGTGTAGACGTGGTCGATGCTGGCGCGGTCGCGGCGGGTTCTTGATGCCTGCTTCGCGCCGTCAGGATAGGAGGCGCCCTGCTTGTTGTCGTAGGCGCGGTCGTGGCGGGCGCGGAAGCCGTCGAGCGTGGCGGTGAAGTCGTGACCGGCCCAGGGAGACCAGGCCAGCTTGGCCAGCAGGGCGTCCGAATCCCAGTCGTCGGGATTCACGCGCACGGCGCCGGCGCTTTCCAGTTCGCGACCGTCGCGGTGCACCAGCACGGCCAGTGCGCGCAGCACGCCGTGCTGGGCGGCGCCGGTGACGGCGTGCATGCGCATGCCGGTCGAGCGGTCGATGCCGAACTTGTATTCGGCGTAGCCGGGGCGCTGCGCACTCACGTAGTCGTCCGCCGACTTGGTGACGAAGGAGACCGCGCCGCCCAGGCCCTGAGCGCCGGGGCCGGCGGCCGAGGTGCCGGAGGCGATCGTCACGCTGCGGAAGGTCTCGGGGTCGAAGTAGTCGCGGCCGACGCCGAAGCTGTTGGTGGTCGATGCATCCGGCTTCGGCGCGGCGTCGGGCAGCTCGATGCCGTCCAGGTCCAGGCTCACCCGGTTGCCCTCGACGCCGCGCACATTGAAGCCGGTGTTGCCGGCGCCGTCCCACACATTGCCGCTGCCGCTGGCCGCGCCGGGCACGCTCACGAGCGGCGAATAGCGCGCCATGTTCTGCATGTCGTTGGCGCCCTGGCGGGAAATAGCGTCGGCGTCGAGCACGGTGACGCTGCCGGGCTGGTCGAGGCGCTGGCCGGTCACGACCACGGTGCCGGGGCTGGTGGCGGTCGGGGCGGTCTCGGCGGGAGTGTCTGCCAGGGCCGGCCCGGCGGGGGCCAGGGCGCAGGCGCCGGCGATCAGCGCGGGGAGGAGGCGGAGGGCGGGAGGGGATGCTGCCATGGTGGTCCAGTCGAATTGTTGTTGTGGTGCCGCCGTCGTGGGCGGGTCCTGGTATTGTAATGAGAATCATTCTCATCAATAACGCGACGTATACTAAATGATAATCATTCGCATCTGCAAACTTTATTTGCGTTGGGTTTGCGCTGCATCGTGACGCGAGTGCGCAGAGACTTTTTTTAGATATCAATTGTTGCCTTGTGGTATTAAAATAATTGGCTGTACTGACATCGATTTGGGCGGTGTACTGTGAAAAAATGGATCGGGCGCCTACTGGGCGGCGACAAGGAGACAGGGTCCGCAGCCGGCGCGGGAACGGCGGCGGCGGTGGATGAGGAAGAACTGGCGGCCGAGATCGACGCGGCCTGGTACCGCTGGCTGACCGCCTCGACCGGCAGCAACGTCAGCCGCGAGCTGGAAGAGCGGGTGCTGGCGCAGGTGCGCGCACTGGCCGGCGACCCGGAAGGCGCGGCGGGGCTGGTGCCGCGCCTGCCCGACCTGGTCGGCCAGCTGCTCGGCGCCCTGTCGGACGAGAACATCTCGACCGGCGCGCTATCGGCCGAAGTGGGGCGCGACCTGGTGCTGGTCGCCGAAGTGATCCGCGAAGCCAACAGCGCCTATTACCGCCCGGCCAAGCCGATCGAAACGCTCGAGGGCGCGGTCACCATGCTCGGCCTGAACGGCCTGCGCATGCTGCTGGCGAAGATCGCGATGCGTCCGCTGATCCGCACCAAGGTGCAGGGCGTGGCGCGCCAGGTGGCCCCTAAGGTGTGGAAGCATTCCGAACGCTGCGCCTTTGCCGCCAGCGTGATGGCGCCGGGCCTGTCGGCCGGCGTGTTCGAATCCTACCTGGCGGGGCTGATGCAGAACGTCGGGCTGCAGGTGGCGTTCCAGGTGGCGGACCGGGTGTGCGAAGGGAAGGTGCCGGGCTCCGGGGCTTTTGGTGTCGAGCTGATCGCGGCGAGCCGTTTGCTGTCCTCGGTGATCGCGTCGCACTGGGACTTCCCGGTGGAGGTGGTCGATGCGATCGCCCGCGCGGGTGACCCGGACGCGTCGAACCTGGCCCAGACGCTGGCGCAGGGGGACCGGATCGCCAAGCTGCGGCTGCTGCTGGATGCGGAGGTGATCGATGAGGATGACAGCTTCGTGGCCGGCGGACTGAATGGCTTTCAGCGGCGCTGCCTGGGCAAACTCGCCGATCTAGGCGACTGACGTCGGGTGGGCGGTGAAGCCGTCCACCCGACATCGACCATCAGAAGTCGAACTGCGCCGACACCCGGAACGTCCGCGGCGCGCCCGGCAGCAGGTAGCCGCCCAGCGACTGCGTCACGTCGCGCCAGTAGAACTTGTCGAACACATTGTCCACCCGCGCGCGCAGGATGGTGTGCATGCCGCCGGCGCGTAGCGCGTACGAGGCGCCCAGGCCGGCCACGTGGTAGCCCGGCACGATGGCGCGGTTGGCCGGGTCGAAGGCCTTGCTGCCCGAGTACTGCCAGGTCGCGTCGACCTTCATTCCCTGGACCATCGGCAGCGCGTATTCGACCAAGGCGGTCGAGCGCAGCTCGGGTACGTTGGTCACGCGCTTGCCTTCCACGCCGGCGTCGCCAGTGCCGGTCTGCTTGGCGTCGAGCGCCATCACCGACAGGCTGTAGTTCAGGTCGGCGTTCAGCTTGCCCTGGGCCGCCAGTTCCAGCCCGCGGTGGCGCTGCCGGCCGGCGCGCACGAAGGCGCCATCCGCATTCACATACTCCAGGCCCTGTTCGATGTTGAACAGCGCGGCCGACAGCATCGCATTGCCGACCACGCCCTTCACGCCCAGCTCGACCTGCTTCGAGCGGCTCGGATCGAGCACGGTGTTCTCGTTGGTGGTGCCCATCTCGGCGATGCCGCCGTGCTGCAGGCCGTGGCTGAGCGAGCCGTAGACGCTCCAGTCGCGCGCAGGCTTGTAGACCAGGGCCACGCTCGGCAGCACGAAGGAATCGTCGGCATACGCCCACGGCAGCTCGACCTCGGCCTTCTCGTTGCGCTTGAGTTTCACCCAGCGCAGGCCGGTGTGCAGCGTGAACTGTTCCGACAAGGTGGCGACGTCCTGCACGAACAGCGCGCTCTCGCGGTCGTTGCGGCGCTCCATCACCGGGCCGGTCGTCGGGTTGCCCGGCGCCGGGTCGACGATCTGGTTGTGGTAGATGTTGCTGGAGCCGGCGTAGTCGTAGACGTATTCGCCGAAGCTGTCGTGGCGCTCGGACAGCGCGGCGCCGATCGTCAACTGGTGGCGCACCGCGCCGGTATCGAGGCGGCCCTGCAGCATGGCTTGCGCGCCCCACGGGGTCTTGCGTTCGCCGACGCTCTGGTAGTCGTAGACGTCGTAGTCGCCGTTCGAGCAGTAGCCCGGATAGAAGCCATCGCCCTCGTTGCTGCAGCCGTAGGGGAAGGCGGTGTAGTCGTCGCGCTTGAACCAGTGCTTGTTGGCGTTGACGCTGGCGGTCCAGTCTTCATTCAGGCGGTACTGGAAGCGCAGGCCGAGGTTGCTGCTGTCGGTTTCCACCGGCTTGGTCCAGGGCTGGTCGTTCAGCAAGGTCTTGGGCGAGACGCCGGTGGGCAGCGCCTCGTTGCGCAGCAGCTGGTAGCCCGGCGCGGTGATCTGGGAGCGGTGCTGGTGGTCGAGGTCGAGCTGCAGCAGGGCGCTCGGCGTGATCTGCCAGTCGAAGGCGCCGGACACGAACTGGCGCTCGCCGTCGGCGCCGCGCACATAGGATTTCAGGTCTTCCGCGGCGGCATTGATGCGATAGCCGAAGCGGCGGTCCTCGAAGCGCCCGCCCAGGTCGACGGAACCGTGCAGGGTGCCGCGTTCGCTGACCTCGACGACGGCCGAGCGCAGTGGCGCATTGGTCGGACGTTTGGTGACGAAGTTGACCATGCCGCCCGGCGCCGCGACGCCCGCCTGCAGGCCGGCCAGGCCGCGCAGCACTTCGATGCGTTCCTTGTTCTCCAGCGGAATCTGGGTGTCCGCCGAAATCGCGATGCCGTCCTTGCGGTAGCTGGTCGCGTTGTCTAGGGCGAAGCCGCGGATCGAGAACTGTTCGGCGTAGCCGACCGCGTTGTAGGCGTCGCCGACCGAGGCGTCGAACCTGGCGGCGTCGGTCACGTTGCGAATCGACAGGTCCAGCATCTGGGTGCTGCTGATCGCAGTGATCGAGGCCGGGGTGTCGAGCAGCGGCGCGTCGGTAAAGCCGCCGATGCTGGCGCGGTCGCTGGCGATCCAGCGGCTGCCGGTGACGACCACCGAAGCGACCGGGTCGGAGCCGGCCTGCTGCGCGAAGGCGTCGAGGGAAAAGGCCTGCAGGATCGCGCAGGCGAGGGCGGTGTGTTTCAGCGTGGATGTCATGGTTTGCTCGTCTTCGCGCGCCACGCGATGTGCATGCACATGCATGCGGCGCGCTGCTTTTTCAAAAAAGCCGGAGCCAACGTGGGGGAAGGGCAAGGAGGATGGGAACTGCGTTGCGCTTTCCTTCGCTGGCATTATCCAGATCAGGTACGAAGGGTATCTCTCACCCGGCAGCACGTTGTTGGCGCGCACCAGGACCCCTAGCGAGGCGGCAGTGTAACACGGCGCAGGGACAGCGTGGTGAAGCTGGCAACGCCTTTGCCTACCCGTCGGCACTGCAATGTTTGCAGGACGACCAACAGACAATACAAAAAAACAACGCAAATTCGATAAATACGGGACAGCTTTGTTATCGTGTGGCAATAAAATTTATAAATGTGATTAAATTGCCGGCTCTTTGATCAACCCTTTCCTCATTTATGAAATCTCTTCAACGTGTCGGCATTGCCCGACAGCTGTATGTGGCCTTCGGCCTGGTGCTGGCCGTCACGCTGATCCTGGCCGTGTTCGCGGTCTCGCGGGTCGACAGCATCCAGGGTGCGCTCAACGCCGCCAACGGCGTGCGCAATGCCCAGCTCGAACCGCTGTACACGGCGCGCGAAGCGTTGGCCCAGACCGGCATCGCGGCGCGCAACGCATTCATCTTCCACGACCCGGAGTCGAGCAGGCGCGAACTGGACCTTGTCGATTCGTTCAAAGCCGACTATCTCGCCGTGCTGCCGACGCTCGACGCTTCGCTGGGCGCCGATCCGCAGTATCGCAAGGTGAAGGAGGGCCTGGTGGCGATGGCGAAGGAACTCGAGCGCCCGCGCGGCTACCGCGCCAGCAACGACCTGGAAGGCTATGGACGCTTCCTGGTGGATGAGTGCAGCCCGCTGCGGCGCCAAATCGTCGCCGACATCGACGTGCTGGTGCAGGCGCTCCAGCAGCGCAACGCCGCCGGCAGCGCGGACGCCAGTCATGAAGCGGCGCAGGCGCGCTACTGGATCATCGCCCTGAGCGGCATCTCGGTGCTGCTGTGCGCGACGGTGGGCGTGGTGATCGTACGCAGCCTGCTCGACCAGCTGGGCGGCGAGCCGGCCCAGGCCACCAGCGTGGCGCGCGCCATCGCCGACGGCCGCCTGTATCACCCGATCGATGCGCGCCGCGCCGGCCCGGCCAGCATGATCCACGCGATGGCGACCATGCGCCGCGAACTGTCGGCGATCGTCAGCAAGGTGCGCAGCGGGACCGAGACCATCGCCGCGGCCTCGTCCGAGATCGCCTCGGGCAACGTCGACCTGTCGGCGCGCACCGAGACCCAGTCGGCGGCGCTGGCGCAGGTGGCGCAGTCGATGGGCCGCCTGGTCGAGACCGTGCAGCAGAACGCCGACTATGCGCAGCAGGCGCGCACCCTGGCGGGCGACGCGGCGGCGGTGTCGCAGCAGGGCGGCGCGGCGGTCGAGCAGGTGGTGGCGACGATGGCGCTGATCCACGACTCGTCCAGCAAGATCGTCGACATCATCTCGGTGATCGACGGCATCGCCTTCCAGACCAACATCCTGGCGCTGAACGCCGCGGTGGAGGCGGCGCGCGCGGGAGAGCAGGGGCGCGGCTTCGCGGTCGTCGCCGGCGAGGTGCGCAACCTGGCGCACCGCTCCGCCGCCGCGGCCAAGGAGATCAAGGCGCTGATCGAGGATTCGGTGTCGAAGGTCGATAGCGGCGCGACGCTGGTCGGCCACGCCGGCGAGACCATCCGCAAGGTGGTCGACGGCGTGCAGCGCGTGAACGACATCATCGACCGCATCGGCAGCGCCACCGTTTCGCAGCGCGCCGACATCGAGCGCGTGGACGGGGCGATCGCGCGCCTGGACGAGATGACGGGGCAGAACGCGGCCCTGGTCGAAGAGGCGGCCGCGGCGGCCGAGTCGCTGCGGGTGCAGGCGGCGGAGCTGAATGCGGTGGTGAATGTGTTTCAGTTGGAGGATGGGGCGCCGCAGCGTGCGCGTGGCCTGGCGCTCGAGTATCGCGGGTGATGAGCCGTCCACCCTACGAAAAGCAAGAACGCCGCAGCTGTGGCTCAGCCGGCTGGACGGCGCATGGCGATGACGCCCTGTCCGCGAGCGCGATAGGTCGCCAGGCGATCTGCGAGAAAGGCGGGAAGCGCGGCGCTGTCAGCTGGCATAAAGCCAGCAGTGGCGTAGAAGCCTTCGAGATGCGCATACGGCAGGCAGAAGGCCTCGGCCCGCGCCAGATACGGCAGACAGGTGGCGAGCAGGCGCGACCCGATGCCCTGGCGCTGGACATCCCGCCTGACCTGCATCCCACGCAGGACCAGCACCCCTTCTTCACGACACAGCCTCACCGCCCCAACCAATGACGCGGCCGTCTTCGCCACGAGCACCGTGTCCTCGGCGCCCACCGCCGCGCCGTAGCCCGCATCGCGATAAAGCCGCGCAAGCGCGGCGGCATCCCGCGGCATCGCGATGCCGAGTTCGATCACGCCGTGCAATCCCACACTGCGAACAGCATGCGCCGCGCCTCAGGCTTCGGCGACGGCCGGCGCGGCCACCGTGCGTGCCTGGCTGGCGGCGGCCGGCGCCATGTGGCGCAGCACCGTGCTGCGGCTCGCGTCGCCGATGGCGCGCCAGAACTCGCGGCGCTGGGCGGCGCGCTTGCGGTGCTTGGACGGCATGTCGGCCAGCGGCTTGAGGTAGAAGGGCAGCTTGATCAGGTAGCTGCGGCCCGGCATCTCGACGCCGCCGAGGACCTTCCAGAAGCCGTCGTAGGCATTCTCGAAGTGCTTGACGTCCCGCGGGTCGTAGGCGATGTGCGAGGTGCACTTGATGGCCGCCACCTGGTCGATGCCGAGGGCCTGGGCCAGGCCCTGCATGGCGGCGAAGCAGAAGAAGCTGGGCGAGTTGTTGGGGAAGGCTTCTTCGAAGGCGGCGAAGGCGTCGCCGGAATCGGTCCAGCGGCCCTGGTTGCGGGTGACGAAGGGCACCGTCGGCAGCGCGACCCCGGCCAGCTGGCCATCGACCCAGGTATAGGACAGGCGGTGCAGGTACTTGCCGTCGGCGACCAGCGAGATGGTGAGGTCGCCCTCGGCGTCGTGGCGCGGCGCCATCTCGAGGCGCAGCAGGAAGCTGTGCTCGCCGTGCTCGTCCTGCGACAGATGCTGCCACAGCGTGAGCCCGCCGCCGCCATACACCGCCTGGTGGTAGGCGTTGCTGAACGCGGCATCCTCGAAGCGGTAGTGCGACAGCACGCACTGCACGCGCTGGCGTGCATCCAGATCTTTCGCCAGGTAGCTGCGGTGGCTGAGGTGGTGGAACAGGTCGTCGCCCGGCGCGCGCGCCACGAAGCGGCGCACGAGGTCGAGGCGGCACAGGGCCTGGTGCTCGCGCCAGTAGCGCAGCACGCGCAGGCTCCGCACGATGCTGAGCATCCACGAAGCGGGCGTGTAGCGGCCGCGGTGGGCCAGCCAGTGACGGGTCAGGTGAGCGAAAATCATGGCGCGCTCCATTCGGCGTAAAGTTGCGGGCGCCGGGGCGGCGCCACTGTCTTTATCTTGATTGCCCGCGCAAGGGCGGGCTTACATGGCAGAAACGACACTCTGCCATGGAGGCCGAACGGCTAACTGCCGCCAGGGTAGGTATGGAGGGTGGGGAAAGAAGCAGCGGCGAGGCTTGCGTTCATCATGTCTCTCTCTGTAAGGATCGGCTTTTGCGACTTTTTGTTTTCGCCTGACAGGCACCCCAAGATTACCATGTTTGTGCGGCGACACGCTTTGGTTTCATCGTCAATAATTGCGCCAGACCGAACCACCCCGGGAGACATCAGATGGTGTATGAACTTTTTTACTGGCCGAGCATCCAGGGCCGCGGCGAGTTCGTCCGGCTTGCCCTGGAGGAAGCGGGCGCCGATTACGTGGACGTGGCGCGCCGCGACGGCGGCATGGACCTCTTGATGTCGGCCCTCGAGACCGAGGCCCATCCCTCGTTCGCGCCGCCCTTCCTGAAGGCGGGCGAGATGACCATTGGCCAGGTGGCCAATATCCTGCTCTACCTGGGCGAGCAGCACGCGCTGGCGCCGCGCAGCGATCCGGGCCGCCTGTGGACCCACCAGCTGCAGCTGACCATCGCCGACCTGGTGGCCGAGATCCACGACAGCCACCACCCGATCGCCACCTCGCTCTACTACGAAGACCAGAAGCCGGAGGCGCAGCGGCGCGCCGCCGACCTGATCGAGACGCGCCTGCCGAAGTTCTTCGGCTACTTCTCGCGCATCCTCAGCAACCCCGAACAGCGCGACTGGCTGGTGGGGGACAAGCCGACCTATGCCGACCTGTCGCTGTTCCAGCTGATCGAGGGCCTGCGCCATGCCTTCCCGAACGCCATGAAGCGGCTCGAAGGCGAGTATCCGGCGCTCGGCGCCTTACGCGACCGTGTGGCGGCGCGGCCCAATATCGCCGCCTACCTGGCGTCGGACCGGCGCATTGCCTTCAACGAGAACGGCATCTTCCGCCACTATCCTGAGCTGGACGAATGAGCGTCAGTCCCACTGCGGCGCGAACTCGGGGCTGACCAGGCGTTCGCCCCGGTCGAGCGCATCGAGCGCCGCGATGTCGTCCGCGTTCAATTGCAGGCGCGACGCAGCCAGGTTGCTCGCCAGGTTGGCGCGCTTGGTGGACGAGGGGATCACGGCGTAGTCCTTGGCCAGCAGCCAGGCCAGCGTGACCTGGGCCGCGGTGGCGCCATGGCGCGCGGCGATGGACTTGATCACCGGGTCGTCCATCACCTTGCCGTAGGCGAGCGGCATGTAGGCCGTCACGTGGATGCCCGTCTCGCGCGCAAAGGCGGCCACGCGGCGGTTCTGCAGGTAGGGATGCAGCTCGACCTGGTTGGTGGCGATGTTGTGGCTTCCCACCGCATCGATCGCCTCCACCATCAGGCTGACCGGGAAGTTCGAGATGCCGATCGCGGCCGTGAGGCCCGCTTCGCGCGCCGCCAGCAGCGCTTCCATCGTTTCGCGCACCGGCACCGCGTGGCCGGGCGAGGGCCAGTGCACCAGCGTCAGGTCGACCTGCTCGAGACCCAGCTTGCGCAGGCTCTCCTCCAGGCTCGGTGCGACCAGGTCGCCGGCCAGGTTGGCGGTCCAGATCTTGGTGGTCACGAAGACGTCTGCGCGCGCCACGTGCGAGGCCGCGAGGGCGGCGCCGACGTCTTCCTCGTTGCCGTAGATCTGGGCGGTGTCGATGTGGCGGTAGCCGAGTTCGAGGCCGGTCGCGACCGAGTCGACGGCTTGCCGGCCCTGCAGGCGGAAGGTGCCGAGGCCGAGTTGGGGCATGTTCATGGTAGTCCTTTCAAGAAGTGATCAATGGGTCGCGACGGCGGCCTTCACGGCCTTCGTCGCAGTGGGGCCGTCGCGGCGGTCGAGCCAGGCGGCCAGGGTGGTCAGGGCGAAGGCGCCGGCCACGATCAGGGCGCCGACAGGCGGCGTGGCCATCAGGCCGAAGTGCGCGACCACCAGGCCGCCGCCCCAGGCGCCCAGCGCGATGCCGACGTTGAAGGCGGCGATGTTCAGGCCGGACGCCACGTCCACCGCCCCCGGCGCATCGCGTTCGGCGCGCTGCACGACATACACCTGCAGGCCCGGCACATTGCCGAAGGCGACCGCGCCCCAGGCCAGCACGGTGGCGAGCACCAGCCATTTGTTGGGCGCCGTGCAGGCCATCACCAGCAGCACCGCGGCCAGCAGCGCGAACACGATCTGCAAGGCGGCGAGCGGACCCTTGCGGTCGGCCAGCTTGCCGCCCCAGATGTTCCCGGCCGCGACCGAGACGCCGTAGACCAGCATCACCAGGCTCACGCTGGAAGCCGCGAAGCCCGAGACTTCCTGCAGGATCGGCGCCAGGTAGGTGAAGGCGACGAAGGAGCCGCCATAGCCCAGCGTGGTCATGGCGTACACCAGCAGCAGGCGGGGTTTGCGCAGGACCGCCAGCTGCGTGGGCAGGCTCGCGGGTTTGGGACTGGCGATGTCGTTCGGCACCAGGATCCAGCTGCCGACCATGGCGAGCACGCCGAGCAGCGAGACGGCCAGGAAGGTGGCCTGCCAGCCGAAGTGCTGGCCGATGAAGGTCCCGAGCGGCACGCCGGTGACCAGGGCGACGGTGAGGCCGGTGAACATCAGGGCGATCGCGCTGGCCGCCTTTTCCTTCGGCACCAGGCTGGTGGCGATGGTTGAGCCGATCGAGAAGAAGACGCCGTGCGCGAGGCCGGTGAGGACGCGGGCGGCCATCAGGGCCGCGTAGCCGGGCGCCATCCAGGCCACCAGGTTACCCAGCGTGAACAGCATCATCAGGCCGATGAGCAGCCGCTTGCGCGGCACGCGGCCGGTGAGGGCCGTGAGCACCGGCGCGCCGACCGCGACGCCGAGCGCATACAGGCTGACCAGGAGGCCGGCCGATGGCACCGACACGCCGAGGCTGGCCGCGATGGTGGGGATCAGGCCGACGATGACGAATTCCGTGGTCCCGATGGCGAAGGCGCTCAATGTGAGCGCCCAGAGTGCGAGTGGCATGGTGTTCTCCTTGTAATGCCGGATGTGAAGCAAGGCGTGCAGTGTGCCTGCGGGGACGGCCAAGAAACATGCCCCGGCATACAATTGACTTTTGACGTGGAGTCACAAATGATCGATGTCGACGCCCTGATTGCCTTCGCCGCCGTCATAGATACGGGGTCGTTCTCGGCCGCCGCCGAGCGCCTGGGGCAGACGCCGTCGGGCGTCTCGCGCACCATCTCGCGCCTGGAAGACCACCTCGGCATGACGCTGATGCACCGCACGACGCGGCGTTTGCAGCTGACCGAAGAGGGTGCGTGGCTGCTGGGCCGCGCGCGCAGCCTGCTGGCGGACCTGGCCAACACCGAACTGGAAGCCGCCGCGCGCCGCTCCCAGCCCTCGGGCCTGGTGCGCGTAAACGCCGCCACGCCGGCGCTCGACCATCTGCTGGCCCCGCTGCTGCCGGATTTTCTCGAGGCGTATCCGCTGGTGCAGCTGGAACTGGTGAGCGGCGAGACCTATGTCGACCTGATCGAGGAACGCGCCGACCTGGCGATCCGCATCGGCGCGCTGCCCGACTCCACCCTGAACGCACGCCGCCTCGGCGCCTCCCACCTGCGCGTGCTGGCCGCGCCGGCGTATCTCGAGAAGCACGGGGCGCCGGCCACGGTGGAAGACCTGAAGGCGCACCGCACGCTGGGCTTCACGGCGCCCGCGTCGCTCAATACCTGGCCGCTGCGGCACGCCGGCGGGGAAGGGTGGACGGTGGCGCCGACGGTGGCGGCATCTAGCGGCGAGACGGTGCGCCACCTCGCCTTGTGCGGGACGGGAATCGCGTCGCTGTCGGATTGGCTGACGCGTGCGGACGTGGAGGCGGGGCGGCTGGCGCCGGTGCTGGAAAGCGAGACGCTGTACTGGACACAGCCGGTGTGGGCGGTCTTCTACAAACAAGGCGCCTTGGCGCCGCGCGTGTCAGCCCTGGTTGAGTTTTTGGCGAAACGCCTGCAGGACCGCCTTTCGTAGGGGTGATCTGGTCCAGTGGACCAGATCACGGTTCCCCGCCCACGCGTTCAACCAGCGGATAAATGGACGAGGCGCGATTATTCACCGTGTAGTTGGACGCGTGGGCGGAGGACCGCCCACCCTACAAGGTCCCGGCCTTTTCCAGCCGCTTGTAGTACACGAGCGAGAACACGACAGGCACCAGCGCCGCGACTGCCAATGCCGCCACCGCCAGCGGCCCAGGCCAGCCAAGCAGGGCCACCGCAACCGCCAGCACCCCACCCACCACCATGGTCCGCGCCGCCAGCCGATGCGTCGCATACCACACCCGTTCATTCGCCAGCGTCCACGGCGTCCTCACCCCCAGCCAGAAATTGCGCCGCACCTTGCCCATCACATTCCCGGCCAAGACGAAGAACACCCCCAGCCCGCCCACGATCGCGCGGTCCATCGCGAAGCCGCCCTCGTAGGCGGCCCACAGGTGCACGCACTGCAAATAGCCCAGCAGGACCACCAGCGCCATCCCGCCGAACCACCACGTCGCTTCAAAACCTTCCACCGTAAAACGCTGCGGCGACACCTTCGGCAGCACGATCCACACCAGCCCGATCACGAGCAGAAAAGGCAGGTGCATCAAGACCTCGATGCGCGCTCCCCAGCCATCGACATTGCCGGCCGCATTCCAGTGCACCGGCACCTGCGCCGGCAGCTCCGGATAAAGAACGGCCGCCAGTCCCAGCACCACCAGCAGCACCGCCGCGAACACCATCAGGTAACGCTTCATCGCTTTTTCCTCCCGGCGCCGCGCGCCATCTCCATCGACCAGGCCAGCACGTCTTCGAGCACCGTGGTGTCGAGCGAGTACCAGATGGTCTGCCCCTCGCGCCGGCTGGTGACCAGGCCGGCCTCCCTGAGCACCGCGAAGTGGTGCGACATGGTGGGCTTCGTCATGTCGAAATGCGCCGCCACCTCGCCCGCCCTCAGTTCCTCGTGACGCAGCAGGCGCAGGATCTCGCGCCGCGTCGGATCGGCGATGGCCTTGAACACCTCGTTCAACGGTCCAGCCATGGTTCGATCGCTTTCTAATTAGATGAATGTCTAAATACTAGTCCGGCTTCAAATAATGGTCAAGCCGGCGAGGCTGCGCGGCGCGGATTATCATGGTCTTCTTTTCATCCACAACGAGGACGCCATGAACCAACCCCAGCCTGTGCACGCCTCGCTCGACGACATCGAGCGCATTGCCGCCTTCTCCGACGGCGACGTGGGCGGCAACCCCGCCGGCGTCTGGATCGGCGAGGCGCTGCCGCCGCAGGAAGAGATGGCGCGCCTGGCGCAGCTGGTCGGCTTCTCCGAGACCGCCTTCGCCGCCCGCGAAGCGGATGGCTGGCGGGTGCGCTACTTTTCGCCCGAATCCGAGGTGCCGTTCTGCGGCCACGCCACCATCGCCCTCGGCGCCGCGCTGGCGCGCCGCTTCGGCGACGGCCGCTACGCGCTGGCGCTGAACGCGGCGCGCATCTCGGTCGAGGGCCGCAAGGATGGCGAACGGGTCGCCGCCAGCTTGCAGTCGCCGCCGACCCGCAGCGCCCCGGCGCCGGGCGAACTGGTGGACGCCGCGCTGGCCCTGTTCGGCTACACCCGCGCCGACCTCGACCCGCGCATCCCGCCGGCGCTGGCCCACGGCGGCGCCGACCACCTGGTGCTGGCGCTGAACAGCCGCGAACTCCTCGCGCGCATGCACTACGAGCTCAATGCCGGGCGCCGCCTGATGAATGAACACGGCCTGGTCACCATCGTGCTGGCCTGGGCCGAGACGGCGCAGCGCTTCCATACCCGCAATCCCTTCGCTTCCGGTGGCGTGCTGGAGGATCCGGCCACCGGCGCCGGCACCGCGGCGTTTGGCGGCTACCTGCGCGACATTGGCTGGCCACATGGTGGACGGATCGAGGTGGTGCAGGGGGAGGACATGGGCATGCGCTCGCGCCTGACAGCCGAGATCGGCGAGGAAGCGGGCAGCTCGATCCGGGTCTCGGGCAGCGCGCGCACCATGTAAGCCGACCTGGCCGCTCGACATGCGGCCAGACCGCAGGCGACACAAAGTTGTCAAGACAGCTATGCGAACGACCGTTATTTTTTTTGTAGGAGGATTCCTAAAAGTATGTAGGATAAATTGAGGGGGAAAAGTGTTCCTGCTCAGCAGTTAGAATGTTTATGAGTGGATTGATAATTTGAATCAAGCAAAACCTGTTTCACATTCTCTCTCCTTAGGAATAACGTCATGTCGCTCTTCGATCCGGTCGCCACCACCCCCGCCAGCGCTGCGGCGCGCACTGCACGCAAGGAGCGCGAGGCCCGCGCCGGCGGCCGCAGCGTCGAGCGGCTGCCCTTCACCATCCGCCGTGTCGAGACCGAATCCGACCTGCTGAAAGCCGTGCACATCCGCCACGCCGCCTACGCCCGCCACGTGCCGGAATTCGCGCGCACCCTGGCCCAGCCGGAAGCGGCCGACTACGAGATGGACACCATCGTGTTGCTGGCCGAATCCAAGCTGGACGGCTCGCCGCTGGGCAGCACCCGTATCCGCACCAATTTCTTCCGCCCGCTCGGCGTCGAGGAATCGATCGAGTTGCCGGACTGGCTGCAGGGCCGCCGCCTGGTCGAGGCGACCCGCCTCGGCATCGACGAGGGCCGCGTGGGCCGCATGGTCAAGGCGGCGCTGATCAAGGCCTGCTTCATGTACTGCGAAGACAATGCGATCGATTACTCGGTGGCCACCGGCCGTCCGCCGGTCGACCGCCAGTACGAGCAGATGCTGTTCACCGACGTGTTCCCGGATCAGGGCCCGGTGCCGCTGCGCCACGTCGGCAACATCCCGCACCGCGTGATGGCTTTCGAGATTGCGACCTTCGAACAGCGCTACACCGAGGCCCGCCACCCGCTGCTGAACTTCTTCTTCAACACGCACCACCCGGACATCGACATCGGCCCGGCCGTGCCGCCGCCGGCACTGGTACTACCTCGAACCAAAATCGAGCATCCCTCACCGTTGTTGGCGCGCGAATTCGCCGCCGCTTGAGCAGTTATTGCATGACGGCATCACGTTAAGGCTGTATCCTTGCGCTTTAGCGCCGCCGCCGGCAACGGCAGCGGCGCTCGTCCGCATCGATACCGCTTATGCCCATACCGACACCGCAACGTCGTTCTTCGTTCCCGGCCACCGCGCACGCGGCCGTGGAGCGGGTGTTGAAGTTGTTTTCCTACTACCTGATCCCGCTCGGGATCGGCCTTGTTTCCCTGATTGCACTGGTGTTCTGGCAAGACCAGTACCGCACCAGCGGCGACGTGCCGCTGTCGATGCACGTCGCCGTCCAGTCGGAAGGCGCGCTCGACCCGCGCGCCGCGCTCGAACGCGTGCGCGCGGCGCCGCTGCTGAGCGGCCATGAAACCCATTTATCCGAAGCCCCGGTCTGGTTCGCCTTCGAGCCGATGCCGCGCAGCGGCGCCCAGGTGATCGAATTCCCGTCGCGCCACGCGCTCGACGTGGCCTGCTGGGACGCCGGCAGCCTGGCTCCGCTCGGCAACGCCGTGCGCGGCGCCGGCAGCGGCTTCATCGAAGGCTCCAAGGCCGGCTTCGCGCTGCGCATGGCGCCGATGCCGGCCGAGCTGCTGTGCCGCGCCCGCTTCTCCGGCCCGGCGCGCCTGACCTTGCTGCAATGGCCGGACGACCAGTACGCGCTGTCGGTCGAGCAGTACCACCGCAAGTCGGGCCTGCTCGACGGCGGCATGGTGGTGCTGGCCCTGTTCATCCTGATCACCGCCCTGATCAACCGGCAGCCGCTGTACGTGCTGTTCGCCGGCTGGCTGGTGCTGAACCTGCGCGTGGCGGCGCTGTCGGCCGGCTGGGACATCCAGTGGCTCGGCCAGACCATCCCCGCCGACTGGCTGCTGCGCAGCCGCTCGGTCGGCATCACGCTGTACGGCATCGCGACGCTCACCCTGTACCAGGCGCTGCTGAAGGACAATATCGCTGCGCTGCGCTACGTGCTGCCGTTCCGGATCATGCAGTGGCTGTGCATGCCGATGCTGGCAGCCGCCATCCTGCTGCCCTACGGCGTCTACCTGCCGCTGCTGTGGGTGATCACGGTGTGCTGCTTCTCGGTCATGACGGTGGGCCTGTTCAAGATCATCGCCGAGTCGCGCAACCGGGTCGCCTCGTGGTTCGCGGCTTCCTTCGTGGTCAGCTTCCTGTCGGTCATCGCCGAAGTCGCCTCGGCGGCGCTCGGCATGCGCGAACTGCTGGGCATCATCAACAGCGTCACCGCCGCGCTGGCCTCGAGCCTGCTGGCCGCGCTGGCCGTGGCCGAGCAGATGCGGGTCGAAACCGAGCAGCGCGAAGCGGCCCAGCAGGAACTCGAGCACGCCTACCAGGCGATGCCGGTCGGCCTGTTCACGCTCGACATGTACGGCCACTTCCTGAGCGTGAATCCGGCGCTGCAGAAGATGCTCGGCATCTCGAGCTTCAACGCCGGCCGCACCGCCTGGCGCCAGTTCTTCACCGAGAGCACCTGGACCGAGCTGCACGAGCAGGTCCATGCGAAAGCCGAAGCCGAGATGGAGCTGACCAGCCGCGACGGCAGCCAGCGCTTCCTGGTCTCGGCCACGCTGGCGCGCTCGCGCATCGAAGGCGTGCTGCAGGACACCACCGAGAAGCACAAGGCCACCGAGCAGCTGCAGTTCATGGCCAACAACGACCCGCTGACCAAGGTCTACAACCGCCGCGGCATCGAGCAGGAATTCGCGCTCGCCGCCAGCGGCCTGGCCGCCGGGCGCCCGATGGCGCTGGCCTACGTCGACCTGGATCGCTTCAAGCTGATCAACGACCTGTTCGGCCACGCGGCCGGCGACGAGGTCCTGAAGCAGGTCTGCGAGCGCATGGCCACCATGCTGGCCGGCGGCCAGCAGATCGGCCGCGTGGGCGGCGACGAATTCGTGATCCTGATGCCGGAAACGGCGATCCCGCTGGCCTCGATCATCTGCCGCGGCATCGTCGACCGCTTGGGGAGCACGCCCTACCGGGTGGGCGACAAGGCCTTCCACGTGCGCGGCTCGGTCGGCCTGATCGAAGTCACGCCGGGCATCGCCATGAAGGACGCGGTGTCGACCGCCGACCGCGCCTGCCGCGAAGCCAAGACGGGGCAGGGCGAGGGCCTGGTGGTGTACGAGCGCGGCGCCGAAGCCTTCCGCCAGCGCGCGGCGGAACTCGACATGGTGGCGCGCCTCTCCAGCCCGAATGCGCTCGACAGCCTGCTGCTGGAAATGCAGCCGATCATGTCGCTGTCGCACCCGCGCGAGTCGCACAACTTCGAGGTGCTGCTGCGCATGCGCGAGCCGGACGGCCGCGTGGTGCCGGCCGGCGCCGTGATCTCGGCCGCCGAGAAGAGCGGCCGCGCCAGCATCATCGACCGCTGGGTGCTGAACACGACCCTGGCCTGGATCGCCGACCATGCCGAACAGCTGGGCAATACCCGCTTCGTGTGCATGAACCTGTCCGGCGCGTCGCTGAACGACGAGCGCTTCGTGCAGGACACCTTCGACATCCTGGGCCGCTACGTGCACGTGGCGAGCCGCCTGTGCCTCGAGATCACCGAGAGCGTGGCGCTGCACGACCTCGACAACACGCGCCGCTTCATCGACCAGGTGAGGAGCTTCGGCGTCAAGGTCGCGCTGGACGACTTCGGCGCCGGCTACACCTCCTTCTCCTACCTGAAGGAACTGCCGGCCGACGTCCTGAAAATCGACGGCAACTTCATCGTCAACATCAACGCCCACCCGGCCAACGTCGCGATCGTCGAAGCGATCGTCAGCCTGGCCGGCAACCTGGGCATGAAGACCATCGCGGAATGGGCGGAAGACGCGGCCACCGTGCAGACGCTGGCGGAGATCGGCGTCGACTACGTGCAGGGCTGGGCAGTGGCGCGCTCGCAGCCGCCGGAACGCATCCTGGGCGCGCGCTCGGCGGCGGATTTCATTACCGACCCGGCGGTGCTGGAGCTGCTCAAGGTGCTGGGGACGCCGATGACGCCGCATCTGGCGAGTGTGCAGAAGATTCGGGATCTGCACTGAGCGTGCAAACTTGGGTTCCGGCGCAGGCCAACCCAATGTGACTTTCGCCGCTCAGCCGCAAACTCAATCCAGCGTCGCCAACGTCTGCTGCTTCCCACCCGCATCCATCAACAGAAAATTCGCCCGCGCCGCCTTGAGCGTCGCCACATCCTGCGTCAACGGCTTGGCCTTGACCCGCGGCGCCATCACGCGCCGTTGCGGCGGCGGCGGCAGCACGGCGTGCTCCACGACGAGGGGATAGGGCTGCACGCGGGTCACGCCTTCGTCGGCCGGCATGCTGGCCAGGCGCACGGTGGCGGCGCCGCCCTCGCAGGGCTGGTCGGTCAGGGTCACGCGGCCGGCGCCGTCGATGCACTTGACGATGTCGGCCCCGGCGTTGGCGGCGGGCGCGGCCAGCGCCGCGCAGAGAATGCTGAGACAGAGATGACGCTTCATGGTCGGCTCCTGTGATTGAGCCTCCAGTGTCGGTGTCTGTCTTACAATGTTCTGTTCGCTGCTTCACGTGTGCGCGGCAGGCGCGCCGGAATCACTCAGCCGTTCGGCCGCTCCGCCACCAGCTGCACTTCCACCAGGAAATCATAGTGCAGCGCAGGCACCGGTACCACCGCCCGCGCCGGGCGATGCTCGCCGAACACGCCCGCATACGCGGCGTTAAAGGCTGGCCAGTGCTCGACGCCGGCAAGATAGGCCGTGCACTGCACCACGTCGGCCAGCGTGCAGCCGGCCGCCGCCAGGATCTGCGCGCACTGGTCGAACACCGACGCGCACTGGGCCTCGAACGACAGCTCGCCAAGATCGCGCGCCGGCAGCACGCCCGACACGAACACCAGGCCGCCGCGCGTGACGACGGCCTGCGAATAATGCCCGGCGGGCGCGGGCAGCCCTGGCGCCTGGATGAACTCCATCAGAAGTTCGCCTGCGACACCAGATCGGCGAAGCGCGACAGATCCACGTTGCCGCCCGAAATCAGGATGCCGACCCGCTTGCCCTTCACATCCACCACGCCGTGCAGCGCCGCGGCCGCGCCCAGGCAGCCGGTCGGCTCGACGATCATCTTCATGCGCTCGGCGAAGAAGGCCATGGTCTGCACCAACTGGGCGTCGCTGACGGTGACGATGTCGTCGACGTTGCGGCGGATCACCTCGAAATTGTGCTCGCCGACGTGGGTCACCATGGCGCCGTCGGCGATGGTCTTGGGCACCGCGATGTGCACGATTTCTCCCTTGCGCAGCGACTGCTGGCCGTCGTTGCCGGCTTCCGGCTCGACGCCGATCACCTTGCAATCGGGCGACAGCGCGCGCGCCGCCAGCGCGCAGCCGGCCAGCAGGCCGCCGCCGCCCAGGCACACCAGCAGGATGTCGAGCGGGCCGGTTTCCTCGAACAGCTCCTTGGCCGCCGTGCCCTGGCCGGCGATGACGTCCGGATGGTCGTAGGGCGGAATCAGGGTCATGCCGCGTTCTTCCGACAGACGGCGGCCGATCGCTTCGCGGTCTTCGGTGTAGCGGTCGTAGGTGATGACTTCACCGCCGTATTCCTTGGTCGCTTTCACTTTCAGGGCCGGTGCGTCGCTCGGCATGATGATGGTCGACTTGATGCCGGCCAGCTTCGCCGACAGCGCGATCGCCTGCGCGTGGTTGCCCGATGAAAAGGTCAGCACGCCGGCGGCGCGCTGGGCGTCGTCGAACTTCGCGATCGCATTGTAGGCGCCGCGGAATTTAAAAGCGCCCATGCGCTGGTAGTTCTCGCACTTGAAGAACAATTCGCCGCCCGTCATGCGGTTGGCGGTGGTCGAGGTCAGGACCGGCGTGCGGTGCGCCGCTCCCTTCAGGCGCTCGGCGGCCGATTCGATGTCGTGGTAAGTCGGAGCGGAGACTGGGGCAGTGGCGGTCATGGTGGTTTCGGCTGGGTCGAAAGACCACAGTATAACGAAGACCCTGTGCGAAAAAAAACTTGACCTACGATGTGGCGCACAGTACTGTGTGGCACATGGTTAATGAACGCCCCTCTCCCAATCTGGAACTCGAGCTGCGCCGCGGCGTCGTGGTCCTCGCCACGCTCTCCCAGTTGCACCAGCCACGCTACGGCTACGAGGTACGCCAGGCACTGGCGGAGAAGGGCATGCCGATCGAAGAAGGCACCTTGTACCCCTTGTTGCGCCGGCTGGAAGCGCAGGGCGTGCTCGCCAGCGAGTGGCGTTCGGAAGCCGGCCCGGCACGCCGCTATTACACCCTGAGCCCGCAAGGAAAGACGCTGTTCGACCGGCTCACCACCACCTGGCAAGGCCTGAACGACGTGATGGCCCGCCTGCTCGACGAAAGAGGCAATCATGCAGACTGACGCAATCCTGACCAGCTATGTGGCCGATGTGGCCGAACGCCTGCCTACCCGCATGCGCCGAGACGTGGCGCGCGAACTGGGCGCGCTGCTCGGCGAGGAACTGGCGGCGCGCGCCGAAGGGGCGGGCCGCGCGCCCGACCGCGCCATGGCGCTGGACTTGCTGGCGGCCTTCGGGCATCCCGCCCAGGTCGCGGCCCGCTACCACCGGCCCTGGGCCATCGTCGACCCTGCCGATACCCGTGCCTTCGTGATGTCCGCCGTGGCCGGCGCATCCTTCCTGGCGCTGTTCGGACGCGAGGGGCTCGGGCTGGCCTGGCTCGGCGTGCTGCTGCTATATTTCGCGGCGCGCAGCTGGGTGCGGCGAGGACGAGAAGACGCGGACACGTGGCGCCCGCGGCAAGCCAGCCGCGCCGGCAACCTGGCCCTGGCCGCGCTGATCTGGGTGGCGATCGTCGCCTACGGCGCGCCGGGCTGGCTGTTCGCCCGGCTCAGCGGTGGAGGGGTATTGGCGCCGGTCTTCGACTACGATCCGGCGTTCGCGGCCTACCGCCTGCCGATGCTGCTGTTGCTATGGGCGGCCCAGTCCGTACTGCTTGCCTGGAGTGCGCGGCATCCGCTGGAAACCCCGGCGTATCGCAGGATGCAGCTGGGATTCAGCCTCGCGACGCTCGGCCTGCTGCTGTTCTTCCTGCTGGCCGGACCGGTATTCGTCGATGCGCAGATGAATGCGGGCGCACAGTGGCTGCTGCGCGCGGCCAGTGCGGTGATGGCGCTCGACGTCGCCCTGAAACTGTATCGTGAGCGGATCCGCGCCGGCGCCGAACACCTGGCCGCCGGTGCGGCGGCATCCTAAGAGCTTGCACGGTTGAGGATTTCGCGCGCCGCCAGCCCGCCGCCGCCGATCAGGACGCTGAAATACAGGATGGTAAGCAGGTTGCCGAGGTGACCCAGCAGCACGCACACGCCGTCGCGCTGCAGCAGGCCGATCGCCAGGAGGAGCAGGGCCACGGCCGGGAAGGTATTGCTGAACGGGATCAGCCCGAACGGCATCATCAGGAGCACCGCGCCCAGCACCAGGGCGGCGTTGTTCAGGTAGTGCACCGGGCCGTTCGCCACCAGCCAGCGGATGCGGTTGGGGCGGCTGATCTTTTCGATCCTCACCATCCAGGGCAGGGCCTTGCGCAGCAAGGGGCGCAGTTTGCGGGTGCCGATCACGCGGTGCTGCAGGCGGCGCGGGACCCACAGTTCGCGGCCCAGCAGGCGCGAGAGGCCGATCAGGAGGATGGCGGCGCCGAACACCGTGCTGACGCCGGGGATCGAGACGGGGATCAGGAATACCAGCGTGAGCAGGCCCGCCAGGATCAGGAGGCCGTCTTTGCCGACCAGCAGGATCAGTTCGCTGAGGGTGATGCCGGTGCGCGGCAGCGAGCGGACCATGGCGCGGATTTTCCGGGACAGGGGGATCGTGTCGAGGACCTGCTCTTGTTCGTGATTCATCGGAGTTCCTGGATGGTATCGCCGGGTTCGTAGAGGGTGTGAAAAAACGGCTATGGCAAGGCGCCGAGTCGAAGACAGTGCACTCGTACGGCGAGACGAGGCGACGCAGCCATAGACGCATTTTTCACACACTCGTAGGGTGGCCGGTCCCCCGCCCACGCGTTCAACGAACAGTGAATTGCCAAGGAGCGGGCCGGGAGCCGTGATTTGAACGCGTGGGCGAAGGATCGCCCACCCTACCCAGCCAGCGGCAACGCGATCTGCAGCACCAGTCCGCCGCCTTCGCGGTTGCTCACCATCAGCTCCGCATTGTGGCGCGACAGCACCCGTTCCACGATCGCCAGCCCGAGCCCGGCCCCATTGGCCTGGCCGCGTGCGCTGTCCAGCCGCGTGAAGGGTTTCAGCAACTGCGTGATCTGGTCCTGCGGCACCCCCACGCCATGATCGCAGATTTCGATGACGGCGCGGCGTCCATGGCCGGTGGCCTTGACCCGCAACAGGATGTTGATCTCGGTGAGGTCCGACCCCGGCGTCTTGCCGTACTTGCGCGCGTTCTCGATGATGTTGTTGACCACGCGCCGCAGGTCGGTCGCATTGCCCATCACGTGGATGCCCGGCATCAGGTCGACCGCGACTTTCAGGTCGCGCATGCGGCCCGCTTCGCGTCCGACCTCGGACAGCATCTCCGACAGGTTCACGGCGACAAACGTCGCGGCGTCGGTCGGCTTGGCGAAGTCGAGGAACTGGCCGATGATCGCGTCCATCTGGTTGATGTCCGACTGCATGCCTTCGCGCGCATCCTGCGGCAGGCTGGCCATCTCGATTTCCAGCTGCATGCGCGCGAGCGGCGTGCGCAGGTCGTGCGAGATGCCGGCCAGGATCACGGCGCGGTCCTTCTCGACCTGGGCCAGGTCGTCGACCATCTGGTTGAAGCTGCGGTTGGCCTCGATGATCTCCTGCGAGCCCTTCTCGGGCAGCGCGGTCGGACGCTCGCCCTTGGCGATCGCGCGCGCGGCCGCCGTCAGGCGCGCCAGCGGACGGTTCACCAGCGACGAGACGAAGGCCGCGCCGACCAGCGACAGCAGGCCCACCAGCGTGGCCCAGCCGAGCCACTGCACCCGCGTCAGGCCGGCCAGGCGCTCGCGTTCGAGCATCAGCCAGTATTCGTCTTCCTGGATGTTGAAGCTGATGTAGAAGCCCGGCACCCCGTTCACGCTGCTGGAAAAGCGGGTGTGCTTGCCGAGACGGTCGCGCACCGCGTGGGCGATGTCCGCCATCAGCGCGGTGTTCGGCGGCGGTTCGACCACGTCGTAGTCGTTCATCGTGAGGATGCGGATGCCCTCGTTCGACACCAGTTCGAGCAGCAGTTCGCGCCGCAGGTCCGGCGCCGAATGGGTGAGGGCGGCGCGGGTGAGCGTCACCACCGAGCCTACCAGCTCGGCCGTCTGCTGCACCTGCGGCCCGCGCTGGAACATGTTGAGCATGCCGATCCACGAGCCCATCGAGGCCGCGGTCAGCAAGGACATCAGGAGGAAGGTCCGCCAGAACAGGCCGCTGCGATACCAGGCGAAACGCGCGGCGCGGCGCGCCGCGGAGAACGGGGCAAACACTAGCGCGGCTGTCCTTCAGGGATGAACACGTAGCCCAGGCCCCAGACGGTCTGGATGTACAGGGGGCTCGACGGGTCCGGCTCGATCAGCTTGCGCAGGCGCGAGATCTGCACGTCGAGCGAGCGGTCGAACACCTCGTATTCGCGGCCGCGCGCCAGTTCCATCAGCTTCTCGCGCGACAGCGGCTGGCGCGCATGGCGCGCGAACACCTTCAGCACCGAGAATTCGCCGGTGGTCAGGGGCACGGTCTCGCCGTTCTTCTTGAGGGTGCGCGTGCCGAGATCGAGCACGAAGTCGCCGAACTCGAAGGTCTGCGGGGTTTCGCTCGGCGCGCCCGGGATCTCGTCCGGGCCCTTGCGGCGCAGGACCGCGCCGATGCGCGCCACCAGCTCGCGCGGGTTGAAGGGTTTCGGCAGGTAGTCGTCGGCGCCCATCTCGAGGCCGACGATGCGGTCGACGTCCTCGCCTTTCGCGGTCAGCATGATGATCGGGGTCTGGTCGCCGGCGCCGCGCAGGCGGCGGCAGATCGACAGGCCGTCTTCGCCGGGCAGCATCAGGTCCAGCACCAGCAGGTCGTAGCGCTCGCGCAGCCACAGCTTGTTCATGGCCGGCGCGCTTTCCGCGGTGACGACCTGGAAGCCCTGCTCGGTGAGGTAGCGGCGCAGCAGGTCGCGCAGGCGCACGTCGTCGTCCACCACCATGATCTTGGCGGAGTGGCCGCCCGCGGCGCCAGGGGTCGCAGTATTGTTCGCGTTGGTCGATGCGTTCATATGAATTCCAGAATTGTCAGAAGCATGTCGCTATGGTAACGTCTTATCGCTTTAACAGCCCGCTCGAATGGCTCAGCCATTACATTGTGTTACAAACTTTACCCAATCAGTCTTACTCCCCGAACCGTATGCACCTACACTGGCGGCAAGTGGTCATCACAGCTTATCTGTTTATATGGCATCGCGGAAGAGGGACACCATGAACAACGCGCTCAATACAATTCAGGCAGCAAAGGACGGCGGATTGGCCCGCCTGGTGCGCAATGGCGTCGTCGCTTGCATGCTGGTGTGCGCCACCGCCGGCGCCATGGCGCAGGACCGTGGTCCGCGCCGCGACGAGATGCAGCAGCAGCAAATGCGCGACCGCTACGAGTCCCGCGCCCAGGATCGCTTCGACAACCGTGCCAACGAGATGCGCGATAACGCGCGCCGCCAGGAACAGATCGAAGACATGCGGCGCGAGTCGGAAGGCCGCCGCGGCCGCCTGACGCCGGACGAGCGGCGCGAGCTGAAACGCCAGATCAACGAGGCCAACGTCGACCTGTATCCCAACGCCCGCCGCCGCTGAACACGCGGCCTGGTTCGATCGACGGCGCCTGCGGGCGCCGTTTGTTCTGGCGCTGCCGCCTTCTTCGGCGGTTTCTTGAAAGAAATCTTATTGCCATATGTTATTTGCATTGCGCAACATGCTATCGTAACGCCCACTAGACTTACTGGAGGGCGCGACCGTGTCCAACTCCGCAGCAAGCCCCACGCCGGCCGCCCGCGATGCGAAGCCGGCCCACTGCATCATCCGCGAGGACGACGGCGTCTACGCCGACCTGGGCGCGCTCGGCCCCGCCCTGGTCGCCGCGGTCGACGCCATCTTCCTGAAGAACCAGTACCTCGCCGGCCTCGATTATCGCGCCCTGGTCAAGGCCCTGTTCGGGCACGGACCCGAGCTGCCGCCCCACCCGCGCGGCGCGGGCCTGGTGCGCCTGGCCGACGACATCCTGCCTTTCCCCGCCGCCCGCCGCCCGCTGTACCGCGCCGCCAAGATCGCCGACGGCGAAGCCGAATACTATTTCGAGCCGGTGTTCCTGCGCGATGACGAGGGAGTCGAGCAGCCGGCCAGCCTGGATGCCGACGAATTCGTCGCCGACATGTGGACCAAGGGCATCCGCTTCGGCCTCGACGTCGATGCGGTGCGCGGCGCCATCTCCAGCGGCACGGCGGGACGCATCGTGGTGGCGCGCCGCCTGCCGGCAAAGGCGGGCGAGGATGCGCGCGTGGTCGAAGTCACCGGCGACATGCACCGCAGCGACGCCCCGCGCCAGCTCGCCAACGGCAAGCTCGACCTGCTGAGCTTCCAGAACCGCTTCCCGCAAGTCCTGCGCGGCAAGCGCCTGCTGCAAAAGCTGCCGCGCGTCGCCGGCGAATCGGGCTTCGACCTGAACGGCATCGTGCTGGCGCCGGACGTGCCCGAAGACCTCGACTTCAACGCCTGGTGCGGCCCGGGCACCGTCATCGACCGCCTGGCCGAAGGCGAGTTCCTGGTCGCGCTGCAGGACGGCTTCATCAACGTGGAGCGCGGCAGCAGCCGGGTGTCGGTCGGCGACAAGATCGTCAGCCACGACGGCGTCAGCGTGCGCACCACGGGCAACCTGGACCTGAGCGGCGACTTCGAGGAGTTCGGCGAAGTCCAGGAAAACCGCGTGGTCGAAGGCGAGAGCATCACCGTGCACGCCGACGTCTACGGCCACATCGCCTCGCGCGGCGGCACCGTGCTCCTGAACCGCAACCTGATGGGCGGCAGCGCGAAGAACGCCGACGGCCCGGTGATCGTGCAGGGCGTGGCCTCCGGCGCGATCATCCAGAGCGCCAAGGGCAACGTCCAGCTGCAGCGCGCCGAGAACTGCATCATCTCGGGCGCCAAGGTGACGGTGCTGGAAGCGGTCAACTGCGACATCATGGCCGACGAGGTCGAGATTGCCCAGGCCGAAGGCTGCGCCATCGCCGCCCGCATCGTCAGGGTCGAACGCGCCCTGCCGCGCGGGCACAGCGAGATGCGCGTCTTCGTGCTGCGCCCGGACTGCGCGCGCATCGACAAGGCGATCGGCATGATCCGCGAACGCGTGGGCCAGTTCGGCCAGCTGGCCGCGCAGCGCCGCGCCGCGATCGGGAACCTGACGGCGCAGCCCGACGTGGCGAGCTACGTCAAGCTGGCCGGCCGCGTGCGCAAGGGCGAACTGGTGCTCACGCCGGAACAGCAGCCGGCATTCAAGAAGATGGCGGCCGCGGTGGCGCCGGCGCTCAAGCAGATGGCGACCCTGAGCCAGGAGATCAAGGACATCGAGACCGAGCAGGCGGCCGGCGCCGAGGTGCTGGGCCGGCTGGAACGCCAGCGCGCGGCGCACGATGGCGCGGTCAGCGTCGCGATTCAGTCGGTGGCCGGCGACGTCACGGTGCGGGCGCTCGACATCGAGCCCGATACCTCCGGCGTCGAGACCAAGCCCTACGACCAGCCGGCGCGGACCATCAAGGCCAAGCTGCGCGAAGCGAGTGGGGCAGAGGTGCTGTTCGCAGGCAGCAGCGGCAGCTTCACCTGGAGCACCCCGGCCGCCTCGTAGGGTGGACCGGGCCACGAAAGGCGGCGCCGCCGTCCGCGCGTCCAACCAGCTCTCGAGCCGACGTAACAGTGCGCGGGTATCGTTGACCCAATCGAAAACCCCACATGCATACTTCCCGTGCCCTTTAGCCGGTAGAATCTCGTCCGATTCCCGCATTCACGAAAACGATGAGCCACTCCCCACTGCGCACTTCCGCTGCCGAAGGCGGCTTCACCCTGATCGAGCTGATCGTCGTCATCGTCATCCTCGGCATCCTGGCAGCCACCGCCTTGCCCAAGTTTTCCGACCTGGCCGCCGACGCGCGCAGGGCTTCCCTGAAGGCGGCACAAGGCGCGCTCGCCTCCACCATGACGATGGCGCATGCAAAAGCACTGCTGGCCGGCTCCAGGAATGCAGCCGTCGACCTCGAGGGCAGCAGCGTCGCGATGGTGCAGTGGTACCCCTCGTCCGCCGCCACGACCGCCGCCGCCGCCGGCCTGAGCTCTGACGACTGGACCATCACCGTCAATGGCCGCGACCTGATTGTCTCGCCGAAAGGCGCCAAGGCAGTCGCCACCTGCAAGGCGGTCTATTCGGAAGCGGTCCAGAGCGGGACAGAATACACGCCGGCGAGAGTGGCGATCGTCGATAGCGCCTGCTGAGCGCAGCCTTTATTCGCAGGGACAGCTGCTCTGCGCCGGCCGGATCTCCGTCGTCTGGTGATAGGTATTCTTCCACCCATCCCCCTGCCTGACCCAGATCCGCACGAAGCGCCCGCGAAACGGCTTGGCACTCCCCTCCGCCAGCAGGCTGCGGAAAATCCCCGTCACCAGCGCCGCACCGCCATTGTCCAGCAACTGCACTTCGATCGATTCGTTCTCGTACACCCGGAACCGGAAGTCGCCGCGCTCCAGCGCGGTCAGCAGCTCGGTCTTGCTGCGCGCCCGCCCGCGGCTTTCGATGTGTGCATACTGGCGGTCCATCAGCGAGCGCAGGGTCGGGATGTCGCGCTGCAGGATGGCGGTGGCGCGCTGGCGTTCGAGCGCTTGCAGCACGCTCTGGACGTGGGCGGGCGTCTCGGTCGCGGCGGCGGGGCGGTCGTTTTGCACGGCGGCCCGGCCGGGCGCCGGCAGCAACTGCATCGCCAGGCACAGGGCGATGCCGGTCAGGGACTTCATGATGCTTCCTTCCATGCGCGGCATCTCAAGCCCGCGCAACGTGTATCTTCTGCTTGATGTGCTTGAGGTTGGCGACGATGGTGAAAGTCATGATCACCAGCAGCGACCACGAACTCCACTTGCTGACATGGACGACCGACCAGGCGCCCAGCTGGTTCGGGTAGCGCCACACGCCCCAGAAGGTGCCGATGTTCTCGGCCATCCAGATGAAGAAGCCGATCAGCACGAAGGCGAGCAGCAGCGGCATCTTGCGGTCGCGGTCGAGCGGCCGGAACACGACCGTGGTGCGCGAATACAGGCCGAGCGCGCAGGCGGCCAGGTACCAGCGGTAGTCGCCGATGTAGTGGTGGGTGAAGAAGTTCAGGTAGATCAGGATCGCGATGGTCCACGCCATCCAGTGCGGCGGATGGTGGCGGATGCGCAGGTCGAACAGGCGCCAGGCCTGCACGATGTAGCTGCCGATCGCCGCGTACATGAAGCCCGAGAACAGCGGCACGCCGAGCACCTTGGTGTAAGCGAAGTCGGGATAGGCCCAGGACTGGATCGCGCTCGAGACCTTGAAGGCTTCGAGCGCGAAGCCGATTGCGTGGAACAGGCCGATCGCCTTCAGTTCGTCCATCGTCTCCAGGCCCGACCTCACCATCCACAGCTGGATCGCGAGGGCCACCAGCAGCAGCAGGTCGTAGCGCGGAATGCCGAACAGGCCGGCGCGCGGGGTGAGCATCATCGCGGCGAAGAACAGGCCGACGAACAGGCAGGCGCGCGCTTCCTTGAAGCCGAAATACAGGAACTCGACGCCGCCGCGGCGCCAGCCCGCCAGCTGGCGCGGGCGGTCGTCGAGCAGGACGTTGTCGAGCGCGAGGGTCATGGGCGAGGAGCCGGGCGTCTTGTTCATTATTCTGGCCTGTAGCGATGCGTGGGCCGATGTTGTCACAGATGGCGCGCGGAATCAATGTTCAGGCCGGGCAGCGATTTTCCGATGAAACAATGGAACTTGCTGCGGGTGGACACCGGTAGAATGGCTGCAATCATTCATTTCCCGCTCCGGCCATGGCCAGTCTTGACCACCGCTACCGCGCACTGTTCGATGCGTCGCCCAACCCCTACCTGGTCATGGACCGCCGGCTCGTCATCGTCGACGCCAACCGCGCCTACCTGGCGTCGACCGGCCGCCGCCTGGAAGACATCGCCGGCCGCCCGGCGCTGCAGGCCTTCCCGACCGACCCCGACACCGAGCGCCAGATGGCGGCCTCGATCGAGCGCGTGATCGACAGCGGCCGGCCGGACACCCTGGCCCTGCTGCGCTACGACATGCCGCGCCAGGGCGGCGGCTTCGAAACGCGCTACTGGACCATCACCCATACGCCGGTGGCGGACGCGGACGGCGTGGTCGAGCTGGTGCTGCAGCATCCGATCGACGTCACCGAGGTCGAACGCCGCCGCCAGGAAAGCGGCGCGGCCGAAGGCCAGGGGCCGGCCATGCTGGTCGAGCGGCGCGGCCTGCTGGAACGCGCGCGCGACGTCACCCGCGCCAACCTGCACCTGCGCGCCGACATCGACCGCCTGCAGACGCTGTTTCGCAAGGCGCCCAGCTTCATGGCGGTGCTGCGCGGGCCGAAGCACGTGTTCGAGTTCGTCAACGAGGCCATGGTCGCGCTGCTCGGGTCGCGCGACTACGCCGGCCGGCCGGTGCGCGAGGCGCTGGCCGAGCTGGCCGAGCAGCGCCTGTTCGAGGTGCTCGACCAGGTCTACGCCACGGGCAAGGAATACCTGGGCTACGACGTGCCGGTCCGGGTGCGGCGCGGACCGCAGGGCGCGCTGGAGCAGGTCTACATCAACGTGATCTACCAGCCGATCGTCGAGGACGGCGCGGTCGCCGGCATCTTCGCCCTCGGCACCGACGTCACCGAACAGCATTGGGCGCGCCGGCTGGTCGACGAGCAGGTGGCCCGGCTGCGCCAGGTCGAGCGCGAGCAGGCCTTCGCGCTGGCGCTGGCCGACCGGCTGCGGCCCGAGATGGCGGTCGAGGACATCGTCGGCGCCGCCAGCGCGCTGCTGGGCGAGTGGCTGGGCGTGGCGCGGGTGCTGTTCGCGCAGCTGCGCGAGCCGGGTGGCGTGCTGCTGGCGCGGCGCGACTGGTGCCGGCCGGGCGTGGCCAGCGTCGCCGGCACCGAGATCGGCATCGACGCATATGGCCCCGGGGTTGCGCGTGCCTTGCGTGCTGGTGAAGACCTGGTGGTCGCCGACGTCGCGGCCGATCCGCGCAGCAGCGGCCATCTCGCGGCCTACGAGGCGGTCGGCGTGCGCGCCCACCTGACCCTGCCCCAGGTCAGCACCGGCGCGCTGCGCATCGTGCTCAGCCTGCACAGCGACGTCGCGCGCGACTGGCTGGAAGACGACGTGCGCATGGCGCGCGAGACCGCCGAGCGCACCTGGGCCGCGGTGGTGGCGGCCAGCGCCCAGGCCGAGCTGCGCGCCGAGCGCGACCAGTCGCAGTACATCTTCGACACCATGGCCGAGGGCTTCGCCCTGGTCGGCCGCGACTGGAACATCACGCGCATGAACGCCACCGGCCTGCAGCTGATCGCGCGCGCCGAACACGAGGTCGTCGGCCGCGATCACTGGGAAGCCTTTCCGGACTCGGTGGGCAGCGAGGTCGACCCGATCCTGCGCCGCGCCATGGCGACCGGCACACCGGGCGTCGTGGAATATTTGTACCCGCTTCAGAACGGCGAGCAGCGCTGGATGGAAGTGCGGGCCTATCCGGCCATGGACGGCGGCCTGGCCGTGTTCTTCCGCGACATCACCAAGCGCCGCCAGGCCCAGGAGCAGCTGCGCATCGAGGCCCAGCGCAAGGACGAGTTCCTGGCGATGCTGGCGCACGAGCTGAGGAACCCGCTGGCGCCGATCGGCGCGGCGGCCGAGCTGCTGGCGCTGGGGCGCCTGGACGCGGAAGGCGTGCGCCGCACCAGCGCCATCGTGACGCGCCAGGTCGGCCACATGACGAGCCTGATCAACGACCTGCTGGACGTCTCGCGCGTCACGCGCGGCCTGGTGACGTTGGAGAACAGCCCGGTCGACGTCAAGGACGCGGTGGCCGACGCGGTCGAGCAGGTGCGGCCGCTGGTCGAGGGCCGGCGCCACCGGCTGGAGGTGCACCTGGCGCCGGCGCATGCACTGGTCGCGGGCGACCGCAAGCGCCTGGTGCAGGTGCTGGCCAACCTGCTCGGCAACGCCGCCAAGTACACGCCGGACGGCGGGCGCATCGTGCTGGAGATGGAGGCGCAGGCGCAGCAGGTGCTGCTGTCGGTCAGCGACAACGGCATCGGCATGGCGCCCGAAGTGCAGGACAGCGTGTTCGGCCTGTTCACCCAGGCCCAGCGCAGCTCCGACCGCTCGCAGGGTGGTCTCGGCATCGGCCTGGCGCTGGTCAAGAGCCTGGTCGAGCTGCACGGCGGAACCGTGGCGGTGCGCAGCGCGGGGCCGGGGCAGGGCAGCTGTTTCTCGGTGCGCCTGCCGCGCATCGCCGCGGCCGCGGCGCCGGACGCCGACGGCCCGGCCGGCGCGGCTGCGCCGCAGCCCGCTGGCGCCGGCCGCAGCGTGCTGGTGGTGGACGACAACGTCGACGCGGCCGAACTGCTCGGCATGATGCTCGATGGCGCCGGACACCGGGCGCACATCGAGCACCTCTCCAGCAGCGCCCTCGGCTACGTGGAGGGGCTGGGCGTGGAGGCGCGGCCGCAGGCCTGCATCCTCGACATCGGCCTGCCCGGGATGGACGGCAACGAGCTGGCGCGCCGCCTGCGCGCGCTGCCCGGCATGGAGAATGCGCTGCTGGTCGCGGTCACCGGCTACGGCCGGCCGCAAGACATGGAAGCCTCGCTGGCGGCCGGCTTCGACCACCACCTGGTCAAGCCGGTCGACATCCGGCAGTTGCTGGCGCTGCTGGGCTAGAATCGCCGCATGAGCTTCGCCATCCATCCCAAGCGGGACGAATACGGCCGGCCGGTCAGCCTGAAGGCGCCGAGTGCGGCCACGCACCCGGACAGCTGGCACGACCCGCTGCACATCGCCACCGTGGTTCCCGGTGGTGCCATGCCGGCTTCCTTGCATGGCATCGCATTCACGCCGTGGGCTTCCGCGCCGGTCGATGATGCCGGCTGGAGCGCGGTGGCGGGGCATGATGCGCCCTTCGACGAGCCGCACTTCGAGCCGGCGCCGGGCAAGCGGGTGGCGGCCGGCGTCGTGATCGAAGAGCCGGACGGGCGGGTGTGGGTGGTGCATCCGTCGAACGCCTTCGGCGGTTATCCGGCCACCTTCCCGAAAGGCACGCGCGACCCCGACATGTCCTTGCGCGCCACCGCGGTCCGCGAAGCCTGGGAGGAGAGCGGCCTGCGCGTGGTGCTGGACGGCTTCCTGTGCGACCTGGTGCGCAGCCGCAGCAAGACCCGCTACTACCTGGGGCGGCGCGTCGGCGGCTGTCCGGCCGACATGGGCTGGGAGAGCCAGGCGGTGTCGCTGGCGCCGCGCACGCAGCTCGGCGCCTTGCTGGTCAATCCGAACGATGCGCCGCTGGTGGCGCTGCTGCAGACGCAGGCTGCTGGAGCCATGCCATGAAAGGCGACGCGCTCCTGATCGGCCTCCTGTTCTCCGGTATCGCCGGCTACCTGCAGTACCGCAACCTGAAGAAGAATCGTGGTCCCGGCATCGTGCCGCGGGTGGACGAGGAATTCCGCCAGGTCCGATTCGACGCCAGCGACCCGCGGCTCGCCTTCGACGGCCGCACTGCGCGGGTCGTGCATGAGTGGCGCGAGTATGCGGACAGGTACCAGACCGAACTGATCCGCATCACCCGCTACGCGCGTAACCCGCATGGCGAGTATTTCTACTTCATGTCGGAAGGGAAGGGCAATCCGCTGTTCCGGCACATCTCGCAGGCTGCCGCCCAGGCTGCGCTGGGCAAGAAGTACGTCGCGCCGCCGCATACCGCCTGAAACAGCGCGGCGGATGTCGATTCCGGGAACGCCCGTTCGTCGTGGTGGCAGAGGATGTCCTCTGCACCCAAACAAGGAGACCGTCATGTCCAGCACCGTCGAACTGCACCGCGTCCTGAAATCGACGCCCGACCGCATCTACCGCGCCTTCACCACCGCCGGCGCCTTCGCCAAATGGCTGCCGCCCTACGGCTTCTTCGCCACCGTCTTCGAGATGGACGCCCGGGTCGGCGGCCGCTACCGCATGTCCTTCACCAACCTGACCACCGGCGGCAGCCATGGCTTCGGCGGCGAGTATCTGGAGCTGGAGCCGGGCCGGCGCGTGCGCTACTCGGCCGAGTTCGAGGATCCGGGCATGCCGGGCCGGATGCAGACCAGCGTGACGCTGCGCGAGGTGGCGTGCGGGGTCGAAATCCGGATCACGCAGGAAGGCATCCCCGAGGTCATTGCCGTCGAGAGCTGCTACCTCGGCTGGCAAGAGTCGCTTGCCCAGCTGGCCAGGCTGGTCGAGCCCGAGATCAAGGAATAGGGCGGCGGCGCGCACGGCAACGGTGCGTAGTTGACCATAGTCAACATTTCAATCGCCCGCGGCTCGTAGCATGGACCTTGCCTTTCAAAGGGAAACGCCATGCACCGACATATCCTCGCCGCACCCCAGCAGTTCCTCGGTTTCAACCTGGGCGGGCTCGAGTACGGGCTCGACTATGCCGCCGTGCAGGAGCTGAAGGCTTACAGCGCGCTGGAGCGCTTTTCCAGCGACGGCGAGATCATCGGCGGCGTGGCGCTCTCGCGCGGGGTGATCATGCCGGTGGTGGACCTGCGCGCGGCCTTCGCCGACGAACGCGGCGCGCCCCGGCCGGGCCTGGACGTGATCGTGGTGCGGGTGTCGGCCGGCGTGGTCGGGGTGGTGGTGGAGCGGGTGACGGGCGTGGTGCGGCTGCGCCCGGAGCAGGTGCTGCCGCTGCCCGGCGCCGGACAGGATGCCGACTACCTGATCGGCCTGGGCGTCATGCAGGAACGGCGCATGATCCTGATCGACATCGACCGCCTGATGTCGCTGGCGCCGGGCGAAAACGCGCGCGTTGCCTAGCGCTTGTGAAGCGGCACCCGGTAGCCCACCGTCAGGCAGCGCCATACCCATTCGAAGGGCCCCATCTCGAACCTGGACAGCCACAGCGGCGACCAGGCCAGCTGCAGCAGCCACACCAGCGCCACCAGCAGCCACAGGACCGGACGGTCGACCTGTCCCATCAGCGCGCCGCGGCCGCCGTAGAAGATCGAGGTCATGATGATCGACTGGGTCAGGTAGTTGGTGAAGGCCATGCGTCCGGCCGCCGCCAGCGGCGCCAGCACGCGCCCCGCGCCGCGCCGCAGCAGCAGGATCAGGCCGGAGGCATAGGCCAGCCCCACCAGCGGCGCCAGCAAGTCCAGCACCAGCTTGTCGCTCGCCACCGACGTCATCGCGATGTCCCGCTGCCAGCACAGCCAGCCGATCGGAACGAGGGCCGCGGCGCCGGCCGCGAGCACGGCCAGATAGCGCCCGCGCTCCGAACGGCCTTGCAGGAAGCCGGACTTGAACAGCGACAGTCCGATCATCATGAGACCGAGCGTAGACGGAATCGCCATCGGATAGTTGGTCAGCAGGCGCGTGTACTGGCGCGCGTTCACGGCGGCGGCGCCTTGCCAGGACGATGTCGCCTCGGCGATGGTTGCGGCGATCGCGGCCTGGCGCTTGGCGACGGCTGCGGGGTCCGGCTGCGGCGGCGGAGTAGCGCGAGGTGGCTGGTGGTAGAGCGCCATGGCCAGGAACAGCGTGATGCCGGCAATGAACAGGGTCCTGGCGGACCACGAGCGGCAGAAGAACAGGATCGCGCCCGCCATCGCGTACAGCGACAGGATGTCGCCCCACCAGATCGCGAAGCCGTGCAGCAGTCCGAACCCGAACAGGATGCCGAGCCGGCGCGCCAGCAGCCGGCCGCGCGCCCGGTCGCCGCGCTCGCCGCCGACCAGGAACAGCGACACCCCGAACAGCATCGAGAACACGGCCACGAATTTTACGTGGAACAGGGTGTCCATCAGCCAGTAGGACAGGGCGGTCCAGCCCTCGTTCGGGAACACCCAGTTACGTGGATTGAGCGAGGCGGCGGTCGGCGCGGCGAAGCCGTCGACGTTGACGGCGAGGATGCCGAGGATGGCCATGCCGCGGATCAGGTCGAGGGCCTGGATGCGCACCTTGGCGGCGGCGGTGGGGAGGGTGGTGTCGGTGGCTGTCGTCGTATGCATGCGGCGGACCTCGTCCTTGTGCGATCTGATCCGGCAATGGTAACCATGCGCCCCCGGCCTTGGCCAATCGATCCGGCCAATGGCCGGGATCGACCGCGTCGATGCGCATTCAAGTCAGGGCAGGCAGGACCTGAGCAGCTGGCGGAACCAGTTCAGCGCCGCGTCCTTGTCGCTGCGCGGATGCCAGAACATGTCGATCTCGAGCTCGTCGACCGGAAAGGGAATCGGGCTGACGGCGAGGCCGAACAGCGAGGCGTAGCGCGCCGCCAGGCGCCCATGCAAGGACGCGACCAGCGGGGTGCTGGAGGCCGCGGCGAGCAGGGTGGTCACGTTGTGCGCGGACAGGGCGATCTGCGGCCGGCCTGGCGCATGCTGGAACAGGTAGCCGAGAAAGCCCGAGACGTCGATCCCGGATGCGACGATGCCGTGCATGGCGGCCAGGTACTCGGCCTGGCCGATCGGCGCCGCGCAGCCGAGCAGCAGCGGATGGAAGCAGCACACGTACTGTTCCCGATAGAGCTTCTCGCGCCGCAGGCGCGGCACCGAGTCGCTGCAGTGGGCGATGACGACGTCGAGCCGGTCCTCGTCCAGCACGGCCTGCAGAGGCTGGTCGCCCACCGATACCGACTGGATGCGCACGTTCGGCGCGTGGCGGGCGACGTGGGCGATCACGGCGGGCAGCAAAATCGCCTCCTGCTGGCCGTTGATCCCGAGACGGAAGGTGCGCTGTTCGCGCCCCGGGTCGAAGCCGGTGTTGGCGACCAGGGCCTGCTGCGCCTGCACCAGCAGCGGATGGATGACCTCGTGCAGGGCCCGGGCGCGCGGCGTCGCTTCCATCGCGTGGCCGCTGCGCACGAACAGCGGGTCGTCGAACACCAGGCGCAGGTTGGCCAGCGCATGGCTCATGGCCGGCTGCTGGATCTTCAGGCGCCCGGCCGCCCGGGTGACGCTCAGCTCCTGCATCAGGGCGTCGAAGGCCAGCAGCAGGTTCAGGTCGAAGGTGCGCAGGTTGAAATGGTCGACCGGTTCCATGCGCTGCGCGTCCGCGGTGTCAGGCCGCCAGGCCTTCGAGCTGTTCCTGCAGCTCCAGCCATTCCATTTCGAGCGCCTCCAGGTCGCGCGAGGCGAAGGCCTGGTCGGCCACCAGGGTCTTGAGCTTGTCCTTGTTCTCGGCCTCGTAGATGGCGGGTTCGAGCAGCTGGGCGTCGATCTCGGCCTTCTTCGCGTTCAGCTTGGCCATCTGCTCCTCCAGGCGCTTGACGCGGTTCTCGATGGGTTTGCGCAGGGCGGCAAGGCGCTGGCGTTCCTCGGCTTCCTGGCGCTTCTGTTCCTTGCGGTCGACCGGGGCGGCGGCCGGCGCCGCGGCCTTGCTGTCGGCCGGCCTTGTCGGCGCGGGCAGGGTGTCGGTGCCTTTTCCGAGCTTGGTCTGGAACAGCCATTCCTTGTAGTCGTCCAGGTCGCCGTCGAAGGGCTGCAGCTTGCCGTCGGCGACGATGATGAACTGGTCGGTGGTGGCGCGCAGCAGGTGGCGGTCGTGGGAGACCAGGACCAGCGTGCCTTCGAACTGCGCCAGCGCCATGGTCAGCGCTTCGCGGGTTTCGAGGTCCAGGTGGTTGGTCGGTTCATCGAGCAGCAGCAGGTTCGGGCGCTGCCACACGATCAGGGCCAGCGCCAGGCGCGCCTTTTCGCCGCCGGAGAAGGGCGCGATCTTGCTGGTCACCATATCGCCCGGGAAGTTGAAGCTGCCGAGGAAGTTGCGCAGCTCCTGCTCGCGCACGTTCGGCGCGATCTTCATCAGGTGCCACAGCGGCGACTCGTCGTGGCGCAGCATCTCGACCTGGTGCTGCGCAAAATAGCCGATCGACAGGCCTTTGCCCAGCGTGGCCTTGCCTTCCAGCGGCATCAGCTCGCCGGCCACGGTCTTGATGAGGGTGGATTTGCCGGCGCCGTTCACACCCAAGAGGCCGATGCGCTGGCCGATCTGCAGCGAGAAGTTGACGCGCTTGACGATCGCCTTGCCGCCGACCTTGTCGCCATGGCCGTCGAGGATCGGGTAGCCGGCGTCGACGTCTTCCAGCACCAGCAGCGGGTTCGGGGCCGAGAGCGGCTCGCGGAACTCGAAGGAGAATTCGGCGGCGGCGCGCAGCGGCGCCAGTTCTTCCATCTTGGCCAGCGCCTTCATGCGGCTCTGGGCCTGGCGCGCCTTGGTGGCCTTGGCCTTGAATCGGTCGACGAAGGATTGCAGGTGGGCGCGCTGGCGCTGCTGCTTCTCGAACGCCGCGGCGGCCAGCACCAGGCTGGCGGCGCGCTGGCGCTCGAAGCCCGAGTAGTTGCCCGAGTAGCGTTTCAGCTTGCGCTCGTCGATGTGCACGATGACGCCCACGATCTCGTCGAGGAAGTCGCGGTCGTGCGAGATGATGATCAGGGTGCCGGGGTAGCGTTTCAGCCAGTCTTCCAGCCAGATGATCGCATCGAGGTCCAGGTGGTTGGTCGGTTCGTCGAGCAGCAGCAGGTCGGAAGGGCACATCAGCGCCTGCGCCAGGTTCAGGCGCATGCGCCAGCCGCCCGAGAAGCTGGCCACCGGCTGCTTCATCTGCTCCAGCGAGAAGCCCAGGCCCAGCAGCAGCTGCTCGGCGCGCGATTGCACCGTGTAGGCGTCGGCGTCGGCCAGCAGGCTGTGGAGTTCGCCCAGGCGCATGCCGTGGTCGTTCGCGTCCGGGTGCGCTTCGAGTTCGTCGAGTTCGGCCTGGAGCTTGCGCAGGTTGGCGTCGCCGTCGATCGCGTAGTCCAGCGCGGGGCGGTCCAGCGCCGGCGTCTCCTGGGCCACGTAGGCCATCCGCCACTTGGCAGGGAAGTCGATCGCGCCCTGGTCCGGGTGCAGTTCGTTACGCAGCATGGCGAACAGGCTCGATTTGCCGGCGCCGTTAGCGCCGATCAGGCCGATCTTGTCGCCCGGGTTGAGGGTGAGGTCGGCGTCTTCTAACAGCGGCTTGGTGCCGCGCATCAGGCTGACGTTCTGGAAGCGGATCATTGCGTAAGTCTAGGTCATGTAGGGCGGACGGCTGTCCACCCTATGGATTATTGCGATTGGAGTTGCTCGGCGGTCAGCAGGAACACGGCTTCGTCACCAGCGCTGGTGCTCAGCCACGTCAGCCCGAGATGACCGAAAGCCGCTTCCGCGTATTCCACTTCATTCCCGATCTCGACCACCAGCACGCCTTCCGGCGACAGGCGCTCGGCGGCGCCGGCAACGATCTTGCGCACCAGGTCCATGCCGTCCTCGCCGCCGGCCAGGGCGATCTGCGGCTCGCGCAGGTATTCCGGCGGCAGCTTCTTCATCGAGCTGCTGTTCACGTACGGCGGGTTGGTGACGATCAGGTCGTACTTCTTGAATGGCACGTGCTCGTACAGGTCCGACTCGATCGGGTTCACGCGGCCCTCGAGCTTGTATTCGCGGATGTTGTGCTCGGCCACGGCCAGCGCATCCTTCGAGATGTCGACCGCATCGACGACGGCGTTCGGGAAGGCCTCGGCCATCATGATCGCCAGGCAGCCGCTGCCCGTGCACAGTTCCAGCACGTTTTCCACGCCGTCCGGATCCTGCACCCAGGGGCTGAAGGTCTGCGGGATCAGCTCGGCGATGAAGGAACGCGGCACCAGCACGCGCTCGTCGACATAGAAGCGGTACTCGCCCAGCCAGGCTTCCTTGGTGATGTAGGCGGCCGGGACGCGCTCGCCGACGCGGCGCTCGATCACCTCCATCACCTGGATGACTTCTTCCGGCAGCAGGCGCGCGTCCAGGAAGGGATCGAGCCGGTCCAGCGGCAGCTTGAGCGTGTGCAGGATCAGGTAGGCGGCTTCGTCGAAGGCCTCGGCGCTGCCATGGCCGAAGAACAGCTTGGCGCCGTTGAAGCGGGTGATGGCATAGCGCAGCAGGTCGCGCGGCGTGCTGAAGGTGGTGGTGGTCATGGCACTGTACTCCTGGTGGTTTAGTGCGGCGCCAGCAGCTGCTCCAGCGTGCGGCGGTAGATGTTCTTGAGGGGATCGATGTAGCGCAGCTCGATGTGTTCGTCGATCTTGTGGATGCTGGCGTTCGGCGGCCCGAATTCTATCACCTGCGGGCAGATGCGGGCGATGAAGCGGCCGTCCGAGGTGCCGCCGGTAGTCGACAGTTCGGTCGCCACGCCCAGCTCGTCGCGGATCGCATTGCACAGCGTGTCCGACAGCCTCCCCTTCGGCGTCAGGAAGGGCTGTCCCGACAGCGTCCACTGCAGGTCGTAGTCCAGGCCGTGGCGGTCGAGGATGGCGTGCACCCGCGCTTCCAGGCCGTCGGCGGTGCTGGCGGTCGAGAAGCGGAAGTTGAAGTCGAGCGACATGTGGCCCGGGATCACGTTGGTCGCGCCGGTGCCGGCCGCGATGTTCGAGACCTGCCAGCTGGTCGGCGCGTAGTACTCATTGCCTTCGTCCCAGACCTCGGCAGCGAGTTCCGCCAGCGCCGGCGCGGCCTGGTGGATCGGGTTGCGCGCCAGGTGCGGATAGGCGATATGTCCCTGGATGCCCTTGATGACCAGGTGGCCGGACAGGGAGCCGCGGCGGCCGTTCTTGATGGTGTCGCCCAGCACGTGGTTCGACGTCGGTTCGCCGACCAAGCAGTAATCCAGCGTCTCGCCGCGCTCTTCCAGGCGCTCGCAAACCACCGCGGTGCCGTCCACGGCGGGGCCTTCCTCGTCGCTGGTGATGAGAAAAGCGATCGAGCCCTTGTGGTCGGGCTGCGCCGCGATGAACTCCTCGCAGGCCACGACCATGGCCGCGATCGAGGTCTTCATGTCGGAGGCGCCGCGGCCGTACAGCTTGCCGTCGCGGCGGGTGGGGACGAAGGGGGCGGATTGCCACTGCTGTTCGGGGCCGGACGGCACCACGTCGGTGTGGCCGGCGAAGACGAACACCGGCGAGGTCGTGCCCTTGCGCGCCCACAGGTTCGTCACGCCGTTCGATTCGATGGTCTCGCAGCTGAAGCCGAGCGGCGCCAGCAGCTCCTTCAGGCGCTCCTGGCAACCCTTGTCGTGCGGGGTGACGGAATCGAGGGCGATCAGCTCTTCGGTCAGCAAGAGGGTGCGCGAAGGTTTCACCGGGCGTCCTTGAACTTGGCCGCGTACATGTCGGGCGAGAAGCCGACCGAGGTCGGCCCGACGCCCTGCAAGACAGGGCGCTTGATGACGGATGGGTTTTCCAGCATCAGATCCAAAGCGCTGTCCTTATCGAGGATCTGCGCCTTGCGCTCGTCCGGCAGGTTGCGCCAGGTCGTGCCCTTGCGGTTGACCAGCGTTTCCCAGTCGAGCTGCTCGAGCCAGCCGGCGACCATCTCGCGCGTCAGGCCCTGTTTCTTGAAGTCGTGGAAGGTGAAGTCGTGGCCGTGATCAAGCAGCCAGGTGCGGGCTTTCTTGACGGTGTCACAGTTGGGGATGCCGTAGAGAGAAATAATGTTCATTGCATTGGTTTCTTGTTGCCTTGCCGCGGACTTGCAGTTCGGCCGCATTGCCGAGCGCGAGAGGATACCACGCGCTCAGCCTGTACGAAGAGTCGGACTATTTTCTTTTTGACATTATTAGTTGAGTAATGCAAAATTTCTTAAAGTGATGCTACTACCACAAATTAATCATTCTATAGCTAGGGATTCCATGCTTTTCTCACGATTCGCTTCCGCAATTGCACTGACTTTCGCAACAAGCGCCGCCTTTGCAGGACCGATCCAGACTTTATACGATGGCAACGGGGATCCGTCCAGGCAGGGGTGGTCCGTCGAGGGAAGCGGCACGCAAGTCGCGCATGAGGGTATGACCGAATTCAGCACGGTCAATGACCCCGGTGGGCGGACCAGCCAGATGTATCTGTTCAAGTACGATACCAAGGCGACGAACTACATCGCCTCGCTGCGGCTCCAGGTGCTCTCGTCGAGCTACAACAACCTCGATGCGGCGCTCACCTTCAGCCCGTTCGGCGACAGAGTGCTGTCGAGTTATACCCGAGCGAATACCTTCATGATCGCGAACGGCAAGGTGCTGTGGGGAGATGAGGCAAGCTCGGTGTCGCTCGATACCAGCGCCTTCCATGACTACCAGATCCGCTACGACGGCAGTCAACTGAGCTTGTATATCGACGCGACGTTCGCCGATATCGCATCTGGTGCGGCGACCGCGGCGCTCAGCCGCGCGGTCTCGGCGCCCGACGTTATCACCAGCATGGGCCACCTGGTCTGGGGCGATGCGACCAATGACCCGGCCTACAATTCGCACTATATCGTCGACAGTGTCAGCTTCCAGGACCTGGATGCGGCGGATGTGCCCGAGCCTTCGACTTTCCTGTTGATGGGACTGGGTGGCGCTGGTTTGCTGCTGCGCCGCCGCCGCGACGTACACGTGGGTTGAACGCGTGGGCGTAATTCCGGGCACTGCCCGAAATTACCCGCCCACCCTACAATCAACGCACGAGGCAGGGGCGCTTGTTGTCGAACTGCCAGCCGGGGACGAGGTACTGCATCGCTACCGCGTCATCGCGCGCGCCGAGGCCCATGTTCTTGTAGGCCTGGTGCGCTTTCTCCAGCTCGGCCTCGTCGAGCTCGATCCCGAGGCCCGGCTTCTGCGGCACGTGGATCATGCCGCCTTCGATCTTCAAAGGCTCCTTGGTGACGCGCTGCCCATCCTGCCAGATCCAGTGGGTGTCGATCGCCGTCATCTTGCCCGGCGCCGCCGCGCCCACGTGGGTGAACATGGCCAGCGAGATGTCGAAGTGGTTGTTCGAGTGCGAGCCCCAGGTCAGGCCGAACATCTCGCACAGCTGCGCCACGCGCACCGAGCCCTGCATGGTCCAGAAGTGCGGGTCGGCCAGCGGGATGTCGACCGACTGCAGCTGGATCGAGTGAGCCATCTGCCGCCAGTCGGTGGCGATCATGTTGGTTGCCGTTGGCAGGCCGGTGGCGCGGCGGAACTCCGCCATCACTTCGCGGCCCGAAAAGCCGCCTTCGGCGCCGCAGGGGTCTTCGGCATAGGCGAGGATGCCGTGCTTGTCGCGGCAGACGCGGATCGCATCCTTCAGCAGCCAGCCGCCGTTCGGATCGAGCGTGACGCGCGCCTCGGGGAAGCGCTCGTGCAGGGCGACGATGGCTTCCATCTCCTCATCCGCACTCAGTACGCCGCCTTTCAGTTTGAAGTCGTTGAAGCCATAGCGTTCGCGGGTCGCTTCAGCCAGGCGCACGATCGATTCGGGCGTCAGCGCTTCTTCATTCCGCAGGCGGAACCAGGCGTCGCCCGCGTCAAGCTCGTTGCGGTAAGCCAGATCCGTTTTGCGACGGTCGCCGACGTAGAACAGGTAACCGAGCATCTCGACCGCAGCGCGCTGCTGGCCTTCGCCGAGCAGGGCGGCGACCGGCACGTCCATGAACTGGCCGAGCAGGTCGAGCAGCGCCGATTCCACCGCGGTGACCGCGTGGATGGTCGTGCGCAGGTCGAAGGTCTGCAGGCCGCGGCCACCGGCGTCGCGGTCGGCAAACGCCTTGCGCATCGTATTGAGCACGGCGTTGTAGTCGCCCAGCGGCTTGCCGACGACGAGTTCGCGCGCGTCCCCGATGGTCTGGCGGATCTTCTCGCCGCCCGGGACTTCGCCCAGGCCGGTGTTGCCGGCGCTGTCGGTAAGGATGACGATGTTGCGGGTGAACCAGGGGCCGTGCGCGCCACTCAGATTGAGCAGCATGCTGTCCTGGCCTGCGACGGGAACGACGCGCAGGTCCGTGACGATGGGAGCGCCTTTGACGGAATGTGTTGGCATGGGGAGCAATCCAGGATGAGTTGTATGGATGATATTCCCGGGTCGATTCACCAGCAAACCAAAGATTGATGCGTCCGATTCAGAATGTGTATCAATCGATGGCGCAGTCGGGCAAGACGACGTTCCTGAAGAGCGTCAGGACCGGATTGTCGTTGTCGCGGCGCCAGGCGCAGACCATCTCGACCGGCTCGGTCGCCATCCGGCGCATGACGGTGCCGTCGAATTTCAGGCGCGAGGCGCCTTCCGCGATCAGGGCCGCGCCGACGCCCGCACGGACCAGCGCCAGCATGGTGTGGACCTGGCCGATGTGCTCGACGATGTCGGGCACCACGCCGGCGCGGGCGAAGCGTTCGGTCAGCATCAGGTAGAAGGGTCGCGCCTCGTAGGGCGAGTACATGACGAAGGGCCTGCCGTGCAGGTCGTTCAGGGTCGGTTCGAGCGGCCAAGCCTCGGCCTCGCTCTCGGGAATGGCGAGCATCAGCGATTCGCGCGCGATGAGGCGGCTTTCGAGTTCGCCTTTCATCGGGTGGGGACGCAGCAGGCCGAGGTCGAGTTCACCGGCGTTCAGGGCCTCGACCTGCGAGGTGCTGACCAGTTCCTTGAGCGTCAGCGACACGCCGGGCGCACAGTCGCGCAGGCGGCGCACGACTTCGGGCAGCAGGCTGTAGCCCGAGGCGGAGGTAAAACCGATGGCGAGGTTGCCCTGTTCGCCCTTGGCGGCGCGGCGCGCAGCAAAAGTCGCTTCCTCGGCGATGCGCAGGATGCGCGCGGCTTCGGGGAAGAAGGCCTTGCCGGCTGCCGTCAGGCTGACGGTGCGGCTGTTGCGCTCCAAAAGCTGGACGCCCACGTGGTGTTCGAGCAGCCGGATCTGGCGGCTGAGCGGCGGCTGGGTCATGTTCAGGCGCTCGGCGGCGCGGCTGAAGTGCAGTTCCTCGGCGACCGCGACGAAGCAGCGCAGCTGGCTCAGTTCGAACATCAGGAGTTGAGGGTGAACTCCGTAAAGGACGCGCCCTGCTGCGGCTCGGCGGGCTTCTTCTCTTCTTCCGGCTGCACCTGGCTTTCGGGGCCGTTGTTGAGCAGCCAGAGCAGGTTGGTGGCGGAGTCGGCATTCGCCAGCGCTTCTTCCTGCGTGACGAGACCGTCCTTGACCAGCTTGAGCAGGGCCGTCTCGAAGGACTGCGAACCCGGCGACAGGCTCTTGTCCATCGCTTCCTTGATCTGGCCGATCTCTCCTTTTTCGATCAGGTCGGCGATATAGCGGGTATTGAGCATGACCTCGACAGCGGCCTGGCGCTGGCCGCCGGCGGCGGATTTCACCAGGCGCTGCGAGACGATCGCCTTCACCGCGGACGACAGGTCCTGCAGCAGGGCGGCGCGGTTCTCGATCGGGTAGAAGCTGATGATGCGGTTCAGCGCGTTGTAGCTGTTGTTGGCGTGGAGCGTGGCCAGCACCAGGTGGCCCGACTGCGCATAGGCCAGCGCCGCCGCCATGGTTTCCTTGTCGCGGATCTCGCCGATCAGGATGCAGTCCGGCGCCTGGCGCATCGAGTTGCGCAGGGCCGTGCCGAAGCTCGTGGCATCACTGCCGATCTCGCGCTGGTTGACGATCGATTTCTTGTTCTTGAAGAGGTATTCGATCGGGTCTTCCAGGGTCAGGATGTGGCCGGTGCGCTGTTCGTTGCGATGGTCCAGCATCGAGGCGATGGTGGTCGACTTGCCGGAACCGGTGGCGCCGACGATGAGAAGCAGGCCGCGCTTTTCCATGATCAGTTCGGACAGCACCGGCGGCAGGCCGAGTTCGCCGAGCGGCGGGATATTCGCCGGCACGAAGCGGAACACGGCGGAGATGGTGCCGCGCTGGCGGAAGGCCGACAGACGGTAGCGCCCCAGGTTCGGGACCGAGACGCCCATATTCAGCTCGTTCTCGCGCTCGAGTTCCTGCATCTGCTCCGGCGTGGCGATCTCGGACAGGAGCGAGAGGATGTTTTCCGGTTCGAGACGATGCTGGTTGATCGGGATGAGGTTCCCGTTGATCTTGATGTGCACCGGCGAATTCACGGCGAAGAACATGTCGGAAGCGTTCTTCTCCTTCATCAGCTGGAACAGGCGGTCCATGGCCATCGTCGTCTCCCCGGTAATATCGAATCGTGTCGAACACGCAGTCGCAGGGTGGTCGGGTCCCCCGACCGCGCGTTCAAGCAGCAGCTTAGTCGCCGCGCAGCAGCTCGTTGATGCCGGTCTTGGAACGCGTCTGCGCATCCACCCGCTTGACGATCACCGCACAATACAGGCTGTACTTGCCATCGGCTGACGGCAGCGAACCCGACACCACCACGGAGCCCGACGGCACACGGCCATACGTCACTTCGCCGGTTTCACGGTTATAAATCTTGGTCGACTGCCCGATGTACACGCCCATCGAAATCACCGAGTTCTCTTCCACGATCACGCCTTCGACGATCTCCGAACGCGCGCCGATGAAACAGTTGTCTTCGATGATGGTCGGATTCGCCTGCATCGGTTCCAGCACGCCGCCGATGCCGACGCCGCCGGACAGGTGGACGTTCTTGCCGATCTGGGCGCAGGAGCCGACGGTGGCCCAGGTGTCGACCATCGCGCCTTCATCGACGTAGGCGCCGATGTTGACGTAGGACGGCATCAAGACCACGTTCTTGCCGATGAAGCTGCCGCGGCGCGCGACGGCCGGCGGCACCACGCGAAAGCCCCCCTTGGCGAAGTCCTCGGCGCTGTAGTCGGCGAACTTGGTCGGCACCTTGTCGTAGAACTGCATGCCGCCGCCCGCAGGCACCGGCACGTTGTTCTCGAGGCGGAACGACAGCAGGACCGCCTTCTTGATCCACTGGTTCACGACCCAGCTGCCGGTGTCCTTTTGCGCCACGCGCAGGGTGCCGGCATCCAGGCCGGCGAGCACGTGGGCGACCGCGTCGCGCACCTCGGCGCTGGCGCTGGTCGGGCTGATCTCCGCGCGCTGTTCCCACGCGGTGTCGATGATGTTCTGGAGTTGTTGGGTCATGATTGCTTCTATGGTTGGGTTGATTCGTTGTGCTGCCGCTTACAGGCCCTTGCAGAACTCATTGATGCGGTTGGCCGCCTCGAGTCCCTCGTCCACGCCGGCGACCAGCGCCATGCGGATCCGGTTGCGGCCCGGATTCACGCCGTGCGCTTCGCGCGCGAGGTAAGAGCCCGGCAAAACCGTCACATTATATTCGGCGTACAGGCGGCGTGCGAACTCGGTGTCCGACAGGCCGCTACGGCGCACGTCGGCCCACAGGTAGAAGCCGGCGTCGGGCAGCTCGACGTCCATCACCCCTTTCAACAGCGGCGTGATGAGGTTGAACTTCTCGCGGTAGAGCGCGCGGTTGTCCTGCACGTGGTGCTCATCGTTCCAGGCCGCGACGGACGCCGCCTGCACCGGCGGCGGCATGGCGCCGCCGCTGTAGGTACGGTAGAGCAGGAATTTCTTCATGAGCTGCGGGTCGCCCGCGACGAAACCCGAGCGCATGCCCGGCACGTTGGAACGCTTCGACAGGCTCGAGAACACCACCAGGTTCTTATATGGACGCTCGCCGCCGCTGCGGCCCAGCCCGTGCGCCGCTTCCAGCGCGCCCAGCGGCGGCGTGGTACCGAAGTAGATCTCGGAATAGCACTCGTCCGAGGCGATCACGAAACCGTGGCGGTCGGACAGCGCGAACAGCTGCTGCCAGTCGTCCTGGGTCAGCACGGCGCCGGTCGGATTGCCGGGCGAGCAGACGTACAGCAGCTGCACGCGCGACCAGACCTCATCCGGCACGCTGCCGAAGTCGGGCGCGAAGTTGCGGCCCGGTTCCGAATTCACGTAATACGGCCGGGCGCCGCACAACAGCGCCGCGCCCTCGTAGATCTGATAAAACGGGTTCGGGCTCATCACCAGCGCGTCGCCCTTTGAAGAGTCGACGACGCACTGGGCAAACGCGAACAGCGCCTCGCGCGAACCGTTCACCGGCAGCACCATGGTGGCCGGGTCGATCGCCGGGATGCCGTAGCGCCTCTCCAGCCAGCCCGCGATCGCCGCGCGCAACGGGTCGTTGCCGTGGGTGCTCGGGTAGCTCGACAGGCCGGACATCGCATGCATCAGCGCTTTCTCGATGAAGGCCGGGGTCGGGTGCTTGGGTTCGCCGATGCCCAGGCTGATCGGGCTGTAGGCGGCGTTCGGGGTCACACCGCTGAAGAGCTGGCGCAGCTGTTCGAAGGGGTAAGGGTGGAGCTGGTCGAGATGGGGATTCACGTCGGTAACCGGTAAGGGGCGCATTCGCTATTCCGTCAATTATAGCCCTTGCACGACGTGGCGATGGACGGCTGCTCAGGCCGCGCCATAAGCCGCAAAACCGGTGTCAGCGGCCACGCTCGCGCCAGGCGCCGGGATTCATCCCCGACCACTCGCGGAACGCATGGGTGAACGCGCTCTGTTCCTGGTAGCCGAGCAGGAAGGCGATATCGACCAGGCCGAGCTCGCGCTGGCGCAGGTAGTCGCGCGCCAGTTCGTAGCGGGCGCCGTCGAGCAGTTCCTGGAAGCTGGCGCCGGCGTCGGCCAGCTTGCGCTGCAGGGTGCGCGGCGACATCCCGAGCGCCGCGGCGATCGCCGGCAGGCGCGCGCCGCCGTGGGCGAGCTGCTGGACGAGCAGCGAACGGACCTGGGCCAGGATGCCGTCGCCGGCGGCATTGCGCGCGCCGAGGACGCGCTCGGCGTGCTGGCGCAGCACCGGGTAGAGGCTCGGGTCGGCGTCCGGCACCGGCATGGCGAGGATGGCGGCGTCGAAGCGCGCCACGTTTCCAGCAGCGCCGAATTGCGGGCGCACGCCGAGCACGCGTTCGTACTCGTCGAGCGCGGCGTCGCTGTGATGGACGAATGCGACCTGGCGCGGGCCGAGCGGGCGGCCGGCCAGCCAGCTGCCGAACACGCGAATGCCGGCGAACACGCTTTCCACCAGATGCCGCGAGGCGGCGGGGTAGTGGCTGATCCAGGCGTACAGCGCGTCCGCGCCCTCGACGTCGAGCCGCGTGCGTCCCAGGTCATGGGCCAGCACTTCGTAGCGCTGCGTCTGTTCCAGCGCATGGCCGAAGTCGCGGCAGGCCATCAGGACCAGGCCGTAGACCGTGAAGGTGCCGGGCCGCACCCGTTCGCCCACGTGCAGGCCGAAGTGCGGGTCTTCGCACCGCCTGGCGCCGGCCTCCAGCAGGGCGATGTAGTCGCGCGCCGCGAGCGAATCGGGCAGGGGACTCAAGGCGTGCGCCGGCAGGCCGGCCGCCGCGGCGAGGCGGGGAGCAGAGACGCCGCGCGCCGCCGCCGTCTCGATGAGCGGCTGCAGGTAGGCGCCGGTGACCCGGCCGCCATCCGGGGATGACGCAATGGAGCAAGGCTGTGTCATGAAAGCGCAAGACGGTTGAAGGTACGAATGCTTACTCTGCCGTGATAGATCGTCAATAGTATATAAGAGGGATGGCATGCGGCGGTGGAACGGCTGGGGTGACGATACGATCGATGTGCCCCTGGGGCCGGAGGCGCTTGGCTTCCTGGGCGAGCGGATCGGACCGGGCACGGCGCCGCGCGACGCCACTTTCGACGCCGCCTGCGCCGCGCTGCCGCCCGGCCGCCTGCCGCCGCACCCGCTGGTCGACGCCAGCGCGCCGACGCGGCTGCTGCACGCCCTCGGCCAGAGCCTGCCCGACTGGCTGCGCCTGCGCCACGGCCGCGTGCATGCGGCGCCGGACGGCGTCGGCTATCCGGAGTGTTCCGAGCAGGTGCGCACGCTGCTCGCCTACGCCGCCGCCAACGGCGCCGACGTCATCCCCTACGGCGGCGGCACCAGCGTGGCCGGCCACCTCGGCGTGCATGACCCATCCCGGCCGACCCTGAGCATCGACATGCGCCGCATGCGCGCCATGATCTCGCTCGACCGCGAAGCGCAGCTGGCCACCTTCTGCGCGGGCGTGGCCGGCCCCGACCTGGAAGCCCAGCTGCGCGCCCACGGCTACACCCTCGGCCACTTCCCGCAATCCTTCGAATACTCGACCCTGGGCGGCTGGGTGGTGACGCGTTCGTCCGGCCAGCAGTCGCTGCGCTACGGGCGCATCGAGGGGCTGTTCGCGGGCGGACGGGTCGAGACGCCGGCGGGCACGCTCGAGATCCCGACCTTTCCGGCCTCGAGCGCCGGCGTGGACGTGCGCGAGATGGTGCTCGGCTCCGAAGGACGCCTCGGCATCCTGACCCACGCGACGGTGCGCATCAGCCGCCTGCCGCAGCACGAAGCCTTCCATGCGGTGTTCTTCCCCGACTGGGAACGGGCGGTGGCCGCGGTGCGCGAACTGGCGCAGGCGAAGCTGGCGCTGTCGATGCTGCGCCTGTCGAACGCGGTCGAGACGACCACCATGCTGACGCTGGCCGGCCACCCGCGGGTGGTGCGGCTGCTGGAAGGCTGGCTCGCCTTGCGCGGCAGCGGCAACGGCAAGTGCATGCTGATGATCGGCGCCAGCGGAGAAAAAGCGCAGGCGGTGCCGGCGATAAAGGCCGCCCTGGCGCTGGCGCGCCGCCATAGGGGCGTGCACGTGGGCCGGGGTCTCGGCGAGCGCTGGCGCCGCAACCGCTTCCGCAGCGTCTACCTGCGCAACGCGGCGTGGGCGCACGGTTATGCGATCGACACCGTCGAGACGGCGGTCGACTGGCCGCGCGTGACCCATGCGATGGAAGGGATCGAGCGCGCCGCCGCGCAGGCGCTGCAGGCGCAGGGCGAAAAGGTGCACGCCTACACCCACCTGTCGCACCTGTACCCGCAGGGGGCCAGCGTGTATTCGACCTTCGTGTTCCGCCTGACGGGCGAGTTCGAGGCCGACATGCTGCGCTGGCGCCAGTTGAAGGACAGGGTGTCGGAAGCCATCGTGGCGGCCGGCGGCACCATCAGCCACCAGCACGGCGTCGGCGTCGACCACGCGCCCTGGCTCGCGGAGGAGAAGGGGGAACTCGGGATGAAGGCGATGGCGGCGCTGTTCCGCCAGTTCGATCCGGATGGCCGCATGAATCCGGGCAAGCTGCTGGCGCCATGACGGACGGCGACTGGGACCTGCTCGTGATCGGCGGCGGCATCACCGGCGCCGGCGTGCTGCTGGAGGCGTCGCGGCGCGGCCTGAAAGCCCTGCTGGTCGAGCAGCGCGACTTCGCCTGGGGGACGTCGAGCCGCTCGTCGAAGCTGGTGCACGGCGGCCTGCGCTACCTGGCCGAAGGCCGGCTGCGCCTGACGCGCGAATCGGTGCGCGAGCGCGAAGCCCTGCTGCGCGATGCGCCCGGCCTGGTCGAGCCGCAGGGCTTCGCCTTTGCCGACTACGGCGCCAGCCGGCGCAAGCGGCGCAGCTTCCTGGCGGGCCTGGCGATCTACGATTTCCTGGCCGGGCGGCGCGAGCGCCACTGGGTCGACGCCGGCGGATTCGCGATGCTGGCGCCGAACATCGAGCAGGCCGGCCTGCAGGGCGGCATCCGCTACATGGACGCCAAGACCGATGACGCGCGGCTGGTATTGCGGGTGCTGGACGAGGCGCGCGAGCACGGCGCCCAGGCGCGCAATTACGTGGCGGTCGATTCGCTCTTGCGCAGCGACGGACGCGTGATCGGGGCGCGGCTGCGCGATGCGCGTACCGGCAGCATTCACGAGGTACGTGCCCCGCTCGTGGTGAACGCCACCGGCGCCTGGGCCGGCGCACTGGCCGGGCAGGGCAGCGCACCGAGACTGCGGCCCCTGCGCGGCAGCCACCTGGTCCTGCCGGCCTGGCGCCTGCCGCTGGCGCAGGCGGTGAGCCTGATGCATCCCGAGGATGGCCGTCCGGTGTTCGCCTTCCCCTGGGAGGGCGCGACCCTGGTCGGCACCACCGACGTCGACCATGCCGACGACCTGGCCGGCGAGGCGCGCGTGACCCGCGCCGAATTCGACTACCTGTTGAACGCCCTGCGCGCGCAGTTCCCGCAGCTGCACCTGGAGGATGCCGACGTGCTGGCGACCTACGCCGGCGTGCGTCCCGTGCTCGACAGCGGCAGCCACGGCGCGCCGTCGAAGGAGACGCGCGAGCATCTGGTGTGGGACGAGCCGGGCCTGGTGGGCGTCACCGGCGGCAAGCTGACCACCTTCCGCGCCATCGCCCTCGACGTGCTGGCCCACGTGGCGCGCCAGATGCCGGCGTGGCGGCCGGACTTGTCGCCGCAGCCGGTGTTCGCGCCCGGCTTCCTGCCGCGTGGGCCGCGTGGCGTGCCGGCCGCGCTCTTGCTGCGCCTCGCCGGCCGCCATGGCCGTCACGCCCAGGACCTGGTCGACGGCGCGCAGGAAGGGGAACTGGAATTCGTCCCGGGCACCCTGACGCCCTGGGCCGAGCTGCGCTGGGCTGCGCGTGCGGAAGACGTCCACCGGCTGGAAGACCTGCTGCTGCGCCGCACGCGGCTCGGCATCCTGCTGCGCGCGGGCGGCGCCGAACACCTGGAGCGCATCCGCGCCATCTGCCAGCCGGAGCTGGGCTGGAGCGACGCGCACTGGGAAGCCGAGCAGGCGGCCTATCTCGCCCTGTGGCGCTCGCATTACGGCCTGCCATGAACGACCCGCTGATCCTCGCCATCGACAACGGCACCCAAAGCGTGCGCGCGCTGTTGTTCGACCTGCGCGGGGAGATCGTCGCCAAGTCCCAAGTGCCGCTGCTGGATTACCGCAGCCCGGAGCCCGGCTGGGCCGAGCACGACGCCGAAGGCTTCTGGCAGGCGCTGTGCGCGGCTTGCCGGGAATTGTGGACCAGGCCGGGCGCCGACCGGGCGCGCACCGCGGGCGTGGCGGTGACTACCCAGCGCGGCACCGTCATCAACGTCGATGCGCAAGGCCAGCCGCTGCGCCCGGCCATCACCTGGCTCGACCAGCGCCGCACCGACACCGTGCCGCCGATCGGGCCGCTGTGGCGCAGCGCGTTCAGGCTGGCGCGGGTGAGCGGCACCATCGATTACTTCCGCGGCGAGGCCGAGATCAACTGGATCCGCGCGCACCAGCCGCAGGTGTGGGAGGCGACGCACAAGCTGCTCCTGCTATCGGGTTGGCTGAACTACCGGCTGTGCGGACGTTTCGCCGATTCCTCCGGCTCGCAGGTGGCGTATCTGCCCTTCGATTACCGGCGCCGCAGATGGGCCGGGAAGCGCGACTGGAAGTGGCAGGCGCTGGCCGTGCTGCCGCGCATGCTGCCGGAGCTGGTCGAGCCGGGCGCGCGCCTGGGCGAGATCAGCGAGGAGGCCGCACGCCAGACCGGCATTCCGCAGGGCCTGCCGCTGCTGGCGGCGGCTGCCGATAAAGCCTGCGAGGTGATCGGCGCCGGCTGCAGCGCGCCGCACGTCGGCTGCCTGAGCTACGGCACCACCGCCACCATCAACACGACGACCACGCGCTACGTCGAGGTGACGCCCTTCGTGCCGCCGTATCCGGCCGCGATCCCCGGCGCCTACAGCACCGAGGTCCAGGTGTTCCGCGGCTACTGGATGGTCAACTGGTTCAAGGAGCAGTTCGGCCACCACGAACAATCGCGCGCGCTGCTGGAAGACGTGGCGCCGGAGCGGCTGTTCGACGAACTGGCCAATGCGGTGCCGCCGGGGGCGATGGGGCTGATGCTGCAGCCGTACTGGACGCCGGGCATCCGGGTGCCGGGGAGGGAGGCGAAGGGGGCGATCATCGGCTTCGGCGACGTGCACACGCGGGCCCACGTGTACCGGGCGATCCTGGAAGGGCTGGCGTACGCGCTGCGCGAGGGGAAGGAGCGCATCGAGCGGCGCGGCGGCGTGCGGATCACGGAACTGCGCGTGTCGGGCGGCGGCTCGCAGAGCGATGCGGCGATGCAGCTCACGGCGGACATCTTCGGGCTGCCGACGGCGCGGCCGCATGTGTATGAGACGTCGGGGCTGGGGGCGGCGATCGATGCGGCTGTTGGGTTGGGGTTGTATCCGACGTTTGAGACGGCGATTGGGGGGATGACGCGGGTGGGGAGAATGTTCGTGCCGAATGCCGGCAACCGGCGTATCTACGAGCGCTTGTATCGCGAGGTGTATGTGAAGATGTATCGGCGCCTGCAGCCGATGTATTGCGATATTGCGCGGATTACGGGCTATCCGAAGCAGTTTTAAATTTTAGTACCGCTGACCCCAAGACCGTCGCACCGGCGCAGGCCGGTGCCCAATTTTGCATGTGCAGTCGATATGCGTGCAAACTTGGATTCCGGCCTGCGCCGGGAGTCATGGGCGCCAGTGGCGCGCATGACGGTCTTCAGGCTAACAAATCAATCATCGGGCCAGTGCGTGCTGTACCGACTCCCAGGCATAGCCTGCCCGCACTGCCCGCGCCCGATTCCGCCCATCCGCCTTCGCCTCATACATCGCCCGATCCGCCGCCACGAACAGCGACCCCAAATCATCGAACTGCGTCGGCACGATGGTCGCCGCCCCCACGCTGGCGGTGACGTAGCCGCCCTCGGCCCCCGGATGCGGCACGCGCAGGCGTTCGATGTCGGCGCGCAGGGCGTCGGCCAGGCGGGATGCGCCTTCGTAGGGGGTCTCGGGCAGCAGCAGCACGAACTCCTCGCCGCCGTAGCGGGCGGCGAGATCGGCCGCGCGCAGGGCCTGAGAACGCACGGTGCTGGCCACCGCCTGCAGGCACTGGTCGCCGGCGGCGTGTCCGAGTAAATCGTTGTAGCGCTTGAAGTGGTCGACGTCGAGCACCACCAGCGAGATCGGCTGGCCGTTGCGCATCGCGCGCTGCCATTCGCGTTCGAGGCAGGCGTCGAGGTGGCGGCGGTTGGCGATGCCGGTGAGCGGGTCGGCCAGGGCGGCGCGCTGCAGCGCGTCCTCGGAGCGCTTGTGGTGGGCGATGTCGTGCAGCAGGGCGACGAACAGGTGTTCGCCGGAAGCCATCGGCGACAGGCTCAGGTCCATCGCGCGTACGCTGCCGTCGGGGCGCAGCAGGCGCACTTCGCGGGTGCCGCGGCAGCGCTCCTGGATCGCATCCTCGCCGCGGCCGTTGGCGCGCAGCGCGAAGAAAGCGGCGTAGTCGTTGGCGGCCGGCTCGGCCAGCAGGGCGGCCAGCTGGCGGCCGGTGAGTTCGCTGCCGCTGTAGCCCAGGCAGCGTTCGCTGGCCGGGTTGGCGTACTGGATGCGGCCGTCGAGGCCGAGCAGCATCAGGCCCTCGTCCATGCCTTCGACGATCATGCGCAGGTGGCGCGCCTGGTGGGTGTCGACCTGGCTGGCGGAGCGGAAGCGCAGCTGGGCGCGCACGCGGGCGCAGACCTCGGGCGGGCGCAGCGGCTTGGCGATGTAGTCGGCGGCGCCGCAGTCGAAGCCGGCGACGATGTCCTCGGTGCTGGAGCAGGCGCTGACGAAAATGACGGGGATGTCGGCGGTGGCCGGCTCCGATTTCAAACGGCGGCAGGTCTCCAGGCCGTCCAGGCCGGGCAGCATCACGTCGAGCAGGATCAGGTCGGGCTGGACGCGCTCGGCCAGGTCCAATGCGCGTTCGCCGGAGGTGGCGACGAAGGTGCGGTAACCCTGGGCACGGAGCAGGTCGTGCAGCAGCCCGAGGCTGGCGGGTGCGTCGTCCACGATGAGGATCGCGGCCTGGCGCGCGGGCGCCGGGATCGCGAAAGTGGGGGAATTCATGCGGTCGCTGGAGTTGGCTGAGTGTGACGCGAAGATCATACTCCGTTCACGATCGCTTGCGGCAACGTATGTTGCTAGAAATCCACTAAACCTGCAAATGTTTTACCGGTACGAACGGTAAACCGCCGGCGTGGGCCGGCGGTCGATGTTGCTGTTACAGCATGTCCTTGATCAGCTTGCCGAGGATGGCAATGCCTTCGCGGATGCGTTCCGGCGGCACGGTGACGAACGACAGGCGCAGGGTGTTGGTTTCCGGCTCGTTGGCGTAGAACGGCGCGCCCGGCACGAAGGCCACGCGTGCCGCCAGCGACTGATCCAGCAGTTTCATCGCGTCGACGCTCTTCGGCAGCGTCACCCAGATGAACATGCCGCCCTCCGGCCTGGTCCAGGTCACGCCGGACGGGAAGTGTTCGGTCATCGCGTCCAGCATCACCTGGCACTGGTCGCCGTAGAGCTTGCGGATGGTCGGGATGTGCTGGTCCAGGAAGCCGTCCTTGACCACTTCGTGCACGACCATCTGGGTCAGCTGGGCGGTGTGCAGGTCGGCGGCCTGCTTGGCCAGCTCGAGGCGGCGCACCAGCGGCAGCGGGGCGCAGACGTAGCCGAGGCGGATGCCCGGGGTCAGCACCTTCGAGAAGGAACCCATGTAGATCACGCCGTCCGGGTTCATCGCGACCATCTTCGGCATCGGCTCGCCGCGGTAGGACAGGGTGCCGTAAGGATCGTCTTCGATCAGCGGCAGGCCCAGGCGGGCGCAGGTTTCCACCAGTTCCTGGCGGCGCTCGAGCGACAGCGAGCGGCCGGTCGGGTTCTGGAAGTTCGGCAGCGCGTACAGCAGGCGGGCTCCATGCGCGATGGCGTCGATCGAGGACGGCACTAGGCCGTGCTCGTCGGTCTCGACCGAGGCGAATTCGGGGCGGTAGACCGAGAAGGCCTGCAGGGCGCCCAGGTAGCTGGGGGTCTCGACCAGTACGCGGCTGCCTTCGTCGATCAGGACTTTACCCAGCAGGTCCAGCGCCTGCTGGGAGCCCGAGGTCATCAGGATCTGTTCCGGCAGGATGCGGGAACCCTCGGTGGAGAGCGAATTCGCGATCCATTCCCGCAGCGGGCCGTAGCCGTCGGTCGGGCCGTATTGCAGCGCTACCTTGCCGGTTTGCGACAGCACCTTGTCGTAGGCCGCCTTCATGACGTCGACCGGGAAGGTGGCTGGCGATGGCAGGCCGCCGGCGAAGGAGATGATCTCCGGACGCTGGGTGATCTTCAGGATTTCGCGGATGAACGAGCTTTGCAGCTGCTGCGCGCGCTCTGAAAACTGCCACTGGATGGGGTTTGGATTCTCGATTTTCATAGTCTCTCAGACTCTCACAGGAAGGGACCGCATGGGTAGTGCCGGGCCATTATAAAGCACGCGGGTAGCGGCTTCGGGGATGGACCGGGCCGGGTAGGCCCAGCCCGCAAGCGGCTAAACAAATGTCGTGTGAATATAAACTAATGTTCAGCCGACTTCGGCGATCATTTCGATCTCGACACAGGTGCCGCGCGGCAGCGACGCCACGCCGAAGGCCGAGCGCGCATGCTTGCCGGCCTCGCCGAAGACTTCGCCGATCAGCTCGGAGCAGCCGTTGGTGACCAGGTGCTGCTCGTTGTATTCCGGGGTCGAGGCGACCAGGCTCATCACCTTGACGATGCGCTTCACGCGGTTCAGGTCGCCGCCCACGGCTTCCTGCAGGGTGCCGATCAGGTCGATGGCGACCGAGCGCGCGGCGGCCTGGCCCTCTAGCGTGGTCTTGTCACGGCCCAGGATGCCGGCGTTCGGCGAACCGTCGGCGTTCTTGGCGATGTGGCCGGAGATGAACACGAGGTTGCCGGTCTGTACGTACATGACGTAGGCGGCGGCCGGGGTGGCCGGCGCGGCCAGGGTGATGTTGAGTTCTTTGAGTTTGTCGTAGACGGACATGATTGTTGACCTTGTGTTGATGGAAGCCGATATTGTAAGTCCAGCCAGCCTCTCGCGACACGTTTTACTGTCGATGCACCGCCATTTGGCGCCTCGCGAACACGACGGCAGCCACGGCCAGGGCGAACAGGCAGTTGCCGAGGGTGAGCGCCTCTCCCAGCAACACGGCGGCGCCGAGCAGGCTGAGGAAGGGCTGCAACAGCTGCACCTGGCCGACCCGCGCCACGCCGCCCAGCGCCAGGGCGCGGTACCACAGGAAAAAACCCACCATCGTCGACATCACCGTCACATAGCCGAAGGCGAACCAGGAACGCGCGCTCACGTCGGCCGGCGGCAGCCCCTGCCAGAGCAGGATCGGGAGCAGCACGGGCGCAGCCAGCAGCAGGGCCCAGCAGATCGTCTGCGGCCCGCCGAGGGTGCGCGACAGGCGGCCTCCTTCGGCATAGCCCATGGCGGCCAGCAGGACGGCGGCGAACATCAGGAGGTCGGCGGCGTGCAGTCCGCCGCCCCCCTCCACCAGGGCAAACAGCGCCACCAGGCCGGAGCCCACGGCGGCCATGGCCCAGAAGGCGCGCGACGGCCGCTCGAAGTCGCGCAGGGCGGCGTACAGGGTCGTGGCCAGCGGCAGCACGCCGACCAGCAGGGCGCCGTGGCCGGCCGGCACGGTGCGCAAAGCGATCGATGTCAGGAGCGGATAGCCGACGATGCATCCGGCGGCGACCAGGATCAGCGGCAGCAAGGCCGCGCGCGGCGGCAGCGGCGCCCGCTTCCAGGCCAGCCAGGCCGCCGCCAGCACCGCCGCGCCGAGGGCGCGTCCGAGTGCGAGGAACAGCGGATCGAGTTCACCAACCGCCATGCGGGTAAACGGCAGGGTAAGGCTGAAGAGCGCCACGGCGAACAGGCCGAGCAGCATGGCGCGCACTTCCGTATCGGGAGCGGCAGGGCGTGAGCAGAACGCGATACTCATGGGGATCCTGTGCGAGAGCGGTTGCATTGGCGAAGACACAAGCCTATGCTAGCGCTGCGCACCAATACAGTCCCAGTACACCTGCCCATTTAATTTATTCACTGTGATGGCGAGATGCCCAGTACACACGCCCCCATGCCGCTGGCGCGCGATTCCGGCGAACCCCTGGCCGACCAGATCGTGCGCACGGTGGCGGCCAGCATCGAGGAGCGCGTGCTGCGCCCCGGCGTGCGCATGCCCTCGATCCGCCGGTTCGCCGCCACCCACGGCGTCTCGCCCTTCACGGTGGTGGCCGGCTACGACCGCCTGGTGGCCCAGGGCTACCTCGATTCGCGGCGCGGCGCCGGCTTCTTCGTGCGCGAGCGGCCGCAACCGGCGCGCCATGAAGCCGTGCCATCCCGCGGCAATGCGGACGCGCTCGACGTCGCCTGGCTGATCCGCAGCCTGTTCCGCCAGGCGCCGCTGCAATTGTCCCCCGGCGCCGGCGTGCTGCCGGCCGACTGGCTGGACGGCGCCGCGGTCGCCAACGCCCTGCGCGAACTGAGCCGCCAGAATAGCGCCGCCCTACTGGCCTACGGCACCCCGCACGGCTTCCTGCCGCTGCGCCAGCAGTTGCAGCTCAAATTGGCCGAACGCGAGATCGCCGCCGGCCCCGAGCAGATCGTCACCACCGTCGGCGTGACCCAGGCGCTCGACCTGGTGGCGCGCGAATTCTGCCGGCCGGGCGACACCGTGCTGGTCGACGACCCGGCCTGGTTCCTGATGTTCGGCTCCTTTGCCGCGCTGGGCCTGAACGTGGTCGGTGTGCGGCGCCTGGCCGACGGGCCCGACATGGAGCAGCTGGCCGAGCTGGCGGCGCTGCACCGGCCCAGCCTGTTCGTGATCAACTCGGTGCTGCAGAACCCGACCTCGACCTCGATCTCGGCCGCCAAGGCGTATCAACTGCTGCGCCTGGCCGAGCAGTTCGATTTCACGGTGGTCGAGGACGACATCTATGCTGACCTGCATCCCGGCGGCGCCGCGCGGCTGGCGGCGCTGGACGGCTTGAAGCGCGTGATCTACCTGAGCGGCTTCTCGAAATCGATGGCGCCCAACCTGCGGGTCGGTTTCATCGCCGCGTCCGGCGAGCGGGCCGAGCGCCTGGCCGACCGCAAGATGCTCTCGACGCTGTCCACCTCCGACATCGGCGAGCGCGTGGTGTACAAGATCCTGTCCGAGGGCCTGTACCGCAAGCACCTCGACCGGGTGCGCGGCCGCCTGGACGCCGCGCGTCCGCGCGCGCTGCGCCAGCTGGAAGCGCTCGGCCTGCGGCCGGACCCGGCGCCGGGCGCGGGCCTGTTCGTCTGGGTCGACGCCGGCGTCGACACCAATCTGTTGGCGGCGCGTGCGCTGCGCGACGATCTGCTGCTGGCGCCGGGCAGCCTGTTCTCGCCGAAGCAGCTGGCATCGACCCATATGCGCCTGAACGTCGCGGCGCTGCAGGACGCGGGCACGATCCGCCTGCTGGAGCGCGCCCTGGGCGGATGAGAAACGACGATCAGGCGCCGCCGCCGCACTCGGGCGGCATCTCCTTCGCCATCGCCTCCTGGATTTCGTCCGGCGTCATGTCGCGCTGGTGGGTGGCGACGGCCCAGCGGTGGCCGAAGGGATCGAGGAACTGGCCGTAGCGGTCGCCCCAGAAGGCGTCGCCCAGCGGCATCAGCGGTTTCGCCCCGGCCGCCATCGCGCGTTCCCACACGGCGTCGGCGTCGCGTACATAAAGGTGCATCACCACCGGCGAGCCCTTCAGGGCGATCGGGCCGGGGCTGCCGTAGTCCGGGAAGTCGTCCGCCAGCATCACCATCGAATCGCCGATGCGCAGCTCGGCGTGCATGATGCGGCCGTCCGGGCCGGGCATGCGCGAGACTTCGACGGCGCCGAAGCAGTCGCGGTAGAAGTCGAGCGCCCTGGCCGCGCCTTCGCAGACCAGGTGCGGGGTGATGCTGTGGAAGCCTTCGGGGATGGCGCGGGTTGCCTGTTTCATGTCGGATCTCCAGTCGTGGTTGTCGGGGTGCTGCTGCTCCCACGACGAACCAGCGACAGGGTTTTCGACATGCGGGCGCCGGAATTTATTCCCGGGCCGCCGGCGCCACGCCTTCCAGGATCTGCGCCAGCGCGGCCAGGTCGACCGGCTTGACCAGGTGGTGGTCGAAGCCGGCCGCGCGCGAGCGGCGCAGGTCGTCCTCGTGGCCATAGCCGGTGGCGGCGACCAGCAGCATGTTCGCCTGCCCCGTCCGGGCGCGCAGGAGGGCGGCGAGCTGGTAGCCGTCCATGCCGGGCAGGCCGATGTCGAGCACGCCGACATCCAGCGGACGGTCCGCGATGCGCTCCAGCGCCTCGGCGCCGTCGTGGGCGACCAGCACCGCATGGCCCATCGATTCGAGCAGCATGGCCAGCATGGCGGCGGCGTCGGCATTGTCGTCCACCACCAGGATTTGCAGCGAGCCGCGGTTCCCGCCCGCACGCTGCGCGCACGCCGCCTCTTCCGGCGCCCGGGTATCCAACGCCTGCGCGTGCGGCAGGCGCACGGTGAAACGGCTGCCCCGTCCCGATCCGGCGCTCTCGCAGCCGACCGTCCCGCCATGCAGTTCGACCAGGCTGCGCACCAGCGCGAGTCCCAGCCCGAGGCCGCCGAGGGAGCGGTCCGAAGTGCGCTCGCCCTGCGTGAACAGGTCGAAGGCGGTGTCCACCAGCGCCGCTTCCATGCCGATGCCGTCGTCCGCCACCGCGATCACGACGTCGCCGCCGTCGACGCCGGCATGCAGCGCGATGTGGCCGCCCGGGTCGGTGTACTTGGCGGCGTTGGTCAGGAGATTGGTGACGACCTGCACCAGGCGCTTGCGGTCGCCCGGGAAGCGCACCGGCGCCGGCGGCAGGTCGATGCGCAGCCGGTGGCGCCGCGCCTGCACCAGCGGCGCGGTCTGCTCGACGGCGTCGGCGATGATCGCGGCGATGTCGAGGGGCTCGCAGGCGAGTTCCACCAGCCCGCGGGTGACGCGCGAGACGTCCAGCAGGTCGTTGATCAGGTGGGTCATGTGCTCGACCTGGCGACCGATCACGGCGCTGGTCTTGCGCAGCCGTTCCTCGTCCAGGCGGCCGGCCTGCAGCAGCTGGGCCGCCGCGCCGATCGGGGCCAGCGGATTGCGCAGCTCGTGCGCCAGCATGGCCAGGAATTCGTCCTTGCGCCGGTCCGCCTCCTGCAGCTTTTCGGCCAGCTTGCGGTCGGCCAGGTCCAGCACCACCGCCACCGCGCCGAGCGCCGCGGCGCCGTCGTCGACCCGCACCGGCGCCACCGCCTTGCTGACCCAGACCGGCCGGCCGTCGCCGCGAGTGAAGCGCTGCTCCACCGTGAAGGGCGCGCCGGTCGACCACATGCGCCGTATCAGCGCGGCGTTTTCGGCGCGGTCGTCGGGATGGACCAGATCGAGGACCGGCATGCCTGCCAGCTCGCTCCAGGGCCGGTCCAGGATCCGGCAGAAGCGTTCGTTGGCGCGCACCAGGCGGCCGTCGAGATCGGATTCGGCGATTCCGGCCGCATTCTGCTCGAACAGCGAGGCCAGGTGGGCTTCGCTTTCGCGCAGGGCGGCGCGGCTGCGTTCGGCCTCGATCTCGGCCAGCAGCCCGCGCTCGCGCTCGGCGGCGGCGCGGCGCTGGCGCGACAGCCGGATGGCGCCGTCGACACGCGCGCGCAGCTCGCGCGCACTGAACGGCTTGACCATGTAGTCGTCGGCGCCGGCCGCCAGGCCTTCGACGCGCGCCTCCTCGCCGGCGCGCGCCGACAGCAGGATCACCATCACCCCGGCGCCGTGCGGGTGGGCGCGCAGCGCCTGCAGCAGCGCGAAGCCGTCCATGTCCGGCATCATCACGTCGCTCAGCACCAGGTCGGGCAGCGGACCCGCGCGCACCGCCTGCAGGGCGTCGGCGCCGTTGGCGAAGGCCTGCACCTCGTAGCCGCCCTCGGCCAGCAGACCGGAGACGTAGTCGCGCATGTCGGCGTTGTCGTCCGCCAGCACGATGCGCCCTCCGCCGCTGCGCTGCGCCGGCGCGCCCGGCTCCAGCGCGCCGGGCGCGGCGAGCCAGCCCTCGGCGTCATGCACGAAGGCCGCCACCCCGGCGCCGGGCGCGGCGCCCGCGGCCCCGCCCACGCGGTCGGCCGGCAGGTGTCCGCAACCGAAGCGCATGCGCACCGTGAACGTGGTCCCGCGCCCGACTTCGCTGGCGGCGTCGATTGCGCCGCCGTGCAGGTGCACAAGCTCGCGCACCAGCGACAGGCCGATGCCGGTGCCCTCGACCGAACGCCCGCGCTGCCCCTCGATCCGGTGGAAGCGTTCGAACACGCGCGGCAGCTCGGCCGGCGGGATGCCGACGCCGGTATCGGACACTTCCAGTTCGGGCGCTCCCGCGCGCACGCGCAGCGCCACCCGGATTCCGCCCGATAAGGTGAACTTGAAGGCGTTCGACACGAGGTTGAGGACGATCTTTTCCCACATGGCCTGGTCGACCCAGACCGGTTCCGGCAGCGGCGGACAATCGACCTCGAGCGTTAGGCCGGCGCTGGCGCAGGCCGAACGGAAGTTGCTGGCCAGGTCGGCCGACAGTGCCGCCAGGTCGGTCGCGACATAGCGGGCGTCGTCGCGGCCGGCCTCGATGCGGCTGAAGTCGAGCAGGCTGTTCACCAGCCGCAGCAGGCGCTGGCCATTGCGTTCGACCAGCTCGAGCTGGGTGCGGGTGCGCCCCTCGGCATGCGCCAGCACGTCCGCCAGGGGGCCGAGCATCAGCGTGAGCGGCGTGCGCAGCTCGTGGCTGGCATTCGAGAAGAACACCGTCTTGGCGCGGTCGATCTCGGCCAGTTTTTCCGCGCGCCGCTGTTCGGCCAGGTAGGCCTCGGCATTCGCGATGGCGGTCGCCAGGTGGGCGGCGACACGCTCGAACAGCGTCGCGTATTCGCGGTTCAGGCGGCGCCGCGGACTGAGGCCGGCCACCAGGAAGCCATGGGGCGCCTCGCGCCGGGTGCTCAGGATCGGCACCACCAGCGCTTCGTCGACCGGCTCCGGCCACGGCGTGCCGGGCAGCGACGCGCCGTAGCGCGCCGCCAGGCCGTCGACCGCTATCGGCGCCGCGCCCTCGAGCGCTGCGGCGAATGGCCACGGCGCGCCGCCGAGCTCGATCCGGGCCGGCGCCAGAGCCGGATCGATGGCGGCGCCGGCATATGCCGCGAGCTCCACCGCGCCGCTCCCGGCATCGAACAGGTAGGCCAGCGCGAAGGGCGCTTCCTCGGGAAAGCGCGCCAGGGACGCCAGCGCCGCGCGGCAGGCGTCGGATGCGCTGCGCGCGTTCACGGTCTGCTCCGCGATCTGGCGCAGCAGGCGTTCGCGCCGCTCGGCCAGCACGCGGTCGGTGGTCTCGGTGACGGCGGTAAAGATCCCTTCCACCGTTCCGTCGGCGCCGCGCACCGGCGAGTAGCTGTAGTAGAAGTAGCACTCTTCCACGTAGCCGTAACGGTTCAGCGGCAGCAGCTGGTCTTCCGACCAGGTGGCCTCGCCGGTGTCCATCACGTGGTCGAACATGGGGCCGATGATGTCCCAGATCTCGGCCCACACCTCGATGCCCGGCGTGCCGAGCGCCCACGGATGCTTGCGGCCAGGGACGGGGGCCCAGGCGTCGTTGTAGATGAGGGCGCGCGTCTCGCCCCAATACAGCACCATCGGAAAGCGCGACCCCAGGCAGATGCTGACAGCGGAACGCAGCGCCGGCGACCAGCCGTCGATCGGGCCGAAGGGCGTTCCGGTCCAGTCCTTGTCGCGGATGAGTCCCGCCATTTCGCCGGGGAAATTGAGGAATGGGTAACGCGCGCGCGTGTTTTCGGACATCTTGCGTAGCAAAATTGACGGAAATGACATTGTATATCGACAACATCAGGGCGGGCAGGTACTTTCTGTCGAGAACGCATTACTTGCAAAAAATGCTCTTGAAATATCGCGCGCCGTGCCCATATCGCTGCAATCCGCTTGCGTGCAAGCGTCCCGATGAACCTTAACCAGATTTACCGACGAGGAACAAGATGGCAGTCGCCGAAAAAGAAACCCTTGGCTTCCAGGCAGAAGTAAAACAGCTGCTGCAACTGATGATTCACTCCTTGTATTCGAACAAGGAGATCTTCCTGCGCGAACTGATCTCGAACGCGTCCGACGCGGCCGACAAGCTGCGCTTCGAGGCGATCAACAACGACGCCCTGTACGGCAATGACCACGAGCTCAGAATCAAGGTCGCGTTCGATAAGGATGCGCGCACCATCACGATCTCGGACAACGGCATCGGCATGAGCCGCGACGAAGTCATCTCGCACCTGGGCACCATCGCCAAGTCGGGCACCAAGGAATTCTTCAGCAAGCTTTCCGGCGACCAGCAGCAGGACGCGGCCCTGATCGGCCAGTTCGGCGTCGGCTTCTACTCGGCCTTCATCGTGGCCGAGAAGGTCATCGTCAACACCCGCCGCGCCGGCGCCTTCGCCTCCGAAGGCGTGCGCTGGGAGTCGACCGGCGAGGGCGACTACAGTCTCGAGTCGATCGAGAAGACGGGCCGCGGCACCGACGTGATCCTGCACCTGCGCGACGGCGAGGAAGAGCTGCTGTCGTCGTGGAAGCTCAAGTCCATCATCCGCAAGTACTCGGACCACATCTCGCTGCCGATCGTGATGCAGAAGGAAGAGTGGGACGAGGAAGCCAAGCAGACCGTCGTCAAGGACGAACTCGAGACCGTGAACCAGGCCAGCGCGCTGTGGGCCCGTTCGAAGTCCGATGTCACGCAAGAGCAGTACAACGAGTTCTACAAGCACGTCTCGCACGACTTCCAGGATCCGCTGGCCTACACCCACAACCGGGTCGAGGGCCGCAGCGAATACACCCAGCTGCTGTACGTGCCGGCGCATGCGCCGTTCGACCTGTGGGACCGCAGCAAGCGCGCCGGCATCAAGCTGTACGTGAAGCGCGTGTTCATCATGGACGACGCCGAGCAGCTGATGCCGACCTACCTGCGCTTCATCAAGGGCGTGATCGACTCGTCGGACCTGCCGCTGAACGTCTCGCGCGAGATCCTGCAGGAGTCGCGCGACGTGAAGGTGATCCGCGAAGGCTCGACCAAGCGCGTGCTGGGCATGCTGGAAGAGATGGCGAACGCCGAAGAGCAGGAAGGCAAGGATAAATACGCGACCTTCTGGAAGGAGTTCGGCCAGGTGCTCAAGGAAGGCATCGGCGAGGACGCCACCAACAAGGACCGCATCGCCAAGCTGCTGCGCTTCGCCTCGACCGCCAACGATTCGGACGAGCAGACCGTCTCCTTCGGCGACTACGTCGGCCGCATGAAGGAAGGCCAGGACAAGATCTACTACGTCACCGCCGACAGCTACACCGCAGCCAAGAACAGCCCGCACCTCGAGATCTTCCGCAAGAAGGGCGTCGAAGTGCTGCTCATGACCGACCGCGTCGACGAGTGGATGCTGTCCTTCCTGAACGACTTCGACGGCAAGGAGCTGGTGTCGGTCGCCAAGGGCGGCCTGGACCTGGGCGCGCTGGAAGACGAGCTTGAAAAGAAGGAGCACGAGGAAGTCGAAGCGGGCTACAAGGAACTGGTCGACAAGATGAAGGGCGCGCTGGGCGACAAGGCCAAGGACGTGCGCGTGACGTTCCGCCTGACCGACTCGCCGGCCTGCCTGGTCGCGGACGAGAACGAACTGTCCGGCAACCTGCTGCGCATGCTGAAGGCCGCCGGGCAAAGCGCGCCGGAATCGAAGCCGATCCTCGAGATCAACCCGAACCACCCGCTGGTGCAGCGCCTGAAGTACGAAGACGCGAACGGCGCGCGCTTCGGGGACTGGTCGCACATCCTGTTCGATCAGGCGATGCTGGCGGAAGGCGGCAGCTTGACCGATCCGGCGTCGTTCGTGAAGCGTCTCAATGAGATGCTGCTGGCGATCAAGTAACAGGTAGTGGTAGGGTGGACGGCTTCGCCGTCCGCGCGTTCAAATGCACGTCGCGTCCACGCGCACATGGTTTGAACGCGTGGTCGCAGGACCGCCCACCCTACAAATGCCGCACTTCGACAGGCGGTGTCAGCCAGTTTTCGTTACGGCCGTCCAGATACCGCATCGGCGCCGCCAGCAGTTCATCCACCGGCACATCATCCAGGCACACCACGGCAATCGCGTGAAACGCCCCCAGCGCCGCCGACTCCCCGGTCGAAAACACATTGACCCCGCACGTCCCACAAAAGTAATGGGCATCGCGCCGGGTGTGATAGCGGTACTCCCGTAAATCCTTCCCACCGCTGCGCAGCCGGAAGCGCTCTGAGGGCACCTGCGCCGCCCAGAACCGCATCTTCGTGCAGATCGTGCAGTTGCACTTGATCGTGCCCTTACTCAAGTCGATATCCGCCTCGAACCGAATGCCGCCGCAATGGCAGCCGCCCTGATAAGTATTCACACGTCCTCCTTGCATTCCGGGCCGCCACGATACCCCAACAAGCCGAGGCATCCCAGCCACCACGCATGAAATACGCGGCGCCATGCCTGGGGCGTACATCCGCACGCTATGATCGGGCCTTCAACAGGAGAACGAGACATGCTCAGGATCGGATCCGCCGCCGTGCTATCGCTGGCGCTTGCAGGCCCGTGCGCCGCCGAAGAACTGCTGGCCGGCCGCGTGCAGAAAGTCATCCAGCAGCCGAGCGGCGCCGACGGCTGCCCGCCGCCATGCCCCGTCGAGCCGGAGACGCTGCCCGACGGTTCCCGGCGCATCTGCGTCAGCAATGGCGGCGGCTGCGAAGCCATGGAGCTGAAGGTCGAGCGCGACTTCCTGGGCCGGCGCCAGCCCGGCAGCGCGTGGTCGGTCAGCAAGCGTGTCGGCGAATGGGGTTCCGCCTTGCCAGTCACCAGCCAGCTGATCGTCGTGCACGATGACGGCACGCGCCTGCGCTGGACGCCCGCTGTCATGCGCGATGGCCAGGTGCTGGTCCACCCGGACCGCTTTGTCAGCTTCCTGCTGGCGGTCAAGCGCGAATGGTTCGGGACCGACACGACCGGCATGGTGCCGGTGGAGCAGGTCGTCGAGCGGCTGCGTTCAGGGAAGTAGACCGCCGCGCGATTCAGGTGCTGTGCCCGATCTCGTCGCAGAATTCCTGCAGCAGTCTTTCCCCTTCCGGCCACGGGCCGTGCCCCGAATCGCCGTTCACGTGCCCCGCGTCGCCGATCCGCACCAGCCGGCTGCCCCAGCTTGAAGCGAACGCCTCGGCGCGCTCGTTCGATACGTAGGGGTCGTCGCCGCTCGCCAGCACCACGCTCGGGAAGGGCAGGGGCGCGAGCGGGATCGGGGCGAAGCCGTTGTCCGGAATCGGATAGCTGGACGCTTCGACGTCGCTGGGCGCGACCAGGAAGGCGCCCGAGACCTTCAGCGGCGAGCCGCTGGCGGCCCAGTGTGCGACCAGCATGCAGCCCAGGCTGTGCGCGACCAGGATCGGGGCGCCCTTGCAGGCCGCGATGGCGGCGTCGAGTTCGGCCACCCATTCATCGCGCTCGGGACAGTTCCAGTCGCGGTGCTCGGCCTTGGTCCACTTCGGGTAGCGCGCCTGCCATTGGGTTTGCCAGTGCTCGGGGCCGGAATTCCACAGGCCTGCCAGGATCAGTACGTCGCACTTCATCATGCCTCCGCCGTTGGGAAAAGATCAACGACGATTGTACGTGAAAGCGCCAGACCCTTCAGGCGCCCCAGGATGCACAGGGCTTGTCTGGCATAAATCGCATCTCAATTCCCGATCACGACGGCGCCAGCCTTGCGCGACGGGCGCAGGCCGGGCAGGCGCGCAAACAAGGCACGCCATGCCGGCAAGCGCCGCTCGGTCACGCCACCCAGCAGCGCGGTCGCCACGATAATCGCCAGCAGCAAGCCGAGGATATCGGCGCCATTCCCGCGCGTGTGCGGATACAAGGCCAGCCACATGCCGATCACCAGCATGTGCGACAGGTAGAGCGTGAAGGTATGGCCGGCCAGCAGTCGGATCGCCGGCTTGAAGCGCAGCAGGCCGGCAAACCCGGCGTCGCGGGCGCATGCAAAATTCAACAGCACGATGGCGCCGACCAGGTAATCGGCCAGGAAGCGGTCGGCGCTGCCCAGCGGCAGGGCGGGGAAGGGCCACCAGGCGCTGCCCAGGGCGCGCAGCGGTGTCTCGAGGTCGGCGCCGACGTAGATCGCGAAGGCGAGCAGGGACCCGATCCAGCCGGCGCGTGCGACGCCCGGCGACATCAAGGGCTCCCGGTACGCACGATACAGCCAGGCCCCGGCCAGCCACACCGGCAGCAGCAGCCACATTTTATAACCCATGACCGCCAGCGCGAGCAGCAGGGCCAGCATGCGGCGCCGGCCGCGCAGGTAGTGCGCGAGGCCGAACAGCAGGTAGTACCAGGCTTCGTAGCACAGCGACCAGTAGGGCACCATGAAGGGCGGCGTCTCGGTGAGGGTCCAGCTCTGGCCGAGGAACAGCAGGTAGAAGGGAATGTAGACGTGCGGCTTGCCGAGGGCGTAGCCGGCGTTGGGGACGCTGCGGTCCATGATCACCAGGAAGGCCGCGCAGGCCAGCGCCAGCAGCAGCACCGGCAGCACCACCGAGTACAGGCGCGAGAGCCGCGCCACCGCATACGAGCGCGCGTCCGGGCGGGCCTGGTCGGTGGTCGCCGCGATCACGAAGCCGGACAGCACGAAGAACAGGATCACCGCTTCGCGTCCCATGCTGCCGCCCACGCCCCAGGCGCCGGGCGCGATCGCGCCGGTATAGGCGAAATGCGCGGCCACCACCGCGCTCGCGCCGAGGATGCGCACGAGGTCGAGGTAGAGCGAAAACGCCGGCGCCATGGGCGGGGAGGAGGTGGACATGGATGTAGTGAACGCGACAATACCGCGATCATACACCGGTAATATTTGGAACCTATCCCAGTAGGGAACCGGTCGTTGCTGACGCGCCTGGCAAGCGGGGGCTGCGTTGCTCGTCCTTGCATGGCTCGCCATGCGGCGTCCTCGCGCCTTGCCCGCGCTTGCCAGTCATCGTCATCAACTTCCCTCTCCCTGCTGGGATAGGTTCCTACCTCCCGTTTCAGAGTTCCGTGCGCAGCGCGAACAGTTCCGGGAACAGCACCACGTCCAGCATCTTGCGCAGGTAGCTGGCGCCCGAGGTGCCGCCGGTGCCCGTCTTGAAGCCGATGATGCGCTCCACGGTGCTTACATGACGGAAGCGCCAGAAGCGGAATGCGGTTTCCAGGTCGACCAGCTTCTCGGCCAGCTCGTACAGGGCCCAGTGGTGCTCGGTGTCGCCGTAGACGCCGAGCCAGGCCGCCTGCACGCTGGCGTCCGGCCTGGTCGGCTGGGTCCAGTCGGCCTGCAGGCGCTCGGCGGCGATGGGGAAGCCGCGGCGCGCCAGCAGCATCACCGCCTCGTCGTAGACCGACGGCGCCTCCAGCTCCTGCTCGAGGATGGCGTGGTGCTCCGGCGCCTTTGCGTGCACCGCCAGCAGGTTCGGGTTCTTGTTCCCGAGGATAAACTCGAGTTCGCGGTACTGGAAGCTCTGGAAGCCGGACGAGGCGCCCAGGTAGGGCCGGATCGCCGTGTACTCGGGTGGCGTCATGGTCGCCAGCACGTCCCAGGCGTGCACCAGCTGGTCCATGATGCGCGCCACCCGCGCCAGCATCTTGAAGGCGGGCGGCAGGTTATCTTCGCGGATGTGGCGGCGCACCGCCTGCAGCTCGTGCAGCATCAGCTTGATCCACAGCTCGCTGGTCTGGTGCTGGACGATGAACAGCATCTCGTTGTGGTTCGGCGAGAGCGGATGCTGGGCGCTCAGGATCTGGTCGAGGCCCAGGTAGTCGCCGTAACTCATCGACTCCTTGAAATCGAGTCTGGCGCCGTGCCACTCGGCCTTGCCGGCATTGTCGTTCATGGTCGCTTCCTCAGGTGACGGCGCTGCGTTCGAGACGGGTGTCGTAGGACTCCTGGTCGAGGATGTCCTTCAGGATCGCCACCGCATCCCACACGTCCGCATAGCTCGTATACAGCGGCGTGAAGCCGAAGCGCATGATCTCGGGCTCGCGGTAGTCGCCGATCACGCCGCGTGCGATCAGCGCCGCCATCACCGCATAGCCGTGCGGATGGGTGAAGCTGGCCTGGCTGCCGCGGCGCGCGTGCTCGCGCGGAGTGACGAGGCCGAGCGGGTGCGCCGCGCAGGTCGATTCGACCAGTTCGATGAACAGGTCGGTCAACGCCAGCGATTTCTCGCGGACCGCCGCCATCGTGGTTTCTTCGAACACCTCCAGCCCGCACTCGACCAGGGACAGCGACAGCACCGGCTGGGTGCCGCACAGCGCGCGGCCGATGCCCTCGCACGCTTCGAAACCGTGCGACATGGCGAAGGGCTGGGCGTGGCTCCACCAACCGGTGAGCGGGTGGGCGAAAGCGGCCTGGTGGCGCTGCGGCACCCAGATGAAGGCCGGGGCGCCGGGGCCGCCGTTCAGGTATTTATAGGTGCAGCCGACCGCGAAGTCGGCCTCGGCGCCGTGCAGGTCGACCGGCACCGCGCCGGCCGAGTGGGCCAGGTCCCACACCGCCAGCGCACCCTGGGCATGGGCGTGGCGCGTCAGTGCCGCCATGTCGTGCTGGTAGCCGGTGCGGTAATTCACGTGGGTCAGCATCAATACGGCGCAGTCGGCGTCGACCGCGGCCGGGATCTCCTCGACCGAATCGACCAGGCGCACCCGGTAGCCGCGCTCCAGCCATTGGGTGAGTCCTTCCGCCATATAGATATCGGTCGGGAAGTTGCTGCGTTCGGTGACGATGGTGCGGCGGGCGGCGTTCGGGCCGCTGGCCTGGATCTGCAGGGCGGCGGCCAGGGCCTTGAACAGGTTGAGCGAGGTGGTGTCGGTGACCACGACTTCGCCGGCCTGTGCGCCGATCAGCGGCGCCAGTCGGTCCCCCAGGCGCTTCGGGAGCTCGAACCAGCCGGCCGTGTTCCAGCTCCTGATCAGGTCGACGCCCCATTCGCGGGCCACCACGTCCTGGGCGCGGGCGAGGGCGGCCTTCGGGCGGGCGCCCAGCGAATTGCCGTCCAGGTAGATGACGCCCTGGGGCAGGTCGAAGCGGTCGCGCAGGGGGCGCAGGGGATCCTGCAGGTCGCGCGCAACGCAATCGGCGCGGGTAAGGCTGGTGCTCATGGACTTCCCTTGCATAGTTGAGGCTTGAAGCTTCTTGTCGGTCTTGCAGTGTAGCAGGGCGAAAAAAATTTAAAAAATTTTTCTCAAGAACCCTAAAGTTCCCAAAAACGCTGCCGTTACCCTGTTCAGAAGCGCGGTAATGGGTTTTGAAAAATATTTTGCAAGAACCCTAAAGTTCTCTCCGGGTGTGCCGTTACAGGAGGAGAGAGGGCAGCAAAAGATTGAAAAAATATTTTGCGAAGACCCTAAAGTTCTCTTGAAGCTTGACGTAAACCGTATCAAGCGCACGACAGAAACAGTGTCGGACGCCTACAACTCGGCCGGTCTCCCCGGCATCTCCCAGCCCCTCGTTATATAGGGGCGCCAGAGTGATCCAGAAGGGTTTGTCAGACAAACTCCTACGGGTCATGTCCGTCATTCGCGGACGAAAAATACAGAGTTCGTCCAATTCCGTAAAAGTTGCCCTACGGCGAGAATCTATCTCAACGGCAACACACATTCCCTGCTTCAACACGGATACGGAGAGAAAAAATGACGATGAACGACATGATGGCTGAAATCCGCGACGCTAACCTGAGCTACCTGATGCTGGCTCAGCAAATGATCCGCGCCGACAAGGTCACCGCCATCTTCCGTCTCGGCATCTCGGCCGACATCGCCGACCTGATCGAAAGCATGAGCAATGCCCAGATCCTGAAACTGGCAAGCGGCAACATGATGCTGGCCCGTTTCCGCTTCGACGACACCGCCATCCTGTCGATGCTGACCAGCCACACCAAGGAGCGCAGCCTGGCCCAGTCGCACGCCGCCATCCTGATGGCCGGCCAGCCTGTTGAAGAGATCGTATAAAATCCCGCTATCGCGGTTCCGCCGGAGCCGCACCTGGTTTTACTAGCGGGAGCAGCACATGAGCAAGAAAAGCGTCGTTTCGGAAGCCCAGGAAATCCAGCTTGCGATCGAACTGATCAACCTGGGGGCGCGCCTCCAGCTGCTCGAAACCGAAGTCTCGCTGTCCCGCGAGCGCCTGTTGAAACTCTATAAAGAGCTCAAGGGCGTCTCCCCGCCCAAGGGCATGTTGCCGTTCTCGACCGACTGGTTCCTGACCTGGCAGCCCAACATCCACTCCTCGCTGTTCATCAACATCCACAACTTCCTGGTCGAACACGCCGGCGCCACCGGCATCCAGGCGGTGATGAAGGCGTATAAACTCTACCTCGAACAGATGCCGCCGGAGCCGGGCGAAGAGCCGCTGCTGTCGCTCACGCGCGCCTGGACGCTGGTGCGCTTCTTCCAGAGCGGGATGCTGGTGCTCAAGCCTTGCCAGAAATGCCAGGGCAAGTTCATCGTGAATGCGCTCGATCTGAATGCCGATTACCTGTGCGGGCTGTGCCATATGCCCTCGCGCGCGGGTAAAACCCGCAAGGCGAAGGAAGCCGCCGCCAACCAGGATTCGGGTTCCGTTTGAAACCCGCCGTTGCGGCCTTGCTGCTGCAGGTCGCCGCTTTTCCGCTCACCCTTGGCGTTACCTGGCTGCTTGCCAGGTCGGGCGTCTCCATGTCCTACCTCGGCGTCGCCCTGATCCAGGGCGCAATCGCCGCCGGCCTGACCTGGTGGCGCGGCCTGGCCAGCTGGTGGCGCGTCATCCAATTACTTTTCCCCCTTGCCCTGTTCGCAACCGCCCAGCTGAACATCCCGCCGCTCGCCTTCCTGGCGATCTTCCTGTTCCTGCTGTTCCTCTACTGGTCGACCTACCGCACGCAAGTGCCGTACTACCCCTCCAACCGCCCCGTCTGGGACGCCGTCGCCGCCTTGCTGCCGCCCGAGGGCAAGGTAAGGGTCATCGACATCGGCAGCGGCCTGGGCGGCTTCACCCTCGACATGGCAGGCCGCCGGCCCGGCATCGAGGCCACCGGCATCGAACTGGCGCCGCTGCCCTGGCTGGCCAGCAGCCTGCGCGCGCGTCTGGGCAAAAGCACGGCCCGTTTCATCCGCGGCGACTACGACAAACTCGACTTCGCCGACTACGACCTGGTGTTCGCCTACCTGTCCCCGGCCGCCATGGGCGCGCTGTGGCGCAAGGCCTCGTGCGAGATGCGTCCCGGCTCACTGCTAGTCAGTTACGAATTCGTCATTGCCGATCGTTTAGCGAACCGTACCGTGTACCCCACAAAGGGTGGTCCAGGGCTCTATATCTGGCACTTTTAGGCGACAAAACAGGGCTTTTTACTTGCCCGGGGGCCGTTCTCCCGCTAGAGTGGTTCCCTGCATCAACTTTGCCCGAAATCACTTTTTCAAAACGCCTTGTTTGAGCCAGCCGGACCATCGGGACCCGGCATTTCTGGAGCGGTCTTCCCTTGTTAGTCATTATCGGTTACCTCGTCGTCTGCGGTTGCGTGTTCGGCGGTTTCGCCATGGCCGGTGGCCACCTGGCATCCCTGTGGCAGCCCATCGAACTCCTGATGATCGGCGGCGCCGCCGTCGGCGCATTCTTCGTCGGTAACACCATGAAGTCGGTCAAGGCCACCTTCAAGGCCCTGCCGAGCGTGCTCAAGGGTTCGCCCTACACGAAGGACATGTACATGGAGCTGATGGCGCTGCAGTTCGACGTGCTCTCGAAAGTCCGCAAGGAAGGCCTGATGTCGATCGAGGGCGATATCGAGAACCCGGAAGCTTCGCCCCTGTTCTCGAAATACCCGGCGGTGCTCGCCGACCACCACATCGTCGAATTCATGACCGACTACCTGCGCCTGATGGTGTCGGGGAACATGGACGCGATGCAAATCGAAAACCTGATGGACAACGAGATCGAGACCCACCACCACGAGGGCGCGATTCCGGCGCACTGCATCTCGAAGCTGGGCGACGGCCTGCCGGCCTTCGGCATCGTGGCGGCGGTGATGGGCGTGGTCCACACCATGGAGTCGGTGGGTCTGCCGCCGGCCGAGCTGGGCATCCTGATCGCGAAGGCGCTGGTCGGCACCTTCCTCGGCATTCTGCTGGCCTATGCCTTCGTGACCCCGCTGGCGAGCGTGCTGGAACAGAAGCTGGAAGAATCGACCAAGATGTTCCAGTGCGTGAAGGTGACCCTGCTGGCGAGCCTGAACGGCTACGCGCCGGCGCTGGCCGTCGAATTCGGCCGCAAGGTGCTGTACTCGACCGAGCGCCCGACCTTCGCCGAGCTCGAAGAGCACATCAAGAAGAAGAAATAAGCAGTGATGCCGCTTATCCATCAACCGCAACACGTACAACGAGGAGGGGACCATGGCTGACGAAAACATGCGCCCCATCGTCGTCAAGCGCATCAAGAAGGTCGCCGGCGGCCACCACGGCGGCGCCTGGAAGATCGCGTACGCCGACTTCGTGACCGCGATGATGGCCTTCTTCCTGCTCATGTGGCTGCTCGGCTCGACCGCCAAGGGCGACCTGAACGGCATCTCCGAATACTTCTCGACCCCGCTGAAGGTCGCGATGGCGGGCGGCACCGGCTCGGGCGACTCCTCGTCCGTGATCAAGGGCGGCGGCGCCGACCTCACGCGCCGCAACGGGCAAGTGAAAAAGGGCGACATCGACCCGACCTCCAAGACCTACAACCTGGAAGCGGCCAAGGCCCAGGTGGCGCGCGCCGAGGCCGAGCGCCTCGAGTCGCTCAAGCAGAAGATCGAGTCGGTCATCGAGGTCAACCCGCTGCTCAAGAAGTACAAGAACCAGCTGCTGCTCGACATCACCAGCGAAGGCCTGCGCATTCAGATCGTGGACGAGCAGAACCGCCCGATGTTCGCGCTGGCGAAGGCCGAGCTGCAGCCCTATACGAAGGACATCCTGAACGTGATCGGCATGGTCCTGAACGAGGTGCCGAACAAGATCGGCCTGTCGGGCCATACGGATGCGACGCCGTACTTCAGCGACGCCGGCTACAGCAACTGGGAGCTCTCCGCCGACCGCGCCAACGCCTCGCGCCGCGAGCTGGTCAAGGGCGGCCTGGGCGACGACAAGGTGCTGCGCGTGACCGGCGTGGCCTCGGCGGTGGCGCTGGACCGCAAGGACCCGTTCAACCCGATCAACCGCCGCATCAGCATCATCGTGATGAACAAGCGCACCGAGGAAGCGGTCCAGCGCGACGCCGCCGCCCTCGAGGTGCCGGCGCAGCAAGCCGAGGCCGCGGCGCAGGACGCAAGCGCCGCGGCGGGCGGACACTGAAGAACAGCGGGCCTGGAGGACACCATGAAAAGAAAAAAGATATTGGGATCGCACGTGAAACGGCTGCTGTCGGGCGTCGCCATCCATGGCCGCCGCCACCTGAACGAGGTCGAGACCGACCTGCTGCAGACCGAGCTGCTGCTGGAAGAAGCCATCGACAAGCTGACCAGCAGCTTCATGGCGATCCATAGCGCGGTCGGCGCGCGCCAGGAGACGATCGACCGCCTGCTGGCCGGCGAGAAGCCGAGCGCCGAGGACAGCGCGCGCCTCTCGGACATGTCGGGCGAGATCGGCCAGCACGTGAACTCGGCGATCACCAGCATGCAGTTCCAGGACATGACCAGCCAGCTGATCGACCGCACCCTGCGCCGCGTCGCCGGCCTGCGCGAATTCCTCGGCACGCTCTCCGAACACGGCGCCGAGATCGCGCCCGAGACCGACAGCGAGGAGATCGTCGAACGCCTGGGAAAGGTCAGCATGGCGCTGGCGATCCAGTCGCTGGAACTGCGCAGCATGCTGCGCAAGTCGGTCGACCAGCATCATCTCGAGAGCGGGGACATCGAGCTCTTCTGAGCCGGTCCGCAGTAAACTATTCAGCCACTTCACATTCAACCGGCCTGGCCGGGATTTAAAAAAGCAGGAGCAAAACATGGCAAAAACGATTCTCGCGGTCGACGATTCCAGTTCGCTGCGCCAGATGGTGGCCTTCAGCCTGAAGGCGGCGGGCTACAACGTGGTGGAGGCGGTCGACGGCCAGGATGGCCTGGACAAGGCGAAGCAGCAGAGCGTGGACCTGGTCCTCACCGACCAGAACATGCCGCGCATGGACGGCCTGTCGCTGATCAAGACCCTGCGCACGCTGCCGAACTACGCCAAGACGCCGATCCTGATGCTGACCACGGAGTCGTCGGACGAGATGAAGTCGAAGGGCCGCGCGGCCGGCGCCAACGGCTGGCTGGTCAAGCCCTTCGATCCGCAGCGCCTCATCGAGGTCGTGAAAAAAGTCATCGGTTAATCCGGTGACGCACCGGCCTTGAAACGGATTTCATCATGACGATCGACATCAGCCAGTTTTACCAGGTCTTTTTCGACGAAGCGGAAGAACTGCTCGCCGAGATGGAGCGGCTGCTGCTGGGCGTCGATGTCGCGTCGCCCGACCCGGAAGACCTGAACGCGATCTTCCGCACCGCCCACTCGGTGAAGGGCGGGGCATCGACCTTCGGCCTGACCGACATGAGCGAGGTGACGCACGTGCTCGAGTCGCTGCTGGACCGCATCCGCAAGGGCGAGATGGCGCTGACCTCGAACCACGTGGACGCCTTCCTCGCGGCCAAGGACAGCCTCAAGATGCAGCTCGACGGCCACCGCCACGGCGCCCGGGTCGACCAGGAAGCGGTCGCCAACGTGCGCATGGTGCTGCACGATCTGGCCGAAGGCCTGGTGCCGCAGGCGCCGGTGGTGGCGCCGTCCTACCTGACGCTTGAGCCGAAGACGCATCACCCGCTTGAAAACGCGCACCGCTACAAGATCGAGCTGCCGCCGGTCGAGCAGCGCGACATCAGCGCCCTGGTCGATGAACTCGGCCTGATGGGCCGGGTAAAAGTCACCCCGCTCGACGGCGGGCGCAGCGCCATCATCATCACGACCCACGAGAGCCTGGACGACATCATCGCGATCTGCTCCTTCGTGCTGAACCCGGAAGACCTGAAGATCTTCGAGGCCCCGGCATTGACGCCGGAGCAGCGCGCCATCGAGGCCGCCGAGCGCAAGCGCATCGAGGATGCGCAGGGTTGGGGCTTCTTCGACATGGACGAAGAGGGCGGCGCCGCGGCGCAGGCCGACGACATGTCGGACGACGAACGCGGCTACGGCTTCTTCCAGCCGATCGAACAGATCCGCGCCATGGCCGGCATCACCAGCGAGGCGCCGCCGGCGCAGGCGGTGCAGCGCCCCGACCCGATCGAAGTCTCCGAACTGGCCGCCGAAGCGGCAAGCGAAAAGAAATCGGTGAAAAAGGACCCGGGCGCCGAATCCTCGTCGATCCGCGTCTCGGTCGAGAAGGTCGACCAGCTGATCAACCTGATCGGCGAGCTGGTGATCACCAATGCGATGCTCGAGCAGCGTTCCAGCATCCTGGATCCGATGGGCCACGAGCGCCTGCTGAACTCCATCAGCCAGCTGGGGCGCAACACGCGCGAGCTGCAGGAAGCGGTGATGTCGATCCGCATGATGCCGATGGACTTCGTGTTCTCGCGCTTCCCGCGCATGGTGCGCGACCTGGCGTCGAAACTGGGCAAGAAGGTCGACTTCATCACCAACGGCGCCGCCACGGAACTGGACAAGGGCCTGATCGAGCGCATCGTCGACCCGCTGACCCACCTGGTGCGCAACTCGATCGACCACGGCATCGAGATGCCGGCCGCACGCGCGGCCGCCGGCAAGTCGGAAGCGGGGCGCCTGTTCCTGTCGGCCGGCCACCAGGGCGGCAACATCGTGATCGAAGTCTCGGACGACGGCGGGGGACTGAACCGCGAACGCATCCTGGCGAAAGCCAGCGAGAATGGCCTGGCGGTGAGCGACGGCATGACCGACGAGGAAGTCTGGCAGCTGATCTTCGCGCCGGGATTCTCGACCGCCGAGCAGGTGACCGACGTTTCGGGCCGCGGCGTCGGCATGGACGTCGTCAAGCGCAATATCGCCTCGATGGGCGGCACCGTCGACATCCGCTCGGCGCGCGGCTTCGGCACCACGATCTCGATCTCGCTTCCCTTGACCCTCGCGATCCTGGACGGCATGTCGATCCGCAGCGGCGACGAGATCTACATCCTGCCGCTCTCCTTCGTGGTCGAGTCGCTGCAGCCGGCCGAGCAGGACATCCGCGACATCGCGGGCCGCGGCCGGGTGCTCAAGGTGCGCGGCGAATACCTGCCCCTGATCCCGCTGTACCAGATGTTCGACATCGCGCCGCGCATCACCGATCCGTCCGAGGGCATCGTGGTGATCCTCGAGACCGAGGGCAAGAAGGCCGCGCTGTTCGTCGACGAGCTGGTGGGCCAGCAGCAGGTGGTGGTAAAGAACCTGGAAGCGAACTACCGCAAGGTGGCCGGCATCTCCGGCGCCACCATCCTGGGCGACGGCGGCGTCGCCCTGATCCTGGACGTGGCCGCGCTGGTGCGCTCCTCGCGCCAGCTGTTCGAAGACGTCACCGTTTCATAATTTTTCAACGCTAGAGGACTGACCATGTCTACTGTACAGAACAACAAGCCGCTCGAAGGCGCCGCCGACGGCGCCGGCAGCGAATTCCTGGCCTTTACCCTGGGTTCCGAGGAATACGGCATCGACATCCTCAAGGTGCAGGAAATCCGCGGCTACGAAGCGGTGACCCGCATCGCGAACGCGCCCGAATTCATCAAGGGCGTGATCAACCTGCGCGGTATCATCATCCCGGTGGTCGACATGCGCATCAAGTTCAAGCTCGGCACCCCGACCTACGACCAGTTCACGGTCGTGATCATCCTGAACATCGGCGGGCGCATCATGGGCATGGTGGTGGACAGCGTGTCGGACGTGACCACCTTGACTCCGGACCAGATCAAGCCGGCGCCGGAAATGGGCACCGCCTTCGACACCAACTACATGATCGGCCTGGGCACGGTGGACGAGCGCATGCTGATCCTGGTCGATATCGACAAGCTGATGTCGTCGAGCGAGATGGGCTTGATGGACAAGCTGGCGGCGTAATCACCGGTTTCGGCGCGGATTTGCCCACGATTCGGGTAACACAACAGTGAAAGAGGCAAGCAGTGCCGCAGCAAAAAACCGACACGGTCAAGGAATTCGATTTCACGCGCAGTGACTTCGAACGGGTCCGCGCGCTGATCTACCAGCGCGCCGGCATCTCGCTGGCCGAGAGCAAGCAGGAGATGGTCTACAGCCGCCTGGCGCGGCGCCTGCGCGCCACCGGCATCCAGTCCTTCGCGCGCTACCTCGACGACCTCGAAGCGGGCCGCATGGGCGCCGAGTGGGAAGCCTTCACCAATGCGCTGACCACCAACCTGACCTCCTTCTTCCGCGAAGCCCACCACTTCCCGCTGCTGGCCGACCACCTGGCCGGCCTGCGCCGCCGCGAAGGCGGCCCGATCACGATCTGGTGCTCGGCCGCCTCCACCGGCGAGGAGCCGTATTCGATCGCGATGACGGCCTGCGAGGCCTTCAACACCTTGAGCCCGCCGGTGCAGGTGATCGCCACCGACATCGACACCAATGTGCTGGCCACCGGCGCCAACGGCGTGTATCCGATGGAGCGGGTCGACAAGGTGGGCGCGGACCGGCTGCGCCGCTTCTTCCTGAAGGGGAGGGGCGCCAACGAGGGCATGGCGCGCGTGCGTCCGGAGCTGCGTAAACTCGTCGAATTCCGCCAGCTGAACCTGCTGGCCGACGACTGGCCGGTCAAGGGCGGCTTCGATGCGATCTTCTGCCGCAACGTGATGATCTACTTCGACAAGAACACCCAGCGCAAGATCCTGTCGCGCTTCGTGCCCCTGATGAAGCCGCACGCCCTGCTGTTCGCGGGACACTCCGAAAACTTCCTCTACGTGTCCGATTCGCTGCGCCTGCGCGGCAAGACGGTGTATGAGCTCGACAAGGCGGGCCGCTAGGGCGGCAGAATCATGAACAACCAGTTTGCCACCAACGTCTACTACGACCGCACCTTCGACGTCGACGCCGCCAAGATCTTGCCGGGCGAGTACTACTACACCGGCAAGAACATGCTGATCGTGACCGTGCTCGGTTCCTGCGTCTCGGCCTGCATCCGCGACCGCGTCACGGGTTTAGGGGGCATGAACCACTTCATGCTGCCGGACGGCGGCGGCGACGGCGGCAGCCCGGTGTCGGCCTCGATGCGCTACGGGAGCTTCGCGATGGAAATCCTGATCAACGACCTGCTGAAGGCCGGCGCTCGGCGCGAGCACCTGGAAGCCAAGGTGTTCGGCGGCGGCGCGGTACTGCGCGGCTTCACGGCGATGAACGTGGGCGAACGCAACGCGGCTTTCGTGACCAGCTTCCTCAAGACCGAGCGGATTCCGGTGCTGGCCTCGGACCTGAACGACATCTACCCGCGCAAGGTGTACTTCTTTCCCAAGACCGGCAAGGTGCTGGTGAAGAAGCTGATGCAGACCCAGAACGATACGCTGGCAAAGCGCGAACTCGATTACGCCAAACGACTCAAGGTCGAACCGGTCGGCGGCGACATCGACCTGTTCTGACGCTTGCCGGGACAATAAAAACGACCTGAAAGGGACGCTTCATGACAATCAAGGTACTGATCGTCGACGACTCTGCGCTGATCCGCAGCGTGATGAGCGAAATCGTCAACTCCCAGCCCGACATGGAAGTGGTGGCCACCGCCCCCGATCCCCTCGTCGCGCGCGAACTGATCAAGAAGCACAATCCGGACGTGCTGACGCTGGACGTCGAGATGCCGAAGATGGACGGCCTCGACTTCCTGGAAAAGCTGATGCGCCTGCGCCCGATGCCGGTGCTGATGGTGTCCTCGCTGACCGAGCGCGGCTCCGAGATCACCATGCGCGCGCTGGAACTGGGCGCGGTCGACTTCGTCACCAAGCCGAAAATCTCGATCCAGACCGGCATGCGCGAATACACCGAACTCATCGCCGACAAGATCCGCGCCGCCTCGCGCGCCCGCATCAAGCGCGCCGTGCCCGGCAGCACGCCGGCGCCGCAGCTGTCGGCCCTGCGCAGCCCGCTGATCTCGTCGGAAAAGCTGATCATCATCGGGGCGTCGACCGGCGGCACCGAGGCGATCCGCGAATTCCTGATGCAGATGCCGTCGGACTGCCCGGGCATCCTGATCGCCCAGCACATGCCGGAAGGGTTTACTTCGTCTTTTGCTAAACGTCTTGACTCGCTGTGCAAGATCAGCGTCGTCGAATCGCAGGGCAACGAGCGGGTGCTGCCGGGGCACGCCTACATCGCGCCGGGCCACTCGCACCTGCTGCTGACGCGTTCGGGCGCCAACTACATGACCAAGATCGAACAGAGCCCGCCGGTGAACCGGCACCGGCCCTCGGTCGACGTCCTGTTCCGCAGCGCCGCGCAGGCGGCGGGCAAGAACGCCGTTGGTGTTATCCTGACCGGCATGGGCAAGGACGGCGCCGCCGGCATGCTGGACATGCGCAACGCCGGAGCGCACAATTTCGCCCAGGACGAGGCGAGCTGCGTCGTGTTCGGCATGCCGCGCGAGGCGATCGCGCTCGGCGCGGCCCACGACGTGGGTCCTTTGCACGAGCTGCCGCGCATGGTGCTCGAGCATCTGGCGGCCCAGGGCAGCCGAGCGTTGCGCGTTTGATCCGAATACTGATGTATTGATGCCATTTTATCGCCGTACGGCAACAAAAATGCTATTCTGGAGGCTGTTATGCAGTCTTCATCCAATAACCCAAACTACAAGATTCAAAACGGAGTAATTCATGGCTGATCCAAAGATGCGTTTTCTGGTTGTTGACGATTTCTCGACGATGCGCCGCATCGTCCGAAATCTGTTGAAGGAACTGGGTTATGCCAATGTCGACGAAGCCGAAGACGGCGTGATGGCGCTGGCCAAGCTGCGTAGCGAGCAATTCGACTTCGTGGTGTCGGACTGGAACATGCCGAACATGGACGGCCTGACCATGCTGCAGAACATCCGTGCCGATCCCGCGCTGGCCAAGCTGCCGGTGCTGATGGTGACCGCCGAGGCGAAGAAGGAAAACATCATCGCCGCCGCGCAAGCTGGCGCCAGCGGCTACGTGGTCAAGCCGTTCACGGCCGCCACCCTGGACGAGAAGCTGAACAAGATCTTCGAAAAACTCGACAAGGCCGGAGCCTGAGATGCTTGAGCAGATCGCGGAGCCTGCGCAGGGCTCGCATGAGGAGGTCCTGAGCCGCATCGGTCACATGACCCGCGCGCTGCACGAAAGCCTGCGCGGACTCGGGCTCGACAAGCTGATCGAGAAAGCAGCCAGCGACATCCCCGATGCGCGCGACCGCCTCGACTACGTGGCGCGCCTGTCGGAACAGGCCGCCAAGCGCGTGCTGGACGCCACCGATGCGGCCGGCCCCGTGCAGGATGCGATCGAGACCCGCTCCGCCGAGCTGTCCGCCTCCTGGCAGTCCCTGCTCGACAATGGCGCGTCGGAAGAAGCCTGGCGCGCGCTGGCGCAGCGCACCATCGCCGGCCTCGACGAATCGCGCATCGGCGCCGCCGCCACCCGTGGCCAGCTGATGGACATCATGATGGCCCAGGATTTCCAGGACCTGACCGGCCAGGTGATCGGCCGCATCACGGGCATCGCGCAGAACCTCGAGAAGCAGCTGGTGCAGGTGCTGATCGACTTCGCGCCGAGCGAGATCAAGCGCGAGATCGACAACGGCTTGCTGAACGGTCCGCAGATCAACCCGGAAGGCAAGAACGAAGTCGTTGCCGACCAGGGCCAGGTCGACGACCTGCTCGACAGTCTCGGTTTCTGACACGCGCCGGGCCGCGCATCCGCCAGGTATCACTTACGCGCCCACATGCACCAAACCAATTACATCGTTCGTGAACCGCTGCTCGATCCGAAGCAGCGGGTCATCGGATACGAGCTGTCGTGGCAGCATAACGACGGCAAGATCCCGAGCGACCAGGAACTCGAAGACCTGGTCGCCTTCGTCGCCGAGCACGTCTGCCATGACGACCATGGCTGGCTCCTGCGCGACAAGATCCTGTTCCTCGATGCGGTGCCGGAGATGCTCTCCACCGACGCCCTGCATTGCCTGCCGCCGGAACGCACCGTCCTCACCCTCAACATCCGCAAGCTGACCGATCCGGACGTGCGTTCGGCGGTGCAGGCCGTGCGCGTGGGAGGGGTCGGGGTGTCGATCCGCGGCGCCGACATCCACCTGCTGGGCCGCAACCTCTCGCCCTACGCCTCCTACGTCGAAGTCCAGTTCACCGGCAACGACGTCGCCGCCCAGGCGCGCACCTACGCCGCCGCCAAGCACGCGGCGATGCGCATGGTCGGGCGCCCTGTGGCGAGCTGGGCCGATTTCGACGCCTGCGCCGCGCTCGGCCTGGACGCCTTCGTCGGCAAGCTGCACCTGACGCCGCGCCCGGGCAACCCGGTCAAGGGCATGAATGCGACCCAGAGCACCATCCTGCAGCTGATGCAGATGGTGCAGAACAACGAGGACGTGCCGAAGATCGAGAACGTGCTGAAGCGCGATCCGGCCCTGACCTACAAGCTGCTCAGCTATATCAATTCCGCCGGCTTCGGCGCCGCGCGTCGCGTGGAGTCGCTGCGCCAGGCGATCGCCCTGATGGGCTATGCGCCGCTGTACCGCTGGCTGGTGCTGCTGCTGGCCACCGCCAGCACCAGCGGCTATTCGCCGGTGCTGATGGAAACCGCCGTGATCCGCGGCCGCCTTGCCGAGCTGCTCGGCACCATGGCGCTGCCGCGCGGGGAGGGCGAGAACCTGTTCGTGGCGGGGATGTTCTCGCTGCTGGACCGGTTGCTGGGGCTGCCGATGAAGGAGGTGCTGGACACGGTGCCGCTGCCGGAAGAGGTGGTCAAGGCGCTGCTGGGGCGGGAGGGGATCTACGGGCCCTACCTGGCGCTGGCGGAGGCGTGCGAGCTGAATTCGAACCTGGTGGCGTCGCTGGCGGGGTCGCTGGATATCAGCCCGCATGATGTGAACAAGGCGCATTTGTCGGCGCTGGCGTGGGCGCAGTCGGTGGCGGCTTAAATTCAGCTTCAACGTCAACTTGGATCCCGGCCAAGGCCGGGATCCAATTTTGCTAGCGCGTAATGGAACGCCGCTCAACGGAACCCGTCGTCACAAACCTCTCCAACGTCTGCTGCATCTGCATCGAAATCGCCGCAAAGCTGCACCCGATCTGCACCTGCTCCCCCAGCAGGAACGTCCGGAACGGCCGTAAGAGCCGCACCTCGAGATCCGCCGTGATCACCAGGTTCGGCCCCAGCTCCAGCAGCACATTGTCCAGTTTCTTCCCCACATGCAGCCCGAAGCACTGCTCCGGCGTTGCGCGCATCCCGACGCCGCCCTGGGAGAAATCGTAGAGGGGCAGGTCGAACTGCCGGCCCTGCAGGCGAAAGCTGGCGGTGTAGTTGACGCCGACCGGGGTCTCGACGCGGCGGGCGGCGCGGCGGTTCAGGACCAGGCAGGATTCGGGGAACTCGGCCGCCACGTGCAGCAGGTTGCCGGGTAGCGGATCCCAGGCTTGCTGGAGTTCGAACTGCAGCTTGGCGTTGCCGCCGAGCGAAGCGACCAGGGTCGCCTTTCCTTCGGGCGGGCGTTCGCTGCCGCTGAAGTCGATCACGAAATGCGGCAGTTCCGGGTCGACCGAGTCGATGCGCGCCAGCAGGGGATCGAGCCAGCCGGCCGGGAATACCGTGACCGGCGCGCCCGACTCGGCCAGCGCCGTGAGGGCTTCGCCGATGTCGAAGGGGTCGCGCATCTCGTGCGGCTGGATCTTGCCGCCGATGCGGCTGAGGGCGTCCGCGGGCTTGGGCGGGCCTTTGCGGATCAGCGGTGCGGCAGAGTCATTCACGGCAGCGGCTCCCTGGTGTGGCCTTCGTCTGGACGGTCGTCAGGTCCGGACGAAGTATACAGCCAACTCCTGCAAAGTTGCAGCATCGCAAGAACAAATCATGTTTTGCTACCGACTCAGATCTCGAGATTGTCGATCAGTCGGGTATTGCCCAGCTTGGCCGCCGCCAGCACCACCAGCGGCGTGCCGGCTTCGAGGTCGGCGGCGCCCGGCGCCTGCAGGTCGATGCGCTTGCGCACCGAGACATAATCCGGCTTCCAGCCGCGTCCGGCCAGGTGTTCCATGGCGCGGCCTTCCACCGCCGCCACGTTGCGCTCGCCGCCGCGCAGCGCCTCGGCCACGCCGTTGAGCTGCTGGTACAGCACCGGCGCCTCGATCCGCTCTTCGCTCGACAGGTAGCCGTTGCGCGAGGACAGCGCCAGGCCGTCATCCGCACGGAAAGTCTCGGCGCCGATGATCTCGGTCGGCAAGCCCAGCTGGCGCGCCATGTTACGGACAATCATGAGCTGCTGGTAATCCTTCTTGCCGAACACGGCCACGCGCGGCTGCACGCAGGAGAACAGCTTGGTGACGACCGTGCACACGCCCTCGAAGAAGCCGGGGCGGAACTCGCCTTCCAGCGTGTTGCCGAGGCCATCCGGCGGACGCACGCGGTATTCCTGCGGTTCCGGGTACATGTCCTTCTCGGTCGGGGCGAACAGCACGTAGACGCCTTCCTTTTCCAGTTTCTCGACGTCGGCCTGGAAGGTGCGCGGGTATTTGTCGAAATCCTCGTTCGGCCCGAACTGCAGGCGGTTGACGAAGATCGAGGCGACCACCGGGTCGCCATGCCTGCGCGCCAGGCGCATCAGCGAGAGATGGCCCTCGTGCAGGTTGCCCATCGTCGGCACGAAGGCGGTGCGCAATTGGCCGTGCAACTGGTCGCGCAGGTCGTCGATGGAGGAAATAATTTTCATGGGGTATCGAAGCTTATAAATGTAGCCGGCTTCTCAAGCCGGGGAATAGGCCAGGCGCACGTAGATCGGCGCGAAAGGTTCGGCCTGCGTGATCTCGATCAAGGTCTCTTTCGCCAATTCGAGCATGGCGACAAAGTGTACAACCACAATCGGCACCGTGTGCTGGCCTGCGAACAAGTCGGAAAACTCGACGAAGCGCTGCGACTGCAGGGTGCGCAGGATGGCCGACATGTGCTCGCGCACCGACAGTTCCTGGCGCGAGATGCGGTGGTGCTGGGTCAGCTTGGCGCGGCGCATCACGTCGAGCCAGGCGCGCTGCAGGTCCCAAGGATCGACGTCGGGGAAGACCGGCGCCAGGCCCTGTTCCACGAACAATTGCGGGCGGACGAAGTCGCGGCCTTCCTGGGGCAGGGCGCCCACTTGCAGGGCCGCGACCTTGATCTGCTCGTACTCCAGCAGCCGGCGCACGAGTTCCGCGCGCGGGTCGCCGACGTCCTCGACCAGGTCGTCCTGCCTTTTGGGAAGCAACATCCTCGATTTGATCTCGATCAGCATCGCCGCCATCAGCAGGTACTCGGCGGCCAGTTCCAGATTGCGCTGGCGGATCTGCTCGACGTATTCCAGGTATTGCAGGGTCACCTGCGCCATCGGGATGTCGAGGATGTTGAAATTCTGCTTGCGGATCAGGTACAGCAGCAGGTCGAGCGGACCTTCGAAGGCGTCGAGGAAGACTTCGAGCGCATCCGGCGGGATGTACAGGTCGTTCGGCAGGCGCGTCAGCGGCTCGCCGTACAGGCGCGCAATGGCGGACTCGGCCGCGTCGGCGGCCGCGTTCAGCGCAGCATCGTCGGGTGGGGGAGGCGCCCCGTCCTGCCGGGGATCGGCCGGCGCCATGGGCTCGGCCTGCTCTGGCAGCATGAAGGACGCGTCCCGGGAATCAGACCTTGGTCTGGTAAGGGTAGGCGTTCTGGCGCAGGCGCGACTGCTTGACGCGCTCCTGCTCGTCGAGCGACAGCGGGGCCTTGTCCCACAGCAGGGAGCGGCCTTCGACCTGGCGCTCTTCCATGCCCGGGGTCTTGGCTTTCAGTTCCTTGATGAACTTGGTGTGCTCGGATTCGTACAGCGAATGTTTTTTCGAGAAGATCATGATTCTAAGAAATAGTAGGGAATGGCCCGGACCCGATTCTCTGGAAGCGGCCCATCCCCGTCAAGTTTACTTGTGCAGTGCGTTCAGCTGGCGCGCGATGATGTCGTGGCTGAGCCACAGCACCGGGGCGATCTTTTCCGACGCGCCATGGAACATCAAGGGGCCGGCGCCTTCCAGCACCAGGCTCGACAGGTGATCGGTGATCAGCGCCTTCTTGTCCTTGTGCAGGCCGGTGATCTCTTCCGAGGTGCCGATCATCACGTCGGCCAGGGCCGGGGTATTGTCCATCGGCCAGGCTTCGAAGTTGCGGAACTCGGCGCTGGTCGCATCGTTATTGTACTGCTCGATCTTGTCGAGCAGCGCTTGCAGCGAGGTGCCTTCGCCCAGCAGCTCCTGGCAGATCGCCCATTGCTCGTCGGCCCAGGCGCCGCCGCCTTCTTTTTTCAGCGCGATGAGAAGCGGGAACAGCGACAGCTCGACACCGACGAAGATGTCGGAGGAGTTGGTGCGGATTTCCGGGCAGTTGAAGACGGTTGCGAACACGCCGCTCTTCCAGGCCGCCTCGGCCACCGACTCCAGGCGCATCTTGGCGTAGCCCTGGGTGTAGTTGGTGTAGGTCTGCCAGAGGTATTCGCCCTTGATGAGGATCTCGGTGCCGTGGTAGCCGTAGGCGGTGTAGCGCACTTCGCCGCCGGCTTTCGTCACGCGCTCGCGGATCGCGCTGGAGGCGTCGATCAGGTATTTCAGGGTGTTGGCGGTGACTTCGTCGAAGTTCATCAGGATCAGCTTGCCCAGGTCGCTCTCCAGCAGGGCGCGCGAGGACATGAAGCGCTCGCCGCGGCCTTTGTAGATGCGGTTGGCAATGGCCAGGAAGGCCTTGATCTTCGGGATGCCGCCGGCCATGGTGTGGGCGAAGAAGACGTTGGCGCCTTCAGGGACCAGCTTGTCGATCTCGCCCATGACCTGGGCGGCGCTGGTGGTGAAACGGCGCACGCCGGCGGCGCGGCAGGCTTCGATCTTTTCCCAGTCCAGCTTGTCTTCCTGCCAGCTCTTCAGGGTGATACCGGACAGCATCTCGGTCGGGTTCTGCTCGCCTTCCGGGGCATCCATGTCGAAACCGGCCATCAGCGGCACATTGATGATCTTGCCGCCCAGCTTCTCTTCCGCCTCGGCGTGTTCTTCCGCGTTCAAGGCGCGCAGGGCGCCGGATTCGTCACGGCGGCCGACGGTGATGCCGACAATGGTCATCCCGGCGGCACGCGCCTCGTCGATCAGGCCATTCACATAGCCGCGGCCGAACAGTTCGCCGAACAGGACGAAGACGTCGCCCTTGCGGAACACATTGGCGGTGGGAATATGGCGGAGGGGAGTGAATTCGGTCATCTTATTATCTACCTATCTTGTTGGTCTGAAGAGGCCTGCCGGCGAGGGCCGTAGGGGCGCGGGTTTCAGAAAAATAACGTGGCATTATAACGCCGCTGACGGGTGGGGGATTGATTTTGGGGGTTGGGGTGGTTGCTGCGGGGAGGCGGCGGCGGGGCGCGGCGAACTTGGATCCCGGCCTTCGCCGGGATGACGGTTGTGAGGCTAGCGCAGGGAACAGCTTTTATGGCCTGCTTCCTCAGCACGTCGTTCCGGCGAAGGCCGATATGATGCCACTGGCATCATATCGCCCAAGTTTATGTGAACAGTGTTAGCGAATCCGCATCCCCGGCGTCGCCCCCGCCTGCGGATCCAGCAAATACAAGCCCGGATTCGCCTTCTCGTCCGCCGCGGAGGCACACAGCACCATCCCCTCCGACACCCCGAACTTCATCTTGCGCGGCGCCAGGTTGGCGACCATGACGGTCAGCCGGCCGACCAATTCTTCCGGCTTGTACGCCGACTTGATCCCCGAGAACACATTGCGGTAGCGGCCTTCGCCCACATCCAGGGTCAGGCGCAGCAGCTTGCCGGCGCCTTCGACGTGTTCGCAGTTGACGATCTTGGCCACGCGCAGGTCGATCTTCAGGAAATCGTCGATCGAGATTTCCGGGGCCAGTTCCTCGATATCGCCGGCCGGTGCGGCAGCGACAGGTGCCGCCTCGACGGCGGCAGGGGCGGCGACGGCGGCCACGGCCGGCTTGTCGAACAGGTTCTCGACCATCTTCGCATCCACGCGCTGGATCAGGTGGCTGTAGGCGCCGATGGTGCGGCCGAGCATCGATTCGTAGACGGCGGCGCCGTGGGTGTCGGCCCAGGTGTAGGCGCCGTCGCCCAGGAATTCGCTGACACGCGCGCCGATGTGCGGCAGGACCGGCGAGAGCATGATGGTCAGCTGGCGGAACAGGATCAGGGCGGTGGTGCAGACGTCGTGCAGTTCAGCAGCCTTGGCCTCGTCCTTGGCCAGCAGCCACGGCTTGTACTCGTCCACGTACTGGTTGACGACGTCGGCGATCTCCATGATCTCGCGCAGGGCGCGGCCGTATTCGCGCGCTTCGAATGCCGCGGAGATGCTGGCCTGGCGCTCGGCGCCTTCGTTCATCAGGGCCTTGCAGATCCACTCGCGGGCGGTCGGCGACAGGGTGTCGGCCAGCTTGCCGTCGAATTTCTTGGCGATGAAGCCGGCGCAGCGGCTGGCGATGTTGACGTACTTGCCGATCAGGTCGCTGTTCACGCGGGCCACGAAGTCGTCGCCGTTGAAGTCCAGGTCCTCGACCTTGGCATTCAACTTGAACGCCAGGTAATAGCGCAGCCATTCCGGGTTCATGCCCAGTTCCAGGTAGCGCAGCGGCGAGATGCCGGTGCCGCGCGACTTCGACATCTTTTCGTTGTTGACGGTCAGGTGGCCGTGGACGGCGACCTTCAGCTTGTCGATGATCGGGTGGCCGCTGAAGTTCAGCATGGCCGGCCAGAACAGCAGGTGGAAGGAGACGATGTCCTTGCCGATGAAGTGCACCTGCTCGGCGCCCGGATCCTTCAGGAAGGACTCGAAATCGATGCCTTGCTTGCTGAAGTAATTCTTCAGCGAGGCCAGGTAGCCGACCGGCGCGTCCAGCCACACATAGAAGAACTTGCCCGGCGCATCGGGAATCGGGATGCCGAAATAGGGCGCGTCACGGGAAATGTCCCAGTCGGCCAGCTTCTCGCCGGATTCGCCCAGCCATTCCGAGACCTTGTTCACCATCTCCGGCTGCAGGCGGCCCGGGGTGTTCAGCCATTCCTTGAGGAAGGTGAAGCAGCGCGGGTCGGACAGCTTGAAGAAATACTGTTCCGATGGCTTCAGGATCGGGGTGGCCTGGGTGAAGACCGAGAACGGGTTGATCAGCTCGGTCGGCTGGTAGGCGGCGCCGCAGACTTCGCAGTTGTCGCCGTACTGGTCCTTGGCGTGGCAGACCGGGCACTCGCCCTTGATGTTGCGGTCGGCCAGGAACATGCCCTTGACCGGGTCGTAGAAGCGGTCGACGGTTTTCGTCACGATCAGGCCGGCGTCGCGCAACTTGCGGTAGATGCCCTGCGAGAGTTCGACGTTTTCCGGCGAATCGGTCGAGTACCAGTTGTCGAAGGCGATATGGAAGCCGTTCAGATATTGCGGGCGGCCGGCGGCGATCTTGGCCACGAATTCCTGCGGCGTGATGCCTTCCTTCTCGGCCGCGATCATGATCGGGGTGCCGTGGGTGTCGTCGGCGCAGACGAAATGGACCTGGCGCTGTTGCCCATTGTCCTTCTGCATTCGCTGGAAACGAACCCAGATGTCGGCCTGGATGTATTCCATCATGTGGCCGATATGGAAGGCTGCGTTGGCGTAGGGCAGGGCGGTGGTGACGAACAGCTTGCGGGTCATGGTCGAAGCGCTAGTGGTATATGAAAAGAAGCATTTTAACAGCGGAAGGCCCTACATGCGCAGGGGGGCGAACCGACAGGTTCGCGAAACGGGCCTAAACGCCAGTCATGCATTTTGCGCTACACTTCGCCCCAATCACATTGGAGAAACACATGAGCATCACCGAGAACGATATCAAGACGGCACTGTCGGCGGTCATCGATCCTAATACCGGGAAGGATTTCGTCTCTTCCAAGTCGATCAAGAACATCAAGGTCGACGGCGCCGACGTCAGCCTCGACGTCGAGCTGGGCTATCCGGCCGCGAGCCAGGTTGCGGCGATCCGCGACAGCGTGCTGGCCGGCGTGAAGGCGCTGCCGGGTGTCGGCAACGTCACCGTCAAGGTGTACAGCAAGATCCTGTCGCACGCCGTGCAGCGCGGCCTGAAGGTGATGCCGAACGTGAAGAACATCATCGCGGTCGCCTCGGGCAAGGGCGGCGTGGGCAAATCGACCACCGCCGTCAACCTGGCGCTGGCCCTGAGCGCCGAAGGCGCCAGTGTCGGCATCCTGGACGCCGACATCTACGGCCCCTCGCAGCCGATGATGCTGGGTATCAGTGGCCGCCCCGAGAGCCGCGACGGCAAGACCATGGAGCCGCTGGAAAACCACGGCGTGCAGGTGTCGTCGATCGGCTTCATGATCGACCCGGACGAGCCGATGGTCTGGCGCGGCCCGATGGTCACCGGCGCGCTGCAGCAGCTGCTCGAGCAGACCAACTGGCAAGACCTCGACTACCTGATCGTCGACATGCCGCCGGGCACCGGCGACATCCAGCTGACCCTGTCGCAGAAGGTGCCCGTGACCGGCGCCGTGATCGTCACCACTCCGCAGGACATCGCCCTGCTGGACGCGCGCAAGGGCCTCAAGATGTTCGAGAAGGTCGGGATTCCGATCATCGGCGTGGTCGAGAACATGAGCACCCACATCTGCTCCAACTGCGGCCACCATGAAGAGATCTTCGGGGCCGGCGGCGGCGAGAAGATGTGCCGCGACTTCAACGTCGACTTCCTCGGCAAGCTGCCCTTGAACCTGTCGATCCGCGAGCAGACCGATTCCGGCCGCCCGACCGTGGTGGCCGATCCCGAAGGCCCGGTCGCCACCATCTATAAAGAGATCGCGCGCAAGGTGGCGGTCAAGGTGGCGGAGCGGGCCAAGGACATGAGCAGCAAGTTCCCGAGCATCGTCGTCAAGAACGATTAAGCCGGGAGCGGATTCGCGCGCAAGGCCGCCAGCTGGCGCGCGAAATCGGCCGGATCGAAGTAGTCGCGCCAGACGCTGATCCGGCCGTTCTCGATCTTTAGTAAGCCCATCACCGGCAGCACGATGCTGCCGCCATCCTTGTGTCGGAACACGTCGATGCGCTCGTTCAGGACGACGTTGCCGCTGGCCGCGATGTGGGTGATTTTCCAGTCCAGCAGGAAGTCGATGCCCACGCCGAACCCACGGTGGAATTTGCCGACTTCCTCGCGGCCGACGATGTCGGGAAAGGGCACGTTGTCGTACAGGACGTCTTCCGACAGCGTGGCGAGCGCCGCGTCGATGCGGTTGGCGCTCCAGTGCGCGAAGAACGTCTCGGCGATGCGGATCTCGTTGTCCATGGCAATCTCCTCGCGTGGCAGCGCGGGACTCATGCGACCTGGCCGCCGTCGACGTTGAGGGGGGCGCCGGTGACGTAGGCGGCGTCCGGCCCGGCCAGGAAGGCGACGGCCGCCGTGATCTCTTCCGGACGGCCGTAGCGGCCCAGCGCGGTCATGGCGCGCAAGGTGTCGGCGAAGGCGCTGTCGGACGGGTTCATCTCGGTGTCGATGGCGCCCGGCTGGATCACGTTGACGGTGATGCCGCGTGCGCCCAGGTCGCGCGCCCAGCCGCGCGAGTAGGCGGCCACCGCCGCTTTCGAGGCGACGTAGTCGGCGGCGCCGGCGAAGGGGATGCGTTCGGCGCCGGTGGTACCGATCGAGACGATGTGTCCACCGTCGGCCAGCAGCGGCGCGGCGGCGCGCACGGCGGCGGCCACGCCCTTTACATTGATGTCGAGCTGGCGCTCGAAGCCGGCCAGGTCGGCCGTGGGGTCGTCCACTTTGCCGGTGACGAAGACGCCGGCCGAGTTGACTGGCACGTGGACGCCGGCACCATCTCCCTCTACTACCCCAGCCGCGCCCAGCTGCCTGCGAAGACCCGCGTCTTCATCGCCGCGGTGGTGGCGGCCTTCGAGGCGGCGGACCTGGCGCGCCGGCTGTCGGCGGCGCCGGCTATTTCGAGACTTTCTGCTCGAAAATAAAATCCCGCGGTATTTCCCTGCATACACTCGGTGATTGAGTTTAATTGAGTGGATGCAAGCGGAATCCCGATGAGCGAGATCAGCCCGACAGGCAACCCCCAGCGCTGGCGCGGCCGCTACCTCGACGCCGCCGGCCTGTTCGTCCCAGGCCGGCTGCGCCAGGACGCGGCCCTGCGTGCGCGCGCCGAGAACGTGGTCAACGCGGCGCTCATGGCGGCCACCGCCGGTCCCTTCTATGCGCTGGTCTACTGGCTGCTCGACCTGCGCAAGGCGGCGGCCGAGATCCTGGCCTGCTGCCTGGTGATGCTGCTGGCCCCTCCCGTGCTGCGCTACTCGGGCAGCATCGTGGCGGCGCGCGAGCTGTTCCTGTGCGCGCTGTTCTTCAATTTCAGCTGGCTGACGTGGCACCTGGGCGGCAGCGACGCGCCGACCGCCAGCTGGCTGGTGACGGCGCCGGTGGTGGCGATGTTCCTGGGCGGCGTCGCCAGCGGCGTGTTCTGGCTGGTGATGAGCTGCCTGGCGGCCGGCGCGATCTGGGGCTTGCCGGCATTGGGCTTGGCGCGCCCGCCGGCGCCCACCGTCGACATGCAGCTGCTGCACCTGGTCTGCGACCTCGGCCTGTACGTGGTGCTGCTGGTGTTCGTGCTGCTGTTCGAGCTGACCAAGACCGAGGGCTTCGTCAAGCTGCAGAAGGCGCTGTCCACCATCAACGAGCTGGCCATCCGCGACGAACTCACCGGCAGCCACAACCGCCGCTTCCTGCTCGGCCTGGTGGACCGCGAAAAGGAGCGTAGCGACCGCAACGGCCGTCCGTTCTGCCTGTGCCTGTTCGACCTCGACTTCTTCAAGCGCATCAACGACACCTATGGCCACGCGGCCGGCGACGCCGTGCTGCGCGCCTTCGCCGGCGCGGTGCAGGGGCAGATCCGCGCGACCGACGCCTTCGGGCGCTACGGCGGCGAGGAGTTCCTCCTGATGCTGCCCGAGACCCCGGCGCCCGATGCGACCGTGCTGGCCGAACGGGTGCGGCGCGTGGCCGCCGCGCTGTGCTGCCGGCATGAGGGAATGGATATCGGCATGACGGTGTCGGTCGGCGTGGCCGAATACCGGCTCGGTGAAGCGGCGGCCGCGGCGATCGCGCGCGCCGACCAGGCGCTGTATCTGGCCAAGTCGCTGGGCCGCAACCGGGTGCAGTGCCATGACGCCGACCAGCGCCAGCCGGTGCTGGCGCGCGACGCCGCGCCGCACGGCGGCAGCCGGCCCGCCGACGCGCGCCTGGCGCAGGGCGCCCAGTGCGACCAGCTCACCGGCCTGCTCAACCGCAGCCTGCTGCGTGACCGCCTGCGCCACGCGATGGACCGGGCCCGGCGCAACCGGCGCCTGGTAGCGCTGCTGCTGCTGAACATCAACCGCTTCAAGGAGATCAACGACGAACTCGGCTACGAGGCCGGCGACGCGCTCCTGAGCCAGGCCGGCGCCACCATCCGCGCCACCCTGCGCGATTCCGACACCGTGGCGCGCTGGGGCGGCGACGAGTTCGTGGCGCTGCTGGAAGACCTGGCCTTCGAGTCGGACGCCCAGCTGGTGGCCGAGAAGGTGCTCGACCGTTTTGGCCTGCCGATGCGGGTCGGTGCGCACGAATGCTGCATGACCCTGGCCGTCGGCGTGGCCCTGTATCCGGCCGCCGACTGCGACCTCGATGCGCTGCTCAAGCGCGCCGACATCGCCATGCGCGACGCCAAGCGCCTGGGCGAGAACGGCGTGGTGGTCTACACCGGCGACACCGCGCAGCCGCAGAGCGAGCGCCTGGCGCTGAAGAACGGCTTGCGCGAAGCGCTCACCCAAGGCCAGTTCTTCCTCGAATACCAGCCGCAGTTCGACCTGGCCGAGCAGCGCGTGATGGGCGTCGAGGCGCTGCTGCGCTGGCAGCATCCGGTCTACGGCCGGGTGGCCCCGAGCAGCTTCATCGCGCTGGCCGAGGAGACCGGCATGATCGTGCCGATCGGCGACTGGGTGCTGCGCACCGCCTGCCGGCAGCACCGCGCCTGGCGCGAGGCCGGCCTGCCGGAGATCGAGCTGGCCGTCAACCTGTCGGCGCGCCAGCTCAAGGAACCGGGCCTGGCCGGGCGCGTGCTCGCGATCCTGGTGGAGACCGGCATGTCGGCGCATTGCCTCGACCTCGAGATCACCGAGGGCATGCTGATCGACGACCTGGCCGCCAACTGCGCGCTGATGAACGGCCTGCGCGGCGCCGGCGTGCTGGTGTCGATCGACGATTTCGGCACCGGCTACTCGAGCCTGAACTACCTGTCCGAGCTGCCGGTCGACATCCTCAAGATGGACGCGCTGTTCGTGCGCCGCCTCGGCGACGGGCAGGCCGGCCGCTCCTTCGCGATTGCCGAGTTGATCGTCGGCATGGCGCACCGCCTCGGCCTGCGGGTGATCGCCGAAGCGGTCGAGCTGCCCGAGCAGCTGGCCGACCTGGCGGCGATGGGCTGCGACGCGGCCCAGGGCTACCTGTTCGCGCGCCCGCTGCCGCCAGGCGAGATCGCGGCCATGCTGGCGCGCCAGGCCGACCCCGCGCCGCAGCCCGAACCTTCCTTCGATTGAGACCACGCACCCATACCGGAGAACGCCATGCAGAACGAAGCCATTCCATTCGACCCGTCGCAGGACTTGCCGGCGCTGGCCGCGTCCGGCGCCCTGGGCGGCAACGTCGCCCTGTTCCGCCAGCCGCGCGGGCCGGACCTGATGCGGCGCGCGCAGCCGCTCGACGACTGGTACGCGCTGCGCATGCGCCACGGGGTCTGGCCCTACAACCGCCGCCTGGAGGGTGCGCCGGGGCCACTCAGCACCGTCGAGGGCGACGGCCTGCCGGCCGCGCGCGGCATCAACTTCGCCTCGCAGGACTACCTGTCGCTGTCGGCGCACCCGGCGGTGCTGGCGGCGGCGATGGCGGCGCTGGCCGAGTGCGGGCCGCACAGCGCCGGCTCGGCGGTCCTGCTCGGGAACAGCCGCCTCACGGGCGCGCTGGAGGGGTTGCTGGGCGAGCTGCTGCAGTGCCGCCACGTGGTGCTGTTCCCGACCGGCTGGGGCGCGGCCTTCGGCGCCGTCACCGCGCTGGTGCACGGCGCCGACCACGTGCTGATCGACGGCCTGGCGCACGCCTCGCTGCGCCAGGGCGCGATGGCGGCTACCCGCAACGTCACTTCCTTCCGCCACCTTGACTGCGACCACGTGCGCGAACTGCTGGCCGGCATCCGCGCGATGGACAGCCAGGCCGCCATCCTGGTCATCACCGAAGGCCTGTTCAGCATGGATGCCGACAGCCCGGACCTGCCGCTGCTGCAGTACCTGTGCCGCGAGTACGGCGCCACCCTGCTGGTGGACGTGGCCCACGACCTGGGCGCGATGGGGCCCGGCGGCACCGGCGTGATCGGGGCTCAGGGCATGATCGGCAAGATCGACATGGTGATCGGCGCCTTCTCCAAGACCTTCGCCTCGAACGGCGGCTTCGTCGCCTGCGACGCGCCGAGCGTGCGCCGCCAGCTGCAGCTGTTCGCCGGACCGCACATGTTTTCCAACGCCCTGTCGCCGGTGCAGGCGGCCACGGTGCTGGCCTGCCTGCGCATCGTCGCCAGTCCCGAAGGCGAGACCCTGCGCGCCGCGCTGATGCGCCACGAGGTCGAGCTGCGCGCGCTGTTGAAGGACGAGGGCATGCGCTGCATCGGCGCGCCGTCGCCGATCGTGCCGCTGTGGACCGGCACCGAGGCGGCCTGCCGCATCGCCGGCATGCTGCTGGCGCGCCAGCAGGTCTTCGTGAACCCGATGGAATTCCCCGGCGTGCCGCTGGGCGCGGCGCGCCTGCGGTTGCAACTGATGGCCCAGCACACGCCGGCCCAGATCCGGCGCGCGGCGCCGCTGCTGGCGGCGGCCGTGCGCAAGGCCGGCACCGCGCCGCGGCCGGCGCTGGCGCCCTCCGCGCAAGGCTGAGCGAAGGAGCGGGGCGGGGCGCTTGTGCGGTATGGTGGGGATCGGGCGACGCGGTAAAATACCCCCTTTACCTATTTCGCATCGCTCACCATGACCGTCCGCACCCGCTTCGCTCCCAGCCCGACCGGCTACCTCCACCTCGGCGGCGCCCGCACCGCGCTGTATTCCTGGGCCTATGCCCGCCACTTCGGCGGCACCTTTATCCTGCGCATCGAAGACACCGACCTGGAGCGCTCGACGCCGGAAGCGGTGCAGGCGATCCTGGACGGCATGCAGTGGCTCGGCCTGTCGCATGACGAAGGCCCGTTCTACCAGATGCAGCGCATGGACCGCTACCGCGAGGTGGTGCGGTCGATGCTGGAAGCCGGCACCGCCTACCTGTGCTACTGCTCGCCCGAAGAAGTCGAGGCGATGCGCGAGCGCATGCGCGCCGCGGGCGAGAAGCCGCGCTACGACGGCACCTGGCGGCCGGAAGCGGGCAAGACCTTGCCGCCCGTGCCGGAAGGGGTCAGGCCGGTGGTGCGCTTCAAGAATCCGCTCGACGGCGAAGTCACCTGGGTCGACGTGGTCAAGGGCCCGATCACCATCGCCAACAAGGAGCTCGACGACCTGATCATCGCGCGTCCGGACGGCACCCCGACCTACAACTTCTGCGTGTCGGTGGACGACTGGGACATGAAGATCACCCACGTGCTGCGCGGCGACGACCACGTGAACAACACGCCGCGCCAGATCAACATCCTGCGCGCGCTCGGCGCCGAGCTGCCGCAGTACGGCCACTTGCCGATGATCCTGGGCGCCGACGGCCAGAAGCTGTCCAAGCGCCACGGCGCGGTCAGCGTGATGCAGTACCCGGAGCAGGGCTACCTGCCGGAAGCGATGTTGAACTACCTGGCGCGCCTGGGCTGGAGCCACGGCGACGACGAGATCTTCTCGATGGAGCAGTTCACCGAGTGGTTCAACCTCGAGCACCTGACCGCGTCGGCGGCGCAGTTCAATCCGGAGAAGCTGGCCTGGCTGAACAACCATTACATCAAGGCGGCCGACAACGAACGCCTGGCTGGCCTCGCGCGTCCGGTGCTGGAGCGCGAAGGCGCGAAGTTTGACGGCGCGCCTGAACTGGCGACCGTGATCGCGCTGGTGAAGGACCGCACCAACACCATCAACGAGCTGGCCGATACCGCCATGCTGTTCTACCGCGACCCGCAGCCGGATGCGGCGCTGCTGGCCCAGCACCTGACCGACGCAGTGCGTCCGGCCCTGGCCACCTTCGCCGAGCGCTGCAAGGATGTGGAGTGGAACAAGGCTGCGATCGCCGCCATGTTCAAGGAAGTGCTGGCGGCGCATGGTCTCAAGATGCCGCAGATCGCAATGCCGCTGCGCCTGATCGTCACCGGCCAGTTGCAGACGCCGGCGATCGACGCGGTGCTCGAATTGTTCGGGCGCGACGTCGTGGTGGCGCGTGTGGCAAAGTATCTTTAATTAGCCCATTTGCGGGGCGCGCATTTTCTGAAAACAGGTATTTGCGAAATGCAAGGCGCTCCGCTATAATGCTCGCACTTCAGCAGCACACGGTAGCAAAGAGCAAGACGCTACAGTGTGAAAAGAGGGGGTATAGCTCAGCTGGGAGAGCGCTTGCATGGCATGCAAGAGGTCAGCGGTTCGATCCCGCTTACCTCCACCAAAACCCTGAAGTGTAGTAAGTAGTAAAGCGGTAAATGAGTTGTACGGTAGTCCCGAGGTCCCCATCGTCTAGAGGCCTAGGACATCACCCTTTCACGGTGAGTACCGGGGTTCGAATCCCCGTGGGGACGCCAAGGTTCGATAGCCAACCGATCCTGGCAGCACGCACCCAGCAGCGTGCGGTAGTAGAAGTAAATGCAGTATGTTAGAATGTTGTTTTTCCCGTAGGGGGTATAGCTCAGCTGGGAGAGCGCTTGCATGGCATGCAAGAGGTCAGCGGTTCGATCCCGCTTACCTCCACCACGTGAGGAAAACAATGTTGTAACCGTCCGGGTCCCCATCGTCTAGAGGCCTAGGACATCACCCTTTCACGGTGAGTACCGGGGTTCGAATCCCCGTGGGGACGCCAAGAATTTGGTTCGATAAGCTGTGCCGCATGGCGGCGCAGCGGTAGTAAACGGTAATAAAAGCAGCAAGCACAGTTTTAGGTCCCCATCGTCTAGAGGCCTAGGACATCACCCTTTCACGGTGAGTACCGGGGTTCGAATCCCCGTGGGGACGCCAGCATAAAACCGGAGCAGACCAACGCGCATGCGCGGATAGGTGCTCCGGTTTTTCATTTTGCGCGCCGGATTGGGCGTGCACGTTATCGGCGGTGCACTTCTCGCTCATCGCATCCATCGCACCTCCGTTACCTACCGGATCTTCGCATCTATCGGACCCACATCGATCGGACCCACATTGATCGGGGCCTTCGCATCGATCGCATCCCTGTATCTGACTCCGGCAAGGAGCGCTTCCCACGGCACGCGATGCGCCGCAAGACGAGCGGCGCAGCCATGCCGCACCGCCCATCCTGCGCCTCATCCGTTCACCAGCCCGCGGGACGCAAGTTGCCTACACCCAGCCCGAAGGGAAAGCCCGGCATCGCGCCTGCCTGCAGGGGTGCGAATCCGACCGGATAGCGCGCTCCGCCGTCAGGCACGCCGGCCAGCATGCCCGCCATCAGGCCTGGCGCCATGCCGAACGCTGCCGCCGGCACTTGCCACTGGGCGGCGAACTGGCCGGCCGGGGCCGACAGGCCGAGTGCGACCAGCGCGTCCGGCATGCCGTAGCCGATCCGGATGGGATCGCTCGTCGCGACCGGCCGCGCGCTGAGCCGCAAGACCTGGAACAGGTGTTCGACCCGCTCCGCCGAGCGCGTTCGCAGGATGCCCTGGAATTCCGGACGGTGCGCCAGCACCAGCGTCGCCAGTCCGGTGATGTGGGGGGCCGCCATCGAGGTGCCGTCCCAGGCCGCGAAATTGTTCGGCGGCACCGACGACACCACCGCCACGCCCGGCGCGCACACGTCGACCTGCCGCCCGGCGCAGCTGAAGCGGGCGGTGAAGTAGCCTTGCTGGTCGATGTCCTGGCCGATGGTCTCGGTGTGGTAGCTGTCGGGCGGGAACTCATCGGCCTTGCCGATCGCCGCGACCGCCAGCACGTGCGGCGAGGCCGCCGGATACTGGACCGGTCCGCCGGAATTGCCGGCCGCCGCGATGCAGGCGACCCCGGCCTGCTTGGCGCGCACGATCTGGCGCTCCAGCGTTTCCGACGGCGCGCTGCCGCCCAGGCTCAGGTTGACGACGTCGATCCCGTTCTCGATGCAGTATTCGAGGGCGTCGATCAATTGGCTGATCTGGCCGCCCGGGAACAGCTTGCACACGTGGATCTCGGCGTCCGGCGCGAAGCCGCGGATGCCCCAGCTCGGATCGGCGCCGGCGATCACGCCCGTGCAATGCGAGCCGTGGCCGAGCGTGTCGACATTCCAGGTGTTGCGGTCGACCGCCTTGTTGATGACGTCGAAGCCCGCGCGGATGCGGTTCAGGTTGCCGTGGGTGGTAGCCACGCCGGAATCGATGACGGCGACCTTGACGCCCTGGCCGCGCATGGGCGGCGGCACCTGGTCGAGGCGCATCGCGCGCGCGCCCCAGCCGAGCGCGTTCTGGCGCGGCAGGTTGCGCAGGGCCGGCCACTCGGCTAGCGGGCGCAGCATGACCACGTTCGCCTCGCGGGCGTTGAGGTCGGGGTCGCGCTGGTAGAGGCTCCAGTGGTCGGCGCGCGGCTTGACGTACAGGCCGCTGATCATGTGCAGGTCGTCGCCGTACAGGCGCAGGCGGGCGACGCCATCGGGGCCGGTCGCCGCGCTGCTCGGCAGCAGGCCGCCGAACAGCGAGACTTCGGCCTCCGGCAGCGGCGCGCCGTCCTTGCCCAGCACCGCCACAGTGACGTCCACGCTCGGCCCGCTGTAGGGCGTGAGCGAGCTGACGAGGTCGGGCCGGCGCAGCATCGGATCGAGCAGCTGCAGGTGCTGGTCGCGCTCGACGATCAGGCGGCCCTGGCCGCGCTGCTGCAGTTCGCCCGCCTTCTGCTCGGTCATGCGCGCCACGATGACGCCCTCGTCTGGCATGCCCAGGCCGGCCGGGTGGGGGCCGCTGCGGCCGCCGACGGTATCGACGACCTCGATGTCGCCGAGCCCTTCCAGCGCCTGGTGCACGGAGGACAGCGACAAGGAGGGCATCAGCCCGGCTGGAAGCAGGAAGCCGGCGGTGGCGGGCAGGGGGCGCGGCGCGACCAGGTATTTTTTCTTGCGCTCGGTCACGGTGCGGTGGCCCGCGAATTCGCGCGACGCCGCGGGGCCGTCGCCGCTGCCGGGCTCCGCGCCGGCGTCGCGCGCCTGGTCGCGCATGCGCGCGGCGGAGGCGTCGTCGGCGCTCGGACGGCCGTCGGGGCCGTTGGGTGGCGGTCCCGGCTGCTCGCTGGGACCCGGTGGGGTTTTGGGCATGGTGTCTCCTTGCTCGATCGCCGGCGGCGCTAGTCGAATAGCGACAGCGGCTGGTCCGGTTCGATCGTTAACTGATTGAGGTTGAGCCGACGCAGCTGCTCGGCGGTATCGGGATCCATCTCGACCACGACGGTATGCGGCGGCCCGGCCTGCGGCCCGATCGTCTCGACCAGGCGCACGGCGGGAAAGGCGGCGAGGCCGTCGAGGAAGGCGTCCAGCGCGCCATCAACGGCGGCCTGGACGATGTAACGGCTGCGGCGGCCCGCCACGGGCCCGCTGGTGGTACTCGGCATACGCTGGTGTCTCCTGGGCGGAAACCGCCTCCCGCGGCGGGAGGCGGCGCGATGGCAAGACGGAATCAATGCAGGGTCTGCTGGCCCCCGAGCTGCGCCTGCTGGGCGTAGACCGACCACGGATCGGCGGAGAACGGCAGCATGCCGCCGACCTGGCCGGCGACGCCGCCGATGGCGCTGCCCAGGGCCTTGTTGCCGAGCTGGCCGCCGATGAAGCCGCCGACCGGCTGGGCGACGCGCTTGATCACATTGCCCAGCCATCCCTGCGGGCCGATCTGGCCGCCTTGCTGTTCGGCGGCGAGCTGCTGTTGCAGCACGGCCTGCTGTTGCTGGATCTGCTGCAGCGCCTGGAACAGCTGCTGTTGCTGCGCCTGCAGCTGTTGCAGTTGCTGGACGATTGGGTGTTGCTGCACGCCCGCGCCCTGGGCGTCGGCGCCGAAGGGCAGCAGGCCGCCGATGCCCGACAGCACGCCACCGGCAATATTGCCGAGCGTCGAATTCCCCGTAATGTTCCCGAGGACGCTGCCGGCGCCCTTGCCATACTGGGTGAACAGGTCGCCGACGAAGCCTTGCGGCGTCACCTGGCCCATCTGTGCCTGTTGCTGCTGTTGTAGCTGCTGCAATTGCTGTTGCAGCTGCTGTTGCTGCTGCAGCTGTTGCAGTTGCTGGAGCTGCTGCAGTTGCTGCAATTGCTGAGCCTGGCCGCCATAGGCGGTGCTCGGGTCGGCGCCGAAGGGCAGCAGCCCGCCGCCGATGCCGCCGGCCACTTCACCGATGCGCCCGCCCAGGCCCGGGTTGCCGAAGACGGTGCCGATGCCGCGGCCGATCAGGCCGCCCAGCGGACCGCCGATCATGCCGCCGAACAGGCCCTGGGGAGCGATCTGGGGTTGGCCCACGCCGTATTGCTGGTAATCGTACATGTTCAAACTCCTTTTGAATGTTGCCTCCGCGCGCAACAGTTCGGCATCGGGTGCGAGGCGCACGCGATGCCGGCGCCCTTACGCGCCTGGTATGCGCGGTAGCGACCATGGCATCCGCGCACCGGGTAAGGTCGGTGCGTGGACGGAGGGCAGGGGCCGGGTTTGCTCGGCCGGGCTCCCTGCAGGTAGGCGTTCGACAGGGGACATGAAGCGAAGTTTTGAGAGGGACGGGGCGCTTTTCCCTTGTCGTCCCATTGCTTGCGATGGCGCAGACATGCTGCGAACGAGGCTTGCAAACGCCTGGATTCAGGCGGCGTTTTCGTGCGGTACCTCCGAGCGTGGACGCATGAAATCGCTTAGAATGGCGCCCTTCCTCGCGTACCCCTTTCCGTATGAACCCTCCCGCCTCCCGCGCCACTACCCTGGCCCTGTTCTGCAAGGTCGTCGACAACTATGGCGACATCGGCATCTGCTGGCGCCTGGCGCGCCAGCTGTGGCGCGAGCACGGCGTGCGCGTCACGCTGTGGGTCGACGACCTGTCCAGCTTCCGCCGCATCTGCCCGCAGGTGGACCTGGGCGCCGCCGAGCAGGAAGTCGAGGGCGTGCGGGTGCTGCACTGGTCCAGCCAGGACGTGACCACCACGCCGGAAGACGTGGCCGACATCGTCATCGAATTCTTCGCGGTCGACCTGCCGCCCGGCTACGTCGCCGCGATGGCCCAGCGCCTGCCGCGCCCGGTCTGGTTCAACCTCGAGGGCCTGACCGCGGAAGAGTGGGTCGAAGGCTGCCACCGCCTGCCCTCGATGCACCCGCGCCTGAAGCTGACCAAGCATTTCTTCTTCCCGGGTTTCACCGTGAAGACCGGCGGCCTGCTGCACGAGGCCGGCCTCGACGAGGAGCGCCTGGCCTTCCAGGCCGACCGCGCAGCCATGGCGCGCTTCCTGGCCCCTTTTGGTGTGACCAAGGAGGAAATGGACAGCCTGAAAGTGTCGCTGTTCTGCTACCCGCATGCGCCGGTCGCGGCGCAGCTGGCGGCCTGGGCCGACGGCGAACGTCCGGTGACCTGCCTGGTGCCGGAAGGCGTGGCGCGCGAGGCGGTCGCGGACTTCATCCAGGCCGACGCGGTGGCCGGGGCCGGCGCCACCCGCGGCCGTCTGACGGTGCGGGTGCTGCCCTTCGTGCCGCAGCCGGACTACGACCGCCTGCTGTGGGCCTGCGACCTGAACTTCGTGCGCGGCGAGGATTCTTTTGTCCGCGCGCAATGGGCCGGCCGGCCTTTCGTCTGGCACATCTATCCCCAGGACGAGAACCTGCACCACAAGAAATTGCGCGCCTTCCTGGACCGCTACGCCGGCGGACTGGATGAGCTCGCCACTTTTTCGCTGGGCTGGAACGGCGCATGCGTGATCGCGTCCTGGCCGCAGGCGTGGCGAGACTTGCAAGCCGCCTTGCCGCGCATTGCCCCTCGTGCGGAAGAATGGCGCGGGGAGGTGTTGGCGCATGGCGACTTGACGACGCAGATGCTCGATTTTGCCCGCGCGCTAGGGTCCGCAAGCGAAAATCCGGTATAATGCGCGGTTAGTCTGTAAGGAATCACCGACGATCAGACGTAGCCTGAAAAAAGCTTCTTCGCTCACTGGCCACCGCTGATTTAATGCAAAACCCTTTTTACGAAAACACCTATGAAATTCGCTAAAGAAATCCGTGTTGGCAACATCATTATGGTCGAAGACAAGCCGTTCATCGTGCTGCGTTCCGACGTGAACGGTTCGAGCCGCACGGGCTTCACCTACAAGTGGAAGATGAAGAATCTCCTGACCAATGCTCCGCTGGAAAACGTGTTCCGCGGCGACGACAAGTTCGACGTCGTCGTGCTGGACAAGAAGCCGGTGACCTACTCGTACTTCGCCGATCCGCTGTACGTCTTCATGGACGAAGAGTACAACCAGTACGAAATCGAAGAAGAGAACATGGGCGACGCCATCAACTACCTGAAAGACGGTATGGAATGCGAAGCGGTGTTCTACGACGGCAAGGCGATCTCGGTCGAACTGCCGACCACCATCGCACGCCTGGTCGTGTACTCGGAGCCGGCCGTCAAGGGCAACACCTCGGGCAACGTCCTGAAGGAAGCCAAGATCGAGAATGCCATCGAAGCCAAGCAGCACATCGTGATGGTGCCGCTGTTCGTCAGCACCGATGACACCATCGAGATCGACACCCGCACCAACGAATACAAGCGCGTCGTCCGCAACTAAGCGAACCGGCTCGATGAAAAAAACGCTGCCTCGGCAGCGTTTTTTTTCGCCCGTTCACTTGGCGAATCAGTCCCCGGCCCGGCAGCGCAGGCCGTCGACCAGCAGGCCGACCATGCGGCGCGTGGCGGCGGTGTCCTCGTCGGGATTGGCCTTGCACAGGGTGGCGACGGCGCGCAGCAGCTCGTCGGCCTCGAAGCCGGGCCGGATCACCTTGGCGTCGACCGCGGCCTGCAGCAGGCCGGCCAGGGCCGGGCGCAGGCGGCTGTAGAAATAGTCGGGCAGGGCGGCGTAGGCGGCGCTGTCCGATTGCAGCGCGTTCGACAGGCCGCGCTTGGTGACGATGAAGTCGACGTAGCGCTGCATCCAGCGCGCCAGCGCCTCGCCCGCATCGTGTTCGGCGGCCAGAAGCGGGGCGGCGTCGGCGCAGGCGTCGATCTGGGATTTCATCACCGCGATGATCAGGTCGGCGCGCTGGGGGAAGTGGCGGTAGAAGGTGCCGACGCCAACGCCGGCGCGCTGCGCGATGTCGCGCACCGGCGCCTCGACACCCGACTCGGCGAACACGTCCAGTGCCGCCTGCAGCAGGCGATCCAGGTTGCGCTGGGCGTCCGCCCGTTTGCCGCGCGCCGGCTGGCCCTCCGGTCCCTCGTCTTCTTGCTTGGTATTCGTATCCATAAAAAATATCTATTAAACGGAACAAAGTTCCGTTTATAATATGCGGAATCGTGTTCCGCTTTGTGTATCTTAACAGCTCCTGGCAGGGCAGCGGAACTTCCTTCGATCTGTTCCTGAAAGGAGATGTCATGCCCAATCCTCAAGTATGCATGTTCTGCCGCTACAGGAGAACTGCCGGGCAGGGAAATGTCACGACGCCATGTACCCATACGGATCCCAAGCCCTTGCGCGAACGCGCCGAGCCGGGGCACGCACCCGGTGGCATGCTTGCCTCGCGGCGGCGCCCGGCGCCGGAGGGCACCCGGACTTTCCCGTAGCAAACGTGTCACATGAGTAACTTTACTGTTATGCTCATGCATCATTTGACATGGAGGCTTGTATGAAACGCAGGGAGTTCGTTCAGCTTGGAATCGGCGCTGGCATCACGGCCAGCGCAGGCATTGCGGGCGCCGGGGGAGCGGCGACGCCCGCCGCCAGCGCCGGCTCGGGCATCCTGGATGCCGGCGTGCGCGAGCAGGGCGCGCAGATGGCTTCCGGCAAATTGACTTCCAGCAGCCTCGTGAAGCAGTACCTGGCGCGCATCGCCGCCGTCGACAAGGCCGGCCCGCGCCTGAATGCGGTCATCGAGACCAACCCGGACGCGCTGCAGATCGCCGCCGAGATGGACCGCGAGCGCGCCGCCGGCAAGGTGCGCGGTCCGCTGCACGGCATCCCCGTCCTGCTGAAGGACAATATCGCCACCGCCGACAAGATGAGCACCAGCGCCGGTTCGCTGGCGCTCGACGGCGTGCGCGCCACCCGTGACGCCCACATCGTCACCCTGCTGCGCCAGGCCGGCGCCGTCATCATCGGCAAGACCAACCTGTCCGAATGGGCGAATATGCGCTCGACCAAGTCGGTCAGCGGCTGGAGCGGCCGCGGCGGGCAGACCAGGAATCCGTATGCGCTTGACCGCAACACCAGCGGCTCGAGTTCGGGCTCCGGCTCGGCCGCCGCCGCCGCGCTGGCGACCCTGACCGTCGGCACCGAGACCGATGGCTCGATCGTGTCGCCGTCCTCGTCCTGCGGCATCGTCGGCATCAAGCCGACCCTGGGCCTGCTCAGCCGCGGCGGCATCATCCCGATCGCCCATTCCCAGGACACCGCCGGCCCGATGACCCGCAGCGTGGCCGACGCCGCCCTGATGCTGGCCGCGATGGCCGGCGCCGACAAGGACGACGCGGCCACCGCCGACGCCGGGCGCCACGTCAAGGATTACGCCGCGGCGCTGCGCACGGACGGACTGAAGGGGAAACGCATCGGCGTGGCGCGCAATTTCTTCGGCGCCAACGACGCCGTCGACGCCATCATCGAAAAGGAGCTCGATGTGCTGCGCGCGCAGGGTGCGACCCTGGTCGACGTCAAGGTGCCGAACACCGACAAGTACGGCGACAGCGAGCTGCAGGTGCTGCTCCATGAATTCGCGCCGGGCCTGGCGTCCTACCTGAAGAATTACGCGCCGCATGCGCCGGTCAAGACCATGGCCGACGTGATCGCCTTCAACGAAAAGAACGCGGCGAAGGAGATGCCTTACTTCAAGCAGGAGCACCTGGTGGCGGCCGCGGCCAAGCCGGGCCTCGATGCGCGCGAGTACAAGGAGGCGCTGGCCAATGACCTGCGCTATTCGCGCGACGAGGGCATCGACCAGGTCATGAAGGAACACAAGCTGGACGCCCTGGTGGCGCCGACCGGCGGCCCGGCCTGGCTCACCGACTACATCAACGGCGACCACTACGGCGGCAGCTTCTCGACCCCGGCGGCGGTGGCGGGCTATCCGCACATCACGGTGCCGGCCGGCTTCACCCGCGGCCTGCCGGTGGGGATCTCCTTCGTCGGCGGTGCCTGGAGCGAAGCCAGCCTGATCGGCATGGCCTATGCCTACGAGCAGGCGTCGAAACGCCGCCGCGCGCCGACTTACCCCAGCAGCATCAACATCAAGTTCTGAATCTAAGTACTCGCCACGAAATAAATGTGTTTTTGGCTGCCATAACCGGCGCGTTGCTGCGTTGGCTCCTGCTTGCAGTGCTCGCACTGCGGCGCACTCGCCGCCATGCACCGCATCCGGTTCTGTTTGCCAAAATTCACATTTATTTCTAGTCGAGTACTTAGCGCGCGCTGCTACTCTTGGCCTTGGCGAACACCGGCCCCCATTGCGGGTGGCCCCGTTCGCCGGGCGCCAGGTCGAACGCCGGGTCGAGCCGCAGCGCGCGCTCGAAGGCCTGGCGGCAGGGCGCGGGGCGGTTCGTCACGCAATAGCTGAAGGCCGTGTATTTCAGGGCCGTGATGCGGTTGCGCAGCGAGCCGCCGTTCATGTCGCTTGACGCCAGGCGCTTGATGGCGCCGTTGAAGTCGCCGTCGTCGTAGAGGGCGATGCCTTCGCGCAGGGCGGTGTCGTCGCGGTTCGACGCCGGGCGTTCCGGGCGCGGCGCCGGACGTTCGCTGCGCTCGGCGCGGGCGCGCTGCACGTCCTCGGCGCGCGGGTGCGGGCGGGGACGCGACGGTTCCCTTGGCCCGAACACCGAGTTCAGGGACGCGTTCATCTCGGCGCAGCCGCCCAGCAGCAGCAGGGCGGCCAGCGCGCCGGCGCGCCAGCAAGGTTCGATGCGCGGCTTCACTCGGCAGCCTCCTCGCTGAAGTCCAGTTCGATGGTCGACGCATCGCCGCGGGCGGCGTTCACGACGACCGTGTGTTCCGGGAAGTCCGGGTTGGTGATGCGGATCGTGTGCTCGCCCGGCGCCAGGTTCAGGCGCTTGAGCGGCGGGCTGGCGCCGTGGTCGACGCCGTCGACCTGCACCATGCCCCAGGGTTTGATGACGAGCTTGTAGCTTGCGCCGGCAACGGCGGCGGGCGCGGCGCGTGGCGGCGTGGGCTGGGAAGCGGCGGCCGGGGTCGCTTCAGCTTGCGGCGCCTGGACGAGAGGAGGCGCGGGCGTGGCGTTGTCATCGGTGAGGATGACGGTGTCGGCCGGCATTCCCTGCGGCGCCGCTGCGACGGGCGGCGTTGGCGCCGGCTCCGGCAGGGACAAGGTCAGCGCGTCGCGCGCATCGGCCTGGTGCAGCAAGGCGACCAGGGCGCCGGCCGCGCACAGCAGCACGGTGGTGGCGGCCACCAGCAGCAGCCAGCGCCGCATCCGGTCCCTGTCGAGGGAGCCGGCGGAATCGTCAAGCGAGGCGGCCTGCGCTTCGCGGACGGCATGGTGGACCGTTGCTTGCTGCGGCGGCGCCGCCGGTACTGCCGGTCCCAGCAGCACGATGCCCAGCAGGTTGCGCAGTTCCTCGATCGTGCGCGGACGCTCGGCGGGGTCCGGCGCGAGGCAGCGGTCGACCGCGGTGAGGAAGGTGTCGCTGTAGTCGTCCGGCAGGGCGCGGCCGCGCAGGGGACCGCGCGGCGGCGTTTCCCGGGTGATCGCGTAATGGACCACGGCGGCCAGCGCGTGCAGGTCCTGGGCTTCGGCGCCCGGATCGTTCTGGCCGGAGGCGGGCAGCAGGATCGGGTCGCCGGAATCGAGCACCAGCACGGTATCGGGATCGATGGGGCGATGCGGCATCTGCATCGCGTACTGCAGCTCGAGCGACTGCAGGATCTGGCGGAAGATCCGCCGGCACCAGACCTCGTTGACGAGTTCCTGGTTGCATTCGACCACCTCGCGCACGGTCCGGCCGTCGGTCTGCTGCTGTGGGGTTACGGGTGTGCTCGTCATCATGGCATGTGCGCCGCGCCGTGACGTCGCCCGCTGTCCCCGGCCCGGTATTTGTATTTTGACAAATAATGCCAGATTTGCCCGGGTGGCGGTGCTGCTGAGCCAACCGTGCGCGACTGTTACAAAATACTTACAAATCGCGTCACAGTCGTCGTGCGGATCAGACCGCCAGAAAACGCATCTTGAAGTAGCGGCCCTTGATGGCGCCGAATTCCGGGCCCGGGGCATTGCGGTCGGACAGGCGCGCGACGGCGGCATGCGCCACGTGGCGGTCGAGCGCGACGTAGCTGGCGAACTCGGTCACGTTGATCTTGCCCACTTGCTCCTTCGACAGGCCGGCGTCGCCGGTCAGGGCGCCCAGGATGTCGCCCGGGCGCAGCTTGGCCTTCTTGCCGCCGGCAATGTGCAGGGTCAGCATCGGCGCCGGCACGCCCGGTTCCTGGTGTTCGCCCAGTTCGTCCAGCGGGTGCCAGGTGGCAGGCAGGTCCTGGTATTCCTCGATCAGGCGCACCCATTTCTTTTCGTTCGGCGCGGCCAGGGTCAGCGCAAGGCCCGATTCGCCGCCGCGGCCGGTGCGGCCGATGCGGTGCACGTGCACTTCCGGGTCCTTCGAGACGTCGGCATTGATGACGGTGTCGAGGTTGGCGATGTCGAGGCCGCGGGCGGCGACGTCGGTGGCGACCAGCACCGAGCAGCTGCGGTTCGCGAACAGCACCAGGATCTCGTCGCGTTCCCACTGTTCCAGCTCGCCGTACAGGGCCAGCGCCGAGAAGCCCTGCTCGCGCAGGTGGTCGGCCAGTTCGCGGCAGTGCGCCTTGGTATTGCAGAAGGCGAGGGTGGACACCGGCCGGTAATGCTTGAGCAGCTTGGCGACGGCCTGGTCGCGGCCCTCGAAGCCGATCTCGTAGAAGCGCTGTTCGATCTTTTCCGCACTGTGCTGGCTCTCGACCGCCACTTCGAGCGGGTCGCGCAGGAAACCCGCGGTGGCGAAGCGGATGTCGTCCGGGTAGGTGGCCGAGAACAGCAGGGTCTGGCGGCGCGCATGGCAGGCGCTGACGATGCCGGCGATCTCGTCATAGAAGCCCATGTCGGTCATGCGGTCGGCCTCGTCCAGCACCAGGGTCTGGACTTTCGACAGGTCGAGGGTGGCGCGGCCCAGGTGGTCGCGGATGCGGCCTGGGGTGCCGACCACGATGTGGGCGCCGTGCTCCAGCGAGGCGATCTGCGGACGCATGGCGACGCCGCCGGTGAGGGTCAGGATCTTGACGTTGCCGACCCCGCGCGCCAGCCGGCGCAGCTCGCCGGCGACCTGGTCGGCCAGCTCGCGCGTCGGACACAGTACCAGGCCCTGGACTGCGAACCAGGCCGGATTGAGGGTGTGCAGGATGCCGATGCCGAAGGCGGCGGTCTTGCCGCTGCCGGTCTTGGCCTGGGCGATCAGGTCGCGTCCTTCGAGCACGGCCGGCAGGCTCTCGGCCTGGATCGGCGTCATCGCGTGGTAGCCCAGCGTGGCGAGGTTGGCGAGGAAGCGCGGCGTCAGCGGCAGCGAAGTGAAAGGTGAGTGGGTGTGCATGGTAGTCAAGCCTGGGCCGAAGCCGGTGAGCCGGACTACGTCGAGGCCGGCGCCCAGACCGGCAGGCCGGTCAGGTCAAGGTTGTCGTCGCGGCGCCAGACCGGCAAGCCGGTGGTGTCGGTCTCGTCGAGCAATTCGAGCTGTTCCTGCTTGAGTGACCCGCGGCGCGGCCGGGGAGCGGCGCGCTTCGGTTCGGCAACGGAAACGGGCGGAGCGGCCGGTTCGAAGCCCGGCAGGTCGATCGTTGCGTTGTCTTTCTTGTCTCTCATCAGCTCTGACTGCGAAGCTCTTGCTGCGGCACTATACGATGCTGGCGCGGTGTCGCTTGCGCCGTCTTTTGCTGCCACAGAAAACAAAAGCCCGGCTACAAGAGTCGGGCTTCTGTACGGTATTTGGTTGCGGGGACAGGATTTGAACCTGTGACCTTCGGGTTATGAGCCCGACGAGCTGCCAGACTGCTCCACCCCGCGTCTGAGAAAAAGATTATAACGCGTCGCGGGGCCGAAAGCAAACGGCAAATTTTTTCGATGCGCAATGCTTGAGCGAGCTCAAGCGTGCAGAACCTCAGGCCGCCGCGCGCAGGCGCCACAGCGAGGTGACTTCTTGTAAGCGCGCCGCATGCAATGGGTCGTCCGGATCGCTGGCCTTGCCATGGGTCGGACGCACGTCGTGGCGCGCGACGACCGCCAGGCCGGCCGCGGTGATCCAGCCCAGCAGTTGTTCGCGCGGACGCAGGCCCAGGTGCTCGGCCAGGTCGGACAGGATCAGCCAGCCTTCGCCGTCCGGCTCCAGGTGCTCGGCGAGGCCGTTCAGGAAACCCTTGAGCATGCGGCTGTCGGGATCGTAGATCGCGTACTCGATGGCCGAGCTGGGCTTGCCCGGCAGCCAGGGCGGATTGCAGACCACCAGCGGCGCGCGGCCTTGCGGGAACAGGTCGGCCTGGACCAGCTCGACGGCCGAGCCGAGTCCCAGGCGCACGATGTTGTCGCGCGCGCAGCCGAGCGCGCGCAGGTCCATGTCGGTGGCCACCACGCGCTCGATGCCGCGCCGCGCCAGCACCGCCGACAGCACGCCGGTGCCGGCGCCGATGTCGAAGGCCAGCTCCATGCCATGGCGCAGGGGAGCCTGCGCCACCAGTTCGACATACTCGCCGCGCACTGGCGAGAACACGCCGTACCAGGGGTGGATGCGCTCGTCGAGGGCCGGAATGTGCACGCCCTTGCGGCGCCACTCGTGGGCGCCGATCACGCCCAGCAGTTCGCGCAGCGAAGCGACGTAGGGCTCGGCGGCCGCGCCGTAGGCCTCGAGGCAAGCCTCGTGGACGTCGGGCGCGCGCCGTAGCGGGATCGTGTGGCCGGCCTCGAACGGGATCAGGAGCATGGCCAGGGTGCGGGCGCGCTGCAGCTGCTGCAGGCGGTGGCGGTGGAACAGCTCCGTCGGCGTCGGCGTTGTATCCGGCTTGGCCTTGGCGCGGCGTGCGCGGTCGCTTTTATGGTCGACCCGGCGCACCAGCGCGTTCAGCAGCTGGCGCGCGTTCTGGAAGTCGCCGCGCCAGAGCAGGGCGGTGCCGTCCAGCGCCAGCCGGTAGGCCGCATCGGCGTTCATGGTGTCGTCGGCAAGCACGACCTTCTTCGGCGCCGGCCAGCCGCTTTCCGAGCGCCACTGGGCGCTGCGTTCGACGCCGCCTTCCTGCCATGTGATCTGGCTCATCGCTACCCTGGATTAATGGTGGTGGTGCCAGTTGCCGTCGCTCGATTCGAGGAAGGACTTCACGGCGTCCGGGCTGCCGGTCGCATGCCGCTTGACCTCGCCGCAATCGCAGATACCCTGGTAGGGCTGGATGTGCGAGCAGGCCGAGACCTTTTGCAGGAAGACCTTGACGGGTTTGGTGCACTTGGCGCACTTGAAGGTAAGGATGCGGGCGGGTTTCATGGTGGTCGAGATCCGGAGTTGGAGGCGTGCAAAGGGCGCATTGTACTAGGGATGGGTGGGGCGGGGCAGCCTTGCGGTTCCCGCCTACGCGTTCGACTCGAGGATGCTCTGTCGCGACGCTTGCCTTCGTTGAACGCGTGGGCAAGGGATTGCCCACCCTACGAGTGTGTGAAAAATTCGTCCATGGCTGCGTTGCCTCGTCTCGCCGTACGAGTGTACTGTCTTCGACTCGGCGCCTTGCCATAGCCGTTTTTTCACACCCTCTGCGCAAACCCCGGATTTCGGCCGTGCGCCTGCTTCGTCAGCGCCCGTTGCTGCGCACCGGCGCGGGTTTTAACAGTTAGTTTGGAACTTATTCATTTTTGAGTAGTCATACTCATATGAACAAGTTTTTGTCCATCACCGCTGCCGCGCAAGCGCTTGGCGTTTCGGCCAGCACGCTGAGACGCTGGGAGGCGGCCGGCAAGCTCATCCCCAGCC
>NZ_JAJNOC010000007.1 GCF_021044825.1 Massilia phyllostachyos | reverse complement strand
GCCAGACGGACAACGACGGGCTTCTGAGCGTGGTTTTCTGCAATCGGCAAGTCGGCGAAATCGACCTGCGCATTGCACGGTAAAATGGGCTGACGTGTGTAACCTATGTCTCTAGACATGTGTTACCTATGTCCCTGTGCCAAACAGGACCGCCCACCCTACGGGATTGAGGCAGATCAAACTTACGTAGCTAAGTAACTGATTTTTAAACAGATTCCGTACTATCCACAAGATCTGTGGATAAAGATGTGGAAAAGCACTACTTGACAAGCCGAAAGACCAGTAACGGCGCGGGTTTCAACAAAATGCCCGTTCCAGAGGCAAAAACGAACACCTTATAAATCAAGGACTTGCACATACGGCGCTTTACCCGGCAACCCCTCCGTTAGGAAGATTCCTACAAAAGCTGCCCGCGGGGGATAAGTCGCCAAACTGAGCCCATCTGCACGCATCTCGCACGGCGCATTTCCACGCTCGTTCCCATGCTCACTTCCAGGCATTGCGCACCCGGTCCCGCACCATCATCCTGACGCTTTCCGGCACCGGCTTGCGCAGGTGCTGGGTCCCGGCATTGAGCCAGACGGCTTCCTCGAAATGCTTGAGCATGGCCGGCGTGATGAAGCGGGTGCGCGCCGCATACACATGGCGGTCGCCGGTCGAGGCCTGCTGCTTGATGAAGAAGCGGTTCGGCAGCACCAGCTGCAGATGCTCGCGGGCGCGCGTCATGGCGACGTACAGCAGGCGCCGCTCTTCCTCGATATCGTCCTGGTTGCCGGTCGCCATGTCCGACGGGATGCAGCCGTCGACCACGTTCAGCACCGTTACCGACTGCCACTCCTGCCCCTTGCTCGAGTGAATGGTCGACAGGATCACGTAATCCTCGTCGAGCAGCGGCGGGCCGGCGCGGTCGCTGGTGGCCTCGGGCGGGTCGAGCGTGATCTCGGCCAGGAAGGCTTCGCGCGAACCGTGGCCGCCGGCCAAGGCCGCCAATTGCTCGACGTCGGCCGCGCGGACTGCGGCGTCGTCGTGCAGGCGTTCCAGGTGCGGCAGATACCACTCCTTGACCAGCTCGATGTCGGCCGGCCAGCGCAGGCCGGGCGTGCGCAGGCGGCGGTACAGGGCGCAGAAGGCGTCCCAGTCGAGCTTGCTGCGCGCGGGTGCGGCGAAGGCTTCCAGCGCCGCCACCGGGTCGGGCGATTCGGCCATGGCGTCCAGCAGGCGGGTCGCGGTGGCCTGCCCGATGCCGGGAATCAGCTGTACCGCGCGAAAGCCCGCCAGGCGTCCGGCCGGGTTCTGCACGAAGCGCAGCACGGCGAGCACGTCCTTGATGTGCGAGGCCTCGAGGAATTTCAGGCCGCCGAACTTGACGAAGGGGATGTTGCGGCGCATGAGTTCCAGTTCCAGCGCCGCGCTGTGGCTGGCCGCGCGGAACAGCACCGCCTGCTGGGTCAGCTTGACGCCAGCCTCGCGGTGTTCGAGGATGCGGTTGCAGACCCAGCGCGCCTGCTCGGCCTCGTCGGGGATCAGGACCAGCTGCGGCTTGCGGCTGGATGCCTTGTCGGTCCACAGCGTCTTGGCGTGGCGCTCGAGGGCGCCGGCGATCACGGCGTTCGACGCGTCCAGGATCGGCTGGGTCGAGCGGTAGTTGCGCTCGAGCGTGATGACTTCGGCCGGGCGCGTGAACTCCTTCGGGAAGTCGAGGATGTTGCGGATGGTCGCGCCGCGGAAGGCGTAGATCGACTGGGCGTCGTCGCCTACCACCATCACGCCCTCGCCGCCCGGCTTCATGCCCGTGATGATCGCGGCCTGCAGGCGGTTGGTGTCCTGGTATTCGTCGACCAGCACGTGGTCGAACCGGGCGCCCAGTTCGGGGCCGAGCTCCGGGTCGCCCGCCATCTCGGCCCAGAACAGCAGCAGGTCGTCGTAGTCGAGCACGTTCTGCTCCTGCTTGGCGTCGACGTAGGCGCCGAACAGGGTCTTGAGCTGGCCTTCCCACTCGCTGCACCAGGGGAAGGTCGACTGCAGCACCGCGCCCAGCTCGGCGCGGCTGTTCACCACACGCGAGTAGATCGACAGGCAGGTGCCCTTCAGCGGGAAGCGTTTTTCCGTGTTCGACAGGCCGATCTCGTGGCGCACCATGCCCATCAGGTCTTCCGAATCGCCGCGGTCGTGGATGGTGAAGGATTCGTCCAGGCCGATGCGGCCGGCGTATTCGCGCAGCAGGCGCGCGCCGATCGCGTGGAAGGTGCCGGCCCAGGGCAGCGTGATCTGGGAGCCGACGCCACTCCTGCCCAGCAGGCGCTGCAGGACGCCGCTGGCGCGCTGGCCCATCTCGTTGGCGGCGCGCCGCGAAAAGGTCAGCAGCAGCAGGCGCTGGGGGTCGGCGCCGGACTGGATCAGGCGCGCCACCCGGTGCGCCAGCGTGTTCGTCTTGCCGGAGCCGGCGCCTGCCACCACCAGCAGCGGACGGACGGGGTCGGCGCCGATGTCGTGCTCGACCGCGGCGCGCTGCTCGGCGTTCAGGCTGGCGAAGGGATCGGCGGCTGGCGCGGGCTGGTCGAGGACGGCGGACATGGGATGCGGGAACGGATGAGCATTGGATGCCATACTGTACATTTATCCAGTAAGCCTGCGCAAGCAGAAATCCAGCCTGGCCGGCGCACGATGCCGCCCGCTCGAACGGCCTTGCCCGCAATCAGGTCATGCATTACATGCACAGAATTCGCTAAGTCGCGGATCTATAAAAACTTTTCCGGATATCCACAAACTCTGTGAATAACTATGTGGACAAGCGGGGGCTTGACACGCGGAACACGGCCAATGATGCGGCTTTCAACAATTTGCCTATTGGGAAGGCAACGCGGACTACCCTGTAAATCAAGGGTTTACGTGCATGTCTCGCGTGCGCATCAGGCTCATCCACAAAATTATTCTTGGGAATTTTTTGTGCATAAGCCCGGGCCGCTTGACCCGGCTTCGAACCGAACTCGACAGTAGCCGAAGCGAGTTCAGGCGGGGTTGAGAGCGGCGCCGCCGCGCCGCCGCGCCGGCTCTAACAGGACGCGGGTGATGATGCCGGTATCGACCGCATGCGATTTCAGGAATTCGAGGGCGGACAGCGTGCCCGCCGCCCGCATCAGCATCAGCGCGTCGTCGATGATGTCGCGCTGGTGCAGATCGCACCGGGAATCGCCGGCGGCGGAGTCGGCAACGGCGTGGAGGGTTCGCGGGGGAGTCATCGTGCGCCTGGCCTTTCTGGAAATGGATTGGTGCGGCTGCGTGCAGTATGCTCGATGGCGGATCAAAGTCAATCTCAATTTTGATCAAATTCGCCCACTAGTTTTGGCTGAGTTCGCGATCGTTGGGTGAACCAAAACGCGTTGTCGAAGTCCTACGCATCGTCGAGTTAACTCATCTGGAGTGACGATGCAAGGCCCGCGCTTCGACGAATTGTTTGCTTTTCTGACCGCCGCGCCATTGTCCAGCGCCGATCTTGCCCGGCTGCGCGACTGGCTCGACAGCATCCGCGACCCGGCCGAATGCCTGGCGCTCATCGAAGCGGCCGCGGCAGGCCGGCCCTGTCCGCATTGTGCTTGCGCGCGTTTGCACCGCTCCGGCTTCGCCAGCGGCCTGCAGCGTTATCGCTGCCTGGGTTGTCGTCGCTCCTTCAATGCGCTGACCGGCACGCCGCTGGCCCGGCTGCGCAAGCGCGAGTGCTGGCTGCCATATATCAAGTGTTTGCTGGAATCGCGCACCGTGCGCGACGCGGCGCTCGTTACCGGCGTGCATCGCACAACGAGTTTTCGCTGGCGCCACCGATTCGCGCCGGGCGCCGCCAGGCACCGGCCCGCAGCATTGACGGGAATCATAGAGGCCGACGAAACCTACCGCCTCGAATCACAGAAGGGTTCGCGCACCTTGACGCGCCCGCCGCGCAAGCGTGGTGGCGCGGCCCGGCGGCGCGGCATCAACCGCGAGCATGATTGCCTGCTGGTGGCGCGTGACCGCATCGGCACGACGCTGGACTTCCATACCGGACGTGGTCCCGTGACCGCTGCGCAACTGCGCACCTGCCTGCAACCGGTGCTGCCGGGCGACGGGCTGCTCATCAGCGATGGCGCTGCGGCCTATGTCCGGTTTGCCCTTGACGCCGGAATCATGCACGAATCCGTCAACGTGCGGGCGGGCCGGCGCGCACGCGGCGCGATCCACATTCAGAACGTGAATGGCTGGCACAGTCGCTTCAAGAACTGGCTGGTGCGCTTCAAGGGCGTGGCCAGCCGCTACCTGGCGAGCTATTCCGGGTGGCAGCGATTACTGGATGCGCAAGCGTTGCGTACACCAGCGCAGTGGCTATGTGCTGCGGTACGACAAGTTCAGTGAAGGCAGCTGCGAATCCATCATTAATGCGAACACAGCCCTAGTTTTTTTGCTTGTGCGCCGTCAGCTGCCCAGCGCTGCGCCACCCCGCGCGCACGCCGCCTACAATGGCCGCGCCAACCATCACCCACGAGGACACCATGAGCATGCATCCCGACACCGACATGAATCCCGGCGACGAAGCCGAACCGGGCACGCCCGGCGCGGGCGAAGACGTCTGCGAAGCCTGTGCCGGCAGCGGCAAGCAATCCGACGGCAAGCCCTGCCCGAATTGCGGCGGCAGCGGCCACGTCATGCGGGGGATCGGCGGCGGCTGAGGCCGTACGACTGGCAGACCTGCGCGGCACACGGCATACTGGCAATATTGTCAATCACCAGCACAAGAACAGCCATGTCCAACCTGCTCAACGAACACGCCTGCTTCGGCGGCGTGCAGCGTTTCCATTCCTTCGATTCCAGTGCCATCGGCCTGCCGATGCGCTATTCGGTCTACCTGCCGCCCGGCGCCGGTGAGCAGCCGCTGCCGGTGCTGTTCTACCTGGCCGGCCTGACCTGCACCGAAGAGACCTTCATGACCAAGGCCGGCGCCCAGCGCGTGGCGGCCGAGGAAGGCCTCATCCTGGTCGCCCCCGACACCAGCCCGCGCGGCGCCGGCGTGCCGGGCGAGACCGACAACTGGGACTTCGGCGTGGGCGCCGGCTTCTACGTCGACGCCCTGCAGGAACCCTGGTCGCGCCACTACCGCATGTACAGCCACATCCTCGAGCTGCGCCAGCTGGTGCTCGACACCCTGCCCGCCGATCCCGCGCGCGTCGGCATCTTCGGCCATTCGATGGGCGGGCACGGCGCGCTGATGCTGGCGCTGCGCAATCCGGAGCTGTTCCGTTCGGTGTCGGCGTTCGCGCCGATCGCGGCGCCGATGCGCTGCCCGTGGGGCAAGAAGGCCTTCGGCGGCTACCTCGGGGCGGACGAGTCGGCATGGCGCCAGTACGACGCCAGCGAGCTGATGGCGGGGATGACGGGCGCGCCCTTCCCCGGCGGGATCCTGATTGACCAGGGGCTGGCGGACAAATTCCTGGCCGAGCAGCTGTATCCGGAAGCGTTCGAGGCGGCCTGCCTGGGCGTCGGACAGCCGCTGACGCTGCGCCGGCACGCGGGCTACGATCACGGCTACTACTTCATCTCGACGTTCGTCGAAGACCACCTGCGCTTCCACCGCCGCGTGCTCGGGTAATTCAACTCACGAATGCGTTGTCACTGTGCTTGCACGGGTTGAACGCGTGGGCGGAGGACCGCCCACCCTACGAGGGTGTGAAAAATTCGTCCATGGCTGCGTTGCCTCGTCTCGCCGTACAAATGTACTGTCTTCGACTCGGCGCCTTGCCATCGCCGTTTTTTCACACCCTCTACGGTTGCAGGCCATAGCGGTCGATGAAGGCCTTCACGCCACCGGGGTTCGCGGCTACCCAGCGCTCCAGCTCCGGGCGGTAAGCCTGGCGGAACTGCAGCAGCAAAATCCCCGCCTCCAGCTGCCCGTCCTTCTCCAGCGCCTGCATCGCCAGCAGCCCCGGATCGGTGATCCCCTCGCCGGTCTTCGCCTTGGCCTCGTCGGCGACGCGCAGCGCGGTGCGCCAGGACGCCAGCTCGATCTCGTAGGCCGACTTCGCCTTCGCCTTGTCCTCGGCGCGCATGTTCGCCTCGGCGATGGCGCGCGCCAGGCGGATGGCGGTGTCCGGGGTCTTGTCGCCGGACGGCCCGTCGACGCTGACCGTGAATTTGCCGTCCGCGCCCTGGTCCACGCGCGCACCGCGGCGCAGCCCCAGCGGCTTGAGCGGCGCCTGCGCCCGCGCCTGCGTGCGCAGGCCGGACAGCCAGGTCCAGCTCGGACGCTGGGACGGGTCCGCCGCCACGGCCGACAGCATGGCGGCTTCCGCATCCGCCAGCCGGCCCTGCTGGGCCAGGGTGCTGCCCAGGAAGCGCCAGGCCTGGGCGTTGCGCGGCTCGATCTCGGTGGCGCGCCGGAACAGGCGCTCGGCCGGGACCAGGTCCTTCTGGAAGAAGTAGCAGTTGCCGGCGCCGATCCAGGCCAGCGAAAACTTCGGATCGGCGCGCATCACGGCTTCGTAGCCGGCCAGCGCTTCCTTGTAGTTCGCCTTGGCGAACTGCTGCTCCGCCGCGGCGAACAGCGTGCGCGCTTCCCGAGTCGGCACGTGCAGCAACGAAGGCCCGTCGTCCAGCAGACGCAAAATTTCCTGCGCCACCGGATTGCCCGGCTCCAGCGCCAGCGCGCGCCCCGCCAGCGCCCGCGCCAGCCTGCGCATCTCCTCGACCTTCTCGGGTTTCGCCAGCGTCGACAGCTTGTAGAACACGCCGGCCGCCGCCGATTGCGGCAGCGAGGCATTCGGCGCCAGGGTCTCGGCTTGCTTGATCTTGTCCAGCGCTTCAGGGAACTTGCCCTGGCTCTCCAACACCTGGCCCTCTGCCAGCAGGCGCCGGCAATCGGCGGTGCAGGGTTCGGCGGCCGACGCCGGCAGGCACAGCGCGAGCACGGCGGACACGATCAGGGGGCGTAGCAGTCGCATTGCATGGTTCCATGAAATCAAAGCTGCATTTTACGCCGCCGGACGCCCTCCATTCCTCACCGATTCCCACAGGGCAAACGTACGCCGTGGCGGCACATCCCTGTGTATGCTGGCGGCATGGCATCCGGCGTCATGCGGCGCCCCGCCATGCTTGCCGATCGTCTTCGTCGAATGCGCTGTGCCATGCCGGACGCCAAGGGATACCAGGATCGCCAACACGCCGGCCGCGCGCTGGCGCGGCGGCTGCGCCACGAACTGGGGCCGAAACAGGCCGACTTGCTGGTGCTCGGCCTGCCGCGCGGTGGGGTGCCGGTCGCCTTCGAGGTGGCGCGGCTGCTGGGCGCCGAGCTCGACGTGCTGCTGGTGCGCAAGCTCGGCATGCCGCATCACGAGGAGTATGCCATGGGAGCGATCGGCAGCGGCGGCGTGCGCGTGCTGCAGCCGGGCGTGCCGGGCCGGATGGGCGTGACGCAGGAACAGGTCGACGAGGTCACCCGGCGCGAGCTGCTCGAACTCGAGCGGCGCGACCGGCGCTATCGCGGCGGGCGGCCGCCGCCGCGCATCGCGGGACGATGCGTGATCGTGGTCGACGACGGCATCGCCACCGGCAGCACCATGGCGGCGGCGCTGCAGGTGGTGCGGCGCCAGGGTCCGGCGCGACTGGTGGTGGCGGCGCCGGTCGGTGCGCCCGATACGGTCGCGCTGCTGGAAAGCCAGGCGGACCAGGTGGTCTGCCCGCTGGCGCCGTCGCGGTTCCAGGCAGTCGGACAGTATTACGGCGCCTTCGGGCAGACCGGCGACGAGGAAGTACAGGATTTGCTGGCGCAGGCATGGGCGACGCCCGCCGCGCAGCGTGGGCAACAGGACGGGCAACAGCACGTGCAATAGAACAGGCAACAGAACGGACACCAGAACAAGACAAAGGAGCGGACATGAAACCAATTCCAACCGAGACGGCAAGTGATGTGGGCATTGTGGGCAAGTGGCTGGGCGCGGCCGCGGCCGGCGCGCTGCTGATGTATTTGCTCGACCCCGAGCGCGGGGCGGCGCGGCGTTCGCGCGCCGTGTCGGCCGTGAAGAGCGGCGCCGCGCGCACCGGCGCCACGGTCGACCAGGCCCTGCACAGCGCCGGCGACCGCCTCGGCGCGCTCACCGACAGCGCGGCCGACGCGATCTCGCGCGGGGCCGGCAAGCTGCAGGCCCAGGCCGCGCCGCTGCTGGAACGGGTGCGCCACGGCGCCGAGGATGCCGGCGCGCGCATCGCCGACCAGGCCGACGCCTCGCGCGAGCGTATCCTGCGCGAAGCCGAAGCCCTGCGCGCCAAGTACGACGCCCAGCGCGACGCCGAACGCAGCCACGCCAATGCGGGCCGCAACCGCTACGATCATGACGAGCACTACCTCGAAGGCAGCAACAGCGGCGGCCTGGCCGGCTGGCTGCAGGACCTGGGCGAACGCATCGGCGAAACCGTCGGCGCGCGCCGCGGCCAGGATTCCGCGCTGCTCGGCGGCAGCCTGATTGGCCTGCTCGGCGTGATGCGCCGCAATCCCGCCGGCCTGCTGATCGGCCTGGCCGGCCTGGCCCTCCTGATGCGCTCGACCGGCAGCAAGCGCTACTCGGTCGGCTCGCTGTCGCTGCCGCCCACGCGCCACCTGGGCGCCCCCACCCCGGCCGAGCCGGCGCCGGTCCAGCCGGCCGAAGCGGCCCCGAGCAGCCCGACGCTGCACTGACGGACCCGCACCATGGCCACCGCCAGCGCCCATGAAACCGGCGCGATCCGCGCCGCGGCCCAGCCGCTGGACGGCGGCGCCGGCGACTACGATGCGCTGCTCGACTTCGTCGGCGACGCCCGCTTCGTGCTGCTGGGCGAAGCAACCCACGGCAGCGCCGAGTTCTACGACGAGCGGGCGCGCATCACCCGGCGCCTGATCGAGGAAAAGGGGTTTACCGCGGTCGCGGTGGAGGCCGACTGGCCGGACGCCTGGCGCGTCAACCGCTACGTGCGCGGCGAGGGGATGGACGCGGACGGCCGCGCCGCCCTGTCCGGCTTCGAGCGCTTCCCGAGCTGGATGTGGCGCAACACCTCGGTGCTCGATGTCGTCGAATGGCTGCGCCGGCGCAACGACGCCAGGGGAGCGGACAAGGTCGGCTTCTACGGCCTCGACCTGTACAGCCTGTTCACCTCGATCCAGGAAGTGCTGCGCTACCTGGACGGCGTCGACCCGGTCGCGGCCGAGGAAACCCGGCGCCGCTACGCCTGCTTCGACCACTACGAGCAAGACAGCCAGCACTACGGCTACGCCACCGGCGTCGGCCTGTCCGAATCCTGCCAACAGGGCGTGCACGCCGCGCTCACCGAGCTGCAGGAGCGCGCCTTCGACTACATGCGCGACGGCGGCCCGGGCGGCGCCAGCCCCGAGGACGCCTTCTTCTACGCCCAGCAGAACGCGCGCCTGGTGAAGAACGCCGAGGAGTATTACCGCACCATGTTCCGCGGCCGCATCTCATCCTGGAACCTGCGCGACAGCCACATGGCCGAGACCCTGGACGCGCTGGCGCGCCACCTGTCGGGCAGCGGCAAGCCGGCCAAGATCGTGGTGTGGGAGCACAACTCCCACATCGGCGACGCGCGCGCCACCGAGATCGGGCGCCAGGGCGAATGGAACGTCGGAGAACTGGCGCGCAAGGCCTACGGCAAGGACGCCTGCCTGATCGGTTTCACCACCTACGACGGCCGCGTCACCGCCGCCTCGGAATGGGACGGCCCGGCGCTGCACAAGCACGTCCGCCCTGGCATGCCGGGCAGCTACGAGCACCTGCTGCACGAAGTCGGCCTGCCGCGCTTCTTCCTGCCCCTGCGCGGGCCCGGCCCGGCGCGCGACGTCCTGCTGGAAGAACGCCTGGAACGCGCCATCGGCGTGCTCTACCTGCCGCGCACCGAGCGCCACAGCCATTATTTCATGGCCTCGCTGGCGCGCCAGTTCGACGCCATCGTCCACATCGACCGCACGAGTGCGGTGACGCCGCTCGATTCGACCAGCGGGTGGCATTCGGGCGAGCCGCCGGAGACCTATCCGCAAGGCCTATAAAACGCGGAACGACTGTACGGCATGTTCCCCCGCTAACTCCAAGACGTGCTGGGGCAGGTGGCCAAAACACGTCAACGGTTCCTCAGCCCTCGAAGACCGCATACCCATCCCTCCCCTTCCCCTTCGCCGCATACAGCGCCGTATCCGCCGCCGCCAGCAGCTGCTCCTGGTCCTGGCGCGGCGTCGACAGCGCCACGCCGACGCTGGTCGAGGCCTGCACCAGCCCGGCGCTGGTGCGGAACGGCGCGCGCATGGCTTCGACGATCTTGGCGGCGATGCGCTCGGCTTCCGGCCGGCCGCCGATCTCTTCCAGGATCACGACGAACTCGTCGCCCGACAGCCGCGCCGGGGTGTCGGTGGCGCGCACGCCCACCGTCAGGCGGCGCGCGAATTCCTTCAGCACCTCGTCGCCGACCCCGTGGCCGTGGGTATCGTTGATGCGCTTGAAGTGGTCGATGTCGAGGTAGGCCAGGGCCAGCGGGCGGCCGCTCCTCTGGCTGCGGTCGAGGGCGTGGTGCAGGGCTTCGCCGAACATGCGGCGGTTGGCGATGCCGGTCAGGGTGTCGATGCGCGCCAGTTGCAGCAACTGTTCCTCGACCTCCTTCACGTGGGTCATGTCGTGCACCAGCGAATACACGCCGGCCACGAAGCCGTCCGGCTGGACGTCGGGGATGTAGGTCGCCTGCAGGATGCGCGGCTCGCCGCGCACCGGGATGCGGATCTCGTGGGTCACGCCGTGGCCGGCGAAGGCCTGCTCCAGGTGAGGGAACACCTCTGCCGCGATGCCGTCGCCCAGCAGCTGGGAAATCGGCATGCCCTCGAGCTGGGCCGGTGCGACGCCGAACCATTTTTCATACGTGGCGTTGCCGAACTGGAAGCGGTGCTCACGATCCATGTACGAAATCAAAACCGGCAAATTATCGGTGATCATGCGCAGGCGCTTCTCGCTGGCCGCGCGCCCGCTCTCGGCGCGCTCGCGCTCGGCCATGAGGGCGTGGAAGGCCCGGCCCAGTTCGCCGATCTCGTCCTTGCGGCCGTCGCGCAGCACGTCGATCTCGGCGCGGTCATGGCGGATCGCGGCGACGTTGTCGCGCAGCGCCTGCAGTGGCGCCAGCAGGCGGAACACCAGCACCCAGGCCAGCAGGCCGGACGCCAGCGCCAGTCCGCCGGCCCCGAAGAAGGCGTTGTGGCGCATCGTGATCATCGGGGCGAAAGCCTCCGCCTGCGGATAGCGCGCGGCCAGGATCCAGCCGGTGCTGCGCAGATGCTTGTAGGCGTAGATCGATTCGCTGCCGTCCTCGCTGCGCGCTTCCAGCCAGCCCTCGAAGCCGGCCAGCGCCTGCTCGGTGCCCTGGTTCATGCCGGGAAAGCTGCTCACGTGCTGGAACAGGCGGCTCTCGTCCGGATGGTCGATCACCACGCCCTCGTCCGTCATCAGGAACAGGTAGCCGGTGCGGCCCGGCTTGAGCGCGCCGATCTGGCGCAGGAAGCCCGAGCGGCGCAGGTCGACGCTGCCGGACAGTACCGCGACTACCTTCCCCGCCGCATCCTTCAGCGGGGTGCTGAACACGACGATGTGGTGGCCTGTGAGGCGGCTGCGGATGGGGCGCGAGATCGTCCTGCCCTTGCCTGCAAGGGCGGCTTCGAAGTGGTCGTAGCCGCGCGCGTTGATCAGCTGCGCGCCGGGCAGCTCGCGCAGAGACAGCTTGAGTTCGCCTTCGGCGTCGAACACCACCAGGTTCAGGTATTCCTCGGCGCCCCACAGGCGCACCTGGCCTTTCAGGAAGGCGGGCAGGCGCGCCCAATCGGTGCGCAACTCCAGCGGGATACCGGCGCCCAGCGCCTCGACCTGGGCCATCCGCGCGCCGATGCGGTCGTCCATGAAGGAGGCGGCGCCGGACAGCATGGTGTATTGCTGGTCGCCGATGACGGCCTTCATGCCGCGCTCGGCGACGGACAGGGTGGACAGGGTGACCAGCAGCGTGGTCGCGAATACCAGCACGGCGGCGACGCACGCCAGGCGCAGCTTGAGGTTGGCAGAGGAGAGACGCGACCGTGAAATCACCATGAAAATTGACGGAAATGCTCAGTAGAATGACAAAGTATTACATATTCCCGGCCCCCGCCGAGTTCCATTCCGCATAGCAATTGTCTATAAAACTTACTCACGGGACATTTCCATTAACCACTGTTGATCCGAGAAGTTTTCGATTAGCATTTCAGGTTTCCCGCCAATGCACGAGGATCGCCCATGAGTACTTACACGCTGAACATCAACGGCAAGACGCAGGCCGTCGATGTCGAACCGGACACTCCCCTGCTCTGGGCGCTGCGCGACACCCTCGGCCTGGTCGGCAGCAAGTACGGCTGCGGCCTCGGCCAGTGCGGCGCCTGCACCGTGCACCTCGACGGCGTGCCGACGCGCTCCTGCGTGCTGCCGGTGTCGAGCCTGGGCAAGCAGAAGATCACCACCATCGAGGGCCTCGACCCGAAGGCCAGCCATCCGCTGCAGCAGGCCTGGCAGGAACTCGACGTGCCGCAATGCGGCTACTGCCAGGCCGGCCAGATCATGACCGCCTGCCACCTGCTCAAACAGCATCCGAAGCCGAGCGACGCCCAGATCGACGAAGCCATGGCCGGCAACCTGTGCCGCTGCGCCACCTATACCCGCATCCGCGCCGGCATCCACCGCGCGGCCAAGATCGCCGCCAATGGAAAGGGCAAGAAATGAAGCACAACGCTCCGCTTTCTCCATCGCGCCGCGGCTTCCTGCGCGCGACCAGCGCCGGCGCCGTCTTCATGCTCGGCATGTCGGCCGAGGGCGCCCTGGCCGCCACTGCGCGCGCCGCTGCCGCGCCGGGTATGGAATTCGCCCCCAACGCTTTCATTCGCATCGGCCGCGACGGACGCGTGACCTTGATCTCGAAGCAGCCGGAAATCGGCCAGGGCATCAAGACCTCGCTGCCGATGGTGATCGCCGAGCAGCTCGAGGTGCCGTGGAAGGACGTGCGCATCGTCCAGGCCGACCTCGATTCCGCGCTGTACGGTTCGCAGGGCGCGGGCGGCTCGACCTCGACCCCGACCAACTACGAGAACTTCCACCGCCTGGGCGCCGCCGCGCGCACGATGCTGGTGCAGGCCGCCGCCGAGAGCTGGGGCGTGCCGCCCGCCGAGTGCGCGGCCGAGCATGGCGCCGTGGTTCACGCTGCGAGCCGACGCCGGCTGGCCTACGGCGCGCTGGTAGAGCGCGCCGCCAGGCTGCCGGTTCCCGAATCGTCGCAAGTGGTGCTGAAGGACCCGTCCAAATACACCCTGCTGGGCACGCGCGTCGGCGGCGTCGACAACGCCGCCATCGTCAGCGGCCAGCCGCTGTTCGGCATCGACGTGCGCCTGCCCGGCATGCTGTACGCCGTGTACGCCAAGTGCCCGGTCTTCGGCGGCAAGCCCCTGAAAGCCAACCTGGCGGCGATCAAGGCCATGCCGGGCGTGAAGGACGCCTTCATCATCGAGGGCACGCCCAACCTGAACGGACTGCGCCCCGGCGTGGCGATCGTCGCCACCTCGACCTGGAACGCGATCCGCGCCAGGCGTGCGCTCGAAGTCGAATGGGACGAAGGCGAAGGCGCGGGCCACAGCTGGGCCGACTTCACGGCCCAGGCCAAGGCCGCGGCAAGCAAGCCCGGCGCGGCCACCGTGCGCAAGGACGGCGACGTCGCCGGCACCCTGGCGAAAGCCGCCAAGGTGGTCGAAGCCGCCTACAGCTACCCCTTCATCTCGCACGCGAGCATGGAACCGCAGAACTGCACCGCCTGGTTCAAGCCGGCCGACGGCACCCTGGAACTGTGGGCGCCGACCCAGAACCCGGGTTCCGGCCAGGCGCTGGTGACCTCGACCTTCGGCATCCCCAAGGAAAAGATCCGGCTGCACATCATTCGCAGCGGCGGCGGCTTCGGCCGGCGCCTGAGCTCGGACTTCATCGTGGAAGCCACCGCCATCGCACAAAAGGTCGCGGCCCCGGTCAAGCTGACCTGGACCCGCGAAGACGACCTGCAGCACGACCACTTCCGTCCGGGCGGCTTCCACTTCCTGCGCGGCGGCGTCGATGCCGCGGGCAAGGCTGTGGCCTGGCACAACCATTTCGTCACCTTCGCCAACCGGGTCGAGCGCGAGGGCAAGAGCATGCTCGCGCCGGGCAGCGGCGGCAATCTGTCGGGCGACGAATTCCCGGGCCGCTGGCTGGAAAACTGCACGTTGGAACAAACCGCGCTGGAATGCCGCGTGCCGATGGGCCCGTGGCGGGCGCCGGGCAGCTGCGTGTTCGCCTGGGTCTTCCACAGCTTCATCGACGAGCTGGCCCATGCGGGCGGACGCGATCCGCTGGAATTCCGCTTGGAGCTGCTCGGCAGCCGCGACATCGTGCCGGGCACCGGCGAGCGTGGCCAGCCTTATAGCGTGGCGCGCATGAAGAAGGTGCTGCAGGTGGCGGCCGAGGGCGCCGGCTGGGGCAAGAAGACATTCGCGCGCGGCCAGGGCCAGGGCATCGCCTTCCACTTCAGCCACCGCGGCTACGTGGCGCAGGTGGCGGAAGTGACGGTGTCGAAGGACGGCAAGCTGAAGGTCGACCGGGTGGTGGTCGCCACCGACATCGGGTCGCAGATCGTCAACCTGTCGGGCGCCGAGAACCAGGTCGAAGGCTCGGTGATCGACGGCCTGTCGACGATGATGTACCCGGCCCTCGACATCGACAAGGGCCGCATCGTGCAGAGCAATTTCCACGACTACCCGCTGCTGCGCATGCCGGATACCCCGGCGAAGATCGAGATGCACTTCGTCAAGAGCGACTATCCGGTGACCGGCCTGGGTGAACCGGCCCTGCCGCCGCTGGCGCCGGCGGTGTGCAATGCGATCTTCGCGGCGACCGGCAAGCGGGTGCGCGAGCTGCCGCTCAGCAAGATCGACCTGAGCTGGAGCTGACCCGGATCAGTGGCGGTGCGCGGGGTCGTTGTCCTGCGCGCCGTGGTACTCGAGGATGGAGGCGGCTTTTTCCAGCCGCCCCTCCTCGGCCGTAATCGTGATGACGCACTTGCCGATCTCCAGCCCCGGCGTGTACACATCCTTGTAATCGGTGCCGCCCTTCACCGCCGGCTTGTCGCCGACCGTGAAGTTCGCTTCCGACGGGCCGGCTTCGTCGCCGGTGTGGCTGATCTCGATGCCGTCCCGGTCGAAGCCCGCGTCCAGCAGGGCCTGGCGCGCGCGTTCGGCGTCCTGCACGTTGTCGATCACGCGTACGATTTGCTGTTTCATGGTGCCTCCATCGATGCCTGTTGGTGTCCACCGTAACAGAATCGGCGCGGCGCCGGCGCTCAGGTCGGGAAGGATTGCCGCCGGCCCGGCAAGCGCCTACACTCTGGACAAACTAACCCATCACTCAGCCCTTGGCACCCGACGACACCACTTACCGCGCGCAGTTCAATCCGCTGATCAAACCCTTCCTGGTCGTGAAGATCGGCTTCACCATGGCCTGCACCGTGATCGGCATCCCGCTCGCGATCGTGTGGTTCCTCGGGGTCGGGCGCTGGTGGGCCCGGCATTATTTCGACCGCCTGGAGTGCCAGCTCGGTCCGCGCAGCATCCGTTTCCGCAAGGGCATCCTGGTCACGACCGAGAAAACCATCCCGCTGGAAAACATCCAGGACGTGACCTTCGTCGAAGGCCCCATCCTGCGCCGCTTCAACCTGAGCACGCTGAAGTTCGAGACCGCCGGCCACAGCGCCGGCCAGGCCTCGGACATGCAGCTGACCGGCATCATCGATGCCCAGGCCTTCCGCGCCCGGATCCTGCGGGCGCGCGAAGCCTTGCGCCACGACGCACCCAAGCTACAGGGCAACGATGCGCAGCTGGCCGTGCTGCAGTCGATCGAGGCCAGGCTGGCGCAGATCGCCCTGCTGCTGGAGCGGCAGCAGGAACGCGGCGATTAACGCTGGATCGCGATCATGTAGTGATAGCGGCAATTCAGTGCACTTGATCGATCAAGTCGAGGAAACGGCGCGCCGCCGGACCGAGGGCGCGCTCGCGCGACCAGACGATGTCGATCTGCAGGCGGGTCTGCCGGCTGGCGTTTTCAAAAGCGATCTCGACCAGGCTGCCCGCCGCGACCAGCGGCGCTACCAGTGCGCGCGGCAACACGGCCCAGCCCAGGCCCGCCTGCACCAGGTTCAGCGTCGCCAGCTAGCTGTCGGTCTTCCAGACCTGGCGCGGCGACGGCGACGATGCGATCGCTCCCCAGTTCCTGGAAGCCTTCGCGCTCGTCGAGGCGCCTACGTTCGAACACCAGCACCAGGGCGGCCTCGCCCGCGTGCAGCAGGCGCAGGGCGTCGGCCTGCGGGGCCGACAGGATCGCCACGTCGAGCGACGGAAACTCCCGCCCCAGCACCGCCAGCGGCGCGGTCCAGGCGGCGCCGACCAGTTCCGGCGCGACCGCCAGCCGCAAGCAGCGTTCCAGCCCGCCGTGCAGCGCCAGCGCGTCGGCCTGCATCTGGCGCAGCTGGCTCGCCAGGTGGCGGGCGCGCGGTTCGAGCGCGCGCGCGGCGGCGGTCGGCGCCGGCTCGCGCCCGCCGCGGTCGAACAGGGACAGGTCCAGTTCCGCCTCCAGCTGCGCCATCGCCATCCTGACCGCCGACGGCACCCGCCCCAGCGCCCGCGCGTTCGCGGCTCTACACTAGCCTTCCCTTCATCCGCGAACAGGCATCCATGGCGCACCGCAGCCCGCAAGAACTGGTCGAAGACGACATCGCCGCCTACAACGCCTTCGATATCGCGGGCATGGCCGCCCTGCTGGCGGACGACATCCGCTTCGAACATCATTCCGGCGACGCGCTCACCGCCGAAGCCGATGGCCTGGCGGCGTTCCGCCAGCTGGCCGAAGCGTCGAAGGCGCTGTTCTCCCGGCGCGAGCAGCGCGTCACCGCCTGGACGCTCGGCGCGGACGCGGTCACCGTGGCCATCGACTACAGCGGCACGCTGGCCCGCGACATCCCCGGCGGCCCGGCGGCCGGCGCCGTGATCGCGCTCGAGGGCTGCAGCGATTTCGCCTTCGCGCACGGGAAAATCGTGCGCATCACCGACCGCAGCTGACCGCCTGTCGCGGCCCGGCGACACCCCGCGCGATTTGTCCGGAATTGAAACAATCGGTGAAAATTTCCATGTGAGCCGAAAACTATAATGCTGCATTGACTTGATCGCAGCGTTCGCCGAAGGACACATGGATTCGTTCACGCTCGTGGTGGCGTCCGCGCTGGCGGCCATCATCCTGGCCTGCAGCATGGGCCTGATCTACCGCGGCGGCGCGCGCCAGGCCTGCCTGCTCGACTGGATGGCGGCGGGCGTCTTCTTCGCCTGTAACAACGTCCTCGGCGCGCTCGCGATCAGCTACCAGGCCAGCCATTACCTGATCCCCGGCGTCGGCAATGCGCTCTACGTCGCCGGCCACTTCGGCATCCTGGCCGGCCTGCGCCGCCACCTCGGCCTGCGCACCGGATGGAAGCAGGTGCTCGCCTGCGCCGCCTGCATCCCGCTGCTGCATGCCCTGCCCTTCCTGCAGTCGTCGGTCATGCACCGGCTGTTCGTGTTCACCCCGATCATCGTCGCCATCAACCTGGGCGTCGCCGTCACGCTGTGGAACCACGTGCGGCGCGGCGAGTGGGCGCCCTACCTGCCGCTCGCCATCCTCGAACTGTTCTTCGCCTTCCAGCTGACCTTGCGCGCGGCTTACCTGATCCTGGGCGAAGGCCATGCGCTGACCTTCATGGGCAGCCAGTTCCTGCAGACCTCGGGCAGCCTGTTCGTGCTGGTGTTCCTGTCGGTGGCGTGCATGAGCTGCGCGCTGATCGTCACCCACCAGCAGGCCCAGCTCCTGCGCCGCGCCTCGCTCACCGACGCCCTCACCGGCTGGCTCAACCGGCGCGCCCTGCACGAGCGGGCCGGCGCCGAATTCCGGCGCTGCCGCGGCATCGGCGGCGCCCTGTTCTTCATCACCTTCGACATCGACCACTTCAAGCTGATCAACGACCGCCACGGCCATGCGACCGGCGACGCGGCGATCCGCCACGTGACCACGCTGGCGGCCGGCGCATTGCGCGGCAACGACGCCATGTTCCGCACCGGCGGCGAGGAATTCGCCGTGCTGGTGGCGCAGGGCGGCATCGAGGACGTGGTGGCGATCGCCGAGCGCCTGCGCGAACTGATCGCGGCTTCGCCACTGGTGGCGGACAACAAGACCGTGCGCATGACGATCAGCGTCGGCGTGGCGCAGATGCTCGACGCCGACGTCGCATGGGAAGACCTGCTGCGCCATGCCGACGAAGCGCTGTACCACGCGAAGGAACACGGGCGCAACCAGGTGACGCGCTACCAGCCGGCCTACGGCAAGCGCATCGAGCAGGTGCGCAAGGCCGGCTGACGGCCGCTCGGCGCTCAGGCAGGCAGCGCTTCGAGGCTTTCCGGCGCCTCCAAGCGCGCATCCAGCAGCGACAGCAGCTGCGCCACCGACATCGGCCGGCAGAACAGATAGCCCTGCATGCAGGGCGCGCCGTGGCTGGCCAGGAAGCGCGCCTGCGCCGCCGTCTCGATCCCCTCCGCCATCACCCGCAAGCCCAGGTGCGAGGCCATCGCCAGGATCGAGTGCACGATCGCGACCGCGTTGGCGTCGCCCGGCAGGCCGCTGATCAGGCTCCGGTCGATCTTGAGTTCGTGCAGCGGCATCTTGCTCAGGTAGGCCAGGTTCGAGTAGCCGGTGCCGAAGTCGTCGATCGAGAAGCGCACGCCCAGCGCAGCCAGCTCGCGCATGTTGACGGCGGTCTGCTCGAGGTCGTCCACCAGCAGGCCTTCGGTCACTTCCAGCATGATGTCGTGCGGCGAGACGCCGGTCTCCAGCAGGGTCGCGCGCACGCCGGCGACGAAACCGGGGTCGCCGAACTGGCGTGGGCTGACGTTGATCGACAGCGGCATCGCGTGGCCGGCGAGGGCCAGCTCGTGCCAGGCCAGGCAGGCTTCGCGCAGCACCCAGGCCCCGATCGGCACGATCAGGCCGGTGCTTTCGGCCAGCGGAATGAAGACGTCGGGCCCGACCGGGGTCACGCCGCCGCGGCGCCAGCGCAGCAGCGCTTCGGCGCCGACCGGGCGCTCGTCGCTGTCGACCTGCAGCTGCAGGTGCAGCGCCAGCTCGCCGCGTTCGACCGCGGTGGCCAGGTCGCGTTCGAGCGTGAGCGCCTCCTCGGCCGCGACCAGCATCGCGCTCTCGAACAGCGCGATGCCGTTGCGGCCGGCGGCCTTGGCCTGGTACATCGCGGTATCGGCTTCGCGCAGCAGGTCGTGGGCGCTGTGTTCGGGCCGGGTCGGCAGCGCCATGCCGATGCTGCCCGACGAGCGGTAGGCCTGGCCCTCGATCTCGACCGGCAGCGCCAGGCTGCTGCGCACCTGTTCCGCCATGCTGCGCGCCAGCGCGGCGGCGCCGACGCAGTCGCGGCCGAGGTCCTCCAGCAGCACCACGAATTCGTCGCCGCCGAGGCGCGCCACGGTGTCGGTCGGGCGCACCGCGGCGCGCAGGCGCTCGGCCACGCACTTGAGCATCAGGTCGCCGGTGGCGTGGCCGCGCGCATCGTTCACGGCCTTGAAGTTGTCGAGGTCGATGTAGAGGATGCAGCCGAAGCCGCGCGCGCCGCGCGCCCTGGCCAGCATCGCGTCGAGGCGCTCGGTCAGCAGGCGGCGATTCGGCAGGCCGGTCAGCACGTCGTAGAAGGCCAGCCGGTGGATCGCTTCGCTCGCATGGCGCTGCTCGGTGACGTCGTGGCCCACGATCACCCAGTGGCTGATCGCCCCGCCTTCGCTCGAGAACGGCACCATGTCGACCTCGATCCAGCGCGGCAGGCCGGCCCGGGTGTACAGCACCAGCTGTTCCTTGGTCCCCTCGCAGCGCGCCATGGCGGCCGCGATGCGGGCCACGGTGGCGCGGTCGGTGTCCGGCCCGTACAAGCAACGCAGGCTGGTCCCGATGATCTCGCGCGCCGTATAGCCGCTGCGATGCTCGAAGGCCGCGTTGGCGAACATGACCGGATTGGCGCCTTCGCCCTGCACCGCGTTGACGATCACGACCATGTCGTTCAGGCCGGCCAGCGCCGCCGATGTCAGGTTCAGGTCGCTGTTCACGGCGTGCAGCGAGGCCTGGCGTTCTTCCAGCGATTCGGCGAAGCCCTGCACGTCGTCGAGCGAACGCGACAGGCCTTTCAGCAAGCGCCCGCAGGCCAGGGTGACGAAGCCGACGACGCAGGTAAAATTCAGGACGAAGATCGACACGCCCAGGAAGGAGTCGTGCGGCAGGTTCGACACCGACAGCTCGCTGTGGCCGGCCAGGCCCAGCACCATCATGCAGCCGGCGCACACGCCGAGCGCGACGAAGCCGGGCCGCATGCCGAGCAGGATCACCGCGAGGATCGGCGGCGCCACCAGGTAGCACAGGCCGATCGCGCCCACCATCATCATCGAGGCCACGCCGATGACGAACAGCATCGCCAGGAAGTTCAGCACCCGCGCGGTGTAGGACAAGGCGTCGAAGCGCCAGATGGCCAGGATCCAGACCAGCGCCAGCGCATCCATCAGCGCCACGTCGGCGCGGCCGCGGAACAGCGCCAGCGCCGCGCTGGGGACCGCGGTGCAGAATGCGAACACCAGCACGATCGACATCAGCGAGGTGAAGATGCGCATGCGCCACGCAGCGAGATCGTCAAAATCCAGCATGGTCAGGTTTCTCTGTAGGTAACGATTTAGTAAGATCGTCAATTTCGTCAGAGAAACATAGTAACAGTATCCGCGCTGCACTGCGCAAATGTTGCAAGCGAATTGTGCGCGATTGACGCACATATCGAGGCTGATCACCTTTCGTTGAACGCGTGGGCGGAGGCCCGCGGGGCCGCCCAGGCCCACCCTACAAGGGAAGCACCGCCGTTACTTCGATCTCGACCCGCGCCCGCGCTTCCATCAGGCCGGCCACCTGCACCGCGCTCATGGCGGGATAATGGCGGCCGATCACGTCGCGGTAGGCCGCGCCGAGCGCCGCGCCGGCGTCCAGGTATTCGCGGCGGTCGACCACGTACCAGGTCATGCGCACGATGTGCTGCGGGCCGGCGCCCGCCTCGCGCAGCACCGCGACGATGTTTTCCAGGGCCTGGCGCGCCTGGGCGACGAAGTCGTCGCTGGCGAAGCGGCCCTCGGCATCCCAGCCGATCATGCCGCTGACGAAGATCTGGCGGCCGCTGGCGGCGACGCCGTTCGAATAACCCTTGGGACGCGGCCAGCCGGGCGGTTGAAGGATGTCCATCAGGCGCCCTCCCCTGCCAGCAGCTCGCGTGCGATGATCAAGAGCTGCACCTCGCTCGCGCCCTCGTAGATGCGCAGCGCGCGGATCTCGCGGTACAGGGTCTCGACGGTCTCGCCGCTGACGACACCCTGGCCGCCGAACAGCTGGACCGCGGCGTCGATGACCTGCTGGGCGGTTTCGGTGGCCGTCAGCTTGGCCATCGCCGCTTCCTTGGTCACCCGCTTGCCGCCGTCGCGCATCCAGGCGGCGCGGTAGGTCAGCAGCGCGGCGGCGTCGATGCCGGTCGCCATCTGGGCCAGCTTCGCCTGCGTGAGCTGGAAGTCGGCAAGGTGCTTGCCGAACATCGCGCGCTCCCTGGCACGCTGCAAGGCTTCATCGAGCGCCCGGCGCGCGAAACCGAGGCTGGCCGCGGCCACCGAGGTGCGGAACACGTCGAGCGTGGCCATCGCGACCTTGAAGCCCTGGCCCTCTTCGCCGATCAGGTTCGCCGCCGGCACCCGGCAGCCGTCGAAGCGCAGGCGCGCCAGCGGGTGCGGGGCGATGACGTCGATGCGTTCGGCGATCTCGAAGCCGGGCGTGCCGGCGTCGACGATGAAGGCGGAGATGCCTTTGGAACCGCGGCCGCTCTCCCCTGTCCGCGCGAAGACCACGTAGAAGTCGGCGATGCCGCCGTTCGAGATCCAGGTCTTGTCGCCATCGAGCACATACGCGTCGCCGTCGCGCCGCGCGGCGCAGGCCAGCGCCGCCACGTCGGAACCGGCCTGCGGCTCGGACAGTGCGAAGGCGGCGATCATGTCGCCGCTGGCGACGCGCGGCAGATACCGTTCCTGCTGCGCCGCGCTGCCGAACAGCGAGATCGCGCCGCTGCCCAGGCCCTGCATGGCGAAGGCGAAATCGGCCAGGCCGGCGTGGCGCGCCAGCGTCTCGCGGATCAGGCAGATGGCGCGCGTGTCGATGGCTTGCCCGGCGCCGCCGATGGCGTGGCGCAGCCAGCCGCCCTGGCCGAGCTGGGCGACCAGGGCGCGGCAGGCGGCGTCGACGTCGTTACCGTCTAGGTGCCCGATATGTTCGGCGGCCCAGGCGTCGAGTGCCAATGCCAGCGCGCGATGGCGCGGCTCGAAGAACGGCCAGTCGAGGTAGTCGCGGTCCGCCATTTCAGTTCCCCTCGAAACGCGGCTGGTCCTTGGCGACGAAGGCCTCGTAGGCGCGGTGGAAGTCGCGGGTCGCCATGCAGATCGCCTGGGCCTGGGCTTCGGCCTCGATGGCTTCGTCGACGCCCATATTCCACTCCTGCTGCAGCATCTTCTTGGTCATGCCATGGGCGAAGGTCGGGCCGTTGGCCAGCAGGGCGGCGAAGGCCTGCGCCTCCGACAGCACCGCTTGCGGCTCGCACAGCCGATTGAAAAATCCCCAGCGCTCGGCTTCCTCGCCCGTCAATACGCGGCCCGTGTAGAGTAGTTCGGCCGCCCTTCCCTGTCCGATCACGCGCGGCAGCAGCGCGCAGGCGCCCATGTCGCAGCCGGCCAGGCCGACGCGGGTGAAGAGGAACGCCGTCTTGCTGCGCGCGGTGCCGTAGCGGATGTCGGAGGACAGCGCCAGGATCGCCCCCGCCCCGGCGCAGACGCCGTCCACCGCGGCCACGATCGGCTGCGGACAGGCGCGCATGGCTTTCACCAGGTCGCCCGTCATGCGGGTAAAGGCCAGCAGGCCCGGCATGTCGAGCCTGGTCAGCGGCCCGATGATCTCGTGCACGTCGCCGCCCGAGCAGAAGTTGTCGCCCGCGCCGGTGATGACGACCGCCTTGACATCGGCAGCATAGGCCAGCGCCCGGAACAGGTCGCGCAGCTCGGCGTAGGAGTCGAAAGTGAGCGGGTTCTTGCGCTCGGGGCGGTCCAGGGTGATGGTCGCGACGCGGTCCTGGACCAAGTACTGGAAGTGGGTGGCGCGGTAATCGGCGAGGCGGCTGCCCGGCAAGTCGTGCATGCGTTGCTCCTGAGGGTGGATTCGGTATCAGCCTTCCAGCAGGCGCGCGGCCAGCTGCTGCGGCGACAGGCCCGCGTTGGCCGCCTGCTGCTGGCGCTCGCGCTCGAGGTTGCGCTCCAGCTGGCGCTTGCCGGCGCGGTACTGGCGCGGCCAGGCCGCGCCGCCGTAGCCGATGCGCGCGGCTTCCAGCAGGGTCCAGGCCGGGTTGGCCAGGTGCGGCCGCGCCACCGCGCACAGGTCGGCGCGGCCGGCGGCGATGATGCTGTTCACGTGGTCGGCCTCGTAGATGGACCCTACCGCGATGGTCGGAATGCCGGCCTCGTTGCGGATGCGGTCCGAGAACGGCGTCTGATACATGCGGCCGTAGACCGGCTGTTCCTGCTTGCTGACCTGCCCCGAGGAACAGTCGATCATGTCGGCGCCGGCCGCCTTGAACAGGCGCGCGATCCGCACCGCGTCACCTGGCGTGATGCCGCCCTCGACCCAGTCGTGGGCCGAGACGCGCACGCTGATCGGCAGCCCGGCCGGCCACGCCGCGCGGATCGCCGCGAACACGGCGAGCGGATAGCGGCAGCGGTTTTCCAGGCTGCCGCCATACGCGTCGCCGCGGCGGTTGGTGAGCGGCGAGATGAAGCTCGACAGCAGGTAGCCATGGGCGCAGTGCAGCTCCAGCCAGTCGAAGCCGGCCTGCGCGGCGGCCTCGGTGGCGCGCACGAAGTCAGCCTTGATGCGCTCCAGGTCCTCGATCGTCGCCGCGCGCGCGACTTGCGAGACGCCGGGCAGGTACTGTTGTTCGGAGCTCGACACCAGCGGCCAGTTGCCCGCATCGAGCGGCTGGTCGATGCCGTCCCACATCGGCCGGGTCGAGCCCTTGGCGCCAGCGTGCCCCAGCTGCACCCCGATCTTCGCGTCGCTGTTGGCGTGGACGAAGTCGACGATGCGCCGCCACGCCGCCGTGTGCTCCGGCGTATACAAGCCCGGGCAGGCGGGCGTGATGCGCGCATCGGCCGACACGCAGGTCATCTCCGCCATCACCAGCGCCGCGCCGCCGAGCGCTCGGGCGCCGAGGTGAGTCAGGTGGAAGTCGCCTGCCACGCCGTCGACCGCCGAATACTGTGCCATGGGAGAGACGATGACCCGGTTCTTGAGCAGAACGTCCCGCACGCGGAACGGCGTGAACATCGGCGGCGTCGGCCCGCCGGGCGCCGGCACGCCGGCCTGCACCGCGGCGCGGCGTGCGAACCAGTCCTCGAAACCGGCGATGTAATCCGGATCGCGCAGGCGCAAGCTTTCGTGCGACAGGCGCTGGCTGCGCGTCAGCAAAGAATAAGCGAACTGCTCGGCCTCCATCGCGCCGTAGCGCGCCACGTTCTCGAACCATTCCATCGAGTTGCGCGCCGCGCTTTGCAGCTTGAGCACCTCGACCCGGCGCACGTCCTCGTACGCCGCCAGCGCATCGTCGAGCGGACCGCCGGCGTCGCCGATGCAGCTGGCCAGCTCGATCGCGTCTTCCAGCGCCAGCTTGGTGCCGGAGCCGATCGAGAAGTGGGCGGTGTGGGCGGCGTCGCCCATCAACACCACCGGCACCCGCCGCCCGTCGATGTCGTCCCAATGCACCCAGTGCGCGCAGGCGATGCGCGGGAAGCGGATCCACATGCTGGAACCGCGCAGGTGCGCCGCGTTGGCCATCAGGCGGTGGCCATCGAGGTGGCGCGCGAACAGGCGCTCGCAGAAGGCCAGCGCCCCGGCCTGGTCCATCGCCTCCAGCCCGGCGGCCTGCCAGGTCTCTTCCAGGGTCTCGACGATGAAGGTCGAGGTCTCGCCGTCGTACTGGTAGGCGTGGGCCTGGAACCAGCCGTGTTCGGTCTCCTCGAAGGCGAAGGTGAAGGCCTCGAATTTCCTGTGGGTGCCGAGCCAGACGAAGCGGCAGTGGCGGCGCTCGAGCTCGGGCTGGAACACCTGCGCATGGCGTGCGCGGATGGCGCTGTTGACGCCGTCGCAGGCGACCACCAGGTCGGCCGCGTAGGCGCGCGCCAGTTCGGCTTCGTCGCGCACTTCGGTGTCGAACTCGAGGCGCACGCCGAGTTCCAGGCAACGCGCCTGCAGCACGCCCAGCAGGCGCTTGCGCGCGATGCCGCAGAAGCCGTGGCCGCCGGACGTCACCGTGCGGCCCTTGAAGTGGACGTCGATGTCGTCCCAGTGGTTGAAGGATTGCAGAATGGCGCGTGCGCTGGCCTCGTCCGCCTCGGCCAGGCGGCCCAGGGTCTGGTCCGAGAACACCACGCCCCAGCCGAAGGTGTCGCCGGCGCGGTTGCGCTCGACCACGGTGACTGCGTGGCCGGGGTGCCGCTTCTTGGCCAGCAACGCGAAATACAGGCCGGCCGGCCCGCCGCCCACGCACACGATGTTCATTCGCTCTCCTCCTGGTTCCCCTTCTATATTACCGTGCCGGATAGTTTAAGTGTCAAGCAAATGACCCGGCCTTGCCAATACAGCCGGCCCCGTGTTTAGTACAATAGAGAAACTTTCGCACTGTGCCGGTGCGCCTGCCACCATCCAACGAGAATCGAATGAACGCCCTGCTTTCGCGCCTACGCCTGAACAGCCTGCGCAGCCGGCTGATGCTGCTGGTCGCGCTGGCGATCACGCCGATCGCCGTGATGACCGTGCTGGGCGGGATGCGCGAGCGCGAGGCGGCGATCCGCGCCTCCGAGGAAAACCTGCAGCGCCTGACCAGCCTGGCCGCCGCCAACGAGGCGCAGTCGCTGGAACGCGCGCGCCAGATCCTGGTCGACCTGGTGAGCGTGCCGGACCTGATGGGCCCGCCCCCGCGCTGCAATGCGCTGCTCGCCGATGTCCTCGACCGCAACGAGGGCTACGTCAACTTCGGCCTGATCCGGCTCGACGGCGACGTCAGCTGCAGCGCGGTGCCGATGCTGCACCCGGTGAACCTGGGCGACCGCCGCCACTTCCGGCGCGCGATCGCCGAGCGCCGCTTCATCGCCGGCGACTACGTGTTCGGGCGCGTGATCCGCAGGCACACCATCAACCTCACCTATCCCGTGACCGACCGCGCCGGCAAGGTGGTGGCGGTGGTGTTCTCGGCGATGGACCTGGTCGGCCTCGACGCCTACATCAACGACATCAACCTGCCGCCCGGCTCGGTCCTGGCCACCGCGGACGCCGGCGGCCTGGTGATCTCGCGCCGGCCGGACCCGGAGCGCTGGTTCGGCCGCAAGCTCGCCCCCAAGCTGCTGGAAGCCATGCGCACCCCCTCGCACCGCCCGGTGGTGGTGGTCGGCGAAGACGGGGTCGAGCGCCTGCACGCGTTCGCGCGCGTGGGCGCGCCGGCGCTGTCGGAATACACGGTGACGATCGGCGTGCCGGTCGAGACCATCACCGCCGCCGCGCGCGACGCGCAGCTGATGTCGCTGCTCGGCCTGGGCGCGACCACCCTGCTGGCGCTGCTGGCGGCCTGGCTGGCGGGCGACATCCTGATCGTGCAGCGGGTGCGTAAACTCATGGACACCGCGCGCAGCATCGCCGCCGGCGAGCTGCAGGCACGTTCCGGCATCGCCTACGGCCGTGAAGAGATCGGCCGCCTGGCGCGCGCGCTCGACGAGATGGCGGCCGCGCTGCAGGCCAAGGAAGCGGCGCGCAGCCAGGCCGAGCGCGAGCTGCGCGCGGCCGACCAGCGCAAGGACGAGTTCCTGGCGATGCTGGCGCACGAGCTGAGGAACCCGCTGGCCCCGATCAGCACCGGCGCCCACCTGCTCAAACTCCTCCACTCCGACAACGCGCAGATCACGCAGACCTGCGCCATCATCGCGCGCCAGGTCGAGCACATGACCAGCCTGGTCGACGACCTGCTGGACGTCTCGCGCGTCACCCGCGGCCTGGTCTCGATCTCGACCCAGGTGCTGGACCTGCGCCAGGTGGTCGAGGATGCGGCCGAGCAGATCCGCCCCCTGATCACGGCGCGCCGCCACAAGGTGGTGCTCGACCTGCCCGACAGCCCGGCCACCGTGCGCGGCGACCACAAGCGCCTGGTGCAGGTGGTCGCCAACCTGCTCGGCAACGCCACCAAGTACACGCCGGAGGGCGGCCATATCCACCTGCAGCTGCGCGCCGGCGAGCAGGAATACGTGCTCGAAGTCGCCGACGACGGCATCGGCATGGAGCCCGGCCTGGTCGCGCGCGTGTTCGAACTGTTCACCCAGGCCGAGCGCACGCCCGACCGCGCCCAGGGCGGGCTCGGTCTCGGCCTGGCGCTGGCGCGCAGCCTGGTCGAGCTGCACGGCGGCGCGGTCGACGCCAGCAGCCCGGGCCTGGGCCAGGGCAGCACCTTCACCGTGCGCCTGCCGCGCTACGCCCAGCCGGCCGAGATGCCGATCGACGTGGCGATCCGCGAGGCGGCGCTGGTCACCAGTCCGCTGCGGGTGCTGGTGGTCGACGACAACCTCGACGCCGCCCACACCCTGAACCTGTATCTGGCGGCCGCCGGCCACCGGGTCGAGATCGCCTACAACGGCCACGACGCCTTGAAACTCGCGGCGGTGTTCGCGCCCCAGGTCTGCCTGCTCGACATCGGCCTGCCCGACATGGACGGCAACGAGCTGGCGCGCCGCCTGCGGCGCGAGCCCGCCACCGCGAACGCCATGCTGGTCGCCGCCACCGGCTACGGACGCCAGCAGGACCGCGAGGCCGCGATCGAGGCCGGGTTCGACCACTACATGGTCAAGCCGGTCAATACGGTGCAGCTGGGCGAATTGCTGGCGCAGGCCGCCGGCGGCGCGACGCGCTAAGAGCCTGTCCCGGTAGGTGGGGGGGAAAGTTCATGGCGATGCATGGCGGGTGTGAGCAAGGCGCGAGGAGGCCGCATGGCTAGCCATGCAACGACGAGCAACGCGGCGCACGTCTGCCAGGCGCGGCAGGAACGACTCCAACCTACCGGGACAGGCTCTTGGCCGCGCATCGCCTATGATGGCGCTTTCCTTGGGAGAGCGTGGATGGGTGAAGTCGGGGTGGTGCTGGCGATGCTGCTGGCAGTGGTCGCGAGCGGATACCTGGTGCGGCTGCTGCCGGTCGCCCTGCCCCTGCCGCTGGTGCAGATCGGGCTCGGCGTGGCCATCGCGAGCCTGGGCTGGCATCCGGTGCGGCTCGACCCGCACACCTTCTTCATCCTGTTCCTGCCGCCGCTGCTGTTCCTGGACGGCTGGCGCATCCCCAAGGTCGGGCTGTTCCGCGACAAGGGCGTGATCCTCGAGCTGGCGCTCGGCCTGGTGCTGTTCACCGTGGTCGGCGCCGGCTTCTTCATCCACTGGCTGATCCCCGAGCTGCCGCTGGCGGTCGCCTTTGCCCTGGCCGCGATCCTGGCGCCGACCGATCCGGTGGCGGTGGGCTCGATCGCCGCACGCGTTCCCATTCCGCCGCGCCTGATGCACATCCTGGAAGGCGAATCGCTGCTCAACGACGCCAGCGGCCTGGTGTGCTTCCGCTTCGCGGTGGCCGCGGCGCTCACCGGTGTCTTTTCGCTGTCCTCGGCCGCCCTGACCTTCCTGTGGGTGGCGCTGGCCGGCATCGCCGCCGGGGTGCTGGTCACGGTCGCGATGGGCGCCGTGCAGCGCCTGCTGGCTTCGCGCTTCGGCGAGGAGCCGGGCGCCTCGATCCTGCTCAATCTCCTGCTGCCGTTCGGCGCCTACATGGCGGCCGAGCATATCGGAGCCTCGGGCATCCTGGCGGCGGTCAGCGCCGGCATCACGATGAGCTACGTGGAACTGGGCGGGCGCGCCCTCGCCACCACCCGGGTGCGCCGCAACGTGGTGTGGGACACCGTGCAGTTCGCGCTCAACGGCGTGATGTTCGTGCTGCTGGGCGAACAGCTGCCCGACATCGTGCGCGCGGCTTTGAAGGGGCCGGACCTGCCGGTGCCGCGCGACTTCTGGTGGCTGGCCGGGAATGCGCTGGCGATCAGCTTCGGCCTCATTTTATTGCGCCTGGTATGGGTGTGGGTCTCGCTGCGGCTGTCGAACTTCGCCGCGCGGCGCGCCGGCCGGCCCGGCATCATGCCGAGGAAGCGCCTGATCCTGGCCACCTCGCTGGCCGGGGTACGCGGCGCCATCACCCTGGCCGGCATCCTGACCTTGCCGCTGGCGCTGCCGGGCGGCGAACCCTTCCCGGGGCGCGACCTGGCCGTGTTCCTGGCCAGCGCGGTGATCGTGGTGTCGCTGGTGGTGGCCAGCATCGGCCTGCCGCGCGTGCTGCGCGGGCTGGAACTGCCGCCGGAAACCGCGTCCGAGATCGAGGAAGACCGCGCGCGCCAGGCCGCCGCGCTGGCGGCGCTGGGCGCCATCGACACCGCCGGCAAGCCCGATCCCTACGACGAGAAGGACGCCGACATCCACGCCAGCGCCGCCGAGCAGGTGCGCGGGCTGTACCAGCACCGGCTGGGCGGGGCCGCGGGTGACGGCGCCCATCCGGCGCGGGTCCGGGTGGCCGAGGATGCCGAACGCTTCTACCGCCTGGCCGCGCTGGCGGCCGAGCGCAAGGTCCTGCAGCAGATGGCGCGCCACGGCCAGCTGTCCGACGAGACGGCGCGCCGCCTGGTGCAGGAACTCGACCTGGTCGAGGCGCGCTACCGCTCGTCCACGAAGCACTGATTGCCGTTGTAGGGTGGGCAATCCCTTGCCCACGCGTTCAACTCCCGGGTGCTCTGTAGCGACGCCATCTCTGGTCGGACGCGTGGGCGCAGGACCGCCCACCCTACAAAAGCCACCAATCATCCGCCAGCACCGAGGCGCGCGCACCGTGCGCAAGCGAACGGTGCGCCTCCCCCATTCGGCGTAGCATCGGGCGACCAGATTCGAGGAGACGCCATGCCCAACCAGGAACCGACCAGCGCCGACAACCCGCTCAGCGATCCGCCGGCCGCCGCCAGGGCGGCCGGCCTGCGTTACGTCCACGACGACCGGCCCGGCATCCGCCGCGAAAAAAAGGGCGACACGGTCGTCTACCTCGACGCCAAGGGCGAAGCGGTCGAGGACGAGGCCACCCTCGGGCGCATCAAGTCGCTCGTCATTCCGCCGGCATGGACCGACGTCTGGATCTGCCCACAGGCCAACGGCCACCTGCAGGCCACCGGGCGCGATGCGCGCGGCCGCAAGCAATACCGCTACCACCCGAAATGGCGCACCGTGCGCGACGAGGTGAAATACGAGCGCATGATCAGCTTCGGCCAGGCCCTGCCCCAGATCCGCGCGGAAGTCGACCGCGCCCTGGCCCTGCCCGGCCTGCCGCGCGAGAAGGTGCTGGCCACCATCGTCTACCTGCTGGAAGCGACCATGATGCGGGTCGGGAACGAGGAATACGCACGCACCAACAAATCCTTCGGACTCACCACGCTGCGCAACCGCCACGCGAAGGTCGACGGCAGCGACGTCGAGTTCAGCTTCCGCGGCAAGAGCGGCGTGTACCACAAGGTCAAGGTGCACGACCGGCGCCTGGCGCGCATCATCCGCCGGTCGCGCGACCTGCCCGGCCAGGAACTGTTCCAGTACATCGACGACGACGGCGACACCCACAGCATCGATTCGAGCGACGTCAACGACTACCTGCGCACGATCACCGGCGAAGACTACACGGCCAAGGATTTCCGCACCTGGTCCGGCACCGTGCTGGCCGCGCTGGCGCTGCAGGAATTCGAGAAGTTCGACTCCGAAGCCCAGGCCAAGAAGAACATCGTGCGCGCGATCGAGTCGGTGGCCGAAAAGCTCGGCAACACGCCCTCGGTCTGCCGCAAGTGCTATGTGCACCCGGTGGTGCTGGACGCCTACCTCGACGGCACGGTGCTGGAGACCCTGCGCGAACGCACCGAGGAAGAACTGAAGCAGGACCTGCACGCGCTGCAGCCGGAAGAAGCGGCGGTGCTGGCGATGTTGCAGCAGCGCCTGCGCCACGAGCAGGAGCAGGCCGACGCCAAGGGCAAGGCCAGGGAGAAAACCACCAAACCGGCGCGCGCCCCCGCGAAGAAAAGCGCCCGTGCGCCGCGGCAGCGCGCGCCCCAAGCCATGAGAGGAGCAGCATGAGCAATCCGACGCAATGGACCATCGAGCAGGTGGCCGCTTTCGAGCACCAGGTGACCGGCGTGACCGCCTCCGGGGACAATCGCATCTTCGTGAACTTCCCGCGCTGGACCGAGGACACGGCCGTCTCGGTCGCCGAGCTGCAGGCCGACGGCAGCCTGCGCCCCTACCCGGACGAGGAATGGAACGGCTGGCGCAATGCGCGCAAGGACGAGCTGGACCCGGCCAAGGGCTGGGTCTGCGTGCAGAGCATCGTGGCCGACGGCCGCGGCAGCCTGTGGGTGCTCGACCCGGCGGCCCCAAGCCAGGCCCACCTGGTCTCCGGCGGCGCCAAGCTGGTGCAGATCGACCTCGCCAGCAATGCGGTCACGCGCAGCATCGTGTTCGACGAGGACGCGGCCCCGCAAGGCTCCTACCTGAACGACGTGCGCTTTTCGAACGACGGCAAGTACGCCTACATCACCGATTCCGGCGTGGTCGGCGCCCTGCTGGTGATCGACCTGGCCAGCGGCAAGGTTGCGCGGGTGCTCGACGGCCACCCGTCGACCCAGATGAAGAAGGGCCTGGTGGTGAAAGCCGACGGCAAGGAGCTGCGCCGCCCGGACGGACGCGGGGTGGAGTTCTCAGCCGATGGTATCGAATTGTCAAGTGATGGCTGCTGGCTGTATTGGCAAGCGATCAAGGGCGACACCCTGTACCGGATCGCGACGCAGGTCCTGATCGAAGGGGGTCTGAAGGGCGACGACGTGGGCGACCAGGTCGAGGAATACGGCGTCAACGGGGTGTCGGACGGCCTCCTGATCCCGCAGGGCAGCAACAAGATGCTGCTCACCGCGGTGGAAGACGACGCGGTCAAGGTGCGCGACCTCGACGAAGGCCCCGGCGGAACGCCGCGCATCCTGGTGCAGGACGCGCGCCTGCGCTGGCCCGACACCTTCACGCAAGGCCCGGACGGCACGGTCTACGTGACCACCTCGCACATCCAGGACTCGGCCTTCTTCAAGCCGGACGCGCCGCCCGCCCTGCCGACCCAGCTGTGGCGCCTGGTCGGCCCCGGGTTCTAAACCTTACCTGATGTAGTAGCCGGACACCTTCCAGCTGCCGTCCGGCTCGCGCATCGGCACCACCATCTCGGTGGACCCGGGCTTGCCGGCGAATTCGGTGCTGTACTGGAGGACGACGTATTCGCCGGCCGGGGCGCCCGGCAGCGCGTGGGTGTAATGCGAGGACGTCAGGGTGCGCGCGCCGGCGGCGCCGATCGGGGCGCGCACGGCGCGCAGCCCCTCTTCCCACTTGGCCTGGGTGACGGCGCCGCGCAGGGCGCTCGCCGCGGCGCTCCAGCTGTCCCCGTATTTTCCCGCATCGACGATCGTCAGCCAGCTGGCCGCGGCCTTGACCGCCGCCTCGGTGCTCGCCGCCACGACGGCGGCATCTTCCTTCGCCTTCTGGACATCGTCCTGGGCGCCGGCCGGCGCGACGACAAAGGCAAGCGACAACAGGGCGGCGGCAGCGAGGCGCATGGGTTCTCCGGTGCGGTGCATGGTTGACCAGGACCGGATGATAGCGCGAATGGACGCGCGCGAGTTGCGCGCTTTGTCACTTTTACAGGGACTCAGTCCTTCTTGGCCTGGATCTCGGACGAGGCGATGTCGGCCAGGTCGCACAGGGCCTGCAGCTCGGTGCTGCGCAGGCGGCGCGGCTCGCGGTCGATCACGCACAGGGTCCCCATCGGCATCCCGCTGCGGTCGCGCAGCGGCACGCCGGCGTAGAAGCGGATGTGGGGCTCGGCCAGCACCAGCGGATTGTCGCGGAAGCGTTCGTCGGTGGAGGCGTCTTCGACCATGAAGGGCGCGTCCTGCAGGATCGCGTGCGAGCAGAAGGCCCATTCGCGCGGGGTTTCCTGCGGCCCCAGGCCGACCCGCGCCTTGAACCACTGGCGGCGCGCCGTCAACAGCGACACCAGCGCGATCGGCGAGCCGGTCACGGTGGCGGCCAGGCGCACGATGCGGTTGAAGCGTTCTTCGGGCGGGGTGTCGACCAGGCCGGTGGCGGCCACGGCGGCCAGGCGGCGCGCCTCTTCGTGGGATCCAGGCCACGTTTCGTCACCGGCCAGCACGAACTCGGGATCGGTCAATACCGGGGGTGTTGTCTCACCAGACAATGATCCGGATAAAGGACCGGCGCGATGAAGCATCGCCTCGATAGTGCTCTGGCGTGTACGGCGGTGTCCACCGGGCGTCTTCCACGAAGGAATGGCGCCGCTTTCCATCCATAACTGGACGGTGCTGGTCGCGACACCAAGCATCCGCGCCGCAGCGCTGGTGGTCAGGATGGGGTCCTCTTCGATGATCTTGCTCTGCATGTAGGGTCCTATCTATTGACGTAGTATACCCGATTTGCCGAAATCTCTCACCGAAAATGCTTGTATTAACGAATATGTTCTGCTATACACATTTTCGTCAATTTAAATTGATAAAAAGAAATTAAAAAGAAGCAAAAACAATCGATTTGCACAAATCTGTTCCGCAGGTCAATAGCGGTTCAACAACACGGAGAAGAGAGACAATGGCTGTTTTCAGAATCTCGGGCATCGCAACACGGCTATATTCGGCGTTTGCGCTGATCCTGGCGGTCACCCTGGTGCTGGCGGTATTCGCCATCAGCCAGGTCAACCTGATCGGCCAGGCCTTGCGTACCGCCGACAGCGTGCGCAACGCCGAACTCGAACCGCTGTACGCGGCGCGCGAGGCGCTGGCCCAGACCGGGATCGCGGCGCGCAACGCCTACATCTTCAAGGATCCGGCGGCCGCCAACCGCGAACTCGACCTGGTCGACGCCAGGAAGGCCGACTACCTGGCCGTCCTCGCCCGCCTCGACCCGGTGCTGCGCGAGAACCCGCTCTACGCCAAGGTGCGCGGCGGGATGCTGACGATGGCGAAGGAACTGGAGCGCCCGCGCGCCTACCGCGCCAGCGGCGACCTGGATGGCTTCGGCGCCTTCCTGGTCGAGGAATGCAGTCCGCTGCGGCGCCGGATCGTGGCCGACATCGACGTCCTGCTGCGCGACCTGCAGGCGCACACCGCCACGGCGATCGACGGCGCCGAAAGCCAGGCCGCCACCGCGCGCTACTGGATCACGGGCCTGGGCGTGCTGTCGGTGCTGCTGTGCATCGCGGTCGGCCTGCTGCTGGTGCGCAGCCTGCTCAAGCAGCTCGGCGGCGAGCCGGCCTATGCGACCAGCGTGGCCCACGCCATCGCCAGCGGCGAGCTGCATCACCCGGTCGACACCGCGAAGGCCGGCCCGGCCAGCCTGCTGCACGCGATGAGCACGATGCGCGACGGCTTGAGCGGCATCGTCGGCAAGGTGCGCGGCGGGACCGATGCGATCGCCTCGGCCTCGTCCGAGATCGCCTCCGGCAACCTCGACCTGTCGAGCCGCACCGAGACCCAGGCCGCGGCCCTGACCCAGGTGGCCGGCTCGATGAAGCAGCTGATCGAACTGGTGCGCCAGAACGCCGACTACGCGGCCCAGGCCAGCGCGCTGGCGCACGACGCCTCGCTGGTGTCGGTGCAGGGCGGCGCGGCGGTCGATTCGGTGGTCACCACCATGGGGCAGATCCACGCGTCGTCGAACAAGATCGTCGACATCATCGCCGTCATCGACGGCATCGCCTTCCAGACCAACATCCTGGCCTTGAACGCGGCGGTGGAAGCGGCGCGCGCCGGCGAACAGGGGCGCGGCTTCGCCGTGGTCGCGAGCGAGGTGCGCAACCTGGCGCAGCGCTCGGCGGCGGCGGCCAAGGAAATCAAGGCGCTGATCGAGGATTCGGCCAGCAAGGTCGACGCCGGCGCCACGCTGGTGAGCCAGGCCGGCGGCACCATCCGCAAGGTGGTCGAAGGCGTGCAGCGCGTCACCGAGATCATGGGCCACATCAGCGAAGCCACCGGCGCCCAGCGGCGCGACATCGAGCACGTCGACGGCGCGCTGGCGCGGCTGGACGAGATGACGATCCAGAACGCCGCCCTGGTCGAGGAAGCCGCGGCGGCCGCGCAGTCGCTGCAGACCCAGGCGGCGGAACTGGCGGCGGTGGTGAATACCTTCCAGCTGGAAGAGCCGGCGCAGAGCCGCTACCGCTTGCTGGCGTAGAGGGTGTGAAAAAACGGCTATGGCAAGGCGCCGAGTCGAAGACAGTACACTCGTACGGCGAGACGAGGCAACGCAGCCATAGACGAATTTTTCACACACTCGCAGGGTGGGCGGTCCTCCGCCCACGCGTTCAAATCCCGTATGAGCAGACGTATCGTCTGTCCATGGGACGGTTGAACGCTACTCCCCGGGGTGATTGAAGACCTGGCGCAGATAGGCCAGGAAGGTCTCGTCGGTACACATCGACTTGCCCGCCGTATCGGCCAGCTTGGCCACCGGCTGCCCGTTGCAGCGGGTGAGCTTCATGACGATGTTCAGCGCCGGATAGGGCGTGTCGTTGGTCAGCTTGGTGCCGATGCCGAAGCCCAGCGTGGTGCGGTCGGCGAAGTGGCGGTACAGCATCAGCGCCTTCGGCACCGTGAGCGCATCCGAGAACACCAGGCGCTTGGTGCGCGGATCGATGCGCAGGCGCGCGTAGTGGGCCAGCGCCTTTTCGCCCCACTCGACCGGGTCGCCCGAATCGTGGCGCAGGCCGTCGAACAGCTTGGCGAAATAAAGGTCGAAGTCGTTCAGGAAGGCGTTCATGCCGACCACGTCGGTGAGCGCCGTGCCCAGGTCGCCGCGGTATTCCTGCACCCAGTCTTCCAGCGCCGCCTTCTGGAAGTCGACCAGGCGCACGCCGAAGGCCTGGTAGGCCTGCAGGTATTCGTGGGCCATGGTCCCGATCGGCACCAGGTTGTATTTCTTCGCCAGGTAGACGTTCGAGGTGCCCTTGAAGAACTGCGGCAGCTCGCGCGCCAGGGTCGCCACCACCTCGTCGTGCCATTCGCCCGAGAAGCGCCGGCGCACGCCGAAGTCGAAGAACTCGAAGGGCGTGGCGCGCTTGGGCTCCTCATCGAACGCCCGCAGCTCTTCGATCTTCTGGTTCAGGCGCACCCGCGCCTCGACAATCGCAGCGTCCTGGTCGAAGCGGCGGAAGTACAGCTCGTTGACGATGTAGAGCACGAAGATCTCGAAGCCCATCACGTGCACCAGCGGGCCGGAAGCGTGGATGCGCAGGTGCGGGCCGTCGGTGGAGACCTGGATGAACTTGCGCTGGAAGCGGAACAGCGTAAGGAAGTCGGCGAAGTCGCTCTTGATGAAGCGCAGGCCGCGCAAGTACTCGACCTCTTCCTCGCTGAACATCAGGGAGCACAGGTGATCGAGCTCGCGCTCGACGTCGTCCTTCAGCTCGGCCAGCGGATAGGCCGGCTCGTTGCGGCAGCGGAAATCGTATTCGCCGTTCGCACCCGGGTGGGTGTGCATCAGCGCCTGCCACATGGTGAACTTGTACAGGTCGGTTTCCAGGAGGCTGCGGACGACGGGCTTCATGCTGTTCCTTCAGGTTGTGGTGTCTTTCTTCTTGCTCTTCTTCTTCGGCGCCAGCATGGTGCCGGTGCAGCCGGGGGTGCCGCAGCGGCAGGCGAACAGCTTTTTCAGGACCGGCGTGTGGCGCTCGTCGTAGATGAGGGCGTAATTGTAGTTCAGTTCCTCGCCGGGCTCGATGTCGCGCATCGCGTGGATGTAGACCTTGCCCTCGTCCTCGAAGGCTTCGCAGTTGGGCGAGCAGGCATGGTTGATCCAGCGCGCCGCGTTGCCGCGGCTGCCGCCGTCGATCACGCGGCCGTCGGCCAGCGTGAAGTAGAAGGTGTGGTTGATCGGGCCGCCGGCCTGCGCCGCGCGCTCGGTGGCCTCGTCCCAGGTGATGCGTTCGCCGCGGTACTCGATGATCCGCTCGCCCGCGCCGATCGGCCGCAGCGCGAACACGCCGTTGCCGTGGACGGGAGACTTCCGGACTTCATAGGCGGCGTCTTTAGTGGCTGCGCCAGGGCTGGATGGACGGGTGGTGGTCATCGATGGAAGTGGTGAAGAAGGGGGGGGTTGAGGTCGATGACTATTATGCAACGGAACGTGCGCGCCATGCCGCACGTCCGCGCAGCAGCCTTCAAGCGTTGAAGTCCTCTTCGCGATACTCGACACCCTCGGGCGCATCCGACTGGCCCCGCCCCGCTTCTTCACGACGCAATTCGACCCGGCGGATCTTGCCCGAGATGGTCTTGGGCAGTTCGCGGAAGGCGATGCGCCGGATCCGTTTGTAGGGCGCCAGCCTGTCGCGCGCAAAGGCGAGGATCGACGCCGCCACTTCGCGCGAAGGCGGGACGCCCTGGCGCAGCGTGATGAAGGCCTTCGGCACCGACAGCCGCAGCGGGTCGGGGCTCGGCACGATCGCCGCCTCCAGCACGTCCTCGTGCTCGATCAGCACGCTCTCGAGCTCGAAGGGGCTGATGCGGTAGTCCGAGGACTTGAACACGTCGTCGTTGCGGCCGACGTAGAAGTAGTAGCCGTCCGCGTCGACCGTGGCGGTGTCGCCGGTGTGGTAGTGGCCGGCGCGCATGACGGCGGCGGTCTTCTCCTCGTCGCCCTCGTAGCACAGCATCAAGCCCAGCGGCGCAGGCGCGAGGTCCAGGGATATCTCGCCCTCGCCCGCCGGCTGGTCGTCGATGTCGAGCAGGGCCACACGGTAGCCCGGCAGCGGGCGGCCCATCGAACCGGGTTTCACCAATTGGCCAGGCGGGTTGCCGATCTGCGCCGTGGTCTCGGACTGGCCGTAGCCGTCGCGGATGCGGATGCCCCAGGCCCGCTCGACCTGCTCGATGACTTCGGGATTCAGCGGCTCCCCCGCCCCGACCAGTTCGCGCAGCGGCGGCTGCCAAGCCGCGAGGTCTTCCTGGATCATCATGCGCCACACGGTCGGCGGCGCGCACAGCGAGGTGACGCCGCAGCGCACCACGGTGTCCAGCGCCGCCCTGCTCGAGAAACGCTCGTAGTTGTAGACGAAGATGGTGGCGCCCGCGTTCCACGGCGCGAAGAAGCAGCTCCAGGCGTGCTTGGCCCAGCCGGGCGAGGAGATGTTCCAGTGGACGTCGCCGGGACGCAGGCCGATCCAGTACATGGTCGACAGGTGGCCGACCGGGTAGCTCTGGTGGCTGTGCAGCACCAGCTTCGGCTTGGCCGTGGTGCCCGAGGTGAAGTAGAGCAGCAGCGGGTCGGTGGCGCGGGTCTCGCCTTCAGGCACGAACACCGACAGCACGTCGCGGCAATCATCGAAAGCGCGCCAGCCGTTTGGCTTGCCGCCGACGGCGATGCGGGTGAAGCTGCCCTGCATGGTCTCGAATTTCTGGCTTTCCGAGGCCAGCGTGATCACGTGCTTCACGCGGCCGCGCTCCAGGCGGTCCTGCAGGTCGTCGCCCGAGACCAGCATCGTGGTCGGCACCAGCACGGCGCCGAGCTTGATCCCGGCCAGCATGATCTCCCACAGCTCGACCCGGTTGGGCAGCATCAGGAGCACGCGGTCGCCGCGGTTCACGCCGCACAGGCGCAGGTACTCGGCCACCTGGCAGGAGCGCGCGGCCATGTCGGCGAAGGAGATCTTCTGTTCGGAACCGTCTTCCTCGACCACCCACAGCGCGGGGGCGTGGTTGTCCTTCGCCATGGGGTCGAAATAGTCGAGCGCCCAGTTGAAGGCGTCGAACCGGGGCGGCTGGTAATCGCGCCAGGCGGTGTCGTAGTCGAGGCGGTGCTGCAGCAGGAAGTCGCGCGCGTGAAGGAAGCGCTGGGTCGGCGTCATGGTGTCTCCTGGTCGCTTGTTGGCATGGCTGCTGCCGGCCATTTTGCCATGATTTACGCGGCGCCCGGCGCAACCGGGCCGGCCGGAAGTCAGAGACGTTTCAGGGGCGTGATCCGCATCTCGTCCTTCGGCTCCATCATGTCGATGACGCGGCAGTCGCCGCACATGCGCAGGCGGTCGAGGTGGCCGGCAAAAGCCGGGTGGGAGCCGAGGCGGCCCAGCATGTTCTCGACCATCTGCAGGGTGCCGAAGGGCTTGTCGCAGCGGATGCAGTGGAAGGGCTGGGTCTCGTTGAGCACCACCGGCCCCTTGCGGCTCTCCAGGAAGGACAGGCGCGGCTGCAGAGTGATGGCGTTTTCCGGGCAGGTGGTGGCGCACAGGCCGCACTGGACGCAGTTCTTCTCGATGAAGCGCAGCAGCGGCGCGCCCTGGCCGTCCTGCAGCGCGCCGGCCGGACAGGCGCCGACGCAGGACATGCACAGGCTGCAGGCCTTGCGGTCTACCTCGATGGCGCCGAACGGGGCGCCCGGCGGCAAGGCAATGATCTCGGGCCGGGCCGGCGCATGCCGGTGCAGGTGCTCGAGCGCGTAGTCGAGGGTGTTGCGCTTGTCGTTCGCCAGGTGGAACACGGCCGGCTCGGCCGGCGTCGCACCGCGCGGCGCATGGCGCAGGGCGACGGCCAGTTCCGCGGGCGCCTCCACGCGCAGCAGCTGGAGGTGCGGGCCGTCGTAGCCGAGGCCGTCGAGCACCGTCTGGGCGATCGCCATCTGCTGGTCGAGGGCGGCGACGTACTGCGGCGCCTCGTGTCCGGTCATCAGGATGGCGACGCCGGCCGCGCCGTAGGCGATCGCCGCGAACCAGACGTCGATGCCGGTCGATGCCGTGTGCTGCAGGGCCAGCGGGATGACGCGGCCCGGGATGGATTCACCAAGCTGGGCCAGCAGCGCGGCGCCGTGCTCGGGATCGTGCAGCAGCAGCACCGGTTCGCTGCCGCCGGCCGCGTGGTAGGAGCGCAGCGCGGCCTGGATGCGCTTGCCGGTCAGCTGCGCCGGCGGGAAGGCGTAGCTGATCGCGCCGGTCGGGCAGACCGTCGAGCAGGCGCCGCAGCCGGCGCACAGGTAGGGGCTGACCTTGATGCGCTCGCCGTCGTCCTGGATCGCCTGGGCCGAGCAGATGTCGATGCAGGCGCTGCAGCCCTTCTGGCCATTGCGGCCGTGGGCGCAGGTACGCTCCTTGTACGAGAAGTACTTCGGCTTTTCGAAGTCGCCGACCATCTCCAGCATGCTCTCCACCGCCTGCGCGCGCGCGGCCTCGTCGTAGCCCGGCGCGTAGTAGCCGTGCGGGCGCTGGTGGCTCGGGATCAGGCGCGTGGGGCTGAGGTCCAGCACCAGGTCGAAGCGGCCCTGCTGGACCGGCTGCAGCGGCGCCTGCCAGCGCGCCTCGAACGCGCCCAGCCAGCCGGCCACCGCGGCGACGCGCGCCACGTGCACCGGGTAGGGCCGCAGCGGCATCGTGTCCTGCAGGTCGAGCAGCAGCACCGTGACCGGCAGCGTGGCCGCCAGGCGGTCGGCCCAGGGCAGCGCGTGGACGGCGGAGCCGACCACCAGGGTGCGGCCGGAGGATTGGTAATTGACCGTGACGGCCGGCTCGAACACCGGAATCGCGTCGGCGGCGGAGATGGCGGCCGTGCGCGCATCGAGGTTGCGGCTTTCCTGGACAGGGTCGATCGGCGGGTGTTCGGTGAAGCGGATGTTCATGGGGTCCCTTGCTGGATGGTCGAGGGTCCGTCGCCGTCGCCCGGCGCGCCCTCTTCTTCTTTGTCGGCCTCCTGCCGGTCGCCCAGCAGCCGGGCCAGCAGGCCCGGCGCATGCTGGAGCGAGGCCAGCATGGCGGGGGCGAGCGGCGAGGCCTTGTTGTAGTCGCTCATATACATATCGAGTCCGTCGACCACGTTGAAGTGCGGGTCGGCGAACAGTTTTTTCAGGGCCAGGCGCTGCACCGACTTGTCGACGTCCTTCGCGACGAAGGAGGAAAAGTCGGCGTCCGGGGTCAGGCGCGCGGCGTCCTCGAGGGTCGGCAGCGGACGCGCCGGGGCTTCCGGCTCACCGGGCGCCGGCGCCACGGGCAGGGGTGGCGGCATCACCGGAGGCGCCGGCGGCGCCGGTGGCGCTTCCAGGGTCTCGCCGCGCGCCTTCAGGCGCGACCAACGCCGGAAGAATCCTTCGTCCGACATCAGGCTCCCTTCATCCGTGCTGGCGTCCGCGCCGCGGCTTGGGTTGATAGTGCTCGCGCAGGTAGCCGGCCACCCAGGCATAGATCTCGGCCGGCATGGTCACGCCGTCGGCCTGCTCGCCCGAGTCGAACATGCGGGTGCCCTCGACGTAGCTGGCCGAGGCCCGCACCGGCATCGCCCGGCCCTCCTCCATGCGCCACAGCACGAAGATCTTCGACTCCGGCGCCATGACGTTCTCGTAGTAGCCGTCGTTCTCGTCGGTCCAGAGTTCGAGTTCGAGGCCGGAGACGAGGTAGTAGTCGCGCTCCGGGCTTGCGCTCAGCACCTGCAGGCGCGGCAGTTCGCCGCGGTCGGGCACCACGCCCACCGCGGCCCAGCTTTCGTCCGCCCAGATGTGCTGGACGGCGCGGCGCTGCATGATCACCGCAATCGGCATGCTGGCCATCTTCATTGCTTGTTCGCCGTCTTCGGGGTGCTGCTTTTCTCCACCGCCGGGCCGACGCCCTTCGGCACCGCCCGGGTCGGTCCGCGCTTGACGTCCTCGCTCGGCGCGGCGGTGCCGTGCTTCTCGCTCTTGACCGGGACGTTGGCCGCGTTCAGGGCCTGGCGGCTGAGCGGCGCCGCGCCGGTGGCCGGGGCCGCCGCCGCCGTGCCGGGCGCCGCGTTGGCGGGCGGGGCCGCCGGCATGCCGGCCGCGGGCGGGGTCACCCCGGCCGGAACGGCGCCCGCCGCCGCCGCGGCGCGGGCCGCGCCGGGGGCGGTGCCGCCGGCCGCGGCCTGGGTGCCGCCGGCAGCCGTGCCCTGGGTGCCGAGGACCATGTTCGGCGCCCGGCCGGCGGCCGGCGCCGCCGCCGCCACCTGCACCGGCGGCTGGATCTTCCAGCCTTTCGCCGGCGCCTGTGCGCGCCAGCGCGCGGCCACCGCATCCATCGAGGCGGCCAGGTTTTCCTTGTCCCTGGCGGCCTTGGCGTCGTCCGCCGCCTTCTTGTCCGCCGCGGCCTGCTGCTGGGCCGGGGTCAGCACCGGCTTGGCCAGCGCCGCCCAGCTCTGCGGGCAGGCCAGCAGCGCGGCCAGTGCGCACGCGCTCGTGAGTCGCTTGATCATTGCTTGCTCTCCAGGGTGCCGCGGCCGGCCGGCGCCTGCGGCGCGGTATTGCTGGCGGCCGGGGCTTCGACCGTGCCGGGGGCCGGCGCGGCGGGCTTGCCGTGGTCGCCGGGCTGGGTCTGGGTGCCGGGCTGGGCGCCCGAGGGCGGGGTCACGCCGGCGGTCGGGCCCTGCCCGGTCTCGCGGGTGGCGCCGCCGACTTCCGCGCCGGAGGTGTTGCCGCCCGAGCCGCCCGCGATGCCCGGCGTGCCGCCGGCATAGGTGGCGTCGGTCACCGGCTTCGGGGTCTGGGCGATGATGGCGCCGCTGGTGGCGCCGCCGGACGAGACCTGGCCGGGATACTTCGTCTGCACGATGCCGCCGACGGTTTCATGACGGCCACGGTCGCAGCCGGCTGCCGATAGCGCCAGTGCGGCGAGCGCGCCGTGGAACAGGATGGTCGATGCTTTCATGATGGGTCCAGTGTCCTCAGTGCGCCGGTCCGGGACGCGGCGCCGGGCCGCGCGGGGCGTCCGGGTGCGGGCGATGGGCCGGGTCGGTGGCGGTGCCGTTCTTCACTTGTTCGTACCAGATCGCGTGGTGGGCCTGGGCCCAGGCTTCGTCCACGGTGCCTTCGCGCATGGCCTGGTAGGCGCCCGGGGTGCCCCAGGTGCCGATATAGATATGGCCCATCGATGCCGCGATATAGCAGGCGGCGCCGGCCACGTGCAGGTAGTTGGCTATCTGCAGCACGTAGCGGGTCTGCCCGAAGGTGACGAAATTCAGCACCAGGCCGCTCACCGACATCACGATGCCGAGCAGGAACACGCCGCCCCAGAACCAGGTCTTTTCGCCGGCATTGAAGAAGCCGGCCGGCACGTGCTTGTGCGACACCAGGCCGCCGCCCTGCTTCACCCACTGCCAGTCGTTGCGGTTAAAGAAATTACGGCCGAGGAAGGTGATGAACATCAGCACCGAGCAGACGATGAACAGCGGTCCGACGAAGTTGTGCAGGTATTTCGAGATGATGGCGAACCACGAGAACAGGTCGTGCCCCATCCACGGCAGCATGATCTTCTTGCCGTACATGATGATCAGGCCGCTGATGGCGAGCGCGATGAAGCTGTAGGCCGTGGCCCAGTGCACGTGGCGTTCCCAGGCCGTGAAGCGCTTGATGCGGCGCCCCGCCGGCGGCACTTCCTCCGCCGCGCCGACCGCCTTGTAGAACACGAAGATCAGCAAGGGCACGCCGAGCAGGATGAAGCCGGCGATGGCCGCGATCGGGCCGTTGCGCAGCTGGCGCCAGGTGTTGCCGCCGCGCTGGACGATGACATTCGCTTCGGTGGCGCCGTACTGGCCCAGGTAATGGCGGTCCATGTGCACCCGGCCCGAGGACGGATTGGTCAGCGAAGGCTCCGGCACGACGGAATCGCCTTCGATCTGGAGCATGGTCTGCTCCTCGGCGTAGGCCGGCTTGGCGTCCTTGTTCGGCACGCCGGCCTGGGCCGACGCCAGCATGAAGGTGCCCAGCAGCGCGAAGGCCAGTGCCAGGAGCAGGCGCAAGGATCGGGTGTGCATGGTGTGCTCCTCTTACGGATTGGCCCGGTTGTACTCGTTCTGCTTCATGCCGCGGTTCTGGATCGTGGCCGACCAGGCCAGGCGGTCGTTGTGGAAGCGGGTCTGGTAGTGGCGCGGGTCGGTCTTGCCGGCGTACTGGCCGTGCAGCCACTCGGGGTGCTGGTCGACCTCGAGGCAGCCGGCCAGCAGCAAGGGCAAGGCGATCAGGCAGTAACGAAGCTTCTTCATTGCGGGAACCTCCCAGGATCGTTCTGCGAGTCGCCCTTGATCTGGTTTCCGCGCGGCAGGTCGCCCTTTGCCTTGATCTCGCCGCCGCGCTTCGGCTTGCCGTAGGCGATCTTCCAGCCCCACAGTTCCGGGCCGTAGCCGCGGGTCTCGACGCGCTGGCGGTAGATGTCGGCGATCTGGTTGGCCTCGCCGCCCAGCAGCGCCTTGGTGCCGCACATCTCGGCGCAGGCCGGCAGCTTGCCTTCGGCGATGCGGTTGCGGCCGTATTTCTTGAACTCGGCCTCGGACGTGTCCGGTTCCGGGCCGCCGGCGCAGAAGGTGCACTTGTCCATCTTGCCGCGGTGGTTGAACATGCCGGTTTCCGGGAACTGCGGCGCGCCGAACGGGCAGGCGTAGTAGCAGTAGCCGCAGCCGATGCACTGGTCCTTGCTGTGCAGGACGATCCCGTCTTCCGTGTGGTAGATGCAGTTGGTCGGGCACACCGCCAGGCAGGGCGCGTCGGTGCAGTGCATGCAGGCGATCGACACCGAGCGCTCGCCCGGGATGCCGTCGTTGATGGTCACCACCCGGCGCCGGTTCACCCCCCACGGCGTCTCGTGTTCGTTCTTGCATGCGGTGACGCAGCCGTTGCAGTCGATGCAGCGCTCCGTATCGCAAATAAATTTCATCCTAGCGGCCATGCCACCCTCCTCTGCGATTGTTGGTTCAGGCGCGTACCACGCGGCACAGCGACACCTTGGTTTCCTGCATCATCGTCACGGCGTCGTAGCCGTAGGTCCAGGCCGTGTTGACCGCCTCGCCGCGCACGGTCGGCGCGCCGCCTTCGGGGTAGTGGCGCTCGAGGTCTTCGCCCATCCACCAGCCGCCGAAGTGGAAGGGCATCCACACCAGGCCGACCGGGACCCGCTCGGTCGGCATCGCCATCACCTTGATGCGCGCCCCGGTCGGGGTCTCGACCCAGATGTAGTCGCCCATCCTGACGCTCACCTGGACCGCGTCGCGCGGGTTGATCTCGCAGAACATGTTCTGCTGCAGCTCCGCAAGCCAGGGGTTGGAGCGGGTCTCCTCGCCGCCGCCCTCGTACTCGACCAGCCGGCCGGAGGTCATGATGAGCGGATAGTCCTTCGAATAGTCGACCGCCTGCACCGATTTGTACAGGGTCGGCAGGCGCCAGAAGTTGGCCTTGTCGTCGTAGGTCGGGTACCTGGCGACCAGGTCGCGGCGCGGCGACGCCAGCGGCTCGCGGTGGACAGGCACCGGGTCAGGGAAGTTCCAGACATTGCAGCGCGCCCGCGCATTGCCGAAGGGCGCGCAGCCGTGGGCGATGACGACGCGGATGATGCCGCCCGACAAGTCGGTCTTCCAGTTCTTGCCCTCCGCCATGGCCTGCTCCTGCGGCGTCAGCTCGGCCCACCAGCCCAGCTTCTTCAGGAACACGTGGTCGAACTCCGGATAGCCGACATCGAGCTGGCTGTCCTTGGTGGTCGAGCCGTCGGCCGCCAGCAGCGACACGCCGTTGTGCTCGACGCCCCAGTTGGCGCGGAACGGCAGTCCTCCCTCGGCCACCGACTTGTTCAGGTCGTACAGGATCGGGGTGCCCGGGTGCTTCATCTCCGGCGTGCCCCAGCACGGCCACGGCAGGCCGTAGTAGTCGCCCTTGCAGGGGCCGTCGTCGGCGCGCAGGGTGGTCGGGTTGAAGGTGTGCTTGTTCTCCATGTGGAGTTTCAGGCGCTCCGGCGAGCAGCCGGTGTAGCCGATGGTCCAGCAGGAGCGGTTGATCTCACGCAGGATGTCCTCGACCACCGGCTCGTTGTGCACGACCTTGATGTTCTTGCACAGCTCTTCGTGGAAGCCGAACTTCCTGGCGAACAGGTACATGATCTCGTGGTCGGTCTTGCACTCGAACAGCGGCATGATGACGCGCTCGCGCCACTGGATGCTGCGGTTCGAGGCCGTGCACGAGCCTTGCGTCTCGAACTGGGAGGCGGCCGGCAGCAGATACACGCCGTCGGTGCGGCCGTGCATCGCCGCCGTCATGCTCGGATAGGGGTCGATCACCACCAGCATGTCGAGCTTCTGCATCGCCGCCTTCATGTCCGGCAGGCGGGTCTGGCTGTTCGGCGCGTGGCCCCAGTAGAACACGGCGCGCAGGTTGCTCGGCTGGTCGATGTACTGGTTCTGCTCGTTCACGGCGTCGAACCAGCGCGACACCGTGATGCCCGGCTTTTCCATCAGCTCCTTGGAGCCGAAGCGCGACTTGATCCATTCATAGTCGACGCCCCAGACGTTGGCGAAGTGCTTCCAGGCGCCTTCGGCCAGGCCGTAGTAGCCGGGCAGCGAGTCGCCGTTGGGGCCGACGTCGGTCGCGCCCTGCACATTGTCGTGGCCGCGGTAGATGTTGGCGCCGCCGCCCGGGATGCCGATATTGCCCAGCGCCAGCTGCAGGATCGACAGCGCGCGCACGTTGGCGGTGCCGACGTGGTGCTGGGTGATGCCCATGCACCAGACCACCGACGAGGGACGGTTCTTGGCCAGCATCTCGGCCGCCATCTTCACCGAGGCTTCCGGCACGCCGGTGATGTCCGACACCTTTTCCGGCGTCCATTTGGCGACTTCCTTGCGCACGTCGTCCATGCCGTAGGTGCGCTGGGCGATGTATTCCTTGTCCTCCCAGCCGTTCTGGAAGATGTGCCACAGGATGCCCCAGACCAGCGGGATGTCGGTGCCGGGACGCACGCGCACGTAGTGGTGGGCGAAGCGCGCGGTGCGGGTGAAGCGCGGGTCGATCACGATCATCTTCGCGCCCAGTTCCTTGGCGTGCAGGAAGTGCAGCATCGAGATCGGATGGGCTTCGGCCGGATTGGAACCGATGAACATCACGGCCTTGCTGTGGTGCAGGTCGTTGAAGGAGTTCGTCATCGCGCCGTAGCCGAAGGTCTGGGCCACGCCGGCGACCGTGGTCGAGTGGCAGATGCGCGCCTGGTGGTCGCAGTTGTTGGTGCCGTAGAAGGACACCCATTTGCGCAGCAGGTAGGCTTGCTCGTTGTTATGCTTGGACGAGCCGATTACCATCAAGGAATCCGGCCCGGATTTCTGGCGCAATTCGATCAGCTTGTCGCCGATCTCGTTGATCGCCTGGTCCCAGGAGATGCGCTGGTACTTGCCGTTGACCAGCTTCATCGGGTAGCGCAGGCGGTGCTCGCCGAAGCCGTGCTCGCGCACCGAGGCGCCCTTGGCGCAGTGCGCGCCCATGTTGATCGGCGAATCGAAGGCGGCTTCCTGGCGCACCCAGACGCCGTTGGCGACCACCGCGTCCACCGAGCAGCCGACCGAGCAGTGGCTGCAGACGGTGCGCTTGACCTCGGTCGGCACCGGGGTGTCCGGGACCTGGTCTGCCTGCGCCGGTTCGATCACGTTCAGGGGCAAGTGGCGCGCCAGGGCGCCGGCGCCGACGGCAACGCCGGCGCCGGCCAGGAAGCGGCGCCGTTTCAATCCGCTGTCGCGGGTGGATTTGACTAGGGACATGCTGGCTCTCTCCGGGTTTCTGCTTGCGTTACCAGTAAGCGGCGGTCTGGTAGTAACGGCGGATGTGCTCGGTCTCGTGGTAGCCGCGCTTGACGCCCGGCTCGGCCTTCACGGGCGCCGCCACCGGCGTCTCGGCCTTGGCGTTGCCGGCGACGACCGCCACGACACCCAGTGGCGCGGCCTTCAGGAAGCTGCGCCGTGCCGGATCCGGTTTTTCTGCGGGCTGTTGCGGAAGCTGTTCCATATTCTTGCCTCTCTTGATTAATCCCTTGCCGCGGCCTCGACCGCGAAGGCCTGCGCCTCGATGTCGAGGAAAGCGCCGGCCAGGCGTGCGACCAGCCGGTAGTAGTTCGCCCCTTCCGCGCCGGCGATGTCGTCCAGGCAGCGCGCATACCAGGGTGCGATGTGGGCGCCGAAGAAAGCTTCCTGCTGCCCGACCGGCTGGCGCGCGATGCCCGGCGCGCCGGTAATAAGCACCCGCATGGTCTCGCACAGGGCGCCCAGGTGATCCTCGAACTCGCCCACGCCGCGCATGCGCCGGATGCCGAAGCGGGCCAGAGCGCCGCGCAGCTCGGCCAGCGGGGTGTCGTTCATGAAGCCGGACAGGTAGCGCGAACCGTAGGGGTTCACCGGCGGCGTGCCGATCGCAACGAAGAGCGCGTCGAATTCCTCCTGCACCGCATCCGGGTCCATGACGCCGGAGGCCAGGCTCAAGGCTTCCCAGGCCTGTTCCAGCGCCGGGTCCATGCCGGCGGAGAGGATCGGGTCGGCCGTGGACAGCGCGTCCAGAAGGCCGGCATCCGGGGCGCGCAACAGCAGGCTGGCCAGCAGCGCGTACAGGTCGGCGCGCGCCTGGTCTTCGCCGGGCAGCGGCATGGGAGCCGGGACTGTATTCACATTCACCGGACGGTCGATCTGGCTTGCGTCTGAAAGTGACAAAGTGCTGCACTCCTGTTAACAGATTCCTATTGGCAGTGTAGTCCTAACACGGGAGCAAGCCGCGCACGGTTGAGACTTAGCACCTATCCCAGTAGGGGGAGGGAAGTTGATGACGATGCCTGGCAAGCGCGGGCAAGGCGCGAGGACGCCGCATGGCGAGCCATGCAAGGACGAGCAACGCAGCCCCCGCTTGCCAGGCGCGTCGGCAACGACCGGTTCCCTATTGGGATAGGTTCCTATCGCATACCCAGCAGGCGCATCAGCATGCGGATCAGGTAGGCCACCAGCGCCAGCGTCAATACCCCGCCGGCCCACAGCGCCGCCATCCAGCCCAGCCGCCGCATCCATTCCTTGCGGCCGGCCATCAGTGGTACCCCGCGTCGGCCTTGACCTTGCCCCGGAACACCCAGTACGACCACCCGGTGTACATCAGGATGATGGGCAGGATAAGCAGGGTGCCGACCAGCACGAAGCCCTGGCTTGCCGGGGGCGAGGCGGCTTCCCAGATCGAGATCGCGGGCGGCACGATGTGCGGCCAGATGCTGATCGCCATGCCGGTATAGCCGAGGAAGATGAGCGCCAGCGCCGACACGAAGGGCACGCGGTGCGGCTCGCGCTGGAGCGAGCGTAGCAGCAGGACGATGAAGACCGCCACCAGGATCGGCACCGGCGCCAGGAACACGATGTTCGGGAAGGTGAACCAGCGCGCCGCCACCGCCGGGTCGCGCCACGGCGTCCAGATGCTGATGATGACGATGGCCGCCAGCAGCATCAGCGCAAAGGGCTTCGCCACCTGCACCATGCGCGCATGCAGCTCGCCTTCCGTCTTCATCACCAGCCAGGTGGCGCCCAGCAGGGTATAGGCGATCATCACGCCGATACCGGCGAGCAAGGGGAATGGCGCGATCCAGTCCAGCGGCCCGCCCACGTAGCTGCGCCCCGACACCGCGATCCCGTCCAGGAAGGCGCCCAGCGAGACGCCCTGGAAGAAGGCCGCCGTCACCGAGCCGCCGATGAAGGCCTTGTCCCACAGGTGACGTCCCTGTTCGGTGGCCTTGAAGCGAAACTCGAAGGCGACGCCGCGGAACACCAGGCCGACCAGCATGAAGATCAGCGGCAGGTACAAGCCGGACAGGATGATGGAATAGGCCACCGGGAAGGCCGCCAGCAGGCCCTCCCCGCCCAGCACCAGCCAGGTCTCGTTGCCGTCCCAGACCGGGGCCACGGTATTCATCATGGTGTCGCGGTCGCGCTTCTTCGGCGTGAACGGGAACAGCATGCCGATGCCCAGGTCGAAGCCGTCCAGCAGCACGTACATGAAGACCGCGAAGAAGATGATGACCGCCCAGATGACGGAGGTGTCGATGCCCATGTCAGCGCTCCCTGTCCTTGTTCCCGCCATCGCCCTCGCTGCCCTCGATGTCGGGCAGGTGGTCCGGACGCGCGTCGTTCTCGTCGTCGTCGCTCTGCACGTCGGCCGCCGAGATCGGCCGCATCGGCGTGCGCTCCTCGCCCGGTCCGCCCTGGCTCGGCGTGCGCAGTTCGAAGTGCTGCGGCCCCTTGCGGATCATGCGCAGCACGAACAGGGTGCCGGCCCCGAACACGAAGAAGTAGGACACCACGAAGATCGCCAGGGTCAGCGCCAGCGGCCCGGCGCCGTGGGGCGAGACCGCGTCGGCCGTGCGCAGGACGCCGTAGACCACCCAGGGCTGGCGGCCGACCTCGGTGGTGACCCAGCCGGCCAGGATGGCGACCAGGCCCGCCGGGCCCATGCACAGGGCGAAGCGCAGGAACCAACGCTGGCTCCATATCCGTCCACCGCGCCGCAGCCACAGGCTCCAGGCCCCAAGCGCGATCATCAGGAGGCCCAGCCCGACCATCAGGCGGAAACTCCAGAACACGATCAGGGAATTCGGGCGGTCCTCGCGCGCAAACTCCTTGAGCCCCTTGAACTGGCCGTTCCACGAGTGCGTCAGGATCAGGCTGCCCAGGTGCGGGATGCCGACCGCATACTTGGTGCGCTCCGCTTCCATGTCGGGGATGCCGAACAGCAGCAGCGGCACCGCCTTGTCGCCCTCGTTCTGCCAGTGGCCCTCCATCGCCGCCAGCTTGGCCGGCTGGTGCTGCAGGGTGTTCAGGCCATGGAAGTCGCCGACCACCGCCTGGATCGGCGCGACCAGCAGGATCATCCACATCGCCATCGACAGCATCTTGCGCACCGCCGGGTTGTCGCGCTTGCGTAGCAGTTGCCACGCGGCGGAGGCGCCCACGATCAGCGCCGTGGTGAGATAGGCCGCGATCACCATGTGCACCAGCCGGTAGGGAAAGGAAGGATTGAAGATGATCGCCAGCCAGTCGGCCGGCACCATGCGCCCGCCCTCGATGGCATAGCCCTGCGGGGTCTGCATCCAGCTGTTGGCGGCCAGGATCCAGGTCGAGGAGATCAGGGTGCCGACCGCCACCGCGCAGGTGGCGGCGAAGTGCAGGGCCGGGCCGACCCGGTTCCAGCCGAACAGCATCACGCCCAGGAAGCCGGCTTCCAGGAAGAAGGCCGTCAATACCTCGTAGGACAGGATCGGCCCCATGATGCTGCCGGCGAATTCGGACAGGTAGCTCCAGTTGGTGCCGATCTGGTAGGCCATGACGATGCCCGAGACCACGCCCATGCCGAAGGTGACGGCGAACACCTTCAGCCAGTAGTGGTAGAGGTCGACGTAGACCTGGCGCCTGGTGCGCAGCCAGCACAGTTCGAGCACGGCGAGGTAGCTCGCCATGCCAATCGTAATCGCCGGAAACAGGATGTGGAAGGACATGGTGAACGCAAATTGCACGCGCGCCAGATCCAGGGCGGACAAACCGGACATTGCAGCTCCTGTTGCGGGTTTTTCTTATGGGTGTCCGGAATCTAGCATGCAGGATGGGTGCGCACGGTTGCCAAAATTTGTTTCGCATCCAATCGTGCGGATGCTCTGCCATAACTTCCTTCCGAGCAGGAAACCCGGGGGCACTGATCCACATTAATGCCAGCGCAGATCGGCGCGGCGGCCCTGATGGGCTCGTCTATATTGGCTGTCGGTGCCGAGCCCGCCTCGCCATCGCTTCCCTCCTCCCATCGATCGACAACAGGAGATCGTCATGACCAACACACAGATCCCGCTGGCCAGCTCGGCCCCGCCGAGCCCCTGGGCCCAGGCCACCGCCTCGGCCGACACCAAGGCGGCGCGCAGCCTGTCGCCGGCCGCGGCATCCGACCCGCAGCCCGAGCTCAGCGGCAACGGGTTCACCTACCGCCACGACTGGGGCGCGCGCCGCGGCCAGTGGGTGCTGCGCCTGAACTGGGCCGCCGTCACCCCGCAGTCGCGGGTGCTGGTGGCCGCCGCCGAAGGCGCCGCCGGCGGGCCGGATGCCGGCAAGCTCGTCGGCTCGGCCCGCTTCACCGTGCACAACGTCGCGCCGCGCGCCGGCGGCGTCGACATCTGGGTCGACATCGAGTGGAGCGCCGATATTTCCCTCCACGTCGACTACCTCGTCGTCAATCCCTGAGTTGCGCCCACCACTGAAGGAGATGCAAGAATGTCGCCCAACGATCGTCTCGACCGCGATGCGGTCATGCTGCTGGACACCCCGCCGCAGGAACGCGCCGCTTCGGACAGCAACCTTCCCCCCTGGGCCGAGGCCAGCGCCGACGTCACGCCCGACGCCGGCCGCCTGCAGCCGGCCCTGAACGGCGACGGCTTCACCTACCGCCACGACTGGGGCGTGCGCCACGGCGAGTGGGTGCTGCGCCTGAACTGGAGCGAGATCAATCCGCGCTCCCAGGTCTTCGTCTCGATCGCCGAAGGCGCCGGCGGACTGAACGACGGCAAGTTCATCGGCGCGGCCCGCTACACCGTGCACAACATCGCCCCGCGCGCCGGCGGCGTCGACATCTGGATCAACATCGAGTACCCGGTCGACATCTCGCTCTACGTCGACTACCTGGTGGTCAACCCGGCCGGCGCCGGCGCCAGGACGGTCTCGGTGACTGTGCACCGCCACAGCAGCGTCGCCCTCAGCGAGATTGATGCTGACCGCATCCTGGGCGACATGGGCACGATCCTGCAGAACGACGACACCGGTCCGGACGTCGCCACCCCGGTGCAGTTCGTGCGCAACGGCGCGGTGCGCGTGCTGCCGGCCACGGTGCCCGCCACCATCGCCACCGCGGCCGACCTGAACGCGCTGCTCAGCGCCGGCTCCGGCGTGAAGATCGTACAGGCGATCCGCTGGTGCGGCGGCCCCGGCGACACCATCATCGGCTGCGCCCCGGTCGGCAGCGGCACCGTCAACGTCGCCGCGGTGCGCTTCACCGCCAACCAGGAAGGCCTGATCTGGGTCCACGAATACGGCCACAACTGCGGCCTGCCGCACCGTACCGACGACCCGCGCGCGGTGATGTATCCGTCGGTCGGGGTCGACCACAACGTGGTCAACGCCGCCGAGTCGGCCGCCTACCTGGCCGGCCCGGTCGCCGTCACCGGCGGAGTCATGGCCGCCAGCGGCTGCAACTGCGCCAACGGCGGCCTGCGCGCGCCGGCCGACGTGCGCGACTTCGTGCAGCAGCATTGGGTCGAGGGCGTGCCCCACGAACTGGCCTCGCAGTACGGCGAAGCGGACGCGAAGAAGCTGGTCGACTGGCTGGTGAACGAGCCCGGACGGCACGAGCAATTCCTGGGCCAGATCGTGGCCACGCTCGGCTACATCGGCGCGCAAATCGCGGTCCAGCCGCTGATCGACTTCGTGAAGAGCCCGCGCACCGGGCGCGCCGTGTTCAATGCGAAGAACATCGCCCTGATCCGCCTCGGCGACCTGGCCAACCGCTCGGGCAGCAAGGCGGCGGTCGAGTTCCTGGCGCAAGTCGCGCGCGACACCGCGCTGGCGCGCACCCTGGCCGCGCCGCAGGCGGCGCTCGAACAGGCCGACGCCGGCAAGGCCGGCCTGAGCGCCGTGAGCGCCGAGACCCTGGCTTCAGAGCTGGCCGTGTCGGCGACCTTCGGCCTGGCCCTGGCCGGGACGGAAGCCGCACGCCGCACCGTCGAGGCGCTCAAGGCGGACCAGAACGCGTTTGCCTCGGTCAACCAGGCGGCCGGCGAAGCGGCGCGCATCGCGGCCACGGTGGTGCAGAAAGGCCATGAAGAGTATTACCGGATGAAGCAGCAGCGCCACCAGCTGTAAGCCATCCCCGCGCAGGGCGCCCCTGCGCTGTACGGACGCGCACCGGTCTATAATGGTCGCGTCCGTACTTCGTTTACAGTCATGAACCAAGCCATCTCGCTGCCGGGCGACGCGCCGGTCAGCATCCAGGCCCTCAAGACCAGCTGCGCCGCCTGCAGCATGCACCAGCTCTGCCTGCCCATGGGTCTCGAGGACGCCGACATCAACCGTCTCGACCAGATCATCGGCGGACGCCGCCGCCTGGCCAAGGACGAGCGTCTGTACCAGATGGGCGAACCGTTCACGAGCCTGTACGCGGTGCGCTTCGGCCACTTCAAGACCTACCAGGTGAACGCCGCCGGCGAGGAGCAGATCACCGGCTTCCAGATGGCCGGCGAGCTGCTGGGCATGGACGCGATCAGCGGCGCCCACCATTGCGACGCGGTGGCGCTGGAAGACAGCGAAGTCTGCGAGATCCCGTTCGCGCGCCTGGAAGAGCTGTTCGGCCAGGTGCCGGCGCTGCTGCGCCACTTCCACCGCATCATGAGCCAGGAAATCACGCGCGAGCAGAACGTCATGCTCCTGCTCGGGAACATGCGCGCCGAGCAGCGCTTCGCCGTGTTCCTGGTCAACCTGTCGGCGCGCTATGCGGCGCGCGGCTATTCACCCAACAGCTTCCAGCTGCGCATGTCGCGCGAGGACATCGGCAACTACCTTGGCCTCACCATCGAGAGCATCAGCCGCCTGCTGTCGCGCTTCAAGAAGCAGGGCTGGCTGCAGGTCGACAAGCGCGAAGTCACGCTGCTCGACCCGGCCAAGCTGAAGGCGCTGGCGGCCGGCCTCGATGCGTGCAGCCCGATGGGCTGAGCGCAGGGTATCGTCATGCCGGCCAAGCCGCACTTCGACCTGCACCTGCGCAGCTACGGTGAGTCGCGCGAGTCGGACCGCCATGTGTACGCCCAGGTGGTGCTGCCGGTCAGCGGCGAAGTCGCGCTCGAGATCGAAGGCCGCCAGGGCCGGCTCGACCCGCTGCACGCGGCGCTGGTGGCGCCGGGCGCCTGGCATTCCCAGTACAGCCAGGTCGCCAACCGCTCGCTGATCCTCGACATCACGGCCGAGGCCCTGCAGCATGGACCGTGGCAGGAACTGCTCGAGCGCCCCTTCACCGGAATCGGCCCGGCCGCGCGCAAGCTGGTCGAGTTCATGGGCATCCTGGCGGACAGCCAGCCGGTGGCGCCGACCGTGCTGCAGGGATGGGCCCCGCTGCTGCTCGACACCCTGAGCATCGGCGCGCCGCAGGCCACGTCGCGCCTGGCCGCCCTGCTCGCGCGCATCGAGCTCGAGCCCGGCCTGCCCTGGACCACCGAGGCCATGGCCCGCACCGCCGGCGTCAGCGTAAGCCGCCTGCACGCCCTGTTCCGCGCAGAGCTGGACGCCAGCCCCCACGGATGGCTGCTCGATTGCCGCCTGCAGCGCGCCTGCGCGCTGTTGTCCGGCACCGACCGCGCCGTCGCCGACGTGGCGTTGGCGACCGGCTTTTCCGAGCAGAGCGCGCTGACGCGGGCGATGCGGCGCCTGCTCGACACCACGCCGGCCGCCTACCGCGCCCGACATCGGGAGACGCGGTCAAAGCGCCAGTAGCTTTTGCCAAGCATCCGCAACACGCGCGGCCGACAATCTCCACTTTCAGGAGACCTCATGCGCGCGCCATCTTCCACCCCGTCTTCCACCATCCGGCTCGGCATCGGCGCCGGCATCCTCGCCGGGTCCTTCTGGGGCCTGGTGTTCCTGGCGCCGATCCTGGTGCCCGGCTTCACGCCGCTGGAGTTATCGAGCGGGCGCTACCTGGCCTACGGCCTGGTGGCGGCAGTGCTGATCGCGCCCGGCTGGCGCCGGCTGCTGCGCCGCCTGGCGTGGCGCGAATGGCGCCAGCTGGCCTGGCTCAGCCTGTGCGGGAACATCGTCTACTACCTGTTCGTCGCCCAGGCGGTGCAGGCCGGCGGCGGCGTCATGACGGCGATCGTGATCGGGCTGCTGCCGCTCACCGTCACCCTGGTGGGCTCGCGCGACCATGGCGCCCTGCCCCTGCGGCGCCTGGCGCCCGCCCTGCTGCTGGGAGCGGCGGGGCTGGGCTGCATCGCCTGGCAATCGCTGGCGTCGTTAGAGGGCAGCGGCTCGGCGCTCGGCCTGGGCTGCGCGGTCGGCGCGCTGGTGTCGTGGACCATCTATGCGGTGGCCAACAGCCGCTGTTTGGCGAGGCTGGATGGCGTGAGCGCGCACGATTGGAGCCTGCTGACCGGCGTCATGACCGGCCTGCAAGCCCTGCTGCTGGCGATTCCCGCCTTCCTGCCCGGCGGCGAGGCCCACGCACAGGCCGAGTGGCTGCGCTTCGGCGGCGTGGTGCTGGCGGTGGCGATTCTTTGCTCGGTCGTCGGCAACGGGCTGTGGAACTACGCCAGCCGCAGCCTGCCGCTGGCGCTGACCGGGCAGCTGATCGTGTTCGAGACCATCTTCGCCTCGCTCTACGGCTTCATGTGGGAAGCGCGCTGGCCGACCGCTTGGGAAGTGGCGGCGCTGGTGCTGATGGTCGGCGGCGTGGTGTCGTGCGCGAACGCGCACCGGAAGTGAACTTCAAAGTTCGATGACGAGGTCCGGACGGAAGGCTTCCTGCTCGCCCTTGCTCAGGTAGCCGAGCGGATTGGCGACGACGCGGCAGAACCAGGACCTGGACCCGTCGTCGCCGCTAACGACGTAATCGTTGGCGCAGTGCAGGTGGCCGTGCATCCAGACGTCGGCCTGCGGCAGCAGATGGTCGAGCGCATTGCAAAAGCCGGCGGTGCCGGGCGTCAGGCCATAGCGCGGGTCGGCGCTGCGCAGGCTGGGGGCGAAGTGCGTGACCGCCACCGTGACGCCGTCGAACGGCGTGTCCAGGGCGTTGCGCAGCCAGGCCTGGCAGTCGAGCGACATCGCGCGCAGGCCCTCGGCCAGCACCGGCGCGCCATCCTTCAGGGTGGTGTTCTTGGCCAGGTAGTAGTTGGCGGCGCGGAAGGCCTTTTCGCGCTTCTGCAACTGCTTGGTGAGTTCCGTCTCCTGCATCGCCAGCGCGTCGAAATCGCTCCACAAGGTGGTGCCGATGAAGCGCACGTGATCGATCACGACCGTCTCGCGGTCCAGCCATTCGATGCCGAGCTGCGCGCAGGTGGCGCGCAGGCGCGCGTAGGCCAGGTCGAATTCGAGGCCGTCGAATTCGTGGTTGCCGGGGATGTAGAGCACCCGTGCCTTCGTTGCACCATCGCGCAGCGGCGAAAAGCGCGCCAGGCCGAAGTCCTCGCCCGTCAGGCGCGACCCAAGCTGGTAGGAGCCGATGTCGCCCGCCAGCACCACGACGTCGGTCTCGGGATGGATGAGGGGGACGAAGGCCGGGTAGCGTTCGAGGTGCAGGTCGGAGAAAAGCTGGATGCGCATGGTCGGCGCAGTATAGCGGCTTTCGCCGCCAGGCTGCGCCGCGCGCTTTCAGAAGGTGATGCGCACCCAGGGAGCGCTGCTCTTCGCCGCGCCGTGGTAGACCGCTTCGATGTTGTTGCCGTCGGGGTCGAGCACGAAGGCGCCGAAGTAGCCGGGGTGATAGGGACGCTCGCCGGGCCGGCCGTTGTCCCTGCCGCCGGCCTGCAGCGCGGCGAAGTAGAAGGCGTTCACCATCTTCTCGTCGCGCGCCTGGAAGGCGAGATGGTGGCGCCCGGTCAGCACGCCCTGCGCGGCCTTGCTCCTGCGGCTGGAGACGAACAATTCGTCGGCCCAGAAGTAATCCGGCCCTTCGCCGCCGAGCGGAATGCCGAGCACCTCGAACACGGCGCCATAGAACCTGCGCGAGGCCTTCAGGTCGCGCACCACCAGCTGGATGTGGTCGATCAGGCGGCCGCGGTAGATTTCCTGTGTTTCCATGCTGTTCTCCCAATGAAGACGTTCATGAAATACAGCTCGTGAAGGCGCAGTGTAGCACTCCAGGCAGCTAGCCCCAGATGCCCGGCAGCTTGCCCCGTGCGGCCTCGCTCAGCATCTTCAGCGCGTCGGCCTCGATGCGCGCGGCGGGCACGTGGCGCAGCACCTGGTCGGCGAACGCGGGTAAACCCATCAGCATGCTTGAAACGCGCGCCACTTCGCCCGAGCGCAGCGCGATCCGGAACCAGCCGGCGCTCTTCGCGTAGCGGATCTGCTCGACCTCGTCCCAGCCGAAGGACAGGCGCCGCCCGCTGGGACGCCCAATATCCATGCCCGCCTCGCGCACCGCATGGCGTCCGTTGACATAGTCGGCCACGAGGAACAGGGACAGCAGCGTCAAGCCGACGAAGAACAGGTAGAACCAGACACTCACGGTATCGTCGGGCCAGATGGTGAAGGCCGCCATCACGCCGACCCAGAGCACGGTGCCGGCGCTGCCCAGCGCGAGCATCGAGCGGGGCTGCTGCAGGCGGTCGAGGTCTGCCGCGCGCCGCGCCTGTTGACGGCTGCGCGCCAGCCAGCGCATGGTGAAGGCCGTCGCCACGATCCAGAACAGGGCCTGGGCCACGGCGCTCAGCCAGCCGGGCATCGTCATTCTTGTCCTTTCGGTACGGCGTGCAGCTGCTGGGCGACGTACTGGTACCACTTGTCGTGCGAGATCGGTTCGCGGCCGGGGATGACGTTGATCCGCTCGAAACTGCGGTAAGTTTCGGGACGGTCGAGGAAGACCAGGTAGGTCATGCCGACGTCGAAGCGCGGCGTGACGTAACACCAGTTAGAGAGTCCGCCCAGCCGGCCGCCGCCTGCCTGCCAGAAGCGTTCGTCACTGTGGTCGGGAGAGGCGGCGACGTCGTCGGCGACGGCGCTGCGGGCCGTGATCTCGAAGCGGCCGCGGTAGGGTCCGGCCAGGTGCTGCAGCACCGTGAAGTCGTAGACGACCTGGCCGGATTCCGATTCGGCCGCCCGCACTACTTTCGCCACGTAGACCTCGCGCGCCGAGGCCACGAGCATCTCGGGCGAGGCATCCATGCCGGGCTTGCGGGTGCGGCAGGCATGGGCGGAACCCGTGCCGATCGCCGCGATGACGAGTGCGGCCACGAGACGCCGCACCGGTTTGTCGAATCGCTTGCTCAAACTCAGGCCTTCTTCTGCTGCGCGATCCAGCCATCCACCAGTTCGCCCAGCACGTCGAGCGGCACCGAGCCGGCGCCCAGCACCAGGTCGTGGAAACCAGGGAGCGAGAACTTGGCGCCCAGTTCGCGCCTGGCCTTCTCGCGCAGCTCGATGATGCGCAGCATGCCGATCATGTAGGCGTTGGCCTGGCCCGGCCAGGCGACATAGCGCTCGACTTCCTGGGCGCCGATGCCGTAGTCGATCGCCTGCTGGCGGGTCCAGCCCTTCGAATGCAGGCCGGTGTCGACCACCAGGCGGCGCGCGCGGAACAGTTCCGAACCCAGCGCGCCGAGCAGGCCGGGGACGTCGCCTTCGTACCAGCCCTGCTCCACCGCCAGGCGCTCGGTGTACAGCGCCCAGCCTTCCGAGTGGGCGCTGCCGCCGCTGAAGATGCGCTGGCTGCGGTATTTCGGGATGCCGGTCAGCTCCTGCTGGATCGCCAGCTGGAAGTGGTGGCCCGGGACCGCCTCGTGATACGACAGGCTGCGCATCCGGATCATGTCGAAGGTCGGGCCGCGCATCGGCACCCAGAAGATGCCGGGACGGGTGCCGTCCGGCGCCGGCAGCGAGTAGTGGGCGGCGGCCGACGGTTCGGTCAGCGGCGGTTCGCGACGCACTTCGACCGGCGCGCGCGGCTTAAGGTTGAACAGCGTGCTGCTGCGGCGTTCGGCGTCCTTGACCATCTCGGCGTAGCCGGCCAGGATCGCGGGACGCGGATCGCCCTCGCCTTTCGGTTGGAAGCGCGCGTCGAGCTGCTTCATGCGCTCTTCGATATTGCCGTCCGTGAGGCCGAGCGAACGCAGGTGCTTGTCCATCTCGCCTTCGATGCGCGCGACTTCGCGCAGGCCGATCTCGTGGATCTCGTTCGGGGTCAGCTTGGTGCTGGTGAAGTTCTCGACCGCGCGCGCGTAGGCGGCGGCGCCGTTCGGCAGGCGCGAGATGCCGGCCACGTCGCCGGTGCGCGGATGGATCTCCGCCATGAACTCCTGCACCCGCTTGTAGGCAGGACGGATGCTGTCCTCGACGATGCGGGCGGCGCGCGCCAGGGCGGCATTGCGCGCGTCAATACTCAGGCCGTCCATCTTCTCGGTACGCTGGGCCAGCGACGTCACCAGCACGTTGTCGCCGGCGGCGGGCTTGAGGAAGGTGTCGACCTGGTACTGGGCGCGCTCGAGGATGAAGCGCGGCGGGATCAGGGAGCGGCTGGCGGCGTCGAGGGCGCGCGCCAGGGCTTCGTCCATGCGCGTGCCGACCTGCTCCAGGCGCGCCAGATAGCTGTCGACGTCCTGCGGGTTGCGCAGCGGGTGCGTCGTGGTCATGAAGTTGACCAGGCTGACCTGCACGCCGCTGAACTGCGAGAACACGAAGGCATGGTCCTCGAAGGGTTCGTTGGCGATCACGTTCTGCAGCGACCAGCGCATCACGCTGGCGGAGGTGCGCTGGGTCGCGTCGAGCGGGCCCGCCATCCATTTGTCGAGACGCGCCAGGCCGCTGCGCGCCAGCGCCTGCACCTTCTGGCGCTGCGCCTTCGTCAGGGGCGTGAGCTGGCGGTCCAGGCGCGCGCCTTCGGCGCCGCCGAAGTACTGGGTCGAGGTGGCCATCTGCGGATTCATGCGCACCCAATCCTGCGCGAACTGGTCGGCCCATTTATCGAAGGCCTTGTTCGGCTTGGCGGCGGCGGACTTGCTTGGCGCGGCCGCGTGGGCGGCGAGCGGCAGGCTGGCGACGGCGACGGCGGCGGGAATGAACAGGGCGCCGACTAAGGCGCGCAGGCTGCGCTGGCGATGGGATGGCATCGTTGGTCTCTTTCTTGTCGTGATGGATTGGGTTTGCCGCGCTGGAATCTAACACGGAAGCGGCGCCGAAAACAATGCGCACGCCATTGACGGACGCTGGCCGACGATGCCAGACTAGGGCATTCCCATCCTGGAGAACAAGCATGCGCATCCTGCATTTCACGTTCGCCCTGCTGGCACTGTCGGCGCCGGGCCAGCAGGGCGACGCCGCCGCGGCCGAACCCGCGACCCTGGCCAGCCTGCCCGCCCAGGTGCGCGAGCTGCTGGAACGGCGGCATGGCGAAATGGGCGATGCGGGTGCGCCCTTCAGCCAATGGTGCCAGACCGATCCCGGCACCTACCACGCACGCCTGGTGTCGATCGAAGCGGAGCCGGAGCGGATCGTGATCCTGTTCGAGCATGGCAGCCTCGCGGGTGCGCTGAAGGCGCGCGCCGAATACCGTCTCGACAAGGGGACGTGGACCGAGCCCGGCATGGCGCCTGTGCCGGCGCCCGAGGCGCCGCCGGTACGCTGGACCGGGCGGACGCGCCATTTTTCCTCGCCGCTGGACACGGTGTCGCCGCCGCTGACGGCAACGCTCACGTCCCCGCTGGCCACCGTGACGTCCCCGCTGGTGCGGCGCGGTCCTTGAACAGCCGGTCCATCACCACCCACTCCCCGCTCAGGTAAATTCTGGCATGCATATGAAATTTTCTTTCACCGAAATCGCGCTGCTGGGCGCCCTTCTCGGCGCCGCGCCAGCCCAGGCCGAGCAGTTCAAGGTCCTGCTGTTCACCAAGACCGCCGGCTGGCACCACGACGCCGTGAATGCCGGCGTGAGCGCGGTGCAGGAACTGGGCAAGCTGCACGATTTCGGCGTGTTCTGGACCGCCGACGCGAACCGCGTGATGAACGACGCCGAGCTGGCCAAGTACCAGGCCGTGATCTTCCTGCTCACCACCGGCGACATCCTCGACGAGGCCCAGCAGGCGGCCTTCGAGCGCTACATCCGCAAGGGCGGCGCCTTCGTCGGCGTGCACAGCGCCTCGGACACCGAGTATGGCTGGCCGTGGTACACGAAGATGGTCGGCCACATGTTCAAGGTCCATCCGGCGGTGCAGACCGCGGTGCTGCAAGTCCGCGAACGCAACTTCCCCGGCATGGAACGCTTCGCGCCGCGCACCCTGTTCACCGACGAATGGTACGAGTTCGGGCCCGCCACCTCGGACAAGCTGACCTACCTGCTCACCGTCGACGAAAGCAGCTACCGGCCCGAGACCGCGAAAAGTCGCGGGATGGGCGCCTTCCACCCGGTCAGCTGGTACCAGTCCTACGACGGCGGACGCGCCTTTTATACGGCGCTGGGGCACATGGCGGCGAGCTACCGCGATCCGGTGTTCCTGCATCACCTGTATGGCGGGATCTACTGGGCGGCGACGGGACGCGGTTTCAAGGCCGAGTGAGTATTTAATGTGGTGCCCGATCCAGTCCAAATGCCGATCTCGTCAAATCCGGCTGGAGCCTCCAGCGCCTGAGCAAGACAACAGAACAGCACGCTATTCCCGGTCCGCCCGAATCAGGAGCGTCGCTTCCTTGTTCGGGCGCCACGACCGCGCCAGCCTCCAGGCGCCTTGCGCCGTCCCGCCTTCGATCACCACCTGCCAGTTCGTCGCCTGCAGCCCCGGCGCCGCCGCCGAAAAGCGGCCGCGCGCATCGGGCAAGGCCTCCAGCACGCGGTCGCGCTCCGGCAGCGTCGGATGCGCCAGGCGGATGTGGAACGGCGCCACCAGCGCCTGGCCATGGCTGGTCAATCGTCCTTTCAACTTCTCCCTTTCGTAGGCCGCCTCGAATGCCAGGTCCAGGCGGGTTGCCTCGCGGTCGCGCCGCAGTTCCTGGTTGATCGCCTTGCCCTGCTTGTAGTAGTCGCCCACCACCATCGCATCCGGCCGGCTCAGCGCCAGCCAGGTGGTGATCGCGCCGGCCACCACCACGGCCACCGGACCGATCATCAGGAACCACGGCCAGCGGTGGCGGTACCAGGGAGCGTTCGTCGACATGTCGTTCTCCATTCCTTATTTCGGCACGAGGAAGACGGCGTCCTCGCTCACCTGCAGACCATGGCCGTCGGCCGACGCCACGCTGAACGCGATCCGGTTCGAGCCCGGCATCGCCTGGCCGGGGCCGATGCGCACCCGCACCGGCACCGCGCGCGTGCTGGCAGGGCCGATCTCGACCACCTCGCCTTCGACCACCTGCGCCGAGACGATGCCGGTGACGGCGATGCGCAGGCGCTGCGGGGACTCCAGGGTGTTCATCAGCTGCAGCCGGTAGACGTTCTCGATCATCCCGTCCTCGACCTCGCGCCCCATCGAGCCGCGGTCGCGGATCACGTCGAGCTTGAGCGGATTGCGCAAGGCCAGCGACGCCACCATCGCCATGCCCAGGACCGCCAGCACCAGGGTATAGACCAGCACGCGCGGGCGCAGGATGCGGCGGCGCACTTCGGCCGTGCTCAGGCGCCCGGCCAGCGCGTTCTCGGTCGCATAGCGGATCAGGCCGCGCGGGCGCGCCACCTTGTCCATCACGCCGTTGCAGGCGTCGACGCAGGCGGCGCAGCCGATGCATTCGTACTGCAGGCCCCGCCGGATGTCGATGCCGGTCGGGCAGACCTGCACGCACATGCTGCAGTCGATGCAGTCGCCCGCCCCTGGAACAGTCTGCCGGGGATTGCGCGGTTCGCCGCGCGCGGCGTCGTAGCTGACGATCAGCGTGTCCTTGTCGAACATCGCGCTCTGGAAGCGCGCATAGGGGCACATGTACTTGCAGACCTGCTCGCGCATCCAGCCGGCGTTGCCATAGGTGGCAAAGGCGTAGAACAGCACCCAGAAGGTTTCCCACGGCCCCAGGCCGAACGAAGCGATGCTGGCGCCCAGCTCGCGCACCGGCGTGAAGTAGCCGACAAAGGTGAAGCCGGTCCAGCCGGCCACCAGCAACCAGGCCGCGTGCTTGCCGCCCTTGCGCGCGATCTTCTCCAGCGTCCAGGGCTGGCGCGCGAGCCGGATGCGGGCGCTGCGTGCGCCTTCGAAGCGGCGCTCGATCCACAGGAAAATCTCGGTATACACCGTCTGCGGGCAGGCGAAGCCGCACCATACCCGCCCCGCCACGGCCGTCACCAGGAACAGCCCGTAGGCGCACAGGATCAGCAACGCGGCCAGATAGATGAAGTCCTGCGGCCACAGCACCAGGCCGAACAGGTAGAACTTGCGGCTGGCCAGGTCGAACAGCACCGCCTGGCGGCCGTGCATCGAGATCCAGGGCAGGCCGTAGAACAGCAGCTGGGTGAGCCACACGCAGGCCCAGCGCAGCGAGGCGTAGCGGCCCTTGATCTCGCGCGGATGGATCTCCTCGCGCGCCGCGTACATGCGGATGACCGCTTCCTGTTGAACAGTCATTTTGCTTCAGCCGTCACGATGGGCTGATTCGACAGGCTCCACACATAGGCCGCCAGCACGTGCACCTTCTCTTCTCCGAGGAACTCGCCGAAGGCCGGCATGGTGTTGCTGCGGCCCTTGCGGATGGTTTCCATCACGGTCTCCTGGCTGCCGCCGTAGAGCCAGACCTTGTCGGCCAGGTTGGGCGCGCCGAGCAGCGGATTGCCCTTGCCCTCAGGGCCATGGCAGGCGGCGCAGGCGGCGAACTTCGGTTTGCCAAAGGCGACCTTGATCGGGTCGGCGGTGAGGCCGGACAGGTTGCGCACATAGTGGGCCACGCTCTCGATGTCCTTGTCCGAACCGAGCGCCGCCCCCATCGCCGGCATGGCGCCGACGCGGCCCTGCATGATGGTCCGCTTGATGGTGGCGGGCTCGCCGCCGTGCAGCCAGTCCTGGTCCGCCAGGTTCGGGAAGCCCTTGCTGCCGCGCGCGTCCGAGCCGTGGCACTGGGCGCAGTAGGTCAGGAACAGACGCTCGCCGATGGCGTGGGCCTGCGGGTCGCGCGCCACCGCCTCGATGTCCTGGCCGGCATACTTGGCGAACAGCGGGCCGAAGTCGTTTCTCGCCTGCTTCAGTTCGGCCTTGTATTCGCCGGCCGAGTTCCAGTTCAACTTGCCGGTGTATGCGCCCAGGCCCGGATACAGGAACAGGTAGCCGGCGCCGAACACGATGGTCAGGTAGAACAGCACGATCCACCAGCGCGGCATCGGCGTATTCAGTTCGGTCAGATCCTCGTCCCAGACGTGGCCGGTGGTTCTCTCCGGCGTGCCGTCCGCGCGCAGTTTCACCCGGTGGGTCGACTGCGTCCACAGCAGGATGCCGCAGCCGAGGATGGACAGCACGGTGATGACGGCGATGTACCAGTGCCAGAAGCCGTTGAAGAAATCAGCCACGGTCGCCCTCCTCGTCCGCGAAGGGCAGCAGCGCGGCGCTGTCGAAATCGCTGCGCTTGCGCAGCAGGTAGGTCCAGGCGACGATGCCCACGAACGTGACGAAGCTGATGACCGTCATCACGCTGCTCGCGCTGTCGAAAATCTGTTGGAGTGCCATGTTCTAATTCCTCGTCTTGATCTGGGTGCCCAGCCCCTGCAGGTAGGCGATCAGCGCATCCTGCTCGGTCTTGCCATCGAGTTCCCCCGGCCCGGCGGTGATCTCGGTTTCGGTGTACGGCACGCCCAGGCGCCTCATCGCGCGCATCTTCGGCACGATCTCGGCGGGATTGAGCTTGGCGCCGGCCAGCCACGGATAGGCCGGCATATTCGATTCCGGCACCACGTCGCGCGGGTTGTCCAGGTGGGTGCGGTGCCATTCGTCGCTGTAGCGCCCGCCCACGCGCGCCAGGTCGGGGCCGGTGCGCTTCGAGCCCCACTGGAAGGGGTGGTCGTAGACGAATTCGCCGGCCACCGAGTAGTGGCCATAACGCTCGGTCTCGGCGCGGAACGGCCGGATCATCTGCGAATGGCAGTTGTAGCAGCCCTCGCGGATGTAAACGTCGCGGCCGGCCAGGCGCAGCGGCGAGTAGGGTTTGAGGCCGGCCACCGGCTCGGTGGTCGACTTCTGGAAGAACAGCGGCACGATCTCGACCAGGCCGCCGAAGGAAATCACGAGCAGCACCAGGCCGATCAGCAGCCAGGGGTTCTTCTCGATCCATTCATGGGTGAATTTCATGTTCGTCGTGCTCCAGGTTCAGGCGTGCGCCGCTTCGACGTGCGCCAGCTGCGGCTTGATGCCGGGGATCGGCGCGTCGCTGCTGCGGGTGCCGCGCATCGTCAGCCAGGTGTTGTACGCCATCAGGACCATGCCGGACAGGTAGAGCAAGCCCCCGGTGAAGCGGATCACGTAATAGGGATAGGTGGCCTTGACGCTCTCGGCGAAGGTATAGGTCAGCGTGCCGTCCGGGTTCACCGCGCGCCACATCAGGCCCTGCATCACGCCGGCGATCCACATCGAGGCGATGTAGAGCACGATGCCGATCGTGGCGACCCAGAAGTGGGTCTCGACCAGGGCGACACTGGCCATCCGCTGCTTGCCCGCCATGCGCGGAATCAGGTAGTAGATCGAGCCCATGGTGATGAAGCCGACCCAGCCCAGGGCGCCGGCGTGGACGTGGGCGACGGTCCAGTCGGTGTAGTGCGACAGCGAGTTGATCGTTTTAATCGACATCATCGGCCCCTCGAAGGTGGCCATGCCGTAGAACGAGAGCGAGACGATCATGAACTTCAGGATCGGATCCGAGCGCAGCTTGTGCCAGGCGCCCGACAGGGTCATGATCCCGTTGATCATGCCGCCCCAGCTCGGCGCCAGCAGGATCAGCGAGAACACCATGCCGAGCGACTGGGTCCAGTCGGGCAGCGCGGTGTAGTGCAGGTGGTGCGGGCCGGCCCACATATAGGTGAAGATCAGGGCCCAGAAGTGGACGATCGACAGGCGGTAGGAATACACCGGACGCTCGGCCTGCTTGGGGATGAAGTAGTAGACCATGCCGAGGTAGCCGGCGGTCAGGATGAAGCCGACCGCGTTATGGCCGTACCACCACTGGATCATCGCGTCCTGCACGCCCGCATACACCGAATACGACTTCATGCCCGACACCGGGATCACCGCGCCGTTGACCACGTGGAGGATGGCGACCGCCAGGATGTAGGCGCCGAAGAACCAGTTGGCGACGTAGATGTGCTTGACCTTGCGCTTGACGATGGTGCCGAAGAAGACCACCGCATACGCCACCCACACCACGGTAATCAGGAGCACGATCGGCCATTCCAGCTCGGCGTATTCCTTCCCGCGCGTGAAGCCCAGCGGCAGGGACACGGCGGCCGACACCAGCACCGCCTGCCAGCCCCAGAAGGTGAAGGCGGCCAGCCGGTCGGAGAACAGCCGCACCTGGCAGGTGCGCTGCACCACGTAGTAGGACGTGGCGAACAGGCCGCAGATGCCGAAGGCGAAGATGACGGCGTTGGTGTGCAGCGGACGCAGGCGGCCGTAGCTGAGCCAGGGGGTATCGAAGTTGAGTGCGGGCCAGGCGAGCTGGGCCGCGATGAAGACGCCGGCGGCCATGCCGATCACGCCCCACACGACCGTGGCGACGGCAAACTGGCGCACGATCTTGTAGTTATAGTTTAGACTGGTGTCCAAGATGCTCTCCTGAAAAGTCCTTGTGGATGACAATCAGGAGTGTCGTTTTTCGTACTGTAAAAATCCTTGATCTGAATCAAATTGTTCAGTTTCAGATGAGCTCAGCGAACAGGAAAAACGCTATGCCGCCGCTATCGCAATCCGTGTCGGAACAATTGAAGGCGAGCCTGCACCAGGCGCGCATGGACTTGCTCGAGACCGTGCGTGGCCGCACCGAGTCGCCCGACGATGAAGCGCCGCGCATCGGCCCGCTGGCGCACCAGGGCCAGAGCGATGACGCTCCCCAAGCGGAAATGCTGAGTCACAACGAGCAGCACCTGGCCGACCACGAAACCGCCCTGCTGCACGAGATCGACGTCGCCATCGGCAAGCTCGAAGCCGGCGGCGCCGGCATCTGCGAATCCTGCGGGCGCGACATCCCGGAAGCGCGCCTGCTGGCCACGCCCACGGTTCGCCTGTGCATCGAGTGCCAGCAAGAGCTCGAGCACGACCGGCACATCGGCCGCGGCCCCTCCATGTAGGGTGGACGGCTCCACCTGGGCAGTTTGAATTGCCGCGCATCGAACGCCGTCCGCGCGTTCAACTCACCGATGCTCCGCCGCGCCGTCGGCCCCCACCCGGTCATCGTCAACCAGAATCCTGAGCCCCGGCCCCTCGAGATCCTCGAACTGCCCACTCTCCGCCGCCCCGAAGAACACCCACAAGGCCAGCCCCACCAGCATCACGCTGAGCGGCACCAGCAAATACAACGCCTCCATCTCACCCTCTCCTCAACCGCAGCGCATTGAGCACCACGACCGCCGAACTGAGCGCCATCCCGATCCCCGACAGCCAGGGATTGAGCATCCCGCTCGCCGCCGCCGGAATCGCGGCCAGGTTGTAGACCGTGGCCCAGGCCAGGTTCTGGCGCACGATCCGCAATGTACGGCGCGCCGTCTCGGCCGCATCGGCCAGCGGCCCCAGTCCCTCGCCCAGCAGCACCCCGTCCGCATGCAGCTGCGCCAGCTCGGCGCCGCGCCCCATCGCGAAGGACACGTCGGCTCCCTTCAGCACCGCCGCGTCGTTGACGCCGTCGCCGACCATCGCCACCACCGCCCCGCCCTTCTGCAGCTCGCGCACGAAGGCCAGCTTCTCGGCCGGCAGCCGGCCGCCGTAGGCATGGGCGATGCCGAGCTGGCTGGCCACGGCCTGGGCCACGCCCTGCTCGTCGCCGCTGAGCAGCACCACGGTCTTGCCGCAATCGCGGAAGCGCCGCACCACCTCTCGCGCTTCCTCGCGCAGGCTGTCGGACAGATCGAAGCGCGCCAGCCAGGCCCCGGCGCGCGCCAGCCACACCGTGGTGATGCCCGGCGGCGCGGCCGTGCGCGCCATGCCGCCCGCCAGTTCGGCGACGAAGGGCGCGCTGCCGATGCGGTAGACCACGCCGTCGATGCTGCCCTCGATGCCGCGCCCGATCTCGAAGCGCAGCTCGCGCGCCTGCAGGCCGGACTCCGGCATGGCGGCGCGGATCGCGGCGCTGAGCAGGTGCGCGCTGTCGGTCTGCAGGGCGCCGGCGATGCGCAGGCAGATCTCGTTATGCAATTCCCCGACCGGCAGCACCCGGCGCAGCCGCGGGCAGCCGTGGGTGAGCGTGCCGGTCTTGTCGAACACGACGTGGGTGGCGCGCTCGAATGTCTCGAGGGTATGCGGCGCCACCGCCAGCACGCCGCGCCGCAGCAGGCGGTCGGTCGCCGCGGCCAGCGCGGTCGGCGTGGCCAGCGACAGGGCGCAGGGGCAGCTCACCACCAGCACCGCGATCGCGGCCTGCCAGGCGCGCCCCGGGTCGAGCACCTGCCACACCGCGTACACCGCCACGGTGAGCAGCAGCAGCGCGACCACGAACCAGGCGGCGACGCGGTCCGCCCACAGCGCCAGCGCCGGCTTGCCCTGGCCGGCGCGCTCCACCAGCCGCACCAGGGTCGCCAGCGTGCTCTCGTGCGCGGTCGAGGTGACGCGCACCACGATGGCCTGGCCGGCATTGATCGCGCCGCCAGGGAGCGCGTCGCCGACCACGGCCGGGCGCGGCTGGCTCTCGCCGCTCAGCAGCGAGACATCGACGTCGGTCTCTCCTTCGATCACCACACCGTCGGCCGGCACCGCCTGGCCCGGCTTGACCAGCACCAGGTCGCCCGGCGCCAGGCGCGCGGACGGCACCAGTTCGGTGTCGCGCAGCAGCCGGTCGCCGCGCAGGCGCAGGCTCGAGGCCGGGGCGCCGCGCCGCAGCCGGTCCAGCGCCTCGGTGGCGCGGCGGCGCGCTTCCAGTTCGAGGGTGCGGCTGCCCAGCAGCAGGAAGATGAACATGGTGATCGAATCGAACCAGACCTCGCCCACGCCGGAGACCAGGCTGGCGCAGCTGGCGGCGAAGGCGGCCGCGATGCCGAGCGCCACCGGCACGTCCATGCCCGGCATGCCGCGCCGCAGGTCGCGCCAGGCGCCCTGGAAGAAGGGCAGCGCCGAATACAGCACGGCCGGCAGGGTCAGGGCGAACGAGGCCCAGCCCATCAGCGCGCGCATGTCGGCGTCCATGGTGCCGTCGTCGGCCAGGTAGACCGGCACCGCATACATCATCACCTGCATCATCGCCAGGCCGGCCACGAACAGCTGGCGCAGCAAGGTGCGGCGCGCGCGCCGCAGGGCGTCGTCGTGACGGTGCGCCTCATAGGGATAGGCGGCGTAGCCGATGCGGCGCAGCGCGCGCACGATGACGCTCGGGCGGCATAGCGCCGGATCCCAGCGCACGAACACGCGTCCAAGGGCGACGTTCAGCGCCACTTCGCGCACGCCAGGCAGCGCGCACAGGCGGCGCTCGACCAGCCAGACGCAGGCGCCGCAGCGCACGCCCTCGATGGTGAAGCTGCCCTCCCCTTCCTCGCCGGCCTCGTCATACAGCGCCAGCTCGGGCGCGTCGGCGTCGCCGCCGGCGGTGGCCGCGAATTCCGTGCGGTTCTTGTAATAGCCGCCAAAGCCGCCGTCCACGATGGCCTCGGCCGCGGCCGCGCAGCCGGGGCAGCACATGCTGCGCGCCGCGCCGCCGACCCGCGCCTCCCAGCGGCTGCCGGGCGGCACCGGCAGGCCGCAGTGGTAGCACCCGAGCGGCTCGCTGCCCGCGTCCCGCGCGTCGCGCATGGCCGGCGCGAGCACGGCGCTCATTGCGCCGCCCCGATGCACAGGATGTCGAAGACGCTCGCGGGCATGCCGCCCGCGGCGCGCCACAGACCGAGCAGGCCGAAGCCGAGCACCAGCAGGCCGCAGGCGCGGCGCACGGCGTGCAGTTGCAGCACGGTGCGCAGGCGCACCCCGGCCATGCCGATCGCGGCCAGCATCGGCAGGGTGCCGAGGCCGAAGGCCAGCATCACGGCCGCGCCGCCGCTGGCCGAGCCACTCAGCATGGCGGTGGCCAGCACGCTGTACACCATGCCGCAGGGCAGCCAGCCCCACAAGGCGCCGGCCGCGAACAGGCGGCCGGGCGAATCGAAGGGACCGATCTTCGCCAGCAAGGGCGAGATCCGGCGCCACAACACCCGCCCGCCCCGCTCCAGCCAGGCCAGGCCGCGCCAGGCATCCAGCAGGTAGAGGCCGAGCGCCACCAGCATCAGGTTGGCGGCCCAGCCGGCGCCGGCCTGCAGCAGCGGCAGCCCGGCCAGGCGCCCCACGCCGCCGGCCAGGCCGCCGGCCAGCGCGCCGGCCATCGCGTAGCTGGACAGGCGCCCGGCATTGTAGGCGGCGACATGGCTGGCCGCGGCCGGCCACTCCCAGCTGTAGGCGCCCACGGTGCGCACCGGCACCGGGAAGGCGCGCGCCGGCAGCGGCACGGACAGCGCGGCGACGATCCCGCCGCACATGCCGGCGCAGTGGACGCTGCCGAGCAGGCCCACCAGGAACACGGGCAAGAGGCCGATGCCGTGGAGCGTGTTCATACGGTCTGCGAGTGACGCGGACCATCCGGCCGCGCGGCCAGGTAGCGGTCGAACACCATGCAGATGTTACGGATCAGGAGGCGGCCCTTGCTGCTCACGGTCAGCCACTCCGCGCCGATGGTAAGCAGGCCATCCTCTTCCATTTTGCGCAGGCGCGCCAGTTCGGGCGCGAAGTAGTCGCGAAACACGATCGGGAAGGCTTGCTCGAGCGCGGGAATCGAGACCTCGAACTGGCACATCAGCTTCTGGATCAGGCTGCGCCGCAGCAGGTCGTCCACGCCGAGGCGGGCGCCGCGCGCCACCGGCAGCTCGTTCTGGTCGAGCAGGTCGTAGTAGGCATCCAGGGTCTTGACGTTCTGGCTGTAGGTCGCACCCACCGCGCCGATCGCCGACACGCCGCAGGCCACCAGGTCGGTGTCGGCATGGGTCGAGTAGCCCTGGAAGTTGCGGTGCAGGCGGCCCTGGCGCTGGGCCACGGCGAGGTCGTCGTCCGGCTTGGCGAAATGGTCCATGCCGATGTAGACATAGCCTGCGGCGTCCAGGCGCTCGATGCACAGCTGGAGCATCGCCAGTTTCGTTGCGCTGTCCGGCATCTCGGCGTCGATGATGCGGCGCTGCGGCTTGAACAGGTGCGGCATGTGGGCGTAGTGGTAGACCGCGATGCGGTCCGGGCTGGCAGCCACCACCTTGTCCAGTGTCGCGCGCATGGTGTCCAGGGTCTGCTTCGGCAGGCCATAGATCAGGTCGATGCTCACCGAGCGGAAGCCCGCCGCGCGGGCGGCGTCGATCACGGCGCGGGTATCTGATTCGGGCTGGACCCGGTTGACGGCGCGCTGGACGTCCGCATCGAAATCCTGCACTCCCAGGCTGATGCGGTTGAAGCCCTGGCGCCGCAGGCTGTGCACGCGCGCGGGCGAGACGGTGCGCGGGTCGACCTCGATCGCGTACTCGCCGGCGGCGTCGGGCGCGAAGCGGAAGGTGCGGCGCAGGTGGGAGGTCAGGTCCTCCATCTGCTCGTCGCTGAGGTAGGTCGGGGTGCCGCCGCCGAAGTGCAGCTGCTCGACCTCGCTGCTGCTCGACAGCAGGGCCGCCTGCATCGCGATCTCGCGCTTCAGGTAGGCCAGATAGGTCGCGGCCTTCTCGCGGTTCTTGGTGACCACCTTGTTGCAGGCGCAGTAGTAGCAGACCGTGTCGCAAAAGGGAATGTGCAGGTAGAGCGAGAGCGGGCGCGCGCCGCCGCGGGTGCGCAGGCCGGCCACCGCGTGCAGGTAGTCGCGGTAGCCGAAGCTATCGTCGAAACGGTCGGCGGTCGGGTAGGAGGTGTAGCGCGGGCCCGACTTGCCGAGGCGCCGCAACAGGTCGGCGTCGAATTCGACGCCCTGGTGGACGGCGGCGGGCGGCGCCGCGAAGGCCGGCTGGACCGGGGTGGGAAGCGCTGTTGCATGCATGTCAATCTACTCCTGCTACGCCCGGTTTGCGGAACTGCAAACCGGCTCGAATAGCAGGCAGTCTATTGATTTGCGTCCCGAAAATCCTTGACTTGCATCAAATACGACTCAGTCTGCTTCCCTAAAACAGGTTGTAGGGTGGGCCTGGGCGGCCCCGCGGGCCTCCGCCCACGCGTTCAACTCACGGATGCATCGAGGCGACGCCTCTACTAGTTGAACGCGTGGGAGCGGGAGCGCCCACCCTACGAGTGTGTGAAAAATTCGTCCATGGCTGCGTTGCCTCGTCTCGCCGTACGAGTGTACTGTCTTCGACTCGGCGCCTTGCAATAGCGGTTTTTTCACACCCTCTACGGTATCCCGACGGCGCTTGACTGAAGGGCATCAGGCTCGGTCTGCTCCCATTGAAACAGCTGCCCCACCGGCAGTTCGTTGCGGTCCAGCAGCGCGTAATAGTCATACAGGGCGCCCACGTTGCGGCAGGCCGGCGCGCCGAAGCCGGTGCGCGCGCCCACCCCGCAGCCGCACGTAGCCGTCGGCGCCGCTTGGCGCATAGGACGCGATGTCGAGGTGGTCGCTGCACAGCTGCAGCATGCGCTGAGCGACGCTGCCGGCGGTGATGGTGTCCTCATCGCGCCCGGCGCCGGGACGGTGGCAGGGCAGCACGCGCTCCGGCGCGGCGGCCAGGACCGCTCCCAGCATCCGGCGCAGCTGCCCGAACTCCTGGTCCGGCGCGCCGAAGGGAAAGGCCATGCAGACCGTGCCCAGCCCGGCGGCGCGCGCGGCCGCGACCTGCGCTTCCAGCTGGCCGGCATGGGTGCCGGCGGCATCGAGCTCGAAGCGGATGCGGCTGAACCCCTGCGCGCGCAGGCGCGCCAGGCGCCCGGGCGTGACGCCGCCCGGGTCGATGGTGGCCTCGTGTTCGGCCGTGTCGCCGTCGAGGAAGCGGAACTGCCGGCGCAGGTGCGCCAGCAGGGGATCCAGCCGGCACTCCGGCAGCTGGCTGGCGCCGGCCCCTTCGAAGCTCAGTTGCCGGATCGTGCTCACGCCGGCCAGCAGCACCGCGTGCATCGCCGCTTCGCGCTTCAGGTAGCCGAGATAGGTGTCGAGGGCGCCGTCGGGATCGGCGTCGCCGGCGAACGAGGGAATGTGCAGGCGCAGCGCGAGCGGGCGGGCGTCGCGCAGGGGGAAGCGGGCGACCGCGGCCAGGTAGTTGAGCCACGCCGGTGACGGTGCGGTGACATGGGGATCGGCGTGCATGATCGCTTCCAGGGAAATCGCGCTTTGCGAAATTGCAAAGCGCTCGACTCAGCATCAGTGTAGGAAGCGGATTCAGCGGTCATTTGATTTGTATCAAACGACTGAAGCGCCGTGCATGTACCCGACGCGGCCCGTCTCAGCTGCCCTTGCCGAACTTGAACACCGACAGGGCCTGCACCAGTTGGGCGGCCTCGTCGGCCACCTGGTTCGAGGCGTTGGCCGATTCCTCGACCAGGGCCGCGTTCTCGCGCGTGATCCCGTCCAGCGCGGCCATCGCGGCATTCACCTGGGCGATGTCGAGGCCCTGCTCGCGGCTGGCGCCGGTGATGCCGTGCATGATGGCGGCGGCTTCGCGCACCGAGTCGACCACCTCGCGCATGGTCTGGCCGGCGTCGCCCACCAGGGCATTGCCGGCGCCGACGTGCTGCACCGAGGCTTCGATCAGCGCCTTGATTTCCCTGGCCGCGGCGGCCGAGCGCTGCGCCAGGCTGCGCACCTCGCCCGCGACCACCGCGAAGCCGCGGCCCTGCTCGCCGGCGCGCGCCGCTTCCACCGCGGCGTTGAGGGCCAGGATATTGGTCTGGAAGGCGATGCCGTCGATCAGGCCGATGATGTCGACGATGCGGGTGGCCGAGGCGCTGATCTGCTCCATGGTGGCGCCGACCCGGGTCACCGCCTGGCCGCCGCTGCCGGCCACGCTGGACGCCGCCTCGACCATGCCGTCGGCGCGCACCGCGCTCTCGAGGTTGTGGCCGGCCGCCTGGGCGATCTGGGCCAGGCTCGTAGCCGTCTGCTCCAGACTGGCGGCCTGGGCTTCGGTGCGGCTGGCGAGGTCGCCGTTGCCGGCCGCGATTTCGCGCGTCGCGTGCTCGATCGAGGCCACGTTGCGGCGCACGTCGCCGACGATGGCGGTGAGGTTGACGTTCAGCTGGCGCAGCGCGAGCTGCAGTCGGCCGATCTCGTCGTCGCGCCCCGCCTCGACCGGGTGCGACAGGTCGCCGCCGGCCAGCGCGTAGACGGCGGCGGTGGCGTCGCGCAGCGGACGCGCGATGCTGCGCTGCAGTTCGGCCCAGGCCGCGAGGGTGGCGGCCACGCCGATGCCGGACAGGATTTTCCACACCAGGCCGTCGGCGGCGACGCCGAGCGCCGTTATCAGGAGCGACTGGCTGGCCATCATGATGCCGAGGCGCCGCGCCAGCGGCAGGCGGCGCAGGCGGTTCAGGCGCTCGCGCCAGCCGGTGCGCACGGCGGCGCCGCGCCGGATCGCCACGCCCTTGGCCTCGCCGGCGCGGATCTGCCGGTACAGCTCGCTGGCGGTCTTGACCTGCTCGCGCGTGGGCGCGGTGCGCACCGACATGTAGCCGGTCACGCGCCCGCCTTCCTTGACCGGCACCACGTTCGCCACCACCCAGTAGAAGTCGCCGTTCTTGCGCCGGTTCTTGACCAGGCCGGTCCAGGGCTCGCCCGCCTGCAGGGTCGTCCACAGGTCGGCGAAGGCTTCCGGCGGCATGTCCGGATGGCGCACGATATTGTGCGCCTTGCCGAGCAGCTCGGCTTCGCTGAAGCCGCTGGCTTCGACGAAGCTCGGGTTCACATAGACGATGCGGCCCTTGGTATCGGTCTTCGAGACGATGGACTGGCCTTCTTTTAATACGTATTCGATGCCGGTCACCGGAAGATTGCTTCTCACTACGACTCTCCTTTGTTTCTCATGGGCAAATTTTAACGCCCGACGATAGGCAGGAGAATGGGACTTTTTGACATGGATCAAAAATTGGAAGAATCGTCCCGGATTTTTCTCCTGACTTAGTTGATTTACATCACTGTTGATTCGTGTACTCTGTGAGATATGGACAACCTGACACATTCCCTCGTCGGCCTCGCCCTGGGCGAACTGGTCGACCGCGCCCTGCCCGCCCCCAGCGATCCGGCGCGCGGGCGGACCCGTCGCCGCCTGCTGCTGGCGACCGGCCTGCTGGCCAGTAATTTCCCCGATCTCGACCTGGTGCTGACGCCGCTGCTGCCGGCGCCGCTCGGCTACCTGATCCACCATCGCGGCCATACCCATACCCTGCTGTACGCCCTGCCCCAGGTGGCCCTGCTGCTGGCGATGCTGTGGCTGCTGTGGCCAGGCGCGCGGCGCCTGGTGAGGGAGGATGGGCGGACGCGCCGCGCCGTCGTCGCTACCGCACTGCTCGGCATGGTGCTGCACCTGTCCTTCGACGCGCTCAATGTGTATGGCGTGCATCCCTTCCACCCCTTCGATTCGCGCTGGCTGTATGGCGACCTGGTGTTCATCGTCGAACCGGTGTTCTGGACGGCGCTCGGGGTGGCCGTGGCCTTGCCGCGCGGGCCGCGCCTGCGCTGGCCGCTGCTGGCTTTCTTCGCGGCGACGCCGCTGGTGTTTACCTGGCTCGGCTTCCTGCAGTGGGGCTCGCTCGCCCTGCTGGCGGCGATCGGCCTGGCGGTCGGGGCCGCCCACCATCGCTGCGGCGGACGTGCGGGGCTGCTGACTGCGTGTGCGCTGTGCCTCGGTTTCGTCGGCGTGCAGGGCCTGGCCGGCGTGCAGGCGCGCGCGCAGGTCCGCGCCGCGCTGGCGCAGCTGGCGCCGGGGGCGCGCGTGTTCGACATTCCGCTGTCGTCGTTCCCGGCCAATCCGCTGTGCTGGTCGTTTGCCACCGTGAGCGAGGATGCGGCGGGCGGCAATGGACCGGGCAACTATGCCGTGCGGGTCGGCGTGCTCAGCCTGGCGCCCGGATTGAGCCCGGTGGCCAGCTGCCCGGTGCGTTTCGGCGGCCAGCCCGGCAGCGAGCAGCCTGCGCTGGCATGGAAGTTCAGCCAGACCCGCAGCGTGGCCGAGTTCCGCGCCCTGCAGCGCGATAACTGCCACTTCGACGCCTGGCTGCGCTTCGCCCGCGTGCCCGCGCTCGCAGGCGGTGTGGCGACCGACGTGCGCTTCGGCGCGCCGGACCAGCCGAACTTCTCGACCCTGCCCTATGCCGAACGGCAGGGCGCGCCCTGCCCGGCGCCGCTGCCAGGCTGGGGCTATCCGCGCGCCGACCTGCTTGGCTGGGACCGGCCCGGATGAAACGGCGGCGGCAGGCGGGCGGCGCCGCGCCGCTGCGGCTATACTGCCGCAATGGACCCCGACCTGCCCCTGCCCGCCACCGCCTGCTACTGCTCCTCGCTGCGCCAGGCCTCGCGCTACGTCACCTCCTTCTACGACCAGATGCTGTCCGGCTCCGGCCTGCGCGTGACCCAGTTCGCGATCCTGTCGCGCCTGCGCAGCCGCCCGGCCACCGTCAGCCGCCTGGCCCAGGGCATGGTCATGGACCGCACTACCCTGGCGCGCAACCTGCAGCCGCTGGTGCGCGCCGAACTGGTGGCCGTGCGGCCCAGCGAGCAGGACCGGCGCGAGCGCGTGGTCGAGCTCACCGCGCTGGGACGCGCCAAGGTCGAAGAGATCCTGCCGGCCTGGCGCCGCGCCCAGGCGCGCTTTGACGAACAGTTCGGCGCCGACCGCGGCGCCCAGCTGCTCGCCACCATGCGCGCCGTGGTCGACAGCGGCCTGCACGCCCCTGGCGAACTGCCCGCCGTGCAGGAATGAACCGGGCTCGGGAATGCTCCCCGCCGCCAATGTTGCGTACAATGCGCGGTTTCGCCTATCCGGAACCGATGTGAGCATGCATGCCTTTCTCTCCAACGGCGGCGCCGCCGGCGCCCGCATCGCGGCCCGCGACTGGACACGCCACCCGCTCGGCCCGATCGACGCCTGGCCGGCGGCCCTGCGCACCTCGCTCGGCCTGATCCTGGGCTCGTCCTTCCCGACCTTCCTGGCCTGGGGCCCGGACCTGGCGCTGATCTACAACGACGCCTACGAACCCCTGCTCGGCATGAAGGCCGACGACGCGCTCGGCCGCCCGCTGCCGGATGTGTGGGCCGAGGCCTGGGACTCCGTCGGCCCCTACGCGCGGCGCGTGATGGCCGGCGAGTCCTTCTTCTTCGAGAATTTCGCGACCCGGCTCGAGCGCCACGGTTATCCGGAACAGGCCTGGTTCACCTTCTCCTACAGTCCGGCGCGCGACGAGACCGGGGCGGTGTGCGGCGTGATGTGCACCGTGATCGAAGTCACCGACAAGCTGCGCGCGCTGGCCCGACACAAGGAGGCCGAGGAGCGCCTCGCGCTGTCGCTCGAAGCCTCGGGCAATATCGGCACCTGGTCCTACGATCTCGGCACCGCCGCCACCCACGTCGACGAACGCTTCGCGCGCCTGTTCCAGGTCGACGCGGCCCTGGCGCGCGACGGCACCGAGCTGACCCGCTTCACCGACATGATCCATCCGGCCGACCGGCCGCGCGTGCTGGCCGCGATCGACCACGCGATCCTGACCGAGACCCTGTACGATGTGGAGTACCGCATTCCGCAACTCTCGGGCGTGGACGTGTGGGTCAATGCGCGCGGCAAGGTGTTCGCCGACCCCGAGACCGGCGCGCGCCGCTTCGCCGGCATCGCGGTCGACATCACCGAGCGCAAGCGCGCCGAACAGGCCCAGGCGGCGGCCGAGCGCGCGATGCAGGTCAGCGAAGCGAAGTTCCGCCTGATCGCGAATGCGATCCCGCAGCTGGTGTGGTCGGCCGGCCCGGACGGCGTCAACGATTACCTCAACTCGCGCTGGCACGAATTCACCGGCCTGCTTGAAGAGCGGATCGGCGGCAACGGCTGGCTCGCCCTGGTCCACCCCGACGACCTGCCGCTGCTGGAAGCGCGCTGGCGCGCCAGCCTCGCCAGCGGCGCGCCCTACGAGGTCGAGCACCGCATGCGCGATCGCCATGGCGAATTCCGCTAGATGCTGAACCGCGCCGAAGCCTGGCTCGACGAAGCCGGCCGGCCCACGCGCTGGATGGGCGCCCTCACCGACATTCACGACAACAAGACCGGCGAGGAAGAGCTGCGCGCCCAGGCGCGGCGCAAGGACGAGTTCCTGGCGATGCTGGCGCACGAGCTGCGCAACCCGCTGGCGCCGATCAGCAACGCGGCTCAGCTGCTGTCGATGACCGCCCACGACCCGCAGCGGGTGCGCCAGTCGAGCGAGGTGATCGTCCGCCAGGTGCGCCACATGACGTCGCTGGTGGACGACCTGCTCGACGTCTCGCGGGTGACCCGCGGCCTGGTCGAACTCGAACGCGAGCGGGTCGACCTGTGCCTGGTGGCGGCCAGCGCGGTCGAACAGGCGCGCCCCCTGATCGACGCGCGCCGTCACCACCTGGTGGTGCATTACGGGCCGGCGCGGGCCTGGATCCTGGGCGACCGCATCCGCCTGGTGCAGGTGCTGGTCAACCTGCTCAACAACGCCGCCAAGTACACCGCCCAGGGCGGCACCATCGTGCTCGCGGTCGAGGCGCACGGCGACAGCGTGACGGTCTCGGTGCGCGACGACGGCATCGGCATCGACCGCGCCATGCTGCCGCACGTGTTCGGGCTGTTCACGCAAGCCGAGCGCACGCCGGACCGTTCGCAGGGCGGGCTGGGACTGGGACTGGCGCTGGTGCACAGCCTGGTGCAGCTGCATGGCGGCCGGGTCGAGGCGCATAGCGAGGGGCTGGGCAAGGGCAGCTGTTTCGCGGTTACCTTGCCGAGCGTGGCGGCGCCGGCGGATGCGCAGGGCGAGGAGCTGCCGGTCCGCGCTTCCGGCGCGGGGCCGGCGCGGCGCATCCTGGTGGTGGACGATAACGTCGACGCCGCGCTGTCGCTGGCCGACGTACTACGCTCGCTGGGCCATACGGTCGCCACCGCGCACGGCTCGCGCGCCGCGCTGGCGCTGGCCGAAGCCGACTGGCCGGACGTCTTCATCCTCGACATCGGCCTGCCCGACATCGACGGCTACACGCTGGCGCGGCGCCTGCAGGAACTGGGAGATGCGCGGCCGGCGCGCTATCTGGCGCTGACCGGCTATGGTCAGGCTCACGACCGCGTGCTGGCGCGCGGCGCGGGGTTCGATCATCACTTCGTCAAGCCGGTTAATCTGGAGGCGCTGGTGGAGGCGATCGGGGACACGCTGTCCGGGCACGGTGTCTGAACTGCCGCCGGGAGTTTCGGGCCAGGCTGTCGACGATTCTTGAAGTGGTCCCAAGGTGGAAACGACGCATCTGGGCGGATTCCCAGACAGCGTCACGCCAAGCTAATCCAGCGTCCAGACGTATTGGAGTAATACCCATTCCTTCTCAAGCTGGCCATCTTGCGGCGCTACAGCAAGCTTGCATCGAGCAGTAGCCTCCAAGGCAGCTTTGTCTTGCATTTTGTGCCCACTCGACTTGACGATCTCTTTATCGAGCACAGTGCCATCAGTGTCAATCAGGAACTTCATTGTCACCGTTCCAGTCATCTGTCTCTCAATCGCTTCGCGGGACCACGCCGGTCTCTTGCAGGGCATGACTGGCATTGCTGAGCGAAGTTTGGGGAGCGCATCAGCCTGCTCAGACGCGGTACTGTTGGGTGAGGTGTCTGTTTGTGCTTTGCAGGGAAGCGCAACGATCGCGGCAGTGACTACGAAGCAAGATAGGCTTCGATACAGAGTGGCCTGCATACTACTTTGCGTGTTAGAGACTTGATACATCAGGTGGTTTCCTACATAGCAACTTCGATGGCGATGAGCCAAGCATAGCAGGTCTCCTTCGCTCAATAAGCGCGGACTGTCACAAAGGACAGCAAGCTCCCCAGAGCGGACTTTGGCTTCCAGGCGAGAGACTGATTGGCGCTTTGGTTCCTATAGGCTAGTCGGATCGTTTTCAGTGTCTCTACCGGTTGACAAATTCATTCCTGTGAAAGCAGCCCGGTTGCGCCCGACGAATTCTTCAAGTTTTTCATAGGGCACCTCGTCGCCGCATGCCTTATTACTGAGAAGCGCAAAATCATGGGTCTCGTTATCCCTGATTGAACCCATCCACAGTCGCCGCTGCGCTTCATGCAGGTGCGGGTCGGGAAACGGAAACATATCAGCCGCATCCTCGATACATGCGGCTACCGTATCAGCTCCGATTTGGCGAAACGCTTCAACAAACATCGAATACGGCGGATTGTGTGGAAAGTCGTTTTCGAAAAAGTATTCGAGGCCGCCGTTATCGATGATGCCTTGAGCTGCAGTAACGATGACAACGGTTCGCATAGGTTCAGACAAGCGTGCGGCGTTCCCGTCGAATTCCCGAAGGAACGTTTGGGAGTAATCAATCGCTTTATCGAAGAAGGATTGAATCACGCATGAACTCCTAGCGATTTCGTCGGACATTGGCACCGGCGAAACCAACGTATCCAGTGACTGGCGCATGGGTCGACCCGGTTAGCCCGTCGATCTCAACGTCTGCTATTGGCGCGAATCCGCCCGTCTGACTCGGCATAGCAAGTTGCCGAGATAAGAAATCGCAGGCTCTCGAGACCCGCGGCTATCGACGCTTTGTGAACTGTCGTGGTACCGGTCCGCCAAACCTCAGTCATAAACGGAAAGCTTGACTGATGCCCCATCCGGTAAACCGGCAATTTGCTGGGCAAGATGACCGGAGGCTCTGATGAGTTCATCGAACGCGATCGTGCCGAGGTTATCTCCGCCGTACTCACCGCCGAGTACTCCAGGGATCTTCAGGCAGTATTTTCGCCCTGGAGCTAACGCGCCGAACCGTTGAAAAGCCTGGTCTACCAAATCTCGCATATACCAGTCATACAGGAACTCCTGGTTCGTGGCCAAGCCATCCAGTTCTTCTCGACCGCTCGCTACAACCTCGCAATAAAGATCTTCCGGGCATAGACGCCAGTACTGCCCGCGCACGTCTCTCAAGATCAGGTTGCCGAATTCGTTGTCATCCATGATGTCGACCTGCTCGATGCCTACCCATCCCCAAGCGCTTCGGACCTCGTCAAGTAACTGCACGCTTCGCCCCCCAATCACGCATTCCATATGCCCGCTCCGGTGCCGATAGCTGACAGTCAGTTTTGGCTCACTGTACGAGCTTGACGGTGGGAGGACAAGCCCCCCAGTTGCTTTGGGGTCTTACGGCACCGTTGATTAGTCGAAGGATGCGCCACACAAGCGTGCCAGCAGCGCATCGATCTCATCCAGCCCGGCCGGCTTGGTGAGATGCGCATCGAACCCCGCAGCCAGTGCTTCACTGCGGTCATGTTCCGCCCCCCACCCGGTGTGCGCGGCCAGCAGCGCGCCGTCCAGGTGCGGCATGGCCCGCACCGCGCGCGCCACCTCATAGCCGGACAGGCCCGGCATCCCCACATCCAGGATCAGCAATGCGAAAGAATCCGCGCGCGCACTGGCCAGCGCCTCCTCGCCATCGTGCGCCAGCGTCACCTGGTGGCCGCGCGCCGTGAGCACCGCGGCCAGCATGGTGGCCGCATCGACGTTGTCGTCGGCCACCAGGATGCGCAGGCCGCTTTCCACGGGCGTCGCCTCGCCGCGCTCCGATCCGTCAGGACGTGCGGCAGGCGCGGTCGCCAGGCTCGCCAGCGGCAGGCGCAGCGTGAAGGTGCTGCCCTGCCCTGCGCCGGCGCTGGCCGCCGTGATGGTCCCGCCATGCATCTGCACCAGGCTGCGCACCAGCGCCAGCCCGATGCCGAGGCCGCCCTGGGCGCGGCCGATGTTCTGCGAGACCTGGCTGAACATCTCGAACACGCTCTCCAGCGCATCCGGCGGAATCCCGATGCCGCTGTCGCGCACCTCGATCACGGCGTCGCCGCCCTCGCGCCGCGCCGCAAGCGCGATGCGGCCGCCGCCGGGCGTGTACTTGCAGGCATTGGTGAGCAGGTTGGCCAGCACCTGCGCCAGGCGGGTCGGGTCGGCGTCGAGCCACAGCGGCTCTTCCGGCAACGCCACCGCGAGATCGTGGCCGGCCGCCTCCACCATCGGCATCACGCCCTCGATGGCGGCGCCGACGATTGTGCCCAGCGCCACCCGTTCGCGCTTGAGTTCGATCTTGCCGCTGTCGATGCGCGCGATGTCCATCAGGTCGTCGATCAGGTGCACCATCTGGCGCAGCTGGCGGTCCATCATGGCGCGTGCGCGGCCCAATGCCTCCTGGCTCGCGCCGGGCAGCTGCATCAGGTCCAGGCCCGTGCGCAGCGGCGCCAGCGGATTGCGCAGTTCGTGCGCGAGGGTGGCCAGGAAGCGCGTCTTGCGGCCGTTGGCGTCGAGCAGGTCGACGGTGGCCTGGCGCAGGCGCTCCTCGGCCAGCTTGCGTTCGGTGATGTCGCGGCTGACCGTGGCGTAGCCTTCCGGCCGGCCGTCGGCATCGCGAATCACGTAAACGGTATAAATCATCCAGACCGGCTCGCCGCTCCGGAAGTGGCGCATCCGGACCTCGGTCTCGGCGTGGCCTTCGCGCGCCACGCGCGGCAGGAATTCGTCGCGGATGAAGGCGCGGTCTTCGGGATAGAAGAATTCCTGCACCGGCGTGTTCAGGGCTTCCTCGTAGGACCTTGCGCCCACCAGGCGCAGCGCGGCCTGGTTCAGGAAGAAGGGTTTCAGGTCGAGGCCGGCCATGCCGATGAAGTCCTCGCTGCGCTCGGCCAGCGAGACGAAGCGCTGGCGATCCAGTTCAGCCTGGCGGCGGTCGTGGATGTCTGTGGTGGTGCCGACCCATTCGCGGATCGCGCCGTCCTCGTTAAAGATCGGCACCGCGCGCGCGGCGGTCCAGCGGTATTCGCCGCCGAGCGCGCGCACGCGCTGCTCGGCCTCGTAGACGCGGCCCTCGGCCATGCAGCGGCGCCAGTGGGCCAGGCAGGCCGCGCGGTCGTCCGGATGCACGGCGTCGGTCCAGCCGAAGCCGCGCCATTCTTCATAGGTCTGGCCGGTGTAGGCGCGCCAGGTCGGCGAGTCGGCTTCCATCGATCCGTCCGGGCCGCAATGCCAGACCACCTGGGTCGAGGCTTCGATCAGCGAGCGGAAGCGCTGCTCGTTGCGGCTGATCGCTTCTTCCGCCAGTTCGCGCTCGGTGACGTCGCGCGTGGTGCCGGCCACCGCCTCGACCTCGCCGTCGGGGCCGATCACCGGCACGAAGATGTATTCGTACATGCGGCGCCCGAAAGTGCCGTTGAAGGGCACGGTGCCCTTGATCGGCTTCCTGGTGGCCTTGACCTGCTCGATCTCGCGGCCATGCATCTCGGCGTGCCAGTCGGGATAGCCGAGCTCCAGGCAGTTCTTGCCGATCGCCTCATCCCAGGTCTTGCCCCACATCTGCAGCAGCACCGCGTTGGCGTAGGTGAAGCGGTGATCGAGGTCGAACACATAGGCCAGGTCGGGCGAATTCGACAGGAAGGTTTCGTACAGGCGGCGGCGCTGTTCGGAGGTGCGGCTGACCTCCTGCAGCGCGACGTCGCTGCGGCCCTTGGCGGCGGCCAGCTCGCGCTCGGCGCGGCGGCGCTCCGCGACTTCTTCCTCGAGGCGCAGGTTCAGGGTCTGCAGGGCGAGGCGGTTCTGGTGTTCTTCGGTGACGTCGGTGCAGACCACCAGCACGCCCTGGATGCCGCCGTCGTCCTCGATCGGGCTGAAGCCGTAGGTCCACCAGGCGTCGCGCAGCATGCCGTCGCGCAGCAGCGGCACCAGTTTGCGTTCGTGCCAGGTGGCGGGGCCGCCCGCCAGGATGTCCTCGATCTCCGGCCCGATGATCGGCCAGGCTTCGGTCCAGCAGTCGCGGCCACGCGCGCCGAGCGCGGCGGGGTGGCGGGCGCCGTCCATGGTGGCGCGGTAGGCGTCGTTGTAGAACTGGACCAGCTCCGGGCCCCAGAACAGGAACATCGGGTGGCGCGCGCCCAGCATCAGGCGCACGGTGTGCTTCAATGCCGGCGGCCAGCCGGCGGGCGTGCCCAGCGGCGACGCATGCCAGTCGCGGGCGCGCATCAGGGCGCCCATTTCGCCGCCGCCGGACAGGAAGGCGGTGGACATGAAGGTGTCGCATTCTCCAGATAGCATGGGCGAAGCCGGGTCAGGGAGGGTGGCGGGCAGTATAACCGGGGCGCCGGGAAAGCTTGCGCTCCCGATAGAAAATCCTTCGAAGCCGTTACCGGAGGAAACGAAAATTTCGCCCGTTACGGTTTGGAACAATTTCGAATCGTGCAGACACTCAGCCGGGATTAGGATTTTGCTTATGAACTTCAGCTTCTCAACCCCACACAAAGGTGCCTGCCTGGTGAAGCTCTGGGCCAGCGGGCGTTACGGTTTTTCGCTGCCGAAGAAGGTCGAGATCACCGGTCCCGACGGCGTCACGGTGACCTTCGTGCATCGCAGCCGGAAAGTCGGGATCAAATCCGAACTCACCAACCGCACGCTGGTCAGAATCGCTATCGCCCAGTACCTGGCGGCGGCCGGCGGCGAGCCCGCCTTGCCGGAAGTGGAGATCGACGACGGGGCCACGCCCTTCGCCGGCACGCTGACGCAGATCCGGCCGGTCGCGCCGCCACCGCCGCCGCCGCGGGTCCGGCCATCGCGCGTGATGCCGCGCGCGGCGGTCAAGGAAGCGGCTTGAAGAACCCGAACGACACCCGACACGCGACACGAGGACAACCATGCGAATCACCTTCACGCCCGGCCAGGTGGCCATGCTGATCGAACGCGGCGAGCGCCAGCTCGAACAGATCGTCACGGATTCGGTGCGCCTGGACGGCCCGGGGCGCAACATCGCGCGCTCGTGCCACCACGCGCTGCACGAGACCGTGGTGACCCTGACCCGCCTCTACCGCGAGCAGGTCGAGGGCGGCGCGCCGGTCGCCACCCGCATCGCGCGCGCCTACGCCAAGGGCACCGATGCGCAGTCGGGGGCCCCGACCATCGCCTGCGTGCGCACCATCCAGTCGCTACTGCGGGAGGCGCCTGTCGTGAGCCCGACCGCAGCGCCGGCCCCGGCTCCCGATACAACCGGCGCCTCCACGACGGCGCCGGTCGCCGATTGCCGCACCTGAACCTCCGTCAGGCGCCGGTGCAGCGCCTGCGCTGACGGCGGTCGATCCTCGATGCAGGCCGCACGGCGCGGCCTGCGATGGCGAACCCGTCTTGCGTGTCAGGCGACGCCGAGCCTGCGCGCACGGGTATTGCCGCCCACGCCCACCGCGGTAGCGATCGCCAGCGCCTGGAACAGCGCCACGCCCGCGAACACCCAGCCCGGGTGGCCCGCATCCATCACCAGCCCGAACAGCAGCGGACCGATCGCCAACCCGCTGTCCAGGCCCGAATACACCACGCCATACACGCGGCCGGTGGCGCCGGCCGGCGCCGCGGCGCGGATCATCAGGTCGCGCGAGGGGCCGGCCACGCCCGAGCACAGGCCGATCAGCGCCATCAGCGGCAGCGCCATCCAGGCCGGACCGGCGCCCGCCGCCAACACCAGCGCCAGCAGCGCCGCCGCCGAAAAGGCCAGCGCCACGATGCGGTCATGGTGCTGGCTGCCTGCGCCGAGGAAGCCGCCCGCGACCATGCCCAGCGCCGAGGCCAGCATGTAGGCGGTGTAGGAGCTGGTGGCCAGCACGTGCGAGATGCCGTACAACGATTCAAGACTGATGGTCGAGAAGGCCTGGATGCCGCCCAGGGCGACGGCGGTCAGGAGGAAGAAGCCGAAGCACAGCCACACCGCGCGCAGCCTGAGGAAGCCGAGCGTGTCGCCGCCCGCGCCGGCTTGATGGCGGACGATCGGGTCCGGATACAGCGCGTGGCGGTTCAGCACCAGGAGCAGCAGCACCGCCACCGGCAACGCCGCCGCGCACAACAGCGCCACGCGCCAGCCCTGGCTGGCCGCGATGGTCGCCAGGAACAGCGGCGAGGCGGCCCAGCCGATGTTCCCGCTGATGCCGTGCACCGAGAAACCGTGCGCCAGCCGCGGGCGCGAGACGCGCTGGTTCAGCAAGGTGTAGTCGGCCGGGTGGAACACCGAGTTGCCGACGCCGGCGAGGAAGGCGCCCACTGCGAGCCCCGCGTAGCCGCCGGCCTGCGACAGCACCAGCGCGGAGACACCGAGCATCGCGATCCCCGAGAACAGCACGGCGCGCGCGCCGAAGCGGTCGACCACGAAGCCGGCCAGCGCCTGGCCGACGCCGGAGACGACGAAGAACACCGTCATCAGGAGGCCCAGCTCGGTGTAGCTGAGGTTGAAGGCGGGCTTCAGCCAGGGGATCAGGGCCGCCAGGATCAGGTGGTAGAAGTGCGATGTGCCGTGCGCCAGGCCGACCAGGCCGATCACGCGCGCATCCTGCCGCAAGCTGTTGTCGTCGTTTTTCATGCTCGTGCTGTTTGTCGAAAAGGCCAGTGTAAGCACGATCGCGCCGTCCGTTTTAAGATAGCGTGTCAAGATTTATCGAGAAACCGTCATGCGCACCCTTCCTCCCGCCGCCGGGCCGGGCCCGACCTGCGAACGCCCGGTCGGTCTTTCGGCACGCGACCTGCCGGCCGACGTCGTGGTCGGCGCCCACAGCCACGAGTGGGGCCAGCTGACCTATGCCGCCGACGGCATGCTGCGTGTGAGCGCGGACGGCGGCAGCTGGATCGTGCCGCCGCAGCGCGCGATCTGGATCGCCCCGCACGTCGAGCATGAAGTCACCTTGCTGGAAGCCGCGCGCCTGACGCCGCTGCGCGTGCACGCGACGCGCGCGCCCTTCCCGGGCGAGAACTGCCGCGTGGTGGAAGTCGGCGCCCTGCTGCGCGAACTGATCGCGGCGCTGGTGACCGGCGGCGACGGGCTGCCGGAACGGCGCGCGGCCCTGCTCGGGGAACTGATCCTCGACGAGCTGGCGCAGGCCCCGACCCGGCCGATCCGCGTGCCGCTGCCGCGCGACAAGCGCCTGCTGCACCTGTGCCGGGCGCTGATGGAAGCGCCGGGCGACAGCCGCACCCTGGGCGAATGGGCGCGCGCCGCCGGCGCGTCCGAACGCACGCTGGCGCGCCTGTTCGAGACGGAGCTGGGCATGAGCTTCGGCCAGTGGCGGCGCCAGGTGCGCCTGGCCCACGGCGCCTCGCTGATCGCGCGCGGCATGCCGCTGTGGCAGGTGGCCGAGCAGCTCGGCTACGCCAGCCAGTCGGCGTTCACGGCGATGTTCCGCAAGACCTTCGGCGCCCCGCCGTCCGCCTATTTCGCCGCCGGCTTAACGTAGGGTGGGCGGGCAATGCCCGGAATTGCCAGCCCACCCTACTAGAAGCTGATGACGAAGCGGGCGCCCTGGCCCTGCCCCAGCGGACGCGCGTAGCGCACCGTGCCGCCGTTGCCGTGGACCAGGTGCCGCACCATCGCCAGGCCAATTCCCCCGCCCTGCTTCTTGGTAGTGAAGAAGGGCGTGAAGATATGGGCCACCAGTTCCGGCGGCACCCCTGGCCCGTCGTCCGACACCTCGATGCGCAGCCGGCCGCCGCGCACCAGGCGCGCCGTGACGCGCGCGCCCGCCCCCGCGACCGCGCCGCTGGCCTCGAAGGCGTTCTTGAGCAGGTTGATCAGGGCCTGCTCCAGCTGGCCGGGATCGGCCACCAGCTCGAGCGAGGACGGCTCCACGGCGAACAGCACCTCGCCGCCGCGCGCACGCCAGCCGGGGCCGACCAGCGCGCGCACCCGTTCGAACAGGTCCTGCAGCACGATCCGCTCCGGCTGCGCGGCCGGCACGTTGGACAGGCTGCGGTAGCTGGCGACAAAGGCGGCCAGGCTGTCGGCGCGGCGGCTGATCGCATCCAGTGCCGTCACCAGGTCGTCGCCCACGTCCGGCGCCAGGCCCGGGCGGCACTCCTCGAGCATGGCGCGCGCGGTGCGCGACAGCGAGGCCACCGGGGTGAGCGAATTCATGATCTCGTGGGTCAGCACGTGCACCAGCTGGCGCCAGGCATCGAGCGCCGCCGCTTCCAGCTCGCTCTCGACCGGCATCAGGGCCGCCAGGCGCTGGCTGCTTCCCTGCAGCGCCAGCGTCGATACCGCCACCAGCGCACGCTCGACGCCGCGCTCGGTGTCGAAGGCGATCATGCCGCGGCCCTCGCCCGCCTGGGCGACCAGTTCCGCATACAGGCTGGACGGATCGCTGGCGCGGCCCGGCGCGACCAGCTTGCGCGCATTGCCGTTCAGGGGCGCCACCACCCCGCCTTCGATGCGAAACAGCGCGATCGGCGCATGCTCCAGGCGCGCTTCCAGGGCCTGGGCCTGGTCGACCAGGTGCTGCTGCTCGATCGTGAGCACCGCCTTCGTTTCCGGCGGCCTGGGGCGGCGCAGCATGGCCAGCCGCGTCGTACAGCGCATCAGTGCGAACAGCAGCGGCCAGGCCGCCAGGCCGCACAGCACCACCAGGCGCGGCGCGTCGTGGACCCGGCCGGCCAGGTAGCCGAGCAGCGCCGCACCCAGCGCGCACAAGAGTGCCGCCGTTTTCAGGCGCGCCTCAGAGGCCATGCTTTTCCATCTTGCGATACAGGGCGGCGCGGCTCAGGCCCAGCATGCGCGCCGCCATGCTGATATTGCCCTTGGCCTTGTCGAGGGCGGCGGCGATGGTGTCGCGTTCGCGCGCGCCGAGACGGAAGTCCTCCGGCTCGGCAGGCGCAGCGACAGTGGCGGTTGCAGGCGTGGCCAGGCCGAAGTCCTCGAAGTGGTATTCAAGCCCGGGCGCCAGGATCGCCGCCCGTTCGCAGGCATGGCGCAGCGCGCGCACGTTGCCGGGCCAGGACCAGGCGCACAGGCGCTCCTGCGTGTGCGGCGCCAGCTCGCGCACCGGCCGCCCGTACTGGCTTTCGTACAGCGACAGGTAGTGGTGCAGCAGCTGCGGGATGTCTTCCTGCCGTTCGCGCAGCGGCGGCACCCGCAGCACGATGGTGTTCAGGCGGAACAGCAGGTCGGGCCGGAACACGGACGGGTCGAACAGGCGCGCCTCGTCCAGGTTGGTGGCGCTCACCACGCGCACGTCGAGGCCCTCGGCGCGGTCGGCGCCGAGCGGGGTGACTTCGCGCCGTTCCAGCGCGGTCAGCAGCTTGGCCTGGGCGCCGAGCGGCATGTTGCCGATCTCGTCGAGGAACAGGGTGCCGCCGCGCGCCGCCTGGAAGCGTCCGGCGCGGTCGCTTCGCGCGTCGGTGAAGGAGCCTTTGCGGTGGCCGAACAGTTCGCTCTCGAAGGTCGCTTCCGGCAGCGCGCCCATGTCCACCGCGAGAAAGGTCGCGGGCGCGCGGCGCGAGGCCGCATGGATGGCGCGCGCCACCAATTCCTTGCCGACGCCGTTTTCGCCCAGCACCATGACGTTGGCCTCGGTCGGGGCGACGGCGGCGATCATCGACCTCAAGGCGTGCATCGGGCTGGAGTCGCCCATCAGCGGCGAGCCGTCCCCTGCCGCGGGCGCCGCCGCCTGGCGCGCCACGGCGCCGTCCACCGCCGCCACCAGCCGGTCGTTGTCCCAGGGCTTGGTGATGAAGTCGAGCGCGCCGCGCTTGATGGCCTCGACCGCGAGCGGCACGTCGGCGTAGGCGGTCAGCGCGATCACCGCCGGGGGCCGCGGCAGCGCGCGCAGGCGCGCCAGCACCGCCAGGCCCTCGAGGCCATCGATGCGTCCCGGCGTGAAGTTCAGGTCCAGCAGCACCACGTCCGGCCGGCTGGCGGCGAGCCGCGCATCGAGCTGCGCCGGGTCCCCCAGGGTCGCCACCCGCGCATGGCGCCGGCGCAGCAGCAGCTGGGCGGCGCAGGCGACGTCGTCGTCGTCGTCGAGGATCAGGATGGAAGCGGGCGATGGCGGCATGGAGCGCATTCTAGCAGCGCATCCGGCCGCGGTGGACAGGTCGCCGGACACCTGTCCGCTCCCGCACATGCATACCTGTCCGCTTCCGGACAGTTCGGTGCGAAACCGTGTCGGCAAGAGCCAGAAAGCGCGTGGCACGGAAGTTGCGATGAAGGAGGCATCGACACTTTGACACCCGCAACGCATGGACCGACTACCCCCACAAGCAGCACACAGCGCCGTCACCGGCGCCGCCATGGACATGGTGGTGACCAGGCCGAAGCGCCGCCTCTATCTGCGCATCGGCGCCGCCCTGCTGCTGCTCGCCGCCTTCGGCGCCGGCGCCTGGCGTCTGATGCCGCACGGCCTGCAGGTCGACGCCGCCGACGTGCGCCTCGCCCGCGTCGAACGGGGCGTGTTCCGCGACGACATCGTGGTGCGCGCCAGCGCCCAGCCGCTGAACTCCATCATGCTCGACTCGGTCGAATCGGGCCGGGTCGAGGAAGTGCTGGTCGAGGATGGCCAGCCGGTCGCCAAGGGCCAGCTGCTGTTCCGCCTGTCGAACCCGATGCGCAACCTGGCCCTGCTCGAGCGCCAGGCCGAGCACGCGCAGCAGATCTCGAACCTGGCCAACCTGCGCGTGGCGCAGGAGGCCGGCCGCAGCGAGCACCGCCGGCGCCTGGCCGACCTCGAATTCACCTTGCTGCAGGCGGTCAAGCAGCATAGCCGCAACCAGAAACTGGCGCAGCAGGGCTTCATTTCGGCGGTCGCCCTGGACGAGTCCAGCGACAAGCTGGCGCAGCAGCGCCGCGTGCTGGACAACGAGCGGCGCAGCATCGAGACCGAGGAAGGCGTGCGCCAGCGCGGCCTGCAGCAGATGGAGACCGCGATCGACGGCTTCCAGTCCGGCCTGCACCTGGTCAGCGCCACTGTCGACGCGCTCAACGTGCGGGCGCCGGCCGCCGGCGTGCTGACCGACTTCCGTCTGCAGGTCGGCCAGACCGTGCGCCCCGACCAGAACGTCGGCCGCATCGACGACCCCAAGCGCTTCAAGATGTCGGTCCAGATCGACGAGTTCTACCTGAGCCGGGTCACGCGCGGTCTGCAGGGCGGCGTGACGCAGGAAGGCAAGCGCCATCCGCTCAGGGTCAGCGCCGTGTTCCCGCAGATCCGCGAGGGCCGCTTCACCGCCGAGATGGTGTTCACCGATGGCCAGCCGGCGGTACTCAGCCCCGGCCAGAGCCTGGACGCCCAGCTGACCCTGGGCCAGCCGGCCAGGGCCCTGCTGCTGCCGATCGGGCCTTTCATGAACGACAGCGGTGGCGCCTGGGTCTTCGTGCTCGAGAAGAACGGCCACGACGTCCGCAAGCGCACGGTGCGCCTGGGCCGCCGCAACAACAGCCACGTCGAAGTGCTGTCCGGGCTGAACTCCGGCGAGCAGGTCGTCGTCTCCAGCTATGCGCCGTTCGGCAAGGCCGAGCAGCTGCAGATCAACCGCTAGAATCAAATTCAAACGAACGACAAAACAAGAAAGGAAGCACCATGCTGAAACTCAGGGGCGTCTCCAAGATCCACCTCGCGGGAGAAGTCCAGACCCGCGCCCTCGACCGCGTCGACGTCGACATCGCGGCCGGCGAATACGTCGCCATCACCGGGCCCTCCGGCTGCGGCAAGTCGACCCTGCTGTCGGTCCTCGGCCTGCTCGACGTGCCGAACGAGGGCGACTACTTCTTCGAAGGCCAGAACGTGGCCGGCTGGAGCGAAGCGAAACTCAATGCCCTGCGGCGCGGCAAGATCGGTTTCATCTTCCAGAGCTTCAACCTGATCGAGGAATTGTCGGTCTACGAGAACGTCGAGCTGGCCCTCGAATACACCGGCACCCCGGCCCTCGAACGGCGCCGCCGGGTGGAGGCGATGCTGGAGCGGCTGGGCGTGGCGCACCGCGCGCGCCACCATCCTTCCCAGCTCTCCGGCGGCCAGCAGCAGCGCGTGGCGATCGCGCGCGCCCTGGTGGCGCAGCCCGCGATGCTGCTGGCCGACGAACCGACCGGCAACCTCGACACCGCCCATGGCGACGAGGTGATGCGCCTGCTGCGCAACATCAACGCGGAAGGGACGACCGTGGTCATGGTCACCCACTCGCCCAGCCACGCGGCCCAGGCCTCGCGCACCCTGCACCTGGTCGACGGCCGGGTGGTGGTCGACGCCCTGCAGGCGGCATGAGGAGCGCCCGATGATACTTCGCGATTTCCGCATCGGCTGGCGCCTGCTGGTCAAGGAACCGGCCTACTCCGCCGTCGTCGTCATGGGCCTGGCGGTGGGCTTCGCCACCTGCTTCCTGCTGCTCGGCTACGTGGTGCATTCGTTCTCGTATGATCGCCACGTGCCGGAGCGCGGCCAGGTCTATCGCCTGATGCAGCACTGGAACATCTTTGCCGGCGCCCGGTGGGGCGACGGCGTCAGCCTGCCGGCGCGCGACGCCATTCTCGCCAGCGGCCAGCCGCTGCTGGCCAGCGCCATGATCTCGCGCGACGTCGACGTACGCATCGGCGGCGCGGTGCAGACCATCGACGTGAGCGTGGTCGATACCGCTTTCCGCGAGATTTTCCGGCCCAAGGTCCTCGCTGGCGACCTGGGCGCGACCCTGGCGCGTCCCGACGCCCTGGCCTTGACGCGCGAGACCGCGCTCAAGCTGTTCGGGTCGCTGGACGTGGTGGGCAAGACGATCGGCATCGCCGGGCAATCCTACCAGGTGGGCGCGCTGCTGGAAGACCAGCCGGCCGCCACCACCCTGCCCTATGCCGCGCTGGCCGGCATCCGGACCCGCATCTGGAATGCCGAATACCGCGAGCTGGTCACGAACAACTGGGGCTCTTCGCATGGCCGGGTGTATATTAAGCTGCTGCCCGGCGCCGATGCGGCGCAGGCGTTGGCCGCGATGCGGCGCACGATGCTGGCGTCCAGCTTCTACCAGCGCCAGAGCCCGGACCAGATCGCTTCACTGAACGGCCGCGACATGATCGACTTCCGCCTCGGCCCCCTGGCCGACGCCTACCTCGACCCGCTGATCAAGGGAAGCAATCCGGTGCACGGGGAGCGCAAGGCCATCTTCGGCCTGGCCGCAGTAGGCTTGCTGATCCTGGTGCTGGCGGCCACCAACTACGTCAACCTGGCCACCGTACGCACGGTGCGGCGCCAGCGTGAGATCGCGATGCGCAAAGTGCTCGGCGCCGGCGCCAAGGCGGTGAGCCGCCACTTCCTGGCCGAGTCGGTGCTGGTGTGCCTGGTCGCGACCGTGATCGGCCTGCTGCTTGCCTGGCTGCTGCTGCCGGTGTTCGCTGACCTGGTGCAACGCAAGCTCGACCACATCTTCAATCCGCTCGCACTCGTCGTCAGCCTGGCGCTGGGCGTGCTGGTGGGCTTGCTGGCGGGCGCCTACCCGGCATGGTCCGCGATCAAGGTACGCCCGACCGCGGCCCTGGCCGGCCGCGGCAACAGCGAAACGGTCGGCGGCCTGCGCCTGCGCCGGGTTCTCACCGTGCTGCAGTTCGCCACCGCCATGGGGTTGACCGGGCTGACCCTGGGCGTGGCCTGGCAGACCCGTTACGCCAGCAGCCTCGATCCGGGCTTCGACCCGGATCCTCTCCTGATCGTGGAAACCGCCGGCGACATGCGCGACGCGAACGTGAGCGCCTTCCGCGACGCCCTGGCCCGCATCCCCGGCGTCAGCGGCGTTGCCGTCAGCAACGTCCCCATGACCACGAATATCAACACCAACTCGATGAAGCGCGAAGGCGGCACCACGGTCTCGGTCAGCTGGTTCCGCATCAGTCCCGACTTCTTCGGCGTGTACGGCCTGAAGCCCGTCGCCGGACGCCTGTACGACCCGGCGCGCGACCGGCCGGCGGACGAAGACAAGATCGTCATCAACGAGGCGGCGGTGCGCACGCTCGGCTTCTCCAGCGCCCTGGAGGCGGCCGGCAAGTCGATCGATGTCGGCAACGGCAGCATCAAGCAGGTGATCGGCGTCGTCCCCGACATCCGCGACGTCTCCGCACGCGAAGAACCGCAGCCGACGATGTACCGCCTGGGCCTGCAGACCGGCGTGTTCACGGTCCGCACCGCGGACCGTGAAGGCGTCCAGCACGCGATCGAGGCGCTGTGGCCGCGCTACTTCCCGAACGACGTGCTGCAGGTGCAGCGCATGTCGGCGCTGTTCGCGCAGAGCTATGCCGACGACCTGCGCCTGGCCAAGCTGCTGGCCGCGTCCAGCGTGATCGCCACCGCGATCGCCGCCTTTGGCATCTACGTGCTGGCGGCCTACAACGTGCAGCGCAAGGCGCGCGAGATCGTACTGAGAAAACTCTACGGCGCCGGCAGCGCCGCCATCGGCCGCCTGGTAGCGCGCGAGTTCCTGGCCCTGATCGGCATCGGCGCGCTGATCGGCCTGCCGGTCGCATGGCTGGCGCTGGAGCGCTATCTCGCCGGCTTTGCCGAGCGCGCCCCAGTCGGCGCTTGGACCCTGGCCGCGGCGCTGGCGGTCGCCTTGCTGGTGGCGCTGGGCTCGACCGTCCGCCATGTGGTAAGCGCGATGCGGATCCGCCCGGTCCAGGCCTTGCGCGAGTAGCACAGGCGCATACAGCCGGCCTCACTCCCCGCCATACCCAAAATTGCCATTTCCGCAAGAAATGGCAATTTTTTGTCCTTTCCATGTATTACGGAGGCCGATAAACATGAACATTCACACAACAATCGTCAACATCCCCGACGCTGTAAATCTCTCCAATTGTTTGCAGATGATTAGCGTAATTTGACGATTCCGACAGCGAGACGGCCCCGGTTTCATCACTTAATTAGTTTCCCTAGGGAATTTTCTGTATTGCGCAAGCGATATCATCAATTTCCCCGTTGCATTAAGCTTACATTTAGAACAATTTCCTTGAAAAAAAATAAATGGCATGAGATCATCACGCCTCACATAGTGCAAATAAGAAATGATCGTTGTAACCAGTGCAATTCAGTCACTGTGTGAACGCTGTCCCACACCACAATAAACGAGGGAAACCCATGAAGAAATTCGTCAACAACCTGCTTCTCGCAGGCGCTCCGCTGGTCATGCTGATCGGCAATGCTGCTGCAGACACCTGCGGCGGTCGTTTTGGTCCGTGCGAAGTGCCGGAACCGAGCACCCCTGCCCTGTTCCTCGGCGCGATCGGTGTCGCGATCGCTGTCGCCAAGTTCCGGAAGAAAAAGTAATCCGGTTCTCCATTGCGCGCTGAACCTTGCGCGCAATGCATCGCAGCACAACCCGTTAGTGAACCCGGCGCTGGCCCGAACAGGCCCGCATGGGCACCTGTTCGCCAAAATTTGGCGATTGATCCTCCAAATACGTTTCCAAGGACAACCATGTCAGCCACGCCGCGCGTTATTACTTTCGTCTCCGAATGGGGTTCGCCCGATCACTACTGGCTCCCGGGCCTGTACATCCAGGGCGTCACGCCGCTGAATCCGGGCAACACGTCCGCCGGCACGCTGTACACCCCGTGGTGCCTGGCCAAGGATATCCCGCTGCCGATCGAGGCGACCTATAGTGCTTATATCTATTCGTCGTACGAGATCGGCAGCCTGTCCGCCGTCCCCGGTCTTGCGAACAGCATCAACCTGGCGAACCTGGACAACATTAACTGGCTGCTGAACAATTACAAGCGCCTGAACGCGGTCGACGGCGACGTCCAGGGCGCCATCTGGAAGATGATGGGCAGCTCGCCCCTCAAGAACTACATCGGCCCGCAGGATATCCAGAAGATCGACGCCCTGGTCGCCGAAGCGATGCAGCACGATGGCTACGTCCCGGACATCGGCGACACCATCGGCGTGATCGTGGATCCGTGGGCGAACAGCGTCCACCGCCAGCCGCTGATCGTGGAAATGAAGGCCGCCTCGCTGGGCGACCGCGTCTGGCACGACGCCAACGCCAACGGCATCCAGGACGCCGGCGAGGAAGGCATCGCCGGCGTGACCGTCAAGCTGGGGCGTGACCAGAACCAGGATGGCGATTTCGACGACGCCGGAGAACTGCTGGGCACCGCCACCACCGACGCCAACGGCAACTACGTGTTCAAGGGCCTGACCCCGTCGCTCGAGTACCGCGTCACTTTCTCGCTGCCGGCCAGCTACGACCGCGTCAGCCCGCGCCAGTCCGACGGCAGTCCTGCATCGGGCGCCAACAGCGACGCCGTGTTGTCCAACGTCGTCGTGCTCGCACCGGGCGAAAACAACAGCAGCATCGACGCCGGCTTCTACCGCAGCGCGAGCCTGGGCGACCGCGTCTGGCATGACGCCAACGGCAACGGCCAGCAAGATGCGGGCGAGCTGGGTATCGCCGGCGTGAAGGTTACCCTGGTCGGCGGCGGCGCCGATGGGCTGATCTCGACCACGCTCGATAACACCAGCGTCGAGATGGTCACCGACGCCAACGGCAACTACACCTTCGGCGGCCTGACCCCGGGCGTGGAATACCAAGTCAAGTTCGGCGCCCCGGAGGGCTTCGTGCCGACCCACGCCAACGTCGGCAACGACGCCAGCGATTCGGACGCCGTCGGCGGCCTGTCTCAGATCGTCAAGCTGGCCTCGGGCGAGAACAACACCACCATCGACGCCGGCTTCTACCGGACCGCCGGCCTGGGCGACCGCGTCTGGCTGGACGCGAACGGCAACGGCCGCCAGGACGCGGGCGAAACCGGCATCGCGGGCGCCAAAGTGACCCTGATCGGCGGCGGCGCCGACGGCCTGCTGTCGACCACCGCGGACAACACCAGCGTCGAGACCACGACTGACGCCAACGGCAACTACAAGTTCGACGGCCTGACGCCGGGCGCCGAATACCAGGTGAAGTTCGAAGCACCGAGCGGCCATGTGTTCACGGCCGCCGACAAGGGCGACGACAGCGGCGACAGCGACGCCGGCGCGGGCGGCCTGTCGCAGATCGTGAAACTGGCCTCGGGCGAGAACAACACCAGCATCGACGCCGGCGTGTACAAGCCGGCCAGACTGGGTGACGTCGTCTGGCATGACGCCAACGCCAATGGCCAGCAGGATGCGGGCGAGAGCGGCATCGAAGGCGTGACCTTGACCCTGGTCGGCGGCGGCGCGGACGGCCTGATCGCCACCACGGCCGACAACGTCGAATTCACCACCGTCACCGGCGCCGGCGGCAGCTACCGCTTCGACGGCCTGACCCCGGGCATGGAATACCAGCTGACCTTCGGCGGCAAGGATGGCTACGTCGCCAGCGGCGCCGACATCGGCGATGACGAGACCGACTCGGATGCGGGCATCGGCGGCAAGAGCCAGGTCCTTACCCTGAAGTCGGGTGAACACAACGGCAGCATCGACGCGGGTGTCTACAAGCTCGCCAGCCTGGGCGACCGCGTCTGGCTGGACGCCAACGCCAACGGCCAGCAGGATGCGGGCGAAGTCGGCGTCGCCGGCGCCAAGGTCACCCTGATCGGCGGCGGGCTTGATGGCCTGCTCTCGACCACGAACGACAACACCAGCGTCGACACCACCACCGACGCCGACGGCAACTACACGTTCGAGGGCCTGACCCCGGGCGTGGAATACCAGGTCAAGTTCGGCACGCCGGACGGCTTCATCGCCACCAGGGCCAACGCGGGCAATGACGCGGGCGATTCGGATGCGGTCGCAGGCCTGTCGCAGGTCGTCACGCTGACCTCCGGCGAGAACAACACCACCATCGACGCCGGCTTCTACCAGAGCGCCAGCCTGGGCGACCGCGTCTGGCTGGATGCGAACGGCAATGGCCAGCAGGACGATGGCGAAACCGGCGTGGCCGGCGTGAAGGTCACCCTGATCGGCGGCGGCGCCGACGGACTGCTCTCGACGACTGCCGACAACACCAGCGTCGAGACCACCACCGACGCCGACGGCAAGTACCGCTTCGACGGCCTGACTCCGGGCATGGAATACCAGGTCAAGTTCGGCGCGCCGGCGGGCACCGTGTTCACCAGCCAGGACAAGGGCGATGACGCGAGCGATTCGGACGCGAACAGCGCCGGCCTGTCGCAGATCGTCAAGCTCGCATCGGGCGAGAACAACACCACCATCGACGCCGGCGTGTATGCCCCGGCCAGCCTGGGCGACCGCGTCTGGCATGACGCCAACGCCAACGGCCAGCAGGATGCGGGCGAAGCCGGCATCGGCGGCGTGACCGTGACCCTGATCGGCGGCGGCGCCGACGGCCTGCTGTCGACCACGGGCGACAACACCAGCGTCGAGACCACCACCGACGCCAACGGCAACTACAAGTTCACCGGCCTCGTCCCAGGCATGGAGTACCAGGTCAAGTTCGGCGCCCCGGCCGGCTTCGTCGCCACCGGCGCCGACGTCGGCAACGACGCGAGCGATTCGGACGCCGTCGGCGGCCTGTCGCAGGTCGTCAAGCTGGCTTCCGGCGAGAACAACACCACCATCGACGCAGGCTTCTACAAGACCGCCAGCCTGGGCGACCGCGTCTGGATCGACGCCAACGCCAACGGCCAGCAGGATGCGGGCGAAACCGGCGTAGCCGGCGCCAAGGTCACCCTCATCGGCGGCGGCGCCGATGGCCTGATCTCGACCACGGCCGACAACACCACCGTGGAAACCACCACCGACGCCAACGGCAACTACAAGTTCGACGGCCTGACCCCGGGTATGGAATACCAGGTGCAGTTCAGCGCACCGGCCGGCCACGTGTTCACCGGCGCCGACCAGGGCAACGACGCTTCCGACAGCGATGCGAACGGCAGCGGCCTGTCGCAGATCGTGAAACTCGCATCGGGCGAGAACAACACCACCATCGACGCCGGCGTATACGCCCCGGCCAGCCTGGGCGACCGCGTCTGGCTCGACGCCAACGGCAACGGCCAGCAGGACGACGGCGAAACCGGTGTGGCCGGCGTCAAGGTTGTCTTGACTAGCGGCGGGCTTGATGGCCTGATCTCCACGACTGCCGACAACACCAGCGTCGAGACCACCACCGACGCCGACGGCAAGTACCGCTTCGACGGCCTGGCGCCGGGCGTGCAATACCAGGTGCAGTTCGCCAAGCCTGCCGGCAGCGTGTTCACCGCCCAGGACAAGGACAATGACGCCAGCGATTCGGACGCCAATGCGAATGGCCTGTCGCAGGTCGTCACGCTCAAGTCGGGCGAACACAACGCCACCATCGACGCCGGCATCTACCTGCCTGCGAGCCTGGGCGACCGCGTCTGGCTCGATGCCAACGCCAACGGCCAGCAGGATGCGGGCGAAGTCGGCGTCGCCGGCGCCAAGGTGACCCTGATCGGCGGCGGGCTTGATGGCCTGCTCTCGACCACGGGCGACAACACCAGCGTCGACACCACCACCGACGCCAACGGTAATTACAAATTCGAGGGCCTGACCCCGGGCACCGAGTACCAGGTGAAGTTCACCGCCCCTGCCGGCTCCGTGTTCACTACCCAGGACAAGGGCAACGACGCCAGCGACTCCGACGCCAATGCGAGCGGCCTGTCGCAGGTCGTCAAGCTGGCCTCGGGCGAAAACAACAGCACCATCGACGCCGGCGTGTATGCACCGGCGAGCCTGGGCGACCGCGTCTGGATCGACGCCAACGGCAACGGCCAGCAGGATGCGGGCGAACTGGGCGCCGCCGGCGTCAAGGTCACCCTGATCGGCGGCGGGCTTGACGGCCTGATCTCGACCGGGGGCGACAATACCCGCGTCGAAACGACCACCGACGCCAACGGCAACTACAAGTTCAGCGGCCTGGTGCCGGGCATGGAATACCAGGTCCAGTTCGGCAAACCGGCCGGCACCGTGTTCACCTCGCAGGATCTGGGCAATGACGCCAGCGATTCGGACGCCAATGCCACCACCGGCCTGTCGCAGATCGTGAAACTGGCATCGGGCGAGAACAACACCACCATCGATGCCGGCATCTACACCCCGGCCAGCCTGGGCAACCGCGTCTGGCTCGACGCCAATGCCAACGGCCAGCAGGACGCGAACGAAACCGGCGTCGCCGGCGTGACCGTCACCCTGACCGGCGGCGGCGCGGACGGCCTGATCTCGACCACGGCCGACAACACCACGGTGACCACCACCACCGACGCCGGCGGCAACTACCTGTTCAAGGACCTGGTCCCGGGCATGCAGTACCAGGTCACCTTCGGTAAACCAGCCAATATGTTCTTCACCAAGAAGGACGTGGGCCTGGACGCCAGCGACTCGGACGCCGACGCCGTTACCGGCAAGACCCAGGTGATCACCCTGAAGTCGGGCGAGTTCAACGACACCATCGACGCCGGCGTGTACGCCAACGCCAGCATCGGCGACCGCCTGTGGATCGACACCAACGGCAACGGCCTGCAGGACGACGGCGCCACCGGCCTGGCCGGCCGCACCGTCACCCTGATCGGCGGCGGGCTTGACGGCCTGCTCTCGACCACGGCCGACAACACCAGCGTCTCGATGCTGACCGGTACCGACGGCGCCTACAACTTCAGCAACCTGACCCCGGGCGTACAGTACCAGGTCCAGTTCAGCAAGCCGACCGGCTACGTGTATACCGGCAGCAGCATGGGCGGCAACGACGTGACGGATTCGGACGCCAACTCGACCACCGGCATGACCCGCGTGGTCACCCTGCAATCGGGCGAGAACAACAAGAACCTGGACGCGGGCCTGGTCAACGTAACCGGCGACCTATCGATCACCAAGACCGACGGCGTCTCCTTCGTCACCCCGGGCCAGACCATCACCTACAAGATCGTGGTGACCAACACCGGCACTGCGATCGCGGCCAACGCCGTGGTCACCGACAGCATCCCGTCGACCCTGACCAACGTCACCTGGACCAGCAGCGCCACCAGTGGCGCCAGCGGCAACCAGGCCTCGGGCAGCGGCAGCATCAACGACACCGTGACCCTGAACGGCGGCTCGAGCATCACCTACACCGTCACCGCCAAGGTCGCGTCGCTGTCGGCGCTGGAAACCATCTCGGACTTCTCGACCCTCGGCAACAACGTCGGCGTCGGCAGCAGCAAGACCGTCAACGGCGTGACCGCCGAAGCGGCCTGGGTGTCCGGCTCGAGCATCAACAGCGCCACCCTGTGGGCCCGCGACTCGGGCGAGGACAAAGGCCTGGGCGTGCTGTCGCGCGGCGAGAGCAGCTCGGACGGCGAAGCCGCCACCGGCCTGTCGAACCAGAAGAACATGGAAGTCATCCGCCTGACCAAGGACGATGCCGACCAATGGAGTTCGCTGTGGGTCTCGAACCTGGACAAGGACGGTTCCGGCGGCGCCGAGATCGGCACCCTGTACTGGTCGGACAGCGCCACGCCGGACATCACCCGCTTGACCACCAAGTTCACCTTCAAGGCCGGCGACTTCGGCGTCGGCGCGGAAAGCGGCGACATCCTGAGCCTGCGTCCGTCGAACTTCGACGCCAGCGCCAAGTACGTGTTCTTCGTCGCCGGCAGCAACCCGAGCGGCAACAACAACGACTTCCTGGTATGGAAGGCGGGCACCGTGCCGGCCCAGCTGTCGAACACCGCCAAGGTGACGCCGCCGTCGACCTTTATCGACACCAACAGCGGCAACAACAGCGCGACCGACACCGACGACATCAAGCTGCCGACCCCGGTGGCCGTCAAGCGCGGTTCGATCGGCGACACGGTCTGGGAAGACAACAACTACAATGGCATCCGCGACAGCGGCGAAGCGGGCATCAAGGGCGTCACCGTGAAGCTGCTGGACGCCAGCGGCAAGGTGCTGGAAACCACCGTCACCGACAGCAACGGCAAGTACCTGTTCGACAACCTGAACGCGGGCAGCTACCGCGTCGAGGTGGTGGAACCGAGCGGCTACTACGTGACCAAGCCGAACGTCGGCAGCAACGACGGCGTCGACTCGGACATCGACACCGCCAACGGCAGGACCGGCCTGATCACCCTCACCCAGGGCGAGAACGACCTGACCTGGGATGCGGGCCTGTACCGCAAGGCTTCGCTGGGCGACAAGGTGTGGGAAGACCTGGACCACGACGACATCCAGGACAGCAACGAAGGCGGCATCGGCGGCGTCACCGTGCAGCTGTACACCTCGGGCGGCACGCTGCTGGCGACCACCAAGACCAACAGCAGCGGCAACTACAAGTTCAGCAACCTGGACCCGGGCACCTACTACCTGAAGTTCGACAAGGGCGATGTCATCTACAAGGGCATCAACATGGACAACTGGAAGTGGGCGAGCAAGAACGTCGGCAACAACGACGCGATCGACTCGGACGTGAACGGCGACGGCGTCTCGAAAGTGAACGTGACCCGCACCGACAACATCACCCTGAGCTCGGGCGAGAACGACATGACGTGGGACGCCGCGATCACCCCGATCGCGATCGACCTGAACGGCGATGGCGTGCACACCGTGGCGCGCTCGGCCTCAAGCGCGACCTTCGACCTGCTCGGCACCGGCAAGGGCATCGCCTCGGGCTGGCTGTCCTCGAGCGACGGCTTCCTGGCGGTCGACCACAACGGCAACGGCAAGATCGACGACATCTCGGAACTGTTCGGCGGCGCCAAACAGGGCGCGGGCTTCAGCCAGCTGGCCAGCTACGACAGCAACCATGACGGCGTGGTCGACGCCCAGGACGCCGCCTTCGGCGACCTGCGCATCTGGCAGGACGCCAACGGCAACCACCAGACCGACGACGGCGAGCTGATGACGCTGGCGCAGGCGGGCGTGGTCTCGCTCAAGGTCGACTACGTGGTCCTGCCCTTCGTCGACGGCCAGGGCAACCTGCACCTCGAGCGCAGCAGCGCCACCTTGGCGAACGGCCACGTCACCGACATGACCGACGTCTACTTCGCCATCGACGCCCGCGACGCCGCCGCCTCCGGCGCCCCGACCCTGGCCGACCTGCTGGCCTCCGTCGAGACCGATGCGGCGGTGCCGGTCGCGATCATCGGCCAGGCAGCCATGGCCGCATAAGCGTCTCCGCGCCATCGCGAAAGGGCTGGATACCACCGGGTTTCCAGCCCTTTTTTCGTTTTCCCGCCAATCCCCTCACACGAGGTTGGTGTGCATGTTTACTAAAAGGATACTAAATAGGGTGCGGTTTAGCATTGCTTTGTTGCCCAGAAGGCAAACTCGGCATATATATACGTGTCACAAGAATACGCCTGACGCCACCGTTGGAGACACCATGACCGTTCGCTTTACCCGAGCAGTTCACCTTCTTTCCGTCCTGAGCATCCTGGCCATCGTGGCCGTGAACCCCGCCGATGCCGCCACGCCCGGCAGTCCCGCCGCTGCCGTGAACGTGTTTATCGGCACCGGCGGCGACGGCCATACCTTCCCCGGCGCTACCCGGCCCTTCGGCATGGTGCAGCTCAGCCCCGACACGCAAGTGCGCCACTTCCGCCAAAGCTATCCCTGGGCCTCGGGCTACAACTACGCGGACGACTCGATCCTGGGCTTCTCGCATACCCACTTCTCGGGCAGCGGCCACTCGGACCTGGGCGACGTGCTCCTGATGCCCTACAGCGGCGACACCAAGCTGGAGCCGGGCTATCCCGAGCGGCCGCATTCGGGCTACCGCTCGCGCTTCTCGCACGATGAAGAAAAGGCGGAGCCGGGCTACTACGCGGTGCGCCTGAAGGACAACGAGGTCGACGTCGAGCTGACCGCCAGCGAGCGGGTCGGCCTGCACCGCTACCGCTTCGGCAAGGATGCCCAGGCCAAGGTGATCCTCGACCTGCGCCAGAGCATCTACGACTATGGCAGCAAGAACCTGTGGTCGCGCCTGCGCCTGCGCGATGCGACCACGATCACCGGCATGCGCGAGACGCGCGGCTGGGCGCCGGGCCGCCAGCTCTACTTCGCCATCAAGTTCTCGCGTCCGATCACCAACCGCCAGCTGCTCAACCGCGAGGAAGCGATCGAGTACCGCGGCTTCGCCTCGCCCGGCAAGACGCCCGCCGAGAAGCCGATCGTCGAAGGCAAGGCGCTGATGGCGAACCTCGAATTCGGCGTGCCGAGCGACGGCCAGCTCCTGGTGAAAGTCGCCCTGTCGCCGGTCAGCGAGGACAGCGCGATCGCCAACCTGGACGAGATGCCGGGCTGGGACTTCGACGCCGAGCGCACCCGCGCCTCGACCGCGTGGAACGAAGCCTTGTCCACCGTGAAGGCCGAAGCGCCGGAGCCGATGCGCACCATGTTCTACACGGCGCTCTACCACAGCATGCTGGCGCCGTCCCTGTTCATGGACCGCGACGGCCGCTACCGCGGCCCGGACAACCAGGTGCACCAGGCGAAAGGCTTCAACTTCCACTCGACCTTCTCGCTGTGGGACACCTACCGCGCCCTGCACCCGCTGCTCACGCTGGTCGCGCCCGAGAAGCGCAACGCCGACTTCGTGAACTCGCTGATCGCGGCCCAGGAACACAGCCCCTACGGCATCCTGCCGGTGTGGTCCTTCCACGGCCTGGAGACCTGGTGCATGATCGGCTACCACGCGGTGCCGGTGATCGCCGACGCCTACATGAAGGGCGTCAAGGGCTTCGATCCCGAGAAGGCATTGAAGGCCATGCAGGCCTCCGCCGAGTACGGCCCCTACGGCGGCCTGGAACACTACATGAAGCTCGGTTACGTGCCGATCGACAAAGAACCGGAAGCGGCCTCCAAGACCGTCGAATACGCGTTCGACGACTGGACCATCGCGCGCATGGCCGAGAAGATGGGCAAGAAGGATGTCGCCGCCAACTACTACAAGCGCGCCCAGAACTACCGCAATGTGTTCGACAAGGAGACGGGCTTCATCCGCGCGCGCAAGTCGACCGGCGAATTCCGCACCCCGTTCAACCCGGTGCAGTCGAACTTCGGCAGCGACTATACCGAGGGCAGCGCCTGGCAGTATTCCTGGTATATGCCGCACGATAACGCGGGCCTGCTGTCCTTCCTCGGCGGCGACGCCGGCCTGGTGGCCAAGATGGACGAGGTGTTCGACGCCAGGATCCGCGACGACCTCTACGCCCACATGGAAGACATCTCGGGCCTGATCGGCCACTACGCCCACGGCAACGAGCCTTCGCACCACGTGGCCTACCTGTACAACTACGCCGGCGCGCCGTGGCGCACCCAGGAGCGCGTGACCCAGATCATGGCCAGCCAGTACCACAACCGCCCGGACGGCCTGTCCGGCAATGACGACCTGGGCCAGATGTCGGCCTGGTTCGCCTTCACCGCCATGGGCTTCTATCCGGTGGCGCCGGGCTCGAACGAGTACGTGATCGGCCGCCCCTTCCTGGAGCGCACCCAGCTGAACCTGCCGAACGGCAAGCGCTTCACGATCCGCGCCGACGGCCTGTCGGAAGCGAACCGCTACATCGGCCGCGCTCTGCTGAACGGCAAGCCGCTCGCGCGCACCTTCCTGCGCCACGAAGACATCACCGCCGGCGGCGAACTGGTGTTCACCATGCAGGCCACCCCGAACAAGGACTGGGGCAAGGAGCGCAGCGCACGTCCCTATACCCAGACCCCGTATCAACAATAACCAACAGACCTGAGACGCCATGACCATGAAACTCGCAGCAGGCCTCCTCCTCGCAGCCAGTGCCCTTGCGGCACAGGCCCAGGTGGTGGGCAAAGTCACCGACCCGGTGGAGTGGGCCAACCCGCTGATGGGCACCCAGAGCAAGCCGGAGCTCTCGAACGGCAACACCTACCCGGCCATCGCCGTCCCCTGGGGCATGAACTTCTGGACCCCGCAGACCGGCAAGATGGGCAACGGCTGGGCCTATACCTACGACGCCGACAAGATCCGCGGCTTCAAGCAGACCCACCAGCCGTCGCCCTGGATGAACGACTACGGCCAGTTCGCCATCATGCCGGTGGTGGGCGGCAAGCGCTTCAACCAGGATGCGCGCGCCAGCTGGTACTCGCACAAGGCCGAAGTCTCCAAGCCCTACTACTACAGCGTGTACCTGGCCGACGCCGACGTCACCACCGAGATCGCGCCGACCGAACGCGCGGCCCAGTTCCGCTTCACCTTCCCGAAGTCGGATGCGAGCTACATCGTGGTCGACGCCCTCGACAAGGGCTCTTACGTGAAGATCATCCCGGGCCAGCGCCGCGTGATCGGCTGGAGCACCCGCCACGCGCACAAGCTGCCGGCGAACTTCAAGAACTACTTCGTGATCGAGTTCGACCAGCCCTTCTCCTCGACCGACACCTGGCAGGGCGAGAAGCTGCTTGATGGCGTGCTGGAAAGCCAGGGCGAGCATAGCGGCGCGCTGGTGGGCTTCCGAACCGCCAAGGGCCAGAAGGTCAATATGCGGGTGGCCTCGTCCTTCATCAGCCTGGAACAGGCGGAACTGAACCTGCGCCGCGAACTGGCCCAGGACGATTTCGACACCACGAAAGCAAAAGCCAAGGCGCTGTGGAACGGCGTGATGGGTAAGCTCCAGGTCGAAGGCGGCTCGATCGACCAGACCCGCACCTTCTATTCCTCGCTGTACCGCATGGTCCTGTTCCCCAACAAGATCTACGAACTGGACGCCAACAACCAGCCGGTCCACTGGAGCCCCTACAACGGCGAAGTGCTGCCGGGCCGCCTGTTCGCCGGCACCGGCTTCTGGGACACCTTCCGCGCCCTCTACCCCTTCCTGAACCTGGTCTACCCCTCGATCAACGCCGAGATGCAGGAAGGCCTGGCCAACTCCTTCAAGGAAGGCGGCTGGCTGCCGGAATGGTCGAGCCCCGGCTACGCCAACGTCATGATCGGGAATAACTCGGCCTCGGTGGTGTCGGACGCCTGGATCAAGGGCGTGCGCGGCCAGGACATCGAGACCCTGTGGCAGGCCCTGAAGCACGGCGCCGACAACGAAGGCCCGATGACGGCGGTCGGCCGCGCCGGCGTGAAGTACTACAACGAACTCGGTTACGTGCCCTACGACGTCGGCATCAACGAGAACGCCGCGCGCACGCTGGAATACGCCTACGACGACTTCACCATCTGGCGCCTCGGCAAGGCCCTCGGCAAGCCGAAGTCGGAAATCGACATCTATGCCCAGCGCAGCATGAACTACAAGAAGCTGTTCGACCCCGAAACGGGTCTCATGCGCGGCAAGAACAAGGACGGCAGCTTCCAGACCCCGTTCAATCCGTTCAAGTGGGGCGACGCCTTCACCGAAGGGAACAGCTGGCATTACTCGTGGTCCGTGTTCCATGACGTCGACGGCCTGGTGAATCTGATGGGCGGGCGCAAGGCCTTCGTGGACAAGCTCGATTCCGTGTTCTCGCTGCCGCCGATTTTCGACGAGAGCTACTACAAGCAGGTGATCCACGAGATCCGCGAGATGCAGATTGCAAACATGGGCCAGTACGCGCACGGCAACCAGCCGATCCAGCACATGATCTACCTGTACAACTACGCCGGCGCGCCGTGGAAGGCCCAGCACTGGATCCGCGAGACCATGGACCGCATGTACGCGGCGACCCCGGACGGCTACTGCGGCGACGAGGACAATGGCCAGACCTCGGCCTGGTACGTGTTCTCGGCCCTCGGCTTCTACCCGGTCACACCCGGCGTGAACCAGTACGTGGTCGGCACGCCGCTGTTCCCGAAAGCCACCGTCAAGCTGGAGAACGGCCGCAGCTTCAGCGTGAACGCGAAGGGCCAGGGCCGCTACGTCGACGCGCTGAAGGTCAACGGCAAGGCGGTCCAGCGCACCTGGCTCTCGCACGAGGAACTGATGAAGGGCGCGCGCCTGGACTTCAGCATGTCGGCCAAGCCGAACATGGTGCGCGGCACCCGCGAGCAGGACGTGCCCTACTCCTTCTCGCGCGACGAGAAGCAGTAACCTCGTAGAGGGTGTGAAAATACGGCGATGGCAAGGCGCCGAGTCGAAGACAGTACGCTCGTACGGCGAGACGAGGCAACGCAGCCGTAGACGAATTTTTCACGCCCTCGTAGGGTGGGCGGGGACCGCCCACCCTACGAAACCAACGGTTGGGCCCATGGGACCGTCCCGGAGCGGGCGCGTCCCTCCTCGTTTTTGATGTAGTATTTTTCCAGCTTTACCGGCGGCCCCATGCCATCGTGGCCGGCCGCCGGATGCATCGCCATCGTCAACCCTGACCGTCGACTGCCATGCTGGAAGCCCCGCTGCCACCGGACGAAGCGCGCCGGCTGGAGGTCCTGCGCGACCTCGGCCTGCTCGATACCGCGCCGGATGAACGCTTCGACCGCATCACGCGCCTCGCGGCCGCCCTGTTCGGCGTGCCGATGGCCTTCGTCACGCTGGTCGACAGCGAGCGTAACTGGTTCAAGTCGCGCGTCGGCCTCGACCTCGACGCCATCCCGCGCTCGTTCGCCTTTTGCGCCCGCGCGATCCTGGAGCGCGACGTGCTCGTCATCGAGGACGCAGGGAGCGATCCGCGCTACGCGGACAACCCCTATGTGACGGGCGCGCCGCACGTGCGCTTCTATGCCGGCCATCCGCTCGCCACGCCCGACGGCAGCTGCCTCGGCACCCTGTGCGTCCTCGACACCGCGCCGCGCGGCTTCGGCGCGCGCGAGCGGCGCCTGCTGGCCGACCTGGCGGCGGTGCTCGACGGCGAATTCGCGCAGGCCTGGGCCGCCGCCCGCCGCGAACGCGCCGAGCAGCTGCAGCGCGCCCAGCAAGCCTGGCTGGAGACGGTGCTCGAATGCCTGCCGGACGGCGTCATCACGCTCGACGCCAGCGGCTTCCTGTTGTCGGCCAACCCGGCGGCGCAGCGCCTGCTTGGCGGCCCCGAGGTCGCGCTGGTGGGACGCCCGGCCCAGCACTTCGTGCTCGAACGCGCGGCCGGCCTGGCCGCCGGCCTGCGCGCCGGCCCGATCCTGGAGCAGGTGGCCACCGCGCGCCGCCTCGACGGCGCCACCTTCCCGATCGAATTCTCGCTGAGCGCCATGCTGCTGGGCGGGCAGCGCCACTACTGCGCGGTGTTCCGCGACATCGCGCGGCGCCAGGAGGAACAGGCGCGCCTGGAAGCGGTCGACGCGCGCCGCCGCAAGAACTTCGCCACCGCCACCCACGAACTGCGCACCCCGATGGCGAGCGTGCTCGGATTCTCGGAACTGCTGCTCAAGCGCGACTTCGACCCGGCCACCAGCCGCGAACTGGTCGAGATCATCCACCGCCAGGCCGGGGTGCTGGTCACCCTGGTCAACCAGCTGCTCGACCTGTCGCGGATCGAGGCCGGCGGCAAGGAAGCGCTGCGGGTCGCGCCGCTGGACGTGGCCGACCTGCTCGGCCGCGCCCTCGACGCGATCGAAGGCCTGGGCCAGAACGGCCGCATCGGCATCGACATCGACGTGGGGCTGGCGCCGGTGGTGGGCGACGCCGACCGCTTGCAGATGGCGCTGGTGAACATCCTCAACAACAGCATCAAGTATTCGGCTCCCGGCACGCCGATCGCCGTGCGGGCGTTCGCCAGCCAGAACGGCAAGCTGGCCGCGGTCGCGATCCGCATCAGCGACCAGGGGATCGGCATGACGCCGGAACAGCAGCAACGCATCTACGAGGCCTTCTACCGGGCCGACACGGTCACCACCACCCAGGGCAGCGGGCTGGGCATGGCCATCTTCAAGGAAATCATCGACCTGCACAACGGCACGGTCGAAATCGCGTCCGTCCTCGGCAAGGGGACGGCGGTGACGGTGATCCTGCCGGCGGCAGGCGCTGTCCGGCCCAATTCCGCACATCGGTAAATACGGAAAATCCACTAAAACCGGAAAGATCGATATAAACGTCCGTGCACAGCAGCGGCACGGTTCTTTTTTGCGCCGGAAGCCTGTCCAAACAACCATTTACCTGGGGAAGCCACTTACTTCCGAGGGACATGTTCTTCCTAAGCAACACACCAAGTAAATTTCCATTGAGAAATTCAGCAAAAGTGATACCATGCGTCCATGTTCAAAATTCAGCAAATCCGAAACATGACTCTCAACCGCTTCATCGCCGATCTGCTCGACCTCTGCCGTCTGCGCCATCTCGACCGCTTCGACCTGCTGCTGGCCGGCTTCACTCTCTGGACCCTGCTGCTGGCCGGCGGCTCCGCCTTCGCCGCCGGCGCCGACCAGCTCGACGTCGGCATGCAGGCTTTCCGCGTCGTCAACGTCGCCGGCAAGCCGAGCCTGCAGCCGACCGAACATGCCCGCCCGGGCGACACCATCGAGTACCGGGTCAGCTACCGCAACGCCGGCGCCACCCCGGCGCGCCAGGTGGCCGCCACCCTGCCGGTCCCGGCCGGCTCGATGGTCTACCTGCCCGACACGGCCAGCCCGCAGCGCGTCGAGGCCAGCCTGGACGGCAAGACCTGGGCCCCGGCGCCCCTCACCCGCACCGTGACGCGCGAAGGCCGCAAGGTCGTCGAACAGGTCCCGGCGCGCGAGTACCGATTCCTGCGCTGGAACCTGGGAGACATCCCGGCCGGCCAGACCCTTGCCGTCAGCGCCCGCATGCGCGTGGTCGCGGACGACAAGGAATAAGCAGTCCGCAGTTCAGCAGCACCGCAGTCACGGAATAACAGCACTTTAACAACACCCCGTCCCACAAGGAAGTTCACATGAAGACCACCAAGCTTTCCTCCGCCCTCTGGACCGCCGCCCTCGGCGGCGCGCTGCTGGGCGCGGCGTCGTCGGCCTACGCGGCCACCCCCGCCGGCACCCGCATCACCAACCAGGCCACCGCGACCTATACGGATTCGACCTTCACCAACCGCACCGCGGCCTCGAACACCGTGGTCACCACCGTGCAGCAGGTCGGCGCGGTCAGCCTGGCCGGCACCGGCGTCAAGAACGCCGTCAGCGGCGGCCAGGTCGTGTACGCCCACAGCGTCACCAACAACGGCAACGGCGACGACACCTTCGCCTTGAGCGTCGCCAACACCGGCGGCGTGTTCACCATGGCCAACACCGTCTTCTACCCGGACGCCAACAACGACGGCGCGCCCGACGCCGGCGCCGCGGCGATCACCGTGACCCCGACCGTCGCGGCCGGCGCCACCTATCGATTCGTGGCCGTGTCCTCGCTGCCGGCCAGCCTGGCCAACGGCAGCAGCAACATCCTGACCGTCACCGCCACCAGCGCCTTCGACACCACGGTCAAGGCCACCGCCCTCGACACCACCACCGTCGCCGGCGGCGCGGGCGTGGACATCACCGCCAACACCACCGGCGGCGTCAAGGGCGCGGGCCCGGGCGCCGAGGCGAGCGCCCAGGACAGCAAGAACATCGCTGCCGGCGGCACCGCGCGCTTCACCCTGTCGCTGGCCAATGCCGCCGGCACCGCGGACACCTTCAACCTGGACGCCAGCACCGTCGCCAACTTCGGCACCGTGGGCCTGCCGGCCGGCTGGACCGTCGTCTTCAAGGACGGCAACAACTCGGTGATCACCAGCGCCACCGTCGACGCCAACGGCACCAAGGTGATCTACGCCGAAGTCACCGCCCCGGCCGGCGCCACCGCCGGCACCCTGGACGTCTACTTCCGCGCCACCTCGCCCGACAGCGGCGCGAGCGACCGCATCCACAACGCCGTGGTCGTGGGCGCCGCCGGTTTCCTGACCCTGACCAAGGCGCAAGCCCTGGACGCCACCTGCGACGGCATCCCTGACACGCCGTTCAGCAGCGCCGACATCACCAGCGGCGCGGTGCCGGGCGCCTGCATCCGCTACGAGATCACCGCCAGGAACACCGGCGGCAGCGACATCGGCGCGGTGACCGTCAGCGACAACATTCCGGCCAACACCGTCTACCACGCAGTCCGCGCCGCCGGCACCACCCTCGGCGACCTGCTTGCGCCGCTGGCCGGCGGCGTCGGCAGCGTGTCGACCACCATCCTCCTGATGCATCCGAACGATACGGCGGTCCTGACCTTCGGCGTCAAGATCACCCCGTAATCCCTCCCCCCCTGCAGTCATGGACGCGGCGCCCATCCGGGCGCCGCGGCGGACCCGGTCATCCTTTTTTTCATCATGCGAGCAACTCTCCGTCACCTCGCAGTCCTGTTCCAGGCCTGCGCACTCCTGCTTGGCGCAGCCGGCGCCCAAGCCGCCATCGTCAACAAGGCCAGCGCGACCTGGAACGACCCGGAGCGCGGCATCCAGCGCCAGCAATCGAACACCGTGACGGCGGTGCTCCCCGAACTGATCACCTACTACACCGACGCGCGCTACCAGAGCCCGGCGCGCGTCACCAGCGCCGCCTCGACGCTCTACGTCCAGGCCGTGGCGCCGGCCTGCAACGCCGACCCGCTGGTGGCCGAGACCATCACGATTTCCATCAGCGCCACGCGCGCCGGCGACGCCGAAAAATACAGCGCGGTCGAGACCGCCCCGGACAGCGGCGTGTTCCGCACCACGCCCTCGCTCGAAGAAGCCAACGCAGTCGCGAAGACCGCGGCCGCGAACACGTCGCGGCTGGCGAAAGGCGGCGGCGACGATCCCGACGACGTCCCGCTCCCGGCCAACACGATGAGCGTCGCCGACGGCGCGCTGCGCGCCATGAAGAACGACACCCTGATCGCATCCATCGACAGCTGCGGCAGCCGCACCGCCGTCGCCTCGATCCTGGTCGACCCGAACGGCGTGGTGTTCGACGCCGCCAGCAACGCCCCGATGGCGGGCGCGCGCGTCAGCCTGATCGACGTCAGCGGCGCCGGCAACGGCGGCGTGGCCGGCGGCCCGGCGCGCGTGTTCGGCTACGACGGCGTCACCGCCATGCCGTCGAGCGTCATGACCGACGCCAACGGCGTGTATTCCTTCCCGCTGGTCGCCCCCAGCCTGTACCGCCTGGCGGTCGAGGCGCCGGCGTCCTACGCCTTCCCGTCGAAGGCCGCGCCGAGCTCCCTGCCCTCGACCCGCGACGTGCACCTCTACGGTTCCTTCGGCGGCAACTTCACCGTCAGCGCCGACATGGGCCCGGTGATGATCGACCTGCCGCTCGACGCCAAGCCGGGCATCCTCTACCTGGAAAAAACCGCGTCGCGCGCCAGCGCCGACATCGGCGACGTGGTCGACTACACCATCCGCGTGCACAACACCGCCGACGAGGCGCTGCAGTCGGTGGTGGTCGACGACGACCTGCCGGCGGGCTTCCGCTACCAGGCCGGCACCCTGCGCGTCGACGGCGCGCCGATCGAGCCGGAAGGCGGCGCCGGCCCGGCGCTGCGCATCAAGGTGGGCGAGCTGCCCGCCACCGGCGCCATCGTGGTGCGCTACCGCGTGCGCGTCGGCGCCGGCGCCCTGAACGGCGACGGCATCAACCGCGCCCGCGCCTCGAGCGGCGCGCCGCGCGCCCTGGCCAGCGGCGTGGCCGCGGCCAAGGTCAAGGTCGACGCCGGCCTGTTCGCCGACAAGGGTTACCTGGTCGGCCAGGTGTTCGCCGACTGCGACGGCAACGGCCTGCGCGATAAGAACGAAGCCGGCATCCCCGGCGTGCGCATCTGGCTGGAAGACGGCAGCTTCGCCCAGACCGACGCCGACGGCCGCTACAGCTTCGCCGACCTGTCGCCGCACACCCACGCCGCACGCCTGGACCAATTGACGCTGCCGCAAAACGCCGTCATCGCCAGGGACGCGGCCAACCGCTTCGTCGACCTGCAGGACGGCCAGCTCGGCAAGGCCGACTTCGCGATCGACGCCTGCTCGCCGCAGCTGCTCGACGCCATCAAGGCGCGCCGCACCACCCTGCAGGCCAGCAACGCCGCCGCCGAACGCGCAGCCAGCAGCCAGGCCGTGGCGCCGGCAGCGGCTGCCGCCACCGACGTTTCGAAGCTCGACAACAGCCTTGGCTTCGTCGGCCTGCAGGACGGCGCCGTGATGCCGCACGCCCTGGCGACCATCCGCGTCAAGGGCACGGCCGGCGCCCGCTTCGAACTCGATGTGAACGGCAAGACCGTCGGCATGGAACGCGTCGGCCAGCGTTCGACCGTCGCCGAACGCCAGCTGGAAAGCTGGGAATTCGTCGGCGTCACCCTGAATCCGGGCCGCAACCGCCTGGCCCTGCGCCAGTTCGACAGCTTCGGCAACCCGCGCGGCGCCAGCACCCTGGAGGTGATCGCGCCGGGCGAAGCGAAGACCGTGCGCCTCGAACTCGACAAGGCTACCCAGGCCGCCGACGGCCGCTCGCTCACCACCGTGCGCGTGCACATCGAAGACGCCAACGGCGTGCCGGTCACCGAGCGCACCCCGGTCACCCTGGTCGCGACCCGCGGCAGCTGGGAAGCGCAGGACCTCGATCCGCGCGAACCGGGCATGCAGGCCTTTGTCGAAGGCGGCTCGGCCCAGTTTGCCCTGCGCGCGCCGAACGAAGCCGGCGACGCCGCCCTTACCGTCTCCAGCGGCGCGCTGCGCGGCGAAGCGGCCGTGAACTTCGTGCCGGCCCAGCGCCCGCTGCTGGCCACCGGCGTGATCGACGCCGCCGTCGGCCTGGGCCGCAGCAGCGGCAACACCGTGCGCCCGTCGCGCACCTTCGACAGCCTGGACGACACCCTGCGCGGCCTGAGCGCCGGCCTGGAAGACCGTCACGCGGCGGCAAGTGGCCGCGCCGCCGCCTTCATGAAGGGCACCGTCGCGGGCGACACCCTGCTCACCATGAGCTACGACACCGACAAGCCGAAGCAGGACGCCGAACGCCGCCTGTTCCGCGACCTCGACCCGAACGCCTACTATCCGACCTATGGCGACGACGCGGTGCGCGGCTTCGAGGCGCAATCGGCCGGCCGCCTCTACCTGCGCGCCGAACGCAATAAATCGTATGTCGCCTACGGCGACTTCACCCCGGCGAACGGCAACCCGGCGCGCAAGCTCGGCGCCTACCAGCGCAGCCTGACCGGCCTGCGCCAGCACCTGGAAAGCGGCGCCCTGGTGGTCGACAGCTTCGCCAGCTACGACAGCACCCGCCAGCTGGTCGAAGAGATCGCCGCCAACGGCACCTCGGGCCCCTACCTCACCGGCAGCGGCGCGATGGTCATCAACAGCGAGCGCGTCGAGATCGTCATCCGCGAACGCAACCGCGACGGCGTGATCGTGGCCAGCCGCCCGATGGTGCGCTACGTCGACTACGACGTCGAGCCGCTCACCGGCCGCATCCTGTTCCGCGCGCCGGTCGCCAGCCTGGACGCCGACCTGAACCCGCAGTACGTGCGCATCAGCTATGAAGTCGACCAGGGCAACCCGAACTTCTGGGTGGCCGGCGTCAGCGCCCAGTACCGCGTCGGCCCGCGCCTCGAAGTCGGCGCCGCCGTCGCCACCGATCGCAATCCGGCCCAGACCCAGACCCTGTCGAGCGTGAACGCGACCGTCAAGCCGGACGACAAGACCACCGTGATCGTCGAAGCCGCCCGGATGGACCGCGCCGGCAAGGACCTCGGCCGCGCGGCCCGCATCGACGCCGTGCGTGTCGACGGCGCCCTGGAAAGCCGCGTGTTCTACGGCCGCGCCGACGAGAACTTCGACAACGCCTCGGCCAACCTGCCGCGCGGCCGTCTTGACGCCGGCGCGCGCCTGCGCTACCGCGTCGGCGAGCGCGCCACCGTCGACCTGGAAGCCCTGCACACCGCCGACGCCATTACCAAGGCCGAGCGCAACGGCGTGCTGGTCGGCGGCGGCTACGCCTTCGCCGGCGGCGTGCGCGTCGAAGCCGGCGTGCGCCATGCCCGCGAACAGGCGCCGAGCGGCGCCGTCGTGGCCCAGCCGGCGCTGACCAGCGTGCGCATGAAGGTCGCGGCCCAGATCCCGAACCTGCCGCAGGCCGGCGTGTTCGTCGAGGCCGAGCAGGACGTCAAGGATGCGGGGCGCCGCATGGTGGCCCTGGGCGGCGACTACCGCTTCGCCGGCGGCAGCCGGGCGTACGCGCGCCATGAGCTGATCAGCAGCCTGGGTTCGAACTACGCCCTGAACGACAGCCAGCAGCGCAACGCCACCGTGATCGGCCTCGATTCGGACTACATGCAGAACGGCCGCGTGTTCTCGGAATACCGCGCCCGCGCCGGCGGCAGCGACGGCGGCCTGGGCGAGCGCCAGGCGGAAGCCGCGATCGGCCTGCGCAACCTGTGGCAGCTGGGCGAAGGGGTGCGCGCGCACACCAGCTTCGAGCGCGTGCGCGTGCTGTCCGGCTCCCAGGCCAACGAGGCGGTGGCCGTGACCGGCGCCGTCGAAATCTCGCGCAGCCCGGTCTGGAAAGGCACCGCGCGCCTCGAGCTGCGCCACGCACAGGACAGCGACAACGTGCTCTCGACCCTGGGCCTGGCGCGCCGCCTGGACGCCGAATGGTCGCTGCTGGCGAAGAACACCGTGTCGGCCAGCCGCAGCCGCGCCAACGACACGCTGCGCCTGAACGAATTGGGCCAAGCAGGGGTCGCCTTCCGCGCCCTGGAAACCCTGGGCTGGAACGGCCTTGCCAAGTACGAATACAAGGTCGAGCGCGACACCGGCGCCGAGCAGGTCGAGCGCGCCGTGCACATGGTGGCCGCCAACGCCAACTGGCAGCCGACCCGCGAGACCCTGTTCAGCGCGCGCATCGCCGCCAAGCTGGCGCGCGACCGCTCGCTCGGCCTGGACAGCCGCAACAGCGCCCAGCTGCTCGGCGTGCGCGCCACCCACATGATCGCCAAGGACTGGGACGTGGGCGCCTCGGCCCAAATGCTGCTGGACGGCGGCGCCGCCAAGGGCCGCCAGTTCGGCGCCGGCGTCGAAGCCGGCTACCGCCTGCGCGACAACATCTGGGTCTCGGCCGGCTACAACCTGCTGGGCTTCCGCGAGCGCGACCTGGCCGGCGCCGACGCCACCCAGAAAGGCGTGTACCTGCGCCTGCGCATGAAATTCGACGAACGCCTGCTCGAGGGCCTGCTGGCCCCGGCAAAATAAGGGAACACGGACATGACCGCCCACGTTTTCACCCGCCTTCGCCTGGCTTTCCAGGGCCTGCTGCTCGCCGTCCTGCTGGCGCAAGCCATGCCGGCGTCCGCCGCCTGCTCGGTCGGCGCCTGCATCACCGCCGGCCCGCGCCTGGCCAGCGTCAGCACCACCCAGAGCGCCCTGCTCAATCCCCTGCTCGGCGGCCTGCTGGGCAGCAGCCTGAACCTGTCGGTGTCCGACTGGAACGCGCTGGCCCAGGGCGACGTCAAGCTGCTCGGCATGCTCAATGCCCTGCAGGCCACGGCCAACGTCTCCAGCCCCGCGCAGGCGCTGGGCGCCGGCGTGACCCTCGGCCAGATCGCCGCGGCGCTGGAAGCGCAGGCGCGCGCCCAGGCCAACACCAGCCTGGCCGGCGTGCTGGCGCTCCTGCGTTCGCAGCTGGGCAGCGCCACCGCCACGGTGCGCCTGTCCGACCTGCTGAAGGTGTCGATGGACAGCGGCGCGCTGGCCGACACCACCGTCAACGCGCTCGACATGCTGACCGGCCTGGTGCAGCTGTATAACTACCGCAATGTGGTGAGCACCCCGAAACCGGTCGGCATCTCGGGCGGCGCGCTCGGCATGGCGGGCGTGATCAACAGCCTGCAGCTGTACGCCCAGGTGATCGAGCCGCCGGTCTACGTGTGCGGCCCGGCCACCTCCACCTTCCATTCGGCCGCCGTGCGCACCAAGCTCAAGCTCGACCTGGTCACCCTGAGCCCGGCCACCACCCTGCTCACCGCGCTGCCGGGCGTGTACGCCGCCTCGATCGCGATCGGCAAGCTCGACGTCTACGTCGAGGTGGCGCGCGCCGAAGGCAGCCTGGCCGCGGTCGACGCCACCACCCGCGCCGTCACCCTGCAGGTCTCGCCCGGCGTCACCGACATCTACATCGGCGGCATCGAGGACGGCGTGTTCTTCAACCGCAGCCGCAGCATCCAGGATGCCGACGTCGGCTTCGGCAACGTCGGCGCCCTGGCGCTGAACAGCCTGAACGTCGCGATCGAGGTCAGGAGCATCGTGCGCGGCCAGGGCTCGCTGCTGCCGGTGCCGGTGACCATGTCGGGAACCTTCCCGCAGACCACCACGGTGTCGTCCAGCACCGCCTTCGTCACCAACGCCGCCAACAGCCTGGTGAACAAGCTCGAACTGCGCACCACGCCCTCGCTCGGCTTGCTCGACGTGGCCGTCCTGCCGGTGCTCAGGACCGTGGTCAGCGGCGCCCTTACGCCGGTGCTGGCGCCGGTGCTGACCGGCGTGGCCGACCCGTTGCTGCAGCTGCTGGGCATCGGCCTCGGCCAGGCGCAGGTGACCGTACACGGCATCTGCCAGGCCTGCGACGACTTCAAATTGACCAAGACCGTCGACAAGCCGAGCGCCCTGCCCGGCAGCGTGATCACCTACACCATCGTGTACCAGAACACCGGCACCACGACCCTGAACAACCTGGCGATCGCGGACGCGACCCCGCCCTTTACCACCTATGCGAGCGGCGCCTGCGGCACGCTGGCCGCTGGGCTCGGCGCCTGCGCCGTCGCCGCCCAGCCGGCCGCGGGTGCGACCGGGCCGGTGCGCTGGCAGTTCACCGGAACCCTGGCGCCGGGCGCCTCCGGCACCGTCAGCATGAGTGTATTGGTACAATAGTAAATGTTGCCCAACATACACACATACTAAATATTACAATTTGGATACTTTCGGAAAGTGTGAATATTTGATAGATTTGATGGACACCTCGAAACGTACGCATTAGCACGATCGTGCGGGCCCCTGCCCGAGCGGACAACGTCCTTGGTTATCACCGCCGGCCCAGCGCCGCGGCCACTCATCCGCCTGCGCGCAGGCACGACCATGGACGCAAGACCGGAAATGACGCAGGACGCAGGCAAGCAGGACCATCTGAACGAAGAAGTGTGTTCCACCAAGGACGCGGCGCGGCTGCTCGGCGTCTCGCACCGCACGGTGCAGCTGTGGGTCGAGAGCGGCCAGCTGCAGGCGTGGAAGACGCCGGGCGGGCATCGCCGCATCAGCATGTCCTCGGTCGAACGCATGATCGCGCGCCGCGACCCGTCCGCCGGCGCGGTCCAGGATGCGGCGCCGCCGCTGAAGACGGTGCTGGTGGTCGACGACGACCCTTCGATGCGGCGCCTGTACCAGCTCGAACTCGACGGCTGGGGCCTGCCGCTGCGCCTGGTCCTGGCCAGCGACGGCTTCGAAGCGCTGATCCGCATCGGCGAACTGCGCCCAGACCTCCTCATCAGCGACCTGAACATGCCGGGCATGGACGGCTTCCGCATGATTCGTCGCCTGCGCAGCGACGACGCCGGCCGCGCGCTGTCGATCATCGTGGTCAGCGGCATGGACCGCGAATCGATCGCCGCCCTCGCGCTGCCGGGCGACATCCCGGTGTTCTCCAAGCCGGTGCCGTTCGGGCAACTGCGCGCGGCGGTCGAAGCGGCGCTGTCGAAGGCCTGAGTTTTCGCTCACCAACGGGGGACGGCGCGTTTCGAGCCATTAGCCCGAAGACCGTCGCTCCCGCGAAGGCGGGAGCCCAAGTTTGCATGCAGTCCGGCACCGCATGCGTTCACACCTGGCTGAAAAATTGGATTCCCGCCTTCGCGGGAATGACGTGCCGAAGGTCGTGGCGCCAGGCGCCTGGCCTCACACCTGCGCCCCTCCAGGCAGGCGGCAGCCGCCCTCGTCGCACGCGTCTTCCGAGCCCTACGCCAGCAGCCGTCCCATCAGGCTTCCCACCAGCATGTCGTGCTGGTGCCCGAACAGGCTGTGACGCAGCCTGCCCTCGCGGTCGAACAGCATCAGGGTCGGCGTGCCGCGCAGCCGATAGCGCGCCATGGTGCGCGGAACAGGGCCGTCCGGATCCGGCTGGTCGATCGCCACCGGGAAGCCGATACGGTATTCGTGCACGAAGGCGGCCAGCGCCTGCGGGCCCATGGCGGCGTGGTGCTCGAACACGCTGTGCAGGCCGAGCACCGCCAGCTCGTGGCGGCCGAACAGCGCCTCCATCGCCTTCGCCTGCGGCAGCGCGTGGCTCACGCAGCCGGGGCACAGCATCTGGAAGGCGTACAGCGCCACCACCTTGCCGCGCAGCGCGGCCAGGGTCAGCGGGCCCGGCGTGTTCAGCCAGGCCGCGACCTCGAATTCCGGCGCGGGGCCGGTCGTCAAGGCCGTGTCCATCACTGCGCCCGCAGCTTCACGCCGGGGAAGTCGACCGGCACCGCGAAGGCCACGTTCACGTAGTTGGTGAACAGGTTCAGGGCCACGTGCGCCATGATCTCGACGATCTCGCCGTCGCTGAAACCGGCGCCGCGCAGGCTGGCGACGTCGGCTTCCTGGACATGGGCGCGGTTCTCCACCACGGCGAGCGCGAAGGTCAATGCGGCGGCGGTCTTCGGGTCGGTTGATTGCCCGGCCTGGGCGGCGCTCATTTCCTGGGCGCTGGCGCCGGCCTTGCGGCCGAGCGCCGTGTGCGCGGCCAGGCAGTATTCGCAGCCGTTGCGGTCGGCGATGGCGACCGCGATCTGCTCGCCCAGGCGCGCCGGCAGGGCGCCGCCGCCGAGGGCGCCGAACGATCCCCACATGCTGCGCAGTGCGGCCGGCGAATTGGCGACGGCGCGGAACATGTTCGGGATGACGCCGAAGGCGCCGTGGATCTGCTCCAGCAGCTGGCCGGCTTCACCCTGGGCGGCGGCGGGGTTGACGAGCGCGATGCGCGACGATTGGGACATGGTGTGCTCCTTCAGTTTCGATTGCGGCCGATGCATGGGTGCGGCCGCTTCACCCGCAAATCCTTTGATTTAAAATAGGAGTCCTAATTATTACTGCCAAAAAAAACGGTCAGGCAAACGCCTCCCAGTTGCGGCGCTGGACCAGCGGATCGGCCGGCGCGTGTTCGGCGCAGTCGATGCGCAAGAAGGAGATCGGCAGCGGCGCGTTCACCAGGGCGCAGTGATGCGGGACCTCCTGCCCCGGGTACTTGTTCGCTTCAAAATGGCGGCACGACAAGCAGGCGCGCAGCTCGGGGAAGCGATCGGTCTTCTGCAGCTCGGCGATCAGCTTGAACAAGCCGGTCAGCATCTGCTGCTGCTGCCCCGCCGGCAGGCGCGCCACCGCCGTATCGGCGAACGACAGCGCATGCCCCAGGCGCGCGGCGACCGCCTCGCCCTCCGGCGTCAGGTGCAGCGCCGTGGCGCGCCCGTCGTCCGCGGCCTTCGCCTTGCGCACCAGGCCCTTGGCCACCAGGGCGGCCACCGAATCGCTGGTGCTGGCCGCCGAGATCGACAGCTGCTTCGCCAGCCAGCTCAGGCGCACGCCGGTGGTGCGGTATTGCAGCAGTTGCAGGATCTCGGCCTGGGCCGGGTTCAGGCCTTCCGCGAGCGAGACTTCCCACATCCCCGAGCGCAGCACGGTGGCGATGCGGCCGATGGCGGTCACGATGCGCGCCGAGATGTCCGGCGTGCTGTCCCAGGGCGTTTCTGCTTCGATGTCCATGCGAGGCAGAATACCACGTTCCGGCGATATGTCAAGGAGTCCTAATTAAATGCCGGCGCCGGTTCGGTAGGGGGCGCTGCCCCGCGCGCCATTGCGCTAGCATGGCCCCATCACCCACATCCAGGAGGAGACCATGGCAGCTTCCGAACAAGCCAATATCCAGCATTGCATCGACGCCTGCGCCGCGGCCCTGCGCGCCTGCCAGGCATGCGCCGCCGCCGACATCCGCGAAGGCATGAACGGCTGCGCGCCGATCAACCTCGATTGCGCCGACATCTGCGCCGCCACGCTCAACGTGCTGTCGCGCGGCTCGCCGCACCACGGCGACTATTGCGCCCTGTGCGCCCACATCTGCCGCGCCTGCGCGGCCGAATGCGCGAAACACGCGGCCGAGCACCAGCATTGCGCCGAGTGCCAGGCCGCCTGCGAGCGCTGCGCCGCCGAGTGCGACAAGCACGCGCGCGAACGCCACATCTGAACCGGTTTTAACGCCGGCTTAACATCCGGCTAACGGGGGACTGAGCCATGCGCGCCTAGCATGCGCGGCATGGCTTCCTCCGTACCGAACACCGCCCCCCACGCTTCCCTCCCCGCCACCCGCCTCGCGCGCATCACCGCCTGGGCCGGCCCCTACGCGGCGCTGTTCCAGATGGTCCTGCTCGGCCTGGCGCTGCTGTCGCTGTCGCGCCTCGGCCTGGTCGCCTGGCAGTGGGACCGGGTGCGGGCCACCGGCATCGCGCCGAGCGTGTTCGTGCAGGGCGTGCGGGCCGACCTGATCCTGCTCGGTTACTTCGCCGCCGTGCCGCTCCTGTTCGCGCCGCTGCTGGCGCACCGCGCCACCGCCCGCTTCTGGCGCGCCGCCACGCTGGGCTGGGCCACGCTGGCGCTGGTCTTCATCGCCTTCATGGAGCTGTCCTCGCCCCAGTTCATCCTGCAGTACGATGTGCGGCCGAACCGCCTGTTCATCGAATACCTGGCCTATCCGCGCGAAGTCTTCGCGACCTTGTGGAATGGCTTTCGCATCGCGCTGGTGCTGGGCTGCGGCCTCACCGTCGTGATCGGCGCCGCCATCTTCTCGCTGCTGCGGCGCGCGGCGCGCGGGTCCGGCGCCTGGCCGGCGCGGCGCCTGCTGCTGTTCTGGCCTGTGCTCTGCTTGCTGGTCGCGATGCAGGTGCGCTCGACCCTCGGCCACCGCCCGGCCAACCCGGCGCTGTTCGCCCTGAGCGGCGACTCGCTGGTGAATTCCCTCATCATCAATTCCGCCTGGTCGGTGCTGGACGCGGCCGGCGCGATGCGCAGCGAGTCCAGCTCGTCCGAGATCTACGGCGCGATGCCGCGGGCACAGGTCCTCGACACGGTGCGCGCCGCGCCCTGGCTGCGCACCGCCCGCTTCGACCAGCCCGGCCTTCCCACCCTGCACCGGCAGCAGGCGGCGGTGACGCGCGCACGGCCGCTGAACCTGGTGATCGTGCTGGAAGAAAGCCTGGGCGCGACCTTCGTGGAGTCGTTAGGGGGCCTGCCGGTCACGCCGGAGCTGGAAAAGCTGAAGAGCGAGGGCTGGTGGTTCGAGCAGCTGTACGCCACCGGCACCCGCTCGGTGCGCGGCATCGAGGCGGTGGTGGCGGGCTTCGCGCCGACGCCGGCGCGCAGCGTGGTCAAGCTCTCGCTGGCCCAGCGCAACTTCTATACGCTGGCCGACGGCCTGGGGCGCGCCGGCTACCACACCGAATTCGTCTACGGCGGCGAAGCGCACTTCGACAATATGCGCGGCTTCTTCACCGGGAACGGCTTCAGTCAGGTGGTCGACCTGCCGCAGATGCAGCCCCGTTTCGTGGGCAGCTGGGGCGCCTCGGACGAAGACCTGTTCGACAAGTCGCTGGCGCGCCTGCGGTCGCTGCACGACGCCGGCAAGCCCTTCTTCAGCCTGATCTTCACCTCCTCCAACCACGAACCCTTCGAGTACCCGGACGGCAGGATCACGCCGCACGACGCGGCGAAACAGACCGTCAACAACGCGGTCAAGTACGCCGACTACGCGCTCGGCAAGTTCATCCGCGCGGCGAAACAGGAGAGCTACTGGAAGGACACCGTGTTCCTGATCGTGGCCGACCACGACAACCGGGTCTACGGCGACGCCCTGGTGCCGGTCAAGAAGTTCCACATCCCCGGCCTGATCCTCGGCGCCGACGTCCAGCCGAAGCGCATCCGGCCCATCGCCAGCCAGATCGACCTGGCGCCGACCCTGCTGTCGCTGCTGGGCGTGTCGAGCACGCACCCGATGATCGGGCGCGACTTCGCGCGCGACAGCGAGTCGCCGGGGCGGGCGCTGCTCCAGTTCAACAATATCTTCGCCTACCTGGAGGGGGCGTCGGCGACCATCCTGCGTCCCGGCGCGGCGCCGCTGCTGGGCCGCTACGACGCCGCCACCGGCGTGCTGGATCCGCATGCGGGCACGCCGAGCCGTGCGCAGGCCGAGCGGGCGCTCGCGCACGTGCTGCTGCCGTCGCTGCTGTACCGCGAGCAGCGCTACCGGGCGGCGCCCTGAACGGTCCGGGCCCGAAACAAAGCTGCAACAAACCGGCCGGCCGCCGGTACTCTTTTGTCTATCGTTCCTGCTAAGATGGCTGCGCCACGCCACCGACCCGGGACGACAAGATGCTTGCACCATTCGCGCGCCTGCTGCTTGCCTTCGCATTCGCCTTCTCCCTCCTGAGCGGATGGGCCCGGGCCGCGCCGTCGCAGGAAACCGGCCATGCGCGCGCCAGCCTGCTGGTCCATGCGCCGGAGGGCGTCAAGGCCGGCGCCACGGTCTGGCTCGGCCTGCGCATCGAGCACCAGCCGCACTGGCATACCTACTGGCGCAACCCGGGCGACTCCGGCCTGCCGACCACCATGGCCTGGACCCTGCCGGCCGGGTTCGAAGCCGGCGACATCGCCTGGCCGACTCCGAAGCAGCTCCCGCTCGGCCCCCTGATGAACTACGGCTACGACGGCGACCTGCTGCTGCCGGTGCGCCTCACCGTGCCCGCGAGCTACGCAGGCGCGCCCTCGCCGCTCAAGGTGCGCGCCGACTTCCTGATCTGCGAAGAAGTCTGCATCCCGGAGTTCGCGGAACTCGATCTCGTCCTGCCGGCCGCGCCGCAGGTGTCGCACGCTCCATTGTTCGAGCGCGCCTTCGCCGCCATGCCGCGCCTGGACACCGGCGCCGGCGCCGATGCGCGCCTCGAAGAAGACGCCCTGGTGATCGAGGTCGCGGGCCTGCCCGCCGCCTGGCGCGGCAAGGCGGTGCAGCTGTTCCCGGAAAACGGCGCGGTGCTCGACCATCCGGCGCCGCTCGGCCAGGCCTGGCGCGGCGACGTCCTGCAGCTGCGCGCGCCCCTGTCGGCCCAGCGCAGCGAGAGTCCGGCGGCGATGGAGGCGGTGCTCACGGCGGAACATGCGGCGCCCGGGATCCGCATCGGTTTCGACATCGCGGGCGCGTGGCCGCAGCCCGGCGCCGCGGCGGCGCCTGCGCCGGCGGCGGCGCCTGCGCCGGTGGCAGCGAGCGCGCCCGTGCCCCAGGCTTCAGACCGGTCCTGGCTGGCGGTGCTCGCCTTCGCCTTCCTCGGCGGCGCCATCCTCAACCTGATGCCCTGCGTGTTCCCGGTGCTGTCATTGAAGGTGCTCGGCTTCGCCCAGCATTGCGGCGAGCGCAGGCGCATCGTCGCGGGCGGCTTCGCCTACACGGCCGGCGTGATCGTCTCCTTCCTGCTGCTGGCGGGCCTGCTCCTGCTGTTGCGCGCCAGCGGCGAGCAGCTGGGCTGGGGCTTCCAGCTGCAGTCGCCGCCGGTCGTCGCGGCGCTCGCCATCCTGTTCACCCTGATCGGCCTGAACCTGGCCGGCCTGTTCGAGTTCCGCCACCTGCTCCCGAACCGCATCCTCAACGCGCGCGCCCGCAACCCGGTGGCCGACGATTTCCTGACCGGCGTGCTGGCGGTGGCGGTCGCCTCGCCCTGCACCGCCCCCTTCATGGGCGCGGCGCTCGGCGCGGCGCTGTCCTGGCCGGCGCTCCAGGCGCTGTCGGTGTTCGCCATCCTCGGCGCCGGCATGGCCGCGCCCTACCTCGCCGCCAGCCTGTTCCCGGCCTTCGCGCGCATGCTGCCGCGCCCGGGGCCGTGGATGGCGCGCTTCAAGACCTTCATGGCCTTCCCGATGTTCGCCACCGTGGTCTGGCTGCTGTGGGTGCTCGGCCAGCAGGCCGGTATCGATGCGATCGCGGGCCTGCTCGGCCTGCTGGTGGCGGGCGCCTTCGCCCTGTGGGTGCTGGGGATCCCGGCGCGCGGCGCGGCGGGGCGATGGATCGGCGTCGGCGCGGCGGCGATCGCGGTCGCGGGCGCGGCAAGCTGGTCATGGCCGGCGCTGCGCGGGGCGCCCGTGACCGCGGCCGCGGAAAGCGGCTGGCAGCCGTGGTCGCCGCAGGCGGTGCGGGAAGCGCGCCAGGCCGGACGCCCGGTCTTCGTCGACTTCACCGCCGCCTGGTGCGTCACCTGCCAGTACAACAAGCGCACCACCCTCGCCGATCCGGGCCTGCTGCAGGACTTCCGCGCCAGGAACGTGGTGCTGCTGCGCGCCGACTGGACCCGGCGCGACGAGACCATCACGCAAGCCCTGAAGGAACTCGGCCGCAGCGGCGTGCCGGTGTACGCGCTCTACCGCGACGGCGCGCCGCAACCGACGCTGCTGTCGGAACTGCCGAGCGTGGATGAAGTACGGCAGGCCCTGGCCGCGCCTTGACTTACGATACGTTCCCGATGCATGTGCAGTCCCACCAACCCAAGGAGGATTTCATGAAGCGCACCACCATCGCAAGCTCCCTGTTCGCCGCCGCCATGCTGCTCGCCGGCGCCGCCCAGGCCGAGGCCGTGGTCGGCCAGGCCGCACCAGGCTTCTCCGGCGTCGACAGCGCCGGCAAGCCGGTCTCGCTCAACCAGTTCAAGGGCAAGTACGTGGTGCTCGAATGGGTCAATCCCGAGTGCCCCTTCGTCAAGAAGCACTACGACGGCGGCAATATGCCGGGCGTGCAGAAGTACGCGGCCGGCAAGGGCGTGGTGTGGGTGGCGGTGAACACCAGCCCCGAAGGCGGCGACCGCGGCGCGAAAGCGAGCGCCGTGAACGACTGGCTGAAGGCCAAGGGCGCGGCGCCCACGGCCACCGTGATGGACGTCGGCGGCGCGATCGGCAAGGCCTACGGCGCGCGCACCACGCCGCACATGTACCTGATCGACCCGAGCGGCAAGCTGGTCTACGCCGGCGCGATCGACAGCAAGCCCACCGCCAACCCGGCCGACATCAAGACCGCCACCAACTACGTGGTCCAGGCGATCGACGATGCGCTGGCCGGCAAGCCGCTGGCGCAGGCGGTCACCAAGCCCTACGGCTGCTCGGTCAAGTACGGCTGAGCCGCCGGCATGCGCGCAGGATAATCGTTCCCCGCCCCGGCTTTTGCGGCCGGGGCGCTGCTATGATGGCCGCACCACATCAACAAGGGGATATCCGAATGCGTCGTCCACGTGCTTCTCGCCTGTTATCGCGCCGTTCCGTGCTTGCCGCGGCGGCAAGCCTGGCAGTCCTGCTGCCGGTTTCCAGCGCCTTCGCGGCGCCCTTCGAATCGAACCGCATCACCGTCATCTCCGTCGGCGCGGGCCCCGACGTGGTCCTGATCCCGGGCCTGAACTCCTCGCCGCGCGCCTGGGCCACCACGGTGGCCGCGGTGCCGGGCTACCGCTACCACCTGGTGCAGCTGTCGGGCTTCGCCGGCCAGCCGGTGGGCGGCAACAAGGAAGGCGACGTCGCCGCGCCGGTGGCGGAAGAAATCGCGCGCTACATCAAGGACGCCGGCCTGAAGCAGCCGGCGGTGATCGGCCACTCGATGGGCGGCACCATGGGCCTGATGCTGGCGGCGCGCCATCCGGATGCGCTGTCGAAGCTGATGGTGGTCGACATGTACCCCTACCTCGGCACCTTCTTCGCCGGCCCCGGCGCGGGCCCCGACAAGGTCGCGGCGGTGGCCGACGCGATCGCCGCCGGCAACCTGGCGGCCAGCCCCGAGCAGCGCCGCCAGCGCGCCAACGAGACCATCGCCGGCATGGTCGACACCGCCGACATGCGCCCCGGCGCGATCGACGATTCGATGAGCAGCGACGCGGGTGTCAGCACGCGCGCCTTCCGCGAACTGCTGGTGACCAACCTGATTCCGGAACTGTCGAAGATCAGCAAGCCGGTGACCGTGCTCTACGTGCAGCCGAAGACCGTGCCGCTGCCGGCCGAGCAGTTCGATGACGTGTACAAGAGCGCGTATGCGCCGGTGCGGCAGCTGACCTTGAAGCGTATTCCGGACAGCGCCCACTTCATCATGTGGGATCAGCCGCAGCGCTTCCAGGGCGAGGTCAAGGCCTTCCTGGCCGAGCCGTGATGCTGTTGTAGGGTGGGCCTGGGCGGCCCCGCGTTCCTCCGCCCACGCGTTCAGCTCCCGGATGAGCTGTCCCTGCGCCCCCCGTAGTTGGACGCGCGCACGGCGAAGCCGTGCACCCTACCGTTCAGGCCTGGAGCTGGGCGCGCAGCGTCTCGATGAAGCGCGCCTTGTCGAACAGCGTCAGGACTTTCGTATCCCCCCCGCCTTCCGCCGGCACTTCCAGCACCTCGCCCGCATCGCGCCGCATGTCCTGCGGGCCGTTCAGCTTCAAGAGCTGCGGCGACGGACGGCGCTGGCTGTCCGGCAGCGACAGGATGGTGTCGACGTGGTCGACGATGATGCCGTAGCGTTCGTCGCCGTGCTCGAGCACCAGGATGCGGCGCTCGGTGGTGCCGCTGGACGCCGGCATGCCGTACAGGCGGCGCAGGTCGATCACGCACACCATCTGCTGGCGCAGCTGCATCATGCCGTGCACGCACTCCGGCATGCCGGGCGGGCGCGTCACATTCTCGGCGAAAGGCACGATCTCGCGCACCTGCTTGATGTCGGTGGCCCAGCCGGTGTCCAGCGAGAAGGCCAGGTAGACCTGGCGCCGGCCAACCGCGCTCGAGGCCTGGCCGGCGGCCTTGACCTGGTCCTGGTACAGGCGCCGGTGGCCGGAGCAGATCTCCGACACCTCGGCGTCCGAGAAGATCTGCGCATGCGCCAGGAAGATCGCATCGGCGCCGTCCGGATCCGGCAGGCAGCCGCGGAACATGCCGGCGCGGCGCGTGCCGAGCATCGGGATCGGCAGGATGTCGCTGTCGAAGTAGGGCCGGATGTCGTCCACCGAATCCACCAGCAGGCCCAGGCGGTCGTCGCCGACGCGCACGATCAGCACGCGCTGGTCCTCGCCCGCCTGGCCGCTGCCGGCCTGCAGCAGAGCCGCGAAATCGACCACGCCGACCGGCGCGCCACGCAGGTTGAACCAGCCCTTGCAGAGCTTGCCCAGCATGACCGATTCGTTCAGTTCCGGCACGCGGATGATTTCCTGCACCGCTTCCATGGCCAGCGCGAAGTGCATGCCGCCGACGCGGAAGGCGATGCATTTATGCCCCTGCGCCTGGCGCAGGAAGCGCTGGCGCTCGGCGTTGCGGGTGGCGTTCGACAGCGAGCGCACCTGCGGCACGTTGTCGATGCGGATCAGGGCCGCCGGGTCGAGCACCTGCAGCATGCGCTCGCCGCCGTCGAGCGTGATGGCGCCCTTGATCACGGCCTGGCCGCCCTCGTAGCGCAGGGTGCTGCGCTGCTCGGGGGCGACGCGCAACACCTCGCCGGTCATGTCGAACACCAGGCCGACCTGCACGTCCTCGTGGTCGATGATGGCGACGCGCTGCTCGCTGGACGAAGCCGGCGCCTGCGGGTCGAAGATGCGCGCCAGGTTGACCATCGGGATGGCGACGCCGCGCAAGGTGAAGATGCCTTCCAGGTAGGGCGGCGATAGCGGGATCGGGGTGATCCGGTAGGGCGAGCGCACCACTTCGCGGATGCAGTCGGCGTCGATCGCGAACTCCTGGCCGCCGAGGTAGAAGGTGCCGAACAGTTCCATGCCGGCGGCTTCCTGCAGCGCGCGCGCGCCGAGGGCGATCGCCTGGGCGCGCGCCGCCACCGCGGCCTGCACTTCCGGCGACGAGATCAGTTGGGGAGAGGCGTTCATGCGAAGGCCTCCTGCGGCTCGCCGACGCGCACCACTTCGAATGTCTGGCGCTCGCAATCGATGCTGATGCGGCGGCCGCGGCTGCCGCCGACGTCCTGGAACGCCACGTTCAGGCCGCGGCTGGCCAGGTGTTCGCGCGCGGCGGCGATGTTGCGGCGTCCGACCTGGTGGTCGGCGCCGTGGGTGCGCAGCATGTGGGCGCCGCCGGCGACGACCACCTCGACCTCGCCGTAGTGCTCGCGGCGCACGCCCATCGCGGCCAACAGGCCGGGAATGGCGGCGCTGACGTAGCGCGCGCCGCTGCCGGCAGTGTCCACGCTGTCCGGCAGGAAGCAGTGCGCCAGGCCGCAGCGGCCGCGCGCGCGCCAGATGATGCCGATGCCGACGCAGGAGCCGAGCAGCGCGGTCAGGACGTCCTCGCCCGCGCCGACGCGCATCTGGCCGCTGTACACGTGGCGGGTGTGCTCGATGTCCATGCGCGCGCGAGACTGCGGCAGCGCCGGCGGCGGCGCGGTCCTTGCCGCGTGATTGAAAGCCTGCGTAGTTGCGAACATCATGCGCCCTCCCCGGCGATGCGATAAACGTGATGCTGTTCGAATTCGAACGGCGTGGCGATGCGGCTGATGGTTTCCTGCTCGCCCAGCACGAGGCGGCCCCTAGAGCGCATGGCGACGCGCACCTGGCGCAGCGCGCGTTCCTGGGTCGCTTCGTCGAAGTAGATCAGGACGTTGCGCAGCATGACCAGGTCGAAATGCCCGCGCATCGGGGCGGGCCCCAGCAGGTTGTGCTCGGCGAAGGTGACGCACTCGCGCAGGGCCGGCGTGACGACGTATTCGCCGGCTGCGGCGCCTGGGGCCATGTACTTGGCGAACAGCGCCGGGTGCGCCGCCTGAAAACGTTCGGCCGAGCGGCCGCCGTAGCTGCCGCTCCTGGCCTGGGCCAGCGCTTCGCTCGCGATGTCGGTGGCATGGATCGCGTAGCGGAAGTTCGGATGGCGTTCACGCAGCTCGGCGCACAGCATGGCCAGCGAATACGCTTCCTCGCCGGTGGCGGCGGCCGCCGACCAGATGCGCAGCACGCCGCCGTCGGCGTTGTTGCGCCAGGCGTCGAGGAAGCTGCTCTCCAGCCAGCGCCACACCGCCGGCGTGCGGAAGAAGGCGCTGTCGTTGGTGGTGACCATGTTCACGAAGGCCTCGACTTCCGGGCCGCCCGCTGCGACGCGGGCGACGTAGTCGCGGTAGCTGGTGAGACCCAGGGCGCGCATGCGCGGCAGCAGGCGGCCTTGCAGCAGCACGCGCTTGTGCTCGTTCATCGCGATGCCGGTGTGCTGGCGCACCAGGGCGATCACGCTATGCAGGGTGTCGTCGGCGAGTTCCATCGGCTCAGACCATGAAGCGGCTGACGGCGTGGCTGAGGCGCTCGGCGTTCTCGTTCAGGCCTTCGGTCGAGCGGGCGATGCTGTCGCAGCTGCCGGCCGATTTCTCGGTTTCCTGGGCGATGTAGAGGATCGCGGCGCTGACTTCCTTGGCGGTCAGCGACTGCTCGCTGGCGCTCGACGAGATGTCCGAGATCGCCTGCGAGGTGCGCGCCACGCCGGCGGCGATGCGGTCGAACGCTTCGCTGGCCTGGCGCGAGATGTCGCTGCCCTGGGCCACGCGGCGCACCGATTCGTTGATCAGCTTCGAGATTTCCTTGGTCGCCTGCGAGGAGCGCTCGGCGAGCTTCCTCACTTCGTCCGCCACCACCGAGAAGCCGAGGCCGTGTTCGCCGGCGCGCGCCGCTTCGATCGCGGCGTTGAAGGCGAGCATATTGGTCTGGCTGGCGATGTCGCCGATCACCTTGACGATCTCGCCGATGTCTTCCGACGACTGGTTGATCATGCCCATCGCTTCGATCGAACGGGCGATCGCGTTGGCGCCCAGCTCCGCTTCGTTGCGGGTGGCCTGGGCCAGGGCGTTGGCGTCCTGGGTGTTGCGGGCGATGCTGCCGATCGAGGCGGTCAGGCCGTCGACCGAGGCGTTCATCTCTTCCACCGTGGCGCCGAGGGCCTGGGCGCTGGCGGCGACGGTGTTGGAACGGTCGGCGATGGTGCGCGAGGATTCCGACAGGCGGTCGGCTGCGCCGACGACGTCGCCGATCACGCTGCGCAGGTCGCCGATCATCTTCATGACGCCGCGCGCCAGCTGGTCGAGCGGCTCGTCGCCGTCGATCTGGACGTCGCCGGTCAGGTCGCCGCGCGCGGCGCGCGCCACCTGTTCCAGCAGGCTGTCGACCTTGCGGCGCTCGAGCTGGGTGCGGTTGACCGCGGCCTGCTCCAGCATCACCTGCTCGGTGATGTCGGTGGCGAACTTCACCACCTTGACCGGACGGCCCGAGAGGTCGAAGATCGGGTTGTAGGTCGCCTGGATCCAGACCACCTTGCCGTCGTTGCCGATGCGCTTGTAGCGGCCTTCGTCGTACTCGCCGCGGCCCAGCTTCTGCCAGAACTTGCGGTAGGCGGCGCTGGCCGCGTATTCGTCGTCGCAGAACACGCGGTGGTGCTCGCCCTCGACGTCGGCCAGCTGGTAGCCGAGCAGGTCGAGGAAGTTTTCGTTGGCGCACAGGAGCACGCCGTCCATGTCGAATTCCACCACCGCCTGCGACTTGCGCATCGCGGCGACCATGCCGGCGGATTCGCCATTGCGGCGCTTTTGTTCGCTGACGTCGGTCGCGAACTTCATGACCTTGACGATGCGCCCCGCTTCATCGAGGATCGGGTTATAGGACGCATTGATCCAGACTTCCTTGCCGCCCTTGCCGAGACGCTTGTACTCGGCGCGCTCCAGCTTGCCGCAAGCCAGGTCGGCCCAGAACTGCACGTACTCTTCCGATTCGACGAAGGACGGCTCGCAGAACATCGCGTGGTGCTTGCCGACGATCTCGTCGGCCGCATAGCCGGTCAGCGCCAGGAAGTTATCGTTGGCGCGCAGGATGGTGCCGTCGAGGCCGAACTCGATCAGGGCCTGGGCACGGTCCAGGGCGCCGTGGATGGCGCGCAGTTCGTTGATATCTTTCGATTCCGGAAGCGTAGTCTGCATGGTTGTGTGATGGTTGGGACAGTGGACAAGCGAGTTGCCGCTTGGAATGTCGCTATCATCACAGAAAACGCAAAATCAGTAAATCCGGTAAAAACGAAAATCGCTGATTTGTTGGTTTTGTTGCGCTTCCGAAACACATTTTATGCGGCAAGCATGCGCCAGCACTTACACGAAGGGCCAGGACAGCACTTGCCGCGCGTGCAACACCGCGCGCGCCGGTATATAGCCGATGGCGAAGACCAGCAGCGCCAGGCCCCACAGGCTGCCCAGCAGGGCCAGCCAGGCGCCGCCGACGCTGGCGCCGGCCACCAGCAACATCATCCAGACCTCGATGCTGAGGAAGAATCCGCGTGCTTCGCGCCATGCCTGCAGCATCGACGCGGCGGCATCCCTGATGATCTTGTGATAATGGTCCATGGTGTCCTCGGCATGCATGAAATAAATACGGGAATAAATGCGAAAAATGAAAGCTCGACGCCAGAAATGACAATCGCCGACACAGGCCGGCGATTCGAGGAGCATATGATACGCTGCGGTGCAGCATATTGGCGTATAGCAATATTTAGCGTTGCGCGGAACGATGCAGCTGGACCACGGACGCCTTCACGCCCGGATGCCGGAATTCTTCCAGCAGCACCGCGGTTTCGGCGCGGGCGCGCGCCATGTTCGCCGCCTTCACGTGGCCGTAGCCGCGGATGGTCTCCCCCACCCCGGCCAGCTTGAGCGCCGCGGCGCGGTTTTCCAGGGTGAGGCCGGTCGCGAGCATGTCCGCCAGCGCCAGCCAGTCGTCGCGCAGGCGGCGCTCGGCGCGCCGCTCGTGGGTGTAGCCGAAGGGGTCGAGCGCGGTGCCGCGCAGGACTTTCAGGGGCTTGAGCAGGCGGAAGGCGCTGCGCATCCAGGGACCGAAGCGCATCTTGGCGGGGACGTCCGTGCCGGGCTTGCGCCGCGCCAGCAACGGCGGGGCCAGGTGGTACTCGACGTGGAAATCGCCCTCGAACTGCTGGCCGAGGCCCTCGAGGAAGCCGGTGTCGAGGTGCAGGCGCGCCACCTCGTACTCGTCCTTGTAGGCCATCACCTTGAACAGGGAGCGGGCCAGGGCCTTGCTGACCGCCCGTTTCGAGCCCGGGCCTTCGATCTCGACTTCGCGCGCCTCCAATCCAGCCACGAGAGCGCGGTACTGCCCTGCGTAGCGCGCGTCCTGGTAGCGCGTCAGCCAGTCGGCGCGGAAGGCGACGATGTCGTCCAGCGATGCCGGCGGCGTGAACTGGATCACCTTGGCCGGCTGCGCCAGGCGCGCGACCGCCTTGGCGTCGGCCGCCACCAGGCGTCCCAGCAGGAAGGCCTTCTTGTTCATCTCGACGGCGACGTTGTTCAATTCGATCGCGCGCATGAGGGCCGGCAGGCCGACCGGGACCAGCCCGAGCTGCCAGGCCGCGCCCATGATCAGGATGTTGGCGCCGATCGGGTCGCCCAGCACGCCGGCGGCGACTTCCTGGGCGTTCAGGCGCAGGGCCGGGCCGCCCGCGTCCTCGATCTTGGCCAGCAGGTCGTCCTTGCGGATGTCGGCGTCCGGATCGCGCGTGAACTCGGCGGTCGGGGTTTCGTTCTCGTTGGCGACTACGCGGGTATGGCCGCGCCGCATGACGGCCAGCGCGTCCGGCATGGCGGCCACCACCAGGTCGCAGGCCAGCAGCGCGTCGGCCTGCTGCAGGTCGATGCGCACCTGGTGCAGCTGCCGCGGCGACGGCGCCACCCGCACGTGCGACATCACCGCCCCGCCCTTCTGGGCGAAGCCCATGAAGTCGAGGGTCGATGCGCCCTTGCCCTCGAGGTGGGCCGCCATCGTGATCAGGGCGCCCACGGTCACCACGCCAGTGCCGCCGACACCCGCCACCAACATCTCGAAGGGCTTGGCGAAGCCGTAGGGCGTGGGCAGCGGATAGGCGGCCAGCATCTCTTCCAGCTGGCCGAGCGACAGCGTGGCGGCCTCAGGTTTCTTCAGGGCGCCGCCGATGACCGAGACGAAGCTCGGGCAGAAGCCTTCGACGCAGGAATAGTCCTTGTTGCAGGACGACTGCTCGATCTGGCGCTTGCGGCCGAGCGGCGTCGCCAAAGGCAGGATCGACAGGCAGTTCGACTGCACGCCGCAGTCGCCGCAGCCTTCGCAGACCGCCGGATTGATCACCATGCGGCGCGCCGGGTCGGGGAAGACGACCTTGTCCGGCTTGTTCTTCTTGCGGCGGCGGCGCTTCTCGGCGGCGCAGGTCTGGTCGTAGACCAGCACCGTCACGCCGGCCACCTCGCGCAGGCGGCGCTGGATGGCGTCGAGTTCGGAGCGGTGGTGCACGGTGACGCCGGCGGCCAGCTGCACGCCCGTGTATTTTTCCGGCTCGTCGGTGACGACCACCGCCTCGACCGCGCCCTCGCTCAGCACCTGCTGGACGATCTGCGGCACGCTCAAGGCACCGTCCACCGGCTGGCCGCCCGTCATCGCCACCGCGTCGTTGTACAGGATTTTATAGGTGATGTTGGTGCGCGCGGCGATGGCCTGGCGGATCGCCAGGTAGCCCGAGTGGTAATAGGTGCCGTCGCCCAGGTTCTGGAACACGTGCTTCTCGCGCGTGAAGCGCGAGGCCGCGACCCAGGGCACGCCCTCGCCACCCATCTGCGTGAGCGTGAAGGTGTCGCGCCCCATCCAGCTCGCCATGAAGTGGCAGCCGATGCCGGCCAGCGCGCGGCTGCCTTCAGGGACCTTGGTCGACGTGTTGTGCGGGCAGCCGGAGCAAAAGTACGGGGTGCGCTTGACCATGTCGGCGCCGTTCGACAGCGCATCAAAGCGGCAGAACTGCGGCAGGTGCTGCGCCAGGTCGAGATCGGGGAGCTTCGGCGCCAGCCAGCGCACCAGGGCCGGGGCGATGCGCGAGGGACGCAGCTCGCCCAGCTGCGACAGCAGCGGCGCACCGACGGTGTCGGTCTTGCCGAGCACCTGCGGACGCTGTTCCGGCGCGAGGTTGTACAGCAGGCTTTTCAGCTGGCCCTCGATGACGTCGCCCTTCTCTTCCACCACCAGCACTTCCTGCAGGCCGTCGGCGAAGGCGTGCAGGCGATTGCGCGCCAAAGGGAAGGTCAGGCCCGGCTTGTACAGGCGCAGGCCGGCGGCTTCGAGCTTGTCGAGTCCGAGGCCGATGCGCTCGAGGGCTTCGAGCAGGTCGAGATAGGCCTTGCCCGCCGCGATGATGCCGAGCTTCGCCCCTGGCGCTGCGACCACCAGGCGGTCGATCGAGTTCACGGCGGCGAAGGCATGCACGGCGTCCAGCTTGTCGGCCACACGCTGTTCGATCGCGAGGCTGGGCAGGTCGGGCCAGCGGTAGTGCAGGCCGTCGGCGGGGGCGGCGTAGTTCGCGGGCGTGTGGTAGACGGGCGGCTCCGGCAGTTCGACGACGGCGCCGCCCTCGACGGTTTCCGAGATCGCCTTGAAGCCGACCCAGGCGCCCGAGAAGCGCGACAGCGCCCAGCCGTACAGGCCGAATTCCAGGTACTCCTCGATGTTGGCCGGATTAATGACCGGCATGCCCCAGGCCATGAAGGCGTGATCGGACTGGTGCGGCATCGAGGACGATACGCAGCCATGGTCGTCGCCGGCCACGACCAGCACGCCGCCCAGCTTCGATGAACCGTAGGCGTTGCCGTGCTTGAGGGCGTCGCCGGCGCGATCGACACCCGGGCCCTTGCCGTACCACATGGCGAAGACGCCATCCACGGTGCGGTTCGGGTCGCCGCCGACCTGCTGGGTGCCGAGCACCGCGGTCGCGCCCAGCTCTTCGTTGATCGCGGGGAGGAACTCGATGGCTTTCGCCTTCAGGATGCTGGAGGCGCGCCAGACTTCCTGGTCGACCGCGCCCAGCGGCGAGCCGCGGTAGCCCGAGATGAAGCCGGCGGTGTTCAGGCCGGCCCGTTCGTCCATGGCCTTTTGCATCACCGTCATGCGGATCAGGGCCTGGGTGCCGGTCAGGAAGACCCTGCCCTGGGTACGTTTCAGGTTGTCGTCCAGCCGGTAGCCGGGGTCGGCCAGGCTGGTGTCCGCGGTCCCTTCCCTGCCTGCTACCTCGTCATGCATCGATCCCATCCATTGTCTCCATTGTTCAGCCCTGCGGGGCTTGTGTATGGTGGTAGATGATAGTCTTCGTGCAGAAAATAACGTTTCTAACTTGCCGGGTTTTGGCTGAGAATAGGGAAATTATTTCGCTTTGGAGCCTTGAATGGACAAATCCAACCTCGATCCGGCGTCATTACGCATCCTGCGCGAACTGCAGCAGGACGGCCGCCTGTCCGTCAACGAACTGGCCGAACGTGTCGGCATGTCGGCCTCGCCCTGCTGGCGGCGCCAGAAGGAGCTCGAGGAGAACGGCTTCATCCGCCGCTACGCCGCCCTGCTCGACCGCCGCAAGCTCGAGCTGGGGCTGGTGTGCGTGCTGCACGTGTCCCTGACCCGGCACGAAGCGGGCGTGGTCGACACCTTCGAGGCGCAGATGAAGGCGTGTTCGGAGGTGATGGAGTGCTATGAGGTGACGGGGACGTCGGACTACATCGTCAAGGTGATGGTGAAGGACATGGATGCTTACCACGACCTGCTGCACAACGTGCTGCTGAAACTGCCTGGGGTGTCGCAGCTGAATACCAGCGTAGCGCTGCGGGAGGTAAAGTACGAGACGGCGCTGCCCTTCTGAGAAGCGCGACCGGCCTCAGGTTTCGCTTCGCAGACGGGCCAGGGCATCGATACCGTGTCCGAATGTCAGACCCTATCAGGTGCCTCGAAATCCAACTGCTCGGCCAGACCCACCAACGGATCACCCAGCTTTGCGCGCCGGTCCTCACGCTCCTACTCGGCAAACAGACTGAGCTGGGGTGTCAACATGGTGGCACTCGCTGGCCGGGTGCAATGTCAGGATTCTACTCAGCCGTTGGCATTTCAGCCGAGGTTTTTCGGGGTGGCCTGAGTATAGTAGTTTCCGTCTTGAGCAGTGCTATCGCGGCTAATGCTCACTGGATGTCATCTCATTCTGTCAGCAACGTAAAGAGCTGCAAAACCGCATCAAGGCTCGGGAATCTGAATCCAGATGCCATTACTCCAGTCGGTGATATGGGTCCATGTCACACGCCGAGAACCATGGCTTCGTCCGTGACCGCAGGTTTGGTTCGCCCATTTGCATGTGCATACTGGACGTCCTCCACCTGTTTCCTACGTTGCAAATGGGCATACCGATACTTCTCGTCGCCCCCCAGGTAGATTACCCTCGGGTCGGAAGGCAATGTCGCATCCTTTGCAAAGCCGGCCAATGAATCGTGCACATAATGGTCGAAAAAGTTGATGATAATTTCATCGTCCAACCCCTTGTTATGGATGAACTCGTTCTCAAATGCTTCGATAAGCACTTTATAGTGCGGACGCAGTTCTCGGCGCGTGAACGTGTTTGGCGCACCGCCGGGCGCTCGGTGCTCCGAGTACATGGAGCGAATCGATTGGACATCCGCAATAAGCCGCGCATCGTACATATCTACCATCGAAGCAAAGTTGCTCATGTCCGGTAGAGCATCTCGTCTGGCTTTTGCTTTCAGCAAAGCGTCTCTACGGTCCCCGTGTTCGGCCAGCGCCAAACGCAGCTCAGCGTCGTACCTCGATATTTCATCGGGAGACAGATTGCTGTAATCATTCAGGGCATACCTCTGCCTCCGTTGACGAGCAGCATTCAAAGCTCGCATTGACTTGCGCTCGTTTTCCTCCAAGCCGGCGATTTCCTTGTCAAGAACGGCCCGTTCTCCAGAAAAGTTTGCATGAACGCGTGCGATCTCGTTAGCCTCATCCTGATTTCCATTTTGCTTCCGGCGAATTGCCCGGAAGCGCCATGCGTAATACAGAGCCATATGTGCATTCATCAATGGCCCTAGATTGCTGAGACCCTGCACTTTTGTTTGATAATAGTTGTAGGTTTCCAGAATTTGCGGGCTCATGTCGAAGTCGTCTCGTTGATCGTCCCTCCATGCGCCGCTGCCGACCAAGGGCACGCCGTGTTCCAGTGCGAACTGGTACATGCTATGAAGTGGGACCAACCCCAACTTGGACCGCCCGTCGCTACTGCGCCCGCCTTCGCCTGGCCGATAGCTACCGCCGACATCAGAATGCGCCCCTGGAAAAACAGTTTCGTGAAATTGCTCCGGCTTTATCACCTTGCCTTGTCGCAGGATGCTGACACTATCTACTGGAAACGAGTTACGGATTTCGTGCGCGGCTACAAAATGCCGAACATGCTCCACCATTTCCGGAATCGCCATCTTGCCGCCCCAGTCCTGGTGACCGTCAAAGACTCCGGGAGCAGGATCAGCGCCCGGAAGCGCTCCCTCAGCAAATGCCAGCGATGCAGGCCGTGTTGCGGCGAAGTCCGGGTCTGACAAGCGTGCCGAAATAATATGTTTGAGGCCGCGCATTGCGGCAACCTTGCCAACATTGTTGACGCTCATCGGCAGACCTACCGACGCGACAGTATCGAACAGTCCCATGAAGCGAACACGCAAGCGATGATTTCCTTGCCTGAGGCGCCAACCGTTGTTACTAACGACACCACGCTCAGCGAGGAGGAGGTTGGCGAACGCACGGGCAAGTGCCGCACCTCGGCTAAATCCGAACAAAGCTACATTGATCTCGATGATCTCGTTGCCTGGAGTTCTCGCTCGCTCCAAGTGCGCTTTCAAACGCTCGTCGAATTGTTCGAGCGCCCAATCGAGCCGTGCGTCGCCTAAACGGCCGCTTCCCAATCCCAACGTGCCGCCACCGTCGTCTCCGACTGCACTGAAATAAGTTCCTACTCCAGGAATATATATCCTGTAGATACCCTTGACGAGGTCGTCTTCCACATGAACCCGATAAAGCTTGGCGACATTACTATGTTTTGCCGTACCAACATCGGCATTCATATTGTTGCCGGTGCCGTCGAAGAAAAAACTCAGCCACGGCCGTTGGCGGCAGCTTCCCGGCGGAGGCTCCTGAGCTGCCTGTCTGGCTGCGGCCACAAGCCCAGCACCGGCTGATGGCATGCGCACGACCGGACAGGTTTCCGCCACCAGCATATTTGCCTGATCTGCTCCGCTGCGCAGGGCTGTTGCTTGCGGATTTAATGGAGGCGACTTGCTGTCTCCTACCTGGTCATTGTCCTGGCTTGTCATCATTTGGACACCGTGGATATCTGGTTTTATCTTCCCGCTCCCTGTCCAGCACCAGACGAGGCGGAGATGGATGCTCGGTCGCAGCAACCTGGACCGAGCCATCAGGATAAAAATGGACCTCCATGTAGCGCGCCCGGTCGGTTGCTCGTTCATCGACTTCGACTTCCGCTTCTTTGAAGAAGGGGAACAAACGCTGATGAACCTCGTGCGAATCGCTGGCGCGAACCTTGTAGTAACAGGCACCGGTCTGCCAGCGCACTTTGACCTTGTAACCCTTTACACCTGGCCAATATTTTGCGCAGCAGACGGTGCCGCCTCCACCACCTGCAGGAGAGCTGACATACAGATTTCCTCCTCCCTCACCACCGACACTGAACTCGTTAATATATCGATTGGTGTAGTTGTATCCCACCAGTGATAGGGAAACCTGACGCGGCTCGTTGAAAACCGGTAATGCTCCGGGGCCACCTTGCGAGCTCACGGCCTTACTGCAAGCAAACAGCGCGAGCAACAGCATCATGGCCGTGCACCGTGCAATTAGTTGATTCAAATTTGATTTAATCGCCAACTGAGACTCCTGAAAAACTATCTTTCGTGTTCTGCCACTGCATCGACAAAGCTGATCGATTCCAGACCGACCTTCGCAAGAATTTCGCGCCAGGGCGACAAGTGCGCGAACTCGTCGCCATGCAGTAGCGCCAGGCTGCAATAGAGGGCCACTTCATGGGTTGCGACAACTCCGGCTGCTTCAGCGGCAACCATATGGCGCTCCAGGAAAGCAATCCGTTGTACCGGCGCCATGCGGATGTATGCTTCGGGCAGCATTGATCTCAGCTGTGCCGCAACCTGGTCGATCTCACTGGCGTCCAGCAATGCAAATTCCTGTGCGGCTGACAGTTCCAAGGGAACGAAAATGTCTTCGGACACATGCTGCGCGGGTTGAGTGCGCAGTTGCCCGCGTCGGTCCAGATACCACCAGCAATCTGCCGGATCGAGAAAGCGACAACGCTGTTCTTCGTCGAGCACCGCAATCAGGGCTTCGAATACGCGTGGATCGAAAAAACGCAGCAAGACATCGATTTCGTCCGAAATACGGGCGCGAATCCGTCTTGCGAGACGATCGCCCAACTGGTCCAGTCCCAGGGGAGAGCTGAGCATCAACATGGACGATGCATAGGTGCCATGCTCCTCCAGCCATTTGAGGAAATGAAGATTCGACGAGACAAGAGGGAACAACAGAGGCGCTGCCGACAGTGCCCGTTCCTCTCTGCTTTCGTTGAACAAACTAGTCCAGACAACTCCGGATTGAACGAGATGGCGGTACAGACCCGGCATGCCCGCGTGATCGGCTAGACAAAACAGGCCGTTGCCAGGATGGATGTCCGCAGCGGACCGACAGAACGCGTGCAGATCGAGATAGTTGTGTATGTTCATCGGATGACAAATGGTGCACCGGCTGCTCTCGCCTTGAGCAGGCATTCAACGCAGATCGACTGCGGCATCAAGGGGAGCGCATAGGACATGCTTGCAGGACCGATGAACGACTTCTTCGCTGCATGGATCGTGATGTTACCGGGGCATTGCACCGTGATGTTTCCCCCTTCGATCGTGATATTCGCCCCATCCGCGGTGGACAGCGAGATGCTCTTCGCCGCCGCCCAGTCCACATACGCATTCGCGCTGACGACATCCACTTCTTCGCGGGCCTGCACCTTCAGCACATCGGCCTGCGCCTGCACGTCGATCGCGTCCTTCGCCGCAATCACCTGCAACCCGATGCCACCCTCGCCCGGCTTCACCGCCCCGGCCAGCATGCCGATCGTCTGCCCCCCGTGCACCCGCAGCTGCCCGCCGGTGACGAACTGCGTATCCTGCCCACTCATGAGGGCCACGGTCTCGCCGTTGGACAGCTGCACCGCCTGCCCCGCCGTCACGCCCAATCCCGCCTTCGCCGACATCGCGATCACCGGGTCGGTCGTATGCGGCAGCTTGCACTCCCCGGGCGCCGTGTCCTTCTTCGCCGCGCTCGACCTGGCGGCATCCACGCCTTCGCTTCCCACCATGCCCGACACCGCGTTCAGCATCGCCTGCAGCGGCGCGGCCTTCTCTTCCAGCACGCTGCTCTTGTCTTTCGCAGCGCCGAGATGCGCCGCCAGCCCGACGGTCTCGTGCTTCACCGCCGCATCGCTGAAGCTCTCGCCCAGCTTGACCGCCTGCTTCATCAGCGCGATCCCCGCCACGTTGTCACCCGCCGGCTCGCGCTCGCCCGCGCCATGATTGATGCGATAGCTGCTCACCAGCAGACCGGCATGCGCACGCACGGCCCCATACGCATCGGTACGCAGCTCCGCGCCCACGCCGCGCAGGCTGCCGCGGAAGTTATCGGCGCCATGCACCAGGTGGCCGAGATTGAGCTCGGTGGCGGCCAGCGTGGTGCGCAGCTGCACCCGCCCCTGCGCGTCGGTATCGTCGAACAGCAGCTGGTTGTAGCCGGCGCCGCCGAATTCCTTGCTGCGCACGCCCCACTGGGCGGCGGCGTTGCGGTGGCCGGGGCTGTCGCCCGACGCCCCATGCCACACCGGCGCATTGCCGCCGGCGAGATTGCCCTGGTTTGAGGCCGCATGGTCGCGCGCCGCGCCATACGTCGCGCTGCCGTCCTCCTGGCTGGCCGCGCCGCCCTCGCCCTGGCCGTTGTACACCGCGCCGACGATGAGCGGCCGGTCGATGTCGTTCTCGATGAACTGGACGATCACTTCCTGTCCGATGCGCGGCAGGAACTGGCTGCCGATGCCGCCGCCGGCCAGGCGCTGCGCGACCCGCACCCAGCAGGTCGCGTCGCCGCTGTCCTGCCAATGGAAGCGGATGCGCACCCGTCCCAGACGGTCGCAGTGGATCTCGTCGCTGCCTGTCGGCGTGTCGGCGCCGTCGGGCCCGACCACGATCGCGCTCTGCGCCCCCATCGCGGTCGGACGCGGATGCGCACGGCCGTCGTTCCCTTCCAGCTGCGGGCGCCACGGCAGGTCGTGCGGCAGCGCCTCGAAGCAGTTGGCATAGCCACTCTGCTGCGCCTGGGCGATGGCGAGCGCGAAGTCCGGCAGCGCATCGAGCTCCAGCGCCTCCTGAAGCAGTTCCGGGATCGGCCCGAACAGCTCCGCCAGCGCTTCAGTGGCCCTGGCCGGCAGGTTGTTCACGCCCACGCTGTCGACCCGCAGCACGGTGTACGCCGCTGCCTCGCCCAGGCGCTGCAGGGGCGCGCCGAGGATATCGAGGCGGGTGCCGGCGCGCAAGGTGCGCAGGGTCGAGCGGCCGCGCCACAGCCCGGCGCGCGCCTCGCGCGACTCCATCTGGATGGTCGCATGGCGTTCGGCCTGGGCGCGGTCGGCATAGTGGTACTGGCCCGGCGCGTCATAGGATTCGAGCGGCGGCAACCGCGATGATGGCGCCAGGCGCGAGGGCACGCTGCCGGCCACCGCCTTCTTGGCCTTGTAGTCGTAGCTGAGCAGGGTGGTCGCCGAAGGCCCGATGCGGCGCACGGTGGCCAGCGCCTGCACGGTGTCGCTCAGTTCGCGCGCATGGGCGCCGTGGAAGCGCACGCCGGTCCCGCGGCTGGACGGGTCGTCCGGGATGGCGGCGCCGCTGGTGGTGTCGGCGAACAGCACCATCTCCGGGCCGCCCTCGCCCTGCTCGAAGCGCCAGGCCAGGCCCTCTTCGGCCAGCAGGCGCAGGACGAAGGCCAGGTCGGATTCGCGGTACTGGCAGCAGTAACTGCGCGGCACGGCGCCGGCCATGAACGAGACCGCATCGTCGCTCCAGCGCCAGCGCGCCGCAGGCAGCTGGGCGCCGAACACCTCGTCGACGATGTCGGTGACCTGCTTGTCCTGCCACACGCGGCTGTTGCGCACGTGGGCCAGGCGCCAGATCCAGTGGCTGATGCGCAGCCGGTAGCGCGCGAAGCCGCCTTCGCTGCCCAGCAGCGCCGCCTCGCTGATCTCGCCGGCGAAGGTGCTGCGGGCGCCGTCGGCCAGGCTGATTTCCAGCCCCGCCGGCCGGCCGAGCAGCGCGGCGATGTCGATGTCGGCGCGGGTCGAGAGCGCGATCACGTCGCGCATGCCGACGCCCTGCACCTCGTCGCGCGCCGCGAAAGCTTCCACCAGCAACCCGCCCGAGCCGAGCGCCGGGCTGTCGTCTTCCAGGTTCAGGGCATACAGGCGGGTGGCGCTGGCGAATTGGGCGAGGGCCGCCATGGCCTGGTCGAGCAGTTCACGACGCATGTTCAACTCGATACTTTGGAGATCCGGACCGACTTGCATTCGGCTGCGCCCTTGGCGCTGCCCTGGCACACGCGCACCCGGCAGCGCTGCACTTCGGCGGCGGTGGCGTTGGTGGCGCAGCGCTTGTAGATCTCTTCGGGCGAGCCGGCTTCCGGGGTCTTGGTATGGGCCAGCAACGCGGCCAGCAGGGCGACGTCGTTGTCGACCGGGGCGGCGCGTTTCGGCGCCGCCTTGGCGGCAGGCGCCTGCGCGGGCCTGGCGGCAGGCTTCGGCCTGGCCGGCGCGGCCGCCACGCGCGGCTTGTCGCTGCGTGCGGGCTTGTCCTGGGCCGGTTTGGCCTTGCCGCCATCCTTGGCCGCGCCGTCCTGGCGCGCGGCGGGCGCGGGCGCATCGAGCAGGCTGGCCAGCTCGGGTTTCGACGCGGCCGGCGGCGCGGCGTGCAGCGCGTCGGACAGTTCGTTCTTGCCCTTGATCGCGGCAACGGCAGGCGTGTCGAGCGGGGCCGGCTCTTCTTCCCGGATCAGCGCCGCCGTAGCGATGTCGGGAGGTGCCGGAGCCGGGAGTGCCGCGGTCGGCGCCGGCGCCACGGCCTGCACCGGCGCCGCCGGCATCGACGATGGCGCGTGGGCGGCGGCCAGGGTCGCGTCGGCCGAATCGTTCACACTGCCCAGCGCCAGCCAGGCCAGCGTCGCAATCCCCGCAAAGGCGACGCCGAAGACGGCGGCGCGCACGCCGCGCTGGCGGTCGTGCCGGGGCCGGTCCGGGGCGACGCGCGCAGGCGCGGCCCGGCCGTCGAGCTGGCTGAGGACGCTGCGGTCTTCCTGCGCCGGGGCTGCGCTCCCTGAAAGAAGACTGGGTCGGCCCGCGCCGGGGCGGCGTTCGCTGTCGTGCAAAACACACTCCTCTGTTGAGTTGACCATAACTCTACGTCAAACGTGAAAACGGTGCCAAAAACCAAGTAACCAATTGTGCGTCGCTATGCATTACCCATAATTTCAATCGTGCGGGGAGTTATCGCACTAGAAAGATATACTCTGCGGCAACTGCGTTTCCGTAACAATTCTTAGATAAGGAAAAGTACGTGCTGCTCCTTGCTGTTGCGTTGTACTTCGCACTGGCATGCCTGATCAGCTGGATGCTGCTGTTCCCCACGGGACGCGCCTTCATGCACCAGGCCCTGCTCGGCGCCGGCACACGCATTCAACGGCACTGGCAGTCGATCGCCCGGCGGCGCACGCCGGCCCTCGCATCGACCCGCCGGTCCGGCCGCGATGCCCTCCACGGGGCCGGCCGGTTCCTGCGGCAGCATTATGCAATCTGCATGGCAGGCGTCGTCCTGCTCGCCGCGCCGGCGCTGTTCGCGCTGATCAGCGGTTCGCACACGCGCCTGAGCGGCTTCGAGGACGACACGCGCGAGGTCAACGGCCAGGTCGCGGCCCTGCTCGAGGGCGAAGGGCTGGTGCCGCCGCCGCCCTTGCCGCCGGTGGCGTTCACCACCGCGGAAGTGAGCGAAGCGCGTCCGCTGATCGCCTCGGCGAGCCGCGACTGGGCGATGCTCGACCCCGATTTCGAACAGCGCCTGCTGCTCGCGTTCCGCATCATGAAGGAGAAGCACGGATACGAGATGGTCCTGCTGGAAGGCTACCGCAGCCCCGAACGCCAGCAGAAGCTGGCCGCGATGGGGCCGAGCGTGACCAACGCCGCCGCCTTCCAGAGCTGGCACCAGTACGGCCTGGCCGCGGACAGCGCCTTCCTGCGCAACGGCCGCATCGTGATCACCGAAAAGGATCCCTGGGCCATGCGCGGCTACCGGTTGTACGGTGAAGCGGCGGAATCGGTCGGCCTCACCTGGGGCGGCCGCTGGAAGATGATGGACCTGGGGCATACGGAACTGCGCCGCCCCGGCGTGATGAAGCGGCGCTAGCGAACGGAGAAAAGAACATGGCAGGACCCTTGAACAGGCACAGGCGCGGCCTTCCATCCGCCGCCACCGGCGCCGGCCGGCATACCACGGCGGACCAGGTCTAGCATGCGCGGCTGGCTCAAGGGCGCGCTGCTCTCCTCGTCCGTGTTCGGCGCCAGCTGGCTCGGCGCGGTGTCGTACTGGCGTTCGACCAACCGCATGCCGTCGGTGCTGGACCTGCTCACCTGGCTGGCGCTGCTGCCGCTGGCCCTGCTGCTCGCGTTCTGGGTCGGGCGCCGCATCATGGCGGCGCGCGCCGCGCCCGCGGCCGCCGCCGCGCCGGAAGCGCCGGCCGCCCCGGCCGCGGCGCCGGCCCTGCCCGCGCTGGCGATCCTGGCGGCCGCGGTGCGCACGCCGCACGGGTCCAGCGCGCAGGAGCTGGCCCAGGCCGTCGCCGAAGGACGCGCGCGCGCCGGCCTCGATCCGGAACTGGTGGACGTCGAAGGCTTTCCCGTGATGAGCGCGCGCGCCGGACTGGACGCCATCGCCGAGATCCGGGCCGAGCTGGATGCCTGGCGCAGCGCCGCGGGACTGGCCGACCCGCGCTTCACGCACGAACAATGGCGGGCGCTGGCGCTCGGCGCCGCGGCCGCCGGCGAGCTCCTGATGCAGGCGGCCGGCCATCCGCAGCTGCAGGCCGCGACCGACGGCGCCCATGATGCGGCGGCGCCGCTGCTGCAGATTCACGCCGCGCTCGCATCCGGCTGGAGCGAGGAGCAGCGCACCGTCATCGCCGCCTGGCTGGGGGCGCTCGCGGCGCAGGCCGGATGGCCGGACAAGCGGGTGGAGAGCAGCTGCCTGCCCGTGGGGGCGCCCGCGCTCCTGGCGCGGCTGGCCGATCGAGCACACCATGCCGGCGCACCGGTCTTCGCCATCGTCCTCGACTTCGGCTCGCAGATCGGCGACACCGCCGCGCAGGAGCTGGCGGCGCAAGGCGCGCTGTTCGCCGCCGCCAATCCGCAGGGCCTGATCCCGGGCGAGGCGGCGGCCGGCCTGCTGGTCGCCGACGGCATGCAGGCAGCCGGCTTCGGCCTCCCGGCCACCGCGCTGCAACTGGCGAGCGCGCCGCGCAGCGCGGCCGAGGCCGGCCGCAAGCCGGACGCCGCCCGGCTGCGCAGCCTCGCCACGACGCTGCTGCCGGACGCGGACGACGCGGCCGCCGTCAGCGCCCTGTATGCCGACACCGGCCACCGCAGCGCCGGCCTGATGGAACTCATGAAGTTCGCCCGCGACGCCCTGCCCCACCTCGACCCTGGCCAGGACCTGCACAGCCTCGGCGCGGCCTGCGGCCATTGCGGCCACGGCGACGAGGCGCCCTTCCTGGCCGCCATCGCCCTGGCCCACCAGCACGTACTCGATACCGCCGGCGCCGCCCTGTGCGTCGGCAACGAACACCCATTACAACGCCACGCCGCCCTGGTTCGTCCGGACGCGGCACTTTCCTGACCGAGAACGACCGACGATGCAAACACTTCGGCAAACACTGACTTCACGACCCGCTCTCACCGCGGCCGGCCTGCTGGCGCTGGCGGCGCTGCTGTGGCTCGCCACCGCCCTGCTCGGCCTGCCGTCGGCCTGGGCCTGGACCATCTTCCTGCTCGCGCTGCTCGGCGTGGGCGCCGCCTGGGGCTGGCGCCGCTACCGGCGCCAGCAGGCCGGCGTGCAGCTGGGCGACATGCTCGAACAGCAGGCCACGGTGGCCACCAGCGCGCCGAAGGCGAATCCGGCCCAGCGCCAGGAACAGGAAGAGATCCGCAGCCGCATGCTGGACGCGATCTCCACCATCAAGGGCTCGAAACTGGGCCAGCTGTCGGGCGACGCCGCCCTCTACGAGCTGCCCTGGTACATGATCATCGGGAACCCGGCGGCGGGAAAAAGCACCGCGATCGCCAGCTCCGGCTTGCAGTTCCCCTTCGCCGACAGCAAGATCGTGCACGGCGTCGGCGGCACCCGCAACTGCGACTGGTTCTTCACCACCGACGGCATCCTGATCGACACCGCCGGCCGCTACTCGGTGCAGGAAGAAGACCGCGCCGAGTGGTTCGGCTTCCTCGCGCTGCTGAAGAGGTACCGCAAGAAAGCGCCGATCAACGGCGTCATCATCGCCGCCAGCGTGGCCGAGCTGACGGGGAATCGCCCCGAGTTCGCGATCAACCTGGCCAAGAACCTGCGCCAGCGCGTGCAGGAGCTGACCGAGAAGCTCGAGGTGCACGCGCCGGTCTACGTGGTCTTCACCAAGGCCGACCTGATCACCGGCTTCAACGAATTCTTCCAGGACGCCGAGCGCGGCGAGCGTGACCGGATCTGGGGCGCGACCCTGCCCTACAGCCAGAACGTCACCGGCCAGCAGGTGCTGGACCAGTTCGATGCCCGCTTCGACGAGCTGTACGAGGGCCTGAAGGACATGAGCGCGGCGAACATGGCGCTGCAGTGGCGCGAACGCATGCCGCCCGGCGTGTTCACCTTCCCGCTCGAATTCTCCAACATCAAGGGACCGCTGCGCGCCTTCATCGCCACCCTGTTCGAAGAAAACCCCTTCCAGTTCAAGCCGGTGTTCCGCGGCTTCTACTTCACCAGCGCGCTGCAGGAAGGCGAGCCGGTGTCGGTGTCGTCCGAGCGCGTGGCGCGCCGCTTCGACATCAAGCTGCAGCCGCACGAGGAAGGCGAAGTCCAGCAGCAGCAGGGCTACTTCCTGCTCAATCTCTTCCGCAAGGTGATCTTCGCCGACAAGGACCTGGTGGCGCAGTACGCGAGTCCCGCCAAGATCCGCATGCGCTACGCCGCCTTCATCGCCTGCGTGGCGGTGGCCGGCCTGGCGCTGGGCGGCTGGACCTGGTCGACCATGAACAACCGCCAGCTGGTCGCCAACGTCGAGGCCGACCTGGCCCAGGCCGCGCGGGTGCAGGCCAAGCGGGTCGACCTGCAGTCGCGCTTCGAGGCGCTGCAGATCCTGCAGGACCGCATCGAGCAGCTGGAACGATACAGAGAGGACCGGCCGCTGTCCCTGAGCCTGGGCCTGTACCAGGGCGACTACCTGGAGCGCAAGCTGCGCGAGGAATACTTCAGCGGCGTGCGCGAAGTGATGCTCAAGCCCGTCGGCGAATCGCTGGAAGGCTTCCTGACGGAGGTGAACCGCAACGCGGCCGCGCTGCAGCCGTCGGCGCGCGCCGGCAGCGCCAGCGACGCCGCCGCCCAGACCGCGGCCCAGGCCTCGCAGCAGTTCAAGGATTCCTCGCCGACCAGCAGCGAGGACGCCTACAACGCCCTGAAGACCTACCTGATGCTGTCCGATCCGGCGCGCGCCGAAGGCGCCCACCTGAACGACCAGCTGACCCGCTTCTGGCGCAACTGGCTCGACGCCAACCGCGGCGCCATGCCGCGCGAGGAGATGATCCGCGGCGCCGAGCGCATCATCACCTTCTACCTGTCGCAAATCCAGGACGTGTCCTGGCCGCGCCTGGAGCCGAAGCTGGCGCTGGTCGACCAGACCCGCGACAACCTGCGCCGCGTGGTGCGCGGCATGCCGGCGCGCGAGCGTGTCTACGCCGACGTCAAGGCGCGCGCCGCCACCCGCTTCCCGACCATGACGGTAGCCCGCATCGTCGGCGAGCATGACAAGGAGCTGGTGCTGGGCAGCTATGCGATCCCCGGCACCTTCACGCGCGAGGCCTGGGAAGGTTTCGTGCAGGATGCCTTCCGCGACGCCGCCAACCGCGAACTGCAAAGCGCCGACTGGGTCCTGAAGACGGCGTCAAAGGACGACCTGACCCTGGAAGGCAGCCCCGAACAGATCCAGAAGTCGCTGGTGGAGCTGTACAAGAACGACTACGCCAAGGAATGGCAGCGCTTCCTGCAGGGCGTGACGATCCAGGACCTGGCCAGCTTCGAGGCCGCCGCCGGCGCCATGAACCGCCTGGGCGACCCGCAGACCTCCCCCATCGGCAAGCTGGTGACCACGGTCTACCAGCAGACTTCCTGGGACAACCCGACCCTGGTCGACGCCGGCCTGCAGCAGGCCCAGCGCGGCGTGATGGCCTGGTTCAAGGAGACCGTCCTGCGCCAGAAGCCGTCGCAGGTGAACATCAACATCCCGGCCGGCACGCCGCGGAACACCGCCCTGCCGCTCGGGCCCGTCGGTCGCGAGTTCGCGGGCGTGGCGCGCATGGTGGTCGCCAAGGACAACAACGCGTCCCTGATGCGCGGCTACATGGACCAGATGTCCAAGCTGCGCAGCCGCTTCAACACCATCAGGAACCAGGGCGACCCCGGCCCCGGCGCCAAGCAGCTGATGCAGCAGACCCTGGACGGCAGCGGCTCGGAACTGGCCGACGCCCTCAAGTACGTGGACGAGCAGATGCTGATCGGGATGAGCGACAGCCAGAAGGCGGCCATTCGCCCGCTGCTGGTGCGCCCGCTGATGCAGAGCTTCGCGGTGATCGTCAAGCCGACCGAACTCGAGATCAACAAGGTATGGGCGGCCCAGGTGGTGCAACCCTTCCGCCAGAACCTGGCGCCGAAATACCCGTTCGCGGTGGAGTCGCGCCTGGAAGCGAGCAACCAGGAGATCGGCGAGATCTTCGGACCGGGCGGCGCGATCGCCAAGTTCTTCGACACCACCATCGGCCCGCTGGTGGTGCGCCGCGGCGACGTGCTGGCGGCCAAGACCTGGGCCGACATGGGCATCCACCTGGCGCCCACCGTGGTGGCCAGCTTCCCGGGCTGGATCGCGCCGCTGTCCGCCAACGGCGTGGCCACCGTGGCCGCCACCAGCGGCGGCGAGGAACAGACCATGTTCGACCTGCAGGCCCTGAGCGCGGTCGGCGCCACCGAGTTCACCATCGAGATCGACGGCCAGGCGCTGCGCTGGCGCGGCCAGGCCCAGCCCTGGGTCCACATGGCCTGGCCCAGCAGCTTCGGCACGCCGGGCGCGCGCATCACCGCGATCACCCCGCAGGGCCGCAGCGTGACCCTGTTGAACGAGCCGGGCCGCACGGGCCTGAAGAGCATGATCGAATCCTCGAGCCGCAAGAAGAAGGATGGCGGCGTGTTCGAGCTGACCTGGTCGAACGAAGGCGTGAGCGTGTCGGCCAACCTGAAGGTGATCGGCACCCGCAAACCGGCCGCGGCCCCCGCGCCGGCGCCGGGCGCGAACAGCGCCGGCTTCAAGCGCCTGCGCCTGCCGGACACCGTGGTCGCCGCGCCAGCCGCCATCATCGCCACCGCCGGAGCCGCCCAATGAGCCGTCTCGCATCGAACGCCGGCGCCGCCGGCGCCCACCTTGCATCCGTCGGCTACTTCGGCAAGGTGCCGAGCCGGGGCGACTTCATCAAGGCCAGCGACAACCCGGCCCTGCTCAAGATCCTCGACGACTGGCTGGCCCGCTCGATGGACTTGCTCAGCAGCGACGCGCGCTGGAAGCTCAGCTACGACGCGATGGCGCCGCTGCACTTCGCCATCATCGGCCCGCGCCGCCGCCATGCGATCGCGGGCCACATCGTGGCCAGCAGCGACCAGTCGAGCCGGCGCTTCCCCTTCCTCATGATGAGCACCCTGGAGGTGAACGAGCCGGCCGAATTCGTGCCGGACGCGCCGCTGGTGCTGAACCGCCTGTGGAACCGCCTCGAAACCTTGAGCGCCGGCGTGCTCAAGGCCGCGGATGCCACCGCGCCGCTGCAGGCCGCCACCAGCCAGGCGATCGAGGTCGACCTGCGCACCGCCGCCTACGACGCGGCCTTCGCTGACTTCCTCGAGATGCAGACCGTCGGCGGCCTGCAGGCCATGCTGGCCCAGGCCGGCTTCAAGGGCACGGTGCGCCTGCTGCTGCTGGCGCTGGGCATGCTGCTGCAGCCGGTGCTGGCCAGCAGCTCCAGCCGCCTGGAAAAGAGCCTGCTGCTGCCGCTGCCGCGCGACCCGATGTACCGTAGCCTGGTGGCGGCGTTCTGGATGCACCTGATCACGCCTTTCCTGGCGCGCGCCGACTTCGAGCTGGCGCTGTTCCTGACCCGCATGAACGAGCGTCCGGCCCTGGTGCTGGGCTTTTCCGGCGCCTCGGCCCAGACCCTGCAGGCCATCATCGACCCGCACGCCGCGCTGGAGCGCCACATCACCTTCGACGAACTCGATTGGGTCGAGGACCAGGTCAACGACGACTACGCCGTGCGCAAGCTGTCGACCTACCTGGCCCAGGACGAGCTGTCGCTCAAGTCCGCCCTCGATTCGCTCGGCACCGCTTTTATCGGAACCTAGACATGGCACGATTCTTCCCTCCCCTCCTGCTGGCGCTGCTGTTCGGCGTCGCCGACCCGGCACTGGCCCAGGCGCCGCAACCCGGCCAGGTGCTGGCCGCCGGCACCGTCCCCGACGAAGCCACCAAGGCCGCCGTGCTGGCGCGCCTGCGCGAACTGTACGGCGCCGAGCGCGTGGTCGACCAGATCGCGATCGGCCAGGTGGCCGTGCCGGCCAACTGGAACGGCTATGTGCAAAAGCTGCTGTCGCCCGACCTGAAGCAGATCAGCCGCGGCCAGCTGAAGATCGACGGCACCACGGTCAGCCTGCGCGGCGAAGTCGCCAACGAGGGCCTGCGCCAGAAGATCGCGGGCGACGTCGCCGCCAGCCTGAACCCGACCTACACCGTCAACAACGGCCTGCGCGTGTCCAGCAACGAGCAGGGCATCCTGGACAGCGCGCTGGCCAACCGCGTGGTGGAATTCGAAAGCGGCAAGGCGGCCCTGACGCCCAGCGGGCGGGCGATCCTGGACGAGATGATCGCCGCCATGCAGAAGGTGAAAGGGCGCAAGGTCGAGATCATCGGCCACACCGACAACGTCGGCCTGCGCGCCACCAACCAGGGCCTGAGCCAGGCGCGCGCCGAGGCGGTGAAGGCCTATATGGCCAGCCACGGCATCAACGGCGAGCTGCTCACCGCGTCCGGCCAGGGCTCGGACCGTCCGGTGGCCAGCAACGACACCACCGAGGGACGGGCGCGCAACCGCCGCATCGAATTCCGCATCGCACAGTAAAAGCACAAGGATCACGCATGTTCAACGCCGAAGACCTCCTTCAGCCCATCAGCCCGGAGCGCCCCGCCGGCGCCGACCTGAGTTTTTCCGCCGACATGGACGCCATCGTCCACGCCCGCAAGTTCGACGACCCTTCGCTCGACCAGGGCGAATGGGTGACCGAACTGAAGGAAGCCGACTGGGATTTCGTCGTCAAGCGCAGCAGCGCCCTGCTTTCCAATACCAGCAAGGACCTGCGCCTGGGGGTGTGGCTGACCGAGGCGGCCGCCAAGCGCCATTACCTGGCGGGGCTGGCCGAGGGCTTGCGCGTGGTCGGCGGCCTGGTGGAACGCTTCTGGGACCAGGGACTGTACCCGGAAGCGGAGGACGGCGACCAGGAGCAGCGCATCGGCAACCTGGCCTGGATCCTGGCGCGCATCCCCGGCCTGCTGAAGGAGATCCCGGTCACCGACGGCAACGGCAGCGCCTGGACCCTGCTCGACTTCGACGTCGCGCGCAAGGCCAACCTGGACGACGGCCGCCGCCTGGCCGAGATGGAAGCGGCGCGCCGCGCCGCCAGCACCGCCTTCCGCAGTGCCTTTGCCGCGGGCGCCCAGGCTTGCATGGACGCGCTGCTCGACCTGGAACGCGCGGCCGACGCGCGCCTCGGCAACGAGGCGCCGGCCTTTGTCGCCGCGCGCGACGCGGTGCAGGACCTGATCCGCACCATGCCGGCGCCGGACGAGCCGGCAACGGCCGCACCGGCGCAGCAAGCCTCGACGGGTACGCCGTCCACAGCGCAGCCGCAAGCGGCGGCGGCGCCGGCCGGTCCGCCGGGCGCGATCACGACCCGCCAGCAAGCCATCACCCAGCTGCGCGCCATCGCCGACTTCTTCCGCCGCACCGAGCCGCACAGCCCGGTATCCTACTTCGCCGACAAGGCGGCCAATGCCGGCGAACAGGACCTGCACACCTGGCTGCGTTCGGTCGTCAAGGATTCGGCTTCGCTGGCGCACATCGAGGAAATGCTGGGGGTGCAGCAGCAGGACGGTTGATGCGCGGCCGGCCACGGGTTCATGCCCCTGCCCCTACCCATACCCACAGTCCACGGTCACCGTCGATATCCGGAAGGCGTTCTCCGGCGGCGGGCCGGCAACGCAAGGCGATGCGTTCGGCCGCGATATACCATCCGGGCGCGGGGCACGCGGCCCCGGTGGGAGCGGCAACGATCCCCCACCCGGCCAGCTCCTCCGGCGGCATGTCCACGCCAAGGGCATGCACGCGTGCGACCAGCTTCAATTCGTCGATGGCCCGGCGCAGCGCCACGAAGAAATCCCAGTCGCCGAGGTCCTCGTCCGGCACATACGTGAACAGGCTGACCGAATACAGCAGCAGGTACTTGCCCGAGTCGTAAGTCACCTCGATCAGCGGCGCAGGGGTGAAGCAATCGCGCAGGCTGAAGGTGCTCATGTTGGGGAGCGGGCTGCCGTCGCCATGCACCGCGTCAATCAGGTCGGCGCTCACGCTGGGCATCAGGTCGACGATGCGGCCGCGCGCGTCGCGCCGAAACAGGCTGAAACGCCGCCCGGACGGCTCCCTGAACACCAGCTCCTCGCCCGCCGTCCAGTAGCAGCAATAGCGCCGCCCGTCCTCGATGGTATAGCTGCCCCGGAGCGGTTCGCCGATGCGCTGGACCAGCGTCATGGCCCCGGCCGGCGGCGCCCCCTCTTCCGGCGCCGGTTCCCAACGGCCGGTCGCGTCATCGAACGCGATGATGTCGTCGGCGGCGTGGTGCCGGTACAGCCAGACCACATTCACTACGCGGCCGGCGCGGCCGCCATCGACTGCACGCCGAGCTGCTCGAACAGGGAACGCACCTCCCCGGCGTTCTCGCGCCGGAGCAGCGCGAACGACTGGTATTCGTCGAACGGCGAGATGGCCGCCAGGGTCCAGCCCAGCGGCGCCAGGCGCCGGTCGAACCAGGCCAGCACCGCGCCGGAAAAGTCGTCGCTGCGGAACACCCGGCGCGATTCCTCGGCGCTCGCATACGGCAGCGCGGCGCCCAGCAATGCATTGACCTCAGCCACCCCTTCTTCGCCGAAGGTCTTCCACTCCCAGCCGGCCAGGCGGCTCGATTGCGCCAGCACGGCGTGGATCGCGCCTGCCAGGTCCTCGCGCGCGAACGCATCCTGCGGCGCCGCGTCGACGGGATCGTGGCGGAACAGCGCCGCCATCGTCTCGTCCCACAGCGCGGCCACGTCAATCCGCTCGAGCCGCTCGGCCAGCCGCATCGGCCGCGCGACCCGGGCCAGGCGCTGCGACAGGTCTTCCTCGTCGTCCTCGTCCAGCGCGTATTCGTCACTGCGCTCGCCGTCCGGAATGCGCAGCACGACACGCAGGGCATCGCCGGCGAGCGCCAGGTGATAGGAACGGTAATCCGTGTAATCCGTCCCGATTTCCAGCACACCGTCCTCGAAAGTGTGCACCACCCGGTCGATCTCGTCGTAACAGGTCACCGGCTGCTGCGCGCTCGACCTGGCGGTGTCGATCAGGTAGACGGCGTCGTCATGGAATGGATGGCGCGCGTCTTCCATCGTCAGGCAATCGCGTAGCTGAACTTGCCGTCCGCATCGGCGGTCACCGCGATGCGCTCGATCGCCCCGCCCTCGGCCATGCGCGCCAGCACCGACTCCGCCACCTCCGGCAGCAGGGTGCCGTTCAGGATGTTGTCGACATTGCGCGCGCCGGAATCGACTTCGGTGCAGCGCGCCAGCACCGCTTCCACCAGCGCCTCGTCGTACTCGAAGGCGGCCTTGTGGTTGGCGGCGATGCGCTCGCCGATGCGGCGCAGTTTCAGCTCGATGATGTTGGCCAGCACGTCGTCCGACAGCGGATAGTAGGGCACGACTTTCAGGCGGCCCAGGAAGGCCGGCTTGAACTGCTTGACGAGATAAGGCCGGATCATCTCTTCGAGCGCATCGGACGCCGGCAGCGCTTCCTCGGCCTTGTTCAGGCAGGCCTGCATCATCACGCTGGACGCGACGTTCGAGGTCAGGATGATGATGGTGTTGCGGAAGTCGATCTCGCGCCCCTCCGCATCGTCCATCACGCCCTTGTCGAAGACCTGGAAGAACAGCTCCATCACGTCCGGGTGCGCCTTTTCCACTTCGTCGAGCAGCACCACGCTGTAGGGGGTGCGCCGCACCGCCTCGGTCAGCACGCCGCCTTCGCCGTAGCCGACGTAGCCCGGGGGCGAGCCTTTCAGGCCGGAGACGCTGTGCGCTTCCTGGTATTCGCTCATGTTGATGGTGATGAGTTTACGCTCGCCGCCATACAGCACGTCAGCCAGCGCCAGCGCGGTTTCCGTCTTGCCGACACCCGAGGGGCCGACGAACAGGAACACGCCTTTCGGCTTGTTGGGGTCGTCCAGGTTGGCGCGCGCGGTGCGCACGCGCTGGGCCACCGCCTCGATCGCATGCGGCTGGCCGATCACGCGTTCTTCCAGCATGGGCTTCAGGTTCAGGACGGTCTTGATCTCGTCCTTGACCATCTTCCCGAGCGGGATGCCGGTCCAGCCGGCGACGATCTCGGCCACCACATGGCCGTCGACCTGCACCGGGACCATCGGCGTCTCGCCCTGCAGCGCGCGCAGTTCTACCGCCAGCGCCTGCACATCCCCGCCCTTGCCCTCGCCCGCCTCGATGGCGCGGCGCGCTTCCACGATGCGGCTGCTGAGCGCCTTTTCGCTTTCCCAGCGCGCGCCCAGGGTGGCATGCCGGTCCTGCAGGGACGCCGCCTCGCGTTCCAGCTCCTCGAGGCGCGCCCCATGCTGGCTGCCGCTGGCCTGCTCGCGCCTGAGCGCGGCGGCTTCGGCCTCGATCCGTTCCAGGCGCCGCGCCGTGTCTTCGATGGGGGCCGGCGTCGCGTTCTGGCCCAGCGCCACCTTGGCGCAGGCGGTGTCCAGCACGCTGATCGCCTTGTCCGGCAGCTGGCGGCCCATGATATAGCGGTGCGATAAACGTACTGCCTCGGTGATCGCCTCGTCGTAGATGCGCACGCCGAAATGCTGCTCCATCAGCGGCGCCATCCCGCGCAGCATGGCGCAGGCCAGTTCCTCGCTCGGCTCCTCGACCTTGATCACCTGGAAGCGGCGCGCCAGCGCGGCATCCTTTTCGAAATACTTCTTGTACTCGCCCCAAGTGGTGGCCGCAATGGTGCGCAGTTCGCCGCGCGCCAGCGCCGGTTTCAGCAGGTTGGCGGCGTCGTTCTGGCCGGCGGCGCCGCCGGCGCCGATCATGGTGTGGGCTTCGTCGATGAAGAGGATGATCGCGTGCGGACTCTTTTTCACTTCGTCGATCACGTTCTTGAGGCGGTTCTCGAACTCGCCCTTCACCGAGGCGCCGGCCTGCAGCAGGCCCATGTCGAGGGTGTGGATCTCGACGCCCTTGAGCACGTCCGGCACGTCACCCTGGGCGATGCGCAGGGCAAGCCCCTCGACCACGGCGGTCTTGCCGACGCCCGCCTCGCCGGTCAGGATCGGGTTGTTCTGGCGCCGCCGCATCAGGATGTCGACCGCCTGGCGGATTTCCATGTCGCGCCCGATCACCGGGTCGACCTTGCCGTCGCGCGCGCGCTGCGTCAGGTTGGTGGTGAACTGGTCGAGCGCCGGCGTCTTCGATGCCGCGCCCGTCGTCAGCTCGCCGACCGGGTCGCTGCCTTCCTCGGCTTTCGGCTCCACGCTCACGGCTTCCTGCGAGCCGGCCGCCAGCTTGTCGAGATTGTGCTTGATCTGGTCGACGTCGAAGCGGTCGAACAGCCTGGAGCCGCGGTAGGCCAGCTGCGACAGTTCCGGATCGCTCAAGAGCGCCTGCAGCAGGTGACCGCTGCGGATCGCGGCGGGACGGCCGGCCGGGATGTCGAGCGAGGCGATCAGCCAGGCGTGCTCGAACAGCTTGGGCAGGCGCGCCGAGAACACGGGCGTACGCGTATTGCCGGTCTTGAGGCGCGCGACCTCGGCCTGCAAATCGGCTTCCAGCATGCCGGCCGCGATGCCGCTCTGGCGCGCGATGATGGCGAAGTCGCTCTTCGGCTGCTCCAGCAGCGCCAGGAACAGGTGCTCGAGATCGACCTCGTACTGGCCGGCGGCCACGCACAGCCCGGCGGCGCGGGTGGCGGCATTGCGGCAGGTGTCGTTCAGTTTGCCGATCAGGGTCTTCAGGTTCAGGCTCATGCCGAGGTTCCTTGCAGGTCGATAGGATTAATCGGTAGTGTCATAGCGCGTGGACGTCGTAGCGCACGTCGTCACGGTCCGGCATCGGCGAGTCCTGTTCGGCGCTCACCATGAAACTGTCCCAACCGAGGCGGCCGGCGCCGATGCCGTTCTCGGGGTCGAGCAGGGTCGGGCGCACGTCTTCGCCGTGCAGCACCAGCTGGATCTCGTATTCGAGCGTCACGCCGGTCATCATCGACAGCATGCTGGACAGCGCCCGCGCCGCCTTGCCGCCCGGGAGAAAGGCATCGAAGCGGCTGCGCCGCAGCGGGCCGACCACGATGCGCATGCACAGGTCGCGCTGCCACACGCGGGTGCCCGCCATCGCGCCCGCGCCCAGCAGCGACGCCCCGTACCCCAGGCGGCTCTGCTGCTCCTCTGGCACGTCGTACCAGCGCCCGACGAACTGCTCGGCCCTGACCTGCTCGCCGAAGTACTCGGACAGCACGCGCGCGATCTGCACCGCGGACGCCGGCTTGTGGCGGATGCTGGTGCCGAAGTAGCCGATCGATTCGTCCAGCAGCTCGCCGTGGCTCTCGTCGATGAAGCGCCGGCGCAGCGCCTGCGGGCCCAGCCCCGCCAGCGACAGCAGCAGCGGCAGGAAGCCGTCGCGGCCCTCGACCTGGTACTTCAGCTCGAGCCGGTACTTGCGCCAGGCTTCGTAGAACAACGCCAGCGAGCGGTTCGAGAAGGTGTCCAGAAAAGCGCGCGGCGCCTCGTCCTTATCGTGCAGCACCTGGCCGGCGATGCGCTCGGTGTAGTGGGCCGGCAGCGCGCCCGATCCGCCCAGCAGGCCCATGAAGGCCGGCGTGATGCGGATGTACTGCAGGCGCGGCGCCTCTTCGCCCTCAGGTACAACGCGGCCCGGCGCCGCCTCCGGCGGGTCGGCGCGCAGCGCTTCCAGCTCGCTGGCCGGGAAGCTCAGGCGGGTAGAGTTCTCGAAACGCAGGTGGCGCGCGACCGCGCCGGCGCCGACCAGGCCGTGGCGCTTGAACCAGAGTTCGAGCAGGCGCACCGCCTGAAAGTACTGGAAGCGCTGCGGCTGGGCGAACAGGCGCTGGATTACAGCAGGCTCGAATCGCCGCTTCGGGGGCTGCATTTGAATAGCTCTTCTCCGGTTTTGCTGGACACGACCACCAGTTGCGTGAAGCTGTTGGCGTGCACGTACAGGCCCAGGAAACGTTCCACCACGTGGGCGAAGGCATGGATGCCGCTGCCCACGAAGGCTTCCTCGTCGATGGCGAGGCGCACCTCCATGCCGCGCACCAGGCTGGCGAAGGGGTTCCCGGGCAGCCAGGCGTGGGTCGCCTTGTAGGCGATGGCCGCGATGCCGCCGACCTGGCGCTGCGAGGCGGGCGAGCGCGGCAGGTCGTACATGGCCAGCATCTCGCGGAAGGCTTCGACCCCGCCCTCGCTGAGCGAGAGGTGGTTCAGCGAGAGGTGCGAGATCAGGCGCCAGTGCGCGCCGCCGCCCTGCTCGAAGCGCTGCGAGATGGTCGGCTTGCGCAGGAAGGTGATGGCGCCGACGCGCGCGCCGCCCTCCATGAACAGGTCGCCGCCGCGCTGGCCCCAGGGCAGTAGCGCCGGCAGGTCGCGGTTGGTGCAGGTCAGCTCCAGGCTCAGGGTGTCGGTCTCGATCGCGGCCGGGTCGAAGTCGATGTCGACGATCGAGATCTCGGTCTCGTAGCCGGGGCTTTGCAGCGCCACCGTCGGGTCGCGCCGCATCACCCAGTAGTGGCCGTTCTTTTCCGGGGTCTGGCCGTGGCGCAGCGAATAGAAGGGGCGGAACCGGACGATCGATTCGCCCTGCGGCGTCTGGCGCACCAGGTTGACCGAATCGATCGACACCACCTCGTAGGCGAACGCGCGGCGCGCATCGGCCACCACCGGATAGCTGGCGCTGGTGTGGGTCAGGCGGATCGGTTCGCCGCGCTTCCTGAACAGGTTGACCACCGGGGTGCAGCCCAGGCGCAGGTTCTGGTTCGACAAGGTGCCCAGCATGCGCGCCAGGTTCGAATCGGCGCGAATGCCTGACACCGCCAGGTGCAGGGTCACCGCGCGGCACCCTGGCGGCAGGCGCGCGAGCAAGGCGTCGGTATCGATGTCGACGAAGTTGAATTTTTCCGGGAAGCTGAAGTATTCGGTCAGCAGGCGGTAGGCCGCGTGCGAGCGCGCCGGGAAGTCGATCAGGCCGTCCGCCTCGTCGAAGCCGGCCGGCAGCAGGGGCACGGCGTCGAGCTGGATCCAGCGCCCGCTGGCGCCGTCCTCGGCCCAGGCGGACACGCTGCGCATGAACAGCGCGTCGCGCAGCGCGGCGCAGAACGAGGCTTCGCCGTCGAGGAAGACGCGCAGCTTGCCGAGGCCAAGCTGGCGCAGGCCGGCCTGGGGCGAGCTGCCGGTGAGGGTGATGCTGATGCCGGCCCCGGCGCCGGGCGGCAGGCGCACCGCGGCAGGCGCTTCCAGGATCGGGTTGAAGCCGGCCGCGGTCAAGGCGACCGGCGCCACCGTGACCGGATAGGCGGTCCTGAAACTGCAGTCGGCGCCGCGCACCTTGCGGCTGGTGAGCACGGTGCCGCGTTCGACGCGGGTGGCGCTGCTCAGCTGGCTGGCGGCCGCGGCGTAGTCCATCTGCACGATCGAGCACGATGGGAACGGCTGCAGGTAGTGCGGGTACAGCACCGCGAACAGCGCTTCGGTGAATTCGGGGTAGTCGTCGTCCAGGCGCTTGGCCACGCGCGCATTGAGCAGGGCGAAAGCCTGGATCATGCGTTCGATGTGCGGGTCCTCGCACACCTCGCCGCCCATCAGGAGGCGTCCGGCGATCTTCGGGTAGCGCTCCGAGAATTCGCGCGAGTAGCGGCGCAGGAACCCCAGTTCGCTTTCGTAGTACGGCAGCAGTTCTTCCATCTAGACTCCTGCCGCGCGGCGCCCCCGGCTGATCGTGTAATGCTGGCTGGTGGGTTGCAGCACGGCGTCGAAATTGACCGGCTCCTGGGCGGCATGCACCACCAGCAGCGCCGTGATCGAGAAATTCAGGCAGTTGACCGCGTCGTCGCGCAGTTCCAGCGAGGCGCGCACATTGCGCAGGCGCGGTTCGTGGCGCGCGATGGCCGCCTCGAGGCAGGCGCAGATGTGGGCGCGGTCGTCGAAGCTCGAGAGCGAGCGGCCGGCGAAATCCCGAAGACCGTAGGTCACCAGCGAACGCCGGCACTCCGGGAACTGCTTCTGCGCCAGCTCCGGCATGGCGACGCGGGTGTTGAGGAGCGCTTCGAGATCGCGCGCGACCGAGTCCTTCAGTTCTTCGATCGACATGCGCAGGGGAGAAGCGCTGCGGCTGCCATGCGCGGGCCCGTCCATCAGGCGGTCCATCAGTCCCGGAACGTAGCCCTGCATGCCCTCCTCCCCTTGTTCGCGGCCGGTCAGGCGGTCTTGTTGGCCGACAGGTCCCAGCCGCCCGAGGTGTTGCCGCCGGCGCCGCCGCCGACCTTCTGCTGGGTGTACTTCCACTTGACCTTGGAGTACTTCAGCTTCAGGTCTTCGGTCAGGATGTCGCCCGGCTGCACCGACGGCGCCACGCTGCTGATCAATACGTTCTCGAGCTCGATCTCGAAGTACTTGACGCGCTCGCCCTGGCCGTCGGCGCGCAGGAATTCCAGCTTGGCCTTCGGCAGGGTCTTGCCCGACGAGCAGTTCTGCAGCAGCAGCGGGGTGGCCAGGTCGGCCAGCTTGGAGATCACGATATCCTTGTGCTCGGTGCGCTCGGCGGTGTGGCCGCCGCCGGTGGAGGCGGTCGCCGACTTCGGCTGCAGCACTTCCCAGTTGACGGACTTCACCTCGATCCAGTCCTTGTGGCCGGAGTCGGCGGATTCGCCCTTGATCCCGTCGATTTGGAGGTAGACGTCGATTGCCATGGTGTTCCTTTCAGATGTAGTGAACGATTACGCGGTTACGATTTGGTCGATGCGGGAAGCTCCGCGACCAGTCGGAGGGAAACGGACAGCTCGTCGAGCTGGAAGTGCGGACGCAGGAAGGAGACCGCGCGGTACACGCCTGGACGTCCCGGCACTTCCGACACCTGCACCGACGCTTCGCGCAGCGGGAACTGCGCCTTCTGCTCCTGGCTCGCGTTGTCGTCCAGCAGGACGTACTGCGCCAGCCAGCGGTTCAGGAAATCCTCGACGTTCGACGCGGCGGCGAAGCTGCCGATCTTGTCGCGCATCATGGCTTTCATGTAGTGGGCGATGCGCGACACCGCGAAGATGTATTGCAGCTGGGACGACAGCACCGCATTCGCATTGGCCGCATCCGAGTTGTATTTCTTGGCCTTCTGGGCCGACTGGGCGCCGAAGAAGGCGGCGTAGTCGGTGTTCTTGCAGTGGACCAGCGAGATGAAGCCGAGGTCCGACAGTTCCTTCTCGCGGCGGTCGGTGATCGCGATCTCGGTCGGGCATTTCAGCGCGACTTCGCCCTCGTCGGTCTTGAAGGTGTGGGTCGGCAGGTTCTCGACCAGGCCGCCGCCTTCCACGCCGCGGATCGCCGCGCACCAGCCGAAGTCCTCGAATGCGGCGGTGAGCTTGGTGGCGAAGGCATAGGCCGCGTTGCACCACAGGTATTTGTGGTGGTCGCTGCCGTCCACGTCCTCGACGAAGTTGAAGCCCTCGGTGGTGGCGCCGTCCAGCGGGTTGTACGGCAGGCGGCCCAGGAAGCGCGGCAGGGTCAAACCGACGTAGCGCGCGTCTTCCGACTCGCGGAACGACTTCCACTTGGCGTATTCGACGGTGTCGAAGACCTTGGCCAGGTCGCGCGGGCGGCCCAGGTCCGCATAGGTCTCGAGGCCGAACAGCTCCGGCGAGGCGGCCGAGATGAAGGGCGCGTGGGCGGCGGCCGCCACGTGCGACATCTGCTCGACGAAGTACATGTCTTCCGGCTGGCGCGTGATCTCGTAGTCGCCGATCAGGGCGCCGAAGGGCGCGCCGCCGAAGGTGCCGAATTCCTCTTCGTAGACCTTCTTGAACATGGTGCTCTGGTCGAACTCGAGCGCGCTCTGGAAGTCCTTGACCAGCTCGCGCTTGGTCGCGTTGAGCATCTTGATCTTGAGGTTGGTGCTGGTGGCGCTGTTCTTGACCAGGTAGTGCAGGCCGGTCCAGCTGGATTCCAGCTTCTGGAACTCGGGCGCGTGCATGATGGCGGAGAGCTGTTCCGAGATCATCTGGTCGAGTTCGGCCACGCGCGCATCGATGGTGGCGGCCAGGTTGTTCGACACCACCACGGTGCCGTCCAGCACCTGGCTCACCAGTTCGGAGATCAGGTCCTTGGCGCGCGCATGCTCGGTGCTCGACTTGGCCACCTTGCTCTGCTCGACGATCTGGTCGAGCAGCGCGGTCTCGTTGGTTTGCGCGCTTGTTTGCATGACTTCGGCATTGACGCCTGGCGTGACTACGGCGGACATGTCAGTCTTCCTTCTTGACGTTGGCTTGCTGGCCCAGCTCGGCCAGTTTCTCGGTGCTGTTCAGGACGTCGCTCAGGAGATCCTCGAGCTTGTCGTTGCCGGCCATCTTGTTGCGCAGGTCGGCCAGCTTGGTGCGCGCTTCCAGGAGTTTGCGCAGCGGCTCGACCTGCTCCACCACGGCTTCGGGACGGAAGTCGTCGAGCGAGCGGAAGGTCAGGTCCACGCCGATCCGGCTGTCGTCCTTGGCCAGGGTGTTCTCGACCGTGAAGGCGGTGCGCGGCTCGATGCCCTTCATGACCTCGTCGAAGTTGTCGCGGTCGACGTTGACGAAGCGGCGGTCCTTGAGGCGCTTCTGCTCCACCTCGGACTTGCCGGCGAAGTCGCCGACCACGCCCATCACGAAGGGCACTTCCTTGGATTCGATGGCGTCGCCGATCTCGACGTCGTAGGTCATCTGCACGCGCGGCGGACGGATCTTCTGCAGCCGCTTCTGGGCACTTTCGGACTTGGACATGGTTTCCTCTTGTGGTGGAGTCGTTGGAACTGCTTCAGTTCAGGCCCTCGAAGGGATTGGCGCCGGAGCTCGCGGTCTTGCCGCCCTTGGCCGGCTTCTTCGCGGTGCGGGTCGGGGCCTGCGGGCGTTCGCGCTCGCGCTCGCGCGCGGCCGGCGCGGGCGCCGGCGCCGGCGGCACCAGCACCGTCTCGCCCAGGTTCTCGCGCAGCAGCTTGGCCAGCTCCTGCGATTCGGTCCGGATCGAGCCGGACAGGTTGTTCTGGCGGCTCAGGTCTCCCAGCGCGCGCGTCGACAGGCGCAGGCCGCTGATGGCGACGATGCTGTTGGCCAGCTTGTCGTTGGGGTCGCGCACCAGCACCTCGAGCGCGGCCTGGATCGCGTCGCCATACTGGCCGGCCTCGTAGCGGGTCTGGGCGATGTGGGTCCAGGGGGTCTTTTCGGCCGGGTAAGCGGCGGCGCCCTGCTTCCACAGCGTGACCGCCTGCTCCTTGTTGCCGCTGGCGGCGGCCTGGCTGGCCTGCGCCAGCAGCTCGTCGAGCTTGGGCGGGCCGCTCGGCGCGGTCGGGGTGGAACTGCAGGCGCCGAGCAGCAGCGCCAGGCCGGCGGCGGCGCCGATGCGCTTCCATGCGGCAGGAATATAGAAAGTGCTGAGGGTCATGCCTATCCTCTACGGGTAACTTTAAGTTATTACTTTTGTTAAATACTGCTGGTTCCGCGGCACAATACCAGAAACCAAGAATTCCCCATTTTCAATTGAAACTCACAAATTCTCACGCGCTGCAACCCCGCGCACGATTGAAATCCTGTGTCACTTGAGAAATGGGGAAATGTTACTATCAGCCCAATTTTTGGCGGCCCGCGCGCGCCGTCTCATAGGGAAAAGGACCGCATGACGAGCAAAGTCTTATGGGGCGAGGGATTGCTTCTGCGCCCCCAGCACTTCCAGCAGCAGGACCAGTATCACGAGCGGCGCCTGCACGAGAGCCTTGCCTTGGCCCATCCTTATGCATGGGGGGTAAAATTACTGAAAGTCGATACCGAGGCGCTGGCGAGTAATGTACTGAGAGTCATGGCTCTGTCTGTACGCTTCCAGGACGGCGAACTGGTCGACGCCCCCGCCAGCGACGCCCTGCCGGACAGCATCGACCTCTCCACCCTGCTGCAGAACCAGCAGAGCGTGACCTTCTACGCCGCCCTGCCCGCCTTCAAGCCCTTCGGCGGCAACTTCGCCCAGCCGGGCCAGCCCCAGGACAGCGCGCGCTACCTGCAGGACAACCGCGAAACGCCCGACCTCTACACCCAGGCCGCGCACGCCCAGCTGGCCTACCTGAAGAAGACCGTGCGCCTGGTCCCGGAACACGAACCGCGCGATTCCTACACCAGCTTCGCGCTGCTGCGCCTGCGCCGCGTGGCCACCGGCGGCTTCGAGCTCGATCCGGAATTCGTGCCGCCCAGCGTGGCGGTGCAGAGCGCAGCTAGCGTGGTCAATGGCTTGCGGCGCCTGCTCGACGCCCTGCAGGCCAAGGTCAGCGCCCTGTACGGCCACCACCGCGAGCCGAGCCGCAACGTGATCGAATACCGTTCCGGCGACATGTCCTCGTTCTGGCTGCTGCACACGGCCAGCACGGCGTACGCCTCGCTGACCCACTACTTCCACCATCCGAGCCTGCATCCGGAGCGCCTGTACGAGCAGCTGCTCGGCCTGGCCGGCTCGCTGATGACGTTCTCCAAGAGCTGGCAGCTGTCCGACCTGCCGGTCTACCAGCACGCCGACCCGGGCCCGGGTTTCGCGAAGCTGTACGCCATCATCCGCGAGCTGATCGACACCGTGATCTCCTCGAAATACTTCTCGATCGCGCTGGAGGAAGTGCGGCCGTCCTACTACCTCGGCAAGCTCGACTCCGGCAAGATCGACGACAAGACCGCCTTCTACCTGGCGGTGACCAGCACCATGCCGCTCGCCGAACTGGTGAACGCGGTGCCGCTGCGCCTGAAGGTCGGCGCGCCGGACGACGTCGACAAGTTCGTGCTGGCCGCGATGCCGGGCGTGCGCCTGCAGCACGCGCCGCAGGTGCCGGCCGCGGTGCCGGTACGCCCCGACACCGTCTACTTCGTCGTCGACGCCAAGGGCCAGATGGTTGAACGCATGCTGCAGGCGCAGTCGGTCTCCGTGTTCGTCCCCTCGAGCATGAACGACCTGCGCCTGGAACTCGTCGCCGTAACCGCCTGACAGACACGCCATGAACACCATGACCGCTCCCTCCCTGATCGGCGCCGGCCCCGTCCCGGCGACGGAAAGCCAGGCGCCCCAGACGCTGCTCGACCTGATGTACGACGGCTTCTACGCCCTCTTCATGCTCAAGAACGGCAACGCGCCCAAGAACGACGGCGAGTTCGCCGCGCGCATGACCCAGTTCCTCGACGAGTTCGGACGCGCGGCCAAGCGACAGGGCGCTTCCAGCGACGACATCGACGCCTCCAAGTACGCCTTCTGCGCGGCGGTCGACGAGATCATCCTGCGCAGCCGCTTCACCATCGCCGACCGCTGGGCCACCAACCCGCTGCAACTGACCTTGTTCGGCGACCAGCTGGCGGGCGAGAACTTCTTCAACCGCCTGGAAGCGCTGCGCGCGCGCGGCAGCGCCCACCTGGAGGCGCTCGAAGTGTTCCATATGTGCCTGCTGCTCGGCTTCCAGGGCCGCTACGCGCTGGAGGGCAGCGAAAAGCTGAACTACTACACCTCGCGCCTTGGGGAGGAGATCGCGCGCATGAAGGGCAAGCGCGGCGGCTTCGCGCCGCACGCCGAGCGCCCCGACCAGGTCGTGCACAAGCTGAGGAACGACTTGCCGCTGTGGGTGCTGTTCACGGTGTTCGCGCTGATCTGCGCGCTCGGCTACATCGGCCTGCGCACCACCCTGGCCGGCAATACCGAGCAGCGCATGGCGGCGCACAACGACGTGGTCAAGATGGCGCCGCGCCAGGCCAACCTGACCATCACCCTGCCCTGATGGACTCGCGCGACCTGCTTGCCGCGGCAGGCCAGGCGCTTGGCCGCTTCGGCACCAAGCTGTCCCAGCATGCGCGCCTGGTGACGCTCGCCAGCAGCCAGGACGGCGCGCTGCCGGAAGCGCTGATGGCCGAGCGGGTGCGCGGACGCGAAGCGGTGGGCGAACCCTACGCCTTCGAGGTCGACGCGCTCAGCACCTCGACCGACCTCGATCTCGACGCCTTCATCGGCGAGGAACTCACCGTCACCCTGCTCCAGCCCGACGACTCGCGCCGCGCCTGGCACGGCCTGTGCACGGCGGCCGAGTGGCTGGGCGCCGACGGCGGCGTGGCGCGCTACCGCCTGCTGCTGGAACCGGCGCTGGCCCTGCTGCGCCTGCGCCGCGACAGCTACATCTTTCAGGACAAGAATGTCCAGGACATCGTCACCGAACTGTTCGCCGACTACCCGCAGCTGCGCTTCGAGTTCGACGTCTCCCAGGAGCTGGCGGTGCGGCCGGTCTGCACCCAGTACCGCGAGAGCGACTACGATTTCTTCGTCCGGCTGATGGTTTCCGAAGGGCTGTCCTGGCGCTTCGAGCACGACCAGGCCGAGCCGAGCGGCGACGGCCAGTCGCGCCACAAGCTGGTGATCTTCGACAGCCAGGCCGAGGCGCCGGACACCCCTGGCAACCCCGTGCTGCGCTTCCACGGCATGCGCGCCACCGATCGCGATGACGCCATCGACGGCTTCGGCGCGCGGCGCCAGGCGGCGGCCAATGCGGTGACGATCAGCAGCTGGGACCCGGCGCAGCTGCAGGCGCCGAATGCGGAACTGGCTTCCAGCCTGGACGCGGGAGAGCTGCCGCCGTTGCCGGTCTACGACGGCGCCGGCGAACGCATCGCCAGCAGCGGCGCCGACGGCCATGCCCAGCTGATGCTGCGCGCGCTGGAGCTGGACAACAAGGTGTTCGAGGGCCAGGGCGCGGTGCGGCGCCTGGCGCCGGGCCACCGCTTCACGCTGGCGCAGCACGAGCGCTATCCTGAAGGAGAGAATGCCTTCAAGACGCTGTGGGTGGAACACGAGGCCCGAAACAATATCGATACCGGCGTCGCCGGCGCCGACCGCGCCGGCTGGATCGAGCCCGGCACCTACCGCAACCGCTTCGGCTGCGTGAGGGAGAGCGTCGCCATCGTGCCGCGCGCCACCGCCCTGCCGCACGCCCACACGGCGCTCGGGCCGCAGACCGCGCTGGTGGTCGGCGTTCAGGACGCCATCGCCACCACGGTGCGCGACCACCAGGTGCGGGTGCAGTTCGCCTGGCAGCGCGGCCAGGGCAGCAACGCCGGCGGCATGCCGCACGACGTCGACGCCACCGGCGCCGCGCCCGGCGACGAACGTTCCGGCGCCTGGGTGCGCGTGGCCGAGGCGCTGGCCGGCCCCAACTGGGGCTCGCAGTTCACCCCGCGCATCGGCACCGAGGTGCTGGTCGACTTCCTCGAGAACGACATCGACCGCCCGCTGGTCGTGGCCCAGCTCTACAACGGCCCTGACGTGCCCCCCTTTTCCGCCGGCGTCGATTCGGGCGTCAACCATGCGGGCACCATCTCGGGCATCCACACGCGCGGCTTCGACGGCGCCGGCTACAACCAGTGGCAGCTGGACGACACCCGCGGCCAGCTGCGCATGCGCCTGGCCAGCAGCGCCGCGACCTCCCAACTGAACCTCGGCTACCTGATCGAGCAGTCGCCGGGTGGCGCCCAGCGCGGCGCCTACCGCGGCAGCGGCTTCGAACTCCGCACCGAGGCCTGGGGCCTGGTGCGCGGGGCCGAAGGCGTGCTGCTCACGACTCACGCGCGCGCGGCACAGGGTTCTGGTGTGACGTCGACCCAGATGGATGCTGGGGAGAGCCTGGCTGGCTTGAAGTCGGCACAAAAGCGCGACACCACCCTGCTGGACGCCGCCACCGCCCAGAAGGCGCTGAGTAGCAAGGCGACGCGCGAGGCGTTCGATGCCTTCATGGCCGATATCGACCCAAAGGAAAAGGGCAAGTTCGATGGCGCCGTCAACGGCCAGGAGGCGCTCAAGGGCAAGGCGGGGGCGCGCGAACTCGACGCCGGCGCGCCGGTGGAGCGCTTCGCCAAACCCCACGTGCTGATGGGTGCGCCGACGAACGTCAACTGGGCGACGCCGGCATCCACCGTGCTGTTCGCGGGGCAGCAACTGCACTGGACCACGCAGGGCGATACGCACATGAGCGCCGCCTATACCGTGTCGACGGTGGCGGCGGCAGCGGCAAACCTGTATGCACATGAGGGCGGCGTCCAGGCCTTCGCGGCCAATGGGCCGGTATCGCTGCAGGCGCATACGGATCAACTGGAGATCCTGGCCGACAAGGAAGTCGTGGTGGTGTCCGCGAACGACAGCATCGAGATCAAGGCGAAGCAAAAGATCGTGCTGCAAGCGGGGCAGTCGTCGATCACCCTGGATGGGGCAAACATCACGTTTGCCTGTCCAGGAGAGTTTTCCGTAAAGGGAAGCCAGCATGTGTTTGAACGCGGTGCCAGCGTACCGGCTGACCTTTATAAACTTCCTAACACAAGCGTCAGATTTTACGATGAAGCCTTTGTCCTCCGTGATCCGAGCGGCGTGCCGCTGAAAGGCATGCCGTATATCGTGGAGGCTCCCGACGGAAAAATTGCCCAGCAAACCGACCTGAATGGCGAAACCGACCGCATCGCGACCGACAACAGCGAAGAATTGAAATTCTCCCTGCAATGGTTTGAAATTGAAGAATAAAGAATCTGTTCCTCGATTCCGAGAAAGAAATTTCGATGAGTGACCCTACCAACGTCTCGGCGCAGACCAATACGACCTCCAGTTCACGCGTAACGATCGACTGCAATTGCAACACGATGTGGTCGCTTGCACATCAATTCAGCACGATCAGGCTATGTACCCAAACTGGAGAACGTCGAGGCAAACTTGTCAGGGACTACGCGGTTCGCGCAAGGCGGATTTCAGCCAGCTACGCACGTTTCTATCTCGAGATCGAGGATGGCGGATCTCCCGAAAAGAAAGGCAGGTACTATTGGATGGCATTAGGCGCGTTCGCGAGTAAAACAGTTGCGTGCACATTCGATGCCTGGCAGGTAAAAAGAATGACCCATGTCGATAGCACCGTCTGGGAGGGCCTTGGAAAAGGCAATTTCTGGTTATTCTTCGACATCAGTGGGTGGCATTGGTATCGGAACATGTATCCAAGTTCCTTCACCCAGTGCTTGAAGAGCCGAAACACCGACCAACTCGTAGGGAAAATCAAGAGCCAGCTGAGCTATCTACCCTGGAGCAAAGAGGCGCTGCCGATAATAAATAATCTGCGCGTATCAAACGAAATCATCGCCGGTTTCGAAGAAGTTACAAAATATGAGCAGGCCGCCCCACCTCGGCGTGCTGATATTCAGTTCAAACATCTCCTTGCAATCGCGAATCATGAGCAAGGCATCATCCTTCAGCCCTTGATTTACAAAAATGAGTCATTTGCTGCACGCATAAGATTTCAGCGAAATCTACTGGTAAATTGGGCGACTCCACCTATCGAACTGGTGTTTCACCATTCGTGCAGCATCGAAGATGGAACACTAAAATCGGTAGCACCAGATGGAACAGAACTCGAGAATCTCGAAATGAGGATGGCGTGGATCGTCAGTGCTGCAGGAATGTTCCATACGCTCATGCAACGCAAAAATTCGTACATGGAAAATGAATTGCGAACCATGGCAGGATGGGTAGACATGCCTGACTCGAAGACCTTCGCCGAGAAAGCGAAGGAGGTCGGGGAAAAGCTTAACAGTTCGATCCGCTCCGCTGTTGAGGCTATAAGATGAGATTCACGCGCATCTTGATTCTGGCATTGGTTCTGCTGGCGATTGGAACCGGCGCCAGATACGGATTCAACAAGGAGCAAAACAATATGACCAATAGTAATGGCAGCGTTGAGATCGCGCTGGGGGCATCGGGTGAATCACTGGAAAAAAAGTACCCGTCTTCAGTCACCGTCAGTCGGCAACCTGCTGGCCTTTCTTTCTACAAACTCAACTGGACGTCAAACAATAAAGGCACTGTGAGACTTGTGCACGGCAAACATGGCGTAACATTCGAGAATGTTCTCCATGTATTAGGGACGGAAGACGATAGCGACAAGAGCGCAGGAATTAACGAATTCTACGTCGTCTGCGGAATCACTGGTCCGAACGGAATCAGCGACGCTGAGGCTAGAACCCATATTTTTTCAGTCATCGAGAAATTAAAACTCGCCGGCTGGAAGTCGACCATCCCTTTTTCCTCGCCCAGACTCTTCAGCAAGGATGTACTGTCCTTCATGCTCGTGTCGGGAGAAGATACGACGTTAAGCGCCGACTACCAGCCGACGCTCGAGGAATGGGTAAAGCTGGAAAATCTTTCAACTTGGGCATTTTATGCAGATGGAACTTTCATCGACTTGAGCTTTACTCGAGACCAAATCTTGAAAACGGACAACGGACGTTCAGCATATGTGATCAACCTCAAAATAAGAACTGACGAAGAGTATTATCGGTCATTTGTTGCACCGGATCAGAGGGAAAATTGGCGAGCACTGCTCCCATCCGCCATCGAAGAAAGCACTGAGCGGCGCCAACAATTGGAGCAAATAGCAATTAAAAAAGGATTCAAAATCGATTCCAGCTATACCGACCCGCCCCTGCCGCGATGAGTTGATATGGAGTGGGTATCCACCCTGGCTGGCGCTCCTCATTTCGCTGGCGCCGGCGCTTGCGTGCGGCGCAAGCGTTTGGCGAAATCGCGAAGAAAGGCATCGCGCCAGCGGCTGACCGTCTTCGCACCCTGGTGCTGCCCCTCGGCCAGGCGCGGATCGGGGTCGTCGGTCCACCAGTTCGGATAGCGGCTCGAGGGCTGGCGCGCCAGCTCGGGCGCCGGGTTACGCGAGGCGAAGCCGCCGGACTGTCCGTCCAGGCCTGGATGGTTGCTGGCGATGCGGTAGGTCCAGGCCTTGACTTCCTTGGGCGAGAACAGGAACAGCCAGGAACCGTCCGGCTGGGGGAAGCCCGGGAATTCCTGCTTGTCGACGATGAGCGTCGCGCGCGGCGCGGCCGGCGCCTTGCCTGCCGGGCGGTAGCGCAGCTCCATGATGGCGAAGGTCTCGACCACGGTTCCTTCCGGCGGCGCGCCGTCGAACACCATGCGTGGCCGGTCCCAGGCGCGCACGAAGCTGCCGCCCCAGTTTTCCCGAGTCGGATCCTCCGGGTTCGTCCCCAGCACGTAGCTGAGCGACGGCGTGTCGCCCATCTTGATCTGCGGCGCGATGCCGACGAAATAGTCGCCCAGCGCGCCCGCGCCCTTGACGTGGCGTTCGACGAAGGCGGTATTGCCCAGGTCTCCCGACTGGTCGCCGCCGGTGAACCAGCCGCGGTAAGTCGCGTTGTTCTCGATGATCCACAGGTCGGCATGCTCGCGCGCCAGGTAGTCGTAGGCCGCGTTCGACCACTTCTTGTTCGGGCCGCCGATCATGTAGACGCGCAGCCTGGGCTTGATGTCGGGCGCGTCGTGCAGGGCCTGGGCCAGGTCCTCGAAGCCGCCCCACAGCAGCACCCACAGCGGGCGCGGATCGTCCTTGCGCGCCTGCTGGACGATCCAGTCCGAGCCTTCGGTCGGGCGGGTCCAGCCCGGCGGCGGCGCCAGGTCCAGGCCGCCCTGCTTCGAGATGCTGCGCAGCCGGGCGGGCGTCGGATAGGCCGGCGACCAGGTCTTCAGGTTCGGATAATCCTTCTCGTAGGCGTCGATGATCGCCAGCAGGTGGCGCTTGCGCTCGCGCCCTTCGCCCCAGGGCGAAGCGATCAGGCCTTCGAGCTCGATGGCGTCGGCATACAGCAGCAGGTGGACCAGGGACTGGAAGTCGTCGAAGTCGGTGCCGCCGATGTCTGTGGAGACGATCACGCGCGGCTTCACGCCGGTGGACGGCGCCGGCGCAAGGGCGGCCGCGGACAGCGGCAGCGACATGGCGAGCAGGGCAAGCAGATGGCGGCGATGCATGGCCATGGCTCCTTATGGCGATGGGGTGGACAGGGCGGGAACGGCGCGCTGCAATGCCTTCAGCACGATCGGCGCGACGATCTGAGCGCCCTCTTCGTTCAGGTGGGTCAGGTCGGGGCCCTTGGCGTCCGGCTTCGGCGGCGGACCGAGGGTGACGGTGCGCGCCTCACCAAGCTCGCCGAAGGCGGCCAGGGTGGCCGCGTGCACGTCGACCACGGCCAGCTTGCGCTCGCTCGCGACCGCGCGCGTGGCTGCGGCCCAGGGCGCCAGGGTATCGAGCAGCTTGCCGCCCTCGAAGGTGCGACGCGCCAGCGGCGTGGCCAGGACCGCAATAGCGCCCGCGGCCTGCGCCTCGCTCGCGTAGCGCCCCATATTGACCGGGAATTCGGTCTTCAGGTCGGTCGAGCGGCCAGGCTTGCCCGGCTGGTCGTTGTGGCCGAAGCCGATCATCACATACGTCGTGCTATGGCCGCCCTGCTCGCCCAGCAGCTTGACTACCCTGTCCCAGTGGCCTTCGGCGCGGTAGCTGCTGGTGCTGCGGCCGGCGCGCCCCAGGTTCACGCAGGCCACCTGCGGCTCCAGGCGCCGGCACAGGGCGTCGCCGTAGCCGCCCTTGGGCGCCATCGTCGAGTCGCCCACCAGCACCAGGCGCGGCCGCGACGCGCCTCCCGCCCACGCCGCGTAGCGCTCGATCGCCTTGGCCGGCACCGCGCCGAACCAGGCGTAACCGTTGCGGCGCTCGACCTGCAGCTCGTTGACGTCGTCGTGGATGCTGCGGTCGCGGTCGCCGAAGATCGGTTTCAAGGTCTGCGCATCGTAGTAGCGCGCCCAGATCGCGGGTGCGCCGGGCGCCGGCGCCAGTTGCCTGCCGTTCGGGGTCTGCTTCCAGGCGACGTCGCGCAGGGCCGCCGCGCGCAGCCAGGCGACCCCGCCGTGCACGGCCTCGCGCAGCGCGGGCGACGGATCGGGCTGGCGCATCAGGAACTGCAGCACGCTCGCACTCTCGGCGCTGGCCAGCGAGGCCGGTTCGAAGTTGCGCGCACCGACCAGCGCCAGGGTCAGGGTATCGTGCTGCTGGCCCCAGCCGGTCAGCCTGCCGTCCACGCTGCGCTGCTGCGCGGCCAGGAACATCGCGACCGCGCGTCCCACCGCGGCCCGCGCTTCTTCTCGCGCAGGCGCCGGCACGAAGGCGAAGTCGCCGCGCCCGTCCGCGACGTCGTTCAAGAGCGTCACGACGCGCACCATGGCGTCGTCGTTCAGCGTCACCGCATCGTGGTAGCCGCCTTGCAGCGGATAGACCTGCGGGAAGCCGCCGTTCGGGTACTGGGCGTTCAGGATGTAGCGCAGGCCTTTTGCGAAGGCGGCGCGATACGGTTCGCCGCGCGCCGCATCAAACTTTGCCTGCACCCGCGCGAGGAAGCGCAGCTCGTTGGTGGTGGCGCCGTTGTCGAAGGTGCCGACGTAGTTCCAGGAGAGTTTGGTCTGCCCGGTTTCGAATGGCACCCAGGGCTCGCCCTTGCGGCGCAGCGCGCCCGAGCGGTCGCTGTTCTTGCCCCAGCCGCCGGCCGGGGTCTGGAAGCCGAGGATGTTGTCGGCGATGCGCAATGCGTCCGCCGTGCCGTACCAGGCGGCGCTCTGGCGCAGGGTCATCCCGCCGTCGCCGGCGCCGTGAGGACGCGGCGTGGTGTCGAGCGGGCCTTCCGCCGCCAGTTGCGCCTTGTCGGCCGCCATCAGGGCGCGCGAGCGCGCCAGGTAATCCTTCCACGGGCCCTGCTGCGCGGGCGGCAGGGTGGCGACGCGGGCCTCGCTCAAGGGCTGGGCCGGGGTCATGGTCGACAGGGTCGCGGCCTGGCACAAGGGCGGCAGGACCGGCAGGGCCAGCAAGCCGAGATACAGTGCGTGATTGCGCATGGTGTGAGCTTCCACAATGAAAACGGGCCCCACAGGGCCCGGTGAAGGACGGCGCGGCTGCGCCGTCCCCAGGGTCAGGCGGGATGCAAGCTTAGAACTTGTATTCCACCGAGACGCGGTACACGCGGCCCATCATGTCGGCGAGGCTGGTCAGGTAGCCGCCACCGTAGATGGTGTTGGCGGTGATCGGCGGCCATTCTTCCGTGATGTTGTTCACGCCCAGCGACACCGTGGTGTTCTTGATGCCGGTGTAGCGCACGTTCAGGTTGAACTGGCTGTACTCGTCGACCTTGGTCAGGGTCGAACCTGCGCGCGGGGTCAGGTCGGTCAGGCCGGTGTTGAAACGCTGCGACAGCGTGGTCTTGAAGTCGCCGTAGCCCCAGGTCACCTGGGCGGTGTACTTCCAGCGCGGGTTCACCTGCGGTGCGCCGGCCAGGCCGGCGTTCGGACCGGCGCTGCCGAAGCGGCCGTCGTTGGTGATGATGCCGACGTTGCTGCTCCAGACGCCGCCCGCCTCGCTCTGGAACTCGTAGCGGTGGTACCAGGTCGCATCCAGCTTGGCGTCGAAGGTGCCGAAGCTGGTTTTCGGGAAGCGGTAGCTGGTCGAGATGTCCGCGCCGCGGATGCGGGTCTGGCCGCGGTTCGCCTGGCTGGCCACGATGTAGTCGATGGTGCCGTCGGCCTTGCGGTTGATGAAGGTGTTGTACTTGGCCGGGTTCTGCTGGATCTCGGCGATCGACACCGCGCCCAGCACGTCACGCAGCTTCAGGCCCCAGTAGTCGACGGTCAGCGACAGGTTCTTGACCGGCTCGAAGCCGAAGCCGATGTTGAAGCCGCGTGACTTCTCGGGCTTCAGGAAGCTGTTGTTCGGCGACTTGGTCCAGTAGGTGGTCTGCACGTTGCAGACCTGGTCGAAGGTGTAGCCCTGCGACGGGGTGCCGGTGCCGGCCACCAGCGGCTGCGAGCTGCGGCACAGGACCGGGTCGTCCATCACCTGGGTGCGCACTTCCGGCGTCGGGTTCTGGATGTCCATGATCGACGGCGCGCGGAAGCCGCTCGAGACCGAGGCGCGCACCAGCAGCTTGTCGTTCGGGGTCCAGCGGGTCGCCAGCGCCGGGTTGACGGTGGTCTGGTCCAGGTCGTCGTAGCGGTCGGCGCGCACCGAACCGTTGACCGTCAGGGTCTTGGTGACCGGGGCGTCGGCTTCCAGCACCAGCGACGAGATCTTGCGCTTGAGTTTCTTGGCCACGCCCTGCGGCACTTCGCCCACCAGGTCGGTCTGGGTCACGTTGCCGGAAGCGTCGATGGCGTAGCTGCCGTCGGCGCGCTTGAGCACGTAGTCGAGCGGGGCATTGTGGGTCCTGGCCGAGTCTTCGCGCAGTTCGCCCGAGATCGCGACCACCAGGTCGCCGCCGCCCAGTTCCCACACCGGCTTGGTGACGGTCAGGTCGATGCTCTTGTTGAAGGCCTTGTTCAGGCGGTAGGTGTAGTCCTCGGCCTGGATGCTGCGCAGGTATTCGACGCCGGCGGCGTCCTGCGGGCCGAACGGGTTCAGGATGCCCTTGTCGAAGCCTTCCTGGGCCTTCGAGTACAGGATGTAGCCTTCGCCGACGCGGGTGTCGCGCTTCGAGCGGCCGTAGTTCAGGCCGGCGCGGTAGTCCCAGCCCAGCACTTCGCCTTCGGCCGACAGCACGATGCGGTCGTTGCCCTGCTCGTCGTTGCGGTAGGCAGGTCCCAGTTCGCCCGGACCCCACTGGAAGTAGATGGTCCGGTTGTTCATGTTCAGGTTGCTGACCGTGCCCGGGGTCTTCGTACCGTCGATGTACATGGCCGGGCTGTTGGCGCCGGTATTGCTGCCCACGACCTGCGGCAGCGGGGTGATGCCCTTGCCCGGGTAGAAGCGGCTGCTCGGCGCCAGCGAATAGGTGGTGAAGGGCTGGTTCGAGCCCGGCACCTGCATGCCGCGGAATTTCTGCACGGTGAATTCGGAGTGCAGCACGTCGAGGTCGATCTTGTGGCCGCCGGCCAGGTTCCAGCTGGCGCGGCCGCTGACCGTGGTGATCTCGCTGCCGTCGGTGACCGCGGTCCAGTACAGGGCGTTGCGGATGCAGCCCGGCGCGTAGGTCGGGGTCGCGGCGGTGCTCAGGTTGCCGAGGGTCGGACGCGACCACGGCGAATCGCAGCCGGTGGCGAAGTTCGGGTTGTAGTTCGAGTTCGCGTTGCGCGCGAAGCCGAAGTTGGCCAGCGGGTTCGGGTTGCGGCCGTCGGGCGTGATGCCCAGGCCCAGCGTGCGCAGCACGTCCGGGTCGTGCTGGTCCGGACGGTCCTTCTGGAACAGCGCGTCCTTCTTCTGGTGGTCGACGGCGATGTAGGCATTGAAGCCGTTCTCGCCCAGGTTGCCCCAGCCGACGATCGCGCCGATGCTCTTGGTCTTGCCGCCGCCGCTCAGTTCCGGGCGCGCGTATTCGGCCTTGATGTTGGCGCCTTCGAAGCCGCGCTTGGTCCAGTAGTTCTGCACGCCGCCGATGGCGTCGGCGCCGTAGATCGAGGCGCCGCCGCCGTTCAGGGTCTCGACGCGGTCGAGCGCCATGCGCGGGATCACGTTGACCGAGATGTACTGGTCCTGCAGCGGCTCGTTCGCCAGGCGGCGGCCGTTCAGCAGGGACAGGGTGCGCATCGGGCCGAGGCCGCGCAGGTTGGTGACCGGGCCGGCCGCGCCGGTGTTGGTGCCGAGCGAGAGCGACTGCGGCTGCTCGAGCACGAAGTCCTTCAGTTCGGTGTGGCCGCGCGCTTCCAGTTCCTGCGCCTTGACGGTGACCACCGGGTTGGTGCCCTCGTCGGCGACGCGGCGGATCAGCGAGCCGGTGACGACCACGGCCTGGGCGACCGGGGTGTCGGCCGGAGCGTCGGTGGTCTGGGCCTGGGCGGCCGCGGTCAGCTGGAACAGCGCGAGGCTCACCGCGGTGGCGAGCGTGGCGCGGCGAGGGGTGGGAACAAAGTACGGCTTCATCCTGTCTCCTTGATTATTTTGTAAGAATTGATATGACCACACGGCTATCTGGTCAGGCCACTGCTGCCGGCCTCACCCTCAACCCCTACCTCTCTGTGAAGGTTTTACAAGAATTGATATGACCACATCATAAACTGGTCTGTCCACTTTGTTGAAAAAAAGTGTTGTAATGTTCCTTTAATACATCAAAAAAACGATTGCGCACCCCAAAATTATTCTCCGAGGATAGATTTTGGTGTAGGGGACAGTCGAAAATCATCCGCCCATGGGGCTGGCCCGTGCAAAAAATGCGGCTCCCCGAGCCAGTCCGACCAATCATTAAATTGGTCTTGCCAATTTTTATACTTCACGCCACCATACGTCAGCCGGCGCATGACCGGCCCGATAAATCAAGCGTGGAGACGGACAATGAGTGACAAGAACGAGAACCTGCGGGGAATCGACCGCCGTACGGTACTGAAGACGGTCGGCGCGGCCGGCCTGCTGGTGGCGACCGGCGCCTACGCGGCGGCAGCGCGCAAGCGCTATGCGGTGGTGGGCGTGGGTTCGCGCGCGCGCATGTTCACGAATGCGATGACGGGGCCGTTCCGCGAGACGTCGGAAGTGGTCGCGGTGTGCGACCGCAATGCCGGGCGCCTGGCGCGCGCGGTGAAGACCATCAGCGACACCGGCGCCAGCCAGCCGCGCCCCTATGCCGCGGCGGACTTCGACCGCATGCTGCGCGAAACGAAGCCGCAGTTCGTGATCGTGACCACCACCGACGCCAGCCACGACGACTACATCGTGCGCGCGCTGGACGCCGGCTGCGACGTGATCACCGAAAAGCCGATGACCACCACCGCCGAAAAGGCGCAGCGCATCCTCGATGCCGTCAAGCGCAGCGGGCGCCAGGTGCGGGTCACCTTCAACTACCGCTACTCGCCGCCGCGCACCCAGATCAAGGAACTCCTGATGTCGGGCGAGATCGGCGACGTCATCTCGGTCGACTTCACCTGGCTCCTGAACACCGTGCACGGCGCCGACTACTTCCGCCGCTGGCACGCCAACAAGGCCAATTCGGGCGGCCTGATGGTGCACAAGTCGACCCACCACTTCGACCTGGTCAACTGGTGGCTCGGCGCCCAGCCGGAGACCGTGCACGCCTTCGGCTCGCGCCAGTTCTACACACCGGAAACCGCGCGCCGCATGGGCTTGTCCGGCCCGCACGAGCGCTGCCTGACCTGCCCGGAAAAACAGAAGTGCAGCTTCTACTTCGACCTGGCTTCCGACCCGGGCCTGAAAGCGCTGTACCTCGAGAACGAGAAATACGACGGCTACTACCGCGACCAGTGCGTGTGGCGTCCGTCGATCGACATCGAGGACACCATGAACGTGATGGTCCGCTACGACAACGGCGTCCACCTGAACTACGCGCTGTCGGCCTACGATGCCTGGGAGGGCTACCACATCGCCTTCAACGGCACCAAGGGCCGCATCGAGCACCGCATCGTCGAATCCGGCGGCGCGGCGGGGGCAGCGAAGGTGCAGAGCGGCAGCGAGAGCGTGTCGATCCGCGTGATCCCGATGCGCGGCCAGCCGCGCGACATCGAGCCGATCATCGGCAAGGGCAGCCACGGCGGCGGCGACGACGTCATGCTGAACGAGATCTTCGGCACCGGGCCGGTGGATAAATACAAGCGCGCCTCGGACGAGCGCGCCGGCGCCTGGTCGGCCCTGGTCGGCATCGCGGCCAACAAATGTTTCGAGACCGGCCAGACGGTGCGCATCGCCGACCTGGTCACCGGCCTCACCCCGCCCGACCGCGCGCCGATGCCGGACCGCCGCGCGCCGGTGGCGATGCCGGTGCGGATCAGGATTCCCTGATCGAAGCCCTGACGCTCCCTTGCGCATCCGCTGCGCCGGCGTAGCGGCGCGGCGAACGGCCGAAGGCGCGCCGGAATGCGTAACCGAAGGCGCTCTCCGAGCCGTAGCCCGCCAGCGCCGCGGCGGCAGCCACCGGCACGCCCCCGGCACGCAACGCGCGCTCGGCCAGGCACAGGCGCCAGCGCCGCAGGTAGTCGAGCGGCGCGACGCCGGCCAGCTGCCGGAAACGCGCCGCGAAATTCGAGCGCGACATGTGCGCCTCGGCCGCCAGCGACTCCACGGTCCAGGCAAGCGCCGGCGCGCGGTGCATCGCCGCCAGTGCACGCGCGATGCGCGCATCGGCCAGCGCGCCGAACAGGCCAGGCCGCGCCGCTGCGTCCAGCGCCGCTGCGCGCATCAGTTCCACGAACAGCATGCCGGTCAGGTGGCCCTGCACCACGTTCGAGGCCGGCGCGCCGGCGCCGCTTTCCGCCTGCAGGCGCTCGAGCAGCCAGCGCACCGTCGCGGCGGCGCTGCCGGCGCCGTCCAGCAGCACCACTTCCGGCAGCGCTTCGGTCAGGAGCGGCGCGAGGGCCGGATCGAGCAGCATGCGTCCGCCAAGGATGCGGACCTCGTCACCCGCGCCGATGCGCGCCACGCCTCCTTGCGCGCCCGCGAACACGATGCCGGCGTCGACCGGCGCGAGGTCCGGGTCGCTCGCCACCACGAAGGGCCGCCCGCCGGCCAGCATGAAGCAGTCGCCGGCGCGCAGGCGCAGCGGCGCGCCTTCGCCACAGCGCAGCCAGGCCTCCCCTTGCAGCACCGCGTTGAATTTCAAGCCGGCGTAGCGCCCCACGCCGACCGACCAGGCGCCGCCCGCCGCCAGCCCGGTGGACAGCGCGGCGCGGGCATCGAGGACGCGCAGGACGTCGGACAAGGGGTCCATCATTTCGGATTTCCTCGATAGTTTTGTGGACGGTTCGGCATGGATCGTCCGGAACGGTCTTCGCATAATAGCGTCTTCACGAACCGGAGGAAAATCCATGCGCACTCCCCAGCACCCCATTCATTCGGGCTTCGGCCCGGCCACGACGGCGCAGGAGGTCCTGCGCGGGGCCGACTTGCGCGGGCGGACCGCGATCGTCACCGGCGGCTATTCCGGACTCGGGCTGGAGACGGCGCGCGCCCTGGCCCGCGCCGGGGCGCGCATCATCGTGCCGGCACGCGACCCGGCGCGCGCGCAAGCCGCGCTGCAGGGCATCGCGGGCGCCGAGACAGCGCCGATGGACCTGGCCGACCCGGCATCGGTCGACGCCTTCGCCGCCCGCTTCCTGGCCGGCGGCGCGCCGCTCGACCTGCTGGTGGCCAGCGCCGGCATCATGGCCACGCCACTCACCCGCGACGCCCGCGGTCACGAGCTGCAGTTCGCGGTCAACCACCTCGGCCACTTCCAGCTGGCGGCGCGGCTCTGGCCCGCGCTGCGCCGCGCCGGATCCGCACGCGTAGTGGCGTACTCCTCGCGCGGCCACCAGATCGCCGGAATCGGCTGGGACGACATCGATTTCACGGGGCACGCTTACGACAAATGGGTCGCCTACGGCCAGTCGAAGACTGCCAACGCCCTGTTCGCCCTCGGCCTGGATGCGCGCGGCGCGACCGACGGCATCCGCGCCTTTTCCCTGCACCCCGGCACGGTGCTCGGCCCGCTGGCGCGCCACCTGAGCGAGGCCGAGATCGACGCCTTCGATGTGCGCGACGCCGGCGGCGCCGCGATCAATGCGCCGGAACGCGACCTCAAGACGGCGGCACAGGGCGCGGCCACCGCAGTGTGGTGCGCGACCAGCGGTCAGCTGGACGGCATGGGCGGCGTCTATTGCGAGGATTGCGACGTTGCGCCGATCGAGGACGCCGGCCGCTTCGGTGTGCGGCCCTGGGCCGCCGACCCGGACGCGGCCGAGCGCCTGTGGCGCCTGAGCGAAGCGCTCACCGGCGTCGGGATCGGCTGAGAACCGGCCTGCCTCGGAAAAGCGGCCAGACATCCGCACTGCCGTCCGGGCGAGATCGCCGGCATGGCGGCGTATATGGCGAGCCATGCAAGGACGAGCAACGCAGCCCCCGCTTGCCAGGCGCGTCGGTAACGACCGGCTCCCTGTTGGGATAAGTTCTAGGACTCACAAGTCGACCGACAGGTAGGCCGAGGCCAGCCGCCCCGAGATCACGTCATAGGCCCCGGCCCCGCGCAGCTCCAGCCCGTAGGTATCGAACAGGTTGCTGACCGCCACCCGCAGCGAAGCCGGACGCCCGGCCAGGGTGAAGCGGTAGCGTCCTGCGAACGAGGCCAGGGTGCGCGCGGGGAGCGCGACGCGGTTGTCGACCGTGGCCGTGATCGCCCCGCTGTGCGAGGCCGTCATGTCCAGCGACAGCCCCTCGATCCAGGGCGTGCGCCAGTCGAGATTGAGTTCGGCGCTGCGCCGGCTCATGCCGACCGGGCGCTCGCCTACCCGTCCCAGGCGCACACCTTCGCCGGTCGCGCGTGGCCGCGACAGCACCGCGCCCGCCACCAGGTTCAGGCGCGGCGTCAGGCGGCCCGCCACTGACACTTCCAGGCCGCGGTTCTGCACGTCGCCCAGCTGCGCATAGCGGTTGCCGGCGTCGAAGTTGAAATAGGGTTTGCGCAGGTCGAACACGGTGGCGACCAGCTTCATGTCCTTCGACAGCGCATAGCGCAGCCCGAGGTCGCCCTGGGTGGTGCGGATCGCCGGCAGCAGCTCGTTGCGGTTGATCGCATTGCTGGGCGCGACCCCGCTTTCCTCCAGCCCGCGCGTGAAGCTGCCGAAGGCGACCAGGCCGGCGCCCAGGTAACCGGCCGCGGTCGCGTTGTAGAGCCAGGGATCGTCCTGCGCGGTGGCGAGCGCCAGGCCGGGCTTCTGCAGGCGCTTGCGGTAGTCGGTCTTCTGCAGGCTGAAGCCGACCTCGCCGACGCCGCGCCAGCGCCCGTCGTAGGCGACGCCGCCGGTCCACTGGCGGGTGCGGTCGCGGGTCTGCGGGCCGAACACGAAGGCCGGCTGCGGCGCGGCGTAGGGCGCGTCGATCGAGGTGCGCCCCAGGTCGAAGGATTGCGAGCCGTCGTAGCGGCGCTCGCGGTCGCGTCCGCGCACGCTGACGTGCAGCTTGTGCAGGCGCGGGCCTTTGCTGACGGTGCGGGTGGCGCGCAGTTCGCCGCTGGTCGAGGCGTTTTCGGCCGGCGGGTCGACGATCAGGCGCCGGTTGCCGGTGCGGTCCGGCGTCACGTCGGTGAGCAGGTGCGTGAAGGCGCGGTGGTCGGCGTACATCGAGCGGAAGATCCCGCCCTGCAGCAGCCAGTCGGGCGACGCGCGCAGCGTCGCCAGCAGGCCGCCGTTCATCGCGGTGGTGCGGTAGTCGGCCCATTCCGGTCCGTTGAAGCGGCGCCGCTCGATGCGCGGCGGCAGCACGCTCCCGCGCGGCAGGTAACTCGGCGCCTTTTCGTCGTCGTAGGTTTCGGAGCGGTGCCAGAACGGCACCAGCTCCAGGCCGGCGAAGGGCTGCCAGCGCAGGCTCAAGGCAGCGTTGCGGTAGCGCGAATTCGTCCCGTTCGGATACTCGTTGGCGCCGGCCGCGCCGCCCACGCCGAGGCTCAGGCCCGGCGCCAGCGGCTGCTCGCCATCGAGCTCCACATAGGCCGCCCCATAGCTGTCGCCGCCCGTCACCAGCCCCACGCGCGCGCTGTCGCCCGGTTTGCGGAAGCTGTAGTCGACGATGCCGGTCGGCGCCGGGAAGGGATAGCCCTGGGCCGAGATGCCGACCCGGATATTGGTCGCGCGCCGGATGCGCGGCGTCAGGCCCCATACCTGGTCGAAGTACAGGCCCTCGATGCGCGCGTTGCCGGCGGCGATCGGCGAGAAGCCGCGCACGCTCGACGAGTTGTACAGGCCGATGGTCTCGCGCCCGACGCTGGTGCCGAAGGCATCCTCGGCCTGGCGCATCGCGTTCTCGTCGCTGCGGCCGGCGATCGCCTGGGTGCCGGGGCTGTCCGGCGCGTCGGGCTGGTCGGCGGCGGGCGGCGTGGTCTGGGCCAGGGCGGGAGCGATGCTGAGGGCCAGCAGCAGGGTCGAACTCAGGGTTTTCAGCATCGGGAAGCGCGCACGGATCGGGAAAAACGGCGATTATCGGGTATTGATAGAGTATTATCAACCGGAAACAACAGCCGAATCGAGCGATGAAACAGTACACCCTCCCCCAAAACTCCTTTCTACTCCTGCTGGGGCTCGTGACCCTGGCCTTCTTCTGGATCCTGCTGCCCTTCTCCGGCGCGGTATTCTGGGGCATGGTGCTGGCGATCGTGTTCGCGCCGCTGCACGAGCGCATCCTGCGCGAAGTGAAAGGCCGCCCGAACACGGCGGCCCTGATCACCCTGCTCGTGATCATCCTGATGGTGATCCTGCCCCTGACCCTGATCTCGGCCTCGCTGGTCGACCAGGCCCTGGGCCTGTACGCGATGGTCAGCGGCGGCCAGCTCGACTTCAACGCCATGCTACGGCGGGTCATCACCGGCCTGCCCGACTGGGCCGGCTCGCTGTACGAGCGCTACTACCCGACCGTGCTGAGCACCGTGCAGGACAAGCTCGCCGCCGGCGTGGCCCAGGCCAGCCAGCTGGCGGCGCGCTATGCCGTCAACTTCGGTTCGAGTGCGCTGAACTTCCTGGTCAGCATGACGGTGATGCTGTACCTGCTGTTCTTCCTGTTCCGCGACGGCCGCACGATCGCGGCGCGCATCAAGCGCGCGGTGCCGCTCAGCTCACGCTACAAGAAGCCGCTGTTCGACAATTTCGTGACCGTGATCCGCGCCACCGTGAAGGGCAACGTGCTGGTGGCGATGGCGCAGGGCGCGCTGGGCGGCCTGATCTTCTGGTTCCTGGACGTGCCGGGACCGGTGCTGTGGGGCGTGGTGATGGCCTTCCTGTCGCTGCTGCCGGCGGTGGGCGCGGCCATCATCTGGGGGCCGGTGGCGATCTGGTTCCTGTTCACCGGGTCGATCTGGCAGGGCGCGGTGCTGGCGCTGTACGGCGTGCTGGTGATCGGCCTGGTCGACAACGTGCTGCGCCCGATCCTGGTCGGCAAGGACACCAAGCTGCCTGACTACCTGGTGCTGCTGTCGACCATCGGCGGCATGGCCCTGTTCGGCCTGAACGGCTTCGTGATCGGGCCGGTGATCGCGGCGCTGTTCATCGCGTCGTGGAAGCTGTTCGCGAATTCCGAGGAATTCCACGACGAGTGATGACGCGCCGTGGATGAATCGTCTTAGAAGGTCAGCGTCACGCTGCGCGGGCAGTGGTCGCTCGGCTCGATGCGCTGGGCCGGCGACTGGATCACCGCGGTCTTGCGCGACACCAGTCCCGGCGCCTGGCGCGACGCCAGCGGGGCGCTCAGCACGATGTGGTCGAGCCCCGTGAAGCCGCGGCAGCTCGATTCCGCCTGCAGCGGCACCTGGGTGAGCGGACGGCCGGCGTCGGCCAGTTCCTGCCACAGGTAGCGCGTCGCCACCTTGCCGCTCGCGTCCTGCTTCGGCACGCCCAGCGCGCTGCTGCCGTCGATGCGCACCTGCTCCGGCTTGATGTCGGCGGCGGCTTCCTCGTCGATGCGGCGGTTGAAGTCGCCCAGCAGCACATACTCGGGGCTGGACTTGGCGGTGCTGTCGAGCCAGCGCTCGAGCGGCGCGACCTGGCGGTTCAGGACCGCGCAGGCGGGGGCCGGATCGTCCAGCAGGCGCGCCTGGTAGATCGGGGTCGGCACGATGTTGGCGCAGCCGGACTTCAGGTGCACGTTCAGGAAGCTGACCTTGCGGCCCGGCAGCTGCAGCTCGAGCGCCAGGCCCGGGCGCACCTTGCGCGCCTTCGGATCGTTCGGATCGTCGCTCACCGCCAGCTCGCGGTTGACGTTGCAGCGTCCCTCTTCGCGGCTCAAGCTGCGGTCCCAGGCGAAGGCCACGGTCTGGAAGCCCTCGTGCGGCGCGTCGCACACGCTGAAGCGGTCGGCGTAGCGCCCCAGCAGGGTCTTGACCACGTCGGCCGAGCGCACTTCCTGGAAGGCCAGCACGCGCACGCCCTGGGTTTCGATCAGCTTGTCGATGGTGGCCTGCAGGCCGGCCAGCTTGGCCGCGTAGTCGAGGCTCGTCGGCGGCGTGCTGGTGTTGCGGCCGAGGTAGGCGTTACACGGGACCATCATGGCCGCCTGGGACGGGCCGCCGGCCTGGCGCTCGGTGTCGGCCACGCACTGGGCGGCGGCCTTCACCGCCGCTTCGTCGGGACGCGCGCCGCCCGGGCCGCGCTTGGGGCGGGTGTCGCACCAGGAGACCGCGTTGCAGACGGCGGCGTGGCGGTCGAAGTCCTGCTGCGAGCCGGCCCAGGCCAGGTTGAAGGAAGCGACACCGATCTGTACCGCGGGCGACTGCGGGGCGACGGGGTCGGCGGCGTGGGCCGCGGGAGCGGCAAGCAGCGAAACGAGAAGAGCAATACGCGTCAGGTTCATCATGGACTTCGGCTGAATGGAGTGAAGCAGGGATTATCGCGGACTTCGGCTGGTGCGGCAAACAACAAAAAGAGACCGCGGCCGGTGGCAGGCTGGATGAGTTAACGTTACCATACGCCTTCGTCCATCCCATTCGCAAGGAGTCAGAATGCTGCTGCCGTCCCAAGAAATGCGCACCACCTTCCTGCTGGCGGTCGCCGGCCTGGGTGGCCTCCTGTACGGCATCGACGTCGGCATCATCGCCGGCGCCCTGCCCTACCTGGAAGCCAGCGCCGCCCAGATCTGGAAACTGTCGACCCAGCAGCTCGGCCTGATCGTGGCCGCCGTGCTGCTCGGTTCCGTCCTGTCCTCGCTCGCCGCCGGCGCCATCGCGGAAGCCATCGGCCGCAAGTGGCTGATGTTCGTGGCCGGCCTGCTGTTCAGCGCCAGCATCCCGGTCATCGCGCTGGCCGACGGTTACCAGGCGCTGCTGCTGGGGCGCCTGCTGCAGGGCGTGAGCGGGGGCCTGATCGGCGTGGTCGTGCCGCTCTACCTGGCCGAGACGCTGCCGGCCGCGGTGCGCGGACGCGGGACCGCCATCTTCCAGCTGCTGCTGACGGTCGGGCTGCTGCTGGCCGCCCTGATCGGCCTGCTGGTGGCGCAGGAAGTCGAGCTGGTGGCGAAGAGCGCCCCGGAGCGCCTGGCCGCGGTCCAGGATGAAGCCTGGCGCCGCATCTTCTGGCTCAGCCTCGCGCCGGGCATCCTGTTCACCGCCTGCGTGCTGGCGCTGGTCGAGTCGCCGCGCTGGCTGCAGGCGCGGGCACGCCAGGACGAGGCGCTGCGCGCGCTAACGTTCACGCGCGCGCCACAGGACGCGGTGCGGGAGCTGCAGGCCATCGCCGGCGCCCGCGAGGAAGTGCGCCTCGATGCCGGCGGCTCCCTGCTGCAGCGCCGCTACGTGCTGCCCTTCCTGCTGGCCTGCCTGATCCTGGTCTGCAACCAGGCCACCGGCATCAACTCGATCCTGGCCTACGCCGTCACCATCCTCGACCAGGCCGGCCTGAGCGGATCGCAGGCCAACGTGGGCGACTTCCTGCTCAAGATGGTGAACGTCGTGATGACGGCCCTGGCGGTGATCCTGGTCGACCGCAAGGGCCGCAAGTTCCTCTTGACGTTGGGCAGCGGCGGCATCGTGCTGTCGCTGCTCGCCGCCGCGCTGCTGTTCCGGGCCGGCGAAGCGGCGCAGATCGACGTCGCGCCGCAACTGGCGGCGCAGGTAAGGGAGCGCGCGCTCCATCTGGGCACCGCCGACCTGCACGCCCTGGCGCCGGCCAGCCAGTACCAGTTCGAGATCGCCTACCGCTACGGCCCCCTGACCCAGGTGCGCAGCGTGCGTGCGGGACAGGCGCTAGACATCGCGCCGCCGCGCGCGGTGGACGGCGACAGCGTCCTCGGCGCCTTCTTCCGCGGCCTGCACCTGAATCCCTTCCCCGACATGCGCGCCGCGCTCGACGCGCCCTTGACGATCGAGCGCGCGCATATCGGCCCGGCGCCGAACGCCGGCCACGGCTGGCTGCTGCTGGGCTGCCTGCTGGTGTTCATGGCCAGTTTCGCGATCGGCCCGGGCGTGTGCGTCTGGCTGGCGCTGTCGGAACTGATGCCGACCCGGATCCGCTCGAACGGCATGAGCGTGGCGCTCCTGATGAACCAGTTCGTCTCCACCGTGATCGCCGCCATCTTCCTGCCCACCGTCGGCCAGCACGGCTACGCGCCGATGTTCTTCGCCTGGGCCGGCTGCACCGTCGTGTACTTCCTGGCCGCCACCTTCCTGCTGCCGGAAACGCGCGGGCGCACGCTGGAAGAGATCGACCGGCATTTCACGCGCAAGGCGCGCCAGGCGTGACCGCTTGCGGGCCTTAAACAAAAAAGCCCGGGGTAGCTGCCCCGGGCTTCATACAACGACGACGAAAGTACGGACGCTCAGAACGTGAAGTCCGCCCGCATCGTGAAGTAGCGCTTGTAGTCCCGCGCCGGCATCCAGTTGGCGGTGTTGACCATCAGCGCGGTCGTGCTCCAGGCGCCGTTGCGGAAAGCCTGCGCCAGGTTGGTCGCATACGACTTGTCGAACAGGTTGTTCACCATGAAGCTCAGCTTGTACGCGTCCTTCTTCTCGCGGATGCCGAAGCCCAGGTTGAAGATGCCGTAGCTGCCCTGCGTCGTCAGCGGATTCTGGTTCAGGCTGTACTGGACCGGGCTCTGGAAGCGGTAGGCGCCGGTGACGAAGGCGTTGTACGAGCGCTCGAGCGGGATGTCGTACTGGCCGCTCAGGTTCAGCTTGTGCTTGGGCGCGTTGGTGAGCGTGGCGCCGGCCAGGTCCTGGAAGATGCCGGTGCCGTAGGCCCGGTTCGGCGCGCATTGCGGCGCATTGGCGGTGCCGGTGCCGGCGGCGTTGAGCACCGCGTAGCACGGGCCGTTCGGGAAGGCGCGGATGGTGGCGCGGGTGAAGGCATAGGCGCCGTTCAGCACCAGCTGGCGGTTCACGCGCCAGCCCAGGTCGGCCTCGATGCCCTGCGTGCGCAGCGCCCCGATGCTGTGCAGCTGGGTGCGGAAGATGCCGTCGGTGTCCATGAAGCTGGCCGACTGCTGGAAGCCCGTGAAGTTGGTGCGGAAGGCGGCCAGGTCGAGCGCCATCGCGCCGTTCAGGAGGGTCATCTTGACGCCCGCCTCATAGCTCTTCGCGTCTTCGCCCGGCACCGGCATGTTCCTGGCGACGTTGGCGTCGAAGCTGCTGGTCAGGTCGTAGGCCTTGCCCTTGTGGCCGGTCGCATACGAGACATAGGCCATGGTGTACGGGTCGAAGCGGTGCTCGAGGCTGGCCTTGCCGGTGACCTTGTTCTCGTCGTCGTCGCTGCGGAAGAACTGGCCCGGCTTGTTGATGCTGCCCGGCAGCGGCTGGATGCTGGTGAACGTGTAGCCGGTCTCCTCGCGGTTGTAGCGCAGGCCCAGCGAGACGCCGGTCTGCGGCGTGATGTCGAAGCTGCCCTGGCCGAAGATCGCGCGGTTGGTGTTGTAGGCGGTCGAGTTGTAGGTGACGCCGGTGCCGATGCCGGCCGGCGGCGAGAGCAGCGGGCCGCGGATGAAGTCGCGCGCCAGGTTGTTCTTGGCGTACCACAGGCCCAGCACGTAGCGCAGGCGCGCCTTGTCGGGCGAGGTCAGGCGCAGCTCCTGGGTGCGCGATTCGACGTCGAAGGCGCCGTAGTAGGCCTGGCCGCCATGGAAGCCCGCCGGCTTGCTGGCGAAGCTCAGCAGGCCCAGGTCGGTGTCGGTGCCGTCGCCGTCCTGGTAGTCGTCCATGCGGTAGTGCGACCACGAGGTGATCGAGGCCAGCGTATGCCCCGCCAGCACGCCCCTGTCGTCGAAGCTGTACACGGCTTTCAGGCCGGCGCCGACGTCGTCGGCGCTGCCGCCGGCCGGGAAGTCGTTGCGCACGGAGACGTTGCCCGGCCCGATATTGATGCCCTTCAGGACCGTGCTGGCCGGCAGCGACGGGGTATTCGCGAACACGCCGCCCGGGCTCATGAAGGTGAACGGCGTCACGCAGCAGTTCTTCTCGAACTTGGCGGCGCGCGGCGCGAACACCACCTGCCACTGGTCGCCCGGCGTCCATTCGAGCTTGCCCACCACGCTGGTATCGTTCGAGCCGTTCATGCGTCCGCCATCCGTGAGGTTGCGCACCACGCCCGGGAAATCGGTCTTGCTGACCGCCAGGCGCATGCGCACGGTGTCGCTCAGCGCGCCGGAGACCGAGGCGTTGGCGCGCCACTCGCTGTCGTTCGACATGAGGACCGAGGCGCGGGTCTTCCACAGGCCGTCGATCGGCTTGGTGGTGATGCTGACGGCGCCGGCGATCGAGGACTTGCCGAGCAGGGTCGATTGCGGGCCCTTGAGGATTTCGATGCGCTGCACGTCGTTCAGGTTCTTGAAGGCGTTCGCCTGCATCGCGTAGGGGATGTCGTCGATCACGACGGCGACGTCCGGCTCCACGCCGATGCCGAGCGAGAAGGTGCCGATGCCGCGCAGGTTGATGCTGTAGTTGCCCGGCTGGGTGCTGTAGCTGACGCTCAGCGCCGGCGACAGGGCCGGCAGGTCGTCGAAGTCCTTGACGTTGTTGCGCTGGAGGACGGCGTCGGTGAGCACCGTGATCGCGGCCGGCACGTCCTGCAGGTTCTGGGCGCGCTTGTTGGCGGTCACCACCACCGACTCCAGCTTGGTCTCTTCCTTGGCCGGCGCACTGTCCTGCGCCTGGGCCAGGCTGGCCAGCGCCAGGCCGACGGCCAGGGCGACCGGGCGCACGGCGAACGCTGCGGCGTGCTCTCGTTTGTTCTTGCTGTTCACGTCAATACCTCCTCTTGGAAACTCTTATTAGCGTCACGCCGGGGCATGACTATATGATGTGGGAACGTTATCAGACCTGGATTTCAAAAAGCCGCAGCGCTCCGCTGCGGCCATGTGGTAACGCTATCTTATTTCCTGCACCCCTTCAAGTTGTTATTGAAAAAACTGCTCCGTTCGTACCACGCCGCCAACACGCTAGCGGCTGTCCTCGCGCCGCTTTGGCGGCGTTGCTCTGGATTCCGCTCTGAATTCCGCCTCGAAGCCGCTTCCCGCCGCGCCCCTGGTGTCGATACGCAGCCGCAGCCGCGGGCTGGTTTGCATTACCGTGACGCCCGGGCTGGCGCGCAGCAGCCGGCTTGCCGCCGCGGCCAGTTCGAGTTCGATCGCGGCTTCACCCTGGGTCGGCTCGGCCACCGCGATGCGCAGCCGCCCCGCGCTGCGTTCGACGACCACGGCGGCCGGCGCGGAACTGCTCACATACGGCTTGCCCGCGCGCGGCGCGCTGCCGGCCTGCCACAGGTTGGCCGCGTACACGCCCTTGGCCGGCAGGGAGACGGCCGCCGCGCGCGCATCGTTGGCCTCGATGCGCAGGCCATGGCTAGTCGCCGCCGCACTGGTTGCGGCCTCGCTGGCGCCAGGCAGCAGCAGATAGGCATAGCTCGGCGCGCCGTGCGGAATCGTCAGGAACTGGTAGCTGTCGCGCCAGGTCTCCTGCGAGAGCGCATGTTCGTTCACGTCGCGCCAGGACCCGCTGCGCTCCTCGCGCCGAACCAGCAAGGGCCCGCCTTGCGGGAACACGTAACCGATCCGGCTGCCGGTGCGCGTATCCGCCAGGTGGGCCCAGCGCGCTCGTTCGACGGCGCCGTTTACAAGGGGTTGACCGTCCACCAGCAGCCGTGCGCCCCGGGGGTCGGCCAGGCGCCGGTTCTCGACCACCGTCTCGGCCGCGCCCTGCCCGCCCTCGATGCCGGAACCGAGCGCCAGGATCCGGTCGTTCAGGAAGAACCAGGACTTGCGGCCGGCCAGCTGCGAGCCGGTGATCTCTCGCATCGAGAACGCCATGCCGATGGCGGCGTAGCTACCCAGGCTGGCGCCGCCGACCCAGGCCTCCGGATTCGGGAACTGCTTCCATTCCAGCGGCCGCCCCTGCCCCGAACCGTCGGTGGTGGTGCCGGGCAGGCGCCGGCTGTCGACCGTGGCCCAGAACTCCGCGCCGAACTGCGCCTGGTCGGCGTCGTACAGCGCCAGCATGCCGGCGCCGGTCCACCAGCCCTTCAGGTTCTCGCCGTTGCCGAATTCGAAGGCCGTGGTGCGCGGCGAGGTCAGGCTCAATACCGCCGCGAAGCCCGGGCCGCGCAGCACCGCGCGGTCCATCGCGGCGTAGATGCGTGCGCCTTGCGGCTCGGGCGCCGCGGTGACGGCGGGGTCGTTCGCGATGGCCTGCAGCAGCGCGCGTTCGTACAGGGTGAAGCCGGACGGGCCCTGGGCGGCGGCCTGCGCCAGGTAGTCGGGGCCGCCGGTGCGGTCGCGCGTCATCCACCCTTTGATGGCCGCGCGCAGGGCCGCTGCATCGGCCGGCGGCGCCAGCGCCGCCAGCTCCGCCAGCGCGGCGATCACCGCCCGCCCGGCCCGGCGGTCGCCGTATTCGCGCGTGGAGATGCGGCGGCCGCGGAAGGCGTCCGGCATCGCGCCGTCGACGATCAGGGAGGCGTAGCTGTCGCGCGCCCACAGGTAGATGCGCGCCGCGCGGGCGTCGCGCACCGCCCAGTCCGAGCCCGCCAGCAGGGTAAACAGGCGCGCATAGTCGGTCAGCAGCACCACGCCGTAGCTGCCGGTGTAGGGCACGGTGCCATGCTGGATGAAGGAGCCGTCGCGGTAGAAACCGTCGCCCTTGTCGACGTAGTCGAAGGAGGATCCGATGGCGTCGCGGGCGGCGGCGATGCGGGCGCCGTCCTTGCGCAGCACGCCGGCCAGCGCCTCTTCCAGCGCCTTGTCCAGCAGGTTGGCGCCGGTCTCGAGCTCGGGGCTCAGGGTCCCGTCCTTGCGCGCCCGGTAGCGCGGGTCGGGCGTGTACCAGGCGATGGCGTCCAGGGCGCGCGTGCGCAGCCCGGCCGGCACGCTATCCCAGCCCAGCACCAGGATGTTCAGCAAGGCCTGCGGCACGCCGATCTGCCAGTCCCACCAGTTGCCGTGGGCCGGACGGCGCGCCACGTAATGCTCGCGCAGCAGCCAGTCCAGGCCGAGGTTGAGCGCCCGCGCCAGGCGCGGATCGCGGTAAGACGGGCTGCCCGGCGTCGCATACGCCTGCGCCAGCTGGCCCAGGCGGCGCGCATTGCTGGTGACGGCGGCCGAGGCCAGGATCGGGTTCGGGTCGCGAAAGCCCGCGATATCGTCCCACAGCGCGCCCTGCGGCGCCGAATGCATCCGCCCCAGCTGTTCCTGGGCGGCGTCGGATTCGGCGCGCAGCCGCGCCGCCACCTCGGGCGCCGCGCGGTCCAGGGTGGCCGGCCCCACCAGGCGCGCCTCCCAGCGCAGGCGCAAGTCGTCGAAGCGGTCGGCCCGGGCCAGTCCCGGCGCCAGAATCGCTGCGAGCAACCCCATCATCCACCATGTGCGTCGCATTCCCTTCCCTTTCGTCAGCCGGAAATGCTGACCTTGACCGGCGCCGCCAGGCGCGCCGCCTCGTTGCTCACATGCGTTTCCCACGCCTTGGCGTCCGCGAAGTCGCCGCCCTTGCTCCAGGCCGACCCCAGGTAGTAGACGAAAGGCTGCTGCGGCCGGCTTGCTGCGACCAGCATGAAGTGGCTGTCGTCGGCCAGCGTGGCCCTGGCATTCTGCACGATCACGGCGCAGGCATTGCTGCCGTTGCTGCCCTGCGCGGGTTCCCAGTAGCTGAGCAGCTTGTTGCCGTCCAGGACATGGCCATCGCCGGTGCGGCGCGCGATGCCCACACCGACGCTCAGGGGCGCCGGCGACGGGCTCGTGAAGCGGCTCTCGACCCGGCTGAAATGGCTGCCCGCGTCCAGGCTCACGCGGCGCACCTCGGCCACCTTGCGGCCGGCCGCATCCCAGGCATCATAGTGCAGTTCGAACACCGCGCGCAGCGGGCCGTCGGCGACCACCTTCCAGCTGCTGAAGTTGGACGAGGTGTGCAGGGTGCGGCCCTCGACGATGCCGAGGCCGCCGCAGCCGCGGCTCGGCCCCACGTGGTAATAGTCGAGTCCTTCGCCGGTATCGACGTGGTAGGCGCCGCCCTTGTACCAGGCGTCCAGCACCAGCTTGCGGGTCGATTTGGACCAGATGTCGATGCCGCTCGAGCGCAGGCGCTCGCGCGGGTCCTTCAGCACCGCGGGACCGTAGGTGCGGAACGCGACCCGGTCGTTCTCCCACGCGAAGTCGTCGAGCCGTTCGGGCACGAAGCGGGCGTGAGCGCGCGCCGCCACCGGCGGCGCGGCCGGCACCGATGCGCGCGGCAGCAGCAGGAAGCGGCGGGTCTCGCCGGGCGCGAGGTCGGTCTGGAACAGCAGGCCGCCCTCGACCGCCTGGGCCGGCAGCAGGCGGCTGGTCTGGGCGTCCATCACCGCGACGTCGCCGGCCGCGCCGGCCAGTTCGACCGATTCCTCCAGCCGGCGCAGGCCGGTCCCGTTGCTGACGCTGGCGACGCGCGGCGCCTTGCCGTCCGCGAGACCCATGCGGTACACCTCGCTGCCGGCCAGCAGGAAGGCGCCGACGCCGAACACGTCGGTGGAATCGGGCGGGAAGTTCTTCGGGTCGATGCCGAGCGGCTGCACGTGCACCAGCTTGCCGTCGGCCTGCACATTGTTCGACAAGGCCTGCCAGGCGCGCGCCACCGCCGGGCCGAAGCGCTCGCGCGGCAGCAGGCCCTGGTTGACGCCCCAGGCCAGCGCATAGGTGTACAGGCCGCTGCCGCTGCTCTCGCGGTTCGGATAGTTTTTCGGGTCGAGCAGGCTGGCGCGCCACAGGCCGTCCGCCTGCTGCAATCCGAGCACCCGCTCGGCCATCTCGCGGTACTGCTGCACGAAGCGGGGACGGTCCGGGTGGTTGTCCGGGATGTACTGCAGCATGCGCACCAGGCCGCCCAGCACCCAGCCGTTGCCGCGGCCCCAGAACACCTTGCTGCCGTTGGCTTCCTTCATGTCGAAGTAGCGGCTGTCGCGGTAGAACAGGTGTTCTTCCTTGTCGTACAGGTAGTCGGAAGTGATCCACCACTGCCGGATCGCGAACTCGAGATAGCGCGCGTCGCCGGTGGCGGCGCTCAGGCGCGCCCAGGCCGGGGGCGCCATGAACAGGGTGTCGCACCAGGACCAGCGGTGCAGCACGTCGACCGCGTTCCAGTTCATCGAACCGGGACGCGGCTCCGCCAGCATCTCGTCGAACTGCGCCCGCATCGGCGCGATCATGCGCGGATCGCGCATCTGCAAATAAAGCTCGGCGTACATCTGGCCGATCGCCTGGTCGTCCGCGTGGAATTTGCTGGGGCCCAGGCGCCAGCGGGTGCGCTCGCCGATCGCCTGCATCGCGGCGCGGTACTTGTCCTGGCCGGAGATGCCGGTGAGGGCCATGAAGCCGGTGTTCCCGACCGCCACGGTCCAGTCGTCGTCCGGATAGGTGGAAGGATGCGCCAGCTGCCAGTCCGCGACCCGCTCCATCAGGCCGAGCACCGCCTGCGGCGCCGGCACGCCCGCAGCGGCGGCGCGGCCGGCGCTCGCCTGCGGCGCAGCATCGGCCAATGCGGCCGCGGCGGCCATGGCAGCGGGTGGCTGGCACAGGGCGGCGCTCAGGACGAGCAGGGGAAGCTGGGCGGGCATACGGAAATACATGGGCGGTCCATCCTTGTCGGTTGAGCCCCTGCATGCAGGGCGATGAGTTAACGATACCACACAAATTCCGCATGGTGATCGAATGTTGGCCGAATATGCATTGACGTGGCGCCGCCGGCACAAGATATGGTAACGTTATCAAATGCACGCCGACCACCACCTCCCCGCCCATCCTCCCGCGCTCGATCCGGCCCTGCGCCAGGTCGACGCCATGCTGGCCGAATTCGCCACTGCCTTCCCCGACGACACCAGCAGCGGCGGCCGTTACCGCCCGCGCCGCCATGCGCCCCATGCACCCGGCGCCAACGTCGGCTGGACCACCGGTTTCTGGACCGGCACCCTGTGGCTGGCCTGGGAGCTCAGCGGACAAGCGCGCCACCGCGAAGCGGCGGTCGCGCAGACCCGGGATTTCGCACGCCGCCTGAGCGCCGGCACCGACCTGGAACACCACGACCTCGGCTTCCTCTACCTGCTGAGCAACGTGGCGGCCGACCGCCTGCTGGCCCTGCCCGGCGCCCGCGTCACCGCGCTGGCCGCGGCGCGCCGCCTGCTGCACCGCTTCCTCCCCGGCGCCGGCGTGATCCAGGCCTGGGGCGCCATGGACGACCCGGAACAGCGCGGCCGCGTGATCGTCGACTGCATGATGAACCTGCCGCTGCTGCACTGGGCCACCGCGGTCAGCGGCGACCCGCAGTACCAGCAGGCGGCGCGCATCCACCTGCAGACGACCTGCCGCCACCTGGTCCGCCCCGACGGCTCGACCTGCCACACCTTCTACTACGATCCGGACACCGGCGCGCCGCTGCGCGAAGCCACCCACCAGGGCCTGTCGGACAGCTCCTGCTGGTCGCGCGGCCAGGCCTGGGCCATCTACGGGCTGGCCCTGAACCACCGCCATGCGCCCGACCTCGGCCTGCTCGAGCGCGCAGCGCATGCCGCCGACTATTTCCTGGCCCACCTGCCGCCCGACGGCGTCGCCCTGTGGGACCTTGGCCTGGCCCACGACAGCGGCGAGCCGCGCGACAGTTCCGCCAGCGCGATTGCCTCCTGCGGCCTGCTCGAACTGGCGGCGCAGCTGCCGCGCGGCGCGCGGCGCGACGCTTACCAGGAGGCGGGACGGCGCCTGGTGGAGTCGCTGTTCGCCGAATGCGCGGTGATCGACGTCCCCGCCGGCGGCCTGCTGCGCCACGGCACCTACCACCGGCTGGCCGGCCTCGGCGTCGACGAATGCACCTTGTGGGGCGACTACTATTACCTGGAAGCGCTGGCGCGCCTGCAGCGCGGCTGGAGCAGCTACGACCGCGCGCCCGGCTTTTCACACCCTGCGCGCGCGTAGGCGCGCAGCAGCACGTACCAGCAGGTGACCCCGCACGCCGCCGCCGCCCCGCTGGCAAGGAAGATGACGCGGAAGTCGCCGCCGTTCCAGTCCAGCAGGCCGCCGACGGCGACCGTGCACACCACGGTCAGGAGCGCCGTGACCGAGCTGGAAAATGCGGCCAGTGCGGAGAAGTGCGCTTTCGGCAGCAGGGCCGGCAACAGCGCGGCGGTCCCGGTCAGGAAGGCGCCCGCCAGCACCGAGTGCACCACGAACCAGAGCAGGAAGGAGAGCCGGCCGTCCACCAGCGCGAAGGCGCCGAGCATGCACACCGCGTACAGGCCGAGCACTGCGTAGCCGACCCGCAGCGGATGGATGCGGTCGGCCAGCCAGCCCAGCGGCAGCGCCATCAGGATCGAGATGCTGTAGGCGATCGCCACCGCCTGGCCGTAGCTGGTGCGGTCGACGCCGAACTGGGCCAGCGCGGCATAGCTGTTGATGTTGACCGGCAGGACGCAGACGGTGCCGATCGCCAGCGCCAGGAACAGCAGCCCGTGGAAGCGGTCGACCTGGTCCGTGCCCCGGCGCAGGCCGCGCAAGCCCGGCGCGGGGGCCGGCTGGTGCGGCGGATAGCGCGGTTCGCGCACGCCGGCGCACAGCACCATGAATCCCGCCATGTAGGCCGCCGCGATCACCAGCAGGACCGTGCGCGCCAGCGCCGGCAGTTCGTCGTTGAAGACCAGGTAGAAGAAGGCGACGCCGACGCCGAGGCTGACGATGCGGAACAGGCCGAAGAAGCGGCCCAGGATCCGGTGCGGCACGGTGTCGTTGATCAGGGCCGTGAACAGGGCGTTGGCCAGCACCGTGAACAGTTCGTAGACGGTCCAGCACAGGCACATCCAGCCGACCAGGAAGGCTTGGCGGCTCGCCGGGCCGGCCCCGCTCCAGCGCCACAGCAGACCGGCCGCCGCGTCGCTATAGGCCAGGCCGACGATGCTGGCCGAGATCATCGGCGTGCAGACCAGCAGGAAGGGGATGCGCCGGCCGATGCGGGTGCGGGTGCGGTCGCTCCAGGTGCCCAGCAGCGGGCCGAACACCATCGCGATCAGGGCCGGCAAGGCGCCGAACAGGATGTTCGGCAGCAGCGCATCCTGGCTGACCGCGAGCAGCTGGGTCTTGAACAGGTCCGGCATGGCGCGCTCCTTGAGCGACCAGGCCAGGTCGCCGACCAGGAGAAAGCACAGCAGCAGGGGAAAACCGGCGGCCGCCAGCGCACCGGGCGCGCGCCTGGCGCCCGGTGCGATCACGCCCGCTTCGCCTTCCGCCATTTGGAGCGCCCTGCCGCTAGCGGCGTGCCGCCATGGGAGCGCCGGATGCGCGCAGGGCGCCCATGCTCAAGCCTGCGCCCGCCGGCCGCGCGCACGCGGCCTGGCGCGCGGCGCCGGCGCGGGCGCGGCGGCGGTGGACGCGCGCACGATGAATTCGCTGGGGAACTCGATGCGGTGGCGCCGCCCCGGCTGGCCCTGGATGCGCCGCACCAGCTCCTGCACCGCCGCATGCGCCATCGCCTCGACCGGATGGCGCAGCGTGGTCAGGGCCGGCTGCACCAGCGCCGACGCGGGAATGTCGTCGAAGCCGACCACCGACACGTCCTTCGGCACCTCCAGCCCCTTCTCGCGGATCGCATTGATGCAGCCCAGCGCCATCGAATCGTTGCCGGCGAAGATGGCGGTCGGCGGTTCAGGCAAGTCCATCAGCGCCCGCCCCGCCTCCAGGCCCGCCACCTCGCTGAAGTCGCCGCCGACCACCAGCGCCGGATCGACCTCGAGCGCGGCCGCCTCGTGGGCCAGGCGGTAGCCGCGTTCGCGCAGTTCGCTCTGGCCGGTATAGGCCATGCCGCGCACGAAGGCGATGCGGCGGTGACCCAGGTCCAGCAGGTGCGAGACGGCGTCGTGGGCGCCGTTGACGTTATCGCCGCGCACCACCGGCAGCGTGGTCTCGCGGCTGAAGTAGTTCACCAGCACGATCGGGCTCGCGCTCTGCTCCAGCTGCTCGAGGTAGTCGTCGGTCATGCGCGGCAAGACGAACAGCAGGCCGTCCCACAGGCCGTGCAGCATCTGGCTCAGGCGCTTGCCGCGGCCGTGTCCCAGGTCGCCCAGCGAGTTATAGATGAACATGTCCATCTCAATCTTGCGCACCTCTTCGCTCAGCGCCGTGACGAAGGCGTTGATCACGGCCGAGGACAGGTCGTTGACCACCACGCCGATGACGTTGGTCTTCCCGCCCTTCATCATGCGCGCCAGCGCGTTCGGCACGTAGCCGAGTTCCTTGGCCGCCGCATGCACCTTGGTTCGCATCTCCTCCGACGCATAGCCCTCGCCGCTCAGCGCGCGCGATGCGGTCATGGTGGAGACGCCGGCCAGCTTGGCGACATCGACCAGGGTCACGCCCGACTTTTTCATGGTTTGCCTTCTACCGGATAGGTTAACGTTACACATTGTACCGGCTCAAGGCAGCGGCTGCGAGACCGCGGCGCTACTGCACGGTCACGACCAGCACCGGCCGGTAGCCGGCGGTCGCGTGGCTGCGCGCGGCGTAGTCGACCGAGCCGTTGGCGCCGTAATTCTGGGCCGCCTCGATCGCGAAGGAAAGCTGCTTGCCGCCGCCGCTTGCCGCCTGCGCCTGGGCCGTCACGTCGACCTGCATCTGGGTGCCGATCGCCGGCACCGTCCAGCTCGCGACCGGCGCGCCGTTCGCGGGACGGTTGTTCCAGGTGACCGTGGCCTCGTCCCAGCCCGGCGCGGTGAGGTAGAGATGGTGGACGATGCCGCCCATGCCGGCCGCCACCGGCGTCAGGCGCAGCGAGGCGCCGGTGATCGTGCCCTCCACCGACGACAGGTCGAACTTCAGCATGCTGTTGCGGGCGTAGCCGACCGCGTCCGCCTTGACGGTGAGCGTGTTCGTGCTGCCGTAGTTGGTATTGCCGTAGCTGCCGTCGCGCAGGAACGCGTCCGCCGCCGGCGCCAGCGAGGAGGTGCCGCTCAGCGCGAAGCGGGCGGCGAAGGACTTGCCGAGCGCGCCGGCGACCGCGAGCTGCAGCTTGATGGTCGGGCTGGCCTGCACCACGGTCACGCCCGGGTCGAGCGACAGCACGCTCTGCGCAGCGCGGTTGATCTCGACATTCAGCAGGCCGGTATTGGTCTGGGTCGGATCGGCCACGCTGACCTGCAGGTCGGTGCCGGCCTGCTTGAGCATCACCACCGCCTTCTTGTCGCTGGTGACCAGCGGCTGGCCGCCCGCGCTGATGGTCTTGCTGCCGTCGTTCCAGAACACCAGGCCGGTCACGCCCTGCGCGGCATCCTTGACGGCGGCCCCGCCGGCCGAATTCTCCAGGATGCTGATGCCGCTGTCCGCCGCGAATGCCGCCGTCTCGGCCGCGCTGCGGCCGGGCAGCACGATGTAGGCGTAGCTCGCATTGGCCGGATCGACGCCGTGGCCCAGGGCCAGGCTCAGGTAGTTGTCCGCCACCTCGGCGGTGTTGCCGGCGGCATGCACCTGGCTCCACCTGCCGCTGCGGCGTTCGCGCAGCGCGCCGACAGTCGGCGCCGTCGGGAACACATAGCCGATGTCGGCGCCGGCCACCGTTCCCGCCAGGTGCGCCCAGGAGACCTGCGGCAGCGCCGCCGACCAGCCCAGGGCCGCATCCTGCACCTCGCCGTCGACCGTCAGGACATTGCTGCCGTCGGCGTTCAGCTTGCGGTTCTCGACGATGGTCTCGACGGCGGCCCCGCTGGTCGAGCTGATGGCGGCGCCGGTGGCGACCATCTTGTCGCCGAAATAGAACCAGGCCTTCTTGCCGCCCAGGGTGGTGGCGCTCAGGTTCTGGGTGTGGAATTCCATGGCCGCCGTCGCGAATTGCCCGCCCAGCTCGGCCCCGCCGACGCCGGCGCGGATATTCCCGTAGAACTTCCATGGCACCGGCGTCCCGCTGCCGCTATGGTCGGTGGTGATGCCAGCCAGGCGCCACATGTCCACCGTGGCCCAGTAGTCGCCCGCATATTGCAGCGCGTCGGCGTTGTACAGCGAGGTCATGCCGGCGCCGCTCCACCAGCCCTTCAGGTTCTCGCCGTTGCCGTTCTCGAACGACGACATGCGGCGCGAGAACATCGACAGCGCAAAGGCGTGCCCCGGGCGGCGCTGCACGACGCGGTCGGCGGCGGCGTAGACCCGGGTCTCGACCGGCTCGTCCGCCGCGACGATCGCGTCGTCTTCCAGGATCGCTTTCAGGCGCGTGACGTCGGTGGCGGACAGGCCGCTGCCGACACCGACGCCATTGATCGGCACGGGGCTGAAGTACGACGCGCCGAAGCTGGTGTCGCGCGCCATCCAGCCCTTGAGCACCGACTTGATCTCGTCGGCCTGGCCGGCGGGCAGGCTGTCGGTCAGATTCAGCATGGTGCCCACCAGGCTGCGCCCCACCAGGTGGTCGGTCGAGGTCTGGCGCGCGATGCTGCGCCCGCGCTGGTTGTCCATCATCGCGCCGTCGTAGATGAAGGGGCGGAAGGCCCGCATGGCCCAGTCGAACACCACGCCGCGGTTCGGATCCGTCACTTCCCAGGGGCTGCCGTCCAGCAGGTAGTAGAGGCGGCCGATATTGGTCAGGAGCGGCGCGCCGTAGCCGCCCACGTAGGGCGTGTGCAGGTGCTGGACGAAGGAGCCGTCGGCGTAGAAGCCATCGCCCGTGTTCACGTAGGGCAGCGCCGGAGCGACGGCGTCGCGCCCGGCGGCCAGCTTGCCGCCGTCCTTGCCGAGCATGCCGCGCATGGCGACGACCCAGGCCTTGTCCAGCAGGTTGGCGCCGGTTTCCACCGTCGCCGTGGCGGGCACGCTGCCGTCGCGCGCGGTGCGGCGGGTGGGGTCGGGCACGAAGCGGTCGATCGCCGCGATCAGGGCCGCGCGCTGGGCGGCAGGCTGGTCGGCGTACAGGATGAACATCAGGTTGTTGACCTGCTGGGGCACGCCGATCTGCCAATCCCACCAGTTGTCGAATTCGTTCGCCACGGCCGCGTTGTAGTGGTGCGCCAGCATCCAGTCGATGCCGGCCAGGACCTCGGCCAGCAGCTCGGGATTGCCCTGCATGCCGGCATTGCCGCTGTAGTAGGCGCCGGCCAGCGTCGCGAGGCGGGTGAAGCTGGTGGTCAGCGTGGCGGAGGCGGCGAAGCTGGATGCGTCCGGCCATAGCGCCGTGCGGCCAGGGTCGCGGTCCAGGGTGTTCCACAGGCGCTGCGCGCTCGCCTGGCTGGCGGCCACCAGCGCCGCCACGTCCGGATCGGCGGCATTCGCGGCGCCACCCCGCAGCGCCCATTTCGCGCGCATGTCGTCGTAGTCGTCGGCGCGCGCCGCGCCACCCACCCATGCCGCGTTCAACAGGCCGGCCGCCAGCAGGCCGCGCATGATCGTCTTGTAGTGCATGCTTTCTCCTCGAAGTGATGGTGGGCGCGAGGACCATCCGCGCAAGGACATGGTAACGTTAACTCTTGTAGCTTCATAGCGAAATGTACTGACTTGGCATGGCTTGACTACAAACCTACCAGTAGGTAGGATAGGCGCATGAAAAAGACCACATCGACCGCCGATGACATCCTGGCCTGTGCGCGCTCGCTCGTCATCGCTGGCGGCTACAACGGCTTCAGCTACGCCGACATCGCCGACACGGTCGGCATCCGCAAGCCCAGCATCCACCACCACTTCCCCAGCAAGGAACAGCTGGTGACGACCCTGGTGAGCCGCTATCGGGAAGAGGCCGAAGCTGGTATCGCCGGCATCGAACAGGCGCTGCCCGCGCCGCTCGAGCAGCTGCGCGCCTACATCGGCTACTGGAAAGCCTGCATCGGCGACGCCAGCGCGCCGTTCTGCGTGTGCGCCCTGCTGGCCAACGAGCTGCCGGTGTTGCCGGACGCGGTCGCGCAGGAGATCCGCGCCTACTTCCGCTTCCTCTCCGGCTGGCTGACTTCGGTGTTCGAACGCGGCGCGGCGCAGGGAAGCATCGTGCTGGCCTCAATGCCGCGCGTCGAGGCGGAGACTTTCATGGCGACCGTGCACGGCGCCATGCTGTCGGCGCGCGCCTATGGCGACACGGCCGTCTTCGCCACCATCATGGATCCGCAACTGGCGCGCCTCACGGCTGGCGCCTGATACCTCCGGGGCCGCCGCGCCCCTTTTTTTTTGAACCACACTACCTACCAACTGATAGGTAGCCACATCAAGGAGCAACAGCATGAACCCAGCAGCCGCCACCACCTCGCAGGAACACTGGCTCACGCAGTATTACTACGCCCGCGCGGCATTCTCGATCGCCTGGATCGGCGTGGCGCTCGGCCCGGGCGCAGGCTTGCCGCCGCTCGCCGCCGCCCTCCTCATCTTGTACCCGGCCTGGGACGCCCTCGCCAACCTGGTCGACGGCGTTCGCAGCGGCGGCATCCGCGCGAACAAGCCGCAGGCCTTCAACGTGCTGGCCAGCCTGGGCGTCGCCATCGCGATCGCCGCCGCCCTGCCCGACATGCGCCGCGTGCTGGCCGTGTTCGGCGCCTGGGCCATCCTCTCCGGCCTGCTGCAGCTGGCCGCTGCACTGCGGCGCTGGAAGACCAGCGGCGCGCAATGGGCGATGATCCTGAGCGGCGCGCAGTCGGCGCTGGCCGGCGCCGTGTTCATGGTGCAGGCGCGCGGGCAGGCCGAGCCGGGCCTGGCGACGGTCGTCGGTTACGCCGGCTTCGGCGCCTTTTACTTCCTGGTGTCGGCGCTATCGCTGAGCGTAAAGACCCGGCGTATGCGCAGTAATTAAGCTTCTTCGGCTCTAATGCTGTACAGTTAGCGTTTAAACGTCGTACGCGCCACTGGCGCCTACGACTTCCGGCGGCCGGAACCCAAGTTCACATGCGCTGTCGAGACGCTTAACTCAGGTCCCGGCCTGCGCCGGGGCGACGGCTTTACTGCTAACTGAACGGTTTCGCTTCTTCGGCGCTTCTTTTAACTTAGCTTCCGTGCAATAATGAGAGGCTGTTATCAACAAGCCGAGCCGACGATGTCCACCGCTGCTGCCGTTCCGTACCGCCTCACCGCCCGCCTGAGCGACTGGTATGGCATCGACCGCTCCGGACGCATCGAGGCGGTCGGCAAGGTCGCGAGCGGGCCGGTCACGCACAACCTGCTGTTCGGCCTTGATGCGTATGCCTTCGACGACGACCGCATCCAGCTGCGCCGCAACCCGTCGAACGAATTCCCGCACGCGATCGACATCTACGCGCCGGTGTATGGCGGCGTGGCCGCGCCCCTGAGCCTGAACGCCTCGACCCGCGAGACCCAGCGCTCGCACGCGGTCTACCTGCAGGACCAGCTCGACCTGACGCCGCAATGGAAAGCCCTGCTCGGCCCGCGCCGCGACAGCTACGACCAGACCGTGGTCAACCGCCGCCTTGGCCGCAGCAATGAACAATCCTTGAGCGCGACCAGCCCGCGCGTGGGCCTGGTCTACCAGCCGCTGTCCACCTTGTCGCTGTACGCCAGCGCCGCCAAGGGATTCCGCCCGAACAGCGGCATCAGCTACGACAACGAAGCCTTGCCGGCCGAGAGCAGCCGCTCCTGGGAGGTCGGCACCAAGGTCGACAGCCTGGAGGGCAAGCTGACGAGCACCGTGGCGCTGTACCGCATCACCAAGGACAATGTGCTGACCGTCGATCCGCGCAGCTCGGACTTTTCGGCGCCCGCGGGCCAGGTCGCCAGCAAGGGCGTCGAGGTCGACATGGCCGGCGACGTCATGAAGGATGTGCGCCTGTCGCTGGCCTACGCCTGGACCGACGCCGTGGTCACCAAGGGCGACAACGCCATCGTGAGCGGCAGCCGCTTCCCCAACGTGCCGAAGCACAGCGCCACCGTGCAGCTCACCCCGCGCTTCCGGCTGGGCGACGGCGTCGCCATGCCGGGCGGAGGGTTCAGCTACGTCGGCGAGCGCAAGGGCGACGTGGCGGCCTCCACCAGCTTCGTGCTGCCGTCCTACACGACGGCGCGCCTGGTCGCTTCCTGGGCCCCGAACCCGCGCCTGCGCATCGCCTTCAACGTCGAGAACCTGTTCGACAAGCAGTACTACGCCAGCTCCTACGGCAGCGTGTGGGTCACGCCCGGCATGCTGCGCACCGCGCGCCTGAACCTGCGCTACCGCTTCTGAGACCATGATGCGACCAATCCCACCATCGCGCCGACGCCGCAGCGTGCTCGCCGGCGCCGCAGCAGCGCTGCTGCCCTGGAGCGGCGCGCGCGCCGACGACCGCGGCCAGCCGCACGCGCACACCTTCACCGCCGCCGCGGCCGACGTGCTGACCGTGGTCGGCCCGTGGGAGCTGACCGGCCTCGATCCTTCCCGTGCCGGCTACATGTTCTCGCGCATGGAAGTGGTCGAGACCCTGCTCGACGTCGACGACCGCGGCCGCCTGCAGGCGCGCCTGGCCTCGCGCTGGCAGGTCTCCAGCGATGGCCTCGAATGGCGCTTCACCCTGCGCGGCAACCGCCGCTTCCACGACGGCAGCGAAGTCACCCCGGAGAACGTGCTGGCCTGCCTGCGCCGCGCCCACGGGCGTCCCGGCGTGCTGACCATGGCCGGCATCCGCGCGATCACGGCGGACGCCGGCGCCATCGTATTCACCCTGCGGCGGCCCTTCGCGCCCTTGCCCTACCTGCTGACCCACGCCACCTGCCAGATCCTGGCGCCCGCCTCCTTCGACGCGCAGGGCCGGGTGGTGAAGATCATCGGCAGTGGGCCGTTCAAGATTGCTTCGATCTCGATGCCGCAGCAGTTCGACGTCGAGCGCTTCGCCGGCTACGGCGGCCTGGCGATCCCCGGCCGCGTGCAGAAGGCGCGCTACATCAGCGTGGCGCGCTCGGAAACGCGCACCCTGCTGGTGGAGAGCGGCCAGGCCGACCTCGCCTTTTCGCTCGACCCGCCGAGCATCCGCAAGCTGCAGCGCAGTCCGAAGGCGGTCCTGAAGTCGCAGATGCTGCCGCGCACCACCTTCATCAAGCTCAATAGCGGCCATCCCCTGCTGGCCGACGTGCGCGTGCGCCGCGCGATCGCCCTGTGCGTGGAGCGCCAGGGCATCGCACGCGCCCTGCTGCGCGACCCCGACCTGGGCGCGAGCCAGCTGTTCCCACCCTCGATGAAGGGCTGGCACGACCCGGCGCTGCCGGCCTTGCGCACCGATCCGCAGGCGGCGCGCGCCCTGCTGGAGCAGGCCGGCTGGAAGCCTGGGGCGGACGGCATCCGCCAGCGCGGCGGCCAGCGCCTGGCGCTCACGCTCACCACCTTCGTCGACCGTCCCGAGCTGCCTCTGATCGCGACCGCGCTGCAGGAAGAGATGCGCCAGATCGGCATCGCCGTGCGCGTGACCATCGGGAATTCGAGCGACATCCCGGCCGGCCACCGCAGCGGCGGCCTCCAGATGGGCCTGGTGGCGCGCAACTTCGGCAACCTGCCGGACCCGGTGGCGACCCTGCTGCAGGACTTCGGCCCGGAGGGCGGCGACTGGGGCGCGATGGGCTGGCGTAACGCCGAAGTCCCCGCCCTGCTGTCGCGCCTGGCCTCCGGCGCGGCCGGTACGCAGGACGATCGCGCCAGGGTGGCGGCGATCCTGCAGTCCGAGCTGCCGCTGATCCCCGTGGTCTGGTACCGCCAGGTGTGCGCCGTGAGCCGCCGCATCGAGGGCGCCAGCATCGATCCTTTCGAACGCAGTTACAGGATTTCGCAGCTCCTATGGATATGAGAACGCTTCCCGCACCGGCCTGGCGCGGCATCGCGACCGCGCTTGCCCAGCGCCTGCTGCAGGCGCTGCTGGTCGCCCTGCTGGTCGGCACCCTGTGCTTCTTCATGACGCGCATGCTGCCGGGCGACATGGCCTACCGCATCGCGGCGGGCCGCTACGGCTACGACATGGTGACCACGGCCGCCGCCGAAGCGGTGCGCATCGAACTGGGCCTGGACCGCCACTGGCTGGCGGCCCTGGGCGACTGGTGGCAGCGCCTGTTGCAGCTGGACCTCGGTGTGTCGCAGGTGACGGCCGAACCGGTCATGCTCGAAATCCAGCGCCAGCTCGGACCGACCCTGAACCTGTCGCTGCTGGCGATGTTCTTCTCGCTGCTGGTCGGCCCCACGCTGGGCGTGCTGGCAGGGCTCAAGCCCGGCGGCCTGCTCGACCGCGCCACGCTCGCCGTCTCGACCGTGCTGCGCGCCATGCCTTCCTTCCTGCTCGGCCTCGTGCTGGTGCTGGTGTTCTCGGTGCAGCTGGGCGCGCTGCCGGCCGCCGGCCACCACGATCACGGCAGCATCGTGCTGCCCGCGCTGACGCTGGCGCTGGGCATGGCGGCCGTATCCTGCCGCGTGGCGCGCGACGCCATGGTGCAGGTACGCGCATCGAGCTACTTCGCCTTCGCGCTCACCAAGGGCCTCACCATGCGCCAGGCCCTGCTGCGCCACGGCCTGCGCAACGTCGCGGCGCCCGTGGTCGCCTATCTCGGCGTGCAGCTGGTCTACCTGGTCGAGGGCGTGGTGCTGGTCGAGACCATCTTCGCCTGGCCCGGCATCGGCCACGCGCTGGTGCATGCGATCTTCGGCCGCGACGTGCCGATGATCCAGGGCACCGCGCTGGTGCTCGGCCTGATGTTCGTCCTGTTCAACGCGCTGGTCGATACCGCCTGCGCCTTCATCGATCCCCGCCGCCGCGCATGACTACCACGCATACCGTCTCATCCGACCTCGTCGTCATCGAGGCGCCACGGCGCCTGAGCCTCGGCCAGCGCGCCGGCATCGTGCTGGTCGGCGCGATCTTTCTATTCGCCCTGTTCGGCCCCTGGCTGGTCGGCATCGACCCGGCGCGCCAGCAGCTCGACCGCTTCCTCGAATTGCCGAGCCTCGCACACCCGCTCGGCTTCGACCAGCTGGGCCGCGACATGCTGGCGCGCCTGGCACACGGCGCGCGCCTGTCGCTGTCGCTGGCCCTGGTGAGCGTGCTGTCGGCGGCGATTCCCGGCACCGTGCTCGGCCTGCTGGCGGCCTGGCGCGGCGGCTGGCCCGAGCGGATATTGGCGGCGTTCGCCGACGCGGTGCTGGCCCTGCCCGGCCTGCTGCTGGTGCTGCTGCTCTCCGCCTTCACGCCGGGCGGCTTCTGGCCGCTGTACGTCGGCATCTCGCTGGCGCTGTGGGTCGAATACTTCCGCGTGGTGCGCGCGGCCAGCCGCATCCTGCTGGCCAGCCCCCACGTGGAAGCGGCGCGCCTGCTCGGCTTCGGCCCGGTCCACATCGTGCGGCGCCACCTGCTGCCCGAGCTGCTGCCGCGCCTGTTCACCCTGATGCGCTTCGGCTTCGCCGGCGCGGTGCTGGCGATGTCGGCGCTCGGCTTCGTCGGCGTCGGCCTGATGCCGCCGACACCCGAACTGGGCGTCATGATGATCGAACTGCTGCCCTATTACGGCGAGGCGCCCTGGCTGATCGGCGCCCCGGTGCTGCTGCTGTTCCTCACCCTGCTCGGCCTGCTCTTGCTGGCGCCGGAACGGGAGGCCGCATGAATCACGCACTGACAGTCGACAAGCTCGCCGTCCTGCTCGGCGACAAAGCGCTGGTGCGCGACATCTCGTTCACGATTCCGGCCGGGGGCGTGCTGACCCTGCTGGGCGAGAGCGGATCCGGCAAGTCGCTGCTGGCGCAAGCCATCATGGGCAACCTGCCGGCGCCGCTGCGCTGCGAGGGCCAGGTCGCGATCGGCGGCAACCCCACGCCGGCCGTCGACCAGGCCCGCCGCCACGCGCTCTGGGGTCGGCGCCTGGCGCTGCTGCCGCAGGAACCGTGGCTGGCGCTCGACCCAACCATGCGGGTGCGTGAACAGATCGGCGAGACCTATTCGCTGGTCGCCAGGACGCCGAAGCACGACGCGCGCGGCCTGGCCGAACGCGCGTTGGCCTCGCTGGGCCTCGGCGATGCGGCGCGCAAGTATCCGTTCATGCTGTCCGGCGGCATGGCGCAGCGGGTCGCCTTCCTCGCCACCCATGCGGCCGGGGCGCCGGTGATGATCATCGACGAGCCGACCAAGGGGCTCGACGCCGACCGCCGCGGCGAAGTGCTCGAACTGCTGCGCGCAGCGCAGGCCGAAGGCATGAGCCTGTTGTGCATCACCCACGACATCTGGCTGGCGCGCCAGCTGGGCGGCCAACTGGCCGTGATGCTGGATGGGGCGATGATCGAACAGGGCGCCGCCAGCGAAGTGCTGGCCGCGCCGCGCCAGGACTATACCCGCCGCCTCCTTGCAGCGGACCCGGGCAGTTGGCCCGCCGCGCGGCAGGGCGTGGCCGCGGCCGGCGAAGTCGTGCGCGTCGACGGCGTCGGCAAGGCCTTCGGCCGCCAGGTCCTGTTCACGGGCGTGGACGCGCGCATCGCGCCGGGCGAGATCGTCGCGGTGAGCGGCCCGAGCGGATCGGGCAAGACCACCTTCGGCAACATCGTGCTGGGCCTGGCGCAGCCGGACAGCGGCCGGGTCCAGCGCGCCCCTGGCCTGGCGCCCACGGCCTTCCAGAAGATCCAGCAGGATCCCGGCGCCGCCTTCGCCCCGCGCATCCGCCTGCGCCAGTCGCTGCGCGACCTGGTCGAGCTGCATCGCCTCGACTGGAGCCGGCTCGAGGCCCTGCTGGAACGCATGCGCCTGGCGCCCGGCCTGCTCGAGCGCCTGCCGCACCAGGTCTCGGGCGGCGAGCTGCAGCGCATCGCGCTGGCGCGCGTGCTGTTGATGCAGCCGGCCCTGATCTTCGCGGACGAACCGACCTCGCGCCTGGATCCGGTCACCCAGCAGGACGTGTTCGCGCTGCTGCTCGAGCACGTGCACGCGTCCAACGGCGCGATGCTGCTGGTGACGCACGACGTCGACATCGTGCGCAGCGTGGCGGACCGGCGGATCGACCTGGCGCGCGTCCGGTGATTCAGACGCCCTGCCCGGCCGCCGTGAAGCCCACTTCCCGGTGGCTGCCGTCGCAGAACGGCTTGTCGCGCGACTGGCCGCAGCGGCACAGGCGCACTCCCATCGTGCGGTCGACCGTGCGGCCGGTGCCGGTAATCACCTCGGCGGCGCCGCGCAGATCGAGCGGACCGTTGCGCAGCGGCGTGACCTCGAGCGGTCCGTTGCGCTGTTCCAGCTGCGGCGACAGCCGCGTCACCGCTTCGCCGGACGCCTCGAAGCCGGCGGCGATGTGCGACTGGTCGCAGAAGGGCTTGTTCTTCGACTGGCCGCAGCGGCACAGGGTGGCGCGCAGTTCCTCGCCGGCCGAGCCGTCGGGCGCATTGATGCGGATCGCCGCGTTCAGCGCCAGCGGGCCGTTCTCGCGCACCCGCACCAGGTTGACCGGCGGCGCGCTCTCCGCATCCAGCCCGTCGTGGCGCGCGTAGCGGATCGCGCCGGACACGCAGCGGCGCGCCACCCGTCCCAGGCGTTCGGGCGTGGCCATGTCGGGGAATATCCAGTCGCCTTCCTGGTTGGCCCTGAACACCTCGGGCTCTTCCAGCACGCAGTGGCGCGAATGGACGCAGCGGGCCGCATTGAACCAGATGGTCCCGGTGGTCCCGCGCACGACCTCGGGCTGGTAGGGCGCGAAGCCCGGCGCCTCCCCGCTTGCCGCCTCGGGCGCCGCAGGCACCCCGCCCTTCGCATCGTGCGCGCTGCGCCACGCCGCGGCGCCCTCGCGCAGCGTGCGCGCGACCTGCGCCAGGGCCGGCAGCGCCGGCGCCGCGCTGTCCGCGTGCGCCGCCAGCAGCTCCATGCGTTCGGCGATCAGCCTGGCCGCGGAGTCCGGCGACTCGTAGCCGAGCGCGGTGCGCGACAGGGTGAAGGTGAGGCCGGCGTTCACGCCCGGATGCTCGGGGTTGGCCGGCAGCGTCGTCAGCTTGCTGCCGATGTCGGCCAGCGCGTGCATCAGCGCCAGCGCCTGCCCCATCACGACAGGGCGCGGCAGCAGGCAGTTGACGGTATCGCTCATCAGCGCAAGAATGCGCAGCATCAGGAAATAGCCGGCATTGCCGACGTCGAGCAGGGTGATGGCGGGTTCGCTGACCACCTGCACGCGCACCCCGGTGCTCACCGGCGAGCGCATCACCGGATGGCGGGCGCAATCCCGGTAGGGCTTGAAGTCGCCGCGCTGGCCCGCCAGCGCCTGCCACTGTTCGCGGATGGCGCGAAAGCGCGCGTAGTGGGACGTCTCGAAGCAGACCTCCGAACCCTCGCCCTGTTCGACGATCAGCCCCACCGCGCGCAGGGCGTCGGCTTCGTTCGCGATGCTGCACAGGCCCGGCAGGAACACGTCCCGCTCGGTCAGCTGGGCCTCGCGCTTGCCGACGAACAGGCCCGCTTCCCCGAGTTGCGCCGCAAGATAGGAGACGCCGGCGGCGATCGCCCCGTACAACTCGCCCACGGTCTCGTAGTCGCAGGGGATGTCGGTGAGCAGGTCGGTCCGCGTCAGGTCGCGTGAATAGGCGGGCTTCTCGATGGTCCCGCCGTCGCGCTCGTCCGTCCGGCCTGGGCGCTCGACGTAGATGAAGTGGTCGAGCGTGGCGCCGTCGAACGGCAGCAGGGCCACCGCCACGTCGGCCGGGAACTGGCCGGCGGTGGCGGGAAAGTTGTAGTGCCGGTAGTGCGGCCGCGAACCGACCGCGATCAGCAGGTTGTTGACCAGCGCCAGGTGCAGCATTTCCTCGGTCGCGATGGCGATGATCTCGGCGCGCCAGCGCTTCACGGCCGCCAGTTCATGCGGCTGCAGCCCCTCGTCCAGCTCCTGCTTGAGAGAGAACGCGGCGTACAGGTAGCTGCACATCAGGCAGTGTTCGATTTCGGCAGCTTCCGCCAGCATGCTGATGAGTTGATCGCGATGGGTTGCGGGTGTCATTGGGGTCCAGGTCGATGCATCGGGATGGCGGCCCTACTGTAGTCCAGCCACCTCGCGCACATAAGGGCGCGCGCACGAATTCACCGTTCGGACGACGCGAACAATGAAGGCCTCAAGGCTACGAGCGGCGCAGCCAGGCTTCGGCCAGCACGAGGTTCGGGACCCAGCACAAGAAGGCGATCGCCCCATAGCTGGCGGCGAACGGAAACGGCAGCACGAAGGCGAGCGGCAGATACAGGCGCAGCGTGACGGCCGACAGGGTCAGGGCAAAGGAACGCACCATCCAGGACCGATGTTCTGCCAGCCGTCCCTGCAGCACGCGGCGCCAGGCCAGGCCCGTCGTGCCGATCCATGCCAGCGCGAGCAGCCCGAAGCCGGCCGTGCTCACGCTGCCGGTCGAGGCGCCGATGGCGAGCACCAGGCCGGCCACGCCGCCCACCATGCAGCCCGCGACATAGGCCCGGCCCAGCCAGCGGTGCGCCGCCAGGCGGCGCGCGCGCAGGCGGGTCGAGAACTGGAAGGCGCCGATCAAGAGCGCGCTCGCGGCCCCCGCCGCATGGATGAAGAGCCAGGGCGCGCGGTAGGCGTTCGCCTGGATCATCGGCGGCGCCTGCATGCCCGGCGCCAGGTAGCGGTAGGAGAACAGCGCGACCGCGACCGCGAACAGGGCCGTGGTGTACAGCAGCCACCTGGGCATGACGGCGGCGGGCGGACGTGCGATGGTGCTCACCGAGACTCCTGGACAGGTGGGGATGAAGCGACTATACCGCGCAGCTGTCGCGGCGATGTCGTCCGGCCGGCATTTAAGTCCTCCTGCATGGAATTCCTTGTCCATACACGCTATCGTCGGGTCACCATCACCTACAAGGAGTCCTCATGCACATGCCCTTGCGCGCCCTGGGCGCGGGCCTGATCCTGCTGGCCGCCCTGCCCGCCCACGCCGCCATCCGCGACTTTGCCGCCTGCACCGGGCCGGCCGATCCCGCGCCCTGCATCCTCGAAGGCGCGGCGCCGGACCGCTCCCAGCTGCGGGGAAGCGGACCGGCGGCCCGGGTCAGCGGCAAGCACCTGGTCCGGCGCCTGCCTGGCAAGCGAAATCGTGGCGCGCGGCGGCGTCGCCAGTTTCACGTCCTATCCTTCCGGCCACGATGTCCTGATGTGGACGCGCAGCCTGGCCGACCACGCACGCGACTGGCTCGGGCCGCAGGAGCGTGCGGCGCTGCTGGCGGCCCTGCCCGACCCCGGGTGCGCGGGCCGGCCGCAGTGGACGTGAACGCCTTCGCCGCCCCTGAGCGGCGCGGAGCTGTCTACACCGCGTCCCTGGCCTTGCGGCGCCGCGCCGGCACCAGCACGCGCCAGGCCAGCACGCAAGCCGTCATGCACAGGACCAGTCCCAGCAGCGACAAGCCCACCACCAGCACACCGCGCAGCACGGGCCGCGCCATCAGCGGCGCGAAGTCGAAGCTGTGCAGGCCGTTGTACAGCACCCGCTGCCAGGGCGTGCCGGGATCGGTGCGCAGCAGCAGGCGCGCCGTGGCGGGATCGGCGTACAGCGCCACGCCGTCCGGCCAGTGCGCGCGCCACACGGGCAGCGGCCTGCTCGACGTGCCTGCCGCGCCGGCCGGCTCGCGCGAATAATACAAGCCGTCGTAGCGCGTCACCCGCTCCAGCGCGGGCGCCCCGGCGCCGGAACGCAATCCGCGCAAGGCGTCGCCGATCGCGGCGTCCGGCAAGGCGCGCAGCGCCGGGCCCGCGACCGCGCCGGCGGGAACCAAGGCCTGACTACCAGCCCCGCGCAGGCGGTACCACACCTGCCCCTGCAGGCGCACCAGGTCGATCTCGCGCGCCGCCAGCGGCGCCAGGGCCAGCGCGCGCGCCGGATCGAGCACGGCCACCGCTTCCTCCCCAATCCAGGCGGCGCGCTCGCGCGGCGTGGCGCCACGCGGCGAGAACACGTCGAAGGGATTCATCGACAGCAGGCCGGACAGGATCCAGGTCACGCAGGTCACGCCGCCCGCCAGGCCGAGGATGTGGTGCCAGCGCCACCAGAACTTGCGGTAGGGGATCCAGCGATTCCGGTTCAGCCAGAGCTGCCAGACGCCCAGCAGGACGCCGCTCGCGGCCAGCACCACGCCGGGCAGCGACAGCCACACCACCACCTGGCGCCACAGTTCCGGCCAGCGCCGCAGCTGGGTGAAGTAGAGCCAGTGCGGCACCGCCCCCACCCAGTTCCAGGCCCGCTCGGCGCGGCGGGTGTCGAGCACCACCTCGCTGGCGCCCGGCGACACGTACAGGGTCAGCCCATCGTCGCCATCCAGCGCCACGCGCACCAGCGGCCGGTGCGGGTTGTAGCCCTGGGAGACGGTCCACTGGTCGCGTTCCAGGCGCTCCGCCCGCACGGCGCGGCGGCCGCTGAAGCGCTCGGCCACGTCCGCGGCCTGCGCGTCCGTGAGCGGCGCCAGCATGCCGGCGCCGGCCGCGTCGACCGTGATCCAGCGCTTGTCCGCGCCCTGCATGCGCCATACCGGCCGCTCGCCGTGCATGCCGAGGCGCGCATCGGTGAACGCGATGCCGGCGCGCGCCGCGGCGTCGGCGGCGCTGAGGCAGCAGGCGCCCTCCAGGCGCAGCGGCGGCATGCCGGCCAGGCGCTCGTCCTGGGTGAGCGACGGGAACGGCACGTAAAACATCACGATGCCGGATGCGAACCACATCAGGAACTGCAGCGCCAGGCCGACCCCGAGCCATTTGTGAACGAAGATGAGCGCCTTCTTCATGGCCGCCTCAGAAACTGGTGCGCGCGCTCAGCTGCACCGTGCGCGGCGCGCCCAGCAGCCAGCGCACGCCGCCGCTGCCCGACAGCGCGTAATCGCGGTCCGCCAGGTTCTTCAAGGCCAGGGTCCAGTTCAAGGATGGGGACTGGCGCCAGGCCAGCGAAGCGTCCAGCACCGTGTAGGCCGGCAGGTTCGCCGTGTTGGCCGCGTTCGACTGGCGCAGGCCGACGTAGCGCGTGCCCAGGCCGGCATCCCACGTCGGCAGGAAGCGCCAGCGGGTCCAGACGCTGGCGGTGCGCTCGGGCACGCCGGCCGGCGTATTGCCGTCGCGCGCCACCGGCCGGCCGCCCACGATTTCCTGGAAGTCGTCGTAGCGGGCGCGCAGCACGGCCGCGTTGGCGTCGATGGTCCAGCCGGGCAGCGGCTCGGCCGCGAATGCGATCTCGAGGCCGGTCGAGGATTGCTGGCCGATCTGCTGCGCCACGCCCGGGTTGTCCGGGTCGCGCGAGAGCAGCTTGCGCTTCTCGATGCGGTAGGCGGCCACGGTCCACTCGCCCTTCACGGCCGGGACGCCGCCCTTGGCGCCGAATTCGAGCTGGCGCCCGCGCGTGAGGTCGAAGCTCACCGAGCCGTTCGGCAGCGCCAGCGCGCCGCTCAGCGGATCGGTGGCGGTGCCGAACTGGCCGTACAGCGAGAACTGCGTGGACGGCTGCCAGACGGCGCCGAGGCGCCCCGTGACCGGGTGGTAGTCCTTGCCAAGCGAAACGCCGGTGCGCAGGTCGTGGTTGTCGAAGTCCATGACGTCGCGGCGCAGGCCGGCCACCAGCTTCCACTCGGCCGCGACATCCAGCACGTTCTCGAGAAAGACGGCGCGGGTGTCCATCTCGGCCCGGCGGCCAGGGATGGTCGGCACCGGGCTGCTGAAGACGCCCGGCGCGAAATCGTAGGGATCGACCACGCTGGCGCCGCCGTAGGGCGCATTATTACTGTGCACCAGCCGCGTGCGGTACCACTCGAAGCCCACCACCAGGCGGTTGGCGCGGCCGGCGACGCGGCCATCGACCATGGCGTCGAAGCGGTTGCCCGCCTGCTGCTGGTCGTGCAGGATCTCGAGGTAGTCGCCGCGGTTGACGCGGGTGCCGGCCGCGTCGAAGGTATAGGTTTCAGCGTTGCGCCAGTGGCGCTTGCTGGTGAGGTAGTAGGTCTCGTTGCGCAGGCGCAGGCCGGCGGCGGCCTGGTAGTCCAGGCGCAGGCGCGCGACGCGGTCGTTGTAGCGTACCAGCGCGTCGTCGACGTTGAAGCTGGTGCGGCGGATGCTGTCGTCGAGCCGGCCGTTGCGCAGCGGGGTGCCGAAGTAGCGCGCGTCGTCGTTGTGGCCGGCGTCCAGCGACAGGGTGGCCGTCAGGTCCTGGCTGGCGCGCCATGCGAGGGCGCTGGAAACGTTCTGGCGTTCGTAACCGTTGTCGCGCCGGTAGCCGTGGCTCCGGTCGGCGTCCGCGTAGGCCGAGTAGGCGACGGTCTCGCCCAGCGGGCCGCTGACGCCGACACCGCCCTGCAGCGTGTCGTAGGAACCGGCGCCGAAGAAGGCTTCGCCGCGGGTGCGGTCGAAGCGCGGCTTGCGGGCCACGTAGTTGACGGCCGCGCCGATGGCGCCGTCGCCGTACAGCACCGAGGCCGGGCCGCGCAGCACCTCCACCGATGCCAAGGGCCAGGTCGAGAATGGATAGCTGATGGTGCCGGCGGCGACCACCAGGCGGGCGCCGTCCACCAGCTGGGCCACCGAGTTGTGGCCGCCGAAGCCGCGCGCCGACAGGCTGCTGCCGCCGTTGCCGGGGGCCGGCGCCTCGCTCATGCCGGGCATGCGAACGGCCACGTCCTGGGCGCGCATCAGGCTGCGCTCGGCGATGTCGGCGCTGGTGAGCCGGCTCACGCTGGCCGGCGTGTCGCGCGCGCTCAGGCCGAGGCGCGAACCGGTCTCGTTGCGTTCATCGAGGGAGAGGGTCGGATTGCCGGCCAGGCGCGTCTCGGTGACCTCCACCGTGGCCGGCGCCTGTTCCTGGGCGGCGACCCCGGCGCCGAGGGTGAGCGCGAGGGAACCCGCGGCCCATGCCGCCTTGTGCCAATGCGCGGTGCGCATGCTGTCGTTCATTATCGTCTTTCGAAGTGAAGGCCGGCGCCACCCGCTTCCCTCCTGCGACTAACGCGCGTGCGCGCACGCTCCGGGCATGCCCGGCGATCAGGAACAGGAAAAAACAGGTGCACCAATGGTGCGAGACCACACCCCGGGTCTTGCGCTATCAAGGTGACCGGCCGGTCTTCTGGCTCGCCCTCGTCCTCCCCGGTCCCTTGCCTTCCCGCGCATGGCGCAGTGGCGTCGGACCGGTTCGTCAGGCTTACAGCAGCGGGGGCTGCGCCGGAATGGCGGGGGATGGCAATCCCGCGCTTCACCGGCTTCCCGTTTCACCCCGCCATCGGTCGATGGCGGGACACCGTTCACTCAAGGGCGGGATTCTACAGGCAGCCGTGCCGGCTTGTCATCGCAAAGATGCGACATCGCCCTCCCGGCCCAAAGTTCCCCGGGATCGCGTGGTACAAAGTGGTGGACTGCGAGGGGCGACGGGCGATGCTTGACCGGTACTCCGGGACGCTGCGATGCGGAGCGACTAATCTGCTCCCGCAATCAACTACGGGAGCGGACAAATGAACAACCGGACGCTGTCTGGCATCAGCGTGTGCGTCACGTAAGCGCTGGTGAGTGGTCTTTGCGTTTTCATCGCGCTGTCGGGACTGGTCCCCCACCCCGGCGTCCAGCGCTTGCTGCTGAACCTGCCCATCAGGCTGCAGATCGTGGTCGCGGACGCCATCGGACTCGGGCCATTCCTGAACTGGCTGTTCGAAGAGGTCCACCGGAGCGCCCCCTATGCGGCGCTGCTGGTCCCCACCTTCTGCGTCCTGTACCGGATCGGCTGGTGGATCGAGCGCCTCGACGAAGAAATCCGGGAGCCGGCGGCGCCCCGCTCAACGGCGCTTGCGGGGCCTGCCGACCGAGCCCCGCAGCGCCACCCCGACCTCGAAGCTGCGCACGACCTCGCGCCGCCCGCCGTCGCACAGGTTGAGCAGCTCGGCGACGGCGCTGGCCGTCATCTCGCGCCAGGGAATGCGCACCGATGTCAACGGCGGCGCCGAGTACGCCGCGCTGGGGGCGTCGTCGTAGCCGATCACCGAGACGTCGCGCGGCACATGGATGCCGGCTTCGTAGAAGCAGGAGATGGCGCCGAGGGCCATCTCGTCGTTGGCGCAGAACAGCGCGGTGAAGCGGGTCCCTGAAGCCAGCAGTTCCTGGGCGCCGGACCAGCCCGCGCTCGAGGAAAAATCGTGCTCGCTGACCCACATGGCGCCGGTATCGATGCCGGCGCCTTCGAGTTCGCACATGAAGCCCTCGATGCGCTCGACATTGTCCTGCACCGCCCACGGCCCGCCCAGCACCGCGATCTCGCGGTGGCCCTGCTCCAGCAGGGCGCGCGCCGCCAGCCGGCCGCCGAGCACGTGGTCGACCGTGAAGCATTGTTCGGGGATGCTGGCAAGCAGGTGGTTCAGCGCGACCAGGCGCTGGCTGTGCGCGCCGAACAGCGCCAGGTCGTCTTCCTGCAGGGGGCTGGTGAGCACGATCACGCCGTCGCAGCCGCGCGCCAGCAGCAGGCCGACGCCGTCGACCGCCTCCTGCCTGGCCGCGCCCTTGCCGGTGCCGAAGCCGATCATCATGTGCAGGCCGGCGCCGCGCAGTTCGGCGTCGATGATCTGCAGGATGGTGGTATAGAAGGTCCCCGACAGCATCGGGATGTAGACCCCGATCATGCGCGAGCGCCCGTACAGCAGCGAGCGCGCGGTGTGCGAGGGGCGGTATCCCAGCGCCTCGATGGCCTGCCGCACCCGCTCCAGCTTGTCGGGCGAGACCGAGCCCTGGCCGCGCACCACGCGCGACGCGGTCCCGGTGCCCACCCCGGCCATCCGGGCCACGTCCTTGATTGTCGCCACTGTGCTCCCTGTGCTCGTCTCCAGGGGAGTTAACGTAGCACAGTCTGGATGGCACGGGCCGGAATGTCGACCGCGGTCTCGAGGCCGTCGATCATCAGGCGGTAGCGCTGCGGCCCGTCGGCACGGTTCATCACCACCACCGCCAGCCTGCCGTCCGGGTTGCGGAAGGCGACCGTGTCGAGCGTGCTGCGGCTGGTGGTGGCGCCGACCCGGCGCGCGCCCGGCTTGATGTAGCGGGTGAAGTGGCCCATGTAGGCATAGCTCGGCGTGTAGACCAGCTGGCCGTCGTCGCTCGCGTGCAGCAGCGCGAAGCAGTAGTTGCCCACGTGGTTCGGGCCGCCGCGCATGTCGAGCAGCATGTTCCAGTCGACCCAGCCGGCCGCGCCGGCGTTCAGGTCGGCCATGATCTCGCTGCCGTAACGCTCGCCGTTGGCCCAGTCCTGCAGGCGCGCCGCGTCGTACTTCTCGATCGACGATTCGGTCATCAGGAGCGGCACATCCGGGTAGGCTGCGCGCACGGCGGCGACGTTGCGGTGCATCGGCTGGCCCTTGGCCCAGGTCTCGTACCAGTGGTAGCCGACGCCCCAGACATAGGGACGCGCCTTGGGGTCGGACAGGATGTGGCCGGCGCGCTGCGGCAGCAGGTCGCGGTTGTGGTCCCAGACGACGATCTTCTTGTCGCCCAGGCCCGCATTCTTCAAGGCCGGGCCCAGGTGGTCTCCCAGGAAACGGGTCTCGTCCTCGGCCGTGTAGATCATCGATTCCCAGCGCTGCTTCGCCATCGGCTCGTTCTGGATCGACAGGCCCCACACCGGAATGCCGGCCTTTTCATACGCCTGGACGAACTTCACGATGTAGCCGGCCCACAGGTCGCGGTGTTGCGGCAGCAGGGTGCCGCCCTGCAGCATGGTGTTGTTCGACTTCATCCAGCCGGGGGCGCTCCAGGGGCTGGCGAACACGCGCATGTTGGTGCCATATCCCTTGGCCGCGGCCAGCGACTGGCGCAGCAGCGGTATGCGGTGGCGCATGTCGTGCCCGATGCTGAACGAGCCCAGGGTGCGGTCGCCCTCCTTCAGGTAGGTGTAGCTGGCGCTGCTGAAGTCCGAGCTGTGGATGGTCGTGCGCAGCACGCTGTAGCCGAGGCCCTCGCGCGGATCGAAGTAGGCCTTGATGAAGGCCTGCTGCGCGCTTGGGGTCAGCCTGGCGTACACCTCGGCCGTCGCATCGGTGACGGCGCCGCCGAAGCCGAACACCTCCTGGTAACGCTGGCGGGTGTCGACGAACACCGCGGTCTCGGTTTCCATCGGCTGGCTCGCCGGGCGCGGCGCGCCCAGCGTCTGCGCGGCGAAGCGCTGGCTGCCGCCCTGCGCCGTCGTCACCACCTGCCAGCCGGCTTCCTGGGCTCCGGCCGCCGTTCCCGCCATGCTCAAGGCTGCTGCACACACCACGCGCATCGCTTGTCGTCTCGTCGTCATTCGGTCTCCTTTACAGTTTATAGTTCACGCCGAACAGCACCTGGCGCCCGTAGGTCGTGTAGCGCTCGGGCGCATAGGCGCCGCTGGCGAAGGGGCTCCCCTGCCTGGTTTGATACGGTTCGTTGCCGAGATTGTTCACCTGCAGCAGGAAGCCCAGGTTCTTCCACGGTCCGCTCTGGAATTCGTAGCCGAGCTGGATGTCGACCTGGTCCTCGGCCAGGATCTCGCTGAAGGCGCGCTGGGCAAAGAGGCCCGTGACTTCGCCGCGGAAGGCCGAGCGGTAGCGCTGGGCCACGCGCGCCGAGAAGCCGCTCTTCTCGTAGAACAGGGTGATGTTGCGCACCACGCCGGACAGGCCCGGCAGCTTCTCGGTGGCGCCCGGGCCGTTCGGGCTGATCGAGCTTTCGGTGCCCGACAGGCTGGCCTGCACGCCGAAGCCGTCGAGCGGCTGCCACAGGGACCCGAACTGCAGGGAACCCGCGAGTTCGACGCCGCGCACGAAGCCGCCCTGGCCGTTGGCCGGCTGGTTGATGGTGCCGATGTTCGAGATCGGGATGACGGCGCTCGAATTCGGGAAGGCGCTGAAGTCGAAGGGGCGCTGCTGGTTGTAGATATAGCTCTTCAGGTCCTTGAAGAACCAGGCCGCCGAAACGTAGCTGCCCTTGCCCATGTAGTGCTCGAGCGAGAGGTCGAAGGAGTTGGCGCGCCACGGTTCCAGCTTCGGATTGCCGCCGCCGCCGTTCCACATGCGGGTGGTCGCATCCACGCCCGCGCCCACGCCGGCGCGCATGTCCGACATGCGCGGCCGCGCCACGGTCTTGGCCGCGCCGAAGCGCAGGTAGGTGTCGTGCAGGTAATTCCCGAAGTCGAAGTTCAGGTTCAGGCTGGGCAGCACGTCGTGGTAGGAGTGCTCGTCGCGCAGCGGCGTGACCAGGTTGCCGCTGACCGCCTTGCCCTGCCCTTCCTGGTTCACGTGCACGTACTGCACGCCGAGGTTGCCGCGCAGGCCGACGTCGCCGAGGTCGGTGTCGATGCCGAGGCGCAGGTAGCCGAGCGCCTGCTTCTCGCTCACCGCCCAGTCCTGCTGCGCGACGTCGGTGTCCACCGGACGCTTGTCGTAGAAACGGTCGAGCGCCGCGCGCGGGTCGAACGACAGCACGCCGGGGATGCCGGCCCAGGCCAGCGAGGTGGTGGGCCCGATGATGTCGGCCGGGACGGTCGTCAGGGCGCGGTTGTTCTTCAGCCAGTAGGTCTGCGAGACGTCTTCGTGCGACTTGTCGCGCTTGGAGTAGCTCAGGCCCGCCTGCACGTTGCTGAACCAGCCATCGAGCTCGCCGCGTACATTCAGCTTGGCCGCGCCCAGGCGGTCTTCCACGCGCGGATGGTGCATGGTGGCGTCGTGGCCCCAGCCGCCGACGTCGGTCAGGCGGATGATGCCGGGGTTGGTGAAATCTTTACTGGGTGTGAACTGCGGCAGGCCGGCGCCGACCGGAATCTGGAACTGGAAGTTGTCGTCGGTGGCGCCGCTGCCGGCCGGGCCCAGGCCGGCATAGGTCTCGGACGTGGTCTCGCGCCGCTTGGCGGTGGAGTACGAGAGGTCGCCGTCGACCGCCCAGCGATCGTTCAGGCGCAGCCGGGTGTTCCAGCCCAGCGCGCCCATTTCGTCGCGCCGCTCGTTATAGTCGTTGCGCGCGATCGGCTCCATGCCGACCAGGGTGCCGCCCGTGAGCAGGCGGGTGCCGCCGATGGTCTCGATCCGCGGGTTGCGGTAGGTGACGGTGTCGGCCGAGTTCCACATCATGCCGCGCATGATTTCTTCCTGGTCGAACTGCGAGTAGTACAGGTCGAGGGTGGAGCGCAGGTCGCGGCTCGGCTTCCAGTCGAGCACCGCCATCAGGCCGTCGCGCACCTGCTTGCGCGAGGTCGAGGTGACTTCGGCGCCCTTCAGCGCGATCACGTCCTCGTTCCCGGCGGGGAGCTTGTTGTTGTTGCCCCACCACCAGGACTTGTATTCCTTCTGCTGGCCCGGAGTGTCGAGGTGGGCGTAGCCGATCGCCAGGCCGAAGGTATTGTTCAGGTACTGGTCGATGTAGGACACCGACATGCGCTTGCCCTTGTTCGACCAGCCGCTGTTGAGTTCTCCGTTGCTGTTGTGCTCACCGCGCACGTTGAACGCGACCGTGCGGCCCTTGCGGTCCAGCGGGCGCACGGTGCGCAGGTCGATGGTGCCGGACAGGCCGGCCGCGGTCATGTTGGCGTCCGGGGTCTTGTAGACCACCACGCCGCTCAGCAGCTCGGACGGGTACTGGTCGAATTCGGCGCTGCGGTCGTTGCTGGTGCTGGTCTGTTCGCGGCCGTTGAGCAGGGTGACGCCGAAGTCCGGCGCCAGGCCGCGCAGCGAGATCACCTGGGCGCGGCCGGCCACGCGCTGGGCGGAAAGGCCCGGCAGGCGCGCGATCGATTCCGCGATCGACTGGTCGGGCAGCTTGCCGATGTCTTCGGCGGTGATCGACTCGACGATCGAGTCGGACTCCTTCTTGATCGCGATCGAGCTTTCGATACTGCCGCGGATGCCGGTCACCACCACCTGGGCGGGTGCGGCGTCGGTCGGCTGCGTCTGCGCCTGGGCCTGGGCCGCGGCGCCCCACAGCAGCAGCGCGCAGGCGGCCGCGATCGGGGTCGGGTTGATGGCGCGGGTCGTCGAACCCGCGCGGTGGGCGTTGCCAAATCGAGCCATCCTTGTCTCCAATCTTGTTATAGTTTGGGTTATTGGAAACGTTGCCAAATCTGGGGACGACGTGGCGGCGTTTCCGTGCCTTCGTGGGCGGAGGATTTGGAAACGTTGCCAAATTGTGTCGAAACAGTTTGGAAACGTTGCCAAATCCTCGGGATCATTATTGCGCTGCGCCCAATTTGTTGTCAACACAATGATGAAACGGCCGTGCGCGGTGTTACTTTCCGGCCCAGGCGAAGGTGGCGACACTTTGCGCCGGCAAGGTATAGCGGAAGCTCTGCCCGCCAAGGCGCACCGAGAACGTCTGCGCCGCCTGCGCCCCATTGGCCACCACCAGCGCCAGCGAGCCGTCGCGGTTGCGGAAGGCGACGTTCGACAGCTCCCCCGCCGCTTCGCTCGACCCGATCCGCTGCGCCCCCGGCAGCACGAAGCGGCTGGCATGGGCCAGCGCGTAGTACTCGACGTTGCGGGCCACCTCGCCAGTGCGCGAATCGATCGTCACCACGCCGCGGCAATCCTTGCAGCCGCCCAGGTGCGGGCCGTCGTTCTCGTCCAGCGCCAGGTTCCACAACAGCACGCCGCGCGCCCAGCCGCGCGTGGTGTCGATGACCAGGGTGCGGGTGAAGAACATCAGGTTCTTCGCCCAGTCCGTGGCCCACTTCCCGCCCGAGCATTCGGTGAACCAGGTGTCCTTGCCCGGGAACTGCGCGTGCAGCTGCGCCTGGACCGCCACGTTGCCGGCGTAGCAGTGCCAGGCCACGCCGCTGACGTATTTGGCCGCTTGCGGGTCGCTCAAGACCTTCGCCGGCGAATCGGGTTCATCCCAGTTGTGGTCCCAGTCGAACACCGTGGTGCCGGGGTGCTCGCGCGCCAGCAGCGGGCCGAGGTGCTTGCCGATGAAGGCGGCGCGGCTCGCCGGGTCGACGCGCATGCCGGGATAATCGGGCGGTTCGAAGTGCGGCTCGTTCTGCAGGGTCAATGCGAAGATCGGCACGCCATCCTTCTTCATGTCGCCCACGTAGCGGCCCAGGTAGCGTGCGAAGGCCTCATGGGCCTGCGGCTTGAGCGCGCCCTTGACCAGGCTGTCGCTCGTCTTCATCCACCCGGGCGCGCTCCAGGGCGAGGCCATCACCTTCAGCTGCGGATTGATCGCCAGCGCCGCCTTCACGGTCGGCAGCACGGTGGCGCGATGCGGTTCGATCGAAAAGCGCGTCAAGCCCGGATCGGATTCGCCGGGCGGCATGTCGTCGAAGCTGTAGTGGCGCTGCGAGAAGTCCGAGGCGCCGATGGTCAGGCGCGTGAAGGACATGCCGAGGCCCGATTCCCGTCCAAACAGCTCGCGCAGCAGGCTGTCGCGCTGGGCCGGGTTCATGCGCTGCTGGATCAGCCAGGCCGAGGCATCGGTGATCGAGGCGCCGAAGCCCTGCATCTCCTGGTAGCGTTTGGCGGGATCGATGTCGATGACGAGCGCGGCCGGCTCGCCCCGCTCGAAACGGGCGTCGGCGCCGCGCGCCATCAGCCTGGCCTGGTCGCCGCTGGTAATCCAGGCCTGGACGGCGCCGGGCCGGTCCTGCGCCAGGGCCTGGGCGCCGAATGCGCCCAGCACGGCCATCAGTACTGCGCTGCGCATCAACAGGGTTGTCTTGTGCATTGTCGTGGTCTCCTCTCATTGCTCCGCTGCCGAAATTGGAAACGTTGCCAAATTAATATAGCACGCTCCGCGGTACAATGCGCCCGCCGCCGCAACTCAATGAAAAGACAAACGCCATGCTCACTACCCTGCTCGACTGGTTCCTCCACCTCGACCGCTATCTCGCCGTCATCGCGACCGAATACCAGCTGCTGGTCTACGTGCTGCTGTTCGCGGTGATTTTCGTGGAGACGGGCGTGGTCGTGATGCCCTTCCTGCCCGGGGACTCGCTGCTGTTCGTCTGCGGCGCGCTGGCCGCGAAAGGCCTGCTGTCGCTGCCGGTGCTGATCCCGCTGCTGATCGTCGCAGCGGTGGTCGGCGACATCGTCAACTTCGCGATCGGGACCTTCTTCCGCGGTCGCATCCAGCATGGCTACCGGCTCCGATTCATCAAGCCGGAACACATCGCCCATACCGAGCGCTTCTTCGAACGCCATGGCCCGAAGACCATCGTGCTGGCGCGCTACGTGCCGATCGTGCGCACCCTGGCGCCCTTCGTCGCCGCGCTGGGCAGCATGCGCTACCGGACCTTCCTGTCGTATAACGTGGCCGGCGGCACGCTGTGGGTGGTGTCGCTGACCGTGGCCGGCTATGCCTTCGGCAACATCAAGTGGGTCAACGACAATCTCACCGCCGTCATCCTCGGCATCATCGTGCTGTCGCTGGTGCCGGGCATCGCGGCCTGGCTGCAGGAGCGTTATCGCAGCCGCGCTTGATCGGCCAGCGCTGCCGGGATAGTTCTTAGAAAGGCATGCCGCTCACGTCCAGCGGCAGCTGCCACAGCGCGCCCGCGCCGGTGATGTACAGGGTCTTGCCGTCCTTGCCGCCGAAGGCCGCATTGGTGACGTTGGCGTCGACCCGGATCGTGGCCAGCTCCCTGCCCTGCGGCGAAAACACGCGCAGCCGCTTCGCGCCATGCTCGGTGACGTACAGATTGCCGTGGCAATCGACCGTCATGCCATCCGGCCCGTCCAGCCCGCGCACCAGCGTCCGTCCGGCCTGCGGCACGCCGCCGGCGATGGGATAGGCGACAAGCAGTCCATCGCTGGCGTTGACGTACAGGACCTCGCCGCCCGGCGACAGCGCGATCCCGTTCGGATTGGGCCGCGCGCCGTCCACCAGCGTGACCACGCCATCCACGCCGACGCGGTAGATGCCGGTCACCGGCTGCCCGCCGGGGGCGGCGGCCTTTTGCCAGTCCGGATCGGTGAAGTAGATCGTCCCGTCGCGCGCGATGGCGATGTCGTTGGGCGAGTTGAAGACCTGGCCCTTGAAACTGGCGGCAAGGACGACACGCTTGCCGTCCCGTTCCTGGCGCAGGATCGCCTTGTCCTTGTGGCTGGCGATGACCAGGCGGCCTGCGGCGTCCACGGCGAGGCCGTTGCTGCCGCTGTCCTCGATGGACGTGCCTACCTTGCCGCTTGCCGCCAGCGTGCGCACGCGCGAAGGAAAGCCCTGGGCGAAGCTGAAGTCGGAGAAGTGGAGTGCATCCTCGATCCACACCGGGCCTTCGTACAAGCCAGCATCAAGGCGCGAGGCCGTGACGGCGGCGACACGTTCCGCCTTCCGTTCACCAGAGGGCGGCGCGCCGCAGTTGGCCGCGAGTGCGTTGGTCGACAGGCAGAGCAGTCCGGCGAGCCAGACGTTCGGGAGTTGGGTAGGCATCCGGAGATGATACGGAACCGCAGACGAATTGATAAGCGTTTAATATGGTGGTCCGCTTACCCACGAAACACTATGCATTCCCCTGCCCAGCTCATGAGCGGGCTGCTCGACTATCTGGTCGAGCAAGCCAAAGACATCGATCCCGCCGCTTTTCATCTCTCGAAGATCACCGATTTCAAGAAGACCTGGTCCGACCTGGAGGCCCTGCCCTGGATCGACTTCAACGTCGAAACGGATGGCGAGCCGACCTGGCTGCGCGTGCATCGCCTCGAGGCGACCCGCCCTCCGGCGCTGCCTGAACCGGAGCTTGCTCCCTGGCTGGCCGTCAGCGACGATCCATTCGGGAAGCCGCCGGCGCTGACCGGCGCAGGAATTGAAGACGCGCGCTTGGCGCACCTGCTCGATGTCTACTCGCGGCACTGGAACGACTGGGCCATGCGCGAACGGCCGCGCCGCCAGGTGATGACCTTGTACGCGGACCTGTTCGCGCTGAAGACCCGCCTCGAAGCCGAAGAGGCGGTGCGTCCGACCGAGCTGGTATGGGGCATGGGCGTGTCGTCCTGGCGCATCCCGGGCGAACCCGCCGCCGACTTCCACTACCCCTTGATCACGCAGGCGGTGGAGCTCGAGATCGACACAGTCAGCCACGCGATCGGCGTGCGTCCGCGCCAGAGCGAGCCGCGCCTGGAACTCGACGCCTTCGCCGCCTGCGCCGTGCCCGGCATCGGCGACGTCGAGCGCGCCGCCCGCGCCCTGCTGCTCGAACGTCCGGAAACCGCGGTCTCTCCCTTCGACCCGACAGTCGTCGAACCGGTCCTGAGCCTGGTCGCCGGCAAGCTCGCCGCGTCGGCGCGCTACGAGCGCGAGGCTGTCCAGGCGCCGCCTGCCGGCGAGGAGCTGGTGGTGACCAACGGGTGGGTGGTGTTCACCCGCCCGCGCCCCAGTCACTTCCTGATCGACGACATCGCGCGCCTGAAGGAGCGCCTGGGCGCCGGCGATCCGATCCCCGAGGGGCCGCTCAGCATCGTCACGGCTCCCGGCGAGGCCGTGATCGAGCACGAGACGATCGCCTTCCGCGGCTTGTCCGGCCGCGCCAGCAGCCGCGGCGAAGCGCGCGAACTCTACTTCCCGCTGCCCTACAACCGCGAGCAGGAGACCATCGTGCAGCAGCTGGCGCGCGCGCCGGGCGTCGCGGTCCAGGGGCCGCCAGGCACCGGCAAGACGCACACGATCGCCAACATCATCAGCCACTACCTGGCCCTCGGCAAGCGGATCCTCGTCACTTCCAAGGGCGAACCGGCGCTGAAGGTATTGCAGGAGAAGATCCCGGCCTCGATCCGCCCGCTGAGCGTGGCGCTACTGTCGGGCGACAAGGAGGGCATGCGCCAGTTCCAGGCCTCGATCGAGGCGATCATCCACACCCTCACCCATCTCAATCCGCAGATCGAGGAGGAAGCGATCTCCAATTGCCGCGCCGCGCTCGACCGCGCGCACGAGGAGATGGCGCGGATCGACACCCGCATCGACGACATCGCCCGCGCCCACCTGGGCGAAATCGAGGTCGACGGCGTGCCGATGCGCGCACAGAAGATGGCCGAACTGGTGATCGAGGGCCGAGCGCAGTTCGGCTGGTTCGACGACGTGCTGTCGCTGGCGCCGGAACATGCGCCGCCCTTCGGCGACGACACCGCGATGGCGCTGCGCGACGCGCGGCGCCGGCTCGGCGCGGACCTGGTCTACTGCCGCGCCAGGGTCCCGGCATCGAACGGGCTGCCGGCGCCGGTCGAGATCGGACACCTGCACGAGGTGCTGCAGACCGTGCGCGACATCGAGCGCGACGAAGCGAGCGGCGCCCTGCTTCCGCTGCGCGCGGCGACGCCGGAGGTGCTCGACCATGCGCGTACGCTGCTGGCGGCGCTGGACACGGCCAGCACCCTGGTGCGCGAACTCGAGGAGTCCGGACACGCATGGGTCTTCGCGCTGCGCGAAAAATGCCGGCGCGCGGACTTCGCCACCGAACGCGCCTCGTTCGAGGCGCTGTTCCCGGAGTTGGACGCGCTGCTGCAGGCCAGGGCCAAGTTCATGCAACGACCGGTCACGGCGCCGCGCGAAGCACTCGAACACCCCAAGGCACTGGAAGCCATCGCGCGCGGCGCCGAATCCGGCAAGCCCTTCGGCTTCCTCTCCTTTGGCGGCGGCGACGTCAAGCCCCACGTCAACGCCATCCGCGTCGCCGGCCTCGCGCCCGCATCAAACGAAGACTGGGCGCACGTCCAGCGCTTCGCCGCCCTGCACACGCGGCTGCTCTCCTTCGTGGTGCGCTGGAACACGTTCGCCGAACTGCTTTCGCTGCCCCAGCTGCAGCCGGACATCGCACAGCTGCGCGCCATCGAACAGATCGCGCTGGCCGCGCGCCGCGCACACACGCTGGCGACGACCCACGACCGTACGCTGCCGGCCCAGGCCGAACAGGTCTTCGCGCGGGCGCCCCAGGGCGAGCTGCTGGGACGCCATGCGGATCTGGAGCGCGTGCGCGAACAGCTGCGCCGCCACCTCATGCGCGCCGAACTATCACAGGCGTCGGCGGGCCTGGCAACGCTGCGCGAAACGCTGGCCCGCGCCACCGGCCCCGTGTCGAAACAACTGGCAAACCTGGTCGAGCATGCGCTGGGCGCCGCCGAACTGCCGGCCGAGACGATGGTGGCCGACTATGCGGGCATCGTCGCCGAGATCCGCCGCATCGAAGCGCTCGCACCCGTGCTCGATACCGTGCGCCGCCTGGCCGCCGACATCGCGCGCCATGGCGCCGCAAAACTGGCGGCGCGCGTCATCTCCCAGCCGGTGGACGCGGCCGGCGACGATGCGGTGTTCCCGGTGCGCTGGCGTGATGCCTGGACCTGGGCGCGCCTGCTCACGCACCTCGACACGATCGACGATCGCGACGAGATGCGCGCACTGGCGGCGCGCCGGCGCGACCTGGAAAGCGGACTCGCCCGCTTGTATGAACAGCTGGTGTCGAAGTCGGCGTGGCTCGCGACCCGGCGCCAGGCCGGCCAGAACGTCCTGAGCGCGCTCGAGAACTACCGCATCGCGATGCGCAAGATCGGCAAGGGCACCGGCGTGAACGCCGCCCGCTACCGGCGCGACGCGCAAGCCGCGATGGTGGGCGCGCAGGCGGCCGTGCCGTGCTGGATCATGAGCCATGCGCGGGTGTCGGAGTCGCTGCCGGCCACGCTCGGCGCCTTCGACCTGGTCATCGTCGACGAGGCGAGCCAGTCGGACCTGTGGGCCTTGCCGGCGGTCCTGCGCGGCAAGCAGATCCTGGTGGTCGGCGACGACAAGCAGGTCTCGCCCGAGGCCGGATTCGTCTCGAGCGCCAAGATCGTCGACCTGCGCCGGCGCTTCCTGGCCGGCCAGCCCTTCGAGGCGGTGCTCACCGCCGACATGTCGCTGTACGACATCGCCTCGTCCGTGTTCGCGGCGTCGCGCGTGATGCTGCGCGAGCACTTCCGCTGCGTGCAGCCGATCATCGCCTACAGCAACCGCGTTTTCTACAAGGACTTCATCCAGCCGCTGCGCATTCCCAAGGCGTCCGAAAGGCTCGACCCGCCGCTGATCGACGTGTTCGTCGCCAATGGATACCGCACCTCCAAGTCGCAGAATCCGCCGGAGGCCGAATTCATCGCGCTCGAAATCGAGGCGATCCTGCGCGACCCGAAGCTGCGCGAGCGCACGCTCGGCGTGGTGTCCCTGCTCGGCCCCGAGCAGGCCCTGTGGATCGACAAGCTGGTGCGCTCGCGCTGCGACGCCGCGGAGCTCGCGCGCCGCAATTTCGCCTGCGGCGACGCGCGCATCTTCCAGGGCAGCGAGCGCGATATCGTTTTCCTGAGCATGGTGGCCGACAGCCGCAACCATCATGCGCTCTCCGGCCTGCAGTACGACCAGCGCTTCAACGTGGCGGCATCGCGTGCGCGCGACCGGATGGTTCTGGTGCGCTCGGTGCGCCTGGAAGAGCTGTCGACGCTGGACCTGCGGCGCACCCTGGTCGAGCACTTCGCCAGGCCGGTGGAGAGCAACGACGACAGCGCCAGCCTGGTCAAGCTGTGCGAATCCGGTTTCGAACGCGACGTCTACACCGAGTTGTTCCGGCGCGGCTACCGCGTCATTCCCCAGGTGCCGGCGGCCGGCTACCGGATCGACATGGTGGTCGAGGGCGCGGACGACCGGCGCCTGGCGATCGAGCTCGATGGCGACGAATTCCACGGGCCGGACCGCTGGGCCGCCGACATGGAGCGCCAGCGCGTGCTGGAGCGGGCGGGCTGGATCTTCTGGCGCTGCTTCGCCTCGACCTGGTCGCTGCAGCGCGAGACGGTGCTGGCCGAACTGCTGGCGCAGCTGGCGAGCATGGGGATCGAACCGCTCGGCGCGCTCGAACGCATTCCGTCGCTGGTCGAATATCGGGAATGGGGACGGGAATCCGCTGCTACCGACGGCACGCTGGAAGCGGCGCTGGTCGGCGGCGCCGACATGGCATAGCGCAGTACAGGTGGTGGCATACCGCATGCGCGCAATGCGCATCGAGCTGCGCCACGGCTGCCCATCGACCGGAACCCGATGCGCCGCCGCGTTCATGGCCACCACCATCTGGGCGGCGTCGGCAAGGATGCCGATCGAGCCGTCGATCTCGGCTATTCCACGCCGAGCACCTTCATCAGCCTGTTCCGGCGGACGTTCGGCGAGACGCCGGCCATGTACCGGCGCCGGTTCGAATCGGCGTGAACACGGACCATGCTGCTGTGTTGCCGTTCGTGCAATACCTACGCTACTATTGGTTTTTATTCGACAAGCGGAGTCGGCAATGCGATCGATCCTGACGGCGCTTCTCGTGCTGGCCATCGGGCTGGGCCCGTCCACCGCGGCGGAACCGCCGGAGTCCGGGCTGCCCGGCCACTACTACCTGTCCGGCATGACCGAAGTCGGCTCGGAACTGCTGCTCAAGGAATCCGGACGATTCGAATGGGCGCTCATGTATGGCGCCCAGGACATGGTCGCCCGCGGCCAGTGGCGGCGCCAGGGCGATGCCGTGGTCCTGAGCACCGCCGCCCCGGCGATAGGCGAGTTCCGCCTATTCACCGAGGACGAGCTGAACCTCAAGAAGGAGCCGAAGGCGGGCAATTGGGTCGCCATCGTCGGGGTGCCGCGCACCGGTCCGATGGAAGGCATCGAGGTGCAGTTCGTGGCCGCCTCTGGCAAGAAGGCAAGCGCGGTCAGCGCGGCCAACGGCGACGCGATCGTCGCCATGCCGGCCAGCGAGCGCTGGGTCCGCGCCGGCTTGCGGCGCGCGAAGTCGAACGACGCGTGGGTGTGGTTCGAGGTGCCGCCCGCCAGGGCCTCCGCGCGCATCGCGGCCTTCGCGGTGACCAACTGGCAGGCGCTGATACCGGCGCCGTTTGCGAGCTTGCGCCTGCGCGTCGAGGACGGCAAGCTCGTGGTCGAGGAGAATGCCATGGGATTGCGGGGGGCGTATTCCAAAGGAGGGGGCTGAGGCGCCAGTGCTGGAAGCATGTCGCGCGGCGCGACAGAGGTCAATCTACGCTATGCTTGCCTGTTCGACAGTTTGGACAAAAGGCACGATGCGTATTTACCTCATGATTTCTATTGGCGCCATTGAATGCCCGAACGGCAGTTCTGCAGGCCTGGGCCGCAAGCACGAACACATGGAGCGCACCCCATGTTCCACCTGATGTTCAGCCTGCCCTGCCTGGTCGTCCTCGTACGCTGGCTCCGGCCCCTGCCCTTGCCCCTGCGCGCGAAGCTGGCCAGCGCCACCGTGCTGGTGCTGGCCTCGCAATACCACCTGTGGTCGCGTCTTTCGTCCGGCAGCGTGTTCGCGCCGGAATTCCCGAAGCCCCTGGTCATCCTGTTCAACTGGGCTTTCGGCGCCATCCTGCTGCTGGCCGTGTTCCAGCTGCTGGCCGACATCGTCACCCTGGCCGTCGCACTGCTGCGGCGCCGGCGTGCAGTGATCCCTGTGCGCCTGCGGGCGGCAGTCGGCATCGCCGCCATGCTGCTGGCCGCACTCGGCGTCATGCAGGCGATCAAGTCGCCGCCGCTGAAGGACGTGCAGATCGAAGTCAGGAACCTGCCGCGGGAATTCGACGGCTACCGGGTGATTCAGCTGACCGACCTGCACATCAGCCGCCTGTTCGACGCGCCGTGGACGCGCAAGGTGGTCGACGACGCCAATGCCCTTGGCGCCGACCTGATCGTCATCACCGGCGACCTCATCGACGGCAATATCCCGCAGCGCGAAGCGGACGTGGCCGCACTGCGCGACTTGCGCGCGCCGGACGGCGTCTGGGTCATCCCCGGCAATCACGAATATTTTTTCGGGCACCGCGAATGGATGGCGTATTTCGCGGGGCTCAACATGACGCCGCTGAACAACAGCCATGCCATCCTCAGGCGCGGCGCCGGGCAACTGGTGCTGGCCGGCGTGAACGACGTCACCGCCCCGAATACCGGCGCCCCGGGGCCCGACCTCGATGCCGCGCTGCGTGGTGCACCGATAGGCGTGCCGGTCGTGCTGCTCGATCACCAGCCCAGGAATGCCCGTTTTTCGGCCAGCCGTGGCGTCGCGCTGCAATTGTCCGGCCACACCCATGGCGGCATGATCGTCGGGCTTGATCGCGTGGTGGCGCGGGCCAACAATGGCTTCGTTTCCGGACGCTACGATGTCGGCGGCATGACCTTGTACCTGAACAATGGCACGGCACTGTGGCCGGGCTTCGCACTGCGGCTCGGGGTGCCCGCCGAACTGACCCGCATCACGCTGCGCCGGGCGCCCTGAACGCGCCAGGTGCAAGGAATCAGCATGCTGAAAAAGCAGGCGAGTACCTGTACAAGTTCTCGCTGCGCCGCATGGTCAGCACGGAGGACGTGGCGGCGCTGGCGCTGTGTACTCTTGCCGCACGCAATCCGTCGGCTCGGTGATCAGCGTGCGCGACAACCTCGAATATCTCTGAAGCGGCCGGCGCGCCCTCAGTCATTCGCGCCGGAGCCCGCCAGGCGGTCCGCGTGTTTCTCGACGGCGCCGCGGACGGCGTCGCACAGCAGCCGCACGCGCCTGGTGCGGCGGGTGTCGCTGTGGGTCAGCAGCCAGATGTCGCCGATACGCCTGACCGGGCTGCCGGCGACGCGCACCAGCGCCGGATCGCCGTCGCCGAGGAAACAGGGCAGTAGCGAAATGCCCATGCCGGCGCGGGCCGCTTCGAATTGCGAGCGCATCTCGGTGAACCGGACCGGCGTGGCCGCCATCCTGATCGTCCCGTCCGTTGTCCAGTCCGAGGGCACGGCGTCGTCCGGCCCCAGCAGCCAGGCCGCGGACGGCGACGTGGCCTGCGCCAGCGCCCGGCTGACGTAGTAGCCCACGCCGAAACCGCACAGCCGGACGCCGTAGAGCTGGCCGGGCGGCGTCGCATTGCCGACGACGACGCGCAGCGCGACGTCCGCCTCCCGGTTGCCGAGGTTGACGATCGAGGTGGAACTCAGGATCTCCAGGGCGATATCGGGATAGCGCGCCCTGAACTCGGCAAGGGTCGGCATCAGCAGGTCGGTGGCGAACGAAACCGGCAGGGTGAACTTCAGGGAGCCCGACACCTTCTGGTCGCGTCCGAACACGCGCGCTTCGATCCGGGACGACGTCGCCGCCATCTGCGCCGCCAGCTCGACGATGTCGCTGCCCGCTTCCGTCAGCCGGTACCCGGTGGCGAGCTTGTCGAACAGCCTGGCGGCGAGCTTGCGCTCGAGCCGGCCGATCGCGCGCAGGATGGTGGCGTGGTTGACGTCCAGCGCGGTCGCGGCGGCGCGGACCGTGCCGCCCTGGGCGACTGCGAGGAACATACGAATTTCATCCCAATGATCCATGGTGCGTTTTTTCACATGTCTTGTGCTGGTTCATGGAGTTTACCGCAGTCACGCCGCCTCGTATGATCGCTTCGCTCATCGAGCACGGTGCGGTATCGCATACCCTTTCTCAATCCACAACATCAAGGTCATCATCGACATGGGCAAACTCGACTCGAAAGTCGCTGTCGTCACCGGCGGTTCCAGCGGCATCGGCTTCGCCATCGCCGCGCGCTTCATCTAGGAAGGCGCGAAGGTCTACATCACGGGACGCCGGCCGGCGGAACTCGAAGCCGCCGCGCGCACGCTGGGCGACCGGGCCAGGGCGTTCCAGGGCGACGTCGCGGACATGGACAGCCTCGGCAGCTTGTTCGCCGCGGTCGGCGAAGAAGAGGGAAGGCTCGACATCCTGGTGGCGAATGCGGGCGTGATCGCATCCAGTCCGATCCGCGAAGCCAGCGAGGAACACTTCGACAGGATGTTCGACGTCAACGTGAAGGGCACGTACTTCACGGTGCAGAAGGCGCTCCCCCTCATGCGGGTCGGCGGTTCGATCATCCTGGTGTCGTCCTGCCTGGCGACGAAGGGGTATCCCGGGCACAGCGTCTACAACGCCAGCAAGGCCGCAATCCGCTCGCTGGTCCGCACTGCCGCCGCCGAGCTCGTGTCTTCCGGCATCCGCGTGAACACGCTGAGCCCGGGCCCGGTCGACACCCCCATCATCGAGGGACAGGTCGGATCGCCCGAGGCGGCCGAAGCCTTCCGCCGGCAGGCCGCCGGCCACGTGCCGCTCGGCCGTATCGGACGACCGGATGAACTCGCCGCCGCAGCCCTGTTCCTGGCGTCGGACGACAGCAGCTTCTCGACCGGGATGGACCTCGTCATCGACGGCGGCATGACGCAGCTGTGACCGGCATGCGCCGGCCGGCCACGCAAGGCCGCGCAGCGATCAGGGCAGGCGCCGCGCATGCCGGAACATGGCGTAGCGCTTCAGCAAATCGTTGATCAGTTGTTCCTGCGTGTAGCCGGTCACATCATGCTGCTGCTCGCCTTCGGAGCCGGAGGCGATCGCGCGGTAATGACGGCTGTCCGCGTCCTTCCCGTCGGCCTCGGTCCAGGCGAAACTGGGCGCACGGAAACTGCGCGCGCGGATGGTGTAGCGGAACATGTCGCGCTCCCCGTGCGGCACGTTCAGCGCGATCCGGTCCGCGCCCTCGATCACGTCCGGCGCCAGCCCGCTCTCCCTGAACTGGGCCGCGACCGCGTCCAGCGCCGGCCGCGCCGTCGCGCCGAGGAAGGCGGCGATCTCCTGCAGGTCGTAGAAACTGGTGATGCTAGCCAGGCGCTGCTGCCAGCTCAGTTCGACCTCCGGGGTGGCATTCGAGCGGCTGGACAGGTCGATCGGCACGCCTTCGGATTCCGTCTGCAGGGCCCGCAGCAAGCCATAGCAGATGAAGAGCATGATCGCCGCAAACGGCAGCGCGCTGGCGAGCGCCGCGGTCTGCAACGCCTGCAGGCCGCCGGCCAGCAGGAGTACCGCCGCTACCAGGCCGGCGCAGGACGCCCAGAACACGCGCTGCCAGACCGGCGGATTGGGCGCCGCACCCGAGGTGATCATGTCGATGACGAGCGCACCCGAATCGGCCGAGGTCACGAAGAAGGTAATCACCAGCAAGGTGGCGATCCCCGAGGTGATCAGCGAGAACGGCAGCCGCTCGAGCACCTCGAACAAGGCCACCGGCAGGTTGTCGGCGACCGTCTGCACGATGGGCGCGGCGCCGCCCAGGTCGAGCGCGATCGAGGTGTTGCCGAACACGGTCATCCACAGGAAGGTGAACAGCACCGGCACCAGCAGCACGCCGCCGACGAATTCGCGGATGGTGCGGCCGCGCGAGATGCGCGCGATGAACATGCCCACGAAGGGCGACCAGGAAATCCACCAGCCCCAGTAGAACAGGGTCCAGTTGCCGAGCCAGGCATTCGGTTCGTAGGCGTACATGCGGAATGTGCGCTGCACCACGGCGCCGAGGTAGGCGCCGATGTTCTGGACGTAGGCCTCGAGCAGGAACACCGTCGAGCCGGCCGCCAGCACGAACAGCAGCAGGGCGATCGCCAGGATGATGTTGAGCTCGGACAGGCGTTTGACGCCCTTGTTCAGGCCGGTGCCGGCGGACAGCGTCGCCAGGCCGGTGATGGCCGCGATCAGCCCGATCTGGACCTGCGGCGTGACCGGCAGGCCGAACAGGTGGGCAAAGCCGGCATTGACCTGCAGCACGCCGAAGCCGAGCGAGGTCGCGACCCCGAACATGGTGCCGAGCACCGCGAAGATATCGATGCCATGGCCGATCGGGCCGTGGATGCGGTTGCCGATCAGGGGGAACAGGCTCGAGCGCAGGGTCAGCGGCAGGCCGCGCCGGAAGGCGAAATAGGCCAGCGCCAGCCCGACCACGATGTAGATCGCCCAGGCGTGCAGGCCCCAGTGGAAGAAGGTCAGCACCATGGCCTGGCGCGCCGACTCGACCGTGCGCCCCTCGCCCACCGGCGGCTGCGCATAGTGCTGGATCGGCTCGGCCACGCCGAAGAACAGCAGGCCGATGCCCATGCCGGCGCTGAACAGCATGGCGAACCAGGACAGGTAGCTGTATTCCGGTTCGCTGTCGTCGGGTCCGAGCTTGACGTCGCCGTAGCGGCTCATCATCAGGAAGATCACGAACATCAGGAAGAAGGCGACCGCGACGATGTAGAACCAGCCGAAGTCGCGCACGATGCCGGCCTGGAGCGCATCGAAGGCGCTGCCGACGCGCCGCGGGAACAGCGCGGCGGCGGCCGCGAACGCCAGGATCAGCACGGCCGAGACGGCGAACACCGGGGGATTCACCTGGATCCAGGAACGGCGGCCGGCGCGGCCAGTCTGGTCGGGGGTTGGGGAAGACATCGTTCGCACCTTTCTTGTAAATATTTGGGGGCAATGCGCTCAGAAGTAGTAGCCGGCCTGCAGGTTGATCCTGCGCGTGAAGCCCCCGTGCTCCGCCGCGGTCGCGGCCAGGCCGCCGGCATCGGGCGACAGGTAGGGGTGGTGCTTGCCGAACATCAGGTCGGCATAGAAGGTCCACTTCCCGGCGGAGAAACTCAGTCCGGTGACATTCTGCACCGAATCCCGGTAGGGGCCGCTTCGCTTGCGCAGGTCGGAATAGTCGTTGTAGACCTTGAAGCCGTGGAAGGGGCCGAGCCTGCCGGGAATGTCGTGGCTGATGTTGGCGATCCGGATGTCGCCCGCCGACGCCACCGGGAAGGGATAGCCGAAGCCGCCCAGCATGACGAAGCTGTCCGGGTCGAGCCCGCCGTAGGTCCGGCCGGCGCCGTGCGCGGTGCGGTAGCGGTAGCGCACGCCCTGCAGCATGATCTCGGTGCGGCCGAACTTGCCGCGGTAGTGCAGCCCCACGGCGCGGCGCCGCGTGTCGGTGCCGCGCCCGTTGTCGATCTGCCCGCCGAGTCCCGACACGCCGAACTCGTGGCGCCCGCCGGGGCCGGCCTGCCAGGTCATGCGCCCCACCACGGTGTTGCGCTCGCGATCGGTCTGGCCGGTGCCGAAGCCCTGCTCGGCGTCGTCCGGCACGATATTGTAGGAATAGCGGTTGGACTTGCCCGCCGTGTTGGAGCCGCCGCCGTAGGAGCCGCCGTCGCGCGGGAAGAAGGCCAGCTGCCATGCGAAGGGACCGGGGCGGCTGGCATAGCTCAGGCCCAGGTCGTACTTGTCTTCCAGGCCGGCGTAGAACGCGATCGATTCGTAGAAATTGTTCGAGGCCAGGGGTTGGAGGCCGAAGGGATTGCGGTCCAGGCCGATGTGCAGCTCGCCGCCGTCGTCGAAGCGCACCCCGCCCCAGCCATGGTGGAGGAAATGCTGCCAGTAGCCGCCCTGCCCCTTCGGGAAATTGTTGTAGCGGTACTGGGCCGATCCGATCAGGCGCCCGTCGTCGTAGTTGACGTCGATGCGCGCCGTGTCCAGGCCGAAGAAGCCGCTGCGGTAGTCATCCTGCCAGCTCTTGTGGACGTAGTTGAAGCGGACCGCGCCGCCGACCGTGAGCGGCGCCGCCGGCGGCTCGGCGGCCGCGGCCGGCAGGAGAGCCGCGCAGCCCGCAATGGCGATGGCGATGGCGATGGCGGCATGGCGCGGGCAACACAGGCCCGGGAATGTACTGTCGTGATGTGAGTTCATGTGGAATTTTCTAGCGGTCGTGACGGGAAGCGGCCGCGAGCAGTGCGGCGGGAGCGCATGGGCGGCGGTATCGTTCGACCCGAATGGGCGTGCAAGAATCCCGGGGCCGCGCATCGCGCACGACATGCGGCCCGAGCCCGTCATCGCCGGCATCATTCTAGCAAGACAATAGCATTTGCACAAATTTTGATGTTTTTATGATACTGAAGCTTTCAGTGTTTCCCAGCTAACCGACGGCTCGCGGCAAATCCGGCAAGCTGCTTCCCTGCACTGACTGCCGGCGACCGAACCATGCGAAACCGTTTCGAATTCTTCTTCAACCGCCTGCGCGAACGCCTCTGGGTCAAGCCGCTGATCGCCTGCATCCTGTCGGTCTGCGGCGTGCTGCTGGCGCACCTGGCGGACAGCATCCCGATCGACTGGAAAGTTCCGGAAATCGCCCAGGGCTCCGTGGTGGACCTGCTGAAGATCATCGCGGCCAGCATGCTGGGAGTCGCCACCTTCGCCGTCGCATCGATGGTATCGGCCTATGCCTCGACCGGGCAATCGGCCACCGCGCGCGCCTTTCCCCTGATCGTCGCCGACGACGTGTCGCAGAACGCCCTGTCGGTCTTCGTCGGCGCCTTCATCTACGCGATCGTGGCCCTCAGCGCCACCACCAACGATTATTTCGGCAAGGCCGGCCGCTTCACCCTGTTCGCCTTCACGCTGCTGTCGATGGTGGCGGTGATCCTGGTGTTCGTGCGCTGGGTCGACAGCATCGCGCGCCTGGGCCGCCTGGGCGCCGTCATCGCCAAGGCCGAGCAGGCCGCCGCGCGCGCGATCGAACGGCGCCGGCGTGCGCCCTGGCTGGGCGGCGTCGCGGCCGGCGGCGCGCCGGCCGGACTGGCCGTCCACGACGAGCGCATCGGCTACCTGCAGCGCGTCGACATGGAACTGCTGCAGCGCATCGCCGCCGGCCGCGGGCTGCGCATCACCCTGGCCGTTCTGCCCGGCGCCATGGTCTCGCCCGCGCGTCCGCTGGCCTGGGTGCTGCCCGATTCCGGCGCCAGCGGCCCGCTGGAACCTGGCGAGATCCGCAAGGCCTTCACTATCGGCCCATTGCGCCAGTTCGACGAGGATCCCCGCTTCGGGCTGGTGGTGCTTGCCGAAATCGGCTGCCGCGCGCTGTCGCAGGCCATCAACGACCCCGGCACCGCAATCGCCGTGCTGGGCTCCCTGCACCGCCTGTACGCGGCCTGGACCGTCCCCTGCGAGCCGAAGGCGCCGGCGTGCGAGCGCGTGGCCGCGCCAGCGCTGCTGGCGGACGACCTGCTCGACGACGGCTTCACCGCGATCGCGCGCGACGGCGCCCACCTGATCGAGGTGGCCATGCGCGTGCAGCGGGTGCTGGGCGAGATCGGCGCCTCGGGCGAGCCCGGCATGCGCGCCGCCGCGCGCCGCCATGCCGACCTGGCGCTGGCGCGCGCCGAACGCGCGCTCGTCTTCGGCCCGGACCGCGAACAGGTGCGCGCGCGCCACGCCGCTTACTGGGGCGCAGCGGCCCGCGTAGGCGATGGAGGGAGCGATGCCTGAATTCGTCCCCGTCTTCCTGGTCGTCACCGCGGTCATCGCCTGGTTCAACGCGCGCTACCTGCGCCTGCCGGCCACCATCGGCGTGATGGCGGCCGCCCTGATGCTGTCCGCGGCGACGCTGCTGCTCGACCATGCCGGCCTGGGCCGTCCGCGCCAGTACGCCGCCGAGCTGTTCGGTGTCATCGATTTCTCCGACGTGCTGATGGAGGGGATGCTCAGCCTGCTCCTGTTCGCCGGCGCACTGCAGGTCGACCTGCGCCAGCTCGCGCGCTACCGCTGGCAGGTGGGCCTGCTGGCGGTGCTGGGCACGCTCGCCGCCGCCTTGCTGGTCGGGTTCGGCCTGCATTGCCTGCTGCCCTTGGCCGGCCTGCCGCTCCCCCTGCCCTTCTGCCTGGTGTTCGGCGCGCTGATCGCGCCCACCGATCCGATTTCGGTGACCGGGCTGCTGCGCAAGGTGGGCGCGCCGGCCACGCTGGAAACCGTGGTGTCGGGCGAGTCGCTGTTCAACGACGGCGTCGGCATCGTGGTCTTCACGGTGATGGCAGCGATCGCCGTCGAGCACCAGGTACCGGGCGTTGCCGACACTTCGCTGCTGCTGCTGCGCGAGGCCGGCGGCGGCATCCTCTACGGTGCGATCCTCGGCGCCCTGACTTATTTCATGCTCAAGAGTATCGACAGCTACCAGGAAGAAGTGCTGATCACGGTAGCGGCGGTGCTCGGCGGATACAGCCTGGCCCACGTGCTCGGCGTCTCCGGGCCGCTGGCGATGGTCGCCGCCGGCATCCTGATCGGCAACCGCGGCCGGCGCGAGGCGATGTCGGACCACACCCGCGAACAGCTCGACGGGTTCTGGGAACTGCTCGACGCGATGCTCAATGCGGTGCTGTTCGTGCTGATCGGCTTCGAAGCGCTGGTGCTGCCGTTCTCGGGCACCCTGTTCGCGGCCGGCCTGCTGGCGGCCGCGGTGACCCTGCTGGCCCGCCTGCTGAGCGCCGGCCTGCCGGTCGCGGTGCTGGGCAGGCGTTCCGGCCTGCCCCAGGGCGCCTGGCAGGTGCTGACCTGGGGCGGCCTGCGCGGCGGCATCTCGGTCGCGCTGGCCCTGTCGTTGCCGGCCGGGACCGAGCGGGACGCGCTGGTGACGATGACCTATGTGGTCGTGGTGCTGTCGGTGCTGGTACAGGGGCTCAGCGTGGAAAGGCTGGTGCGGCGGGTCGTTCCCTGCACCAGCTGAGGGCTAGGGCGCGCCGTCCCGCAACTTGCCGTAGGCGGACCGGTCGCCGGCCTGGCTGGCGGGGATCACCGACAGGCTGCCGTCGGTTTCGAGAACGACCAGGTCGATGTCGCGCAGCGATCCATGGCCGTGCCGGCGCACCGCCCCCTCGACTTCGTCGCTGGTGATGCGCACGCGCTTGAGCGCCTCGTGGCATAGCCGGCCTTCGCGCAGCAGTACCGTGGGCCGGGTCTTGACGAGACGGCTGACGGCGGAGGAGCGCACCGACAGCCAGGTGAGCGCCAACTGCAGCGCGACCAGCAAGGCCAGCGCGGCCAGCCCGGTCGCGAGCGTCACGTCGCGGCTGAGCAGGATGCTGGAGAGGGTCGAACCGAAGGCGACCGTCACCACCAGGTCGAAGGCGTTCATCTTCGACAGGCTGCGGTTGCCGCTAAGGCGCAGCAGCACGATCAGCCCGGCATAGGCCACGATACCGACCACGATGACGCGATAGATGTTGTGCCAGCTCTCGAACCACATCGTCTTTTTCCTTCCGCGAAAACCTGCCGCCGCGCTCAGCGCCGTGGCCCGTTTGCCTCGATGTCGGCGATGAGCGCCTCCATCTCGGCGATTTCCCTGCGCTGCGTGGCGATGATGCCGTCGGCCAGCCTGCGCACGCGCGGATCGGCGATGCGCGCGCGTTCGCTGGTCATGATGGCGATCGAATGGTGCGGGATCATCGCGCGCATGTAGGCGGCGTCGTCCACGGTCGCCTGGCTGCGCACCAGCCACAGCGCCAGCGCGAACAGCGCGGCGGCGCCGGCGAAAATCGCCGCGTTCACCCCCTTGCGCGGGTACATGCCGCGCATGAAGCCGAGCATCACGATCGCCATCGCGGCGCCCATGAGCAGGGCCATCCAGGCGCGCGTCTGGCTGAACCGCACGTGTTCCAGCGCATGGGTATTCAGGTACATCAGCCCATACATCAGCAGCGTTGAACACGCGATCATGAGGGCAAACCGTCCGTATTTTCCCACTGTGCCTCCCATCCTGCAAAAAGGCCGGATCTGGCGTTCCGGCAAGAAGGACAGGCATCGTCCGTTTGGAAGAGCAAGTCCATTCGCACGAACATGGTAGCAAGCGCCGCGAACACGGGGCACGCGCCTGGTCCCGTCTTCATCGACTCGCTCGAGGAATGTCCGCAGTGCGCGATGCCGACGTACACACGATTGTCAAACGCGCAGCCATTAAGTTCTCTGGCGCAATATATAAAGCCGTCAATGCATCTCCCCGCGCACGTGTACGGCGCTGGCCGCGTTATCGTATTCGGCGGGCGTCGGGGACCTGCGCGGCGCCGGCTCCTCGGCGAACGCTTAGCAGCCAGGAATCGTCTCCCACTCGACATCAGGCCGGGGGAAGTCGTGAACGCCGATCGCCGGAGGGTATCGCGCCAAGCCGCGGAATTTTTCGGGCAAAGCTTCCGAAAACGTATATCGCCACGCGTTCTGCCGGCAAAAGACGAACGGGCCCCAACAGGAGCCCGTACGATGATTGTCTGGAGGCGAGGACAGGAATCGAACCTGTCTCGGCGGCTTTGCAGGCCGCTGCATGACCTCTTTGCTACCTCGCCAGGACCAAGTTTGCGCTTAGCGCTGCGCTTGGGTGTGCGCAGTCTCAAGGGAGCTCACCGTGAACCAGCTCGAGACCCCGTCAAGCGTTCTGGATGCTTCGTCCATGGTGTCCGGCCCAATACGGCATTGCCGCATGAATACGTTGCGGAGACAAGCGCTAGCACTCGCACGTAGGAACGCCGGCGGGCATGCCCAGGGTCTCGGCGGTCACGATCGTCACGGATGGCGGCAGGCCGAACGAGAACGGAACCAGCGAGACCAGTGCCTGGTAGCCGACCGGCTCGCAAAGATCGCCGTCGGCTGTCTCGCACACGCGCACGCGCACCAGACGTATGCAGCTCTCGCTGTACGGATTCGCCAGGCAGTTCGCGAAGTTGGCCGCAGGGTTCGCAGGCATGGCGTTTGCCGGAATCGGGAGCATCGTCAGCGTTCCACCAATGCGTTGAATCCACAGGTAGTCGATCACGATATGGGTGTCGGCGACCGGCTGTGCGAAAACGAGAAATCCCGGCGAATTGCGGAAGATGGCATGTTCCTTCACTCCCTGCATGATCGCTGCGTTGCTGAAGTCGGCATTGGTGGCGAACGCTGCAGCGCGACGGGTTACTTCCTGCAGCGTATTGATGATGTACATCGCGCGAGCCATTTCGACGATCCCGAAGAACAGCGCGAAGAACACGAAGGCGACGAGTGCAAACTCGACAGCAGCGACGCCGTTCTGTTTCGTCCGGCTCGGAGCGATCCTGAAAAATCGTTCAATGGCCCGCATAGCGCACCGTGACGTCGGCCGTCAGCAGCAGGCCGTCCTCGCCGAAGAAGGGATCGGTGACGAATCCGAAAATGTCATCGCGCACACGTATCTGGACTGCCACGCGAACCATCGACGGAACGCTCAAGCCGCCGCACATCAGCCCGTCGCACAGGACCGAGGGGGTCGCCCCGACCAGCCCGGGCCTGATTTCGGCGAGTTCGGCATTCACGATTGCTTTCGCCAGTGCCGCGACACCGGGTTCCGCGCCGCCGCTCGACGCCTGGATCTCGACCCGGCTCACCTGCGAGAGGAAGCGCGCACCGTCGTGTGCCGCTTTTTCGGCAACGCTGTAGTACCAGAAAATACGCGCCAGAAAAAGCGGAACTGCCAGGAACAGGATAATCACCGGCAGCAGGATTGCTGCCTCGATGGCGACACCTCCCCGCTGCTTGCGCCGATGGCGCCGTAGGAAAAATGTGTTCATGGGTAGAGCCTCACACGGGTGCGTAACATCTGTTCTTCCGCCAGTCCTGCGAACTCGGCGTACAAGTGGGTGCCGTCGGCCTTCACGGTCATGAAGAACCTGCCGATTCCCTTCACCGTCGCCCTGTTTTCAGCCACCGGGCAGGCGAGCAGGGGAACGTTCAGCACGCGCCTGTCGCGCACGCCGGTGCGGCTGGGCGACTCCCCGTAGGTCGCGCCGGCGGTCGTGTACGGGGTTCCGGATGGATAGGTGGATTTGGCGCCGGGTTCTCCCGGCGTGTACAGGTCCTTCCAGTTCGACGTCAGGTAGGCGACATAGCCCCCTGTCGGCGCCGGGTCGGCGTATTTGACGGCCTTGGCGTAGGACCACAGCGGGCCGTATTGCGCGGCGGTGGTGCCGGGCGGCGACGGGTACGGTCCCGCAACGGTCCAGCGCTTGTGGTTGACCGTATCCTCATGCAAGTCCGATGCTTGCCCTTTCGCGGTCGCCGCCATCCACGGCACGCTGCCGTCGTTGAACTTGTATTGTTTGATGTTCCGGTCCGGCGGCGCGGTATCGGCCGTGCACGGCGCGGTGTACGAATCGAATCGCGAATTGAATTGCTCGTGGTAGTCGTTCAGGGGGAATGGTGACGAGACCGGGACCCTGCCGCCCATCACCCGCGCGATGCCCATGACGCCGGTGCAGATGGACGGTGCGACGGTATTGAAATCCACTGGCGATGTCGATGCGGCGCCGGGGCCGCCATAGGGATGAATCAGGAATGTCTGCCCTTCTCCCGATGCCTCGGGATTGAGCTGCATCAGGTCGTAGCTCACGCCGCGGCGGAACCCGAACTCTTCCAGCTCGCCATTGCGGCTGTGCTTTTCATCGCCGTGCATCGCACAGACGGCGAACGGCATGACACTGACCGCCGAGGCGCCGGCCACGGCGCTGGCGGACGTCGACAGGATCGGCTCGCCATCGGAAATCACCGGCAGGAACAAGGTGCGCACCTCACCATACGATGGATCGAGCCCCGCGGTATCGATCTTCACGAACAGGAGACCGTTGGGGACGGTTTTCGAAGCGGCATCGGTGCTCGACAGCCAGGGGCCATTCGGCGTGGCGGCGAACTTGATCGCGTCGCTCGACCACTCCATCGCTTCCTGGGAATAGCCGTAGCTGGGACCGCCGTACACGACGGGTATCGCGAACAATGACGCAGCCTTCTGTGCCGCCCGTGTGAGTCCGGCCTTCGTGCCGTCGAGCTCGATTGCGGCGCTCACCGCGGCCGCATCCACGACGCTCTGCAACTCGATCTTCCGGTTGTAGACGCGGGAAAGATCGAGCGCCAGGCTGCAGAATCCGCACAGGATGACGATCGCGCCCACGGCCATCACTGCCACGGCGCCGTCTTGACGATCCGGGCGCCTGAACGTCATGTGGGTGCGACGACGCGTGCGGGGCCTGCCCATGTCCATGCCCATGCTGCCTCCTCTCGAATCCCGACGCGTGATGACCTGCCAAGTCTAGTTGTCGTCTGCTTCGGTCAATTGACCTTACGCAATCCGAGTCAGGAATAAGGACAGGCGCCGGTCCAGACGCCCTGGCGGATTCGACAGGCGAATGGGCTGCGAATGATTTAGAACAAGGATCGATACCGGAATGCCGTCAAGCTTGTTCGACGGCGATGCGATAGACCATGGAGGGACGGCGCATGCGAGACGACGACAATCGACATCCGCGCACATTCGGCGCCGGTTTCAGCGGGCTCTTGTGCATTTCATCCGGCCTGGTCCTGCTGATGGACTGCCTGGTTGTCGCAGGCGCCAAGCCCGCTGCATTCCTGTTCAGCGGAGTGGTCGGGGCGGCGGCCATCGTGCTGATGGTCCGCAGGGCCGGGAGCTACAGGCACGAGGCATGCGAACTCACAAGCGGCGGCTCGGGAAATCTGCCCTTGTTGGCCGTATCGATATGCATGGCGGGCGCTGGGTACGTGGGAGCCAGGCTTGCCGGGATCGGGTGGGCGACCCCGTGCATACCTTACGTCATGTTCCTGTGTTTCTTTCCGTGGTCTCGCGTCGGGAGTTGCCGCAGGAGCCCGGCCACTTGCGTATCGATGCTCTGCGCGGGAATGGTTGCGGGGCTGGTCACGACCGACCGGATGCCACATCCGGTATCGACTGCAATGATTGTATGGATGCTCTGGACCGGGGCCGTATTCGCGTGGCTGAGACTCGTTCTCATGGATCGGCAACAGCTGCGTTCCAGCAGCGCAGCTGGGCCGGGTCCGACTGAGCACCCCGATGGCAGGCAATGGAGCGGGCCAAGTCCTTGATGTCTGGAGGCGAGGACAGGAATCGAACCTGTCTTGGCGGCTTTGCAGGCCGCTGCATAACCTCTTTGCTACCTCGCCAGAACCAATTTTAGGCTGGCGGCTCCGTCGAACTGTGTGCCACCTCAAGCAAAATCATTTTTCCGGTTTGCTTAGTCGATATCTGTTCACGGCCTGGATGGGCAATGGACGAGCCGAAAAACAAAAGGGCCCCGTGTGGGGCCCATGCAAGAGATTCTGGAGGCGAGGACGGGAGTCGAACCCGTCTAGACGGCTTTGCAGGCCGCTGCATAACCGCTTTGCTACCTCGCCAGAGGTAATCTTGGGAAAGCTGACCGGGCGGTTATGTGCCGTATCAACCGAGAAGGAAGTCTTCTCTGAATTCTGGAGCGGGAGAAGAGTCTCGAACTCTCGACCTCAACCTTGGCAAGGTTGCGCTCTACCAACTGAGCTACTCCCGCATATGGAGTACAACTTATCGTAAAACCTGTGGAGCGGGAGAAGAGTCTCGAACTCTCGACCTCAACCTTGGCAAGGTTGCGCTCTACCAACTGAGCTACTCCCGCATTGGAGTCTTACTATCTACTACGCCTGTCGCAGCCAATCTGCTTTTCAGCAAACTGGAGCGGGAGAAGAGTCTCGAACTCTCGACCTCAACCTTGGCAAGGTTGCGCTCTACCAACTGAGCTACTCCCGCGTTTCAGAGCAATCATTATTACAGAACTTTGACATTTTTTCAAGATTGCCAATCGTGCAGAGCACTGATCATTCTTGAAACTTTGGAGCGGGAGAAGAGTCTCGAACTCTCGACCTCAACCTTGGCAAGGTTGCGCTCTACCAACTGAGCTACTCCCGCTTCGTCTTTCATTCTGCAACGATGTCGTTGCAACAGGCAGGCATTATAGAGATTCTATTCCGTACGTCAAGGATGACACGGAACATTTCTTACAAGGTTTCCGCTTTCTCTTTAATTAACGGCCAGGCTTTACGCAAATAGTAGAACATCGACCATACCGTCAGCACGCCGGCCAGCCACAGGAAGTATTCGCCCCAGTAGTGGGTGTCGATGCCGATGATCACGTCGTGGAACAGCAGCATCGGGATCGCGGTCATCTGGGCCGCGGTCTTGATCTTGCCGAGCGAGCTCACGGCCACCGACTTGGTGGCGCCGATCTGGGCCATCCATTCGCGCAGCGCGGAGATGGTGATCTCGCGGCCGATGATGATGAAGGCGATGATGGCATTCACACGGTCCAGCTGCACCAGCACCAGCAGCGCGCCGGCGACCATCAGCTTGTCGGCCACCGGGTCGAGGAAGGCGCCGAAGGCCGATGTCTGGTTCCAGCGGCGCGCCAGGAAGCCGTCGAACCAGTCGGTGACGGCGGCCACGATGAAGACCAGGGTGGCGGCCAGGTTGCGGTCGGCCAGCGGCAACCAGTGGGTGGGAAGGTAGAAGACGCCTACAACCAGGGGAATCAGCGCTACGCGTAGCCAGGTCAGGAGAATCGGGATGTTGAAGGGCATGAGAAAAGCACTGATTACGGAATGAAAGTTTCGACGGTAGTCTACATGGGTATTGCAAATTGGACTAGGTGACGTGTCTGCATGTGTTCAGGAGTGCATGGGGACGGTAGCGGCTGCGGCACGAACTTGGGTTCCGGCCTGCGCCGGAAATCGTAGGCGCCAGTGGCGCGTACGACGTGCTACTGGCGCGGGTCGATGAGTGATCGAAGTAGTTAGCAGATAGACCGTCGCTCCGGCGAAGGCCGGAGCCTGATTTGACTTTAGCCTCTTCCAAAAACAAAACCGGGGCACACGCCCCGGTTTCACTTAATGCAGCTGCCTGTAAATCTCCTCCGCCAGCGTACTCGAAATCCCCTCCACCGACATCAAGTCCTCGACACTCGCATCGATCACCCCGCGCAGCCCGCCGAAGCGCGCCAGCAAACGCTGGCGGCGCTTGGCGCCGATGCCTTCGATCTCCTCCAGACGCGATGCCTGGCGCACCTTGGCGCGCTTGGCGCGCATGCCGGTGATGGCGAAGCGGTGCGCCTCGTCGCGGATCATCGCGACCAGCATCAGCGCCGCCGACTCCTTGCCCAGCTCCTGCGGCGCGCGGCCGTCGGCGAAGATCAGGGTTTCGAGGCCCACGCGGCGGCCCTCCCCTTTCGCGACGCCGACGATCATCGAGATCGGCAACCCCAGCTCCTCGAACACCTGGCGCGCCATCTCGACCTGCCCCTTGCCGCCGTCGACCAGCACGATGTCCGGCATCACGCCTTCGCCATTGGCCACCTTCTCGTAGCGGCGCTGCAGCACCTGGCGCATCGCGGCGTAGTCGTCGCCCGGCGTGATGCCGTTGATGTTGAAGCGGCGGTATTCGCCGTTCTGCATCTGGTGGTGGTGGAACACCACGCAGGACGCCTGGGTCGCCTCGCCCGCAGTGTGGCTGATGTCGAAGCATTCGATGCGCAGTTCGTCGAGCGTTTCCTGGTCCAGCTGCAGGACGTCGGCCAGCGCGCGCGTGCGCGCCTGCTGCGAGCCCTGCTCCGACAGCAGCCGCGCCAGCGCGATCTCGCCGCCCTTGCAGGCCATCTCCAGCCACTGGCGGCGCTGGCCCTGGGGCTGGAAGATCAGGTTGATGCGGTGGCCGCACTGCTCGGACAGCGCCACGATCAGCTCCGGCTGGTCGAATTCGATGTTCATGATGAGCGTGCCCGGGATGAACTGGCCGGCATAGTGCTGGGCCATGAAGGCGCACAGCACCTCGACCTCGATCGGGCACTCGCCCAACGACTCACCCACATGGGTCGGGAAGTAGGCGCGGTCGCCCAGGTGGCGGCCGCCGCGCACCATGGCCAGGTTCACGCAGGCGCGTCCGCCCTGCACCACCACGGCGATCACGTCGACGTCGGCGTCGCCCACCGTCTCCATGCTCTGCGCGTGCAGCACCTTCGACAGCGCCTGGATCTGGTTGCGGATGCTGGCCGCCTGCTCGAACTTCAGCTCCATCGCGTAGGCCTGCATCTTCTCTTCGAGGTCGGCCAGCACTTCGCTCTGGCGCCCGCGCAGGAAGCGCGCCGCGTTGTCGACGTCGCGCGCGTAATCCTCCGGCGTGATCAGGTCGACGCAAGGCGCGCTGCAGCGGCCGATCTGGTGCAGCAAACAAGGACGGGTGCGGTTGCTGTACACGCTGTCCTCGCAGGTGCGCAGCAGGAACACGCGCTGCAGCAGCTGGATCGATTCCTTGGCCGCCCAAGCGCTTGGGAAAGGCCCGAAATACTGGTTCTTCTTGTCCAGCGCGCCGCGGTAGTAGCCCAGGCGCGGCGCCTCGCCGCCCGTGATGCGGATGTAGGGGTACGATTTATCGTCGCGGAACAGGATGTTGTAGCGCGGCTTGAGGGTCTTGATCAGGTTGTTTTCCAGGATCAGCGCCTCGGCCTCGCTGCTCGTCACCGTGGTTTCCAGGTGTGCGATCTGCGAGACCATCATCGCGATGCGCGGGCTCGAGAGGTTCTTCTGGAAGTAGCTCGACACCCGGTTCTTGAGGTTGCGCGCCTTGCCCACGTAGAGCACCTGCTGGTTGGCGTCGAAGTAGCGGTAGACGCCCGGCAGGCCGGGGAGTTTCGCCACGGTTGCCAGCACCTGCTCGCGCGCCGATTCGCTCGGCTGCACCGGTTGTGCCGCGTCGCCCTGCAATGTCGCTTTCAATTCTTCTTTCATGGCCTGCCAACTGTCCGGCCGCACGCGCGGCGTGACGGACTCGATTTTCCTGATCCTGGGTTTGGCCGCGCCGATCCGCGCCGCACGCGCTACGCCCCTGTGGTCCTGCGCAAGGTCCTGCTGCGCCGGGAACTGCTCTTCCTTGCCCACTTCTCCGAACCTTCTAGACGGCGACGTCCTTCGTCACGATCACGAACGCGACCGCGTAATCCGCTTCGTCGCTGATCGACACCTGCGCGCTCAGCCTGTTCTCGCGCATGAATTCTTCCAAGGCCCCGCTGCACACGATGACCGGCTTGCCGCCGGGCGCGTTGAGCATCTGGGCCGAGCGCCAGGTCATGGGCATGCGCATGCCCAGCCCGATCGCCTTCGAGAACGCCTCCTTGGCCGAGAAACGCGTGGCCAGGAAGCGCAGTCCGCGCACCGGGTGCTTGGCGCTCCTCGCATGGTACTTCGCCAGCTCCTCGGGTCCGAGGATCTTCTCGGCGAAGCGCGGTCCGCTGCGTTGCAAGGCCGCCTCGACCCGCGAGATCTGCACGATGTCGGTGCCGATCCCGTAGATCACGCGCGCGTCCCGTAACGAACACCCAGGCGCGCCGCGACCATGATCGCCTTCATCTCGCGCACCGCGTTCTCCCAGCCCGCGAACAGCGCGTGGGCGACGATCGCATGGCCGATGTTCAGCTCGTGGATGTCGGCGATCGCCGCGATCGGCTGCACATTGGTGTAGTGCAGGCCGTGACCGGCATTCACGCGCAGGCCGCGCGCGGCGCCCGCATGCACGCCGGCCTTGATGCGCTCGATCTCGCGCAGGGCCTCGTCGCCCTCGGCCTCGGCATAGCGCCCGGTATGCAGCTCGATCACGGTCGCGCCGACGTCGGCAGCGGCGGCGATCTGCGCCTCGTCCGCATCGATGAACAGCGAGACGCGGATGCCCTCATCCTTCAGCTGCTTGACGGCGCTTTCCACTTCCTTGTAGTAGCGGATCACGTCCAGCCCGCCCTCGGTGGTGACTTCTTCGCGGCGCTCCGGCACCAGGCACACGTCCTGCGGTTTCACCTGGCAGGCGAAGTCGATCATCTCACGCGTGACCGCCGCTTCCAGGTTCATGCGCGTGGCCAGTTGCGGACGCAGGGCCAGCACGTCGGCGTCCTTGATGTGGCGGCGGTCTTCGCGCAGGTGCAGGGTGATCAGGTCGGCGCCGGCCTGTTCGGCCAGCAGCGCGGCGCGGATCGGGTCCGGATAGCTGGTGCCGCGGGCATTGCGCACGGTGGCGATGTGGTCGATGTTGACGCCCAGGTCGATGACGGGGCCGGCGGGTTGCAGGAAGCTCATGGGTACCTTGTTATAACTGGCTGAGGTCAATCAAAATCTGGCGCGTGTTCAGCGGCGCGCCGTTCAGGTGGTGGGCCAGCAGGAAGCGCATCAGCTGCTTGCTCTGGGCCTGGGTGGCCGGGTCGCTGTAGTCCTCGCCTTCCATGTCGAGCAGGGTCTTGCCCGCCACCACCGGCCACACGTCGTTCGAAACGGCCAGACGCGCGCCCTTCTCCGGATCGACCACGTAGTCGCCGCCCGGCTCCACGGGCGCGCGGGTGGTGGTGCAGCGGCGCAGGTCGGCGGCCACGCCAGTCTCCTTAAGTAGGGCCCGTTCGAACTTTCGCAAGACGATCGGCGCAGGTTCCCCATGCGCCAGCTGGTTCAAGGTCGAGACATAGTGATCGAACAAGGCCGGATGCTTGTCGTCGCGCGCCAGCAGTTTCACCAGGAGCTCGTTCAGGTAGAAGCCGCATAGCAGCGCGGTCCGCTCCAGCGGCAGCATGCCGCCGACCCACTCGGCGTCGACCAGGGTGCGCAGCTCCGACTTGCCGCTGAAGGACAGCGACAGCGGCTGGAAGGTCTGCAGCACGCCGCGCAGCTTCGACAGCGGCCGCTTCGCCCCTTTCGCGACCACGCCGATGCGGCCGAAGTCGCGCGTGAACAGGTCCACGATCAAGCTGGTCTCTTTATAGGGATAGCTGTGCAGCACGAAGCCGGGCTGGCCCGTCACGCGGGTGTCGCGGACGGGTGCACGGCTGCGCTTGGCAGGCGCCGGAGCAGTCGCCGAAGCGGCTTGTTCCGACGTGTCGATGAGGTCGTCTGTACTGGGCATGCGCTCTAGAACGGCCTCCAGTGATTTATTCGTAACCGTAGGCGCGCAGGCCGGCTTCGTTGTCGGCCCAGCCTGATTTTACCTTGACCCAGATTTCCAGGTACACCGGACCATCGAAAAGCTTTTCCATGTCCAGGCGCGACTGGGTCGAGATCTCTTTCAGGCGCGCACCCTTGTTCCCGATGATCATCGACTTATGGGTATCGCGCTCGACCAGGATGGCGCAGAAGATGCGGCGCAAATTGCCCTCCTGCTGGAACTGTTCGACCAGCACGGTGCTGGTGTAGGGCAGCTCGTCGCCCAGCAGGCGGAACACTTTTTCGCGCACGATCTCGGCGGCGAGGAATTTCTCGCTGCGGTCCGTGATGTCGTCCGGCCCGAAGATCGGCGGATTTTCCGGCAGGTGGCGCTTGATCTCGTTTTCCAGGGAATCGACCTGGAAGCGCATCTTGGCCGACACCGGAACGATCGCAGTGAAGTCGCGCAGCGCAGCCACTTTTTGGGCGAACGGCATCAGCACCGCCTTGTCCTTCATGCGGTCCGATTTATTGATGACCAGCACCACCGGCACATTCTTCGGCAGCAGGTCCAGAACTTGCTGGTCGGCCGGCCCGAAGGTGCCCGCTTCCACCAGGAACAGGATCACGTCCGACGAGGTCAGGGTGTTCGAGACCGTCTTGTTCAAAGTCTTGTTCAGCGCGTTCGCATGACGGGTCTGGAAGCCCGGGGTGTCGACGTAGATGTACTGGGCGTCGTCACGGGTCTGGATGCCGGTGATGCGGTGGCGCGTGGTCTGCGCCTTGCGGGAGGTGATCGACACCTTGGCGCCGATCAGCACGTTCATCAGGGTCGACTTGCCGACGTTGGGACGGCCGACGATGGCGATATAGCCGCAGCGGAAATGTTCTGGGGTGGTGCTCATGCTGGTGTGTTTCCTGGTTGTTCCTGTTGCGCCACGGGCGTTTCGCCCTGGATGGTGCCGATGCCCAGTTTCATCTGGGCGGCGCGTGGTTTGGCTTTACGGCTGGATGGCGCCTTGGCCAGCGCGGCCTGGGCAGCTTCCAGCGCCAGCCGGGCGGCGGCCTGTTCGCCGGCGCGGCGGCTGCCGCCGCGTCCGAAGACCTGCACGTTCAGCTTGGGCACCAGGCACTCGACCTCGAATTCCTGGCTGTGGGCGGCGCCATGGGTCGCCACCACGTTGTAGGTCGGCAGCGAAATCTTTTTGCTCTGCAGGAATTCCTGCAGCAGGGTCTTGGCATCCTTGCCCAGGGTCGCCGGGTCGACCGACTCCAGCAGCGGGATGATGAAGGCGCGGATGGTGTCGCGCGCGGCATCGAAACCGCTGTCGAGGAAGATCGCGCCCAGCAGGGCCTCCAGGGTGTCGGCCAGGATCGAGGGGCGGCGGAAGCCGCCCGACTTCAGCTCACCCTCGCCCAGGCGCAGGAACTGCGACAGCTCGAGTTTCTGGGCGATCTCGAACAGCGACTGCTGCTTGACCAGGTTGGCGCGCAGGCGCGACAGGTCGCCCTCGTCGAGGTGGCTGAAACGGTCGTACAGGATCGAGGCGACCACGCAGTTCAGGATCGAGTCGCCGAGGAATTCCAGGCGTTCGTTATGCACCGCGCTATGGCTACGGTGGGTCAGGGCTTGCTGGAGCAGGCCCGTGTCCCGGAACGTGTAAGCCAGGCGCGTTTGCAATAACTGTAGATTCATGTTTTCTGTGCTCGCGCCCGTGGTTCCGGGCGCCAAATATGGCCCGGCGGCACCGGGCGCGGGTTTACTGTCCGCCGGCAGCGTCTTCCTTGGCCGCCACCACGCCGCTCGGATCGGTGGTGCCGGCATAGTCGATGACCAGGCTGACATTGCCCATCAACGGCACGCGTTTCTCGTACGCAAAGCTGAGTTCCGGCGTGCCATTCTCGCGCGTGATCACCAGGTCGGCGCCGCCGATCGCGGTCACGCCGTTGACGTCGGCGTTCTTGTTGAAGGCTACCTGCATTTCGCGGTTCGTGCCGCCGCTTTCCTTGGCGCGCTCCATCGCCCCCTTGATCGCCCGGTATTCCAGGAAGGTCGGCACCAGCTTCATCGCGAACACGGCGGCGATGCCGAGCACGGCCAGGACGAAGATCAGGCCGGTCAGCGAGATGCCGGCCTGGCGCGCGAGAGGATGATGTCGATGCATGGTGTGTTCTCCGTTTTACTGGATGCCACCGACCCGTTTCGGATCGCTGAAGTTCATCCAGACGACGATCGCCTTGCCAACAATGTTCTTGTCCGGCACGAAGCCCCAGTAGCGGCTATCGGCACTGTTGTCGCGGTTATCGCCCATCATGAAATAATTTCCCTCCGGTACGATACAGGTAAACGAATCGTAGGTGTACTCGCAGGCTTCACGGTGTGGGAAATTCTCGACGGCGCCGATGTCCAGGGTGCGCTTGTTGTCGCTGTTCAGGATGCGGTGGGCGACGCCGGTCAGGTCCTCGGTGAACTCATCGTGGTAGATGGGGTGCTGGTCGTCCAGGTACTTGCCGACCGGCGTGTACTGGACCGGCTGGCCGTTCACGGTCAGGCGCTTGTTGGCGTAGGTGATCTTGTCGCCCGGCACACCAATGACGCGCTTGATGTAATCCTGGCTCATGTCCTTCGGATACTTGAACACCATCACGTCGCCGCGCTTGGGGTCGCTGATCTCGATGATCTTCTTGTTAATGATCGGCAGGCGGATGCCGTAGGCATACTTGTTCACCAGGATGAAGTCGCCCACCAGCAAGGTCGGCACCATCGACGAGGACGGGATCTTGAACGGCTCCCACAGGAAGGAGCGCAGCACGAAGACCAGCGCGATCACCGGGAAGAAACTGCCCGAGTACTCGATCCAGACCGGCTGGCGCACGATGCCCTGCTCGATCTCGGCGCGCTTGCTGACGTCGGGCTTGATGCCCTCGGCCTGCAGCTTGGCATTCCTCGCGTCGTATTCGCGCAGCGCGGCGTCGGCGTTGCGGCGGCGCTGCTTGGCCAGAACGAACACATCCAGGCACCAGATGACGCCGGTGACCACCATCAGGACGAACAGGATCAGGGCGAAGTTGCCCAGAATGGGTTGCAAGTTCATTATTTTTCTTCCACCTGGAGGATGGCGAGGAAGGCTTCCTGCGGAATCTCCACCGAGCCGACCTGCTTCATGCGCTTCTTGCCGGCCTTCTGCTTCTCCAGCAGCTTCTTCTTACGCGAAATGTCGCCGCCATAGCACTTGGCCAGCACGTTCTTGCGCAGCGCTTTCACGTTTTCGCGCGAGATGATGGTCGCGCCGATCGCGGCCTGGATCGCCACGTCGAACATCTGGCGCGGGATCAGTTCGCGCATCTTGGCCGCCACCTGGCGTCCGCGGTACGGTGCGTTGGCGCGGTGCACGATGATCGCCAGCGCATCGACCTTTTCGCTGTTGATCAGCATGTCGACCTTCACGACGTCGGCAGCGCGGTTTTCCTTGAACTCGTAGTCCATCGAGGCGTAGCCGCGCGAGGTCGATTTCAGGCGGTCGAAGAAGTCCAGCACGATTTCCGCCATCGGGATTTCGTAGTGCAGCTTGACCTGGCGGCCGTGGTAGGCCATGTCCATCTGGATGCCGCGCTTGCCGTTACACAGGGTCATCACCGCGCCGACATATTCCTGCGGCATGTACAGATTGACGTCGACGATCGGCTCGCGCACTTCGTTGATCTTCGACGGTTCCGGCATTTTCGATGGGTTGTCGACGCGGATGATCGACCCGTCGCGCATCTCGACCTCGTAGACCACGGTCGGGGCGGTGGTGATCAGGTCCATGTCGAACTCGCGCTCGAGGCGTTCCTGCACGATTTCCATGTGCAGCAGGCCCAGGAAGCCGCAGCGGAAGCCGAAGCCCAGCGCCTGCGAGACTTCCGGCTCGTACATCAGGGCGGCGTCGTTCAGCTTGAGCTTTTCCAGCGAATCGCGCAGGGCGTCGTACTGGTTCGCTTCCACCGGGAACAGGCCGGCGAAGACCTGCGGCTGGACTTCCTTGAAGCCCGGCAGCGGCGCGGGGGCCGGCTTGTTGGCCAGCGTGACGGTGTCGCCCACTTTCGCGGCGGTCAGTTCCTTGATGCCGGCGATGATGAAGCCCACCTGCCCAGCGGAGAGTTCCGGCAGCGAGACCGAGCGCGGGGTGAACACGCCGATGTTTTCCACCAGGTTCACGGAACCGGTCGCCATCAAGAGGATCTTGTCCTTCGGACGCAGGGTACCGTTGACCACGCGCACCAGCATCACGACGCCCACATACGGGTCGTACCAGGAGTCGACGATCAGGGCCTGCAGCGGCGCGTCCTTGTCGCCCGTGGGCGGCGGGACCTTCGCGATCAGGGTTTCCAGCACGTCTTCCACGCCCAGGCCGGTCTTGGCCGAGCAGACGGTGGCGTCGGACGCGTCGATGCCGATCACGTCCTCGATTTCCTTCTTGGCGTTGTCCGGGTCGGCGTGCGGCAAGTCGATCTTGTTCAGGATCGGCACCACTTCCACGCCCAGGTCGAGCGCGGTGTAGCAGTTGGCCACGGTTTGCGCTTCCACGCCCTGGGAGGCGTCGACCACCAGCAGCGCGCCTTCGCAGGCCGACAGCGAGCGCGAGACTTCATAGGAGAAGTCGACGTGGCCCGGGGTGTCGATCAGGTTCAGGTTGTAGGTCTGGCCGTCGCGCGCCTTGTACTGCAGCGCCGCGGTCTGGGCCTTGATGGTGATGCCGCGCTCGCGCTCCAGGTCCATCGAGTCGAGCACCTGCGCATCCATTTCGCGTTCCGACAGCCCGCCGCACAGCTGGATGATGCGGTCGGCCAGGGTCGATTTGCCGTGGTCGATGTGGGCGATGATGGAAAAGTTACGTATGTTGTTCATTAACAAAGCTCAAAACCTAAAAGGCCGCGGACGGTGCGGCGACGGTACAGACGACGAAGTAAATCCGGACATGCAAAAAAGCGCTCCGTGGGGGCATGCCGGCCCCGGCCGAAGCGCCTCGATCTTGCTGGGAACAGCCCGTGTTTGATACACAGGGCTTTTCCGACCCGGCATTTTACCGGATTCCGGGCGGGAAAGCCCGATTTTGACCTTGGGAAGAGCCAGAAACCCGCCGACTGGCGCATCGACGGGCGTAAATGCGGGCGTAAATGCGGGCGCCCGGGGCGCGATTCAAGCCGTGACGGCGCTGCAGGCGTCGGCCCAGCCGCGCGCGGCGGCCGGGTCGAGGAAGTAGTGGCACAGCTCCGGGCCGGCCGGGTCGCCGAACAGGACCGGCACCAGCTCGTCGAAGCGAGCGACCAGTTGCGGGTCGGCGTCGACGTCGATCACCCGCACTTCGAAGCGCTCGCCCGGCCGCTGCAGGGCGAGCAGGGCCAGCCGCATGTCCTCGCACAGGTGGCAATAGCTGCGCGAGTACAGGGTAAATGGCACCACCGACATTACTGGCGCGGCTTGATGACGACGTACTGCGACACGCCTTCGCGGCGCACCAGCAGGGCCACCGGCTTTTTCGGATCGAGCTTGGCGATCAGGCCATTAAACTGGGCAACGGCCGTCACCGCCGTATTGCCGACCTGCGAGATCACGTCGCCCGGACGGATGCCGGCGGTCGCCGCGGCCGCTTCGGCGTTCTCGACCAGCACGCCGCCTTCGACGCCGAGCTCGCCGCGCTGGGCCGCGCTGATGTCGGTGACGACCAGGCCGAGCGCGTTCGGCGCGGCGCCCGGGGCCGGCTTCTTCGGCGTCGGGCGCGCGGTCGGGCTACGCTCTTCCTGCAGCTCGACGATGGTCACCGGCACTTCGAGCTGGGCGCCGCGGCGCCAGACGGTGACGGTGGCGCGGCTGCCGACCTTGGTGGCGCCCACCAGGCGCGGCAGATCGCGGGTGGTCTCGATCGGCTGCTTGTTGAATTGCAGGATGATGTCCCCGACCTTGATGCCGCCCTTCTCCGCCGGCCCGCCCGCTTCCACCATCGAGACTTCGGCGCCGCGCGCCTTGCCCAGGCCGAGCGACTCGGCGACGTCCTTGGTGACTTCGCCGATCTGCACGCCGAGGCGGCCGCGGGTGACCTTGCCGGTCGCCTTGAGCTGGTCGGCGACGCGGATCACCTCGTCGATCGGCACCGCGAAGGAGATGCCGTTGTAGGCGCCCGAGAGGGTGGCGATCTGCGAATTGATGCCGATGACTTCCCCGCGCATATTGATCAGCGGGCCGCCCGAGTTGCCCGGGTTGACGGCGACGTCGGACTGGATCAGCGGCAGGTACTCGCCGGTGTCGCGCGACTTGGCCGAGATGATGCCGGCGGTGACGGTGTTATCGAGGTTGAACGGCGAACCGATCGCCACCACCCACTCGCCGACCCGGATCTTGCTCGAGTCGCCGGTGCGCAGGTAGGGCAGGTTCTTCGCATCGAGCTTGAGCAGGGCGACGTCGGAGCGGCGGTCGGCGCCCAGCACCTTGGCCTTGAATTCGCGGCGGTCGGTGAGCGTGACGGTGACCTCGTCGGCGCCCTCGACCACGTGGGCATTGGTCAGTACATAGCCGTCCTGCGAGATCACGAAGCCGGAACCGACCCCGCGCGCCACCTGCTCTTCGCCGCCGCCCTGGGCCGGCCCGCCGCGGCGTCCGCGCGGCGACGGCATCTGGCCGCCGAAGAAGCGGCGCAGGAATTCCTGCATCTCCTCCTCGCCCGGCTGCCCCTGCCCGCGCGTGACGCGCTCGGTGGTGCGGATATTGACGACGGCCGGACCGACCTTGTCGATCAGGTTCGAGAAATCGGGCAGGCCGGTGACGAGCGGCGGCGTGGCGGGAACGGGCTGGGCGGCGTCTTCGAGGGCGTGGGCGGTAAACGGCAGGCCGGACAGCAGCACGGCCGACAGGAACAGGCGGGCGAAAGGTCGGGACATGGGTTGGCAATCAGTAAAGGCTGAGATTGACTTTATGGTAAGCCAAAATGCCCGCTTTGTCGCGCGGGGCGCCCGTGTGCCGTGCCGCCATGGCGGGCTCGGCTCACCAACCCGATTTGCTGCGATGTCGCAGGGTGTTCGGCTCCGCCGAACGCGCGTTCAACTCCAGGCTGAACCGATGCTACGTCATTACTGCCACGGGTTTTCGTAGGGTGGGCAGCTCCACCTCTACGATATGATCTGCCGCGCCAAATGCGCTGCCCACGCGGTCAGCCCGCGTTCGAATAGCCGCACCGTCTGCTCGTTAGCAAGTTGAACGCGTGGGCGGAGGACCTGTATGGCACAGGGACATAGGTGACAGTTGTACAGGGACATAGGTAACACTTTTCTTATGATCGGCACACCACCAACAGTTGGAGTGTGCGATGCCTTGGAAGGAGTGTTCCCAGATGACTTCCC
>NZ_JAJNOC010000006.1 GCF_021044825.1 Massilia phyllostachyos | reverse complement strand
ACCATAGCAAGTCGGTCCCACCCCTTCCCATCCCGAACAGGACCGTGAAACGACTTTGCGCCGATGATAGTGCTGCAACCAGTGTGAAAGTAGGTTATCGTCAGGCTAGTTATATGAAAAACCCCGCAGAGTGATCTCTGCGGGGTTTTTTGCTTTGTGCGCGCGTTATCTCATCAAGCATACGCTTTCACTATTCCACGGAATTGGGTGAACGATGCCAGTGGCATCGTTCACGCCTTCGCCGGAGCAACGGCTTTGCGGGTAACGCAGGGAACCAGTGCGGCATCCCTTCACCACCAACCCCTGAACCGTCGCACCGGCGCAGGCCGGTGCCTAAGTTGACTTTGGCGTTCGCAGCATGAAAAAAGCCCGCTCATCAATCGAGCGGGCTTTTTTCAAGTATGTGAGTCAAACCCCGATCACACCCCCCACAACACATCCGTCTTGTTATCCCGCGCCGAGCGCAGCATTTCCAGCAGCGGATAAGCGCGCGTCGAGAAGGTGACGACCTCGATCGGCTCGTGCTCGTTGTCCTCTTTCTCGCCATGATGAGCGTGGACGTCGCGTTCCACCTGCTCCGAGATCTGGTGCTTGCGGCTTTCCTCGATCTCGCCCTCGAGCAGGGCGACGGCACGGGGGGCTTCCTCGGCGGTGATGACGCCGCGTTCCAGATCCTTATGCAGCAGGTCCAGGATGCGTTTGGCATGTTCCTGGTACATCAGGACCTCAGGATAGGATTTGCATTTGAAAGTAATCAGCATAGCTATTCCGTTCTTCAGTTAGTGACTAAACGATAACACGTCTTGAAAAACGGGTCATCCCGCGCACGCACTGAGCACCTGTCCCGGCAGGTTCTCAGGGGCGGGGCCGCCGCATCAACCACGCCATGCCCAGCACCACGCCCGTCCCCATGGCGGAAAATGCGGCGCCGACCAGATAAGTGTCGGTGTAACTTCCCCCTGCGATTGTACTCAAGCAGAATGCCAGCCCGCCCCACGCCAGGCTGTTCGCGCCCTCCATCACCGAGGTCAGGGTGTCGCTTTTTCCCCGTGTCGTCAACTCGCCGCGCGTCGCCGGCTTGCCGCACCAGTGCACGATGACGGCGGCGGTGCAGGTCGCGCCGCTCACCGTGAAGCAGGCGAGCAGCCCCGCCAGCGGCTCGCGCACGACCAGCCAGGCCAGGGGCAGGAAGGCGATCGCCAGCGCCGGCATCGCACCCGCCGCCAGCTTGGCGAAGCGGATCATGGCGGTGGACGCGGGCGCCATGGTCAGGAGGTCGGGCGCGTCTTCCGCCGACACGATGATCCACGCCAGCGCGGCGGTCAGGGAGGCGCACAGCAGCGTCATGCCGGCCGACACGGCCGGGTAACGGACATCGTGTTTGCCGAACACCACGAAGAAGATCGGCAGCAGGTAGATCAGTTGCAGCGCCACCTGCGAGATCAAGTGCGGATCGCGCCGGATCAGGCGCCACTCCTTGCGCACGATGGTGTCGAACAGGCTGGCCCCGAAGCGGTGGCGCAATGGGCGGCTCGGGCGCGCAGCGGCGCGCGATGACGATGCCGCCTGCTGCAGGCCGTGCACGAAAAAGCGATGCGTGCGTCCCGCCGTCAGCGCGAACGCCGCGCCGGCGAGCAGCACCAGGCCTGCGACCGGCAGCGGCTCGCCCAGCAGCGCGCGGCCCGGCAGCCACAGGGGACTGGCCGCGCCCAGCACCCCGCTGGAGGAAAACGCCTGGGCGAACGCCTGCGCCGCTTCCGCTTCGCGCGAGCCCGAGAAATAATTGAAGGCCTGCGCCAGGATGAACAGCAGCGCCCCGGCCAGGGCCCCGATGACCTGGGCCACCACGCGCGTCTTGCGCGCGCCGAGCAAGCGCACCAGCCCCAGCGTCAGCAGCATCGCCGCGCAGGCAATCACGGTCGCGCAGCCCAGCAGCACCGGATACACCGCCAGCCAGCCCACATGCCCCAGCAGCGCACCGGCATGCGCGAACGGCGTCAGCAGCAACAGGTACAGGGCCGCGGTGCCCGCCACCACGACGCCGAGGCGCACGGTGAAGATGCTGCGCGAGGACAGCGGCGACGACAGCAGCAGATCGAGGTCGCCCCGTTCGAACAGCACCAGAACGCTCGAGCTGAGCGCGGTCGACAGCATGAAGGTCATGCAGCCGTACAGCAGCGCCGTGACCGCGACCAGCACGCGCGGGTCGCTCGTATCGATGCCTTGCGTGCGCGCGACGATGAAGAAGGCGACGCCGTGCAGCGCCAGCCATGCCAGCGCGATCGTCGCCAGGCCACCGGCGCCGGGGCGCCGCATGGCCTTCGATTTTCCGGATCCAAGGTTGTACCAGGCCAGCTTGACCTCGTGGCGCAGCAGCCAGCCGATGCTGCCGGGCGCGCCCATCATGGCTGCGCGGTCAGCTGCAGGAACACGTCCTCCAGGCTGGCCCCACTGGTGCGTTCGCGCAGTTCAGCCAGCGTGCCCTCGGCGATCAGGCGTCCCTGGCGGATGATGCCGATGCGCTCGGCCAGGCGCTCCGCCACCTCGAGGATGTGGGTGGTCAGGATCACCGTGCCGCCCTTGGCCACGTGCGACAGCAGCAGGTCCTTCACCTGGCGCGCGGCGGCGGCATCGAGTCCGGTCAGCGGCTCGTCGAGAATGAGCAGTTCGGGATCGTGGATCAGCGCACCGGCCAGCGCCAGCTTCTGCTTCATCCCGCGCGAAAATCCTTCGGTCAGCTCGTGCGCATGCTGGCTCAGGTCGAGCCAGTCGAGCAGCGCGCGGGCGCGTCCCTCGGCCGCCCGTGCATCCACGCCCCACAGGCCGGCGACGAATTCCAGGTACTCGAAGGGCTTGAGCTTCCCGTACAACATGGGGTCATCCGGCAGGTAGGCCAGCCTGTGCTTGGCCTCCACCGGCGCCTGCGCCAGGTCGATGCCCAGCACCTCGATGCGGCCAATGTCCGGCGCCACCAGCCCGGACACCATGCGCAGCGTGGTCGTCTTGCCGGCGCCGTTGGGGCCGAGCAGCGCGTACAACTCGCCGCGCCGGACCAGCAGGTCGAGTCCATCGACGGCGGGACGGCCGTAGGATTTGTGCAGGCCGGCGATGCGCAGCGCGGGAGGAGCGTCGTTGGTCGTCATTGCGGTGCGAAGGAAGAGAGGAATTGTTCGGTTTGTTCAGGGGGCATCGCGTTCGGCTTGCCGACCACGATGACCTGGTAGACGCGCGCGCCCTTCGCCACGAAGCGCCCCACCAGGCGCACCGGCCCGCCGTTGCCCTTGCCGGTCGCGTCGACCGCGAGCGGCTTGCCCGGCTCCGGCGCGGGCGCCTCTGGGGTAGCGCCGATATTGCGCAGCAGCGCCTGGCGCATCGCGGGCAGGGTCGCCTGCGCCATGGCGGCATCCGGCGCCACCGCGGTGCCGACGGCGAAGGTGTTGCCCTCGACCTCGGCCGCCGTCATCGTCATCTCGACCCGGATGCCGCCCAGGTCGATGCTGCGCGTGTGCGTCGACGGCTTGGCCGGGAACAGGATGCGGTAGGCGCCGTCGGGGCTGGCGTAGTCGCGCCAGTTATAGGTCGGGGAGCATCCGCACAGCAGGGCGGCGGCGACGGAAGCGGTGAATAAGTGTCGGATGTGCATGTCCCCGATGGTAGCAGGAGGCGCGCGCCGTGCGTGCATCCCGGACCGCGATCATCCGCCCTGGATGGTGTAGATGTCGTAGGCCAGCGGACTGCTGCGCGCGATGCGTTCGCGCAGCAGGGGCAGGCAGGCGTCCATGTCGTCGACCGGCAGGCCACGCATGATCTCGAGCGGGTAGTTCCACCACTGCAGCGCCAGCAGCGCCGCGACCTGCTCCTGCGGGAAGCGGTAGCGCAGCACCTTCGCCGGCGTGCCCGCCACGATGGAGTAGGGCGGCACGTCCTGCAACACCAGGGAGCCGGCGCCGACGATGGCGCCGTCGCCGATCGTCACGCCGCGCGCGATCACGGCGCGGGTGCCGATCCAGACGTCGTTGCCGATGCTGGGTGAGTGCTTGATGACGTCCTGGGTGCGCGCCACGCCCATCCCGGGCGGATTCCACGGCGCGAACATGGCGGCGCTGCGGAAGAACAGCGGGTGGGTGCTGAGGTAGTCCGTCGGATGGTTGCCCAGGCCGATCGTCACGTCCGGCGCCACCGAGCAGAAACGCCCGATGCGCTCCAGGGTGCCGATCCGGCAGCCCTGGCCGAAATAGGAATACGCGCCGATCGACGTGCTGCTGGAAATCGACACCCCGTCCAGGTGCACCGGGGATTCGTAGCTGATCACGACCTCGGGCGGAGCCGAGCAGTTGAGAAAGGTCGCGGGGTCGGTCATGGGGCATCCTGGTATCGAAAACGAATCCACCGATTCTAGCGGCAGGTGCGCGTTCGGGCCAGATGCGGCCCCCTCAATGCTCCCGCAGCGCGCGCCGGTACTGGATCGCCTCGGCAATGTGCTCTCCCGCGACCTGCCGCGCCTGCGCGAGGTCGGCGATGGTGCGCGCCACCTTGAGCACGCGGTGGTAGGCGCGCGCCGACCAGTGCAGCTGCTGCATGGCCGTGCGCAGCAGCCGGTCGCCGGCGGCGTCCGGGCGGCAGTGCAGGTCGATTTCGCGCGGCGCCAGGCGCTGGTTGGGCTTGCCCTGGCGCGCCAGCTGCAGCGCATGGGCGCGCGCGACCCGCTCGGCGATCAGGCCGCTCGCTTCGCCTTCGAGCTGGGCCCCGATGCTCTCGGCCGGCATGGCGGCCACCGGCAGCTGGATGTCGATGCGGTCCAGCAAAGGGCCGGAGATGCGTCCCTGGTAGCGCTGCGCCGCTTCCGGGGTACAGCGGCATTTGCCGGACGCGTGCCCGAGCCAGCCGCAGGGACAGGGATTCATCGCCGCGATCAGCTGGAAGCGGGCAGGGAAGTCGGCCTGGTGCGCCGCGCGCGAGATCGTGATGTGGCCGGATTCGAGCGGCTCGCGCAGTACCTCGAGCACGCGCCGGTCGAATTCCGGCAGCTCGTCCAGGAACAGCACGCCGTGGTGCGCCAGCGAAACTTCCCCGGGCCGCGGCACGTTGCCGCCGCCGACCAGCGCCACCCCGGAACTCGTATGGTGCGGACTGCGGAACGGCCGCCGGCGCCAGCGCTCGGGAGAGAAGGTGCCGGCGATCGACTGCACCGCGGCCGACTCCAGCGCCTCGTCCTCGCTCATCGGCGGCAGCAGGCCGGGAAAGCGCGCCGCCAGCATGCTCTTGCCCGCGCCGGGTGGCCCGATCAGCAATACCGAATGGGTGCCCGCCGCCGCCACCTCGAGCGCGCGCTTGGCCGTCTGCTGCCCCTTGACCTCGGCGAAGTCCGGATAGTCGGGCGCCGCCAGCACCGCGCTACCCTGGTGGCGCGCCAGCCGCATATCGCCGGCCCCCTGGGCGAAGTGGGCGCACACCTCGAGCAGGGTGCGCGCCGGATAGATCGCCGCGTCGCTCACCAGCGCCGCCTCGTTCGCATTCGCGAGCGGCAGGATGAAGGCGCGCCGTGCGCCGCCGTCGCTGTGGCGGTGCATCGCGAACGTCATCGCCAGTGCGCCGCGGATCGGACGCAGCTCGCCCGACAGCGACAGCTCGCCGGCGAACTCGTAGCGCGCCAGTTGTTCGGACGGGATCATCTGCGCCGCCGCCAGGATGCCGAGCGCGATCGGCAGGTCGAAGCGGCCCGATTCCTTCGGCAGGTCGGCCGGCGCCAGATTGACGGTGATGCGCCGCGGCGGGATGGTGAAGCCGGAATTCTGCAGCGCCGCGCGCACCCGGTCCTTCGCTTCGCGCACTTCGGCATCGGGCAGGCCGACGATGGCGAACGAGGGCAGGCCGTTGGCCAGGTGGACTTCGACATTGACGGCGGGCGCCGCCATGCCGGCGAGCGCGCGGCTGCGCAATACGGCGAGGCTCATGGGATTCCTGTCAGTAGGGACTGGCAGGATGGTGGCATCGCCCGGCAAGCCGCTCCTTGAGCGCACCCAAGCGTGCGCCGGGTGGGGGAGGAATCAGACGTCGCGCAGCGTCACGACCGGCATCGTCAGCGCGCGCTTGTCCTTGAAGAAAGCGATATCGAACAGGGCCGCGGCGCCGACCACGTCCTTGCCCAGCCGGCGCAACAGGCTTGCCGCCGCTTCGATGGTGCCGCCGGTCGCCAGCACATCGTCGACGATCAGCACGCGCTGGCCCTTGATGCGCTCCGGCTGGATCTCGATGGTGGCGCTGCCGTACTCGCGCTTGTAGTCGATGCCGATCGCATGGCCGGGCAATTTCCCCGCCTTGCGCGCCATGGCGAAGCCGACCTTGTGCTCCAGCGCCAGTGCCCCGGCAAGCATGAAGCCGCGCGCGTCCATGGCCAGGATGAAGTCGAAGTGCAGCTCGTCTGTCTTGGCGTGCAAGGTGTCGATGGCAAGACGCCAGTGTTCGGGATTGTCGAAGATGCAGCCGACGTCGATAAAATTGACGCCAGGTTCCGGATAGTCCTGGAAAAATTCCAGGGGAACGTCGTTGAAATCGTTCATGTGCGTGGATGTGGGTGAGCCGAATGAAGGATTATCGCCGGTCTGCGCAAACGCTGCGCAAGCCACGATTGCGAGAATTGGAGACTTTCCCATCAGCATCGCCGTGCTACGCTTGTTTTTTTTTGCTGGAGAATGTTGTGGGACTGAAGTGCTTTCCCATCGCGCTGGCCCTGCTATGCGTGGTGGCTGCCGCCGATGGCCATGCCCAGGTCTATAAATGGGTCGATGCGGCGGGGCGGGTGCATTATGGCGACCATCCCGAACCCGGCGGTGCGAAAGTGGAACAGGTGAAAACCCCGCCGCCAGCCCCGGTGGCGGCCGCCCGCCAGCCGAGCTGGCAGCAGCGCGAAGCGGAATACAAGCGGCGCCAGGCCCAGCCCAAACCCTGGAGTCCGCCGCAGTTCCGCGGCGTGTCGTCATCGAAGCCGTACTACGGCAACGAGGTTGAAACCGACGCCAACCGCTGCCGGCTGGCGCGCGACGTCCTCAGCGGCGCGGCGCGCCATTCGAACGGCAAGCCCACCGACCAGAACGACCGCGACATCGCCCAGAGTGACGTCGGCAGCTTCTGCCGCTAGCCGCCATTCGTTCCACCATTTCCGCAACTGGCGACAAAGCCTGTGCCGGCGCCAGGTGGGGCCCGTAGATTGGAGATCGTCTACTCCAACCCGGGCCCACCATGCACCTCCCGCTGCCGCACCTCCTGAATCTCGCCCTCCAGGTCGGCGCCGGCATCGCTGCAATCGTCGTCGGCCTGGGGTTGCTGGCCAAGACCAAGGGCACGCCCACGCACCGCAGGCGAGGACGGATCTTCGTCGCCTTCACGCTGCTGGTCTGCGCCACCGGCATCATCGGCAGCGTGTTGTTCCGCTTCATCCCGCTGTTCGCCGTCCTGACCCTGCTGGTCACGTACCAGCTGCTGAGCGGCTGGCACGCGGTCCACACCAAAGCGGCGGGGCCGGACCGGATCGACGCGCTGTTGCTGGCGCTACGAGCATACCTACAAGATGGTGGCCTCGCTGTTCGGGATGCTGTCCTCGGCCACCGGCAACCTGGTGCGCGTCGGCCAGCCCTGGTCGCAGCTGGCGCCGTCCCTGCTGGGCATGGTGGTCATCACCGTGTGCATCTGGCGCGAGCACCATGCCAGTACAAGCGCCAAGCTCACCCCACCGGACGGACCGGCTTCGGCGACGGGGAAAGGATGCGCCGCGCGTTCGTGCGCACCCTGGGCAAGCCGCCCCAGGCCGTGCTGCGCGAGGCGCGCCAGCAGCGGCTACGACGTGCCGGAATTCGGCATGGCCATGTAACGCGGTATGTCCGTATGCATGGCGCATTGCGGCGCTTGCAAACCGCGGTTAGTATGGGCCATCATCCATTCATTGTGAGGGCGTCATGAAGAAACTGGTGGGCTTCCTGGTATTGGCAGCAGCGGCAAGCGCAGGCAATGCGGCGGAGCAGGACGCGGCATACTGGACGTCGAGCTATGCGGGGCCGTCCGCCGGCGCCCTGCGCTGCGTGGCGCCCGCCGTGCCCGCGGTGTCGGAAGTGAGCCAGCGCATCCGTCACGTGGCGCGCTCGATCAAGCAGTGGCAGAACTGCCACCGCGGCGTGCTGGCTTCGCTCGATCCGGCGCAGGCGGCGCAGCATATCCCACACGATAGCCTGGTTCGCATGTCGCCGGACGAGCGCGAAGCCGCAATCCGTCATGTGCGCGAAGTACACACGAAGCTCGCCGACGCCATCCAGCTGGAAGCCGTGCCGGTCATCGCGCAGCATGACACCTGGTTCGGTAATACGCTCGCCTATGTCGCCAAGCAGAACGGCCCTAGTGCCGGCGACCTTGCTGCCTACCGCAACGCGCAGATCGCCCGCCAGGAGCGAGCCGGTGAAATGCGCCAGCGGAAGCAGGCGGCTGGCCAGATCGTGTATTGAAGCAGCGGGGACGCGGCCCTCAGCCGCACTCTCCGACGTAATGGCACTCGCCGCAGCGGGTGCACCCATCCACCTTGCGCAGGGCCCGGGCGCCGCACTCCGGGCACTTGGCCCCGCTCACCGCGGGCAGGGCGCCGGCGCTGGTGGCCGGCTGCGGCGCCGTCTCCGGCGGCACCCCGTCGCAGCGCTCGGCGAAACGGCGCGCCAGTTCCGGCACCGCCACCTGGTTCCCCCACGCGTCCAGGAAACCGCGCCGTATCAAGACCCGCTGCAGCATGAAGGCGATCGCCGCCACTTCGGAATCGTGGTACACCGGCACCTGCACGCCATCTTCGCGGGTCAGGTGGCCGCAGCGCACCGGACCCTTTTCCCACACCACGTCGCGCATGTCCGCCAGCGCCCGCGCTGTTCCGCCGCCGGCGCGCGCCACCATCGACAGCAGGCGCATCGAGGCGGTGATCCATTGCTGGCCGTCGGTGCGCTGGTTCGAGGGCATGAAGAATTCGAAGGGCCGCTCGATGGTCACCGGCCTGCCCTCGTGGACGCCGTCGGCGCGGATGAAGCTCACCGTCAGGTAGGCTGTCCTGCGGCCTTCCTGGGTCGCGTACTCGATCTTCGACGTCACCGATTCCAGTTCGCCCAGCGGGCGCCGCTCGAAGCGCTTGCGCAGCGGGTCTTCGTCAAGCAGCGCGGCTTGCTGCGCCGCGCTCGAGGTGGACAGCACGCTGCCCAGCACCGTGTTCGGGCGGTAGGTCGCCAGGCCCTTCAGGCCCGCATGCCAGGCCTGGCTGTACAGGTCGCGGAAGTCGGCGAAGGGATAATCCTCGGGTACGTTGACGGTCTTCGAGATCGCGGTGTCGACGAAAGGCTGCACCGCCTGCACCATGCGCAGGTGCTCGATGGCGCGCATCTCGAGTGCGGTCACGAAAGCGGGCGGCAGCGCATCGACGTCGTAGCCCATCTGCCGGTACAGGCGCCAGGCATGGTCCTCGACGTCGTAGCTGCGCATCGAGCCGTCCGCCATGCGCTTCTTGCGCTGGTAGGTCCAGGAGTAGGGCGGTTCGATGCCATTGGACGCGTTGTCGGCGAAGGCCAGCGAGATGGTGCCGGTCGGCGCGATCGACAGCAGGTGCGAGTTGCGGATGCCGTACATGCGGATCGCTTCGCGCAGCCAGTCCGGCAACCGCCCCACGAACTGGCCGTCGAGATAGCGGTCCGCATCGAACAGCGGGAACGGCCCTTTCTCGCGCGCCAGCGCCACCGAGGTGGCATAGGCCGCATCGCGCAGGGTCTCGGCGATGCGTGCGGCCATGGCGCGGCCCTCGTCGGAATCGTAGCGCAGCCCCAGCATGACAAGGGCGCTGCCCAGGCCCAGGAAGCCGAGGCCGACGCGGCGCTTGGCCTGGGATTCGGCGGCCTGTTGCGGCAGCGGCCATTCGGTCGCGTCCAGCACCAGGTCGAGCATGCGCACGCCGACTGCCGCGACTTCGCACATGCGTTCGAAGTCGAAGGAAGGCTGCGCGCCGAACGGGTCGTCGACGAAGGCGGTCAGGTTCACCGAACCGAGGTCGCAGCAGCCGTAGGCGGGCAGCGGCTGCTCGCCGCAGGGATTGGTGGCGTGCAGCCGCTCGGCGTACCAGAGGTTGTTCTCCGCATTCATGCGGTCGATGAACAGCACCCCCGGCTCGGCGTGGTCGTAGGTCGACGCAATGATCCGGTCCCACAGTTCGCGCGCGCGGACCTGGCGGTAGGCCCAGCGGCCGTCGTCCAGCCGGCGGGCGGTCGCCATGTCCTCGTCCCCCGGCTCGGCGCGGTGCACCAGGTCGAACATGGCGTCGCTTTCCACCGCCCGCATGAAGTCGTCGGTCACGCCGACCGAAATGTTGAAGTTGGTGAGCCCACCCGCGTCCTTGGCGGCGATGAAGCGTTCGATGTCCGGGTGGTCGATGCGCAGCACGCCCATCTGGGCGCCGCGCCGCGCGCCGGCCGATTCGACCGTGCGGCAGGAGGCGTCGAACACTTCCATGTACGAGACCGGCCCGGAGGCGCGCGAGCGGGTCCCATGGACTTTGCTGCCATTGGGCCGGATGGCAGAGAAATCGTAGCCGACCCCGCCGCCGCGGCGCATGGTCTCGGCGGCTTCCGCCAGGGCGGTATAGATGCCGGGAAGCGCGCCGTCGTTGCCCGAGATCGAGTCGCCGACCGGCTGCACGAAGCAGTTGATGAGGGTGGCCTGCAGGCCCAGGCCGGCGGCCGAAGCGATGCGCCCGGCCGGCACGAAGCCCTGTTCCTGGGCCCACAGGAAGCGCGCCTCGAACTCGTCGCGCCGGTCCTCGGGTTCGAGCGCGGCGAGGGCGCGCGCCACGCGGCGGCGCACGTCGAGGATGCCGGCTTCAAGGCCCTTGGCGTACTTCTCGCGCAAGACGTCGAGCGAGACTTCCTGCGGCGGCAAGCCGCCCGGCGCGGTGTCGATTGCATTCATGGCATGAATGCGGGCGCCGGCTTATGGCTTGTCGAGGATGACGTGCGGCGCGGCAGGATCGGTGGCGCCCGGCAGCGGACCGGCGGCCGATGAGGTAGCCGCGGTGGCCGCGGACGCACCGGACTGGCCGCTCAGGCGCGCTTCCAGTTCCACCACGCGCAGCTCCAGCGCTTCCAGGCGGGCGCGGGTCTTGGCCAGCACCTGGGCCTGGATGTCGAATTCTTCGCGGGTGACCAGGTCGAGCTTGGAGAAGCCCTGGGTCATCATCGCCTTGACGTTGCGCTCGATGTCCTTGGCCGGACCGCTTTCCAGGGCCTGGTTGATCTTGCCCTGGATGTCGTTGAAGAGATTGTTCATATCCATTTCCTGATGTGACGGAGCGCTGCACCACGGTGGTGCGGCGCCATCCGCTTTGGTGCGTGACGCGATGGCGCAGGCCTCGCGCGCGGGTTTTTCGGTTGATCCACATCGCAAATGGGGCGAATGGTCGAGAAAACAAGCACCCGAGCCACCCCTTGCAACGGTTTTCATGCTGGCACGCATCCTGCTAAAGAGTTATCAGGCGTGCAGCAAACGAGATTGTAAACCGCAACCGCTCCTCCGGGAGCCAAGTTGACCATAAGGGGATGTCCATGAAGTACAAGACCAGTGCAGCAGCAGTGTGTTGGGCCATCCTGGCCCTGTCCAGCGTTCCCGCCTTTGCGCAAGAAGCAACGCCTGACCACTCGGTCAGCTACAACGCCTCGATCACCAGCGATTACCGTTACCGCGGCCTGTCGCAGACCCGCCTGAACGGCGCCGTACAAGGCGGCGTCGACTACACCCACAACCCGACCGGGGTGTACGTGGGCACCTGGCTGTCCACCATCCGCTGGACCAAGGACCTCGGCGGCGACGGCAATATCGAATGGGATGTGTACGGCGGCAAGCGCGGCAACCTCACCGAGAATCTCACCTACGACGTCGGCGGCCTGTATTACTACTACCCGTCGAACGACCTGAACCCGAGCGCCAACACCTTCGAACTCTACGCCCGCCTCGGCTTCGGCCCGGCCTACGTGAAGTACTCGCACTCGACCACCAACCTGTTCGGCACCGCGAACAGCAAGCGCAGCGGCTACCTGGACCTGGGCGCCGACATCGACATCGGCGACAAGATGCTGCTGAACCTGCATGCGGGCCGCCAGGAAGTGAACAACAACGGCATCTATTCGTACACCGACTACAAGGCCGGCATCACCAAGGACTTCGGCGTCGCCAGCGTGTCCTTCGCCTGGGTCCGGGCTTCCACCAAGGCCTACCTGAGCCCGGAAGGCAAGGACCTGGGCCGGTCGACGGTGGTGCTGAGCCTGTCCAAAACTTTCTGATCGTTTAAAGAGGTATCACCATGAAAATGATTACCGCCATCATCAAGCCCTTCAAGCTGGACGAAGTCCGCGAAGCGCTGTCGGAGATCAACGTGCAGGGCATGACGGTCACCGAAGTGAAGGGCTTCGGCCGCCAGAAGGGCCACACCGAGCTGTACCGCGGCGCGGAATACGTGGTCGACTTCCTGCCGAAGATCAAGATCGAGGCTGCCGTCGACGACGCCGTGGCCGAACAGGTCATCGACGCCATCTCCGGCGCCGCCCGCACCGGCAAGATCGGCGACGGCAAGATCTTCGTGGCCGACCTGAACCAGGTCATCCGTATCCGTACCGGCGAGACCGGCAACGACGCACTGTAAGAGGAACCCGATGAAATCCACCCTTACCAAAATCCTGGCCGGCGTCGCTTGCGCCAGCCTGGCGCTGCCGGCCCTGGCCGCTCCGAGCATCAACAAGGGCGACACCGCCTGGATGTTCGTGGCGACCCTGCTCGTCATCATGATGGCCATCCCGGGCCTGGCCCTGTTCTACGGCGGCCTGGTGCGCGCCAAGAACATGCTGTCGGTGCTGATGCAGGTGTTCATGGTGTTCTCCCTGATCATCGTGCTGTGGTGCCTGTACGGCTATTCGCTGGCCTTCACCCAAGGGGGCACCGCCTTCATCGGCGGCTTCGACCGCGCCTTCCTGAACGGCATCTACGACGCCGCCGCCGGCACCTTCAGCCAGGCCGCGACCTTCAGCAAGGAGACGATGATCCCCGAGTTCATTTTTGTGGCCTTCCAGGGCACCTTCGCGGCCATCACCTGCGGCCTGATCGTCGGCGCGTTCGCCGAGCGCGTGCGCTTCTCGGCGGTGCTGGCCTTCATGGTGATCTGGTTCACCTTCGGCTACCTGCCGGTGGCCCACATGGTCTGGTTCTGGGCCGGCCCGGACGCGATCCTGGATGCCGCCTCGCTGGCCAAGGTCACCGCCGACGCCGGCTTCCTGTGGCAGAAGGGCGCGCTCGACTTCGCGGGCGGCACCGTGGTGCACATCAATGCGGCGGTGGCCGGCCTGGTCGGCGCCTACGTGATCGGCAAGCGTACCGGCCTGGGCCGTGAATCGATGGCCCCGCACTCCCTGACGATGACCATGATCGGCGCTTCGCTGCTGTGGGTCGGCTGGTTCGGCTTCAACGCCGGCTCGGCGCTGGAAGCGGGCGACGTGGCGGCCCTGGCCTTCATCAACACCCTGCTGGCGACCGCCGCCTCGGCCGTGTCGTGGATGTTCGGCGAGTGGATCTTCAAGCGCAAGCCGTCGCTGCTGGGCGCGGTGTCGGGCGCGGTCTCGGGCCTGGTGGCGATCACCCCGGCGGCCGGCTTCGTCGGCCCGATGGGCGGCCTGGTCATCGGCCTGCTGGCCGGCGTGGTCTGCCTGTGGGGCGTGACCGGCCTGAAGCGCCTGCTGGGCGCCGACGACTCGCTCGACGTGTTCGGCGTCCATGGCGTGGGCGGCATCCTGGGCGCGCTGCTGACCGGCGTGTTCGCTTCGCCGCAACTGGGCGGGCAGGGCATCTGGGACTACATCGCGAATAAAGGTTCGCCGGATTACTCGATCGCCGGCCAGGTGTGGGTGCAGGCGCAGGCGGTGGGCATCACCATCGTGTGGTCGGCTGTCGTGGCGTTCGTGGCGTTCAAGCTGGTGGACGTGGTGATCGGGCTGCGCGTGCCGGTGGAGCAGGAGCGCGAGGGGCTGGACATTACCAGCCATGGCGAGTCGGCTTACCACTCGTGATTTGAATAACAACCGGCTTGATTCTCTGAGCCTCAAGTAGCACGTCATCCCGGCGCAGGCCGGGATCCAAGTTCTGCCAGCGTTATCGATACGCATGCAAAATTGGATCCCGGCCTTCGCCGGGATGACGGTTTTTAGGGTAGCAAAAGAATAGCAATGAATATCGGCGGGCGTTTCGACCAGCCTTTTGCGCCAGTCTCGATCATTCGTCTTTAAAATGGCAACATCGTCCCCACCTATGCGCGACGATATAATTCAAACAAGCCATCACTAGGACGTCCACCCCATGGTTCCGCACCTCGCCACCGCCCTGACCGGTCCTCTTCTCGACCTCGAAAAGAAAATCCTCGAAGCCACGCCCGCGATCGAGCGCTGGTTCCGGCTCGAGTGGCAGGAGCATACGCCGCCGTTTTATTGCTCGGTGGACTTGAGGAATGCCGGATACAAGCTGGCGCCGGTGGATACCAACCTGTTCCCGGGCGGTTTCAACAACCTGTCGACCGAGATGCTGCCGCTGGCGGTGCAGGCGGCGATGGCGGCGATCGACAAGTATTGCCCGGATGCGCGCAACCTCCTGATGATTCCGGAAACCCACACGCGCAACCCGATGTACCTGCAGAACGTGGCGCGCCTGATGCAGATCTTCCGCCAGACCGGCCTGCACGTGCGCCTGGGTTCGCTGTCGCCGGACGTCACCCAGCCGACGCCGCTGGCGCTGCCTGACGGTAACATGCTGGTGGTCGAGCCGCTGGTGCGCTCGCCGAACGGCCGCCGCGTCGGCCTGGCCGACTTCGACCCCTGCACCATCCTGCTGAACAATGACTTGAGCGCAGGCATCCCCTCGATCCTGGAAAACATCCACGAGCAGTCGCTGCTGCCGCCGGTCCACGCCGGCTGGGCGCTGCGCCGCAAGAGCAACCACCTGAAGGCCTTCGACGAGGTGGCGAAGAAGTTCGGCAAGCTGATCGAAATCGACCCATGGCTGGTCAATCCGCTGCACAGCAAGGTGGGCGAGGTCGACCTGCAGGAAGACGTGGGCACCGAGCAGCTGGCGGACGCGGTCTCGGCGCTGCTCTCGAAGATCAAGAAGAAATACAAGGAATACGGCATGAAGGAGCAGAAGCCCTTCGTGATCGTGAAACCGGACGCCGGCACCTACGGCATGGGCGTATTGAGCGTCAAGGACGCCAGCGAGGTGAAGGACCTGAGCCGCGCCCAGCGCGCCAAAATGACGGTCATCAAGGATGGCGTCGCCGTCACCGACATGATCGTGCAGGAAGGCGTGCCTACTTTTGAAAACATCAACGACGCGGTGGCCGAGCCGGTGGTGTACATGATCGACCGCTACGTGGTGGGCGGCTTCTACCGCGTGCATGCCGAGCGCGGCATCGACCAGAACCTGAACGCGCCGGGTTCCCAGTACGTGCCGCTGGCTTTTGCACAGCAGCACGCGGTTCCGGACCTGAAGGCCAAGCCGGGCACGGCGGCGCCGAACCGCTTCTACGTCTACGGCGTGGTGGCGCGCCTGGGCCTGCTCGCGGCCTCGCTCGAGATGGAGCGTACCGACCCGAACCCGGAGGTGTATTAAGCCTCAGGTATCGGTGCCGACGGCGTCCCAGTCGTCCTCGTCGCCGTAGCGGGTCATCCAGTTCACGGCGTGGTGCCATTCGAGCACCATGCCCGGGTTCAGGCCGGGCGGCGGCGCCTCGCGCTTCAGGTGGGCTTCGCGCACCGCCCAGTGCAGGCGGTAGAGCCGGTCGGCCCAGTCGAGGATTTCCTCCTTCGGCCGCACCCGGATCGCCTCGCGCAGCATCACGGCGTCGCCCAGGTCGTGCGGATACAGCGGCAGGATGTCTTCCGCGCTCGAAGGTTCCGAGGGCAGGCCGGGGTCGTCCACCAGCCCGGCGCACCAGGCCAGGAACATCAGCGCTTCCAGGCGCCAGGAAAACTGGATCCGGTCCTGCTCGTCCGGTTCGTCGTTGAACAGGAAGGCCGCTTCGTCGTTCGAGAGCAGGGCGCGCCGCTCGGGCGGGGTGAAATACTCCTTGAACCAGGCGTTCTCGCGCATCATCGCGGTGCCGACCACGCCCCACAGCGCCACCAGCCGGCCCCACAGTTCCTCTTCGCTGCGCAAGGTGACGGCGTCGCCGTCCTCGATCATCGGCAGGTGCGGGTTGATCGGAATCCCATGCTCCTGCAACAGCTTTTCGTTCGCTTCCCGGCGCGCTTCCGGCGTCATGTGTGCCTCCCTGGATGGTATGACCGGACAGTAGCATCGAATGCGAGCGAGCGCCCACCCCCCTGCAAACGGGGCCGCGGTCCGCGAGATTTCACGTTTCCGGCTAAAATCAAGGCATTCCCTGCTTTGGACCGCCCATGAAAATCGCCTTCCTCGCCGACCCGATCTCCACCTTCAAGATCTACAAGGATTCGACCTTCGCGATGATGCGCGAAGCGGCGAAGCGCGGCCATGCCGTGTATGCCTTCGAGCAGCGCGACATGGTGCTGGAAGAGGGCGTCGTCACCGCCGAAGTCACCCGCATCCACCTGACCGGCGAGAACGACCCTTGGTACCGCGCCGAGGCGCCGGAAATCGTGGAGCTGAACGTGTTCGACGCCATCATCGAGCGCAAGGACCCGCCGTTTGACATGGAATATGTCTACGGCACCTATCTGCTGGAACTGGCCGAGCGCCAGGGGGCGCGCGTGTTCAACCGCGCCGGCGCGATCCGCGACCATAACGAGAAACTGACCATTGGCCAGTTCAGCCAGTACACCTCGCCGACGCTGGTGTCCTCGAATCCGGCGCGCCTGCGCGCCTTCCACGAGAAGCACGGCGACGTGATCTTCAAGCCGCTCGACGGCATGGGCGGCGCCGGCATCTTCCGGGTCAAGGACGACGGCATGAACCTGGGCTCGGTGATCGAGTCGCTGAGCGTGAACGGCACCCAGACCATCATGGCCCAGAAATATATCCCAGCGATCAAGGAGGGCGACAAGCGTGTGCTGGTGATCAATGGTGTACCAGTGCCATTCACCCTGGCCCGCATCCCGCAGGGCAATGAAGTGCGCGGCAACCTGGCGGCCGGCGGCAAGGGTGTCGCCATGCCGATCACCGAACGCGAGCGGGCGATTGCCGAGGCGATCGGCCCGGAACTGGCGGCCCGTGGCCTGTTGCTGGTAGGATTGGATGTGATTGGCGATTTCTTGACGGAAGTAAATGTTACTAGCCCGACTTGCTTCCAGGAGATCGCCGACCAGACCGGATTCGACGTGGCCGCGATGTTCATCGACGCGGTCGAATTGAAAGCAAAAGAGAAGTAACGACATGGTAGGCATCCTGCTGATGACCCACGCACCGCTGGGCCAGGCATTCATTTCCGCGGTCGCCCACGTATTCCGTGGCCCGACCGAGCGTTTCGAGGCGATCGACGTGACCGCCGACCAGGACCTGGCGCAGGTGAACTGCCTGGCCAAGGAAGCGATCGCGCGCCTGGACGAAGGCGACGGCGTGCTGGTGATCACCGACATCAAGGGCGGCACGCCCTCGAACTGCTGCAATTCGCTGCACGACGCCGGCCATGTGGAAATCATCGCCGGCATCAGCCTGCCGATGCTGCTGCGCGCGATCACCTATCGCCGCGACACCCTCGACGTGGTGGTCGAGATGGCCCTCGCCGGCGCCCAGAACGGCGCCGTGCGGGTCGATAACCGGATCCGTGTCGGATCGAGTTGAAACGATTTATATTATTTATTTGGCCACGGGTTAATACAACGACAATATGATTCAACAAGAACTCGAAATCATCAACAAACTGGGCCTCCACGCCCGCGCCTCCGCCAAATTCACCCAACTGGCCGCCAGGTTCAAGAGCGACGTCTGGCTCACCCGCAACGGCCGCCGCATCAATGCCAAGTCGATCATGGGCGTCATGATGCTTGCCGCCGGCAAGGGCGCCAAGGTGCTGCTCGAAGCCGACGGCGAGGACGAAGAAGCATGCATCGCCGCGCTGGCGGGCCTGGTCAACGACAAGTTCGGCGAAGGCGAGTAATGCCGCGCGAAGCGGCCACCCCTCGCCACACGGGACCCTCCATGGCATCGTTCACGCTCCACGGCATTCCGGTTTCGCGCGGCATCTCGATCGGCCGCGCCCACCTGCTCACGCCGGCCGCCCTCGACGTCAAGCACTACCTGGTCCCGGAAGAGCAGGTCGAGGCGGAAGTGAAGCGCCTGCAGCACGCGATCGCCGAAGTGCACCGCGGCCTCCAGGCCCTGTGGACCGAGCTGCCCAAGGACGCCCCGACCGAACTGGGCGCCTTCATCGACGTGCACGCCCTGATCCTGTCGGACCCGATGATCTCGGAAGCGCCGCTCGACATCATCCGCTCGCGCCACTACAACGCCGAATGGGCGCTGGTGACCCAGATCGACGAGCTCTCGGCCCAGTTCGACGAGATCGAGGACGAGTACCTGCGCGAGCGCAAGCACGACATCCAGCAGGTCGCCGAGCGCGTATTGAAGGTCCTGATGGGCACCGCGCTCGCCATCGCCCCGGTGGCGGCCGACGGCGAGCAGGCGCTGCCTTCGATGATCGTGGTGGCCCACGACATCTCGCCGGCCGACATGCTGGCCTTCCGCGACCGCTCCTTCGCCGGCTTCGTCACCGACGTCGGCGGCCAGAACTCGCACACGGCCATCGTCGCGCGTTCGCTCGACATCCCGGCGGCGGTCGGCATGAGCCAGGCGTCGCGCCTGATCGAGCAGGACGACTGGGTCATCATCGACGGCGACGCCGGCGTGGTGATCTGCAATCCGAGCCAGCTGGTGCTGGAACAGTACCGCGCGCGCCAGGCCGCGATGACCAAGGCGCGCAAGCGCCTGCTGAAGCTCAAGAAGACCCCGGCGGTAACAAAAGACGGCACCGCGATCACGCTGCTGGCCAATATCGAGCTGCCCGACGACTGCCCGGCCGCGCTCGACGCCGGCGCCAACGGCGTGGGCCTGTTCCGTTCCGAATTCCTGTTCATGGGCCGCGGCGCCACCGTGCTGAAGGTGCCGGGCGAGGACGAGCAGTTCGAGCAGTACCGCAAGGCGGTGGTGGCGATGAAGGGCCGCCCGGTGACGATCCGCACGCTGGACGTCGGCGCCGACAAGCCGCTCGACACCACCGAGCACACCGCGCTCAACCCCGCGCTGGGCCTGCGCGCGATCCGCTACTGCCTGGCCGAGCCGCAGCTGTTCCTGACCCAGCTGCGCGCGATCCTGCGCGCATCAAGCTTCGGCAAGGTGCGGATCCTGATCCCGATGCTGGCGCACGCCTTCGAGATCGACCAGACCCTGTCCATGATCGAGCAGGCCAAGCTTCAATTGCGCGACGAGGGCGTCAAGTACGACGAGGCGGTGGAAGTCGGCGCCATGATCGAGATCCCGGCCGCCGCGCTGGCGCTGCCCATGTTCGTCAAGCGCATGGACTTCCTGTCGATCGGCACCAATGACCTGATCCAGTACACGCTGGCGATCGACCGGGTCGACTACGAAGTGGCGCACCTGTACAATCCGCTGCATCCGGCGGTCCTGATGCTGATCGCCCAGACCATCGCGGTCGGCCAGAAGGCCGGCCTGGACGTCGCCGTGTGCGGCGAGATGGCGGGCGACGTCAAGCTGACCCGCCTGCTGCTCGGCATGGGCCTGCGCGAATTCTCGATGCATCCGGCGCAGCTGCTGGCGGTGAAGCAGGAAATCCTGAACAGCGACCTGGCCGCCATCACCAGCCGCACGCGCCGCATCCTGCGCTCGTTCGAGCCGAACGAGATCGCCACCGCGGTGGAACAGCTGCAGTCCCTCTGATTTACCCGGCAGCCGCGCGCTGCCGCCATTACACGTACTACACGAACACCATCCATGGGATCGATCGGAACAGTCACACCGCAGGCGATGCACTTCGCCGAGCCGCTGCGCCTGCAAAGCGGCGCCAGCATCGGCGACTACACACTGATGTATGAAACCTACGGCACCCTGAACGCGGACAAATCGAACGCGGTCCTGATCTGCCACGCCCTGAACGCCTCGCACCACGTGGCCGGCACCTATGCCGACAAGCCGAAGAGCGCGGGCTGGTGGGACAATATGGTCGGCCCGGGCAAGCCGGTCGACACCAACCGCTTCTTCGTCATCGGCGTGAACAACCTCGGCTCCTGCTTCGGCTCGACCGGGCCGATGCACACCAATCCGGCCACCGGCAAGCCGTATGGCGCGGCGTTTCCGCTGCTGACCGTGGAAGACTGGGTGGCTGCCCAGGCGCGGCTGGCCGACCGTCTCGGCATCGACTGTTTCGCCGCCGTGATGGGCGGCTCGCTGGGCGGCATGCAGGCGCTCTCCTGGAGCATCATGTTCCCGGAACGCCTGCGCCACTGCATCGTGATCGCCTCGACGCCGAAGCTCTCGGCCCAGAACATCGCCTTCAACGACGTCGCACGCCAGGCCATCCTGACCGATCCGGACTACCACGGCGGCGACTTCTACGAACACGGCGTGGTGCCGAAGAACGGCCTGAAGGTGGCGCGCATGGTCGGCCACATCACGTATTTGTCGAACGACGACATGGCCGAGAAATTCGGACGCAAGCTGCGCAACGAAGCCGAGACCAACGACTACGCCTTCGACTTCGGCGTCGACTTCGAGATCGAATCCTACCTGCGCTACCAGGGCGACAAGTTCTCGGAATACTTCGACGCGAATACCTACTTGTTGATCACCAAGGCGCTCGACTATTTCGACCCGGCGCGCGCGCATGGCGGCGACCTGACCAAGGCCCTTGAAGGGACCCGCGCGCAGTTCCTGATCGCCTCCTTCACCACCGACTGGCGCTTCTCGCCGGAGCGCAGCCGCGAGATCGTGGAAGCCCTGATCTCGAACCGCCGCAAGGTCAGCTACGCCGAGATCGACGCGCCGCACGGGCACGACGCCTTCCTGCTGGAAGATCCGCGCTACCTGGGCGTGGTGCGCGCGTATTACGACCGGATTGCACAGGAGTTGGCAACCGAGCTGGCAGGGGAGGCCGCATGAATTTCGACGACCTGAACTCCCTGCGGCCTGACCTGGCCTTCATCGCCCACTGGGTGCGCGAAGGCTCGCACGTGCTGGACGTCGGCTGCGGCGACGGCGCCATGCTGCGCTACCTGGAACTGGGAAAAAACTGCAGCGGCTACGGCGTCGAGATCGCCGACGACAAGGTGCTGGAAAGCACCCGGCGCGGCATCAGCGTGATCCAGCACGATATGGAACAGGGACTCGACCTGTTCCGCGACAACGCCTTCGACATGGTGCTGTGCCTGTCCTCGCTGCAGATGATGCAGCACGTCGAGGCGCGCCTGCGCGACATCGTGCGCGTGGGGCAGGAAGCGATCGTGTCCTTCCCCAACTTCGCCTACTGGCCGCACCGCGTGGCCCTGATCCGCGGCCGCATGCCGGTCTCGCGCTCGCTGCCTTACCAGTGGTTCGATACGCCCAACGTGCGCTACGCGACCATCCACGACTTCAAGGACCTGGCGGAGAAGTGCGGGCTGGAGGTGCTGGAGTATGTGGCGCTGGCGGAGGGCAAGGTGGTGACCTTCCTGCCGAACCTGCGCGGCAGCTTGGCGGTGTTTCGTTTACGCAAGAAGGCGGGCGTGGTCGAGTGAGTGCTTATGTGCGGTGGCGGCTTGTCGAGCTGCTCGCCATCCGCGATAGTCACGCTGTCGAGAACCGTTCGAGGGTGAGAAAATGAGAAAACTGAAGCATCTGGCCGCCTGTGTGTCGATGTTTGCCGTGCTCGGCGCCGGGCATGCCGGCATGGCGGCGGCGCAGGACAGCCGCAATGCCACGGTGCAGGATGGCATCGCGGTGCGGCCGCTGTCGCGCCTGACCAAGTATGTTCCAGCGGAAACGATCAACGAAGCGGCGGCGCAGCAGTACACGCAGATGATGAGCCAGGCGCAGCAGAGGGGCGTGCTGCTGCCGCCCTCGCACCCGGAAGTGCAGCGCCTGCGCGCCATCGCCAAGCGCATCATTCCGCATGCATCGCGCTGGAACAAGGATGCGAGCCAGTGGCAGTGGCAAGTCAACGTCATCGATTCGAAGGACGTGAACGCATTCTGCATGCCGGGCGGACGCATCGGTTTCTTTACCGGCATCCTGACCTCGCTGAAGCTGACAGACGACGAAGTCGCGGCCGTGATGGGCCACGAGATTTCCCACGCACTGCGTGAGCACAGCCGCGAAAAAATGGCCAAGCAAACGGTGACCAACGGACTGGCCCGCCTGGGCGGCTTTGCGGCGTCCGCGATCTTCGGGGTCGACCCGAGTTTCTCCGACATGCTCGCCAGTTACGGCGCCCAGCTCTATGGCTTGAAGTTCTCGCGCGACGACGAACGCGAAGCCGACCTGGTCGGCCTCGACATCGCCGCCCGCGCCGGCTACGACCCGCGCGCCGGCGTCGTCCTGTGGCGCAAGATGGCCGCCCTGAACAAGCGCGCGCCGATCGAGCTGCTCTCGACCCACCCGGGTGGCGAATCCCGCATCGCCGACATGAATGCGCACATGAACCTGCTGCTGCCGGTGTATGCGCGCGCCAAGGGCACCACCGTCGCTCGGCTGCCGGCCTACCAGACCAACGTCGCCCTGCGTTGAATGGGAAGTAGCAGGAAAGGCCACCAGGCCGAAGCCAACGCCTACGTGCCGCTGCCGACCCGCGACGGCGTCGCCCCCAGCTACCTGTGGCTGACCGAGACCGTCGCCGGCGGCATGCTGCGCTTCCTGGTGGCGCGCTTCCCGGACGTGTCGGAAGCCGCCTGGGCCCAGCGCCTGGCGCGCGGCGAGATCGTCGACGCGAAGGGCGAGCCGCTGCACGCGTTCAGCCACGTGCGCCAGGGCATGCGCATCTGGTACTACCGTGAACTGGAAGCGCCCGAGACCCCGGTTCCTTTCAAGGAAAGCGTGCTGCACCTGGACGAGCACCTGCTGGTGGCCGACAAGCCGCACTTCCTGCCGACCATCCCGACCGGCCGCTTCCTGCACGAGACCCTGCTCGTGCGACTCAGGAAGCAATACGACCTGCCGCACCTGACCCCGATCCACCGCCTCGACCGCGAGACCGCCGGCGTGGTGATCTTCTCGCACAACCCGGCCTCGCGCGGGGCCTACCAGTCGATGTTCCAGAAGCGCGTGGTGACCAAGGTCTACGAGGCGCTGGCGGGGCCGATCGAGGGACGCGGCTTCCCCTTCACCTACCGCAGCCGCATGCAGGACGCCGAGCAGTTCTTCGTCAGCGAGGAGGTGGAGGGCGAGCCGAATTCGGAAACGATGATCGAACTGATCGCGCGCCGCGGCGACGTCTGCCACTACCGCCTGCATCCGCACACCGGCCGCAAGCACCAGCTGCGCCTGCACCTCTCGACGCTCGGCGCGCCGATCCTGAACGACGCCTTCTATCCGGTGGCGCTGCCCTGCAAGGGCGACGACTTCAGCGCGCCGCTGCAGCTGCTGGCGCGCTCGATCGCCTTCGACGACCCCCTGAGCGGGGAAGCGCGCCGCTTCGAGAGCAGCTTCCGGCTGGATTGGCCCTGAACGGGCTTACAGCTCGAAATCCCAGATCCCGAGACCGACGATGGCGGCGTTGCCGGCCAGATCGGTGACGCTGCCGTTATTCCACTGCATGCGCAGCAGGCCGCTCAGCGAAATGTTGAAGTTCAGGACCGACAGGTCGCCGTGGCTGTCCGCAGCGATGCTCCAGCCGCTGCTGCTGTTGCCCCAGAACGAATCGCGCTGGGCGCCGCCCTGGAACAGGTTGAAGCTGCCGCCCGGCTGGAACACGATGGCTTCGCTGAAGGGCAGGACGAACCTGGCGCCGCCGGCCAGGCTGATCGAGGCCGTGCCCGCGCTCGGGCCGACGTTGTCGACCGTGATCGACAGCGCGCCCGAATCGCCGCTCATGTTGCCGGCGAGGTCGAACTGGCGCACCGTGATCGCATGCACGCCGTCGGCCAGGGCCTTGGCGCCGGGGACCGTGGCGCTCCAGTTGCCCGCGGCGTCGGCGGTGGTGCGGACGATCTCGACGCCGTCCGCGAACAGCGCCACGCCGCTGTCGGCGAGCGCGCCGCCGCCGTTGAAGGTCGGCGTGCGCACGCTGGTGATGTTGTCGGTGTTCGAGACCCCGCTGTCGCTGGCGGCGGCCAGGTCGGGCGTGCCGACCGGCGCGCCGGGCGCGCTGCGGTCGAGCGTGAAGGTGAGCGGCGGCGAATCGGCGCTGACGTTGCCGGCCACGTCGACCTGGCGCACCGTGTAGGTGTGGCTGCCGTCCGCCGGGTTGCCGCCGAGGGCCACGCTCCAGTTGCCGCTGGCGTCGGCGCTGCCGCCGCCGACCACCACGCCATCGCGCATGATCTGGATCAGGGCGTTCGCTTCCGCGCCGCTGCCCTTGAGCGTCGCATCGCGGGTGATGCGGTCGGCCGCGGAGCTGCCGGTGTCGTTGGCCAGCACCGGCGCCGCCAGGCTGGCCGCTTCAAGGTCGATGGTCAAGGCATAGGCGGTGCCGGCGCTGTCGTTGCCGGCGCGGTCGGTCTGCTTGATGGTGAGGTTGTGCAGGCCGTGCGCCAGTGCGGCATCGACCGCCGCCGACCAGTGGCCTGCGGCGTCGGCCCGGGCGCCGCCCAGGTAGGTGCTGCCTTCGTAGATGCCGACCCAGGTGCGCGCTTCGGCGGTCCCGGTCAGGGTCGGCATGCGCTCGTTGGTGAGATGGTCGCCCAGGATGCCCGAGTCGCTGGACGTGGCGAGGGCAGGCGCGGCCGGTGCGTTCGGGGCCACCGTGTCGACCACGATGTCGACCGGCAGGTAGCCGTAGCCGTAGCCCGTGTACTGGTACTGCTCGATGCCGTCGAAGATGATGTGCGCGGCGTCGAGCGCGTTGGCGTCGAAGTCCTCGATGTTGGCGGTCAGTAGCGAGGTATCGGTGATGGTGAGGTCGTCGGTGTCGACGCCGGCGCCGGCCGCGACCACGTATTCGAATCCGATTTCCTTGTCGGAGACGTAGCTGACGATGGCGCGCTGGTCGTTGCTCAGGCCGACCGACAGGACCGCGTCCGATGTGATGCGGATCGCTTCGCTGAACTGGATGCGGAAGGCGATCGTGTCGCCCGCCTTGTAAAACAGGTTGCCGTCGACCAGGGCGTGGGTGGCGCTTGGCGCGCCGTTGTCGGCGCCCGTCCGGAAGGCGATGGTGGTGTCGGCGAGGCGGTTGCCGGCCAGGTCGGTCAGGTTGTCGGGCAAGGTGATCTCGTAGCGCTTGCCCGGCTCCAGGCCGAGTGCGCCCGGGTCGAGCGTGAGCAGGGTGCCGCCGCCGTCCATGAAGGCCGCGGCGCTGACGCTGACGTGGTCGATGGTCTCGTCGTCGAGGTTGGTGACCTTGATCGGCATGGTGCTGCTTTCCCAGTCGATCCAGTACATCTTCTCCTTGAAGGTGATCACGATGTCCTGGCTCAGGGGCAGCGCCGCGTCGCCTTCAGGGCTGGTCTCGAATTCTGGGCGGACCGTGTCGACCACGATGGTGGCGACATGCCCGGCGCTGCTGTGGTGGCCGGCGTCCACGACGCGCACCACGACGGCGTTGTTGCCTTCATCGAGGACCGGCGCGTCGTCGCCTTCGCCCGGCACGTAGGACCAGGTCCAGAGTCCATCCGCCTGGCTGACGGTGATGCGGGCAGGGTCGACCGCCTTGCCGTTGACGAGCACTTCGATGGTTTCGGACCCGCCCAGCGCGCCGGAGAGCGTGCCGGTGAGGGCGGGCGCGGCGTGGTTGATGACGTTGTCCTCGTCGGACGCGCCGGTATCCCAGGTGACGCCGGCCCCGGACACCCAGGCGCCGACCAGCGTGTCCACCGCATACGACGGCGAGGTCGCGACGCCGCTGCCGTGCACGCCGGGCGCGGTCTCGACCTTGGTCAAGTCCAGGCGCAGCACGTTCTCGGCGTCGGCCACGGGGCCGCTCCTGGTCAGCACGACTTTCCACTGCAAGGGATTCTCGGTTCGGGTCACGCTCAGCACCGACGCGTTCTCGGCGCTGAAGGCGTTCGGGGCCAGCGTGGCGACGGCTTGCGACAGGGTGACGAAGACGGTCAGGTCATGGCCGGACCTCAGGATGGCCTCCTCGACCGCGAAGCTGGCGCTCAGGCCGGGCGCCGGCGCGGCGGCCACGTCGAAGGCGACCTGGTTCGGCACGGTGTAGCCGGCGAAGGACGCGCCGCCGCTGGTCAGGGTACCGGCGCCCATGTAGATGTTGTAGTGCTTGCCTGCGGCCAGGCCGGTGGCGTCGAAGCTGACGTGGCTGCCGGTGATGGTCACTGCGTCGAGCGAAATCTCCCTGGTGACCGTGGCGCCGACCACGCGCAGCTTCGGCTCGCCGGTAACGCGGTCGATCACGGTCTGGACCGCGCCGTCGGTGACGAAGATGGTGCCGCGCCCCTTGGCCATCGCCGCCGAGAATGCAAGGTCGATATGGGTCACGCCGGCAGTGGTGGTGACGGTCTTGGAGAGCAGGGAGGTGGTCATGGTTGCTTGATATTCCGACAAGGAACATTCTGAATAGAAAGTTACCAGACGGATAGTATCAAGAAAACCTTTTGCCATTTCGCCAAAGGGCCGGGATGCAGCCAATTAGCATCACTTCTGAAGGCACATCCCCCCTGGGATGGGGGGGCGATATATAGGCTTTGCCAATAAAAGCAATGCTTCCATCGGCAAAGCTTATGGATGAGTTACAGCTTGTAGTCGATGATCAAGGGTGCGTGGTCGCTGAACTTTTCGTCCTTGTAGATCGACACCGCATGGGCGGTGGCGGCGATGCCCGGGGTGGCGACGTGATAATCGATGCGCCAGCCGACGTTCTTCGCGTACGCCTGGCCGCGGTTGCTCCACCAGGTGTAATGCTCGGCGTCCGGATGCACCTTGCGGTGCACGTCGACCAGGCCGATCTCGTCGAAGATGCGCGTCATCCAGGCGCGCTCTTCCGGCAGGAAGCCCGAATTCTTGAGGTTGCCTTTCCAGTTCTTGAGATCGATTTCCTTGTGAGCGATGTTCCAGTCGCCGCAGATCACCACTTCGCGGCCTTCGGCCTTGAGTTCCTGCAGGTGCGGCAGGAACACTTCCATGAAGCGGAACTTGGCCAGCTGGCGCTCGGGCGAGGACGAGCCGGATGGGCAGTAGACCGAGATGATGGTCAGGTTGCCGAAATCGCAGCGGGTGTAGCGGCCCTCGGCGTCGAACTCGAGGCAGCCGAAGCCGATGCGCTTGTTGTCAGGCGCGCTGCGGCTGTAGACGCCGGTGCCGGAATAGCCCTTCTTTTCGGCGTAGTGGAAGTGGCCGTGGTAGCCGTGCGGGGACAAGAATTCCTCGGTCATGTCGGCTTCCTGCGCCTTCAGTTCCTGCACGCAGATGTAGTCGGCGGACTGGGTGGCGAGCCAGTTGAAGAAACCCTTCTTGTGGGCCGAACGGATGCCGTTCAGGTTGGCGGAAATAATTCGTGGCATGGATCGTGGTGGACTAGGGATGGCGGCCGGAACGGCCTGGAAGTATCCGACAGTGTAGCGCGTTTTGTATCCACCAGGAACTTTGACGCTAGTCGAAAGTCCTGAAGGTAATATTGCTCCGCAATAGGGTACGCTGTTTATCCGTGTTGGGTAAGAAATTTCCGGTCACCGGCATGGCATTCGACAGACATTCATGGATACCGATACCCGCAGCGCGCGCCCCGACGGCGATGGCTCCAATGGTTCCCACAGCGTCCGCTTTTACGCGGACGATGCCGCCTTGCTGGATGAGGCAGCGGGTTTCGCCGACGCGGCCCTGTCCGTGGGCGGCGCCGCCATCGTGATCGCGACCAATGCCCACTGCGCCGGTATCCGGCGCCAACTGGCGGCCCCTGATCGCGCGCGCTTTCTCGATGCAGATTTAACCCTGGCGCTGCTGCTGGCGGACGGCTGGCCGGACGAAGCGCGCTTCCACCACGTGTTCGGGCCGCTGCTGGCCGAGGCCGGGCCTGGCCCGGTGCACATGTTCTGCGAAATGCCCGCGCTGCTGTGCGCCCAGGGACGCTACCAGGCCGCAGTGCGCCTCGAACAGCTGTCGCATGCGCTGTGCGCGGACCGGCGCGTCTCGCTGTTCTGCGCCTACCCTTGGCGCCTGTTCCCGGACGCGGCCCAGGCCCAGGCCTTCGAGGACATCTGCGCCGAACATGGCCGCGCCTGCGGCAGGACGGTGCACGGCGCCGATCTCGACCTGAAGGGACGCTCGCTGGCGCAGGCGCGCCGCGAACAGAAGGCGCCGGAGGGCGAGGCGTCGCGCCGGCGCGAACCGGCGCCGCACGTCGGACGCGAGCAGCGCCGGCAGCCGCGCGAGGCGGCCGACGGCGGCGCCCGTCAGGGCGAGGGCATGCACCGCGTGGGCCCCGACGGCACCATCCTGTGGGCCAGCCGCGCCGAACTGCAGATGCTCGGCTACCGCTGGGAAGAATACGTCGGCCGCCACATCGCCAACTTCCACGTCGACGCCGAGCTGGTCGACCTGATCCTGGACACCCTGCTGTCCGGCGGCAGCCTGGCCGGCCAGCCGGCGCGCCTGCGCTGCAGGGACGGATCGATCCGCCACGTGCGGATGCGCGCGAGCGCCTGTTTCGAGGACGGCCGGCTGCGCTACGGCGCCTGTTTCACGCGCGACGACCCCGCACGCCACGACGCCGCCGGCGCGCTGCTGCGGCGCGACAGCCAGCTGCTCAACGCTCCGGTGGCGGTGGCCCTCCTGATGGCGCCCGACCTGCGCATCCGCCAGGCCAACCGGCACTTCCGCGAACTGTTCGGCCGCCGCGAGCTGACCGGCAAGCGCCTGGTCGAAGCCCTGCCGCAGCTGCGCCACGGCGCCCTTGAGGCCGCGCTCGAGCAGGTGTTCGAGACCGGCGAACCGTACTGCGAACCGGCGCTGGGCCTGGTGCTGGCGGATGCCGCCGGCATGCCGGTCGAGCGCTACTTCACGGTCAACCTGGAAGCCCTGTACAACGCCGGTGGCGAGCGCCATGGCGTGATGGCGGTGGTGGTCGATGTGAGCACGCACCTGCGCGCGCGCCGCGCCGGCCCGGCGCCCGCGCCTTCGACTTCGTCTCGGGAGCAGGCCGCCGACGGCAAGGACGAGGGGCGCCGGCCCGGCCGCCAGTGAGCCGCGCGCTCCGGCATGGCCAGCCCGGGCAGGGGACTGCATGCGCCGGCCGGTTTACAATACGCGCTTTCGAACCAGTTCTAGGGGAAGCACGTGAGCGATCTGCGCCAGGAATTTATTGCATTTTCGGTCGAAGCCGAGGTTTTGCGTTTCGGTGAATTCACCACCAAGGCCGGCCGCCTGTCGCCGTACTTCTTCAACGCCGGCCTGTTCCACGACGGCGCCACGCTCGGCAAGCTGGCCCAGTTCTACGCCCAGACCCTGCTCGACTCCGGCGTCGCCTTCGACATGCTGTTCGGCCCGGCCTACAAGGGCATCACCCTGGCCTCCGCGACCGCCGTCGCCCTGGCCGCCAAGGGCCGCAATACGTCGTTCGCCTACAACCGCAAGGAAGCCAAGGACCACGGCGAAGGCGGCACCATCGTCGGCGCCAAACTGTCCGGCAAGGTCGTCATCATCGACGACGTGATCTCGGCCGGCACCTCGGTGCGCGAATCGGTCGACATGATCCGCGCCGCCGGCGCCGAACCGGCCGCCGTGCTGATCGCACTGGACCGCATGGAACGCTCCGGCAAGGACGGCGACCTGTCCGAGCACTCGGCGGTGCAGCAGGTATCGCAGGAATTCGGCATCCCGGTGATCGCGATCGCCAACCTCGACGACCTGTTCACCTACCTGTCGACCGGCGCCGCTGCCGCCGACCTCGGCGCCCATAAGGACGCCGTCGCCGCCTACCGCACCCGCTACGGCGTCTGACCCTAATTGGGGTCAGAGTCAAATTATTGAGCAATTACCTAAAGTTGCCTGCAATTCGACTCCGACCCTAATTATCCTGTCCCGCCGGTTCTTCCTTCCTAATTGGGTCAGAGTCGAATTATTTGCCAAAAGTTTTAAAGCTACTGGTCTCGAGCCATTTTTGATGGCTTTTAGATAGGTTCTGGAATCAATTGGCGAATAATTTGACTCTGACCCCATTTACCTTGGACCGAGCCGCATTGCTTGCGCTTGGATCAGTCAGGTTCGATCAAGGCGAATTTTGCCTTGCGCATCGCAGCGCCCGGCTTCCAGGGCGGGTTGATCACGGTGATGTCGCGCACGCCGAAGCGGGCGAAGCCTTCCAGCGAATAGGTCCAGCCGAGCATGTTCGAATCGTTCTCGTAACGTGCCTGATAGCGCTCCCGCTGGCCCAGCGTCGACAGGTCTTCGCGTACGCCGAGCCAGCGCAGAAAGGCGCGCTCCTGCTCGCCATCGAGCTTGATGGTCTTGTCGAGGTCGTCCATGAAGGCCTTGCGCTGGGCGGGCGGCATCGCATCGAGCATTTTCTTGGTGGCGTCGTCGAACTGGACTTGCCCGCTGCTTGGGCCGCCGTGGTAGCCGATCACTGCGAAATTGCTGACCACTTTCTGCCGCGCCGCGGGGAACACATAGTTCGCGCAGGAGGAGAAGCAGAATTCCAGCACCTTGATGTCGAGCTTGCGTTCGCGCACCCAGCGCCCGAGCGCCATGCCCGGGCCGACCGCGCCGCCCACGCTACGGATCGACAGCACCGTGGGCTTGTCCGCCAGGCTGTCGTAGAGGGCGAACAGGCGCTTGTTCGCGTCCTCGTTCACGCCACCCATGTAATTCAGTTCGCCATTGCCGAGGTAGACCTGGGTCGTCTCATCAACGGACTGGTCAAGGGGGCTGGCGGCGAGCAGGGACAGCAGGGCGAGAGAGGCGAGGTGGCGCATGATGGGCTTTACCAAGAGAAGATGCCCGATTATAAGGAGCCCGTCTCCCTGCAAATCTCACCGAAGTCCACACCCGGCGTCATGCCGCCCTGGGCGCCTGTCCGTACAGGGCCAGCTGATCGGCCAGCGCTTTCCCGAAGGCCGGGCGGTCCATGCAGCGGTCGCGGTAGGCGCGCAGCCTGTCATGGCGTTCGACCAGCTCCATGCCGTCCAGCAGACGCAGCACGGTCGTCATCAGGATGTCGGCCGCGCTGAACTCCCCCGCCAGCCAGCCGCGTCCCTCGAGCCAGTCGTCCAGGTCGCGCAGGCGCTTGCGCACCATTTCCTCGGCGGCGGGGCGTGCGCCGGCAGCCCAGTCCTCGTCGCCATGGAACAGATTCAGGGTGACGAGTTCGGCAAGGTAGGGCTCGACCGAATTGAGCGCGGCAAACATCCACACCGTCACTTGGGCGCGGGCGTGCGCATCCTGTGGCAAGAGAAGCGGGCAGCGCTGGGCGAGGTGGAGCAGGATCGCGCCGGACTCGAACAGCCGCAGGTCGCCATCCTGCAGCATCGGAATCTGGCTGAAGGGCTGTTCCTTGCGGTAGGCGGGCAGGGCGGCGTCCTGGAAATCGAGCAGGCGCAGTTCGTAGGGCAGGCCGGCCTCCTCCAGCGCCCAGCGCACGCGCAGGTCGCGCACATAGCCGGCCGCGAACGGCGGAACACTGCGGAAAGTGGTCAAAGTAAGCATCGCGTTTCCTCTTCGTGGTGTGGTGGAAGCGACGATACGCGTGACCATATTATGTTCAAGAACATAATATCGATCGGCGCATAATGCTTGTCCGAGGAGCGGACCTCCAGTCATGCCTTTGGTGTCTCACGCTACGTAAGTTGGCGTGTAGGCGCACCATCGAAATGACTCAGCTATGCCGCGAAAACCAAGCGACGGAGATGAGAATGATGAATGTGCATAACTTACAGGTAAGTAAGGAGGTGGTAGTGGGAACGCGGTTCGCCACCGACGCCCTCGCGGCGACAACGGCGCTACCCGTGGCGAGTCTGACGGCAACGTCAGGCACTGCCGCCGGCATACTGCTGGTGGGAGGCGGGAAAGTCACGCCTGTCAGATACGAGCACGGTCAACAAGACGGTTCGGGGCAGGAAGAGGACGCTGAGCACCTTTGTTCACGTCTCTGATAGCAGGATCCACATGCCCTACAGCAGCGAGCACAAGGCCCAGACCCGCGAGCGCATCGTCAGCGCCGCGCGCAGGCTGTTCAACCGGCACGGCTTCGAGCAGGTGTCGATCGACCGCGTCATGCTGGAAGCCGGCCTGACCCGCGGCGGCTTCTACCACCACTTCGGCAGCAAGGACGAGCTCTACGCCGCCGCCGTGGCCAGCTTCACCAACTGCAACCCCTTCCGCGCCGACCTCGAGCACAATCCGCTACCCGAGCCCGACGAGATGGCGCGCATGCTGCTCGACATTTATCTCAGCGACGAGGTGTTCGACAACGTCGACTTCCACTGTCCCCTGTACGCTCTGCCGGGCGACGTGGCGCGCGCCGGCCTGTCGCCGCAAAAGGCCTACACCCAGCTGATCCGCAACCTGACGCAGATCTACGCCAGCGCCCTGGCCGGTGAGCCCGACGGCGAAGAGCGGGCCCAGGCGATCGTCGCCCTCTGCGTCGGCGGCATGGTGCTGGCCCGCACCACCGACGACCCATCCCTGCGCCGCTCCCTGCGCGCCGCCGCCCGCCAGCAAGCACTGACTCTGCTGTCGCCCACCACCGCACACCCCATCCAATTAGGGTCAGAGTCAAATTATTGAGCAATTGCCCATAACAGGGGCGTAATTCGACTCCGACCCTAATTGCCGGAAATTAAATGCCCCGAAAATGAATGAGGGTCAGAGTCGAATTAATGGGAAATTTAACAAAGTTTCCCAACAATTCGACTCTGACCCTCATTGAGGGGCAATTCGACTCTGACCCTCATTGAGGGGTGGTCAAGGTTTAGACGGCGAGTTTTTGCTTCAGCAGCTCGGTGACTTGCGCAGGATTGGCCTTGCCCTTCGAGGCCTTCATGGCCTGGCCGATCAGCGCGTTGATCGCCGCTTCCTTGCCAGCGCGGTATTGTTCCACCGACTTGGCATTGGCGGCCAGCACCTCGTCGACGATCGCCGCCAAGGCGCCGGTATCCGAGATCTGCTTCAGGCCCTTCTGCTCGATCACGGCGTCGGCCAGGTTGACATCATCCGACTTGGCTTCCCACATCGCCGCGAACACTTCCTTGCCCGCCTTGTTCGAGATCGTGCCGTCGGCGATGCGCTTCAGGAGCAGGGCCAGCTGGGCCGCGCTCACCGGCGAAGCGTCGAGTTCCACGCCTTCGCGGTTCAGGGTCGACGAGACGTCGCCCATCATCCAGTTCGCGGCCGCCTTGGCGTTTTCCTTGCCGGCCGTGGCCACCACGGCTTCGTAATAGGTCGCCATCGCTTTCGACGAGGTCAGCACCAGGCTGTCGTATTCCGGCAGGCCGTAGTCGCCGGTGAAGCGTGCGCGCAGGGCGCCCGGCAGTTCGGGCATCTCGCCCTGGATGCGGTCGATCCAGTCCTGGCCGATCACCAAGGGAGGCAGGTCCGGGTCCGGGAAGTAGCGGTAGTCCTGCGCGTCTTCCTTGGTGCGCATCGAGCGGGTTTCCTTCTTGTCCGGATCCCACAGGCGGGTCGCCTGGATCACCTTGCCGCCGTCTTCGATCAGCTCGATCTGGCGCCGCACTTCGTAGTGGATCGCCTCTTCCATGAAGCGGAAGGAGTTCAGGTTCTTGATCTCGCAGCGGGTGCCGAATTCCTTCTGGCCCATCGGGCGCACCGAGACGTTGACGTCGCAGCGGAAGGAGCCTTCCTGCATATTGCCGTCGCAGACGCCCAGCCACACGACCAGCGAGTGCAGCGCTTTCGCATACGCCACCGCCTCGTTCGCGCTGCGCATCTCCGGCTCGGACACGATCTCGAGCAGCGGCGTGCCGGCGCGGTTCAGGTCGATGCCGCTCATGCCGGCATAGTCCTCGTGCAGCGATTTGCCGGCGTCTTCCTCGAGATGGGCGCGGGTCAGGTTGACGGTCTTGGTCTCCAGCTTGCCGTCCTTCTCGTAGGCGAAGCTGATGGTGCCGCCCTGGACCACCGGGTCTTCGAACTGGCTGATCTGGTAGCCCTTCGGCAGGTCGGGGTAGAAGTAGTTCTTGCGTGCGAAGACCGATTGCGGCGCGATTTTTGCGCCGACGGCCAGGCCGAAGCGGATCGCGCGCTCGACGGCGCCGCGGTTCAGGACCGGCAGCACGCCCGGCAGCGCCAGGTCGACCGGGCTGGCCTGGGTGTTCGGCTCGGCGCCGAAGCGGATCGAGCTGCCGCTGAAGATTTTCGATTGGGTCGTGAGCTGCACGTGGTTCTCAAGACCGATGACGACTTCCCATTGCATGATGTGTTCTCTCTTTTGTTCGCTTGCCGCCGCAGTGAGTTGCTGTTGTTCTGCGCGGCGGCTGGTTGAACGCGTGGGCGGGACCGCCCACGCTACGTTTTCGCGGCGTTACACGCCGTGCCGGTTAGACGCCTTCCGGGGCGCATTGGTGCCAATCGGTCACTTGCTGATACTGGTGCGCGATGTTCAGCAGCTTCGCCTCATTGAAGTAGTTGCCGATGATTTGCAGGCCGACCGGGCGCTTGGCATTCTTCTCGCCCTGGCCGAAACCGCAAGGGATCGACATGCCCGGCAGGCCGGCCAGGCTGGTCGACAGGGTGAAGATGTCGGCCAGGTAGTTCGCCACCGGGTCGTTGGATTTCGAGCCCAGGTCCCAGGCCACGGTCGGGGCCACCGGGCCCATGATCACGTCGCACTTGTCGGCGAAGGCCGCCTGGAAGTCGTCCGCGATCAGGCGGCGGATTTTTTGCGCTTGCACGTAGTAGGCGTCGTAGTAGCCGTGGCACAGCACGTAGGTGCCGACCATGATGCGGCGCTGGACCTCGCGCCCGAAACCTTCGGCGCGGGTTTTGCGGTACATGTCCTGCAAATCCTTGTACTCCGCGGCGCGGTGGCCGTAGCGCACGCCGTCGAAGCGCGACAGGTTCGACGAAGCTTCCGCCGGAGCGATGATGTAGTAGGTCGGGATCGACAGCGCGGTCTTCGGCAGCGAGATGTCGACCAGGGTCGCGCCCAGTTTCACGAACTGTTCCAACGCGGCGCGCACGGCTGCTTCCACATCGGCCGCCAGGCCTTCGCCGAAGTATTCGGTCGGCACGCCGATGCGCAGGCCGTTCAAGGGCTGGTTCAGGTCGCGCGTATAGTCTTCCGCCACGTTGCCCTGTTCGACGGTCAGGCTGGTCGAGTCGCGCTCGTCGAAGCCGATCATCTCGTTCAGCAGCAGCGCGCAGTCCTCGGCGGTCTGGGCGATCGGGCCGCCCTGGTCGAGCGAGGAAGCGAAGGCGATCATGCCGAAGCGCGAGACGCGGCCGTAGGTCGGCTTGATGCCGGTGACGCCGCAGAAGGCGGCCGGCTGGCGGATCGAGCCGCCGGTGTCGGTGGCCGTCGCCGCCGGCGCCAGGCGCGCGGCCACTGCCGCGGCCGAGCCGCCCGAGGAGCCGCCCGGCACCGCCAGCGGATCCCAGGGATTCGAAACAGCGCCGAAGGCCGAGTTCTCGTTGGCCGAGCCCATCGCGAATTCGTCGAGGTTGACCTTGCCGAGGGTGACCATGCCGGCCCTGGCGAAGCGGTCGACCACGGTGGCGTCGAACGGGCTGACATACCCGGCCAGCATCTTCGAGCCGGCCGTGGTGCGCCAGCCGCGGGTGACGAAGATGTCCTTGTGCGCGAGCGGCACGCCGGTCAGCGGGCCGGCGTTGCCGGCGGCGATGCGCGCGTCGGCGGCGGCTGCCTGCGCCAGGGTGCGCTCGCGGTCCACGTGCAGGAAGGCGTTGTGGGTGCTCGCCTCGATGCGGCCGAGGTAGTGGGTGGTCAGCTCGACGCTCGAGACCTGCTTCGATTGCAGGAGCGCGGACAGCTCTTTGATGGTCTTGTTATGCATGGGCGTAGACGTGTTGGATTCGTTGATTACTCGATGACCTTCGGCACCAGGTACAAGCCGTCCTGGGTCTTCGGCGCCGGCGCCTGGTAGTCCTCGCGGCGGTTCTCTTCGGTGACGACGTCGGTGCGCAGGCGCAGCGGCAGCGCCATGATGGCGGCCAGCGGCTGTGACAGGGGCGCGACACCGCTGGTGTCCACCGCCTGCATCTGTTCGGCCAGGGCGAAGATGCCGTTCAGCTCCGCCAGGGCGGTCTCGGCGTGTGCCTCATCCATCTCGAGCTGGGCCAGGTTGGCGATGCGTTTTACGTCTGAAAGTGTCAGGGACATGGCAAAAAGGCGCGGCGCGGGCCGCGTGCAAAATGTGGTTGAGCGAATAACGGAAGTTGGCAAAGCAGTCAGCGAACGGCATGCTACGTCCGATAAAACCTTGGAAACACCGTCGATCTCGCCTTGGAATTGGGGGTGAAAACCGCCCGTTTTCAGCATGTAATCGACAAATTATAAGGTAGAATGGCGGGCTAATGCGCTGTCGGGCCGAAAGCCGGTCCGCCGCAGGAAAGACCGCGATGCAGGCATCACACGAGAGCAGCAGGCGCGGCGAAGACAACCCGATCAATCTTCACGCGCACCCGGTGCGCAATCAGGACACCCATGTTTGGTTTTTTACGCAGCTACTTCTCGAATGACCTGGCGATCGACCTCGGCACCGCCAACACCCTGATTTACGTGCGCGGCCTGGGCATCGTGCTGGACGAGCCGTCGGTGGTGGCGATCCGCCAGGAAGGCGGCCCGAACGGCAAGAAGACCATCCAGGCGGTCGGCAAGGAAGCCAAGCAGATGCTGGGCAAGGTGCCGGGCAATATCGAAGCGATCCGCCCGATGAAGGACGGCGTGATCGCCGACTTCACCGTCACCGAGCAGATGCTCAAGCAGTTCATCCGCATGGTGCACGACTCGAAATTCTTCCGTCCCTCGCCGCGCATCATCATCTGCGTGCCGTGCGGCTCGACCCAGGTCGAGCGCCGCGCGATCCGCGAATCGGCCCTCGGCGCCGGCGCCTCGCAGGTCTACCTGATCGAAGAGCCGATGGCGGCCGCGATCGGCGCCGGCCTGCCGGTCTCCGACGCGACCGGCTCGATGGTGGTCGACATCGGCGGCGGCACCACCGAAGTCGGCATCATCTCGCTCGGCGGCATGGTCTACAAAGGCTCGGTACGCGTGGGCGGCGACAAGTTCGATGAAGCGATCGTCAATTACATCCGCCGCAACTACGGCATGCTGATCGGCGAACAGACCGCCGAAGCGATCAAGAAGGCCATCGGTTCGGCCTTCCCGGGTTCGGAAGTCAAGGAAATGGAAGTCAAGGGCCGCAACCTGTCCGAAGGCATCCCGCGCTCGTTCACCATCTCGAGCAACGAGATCCTGGAAGCGCTGACCGATCCGCTGAACCAGATCGTCTCGGCCGTCAAGAACGCGCTCGAGCAGGCCCCGCCGGAACTGGGCGCCGACATCGCCGAGAAGGGCATGATGCTGACCGGCGGCGGCGCGCTGCTGCGCGACCTCGATCGCCTCCTGATGGAAGAAACCGGCCTGCCGGTGCTGGCCGCCGAAGACCCGCTGACCTGCGTGGTGCGCGGTTCGGGCATGGCGCTGGAACGCATGGACAAGCTGGGCTCGATCTTCTCCTACGAATAAACCCATCGCCGGCCGATGTCGCAGCGGGCAGAGCGCACAAGTGCGCGTCTGCCCGCAATAGCATCGGCACGCGCCGCAGTCTTCCAGACCAGACGCCACACAGGACACCAACCAGGACATGGAATACAGTCCTCCGCCGCTTTTCAAACAAGGCGCCCCGGCGCGGGTCAAGGCGATCGTCTTCGCCCTGATCTCCATCGTGCTGCTGGTGGTCGACGCCCGCTACCAGACCCTGGCCTCGGTACGCCAGGTGGCCGCCACCGTCCTGTATCCGCTGCAGATGGCGGCCCTGATGCCGCGCGAGGCGCTCGGCAATATGGGCGGCTATTTTTCCTCGATCTCGACCCTGCAGCGCGAAGTGCGCGAACTCAAGACCCAGCAGCTGGCGCAGGCGCGCGTGCTGCAGCAGGCCCAGCTCCAGATGGCCGAGAACGCCCAGCTGCGCCGCCTGATGGACGCGCGCCAGCACCTGCCGCTCAAGGCCCAGCTGACCGAAATCCTGTACGACGCGCGTGATCCGTCCACCCGCCGCATCGTGATCGACCGCGGCTCGCGCGACGACGTCGTGCCCGGCCTGCCGGTGATCGACCATGCCGGCGTGGTCGGCCAGGTCACCCGCGTGTTCCCGTTTACGTCCGAAGTCACCCTGCTGACCGACCGCGACCAGGCGATTCCGGTGCAGGTGCTGAGGAGCGGCCTGCGCAGCATCGCCTACGGCCGCGGCCAGTCCGGCCTGCTCGACCTGCGCTTCGTGGTCGCCAACGCCGACATCCAGGTCGGCGACGTGCTGGTGACCTCGGGCCTGGACGGCATGTATCCGGCCGGTCTCGCAGTGGCCAAGGTGGTGCAGGTCGAGAACGTCGCCGCCGGCGCCTTCGGCCGCGTGGTGTGCCAGCCGCTGGCCGGCATCGACCGTAACCGCCAGCTCCTGATCATCATGTCGCAGTCCGACCTGCCGCCGCGCCCGGCGGCGGAAGTGGCGCCGCCCGCCACCACGGCGCGCCGCAAGCTGCCGGACATGGCGCCGATCCCGGCGCCGCCGCTGCCGGCCTCGCCGCTGCCGCCGCAGGGCGCGCCGATGACGGGGCAGGGCATCGCACCGAACACCGCGCCCGCCGCGGCGCCGGTGAATGACGCCGCGCCTGCCACGACTTCCGCGAACGGCGGCGCGAACGGTGTAACGCCGCCGGCCCGTCCGGCCGCGACCACCGCCGCCCCGGCCGCACCGTCGGCCGCCGCGCCGCGGACGCAGTCCGCAACCCCGCAACCAGGAGGACCGGCCAATGCCCGGTAACCGCCCGCACTACATCCTGCTGCCCGTCAGCCCGCTGTTCATCACCTTCAGCCTGGTGTGCGCCTTCATGCTCAACCTGCTGCCGATGGGACGCTGGGTCGGCGCGCCCGACTTTGTCGCGCTGGTGCTGGTGTTCTGGGGCATCCACCAGCCGCGCAAGGTCGGCATCGGCGTCGCCTTCGTCATGGGCCTGCTGATGGACGTGCACGACGCCAGCCTGCTGGGCGAGAACGCGCTGGCCTACACCCTGCTGTCCTACCTCGCCATCATGATCCACCGCCGGGTGCTGTGGTTCCGCCTGATGACCCAGGCCGTGCACGTGTTCCCGCTGCTGCTGCTGGCCCAGGCGGTGCAGGCCTTCGTGCACTTCACGGCTTCGGGACGCTTCCCCGGCCTGCTGCACTTCGCCGAAAGCCTGGTGGCCGTCGCCCTGTGGCCGGTGATCACCTGGCTGCTGCTGGCGCCGCAGCGCCGCGCCGTCGACCGCGACCACACCCGCCCGATCTGATCCGCAGCTTCATTCACATCTATCGAGTTTCCGCGCTGTGACCGAATTCAAGGACAACGACCGCGAGATCCACCAGTTCCGCATGCGCCTGACGGCGCTGGTGGGGCTCGTCTTCATCTGCTTCGGCCTGCTGGTCGCGCGCTTCGTGTGGCTGCAGGTCCTGCAGCACGACAAGTTCGCGCTGCAGGCCGAGGGCAACCGCATCGCGCTGGTGCCGATCGTGCCGAACCGCGGCCTGATCGTGGACCGCAACGGCGTGGTCCTGGCCCGCAACTACTCCGCCTACACGCTCGAGATCACGCCCTCGAAACTGCAGTCGAACATGGAATCCGTGATCGACGAGCTGGCCAAGCTGGTCACCATCGAGCAGCGCGACCGGCGCCGCTTCAAGCGCCTGCTGGAGGAGTCGCGCAGCTTCGCCAGCGTGCCGCTGCGCACCCGCCTGACCGACGACGAGGTCGCGCGCTTCACCGCCCAGCGCTTCCGCTTCCCTGGCGTGGAAGTGCAGGCGCGCCTGTTCCGCCAGTACCCGCTGGGAGAAACGGCCTCGCACGTGATCGGCTACATCGGCCGCATCAACCAGAAGGAAGCGGCGCGGCTGGAAGAAGAGGGCCTGGACGCCAACTACAACGGCACCGAACACATGGGCAAGGAAGGCGTCGAGAAGAAGTATGAAAGCTACCTGCACGGCACCACCGGCTACGAGCAGGTCGAGCGCACCGCCGGCGGACGCGCGATCCGCACCCTGTCGCGCACCGCGCCGACCCCGGGCAGCAACCTGATCCTGTCGATCGACATCGAGCTGCAGAAGGTGGTCGAGGAGGCCTTCGGCGAGAACCGCGGCGCCCTGGTGGCGATCGAACCCTCCACCGGCGACGTGCTGGCCTACGTTTCTCGCCCCGGCTACGACCCCAACCTGTTCGTGGACGGCATCGACACCCAGAGCTGGAACGAGCTGAACACCTCGCTCGACAAGCCGCTGATGAACCGTCCGCTGTCGGGCACCTATCCCCCTGGCTCGACCTTCAAGCCCTTCATGTCGCTGGCGGCGCTGGAACTGGGCTTCCGCAAGCCGTCGGACGCGATCCGCGACCCCGGCTTCTTCATGCTGGGCGGGCACCGCTTCAACGACGACAAGCCCGGCGGCCACGGCTACGTCGACATGTACCGCTCGATCGCCGAATCCTGCGACACCTATTACTACCAGCTCGGCAACGAGATGGGCATCGATAACATCGCGAACTTCATGGGCCAGTTCGGCTTCGGCCATCCGACCGGCATCGACCTGGAGCACGAGAAGACCGGCGTGCTGCCGTCCAAGGAATGGAAGGCGAAACGGTTCGCCAGGAACCGCGCGGCCCAGAAGTGGGTGGGCGGCGACACCATCTCGGTGTCGATCGGGCAGGGCTTCAACAACTACTCGATGATCCAGCTGGCGCACGCGGTGTCGACCCTGGCCAACAACGGCGTCGTGATGAAGCCGCACCTGGTCAAGATCATCGAGGACGGCGCGACCAAGCAGCGTTCGCTGACGGTGCCGAAGGAAACCAAGCGCATCCCGCTGAAGCAGGAGAACATCGACTTCATCAAGCGCGCGATGGTCGGCGTGACCCAGGAAGCCTACGGCACCGGCCGCCGCGCCTTCGCCGGCGCCGAGTACATCTCGGCGGGCAAGACCGGCACCGCGCAGGTGATCGGCCTGAAGGGCCAGAAGTACAACGCCCACGCGATCGACGAACGGCATCGCGACAACGCGCTCTACGTCGCCTTCGCCCCGGCCGACAAGCCGACGATCGCGCTGGCGCTGATCGTCGAAAACGTCGGCTTCGGCGCCTCGTTCGCCGCGCCGATCGCGCGCAAGGCGATCGACTACCACCTGCTGGGCAAGCGCCCGGCGCCGCCCAAGCCCAAGGATCCGGTCCCCGGTGCGCCTGCCGCGCCGGCCGCGCCCAAGCCCACAGCGCCCGCGGCGCAGCCGGCCGCGCCGATCATCCAGGCCGCGGCCGCAGTGTCCGCGCCCGCCCCCGCCACCCGAAAGGAATAAGCCGATGGCGCACATTCCAGAACGCCGCTCGCTGCGGCGCCGCCTGCGTCCCTATTTCACGGTCTTCGACTGGCCGCTCGGCCTGGTGCTGTTCGTGCTGATGATGACCAGCGTGATCACCATGACCTCGGCCGGCGCCGACTTCCCGGACCGCGTCGAGCACCAGATCCGCAACTTCCTGCTGGCCTTCGGCGTCATGTGGATCGCCGCCAACGTGCCGCCCCAGACCCTGATGCGGCTCGCCGTGCCGATCTACACGATCGGGGTGACCCTGCTCATCGCGGTGGCCCTGTTCGGCATCATCAAGAAGGGCGCGCGCCGCTGGCTGCACGTGGGCGTCGACATCCAGCCTTCCGAGATCCTCAAGATCGCCACGCCCTTGATGCTGGCCTGGTACTTCCACCAGCGCGCGAACCTGAGCAGCTGGAAGAACTACCTGGTGGGCGCGGTGCTGCTCTTGATCCCGTTCACCCTGATCGCCAAGCAGCCCGACCTCGGCACCGCGCTGATGGTCGGCGCCTCGGGCTTCTACGTGATCTTCCTGGCCGGCCTGCCGTGGAAGGCGCTGGTCGGGCTGGCCCTCACCGGCGCCGCGGCGCTGCCGGTGGCCTGGTCGATGCTGCACGACTACCAGCGCGAGCGGGTGATGACGCTGATCGACCCGACCTCCGACCCGCTGGGCAAGGGCTTCCACATCATCCAGTCCGAGATCGCCATCGGCTCCGGCGGCCTGATGGGCAAGGGCTACGGCAAGGGCACCCAAGGCTACCTGGAATTCATTCCGGAACAGACCACCGACTTCCTGTTCTCGGTGTATTCGGAAGAATTCGGCATGATCGGCAACCTGTTCCTGCTGTTCGTCTACCTGCTCCTGATCGGCCGCGGCCTGATGATCGCGGCGAATGCGCCGAACACGTTTACCCGCTTGCTGGCCGGCGCGATCACGATGATTTTCTTCACCTATGCCTTCGTCAACATGGGCATGGTGAGCGGCATCCTGCCGGTCGTGGGCGTTCCCTTGCCCTTCATGAGCTATGGCGGAACCGCCTTCATTACCCTGGGCCTCGGCGCTGGTATATTGATGAGTATCCAAAGACACCGTAAACTGGTGCAGACGTAAACGATGGAGGACCGCGTATGGCCGTTCCAAGAAGACAACTTCCCACGGTCATTGCACTGGCCACACTCCTCGCCGGCTGCGGCACCACCGAGACCGGCGAACACAAGAGTCTGATCCCGCTTCCCTGGAAGCACCATCCCACGGCGAAAAACACGGCCGTGCCCAAGCTGCCGCCGGCCAACTCCGGCCGCGGCGGCTACTACAAGGACGACGGCCCCGGCGACAATCCCCCGCCCGGCCTGATGGACCTGCCCGACGCGGTGGTCAAGGCCGAGCCCTATGCCAAATGGGCGAACCGTCCGTACTCGGTGTTCGGCACCACCTACACCCCGATCCTGCACGAGGACCCCTTCGTCCAGAGCGGCGTCGCCAGCTGGTACGGCGTGAAGTTCCACGGCCAGAAGACTTCCTCGGGCGAGCTGTACGACATGTACAAGATGACGGCGGCGCACCCGACCCTGCCGATTCCCTCCTACGCCCGCGTGACCAGCGTCGAAACCGGCAAGTCGGTGGTGGTGCGCATCAACGACCGCGGCCCCTTCCACGCCAGCCGCATCATCGACGTGTCGTACACGGCGGCCCTGAAACTGGGCTTGCTGGGCAAGGGCAGCCACCAGGTCGAGATCGAGCGCCTGTTCCCGAACGACCCGACCCGCATCGCCACGGTGCGCCGCGCCATCACGTCGGAGCAGCAGTCGGCGCCGCCGGAGATCGCGGCCCTGATGCTGGAAGACCGCGTGCAGACCGACAGCGCGGCCGTGGCACAAGTCGGCCCGCCGGTTGCCAAGCTGGTGCCGCGCAACGGCTTCTACGTGCAGCTCGGGGCTTACGGGCGCGCCGGCACCGCCGAAGCCATGGGCGAGCGCCTGAATGCCGCCGGGGTCGAAGTCGGCAAGCTGGAGGTCGTGAAGGTGGGATCGGTGAATCGCCTGTTCGGCGGGCCGTTCGAGACGCGCGAGGATGCTTCGGCGGCGGCGCGCGCGGTGCCGGCCTCGTTCGGGCTGAAGCCGATCGTCGTCAAGCGCTGACGCATTCAATGGTCCCCGAGGTTGAAATATCGCAGAGGGTCGCGAAGCGCGCTAACCGACCCGTAGCGATCAGTCCCACCAAAGGTAGAGCCCTTTTCTTTTCTGGATGTCTTGTTCAAGAGCCTTCTGAGAACCTGCACCCTGATCGACAATATCCGGGCAGAATTTGTACACCTCCTTCGCAAAGGACTGCACGTTGCTCGGCATACGAGTAAAGCGTAGTTGTATCGTGTCGGTTTCGGCCTGCCAGATATCTATGCCGTAAGCTTCATGCCAACGCGCTAATCTGCGTTTGAGATCCTCGTTGTTCATGTTGTAATTCACCGCGTCAGTCTGTGCGATGTGGAGGATGTCAAGTGGCCCGCTTCCTTTCCCGACGACGAGTTCGACTCCACGAGCAGATGGTTTCGTCAGGCTGCGCGTGGTACCGATAAATGCGACCAGCCCAGCAGGAAGTTCATTGCGTAGCGCAATGAGCATGGCTTCTGCTCTGGTTTCGTCTACCAAAGCTGAAATCGCTCCATCGTATCGATCTCGGCCGAAGTCTCGTGTGGAATAGGGCCGGACATGCGCACCAGAGATACGCTGCAGCAGCGTGGAGGCCTGTTCCAATGGCTTGCTCGGCTCCGCTCGGCAGCTTGCACCAGCCAGCACCATGAAAAACAACGCGATTGAGCGAGCAATTCTGAAGAGGTTCATATGTGTGTAGAACACTTATTAAGGGGGACAACCACTCGTTCGAGTGATCGTTTGTGACCAAACATGGCCGTTAGCGACGGACCGGATCCGACCTGAAGTGGGCGGTGCGTTTCTTCCGATGCTGACGAAATCCAAGCCGTTCTACTTAGGCGTGCCCGTCCACCATCCTAACTTTGACTGTGGCTTGTCTCGCTTATCGTGGGTCCGGCCTGTATGGCCTCACACCTTGGAGAGTCTGCTTTTAGCCGATGACTTCCTCTTAGCTCAGCATATCAGGTCGCCAGGGCGGGAAAATTCCGAAGCAATCGTGTTCACAGTTGAATCTATTTGCGGCGCGCGCCGAACAATCCTACAGTGTAGCCGGCGTCCTTCAAGAATCTTGTGGCTTTCCCGTTCAAAATCAGGAGGGCGACGAGACCCACATAGGGAATCCAAAGCAGAACTAGCCATTTCCCTCCGCCCCCTGTTGCAAAGCCATCCTTATGCGTTTGCAGCGCATCACCCAGGTTATATACCGCCCAGTAGGACAGGCCGACGCCTGCCAGATAAAAAAACCATCCAATATCTGGCACGATGCCGGCAATTTGCAGCATTACTGCAATGAGCAGTGCTTTTTGAGCGCGGACGACACTCCAGCCGTAACCAGGATTAGTATTGAAATCGATTGGACTACCTTGCACTGCTGTTGCTGGAGAGTAGGAATTTTCTTCTTTAATCTGAATTCCTTGCTATCGTTATCAAAGTTCCGCTTCTGGCCGAACATGGCCACCATGCTCAGCATAGCAGGTCGCCAGGGTCGAAAAATCGCAGATTGTCACGAAAGCAGGAACCCACCCGTAGTAGAGATTCACCACCATCCTACTGACACTCAGCGCAACATTACAAAGATGATGAGGAGAGCCACAGCAATCGATATCCAGTAGCAAATCTTTTCAAATTTCGATGACTCCGCGTACCGTTGATCTCTAGTCTTGGTGAAAGTTTCCTTCAGCTGCTGCTTGTAAGGCTTTTTCATGGCTTCTTCAATAAATCGTCGCTGATGACAGGAGCTATCAACATTCAACGTCCGCTTCTGGCAATCTCGGCCGTTGGACTCCGCTTGGCAAGATGGTCAGGTTGAAAGGTCGTGGACTGTGACGAAAGACCGGATCCGACCCAAGGCGGACTTGTGCGGTGATCAGAATTTGGTTTGACTCGGCGCCTTCTGCATGGCCGACTCGACAAAGCCGCAACGAGGACACTTCTCGACATCCAAGATCCATCCTAGCCAGGAACCCGCAGATTTTTTTGAGATGCCATACCACACTACACTCAAGCGGCAAGAAGGACAACGTAAGAGTATGCATCCAGCGCCCAGCGTAGTGAAACCGATGACTATCCCGCCTAACAAAACAAGCGACGGATCAGTATCGAGGTAGCTAGCGATCTTACTGTTCGCGAACAGCAAAAGCCCAGCGACCGCTGCCATTGCTCCGAGAAGCCAGAATTTCCACGGGTGTCGCGCCAGGAGGGCTGTATGACATGACTTGTCTGGTCTCACTATGACTCCACTGTGATTCCGGTTTCGCTGACTGAAAAAGGCAACGACTGGCCGGCTGCTTTGAACGAAGGCACCTTGAGGTCGGCATGGCAGGTCGCCACTGCCGGAAATCGCAAACTGTCACGATGGACTTGATCTGACCCGAAGCAGACGTAGATCCAGCTAGGTGAACGGCCTAGTTGTTGAGCTTGTAGATTCGCTCGATTTCTCCAGGAGACAGTTTCAACAAGTTTCGTTCGATAGTCTCAGGAGTGACATCGGGCGGAAAATACATGGTGACAATTTCCCCGCCTAGTCGTTCTTTTGTCGTTCGATAGTCATATGGCAAATCGCATTCATCGCCAAGGAAGTCGTCGATAAAGTCGAAAAGTTCATAATCCTCAACAACGACGATACACCGATTCTTGTCGTCCAACCCCACGCTGATATAAGGAAAAATCTGATTCACGATGGGATCCCAAGTAGGAAGAAAGTCTAGCGCACGGTGCCGGCCTTGTATGGCCTGAAGCCGATCGTCGTCAAACGCTGACGAAACGCATCGGGCCACGTCTTGTGTGTCTATCTCCCGATGCGCAACCGTTACGTGCTTATGTTGATTCAGCCGTACCAAGCCCGTTTTGCACGAAATGCAGTTCAGGATCCAGCTTCGGCCCATCTGGATCTTCGGCGATCTGCGAATATTCAGAAGGATCCCGCGGTGGCTTCAATGGTGGCGCCGGCGCCATGCCTGCAAATGCTGCCACCATCAGAAAGCCGAGCCAGCGATATCGCTCTCTTCACGGCGGTGGTTCAGGAATCGTATTCGAGGAAGGCTCTTCGTTGTCGTCATCCACCGGAAAGATCGCTTTCGTTTGAGTTCTGTCGCGTACCGATCGGCCCGCCCTGTAGTGATCAATCTGGTGATTATCCAAGCCGTTTCAATGATGCCGCGGAACGGAGCATCCTCACGGACAGGCTCGCACCTGCACGCCTGCGAAATCATCGGCAATGCCGGCGACGCGCTTGCGTTCTTCTTCGGTCAGATCCTGGAACTGCCACGCCGCACGCGTGGTCTGCGGCCCGCGCGGGAGCACGCGGGCGCCGCGTACGCCCTGCTTGCCCAAGGAGGTAATCAAGCTTTGCGCCGCCGCCTCGGTCTTGAACACGCCCAGCGAGACCGCCCATTTCATCGGCCCCTCGCCCTGCATCACGAAGAAGTTGGACACGCCCTTTTCCTTCAGGTCGGCCACGCGCTTGTCGGCGCCTTCCTTGCCGCCGTTCGGGGGCAGGTAGACCAGGTGGCTGGTGATCTCCTGGTAAGGCACGGTGATGCGCGACTGGCGTTCGCCGAAGCCGAGGCGCGCGATCCGATTTTCGAAGCGGCGTGCGTCGCCCGCCGCGAAGCTGCCGGCCTGGGTGCAGGCGATGGTCGCCACCGGGACCGGAGCCGGTTCGGGCGGCGCTTCGGGCGCCGCCGGTGCAGTTTCGGCTTCCGCGGTTTCCGCGGCGGCGCGCGCCTCGGCTGCGCTCATGAGCACCATGCGCTCGCTGGCCAGCTGGGTCTTGAGGCGCTGCGGCTCGCGCTCGCCGCCCCCGACCTTGCCGAGGTAGCCCTGGCCGTAGGCGAACAGCGCGGCATTGGCGGCGAGCAGGGCCCAGAATAGAAATTTCAACAAGAACGCTCTCCCATGGTCATGCAATGCGTCATGCAATGGCGGCCGCGTGCAGGCCGACCAGCACGATATTATCGACCACGCGGTGCGGGAGCTTGAGGGCAGGGGCGATGTATGGCGCGGCGCCGCCCGAGACGATGCAGGCGCGCGCGCCATGTTCGCTGCAGGCGCGCTCGATCGCTCCTGCCTGCGCCGACAGGATGCCGGAGACGATCGCGTCGTCGGTGTTGTCGCCGAAGACCGGCGGCGGGGCCGAGCCGGGCTGCACCTGCGGCAGCTGGGCGGTATTGCGCGCCAGCGAGGTCGCCATCAGGACCAGGCCGGGCAGGATCATGCCGCCGATGAAGCGGCCGTCCTTCGTGACCGCATCGACCGTGGTCGCGGTGCCGCAGGTAGCGACGATCACGTCTTCGCCGGGCGCCAGCGCGCGCGCGCCGATGGCGGCGGCGAAGCGGTCGCAGCCCAGCTGGCCGGGGTTGAGGTAGCCGTTCTGCAGCCCCGCGCGTTCGGGCGTGGAGGCGAACCATTCGACCTCGATCCCGTCCGGCAGCGCGGCGGCGATGCGAGCACGCACTTCCGGGCCGGCCACGTTCGAGACCAGGACCCGCGTCACGCCCGCCGCGCGCCAGCTCGCGGCCATGGCGTCGAGCTGCGCGTGCGGCGCCCCATCCGCGGCTTCCCATGCGCCGAGCGCGGCGTCGCTGCCCACGACGGCCCACTTGATGCGCGTGTTTCCCGCATCGATCAAGAGCAGCTTCATGCCTTCACCCGCAGCGACACGTCGCCCGCCATGACGGTGATGCGGCCTTGCTCGGTATCGAGCAGCAGGCGCCCGGTGTCGTCGACGCCGGCCGCGCGGCCTTCGTGCAGCACCGCGCCGTTGTCGAGGATGACGACGGTCTCGCCCTGCCATGCATGGCGCAGGTTCCAGCGCACGCAGAAGGCGCCGAAGCCGTGCTGCGCGAACTGGCGCAGGCCCGCGGCCAGCGCGTCGAGCAGGGCCGCCATCAGGACGTCGCGCTCCATGCGCGCCAGCCAGGGCGCGCCGGCGGCGCTGCGGCCCAGCTGGGCCTCGACCTCGTCCGGCATGATCAGGTTCAGGCCGATGCCGATCACGGCCCAGACGCCGCCGCCCGGCGCCGATTGGGTCTCGATCAGGATGCCGGCCAGCTTGTCGCCATCCTTGAGCACGTCGTTCGGCCACTTGAGGCGGACCTGCACGCCCAGGCGGTCGAGCGCGTCGCCCAGCATTACGCCCACCGCCAGCGGCAGCCCGAGCAGGGCCTGCGGGCCGCCGTCGAACTTCCAGACGAGGGAAAAGGTCAGCGAGTTCTCGCTCGACGACAGCCAGCTGCGGCCCGCGCGCCCGCGTCCGGCGGTCTGGTGCTCGGCCACCAGCAGCACCGGCGCCGGGAGCGATGCCGCGCGGCCGAGCAGATCGGCGTTGGTCGATCCGGTCTGCGCCACCACTTCGACGGCGACGCCGGCACCAGACAGCGCGGCGATGCGGTCCGCGTTCATGCCTTGCTCCCGGCCTGCCGGCGCCGTTTGGTGGGCGCGCGCGAGAACAAGGCATCGAACAGGACGTTGGGCAGCAGGCGCAGTGCCTTGGCGGCGACGCCCATCTGCCAGGGCAGCACGCGGAAGCTGCGGCCGCGCGCGATGACTTCAAAGGCTTGCGCGGCGAAGCGTTCGGCCGGCATCAGGAAAGGCATGGGAAAACGGTTGTTGCGGGTCATGGGGGTATCGATGTAGCCGGGGGCGATGGTCACCACCCGGATGTTCGAAGCGTGCAGTTCGAGGCGCAGCGCTTCGCAGTAGCTGTGCACGGCCGCTTTCGAGGCGCAGTAGGCGCCGGCGCCGCGCATGCCGCGCATGCCCGCCACGCTGCCGATGCCGACCAGGCGGCAGGGCGTGCCCTGCACCTTCATCTGGAAGATGAAGGGCGCGAAGGTCGAGACGGTGGCGTTCACGTTCGTGGCGAACACGGTGTCGAACACCGGCAGGTCTTCAGGACGCTCGGTCAGGGTGCCGTGCGAGATGCCGGCGCTGGCGATGACGATGTCGGCGCCGCCGTGCGCGGCGATGAAGTCGGCGGCAGCTGCGCCAAGCGCCTCGCGGTCGAGCACATCGACCGCGTAGATGCGGTGCCGCTCGGGATGGGGAAGGGTGGCGACCAGTTCGGCCAGCGCGTCGCGCCGGCGCGCCAGCAGGCCGAGGACGGCGCCGCGCGCCGCGTATTCGCGCGCCAGGGCCGCGCCGATGCCGCTCGAGGCGCCGGTGATGAACACCCGGTCCGCGCGGCCCGGCGTCAGGGTCATTTCTTGTCGGCCCGCGCCCGCGCGACCAGTGCGTCCATCACCGAGAGGGTGCCGCCCAGGGCCGCGTCGCCGCTCATGCCGTTGGCTTCGTTGACCATGCCGGGAGACGTCAGGAAGCGGCCGTCGACCGCGATCATCGGCCAGTGGGTGATGCGGTAGCCTTCCATCATGGCTTGTGCGCGGCGCACCTTGGCCTGCACGCCAAAGGAGCGGTAGGCGTCGATGAACTTGGCGCGGTCGATGCCGGCGCGGCTGGCCCAGTCGAACACCTGCTCGTCCTGCGCCAGCGGCAGGTGGTCGACGTGCATCGCGTTGAACACCTTGTCGTGGTACTGCTCCAGCATGCCGAGCGACTCGAGCGTGAAGAACAGGCGCTGCTGCGCCGCCACCTGTTCGCCACGCGGCACGTGCACGCGGCGGAACACGATGCTGTCGCCCTGCTTCTTGACCCAGGCCGCCAGCTTCGGCTCGAAGGCGTAGCAGTGCGGGCAGTAATAGGCGAAGAACTCGATGACCTCGATCTTCTTGCCGCTGTCGGTCGGCTGCGGGTCGGAAAGCGCCAGGTAATCGGCGCCTTCCTTCGGTGCGGTCGGGGACGCGCCAGCCAGGCCGGCGGCGGCAAAGAGGAGGGCGGCACAGGTCAGGCGGCGCAGTGGCTGCATGGTTTTCCTTAACGCTGGTTGCGAACGATGGCGACGTCGATGCCGCTGTCGAGCAGCTTGGCGCGCGCCTTGTTCATGGCTTCGACCTGGTTGTAGGGGCCGACGCGCACGCGGTGCAGGACGCCGCCGTCGGTGCTGCGGTCGCTGATCGCGGCCTCGAAGCCCAGCAGCGCCAGCTTGGCGCGGGTGTTCTCGGCGTCCGACATTTCGCGGAAGGCGCCTGCTTGCAGGTAGTAGATGTAGCCGTCGGCGCCGGCCGGCGCGGCCGCAACCGGTGCAGCCGGAGCCGGGGCAGCCGCCGCCGCGGGAGCCGGAGCCGCTGCAGGCGCAGTACCCTGCATGCCGGCGATCGCCTGCCCCAGTGGATCCGAATCCGGCGCCGGCGCAGGCGCCGGTGCTGGTGCGGGAGCCGGACGGTTGGCGCGTTCGGTGATCTCGCGGTTCGCCTCGCGCGCGGCGTCGCGGTTGCCGTACAGCGGCTTGTTCGGATCGTTGGCCTGGCTCGGCGCCAGGTCGGCCGGACGGCCCATCTTGTTGGAGCGGTCGGTGAAGGGCGACTGGCCCTTGGTGATCACGAGCGCGACCACCACCGCGATTCCCAGGCCGATGATCAGGCCGATGATGATGCCGGTCAGGGTGCTGCCGCGCTGGCGCAGCGGAGAGAAAGTACGAAGGGTGGTCATGTTGCGATTTACTCTGAAGCTTCAGTAGGGGCGCGTTCCATCTTGCTTGGCGCGGACACGCCGATCAGGGCCAGGCCGTTGCGCAGCACCTGGCGGGTCGCCAGGGCCAGCGCCAGGCGCGCCAGTTTGAGGGGCTCGTTATCGTCCAGCAGCCACTTGTGCGCGAAGTAGTAGCTGTGCAGTTCTCCGGCCAGTTCGCGCAGGTAGAAGGCGACGTGGTGCGGGCTCAGTTCGAGCTTGGCGCGCTCCAGCATTTCCGGGAAGGCGGACAGCTTGGACAGCAGGCTCGCTTCGTGCGGTTGGTCCAGCAGCGACAGGTCCGCGCCGACCAGCTGCGATTCGTCGCCGCCCCAGTTGGCCAGCGCCGAGCAGATGCGCGCGTGGGCGTACTGCACGTAATACACCGGGTTCTCGTCCGAGGTCTTCAGCGCGACGTCGACGTCGAACACGAATTCGGTGTCGGCTTTGCGCGAGATGAGGAAGAAGCGCACCGCGTCGCGGCCGCGCGTGATGTCGCCGTTGCCCGACCATTCGATCAGGTCGCGCACGGTGACATACGACCCGGCGCGCTTCGAGATCTTGACCTCTTCGCCGTTCTTCATCACCGTGACCATCTTGTGCAGCACATAATCAGGATAACCGCGCGGGATACCAATATTGACCGCCTGCAGGCCGGCGCGCACGCGCGCGATGGTGCCGTGGTGGTCACTGCCCTGGATGTTGATGGCCTGGTCGAAGCCGCGGCGGAACTTCTGCATGTGGTAAGCCACGTCCGGCACGAAATAGGTGTAGCCGCCGTCCGACTTGCGCATCACGCGGTCCTTGTCGTCGCCGTAGTCGGTGGTCTTGAGCCACAGCGCGCCTTCCTGTTCGTAGGTGACGCCGGCATCGACCAGCGCCTGCACGGCCGCTTCGACCTTGCCGTCCGCGTACAGCGAGGACTCGAGGTAGTAGTTGTCGAACTTGACGCCGAAAGCCTGCAGGTCCTGGTCCTGCTCGTTGCGCAGGTAGGTCACGGCGAAGCGGCGGATCGATTCGATGTCCTCGACGTCGCCCGAGCCGGTGGCCGGTTCGCCGTCGCTGGCCGAGACGGTTTTCTTCGCCAGGAAGTCGGCCGCGATCTCGGCGATGTAGTCGCCGTTGTAGGCGGATTCGGGCCACTCGGCGTCGCCCGGCTTGAAGCCGCGCGCGCGCGCCTGGACCGAGGTCGCCAGGGTGGCGATCTGCACACCGGCGTCGTTGTAGTAGAACTCGCGGGTCACCTGATGGCCCTGCGACTCGAACAGGGAAGACAGCGCATCGCCCAGCGCGGCCTGGCGGCCGTGGCCGACGTGCAGCGGGCCGGTCGGGTTGGCCGAGACGAATTCGATGATCGCATGGTGGCCCTGGCCGGAGACGCCGCGGCCGAATGCCGGACCCTGCTCGAGCACGGTGCGCACCACCGACTGCTTGGCGCTCGCGGCCACGCGCAGGTTGATGAAGCCGGGGCCGGCCACGTCGGCCGACTCGACCAGGCCTAGCGCGCCGGGTTCGGCCAGCAGGGCGGCGACCAGGCGGGTGGCCAGTTCGCGCGGATTGGTTTTCAGGGGCTTGGCCAGCTGCATGGCGATGTTGCAGGCGATGTCGCCGTGGCTGGGGTCGCGCGGGCGCTCCAGCACGATGTTGGGAGTCAAATCGGTGCCGGCGACGATCGGCGCGAGGGCGGCCTGGAACAGGGCAACGATTTCTTGTTTTTGTTGGGCAAGCATGAGGATGTCGGTCTGATAAAAGAGGGCGCCCGCGGGCAGGCAAACAGCGACCATTATACTGGTTTGCCGAGGTACGGAAACATGTTCCCTGGAGCAGGCCTTGACGTCCGCGGGTTTACGTTTGTTTAAGCGGCGCCAAAGCCGATACCGTTACAATGAGGGCCTTTTTTGCACCTGTAGCGACCCTGCCATGACCGACAAGCGCCCGACGCTCACCCTGAAACCGAAAGCCAAGCCGGCGCGTTCCACCACGACGGAAGGCGGGCGGCCAGCCGGCGCCCGCACAGGAAGCACCGCGCCTGCCAAGCCGGCGCCAGCTCCGGCCGCCAAGCCGGTCTACCGCCCGTCGGCGGAGCGCGAGGCCGCGGTCGACGCCAGGGCGCGCCGCGCGCAGACTGAAGGAGATGCGCCGCGCCGCGCGCCGTACAAACCGGAAGCCCCGCGCCTGCGCGACAGCCACCAGGTCAAGGTCGCCCCGCAGCGCGACTACCGTCCCGACCTGAAGTCCGATTCGCTGGCACTGAGCCTGCTGGGCGCGGCGAACGCCGTGGCGCGCGTGCGCGCCGGGACCGCGCTGCCGCAGGCGCTGGCCGCCGTGTTCACAAGCTACGACGTCACCCCGCAGGCGCGCGGCGCGATCCAGGACATCGCCTACCGCACCATGCGCCAGCTGGGCCGCAGCGACATCCTGCTGGGCCTGATGACGTCCAAGGCGCCCGAACCGCCGATGCTGGCGGGCCTCTTGTCGGCCGCGCTGGCCCTGCTCGATCCGCCGGAAGGCACCCAGCCGCCCTACGAAGCCTTTACCGTGGTCGACCAGGCCGTGAACGCCGCCGCCAGCCATCCCGACTTCGCCCACGCCAAGGCGATGGTGAACGCGGTGCTGCGCCGCTTCCTGCGCGAGCGCGAGGCGCTGGTGGCGCAGGCGCTGCGCGAGCCGCTGGCGCGCTGGAACTATCCGCAATGGTGGATCGACAGCACCCGCACCGCTTACCCGCAGCACTGGGAAGCCATCCTCGCGGCCGGCAACGCGCACCCGCCCATGACCTTGCGTGTGAACCGCCGCCGCCTCGAGGTCGACGCCTATCTGGCAACGCTGGCGCAGGCCGGCATCGAGGCCAGCCGCGTGGGCCCGAGCGCGGTGCGCCTGGCCCAGGCCGTGAACGTCAGCCAGGTGCCGGGCTTCCACGACGGCGTGGTGTCGGTGCAGGACGCCGGCGCCCAGCTGGCCGCGCCGCTGCTCGACCTGCAGGATGGCATGCGGGTGCTGGACGCCTGCGCCGCCCCGGGCGGCAAGAGCGGCCACATCCTCGAGATGGCCGACGTCGAGCTGACCTCGGTCGACGCCGACGCCCAGCGCCTGGCGCGGGTGGGCGACAACCTGGGCCGCCTCGGCCTGCAAGCCACCCTGATCGCGGCCGAGGCCCAGGACAATGGCTGGTGGGACGGCCGTCAATACGACCGTATCCTGGCCGACGTGCCGTGCACGGCCTCCGGCATCGTGCGCCGCCACCCGGATATCCGCTGGCTGCGCCGCAAGTCCGATACGCTCCAACTTGCAACACTTTCCACGAAAATACTCGACAATCTTTGGCAGATGCTGCTGCCAAATGGTAAATTGCTGTTCGTGACATGTTCGCTCTGGCCCCAGGAATCGGAGGCGCAGGCCGCCGCTTTCGCGGCGCGCCATCATGCGATCCGCCTCGACGCGCCGGGCCAGCTGCTGCCAGCCAGCGGTGCCGCGCAGGATCATGACGGCTTGTTCTACGCCCTGTTCCAGAAAAACGCGGCGTGATGCCTTCCCGGCATCACGTTTAACCCAAGGCCCCGCCCACCCGTGACGTTACGATTCTTCTGCCTACTCGCCTGCCAGCTGCTGCTGGTCTTCGCGTGCGCGCAGGCACGGGCGGCCGACGGGGTCGACATCACGCAGGCCGACATCCAGCTCAGCGACGACGGCTACCGGCTCAACACCCGCTTCTCGTTCGACCTCAACCACGAGCTGCAGGAGGCGGTCCAGAACGGCATCAAGCTGCACTTCACCACCGAGATCGAGATGACGCGCCCGCGCTGGTGGTGGCGCGACGAAAAGGCGGTGTTCTCGAAGCGCACCATCAGCATCTCCTACGACGTATTGACCCGCCAGTACAATGTGTCGAGCGGGGGCACCGTGCCCCAGAGTTTCCCGACGCTGGACGAAGCCCTGTCGCTGATCCGGCGCCCCGCGCGCTGGCTGATCGCGCCCAAGGGCGCGCTCAAGGCGGGCGAGTCCTACGAGGTCTCGATCCGCATGTTCATGGACCGCGATTTCCTGTCCAAGCCGCTGCAGGTGAACGCCATCAACGATTCCAGCTGGCGCCTCGCTTCCAACCGCAAGACCTTCACCTACAAAGCGGGGCCAAGTGCGGGTTAGGTCGATCAACCGGGCGCTGCGCTACTCCCTGGTGGTGGTGGGCGCGATCGTCTCGATCCTGCTGTTCCTGCTCTCGACCGCTTCCGAGAATTCGGGTTTCTTCGACCGTTACTACACTTGGCTGCTGGGCGTGAACGCCGGCATGGCGGGGCTGCTGCTGCTGCTGGTGGTCATCGCGCTGGGGCGCCTGTATTCGCGCTACAAGGCCGGCAAGTTCGGCTCGCGCCTAGTGGCGCGGCTGGTGCTGCTGTTCGCCGCCATCGGCATCCTGCCCGGCCTGATCATCTTCATGGTCTCGGTGCGCTTCGTCGGGCACTCGATCGAATCCTGGTTCGACGTCAAGATCGAGGCCGCGATCGAGTCCGGCCTGAACCTCGGGCGCGCCGCGCTGGACGAGGCGGTCGCCGAACTGAGCGCCACCGGCCAGACCGCGGCCGCCACCCTGGCCGGCCAGGACGCGGTGATGGTGCAGGGCGTGCTGAGCGGGCTGACCAACGACGTGCGCGGCATGCAGAGCGTGATGCTGGTCGCCGCCGACGGCACCGTGCTCGCCTCCAGCGCCCAGGACCGCAACGCCAATTTGGAGCCAGATCGACCCACGCCCGAGATGCTGAAGTCCGCCGCGCTGCCGGGCGGCTATGCGCGTCCCGAGGGCAGCAGCGAAGGCGTGGCCAATGGGCCGAACGCGCTCGACGCCGCCACCGGCCTGCGCCTGCGGGTGGTGCTGCCGGTGCCCGAGCCGACCGGCCTGGAGCCGCGCTACCTGCAGCTGCTGCAGGCGGTGCCGGTGAACCTGGCCTCGAACGCGGTGGTGCTCAGGAGCGCTTCCGACGAATACCGTTCGCGCGCCCAGGCCAGGTCCGGCCTGAAGAAGATGTACATCGAGACGCTGACCTTGACCCTGCTGCTGGCGATCTTCGGCGCCATCGGCAGCGCCTTCCTCATCGCCGGCAACCTGGCGCAGCCGCTGCTGGTGCTGGCCGAGGGCACGCAGGCGGTGGCCGAAGGCGATCTGTCGCCGCGGCCGACGGTCGAGACCAACGACGAACTGGGCACGCTCACGCGCTCCTTCAACGCCATGACCGGCCAGCTGTTCGAAGCGAGGAGCGCGGTCGAGCGCAACCGCGCCGCGCTGCAGAACGCCAAGGCCCACCTGGAGTCGGTGCTGGCCAACATGTCGGCGGGCGTGATCGTGCTCGACGCGGAAGGGCGGGTGGTGAACTCGAACGACGCGGCGTATCGCATCCTGCAGGTCGAGCCGGGCGCGCTGGCCGGGCCGCTGGCCAGCATCGCCGGGCTGGAAACCTTCTATAACTGCGTCACGCGCGCGATCTCGGCGCAGAGCGCGCAGTCGGCCGCCGCGCCGCCGAACGGCGACCGGCGGCGCCGCGCCCACTGGCAGCAGCAGATCGAGATCCCGCGCCGCGGCACGGGCGACGAGCAGGACCACGACATCACCCTGCTGGCGCGCGGCTCGCGCCTGCCGGTCGGGTCGAGCAGCGGCTTCATCGTGGTGTTCGACGATATCTCGGACGTGATCGCGGGCCAGCGCTCGGTGGCCTGGGGCGAGGTCGCGCGCCGGCTGGCCCACGAGATCAAGAACCCGCTGACCCCGATCCAGCTGTCGGCCGAGCGCCTGCAGATGAAGCTCGAATCGAGCCTGCCGCCGCAGGAAGCGGAACTGCTGAAGAAGAGCACGACCACCATCGTCAACCAGGTCGACGCCATGAAGCGCATGGTCGACGACTTCCGCGACTACGCGCGCACGCCGCCGGCGGTGCTCGAGCCGCTCGACCTGAACGGCCTGATCGACGAGATCCTCCAGCTTTACCTGGCCGAGGACGGCTCGGACGTGATCCACGCCGCGCTGGCGCCGAGCCTGCCGCAGGTGATGGGCGACCCGACCCAGCTGCGCCAGGTGATCCACAACCTGGTGCAGAACGCCCAGGATGCGCTGGCCGACCGCGGCCCGGGCGCGCCGCCGGCGCGGGTCGACGTGGTGACGGAGGCGATCCATTACGAGGGCGCGGACGGCGCCGCCGGCACCGCGGTGCGCCTGGCGATCACCGACAACGGCCCCGGCTTTTCGCCGCGCATCCTGGCGCGCGCCTTCGAGCCTTACGTCACGTCCAAGGCGCGCGGCACCGGCCTGGGGCTGCCGATGGTCAAGAAGATCATCGACGAACACGGCGGCCGGATCGACATCGGCAACCGGGCGGACGGATGTGGCGCGGCGGTATTCATTTTGCTGTTAAAGTTAGCTCCCGAGGCGAACTTGGCTGAAATATAAAACACGCATAAAATCTCACTAAACAGTGATGCCGTCTGCCTTGGCGCAACGGCATTCACCAAGCGGGTAAGAGATCAGGAAGGCAGACAGATGGCGAACATACTCGTAGTGGACGATGAAATGGGCATCCGGGAGTTACTCTCGGAAATCCTTGGCGACGAAGGCCATGCCATCACGCTGGCGGAGAACGCGCAGCAGGCGCGCGAGGCGCGCGCAGCAGGCGCGCCCGACCTGGTGCTGCTCGACATCTGGATGCCCGACACCGACGGCGTCACCCTGCTCAAGGAATGGCAGCGCGACGGCCTGCTCACCATGCCGGTCATCATGATGTCCGGACACGCGACCATCGATACGGCGGTCGAGGCGACCCGCATCGGCGCCCTGAACTTCCTGGAAAAACCGATCGCCCTGCAGAAGCTGCTGAAAGCGGTGCAGCAGGGCCTGACCCGCGCCCAGGAAGTGGCGCGCGCGCCGCTGGCGCCGCCGCGCCCGGCCGTGGTCCAGAACACCACCATGCCGGCGATGGAAGCCGCCAGCGCGGCTGCGCCGGCGCCGATGTACACGCCGCAAGCCGCGCCGCTGGCGCCCAACGGCGCGCGCCTGGTACATGCGATCTCGCAGGGCGAGGGCACCGGCTACACGCTGTCCTTCGACCTGCCGCTGCGCGAGGCGCGCGACGCCTTCGAGCGCATGTACTTCGAGCACCACCTGGGCCGCGAAGGCGGCAGCATGACGCGCGTGGCCGAGAAGACCGGCCTCGAGCGCACCCACCTGTACCGCAAGCTCAAGCAGCTCGGCGTGGAGCCGGGCAAGCTCGCCAAGAAAGGCGGCTGATTGGCTTTACCTGGCTCGCGCCTGCCGACCACCCTGGTCACGGGTGCGAGCGCGGCGGCGCGCGAAGCGGCCATCGCCGCGCAGCTTGCCGCACTTCCTCCGCCTCCTGATGCCGCCTTCAGCGCGGTCATCCTCGAAGGGCTGCCCTCCGGCAGCTCGCCCCTCGATGCAAGGCCTTCCGTAAGACTTGTCCGACTCGCAGCCGGGTGTCCGTGCTGCGCCGGCAGCCTGGTTTTGCGTGTAACATTAAATCGTCTGCTGCGCCAACAGCCCGAACGTCTCTTCATCGGCATGGCGAGCGGAGAACACCTTGATCAGTTGCGATCGTGGCTGCAGGAAGCGCCATACGATCAGCTGTTGGCACTGGAATCCGTGGTCCGCGCTTGATGTCCTTCGTTGTTCGGTCTGCAAGCGAACGGCCTTGAAATCGGTCCAGCCAGCCCCACCTCTTTACCGAAGTGATCAGCCAGGCGCCCGCGCCGAGCGCCTGGCGAACAACCCACTCTGATCGAAGGAGTCATCATGAACATGATCTATAACAGCGAGCAGTACAGCGTCGTCGAATTCGGCGTGGATCGCGACCTCGAAGCCCTGCGCTTCGGCGGGTACGAGATCGTCGACAAGGCCGGCCGGCGCGAAGCGTTCATCGGCGGCAAACTGGCGCAATCCTTCCGCCGCGATGTGAACAACCTCATCGCCAGCGAGCCGACCATGGAAGAAATCGACGATTTCCTCGGTTCCTATGACACGCTGATGAGCCAGCCGGTCGTGCTGCACTGATTCATCCGGAAGCGCCATTGCCCGTTTCGAGGGGGTAGTGGTCGCGACGTCGGCACCTCTGGCGTGGTAAGCTCTCGCGCATGTGCCAACTTCTCGGAATGAACTGCAACGTCCCCACGGACATCGTCTTCTCGTTCACCGGCTTCGCCCACCGCGGCGGCCGCACCGACACCCACCATGACGGCTGGGGCATCGCATTCTTCGAAGGGTCCGGCGTACGCCACTTCGTCGACCACCAGGCCGCCATCGATTCGCCGATCGCGGAGCTGATCAAGCGCTACCCGATCAAGTCCACCAACGTCATCGCCCACATCCGCAAGGCCACGCAGGGACAAGTCGCGCTCGAGAACTGCCACCCGTTCGTGCGCGAACTGTGGGGCCGCTATTGGGTGTTCGCCCACAACGGCGACCTGAAGGATTTCGAACCCGTGCTGCACGGCCCGTTCCGCCCGGTCGGAAACACCGACAGCGAGCTGGCCTTCTGCTGGCTGATGCAGGAGCTGCGCAACACCTTCGGCGATACTTCGCCGGCCATCGACGACTTGCGCACCGCGCTCGAACGCCTGGTGCCGCAGGTCGCCGCCCACGGCACCTTCAACATGCTGCTGTCGGACGGCACGGCGCTGTTCACGCACTGCTCGACCAAGCTGTGCTACATCGTGCGCCAGTATCCTTTTACCGCCGCCTGCCTGTCCGACGAAGACCTGTCGGTCGACTTCTCGCAGGTGACCACGCCGAACGACCGGGTCGCCATCATCGTCACCGAACCGCTGACGAATAACGAAACCTGGACCGAGTTCGCGCCGGGCGAACTCAAGGTATTCGTGGATGGGCTGCCACAGTAAAACGGTGCTTCGTAGCAGATTGTTATCGTTTCACCAATAAATTGATGCCTGGAAAGCCATGAAGGCGGCAGATACGGTAAAGTGAGCGGGTTCGCGAGACAATTCACACGCCATGACCGATTCCGCCAGCCTCGACCAGGCTTCCCAGCCACTAAAACTGCGCAACTTCTACCTCGGACGCCAGCCGGTGCTCGACCGTAACCAGGCGCTGTACGGTTACGAACTGCTGTTCCGCGGCAGCGCCCAGGGCCCGGCCGAGATCGAATCGGGCCTGTCGGCCAGCGCCGGCGTCATCCACCACGCTTCGCAACTGGGCCTGGCGCGCGCGATCGGCGACGCCACCGCCTTCCTGAACGTCGACGAAGAAGTCTTGAAGAGCGATATGTTCGCCTTCCTGCCGCGCGAGCGCACCGTGCTCGAGATCGTGCGCTCGGTCGAGCCGAGCGATGCCGTCATCGCCCGCATGACCGAGCTGTCGCGCCACGGTTTCCGCTTCGCCGCCGAGGCCTCGGCCCACGGCAACGCGCTGGCGCGCCTGCTGCCGGTGATCGACTTCGTCAAGATGGACCTGCGCGAATTGCCGGTCGTGACCCTGCTGTCGCTGGCCCCGCGCCTGCGCGGCACGGGAAAACGGCTGGTGGCCGAGAAGGTCGAGACCCACAGCGAATACCGCACCTGCCTAGACATCGGCTTCGATTACTTCCAGGGCTATTATTTCGCGAAACCCACCGTCATCGCCGGACGCAAGCTGTCGCCCTCGCAGGCGGCGGTGCTGGACCTGATGAACCTGGTGACCTCGGACGCCGACAACATCGAGATCGAGCGCGCGGTGAAGAAGGACATCACGCTCGGCCTGAACCTGCTGCGCCTGGTGAACACGCCGGCCGCCGGGGCGGGGCGCCGCATCGAGTCCGTCAGCCAGGCGCTGGTGCTGCTGGGCCGCCGCCAGCTGCAGCGCTGGCTGCAGATCCTGCTGTATGCCGAACCCGGTGTGCGCGGGCACAACCTCAGCCCCTTGCTGATGCTGGCGACCACGCGTGCGCGGCTGATGGAGCTGCTGGCCCAGCGCCTGCGTCCCGGGCAGCGCAACGTCGCCGACGTCGCCTTCACGGTCGGCATGATGTCGCTGATGGATACACTGTTCTGCATCCCGATGCAGGACATCGTGGAGCAGATCCCGGTGATCGACGAGGTGCGCCACGCGCTCCTGGTGCGCCGCGGCTTCTTCGGCGAGCTGCTGCGCCTGGCCGAATCGATCGAGCGCATGGAAGACGCCCAGGACGAGGTGATGCCGGCGCTGAACGAACTGTCGATGAATGGCGACGATCTCGCCGAGCTGGAAGTGTCGGCGTTCGAGTGGAGCGACAAGGTCGTTCGTTACGCGATTTGACCGGGTGGGCGGCCATGCCGCCCACGTGCCACCCTACAAATTCGGGGCGAGGTGGCGTTCCAACTCGGACTTGTCCATCCCGCGGCGCGCGGCCATGTCCACGACCTGATCGTCGCCGATCTTCCCGACCACGAAGTACTTCGACTCCGGGTGCGCGAAGTAGAAGCCCGACACCGCCGCCCCCGGGAACATCGCATACGACTCGGTCAGCTCCATGCCGATTTCCTCGGCCTGCAGCGTGCGGAACAGCTCCGCCTTCACGGTATGCTCCGGGCAGGCCGGATAGCCCGGCGCCGGGCGGATGCCCACGTACTGCTCACCGATCAGCGCCTCGTTCGACAGATCCTCGTTGCTGGCATAGCCCCACAGATCGGTACGCACGCGCTCGTGCAGGTACTCGGCAAAGGCTTCGGCCAGGCGGTCCGCCAGGGCCTTGAGCATGATCGACGAATAGTCGTCGTGCGCCGCTTCGAAACGCTGCTCGTGCTTCTCGATGCCGAGGCCCGAGGTGACCGCGAACATGCCGATGTAATCCGCAATGCCGGATTCCTTCGGCGCCACGAAATCGGACAGGCACTGGTTCGGACGCTGCACGCCGTCGATCACCGGCTTCACGCCCTGCTGGCGCAGGCCGTACCAGGTGAAGGCCACGTCCTGGCGCGATTCGTCCGTGTAGATCTCGATGTCGTCGTCGTTGACGCTGTTCGCCGGCAGCAGCGCGATCGCGCCGTTGGCGGTGAGCCAGCGGCCTTCGATGATCTTCTTGAGCATGGCCTGGCCTTCCGCGAATACGCGGGTCGCGGCTTCGCCGACCACCTCGTCGGTGAGGATGGCGGGGTAGGGGCCGGCCAGGTCCCAGGTCTGGAAGAACGGACCCCAGTCGATGTAGCGCGCAAGCAGGCCCAGGTCGACGTTCTTGAAGACGCGGCGGCCGATGAACTTCGGCTTCGCCGGCGCATAGTCCAGTTTCGCCTTGTTGGCGCGCGCCTGTTCGAGGGTGACCATCGGCAGCGCCTTCTTGCCGGCGTGCTGGATGCGGATGCGTTCGTAGTCCTGGGCCAGTTCGATGATGTAGGCGTCGCGCGTCTCGTCGGTTAGCAGTGACTGGCCCACCGACACCGAGCGCGAGGCGTCCGGCACGTAGACCACCGGGCCGTCGTAGTGCGGCGCGATCTTCACGGCCGTGTGCGCGCGGCTGGTGGTGGCGCCGCCGATCAGCAGCGGAATCTTCTTTTCGCGGAAGTAGGGGTCGCGCTGCATCTCGCGCGCCACGTGGGCCATCTCTTCCAGCGAGGGCGTGATCAGGCCGGAGAGGCCCACGATGTCGGCTTCTTCTTCCTTGGCTTTCGCCAGGATGTCGGAGCAGGGCACCATCACGCCCATGTTCACGATCTCGAAGTTATTACATTGCAGGACCACCGAGACGATGTTCTTGCCGATGTCGTGCACGTCGCCCTTCACGGTCGCGATCACCATCTTGCCCTTCGGCTTGGAGACGATGCCTGTACGCTGCTCTTCCAGCGCCTTCTCTTCTTCGATGAAGGGCACCAGGTGGGCCACGGCCTGCTTCATCACGCGCGCCGATTTCACCACCTGCGGCAGGAACATCTTGCCCTGCCCGAACAGGTCGCCGACGATGTTCATGCCGTCCATCAGCGGGCCTTCGATCACGTGGATCGGGCGGCCGTTCGCGTTCAGCACCTGCTGGCGCATCTCTTCGGTGTCCTCGACGATCCACTGCGTGATGCCGTGCACCAGCGCGTGCGCCAGGCGCTTCTCGACCGGGGCGTTGCGCCATTCCAGGTTCTGTTCCTGCTTGCCGCCGCCGGCTTTCAGCGTCCCGGCGAATTCGATCATGCGCTCGGTCGCGTCCTCGCGGCGATTCAGGACCACGTCTTCGACGCGCTCGCGCAGCTCCGCGGGCAGGTCGTCGTAGACGCCGACCATGCCGGCGTTGACGATCCCCATGGTCATGCCGGCCTTGATCGCGTGGTAGAGGAAGACCGTGTGGATCGCCTCGCGCGCCGGGTCGTTGCCGCGGAAGCTGAACGACACGTTCGAGACGCCGCCCGAGACCTTCGCATGCGGCAGGTTCTGGCGGATCCAGGCGGTCGCTTCGATGAAGTCGTTGGCGTAGTTGTTGTGCTCTTCGATGCCGGTGGCGATCGCGAAGATGTTCGGGTCGAAGATGATGTCTTCCGGCGGGAAGCCCACTTGCTCGGTCAAGACCTTGTAGGCACGCTTGCAGATCTCGACCTTGCGCGCGAAGGTGTCGGCCTGGCCGGTTTCGTCGAAGGCCATCACGATGACGGCGGCGCCGTAGCGGCGGCACAGCTTCGCCTGGCGCAGGAATTCCTCTTCGCCTTCCTTCAGCGAGATCGAGTTGACGATGGCCTTGCCCTGCACGCACTTCAGGCCCGCCTCGATCACGCTCCATTTGGAGGAGTCGATCATGATCGGCACGCGCGAGATGTCGGGTTCGGAAGCGATCAGGTTCAGGAAGCGCGTCATCGCCGCCTGCGAGTCGAGCATCGCCTCGTCCATATTGATGTCGATGACCTGGGCGCCGTTCTCGACCTGCTGGCGCGCCACCGACAGCGCCTCGTCGAACTGCTCGTTCAGGATCATGCGCGCGAAGGCTTTCGATCCGGTGACGTTGGTGCGTTCGCCGACGTTCACGAACAGCGACTCGTCGTCGACCGTGAAGGGCTCGAGGCCCGACAGGCGCATCGCGACCGGGATCTCGGGGACTTCGCGCGGCGCCTGGGTTTCCAGGATCTTCGCAATGGCCGCGATGTGGTCGGGCGTGGTGCCGCAGCAGCCGCCTGCGATGTTGACGAAGCCGGCGTCGGCGAACTCGCGCAGCAGGGCCGAGGTGTCGGCGGGCAGCTCGTCGAAGCCGGTGTCGCTCATCGGATTGGGCAGGCCGGCGTTCGGGTAGATGCACACATAAGTGTCGGCGATGCGCGAGAGTTCCTCGGCATAGGGGCGCATCAGCGCGGCGCCGAGCGCGCAATTCAGGCCGATGGTCAGCGGCTTCGCATGGCGCACCGAATTCCAGAAGGCGGGCACGGTCTGGCCCGACAGGATGCGGCCCGAGGCGTCGGTGACGGTGCCCGAGATCATCAGCGGCAGGCGCGGGGTGTCCGGGTTTTCCTCGAAATACAGGTCGATCGCGAACAGCGCGGCCTTGCAGTTCAGGGTGTCGAAGATGGTCTCGACCAGCAGCACGTCGGCGCCGCCCGCCACCAGGCCGCGCACCTGCTCGTGGTAGGACGCGACCAGCTGGTCGAAGGTCACGTTGCGCGCGGCGGGGTCGTTCACGTCCGGCGAAATCGACGCGGTCTTCGGGGTCGGTCCGAGGGCGCCGGCGACGAAGCGCGGCTTGTCCGGCGTACTGTATTTGTCGCAGGCGGCGCGCGCGAGCTTCGCCGCTTCCACGTTCATCTCGTAGGCGAGATGCGCCATGTGGTAATCGTCCTGGGCCACGCCGGTGGCGCCGAAGGTATTGGTCTCGATCAGGTCGGCGCCGGCGGCCAGGTAGCGTTCGTGGATCTCCTGGATGATCTGCGGCTGGGTGAGGGTGAGCAGTTCGTTATTCCCTTTCACGAACAGCTCGCGCTGGGCCGCGCCTTCGGGCGGGACGAAGCTTGCAAAGCGCTCGCCGCGGTAGGCCGCTTCGTCGAGCTTGTACTGCTGGATGATGGTGCCCATCGCGCCATCCAGGATCATGATGCGGCGCTTCAGGATACCGCGCAGCTGATGTTCTACCTTGGACATCGGGGAAATGTTTGGGTGGCGGGCGTTCATGATGGTGTTCTCGATACCGGCAGGGTGTGGAAACGGCGGGCCGTGTTGGCTGGACGACCTGAAATTATACGTCATGACGCCGCCTTCCTCTGGATGAGGCGGAAATGCGGTTTTGTGTATGTATCGTTATGTATGGAAATCGCAAACTGATACATGACGTTACAAAACCCGCCCGAATCGCAATCTTTACGTTACATACACGGACGACAATTACCCCATCGCCACAACGCTGGCGAAGTTTTTAACGGGATGATTGCATGAACAAAGAATATGTACCGGATTGGGATCAACCGGTGAACCGCATCGAGGAATCGGCAGTCGCCGTGAAGCCGCAGACGATCAACGGCGTGAAGCAAATCGTCACGATCCGCCTGGACGTGGACATGCTGGAGTGGTTCAAGTCGGCTGGCCCGGGTTACCAGACCCGTATCAACCAGGTGCTGCGCGAGTATATGGAAGCGCAGCGCGCCGCCAAGGCGGAGTAAGTATATATCGGGGCAATGCCCCGATTTTCTTTTGGGCGTGCGATGTCGATGTGGATGTCGCAGGGTGGTCGGCTCTGCCGACCGTCCTGGGAAAACCGTGGATTCCAGCGTTACGAGAAAGTCTTCCCACTGAGAGGGAAGCTTTTGAGGAATTCGGCGGCAGGCAGGCGCTTGCCACCCGGCTTCTGCAACTCCAGCAGGCGCAAGGCGCCTTCACCGCAGGCGACCACGATGCCGCCAGCATCGGCCGCCAGCAACTGGCCCGGCGCACCCTGGCCGGCCACCAGCTCCGCATTCCACAGCTTGACCGTCACGCCATCCACCAGTCCCTGCGCCCCTGGGAAGGGATTGAACGCCCGCACCCGGCGCCACAGCACCTCGGCCGGGAGACTGAAATCGAGCTTGGCTTCTTCCTTGGCAATCTTGGCCGCATAGGTCACGCCTTCTTCCGGCTGCGGCACGCTGTCCAGCTGCCCTTGCTCCATCTTGCGCAGCGCGGCGACGATCATCCGGCCACCGAGCGCGGCCAGCTTGTCGTGCAGGCTGCCGGTGGTGTCGGTATCATGAATCGCGACACGCTCCATCAGCATCATCGGCCCGGTATCGAGCCCTTCTTCCATGCCCATGATGGTCACGCCGGTTTCCACGTCGCCGGTTTCGATCGCGCGATGGATCGGCGCCGCCCCGCGCCAGCGTGGCAGCAGGGAACCGTGGATATTGATGCAAGGCTTGATGTCGAGGGTGCTGCGCGGCAGGATCAGGCCATAGGCCGCCACCACCATCACGTCGTAGTCGAGGCCCAGCAGGCGTTCGTGGGCGGCGCGCGCTTCCTCGGCGCGCTGCGGATCCTTGGCGTCCATGCGCAGGGACAGCGGCTGCGCCACTTCCATGCCATGCGCCAGCGCATACTGTTTCACGGCGCTGGCCTGCAGCTGCATGCCGCGCCCGGCCGGACGGTCCGGCTGGGTCAGCACCAGGGGAATCTCGAAGCCGGCCTCGTGCAGGGCGCGCAGGGCGACCGCCGCAAATTCGGGCGTACCCGCGAAAACGACCTTCATCAACGGCGCGCGCTGCGCTGGGCGGCGTCGCGTTCCATGCCGCGCTCTTCCTTCTGCAGCTTGGCCTTGATGCGGTTGCGCTTGAGCGGCGACAGGTATTCGACGAAGACCTTGCCCATCAGGTGGTCCATCTCGTGCTGCACGCACACGGCCAGCAAGCCGTCGGCGTCGAATTCGAATTCCTTGCCCTCGACGTCATGGGCCTTGACCTTGACGCGCGCCGGGCGTTCGACGCCGTCGTAGATGCCGGGCACCGACAGGCAGCCTTCGTCGTAGACCTGCTTCTCGTCGCTGGCCCAGGTGATTTCCGGGTTCACCAGCACCAGCAGCTGGTCGCTGGTCTCGGACACATCGATCGTGATGACGCGCTCGTGCACGTCGACCTGGGTCGCGGCCAGGCCCACGCCGGGAGCGTCATACATCGTGTCGGCCATGTCCGCGACCAGCTTGCGCAGGCGCTCGGTGCCGAATTCGGTGACCGGCTTGGCGACCTTGTGCAGGCGCGGATCGGGATAGCGGAGGATCTTCAGTAAGGCCATATCAGGACGGATTCAGGGGTAATAACAGTTCAATAAGGGATTCATGCACGAACGGAAATGCAACACTCGCCGGCCCTGCCGGGACGCGGTTTGTCTTGCTGTTTCGGGGATTTGTGTGCAGAATTTGATTCAGTACGGCAACCTTTGTCGATCAGGAAGCGATTCTTCGTGCTCCGAATCACTCGGAACGCGACGACGCACTGTCAGCGAATCGGCCGGCCATGCCGGTCCATCACGCAAAACGACGCAATAACGGACGTCTCAATGAAAAATTTTAGCACAGTCGTGAGCCGTGCTGCTGCCGCGGCGCTCCTGGCGCTCGCCGCGGCCGGCCCCGCCGCGGCCGCAACGTGCACATTCCGCCCGAACGCCCCCGACCAGCACGTCGTGGTCAAGGGCGATACCCTCTGGGATATTTCCGGCACCTTCTTGCAGAACCCCTGGTGCTGGCCGCAAGTCTGGGGCATGAACCGCGACGAGATCCGCAATCCGCACTGGATCTATCCGGGCCAGATCATCTATTTCGACCGCGCGCGCGGCCGCCTGTCGCTGAACCGCCCCGGCAGCGATGGCAGCGATGGTTCCAACCTGCCGCTGATCAAATTATCGCCGCAACTGCGCACCGAATCGCTCGACCGCGACGCCATCCAGGCGATCCCGGCCGGCCAGATCGAGCCCTACCTGACCCAGCCGCTGATCGTCGAGCCCGGCGTCATGGCGCGCGCGCCGCGTATCGTGGCCTCGCAGGAAGGCCGCGTCTACCTCGGCAGCGGCGACCGCGTCTATGTCGTGGGCCGCCTGAATGGCGTGCGCAGTTTCCAGGTGTTCCGTCCGGCCAGCGCGCTGCGCGACCCGGTGACCCGCAAGGTGCTGGCGCACGAAGCGACCTATGTCGGCAGCGTCAGCCTGGACATCGAGGCCAAGCCCGGCGTCGATGCGCATGCCTTCCGCGTCACCGAGACCAAGCAGGAAATCGGCGTCGGCGATTTGCTGGTGCCGCTGCCGCCGCCGCCCGTGCGCAACTACATGCCGCATGCGCCGGAAGGGACGATCGATGCGCGCGTGATGTCGATCTATTCGGGCGTGACGCACGCCGGACAGAGCCAGGTCGTGACTGTCAACCGGGGTTCGCTTGACGGACTCGATGTCGGCTCCGTGCTGGAGCTTTATCATCTCGGGAAGAAGGTTGCGGACCCGGCAGCGCGGGGCATGTTCCGCAGCCGCCAGCGAATCAAGCTGCCCGACGAGCAATATGGCAGCCTGTTCATTTTCCGCGTGTTCGACAAAGTCTCCTACGGCTTGATCATGCAAGTCACGGCGCCGGTGGAAGTCGGCGACGTGGCGCGTTCGCCGGAGCCCATTACGGAGTAACACCGCCGTGCACGACACGGACCCCATCCCGCCAGACGGTCATGCTGATCTCCTCGCCGACTGGATCCGCCTCGCCGAGGCGCCGGGCGTGGGGTGCCGGACCGCACAGCTCTTGCTTGAACGTTTTGGTTCGCCGGCATCCATCCTGCGCGCCGGCCGCGCGGCGCTCGCGGCCCACGTGCCGGCCGGCGTCGCCGCGGCGCTGTCCGCACCGCCGTCCGTCGAGATCGCGCGCCTGGTCGAGCAGACGCTCGACTGGCTGTCCCAGCCTTCACACCACATCCTCACGCTGCACGACGCCGATTATCCGGAGTCGCTGCGCCACATTCCCGATCCGCCGCTGCTGCTCTATATAAATGGGCAGCGCGAACGGCTGCAGCAATCGCTGGTCGCCGTGGTCGGCAGCCGCAACGCCAGCACGCAGGGCCGCGCCAATGCCGAGAATTTTGCGCGCGCCTTGTCGGAAGCGGGGCTGTGCGTGGTGTCCGGCATGGCGCTCGGCATCGATACCGCGGCGCACGAAGGCGCCTTGCAAGGCGCGGGTTCCACCATCGCCGTCATCGGCACCGGCATCGACCGCGTCTACCCGGCGCGCAACCGCGCGCTCGCGCACCGCATCGCGGAGCAAGGCTGCATCGTCAGCGAATATTCGCTCGGCACGCCGCCGGTGGCCAACAACTTCCCGCGCCGCAACCGCATCATCAGCGGCATAACAGCGGGCGTGCTGGTGATCGAAGCGGCGGCGCAATCGGGCTCCCTGATCACGGCGCAGATGGCGGCCGAACAGGGCAGGGAAGTGTTCGCCTTGCCCGGCTCGATCCATTCCGCCTTGGCCAAGGGCTGCCATCAATTGATACGCGAAGGTGCGCGCCTGGTCGAGACGGTGGACGAAGTGCTGGACGCGATGCGCGTGTCGCCCCTGGTGCGGCAGGCCGCGCCGCCCGTGCTCGAACCGGACAGCCCGCTGCTCGCGGCGCTCGGGCACGACCCGGTCGAACCGGATGCCTTGCTGGAACGCCTCGACGGCGATGCGGCAGCGCTGGCCGGCGAACTGCTGGCGCTGGAACTGGCCGGCCTGATCGAGCGCCTGCCCGGCGGCCGCGTGCAGCGCGTGGTGCGTGCCGCGTGCAGCGCGTGGTGCGTGCCGCGTGAAGGCGCGTAGCATGCGTATGCTTTGCACATGCCGCTTGCATGGGATGGTGCGAAAAAGAATTTCCTGATTGAGATGATCTAATGAAACGTATGGTCTTGATTTCATTGGAAATCGAGAAAACTGAATGAACGGATAAGGCCGCGATACAACGAAATCCGCGCACGGCGTGCGTACGTGCGTGCCAGACTTGTGCCGCGACGAGCTTAACTGCTACAGTAGCGTCACTATGTTCGACATCCTGGTCTACCTCTACGAGACGTACTATCGTCCTGACGCCTGCCCCGAGCCGGCAGCCCTGGCACGCAAGCTGTCCGCCGTCGGTTTCGATGATATCGAGATCTCCGAGGCGCTCGACTGGCTGACCGGGCTGACCGAAGCGGCAGTTTCCGATGCAATCGATGCCTCCACCAGCATGCGCTATTACGTGGATGAGGAGTACATCGAGCTGGGCAGCGCCGCGATCGGCTTCATCCAGTTCCTCGAAAGCGCCAAGGTGCTCAGCCCCACGCAGCGCGAGATCGTGGTCGAACGCGCGCTGGCCTGCGACGAATCGCCAGTCGCGCTGGGCAAGCTCAAGATCATCGTGCTGATGGTCCTGTGGAGCCAGGGCAAGGAGCCCGATGCGCTCATGTTCGACGACCTGTTCGGCGACGACGACGACCAGGAACCGCGCCTGCTGCACTGAACACACGCATCATTGAATACCGACGGGGCCGCAAGGCCCCGTTTGCATTTCAGCCCTGCTGCTTCACGAAGGCTGCCGCCGCCGCATGTTGTGGGTTGAGTTCGAGCACGCGCCGGTAGCTGCGCAGCGCCTCCGCCGTCTGCCCGGACTTCGCCTGCATCTCGGCCAGGCATTCGAGCAGGAAGGGCTGGTTCGGGTGCAGGTGGACGCCGAGGCGGAAGATCTCGCGTGCTTCAGCATAGCGTTCCAGCATGTCGAGGTCGGAGCCCCAGCCATGGATCTCGTCCGGCCCCAGCTTGAAGCCTGCGCCCTGCGCGATGAAGTCCTGGTGCAGCGGGATGGCGCGCTCGAAGCCTTCCGCCTTGAGACGTGCCACAAAATGCTCGAGGGTCGGCGGCGCCTTGCCGCCATTGCGGCGCACGTCGGTCAGCATGGTGTGCGGCGGCGCGCCGTTCGCGGCCGGAGTATTGTTCAGGAAGGCGAGGCTGGCGGCGTCCCCTTTGATATAGGCATCGAGGAAGCGCAGCGTGTAGCGCGCGGCCCAGCTGTGCGCGAGCGCGATCTCCGAACGCGTGTAGTCGCCGAAGCTGCCTTCGCGTCCCACGCGCACGCTGTAGGACGAGAAGTCCATGTGCTTCATCGGCAGCATGACCGAGATGTAGAGGTCCGAGTAGCGCAGCGTGTTCAGGAAGGAGAAGCGGGTGTCGACTTCCGAGCGGTTCAGCTCTTCGATCGTGGGCGGGCGGCGGCCCACGAACAGCATCGGGATCGCGACCCTGCTGGGCGTCACGTACTGCGCCGCGTCCTTGCCGCCGTCGACGAATTCGCGCGTGCCGCGCACCGAGCCGTCCAGGCTGACGATGGCCTTGATGCGGTCGTCCTTCGCCGCGGCCAGCACGTTCGACAAACCGCCCCAGCTGAAGCCCACCACCGCCACCCGCTCGGTGTCGGCGCCGGGCAGGGTGCGCGCGTGGCCGATCAGCCAGGCGATGTCGGCGACCTGGGTTTCCAGGCCTTCGAGGTCCGAGGTCATCGAGCGGGTATGCGCGCCCATCGAGGCGCTGGCCAGCACCACGTAGCCGTGGCTGGCCAGCAGCTCGCACAGGTCGCTGTTCTCCATGCCGTAGGCCGAGAAGCTCGGCGCGTAGATCACGACCGGGTAATTGCGGCCGTCAGGAAGATGCGGTTTCGCATCGCGTACCGCCAGCATCGGCTTGGCGAATTCGCGCAGCACGGCGTCGCGCCGATTGCCGAAGTGACCCTCGATGCGCGCCTCGAGCTGGCGCTTCACCGCGTCCGCATTGAGCGTGAAGTCGTCCTCGGTCGGGATGGTCGCCAGGTAGTCGCGGTAGGTCACCGGCTTGCCGCCGCGCGCCGCCGGATACCAGATGAGGGCCTGCATCGGACGCGCGCGTTCGCCGGAGGCCGGCTCGCCCGTGCGCATGTCGACGCGGGTCTTGTACTGGCGCGTGTAGTCGTACTGCTGCACGACCTTGAGCCCGACGCCATGGCGGCCGGGCTGGTTCGAGAAGGTGAATTCATCGGAAGCCTGCGCCGGCAGGACGGCGCAGAACAACAGGGCGATCAGGAGCTGCTTCATGAGATCCGGGGCGGTTGCGAGGGGTGCCAGTGTACCCGCCGCAAGCGCCCCGAAATCTCAGGAATTGTCACGCAGGTTTCAGTTGAAGCTCAAGCTGCTGCTGTTGGCGTTGTTGATCTTCTTGCCCTTCAGGTCGATCGTGAAGCGGTCGCTCGGTTTGCCCGAACCGAGGCCCTTGAAGATCGCGAACACCTGCTTGAACTGGTGCTGGAAGCCGACGTTCACCGGGTTCTGGTTCGATGGCTTGTCGCCGACCATGCCTGGCGCCGTGGTGGTAGCCGGGAAGGCCGCCATCAGGACCTTGTACTGGCTGACGCGCTCGGTGCCCATGTCGCGCAGGGCCAGTTCGCCGGCATAGACGGTGCGGTGGAAGTCGCCGTAGAAGTCGTACGGGGTGATCTTCGCGAACGAGTCCAGGGTCAGGCCGGCGCTTGCCGCCAGCTTCTCGGCGCGTGCGGTCGCGTCTGCCCAGTCGGCGGTCAGCTGGCTGGCCGCGACCGGCATGCCGGTCGCCGTCACGGTGGCGGCGCAGTTCGCGGTGAGCGGTACGACGCTCGCGTTGTCCTTCAGCTGGGCCAGCGTGACGCGGGTACTCAGCTGCGACAGGATCAGCATCTGCTTGCCATTCAGGTTCATCGCCGCTTCCTTCATCTCGCATGGCCAGTATTCGTCCATGAAGCGCAGGCGCGACAACTCGCCGAAATAGGTGCGGGTGAATTCGCCGTACGACAGGCTGCCGAGGATGCCGTTGTCCCAGCGCTTGGCGACGTCGGAGGCCACGGTGCTGCCCTTCAGGTAGTCGTTCTCGACCTGGTAGTAGGGGAACAGCTCGTTGAAGCGCGAGACCGAGTTCAGCGACACGGTCTGCACGTCGACCGTGTCGAGGTCCTTGTAGCTGATGATCTTGTAGGCAGCGCCATACACCGCCAGCGACGGCGACTGCACGTTGACCAGGTAGTTGCCGGCGGCATCGGCGTAGTCGTTGGTGCCGTTGAAGTGCATGTGGCCGCCCACGTGCCAGCGCAGGCCCGTGGCCGCGACGCCGGCCGCGGTGGCGGCATCCGGCACGCGCGCGGTCTGGAAGGCGCCCGGCTTGAAGGCCGCCTTCATGGCGTCGGTCTGGTTGGCGTAGAAGTCCATGGTCGGGTAGTGCGAGTAGGCCATCAGCTGCTTGCCCTCGGCCTTGGCGCGCGCGCTGACCGACTTGATCCAGTCGATCAGGTGCATCTTGTGGGTCAGCACCTTGTTCCAGCCCGCGTTGCCGGCGCCGTCGTAGCCGCTGAATTTCTTCGGATTGTTCGGATCGAACTTCGCGTTCGGCACGAACACGTTGGCGTCGATCGCCAGCAGCCACAGGCCTTTCACGGGTTCGACCAGGTAGCTGGCGTCGACCGCGTTGGCGCATTTCGTGTAGGCCTTGCCGAGCTTCGCTTCGCCCGCGGCCTTGTAGCTGCCGCCCGAACCTTCGGCGCAGATCTCGTATTCGCGCTTGGCGACAGCCGATTGCGCCGCCGCTTCTTCATAGCTGTACTTGTTGCCGGTGTACTTGCTGAACGGGGTCTCCCAGTGCAGGTCGGCCTTGTTCGGATTGAAGCCGAAGTCGCCCAGCTTGGCCATCAGCTTTTCATAGCCCTGCTCCATTAGCTGGTCGGTGCAGACCACGGTCGGGTCCTTGGCGACGCAGGCGGCGTTCGAGGTCGCGTACACCTTCTGCTCCTTGCCGTCCTTGGTGAGGAAGTCGTTCTTGCCGGCTTCCTGGTCGTCGAAGGGCTCGTTCGGATCGTGGTTGCCCGGCGCCAGGAAGAAGCGCATGCCCTTGGCCTGGTATTCCTTCAGGACCTCGGCGATGCCGTCGATGTTCATCGGCTGCGCGTCGTCCGAGTAGTCGCCGGGGAAGGCGACGTGGCGGATGCCCTTGGCGTAGGCGTCGTCGAGCGCGGCGCGGAAGGCGAAGTAGTTTTCGTTGAACAGGCGGGTCGAGGTCAGCTGCGCGTACATCGTGCGGATGGTCGCGTTCTTGCCGTCCTTGGTCGGGATGCCGGCGAACTGGCTGCTCTTGAAGTCGCCGTAGACGTTATGGAAGTGGACGTCGGACATGAAGGCGACGCTGGTGTTGGCGGCGGTCGCCGGTGGAGGCGGCGTAGTCTGGACGGGCGGCGGCGTGGTCTGGGCGGGCGCGTCGTGGTCATCGCTGCCGCAGGCGGACAGCAGGGCCAGCGTCGCAAGGCTGGCGCACGAGAGGAGGAAACGAGACATGCAAACTCCGGTCGTTGAAAAGTGCCGGGATGGTGGCACTCTTGCATGACCGGATGATTACAATGCCCGCTGCCTATCCTCTTCGGCCATCTGGCGTGCGACGACCTCACGCCCGATCGCGCCCGGCTCATCGAGCTCGCGGCGTGCAAACTCTTTCAGCTCGTCGGAGACGAGACCGTCCAGCAGCGCCGCGCGCAGGGCATCCGCGCCGGCAGGGTCGCCCAGGCCGCGCAGCACTGCCATGCCGATGCGGACGTCCTTGACCAGACTGCTCAGATCAGCCGACAGGCGCGGCGCCTGGCGCGGCCGCGGAAACAGCGGCAAGTCGCGCGCGGTGGCGTTGACGTTGGGAAGCTGGTCCAGCGGCGGGCGCCGATAGCGGTCCGCCAGCGCGAAGTCGCCGACCGCGATCATGGCTTCCAGGGCCTGCCACGCATGGGAACCGGCCAGCTCGGGCTGCCGCGCCGCCAGCTGGCGGAAGATGTCGTAGGTCGAGCGCGCATCGCCAAGATCGTTGTTCATGCCGACCACGAGCGAATAGCGGTCGGTGCGCTGGAAGGTGTCCTTCACCGGCGCCGGATCGGCGCCGGTGAACCGCTCGCCTGCCAGCAGCCGCGCGGCTTGCGCGTCGCGCAGCGCCATCATCGCCGCGCGCGCCGGCGGATACACGTCGAGCAGGAGCTTCAACTGAAACATCGGCATGAAATAGCGCGACCTGTCGGGCGCGGCTTCGCGCTCGATCTCGGCGAGCTGCTGCTCGATCAGGGCCAGCGCTTCGGCGTAGCGTCCGGCTTCATGGAGCGCGATCACTTTGTCGTAGCGCGCATGATGTTCGCGCATGATATGGCTCTCCTTTTTCCGGTCTTGCGCCGCGCAGAATGCGCCGTCGTCGTCCTGTTGGCTCATGGCGGTCACCACACCGTTGACGACGGTGATCTTCTGCTTGTGCGCGTAAGCCTGCCTGCCCAGGCGTGGATCGTGGCCGCAGGGGCCGAGGGCCAGCGTATAGCTGCCGGATAGCCAGTCCGCGAACGCCGGACTCGCGAGCGCCGGATAGACCTGACGATGATCGAAGGCGCCGCTGCACTTGTACAGGCTCGTGAGCCATAGCTTGCGGTCCCGGTACTCGAACACGCCGACCGGCCCGCCGATGGCCGAACAGCCGGGGAATTCCGCACGCTTCATCGCAGCGAGCTTGTCGGATGGCGGCAGCGGCATCCAGCAGCATTCGGACGGGAAGATATGGCCGCTGAGACTCCCGACGACGATCTGGTCGTGCAGCGGCTCGGTGGCCGAGGCCGGCGCGATGGACGCGAGGCATGACAGGAGCAGGCTGCTCCTGCCGAGGTGCTTGCGAAGAAGGTGGATGGCCATGGTGCGGTGCTCGCTGCGCTGGATATTCCGCTACTCTAGCACTGCGCGCGAGGCATCATGTACGCGGAAAGTCACCTGCCTTCCGCGACGGCTGCCAGGCTACTCCAACGTAGACGCACGCCCTAGTGCACCGTATGGTTCCCGTCGCCGTCCTCCCAGGTTTCCCAGTGTTCTTTCAAGGCTTGCGAGAACCGATAGAGCTTGATCATCTGTCTTCCTCCGATTGTCTTGCCGGTTCCGGCTCGTAAACGCCGGCGTCCTGCGTGAGCTTCACGCGCGCGGTCCGGATGCGTTCACCGAACGATTCTTCCTGCAGCGCCGCGATCGCATTGGCCAGCGTCTGCGACAGCGGGTAGGGCAGCTGCGCATCGAGGCCCGCCGCGGCGAGGGCCGTCGCCTTCCAGCACTGCTGCAGGCGCGGCAGCATCTCCCGTCCCGCATCGCTCAGCCGCACCATCTTCTGGCGCCCGTCCTGCTTGCCGGCGGAGGTGACGAGCAAGCCTTCCTTCACCATCACCGCCACGGTCTGCGTCGCGGCCGGCTGGGTGATGCCGGCCTGCGCGGCGATCTCGCCGATGGTGAGCGCATCGACGGTCGACAGCGCGCGCATCACGGGCGTGTAGCGCGGCCGGTAGTTGAGCCCCGCTTCCACGTAGGACGCTTCGACCGCGCCGTCGAGCAGTTCGATCAGGTGGCGCAATTGGGTGCCCAGTCCCGGCTTCAACTGAGTCATGGACGCGGCAGGATATGGCCGGCGCGGAGCGCACGGCGCAGCAGCAGGACGGTCGCGATGCCCATCACGATGAAGGTGAGCAGCGAGGCTTCCAGGCCGTAGGCGCCGCCGGTCAGCCATTCCGGGCCGGTCAGCCCGCCCTGCAGCAGGCCGCGCGCCGGGTGGCCCGAGGTCGGCAGCGAGAACAAGCCATCGGAGACGAAATTCCAGGCGAAGTGCATGCCGATCGGCAGCCACAGGCGGCGCGTGGCGAGGTAGGCGGCGGCGAACAGCAGGCCGGCGACGGCGGTGTTGGCGACGGCGATGAATGTCACGTTCTCGTTCGGGATGTGGGCCAGCGCGAAGATTACACCAGATACGGCGAGCGCGGTCCAGCTGCCCAGCGAGCGCTCGGGCAGGCGGAACAGCACGCCGCGGAACAGGATCTCTTCCACCACCGCGACAAACACCATTTCGGTCGCCGATTTCAGCAGCACCGCCCAGTCGCCGGTCCCGGTGAAGCGATACATGCCGGTCGCTGCGAGCATGCCGAGGACAGCCAGGAACAGGACCGCGCCCAGCGCCATCCCGGCGCCCAGTTCGCGCACGAACGGCCGGCCCAGTTCCGCCGGCGCGCGCGCTTCGATGCGGCGCACGTAGAAGGCATAGCCGCTATAGCTGACCAGGGCCGCGAGCAGCGCCGGCCAATAGGCGCGCAGCGCCTTGTCGGGGATCTGCTGGGTGAGCACCAGCAGCAGGCCGACCGGCACGCAGACGGCGAGCAGGGCGAGCAGGATGCGTACCAGCGTAAAGCGGGTAATGCCTTTATCGGTTGCGGCTGGCATGGCGGACGAGATAGCGGCGTTATCCATGGTGTCTCCTAAGTGATCAAGTAATCGGCAAGTCAATTTTATAAGCGCTTATATTTTTTTGAAAGAAATATTTTTCAACCGTTCATTACCACGTCACATACACTGATCAGCATAAGCTCGTCGCTTTTTTTTGCGCGAATACCGGATTTTCGTCCGCCCTTCGTCTATCCACGCAAGACATGCCCAACGACCTGGACGACTGGTTCATCCGCGAAGTGCTCGCCGTCGAGCCCGCCCTGATGCGCTACCTCAGACATAACTGGCGCGACGCCGGCGAATGGGCCGACCTGCGGCAGGAAGTCTACGCACGCGTGTACGATGCGGCGCGCGCCGGGCTGCCCGAACGCGCCGCGCCCTTCGTGATGGCCACCGCGCGCAACCTGCTGATCGACCGCGCCCGCAAGAGCCAGGTGGTGGCGATCGACGCCTATGCCGAACTCGACGACCTGGCGACCGACGAGCTCACGCCCGAGCGCCATGTGAGCGGCAGGCGCGAACTCGGCGTGCTGGTCGAGGCGCTGGAGGCTCTGCCGCCGCGCTGCCGCGAAGTGGTCATGCTGCGCAAGGTCGACGGCCTGTCGCAGCGCGAGGTGGCGGCCGAGATGGGCATCGCCGAGGACACCGTGGAAAAGCAGATCGCGAAGGGCATGCGCAGCCTCGCCGATGCACTGTTCGCCCGCGGCCTGGGCGCGGGAATCGCGAGGCTGGAACGCAAGCTGCGCAAACGAGGCACATGAGAATGAACGACAAGAACAGCGCTGCGGAGACAATCGAAGAAGCGGCGGCGCGCTGGCTGGCGCGCGAGGATGCGGCGGACTGGAACCCCAAACTGGAACGCGAGCGCGAGGACTGGCTGCGCGCCGACACGCGCCATCGGGTCGCCTGGCTGCGCCTGCACGCCGCCTGGCGTACAGCGGACGGCCTGCGCGGACAGGACGCCGTGACACCGGCCGCGCGTGCGGCCCTGCCGCGTTTTTCGACCTGGCGGATCGCGGCCGGCGTGCTGCTCGCGGTGGCGCTCGGCGCCTGGCTGGCGCCCCTGACGGGCGAGCGCGGAGAGCCCGTCGAGCGCTACGCCACCCGCATCGGCGAGAACCGCATCGTCGCCCTGGCCGACGGCTCGCGCGTCACGCTCAACACCGGCACCCGCCTGCGCGCGGCCAAAGGGCAGGGGCGCCACGTCTGGCTCGACGACGGCGAAGCCTACTTTGACGTCGCCCACGATCCGGCGTCTCCCTTCGTCATCGAGGCCGGCGCCAGCCGCATCACCGTGCTGGGGACCCGTTTCACCGTGCGCCGCGAAGACGGCCGGGTGCGGGTGCTGGTGGAGCAGGGACGTGTCAGGGTCAGCGAACGCGGCGCCTCGGTCGAACTCGCGCGTAATCAGGAAGCGCTCGCGCAGGACGGACGCATCGTGCGCTCAGCTTTCGATGCCGCCGCGCTGGACAAGCGCATGGCCTGGCGCGAAGGGCGCATCGTGTTCGACCAGGCCAGCCTCGCCGACGCCGCCGCGGAATTCAACCGCTACAACGAGCGCCGGCTCGTCGTCACCGGGCCGGCGGCGCGGATTGTCGTCGGCGGCAGCTTCGCGCCCACCAATGTGGATGGCTTCGTGCGCCTGCTGGAGCAAGGCTTCGGCTTGAAGTCGGAACGCCGCGGCAAGGATATCGTCATCTCTCGTTGACCGGCATACCGGATTTTCCGCGGCCGCGCGTCTTAGAGGGAAGCAGCACCATTCCTCCAACACGCAAGGATACACACACGATGGCGATTCCAAAACTGAGCGGGGCCCTGCCCCTCCTGCTGTTCTGCGGCGCGCTGCATGCCCAGAACGCGACCCTGGACATTCCGGCCGGCGAACTGAAAATCGCGCTCGATCAGTACGCGGCCCAGACCGGCGTGCAGCTGCTCTACCGCGCCGAGGACGTGCGCGCGCGCACCAGCCCCGGCGCCCGCGGCACCATGGACGCCGCGCGCGCCCTCGAAGCGCTGCTGGCGGGCACCGGCCTGTCAGTGCGCCGCGACGGCGCCGGCGCGGTGCTGGTCTTTCGCGACGCGCCCGCCGGCGCCCCCGCCGCCGCCGCCGAAACGGAACTCAACACGGTCACGGTGACCGCGCAGAAGCGCAGCCAGTCGGCGCAGGCGGTGCCGATCGCGATGACGGCGCTGTCGGCCAAGTCGCTCGACGTGCACCGCGTGCAGGGATTGCAAGACCTGGCCCGGCTCACGCCCGGCCTGCTGGTCTCGGCCTTCAGCCAGGCCAATCCGACCATCGCCATCCGCGGCATCAGCAACACCTTCTCGCAGATCGGCGTCAACAAGCCGGTCGGGATCTTCGTCGACGACGTCTTCATCCCGCGCAACAGCGCCGCCAGCTTCGAGCTGTTCGACCTCGAGTCGATCGCCGTCCTGAAGGGGCCGCAGGGCACCCTGTTCGGCCGCAACGTCACCGGCGGCGCCATCGTGATCAACACCCGCCAGCCGGACCCCGCCGGATTCGCCGCCGAGGCCGAAGTCATCGCCGGCAACCATGGCGAGCGCCAGCTGCGCGGCCTGGTCAACGCGCCGCTGGGCGAGGGGGCCGCGCTGAAGCTCTCGACCTCGGTGCGCCGGCGCGACGGCCTGGGGCGCGACCGCTTGAGCGGGGCCGAGCAGGACGACATCGACAGCCAGAACTTCCGCGCCCAGGCCTTCGTGCGCGTGGCGTCCAATCTCGACGCCACCATCAGCGCCGACTACAGCGACGACCGCAACGGCGGCCGCACGCTCTCGTCCGACACCCTGGGCGCCGACGGCGACGTGCGCACCTCGGAGCTGGGCGTCGAACAGCGTTTCGCGCGCATCATCTCGGGCGCCTCGGCCAAGCTGGTATTGCGCCTGCCCGCCGGTGAACTGACCTCGATCAGCGCCTGGCGCAAGTCGCAATCGGGCGAGGATTATTCCGGCGTCGGGGCCAGCTACACCTTCCTCACCAGCGGCAGCCAGAGCCTCACGCGCGACGCCGACCAGGTCAGGACCATCTCGCAGGAGCTGCGCTACGCCAGTCCGCGCTGGGCGCGCGGCGACTTCGTGGCCGGCCTGTATTACGCCGACGAAGACGGCGCGCGCCAGCTCGGCACGCGCGGCCTGGCCGCCAGGACCGGGGCGCTGACCAGCGCGACCCTGGCCGAGCAGACGGTCGACAGCCGCAGCGTCGCCGTGTTCGCCGACGGCGTGCTGCACCTGGCGCCGCGCTTGGACCTGACCATGGGCGCGCGCTACACGCGCGACCGCAAGCGCGCCTCGCTGGTGCGCACCGACCAGCTGCGCCCCACGGCCTCGTTCAGTGTGCAGGGTCTCTCGCATGAATGGAGCGAAGTCACACCGCGCGTGGTGCTGGGCTGGACGCCGCGCACCGGCCTGCTGGCCTACCTGAGCGCGACCCGCGGCTTCACCAGCGGCGGCTACAACGCCGACGCGTCGAGCAGCGCCGCCTTCCGCACCCCCTTCGATCCGGAAACCGTCAACAACTTCGAGCTCGGCCTGAAATCGCAGTGGCTGCAGAACCGCCTGCGCCTGAACGCTTCGCTGTTCCGGATGAAGTACCGCGACAAGCAGGAACTGGTCAACAATACCCTGACCGGCATCCTCACCATCGTGAACGCCGGCCGCGCCAGCGTCGACGGCAGCGAAGTGGAACTGGCCTACAAGGCCGCCAGCTGGCTCGACCTGTTGGCGAGCGCCGCCTGGCTTGACGGCCGCTACGACCGATTCGCCGTCGCCACCGTCAACAACACCGGCAACCCGCTGTCGAACGCGCCGCGGCGCCAGGCCGGCGTCGCGGCCAACCTGAGCTACCCGGTCTCCTTCGGCCACCTCGTCGGCGCCGCCAGCTATGCCTGGAAGGATAGCTACAACACCGGCGCGGCCAACGATCCGAACCTGCAACTGCCGGCCTACGGCCTGGCCAATATGTCGGCCGGCGTCGAGTCGCCCGACCGCAGCTGGCGCCTGCTGGCCTGGATCAAGAACGCGAACGACACCACGTATCTGCTGACCCGCTCGACCCAGGTGGTGCGCGCGCGCTACGCGGGCGAGCCGCGCACCTTTGGTCTCAGCCTGACGGGGCGCTTCTGATGGCGCCGCATGCGAAGCGCCGCCGACTGCTGGCAATGTTGCTGGCGCTGCCGGCGGCGCGCCTGGCGAGGGCCGGCAACGCGGATGGCGCGCCGGATCGGCCCGGCCAGGCGCTGGCGCCCTGGCAGCCCGGCTGGCTCGACATCCACCACATCGCGACCGGCCGCGGCAACGCGACCTTCGTGATTCTCCCCGACGGCAGCAGCCTGCTGGTCGACGCGGGCGCCTCGCAGAATGGCCTGGACGTGTCAGTGGCGCCGCGTCCGGACGCCAGCCGCCGCCCCGGCGAGTGGATCGGCCGCTATCTTGCCCGCCACCTGGGGCGCGCGGGGCTGGAGCGGCGGCTCGACTACCTGCTCGCCACCCACCTGCATCCCGACCACACCGACGGTGTGAGCGACGTCGCCGGGCAGATCGAGATCGGCACGCTGATCGACCGCGGCTATCCCGACTACGCCTATCCGCAGCGGATCGATGCGCCTTTCGTGCATGACTACCTGGCATTCGTCGAAGCGCGTCGGCGCAAGGGACTGGCGGTGGAGCGCTTCCGGGTGGGCAGCGCGGAGCAGATCGCGGGGCGCGGCCACCGCCAGTCGCCGTTCGCCTTCGAGGTGCGCAACGTGGCCGCCAACGGGGAGGTGTGGACCGGGCAGGGCATCCGCAAGCTCTTTCCCGACCTGGCCTCGCTGCCGCGCGCCGACTGGCCGAACGAGAACCAGTGCTCGGCCGCGATCCGCATCGGCTACGGCCCCTTCGGCTACTTCACGGCCGGCGACCTGACCGGCTACACCAGCGACGGCGCCTTGCCCTGGCAGGACGTGCTCGGCCCGGCGGCGCGCGCGGCGGGGCCGGTGACGGTCGCCACCGCCGACCACCACGGCATGTTCGACGGCCTGGACGGCGACATCGTGCGCAGCCTGCGTCCCAAGGTGTGGGTGATCCCGTCCTGGCACATCGCCCATCCGGACATGCTGCAGCTGGAACGCATGTTCAGCGAGCGCCTCTATCCGGGCACCCGCGAGGTGCTGGCGACCACGATGATGCGCGAGAACCTGCTGGCCAACGGCCGCCTGGCGCGGCGCATGCTGAGCCATGACGGGCACGTCGTGGTGCGGGTCCCGCCGGGCGGCGAGCGCTTCTATGTGGCGGTGACGGACAACGCCAGCGAAGGCGACATCGTCAAGCTGGCGACACCGCTGCGCCCATCGGTTTAGACGTGCAGCGGGCGCGCCAGCCAGGGCTGGCGCGCATGCCGGCGTTCCTCGAAGGCCTTTATTTCATCGGCGTGCGCCAGGCTCAGGGCGATGTCGTCGCTCCCGGCCAGCAGGTTGGCTTTCACGAAGGGAGAGATGGCGAAGGGCAGGCGCAGGCCGTCTTCCCCGCTCACGCACTGCTGTTCCAGGTCGACGCGCAAGGACAGCGGCGCCTCGAAGCCGGCGCGCGCGAACAGGCCGTCGACGGCGCCGTCGCCCAGCGCGATCGCGAGGATGCCGTTCTTGCTGCAGTTTCCCATGAAGATATCGGCGAAGCTGCTGGCAATGATGACCTTGAAGCCGGCCTGCAGCAGCGCCCAGGGCGCGTGCTCGCGCGAGCTGCCGCAGCCGAAGTTGCGGCGCGCCAGCAGGATCGATGCTCCCGCATAGCGCGGGTCGTTCAGCACGAAGTCCGGATTCTTCGGGCGCGCCGTGTTGTCCATGCCGGGTTCGCCGACGTCGAGGTAGCGCCAGGCATCGAACAGGTTCGGCCCGAAGCCGGTGCGCGCGATCGACTTCATGAACTGCTTGGGGATGATGGCGTCGGTGTCGACGTCGTCGCGGTCCAGCGGCGCGACGATGCCGGTGAAGGTGGTGAAGGGGGGCATGTTCAGGCTCCAGAATCATCGAGCGCGGCGACGTCCACCGCGTGGCCGGCCAGCGCGGCGGCGGCGGCCATCGCTGGGCTCATCAGGTGGGTGCGTCCGCCGGCGCCCTGGCGGCCCTCGAAGTTGCGGTTCGAGGTCGAGGCGCAACGCTCGCCGGGCGCGAGGCGGTCCTCGTTCATCGCCAGGCACATCGAGCAGCCCGGCTCGCGCCAGTCGAAGCCGGCCGCGCGGAAGACGGCGTCCAGCCCTTCGCGCTCGGCCTGTTCCTTTACCAGGCCGGAGCCCGGCACCACCAGCGCCTGTTTGATGGTCGGCGCGACCCGTCCACCCATGCGCCGCACGATGGCGGCCGCTTCGCGCAGGTCTTCGATGCGGCTGTTGGTGCAGGAGCCGATGAAGACCCGGTCGAAGACGATGTCGGCGAGCCGCTGGCCAGGCGTCAAATCCATGTAGTCGAGCGCGCGCTGCGCGGCGGCGCGGCGGCCCGCATCGATCTCGCATGCGGGGTCGGGCACGATCGACTCGATGTCGCCGCCCATCGCCGGCGTGGTGCCCCAGGTGATCTGCGGCCGCAGGCTGGAACAGTCGATGGTGACGACCCGGTCGAAACGGGCGCCCACATCGGAGACCAGTGTGCGCCAGTAGGAAGCAGCCGCATCCCACTCTTCACCCACCGGCGCCGAAGGCCGTCCCGCAAGGTAGGCGAGGGTGGTCTCGTCCACCGCCACCACACCGGCGCGGGCGCCCATCTCGATCGCCATATTGCACATCGTCATACGGCCCTCCATCGACATGCTTGCGACCACCGGCCCCGCGAATTCGGCCGTCATCCCGGCGCCGCCGTCCGCGCCCACGGTGCGGATCACCTGCAGGATCGCGTCCTTGGGACCGCAGCCCGGCGGCAGCGCGCCTTCCAGGCGCACCAGCAGGTTGCCGCTTTTTTTCATGAGCAGGGTCTGGGTCGCCAGCACGTGCTCGACCTCCGAGGTGCCGATGCCGAAGGCCAGCGCGCCGAAGGCGCCGTGGGTGCTGGTGTGCGAGTCGCCGCAGACCACCGTCATGCCGGGGAGCGTCGCGCCCTGTTCAGGGCCGATCACGTGCACGATGCCCTGGCGCCGGTCCTGCAGGGTGAACTGGGCGATGCCGTGGGCGCGGCAGTTCTCGCCCAGCGTGTCGACCTGCAGGCGCGAGAGCGGATCGGCGATGCCTTGCGCACGGCCGCTGGTCGGCACGTTGTGGTCGACCGTCGCCAGGCTCGATTGCGGCCGCCACAACACGCGAGACTCCTGCGCCAGGCCGGCGAAGGCCTGCGGGCTGGTGACTTCGTAGAGCAGGTGGCGGTCGATGTAGAGCTGGGCGGTGCCGTCGGGCTCCTGCCGCACGAGGTGCTCGTCCCAGAGTTTGTCGTACAGGGTGCGTGCTTCCATGCTGCGATTCTCCAACAAAACTTGATCAAAAATGAGCGCGCTCTATTTTTGCGAAGGGCGCCGCCTTATAATTCCGGCATGCCTACCCAAGAACCCCCCAAGCTCGGCCTGCGCGAACGCGGCAAGCTCGAGAAGCGCCGCCGCATCAAGCAGGCCGCGCGCGCCGTCTTCCTCGAAAAGGGCTACGACGACGCCACCACGCGCGAGATCGCCCAGGCCGCCGACGTCGCCATCGGCACGCTGTTCGTCTACGCCAAGGACAAGCGCGACCTCCTGATGATGATCGTGAACGACGACCTCGATGCGGTGAACGCCGAACTGGCCGAGGCCACCTGGGAAGGTCCGCTGATCGACCAGCTCAGCGCCTTCTTCGCGCGCCGCTACGCCTACTGGGCCAGCGAGCCGCGCATCGCCCGTCCCGCGGTGCAGGAGACCTTCGACTTCCTGTCCCTGAGCTCGGGCCAGGGTCCGGAAACCGCGCGCTTTTACGCGCGCCGCAGCACCATCAGCGAACTGCTCACCAGCCTGATCGCCGCCAAGCAGCGCGCGGGGCGCATCGGCAGCGACTACGCCGCCGCCGACATCGCCTCGCTGTTCATGACCATCTACCTCACCGAGGTGCGGCGCTGGCTGAACCAGGACGATCCGCAGGTGGAACAGGGCATGGCGCGCCTGCGCAAGCTGATGTCGCTGGCCCTGCACGGCGTGCGGCCGGCCGAGGGCGAAGCCGGCGCCCGGTAATCCCGGCGCCGGCCCATGCCGGTTCAATGCGAACCGGCGACGACTTGCAGGTCCTGCCCCTGGCGGATCGCTTCCTTGCGCAAGCGCAGCAGCATGAAGGACGCGATGCAGCCGACCAGCATCGGAGTCGCGCCCCACAGGAAGATCTGGTGCAGCGGCAGCTTCATCGCGATCAGCACGCCGCCCACGGCCGGGCCCATGATCGAGCCGATGCGGCCGATGCCCAGCGCCCAGCCCACGCCGGTCGAGCGGATGAAGGTCGGGTAGGAGCTGCCGGCCAGCGCGTTCAGGCCGAACTGGGTGCCGACCACGAACAGGCCGGCGCCGAACACGATCACTTCCAGCATCGTCTCGCTGCTGCTGAACATGCCGATCGCGGCGATCATCAGGGCCGCCATGGCGAAGAAGCCGACCAGCGGCACCAGGCTGCCGCGGTCGAGCAGGCGGCTGATGATGATGCCGCCCAAGGTGCCGCCGACCTGGAACAGCGAGGTCACGATCACCGCACGCTGCAGCGGCACGCCGGTGCTTTCGATCACGGTCGGCAGCCAGTTGGCGATGAAGTGCAGGGTCACCAGGTTGGCGATGAAGCAGATCCACAGCAGCACGGTGAAGGGCGCGCGGCCCTCCTTGAACAGGTGGCCCAGCGAATAGCCGGAACGCACCTCCTCGTGCATCACGAGCTGGGTGTCCTTGCCGATGCGGGCTTGCGGGAACCAGGCCTGCAGTTGGCGCCGCGCGGCGTCGATGCGGTTGCCGCGCAGGAGCTGGAAGCGCACCGACTCCGGCAGGTACTTCATGCACAGCAGCGCCACCACCAGCGGCGCCACGCCGCCGGCAATGAACACCGACGGCCAGCCGAAGCGCGGGATCAGGATCGCCGCCGCGGCGCCGCCGAGGGCCGCGCCGATGGTGTAACCGAGGAACATCACGGTAACCATGGTCGCGCGCAGGCGCTTCGGTGCATATTCCGTGTTCAGCGCGATCGCGTTCGGCACCGCGCAACCGAGGCCGATGCCGGCCAGGAAGCGCAGCAGCACCAGGCCGGTGAGGCCTTCGACCCAGGCGGTGACCAGGGTGAAGACGCCGAACCACACCACGCCGGCCAGCACCGTGCGCTTGCGGCCCAGGCGGTCGCCGAGCGTGCCGCCCTGGGTCGCGCCGATCATCATGCCGACCAGGCCGGCCGAGAAGGCCGAGCCGAAGGCGGCGCGGTTCAGGCCCCATTCCTTGATCAGGGAAGGCGCCACGTAGCCGATCGCCTGCAGGTCGAAGCCGTCGACCACCATGATCAGGAAGGACCAGATGATCAGCTTGATGTGGAAACGGGAGATCTTGGCGTTGTCGAGCAGCTCGACCACGTCCAGTTTGTTGAGCGTCGAATTCATATGGGTATCCTACGTCATGCGTTCAGAAGAGATGGTGCAGGCCGATGCGGCTCACCACCTGCTTGTCGGTGCTCGACGGCGCCAGGCCCTGGATCACCGCGACCCCGTTCTTCGCCTTCTGGAAGGCGACGGCGCCGTACAGGGTGGTGCGCTTCGAGAAACGATACATATTGATCACGTTGAACTGGTCCCAGCGCACCTCGCCGAACTTCGAGGTCGCGACCGACACGCCCAGCGTATCGGCGGGCGTGAGCGCGTAGTCGGTGCCGAGTTCCACGTTGCGCTGGGTCTCCGCGCCGGCGCGGGTCTCCAGCTTCACGCTGGACACCATCGCGTGCGGGGTGAAGCGTCCAATCGTGTAGCTGCCGGTGGCGCCGAAGCTGGTCACGCGGTCGGCGTTGAAGTTCGCGTACTTGGCATCCACGGCACTTGGGTCGCTCGACAGGGCCTGCCCCAGCACGCTCGGCAGGCCGAGGGTGGCGCCCAGGTTGAAGGCGCGGTCGCGCGACTTGGTGTAGGCCAGGTTGGCCTTCAGCGGGCCGCTCGCATATTGCGCGCCCAGGCTGTAGTGGCGGCCCTTGACCGACGATTCCGGCTGCTCGCCGGCGCCGACCATCGCGCCGAACTTGAAGCCGCGCATGACCGGGGTCTCGTAGCGCACCGCATTATCGATCTGGAACTGGTTGGCCTGGTTGTCCAGGTTCCCGGGATGGAAGAAGTAGGCCGAGCCCATGATCCCGTTGCTCTGGAAGCGCAGGTAGTCGTACATGAAGTCGGGCATGTGGCCCAGGCTGACAGTGCCGATCGGGCCGCTCAGGCCGACGAAGGTGCGGCGCTGGAACAGCTTGTTAGGGTTCTTCTGGGCGCCGGTGTCGAGACTGAAGCCGCTCTCTATGCCGAACAGGGCCTGGTAGCCGCCGCCCAGGTCTTCGCTGCCGCGAATGCCGAAGCGGTCGGGCGAGCGGTTGCCGCTGTCGACCAGGGTCTGGCCGTTGCCGCGGGCGTTGTTCACGTAGCTGACGCCCGCGTCCACGCTCCCGTACAATTCGACGCGCGTCTGCGCGCCGGCGGCGCCGGCCAGGACGGCGCACGCGGCGCCGATGGCAAGCGCGAGGGTGCTCTTGCTGTGCATTGTCGGATCTCCTCCATACTGCTGTTGTCATCCGCCTGCCCGGCGTCTTGGACGCTCTGATTGCAGGCGGTCGTTGTTACCACTACTGGATCTCGCTGGCGCGCCGCACGCTGTTGATCATCGAGGAGTTGAGCAGGTACTCGCGCGCCTTGACCGGATCGGCCGCCGTCATGCGCAGCTCGTCCAGGCGCTCGCGGCGCACCTCGGGATCGCGCTCTTCCAGCAAGCGCTTGTTGCGGATCGTGATCGCCTGCACGTACTCGATGTTGGTCAAGCGGCGCTGGCGCGTGTAGCGGTCCAGCAGTTCAAGCGAGGCGCCTTCCAGCACGTCGACCAGCTTGCCGGCGAGGTTGACGCCGTCATGGATGCCGCTGTTCAGGCCCATGCCGCCGAGCGGATTGTTGACGTGGGCGGCGTCGCCCGCGATCAGCACGCGTCCTTCGCGGAAGTCGCTGGCCACGCGCTGGTGCACGCGGTAGACGCTGCGGTAGGCGATTTCGTATTCGCGGCTTGGGTCCAGGAAGCCCTGGATGCGGCTCTGGACAAACGCGTCCGACAGGATCTGCTCTTCGCTCATTTCCGGATCGGTCGGGAAGGCGATGCGCCAGATGCCCGGCGGACCCTTGTGCGGCTGGATGAAGATCGCGCACCACTCGTCCGGATCGGCGATGTAGGCATTGCCGGTGAAGCCCTGTTCGCGCAAGTCGTAGGGCGTGGCGAACACCAGGAAGCGCTCGGGCCAGGTGAAGCCCTCGAACTCGACCTGCATCGCCTTGCGCACGGTGCTGCGGGCGCCGTCGGTGCCGACCAGGAAGCTGGCGCGGATCTCGTTATCGCCATCCGGCGTGCTGAGCGCCACCGTGACGCCGTCCGCGTCCTGGGTGAAGCCGGTGCAGCGGTGGCCGAACAGCACACGCACGTTCGGATAGTCCTGCAAGGCCTGGTAAGCGATGGTCGAGAGCTTGTGCTGCTCGCAGTGCAGGCGGAAAGGGTGGGACGTGACGTCGGCCAGCACGCCCAGGTCGAACTGGGCGACCACGCCGGTGCGGCGGTCGCGGATCTGCCACTCGGGCACCTTGATGCCTTGTTCCAGCAGCGGCTTGCCCAGGCCCAGCGCGTCGAGCATCTCGACGGTCGGCGGGTGGAAGGTGCCGGCGCGCAGGTCTTGCGGGATCGCGGCTTCCGATTCGAGCAGCACGACTTCGACGCCCTGGCGGGCCATGGCAAGGGCGGTGACCAGGCCGACCGGGCCGCCGCCAGAAATGACTACGGGGTGTTTTTTCATGATGGTGCTTTCAGATTCAGTTGCGCTGTTCCCGCCACAGGCCCAGTGCTTCCTGCACCGGGCGGTCGGAGAAGCTGAAGACCGTGGTCTCGCCTTGCGCCGTGAAACGGTGTTCGGCCCAGCTGGGGACGACGAAGACGTCGTTCGGCTGCGCCGTGAAACGCATGTCGCCAATCTCGACTTCGAGCGCGCCGTCGATCACGGCGAACACGGTGCCGCTCGAGCAGCGGTAGCCTTGCGTCGCCAAGCCATCCGGTAGCAGCTGGATGAAGGCGCCCATGGTCGGCATCGGATAGCCGCCCGTGACCGGGTTCGCATAGCGCAGCTTGTGCCCGTGGCAGGCGTCCGGCGCATTGCCTGCCGCGATGGTGCGCAGCGCGTCCAGCGCTTGCGCATACGGGTACTTGAACAGCGGCGACGCCGGCGTCGGGGCGACGTAATCGACCGGCAGCAGGTTGCTGCCGAAGCGAGCCTTGCTCTCGCCGCCGTTGCGCTTTTCCTTCGGCGCCTGGTCGGCGTTCTGGGCGAAGCTGGCGTCGAGCATGGCGACCAGCGGCACGTCCAGGCCGTCGAGCCAGACCATCGGCGCCTCGGTCTCGTTGCCGTGTTCGTGCCAGTGCCAGGCCGGGGTGATGACGAAGTCGCCGCGCTGCATCAGGGTCTTCTCGCCGTCGACCGCGGTATACGCGCCTTCGCCTTCCAGGATCAGGCGGATCGCCGCCTGGGTGTGACGGTGCGGCGGCGCGATCTCGCCCGGCAGGATCATCTGCAGGCCGGCGTACAGCGAAGTCGTGGCCGCGGCCTGGCCGCGCAGGCCCGGGTTCTCGAGGATCAGCACGCGGCGCACCGCTTCCTCGGCCGTGATCAGGCGGCCGGCTTCGTCCAGGTGCGTGCGCACGGCCGCATAGGACCAGTGCACCGGGCGGCAGGCCGACTTCGGCGTCGGGGTCACCAGGCTGTGCAGCTGTTCCCACAGCGGCGCCAGGTGTTGCACGTCGATGCGCTTGTAGAAGTCCTGGCGCGCGGCGAGGTTGGTGTTGTCTGGAGCGTTCATGGCGTTCGCCTCAGTCGCGCACCGCGACGTCCATGTGGCCCAGGCCTTCGATCTCGGCGTGCATCACGTCGCCGCCGACGATGCTGTTCACGCCTTCCGGGGTGCCGGTATAGATGATGTCGCCCGGGTAGAGGGTATAGGCGCGGGAAGCCACTTCGATCAGCTCGGCCGTCTTGGTGATCAGGTCGCGCGTGTTGGCCTTCTGGCGCGGCTCGCCGTTCACCGTGATCGAGAAGTCCAGGTTGTCCGGGTCGGCGATCTCGTCGCGGGTGGTCAGGTAGGGGCCCAGCACCGAATAGGTGTCGGCCGATTTGCGGTAGCTGCGGTCTTCCGGGCCGCGCACCGTCATGTCCAGGCCGATCGCGTAGCCGGCGATCACGCCGAAGGCATCCTCGCGGCTGACGTCCTTGCACTGCTTGCCGATGACGACGGCCAGCTCGACCTCGTGGTCGTTGCGGCGGCCGGGGTAGGCGATCTTCACGCCTTCGCCGGCGCCGACGATCGAGGACGGCGACTTCAGGAACACGCCGAACTTGGCCACCGGCGACGCGAAGCCTTCGTAGGACGGCAGGTGCACGCCGTTGTGGATGCCGCTGTCGGCAGCCGATTCGGCCACGTGCAGCTGGTAGTTCAGCGGCGCGGCGATGATCTTCGACGGGTTGGCCACGGGGCTGAGCAGCTTCACGTCCGCCAGCGCCAGCGGGGTGGCGCGTTCGCGCAGCGCCAGCATCTTGTCCTTCAGGCCGTCCAGGTGGGCGATCAGGACGTCGCCCGGCGCCACCGGCCACGTCAAGCCCGGCAGCTCGGCGGTGATGGCGGTGACGTCGTACACGCGGTCGCCTTCGACCAGGCCGACGCGGTTGTCATTGAAACGGCAGATCTTCATGTTGTGCTCCTCACACTCTCAACTTAAACATTGAGCGCGCTTTATTCTTATAACGCGCTCATTTTTGAACTGATTCATTATTGGTCGGTGAAAAGGCAAAGTCAACGGAAATTTATGTGCACTTGCGGCATTTATTTCGTGCACGATCAGCGCCCCATGAGAGGGCGGCGACGGGAAAAGGGAGGGGAGAAGGGAGAGGACGGGCCGAAATGGTGCAGGTGTGTGCACTTGCGGGAGGCGCGGCATCGCGCTTATCATTGGCCGCTTAATCCAGATTGTTACTATTCGGACACTACGGCTTCACGACGGTCCGGCCCGCAAGCATGTATGATGCGCGGGAAAAAGCCCCTTATATATAGAGCACCCGAGAATCACTATGACCAAATCCCTCATCATCGCCGAGAAGCCGTCGGTCGCGAACGACATCGCGAAGACGCTGGGCGGCTTCACCAAGCACGATGAGTACTTCGAGTCGGACCAATACATCCTGTCATCCGCGGTCGGCCACCTGCTCGAGATCGCGGTGCCGGAAGAGTACGACGTCAAGCGCGGCAAATGGAGCTTCACGCACCTGCCGATGATCCCGCCGTACTTCGCGCTGAACCCGATCGCCAAGACCGAATCGCGCCTGAAGGTCTTGAACAAGCTGATCAAGCGCAAGGACGTGAGCACCCTGATCAACGCATGTGACGCGGGACGCGAAGGAGAACTCATCTTCCGCCTGATCGCCCAGAACGCGAAGGCCAAGCAGCCGGTGAAACGCCTGTGGCTGCAGTCGATGACGCCGGGCGCGATCCGCGAAGGCTTCGCCAACCTGCGCAGCGACGAAGAGATGCTGCCGCTGGCCGACGCCGCGCGCTGCCGCTCGGAAGCCGACTGGCTGATCGGCATCAACGGCACCCGCGCCATGACCGCCTTCAACTCGAAGGAGGGCGGCTTCTACCTGACCACCGTGGGCCGGGTGCAGACCCCGACCCTGTCGATCGTGGTCGAGCGCGAAGAGAAGATCAAGAAGTTCGTCCCGCGCGACTACTGGGAAGTGCGCGCCGAGTTCGTGTGCGCCGCCGGCGTCTACGAAGGGCGCTGGCTCGACCAGAAATTCAAGAAGGACGAGAACGATCCCGAGAAGCGCGCCGAGCGCCTGTGGAGCCGTGCTGCCGCCGAATCGATCGTCGCCGCCTGCCGCGGCAAGCAGGGCGTGGTCACCGAGGAATCGAAGCCGACCACCTCGATGGCGCCGGCCCTGTTCGACCTGACGTCCTTGCAACGCGAGGCCAACGGCCGCTTCGGCTTCTCGGCCAAGAACACCCTCGGCCTGGCCCAGGCGCTGTATGAGAAGCACAAGGTGCTGACCTACCCGCGTACCGATTCGCGCCACCTGCCGGAAGACTACATCGCGACCGTGAAGAGCACGATGGAGTCGCTGAACGACACCAACAACTACCAGCAATTCTCGAAGCAGGTGCTGAAGAACGGCTGGGTCAAGCCGAACAAGCGCATCTTCGACAACACGAAAATTTCGGACCACTTCGCCATCATCCCGACCGGCGTGATTCCAAAGAACCTGACCGAGCCGGAACAGAAGCTGTACGACCTGGTCACGCGCCGCTTCCTGGCCGTGTTCTTCCCGCCGGCCGAGTTCCTGGTCACGACCCGCTTCACCGAAGTCTCGGGCCACCAGTTCAAGACCGAGGGCAAGGTGATGACCAACCCCGGTTGGCTGCAGATCTACGGCAAGGAGTCGCAGGACGACAAGGACGGCGCGAATCTCGTGCCGGTGCAGAAGGGCGAGAAGGTCCTGGCCGACAAGGTCACGCCGAACGGCCTGGTCACGAAACCGCCCGCACGCTATACGGAGGCGACGCTGCTCTCCGCCATGGAAGGCGCGGGCAAGCTGGTCGACTCCGACGAGCTGCGCGACGCCATGGCCGGCAAGGGCCTCGGCACGCCGGCCACCCGCGCGGCCATCATCGAGGGCCTGCTGACCGAGAAGTACCTGGTGCGCGAAGGCCGCGAACTGATCCCGACCGCGAAGGCGTCGCAGCTCATGACCTTGCTGCGCGGCCTCGGCGTGAACGAACTCACCGCGCCGGAACTGACGGGCGAGTGGGAGTTCAAGCTCTCGCAGATGGAGAAGGGCAAAATTTCGCGCGACGAATTCATGCGCGAGATCCAGCAGATGACGCAGATTATCGTCAAGCGCGCCAAGGAATACGACAACGAGACCATCCCCGGCGACTACGCGACCCTCTCGACGCCGTGCCCGAACTGCGGCGGCGTGGTCAAGGAAAACTACCGCCGCTTCGCCTGCACCAAGTGCGACTTCTCGATGTCGAAAACGCCGGGCAGCCGCCAGTTCGAGATCGAGGAAGTCGAGCAGCTCCTGAGGGACCGCACCATCGGCCCGCTGCAGGGCTTCCGCTCCAAGATGGGCCGCCCGTTCGCGGCGATCCTGCGCATCGTGCGCGACGAAGAGATCAAGAACTTCAAGCTGGAGTTCGACTTCGGCCAGGACCAGGACGAGGGCGAAGAAGGCGAGGGCGTCGACTTCACCGGCCAGACCCCGTTAGGGCCGTGCCCGAAGTGCAACGGCGGCGTCTACGAGATGGGCCTGGCCTATGTGTGCGAACACCAGGTCGCGAAGCCGAAGACGTGCGACTTCCGCAGCGGCCGCATCATCCTGCAGCAGGAAATCCTGCCCGAGCAGATGGCCAAGCTGCTCAACGAAGGCAAGACCGACCTGCTGCCGGGCTTCGTGTCGCAGCGTACGCGCCGTGCGTTCAAGGCCTTCCTGGTGCGCGGGAAGGATGGCAAGATCAGCTTCGAGTTCGAGGAGCGCAAGGCCAAGCCGGGGGCGAAGGGCAAGGCGGCTGAAGGCGATGGCGCCGAGGGCGCCGAGGGCGCGGCAGAGCCGGTGAAGGTGGCGCGCAAGGCGGCCGCGAAACCGGCAGCCAAGGCCGCGGCGAAGGCGCCGGCCAGGAAGGCGGCGGCGAAGTCGGCGGTGAGGAAGCCGGCGGCGAAGAAAATCGCCTGAGCGGTGGTCGAGAAGTAAGCTGCTGCTGCCAAATGAAAAACGCGAACCCGAGGGTTCGCGTTTTTCATTGCGCCTCCGGTTTACTTGCAAAGCGGAGACGACAAGGATTCCGTTGTAGGCAGTCCACCAGCGCTGGGAAGCGGTTGATACCAATTAAATTCTCCTTGGCAGTGCCAGGGTATGGTGTCCGCTGACCTTTTCACACGCGATGGCCAAGGTCCATCGGACACAATCAATGAACGACAGCCAGATCATCGCGGCCGCAGCCGCACTCTCGGCGTTCAGCGGCGCATCGCAACACAATCGCCTCATGCGGCTCGACTTTCCCCACAAGGACGGTCCTTCAGCCATTCTGCTACCGAACAAGCTGACCGCTCATGAAGAAGTTTCGCGTGGCTTCCGCTTCGACCTTGAGGTGCTGTCGGACGACCCGCGCATTCCGCTGAAAACGTCGATGGGCCGGATGGTGACGATCTCCCTGGTGCGCGAAGACGGATCGCTACGCTACTTAAGAGACGATGGAAGCAAATTTGCAGCAAAAACTTCATTCGCAACCGATGACCGGCTTCCTGCTGCCACTCCAGGACAATCGCAGCGCCACACTGCGGTTGGGCTGACGATGGAACGTTCCATGCTCCGTCAGTTGTCCACCGTCCTGTTCGCGGCATTGTCCATATTTTGTCTTTTCAAAGGGTTCAGCGTGGTACACGACCAATACAGAACGATCCAGGACCTGCCTCGTAACGAAGAGCTGCCCCTCTTCGATCCGCACCGGGCCAGCTTCACCTGCGAGGTCGAGGCGGCTAAAGTGCCGCCGATCGACGCGCAGGCCGACGCGTGGTTCCGCGAAGCGCAGGCGCTGGACGATCCCGACATGTGGGAAGAGGACCGCGACTATAAAAAAATCGTCCAGTTGACGCGGCAGGCGGCCGACAGGCGGCACTGGAAATCCATGCTCAATCTCGCCACGCTGTACCTTGAAAAGCGCGATCCGCCGCACGGGGAAATGGAAGCGCTCGCGCTGGTGGAGCAGGCAATGCAGCTCGGCATCCCCGCCGCCTACGACCGGATGGGAACCTATTACATGAATAGTGTCGGAGTGCCGGGTGACGCGACCAAGGCCTTCGCGTTCTGGCAGAAGGCAGCGGAGATGGGCAATCCGCATGCCATGGGCTACCTGGGCGAAAAGATGTCCTCGACGTGGGATATTCCAAACGAGGGGTATTGGGCAAACATTTCGGTCGCGACCAAGGTGCTGGAGTGTGCATTGACTCAAGGTTACGGCCCAGCTGCTTACAGGCTGGCGAACCTTCGAGGATGGCCGCGTGCAGCGGACGGCAAAATCGTAGGGCCGCGTACAACCGAGACCAGAGCGTTAGCACTGGTCACTTTACACACAGGGGTGAAGCATGGCTGCTCCGACTGCGCTAGAAGTTTATCGGTCGAGTTCCGTAATCCCCACGACCTGGCCGACATGATTGTTCCGCATCTCGACAGGGTCCGATCCGAGCGCTATGGGATACTCAACGATGCTCTCGATAGCAATCCTCTGCTCCGTTTCCCCAACCTGGACAAGGTGCTCCCATTGCCGCCCGCAGCGCTGTCGCCTTGGGATGGCGACAAGCAGACGCTGCTCGAGGCCGCAAAAGGCGTGACGCCCGAGGTATCGGATCGTAAAGCGAGCACCGCCTCGCAGCGACAAGGCCGGCCGCACCTCGACGCCGCCTATGAGCTGCGTCCCAGCGACGACAAGACGACTGAAGCGGAAGCGCCGTTCGCCGGATACTGGCAAGCGACCGCGCCAAACGAGCCGGAGGAAGTGCAAGCATGGCTCGCCGGCATCCCGCCCGGCCTCTACCGGCCGGGAGAAGTATTCGACCTTCCACCTTATCCGCAAGAGATGGGCCGCAGGGCGATCCAGGGACTGGTGTGGAAGCACTTTCTCACCGTCCGCCACAACCACGGCGCGGTCGAACCGCCGGCCGCTGCCGGCATGGCGCGCGAAGTCGTACCTGTAGAAGCGCACCGAGCCTGCGATGCGCGGACACCATGCCCTTCGACCGGCACCTGGCAGCCATGGCTACCAATCGAACATCCATTGCGACACGCAATCAACCAGCCGTGGCGTCAGGCTTGGGTAAGGGCCGGCGAAACATTTCCCGGTCTGCACAATGACGACCAGCTTCACATCGATCCGGATGTCTTGAAGTGGCACCTGCTGGATCGTACGCAAGCCATCATGACATGATCGGCAATTTGCTTGCCTTCACCGATTCCTCTATCCGGCTTTGGAACACAATAGGGAGCAGCCATGAAGCATATGGGCCGCGGCGTCATCCGACTCAACGACACAACCGATCACGGAGGTCAGGTTATCTCCGTTTCATCCGGCACCATCGTAATGGGTACCGAAGCAGCGCTTGCCGACGACATGACCTTTTGTCCCAAATGCAAAGGAAAATTTCCTATAAAACCCGACGGCACCGGCGCCAGGCACAAGGGTCGAGCCTACGCCTACGACAACGATCTCACCGCTTGCGGAGCGAAGCTTATTTCCTCGATATGAGACATGCATAAGTACTTCGACAGGCTTCCATCCCGGCCGCGAACCGGGTCCATGCCTGGTGTGATCGGTGTGCACGAAATCAAGGGAAGCGGATCTGCGTGTATGATGGCTGGCACATTCGCCACCTGAGGGAGACCGGACATGTTCAGCCTCGACGAGTTCGCGCAGTTGCAGTTCCTGGAAGGCCGCTGGAAGGGCGAGAGCCCGGACGGCAAGGAGTTCTTCGAGCAGTACGATCGTCCCGAGCCGCAGGCGTTCCGCTCGCGCCGCTTTCCCGATGCCGGCTTCACCGAGCATAGCGACGGCGCCACCATCTCCTATAAGGACGGCGAGGTGGTCTCGCAGTGGAACGAGTTCACCTGGAAGGCATCCGCCATCCGCGCCGATGGCGCCGACTTCGAGCCGGTGAACGCGCCGAGCCGCTTCAGCTGGCGCCGCGTGGACGACGGCACCCTGGAAGCGACCCAGCACTGGAACGCCGAGGGCAAGGAACAAACCTACACGCTGCGCATGACCCGCGTCGCCTGAAGGAGACGCGGCGCCCGATGCAGAAAACCCTGACCATCCTCGTCATGCTGGCGCTCGGCGCCTATGCGGCGGCTTGCCTGGCGCTGTTCCTCATGCAGCGCTCCCTGATCTATTACCCGCCCAGGGCCGCGGCGGTCCCCGCGCCGCAGGTTTCCACGCTGGAGGTGCCGGGCGCTTCGCTCAAGGTGTCCGAGCGGCCCGCCGCCGGCCACGGCGCGGTGATCTATTTGGGCGGGAATGCCGAGGATGTCAGCGCCAGCCTGCCGCTGCTGGACGCCTCCTACCCGGAACGCGCGCTCTACCTGCTGCACTACCGCGGCTACGCCGGCAGCACCGGCAAGCCGGCCGAGGAAGAGCTGGTGCACGATGCGCTGGCGCTGTTCGACAAGGTCGCGCCGGAGCACGGCGACATCGTGGTGGTGGGACGCAGCCTGGGCAGCGGCGTGGCGGTGCAACTGGCGACCCAGCGCCCGGTGCGGCGGCTGGTGCTGGTCACGCCCTTCGACAGCCTGCGCGACCTGGCGGCCGCCCAGTTCCCCTACATGCCGGTGCGCTGGCTGCTGCGCGACCGCTACGAATCCTGGCGCTACGCGCCGCAGGTGACGGCGCCGACCCTGATCCTCGCCGCCGGGCAGGACGAGATCATCCCGGCGGAGAGCACCCGGCAGCTGTCCACGCGCTTCGCGCCCAAGGTCGCCACCATGCGGGTGATCGAGGGCGTCGGGCACAATACCATTTCGAACAGTCCCGAGTACGTCAAGGCGCTCGCCTGGGCGCGTTGAACTAAACCGTTTATAAGGAATGCCATGTCATCCAGTTCCATCCTGCGCCATGTGGTGCTGTTCTCGTTCAAGGACGATGCTCCTTACGAGGCGGTCGACCAGGTGGTCGCCGATTTCGCCCGGCTGCCGGGCCAGATCCCGGGCATCGTGTCCTACGAGTGGGGCACCAACGTCAGCCCGGAGGGCCTGAACGACGGGTTCACGCATTGCTTCACCTTGAGCTTTGCGAGCAACGAAGACCGCGACGCGTACATCGTGCATCCGGCGCACGAAGCCTTCGTCAAGACCTTGGGCGCGAGCCTGGCCCGTTCGCTTGTGCTGGATTACTGGACGCGCTGACGCCGGCGCAGGCTGAATCCGTAACCGTCGAACGTCGTACGCGCCACTGGCGCCTGCGCCGGTGCGACGGTCTTGCGGTCAGCGGATTTCAGCCAATGCGGTCCAGATCTCACGGAACTGCTGCACCACGCGCGCATCATCCTCCCCATCCGCACCGCTGAACTCCGTATTCGTCATCAACATCCTCCCCGTCCCGCTGGCCGGGTCGATGAACATGAAGGCCGTGACCCCCGGATCGCTCCCGGTATGCCCGACCTGGCCGTTCTTGCGAATGCGCCAGAACACGCCGCTGTTCGGCTCCCCCGCCGGACTGCCGGCCGGCAGGGCGTCCGGCGCGAACTGCGGATCGAACAGCAGGGTGAAGCCGGCCTTGCTCAGGATCCCGGCGCCGCCGTGGAAGCCCTTCACCATCGCCATGAGGAAGCGAGACAGGTCGGACACGGACGTGGTCAGCCCGCCATCCGGATAGGTGGTCAAGCCATAGCGCGGATACGCTCGTCCCTGACGGTCGTAGACGCTGGCCTGGCGCGATGCGAGCGCCGGGTCGGCATGCCAGCGTGTCGACAGCATGCCGAGCGGTTCGAAGATATGCCGCCTGGTGAACACGTCGAAGCCCATGCCGCTTTTCACTTCGACCAGGTAGGCCGCCAGCGCCGAACCGATGTTCGAGTAGTGGTAGGCGCTGCCCGGCGCTTTCCGATCGAAGTTGCTCTTGCGGTAGCGCGCGCCGCCCGGGGACAGGTAGTTCTTCAGGAAGCCGCCCAGCGTGGCGTCAGGCCGGCCGGGCACGGTGGAATCGCGCTCGAACGCCTTGTACAGCGGGCCGTTGCGGTCCGCGCCGGGCAGGATGGTGTAGCTGTGGCCGTAGATCTCCTCGTCGTCGACGATGGACGAGGTATGCGTGACCAGCTGCCGCACCGTGATCGCCCCCGCCGCGTGCGGGTTGCGCACCTTGAACGGCAGGATGCGCTCGATCTCGGTGTCGAGGTCGAAGTAACCGAGCTCGATCGCCTTGACCAGCGCCACCCCGACCACGGTCTTGCTGACCGAGCCGACGTTCTGCACGGTGTCCTCGGTGTATGGCCGCCGGGCGGCGACGTCGGCCAGGCCGAAGCCGCGCCGGTACAGCACCTTGCTGTCCGAAACCACGGCGACCGCGAAGCCCGGCAGCAGCGACCGCTTGTGCAGGGCCGCCAGCTTGTCGGTGGGATGGGGACGGGCGGGCGTGCCGGCCAGCGCGGGCAGGCCGAGGGACAGGGGAAGGAGCAGCAGCGAGCGTCGTTTCATGGCAATCCCGGCAGGCGTATAACGCAAAAAACCGCGGTGGGGCCGCGGTTCTTCATGGGGGCGCGAGGCGCCGCTGGAGGATTATTCCTGCCACTCCTGCAGGGCGCGGATCGCCGCTTCGCCGTTGCGGATCGCCTTGACGCGGCGTACCACTTCGTTGCGCCAGGCTTCGTCGGCATCCTGGTCGGGGCCGTCGATATCCTCGAGCAGCAGGCGCAGCAAGTCATGCTTTTCGTTCGCACTCAGCAGCTGGATCTGTTGCGCGATCTCGGCAACTCCATTCGACATGATGCTTCCCCCGGTAATATTTTTGAAATAATAACTTGCGAATTAAAGGTTGTCGACAGGAACCATATTATCCGTTGGTTTTCTATCAATTAATTTATTGTCGGGGTCGATGCCGGCCCGGGCCGGCCGCCCGTCGACCACCAGGGTGACGCTCTGCTGCGCCTTGTCGACCAGGCGCCGTTCGCGCGCCAGTGGATTGCCGTTGCGGTCGTCGACGCCGAATTCGATGTAGTCCTTCAGGGCCAGCGGCTGCTCTTCGCCCAAGGCGCCCGCGCGCACCTTGCCGGCCTGCGCGTTGATGGTGACCTCGAACTTGCCGTCGGCACGCTGGCGCGCCGTGGCGCCGACCGCGCGGTTCTCGTACAGGACGATGGATTCGAACAGGTCGCCGATCAAGTAAGCCTTGTCCGGCGGGGTGACGGCGCGCAGCCCGTCCACCAGAGCCGAGACGGTGGGGTAGGGCACGCCCTTGAAGGCGTGCTGCTCGACCAGCCGGCGCAGCACGCCGTTCACCACGTCTTCGCCCAGCAGGTCCTGCAGCAGGTAGAGCGCCAGGCTGCCCTTGCGGTAGTGGACGTAGTTCTGCTGTTCGTTGTCGGACAGCGGCAGCTCCTGGCGGCGCTCGACCGCGCGGCCCATCAGGTAGGCGTCCAGGTTGTAGCGCAGGAAGCGCCGCATCTTCCGGGCGCCGACCGTGCGCTTCATGACCATCAGCGCGGTGTACTCGGACAGGCTTTCGGACAGCACGGTGGCGCCGCGCGCGTCGGCGCCCACCACCTGGTGGCCCCACCACTGGTGCGCCGCCTCGTGCGCGCTCACGTAGAAGGGATAGTCGATGTCCTTCGGCGAATCGTCGTCGATGCGGGCGATGAAGCCGGCGCTTTCCGAGAACGGGATGGTGCCGGGGAAGGCCTGGGCATACTGCTCGTAGCGCGGGAACTCGACGATGCGCAGCTCGCGGAACTGGTAGCGGCCGAAGCGGCGCGAAGCGTAGTCGAGACTGGCCTGGGCGCCGCGGATCATGCGCTCGACGTTCCAGTCGTGGCCCGGATGGTAGTAGACGTCGATGGTCACGTCCTGCCAGCGGTCGTGGCGCACCTCGTAGCGGGCCGACTGGAAGGCGTAGAAGTTCAGGATCGGCTGGTCCATCTGGTACTGGAAATAGCGGCGGCCGCCCTCGATCCATTCACGCTGCAGGGTGCCGGGCGCGATCGCGATCTGGTCCGGGCTGGTCGAGACCACGGCGTCGAATTCGATCCAGTCGGCGTCCCGGCCCAGGAAGTTGTGCTGGCGCGCCGCCGGATCGTCGCGCCCCGCCATCGGCGTGCGCGGCCCCAGGCCGAAGCGCTTGCGGTCACGCTCGTCCACGAGTTCGACCGCGCGCTGGTAGCCGATGCGCGGCAGGACCTCGTTGGTGAAGAAGCTGCCGTTGGCCACCACCGGGGTGTCGCGGCCGATGCCGAGCCAGCCGCCCGGCGCGTACGCCACATTGAATTCGACGGCGGTGCGCGCGCCCGGCGCCAGCGGCTGGGCCAGGCGATAGTGATAAAAGCCGTGCGCCGGATCGGCGGCCAGCTGGCGCGCGCCCATGGCGAACTTCACCTTCAGGACCGCGCCGCGCTGCTGGTACAGGATGACGTCGCTGAGCGGCGCGCCGGTCCGGTTTTCCAGCTGGTAGAAGCCGGTCACGTTCAGCGCGCGCCGCTCCGGCTCGATATCGACATCCAGATGGACCACGGCGATGCGCGGCTGCGGCAGTTGCGCGAAGCGGCGGTAGCGCTGCTCGTACTCGGCGCGCTGGCGCTCGACCTGCACGCCGGTCTGGAAGTCGCCGGCATGCAGTTCCCAGGCGATCAGGGCGCCCGTGCCCGCGAACACCATCAAGCCCAGCGCGAAGCCGGCCAGCACGGTGCGCGACAGGTTGCGCCGGGCCAGGCGCAGGCGCTCACCCCAGGCATCGTCGACGCCGCGCGCCCACAGCACCCGCGCCACCACCAGCAGCATCAGGGCCAGGCCCGACCAGTAGAGCTGGAACAGGCGCTCGCGCAGCAGGTAGTGGCCGAAGCCGTTCATCGCCGAGTAGGTGGTCTGCGGCCAGTAGCCGTAGGTGAGCAGCGGATGGTCGAAGCCGTAGCCGCGCGCGGTGGCGCCGACCAGGTAGCAGGCGATCAGGATGAAGTAGGCGAGGTAGCGGTTGTTGACGATCACCTGGGTCGCGATCGCCAGCGCCCCCACGAGCGCGCACTGCGGCAGCAGCACCGTGAACAGCATCCGCAGGTACAGGCCCGGCTCGAGGCCGAACCAGCCCTTGAACAGCTGGACCAGCATGCCGACCACCATCGCCATGAACAGCAGCACCGCCTGCAGCCCGACCAGGGCCAGGAATTTCCCGGCGAGCGGCAGCCAGGTCGGCGCCGGCATCGCGTCCAGCATCTGCGCCATGCGCGCCTCGCGCTCGCGCCAGATCATCTCGCCGGCGAACAGGATGGTCACCACCAGCATGTAGAGCTCGAACACGCCGCGGATCAGGTCCAGCACCATGTAGGTGACCGGCTGCGTGCTGGTGCCGTAGATGCTGCCCAGGTCGATCGAGCTGGCCGCCAGGATCAGGGCCCCGGCCAGGGCCAGCGCCAGGAAGTAGACGTTGCGGGTCGCTTCGCGCAGGTTGTACCAGACCGATTTGCCCAGCAGGAGGGTGAGGCTGCGGCGCTGGAAGTCGGGTTCCTCGCGGGTGTCCACGGCGGTCTGCGACAGGCTCGGGGCGGTCTCGGCCTGCGGCGCCGCCGCGCCCGGACGCCGGCGCGGATCGACGCTGCCGACCGGCTGGAAGCGCCAGTAGCCGAGCAGCAGGACCACCAGGCCGAAGCCGATCCACAGCAGGCGGTTGACGAGATACACGCCCTCCAGCGTCACGGTGCGCGTGTTGCGCTCGGCGATCGGCCAGTATTCGGTGAGGCGGATCAGGGCCGTGGTGCCGAAGGGGTCGATCAGGGCGGCCAGGGTCTTGTAGTCGAGGTCGCGCGCCAGCGAGGGCGCGACCACGTAGCCGATCATCATGACGATGCTGGCCACGTACACCGGCAGCATGCGGCGCGACAGCGCGGCCAGCACGAAGAACAGGGCGCCGAAGATGAAGGTGTTGGGCAGCAGCGTGAACAGATAGGGCAGGACCCAGTTCGAGACCGGGCTCGGTCCCAGGCGGTCCGGCTCGATGCCGGGGATCAGGGTGCCGAGCCAGGCGCCCAGCACGATGCTCGACAGGATCACGGCGAGCGTGAGGAAGGCGCCGAGGAAGCGTCCGAACACGTAGTCGTGCTTGCGGATCGGGGCGCTGAAGAAGAAGTGCTGCATCTCGTATTCGAAGTCCTGCTGCACCGAGCGCCCCATCACGGCCGCCACCACCACCACCCCGAAGCAGCCGAGGAAGGAGGCGGTCAGCGCGATCTGACGCGGGGCGTTGATCAGGAGGCGCCCGCCGAAGGTGACGGTGGCGTCGCGGAACACGCCGCCCGCCGCCGCCATCCACAGCATGGCCAGGGCCAGGAACATGCCGAAGTAGATCCAGGTGGACAGCAGCCGCAGGCGCTGCCCCGCCTCGAAGCGCGCGATGGCGAACAGGAGCCGCATGGCCTAGCAGGTCCCCGCGGCGGTGGAGCGGTCGGCGAACAGGCCGGCGATGGTGGCGAAGTAGACGTCTTCCAGGCTGGCGCGCGCCGGCTCGAAACCGTCGCCCGGGTCGCTCTCTGCGTACACGTGGATCAGGGTCTTACCGGTCAGCAGGCGGGTCGAGATGACCTGGTGGCGCTTCTGGAACAGCGGTAGCTCCTGGCGCGTGACGAAGCGCGCCCAGATATAGTCCTCGATCTCGTAGGTGAGGTCTTGCGGGTCGCCGCACAGCAGCACGTGGCCCTTGTTGATGATGGCCATGTTCGAGCACAGGTCGGCCACGTCGGACACGATGTGGGTCGACAGGATCACGGTCTTGTCCTCGCCGATCTCGGACAGCAGGTTGTGGAAGCGCACCCGCTCCTGCGGGTCCAGGCCCGCGGTGGGCTCGTCGACGATGATCAGGCGCGGGTCGCCGAGCAGGGCCTGGGCGATGCCGAAGCGCTGGCGCATGCCGCCCGAGAAGGTGCCGAGGCGCTGCTTGCGCACCTCCCACAGGTTCACCTGCTGCAGCAGGCCGTCGACCACCTCGCGCCGGCGCTGCGCATGCGACAGGCCCTTCAGCTGGGCGAAATGGTCGAGCAGCTCGTAGGCAGTCACCTTCGGATAGACGCCGAAATCCTGCGGCAGGTAGCCGAGCATGCGGCGCACCGCGTCCTTTTCGTCGAGGACGTCGATATCGCCGAGGAATACCGAGCCGGAGTCGCACTCCTGCAGGGTGGCGAGGATGCGCATCAGGGTCGACTTGCCGGCGCCGTTGGGGCCCAGCAGGCCGAACATGCCGGCCGGGATGCTCAGGGTGACACGGTCGAGCGCGACCACGCCGTTCGCGTAGGTCTTCGACAAATTCCGGATTTTCAATTCCATGCCATGCTCCCGCGGACCGCCCGGTCCTCCCCCGTCAGACTTCTCAACGCTTGCATTGTATTAAATTGTTCTGCAAGCTGTGGCGACTCTGCGATACACGGGTGGATTGGTAGGCTGGATTGCATAATCTGCTGACAGGACGCATTAATAGGACGCACTAGTTGGACGCACTAAGCTTTGCCAGTTGTAAATATCGATTTGTTTGCCGGTGGAAACATGCGAGAAAACATGGATAATGGCAGGATGAACGACGCCCTCCAGGACAAGCTGCTGCTCTTGATGCGCGAGGCGCAAGGCCGCGTCGAGGCCACCGACTGGTTCCGGGTGGCGCTCGGCCTGGTCTACCTGGCCGGCCTGATGACCAAGGAAACCATCGACTTCAAGAAGGTCGACCGCGCTTTCAACCGCTTCATCTATCACACGCTGGGCAAGGGCCACAGCATCGCCAGCGTGCTGCAGTTCATGAGCGGCGAGAAGGTGATGCCGACGGTGCAGTCCGAACGTTTCATGGAAGCGTTCCGGCGCCACTGCCCGGAAATCCCGGCCGAGTCGATCCCCTTCCTGCTCGAGCTGAACCTGGGCGTGGCGAAGAATATCTCCGGGCTGGACCCGAGCGGCCCGCTGGCCGACTGGGTGGCGCAGCGCAAGAGCGCTCAAGGCCTATAATGGCGTTTTCGATATCGAACTGGCCATTCCCATGAGCGCTTTCCGTCTGCATTCCCCTATCGACAGCTTGATCACCGGTTTCGACAAGGCCCTGCGCGTGGTCGGCGGCGTCGCCGCGTCCTCGCGCCCTAACCCGGGCCAGCATGCTACCGATTGCGAACTCTCCGATGAGGAACGGCGCCACAGCGCGGGCCTGATGCGGGTGAACCACGTCGGCGAAGTCTGCGCCCAGGCCCTGTACGATTCGCAGGCGCGCTTCGGCAAGAGCCCGGCGATCCGCGCCCAGTTCGAAAAATCCGCGCGCGAGGAAGAAGACCACCTGGCCTGGACCGCCGAGCGCCTGGCCGAACTGGGGTCGCAGCCGAGCGTCCTGAATCCCCTGTGGTACGCCGGCTCCTACGTCATGGGCAGCATCGCCGCCAAGCTGGGCGACCCGCAGAGCCTCGGCTTCGTGGTCGAAACCGAGCGCCAGGTCGAGGCGCACCTGAACAGCCACCTCGAGACCCTGCCGGCGCAGGATGCGAAGTCGCGCGCGATCGTGGAGCAGATGCGGGTGGACGAGATCGCGCACGGGGCATCGGCGCAGGCGCTGGGGGCGGCCGAGACGCCGCTGCCGGTGCGGGTGTTGATGAAAGCGATGTCGAAGGTGATGACGACGACGGCGTACCGCATCTGACGTTCCTGGAATAGCCCCATACCCACCAACGTCGTTCCCGCGAAGGCGGGAACCCAATTTTGCACGCCTTACGTCGACGCCACGAACCTGGATTCCCGCCTGCGCGGGAAGTCATGGGCGCCAGCGGCGCGCATGACGGTGTCAAGGTAGGCGGTAATAAGCGCGTCTGCGGCCTGCTTACATCCAAATCAAACTTCGACGATCTCGATTGAGTGGGTAATCTCCGCCATTTGCGCCAGCATGATCGACGCCGAGCAGTACTTGTCGTGCGACAGGGTGACCGCCCGCTCCACCGCCGCCGGCTTCAGGTTGCGCCCCGTGACCGTGAAGTGGAAGTTGATCTTCGTGAAAATCTTCGGATCTGTCTCCGCGCGCTCCGCCTGCAGCGTGACGTCGCAGCCGCGCACGTCCTCGCGCCCGCGCTTCAGGATCAGCACCACGTCGTAGGCGGTGCAGCCGCCGGTGCCGACCAGGACCATCTCCATCGGCCGCGGCGCCAGGTTATGGCCGCCGCCTTCGGGCGCGCCGTCCATCGACACCATGTGGCCGCTGCCGGTCTCGGCGCGGAAACTCATGCCCGAGGGGCCGTTCCAGCTGACTTTCACTTCCATGTAGATTCTCCGCGTTTGAATTGACTAGCGAAGATTGTAAGGCAGGCGGGGCGCCCATGCAGGCGCCCCGTGATTGCGGCAGGGGTCAGACAGCCAGCACGTAGCGCTCGCTCTTCATGCGCCAGCTGGCATAGGCCACCAGCAGCAGCGCCGGAATCGCGGAACACAGGAAGGTCAGCAGCAGCGGCAGGGCGTGCGCGTCGCCGGCCTTGGACATCTCCTTGATCAGGGTCTGGTTCGACAGCATCGGCACCGCGTACATCCACAGCGCGGTCTTCAGGTCGAGGAAGGACACCACGATGCCCGGGATGATCGGCACGATCATCGCGAAGCTGAGGATGGTCTGGGCTTCCTTGAAGGTCTTGGAGTTCATCGCCAGGGTCACGTACAGCGCGGAAGCGAGCAGCGACAGCGGGACGGTGGCCAGGCAGACCAGCGCCAGTTCGCCCCAGCCCAGGCTCCACGACATGCCGATTTCCTCCAGCGGCAGCCACTTGAGCATCACGTGCGCCAGCACCAGCTCGAAGGTGACGCCGACCACGCCCAGGATGCCGGCCGCGAGCCACTTGCCGCCGATGAGTTCCCAGGTATGCGCCGGCTGCGCCATCAGCACTTCCAGCGAACGGCGTTCGCGCTCGCCGGCGGTGGTGTCGACCGAGGCCGACATGGTCAGCATGAAGGCGGGCAGGAACAGCACGCCCATGATGCTGCCGACCAGCATGGCCGAGCGCGAGGCGTTCGAGCCGGTGTCGTAGCGCTGCACCTGGATCGGCATCACCGCCACCGGCGACACGCCGTGCGCCAGCAGGCGTGCGCTGGTCACGTTGCTGCCGTAGGCTTCCAGCACGTCCTCCACTTCACGCCGCTGGGCGTTCGATTCGGCCGCCGAGTCGTACCAGATCTCGACCCGCGCCGGACGCATCGCGTAGTAGTCCTCGACGAAGTTGTCCGACAGGCGCAGCACCGCCGCGACCTTCTTCCCACGCAGCAGTTCGGCGATGGCGTCTTCGTTCATCGGCGGCGTGTCCTTGACCGTGATGTTGCGCTGGCCCAGCTGGGCCATCAGGGTCGGCGCTTTCGAGGCGCCGATCACCGCCAGGTCGACGCCTTCGCGTTCGGTCTTGGTGCTCTTGTCGATCAGCTGGTGCAGGGTCATGCCGATGATGAGCGGGTACAGCAGCGTGAACAGGGCCAGCATGCCGAGGGTGCGCTTGTCGCGCAGCGTCTCGCGCAGCTCCTTGAAGAAGACGATCAGGAATTTCGAGTTCATACGCGCTTTCATGCGATCCCTTCTTCGGTGCCGACCAGGTTGACGAAGGCGTCTTCCAGGTTGGCGATGCCGGTGCGGCGGCACAGTTCATCGGGCGAGCCCTGGGCCACGGTGTGGCCGCCGGCGATCACGATCACGTCCTCGCACAGGGCGGTGACCTCCTGCATCACGTGGGTCGCCATGATCACGCAGCAGCCGTCGGCGCGCAGCGAGTTCAGGGCGGTGCGCAGGGCGCGCGTGCTCATCACGTCCAGGCCGCGGCTCGGTTCGTCGAGCAGCAGGTGGCGCGGGCGGTGCAGCAGGGTGCGGGCAAGCGCGACCTTGATGCGCTGGCCCTGCGAGAAGCCCTTGCTGCGGCGCGCCAGGATGTCTTCCATGCCGAGCAGCTCGGAGACTTCGTCGGTGCGGCGGTTGATCGATGCGCGGTCCATGCCGTTCAGCTCACCGAAATAGGTGAGGTATTCGCGCGTGGTGAGGCGCTCGTACAGCCCGAACTGGTCGGTCAGGAAGCCGATCGAGCGGCGCACCGCCATCGGGTCCTTCTCGGGGTCGACGCCGTCGATCGAGATGCTGCCCTGGTCGCGCTTGAGCAGCCCGACCAGGGTGCGCAGCAGGGTGGTCTTGCCGGCGCCGTTGGGGCCGAGCAGCGCGGTGATCTGGCCGTCGCGCGCGGTGAAGCTGACACCGCCCAGCGCCTGGACGGCGCCGAACTTCTTGCGTACATCGTGGACTTCAATCATGTTGTTTGCCTTATGGTTGCGGGCCGGCGCTGCCGAGCTGGAAGGTCGGAGGCGGGATCTCTTTGAGGCAGCTGGCGTCCAGCTTGTCCTGCGGCTTGTCGAGGAAGGTGCGCAGCAGGCGCGGGGCGCAGCCGAGCTGCGAGACGCCGTGGCCGAGGTTGTCGACCACCACCTGCTGGGCGCGGCTCATGTATTTGGCGGCGGTGGCGGCGCGGTGCGGCGGCGTCACCGGGTCCAGCGCGCCGGACAGCAGCAGGGCCGGCGTGTCGATGCGGCTCGGCTCCTTGTACGCCACCGGCGGCACGTTCATCGACTTGCACACGCGCGGCATCTGCTCGGCCAGCGGCTTGGTCAGCTTGCCGGCGTCCTGCGCCAGCAGTTCCGGCGTCATGCGCGGCACGTCCTCGGCGCACACCACCGCCAGGTGCATCAGCATCGCGATGCCGCCCGGGCCGCCGAAGTCGCCGGCCAGGTTCTGGCGCGCGATGAAGGGCTGCCAGCGTCCCTGCGCGGCGTTGTGGATCAGGAAGGGCAGGCGGCGCGCGTCGGCCGGCGAATACAGCACGCCGTGCACGGTGCCGAGGAAGCGCGAACGCGTCATGTTGAACTCGACCGGCTGCGCGGTGCGCGGGTCGGGCAGCGACAATTTGATCGGGCCGGCTTCGAGTTTGCCCACCAGGCCGTCGAACTCGGCGCGCAGGTTCGGGAAGGCCTTGCTGCAGCCGGCGTCCTTGGCGCACTGGTCGAACACCCGGTCGAGCGCGGCCTGGCCGTCCTTGGCGCCGGCCGGGATCACCTGGTCGGGCGCGGCCACGCCATCCAGGATCAGGCTGCGCACGCTGGACGGATACAGGCGCGCATAGGCCTGCCCCAGGCGGGTGCCGTAGGAGCCGCCGAACACGTTCACCTGGGTGTAGCCGAGCGCGCGCCGCACGACCTCGATGTCGCGCGCGCCGGCCTCGGTGGTGTAGGCGGCCCAGGTGGCCTTGGTCTTGCCGATGCAGGCCAGCAGCTCGGCTTCGATCTGCTGTTCGTTCATGCGTTCGTGTTCCGGCTTGCTTTCGCAATCGAGCTTGCCCGAGCGGCCGGTGCCGCGCTGGTCGATGAACACGATGTCGCGGGTGGCGCGCACCCGGTTGAAGGCGGTCGACAGCAGCGGCGCGACTTCGCTGCCCGCTTCGCCGGGGCCGCCGGCCAGCACGAACAGCGGATCGCCGCGCGTGCCCTGGCGATGGGCCGGGGCGACGGTGACGTGCAGTTTCAGTTTGGCGCCGTCGGGCCTGGCATGGTCGAGCGGGACGTCGAGGGTGACGCAGCGCAGGCCGTCGGTGACGCCGGGCAGGTGGCAGCCACGGGCAGTGGCGGGGGCGGTGGTGCTGGCCGGCGCCGCCGCATTGGCTGTGGAGGCCGTCAGCAGCATGAGTGCGGCAAGCGGAACCAGGGAACGACGGAACATTGATCTTGTCTTCACACAATCTCCTCAAAGGACAGTTCCATACTAGAGTGGCATTATTTTGGAGGTCAATGGATTAATTGCGACGAAGCACGAAATTATGCGGCTGGGAGACGTTCTATTCATGCGGAATGACAGGCGGCCCCATGAAGAACGGAAAATGCGACAGCAAAGGTCAATGCGCATTGACGGCGAGCCTGCTGTTCGGCTATCATCGTGGGCTTTCCCTTTGCTCGGGGAAGACAATAAGGCAGAGTCCGCTGCAGCAAGGGCGGAACCACCACAGTGAGCATTTAACCTATTAGGAAGTCAACATGAAAACTTTTTCCGCTAAGGGCCATGAAGTCCAGCGCGACTGGTTTGTGATTGACGCGACGGACTTGGTCCTCGGACGTGTTGCCAGCGAAGTGGCACTCCGACTGCGCGGCAAGCACAAGCCGGAGTTCACTCCGCACGTCGATACCGGCGACTACATCATCGTCGTCAATGCAGGCAAACTGCGTGTGACCGGCACCAAGGCCACCGAGAAGACCTACTACCGTCACTCGGGCTACCCGGGCGGTATCTACGAAACCAACTTCCTGAAAATGCAACAGCGCTTCCCGGGCCGCGCCCTGGAAAAAGCCGTCAAAGGCATGCTGCCGAAGGGCCCGCTGGGCTATGCAATGATCAAGAAGCTGAAAGTGTACGCGGAAGGCTCGCACCCGCACGCAGCACAGCAACCTCAAGCACTGACCCTCTAAGGAACTGACATGATCGGTAACTACAACTACGGCACTGGCCGTCGCAAGAGTGCAGTCGCTCGCGTGTTCATCAAGGCCGGCACCGGCCAGATCATCGTGAACGGCAAGCCGGCATCGGAATACTTCTCGCGCGAGACCGGCCTGATGGTCATCCGTCAGCCGCTGGAACTGACCGGCAACGTCGAACGTTTCGACATCAAGGTCAACGTGCACGGCGGTGGCGAGTCGGGCCAGGCAGGCGCCGTCCGTCACGGCATCACCCGCGCCCTGATCGACTACGACGCAGGCCTCAAGGGCGACCTGGCACGTGCCGGTTTCGTCACCCGTGACGCCCGTGAAGTCGAGCGTAAGAAAGTCGGCCTGCGTAAAGCACGTCGCGCAAAGCAGTTCTCTAAGCGTTAATTCGTTTCCTCAGCCGGCGCCTCCGGGCGCTGCTGCGAGAAAGCCGTCCTCCGCAAGGTGGGCGGCTTTTTTGCTTTTCCGGCCCTGTTTTTCTGCCGGACCCGTCAAATTCATTGCTATTCGCACATATTCATCTTCCGATTCCTGCATGAATGCCGAAGAATACGGTCATTCCATTGACGTTCAGGAAAGTTCAACATGAATTTTGGCGAAAGACTCAGGCAAGTCCGTACGGACAAGGGGCTGACCCAGCCGCAGTGTGCGCAGATGGCGGGGATCGAGCAGTCCTACCTCTCGAAACTGGAGAACGGCAAATCGGTGCCCTCGGCCGAGATGTTTTCCACCATCCTGGCCGGGATCGGCATGGATGAGAAAACCTTTCTCGCAGATGTGGACCGGGAGGTGCTGGAGACGACTTTGCGCCATATTCCGGCGGTCAGCCAGTTCACCACACAGGTGGCGGTAGCGCAGGTGAATCATGGCAAGCGCTGGCTGTTCGGTTCGGCTGCCTGCTGGGTGCTGGGCTTCGCGATGATGCTGGCGGCGAACGACGGCATCTTCTTTTCCCAGTGGCGCTACCACTACGATTCGCCGGGTGTGATCCGCGCAGGCGAGGCGGACAACATCTTCTCCACCCACCGCGAGATCGTCACGCTGCGCCAGGCCGCGAAAGTCATTACCGACGAGGAAGCCTCGCGCGAGCTGGCCGACTTCGAGTCGACGCGGGCCCGGCCGGTCAGCGCCGAGTGGCCGGAGAGCCGCGGCGCGGCATACGCCGAAGCAGCCGACGGCGGACACCGCCGTTTCCAGCTGGTCCGTACGGAGTACGTCAAGGCGCCGGGCAACGTCATCCTGAATTACCTGGGCGGGGTCGTGCTGTTTTCCGGCTTCGTCGGCCTGTTCATCGAGTGGCGCCTGCGCCGCCTGAAATCCAAGCGTTGATTCCACATCCATCAAGGAAAACCATGTCCCAGCTTCGCACCTTCTTCGCCGGCGCCACCACCATGGCCGCTTTACTTGCCGCCATCTTCACCCTCACCGGCGCCAAGGGCCCCGCGCGCCACGAAACCTTCGACGAGATCACCGTCGGACGCATCAATATCGTGGAACCGGACGGCACCAAGCGCATCATCGTGTCCAACCGGGCCCAGTTCCCGGGCGACTTCATGCAGGGCAAGGAAGGCGCGCGTCCGGACCGGCGCAGCTTTGCCGGCATGTTGTTCATCAATGAAGAGGGCACGGAGAACGGCGGCCTGATCCAGAAGGGCAGCATCGGACCGGACGGCAGGATCTCGTCCGGCCTGTCCCTGACCTTCGACCGCTTCCGCCAGGACCAGGCGCTGCAGCTCATGAACAACGACAGCGCCAATCACCAGACAACCGGGATCAAGATCAACGATGTGCCTTATTACGGCGTCACCTCGATCGAAGACTTCCGGCGCCTCCGCGAGGAGGCTGGGAAGCTGCCGGAAGCCGAGCGCGGCGCTTACTGGGATACATTGTCCGAAGCAGGGCGCCTGAACGAGAACCGCATCTGGCTCGGCAACACCATGGGCAAGGCCTCGACCCTGCAGCTCAAGGACGCCCGCGGCCGGGTGCGCATGATGCTGATGGTGTCGGCTGACGGCAAGGCCGAGATCCAGATGCTGGACGAGCAGGGCAAGGTTATCAAGTCCATCACCCCAGGTATCTAAACTTCTTAGACCCCAATGCCGCCCGACACGCTGATGGTCTCGCCGGTGATGTAGCCGCCCTGGGGACCGGCCAGGAAGCAGGCCAGCGCCGCCACCTCTTCGAGGGTGGCGATGCGGCGGATCGGGTGCTGGTCGAGCACGGCGTCAGGGACCGTGTCGCCCAGCACTTCGGCCGACATATCGGTCGGCATCACGCCGGGCTGGATCACGTTGGCGGTGATGTTGCGCCCTCCCAGGTCGCGGGCGACGCCTTTCGCGTAACCGATCAGCGCCGCCTTGGTGCCGGCATAGTCGGCGGCGCCGGCCCAGGGCACCACGGTGCCGAGGCGCGAGCCGATGTAGACGATGCGTCCGCCCTCCGCCAGGCGCGGGGCCGCGGCGCGGGTGAGGGCGACGGGGCCGAGCACGTTGACCTGCCACTGGCGGTCGAGGCTGGCGGTGTCGAGGTCCGGCGCGTCGACCGGCTTGCCCTGCACCGCGATGGCGGCGTTGTTGACCAGGATATCGAGGCGGCCGAAATGCTCGACGACCTGATCGACCAGCGGCTTGGCGGCGGCGGTGTCGGCCTGGTCGCTGCGGACCGCGAGGGCGCGCACGCCCTTCGCCTGCAGCTGCGCCACCACGGCATCGGCTTTTTCCTTCGACGCGACATAGCTGATGGCGACGTCCGCGCCCTGGTCGGCCAGCGCCAGCGCGGTAGCAGCGCCCAGGCCGCGCGAGCCGCCGGTGACGAGTGCGACTTTTCCTTTCAATGCTGCGGTCATGACAATCCCTTTCTGAATACGGTATTTTCGTAACGGTCGTTACGATAACGATCAGTATATAATTTTGACCTGTGAGCCTGTCAAGGCTTTTCCGTAACAACCATTATGAAAAGAGGAATTCCAGATGGGACGCCATCGCGAATTCGACGTGGACAAGGCGCTCGACGCGGCTTTGTGCGTGTTCTGGCGCAAGGGCTATGAAGGCACGTCTTACGTCGACCTGACCGAGGCGGCCGGCGTCGAGCGGCCGGCCCTGTACGCGGCCTTCGGCAACAAGGAAGCCTTGTTCCGCCAGGCCCTGGAGCGCTACAACGAGCGTTTTCTTTCCTATATTCCGGAAGCACTGGCCTTGCCGACCGCGCGCGAGGTCGCGGCGTATGCCTTGCGCAAGGCAGTGGAACTGAACACCCTGTTCGATGACCAGCGCGGCTGCCTGGGCGTGAACGGCGTGCTTGCCGGATCGGACAGCGCGGAGCCGGTGCGCCAGGCGCTGATCGCATTTCGCGCCCAGGGCGAAGTGCAATTGCGCGAGCGATTTGAACGTGCGCAGGCGGAAGGGGACTTGCCGCCGACGGCCAAACCGGCGGCGTTGGCCGCCTTCCTGATGGCGGTCATGCACGGGATCGCGGTGCAGGCCAAGGCAGGCTTCAGCCGCGACATGCTGCAAGCGGTGGCCGAACAGGCACTCATGGCCGTGCCCGGCGGGGACGTGTAGCGCCACGCCCGTGCAAAGAATATTTGCCTATTCGTCCTGCATGCAAATATCCTTCACCACAGTTTCTCGGTGACCACCAGGCAGCATTTGCTTTTCCGGACACCATCTACTTGTTGCTGAACCCTTGGTCAGGCCCTGAAGATCTTTAACAGGGTCGCGGCCGGCGAAGCGGCGCCAATCTTGCGGTCGCCTCGGGCAGCATCGATGACCTCGACCAGCTCGTCGTATTTGTCGGCCTGCCGGTCGTCGAGGTTGATCATGTTCATGGTCCAGCGCGGGAACGTGCGGAACTTCGCAGGTTCGTTGTAGAGCACGCGCGAATGCTTGTGGCGCGGGTCCTGTTCGATCCTGGCGTAGAGCGACGCGAGCGTCGGCGCCGGCCCTTCCAGCACTTGCAGGAACCAGCCGCCGTTGTAGAACAGGCTGCCCGTGACATCGATGTGCTGGTTATTTGCTTGGGCAGTGGCCTGGATGGCGCGAAGTTCTTCGGCGGACACTTTGCGTACGGACTGACTGAGATACACGAGCTGATTGATCGACATGGCTGACTTTTGGCGGGAATGAAAAGAGGAGCGCAGCTTAGCGCAGGTTTTTGTTGCCACATGGAAATTTCGTATCGTGCGGCGCGATCCCCGGGTCGCTGCCGGTTCAATATACTGTGCAAAGATTATTTGGATGTTGAGTAGCTCAGGCAAATTTTATTTGCATGCCGGTCGATGGCTGGTACCCGCGGCGCACGCATTTTTCACCGCTGTTAAAATGCAGCCTCGTCCTGGAAAGGTCACAATACATCACGAGGAACAGAACATGATCAAAGTTGGCATCGTTGGCGGAACCGGATACACGGGCGTGGAATTGCTGCGGCTCCTGGCCGTCCACCCCGACGTGCAACTGACCGCGATCACTTCGCGCAAGGAAGACGGCCTGCCGGTCGCCGACATGTTCCCCTCGCTGCGCGGCGTGGTCGACCTGGCCTTCTCGAGCCCGGACAAGGCCGACCTGACCCAGTGCGACGTGGTCTTCTTTGCCACCCCGCACGGCGTCGCCATGGCGCAAGCCCCGGCGCTGCTGGCGGCCGGCGTCAAGGTGATCGACCTGGCGGCCGATTTCCGCCTGAAAGACCAGGCGACTTTTGAAAAGTGGTACAAGATCCCGCACACCGCCCCCGAGCTGATCGAGGAAGCGGTGTATGGCCTGCCGGAACTGAACCGCGAAGACATCAAGGGCGCGCGCCTGATCGCGAACCCGGGCTGCTACCCGACCACCATGCAGCTGGGCTTCGTGCCGCTGCTCAAGGCTGGCCTGGTCGATGCGGGCAGCCTGATCGCCGACTGCAAGTCGGGCGTCTCCGGCGCCGGCCGCAAGGCCGAGATCGGCACGCTGTTCTCGGAGTCGAGCGACAACTTCAAGGCCTACGGTGTGCACGGCCACCGCCACACCCCGGAAACCTCGGCCCAGCTGGCGCGCTACACCGACCAGAAGGTCGGCCTGATCTTCACCCCGCACCTGGTGCCGATGATCCGCGGCATGCACGCGACCCTGTACGTGCGCCTGACGAAAGAGATCGACGATGCGGCGCTGCAAGCCCTGTTCGAAGATGCCTACAAGGACAGCCAGTTCGTCGACGTGATGCCGTTCGGCTCGCACCCGGAAACCCGCTCGACCCGCGGCTCGAACATGCTGCGCCTGGCGCTGCACCGTCCGGAAGGCGGCAATACGGTCGTGATCCTGGTGGTGCAGGACAACCTGGTCAAGGGCGCGTCGGGCCAGGCCGTGCAGTGCATGAACATCATGTTCGGCCTCGACGAAGCCACCGGCCTGAAGCAGGTCGCGCTGCTGCCTTAAGTTTCTTTCCGCTGCATACGGCGGCCGCCTCCGGGGCGGCCGTTTTGCTTCTTGCTCACCCGATCTAGATCAAGGCCGCCATTGTTGAGCACGGTAAATTGACCGATGCGCAGGTTCAATTTGACGGGGGGAAATCATGTTCGGTCGACAAGCCAAGAGCGAAATAGACAGCCTGGTCGGAATTTCGGCCCGGATCGAGGGCGATCTGTGCTTCACCGGCGGCCTGCGCATCGACGGCGAGGTGCACGGCAACGTGGTGGCGGCGGACGGGGCCGACAGCATGCTGATCGTCTCCGAGCACGCCCGCATCGAAGGCGAGGTGCGCTGCGCCAGCCTGGTCGTCAACGGCTACATCGCCGGTTCCGTCTACTCCTCGGAACTCCTTGAATTACAGCCGAAAGGCCGCATACATGGGGATGTCCACTACCGTTTGCTTGAAATGCATGGCGGCGCATTAGTAACTGGGAAACTGACCCACGAACCTGCCAGCGAGCCGGTGTTTCATCTGGCCGACGCCGCCATCGGGTCGGCAGCATGATGCGTGCTAACGGTCTATAATGGGCGCAATTCGAAATTCATCAGGAGTATTCTCATGACCGCAGTCGCCGAAGTGCAAGACCTCGACACGATCCCCACCCCGATCAACTTCACCGACAGCGCCGCAGAGAAGGTTGCACAGCTGATCGAAGAGGAAGGCAATCCCGACCTGAAACTGCGCGTTTTCGTGCAGGGCGGCGGCTGCTCCGGCTTCCAGTACGGCTTCACCTTCGATGAAATCGTCAACGAAGACGACACCACCATGGAAAAGAACGGCGTCCAGCTGCTGATCGACTCGATGAGCTACCAATACCTGGTCGGCGCCGAGATCGACTACAAGGACGACCTCGAAGGCGCCCAGTTCGTGATCAAGAACCCGAACGCGACCTCGACCTGCGGCTGCGGTTCGTCGTTCTCGGCCTAAGGGCCAGCAGTCCCCCAGGCAGCCCGGTCAGTCCGGGCGGTCGACGGCCCGGTTGATCCGGGCCGTTTCTATTTGTGGCTGTGGTAGAGGGTGTGAAAAAACGGCTACGGCAAGGCGCCGAGTCGAAGACAGTACGTTAGTACGGCGAGACGAGGCAACGCAGCCGTAGACGAATTTTTCACACCCTCGTAGGGTGGACGGCTTCGCCGTCCGCGCGTTCAACCATCGTGAAAATGGACGAAGCGCCTTATCTCACCGTGTATTTGCATGCGCGGACGGGGAACCGTGATCTGGTCCACTGGACCAGATCACCCCTACGCCGGATACAGTGCGCCCAGGATGCGTGGGCCACGGGCACCGGTGACGGCCGGCATATTGCCCGGTTCACGCTGCGTGAACCGATACCCCAGCCAGGCAAACGCCAGCGCCTCCACCCGGTTCGGCGCAATCCCCAGCGCCGCCGTCGATTCCACTGTCACCCCACCCAGCGCTTCCGAGATACCGCGCAGCAGCGTCGCGTTGTACGCCCCGCCGCCGCAGACATACACCGCATCGACGCCGGCGTGCTCCGCGCGGATCGCCTCCGCAATCGTCACCGCCGTCAGCCGCGTCAAGGTTGCCATCACATCCCGCGGCGCCACATCCGTGAAGCCCGCAAGCTTGGCATCCAGCCATTGTTCATGAAACAAGTCACGCCCCGTGCTCTTGGGCGCCCGCTGGCGGAAATAGGCTTCGTCCAGCAGCGCGGCCAGCAGCCCTTCGTGCACCGTCCCACCCGCAGCCCAGGCGCCATCCTCGTCATACGCCTTGCCCAGGTGCGGCCCGATCCACAAATCCATCAAGACATTCCCCGGCCCCGTGTCGAAGCCGTTGACGCGGCCGTCGCCGTGCAGCACGCTGATGTTGCCGATGCCCCCGATATTCACGACCACGCGCGCCACGCCCGGCTTGCCGAAGGCCGCCTCATGAAAGGCCGGCACCAGCGGCGCGCCCTGGCCGCCGGCGGCGACGTCGCGGCTGCGGAAGTCGGCGATGACGTCGATGCCGGTGAGTTCGGCCAGCAGGGCCGGGTTATTGGTCTGGCGCGTGAAGCCGAGTTCGGGGCGGTGGCGGATGGTCTGGCCGTGCACGGCCACGGCCGCGACTGGCTCGCCGGCCTGGGGCAGCAGCTGGCGCACGCAGTCCGCATAGCACAGGGCCAGGCCGTTGGCGGCCAGCGCTTCGCGCTCGAGTTCGTTCTCGCTGGCGGCTTGCAGCGCCATCAGTTCGCTGCGCAGGGCGGGCGGGAAGGGCGTGAAGGCGGCGGCCAGGGTAGCGATGGCGCCGCCGGCGAAGTCAGCCAGCACGCCGTCGACGCCGTCGAGGCTGGTGCCGGACATCAGGCCGATGTACAGGGTAGAAGTGTCGCGCATGAATAAGTTCTCTGGTCCAGGTGAGCAGCAAGGCAGTCTAAACCGCCCCGGCAAAAAGTGAAAGCTTGCATGACTTGCCATGCAAAAGCGGAAACTGAACGGCGAAGCCCAGTGTTTTTCGCCGAATAGCCGGCGGTCGTCCTCGGCATACTTGCACCATGACGACGATACCATCCTCCCTGTACGCGGCCCAGTCCGGCACCCAGGTGTCCGATCTGTACACCTCGGCCGCCAAGTCGCTGATGAACCAGAACCCGGCCCTCAAGACCATCGACGCGCAGTGGAAGCGTGACGAGGCGCGCCTGTCGAACCTCGGCAAGATCGCCGCAGCGCTCGACGGCGTCGCCGGGACGAGCGGCAAGCTGGCCGCGGGCACGCTCGACATGGCGGCCACCGCCAGCACCAAGGGCGTTACCGTGCGGCTGGCGTCGGGAACCGCGATGCCGGGCGTGCACAGCGTCGACGTCGCCCAGCTGGCCCAGGCCCAGCAGTTGGCGAGCCACGCGCTGCCGGGCAAGGACACGCCCATCGGCGCCGGCGGTACCAGCCTGATCCGTGTCGAATCGGGCCAGGGCAGCAGCCTGGTCACGACGACGGTGAAGATCGGTGCTGGAGATAACACGCTGGAGGGCATCGCCGCCGCCATGCGCGAGGCCGGCCTGGATGCGAAGGTGGTGCAGGGCGGCACGGGCTACGCGCTCAGCCTGTCCGGCAAGCCGGGCGCCGCCAACGGCATGCGGGTGCAAGTGGCGGGCGACGCGGCGCTGCTGGGATTATTGACCTATGAGCCGGGCGGCAGCAGCGGCTTGCGCCAGCAAGTGGCGGCGCAGGACGCCCAGCTCACGGTCGACGGCAAGCGCATCACCAGCAGCAGCAACAATGTCGATGCGACGATTCCCGGCGTGTCCCTGAACCTGGTTTCCACCGGCAAGCTCGACGTGACGGTGACGCGTGCCTCGAGCGCCATCGCTGCCAACGTCAAGTCGGTGGTCGAGGCTTTCAATGTCATGCACGCCAGCCTGGCGGAACTCGGCGGCAAGGATGCGGACGCGGCTACGGCCGTGCGCCAGGTGCAGGACCAGGTCGGCAAGGCGCTGGGCAAACTGGACGCCAAGACATTGGCCGAGATGGGACTGGGTTTTTCGGGTAGCACGCTGGAACTGGACGAGAGCAAGCTGAAAGCGGCCATCGAGCTCGATCCGGAAAAGGTCGCCAAGTTTTTCAGCAATGGCAACGACGGCGTCGCCGACCAGCTCGCTGTGGCCGTGGCCCAGCAGTTCGCGTCCGGCAGCGTGCTGTACAAGCAGGCCGATGCGATCGAGCAGGACATGGAAGTGCTGGCCGGCAAGCGCAGCCAGATCACCGAGACGGCCAGCCGCCAGGCGTTGCTGCTGATGCAGCAGTATTCGGCTGCCGGCAGCGGCGGCAGCTCGCTGTTCGGCATCCTGGGAGCGCCGCCCATGTCGGCCTTCGACTTCATGGCCTGAGACCGATTCTATTACGATAACAGGCAATATTTTTCCGCCAACTTAGCTGGCAAATTTTCAATAAGCCGTTGTTTATACACGTCTTTTTGTTAGTGCCGAGGTAAGCAAACTGTCATAAAAGTGTATCTATTGAAGGCAAATAAAATTCTCTAGAGTAAAGTTTGATGCATGACACATGGTTTCTTTGGAAGCCTTGTTGTAGACCAAGCTTGCTTACGTTTTTTGATTAGAGAACGATATGAACCTCAGTAACTTGAAGATCGGCACCCGTCTCGGCGGCGCCTTCGCGGCTCTGCTTCTCCTGATGGCGATCATGCTGGCAACGGCGCTGTGGCAGTTGAACCGCATCGCCGAGGCCAAGAACACCATGGCCGACGCTAACTACAAGGCCAAGCTGGCGGCCAGCTGGCTGCAGGGCATCGCGACCAACAGCGTGCGCACCCTGGCCAAGGCGAAGAGCATCGATCCGGCCGACGACGCCTACTACGACAAGGAAATGAAGTCGACCAGCGCCGAAGTCAGCCGGCTGCAAAAGGAACTCGAGGCGCGCGTCAGCAGCGAGAAGGGCAAGGCCCTGCTGGCCGCCGTGGCCGAGCAGCGCAAGCGCTATGTGGGCGTGCGCGACGACCTGTTCAAGCGCCGGGAAATGCTGGACGGCGATGCTCCCGAGTTGAAAGCCATCGTGGCCGACAAGCTGCTGCCGGAAATGCAGAAGTACGTGCAGAGCGTGGAAGCGGTGGTGGCTTTCCAGGAAGGCCTGTTCACGGCCGCCGACGAGCGCATCGACGCGCTGCAAACGAGCGCGCGTGAAGTGCTGGTGTCGCTGGGCATCGTGGCCCTGGTCTGCGGCGCCGTATTCGGCTGGCTGCTGACCCGCAGCATTACCCGCCCGCTCGGCCATGCGGTCGACCTGGCCCAGCAAGTGGCCTCGGGCGACCTGACTGCCGACATCCAGCCATCATCGCGCTGCGAAGTCGGCGAACTCCTGATGGCGCTCAAGCGCATGAACGACAGCCTGCTCAAAACCGTGAGCCAGGTGCGCGCCGGCACCGAGACCATCGTCACCGCCTCGCAGCAGATCGCCACCGGCAACCTCGACCTGTCCGCCCGCACCGAGCAGCAGGCCGGCGCGCTGGAAGAGACGGCCTCGTCGATGGAAGAGCTGACCGGCTCGGTCCGCCAGAACGCGGACAATGCCCGCCAGGCCAATACCCTGGCCCAATCGGCGTCGGAAATCGCGGCGCGCGGCGGCAACGTGGTGTCCGAAGTGGTGGCGACCATGGCGTCGATCAATGCATCGTCGAAGAAGATCGGCGACATCATCGCAGTCATCGACGGCATCGCCTTCCAGACCAATATCCTGGCGCTCAATGCCGCGGTGGAAGCAGCGCGGGCCGGCGAGCAGGGCCGCGGTTTCGCCGTCGTCGCCTCGGAAGTGCGCAACCTGGCCCAGCGCTCGGCCGGCGCGGCCAAGGAAATCCGTGGCCTGATCATGGATTCGGTCGCCAAGGTCGACGCCGGCGGACGCCTGGTCGACGAAGCCGGCGCCACCATGCAGGAAATCGTCGAGGGCATCACCCGGGTGACCGACGTCATGGCCGAAATCACCTCTGCGAGCGCCGAACAGGCAACCGGCATCGAGCAGGTGAACGCCGCGCTGACCCAGATGGACGGCGTGACCCAGCAGAACGCCGCGCTGGTCGAGGAAGCGGCGGCCGCGGCGGCGTCGATGCAGGACCAGGCCGCGATCCTGGCCGAGCTGGTCAGCACCTTCAAGGTGGCCAACGAGGGTACGCACGCGCCGCGCCTGCGCGGCCAGGACGCCAGGCGCCTGGCGCTGGCAGCCTGATCCGCCGGGTTGCTGACCGCCCGTCAACTCATATGCCCGGCCGCGGCGCCGGGTTTTCCTCGGCCGACCACACCACCGCGGCGATCTTCCAGCCGTGCTCGGTGCGCACCAGCTGCCAGCTTTCCTTCCCCCAGTTGTTGCGGTAGTCGCCCACCATGAAGCTGTAGTCGAACAGCACCTGGGCCATGTCGCCGTCGGTATCGATGCGCACGTTTTCAAACGTCTCGGTGCGCGCTTCCGGGGCACTGATGATCCTGTCGATGAACTTGCGCGGCGTGCTGCTCGAGGTCTTCGGCGACGGTTCCTTCGGATCCTTCAGGCTGGCGCGGTAGCGCGCCACACTGCCGTCCGTATAGGCGCCGACCCAGGTGATGTCCTCGCGCAGGAACAGGCGCAGGAAACCGTCCCTGTCCTTGTCGGCCATGGCCTTGCCGAAAGCCTTGATGATGGCTTCGATCTGCTTGCGGCTTTCGATCGGGTCTTCGGCCCGGGCCTGCTGGGGCAGGGCGGCGAACAAAGCGAGCGTGAGTGCGGCACTGGCGAACATCGGTTTCATTCGACCTCCTTGGTGGGAAAGAATTGGCTGTAGCTGGTGTGCGGCGCGGCGCCGAGCTGTTGCGGCTTTTTCATCAGGTAGTCGAAGCCGGCCCGCTCGCCTTTCAAGGCGCCGTTCAGGAAGTTCAGGACATAGCGCGCAGCCAGGGCATACGACTGCGCCACTTCCTCACGGCTGTATTCCTCGAACACCAGCGGATCGAGGCGCAGGTAGCTGCTGCCAAAATAGACGTGTTCCATCGCATACATGGTCACGAGGTAGACGTCGGCCCCCGTCATCTTTTGCAGGATGCTGCCGGAGACATCCGGCTTGTGTTTCAGGCCGCGTTCGAAGGGTTGCGGACGCTGGGACACGAACAACAAAGGCGTGCGCAGCCGTTCCGGTTTGAGGTAGGGCACTTGCGCGAGCATCGCATGGCGGTAGCGCACCGTGCCGTCCAGGCTGACCAGGGCCTTGATGCGATTGTCCTGCGCGGCGGCCAGCACGTTCGCCATGCCGCCCCAGGAAAAGCCGGCGGCTGCGATGCGGCTGGTGTCGGCTTGCGGCAGGGTCTGCGCATAAGCGACCAGGAAGCGGATATCGGCCGCCTGGGCTTCGGCATGCGCCAGGTCGTCCTTCTGCGTGCGTGTCTCGAGTCCCAGCGCCGGGCTGGCGATCACGAGATAGCCGTGGCTGGCGAGAAATTCCATCATTTCCGCGTTCTCGAACACATTGCTGCTGATGCTGGGCGAGTAGATCACGACCGGGAATTTTCCCGGCAGCGCTTGCGCATCGCGCAGCGCCCAGCGCAGCGCGCCCCGTTCCGCGGCGACATCCGTGGCGGGTTTGCTTTCGGTGACGAGCTTCAGCCAGTCGGCCAGCACCTTGTCCCGCTCGGCCGGCGTGCGGGCGAAATCGTCGTCCCAGCCCAGCAGCTGCAGGTAGTCGTCGTAGCGCATCGGCTGTCCACCCCGTTGCGCCGGATACCAGATGGCGGTCTGGATCGGGCGCGGCTTGCCCTTGTAGCTGCGGCTGGGGTCGCTTTGCTGGACGGTGCGGAAACCGACGGCGTAGGCGCCGGGGGTGTTATGGAAAGGGAAAACTTGCTGGGCACTTGCCCAACTACTGAAGAGTATGAGCAGGAATAACGCGACGAGCCGATGCAAGCTTGCCTCCGTGGGATATTGTGATGTTATTCACTATAGCATTGGAGGGGTAATTAAGTTGCTACTGCATGGCAAAAATTATTCTTTACTATGGAAGTAACCCTTCCTACATGATGTGGTTGCGATGAACCGGGTGCACACCATGATTCATAGATAGCGATTGGATGGTCTTTACTCGACAAAAACAAACGCCCCGCGGCATCTAGCGATGCGGCGGGGCGTTTGGAAGAAGCGGAATCGCTTAGCGTGCAGCCATCGCGTTGCCGCTCGGCGCGAGCAGCGAGAAGCGGTGGTTCATCTCGGCGGCAGCCATGCGGAAGCGGGTGAGTTCAGCCGGGGTCAGCGGTTGCTGGGCCAGCGACTTGAACTTGTCCGGATTCTGGGCCTGGCCGGCGACGCGGAACTCATAGTGCAGGTGCGGGCCGGTCGACCAGCCGGTCGAGCCGACGTAGCCGATGACGTCGCCCTGGCTGACCTTGGCGCCCTTGCGCATGCCCGGTGCGATGCGGCTCATGTGGGCGTAGGCGGTGCTGTACTTGGACCAGTGCTTGAGGACCACCTGGTTGCCATAGCCGCCGCTGTTGCCGGCGAAGTCGACGGTGCCGTCGGCGGCTGCGCGGATCGGGGTGCCGGTGGAGGCTGCGTAGTCGACGCCCTTGTGCGCTTTCCACTTGCCCGACAGCGGGTGCACGCGCATCGAGAAGCCGGAGGAGATGCGGCTGAACTGCAGCGGCGACTTCAGGAAGGCTTTTTTCAAGGCCTTGCCGTCCAGGCTGTAGTAGCCGCCCTGCTTGGTGACCGGGTCTTCGAACCAGACCGACTGGTAGGCGACGCCGCGGTTGACGAATTCGCCGGCCAGGATGCGGCCGGTCTTCACCAGTTCGCCATCGAGCCAGAAGGTTTCGTACACAACATTAAAACGGTCGCCGCGCTTGATGTCCGAACGGAAGTCGATATTGGTCGAGAACATCTCGATCATCTGGCTGACGACCGAATCCGGCATGCTGCCGCCGTCGACGTTGGAGTCGGTGGCCGAGTACAGCGAGCTGGCGATGACGCGAGAACGCATCTCGACGCGGCGCTCGAGCTTGGCCGGCGCTTCCAGCGAGACGAACTTGTCGCCCTGGCGCTCGACCGAGATCTGGCGTGCTTCGCCGCCCTTGCCGTCGGTGGTCGTGGCGCGCATCGACAGCAGCAGGCCATTCTCATCGGTTTCGGCCTGGATGCGCTTGCCGTTCTTGAGGGACAGCAGGCGGCGGGCGGTCTTGTCGGTGCGGACGAATTTCTGGGCGTCGGCATCGTCGATGCCAAGGCGGGTGAAGAGGGAACCAAGGGAGTCGCCCGGACGGACGCGCTCTTCATGGATGAATTGCTGCTCGTTTTGCTGGAGGGCGGCGATCTGGTCTGCGAGGTTCGGCAATTCCAGGTTTTGCTCGATCGACTTGACCGGAAGGTCGGACGCATCCGGTGCGATCGGGGCCACGCCGATGGCGCCGAAGGCGCACATGCTCATGAACACGGCGCCGGCGCTGACGATGCGCGCCTTGCGGGTTCGTGGCACCAGCTGGAGCAGGCTCTGACGGGTGATTTTCTGTATAGGGTTCATGCAATCAGTTAAAATTTGCGGCTGAACTTTCAGGACCCTTGCTTCTTATCGTTGTGCAAAGTTTTCTTAGAGCAACAGGGCGAGGATCGTGAATTATACCAAAAGAAGCGGTCCTACAACCGCTTTAGCCAATTTCCTACACGAATTATATGACTTTAAACGTTTCGTCCGGTAAAGGTGCTCCGGCCAACTTATCTGCCCCCTTGCCGCTGACGGACACCGTGCAAGAGGCGCTCGCGATCGCCAAGCGCGGTGTCGACGAGCTCCTGATCGAAAGCGAATTCGCCCAGAAGCTGGCGCGTTCCGAACAGAGCGGCACCCCGCTGCGCATCAAGCTGGGCCTGGACCCGACCGCGCCCGACCTGCACCTCGGCCACACTGTGGTGCTGAACAAGATGCGCCAGCTGCAAGACCTCGGCCACCAGGTGATCTTCCTGATCGGCGACTTCACCTCGATGATTGGCGACCCTTCAGGCCGTAACGCCACGCGTCCTCCCCTCACGAAGGAGCAGGTCGAGGAAAACGCCATGACCTATTTCCGCCAAGCATCGCTGGTGCTGGACGCCGCGCGCACGGAAATCCGCTACAACTCCGAGTGGTGTGACCCGCTCGGCGCGCGCGGCATGATTCAATTGGCGTCGCGCTACACCGTGGCGCGCATGATGGAACGCGACGACTTCACCAAGCGCTACAAGAGTGGGACCCCGATTGCAGTGCATGAGTTCCTTTACCCTTTGATGCAGGGCTATGATTCGGTCGCTTTGAAGGCCGACCTGGAACTCGGCGGTACCGACCAGAAATTCAACCTGCTGGTCGGCCGCGAACTGCAGAAGGACTACGGGCAAGAGCAGCAGTGCATCCTGACCATGCCGCTGCTGGAAGGCCTGGACGGCGTCGAGAAGATGTCGAAGTCCAAGAACAACTATATTGGAATTACCGAAGCCCCGAACACCATGTTCGGCAAGCTGATGAGCATCTCGGACACCATGATGTGGAAGTACTACGACCTGCTGTCCTTCCGCTCGATCGCCGAGATCGCCGCCCTGAAGGCCGAGGTCGAGGGCGGCGCCAACCCGCGCGATGCGAAAGTGGCGCTGGGCAAGGAAATCGTCGCGCGCTTCCACTCGGCCGCGGCTGCCGACGATGCGCTGGCCGACTTCGTCAACCGCTCCAAAGGCGGCATCCCGGACAAGGTGCCGGAAGTGACCTTGAGCGGCGCTCCTTTGGGCGTGGCGCAATTGCTCAAGCAAGCCGGCCTGTGCGCCTCGACTTCGGAAGCGATGCGCATGGTCGACCAGGGCGGCGTGCGCATCGACGGCAATGTCGTCAGCGACAAGGGCTTGCAGATCGAGGCCGGCACGTTCGTCATGCAAGTGGGCAAGCGCAAGTTCGCGCGCGTCACGCTGTCCGCATGATCGGGCTATTGCAGCGCGTCAGCGAGGCCAGCGTGCGCGTCGATGGCGAGGTCATCGGCGCGATCGGGGCCGGCCTGATGGTGCTGGTCTGCGCCGAGAAGGGCGATACCGAGCGCGAAGCCGAGGCCCTGTTGAACAAGCTGCTCGGCTACCGCGTGTTTTCGGACGAGGCCGGCAAGATGAACCGCAGCGTGACCGACACCGCCGGCGGCTTGCTGCTGGTGCCGCAGTTCACGCTCGCCGCGGACACGAAATCGGGCACCCGGCCCTCGTTTTCGCCGGCCGCGGCGCCGGAAGACGGGCGCCGCCTGTTCGATCATGTCGTGCGCCAGGCGCGGGAACGCCATGGCACCGTCGAGACCGGCAAATTCGGCGCGGACATGAAAGTTGGCCTGGTCAACGATGGCCCCGTGACTTTCTGGCTGCGAGTTGATCCGGTCGGTGTCCAGCGCTGAAACCCGCGCTGTGAATTCAGGTCAATAGGAGGAGGGGATGGGAGGACGTATGCGAATCTGGAGCGATTCATTCACGGAAGGCGGGGTGATTCCGCCGCAATGCGCGTTCGCCGTCGGCGATCCGGCGCGCCACGTCAAGTTGTCCAGCAACCGCAGCCCGCACATCGCCTGGGACGACGTCCCCGCCGGCGCCAAGTCGCTGGTGCTGATCTGTCACGACCCTGACGTGCCCTCGGTCGGCACCGACGTCAACCAGGAAGGGCGCACCGTGCCCGCATCCTTGCCGCGGGTCGATTTCTTCCACTGGCTGCTGGTCGACATTCCGGTCTGCCTCAAGTCGCTGAACGAGGGCATGTTCTCGGACATGGTCACGCCGCACGGCAAGCCGGGCCCGCTGGTGCCCTTCACCATCAAGAACGGCACCGAACACCAGCTGCGCCAGGGCATCAACGACTACACCGGCTGGTTCGCGGGCGACCCGGACATGGCCGGCGAATACTATGGCTACGACGGCCCCTGCCCCCCGTGGAACGACGAGCGGGTGCATACTTACGTCTTCACCCTGTACGCCCTCGACATCCCGCGCCTGCCGCTGGTGGGCCGCTTCACCGGCGCCGAGCTGCGCCTGGCGATCCGCGGCCACATCCTGGACGAGGCGCGTACCTTCGGCGTGTACTCGCTCAATCCGGCCGTCGCGGCCACCATGGACAAATAACACCGCCCCGAGGTTCGGGCGCGAACGAACCTCATGCAATCGAACGACAAGAATACCGCTACCACCATTCTCTTGATCCGCCATGGCGAGACCGCCTGGAATGCCGAAAGACGGCTCCAGGGGCATCTCGACATCGCCCTCAACGCCGAAGGCGCACGCCAGGCCGCGCTGCTGGGGGCGGTGCTGGCATCCGAGCCGATCGACCACGTCGTTTCCAGCGACCTGCTGCGCGCGCGCCAGACCGCCGAAGCGATTGCTCACTCGCGCGGCATGGCGGTCGAGGTCGATCCGGCACTGCGCGAGCGCTGCTACGGTGGCTTCGAGGGCTTGCTGTACAGCGAGATCGCGGCGCGCTTTCCGCTCGAGTTCGCGGCCTGGCAGGCGCGCGATGTCGATGCGGTGCTGCCGCTGGGGGCGAATCGGGGGGAGACGTTCAGGCAGTTTTATGATCGGGCGGTTGGGGCGATCATGGGGCAGGCGGCAGGGCATCCGGGCAAGACGATTGCGATCGTGGCGCATGGTGGGGTGCTGGAGTGTGCCTACCGGGCGGCGCAGGGGTTGCCGCTGGAGACGCCGCGTGATTTCAAGGTGCTCAATGCGAGTGTGAATCGGTTTGTGGTGGAGGAGGGCGTGTTGCGCTTGGTGAGTTGGGGTGAAGTCGAGCACTTGCGGCCGGCGGTGCTGGATGATCTGACATAGCGGACTTCGGTTTGGAAATTGGGTACCGGCCTTCGCCGGTACGACGGTTCTACTGCTAGCGGTGCTACATCGTTAGCTGCGCATCAAACGCAACACAAAAATTAACGTCGTTCCGGCGAAGGCCGGAACCCAATTCCGCCGCATTCCAACTGCTAATCCTTGCACCATAAACCAGGCGCCTACCCCTCCTAACCACCCCTGCCAATATCACACACACAACACCACAGAAAAATTCTGCCGCTTATTTGAGCAGCGTTTGAGGTAAAATAATAGGTTCCCCGAGAAACTTTCGAGATTTTCCGCTGTGCAAATCGGTCCTTACATCCTGCGTAACAATGTCTTCGTCGCCCCCATGGCCGGGGTGACCGACCGCCCGTTCCGCCAGCTGTGCAAGCAGCTCGGCGCAGGCTACGCCGTGTCCGAAATGGCGGCTTCGAACCCGCGCCTGTGGGCCAGCGAAAAGACCTCGCGCCGTACCGACCATGCGGGGGAAATGGAACCGAAGGCAGTGCAGATCGCCGGCGCCGATCCGAGAGACCTGGCCGATTGCGCGAAGTTCAACGTCGAGCGCGGCGCCCAGATCATCGACATCAATATGGGCTGCCCGGTGAAGAAGGTCTGCAACAGCTGGTGCGGGTCGGCGCTGCTGCAGCATGAAGACCTGGTCGAGCGCATCCTGCACGCGGTGGTCGAAGCCGTCGACGTGCCGGTTACCCTGAAGTTCCGTACCGGCTGGGACCGCCAGAACAAGAACGCGCTGACCATTGCCCGCATGGCGGAACAGGCCGGCATCCAGATGCTGACCCTGCACGGCCGCACCCGCGCCGACGGCTACAAGGGCGACGCCGAGTACGACACCATCCGCGCGGTCAAGGCGTCGGTCGGGATCCCGGTGGTGGCCAACGGCGACATCACGACCCCGGAAAAGGCCAGGTTCGTGCTCGACTACACCGGCGCCGACGCCGTCATGATCGGCCGCGCCGCCCAGGGACGTCCCTGGATCTGCCGCGAGATCGATCATTTCCTGCGCACCGGGGAGCATTTGCCGGCCCCGACGGTCGAAGAAGTACGGGCGCTGATGAACGAACACCTGCCGGCGCACTATGCCTTCTATGGCGAGTACGTCGGCGTGCGCACCGCCCGCAAGCACATCGGGTGGTATGTGCAGGACTTGCCGGGCGGGGAAGAATTCCGCCAGCGCATGAACCTGCTGGAATCGACGGCCGAGCAGCTGGACGCGGTCGACGCCTTTTTCAAATCGCAACTCCGGCATGGCGAGCGGTTACAATACCGGCCCGCACTTTCGGCTGACGAGGCGATGGCGGCATAAGGCAGTAGCAGAATAATAAGAATATCGGGGACACGCTGCGCAGCAGCGGCATATTAACCAGGATGAAGCAGCAGAGAACATGAGCAAAGAAAGTATCCAGGAAGTCGTCCAGAAAAGCCTCGAGGACTATTTCAACGATCTGGGCGAGCAGAAACCGACGAACATCTACGACATGATGGTCCTGACGGTCGAAAAGCCGGTCCTTGAAGTGGTCATGACGCGCGCCGACGGCAACCAGTCGCATGCCGCGCAGATGCTGGGCATCAACCGGAACACTTTGCGCAAGAAACTGCAGGAGCACGGTCTCCTCTGATAGACCGCATGGCGATGGCCGTGCGTCTGGGGCGCGGCCGGCACGCCGTCCGTCCGCCCGGACGCCAGAATTCTCAACCACAGGCCTCACCATGATCAAACAAGCACTGATTTCCGTTTCCGACAAAACCGGCGTCCTCGATTTCGCCAAGGCGCTGGCAGCCCTCGGCGTCAACATCCTGTCCACCGGCGGCACTGCAAAGCTGCTGGCGGACAATGGCGTGCAAGTGACCGAAGTCGCCGACTACACCGGCTTCCCGGAAATGCTGGACGGCCGGGTCAAGACCCTGCACCCGAAAGTGCACGGCGGCATCCTGGCCCGTCGCGACCTGCCGGAGCACGTCGCCAAGCTCGACGAGCACGGCATCCCGCAGATCGACATGGTCGTGGTCAACCTGTATCCCTTCCAGCAGACCGTCGCCAAGGCTGAATGCTCGCTGGAAGATGCGATCGAGAACATCGACATCGGCGGCCCGACCATGCTGCGCTCGGCGGCCAAGAACCACCGCGACGTGGTCGTGATCGTCGACCCGGCCGACTACGGCGTCGTGCTGGCGGAAATGAAGGGCACCGGCGCAGCCGCCGGCCCGGTCAGCTACGAGACCAAGTTCCGCCTGGCGAAAAAAGTGTTCGCGCACACCGCGCAGTACGATGGCGCGATCACCAACTACCTCACCAGCCTGGGCGAAGACCGCCAGCACACGACCCGCTCGAGTTATCCGCAGACCCTGAACGTGAGCTTCGAGAAGGTGCAGGACATGCGCTACGGCGAGAACCCGCACCAGGGCGCCGCCTTCTACCGCGACCTGGTCGCCACCCCGGGCGCGCTGGCCAACTACCGCCAGCTGCAGGGCAAGGAACTGTCGTACAACAATATCGCCGATGCCGACGCGGCCTGGGAATGCGTCAAGTCGCTCGGCGGCCTCGGTTCGCCGGCCGGTTGCGTGATCGTCAAGCACGCCAATCCCTGCGGCGTGGCGATCGGTGTCGATGCGCTGGACGCCTACTCGCGCGCGCTGCAGACCGACCCGACCTCGGCCTTCGGGGGCATTATCGCCTTCAACGTGGAAGTCGATGCGCGTGCTGCGGAAGCGGTGGCCAAGCTGTTCGTCGAAGTGCTGATCGCGCCGTCATTCACGGACGAAGCACGCCAGATCATGTCGGCCAAGCAGAACGTGCGCCTGCTCGAAATTCCGCTGGGCGAAGGCCAGAACGCCTACGACCTGAAGCGCGTCGGCGGCGGCGTGCTGGTGCAGGCGCCGGATGCCAAGAATGTTGGCCTCGACGAACTGCGCGTGGTCAGCAAGAAGCAGCCGACCCAGCAGCAACTGCAGGACCTGATGTTCGCCTGGCGCGTGGCCAAGTTCGTCAAGTCGAACGCCATTGTGTTCTGCGCTAACGGCATGACCCTGGGCGTCGGCGCGGGGCAGATGAGCCGCATCGATTCGGCGCGCATCGCGTCGATCAAGGCGCAGAATGCAGGCCTGTCGCTGTCCGGTTCGGCGGTGGCGTCGGATGCGTTCTTCCCGTTCCGTGACGGGCTGGATGTGGTGGTTGATGCGGGCGCGACTTGCGTGATTCACCCGGGTGGCTCGATGCGGGACCAGGAAGTGATCGATGCGGCGGATGAGCGTGGTGTGGTGATGCTCTATACCGGCACGCGTCACTTCCGTCACTAATCGACGTTAACTTGGGTCCCGGCCTTCGCCGGGACGACGTTGTTTGCGTTGACAGTTAGCCCAAAGACCGTCGTTCCGGCGAAGGCCGGAACCCAAGTCAGTAGCATCCCGCAAACGCCTCACTGTGTTTTTACACAGTATTTTTCCCACGAATAGCCTCCCGCCGTATATCATTCCACAATGATTATCCTCGGCATCGACCCGGGCCTGCGTACGACGGGTTTCGGCGTCATCGAAAAACACGGCACGAAACTGCGCTATATCGCGTCCGGCACCATCAAGACCGGCACGGAGGGCGCATTGCCTCCGCGCCTGAAGGTCATCCTGAACGGCGTCGGCGAAATCGTCGCCGCCTACCAGCCAGCCTGCGCGGCCATCGAAAAAGTCTTCGTCAACGTCAACCCGCAATCGACCCTGCTGCTCGGCCAGGCGCGCGGCGCCGCGATCACGGCCCTGGTGGGGGCGGACCTCGACGTCGCCGAATACACGGCGGTGCAGGTGAAGCAGGCCGTGGTCGGCACCGGCAAGGCGGCCAAGGCGCAGGTGCAGGACATGGTGTCGCGCCTGTTGAAACTCCCGGGCCTGCCCGGCACCGACGCCGCCGACGCGCTCGGCGTCGCCATCTGCCACGCCCACAGCATCGACACGCTGTCGATGCTCGGCGCGCTGTCCCCGAGCGCGCCCACGCTGCGCATGAAGCGCAGCCGTCTCGTCTAAAGAACAAAAGGAATAACGATGATCGGTCGTCTCTCCGGAATCCTGCTCGAAAAAGCGCCCCCGCACGTGCTGGTGGACTGCAACGGTGTCGGCTACGAAGTCGACGTCCCGATGAGCACCTTCTACAACCTGCCGCACACCGGTGAAAAAGTGGTGCTGTTCACCCACCTGATCGTGCGCGAGGATGCGCACCTGCTGTTCGGCTTCGGCAGCGCGTCCGAGCGCGCGCTGTTCCGCCAGCTGATCAAGATCACCGGCATCGGCGCGCGCATGGCGCTGGCCATCCTGTCGGGCATGACGGTGGCCGACCTGTCGCAGGCGGTCACCCTGCAGGAAGCCGGGCGCCTCGTGAAGATTCCCGGCATCGGCAAGAAGACCGCCGAGCGCCTGCTGCTCGAACTGAAGGGCAAGCTCGGCGCCGATATCGGCGTGGTGGGCGGTGCGGTGCGCGACGACGCCCAGGCCGACGTGCTCAATGCGCTGCTCGCATTGGGGTATTCTGACAAGGAAGCGCTCATCGCGATCAAGAACATGCCGGTAGGCAGCTCAGTTTCGGACGGCATCAAGTTCGCGTTGAAAGCGCTCTCCAAGGCATAAAGCATGAGCATCCAGACCGACAACTTCACCGAGCACCGCGTCATCGACGCCGCGCCCGCCTCGCCCAACGAGGAGGCGATCGAGCGCGCCTTGCGCCCCAAGCAGCTGGACGAATACGTCGGCCAGGCCAAGATCCGCGACCAGCTCGAGATCTTCATCAGCGCCGCGCGCAAGCGCCGCGAAGCGCTCGACCACACCCTGCTGTTCGGCCCCCCCGGCCTCGGTAAGACCACGCTGGCGCACATCATCGCGCGCGAGATGGGCGTGAACCTGCGCCAGACTTCCGGCCCGGTGCTGGAACGTCCGGGCGACCTGGCCGCGCTGCTCACCAACCTCGAACCGAACGACGTGCTGTTCATCGACGAGATCCACCGCCTGTCGCCGGTGGTGGAAGAGATCCTGTACCCGGCGCTCGAGGACTACCAGATCGACATCATGATCGGCGAGGGCCCGGCCGCGCGTTCGGTCAAGCTCGACCTGCAGCCGTTCACGCTGGTCGGCGCCACCACCCGCGCCGGCATGCTGACCAATCCCTTGCGCGACCGTTTCGGCATCGTGGCGCGCCTCGAGTTCTACAACGTCGACGAACTGACCAAGATCGTCGCCCGCAGCGCCGCGCTGCTGGCGGCCCCGATCAACGAGGAGGGCGCGCGCGAAGTGGCCAAGCGCGCGCGCGGCACGCCGCGTATCGCCAACCGCCTGCTGCGCCGCGTGCGCGACTATGCGGAAGTAAAGGGCAACGGCGAAATCACCGCCGACATGGCGGACCGCGCCCTGAAAATGCTGGACGTCGACACGGTCGGATTCGACGTCATGGACCGCAAACTCCTGGAAGCGGTGCTGTTCAAGTTCGCCGGCGGTCCGGTGGGCATCGGCAACCTGGCCGCCGCGATCGGCGAAGCGGCCGACACCATCGAGGACGTGCTCGAGCCCTACCTGATCCAGCAGGGCTACCTGCAGCGCACCCCGCGCGGACGCATCGCCACGCCGCTCGCCTACCAGCACTTCGGCGTGACCGCGCCGCGCATCAGCCCGACGGGCGATTTGTGGGACAACCTGCCGCCCGCCTGAGCTGACAGTTGTCATGCCAAACCGATGGCGCCTGCATCTGGCAGGCGCCATCGTCGTTTTCGCATACTGGTTGCCCCATCCAACCAATGCGAGGAACGCATGCATCCCATCCTGAAAACCCTTTGCGGCGCCATCGGCTTTTTGTTGGCGTCGTGCGCCTGCGCCGAACCCACCCTCGTGCAGGACGTGCGCGTGTTCGACGGCGAGCGGGTGCACGAACGCCGCTCGGTCCTGTTCGACAAGGGCGTCATCGTCGACGCCGACCATCGCGGCGCGGCGCCTGGTGGCGCACGGATCGTGAGCGGGCAGGGGCGCACGCTGCTGCCGGGCCTGATCGACGCCCACACCCACGCCTGGCGCTACCACGAGCTACCGGTGCTGTTCGGGGTCACTACGCAGATCGACATGTTCACCCAGGTCGCCATGCTCAAGGAATCCAGGGCGAGCCGCAATGCCGCGCGCGCCGACCTGTTCTCGGCCGGCACCCTGGTCACCGCGCCGGGCGGCAACGGCACCCAGTTCGGCGTCGCCATTCCGACCCTGGTCCGTGCCGAGGATGCGCAAGCCTTCGTGGACGCGCGCATCGCCGAAGGTTCGGACTTCATCAAGATCGTGATGGTCGGCGCGCAGGGCAAGACGCTCGAGCTGGCGACGGTCAAGGCCGTGATCGACGCGGCGCACCGGCGCGGCAAGCTGGCAGTCGTCCACGTCAACACCGAAGAGAATGCGCGCGCCGTGCTCGAAGCCGGCGTCGATGGCCTGACCCACCTGTTCACCGGCGAGACGATCGATGCGCAGGGCCTGGCCCGGCTGGCCGCCCGCCATGGCGCCTTCGTGATTCCGACCTTCACCGTGCTCGAAAGCGAAGCCGGGGTGCAGCTTGACGACTTGCTGGCCGATCCGGCTTTCGCCAGCCTGCTCGACAAGGAGATGCAAAGCTTGCTCAAGGCACGCTACGGCACGGCGCCGCGGCCCGCACGCCTGGCCGCGCCGAAGGCATTGACCGCCGCGCTGTACAAGGCGGGCGTGCCGGTGCTGGCCGGGACCGACGCCGGCAACGCCGGCACCCAGCATGGCGCCAGCATGCACCGCGAACTGGCGGCGCTGGTCGACGCCGGCCTTGCGCCGGTCGATGCGCTGGCGGCCGCCACCAGCCTGCCGGCCAAGGTGTTCAGGCTCGGCCAGCGCGGCCGCATCGACAAGGGCTACAAGGCCGACCTGCTGCTGGTCGAGGGCGACCCGAGCGTCGACATCCGCGCCACGCGCCGCATCGTCGAAGTGTGGAAGGATGGCGAAAGCGCCAATGGCCTGCGCGATGGACAGCGCAAGCTGGTCGCACAGCGTCTCGAGTCCCTGAAGACGGCGCTCGCGCTGCCGCCGGACGGCCGTATCGGCGTCTTCAGCGACAAAGGGCTGAAGAGCCCTTTCGGCGCGGGCTGGATGCCCTCGACCGACAGCTTCACGGGCGGGAAATCCACCGTCACCCTGGCCGCGCAGCCGGCGCTTCCCGACGGCCAGGCGCCGCTTGCGGTGATCGCGAAGGTGGCGCCGGAGCTGCCCTATGCCTGGGCCGGCGTCGCCTTCATGCCCGGCGCACAGCCGATGCAGCCGGCCAACCTGAGCGCCGCCACGCTGCTGCGCTTCAAGGTGCGCGGCGACGGCAAGACCTACCAGGCGATCGCGCTGTCGCAGGGCGTGCAGGCGCCGCGCGCGCGTCCCTTCACCGCGGGCCCTGAGTGGAGCGAGGTGACGATCCCGCTGGCCGAGTTCAAGGGCCTCGATACGGCGGCGGTCACCATGCTGGGCTTTAACGCCGGCCCGCAGCCCGGCGACTACCGTTTCGAGATCGCCGACGTGCGCCTGCTGGAGCGCTGAGTCCCGTCACGCCACATGACAGTTGTCATGTGAAATCGATGGCGCCTGCTTCTACAGGCGCCATCGCCTTTTCCGGATACTGGCTGCATACACCAACCAATGCGAGGAACGCATGCACACCACCGTCCTGAAAGCCCTGTACGCCGCCGCACTCCTGCTGGCCGCATCCGCGCACGCCGCACCCACCCTGGTCAAGGACGTGCGCGTCTTCGACGGCGAGCGCGTGCACGCGCAGCGCTCGGTCCTGTTCGACAAGGGCGTCATCGTCGATGCAAACTATCGTGGCGCGGTCCCCAGCGGCGCGCGCATCGTGAGCGGCCAGGGCCGCACCCTGCTGCCGGGCTTCATCGACGCCCACACCCATGCCTTCCGCTTCCACGAGCTGCCGGTGCTGTTCGGCGTGACCACCCAGATCGACATGTTCACCGACGTCACGATGATGAAGCAGGCCAAGCAGGCGATGGCCGAGGGCCGCGATCACACGCACGCCGACCTGTTCTCGGCCGGCACCCTGGTGACCGCGCCGGGCGGCCACGGCACCCAGTTCGGCATCCCGATCCCCACCATCAGCAAGCCGGAAGAGGCGCAGGCCTTCGTCGACGCGCGCATCGCCGAGGGCTCGGACTTCATCAAGATCGTGATGGAGGGCGGCTACGGCTTCAAGCCGCTGTCCCTGGCCACGGCGAAGGCGGTGATCGACGCCGCCCACAAGCGCGGCAAGATGGCGGTGGTCCACATCGGCACCGAGAAGGATGCGCGCGATGTGCTGGCGGCCGGCGCCGACGGCTTGGTGCACCTGTTCCCCGCCGAGTCGGCCGATGTGGAAGGCCTGGCAAAGCTGGCGCGTGCCAGGGGCGCGTTCGTGATCCCGACCTTCGCCGTCCTCGAGAGCATGGCGGGCTATCGCGGCGACGACCTGCTGGCCGATCCGTCCCTGGCCGCGCTGCTCGACAAGGATGCGCAAGCCCCGTTGAAGGCGCGCTACGGGCAGGACGCGCGTCCGGCGCTGCTGGCGGCGCCGAAGGCGGTGGCGGCGGCCCTGGTCAAGGCCGGCGTGCCGGTGCTGGCCGGGACCGACGCCGGCAATCCGGGCACCCAGTACGGCGTCAGCATGCACCGCGAAGTGGCGGCCCTGGTCGACGCCGGCTTGACTCCGGTGCAGGCGCTGGCGGCCGCCACCAGCGTGCCGGCGAGGGTCTTCAAGCTGGGCCGGCGCGGCCGCATCGCCGCCGGCTACAAGGCCGACCTGCTGCTGGTCGAAGGGAATCCCGCCGCCGACATCAGGACCACCCGTCATATCGTCGAAGTCTGGAAGGACGGCGAGAGCGCCAGCGGCCTGCGCGACGGCCAGCGCGACAAGGTAGCCAAGGCCACGGCGGCAGCGGCGCAGGCCAGGGGCCAGGCGCTGCCGCCGGACGGCCGCATCAGCCAGTTCAGCGACCAACGCCTCGGCAGCCCCTTCGGCCTGGGATGGAGCGCCTCTACCGACAGCTTCGCCGGCGGCAAATCGACCGTGAAGTTGACGGTGCAGCCGGCGCTGCCCGACGGCCAGGTCCCGCTCGCCATCGATGCGACCGTCGACCCGGGACTGCCCTTCGCCTGGGCCGGGGTCGCCTTCATGCCGGCTGCCCAGCCGATGCAGCCGGCCGACCTGAGCGCGGCCAAGGTGGTGCGCTTCAAGGTGCGCGGCGACGGCAAGTCCTACCAGTTCATGGCGATGTCGCAGGGCGTGCAGGTCCCGGGCGCGAAGCGCTTCACGGCGGGGCCGGAATGGACCGAGGTCACGGTCGCCTTCAGCGAGCTGAAAGGCATCGATTCCTCGGCCGTCACCATGTTAGGATTCAATGCCGGACCTCAGCCGGGCGACTACCATCTCGAGATCGCCGACGTGCGCCTGCTGGACCGCTGACCCCTTCTGGACGACCGCCCAATGAACCGGATCACGCAGCTTTTGAGAGGACCGTGGCTGCCTCCCGAGCACGGCAGGATGCCGTACTTCTGGCTGCTCAGCCTCGGCTACATGGGCTGGAAGTACATCTACATCGCACCCGGCGCGCTGGAACTGGCGCTGCTCGCGCTCACCGTGCTCGCCTTCGTGCCGCTGTACCTGGCCAGCTACTGGGCGCGCGGCTGGCAGGTCGTCGCCTGCATGGCGGCGAGCTGCCTGATCGGCACAGCCTGGGCGCGCTGGAACGTCGGCGCCGCCACTTTTTTCATCTTCGCCTGCGCCATGGCGGGCCGCATCGTCCACCTGCGGCGCGCCGTGCTGGCGATGCTGGCCGTGATCGCAGCCGGCGTGCTGGCTTCGATCCTGGTGCCGCAGGCGCAGATGCGCTTCATCTTCCTGATGCCCTTCCTTACCGGCGGCATCCCGGTCGGCATCGGCACCATCATGGATGCGCGCCTGCGCCGCTCGCGCCAGGAGCTGCTACGCAAGCAGGAAGAGGTCGAGCACATGGCCACCATCGCCGAGCGCGAACGCATCTCGCGCGACCTGCACGACCTGCTCGGTCACTCGCTGTCCCTGATCGCGCTGAAGGCGGAACTGGCGCGTAAACTCGTCCACCGCGATGCGGATGCCTGCGCGAGCGAGGTCGCCGACATCGAACGCAGCGCGCGCCAGGCCCTGGCCGAGGTGCGCGCCGCCGTCACCGGCTACCGCGAAAGCGGCCTGGCCCAGGCCCTCGCCAGCGCGCGCGCCAGCCTGGCCGCCGCCGACGTCGTCTTCGACGAGCAGGTCGAGCGCTTCACGCTCGCGCCGGCGGCCGAGAACGTCGTCGCGCTGGCGCTGCGCGAAGCCGTCACCAACGTGGTGCGCCATGCGGGCGCGAAGCGCTGCAGCGTCTCGCTGGCGCTCGAACATGGCATGGCGGTGCTGCGCATCGCCGACGATGGCCGCGCGCGCAGCAGCGCCGACCTCAAGCACGGCAACGGCCTGACCGGCATGCGCGAGCGCGTGGCCTCGGTCGGCGGCCGGCTGGCGCTGCGCGCGCAGGCCGGGCTCGAACTCGAACTGCGCATCCCTCTCGGAGCCTCCGCATGATCCGCATCCTTCTGGCCGAAGACCAGACCCTCGTCCTCGGCGCCATGGCCGCGCTGCTGCGTCTCGAACCCGACTTCGAGGTGGTCGGCGCCGCCACCAACGGCCGCGAAGCGCTGGCCCTGTGCGCAAGCCTGGCGCCGGACATCGTCCTGACCGACATCGAGATGCCCTTGATGACGGGCCTCGAACTGGCGGCCCAGCTGAAGGAAGAGCGTTCGCCGGCGCGGGTGATCGTGGTGACGACCTTCGGGCGCAGCGGCTACCTGCGGCGCGCACTGGAGGCGGGCGTGCGCGGCTACCTGCTCAAGGATGCGCCGGTCGACGCCCTGGCCGCCGCGATCCGCGTGGTGCACGGCGGCGGCCGCGCGATCGCGCCCGAACTGGCGCTGGAAAGCTGGAGCGGCGGCGCCGACCCGCTCACCGAACGCGAACGGCAGGTGCTGCGCCTGGCCGGGGAAGGGCGCTCCAGCTCGGACATCGCGCGCCAGGTCCACCTGTCCGAAGGCACGGTGCGCAACTACCTGTCCGAGGCGATCAGCAAACTGAATGCCGGCAACCGCGTCGAAGCCTACCGGATGGCGCGCGACGCCGGCTGGCTGTAGTCCTTGTTTTGGCGCTGCTTCGGCGTGTGCATGAGCGGATAAATGAAGGTCATGTAGAGCGCCAGCGTGAAGGCCATCAGGAAGCCGCAGATGCGCAGCAGGGTCGGGCTGCTGCCGCCATGCCAGACCACGGTGGCGCTGGCCGCGAACGGCATCATCATCAACAGCGCCGCCAGCGAGCGCAGCTCCGGCGAACGCCGCATGCGATGCCCCGCCAAGCCGATCACGAAATACCCGCCCGCCGCCAGCACCATCCCACCCAGCATGACGAAGGGCTCCGCCATATCCGGGATCAAATGCGCAATGGAACGCAGCAGCAGCGGCGGATGGATGAGCGCCAGCACGCCCGCGAACAGGCTGATCAATCGAAGATAACGCAAGGCGCGCCCCCGCACGACAGGCCGCGCCGGATTCGGAACGCTCATCGTTAGCTGGAAGCGAAACACGCAGGCCGGACACGACCCGACGATAGCACAGTCGCGCCCGTCCCGGAGCCCAACCCACAGGCGCTCCAAACCCCAATTGGGGTCAGAGTCGAATTATTCGCCAACATCTTCCAGGTTATGTCCCGATTTTAAGAAACCTGGCTTGACCTCAGTTGATGCAGGGTTCTTGGCAAATAATTCGACTCTGACCCCAATTAGGGTTGCGCCGCTTTCCAGCCAACCCAATTAGGGTCAGAGTCAAATTATTGGGTACGGTCTTCAGATCAATTGGTTCGTGTGAAGATCAATTGCTCGACGCCTGATGATGGTGGGATAGTGGCAAATAATTCAACTCTGACCCCAATTGGGGTTCGAGGGGGTGGTGGCGGCGCTGGTGGGTTTCGCGGGCGCGGAGGCGGCGGGGGCTGGGGCCTTGCAGGAGGGGGTAGGCGAGGATCGCGGTGACGATCAGCGTGAAGCCCAGCAGCAGGCCGCTCATCCACAGGGCGGTCGGGGTGGCGGCGTTCCACAGGGCGGCGGCGCCGGCCAGGAAGGGGGCAGCCATCAGGAGGGCGCACAGGCGCTGCAGGACGGGCGAGCGGCGGATGCGGTGGCCGGTCAGGGCGACGAAGAAGAAGCCGGCGGCGGCCAGCAGCAGCGCGGCCAGCATGCCGGCGGCCGGGATCAATTCCTTGGCGGATGCGCCCGTCGGGTAGAGCATGGCCGGTGGCGCCAGCAGCACCAGGAAACCGGCGAGCAGGCAGACAAGACGCAGGAAGAGCATGGGGACCTTTCTCGTTATGCGATGGTGAACTCAGCAGTAAATGAGAAGATATCGGAATGGCAAGTTTGTTGGCGCGCAGTTGGATTGGCTTTAATGTCCGACGCTTTTGGAGAACAGGTTGATGACGGCAACTCCGGCAATGATCAGGCCCAGCCCGGCGATGGCCGGCAGGTCGAGGCGCTGCTGGTAGACCACCCAGCTGATCACGGAAATCAGCACGATGCCGACCCCGGACCAGATCGCATAGGCGATCCCCGTCGGCAGCACGCGCAGGCTGAAGGTCAGCAGGTAGAAGGAGAGGGCGTAGCAGCCGACCGTGAGCAGGCTGGGCCAGGGGCGGGTGAAGCTGTCGGAGGCCTTGAGCGCCGTGGTGCCGATCACTTCGGCGCCGATGGCGAAGGCGAGATAGAGGTAGGCTTGGGTCTGGGTCATGCGTCCATGATACAGGGCGCAGGCCCCACCCATCATCCCTCGGGCAGGGCGTGCCCGATCATGATGCGGTGGCCGTCGACGGTGCGCAGGCCGAATTCGCGCATGCCCCAGGGCTCGTCGGCGAGCGCCTTGGTGATCTCGACGCCGCAGGCCGCGGCGCGGGCGTGCCAGGCGTCGGCGTTGTCGACTTCGAGGTAGGCGAACCAGCCGTGGTCGCCCAGCTGGGCGGCGGGCAGGGCGTGCGGACAGGCGCCGGCCATGATGCGGCAGCCGTCGCGTTCGAACATGCGCCAGCCCGGGTCGCCCATCTCGTGGACGGTGAAGCCCAGCACGTCGCGGTAGAAACCGGCCGAGCGATCGAGGTCGGGGACGGCCAGCACGTACATATGCTTGCGGATCATGGCGGCCGCCCCTTGCCGGTTACTGTTCGCGGACCCAGGTCTGCGAGCGGCCGAACATCGGCGCGCCGATGTAGCCGCGCACTTCGAGCTTGCTGCCGTTGTCCTTCAGGGTCAGCTTGCTCTTGTATTCCTTGCCCTTGGCCGGGTCGAGGATCTGGCCGCCGGAGTACTCGTTGCCGTCCTTCTTCAGGCCCCACAGGATGGTCATGCCGATGATCGGCTGGTCCTTGCGCGCGCCTTCGCAGGAGGTGCATTTCGGGTTCTGGTCCTGGTCCGCGGGGCGGAACAGCTTCTCGATCTTGCCGGTCAGCGCGCCGCCTTCCTCGCTGATGCGCACCAGCGATTTCGGTTTGCCGGTCTCGTCGTCGATCGTCTTCCACACGCCCACCGGCGAGGCGTTCTGCGCCATCGCGGCCATCGGCAGCGCAAGCGTCAGTGCAATCAGGCCGGCCTTCATCAGGTGTCGCATCTTGGGTCTCCAGAGTCGTTATTGGTATGGCAGAGTGTAGCAAACCCTTTTGGCCAAGTGGAGCGCGGAATCCGAAGAATCCTTCGAATCGCAACAGCGCCCGGCGCCGGCGTCACACCCCGGTGACAGTCGGTGACTTTTGGTTCGTCCCCGCGCCGATACAATGCCGGTTTCGCCTGGAAAGCCCGCCCGCCGTGAAACGCCTTGCCTCCCTGATCCTGCTGTCGGCCGCATGCGCCGTCCCATCCACCCGCGCCGCCGAACCGGCCTTGACGATGAAAGTGCTCGACCTGGCGAGCGCCTTCCAGCAGGTGGCCGACCGCAACGCCGGCAAGCCTGACGCCGCGGTCGCGGACTTCAAGGCGACGATCGTGCCGCGCTTCCCGTAGTTTTACGGACGCCAGCGCTACGGGGACAAGGTGACCGAGGCCGAGCGCGACACCCAGCTTGCCAAGGCCTTTGCCGGCTTCCCCGCGATCCGCGCCGCCTACCTCAAGAAGGTGGCCAGCTTCACCCAGGACCTGCCGCGCCACATCGCCACCTTCCGCGCCGCGTTCCCGGACTACGCCGCCGGCACCGACATCTGGTTCCTGCACTCGCTCGGCGAGATGGATGGCGGCACCCGCACCTTCGACGGCAAGAACTACTTCATCTTCGGCGCCGACGTGATGGTGCAGGCCCATGGCGACGGCGACGAAGCCGCCTTCTTCCACCACGAGCTGTTCCACGACTACCAGGCGCTGAACTGCAGCGGCGGTCCGGTCTGGGCCGGGGTCTGGGAAGAGGGGCTGGCGACCTACGTCTCCAAGCGCCTGAATCCGCAGGCGAGCGACGCCGAGCTGCTGCTCGACCTGCCGCACGGCCTGGTGCCCGACACCCGCCGGCAACTGCGGCGCGCGCTGGACGACCTGCTGGCGAAACTGGACCGCACCGACGGCGACGCCGTGGCCGGCCTGTTCCAGCGCCGCGGCGACGACACGGGGCTGCCGGCGCGGCGCGCCTACTACCTGGGCTACCTGGTGGCGGAGGAAGTGGGAAAGACCATGAGCATGCGCGAGATGGCGAAGCTCGATTGCGCGGCGGTGCACAAGGTGGTCGTGACGGCCCTGGAGCGGCTGCGCAGCGCCCAACCCGCCGACAAATAAACGCTGCCGAGGTCCATGCCGTTGCCGAGGCCCGTAGGGTGGGCGCTCCCGCGCCCACGCGTTCAAGCATCGGGTGATTTGCCGCGGCGTGTGTAATCACCGTGTTTTTGAACGCGTGGGCGGAGGGACCGCCCACCCTACAACGGCTGCACGCGTTACGTCATAAAAAAAACGCGGCCGAAGCCGCGTTCCTGTCGAGCGCCGAAGCTTACGCCGCCGGCAGCTTGGCCAGCTGTTCCTGCATCTTGGCCAGCGTCGCCGAGAAGTTCGCCACGCGTTCCTTCTCCTGCTCGACCACCGCGGCCGGCGCGCGCGCAACGAAGCTTTCGTTCGACAGCTTGCCGCTCGCCTTGGCGATCTCGCCCTGCAGGCGCGCGATCTCCTTCGACAGGCGTTCGCGTTCCGCGGCCGGGTCGATCTCGACCTTCAGCATCAGCTTGGTGGTGCCGACGATCGACACCGCGGCCGGCGATTCCGGCAGCGCGTCGACGATCTGCACCTCGGCCAGCTTGCCGAGCGCCTGGATGTAGGGCGCGAACACCGCCATGCGGGCACGGTCCTCATCATTGCCCGGCTCGACGATCAGCGGCACGCGCACCGACGGCGACAGCGACATCTCGCCGCGCAGGTTGCGGGTCGCGTCGATCAGCGCCTTCAGCTGCTCCATCCAGCCCTCGGCTTCCTCGCTCACCAGCGACGTGTCGGCCAAAGGATACGGCTGCAGCATGATGGTGTCGCCGGTCTTGCCGGCCAGCGGCGCAATCGCCTGCCACAGCGCTTCTGTCACGAACGGGATGATCGGGTGCGCCAGGCGCAGCACGACTTCCAGCACGCGCAGCAGGGTGTGGCGGGTGGCGCGCTGCTGCGCTTCGGTGCCCTGCTGGACCGAGACCTTGGCCAGTTCCAGGTACCAGTCGCAGTACTCGTCCCAGACGAACTTGTAGATGGCGCTCGCGATATTGTCGAAGCGGTAGTCGGCGAAGCCTTTCGCGACTTCCAGCTCGGCGCGGTTCATCAGCGAGATGATCCAGCGGTCGGCGGGCGACAAGTCTTCCGGCTGCGGCGCGCTGCAATCCTTCCCTTCCGTGTTCATCATCACGAAGCGGGTCGCGTTCCACATCTTGTTGCAGAAGTTGCGATAGCCTTCGCAGCGGCCCAGGTCGAAGTTGATGTTGCGGCCGAGGGAAGCGTAGCTCGCCATGGTGAAGCGCACGGCGTCGGTGCCGAAGGCCGGGATCCCTTCCGGGAATTCCTTGCGGGTGGCTTTCGCGATTTTCTCCGCGGCGCGCGGGTCCATCAGGCCGGTGGTGCGCTTGGCGACCAGCGACTCGAGGTCGATGCCGTCGATCAGGTCGATCGGGTCGAGCGTGTTGCCCTTCGACTTCGACATCTTCTGGCCCTGCGAATCGCGCACCAGGCCGTGCACGTACACGGTCTCGAACGGCACCTTGCCGGTGAAGTGGGCCGTCATCATCACCATCCGGGCGACCCAGAAGAAGATGATGTCGAAGCCGGTCACCAGCACCGAGGACGGCAGGAACATCGACATGTCGCGCGTCTGTTCCGGCCAGCCCATGGTCGAGAAGGGCACCAGGGCCGACGAGAACCAGGTATCGAGCACGTCGTCGTCGCGACGCAGGGCGCCGGTGATGCCTTGCGCGGCCGCCTTGGCCTGCGCTTCCTCTTCCGTGCGGGCGACGACGATCTCGCCGTTCTCGCCATACCAGGCCGGGATGCGGTGGCCCCACCACAGCTGGCGCGAGATGCACCAGTCCTGGATGTTGCCCAGCCACTGGTTATAGGTGGTGCTCCAGTTCTCGGGCACGAACTTGATCTCGCCGCTGGCGACCTTTTCCAGCGCGACCTCGGTGATCGACTTGCCCGGATTGAAGGTGCCTTCCGGCGCCGGCTTGCTCATGGCGACGAACCACTGGTCGGTCAGCATCGGCTCAATCACGACGTTGGTGCGGTCGCCGCGCGGGACCATCAGCTTGTGCGGCTTGACCTGCTCCAGCAGGCCCTGCGCTTCGAGGTCGGCGACGATCTGCTTGCGCGCGGCGAAGCGGTCCAGGCCCTGGTAGGGCGCCGGGCCGTTCTCGTTGATCTTCGCGTCGAGCGTGAAGATGTTGATCGGCGCAAGGCCGGCGCGCTGGCCGACCGCGTAGTCGTTGAAGTCGTGGGCCGGCGTGATCTTCACGCAGCCGGTGCCGAATTCCTTGTCGACGTAGCTGTCGGCGATCACCGGGATCTGGCGGCCCGTCAGCGGCAGCGTGAGCAGCTTGCCGTGTAGGTGGGTGTAACGCTCGTCGGTCGGATCGACCGCCACGGCGACGTCGCCCAGCATGGTTTCAGGACGGGTGGTGGCGACCGTCAGGTGGCCCGAGCCGTCGGCCAGGGGGTACTGGATGTACCACATCGAGCCGTCTTCTTCCTGCGAGTCGACTTCCAGGTCGGAGACTGCCGTGCCCAGCACCGGGTCCCAGTTGACCAGGCGCTTGCCGCGGTAGATCAGGCCTTGTTCGAACAGGCGCACGAAGACTTCGGTGACGGTCTTCGAGCGCGGCTCGTCCATCGTGAAGTATTCGCGCTGCCAGTCGGGCGAGGTGCCCATGCGGCGCATCTGGCCGGTGATGGTGCTGCCCGACTTTTCCTTCCACTCCCAGACCTTCTCGATGAAGGCGTCGCGGCCCAGGTCGTGGCGCGAGATCTTCTGGGCGTCGAGCTGGCGCTCGACCACGATCTGGGTGGCGATGCCGGCGTGGTCGGTGCCCGGGACCCAGGCGGTGTTATAGCCGCGCATGCGGTAGTAGCGGGTCAGGCCGTCCATCACGGTCTGGTTGAAGGCATGGCCCATGTGCAGGGTGCCGGTCACGTTCGGCGGCGGCAGCTGGATGCTGAACGACGGCTTGCCGTCTTCCATGCTGGCGGTGTAGTAGCCGCGCTGTTCCCACTCGGTGCGCCAGTGTTGTTCAATGTCCGCTGGCTCGAAAGACTTGGCAAGTTCCATGATTGGTGGCGTAAAAATTTATGCGAAAAGAACCATTATAGAGTAGATGGACGCTATAATCCGCCCGCTGCACCCGGCCAGGCCGGGCGCAGCACACGCTAGGGGTCCTGTTGTCGCATCAGCGACACGGGTGAGAAATACCCTCCGAACCTGATCTGGATAATGCCAGCGAAGGGAAGCAGTCAGAAGATGGCCGGGGCGCGGGTGCGCCTGCCCGTCCGTCGCTGGCACACTCCTTTGCTGGCTCCGCAAAGGAGCCACATGAACGCACCACTCAAATTCGAAGCCGCGACCGCCATGGTCGACCAGGCGGCGATCGAACCCTTCCCCAACTCGCGCAAGGTCTACATCGAAGGCAGCCGGCCCGACATCCGCGTGCCGATGCGCGAGATCTCGCAATCCCCGACACCCGACAGTTTCGGCGGCGAGGCCAATCCGCCGCTGTTCGTCTACGACACCTCCGGCCCCTACACCGACCCGGCGGCGTCGATCGACGTGCGCCGCGGCCTGAACACGCCGCGCCTGCCCTGGATCCTGGAACGGGGCGACACCGAAGAACTGTCCGGCCCCACGTCCGAATACGGCAAGGCGCGCCTGCAGGATCCGGCCTTGAGGGCATTGCGCTTCGAACTGCAGCGCACCCCGCGCCGCGCGAAAGCGGGCCGCAACGTCACGCAAATGCACTACGCGCGCCAGGGGATCGTCACGCCCGAGATGGAATTCATCGCCCTGCGCGAGAACCTGCGCCGCAAGGAGTACATCGCTTCGCTGGTCGATTCCGGCCCGATGGGCGCGCGTGTGGCCAGCCTGCTGGCGCGCCAGCATCCGGGCCAGTCCTTCGGCGCCAGCATCCCGCCAGAGATCACGCCCGAATTCGTGCGCGACGAAGTCGCGCGCGGCCGCGCCATCATCCCGGCCAACATCAACCACCCGGAAGTCGAGCCGATGATCATCGGCCGCAACTTCCTGGTGAAGATCAACGCCAACATCGGCAACTCGGCCGTCACGTCCTCGATCGGCGAAGAGGTCGAGAAGATGACGTGGGCGATCCGCTGGGGCGCGGACAATGTGATGGACCTCTCCACCGGCAAGCATATCCACGAGACGCGCGAATGGATCATCCGGAATTCGCCGGTGCCGATCGGGACGGTGCCGATCTACCAGGCGCTGGAAAAGGTGAACGGCAAGGCCGAGGACCTGACCTGGGAGATCTACCGCGACACCCTGATCGAACAGGCGGAGCAGGGCGTCGACTACTTCACCATCCACGCCGGCGTGCGCCTGGCCTACGTGCCGATGACGGCCAAGCGCCTGACCGGCATCGTCTCGCGCGGCGGCTCGATCATGGCCAAGTGGTGCCTGGCGCATCACAAGGAATCCTTCCTGTACACGCACTTCGAGGAGATCTGCGAGATCATGAAGGCCTACGACGTCTCCTTCAGCCTGGGCGACGGCCTGCGTCCCGGCTCGATCTACGACGCCAACGACGAGGCCCAGCTGGCCGAACTCAAGACCCTGGGCGAACTCACCCAGATCGCGTGGAAGCACGACGTCCAGACCATGATCGAGGGCCCCGGCCACGTGCCGCTGCACCTGATCAAGGAGAACATGGACCTGCAGCTGGAACAGTGCAGCGAAGCGCCGTTCTACACGCTGGGCCCGCTCACCACCGACATCGCGCCCGGCTACGACCACATCACTTCCGGCATCGGCGCCGCCACCATCGGTTGGTACGGCACCGCCATGCTGTGCTACGTGACCCCGAAGGAGCACCTGGGCCTGCCCGACAAGGGGGACGTCAAGGACGGCATCATCACCTACAAGATCGCCGCCCACGCGGCCGACCTGGCCAAGGGCCACCCCGGCGCCCAGCTGCGCGACAACGCGCTTTCAAAAGCGCGCTTCGAATTCCGCTGGGAAGACCAGTTCAACCTGGGCCTGGACCCGGACAAGGCGCGCGCCTTCCACGACGAGACCCTGCCCAAGGATTCGGCCAAGGTGGCGCACTTCTGCTCGATGTGCGGCCCGCATTTCTGCTCGATGAAGATCACCCAGGAGGTGCGCGAGTACGCGGCCGCCAGCGGCGTGGCGGAAGACGCGGCGCTCACGCAGGGGATGCAGGAAAAGGCGATCGAGTTCGTGCGCGGCGGCGCGAAACTGTACCGGGAGCTGTGATGCTGGAAGTCGAATTGAACGGTTCGCCCTACCTGCTGCCCAGCGGGGCCTCGCTGCAGGAGCTGGCCGGCCAGCTCGGCCTGGGGGGGCAGGCGGTGGCGGTCGCGGTCAACCGCGAAGTGGTGCCGCGCCAGCAGTGGCCGGGGCGGCGGTTGCAGGCGAAAGACAAAGTGGACATCGTGCGCGCCATCGGTGGCGGGTGAAGGAGACGACAATGACTGATACTGATTTTCTGACCATCGCCGGGCGCCAGTACGCCTCGCGCCTGCTGGTCGGCAGCGGCAAGTACCGTGACCTTGAACAGACCCGCGCAGCGACGCTGGCCGCCGGCGCCGAGATCATCACCGTGGCGATCCGCCGCGTAAACATCGGCCAGGACCCGAACGCGCCCAGCCTGCTGGACGTGCTGCCGCCCGATGAATTCACCATCCTGCCCAACACCGCCGGCTGCTACACCGCCAAGGACGCGGTCTACACCCTGCAGATGGCGCGCGAGCTGCTCGGTGGCCGCAAGCTGGTAAAGCTGGAAGTGCTGGGCGACGAGAAGACCCTGTTCCCGCAGATGCCGGAAACACTCAAGGCGGCCGAAACGCTGGTGCGCGACGGTTTCGACGTGATGGTCTACTGCAGCGACGACCCGATCCAGGCCCGCATCCTGCAGGAGATCGGCGTGGTCGCGGTGATGCCGCTGGCCTCGCTGATCGGCTCGGGCATGGGCATCCTGCATCCCTGGAACCTGTCGCTCATCATCGAGCAGGCCACGGTGCCGGTGCTGGTCGACGCCGGCGTCGGCACGGCGTCGGATGCGGCCATCGCGATGGAGCTGGGCTGCGACGGCGTCCTGATGAACACCGCGATCGCCGCCGCGCGCGACCCGGTGCGGATGGCGCGCGCCATGCGCCATGCCGTCATCGCCGGCCGCGAAGCACACCTGGCGGGCCGCATGCCGAAGCGTTTCATGGCCTCGCCCTCGTCGCCCAAAGAAGGCCTGGCGACCTGATGGTCCCGAACGTCCTGGTGTTCGCCGGGCTCGACCCGGGCGGGGGCGCCGGCCTGGCGGCGGATATCGCCGCCATCGGCGCCCTCGGCGGCCACGCGCTGCCGGTGGCGACGGCGCTCACGGTGCAGGACAACAACCGGGTGCACGAGGTGCGGCCGGTCGACCCGGGCCTGGTCACGCGCCAGGCCGTGGCGCTGATCGACACCTGCCGCATCGACGCGGTCAAGATCGGCATCCCCGGCAGCCGCGAGAACGCGGCGGCGATCGCGCAGCTGCTGCAGCGGCTGCGCGCGGCCAGGCCGGGGCTGGCGGTGGTGCTCGACCCGGTGCTGGCCAGCGGCCATGGCGATGCGCTCGGCAGGGGCAATGCCCTGGCGGCGCTGGCCGAGCTGCTGCCGCTGGCGACGCTCGTCACGCCCAACCTGCCGGAAGCCGCGGCGCTCGGCCCCATCCCGTGCGAGCACGTGCTGGTGACCGGCGGGCACGGGGAGGGCGACGTCATCGTCAACCGCTGGCTGCGCGCTGGTGTCGAACAACAGGCCTGGCGCCTGCCGCGCCTGCCCCACGATTACCACGGCAGCGGTTGCACCCTGGCCTCAAGCATCGCGGCGCGCCTGGCCCTGGGCGAGGGCATGAAGGAGGCGCTCGAGTACGCCCAGGACTACTGCCACTTGACGCTGGCGCACGCCATTTCCATCGCGCCGGGACAGCGCATCCCGCGCCGCATCCTGCACATCCATTGAAAGGACAGCCTTGAAACCACACGACTTGCGAGGACTCTACCTGGTCACGCCGGACTGGGACGACACCGACCGCCTGCTCGCCGCCACCGAAGCGGCGCTTGGGGGTGGCGCCGCCCTGGTGCAGTACCGCCACAAGGAAGCGAGCCCGGAACTGCGGCAGGAGCAGGGCGCGGCCCTGCTGGCGCTGTGCCGCCGCTACGGCCGGCCCCTGGTCATCAACGACCACCTCGACCTGTGCCGCGCACTCGATGCCGACGGCGTGCACCTGGGCGGCGCCGACACCTCGATCGCGCAGGCGCGCTTCATCCTCGGACCGGGCAAGATCGTCGGCGCGTCCTGCTATGGCGAGCTGGATCCGGCGCGCGCGGCGGAGCAGGACGGCGCCAGCTACGTGGCCTTCGGCGGCTTCTATCCCTCGCCGGTCAAGAAGTACAGCTTCGTGACCGCGCCCGACATCGTCGACACCTGGCGCGCCGCGTCGCAACTGCCGCTGGTCGTCATCGGCGGCATGACGCCGGCGAATGCCGAGCCGTTGGCAAGGCGTGGTGCTCATATGGTGGCCGCCATCACGAGCGTCTATGGCGACCCGGATCCGGCCAGCGCGGCGCGCCGCTTCGCCGCGCTGTTCGCCTGACGCTTACTGTCCCGCAGCGGCGAGCGCGGCGCCACCCTGCAAGCGGCGCTGCAGCAGGTCCCTGGCCATCTCGAGCGCCTGGTCCGGCTTCGCCGCGATGTCCGGGATGACGCCCGTACCTTCCCAGTTGCTGTTGGTGATCGGGCTGATCGTGCGGCGGCTCGGGATCACGGCATAGAAATGCTCGCCCAGGCGGAACGGGCGTGCGGGATGGGCGCCGCCCCAGGTGGGTTCGCCGATGACTGTGGCACGCTTCAGCGCCTGCATGGTATAGGCAAAGTCTTCGCCGGCCGACATCGTGTCCGGGCCGACCAGGATCATGACCGGCTTCTTGCCGCCGTAGCGTTTTCCGTCGAGTTTGTCCAGGGTCCAGTGCTGGATGGAGGCGCCGGTTTCGCGGTCCCAGATGTCATTGAGGCGGGTGCGGCCGTCGACGAAATAGCTGACCAACAGGGCCACCGTTTGCGGCCCGCCGCCGCCGTTGTCGCGCAGGTCCACGATGAGGCCATCGGTATCGGCGAGTTCGTCCATCGCCGCCGCGTACTTCTCGAGCATCAGGAAATGGGGCGGGAAACCGGACAACTGCAGGTAGCCGATCCTGGGAGCCAGGTGATCGACCTTTTCCACGCCGAGGTTCGAGAAGCGCGCCATCACGCGTGCGACGAAGGGGGCCTGCCGCTCCCACTCCGCTTTCGTCTCCGGCGGCGGCCCGACCCGGTCGGGCGGCACGGGCCTCGGGCTGAACCCCACCGTCATGTGCAGGTCGCGGGCGACGCCATGCAGGTCATCCGTGAGCTGCATGGCCAGCTGCTTGCCATCCGTGATCCCGTCATACTTGCCCGCTTGCTGGCGCTGGCGCAGCACGGTTTCGATCTGCTTGGCCTTGTCGGGAAAAACGTAGTGACTGTTCAGCCTCGCCACCAGCGTATCGACTGTTTTCGTCCGCATCGCACTGTCGACGATCACCTCCGGCTGCGGCCAGACCCGATCGGCCACGGGACGCCACAGCGGTACGGTGGCAGCGGCGCCAATGACGCTCAGCAGCAGCAAGGACGGTATGACAATCCATTTCTTTTTCATTTTTTTCCTTTGATTGTGGTACGCGGTTGGTCAAGATGCGGATTGAGGATAGCATAAAAAATTTCCATCAAATGGAAAATATAACTACTTATGTTTTATGAATAATGACTTGGAAGTGGCAATCGACTCACGGGTCGTACGTTGCGGCTGGGAGACAAACAGGGTTGTAAAGACTGTTTCTTGCTATGGCGCAAAATATATAATCCTGTGACATTTCTTTTATGCGTCCCGCATTGCCATGCAAGCCATATCCCCCGAATCGACAATGAAACAAACCAAGGTGGGCACCCGCCTGGCGCTGGGCTTCGCCCTCGTGCTGCTCATGCTGCTGGCCGTGATCGCCTTCGGCATCAAGCAGCTCGCCAGCCTGAACGAGGGCACCCGCTCGATGGCGGTGGAGGCCTATCCGAAGGTGGTGCTGGCGCAGAACCTGGCCGACCGCATCAACCGAACCGCGCGCACCGTGCGCGACCTGCTGCTCTTGAGCGAACCTGAAGCGGACAAGAAGAACTTCGCGGCGATCGCCACCGCGCGCAAGGAAACCGAGGAGATGTTCGCGAAGCTGGCGGCGACCGCACATTCCGAGGAGGGCGTACGCAAGCTGCAGGCCTACCGCGCGGCCTATGCCCGGTACATCGGCGCGATCGACGGCATATTGAAGCTGCACGCCGCCGGCGAACGCGATGCCGCCATCGCCCAGTTGCTCGGCCCCGCGCGCAAGCTGCAAAGCGCCGTGTTCATCGCCTCCAACGAACTGATCGAACACCACGGCGGCAGCATGCAGACCACCTACGACGCCGCCCAGCAGACCTATGCGCTGGGCCGCAATGCGATGTTGACCTTGGGCGCGCTGGCGCTGCTGCTCGGCGCCGCGGCCGCCGTCCTGATCACGCGCGGCCTGCTGCGCCAGCTCGGCGGCGAGCCGGCCTACGCGGCGCAGCTGGCCGGCCAGATCGCCGGCGGCAACCTGGCGGTGCGGATCGACCTGCGCGAAGGCGACGAGCGCAGCCTGCTGTTCGCGATCAGCCGCATGCGCGACAGCCTGGCCGGCATCGTCAGCCAGGTGCGCAGCGCGACCGCGACGATCGCCACCGCGTCCGGCGAACTCCATGCCGGCAACCAGGACCTGTCGAGTCGCACCGAACAGCAGGCGTCCTCGCTCGAGGAAACCGCCTCGTCGATGGAAGAACTGACCTCCACCGTGCGCCAGACCGCCGACAATGCGCGCCAGGCCAACGGCCTCACCGCGGCCGCGTCCAGCGTGGCGCTGCGCGGCGGCGAGGTGGTCGAGCAGGTGGTCGGGACCATGGGCGCGATCGACGAAGCCTCGCGCCGCGTGGTCGACATCATCGGCGTCATCGACGGCATCGCTTTCCAGACCAATATCCTGGCCCTGAACGCGGCGGTGGAAGCGGCGCGCGCCGGCGAGCAGGGACGCGGCTTCGCGGTGGTGGCGGGCGAGGTGCGCAGCCTGGCCCAGCGCTCGGCCGCGGCGGCGCAGGAAATCAAGGCGCTGATCGGCGCCTCCAGCGAGCGGGTCGACTCGGGCAGCGCGCTGGTGGCGCAAGCCGGCGCCACCATGCGCGAGGTGGTCGAGAGCGTGCGCCGGGTCACCGACGTGGTGTCCGAGATCAGCGCCGCGACCGCCGAGCAGAGCGAGGGCATCGAGCAGGTCAACGGCGCGATCGCGCAGATGGACCTGGTGACCCAGCAGAATTCCGCGCTGGTCGAGCAGGCCGCCGCCGCCGCCGAGGCCATGCAGGAAGAAGCCGCGCGCCTGCAGGCGCTGGTGGCGGTGTTCGTACTGGCCGAAGGCGCCCCGGCGCCGGCCGCGCGCTCCCCGCGGCGCGCCATCGCCCACGCCGCCTGATCGCTGCGCCCCGCGTCCCTCCAGCGCGAGGGACGGACAGGACTTTGCATACAATAGCCGTATTGATCCGACGACCAAGACGACGATGCGACCGAAGCGCCTGCTCATCCACTCCCGCCGCCATCCTTCCGCCTTCCTGCTGCTGGTGCAGCTGGCCGGCATGCTGCTGTATCCCTTCATCGAGGGCGAGCCGGCCGGGCATGCGGTGTTCAATGTGTTCGGCGTGGTGGTGCTGTCGCTGACGATCCGCATGGTGCGCCGCACGCCCGGCGAGACCCGGGTCAGCATCGCCCTCGCCGTGCCGATCATCGCGCTGCTGGCGCTGCAGACCCTGTTCGACCTGCGTCCCCAGCTGCTGCCCTGGTCCTCGGGTCTGGAAGCGCTGTTCTACTTCTACGCGGCCGGCAGCCTGATCGCCTACATGATGGGCGACCGCCAGGCCACCACCGACGAACTGTTCGCCGCCGCCTCGACCTTTACCCTGCTGGCCTGGGCCTTCACCCATCTCTACCTGATGGTGCAGGAACTGCATCCGAACACGTTCGCGGCCGCTGTCAACGCCGGCGCGCCGCGCACCTGGAGCGAACTGAATTACCTGAGCTTCGCGCTGCTGTCGAGCACCGGCATCGGCGACGTGATTCCGCTGACCACCCACGCGCGCGCCCTGTGCAGCGTCGAGATGCTGGTCGGCGTGATGTACCTGGCGGCGGTGGTGGCGCGCCTGATCGGCTTCACCACCCAGGGCAAGGTGATGCGGCGCCATCCGAATGCGCCGCGCGAGCCGTGGGAGCGCGACTGATCAGTCTTCGATGCTGGTCTCGGGAGGCGTCGTGGACAGGCCGGCCGGCGTGCGAATGATCTCGGTCGTGTAGCTAAAGTCGAAGCTTCTGAATCCGCCCGGGAAAGGCTTGCTCGCCCAGAAGGCCAGGTGGATGGTGCGGTCGAGCCGGGTGTCGCCGGAAGGCTGGATCGTGGTGACACTATTTACCTTGCCGTCGAAGTCCAGATAGACCCGGTACTTTCCGCTGTACCTGCCTTGCTTTGCATCGGGAGACGGAACGAAGCGGATCGGCGGCAAATGGGCGAGCAGTTCGGCTTCGAAGACAGGCTGCTCTTTCACCAGGGTCTCAGCGCCGCCCGCCTTTGGCAGCCGTGGATCGCGCACCGGCGGCACGATAGGGCCGAACGTTGTCTGCCCGGGCGCCTGCTGGAGAGTTGGCGGGATGCCGCCGCGGCCCGCGTCCTGCTCCCCGCCGGAATGGTTGAATACGGCGCGCAGCACTGCGCTGAGCGCCAGGAACAGCACGACGCCCTGCCAGGTGCTGAAGGTGCGTTGCGGCCCGGCGGGCGCGGTAACGGCGTCCTCGGCATCGAGATCGATCGGCTTGCCGCCGGCCTCCCGGTAGATGGCGCGCCAGCGCTCCACATTCCCCATATCGGTGACGATCGCCATCAGCGCCGGGAAGCGCGCCAGCATGCGCTCGGCATCGCGCATCGATTTGAGTATCTCGCGCCTGGCGGGCAGCCCTTCCGAACGCAGCATCTTCGCCAGTTCGCGCATGCGGACCTGCTCATTCCCCGGCTGCGCATGGAAGACGTGGCGCTCTTCGATCGCCTGGTCGAGCAAACGGCCGGCCTGCCCCAGCTGCCACAGACGGCGCCGGTCGCCGTCCCAGGCGAAGGCTTCCTTCGCCGCCACGAACAGCGCCTCGTGCCCCTGGCGCCAGCCGTTGGCCAGCATCGAGGCCACGAAGGCCTCGAAGTAGATGCGGGCGTCGATGTTGACCAGTTCCTCGTCGCCGAAGCGCGCCTCGATCGCCGCGCGCCATGCCTCGACGTCGCCCAGCTTGCCCCACTCGGTCAACTCCTTGGCGCTGTTTCCCAGGCGGCCGAAGACCTCGCCCCCGAGGCGCATGGCTTCGGGTGGTTCCGGTTCGGGCTCAGGCTCCGGCGCCGGCTCCTGCGCTGCCGGCGGCGCTTCCTGCACGACGCTGTCGGCCGCGGCGGGCGGCGCGTCTGCGGCGTCCTGCGCCAGCTTCCAGCGCGCCCAGTCCAGCGCCACCTCGTAGGCGCTGCGCAGCGCCTGGAAGGCGTCCGGATCGGCTTCCTGGTCGATGCGCTTGAGCTTGCGCGCATAGGCGCGGCGGATGTCGCGTTCCTCGGCGCCCTCGTCGAGCTCGAGCAGTTCGAGGAAATCGTGGGTGGTGTCCATGCCTCAGGCGTCGGGCAGCAGGAAGCTCTGATGGTCGAAGTAGTCGACCACCTCGCGGAAGGCCTTGGCGGCGGGCGCGATCGTACGCGCATCCTGCGACTCCAGCGCCGTCTCGAAGCCGGTGATCTCGCGGCCCAGCTGCTCGCGCGGCATGCCGCGCAGGTGCTGGTACAGGCGCTCGGCGCGCGCCAGCAGGGTGCGGTTCTCGATCCGGTCGCGCGGGTGGATCTTCAGTTCCGACAGCGCGACGAAGCGCCGTGCGATCTCCTGCTCGGTGAGCAGGCCCGGATTGCCTTCGATGACCAGCGCATGCACCTCCTTGGTCGCGACCACCGTCGCCTCGACCTGCAGCAGGCCGTTGACGTCGTAGGTGAAGCGCACGTCGACCCCGTGCTCGTGGGCGGCGGCGGGCATCCGTACCTCGAGCTGGCCGAGCTTGATGTTGTCGCTGGCCATGCGCGCCTCGCCCTGGTACACGAGCAGTTCGATCACCTGCTGGTCGTCGCGGATCGGGAAGTAGCGCTTGACCCGGCTGACCGGCACCACCGTGTTGCGTTCGATGATGGGGTCGAAGTGGCCGTGCGAGAAGTGGTCGCCGCCGATGCGCACGGTGGTGGCCACGCCGAGGGAGTAGGGCGCGACGTCGGTCATCACGACTTCGTCCAGCGCCGCGTCGCGCATCTTGAGCCCCGCCTGCACCGCCGCGCCGAGCGCCACCACTTCGTCGGGATTGATGTCGCAGGACGGGAAGCGGCCGAACATGCGCGCCGCCATGCGCCGCACGATCGGCATGCGGGTGGCGCCGCCCGCCAGCACGATGTTGTCCAGCTCCGCCAGCGGCAGGCTGGCGTCGCGCAGCGCCCGTTCGACCGGGCTGCGCAGGCGCGCCAGCAGCAGCGCGCAGGCCTTTTCCAGCGCGGCTTCGTCGAGCGTCATCCGGTAATCCTGGCGGCCGTCGCCGGCCACGATCTCGGCCTGCGGACCGTCGCTGAGGGCGCGCTTGGCCAGTTCCACCTGCGCCGCGAGGCGCTGCATGAAGGCGGCGTCGTGGCGCAGGGAGGCGGGCGCCTCCGTGGTCTCGAAAAAGCGCTCGACCAGCACCGTGACGAAATCCTCGCCGCCCAGGTGGTTGTCGCCGGCCGAGGCGCGCACTTCCATCACGCCCTCGAACAGGTCGAGCACCGAGACGTCGAAGGTGCCGCCGCCCAGGTCGAACACGAGGAATTTCGATTCGCCCTCGCGCAGGTGGATGCCGTAGGCCAGGGCGGCGGCGGTCGGTTCGTTGAGCAGGCGCTCGACCTTCAGGCCGGCGAGCTGGCCGGCGGCGCGGGTGGCCTTGCGCTGGGCGTCGGAAAAGTAGGCCGGCACGGTGATCACGGCTTCCTCGATGGGGTGGCCGAGCGCGGCCTCGGCGTCTTCCTTCAGCGAGCGCAGCACCAGCGCCGACAGCTCTTCGGGCCGGAATGCGCGCTTGCCGAGGAAGATCGTCCTGTCGCTGCCCATCAGGCGCTTGAAGTTGGCGGCGCTGTGCTGCGGGTGGGTCTGCAGGCGTTCGCGCGCGGCGCGTCCGACCAGGATGCTGCCGTCCTCGTCGACGCTGACGCAGGATGGCGTCAGCACCTCGCCCAGGCTGTTCGGGATCAGGCGCGGGGCGCCGTTTTCCCACACCGCGATCAGGCTGTTGGTGGTGCCCAGGTCGATCCCGACGATCATCGCTTCCCTCATTTGCATGCACATGAATCGGACGATATTACCGGGAAGTCAGGAGTATTGATCGGGTCGGTGTTCTTTTATACGACATGGGTAGGCCCTGCAGGGTATAAGAGGTACACGACCGGCTGCTTTCGACCCATAGCGGACGATCGCATGTCCGAAAACTTGGTCCTATTCGAGCGGGGCCTCATACATAACAGCAACCAACTTGCCCGTCGCTGCATCGCGTTCAAAAGCGCTGCATGGCGGCGCATCGAGTAACGATGTGATATCCGGAGAGTAGTTGGCGATCGTGTTCACATCGTAAATGCCATGATGGGATGGATCATCCATGTAATCCTGCGTCTCGTCCCCGGCCATGAAACACCATCCGCTGTCATGCTGACGCGTGCTTGGCTCACGGACCATATACCCTACCGGCCTTCCGTCAACGGTGATCCTGTCCGTGGCAATACACCCACCTCGACCCGTTGCAAGGGGCTTAATCTGATCAGCGGTCAACGCGAATTTTTTCATGCAGTTTGTCCATTCCTATAGAGACTTCAAACAGGTACGCCGCAGGCCTTTTCGAGGGACCGCTTCTGGTCGAAAACAGCCGGTCGAAGTGGGCATTATTTCCGCGCCTACTTTACGGGTTTATGTTTCTGAACGATGGCAGCGATCTCTGCGTCGAGTTGTTGCTGCTCCTTCCGCAGTTTTAGTGCCGATGCTTGCTCGGCCTTACGCTGCGCGTCGGCGCCCGCGGGATCAAATCTTCCCGCGACATAGTTAGCCTGATTTTCTTCCGGAAAGTCTTCAAAATATTCTGACCATTCACCCATATCTGCTCTCCAGTAGGTTTCCTCGACAGCCAATTGGCCACACGGACAAGCCTGACACCCGCTTGCTGCCGAGGTCGGCCGTTCCGTCCAAGATAGCAGGTTGCCGAGCCGAAAAATCCACGGACTGTCACGACTGGCTGCTGCCAACCCACAGCAGACCTTCGCTCTAGCCTTTTCCGAGCTTCCACCATGGCCGTTTTCGAGGAACGTCGGGCACCTCCGGCTCTTCTGGCGGAGCAACGCCTAGCGTCTGCGCGCAGATCGAGTTCCACACTACAGCATCAAGTGGCATTGCACTGGAGCAGTCAATCTTTCCCACAAATGAAGGGTGCGGGGCGAACCCGAAAAACTGGCTTGGGCCACGAGAAACCCTATGCTCTTTGAGCAAAGCAACTCCTTGACTTAGAAGATGCTGCTCCTGCCATTTGGGAGAATTCATCAACTCGCCGAACTGCTGGAAGCTAGCAGCAACCGGGTGCACCCCACCTTCCAACACGTCTAACTTCATTACCTCGCGTGACCTGCGCTCGTAGAACAAATCACCAAATGCAGAAGCGCCGATAGGACGAATCACGCCATTCTCCAAACCCGGCCATTCCGCAAACAGTACTTTAAAGTCGAGTAGCGATGCGTCAACAAATAGATCGTTCCAGGTCAGCGGGTTCATAAGCGAAGTTTAGGGTTCCAGAATTGGCGAAGGTCCGCTTTTGGCCGAACCCGGCCGTTGCGCCCGAATCGGATGATCTCATCGCTAATCCGGATGGATCGATCGCCCCGGCGCGTCTTTATGCGACGCGCGTATGTATTCATGAAGCCAGCGGGACACAGGTCCGTTGACCGCTTCGCCTTGCCGTGCGATATTGCTTTTCTTGCCATCTCATCGAAAGCAACCGCATGCGTCTCCAGCTCTCTGCCCTCGTCATCGCCCTCACCACCGCCGGCTGCGCCACCGGCCCGAACCAGCTCGACTCGATCTCGCCAAACGCCCTGCGCGGTCATGTCTCCTTCCTGGCTTCCGACCTGCTCGAAGGCCGCGGCACGCCGTCGCGCGGCCAGGACGTGGCGACCGAGTACATCGCGTCCCAGTTCCGCGCCGCGGGCCTGGAGCCGGCTGGTGACGACGGCTATTACCAGACTGCGACCTGGCAGTACGCGGAGCGCAAGGCCGGCGACGTGGTCCTGAGCGTGAAGGCCGGCGGCGCCACCATCGAGGTACCCGCGGGTGCTGCAACCGGCAACTTCCTGGATGCGGTCTCGGTGGCCAACGGCGCGGCTGTGTACATGACCTGGAAGGACGCGCTCGAAAACAACGCCGCCGCCGACGGCAAGGTGTTGGTGGTGCCGGCCGGTCCGGTGCCCGGCGCCGGGCGCGTGCTGCAGCAGAAGCTGACGAGCAAGCCGCGCCTGGTGGTCCTGATCGACAAGGAAAAGCGCCAGAGCGCCGGCACCGGCGGCTGGCTGGTCGATCCGGCGCAGGCGCCGGCCACCGGCGCCGTGCCGGTGCTGGTGCTGCAGGCTCCCGAGGCTGCAGCCGCACTGGAGAAGAGTGGCGCCACGGTTACCGCGCGAGTGGCGGCGGCTGCGCTGCGTCCCGTGAAGCTGCGCAACGTCGTTGGCGTATTGCCCGGTTCCGACCCGAGCCTGAAGAGCACCTACGTGCTGGTCACGGCCCACCACGACCACGTCGGCATCCGCGACGGCGAAGTCTTCAATGGCGCCAACGACGACGCCAGCGGCGTGGTCTCCGCCATCGAGATCGCCAGGGCCCTGAGCGCAGGCAAGGAGCGTCCGCGCCGCAGCATCGTGTTCATGACCTTCTGGGGCGAGGAACTGGGCCTCTTGGGCGCGAAGTACTACGCGCGCCATCCGGTGTTCCCGCTGAAGGACACCGTCGCCATGATCAACCTGGAGCAGACCGGCCGCACCGACGACAGCGAAGGCAAGCAGGTCGGCACCATCGCCATGACCGGCTTCGACTATTCGACCATCAGCGAGACCATGAAGAAGAGCGCCGAGCGCACCGGCATCAAGCTGTGGAAGCACGCCTCGTTCAGCGACATGTTCTTCTCGCGCGCCGACAACCAGGCCCTGGCCGACGCCGGCGTCCCGGCCCACACGCTGTCGGTGGCCTATGCTTTCCCCGACTATCACGGCAAGGACGACACCTGGGAAAAGCTCGACTATGACAATATGGCGCGCGTGACGCGCATGCTGGCGGCGGGCGTGTACGACGTCGCCAATGACGCCAAGCGTCCGGAGTGGACCAGCGTGCCGAAGGCCGTCAACTACGCCGCCAAGGGCCGCGAGCTGACCGGCGCCGCGCCCGCCAAGTGATGGAGGTGCGCCGCCTGCAGCCGCACGAGTGGCAGGCCTACCGCGCGATCCGCCTGCAGGCGCTGGCGGATGCGCCGGACGCCTTCGGCGCCACGCTGGCCGAGGCGCAGGCCTGGCCATTGACGGAGTGGGAGACGCGGCTCGCGCGGGCGGCAACGTCCGGCATCGACTGTCCGCTCGGCGCCGAAATGGACGGGCAGCTGGTCGGCCTGTGCTGGGCCAAGGTCGATGCCCAGGCCCCGGACCTCGTCAACCTGTACCAGATGTGGGTGGCGCCGGCGGCTAGATGCCACGGCGTCGCTCGAGCGTTGCTGGACCAGGCGGTGGCGTGGGCGCAGGCGCGAGGGGCGCGCCGCATGCAGCTCGGCGTGAACTGCACGAATGCCGGCGCACTGCGGCTTTACACGCGCGCGGGCTTCGTTGCGGTGGACGAGCCGTACCCGATGCGACCAGGCGAAACGCTGATGGAACAGCGCATGCGACTTGGCTTCCCCTTGTAAACACAGGTGATATTTCGAGGCAAGGCGGCGCACCGATTCGCCAGCCTTGTTATCATTTCGTCCTTTATGGCGCCGCCTCGCGCGCGGCGTCCCATTCATGCTCATGGTTCAGGAAGGAAAAACATGAAGACGAAGGCAGCCGTTGCTTGGAAGGCGGGCCACCCGCTCACGATCGAGGAAGTCGAACTCGAAGGCCCGAAGGCGGGCGAGGTGCTGGTCGAGGTGAAGGCCACCGGCATCTGCCACACCGACTACTACACGTTGTCGGGCGCCGATCCGGAAGGCCTGTTCCCCGCCATCCTCGGCCATGAAGGCGCGGGCGTGGTGGTCGACGTCGGCCCCGGCGTGACCAGCCTGCGCAAGGACGATCACGTGATTCCGCTGTACACGCCGGAATGCCGCCAGTGCAAATTCTGCCTGTCGCAGAAGACCAACCTGTGCCAGGCAATCCGCTCGACCCAGGGCCGCGGCCTGATGCCGGATGCGACCTCGCGCTTTTCTCTGGACGGCCAGCCGCTGTACCACTACATGGGCACCTCGACCTTCTCGAACTACATCGTGGTGCCGGAGATCGCGCTGGCCAAGGTGCGTTCGGACGCGCCCTTCGACAAGATCTGCTACATCGGCTGCGGCGTCACCACCGGCATCGGCGCCGTGATCTTCACGGCGAAAGTGGAGGCGGGCGCCAACGTCGTCGTGTTCGGCCTGGGCGGCATCGGCCTGAACGTGATCCAGGCGGCCAAGATGGTCGGCGCCGACAAGATCATCGGCGTGGACCTGAACCCGGAACGCGAAGCGATGGCGCGCAAGTTCGGCATGACCCACTTCATCAACCCGACCAAGGTCGAGAACGTGGTCGATGCGATCGTCCAGCTGACCGACGGCGGCGCCGACTACAGCTTCGAGTGCGTCGGCAACGTCAACGTCATGCGCCAGGCGCTGGAGTGCTGCCACAAGGGCTGGGGCCAGTCGATCATCATCGGCGTGGCGGCGGCCGGCCAGGAAATCTCGACCCGTCCGTTCCAGCTGGTGACGGGACGGGAGTGGAAGGGCTCCGCCTTCGGCGGCGCGCGCGGCCGCACCGACGTGCCGAAGATCGTCGACTGGTACATGGAAAAGAAGATCAACATCGATGACCTGATCACCCACCACCTGCCGCTCGAGCGCATCAACGAAGGCTTCGACCTGATGAAGTCGGGCGAGTCGATCCGCTCGGTGGTCGTGTTCTAAGCATCTCCCCGGACGGGCCGCCCGGCCCGTCCTTCCCTCCGCTTTTCCATCCATTCCGCGTTTCCTGCCGCCTGTCGCACCGGGGTGGCCTGGCTGCGTGCATACGCCTACCCTGACACATCGCCGGCTTCGTTCCGGCTAAAAGTAGAAAAAAAGTTCTAGACAATTTTATCTAGAACTTTTAATCTAGTTGTCAACGAGGGAGCAACGATGAACCTGAACGAGCTGCTTGCGAACGCCGCGCCGGCCCTGGCCTGGGCGCTGATCGATTTCCTGTGGCAGGGCCTGCTGGTCGGCTGGGCCGCGGCATTGGTCCTGGCGGCGATGCGCAAGGCGCGTCCGCAAGCACGCTACCTGGTGGCCTGCGGCGCGCTGCTGCTGTGCGCCGCGCTGCCGCTGGCCGGCACGGTGCAGCGCCTGGCCCAGATGGAGGAGGGTGGCGTGACCACCATGTTGGCGGTCGCGGGCACGGATGCCGCGCCAGCGGCGGTGCAGTCGGTGGTGTTCGAGGCCGGACGCTTCGCGGGGTGGGAAGACGCCCTGCAGGAGCGCCTGTCGCTGGTGGTGCTGTTCTGGGCCATCGGCGCCGGGGTGCTGGCGCTGCGCATGCTGCTTGGCCTGATGTGGGTGCGCGAGCGAAGCCAGCCCGGCCGCTATGCGGTCGACCCGGCCTGGCAGGCGCGGCTCGACGAGCTGGCGCGCCGCATGGGCATCGCCCGCCGCGTGGCGCTGGGCCTGGTCGACGACTTGACCAGCCCGGTGACGGCCGGCTGGTGGCGGCCGGTGGTGCTGGTGCCGGCCTCCCTGGTGTCGGGCATGCCGCCGCAGCTGCTGGAAGCGCTGCTGGCGCACGAGCTGGCCCACGTCCGCCGTTGTGACTACTTGGTGAATTTGATCCAGAGCGCGATCGAGATCCTGCTGTTCTACCACCCGGCCGTGTGGTGGCTGTCGAACCGGATCCGCGAAGAGCGCGAACAGATTGCAGATGATGTAGCCGCAAGCACGCTAGGCGAACCGCGGCGCCTGGCACTTGCATTGTCCGAACTGGACCTGTTCCAGTTCACCCCACAACCTGCCTTGGCAGCCCACGGAGGAAATCTCATGTCCCGTATCAAACGCCTGGTTCGCCCCGAAGCCGAAGCCCTGAACTGGAAGCTCGCGCTGCCCATCCTCGGCCTGGCCGTCAGCGCCGCCTTCTATTCCTGGGCCGCGCCGGCCCACGCCGCAGCCGAGCCGCAAGAAAAAGCCGCCACCGTCGTGCAGGCCGACCAGGTCGTCACGCGGCACGGCAACGTCAGCATCAGCACCGCACGCAGCGAACATCCCTACGCCGTGGTGCGCAGCACCGACAAGGGCGTGTCCATGAGCGGCAGCAGCGATGACTGGGACGAGATCAAGCAGGCCAGGAAAAGGATCGGCGGCGACTTCGTCTGGTTCCGCGAAGACGGCCAGGCCTATTACATCCAGGACGCCGCCCTGATGGCCAGGGTGGATGCGGCCTGGGCGCCGGTGAACAAGCTCGGCAAGCAGATGGACGCCTACGGCAAGGAAATGGACGTGCATGGCAAGCGCATGGATGCGCTCGGCAAGGAGATGGATGTCGCCGCGCGCGGCATGAAGGTCGACGACAAGCAGACCCGCGCCGCCGAGGCCCGCATGAAGGAACTGGGCAAGCAGATGGAGGAGCTCGGCAAGCAGATGCACCGCGCCGATGACGAGGAACGCGCACGCCTCAGCCGCCGCATGAGCGAACTCGGCAACCAGATGTCGGCGGAAGGCCAGCGCATCGGCCAGGAATGGCAGCAGCCTGGTGTGCGCCAGGCGCAGCAGTCGATGGATGAGATCGGCCGCCGCATGGGCGAGGCCGGCAAGCCGATGGATGCGATCGGCAAGAAGATGGGCGCGCTGGGCAAGGAAATGGAGCGGGAAACCCATGCGGCCGACAAGACCGTGCGCGCCCTGATCAAGGAAGCGCGTGAAAAAGGCCTGGCCAAGCCGGTGCCGCAGGCGGGCTAAGGTTTTGTAGGGTGGGCGGTCCTCCGCCCACGCGTTCGACTTACGGATGCATCGAGGCGACGCTTCTACTGGTTGAACGCGTGGGCAAAGGATTGCCCACCGTACGGCACTCGCGACGAAGTCGAACAACGCGGGCTGAAAAAAACGCCACCGGCAAGGTGGCGTTCTTATTGGTGCGAACAGCCGCTTAGTGCTGGTCGACCTTGCCGCGCCAGGCGCCGGTTTCCGAACCGCGCTTTTCCAGCAGTTCCTTGAAGTTCTGCAGGTTGCCGCGCAGTTCCATGCGCACGGCGCCGAAGGCGTCGCCGACGGACTCGAGGGCGCTTTCCGGCTCATAGTCCATCTGGACCGTGACGCGGCAGCAGGTGTCCGAGATCTTGTGGAAGTCGGCGACGCCGCCGTTCTTCACGCCGGTGACGCTGCGCCATGCGATGCGCGTGTCCGGGATCTGTTCGGTGATCTCGGCGTCCCATTCCTTGTCTTCGCCGGCCACGTTGGCTTTCCAGTGCAGGTGCTTGTCGTCCAGCTGGCGGATTTCCTTGACGCTCTTCATGAACTGCGGGAAGTCCTCGAACTGGGTCCACTGGTTGTACGCGGTTTTCACCGGGACGTTGATCTCGATGGTCTCGGTCACCGACGAGCTGGCGCCGAAGCCATTGCGGCTTCCTTTGAGTTTCTTGGACAGCAGCATGCCGCCGACGGCGAGCGCGGCGACGGTAACAACGCGGTTGAGCATATGGTTCTCCTTTGAGTGAAAGTCAGGCACGAAGGCCTCGCGATCTGTCGCGAATCTGTCATTAAAATAAGCGAAATGACAATCATGCGGCGCGCGAATCGATGGGCCGCTTATACTGATGAGGTCGCTTGGACATATTTGTTTGCGGCGCGAAAGGAGTGGGACATGGATTTGCAGGGAGGTTGTTTCTGCGGTGCAGTTCGCTACGAGGTCAAGGGCGGGATCTTCAACAGTACGCTGTGCCATTGCACCGACTGCCGCCGGATTTCCGGCGCCCCGGCGCTGGCCTGGTTCAGCGCGCGCCGCGCCGATTTCCGCTATACGAAAGGCGAGCCGGCGCGCTTTTCTTCCAGTGAACAGGTGCTGCGCGGCTTTTGCCCGCAATGCGGCACGACCTTGACCTTCGAAGACGGCCGCTGGCCCGAGGAGCTCGACATTACCAACTGCTCGCTCGACGATCCGAACGCGGTGCCGCCGGGCGACCATACTTTCGTACGCAGCCGCCTGCATTGGGTCAAACTCGCGGATGGCCTGCCGGAGTACCCTTCCACCCGCAGCGCCGGTCCCGGAACGTGAACCCGGCAGCCTACTGGATGGACATACAGTAAATCGGCCGGTATATAATGGCCACATGCAGACCGATCTCCTCCACAACTTGAACGAAGAACAGCTTGCCGCTGTCACTTTACCGTCGCAAAGCGCGCTGATCCTGGCGGGCGCCGGCTCCGGCAAGACCCGCGTGCTGACCACCCGCATCGCCTGGCTGATCCAGACCGGCCAGGTCTCGCCGGCCGGCATCATGGCGGTGACGTTCACGAACAAGGCGGCGAAGGAGATGCTGACCCGCCTGTCCTCGATGCTGCCGATTAATACGCGCGGCATGTGGATCGGCACCTTCCACGGTCTGTGCAACCGCCTGCTGCGCACCCACTACAAGGACGCGGCGCTGCCGCAGACCTTCCAGATCCTGGATTCGCAAGACCAGCTGTCCTTGATCAAGCGCATGCTCAAGGCGGCCAACGTGGATGATGAAAAGTACCCGGCCAAGGCGCTGATGTACTTCATCAATAACGCGAAAGAGCAGGGCCTGCGCGCCAATCGCCTCGAGCCGAACGACCCGATCGAGCGGCGCATGATCGAACTGTACGAGTTGTATGAAGGCCAGTGCCAGCGCGAGGGTGTCGTCGATTTCGCCGAGCTGCTGCTGCGCTCCTACGAACTGCTGGCGCGCAATGGCCCGCTGCGCCACCACTACCAGATGCGTTTCCGCCACATCCTGGTGGACGAGTTCCAGGATACCAATGATCTACAGTACAACCTGCTGAAACTGCTGGCCGGCCACGACGAGGAAGGCGGCGGCGCCATCTTCGCAGTGGGCGACGACGACCAGAGCATCTACGCCTTCCGTGGCGCCAACGTCGGCAATATGCAGGCTTTCGAGCGCGAATTCCGCGTCAAGAACCTGATCAAGCTGGAGCAGAACTACCGCTCCTTCGGCCACATCCTCGACAGCGCCAACTACCTGATCGCCAACAACCCCAAGCGCCTGGGGAAAAACCTGCGCACCGACGCGGGGCAGGGCGAGCAGGTACGCGTATACGAGGCCTCGTCCGACCTGGAGGAGGCGCAGTGGATCATCGAGGAAGCCAAGAGCCTGATGGGCGAAGGCGTGCCGCGCAGCGAGATCGCGGTGCTGTACCGCTCCAATGCGCAGAGCCGCGTGATCGAGCACGCGCTGTTCGCGGCCGGCATTCCCTATACCGTCTACGGCGGCCTGCGCTACTTCCAGCGCGCCGAGGTCAAGCACGCGATCGCCTACCTGCAGCTGATGGACAACCCGCATAACGATTCGGCCTTCCTGCGCGTGGTGAACTTCCCGACCCGCGGCATTGGCGCGCGCTCGATCGAGCAGCTGCAGATGGCGGCCGACTCCTACGGCATCTCGCTGTACGCGGCGGTGCCCTATATGACCGGCAAGGCGGGTTCGGTACTGGGGTCCTTCGTGAAGCTGATCGAGGGCGCGCGCTTCGAGACCCAGCAGCTGCCGTTGCCGGAACTGGTGCGCGTGGTGCTCGAGCGCAGTACCCTGCTCGACTACTACCAGAAGGAAAAGGAAGGCGCCGAGCGCATCGAAAACCTGGAGCAGATGGTCAATGCGGCGACCCAGTTCGTGCAGGAAGAAGGCTTCGGGATTGCCGCCCCTGCCCACCTGGGGCCGCCGTCGCTGCCGCAGGCGGGCGAGGCGATCGTGCTGGACGACGGCGTCGAGGTGCTCGACGGCGGCGCGCCGCTGCCGAGCGTGATGTCGCCCTTGTCCGCCTTCCTGACCCACGCGTCGCTGGAAGCGGGCGACGCCCAGGCCCAGGCCGGGCAGGACGCCATGCAGCTGATGACCGTGCACTCGGCCAAGGGCCTGGAATTCGACGCGGTCTTCATCACCGGCCTGGAGGAAGGCCTGTTCCCGCACGAGAGCAGCGCGCGCGAGCTCGATGGGGTCGATGAAGAACGGCGCCTGATGTACGTGGCGATCACGCGCGCGCGCCGGCGCCTGTACATGAGCTTCACCCAGCAGCGCATGCTGCACGGCCAGACCCGCTTCAACATGAAGTCGCGTTTCTTCGACGAGCTGCCGGAAGAGTCGATCAAGTGGCTGTCGCCGCGCGTGCAGACCAACTGGTTCGCCGGCCGCAAGTCGCAAACGGCGTGGGACGACACGGAATTCCGCAACGGGACCGACAACCGGATCGCGCAGCAAATCACGCAGAAGTCAGCCGCCGGCAACGGCGCCGGCTGGCGCGTCGGCGAGACGGTGGCGCACGCCAAGTTCGGCGAGGGTGTGATCGTGAATATCGAAGGCGGGGCGGGGGCGGCGCGCGCGCAGATCAATTTCGGCGCGGCGGGGATGAAGGTGCTGGATTTGTCGGTGGCGAAGCTGGAGCGTGTGGGGCGTTGATTCCGGCCTTACAACTGCTGCACGTTGATTCTCTGCGTTCCCCTGCAGACCGTCGCTCCCGCGAAGGCGGGAGCCTAATTTTGCTGGCGCTATCGTAACGTTTGCAAGCTTGGATTCCCGCCTGCGCGGGAATGACGGTTTTTAAGCCAACAAACAAATCGACACAATCTATTTGCTGAGATTGACCGGCCCGGTCTGCGCACCATCTACTGGCTTGCCGAAAATCTGCCTGTATCCCGCATACAGCGCACATTGCAGCAACAGCACGAACAAAAAGATCAGCCACATGATCAGCACCCTGGTAAAACTGCTCCCACCCAGCAGCATCGCCAGCACCATGGTAATCGCAACAAACATCGCGAACCAGGCCAGCAGCATCACCAGGAACACGCGGGCGCTCCTCAGCACCGCGAAGAAGCTGTAGAAGGTCGCTTTCCCGGGCGGCATTTTCTGCCAGTAGGTCAGCGGGCCGGCGAAGCACATCGTGATGACGCCCACCAGGTTCAGGAGGGCGATCAGGATCACCGTCAGCATGAAGGCGCCCGAGACTTGCGGCTGTTCGCCGGCGCGGCTCTGGCGCGCCATTTCCTGCATCGCTTCCTGGTCGATCAGCAGGTAGACGAGCACCAGCTGCACCAGGCTGATGCCGAGATAGACCAGGCCGATCTTGCACAGGGTCGGGAAGATCGGCTTGCGGAAACCGGTGAGCAGGACGGCCGGCGTCACGCGCTGGCCGTTTTCGATCATCAGGCAGGCCTGCATGAAGGCCAGCGAGAACGAGGGAATCAGCAGCGAGACCACCAGTGGCCCCACGAAGGGCAGGGCGCTGACGCCGAGGCTGATCAGGATGTTCGCGAACAGCAGGGTGGCCAGCGCGGCGGGCTGTTTGCGGAACAGGCCGGCGCCTTGCTTGAGCCAGTGCCAGCCGGTGATTGCGGGGAGAGAATTCATAAGGGCAGTGCGGGGGCGGCGCGTTCGATGCGTTCGCGCAGGATGCGTTCGAAATGGGTCGGATCGTGCGGCGTCAGCAGTTCGGCCGCGCGGGGAAGGTGGAGGTCGTACAGGCGCGAGAGCCAGAAGCGCAGGGCGCCGGCGCGCAGCATCGGCTGCCAGGCGGCCTGTTCGTCCTGCGTGAAGGGCCGCGCCGCGTGGTAAGCGTCCAGCAGGGCGCGCACCCGCGCTTCATCGAGCACGCCGGTGGCGAGGTCGATGCACCAGTCGTTGACGGTGACGGCGACGTCGAACAGCCAGGTGTCGACGCCGGCGAAGTAGAAATCGAAGCAGCCGCTCAGGCGCTCGCCTTCGAACATAACGTTGTTGCGGAACAGGTCGGCGTGCACCGGACCGCGCGGCAGGGCGGCGTAGGCGGAACCTGCCGCGAACGCCGACTGGAATGCGGTTTCACTACGCAGCAGCGCGGCCTCGCCGTCGCTCAAATAGGGCTGGACCTGCGGCGCGGTCGCCAGGATCCAGTCCAGGCCGCGCAGGTTCGGCTGGTGCAGATCGAAATCGCGGCCGGCCAGGTGCATGCGCGCCAGCATGCGGCCGACTTCGGCGCAGTGCACCGGCTGCGGGTCGAGCTGCGAGGCGCCGCTCAGGCGGCTGACGATGATGGCCGGCTTGCCGTGCAGGGTCACCACCAGCTCGCCGCTAGCTGTCGGCACCGGCGCCGGCACCGGGATGCCGCGTTCGGCCAGGTGGCGCATCAGCTGGACGTAGAAGGGCAGCTGCTCGAAGCGCAGGTTCTCGAAGATGGTGAGGACGTACTCGCCCCGTTCCGTCGTCAGGAAGAAGTTGCTGTTATCGATGCCGGAAGAAATGCCGTCGAGCGCCAGGGCGCGGCCGAGGGGGAACTGCTTGATCCACTGGTGGAGGTCGTCCAGTGTGACCGCGGTGAAAACTGCCATGTGCCAGCAACAAAAGGTGAAGGAGGCCGCCACGCGGGCGGCAACGGTTTATTTTTTCTCGACGGGTTCGAGCGGCGGCGGTGGCGGCGCATCGGCGCGCGGCGGCACGCCGGCACGGGCCGGGGCAGGCGCGACCGGCTGGGCGGCCGTGTCCTGTTTCTTCGGATTGCCGAAGTCAAATTCCTTGACGGTCCACTGCGGGCCGCGCTGCGAGCTCATGGCGTCGCCCGGCAGGGCGGTGCCGACCTGCGTGTTCGGCTTCAGGGTGTAGCGGCTCGGGCCGCTCTGCACCTCGACGTCGGTCACCTGGCCGCGGTTGTCGCGCTTTTCGGTGATGCGGGTACGTTCCTTCGACGGAATCGTGGTCGCCGGGGTGTCGCTGCCCGGTTCGATGCGTTCGAGTTCGGGCGGCCGCTCGCTGGGGCGCTGTTGCGGCTGGGTCTGCTGCCGGTTCTGCGGCTGTACTTGCGTCTGCGTCTGTTGCTGACCCGGTTGCTGGCCCGGCTGCGCCGGCATCGATTGCTGGGCGGCGGCCATGCCGGCTGGAATGATCAGGGACAGCGTGAGGAGTTTCAGGCGGGAAGATGTGCGCAACATGATGGTCACCTTGTGTCGTTTAGTCCATTGTAACAAACAGGCAGCATCCTCTGTGAAAAGTGCGCGCATTTCCACCGCTGTGTCCGGCATGCAAGGGTGGGAGGCGGCGGACCGATTCTGCGATAATGGCGGATACTCTTGCGACCCCACTTTTTGATTCTTCGCCCATGGAAAATACCCTGCTGCTCGTCGACGGTTCCAGCTATCTTTATCGCGCCTATCACGCGCTGCCCGACCTGCGCAGCGCGGACGGTTTCCCGACCGGCGCCATGCACGGCATGGTCAATATGCTGCGCCGCCTGCGCGCCGACTTTCCTGCGGCCTACATTGCCTGCGTGTTCGACGCCAAGGGCAAGACTTTCCGCGACGACCTGTATCCGGAATACAAGGCGACGCGCGCCTCGATGCCGGAAGACCTCGGCAAGCAGATCGAACCGATCCACGAGGTGGTGCGCCACCTGGGCTGGCCGATCCTGATGGTCGAAGGCGTCGAGGCCGACGACGTGATCGGCACCCTGGCGGTGCAGGCCTACGCGCGCGGCATGAAGACCGTGATCTCGACCGGCGACAAGGACCTGGCCCAGCTGGTCAACGAGCGGGTCATGCTGATCAATACCATGACCAACGACCGCCTCGACGAAGCCGGCGTGGTCGCCAAGTTCGGCGTGCCGCCGAACCGCATCATCGACTACCTGACCCTGATCGGCGACACCGTCGACAACGTCCCGGGCGTGAGCAAGTGCGGCCCGAAGACCGCCGTCAAGTGGCTGACCCTGCACGGTTCGCTCGACGGCGTGATCGAGAACGCGCATGCGATCAGCGGCGCGGTCGGCGAGAACCTGCGCGCCGCCCTCGAATGGCTGCCGAAGGGCCGCGAACTGATCACCGTGAAGACCGACTGCGACCTGGTGAACCACGTGGTCTCGTTCGAGGAAACCCTGGTCGGCCGCCCGGAAGACGCCGAAGCGCTGCGCGACTTCTTCCAGCGCTACGGCTTCAAGACCATGCTGCGCGACCTGGGCGGCGCGGCGCGCGCGGATGGCGCGGTGGCGCCGGCGCGCGGCGCGGGCCCGAATGGCGCGCCGCTCAATTCCCCCGAAGGCGCCTCCGGGACGCTGCCGGGCATGCCGATCATCAAGGGCGAGTACGAGACGGTGCTCACTGAAGAACAGCTGGACAAATGGCTGGCGCTGGTCGACGCGGCGGAACTCACCTCGGTCGATACCGAGACCACCTCGCTTGATCCAATGACGGCGGAAATGGTCGGCATCTCGCTGTCGGTGGAAGCGGGCAAGGGCGCCTACATCCCGCTGGCGCACCGCTATGCGGGCGCGCCGGACCAGCTCAATCGCGAGCAGACCCTGGAGCGCATGCGTGCGTGGCTGGAGAATCCGGCCAAGCCGAAGCTGGGCCAGAACCTGAAGTACGACATGCACATCTTCGAGAACCACGGCATCAGGCTCGCCGGGATCGTGCACGACACGCTGCTGCAGTCCTACGTCTTCGAGTCGCACAAGCCGCACGACATGGACACCATGGCGATGCGCCACCTGGGCTACACCACGATTCCTTTCGTCGACGTGTGCGGCAAGGGCGCGAACATGATCTGCTTCGACCAGGTGGAACTGAACCGCGCCACCGAATACGCGGCCGAGGATTCCGACATTACGCTGCGCCTGCACCAGACCATGCTGCCGCACGTCGAAGCCGACAAGGGCCTCACCTACATCTACCGCAACATCGAGATGCCGACCATGGAAGTGCTGCAGAAGATCGAGCGCAACGGCGTGCTGATCGATGCGGAACTGCTGCAGAAGCAGTCGGGGGAACTCGGCGCGCGCATGCAGGAGCTGGAGCAGCAGGCCTACGAAGCGGCGGGCGGCCCGTTCAACCTCGGCTCGCCGAAACAGATCGGCGAGATCTTCTTCGGCAAGCTCGGCCTGCCGGTGATCAAGAAGACCGCCACCGGCGCGCCGTCGACCGACGAGGAGGTGCTGCAGAAGCTGGCGGAGGACTTCCCGCTGCCGAAGATCCTGCTCGAGCACCGCGGCATGTCGAAGCTGAAGTCGACCTATACCGACAAGCTGCCGAAGATGGTCAATCCGAAGACTGGCCGCGTGCACACGAACTACGCGCAGGCGGTGGCGATCACCGGGCGCCTGTCCTCGAACGAGCCGAACCTGCAGAACATCCCGGTGCGCACCGCCGAGGGCCGCCGCATCCGCGAGGCCTTCGTTGCGCCGCCGGGCAGCGTGATCGTCTCGGCCGACTATTCGCAGATCGAGCTGCGCATCATGGCGCACATCTCGGGCGACCCGGCGATGCTGAAGGCCTTCGCGGAAGGGGAGGACATCCACCGCGCCACCGCCGCCGAGATCTTCGGCATCCCGCCGGAAGAGGTGCAGAGCGAGCAGCGCCGGTATGCGAAGGTGATCAACTTCGGCCTGATCTACGGCATGAGCGCCTTCGGCCTGGCCCAGAACCTGGGCATCGAGCGCGGCGCCGCGTCGAACTACATCGAGCGCTACTTCGCCCGCTTCGCCGGCGTGAAGCAGTACATGGACGAGACGCGCCTGGCGGCCAAGGCGCGCGGCTATGTCGAGACCGTGTTCGGCCGCCGCCTCTGGCTCCCCGAGATCAACTCCCCGAACGGCCCGCGCCGCGCCGGCGCCGAACGCGCGGCGATCAATGCGCCGATGCAGGGGACGGCGGCGGACCTGATCAAGCTGGCCATGATTGCGGTGCAGGGGTGGCTCGAGACCGAGAAGCTGGGCACGCGCATGATCATGCAGGTGCACGATGAGCTGGTGCTGGAGGTGCCGGACGCGGAGCTGGAGCTGGTGCGTGTGAAACTGCCGGAATTGATGGCGAGTGTGGCGGAGTTGAAGGTGCCACTGGTGGCCGAAACCGGCGTGGGCGCGAACTGGGAGGAAGCGCATTGACGCATTCCTCGGTCGAACGCGCGAATGGGGTGCAAAAGCGTAAGCAAATGTTTCAACTGAACCGTGCTGCGTAACAATTGCCGCAGGGAATGTTAAGATCCGGTCAAGCGCCGTCCATACGGCGCGACGAAAGGATCCCATGCTCAGAAACGAAACCCGCGCCGCCCTGATCGGCGTCGTGCTGCTCGGCGCCGCGGTGCTGGTTGCCTGTGGCGGCGAGATTGGTGGCGAGCGGCCCGCGCCGGTCAACACCCTCGGCACCCTGGCCGTGTCCCTCACCGATGCTCCCGCCTGCGGCTTCGACGCCGTCAACGTCACCGTCGACAAGGTGCGCGTGCACCGCAGCGCCGCTGCGCTGGAAGGCGACGCCGGCTGGACCGACATCGCCCTGCATCCGGCCCGCAAGATCAACCTCCTGAACCTGTCCAACGGCGCGCTCGAAGCGCTCGGCCAGGCCACGCTCGAGGCGGGGCACTACGCCCAGTTGCGCCTGGTGCTGGGCGCGGATGCGGGCGGCATGGCCCATACCGTGGTCCCGCATGACGGCCGCAGCGAATTGCCGCTGGAGACGCGCGACGCCGACAGCATCCGGCTCGCCGGCGCCTTCGAGGTGCGCGCCGGCCATGCGACCGAAGTCGTGCTCGACTTCGACGCCTGCAAGTCGGTTCTCACGCGCGGCAAGGGCAGGTATGCCTTGAAGCCCTCGGTGAAGGTGGTGCCGGTGGCCGCCAACGGCATCACCGGCTTCGTCAGCACCGCGCTGCTCGGGCATGGCGTGCAGGTGTCGGCGCAGCAGGACGGCGTCATCGTCGGCGCCACCACGCCGGATCCGGCCACCGGCGAATTCTTCCTGTCGCGCCTGGCGCCGGGCGACTACGACGTGGTGATCACGGCCGACAACAGCGCGGCCAGCGTGGTGGCCGGGGTGCCGGTCGCTTCCAGCACCAGCCACACGGTGCTGAGCACCCTGGGCGCGCCGATCCTGCTCGCGCCGGGCGCCAGCGGATCGATCGGCGGGGAGGTGGACAAGGCCGCGGCGGGCGGCGAGCCGGTGTTCGTCGCGGCCAAGCAGCACGTCGAAGGCGGACCGACCGTCACCATCAAGTACGCGGGCGCGGACCTGGCCAGCGGCGCCTACACCATCGACCGGCTGCCGGTGGGCGCGCCGCAGTTCGCGCGCTACAGCGAGGCGCTGCCGCTGGCGTTCAGCGCCGGGGAGGCGGGCGGCAGCTACCGGATCGAGGCGTCCGGCGGCGCCGCCGAGGAGGTGGACATCGGCGCCGCCAATCGACACGACGTCGACCTCGCGCTGCTGGAGACCAGATTGCACAATTGAAATTCAGGTCCGCACCGTCCAAAACCGATACTGATAAGATAACGTTGCTATTTCTATCCATTTCATCTTCGGAGGACGTTCATGAAAGACCTGATTTCGGACGGCGAAAGCCTGCTCGCCACCAGCGCATTCGATAACGGCGTCGATCGCCGCGTCTTCCTGAAGGCGGCGGTCGGCAGCGGCTTCGCCGTGGCGGCGCTGCCGGTGGTGGCGCAGACCCAGATCCAGACCAGTACCGATGGCCTGGACGCCGCCGACCACATCGTCGTCGTCAACGGGCAGGACGTTCCGGTCTACCGCGCCCAGCCCAAGGACCGCACCAACCTGCCGGTGGTGCTGGTGATCTCGGAGATCTTCGGCGTCCACGAGCACATCAAGGACGTGGTGCGCCGCTTCGCCAAGGCCGGCTACCTGGCCGTGGCGCCGGACCTGTTCGTGCGCCAGGGCGACGCCACCAGGACCCCGATGCCGGACCTGATGAAGAACATCATCGCGAAAGTGCCGGACGCCCAGGTGATGGACGATCTCGACACCATCGTCAAATGGACCAAGCAGCGCGGCGGGAATACCGACAAGCTGGGCATCACCGGCTTCTGCTGGGGCGGCCGCATCACCTGGCTGTACGCGGCGCACAACCCGAACGTCAAGGCCGGCGTGGCCTGGTACGGCCGCCTGGTGGGCGAGGCCAATCCGCTGCAGCCGAAGCACCCGATCGACGTCGCGCAGGGCCTGAAGGTGCCGGTGCTCGGCCTGTATGGCGCCAAGGACACCGGCATCCCGCTCGATTCGGTGGAGCGCATGCGCAAGGCCCTCGACTCGGGCAACAGCCGCTCGCAGATCCACGTGTATCCGAATTCGGGCCACGCCTTCCACGCCGACTACCGTCCCAGCTACAACGCCGACGATGCCAAGGATGGCTGGAGCAAGGCGCTGAACTGGTTCGCCAAGAACGGCGTCGCCTGATCCCGGGCCGAGCGGGCTTGCACAGGAGTCGGGCCGGACAGGTTACAATGTCGGGTTTGCAGCGCGAATGAGTTCTCATTCGCAGCTGTGATGCAAGTCCAGCACAAGAGGCATCCAAATCGATCCCATCCTGAGTTCCATCCTGCTGGCGACCCTGGTCGCCGGCGTCGTCAGCATTACCGGCGCTGCCGTGTTTTCGTTCGCGCTGCTGTCGAAGGTGGTGGAGCGCATGGTCAGCCTCTCGGTCGGCATCATGCTGGCCACCTCGCTGCTGCACGCGCTGCCGGAAGCCTTCGGCAAGGGCGCCGATCCGCGCAGCCTGTTCGCGACCCTGCTGGGCGGCCTGCTCGCCTTCTTCGTGCTGGAGAAGCTGGCGATCCTGCGCCATTCGCACCATCATGAAGGCGACGGCCACCACCACGCGCACGGCCACGACGCCCACCAGGCGGGCAAGTCCGGCTGGATGATCCTGGTCGGCGACGGCATGCACAACTTCACCGACGGCATCCTGATCGCCGCCGCCTTCCTCGCCAATCCGGAGCTTGGCATCGTCACGGCGCTCGCCATCGTGGCCCACGAGATCCCGCAGGAGATCGGCGACTTCATCGTGCTGCTCAATGCCGGCTTCTCGCGCCTGCGCGCCTATCTCTTCAACCTGCTGTGTAGCCTGATGTCGGTGCTGGGCGGCCTGCTCGGCTACTTCACCCTCGACAACGCCAGCGGCCTGATTCCCTACGTGCTGGTGTTCGCCTCCTCGGGCTTCATCTACATCGCGGTCAGCGACCTGATGCCGCAGATGCAGCGCCGCGCCACCGTGAAGGAATCGGTGCCGCAGGTGCTGCTGATTCTTCTCGGCGTGGCGATCGTCGTCGCCCTGAATCACGCTTCCTGATTTTTCGATGCGCTTTTTCTGAACGTTGAGTTTGCGTGTTTAATGATAATGACCTATCATTACCGAAGTTCAACGTCAGAGGAAGCCGTCCCATGTCCGTCCGCACCCTTCAACGCACGCCGCTCGCCGTGGCGATCCTGTTTGCTTTCGCTCCCGCTGTCCACGCGCAGACGGATTCCAGCCGCCTGAGCACGGATCCGGACAGCGTGCCGACCGTCGTGGTCTCGGCCAGCACCCTGGGCGTGCTGGAGGACGACATGATCACGCCGGTGACCTCGCTGTCCGGCGGCGCCCTGGTGCGGGCACGCGAATCGACCATCGGCGAGACCCTGGCCAACCAGCCGGGCATCACCTCGAGCCACTTCGGCGCCGGCGCCAGCCGTCCGGTGATCCGCGGCATGGACGGCCCGCGCGTGAAGATCCTGTCCGACGGCGCCGAAGTGCAGGACGCCTCGACCATCAGCCCGGACCACGCGGTCGGCTTCGAACCCATCCTGGCCGAGCGCATCGAAGTGCTGCGCGGCCCGTCGGCGCTGGCCTATGGTGGCGGCGCGGTGGGCGGCGTGGTAAATATCTTGGACCGCAAGATCCCGACGCAGATGCCGGCCAAACCGGTCGAGGGCAGCATGGAACTGCGCGCCAACTCGGTGGCGCGCGAGAAGACCGGCGCGTTCGAAATTACCGGCGGCGCGGGCAATATCGCGGTGCATGCGGAAGGCGTGAAGCGCGATGCGGGGGACTACCGCGTCGGCAAGGATTGGGATGAAGGCCGCCGCGTCAACGGCAGCTACAAGGAGACCGAGAGCGGCACGGTCGGCCTGTCGTGGGTGGGCGAGCGCGGTTATATCGGTGCGGCCTACACCAAGGAGCGCACCGAGTACGGCATCCCGGGCCACAACCACGAATTCGAGAGCTGCCACCCGCATGGAGACCACCTGCACTGCGGCGGGCATGGGCATGAAGAGGAAGAGGAAGGCCACGACCACGAGCATGAGCACGAACACGGCGAAGAGGTGCCGGTCGTGAAGCTCGACAGCGACCGCTGGGACGTGCGCGGCGAGTACCGCAATCCGATGGCCGGCATCACCAAGGCGCGCCTGCGCGCATCGTTCACCGACTACCGTCACGATGAATTGGAGGAGGGCGTGGTCGCCACCAGCTTCCTGAACAAGGGCCACGACGTGCGCGTCGAGATGGAACACGCGCCAGTCGGTGGCGTGCGCGGCGTGTTCGGCCTGCAGACCACGCGCCGTGATTTCAACACCGTCGGCGAGGAAGCCTATGTGCCGCCGACCGTCACCAGGAAACACGCGGCCTTCATCACCGAGGAATACAAGCTCGATAACTGGCGCTTCGAGGCGGGCGCGCGCCATGAATGGCAGGACATCAAGGTCGACAGCGCGAGCGCACGCGACACCGACGCGCGCGGCACCTCGGTGGCATTGGGCGCGGTGTGGAAGTTCCAGCCCCAGTACTCGCTGCGCGCCGGCGTCGCGCGCAGCCATCGCCTGCCGACTTCCGAAGAGCTGTACGCGGACGGCGTGCACCTGGCCACCGCGACCTACGAGGTCGGCAACCAGGACCTGGGCAAGGAAACCTCGAACAACATCGACGTCACCCTGCGCAAGTTCGAAGGCGACACCACTTTCTCGCTGAGCGCCTTCCACAACAAGGTCGACAACTATATCTATGCGCGCACGCTGGACAACCATGAAGGCTTCCAGCTGGTGGAGTACGCCCAGCGCGACGCGGTCTTCACCGGCCTGGAAGGCGAGGTGCGCCACAAGTTCTCGAACATGGTCGAGGGCACGCTGTTCGGCGACATGGTGCGGGCGCGCTTCGACAAGGGCGAGGAGGGCAGCCGCAACATCCCGCGCATCCCGGCCCACCGCATCGGCGCGCGCGTGAATGCGGACTGGCAGGCCTGGCACGGCATGGTGGAAGTGGTCCGGGTCGGCAAGCAGGACCGGGTGGCGGAATTCGAGGGCACGACCGGTGGCTACAATATGGTGAACCTGGGTGGCCACTACACGACCCGCATCGGCGGCGTGCCGGCGCAACTCTACGCCCGCATCAACAACCTGACCGACGAACTGGCCTTCAGCCACACCTCCTTCATCAAGGAAGCGGCGCCGCTCCCGGGCCGTAACATCACGGCGGGACTGCGCTTCGTGTTCTGATGAAGAGTCTGATTCGTTTCGCGGACTATGCCGGCATGGCGGCGTCCGCGCTGTGCCTGGCGCACTGCCTGGCGATGCCGCTGGTGCTGGCCGCGTTTCCCTTGCTGGGGCTGGGTGGGGAGCATCATGCCTTGCACGATGCGCTGCTGCTGGGGGTGACGGCGCCGGTGTTGCTGGCGCTGGTGCCGGGTTATGTGAAGCACCGCGATCCGGCGGCCTTGATGCTCGGCGTAGCGGGCTTGGTGAGCTTCCTGGTGGCCGTGTTCGTGCTGGGGCCGCAGCTTGGTGAAGTGGCGGAGACGGTGGGGGCTGTGATCAGCAGCCTGTTGCTACTGGGCGCCCACCTGCGCAATCACCGCTACTGCAAGGATTGTTCATAGGGTGGACGGCTCTGCCGTCCGTGCGTTCAGCGAAATAATGCGTCGCTACTGAATATCCGGGAGTTGAACGCGTGGGCGGAGGCCCGCGGGGCCGCCCAGGCCCATCCTACCGGCAGTCGGCGCAGAGGCCGTACAGGGTCAATTCGTGCGATTCGAGCACGAAGCCATCGGGCGTCAGCTTCTGCATATCCCCGGGGCAGGCGTGGACTTCATACACCTTGTCGCACGAGCGGCAGTGGAAATGGTGATGGTGGCCATGCCCGGCGATCTCATAGCGGTCGCCGCCACCCGGCAGCGACACCGTCGTGATCTCCCCCGCCTCCAGCATCGACTTGATGTTGCGGTACACCGTCGCCAGGCCCATGCCCGGCACCACGCCTTGCGCGTGTTCGAGGATTTCCTGCGGGGCGAGCGGGCGGCCGGCGTCGGACATCGACTGGTGGATTGCCTTGCGCTGCCGTGTGTTGCGTTCCATGTGGGTACCTTATTTCTTCGCGCGCAGGGCTTCGAGCTCGGCGCGCAGGGTGCTGCGTTCGGCATAGGACTTGTCGAGCTGGCCGCGCAGGGTTTTCAGCTCCGCTTCGAAATTGTCGCGCGCGGTGGCGGCGCCGACCAGTTCCATCTCGGCGGCCAGGCGCGCATCCGATTCGACCGCCTGGGCCGCGACGTTGCGCTCGAGCTGACCGCGCAGATCGGCCAGTTGACGGTCCTTGCCGTCGATCGCCAGCTGGTCCTTCGCCTTGCTCACCAGGGCGTCGGCCGCCACCTTGCGCGCGTCGCGCAGCTCGGTGTTCAGGCGGTCGATCTCGGCTTGCAGCTCGCCCACCTCGGACTCCACCCTGGCCAGCGCTTCGCGCGCCGGCGCGGCGGTCTGCTCGGCCACCTGCTGGACCCAGTTGCCCAGCGCGCTCGCCACGGCGTCCGGCATTGCCGGCATGGCCGCGACGGTTTTCACGTCATCATCTTTCATCGCATTCTTCTTCATACGCCGCCTCGACGCTTCACGCCGGGCCGGTGGCGACCGGACGGCTGTCGTCCGCCACCCATTCGCTCCAGGAGCCGGGATACAGGGCGGCGCCCGGCAGGCCGGCGACCTGCATCGCCAGTAGATTGTGGCAGGCGGTCACGCCGGAACCGCACTGCATGATGGCCTGTTCCGGCCGTTCGACCAGTCTCGAAAATTCTTCGCGCAGGCTGGCCGCATCCTTGAAGCGGCCGTCGGCCTGCAGATTGTCCTTGAAAAAGCGGTTCTTCGCGCCGGGGATGTGGCCGCCGACCGGGTCGATGGTTTCGTTCTCGCCGCGGAAGCGGTCGTTGGCGCGCGCATCGATCACGGTGCGCTCGCCCTTGTCCAGATTGTCCATGACTTCAAGCACCGTCACGGTCGGCACGAAGGGCGCGCGCACCGTGATGTTCCCGCGCGCAGGCGCAGGGACCTCGGTCGCCAGCGGCTGCCCGATCGACTGCCACGCCGCCATTCCGCCATCGAGCACCGCGACCGCTTCGTGACCGAGCCAGCGCAGCAGCCACCACAGGCGCGCCGCGAACATGCCGCCGTGGGCGTCGTAGGCCACCACTTGCGTGTCGTCGTTGACGCCCCAGCCGCGCAGGGTCTCAATCAACGCTTCCTTTTCCGGCAGCGGGTGACGGCCGCGAAACACCCCGTCCGCGCCGCGCTTGGCGCCCGACAGATGGGTCTCGATGTCGCCGAACACGGCGCCGGGCAGGTGGCCAATGGAATAGCCGTCGCGGCCGGCGGCCAGGTTCATCAGATCGTGGCGGCAGTCGACAACGACGACATTCGCATCGTCGATGCGGGCGGACAGTTCGGTGGCGCTGATCAGGGTCGTATACATCTGTAAGCTCCTCAGCTCAGTATTCATGTCTCGCTGGCGATCGGGTCGGTATCCTTGACCACGGCGCCCTTGGCGGTACTGCGGGTATTGTAGAACGTCGCGGCCACGCCCGACACCAGGATCACGCCGATGCCCAGCCACACGTGCCAGTCGAAGGAATCTCCCCACAGCGCCAGGCCCCACAGGCTGGAAAATACGATGCCGGTGTACTGCAGGTTCGCCACCACCAGCACCTTGCCGACACGGTAGGCGCGCGTCATCGCCATCTGCGCCATCAGGGCGGCGACGCCGATCCCGAGCAGCAGCAGGCCGCTGCCCAGGGTGTGGCTCTGGAACACGGCGCCTTTCGGTCCGTCGCCCGCCAGCACACCCGCCAGGCCGGCCAGGAAGGTCGTCAGCGAGAAGTAGAACACCACGCGGTACTCCGGTTCGCCCATCTGGCCGAGCTTGCGCACCTGCATATAGGCCATCGCCGAGATCACCGACGAGCACACGCCCGCCAGCCCGCCCAGCCACTGGTTCGACTCGAAAGCCGGCTGCAGCACCAGGGTCACGCCGAAGAAGCTCATGGCGATCGCCAGCACCAGCGGCCATTCGGCCACCTTGGTCCCGGTCCACCAGCCGGTGGCGAACATCCAGGCGGCGATCCAGATCGGCGCCATGTAATTGAGGGTGACGGCGGTCGCCAGGGGAAGGCGCGTAATCGCGAAGAACCACAGCCACAGCGAGACCACGCCGACCGCGCTGCGGAAGATGTGCTCCTTGGGGAAGACGGTGCGGAAGGTGCCGCCGCGGTGGCGCACGATCATGAACAGCACCAGCGTGCCGATCAGGCCGCGGTACATGACGAGTTCGGAGGTGGAGTAGAACTCGGAAGCCAGCTTCACGCCCGCGCCCATGGCGGCGAACGCGAAGCTGGCGAACAGCATCCAGAGTGCGGGCATCCTTACAGTTCCAGCTTGCTGCGGTACCACTCGTGGAAGTGCTGCATGCCGTCTTCCATCGGCGACTGGTACGGGCCGACTTCGTTGACGCCGCGCTCCAGCAGTATCTTGCGGCCGGCATCCATGCGCAGCGCGATCTCGTCGTCCTCGACCGCGGTTTCCATGTAGGCGGCGCGCTCGGCGTCGACGAATTCGCGCTCGAACAGCACGATCTCTTCCGGGTAGTAGAACTCGACCACGTTGCGGGTCTTCTGCGGGCCGATCGGCCACAGGGTCGACACCACCAGCACGTTTGGGTACCACTCGACCATGATGTTCGGGTACAGCGTCAGCCAGATCGCGCCGTACTTCGGCGGCTGGCCGTTGTTGAACTTCAGGACCTGTTCCTGCCACTTCTTATAGGCCGGCGAACCCGCCTTCTGCAGCGCGCGGTTCACGCCCACGGTCTGCACGCTGTAGTCGCGGCCGAACTCCCATTTGAGGTCGTCGCAGGAGACGAAGTTGCCCAGGCCCGGATGGAAGGGCTCGACGTGGTAATCTTCCAGGTAGACCTCGATGAAGGTCTTCCAGTTGTAGTCGCACTCGTGGATCTCGACGTGGTCGAACATGTAGCCGCTGAAGTCGAGGTCTTTTGTGACCTCCATGTTCTTCAGCTTGTCCATGACGTCATAGCCGTTCTGCTCGAACAGCAGGCCGTTCCAGTTCTGCAGCGGCGTCTTCGACAGGTTCAGGCAGGGCGTCTCCGGGAAGTGCGGCGCGCCGATCAGCTGGCCCTTCAGGTCGTAGGTCCAGCGGTGCAGCGGGCACACGATGGTGTTCGCATTGCCGCGGCCATTGAACATCAGCGCCTGGCGATGGCGGCAGACGTTGGACAGCACCTCGATGCCGCCCGCATTACGGACCAGCATGCGGCCTTCGTTTTCGGAGGCGAGCGTGGCGAAGTCGCCGACCTCGGGCACCATCAATTCGTGGCCGACGTAGCGTGGGCCCTTGTGAAACAGTTGCTGCAGCTCGCGCTGCATCAGCGCATTGTCAAAGTAGACATCTACCGGAAGCTGCGCGCAGGAGCGCGCCAGCTTGGCGTGGGTAGCCAGATCGGACATCCCAACCCCCCTTTAATCAGGTACCACCAAAGAGAAGAAAGAATCCAAAGACCAGTATTTTTAAAGAAAAGGAATACGGTAATTCGGACAGAACCGGAGATTATACCGTGGAAACACGGTTCAAGGGCTGGGCCCGTCACGCGCGAGAGACGATACCGTGTAAATAAGTTGTTGAAAAATCACGGAATTCATGAGGGGAAAGGTGAGGGCGCTAAAGTATGGTCAGGCAGGCAAGTTGCGTTTGGTGCAATGTGCGCCCCTCCTGTGGTTGGATTGGACTAAAATACGCGATTGGACCGACCCTTGGCGCACTCTTGCGTCCCTACACAATAGCTATGTCAAATATTACGAACAGCGCAACGCCCGAATCCTTCGAAGGCGCGATGGCCGAACTGGCCCAGCTCGTCTCGCAGATGGAGTCCGGCCAGCTGCCGCTGGAAGCCTCGGTGGCCGCGTATGCGCGCGGTTCCGAGCTGGTGAAATACTGCGCCGCCCAGCTGGAAAAGGTCGAGTCCCAGGTCAAGGTCCTCGAGGGCGACATGCTGAAACCCTTCTCGGAAGGCGACGAGGGCGATCAATGAGCACGCAGGATTTCAAGGCCTGGATGGAGGGCGTGCAGGCGGACGTCGAGCGCGCGCTGGAGGCATGCCTGCCGGCCGCCGATGCGGTCCCGCACAAGCTGCACGAAGCGATGCGCTACACGGCCCTCGGCGGCGGCAAGCGCGTGCGCCCGCTGCTGGCCTATGCCAGCGCCGCCCTGTTCGGCGGCGACGCGCAGGCAGTGGCGCGCGTGGCCAGCGCGGTCGAGATGATCCACGTGTATTCGCTGGTCCACGACGACATGCCCTGCATGGACGACGACGACCTGCGCCGCGGCAAACCGACCGTGCACGTGGCCTACGACGAGGCGACCGCGCTGCTGGTCGGCGATGCGCTGCAGGCGCAGGCCTTCCAGACGCTGGCCGACATCGATACGCTGCCCGCGGCGCGCCAGGTCACCATGCTGCGTCTCCTGGCCGAAGCCGCCGGTTCGGCCGGCATGTGCGGCGGCCAGGCGATCGACCTCGATAGCGTCGGCCTGGCGCTGACGCGCAACGAACTCGAACGCATGCACCAATTGAAAACCGGCGCCATGCTGCGCGTGTCGGTGATCCTCGGCGCCCTGTGCGGCAAGGATCTGTCGCCGACGGAGCTCGAAGCGCTGGGCGCCTATTCGAAAGCGATCGGCCTGGCCTTCCAGGTGGTCGACGACGTGCTCGATGCGACGGCCGATTCGGCCACGCTGGGCAAGACCGCGGGCAAGGACGCGGCCGACAACAAACCGACCTACGTGTCGATCCTTGGCCTGGACCAGTCGAAAGAACTGGCCGAGCAACTGCGGCGTGAAGCGCACGATGCGCTGGCGCCATTCGGAGAACAAGCACAGCGGCTGCGCGAACTCGCGGACCTGATCGTGCAGCGGAAGGCATAAATGAACCTGCTAGAGACCATCAACGACCCCGCGGACCTGCGCAAGCTCCCGCGCACGCAACTGACCCCGCTCGCCACCGAGCTGCGCCAGTTCCTGCTCGATTCCGTCTCCAAGACCGGCGGCCACCTGTCCTCGAACCTGGGCACGGTGGAACTGACCATCGCGCTGCACTACGTCTTCAACACCCCGCGCGACCGCATCGTGTGGGACGTCGGCCACCAGACCTACTCGCACAAGATCCTCACCGGCCGCCGCGAACGCATGCCGACCCTGCGCCAGCTGAACGGCCTGTCGGGCTTCCCGAAGCGCGACGAAAGCGAATACGACACCTTCGGCACCGCCCACTCGTCGACCTCGATCTCGGCTGCACTCGGCATGGCCGCCGCGGCCAAGCTGAAGGGCGAGGACCGCCACGCGATCGCCGTCATCGGCGACGGCTCCATGACCGCCGGCATGGCCTTCGAGGCCCTGAACAACGCCGGCGTCGAGGACGACTGCAACCTGCTGGTGGTCCTGAACGACAACGACATGTCGATCTCGCCGCCGGTCGGCGCATTGAATCGCTACCTGGCGCGTTTGATGAGCGGCCAGTTCTACGCCGCGGCCAAGAACGTGGGCAAGAGCGTGCTGCCCGGCCCCGTGCTGGACCTGGCGCGTAAACTCGAAGAACACGCCAAGGGCATGGTGGTCCCGGCCACGATGTTCGAGGAGTTCGGCTTCAACTACATCGGCCCGATCGACGGCCACGACCTGGATTCGCTGATCCCGACGCTGGAAAACATCAAGAAGCTCAAGGGCCCGCAGTTCCTGCACGTGGTGACCAAGAAGGGCCAGGGCTACAAGCTGGCCGAGGCCGAGCCGATCCTGTACCACGGCACCGGCAAGTTCAACCCCACCGAGGGCATCAAGCCGGCCACCGCGCCGAGCAAGATCACCTACACCGAAGTGTTCGGCAACTGGCTGTGCGATATGGCGGCTTCAGATAAACGCCTGGTCGGCATCACGCCGGCGATGCGCGAAGGCTCGGGCATGGTGCGCTTCCACCAGCAGTACCCGGAACGCTACTTCGACGTCGGCATCGCCGAGCAGCACTCGGTGACGTTCGGCGCCGGCATCGCCACCGAAGGCATGAAGCCGGTGGTCGCGATCTACTCGACCTTCCTGCAGCGCGCCTACGACCAGCTGATCCACGACGTGGCGCTGCAGAACCTGGACGTGACGTTCGCGCTGGACCGCGCGGGTCTGGTGGGCGCGGATGGCGCGACGCATGCCGGCAACTACGATTTGGCTTATCTGCGCTGCATTCCGAACATGGTCGTCATGGCTGCGTCGGATGAGAATGAGTGCCGCCAGATGCTGACCACGGGTTACCACTATCCTGGTCCGGCCGCGATCCGCTACCCACGCGGCACCGGCATCGGCGCGGCGATCCAGCCGGAACTGAGCTCGATCGAGATCGGCAAGGGCGTGGTGCGGCGCGAGGGCAAGGGCATTGCCATCCTGGCGTTCGGGTCGATGGTGGCGCCGAGCATTGCGGCGGGCGAGGAGCTGAATGCGACCGTCGCTAACATGCGCTTCGTGAAACCGCTGGATGTGGAGCTGGTCAAGCGGCTGGCCAAGGACCACGACTACCTTGTGACGGTGGAAGAGGGCTGCGTGATGGGCGGTGCGGGTGCGGCGGTGATGGAAGCGCTGGCGGCGGCGGGGATTGCGAAGCCGGTGCTGAATCTGGGGTTGCCGGACAAGTTCATCGATCAGGGTGATCCGGCGGCGCTGCTGGCGTCGGTTGGTCTAGATGCCAAAGGGATTGTGGCGTCGATTCGAGCGCGTTTCGCTGCGGGTGAGCCTCGCCTGGTCGTCAATAACAGCTGATCGGTCTTCACGCAAACTTGGGTTCCCGCCTTCGCGGGAACCCAAGTTTCTCTCCGAAGTCGCGAGGGCATATCAGCCAAACATCGCTTCGGCACGCTGGAACAGAATCCACGACGTCGCAATATACTTGTCTCCACTACGGGACACATGCCCCTTGTGCGTATGCGTAAACCCCGCAGGCGCAATCACCAGCCGCCCCTTCCTGGCCTCCACCTTGCGTGACTGGTACAGAAACTCCGTCTCCCCGCCATCCTCCACATCATTCAGGTAAAACTGCCACAACAGCACCCGATGCAAGGTCTCGCAACTCGCATTCTGCGGATAGATCTCCGAATGCCAGTGATGATACCCACCCGACCCCTGCACATACTTCTGCAGATTGACGTGCCCCACCCGATAAATCGACTGCATCAGCTCCACGATATTCGGCGTCCCGAACTCCGAAAAATTATCAAGTGACAGCGTGACCGGCTCGCCCGTCTCTGGATGCGCCACCTGCGGCGACAACGCCCCGATCAACAGCATCCGATACCGATCCATATACTGCGCCAGATACCGCGCCATGGTCTGCGTGAGCAGTGCTCCCACGTCATCCCACTCCGCCAGCCCATTGATGGTCAGGTCGTAGCTGTCCTTCTTGCTGATATCCACCCCATTCCCGGTCCGCCCGCGCGCCACCTTGCCGCTCGCATCGAAGCGCGCCCGGATCGCATCGCACTGCTCGGCCGACAGCGCCCCGTCATACACCCCGATGAAGTCGTCCATATAAAAGATCAGCCGCGCTTGCGCTCGTGCTGCCACAGCACGTCGCTGCCGCCGGCGAAGCGGTTCAGCACGCGCGCCAGCACGAACATCAGGTCCGACAGGCGATTCACGTACTGGCGCGGGTGCGGGCGAATCTGTTCCGCATGCGACAGCGCCACGATGCTGCGCTCGGCGCGGCGGCAGACGGTGCGGCAGACGTGGGCGAGCGACGCGGCGCGCGAGCCGGCCGGCAGGATGAATTCCTTCAGGATCGGCAGGTCGGCGTTGTACTTCTCGAGCAGGCCGTCCAGCCGCGCCACGTGCTCGTCCTTGATCATCTCGTAACCGGGGATGCACAGCTCGCCGCCCAGGTCGAACAGGTCGTGCTGGATCGAGATCAGCTCTTCGCGCAGGTCGGCCGGCATCTCTTCGCACAGCAGCAGGCCCACGAAGGAATTCAGTTCGTCGACCTCGCCCAGCGAGTGGATGCGGGCGCTGTCCTTCTGGGTGCGGCTGCCGTCGCCCAGGCCGGTGCTGCCGTCGTCGCCGGTGCGGGTCGCGATTTTGGAGAGTCGGTTGCCCATGATGCTGCCTTATGCAATATGTTAAAAAAACGATAGGGCGAGCATACGCCAAAACCTGGCGATTGTGCCTACAATTGGCGGAATGACCACCCCCATTTCCGTTCCGGCCGAACGGCGCCGCCAAGTGGCGGGCGCGCTGCGCGCGCGCCTGCCGGCGCATGTGGCAAATTCGGTCGTCCTGTCCGATCCCGAAGACACCCGTCCCTACGAATGCGACGGCCTGGCGGCGTATCGCCAGCTGCCGATGATCGTTACCTTGCCCACCAGCGAAGAGCAGGTGCTGGAGATCCTGGAGGTATGCCGCGAACTGAAGGTGCCGATCGTCCCGCGCGGCGCCGGCACCGGCCTGTCGGGCGGGGCGCTGCCGATCGCGGACGGCGTGGTGCTGTCGACCGCGCGCCTGAATCGCATCGTCAAGGTGGACGCCTATGCGCGCACCGCCGTGGTCCAGCCGGGCGTGCGCAACCTCGCGATCTCCGAGGCGGCAGCGCAGTTCGGCCTGTACTACGCGCCCGACCCGTCCTCGCAGATCGCCTGCACCATCGGCGGCAACGTCGCCGAAAACTCGGGCGGCGTGCACTGCCTCAAATACGGCCTGACCGTCCACAACGTGCTGCGCGTGCGCGTGGCGACGATCGAGGGCGAGATCATCGAGCTCGGGAGCGAAGCGCTGGATGCGCCGGGCCTGGACCTGCTGGCCGTCTTCATCGGCTCCGAAGGCATGCTGGGTGTCGTCACGGAAGTCACCGTCAAGCTGGTCCCGAAGCCCGCCGTGGCCCAGGTGATCATGGCTTCGTTCGGCGACGTTATCACCGCCGGCAATGCGGTAGCCAGCATCATCGCGGCCGGCATCATCCCGGCGGGCCTGGAAATGATGGACCGCACCTCGGTGCGCATGGTCGAGCCCTTCGTGCACGCCGGCTACGACGTGGATGCCGCCGCCATCCTGCTGTGCGAGGCCGACGGCACCGCGCTCGAGGTGGCGGAAGAAATCGCACGCATGACGGCCGTCTTCGAAGGCGCCGGCGCGACCGCGATCGCGGTGTCGCAGAGCGAGGCGGAGCGCATGCGCTTCTGGTCCGGCCGCAAGAACGCCTTCCCGGCGGCGGGCCGCATCTCGCCCGACTACTACTGCATGGACGGCACCATCCCGCGCAAGCAGCTGGCGCGCGTCCTGCAGGGCATCGAGCAGATGGAACAAACCTTCGGCCTGCGCTGCTCGAACGTCTTCCACGCCGGCGACGGCAATATGCATCCCCTGATCCTGTTCGACATGAACCAGCCTGGTGAATTCGAACGCGCCGAAGCCTTCGGCGCCGCGATCCTGGCCCTGTGCGTCGAAGTCGGCGGCACCATCACCGGCGAACACGGCGTGGGCATGGAGAAGATCGATTCGATGTGCGTGCAGTTCGGCCGCAAGGAGCTCGACGCCTTCTTCGAGGTCAAGCGCGCCTTCGACGTCCCCATGCTGCTCAACCCGGACAAGGCGATTCCGACCCCGCACCGCTGCGCCGAATTCGGCAAGCTGCACGTGCATGGCGGCGCGCTGCCTTTTCCCGAGCTGCCGAGGTTCTGACCATGATCGACTATTTCCAGGAACGCGTGCGCGTTGCGGCAAGCGACAAGACGCTGCTGCGCATCCGCGGCGGCGGCACCAAGGACTGGTACGGCCAGCGCCTCGATGGCGAGATCCTCGACACCCGCGGCTACAGCGGCATCGTCGACTACGAGCCGACCGAGCTGGTGATCACCGCGCGCTGCGGCACGCCGCTGGCCGAGATCGAGGCCCTGCTGGCAGAGCAGAACCAGATGCTGGCCTTCGAGCCACCGCATTTCGGCCCTGATGCGACCATCGGCGGCACGATCGCCGCAGGATTGGCCGGCCCACGCCGCGCCAATAGCGGCGGGGTGCGCGACTTCGTCCTCGGCGCCAAGCTGCTCGACGGGAAGGGCGACGTATTGCGCTTCGGCGGCCAGGTCATGAAGAACGTGGCCGGCTACGACGTGGCGCGCCTGCTGGCCGGCTCGCTCGGCACCCTCGGACTGCTGCTGGAAGTCTCGGTCAAGGTGCTGCCGCGCTCCTTTGCCGAAACCACGCTGCGCCTCGAGATCGGCGAGCTGGACGCCATCCGCAAGCTGAACGAATGGGGCGGCCAGCCGCTGCCGGTCTCCGCCAGCTGCTGGCACAACGGCCAGCTATGCCTGCGCCTGTCCGGCGCCCAGGCGGCGGTCGATGCGGCGCTGCGCCTGATCGGTGGCGAGATCGTGCCGAACTGTTGGCGCTTCTGGGCCAGCATCCGCGAACAGCAGCATCCCTTCTTTGGGGGCGAGGGCGCGCTGTGGCGCCTGTCGCTGCCGTCGACCGCCGCGCCGCTGGCCCTCGGCGGCACCCAGCTGATCGAATGGGGCGGCGCCCAGCGCTGGCTGCGCACCGACCTCGACGCCACCAGCATCCGGCGCAGCGTCACGTCCGCCGGCGGCCACGCGACCCTGTTCCGCGGCGGCGACAAATCCTGCGGCGTTTTCCAGCCGCTGGCCCCGGCCGTCGCGCGCATCCACGAACGCCTGAAAGCCTCCTTCGATCCGGCGCACATCTTCAATCCGGGACGGATGTTCTGACATGCAAACCAATCTCGCCGACTTCATCCGCGACACCCCGGACGGCAAGGAAGCGCAAGCCATCCTGCAGGCCTGCGTGCACTGCGGCTTCTGCACCGCCACCTGCCCGACCTACCAGCTGCTGGGCGACGAACTCGATGGCCCGCGCGGGCGCATCTACCTGATCAAGCAGGTGCTGGAAGGCGCCGCGCCGACCCGCAAGACCCAGCTGCACCTGGACCGCTGCCTCACCTGCCGCAACTGCGAATCGACCTGCCCGTCGGGCGTGAAGTACGGCCGCCTGGTCGACATCGGCCGGCGCGTCGTGGACGAGCGCGTGCCGCGCCCCTTCGCCGACCGCGTCAAGCGCACCACGCTCAAGGAAGTCCTGCCGCGCACAAGCCTGTACAAGCGCGCCTACCGCGCCGGCCTGTCGGTGCGCCCATTGCTGCCCAAGACCCTGCAGGACAAGCTGCAATCCGCGCGCAGCGCCGGTACCTGGCCCACACGCACCCACGCGCGCAAGATGCTGGTGCTGGAGGGCTGCGTGCAGCCCGCGATGGCGCCCAACATCAACGCCGCCACCGCGCGCGTGCTCGACGCCTTCGGCATCCAGTTGATGGCCGCGCCGAAGGCCGGCTGCTGCGGCGCCGTGCGCTATCACCTGAACGACCAGGCGGCCGGCCTGGACGACATGCGCCGCAATATCGATGCCTGGTGGCCGTACGTGGAATCAGGCGAGGTCGAGGCCATCGTGATGACCGCCTCCGGCTGCGGCGTCACGGTCAAGGAATATGGCCACCTGCTGGCGCACGACGAACACTATGCCGCCAAGGCCGGCCGCATCTCCATGCTGACGCGCGACCTGTCCGAAATCCTGGTCGAGTTCGAAGCTACCTTGCCGAGCAAGCTGGTGGGGAGGGTGGACCAGCGCATCGCCTGGCATCCACCGTGCACGCTGCAGCACGGCCAGCAAATCCGCGGCAAGGTCGAAACCCTGCTGCGCGCCGCCGGCGTCGACGTCCAGCTCTGCGCCGACAGCCACCTGTGCTGCGGCTCGGCCGGCACCTATTCGGTGCTGCAGCCCGAGATCGCGCACGAGCTGCGCGACCGCAAACTGGCCAACCTGGAGGCGACGGGAGCATCGGTGATCGTGTCGGCCAACATCGGCTGCATGACGCACCTGCAGTCGGGCACCGGCACGCCGGTTACGCACTGGATCGAGTTGATCGACCGGGCGCTGGCCTGATGGCGGCTGCCCTATACTGGCGGCCTGTCCGATTTCAGAGGTTCACCGTGAGTTTCGTATTCCAACTCATCCGCGACGACGAAGGCCGCCCGCCCGCCGTCGTCTTCGAAGACTCGACCAGTCCCGGCCTGGTGCCGGTCTGGGAAGCCATCGGCGTCTACGATGCGCTCTACAACAGCGACGGCAAGCCGGCGCGCGACGTCTCGCGCGCCATCGCCCATGGCCTCGACCGCGTCACGGAAGACGCCTCGTTGTCCCAGTTGATGCCCCCGCGCCTGTCGCAGGGCGAGGCGATCCGCTTCCTCGAGAACGTCAACCGTGCCTGCACGACCCACGGCGCCGCCTGGATACAGACCCGCTGATTCACCGTTCTGGTAGTCGAACTACATCTTTTTGTCATAAGATGTGGGTGCTCATCCGTATGGGCGGTAGTTTTGCTACCGTTTCGTTGATAAATACAAGGAGACCCGATGTTCGCCCGCCGTCCCGCCGCGCTGGCCACCGCCCTGGCCGCATCCTGCCTGTTCGCCCTGCCAGCATGGGCGCAAGAAGTCATCGCCCGCGCTGCTTCACCCGGCGACGTCATCAAGGTCGAAGTCCAGAAGGACGGCATGGGCAAGCTCGCCTATACCATCCAGCGCAACGGCAAGGAGATCATCTCCGCCTCGCGCCTCGGCTTCAACCTGGCCAACGCGCGCAAGCTCGATGGCGGCTTCAGCCTGCGCAAGCAGGCCGTGAGCATGCACGACAGCACTTGGGAACAGCCATGGGGCGAGCGCCAGTTCGTGCGCAACCGCTACCGCGAGCTGCGCGTGGACCTCGAGCAGAAAGAGCAGGCCGGGCGCCAGCTCGCCGTGGTGTTCCGCATCTATGACGACGGCGTCGGCTTCCGCTATGAATTCCCGGCGCAGAAGCAGCTGCCGGTCGCCGAGATCATCGACGAGCTGACCGAATTCAACGTGAAGAGCCCGGCCACCGCCTGGTGGATCCCGGCCGCCGAGCTGCCGGGCCTCGAAGAAGAAATCCGCGAAGCGCCGCTGAAGGAAATCGGCATCGCCAACACGCCGCTGACCGTGCGCCTCGACGACGGCACCCACATCGCCTTCCACGAAGCGGCGCTGGTCGACTACGCGTCGATGTGGCTGCGCAAGGTCGACGGCCAGAAGCTGCGCGCCATGCTGGCGCCGTCGCCGGGCGGCCCGGCCGTGGTGCGCGAAGGCGCCTTCACCACGCCGTGGCGTACCTTGCAGATCGCGGACAACGCGGCCGGCCTGTACATGTCGGACCTGGTCCTCAATCTCAATGAGCCGAACAGGCTGGGCGACGTGGCGTGGGTGAAGCCCTCGAAGTTCGTCGGCGTGTGGTGGCAGATGCACCTGCAGAGCGGCACCTGGAACTACGGCCCGAACCACGCGGCCAATACCGCCAACACGAAGAAGTACATCGACTTCGCCGCGAAGAACGGCATGCGCGGCGTGCTGGTGGAAGGCTGGAACAAGGGCTGGGAAAGCAACTGGGGCCACGGCGGCGCCGACTTCAGCTTCACGCAGCCGTATCCCGATTTCGACCTGCCGGGCCTCGCCGCCTACGCCAAGTCGAAAGGCGTGCGCCTGATCGGCCACCACGAGACCGGCGCCAACATCGTCGCCTACGAAAAGCAGATGGACGCGGCCTATAAACTGTATGCGCAGCTGGGCGTGGACAGCATCAAGTCGGGCTATGTGCACGAGGCGGGCAGCGCGCTGTTCCCGGGCCGCGACGGCAAGCCGGTCTACGGGCACTACGATTCGCAGGAGGGCGTGCGCCACTTCCTGAAGGCCGTCACCGAAGCGGCCAAGTACAAGCTGTCGATCGACACCCACGAACCGGTCAAGGACACCGGCCTGCGCCGCACCTACCCGAACTGGCTGACGCGCGAAGGCGCGCGCGGCGTCGAATACAACGCATGGGGCAATCCGCCCAACAGCGTGGACCACGAGGCCAAGCTGGTGTTCACCCGCATGCTGAGCGGCCCGATGGACTACACGCCGGGCGTCCTGAGCCTGGTCGGCGCGGACGGCAAGACCTTCAACTCGACCCAGGCCAAGCAGCTCGCCAACTTCGTGGTGGTCTACTCGCCGATCCAGATGGCGGCCGACCTGCCGGAGAACTACGACAAGTACCCGGCGGCCTTCAAGTTCATCAGGGACGTGCCGACCGACTGGGCCGACACCCGCGTGGTCAACGGCGAAGTGGGCAAGTTCGTGACCATCGCGCGCAAGGACCGTCATGGCGACGGCTGGTACGTCGGCGCCGTGACCGACGGGGAAGGGCGCACGCTGCCGCTGGCGCTGGATTTCCTCGACAAGGGCAAGCGCTATACGGCCGAGATCTACCGCGATGGCGACAACGCCGACTACCGCAGCGCGCGCCGCTTCGACCTGGTGACGGAAACGAAGACCGTCACTGCGGGCGATACGCTGCAGCTGCGCCTCGCGCCGGGTGGCGGCCAGGCGATTCGCCTGGTGCCGCAGAAATAACGCGGCTTGGTTTCGCAGAACGTGGGCGGTTTTTTCCGCCCACGTTACATCACCCCAGCAGCTTTTCGATATCGTCGGCGATATCCGCCGGCGCGGTCTGCGGCGCATAGCGCTTGACCACCTCCCCATCGCGCCCCACCAGGAACTTGGTGAAGTTCCACTTGATTCCTTCCGTCCCCAGCACCCCCGGCTTTTCCTCTTTCAGAAATTTGAACAGCGGATGCGCCTCGTCGCCATTCACGTCGACCTTGGCGAACATCGGGAAGGTCACGCCGTAGTTCTTCTCGCAGAAGGCGCCGATTTCCTCTTCGGTGCCCGGCTCCTGCTTGCCGAACTGGTTGCACGGGAAGCCCAGCACGGCCAGGCCGCGCGCGCCGTACTGGCGGTGCAGCTCCTCGAGTCCCTTGTACTGCGGCGTGAAGCCGCAGGCGCTGGCGGTGTTCACGACCAGCAGCACCTGGCCGCGGAAGCGCTCCAGGTTGACCGGCTGGCCATTGAGGGAGTTGGCGCTGAAATCGAATACGTTCATGGTCGGGCCCTGTGTAAAGTTTGGTTAATCAAACCGCAGTGTAGGGCAAACCTCCCTATGACGCATATGCCAGTCATATGCATGTCATCCAGCCTTGTTATCTTTTGTTACAAACATTAAGAAGCGGGCGTGCGACAATCGCTCGCCTTCACTGTCTAACAACTCTTTCATGTCTACGCCACGTCCGCTTGCATACCGCCCCCGCCAGTCCCTGATCGCTCGCCTCGTCGCCGGCGCCTTCCTCGTGCCGCTTGCGGCCAGCGCCCAGCAAACATCGCAGCCGACCACACCCGCGCCAGCCCAGGCCCCGGCCCAGTCCACGCAGCCGGCGCCGCAAGTCGTGACGCAGACGCAGACCCCGGCACCACCGCCCGCCGGCGGCACCGCGGTATCGACCGTGAACGTCACCGCCAACAAGACCACCAACCGCATCGACCGCCAGGTCTACGACGTCAAGTCGGACCCGGCCAGCTCGAACGACACCGTGGCCGACACCCTGAACAAGGTGCCGTCGGTGGGCGTCGACCCGGACGGCAACGTGACGCTGCGCGGCCGCAGCAATGTGCAGATCCTGGTGGACGGCAAGCCGTCGGCCATGTTCCAGGGCGATAACCGCGCCGCCGCGATCAATGCGATCCCGGCGGCCGACCTGGAGTCGGTGGAAGTCATCAACAACCCGGGCGCGCAGTTCGGCAACGAAGGCGGCGGCGGTCCGATCCTGAACCTGGTGATGCGGCGCGAACGCACCCCGGGCGGCTTCGGCGCGATCAACGCCAACGTCGGCCAGTCGGGCCGCTACAACACGTCGGCCTTCGGCAGCTACAACGAAGGCCGCTTCAGCATGCAGGGCGCCGCCTACCGCCGTCACGATTTCCGCGAGAACAGCGGCGAGACCCGCCGCGAGCGCATCGACCCGGTCACCGGCGCCGTCACCAGCAGCACCCAGACCAGCTCCGGCCGCAACAACACCGACTCGGTCGGCTTCAACGCGGGCCTGAACTACAACTGGGGCGACAAGGACGTGGTGGGCGCGACCGTCAACTTCGGCGAGAACACCAACGACGGCAACTCGGGCGAGCGCTATCGCAGCGTCAGCGCGGCCGGCGTGGTCGACAGCGAATACCAGCGCATGACCCAGCGCGAGAACAAGAACCGCAACTACAGCGTGGGCGCGCGCCTCGACCACAAGGGCGAGAAGCCGGGCGAGACCTTCAAGATGGACCTGCGCCTGTCGGGCAACGATGGCGACAGCGATGCGCGTTATAACACCGCTTACACGGTGCGCCCGCGGAACGCCAGCGCGGCCAACAGCCGCCAGAACGGCGACAACGAAACCCGCATCGCCGACTTCACCGGCGACTACGAGCTGCCGGGCGCGCACGGCGTGATGAGGCTGGGCTACAAGGTGGCACGCAACGAGAGCACCTTCGACAACGCCTTCTTCGACATCGGCGCCGGCGGCGCCGAGAGCGTCAACCGGCAGCGCACCAACCGCTTCGAGCTGACGGACATGACCTACGCGCTGTACGGCAGCTACCAGTGGCGCGTGAACGAAAAGTGGGGCGTGCAGGGCGGCCTGCGCGCGGAGTACGCGGATCTCGACATCGACCAGGTGACCACCAATATCCATGCGAAGAACCACTACTTCGACATGATCCCGAGCGCCTTCGTCACCTATGGCCTCTCCGACGACACCACGCTGCGCCTGAGCTACGCGCACCGCATCCGCCGTCCGAACGCGGGCGAACTGAATCCCTTCGTCGTCTACCGCGACGAACTGAACATCTCCTCGGGTAACCCGAACCTGCAGCCGACCAATTCGGACTCGCTGGAACTGGGCGTCGAGACCAAGATCGGCAAGGTCGACACCGCCGTGCGCGCCTACGCCCGCCGCGAGAGCGACCTGATCTCCGAGCGCCGCTTCCTGCTGGCCAACGACGTGCTGCTCACCACCCGCGAGAACGCCGGCAGCAGCCGTTCGGGCGGCATCGAGTTCAACTTCAGCGGCAAGGCGACCGACAAGATCAGCCTCAACGTGAACGGCAACATCGGCTATTCGGAACAGACGGTGCTCGGCAGCGTGCTGGACGACAAGCGCTCCGCGACCTCGATCAGCGGCCGCGCGCGCATCGCCTACCAGATGAACCAGGCGAACTTCTTCCAGCTGATGCTCAACGCCCAAGGCAAGACCCTGTTCGGCGAAGGCTACCGCCAGCCGGTGCGCACCGCCGACTTCAGCTACCGCCACAACCTGTCGCCGGCAATGAGCCTGGTCGTCAACGTGAACGACCTGTTCGATTCGCAGAAGTCGGAGTCGATCACCGAGACCGACGTGCTGCGCGAGTACAGCATCCGCCGCTTCGGCGGGCGGATGGCGTATGTGGGACTGTCGTATCGCTTCGGCAGCTTCGGGAATGCGGGGAATCGCCGGCCGATGTTCATGGGGCCGGGCGGTCCTGGCGGTCCCGGTGGGCCTGGTCCGGGTGGGGGCGGCTTCGGTCCTGGCCGCTGATCGACAGCGACTTGGTTAATACCGTTACCCCCAAGACCGTCGCACCGGCGAAGGCCGGTGCCCAATTTCGTTGAGCAGTCGATACGCGTGCAAAATTGGACCCCGGCCTTCGCCGGGGTGACGGTTTTTGGGCTAACAATTCATGAATGCACGTCAGACCACTACCTTCAATCGCGAAGCGCCGACGCGTGCCGCCATTGAATCCTCCCTCGACCTCGGCCACCTGCTGGTATTCGAAGACTGCGACCTCTCTACCACCGACCTCTCGCGCCTCGACCTGCAGGACGCCGTCTTCCGCAACTGCCAGCTGCTCGAAACCTCCCTCTACGCCGCGAAACTCGCCCGCACTCGCTGGCAACGCTGCCGCGCCGGCCACGCCGATTTCGAATCCGCCGACCTGGTCGACGCGCTGTTCGAATCCTCCGACCTGAACAACAGCAGCTGGCGCCGCGCGCGGCTGGCGTCGTGCACCTTCCGTAGCTGCAAGCTGACCGGCGCCCGCTTCGAAGAAACCAGCCATCTCGGCTTGAGCTTCGAAGATTCGCTGCTGGTCGGGGCCGACCTGCGCCGCATGTCCTTCCGCAAGGCGGTTCTGAAAGAGCTGGATTTTGCGGACGCGGACCTGTCGGGCTGCGACTTCCGCGAAGCCGTGTTCGAAGGTGGCAGCCTGCGCGACGCCCATATCAAGGACACGCGTTTCGAGGGCGCCGACCTGCGCGAGGCCGACCTGGGAGGATTGAAACTGGCGAACGCGAAGCAGTTCGCCGGCGCCACCATCTCGACGCGCCAGGCAGCCGAGATGGTGCGGTCGATGGGGCTGAACGTCGCCTGAGCGGCGACGTCATCTCACATTACCAGCGCAGTTACCAGGTATAGCCAGCCTTCAGGTAGTAATAACGCCCGTTGAACCCATTCGGCGCCCACACGCTGTACGGCTGGGTGCCGTTCACGTTCAGGTTCGAACGCGAGGTCACCTGCGCCGGATAGCGATTGGTGACGTTGTCGATGCCGGCGGTCAGGCGCCACTGGCTGGCGAAGCGCACGCTGGCGGACAGGTCGAGCACCCATTGCGGATCGTAGGTCTGGTCCAGCGACGCGTCGTTTTGCGGCACGGTGAACTTGCCGTAGCGGGTCACCGCGGCGCGGCCGCCCCAAGCGCCTTGCGTGTAGTCGCCCGAGAGGCTCAGCTTGTCCTTCGGCGAGCCGACGGTCAGGCGGTTGACGGTCTGGCGGTCCACCAGCAGCAGCTTCTGTTCCGACAGCACGGCTGGCGAAGCGGCCACGCGCTCGACATCGTTGTCGTTGTGGTTGTAGGCCAGCGTCAGGTCGGCGCGGCTGCCACCCGCCAGGTTCAGGCGGTAGGTGCTGACCACGTCCACGCCCTTGGTGCGGGTATCGACCGCATTGGTGAAGTAGCGCGCCGCGCCCACGTACACGCCGCGGTTCGCCAGCGCACTGCCAAGGGCTGGGGCGTTCGCCAGCTGCAGGTTCGACGAGAACACGATGCGGTCGTCGATGTCGATGCGGTACAGGTCGACGGTGGTGGTCCAGTTGCGGGTCGGCTGCCATTGCGCGCCGATGCTGAAGTTACGCGCTTTCTCTGCCTTCAGCGGCTGGGCGCCGAGCAGGGTCGCGGCGGCGCTGCCGACCGGGAAGGTGCCGGTTTCGACCAGGGCGCTGGTGCCGTTCACGAGCAGGGTGTTGGTGGTCGTGATCGTGTAGTAGGACTGGGCCAGCGACGGCGCGCGGAAGCCGTTCGACACCGTGCCGCGCAGCGCGAACTCGGGGGTGAACTTGTAGCGTGCCGAGGCCTTGGCGGACGTCGTGTTGCCGAAGTCGCTGTAGCGCTCGTGGCGCAGCGCGAAGGCGCCGGACAGCTGGTCGGTGATGTCGCCTTCCAGGTTCAGGTAGGCCGACTTGTTGTTGCGGCTGTTCTTGCCGGCGTCGTCGCTGCGGAATCCCGAGTAACCTTGGGCGCCGGTGCCGAAATACGAATTCGCTTCGCCTGCGCCGATCTCGTACGACTCGTGGCGCGCTTCCAGGCCCAGCGCCACGGTCAGCGGGCCCTTCATGAAGGAGACCGGGAATTCGCGCGCGATGTCGAGGTTGGCCAGGCTCTGGGTCGAGGTCAGTTCGCCCGCGTAGAAGCGGGTCGGGCTGGTGGCGCCCAGGCTGTAGTTGACGGTATTGGCGACGTCCAGCTCGAAGCGGTTGCGGCCGTGGTTCAGGCTCGCATCCCAGCGCCAGCCGGCCAGCTCGCCGCGCAGGCCGGTGACGATCGAGGCGTCCGTCGAGGTGCTGTCCAGCAGCGGCAGGAAGCCTTCCGGATACAGGGGCGAACGCAGCGTGGTCTGGCTATCATTGGTGAAGGCGGTGCGGAAGTTGGCGGCGGACGAGGTCTTGCGCTTGCCGTAGTTGGCGAAGGCGTACCAGTCGATGTCGTCGTTGATGCGCACCTGGCTGTTGACGAACAGCGTGCGCGGACGGCTGTCCGGATCGCCGTAGCGCTGGGTGATGGTGCCTTGGCGCGGGCCGGCGGCGGGACGCGGATCGGCGAAAGAACGGTTGGTGAAGTTACGGTCGGCGGCTTCCACCGCCACGCGCAGCCAGCCGTCGTCGCCCAGCTTGACGCCGGTCGAGGCGCGCACGGTGGCCTGCTCGCCGTCGCCCTTGTCGTACTGGCCGTAGACGACTTCCGCTTCGCCGCCTTCGGCGCCGCGTTTCAGGATGATGTTGACCACGCCGGCGATCGCGTCCGAGCCGTATTGGGCGGCGGCGCCGTCGCGCAGCACTTCGATGCGCTCGATCGCGGCCAGCGGGATCGCGTTCAGGTCGACCGGGGCCGAGCCACGGCCCAGGGTGCCGTTGACGTTGACGACGCTCGAGGTGTGGCGGCGCTTGCCGTTCACCAGCACCAGGGTCTGGTCCGGCGACAGGCCGCGCAGCTGGGCCGGACGCACCGCGTCGCTGGCGTCGGCGCCGCTCGGGCGCGGGAAGTTCATCGACGGCAGGAGGCGCGACAGCACGGTCGCGAGTTCGCCGGAACCGGTGCTCAGCAGCTCCTTGCTGCCGATGACGTCGACCGGCGACTCGGAATCGAGGGTGCGGCGGTTCAGCGAGCGGGTGCCGGTGACGACGACGGTCTGCTCCACGGCGGCGGGGCCTTGCGGTTGAGCGTCCTGGGCGGAAGCGATGGGGGCGATACTGGAGGCGATCAGGCCGAGCACGAGGACGGCGCGGGATGGATTGGGAACGGGATGCTTGCAGCTCATGGTTTCTCTTGGTGTTCTTGCATGGTAAACAGCGGCGCTACGGCAGCCGGAAGGGGAGGCAAGATTACCAGTCGCTGCGTTGCAACAGAAATACTGATTCGTCCTATGCTTATGCATCAGCGATAAGGAACTGACAAAGTTTTGCGCTGCGTCAAAAAGTAAGTGACCAGCCTTCGGGAAGGCGCAAGAACTCCGTAATCTGGTGTGGTTGCGGCCTGCGCGCCGCTGTTACCGAACGGAGATTGTCATGGCGAACGCTCCCAGCGAGGAAACCGTCGCAGGCAAGGACGGCAACCAGATCTTCTTCCGCTGCTGGCGCCCGGACGGGCCGCCCACCGCCCTGGTCGCCATCTGCCACGGCGTCAATTCGCACAGCGGCCAATACGATTGGACCGCGCGGCAGCTGGCCGACAAGGGCTTCGCGGTCTACGCGCTCGACCTGCGCGGACGCGGCCTGTCGAGCGGCGAACGGTTCCAGGTCAGGGATATCGAAGAGTACGTGGGCGACCTCGCCACCCTGATCGACCTGGCCAAGACGCGCGAGCCGGGCCTGGCGGTGTTCCTGCTCGGGCACAGCGCGGGAGGCGTGGTGTCCTGCGTGTATACGCTCGAGCACCAGGCCGAGATCGACGGCCTGATCTGCGAGAGCTTCGCCTTCCGCGTGCCGGCGCCCGGCATCGTGCTCTCGCTGATCAAGGGCCTGAGCCACGTGGCGCCGAACCTGAAGGTCCTGAAGCTGCACAACGAGGATTTTTCGCGCGACCCGGAACCGGTGCGCCTGCTGAGCGCCGATCCGCTGATCGCGGGCGAGGTGCAGCCGGCCGGCACGGTGGCGGCGCTGGTGCGCGCCGACGAGCGGCTGGAAAGGGAATTCGGGCAGATCACGCTGCCGGTGCTGATCATGCACGGCACGGTCGACAAGGCCACGGTGCCGGCCGGCAGCGAGTTCTTCTACAAGAACGCGGGCTCGTCCGACAAGACCCTCAGGCTCTACGAGGGGCATTACCATGACCTGCTGAACGACTACGGCAAGGAAGAGGTGCTGATGGATACGACGCAGTGGATCCGGCAGCACCTGCCGGCATCGAAACGCGCCGGCCTGGGGGCCGGCGCGGGATGAACTTCAGCGGGGGCTGAAATTCGGCTGGAGCGCTAGCGCCGGTGCGGCCAGGCGCGTGGCCGGCGCTGCACGGCGCATTGATGCGGCGGGCGCGCTTGCCGGCGCTTCGCCGCCGAGCTTGAACACCGCCACCAGCCCGGCCAGCCTGGCCGCCTGCTCCTGCAGCGATTCGGCGGCGGCCGCCGCTTCCTCGACCAGCGAAGCGTTCTGCTGGGTCACCTGGTCCATCTGGACCACCGCCGTGTTGATCTGCTCGATGCCCGAACTCTGTTCCAGGCTGGCCGAGCTGATCTCGCCCATGATGTCGGTGACGCGGCGTACGCTGGCGACCACTTCGTCCATCGTGGCGCCGGCACTGTCCACCAGCCTGGCGCCGGCGTCGACCTTGGCCACCGAATCGTCGATCAGGAGCTTGATCTCCTTTGCCGCCGCGGCCGAGCGTTGGGCCAGGGTGCGCACCTCGGATGCCACGACCGCGAAGCCACGGCCCTGCTCGCCGGCGCGCGCCGCCTCCACCGCGGCGTTCAGCGCGAGGATGTTTGTCTGGAAGGCGATGCCGTCGATGACGCCGATGATGTCGACGATCTTGTTCGAGGACGCGTTGATCGATGCCATGGTATCGACCACCTGCGACACCACCATGCCGCCGCGCTCCGCGACCTGCGAGGCGGTGGCGGCCAGGGCGTTGGCCTGGCGCGCGTTGTCCGCGTTCTGCTGCACGGTCGAGGTCAGTTCTTCCATCGAGGAGGCGGTTTCTTCCAGCGAGCTGGCTTGCTCCTCGGTGCGCGAGGACAGGTCCATATTGCCGATCGCGATCTGGCCCGAGGCGGACGCAATGGTCTCGGTGCCGCTGCGCACCTGGCCGACGATCCGCGCCAGGCTGTCGCGCATGGTCTTCATGGCGGCCAGCATGCTGTCGCCGTCACCGGGGCGCAGGACCACCTCCATCGTCAGGTCGCCGTCGGCGATGCGCCTGGCGATGCCCGCGGCGTAGGCCGGCTCTCCGCCCAGCTGGCGCGTCAGGCCGCGAGTGATCAGCACGCCCAGCCCGATGCCGGCGCAGACGCTGCCGGCCACCAGCGCCAGCATCATCGCGCGGCTCGCGGCGTACAGCGAATCGGCGTCCTGCGCGGCGGTGTGCGCGTTCGCTTCCTTGATGCGGGTGAGTTCGCTCATGCGATCGTCGATCGCGTTCGACCTGGGGGCGACGGTGGCCAGCAGGTAGTCCACCGCGGCGCGGCTTTCCTGCAATCCTTCGGTCTCGGCCAGCCGCACGGCCTGTCCGACCACCGCCTCATAGTCGCGCATGCCGCGGTCGACCTCGGCGAACATGCGCTTGCCGTTCTCCGAGAAGAACAGGGGACGGGCCTGGTCGAGGTTGCGCTGCAGGGCGCTGCGGGCCTTGTCGATGGCCGCGGCCGCGGCGCGGCGGTCCTGCTCGGTCGAGGCCAGCATCACGTTGCGCAGGGCGCGCCCGATCAGCACCAGGTTGATGTTCGCTTCCTTGACGTGGGAAATGCCGAGCAGTTCGCGCTTGTACAGCCGGTCGGTACGGTCGTTCATTTGCGACATATTGTAGATACCGATGGCGGCGACCACGGCGCCGAGCATGGCCAGGGTAAGGAAGCCGGCCAGGAGGCGGGTGCCGACCTTCATTCGATTGAACATGGGTGATTCCTATAGAGATCGTCGGATGCGCGCATGACTGCGTGCGGTCCTCAAACCATAGCAGCCTCGAGTATTGATTCCAATGGGAAATATTTATGATACAAAATCAACAATATATGTCACATTGTTGCTTGTACAGTACAAGTATCTCCACATGAACCATACGCATCGCTTGTCTGCCGCTTTGTTCAACACAAACGTCCGCATTCGATGCGCGTGACGATTCACAAAGATGTTTGTGATTTACAACAAAGTCCCCTTTGCGGCTGCTGTCAGGCCTTGCCGCGCCGTGCCAGTACCGCGGCTTCGATGGCGTCGGGTGAGGGCAGCAGCAGGACGCCGGACGGTGTTGCGGCCATGCGCGCACCGGCGCCGCCTATCCACAGCGCGACGTCCGGACCGAGGCCGGCCTGCAGGGAGGCGATGGTCCTTTTCAGGCTGCGGCGCGGGAAGCTCGCGCCCAGGTACAGCAGGACGATGGCCGCCCCCGTATCGGCGGCCGCGGCCGCGACTTCCTGCGGCGGTATGCCGCCGCCCAGCGGAATGCAGTCCACTTCGAGGGACGCCAGGATCACTTCGGCCATGATGGCCTCGAGCGGATCGGCATCGTCCCCGATGGCGGCCAGGACCGCCCTGGGCCAGCCGTCGCGGGCGCTGCGTACGGTCGCCAGCCTGGCCTGCAGGAAGGCGCTCGCCAGCTGGCGGAACAAGCGTAGCGAGCGCAGTGGAAGCGCGCCTGCGCGCCACGCCGCCTCCAGCGCCAGCGCCAGCGGCGCCAGGAATGCGGTAATGAAGCGGCGCAGGCCGTGGTCCATCAGGCGCAATAGGAGTCGCGCATGGAGGTCGGCCACGCGATAGTCCCGGACAAGCGCGATCAGCTCCTGCTGCTCGGGAGAAGGCGCGCCGGCCGCGGGCGGCTGCAGGACGGAGGGGATGGCGCCCGCGAAAATCTGGCCGGGGCGTACGCCGGCGCGGATCAGGAGCTGCGCCGCCTGCAGGCGCTCGACCTGGTCCGGCGGGTAGACGCGTTCGCCGTGGCTGTCGCGCAGCGGACGGGGGAAACCGTAACGCCGTTCCCATGCGCGCAGGGTGGCCTGGCGAATGCCGGTCAGGCGTTCGACGTCGGTAATGGGCGTCAGGTCCACGCCTGGCGCCGGAGGGGCAGGGGGGCTCAAGCCGTCGTTCCTGGCGAAATGGCGATGGCCCTACGATAAAAGAAAACGGGGTGGGCGCGGCGCACGGCCGCGGCCACCCCTCCCTCGCGGCGCGACGGCTCAGACGATGCCGAGCTGCTCGATCCCCGCCGAGAAATCGCGGTTCTTGGCGTTCTTGGAATTGAGCTTGATGTTCAGGCGCAGGTCGTTCACCGAGTCCGCATTGCGCAGCGCGTCTTCATACGAGATCTTGTCCGCCTCGTACAGGTCGAACAGCGCCTGGTCGAAGGTCTGCATGCCCAGTTCGCGCGACTTCTTCATGATCTCCTTGATCTCGTGGACGTCGCCCTTGAAGATCAGGTCCGAGATGAGCGGGGAGTTCAGCAGGATCTCCATCGCCACCACGCGGCCCTTGGCTTCCTTCTTCGGAATCAGGCGCTGCGAGATCAGGCCCTTCAGGTTCAGCGACAGGTCCATCAAGAGCTGCTGGCGGCGCTCTTCGGGGAAGAAGTTGATGATGCGGTCCAGCGCCTGGTTGGCGCTGTTGGCGTGCAGGGTGGCCAGGCACAGGTGGCCGGTTTCGGCAAAGGCGATCGCGTGCTCCATGGTCTCGCGGTCGCGGATCTCGCCGATCTGGATCACGTCCGGCGCCTGGCGCAGGGAGTTCTTCAGCGCCGCTTCGAAGCTGTCGGTGTCGACGCCGACTTCGCGCTGGGTGATCACGCAGTTGCGGTGCGGGTGCACGAACTCCACCGGGTCTTCGATGGTGATGATGTGGCCGTAGCTGTTCTCGTTGCGGTAGCCGACCATCGCCGCCAGCGTCGTCGACTTGCCCGAGCCGGTGGCGCCGACCATCACGACCAGGCCGCGCTTGGTCATGATCACGTCCTTCAGCGTCGCCGGCAGGTCGAGGTCTTCGAACTTCGGGATGGTGGTGGTGATCACGCGCAGCACCATGCCCACGCAGCCCATCTGCATGAAGGCCGAGACGCGGAAGCGTCCCAGGTCGCCGGGGCTGATCGCGAAGTTCGCCTCTTTCGAGAGTTCGAAGCCGGCGGCCTGCTTGTCGTTCATGATGGCGCGCGCCAGGTCGGCCGTGTGCGAGCCGGTCAGGGCCTGGCTCGACACCGGCGTCATCTTGCCGTCGATCTTGATCGCCGGCGGGAAGCCGGCGGTGATGAACAGGTCCGAGCCGCCCTTGCTGGTCATGAGGCGCAGCAGGTCGAACATGAACTTGGATGCCTGGTCGCGTTCCATCGTGCGCGCTCCTTAACCTGGGAAGTTCTCGGGGATCTTCGCGGCCGAACGGGCGGCGCTGCTGGAGATCACGTTGCGGCGCACCAGGTCCGTGAGGTTCTGGTCGAGCGTCTGCATGCCGACGTTGCTGCCGGTCTGGATGGCCGAGTACATCTGCGCGATCTTGGCTTCGCGGATCAGGTTGCGGATCGCCGGGGTGCCGATCATGATCTCGTGCGCGGCCACGCGGCCCGAGCCGTCCTTGGTCTTGAGCAGGGTCTGCGAAATCACGGCCTGCAGCGACTCCGACAGCATCGCCCGCACCATCTCCTTTTCTTCGGCCGGGAACACGTCGACGATACGGTCGATGGTCTTGGCGGCCGAGGAGGTGTGCAGGGTGCCGAACACCAGGTGGCCGGTCTCCGCCGCCGACAGCGCCAGGCGGATGGTTTCCAGGTCGCGCAGTTCGCCGACCAGGATCGCGTCCGGGTCTTCGCGCAGCGCCGAGCGCAGCGCGTTGTTGAAGGACAGGGTGTGCGGGCCGACTTCGCGCTGGTTGATCAGGCACTTCTTGGAGTCGTGCACGAATTCGATCGGATCCTCGATGGTGAGGATGTGGCCGTATTCGTTCTCGTTCAGGTGATTCACCATCGCGGCCAGCGTGGTCGACTTGCCCGAACCGGTGGGGCCGGTGACCAGCACCAGGCCGCGCGGCTTCAGGGCCAGCTCGGCGAAGATCTTCGGCGCGTTCAGCTCTTCCAGCGACAGGATCTTCGACGGAATCGTACGCAGCACGGCGGAAGCGCCGCGTTCCTGGTTGAAGGCGTTGACGCGGAAGCGCGCCAGGCCGGGAATCGCGAACGAGAAGTCGCACTCCAGCACCTCTTCGTACTGCTTGCGCTGGCCGTCGTTCATGATGTCATAGATCATGCCGTGCACGTCCTTGTGCTCGAGCGGCGGCAGGTTGATGCGGCGCACGTCGCCGTGCACGCGGATCATCGGCGGCAGGCCGGCGGAGAGGTGCAGGTCGGATGCCTTGTTTTTAACGGAGAAGGCGAGCAGTTCAGAGATGTCCATTTATAATCCCGAGGCGTGAGCAGAGCCCGGGCGACGTGCCTCGTCTCGACTCAAAATATTTCCCATAGAAAATCATTATGTCCATAATCGCCGAGAACTTGCAAGCTGTCGAAGCGACAATCGGGGCCGCTTGCGCTACCGCCGGAAGGGCCAGGAACGAGGTCGATCTGCTGGCCGTCTCGAAGACCTTCCCAGCGGAAGCGGTGGTCGAAGCGATGACAGCCGGACAACGTGCGTTCGGCGAAAACTATCTGCAGGAAGCGCTCGACAAAATGCAGGAAGTGGCGCGCCTGCAACCGGATACGGCGGTCGCATGGCATTTCATCGGCCCGATCCAGAGCAACAAGACCCGGCCCATCGCGGCCAACTTCCAGTGGGTGCACACGGTGGAGCGCCTGAAAATCGCCCAGCGCCTGTCCGAGCAGCGCCCCGAGGAGCTCGGCCCGCTCGACGTCTGCATCCAGGTCAATATCAGCGGCGAGGCCAGCAAGAGTGGCGCCAATGCCGATGAACTGCCGGAATTGGCGCGCCAGGTTGCAGCGCTGCCTATGCTGCGCCTGCGCGGCCTGATGGCGATTCCGGAAGCGACGCAGGATGAAGCGCAGCAGCGCGCCGCTTTCGCCCGCCTGCGTGCGCTGTTCGACAAGCTGCAAGCAAGCGGCCTGGCGCTCGACACCCTGTCGATGGGCATGTCGGGCGACCTGAAGGCGGCGGTGGCGGAAGGCGCCACCATCGTGCGCATCGGCAGCGCCATCTTCGGCGCCCGCCACTACGAATAACAATAAAGGAAGCAGATGAAGATTGCGTTTATTGGCGGCGGCAATATGGCCACCGCCCTGATCGCCGGCCTGGCCGGCCAGCTCACCGGCGCCGGCAGCCTGCACGTGGTGGACCCGAATGCCGAGGCGCTGGAGCGCCTGGCCAGCCAGTTCGGCGTCAGCACCGCGAGCGGCATCGACGTGCAGGTGTCCGGCGCAGACGTGATCGTGCTCGCGGTGAAACCGCAGCAGATGCGCGAGGTCGCCACCAGCCTGCAGCCGCAGCTCGGCAACCAGCCCTTGCTGCTGTCGATCGCCGCCGGCATCCGCATCGCCGACCTGTCGCGCTGGCTGGGCGGCTACACCCGCATCGTGCGCGCCATGCCGAACACGCCGGCGCTGATCGCGATGGGCATCACCGGCATGGTGGCGGAAAGCGGCGTCGATGCGGCGCAGCGCGAGTCGGCCGACCAGGTGATGCGCGCCGTCGGCCAGACCGTGTGGCTGGAGCGCGAGGAGTTGATCGATCCGGTGACGGCGGTATCGGGCAGCGGGCCGGCTTATGTGTTTTACTTCCTCGAAGCGATGCAGCAGGCGGCGCGCGAGATGGGGCTGGATGCGGAGCAGGGGAGGAAGCTGGCGCTGGCGACCTTCACCGGCGCGGCGCAGCTGGCGGCGCAGACCGGCGATCCGGTCGAGGTGCTGCGCCAGCGTGTGACCTCCAAAGGCGGCACAACCTATGCGGCGATCACCAGCATGGAGCAGGCGGGCGTGAAGGAATCGATCATCACCGCAATGAAGGCGGCTGCAGCCCGCGGCCGTGAACTCGGCGACGAGCTCGGGACGTAGGGTGGACGGGTCCCCAGTCCGCGCGTTCAACCATCGCACGCGCAGCCACAGAGCAAACCGGAGTTGAACGCGCGGACGGCAAAGCCGCCTCTCGTGGCCCGGTCCACCCTACCATGCGATACCTACCCATACGACTACACCCGAACCAGGACCTGCGCCTCGCACTCGAAGCACTGCTGGCACAGGAACAGGTTCGCGCCGCCTTCGTCGTCAGCGGCATCGGCAGCCTGTCCACCGCCATGATCCGCTTCGCCGGCATGAGCGACCCCACGCCGCTGCACGGCGACTTCGAACTCCTCACCCTGGCCGGCTCCCTGTCCCCGGATGGCGCCCACCTGCACATGACGATCTCCGACGCCCAGGGCCAGGTCACCGGCGGCCACGCCGCCCCCGGCTGCATCATCCGCACCACCGCCGAAATCCTGCTCGCCCTGCTGCCCGATCACGGGTTCACCCGCGAGCCGGATGCCGCATCCGGCTGCAAGGAACTGGTGATCCGCCCGGCTTAGAACCTCTCCCTATTGGGGTAGGTTCTTAACGACGCCCCAGCGTCAGCTGCAGCAGGCGCCCCTGTCCATCCTCACGCTCGTTCAGCGTCAACAGGATGCGTCCCTGCGGATCCTGCGCCAGCGAGGTCACCATGGCCACGCTGTCGCTGCCCGCCGGCGGATTGAAGCCCGGCAGCAGGTTCGACAGGTCGGACCAGGAGCCGCCGCCGTCGCGCGACACCGCCAGGTAAGGCTTGTGATTGTGCTTGTCGAAGCCACCGACCACGATCGTGTCCGGGCTGCCGTTCAGGGGCAGGATCGACTTGATGTACGGGTAGGCCTTGTTGCCCTCGACCGGTTCCTGGATCACGAACTTGAAGCTCTTGCCGCCATCTTCGCTGCGCAGCAGGCCGCCCTCGACGCCGACGAACACGCGCTGGCTGTTCGGCAGCGACTCGATGAACTGGATGTTGCGGTTTTCCAGCGCCGGCACGGTGAGCGCCAGCTTGTTCTGGCTGGCCAGGCTGACGCCGTCGGCGCCCAATTGGTAGGCCTCGAGGAAGGCGAAGTCGAGCGGACACTCGCCGCCCACCAGCACGCGGTCGCCGATGATGTGGAAGGCGGTATGGGTGCACATCATGCTGTCGAACTGGCCGCGCATGACTTTCCAGCTGGCGCCGTTGTCGTTCGAACCGAACAGGTTGATGCCGGCGCCGGCGTTGGTGTACAGGCGCGAGCCGACCCCTTTCAGGTCGGTCATCGACAGCGTCGAGCAGCCGTAGTCGAAGCAGGCGCGCAGGCCCTGGTCGCGCGGCGCGAAGCTGGTGGCCTGCGCGGGCATGTTGCAGGTCGAATGCTCCTCGGCGGCCGCGCCGTCGTTCCACGGCTGCATCAGCCAGATGGTGTCGCCGACCAGTTTCAGCTTCGGCGCGCGCACGATGAAGTCGCCGACCGGACCGAGGCCGCAGCTGCCCAGCGCGACCGGGGCCCAGGTCGAATTGCTCGCCAGCGGCAGGCTCGCCTTCAGGACCGCCGTGCCCTCGGTCGCGCTGTTGGCCAGCGAGACATAGGCGCTGCCGCCGCGGAACACGATGCTTTCCATGCCGCGCGCCGTGTTCGAGACGGCATCGATGCGCGACACCGCCGGAATTTCGGGCTGGACGACGACCTCGTCGAGATTGCCGCCGCCGCAGGCGGCCAGGAGCAGCGCGCAGGCGGCCGCGCCGAAGTGAAGTCTGAAGCTGTGACGCATGCATGTCCCCATTGAAAAGAAGGGAGAAATTCTAGGCGTCGCATTCACCGCGTATTGCGCGTTATTGTCGGGAGAATGTAGCGAAACTGTAAGCGCCGGCATCAGCCTCCGTTGCGCTCCACGGTGAGCACCAGCTTGCCCCGGATATGCCCGCGTTCCGCGCGCGCATGCGCCAGGGCCGCGTCCCGTAGCGGGTAGCTGCTGTCGATCGCGACGCGGATCGTGCCGTCGTCCAGCAGGGGAGCAAGCTGCGCGAGCTGGGCGCCGTTCGAGCGCACCTGGGTCGACGAGACCGTGAAGCCCTGGCGCGCCGCCTCTTCCTGTCCCGTGAAGCCCAGCGGGTAGACCGGATACAGCGCGCCTCCTGGTTCCAGCACCTGCAGGAAGCGGCCGGTTGCGGGCCCGCCGACAGTGTCGAGCACCACATCGACGCCGCGCACCTGCTCTTCCACGTTGATCTTCGTGTAGTCGACGATCTCGTCGGCGCCGATCCCGCGCAGGAAGGCTTCGTGGCTGCTGGATGCGACCGCGATCACGCGCGCCCCCTGCGCCTTTGCCACTTGTACGCCGAGGTGGCCGACGCCGCCCGCCGCGCCGTTCACCAGCACCGTCTTTCCCGCAAGTAGAACCGGACGGTGCGGCGTCGGCTGGAAGGGATTCGCTTCCCCATGCCCGAGTTCGACCAGGAACTGCCAGGCCGTGAGCAGGGCCATCGGCGCCGCCGCGGCATGCAGGTGGTCGATGCCGGCGGGCTTGCGCGCCAGGTCGGTGGCCGGCGCCGCGACGTATTCGGCATAGGCGGCGCTGGCGCCGAAGCTCGGAAAGCGCACCATGCCGAACACCGCGTCGCCGACCGCGAAGCCGTCCACCCCGGGGCCGACCGCCTCGACCACGCCCGAGATGTCGGAGCCGGGAATCGCGGGCAGGGGCACCGGCGGGCGCCAGTCGGCCGGCAGGGTGCTGTAGCCGTCGCGCAGGTACCAGTCGGGCGGGTTGATCCCGACGGCGTGCACGCGCACCAGCACTTCGCCGGCTGCAGGCACGGGTTTGGGCGCATCCTCATGGCGCAGAACGTCGGGGCCGCCATGGCTGTGCAGGCGGACGGCTTTCATGGTGTGAACGTCGGACATGACTTTCTCCTTGAATGGAAATCGGGTATCGTTACGGAGCACTGCTCCTTTTATATGGAGCGGTGCTCCATTTAAGTTCCGAATATATGGAGCGGTGCTCCACTTGTCAAGAGAAAGTATGCGGGCAGACGCACGAAAGAATTACGACCAGATCCTGGCGGTGGCGCGCGAGGTGTTCGCGGCCGACGGCGCCGAGGCATCGCTGCGCGACATCGCGCGCAAGGCGGAAGTGGGAATGGGCACCTTGTACCGGCACTTCCCGACCCGGGAAGCCTTGCTGGAAGTGATCCTGCGCGAGCGCTTCGAGGCGCTGGCGGCGAGCGCCGATGCGCCGGCGGATGGGCAGCCGCCCGACGCGGCGTTGCTCGCCTGGCTGCGCGAGATCATCGCCTTCACCCACCAGCACAGCGGCGTGCTGGGCGCGATGGCGGCCGCGATCGACGCCCCGGAATCGGCGCTGCATGCTTCCTGCGTGAGTTTGAAGTCGGCCGGCGCCCGCCTGCTGGCGCGCGCCCAGGCCGCGGGCAAGGCGCGGCCGGACCTGGAAGGCATCGACCTGTTCGCCTTGATCAGCGCAATGGCGTGGCTGTACGACCAGCCGGCGTTCGCGCACCGCGCCGATCACCTGTTCGCGGTGATCACGGGGGCGGTAGTCAAGCAGGGAAAGGCCTGAGTTCTTTCCTGCGCCCGGCGGCCCGCGCTCAGGCGGATTCCGGCTCCCGTTCTTCTTCCATGCGCGCGTCATAGGCCAGCTGGGCCGCGCCGATCGCACGTCCATGGTCCTTGGCCCAGCCCACCAGCGCCACGAAGGGATCCTGCAAGGTCTGTCCGAGCGGGGTGATCGCGTATTCGACCGCCACCGGCGAAGAGGCGATCACGCGCCGGCTGACCAGGCCATTGCGTTCCAGGCGGCGCAGGGCTTCGGTCAAGGCCTTGTGGGTGATCGGGTCGAGGCGCCGCTTGATCGCGTTGAAGCGCGCCGGGTGGGTGCAGATCACGGTGAGGATCAGCACCGACCACTTGTTGGCCACCTGTTCCAGCACGGGGCGGGTCGCATTGATTTCTGCCAGAAGAACGTCGATATCGGGGTTCACCAGGTTTCCTTTCCTATATCTGCGATATACATGGTGCGTAATTGACACCAAATATACGGAATGTATCATCGCTTGTCCACCCACCATCAGGAGCAAGCATGAAACTCGAAGGAAAAACCGCCCTCGTCACGGGCGGCGGCAGTGGCATCGGCCTCGCGATCGCCCGCCGTTTCGCGAACGAAGGCGCACGCGTCTTCATCACCGGACGCAATGCCGCACGCCTGGCGCAGGCAGCCGCGCAGATCGGCGAGCGCGCCCAGGCCATCCCGGGCGACGTTACCAGCAGCGCCGACCTGGACCGCCTGTTCGATACCATCGGCGCCAGCGCCGACAGGCTCGATATCCTGGTCACTTCTTCCGGCGTGGCCGAGCCCGCGACTTTGGAAGAGACCAGCGAGGAGCATTTCGACAAGACCTTCGACCTGAATGTGCGCGGCATGGTATTCACGGTGCAGCGGGCGCTGCGCCGGATGGGGGAGGGAGGTGCGATCGTGCTGGTCGGCTCGATCGCCGGCGAGATCGCGAATCCGGGTTACGGCGTCTATTCGGCGAGCAAGGCGGCGGTGCGCTCGTTCGCGCGCGCCTGGACCCACGAACTGGCCCCGCGCGGCATCCGGGTCAACACCCTGAGCCCGGGGCCGACCGACACCCCGATGTTCGACGGCGTCAGCGAGGAATTCAGGGCCGCCACCAGCGCACGCATTCCCTTCGGACGCCTGGGGCATCCGGACGAGATCGCGGCGGCCGCCCTGTTCCTAGCCAGCGACGAAAGCCGCTACGTGGGCGGCGTGGACCTGACCGTCGATGGCGGACTGGTGTCCTAGTGAATCTCGAAGCCGCGCCAGCCGAGCACGGGTAGCAGCTTCTGGGCGAACTTGTAGGCCGAGACGACCGCCGTCACCGACCCTACCGCCCATTTCGGCCGCGTGATGAACAGGCCGGCAGCCACCCCGCCCACGATCAGCGCCGCCTTCTTGTGGCGGATCGCATACGCGGGAATCAGGCCGAGGGTCTGTGGCGAGGCGAGCTGCTCATACTCGTGCGCCAGCAGGGCGCGCTGGTCGCCGCAGCGGGCGACCAGCGCCTCGCGGCGCGCGGCGAGGCTGGGGGAATCAGACGCCATGTTCCGTTTCCCCCTTGAGCGCGGCGGCGTCCTTGCGCAGCTCGCCCAGCGTGGCCGGCAGGAAGGGCGGACGCGCGGCCAGGCCGGCGCGCAGCTTCGTCACCGCGACCAGGCAGCCCAGCGCGAACAGCACCGTCATGCCGCCCACTGCCGCCAGACGATGGGTGTCCCAGAACAGCACCAGCACGAACAGCACCGCCAGGGCCAGGGTGAACAGGCCCAGCACCGCCGCGGCGGCCGCCCAGGCCAGGTAGCCGAACAGGCGATGCGTGCCTTCCTGGAGCTCGATCGTGGCCAGCTCGATGCGCGTGCGCACCAGGTCGACCAGGTTGGCTCCGAACTGCCGGAGCGCCGCGGTAATCATCTCAGCGACGCGCGATGAGCAGGCCGATCACGACGCCGACCGCGGCGCCCAGGCCCACCGATTTCCACGGATTGTCGTGCACGTATTCGTCGGTGACGCGCGCCGCTTCCTTGGTCTTCTCGACCACGGTCTGCTGGTATTCGGACAGGCCTTCCTTGGCCGCCGAGATGGTCTGCTCGAACTTGGCCTTGGCCGCCTTCAGTTCGTCGCCGGTCAGCTGGCCGCCGCTGCGCAGCCAGGTTTCCGCGTCCTGGATCACGGTCTTCAGGTCGGACAGCAGCTGGTCGCGGGTGCCGGTTTGGGTCGGGATCTTTTCCATCATGGTGGGGGCCTCTTTAGGGTTGAAGGAATGCTTTTTGTGCAATATTACCTGATTGCATAGTCGAGTGCGACACCGCTGAACAGTGCGGCCCCCAGCCAGTTGTTGTGGCGGAAGGCCTTGAAGCAGTCCATGCGGTCGCGTTGGCGGATCAGGGTGTAGTGATACAGGGCCATGCCGGCCGCCACCACGACGCCGCCGACGAACCACCAGCGCAGGCCGAGGTACCAGCCGCATACCAGGTCGATGGCGAGCGCCGCGCCGTAGCACAGCATGACGGCGGCGACGTCGAAGCGCCCGAAGGTGATGGCCGAGGTGCGGATGCCGATCTTGAGGTCGTCGTCGCGGTCCACCATCGCATACTCGGTGTCGTAGGCCACGGCCCAGAACACGTTCGCCGCCAGCAGCCACCAGGCCACCGCCGGCACCGTGTCCTGCACGGCGGCGAAGGCCATCGGGATGCCGAAGCCGAAGGCGATGCCGAGGTAGGCCTGGGGGATCGCGAAGAAGCGCTTGAAATAAGGGTAGGTGCCGGCCACGATCAGGGCCAGCACCGACAGCTGCTTGGTGAGCGCGTTCAGCGGCAGGATCAGGAGGAAAGAGACGAAGGCCAGCACCGCCGCCACCATCACCGCTTCCCAGCCGCGGATCTTGCCGCTGGTGAGCGGGCGGTCCACCGTGCGCTTGACGTGCTTGTCGAAGTCGCGGTCGGCGTAGTCGTTGATGGCGCAGCCGGCGGAGCGCATGAGCGCCGTGCCGACGACGAAGATCGCCAGCACCTGCCAGTCCGGCACGCCGCCGGACGCCATCCACAAGGCCCACAGGGTGGGCCAGAGCAGCAGGAGGATGCCGATCGGCTTGTCGGCACGGATCAGGCGGAAGTAGAGCGCCAGCTTGTTCATGGAATCGTCGCGTCTTGGCAGGCAAGAACTGTTGAGCAGAAGACAGCGATTCTACGGCTTTTGCGGCTGGCGCGCCGTCACGGCAAGCCGTTCAGTTGGCGGGCGTCCTTTCGCGCACGACCGCGTCGGCCGTGATCAGGGCTTCGTTGCCGTCGTGCGTGTGGGTGCCGGGCAGGTTCTCGGTATTCGCGACCAGCCAGTTGGATCCGAAGAAGGAAACGGTGCGCACCTGGTTGCCGCGTGGGCCGGACGGGACTGCCAGGCGGGTCGGGGCGCCTTCGCCGGCCGGCAGGCGCGCCAGCAGGGGCGCACTGGTTTCCGACACGCTTTCGCCGGTCCTGTTCTGGGTGTAGCCGGTGGCGCCGGCCAGCAGCACGCCGCCGTCGGACAGGGGCAGCAAGTCGAGAATGGCGTCGCCACGATCCACATGGATCGTGCGGTAGTGTGCGAGACGCTGGCCGCCGTTGTCCAGGCGCGCGAACCAGCCATCCCAGCCCTCGGGATCGTCGGGACGGTTGAGGCGCACGCGTCCACCCAGCAGCACCGCGTCGCCCGCCCATTTCACCGCATGCAGCTCTCCTTTGGCGCCCAGGTCGAGCGGCACGGTGCGCAGGCGCTGCCCGCCTGGATCGATGGTGGTGAGCAGGACGCCGTGCTGCAAGGTGGCGGGAATGCCGTCGCCGAACCACGCCGCATGCGCCTCGACGGTATCGCCGCGCGGCGAGGCCAGTACGCCGACGGCCATGCGGCCCGCCGCATCCACGTCCATGAAGACCTTCCAGTGATTTTCGACGCCTTCGAAGGGATCGAAGCTGCCGGTGGTCGGCCGCAGCGCCTCGAGGTGGGCGCCCGGTTCGACCAGGGTGCGCCAGCGCTGCCGGAAGGCGCCGGACGCGTAGTCGATCCCGTAGGCGACCACATTGTTGCCGCCGGCGCGGATGACGAGGCCGAGCGCTTCGCCGGAGGGCGCCAGGCGCGCGCCGTCGCGCGTCTTCCAGGGCGCCAGGGCGGTCCGGTCGCGCACCGAGTTCGGGCCGCCGTAGTAGCGGTCGAGCGCGACCTGCGGGTCGGCCAGCTCCCAGGTCGTCAGGGTCTTGCCGGCGGCGTCGATGCGCGCCAGGCGCAGGCGGGCGCCGTCGGACAACACCACGCTGGCCTGGCTCGAGGGATGCAGGGCGAAGTCGGCCAGCGTCCAGCCGGACGGCGGCGTCCAGGTGTACAGGACCTTGCCGGCGCCGTCGAGCGCGCTCAGCGTGCGTTCCATGACCGTCACGTCCATGAAGGCATGCGGCTTTTCCGTCAGCGCCAGCACGGCGCCGGCGTTGGCGCGCAGCTTCAGCACGGTGGCGCCGCTGAAGCGCGCCTCGATCGGCGCGCGCGGCGCCGGCGGGTTCGGGGGCGCGGAACCGCCGTCTTCTCCGCCGCCGCCGCCGCAGGCTGCCAGCAGCAATGCGGCGGCGCAGGCAGCCAGGGTTCGGGGACGGGGAAGGGCAAGGCGGATCGGCATGACGGGCTCGGGAAAAGAGATATGGGCAGTGAAGTGTAAGGACGTCGCGGGCCGCGCTTGTCGGGACTTGTTCACGCATCGGTCATGGAATTGCCCCGGTCTGTCGTGATGTCGTTACATGGACATCTGCATGTCTCAGGAAAAAGTTGCCATTTTGTTGTCACGGAATGGACATCTTCGTTTGTTTTAATGCATCGGCCGCACAGACCGCCGGGATGACCGGCCCCACCCCATACTGGAGATGCACGATGACTGACAAGGACATGTCGCCTGGCCGACGCAATCTGCTCAAGGGCCTCGCCGGCTCGACCGCGCTGCCCTTCGTGGGCGCTTTCGCCGCGCTGCAGGCGCAGCAGGCCGGCGCCGCCAACGGCGCCACCACGCTGGTCGACAGCCCCTACGGCCCGATCGCCCCGGCCAACGACATCACGACCGGCCTGCCGCTGCTGCAGCTGCCGGCCGGCTTTACCTACAAGAGCTTCGGCTGGCGCGGCGACCTCATGACGGACGGCCACGCCTGTCCGGGCGGCCACGACGGCATGGGCGTGGTCCTGTCGCGCAAGGTCGGCCGCAGCACCGAGCTGGTGCTGGTGCGTAACCACGAGATCGGCGGCGTCGCGCCCGCCAACGTGCTGAACGCGAGCGGCGTCTATGATGGCGGCGCGACCAGTACCGGCTCCTCGAACCGCTTCGGCGGCGGCACCACCAACCTGCTGTTCCGCGACGGGAACTGGGTCGGCATGACCCCGAGCCTGGGCGGCACCCAGACCAACTGCGCCGGCGGCATCACGCCCTGGGGCACCTGGCTCAGCTGCGAGGAAGTCGGCTCGGACAGCGTCAGCGCCGGCGGCAAGAAGCACGGCTATGTGTTCGAGGTGCACCCGGACCCGCGCCTCACCACCGGCCAGCCGATCGTCGGCATGGGCCGCTTCGCGCACGAGGCCGCGGCGGTCGACCCGGTCACCGGCATCGTCTACCAGACCGAGGATTCCTCGGGCAAGTCGGGCTTCTACCGCTACGTGCCGGACATCCGCAGCGGCGCGCCGGGCAGCCTGGCGCGCGGCGGCGTGCTGCAGATGGCCAAGGTCAAGGGCGTCAACAACGTCAACCTGGCCAACGTCCCGGTCGACATGAAGTTCGAACTCGAATGGGTGACCATCGCGCGGCCGGACGCCAACCGCGGCGACGCCACGGGGCCCGGCGGCATCCGCATCACCGGCGCCGCCGGCCCCTTCGTGCAGGGCTGGGAGCAGGGCGCGGCGCGCATGAACCGCGGCGAAGGCATCTGGTACGCCGAGGGCAAGATGTACGTGATGGACACCTCGGGCGGCGCGGTGCAGCGCGGCAGCATCTGGGAGCTCGACCTGGTGAGCCAGGTATTGAAGTGCATTTACTCGAGCCCGAGCGTCCTGGTCGGGAATATGGGCGACAACCTGACGGTCAGCCCGCGCAACGCGATCCTGATCTGCGAAGACGCGTCCAGCGCCGCCACCGACCATTTCGGCTTCGGCCAGCGCCTGATGGGCATCACGAGCCTGGGCGACGCCTACATCTTCGCCAAGAACAACGTCAACCTGACGAGCGGCCAATTGTCCGCCGCCGGCAAATCGACCGCGCTCGCCGGCGATGGCCGCGGCAACGAATTCGCCGGCGCCTGCTTCGACCCGACCGGCCGCTACCTGTTCGTCAACATCCAGACCCCGGGCATCACCTTCGCCATCACCGGTCCGTGGGCCAAGGGCCCGCTTTGATCATCATCGGAGAACACCATGAAACTGACTAAACTGTTTGCCTTCGCTGGCGCCCTGACGCTGTCCTGCGCCGCCAATGCCGCCCTGCTGAGCGGCAGCACCGGCTCGAATGCCGTCACCAACTGGAGCAGCGCCGGCGCGGTCGCGTTCGACCTCGACCTGGCGAACTTCAGCGCCACCCGCATCACCTTCACGCTGGAAGAGGACGACCTGCTCGGGCCCCTCAGCTTCGACGCCCTGGTGCGCAACTATGCCGGCGCCGCGCTGAGCCGGTTTACCTTCAGCCTGCAGGGCATCCGCTTCGCCGCGCCCGCCGGCACCGTGACTCCCTCGTTCGGCAGCGTCGGCTCGATCGACAGCGGCGCCGGCGCCGTCGGCATCAGCTTCGCCAGCCCCGAATATGCCGAGTTCCAGTTCGGCGACGTGTTCGGCGACGCGGGCGCCGCCGACTGGCTGCTCGACACCAGCGGCCTGCGCGCCGGCGACACCTTCACCATCAGCGCCACCGTGCCGGAGCCCTCGTCGGCCGCGCTGGTGCTGCCGATGCTGTGCATGGCCGGCCTGATGGCCGCGCGCCGCCGCAAGAAGGACTGAGGTGGCGGAAGGCTTGCCGGTACAATCGGCGTTCTACCGACAAGCCTTCCACACACATGCACATCTGGGTCGATGCCGACGCCTGTCCCGGCGTAATCAAGGACATCCTGTTCCGCGTGGCCGAGCGCCTGCAGATCGAGGTCACGCTGGTGGCGAACCAGTTGATGCGCGTGCCCGGCTCGCGCTTCATCCGCGCATTGCAGGTGCCGTCCGGTCCGGACGTGGCCGATGCCGAGATCGTGGCGCGCGTGCACGCGGGCGACATCGTGGTGACGGGCGATATTCCGCTGGCCGCGCAGGTGCTGGACAAGGGCGGCCTGCCGCTCAATCCGCGCGGCGAGTGGTATACCAAGGATACGATCGCCCAGCAGCTGAGCATGCGCGCCTTCATGGAAGAGCTGCGCAGCGGCGGCGTGGAGACCGGCGGGCCGGCGGCGTTCAGCCAGGCCGACAGCCGGAATTTCGCGAATGCGCTCGATCGCCAGCTCGTGAAGTCACGCCGTTGACGTTCGCATGCCGCGCATTCACGCGGCGGCCTCCAGCGTCACCATCTCGATCCCCGGCAGCTTGCAATCGCTCACCGCCTGCGCCACCGCGTCGATCGCCGCGCGCCGGGTGAAGCTCTTGCGCCACAGGATCACCACGCGCCGCGACGGCGCCGGATCGGAGAAGGGCACGTAGGTCAGCAAGCCGTTCGGGTCCTTCATGTCCGCCACCGAGGCGCGCGGCAGCACGGTCAGGCCGATGCCGCTCGCGACCATGTGGCGGATGGTCTCCAGCGACGAGCCTTCGAAGGTGCGCTGCATGCCGTTGCCGGGCGACGAATAACGCGCCATCTCCGGGCACACTTCGAGCACCTGGTCGCGGAAGCAGTGGCCGGCGCCCAGCAGCAGCATGGTTTCGAGTTTCAGGTCGTCGGCCGGGATTTCCTTGCGCCTGGCCCAGGGGTGCGAGCGCGGCATCGCGACCACGAACGGCTCGTCGTACAGGGTCTGCATCGACATGCCGTGGTCCGGCAGGGGCAGGGCCACGATGGCGGCGTCGAGTTCGCCCTGGCGCAGCAGCTCCAGCAGCTTATGGGTGTAGTTCTCCTGCAGCACCAGCGGCATCTGCGGCACGTTGTCGATCAGGTTCTTCACCAGGGGCGGCAGCAGGTAGGGCCCGATGGTGTAGATCACGCCCAGGCGCAGCGGCCCGGCCAGCGGGTCCTTGTTCTGCTTGGCCAGCTCCTTGATGGCGGCGGTCTGCTCCAGCACGCGCTCGGCCTGGGCCACGATCTGGGCGCCCAGCGGCGTCACCGAGACTTCGGAGCCGCCGCGCTCGAACAGGGTCACGCCGAGCTCGTCCTCGAGCTTCTTGATCGCGACGGACAGGGTGGGTTGGGCTACGAAGCAGGCTTCGGCGGCGTGGCCGAAGTGTTTGGCGCGCGCGACGGCGACGATGTATTTCAGCTCGGTCAGTGTCATAGTTATTTTGCCTGGTTCAGCGCCGATGTATTGACGCAATCCTGACACAATGTTGGCTTTTAGTCAGCCATGATTCCATATTCTATCGAAATCGACCGCGTCGCACTTCATCGACGTCTATATAATTGCCGGGCAGGAAGTTAGCCTGTGTTCTCGCGAGGTAAACCATGTCGTCGACCTTCGGCCCGGCGGAAGCCCAGGCCTATATCCACAAGCTGCTGACGGTGATGCACCACCAGGGCGGCTCCGACCTCTTCATCTCGAGCGACTTCCCGCCCAGCATGAAGTACCAGGGCGCGATGAAGCCGCTGAGCCAGCAGCGCCTGTCCGGCGACGTCACCCGCGCGCTCGCGCTTTCCTTGATGAACGAGCGCCAGCGGCTCGAATTCGAGACCGAGATGGAATGCAATTTCGCGATCTCGCTGCCCGGCGTGTGCCGCTTCCGCGTGAATGTCTTCGTGCAGCAGCAGAGCGTCGGCATGGTGGTGCGCACCATCGCGTCCGAGATCCCGAACTTCGAAAAGCTCGACTTGCCCGAGGTGCTGAAGGACGTCGTGATGACCAAGCGCGGCCTGGTGCTGGTGGTCGGCGGCACCGGTTCCGGCAAGTCCACCACGCTGGCGGCCATGATCGACTATCGCAACAGCAACTCGGCCGGCCACATCATCACGGTGGAAGACCCGGTCGAGTACGTCCACAAGAACAAGAACTGCCTGGTGACGCACCGCGAGGTCGGCGTCGATACCCACTCGTGGCACAACGCCCTCAAGAACACGCTGCGCCAGGCGCCGGACGTGATCCTGATCGGCGAGATCCGCGACACCGAGACCATGGAGCACGCGATCGCCTTCGCCGAGACCGGCCACCTGTGCCTTGGCACGCTGCATGCGAACAATGCCAATCAGACGCTGGATCGCATCATCAACTTCTTCCCCGAAGAGCGCCGCAACCAGCTGCTGATGGACCTGTCGTCGAACCTGCGCGCGGTGGTGTCGCAGCGCCTGATCCGCACCGAGGATGGGAAAGGCCGCAAGGCGGCCATCGAAATCCTCTTGAACACGCCGACCATCAGCGAGATGATCCTGAAGGGGAACTTCCAGAACATCAAGGAGATCATGCACAAGTCGCGGGAGCTGGGCATGTGCACCTTCGACCAGGCCTTGTACGAGCTGTATAACAAGGGCTACATCGGCTACGACGAAGCCATCCGCAATGCCGACTCGGCCAACGGCCTGCGCCTGCAGATCAAGCTGTCGGGCGAGCGCAAGGGGCCGGGCGAGGGCGGCGGCGCCTCGACCGCGCTGTCCATGGCGATCGAGGAAGAACCGAAAGACGACGCAGCACCAACCTGAACTTCTATTTATGCCAGCATTCGAAACCAAGATCTGCACGCGCGCCGAACTGGCGCAGCGTATCGCCGCATTGCCGAAACCGGTGGTGCTGACCAACGGCGTGTTCGACATCCTGCACCGCGGGCACGTGACCTATCTCGCCCAGGCGCGCGAGCTGGGCGGCTCGCTGGTCGTGGCCGCGAACACCGACGCCTCGGTCAAGCGCCTGGGCAAGGGCGACGACCGCCCGCACAACACCCTGGCCGACCGCATGGCGGTGCTGGCGGCGCTGGAATCGGTCAGCCTGGTGGTGGAGTTCGACGAGCCCACCGCGCTGGAAGTGGTGCTGGAGGCGAAGCCGGAAATCTATGCCAAGGGTGGCGACTACGACATGACCGCCATTCCTGAAGGCCAGGCGGTGCTGGCCTACGGCGGCCGCGCGGTGGCGATCGATTTCGAGCATGACCGCTCGACGACCAAACTCGTCGCCAAGATCCGCGGCTGACCGTAGGGTGGGCAATCCTACGCCCACGCGTCCAAGGATATAACGCGTCGCCACAGGGCATCCGTGAGTTGAATGCGTGGGCGGGGACCGCCCACCCTACGACTGCATTTCGGCGCGCACTTGCTGAAGCAGGATCCCCAGCCGATTCAGCCCGCTGCCGTCCTGGCCAGCGCCCCAGAAGTAGTCGACCGGCGAAGCTTCGACCAGAAGCCGGTCGCCGGTCGACAGCAGCAGTTCGCGCGCAGGGCCCTTGGCGAACTTGATGCGCAGGGCGTGGAGCATCACGCTTTCGCGCACTTCGTCCCAGTCGTCCCGGATCGGATGGAGGCGGCTGCGGCCCAGTTCACGCGCATCCTTGGGCGTTGCGGCGCGGCGGATGCGCTCGCGGTGCGCGCCGTCGGAAAATTTCTGGGCCTGGAAGTAGTGCTCCACGGTCGGCCAGTACACGCCGCCGTCTTCCACCCCCGGCGGGCAGAAGTTCGATAGCTCGAACCATGGCATCGACCGCGTATAGAAATACACGGGTTCGAGAGACGGATCGTCCACCGCCGGTTCAGGCCCGCAGCAGCGGATCGAGCGGCTTGCCCGGCTTCGTGCTCGGGAACAGGACGCGCGCCATCTTGCCCGGATCGGCCTTGAACGCTTCCGCGCACACCTGGGCGATCAGCGTGTCCAGCCCCAGCGTCGGACGCAGGTCGCGGCCTTCGTACAGGTCGGCAGGGGCGAGGCCCGGCCAGTCCGCCACCACCCGTCCGCCCTTGACCGCGCCACCGAGCAGCATGGCCGCCGCGCCGGTGCCGTGGTCGGTGCCGCCGGTGCCGTTGGCGGCGGCGGTGCGACCGAATTCGGTGGCGACCAGGATCACGGTCTGGTCCCAGACCGGCCCCAGGCCCTGGCGCAAGCCCGCGACCAGATTGTCGAGGTTGCGCAACTGACCCGCCAGGCGCCCGTTCTGGCCGCTGTGCGTGTCCCAGCCATTGGTCTCGATCATTGCGATGCGCGGGCCGTCGGCGCGGGCCAGGAAGCTGGCGGCCATGCGGCCGGTTTCCTGCGGATTCTGGCGCGCCTGGGCGGCGGCCTCGCCGGCCATGGAGCGGGCGTCCTGGGCCGCGGACCACAGCGCGTGCAGCTGCGCGTCCTGGCCGTAGAGCTGCTCGATGCGCAGCATCAGGTCCTCGTTCGCGTGCGGCAGGTTCGACGGCGCGTAGGAGCTCACTTCGAGCTTGCCGCGCATCGCCATCGGCACCGTGGGCGAGAAGGCGATGCCTTCGCGGCCCTTGCGCGACAAGGAAGCCAGCAGGCGGTTCATCCAGCCATCTTTCAGCGCATACGGCGCCGTGCCGCCGGTCTCCAGCACGTTCTGGCCGTCAAAGTGCGAGCGTTCGCGGTAGGGCGAGGCGACCGCGTGGAAGAAGGTGGCCTGGCCGGCGTCGTACAGGGTCTTCATCTCCGCCAGCGAGGAATGCAGGGCGAAGGTGCCATCGAGCTTGGCCGCCGCATCGAGCCCGATCGCGAGCTCGCCGCGCAGGGAGGCGTAGGCCGGGTCGGCGTAGGGGATCACCGTGTTCAGGCCATCTGCCGCGCCGCGCTGGAGGATGAAGACGAAGCGGCGGCTGGTCGGCGCCTGGGCAAAGGTGATGCGCGGGGCGGCCAGCAGGGCGGCGGCGCCCAGCAGGAAGTGGCGTCGGTTCGTCATCGTCTTACCTCCTCAGGAATTCGGGGCAGGCCAGCAGCAGCGCCAGCGCGGTGGCGGGGCTTTCGGCATTGGCGATCGCGCGTTTCGTCATGTCGCCCAGCGCGCCGGGCAGGACTTGCGGCGCCAGCTGGCGCGCGTCGCGGTTGCCGCCCGCCTGGGCGGCCAGGCGCTGCGCGGTTTCGACGCGCCGCACCAGCGCATCGGGCGCGGCCCAGGCGCCGGCGGTATCGCCGTAGCCGGCGGGCGAGCCCGGCTTCCACACCGGCTGGCCGAGCTGGTTCATCAGGTTGTTGGCCTGGTTGCCCGGCATCTCGCGCCGCCCGAAGGCGCGCATGCTGGAGATCGACCAGTCCCACGGCGACTTGAACTTGCCGCCGCCATCAAGCCAGGCTTCGGGCGACAGCACCAGGGTGCGGTAGACGGAGGGCAGCTCGCCGCCGCTCTTTTGAAAACTGTCGGCCAGGCGCGCGACCAGCGCCGGCGGCGGATCGTCGGCGACGAAGTGGCGCGCCAGTTTCATGGCGATGTGCTGGGCGGTGGCCGGCGCCGCGGCGACGTCGCGCAGGATCGCGCGCGCCTGCTCCTCGCCGCCCTCGGCATAGCTGCGGCCCAGGACCACGCGCTTGCCCGGCTCGTGGGTGCCGGGACGGAAGCGGAACGGGTTGCCCGGCTCCATGCCGTCCGCCGCGCCTTCGCCGGCCACGGTCCAGCCGGTGAGGGCGCGCGCGAATTCGGTGACGTCTTCCTGCGTGTAGCCGCTGCGCACGCCCAGCGTGTGCAGCTCGAGGATCTCGCGCGCCAGGTTTTCGTTCAGGCCCTGCGGCTTGGCGCGGCGCTTGGCGGAGCGCTGTCCGACCTGGCTGGCGGGGCCGACGGAATTGGTCTGGTCGAGGTAGTAAAGCATGGCCGGATGGCGCACCACGGCCAGGAGCATGTCCTCGAAGCGGCCGGTCACGTGCGGCCGGATCGCGTCGGTCTCGAACGCGCCGGCCATCAGCAGCACCTGCTGCTTCTCGGCCGAGATCGCGAAGTGGTTGGCCCAGAAGTGCGCCATCCGCTCCATGAAGGGCGTGCCGCTTTGCAGGGCGCTGGCGGCGCGCGCGCCGACCGCGGCCTGGTAGGTCTCGCGGGCCTGGCGTCCGAAGGCGTCGCGCATGGCCTGGCGCTCCGCCTCGGGCGCGGCGCGCAGGGTGCGCTGCTGCACCGCCCATTCGTGCTGCAGGACGTCGGTGCGCGGCAGTTTCTGCCACGGCGGGGGCAGGGCGTCGTAGGCCTCCAGCTGGGACAGCAGCCAGCGCTGCGGGTCGCCCGGCGGCGTGTCGTCCGGCCTTGCGCCGAGCCCGAAGCGGTTGAGGGCGATGGATTCTTTACTCATGGGCACTCTCTTTGTATGGCCATAGTGTATTCCTTTAGCCGGCCTCAAAAGTTCCAATTATTTTTCAAGATGTAAGTTCAGGATAGACGCCTGACGAGCTGGACGCAATGTTGCGACATTATCACGCATGCCTGCTGGACGGCCGGCGCCGGCTCCTCAGCCGGTTGCCGCTTCCTCGCGCGGGGCGCGTGCGATCCGCAATTCCGAGTCCGCCAGGCGCACGGTCTGGGTCGGATAGGCGAAGCCGATGCCTTCCTGCTCGAAGCGCTCGAACAGGGCGATGTTGATGGCCTGCTGGATGTCCATGTAGACGCCGAAGTCCGGCGTCTGCACGATGTACACCACCTCGAAGTCGAGCGAAGACGCGCCGTAGGACTTGAAGTGGGCGCGGTCGAACTTCGCCTGCGGCTGCGCCTCCACCGCTTCGCGCAGGATGCCCGGGATCGCCAGCAGCTGCTGCTTGCTGATCTCGTAGACCACGCCGATGCCGAACACGATGCGGCGGGTCTGCATGCGCTTGTAGTTGCGGATGCGGCTCTGCAGCAGGTCGCTGTTGGAGAACACGATCTGCTCGCCGCCGAGGCCGCGGATGCGGGTGGTCTTCAGGCCGACGTATTCGACGGTGCCGGAGAAATCGTCGACGGTGATGAAGTCGCCCACCACGAAGGGCTTGTCGAGCACGATCGACAGCGAGGAAAACAGGTCGCCCAGGATGTTCTGCATGGCGAGGGCGACGGCGATACCGCCGATCCCGAGGCTGGCCACCAGGGTGGTGATGTTGACGCCGAAGTTATCCAGGATCATCAGGGCGATGATGGCCCACAGCAGCACCCGCGCCACGAAGCCCAGCGCCGCGGTGGAGGTGGTGCTGGCCGCGTCCTGGCCGCCGCGGCGGACGCGGTAGTAGTGCAGCCAGCCGTGCACCGCGACGTCGCCCCAGCGCGCCATCTGCAGCAGCAGGGCGGCGATCGCCAGGTTGGACAGCATGGCCTCGTTCTTCGCCGGCATCGTCAGCCAGTGCGAACCGGCATACAGGCCCAGCGCCAGCATGAACAGCGGATGGGTGGCCGCCAGCACCTTGGCGGCGAGGTCGTCCAGCCAGGTCGTGGTGTGCGCGGCGAAGGCCGCGATGCGCGTCACCAGCAGCTTCCTGGCCGCATACAGCAGCAGGAAGGCGGCGAGCGCGATGCCGGCGGCAATCGACCAGGCGAGCAGATCGTTATTCCAGAGCGTGTAATTCATCGGTTTCCTTTCTGTCGGGGCGTTCGGCCCAGGCTGCCACAGCCGGCAGTGGGCATGCCGCGCGCCAGCCGGCGGGGCGTGGCGCGAAGTGAAGGTGAGTGCGTGAAGGCGGCGGCTGCCAGGGAAGGGGGGCGGGGAAAGGTGCCGGAAATGTCGCGGCAACGCCACGCTACGTCAAGAAAACAGTGTAGCGGAAATAACATATTCATACAAATTCACATGCATTTTTGGAAATTTGATGAGTGAAGGGATTTTTCTGCCGTTCAGCGCTGGTATCATGCCGGCTGCCCGCGGCCCCGGCCGTCCCGCCCCTTCGCTTCCCGCGAGTACGACATGAGTGAATCCGACAAGACCTTCGCGCCCCAGACCGAGGCGCCCATGACCATTGCACAGCGTTTCAGCCTGCTGCACGACAAGGCCGACGACGACGTCATCGACGCCAGCCTTCGCTCCGGCGTCGAGCTGCGCGGGGCCACGCCCTGGATCCTGATGTTCGCGATCCTGGTGGCCTCGATCGGCCTGAACATCAACTCGCCGGCCGTGATCATCGGCGCCATGCTGATTTCGCCGCTGATGGGGCCGATCACCGGCATCGGCTACGGCATCGGCATCTACGACTTTCCCCTGATCCGGCGCTCGCTGCTGAACCTCGGCATCGCGGCCGCCATCAGTCTCGCGACCTCGACCCTGTACTTCCTGGTCACGCCGCTCGACGAAGCCCAGTCCGAACTGCTGGCGCGCACCACGCCGACCCTGTGGGACGTGCTGATCGCGCTGACCGGCGGCCTGGCCGGCGTCATCGGCATGACCCGGCGCGAGAAATCGAACGTGATCCCCGGCGTGGCGATCGCCACCGCCCTGATGCCGCCGCTGTGCACGGCCGGCTACGGCCTGGCCAACGGCCAGTGGGCGGTGTTCGGCGGCGCCTTCTACCTGTTCTCGATCAACTGCGTCTTCATCGCGGTGTCGACCGTGATCGTCATCGAATTCCTGCGCCTGCCGCACCGCAAGTTCGTCGACAGCGTGGTCGAGCGGCGCGTCAAGCGCACCCTGTGGACGGTGGTGCTGCTGACCGCGCTGCCCAGCATCTACCTGGCGATCCAGCTGGTGGACAACGAGGTGTTCGGCCACCGGGCGCGCCAGTTCGTGCGCGCCGAGTTCGGCGACGCGAACATCCACGTGGTCGACGTCCAGCTCGACCCCCTGCTGCGCCAGGTCGAACTGACCCTGATCGGGCCGCGCATGCCGCAGGCGGCGATCGGGGCGATCGAGAAGCGCCTGTCCGGGGCCGGCCTGGCCGGCGCGCGCCTGGTGGTGCACCAGGCCGAGGACAGCCGGGTCGACGTCGGCGTGCTCAAGGCCGACATCCTGGCCGACATCTACCGCGACACCCAGCAGGGCCTGCGCGACCGCGACGCCACCATCGCCCAGCTGCGCGAGGAGCTGGCCAAGCGCGACGCCCGCCGCGACGCCTGGCGCGAGACCGCCTTCGACATCCGCAACGAATTCGTGGCCCAGTATCCGGCCTGCGCCGAGGTGCTGATGGGCGTGGCCCTGGTGGCCGCGGAAGAGGGCAAGACGGCGGCCGAGGCGCCGCTCCTGACCGCCACCTGCAAGCGCGCGCTGGCGCCGGCCGATGCGCAGCGCGCGCGCACCTGGCTCACGACGCGCACCAAGTCGGCCAGCGCCCAGCTGGTCCTGATCCCGGCGCCGCGCCGGCGCTGACACGCCGGACCGCTACTTGCGCTTGCGCCCGCCGCCGGCGAAGGCTTCGATCTTCCTGGTCGGGCCGGACACGATCAGGAGGTCGGCCGGCAGGATGCGGGTCTCGGGCAGGGCGTGCTGGAAGTCCTCGTTGGCGCGCTTGACCCCGACCACCGTCACCCCGTGGCGCGAGCGCACGTGCGCTTCCGCCAGGGTCTTGTGATGGGTCTCGGCCGGCGCGTTGATCTTGGCGATCGCGAAGCCGTCCTCGAACTCGATGAAGTCCATCATGCGCCCGGTGATCAGGTGGGCCACGCGCGCGCCCATGTCGGCTTCCGGATACACCACGTGGTGGGCGCCGATGCGCTGGGCGATCTGGCCGTGTTCCGGGGTCTTGGCCTTGACCCAGATGTCCTTGATTCCGAGCTCGGTCAGCACCATCAGGGTCATCAGGCTGGCCGACAGGTCGGAGCCGATCGCCACGATGGCGTGCGAGAAATCGGCCACGCCCAGCTGCAGCATGACGTTCTCGTTGGTGGAGTCGGCCTGCACCGCGTGGGTCAGGCGGTCGCCCCAGAACTGCACCAGGTCTTCCTGCTGGTCGATGCCCATGACGTCGTGGCCGAGGCGGATCAGGGACTGGGCCACCGAACCGCCGAAACGTCCCAGGCCGATCACGACCACGCTGTCGCTCGCGGAAAACGCGAACTGCTCTGTAAAGATCCTACCCAACAATTGGATGTTCCTCCGGATAACGGTAAGGCATGCGCCGCTCGCCCAGCACGAGCGAGGTGGCGAGGGTGATGGTGCCGACCCTGCCCATGAACATCAGGAGGGCCAGCAGCAGCTGGCCGGCCACCGGCAGGTCGGGCGTGATGCCGGTCGACAGGCCGGCGCTGCCGAAGGCGGCGATGACCTCGAAGATGATCTCATTGGTCGGCAGGTGGGTCAGGCGCAGCATGATCACGGTGGCCACCGCGACCACCAGGCTGCCCAGCACCAGCACCGTGACGGCCTGGCGCTGCGCCGGCGCGCCGACCCGGCGCCCGAAGGCCTCGGTGTCGGCGTGGCCTTTCGCTTCGGCGATGACCAGCAGCGCCAGCACCGCGATGGTGCCGACCTTGACCCCACCCGCGGTGCCGGCGCTGCCGCCGCCGACGAACATCAGGAAGTAGTGCACCGCCCAGGTCTCGTGGGTCAGCGCCCCGATGTCGACGGTGTTGAAGCCGGCGGTGCGCGCGGCCACCGACATGAACATGCTGTTCAGGAGCTTGTCCGCCAGCGAGAACGGGCCCAGGGTGAGCGCATTGTCCCACTCGAACAGCAGCACGGCGAGGAAGCCGCCGGCCAGCAGGATCGCGCTGCCGCTCAGGGTCAGCTTGGTGTGCAGCGACCAGTGGCGCGGATCGCGCAAGCGGTGGCGCAGGTCGTGCAGCACCGGAAAGCCGATGCCGCCGATGACGATGGCCAGCATCATGGGCAGCAGGATCCAGGCGTCGCCGGCATAACGCACCAGCCCGTCCGCATGGATCGAGAAGCCCGCATTGGTGAAGGCGGACACGCCGTGGAACAGGCCGCTCCAGGCGGCGTCCGCCCACGGCTGGCCGTGGCCGAAGTGCAGCCGCAGCGTCAGCGCCACGGCCAGCGTCAGCTGGCAGGCGGCGGTGACGGCGATCACGACGCGCGCGACGTTGGCGACGTCGCCCAGGCCGAGGCTGCGGCTTTCGGCATGGGTAAACATGCGGCTGCGCAGCCGCGGCGAGCGGTTCACCATCAGGCCGAGCAGGGTGGCCGCCGTCATCAGGCCGATGCCGCCGAGCTGGAACAGCACCAGCAGCGCGACCTGGCCGAACGGCGACCAGTAGGCGCCCGTGTCGACGATCGCCATCCCGGTCACGCACACCGCCGATACCGCGGTGAACAGCGCGACGTTCCAGGGCGCGCCCACGCCTTCGCTGCGCGCCGCCGGCAGCATCAGCAGCAGCGTGCCGGCCACGATCGCGAACAGGAAGGCGAGGGCGACCGCGCGGGCGGGATGGATGACAGTTTTCATGCGCGAGTGTTGACAGTTCCGGATCGATGGCGTCGGGATCGGCCGCGAGCGCGGCGCCCGGGGCTTTCAGCCAGGTGAACCCTAGCACATCCGCGCACCGCCATGCCGCGAGAATCGCCGTCCTGGCGGCGCGCTTGCGCCGCGCATCAGCCGGACTTTCATGCGGCATGGGTGATAATAGACATTATAGTCTAGTTACCCTTGACGGCTACAGGCGGGAGATGCAGTATGGCGACTGGATATAGACATCTTTGTCTATTTCCGGTCCCGAGGAGAAGACGAGATGCAGCACCGCTTCACGATCGCCATCGCCACCCTCGCCGGCGCCGCGTCCGGCCCGGCCCAGGCCTGGCAGCAGACGCCGGCCGCGCCGGCGCCCGCCACCGTCGAGTTCAAGGCCGACGCCGATACCCTGCGTGGGGAAGAACGCCGGGGAGCTCAAGCTGGCCTACGGCGCCGGCGGCGGTGCGCGCACGCCGGCCCTCACGCTGGGCCATTCGGGCAAGAACGGCAAGGCCAGCCACACCGTCGGCGCCACGCTGACCCGGTCCGATCCGACCACCTGGGCGCGCGACCGCGAGCGCGCGCTGGGGCCGGACGGCGCGCTGCGCGAACTGCGCGAAACCAGTTCGGCGTACGAGCGCAGGTTCACCGCCGTGAATGCCAACGCACGCCTGTCCTGGGCCTTCTCCGAGGGCGATAGCCTCAGCTGGCAGAGCTTCTTCAATGACGGCCGCTCGCGCGGCACGGAAGCGAACCGCACCGAGACCTTCGCCGGCCCCGCCTATCCCTACCCGGAGATGCCGGCCCACTTCGCCATCGACAACCGCAGCCTGCGCACCGAGCTGGCGCTGGCCCGGCGGCTGCAGGGAGGCGCAAGGCTCGACGCCAAGCTGGGCGTCAATGCGGCGCGCAGCGAGCGCTTCATCGCACGAGAGGGTTTCCGCGCAGGGCAACTGGTGCTCGACAGCCGCGACGACAGCAGCATCCGCGAGCGGGGCGTCACCAGCACCGGCAAATACCTGGTACCCCTGATCGAAGACCACGCCTTCGCCTTCGGCTGGGACGCCGGCTGCGGGCGCTATCGACAGCGCGACGTGCGGGGCGACTGTGCCCTGGCCGGCGCCGCGGCCGTCGAATTCGACAACGGCTTCGCCGCCACGCTCGACCGCCTCGCCGTATATGCGCAGGACGAGTGGGACGTGCGACCCGGCTGGTCGATCTACCTGGGGGCGCGCTGGGAAGGCGTGCGGATGCACACCACGGGCGACGGTTTCGCGCCGGCCCGCTCGCGCTACCACGTGTTCAGTCCATTGGCGCAGACGGTATGGAAGATCCCCGGCGCCAAGGGCGACCAGCTGCGCCTTGCGCTCACCCGCACCTACCGCGCACCGCCGCCGTCGAACCTGGTGCCGACCCTGTTCCACCAGACCTTCAACACCGAGGTCTCGCCCGACTTCGTCGGCAACCCGGCCTTGAGGCCGGAACTCGCCACCGGCGTCGATGCGGCATGGGAGCATTACTTCGCCACCGGCGGCCTGGTCTCGGTGGGCGCCAGCAGCCGCGCGATCCGCGACTTCATCCGCAGCACCGTCACCTACGACGGCGCGCGCTGGATCTCGGCGCCGATCAACCAGGGCGATGCGCAGGTGCGCAGCCTGTCGGTGGAAGCCAAGCTGCCGTTGAAAACCCTGGGAGTCGACTGGCCGTTGGAAATGCGCGCCAACGCCAGCCGCAACTGGTCGAGCGTGGACGCCGTGCCCGGCCCCGGCAACCGGCTCGACCGCCAGCCGCGCTGGAGCGCCAACCTGGGCGCCGACTACAGCGGCCGCACCATTGCGGGCGGCGCCAGCTTCAGTTTCGCATCCGGCGGCTGGACCCGCAGCTCGGTATTCCAGTCGCGCTATGGCGCGGCGATGCGCGACCTCGAACTGTATGCGCTCTACAAGTTCAGCTCCTTGCGCAGCCTGCGCTTCACGGCCCTGAACCTGCTGGCGCCGGACCGCATCGGCGCCTCGCGCTACGCCGACGCACGTGGATTGCGCGAGAGCGAAACCGTCGGCGCGAGCTATCGGAGCTGGCGCCTGCAATACGAGCAGAAGTTCTCGCCTCGTTGAGAATGTGTACACTTGGGGCCTCTTGAAACGCGACGAGACCCCCGATGCGCATCCTGCTGGCCGAAGACGACACCTCGCTGGGTGAGACCATCCAGGCCTGGCTGCGCCTGGACCAGCACGCGGTCGACTGGGTGCGCCGCGGCGACCTGGCGCAGACAGCCCTCGCCACCCACCACTACGACTGCGTGCTGCTCGACCGTGGCCTGCCGGGCCTGTCGGGCGACGCCTTGCTCGCATCCCTTCGCGCTAGGGGCAATGCGGTGCCGGTCCTCCTGATCACCGCCTTCAATGCATTGGCCGACCGGGTCCAGGGCCTGGACCTGGGAGCCGACGACTACCTCGTGAAACCGTTCGAGCTGGAAGAGATGTCGGCGCGCATCCGGGCCGCGGTACGGCGCGGCGCCAGCCAGGCCAGCAATGTGCTGGCGCACGCCGGCATCGCGCTTGACCTGGAAACGCGCCAGGCCAGCCTGCACGGCGAGCCCGTGGCCCTGACCGCGCGCGAATACCATGTGCTGCTGGCGCTCCTGCAGCGGCGCAGCGCCATCGTCACCCGTGCGCAGATCGAGGAAAGCCTGTACGGCTGGGGCGAGGAGGTCGAGAGCAATGCGATCGAAGTCTACATCCACAACCTGCGCAAGAAGTTCGGCAGCGACAGCATCGTGACGGTGCGCGGGCTCGGTTACAGGCTCAAGGAAGATGGCGCGGGCTGATACCGTCAAACCCTGGTCGCTGCGCCGGCGCCTGCTGGCCGCGATCCTGGCCGCCAGCGCCGTGCTGTGGCTGGCCAGCCTCGGGACGCTGACCACCATCGCCTGGCGCGAAACCGGCGAAGTGTTCGACGATGCGCTCGAAGAGTCGGCCTATATGCTGATGGCGGCCACGACCAGCCTCGATGCGCGCGGCCTGCTGGCGCGCCAGAGTCCCCTGGATGGCGACGAGGTGCGGCGGGTCGACATGCAGTACCAGATCGTCGCCGGCGGACGGGTGGTGCAGCGCACCGCGGATGCGCCGCCGCGGCCCTTCGTGAGCGATTTCGACGACGACCACGGGTTCACGAACCTGATGGTGGACGACGAGCGCTGGCGCGTGTTCGTGGTGCGCGACGAGGCGCGCCGCTTCGAGGTGCAGGTCGGGCAGCGCTTCGACAAACGCTTCGACATCCTGGAAGAACTGGCGGAAGCCCTGTGGCTGCCGGTGCTGGGCTTCCTGCTGCTGCTGGCGCTGGTGGTCTGGTGGCTGACGGGGCGGGTGCTGGCGCCGCTGCGCCGCACGGCCGCCGCGATCGGCGCCAAGACCCCGGACGACCTGGCGCAGGTGGATGCGCAGGGGCAGCCGCGCGAACTGCTGCCGATCGTGGGTGCCTTGAACGACGTGCTGGCGCGCCTGGACGCGGCGCTGCAGGCCGAACGCCGCTTCACGGCCGACGCCGCGCACGAACTGCGCACGCCGCTGGCGGGCCTGCACATGCACGTGCAGCTGCTGCAGCGCCAGCATCCGGAACTGGCCGCATCGTTCCAGAAGCTGCGGACGGATATTGGACGGCTGACGGCGCTGGTCGACAGCCTGCTCACGCTGGCGCGCCTCGATCCGCTGGCGCGTGCGCAGCTGGCCGGGCAGGAGGTGACGTTACGGCCGCTCTTCGATGAGTTGCAGGCCGGGTATGCGCAGGAAGCCGGGCGGCGTGGCATCACCCTGGCGCTGCGCTCCGAGATCGATGCAGTACGGGCAGATCCGCAGATGCTGGGCATCGTGCTGCGCAACCTGATCGGCAATGCGCTGCGCTACTGCCCGGCGGGCAGCCGGGTCGAGGTCGTGGCGGGTCTGCATGGGGGCTGCGCGCGGATCGCCGTGCGCGACGATGGTCCTGGCGTGGACGAGGCCAGCCGGCGGCGGCTGACGGAGCGTTTCTTCCGGGTGCTGGGCCAGGAGGAGGGCGGCAGCGGCCTGGGACTGTCGATCGTACGGCGTATTGCCGAGCTGCATGGTGTGGGGCTGGCCTTCGGGCCGGGGCTGGACGGGCGCGGGCTGGGGGTGACGCTGGATTGGCCATCTTAAGATCGGTTTAATGTCCGCTGGGTGTAATGCTCCCGTTAGCCAATCACACCAAGGAGCCACCATGAAACGCATTCTCCAGATTTCCGCCGTCACCACCCTGCTGGCCGCCTCGGCCTTCGCCGTTGGGCAGACCAGCGGCTATACCGGCCCGTCGACCGGCAAGGCCGCCCCAGCCGCACAGGCCGGCTACACCGGGCCGTCGAGCGTGCCGCTGATGAAGGCGAAAGATCTGCTGGACAAGGGCAAGGACGACCAGGTCGCTCGCCTACAGGGCAAGATCGTCAGCCACAAGGGCGGCGAGGATTACGAATTCGCCGACGCGAGCGGCAAGATTACCGTCGAGATCGACGCCGAGCATTTCCCGGCGGGCGTGACGATCGACCAGAATACCGTGGTCGAGCTGACCGGCGAGTTCGATAAGGAAACGTTCGGGGATTCGACCTTCGAAGTCAAGGGGCTGAAAGTCGTCGGTAAATAATCATGTAGGGTGGGCGCTCCCGCGCCCACGCGTTCAACGACATGATGAATATGCGACGACGCGGTTCATTTGGAATATGAACGCGTGGGCGGAGGACCGCCCACCCTTACGAAAAGCGCTCCGAGCGCTTTGCACGCCAACCCAGCCCGAGCAGGCCGGCCACCAGCATCAGCCAGGTATGCGGCTCCGGCGCCTGCGACATCATGGTCAATTGCGTCTCGCTGGTCCAGTACAGATGCCGCTCGGTCGTCGTGGCCGGATTGAACTCATAGGCATAATGCTGGTCGCCGGTCGTGATCAGGCGGCCGCCGCCGACCCAGCCTTCGGGGTCGATGCCATAGCTGCCGACGCTGAAGTGTAGTCCGCTGTCGGGAGAAAAGGAAAACCCGGTCGCGCCGCAGAAATAATAGGTATTGCTGGTCGGTGCGCAGGCGACATAATCGAGCTCGCCGACCACGAGCGACAGCAGCTCGTCTTTCTCCAGCAGGCCGTCGTTGTCCAGATCATTCCCTTTGAACGATCCGGAAATCACTTCATCAGGCAGGAAGCTGTTCGACACGCTGTCGTAGAAGCCGTTGAAGGAAAATCCCCACGAGATGGGGTCAGCATGGGCAGCGGTGCAGCAAAGCAGCAGGGCGCCGGTGGAAAGCAACTTTTTCATGTGATACCTCGAGCAAATGGCGCCAATCAATGTGTTACGTGACCAGCCTACTCCTGCGCTAGTCAGCTTTGCTGTGCTCCGGCTCACATTTTTGCATTGTGTCTTGATGGCGCAACAATGTAACATTGCTGCGAAGAATGTCCTCTCCCTCACCCGTGGCCTTTGATTGACAAAGCCGCCGGCCTTGGGAAAAATCGCGCCTCCCTTCGAGAGGCCGCCACATGACCATGTTCACGATTTCCCCCATCCCGCCGACGCTGATCCACGGTGCAGTCGAGCTCGAGCATACCGAGGCAGGCGTCCTGCCGCACCGCCTGCCGGTCTGGGCGCGCGCGCAGTGCCGGGATGCGCAGCTGGCGATGGCGCAGTCGCAGCCTTCCGGCGTGCGCCTGGCCTTCCGCACCACGGCCAGCATGGTCGAACTGGTGACCCTGCCCACCAAGCGCCGCTACCGCGCCATGGCGCCGCGGCCGGACGGCGTGGTCGACCTGCTGGTCGACGGCGTCTTGCTGCAGCAAGCCAGCGCGGCGAGCGGCACGATCTTGCACATCGACATGGTGAGCGGCGCGACCACCGTCGAGCCCGGCACACCGCAAACCCTGCGCTTCGCCGACTTGCCGGAGGGCGACAAAATGGTCGAACTCTGGCTCCCGCACGACGAAACCACCGAACTGGTGGCGCTGCATGCGGATGCGCCGATCGCACCCCTGCCGCGCGCGGGCAAGCGCCGCTGGCTGCACCACGGCAGTTCGATCAGCCAGGGTTCAAACGCAACGCACCCCACCGGCATCTGGCCAGCGGTGGCGGCCGGCCGCGCCGGCGTCGATTTGCTCAACCTCGGTTTCGGCGGCAGCGCACTGTTGGACCCGTTCACGGCGCGCACGATCCGCGACCTGGAGGCTGACCTGATCAGTCTCAAGATCGGCATCAACCTGGTGAACCTCGACCTGATGCGCCTGCGCGCCTTTGGTCCGGCGGTGCATGGTTTCCTCGATACGATCCGGGAAGGCCATCCGAGCACGCCCTTGCTGGTGATCTCGCCGGTGTTTTGCCCGATCCATGAAAACAACCCGGGCCCGACGCTGGTCGACGGCAAATCCTTGGCCAAAGGGCAGTTGCGCTTCCGTACGACGGGCACCGAGGCCGAAGTCCGGCAAGGCAAGCTGACGCTGGCCGTCATCCGCGCCCAGCTGGAACAGATCGTGCGCGAACGGGCGCAACACGACGCTGCCATCCACTATCTGGACGGCAGGGAGCTATACGGTGAGCAAGATAATGCGCGCCTGCCGCTGCCGGACGAACTGCACCCCGACGCCGAAGCGCACCGCCTGATCGGCGAACGCTTCCACGACAAGGTCTTCGCCGGCGGCGTGTTCGGCGCGCGGGGCGGAGTTCACGCGCCGCCGGCGTAACCGTTCTGGCGCCAGGCCTCGTACACCACGACCGCCACCGTATTGGAAAGATTCAGGCTGCGGTTGTCGGGCATCATCGGCAGGCGGATGCGCTGGCCGAGTGGGAAGGTCTCGCGCAGGGCCGGGTCGAGGCCGCGCGATTCGGCGCCGAAGACGAACACGTCGCCCGGCTGGAATGCCGCGTCCGCAAACGGCGCGGAGCCGTGGGTGGTGAGCGCGAACATGCGCGCCGGGTCCGGTTTGGCATCCGCCAGGAATGCTTCCCAGTTCTTGTGCACCTTCATGGTCGCATAGTCGTGGTAATCGAGACCGGCGCGGCGCATCTTGGCGTCGTCGAGAGGAAAGCCGAGCGGCTCGATCAGGTGCAATTGCACGCCGGTGTTCGCGCACAGGCGGATGACGTTGCCGGTATTCGGCGGGATTTCCGGTTCGACCAGGACGACGTGGAACAAAATCTTTCTCCTAATGGCTATGCATGGGGCGGGGTGCGGGCGAACACGAAGTTCGTCACGCGCGCCGCGCCGGCGGCTTTCAATACGCCGGCCAGTTCATCGAGTGTGTGGCCACTGGTCATGACGTCGTCCACCACGCCGACATGCCGTCCCGCCAGCGGCAGCTGTCCGTCCGCCAGCGCAAAGGCGCCGCGCACGTTGCGGCGCCGTTCGCCGGGCGCCACCCCCGACTGGGCCGCCGTCTCGAGCACGCGCTCGAGCAGGCGCGGCGCGAGCGGGATGCCGAGTCCTTGCGCCAGCGGGCGCGCCACCTCCAGCGCCTGGTTGTAGCCGCGTTCGACCAGCCTGCGCGGCCCCAGCGGCACCGCGCACAGCAGGTCGGGCAGGGGAGCGCCGCTTGCCAGGGCCGCCTTGCGCAGCCGCGCCGCCATCCAGGGCGCCAGCGCCAGCCGGGCGCTGAATTTCAATCCCAGCACCAGGCTGTCGAGCGGCGCCGCATAGTCGCAGGCGGCGACGGTGGCGTCGAAGGCCGGCGCGTCGGCCAGGCAGGCGCCGCAATGCCGCCCGGTGTCGCCGGCGGCGGCCGGGTTGGCGCAGCAAGGGCAACGCGGACGTCCTCCAGCGGCATAGGCCAGCGAGCAGGCCCGGCACACCGCCGCGTCCTGCACCGCGCCGCACAGCGCGCAGCTGGAGGGCAGCAAGGCCTGCAGCAATAGCCGGGGCAGGGCGCGCAGGCGAGATGTCGGGGAAAGCATGGGCATCGGCTGAACTATGCGCAACCATGTACACTCCGCCATTATCTCATTTGTCCGCTTCACCACCATGGCCGCACCACAATCCCCTTCCAAGATGAGCGCGCCGATCGACCCCGATCGCGTCCGCACCCTGTTCGCCCGCCCGGAGCGCGTCGCCCCGTCCGACTTCCTGCGCCGCGAGATCGCCACCCGCATGCACGAGCGCCTGCAACTCGTGAAGATCCTGCCGAAGCAGGTGCTCGATGCCGGCTGCGGCGCCGGCGCCGACCTCGCCTTGCTGCAGAAGACTTATCCTGCGGCCCAGATCCTCGGCATCGATGCGGCGCCGGCGATGGCGGCCGCCGCCAGGGCGCCGGCCCCGAGCACCCGTTCGCTGAACCAGATGCTCAGCCGTTTGCTGCCGGCCAAGGCCGGCGTCGACATCCTGTGCGGGGACTTCGGCCAGCTGCCCTTCGGGGCGAACTCGCTCGACCTGCTGTGGTCGAACCTGGCGCTGCACTGGCATCCGCAACCCGACCGCGTGTTCGCCGAGTGGCGCCGCGTGCTGCGCGTGGATGGCTTGCTGATGTTCTCGAACTTTGGCCCCGATACTTTCACCGAACTGCGCAGCGCCTTCGCCGCCATGGACGAGACGCCGCACACCTTGCCCTTCGTCGACATGCACGATTTCGGCGACCAGCTGGTGGAGGCGGGCTTTTCCACGCCGGTGATGGACATGGAGCGTATTACCGTCACCTACGATACGGCGGCCAGCCTGCTTGCGGACGTGCGCGCGATCGGCGGCAATCCGCTGGCCACGCGCAGGCAGGGGCTGGTCGGGCGCGCGGCCTGGCAGCGCATGCTCGATGCCCTGGAGGCGGGGCGGCGTCCGGACGGCAAGCTCGGCCTGACCTTCGAGGTCATCTATGGCCACGCCTTCCGTCCGGCGCCACGGGTGACGGCATCCGGCGAAGCCATCGTGCGCTTCCAGCCGCGCAAGCCGGACTGAGCCTGCTTTATTTATGTTGCATTGCACCTACGGAAGAGACATACCCAGGATGCCCCGTTGCTCCCCGGCGGGTGGATTTTCCTTGAATAAAAATTACTGGTTTGGATATAATCAATCGCTATTTTTGTCGCCAAGTAAGAAAAATCGCTGAAAAATCGAGCACTTCGCGGCACAAAATAGAATTGAATTGCAGCATTAGCAGAGCCGCCGGCGACCCCGGCGTGGAGGTTGACCCACCGTTCCGCAGCGCAATTTCGCGGTATTGGTATGTGCCTTTCTGCGAACACGTTTCGGAGCGGCGGCAGTTCGTTCATGGAGCTGCCGACCGTTAAAAATATTTTTATTTTGGGTGGTTGGGGACAACATGACATATGCAACGCGACTTGGGGCCATGCTGTTCGGCCTCGCAGCAACGGCCGGCATCCCAGCATGGGCAGCCGATCCGAACATCACGGGCCGGCCGCAGGAACACCAGTTGAACATGCAGACCCCCGTGAGCGCTGTCGGCCACGACATCTACGACCTGCACAACTGGATGATGATCGTCTGCCTGGTGATCTTCGTCGGCGTGTTCGGTGTCATGTTCTATTCGGTGTTCAAGCACCGCAAGTCGCTCGGCCACAAGCCCGCCACCTTCCACGAATCGACCGCCGTCGAGATCGCCTGGACCATCGTTCCCTTCCTGATCGTCATCGGCATGGCCTTGCCGGCCACCCGCACCGTGGTCGCCCTGAAGGACACCTCGAACGCCGACATCACCATCAAGGCCACCGGCATGCAGTGGAAATGGGGCTACGACTACCTGAACGGCGAAGGCGAAGGCATTTCCTTCCTGTCGAACCTGTCGACCCCGCGCAGCCAGATCGGCCTGCCAGGCGAAGCCGCTACCGAAAAGAAAGGTGAAAATTACCTGCTGGAAGTGGACAACGAGATGGTGGTCCCGGTCGGCAAGAAGATCCGCATGGTGTTCACCGCCAACGACGTGATCCACGCCTGGACCATCCCCGCCTTCGCCATCAAGCAGGACGCCATCCCCGGCTTCGTGCGCGACGGCTGGTTCAAGGCCGACAAGGTCGGCGTCTACCGCGGCAACTGCGTCGAGCTGTGCGGCAAGGACCACGCCTTCATGCCGATCGTCGTGCGCGTCGTCTCCGCCGAGGATTACACTGCCTGGGTGGCCGGCGAGAAGAAGAAAATGGCGGCACTGGCCGACGACCCGAACAAGGTCTGGACCATCGATGAACTGAAGACCCGCGGCGAGCAAGTGTACGCCGCCAACTGCGTGGCTTGCCACCAGGCCAACGGCAAGGGCATCCCGAACGCCTTCGCGTCGCTGGACGGCTCGCCGAACGTGCTGGGCGCCAAGGCGCACCAGATCGAGATCCTGCTCAACGGCCAGGATACCCCGGCCTTCCCGTCGGCAATGCCGGCCTGGAAGCAGCTGTCGGACACCGAGATCGCCGCCGTGATCACCTATACCCGCAACACCTGGTCGAACAAGGCTGCGGAAAACATCGTGCAACCGGCCGAAGTGCTGGCCGCACGCAGCAAGTGATTAGCTCTTCAGCTTCAGGGAAATCGACATGACTACCAGCACCATCGACCACGGCCACGACCACGCGCACGATCACGCTCATGATCATGCGCACGACCATCCGAGCGGCTATCGCCGCTGGCTGTTCGCCACCAACCACAAGGACATCGGCACCCTGTACCTGTGGTTCTCCTTCATCATGCTGCTCTCGGGCGGCGTGCTGGCGCTGATGATCCGCACCGAGCTGTTCGAGCCGGGCCTGCAGTTCTTCCGCCCCGAATTCTTCAACCAATTGACCACCATGCACGGCCTGGTGATGGTGTTCGGCGCGATCATGCCGGCCTTCGTCGGCTTCGCCAACTGGATGCTGCCGCTGCAGGTCGGCGCTTCCGACATGGCCTTCGCGCGCATGAACAACTTCTCGTTCTGGCTGCTGCCGCCGGCCGCGATCCTGCTGGCCGGTTCGTTCTTCTCGCCGGGCGGCGCCACCGCCGCCGGCTGGACCCTGTATGCGCCGCTGTCGACCCAGATGGGCCCGGGCATGGACATGGCGATCTTTGCCATGCACATCATGGGCGCCTCGTCGATCATGGGTTCCATTAACATCATCGTCACCATCCTGAACATGCGCGCACCGGGCATGACCCTGATGAAGATGCCGATGTTCTGCTGGACCTGGCTGATCACCGCCTTCCTCTTGATCGCCGTGATGCCGGTGCTGGCGGGCGCGATCACCATGACCCTGACCGACCGCCACTTCGGCACCTCCTTCTTCAATGCGGCAGGCGGCGGCGACCCGGTGATGTACCAGCACATCTTCTGGTTCTTCGGCCACCCCGAGGTCTACATCATGATTCTGCCGGCCTTCGGCATCGTCTCGCAGATCATCCCGGCCTTTGCCCGCAAGCCCCTGTTCGGCTATGCCTCGATGGTGTACGCGACCGCGTCGATCGCGATCCTCTCCTTCATCGTCTGGGCCCACCACATGTTCACCACCGGCATGCCGGTGACCTCGCAGCTGTTCTTCATGTACGCCACCATGCTGATCTCGGTGCCGACCGGCGTGAAGGTGTTCAACTGGGTCGCCACCATGTGGAAGGGCTCGATGACTTTTGAAACCCCGATGCTGTTCGCGGTCGGCTTCATCTTCGTGTTCACCATGGGCGGCTTCACCGGCCTGATCCTGGCGGTGACCCCGATCGACATCCAGGTGCACGACACCTATTACGTGGTGGCGCACTTCCACTACGTGCTGGTGGCGGGCTCGCTGTTCGCCCTGTTCGCCGGCTATTACTACTGGGCGCCGAAGTGGACCGGCTATATGTACAACGAACTGCGCGGCAAGATCCACTTCTGGCTGTCGCTGGTCACCTTCAACATCACCTTCTTCCCGATGCACTTCCTGGGCCTGGCCGGCATGCCGCGCCGCTATGCGGACTACGCGACCCAGTTCACCGACTTCAACATGATCGTGTCGATCGGCGCCTTCGGCTTCGGCCTGTCGCAGGTCTACTTCCTGTTCGCGGTAGTGCTGCCGAACATCCGCGGCGGCAAGAAGGCGGAAGCCAAGCCATGGGAAGGCGCGGAAGGCCTCGAGTGGACCGTGCCGAGCCCGGCGCCGTTCCACACCTTCGAAACCCCGCCGCTGGTGAAATGATCATGAATCAGGACCCGCGCAAGGCGAGCAACCTCAAGACCGCCCTGGTGCTGGGCGGGATCGCGCTGTTCTTCTTCGCCAGCGTGTTCGTCAAGTTCACGCTGTTGAGCTGAGATGACGCCGATCAGCAGCCGTGTCAGGCGCCTGAACCGCTCCACCCTGGGGAAACTGGTGGTGGTGGCGGTGATGATGTTCGGCTTCGGCTATGCGCTGGTGCCGATGTACCGCCAGATCTGCGAGGTGCTCGGCATCAATGTGCTGACCCAGAAGGGCGACTTCGTCGAGGCGCCGGTGAATTCCCAGATCGACAAGACGAGGAAGATCGTCGTCGAGCTGGACGGCAATGCGCAGGGGCCATGGCGTTTCCGCCCGACCCAGCGCACGATCGAAGTGCACCCGGGCGAACTGGCCACTGTGACCTATGAGGTGGTGAATACCCAGGGCAGGGCGGTCAAGGCGCAGGCGATTCCGAGCTACGCGCCGCAGGCGGCGACGCCGCACTTCATGAAGGTGGAGTGCTTCTGTTTCCGCGAGCAGACCTTGCAGGCGCATGAGGCGCGCCAGATGCCGGTGGTATTCTTCATCGACCCCAAGCTGCCGCGCGAGGTGAAGAACATCACGCTGTCGTACACCTTCTTCGAGATCGGCGGCATGACGAAGACCGCGGCGGCGCCGGCGGGGACGGTGGTGAAGTAAATGAGCGACAACCCGCTCCAGCGCAAGGCCAGTTTCCTGGCCACGATGAAGGCCGTGTTCTGGTCCTTCTTCGGGGTGCGCAAGCGCAGCGATTACGAGAAGGATGCGGCCAACCTGAATCCGGTGCACGTGATCATCGCCGGCCTGATCGGGGCCGCGGTCTTCATTGGATTGATCATGCTGGCGGTGCGGTTCGCGGTAAGCGCATAGAACACGATCGACGTCGCCGCAACTGCGATGCCGATACCTGACACAACGTCGCCCCGGCGCAGGCCGGGGCCCAAGTTTCGCGATTCAGAGTTACCGATAATTCAGAAGAGTTGAGGAGATGAAGATGAGTTCGCCACAAACCGCGCCCCACTATTTCGTACCCGGTCCCTCCCGCTGGCCGATGAGCGCCGGCATGTCGATGCTGGTGACCATGATCGGCGCATCGGCCTGGGTCAACAGCGCCGCCTGGGGCCCCGCCGTGTGCCTGGCCGGCATCGCCGCGATGCTGGTGGTGCTGTATTTCTGGTTCGGCGACGCGATCGGCGAATCCGAATCCGGCATGTACAGCCGCAACATCGACCTGTCCTTCCGCTGGTCGATGAGCTGGTTCATCTTCTCGGAAGTGATGTTCTTCGCCGCCTTCTTCGGTGCGCTGTTCTATGCCCGCGCGATCACCATGCCGTGGCTGTCGGACCTCGACCACAAGATCCTGTGGCCGGACTTCGCGCCGACCTGGGGCAATACCGGCCCGGCCGGCGTGGTCGACGGCTTCCAGACCATGGGCCCGTTCCCGATTCCGACCATCAACACCGCGCTGCTCCTGATGTCGGGCGTCACGCTGACCATCTCGCACCACGCGCTGCGCGCCGGCCACCGCGGCAAGACCGCCTTCTGGCTCGCCGCCACCATCCTGCTGGGCGCGGTCTTCATGGGCTTCCAGGTCTATGAATACATGCACGCCTACCAGGAACTGAACCTGAAGCTGACCTCGGGCATCTACGGCTCGACCTTCTTCATGCTGACCGGCTTCCACGGCTTCCACGTGACCATGGGCGCGATCATGCTGTCGGTGATCCTGTACCGTGTGCTGAAAGGGCACTTCACGGCCGACAACCACTTCGGCTTCGAAGGCGCGGCGTGGTACTGGCACTTCGTGGACGTGGTGTGGCTGGGCTTGTACGTCGTCGTCTACTGGCTGTAGTTGTAGGGTGGGCGGAGGACCGCCCACCCTACGATGAAGCGGCAGGCAAGCAGCCGGTAGAGGCCAGCCCGTTCGTTGGAGATGCAATCCCTTATCGAATACCCGTCGGCGCAATCCACCCCATCTTGTAGGCGCCGAGCAGGCACAGGAACAAGGTGATCGACAAGCCGACCCGCATCGCCAGCGCATGCACGGTGCGGTTGCTCTGGCCCTTGTCGCGCATCAGGAAGAACAGGGCCGAGCCGAGGCTGGCGAGAATCAGGATGAAGGCAATGGCAACAAGCAGTTTCATGGTCGGCCCGGGAAAGGTTGAGGCTTCATTGTAATGCGCTTCCGTTTCCAATTTCGCCTTATTCCATTCATCGCCGCATTGCTTCTTGCCCTGCTGGGTATTGCACTAGGTAACTGGCAACAGGGCAGGGCAGCCCAGAAACTGGCGGTGCAGGAAAAGCTCAGCGCCTTCGCGGCCGCGCCGCCCGTCGCGCTCGGCCCCACCATCACCCCCGCCGCCGCACTCGAATACCGCCGCGTCACCGTCACCGGCGAATTCGTCGCCGGCTGGCCGCTGTTCCTCGCCAACCGCCCGATGGCGGGCCGCTCCGGCTACTACCTCGTGATGCCGTTTAAAATAGCGGGTTCGGGCACACATGTGCTGGTGATGCGCGGCTGGCTGCCGCGCGAAGCGGAATACGGCAAGCTGCCGGCATTCACGACCCCGGGCGGTGTGGTGAGGATCGAAGGCATTGTTGCAAGCTCGGCCGGCCACGTGATGGACATCGGCACGGCTGCGCCCCTGGCGCCGCGCGCCATCGTCCAGAACATCGATCCGGCGGCAATGGCCGGCGCCGCCGGCTTGACGCTGCAGCCCTTCTTCGTGCAGCAGACCGGGCCGGACGTGCCGGGCGAGTCCCTGCTGCGCGCCTGGCCGGCGCCCTCGAGCGGCATCGACAAGCACCGGGGCTATGCCTTCCAGTGGTATGCGCTGGCGGCGATGGCGGTCCTGTTCTTCGTGATCACCGGATTCCGAAGTGGAGCGAAGCGAGGACATGCAGGCAACGACAAACCAGGAACCCACCATGCAGGAAACCGTGAAGCAGGAAGCAGCGATGCAGGACGCAAGCAAGCAGGACGCAACTAAGCAGCCGGCACCCGATCCCGTCCAGGCCCGCAAGCGCGGCCGCTGGAAGCTGTTCGCCGTGCTGCTGGTGTGCGCGGCGCCGATGATCCTGTCCTACCTGACGTATTACGTCATCAAGCCCAGCGGTCGCACCAACTACGGCGCCCTGATCGACCCGCGCACGCGCCCGATCCCGGCCATGGCCAGCACCACCCTCGACGGCCGCCCGGAAACCCTGCAGGCGTACGCCGGCAAGTGGATCATGCTGAAGGTCGGCGGCGGCGAATGCCTGGAGGCCTGCCAGAAGCAGCTGTTCGCCATGCGCCAGTGGCGCCTGATGCAGGGCAAGAACATGGACCGGGTGGAGCGGGTCTGGCTGGTGACGGACGACCAACCGCTCGACACCATGACGATCCGCCAGTACGACGGCATGCACCTGCTGCGCGCTCCAGGCGACGTCGTGGCGAAATGGCTGCCGGCGGAGGGGGGCACCCAGCCGTCCGACCATATCTACCTGATCGACCCGCTCGGCAACCTCATGATGCGCTTCCCGGCCGACCCTGACCCGCGCAAGGTCTACAAGGACATCGCCAAACTGCTCAAGGCATCGGCGATCGGCTGACCGGCGGCCACCGCGCCAATGCACCAATGCACGAATACGCCGGCGCAGCGGCGCAGCGGCTTGGCGGCGCGGCAGCGTATCGGCGCACCAGCGCCGCCGCACATCGGCGCGCCGCTGCCGTGAGAAAATCCTGCCGCCCCACCGATTCACCGTTTCACTGCATCACCTCGGATAAACCATGCAAGCTTCCTCCCTGTTGCAACTCGCCCTGATGGGCATCCTCGTGGCGATCCTGCCGCTCTCGATGGTCTGGATGTCGGCCGACGCCAATAAATTCCGCAAGCTGGTCTGGGTCGCGGTCTTCCTGACCTTCGACCTGATCGTGTTCGGCGGCTTCACCCGCCTCACCGATTCCGGCCTGGGCTGTCCGGACTGGCCGGGCTGCTACGGCATGGCCAACCCCTTCCTGGCGCACGAGCAGATCTCGGCGGCCCAAACGGCCATGCCGACCGGCCCGGTCACCGTCGCCAAGGCCTGGATCGAAATGATCCACCGCTACTTGGCCATGGGCATCGGCGTCATCATCATGGCGCTGCTGTTCACCTCCATCGTCCAGTGGCGCAAGACCAGGATGCAGGCCTTCAAGCCGGCCATCCCGCTCGCGCTGTTCGTCTTCGTCTGCATCCAGGGCGCGTTCGGCGCCTGGACCGTCACCCTCAAGCTGCAGCCGGCGATCGTCACCATCCACCTACTGCTGGGCATGGGCCTGCTCGCGTTGCTGGCCTGGCTCGGCGGACGCGAAGACTTCCTGATGCAGCCGCCGGCGCCCACGACCGACACCGCCGCGCTACGCCGCATCCGCGTCCTCGCCATCCTGGCGGCCGTGGTGATCGCGGCCCAGATCGCGCTCGGCGGGTGGGTAAGCACTAACTATGCGACCCTGGCCTGCGACGAATTCCCCCTGTGCGATGGCTATGTGGTGCCGCCGATGGACTTCGAGCATGGTTTCCACCTGTGGCGCGAACTCGGCAAGACGGCGGCGGGCCACTATCTGCCGTTCTCGGCCCTGGTGGCGATCCACTGGGTGCACCGCAACTTCGCCATCGTCGTCGTGGCGGTGCTCGGCCTGCTGGTATGGCGCGCCTGGCGCCAGCCCTACCTGGCGAAACACGCGCGCCTGCTGGCGCTGGTATTGTTCGTCCAGCTGATGACGGGCGTGGCCACGGTCTACTTCGACTTCCCGCTCGCCATTGCTGTGATGCATAACGCAGGGGCAGCCCTGCTGGTCCTGCTGGCGACCATGTTAAACTACCGGGTGAAGTACCAATTAGACGTGAACCGCGCGAGGTCGGCAGTATGACGAGCCGCGCGATCCGGCCCGCGCAATCGCGTGCCGGCCCAGCCAGCTCCCCATCGATGACGACCCAGACAGCCCTCCACAAGCCTCCGAGCCGCGTTGCCCAATATTGGGCCCTGACCAAACCACGGGTCACGCAGCTGGCCGTGTTTTGCGCGGTGATCGGGATGTTCCTCGCCACCGACGGCTTCCCGGGCTGGCAGGTGCTGGTGGCCGGCACCGCCGGCATCTGGCTGCTGGCCGGCGCCGCCTTTGCCGTGAACTGCCTGGTCGAAGCCGAGATCGACGCCCGCATGGCGCGCACCGCCCGCCGCGCCACCGCGATGGGCGAACTCACCAGCAGCCAGACGATCACCTTCTCGGCGATCATCGGCGGCCTCGGCATGTATGTGCTGTACGCATTCGTCAATCCGCTCACCATGTGGCTGACCTTCGTCACCTTCGTCGGTTACGCCTTCATCTACACCATGCTGCTCAAGCCGGCCACGCCGCAGAACATCGTCATCGGCGGCCTCTCGGGCGCGATGCCGCCGGCCCTCGGCTGGGCCGCCGTCGCCAACGAAGTGCCGATGGAAGCCTGGCTGCTGGTGCTGATCATCTTCGTGTGGACCCCGCCGCACTTCTGGGTGCTGGCCATGTACCGCCGCGACGACTACGCGCGTTCCGGCCTGCCGATGCTGCCGGTCACCCACGGCATGGCATATACCGGCCTGCAGGTCTGGCTGTATACCATCGCGCTGGCCGCGACGACCCTGTTGCCCTGGGCTACCGGCATGAGCGGCCTGATCTACCTGGCCGCCGCCGTGGCCCTCATCATTCCCTACCTGCGCCACTCGTGGCGGGTACACCGCCACTACAGCGACATGGCGGCGCGCAATGCCTTCACCTATTCGATCGTCTACCTGTCGCTGCTGTTCGCCGCCCTACTGGTGGACCATTACTTCAAGTTCTGAGCCATGAAAAAACTCCTGACCGTGCTGGTGATGTCATTGGCCGTGCTGGCCGCCGGCTGCGACAAGCTGGCGAGCAAGCCGCTGGCCTTCAACAACACCGACGTGACCGGTCTGGACTACGCCAAGGGCTTTTCGCTGCTTGATCACACCGGCAAGCCGCGCACCCTGCAGGACTTCCGCGGCAAGCTCGTGGTGCTGTTCTTCGGCTATACCCAGTGCCCTGACGTGTGCCCGACCACGATGGCCGAGATGGCCGCCGTGATGAAGGACCTGGGCCCGGCCAGCAAGGACGTGCAGGTGCTGTTCGTCACGCTCGACCCCGAACGCGACACCCAGGAACTGCTCGCCGCCTACGTGCCGGCCTTCCACCCCTCGTTCATCGGCCTGTACGGCGACAAGGAAGCCACTGCGCGCACGGCCAAGGAATTCAAGGTGTTCTACGCCAAGGTGCCGTCCGGTGACGACCCGAAGAACTACACGGTGGACCACACCGCCGGCAGCTACGTCTTCGACCGCGAAGGCAAGCTGCGCCTGTTCGTCCGCCACGGCAACGGCCCGGGTCCGTTGGCGGCGGACCTGCGCCAACTCTTGTAAGCGACCCGAAGGCAAGCTCTTCCTGAGCCAGCCTTCCTAAGTCATCTTTAACAAGCGTCCTGCTATGATGGTGTAAACACCACTCGACAGGGACGGCATGGAACAACGTCAAGGCAGGAACTACACCCGCATCGCCATTGTCGTCCTGCTGACGCTGGGCTGCCTCTACGTCCTGAAACCCTTCCTGGCAGCGATCCTGTTCGCGGCCTGCGTCGTGATCTCTTCCTGGCCCCTGTACCTGCGCCTGCAGGTGGCGATGCGCGGCCGCCGCACCCTGGCGGCGCTGACCATGACGCTGTCGCTCACCCTGCTCATCATCATCCCGCTGTCGATGGTCGCCTACAACCTGGTGGACGACGTCGCGCGCGGCTTTTCCGAACTGCGGGTGGCGATCGAACACCGCGAACTGCTGCCGCCGGACTGGGTGCGCGAGATCCCGCTGGTCGGCGCATCGATCGACACCTACCTGCGCGAGCTGGTCGCCAGCCGCGAACAGATGGTGGCCCTGGCCCAGCGCATGCTGGAGCCGGCGCGCCGCTACCTGGTCACCGGCGGCCTGGTGCTCGGCACCGGCGTGGTTCAGCTCAGCCTGGCGGCTTTCGTCAGCTTCTTCTTCTACCGCGACGGCAAGGCCCTGCTCGAGGTGGTCAACGTGACCATGCGGCGCGTGATGGGCGAGGGCGCCGATTCGGTCTCGACCACGGTCAGCCAGACCGTGCGCGGCGTCATGTACGGTCTGCTCGGCACCGCACTGGCCCAGGCCCTGGTGGCGGCGATCGGCTTCGCCATCGCGGGCGTGCCGGCGGTGCCGCTGCTGTCGGTGCTGATCTTCATCTCGTCCCTGATCCCGGTCGGCCCGCCCATCATCTGGGGCGGCGCGGCATTCTGGCTGTTCCTGCAGCACGAGACCGGCTGGGCGATCTTCATGGTGGTCTGGGGCACCGTCCTGATCAGCGGCGTCGACAACATCGTGCGCCCGATGCTGATCAGCCGCGGCAGCAGCCTGCCGTTCCTGCTCACCCTGCTCGGGGTGCTGGGCGGCGTGATCGCCTTCGGCTTCGTCGGCATGTTCATCGGGCCGACCCTGCTGGCGGTGGGCTACAGCCTGATGACGGAATGGACGGGGACGCCGGACCGGGTCATCCGGCAGGACCAGAACACGGTCTGAACGGGATTAGCGAGGTATCCGCCGGGCGGAAACGCGTCGACCTCGTTCTGGAATCGCTTGATGGCTTGGCCGGATCGCTCTCCGCCCGAGCCATAGCGGATCCTATTGCTCGTCCTCCGGCCGCAGCGGCGAGTACTGCCAGTCGAAGTCCCGCAGCACGGCGGCCGCTTCCCCATCGCAGTCCGCGCGATAATGATGTTGGTGCGCAAACGCCATCGACGGCAAACCGTGTCCGAACCCCTGTGCGTGCAAGACAGCCTCGAAGGGCTCGAGCGGACCGTAAGCGTGGATCATGTTGTGCCGGTCCCAGACCACGGTCGCATTCTCGCTGAACGAGTGGGCCCAGAGATCGAACCGCGCGTCCGCGCGCAGTAAGCCGGCATGGCGCTCCAGGAAGGCGCGCACATCGGCGAGTTCGAGCTCGGGACTCTGGTAGCGGCCCGCCTCGCCCTCGCCGCGCGGCGTATGCAGCACATAGAGCAGGGCATACGGGCCGCCGACCGCTTCGACTAGGCTTAGCAACACGTTCGGGTCGCCGCCCGGCGCGGTCGCCACCAGGCGTTCGGCGCCGCCAGTGGTGTCCCTGGCACACACGGCCGGATGCGTGTGCTCGACCCATTCACCGCCGACTTGGTGCCACAGTTTTTGCATGCGCATCGGCCGCGGGCAGGATCAGGAGGCGCTTGCCGCGCCATCGAGCGCCGCAATGATGCGCGCCGCCAGGGCCTGCAGTTCGCCGATATCGGCCTGCGCGCTGGCATGCGGCTTCAAGGGCGCGGCCTGCTGGCGAGGCACGATGTGGAAGTGCACGTGCGGCACGGTCTGCCCCGCCGCGGCGCCATTGAACTGGGCCACCATGATGCCGGGCGATCCCAGCGCCGCCTTGACCGCCGCCGCCACCTTCTTGGTGGTGCGGATGCAGGCGGCCGCGCCGTCGTCCGACAGCGCGAACAGCTCCGCCGCCGGCTCCTTCGGCAGCACCAGCACGTGGCCTTCGGCCTGCGGCATGATGTCCATCATCGCGAGCGTGTGCTCGTCCTCGTAGACCTTTACGCAGGGCAGCTCGCCGCGCAGGATGCGGGCAAAGGGGTTGCCGGAATCGTAGTCCATGGGTTTCCTTTCGAAGGTCATGGGGCAGGGGGCGAAGCGAGCAGCAGCTGCTTCATGGTATCGCCGTTGAAGCGCACGAAGTCTTCCACGAACTGGCGGCTTTCCAGCGCAAAGGCGTCAGACCCGCGCCGCGAGGTATAGTTCAGCTTCAGGAACTTGCCGAGGCCGGTCGTCATCAGGATCAGGTGGGTTTGCCGGACGACGCTGCCATCGAGCTGCGCCATGTCGGAGGTGAACGTGCGCATCTCGGCCTTTGCCGCCCTGCCGTCGGCCTCGATCGACGGCGTTCCCGAGGCGATCTCCTTGCCGTTGCTGAACGGCGCCTTGTTGCTCGAGATGATGGTGCCTTGGACGGCAAGTCCGAGCGCTTCCTTGAACGGCGCGCTGTCCACGCCCGTCGGCAGGTTCTTGTGGCCCATATCGTAGACGCAGAGCTGGGCGCGCGCCTCCGGATGCGCGTACAGGACGCAGTAGCCGAGCTTGTCGTCACCGAAGGTCACCATGCGCTGGTAGCCGAGCTGACCCAGCATTTTCGGGAAACGCAGGCCGGTCGCCAGGTCGGCATACGATGCGGCTTCTTGTGCGCCTGCGCCTTGGGCGCTCAGGCAAAGCGCGGCGAGCAGGAAGGCCTGCCGCAGGACATTAGGACGCCGGGCTTTCGTCATGCTTGATTCCGTTTCAAGAGTGAAGAAGGGTGAACATGCAGCAGATCGTAGCCACCGCATCGACTCGCTTGTGCACGCAATGTCATGCCGGACCAGGCCCCAGCACGCTGCGCAGCCGCTCGAAATCGATCGGCTTGGTGAGATGATGGTCGAAGCCGGCGTCGAAGGCGCGCTGGCGGTCCTTTTCCTGGCCCCAGCCGGTGGCCGCGATCAGGCGCATGCCGCGCCCGTGCTCGGTCGCGCGCAGGCGCCGCGCCAGCTCGTAGCCGTTCAGGTCCGGCAGCCCGATGTCGAGCAGCGCGACTTCCGGCGCGAAGTCTTCGATCATGGCCAGCGCCTGCTGGGCGCTGTGGGCGGCGCGCACCTCGCAGCCGAACAGCTCGAGCGCCATCAAGAGCATCTCGGCGGCGTCGGCGTTGTCGTCGACCACCAGGATGCGCGCCGGGACCAGCGCGGCTTGCGCGGCGGGCGCCTCGCACGCCACGGCCTGCGCCAGCGGAAGGCGCACCGTGAAGCAGCTGCCGCAGCCTTCGCCGGGACTATCCGCCGCGATGGTCCCGCCATGCAGCTCGACGATGCCCTTCACCAGCGATAGCCCGATCCCGAGGCCGCCGCGCGAGCGGTGCAGCGCCGGCTCCAGCTGCGAGAACATGTCGAACACCGTCGCCAGCGCATGCGCCGGCAGGCCGATGCCGTTGTCGCGCACCGCCAGCACGGCGTGGCCGTCCTCGATGCCGAGGACGAGTCCGATGCGGCCGCCGTCCGGCGTGTACTTGGCGGCGTTGGTCAGCAGGTTCACCAGCACCTGGTTGATGCGGGTCGGGTCGGCGTCGACCGTGACCGGCCCCGCGGGCAGCGCGAGGTCGAGGCGGTGGCCGGCGTGTTCCATCATGCCGGCGGTGTCGCCGACGGCGGCGCTCGCCAGCAGGCACAGGTCGACCGGCCGGCGCCGCAATTCCATCTTGTCCTGGGTGATGCGCGAGACTTCCATCAGGTCGTCGACCAGGTGGGTCAGGTGGTGCAGCTGGCGGTCGAACACGGACAGCAGGCGCGCGTCCAGGGCGCTGCCGTCCTGCCGGTGCTTGAGCACCTCGACCGCGCTGCGCATCGGCGCCAGCGGATTGCGCAGCTCGTGCGAGAGGGTGGCCAGGAATTCGTCCTTCCTGCGGTCGGCGGCCGACAGGGCGGCGTTCAGGGCCTGCAGCCGGCGCTCGGCCACGCGTTGCGCCACGAGCGCGTCCTCGGCCTCCTTGCGCGCGCTGCGCAGCTCGCGCTCGTAGGACTGGCGCTCCGAGGCCATGAACAGCGCCCATTCGTCGCGCGGCTGGCCGTCCAGCGCGCGCCGCACCACGTTGACCAGCATCGGCAGCCGGGTGCCGTCGCGGTGGCGCAGGTCGATCTGCAGCTCGCCGACCGAGCCGCGCATCTGCAGCAGGGGCTGGCAGTGGGTGTGGTGGAACAGGCGCGCGCCGACCGTCATCAGGTCCTGGATGCGCACGATGCCGGCCAGCTCGTGCGCGCCGAAGCCGAGCCAGCGGCAGGCGGTGGCGTTGGCGCGCAGCAGCAGGCCGTCGGGGGTGCTGAGCAGGAGGCCGCAGGGGGCGTCGTCGTAAAAGGCGTCGGCAGGGAGCGGCGCGCCGTCCATGGCTCAGTGGCGCAGTTCTGCCAGGAAGGCGTCGATGGCGCGCGTGCTGGCGGTGGGGGCGCTCATGTGCGGGCAGTGGCCGATGTTGTCGATCACGTGCAGGACGCTGCGCGGCAGGTGCCGGTGCAGGTAGTCGCCGGCGCTCATCGGCGCGATCAGGTCGTCGCTGCACTGCAGGATCAGGGCCGGGGTGGTTGACAAGGGCAGGTCGGGGCGATGGTCGGACAGGAAGGTCACGCGCGCGAAGTGCCTGGCGATGGTCGGGTCGTTGCGGCAGAAGCTCTCGGTGAGTTCCTCGCGCAGGTCGGGCCGTTCGGGCGCGCCCATGATGGCCGGCGCCAGGCTGCTCGACCAGCCGAGGTAGTTGGCGTCCATGGTCTCGAGCAGTTCCTCGATGTCTTCGCGCTCGAAGCCGCCGATGTAGTCCTCGCCGGCGCGGTCATTGCGCCGGTCATTGATATAGCAGGCCGACGGCGCCACCATGACCTGGGCCGCGAAGCGCTCGGGCGCCTTGATCGTGGCCAGCATGCCGATCATGCTGCTCACCGAGTGGCCGACCAGGATCACCGGGCCGGTGGCGAAGGCGTCGACGATCTCGAGCAGGTCGTCGGCATAGCCGTGCAGGGTGCCGTAGCGTTCGGGGTCGTAGGCGGAAAGGTCGGAGCGGCCGCTTCCGGTCAGGTCGTAGGTGATGACGCGGAAGCGTTCGCGGTAGGCGGGCGCCATGAAGCGCCACATGGTCTGGTCGCAGCCGAAGCCATGGGAGAACACCATGGTCGCTGCACCGCTGCCGCTGACATGTACGCTGTTCCGGACCTGCACGCTCATTTGCCCCTCATGGAGAAGAGGGCAACATGCAACTATCGGTCGTTCCCTCAACGGCTAGTATGCGTCAGCGTTGTTGCAAGCGCAACAACTATATGCGGGTCAGTCGTGGTCCTCGTCCGGCTCCTCGCGCTCGCCGCGCGGATAGACCTTCACCAGCAGGATGCGCGGCCCGTTCATCTTCTTGACCACGATGTCGAACTGCGGGAAGCCGATGCGCTGGCCCTGTTTCGGGATGTCGCCGAGTTTCGCCATCAGGAGGCCGCCGACCGATTCGACGTCGTCCAGGCCCATCTCCTCGTTGTCGATGTCGATCCCGAGCAGGCGTTCGAGCGAGAAGATCGGCAGGCTGGCCTTGCCGATCCAGGTGCCGTCGGCCTGCGCCAGCCAGTCGTTCTCGTTCATGCGGAACTCGTCGCGGATCTCGCCGACCATCGCGCCCAGCAGGTTGTCGAGCGTGATGAAGCCGACCGGGCGCTTGCCCTTCTCGCCGATCAGGGCGAAGTGCGGGGCGCCGCTGCGGAAACGGCGGAAGATGTCCTGGGCCGGGGTGCGCGCGGAGATCGTCTCCACCGGACGCAGGTGCTGGGTGAGATCGGTGATGGCGCGGCCGGCCTGCTGGGCGAAGAACAGGTCCTTCAGGTGGATCACGCCCAGCACCTCTTCGCCCTCTTCGTCGAAGTAGGGGTAGCGCGAGAAGCGGTTGCGGCGCACCGTCTCCATGTTCTCTTCCAGCGAGCGGTTGGCGTACAGGGCGCTGACCTCGTTAATCGGGCGCATCAGGTCGGACACGGCCAGCTGGCTGAAGTCGAGCGACTGGGCCAGGATGTTGCGCTCGGCGTTCGAGAACTTGTCGCCCGGGGTGCTGGTGCGCAGGATCAGCTTGAGTTCCTCGGTCGAGTAGTGGGTCTCGTGCCCGCCGGCGCCCGAAAGGCCGGCGATGCGCAGCACCATGTTGGCGCTGGCGTTGAGCAGCCAGATCGCCGGATACATCGCCCAGTAAAAGGCGTAGAGCGGGATCGCGGTCCACAGGGCCACCGCTTCCGGAATGCGGATCGCCAGCGACTTGGGCGCCAGTTCGCCGACCACGATGTGGAGGAAGGAGATCACCGAGAAGGCGACCACGAAGGAGACGCCGTGGATCAGCTCGGGCGAGGTCACGCCGAGCAGGGCGAATACCGGTTCGAGCAGGCTGGCGAAGGCCGGCTCGCCGACCCAGCCCAGGCCGAGCGAGGCGAGGGTGATGCCGAGCTGGCAGGCGGAGAGATAGGCGTCGAGCTGGTCGTGGACCTTGCCCAGGATGCGGCCGCGCAGGCCGGCCGTCTTGGCGATGGCGCGCACGCGGGTCTTGCGGAGGGTGACGATACTGAATTCGGCGGCGACGTAGAAGCCGTTCAGCGCCACCAGGAACAGGGCGAGAACGACAAATAGAAAGTTTTCCATATCAAGGGTTGAGTTAACAAAAGGCAAAGCCGGCGTCCATTGTACAGCTCAGCCGCCAATCACGATCCCAATACACCCTGGTGAACGGCGGACAGGATGGCCTCGACGGCCGGATGCTTGATCTTGCGTTCGTTCGACACCGCATAGAAATGCTCGCGCACCTGCGGCACCCGCCCGACCAGCATGGCGCCGAACTGTTCTTCCAGGTCGTGCAGCAGCGCCGCCGGCGCGAAGAACAGGCCGAGTCCGCGCCGCCCGAAGGTGTTGAGCAGCGCGTTGTCCTCGAACTCGCCGACCACGTCGGGGCGCACGTGCTGCAGCTCGAACCACTCGTCGATCTTGCCGCGCAGGGCATTATTGCGCGTCGGCAGCAGGAACGGCGCGCCGTTCAGCGAGCGCGGGAAATCCAGTCCCCAGTCCTTCACCAGGGGCGGGGCGCCGACCACGATGGTCTCGCTGTCCGACAGCAGGTGGCTGAACACGCGCAGGGTGGTGCCGGAGCGCACCGCGCGGTCGGTCAGCACCACGTCCAGCTTGTGCAGGGCCAGGTCGGCCAGCAGCTCGTCGAATTCGCCCTCGTAGCAGACCAGGCGCACCGGGCGCGGCAGCTGGGTGGCGATTTCCAGCAGGCGGTAGGCGGTGAGCTTCGGGAGCGAGTCGGAGATGCCGACTGTCAGCCGGGTGCGCGCGCTGTCCGCTTCCGCCAGCGCTTCCTGCATCTGCTCTCCCAAAAGGAAGATCTGGTCGGCATAGTTCAAGGCAAGGCGCCCGGCCTCGGTTAAAGTCAGGCGCCGGCCCTGCTGGGTGAACAGGACCTTGCCCATGGCCTGTTCGAGCTGGGCCAGCTGGGTGCTGACGGTCTGGATCGCCAGGCCCAGGCGTTCGGCGGCGCGGGTGATGCTGCCTTCCTTGGCGACGACCCAGAAGTAGTACAGGTGACGGAAATTCGGGGGACTGTGGTTCATTTCTTCGGTTTTATAGGAGCAATTCTTCGAATATCTTCGCTTTTTTAATACGAGCCGAGACTCTACACTGCGTTGGTCGGTTCAACAACAACGAAGTCAACACTTAAAACTTCAACGAGAGGGAAACACATACATGAAGCACTTTACGTGGTCATTCATCGTGACCGCAGTCTGCATGGCATTGGCAGGCTGGTGGGGTTACGACCATGGCGGCATTGCGGGGATGGTGACGGCGCTCGGCGTCACGGCCATCCTGTCGGTCATGGAAGTCTCGCTGTCCTTCGACAACGCGGTGGTCAACGCCTCGGTGCTCAAGGGCTGGAACGAGTTCTGGCTCAAGCTGTTCCTGGGCCTGGGCATGATCATCGCCGTGTTCGGCATGCGCCTGGTGTTCCCGCTGGTGATCGTCGCCGTCGCGGCCGACCTCGGCATCACCGAAGTCTGGAACCTGGCCCTGACCAACCCGAAGGAATTCTCCTCGCACCTGACCAACCACCACGCTGAAGTGGCGGCCTTCGGCGGCATGTTCCTGCTGCTGGTGTTCCTGAACTTCCTGCTGGACGACGAGAAGGAAGTGCACTGGCTCGGCAATATCGAGCGCAAGCTCGGTTCGCTGGGCAAGGTGTCCTCGATCTCGGTGCTGGTGGCCCTGGGCGCGCTGCTGTACTCGGCCAGCTGGGTGCCGGAAGCGCAGAAGATGGTGGTGCTGGTCGCCGGCCTGTGGGGCATCCTGGTCTACATCGGCGTCGACATGATCTCCAGCCTGCTGGAAAAGAGCGAGTCGGATGAGAACAGCAACGTGGGCAATATGGTCAAGACCGGCGGTATCGGCGGCTTCCTCTACCTCGAAGTGCTGGATGCATCGTTCAGCTTCGACGGCGTGATCGGCGCCTTCGCCATCACCCAGGACGTCGTGATCATCATGCTGGGCCTGGCGATCGGCGCGATGTTCGTGCGTTCGATGACGGTCTACCTGGTGCGCCAGGGCACGCTGGACGAGTTCGTCTACCTGGAGCATGGCGCGCATTACGCGATCGGCATCCTGGCGGTGATCATGCTGGTCAGCATGCACATGCACGTGCCGGAGCTGATCACCGGCGGCGTCGGCGTGGCCTTCATCCTGGCTTCGCTGTGGAGCTCGATCAAGCACAAGAAGCAGCACGCGGCGATCGGCGCGTAAGTTTGACGGCGGGTGGCGATCCCACCCGCCCGCAGGACCGCACGCGGAGCGGCAGAACACCAACTCCGCATGCGTATCACCACGGTGTTCAGGCAGTACCTATTTTTAGGAGAGTCACAATCATGGCAATCAGTCTGCAAAAAGGCGGCAACGTCAACCTGTCGAAAGAAGCTCCGGGCCTCGTCAACCTGAAGGTCGGCCTGGGCTGGGATACCCGCGCCACCGACGGCGCGGCGTTCGACCTCGACGGCGCGGTGTTTCTGCTGAATTCGTCGGGCAAGGTGCGCGCGGATGGCGACTTCATCTTCTACAACAACCTGAAGTCGAGCGACGGCTCGGTGGTCCACTCGGGCGACAACACCACCGGCGCCGGCGACGGCGACGACGAGACCGTCTCGATCGACCTCTCGAAGGTCCCGGCCGACGTCGACAAGGTCGTGCTGGCCGTGACCATTCACGACGCCGAAGCGCGCCGCCAGAACTTCGGCATGGTCGGCAAGGCCTTCATCCGCTGCGTCAACGCGGCCAACAACAGCGAGATCGCACGCTACGACCTGTCGGAAGACAGCTCGACCGAAGCGGCAATGATCTTCGGCGAGGTGTATCGTAACGGCGCCGACTGGAAATTCCGCGCCATCGGCCAGGGCTTCAACGGCGGCCTCGGCCCCCTGGCCCGCAACTACGGCGTCAACGTTTAATCACACGCCCGCAGCCCGTACCGAGGGTGCGGGCAGTACCTGAAAGGAAGTCCAATGCCAGTATTTACCGTGACCGGGGACGTCGATCCCTTCCTGCATGTCTCGATGCGGCGCGGCGAAACCATCTATTGCGAATCGGATGCGATGGTGATGATGGAATCGACGCTCGACCTGAAAGGCAAGATGAAGGGGGGCCTCGGCAGCGCGCTGATGCGCACCTTCGCCAACGGCGAGTCGTTCTTCCAGCAGCACATCGAGGCGACCCGCGGCGACGGCGACTGCCTGCTGTCGCCGACCCTGCCGGGCGCGATGCAGACCATCGACTGCGGTCCGAACCAGTACATCATCAGCGACGGCGCGTTTGTGGCCGCCACCTCGGGCGTGGACCTGAAGGTGCGCACCCAGAGCCTGGGCAACGCGCTGTTCGCCCAGAGCGGCGGCTTCTTCGTCACCGAGACGACCGGCAGCGGCCAGGTGGTGGTGTCGGGCTTCGGCTCGATGTCGATGCTGGAGGTGGAACCGGGCAAGGACGCGATCATCGACAACTCGCACGTGGTCTGCTGGGACAGCGGCCTGCGCTACGAGATCTCGATCACGACCGGCCAGAGCGGCGGCTTCCTGGGTAACCTGATCAACAGCCAGACCAGCGGCGAGGGCATGGTGCTCCGCTTCTCGGGCAAAGGCAAAGTCTACGTATGTTCGCGCAACCGGATGGCATTCAAGGCCTGGATGCAGGCTCCGGCGCGCTAAAAAGGAGAAACAAATATGTCAGTCAATCTGCAGAAGGGCCAGAAGATCTCGCTGGACAAGGAAGCCGGCGGCGGCCTGTCGAAAGTGACCATGGGCCTGGGCTGGGACGTGGCCAAGTCGAAGGGCTTCTTCGGCTTCGGCGGCGGCGCCGGCCAGCCGGTCGACCTCGACGCCTCGGTCGTGATGTTCGACGAATCGAACCGTCCGGTCGACGTGGTGTGGTTCCGCCAACTGAAGAGCAAGGACGGCAGCATCACCCACACCGGCGACAACCGCACCGGCGCGGGTGATGGCGACGACGAGCAGATCATCGTCGAGCTGTCGCGCGTGCCGGCCACCGTGAAGTCGCTGGTGTTCACCGTGAACAGCTTCACCGGCCAGAACTTCTCGACCGTGGAAAACGCCTACTGCCGCCTGATCAACGCCGGCAACAACCAGGAAGTCGCGCGCTTCAACCTGTCGGTGCAGGGCTCGCACACGGCGCAGATCATGGCGAAGCTGTATCGCCATAACGGCGAGTGGAAGATGCATGCGATCGGGGAGAACGGCTCCGGCCGCACCTTCGACGATCTGATGCCGCTGATTACGCCGCATCTGTAAGAAGTGAAGCCGGGCTTGCCCGGCTTTTTTCATGTGCTACAACGGCAGCCAGACGGTGAAGGTGCAGCCGCTGCCGCTTCCCTCGCTGTGGGCATGCACCTCGCCGCCATGCAGTGTCACCAGGGTGCGCACCAGCGCCAGTCCTATTCCCAATCCACCCTGCGAGCGGTCCGGGGTGCGCTCGGCCTGCGTGAACAGGTCGAACACGTGCGGCAGCAGGGCGGCGTCGATGCCGATGCCGTCGTCGACGATGCAGAAGCGCAGGCGCGCGCCGTCCAGGGTCACGCGCAAGCTGATGGTCCCGCCGCGCGGCGTGTACTTGGCGGCGTTGTTGAGCAGGTTGGTCAGCACCTGCACCAGGCGGGTCGGATCGACGTCGACCCGCGCGCTTGCCGCCTCCGGCGCCACCTCGGCCACGAAGGCATGGCCGTGCGTCTCCATCAGGGGGCGCGACTGCTCGACGGCGCTGGCCACCAGGCTGTTGACGACCACCCGGCGCCGCTCCAGCTTGATCAGGCCGCGCGTCACGCGCGAGACGTCCAGCAGGTCGTTGACCAGCGCGGTCATGTGCTTCACCTGGCGCCCGATCACCTCGCTGGAGCGCTTGATGTGTGCGGGGCTGCTGGAGATCCTCAGCACGTCGGCGGCCGCGGATATCGGCGCCAGCGGGTTGCGCAGCTCGTGCGCCAGCATGGCGAGGAATTCGTCCTTGCGCCGGTCCTGCTCGCGCAGCGATTCGTAGAGGCGGGCGTTCTCGAAGCCATTGGTGGCGATCGCGCCCAGCTGCACCAGGATCGCCTCGTCGTCCTCGCTGAAGCCGCCCGGCTTGTCCCAGGCCTCGAGAATGCCGATCTGGCGCCCCTTGCGGCTCACCAGCGGCACCGAAAGCCATTCCGCATCCGGTGAAACGTCAGGATGCGGCTGCGGTTCGGGTCCCAGCGTGATCCGGACGTGTTCGACGCCGATGATGGCGCTGGCTTCGCGGACCAGGGCGTCGCGGATCTCCGCGGCGGAGACCAGGGTATGCAGGGCGCGCGTGGCGCCGGCTACTTTTGCGAGCAGGAGAGCCTGGCGCTGTTCGCGCTCGAGGCGCCCGGCCAGCTCGGTCTGGGCCATGACGATGTCATGGATGTCGCGGTTGGCGCCGATCCACTCGCGCACGGCGCGGTCGTTGCCCAGGATCGGTACGCCCTTGACGGCAGTCCAGCGGTACTCGCCATCGTGGCGGCGCAGGCGGTATTCGGTTTCGTAGACGCCGGCCTCGGCGACAGCGCGCTGGAACGCGGCCATGGTGCGCGCACGGTCGTCCGGATGGATGGCTTCCAGCCAACCGTGCCCCTTGGCGGCTTGCATATCCTGGCCCGTGAAAGCGCACCAGGACGACGACTCTTCGACGATGCCGCCATCCGGCCCCACGGTCCAGATGACCTGCGCGGTCGCCATCACGAGCGAGCGGAAACGCTCCTCGCGCACGCGCAGTGCAGCCTCGGCCTCGATGCGATCCGTAATGTCTTCGTGCATCAGCATCACTTCGAGGATGCGTCCTTCGCCATCCTCGATCGGGTGAGCACGCGCGGTCACCCAGCGCTTGCGGGAAGAGGCGCCGAGTACGCCGACGTCGTAGTGAATGGCTGGAATCTCCACCGATTCGCCGGCGATCGCGCGGCGCAGGAAATCCACAACGCCGCACTTCAGCAGTTGCCGATCCTCTAGCACGTTGTAGCCGCCGCCCAGCACCAGCGCATACAGGTCGCCGCCCGCGTGGATATGCCACAGGTCTTGCCAGGCCTGGTTGACGCGCAAGGTAAAGCCGCGCGGATCGAGAATCTGGATGCTCACGGGCGCCTGCTCGAACAGCTCGCGGAAGCGGACGTCAGGCGTGGCCTGCGGTGGTGGATGGTCTTGCTGTGTCATGGTCGGAGTAGGAGGCGCGCGGAACCGGGCGCTGGCGCATGATGTCACAGAATCAATATTGATGTCGCTCATCCATAGCGCATGGAATCGACGAAGGTTGTTGACGCAGGGACAATTCAAAGGTACTGTATTACTCAATTAATACACACATACGCCATGTCCACCCATACCGCCCAGCTGTTTTCCATCGTGACCGGTTCTTCCGAGCCGATCTACCGCCAACTGGTCGAGCAGGTCCGGCGCTTCGTCCTTGGGGGCCAGCTGGCGGCCGGCGATGAACTGCCCTCGGTGCGCGAAGTCGCGTCGACCCTGGCCGTCAACCCCATGACCGTGTCCAAGGCCTACAGCCTGCTGGAGGCGGAAGGGCTGCTGGCGCGCCGCCGCGGCCTGGGGATGGTGGTGGCGGAGCAGCCGTCCGCCACGGCCAGCAGCCCGGACCGCGCCGAACTGCTGCGTCCCACACTGGAGCGCGCGGCCCGCGAAGCGCGCGAGCTGGAGCTGGACCATGCAACCGTCCTTGCACTTTTCACCCACATCCTGAAGGAACCATCGTGACCGTACCCATCATCCAGATGCGCGACGTCGCCAAATACTTTGGCAGCGCCATCGTCCTGAGCAAGCTCGACTGGGAAGTGACCCAAGGTCAAGTCATCGGCCTGCTGGGCCGCAACGGCGCCGGCAAGTCGACCCTCATGGAATGCCTGCTCGGCCTGCGCGAACTGGACGGCGGCAGCGTGCGCCTGTTCGGCGAGGACGTGGCGACGCTGTCGGAGGCCGCCCGCGCCCGCATCGGCTACGTGCCGCAGAAGTCGAACCTGTTCGAGTGGATGACGCCGCTGCAGCTGCTCGACTACTTCAAGGCCATGTACCCGCGCTGGAACGCGGTCAAGGTCGACGCGCTGCTGGAGCGCTGGGGCTTCGATGCGCTCATGCTGGGCAAACCGATCGGGCGCCTGTCCGGCGGCGAGCAGCAGCGCCTGTCGATCATCCGCGCGCTGGCGCACGACCCGGAACTGCTGGTGCTGGACGAGCCGGTCTCCAGCCTGGACCCGGCCGGCCGCCGCGCTTTTCTGTCCGAGCTGGTGGACGGCGTGATCGAGCGCGGCACCACGGTGGTGTTCTCGACCCACATCCTGACCGACCTGGAACGGGTGGCGCTCGACGTCGCTTTCCTGAAGGGCGGCCGCATCGGGCTGCAAGGGCCGCTCGACGAATTGCTGGAAGGGGCGCGCACTACCAGCGACGGTCGCCGCGCGGAACCGGTCAGCCTGGAAGACCTGTTCATCGAGGTGACGCAATGAACACGCGCATGCAGGATTACCGCCTGTTATGGCGCGCCGCGGTTTCGCATGGCAATCCCTTCAATACCCCGATCGTGCGCTTCGGCGGACTAGTTTTCCTGCTGGCCGGGATGGCGATGCAGTGGAAACGCCATGGGGTTGCCGGGGCTCTGGCTGGCGCCTGCGGCTTGTTCTGCGCCATGCTGCTGATGGTCTGGGCCTATCGCTTCCTGCCGGGAGCGGTGAAGCTGGCCGCGCCTGCCAATGCGAAACTGGTGCCGCGCATGCGTGGGCGTCTGGTCGAGCTGTTCTGTCTCGTCTGGTTCGCCGGCACCGCCGGCATCGTCCTGGCCTCGTTCACCGAAGCCATGCCCGGACTGGTTCTGCTCTGGTGTGTCGCCATCACCCTCGGCAGCGCCCTTGCCGGGGCCGGGCATCCGGCCGGACTGCCGGTGCTGCTCGGCGTCGTCTTCCTATCGGTCTCCGCCGAGAAGTTCTTGCCGGCACTGGGTAGCATGCTGTCCCATCCGGCCAGCCTGGTCCTGGCAGTGCTGCTGTCGGCGGGCCTGGCCGTATTCGTAGCCGGGCTGGTGTTCCCCGAGGGCGGCGAAGGCCACTGGCGCATGGTTGCCCGCCGTGCCAGGATGGCTGACCTGGCCGTCAACCCGGGCGCCGAGCGTGACCGCTTCCCCGGCCTGCGCAGCCGGCGCTGGTACGCAGCCACCCTGCGCCGCGACAGCGCGCGCCGCGACAGCCGCCGGCTGGTGAAGCATGCACTGGGAAGTTCGCATCACGTGGACGAACTGGCGATGGGGCTGGTCATGCTGTCTGTCGTCGTGTTCGTGATCGGCACCTTTATCGGCTGGCAGGTCGGCGAAGAAGTCATCGGCGGGATCGGCTGGCTGATCGCCTGCAGCCTCCTCGCCGTGCCGTTCGCCACCAACCTGCGCCTGACCCAGCTGCTCACCGCCTATACCGGTGAACAGTCGCTGGTGCGCCTGGCCCCGGCGATGCCGTCTTCGGCGCCCGCGTTCAACCGCCACCTGGCGCTGGCGCTGCTGCGCGGCAGCGTCAAGGACTGGGCCCTGGCGGCATGCGCGGCCTTGGCTGTCGCCGCCCTCGGCGGCACGGAGCGCGACAAGCTGGTGAACCTGGCCTGCGTCTGCTGCCAGATGTTGCCGATGGTGGCGGCGCCGCTGCGCAACTACGCGGTGCGCAAGGCGGCTTCGCCGATGCTGCCGATCGTGCTGCTGCTGGCGGCGATCGGGGCGAGCGTGATCGTCGGCGTCGCCGTCGGCGCGGTGTTCGGCACCCCGGTGTTGCCGGTCGCCGCCGTGGTCAGCGTCGGCATCGCGCTGGCCGCCGTCCTGCGCGGCCTGCGCGTGATGGAAGGCGCGCCCTTCGCCTTTCCGGCGGCGCGGATGGACTGACGCGCTTCAGGCCACCGGCGCCGGCGCGGCGGTGGCCGGCTTCCGGCCCAGCACCACGAAGCCGAAGGCGGTCGCGAACACGTACATGGTGACCGAATAGATCGCCGCCGGCAGCATCAGCTGGAAGTCGTCCAGCACCGACAGCGCGACGAAGATCGCCAGGGTCGAATTGTGGATGCCGATCTCGTAGCCGATGGCGATGGCGTTGGCGCGGACCATGCCCAGCAGGCGCGGCACATAGTAGCCCAGGCCCAGGCTGGCGACGTTGAACAGGATGACCGCCAGGCCGATCGAGGCAAACGACGCGGTGATCGCATCCCACTCCTTGGCGATGGCCACCACCGCGAGCGCGCCCAGCACCGCCATCGAGAAACGCTTCATCGGCGTGTCCATGCGCGCGGCGAAGCTCGGCGCGCGGCGTTTCACGACCATGCCGATCGCCACCGGGATCAGGACGATGACGATCACCTCGACCACCTTGGCCGTCTGCATCGGCACCACCTGGCCGCTCTTCGCGAACGTGTCGATGGCGAAGTTGGCGATCAGCGGCAGGCTGACGATCGACAGCACCGTGTTGATCGCGGTGAGCGAGATGTTCATCGCCACGTTGCCGCCGAACAGATGGCTGAACAGGTTGGCCGATACGCCGCCTGGCGACGCCGCCAGCAGCATCAGTCCCACCGCGTACACCGGCGCCACACCGAGCAGCACGATCAGGCCGTAGCAGATCGCCGGCAGCACCAGCGCTTGCAGCACCAGCGCCAGCACCACGGCCTTCGGATGGCCGAGCAGGCGCCGGAAGTCGCCCAGGGTAAGGGACAGGCCCAGGCCGAACATGATCAGCGCCAGGGCGGCGATCAGGAGGGTGGGGAGGAGGGTGATGAAATCGTTCATGCGTGTCTCCAGGTTTTCTTGTTGGCGTGGCGGCACTTGCGGCCGTCTTTACAGTGTAGTGCAACTGTCGCGTGGCCGGCCAACCGACAATTCGCCGCAACGCATCTTGGAGTTGAACGCACGTTCGGCGGAGCGTGTTCCAGTCCACTGGACTGGAACACGCCTACGCTGGGATGGCTTGCGTATGCATGGAAGCGCCGGCGCGGGCGAACGACACGATGCCGCGCCCGCCGTGCTTGGACGCATACAGCGCATCGTCGGCCGCCTGCACCAGGCCTTCGAGGTCGCGCCCATCCAGCGGAAAGGACGCGGCGCCGATGCTGACCCCGACCGCGCCGGCCGCCAGCTGCGGATGCAGCGACGGCGCCAGGGCATGGATCAGGCGCTCGCCGAAGCGCGCCAGCTGGTGGCGCGAGAGCTCGCCCTCGATCAGGATCGCGAATTCGTCGCCGCCCAGGCGCGCCAGGAATTCGCCGCCGCCCAGCAGCGCCTGGAAGCGCACCGCGACCGCCTTGAGCACCTCGTCGCCGACGCCGTGGCCGTGGCTGTCGTTGACGTCCTTGAAGCGGTCCAGGTCCAGCGCCAGCAGGGTGAAGGGCTTGCCGCTGCGCTGGGATTTGGCGAGCAGGCGGCGCGCCCATTTGTCGAAGAAGCGGCGGTTCGGCAGGCCGGTGAGGACGTCGTGCGAGGCTTCCAGCGCCAGGCGCCTGGCCAGCTCGCTGTTGTTGCGCGCGGCCGCCAGCAGCGAGCGCCAGGCCTGCACCGCCATGCAGACCACGGTGGTCAGGATCAGCACCAGGATCACGGCGGCGCGCAGCAGGCGGTCGTTGAAGCCGTCCATGGTCGCGTCGCGCGCGATGCGCAGGCGCTCGACCTCGATGCCGATGATGTCGCGCGCCTGGCGCATCAGGGCCATGCCGTAGCCGGTGCGCACCACGGCCAGCGCCGCCGCGTCATGGCCCTGCCGGCGCAGCTGTACCGTGTGGTCGACCTCGGCCAGCTTGCTTTCGGCGAGCACGCCGAGGGCGCGCAGGTTGCGCAGGAAGTCGGGGTGTTCGTAGCCGGAGCTTGCGGCCAGGCGCAGGCTGTCGCGCACGGCGCCGCGGCCGGCGTGATAGGGCTGGAGGGCGGATACGTCGCCGGTCAGCAGGAAGCCGCGCTGCGCCGTCTCGACGTTCAGGAGGTTGAGCAGCACGTTGCGGAGCTGGATGCGCGCCGTGTCGTTGCGGCGCAGCTCGCCCATCGCGCGGCGCAGGTCGACGACCTCGCTCACGAAAAACACGCTCATCGCGACGATCATCGCGAACGCCAGCGCCAGGGTCGCCCCGCTGCGGCGGAGCGGCAAAGTGGTCGTGGCGTAGGACGGGGACATAAGGGGCGGTGGCAGCGTCGATCGCCGTATGTTAACCCAGCGTAAGTATATTCCTACAAGAACTTAACTTTCAGGCAAGAAAAGTGTAACAAATTGTGTACATTGCCCAACACGCATAGCTTTCAGGCCTTGGCAGCCAGCTGGCGGGCCCGGCGCATCCGGTCGAAGCCGACGGCGAGCAGGATCACCGCCAGCAGGCCGGACAGGATGTCGAGGCCGTCGGGCGCATCCGCTTCCAGCTGCGACCGTTCCGGGTGGGCCGGATCGTAGTAGACCTGGATGCGTTGCCCCTCCGGCATCTGCGCCAGTTTCGCCTCGGCCCCGTTCCTGCTTGCCGAACAGCCCCAGCGCCTGGCGCCGCCCTGGCGGCCGCCGTCGACCGAATAGCGATAGCCGACCCGCACGCACCAGTCGTGCGTCTTGCCGGTGCGCTCGACGATGTCGCTGAACACGACGGTCGCTTCGGCCGTCGGCCAGCGCCGCGTCTCCAGCTTGTCCCAGGCGCGCGAGAGCGCGAACACCAGCACGAGCAGGCCCAGCATCAGGATGCGAAAGCCGATCAGTTTCATGCGCGCCGCGGCCGGCGCGCCAGTCCTTGCGCGAGCCCCCATCAATGCCCCTTGCGCTGCACCAGCGCCGTGCCGACGCCGTGGCGCCTGGCTTCGCTGACGGCGGTGACGGTGCCGTCCGGATTGAACACCAGCGCATTGGCGGCGCCGATTTCTTCCGGCGCCGCTTCCCAGCGGTGCCCGAAGGCTTCGAGCGCGCGCGCCTGGGTGCTGCCGGGGAAGCCCGGTTCGATCGAGGTTGCTTCGCCATTGCGCTGCGACAGGCGCGGCGCGTTCAGGGCCTGGTCCATCGGCATGCCGAGGTCGAGGTGGTTGAAGATGGTCTGCAGCACGGTGGTGATGATGGTCGCGCCGCCCGGGCTGCCGATGGTGAAGGCCGGCTTGCCGTCCTTCAGCGCGATGGTCGGCGCCATGCTCGAGCGCGGCCGCTTGCCGGCTTCCGGCACGTTGGGGTGGGGGCCGCTGAAGTCGAAGTCGGTCATCTCGTTATTCAGGAGGAAGCCGTAGCCCGGCACCACGATGCCGCTGCCGCCCCAGGATTCGATGGTGAAGGTGTAGGACACGATATTGCCGTCCTTGTCCGAGACCGTCAGGTGGGTGGTGTGGGCCGATTCCGCCGGCGGCCGGCCGGGCATGCGAACCGGCGGGCGCGGGCGCAGCGGCACGCTTTCGTCGTTCTGGTAGGCGTAGGGGTCGCCCGCCGCCACCTCGCGCGCGGCGACCTTGCCGATCAGGGTGCGGCGCTGGGCCGCGAATTCCTTGGACAGGATGCCGGCGAGCGGCGCATCGACGTATTCCGGGTCGGCCAGGTAGGCGTTGCGGTCGGCGAAGGCCAGGCGGCTCGCCTCCAGGTAGGTGTGCTCGGCCTGGGCGCGCGGCATGCCGGTGAAATCGAAGCCTTCCAGGATGTTCAGCGCCTCGGCGACGGTCGCGCCGCCGCTGCTGGGCAGCGGCATGCCGTAGATCTCATAGCCGCGGTAGGTGGTGCGCAGCGGCTGGCGGATGCGCGCCTCGTAGTTGGCCAGGTCGGCCAGGGTCATGCGTCCGGCGCGCGCGGTCTTGCCGGGCGCCAGCGGCGGCTTGTTGACGGCGTCGACGATGGCGCGCGCCATCGGGCCTTCGTAGAAGGCCTTGACGCCGCCCGCGGCGATCTCACGGTAGGCCTTCGCCATGCCGGGATTGCGGATCAGGGAGCCCGGCTGGACGGCCTTGCCGTTGCGCAGGTAGAGCGCGCTGGTCGGTGCATAGAGCTGAAATTTTCTTTCATTTTCGGCCGTCAAATGAGAGAAAATTTCAGTGACTTGGTAACCTTTGTCGGCCACCGCGATCGCCGGCGCCAGCACCTGTTTGAAATCCATGCTGCCGTAGCGGCTCAGGGCTTCGTGCCAGCCGCGCACCGTGCCCGGCACGCCGACCGCGGCGCCGCTCGCCACCGCCGTCTCGAAATCGATGGGCTGGCCGTTTTCCAGGAAGGTGTGGGGCGTGAAGCTGCTTGGGGCCGTTTCGCGGTGGTCGATGGTGATGACGCGCTTGTCCTTGGCCAGATAAATGACCATGAAGCCGCCGCCGCCGATGCCGCAGCTGAACGGGTCGGTCACGCCCAGGGTGGCGGCGGCCGCGACCGCCGCGTCGATGGCGTTGCCGCCGCGGTTCAGAATCGCCAGCGCCGATTGCGAGGCTTGCTCGCTGATGGTGGCGACGGCGCCGCCGGTGCCGGTGGCCACCGGCGACTTCGCGGAAGCGGGCGCGGCCGCCAGCACGATGGACAAGGTCAATCCGCAGGCGAGCGCGCTTGCTTTCATGGGTTCCAGCCTTTTAATCGAATGATCGAAGCGCTTATTGCGCGTACATGTTGAAGGTCACCGGGTAGGAACCCGGGGACGAACCGGCCATGCCGCGCGGCGGCGGCGGGGTCAGGTGATCGAGTTCGATGCGCGAGCCGCGCAGCGCCGGCGACATGTAGCCGGGCTGGCCCTGCACCAGATAGAAGGCTTGCGCCACGCCGCCGACGCGCATGGTGAAGCGGTAGGCCAGGCGCCCCGGCCAGATGCAGCGCGCATTGTCCGGGCAGCGGCTGTCTTCCGCGCCTTCGTAGGTGACGCTCAGGCGCTCGGCCAGCGGCAGCGTCTGGTGCGCATTCAGGGTATAGCGCGCCTCGGGCAGGCGCTCCTGCAGGCTGGAGCAGCCGCCCAGCACGACGGCCGCCAGGGCGGCGAGGGTGGACACACGGAGCAGGGGAGGCATCGCTTCATCCTTTGTGTTTTTGATATGCCCATCATAGCAAAGCCGGGTCGCTCCGTCGCGTCCCGTGTCATTTGCGCCGTCATGAATCGAATGTTGGCGAGGTCATAAACCCGTCATATTCGCGGCTTAGACTTTGCCGCGTGGTCAAGAATTGATAACGGCCACCCCCTCAACCAGGAATAGGAATAATAAGCCAATGTTCAAGAAGATCCTCGCCGGCGCAGCCGCTGCGCTCGTAATGTCGACCTCCTTCGCCGCTGACATGACCGGCGCCGGCGCGACCTTCCCGTATCCGATCTACGCCAAGTGGGCCGAGTCGTACAAGGCCGCCACCGGCAACGGCCTGAACTACCAATCGGTCGGCTCGGGCGCCGGCATCAAGCAGATCAAGGCCAAGACCGTCGACTTCGGCGCCTCGGACATGCCGCTGAAAGCGGAAGAACTGGACGAGTCGGGCCTGATGCAGTTCCCGGCCATCATGGGCGGCGTGGTCGCCGTGGTCAACGTCGACGGCGTGCAGCCGGGCCAGCTGAAGCTGACCGGTCCGGTCCTGGCCGACATCTACCTGGGCAAGATCACCAAGTGGAACGCCCAGCCGATCGCCGCCCTGAACCCGGGCGTGAAGCTGCCGGACGCCGACATCACCGTCGTGCACCGCGCCGATTCCTCGGGCACCTCCTTCCTGTGGACCGACTACCTGTCGAAGACCAGCCCGGAGTGGAAGACCAACGTCGGCGCCGGCACCACCGTGAAGTGGGCCGTGGGTGTGGGCGGCAAGGGCAACGAAGGCGTCGCCGCCAACGTGCAGCGCATCAAGGGCGCGATCGGCTACGTCGAGTGGGCCTACGCCAAGAAGAACAAGCTGTCGCACACCCAGCTGAAGAACAAGGACGGCTCCTTCCTGCAGCCTGACGACGACGCCTTCAAGGCGGCCGCCGCCGGCGCCGAATGGACCAAGGCCCCGGGCTTCGGCGTGGTGCTGACCGACCAGGCGGGCAAGGCCAGCTGGCCGATCACCGGCGTGTCGTACATCCTGATGCACAAGACCCAGGCCGACGCAGTCAAAGGCGCCGAAGTGGTGAAGTTCTTCGACTGGGCCTTCAAGAACGGCGCTCCGGCAGCAGCCGAACTCGACTACGTGCCGATGCCGGCATCGGTCGTCAAGCTGGTGCAGGCCAACTGGAAGCAGCAGCTGAAAGACGCTTCGGGCAAGGCGATCTACTGATCTTCCCGATCTCGTAATGCGTAACACGTCCGGCGGCTCTGGCCGCCGGATATTCATTTGGACTCCCACATGACGACGGCTAACACGATCGTTCTCGTGGTCGACGACAAGCCGGCCATCGCGGAACTGCTCAAGTACTCGCTGCACGAGGAAGAGTGGATCTGGCACAGCGTCCCGAGCCTGGCGCACGCCTGGGATTTCATCGGACGTGAGCGCCCCGAACTGCTGCTGCAGGAATCGATGCTGCGCCAGGAAGGCGGCATGCGCCTGCTGGCGCGCCTGCGCGGCGCCGGCGGCCTGCGCGAAAAGCCGGTGATCCTGCTGGCCGCCGACTGCCCGGACGGCGAGCGCGGCGCCCCCGCGCCGGCCCCCGAATTCATCCCCCAGCCGCCGCCCGAGGAAGCCCCCGACGAGCGCCTGCTGCGCTCCGGCCGCCTGGTGCTGGACCCGCTCAGCTGCAGCGTGCGGGTCGGCAGCCACAAGGTCGAGGTGCGCCACGCCGAATACCGGCTGCTGCGTTTTCTCCTGTGCCACCCGGGCCAGGTTTTCTCGCGCGCCCAGTTGCTGGAACAGCTGTGGGAGGCCCACGAATCGCTCGACCAGCGCACGGTGGACGTGCACGTGCTGCGCCTGCGCAAGGCGCTGGGACGGGCCAAGTCGCTGATCAAGACGGTGCGCGGCGCCGGCTACATGCTGTCGCCGGCCTGAGGCCGGTCGGATTCAGACACCGGCGCCGCCGTGGCGCCTGAGCAGCCCGTTCAGGTGCAGGGCACGGACGATCACCCCGTGCGGGACACCCTGTTCCACCAGGATGGCTTCGGCGCGCTGCACGTTGATCATCTGGCTGATCCGGAGCGCCGCGTTGACGTAGGCCGCCATCACATGGCCGCGCCGGCGGCAAGCCGGACGCAGCTGGTCGGACAGGATGCTCATGCACGCATGGTACTGTGTTCCTGTCGGATGCCGTTTTGCCTGGTTTGTCCGTCGCTGGCGGGCAACACAGGGGCAGGGGCGGCTTGCCATCCGGCTCGCCGTCAGTTGATCATCGTCGTCATCGTCCCGACGATGCAGCCGGAACGCAGGATGGCATAGCCGGCTTCGCCCGCCAGGTCCTTCCATGATTGCTGGTCCGAGCTGTACTGGACCAGCTTGTCGCCCTCGCGCATCCTGGATTTGAAGGCGACCCACTTGGCGTTTTCGAATGCGAAGGGCAGCCTTGGCAAATCGTCCCGGATCTTCAGGAAGGCCATGGTTTTTTCCATCTCGGCATCCTCGACTTCCTTGATCGTCAGGGGCGGCGAAACCACATGGCCGCGCGAGAAGGTGGCGCAATGCTTCTTCGCGGCCTGGGCGGACGCCGTCGACGGTGCAAGCACCAGCAATGCCACCAATAGCAGTGCTCTCGTCATATTGGCTCCGGATGCGGCTCGATGAGTGCGATCAGCGCTTCTGCATATTGATCGCCTGCAGCAGCTTGAACGCCTCGCTGTCGATCGCCGGCTGCGCATCGGCCAGTTCCTTGCTCGCCTTGACGTAGGCGGCGCGCTTGCGCTCCTTCTTCTCTTCCGGCGGAACGGCCGCCGTCATGCCCGGCATCACGATCTGCGGGCCGCTGTTGTACTTGTTGTGGATGACCTGCTTGCCGTAGGGCGAGTTGTAGAAGCGGGTCATCTCGGCCGCGGTCTCAGTGGACACCAGCCGCGCCACCGGCGCCGCCAGGCGCTGGTACACCTCGGCCGGCGGGACCCGGTTCAGCTTGTCGAACACCGCCTTGCGCTGCGCCTCGCTCGGATAGCGGCTGCGGCCGGCGACGCTGCGCAGCATTTTTTCGGCCTGCATCGCGGCGAGCAGGTCCTGCACGGCCTTCACGTGCGCGGGGCTGGCGGCGGCGGCCTGGGTTGCGGCGGCAGGGGCGGCGGCGAAGGCGGGAAGGTCGATGGCGGCCAGCGACAGGCCCAGTACGGCGTAGACGGCAAGTTTCATGTTTTCTTTCGAAGGCAGGTGATTGGTTTCAATAATGATGCCACTGAGTCACTGAACATTGCGCACGCAAGCTCATGGCCGCTGGCGGCCGCGGCGCCGCGCGCGCACCCGCCGCCACGCCAGGTAGCCCAGCGTCCCGGTCGCGGCGAAGGGAAGCGCCGAGGCGACGAAGGTGATCAGCATCGCCACGCCCTGCAGCAGGTCGTCGCCGAAATCTTCCAGCGCCCGTTTCACGTTGCCGCGCTGCGCCGCCTTCGCGTGTTCGTGCAGGTTCACCGTCAGCAGTTCGGTATCGACCCGCCGGTGCAGCTGGGCGCGCGCCGTGTCCGCCTTCTCGATCTCGCTCTGCACCTCGGCCAGCTCGCGGTGCAGCTTGATCAGGGCGTCCGGATCGAGCCCGCGCCCGCCGGCCAGCGCCTGCAGCCGGTCGCGGTAGGTGGTCAGCATGCCCAGCTTGCGCTCGGCGTCGCCGATCGGTTCGGCCAGGTCTTCGCCCTTGGTGGACTGCCTCACCATCTTTCCGCGGCCATCCAGGGCGCGCAGGACCCCGTTGACGCCATCGGGGACCACGCGCATGCGGATGGTGGCGTCCGCCGCCTCGCCCGCGAGGATGGTCGTCTCCAGCAAGGTGCAGCCGCGCTGCGGCAGGGCGGTACAGGCCTTCTGGACGGCCTCGGCGACCTGGCGCACCTGGCCGATCGGCACCTCCTGCTCGACCGCATGTTCATACGCGACCCCGGCGGCGCGCTTGTGCTCGACCCGCGTCTCCGCCAGCGCGATGCGGTCGATCTTCGCCCCGTTCCCGCAACCCCCGAGCAGGCCCGTCATCGTCAACAGCACTATCCACCGGCGCATCGTCGCTCCCCCATGATCGTCGTCGCCCATGCTACGGCGATCATGCCCCTCGAAAATACGCGGTTTGTCACAGCGGCGCCCATCCATCCCACATGGCCGTGTCACGACCATGACATGTTTGCTGCGTAGACTTCCCGGCATCTTGCCAAATTGAAATACTACGCATGAACAAGCACCCCGGCCTCGTCTTCTCGCGCACCAACCGCTACCTCGTCGTCGTGTGGCCGGTGCTGGCGCTGCTGCTGTCGGCGGCGCTGTGGATCGCCACGGTGCTGCGCGCCGACGCCGAGCACGAACGCGCCGAAGGCCAGGCGCGCAAGGACGCCAGCGCCTATGCGGAAGCCTACGAGCAGTACATCACGCGCTCGGTGGGCCAGATGGACCAGATCACGATGCAGCTGAAGTTCAGCTGGGAGCACGGGCGCGACGCCGGCCTGATCGACGAATTGCGGCGCAACGGCATGTTTACCGACAGCGCCTTCCGCATGGTGGCGGTGGTCGACAAGAGCGGCATCGTGCGCGCCTCGACCCGGCTGCTCCTGATCGGCAGCGACCTGGCGTCGGCGCCGTATTTCGTCCAGCACCGCAACCACATCTCGACCGCGCTGCGGGTCGGCGCCGCGCCGCCGCGCTTCGGCGAGGGCGGCGACCTGGTGCTGTTCACGCGCCGGCTCGACACGAGCGAGGACGAATTCGACGGCATCGTCCTGATGGCCGTCGACGCGCGCTATTTCACCTCCTTCATCAGCCCCGCGACCATGGGCGCGGGCGGCATGGTGGCGCTGGCCGGAACCGAGAACCGCCTGCGGGTCGAGCAGCGCAGCGATGGCGCCGCCTACCTCGACAAGGGCGCCGCGGTGCTGCCGTTACGGAGCGACCTGTGGGCCAGCGAGCGCGGGGTGCGCAAGGTCGACGGCGAAGGCGGTTTCGCCGACGGCCAGGCGCGCGTGCTGGGCTGGCGCCATTCGACCGTGTACCCGCTGGTGGCGCTGGTCGGCATCTCGCACGGCACCGCCCTCGAGACGGCCGACCTGTACTGGCAGGAGAGCCGCGACCGCGCCATCGTCGCCACCAGCGGCCTGCTGCTGCTCGGCGCGATCGGGGCGGTGCTGGCGCGCCGTTCCCTGCGCCGCGAACGCGAGCAGGAGGAAGTGCAGCGCGCCTACCGCACCGCCACCGAAAGCGGCAACGACGGCTTTTATATGGCGGCCGCGGTGCGGGCGCGCGACGGCGGCATCACGGATTTCCGGATCGTCGACTGCAACGAGCGCGGCGCCTTCTTCTACGGGATGACGCGCGAGCAGCTGGTGGGGTCGAGCCTGGCGCGCATCGACGCCGGCCTGTTCGGCGAAGAGCTGATGGCGACCTACCGCAAGGCGATGGAAGCCGGCTTCTATGAGGACGACCGCCGCATGCCGCTCGATAACCGCCTGAACATCAGCTGGGGCCACCGGCGCCTGGTCCGGGTCGGCAACGGCCTGGCCGTGACCCTGCAGGACATCAGCGAGCGCAAGGAACACGAGTCGCAGCTCGAGCGCATGGCCAACGAGGACGTCCTCACGGGCCTGGCCACCCGCCACGCCTTCCTCAACGCGATGCCGGAGCGGCTGGCCCAGGCGCATGCGAAGAACGAGGGCCTGGCCCTGCTGTTCATCGACCTGGACGAATTCAAGGTGGTCAACGACACCCACGGCCACGCGGTCGGCGACCAGCTCCTGAAGAGCGCCGCGCAGCGCCTGCTGTCGCTGCTGCGTCCGCAGGACAGCGTGGCGCGCTTCGGCGGCGACGAATTCCTGGTGCTGCTGCAGCCGGTCGACGGCGAGCGCCAGGTGGCCTCGGTGGCGGCGCGCATCGTCGAGGCCTTCGGCGTGCCCTTCCTGATCGGCGACGACCTGCATGCGGTCGGTTCCTCGATCGGCATCAGCATGTTCCCGCGCGACGGCCTGGATGCCGAGACCCTGGTGCGCCACAGCGACATCGCGATGTACGCCGGGAAGAACGAGGGCAAGGGCCAGTACCGCTTCTTCGACCCCGCGCTGTCCAACACCCTCAACACCCGTGCGCGTCTGAAGCAGCACATGCTGGAAGCGATCGAGCGCGACCAGTTCACCCTGTACTACCAGCCGCGCGTGGATGCGAGGAGCGGCGAGCTGCTGTCGATGGAGGCCCTGATCCGCTGGCGCCATCCGGAGCTGGGCATCGTCTCGCCGGGCGACTTCATCCCGCTGGCCGAGAGCACCGGCCTGATCGTGCGCATCGGGGAGCTCGTGATCGACAAGGCCTGCGCCCAGCTGGCCGCCTGGCGCGACGCCGGGGTGGCGCTGGTGCCGGTGTCGATCAACGTCTCGCCCAAGCAGTTCCAGCGCGGCGGCGTGCAGCGCCAACTGAGCCGCGCCTTGAGCCGCTGGCGCGTGCCGGCCAGCCTGATCGAGGTCGAGATCACCGAGTCGGCCATGATGGGCGACCAGGAAGACATCCTGGCCGAACTGGCGGCCCTGCGCGCGCTGGGCGTGAAGCTGCACGTCGACGATTTCGGCACCGGCTACTCCTCGCTGTCGCAGCTGCAGCGCCTCAAGATGGACGTGCTGAAGGTCGACCGCGCCTTCACCTCGGAGCTCGGCAACTCGAAGGAGGGCAAGGTATTCTTCCAGGCCATCGTGTCGATGGCGCACGCGCTCGGCATGTCGGTGGTGGCCGAGGGCGTCGAGACCGAGGAACAGCTGGCGATCCTGCGCAAGCTCGATTGCAACGAGGTGCAGGGCTACTACATCGCGCGCCCGGTGCCCTCCGGAGAGATGCTGGAGATGATGCGGCGCCGCTACCTGCTGGCGCAGGGGCCGCTTGCGGAGCAGGGTGTTTCCTCCTAGAATGCGCATACCCGCTGGGAAGCAGCTTCCCGCGCCATGCGGGACGTCCCGCATCCAACTTTCCCAGCATGACCTTCACCGCCCTCGTATTCCTCGCCCTCGCGATGTCGACCGACGCCTTTGCCGCGGCGATCGCCAAGGGCGCGGCCCTGCGCACTCCCACCTTCCCGCAAGCCCTGCGCATCGGCCTGCTGTTCGGCTGCATCGAGACCATCACCCCGGTGCTCGGCTGGGCCCTCGGCTCGCTCGCCGCCGACGCCATCCGCCAGTGGGACCACTGGATCGCCTTCGCGCTGCTGCTCGGCCTGGGCGGGCGCATGATCTGGCTTTCGTTCCAGGATGACGATGAGGAGGAAGAGCAGGGCGGTTCGCAGAACCTGCTGGTGCTGGTCCTGACCGCGGTGGCGACCAGCATCGATGCGGCGGCGGTCGGCGTCGGCCTCGCCTTCGTCGACGTCTCCATCGTGCGCGCGGCGCTGTCGATCGGGGTGGCCACCACCACCATGGTCACCATCGGCGTGCTGCTCGGGCGGCGCCTGGGCGCGGTGGTGGGCCGCAACGCCGAACGCATCGGCGGCGTGGTGCTGGTGCTTGTGGGGACCACGATCCTGATCGAGCACCTGTCGGCCTGACGCTTTTTGCACGCGTGCTATACTGACAGCGTCATGTTGCCCCACTGTATGAGACGATTCTTCGTCATCTTCCTGATCCTGCTGTTCCCCCTGAACGTGTTCGCGCTGTCGATGTCCGCATCCGGCGCGCAGCAGGGCGATGCGGCTGCGCTGGTCATTGAAGACAGCAGCAAGGGCGAGGCCCGGGGCGACGTCGATCCCGACGAGCCGCCCTCGGTGGCCGACCTGCACGACATCGTCAACCACGAATCCTCGCTGCGCCTGGCCGCCTGGCCGGCCGGCGCCCTGCCGCCGCACGATGCGGCGCCACACTCCCACTCTTCTCCGCCGCCCCTCAAGCCGCCCTGCGTCGCCTGAGGCGGGCGCGCACGCCTGCCTTTCCTTCCTCCGACCCGGCAAGCGCCCCCGCGCCTGCCGCCGGCCGCGCGTTCCTGCGCGCCTGTCCGCGGCCCAGACAATTCTCATCAATTCATAAGGTATTCAACATGGAATGGCTATTTGACCCCGGCATCTGGGTGGGCCTGTTCACCCTGGTGTTCCTGGAAATCGTCCTCGGCATCGACAACCTGATCTTCATCGCGATCCTGGCCGACAAGCTGCCACCGCACCAGCGCGACAAGGCGCGCCTGCTCGGCCTGTCGCTGGCGATGGGCATGCGCCTCGGCCTGCTCACCATCGTCTCCTGGCTGGTCACGCTCACCACGCCGCTGTTCTCGCTCGGATCGTTCTCCTTCTCCGGGCGCGACCTGATCCTGCTGATCGGCGGCTTCTTCCTGCTCTTCAAGGCCACCATGGAACTGCACGAGCGCCTGGAGGGCGTGGTGCACACCCAGAGCGGCAACAAGGTCTACGCCAGTTTCGCCGCCGTGGTGGCGCAGATCGTGGTGCTGGACGCCGTGTTCTCGCTCGACGCCGTGATCACCGCGGTCGGCATGGTCGACGAACTGGGCGTCATGATGGCGGCCGTGATCATCTCGATCGGCGTCATGATCCTGGCCTCGAAGCCGCTGACGCGCTTCGTCAACGCGCACCCGACCGTGGTGGTGCTGTGCCTGAGTTTCCTGCTGATGATCGGCCTGAGCCTGGTGGCCGAAGGCCTGGGCTTCCACATCCCGAAGGGCTACCTGTACGCGGCGATCGGCTTCTCGGTGGTGATCGAGACCCTGAACCAGTTCGCGCGCCGTAACTTCCTCAAGAACGAGGCGCGCGTGCCGTTCCGCGAGCGCACCGCCGATTCGGTGCTGCGCCTGCTGGGCAACCGCAAGCGCGTCGCGCCGGAGGAGGGCGAGGCGGCGCCGGCGCCCGAGCTGGAAGCCTTCGCGGTCGAAGAGCGCAATATGGTCAGCGGCGTGCTGACCCTGGCCGACCGTTCGATCCGCTCGATCATGACGCCGCGCGCCGAGATGTCGTGGGTGAACCTGGCGCAGGAGCCCGCGATCATCCTGCAGCAGCTGCAGGAGACCCCGCATAACCAGCTGCCGGTGTGCCGCGGCGACGTCGACCAGGTGGTGGGCGTGGCGCGCACCAAGGACCTGATCGGCGCCCTCCTGACCCGGCGCGCCATCGACGAGACGGACGCCGGCCTGCTGCGCGCCCCCATCGTCCTGCCCGACACCGCCGGCGTGCTGAAGGCCATGGAGACGCTCAAGCGTGCCCACGGCCAGCTGGTGCTGGTGGCCGACGAGTACGGCGTGGTGCAGGGCCTGCTCACGCCGATCGACCTGCTGGAAGCGATCGCCGGCGAATTCCCCGACGAGGACGAGCAGCCGGCGATCCGCCTGCAAGCGCCGGGCAGCTGGGAAGCCGACGGCAGCGCCGACCTGCATCTGCTGGAACAGGTGCTGGAGACCGACATCCTGGTGAAGGATGGCGCCGACTACACCTCGCTGGCCGGCTTCCTGCTGGAGCGCTTCGAGACCCTGCCGGCGCCGGGCGAGGCGATCGAGACCGACGGCCTGCGCTTCGAGGTGCTGGCGGTCGAGGACCGCCGCATCGCGCGGGTGGCGATCCGCCGCCTGGCCGGCGAGCCTGCCGAAGAAACCGAATAAACCATTTTCATCTTCAAGGAATCATCATGAAACGCGTCCTACTTTTCCTGGCAACCAACGTCGCCGTGATGCTGGTGCTGAGCCTGACGGCCAGCCTGCTTGGCGTGAACCGCTTCCTGACCTCGAACGGCCTGAACCTGGGCATGCTGCTGGTGTTCGCCGCCTTGATGGGCTTCGGCGGCGCCTTCATCTCGCTGCTGATGTCGAAACCGATCGCGAAATGGTCGACCGGCGCGCGCGTGATCGCGCAGCCGGCCAACGCCACCGAGCGCTGGCTGGTCGACACCGTCGCGGCGCAGGCGCAGCGCGCCGGCGTCAAGATGCCGGAAGTCGCGGTGTACGAGGGCGAGCCGAACGCCTTCGCGACCGGCGCGACGAAAAACAGCTCGCTGGTGGCGGTGTCCACGGGCCTCCTGCAATCGATGACGCAGGAAGAAGTCGAGGCCGTGCTGGCGCACGAAGTGGCCCACATCGCCAACGGCGACATGGTGACGCTGACCCTGATCCAGGGCGTGGTCAACACCTTCGTCATCTTCCTGGCGCGCATCGTCGGCTATTTCGTCGACAGCATGCTGCGCAAGAACGACGAGGAATCATCAAGCCCCGGCATCGGCTACATGGTGACGGTGATCGTCTGCGAGATCCTGTTCGGCATCCTGGCCTCGATCATCGTGGCCTGGTTCTCGCGCCAGCGCGAATTCCGCGCCGACCGCGGCGCCGCGCAGATCATCGGCCGCCCGCAGCCGATGATCGCCGCGCTGCGCCGCCTGGGCGGCCTGGCCGAGGGCGAACTGCCGAAGAACATGGCCGCCTTCGGCATCTCGGGCAAGGGCGCGCTGGCGCTGTTCTCGAGCCACCCGCCGATCGAATCGCGCATCGCGGCGCTGCAGGCGTAAGGTTAATACGCGAACCGAGTGGGAGGGCGGGAGAGTCGTAGACTGGGCGTCCGTCAATACGATTTTCCTGCCGATGAAGCCATCCACTCTTTTCGTTCTGCTGCTCTCCGCCTGCTGCCTGCCCGCCTGGGCCAGCGTCGATACCTCGCCGAAGCCGGGCGGCGTCTACAAACTCAAGCCCGGCATCTACGTCGCCAGCGACATGGATTGCGGATCGCCGCCGAACGCGGCGATCCGCCGCTACGACGGCAAGGGCATCAGCACCGCCCACACCCGCGCCTGCCGCGCCACCGTGCAGTCCAGGAAGGGCAAGGTGTATACCGTCAGGCAGAGCTGCATCGACGCCGGTTCCGGGCTGGCGCCGCGCTTCACCCAGACCCAGAAGATCAGCGTGCCGGATGCGCTGACCTTCAGCCAGACGATCCGCGGCCACACCACCACCTACCGCTACTGTCCGGTCTACCAGTTGCCGAAGGAGTTGCAGGCGTACGCGCGCTAGCATCCAGCCGGCTTCATTCAGCCCTTGGCCCAAAGACCGTCGCACCGGCGAAGGCCGGTGCCCAATGTCTGCCAGCTTACCCATTGCTGTCGAGCGCATGAGATAAAAGCCGCCAGCTCGCCGCTATCCCCGCCGCGCCGCCTCGATCTTTGCGATATCGATCTTCGTCATCGTCATCATCGCCTCGAACACCCGCTTGGCCACCGCCTGGTCCGGGTCGGCCATCCCGTCGGTGAGTGCGCGCGGCGTGATCTGCCACGACAGGCCCCACTTGTCCTTGCACCAGCCGCAGGCGCTGGGCTGGCCGCCGTTATCGATGATGGCGTTCCACAGGCGGTCGGTTTCCTCCTGGTCGTCGGTCGCGATCTGGAACGAGAATGCTTCGCTGTGGGGGAAGATCGGGCCGCCGTTCAGGCCGATGCAGGGGATGCCGGCCACCGTGAACTCGACGGTCAGGACTTCGCCCTCCTTTCCGGCGGGGTAGTCGCCGGGCGCGCGGCGGACGGCGCCGACCGCGCTGTCGGGGATGGTGGCGGCGTAGAACCGCGCCGCTTCTTCGGCAGTGCCGTTGAACCAGAGGCAAATCGTGTTTTTGGCGACCATGGCGTTCTCCATTGAAGTGAGGGCATATCCAGAAGAAAGACTGCTGCGCACGACAGCATAGCGCATCTGGATTGCAAGATTTGAATTGTTATAATCAACAATCATTTCCATTCGGCGCGCCCCGGTTCGCCTTCCCGCAGGAGACAAGATGGCTACAGGCAGCACGCCGGAAGAGCGCGACGCGCTTCCGCTCGACGAGGCGGGACACGGCCAGAGCGCCGGCGTCCCCGCTGCCGCCACGGTGGAAGGCAACTCCTACAATCCGCTCGGCGACCCCGGCATCCGCCACTGGCAGGCCTCCCACATCTCGAAGCCCGGCTTCGAGGAACGCGGCAACATCTTCTTCGCCGCCATCGAGATGACCCGCATGCCGATGGTGGTCACCGACCCGAACCAGCCGGACAACCCGATCGCGTTCGTCAACCGCGCCTTCCTCGACCTGACACTGTACAAGGAAGAAGAGGTCCTGGGCCGCAACTGCCGCTTCCTGCAGGGCGAGCAGACCGACCCGCACACCGTCGACGAGGTCCGCCGCGCCCTGCGCGAGGAGCGCGCGGTGGCGGTCGACATCCTGAACTACAAGGCCGACGGCAGCGCGTTCTGGAACGGCCTGTTCATCGGCCCCGTGTTCGACGCCGAGGGCAAGCTGCTGTACTGGTTCGCTTCGCAGATGGACATCACGCGCCGCCGCGTCTCCGAACAGTCCTACCTGCAGGCGCAGAAGATGGAAGCGATCGGCCAGCTCACCGCCGGCCTGGCGCACGACTTCAACAACCTGCTGCAGGTGGTGGCCGGCAATCTCGAACTGGCCGGCTCCAGCATGGACGACCGCGAACTGCTCGGGGAGGCCATCGAGCGCGCCCGCCTGGCCAGCGAAAAGGCCGGCAAGCTCACCCAGCAGCTCCTGACCTTCGCGCGCAAGCAGCGGCTGGAGCCGAAGCGCATCAACCTGAATTCGCTGGTGGTCGAGTTCAGCGAGATGCTGGTGCGGACCCTGGGCGACAAGGTCGACCTGCACCTCGACCTGAAGCCCGGCCTGCCGTCCTGCACGCTCGACCCGACCCACATGGAGATGGCGCTGCTGAACGTCCTGATCAACGCGCGCGACGCCATGCCGGACGGCGGCAAGGTGACGGTCGCGACCTCGATCATGGACGACGCCGAGCGCCTCGAGCGCCATCGCTTGGCGCCGGGGCGCTACGTGATGATCTGCGTGATCGACCATGGCGAGGGCATGTCGCCGGAAGTGGTGGCGCGCGCCACCGAACCCTTCTTCACCACCAAGGGCCCGGGCACGGGACTGGGCCTGGCGATGGTGCACGGCTTCGTGCAGCAGTCGCACGGCCGCCTGGATATCGAGAGCACGCAGCAACAGGGCACGACGATCCGCATGATCTTCCCGCAGGCGGCCAAGACCGGCTTCGAGATGATGGCCGAGCGCGCGGGCGGCGACAGCCCGAAGTGGACGCCGGAGGCGATCCTGGGCCGGCGCACCATCCTGGTGGTGGACGACAGCAATGAGGTACGCGAGCTGGCCGAGCAGCAGCTGCGCGGCCTCGGCTACCGGGTGCTGAGCGCGGCCAGCGGCGAAGCGGCGCTCGAGCTGATGGACCGCTACGGCAGCATCGACCTGCTGTTCACCGACATCATCATGCCGGGCGGGATGAACGGCCTGCGCCTGGCCGAACTGGTGCGCGCGCGCCAGCCGGAGGTGCCGGTGCTGCTGGCGACCGGCTACATCGACAGCCTGCCGGCCCCGATCGGCGGCGCCACCACCTTGCCGCTCCTGACCAAACCCTACCGCCTGAACGAGCTCGCCGAGCGCGTGCGCCAGGCGCTCGAGGTCGACCAGCGCCAGCATCCGGCCGCCGGCTTCCAGCACGAAGGATGAGCATGCAGCACGCGCAACACGCACACCACGTTCTCCTGGTGGACGACGAGGAAGCGATCCTCTACGTCTTCCGCAAATACCTGGAGCGCGCCGGCTTCGCCGTGTCGACGGCCGCCGGCGCGATGGAGGCGATCGCCATCTTCGACGCCGGCCACGTCGACGTGCTGGTGACCGACCAGCGCATGCCGGGCATGCAGGGCGACGCCCTGGTCCAGCACCTGCGCGCGGCGCGCCCGAACCTGCCCGCCATTATCGTGACGGCCTACGCGGCCGAGTGCCGTCCGGACCTGCGGAACGTGCCGGTGCTGAACAAGCCGGTGCCGCCGGCCGACCTGGTCACGGCCGTGCAGCGCGCCCTGGCCGCCTAGTCGGCGACAAAAGCACGCACCTGGCGCTCAAAGGCGCCGGGCGCCGTCCACAGGATGAAGTGCGGCGCGTCCGCCACCTCGGCCAGCGTCACCTTGCCGGCCTGGCGCAGCGCCGCGACGTGTTCCATCGCCCCTTCGAAATGGGTCTTCGGGTCCAGCGTCCCATGCAGCACCAGCGTCGGCGGCAGCCAGGCCGGATGGCCGCCGAACCAGGCGTCGCGCGGGTACAGGGGCAGGCCGGATTGCAGCAACAGGCCGGGCAGGGGACTGCTGAACAGCAGTGGGTCTTCTTCCGCTTTCAAAGCCGCGGCGCTCAGGCCGGGCCGCAGGTTGTTCTCGGAGCCGCTGATGATGCCGACCAGCGGGATCGAAGGCGGCGACTGCGGATAGCCGCCGAGCGCGGCGCCGGCATCGAGCAGCCCGGCCGTCACGCGCGCCAGCTCTTCGCCCTTGCCTGCGTCCAGATCGCGCAGCAGATGAGGGATGCGTGCGCGCTGTTCCGGGACGTCGAGCAGACGGCCCATCAGGCGCGGCAGGCTGCCTTCCTTGCCCGGCTGGTGCGCGGCCAGCACGCGCCGGTACAGTGGCTCGACCGCTTCCTGCGCGACCGCGGCGCAGCGCGGGTCGGCGTCGCAGCGCGCCAGCACCTGGCGGCCGACGTCGTCGGTCACGAGGGAGCGGCGGCTCAGGTCCCAGCGCTCGGCGGTCTCCAGCGGCACCAGCGAATCGAGCACCAGGCCCTTGACGGGGAGCTCGCCGATCTGCAGGGCGCGCAGCACCAGCTGGGTGCCGTAGGAGACGCCGTAAACGTAGACCGGCTTGCCGTCGCGGTGGCGCAGGATCAGCCGGCGCAGGTCGTGCGCCGCGTTGGTGATCGTGAACTCGCGGGCGCGCCCGGGCTGCGCGTTCAGCTGCGCGAAACAGCTGCTCCATTCGGCCCCGGCCAGCGCCATGCCGCCCGGGCTGCCGGCCGCTTCCTCGGCGGGGCAGAGGCGGCTGGACAGGCCGGTGCCGCGGTGGTCCGGCGCCATCAGGTCGTAACCGGGGAAGCTGCGACGCAGGCGTTCGATGAAGGGGTAGAAGGAGGCGCCGGATTCGCCGGGGCCGCCGGCGATGAGCCAGACCGTGCCCTTGCTCGGGCCGTGCGCGGGAAGCTTGCGGATGAAGAGCGAGAGCTGTTCACCGCCAGGCGCGGCATGCGACAGCGGCGCGGCTTCGCGGGCGCACAGGCTGCCGGCCAGCGCGGGCTGCGTGCCGGCATCGTCGCAGGGTTGGAAGTTGGCGCTGTGTGCGGCGCCGCTGCACAGAAGGGCGAGCAGCAGCGCTGCGCCGGACAGGAATCGCTTGGGCATTGGCCTTCCTTCGGAAATGGAAAAGGAGGCCAGTGTCCGGATGCCCGCATCGAAGCGCCAGCACCAGGGGACGATTCGACGCTGGGGAGGAACGAGTTGAGGGTTTCAGTTCAGGTCGGAGGCGTCGTGGCGCTCCGGGACCTGCTCGCTCGGTTCGCCGCGCACGCGGTTGACCTTGCGGCCGCGCGCCACGGCGGGACGCGCCGCGATCTCGTCGGCCCAGCGCCGCACGTTCTTGTACTCGTGCACCGACAGGAACTCGCCGGCCTCGTACAGCTCGCCGCGCGCCATGCCGCCGTACCAGGGCCAGATCGCCATGTCGGCGATCGTGTATTCCTCGCCCGCGACGAAGCGGTGGTTCGCCAGCTGGCGTTCGAGCACGTCGAGCTGGCGCTTGGTTTCCATCGCATAGCGGTCGATCGGATACTGCAGCTTTTCGGGCGCATAGGCGTAGAAGTGGCCGAAGCCGCCGCCGACGAAGGGTGCGGAGCCCATCTGCCAGAACAGCCAGTTCATGGTCTCGGCGCGCGCCGGGCCGGAGGGCGGCAGGAAGGCGCCGAACTTCTCGGCCAGGTAGACCAGGATCGAGCCGGATTCGAACACGCGCACGGGTTCCGCGCCGCTGCGGTCGACCAGCGCCGGGATCTTCGAGTTCGGGTTGGCTTCCACGAAGCCGCTGGAGAACTGCGCGCCCTCGTTGATCCTGATGAGCCAGGCGTCGTACTCGGCGCCCTGGTGGCCGAGGGCCAGCAGCTCTTCCAGCATGATGGTCACCTTGACGCCGTTCGGCGTCGCCAGCGAATACAGCTGCAGCGGGTGCTTGCCGACCGGGAGCGCGGCCTCGTGCGTGGGGCCGGCGACGGGACGGTTGATGCTGGCGAAGGCGCCGCCGTTCGATGCGGGCGGGGTCCAGACGGCGGGTGGTACGTAGGGTTCGGTCATCGGGATCTCCTTGAATATGCCGGATGAAAGCGTTCATTCTAGCCAAGGCGGCGCAAATGCGTTTTCGACGGCCTGAAAACGCCGGCTGCCGGCACCGCTTCATGCATGCCGCATCAAAGCGGGCCGGGGTGGATACAGCGGCGGGAAGGCATGCTAGGTTTGACTGTTGAGTTCACCCAGCGGAAGCGCCATGCACGTCGAAGTACCCAAATCCCACTCGTTCAAGGAATTCGCCGGCGAGTACATCATGATCGTCGTAAGCATCCTGACCGCCCTGGCGCTGGAAAACGGCGTGCACCGTTATCACCAGTCGCACAAGGCGCACGAGGCGGCGCGCAATCTCGACGCAAAGATCGCGGTCAACATCGCCGAGGTGCATCAGGAGGTCCTGGATAACGAAGCCGAGATGAAGCGCCTGAAGCACTTGCGGGAGGTGCTGCTGAAGGACATCCAGGCGGGTCTCGGCGACAAGGACACCCTCAACCACGTGATGCGCGAATCGACGAACCGCTTCGACATCAGCTTCAGCGCACCGACGCTGCAGCGCGAAGCATGGGACGTGGCAGTGGCCAACCAGGCGCTCAGCTACATGCCGCAGGATCAGCTGCAGCGCTATGCGAAGGTGTACGCCCGCATGCGCGACATGCAGGCAACGTTCCAGGGCATGACAAATTCCTTCGCCGATCTGCCCGCCGTAGCGGACACGATGAGCAACCTAGAGCTCAAGGAAATCAGTCCGCAAGCCCTGTACCGGACATTCACGCAGATGACGTTCGTGCATGAGTCGAACCTCAACAACATGCGCGCACTCGAGAAGGTGCTGCGCGAAGAACAACGGCACCTGAAGCTGGCCGAGAGCTGAGCCGCCCGGCGCGGCCCGGCAATGAAAAAACCCCGCCGCAGCGGGGTTTCTTGTCGGTGCTGAAGACTTACACGTAAGCCGCCAGCGCGCCCTTCATCTTCTTCAGCGCCGCCGATTCGATCTGGCGGATACGCTCGGCCGACACGCCGAACTCCTCGGCCAGCGTGTGCAGCGTGGCGCCCGAACCGTCGTCGTTGGCCAGCCAGCGCGCTTCGACGATGCGGCGCGAACGCGGGTCGAGCTTGCCGAGCGCGCTCTCCAGGCCTTCGGACTGCAGGCGGTCGACCTGCGCCGCTTCCAGCACCTTGGTCGGCTCCTGCTGCTCCGACGACAGGTAGGCGATCGGCGCAAACTTGTCGTCTTCGTCGTCGGTCGGCGATTCGAGGGCGATGTCGCGGCCCGACAGGCGGGTTTCCATCTCGATCACTTCCTCGCGCTTGACGTCGAGCATCTTCGCCAGCTCGTCGACCTGGCCCGGGGTCATGGTGTCCAGGCTCTGCTTGTTGCTGCGCAGGTTGAAGAACAGCTTGCGCTGGGCCTTGGTCGTCGCGACCTTCACCAGGCGCCAGTTCTTCAGGATGTATTCGTGCATCTCGGCCTTGATCCAGTGCATCGCGTACGAAACGAGACGCACGCCCTGGTTCGGGTCGAAGCGCTTGACGGCCTTCATCAGGCCGATATTGCCTTCCTGGATCAGGTCGGCGTGCGGAAGGCCATAGCCCAGGTAGCCGCGGGCGATCGACACCACAAGGCGCAGGTGCGAGAGCACCAGCTTCTGGGCAGCGTCCAGATCGTTCTGGTCGCGCAGCGACTTGGCCAGCGAAACTTCTTCTTCGTGGGTCAGCATCGGCAGACGGTTGACGGCCGAGATGTAGGCGTCGATGTTACCGAGATTGCCGGTGAAACCCAGGTTGAGGGCACGACTGCCGGCAGGAACCAATGCGGATTGTGCGGACATATTCATTTCCCTTCTAGTAATCTTGCTGCACCCTCACTGTGGCACGGACCCCTGTCGCGCGCCACCAACGTCATACTTTGTTACCGGGTGCTCATCTTGATTTTCACTGTCTTCAGAACATATATTAGCACTCTCCCGAAGTGAGTGCCAGGCAAGCCATCGATTTGCCTGAATCGATTAAGTTTGGCTAAAGTATTGCCTTTAGGAATCAAAATCGTGTCGTCTCTACTGTAGAGCAGACGACCCTGATTTGATTGATTCAGCTCAAAAGTAAACCTGAAAACACTGTAAATCGCCGTAAGGACAGGTTACGGACGCTTGGACGCGGCTTCTGTTGGATGGCGCACGCAGACGCGGCGTGCCCTGTAGGAGGAGGGCTCGTCTGGGCGTAGGGAGGGACGGCTAAGCCGTATATGTGGTGCCTTATTGGCAATTCAAGGGCTGCTTGAACGCGCGCCAGGTGCCGTTGCACCGACAACATCGCGCCGATCAGCCCTAAACCGGCACTAATCGCCAGCAGCCCCGCAATCTCCAGCCCACCCAGCGGCGCCAGCTGGAACTCCGACGCATACAGCCGCGCGAACTCGGCGATCGCCCCATTCAGCGGCGTCAAGGCCAGGGCCACCGCCCCGAGCGCCACCCCACCCGCGCACAGCCCGAGCAGGGCGCCCGTGTAATAGAAGGGCCGGTGGATGAAATTATCGGTCGCCCCCAGCAGCTTCGACACCGCGATCTCTTCCTTCTGCGTCAGTACCTGCAGGCGAATCGTGTTGAACACCACCGCGATTACCACGATGCCGAGCGTGACCGCCAGCAGCAGCAAGGCCAGGCGCAGGATGTTGAGCAGGGCCGCGAGGCGCTTGACCCAGGCCGAGTCGACCTGCACGGCGTCCACGCCAGGCAAGGCGCGCAGCTGTTCGACCATCATGTCGACGTCGTTCGCCGCGCCGCCGCGCGCGAAGCCTTCCAGCTTCATCACATAGCTGTCCGGCAGCGGATTGTCGCCCAGCGTGTCGAGCACGTCGCTCAGGCCGCTCTTTTCCTTCAGCGACGCCAGCGCCTGCTCGCGCGGCACGAAACCGATGTTCGCCTTGCCGCTGGAGGCGACGATGCGGCGGATCTGCGGCGCGATCGCGTTGGCCTGCTCGCGCGTGGCTTCCTGCTGCATGAACAGGCTGATCTCCGGATCGACCGACAGCTGCTCGGACAGCGGCCGCACATTGTCGAGCAGGGTGATGCCGGCGAACGGCAGCATCAGCGCGAACGCGACCACCAGGACGTTGAACAGGAAGCTGCCCGGCGACTTGCGCACGGTGGACAGCGCGCCGCCAAGGGCGAAGCGGTGCTGGCGGATCCACGGGCTCATACGGCGCCTCCGATGAGTTGACCGTGTTCGAGGCGGATTACGCGCGCGCTGGCGCTGTCGAGCACCTGGTCGTCGTGGGTCGAGATCACGCAGGTCACGCCGGCGGCATGGAAGGCGCGCAGGGCGTCGAGCACGCGGTCGGCCGCGGCGCGGTCGAGGTTCGCGGTGGGCTCGTCGGCCAGGATGATCTGCGGACGGTTGACGATGGCGCGCGCCACCGCCACGCGCTGCTGCTCGCCGCCGGACAGTTCCAGCGGCATGGCTTTGGCGCGGTCGAGCAGGCCGACCTTGTCGAGCGCCGCGCGCGCGCGTCCCTCGGCCTGCGCCTTCGGCGCGCCGGTGACGAGCAGGGGCAGCATCACGTTGCCGAGGATGGTGCGGTCGTTGAGCAGGCGCTGGTGCTGGAAGATCAGGCCCAGGTTACGGCGCAGGAAAGGGATGCCGGCCTTCTTGATGCGGCCGATGTCCTGGCCGTTGACGGTCACCACGCCGCTGCTGGGACGCTCGACCGCCGCCACCATCTTCATCAGGGTCGACTTGCCGGCGCCCGAGGGCCCGGCCAGGTAGACCAGTTCGCCTTTGGCGATGTTCAGCGAGACCTCGCGCAGCGCGTAGGCGTCATGGGAATACTGCTTGGAGACGGACTGGAATTCGATCATGTGGGTTCTATTAGCCGAGCAGCGCGGTGACGAATTCTTCGGCGTCGAAGGGCTGCAGGTCGTCCAGCTTTTCTCCCACGCCGATGAAGTAGACCGGCACCGGGCGGGTGCGCGCGATCGCGGCCAGCACGCCGCCCTTGGCGGTGCCATCGAGCTTGGTGATCACCAGGCCGGTCAGCTGCAGCGCGTCATCAAAAGCCTTCACTTGCGCCAGCGCGTTCTGGCCAGTATTGCCGTCGATGACCAGCAAGGTCTCGTGCGGGGCGCCGTCCATGCCCTTGCCGATGACGCGCTTGATCTTCTTGAGTTCTTCCATCAGGTGCAGCTGGGTCGGCAGGCGGCCGGCGGTGTCGACCATGACGACGTCGACGCCGCGCGCCTTGCCCGACTGGACCGCGTCGAACGCGACGGCGGCCGGGTCGCCCGAGGCCTGCGAGATCACGGTGACGTTGTTGCGCTGGCCCCAGACCATCAGCTGTTCGCGCGCGGCGGCGCGGAAGGTGTCGCCGGCGGCCAGCAGCACGGACTGGTCCTCGCGCTGCATGTGCTTGGCGAGCTTGCCGATGGTGGTGGTCTTGCCGGCGCCGTTCACGCCCGAGATCATCATCACGAGCGGCTCGTGGCGGCCGAGTTCGAGGGGCTTCTGCAGCGGCAGCAGGAGTTCGACCATCAGCTCCTTCAGCGCGGCCTTGACGGCGGCGGCGTCGAGCAGCTTGTCTTCCTTGACCTTGCGGCGCAGGGCGTCGAGCAGGTGCTGGGTCGCGTCCATGCCGGCGTCCGACATCAGCAGCGCGGATTCGAGTTCCTCGTACAGGTCCTCGTCGATGCGCGCGCCGACGAACAGCAGCGACAGGTTGTTCGAGGTCTTGGACAGGCCGGCCTTCAGGCGCGCCATCCAGGACTGCTTCTTCTCGGCTTCGGTGGTGGGGCGCTCGGCCGTTTCGGGGAACAGCTCGCCGGCGTCCAGCGCGATCGGCGCCGCGGTGGCGACCGATGCGGGGGCCGGTTCGGGAATCGGCTCCGGCGCGGGGGCGGGCACGTTTGGCGCGACCGGCTCGGGAACGGGGGTTTCCTGCTTCTTACGCTTGAAGAAACTAAACATGGTGTGGTGGCGGATCCTGCGCACAAGCCGGCTGGCGCCGGCGATGAAAAAAGTAGCGAATATTTTACCAGAGCAGCAAGCCGGATCCGCCGTGCCCGGGTATTGACGTTTCAAGATGCGTTCAGGGAACTATCTGTTGCGTTATTGATGAAACCGATAGATTGCTCAACAGTGCTCGTCTGGAAAACGAGTTCGACTTGCGCTAAATTGAACACAGAGAGAAAACCAATAAACAAATGAGATAAACGGGGCACACCGTGAAAATTTCAAATTTCCTGAAGCGCCTCATCCATGGTGACAACGCCACGGATGGCGGCGCTGCGAACCTGCGCAACATTATCGTGTGGGCGTTCATCGCCCTCGTTGCCTTGTTCATGACCACGCCGTCGGGCGAGCCGGTGAGTTTCTTCGACAAGCCGATTCCGATGCCGGCGGAGCTGAATCTCGGCAGTTGACGTCATCGCAGCTGGCGCTTCGATCGATTTGCACCATTTACCAACGTCGCTCCCGCGAAGGCGGGAGCCTGATTTTGCATGGGTTTCGGTAACGCACGCAGAAATTGGGTTCCCGCCTTCGCGGGAAGTCGTAGGCCCCGGTGGGGCGTACGACGGTTTCTAGGGTAACAAACGAAACGAGTCGCGACCAATCAACGGCCTGCCTTCGCCGCTTCCGCATTCTTCCGAATCGTCTCCAGCGTCGCATTCGGCGTAATCAGATTGCCGTCATACCGCAGCTCGATCACCGCCGGCAGCTTCTTCCCGTTCGCGTGCTCCAGCGCGCGCTGCAGCGCCGGCCCGAATTCCCCGGTCTTCTCCACCACCTCGCCATGCCCACCATACGCGCGCGCCAGCGCCGCGAAATCCGGATTGTGCAAGGTGGTGCCCGACACGCGTCCCGGGTAATCGCGCTCCTGGTGCATGCGGATCGTCCCGAACATATTGTTGTTGAAGACCAGGATGATCACCCCCGCGCCGTACTGCACCGCGGTGGCCAGTTCCTGGCCCGTCATCATGAATTCGCCGTCGCCGGCAAAGGTGACGACGGTGCGCTGCGGGTCGATGATCTTGGCCGCGACGCCCGCCGGCACCGCATAGCCCATGGCGCCGTTGGTCGGCGCGAGCTGGGTGCGTTTGCCGCCGTAGCGGTAGAAGCGGTGCGCCCAGGTCGCGTAGTTGCCGGCGCCGTTGGTGATGATGGTGTCGCGTGGGGCCTGCGCCATCAGCTCCTGCACGCACTGCCACAGGTCGAGCGGCGCGCCGCCGTCCTTGAAAATCGGGGGCTGCGCCTGCCATGCCGCCAGGTCGGCCTTCGCTTCCTCGACCGTGCCCGCCCAGCTCGATGCATCGACCGGCGCCATCGCCGCCAGCATCGCGCACACCTGCGGCGCGCCGCTGGCGATCATCAGGTCGGCCTGGTAGACGCTGCCCAGTTCATCGGGATCGGCGTGGATGTGAATGAGCTTCTGGCGCGGCACCGGGGACGACAGCAGCGAATAGCCGCTGGTGGTCATCTCGCCCAGGCGCGGGCCGATCGCGATGACCAGGTCCGCCTCCTTCACGCGTGCGGCCAGCTTCGGGTTGATGCCGATGCCGACATCGCCCACGTAGTTCGGGTGCGCGTTGTCGAGCAGGTCCTGGAAGCGGAAGGTGCAGCCGACCGGCAGGCGGTTGGCTTCGGCGAAGCGGGCCAGGTCGGCGCATGCCTGTTCCGACCACGATCCGCCGCCGAGCAGCACGATCGGGCGCTGCGCTTCCTGCAGCATGCCGCGCAGCTGCGCGATCTGTTCGCTCGATGGCGCGGCCTGCACCGGCTGGTAGCGGCGCGCGTCCGCCACTTCCGCCTTCTTCACCAGCATGTCTTCCGGCAGCGCCAGCACCACCGGGCCGGGACGGCCGCTGGTGGCGACCTGGAAGGCGCGCGCGATGTATTCGGGGATGCGGTCGGCGCGGTCGATCTGCGTGACCCACTTGGCCATCTGGCCGTACATGCGGCGGTAGTCGATTTCCTGGAAGGCTTCGCGGTCGATGAAGTCGCTGCCGACCTGGCCGATGAACAGGATCATCGGGGTCGAGTCCTGGTAGGCGGTGTGCACGCCGATCGAGGCATTGGTGGCGCCGGGGCCGCGGGTGACGAAGCAGATGCCCGGCTTGCCGGTCATCTTGCCGTAGGCTTCGGCCATGAAGGCCGCGCCGCCTTCCTGCCGGTTGATCACGAAACGGATAGCCGAATCGTGCAGCGCATCGAGCACGTCGAGGTAGCTTTCGCCGGGCACGCCGAAGGCGGTGTCCACGCCGTGGATGTGAAGTGCATCGACCAGGATCTGGCCGCCGGTGCGGGAAGGGTGGGTCATGGTGAAGTCGTCCTTGTCAAAGAGGCTCCCGAGATTCTAGGCGAGCGACCCGGGAGCGGCTTTTGAAATGGCGACATCAAATTACAGAAAAGCCAGGTTCGGCTTCGCCGGGGATCGCTCCCCGGACAGCGAGATCAATGCACCGCTTTACCGCGGCGGCGGCTGGAATAACGCATCGAGGCAAGGCCGGCGGCAAGCAGCAGGATGCTGGCCGGTTCCGGCACTGGCGACGGATCGGCGTCCACCGTGTCGAAACCAATGGTGATGTAACCCGAATCCCAGATGCCGTCCCAGTCGGCGAAGTAGTCGTCGAACTCTTCGAAGAATTCCATGCGCAGGATGCCATCGACGCCGACGTCGAACGCAAGGCCCAGTTGAGTCAGATCGGCAAAGCCCGAGTATGTTGCATAACCGGGAAAGTCGTCGCCCAGCCCTGGCGTGAAGAACACACCGGCACTCTGTTTGCTGTTCTCGAACGCCACCACCATTTCGGACAGAAAGCTCGGCTGATCGGCATACAGGCCGAACGCGAATTCGATGCTGGTAATGGTCGAATTAGCGCCGACGTCCAGGTTCAGCACCGTATTGAACGGGCTGCCATACTCGTCCATGCTGTCGATATTGCTGACATCGACTGTCAGCGTCGTCGGAGCCGCGAATACCGACGAACATACGAGAAACGAGAGACCCACGAGCAGTTTATTAAGCGATTTGAACGACATGACAAACCTCCCTAGTTATTGGAACTTTATTGGTATGCAAATACTGTTCCCGCCGGAAAAAGCGGTGTAGATTATTGATTCCTATTAGAAAATTCCTGTTGCATAAACTGTCTTGACGCGTCTGTAAAATTTTTCGACGGAAGGCAAACTGAAAACGCGATATCATCCGGCATGATGTATTTCCTTTAAGAAAAAAGGAGTACGCGATGCGTACCGAGTCCTGGCTGTTGGCGCTGCTGCTGGCGGGGCCACTTGCGGTGTATGCGTCAAACAGCGACGCCGACGCCCGCTGCCGTGCCGACCTGGATGACATCGCCGCCTTCCTGCCGCTCAACGACGCCGGCGCCCGGGATCACCTGGTCAGCCATGGCGACCGGATCGAGCGGGCATTGCGCCAGGCACGCGAGGACGCCGCCCGCGCCGCCGACCCCGGCGCCTGCGATGCGGTGCTACACGCCTATCTCGAAGCGTGGCGGCCGGGGCACCTGAGCGTGTCCCACCTTGGCGCCGTGACTGCCGCCGCCCAGGTCCGGGCAGGGACGGCCGGCGATCCGCGCCTGCCTACCCTCGCCATGCTCGGCAAGGACTCGGTGCTGCTGACCATTCCCAGTTTCAAGGACCCGTATGCCGCGGCGGTGCGGACGCTGTTGACAGACCACCGCGCGCAGCTGGAAACGCACCGCAACTGGATCATCGACGTACGAGATAACGGCGGCGGGGCCGATCTCACCTATGCGCCGCTGCTGCCATGGCTGCTGGATGGAAGCTATTCCGTGCACCGCACCGAGTTCCTGGTCACGCCGGCCAACCTCAAGGCGCAGGAAGACATCTGCCGGCTGACCAGCGAGCAGAAGGCCTGCATGGAGATGATTGGTCCCATCGTCGCGAAGATGCGCGCCGCGCCGAACGCCAGCTTCGTGCTGAGTGGCGACGCGCGCGTGGGCGTTGAAACCATCGGCAAGCGCGAGGCGAAGGCGCCGGCCAAGGTAGCGGTGCTGGTGGACCGCGACTGCGGCGGCACCTGCGAGCAGTTCCTGCTCACGGTGCGCACCGGCTTCCGGGTGAAACTGGTGGGCCGTCCGAGCGCCGGCGTGATCGATGTCGCCAATATGCGTCCGCATCCGCTGTCGTCCGGGCGCGTGCTGAAATACGGGACTTCGCGTTCGACCCGTGCTTCCGACCTGCGCATCGACACCATCGGCATCCAGCCCGACATCCTGCTGCCGCGCCCTGCGGACGAAGCGGGGAAGCGGGCGGAAACCGCGCAGGTGCAGCGCTGGCTCGAGACCGGTTCCTGGCAGTGAGCGTCGCCGTGTCGCCACGGCCCCTGTCGATTGCGGCCGGATGGCGGCCCGCATCGGTTACAATGTCGGCCGTGAAGCAGGCCAGACAGCCGCTGGCCGTCATCTTCGGGTGATGGCGGGAGGAAGGTCCGGACTCCACAGAGCAGGGTGACGGTTAACGGCCGTCCGCTGAAAGCCTGGGTGAAAGCCCGGGTATAAGGCGAGGAACAGGGCCACAGAGACGAGCGTATTCAGTTACGGTGAAACGCGGTAACCTCCACCTGGAGCAATTCCAAATAGGCACGCGTTGATGTTGCTCGCGGAGCGTGCGGGTAGGAAGCTTGAGCGCTGGAGTAATCCAGCGCCTAGAGGAATGGCTGTCATAGGGGCGTCCCGCAAGGGAGACCACTACACAGAATCCGGCCTATCGGCCTGCTTTACACACATACTCTCTCCCGGGTGAGGCTACGATGCAGAAATTCATCCTGGCGCTCGACCAGGGCACCACCAGCTCGCGCGCCATCGTCTTCGACCATGAAGGCATGCCGGTTGCGAGCAGCCAGCACGAATATCCCCAGCATTTCCCGCAGCCCGGCTGGGTCGAGCACGACGCGCTCGACATCTGGCACAGCCAGCTCGCCTGCGCGCGCGAAGCGCTCGCGCAAGCCAATATCGCCGCTTCGCAGGTCGCCGCCATCGGCATCGCCAACCAGCGCGAAACCACCGTGCTGTGGGACCGCGCCAGCGGCGAACCGGTGGCGCGCGCGATCGTCTGGCAGGACCGGCGCACCGCCGGCATCTGCGAGCGCCTGCGCGAAGCGGGGCAGGCGGCCTTCATCCAGGCGCGCACCGGCCTCGAAGTCGACGCCTATTTTTCCGCGACCAAGCTGCAATGGCTGCTGGAGCACGTGCCGGGAGCGCGGGCGCGGGCCGAACGCGGCGAGCTGGCCTTCGGCACCGTCGACAGCTGGCTGGTGTACCGCCTGTGCGGCCGCCACGTCACCGACACCAGCAACGCCGCGCGCACCATGCTCTTCAATATCCACACGCTGCGCTGGGATGAGGAGCTGCTGGCGCTGTTCGGCATTCCGGCGGCCGTGCTGCCCGAGGTCGTCGCCAGTTCGGAAACCGTCGGACTGGCCGGCGAGGAATGGTTCGGCCACGCGATCCCGATTGCCGGCATCGCGGGCGACCAGCAGGCCGCCACCTTCGGCCAGGCCTGCCACCGCAAGGGACTGGTCAAGAACACCTACGGGACCGGCTGCTTCATGCTGATGCACGCGGGCGACGCGGCGCCGGTGTCGCGCAACCGCCTGCTGTCCACGGTCGGCTGGAGCATCGCCGGCCGCACCGACTATGTATTGGAAGGCAGCGTCTTCATGGGCGGCGCCACGGTGCAGTGGCTGCGCGATGGCCTCGGCATCATCCGGCAATCGTCGGATGTCGAGGCGCTGGCCACCAGCGTGCCGGACAGCGGCGGCGTGCTGCTCGTTCCCGCGTTCACCGGCCTGGGCGCGCCGCACTGGGACCCGCACGCGCGCGCCACCATCGTCGGATTGAGCCGCGGGTCGACGGGCGCCCACATCGCGCGCGCCGCGGTCGAGGCGATCGCCTACCAGAGCGCCGAACTCCTGGCGGCAATGCAGAAGGACGCCGACTGCGCCGTCACCGAGATCCGCGCCGACGGCGGCGCCGCGCGCAATGATCTGCTGATGCAGTTCCAGGCCGACCTGCTGGGCGTGCCGGTGGTGCGGCCGCGCGTTCTGGAAACCACGGCGCTGGGCGCGGCCTACCTGGCCGGGCTGGCGGTCGGCTTCTGGGAGTCAAGCGAGGACATCGAACGCCAGTGGCAGGTCGAGCGGCGCTTCGAGCCGGCCATGGATGCGGACCGGCGCGCCTTTCTCATGGGACGCTGGACGCGGGCGGTCGAGCATGCGAAGCTGTGGAGTAGTGACTGACTTGACGGGGAGGGAGGAGCATGGCGAAGAAATACTGGTTCTCGGCGAAACCGCCGGGCAATGGCTGGGGCTGGGGCCCGCCCTTCACCTGGCAGGGGTGGCTGGTGTTTGCCGCTTTCTTCGTCCTCCTGATCGGCGGCGGATTCCATATCACGCCGTACGGCGTGCATTACTACGTGGCCTACACCTGCGCGCTGGCCGGGCTCCTGATGCTGATCTGCTCGCGCAAGGGCGAGCCGCCCGGACGCTTCCCGACCGGCGAGCGCTAGGCCGAAAAGGGGATGTGCAGCTCGCGCCATCCCCGTGCATTTCGCGCCGCCGGCCGGCGCTTCGTCGCAAGCCGGCATCCGCCGATTCGCCGCCCGCTAAAGTTCCCTCACATTCACTTTCTGCGGAGCCGGCCATGCTGTATCAGATCCTCACCCACACCCCCGTCTACGTCTGGGCGATCCTCGCCTTCCTGGTCTACCGCGGCGTGCTCGCGTCCCGCGACCGCGAGCTCACCTTCGGGCGCATGCTGGTGATTCCGGTCCTGATGCTGGCCCTGGCGCTGCAGGCCATCGCCAGCCAGTTCGGCCTCGCCAGCCTGGCGATGCTGGCCTGGACGGTGGGCGCTGGCGCAATCGCGCTGCAGCGCATGCGCTTCGGGTCCAGCCGCGCCGGCGCCGGCGCCGCGCCGGGCACGGTCCGCATCCGCGGCAGCTGGGCGCCGCTGGCCCTGATGCTGGCGATCTTCACGATCAAGTACGTGGTGGCGGTGGCGCTGGCGATCCAGCCTGCGCTGGCGGACCAGCCCGCGTTCGCGCTGGCGGCCTGCGGCCTGCTCGGTCTGTGCAACGGCTCGTTCCTGGGCCAGCTCGCGGCCGATATCGTCGCCAGCCGAAAGATTGGTCTCGAGACGCTGGACGGGATGCGTGTCGAGGCCTAAGAAATAACTTGCAGCGCAGCGTTTTTTAGCCAGGAAGCATAATTCGAGGTACCATCCGCTTCACTACTCGCAGATGCTGGCCACCGGCGTCTGCGCAGCCGCCTCTCCCCTCCGAGCCGCAATTCCAAACAATTAATTCTTCATGGAAAAGTTAATTTCCATTCGTAAACAATTTTGCATCCTCTGACATAGGTCAAGGTATTTATTGTCCATACAAGTGAGGTTGAACCTTCACTGTATTTCCTAAGTGACTGATTTAGGAGACATTTTACGTTGACATCAGGTTAACTCGTACCGCTAAGTCCTTGGTTTCATTAGCAAATTTGGGTTTTCGCGAGAGTGAATTCGCTTGACCACCAATCTTGATTCCAATAAAGTGGGAAACAGTGTGAAAAAGTGTCGAATTGTGGGGGAGTTTACAAACCCCGGGCACTAAAAAAATACCAAGTTGATAACTCTCCAAAGCCAGGTAAATACGTGTTCCAGGGCGCGTCAGCAATCAATCTCGATGCAAAGGGAAGGATGTCGATTCCGGCAAAGCATCGTGACGCCCTTGCGGTCCAGTGCGAGGGCCGGATGACGCTGACCAAGCACCCGCATGGCTGCCTGCTGTTCTTCCCGCGTCCCGTGTGGGAACAGCACCGCGAGCAGATCGCGTCGTGGCCGATGTCGGCCCGTGCGTGGCAGCGCATTTTCCTTGGTAACGCGTGTGATGTCGAGCTGGACAGCGCCGGCCGGGTGCTCATTTCGCCCGAGCTGCGCGCCGCCGTGGGGCTGGAGAAGGAAGTCATGATGCTGGGCATGGGCACCCACTTCGAAATCTGGGATGCCGCCAAGCTCGCCGAGAGCGAAGCCGAAGCCGTGGCCGGCGGCATGCCCGATGTCCTTTCCAATTTCTCCTTCTGAGGCGCCATGACGGAAACAACGACGGTGCCGGCAATGGAGGCATCTGACTACCAGCACCGGACGGTGCTGCTGGACGAAGCGGTCGACGCGCTCAACCTGGTTGGCGAGCGCGCCGGCGGTATCTATATAGACGGCACCTTCGGCCGGGGCGGACACAGCCGCCTGATCCTGTCCAGGCTGGAGGCGCAAGGGCGTCTGATTGCGTTCGACAAGGATCCGCAAGCCATTGCCACCGCCGAAGCGCTGGAAGATTCCCGTTTTACGATCGTACATGACAGTTTTGCCACGATCGCCGACGCGCTTGCCGCGCGCGGCATCGGCCAAGTGGACGGCATTTTGCTGGACCTTGGTATTTCGTCGCCCCAGGTGGACGACGCCACCCGCGGATTCAGTTTCCGCCAGGATGGCCCCCTCGACATGCGCATGGATACCACGCGCGGGATGTCGGCGGCCGAGTGGCTGGCCACCGCGGCGGAACATCAATTGGAAAAGGTGATTAGAGATTATGGAGAAGAGCGGTTTGCTTTCCAGATTGCAAAGGCGATTGTTGCTCGCCGGGCAGTCCAGCCAATTTCGACCACACGAGAGCTTGCCGCAATCGTGGCAGGCGCGGTCAAGACCCGCGAAAAGGGCAAGGATCCGGCAACCCGGACCTTTCAGGCTATCCGGATCTTCATCAATCAGGAGCTTGAAGACCTCGAAGCCGGCCTGAACGCGGCCTACGCCATGCTGGCGCCGGGCGCGCGCATGTCCGTGATCAGCTTCCATTCGCTGGAAGACCGCATGGTCAAGCAGTTCCTGGCCTCCAAGGCCAAGGTCGAGCAGCCGGACCGCCGGCTGCCGATCCGCGCCGTCGACTTGCCGCAGCCGCACATGAAGCTGATCGCCAAGATCAAGCCGTCCGACGCGGAAGTCGAGGCCAACCCGCGCGCCCGCTCGGCGGTGCTGCGGGTGGCTGAACGCATCGGGGACGCGCCATGAGCGGCAAGCTGAACGCGGTGCTGGCGCTGGCCCTGGTCGGCTGCGCGCTCTCGGTGGTGAACGCGCGCTACCAGGCGCGCCACCTGCTGATCGAACTGGAGCGCCTGCAGCAGCAGTCGCGCCAGCTCGAGATCGACTGGGCCCAGCTCCAGCTCGACCAGTCCACGCTCGGCAAGAACGACCGCATCGAACAGATCGCGCGCGCGAACCTGAACATGGCTCCGCTGACCCCGGCCCGCACCCAGTACCTGACGGAAGGGGCGAAATGACGCGCGTCGAACGCCGCACCAATGCCCGCGTCGCGGCGTCCAAGGGCGTGGCCTTTTCCAAGAGCCCGGTGCTGGCCGTGAACGTGCCGAACTGGCGTTCGCGCCTGGTGCTGTTCGTGCTGTTCGCCGCCTTCGCGGCGCTGGGCGTGCGCGCCCTCTGGCTACAGGGCATGTCGACCCAGTTCCTGCAAAAGCAGGGCAAGAGCCGCTACGAGCGCACCCTGGAACTGCCGGCCACGCGCGGCAAGATCACCGACCGCCACGGCGCCGTGCTGGCGTCCTCGCTGCCGGTCAAGGCGGTGTGGGCGATCCCCGAAGACCTGCTCAAGAACCCGGCCGAGAAGATCACGGCGCTGGCGCGCCTGCTCGAGATGCCGGAAGCGGACCTGCGCAAGAAGCTCGATTCGGACCGCACCTTCGTCTACCTGAAACGCCAGGTCGAGATGCCGGTCATCGCCGAGATCGAGAAGCTGAAGATCGACGGCCTCGACACCCGCAAGGAATACAAGCGCTTCTACCCGCAGGGCGAAGTCATGACCCACCTGGTCGGCTTCACCAACGTCGAGGACGTGGGGCAGGAAGGCATCGAGCTGTTCCACCAGAAGGCCCTGATGGGCGTGCCGGGCAGCCGCCGCGTGATCAAGGACCGTCTCGGCCACATCGCCGAGGACCTCGGCATGTTCCGCGAGCCGCACCAGGGCAAGGACCTGACCCTGTCGGTCGACAGCAAGCTGCAGTACATCGCCTTCACAAGCGTGAAGAACGCGGTCGAGAAGTTCAATGCGCAGGCCGGCGGCGCCGTGGTGCTGGATGTGGAGACCGGCGAAGTGCTGGCCATGGCCAACTACCCGACCTACAACCCGAACGACCGCAAGAACCTGACCGGCGCCCAGCTGCGCAACCGCGTCATCACCGACACCTTCGAACCCGGCTCCACCATCAAGCCGGTGACGGTGGCGCTCGGCCTGGAGACCAGGCGCATCACGCCGGAGACCGTGTTCGACACCAATCCCGGCTACATCATGGTGACCGGCAAGCGCATCCGCGACACCCACAACTACGGCGTGCGCAACGTCGGCGGCATCATCCAGAAGTCCTCGAACATCGGCGTGGTCAAGATCTCGCAGATGATCCCGGCCCAGGAAATGTGGGAGATGTACACCAAGCTCGGTTACGGCCAGGCGCCGCGCTTCGGCTTCCCGGGCGCCACCGCCGGCCGCGTGCGTCCCTGGAAATCGTGGAAGCCGATCGAATACGCCAACATGGCCTTCGGCCACGGCCTGTCGGTCTCGCTGCTGCAGATGGCGCGCTCGTACATGATCTTCGCGCGCAACGGCGACATCATTCCGCTGTCGTTCCTGAAGGTGGAAGAAAAGCCGGTCGGCCAGCAGGTGATCTCGGCCAAGACCGCGGCCCAGGTGCGCACCATGCTCGAATCCGTGGTGAGCCCGGAAGGCACGGCCTCGAAGGCGCAGGTGCCGGGCTACCGCGTCGGCGGCAAGACCGGCACCGCCGAAAAGATCGTCAACGGCCGCTACTCGCGCACCGACAACATCGGCTATTTCGTCGGCATCGCCCCGATGTCGAAGCCGCGCTTCATCATCGCCGTCATGATCGACAACCCGCGGGGAGCATTGCGCACCGGCGGCAGCGTGGCCGCGCCGACCGCGGCGGACCTGGCCGCGAACGCCTTGCGGGCCGCGAACGTGCCGCCCGACTCGTCGATCACGGACATCATCATTCCAGCAGAACCCGTGGAGGAGAGCGTCGATGGCGGCTGACCTGATTGAAACCATCGCGTGGATCCGCGCCGCCGCCCAGGGCGGCATTCTCGTTTCCGACTCGCGCCGCGTGAAGCCGGGCGACGTGTTCTTCGCCTATCCGGGTGACGCCGCGGACGGCCGCAAATTCATCGCCGCCGCGATCGCCGCGGGCGCCGCCGCCGTCGTCTACGACGACCAGGGCTACGAGTGGGACCCGGCGCACGGCGTGGCCCACCGCGGCGTGCCGGAGCTGAAAAAACATGCGGGCGCGATCGCCCACGCCGTGCTGGAGCAGCCCGACAGCGGCATGTTCACGGTCGGCGTCACCGGCACCAACGGCAAGACCTCGATCGCGGTATGGACCGGGCAGGCGCTGGCGCGCCTGGGCGAAACCGCCGCCATCGTCGGCACCCTGGGTGTCGGCCTGGTGAAGGGCAAGGCCGAACCGAGTTTTGACGCGACCGGCTACACCACGCCGGACGCGGTGCTGCTGGCCCAGACCCTGGCCGACCTGCGCGCGCAGCACGCCACCGCGCTGGCGATCGAAGTCTCGTCGATCGGCCTGGTGCAGGAACGCACCGCCGGCATGCATTTCGACGTCGCCATCTTCACCAACCTGACCCGCGACCACCTCGACTTCCATGGCGACATGGAGAACTACGAGGCGGCCAAGGTCAAGCTGTTCGAGTGGCCTAGGCTGGGCACTGCCATCGTCAATCTCGACGATCCGGCCGGCCAGCGCCTGGTGGCGCACCTGCGCAAGAACTTCGCGTCCCTGCCGGTCATGGGCTATACGCTCAAGGATGCGGCGGCCATCGAGGGCGTGCACCTGCTGCGCGCGTCGAACATCCGCAGCCGCAACGCCGGCACCGAATTCCAGCTCGATTCGCCGGCCGGTTCGTCGCTCGTGAAGACGGGGCTGGTCGGCCACTTCAACGTCAGCAATGCGCTGGCGGTGCTGGGCGCGCTGCTGGCGCGCGACGTGCCGCTCAAGAACGCGGTCGATGCGGTCGAAGCCCTGCAGCCGGCGCCGGGCCGCATGCAGCAGGTCGGCGGGCAGGATGCGCCGATGGTCGTGATCGATTATGCGCACACGCCGGATGCGCTGGAAAAAACCCTGGCCGCGTTGCGCCAGGTGGCGAGCGAACGCAATGGCCAGCTGTGGTGCGTGTTCGGCTGCGGCGGCGACCGCGACCCGGGCAAGCGTCCGCAGATGGGCGCCATCGCCCAGGCGGCCGACCACGTCCTGGTCACCAGCGACAACCCGCGCAGCGAAGACCCGGCATCCATCATCGCGCAGATCGTGGCCGGCATGGACAAGGAATACCAGGCGGTGGAAGACCGCGCGACCGCGATCCTGCTGGCCGTGAAAAACGCCGGCAAGCAGGACGTCATCCTGCTGGCAGGGAAGGGCCACGAGCCCTACCAGGAAATCAAGGGCAAGAAGATTCCGTTCTCCGATGCCGACCACGCGACGCTCGCATTGAGCGCGCGGCTTACCATGATGAGGACGCATTGATGCGCGGTACCCTGGCACAACTGGTGGGTGCAATCCCCGGCGCGCAGCTCGTGGGCGGCGACGCCGCTTTCGAGGGCGTGTCGACCGACAGCCGCACCGTGGCTGCCGGCGCGCTGTTCGTCGCGCTCAAGGGCGAGACCTTCGATGCGCACAGCTTCCTCGAGCAGGTGGCAAGCCGCGGCGTGGCCGCCGTGGTCGTGCACGCGCTGCCGGAAGGCTGGACGCTGCCGGCCATCGTGGTGCCGGACACCCTGGCGGCGCTGGGCCGCATCGCGAACAGCTGGCGCGTGCAGCATGCGATTCCCGTGATCGGCGTGACCGGTTCGAACGGCAAGACCACGGTCAAGGAGATGATTGCCTCGATCCTGGCCGCCGCCGTCGGCGAGGAGGCGCGCCTGGCGACCCAGGGCAACCTGAATAACGAGATCGGCGTGCCGCTGACCTTGTTCCGCTTGGGCGCGCAGCATCGCGCGGCGGTGATCGAAATGGGCATGAACCATCCGGGCGAGATCGCGCGCCTGGCGGCGATCGCGCAGCCGACGGTTGCCATGGTCAATAACGCGCAGCGCGAGCACCAGGAATTCATGCATACCGTGGAAGCGGTGGCGCGGGAGAACGGGTCGGTACTCGAGGCGCTCGATCAGAACGGCGTCGCGGTGTTCCCGGGTGACGACGAGTATACGGACCTGTGGCGCGGCCTGGCGAAATGCGACGTCCTGACTTTCGGCCTGACTGAGGCGTGCGACATCAGCGCCACCTACACCACCAACGGCTTCGGCAACCAACTGCGCATCACAACGTCATCCCGGCGCAGGCCGGGATCCAAGTCCGATGCGCAGGCGACTGCGGATGCGATCGTGGCGGCGGATGAAGACTTGGGTCCCGGCCTTCGCCGGGACGACGGTCTTGAGGGTGAGAATAATAGGGACGTCAGCGTGACGCTGCAGGCGGCGGGGGAGCACAACGTGCGAAACGCGCTGGCGGCGTTTGCCTCGACGCTGGCTGCGGGTATTCCGGTCGACGCCATCGTGCGCGGCCTGGAAGCCTTTGCCCCCGTGGGCGGCCGCCTGCAGCGCAAGCAGGCGGCGAATGGCGCGACCGTCATCGACGACACCTACAACGCCAACCCGGATTCGATGCGCGCCGCGATCGACGTGCTGGCGGCCTATCCGGCGCCACGCATCCTGGTGGTCGGCGACATGGGCGAAGTCGGCACGCAGGGAAAAGAGTTTCACGAAGAAGTCGGTGCCTACGCCCAGCAGCGTGGCATCGAACACGTGCTCGCCACCGGCGAACTCGCCCGCAGCATGGCGGCGTCGGGAGCACGGCACTACGAGCAGTTCGACGCATTATTGGCAGCACTGGATTCACAACTGGGCGGCAATAGCAATTCGACTGTGCTGGTGAAGGGCTCGCGCTTCATGAAGATGGAGCGCGTGGTCCAGCACCTGACCGGATCAACGGAATTAATCAAAAACCGCAAGGACGCCCACTAACATGCTTCTCTGGCTCGCCCAATACTTCCAGGACTACATCGGTCCCCTGCGCGTCTTCAACTACATCACCTTCCGCGCGGTGTTCGCGACCATCACCGCGATCGCCATCGGCCTGGTATGCGGCCCGGCCGTGATCCGCAAGCTGACCGCGCTGAAGGTCGGCCAGGCGGTGCGCACCTATGGTCCGCAGACCCACCTGGCCAAGCACGGCACCCCGACCATGGGCGGCGTGCTGGTGCTGATCGCGATCGGCATCTCGACCCTGCTGTGGTGCGACCTGTCGAACCGCCTGATCTGGCCGGTGCTGGTGGTGACCATGGGCTTCGGCGCGGTCGGCTGGGTCGACGACTACCGCAAGGTGGTCTACAAGGACCCGGAAGGCATGCGCTCGCGCGAGAAATACTTCTGGATGTCGCTGGTCGGCATCGCCTCGGCCCTGTACCTGGCGTTTTCGGTCTCGGCCTCGAACCCGTGGCAGGTGCTGCAGCTGTTCTACGCCTGGGTGCAGTCGGGCTTCTCGATGACGCTGCCCCCGAAGGCCGACCTGATCGTTCCCTTCTTCAAGTCGATCAGCTACCCGATGGGCGTGTGGGGCTTCATCGCGCTGACCTATTGCGTCATCGTCGGCTCCTCGAACGCGGTCAACTTCACCGACGGCCTGGACGGCCTGGCGATCATGCCGACCGTGATGGTGGGCGGCGCCCTGGGCCTGTTCGCCTACCTCACCGGCAGCGCGACCTTCTCGAAATACCTGCTGATCCCCTACATCCCGGGCGCCGGCGAACTCCTGATTTTCTGCGGCGCGATGGCGGGGGCGGGCCTGGCCTTCCTCTGGTATAACGCGCACCCGGCGCAGATGTTCATGGGCGACGTCGGCGCGCTGGCGCTGGGCGGCGCGCTCGGCACCATCGCCGTCATCGTGCGCCAGGAAATCGTCCTGTTCATCATGGGCGGCGTGTTCGTGGCCGAGACCCTGTCGGTGATCATCCAGGTGACCTGGTTCAAGTACACCAAGAAGCGTTACGGGGCAGGGCGCCGCGTGTTCCTGATGGCGCCGCTGCACCACCATTTCGAACAAAAGGGCTGGAAGGAGACCAAGGTCGTGGTCCGCTTCTGGATCGTGACCATGATGCTGGTCCTGGTCGGTCTCTCCACGCTGAAGCTGCGCTGACAGAATGAACTACGAAGGCAAAACCGCATTGGTGCTGGGCCTGGGCGAATCCGGGCTGGCGATGGCGCAGTGGCTGGCGCGCTGTGGCGCGCGCGTGCGCGTGGCCGACACGCGCACCGAGCCGCAGCGCCTGTTCGCGCTGCGCCAGGCGGTGCCGAACGCGGAATTCGCCGGCGGCGAGTTCGGTGAAAACCTGCTCGACGGCGTCGACTTCGTCGCTGTCAGCCCGGGCCTGGCCCCCGACCGCGAACTGGCCGTGGTCAGCCCGGCCGCACGCGAACGCGCCATTCCGGTGTGGGGCGAGATCGAGCTGTTCGCGCAGGCGCTCGCGCACCTGCGCAGCGAACGTTCCTACAGCCCGAAAGTCATCGCCATCACCGGCACCAACGGCAAGACCACGGTCACCAGCCTGACGGGCCTCTTGTGCCGCCGCGCCGGCCTGTCGACCCGCGTGGCCGGCAACATCAGTCCGGCGGCGCTCGACGTGCTGCGCGAATGCCTGGACGGCCACGACTTGCCGCAGGCCTGGGTGCTGGAGCTGTCCAGCTTCCAGCTGCACACCACCTTCAGCCTGCAGGCCGATGCGGCCACGGTCCTGAACCTGACCCAGGACCACCTCGACTGGCACGGCAGCATGGACGCCTACGCGGCGGACAAGGCGCGCATCTTCGGCGCGGACACGGTGCGCGTGCTGAACCGCGACGATGCGCGTGTGATGCGCATGAAGGCGCTTGAATCGCCGTTCTTCACCTTCGGCACCGGCGAGCCGGCGGAGCCGGACAGCTTCGGCCTGGTCAACGAACGCGGCGTGCTGTGGCTGGCCAATGCGGTGGCGAACGATGACGAGCCGCAGAAAAAACTGAAAAAAGGCGAGGTCGCGCCGCCGGTGGAAGTGACGGTGAACCGCCTGATGCCGGCCGACGCCCTGAAGATCCGCGGCCTGCACAATGCCTCGAACGCGCTGGCCGCGCTGGCCCTGTGCCGCGCCTGCGGCCTGCCGCTGGCGCCGCTCTTGCACGGCCTGCGCGACTACGCGGGCGAGCCGCACCGCGTCGAGCTGGTCGCCAGCATCGACGGCGTCGACTACTACGACGACAGCAAGGGCACCAATGTCGGCGCCACCGTCGCCGCGCTGGAAGGTCTGGGCAAGGCCTTCGCCGGCGAAGACCAGCAGATCCTGCTGATCGCCGGCGGCGACGGCAAGGGCCAGGACTTCGCGCCGCTCGCGCTGCCCGCCTCGCGCTACGTGCGCGCCGTGCTCCTGATCGGCCGCGACGCGCCAAGCGTCAAAGCCGCGATCGAACCGACCGGCGTGCCGGCGTTCGACCTGCCCGGCCTGCCGGAAGCGGTGCGCCGCGCCAGCGGCCTGGCGCGCCCCGGCGACGCGGTGCTGCTGTCGCCCGCTTGCGCCAGCCTCGACATGTTCACCAACTACGCGCACCGCGCGCAGGTGTTCGTCGACGCGGTGCGCGACATCGCGCTGGAACGAGGGCAGGAGATCTGATGGCCTTCCAGATTCCCTTCAAGTTCTCCGGTTCGAGCAGCGATGCTACCATCGCCGCGCGCAGCCGCCCGTCGAAGATGATGGACTACGACCAGCCGCTGGTCTGGGTCACCGTGCTGCTGATGCTGTTCGGCCTGGTGATGGTCTACTCGGCCTCGATCGCGCTGCCGGATTCGCCGAAGTTCGCGTACCTAGCCGACAAGAACGAATACTTCCTGTACCGCCAGGCCATGTACATCATCGTCTCGATGGTGGCGGCGGCCGTGGTGTTCCAGGTGCCGGTCGCGGTGTGGCAGAAGTGGGCGCCGATGCTGTTCATCGGGACGCTGTTCCTGCTGGCCCTGGTGCTGGTGCCGGGCGTCGGCGTCTCGGTCAACGGCGCTCGCCGCTGGCTGCCGCTGAAGGTCATGCAGCTGCAGCCCTCGGAACTGATGAAGATCGCGGCCGTCCTCTACGCCGCCGACTTCACGGTGAGGAAGCAGGAATACATGCACAAGCTGACCAAGGGCTTCCTGCCGATGATGGTGGCGATCGGCCTGGTCGGCATGCTGCTGCTGCTCGAGCCCGACCTCGGCGCCTTTGGCGTGATCGTCTGCATCGCCATGGGCATCCTGTTCCTGGGCGGGATCAACATCGTCTGGTTCGGCGGCATCGGCGCGCTGCTGGTGCTGATCTTCGTGTCGATCATCGCACTGTCGCCGTTCCGCCGCGCGCGCATGTTCGCCTACCTCGACCCCTGGGAAGAGGGCCATGCGCTGGACAAGGCCTATCAATTGACGCACTCCCTGATCGCCTTCGGGCGCGGCGAGTTCTTCGGCGTGGGCCTGGGCGGCAGCGTGGAAAAGCTGTTCTACCTGCCGGAAGCGCACACCGACTTCATCATGGCCGTGATCGGCGAAGAGCTGGGCCTGGCCGGCGTGCTGGTGGTGATCGCCATGTTCTACTGGCTGGTGAAGCGCGCCTTCGACATCGGCCGCCAGGCCATCGCGCTGGACCAGACCTTCGCCGGCTTGGCCGCGAAAGGCATCGGCATCTGGATCGGCGTGCAGACCTTCATCAATATGGGCGTGAACCTGGGCCTGCTGCCGACCAAGGGCCTGACCCTGCCGCTCATGAGTTTCGGCGGCTCGGGCGTGATGTTCAACTGCGTGGGCCTGGCGATCCTGTTGCGGATCGACTACGAGAACCGGGTGCGCATGCGCGGAGGCCGTTCATGAAGAAGCTCATGATCATGGCCGCCGGCACCGGCGGCCACATCTTCCCCGGCATCGCGATCGCGCAGACCATGCGCGCGCGCGGCTGGGAAGTCTCGTGGCTGGGCACCGCCCACGGCATGGAAACCGACCTGGTGCCGAAGGCCGGCATCCCGATGGACAGCATCGACTTCGCCGGCCTGCGCGGCAAGGGTTTGATGCACACGATGAGCGGCGCCTTCAAGATGCTCGGCAGTTTCTGGACCTGCCACCGCATCCTCGGCCGGCGTGCGCCGAATGTGGTGCTGGGCATGGGCGGCTACGTCACGGTGCCGGGCGGATTGACCGCGTACTCGCGCGGCGTGCCGCTGGCCCTGGTGAATGCCGACGCCGCGCTGCTGTTGTCGAACAAGACCCTGGCGCCGGTCGCCCAGCGCGTCCTGTTCGGCTTCCCCGCGGACTTCGGCAAGGCGGCGGGGAAGGCGGTCGTCACCGGCAACCCGGTGCGCCAGCAGATCCTCGACCTGCCGGCGCCCGCCAAGCGTTTCGCGGGCCGCAGCGGCCCGCTGCGCATCCTGGTCGTCGGCGGCAGCCTGGGCGCCAAGGTGCTGAACGACAGCGTGCCGGCGGCGCTGGCGCAGATCGACCCGGCCCTGCGTCCCGTCGTGACCCACCAGTCGGGCAAGAAGAATATCGAGGCCCTGCGCGCGGCCTATGCGCAGGCCGGCGTCACCGCCAACGTGGTCGACTTCATCGACGACATGGCGGCCGCCTATGCGAACGCCGACCTGGTGATCTGCCGCGCCGGCGCGATCACGGTGTCGGAGCTGACCGCGGCCGGCGTGGCCAGCGTGCTGGTGCCGTTCGTGGCCAGCACCACCAGCCACCAGCGCGACAACGCCATCTGGATGCAGGATCAGGGCGCGGCGCTCCACCTGCCGCAGGGCGAACTGAATCCGCAGCGGCTGGCAAGCCTGCTGCAAGCGACCTCGCGCGAAGACTGCCTGCGGATGGCGCAGGCGGCGCACGGCGTCGGCAAGCGTGATGCAAACGAGGCGATCGCTAACGAACTTGAAAGACTGGCAAGCGCATGAAACACAAGATCAAGAACATTCACTTCGTCGGCATCGGCGGCAGCGGCATGAGCGGCATCGCCGAGGTGCTGCTCAACCTGGGCTACAACGTGTCCGGCTCCGACCTGTCGAGCAACGCCGCCAGCCAGCGCCTCGCGGAGCTGGGCGCGCGCGTGTACACCGGCCACTCGGCCGAACACGTGGTCGGCGCCAACGTGCTCGTGACCTCCACCGCCGTCAACGAAGCCAATCCGGAAGTCGTCGCCGCCCGCGCCGCCAAGGTGCCGGTGGTGCCGCGCGCGATCATGCTCGGCGAACTGATGCGCCTGAAGCGCGGCATCGCCATCGCCGGCACCCACGGCAAGACCACCACCACCAGCCTGGTGGCGTCGGTGCTGGCCGCCGGCGGCATGGACCCGACTTTTGTGATCGGCGGCCGCCTGACCGCCGCCGGCGCGAATGCGGCGCTGGGCTCGGGCGAATACATCGTGGCCGAGGCCGACGAGTCGGACGCATCGTTCCTGAACCTGTCGCCGATGATCGAGGTGATCACCAACATCGACGCCGACCACATGGACACCTACGAGCACGACTTCGAGAAGCTGAAGGCCGCGTTCGTGAACTTCACCCACCGCCTGCCGTTCTACGGCCGCGCCATGCTGTGCATCGACGACCCGCACGTGCGCGCCATCCTGCCGCAGGTGACAAAGCCGGTGACGACCTACGGCTTCTCCGAGGAAGCCGAGGTGCGCGCGCTGGACGCCTACGCGGACGGGGTGCAGATGCACTTCACCGTGCGCCAGCAGGGTTACCCGGACGCGAAGTTCACCCTGAACCAGCCCGGCATGCACAATGTGCTGAACGCCTGCTCGGCGATCGCGATCGCGCGCGAGATCGGCATCAGCGACGAAGCGACCAACACCGGTCTGCAGGAATTCCGCGGCGTCGGCCGCCGCTTCACCCGCTACGGCGACGTCGCCATCCCGGGCGGCGGCAGCTTCACCCTGGTGGACGACTTCGGCCACCACCCGGTCGAGACCGAGGTGACCCTGGCCGCCGCGCGCGCCGCCTATCCCGGCCGGCGCCTGGTGCTGGCCTTCCAGCCGCACCGCTATAGCCGCACGCGCGACCTGTTCGAGGACTTCGTGAAAGTGCTGGCGACCCCGGACGTGCTGCTGCTGTCCGAGGTCTACGCCGCCGGCGAGGCGCCGATCGTGGCCGCCGACGGTCGCGCCCTGGCGCGCGCGCTGCGCACCGGCGGCAAGGTGGAACCGATCTTCGTCGAGGCGATCGCCGACATGCCCGCCGCCATCCTGAATGCGGTGCGCGACGGCGACGTCGTCATGACCATGGGCGCCGGCTCGATCAGCGGCGTCCCGCACCAACTGACCAATGCAAAGGCCTGAACCATCGTGAACGCACCAACCACCTCTACCTTCGACCCGGCATCCTTCGGCAAGGTCGGCGTGCTCTTCGGCGGCCGCTCCGCCGAGCGTGACGTGTCGATCATGTCCGGCACCGGCGTGCTCAACGCCCTCAAAAGCCGCGGCGTCGACGCCCACGCTTTCGACCCGGGCACCCAGAGCCTGGCCGAACTGGCCGAGCAAAAATTCGATCGCGTCTTCATCGCGCTGCACGGCCGCTACGGCGAGGACGGCAGCCTGCAGGGCGCGCTCGAGCAGCTCGGCATTCCCTACACCGGCAGCGGCGTGATGGCGTCCAGCATCGGCATGGACAAGATCACGACCAAGAAGATCTGGAAGATGGACGAGATCCCGACCCCGGACTACATGACCATCGACCCCTCGTCCGACCTGGACGAGGTGCTGGTCGCGCTCGGCCTGCCGATGATCGTCAAGCCGCCGCTCGAGGGCTCGACCATCGGCATCACCAAGGTCAGCGCAGCCGGCGAATTGAAAGCCGCCGTCGACGTGGCGCTCGGCTTCGACCCGGTGGTGCTGGCCGAGGAATTCGTCACCGGCCGCGAGTTCACCGTCGCCGTGCTGGGTAGCGGCAAGCTTGCCCGCGCGCTGCCGATCGTCGAGATCGTGGCCCCGGCCGGCAACTACGACTACCAGAACAAGTACTTCACCGACGACACCCAGTACCACTGCCCGGCGCAGCTGGACCCGGCGCTGACCGAAGAGATCCAGCGCCACGCCGTGAACGCCTACCGCGCGCTCGGCTGCGAAGGCTGGGGCCGGATCGACGTGCTGGTGCGCGCCGAAGACCAGCGTCCCTTCCTGCTGGAGGTGAACACCTCGCCGGGCATGACCTCGCACTCGCTGGTGCCGATGGCGGCGCGCGCGGTGGGCATCGGCTACGAAGACCTGTGCCTGGAAATCCTGGCGTCGGCGCGCCTCAAGATGGCGAAACAGGCAAAGGAATAAGAACGCATGTGGCATGACGTCCGCGCCCTCAACGCGACCGCCAGTTCCCTGGTGGCGTTGACGGTGCTCGCCGCTCTCGCGTCCATCGTGTGGTGGCTGTCGCAGCTGCCCATGTTCTCGTTGCGCGCGGTGACGGTGGAAAGCATGTACGAAATCCCGCTGCGCCACGTGAACGAACTCACGGTGCGCAACGGCGTGATCGGCAAGATCCGCGGGAATTTCTTCACCACGGACCTGGAGCAGGTAAGAAACACCTTCGAGATGGTGCCCTGGGTACGGCGCGCCACGGTGCGCCGCGAGTGGCCGAACCAGTTGATCGTCGAAGTCGAGGAACACGAGGCGCTCGGCACCTGGGGCGACGAGCGCCTGCTGTCGGTCAAGGGCGACGTCTTCACCGCCAACCTGGCCGAGGCCGACGACGACCACGAGCTGCCGGCCTTCGACGGTCCCAAGGGCAGCGAGAAGCAGGTGCTGGCGCGCTTCACCGAGCTGCGCACCCTGTTCGCGCCGGTCCAGCTGGCGCCGCAGGCATTGTCGCTGTCGGAGCGCTACGCCTGGACCGTCAAGCTGGACAACGGCATGAGCGTGGCGCTGGGCCGGGAGCAGGACAGCGACACCTTGAAGAAGCGCGTGCAGCGGCTGGTGGGCGTCTACCCGCAGCTGGTCGCGCGCTTGCAGGAAGGCCGGATCGACACGATCGACATGCGCTATGCGAACGGACTGGCGCTGTCCTCGGCGGCGCTGGCGGTGCCGGAAGACGCCAGCAAGCCGGTGAAGCCGGCCAAGAAAAAACCGAACCACCCTAATAAAACAAGCAAGCAAACATAAGCAGGCAACAGCAATGACAAAAGACGCGAAGAACCTGATCGTCGGCCTCGACATCGGCACCTCGAAGGTGGTGGCGGTCGTGGCCGAAGTGATGTCCGACGGACGCCACGAGGTGATCGGCCTCGGTCAGCACGAGTCGAAAGGGTTGAAGAAGGGCGTGGTGGTGAACATCGAGGCCACCGTCGAGTCGATCCAGCGCGCGCTCGAGGAAGCGGAGCTGATGGCCGACTGCAAGATCCGCAACGTCTATGCCGGCATCGCCGGCAGCCATATCCGTTCCTTCAATTCGAGCGGCATGGTGGCGATCAAGGACAAGGAAGTCACCGCCACCGACGTGGCGCGCGTGATCGAGACCGCCAAGGCGGTCAACATCCCGACCGACCAGCAATTGCTGCACACGGTGCCGCAGGAATTTATCGTCGACAACCAGGAAGACGTGCGCGAACCGATCGGCATGAGCGGTATCCGGCTGGAAGTGCGGGTGCACATCGTCACCGGTGCGGTGTCCGCGGTCCAGAATATTGTAAAGTGCGTGCGCCGTTGCGGGCTCGAGGTCTCGGACCTGATCCTGCAGCCGATGGCGTCGGCCGATGCGGTGCTGACGACCGACGAAAAGGAACTGGGCGTGGTCCTGATCGACATCGGCGGCGGCACCACCGACATCGCCGTGTTTTCCGACGGCGCGATCCGCCACACCGCGGTCCTGCCGATCGCGGGCGACCAGATCACCAGCGACATCGCGATGGCCCTGCGCACGCCGACCGGCGAAGCCGAGGACATCAAGATCCGCTACGGCGTGGCCAAGCAGGTGCTGGCCGATCCGGGCGAAACGCTCGAGGTGCCGGGCCTGGGCGACCGCGGACCGCGCGCGCTGTCGCGCCAGGCGCTGGCCGCCGTGATCGAGCCGCGCGTCGAAGAGCTGTTCGCGATGGTGCACACGGTGGTGCGTGAGTCGGGCTACGAAGGCGTGCTGTCGTCGGGCATCGTGCTCACCGGCGGCAGCTCGATCATGCCGGGCATGATCGAGATGGCCGAAGACATCTTCCTCAAACCGGCGCGCCTCGGCACGCCGGACTACCGCGGCCAGCTGGCCGACGTCGTGCGCAGCCCACGCTACGCCACGGTGCTCGGCCTGCTACTGGAAGCGAAGAAACAGTACCTGCGCGGTCACATCGTCACGCGTCAGGATGGTTCGGTGAAAGCAGTCTGGCAACGCATGAAGGAATGGATAGCGGGGAACTTCTGATACGGGTTTAACAAGCAGGGTCACACGCAGCACGCAGGACACGAAATAAGTTAGGTACGGCAGCAACAAAGCGTTCACGGGTCAAGGTTTTTTAAATACAATCGCTACTTCCGGTTTTCAGGGCCTGTCAGGGGCCTGGCATTTCCCTCGAGACCGTCGGCGGCATTTGAATATTGGGAGTCACATCATGGAGTTCGATATGGTCGATAACGCATCACTGGGAACCGTTATCAAAGTCGTGGGCGTCGGCGGCGCAGGCGGCAATGCGGTTCAGCACATGATCAATAAAGGTGTGTCCGGTGTCGAGTTCATCGCCGCAAACACGGATGCGCAGGCACTCGCAGTGTCCGGCGCCAACAACATCATCCAGATCGGCGAATCGGGTCTCGGCGCAGGCATGCGTCCGGAAGTCGGCCGCCAGCTGGCCGAGCAGTCGCGCTCGCGCATCGAAGACGCGCTGCGCGGCGCCCACATGGTCTTCATCGCCGCCGGCATGGGCGGCGGCACCGGCACCGGCGCCGCGCCGATCGTCGCCGAAGTCGCCAAGACCATGGGCGCGCTGACCGTGGCCGTGGTGTCGAAGCCGTTCTCGTACGAGGGCGACAAGTGCATGCAGGTGGCGGAAGCCGGCCTGGAAGAGCTGACCAAGCACGTCGACTCCCTGATCGTGATCCTGAACGAAAAGCTGGAAGACATCTACGAAGACGAGTCGATGCTCGACTGGATGAAGCATGCCGACGACGTCCTGAACAACGCGGTCGCCGGTATCGCCGAGATCATCAACGTCCCGGGCCACATCAACGTCGACTTCAACGACGTGAAGACCATCATGAGCGAGCAGGGCAAGGCCATGATGGGCACCGCGACCGCAGCGGGCGTCGACCGCGCGCGCATCGCCGCCGAACAGGCCGTCGCTTCGCCGCTGCTGGACGGCATCGACCTGTCGGGCGCCAAGGGCGTGCTGGTCAACGTGACCGCGTCGCGTGGCCTGAAAGGTAAAGAGATCAAGGAAGTCATGGCCGCCGTGCGCGCCTTCGCGGCGCCGGACGCCTCGATCGCACAGGGCATCGCCTACGACGACGCGATGGGCGACGAGCTGCGCGTGACCGTGGTCGCAACGGGCCTGGGCAAGAACAAGAAGATGCAGCTGGTGCAGCCGCAGCAGGTGCTGCGCACCGGCACCCACGGCTACAACGCGCCAGTCATGGCGGGCGCCGCGACCGTCACCGGCAACGTCACCATGGGCCACGCCCAGGGCGACGCCATGGGCGGCATGAAGCAGCCGGCCGTGTGGCGCCGCGAGCAGGCATCGGAGCAGGTGCAGGCGATGCAGCGCAATGGCGTGGAGACGTATGACATTCCGGCGTTCCTGCGCAAGCAGGCCGACTGATTGTTCGATAGTCGTTGGATAGTGAAGGGCCGGCGGAAGCTGGCCCTTTTCTTTTGTGCGTCTTGGGAACTCTCCTTGCACCACCAACTCCAGCACGGTTTCAAAGCCAAGGGGAAAAACGGAGGTAACTCGACGCGCCTTCAGCAAAGACCTCCCACATCGGCGATAATTGCCAGATTCTTAAAACACTACAAGGAACCACCATGACCATCCAGATCGGCGACCGCCTGCCGGAAGGCACCCTGTCGGAATTCATCGAGACCGAAACCGCAGGCTGCTCGCTCGGCCCGAACACCTTCGAGGTGAGCGAGCTGGCGAAAGGCAAGAAGATCGTGATCTTCGGCCTGCCCGGCGCCTACACCCCGACCTGCTCGGCCCAGCACGTGCCGGGTTACGTCCAGCACGCCGATGCTTTGCGCGCCAAGGGCGTCGACGAAATCTGGTGCATCTCGGTGAACGACGCCTTCGTGATGGGCGCCTGGGGCCGCGACCAGAAGGCCACCGGCATCGTGCGCATGATGGCCGACGGTAACGCCGCCTACTCGAAGGCCCTGGGCCTGGACGCCGACTTCTCCAAGCACGGCATGGGCACCCGCTCGAAGCGCTACTCGATGCTGGTCGAAGACGGCGTGGTCAAGGCGCTGAACGTCGAGACCGCCGGCTTCGAAGTCTCGAGCGCCGAGAAGATGCTGGAACAACTGGGCTAAGCTGGCCGGCAACCCCACTGCAAACGGCGCCGCGGCGCCGTTTTTCATCCCATGATCATCAACGCCGAAACTCCCGACCAGCCTGAAGTCCGGGCGATGCTGGAACAGCTCGACGCCTATTGCGCGTCCCTGTACCCGGCCGAATCCAATCACCTGATGGACATCGACTCCCTGCTGCAGGGCGACGTCCTGTTCCTGGTCGCGCGCGACGTCGATGGAAAAGCGGTCGGCTGCGCGGCGCTGGTCAACCGCGGCAGCTACGGCGAGGTGAAACGCATGTTCGTCGATACCGCGCGCCGTGGTCTCGGCACCGGCGCCCAGCTGCTCGAGCACCTCGAGATGTTCGCGCGCATGTCCGGCATCCGCGGACTCAAGCTCGAAACCGGCATTCATCAACCGGAAGCGATCCGTTTATACGAGCGCGCCGGCTACCTGCGCGGCGAACCGTTCGGCGACTACAACGCCGATCCCCTGAGCCTGTTCATGGAAAAGAACCTTTGAAGCGACCGAGCGGAAACCTGTACAGCATCTACGCGATGGTGCTGGCCGTGTTCATGTTCGCCATGATGGACACGGTGATGAAGCTGCTCTCGCAGCGCTACCCGGCGATCCAGGTGGCGGCGCTGCGCTCGCTCACTTCGCTCCCGCTCATCATCATCTACGTGGGCATGAAGGCCGGCTACGGCGACATCTTCAGGATCCGCTGGCCATTGCACCTGCTGCGCGCGGTGCTCGGCATCGCGATGCTGAGCTTCTTCGCCTTCGGCATCCGCAAGCTGTCGCTGGCCGAGGCCTACTCCATCTTCTTCATCGCGCCGGCCATCATCACGGCGCTGTCGGTGTGGTTCCTGAAGGAGAAGGTCAACGTGACGCGCTGGATCGCGATCGGCGTCGGCCTGTGCGGCGTGCTGGTGGTGCTGCGTCCGAGCGGGGCGGGCTTCCTCACCATCGGCGGCCTGGCGGTGCTGGGCGCGGCGGCGATGTACGCGATCTCCGCGATCACGGTCGGCGTCCTGGCGCGCACCGACCGCAGCGAATACATGGTGTTCTGGCTGATGGTCATGATGTCGATCGGCGCGACCGCGCTTGCGGCGCCCGGCTGGGTGGCGATGAGCATGAAGGACGCGCCGCTGCTGTTTGGGCTGGCCCTGACCGGCTTTGTCGGCCAGCTGGCGATCACCGAAGCGTTCGCGAAAGGAGACGCATCGAGCGTCGCGCCGTTCGAATACACCGCGCTGGCCTGGGCCGTCGGACTGGACTGGCTGCTGTGGCAGACCCTGCCCGACGGCTGGACGATGGCGGGCGCGGCGATCATCATCGGCAGCGGTATGTATCTGATTCGCCACGAAAAAAGCCATGTGGAGTCGGATCATCCCTAGCCATCGAGCCACGCCCGGCGCGAGAAAAAGCGCTGGGCTATAATCGGCGGATGCTGAAACAACGAACCATCAAACAGGTCGTCCGCACCACTGGTGTCGGCGTCCACTCGGGCACCAAGGTCGAGCTGACCCTGCGTCCGGCGCCCCCGGGCGCCGGCATCACCTTCCGCCGCGTCGACTACGACCCCGTCGTCGCGATCCCGAGCGCGGCCGACGTGGTCGGCGAAACCCGCATGGCTACGGTCCTGATCAAGGACGGCGCGCGCGTCTCCACCGTCGAGCACCTGATGTCGGCCTGCTACGGCCTCGGCATCGACAACCTGGTCGTCGACGTCACCGCCGAAGAGATCCCGATCATGGACGGCTCGGCCGCTTCCTTCGTGTTCCTGCTGCAGCAGGCCGGCCTGGAAGAGCAGGACGCGCCCAAGCGCTTCATCCGCGTGCTCAAGGACGTCGAGATCCGCCAGGGCGAGGGCAAGAACGAGAAATGGGCGCGCTTGTCGCCCTACGACGGCTTCAAGCTCGACTTCTTCATCGAATTCAACCACCCGGCGGTGGACGGCACCATGCAGCGCGCGACGGTCGACTTCAGCGAAGTCTCCTACGTGCACGACGTGGCGCGCGCGCGCACCTTCGGTTTCATGCAGGACGTCGAAACCCTGCGCGGCTTAGGGCTCGCGCGCGGCGGCTCGCTGGAAAACGCGATCGTGATGGACGAGTACCGCATCCTGAACGCGGACGGCCTGCGCTACGAGGACGAGTTCGTGCGCCACAAGATCCTGGATGCGATCGGCGACCTGTACATCGTCGGGCATCCGCTGCTGGCCAGCTATACCGCCCACAAGTCGGGGCACGCGCTCAACAACGAGCTGCTGCGCAAGCTGCTGGCGCAGACGGATGCGTATGAGTGGGTCGAGTTCGATTCGCTGGGGGATGCGCCGCCGTCGTATGTGCGGCAGATGTCGCGGGAGTGGGCGGAAGTCTGATGCGTTCGTGGTGCATGCTGGCGTTAGTGGTGTGCACGCAAAATTAGCCGGAACGACGGTTTTTCGGACGGTGGTTGGAGTTGACGCCGCCTTCTATCACTAGCAGAAGCACGTCGTACGCGCCACTGGCGCCTACGACTTCCGGCGAAGGTGAACTGCCACACAAAAGCTGGACACGTGCGTTATTAGCTTAGGTGTGCTTGATCCTGCATTGAAGCGGGGTCAGGCCGCCCAGAACAGTGCTGATGCGCTTGGTATTGTAATACCGAACATACTCGTGGATTGTGGCCATGAGTTCTGCAGCGTCAGTGAATTTTCGCTTGTGAGTGCACTCAGTCTTGAGCACGGCAAAGAAGCTCTCCATCGATGCATTGTCTAGGCACGTGGCCTTGCGAGACA
>NZ_JAJNOC010000005.1 GCF_021044825.1 Massilia phyllostachyos | reverse complement strand
ATCCGCTATCGCTAGCGGAGTCGCTCACTCAAAATACTGACGAAACCTTCTTTCGAAGATTTACGTTTAATACTTTGTGCGAACATTTGATAATTTAAGTAATCAGCTGAACTAGTCAGCTGGCACCTTCATCAAACGCCCACACTTATCGACTGTTGATTGTTAAAGATCGGTATTCTGTACTACCTTGCTGCACCGTGCGAAGCGTTGTGTTCGTCAGCAGCAGAGGAATGAGATTATGCGGTAGCTGATGAGCTGCGTCAACCCCTGATTTGCGCGTGCTCGCAAAAATGTCACACGCAGGTCACCGTTGCATGGGCCGGACTTCGCCGGCCCGCAGGCCCGCCTCCCGGATCGCCGCCTGCAGCGCCTCGATCCGGGATCCCATCGACGGATGCGACGCCAGGTAGTGAGCAATGGCCGGCGCCTCGTCATCCTCCTCCCGCAGCGACTCGAAAAACTCGGTCGCTCCACCGACGTGCCCGTAGCGGCACTGCAGGATTCGTAGCGCCCGCGCATCCGCGCTCGATTCCCGGCCACGGGAATAATGCGCCTGCCCCAGGTGCTGGGCCGGCGCCAGCACGCCCGTCGTCCACGAGCCATCCCCGGTCAATACCGTCGCCGCCGCGATGATCACCAGGCTGCGCCCCAGCCCGCGCAGGTGGTCGCGGTTGATCAGGTGCGACAGCTCGTGCGCCAGCACGAAGCTCATGCCGTTCTCCGAGCGCACGTGTTCGAACAGGCCGGCATAGACGATGACGTTCCCGCCCGGGAGCACGACGGCGTTGGCTTCATTCGCCTGGGCCAGGCGCACCGTCACCGGCTCGCGGATGCCCGCGCACGCGCGCATGCCGTCCACCAGCGACTGCAGCCAGGCTTCGCGCGCCCTGGAGGCGGGATCGCCCGACTGCACATCGGGCAGCTTCGGCGCCATCAGCCGCGTCAGGCGCGCCTCGGCCTCGGGACTCATCTCGTCCACGACCGCGTCGACCGCGAAGCCCAGCGCCCACACCAGCGCCAGCACCGCCAGCGACAGCCCGAGCAGGATCCGCACGAAGTCCTTGAGCGGATGCTCGTGCGAGATGTTGTCGTTATGCTCGGGCAGCCCCGGCTGGTACTTCATGCCTTGGCGTAGTAGATGGCCGTCCCGTAGGCCAGCACCTCGACGCTGGTGACCTGGTTACGCTGGCTGCCGGCGAGCGGCATGGTCTCGAGGCGCAGGTTGATCACCTCGTCCGCGCCCGGGCAGCTTTCCTTCAGGCGCAGGATGGCTTCGCGCTTGGCGCGGTCGAGCAGGGTCTCGTACGACTTCACCGGCCCGCCCACGAAGGACCGCAGGGCCGACGCCGCCTTCTTGAAATAGTCGATCGAGACGACGACGCTGCCCGTCACCAGTTCGCAGCGCTCGACCTCGCCGCCGCGCACCAGGGTCTTGAGCGTGGTCGCCGGCAGCATGACCAGCTCCTTTTCGCGCGCCTGGATCGAGCGGTAGTGGCGCGACTCGGCCGCGCGCCCGAACACGTAGCCGAGCAGCACCGGCACCGACCAGAACACCAGCAGGATGATGTATTCCATCGCTTACCCGACGGTGACCGCGGTTCCGTAGACGTAGATCTCGGCGGCGCCGGCCGCCACCGAGGAGGTCGAGAAGCGCACGTTGACGATCGCGTTCGCGCCCAGCTGGGCCGCCTGCGCCTTCATGCGCTCGGTGGCCTGCTCGCGCGATTCTTCCAGCAGCTCGGTATAGCCGCGCAGCTCCCCGCCGACCATATTCTTCAGGCCCGCCATGATGTCGCGCCCGACGTGCTTGGCGCGCACGGTGCTGCCTGAGACGACGCCGTGGCAAACGGTAATGGTCTTGCCGGGGATGGTTTCGATATTCGTGAGGAACATTGGCTGGCCGATCATAAAAAGTGGTGCCCGATTGTAGGCACCACCTCTCTTACAAGCAACTCAGCACGCATAGCCGCAGCCGGCTTCACTCGCGCAGGGTCGTCGTGGTGTAGTTCGGATCGGCCTTGATCTTGTCCTGCGCGAAGGGCAGCACCGGCCACTGCTTGCGCGAATACATCAGGGTCTGGTCGGCATACCAGGGCGATTTCGGATCGGTCGACTGGCCGTAGGTCAGCATCGCCTGCGCCACCGGCCCCTGGTCGTCGAAGGTCACGGTCTGGATGTAGCTCTGCCCCCAGTGCACGCCCACGTAGCCGCTCGATGTCAGGCCGGTGCGCATGGTGATCGAGCCGTAGGTGCCTTCCTGGTTGCCGTTCCCGCCATGGATCGGAATGCGCACGCCATTGCGCGGCTCGACCTGCCAGTCGCCCAGGCGGCCATCCATCGGCACGCCCAGCGTCTGCATCTTGTCGGCCGCGCCGCGCAGCGCCGCCAGCATCGATGGCAGCGCGCCGGGCGCCACGCCATACGGCGTATTCACCGGATCGGCCGGATTGAAAGCCACCGCCCACTTGTTCGGGATCGCCGACGCCGTGGCCCAGAACTCGCGGAACAGGATGGCGCCGCGGCTGTCCACGTCGGCGCGGCGGTCCCAGGCTTGCAGCACGGTGCAGGCGTGGCGCAGCAGGGCGTCGCTCGACGCCGCGCAGGCCGGCAGCAGTTCCGGCAGCACCAGCTCCGCCGCATACACGCGATTGGAAAAGGCGAGCGCCTGCATGTCGGCGAGATTCAGCTTGGGTTTCTGCGCCAGCAGGTCTTCCAGCTGGCGGAAGCCGATGCGGGTGCGCAGGCTCTGCTCCACGCCCGGGCGTCCATACAGCGGCGAGTAGCCGAGCGGCGCCGGCCCCACCAGCAGCGCCTTCGGATTGGCCAGCCAGTAGGGATCGTTCGAGTTGCCGACGTAGTCGGTTCGCATCAGCCATGGCGCGCGCACCGGCGAATAGATGCCGCTCGGCGCACCCGCATCCTGGCCCCAGCCGCAGCTGCTCTTCGAGCCGTCGAACAGCAGCGCCGCCTGCAGCAGCAGGCAGCCGTTGACGAATTTGTTGGCGTCCATGTGCGGCACCACGCTGGCGTCCGCGTACAGGGTGTTGCCCTCGCGGTCGGCGGCGACCGTGTTCACCCAGGGCAGGCCGACCACCTTGTCGAGCGAATCCTTCAGGGTGCGCACGCTGCTGGAGGTGCCGATGCCGAGCCACTGGTCCAGCATGCGGGTGTTGTTGCGGTTCGGGTCGGCCAGCACGTAGGCGGCGGTCGACGTCCAGGTGAGCCCCGCGGCGGGACGCGAGATCACCGCGCCCTGGTGGCTGAACCAGAAGGTCTTGCTGCGCTTGGCCGTGGTGCCGTCGGCCTGCAGCACGTCGATGCTGACCGTCTTCGAGGTCATCTTGCGGCGCTCGCCGTCATACATATACGTGGTGCCGCTGGCGTCGCCGGCGTCCAGCGCCAGGCGGAAGGTGGTGAAGTGGTTGGCGAAGGTGACGGTGTGGCTCCAGGCGACGTCCTTGTTGAAGCCGATGACGACCGCCGGCACGCCGCCGATGATCACGCCCATCGCATCGTAGCGGCCCGGCACCGTCAGGTGGGCCTGGTAGAAGCGGTCGGCCGTGGTCCAGGGGTAGTGCGGGTTGCCGAGCAGGAGGCCGCGGCCGTTGCTGGACAGGTCCTTGCCGACGGCGAGGGCGTTGCTGCCGAAGCCCTGCTGGTTCATCTTTTCCAACTGGGCCACCAGGGTCGATGCGTCGATCTTGCGCGAAGCGGCCTTGGCCAGGCTGACGGTGGCGCCCGGCGTGCGGCCGGCGGCGACGAAGTCGCGGGCGAAGGCCTGGCCGGAAGCGTGCAGCGCCTTCTCGGCCACCACCAGCACCATGTCGTCGAAGCTCATCGGACGCACCCACTTCGCATCCGCGCAGGCGGCGGGCAGCTTGCCGGCGTAGTCCTTCAGGTAGCGGTTGTAGCCCTCGACGAAACCTTCCAGCAGGTCGCGCGGCTCGGCGTTGCCGGCCGTGTAGTTGGAACGCAGCTGCTCGAGATCGAGGTAGCCCTTGAAGAAGAAGTCGCTCTCTTCATTGTTCAGGTCCATGAAGCCGCTGCCGCCGCCGTATTCGTCGCCCATGCGCTGGCGCGGCCGCGCCTCGGGCCCGAAGAACTGCGAGCGCTCACCGCGCACGGTCACGACCGAATCCGCGAACATGCAGACGTTGTCCTGGGCGTAGGCATAGGCCAGGCCGTAGCCCAGGCTGCGGAAATTCTCGGCCCGCACGTGCGGCACGCCGTGGGTGGTGCGCGCGACCTCGACCTGGATGCGGGCGGCGGTCTGCGGCGGCGGGGTGTCGTCGTCGTCGCTGCTGCAGGCGCCCAAGTTTAGTGCGAGCGCGGAGACGAGAAGAAAGCGGAACGGGAACTGAAGACCGAACATGAAGGACCTTTCTGCGGCGCTGACCGCGCACGGGAGAGAAATTAAATCCGGTGCAATACTTTAACCCTAAAATAGTACTCTCGTGCTACTCATCTGTCATAAAAACGCCAGCCCTGCTTGGCAGAATGCCAGCGCTTTCCCGCCGGCGAGCGTCTAGAATGGCTGCTTTTCCCGACTCCTTCGCCCCATGACCATCCTGCTGTCCACCCTCAACGCCCGCTACACGCACGCCTCGCTCGGCCTGCGCTACCTGCTGGCGAACATGGGGCCGCTCGCGGACCAGACCCGGATCCAGGAATTCGTCATCGGCGCCAAAACCAGCGACCTGGTCGAGCGCGTCCTGGCGCATGCACCGCGCATCGTCGGTTTCGGCGTCTATATCTGGAATGTCGAGGAGACCACGCGCCTGGTGGCGCTGCTCAAGCGCGTCGCGCCGCAGCTCACGATCGTGCTGGGCGGCCCCGAGGTCTCGCACGAGACGAACGAACAGCCCATCGTGAAGCTGGCCGACTACGTCGTCACCGGCTGGGGCGACGTCACCTTTCCCAAGCTGTGCGGCGAGATCCTGGACGGCCCCAAGCCCCTGATGAAGGTGCATGCGGGCGTGCAGCCGCCGATGGCGGAGATCGCGCTGCCCTACTCTTTATATAGCGACGAGGATATCGCCCACCGCACCCTGTACGTGGAAGCCTCGCGCGGCTGCCCCTTCAAGTGCGAGTTCTGCCTGTCCTCGCTGGACAAGACCGCCTGGCCCTTCCCGCTCGACGCTTTCCTGGCCGAGATGGAGTCGCTGTATGCCCGCGGCGCGCGTCTGTTCAAGTTCGTCGACCGCACCTTCAACCTGAACGTCAAGACCAGCCTGCGCATCATGCAGTTCTTCCTCGACAAGATCGAGGCGAACCCCGACGACCCGGTCTACGCCCACTTCGAGTTGGTGCCCGACCACCTGCCGGAAGCGCTGAAGGAATCGATCGCGAAGTTCCCGCCGGGCGCGCTGCAGTTCGAGATCGGCATCCAGAGCTTCAACCCCGAGGTGCAGGCCTTGGTCAGCCGGCGCCAGGACAATGCCAAGGCCGCCGACAATATCCGCTGGCTGACCGAACGCTCGAGCACCCACCTGCACGTGGACCTGATCGCCGGACTGCCGGGCGAGGACGTGGCCAGCTTCGCACGCGGCTTCGACCAATTGGTGGGCCTCGGCGCCCAGGAGATCCAGTTCGGCATCCTGAAACGCCTGCGCGGCACGCCGATCATCCGCCACACCGAACCCTTCGGCATGGTCTACGATCCCTACCCGCCTTATACCGTCCTGGCGACCAACAGGATCGACTTCCCTACCATGCAGCGCCTGGTGCGCTTCGCCCGCTACTGGGACCTGGTCGCCAACTCCGGCCGCTTCGCCCACACCACCCGCGTGCTGCTGGCGGACGCGCCGTTCGAGAACTTCATGGCATTCTCCGATTGGATCTACACGCGGACCGACGCCACCCACCGCATCGCGCTGGAAAAGCTGGCCAAGCTGGTGCAGGAGTGGCTGCAGCTGCGCGGCATGCCGCGCGAGGAAGCGGCTGCGCTGCTGGCCAGCGACTATGCCGGCAAGGTCGACAAGGTCGACACCCAGGCCGCGCCGAAGGCGCCCGCCGCCGTGGCGCCGGTCAGGCAGGTACGCCATTTGGCCGCCTGAGTAGCCGTGTAGCAAGCGTGTAGCAACGTTAACGATTCTCTTTTACACTGGCGCAATGCAGATTGAAAATGCGCCAATATTAACCATCCAGCATCCCGATTCCGGCCAGGGCGCCGCGTCGGGCCAATCTGTCATCGCAAGCGGGGTCTGGCAGGTACATACGCTGTCGCGGCGCGGGGTGCTGAAGGCCATCACCCGCACTCTCACGGCGCTGAAGCACAAGGACACCCTGGCCTGGGACCTGTCCGGCATCGAGCGCCTGGACCACATCGGCGCCCAGATGTTCTGGAACGCCTGGGGCAAGAAGCGCCCGCCTCACCTCACCCTGGACCCGCGCCAGGAAGAGCTGTTCAACCGCCTGGAAAAGGCCAGTGGCCTGAGCCTGGCGCGCCACCGCACCAGTCCCCTGCAGTGGATTATCGTGCTGGGCGCCGGCATCCTGAATTTCTTCGAGCACCTGAAGTCCTTCATCGGCCTGATCGGCCTGGTGGTGCAGGACATCGGCCGCTTCATCCGCAATCCACGCACCGGACCCTGGCGCGAGATCTCGGCCAACATCTACCACTCCGGCTTCCAGGCGCTGGGCATCACCGCCCTGGTCGGCTTCCTGATCGGCGTGGTGCTCTCCTACCTGTCGGCGCAGCAGCTCAAGATGTTCGGCGGCGACATCTACCTGGTCAACATCCTCGGCATGTCCGTCATCCGCGAACTGGGCCCGCTGCTGGCGGCGATCCTGGTGGCCGGCCGCTCAGGGTCGTCCATCACCGCCCAGTTGGGCGTGATGCGGGTGACCGAGGAACTCGACGCCATGCTGGTGATGGGCATCTCGCACGGCTACCGCCTGATCATGCCGAAGGTGGTGGCGCTGGCGATCTCGATGCCGCTGCTGGTGGTGTGGACCGACGCCATGGCCCTGATCGGCGGCATGGTCTCGGCCAAGGTCGAACTGGGCCTGGCGGCGCGCTACTTCCTGCAGGAGCTGCCGGAGGCGGTGCCGGTGGTGAACTACAACATCGGCCTGCTCAAGGGCGCGACCTTCGGCGTGCTGATCGCGCTGGTGGCCTGTCACTTCGGCCTGCGCATCAAGGCGAATACCGAAAGCCTGGGCCGCGGCACCACGACCTCGGTGGTCACCGCGATCACGGTGGTGATCGTGGCCGACGCCGTGTACGCGATCATCTTCAGCGGAGTGGGCTTCTGATGGCGGACCTGAAAAGACCTCCCCAGCGCCTGAACCTGCGCCCCGACGAGGAAGTCGGCGCGCCGGTGGTCCAGATCCGCAACCTGTGGACGCGTTTCGGCCGCACCGTGATCCACCAGGACCTGAACCTCGACATCTACGACGGCGAAATCCTCACCATCGTCGGCGGTTCGGGCACCGGCAAGACGGTATTGCTGCGCCAGATGCTGGGCCTGGAGCGGCCGTCGCAAGGCAGCGTCAAGGTGTTCGGCGAGGACATCAGCGAAGCCGCGCCGGAGCAGCTGCAGGACATGCGCAACCACTGGGGCATGCTGTTCCAGCAGGGCGCGCTGTACTCGGCGCTCACCGTGTTCGACAACATCGCCTTCCCCATGCGCGAGCTGCGCGCGCTGCCGGAAGACGTGATCCGCGATGCCGTGCTCCTGAAAATGGACATGGTGGGCCTGGGCCCGGAGCACGCCAACAAGATGCCGTCCGACCTGTCGGGCGGCATGATCAAGCGCGCCGCGCTGGCACGCGCCCTCGCGCTCGAACCTCGCTTACTCTTCCTGGACGAGCCCACCGCGGGCCTGGACCCGGACCTGTCGGACGCCTTCGTGGCGCTGATCCAGACCCTGCACCGCGAGCTGAAACTCACCGTGGTGATGGTCACCCACGACCTCGACACCCTGTTCGCCCTGTCCTCGCGCATCGCGGTGCTGGCCGAGAAGCACGTGCTGGCGGTGGGGCCGTCCTGCGACGTGCTGCGGGTGGATCACCCCTTCATCAAACACTTTTTCCTGGGCCCGCGCGGCCAGCGGGCGCTCGAAGTGCTCGACGAGCGCCAGGCTCAGAATGATTCGGAATCGGAGAACTAGTTATGGAAAACAGGTCGTATGCCCTGATGACGGGGGTCTTCACGATCGCCCTCCTGGTCGCGGCGGTGCTGGTCGGGCTGTGGCTGAACCGCGACCGCACCGAGATGGCGCCCTACGAGATCGTCACCACGCAATCCATTCCGGGCTTGAACCCGCAGGCGGCGGTGCGCTACCGCGGCCTGGAGGTCGGGAGGGTCGACGAGATCGTGTTCGACCCGCGCGTCACCGGCCAGATCCTGATCCGCCTGTCGGTGGAAAAGGATTCGCCGATCACCACCACCACCTTCGCCTCGCTCGGCTACCAGGGCGTGACCGGCATCGCCTTCATCCAGCTCGATGACGACCGCACCGGCTCGCCGCGCCTGGCCCAGCGCGAAGACCAGATCGCGCGCATCCCGCTGCGTCCGGGCCTGCTCGACCAGCTGGAAAAGCGCGGCCTGGCGATCCTGGAAAAGACCGAGCAGATCACCGACAGCCTGGCGAAGATGGTCTCGCCCGAGAACCAGCAGAGCATCGTCGGCGCTTTTGATAGTATCGGCAAGGCGGCCGACGCCTACGCGGCGATCCCGCAGAAACTGGAGCCGACCCTGGACCGCCTGCCGGCGCTCACCGCCAAGCTCGATCGCAGCCTGAACTCCTTCGACTCGGCCGCCACCAGCGTCGACCAGACCGCCGACAGCTACAAGCAGCTGGCCGACCGCCTGCAGGGGCCGGATGGCCCGCTGGACCGCATCAACGGCGCCATCGGCTCGCTGCAGGCCGCCACCAGCGAACTCGAACTCGAGACCCTGCCGCACGTCGTGCAGATGACCGACGAGGCGCGCGGCGCCCTGCGCGCGGTGAAGCGCACCGCGAATTCGCTGTCCGACCGCCCGCAAGGCATCCTGTTCGGCGCGCCGAGCGCCCAGCCCGGCCCGGGCGAGCCGGGCTTCGTGCCCCCGACCAAATGAGGACCACCGTGACCATGACCCGTACCCTGCCCGTCCTCGCCGCCGTCCTGATCCTGGCCGGCTGCGCCGGCAGCAAGACCCAGGAAGCCTCGACCTTCGACTTCGGCCCGGCCGCTCCGCTGCAACAGCAGCAGGCCGGCGCCACGCCCGCCCTGCCGGCCCTGGTCGTGATGGACGCCACCGGCCCCGCCGCGCTGGAAAACGAGCGCATGTACTACCGCTTGAACTACGCCAACGCGCTGGAAGCGCGCACCTATGCCGGTAGCCGCTGGTCCAGCAATCCGCTGCAGATGATCACCCAGCGCATGAAGGCGCGCCTGTCGCAGTCGGGCATGAAGGTGCTGTCCGCCACCGACGCTTCCAGCGGCGTGCCGCTGCTGCGGGTGGAAGTCGACGACTTCGTGCACGCCTTCTCCAGCACCAGCCAGAGCGAAGGCCAGCTCACCCTGCGCGCCTCGCTGTTCAGCGACCACCGCCTGCTCGACCAGCGCACCTTCACCCGCACCACGCCGGCCCCCAGCGCCGACGCAGCGGGCGGCGCGCGCGCGCTGGCCGCCGCCACGGATGCGGTCGCGGCCGACATCCAGGCCTGGCTGGCGACGGCGAATACCGGGAAGCGATGACCGAGCCGCAAGCCGTGGTCGACCTGCGCGAACGTCCGCGCGAAGGACGCGGCTCGCCGATCTCGCGCGCGGCCCTGCTGGCCTATTTGCTGTTGATCGTCTACGCCAGCTGGTACCCCTTCACCGGCTGGCGCGACAACGGCCTGCCCCTGTTCACCTTCCTGAACACCAACTGGCCGCGCTACTGGACCGGCTTCGACGTCGGCGTCAATATCGTCGGCTACATCCCCTTCGGCGTGCTCCTGGTGCTGTCGATGTATCCGAAGGTGCGCGGCGTGTGGGCGGTGCTGCTGGCGGCGATTGCCGGGGTGCTGGTGACGGGCGCGATGGAGACGGTGCAGAATTTCCTGCCCAGCCGCGTGCCCTCGAACCTCGACCTGGTGACGAATGCCGGCGGCACGCTGGCCGGCGCCATCCTTGGCGCCCTGTGGGCCCCGGGCCTCTTGGACCGCAGCCGCCTGTTCCAGCTGCGGCGGCGCTGGTTCGCCCCGCATGCGAGCCAGGGCCTGGTGCTGGTGGCGCTGTGGCCGCTGGCCCAGATCTACCCGCAGAGCTACCTGTTCGGCCACGGCCAGGTGCTGCCGATCGTCTCCGAATGGCTGTCGCAATGGCTGGACATGGACATCGACCTGGTCGGCATGCTGCGTCCCGGCGACTACACCATGACCGTGGAGCAGTACTGGCTGTCCGAGACCATCATCACCGCCTGCGGCATGACCGGCGCGGTGCTTACATTGATGTGCCTGGTGCGCCGCGGCGCCCCGCGCTTCCTGCTGATGGTCAGCTTCCTCGCCATGGCCCTGCTACTGAAAACCCTGGCCAGCTCGCTGCTGTTCCGTCCCGACTACGCCTTCGTGTGGGTGACACCGGGCGCCGAGGGTGGCTTCATCATCGGCCTGATCATGCTGGCCGGCCTGGTGTTCGCGCCCCAGGTGGCGCAGCGCCGCCTGGCGGTGGTGACCCTGGTGCTGAGCCTGGTCGTGGTGAACACGATTCCGGTGAACCCCTACTTCGTCTCCACCCTGCAGGGCTGGGTGCAGGGCAAGTTCCTGAACTTTAACGGGGCGGCCCAGTTCCTTTCGCTGCTGTGGCCCTTCTTCGCCCTGTGGTTCCTGCTGCTGCCCTCGCACAAGCTGAACCGCCCGGAGCCGCGGCCCCAGGCGGAAGGCCCCGCGTGATCGAATGCCGTATCATGGCGCCAGGCACACCTTCCAAAGGTAACAATATGAGCGACAACCCATCGTATTACCAGCACCATGTCTTCTTTTGCATGAACGTGCGCGAGGGCAAGGATGCCCGCCAGAGCTGCGGCAACTGCGGCGCCGAAAAGGCCCAGAAGCACGCCAAGAAACGCATCAAGGAACTCGGCCTGAGCGGCGCCGGCAAGGTGCGCGTCAACCAGTCCGGCTGCCTCGACCGCTGTGAAGAGGGCCCGGTGCTGGTGGTCTACCCGGAAGGCACCTGGTACACCTATGTGGACAACGACGACATCGACGACATCATCGACACCCACCTGGTGGGCGGCAAGGTCGTGGAACGCCTCAAGATCTGATTTCTCGGTTTTTTTATAGTAAGTAATGAACAAGTTTTCGCATAAATTCACCCTCGACGGCCACGCCGGCAAGATGCAGTGCATCCTCGACCTGCCGGAGGAAAGCCCGCGCGGCATCGCCCTGGTGGCCCACCCGCATCCGCTCTACGGCGGCACCATGGAAAACAAGGTGGCGCAAACGCTGGCGCGCACCTTCGTCACCCTCGGCTACGCCACCGCACGCTTCAACTTCCGCGGCGTGGGCGAATCGGAAGGCGTGCACGACGAGGGCCGCGGCGAGGTCGACGACATGGAAACCATGTACCGGCACATGACGAAAGAATATCCGGGGCTGCCGGTGGCCCTGTCCGGCTTCTCCTTCGGCACCTTCGTGCAGGCCCAGTTCCAGCAGCGCCTCATCGCGCAGGGCACGCCGGCGGAACGCCTGGTGCTGGTCGGGACCGCGGCCGGCAAGTGGGCGATGCCGGAAGTGCCGCCCGATACCATCCTGATCCATGGCGAGCTCGACGATACGATCCTGCTGCAGGACGTGTTCGAGTGGGCCCGCCCGCTCGACATCCCGGTGACCGTGATTCCGGGCGCCGATCACTTCTTCCACCGCAAGCTCGGCCATATCAAGAATCTTGTCGTACAAATGTGGCGGCGTGACATTTAAGCCGGTCACTGGCCTATAATTAGCCTCTTCTCTTCCGGCAATTCCTGTATGGTATTGCCGTGCGCTCCACCGCACCACCATCAACCTGTAGACGATATTGCTCCCATGAAAAAACTGTTAGCGGCCGTGGCCGCCAGCCTGCTGATGGCCTCGGCCAGTGCACAGACCGTGCCGGCGCCGTCCATCGCAGCCAAGTCGTGGCTGCTGCTCGATGCGACGAGTGGCCAGATCATCGCCGCCCAAGACCCGAACGCCCGCGTGGAACCGGCCTCGCTCACCAAGGTCATGACGGCCTACGTGACTTTCGCCGCCCTGCGCGACAAGAAGCTCACCCTGGACACCATGGTCAACGTCTCGACCCGCGCCTGGAAGGTCGACGCCAGCAGCTCGAAGATGTTCATCGACCCGAAGGTCCCGGTCTCGGTCAACGACCTGCTGCACGGCCTGATGATCCAGTCGGGTAACGACGCCGCGGTAGCCCTGGCCGAAGCGGTGGCCGGCGACGAAGGGACGTTCGCGACCCTGATGAACCACGAAGCCCAGCGCCTCGGCATGAAGAACACCCGCTGGGCCAACCCGCACGGCCTGCCGGACCCGAACAACTACTCGACCGCGAACGACCTGTCGATCATGGCCGCCGCCGTGATCCGCGACTTCCCCGAGTTCTACAAGATCGACTCGATCAAGCAGTTCACCTACAACAAGATCACCCAGCAGAACCGCAACCGCCTGCTGTGGCTAGACCCGACCGTCGACGGCATGAAGACCGGCCACACCGACTCCTCGGGCTACAGCATGATCGCCTCGGCCCGCCGCCCCAACGGCGCCGGCCAGCGCCGCCTGATCTCGGTGGTGCTCGGCACCGCTTCGGACGCGGTGCGCACCCAGGAAAGCCAGAAGCTCCTGAACTGGGGCTTCCAGAACTTCGACACCGTCAAGCTGTACTCGAAGGGCCAGGCGGTCGCGACCCCGGAAGTGTGGAAGGGTTCGCAGTCGAACGTGAAGATCGGCTTCACCCGCGACGTGCTGGTGACGGTGCCGAAGGGTGTGGCGGGCAAGATGAAGCCTGTGCTGGAGCGCAAGGACCCGCTGGTGGCGCCGTTGCCGCGCAATGGGCAGGTCGGGACGCTGAAGATGATGGTCGACGGGAAGCCGCTGATTGCGCTGCCGGTGGTGGCGCTGGAAGAGGTGCCGGAAGCCGGTATCTTTGGACGGGCTTGGGATGCGATGCGTCTGTGGATGCAGTAAGCGTCGTTTAGCTTGATGGAGAAGCCCGTTCGTGCGCAAGCCGGGCGGGCTTTTTTCTTGCTGTGGTGGTATGCGATGAACTTGGGTTCCGGCCTTCGCCGGAAGTCGTAGGCGCCAGTGGCGCGTACGACGTGCTGAGAGTACCACTTAACGATGAGCCGTCATCCCGGCGAAGGCCGGGATCCAATTTCCCACGCATACCGACCGCGTCTCCTTGCACCGCTATAATCACCAGATCACCTAGGAGACCCACGCAATGACCCTCACCTGCCCCCGCATCACCACCCGCGACAACGGCCCGACGCTCTCCCGCATCGTCGCCGGCATGTGGCGCATGACCGAATGGGGCATGTCGGTCCAGCAGCGCGTCGCCTTCATCGAGCAATGCCTGGACATGGGCGTGACGAGCTTCGACCACGCCGACATCTACGGCGACTACGGCGTCGAAGCCGTATTCGGCGAAGCCTTGCGCGCCCAGCCATCGCTGCGCGACCGTATCGAACTGGTGAGCAAATGCGGCATCAAGCTGCTGTCATCCAAACGCCCGCAGCACGGCATCCAGCACTACGACACCACGGCCGCACATATCGTGGCGTCGGCCGAGGAATCGCTGCGCCAGCTGAACACCGATCACCTCGACCTGCTGCTGATCCACCGCCCCGACCCGCTGATGGACTTCGACGAGATCGCCGAAGCGTTCACCCGCCTGCAGCAAGCGGGCAAGGTGCGCCACGTCGGCGTGTCGAACTTCACGCGCCACCAGTTCGAATGCCTGAACCGCCGTATCCCGCTGGCCACCAACCAGGTCGAGTTCTCGCCGATGTTCGTCACGCCGATGTTCGACGAAACCTTCGACGGCCTGCAGGACCTGGGTATCGCGCCGATGGCGTGGTCGCCGCTGGGCGGCGGGCGCCTGTTCACCTCGAACGATGCGAACGCGGCGAACGTGCGCGCGGTCATCCAGGGCATCGCCGACCGCCTCGACCAACCCTTCGCCAGCGTGCTCTTCGCCTGGATCATGGCGCTGCCGAGCCGCCCGATCCCGCTCACCGGCACCGGCCGCATCGAGGCGATCCGCGAAGCGGTCATCGGCGCCGGCATCACACTGGAACGCGAAGACTGGTTCCACATCCTGCGCGCGGCGCGCGGCCACGAAGTAGCGTAGGAGATGGCGCGATGGCCGATGGTGCGCTGAAGATCGTCGAGGGCAGCGCCCTCACCGCCCAGCAGAAGAAGGACCTGCTGAACCGGCTGGCGCGCATCGAAGGCCAGCTGCGCGGGGTGCAGAAGCTGGTGGCGCTGGCCGCCGACCCGTCCGACATCGACGCCGTGGCCCAGCAGATGGCGGCGGCGCGCAAGGCGCTGGACCGCTCCTTCGTGCAGCTGCTCGCCAGCGCGATCCAGACCCAGTCCGCCAATGCGCAGGATGTGGAAGAGGCGCAGGCGAGCGCCGTCCGGTTGGCCGCGTTGCTCGATAAATTCGCGTAAAAAATCAGTCTTCGTAGACTTTCGGCCGCGCGACCCCTTCCCACCCCATGCGCCAGCCGATGTTCAGCAACAGCGTCGCGCACACATACAGCAGGAAGAACAGCACGAAGAAGCGCGTCTGCAGCAGCGCCAGCAACACCGCGCATACCGCCAGCAGCGCCAGCATCACCTTGCCGCGCGGGTGCTTCGAGCTCGGGAAGCGCACGGTTGACACCATCAGCGTCCCCACCGCCACCATCAGCGCCATGATGGCGAAGCACTGCGCCATCGTGGTCGCCGGATCCGGCCAGGCCACCACCACCGAGGCCACGCAGGCCGCGCCCGCGGTGATCGGCATGCCGACGAAGTAGCGCGGGTCGGTGCGGCCGACCATCACGTTGAAGCGCGCCAGCCGCAGCGCGCCGCAGGCCACGAAGATGAAGCAGGCCAGGCCGCCCATCCGCACCAGGGTCGGATGCGCCTCGTTCATCTGGGCGAAGCCGTAGCAGTACAGCAGCAGGCCGGGCGCGCAGCCGAAGTTCATCACGTCGGCGATCGAGTCGAGCTGCACGCCGAAGCTGGACTGCGTGTTGGTGGCGCGCGCCACGAAGCCGTCCAGCGCGTCGAAGACCCCGGCCAGCACCAGCAGGATCGCGGCCAGGCGGTAGTCGCTTGGTGCGCCGACGTGGGCGTTGTCCACCGAGATGACGATGCTGCCGAAGCCGCAGGCGATCGAGAGCAGGGTCACGAAACTGGGCAGGGCGAACTTGGCACGCGCGAGGCGCTGCTGGCTGGATGGCTTCAATTGAAAGCTCGGCAAGGAAATGATGTCGTATTTTACAGGCAGCGCATGGAGCAGCGGTTCTGCAACGCACCCGCCGCGCATACCCGAGCGTTTTGCTCTAGAATGTCGCCTGGCCCCGACGTATTGACAGGAGTTGTAAAATGAGCTATGCAGTTTGTTTGCCCCTTGTTCGCTGGCGTCCCCTCATCGCCGCACTGGTGGCGGTATCGAGCCTGACTGCCTGCGGCGGCGGCGGCGGCGGGGACAATGACAATGGCGGCAGCAGCGGCAACGTCGGCGCCACCCCGGGCGCGGTGACCCCGTCGCCCTCCGGCGCCGTCCCGACCGGCGCCAATGCGCCGACCCTGACCAACAACATCGCCGTCGACGGCCGCAACTGGATCAACTACCGCCGCTCCCAGCTCGGAGTTCCGACGGTGACGGAAAACACGCTGATCAACAACGCAGCCCAAGGCCACTCGGAATACCTGCGCGCCAACAACCTGATGAGCCACGACCAGGTCGCCGGCCGCACCGGCTTCACCGGCGTCACCCTCGGCGACCGCCTGAACGCGGCCGGCTATACCCTCCCGTCCAACGGCTACGCCTACGGCGAAGTGATCTCCGGGACCACCAACGGCAGCGGCTTCTTCATGGCCGAGGAACTGGTCACCGCGATCTACCACCGCTTCGTGATGTTCGAGCCGAAGTTCCGCGAGATCGGCACCGGCGCCGCCACCGCGACCAACCGCTACAACTACTTCACCGCCGACTTCGCGACCCGCGGCGGCTTCGGCCCGGGCATCGCCTCCAACGCCGTCGCAGTCTGGCCCTTCAACGGCCAGACCCAGGTCACACCGGACTTCATGAGCGACACCGAGCAGCCCGACCCGGTGCCGAACCAGAACCAGGTCGGCTACCCGATCAGCGTGCACGCCAACATCGACGCCCCGGTCACCGTGCAGACCTTCTCGGTGCGCCCGCGCGGCGGCGCCAACCTGCAGGTGCTGCAGGTCTTCCCCTCGGGCAGCGCCACCCAGCGCACCGCCGCCGCCATCATCCCGCTGGCCGCGCTGCGCGCCGCCACCACCTACGACGTCAGCTTCGCCGGCACGGTCAACGGCGCCCCGGTCAGCCGGGAATGGTCGTTCACGACGAAGTGAGCGGCTTGGCACCCGCAGTCGACATCGCCGCCGGGCTGGAACGGATGATGGGCGACCGCGCCATGTACGAGCGCGTGCTGGCGCGCTTTCGCACCGACTACCGCGACGCTGTCGGGCGCATCCGCACGGCGCTCGCTGGCGGCGATACGGTATTGGCGCAGCGTCTCGCGCATACGCTCAAGGGCGCGGCCGCGATGATCGAGGCGGATGGCCTGCGCCAGGGAGCGCTGGCGCTCGAGACGGCCCTGCGTGCGGGCGGCGCGCTTGATGCGGCGATGCTTGCGCGCCTGGAAGCGGAATTAAAACGGGTGATGGCGCAGCTCGATGCGCTGCCGGCGGCGCCCGCCTTGCCGCAAGCCGCCCCGGCGCCGGCGCCGGCGCTGGACGGTGCGGAGCTGGCGCAGCTATGCCGCCTGCTCGACCTGGGCGACAGCGCGGCCCAGGATCTCATCGAGGAACATGGCGCGGGGTTGCGCACGCTGCTGGGCGCGGCCCGCATGGCGCAGCTGCAGGCGGCGATGGCATGCTTCGATTTCGAAGGCGCGCTGCACATGCTGCGGCCGGCGCTGGCCGGCCGGGCGGACGAGCTCAGCGGGTAAATTCCGCTTCTTCGTCGAAGGAATCAGCGCAGGGCTTGCCGCAGAAACGGCGCACGCTGTCGAGTGGCTTCTCGCAGTACCAGCACGATCCCTTGGCAGGCAGGCTCATGCGGGATGGCCTGCCTGTAGCGACACCGGCCGCAGCGGCAAGCACCGGCTCGGTGGCCAGCCCATTGTCCGGAAAACTTTCCTGTGTCGTTTCCAAGATTACCCCCTGCGACAGACTGAAGTTCGACCAAGATTACTTCAGCGGAACATCGTGCCTATGAGAAACCTCAAGCGTGGACCGCGACAGGCACATGCCGCGGCAGGTATCTGCGTTCCAGTGTGCCCCGAATGGGCCGCGTCTGCAATCTGCGATGGGTGATGCAGCAAACCCACAACAATTCTTCCCAGAAGCATGCAGTAATCGACAAATTAAGCGCAAAAATAATAACTTAATGCCAATTTAAATGCAGGCAAGCGTGCGCGTCGTATAAATGCTACTTCGCCGGCTCGAGTGTCACCAGCAAACCAGAGCGTGTGGTTTCGATGCGGGTCGGGATGTACTGGATGCCCGCGTAGCGTAAATCCTTGGGGTCGAAGGAATACACGGGCGTGTCGCGCACCACGGTGTCGATCATCGAATTCGTGACGCGTGTGAGTTGGCGCTCGGCTTCCGGGTTGGCGCCGATGCGCAGGCTGTCGACGCGCGGTTCGGCCATCATCACGGCGGGGCGGCCGGGGTCGACGTAGAGGCGGCCGGAAAAGGCCACGCTGCCGGCCCAGGCGTCGGTCGCAAAAGGCGGCGAGATCGAGGCCTCGAGGGCGAGCGCGACCCGGTCCTGGTCCGGCTGGATCGACAGCAGGGGGCGTGCGAGGCGGATGTCGAAGATCTGCAGCAGGCGGTGGTTGACGGGGAAGCGGCGTTCCAGGCCGGCCTGCAGCTTGGATAGCGGGATCTCGACCTTGCGCGGGCCGGTGAGGCTGGCGCAGGAGGACAGCAGGCCACACATCGCGAGCGCCAAGCCCGCGTTCATGAATTGTCGCTTCGGTATCGCCATGCTTCCTCCAGACTGATGCGCTAGCCTAGCATAACGATGCGAATGTTCAGCGGCTGGTTGAACGCGCGGACGGCAGAGCCGTCCACCCCTACTTGCCGATGCAGAAGCGGCTGAAGATGACGCCGAGGAGATCGTCGGGCGTGAACTGACCGGTAATGCTGGACAGCTGGTCCTGCGCCAGCCGCAGCTCCTCGGCGAACAGGTCGAGCGACTGGTCGTCCTGCATCGCGTGCTGGCGCGCGAACTCCAGGTGCTCGCGGGCCGCGCGCAGGGCGATCAGGTGGCGTTCGCGGGCGAGATACAGCGACTCGCCGGTCTGCTGCCAGCCGGCGATGCGCAGCAGTTCGGTGCGCAGCAGTTCGATGCCGAGCTTCTCGTTGGCCGACAGGTAGAGGTGGGTCGCATCCGCCGACACGTCGATCGATGGCTTGTGGCCCGACAGGTCGATCTTGTTCCAGATGCGTACCACCGGCACGCCCTGCGGGAAGGCGGCGACGATCCGTTCATCCTCCGCGCTCGGCCCCAGGCTGGCGTCCAGCAGGTGCAGGATCACGTCGGCCTTGCCCACTTCTCCCCAGGTGCGCTCGATGCCGATGCGCTCGACCGCGTCGATGCCTTCATCGGTGCGGATGCCGGCGGTGTCGATGATGTTGAGCGGGATGCCCTCGATCTGGATGGTCTCGGTGACCTTGTCGCGGGTGGTGCCGGCGATCGGGGTGACGATGGCGACGTCGGAACCGGCCAGCGCATTGAGCAAGGACGACTTGCCGACGTTCGGCTGCCCCACCAGCACCACGTTCAGGCCTTCGCGCAGCAGCGCGCCTTGCGCCGCCTGGCGGAACACGTTTTCCAGCGCCTCGATGATGCCGGCCAGCTGGCCGCGCGCGTTCGATTTCTCCAGGAAGTCGATCTCCTCTTCCGGGAAGTCGAGCGTGGCTTCGACCAGCATGCGCAGGTTGATGGTCTGGTCGACCAGCGTGTGCACGACTTGCGAGAAGGCGCCGGACAGCGACTGCGAGGCAGACTTCGCGGCCGCCTCGGTGGAGGCGTCGATCAGGTCGGCCACCGCCTCGGCCTGGGCCAGGTCGAGCTTGTCGTTCAGGAAGGCGCGGCGGGTGAATTCGCCGGGTTCGGCCAGGCGCAGGCCCAGGGGCGCGCCCGCTTCCAGCACGCGCGCCAGCAGCATCTGCAGCACCACCGGGCCGCCGTGGCCCTGCAGCTCGAGCACGTCCTCGCCGGTGTAGGAATGCGGGCCCTTGAAGTACAGGGCCAGGCCCTCGTCGATCACGTCGCCGCCCGCGGCTTTGAAGGGGATGTAGGTGGCGTGGCGCGGGGCCAGGGTCACGCCGGGGAACAGGGCGTCGATCAGCTCCAGCAGGGATTTGCCGGAGGCGCGGACCACGCCGATGCCGCCGCGGCCGGGGGCGGTGGCGATGGCGGCGATGGGGGAGGTGTCGAGTTTCATGAGGGGATTGTAAGGGAAACAGGTGCAAGCAAGCGGCGGAGATGTGCTACTAACTTGGGTTCCGGCCTTCGCCGGAACGACGGCGCATCGTTAAGTGGTGCTCTCAGCACGTCGTCCCGGCGGAGGCCGGGACCCAATTCCGATGCGCAGCAAAGAAAGAAAAAAGCCCGCGCAAGCGCGGGCTCCCTCTGAACCAAGAACAGCGCGATTTACTTCGCCGCGCCCGATTCGAACTTCTTGGTAATCACCCACTGCTGCGCAATCGACAGGATGTTGTTCACCACCCAGTACAGCACCAGCCCCGATGGGAAGAACACGAAGATCACCGAGAACGCCAGCGGCATGAACATCATCATCTTCGCCTGCACCGGGTCGGCCGGTTGCGGGTTCAGCTTGGTGGTGATGAACATCGAGATCGCGTAGATGATCGGCAGGACGAAGTATGGGTCGGGCTGGGTCAGGTCGGTGATCCAGCCGATCCACGGCGCGCCGCGCATCTCGACCGACGATTGCAGCACCCAGTACAGGGCGAAGAACACCGGCATCTGCACCAGGATCGGCAGGCAGCCGCCCAGCGGGTTGATCTTCTCGTTCTTGTACAGCTCCATGGTGGCCTGCTGCATCTTCTGCGGGTCGTTCTTGTAGCGCTCGCGGATCGCCTGCATCTTCGGGGTCACCACGCGCATCTTGGCCATGCTGCGGTAGCCGGCCGCCGACAGCGGGAAGAAGGCCAGCTTGATCAGCACCGTCAGGGCGACGATGGTCCAGCCCCAGTTGCCCAGCAAGGCGTGCAGGTGGTCCATCACCCAGAAGATCGGCTTGGCGATGATGGTCAGCACGCCGTAGTCCTTGACCAGTTCCAGGCCGGGGGCGATGCCTTCCAGGGTCTTCTCGTCCTGCGGGCCCGAATACAGGCGGCTGTCGGTCGAGACCGTGGCGCCCGGCGCCACGGTGCCGAGCGGCTGCACGGTGCCGATGGCGTACAGGTTGGTGGCGATCTTCTTGGTGAAGATGTCGCGCTGCGCCTTGTCGGCCGGGATGAAGGCCGAGACGAAGAAGTGCTGCGAGATCGCGATCCAGCCGTTGTTGGCCTTGGTCGAGTGCTCGGCGCTGCCCTTTTCGATCTTCTCGAAGGTCAGCTTCTGGTACTTGTCTTCCGCGGTGTACAGGGTCGGGCCGGTGTAGCTCGACATGAACCAGGAGTCGTTGGCCGGCTTGTTGCCGTCGTGCTGCAGCTGCAGGTAGAGCGAGGGCTGGACCGGCGCGGCAGTCAGGTTGGTCACGTCATGGCGCACGCCGATGGTGTAGTCGCCCTTCTTGAAGGTGAAGGTCTTGGTCAGGCGCACGCCGCCCTGCTCCGCGTCCAGCACCAGCTGCACGGTGCCGTTGGCGTCCAGGGTACGCAGGCCCGGACGCGCGACGAAGGCGGTCTGGTGGTTCGGCAGCACGCCGGCCGGGGTCGAGCCGATCAGGCCGGTCTGGCCCAGATAGGTGTTCTGGCCGCCCTGGTCGAACAGGACCTGGTTCTTGGTCTTGTCGAAGTGGTCCGCGAACTTCAGCAGCTCGAGGCGCTTGATCACGCCGCCGAGGGTGTCGATGTCGACCTTGACCACGTCGGTGGTGATGGTGATGCGCTGGGTCGCTGCGGGCGCTGCGGCGGCCGGTGCACCCGGTGCGCCAGGCACGGCGCCGGCGCCAGGCTGGCCGGCGGCCGGCACGTCGCTCGGCTTGGCCGGCTGCTGGGCGACCTTGGCGGGCGGCGCCGCCGAGAACATCGACTGCTTGCCGTTAGCCACCATCCAATTGTTCCAGAGAACAATCAGCGAGATGGCGAACACGATCCACAGGACGGTACGTTTATTGAGTTCCATTGGAGTCTAGTCAGGAGTGGTTACAACCGCGAGCGGCTGGTGGGGATTGCTGGTGCTTGTCCGCGGGCGGAGGCACGAAGTCGACGCCGCCCGGATGCCACGGGTGGCAGCGGCACACGCGGCGCGCGGCCAGCAGCGATCCGCGTGCGGCGCCATGGACGCGCAGCGCTTCGATCGCATAATTGGAGCAGGTCGGGTAGAAACGGCATTTCTGCCCGAGCATCGGGGACAGCAGCAGCTGGTAGCCGCGAAGGAACCAGACCAGCAGCGTCTTCATGATGGCGTCGGGTTGGCCCGTCGCGGGCGCTGGGATGCGAACAGCCGCGTCAGTTCGGCGCGCAGCTCGCGCTTGAGCGCGGCTGTCGTGGCCGGCCCGTCCTTGCTGTTGACCGGGCGCGACAGGCGCACGATGCAGTCGAAAGGCTGGAGTTCGCTGGTGCGGAACAGTTCGCGCGTGACGCGCTTGATCGTATTGCGCGTCACCGCGCGCGGCGCAAAGCGTTTGGCCGCAACGACGCCGAGCCGCGCATGCGGCAGCCCATTGGGTCGGGTGTAGAGCACGAAATGCGCGGATTTTTGCGCCGGCCGCAAACGAAAAACGGATGAAAACTCATCCGTTTTAACGATACGCCGAACGCGCGCGAAGTCGTGCGAACCTTCGCCTGTCATGCCGACCGCGTCAGTCAGGTGTCTGAAAACTTAGACAGCCAGACGCTTGCGGCCCTTGGCGCGGCGAGCGTTCAGGACTTGACGGCCACCACGGGTAGCCATACGTGCGCGGAAGCCGTGCGTGCGCTTGCGACGGACGACGGAAGGTTGGTAAGTACGTTTCATGGTGGTCTCGCTTAAAGCAAAAGTAAGTGCAAAATCGGGTCTGACGTCGTGTCAGGATTCGTCGCCAATGACAGTTCGCAGTTGTTAAGCCAGCGTCACGCCACAGGGGATACTCGTTTTCGCCCGGAGCACCTGATGCCAACGATGTCAGCTTGATATGGCGCACGGACGGGGAACCCTGAATTAGACACGATTTGCAGTCCAGCTGTCAAGAATGCTGTTGTTTCCCGATGAGCCAGGCAGTGCTTGCAAAACCGGCCACCCGGTTGAAAATAGTGGGCGCAACCTGTGGATAACTTCGGCCGAGACAGGTAAAATAGCGTGTTACGTATCAACTAGCGAAGTATGGAAAATTTTTGGCAGACCTGTTCCGCGCAGCTGGAACTCGAGCTGACGCCGCAGCAATACAGTGCCTGGATCAAGTCCCTTGTCGTGCTCGACTACGAGGACGGCAAGCTGCGCATCGCGGCGCCGAATCGCTTCAAGCTCGACTGGGTCAAGACGCAGTTCGCCAAGCGCATCACCGAGCTCGCCTGCCAGTACTGGGAGGCGCCGGTCGAAGTGCAGTTCGTGCTCGATCCGAAGAACAATCCGGCCAAGAAGCCGGCCGGCCCCGCCACGTCCGGCGCCGCCGGCGGCAGCGCGCAAGGTACCAATTTCGATGCGCCGCGCCAGCCGCCGGAAGCGCCGTCCCAGGGCAACGTCAACATCGCCAACTCGCCCAAGCGCGAGCAGAGCCGGATCAACACCGACCTGACGTTCGACAGCTTCGTCACCGGTAAGGCCAACCAGCTGGCGCGCGCCGCCGCGATCCAGGTCGCCAACAACCCGGGCATCTCGTACAACCCGCTGTTCTTCTACGGCGGCGTCGGCCTCGGCAAGACCCACTTGATCCACGCGATCGGCAACCAGGTCATGGCCGACAACCCGAACGCGCGCATCCGCTACATCCACGCCGAGCAGTACGTGCGCGACGTCGTCACCGCCTACCAACGCAAGGGCTTCGACGACTTCAAGCATTACTACCACTCGCTCGACATGCTGCTTATCGACGATATTCAATTCTTCGGTGGGAAAAGCCGGACGCAGGAAGAGTTCTTCTACGCGTTCGAGGCGCTGATTGCGGCCAAGAAGCAGATCATCATCACCTCGGATACCTATCCGAAAGAGATCACGGGCATGGACGACCGCCTGATCTCGCGCTTCGATTCCGGCCTGACGGTGGCGATCGAGCCGCCGGAGCTGGAAATGCGCGTGGCGATCCTGCTGAAAAAGGCGCAGTCCGAGGGCGTGGGCCTGTCGGACGACGTCGCCTTCTTCGTGGCCAAGCACCTGCGCTCGAACGTGCGTGAGCTGGAAGGCGCGCTGCGCAAGATCCTGGCGTACTCGCGCTTCCACGGCAAGGACATCACGATCGACGTGGTGAAGGAAGCCCTGAAGGACCTGCTGTCGGTGCAGAACCGCCAGATCTCGGTGGAGAACATCCAGAAGACGGTCGCGGACTTCTTCAACATCAAGGTCGCGGACATGTATTCGAAGCGCCGCCCGGCGAACATCGCCCGCCCGCGCCAGATCGCCATGTACCTGGCCAAGGAATTGACGCAGAAGAGCCTGCCGGAGATCGGCGAGCTGTTCGGCGGGCGCGACCACACGACCGTGCTGCACGCGGTGCGCAAGATCGCGGCGGACCGGCAGAAGAATGCCGAGTGCAACCATGAGTTGCACGTGCTGGAGCAGACCCTGAAAGGGTAATGGATATGAACCCCGGCACGCCGGGGTTTCGTAGGGTGGGCGGAGGCCCGCGGGGCCGCCCAGGCCCACCCTACGAGAATTGTGTTTGCCGCTGGCAATTGGCAAAATAGTGTTATAGCAATAAAAATTTCAACATCACCTGAGGATATCTATGCAACTGGTCAAATCCACCCGAGACACGCTTCTCCGGCCACTGCAGATCGTGAGTGGTATTGTCGAGCGTCGGCACACTATGCCGATTCTGGCCAATATCCTCATTCGCAAGGACGGCGAAAGCGTCTCGTTCCTCTCGACCGACACCGAAGTCCAGATCACGACCCATGCCAACATCGGGTCGGGCGACGACGTGACCGGCACCACCGTCGCGGCACGTAAACTGCTCGACATCCTGCGCGCGCTGCCGGAATCGGGCGACGTCACCATGACCCTGCAGAACAAGCGCCTGGCCGTCCAGAGCGGCAAGTCGCGCTTCGCCCTGCAGACCCTGGCGGCCGAGGAGTTCCCGACCGTCTCGGTGGCCGACAGCTACAACGCCACCGTGACCCTGCCGCAAAAGACGCTGAAGCACCTGTTCAACATGGTGCACTTCGCGATGGCCCAGCAGGACATTCGCTACTACCTGAACGGCCTGCTCTTGGTGCTGGACGGTAACAACATCATCGCGGTCGCCACCGACGGCCACCGCCTGGCCTTCTGCCAGGTCGAGACCGAGCAGCAGTTCGAGCGCCAGGAAGTCATCATCCCGCGCAAGACCATCATCGAACTGCAGCGCCTGCTGGAAGAAAGCGACGAAACCGTGCGCCTGGACATCGCGGCCTCGCAGGTGAAACTGACCTTCGCCGACATCGAACTGGTCTCGAAGCTGGTCGAAGGCAAGTTCCCTGACTACACCCGCGTGATCCCGAAAGGCTACAAGAACGAGTTCACGATCGGCCGCGACGAACTGCTGCGCTCGCTGCAACGCGCCGCGATCATGACCAGCGACAAGTTCAAGGGCGTGCGCTGCATCATCGAGCCGGGCGTCATGAAGATCAGCTCGACCAACGCCGACCAGGAAGAGGCGGTCGAGGAACTCGAGATCGACTACGGCGGCGACACCATCGACATCGGCTTCAACGTCACCTACCTGCTCGACGTGCTGAACAACCTCAAGTGCGACCAGGTGAACATCGCGCTGGGCGACTCGAATTCGTCGGCGCTGATCTCGATTCCGGAGAATGGCGACTTCAAGTATGTCGTCATGCCGATGCGGATTTGATCGTCGATCGAATAGTTGAGCAGCCCGTATCGTCTGTATTAAGAGATAGCCTCAACCCGTCGTTCCGGCGCAGGCCGGAACCCAAGTTTGCGTGAACAGCGACGAACTTGGTTCCCGGCCTTCGCCGGGATGACGGTTCAGGGGTTGATGGTGAAAGGTGAAGCAGCCGATTACCAAACAGCCCCTGAATCACCCGTTATATAGAAAGCAGTCCATGTCCGAGAATACCCAACCAGAAAACACCCCTGTCCCCAAGGCGGATGAATACGGCGCCTCCTCGATCCAGATCCTGGAAGGCCTGGAAGCGGTTCGCAAGCGTCCGGGCATGTACATTGGCGACACCTCGGACGGCACCGGCCTGCACCACCTGGTGTTCGAGGTCCTCGACAACTCGATCGACGAAGCCCTGGCCGGCTACTGCTCCGAGATCCACGTCACGATCCACTCCGACAACTCGATCTCGATCACCGACAACGGCCGCGGCATCCCGACCGGCGTCAAGATGGACGACAAGCACGAGCCGAAGCGCTCGGCGACCGAGATCGCCCTGACCGAGCTGCACGCTGGCGGCAAGTTCAACCAGAATGCGTACAAGGTGTCGGGCGGCCTGCACGGCGTCGGCGTCTCCTGCGTGAACGCGCTGTCGAAACTGCTGCGCGTGACCGTGCGCCAGAAAGGCAAGATCCACCAGCTGGAATTCTCGCGCGGCGTGCCGATGGACCGCATCATCGAAGTCGTCGACGGCGTCGAAGTCTCGCCGATGAAGATCCTGGGCGACACCGACAAGCGCGGCACCGAAGTCCACTTCTGGGCCGACGAGGAAATCTTCACCACCGTCGAGTACCACTACGAGATCCTGAGCAAGCGTATCCGCGAACTCTCGTTCCTGAACAACGGCGTCAACATCAAGCTGTCCGACCAGCGCACCGGCAAGGAAGAAGTGTTCGCCTTCGAAGGCGGCACCCGCGGCTTCGTCGAGTACATCAACAAGGCCAAGACCGTCCTGCACCCGACCGTGTTCCAGGCGACCGGCGAGCGCGTATCCGACAACGGCACCAATATCACCGTGGACGTGTCGATGCAATGGAACGACGCCTACAACGAGCAGGTGCTGTGCTTCACCAACAACATCCCGCAGCGCGACGGCGGCACCCACCTGACCGGCCTGCGCGCGGCGATGACGCGCGTGATCAACAAGTACATCGACGAGAACGAATTCGCCAAGAAGGCGAAGGTCGAGATCTCGGGCGACGACATGCGCGAGGGTCTCACCTGCGTGCTGTCGGTGAAAGTGCCGGAGCCAAAGTTCTCCTCGCAGACCAAGGACAAGCTCGTGTCGTCGGAAGTGCGCGGCCCGGTCGAAGAGATCGTGGCGAAAACGCTGACCGACTTCCTGATGGAAAAGCCGAACGACGCCAAGATCATCTGCGGCAAGATCGTGGAAGCAGCCCGTGCCCGCGAGGCTGCCCGCAAGGCGCGCGACCTGACCCGCCGCAAGGGCGTGATGGACGGCCTGGGCCTGTCCTCGAAACTGGCCGACTGCCAGGAACGCGACCCGGCCCTGGCCGAGCTGTACATCGTCGAGGGTGACTCGGCAGGCGGCTCCGCGAAGCAAGGGCGTGACCGCAAGTTCCAAGCGATTCTGCCGCTGCGCGGCAAGGTGCTGAACGTGGAAAAGGCGCGTTTCGAAAAGATGCTGTCGTCGGAGCAGATCACGACCCTGATCGCGACCCTCGGCACCTCGATCGGTCCGGACGAATTCAACGTCGACAAGCTGCGCTACCACCGCATCATCATCATGACCGACGCGGACGTCGACGGCGCCCACATCCGCACCCTGCTGCTGACGCTGTTCTACCGCCAGATGCCGCAGCTGGTCGAGCGCGGCCACATCTATATTGCCCAGCCGCCGCTGTACAAGGTCAAGGCCGGCCGCGACGAGCGCTACCTGAAAGACGACGTCGAGGAAGCCAGCTACATGATGACGTTCGCGCTGAACAACGCCTCGCTGATCCCGCGCGAAGGCGCCGATCCGATTCAAGGCGAAGCGCTGAGCGAGCTGGTGCGCCAGTACAACCTGTCGAACGCCATCATGATGCGCCTGACCCGCGTGATCGACCGCGCGGCGCTGACTGCCATCACCGGCGGCGTGACGCTGGACATGAGCACCTTGGAAAAGGCGGATGCCTCGGCCAAGGCGATGGAAGCGGCGATCAAGGATCCGGCCGTGAAAGTGGTCGTGCGTTCGGACGAACTGTCCGAGAAGCACGCGCTGCGCATCGAGCGCATGCGCCACGGTAACGTGCAGGTGACCTCGATCGACGCCGACTTCGTGCAGAGCAACGACTACGCGGTGCTGGCCAACGCGGCCGCCACCTTCCAGGGCCTGATCGGCGACGGCGCCATCATGCGCCGGGGCGAAGGTGAGAAGATGAAGGAGTTCGCGGTGCGCGGCTTCCACGAAGCCATGATCTGGCTGCGTGAAGAGGCGGAACGTGGCGTGACCAAGCAGCGTTACAAGGGTCTGGGCGAGATGAATCCGGAGCAGCTGTGGGAGACCACGATGGATCCGACCGTGCGGCGGTTGCTGAAGGTGCAGATCGAGGATGCGATTGCGGCGGACCAGATCTTTACTACGCTGATGGGGGATGAGGTGGAACCACGTCGTAACTTCATCGAGTCTAATGCGCTGCAGGCGGGGAATATCGACGTCTGATCGACCTCCGCGTCACGTCAAAACGGCCTCTTTGCGAGGCCGTTTTTATTTCACCGTTTGAAGAATACAGTCGTAGTCTACTGCTGTTCTCACGGCTTGCTGGTCGAAGGTGGCGCTTCGATATCCTCCTCAAACTCGCTGAGCCGCTGCAGGACCGCCTGGTTCTTTGCATACTTGCGCTTTAATTGCGCAAGTTTCTTATCCGTGCCTGTACAAAGTTTGCGGATTTCGCGCTCTACTTCCTTCATTCGCTGCTTGTCTGGCGGGTCTGGAAACTCTCCTCGGAAATGATCACAGCCCTCACGCTGGTTCACATACTTCGCGACATCAGTAGGTAGTCGACTTTCCGCTGCAGACGCATAGCCGAGGCTGGCGCAAAATACAACGAGGGTAGTCTTAAATAAGCTGTGCATCTTCACGCTCCCGTATCTGACCAGTGAGGATCGTCGCGACCGCTGCGATTGTATTTGACGACGCCATAGCTTGCACCAACGCGGTGAAGTTGAGCATTCATGCCCGTGCGCGGAAAAGTTCGAATCCTGACAATGTGACCGTATGCGTCTGGTATCGTCAGATCGCCCGTCCATCTGATGGACATATCGATTCCGGACCGGAAAACATGACGGGACTTCAGTGACGGCGGTACGCCCAGCCGCTCCATTTGAAATGCACTGACCATGTCACGCGCGGCTGCGATGGATTGCTCACGCAAAAACTTCTCATCCTTGTCGTAATGTGCCCATGATATGGCAACGCCGTCCATGGCAGGAACATCTTCAGGTTTGACACGATTCCTAGCGATCTTCCAGCTCCAATGCATTAGATACGCCCGCTTGGGGTCGCGGTAGGTCGCATTAACAGCCACTTTCGCTCCAGCCGCACGCAGGGCTCCGACGAAAGCTTCAACGTAACCACGAAACGGCTGCCGCAAGTCCTGCAAAGTATTAAGCGTTCGATATTGCGAAGCCCAGCTACGGCCACTGGGCTCCAGATCTGCTTCAGGAAGGCTTTGACCTCCTGACTTACCTTTTCGATTGTTACTCATGCCTGCTCCTTGAACGAAAACCAAACTATTAGAGTTGAGTCTTGTCCAGGGAGCCTTGCGCTGGAGCACAGCAATTCAAGAACCAGGTTCTCCCGCAGGAATACTAAGCACACTTGGTCTACTGTAGCGCATCTTAAGCTTTGTCCCACTCAGGAATTGGGCGGATGACGAGGAACTGGTACGACATCGCGCTCAGGAACGCGATGCCGGCCCCGGTCAGCAAGGCTGGGACAAAGGAATAGCTCTGCGCAATGTAACCCGTGAAGATGGGTGCCAGCGCGCTGCCTATGAAACCGCCGAAGTTCTGGATGGCACCGAGCGACGCCACGCGGCTGCGCGGCGCCACCGCCGTCACCAGCGACCACGAGCAGGCCGAGGCTGCGTTGGCGAGGAAGATGACGACCGAGATGCAGGCAATTGCGACCGTGTTGCTCTCGACCAGCGCAGCAGGAATCGTAAACGCCACCATCCCCAGCATGGCCAGCACGACTGCCGTGCGGCGACCCAGCACGGTCGACTTCGCGCGGCTGGTGATCTTGTCGGACGCCCAGCCGGCTACCAGGGCGCCGGCAAAGCCGCACACGAAGGGAATCGTCGCGGCCACACCGACGTAGGCCACATCCATGTGGCGCTCCGTACGCAGGTAACCCGGCAGCCAGGTGAGGAAGACCCAGTTCAGGTAGACCGAACCGAAGAAGCCGAGCAGCATGCCCCAGGTGGCGCGCTGGCGAAACAGCGCGCGCCACGCCGCGAAGCCGGCTTCCGGCGCAGCTTCCAGGGTCTGGCCTTCGTCCAGGTAGGCGCGTTCGGCCTCGGTCAGCTGTTCGCGCACCGGGTCGCGGTAAAGGGCGACCCAGACCACGGCCGCGACCAGGCCCAGCGCGCCGGTGACGAAGAAGGCCCAGTGCCAGCTCGTCGCAGCGATCAAGGGCGACAGGCACAAGGGAGCAAGCGCGAAACCCAGGGGCGAGGCGGAATTGTAGATGCCGGTCGGTGTGCCGCGTGCGCGTAAGGGGAACCAGTTGCTTACGACCCGCGCCGCTGCCGGGAATTGCGGCGCTTCGCCGATCCCGAGCACGATGCGCGCGAGGACGAACCAGCCGAAACTCGACACCAACCCGCCTGCGGCCTGGGCGAGTGACCAGACCACCAGACCCATGCCCAGCAGCCAGCGCGGCCCGATCTTGTCGACCAGGGCGCCGACGGGAAGCTGGCACAGCGCGTAACTCCATGAAAAAGCCGAGAGCAGCAAGCCCATTTGGCCGAGCGACAGGCCCAGGTCGGCGCGGATGAATTCGTTGGCGACTGCGAGCGTGGCGCGGTCGAGGTAGTTGATGACGCCGGTGACGACCAGCAGCACGAGCGCCAAGGTCTGACGATGGCGGATCCGCGGCGGGGTGGCGGTAATGGGTGAGAGGTCTTTCATCCCGTGATCGTATCAAACGAGCGTTGCCAGGTCGAAAGATATCTAACTTAATTATTGTTGAGAAGATATTGAACAGACACTAGACTAAGAGGATAGGAATGCCTGCCTCTCCATGTCCGAATCGAATCCATCACCTGCCGCCCCCGACGCCTGGAGCGATGCCGAGCTGACGATCGCCATCAAGGCCTATCTGCGGATGCTGCACGCGGAATTGCATGGCGTGGCGTACAACAAGGCTGCGGTGAATAGGGCACTCCGAGAAGGGCCGCTGCCAAACAGGTCGAAAGGCTCGATCGAATTTCGAATGCGGAATATCTCCGCGGCGCTGTACGAGCTGAAGATGCCCTATATCGCTGGATACCTTCCCGCGACAAATATCGGCTCGGCAGTCAAACAACAAATGATTGCCCTGCTGAGCATGCAGGGACTCGAATCGCTCGAAGCCTACGTCCCGACAGCCGATGCAGGGACGCTGGCGCAACGGGTTTCGGACCTCATGCAGCGCCAGCTCGGCGTCATACCCAAGGGATCGCCGAAGCCCACCACCGTAACGAACATGGTCACGAGCTACGTCCGGGATCCGGCAGTCAAGGCCTGGGTGCTGCAAGCCGCGAACGGCCACTGCGAGGGCTGCGGCGCCCCCGCGCCTTTCAAGGGAATGGATGGCCTGCCCTTCCTTGAGGTCCATCACGTCATGCCCTTGTCCAGCCACGGCTCGGACACGACGGCGAACGCGGTCGCCCTGTGCCCGAACTGTCATCGCCGCTGCCACTACGCCCTCGACCAAGCCGAATTCAAGCTCATGCTGTACGAGCGCATCGCACGACTGGCCGTCGAAGTGCCGGCTGACGCCTAGGAACAAGTCCCGTACGCGTAATACCCCGCCGAGGTCTGCCTGACATTCGTATACGCCGTGGTCAGGTAGTACCCCAGATACTGGTTCGAATTGGTCGCATACACCTGGTTCCCCGCCCCCAGGTAGGCCCGCCCCGCCACCACATGCGCGTAGTTGCTGGCATACGTCGACGTGCACGTGAACGGCGCCGCCGTATTCCCGCCGACGATCTTGTCGATCATGGTCTTGATCGCCACCATCTGCCCGCCGCTCTTGGCCGGGAAGTTGACGTCGTCGTGGCCCCACCAGTCCCAGCATCCGCCCGGATTGTTCGCCTTGGCCATTGCCTGCGGATACAGCACGATGATCTTGTTGGTGTCCGCCCAGCGGTTGTAGCCGGCGTTCTGGTAGAAGGCCGTGCCGACGCTGGCGACGTTCTGCATGCAGCCGTGGAAAGCCACATGCAGCTTGCAGGACTGTCCCGCGGCGCAGGCGGCGGGCACGTAGGCGTAGCCGCTGCTGGCCATGCCGTGCAGGGTTGGATTACCGTTGCCCCAGAACGCGGCCTGGTCGAAGTTGATGAAGGAACCATTGAGCGTGCTGACGTTCTTCTGGTTCAGCGTCCCGTAGATCCACTTGAGGATCTCGCCCGCGGTGTCGAAGTTGCAGTTGTTGACGAAAGGCGAACCGTTGGTGCCGCAGCTGCTGCCGAAGAAGTCCGTCGGGATCGAATGCTGGGCGGCCAGGTTGTTCTTGTACTGGATGTTCGCGCTCGGGACGTAATTGCCGTACATGGTGCGCAGGTCGTTCATCACCGGCTGCTTCACGGTCGAATCGATGGTCCCGGACAGCAGGTAGACCTTCGAGGCCGCCATATTGCTGGTCGGGTCGATGTAGCCGTTGCTCGACCAGGTGTTCACCACCGAGATCAGGTAGGGCAGGTTGCGCGACGCGGTATCGAGCATGCAGGGCCCGGTCGCGATCGCCGCGTTGCCCTGCGAGCAGTACACCGGTCCGCCTGCGATGATGCCAGCGCCCTTCTTCACCGTCTTCGAATACGCGAAGTGCATCTGCGCCGCCATATGGGCGCCGGACGAGAAGCCGGAGACCGATACCTCGTTGACACTGACGTTGTACTTGGGAAGAGCGATGACTGCTGCGTGGGCGCTCGTGGCGAGCAGGCTGAGGGCGAGGGCGGCTAGCCCCGTGGATGCGCGAGGGTGGAAGTCCATTCTGTCTCCGATGTTGTCGTCGTTATCGTGGATCGCCGTCGTGCGACGCTCCAGCCAGGCTCAAGCCCGGACAAGTCAGAATAGTTGAGGCAAAAACATAGTCAAGCGAACACTCGGCGCATCGACGCACATGCGGTGTGCATGGTTTCACCGATGCAGAACGTAATCAGTCCGGCTCCTTGGCCAGCATGCCCTTCGAGCGCCGGCTGATGACTTTACCGGCCACCATGAACACGCCTTCGCCCGTGTAGTGCAGCGTCTCCGGATGCTTGGGCGTCTTTGCCGCCCTGGCCGCGACCACTTCCCAGATGAAGAAGTTGTACTTGTCCACCAGGCTGTCGTCGTGCAGGCGGCAGGCGAACTGGGCGTGGCATTCGCGGATCGCCGGTGCCTGCACGCCATCGATTGCTTCCGGCGTCAGTCCATAGTGCGCGAACTTGTCCATCTTGCTGCCCGCATGCGTGCCGATGCCGACCACGGCGTCCGTCAGGCTGATGGTCGGCAGATTGATGACGCATTCGCGGCTCTTCCGGATGAGCTCGAAGCTGTGGTTCGATGAGGCGATCACGCAGCCGATCAGGGATGGAGAAAACTCCATCACCATATGCCAGCCCATCGTCATGATGTTCTGCTCCCCTTTCCAGCAAGAACTGACGAGCACGATCGGTCCCGGCTCCAGGTAGCGCCGGATCTTGTGGAGAGGAACTTCCTGCTTGCTATAGCCGCGTGCCATGGGAATGGATTGGGCGAAACGACAGCCGTCGTGCGCCACGATTCGGTTGACTGAAGCATCATGGTAAGGTCATACCAACCCAGCCGGAGCACGAATGCACACGCTGTTGCGCAATGCCGCCATCACCATCGGAGGGACCTTGCTTTCTTCAATCGCCATCGCCGCGCCTGAGCAGCAGGCCGCCGCGTTCATGGATATCTATTCCTCGCACTGCCTGAAGTACCTGCACGACTTCGACGGGCTGCGCAAGCACCTGGATTCCTCGCAGCAGTTGCCGGCCGAGAAGGCGGCGATGTTCCTGCAGGGAGCCAAGGGCAATGCCTGGGTCGTTCCCAGCCAGCATGGGCAGTTCGTGCTGGTCGTTCACCAGGACAAGAACCTGTGTGCGCTGTACGCCAAGACCGTTCCGGCGGAAGCGACCAAGGCGCTGTTCGAGAAGGCCATGAGCCGTGCGCCGGCGCCGTTCAAGAGCGAGCGCAAGCGCAACTCGTCGGACAAGGGGGCGGATGGGGTCAAGAGCACGGTGGCTTATGAGTGGAGTACGGAGCAGTCGGCGCGCAAGCCGCTGTTTGCGTTGACGGTTACGACCAGTAAGTCGAGTGTGGCGCAGGGGGTGGCGACTGCGGCGATTGGCCACTGAATCGAGGAACTTGGGCACCGGCCAAGGGGGACGCCTAGTCCCGGTGCGACGGTCTCCAAGTTAGCGCTTAGGGCAGCACGATCTTGATGACGGCGTGGCCTGTCGTGGCGTAGTAGTTGCCCTTGCCGTCGGTCGTGAGACCGGTGATGTTGGGGAAGCTGCCCGGCAGGGCGCCAGTGGCCAGGGTGGTGGACTTCAGCGTGCCGGCGGCCGTCGTCACGACGCCGGCGGACGTGATCTTGCGCACCAGGTTGTTGACGTTGTCCGCCGCGTACACGTTGCCCTGCGGGTCGAGCGCCAGCGCGACCACTTGTTCGAAGCGGGCGGCGCTGCCGGTGCCGTCGGCCGAGCCGCGCTGGGTCGGCGCGCCAGCCAGCACGCTCAGGGTATTGGAGCCGTTGGTCCGGGCGATCGTCGCCTCCAGGCTGAAGACGTAGACGTTGTCGCTCTTGTCCACGGCCACGCCACGCTGGTTGTAGATCCTGGTGCCGGACACATTGTTCAGCAATTGCGTCCCTTCGAACATGGTCACCGCGCCGTTCTGCGTGATGCGGCGCGTGCTGTGGCCGTTGGCCACGATGACGTTCGCGCGCGAGTCGACGGCCAGCCCGGCGACATACACCGAGGCGTAGCTGCGGCTGTCCACATTGTTCCCTATCAGGATCTCGGTGAAGGTGTCGACCTGCCCCGCCGTGTTCACGCGGCGCACCAGGGCGTTGTCGCCGACATACAGGATATTGTCCGGGCCGATCGCCAGCGCAACCGGATTCCTGAAGCGCGCACCGGCGCCGGTGCCATTGATGGAGCCGGGGTTCTCGGCCGAACCGGCCAGCGTGGTCACGACGCCGGCCGGCGTGATGCGGCGGATCGTGAAGTTGCCGGTGTCCGCCACGTAGAGGTTGCCCGCGGTATCGATGGCGATGCCGGACGGAGCACGGAAGCGCGCGGCGGCGCCGGTGGCGTTCGTGTTGCCGGCGGTGTTCACGTCGCCGGCGACGATGCTGATGGCCGGGGCCGGCGGTGGCGCGGGATCGTCCTCGTCGTCGTCGCGCGGAGGATGCTCGCCGCAGGCGGCCAGCAGCACCATCAGCGCCGATGCGCCGAGCATTCGCAGGCGCATCCGTTCGACTTTTCCCCCAACCTGTTGTTTCATCTTCGTCTCCACGATACCGTCGAGAGATGCTAGCACGCGGCGCCCGTCCACAGGCAAGCCCCACCATTTCGTCCGCATAAAATGCCAGTTCACGGATGTGTTGGACGACTTCACGGCGCCGAAGCTGTGCGCCCTGTTCCGCGCCATCGCCGGCGAGCTTACTCCTCGACGTCGCCGCCGCTGCTCATTCGGTCGAAGAACTGCGCCGAGGCCCGCTCGCTCATCACCAGCACCAGCTTCAGGCGCGCGCGCGTCATGCCCACGAAAAGTTTGCGCAGGGTGAGTTCGTCCATCTCCTCGAAGTCGATCTCGGTGAAGATCAGCGCCGGCGCCGACTGGCCCTTGAAGCGGTAGACCGATTCGGCCAGCAATCCGCCTTCGCGGAACACCGGGTTGCCGAACAGGTCGTAGGCGCCGGTGAAGGAGCGCAGCGTGTGTGCGTCGCTCAGTTTATCGAGCTTGAGGATGGCGGATTTCTCGCGTCCGCGGAAGGAACAGATCGCGATGTCCTGGCGCCCGAAGCCAGCGGCCAGGCAGGAGGTGACGGCGCGCCGGGTCTGGTTCAGCATGGCCTCGACGTCGCCTTCCGGGTACAGCATCTCCTCGATGTCGGCGCCCTTGAACGGGCTGCCCGCCTCCACCGGCTGGCTCACCGCGCCGATCGAGGACAGCATCTGCACCACTTCCCGCGGACTGCGGTAGTTGGTGTTCGAGTGCAGCACCACCCAGCCGGGCAGCGCCACCATCTCTTTGCCATACAGATTCTGGTCCGGGTCTTCCAGCCAAATGGCGCGCCCGCCGTTCTTCAGCATGCGCAGCACGATGTCGCGCCAGGCCTGGGTGAAATCCTGGCCCTCGTCGACGATCAGGACGTCGTAGTGCCAGGTCTCGGGCAGGTCGGCCGAGGCCAGCACGCCCTCGATCTCGGTCCAGACGTCGGGCTTGCCGTAGTCCGGGCTCTCGCCTTTGGCGCGCAGCCAGGCGTCGCACAGTTCGTGGAAGTTGGCGACCCGCCCGCCGGGCGGCACCAGGCGCTGGATGTGGTCGGCCAGCGGCCGGTTGAAGCAGACATAGAGCGGGCGCAGGCCGGCGTCGATGGCGGCCGTGTATTCGCTCAGGGCCAGCTGGGTCTTGCCGCTGCCGGCGGTGCCGACCACGCGCAGGCGGAACGGCGAGAATTCGAGCCGGCGCGCCCAGGTGGCCAGGCCGCCGGACAGGCGCGTCACCATCTGCGTGGCGCAGCCGATCATCGAGCTCGGGTCGGGGCGCAGGCTCAGGGTGTCGCCGAGGTAGCGGGTGACGCGGTCGAACTCCTCGGTGCGCGCGGTGACGGGCAGGATCTCGCGGATCTTGGCGCCCAGGCGGCCCTTGGTGGTGGCGTCGATGATGTGGCTGGGGTCGATGCCGGCCTGGACCGGGTCCTTGACGATGTAGTCGGGGCAGTACAGCAGGTAGTCGATCGACAGCTCGCCCTGGTAGCGCTTGGCGAAGCCTTCGATGGTGTGGATGATCTGGTGGCGGATCTTGCGCGGCTTGCCCTGGTAGTTCTTGACCAGGCCATCGCGCGTCTCGCCCAGGAAACCGGCGATCTGCTCGATAAGGAGCAGGCGGCCATTGGGCGCAAGGATGATGAAGTCGATGTCGCCGTAGGCCGAGAAGCCGTGCTCGACGTTGGTCCAGTGCACGCCGTGGTAGATCTCGTAGGGCGTGTCGGACAGACGCTTTTCCAGCAGCGTCAGCGTTTCGATCTCGCGGGCGGCGGCGCCGGTGACGGACATCTCGCGCCAGCCGGCTGGATGGATGTGGGCCATGGTCGGATTCGCCTGTATTTTGAGTTATCAACATTGTAATGCCGATCACACGATGGCAAACACGCGGTAGGTATGGACGAAAAAAAAGCCCGCGTTTGCGAGCTTCATTTCAAGCATTACCGATTTATCGCCGCTCCAGCCCATGCTATCTGCGTGGTGCGGAGCTGATGGCCACCAATGCTATCTGCAAGGTGTGGCCGCTGTACAGGCTGACTGATATGTCGAAAACACACCGTCCGCGAAAGCCGCGCACTGCACAGGCGCGGGAACTGGTTCGGACGGGTCTGGCGGAGCCACAGGCTCTACCCGAAAACAGAGTATAAAAGGTTTTTTGTGCAGTGCACAAAAAATGTGAGCCGGCCTTCCTGCGCCGGCTCCTTCTCGCAGCGCCCCGTGGATGGGCGCCTGCGGTTTAGCGGCGGCGCGGGGCCGGACGCGGGCCGGACGGGCCACGATTTTCGATGTGGCGGAAGGTGATGCGACCCTTGTTGAGGTCGTACGGCGACATCTCGAGGGTGACGCGGTCGCCCGCGATGATGCGGATATGGTTCTTCTTCATGCGGCCCGAGGTATAGGCGATCAACTGGTGACCGTTGTCGAGGTCGACGCGGAAACGCATTTCGGGCAGGATTTCGGAAACGAGCCCGTTCATTTCGATGAGTTCTTCTTTGGCCATGCTGGTTCTCCTGATGCATTGCATGTACGGCCCGGGCGGCGCACGGGTTCGGTAAAGCGTCGGTCGCACCGCCGATGCTGCCTGGCAGTGTTTGGTGCTGGCCGGACCGGGCCAGGTGGAGAGAGAAAAGCGCGCGAGGCGTGGACGGCGGCGCAGCGTTGCGAATCGACTACGGGGCCGGGGGAGAGTCGGAAAGCTTCTTCGACGACACGAAGCCAGTATACCACTTACCGTGCTGCGCTGCAGGACGGCCCCGGTTTTCGTAGGATGGGCGGTCCTCCGCCCACGCGTCCAACTCCCTCTGAACCGACGAAACGGCTGATCATCGGCTGCCTGAACGCGTGGGCGGGGACCGCCCACCCTACGGAAAACCAGAATAATCACGAGCAAAATGTACGATGCGCCGCACAAATTTTTGCTTGACACACCAAAAATACTCTTCTAAAGTCTTTTGCATGTCTTTCCACCCGCATCTGCCATCCCTCCTACCTGCCACCGGCGCGCTAGCGCTGGGCCTGCTACTACGCGCGTAATCCACGCCGTACGTCCCGGCCACAAGCCGGCCCCACAAGCAGTCGCGCAGTCCCAGGAAGTGAACAGATGTCCCCCTTCTCCACCCCAGCATCACCCAGCAAGTCCTCCGGCCCTATCCTGCCGTCAGGTTCGCGCGCATTCGTCCGCCTGCTGCTAAAGCTACCGATCGGTTGCCTGGCCTAGCGTTCCCGCGGCCCGCCCGGCAGCCCCATCGCCGCACTCCCGCCCCATCCAGGGCCTGAAGCGCCACGTAGTCATGCAACCAGGAGCACACGATCATGCTGAAGAATCCCGCCGCCAAATACCGTCCCTTCCCCGCCGTTCCGCTCGCCGACCGCCAGTGGCCAGGCCGCACCATCACCCAGCCGCCGATCTGGATGAGCACCGACCTGCGCGACGGCAACCAGGCCCTGATCGAGCCCATGAGCCCGGAGAAGAAGCTGCGTTTCTTCGAGATGCTGGTGAAAATCGGCGTCAAGGAAATCGAAGTCGGCTTCCCCTCGGCATCGCAGACCGACTTCGACTTCGTGCGCATGCTGGTCGAGGAAAACCGCATCCCGGACGACGTCACCATCATCGTCCTGACCCAGGCGCGCGATGAGCTGATCCGCCGCACCGTGGAATCGGCGGTGGGCGCCAAGCGCGCCATCGTCCACATCTACAACTCGGTGGCGCCAGTGTTCCGCCGCGTGGTGTTCGGCATGGAGCGCGAGGAGATCGTGCAGATCGCCGTGAAGGGCACGCAGCTGATCAAGGAACTGGTCGCCCAGCACCCGCAGACGCAATGGGGCCTCGAGTATTCGCCGGAGTCGTTCTCGACCACCGAGCTCGATTTCTCCAAGCAGATCGTCGATGCAGTGGGCGCCGTGTGGCAGCCGACGCCCGGCAACAAGATGATCGTCAACCTGCCCTCCACCGTGGAAGCGGCCACCCCGAACGTCTACGCCGACCAGATCGAGTGGATGTGCCGTCACCTCGACAATCGCGAGTCGCTCGTCATCAGCGTCCACCCGCACAACGACCGCGGCACGGCGGTGGCGGCCGCCGAACTGGCCGTGATGGCCGGCGCCGACCGGGTCGAGGGCTGCCTGTTCGGCAACGGCGAACGCACCGGCAACGTCGACCTGGTCACCCTCGCCATGAACCTCTACACGCAAGGCGTCGCCCCGGGCCTGGACTTCTCCGACATCGACGCGGTGCGCCAGCTGGTCGAGGAATGCAACCAGCTGCCGGTCCACCCGCGCCACCCCTATGTGGGCGACCTGGTGTTCACGGCGTTTTCCGGCTCGCACCAGGATGCGATCAAGAAGGGTTTTGCGAAGCAGCAGCCGGACGCGATCTGGGAAGTGCCCTACCTCCCGATCGACCCGGCCGACCTGGGACGCAGCTACGACGCCGTCATCCGCGTCAACAGCCAGTCGGGCAAGGGCGGCATGGCCTACCTGCTGCAGCAGGAATATGGCCTCGAGCTGCCGCGCCGCCTGCAGATCGAATTCTCGCGCGCGGTGCAGCGCATGGCCGATAGCACCGGCCGCGAAGTGGTGGCCTCCGACATCCACGCCCTGTTCTCGCGCGAATACCTGGAGCAGGACCGGCCCTACGACTACGTGGCCCACCGCATGGTCGAGGACAGCGCGCACGGCGTGCAGATCGACCTCGACGTCACCCAGGGCGGCGCGAAGCAGGCCTGCCGCGGCGCCGGCAACGGCCCGATCGACGCCTTCGTGAATGCGCTCGGCCTCGACATCCGCCTGATGGACTACCACGAGCACGCGATCGGCCGCGGCGCCGACGCCCGCGCCGCCTGCTACGTCGAGCTGCGCGTCGGCGATGGCGCGACCCTGTTCGGGGTCGGCATCGACAGCAATATCGTGACGGCTTCGTTCCGCGCGGTGCTGTCGGCGGTGAACCGCCACCTGGCGCAGGCCGGGGAGCAGGGTGCGCCGGTCGCCCGGGCAGCGTAAAACAGACGGGTTCGTTATCAGCTTGACCAGAGGAGGTTGCTTTAACGAAAAATTCGTTGTGGCGTTCCATTAACTCATGCACACTTTCGGGAATTGACGCTTTGATACAAGACAAGTTGTGTCCATTCCCTACCCATTCATGCTGAACCTTGCCCGCGCGCTCACGAAGCGCCGCGGACCGTCGGCATGGATGGCGGCCTGCCTGCTGGCGCTGGCGGGCATGCTGGGCAGCGGCGCGGCGCAGGCCACCACCTACACCTTCAACGGCAACGCCGTCGACAGCTGCACCCTGTCGAACAAGGTCTACACCTGCCCCTATCCGGCCTATCTGGAATGGAACGATGCGGTCGTCATCGGCAGCGGCTACACGCTCAAGGTCACCAACAACGTCGCGGTCGGCTGGAACCAGGGCCTGTCGATGGGCAGCGGCGCCAGGCTCATCGTCACGGGCGACCTGGACCTCAACGCCATCAATCCGGCCAACCTGAAAATCTCCGGCGGCGACATCGAAGTCGGCGGCACCTTCTCGATGGGCGCCTCGCAGCACACGGCGACCGCCAACATCAGCGCCGGCGCCATCCAGCTGGGCACCGACCGCGTCACCATCACCGGCAACCTCACCTCGCGCGGCGTGGTCAACATCAGCTCCTCGTCGCGCATCACCGGCGACGTCAGGGGCACGGTCGTGACGGCCGGTTCGCCGGTCACCATCACCGGCGACGTCAATGCCAGCAGCAAGTTCTCGCTCGGATCCGGCAGCACCGTCAGCGGCGACGTCACGGCGCCGGTGTTCGACATGCTGGCCTCCGGCAGCCGGGTGACGGGGACCATCGTCGCCACCACCTCGATGACCATGGGTTCCGGGAACACCGTCACCGGCAGCATCACGACCGGCACCTTCAGCATGGAAGCCTCGGGCAGCAAGGTCACCGGCAACGTGACCGCGACGAAAAGCATGACCATGGGTTCGGGCAATGCGGTCACCGGCAACGTCGACACCGGCGACCTGCTGCTGCAATCTTCCAGCGCCGTCATCACCGGCGACGCGCGCGTGAACTGGGCGACGCTGGAGTGGGCCGGACGGGTGACCGGCACGATCTACTGCAAGAACGGCACCGCGAAGAACAAGTGCGACTGCGTGACCAACAACAGCGGCTACCAGGTGAATTCCACCAACGGGCCGCGCTGCGAAGGACTGGCGCCGGCCACCCCGCACCACTTCCTGATCACGCATGACGGCGAAGGCGACACCTGCCTCGAAGAGAAGATCACCGTCACCGCCTGCGCCAACGCGGCCTGCACCGCGCCGCACTTCGCAGGGGCCGTCACCGGAGGGAAGCTGAAACCCTTCGACGCCGCCTTCTCGATTCCTGCCAATGCCGGCTCGCAGACCGTAAACGTGACCCGCTTCGCCGCAGGCGCGGTCACCCTGGCCCTGGAGGGCGTCAGCGCCCAGGCAGCGACCACCTGCTACCGCACCGGCAACAACAGCGGCAGCTGTTCCATGACCTTCGCAGGCGGGATCAAGCTGCGCGTCGACGTGCCCGACCACGCGGCAGGCGCCGGCGGCATCCTGGCCACGATCCAGGGCGTCAAGGCGAACGCCAGCCAGACCGCCTGCGTCGCCGCCTTCGAGAACAAGACCTACGACGTGAGCTACAGCTGCAACTACAGCAAGCCGAAGACCGGCTCGGAAAAGCTGACGCTGGGCGGCAAGGCGCTCAGCTGCGGCGCCGCCACCGCCAGCGCCGCAACCACCAGCATCCGGACCGAATTCAAGACCGCCGGCATCGCCACGCTGGCGCTGTCCTATCCGGACGCGGGCGAGGTCAGGCTGAACGCCTCCGCCGCCATTCCCGACGACGTGACCGCCACCGGCGCGGGCAACTTCATCACGGTCCCGGCGAAATTCACGCTGGCCCCCGCCGCCGGCCCGCTGCGCGCCGGCGCCGCCTTCAGCGTCGGCGTCACGGCGGTCAACACGGCCGGCGTCAAGACCCCGAATTTCGATACCGCGGCGCTGGACGCCGCCGGCGCGGTCGCGCCCAAGGTCACGCTCGACATCGCCTGCCGCGCGCAGAACGGCGTCACCGACGACGCCTTCGCTTCCGATCTGCTCGCGTTCAAAGGCGGTGTCGCGACCCCGAACGCCAGGTGGTCCGAGGTCGGCAGGATCGACCTTGCCGCCAGCCTGGACGGCTTCATGGGCAACGATGCCCTCAAGGCTGCCGGGTCGACCAATACTGCGGCGGCCGGCAAGTGCTCGGGCAGCGTGGGCGCCTTCATTCCGCAGTACTTCCAGGTGGCGATCGAGCGGCCGGGGACCGAGACGGAACGCACCTGGCACTATTCGCGCGAGCCCTTCGTCATGAAGGTCACGGCCATGAACGCGGCCGGCATCGCTACCCGGAACTTCGATGCCGGGGTCAGGAACCAGACCACGAATGCCGCCTATACCGAGGACGTCAACCTGTCGGTGGTCGACGAGAACGGCGCCGCACTCGCCGCGACGCCGGGCGCCCTGAATGTGGCAGGCGTCGCGCTTACCAAAATCCAGGCGGCGCAGTTCGTGAAGGGCAGCGTGACGCTGCTGCCGAACTATGCGTTCACGAACCTCAAGACCGCGCCGCTCACGATCCGCCTGCGCGGCGCCAACGGCAAGGTGGCGCCGGCCGACGTGACGTCGGCATTCAGCGCCAGCCCCGACCCGGACGCCGGCAAGGAAGCGAAGACCAATATCCGCAGCGGCCGCCTGCGCCTGGTGAACCGCTTCGGCAGCGCGCGCGGCGAACTCAAGATGCCGGTGCTCGCCGAGGTCTGGCGCGGCAGCAGCTGGGTGCAGCATACCGACGACGTCTACACCGCCATCCCGCTCGACGCCTTCGTGGTGGTTCCGAAAAAACAGTCGAATGCGGCTGCGAGCGGAGCGCCGTTCAAGGTGAACAAGTCCAACACCGAGGTCAAGCTCAAGCTCGTGGGCGGCATCGGCGCGCTCGGGCTGATGCCCAGCGGCGGCGGCCCGGGCTGGGGCGACGTCGCCGCCAACCTCGGCGACACCGCTGCCGACAGCGCCTGCATGGAACAGCTTGTCAAGCCGGTGTCGACCGGCGCCAAGCTGCCCTGGCTGCGTTCCCTGAACGTCTGCTCGAAGGACAACAAGCCCGACACCGATCCGTGGGCGCGCGCCACCTTCGGCGTGTTCGAGCCCGAGACCAAGCGCATCATCCACGTGCGCGAGGTGTTCCGATGAAGCGTGCAATGCGGCGCCAGCAGGGCTTCACGATGATCGAGCTGGTCACGGTGATGGTCCTGATCGGCGTCCTGGCGGCGATCGGCATCCCGCGCCTGATGGGCAGCGACAGCACCGGCACGCTGGTGTTCGGCGAGCAGGTCGTGAACGCGGTGCGTTACGCGCACAAGACCGCGATCGCGCGCCGGCGCCTGGTGTGCGCGACCCTGTCCGGCAAGACGGTCCGGCTGCGCATGCGCGAAGCGCCCGGCCTGCCGGCGGCGGGCGGCGCCGCCTGCGCGCTCGGCATCGGCGTCTCGGACACCGAATACGACAGCACCAACAACAGCACGGTGGCGGGCGGCGGCGGCTTCGCGGGCGCGGCGGCGGTGGCGCTGTTCTTCCACCCGGACGGCAGCATCACCCGCGACGCGGCCGGGACCAGCCCGGTGGGCGCGGCCGACACGCTGCAGATCATGGACGGCGGCGTCGCCCAGCGCACCATCAGGATGGAAGGGACGACCGGCTATGTCCAGTAGGCGCATGGAGACCATGATGCGCATGCGCGGCGTCACCCTGGTCGAACTGGTGATCGCCATCGTCATCATCGCGGTCGCGCTCGCGGGCCTGGTGGCCGCCTTTACCCGCGCCACCCGCGCCAGCGTCGATCCGCTGCTGACCCAGCAGATGATCGCGATCGGCGAAAGCATGCTGGAGGAAGCGATGCTCAAGCCCTACACCAACAACAAGGCGCAGGAAGCCAGCCGCGCCGACTACACCGACATCTGGGACTACAACGGCTACCCCGCCGACAGCCCGGTCACCGACGTCGCCGGCAATGCGATCCCGGGACTGGAACGCTACCGCGTCACCGTGCGCGTCAGCCAGGTGGCGCTGACCGATGTCCCGCAAGCGCAGGCGGCGCGCATCAGCGTCACGGTCCGCAGCGGGAACGAGAGCCTGGTGCTGCACGGGTGGAGGACAGAACCATGAAGCGCCAGCATGGATTCACCCTGGTCGAACTGATCGTCGTGATGGTCCTGATCGGCATCATCGCCGGCGTGCTGGCGCTGCAGGTCGGCCCCACCATCCAGGGCTACCTGGCCGTCGAGCGGCGCGCCACCCTCACCAGCCTGGCCGACACCGCGCTGCGCAAGGTCGCGACCGACGTGCGCAGCGCGGTGCCGAACTCGCTGCGCCTGATCACGCCGCAGTGCCTGGAACTGGTGCCGACCATCGACGGCGGCCGCTACCGCGCGGGCCCGGACCGCGACAACGCCGCCGATCCGGGGCGCTTCCTCGATCCCTTCGAGAAGAAGAGCAGCTTCGACGTGCTGACCGCATTCACCAACCCCGTGAGCGCCGGGGACGCGGTCGTGATCGGCAACCAGAACACCGAGGACCTGTACAGCGGCGCCAACATGTTCGGGATCGCGGCCATCGCCAACACGCCGGGCGCCAGCACCGGCGAGCACCGCATCACCCTGGACGCGCCGCAGGAGCTGCCGGCGGGTTACGACGGCGGCCGTTTCGTGGTGGTGCCGGGCGGGCAGCGCTCGGTCATCTATGTCTGTGACGCCACCGGCAAGGTGGCGAACGGCAAGGGCACCGGCACCTTGTACCGGGTCACCAGCGCCACCCTGAACGCCCAGCCCACCTGCCCCACGGTCACCGCCGCCATGCCGATCGTGGCCACCCACGTCGAGAGCTGCGGCTTCGTGTATTCGCCGAACCAGGGCGCGACCCAGGAGAGCGGCTTCGCCCAGCTCCGGCTCAAGCTCACCAACGGCGGCGAGTCGGTGTCGCTGACCATGGGCGCCCACGTGGTGAACGTGCCATGATGCGCCGGCCTCAACGCGGCTTCGCCTACATCGCCGCGGTGGTCATCCTGCTGCTGGTGGCGGGCGTCTCGGTGGCGCTGGTCAGGATGAGCGGCACCCAGCACAGCACCGTCAACCAGACCCTGCTCGGCGTGCGCGCCGGCCAGGCGGCGCGCGCCGGCATCGAATGGATGTTCTACCGCCTGACCCACGACGGCAAGCCGGCCGGCTGCCCGGACAATTCCGCGCTGGTCCAGTTGAACGACTTCAAGGCCGATACCGGCTTCCTGGTCAGCGTCAGCTGCAGCATCACCGCCCAGCAGCCCTTCAACGAGGGCGAGAAGCCGGACGGCACGGTATCGAAGAAATACGTCTACCGGATCGAGGCGGTCGCCTGCAACGGCGGGGCCGCATCCTGCATCGGCAATGCCGGCGTGACCCAGCCGGACTACGTCGAGCGCCGCCGCGTGGCGACCGTGTGCATGACCAGCGAGGGCAGCGACTGCTATTGAGGCATCGCCGCCATTGTTGATCGCAATGGAATAATCAAGCCAGTATTATTGTAATTATCTCTCGCCTGGAATCGTTCATCATGTGGGTATCGCATCCAACCCAAGGAGAAACCGCATGAACCAGGACACCCGACAAGTCGCCATCGTCACCGGCGCATCGCGCGGCATCGGCGCCGCCATCGCCCAGCGCCTGGCCGAGGACGGCTACCGCATCGTTGTCAACTACGCCAGCAATGCCGCCGAAGCCGAGCGCGTGGTGGCCGGCCTGCAGGCCGGCGGCCACGGCGCCGTGGCGATCAAGGCCGACGTCTCCAAAGCCGACGAGGTGCGCGCCCTGTTCGACGGCGCCGAGGGCGCATTCGGCCGGGTCGACGTACTGGTCAACAATGCCGGCGTGCTGAAGACCATGCCGCTGGCCGAGACCAGCGACGAATTGTTCGAGAACACCTTCGGCATCAATGTGCAGGGCACCTTCAACACCCTGCGCGAAGCGGCGCGCCGCCTGAACGACGGCGGGCGCATCGTGAACTTTTCCACCACCGTGCTGGCGATGAAGCTGCCGGGCTATGCGATCTACAGCGCCAGCAAGGCGGCGGTCGAGGCCATGAGCGGCGTGTTCGCCAAGGAATTGCGCGGCCGCCGGATCCGCGTCAACACCGTGGCGCCGGGGCCGGTTGCCACCGAGCTGTTCTTCTCCGGAAAAACGCAGGAACAGATCGACAACTTCGCGAAGATGCCGCCGCTCGAACGCCTCGGCGAGCCGGAGGATATCGCGCGCGTGGTCTCCTTCCTGGTGAGCGAAGAGTCGGGCTGGGTCAATGGCCAGGTGCTGCGCGCCAACGGAGGCACGGCCTGACGCATCCCCTATAATCGGGCGCATGTCCTACCGCCTCGCCATCTTCGACTTCGACGGCACGCTCGCCGATTCCTTCCCGTTCTTCGTGAGCGTGTTCAACCGCATCGCGGACCAGCATGGCTTCCGCCGCGTCGACGCCGAGCAGGTGCAGCAGCTGCGCCACCACGACACCCGCACCATCATGCGCCAGGTCGGCATGCCGGCCTGGAAGCTGCCGCTGGCCTCGCGCAGCTTCATCGGCCTGATGCGCGAGAACGCCGCGCGCATTCCGCTGTTCGAAGGCATCCATGACGTGCTGCACGCACTGGATCGCGAAGGCGTGCGCCTCGCCATCGTGTCCTCGAATTCGGAGCAGAACGTGCGCCTGGTGCTGGGGCCGGCGCTGGAAGAGCTGTTCCACCACTACGAATGCGGCATGTCGATCTTCGGCAAGGCGGCGCGCATCCGCAAGGTGGTCAAGCAGGCCGCGGTGCCGGCCGCGCATGCGCTCTACGTGGGCGACCAGGCCATGGATGCCGAGGCGGCGCGCAAGGTGGGCGTGGCCTTCGGCGCGGTCAGCTGGGGCTATGCGCCAATCGAGGCCCTGCGCCGCATCAAGCCGGACCGCGAGTTCGGCACGCCGGCCGAACTGCTGCAGATCGGGCGCTCACAGGCGCAGCCAGGCTAGCCGTGTCCGGCTTGCACGGCCCGGGGCGCCCTTCTATACTCGGTGGAACATGCACTCCTGCATCATCGACAAGGGTACCACCATGCGCCATCGCTCCCTCCTGCTCGTCCCGCTGCTCGCGCCGCTGCTGCTGGCCGGCTGCGTCAACGATACGGCCAGCTACCAGATCGAAGGCAATGACCACGCCCTGACGGTGCGCGTGGTGCAGGATGTTTTCTGGAGCAAGGAGGGAACGGTGAAATTGACGGCGGCGCACCTGCCGGATTGCCAGCGCCAGATCAGTCTGGGGGACATGCCCTTGTCCGGCCTGGAAATCGAACTGTTCGCTAGCGGCCCCAACCTCTACACCCTGCGCGCGGGCGAGGACACCTGGCAGGTCGAGACCGCCGGCTGCACCCAGCTCGAGGCGCCGGAGGCGGACGCCGTCACCGGCCAGGCGCTGGGCGCCTTCCACTTCGACGCCAACAAGAAACTGGTGTTCGAGGCGGCGGACGCGGCGCCGGGAGCGGATACAGGCAGCAATACGGAAGCGCAGTAGGAGCGCGCGGCCGGCGTGCGGAATACGTCCACGCGTCCTGCGTGCGGCGGACCCGCTCGCGTCAAGCGCCAGGCCTGATGCGATGCCGGCCGCGTCGTCCCTACACGGTCGCCTTCATCAACTTTTTCAAGGGCGCAGCCAGCCGCGTCCGATCGGCAGCGCCAGCACGCGGCGGTACAGGGTCTCTACCCGCGGCAGCACGGCGGCGCTGGCGGCGCGGCCGGCGGCGCTCGACATCAACATGGCCATCGCCGCGGACACCACGAGTGCGCCAAACATGTCCTTCGGCCAATGCACGCCAAGATAGACCCGCGACCAGGCCACCACCAGCGCCAGCGGCAACAGCACCAGGCCGATCCGGCGCACCTGCGCCACCCCGCTGAAGACCAGCACCAGGGCGACCGAGAAGATGCTGGTGGCGTGGTCGCTCGGGAAAGAGCTGTCCGGAGCGTGCAATAGGAAGGTGTGGCCGATCTCCGCGACGAAGGGGCGCGGGCTGTACCAGAGGTGGCCGATCAGGTTGTTGAGGGTCAGGGCGCAGACGGCGGCAAGGAAGGCGCGCAGCGCGATCTCGCGGCGCGGGCCGCTGCCGCCGGTCCACAGCAGCACCAGGGTCAGCGGCACCAGGAAGATCAGCCACTCGGCCGCGAACACGGCGCCGAGCAATTGCCACCCACCCAAGCTGGCTTCGGCGTTGAGGGTGGAGAAGAGGATCAGGTTGAGATGCTCGAACATGGCGCCGCCGAAAGTGATATCAGGAAGTTATCGATCAGCTTAGCGGAGCTCATCCGTCGCACGTTTCGAGAAGTGCAACAGTTTGTGACAATGACGTGACAATACGGCGAAGCACTGCCCCGGCTCAAGCGCGGTTCAGCATGCGCCGCAGCTGGGCCAGCTCGACCTCGCGTCCGGACGCTTCCAGCACGGTTTCCAGCAGCGTACGGTCGCCTTCGCGCAGCATGGTCCACTGGGTGAAATACTCGTGCACCGTGCGCCAGGGCGGAAAGCCGGCCGGCATGTTGCGCCAGGTGCTGCCGGTGTGGAGGAAATACAGGACCGCGCAGAATACGTCGTAGAGATCGTGCTTGCGTGGCCGGGTCTTGCGCCGCGCCGCTTCCAGCATGCGGCGCACGGGCTCAAACTGCTCGCGAGAAATATCGCTGGGATAGGCCGGACGGTCCATGGTCGTCCCCTCCAAAGTAACTTGGAGGGGAGCGATCCGGAACAGGTTCCAAGGCGGGCTGGACTGTCGTAGGGTAGGCGGTCCTCCGCCCACGCGTTCAACCCATGTATGCAGGCCTGCTCAACGGCCTGTCGCTGGCCGGCACATCAATCCCGCGTCAACGCCAGAAACTCGGTCCGCAATGCCAGATTCGGCTGCAACTCACCCAGCATCGCCGAGGTGATGGTCTCTTCGCCGATAGCGCGGATGCCGCGGCTTTCCATGCACATGTGGCGGCACTTGACGACCACGCCGACCGCCTTCGGTTCCAGCACTTCCATCAGCGCGTTGGCGATCTGGATCGTCATGCGCTCCTGCACCTGCAGGCGCTTGGAGAAGATGTCGACCAGGCGGGTCAGCTTCGACAGTCCGACGATCTTCCCGTTCGGCAGGTAGCCGACGGTGGCCTTGCCGAAGAAGGGCGCCAGGTGGTGCTCGCAATGGCTGTAGACCGGGATGCCGCGCACCACGATCAGCTCGTTGTATTCCTCGGCGCCGTCCTCGAAGGCCTTGAGCACTTCGACGGGATCCTGGTCATAGCCCGAGGTCCAGTGCTTCCAGGCCTTCGCCACGCGGTGCGGCGTCTCCTGCAGGCCCGGACGGTCCGGGTCCTCGCCCAGGCTGGTCAAGAGGCGGCGCCAGTCGTGTTCGGAGAAAGCTTCTTTGTCGGACATGGTGAACCTTAAAAAATCGAGTGCCGCAAGTATACAGAAAATGCGCGGGGCCGACCGGACACTGCCAATTTCTTGAGCAAAGTTAATGTGTTCGCATCAAGGCCGGCGTAGCGTGAAAAATTGTTCCCGCTATGGAGACTGCCATGTTCGGAAGCACTGTCCTCGAAGTCGCCATCGGCCTGACATTTTGCTACGGCACCCTGGCGCTGGTCGTCAGTACCTTGCAGGAAGCGCTGGCGGCAGCCTTCAGCCTGCGCGCCAACATGCTCTGCGCCGCCATCAAGCGCATGCTGGACGACCCGCGCTGCGAGGCGCTGGCGCAGAGTCTCTATGACCATCCGCTGGTCAATCCGCACGGCAGCACCGCCAACCGCCGGCCGCTGTCGGTGCGGCTGGCGCGCCCCGGGCCATCCTACATCGAACCGGCCTACTTCGCGATCGCCCTGCTCGACTCGCTGCGCAGCAACCCGGCGATCCCGCTGCAGGCCGCCATCGAAGCCCTGCCCGACGAGCAAGTGAAACGCGTGCTGCTGGCCTTGTACCGCCAGTCGAGCGGCGACTTGCAACGCTTCCAGGACGGCATCGCCGGCTGGTTCAACAGCGCCATGGAACGCCTGTCCGGCGTCTATAAACGGCGCCAGCTCCTGATCTCCTTCCTGCTGGCCCTGCTGCTCACCATCCTGCTCAACGTCGACAGCATCCACCTGTTCCAGACCCTGTGGCAGAACCCGGCCCTCGCCGCCCGGATCAAGGCCGCCCCGACCGCACTCGATGCCGAAGCGCTGCGCCAGCTATGGGTGCTGCCGATCGGCTGGAGCAGCTTCCCGCCGCATCTCGATTCCGCCTTCGCCCTGCAGGTGGCAGGCTGGCTGATCACCGCCGGCACCACCCTGTTCGGCGCACCGTTCTGGTTCGACCTGCTGCAGCGCGCGGTCCAGCTGCGCGGCACCGGCGCCAAGCCGCAGCCGGCGCCGGCGCCTGCGCCCGTCAGGGAAAATGTACCGGCATCGTAGGGTAGTCGGCCGACCGCCCTACCGCCCCGGCGGCCGGTGCGCATCCACCAGCACGCTCGACACCGAAATGTGCGGCACCCGCTCCGGCCATTCGTCATCCGGCCCGAACCAGCGCGCCTCGGCCAGCTCGGTCGCATCGACCCGGATCTCGCCATCCAGGTAGTCGGCCGTAAACGCCAGCATCAGCGAGTGCGGGAAAGGCCAGGCCTGGCTGGCGAAATAGCGCAGGTTCCGCACGCGCAGCCCTACCTCCTCGTACACCTCGCGGTGGATCGCCTCTTCCACCGACTCCCCCGCTTCCAGGAAGCCGGCCAGCGGCACGAAGCGCTTGGTGGGCGAATGCAGGTGCATGGCCAGCAGCACGCTATCGCCCTTCCTGATCAAGACCATCATGGCCGGCGAGATGCGCGGATACGCCATGTGCCCGCATTGCTCGCATTTGTAGCAGCGCTCGCCGGCGGCCAGCAGGGTCGCCCCGCCGCAGGCGCCGCAGAAGCGGTGGGTGCGCGCCCACTCGGCCACCTGGGCCGCGCGCGCCGCCAGGCTGCGCAGCGATTCCTCCATGGTCGAGAACAGCACCGCGCGCAGGCCGAGCAGCACATAGCCCGGCGGTAGCGCCGGCTCGCTGTCGAACCAGCCCGTTTCGCAATAGCGTTCGCCCAGCAGGCCGAGCGGCTGCAGGCGCGTGCGGTCGACGCCGAGGCCTTCGAGCACGGCCGCGTCCGGCAGCGCCAGGTCGTGCTCGCGCACCAGCAGGCGGCCGGCATGGAACAGGAAACTCAGGGGATGGGAATCGGGACGGGCGGCGAACAGCGGGGTGAAGGAGGGCGGTGTCTGGAGCATGGCGGCAAGGTAGAGAACGCGGGGCTTGATGATACCGCCTTTCGCGCGCGTCTTCGTCCGACCCGGTCAGAACGGCGCGCTGCCGCCATGCGAACTATTCGCTGCTCATCCGGCTCAAAGTGTGGCTGATCGCTGCTTGCCCTGGCGGTCTTTTCACACCCTCCACGGAGAGGACCATGGATGATTTCCCTGTCGTGCTCGGCATCAACCGGATTCAGGACGCCAGCATCTGCCTGATGCAGGGCGCGCACCTGGCCTGGGCCATCCAGAAAGAGCGCATCACGCGCCGCAAGCACCACTGGGGCACGCCGGGCGACCTGCGTGATCATTACTGTCCGCGCCTGCCCGGGCTCGACCGGCCGATCGACATCGTGGTCGAATGCTTTTCCTCCGACGAGGAAGAACTGGGCGCCACCCTGCGCCTGGCGCAGGGAGCACGGCGGGTCCGCATCTCGCATCACCTGGCCCACCTCTACAGCGTGTTCCATCCATCGCCCTTCGACGAGGCGGCGGTGATGGTGATCGACGGCCAGGGCAGCCCGGTGGCCGACTTCACCGAGCACTGGAGCGGCGCGGCGACCACGCCGGGCGACTGGCGCGAGGTGTCCTCCTTCTACACCGCCGGCCGCAACGGGGGCGTGCAGTGCATCGGCAAGCAGGTCTGGGATCGCGACGACGAGCGCCTGGTGGGCCTCGGCATGTTCTACTTCCTGCTGACGCAGGCGCTCTTCCCCGGCGAAGGCAACGAAGGCAAGGTCATGGGCCTGGCGCCCTACGGCGACCCGGACGTGCTCGAACTGCCCGCGCTCGAGGTCGAGGGCATGGCGGTCGGCATCCCGCAAGCCTGGCGCGCGCTGCTGCGCGAGCGCAAGCGCTTCCGCTTCGGCGGCGTGGACGCGCGCTTCACCGACAGCGCCAACCTGGCCGCCGCCGGCCAGCGCGCCTTCGAGGACGCCCTGCTGGCGCTGGCGCACTGGCTATACCGCCAGACCGGCGCCGAACACCTGTGCTTCGCCGGCGGCGCCGCCCTGAACTGCTCGGCCAACGCGCGCCTGCTGCGCGAGACCCCGTTCCGGCGCGTCTTCCTGCCGCCCGCGCCCAGCGACGCCGGCACCGCGCTCGGCTGCGCCGTCTACGGCCTGGCGGAACTGGCCGGCGTGCGCAAGCGTTTTCGCTGGACCAGCGACTACCTCGGTCCGCCGCCCCGGCTGGCCGACATCGAAGCCGCGCTCGACGGCGCAAACGACCTCGTCATCGAACAGCCGCGCGGACGCGACGCCCTGTGCGCGCGCATGCTCGATCTGCTGTGCAGCGGCCGCGTGATCGGCCTCTACCAGGGCCGCAGCGAATTCGGCCCGCGCGCGCTGGGCCACCGCAGCATCCTGGCCGACCCGCGCCGCGACCGCGTGCGCGACTGGATCAATGCGCGCGTCAAGGGCCGCGAATGGTTCCGGCCCCTGGCCCCGGTGGTGCCGGAAGAACGCGCGCCGGCCTATTTCGACCTGAGCGGCGCCTCGCCCTTCATGCAGTTCGCCGTCCCGGTGCGTCCCGAGATCGCGCCGATGCTGCCGGCCATCACCCACGTCGACGGCACCGCGCGCCTGCAGACCGTCGGCCCGGACGACGACCCGCTGCTGCGCGCCCTGCTGGCCGGCTTCGAGGTCCGCACCGGGGTGCCGGTGCTGCTCAACACCTCCTTCAACGGCCACGACGAGCCGATCGTCGAGACGCCCTTCGAAGCCGTCGCCGCCTTCCGCAGGACGCCCCTGCACGCGCTGGCCATGCCGCCCTTCCTCGTCACCAAGCGCCACGAGCCGGAGCGGCCCTCATGATCCAGGACATGGCGCACACCAGTCACGGCAGGACGCCGGCATGAAGGGCCGCAGCTTTCTGCAGCGGCATGATGTCCGCAGCGCCATCGTGTTCCGCGCGCTGGAGCTCGGAGACATGCTGTGCGCGGTTCCCGCCTTGCGCGCCCTGCGCGCAGCCTTGCCGGCAGCACGGATCGTACTAGCCGGCCTGCCGTGGATGGCGCAGTTCGTGCAGCGCTTCTCGTCCTATCTGGACGACTTCGTCGCTTTCCCCGGCCATCCCTTGCTGCCCGGGCAGGCGACGCGTCACGACGACTTGCCCGGCTTTTATGCCGGCGTCCGCAAGCAGGGCTTCGATCTGGCTCTCCAGCTGCACGATGGCGCCGAGGTCAGCAATCACATCGTCTCTTTCTTCGGCGCCCGGGCCATGGCAGGTTTTGCGCGCGACACGCCGTCCAGCAGCAACCGTACCCTGCTGCTCCCCTATCCCGGGTCCGGGACGGAATCCGAGCGTTTGCTGCACTTGTGCGAGCGGCTCGGCGCCCCGGCTGCCGGCCGTCATTTCGAATTTCCCTTGCGACCCGGCGACCTGAAGGAGCTCGAAGACAGCCAGGTTGCGCCTGGCCTCGCAACGGGAAGCTATCTCTGCATTCATCCGGGCGCGGGCGGCCAGGCGCAATGCTGGCCGCCGGAACGTTTCGCCACGGTGGCAGACCAGCTGCATGCCGAATTCAGGCTCGCCACGGTCCTGACAGGCGGCAGGAACGACGCTCCCCTCGCGCGCAAGGTCGCGGAGCACATGCGATCGCCCGCGATCGAGGCCGCAGCACCGATATCGATCGGCGCAATGGCTGCACTGATGAGCCGCTCACGCCTGCTGGTCTGCAGCGATACGGGGATCGCCCACATCGCCGCCGGGCTCGGCCTGAACAGCGTCGTCGTATCCGGCAAGGCCGACATCGCGCGCTGGGCGCCGCCGGACCGATTGCGCCATCGCTGCATCTGGGATCCTGGGGCAGAGCGCGGCGCCGTGGTGCTGGAACACGCCCGCGCGCTCCTCACGGGCACGGCGCCCAGCGGGCAACGCGCAGCCGGAATGTGGCCCTACTGGTAATCACGAAAAAAACGCAGACGGCCTTGCGGGCGTCTGCGTCGAAGTGCGGCTTGCGCCGCGCGAGGAAAGGGGCGCCGGCCAGGCCGGCGAAATGCTTACTTCAGCAGGCGGGTGCGGCTGGCGACCAGCGCGATCACCAGGGACAGGCCGCCGACGTAGGCGATGGCTGCCTGCATGCCGACGAAGTGGGCGACGGCGCCGATCACCGGCGGGCCCACCAGGCTGCCGCTGTAGGCCATGCTGGCCACTGCCGCCAGGGCCATCGGGCCTTGGGCGCCGGCCGCGCTGAACACGAAGGGGAACAGCAGCGACATGCCGAGCCCGGCGGCCGCGAAGCCGCCCAGGGCCACGTAGGCGTTCGGGGCCACGACGGCGAAGAACAGGCCGCTTGCCGACACCATCGCACCCAGGGTCACCAGGCGCTGGGCGCCGAAGCGCACTTTCAGCTTGTCGCCGACCAGGCGCGACAGCAGCATCATGACCGAGAAAGCCGACAGGGCCAGCGGCGCCAGGCCGTCGGAGGCGCCGAAGTGTTCTTTCAGGAACACGCCGCTCCAGTCGGCAATGCTGCCTTCCGACATCGAGCCCAGGAAGCCCAGCAGGCCCAGCAGTGCCAGCGGACCGCGCGGCAGCGAGAACGATTTCTTTTCGACCTTCTCGACGCTGTCGTCGGCGTCCATCATGCTGTAGGCGCCCCACAGGACCATGGCCAGGGGACCGGCCAGCATCAGGAAGTGGGTTGCCGGGGCGATCTTCATGCTCGCCATCAGACTGCCGAGCGTCGCGCCCGCCAGGCCGCCGGCGCAGCAAAGACCGTGCAGCATCGACAGTTCCGATTTGCCGGTCAGCTTTTCACGCTTGGTGGCGGAGGAGTTGATGGCGACGTTGAAGGTGCTGGCGGTGATGCCCAGCATCAGGACCGACAGCATCAGGCGCGGCACGGTCGGCGCCATGCCGATCGAGACCAGCACGCACAGCAGGGCCATGCCGGAGATCAGCAGCGCCTTGCGGGCGCCGAAGCGGCCCATCAGGAACGACGAGATCGGATACGACACGACGGCGCCCAGGCCGCCACACAGCAGGACCATCGACAGCGCCGAGTGCGAAACCTGCACGCGCTCGGCCAGGGCCGGGATGCGGCCGGCCCAGGAGCCCATGATCAGGCCGAACAGCGCGAACAGGACCGGTAGTGCCAGCTGCTGTGTTTGCGGAAGAGAAAACGAACGCGGAGTTGAAACAGTGGTTTGCATCGGCTTGCTTGAATTGTTAAATTTTTTCGGTGAACGTTATTTAAATGCAGCCAATCCTGATCGCCTGAAATAATTCCGTCAGGAAGCTGATGGGAGGCAATTTTAAACACCGGAAAAAGTTTTTGTTTGCCGCGCGGAAAAATATTTGAAAGCGTTGTTTTGTGTCGACGCAAAGATGGCAACTTCATTGATGGACAACTATCAAAAGCGCCAAAACAGGGCAATCAATGTATAAAACAAGCTAAATCTCAGCAATTATTGCTGAGTTGCTGGGCAGTGCGCCTTCACCTGCACATCGTTGGAAGACCACCGATCAATGAAGAATGTGCCATTCAAACCGGCCCGACGTATAAAACATTGGTCCAAATGAATTAACAAATCGGTCATTCTCTACGCGTTTTTCGGTTTGTTTATATCCATTATTTTCCTAGCCTATTACCACTGATTAATAATCAGATTGTGAAATCCCTGAATACGCCAATCAGCGATACAAGAAATATCCAGACATAAGCAAATCCATTGTCAAAAACGCAGAAAGCCAGCCGCGCCGGTTCCGGCGGAGGCTGGCCTTTCAGAGAGTCCGGCAAGCCGGACCGTCCATCAAACGAGTTGCAGGGTCACGTCGATATTGCCGCGGGTGGCATTCGAGTACGGGCAGACGATGTGGGCGCGGTCGATCAGGGTGCGCGCCTCGTCTTCCGGCACGCCCGGCAGGCTGATCTGCAGCAGCACTTCGATGCCGAAGCCGGTCGGGATCGGGCCGATGCCGACGCTGCCCTGCACCGACACATCCGGCGAGATTTTGAGCTTGTCGCGCGCCGCGACGAACTTCATCGCTCCCAGGAAGCAGGCCGAGTAACCGGCCGCAAACAGCTGCTCGGGGTTGGTGCCGTCACCGCCGGCGCCGCCCAGCTCCTTCGGGGTCGACAGCTTGACGTCGAGCGCGTTGTCGGAGGAAACGGCGCGGCCGTCACGGCCGCCGGTGGCTTTGGCGCTTGCACGGTAGAGGACTTTTTCGATTGCCATGATGATGCTCCTTGTCTGGTCGGGCTCGCGCCCATGATTAAAACACTATTTAATAGTGCGCTACTTATATACTGGCAGCGCTCGGGTAGATCCTTGCCCCTGCTGCTGCCAATTCCTGAACTCGGAATCGATAATACATAGCGCGCTATCTAATTGCAAGCGATTTTATTCATTTCATGCGCCATGCATGAAAGGGGCACGCGCAAGCTCAAACACGCCGCACCGACTCCCGCACGATCAGGCTCAGCGGCGGCATCTCCATGTGCGGCTGCGCATGCCCCAGCATGCCCAGCATCATGCGGCCGATATTCGTGCCGACCTCGTACAGCGGCTGACGCACCGTGGTCAGGGGCGGCGTCGTGTACATCGAGCTGTGCAGGTCGTCGAAGCCGACGATCGAGATGTCGTCCGGCACCCGGATGCTGCGCCGGTACAGGGCGAGGCGCGCGCCATAGGCGGTCAGGTCGTTGCCGGCGAAGATCGCAGTGAAGCGCTGGTGCGAGGCAAGCAGCTGGTTCACCGCCAGCAGGCCGCCCGACTCCTGGAAGTCGCCCGCCACGATGAGTTGCGGATCGACCTCGATCCGGTGTTTCGCCAGGGTGTCGCGGTAGCCGGCCAGGCGTGCGCGCGCATCCTCGTGGTCGGCCGGGCCGGTGATCATGGCGATGCGGCGGTGCCCCTGCTCCACCAGGAAGTCGACCGCTTCGCAGGCGCCGCGGTAGTTGTCGAGGCCGAAGCTCAGCACCCGTTCGGCCGCCACCTTGCGCCCGAATGCCACGATCGGCACGCGGCGCGAGAAATCGAGGATCTGGCGGTCGCTCATGTTCCCGGTCAGGATGGCGACGCCGTCGACGCGGCGGCCGATCAGCAGCTCGACCCGCTCGGCCTCCTCGTCCGCATGCCAGTGGCCGCTCATGATGAGCAGGGCGTAGCCGGACTCCTTGACCGCATCCTCGATGCCGACCATGGCGCGATTGAAGTAACCGCTCTCGAGCGACTGGGTGAGCACGCCGATGGTGCGGGTGCTGCCCATCTTGAGGCTTTGCGCCAGGCGGTTCGGCTTGTAGTTGAGCTCCTCGATCACGCGCTCGATGGTGCGGCGCTTTTCATCCGACACCTTGGCGGTGCCGTTCAAGAAACGCGACACCGTGGCGGGGGATACGCCGGCGGCGCTTGCGACCTGGTTCAGGGTGGTGGTGCCGCTGCTGCTCTCGTCGTTCTTCATGAATGGGTATGCCGGTCGGGTGCGAGACCTGAGCTTAACACGCCATGAAAATCTTTCATAGCTTTTGCACCGGTGCAAACAGAACGCCTGTTCGTTAACTTTTTTAAAATTTCGTTTGACACCGACTCAGAAGCAGATTTAGCATGAAATCGTTTTCAAGATTTATGAAATCGATTTCTTGAAACGCCGGCACAAAAGCAATAAAACAAGATAATTCAAATATTGGAGACAACATGTACACCTCTGCACCGCAGCGTCGCGGCGTCACGCGCCGGAGTCTGACCCTCGCCCCTATTCAACTGGCCGTCCTGACCTTCGTCGCCGGCATCGGCAGCGCCTCCGCCCAGACCGCGGCCGACATGGTTCGCCCGGGCGACGCCACCAACCCGGCGGCCGCCACCAGCCCGGCCGCCACCCCTACCCCGGCCGTGAACAGCAACGGCATGGCCGAAGTCATCGTCACCGCGACCAAGCGCTCGACCTCGCTGCAGAAGACCCCGATCGCGATCACCGCCCTGTCGGCCGCGACCCTGGCCGACAACCACGTGCAGACCATGCTCGACGTGGTGCAACTGGTGCCCGGCTTCCAGGCCACCGCCCAGGGCGACCACGGCGTCACCACCATGACCCTGCGCGGCATCGGCAACGACAGCGCCAAGACCCAGTACGCCGACCCGGAAGTCGCCTCCTTCGTCGACAACATCTACTCGCCGCGCGCCGAGGGCGCCACCGCCCTGCTGTTCGACGTCGAGGGCATCGAGGTACTGCGCGGCCCGCAGGGCACGCTGTGGGGCCGCAACTCGACCGTCGGCGCGGTGAATATCCAGACCGTGAAACCGGAGCTGGGCAGCCGCGCCGGCTACATCGAAGGCGGCATCGGCGACTACAACCGCTATGGCATGCGCGGCGCGGTCAACATCCCGATCTCGGACAACGCGGCGCTGCGCTTCGCCGTGGTGCACGAGCAGCACGACGGCTATGTCGACTACCAGAAATTCCCGGGCGTGCCGGCCGAGCAGCAGCGCGCCGCCTATCTCGCCGCGGGCGGCGACCCGGCCAAGTTCCGCCTGATCAACCCGAACGACTTCGCCGTCGGCGACAAGAAGTACAACGCCCAGGACCAGAGCGCCGCGCGCCTGAGCCTCTTGTGGCAGATCACGCCAGGCCTGCGCTGGAACGTCGCCTACGAAAAATTCGACGACCGCGGCACCCCGAGCGCCAACCTGATGCAGACCCCGCGCCCCGGCCAGGACCACTGGTCGACCTTGAGCGACAGCGCGCCCTGGATCGACCGCACCAGCCACAACGTGCGCAGCCGCCTGAGCTGGGACATCGGCCAGGACATGGCCCTGCACTACGTGGCCGGCTATTCCAAGTACAAGGGCACGATGCGCTTCGACCAGGACGGCGGCGCCACCGTGCCCACCTCGGTCATCTCGGGCGCCAAGTGGCAGGAGCACACCACCACCGATTCCGACTACCGCAGCCACAGCCACGAACTGCTGCTGCAGTCGACCGGCACCCGCACCGTCGACTGGCAGACCGGCCTGTACTACGGCGCCGAGAAGAACAGCATCCGCTTCGACATCCCGGTCATGCTGGGCACCAAGGACAGCGGCAAGGTCGACTGGCAGGGTTCCTTCATCCAGCCGAAGGAGACCGTCGATTCGGCGGCCGTATTCGGCCAGGCCACCTGGAACGTGTCCGACCAGCTGCACCTCACCGGCGGCGCGCGCTACACCCACGACAAGCGCGAGAACATCGGCGGCCGCGCCTTTACCTGGGCCTACGATGCGACCGCGCCGCAGCTGCCGCTCAACCCGTCCATCGACCCCCGCGTGCAGCCGGGCTTCAAGGAAGACAAGCCGGGCAACGACGGCAAGTTCAGCGGCAGCAAGGTCACCTGGCTGGGCCGCATCAACTACGACATCAGCAAGGATCACATGGTCTACGCCAGCGTCTCGACCGGCTACAAATCCGGCGGCACGCAGGACCGCGGCCTGACCTACCAGCCCGAGACGCTGACCAACTACGAAGTCGGTTCGAAGAGCTCCTTCATGAACGGCGCCGTGAAGGTCAACAACGCCCTGTTCTACATGGACTTCAAGGACTTCCAGTTCAACTCGCCCGTGAACTTCTCGGACGGTAGCCGCGGCCTGTCGATCGAGAACGCCGACGGGGCCGAAGTCTACGGCCTCGAGACCGAAATCGCGGCGCGCCTGACCCCGGTCGACCGCCTGTCGGTCAGCTTCGCCCTGCTGAAGACCAAGCTGGGCGCGCTGGTCGCCGGCTCCAACGACTACACCCTGCCGAGCCCCTGCGCCGTCAAGCCGGAGTTCGACCGCTGCCTTGACGTCACCGGCAACACCCTGCCGCACGCGCCGCGCTTCTCGACCACGATCATGTACCAGCACACCTTCAACCTGGCCAACGGTGGCACCCTGATCCCGCGGGTGACGGCGCATTACGAGACCGACGCCGAACTCTCGGTGTTCAACTACGGTCCGGAAGACCGCCAGGAATCGTATGCGACGGCCGACCTCGGCCTGCGCTACCAGAACAAGGGCTGGTGGGTCGATGCCTTCGTTCGCAACGTGAACGACAAGAAGATCAAGACCAGCGCCTTCAACGGCTTCGGTCCGTGGCTGGCCCAGTACAAGCCGCCGCGCACCGTCGGCATCAACACCGGCTTCGATTTCTGAGCCGCCTGACGGCGGGCCACGGGACGTTCACTCGTCCCGGCCCGCCGATTTTTCACCCGCTTTTCCTTCACGCCCCATGACCCAACGCCCCATGTTCACCTCCGCTTTCGACAGCGTCCGCGACTTCCCGACCGACTTCACCTGGGGCGTGGCCACCAGCGCCTTCCAGATCGAGGGAGCGTCCCGCGCCGACGGCAAGGGCCCGTCGATCTGGGACACCTTCTGCGCCGATCCGCGCAACATCAAGGATGCCAGCGACGGCCACATCGCCTGCGACCACTACCACCGCTACCGCGAGGACGTGGCGCTGATGGCGAGCCTGGGCGTGGACGCCTACCGCTTCTCGATGGCCTGGTCGCGCGTCCAGCCGGACGGCAAGGGCGCCTGGAACGAGAAGGGCTTCGACTTCTACGACCGCCTGCTCGACGCCCTCCTCGAGAAAAACATCCGCGCCCACATGACGCTCTACCATTGGGACCTGCCGCAAGCCCTGCAGGATGAAGGCGGCTGGATGAATCGCGAGACCGCGCATCGTTTCGCCGACTATGCCTACGAAGTGACACGCCGCTTCGGCAAGCGCATCGAGGCGATCGCTACCCACAACGAACCCTGGTGCACGGCCAACCTCGGCTACGGCAACGCCCAGTTCGCGCCGGGCGTGCGCGATGTCAAACAGTCGATCCAGGTCTCGCACCACCTGCTGCTGTCGCACGGCCTGGCCATGCGCGCCATGCGCGCCATCGACAGCCCGGCGAAGCTCGGCATCGTCCTGAACCAGTGGACCGCCGACCCGGCCACCGACTCCCAGGCCGACCGCGACATGGCCGCCTTCGAATACGCGCGCTCGACCCAGTGGTTCATGGACCCGATCTTCAAGGGCCACTACCCGGAACTGGCCCTGCGCGGCCACGGCGCCAATGCGCCGGAAGTGCGCGAGGGCGACTTCGACATCATCCGGCAGCCGATCGACTTCCTGGGTTGTAACTACTACTTCCGCTCCTGGTGCAGCGCCGACACGCCGCCCAAGCCGATGCCGGGCAAGCACGGGTTCACCGACATGGGCTGGGAGATCTACCCGGAAGGCCTGCCCGAGCTGCTGCTGAAACTGAAAAGCGAATACGACCTGCCGCCGATCTACATCACCGAAAACGGCATGGCCGCGCCGGACGTGGTCGAGGGCGGCCAGGTGCACGACCTGCAACGCATCGAATTCGTGCGCAGCCACCTGGCGGCGCTGCACGCGGCGATGGCGCAGGGGGTCGACGTCAAGGGATACTTCCTGTGGAGTCTGTTGGATAATTTCGAGTGGAATTCGGGGTATGCGAAGCGCTTCGGGATCGTGCATGTGGACTATGCGACGCAGAAGCGCACGCTGAAGGACAGCGCGCTGTGGTATCGCGAATTTCTCGCAGCCCGCGCCTAATGCTCGTCGTTCCGGCGAAGGCCGGAACCCAAGTTCTGCCAGCGTATCGATACGCATGAAACTTGGGCACCGGCCTCCGCCGGTGCGACGGTCTCGCAGCTAACGGAAGAAGAAAAGGGAGGAGACATGCATAATTACTTAAATGGCCCCCGCCTGCTGGCCGACATCGGCGGCACCAATGCGCGCTTCGCGCTCGAAACCGGCCCAGGCGCCATCACGGCCATGCTCACCCTGGCCTGCGCCGACTACCCGCGCTTCGAAGACGCCGTGCACGCCTACCTGGCCCACTGCGCCATGCCGGTCCAGCACGCGGTCATCGCCATCGCCAACCCGATCGACGGCGACGCAGTCCGGATGACCAACCACCACTGGGCCTTCTCGGTCGCGAGCGCGCGCGCCGAGCTGAAACTCGACACCCTGCTGGTAGTGAACGACTTCACCGCCCTGGCCATGGCCCTGCCCGTGCTGGGAAGCGCCGACCTGATGCAGGTCGGCGGCGGCATCGCGCGCGCCGGCTGCGCCATCGGCCTGGTCGGCGCCGGCACCGGCCTCGGGGTCTCCGGCCTGGTGCCCAGCAACGGGCGCTGGGTGCCGCTGCACAGCGAGGGCGGCCACGTCGCCTTCTCGCCGCTGGACGAGCGCGAGGTCGACGTGCTGCGCTATTGCTGGCAGCGTTACGACCACGTCTCGGCCGAGCGCTTCGTTTCCGGCCCCGGCATCGCCCTGATCCGCGAGGCGCTGGCCGCCAGCCGCGGCGCGGCGCCGGCGCCAAGCTTGAGCCCGGCCGACATCGTGGCGCGCGCGCTCGCGGGCGGCGATACCCTCAGCCGCGAAGCCGTGGACTGCTTCTGCGGCATGCTCGGCACCGTGGCCGCCAATCTGGCGGTGACCCTTGGCGCGCAGGGCGGCGTCTACATCGGCGGCGGCGTGGTGCCGAAGCTCGGCGCGTACTTTGCAGAGTCGCCGTTCCGTGCGCGCTTCGAAAAGAAGGGCCGCTTCAGCGCCTTCACCGCACGCATCCCGACCTGGGTCATCGCCGCGCCCTATCCGGCCCTGAGCGGCGCCTCGGCGATCCTGGCCGACCACCTGGCCCAGCATCCGCCGGCGCAGGCGCGCCGTCGCCTGCGCGCCGTTCCTTATCCGCACACGGAAGCCGACCATGCGCACCGCTGAACCGTCACGCTCGCCGCTGCTGTGGGTCCCGACCGGCTACTTCACGATGGCGCTCGGCTACGTGATGCTCACCAGCGTCACCGCCATCATGTTCAAGAACCTCGGCATGGACAACGGCCGCGCCGCCCAGTATTCGAGCCTGTTGATCCTGGCCTATACCATCAAGCCGCTGTTCGCGCCGTTCGTCGAGATGTACCGCACCAAGAAGTTCTTCGTGCTGTGCGCGCAGGTCGCGATCGGCCTCGGCTTCGCCGGCGTCGGCCTGGCCCTCGGCCTGCCCGGCTACATGGGCATCCTGATGGCGGTGTTCTTCGGCCTGTCGTTCATCGGCGCGACCCAGGACATCGCCAGCGACGGCGTCTACGTGACTTCGCTCGACACCCGCGCGCAATCGCTCTACTGCGGCATCCAGAGCCTGTCCTGGAACATCGGGCCGATCGTCGCCTCCGGCGGCATGGTGTTCCTGAGCGGCTACCTGCACACGCAGGTGTTCGGCCACGACCCCAAGGTATTCGGTCCGGACTGGATCGACGCCTGGCGCATCATCTTCTTCCTCGCCGCCGGGATCACCCTCCTGATGGCGGTGTGGCACCTGCGCTTCATGCCGGAAGGCGCGCGCGCCGCCGACACGCCGTCCAGCGTGGGCGACGCCGGCCGCATCCTGCTGGATGCCTTCGTGACCCTGTTCCAGAAGCGCGGCGTGTGGCGCATGATCGCCTTCGCCTTCCTGTTCCGGCTCAGCATTGGCTTCCTCGAGAAGATCGGGCCCTTCTTCATGGTCGACCCGGTGTCGAAAGGCGGGCTCGGATTGTCGAACGAGATGCTGGGACTGATCTACGGCACCTACGGCCTGGCCGCCGTGCTGCTCGGTTCCCTGCTGGGCGGCTGGTACGTGGCGAAACGCGGCTTGAAATCGACCCTGTTCGTGCTGTGCTGCGCGGTTAACATCCCGAACGTCACCTTCCTCATCATGAGCATCTACCTCCCGAGCAGCCTGTTCGCCATCACGGCGGGCGTGGTGATCGAGAAGTTCTTCTTCGGCTTCGGTGCGGTCGGCTTCATGATCTACCTGATGCAGCAGCTCGCGCCGGGCAAGTACACCACCACCCACTACGCCTTCGGCACCGGGCTGATGGGCCTGTGCGGAATGGTCACGGGCATCGTCAGCGGACACTTGCAGGAGATGATGGGCTACGTCAGCTACTTCGTGTTCGTGATGGTGGCGACGATTCCCTCCTTCCTCGCCACCTGGTACGCGCCCTTCCACCATGACGACGGCAGCGCGCCGAGCGCGGACGGACAGGCGAAGGCGGTGCCGGCATGAGGCGCCTGCTCCTGGTGCTGTTGTGCGTTGCCGGCAGCGCCGCGGCCGGGACGCCGATCGTGAAAGTCAACCAGCTTGGCTTCCTGCCTGATGCGCAGAAGCTGGCCGTGGCGCCGCAATCCGCCGGCTCTCGCTTCGAGGTAGTGCCGGCGGCGGGCGGCAAGGCGGTGTTCTCCGGCGCCCTCGGTGCGCCGGTGAGGTGGGAAGCATCCGGCGAGACCGTGCGCATCGCCGACTTCAGCGGCCTCGTCGCGCCAGGGTCGTACCGGATCAAGGTGGAGGGCCTGCCGCTGTCGGATGCCTTTACGGTCAAGCCGGACAACTACCGCGCGCTGAGCGTCGCGTCGCTGAAAGCCCTCTACTTCAACCGCACCGCGATCGCACTGGCGCCGCAGTACGCCGGCGCCTGGGCGCGTCCGGCCGGGCATCCGGACGACAAGGTGCTGGTCCACGCCTCGGCCGCCTCGAGTACTCGCCCGGCCGGGACGGTGATCGCCGCCAGCCGCGGCTGGTACGATGCCGGCGACTACAACAAATACCTGCCCAGTTCCGGCATCACGACCTATACCCTGCTGGCCGCGTACGAGCACTTCCCGCGCTGGTTCGACAGGCTCGACGTGAACATCCCGGAATCCGGCAACGGCGTCCCCGACATCATCGACGAGGCGATGTGGAACCTCGCATGGATGCTGTCGATGCAGGACCCGGCGGACGGTGGCGTCTACCACAAGCTCACCAACCTGAAGTTCGATGCGATGGTGATGCCGCACCTGGCGCAGAAAGAACCGCGCTACGTGGTCGCCAAGAGCACCTCGGCTGCGCTCAACTTCGCCGCCACCATGGCCGCCGCCAGCCGCGTGCTGGCGCCGTACCAGAAGCAGTATCCGGGCACGGCGGCGAAGATGCTGGCGGCCAGCGAAGCCGCGTTCAAGTGGGCGCAGGCCAATCCGGCGGTCCTGTTCAAGAATCCGGCGGACGTCGTCACCGGCGAATACGGCGATGCGCGCGTGGACGACGAATTCGCCTGGGCCGCGGCGGAGCTCTACATCAGCACCGGCAAGGACAGCTACTACACGGCGCTGCAGCCGGAGACGGTGTCGAACACCTACCCCGCCTGGGACGACGTACGCGGCCTTGCCTGGACGTCGCTGGCCCATCACCGCGACCGCCTCACGCCGCTGGCCGACCGCACCTTGATCACCGCCCGCGTCGACGGCCTGGCAGCACGCCTCGCGAATGAGTGGCGCACGTCCGGCTACCGGGTGCCGATGCGGGCATCCGACTTCGTCTGGGGCAGCAATGCCGTCATGCTGAACCAGGCCATGATGCTGCTGCAGGGTTATCGGCTGAACGGAAAACCGGAATACCTGCAGGCGAGCCAGTCGGCGCTCGACTACGTCCTGGGCCGCAACGCCCTCGGCCAATCCTTCGTCACCGGCTTTGGCGCGCGGCCGTCCATGCATCCGCACCACCGGCCCTCGCAGGGCGACAGCGTGGCCGCGCCGGTGCCGGGCTGGGTCACGGGCGGCCCGCAGCCCTTCCAGCAAGACAAGGCCGAGTGCCCGCCCTACCCGAGCACCCTGCCCGCCCTGTCCTACCTCGACCACGTGTGCAGCTTCGCCAGCAACGAGGTCGCCATCAACTGGAACGCGCCGCTGGTCTACGTGACCGCGGCGCTGTCCGAACTGACGCCGAAGGCCACCACCGCGATGCACACCAATTCGCCCCTCGACCTGCTGCGCCGCCAGGAACAGCTGCTGCAATTCGACCGCTTCGGCAACGACATGGCGCTCGACATCGGCCTCAGGCTGGTGGAGCGGGCAAAAGCCCGGAAGCAGACCGTCAGCGTCGAGATCGCGCGCAACGGCCAGGTGCTGTTCGCGCATGGCATGGAAGGCGCGCCGCGCGACCACGCCGACTGGATCCGCCGCAAGAGCAACCTCGCCAACCGCACCGGCCACAGTTCCTTCTTCATCCACACGCAGGCGGTGCTGGACGGCCTGGACTACGACGCCATTCCAACCTTCGATCCGCGGGAGTATGCTGCACATGGCGGCGCCTTTCCGGTCGTCGTGCGCGGCACCGGCCAGGTCGGCACCATCACGGTGTCGGGCCTGCCGGGGCCGGAAGACCACCAGCTGGTGGTGGACGTGCTGAAGGATTACCTGCAAGTGAAAGGGGAGATCTGATGAGCGATACGGTACGCTGGGGCATCCTGGGTACGGGCGGCATCGCGCGCGCGTTTGCGCTCGGCCTGAAGCATGCGCCGGGAGCGGTGCTGGCCGCGGTCGGCTCGCGCACCCTGGACAGTGCGCAAACCTTCGCCCGCGAGCTGGACATCGAACAGGCCTACGGCTCCTACCAGGCGCTGGCCGACGCGCCGGACGTCGACATCATCTACATCGGCACGCCGCATCCCATGCATGCCGAGAACGCCCTATTGGCGCTGGGCGGCGGCAAGGCGGTCCTGTGCGAGAAGCCTTTCACCATGAACCGGGTCGAGGCCGGCGAAGTCGTGGCGCTGGCGCGCGCCAAGGGCCTGTTCCTGATGGAGGCGATGTGGACGCGCTTCATGCCGGCGCTGGCCGAGGTCAAGCGCATCATGGCCTCGGGCGAGATCGGGACCATCACCCAGATGCACGCCGACTTCGGCTATTCGGCCACGCTCGACCCGGAACACCGCGTCAACAAGCTCGAACTCGGCGGCGGCGCCCTGCTCGACCTCGGCATCTATCCGCTGTCGATCGCCTGCGCCCTGCTGGGCAACGTGGACAGCGTGCGCGCGCAAGCCGTGTTCACCGACACCGGCGTCGATGCCACGACCGCCTTCACCATGAAGCACAGCGGCGGCACGCTGTCGGTCTGCAGCTGCTCGATGCGGGCGCGCTCGGCTTCCGAGCTGATCGTCTCCGGCACCAGGGGCAGCATCCGCATGCGCCGCATGTTCCACTTGGCGGAGCGCATCACGGTGGAGCTGATGGATGGTTCCTCGCGCACCATCCCGACGCCCTGGCTCGGCAACGGCTACACGCATGAGGCCATCGAAGCCGGCCGCTGCCTGCGCGAAGGCTTGCTGGAACATCCGTGGATGACGCTGGACGACAGTTTGACCTTGATGGCGCTGCTGGACGACATCCGTTCCCAGATCGGGCTGCGTTATCCGTCCGATGCGTGATCCGTGGTGACCGGCACCGGCCGCTCGCCGATCTGCTGGCGCCACATCGCGTAATACAAGCCCTTCTGCGCCACCAGCGCCTCGTGCGAGCCGGTCTCCACGACGCGCCCCTTCTCCAGGACGTAGATCGTGTCCGCATGCATGACGGTCGACAGCCGGTGCGCGATCAGGATCGTGATCTGCGTCGCGCGCGCCGAGATCTGGCGCACCGTATTCGTGATCTGCTCCTCGGTCAGCGAATCCAGCGCCGACGTGGCCTCGTCGAAGATCAGCAGGCGCGGCTCGCGCACCAGCGCCCGCGCAATTGACAGGCGCTGCTTCTCGCCGCCCGACAGCTTCATGCCGCGCTCGCCGATGACGGTGTCCAGCCCCTCGGGCGACTTCGCCAGCAGCTTGAGGCAGGAAGCCTGCTCCATCGCCGCCATGATCTGGGCGTCGCTCGCATCCGGCTTCACGAACAGCAGGTTGTCGCGGATGGTGCCGGCGAACAGGTTGGTCTCCTGCGTCACGAAACCGATCTGGCGGCGCGCCTCGTTGTAGCGCAGGTCTTCGGTCGAGATCTCGTTGTAGTACACCTTGCCGCGCGCCGGCGTGTACAGGCCGACCAGCAGCTTCACCAGGGTCGACTTGCCCGAGCCGGACGGACCGACAAAGGCCACGGTCTGGCCGAGCGAGGCGGCGAACGACACGTCCACCAGCGAATCCTCCGGCGCGCCCTTGTGGCGGAAGCCCACGTCGGCGAAGCGGATCTGGGTCAGCGCGCCGATCTCTACGAAATCCTGCGGCCGGCGCTCGATCGGCTTGTCCATCAGCGTGCGGAAGTTGAGCAAGGACGCCTCCACCTCGCGATGCGCGAGGATGATGTTGCCCAGTTCCTGCAGCGGCGCGAAGATCGCCACCGAGATGAACTGCATCGCGATCAGTTCCCCGGTCGAGAGCACGTGGCGGAAGATCAGCCACAAGAGCGCGAACAGGATCGCCAGCCTCAGGAGGCTCAGGGTGCTGCCCTGTAAAAAGGAGAGCAGGCGGATGCGCTTCACCTTCTGCATCTCGAGTTCGAAGATGCTGTCGGTCTGTTCGCGCAGGCGGCGGATCTCGGTGAAGGTCAGGCCCAGGCTCTTGATCAACTCGATGTTGCGCAGCGACTCGGTGATGAAGCCGGAGTTGCGGTTGGTCTCGCGCACGATCGAGCGCTGCTGGGTCTTGATCTCGCGGCTCAGTAATCCGGTGAGGCCGCCCAGCACCAGCACCCCGACCAGGAACACCGGCACCAGCAGCCAGTGCTTGGTCACCGCATACCAGACCAGGAAGGAGACGCCGACGATCGAGGCGAACACCGTATTGATGAAGGTATTGATGAAGCGCTCGCTGTCGGCGCGCACCTTCTGCAGCAGCGACAGGGTCTCGCCGCTCCTCAGGTCTTCGAACTCCTGGTACTTCAGGCGCAGCACGTGGCGCAGGCCGTCGTTGAAGATCGCCACGCCGAGGCGCTGCACGGTCAGGCGCGTCACGTATTCCTGCAGCGCCTTGGCCAGGCGCGAGAGCAGGGCGACCAGCACCGCGAGGCCGAGCAGGCGCAGCACGCCGGAAACCAGTTCGTCATCGGTCCTGGCGCCGGGGTTCAGCGCATAGTCGTCGATGATCTTCCCGAAGATGATCGGGTCGACCAGGTTCAGGACCTGCGCCACGCCGGCCAGCAGCAGGGCGAGGGCGGCGAGGCGCCAGTGCGGGCGCAGGTAAGTCCAGAGGATGTGCATGCCGCCATGCTACCAAGCCGGCCCGGGCCGGCGCGCACGTCCTCATGCCATCGGGTCGAGCACTGCCCGTGGCGCGCCACTGATGAGTTGACCCGGGGTAACGCGTTGCCGTAATCCATGTAAAAAAAGTAAAGTGGACGCATTTGCCACTTTGCCAAGGCATGGAGAGACGCGTGAACGACAGCACCCGCGGGCCCTCGCCCCAGCGCCTGCTGCTCGCCACGGACCTGTGCGCGCGCTGCGACCGCCCACTGGACCGTGCGAAGCAGCTGGCCAGCGAATTCCAGTCCGACCTGCACGTCCTGACCGTGCGCGAAGGCCCGCGCACGCCGGACGAAGTCGCGTCCTGGCTCGAGCGCGACGGCGCCCCCCAGGGTTTCGAACTGGCCGCGCGCCGCGAGCTGGACGAGGAATTCGCGGGCAGCGGATTGTCGCCGACCCTGCAGGTGGTCGAGGGCGACGTGACCGACGCCATCCTCGAGGTGGCGGGCGGCATGGACGACGCGCTGGTGCTGACCGGCGCGTCGAACGAAGACAGCTTCCAGCGCCTGATCCTCGGCTCCACCGCCGAGCGTCTGGCCCAGGACCTGGTCCACCCGCTGCTGGTGGTGCGCCAGCGCACCCGCGGGCCGTACGCGCGCATCCTCGTGGCGAACGATTTCTCGCATGCCGCGCGCCAGGCCCTCGAGACCGCCGCGCGCCTGTTCCCGGGCCGCCGCATCGTGCTGTTCCACGTGCTGGAAGAACTGGCCGAGCCGGTCGCCGGCGCGGTGCAGGACGCGCTGGAGGCGAGCGAACGCTTCCTCGACACCTGCATCCTGCCGACGGAGGCGCGCGCCGCCGTCGCCACCTTCATCGGCCACGGCAGCCTGACCGACACCCTGCCGCGCTACGTGCGCGACGAAGCGATCCAGCTGGCGGTGCTCGGCATCCACCCGCAATCCGGCATGGCGCGCATGTTCATGGGCAGCCGCAGCGAAGACCTGCTGCAGCAGCTGGCCTGCGACACGCTGCTGGTGCGCAGCCGGAAGGACAAGGACGATGGCTGACCGCGCCCTGCCCGGGGAGCGCTGATGCTGCTCCTGCTCGTCCTCCTGCCCTTCGGCGCCGCCTTCATGGCGGCCTGCATGCCGTCCGGCTCGCGCCACCGGCCGGCCGCCGTCTCCGCCCTCGCCACGCTGGCGGCGCTGATCCTCGCCGCCGCCCAGTTCGACCCCATCGCCGCCGGCGAAGTGCCCAAGGAATACCACCCCTGGCTGCCCACCTTCGGCCTCGACATCATCCTGCGCATGGACGGCCTGGCCTGGGTCTTCACCATGATGGTGCTCGGCATCGGCGTGCTGGTGCTGCTGTACGCGCGCTACTACATGTCGAAACGCGACCCGGTCGCGCGCTTCTACGCCTGCATCATGGCCTTCATGGGCGCCATGCTGGGCGTGGTCCTGTCCGGGAACCTGATCCAGCTGGTGGTGTTCTGGGAGCTCACCAGCGTCACTTCTTTTCTGCTGATCGGCTACTGGCAGGAGCGCAACGACGCCCGCCGCGGCGCGCGCATGGCGTTCACGGTGACCACCATCGGCGGCCTGTGCATGCTGGCCGGGATGCTGCTGCTCGGGCAGATGGCGGGCAGCTACGAACTCGAGAAGGTGCTCGCGGCCGGCAACATCATCCGCGCCCACGACTGGTACCTGCCGGCGCTGGTGCTGGTGCTGCTGGGCGCCCTGACCAAGAGCGCGCAGTTCCCCTTCCACTTCTGGCTGCCGCATGCGATGGCGGCGCCGACGCCGGTCTCCGCCTACCTGCATTCCGCCACCATGGTGAAGGCCGGCGTGTTCCTGCTGATGCGCCTGTGGCCGGCCCTGGCGGGCACCGAGGCCTGGTTCTGGATCCTCGCCGGCGCCGGCGTCTGCACCCTGCTGATCGGCTCCCTGTTCGCCATCTTCCAGCACGACATGAAGGGGCTGCTGGCCTATTCGACCATCAGCCACCTCGGCCTGATCACGATCCTGATGGGCATCGGCACGCCGCTGTCGGTGGTGGCGGCCATCTTCCACACCATGAACCATGCGGTGTTCAAGGCTTCGCTGTTCATGGCGGTCGGCATCGTCGACCACGAGAGCGGCACCCGCGACATGCGCCTGCTGCGCGGCCTGCGGCGCGCGATGCCGCACACGGCGGCGCTGGCCATCGTCGCCAGCGCGGCGATGGCCGGCGTGCCGCTGATGAACGGCTTCCTCTCGAAAGAGATGTTCTTCGCCGAGACCATGATCGTCGGCGGCCTCGATAATTGGTGGATGTCGGTGGTGGCTGTCCTCATGGGCATATTCAGCGTGGTGTACTCGCTGCGCTTCATCAGCGTGTTCTTCGGACCGCTGGCGCGCGACCTGCCCGAGACGCCGCACGAACCGGCGCGCTGGATGCGGGTGCCGATCGAGTGCCTGGTGCTGCTGTGCATCGCGGTTGGGGTGATGCCCGAGCGCGTGATCGGGCGCATCCTGGAAGTGGCGGCCGGCGCCGTGCTCGGTCCCACGCTGCCCGAGTACAGCCTGGCGATCTGGCACGGCGTCAACCTGCCGCTGATGATGAGCGTGGCTGCCCTGGGCGGCGGCGTGCTGGTCTACCTGCTGCTGCGTAACCGCTTCGAACTGCGCGAGCGCGACCGGGTGCCGCTGCTGCACCGCCTGAAGGGCGCGCAGATGTACGAATCGACCATGCTGGCCTTGTCGTCGGGCGCGGCCTGGCTGCTGCGCGTGACCGGCACCCGGCGCCTGCAGCCGCAGCTGCTGGTCCTGATGTGCGCGATGGTCGCGGTGCCGCTGCTGCTGGCGCGCCCGGTGCACGACCTGGTCACGCCCTCTCTGCTGGACGCCGACCCGCTGTTCGCCATGCTCTGGCTGATCGGGGCCGGCTGCGCCGTGGCCGCGGCCTGGCAGGCCAAGTATCACCGCCTGACGGCGCTGGCGCTGGTGGGCGGCACCGGCATGGTCACCAGCATCACCTTCCTGTGGCTGTCGGCGCCCGACCTGGCGCTGACCCAGCTGATGGTGGAAACCGTGACCACGGTGCTGATCCTGCTCGGCCTGCGCTGGCTGCCGCCGCGCTTTCAGCCGGAGTACCTGAAGGGCCGTCTCCCTCTCGGCTCCTGGCTGCGCCGCTCGCGCGACCTGCTGGTGGCCGCCTTCGGCGGCCTCGCGCTGGCCGCCGCCAGCTACGCGGTCCTCACCCGCCCCGGCCCCGCGTCCCTGCGCGAATTCTTCGTGGCGCACGCCCTGCCGGAAGGCGGCGGCGCCAACGTGGTCAACGTGCTGCTGGTCGACTTCCGCAGCTTCGACACGATGGGCGAGATCACCGTGCTGTCGGCGGTGGCCCTGACCGTGTATGCGCTGCTGCGCCGCTTCAGGCCGGCGCCGGAAAGCATCGCGATTCCGATCCAGCAGGCGAGCGACGTCGACCCTGCCGTCAGCCAGAAGCCGGCGCGCCAGGCGCGCGACGGCTACCTGATGGTGCAGGCGGTCTACCTGCGCCTGCTGCTGCCGGTGATGGGCGTGATCGCGGTCTACTTCTTCATGCGCGGCCACAACCTGCCGGGCGGCGGCTTCGTCGCCGGCCTGATCTTCGCCACCGCCCTGATCGTGCAGTACATGGTGGCCGGCACCGACTGGGTCGAATCGCACCTGCGCCTGCGGCCGCACCGCTGGATTTGCCTCGGCCTCTTGTGTGCCTGCGGCACCGGTATCGGCGCCTGGCTGTTCGGCTACCCCTTCCTCACCAGCCACACGGCCCACCTCACCCTGCCGCTGCTGGGCGAGCTGCACCTGCCCTCGGCCTTCGTGTTCGACCTCGGCGTGTTCCTGGTGGTGGTCGGCACCACCATGCTGATCCTGGTGGCGCTGGCCCACCAGTCGCTGCGCAGCCGGCGCATGCCGGGTGCCGCCGCCAGCGCGCCGCGCAGCACCAGCCTGTCCTCGCTCGCCCCGACCAAGGAGATCCAGTAATGGAAGCCGCGCTCGCCATCGCCATCGGCATCGTGTTCGGATCGGGCATCTGGCTGATCCTGCGTCCGCGCAGCTTCCAGGTCTTGACCGGCCTGATGCTGATGTCCTACGCCGTCAACCTGTTCATCTTCGCCATGGGGCGCCTGAGCGTCGACCGCCCGCCCCTGACCCCGGCCGGCACGCCGCCCGATCCGGCGCTGCTGGCCGACCCGGTGCCGCAGGCCCTGGTGCTGACCGCGATCGTGATCGGCTTCGCCACTACGGCGCTCTACCTGGTGGTCATGATCGGCGCGCGCGGCCTGACCGGCACCGACCACGTGGACGGGGAGGAACCAGGCGAATGAACCTCGACTGGACCCGCCACCTCGTGATCCTGCCGGTGCTGCTGCCGCTGCTGTGCGGCGCGCTGCTGGCGCCGCTCACCCAGGGCCGGCATCGATTGAAGTTCGCCGCCAGCTACGGCGCCGCGCTGCTGCTGCTCGTGAATGCGCTGGCGCTGGTCTATTTCAGCGACGGGCAGTGGTCGGGAAGCGTGGGGGTCTACCTCGCCGCCAACTGGGCCGCGCCCTTCGGCATCGCGCTGGTGGCCGACCGCCTGTCGAGCATGATGCTGGTGCTGACCGCCGTGCTGGCCCTGTGCGCCCTGCACTACGCCCAGCCGCGCTGGAGCCGCATCGGCGTGCACTTCCACTCGCTGTTCCAGTTCCTGCTCATGGGGATCAACGGCGCCTTCCTCACCCACGACCTGTTCAACCTGTTCGTATTTTTTGAAGTGATGCTGGCCGCCTCCTACGGCCTGGTCCTGCACGGCTACAACGTGGCGCGCCTGCGCGCCAGCATGCAGTACATCGCCGTCAACCTGGTCGCCGCGCTGATGTTCCTGATCGGCGTGGCGCTGATCTACGCCACTACCGGCACCCTCAACATGGCCGACCTGGCCGCGCGCGTGCCAGGCCTGGCGGGGCCGGATGCGGGCCTGCTGCGCACCGGGGTCGCGGTCCTGGCCCTGGCCTTCCTGGTGAAGGGCGCGATGTGGCCGCTCGGCTTCTGGCTGCCGACCACCTATGCGGCCGCCTCGCCGCCGGTGGCCGTCATGCTGGTGTTGATGACCAAGGTCGGCGCCTACGTCATCCTGCGTATCTGGCTGCTGGTGTTCGGGATGGAGGCCGGCCCGGCCGCCCACTTCGGCTACGACGCCCTGCTGTGGGGCGGCATGGCAACCATCGTGTTCGGCGCGGCCGGCATGCTGGCCACCGACACCGCCGGACGCATGGCCGGCTATGCGGCCATCGTCTCCTCGGGCACGCTGCTGGCGGTGATCGGCTACGGCGAGCCGCTCCTGGTCACGGCGGGCCTCTACTACTACCTGGCGTCGACGATCGCGATCGCCGCCTTCGTGCTGCTGATCGAACTGGTCGACCGCATCCGCACGCCGGGCGCCGCGATGCTGGCGCTGACCATGGAAGCGTATGCGGTCGAGGACATGCCGGCCGAACCGAAGGGCAAGGGGGTGCCGGCCGCGATGGCCTTCCTGTCGCTCGCCTTCGCGGCCTGCTCGCTGACGATCGCCGGCCTGCCGCCGCTGTCCGGTTTCGTCGCCAAGTTCGGCATGTTCCACGCGCTGCTGCAGCCGCACGCGGATGGCGGCGCCATCGGAGCGACCGGCTGGTCGCTGATGGCCCTGGTCATCCTGTCCGGCCTGGTCGCCATCGTGTCGCTGATGCGCTTCGGGGTACGCACCTTCTGGGCCACCGAGACCGTCGGTCCGCCGCGCCTGCACACGGCCGAGGTGATGCCGGTGGCGGCGCTGCTGGCGGCGTCGGTGGTGCTGACGATCCAGGCGCAGCCGGTGTTCTCGTATCTCGCGCGCGCCGGCGCGGACATCCACAATCCGCGGCTCTACATCGATGCGGTGCTGGGCACGGCGCCGGTGCCTGGGCCGGCAGCGCAGGAGGTGGCGCCATGACGCCCTGGCTGCCCTATCCCTTCGTGTCGCTGCTGCTCGGCGCCCTGTGGCTGCTGCTGAACCAGGCGATCGATCCGGCCAACCTGCTGTTCGGCGCGCTGCTCGGCGTCGCCATCCCCCTGCTGACGCGCCGCCTGCAGCCGCTCGGCTATCCGCGCCTGCGCAAGCCCCTGGTGTTCCTGCGCCTGATCGGGATGGCATCGAGGGAGGTGGTGCGCTCCTGCTTCAACGTGTGCCGCATCATCCTGTTCCGCGACTACCAGACCGTGCGCGCCGAATTCATGCGCGTGCCCCTGACCCTGCGCGACCCCTACGGGCTGGCCATGCTGTCCTGCCTGATCAACATGACGCCGGGGACGGTGTGGGTCGAGGTCCTGCCGGAGACGCACGAGCTGTCGCTGCACGTGTTCGACCTGCACGACCAGCAGTGGTGGATCGACACCATCAAGGACCGCTACGAGCGGCCGCTGATCGAGATATTCGAATCGGAGTCACCGGAGAATGACCATGCAAACCCTGCTTGAACTGTCGATCGGCTACGCCCTGGTATGCGTGCTGGTGGCGATGGCCTTCTGCGCCGTGCGCCTGCTGCGCGGCCCCTCGGCGCACGACCGCGTGCTGGCCCTGGATACCTTGTGGATGTGCGGGATGCTGCTGGCGCTGGTGCTGGGCATCCGCTTCGGCACGCAAGTTTATTTCGAGGCGGCGATCCTGGTCGCCCTGGTCGGCTTCGTGTCGACCATTGCGATGGCGAAGTTCCTGATGCGCGGGGAGATCATCGAATGAAGGGCGTCGACACCATTCCCGCCTGGGCCGCATTGCCGGTGGCGCTGCTGCTGGTGCTGGGCGCCAGCATCATCCTGACCGGCGCACTGGGGCTGCTGCGGCTGCCGACCTTCTACCAGCGCATGCACGGGCCGGCCATCACCATCACGCTGGGCGCCGGCTGCCTGCTGCTGGCGTCGATGCTCTACTTCACGGTGGAGCAGTCGCGCCTGGTGATCCACGAATTGATCATTTCTCTGTTCCTGCTGCTCACCGCCCCGGTGGTGGCGATGACGATCATGCGCGCCGCCGTCTACCGCGACCTGCGGGCGCGCAAGCACGACGCGGGGGCGACGGCGGGCAAGGTCTACATCATTCCCGAGGAGCCGGACGACAACGTCCCCGAGACGCGGCCGTGATCAGCTTTTCAGGAAGTCCAGCATCAGCGCATTGAGTTCCTGCGCATGGGTGGCCGCGAAGCCGTGCGGCGCGCCCTTGACGACCTCCAGCCGGCTGCCGGCGATCAGCGCGTGCGAGCGCTGGCCGGACACTTCGAGCGGCACGATCTGGTCCTTGTCGCCATGCGCGACCAGGGTCGGGATGTCGAACTTCGCCAGGTCGGCGCGGAAGTCGGTGGCGCCGAAGGCGACGATGCACTGCTGGGTCGCCAGCGGCGAGGCTTCCCAGGCCAGCCACTTGCTGAAGGCGAGCAGCTCGCGGCCATCCTTGCCGTCCGGGTCCAGGTTGTAGAAGCCGGGGAAGAAGTCGCCCAGGAAGGCGACGCGGTCCTGGCGCACGCCGTCGAGCATGCCGTCGAACACCGACTTGTCGACGCCTTCCGGATTGTCGTCGGTCTTGAGCAGGAAGGGCGGCACCGCGCCCAGCAGCATGGCTTTGGACAGGCGCGAGGTGCCGAATCGGCCGATGTAGCGCGCCACTTCGCCGCCGCCCATCGAGAAGCCGGCCAGGGCCACGTCGCGCAGGTCGAGCTGGGTGATGATCTCGTTCAGGTCGATGGCGAAGGTGTCGTAGTCGTAGCCAGCCGTCGGACGGCCGGACTGGCCGAAGCCGCGGCGGTCGTAGGCGATCACGCGGTAGCCGGCTTCGGACAGGGCGGTGATCTGCGATTCCCACATGCGGTGGCTGAGCGGCCAGCCGTGGATCAGCACGACGGGCTGGCCCTTGCCTTGTTCGTAGTAATACAGCTCGGTGGCGTTGGCGCCGGAGGTCTGGATGCGGGGCATGGGTGTCCTTTCGATCTGGTGGGTACGTTGGGCGGGAACTGCTCGGCTGTAAAGTGTAAACGCTCGTCGGCAAACGCCTCGCACGCAAGCTCGCCGCAAGCTTATGTGACGATGCGCTGTCGCATCCTGCGCGTGATGGAGGCCACCTTGTCGACGATCCTTTGTGCGAGGACGCGCTCGCTCGCCCCCAGCCTGGTCATGACTTCAGTTGCCGCGGCCGGCACCGCGGCATCGACGGCATCGGCCATGCTGTCGGCCACCTTGTCGAGATATTTCGCACCGATGCCCAACTGTCCCGCCAGCTCCACGACGTGCTCCCGCGTGAGCTTCCCGGGATCGGATTCTCCGGCAATCGAGAAGGCGAAATGCGCGCCTAGACCGGCATAGGCGCGGGTACACATCAGGTCATAGAAGGGCGCCAGCCGCATGCCGCGCCCGACGGCGATCATGGACAGGTTCTTCGCGTGCGAATCGTTGTTCCCCGTGTAGAGGTTGAAGAACAGCCAGCGCAGTAACTGACGCTGATCGACGCCTGGCTGGGCGGACCGTTGCAGTAGCGCGAAGCATTCCGCGAATCCGGGGCCGCCGTCGTGCTCGTATTTGACGTCCGACGCCTTGCCGAGCAGCTGGCAGAAATCGGCCTGCCATATGCGGCGCACCGTGCCGTCTTCCATGCGCCGGCGGTCGTAGCGCTCGACCAGGCAAGCGCGCGTCACGGGCTGGTAGGCCACCGCGGCCGTAGGCAGGCCGCACTTGCTTGCCGCAAGCATCATGATGGTTTCGTTGACCGCCGATGCGAAGATGTTGATGTCGGACCTGACGATATCGGGCTTGAGGATATGCGTGGAGGGAGAACTGCCCATCGGCCGCTGGGGAGTGCCATCTGCGTCGATATACAGCAGCAGCTTGTGCTGCGCGCCCGAGATCGACATCCGGGGCGTCGGCAAATCCTTGGCGGCTTCTTCGATGGCCTCGCGTTCGGCCGGATTGGCGTCACGATGCATCAGGGCGTCGACCTGCTCCCAGGTCAGCGGCTGATAGACGGGACTTTCCGGTTCCTCTCCTTCAGGCAGCAAGACGACCGAGCCGGCACTTTCTCCTCCGACGCGCGACAGCAGGCCGAAGACCGTCGATACCTGCTCGCGCATGCTGATGAGCGTGCGCTGGTCGCCCTCCGGAAGCAGGTTTTCGAAAAACGCCGTGACGAAAGGAGAATCGAAGAGTTCCGCACTCAGCGGCAAGGCCGGGTGTAATGGTTGCGCGTCACGTTTTTCCAGCCAGCCCCGACTGTAGCGGAAGCTCAGGGGCTCGGATGGATAGAGTGTCCCCATCAGTTCATCCGGACCAAATACCGACAGGGCCGATGGCAAGGACTTTGCCATGATCACGTCTTGCGCACGATGAGTTCAAGGCCCAGCAGGCCAAGCACGTCGATGGCCTTTTGCATCTGGATGGTTTCCTTGCCACGCTCAAGGTCGATGATGAAACGATTGCCGAGTCCCGCAAGGCCGCTGACATCTTCCTGTGTCATCCCTTGACCCTTGCGTACTTCGCGCACCAGCTTGCCCAACTCATCCATGGAACGTACGGACTTTTCGTTCCAGTCTTCAGGCTTGGTCGGCCTTTTCATCTTCGCCCCCGAATCTGCATGATCGGTAAGATTATAAGAAGAAAGTACGCACGAAATTTCAAAAAATGATAGATCGGTAATATTTGGGTCAGATGGACGAAAGATTGCTAGTGAGCTTACCGAACGGTAATTAATTATTGATACAACAGATAAAAAAACCCTCTTCATGGAAGAGGGTTTTAGTCATGAGGCAAATTGCAATCAGAACGGAATATCGTCATCCATGTCCGAGAAATTCGGCGCAGGACGCTGCGGCTGCGGACGTGCTGCCGGCGCCGGCGGGGCCTGGCGCGGGGCCGGGCGCTGTTGCGGCTCGTAGCCGCCGTCGTCCATGCCGCCACCCATGCTGTCGCCGCCGCCCATGCCCTGGCGGCCGCCCAGCATCTGCATGTTTTCCGCGATGATGTCGGTCGCGTAGCGCTCGATGCCGTCCTTGTCGGTGTACTTGCGGGTCTGCAGGCGGCCTTCGACGTAGACCGAGGAGCCCTTCTTGAGGTACTGGCCGACGATTTCAGCCAGGCGGCCGAAGAAGGAAATGCGGTGCCATTCGGTCAGCTCCTTCTGCTCGCCGGTCTGGCGGTCTTTCGACTTGTACGAGGTGGCGACCGCGATGTTCGCGATGGCGTCGCCGCTCGGCATGTAGCGGATTTCCGGGTCACGGCCGAGGTTGCCGACGATGATGACTTTGTTAACGGATGCCATGTTTCTTGCTCCAATGAGTTTTGTAGAGCCCTGACTCTGCGTGATTTCCAAGCGTCAGGGAACGTGGTGCTGCAGCCAAGTATTATGGGGCCGATGAGCAGACAAAAAAAGAGATTTTTTACGTCATGCCGGGGCACACGATTGAGGCGGATTGACAAGTGATGATCAGGCTTTGACCCGGCGTCCCACAAAAATTTTCGTCTTCTGGCCGCTTTGTCATTGAAGAGGCCGCGATACGGCCCACATACGACGAACCTGGTTTCCGAAGGTTGGATTTCCTATGCCAGACTGGCATCGAAACGTATTCCAGCGGCACAAAACTGCTGGATGCATGTACAGCCTTTCGGAAAACGCGCTACACTACCTGGTTCTCCCCGACAGGCCCGCTCACACCAAGCTGTACCCCGTGCGCCGGCCCCGCAAACTTACAGAAAGCCATCAAAAACTTAATGGAAGAAATTCGGATCCGCGGCGCACGCACGCACAACCTGAAAAACATCAACCTCGACCTTCCGCGCAACAAGCTGATCGTCATCACGGGCCTTTCGGGTTCGGGCAAGTCCTCGCTCGCTTTCGATACCCTGTACGCCGAAGGCCAGCGCCGCTACGTCGAGTCGCTGTCGGCCTACGCGCGCCAGTTCCTGCAGCTGATGGAAAAGCCGGACGTCGACCTGATCGAAGGCCTGTCGCCGGCGATCTCGATCGAGCAGAAGGCGACCTCGCACAACCCGCGCTCGACCGTGGGCACCGTCACCGAGATTCACGACTACCTGCGCCTGCTGTATGCGCGCGTCGGCACCCCGTATTGCCCGGACCACCCGCACGAGCCGCTGGCCGCGCAGACCGTGTCGCAGATGGTCGATGCCGTCCTCGCCATGCCGGAAGGCACCAAGCTGATGATCCTGGCGCCGGTCGTGGCCAACCGCAAGGGCGAGCACGGCGACCTGTTCCAGGCCATGCAGGCCCAGGGCTTCGTGCGCTTCCGCATCGCCAGCGGCGTCAATGCGGCCAAGATCTATGAAATCGACGAGCTGCCCAAGCTCAAGAAGACCGAGAAGCACACCATCGACGTCGTCATCGACCGCGTCAAGGTGAATGCCGAGATCAAGCAGCGCCTGGCCGAAAGCTTCGAAACCGCGCTGCGCCTGGCCGACGGCCGCGCCGTGGCCTACGAGATGGATACCGAGAAGGAAACCGTCTTCTCGAACAAGTTCGCCTGCAACGTCTGCGGCTATTCGCTGCAGGAGCTCGAGCCGCGCCTGTTCTCCTTCAACAACCCGATGGGCGCCTGCCAGGAATGCGATGGCCTGGGCCACATCGAGTTCTTCGATCCGAAGCGCATCGTCGCCTTCCCGCACCTGTCCCTGGCCTCCGGCGCCGTGAAGGGTTGGGACCGCCGCAACCAGTTCTACTACCAGATGCTGCAGAACCTGGCGGCCTACTACGAGTTCGACCTCGACAAGCCATTCGACAGCCTGCCGAAGTCGGCCCAGGATGCGGTGCTGCACGGCTCCGGCAAGACCTCGATCCCGTTCAGCTACGTGAACGAACGCGGCCGCACCGTGATCCGCGAGCACACCTTCGAGGGCGTGGTGAACAACCTGCAGCGCCGCTACCGCGAGACCGATTCGATGGCGGTCAAGGAAGAGCTGGCGAAGTTCATCAACGAGAAGAAATGCCCGGCCTGCGACGGCGCGCGCCTGCGCACCGAAGCGCGCTTCGTCAAGATCGGACAAGGAGCGCAGCAACGCGCCATTTACGAGGTCTCGGACAAGCCGCTGCGCGACACCCTGGACTTCTTCGAGAAGCTGGAACTGACCGGCGCCAAGAAGGATATCGCCGAGCGCGTCATCAAGGAAATCACGGCGCGCCTGAAGTTCCTGAACAACGTCGGCCTCGATTACCTGTCGCTCGACCGCAGCGCCGACACCCTGTCGGGCGGCGAGGCGCAGCGCATCCGCCTGGCCTCGCAGATCGGTTCCGGCCTGACCGGCGTGATGTACGTGCTCGATGAACCGTCGATCGGCCTGCACCAGCGCGACAACGACCGCCTGATCGCGACGCTCAAACATTTGCGCGACATCGGCAACTCGGTGCTGGTGGTCGAGCACGACGAGGATGCGATCCGCACCGCCGACTACATCGTCGACATGGGCCCGGGCGCCGGCGTGCACGGCGGCGCGGTGATCGCGGCCGGCTCGCTGCCGGAGATCATGCAGAGCGAGCATTCGCTGACCGCCCAGTACCTGGACGGCCGCCGCAAGATCCACGTGCCGAAGAAGCGTACCAAGATGGACCCGGCGCGCCAGCTGGTGATCACTGGCGCCAAGGGCAACAACCTGAAGAACGTGTCGCTCACCCTGCCCGTGGGCCTGATGACCTGCGTCACCGGGGTCTCGGGTTCCGGTAAATCGACCCTGATCAACGACACCCTGTACCCGGCCCTGTCGCGCCACCTGTATGGTTCGCAGACCGAGCCGGCCGAACACGAGTCCATCCACGGCCTCGAGCACTTCGACAAGGTGATCTCGGTCGACCAGGCGCCGATCGGCCGCACCCCGCGTTCGAACCCGGCGACCTACACCGGCCTGTTCACGCCGATCCGCGACCTGTTCGCCACCGTGCCGACCGCCAAGGAACGCGGCTACTCGGCGGGCCGCTTCTCGTTCAACGTGAAGGGCGGCCGCTGCGAAGCCTGCCAGGGCGACGGCGTGATCAAGGTCGAGATGCACTTCCTGCCGGACGTGTACGTGCCTTGCGACGTCTGCCACGGCAAGCGCTACAACCGCGAGACGCTCGAGGTGCAGTACAAGGGCAAGAACATCACCGAAGTGCTGGAGATGACGGTCGAGGATGCGCACGAGTTCTTCAAGCCGGTGCCGGTCATCGCACGTAAACTCCAGACCCTGCTGGATGTCGGCCTCGGCTACATCAAGCTCGGGCAGAGTGCGACCACCCTGTCCGGCGGCGAGGCGCAGCGCGTCAAGCTGTCGCTGGAACTGTCCAAGCGCGACACGGGCCGCACCCTGTACATCCTGGACGAACCGACCACCGGCCTGCACTTCGCCGACATCGACCTGCTGCTGAAGGTGATCCACCGCCTGCGCGACCAGGGCAATACGCTGGCGATCATCGAGCACAATCTCGACGTGATCAAGACGGCGGACTGGATCGTCGACCTGGGGCCGGAAGGCGGCGCTGGCGGCGGGACGATCGTTGCGAGCGGGACGCCGGAAGAGGTGGCGAAGAACAAGGCCAGTGTGACGGGCAAGTATCTGAAGCCGTTGTTGAAAGGTTAAATACAGGCTTCGCCTGATTCACTTGTTAGCCCAAAGACCGTCGTACGCCCCACTGGGGCCTACGACTACCGGCGAAGGCCGGTACCCAATTTTGCTTGCAAACCTGTAGCTGTCGAAGCAGTCACAGGGCAAAGGAATTGGGCTCCGGCCTTCGCCGGAGCGACGGTCTTCGGGCTGGTGGCATTAAATGAAACAGGGGCAGCGCCACCAGGCACTGCCCCTGTTCTTTTGTGCGCGTCTATCTGCTGCGCTCCCGCTCCGCCTCGCTCTTCATCTCCATCTTGACAAGGCGTCAAGCCCGCGCGACATTGGAAGCCCCTGCTCATCCGCTCCCCGGACATGATCGATTTCTTCCTCGCCAGCGTTCACCACCTGATCGTATTCGGCATCGCGGCCGTGCTGGCCGCGGAGCTGGCCCTGATGCGTCCGGCGGCGATGTCGCCGCACACGGTGCGGCTGCTGGGACGCTTCGACGCCGCCTACGGCCTGCTGGCGATCGCCATCCTGTTCGCCGGCTTCGCCCGGGTCTGGCGCGGCGCCAAGGGAGCCGAGTTCTACATGGACAATCCGATGTTCTGGGCCAAGATCGCCGCCTTCGGCGTGGTCGGCATCCTGTCGATCCGGCCGACGATGCGCATCGCGGCCTGGCAGAAGCGGCTCAAGCTCGATGCGAGTTTCGTACCGCCGCTGGAAGAGATCAGCATGCTGCGCCGCATCCTGCTGGCCGAAATTCACGTGTTCGCGCTGATCCCGATTTTCGCAGCGGCCATGGCACGCGGGATCGGGTATTAAAGGCGGCAACAAAAAAGGGACAGGCTGCTTGCCTGTCCCTTTTTCATTGGCTGGCGGTCTATGTCGCCTCTACCACTCCCCCTACTCCATAACCCTTACGCGCCCAGGCGCCCCTCCAGCTGCTGCTTGGTATCGACCAGTTCCTGCGGCAGGCGATAAGCGAGCTTCTCGAACAGTTCGGTGTGCAGCTTCAGTTCCTCGACCCAGGCGTCCTTGTCGATCGAGGTGATCTGGGTGAACTGCACTTCGCTGAACTCCGCGCCCTCCCAGTTCAGGTCGCCGTAGTTCGGCGAGGTGCCGAACATGTGCTGCTGGCCGGCCGGGGCGCTGCCGTCGGCGCGGTCCAGCACCCACTTCAGCACGCGCATATTGTCGCCATAGCCCGGCCACACGAAGCCGCCGTCTTCGCCGGTGCGGAACCAGTTGACGCAGAAGATCTTCGGCAGCGTGCCCTTGGCTTCGACTTTCTTGCCGAGGTCCAGCCAGTGCTGGAAGTAGTCGCTCATGTTGTAGCCGATGAAGGGCAGCATCGCGAACGGGTCGCGGCGCACCACGCCCATCTGGCCGGCGGCGGCGGCGGTGGTTTCCGAACCCATGGTCGCGGCCATGTAGACGCCTTCGACCCAGTTGTTCGCTTCGGTCACCAGCGGCACGGTGGTCGAGCGGCGACCGCCGAAGATGAAGGCCGAGATCGGCACGCCGGCCGGGTCGTCCCAGGCGGCGTCGATGACCGGGTTCTGGGTCGCGGCGACGGTGAAGCGCGCGTTCGGGTGGGCGGCCTTGGTGCTAGACGCCGGGGTCCAGTCCTTGCCCTGCCAGTCGATCAGGTGATCGGGCGCCTGCTTGGTCATGCCTTCCCACCAGACGTCGCCGTCGTCGGTCAGCGCCACGTTGGTGAAGATGACGTTCTCGCGCAGCGAGGCCATGCAATTCGGGTTGGTCTTGTCGTTGGTGCCCGGGGCCACGCCGAAGTAGCCGGCTTCCGGGTTGATGGCGTACAGCTTGCCGTCCGCGCCCGGCTTGATCCAGGCGATGTCGTCGCCGATGGTCGTGACCTTCCAGCCGTCGAAGGCCTTCGGCGGGATCAGCATCGCGAAGTTGGTCTTGCCGCAGGCCGAGGGGAAGGCGGCCGCCACGTATTTCTTGTCGCCCTTGGGCGATTCGACGCCCAGGATCAGCATGTGTTCGGCCAGCCAGCCGGTGCCGCCCTGCTGCGCTTCCTGGTAGCCCATGTTCGAGGCGATGCGCAGCGCGAAGCATTTCTTGCCAAGCAGCGCGTTGCCGCCATAACCCGAGCCGAAGGACCAGATCTCGCGGGTTTCCGGATAGTGGACGATGTACTTGGTGGCGTTGCACGGCCACGGCACGTCCTTCTGGCCGGCAGCCAGCGGCATGCCGACGGTGTGCACGCAGGGCACGAAGTCGCCGTCCGTGCCGAGCACGTCGAACACGGCCTTGCCCATGCGCGTCATGATGCGCATGTTGACGGCGACATAGGGCGAGTCGGACAGTTCGACGCCGATGTGGGCGATCGGCGAACCCAGCGGGCCCATCGAGAACGGCACCACGTACAGGGTGCGGCCGGCCATGCAGCCGTCGAACAGGCCATGCAGGGTGCGGCGCATCTCGGCCGGGTCCATCCAGTTGTTGGTCGGGCCGGCCTGCTCTTTCGTGCTCGAACAGATGAAGGTGCGGTCTTCGACACGTGCCACGTCCGACGGATCCGACCATGCCAGGTAGGAATTCGGGCGCTTGGCCGGGTTCAGTTTCTTCATGGTGCCGGCTTCGACCATCTGCGCGCACAGGCGATCGTACTCTTCCTCGGAACCGTCGCACCAGTAGATGCTGTCAGGCTTCGTCAGGGCAGCGATTTCCGCGACCCAATTGATGAGCTTCTGGTGTTTGACGTGAGCTGGAACGTTCAGTGCGGCGACGCCGCCCATGACGGGCTGGTTCATACATACCTCCAATGCCAATTAAGAATACTGTCACGGCAGGATCGTCCGTCTGGCCGTGCCCTGAGTAAAATGGCTGATCGCTCCAGCGGAGCGCGGCGAGGTGTTACAACTACGGGCGATCGTGTCGACGGTCTCGAAAGGAGACCGGAACGGTGCTGAACAAGTCGGCGAATGATGCGCCAGACCCCTCAGGAATTGGCCGATTGTACACCCCAAAAACGCGGATTTAGCTCAGCTACTACAAAAAAGTAGTCAAAAATGTCCGACTAATGTAGTAGGCTATTTATGATCTTTTTAGAAGCTGTTATTTCGCTACGCACAGTCCCTTAACTTGAAGCAACTCATATGAAAATAGCTGTTCTCGACGATTATCAGGACGCCGTCCGGGGCCTGTCCTGCTTCCGCCTGCTCGATGGGCACGAGGTCAAGGTCTTCAACCATCCGACCCGCGGACTGGGACAGCTGGCGATCCGGCTGGCGCCCTACGACGCCCTGGTGCTGATCCGTGAACGCACCGCCTTCCCCGCCGCCCTGCTCGCCCGGCTGCCGAACCTGAAGCTGATCTCGCAGACCGGCAAGGTCAGCGGCCACATCGACGTGGCGGCCGCGACCGAACACGGCATTGCGATCGCCGAGGGCATCGGCTCGCCGGTGGCGCCGTCGGAGCTGACCTGGGCGCTGATCATGGCGGCCAGCCGCAAGATCGTGCCGTATGCGAACAACCTGAAGGATGGGCTGTGGCAGACCGCTTCGGTGAACCCGGTGCTCAACGGCCTCGGACGCTCGCTGCGCGGACGCACCTTGGCGATCTGGGGCTACGGCAAGATCGGGCAACTGGTTGCAGGCTATGCGCGCGCCTTCGGCATGCGGGTGCTGGTGTGGGGGAGCGAAGGCAGCCGGCAACGGGCGCTGGCGGACGGCCTGGAAGCGGCGGCGTCGCGCGAGACCTTGTTCGCGCAGGCCGATGTGCTGACCTTGCACCTGCGGCTGGCGGAAGAGACGCGCGGCATCGTAAAGGCCGATGATTTCGCGCGCATGAAGCCGGATGCGCTGTTCGTGAATACCAGCCGGGCGGAGCTGGTGGAAGAAGGCGCGCTGGAGCAGGCGCTGCGTTCAGGGAGGCCGGGATATGCGGCGCTGGATGTGTTCACCAGTGAACCGTTGCGGGCGGATGCGCCGCTGCTGCGGATTCCGACGGTGCTGGCGACGCCGCATTTGGGGTATGTGGAGCAGGATAGTTACGAGATTTATTTCCAGACGGCGTTCGAGAATGTGGTGCGGTTTGCTGGTGGGCAGCCGGATAACATTTTGAATCCGGAAACGTTGGGGAAGCGGTAGGTGCTGCGACTTCGGTGGGGAAATTGGGCTCCGGCCTGCGCCGGAGCGACGGTCTTCGAGCTAGCAACTAGCGGTAGAGTCGTCGTACGCCCCACTGGGGCCTACGACTTCCGGCGAAGGCCGGAACCCAATTCCAAAGCACAATGAGACCAGACCCGAGCGCAGCGAGCCACCAAGCTCAGCGCAACTCCGGCTCCCCCGTAATGAGATTGACCTTCCTCGCCGGCATCACATGCCTGCCACTCCACAACCCCGCCCACCCCGGCGGCCAGCCGATGTCCGGCCCCGCATAAGGCTGCAAGCCCGCCCGCACCGGCACGATGGGCACCGGCGGCGCCTCGACCAGCGCGCCGCCTGCGGGCCGTTCCATGTTCAGGCTGTACATGTACCCCGGCAGCAGCAGCTCGCATGCCTGCTCGAACCACGCCGTGTGATCCTCGTCGCGCCCCAGCGCCTGCGCCAGCCCCTGCGGATCGAACTTCGCCAGCGCATGGATCAGCTCTTCGGTGGTGGCGCCCGGCGAATCGCCCCAGCCCATCACCGGGTTGTTGTTGTACTCCGCCCCCGAGCCATACCAGCCTTCGCGCCAGGTGCGCTGCATCCAGTTGCGCGGGCCGGTGAACAGGTGCCAGCGCCAGTGCAGGCCGGATGGCTTGGGCCAGGAATACAGGTACAGCTTCTGGTAGCCGGCCTTGTGCAGCTCGCGCACCACGTCCATCAGGCGCGCGTGCGGCATGCGGTCCGGCGGGGCGCGGCGGAACAGGATCGGTTCGCCGTCGGCGTGCTGCACTTCGTCGCTCGACAGGTTGAGGTCGAGGGTGCGTGCTTCGTTGCCGAAGCGCGCCGAAATCCACCCGGTCAAGAGGTTGACGTGGGTGATCACGCCATAGCCTCGATGGCGGTGGAAAATGACGGTGCCCGGTGCGACGGCTTTCATGGGAGGAAGTAGAGAAGAGGAAAAAGACGACAGAGTTTACTCAACCGATCCGGACGATTCTAGCGCAGTCACATATGGATACACTACCGTTTGCGGCTATCATTACCAACCTTTTTTCTGCACGTGGATAAACCAACATGACTCTGCGAATCATCGCCACCGGCGGCACTTTCGACAAACACTACAATGAACTGAACGGCGTGCTCGGCTTTGCCGACAGCCACCTGCCGGCCGTGATCGCGCGCTCGCGCATGACCGTGCCGTGCGCGCTGGAAGTGCTGCCGCTGCTCGATTCGCTCGACATGCAGGACCCCGACCGCCAGCGCGTACTGGCTTCCTGCCAGGCGGCGAGCGAACAGGCGATCGTCATCATCCACGGCACCGACACCATGCGCGAAACGGCCGCCGTGCTGGGCGCCGCGAACCTCGGCCAGACCATCGTCCTGACCGGCGCCATGATCCCCTACGAGATCGCCAACTCGGACGCGCTGTTCAATCTCGGCTTCGCCTGCGGCGTGGCGCAGACCCTGCCCGCCGGCGTCTACGTCGCCATGAATGGCCAGGTTTTCCCGTGGGATAACGTCACCAAGAACCGCGCCGCCGGCGTATTCCAGCAGCTCTAATAAACAGCTTTTTCCGCAGGGCAGCCGCGCGCTGCCCGACGCGGCCTCTTCCTATACTCGCTTCTCCCGTGTACCCGTAACAAGGAGAGAAGCATGAGCGAGCAGCGTCCCATCCTGACCACCCGCCAGGGCCACCCCGTCAGCGACAACCAGTCCCTGCGCTCGGTGGGCGAACGTGGTCCGGCCACGCTCGAGAATTACCAGTTCATCGAGAAGATCACGCACTTCGACCGCGAGCGCATCCCCGAGCGCGTGGTGCATGCGCGCGGCACCGGCGCCCACGGCGTGTTCGAGGCCTACGGCACCATCGGCGGCGAGCCGGCCAGCAAGTACACGCGGGCGCGCGTGCTGAACGAGGTCGGCGTGCAGACCCCGGTGTTCGTGCGCTTCTCGACCGTGATCGGCGCCAAGGAGTCCCCGGAAACGGCGCGCGACCCGCGCGGCTTCGCGATCAAGTTCAAGACCGTCGACGGCAACTGGGACTTGGTGGGCAATAACCTGAAGGTCTTCTTCATCCGCGACGCGATCAAGTTCCCCGACATGATCCATGCCTTCAAGCCGGACCCGGTCACCAACCAGCAGGAGCCGTGGCGCTTCTACGATTTCATCTGCAGCCATCCGGAAGCGCTGCACATGGTCACCTGGGTCAAGAGCCCATGGGGCATTCCTGCGACTTATCGTGAAATGGAAGGCTCGGGCGTGAACACCTACAAGCTGGTCAATGACCAAGGCGTGGCCCACCTGGTGAAGTTTCACTTCGAACCGAAGCAGGGCGTACGCAACCTGACGTCGCAACAGGCGGCCGAGATCCAGGCCCAGGACACCAGCCACGCCACGCGCGACCTCTACGATGCGATCGAGCGCGGCGATTATCCGGAATGGGAATTCTGCGTGCAGATCATGTCCGACGGCGAACATCCCGAACTCGACTTCGACCCGCTCGACGACACCAAGCGCTGGCCGGAAGACCAGTTCCCGCTGCTGCCGGTGGGGCGCCTGGTCCTGAACAAGAATCCGGACAATGTGTTCGCCGAGACCGAGCAGTCGGCCTTCGGCACCGGCGTGCTGGTGGACGGCATCGACTTCTCGGACGACAAGATGCTGCAGGGCCGCACCCTGTCCTATTCCGACACCCAGCGCTACCGCGTCGGGCCGAACTACCTGCAGCTGCCGATCAACCAGCCGCAAGCCGGTGCCGCGGCGCGCACCAACCAGCGCGACGGCCAGATGACCTTTTATGTCGACGGCCGCGGCGAGGACAAGCACATCAACTACGAACCGAGCCTGGTGGGCGGCTACCAGGAAGCGCCGAAGCCGGAGAAGGAATACCACCAGTGGGTCGAGGGGCACCTGGGGCGCTACCAGACCACGCGCACCGCTGACGACTACGCGCAGGCGGGGGCGCGCTATCGTACATTCGAGGACTGGGAGCGCGACGACCTGGTGAACAACGTCGGGGGCGACCTGAAGAAATGCCCGGAACCGATCCAGCTGCGCATGGTGTGGCATCTGTGGCACTGCGACGAAGACTACGGGCGGCGCGTGGCGGAGGTGGCGGGGATCGACCTGGAAAAGGCGAAGGCGCTGCCGCCGCTGGCGGGCAAGCCGGCGCCGGGGCAAAAGCGCGAAGGGGCGACGTATTCGAGCGGGAAGCGCGAGGCGGGGGATGCGACGGGTACGGAGCCGTCGACGAGTGAGGAGATGGCGAAGTAAGTGTTAGCGGATGAGCCGTCGCACCGGCGGAGGCCGGTGCCCAAGATCTGCGTGCGCTATCGAAACGCATGCAAAAATTGGGTTACGGCCTTCGCCGGAAGTCGTAGGCGCCAGTGGCGCGTACGACGTTCTACTGCTCACTAATTAATCAGGCTTTGGCTTCGCCGCCCAGCGCCTCGACCACATCCGCCAGCAGCTTGGCCAGCTCCCCCGTCATCAACACGATGTCGTTATCAAACCGCTCATCATCGCTATAAGTAACCGCTTCCCCTTCCTTGATCACATCCAGCGGCTTGATCCCCTTGATCGCCAGCGACTCGGTCAGCACGAAGCTGATGCGGTCGTTCCAGGTCATGGCCAGGCGGGTGCATTGCTTGCCGGCGGCGATGTGGCGGCGGATGTCGTCCGGTTCCAGGGTGTGCTTCACGTAGCGCACGGCGGCGCGGCTTTCGCCGGTGGCGCGCAGTTCGGTGTCCTGGTCGATGGTGAAGCCGTACGGCGCTTCATCGGCTTCCAGCCAGCCGGTCATCACGGCGACCGGCGATTTCTGCACGCGCAACGATTCCAGCGGCATGCGGTCGACTGCTTTCAGCAGCAGCTTGATGACGTCGTCCGCCTTCGACGGGCTGGCGGCGTCGACCACCAGCCAGCCGTTGACCGGGTCGATCCAGACCCAGACGTTGCTGCGGATCGAGAAGGCGCGCGGCAGCAGTTCATCGGCCACGCGTTCCTTCAGGTCCTTCATCGCCTTCTTGCCCGGCGGGAAGCCCTGCTGTTCTTCCAGCTCGGCGGCCTTGGCCTTGGCGACCTGGTTGATGACCGAGCTCGGCAGCAGCTTCTTCTCGTTACCCAGCATCATCAGCATCTGCTTGTTGACGACGTGGACCAGCTTGCCGTTGCCGCGTGGCGAATCCCAGCCCTGGCGCAGCAGCTCGTTGCTGCTGGCGGGCGTGAAAGCCTGCGACTGCAGTGCTTCTTCCATCTGTTCCGGGGTGAATGCCCAGGGAGCGGGCAGGCGATAAATCTGGAGATTCTTGAACCACATACGCGTGTTATCCGTTGTATCAATTTTGTGGGGAACGACATTCTACGCCGACGTTGATGCCTGCGAGAATGAAAAAATTATTCTGTTGTCGGGTCGCTAACGGCCTCGACGATCGCTGCCGGCAGCGCATCCTCGAACAGGCGCAATTGCTCGACGATTTCGGTATCGCTCAAGCGCACGCCGACACCGAGCAGGCGCACCGGGCGGCTGGCCCTGGCCCAGCCGGTCTCCATCAGGCGTGCAAAGGTCGGGATATGTGGCGCATAGCCAACACACTCGACCGTCGTCTGCTGGAAGTCCGAAAACTTGATCTTCACGAACAGCTTGTTGATGAACTTTTCGGCGCCGTTGCGCTTGATGCGTCCAAGCAGGTGCTCATATAAATCCGGCAGCAGGCGCAGGCAGGCGTCCAGGTCCGGCACGTCCGGCGTATAGGTCTCCTCGGTGCTGATCGACTTGCGTTCGCGCGAGGTATTCACTTCGCGTTCGTCGATGCCGCGGCACAGCTTGTGCAGGCGGTAGCCGAAGCTGCCGAAGTGTTCCGTCAAGCGCTCGATGCTCCATTCGCGCATGTCGCCGCAGGTCTGCAGGCCGAGACGGTGCATCTTTTCCGCCGTCACCTTACCGACGCCATACAGCTTCTTCACCGGCAATGCCGCGACGAATGCATCCACCTCGTCGGGGCGCACCAGGAACAGCCCGTCCGGCTTGTTCCAGTCGCTCGCGATCTTGGCCACGAACTTGTTCGGCGCCACGCCGGCCGAGGCGGTGATACCGACGGTGTCGAAAATCCGCTGGCGGATTTCCTGCGCGATCAGGGTGGCGCTGCCCTTGCAGTGCGGCGAATCGCTGACGTCGAGATAGGCTTCGTCGAGCGAGAGCGGCTCCACCAGCTCGGTATAGTCGCGGTAGATGTCCATGATCTGGCGCGAAGCAATCCGGTACTTTTCCATCGCCGGCGGGATCACCAGCAGGCCCGGGCACAGCTTCATGGCTTGCGCCGTGGCCATGGCCGAATGGATGCCGAAGCGCCGCGCCTCGTAGTTGCAGGTCGCCACCACCCCGCGCTGGTCGGGACGGCCGCCGACCGCGAGCGGACGCCCGCGCAGGGACGGATCGTCGCGCATCTCGACCGATGCGTAGAAACAGTCGCAATCGCAGTGGATGATTTTACGAAGGGGGGCGTTCACACGGACGCAAGGCCGACTACTGTAATTGCATACAGTATCGGTCGAAAGTGGAGTTAATGCAATACCGGCGAAGCCCACAAAAAAAGAACGCGCGGCACGCCGCGCGTTCCCGGATGACAGCGGCGCAAGGGGAAGCGCGCCGCGTCGTCCTGAAATTACCAGCTCAGCTTCAGCGTGTACTTGCCGTTGGTCGAGCCGGTGCCGCCGCTGTAGTAGACCACGCGCACATAGCGGGTCGAGGCGCTGGTGCCGGTGTTGGCGCTGGAAACGCTGTCCACCGCACCGGCCGGGTTCTCGCTGGCGCCGAGCTGGGTGCCCGAGGCGTTGTACACGACCAGGTCGTAGTCGGCGCTTGCGCCCGGGGTCATGACGGCGCTCAGGGTTTTACCTGCCGGCAGGTCGACGCGGAAGTAGTCGGTGTCGGTGGTGCTGCCCATGACGCCGTTCACGGTGGTGGCGGCGGTCGAGACCAGGTTGGCGGTGGCGGTCGTGTTGTTCGACTCGGTCTCGCTGATGGTCGGGCCGGTCGGCGTGGTAGTGCCGCCGATTGCCGCGTTGACGGCGGCGGTGGCGTCCACGATGCCGGTGCCGCAGCCCGAGCAGGTCGCCGGGAAGGCGCGCGCGCTCGACTTCAGCATGCTTTCGACCTGGTCCGGGGTCAGGGTCGACTTGGCCGCGAACATCAGCGCGGCGACGCCCGCCACGTGCGGCGTCGCCATCGAGGTGCCCTGGTAGCCGGCGTAGTTGTCGGCGCCCGGCGCGTTGGTGCCCGCGTTCAGGGTCGAGATCACGCTGTAGCTGCCGTCGCCGCCCGGGGCTGCGACGTCGACCAGGGTGCCGTAGTTCGAGTAGGACGCACGGCCGCCGGTCTTGCCGGTCGCCGCCACCGCGATCACGCCCGAGCAGTTCGCCGGGCTGGCGTTGCTGACGTTCATGTTGTCGTTGCCGGCCGCCACCACTACCACCGAGCCGCGCGAGCGGGCGCCGTTGATGGCGTTTTGCGTGGTGGTGTCGCAGGCGCCGCCGCCGCCCAGCGACAGGTTCAGCACCTTGGCCTTGTTGGCGTTGGTTGGCACGCCGGAGACGGTGCCGCCCGAGGTCCAGGTGATGGCGTCGGCGATGTCCGAGGTATAGCCGCCGCACTTGCCGAGCACGCGCGCCGGCACGATCTTGGCGTTGTACGCGACGCCGGCCACGCCCAGGCTGTTGTTGGTGCGCGCGGCCACGGTGCCGGCCACGTGGGTGCCGTGCCAGCTCGAGTTCGAGGCCGGCGAGCCGGCATAGCACTCGCCCGCGACCACGCGGTCGCCCGGGTCGCTGGCGTCGGTGTCGCGGCCGTTGCCGTCGTTGCCGATGGTCGCGCTGGTGATGAAGTCGTAACCCTGCAGGATCTGGCCGCTGAGGTCGGCGTGCGGGCGGTAGCCGGTGTCGATCACGGCCACCACCACGCCGGTGCCGGTGGACAGGTCCCAGGCGGTCGGCAGGCGCAGGCCGCCGACCGAGTCGGTGTAGTGCCACTGCTGGGCGTAATACGGGTCGTTCGCCGTCGCCATGTGGGTCATGATGCGGTCGGGCTCGGCGTATTCGATGCTCGGGTCGCGCGCCATCATCTCGGCGGCCAGCTTTTTCACTTCATCGAGGTGCTTGCGGCCGTTGAGCTTGAACACGCGCGCACCGGTCGAGATCGCATGGCTCTCGCTGACCAGCATGCCGAATTCCTGGCCGGCGCGTTCCAGGCGCGACTTGCGGTCGGCGCTCAGGGCCGAGCCGACGCGCGCCAGCGCCGAACCGGCGGACTTGGCGGCCGGGACGGCGTCCTTGTATTTCACGATGATACGGTCTGTCTCCAGAATGAATTTCTGCTCTGCCGCACCCGCCGCGCAAGCGACGAGGGCGAGCGATACTGCAGCGCACATTTTCAACATAGCAGGATGAATCGAATGCTTATGCTTCATGTTTCTTCCTCATTGTGATGTTTTCCGTCAAGCGAGATCCTCTTCGCCCGTGTCGTTGTAAACCGGTGTCGACCCATGGGTCGACCCGGTGCCGTCTGTATGCGGCCGAGTCAGCGTACTCCCAAAGAAAGAGGACGCGCGCGACAATTCGATACAATTTCGGCGTATTAACAACAGTCAAACCGCTGAGAAATGCAGAAACATATTTTCTTCGGCGAAATGTTAAAGAATGCAAATATTTGATGCCACAGTTTCGTTGATGTAACTCAAAGCATCTTACTCAGCAATAAGCTATGGCGCTTAACCACCGCAGCTGGAGGTGTCCCATTTCCAGTTATTGGTGAAAGGATCGAGCACGCGCGGCGCCTGCCAGCGTTCGGTGCGGCCGTTGGCGAAGGTGCGCACGCAGCTGCCGTTGACGCAGCGGTTGGTGCAGCTCAGCGCCTGTCCGCGCGGCGGCACGGGAGGATTCGGCCGTGCGCTCGGCCGCAGTGTCGCGTTTTCCCTGGCTACCGTGGTCTGGGCGAATACCTTGTCGAAGGACGCCGGTTTGGCGCGCGGCGCGGTATTCTCGGCGACCGAATCGATCTTGCACGCGTCGCCCGGCGCCGACTCTTCCCGGCACTGCTTCAGGGCGCCCGCTTCCGCCGTGGCACGGTCGGTTTCGATGCGGTAGCTCGTGTAGCTGGACGAGGAGGCGATGGCGCGCACGAACGCCCCCCAGCCGGAGGCAACCGTGCAATGCACGCCGCTGGTGTTCTTCAGCTTTTCGGTGCACCCTTTCATTGCCGTGCGGGAGGCTTCGCTTTCCGTCGTATAGCGGTAGGCATAATGCTGCGCCACCAGCAGTCCATCCGGTCCCTTGGCCGTGGCCCATGCCACCCAATCGCCGCCGGGTTCCCAGTACACCGCCGCGAACTTGCAGCCTTTGTATTTCGCGCGGCAGCGCTTCATCGCGGCGTCGCGCGCCAGTTCCGGCGTGGGACGGATGGTCGTGACGATCGATCCATCGGCGCTCTTGGCCAGGGCAATGGCGGAAGCCTCGGTGGTCCAGCCGACGATCTCGCAATCCGGAGCGCGGCGCTGGCATTCCGCCAGCGCTTCCGCTTTCGCTTTCTCGAGGTCGGTCGCTTCGGTGAGGGTATAGCTGTAGCCGTTGGAACCAGCGGCAACCGCGGCTGCCGCCAGTGCGTCGTGGCTGGCGCCGGTGAGCGCCAGCCCGATCAGGGAAATGAGAATGGTGCGGTGGAAGTTCATGGTGACCTCGTCATGTGTTGGAGGTCACATAATTTCCCAAGAGCATTTTCTGCGCCAGACCATCCGCGACGGATGCGGCAAATCCCGGAATGGATGCGCCATTCCGGGGAACGCAGGATTTACATCTGGCGCAGGGCCGCCTGGCCCTGGAAGCCGGCGCTGACCTGCAGCATTTCCGGCCGGCCCTTGAGACGGACCTCGACCTGCCCTTCGCGCCGGTAGATCGCCTCGATCCTGCGCCGGTTGACGATGGCGCCGCGGCTGATCTGGATGAATTCTTCCGGGTCGAGCTGGACGACCAGATCCTTGACCGGCACCCGGATCAGGGCCTCGACCTGGGCCGTGACGACCTTGGTGTACTTCGCATCGGACTGGAAGAAAATGACTTCGTCGACCGTGATCACGCGCACCATGCTGCCGACCGAGGCCTGGATCCAGGCCAGGTAGCGCGGCGCGGCCGACGCTGAGGGCATCGGGGCCGGCGCCGGCACGGCGGTCGGCGCGGCCTGCTCCAGCCGCTGGCGCAGCCGGTCGATGGTTTCCAGCAGCCGCCCGCGGTTGAGCGGCTTGACCAGGTAGTCGACCGCGCCGACGTCGAAGGCGTCCAGCGCGTGCTGGCCGTAGGCGGTGAGGAAGACGATCGCCGTGCCGGGCGGCCGCATCCGGGCAACGTCCAGGCCGCTCGCCTTGGGCATATTGATGTCGAGGAAGGCGACGTCCGGCGCATGCCGGCGCAGCGCGGCCAGTGTCGCCATGCCGTCGAGCGTTTCGGCGACGACGCTCAGTTCCGGCCACAGGTCGGCGAGCGCCTCCTTGAGTTCGGCCAGCAGCAGCGGTTCGTCTTCGGCCAGCAGGGCGGTGGGCATGTCAGTCTTTCCTTTCCTGTAAAGGGATCACGATGGTGGCGGTGAATCCGGCGCCCGGCTCGGCGCCGACTTCGAGCCAGGCCGCGCTGCCGAACATCGCTTCCAGGCGCTGGCGGATGTTGGACAGGCCGACGCCGGTGCCGCCCACGCTCGACAGGCCGGCGCCGTTGTCGAGCACGCGCAGGCGCAGCTTGCCGGCGGCAACGCCGGCCGACAGCACGATCTCGCCGCGCTCGCTGCCGGCGATGCCGTGCTTGATGGCGTTCTCGACCAGCGAGATCAGCATCGCCGGCGGGAACGGGTGCTGGAGCAATTCGTCCGGCAGGATGAAGCGGTAGGACAGGCGGTCGCCCATGCGGATCTTCATGATGGCGAGATAGTGCATGGCCAGGTCCATCTCGCGCACCACGGTCGAATCCTCGGCGCGCAGGTCGTCCATGGCGCTGCGCAGGTAAGCGATCAGGTGGTCCATCATGTCCTCGCCGGCCTCGACGCTGCTGCGGTAGAGGTGGCGCACATTGGCCAGCGTGTTGAACAGGAAGTGCGGTTCGATCTGGGCCTGCAGGATGCGCAGCTGGGTCTCGATGGCGCGCTCGCGCAGGGCGTCGCGCTGGCGTTCTGCCGAGACCTTGGCCAGCTGGTCGCGCAAGGGACCCAGCAGCTGCGTGTCGATGTACTGCATCTGCGCGAGCGCGTCGAGCGGCGTGGCGAACAGTTCGACCTGGTGCCAGCCTCCGCGCAGCACGGAACGCGCCAGCACGCGCTGTCCCCCGCCTTCAACCTCGTGCAGGGAGACCACCAACTTCATCGGGCAATTGCTCCAGACAAGTTCATATTCCGGATGGCCCGCCACTTCGCGCACATGCAGGCGCGGATGCGCGGCATACCAGAGGCGCCCCAGGCCCGGCCGCGTCCTGTCGGTCAGGCCTTCCAGCATCGTCGACAGCGTATGGCGCAGGTCGCCGGCATCGGCGCCGGCGGCCAGCTCGCGCTGCGCCAGGCTGCCATCGGCCGCGGCCAGCACGGCGCCGGGCGTACGGCTCAGCGCATGCAGGCGCCAGGCGCCGGCAAGCATGGTCAATCCCGGCAGCATCAGCACGAACAGCAGGGCCGTCAGCAAATTGCTTTCCTCGACGATCCAGGTCAGCAGATCGCGTTTGGCTTCATGGTCGCCGGCCAGGCCGATCAGGAGCACCATGCCGCCGCTGACCGCCACGACGGTCAGCGCCAGCACGAGCAGTTCGGCCAGCGCCTGCAATTGCAGGGCCATGGCATAACGGGTGAGCAGCCCCGCCGTTGCGCGGCCGCGGCCGAAACGCACGGCGAAGCCGATATAGACCAGCTGCACGGCGAGCAGCGTCAGGATGCCGCCGAATTCGCGACGGGGAAGGTTCCAGTCCTGCGGCAGCCATCCAGCCAGCAGGGACATGCCGGCGACGACGGTTCCCGACAGGGCGACCAGCACCAGTCCGCTAAGAAGCAGGACGCTGATCAGGCTTGATTTTGCTTGTGTGAGTAAGGTGGACATCGGCGTTCCAGGAAAGTGGCAGGAGCCGACATCTTTACTAGGCGCAATATTATGCACCAGCCTCGCTGCGACGGATACGGCGCTTTGGCGGATGGATGCGCCTTTGGCGGGAATGCAAAAAAAAGGCCGCGCAGTGCGCGGCCTCCTGTCAGCTCAGCTCAAGGCTTAGAAATTGCCCTTGACCTGGATGCCCCATTGACGCGGCTCGTTGGTGAAACCGGTCAGGTTGTTGAAGTCGATCGCGCCGGTGATGCGGCGCTGGTCGAGCACGTTACGGCCGAAGGCAGCCACTTCGTACTTGCCGTTACCGAAGATATAGCCCAGGCGCACGCCGCCTTCCGTCAGCGGCGCGCCGGTGAACTCGCTTGCCTCGTACAGGAAGAAGTTGATCTTGCTGCGGTACGACCAGTCGGTGAAGAAGTACAGCTCGCCGTCCGCGAACGGCACGCCGTAGCGGGCGGTCGCGTTGACGGTCCAGCGCGGCGCCTGCGGCAGTGGGTTGCCGCCGATTTCGACGCGGTTGGCCGCGTTGATCGGGTCGGTAATGGTGCAGGAACCGCAGCGGTTCACCGACAGGCTGCCGTCGCGGATCTGGGTGTAGTTGTAGCTCGCGCCGGCGCTCACGCGCAGGGCGGTGCTGACGGCCGCTTCGAAGTCGAACTCGGCGCCCTTGCCCTTGGTCTTGTCGGCGTTGATCAGGCGGTTGACGTTCGAGTTGCCGCCCACCACGGTCAGCTGCTGGTCCTTGACGGTGTAGTCGTAGATCGAGAACGAGGTGCGGGCGCGGCGCTCGAACAGGTCGGCCTTCACGCCGACTTCATACGAGGTGATGGTTTCCGAATCGGCGACGGTGATCGGCACCGCGGCCGAGGCGGCGGCGATACTCGGGGCACGGAAGCCGGTGGCGACGCGGCCGTAGACGTTCACGGCGTCGGTCAGCTTGTAGGTGGCCGACACGTCCCAGTTGACCTTGTCCTGGCTGGTCGACACCGAGCGCGGGCCGATCTGCGCGACGTTCTCGTTGATCAGGGTCGCGAAGTCCTTCTCGTCCTTGGTGTAACGCACGCCGCCGCGCACGGTCCAGGCCGGGCTGATGGCGTAGTTCACCGAGGCGAACGCGGCCCAGGCCTTGTTCTTCTGGTTGCTGACCAGGCGCGAGGTGCGGGCGCCGGCATCGTTGAAGTTGTCGCTGCCGCCAGTCGCGTCTTCGTCGAAGTAATAGACGCCGGTCTGCCAGTTCAGCGGGCCGCTGTTCTGCGACTCGATGCGGAATTCCTGGCTCCACTGGTCGAGGTTGCTGATGTAGCCGCCGGTCTGGACCTGGAAGGGGATGAAGCCCGGGCCGGCCGGGGTGCCGCCGTCGATGTCGCCGCGGCTCATGTAGTCGCTGACGTGCTCGAAGCCGGTGATCGAGAACAGGCGCACGCTGCCCAGGTCCCAGGTCAGGCGCAGGTTGGCGCCGTTCGACTTCAGGGTCTGGTAGTTGTCGGCGTTGGTGACGATCTTGTCGAGGTCGTAGCCGGGGACGATCTTGTTCGCGCCCTTCTGGATCAGGTTGGCGCGGAACAGGCGCGCGCTGCCTTGCGTCTGGCGCTGATGCACGTTGAACAGGGCGTTGAAGCTGCTGTCCGGGCTGTACAGCACCTGGATGCGCTCGGCGTGCTCGTTGTAGCCGTCGAGTTCATTGCGCTTCCGGGTCATCGCCAGGTCGCTGTAGTTCTTGACGTAGTCGTCGCGGTGCTGGCCGGTGGCCGACACGCGCATCGCCCACTTGTCGTTCAGCGGCACGTTGACGGCGCCTTCGACGTTGGCGGTGGTGTGGGTCGCGTAGGACGCGTTGACGTAGCCTTCCGACTTGCCCAGCTTCGGCTTCTCGGATTCGAATTTCACCACGCCGGCCGGGGTGTTACGGCCGAACAGGGTGCCCTGCGGGCCGCGCAGCACTTCGACGCTGGCCAGGTCGAAGATCGGGAAGCCTTTCAGGATCGGGTTTTCCTGCACCACGTCGTCATAGATCAGCGAGACCGGCTGCGAGGCGAAGGTGTTGAAGTCGGTGTTGCCGTAGCCGCGGATGTAGAAACGCGGGAAGGTACGGCCGTTCGAGGATTCGACGTTCAGGCTCGGCACCTTGCCGGCCAGCAGGCGGATGTCGTCGCCGCCGGACACCAGCACGTCGAGCTTGTCGCCGCGCAGCGCGCTGACGGACACCGGCACTTCGCGGATGTTCTCGGTGCGGCGCTGGGCCGTCACGGTGACGGTCTGCAGCTCGGGCGCGTCGTTCGGCGCGGTGGTCTGGGCCTGGGACGGCACGGCGGCGGCGAGAGCCAGCGCGCCGAGTACGCGGCGGTGCATCTTGGACATCTTGATCATGGAAGTCTTTCCTGATTTGATTGATAAAAGAACCGTTGTCTCCGTTTTCTCTTATCGGCGCGCCAGGGATGTCCAGCTGGCGCGCGGCGCTTATGGTGCGCCTGCCGGCAGCGCATCGTGTCGATGTCTTAATCTTGCCGGCTTGGTAAAGGCGGTATTGTCAGTGATGAATATGTCAATTTGCAAGAAAGACACGCTAACAGCGCGCTTTTTACAACACATCTTCATCAATTTGTATCGATGACGATGGCGCGAAAGTCGTTGACGTTGGTGCGGGTGGGGCCGGTGACGATCAGTTGTCCGAGCTGGGAAAAGAAGCCGTAGCCGTCGTTGTCGGCCAGGTGCGATCGTGCGTCCAGGCCCTGCGCCTGCGCGGCTGCCAACGTTTCCGGGGCCAGCCAGGCGCCGGCATTGTCCTCGGTGCCGTCGATGCCGTCGGTGTCGGCGGCCAGCGCGTGCACGCCGGGAAGACCGTCGAGGGCGACGGCGAGCGCGAGGAGGAATTCGGCGTTGCGCCCTCCCCTGCCCTTACCGCGCACGGTCACGCTGGTTTCGCCGCCGGACAGGATGACGCAAGGCCGCTGTGCCGGCTGGCCGTACTGCACGACCTGGCGCGCGATCGCCGCGTGCACCAGGGCGACGTCGCGCGCCTCGCCTTCCAGGCTGGACGACAGGATCAGCGGCGTGTAGCCCGCCGCGCTCGCTTCACGCGCGGCAGCCTCGAGCGACTGCTGGGCGGTGACGAGGACGTGGACTTCGTTCTGCGCCAGGCGCGGATCGTCAGGACGTGGCGCGGCCAGTGCCGGGTCGGCCAGCACCGCGCGCACGGCGCTTGAAACGGCAATGCCGTACTTGTCGAGGATAGCAAGCGCATCGTGTCCGGTACTGGCGTCGGGCACGGTCGGCCCCGAAGCGACCACGGCCGGATCGTCACCCGGCACGTCGGACACCACCAGGGTCACCACGCGCGCCGGATGGCAGGCCAGCGCCAGCCGTCCACCCTTGATGGCGGACAGGTGACGTCGTACGCAATTCATTTCGCCGATCGGCGCGCCCGAGCGCAGCAGCGCCTTGTTGATCGCGCGCTTCTCGTCGAAGGCGATGCCGGGCGCGGGCAGCGACAGCAGGGCCGAGCCGCCGCCGGACATCAGGCAGATCACCAGGTCGTCCGGGCCAAGGCCGTTCGCCAGTTCGAGCATGCGGTGCGCGGCTTGTTCGCCCGCTTCATCGGGCATGGGATGGCCGGCCTCGACCACCTCGATGCGACGGGTCGGTGCGCCGTGATCGTAGCGGGTCACCACCAGGCCAGTGAGCTCGCCCTGCCAGTGCCGCTCGACCGCCTCGGCCATCCGCGCCGCGGCCTTGCCGGCGCCCAGCACCACGGTGCGTCCTTTTGGCGGTGGCGGCAGGTGCGGGGCGATCAGGTCGAAGGGATCGGCGGCTTTCAAGGCAGCGCCGAACAGGCGGTTCAACAAGGGATGCGGAGTGGTCATGGCGGCTTCCTGTAGGTGATGCGATCTTTGCACAAAAGCGCGAATTTCGGCCGATCTACATTTTTTTTGAAAAACCCTTGCACACCTTGAATTCCAACCTCTATAATTCGGGCCTCTTCGGACGCAATGACAAGCGTCAGACAGAAACCTCTGAATAGAGAACGGGCGCTTAGCTCAGTTGGTAGAGCGGATCCCTTACAAGGATTAGGTCGGGAGTTCGAGCCTCTCAGCGCCCACCAGCCAAGTTCAGATGGTTGATCGAAGTAATGATCAGAGTAAACGGAGCGGTAGTTCAGTTGGTTAGAATACCGGCCTGTCACGCCGGGGGTCGCGGGTTCGAGCCCCGTCCGCTCCGCCAGCATCAAAGAAAAAAGGATCCTTCGGGATCCTTTTTTCTTTTCCGGTTTCGGTTTGGGTTTTATTTTCTTATGCGCGGCGTGCCTGCGGCTGTCCGGCCTCGACGCGATCACGTCCACCGCTCTTCGCGGCGTACAAGGCATGATCCGCGCGCGCCAGCGCCGCGCTCAATGCCTCATTCGGATCCAGCACCACCACCCCGATACTCACCGTCATCGTGTACGGCGCGCCGCTGGTGATCACCGTCGCCGCGCGCACCGCCAGCCGCAGGCGTTCGGCGGCCTGCAGCGCACTTTGCAGATGCGCATTCGGCAGCACCATTGCGAACTCCTCGCCGCCGAGCCGGCCGATCGTCTCGTGCTTGCGCAATGTAGCGCGTGCGGTATTCGCGAACACGGTCAGGGCCTCGTCGCCGCTGGCATGCCCGAAGCGGTCGTTGATCTGCTTGAAGTGGTCGATGTCCATCATCGCCAGCGCGAGCGGCTGGCGCTGGCGCAGCGCGGCCTGGCGCGCGGCTTCCGCGCGTTCGAGGAAGGCGTGGCGGTTCGGCAGGCCCGTGAGGCAGTCGGTGGTGGCCATGCGCGCCATCTCGGCGTCGTCCTTCTCCTTGCACAGCAGCAGGAAGCCGAAGCCGTTGACGATCATGAGCAGGTAGCCGGCCAGGTAGGCCATCTCCTGCGCCGCCTGCTTGCCGAGCGGCGCGTCGCTCGCCAGGTTGCTGACGGCCCAGTACGCCACCGACAGCGCGAACAGCGCATCGTTGATCCCGATGATCCGCTGCAGCAGCGACGCGCGACGGCGCGGGCGCAGCAGGATCCAGGCCATGGCCGCCGTGAACAGGGCGACCACGCCGGCCACGATCGCGGTCAGGTAGCCGACCGGCGCGCCGGCGCTGCCCGCCGCCAGCACGATCGCCAGCGCCAGCGCCACGATCGGCAACAGCACGCGCTGCCAGCGCTCCAGGCCGAAGAAGATGCAGTAGGCGGCGATCTCGAGCGCCACCGTGAGGATCCAGCCCGCGCCCTCGATGCCGTTCAGCACCGGCACGGCCAGGTAGGCGCGCGACCAGCTCAGCAGCTGGCACAGGCCCATGCCGAAGCGCGCCCACATCCACAGACGCAAGCCGGGGCTGGGTGCGGCGCCATGGGTGTAGCCGGCCATCAGGACAGCAAAGGCAACGTTGCCGATGCCGAGCGCCAGCAGGAAGGAAGGAATGTCGATCACCGATCACTCCTCGGCAAAACCTTTACCGGATTGGTAAGCATGTTATAAGTGTAATATTTATTGCCGTAGAGAATTATCTTACACGGTTTCGTTTAGCCGGTTCACACAATTGAACGGTTCAGTGCGCCGCCTGCGCAAAGCGCAACAGTCGCTTGCCATCCCTGTTCCGTACTCAGCATTTTTGATGCACAGCAGCACCCGATAGCGGATAATCGTCCGACAACAAATAACGCACCATTCCGGAGCAATCGTGATGTTCGGTTTCCTCAAATCGCCCAAGATGTCGCCGCGCCTGCACCGTCTGAAGAACTCGACGTTGTTCTCGGCTTTGAGCCCATTGGAACTGAAGATCGTCGACGGCCTGCTGCACGAGCGCCGCTACCTGCCGGACGAGATCGTCTTCGACGAGGGCGAGGAAGGCCAGGCCCTGTACCTGATCATGAGCGGCCGGGTGGTGATCAACAAGCTGCACGGCGGCAGCAACCAGCAGGTGGCCGAGCTCGGGCCGGGCAGTTTCTTCGGCGACCTGGCCCTGCTCGACAACTCGCCGCGCAATGCCCAGGCGCGCGCGGTCGAACCGTGCGAGATGGCGGTATTCTTCCGCGCCGACTTCCTCGGCCTGCTCGAAACCGACGCCGTGATCGGCTACAAGATCTCGCTGGCGCTGGCCCGCCACATCGGCCTGCGCCTGCGCGAATGGATGGGTACCGGCCGGCCCCAGCTGGAAGCGCTATGATCCGCAGCGAACGCGCCGGGCCGGTCGTCTGGACCGGCATCATCGCGGCCACCTGCGTGCTGCTGCTGGTGGTCCAGCAGATGCTGTGGCTGGCCCTGCCCTTCCTCTTCGGCGGGGTGCTGCACTACATCCTGGTGGGGCCGATGCAGCGCATGGTGCGCGCCGGCTATAGCCGCAACAGCGCCGCCATGCTGGCCAGCCTGCTGTTCTTCGCCTTCCTCGGCCTGGCCCTGACCGCCGCGTTTTCCTGGAGCCGCGGCCCCGAAGAAGACTCGTGGGAAAAGACCCTCGGCCTCTACCTGGACGGCGGCGTCGCTTTCGTCCACAACACGATGACCCTGCTGGAGAAAAAGTTCCCGCTGCTGGCCGAGATGCACCTGACCTCGACCGTCAACGGCATCTTCCGCCGCTTCACCGACGACTTCGCCGAGAAGCACCTGGGCGAAATCCTGGTGGCGCTGGCGACCTGGGTGCCGTCGCTGCTGCTGGCGCCTTTCCTGACCTTCTTCTTCCTGCGCGACGGCCTGCGCTTCAAGAAATTCCTGGCGCGCGCGGTGCCGAACGCCTACTTCGAACGCGCCCTCTACCTGCTGCACGAAGTCGACCAGACCGCGCGCCGCTACTTCGAGGGCCTGCTCAAGCTGACCTTGCTGGACACCGCAGTGCTGGCGCTGGGCCTGGCCACGATCGGCGTGTCCTCGCCGCTGCTGCTGGGCCTGATGTCGGCGGTGCTGGCCTGGGTGCCCTTCGTCGGCTCGGTGGTGGGATGCGTGCTGGTGGTGATCGTGGCCTCGACCGACGCGCCGAACAACCCCTTCATCGCTTACGGCGCGATCGGCGTGTTCGTGCTGGTGCGCCTGCTGGACGATTTCGTGTTCATGCCGCTCACCTTGGGGCGCAGCATCCGCGTCCATCCGCTGGTGACGGTCTTGATGATCTTCATCGGCGGCGCGCTGGCCGGGGTGGTGGGGCTGATGCTGGTGCTGCCGCTGCTGGGCGTGGTGATGGTGGTGGGCGAGACCTTGGGGCGCCTCGTGACCAATCCGCGCCTGCGCGCGCGGCACCGCTATGCGCTGGAGTTGCGCAAGCGGCAGGCCAGCCTGGATCTCGACGTCGCCCAGGAGCGCCGCGCTCGCATCACGAACGCGGAGCTTTGACCTTGCTTACTTGCGGCCGGCCTTGGGCTTGGCCTTGATGGTGTCGAGGATCGACGGCCGCGCCTTGTTTGAAGCAGCCACGACGGCTGCCGGGGCACGCTCGACGCGCACCTGCACCTTGCCACCACGCGCCGCACCCGGGCCGCGCTTGCCGACTTCGCGTTCAGGCACCGGCGTCCCGCCCGGCACCATGCGCTTGCGGTCGTAGTCCGGCCCCGGCTCGACACCGCTAGGGGGAATCAGGTGGCGCTCGCCGGTCCCGATCAGGTCGCCCCGGCCCATGCGTTTCAGACCCTCGCGCAGGATCGGCCAGTTCTCCGGATCGTAGTAGCGCAGGAAAGCCTTGTGCAGCTTACGGGTCTTGCCACTCTTGGCCGTCTCGACGACTTCCGAATCTTCCGTCACCTTGGCCAGCGGGTTCTTGCCCGAGTGGTACATGGTGGTCGCCATCGCCATCGGCGTCGGCGTGAAGGTCTGCACCTGGTCGAGCTTGAAGTTGTTCTTCTTCAGCCACAGGGCCAGGTTCAGCATGTCCTCATCGGTGGAGCCCGGGTGGGCCGCGATGAAGTAGGGAATCAGGTACTGCTTCTTGCCCGCTTCCATCGAGAACTTGTCGAACAGGCGCTTGAACTCGTCGTAGGCGCCGATGCCCGGCTTCATCATCTTCGACAGGGTGCCCTGCTCGGTGTGCTCCGGCGCGATTTTCAGCAGGCCGCCCACGTGGTGGGTCACCAGTTCCTTGACGTACTCGGGCGAACGCACGGCCAGGTCGTAGCGCAGGCCGGAGCCGATGAGGATCTTCTTGATCCCGGGGATTGCGCGCGCCTTGCGGTACAGCGAGATCAGCTTGCTGTGGTCGGTGCCCAGGTTGCTGCAGATGGTCGGGTACACGCAGGACAGGCGGCGGCACGATTCCTCGATCTTCTTGTCCTTGCAGGCCAGGCGGTACATGTTCGCCGTCGGGCCGCCCAGGTCGGTGATCGTCCCGGCGAAATTCTTGGTCGTATCGCGGATCAGCTCGATCTCGCGCAGGATCGACGGTTCCGAACGGCTCTGGATGATGCGGCCTTCGTGCTCGGTAATCGAGCAGAAGGTGCAGCCGCCGAAGCAGCCGCGCATGATGTTGACCGAGTAGCGGATCATTTCCCAGGCCGGGATATGGGCCTTGCCGTAGACCGGGTGCGGCGCGCGCGCGTAGTTCAGGTCGTAGACGTTGTCCATCTCGTCCATGGCGAGCGGCAGCGGCGGCGGGTTCAGCCAGACGTCGCGGTCGCCGTGCTGCTGCACCAGCGCGCGCGCATTGCCGGGGTTCGACTCCAGGTGGAACACGCGCGACGTGTGCGCATACATCACCGGGTCTTCGCTGACGGTTTCAAAACTCGGCAGGCGCACCACGGTCTTGCGCGCTTTTTCGCGGGCCGCGGCCTGGCGCTCTTCGCGCGTCATGATGATGACGGGCTTGGCCACCGGCTCCGGCGCGGCATTGTCGAGCGCGCATTGCTTCGGGTCTTCCAGCGCCATCGCATACGGGTTCGGCTGCTTGTCGATGCGGCCCGGCACGTCCACGCGGGTGGAGTTGTGCACGGTCCACTCGTCGTCCGGCAGCCAGCCGTGCGGCACCAGGAAGGCGGTGCCGCGCAGGTCGCGGATCTCCTTGATGTTTTCACCGGCGGCGATGCGGCGCGTCACATCCACCAGCGCCCGTTCGGCATTGCCGAAGATGAGCATGTCGGCCTTCGACTCGAACAGCACCGAGCGGCGCACCTTGTCCGACCAGTAGTCGTAGTGGGCGATGCGGCGCAGCGAGGCTTCGATGCTGCCGGCGATCACCGGCACGCCCGGGAAGGCTTCGCGCGCACGCTGGCAGTAGACGGTGACGGCGCGGTCCGGACGCTTGTTCGGCTCGGCGTTCGGGGTGTAGGCGTCGTCGGAACGGATCTTGCGGTCGGCCGTGTAGCGGTTGACCATCGAGTCCATGTTGCCGGCGGTGATGCCCCAGTACAGGTTCGGCTTGCCGAGCGCGCGGAAGGGCTCGACCGAGGTCCAGTCCGGCTGGCTGATGATGCCGACGCGGTAGCCCTGCGCTTCGAGCAGGCGGCCGACCAGCGCCATCCCGAAACTCGGATGGTCGATGTAGGCGTCGCCGGTGATCAGGATGATGTCGCACGAATCCCACCCGAGCTTGTCCATTTCGGCACGGGACATCGGGAGGAAAGGCGCGCTCGGTGCGCGGCTGGAGCGCTTCGGGACGCTCGCGAAAAGGTTCTGGGGGGCGTTCATTGGCCGGTATTGTACCGGAAAACCTATTCCCGGTCGTCTCGGCGACCGAAAAATGGCTTAGTTATCAATGACTTGTGGCTCAGTTACCAAACTAGATGCCCATATTCGACAGAATATTGCCGAGCTCGCGCAGGCCGGTCGAGACGGTGGGGTGGCGCGAATCGAAGCGCGCGGCGGCTTCCTGGGTGCGCGAACCGAGGCCGTAGGTGTTGGCGTCGAGCTGCTGCTCGGCGCGGCGCTCCAGCGCCCGGTCGATGTCGCCGTCGAGCTGGCGCAGCAGGGTTTCCAGTTCCGGATCGACGTCGTTGGTTTCCTGCAGCTGGCGGTGCAGGGCTTTCAGGCGCGCTTTCAGGTCGGCATCGTTTTCGTTGAGCATGTCGTTCTCGCTAGTTGGTGAAGCGGGTATCGAGGTAAAGCTGCTCGACCTGCTCGCGCGCCCACGGGGTGCGGCGCAAGAACTTCAGGCTCGACTTGATGCTCGGGTCTTTCTGGAAGCAATTAATGTCGATCCTGCGGCCGAGTCCCTCCCAGCCGTAGTGGTCGACGAGGCGGGTTAACAGGGATTCTAAGGTAATACCGTGGAGGGGTTGAACACTCATCGCTAAGGGAGGGTGAAAGTTGAAGCTAGTGGCAGTTTAACAAAGTTGGGTTCCGGCCTTCGCCGGAACGACGTTGTTTAAGGGTGCAATTAATTGATGGCCAACTCTTTAGCCCGCGCCCGAAAAACCGTCGTTCCGGCGCAGGCCGGAACCCAATTTCTGTATGAACAGCTACCAGCGCCAGATTACTCGCCCGTCAACCCCCGACGCTCCAGCAACGGCCGCACCTGCGCATCCCGACCGCTGAAGTTGCGATACATCTGCATCGCATCCAGCGTCCCGCCGCGCGACAGCAAGGTCTTGCGGAAGTGGTCGCCGTTCTTGCGGGTCAGGCCGCCGTGTTCCTTGAACCAGTTGACGGTGTCCGCGTCCAGCTTCTCGGCCCACAGGTAGCCGTAGTAGCCGGCCGAGTAGCCGCCCGAGAAGGTGTGGGAGAAGTAGGTGGTGCGGTAGCGCGGCGGGACCAGGGCGAAGTCGACGCCGGCCTTTTTCAGGGCGTCAGCCTCGAACGCGAGCACGTCGGTCGGAATCTGGTTCGGCGACAGCTGGTGCCAGGCCTGGTCCAGCAGCGAGGCGGCCAGGTACTCGGTGGTGCGGAAGCCTTCGTTGAACTGCTGGGAGGCCTGGACCTTGTCGAGGAGTTCCTTCGGCATCGGCGCGCCGGTCTGGTAGTGCTTGGCGTAATTCGCCAGCACTTCCGGCCAGGCCATCCACATCTCGTTCACCTGCGACGGGAACTCGACGTAGTCGCGCGGCACGCGCGAGCCCGAGAAGCGCGGGTATTTCACATCCGAGAACATGCCGTGCAGCGCGTGGCCGAACTCGTGGAAAGTGGTGCGCACTTCGTCGTAGGTCAGCAGGGTCGGTTCGCCCGCCGCCGGCTTGGCCACGTTCAGGTTGTTGGCGATGACCGGCTTGGTGCCCATCAGCTTCGACTGCGGGACCCAGGCGTTGGCCCAGGCGCCGCCGCGCTTGTTGGCGCGCGCGTATGGGTCGAAGGTGAAGATGGCGAGCTGCTTGCCGTCGACGTCGAACACGTCGAACACGCGCACGTCCTCGACATAGGTCGGCAGGTCCTTGCGCTCCTTGAAGGTGATGCCGAATTCCTTGTTGGCGGCGAAGAAGACGCCGTCCACCAGCACGCGGTTCAGTTCAAAGTAGGGGCGCAGCTGGCCGGCGTCGAAGGCGTACTTGGCGGCGCGCACCTTGTCGCTGTAGAAGCCCCAGTCGTGGGCCGCGGCCTTGAAGCCACCGTTTTCAGCGTCGATCGCCTTCTGGATTTCCGCAGCTTCCTTGCGCGCGTTGTTCACGGCCGGCTTGGCGAATTCGGCCAGCAGCTGATTGACGGCGCCGGTATCCTTCGCGGTCTGGTCGGCCAGGCTGTAAGCGGCGTGGTTCGGGTAACCCAGCAGCACGGCGCGTTCGGCGCGCAGCTTGGCCAGCTTCAGCACGACCTCGCGGTTGTCGAATTCGCCGCCGCGCGAGCCGCGCGACAGCGAGGCCGCCAGCAGCTTCTCGCGGGTGGCGCGGTTCGTGAGAACAGACAGGCCGGCCTGCTGGGTGGTGTTCACGACCGGGATCACGAACTTGCCGTCCAGGCCGCGCTTCTTGCCTTCCGCGGCGGCGGCGTCGATCTGCTTGTCCGACATGCCGGCCAGTTCGACGCGGGTGTCGACCACCAGGGCCGAGGCGTTCGCTTCGTTCAGCACGTTCTGCGCGAACTGGGTCGACAGCGCGGCCAGCTCGCCATTCATGGCTTTCAGCTTGGCCTTGTCCGCATCCGACAGCTGGGCGCCGGCGCGCACGAAGTCGGTGTGGTAGCGGTCGATCAGGTACTGCGATTCGGCGTCCAGGCCCAGCTTGGTGCGCTTGTCGTACAGCGACTTGATGCGCGCGTACAGTTTCGGGTTCAGGCGGATCGCATCGTTGTGGGCCGACAGCTTCGGCGCCAGTTCCTTGTCCAGGGCCTGCAGGGTCGGGTTGGTATAGGAACCCTTCAGGGTGCCGAAGGCGGTGCTGACGCGATTCATCAGCTGGCCCGAGCGCTCCATCGCGACGATGGTGTTCTCAAAAGTTGGCGCGGCCTTGTTGTTGGCGATCTTCTCGATTTCAAGCGCTTCCTGGCGCATCGCTTCCTCGAAAGCGGGCGCGAAGTGCTCGTTGCGGATCTTGTCCCAGGCCGGGTAGTGGAACGGCAGGATGCTTTCCTTGGCAAACGGGTTCGATGCTTCGAGCATCGATGCCGGGGCAAGGGTAGGCGCAGCTGCGGCCAGGGTGGAGGCGGCGCTGGCGGCGGCGACGAGCAGGATGTGTGGACGAATCATATTGTCTCTGTCTTGTTGAAGTAGTACGAAAAAATCAGTTACCGGTCAGGCCACGGCGTTCCAGCAGCGGCTCGATGACCGGGTCGCGGCCGCGGAAGTCGCGGAACAGGTCCATCGCATCGGCGCTGCCGCCGCGCGACAGCAGGGTCTTGCGGAAGTGGTCGCCGTTCTTGCGCGACAGGCCGCCGCTCTCGGTGAACCACTGGACCGTGTCGGCGTCCAGCTTCTCGCTCCACAAGTAGGCGTAGTAGCCGGCAGAATAGCCGCCGTTCATCGAGTGCGAGAAGTAGGTGGTGCGGTAGCGCGGCGGCACCGGCGCGTAGTCCACGCCGGCGTCCTTCAGCGCCTTGGCCTCGAAGGCCAGGACGTCGGTCGGGATTTCGCTCGGTTTCAGCTGGTGCCAGCGCTGGTCGAGCAGCGACGCTGCTAGGTATTCGGTGGTCAGGTAGCCCTGGTTGAATTTTTTCGAGGCGACCACCTTGTCCAGCAGCGCTTTCGGCATCGGCGCGCCGGTCTGGTGGTGCTTCGCGTAGTTGGCCAGCACTTCCGGCCAGATCGCCCACATCTCGTTGACCTGCGACGGATACTCGACGAAGTCGCGCGGCACGCTGGTGCCCGAGAAGTGCGGGTACTTCACGTTCGAGAACATGCCGTGCAGCGCGTGGCCGAACTCGTGGAAGGCGGTGCGCACTTCGTCGTAGGTGAGCAGGGTCGGCTGGCCGGCGGGCGGCTTCGGGATGTTCAGGTGGTTGCCGACCACCGGGCGCTTGCCCAGCAGGCTGGATTGCGACACGTATTCGTTCATCCAGGCGCCGCCCTGCTTGTTGCCGCGGGCGTAGGGGTCGAAGATGAAGATGGCGAGCTGCTTGCCGTCGTGATCGAACACGTCGAAGGTCCGCACGTCCGGGTCGTACACCGGCAGGTCCTTGCGCTCCTTGAAGGTAATGCCGTACTCCTTGGTCGCGGCGAAGAACACGCCGTCGACCAGCACGCGGTTCAGTTCGAAATAGGGGCGCAGCTGGTTCTCGTCGAAGTTGTACTTCGCGGCGCGCACCTTGTCCTGGTAGATCGGCCAGTCGTAGGACGCGACCTGGAAGCCACCCTTCTCGGCGTCGATCACCTTCTGGATTTCAAGCGCTTCCTTGCGCGCGTTGTTCACGGCCGGTTTCGCCAGCTCCGCCAGCAGCTTGTTGACGGCGGCCGGGTTCTTGGCGGTTTCCAGTTCCTGCGAATAGGCGGCGTAGTTCGGGTAGCCCAGCAGCGCGGCGCGCTCGGCGCGCAGCTTCGCGAGCTTCAGGACCAGGTCGCGCGAATCGAACTGTCCGCCGCGGCTGCCGCGGGTGAGCGAGGCGGCCATCAGGCGCTCACGCGTCTTGCGGTCGGTGAGGCTGGACAGCGCCGGCTGGCTGCTGGTGTTGACGATGGCGATTGCGAACTTGCCCTTGGCGCCACGCTTCTCGGCCTCGGTGGCGGCGGCGGCGATCTCGGCCTCCGAGAAGCCGGCCAGTTCCGCGCGGGTGTCGACGATCAGGGCCGAGGCATTCGCTTCCTTCAGCACGCGCTGCGAGAACTCGGACTGCAGCGAAGCGATCTCGCCGTTGTACTTCTTGAGCTTGTCCTTGTCCGCGTTCGACAGGTTGGCGCCGGCGCGCACGAATTCCTTGTACACGCGCTCGAGCAGGTGGTTCGACTCGGCGTCCAGCTTGAGGGTGGCGCGCTTGGCGTGCAGGGTCTTGATGCGGTTGAACAGCGCCGGGTTCAGGTAGATCGCGTCGTTGTGCGCGGCCAGCTTGGGCGACATCTCGCGGTCGACCGCGTCCAGCGCGTCGTTGGTATTGGCGGTCTGAAGGTTCGAGAACACGGCGGACACGCGCGCCAGCATCTGGCCGGCGCGCTCCATCGCCACGATGGTGTTGTCGAAAGTAGGCGCGGCCTTGTTGGAAGCGATGGCGTCGATCTCGCGCAGGTGCTCGGCCATGCCGGCGGCGTAGGCGGGCAGGAAGTGCTCGTTCTTGATCTTGTCGAAAGCCGGGTAGTTCAGCGGCAGGCTGCTCGGCTTGGCGAAGGGATTCGAGGCGTCGAGTGCGGGCGCGGCAAATGCGGCGCCGTGCGCGACTGCCATGCAGGCGGCAACGATGAGCAAATGGGGTCGGTTCATGGGATCTTTCACAGACTCTTGGGAGGGAGCTGCCGGACGTACTCGACAGCCGTTGCGCGAAGATCATAGCAGGGTGGGGGCATGGCGTCACAACAAGCTTGTAGCGGTATGTATCAGGATCGGCCGTGTTAGCATCCGCCCTCTATGGACCCGCTCTCCTCCACTTGCGACGCCATCGTCGTCGGCACCGGCCCCGGCGGCGCGGCCACGGCGCGCGCGCTGGCGCGGACGGGCGCCAGCGTGCTGGTGCTCGAACAGGGCAGCGCCGCGCCCCTCAGGGGCACGCTGGGCCAGATGGCGACCATGGCCATGCCGGGGCGCGGCGCCTGGCTGCACCGCGACGCCTCGCTGCTAGTGTCCGGGACCACGGTCGGCGGCAGCTCGGCGCTGAACTTCGCCACCGCTGCAGCCCCGCCGCTGGCCATGTTCGCGGCCCACGGCATCGACCTGGCGCCGGCACTGGCGGCGCTGCGCACCGAACTGCCGCTGGCGCCCCTGCCCGACAGACTGGTCGGCCCGATGGCGGCGCGCCTCATGACGGCCGCGCGCGGCGCCGGCTTCGCCTGGGAAAAGCTCGACAAGATGATCCGTCCTGCAGCCTGCCGCAGCGGCTGCTGGCGCTGCGTCTACGGCTGTCCCTTCGGCGCCAAGTGGAGCGCGCGCGACTTCGTCGACGAGGCGCGCAAGCATGGTGCGGTGCTGCTGGACCGCAGCCGGGTGCTGCGCGTGCTGATGGAAGATGGCCGCGCGGCCGGCGTCGCATTCATGCGCGATGGCGCCCGCCACACGGTGCGCGCCCCGCTGGTGGTGCTGGCGGCCGGCGGCATCCAGAGCCCGCGCCTGCTGCACGCGAGCGGGCTGCGGCCGCGCCATGCCTCCTTCTTCAGCGATCCGGTGGTGGCGGTGATGGGAACGGTGGACGATCTCGACGGCGGCGCGGAAGTGCCGATGGCGGCCGGCGCCAGCTTTCATGCGCAAGGCGTCAGCCTGGCCGACCTGACCCTCCCGCGCCCGATGTACCAGGCCTTCGCCCTGCAGGCCGGCCGCATCGACCGCCTTGGCGCGCATGCGCGCACGCTCAGCGTCATGGTCAAGATCCGCGACGACGTTGGCGGACGCATCGGCCCGCGCTGGGTCGACAAGCGGCTCACCAAAGGCGACCGCGCGCGCTTCGATCACGGCGTCGCCATGGCCCGCACGATTCTGGAACAGGCCGGCGCGCATCACATCTTCGCCACCCACCATTTCGCCGCCCATCCGGGCGGCAGCGTGCCGATCGGCGCGGCGCACGGCGTGGATGGCGCGCTGCGCGCGGCGCCGGGCCTGCACGTGTGCGACGCGTCGGTGATTCCGGGAGCGTGGGGATTGCCGCCGACCCTGACCCTGCTGTGCCTCGGCCAGCGGCTTGGGGAATCGATCAGTAGTGGGGCGGCTTCTCGTTGACCGGCCCCTGGCGGGTGGACTGCAGGGTGCGCACGTGGTCGACCAGGGAGGCGACCAGGGCTTCGAGCTGGTCGATGCGGCGCCCCTGGCGGTAGATGGTCTCGTTCAGCGTCTCGACCAGGTCTTCCTGGTGCGCGAGCTTGATCTCGATGTCGATAAAACGGTCTTCCTGGCTCATGGCTCATCCCGCGCGCACAGCGATGCAAAAGCGGCGCAAAGCCGGCATTATGCCAGCCCTGCGCCGTTGGGACGATCAATAGGCCACGTACTCGATGCCGTTGTTGATGTCGCCGATCACCTGGGCGCGGTTCTCCGCGCTCTCGGCGAAGAAGGCCAGCACGTCGACGCGCGTCATGCGGTTCTCGTTCAGGATGTTCATCCAGTGCGTGAAGCCGCCCTGCTCCGGTTCGCGGTGCAGCACGTGGTTGTACAGCAGCGTGACGAAGTTGGTGTTCGACGGTTCCTTCAGGTACAGGTCGCGGTACTCGGGGCTGTTGGTGAACGACTCCGCGATCTGCGCCAGCGTCACGCCCTTGGTGTCGGCATTCTTCAGGTAGAAGCTCATGCCGCCTTCGTCCGGCTTGCGGTCGAACGCTGCCTGGTACAGGCGGTAGATCTGGCCGGCGATGCCGTCGATGTCGAGGGCGACCATGGTGTCGTTGAACTTGATGCGCTCGACGTCGAACAGGTTGTCGGCGCCCAGCGTGCCGGTCTTGTCGGTGACGCTCACGCCGAACACGCCGCGCTCGATGGTGAAGTCGGCGCGCGCGCCGGCATAGCTGATGGTGTCGAGGCCCGCGCCGCCTTCGATGGCGGCATTGCCGGCCACCGCCGTGAACATGTCGGCGCCGGCGGTGCCCTTGACGTTCAGCGGGTTATTGACGGTGAACTGCATCGAACCGCTCGAGCTGGTGGCGTTGCCGGCCAGGTCGGCGGACGAGACGCGCACCGTGTAGGCGCCGTTCGGCAGCGCCGGCAAGTCGATCGACCAGCTGCCGTCGGCCTTGACGGTGGTGCGGCCGATTTCCGCGGGAGCGGCGATGTTCACAACGTGCAGCGTGGTGCCGGCCTCGCCGGTGCCGGTGAGCGACGCCTTGCTGGTGGTTTCGTTGTAGGTCAGGCGCGCGGTCGGAATCACCGGCGCGGTGGCGTCGATGTGGAAGCTGACCGCTTCGCTGAAGTCGGACACGTTGCCGGCGCCGTCGGTGGCGGTGGCGCGCACCGCGTAGTTCTTGCCATCGGCGAACTTGTCCAGCGCGACCTGCCAGACGCCGCTGGCATCGGCGCGCACCTCGCCCACGATGCGGTCTCCCGCATATATCTTGACCAGCGAATTGGCTTCCGCGACGCCGCTGACGATCGGCTTCAGGTCCTGGTTGATCTGGGCATAGCCGTTGGCATTCTTGCTCACCGCCAGCTGCGGCGCGGCCGGCGCGACGGTGTCATTGACGACGTCGTTGCGGCTGAAGCGGCCGTCGGTAAAGCTCAGCTGCTCGATGCTGGTCATGGTGATGGTGCCGCCCGCATGGGCGGCGACCAGGTCGCCCGCGCCGTTGATGCTGAAGGTGTAGGCGCTGCGCGCGCCGCTGAACAGGACCGTGTCGGTGCCCAGGCCGCCCTGGATGATGTCGTTGCCGCCCATGCCCACGAACAGGTCGTTGCCGTCGCCGCCGACCAGGGTGTTGGCGCCGCTGGTCCCGGTGATGTAGCGTCCGGCGCCGCCGATGCCGAGCGCGCCGCCGAGGCCGTCGCCGCCGTAGAGCCAGTTGAGCGCGGCGAGGTCGTAGGGGCTGAAGGTCGAGTAAGGTCCGCCGCTGTCGGTGTACGACATGATGGTGTTGGCGGTGTTGTCCTCGGCCCAGGGCAGGTGGATGTGGTTTTCCTCGTCCGCTTCGTGGAAGGGATGGCCGAGGCCGAGCGCGTGGCCCAGTTCGTGCAGCAGGGTCTGGTAACCGACGCCGCCCGGGGTCAGGTCGCGGTTGTAGCCGAACCATTCGGCGTTGTCGAGGTAAACGTAGGCATCGGCCGAGTAGCTGCTCAGGGTATCGCCGATATGGGAATAGCTGCTGTACCAGCTGCACAGGCCCGTGGTCGAGGCGCCGGCGATGTCGATATTGGCCAGGTGGATCTGCGCCGCGGTGCCCGAGGTGGTCTCGACGAACTTGATGCCGGTGACTTGCTGCAGATAAGTAAAGGCATAGCGCGCTGCCGACTGCTGGGCCAGCGTGAACGCTTCCTGGCCGGTCCTGCCCTGTTCGTTTCCGGTCGTGACCGAGAAGGTGTAGTACAGCGTGTTCGCGGTGCCGGAAGTCAGGAAGTTCCAGTCCGGACCCTTGTCCAGCAGGGCGTCGATGTGGTTCAGCCCGGACAGGGGAGTAGTGGTAATGTCGGAAACGGTTGCCATGTCAGAATAGAATGAAGTGGTGCGGATGAACTCGCTTGGCGGAAAGTATTTCCTGCGGCACAGTTGAAGTCAAATAAGAATTTCAATCGTGCGCAACAGTTATCACCCCTACAAGGTTTATCCGCAACACATCACTCAATTCCTTGCGGCAATGTCATGCTTTTGGTGTGGCTAGCAAGGCTTTCAGGCTGGCCAGCCTTTCCTTCGGACTCAGGATCTCGGTTTCCTTCGGCGGGGCATCGCCGACGTCGAGCGCCATTTCCTTGATGAAGCGCGACGGTTCGCAATGCACCAGCTCGCCCGCGCGCTTGCGCTTCTTGCACCAGGTCAGCCGCAGGGTGCGCTGGGCGCGGGTGATGCCCACGTACATCAGGCGCCGCTCTTCCTGGATACGCGCCGCGATGATTTCCACAGGGGCATCGGGGTCGCCCTTGTGCGGCAGGATGCCCTCTTCCACCCCGACCAGGAACACGTGCGGGTATTCCAGCCCCTTGGACGCGTGCAGGGTCGACATGCGCACCGCATCCTGCTCCTCGTCGGAGCCCTCCAGCATCGACATCAGGGCCACCATCTGGGTCAGTTCCAGCAGGTTCTTTTCCTCGCCATCGCGGTCGCGCCCGCCGCGGCCCCGCTCTTTGAGCCAGTTGGTGAACTCGAGCACGTTCTGCCACTTGGCCTGGGCCGCGCGGTCGTCGAAGTTCTCATATAAATAGTGCTCGTAGTTCATCTCCTTCATCATGTCATCCAGGACCTCGGCCGCGTTGTCGCCGCTGCCGGACGGGCCCGGGCGGGTGGCGCGGTCTTCCAGCTCCAGCATGAAGCGGCAGAAGTCGCGCAGCGGCGCCAGCTGGCGCTCAGCCAGCTTGGCTTCCAGGCCGCCCTTGCGCACCGCCTCGAACAGCGAGCAGTTCCATTGCTTCGACACTTCGCCGAGCGCCTCCAGCGTCGCCATGCCGACCCCGCGCTTCGGGGTGGTGACGGCGCGGATGAAGGCCGGGTCGTCGTCCTGGTTCGCGATCAGGCGCAGGTAGGCGATGATGTCCTTGATCTCCGCCTTGTCGAAGAAGCTCTGGCCGCCCGACATGGTGTAGGGGATGCGCTCCTTGCGCAGCGCCTGCTCCATCACGCGCGCCTGGTGGTTGCCGCGGTACAGGATGGCGTAGTCGGTCCACTTGTTCTTGCGCTGGAAGTGGTCGGCCGAGATCATGATGGCGACCTGTTCGGCCTCCTGCTCGTCGCTCTGCATGCCCAGCACCTCGATCGGCTCGCCCAGGCCGTGCTCGGACCACAGCGACTTCTCGAACAGCTTCGGGTTGTTGCCGATGACGGCGTTGGCCGCCTGCAGGATGCGGGTGGTGGAGCGGTAGTTCTGTTCCAGCTTGATGACGCGCAGGTCGGGGAAGTCGGTCTGCAAGGTCTTCAGGTTCTCGACCGAGGCGCCGCGCCAGGCGTAGATCGCCTGGTCGTCGTCGCCCACGGCGGTGAACATCGGCTTCTTGCCGAGACCGGTCACCAGCAGCTTCACCAGCTCGTACTGGCAGGTATTGGTGTCCTGGTATTCATCCATCAGCAGGTAGCGCAGGCGGCGCTGCCAGCGGTCGCGGATCGATTCGTTGTTGCGGAACAGTTCCACCGGCAGGCGGATCAGGTCATCGAAGTCGACCGCCTGGTAGGCCTGCAGGGTGGCGAGGTAGCTGCGGTAGACGCGGCCGGACATGGCTTCGTCCTCGTCCTTGGCATTCTTGATCGCATCTTCCGGGTCGACCAGGCCGTTCTTCCACAGGGAGATGGCGTTCTGGATGCGGCGGATTTCCTGCTTGTCCGTGGTCAGGGCCAGGTCGGAGACCACGGTGTAGCAGTCGTCGCTGTCCATGATCGAGAACTTGTCCTTCAGGCCGACGCCGGCCGCTTCCTGGCGCAGGATCTTGACGCCCAGCGAGTGGAAGGTGGAGACGGTCAGCTGCTTGGCCTGCTTCGGCTGCTTGAGCAGCTTGCCGATGCGCTCCTGCATCTCGAGGGCCGCCTTGTTGGTGAAGGTCAGCGCCGCGATGGTGCGCGGATCGTAGCCGCAGTGCTCGATCATGTAGGCGATCTTTTGCGTGATGACGCGCGTCTTGCCCGAGCCGGCGCCGGCCAGCACCAGGCAAGGGCCGTCGAGATACAGCACGGCTTCGCTTTGCGGCCCGTTGAGGCCGAATTTGGGTGCGTTGGACATGGGAAAGATTTCTGCAGGATGGCCGGGTATTGTAACGATGAGTTCGGCATCGCGCAGGCAAAAAATGCCGTATGGCCGAGTTTGCAACACCGCCGCGGCGCGGCAGAAAGCGGCGCAATGGAGTACCATCGCACCCTTGCGGCGCCCTGCGCCGAGGCCCTTTGGACACCCGCACATGAAATTTGAACACATCATCCAGATCAACGATCCGATGAACCCGCTGATCGACACCATCTCGATCGAACAGCTGTGGCGCGGCCTGGTCCTGCGCGCCGAATCGCCGTCCATGTTCGTGCCGCACCTGGACGAATGCACGATTCTGGAACGCGGCGACGGCAACTTCACCCGCCGCCTGCGCTACGGCGACCTGGTGATCGACGACGTGGTGCACCTGACGCCGCTGAAGGAAGTGCGCTACGAGGTGCCGGCCCAGGGCGAGATCGCCGCGTCCAGCCTGAGCATGAAGATCGAAGCGCCGACCAACGCGGTGCTGCTGGTGCGCTTCAGCTACGACGACGGCCAGGGCGAGCACAGCGACCCGGCCAATGAAATGTATGACGACTTCAAGCGTTCGGCCTACCAGGAGGCGGATATCGATACGGTGCGCATCCTGCGCCAGCTGGCGGGTGAAGGGAAGCTCGACGCGAGCCTGCTGAACTGATCCCGGCGCCTACGTTCCCGGTTCGGTGTCGGCGGCGTCGACGTCGCTCTCGCCTTTCGTGAGCGACTGCGCCAGATCGCGCAGCGCGGTGCGCACGCCCTCCTCGATCACCGGGTGATAGAAGGGCATCTCCAGCATCTGGTCCACCGTCATGCGCATCTGCACCGCCCACGACAGCGTATGCGCCAGGTGCTCGGCGCGCGGCGCGATCATCTCGGCGCCGAGGAAGCGGCGCGAGCCGAATTCGGCATACACCCGCAGCATCCCCTTGTTCTGCAACATGACCCGGCTGCGGCCCTGGTTCGCGAACGACACCGAACCGACCGCGAACTTGCGCTTGCCGCCTTCGACCAGCGTCCTGTAGCTGGCGCCGAGGGTCGCGATGTTGGGCTCCGTAAAGGCGACCGCGATCGCCGTGCGGCGCAGGCCGGGACGCACGTCCGGGTAGCGGCCCGCATTGTCGCCGGCGATCTTGCCGTGGTCGGCGGCGTCGTGCAGCAGCGGGCGCTCGTTGTTGGCGTCGCCGGCGATGAAGATGTGGCTGTTCCCGCACTGCATGGTGCGCGCGTCGAACAGCGGGATGCCGTCGGCGCCCAGTTCCAGGCCCGTCGTCTCCAGGCCGATGTCGTGCACGTTCGGCGTGCGCCCGGCCGCCATCAGCACGTACTGGAAGCGCTCGGTCTGCTCGTTGCCGAGGGCGTCGGCCACCGTCAGCGCCACCTCGTCCCCCTCCTGCACCGCACCCAGCACCTTGGTCTGGAACTGGATGTCGAGCTCCTCGTTCAGCACGCGGCCGGCGGCGCGCAGCACTTCGGGGTCGCTGATGTGGGCGATGCTGCCGCCGCGCGCGTAGAACTTCACCCGCACGCCGAGGCGGTGCAGGGCCTGGCCCAGTTCCAGCCCGATCACGCCGGTGCCGATCACGGCGACCGAGGTCGGCAGGTCGTCCCAATAGAACACGTCGTCGCTGGTGACGATGCCAGGGCCCACGTTTTCCAGCGCCGGCAGGCGCAGCGGCGTGGAGCCGGTGGCGATCACGACCCGCGCCGCATTGATCTCGGTGTGGTCGTCGACAAGCAGCGTATGCGGGCCGGTGAAGCGCGCATGGCCGCGCAGCTTGTCGTCTTCATCGAACGAGTCGACGCTCTCCACCACGAAGCCGACGAAGCGGTCGCGCTCGCGCCGCACCCGTTCCATCACGGCCGGGCCGTCGATGCGGACCTCGCCCGCATGCACGCCGAAGGGGGCCGAGTGCTGCATCGCGTGCGCGCTTTCCGCGGCCGCGATCAGGAGCTTGCTCGGCATGCAGCCGACCCGCGCGCAGGTGGTGCCGTACACCCCGCTCTCGATCACCACCGTGCGCGCGCCCTGGGCCTTGGCGGCGCGGTAGGCCGTCATGCCGGCAGTGCCGGTGCCGATGACGGCGACATCCACATCCAGTTTCTTCATGGTTTTCTCCGCATGTTCATGGCGAAACGATACGCGATTTCGGCCTCGGGCGCTGGCGACTTGATCCCGGCGTGATCGTCCCGATCTGGAGCATATGGCAACGATGGGGATGCCGATGCTGGACACGCTACGCGAACTGATGCGCCCGCCCGCGGGCATGGCCTGCGATTTCAGCCAGCCGGCGGGCGAACCGGCGCTGGCGCCGCACGACGGCGTCTCGTGGCGCGTGTTCGCCAATCCCGTGTCGCTGTTCGTCGGCGGGGTGGCGGCCGTGTTGCTGGAACTGGCCGAGCCCTCGGTGCGCTCCGGCGTCTGGGACCACAGCGGCTTCCGGCGCGACCCCGGCCTGCGCCTGCGCCGCACCGGCTTCGCCGCCAGGATGACGGTCTACGGCCCGCGTTCCGAGGCCGAGAAGATGATCGCGCGCGTGGTGCGCATGCACGGCCGCGTCGAGGGCCACACGCCCGCCGGCCTGCCCTACCGCGCCAATGACCAGCGCCTGCTGGACTGGGTGCAGGCCACCGCCGGCTTCGGCTTCACCGAGGCCTACCACGCCTATGTGCAGCCGCTGACCGCGCTGGAAAAGGATGCGGCCTTCGCCGAGGGCGAGGCGGCCGCCGGCCTGTATGGCGCGCGTGGCGCCCCGCGTTCCTGGGCCGAGTGGGAAGCGCTGCTGCTTGCGACCGCGCCCACGCTGGAGGGTTCGAGCATCCTGGCCGATTTCCTGCGCATCATATGCGAGGCGCCGATCCTGCCCGCGCCGCTGCGGCCCCTGCAGCGCCTGCTGGTGCGCGCGGCGGTGCAGATCGTGCCCGAGCCGGTGCGCTCGCTGCCGCAGCTGCGCGGACGCGGCCTGCGGCCGGGTGAAGCCACCCTGGTGCGGGGGCTGGCGCGGGCCGCGGCCTTTTTGCCATTGAAGAACATGCCGCCGGCGCAGGCTGCACGCCGGCTCGCGGCGAAAAAATGAAGTCGCGCTACTGGACCGGGAAGCGGTAAATCATGGCGATTTCCGAGCCGGGCGGAACGCCGCGCGGCTGCGGATAGCGACGCAGGGCGATATCGACGGCGCTGCGCACCATGGCTTCGAAGCGGCTGGCGTCCCGCTGGTCAATGCGCTGGCGCGGCTTGTCACCGGCGGTTTGGCCGAGCACCCGCGCCACCGCGGCCTCGCCAGTTTCCAGCTCGATGCGCGGCGCCTCCGGGAAAAATCGCAGCACGACATCGACGCCCTTGCCTCCAAGGCTGCGGGGATATTTCACTTCCGAAGAAACGGCGGACAGCACGCCGATCACGTAGTTGCAGGTTGCCAGCATACGCTGTGGCCAGGCGTTCAATTCCGCGACGAATCGCTCGGGATCCTTCTCGGCCTCCGCGCTGACTGTGCAACCTTCCAGGCGCGGGCTGCTGCCGCGTAGGGCCCACCACAATGCCGCAGCCACGTCGAGTCCGTTGGCGGGATCCGCGAAACCGGCGGCCAGGCGATCGGCGGCTTCCGCAAGATTGCCCTCGTAAGCCTGGGTGTAGAAGATGACCGCCTTGCTCCAGTCGCGCTTCAGGCACAGGCCGTTCTCGTACATCGACCCGGCCAGAAGCGCGACCTCGGGATACAAGCTTTTCAGGCCTTGCTTCAACGCCGTCACCGCGGCAGGGCAGTCCTGCGCTACAAGGCGGCCGGTGACCTCGGCGACGATCTCGCCCATCGGACGCGTGGGTGTGACGGCCTGCGCCATGCATGGTGGCGACAGTAGCAGTGGCAGGAGCAAGGACGCGGCGGCGAAAAAGCGAGGCATGCGTCCACTGTAGCAAAATTTCGCTTTGCCATGCTCACGCACCGCCACCGATCAGATATCGATCGGATCCACTTCCAGCGACCAGCGCACGCGCGACTTCATGGCGCGCAGAATCTCGACCCACTCGCGCAGGAAGTGCTGCAGCGCCGGTCGCGAAGGCGATTCCACCAGCAGCTGGGCGCGATCGGTGTTGTGCACCCGCGTCATCGTCATCGGGATCGGGTCGTTGATCATCACCGCCTCGGTCGGCAGGCAGTCGCGCGCCGCCTCCAGGAAGGCGATCGCGTTCGCCAGTTCCGGCGCCTCGGCGCGCAGCAAGGCCTGGTACATGAAGGGCGGCAGGCCGGCCTGGCGGCGCTCTTCCAGCAGGCTGCCGGCGAAGCGGTCGTAGTCGTGGCGCTGGACGGCGCCGTACAGCGGATGGCTGGCGTAGCGGGTCTGCACCAGCACCTCGGAGGCCGCCCCGGCGCGCCCGGCGCGGCCCGCCACCTGCATCAGCTGGGCGAACAGGCGCTCGCTGGCGCGGTAGTCCTGCGAGAACAGGGCGGTGTCCGGGTTCAGGATGCCGACCAGGGTGAGCTTTTTGAAATCGTGGCCCTTGGCGACCATCTGCGTGCCGACCAGGATGTCGACCTCGCCCCGGTGCACCGCGTCGAAGGCCGCCTGGGCGCTGCCTTTCAGGCGGGTGGAATCGGCGTCGATGCGCAGGATGCGCGCTTCCGGGAACATCGCGGCGAGACCCTCTTCGACGCGCTGGGTGCCGCGTCCCAGCGGCTGCAGGTCGACGTTGCCGCAGGTCGGGCAATGGCGCGGGATGCGCAATTCGAGGCTGCAGTGGTGGCAGCGCAGCCGGTGCTCCGGCTTGTGCAGCACCATGAAGGCGGTGCAGCGGGTGCAGTTGCTGATCCAGCCGCAGGCGTCGCAGGAGATCACCGGGGCATAGCCGCGCCGGTTCAGGAACAGCAGCGATTGTTCGCCGCGGTCCAGGCGCTGGCGCAAGGCCGCGATGACGGCGCTCGACAGGCCATCCTTGACCCGGTCGCGCTCGGTGTCGATCAGCTTCACGGTCGGCAGCACGGCGTCGCGCACGGCGCGCTCGCGCAGCTCCAGCTTGCGGTAGCGATGGGAACCCGCATGGTGCCAGGTTTCGAGCGAGGGCGTGGCCGAGCCGAGCACGATCGGGATGCCCAGCTGGTGGGCGCGCCACACCGCCAGGTCGCGCGCCGAGTAGCGCAGGCCTTCCTGCTGCTTGTACGAGGGGTCGTGCTCCTCGTCGATCACGATCAGCTTGAGGTTCGGCAGCGAGGCCAGGATCGCCAGGCGGGTGCCCAGCACGATGCGCGCTTTTCCTTCATGCGCGGCGAGCCAGTGCAGCATGCGCTCGCCCTCGGACAGGCCGCTGTGCAGGGTCGCCAGCATCAGGCCCGGGAAGCGCGCCTGGATATTCCCTTCCAGCTGGGGCGTCAGGTTGATCTCGGGGACCAGCACCAGGATCTGGGCGTCGGGGTCGCGCCCCAGGACCTGGGCGCAGGCCTGCAGGTAGACCTCGGTCTTGCCGCTGCCGGTGACGCCGTACAGCAGCATCGGCGTGAAGCCCGCGGCGCTGCCGATCGCATTCGCCGCCTCCTGCTGCGCGGGGTTCAGGACCGGCATGCCGGAGGGCGTCGGGTCGTGCGGCGTGTCGTTCTTCGCCAGCTTCTTCAGTGCGCGGTCCAGCGCCACGGTCTTCGGCACCCGCAGGTTTTTCGGAAGGCCTGGCAGCGCCACCTCGCCCAGCGGACGCTGGTAATAGTCGGCGGCGAAGCGCGCCAGCGCGATCCAGCGCTCCGGCAGCGGCGCGAGCTGGCTGCGCACCGCGATCGCATCCTTCAGTTTGTCCACAGGGACGTCACTGGTGTCCTTCACCGCCACGATCAGGCCCACCACCTCGCGCCGCGCGAACGGCACCAGCACCAGCTGGCCAACCAGCGGCTCTTCGCCGGAGGCGCAGGGCCAGCGGTAATCGAAGCAGCTGTTGAGCGGGGTGTCGAGCGCGACTTGTAGGAAGCAGTGTGCCAAGTCCAACCTTCTTGGTGAATGGAAAGCGGTGGAAAGCTGTGGAAAACTTTGTGAATAGCGCGGTACTTGACCGGGTTCGAGGTTTACGTTAGATCAACTCGAATCCGGGGATTCGTGGGCGCAATGATTAATTTCACTTAAAAATCAATAGCTTATGAATTAAGAGTTATCCCTGTTAACAAGTCGGGCTGGAATCGGCTTGCTGTGCATAACTGCACATGTGCCCGGGGAAAACTCGCTGCAGCGCGTCACGAACTTGAGACCTTACTTGAAGAGTTGAGCTAAGTCCGCGTAAACCAAGCACTTTTCACAACTTATCCGCCCTCCTGTTGATAACTTTGTGAACAAGGAAGGGGAAGTGGGGACATTTTAAAGATAACTAAGGCGCTCTACTGTGTAAATCCACAGTTCATCATGAAAAAATCGCTTAAGAATCATTGGCTTGCGTATTTTTCGATGCAGTAGAGATGTCCACAGGAATAATTTTGCTGATTTACGAACTTGTGAACAAGTGTGATTTTGCTGCGGCAACCCATGCCGCAGCGGGTCAAGAGCCGGTCAGTCGGCGCGCTGGCGGCGGCTGAAGCTGTGGACAGCTTCCACCATGGCGGTGACCGATTCGGGCGGCGTGAACTGCGAGATGCCGTGGCCCAGGTTGAACACGTGGCCATGGCCGGCTGACGGCGTGCCATAGGCGCTCAAGGAACGTTCGACTTCCGCCGCGATCTGTTCCGGCGCCGCGAACAGGATGGCCGGATCGAGGTTGCCCTGCAGGGCCACGCGGTCGCCGACCAAAGCGCGCGCGCGGCCCAGGTTGACGGTCCAGTCCAGTCCCAGCGCATCGGCGCCGATGTCGGCCATCTCGTCCAGCCACAGGCCGCCGCCCTTGGTGAACACGATGGCGGGAATGCGCACGCCATCCTTCTCGCGTTGCAGGTCCTGGAGGATCTGCCGCATGTACCGCAGCGAGAACTGTTGATAAGCGCCGTCGGCCAGTGCGCCGCCCCAGGAGTCGAAGATCATCACGGCCTGGGCGCCGGCGTCGATCTGGGCGTTCAGGTACTGCGCCACCACGCGCGCATTGGTGTCCAGGATGTGGTGCATCAGGTCCGGACGCTGGTACATCATCTTCTTGATGGTGTGGAATTCGCGCGAGCCGCCGCCTTCGACCATGTAGCAGGCCAGGGTCCAGGGGCTGCCCGAGAAGCCAATCAGCGGCACGCGGCCGTTGATGGCGGTGCGGATCTGGGTCACCGCCTTGAAGACGTAGTCGAGCGACGCCATATCCGGTACCTGCAGGGCGCGCACCGCTTCTTCCGTGCGCAGCGGACGCTCGAACTTCGGGCCCTCGCCCTCGGCGAAGTACAGGCCCAGGCCCATCGCGTCCGGCACCGTCAGGATGTCCGAGAACAGGATCGAGGCGTCCAGGGCGTAGCGGTCGAGCGGCTGCAGGGTGACTTCGGTGGCGAAATCCGGATTCTTCGCCAGCCCCAGGAAGGACCCTGCCCGCTCGCGCGTGGCGCGGTATTCCGGCAAGTAGCGGCCTGCCTGGCGCATCAGCCACACCGGGGTGTAGTCGGTCGGCTGGCGCAGCAGCGCACGCAGGAAGGTGTCGTTCTGGAGCGGGGCGAATTGTGGCATGGCTGACAAGGAAAGCGCAGGGAAAACCTCTATTATCGCATCTCCGGGCTCGCACTTATAATGCCCGTCCAGTCTTGTAGGAACCCGTCATGACCAAACAACAAGCTCCCTGCGGCGCATGGACGTCGCCGATCACCGCCGCCGTCGTCGCGGCCGGCGCCACGCCGCTGTCCGCCCTGATGCTGGACGGCGCCAACCTGTACTGGCTCGAGGGGCGCGCCAGCGAGGCGGGACGCTCGACCCTTGTCGGAACCAGCGGCGAGCTGACGCCAGCCCCGTTCAACGTGCGCAGCAAGGTGCACGAGTACGGCGGCGGCGCGCACACGGTCGCCGATGGCGTGGCCTGGTTTTCGAACCAGCCCGACGGGCGCCTGTACCGCGTCGAACCGGGTACTGCGCCGGTTGCGATCACGGCTGAAGACAACAAGCAGCGCTATGCCGACTTCGTGGTCGATGCGCCGCGCGGGCGCCTGGTGACCGTGCGCGAAGACCATTCGAGCGGCGGCCACTACCCGGAGAACACCATCGCCGCCATCGCTTTCGACGGCAGCGAGACCGTGCTCGTCGACGGCAACGATTTCTATGCGGCCCCGCGCCTTTCCCCGGATGGCCGCCAGCTGGCCTGGCTGTGCTGGGACCATCCGCGCATGCCCTGGGAAGGCTGCGAGCTATGGCTGGCCGACGTGGCGGAAGACGGCACGCTCGTCGACGGCCGCCTGGTCGCGGGCGGGCCGCAGGAATCGATCTGCCAGCCGGAATGGTCGCCCGGCGGCGTGCTGCATTTCGTGTCGGACCGCAGCGGCTGGTGGAACCTGTACCGCTACGACCATGGCGTCGCGCACGCCCTGTGTTCCAAGGAGGCGGAATTCGGCGGACCGCAGTGGAACTTCGGCGGCTCGCTGTACGGCTTCCGTTCAGAAGAGGAAATCGTGTGCGCCTATGTCGAAGGAGGCGTGAGCAAGCTGGCGCGCCTGCGCGATGGCGTATTGAGCGAGGTGCCGACGCCCTACGAAGAAATCCGCGAGCTGCGCGTGAACGCGCACACGGTCGCGCTGCTGGGTGGCGCACCGACGCTGGCGCTGGAACTGGCGCGCATCGATGTCGAGCACGGCGGGCACGAGGTGCTGGCGCGCTCGATTCCCCAGCTCCCGCCCGCGACCTACCTATCGGTGCCGCGGTCGATCAGCTACCCGAGCGCCAACGGCCGCACGGCGTATGCCTTCCACTACCCGCCGGCCAACGCCGACCATGAGGCGCCGACCGGCGAACTGCCGCCCCTGATCGTGATCGGCCACGGCGGCCCGACCGGCATGGCCGCCAGCACCCTGAAGCTGTCGACCCAGTTCTGGACCAGCCGCGGCTTCGCGGTGCTGGACGTGAACTACGGCGGCAGCACCGGCTTCGGGCGCGCCTACCGCGACCTGCTCAAGGGCCAGTGGGGCGTGGTCGACGTCGAGGATTGCGTGGCCGGCGCGCGCCATCTCGTCGAGCAGGGCCTGGTGGACCCGGCGCGCCTGCTGGTGCGCGGCAGCAGCGCCGGCGGCCTCACCACCCTGAACGCCCTCGCCTTCCACGACCTGTTCAAGGCCGGCGCCTGCTACTACGGCGTGTCCGACCTGGCCGGGCTGGACGCGGACTCGCACAAGTTCGAGTCGCACTACAACCAGTACCTGATCGCGCCGCCGGAACGCGCCGAACAGGTCTACCGCGAACGCTCGCCGATCCACCACACCGACAAGCTGACACGCCCGATGATCTTCTTCCAGGGCCTGGACGACATGGTGGTGCCGCCGTCGCAATCCGAAACCATGGTGGACGCCCTGCGCGCCCGGCAGGTGCCGGTGGCCTACATCACCCTGGAGGGCGAAGGCCATGGCTTCAGAAAGGCCGAGAGTGTGATCACGACCCTGGAGGCGGAGCTGGTGTTCTACCTGCGCGTGTTCGGCATTCCCGTACCCGCCGGACTGCCGCAACTGGACATCGAGAACCTGCCTGCATGACGCTTCACGATTTGACGACCGGCGAACAGGCGATCCTCGCGCTGCTGGCCATGACCGGCGAGCCGATGGGCCGCCAGCGCATCCTCGAACACCTGATGGCGGCCGGCCTGCCGCTGCCGGAGGGGCAATGGACGGCCGAGCTGGAAAGCCTGCGCGCCAATGAGCTGGTATTGGACGTGGTCGGACGCGGCTTCGCGATCGCGCCGCACGCCAGCTGGCCGGCGCTGGAACGGGCGCTGGAAGAGGGTTACTTCAACGCCCTGCAGCGCGCCTATGCGCAGGTGACGCCCTTGCGGGTCGACTGGCAGGGCACGCCGGTGCTGCGCAGCTACCGCCAGGGCCTGGCCCTGCTGCGCATCGCCCTCCTTACTGGCGAGCGGCCGGCAGTCGTCACGCCCCTGCTGGCGGCCTGCCTGCGCTGCCACGAGGCGGCCTACCTGCACCCGCTGGTCGACATCTGCGCCCGGCCCTTCGCGCCGGCGATGCTCACCTATATCTACCCCTCGCTGGTCGACGGCGTGCTGGCGACCCTGATCCAGCACGTCCAGCGCGAGCCGGCCATTGCCCCCGCCATCCGGGCGGCGGCCGAGGCCCAACCCGACCCGTCGATCGATCTGCGGATCGCGCTGGCCGAACACCTGGTCCTGTGCGGCAGGCTGGACGACGCGCTGGCGCTGCTGGCGGAAGTGAACGACGCCGCCGCCGTGTTCCTGCGCAGCGTGGTCGCCCTGCTGCGCGACGATATCGACGCCGGCCTGCCCGGCGTGGAAGCCGCCCTCAGACAGCTGCGCCGCGAGACCGGCAAGCGCAAGGCCATCTTCGAGGGCATCGGCGCCCACGTCTACCTCGTCGCCCTCTTGCGCAGCAATGCGCCGGCGCACCTGAAGCTGGCCGACGCCTGGCTCGACATCGCCACCCGCGCCGTGCAGCGCGCCGAAACGGCCGTGGTATTCCAGCTCAGCATGCTGCACGAAATCCGCCGCGGCACCGTCGACACCGAGGTGCTGGCTTCGCGCAGCTGGGAAATGGCGATCGAGCCGTTCACCTTCCGCGCGCTGATGCACCACTGGCTCGGCCTGCCGCAATTGAACGCCAAACGCGAGGACATGGAAGCCATGCTGGCGCAGTCCGAGCAGGCAGGCTTCGACCTGCTCTCGAGCCAGCTGGCCGCCCTGCTGGGCCACATCGGGGGCCCCGGCCATGTGGGCTTCGAAGCACGCGCGAGCGAATTGCGCGGGCGCCACCGCATCGCCGACCTGACCCACTGGTTCGAACGCGAGGAGCCGTGGGAACGCCAGCTCAACGCCCTGATCAACCTGCAGCCGGCGGTGAACGCCGAGGTGGTGCGCGAGTCGCGCCTGGTCTGGATGATCCGCTACGACGACCAGATGGGCGTGCAGGAACTCGAGCCGCGCGAACAGAAGCGCGATGCGCAGGGTGGCTGGAGCCGCGGCCGCGCCATGGGCCTGAAACGCCTGGCGGAAGAAGCGCAGACGCTGGACTTCCTCACCGCCCAGGACGTGCAGGCGGTAGCGACCATCGCCGGCCGCCGCTACTACGGCAGCACCGGCATCCGCTTCGAGTTCGAACGCGACAAGGCGCTGGCCAGCCTGGTCGGCCATCCGCTGCTGTTCTGGATGGATGCGCCGGGCACGCGCGTGGAACTGCTGCCGGGCGAGCCGGAACTGCTGGTGAAGGCGCGCGGCGCCAAGGTCACGATCTCGCTGCACCCTTCCTTGAGTGCGCAGGATGGCGACGTGATCGTCACGCGCGAGACCCCGACCCGCCTGCGCCTGGTGAACATCAAGGAAGAACACCGCCGCATCGCCGCCATCGTCGGCGAGGGCCTGGAAGTGCCAAGCGAGGCGGAGCGCCGCGTGCTGCGCGCGATCAGCGCGATCTCCTCGATCGTCACGGTGCAGTCGGACATCGGCGCCAGCCCGGGCGACATCGAGCAGGTCGCGGCCGATGCGCGCCTGCACCTGCACCTGCGTCCCTACCAGCAGGGCCTGCGCATGCAGATCCTGGTGCGTCCACTGGATGGCGGCGCCTACTACACGCCCGGCGCCGGCGCGGAAAGCGTGATCGCCGACGTGAACGGCGTGCGCACGGAAGCGAGGCGCAAGCTGAACGACGAACGCGAGGCCGAGCGCCAGCTGGTCGGCGCCTGCCATGCGCTCGAGCACGGGGAGCTGGACCACGGCGAATGGCTGCTCGCCACGCCGCTGCGCTGCCTGGAACTGGTGGACGAACTGCGCAGCTTCGACCCGGCCAGGGTGGTGGTGGCCTGGCCCGAAGGCGAGAAATTTCGCGTCTCCAAGCGCGCAAATACGAAATCGGTGCGTGTGCAGATCCGGCGCGACAAGGATTGGTTCGCGGCCAGCGGCGACGTCGTCATCGACGAAGGCCGCGTACTGAGCCTGCAGTCGCTGCTCGAAAAGCTGCGCGAGGAGAAGAGCCGCTTCGTGGCGCTGGGCGACAACGAGTACCTGGCCCTGAGCGACGAGCTGCACCGGCGTCTGATGGAACTCGCCGACTACGGGACGGTGCACGGCGACGAGCTGCGCATGCATCCGCTGGCGAGCTTCTCGCTGGCCGAGCTGGCGCGCGAGGCCGGCAGCGTGAGCGACGATGCGGCCTGGCGCAAGCACTTGCAGCGCATGGCCGACAGCGAGGCGTTCACGCCGCAGCTGCCGTCGACCCTGCAAGCCGAGCTGCGCGACTACCAGCGCGAGGGCTTCGAATGGCTGGGGCGCCTGGCCCACTGGGGCGTGGGCGCCTGCCTGGCCGACGATATGGGGCTCGGCAAGACCTTGCAGGCGCTGGCCCTGCTGCTGACGCGCGCGCCCGACGGGCCGGCGCTGGTGGTGGCGCCGACCTCGGTCTGCCTGAACTGGATCGCCGAAGCCCAGCGCTTCGCACCGACCCTGAACCTGAAACTGTTCGGGCCGGGCGACCGCGCGGCGACCATCGAAGAGGCGGGCCCCTTCGACGTCGTGGTCGCCAGCTACGGCCTGCTGCAACTGGAAGCGCCGCTGTTCACGAAGAAAACCTGGCACAGCATCGTGCTCGATGAAGCGCAAGCCATCAAGAACATGCACACCAAGCGTTCGCAGACCGTGATGGCCCTGAAGGGCGACTTCCGCCTGGCGGCCACCGGCACGCCGCTGGAAAACCACCTGGGCGAGTTGTGGAACCTGTTCAGGTTCATCAATCCGGGCCTGCTCGGCACCGCCGACCAGTTCCAGCTGCGCTTCGCCGGCCCGATCGAGAAGGCGCAAGATAAACGCGCCGAAGCCGGCGCCCGCATGCGCCTGCGCCGCCTGACGCAACCCTTCATCCTGCGCCGCACCAAGGCCCAGGTGCTGACCGAACTGCCGCCGCGCACCGAGATCGTGATCCCGGTCGAACTGACCCAGGACGAGACCGCGCTCTACGAATCGCTGCGCCGCCAGGCCCTCGACAAGCTGGCCGCGCTGGAGGCGCCGGAGAGCCAGAAATCGATCGAGATCCTGGCCGAGATGATGCGGCTGCGGCGCGCGGTCTGCAATCCGGAGCTGGTGGCGCCGGGCTCGGGGCTGGTCAGCAGCAAGCTGGTCGCATTCGCGCGCCTGGTCGACGACCTGCTCGAGAACAAGCACAAGGTGCTGGTGTTCAGCCAGTTCGTCGACCACCTGACCCTGATCCGCAACTACCTCGACGGCAAGCACATCCCCTACCAGTACCTGGATGGCGCCACGCCGATGCAGGAGCGCAAGCGCCGCGTCGACGCCTTCCAGGCCGGCGAAGGGGAGCTGTTCCTCATCAGCCTGAAGGCGGGCGGGGTCGGCATCAACCTGACCGCGGCCGACTACGTGATCCACATGGACCCGTGGTGGAACCCGGCGGTCGAGGACCAGGCCTCGGACCGCGCCCACCGCATGGGCCAGCAGCGGCCGGTGACGATCTACCGCCTGGTGGCGCAGGGCACCATCGAGGAAGGCATCGTCGACCTGCACCACCGCAAGCGCGACCTGGCCGACAGCCTGTTAGAGGGGACCGAGATGGCGGCGCGCATGTCGCCCGGCGAGATGCTGGCGATGCTCAAGCAGGGCCTGTCGTAAACTGGCGCTCCCCGCCATTCCATGTGATCATGCCGCTTTTATGGAAGAGTAGGCACACATGGAACTGGACAAAGCGGCAATGACGGCGCAAGCCCACGTCATCGGCGTCAAATCCTGGCTGGCCTATGCCGGCGTGGCCGCGCTGGCCGTCGTGCTGTTCTTCGTCGCGCTGCCGCTGGCCTTCCTCTGGAACGAGATCGCCGCGGCCTGCGTGCTGGCCGTGTCGGCGCTGGTCGTCGCCTACCAGTTCCTCTCGGTGCGCAGCGTGCAGCTGTACTACGACGACGTCGGCGTCTGGGTGGTCTCGGGCGTGCTGCCCTGGAAGAAGGGCGTCGCCGGCGTGAAGTGGCGCGACATGGACGAGGCCACGTTCGTGAACGGTTTCGTCAGCTGGGCCACGCGCTCCTACACGGTGCGCATCGGCCACCGCTTCACCAGGGATAGCGAGATCGTCCTGCACCACATCGCGCACGGCCGCAAGGCCGTCGAAACGGTCAACGCCCTGCACCAGCAGAAGATCCGGCTGGGCTTCGTTGACTGATTGGCCACCCGCACGCGCGCGAGCGTGACGGAATGTTTCAGCCGCCCGCAAGCGGCGTGAATGGTGCTACTCTTCCGTGGTTCCGCCATGCGCCTCGGCGTGCGGCGGGGCTCCGACCTTTTAATCCACAGGGTTCGAACAGGATGATGAAAACGAAGATCGCGCTGGCAGTCCTGCTGGCGAGTTTCGCGCTGGCGCCCGCCAGCGCAAAGACGACCAAGCCCGCCAAGGGCAAGGCCAAAGCGGCCAAGGTGGTCAAATCGAAAACGAGCAAATCGAAGGCGCCGGTGAAGAAAGCCGTCGCCACCACCGCAGCAGCCACCGCGGTCGCCGCGGCGCCGAGCGCGGGCGCCAGCGAGAAGCGCCTCGACCGCCGCTTCGACTCGATGAGCATGCAGTACCTGACCGCGCTGTGGCGCATCGATCCGGAAGGCGGCATCTACGTCGGCAAGTTCGACCAGGCCGCCAACCTCACCCTTCCGGACGCCGCCACCCGCGCGAAGCGGCTCGCCTTCGCGGGCGAGTGGCTCGACAAATTCAACAAGCTCGACACCCGCCAGCTGTCGCCGCGCCAGCGCACCGACCTGGCCCTGCTGGTGAACAAGCTGGAGAAGGACCGCTGGTACGTGAACACCTGGCGCGAGCACGAGTGGAACCCGTCGCTCTACAACGTCGCCCAGCCGCTCGACCTGATCCTGAACACCGAGTACGCCGCCAAGCCGCAGCGCCTGCGCACCATCCTCAAGCGCCTGGCCACCGTGCCCGACTACTACGCGGCGGCCCAGGCCTCGATCATGAAGCCGACCCGCGAGCACACCCAGCTCGCCATCGCCCAGGCCCCGGGCACCATCGCGGTGCTGGCCGACCTCGGCAAGGCGGCCCAGGAATCGATCCTGACGGCGCAGGAAAAGGCGATCTTCGCCCAGCGCATCGCCAACGCCGGCAGCGCGGTGCTGGCCTGGGTCGACTTCCTCACCGCGCTGGAAAAGAACACGGCGCAGTTCCGCCCTTTCCGCGCCGGCAAGGCGCTGTATGAGCAGAAGTTCGCGCTCGAGATCCAGTCTTCCAGCAGCGCCGAGCAGACCTTCCGCAAGGCCCTGGCCACGCGCGAAGAGCTGCTCACGCGCATGGACACGATCTCGGACGAGCTGTGGCCGCGCTACATGGCGGGCGTCACCAAGCCGGCCGACCGCTTCCGCAAGATCGGCATGATGATCGACAAGCTCTCCGCACGCCACGTCGCGCGCGAGAACTTCCTGCCCGAGATCCGGCGCCAGATTCCGGCGCTGCAGAAGTTCGTCCTCGAGAAGAATCTCCTGAGCCTCGACGCCGACAAGCCGCTCGAAGTGCGCGAGACCCCGATGTACCAGCGCGGCGTGGCCGGCGCCAGCATCGACGCGCCCGGTCCCTACCGTCCGAAGGACAAGACCTGGTACAACGTGACGCCGCTGGACGGCCTCTCCGCCGAACAGGCCGAGAGCAGCCTGCGCGAATACAACGAGTGGATCCTGCAGATCCTGAACATCCACGAAGCCATCCCCGGCCACTATGCGCAGCTGGTGTATGCGAACCGTTCGCCGTCGCTGGTGAAATCGCTGTTCGGGAACGGCGCCATGGTCGAGGGCTGGGCCGTGTACGGCGAGCGCATGATGCTGGAGAACGGCTACGGCGACAACGCGCCCGAGATGTGGCTGATGTACTCGAAGTGGAACCTGCGCAGCGTCACCAACACCATCCTCGACTACGGCGTCCACGTGCTCGGCATGCAGCAGCCGGAAGCGATCGACCTCTTGGTGCGCCAGGCCTTCCAGACGCGCCAGGAAGCCGACGAAAAATGGCGCCGCGTGCAGCTCACTTCCGTGCAGCTGACCAGCTACTACAGCGGCTACGAGCAGATCATGGAACTGCGCGAACGCCGCAAGCAGCAGCTGGGCGAGCGCTTCAACCTGAAGGAATTCCACGACCAGTTCCTCGGCTACGGGAATGCGCCGGTGAAGATGATCTCGGAGTTGATGCAATAAGCAGGCTGTGACTCTGCACAGGCACGCGCCTGTGCAAAAGCGCACAAGCGGCGTGCTCATATGCGCCGCCTGTGCGCAATATCTCCGGGTCTAGAATGGGCAATGCAGCGCACATAAATCACAAGCCGGAGACAACCATGACTTCCTTCCCAGCGCCCGCGTCCTAGCAGCGCACCGCCCGTCTTTCCGCTTGTCCCAACGATACCGCCCGCGCGGCCGGCGTGGCCCCGTCACGCCCGGCGCAGTCGGTTCCCTGTCACGACATACAACAGAACGGAGACGTATATGGCATTCTTCCTGAAAAGGGCAGCGCGGGCCGCGCTTGCCGCCGCCTGCATGAGCCTGGCCGCGCCCGGCTTCGCCCAATTGCAGGCCGGACCCGGCGCCTGGAGCGCGAACCAGACCTGGGCCACCGACACCACCAACGGCGGCGCCCTCACCGGCTACTACTACTGGCCTGCCACCGCACCGGCCCTGGCCGGCAAGCGCGCGCTGGTGCTGGTGCTGCACGGCTGCGCCCAGACCGCCGCCAACGACGTGATCAACGGCGCCAGCGACGGCGGCTACAACTGGAGAGCGGCGGCCGACCAGTACGGCGCCGTGATCCTGGCGCCGAACGCCACCGGCAACCTGTACGGCGCCCACTGCTGGGACTGGGCCGCGACCAACCGCAGCCGCAGCTACGGGCACAACGCGGTACTGCTCGACCTGATCAACCGCTTCGTCAGCAACCCGCAGTATGCGATCGATCCGAAGCAGATCTACGTCACCGGCCTGTCCTCGGGCGGGTCCAAGACCATGGTGATGGGCTGCGTGGCGCCCGACATCTTCGCCGGCGTCGGCATCAATGCGGGACCTTCGCCGACGGTGTCGAGCACGCAGATCTCCTCGGTCCCCTCCGGCACCACCTCGACCAGCGTGGCCAACAGCTGCAGCAGCTGGGCCGGCAGCAACGCCAGCCATTTCTCGACCCAGATCGCGAGCCTCATCTGGGGCACCAACGACTACGTGGTCGGCCAGGCCTACGGGCCGCTGAACGCTGCCGCCATGCGCCAGGTCTACGGTGGCGCATTCACCAAAGGCGCTACCGCGACGGTGCCGGGCGGCGGCGGCAACGTGCCCTACACGGATAGCAGCGGCAAGCTGCGCACCTCGGAAATCACCGTCACCGGCATGGCCCACGCCTGGCCGGCCGGAGCCGGGGGCCAGAACAGCAACTACGTCGATGCGAGCAAGGTGAACTACCCGGCCTTCGTGATGAACTTCTGGTTCACCAACAACCTGCGTGTGACGCAATCCGCGCCGCCGGCGATGACGTCCTGCAGCGCCAGCGTGTCCGGTTCGACGGTGACGGTGACCGGCGCGGCCACCGTCGCAAGCGGCGCGATGGGCAGCTACCGCGTGGTGCTGAATGGCCCGACGCCGGTGGACGACAGCGCGGCCGGCAGCGGCGCCAGCTTCAGCAAGGCGTATGCGGCGCGCGCCGACGGTTACTACAGCGGCACCGTCACGGCGACCGGCAGCGCCACGGGGCTGACGTCGAGTGCCTGCGCGATCCCGCAATTCCTGGTCGGCAGTCCGCCGGCCCTGCAGCCGCCCGCCGGTCTCGCGATCGGCGCCCGCACCGCCAGCAGCATCGCCTTGACGTGGAACGCGTCGAACGGCGCCGTCGGCTACAACGTCTACCGCAACGGCGCCAAGGTCAACGGCTCGCCGCTCACGAGCACCGGCTATACCGACGGCGGCCTGGCGGCGGCGACGAGCTACAGCTACCAGGTGTCGGCGACGGGGAATGGCGGCGTGGAGAGTGCGAAATCAGGCACCGTGACGGGCACGACGACCTCCGGCTTCAGCTGCACGGCGACCACGGCGAGCAACTACGCGCACGTGCAGGCGGGACGCGCGCATACGAGCGGCGGCTATGCACTGGCCAACGGTTCGAACCAGAACATGGGGCTGTACAACACCTTCTACACCAGCACCCTGGCGCAGACGTCGAGCGGCTACTACATCGTCGGCAACTGCCCGTAAACGCAGCGCGCCCTCGTCCCGATTACGGCACGAGGGCGCGGCAGGAGGCGGTGCGCGGTCTACGCCGTCTCTTCGGGCGCCCGCGTCATGCGCGCGAACATCGGCGCCAGCAGCAGGCCCAGCTCGTACAGCAGGCACATGGGAATGGCCAGCGCCAGCTGGCTGACCACGTCCGGCGGGGTGACGATCGCCGCGATGACGAAGGCGCCGACGATCACGTAGGAGCGGATCGAGCGCAGCTTCTCGATGCTGACGATGCCCATGCGGACCAGGATGATCACCACCACCGGCACCTCGAAGGCCGCGCCGAAGGCCAGGCACATCGACATCACGAAGTCGAGGTAGTTCTCGATGTCCGGCGTCACCGCGATGGACGCGGGCGCGAACTCGCCGACGAAGTGGAACACGCGGCCGAACACGAAGAAGTAGCAGAACGCGACGCCGCCGATGAACAGCAGCGAGGACGAGATCACCAGCGGCAGCACCAGGCGCTTCTCGTGCGCATACAGGCCGGGGGCGACGAAGGCCCACAACTGATAGAACACCCAGGGCAGCGCCAGGATGAAGGCGAGCAGCAGGGTCACCTTCATCGGCACCAGGAAGGGCGAGACCACGCCGGTGGCGATCATCTTGGCGCCGGCCGGCAGCGAGGCGATCATCGGCGCGGCCAGCAGGTCGTAGACGTGCGACGGGCCCGGCCAGATGAACAGCGCCGCGCAGGCGATGGCGATCCCGATCGACGCCTTGACCAGGCGGTCACGCAGCTCGACGAGATGGGAGATGAAGGTTTCTTCGCCTGCGGCTTCTTCGGTCATCTAGAAAAATGAAATCTTGGATTTGCTGGAACCCGGGCGGAACTTGCGCACGCGGGCGGCGCCGGACAGCACATGGGTCTTGCCGCCATTGCGGTGCTTGTACCAGGCCGGAATGGCGGAGGTGCGCACCAGCTTCTTGCGGCGGAAATCGCGCGCCTTGCGCTCGATGTCGGTGGTGCTCACGAAACCGTGCGAAGACGAGGAAGACGACGAGGAGGACGACACGTGTTCGCGTCCATCCCACAGCGCCTCGACTTCGTCGACGTGGCTGTGCATCGATTGCTCGACGTCGGCCTTGAACGAGGCCGCGCTCTCGTGCACTTCCTTGTGCAGGTTGCGCAGCTCGTCGAGCTCGATCTCGCGGCTGACCTCGGACTTCACGTCATGCAGGTAGCGCTGGGCGCGCCCGTACAGGGTGCCCGCCATGCGCGCCACCTTGGGCAGCTTTTCAGGGCCGATCACGATCAGCGCGACAACGCCGATGATCGCCAGCTTCGACAGTCCGAGATCGATCATGCGGCGATCTTATTGACGGGTCTTGTCGCGTGCTTCCACGTCGATGGTCGACTTGTCGGCGACTTGCTGCGGCGGCTGGGTGGTCGAGCCAGGGGCGGCATTCTTTTCTTCCTCACCCTTCACGCCATCCTTGAAGCCTTTGACGGCCTTGCCCAGGTCGCCACCGATATTGCCGATCTTCTTGGTGCCGAAAATCAGCATCACGACCACCAGCACAATGACCCAGTGCCAAATACTCATCGAACCCATGTTTGTCTCCTTGCGAGGCGCCCTGCGCCTGTAAATCGGAAAGTGTCTGTTTCAGTATACGCCAAGCGGGAGCGTCCTGCCCCCATTAAAAGCTCAGGTGCAGCTCAGGTGCCCAGCCCGCGCCACGGGCGCTTGCCGCCAACCATGTGCAGGTGCAGGTGATAGACCTCCTGCCCGCCGTCCGGCCCGCTGTTGATCAGGGTCTTGAAGCCGCCGCTGCGTCCGCCATTGCCGTCATCCTTCACGGCAACGCCGTGCTCTTCCGCAAGCTTCGGCGCCAGCGCCAGCATCTTGCCGAGCACGCCGGCGTGCGCTTCGGTGCAATCCGAGAGCGTGGCCACGTGCTGCTTCGGGATCACCAGGAGGTGCACCGGAGCCGCCGGGTTGATGTCCTTGAACGCCAGCACATCGTCGTCCTCGAAGACGACATTGGCTGGAATCTGCTTGGCAACGATCTTGCAGAAAATGCAGTTGTCCATCTTGTCTCCAGATTTGTTACAGCATCCTCCCTGCGGAGAAGCCCGTGCATCCTACCGGCGCCGCGTGACAACGGTGTGACGCTGGAAAAACGATTATGACACCGGATGCGGCGAAGGCAAGCGTAAGTAGGTACTTACCAGCAGCTTATTTTTCCTGACGGGAAGCCTTCTCGTCGATGCCCGAGACGCCCTCGCGGCGCCCCAGCTCGTCGATCACCTGTTGCGGCGTCAAGCCGAACTGGGCCAGCAGCACCATCGTGTGGAACCACAGGTCGGCGGTCTCGTACAGCACCTTCGAGGCGTCGCCCGAGACGCGCGCGTCCTTGGCGGCCATGACGGTCTCGGTGGCTTCTTCGCCGATCTTCTTCAGGATGGCGTCGTCGCCCTTGCTGAACAGCTTGGCGACATAGGAGGTGGCGGGGTCGCCGCCGGCGTCCGGCTTGCGCGATTCGATCACGCTTGCCACGCGGGCCAGGATGTCACTCATGGGATTTCTTGTTTGCGTAAATGGTATCGGGATCCTGCAGCACGGGGTCGACCGCCTGCCAGTCCTCGCCGTCGAACCGTTGGTAGAAGCAGGAATGGCGCCCGGTATGGCAGGCGATGCCGCCCTTCTGCTCGATCTTGAGCAGGACCACGTCCTCGTCGCAGTCCAGGCGCATCTCCAGCACTTTCTGGGTATGGCCGGACTCCTCGCCCTTGTGCCACAGCTTCTTGCGCGAACGGCTCCAGTAGACGGCTTCGCCGATCTCCGCCGTCTTCGACAGCGCCTCGCGGTTCATCCAGGCGAACATCAGGATGTCGCCGGTGGCGGCTTCCTGGGCGATCACCGGCACCAGGCCGTGCTCGTCCCAGCGCACCTTGTTCAGCCACTTGGTCTGCATGCTCACTCCAGGCGCATCGGGATGCCGCGCTCGGCCATGAAGCGCTTGGCTTCGCCGACCGTGTGCTGCCCGTAGTGGAAGATGCTGGCGGCCAGCACCGCATCGGCGTGGCCCTCGATGATGCCGTCGGCCAGATCCTGCAAGCCGCCGACGCCGCCCGAGGCGATCACGGAGATGCCGACCGCATCCGAGACCGCGCGCGTCAGGCCCAGGTCGAAGCCGGATTTGGTGCCGTCGCGGTCCATCGAAGTGAGCAGCAACTCACCGGCCCCGAGGCTCTCCATCTTGCGCGCCCATTCGACGGCGTCCAGGCCGGTGGCGTTGCGGCCGCCGTGGGTGAAGACTTCCCATTTGCCCGGTGCGACCTGCTTGGCGTCGATCGCGACCACGATGCACTGCGATCCGTGCTTCTGGGCGGCGTCGAACACCAGCTGGGGGTTGGTGACGGCGGAGGTGTTCATGCTGACCTTGTCGGCGCCGGCGTTCAGCAAGCGGCGCACGTCCTCCACCTTGCGCACGCCGCCACCGACGGTGAGCGGGATGAACACGGTCGAGGCCACGGCTTCGATGATCGGCAGGATCAGGTCGCGGCCGTCGCTCGAGGCGGTGATGTCGAGGAAGGTGATTTCGTCGGCGCCCTGGCCGTCGTAGCGGCGCGCGATCTCGACCGGGTCGCCGGCATCGCGCAGCTCGGTGAAGTTGACGCCCTTGACCACACGGCCGCCGGTGACGTCGAGGCAGGGGATGATGCGTTTTGCGAGCATAATTTCTAGCGTTAGCGTATGCACGTCATCCCGGCGAAGGCCGGGATCCAAGGTTGCTTGAGCATTCGAAACGCTCGCAGAACTTGGGTTCGGGCCTTCGCCGGAACGACGGTCTTGAGGCTGGTGGCAGTAATGGCCACTACCGACCTTCTTACGCCTGCGCCCCTTCCGTCAATGCATCCGCGCGTTCCTGCGCCGACGCCAGGTCCAGCGTGCCCTCGTAGATCGAACGCCCGCAAATCACGCCTTCGATGCCCTCGTCCTGCACCGCGCACAGCGCTTCGACGTCGGCCAGGTTGTGCACGCCGCCCGAAGCGATGACCGGGATCTTGACGGCCTGCGCCAGCTTGACGGTGGCTTCGATGTTCACGCCGGCCATCATGCCGTCGCGGCCGATGTCGGTGTAGACGATCGATTCGACGCCGTAGCCTTCGAACTTCTTGGCCAGGTCGATGACTTCGTGGCCCGACATCTTGCTCCAGCCGTCGGTGGCGACCTTGCCGTCCTTGGCGTCCAGGCCGACGATGATCGAGCCCGGGAAGGCGCCGCAGGCGTCGTGCAGGAAGCCCGGGTTCTTCACGGCGGCGGTGCCGACGATGATGTAGCTGATGCCGTCGTCCAGGTAGCGCTCGATGGTGTCGAGGTCGCGGATGCCGCCGCCCAGCTGGACCGGGATCTCGTCGATGCCCATCTCTTCGGCGTAGTCCTGCACGACCTGCAGGATCGACTTGATGGCCGACTCGTTCTTCGGCTTGCCGGCGAAGGCGCCGTTCAGGTCGACCAGGTGCAGACGGCGCGCGCCCTTCTTCAGCCAGTGCAGCGCCATCTCGGCGGGGTCTTCGGAGAATACGGTGGCCAGTTCCATGTCGCCTTGTTTCAGGCGGACGCAGTGACCGTCTTTGAGGTCGATGGCGGGGATCAGCAGCATGATGGTTGTCGGTTGGTTGACGGGGAAAAGAACGTAAACAGCGTAAACGGTATTACGGATTCCAGTGGATGAAATTTCGGTACAGGCGCAAGCCGGCGGCCGCGCTCTTTTCGGGGTGGAACTGGGTGGCGACCAGGTTGTCGCGGGCGACGGCGCAGGTGTACATGCCGCCGTAGTCGGCCTCGCCGATCGTGTCCTGTGCTTCCTCTGGCGCCGCGTAGTAGCTGTGCACGAAGTAGAAATAGCTGCCGTCCTCGACGCCGTCCCACAGCGGGTGGGATCTGGTCTGGCGCACGCGGTTCCAGCCCATCTGCGGCACCTTGAAACGCGAGCCGTCGCTTTGCAGCTTGCCGTCCAGCTGGAAGCGCACCACTTTACCCGGCAGCAGGCCCAGGCCCGGCGTGCCTTCGTTTTCTTCGCTGGCGTCGAACAGCATCTGCTCGCCGACGCAGACGCCCATCACCGGACGGTTCCTCACGGCGCGCAGCAGCGCGTCTTCCGCGCCGGATTCGCGCAGGCTGCGCATGCAGTCGCGCATCGCGCCCTGCCCCGGCAGCACGATGCGGTCGGCCGCATCGATGTCTTCGGCTTTGCTGGACACCAGGATGTCGGCTTCCGGCGCGGCGGCGCGCAGCGCCTGCGCGACCGAGCGCAGGTTGCCCAGGCCATCGACCACTACAATCTTGTTCTTCATGGTCTGCTTACAGGCTGCCTTTGGTCGAAGGGATGATGCCGGCGGCGCGCTCGTCCAGCGCGGTCGCCATGCGCAGCGCGCGGCCGAAGGCCTTGAACACGGTCTCGCACTGGTGGTGCGCGTTCACGCCGCGCAGGTTATCGATGTGCAGGGTCACGCCGGCGTGGTTCACGAAACCGCGGAAGAATTCGCCAGTCAGGTCGACGTCGAAGGTGCCGATCATGGCGCGGGTCCAGGGGATGTGCATTTCCAGGCCCGGACGGCCGGAGAAGTCGATCACCACGCGCGACAGCGCCTCGTCCAGCGGCACGTAGGAGTGGCCGTAGCGGGTCATGCCCTTCTTGTCGCCGACCGCCTTGGCGATCGCCATGCCGAGGGTGATGCCGGTGTCCTCGACGGTGTGGTGCGCATCGATGTGCAGGTCGCCGACGGCGTCGACTTCGAGGTCGATCATGCCGTGGCGCGCGATCTGGTCGAGCATGTGGTCCAGGAACGGGACGCCCGTGTTCAGTTTCTGGCGGCCGGTGCCGTCCAGGTTGATCGCGACGCGGATCTGCGTCTCGTTGGTGTTGCGCGTGATTTCGGCGGTGCGGGTCATTGCGGGTGCTCGTGTGACGTTTCTATGGGCAAGAAACGCTGCTATAGGGAAGCTTTCAGGGCTGTCAGGAATGCGGTGTTTTCTTCTGGTGTGCTGACCGTGACGCGGATGCAGTTGGCCAGCAATTTGTCCATTTTACTCAAATTTTTGATCAACACCTTTTCATCGCGAAGCCGGGCGCAGACTTGGTCGGCATCCGGCACGCGCAGCGAGATGAAATTCGCAGCCGATGGAAACACTTCGACTCCCGGCAGCGCCGCCAGTTCGGTGCTCAGGCGCGTGCGCTCGGCGTTCAGCATCTCGGCCTGTTGGTCGAGCACGTCGAGGTGGTCGAGCGCGAACTCGGCCGCCACCTGGGTCAGCACGTTGACGTTGTAGGGCGGACGCACCTTCTCGAATTCCGCCAGCAGCTTGGGGTCGCCCGACAGGTAGCCGAGGCGGATGCCGGCCAGGCCCAGCTTCGACAGGGTGCGCATCACGACCAGGTTCGGGAACTCCGGCAGGCGGCCCATGAAGCTCTTTTTGGCAAAGGGCTGGTAGGCCTCGTCGGCCACTACGATGCCGGTCTCGCCCAGCGCCTCGATGATCGCCACCATGTCCTCGGCGTCGAACAGGTTGCCGGTCGGGTTGTTCGGGTAGGCCAGGAATACCAGCGCCGGCTTGTGCGTTTGAATGGCGGCCAGCATGGCGGGCAGGTCGAGCGAGAAGTCGGCCTTGATCGGCACGCCGACGTAGTCCGCGCCCGCGAAGCCGGCCGAGCGCGCGAACATCACGAAGGCCGGGGTCGGCGCCATGACGACGGCGCGCTGGCCGCCTTGCTTCGCGACTGCCGTGGCCATGATCGAGATGAGTTCGTCCGAGCCGTTGCCGAGCAGGACGTCGTAGCCGGCGGGGACGCCCAGGCCGGCGCAGATCTTCTGCTTCAGGGTCGTGTAGGACGCAACCGGATAGCGGTTCAACGCGGCGTCGGCCAGTCGCTGGCCCAGTTCGGCGCGCAGCTCGTCCGGCAGCTCGTAGGGGTTCTCCATCGCGTCCAGCTTGATGTAGCCGCTGGCGTCCGGCACGACATAGCTGCCGGCATTGCGGACGTCTTCGCGGATGGTGTTGGTGATCAGCTTGTCGATCGACGTTGTACCGGATGTCATGCTGGTTCCTCGTTCAGAGGCGCGCTCTTCGGCGCGCTTTTACGTTTCTTGGCGCCCGCGACCGGCACCTCGGGCGCGTCCAGGCGCGCGCGGATGATGTCGCAATAGGCGGGGTTCAGTTCGAAGCCGGTGAAGTGGCGCCCGGCCTGGCGCGCGGCGATCGCCGTGGTGCCGCTGCCCATGAAGGGATCGAGCACGACGCCGCCCGCCGGGCAGGACGCCTTGACCATGCGTGCGATGATCTCGAGCGGCTTCTGGGTGGGGTGATCCGCGCGTTCCGGATGCTCGCGGTGCAGGCGCGACACGCTCCACACGTCCTTCGGGTTGTAGCCGACCTCCAGCCACTTGGCGCCGACAAAAATCGAACGCGAGCGCGCCTTCTTCGTCTCGGCGTCGTAGGGGATGCGCACGGCGTCGAGGTCGAAGTAGTAATCCTTGCGGTTGACAAAAAAGCCGATGGTGTCGTGCACCGAGGAGAAGCTGCGCACGCTGCCGCCCATCGAGGGCACGCGGCGGTCCCAGATGATCTCGTTCATCATCGTCATGCGTTTCTTCAGCATGACGAAGATCTCCGGCGCGAAGCGCCAGGTCAGGAAGATGTACAGGCTGCCGTTGGGTTTCAGCTTGGGCAGCACGGCGTCGATCCACTGCTCGGTCCAGGCCAGATAGGCCTCGACGCTCTGCTGGTCCGAGGCGTTGCCGTAGTCCTTGCCGAGGTTGTAGGGCGGGTCGGTCAGGATCAGGTCGATGGAACCGTCCGGGATGCGGGCCAGGCCAGCCAGCGCATCCTCGCAGAACACCTGGTCGACCCAGGTGCTCATGATTGTTTTAGACGAAGCTCTGCGCTGCGGGCGTGCGCCTGCAGGCCTTCGCCGTAGGCCAGTTCGGCCGCGACTTTACCGAGCGTCTGTGCGCCGGCTTCGCTGACCTGAATGACCGACGAACGTTTCTGGAAATCGTAGACGCCCAGCGGTGACGAGAAGCGCGCGGTGCGCGAGGTCGGCAGCACGTGGTTCGGGCCGCAGCAGTAGTCGCCCAGCGATTCGGACGAGAAGCGGCCGAGGAACATGGCGCCCGCGTGGCGAATTTGATCCGCCCATTTCAATGGCTCTTCCGCCGAGATCTCGAGGTGCTCGGCGGCGATGGCGTTGGCGATCTCGCAGGCCTCGTCCATGTCGCGCACTTTCACCAGCGCGCCGCGGTCGCTGAGCGAGGTGGTGATGGTGGCGGCACGCGGCATGGTCGGCAGCAGCTTGTGGATGCTCTCCTCCACGCGCGCGATGTAGTCCGCGTCCGGGCACAGCAGGATCGCTTGCGCCAGCTCGTCGTGCTCGGCCTGCGAGAACAGGTCCATCGCGACCCAGTCCGGGTCGGTCGTGCCATCGCACAGCACCAGGATCTCGGAAGGACCAGCGATCATGTCGATGCCGACCACGCCGAACACGCGGCGCTTGGCGGCGGCCACATAGGCATTGCCGGGGCCGACGATCTTGTCGACGGCCGGAATGGTCTCGGTGCCGTAGGCCAGCGCGCCGACCGCTTGCGCGCCGCCGATGGTGATCACGCGGGTCACGCCGGCAATCGCCGCGGCGGCCAGCACCATCTGGTTCTTCACGCCATCCGGGGTCGGGACGACCATCACGATTTCCTGCACGCCCGCGACCTGGGCGGGAATCGCATTCATCAGGACGGAGGACGGATACGCCGCCTTGCCGCCCGGGACGTAGATGCCGACGCGGTCGAGTGGCGTCACGCGCTGGCCCAGCACGGTGCCGTCAGCCTCGGTGAAGGTGAAACCGTTCAGCTCCTGCTTCTGGCGCTCGTGGAATACGCGGATACGCTCAGCCGCGGTACGCAGCGCATTGCGCTGGGCTTCCGGGATCGCTGCCAGGGCCGCATCGAGTTCTTCCTGCCCGACGTCGAAGGCAGCCATCGAGGACGCGCCGCCATCCGGAATGCGATCGAACCTGTTCGTGTATTCGAGCACGGCAGCGTCACCGCGATGCTTCACGTCCGCCAGGATTTTCGCGACCGCCGATTCGATGGCGTCGTCGGTTTCGGCTTCGAACGCCAGCAGGGCATTCAAAGTAGGTTTGAAATCCGGTGCGGTGGAGTCGAGCTTGCGGATCTGTACTGCCATGATGCTTAGCCTTTTGCTTGGGACGCCTGCTGGAAGGCGTCGAGGATCGGTTGCAGGCGCTCGCGCTTGAGCTTGAGCGCGGCCTGGTTGACCACCAGGCGCGAGGAGATGTCCATGATCTTCTCGACTTCGACGAGGTTGTTGGCGCGCAGGGTGCCTCCGGTCGAGACCACGTCGACGATGGCGTCGGACAGGCCGACCAGCGGCGCCAGCTCCATCGAGCCGTACAGCTTGATCAGGTCGACGTGCACGCCCTTGCTTGCAAAGTGCTCGCGCGCGGTGTTCACGAACTTGGTCGCCACGCGCAGGCGCGCGCCCTGGCGCACCGCGGTCTCGTAGTCGAAGCCGGCGTTCACCGCCACCGACATGCGGCAGCAGGCGATGCGCAAGTCGATCGGCTGGTACAGGCCTTCGCCGCCATGCTCGAGCAGCACGTCCTTGCCGGCCACGCCGAAGTCGGCCGCGCCGTGCTGGACATAGGTCGGCACGTCGCTGGCACGCACGATCAGCACGCGCACGCCCGGGTCGTTGGTCGGCAGGATCAGCTTGCGCGAGGTTTCCGGATTCTCCGTGACAGTGATGCCGGCTGCCTCTAACAGCGGCAGGGTGTCCTCGAAAATCCGGCCCTTGGAGAGGGCCAGGATCAGGCCCGGTTCCCCGGTACGATTCATAGTGCTCATTTACTTGATGCGGACGATGTCGGCGCCGACGGCGGACAGCTTCACTTCCATGCGGTCGTAGCCGCGGTCCAGGTGGTAGATGCGGTCGATCAGGGTCGTGCCTTCGGCCGCCATGCCGGCGATGACGAGCGAGGCCGAGGCGCGCAGGTCGGTCGCCATCACCGGTGCGCCGACCAGGCGATCGACGCCCTTGATGAAGGCGGTGTTGCCTTCGGTGGAGATCTGGGCGCCGAGGCGGTTCATCTCCTGCACGTGCATGAAGCGGTTCTCGAAGATGGTCTCGGTCACACGGCTAGGACCGTTGGCCAGGATGTTCACGGCCATGAACTGCGCCTGCATATCGGTCGGGAAGCCCGGATACTCGGTGGTGCGGAACGACACCGGGTTCGGCCGGCCGTCCATGCGCGCGCGGATGGTGTCCGTGCCGACGTCCAGCTGCAGGCCCATCTCGCGCAGCTTGTCCAGCGCCACGTCGAAGATGTCGGTGCGGGTGTTCTTGAGGACGATGTCGCCGCCGGTGGCCGCCACCGCGCACAGGAAGGTCGCGGCTTCGATGCGGTCCGAGATCACGGCGTGTTTCGCGCCGTGCAGCGATTCGACACCCTGGATCACCAGGCGGTCGGTGCCGATGCCCTCGATCTTCGCGCCCATGGCGACGAGCAGATTCGCCAGGTCGGTCACTTCCGGCTCGCGCGCCGCGTTTTCCAGCACCGTCTCGCCTTCGGCCAGCGTGGCGGCCATCAGCAGGTTCTCGGTGCCCGTCACGGTGATCATGTCGGTATGGATGCGCGCGCCCTTGAGCTTCGCGCACTTGGCGTGGATGTAGCCGCCTTCGATCGTGATCTCGGCGCCCATCTGGCGCAGGCCCTTGATGTGCTGGTCGACGGGACGCGAACCGATCGCGCAGCCGCCCGGCAACGAGACCTTGGCTTCGCCGAAGCGCGCCAGCAGCGGGCCGAGCACCAGGATCGAGGCGCGCATGGTCTTCACCAGCTCGTACGGCGCTTCGAGCGACGTGATGTTGGCGCCGTTGAGGGTGACGCGCTCGTCGTCCTGGGTCACCTTCAGGCCGGTCTGCTCGAGCAGCTTGAGGATGGTGCGCACATCGTGCAGGCGCGGCACGTTCGACAGTTCGATGTCGCCGCCGGTGAGCAGGCCCGCGCACAGGATGGGCAGCGCCGCGTTCTTGGCGCCGGATACCGCGATGTCACCGTTCAGGCGCTTGCCGCCGACGATCTGGAGCTTGTCCATGCTTATCCTTGGTACTCTTCAGGGGTGAGGGTTTTCATCGACAGCGCGTGGATTTCCTCGCGCATGCGGTCGCCGAGCGCGGCATACACCAGCTGGTGGCGCTGGATCGGACGCTTGCCGGCGAAGGCGGGCGACACGATCACGGCCTTGAAGTGCTGGCCGTCGCCTTCGACGTGCAGATGGGTGCATTCGAGGCCATTGCTGATGTAGCTGTGGATCAGTTCGGGGGTGGTCGACACGAGGTAACTCCAGTGAATTCTTTAGTGGCGCACTCAGTGGCGTAACTTATAGCCACGTTTGAGCATATTGATCGCAATGGCCGCCAGCACCACCAGGAACACCGACACGATGGCCAGGCTGGTCCAGGGCGAGACGTCGGACTTGCCGAAGAATCCATAGCGGAACCCGTCAATCATATAAAAGAACGGGTTGAAATGCGAGACCGCCAGCCAGAATGGCGGCAGTTTTTGGATGGAATAGAACACCCCGGCCAGGAAGGTGGCCGGCATGATCAGGAAGTTCTGGAAAGCCGCCAGCTGGTCGAATTTCTCGGCCCAGATGCCGGCGATGACGCCCATGGTGCCGAGGATGGCCGCGCCCATGAAGGCGAACACGATGATCCACAGCGGCGCGACAAAACTCAGGTGCGCGAACCAGGCGGTGATCACGAACACGCCAAAACCCACCGCCAGCCCGCGCAGGATCGAGGCGGCGATATAGGCCGACAGGATCTCGGCATGCGACAGCGGCGGCAGCAGGATGAACACCAGGTTGCCGGTGATCTTGGACTGGATCAGCGACGAGGACGAGTTGGCGAAGGCGTTCTGCAGCACGCTCATCATCACCAGGCCGGGGATCAGGAAGGAGGTGTAGCTGACACCTTCCAGCATTTGCACTTTACCGTCCAGCACGTGGCCGAAGATCAAGAGGTACAGCATGGCCGTGACCACCGGCGCGGCGATGGTCTGGGTCGCCACCTTCCAGAAGCGCAGCGACTCTTTGTAGAACAGGGTGCGGAAACCCACGGAGAACAGATTCATTATTGCGGGCCTCCCGGTTGCTTGTCGCCGACCACCTGCAGGAAGATGTCTTCCAGGTCGGCCTGCTCGAGCGCCATCTCGTCGATCACGGCGCCGTTCTCGCGCAGGCGCGCCAGGATCGGCTCGACGTCGCTGACCTCGTTCACGCGCAAGGTGTACTTGTCGCCATTGGTGTGCTCGTCGTGCGCGACCAGGTGGCGCAGGCTTTCCGGCAAATCGCCGCTTTTGAGCTTGACGACCAGCTGCGAGCCCGACACCCTGCGCAGCAGCGCCGACATGGTGTCCAGCGCCACCACTTCGCCGAGCTTGAGCATCGCGACGCGCTGGCACATGGCCTGCGCCTCTTCCAGGTAGTGGGTGGTCAGCACCACGGTATGTCCCTCGCGGTTCAGGCGCGAGATGAACTTCCACAGGGTCTGGCGCAGCTCGACGTCGACGCCGGCGGTCGGCTCGTCCAGCACGATCACGGGCGGCTTGTGCACCAGGGCCTGGGCCACCAGCACGCGCCGCTTCATGCCACCGGACAGGGCGCGCATGTTCACGTCGGCCTTGTTGGTGAGATCCAGGTTGTGCATCACCTCGTCGATCCAGGCGTCGTTGTTCTTGATGCCGAAGTAGCCCGACTGCAGGCGCAAGGTCTCGCGCACCGTGAAGAAGGGATCGAACACCAGCTCCTGCGGCACCACGCCCAGGCGCTTCCTCGCTTCGCGGAAGTCGGTGACGACGTCGTGGCCGTGGATCTTCACGCTGCCCACGTCCGGGCGGATCAGGCCCGCAATGGTGGAAATCAGGGTGGTCTTGCCGGCGCCGTTGGGGCCGAGGAGGCCGAAGAATTCGCCTTCCTCGATGTTCATGGAGACGCCCTTGAGGGCCTTGAAGCCCTTGTAGCTTTTCTCGACGCTGCTAATCTGGATCGCTGTCATGCTGGTTCGGGAGGATGGCGCGGACGCACCGGGACCTTGCGGTGAAACGACCCATTATAGGGGAAATTGCAAATACCAGAGGCCGGCGGGAGAATTCCAGCGGAGGGGAAGTCCGTAGGGTGGGCAGTCCTCCGCCCACGCGTTCAACTACGGTTGCGTCAGCAGCTGGTCGACGCCATACAGCGCCGCCAGCTTCTGCACGTTCTCGGGAACGTTGATGAAGGTGAGGCGCTGCTTCGCTGCGCGCGCGCGTCGCTGCCAGGCCAGCAGCACGGCCACGGCCGAGGAATCGGCGGCGCCGACGCCGCCCAGGTCGAACACGGTCTCGCCGGCGGCGATCGCGGCAATGCCCTGGTCGAGGGCGGCGTGGCCGCTCTCGAAGGTCAGGGCGTCGAGCGAGAGCATCGGATTGGCTTCGGCCATTACTTCGGCGCTTTCAGCGGCTTGGACGCCAACTGCTGGTTACGCTCGGCCAGCTTCTTGATCAGGCCATCGACGCCATTCTTGCCGATCTCGCTGGCGAAGGTGCTGGTGTAGGTCTGGACCAGCCAGGCGCCCAGCACGTTGATGTCGTAGATCTTCCAGCCCTGCGGGCCGTTCGACAGGCGGTAGTTCAGGGTGATCGGCTCGCCGCGGCTGACATTCACCTGCGAACGCACTTCGACGTCGGTGGCATTCGCTTCGGCGCGGAACGGCTTGAACTCGACGGTCTCGTTCTTGATCTGCGACAGCGCGCCGGCGTAGGTGTAGACCAGCAGGTTGGTGAACTCCTTGATCAGCTGCTTCTGCTGTTCGGGAGTCGCCTGGCGCCAGTAGCGGCCGGCGGCCTGCTGGGTCATCTTCTCGGCGTCGACGTGCGGCAGGATCTTGCTGTTGACGAGGTCCATGATCCTGGCGCGGTTGCCGGCCTGGATGTCCTTGTCGGCCTTGACGGTGTCGATGACGTCGGCGCTGATGCGCTTGACCAGCGCGTCCGGGGCTTCGGCAGCGATGGCGGAGGTGGCGAAAGCGACGGTGGCCGCTGCGGTGGCGATCAGTTGGATGATGGGTTTCATATGTCGGTTTCCTTGTCTGGTAGGCGCCGCGCCGCGCCAGTCGGGCGGCGGGGCATGCCATGTTAACTCTTCATGCGGCTCACGGATGACGCCGTTGTGTAAGGACTTGTTACCTGGCGGGGGCCGGCGCCGGCTCCGCTGCTGCTTTGCCTGCCGGATCGGCCGCCGGTTCCGCGTTGGTGTTTGCCTCGTCAGCCGGGGCTTCGCGCGGCACGTTGCCGTCGTAAACCTGGCTCTGGCGGCGCTGCATGTAGCCGTCGCGGATGAATTCGTAGCGGTCCAGCGCCGCTTCTTCCAGCAGGTTGCCGGCGTCCAGCAGGGTGGCGCGCTTGTCGACGATGCGCACGCCGGCGCCGATATTGCGCCAGTTGGCCGGTTCCTTGTACTTCCAGATGTCGCCGCCGATGTCGGCCGGCAGCGCCGCGGTGTCGCGCACCGTCGACGGGCCCAGCAGCGGCAGCATCACGAACGGGCCGCTCGGCACGCCCCACACGCCCAGGGTCTGGCCGAAGTCCTCGTTGTGCTTCGGAATCCCGGCTTCGGAGGCGATGTCGAGCAGGCCGAAGATGCCGAAGGTCGAGTTCATGGCAACGCGGGTGACGTCGCCCATGCCGGCCTGGCCCTTGCCCTGCAGCAGGTTGTTGACCGCGCTCCAGGCATCCGACAGGTTGCCGAAGAAGTTGTTCACACCGGTCTGCACGAAGCTCGGCGTCACGTTCTTGTAGGCGGTGGCGGTGGGCTTGAGCACGGTGCGGTCGACCGCGTCGTTGAAGCGGAACACGGTGCGGTTATAGCCTTCCAGCGGATCCTGCGGATTCGTGGTCGCGCAGCCGGTCAGCAGCGCGAAGACCGCGGCCGCGGCGAGGACGCGCAGGGGACCTGCGGAAACTGGCATGTGCTTCATTCGCTACCTTCCTTTCCATCAGCGGCCTTGCTGTAGATAAATTGGTTGATCAGGTCCTCGAGCACCGTGGCCGACTGGGTGCGGATGATACGGTCGCCGTCCACCAGGTTCTTGGTGTCGCCGCCCGGTTCGATGCCGATGTACTGTTCGCCCAGCAGGCCGGCAGTCAGGATCTTCAACGAACTATCTTTCGGGAACTGATAATTCTGGTTCAGGTCCAGGCGCACCTGCGCCTGGAAGGTCTTGTCATCGAAGCTGATCTCGCCCACGCGGCCGACCACCACGCCCGCGCTCTTCACGGGCGACTGCGGTTTCAGGCCACCGATGTTGTCGAACTTGCCGGTCACCGCATAGGTCTTGGTGAACGACAAGGTGCTCATATTCCCCGCCTGCAGTGCCAGGAACAGGAGGGCTGCAGCGCCCAGCAGGACGAACAGGCCGACCCAGACATCGATGATTTTACGGTGCATAATATTTCCTAGTATTCAAGCCGTCTGTGCGCGGCCAAACCAAACATTGATTTTTTGTTATTGCTTAAGTCTTATCACTGACCGAACATCAGGGCGGTCATGACAAAATCCAGCCCCAGGACCAACAACGAGGCGATCACAACTGTGCGCGTGGTGGCGCGCGCCACGTCGGCCGGGGTCGGTTTCACGTGGTAGCCCTGGAACAGGGCGGTGAAGGTCACGGCGATGCCGAACACGAAACTCTTGATGACGCTGCTGACGATGTCACGCTGGACGTCGACCCCGGCCTGCATCTGCGACCAGAAGGCGCCCTCGTCCAGGCCCAGCAATTTCACGCCAACCAGGTAGCTGCCGACGATGCCGACCGCCGAGAACACCGTGGCCAGCACCGGCATGGCGATCACGCCGCCCCAGAAACGCGGCGCCAGCACGCGCTGCACCGGGTTCACGGCCATCATTTCCATTGCAGTCAATTGCTCGCCGGCTTTCATGAGGCCGATCTCGGCCGTCAGCGACGTGCCGGCGCGGCCCGCGAACAGCAGCGCCGTCACCACCGGACCGAGTTCGCGCACCAGCGACAGCGCGGTCAGCGGACCGAGCTTTTCCTCGGCGCCGAACTGGATCAGGTTGACATAGAACTGCAGGCCCAGCACCAAGCCGACGAACAGACCCGAGACAATCGTGATCACCAGCGAGTAATTGCCGATGAAGTGGATCTGTTCCGTGATCAGGGTCGGGCGGCGAAAGGCCCCCGGGGAAAAGCGCAGCAGGTTGAAGAAGGCGCGGGTGGCGAAACCCAGGCTTTCGACGCCTTCGCGCGCCCAGCGGCCGGCCGCTTCGAGCGAGCGCATCATCGCTTGCCTCCCAGGCCCAGGTCGTCGCTCAGCGACTTGCCCGGATAATGGAAGGGCACCGGGCCATCCGGCTCGGCGTTCACGAATTGCTTCACATACGGGTCTTGCGAGACCCGCAGCTCGGCCGGCGTGCCTTCCGCGACGATCTTGCCTGCCGACATGAAGTACACATAGTCGGCGATGGCGAAGGTTTCGTTGACGTCGTGCGAGACCAGAATCGAGGTCGAGCCCAGCGCATCGTTCAGGTTGCGGATCAGGTTGGCGGTGACGCCCATCGAGATCGGATCGAGGCCGGCGAAGGGCTCGTCGTACATGATCAGTTCCGGGTCGAGGGCGATCGCGCGCGCCACGGCGACGCGGCGCGCCATGCCGCCGGAAATCTCGCCCGGTTTCAGGCGGTGCGCATTGCGCAGGCCGACGGCGTTGAGTTTCATGAGCACCAGGTCGCGGATCAATTCTTCCGGCAGGTCGGTGTGCTCGCGCAGCGGGAAGGCGACGTTGTCGAAGATCGACAGGTCGGTGAACAGGGCGCCGAACTGGAACAGCATGCCCATGCGGCGGCGCAGGCGGTACAGCCCGGCGGTATTGAGTTCGTTGACGACCTCGCCGTTGACGCGCACCTGGCCGCGCTGGGGCCGGATCTGGCCGCCGATCAGGCGCAGGACCGTGGTCTTGCCGCAACCCGAACCGCCCATGACGGCGATCAGCTTACCGCGTGGGAAGTCCATGCGGAGGTTCGACAGGATGGAACGCTCTCCGTATGAAAAGTGCAGATCGCGGATTTCGACTAGGTTCGACACAGCGTGTTTGGTATTGAAATAATCCGTTATTGTAGTGCAGAAAGCTTAACCCTCGCTTGCGCTGGCCCATTTTCGGCCGGGTTCTCGACGTACTAATACAACAAAACTAACTGTTGGGTCAGATATTTCGCTCTGTAAGCTATTGTTTTTAAAGCGAAATATATGCATGCCAATATTACCGTTTGTTGCTCAATGTTAACAAATACTCCAGCGCAACCATTTTGCGAGTTTGCCATTGCGATGTCATTGGCTTGTCGTGATGACGCAGGCAGGACGGCTTAGCGTAAGGACATTGCCTTGTTAATCGTCGTGCGGCCACGCACATAAGCGTGTCGGTAAGTGGAGAAAATCGCTTTCCTGTTGGGCTTAGTTCACACTGAGCTCACGTTAAATTGCTGGCCGAAAAAAAAAGGCGGCCACGGCCGCCTTCTCTCCTCCTTTACTGTTCAACGTGGCAATACCGAACTGCCCATCAGGAATTCGTCGACCGCGCGGGCGCACTGGCGGCCTTCGCGGATCGCCCACACGACCAGGGACTGGCCGCGGCGCATGTCGCCGGCTGCGAACACCTTCGGCACCGAGGTGGCATACGAACGCTCGCCGTCGACGGTGGCGCGGGCATTGCCGCGCGCATCCTTCTGCACGCCGAAGGCGTCCAGCACGTTCTGCACGGGCGAGACGAAACCCATGGCCAGGAACACCAGGTCGGCCTTCATCTCGAATTCCGAATCCGGCACTTCGACCATCTTGCCGTCCTTCCACTCGACGCGGCAGGCGACCAGCTTCTCGACCTTGCCGCCCTTGCCTTCCAGGCGCTTGGTCGCCACCGCCCAGTCGCGCTGGCAGCCTTCCTCGTGCGAGGACGAGGTGCGCAGGCGGGTCGGCCAGTAGGGCCAGACCAGCGGCTTGTTTTCCTGCTCGGGCGGCATCGGCATCAGCTCGAACTGGGTGACGGTCGCCGCGCCGTGGCGGTTCGAGGTGCCGACGCAGTCCGACCCCGTGTCGCCGCCGCCGATCACGACCACGTGCTTGCCCGTCGCCTTGATCTGGTCCTTCAGCTTGTCGCCGGCATTGACCCGGTTCTGCTGCGGCAGGAAGTCCATCGCGAAGTGCACGCCCTTCAGCTCGCGCCCCGGCACCGGCAGGTCGCGCGGCTGCTCGGCGCCGCCGGCCAGCACCACGGCGTCGAATTCCTTGTGCAGGTCTTCCGGGAAGATGGTGTCGCGCGCCATGTTCGACACGCTGGCCGGGAAGTCCTTGCCGATCAGGACGCTGGTGCGGAAGGTAACGCCTTCCGCCTTCATCTGCTCCACGCGGCGGTCGATCAGGTCCTTTTCCATCTTGAAGTCGGGGATCCCGTAGCGCAGCAGGCCGCCGATGCGGTCGCTCTTCTCGAACACCGTCACATCGTGGCCGACGCGCGCCAGCTGCTGGGCCGCGGCCAGGCCGGCAGGGCCGGAGCCGACCACCGCGACCTTCTTGCCCGTCTTGCTTGTTGCCGGTTGCGGCACGATCCAGCCGTGCTCCCAGCCGGCATCGGCGATCTTGCGCTCGATCGACTTGATGCCGACCGGGTCGTCGTTGATGCCGAGGGTGCAGGCCGATTCGCACGGCGCCGGGCAGATGCGGCCGGTGAACTCGGGGAAGTTGTTGGTCGAATGGAGGTTCTCGACGGCCGCACGGTAGTTGCCGTGGTAGACCAGGTCGTTCCAGTCGGGGATCTGGTTGTTCACCGGGCAGCCCGTGTTGCAGAAGGGGATGCCGCAATCCATGCAGCGCGCACCCTGCACCTTGGCCTGGCCGTCGGTGAGGGTGAGTACGAATTCCTTGTAGTTCTTGACGCGATCCTGCGGCTCGAGGTGGCCCTCTTCCTGCCGTTCGAATTCCATGAAGCCGGTAATTTTGCCCACGTTGTTTTTTCCTTTTCGTCGCGAAGATGGCTTGGCCACCTTCATCCTTCCTGCCCCTACCGCGTCATTCCGGCGAAGGCCGGAATCCAATGTCGTCGCGCCTCGTTAGCGCTTGCAGAAATTGGGTTCCCGCCTGCGCGGGAACGACGTTCATGGGTCGGTGGTGTTTCTTAGCGTCGTCAATCTGCTTGCAAACTTGGGTCCCGGCCAAGGGGGACGCCTAGTCCCGGGACGACGTTGTTTGAGGTTGCGTGTTATGCCGCCAACTCGATCTTGTCGTTCGCCTCTTCCATGCTCGAGTTGTGCATCTCCTCGAGCGCGCGCTTGTAGTCGGTCGGGAAGACCTTCACGAACTTGCCGCGGCTGTTGGCCCAGTCGTCGAGCAGGTTGCGCGCGCGGGTGGAGCCCGTGTGCTTGAAGTGGCGTTCGATCAGGCGGCGCAGGATGGTTTCGTCCGATTCGCGTTCGCTGCCCCTGGTCTGGCTGTGCCAGCCGGCCTTGTCCGGCTGCTGCTTGGTCGCCAGCACCGGCTCCAGGTTCACCATCGAGGTGTTGCACTTGCCGGCGAACTCGCCGTTCGGGTCGTACACGAAAGCGACGCCGCCCGACATGCCCGCCGCGAAGTTGCGGCCGGTTTCGCCCAGCACCACCACCGTCCCGCCGGTCATGTATTCGCAACCGTGGTCGCCGCAGCCTTCGACCACCGCGACGGCGCCCGAGTTACGCACCGCGAAGCGTTCGCCGGCCACGCCGTTGAAGAAGGCTTCGCCGGCGATCGCGCCATACATCACGGTGTTCCCGACGATGATGTTGTCCACCGCCCAGCCGCGGAACTCGGTGTTCGGCCGCACGATGATGCGCCCGCCCGACAAGCCCTTGCCGACGTAGTCGTTGCCTTCGCCGACCAGGTCGATCGTGATGCCGCTGGCCAGGAAGGCCGCTGCCGACTGGCCGGCGGTGCCCTGCAGCTGGATGTGGATGGTGTCGTCCGGCAGGCCGGCGTGGCCGTAGCGCTTGGCCACTTCGCCCGACAGCATGGCGCCGACGGTGCGGTTCAGGTTCTTCACCGGCGAGATGAAGGAGACGCGTTCGCCCTTCTCCAGCGCGGCCTTGGCCTGGGCGATCAGCTTGTGGTCCAGCGCCTTGTCCAGGCCGTGGTCCTGGCCGTCGGTGTGAAACAGGGCGCGCGGCGAATCCGTCTTCGGCTGGTAGAAGATGTTCGAGAAGTCCAGGCCCTGCGCCTTCCAGTGCCCGATGGCGCGCGCCTTGTCCAGCAGGTCGGTGCGGCCGATCAGTTCGTCGTAGCTGCGGATGCCCAGCTGCGCCATGATCTGGCGCGCTTCCTCGGCCACGAAGAAGAAGTAGTTCACCACGTGTTCCGGCTTGCCCTGGAACTTGGCGCGCAGGACCGGGTCTTGGGTCGCGACGCCGACCGGGCAGGTATTCAGGTGACACTTGCGCATCATGATGCAGCCTTCGACCACCAGCGGCGCGGTCGCGAAGCCGATTTCGTCGGCGCCCAGCATCGCGGCCACCACCACGTCGCGGCCGGTGCGCATCTGGCCATCCGCTTGCACGCGGATGCGGCTGCGCAGGCCATTGAGCACCAGGGTCTGCTGGGTCTCTGCCAGGCCCAGTTCCCACGGCGTGCCGGCGTGCTTGACCGAGGACAGCGGCGAAGCGCCGGTGCCGCCGTCATGGCCTGCGACCACCACGTGGTCGGCCTTGGCTTTCGAGACGCCGGCGGCGACGGTGCCGATGCCGACTTCCGACACCAGCTTCACCGAGATCGAGGCGGTCGGGTTCACGTTCTTGAGATCGTGGATCAGCTGCGCCAGGTCTTCGATCGAATAGATGTCGTGGTGCGGCGGCGGCGAGATCAGGCCCACGCCCGGCACCGAGAAGCGCAGGCTGGCGATGTACTCGGACACCTTGTGGCCCGGGAGCTGGCCGCCCTCGCCCGGCTTGGCGCCCTGCGCCATCTTGATCTGGATCTGGTCGGCCGAGGCCAGGTATTCCGCGGTGACGCCGAAGCGGCCCGAGGCAACCTGCTTGATCTTCGAGCGCAGCGAGTCGCCTTCTTCCAGCGGGATGTCGACCACCACGCGCTCGCCGCCCAGGATCGAGGACAGCGATTCGCCCTTGCTGATCTTGATGCCCTTGAATTCGTTCAGGTAGCGCGCCGGATCCTCGCCGCCCTCGCCCGTGTTGCTTTTTCCCCCGATGCGGTTCATCGCGATCGCCAGCGTGGCGTGGGCTTCGGTGCTGATCGACCCGAGCGACATCGCGCCGGTGGCGAAGCGCTTGACGATTTCCTTGGCCGGCTCGACTTCGTCCAGCGGAATCGCTTTCGACGGATCGATGCGGAACTCGAACAGGCCGCGCAGGGTCAGGTGGCGGCGGCTCTGGTCGTTGATGATCTGGGCGTACTCCTTATAGGTGCTGAAGTTGTTGGCGCGCGCCGAGTGCTGCAGCTTGGCGATGGCGTCCGGCGTCCACAGGTGGTCTTCGCCGCGCACGCGGAAGGCGTATTCGCCGCCGGTGTCGAGGGCGTGGGCCAGCAGCGGGTCTTCGCCGAAGGCCAGCGTGTGCAGGCGCAGCGCTTCTTCGGCCACCTCGAACAGGCCGATGCCTTCGACGGTCGACGAGGTGCCGCGGAAGTACTTGTCGACGAGCGACTTGTTCAGGCCCACGGCTTCGAAGATCTGGGCGCCGCAGTAGGACATGTAAGTCGAGATGCCCATCTTCGACATCACCTTCATCAGGCCCTTGCCGATCGCCTTGGTGTAGTTGTAGATCGCCTTGTCGGCATCCATCTCGTGCGGCAGGTTGTGGGCCAGGTCGCTCAGCGTTTCCAGCGCCAGGTAGGGGTGGACGGCTTCGGCGCCATAGCCGGCCAGCAGGGCGAAGTGGTGCGTCTCGCGCGCCGAGCCGGTTTCCACCACCAGGCCGGTGGAGGCGCGCAGGCCGCGTCCCACCAGGTGCTGGTGGATGGTGGAGGTGGCCAGCAGCGCGGGAATCGCGACCTGCTCAGGCGACATCGCGCGGTCCGAAATGATCAGGATGTTGTGGCCGGACTTGACCGCATCCACCGCTTCCGCGCACAGCGAAGCCAGCGACGCTTCGATGCCTTCCTTGCCCCAGGCGACCGGGTAGCAGATGTTCAGCTCATACGACTTGAACTTGCCGCCGGTGTGCAGGCTGATGCTGCGCAGGCGCGCCATGTCGTCAAAGCCGAGCACCGGCTGCGAGACTTCCAGGCGCATCGGCGGATTGACGTTGTTGGTGTCCAGCAGGTTCGGCTTGGGGCCGATGAAGGAGACCAGCGACATCACCATGCTTTCGCGGATCGGGTCGATCGGCGGGTTGGTGACTTGCGCGAACAGCTGCTTGAAGTAGTGGTACAGGGGTTTCAGCTTGTTCGACATCACCGCCAGCGGCGAATCGTTGCCCATCGAACCGGTGGCTTCCTCGGCCAGCACGGCCATCGGCGCCATCAGGAACTTCAGGTCTTCCTGGGTGTAGCCGAAGGCTTGCTGGCGGTCGAGCAGCGTGACGGCCGTCTTCTCGCCCTGCGCTTCCTTGGCGCGGTGCTGCAGCAGCTGGGACTCAAGCAGCTTGATTTCATTGAGCTTGATGCGCACCGACTTGATCCAGGCCTTGTACGGCTTGGCGTTCGAGTAGGTGTCCTTGAGTTCCTTGTCGTCGATGATGCGGCCGGCTTCGAGGTCGATCAGGAACATCTTGCCCGGCTGGAGGCGCCACTTCTTGACGATGCGCGATTCGGGGATCGGCAGCACGCCGGATTCGGACGCCATCACGACCAGGTCGTCCTCGGTGATCACGTAGCGCGCCGGACGCAGGCCGTTGCGGTCCAGGGTGCCGCCGATGTGGCGGCCGTCGGTGAAGGCCATGGCGGCCGGGCCGTCCCACGGTTCCATCATCGCGGCGTGGTATTCGTAGAAGGCGCGGCGGTTGTCGTCCATCGACGTGTGGTTTTCCCAGGCTTCCGGGATCATCATCATCATCGCCTGGGCCACCGGATAGCCGGCCATCACCAGCAGCTCGAGCGCGTTGTCGAAGCAGGCGGTGTCGGACTGGCCTTCATAGATCAAGGGGAACAGCTTGCCCAGGTCTTCGCCGAGCACGGCGGACTTGAGCATGCCTTCGCGCGCGCGGGTCCAGTTGAAATTGCCCTTCACGGTATTGATCTCGCCGTTGTGCGCGATCAGGCGGTAGGGGTGGGCCAGCGGCCACTCGGGGAAGGTGTTGGTCGAGAAGCGCTGGTGGACCAGGGCCAGCGCGGAGATGCAGCGCGGGTCCTGCAGGTCCTTGTAGTAGACGCCGACCTGGTCGGCCAGCAGCAGGCCTTTATAGACGATGGTGCGGGCCGACATCGAGGGCACGAAGAATTCCTTGCCGTGCATGAGCTTCAGGGCCTGGATCGCGTGGCCGGAAGATTTGCGGATCACGTAGAGCTTGCGCTCGAGCGCGTCGGTCACCATGATGTCCGGGCCGCGGCCGATGAAGATCTGGCGGATCACCGGCTCCTTGGCCTTGACGAAGGGCGACATCGGCATGGTCTCGTCGACCGGCACGTTGCGCCAGCCGAGCACCACCTGGCCTTCGATGCGCACGGCGCGCTCGATTTCCTGTTCGCAGGCGATGCGCGAGGCGTGCTCCTTCGGCAGGAACACCATGCCGACGCCGTACTCACCGGGCGGCGGCAGCTCGACGCCCTGGCGGGCCATCTCGTCGCGGTAGTACTGGTCCGGGATCTGGATCAGGATGCCGGCGCCATCGCCCATCAGCGCATCGGCGCCGACGGCGCCACGGTGGTCGAGATTCTTCAGGATCAATAGACCCTGCTCGATGATCGAATGGCTCTTGTTGCCCTTGATGTGGGCGATGAATCCAACGCCGCACGCATCGTGCTCGTTGGCGGGATCGTACAAACCTTGGGCTTCCATCTCTCGAAATCTCCACAATGCGGTCAGGGTCAAAACGAGAATAGTGCAACGCAACACAAACGGCAACAAGAATAATTAGGGTCAGAGTCGAATTGTTTGACAACTTTTTGCGAGAGCGATTAATTGGGGACAGAGTCAATCCACTTTTCGACGGCTTGCTTAAGTAGTTGTTTTATAACGCTGAGTAGGGGTCTGCGGCCGAGGACGGTGCATAAAAAAACGGCACGTATAACCGTGCCGTCGATGGGTCTGTCTGCGTTTTATGCCGAGGCGAGCGGCGGAATCGGTTCGCGGAAGGGACGGCCGCGCTTGGCCGGCAGGATCTGGCGCTTGGTTCGGCGCTCGAGCTCGGCCTTGAAGGCATCCGAACCCAGCGGCTGGTTCTTGAGGACAGACGTGGTGACGAAATCGACCTCGTCTTGCGGGATACCCTGCATGACCAGGTCGGTATAGGCGGCTTCGCGCTGGAAGGGGGTGTTGCCCATGCCCCAGTAGAGAAGATGGTCGGTGACCAGGCCGTCGACCCGCACGCCGGTGTGGTGGGCATAGCTCGACCAGGGGTAGTCCAGCGGCCCCGCGCTGAGGCCGGCGCGCACGGGATTCAACTCGATATACCGGCTACAGGCCAGGAAATAGCTTTCCGTATCGATGAGCGAGGTGCGGAAACGTCCCTCGAACAGGCCGCCGGTGCGCTGGTACTTGTGGTTGAACCAGGGGACGTAGAAGCGGCCGACCTTCTGCATCATCAGCGCCAGGCCGGTGGCGTCGGATGGGGTGGCGAGCAAGTGTATGTGGTTGGGCATGAGCACATAGGCATGAATCGCCACCTGGTAGAAGCGCGCCGCTTCCTTGAGCCAGGCCAGGAATTTCCCGTAGTCCACCTCTTCCCGGAAGATCAATTGGCGGTTGTTACCGCGCTGGATGACGTGGTGCGGCTGGTTCGGGATGATGAGTCGGGGGAGGCGGGCCATGGCATGCTCAAAAGTTGAGCAGTTATTTTAGCCGAGAAACTTTACTCTGTCCCCAATTAATCTCAAGGGTCGTCGAAATACGGTTGACTCTGTCCCCAATTATGGTTGAGCTCGCCAAATCATGGGCATGGGAATGGGAGACTCTGGTCAATTGCCCAACAATTCGACTCCGACCCTATTAAATTTCAGAGCAATTGCTCAATAATTTGACTCTGACCCTAATTGGAAATCGGGCAAATTTTGGCAATTGCTCAATAATTCGACTCTGACCCCAGGGTTGGGGTCAGGCGAGGGTGAAGCCGGCGGAGAGGCTGTAGCCTTCGCCGTAGGCGCTGCGCAGGGGGAGGTCCTGGCCGAGGCCGGAGCGGGCTTTCTTGCGCAGGCGGTAGACCAGCATGTCGACGCGGCGGCTGGCGTCGGGGTCTTCGCCGCCCATGCCGGCGACGATCACCTGGCGCGGTACGGGGCGGGTGTTGATGGTCAGGAGGTGCAGGAAGTTGCACTCCTTTTCGGTCAGGTCGATCACCTTGCCGCCCAGCTCGAGCTGGCGCGCGCTCACGCGCAGGGTCCACTTGCTCGGCGCGGGGGCAGGGTCGGCGGGACGCACGCGGCGGTCGAGGGCCTCGATGTGGGCGGCCAGTTCGGGGAACTTGATCGGCTTCGTCAGGTAATGGTCGGCGCCCAGGCGCAGGCCGAGGATGCGGTGGTCGAAGGCGACGCGGCCCGTCAATACGAGCAGGCCGATCTCGGGATACAGCTGGCGCATGCGCGGAATCACGTTGAAGCCGTCCTCGTCCGGCAGGCCGAGGTCCAGCACCACGACCGCGGCCGGGGTGCGCGTCAGCGCGGCCCACATTTCGCTCGCGGTCTTGGCGATCGTGACGTCGTGGTCCAGCTCCCTCAGGAACTCGGCCATGTCGTCTGCATATTCGCCATTGTCTTCAACAATCAGTATCTGCGTCATGCGGGAGCCATGTTATTGATCGCTCCGATTATCACTGCTGAGGCTGGATGAGGCAAGTCGTTGTTGTCCGCCATCTTCCAGCGCCGGCAGCCAGAGCCGGAATTCGGCCCCGCCGGCGCCCTCCGCCAGGCGCAGCATGCCGCCATGGACGTCGACGATCGAGCGCGCCATGTACAGGCCCAGGCCGCTGCCCGGCAGGCCGTCCGCATTGCGGCCGCGGTAGCCCTTGTCGAAGATGCATGCCACGTCCTCGGGCGGCACGCCCTCGCCCTCGTCGCGCACCGTGAATTCGACGCCGTTGCCGCTGCGGCGCGCGCCCAGCGTGACCCGGGTGCCGGGCGGCGAATACAGCAGCGCGTTGTCGACCAGGACCTTCAATGCCAGGCGCAGGCCTTCCGGCTCGCCGCGCAATGCCAGCGCCTGCGCATTCGACGCGATCTTCGCTTCGCGTCCGGCTTCGCGCACCTGGACCGCGCCGCCTTCCAGCAGCTCGTTCGGGGCGGTCGTGTTCGGTTGGCGCACCTTGCCGATCGCCGCCATGCGGTCCGGCGACAGGTATTCGTCGAGCATCGCGATCAGGCGGTCGGTCGCCACCGCGATCTTGCGATAACGCTGGCGGGTCGGCTCGTCGGCGTTGTGCGCGGTCGCTTCCAGGCGCTGCACCGCGCCGTCGATGGTGGCCAGCGGGGTACGGAATTCGTGGTTCAGCATGCTCGCGAAGCGGCGCTGGTCGGCCAGGTGGGTGCGCTGCGGCGTCAGGTCGCGCAGCAGGCCCACCAGCGACTCGCCGCCATCGTCGCCGTGCACGAGGGTCGAGATTACCTGCAGGCCGACCGGGTGGCCGTCGGCGTTGCGGATGTCGACTTCCTGGCTTGTGCGTTCGCCTGGCGCACCCATGCTGCCCGCGAGGACCATGCCGAGCGGGCCGAGGGCTTCGAGCGCGCCGGCGCCGTCGATCGCATCCTGCAGCGCCTCGGGCGCGTGGCCGAACACGGCGGTGAAGGCGGGGCTCAGGTAGCGCAGCGTGCGCGCGGGCAGGTCGATGCTGAAGGCGATGTCGCCGGCGAGTTCGGCGATGACGCGGAACTGCTCGCCCATGCCGGCGCCCGTCGTGTGCCGGCTTGCTGCGGTGGTGGATGCATCCGGGCGACGGGTCATCGGGGAGCGCTTTCTGTGGGCGATGGACAAAAGGGTGTGGGGCAGTATATCGCCCAGCCCGGCCGTTTGTACAGACAAGCGAGCGCTTCCTCTAACCACAAGTTTGCGCCACGGAGAGCGCAGTTGGGGGATAATTCGCCTCATGAACGATACCACTTCCCTCCCCCAACTCCCGGACCGGCTCTCGATCGACCCGAGCAGCCCTTTTCATGACCGCGACGTCTTCCAGCGCGAAATCGGCATCCGCTTCAACGACAAGGACCGCCACGACGTGGAAGAGTATTGCATCAGCGAAGGCTGGATCAAGGTCGCCGCCGGCCGCACGCTCGACCGCAAGGGCAAGCCGATGCTGATCAAGCTGAAAGGCAAGGTCGAGGCGTTTTACAAGTAATCCGTATTGACGCAACAAGAAGGGCGGCTGGTGAGAACCAGTCGCCCTTTTTCTTTATGTTGCTCGTGATTGATCGCTTTTGTAGGGTGGGCGAACGCATGATCCACCTGCGCGGCAATTCATCATTCAACTATCACCGCGTGGGCGGGGGACCCGCCCACCCTACGAGGGTGTGAAAAATTCGTCCATGGCTGCGATGGCCGTTTTTTCACACCCTCTACGAAAAACGCGACTTCGATTTATGAGGCGTTGTCTTCCAGCGGCGCGAAGATCGCCTGCAGGTCTTCCTGCGTCAGCGCCATCTTCTGCGATTCGCCTTCCGACAGGATCGACTGCGCCAGCTCCGACTTCTTCTGCTGCAGCAGCTGGATCTTCTCTTCCAGCGTGCCCTTCGCGATCAGCTTGTAGACGAACACGGGTTTATCCTGCCCGATACGCCAGGCGCGGTCGGTGGCCTGGTTTTCGGCCGCCGGGTTCCACCACGGATCGTAGTGGATCACGGTGTCGGCCGCGGTGAGGTTCAGGCCGACGCCGCCGGCTTTCAGGCTGATCAGGAAGATCGGCACCGCGCCTTGCTGGAAGGCGGCGACCTGGGCCGAGCGGTCGCGGGTTTCGCCGGTGAGCAGCGCGTAGTGGATGCCGCGCGCAGCCAACTCTTCCTCGATCAGGAACAGCATGCTGGTGAACTGCGAGAACACCAGGATCTTGCGGCCTTCCTGCAGCAGGTCTTCGACCATCTGCATCAGGTCGGCCAGCTTGGCCGATACCGGCGCCGAGTTCTTCTTGGCCGGCATCGCCTTCACCAGGCGCGGGTCGCAGCAGACCTGGCGCAGCTTCAGCAGCGCCTCCAGGATGACGATCTGGCTGCGCGCCACGCCCTTGCGGTCGATCTCCTCGCGCACCTTCTTGTCCATCGCCAGGCGCACGGTCTCGTACAGGTCGCGCTGCGGACCGGAGAGCTCGATGCGGCGCACCATCTCGGTCTTCTCCGGCAGTTCCTTGGCCACGTGATCCTTGGTACGGCGCAGCAGGAAGGGCTTGATGCGGCGGCTCAGCAGGGTGCGGCGCACCGTGTCGTCCTGGCGTTCGATCGGGTGGCGGAACTGGTTGTTGAAGGTCTTCTCGTCGCCCAAGAGGCCCGGCAGCAGGAAGTGGAACTGCGACCACAGTTCGCCCAGGTGGTTTTCCAGCGGCGTGCCGGACAGGCACAGGCGGTGGCTGGCGCTGAGCGAGCCGGCCGTCTGCGCCGCCTTGGAGCGGGTGTTCTTGATGTAGTGCGATTCGTCCAGGATCACCAGGTGATAGTGGTGCTCGCGCAGCTTCTCTTCGTCGCGCGGCAGCAGCGCGTAGGTGGTCAGGACGATGTCGGCGTCCTTGATCTGGTCGAACAGGTCGACGCGCTCCTTGCCCTGCAGGAGCAGCACCTTCAGGCTCGGCGCGAAGCGCGCGGCTTCGTCGAACCAGTTGGTCATCAGGCTGGTCGGGGCGATCACCAGAGCCGGGCTGGTCAGGCGCCCGGCTTCCTTTTCGATCAGGATGTGGGCGATGGTCTGCACGGTCTTGCCAAGGCCCATGTCGTCGGCCAGGATGCCGCCCAGGTCGTACTCGCGCAGGAACTGCATCCACGACAGGCCGTCGAGCTGGTAGTCGCGCAGGGTGGCCTGCAGGCCCTTCGGCGGCTCGACCTTCTTCACCGCGCCGAACTGGCTCAGCTTGCGGCCGGTTTCGCGCAGGCGCTCGCCGCCGGTCCAGCGCAGCTCGAGGCCGCGCGCCAGGTCTTCCAGGCGCGCCGCATCGAGGGTCGACATGCGCATGCGCGCCTTGATCTTGTCGTTGAAGTAGAGCTCACCGAGGGTCGCCAGGATCGGTTTCAGGCGGCCCCACGGCAGCGCCACGCGCACGCCGTCCGGCAAGCTGGCCAGCATCTGGTCGCCTTCGGCATGGGCGGCCAGCACGGCCGGGTCGAAGTCGGCCGGGGCGCTGCGGATCAGCTGCACCAGCACCGGCAGCAGCGGCACGCGCTTGCGCGCCACCACGATGCCGAGCTCCAGCTCGAACCAGGCATTGCCGGCCTCGATCGGTTCGTCAATGTCGGCATACCAGTCCTCGACCGCGACCGTGTCGTAGCGGTACTTGGCGGACTTCTGCACATGCCAGCCGGCGTCGGACAGCGCATCGAGGTCGCCCTCGGCGAAGCGCAGCCAGTGCGCCTGGCTGTCCAGCACCAGGGCGCCGGGCATCGCATTGAAAGGCGCGGTGACGGGCTTGCGGAAGCCCATCTCGTTCAGCTTGTTGAGCGCCTCGGACTCGGCCTTCGGATCGCGTTCGATGACTTCGGTAACGTCGCCGATCTGGCGCACCACGCGCTGGGCCGGGTCGAAGGAGACGCGCTGGCCGTCGTAGTCGTAGGCCAGCACGGCGTAGTCGTGCCAGCGCGGCGCGCCGCCGTCGGCCAGCTGCACCGACTCCAGCAGCAGGTGCGGAATTGGTTTTACATCATTACGCAGGCGCTGGGTCAGCGGCTGCGGCAGCGGCATCAATTGCTGCAGGCCGTGCGCCAGCAGCAGCTGCGAGACGCGCTTCTTGTCGGTGCCGGTGAGCGTGGGAGCTTGCGCCACCAGCGCCTGCAGTTCGGCCAGCGAAATGTCGATGCCGCCGCGATTCAGTTCCAGCGGGCCGATCGACAGGTTGTCGATATACCACGGCGGGTCGGTCGGCAGCATGTAGTCGATCAGGTCGGCGCCGCTGTGGGTCGCGCCCTTGGCCGGCTCCACCGACCAGCCGAGCTTGGCCACGCGGCCTTCGTCGCGCCAGGCCAGGCTGGCCAGGCGGGTCGGGCCGGCCTGCAGCGGATACACCAGGCCGTTGGCCATGTCGGACCAGGAGTTCGCCCACAGCAGCTTGCCCTGCTCGAGCAGCATCTGCAGCAGGATGGCGCCGACTTTGCCTTTCGGTTCGGTCGCGCTGGTGCCCTGGGCCGAGCCGCTGCGCATGGCGATGAAGAAGCGCACCAGGTCGACGTCGTCGCCTTCCAGGTAGGCGGGCGGGGCCGACAGCAGCGAGAACACTTCGCTCACCGGGCTGGCGGCGGCGACGTCGCCGTTCGGCCGCAGGCGCGCCTTGCACAGGCAGATGGCGACGTGGCGGCCGCCACTGGTGGGCGCCATCACGTAGACGAATTTGTACTGGACCGCCTTCGGATCGGCGACCTCGTCGGTGATCCTGGGCTGCGGATGCGCCGCGGCTTCGACCCTTTGCAACCAGCTCACCACCGGCGCGGGCAAGGCGGGAGCGCGTGCGGGAGCGCGGGCGGTGGGTGCATCGCTGGCGTTCTCGCGCTGATAATCGACTGTGTGCATTGGGTCTCGTGTGTCTGTATTAAAAACGACAATAACGAACATTATCCGTCATCCGGACACTTCCGTTTTGTTCGGAATCGCACTTAGCGAGCACTTCTTGTCTGCTCCATCCTGGAGCAGCGCCGTGTTCGTTTGTTCAACCTTCTGTTCTCGCATGATCGGGGTGTGCCTGTCAAGACTGGCGCATCGTCCGCGTTTGCACCATCATTGTTCGCTTGACCTCCCGCTTCACTTCTGAACCACACATGCTGCCATCCATCGAACAACGCCTAGCCATCGAACTGTCCGCCAAACCGGCCCAGGTTGCCGCCGCCGTCGCCCTGCTCGACGAAGGCGCCACCGTCCCCTTCATCGCGCGCTACCGCAAGGAAGCCACCGGCGGACTCGACGACATCCAGCTGCGCCTGCTGGAAGAACGCCTGCGCTACCTGCGCGAGCTCGAAGACCGCCGCGCCGCGATCGTCGCCTCGATCACCGAGCAGAACAAGATGACGCCGGAACTGATGCAGTCGATCGCGCTGGCCGAGGACAAGACCCGTCTCGAAGACCTCTACCTGCCCTATAAACAGAAGCGCCGCACCAAGGCGCAGATCGCGATCGAGGCGGGCCTGGCGCCGCTGGCGGATTCCTTGCTGGCCGACCCGTCGCTCGATCCGGACGCGGTGGCGGCAAGCTACCTGCGCGAAGCCTTCACCAATGCGGATGGCGGCGCCAACCCGGGCGTGGTGGACGCCAAGGCGGCGTTGGACGGCGCGCGCCAGATCCTGATGGAGCGCTTCGCCGAGGACGCGGCGCTGCTGCAATCGCTGCGCGAATACGTGCAGGAGCACGGCGTGGTCGAATCGAAGGTCGTCGCCGGCAAGGAGGAGGAAGGCGAGAAGTTCGCCGACTACTTCGATTATTCGGAGACGCTTTCCACCGTGCCTTCCCACCGCGCGCTGGCGCTGATGCGCGGCCGCCGCGAAGGTGTGCTTGACGTGAACCTGCGCCTCGATACCGAGCTTGAAAAACCGAAGTGGGATGCCCCGCACAATCCGTGCGAAAGCCGCATCTGCGCCGCCTTCGGCATCAAGTCCGCCGCCCGTCCGGCCGACAAATGGCTGCTGGATACCGCACGCTGGACCTGGCGCGTGAAGAGCTCCGTCTACATCGAGACCGAGTTGATGGGCGCGCTGCGCGACAAGGCCGAGGGCGACGCCATCAACGTCTTCGCGCGCAACCTGAAGGCGCTGCTGCTGGCCGCGCCGGCCGGCCCGCGCGCCACCATGGGCCTGGACCCGGGCCTGCGCACCGGCGTGAAAGTCGCCGTGGTCGACGCCACCGGCAAGGTGGTCGACACCGCCACCATCTACCCGCACCAGCCGAGGAACGACTGGGACGGCTCGCTGCACGTGCTGGGCCAGCTGGCGGCCAAGCACAACGTGTCGCTGGTCTCGATCGGCAACGGCACCGCTTCGCGCGAGACCGACAAGCTGGCCGCGGACCTGATCAAGGCGCGTCCGGAACTGAAGCTGACCAAGATCGTCGTGTCGGAAGCCGGCGCCTCGGTGTATTCGGCCTCCGAATTCGCCTCGCGCGAACTGCCGGACCTGGACGTCTCGATCCGCGGCGCGGTCTCGATCGCGCGCCGCCTGCAGGATCCGCTGGCGGAACTGGTGAAGATCGATCCGAAGAGTATCGGCGTCGGCCAGTACCAGCACGACGTCTCGCAGACCCAGCTCGCGCGCTCGCTCGACGCGGTGGTCGAGGATTGCGTGAACGCGGTCGGCGTGGACGTGAACACCGCCTCGGCGCCGCTGCTGGCGCGCGTGTCGGGCCTGTCCTCGAGCGTGGCGCAGAGCATCGTGACTTACCGCGACATGAAGGGCGCGTTCGCATCGCGTGCCGCCTTGAAGGCGGTGCCGCGGCTGGGCGACAAGACCTTCGAGCAGGCGGCCGGCTTCCTGCGCGTGATGAATGGCGAGAACCCGCTGGACGCGTCGGCGGTGCACCCGGAATCGTATCCGGTGGTCGAGCGCATCCTGGGCGACATCAAGCGCGAGATGAAGGCCGTGATCGGCGACGCCGCGCTGATCAAGTCGCTGAATCCTGCAAAGTATGCGGACGAAAAATTCGGCGTGCCGACCGTGAGCGACATCCTGAAGGAGCTGGAAAAGCCGGGGCGCGACCCACGTCCGGAATTCACCACCGCGACCTTCAAGGAAGGCGTGGAAGAGATTTCCGACCTGCGTCCGGACATGATCCTGGAAGGCGTGGTGACCAACGTCGCGGCCTTCGGCGCCTTTGTCGACATCGGCGTGCACCAGGATGGGCTGGTGCACATCTCGGCGCTGTCGAACACCTTCGTGAAGGATCCGCACACGGTGGTCAAGGCCGGCCAGGTGGTCAAGGTGAAGGTGCTGGAAGTCGACGCCAAGCGCAAGCGCATCGCGCTCACCATGCGCCTGACCGATGCGGCGCCGCAGCCTGGCGCCCAGCCGCAACAGCGCGGCGACCGCGACGACCGCAAGCGTATGGGGCAGCATCAGCGCCAGGAAAAGGCGGCGCCGGCAGCGGCGGGCGGCGCGATGATGGCGGCGTTTGCGAAGCTGAAGAAGTAATCGGGTGATGGAGGTCGCGCCCATCGATCCCGGCAGCCCGGACGTCGAGGGTGTGAAAAAACGGCTATGGCAAGGCGCGGAGTCGAAGACAGTACACTCGTACGGCGAGACGAGGCAACGCAGCCATAGACGAATTTTTCACACACTCGTCGGGCCGCTCATCGCGGAACTCGATGCGGCGCTGGCTGCGATCACGGGCGATAGCGGCGCCTCGTCGTTCGACGCGGACGATGTGCGCGGCCCGCGCGCCGTGTTCCTGATCGCGCGCGCGGAAGACGGCACTGCGCTGGGCTGCGGCGCGCTGCGGCCGCTGGAAGGCGACGTCGGCGAAATCAAGCGCATGTATGCGCGCGCCGGCAGCGGCGCGGGCGCACCGCTGTTGGCTGCGCTGGAAGCGCATGCCGCCCGACTCGGCTACGCCGAAGTGCGCTTGTCCACGCGCCGCATCAACACGCGCGCGGTGGATTTCTACCGCCGCCACGGCTACGCGGAAGCGCCAGCATGGGGCAAGTACGTCGACAATCCCGTATCAGTCTGCCTCGGCAAGCCGCTTTTCTAGACCACACCGTTAGCCCCAGAGCCGTCGCACCGGCGCAGGCCGGTGCCTAACTTCGGATGAGCAGCCGATATGCGTGCAAACTTGGGCACCGACCTGCGTCGGTGCGACGGTCTTGCAGCTAACAATAAGAAAAAACTCAGCCGCGGTGCTTGAGGAACAAGCCAATCATGTACACGCTCAGGAATCCGAAACCGATCAGCAGCATGCGCGCCTGCGGCATGGCCGGCAGCCCGGTCTTGCGGATCGACAGGCCGTCGCGCACCAACAGCCCGGCGTAGGCGAGCGCCGCGAGGCCGCAGATGATTTCGCCGGCGCTGCCGCGCGTGAAGCCGGCGAACAGGTTGACCAGGCCCGGAATGCCGAGCAGGGTGGCGATGACGAAGTTGCCGCCGGCCGAAGGGCCGCGACGGGGTGGTTGTTGCATGGCGAGGACCGGGTAATCGATGAACGGGCGATCATACCGCAGTCCAGGACGTCAGAGAATGGCCAGCCCGAGGTACTGGCCAAGCTTGAACAGCAGCATCACCCCCAGGAAGGCCCAGCACAGGTGGCCGGCGATGACGGTATTGCGCGAGGCCAGCATATCGCGCCTGCCTTGCTGTACCCGCAGCGCGCAGTACAACGAGAACAGGCCGACGGCGAGGCGCGCCAGGTTGTGCACGAATTCCTGGCGCGGCATGCCGGCTCCGTCCACGGTCAAGTCGTACAGGGCCGGCGCGCCGAAGAGGAGGGCGAGCAGCCACATCAGGGGCGTGGGCATGGTGGCGTAGCCGCGGTAGGTCGTCACGGTGCTGGACTCCGGAATAGTGATAAGCCGGCCATCATACTAAGAAACAACGCATCGGCGCCATCGGCCGGCCATGCCTGCCCTGCCGAATTCTTATAAAATGGCGCCATCCACCCATTTCTACTCAAGGCATAAACATGAGCGACGTTCAAACCTGGATCAAAGACACCGTGACCAACACCCCGGTCGTGCTCTTCATGAAAGGTACCGCCCAATTCCCGCAATGCGGCTTCTCCGGCCGCGCCATCCAGATCCTGAAAGCCTGCGGCGTCGACAACATCGCCACCGTCAACGTGCTGGAAGACGCGGAAGTCCGCCAGGGCATCAAGGATTACTCGAACTGGCCGACCATCCCGCAGCTGTACGTGCGCGGCGAGTTCGTCGGCGGTTCCGACATCATGAACGAGATGTACGACTCGGGCGAGCTGCAAGCCCTGCTGAAAAACGGCTGAGCCGATGGCTGACCGTCCACGCCGGATCATCGTCGCCATCACGGGTGCGACCGGCGCGGTCTATGGCGTCCAGCTGCTGAAGCGGCTGGGCGCGACGCCCGGCGTCGAGACCCACCTGGTGCTGTCCGACGCCGCCTCCCTTACCCTGCACCAGGAACTCGGCCTGCAGCGGCGCGACGCCGAAGCATTGGCGCACGTCGTGCATCGCAACCGCGACATCGGCGCGTCGATCGCCAGCGGGTCATACCAAGCCGACGGCATGGTGATCGCTCCCTGCTCCATGAAGACGCTGGCGGCCGTGGCCCACGGGCTGTCGGACAACCTGGTCGCGCGCGCGGCGGACGTGGTGCTGAAGGAAAGGCGCCGGCTGCTGCTGATGGTGCGGGAAACGCCCTTCAACCTGGCGCACCTGCGCAACATGACGGCCGTGACCGAGATGGGCGGCATCGTGTTCCCGCCCCTGCCGAGCTTCTATCACCGTCCCGCGACGATCGAGGAAATGGTCGAGCACACGGTCGACCGGGCGATCGACCTGCTCGGGCTCGACAATGCCCACGCTCCGCGCTGGGGCGGCATGAAAGGCACGCCGGATGCGTGATGCGGCGCCTGCCTGGTTCCTAGCGTTTGTCGCCGTCGAAGACCGGATCGCCGGCCTTCTTGGCCTCGCGCGCTTCTTCGAGCATCCGCCGCCGGGCATTGCGTTGTCGCATCACCTCGGCATGGCGCGCCGCCGTCATCGGCGGTGCGGTCATCAGTTCCTTGAGCTGGGCGGTGTTGGCGTAGTTGTTTCGCATACGGCAGCTGCTCCTTGACGTGACCGGTGGCGGCGAAACCGCGCGCCCCCGCACAGATTATGTACCAGCCGGGACGGTTTGTGCGTTCCCGGACTCACGAAAAGGTGCGGCTACGAAACTATTTTTGCTCGGCTTTTGCATGGTTCATACGCACGAGCATGCGGATGAACTCACGGGCGAGCTGACGGTGGTGTTCGTCAAGACGTTGTAAATCTGCAATCAGCTTGACGTCGGCGGACTCGAAGCGGGCGCCGGCAGCGCCATTGCCTTCGCTACCGGCGCCGGCGTGCTCGGCCCCGCCGAAGCGCAGCCAGTCTGCAGGCACGCCCAGCCATTGGGCGATCATGCGCAGCTTTTCCTGGGTAGGAATGGCTTCGCCGACCAGCCATTTGCGGGCGGCATGGACCGTGATCGGACGGCCTTCGAAACGGATGTTAAACTCTCTCGCGAGACGGGTAGGACTATCGGGAGAATAGTGGGCGTTCTTCAGCGCCTGCTGCAGACGCTCGCTGAAACTCTCCCGTTCATTGGTTGAATTCATTGAGAGATACTTACAATCTTGGGACATGAGCCCGTGTGGACGGCCGGCTTCACTGCTGAGAAGCCTCGCTGACAATCATACTCTTAAAATGTAACAAAGATGTGATTATTTAAGAGAATTTGCACATTTCATAAACAGAAAAATATACCGCCAATTCCCCATTTGGGGAACGAAAATATAGCTGAAAGGCAAGGGCGTGTCAGCGCAATATGTGCTGTTAACCAACAGTATTTGTCTAGACAATTTGAATGCTGTACCACTCAGGCGAGCTGGAAGCGAAATACACCATCGACATCATGCGTGCGGCGCAGAATCCCGTCGTACCAAAGCTTGTGCAGGTGGGCAAGTGCCTCGCCTAGAGCGAAACTCAGCTGGTGGGCATCGAGCTGGCGCCGGAACATAATGGGGACGATGTCGACGGCGGAGCGGGGTGTAATACAGGCGGTGACCACTTCCGCCAGGCGCGCCGTATGGTGTTCGCGCAGCTGGGCGATGCGGGGTTGCAGGCCGCGGAAGGGTTTGCCGTGGGAAGGGAGCACAAGTGTGTCTTCCGGCAATTTTGTTAAATTTTCGATGGAATCGAGATAGCGCTGCAGCGGATTACCCTCCGGTTCGACTGCAAACACCGATACATTCGTCGAAATCCTTGGCAAGATCATATCACCCGATATCAAAATGTTCAGTTCTTCAGAGTACAGCGAGGCATGTTCGGGCGAGTGGCCGAATCCGGTAATAACGCGCCAGCCACGCCCGCCGATGGACACCATGTCGCCATCCTGCAGGCGGGTGTAGGCTTCCGGCACGCTCGGCACCAGCGAGGGATAATAATTCCTGCGGCCGCGCATCTGCTCGAGCATGGCCGGGTCGGTCAGGCCGTGGCGCTCGAAGTGAGGGATGGCCGAGGGACCGTCGACGCCGGACAGCGCGGCGGCCATCATGCGCGCGAAGCCGAACTCGGCGGCGGTGGTCACGAACGGCGCGTCGAAGCGCTCGCTCAGCCAGCCGGACAGGCCGACATGGTCGGGGTGGCAGTGGGTGGCGAATACCCGCAGCAGCGGCGCGCCTTCGAGCCCATCAGTAAGTACTTGCTCCCATGCGGAACGTGTGGCGTCGGTGCCGGCGCCGCTGTCGACCACGCTCCAGCCGCTGCGGCGCTCGCCGTTCTGTTCGCATTCGTCTGCCAAGAGCCACAGGTTGATGTGGTCGAGCGCGAAGGGCAGCGGCATGCGGATCCAGGCCAGGCCCGGGACCACCGTCTGCACGGCGCCGGGGGCGGGGATGGTGTCGCCAAAGGGATAATCCAGCTGGGCTTCGAGCGGGTTCATGGAAAACTTTCGTGTTTCAAAGGTGGCGGTCGCGCTACAATGCATTAACGTTAACGTAAACGGAAATGCGCGCAGGCCGTTCGATTGTAAGGCATTTGCGCATTGCCCTTCCCTGCACCCGAAGAACCATGGTCACCTACACCATCGCCGAACTGGCCCGCGAATTCGACATCACGGCCCGCGCCATCCGCTTCTATGAAGACCAGGGGCTGCTCAGTCCCAAGCGCGAAGGTGTCGGCGGACGCAACCGCGTCTACACGCCGCGCGACCGGACCCGGCTGAAACTGACCCTGCGCGGCAAGCGCCTCGGCCTGACCCTGTCGGAAATCAAGAGCATTGTCGACATGTACGAGTCGCCACGCGACACCGTGGCCCAGATCGACCGCTTCCTCGGCGTGCTGGCCCACCAGCGCGAGACGCTGGAACAACAGCGTGCGGACATCGAAATGGCGCTGGGAGAAATCTCGGCGCATGAAGAAGAATGCCGCCGGCTGCTGGCGGAAACTGCGGCGTCCAGGAACGCCGCCTGAATCACCCGCCGGACTGTCGGTCCGGCTTTTTTCGGCCGCTTGGTTGACGTTTACGTTAACGTAAGAGGCGAGTATGATCCATCCTATTCTGCTCAACCACCGTTCACCGTGAGGACGACATGCTGCATCTCCCAGGCCTGACCTTTGACCATGGCGAAGACATCGCCGCGCTGCGCGAAGCCGTTCAACAGTTCGCCGAAGCCGAAATCGCCCCGCGCGCTGCCGAGATCGACCGCAGCGACCAGTTCCCGATGGACCTGTGGAAGAAGATGGGCGAACTCGGCCTGCTCGGCATCACCGTCGGCGAGGAATACGGCGGCGCCAACATGGGCTACCTGGCGCACATCGTCGCCATGGAAGAAATCTCGCGCGCCTCGGCCTCGGTCGGCCTGTCCTACGGCGCCCACTCGAACCTGTGCGTGAACCAGATCAAGCGCAACGGTAACGAAGAGCAGAAGCGCAAGTACCTGCCGAAGCTGATCTCGGGCGAGCACGTCGGCGCGCTGGCCATGTCGGAACCGAATGCCGGCTCGGACGTCGTCAGCATGAAGCTGAAGGCCGAGCTGAAGGGCGACCGCTACGTGCTGAACGGCACCAAGATGTGGATCACCAACGGTCCGGACGCCGACACCCTGGTGGTGTACGCCAAGACCGACCTGGAAGCGGGCCCGCGCGGCATGACCGCCTTCCTGATCGAAAAAGGCTTCAAGGGTTTCTCGATCGCCCAGAAGCTGGACAAGCTGGGCATGCGCGGCTCGCACACCGGCGAACTGGTGTTCCAGGACTGCGAAGTGCCGGTCGAGAACGTGCTGGGCGGCGTCGGCAAGGGCGTCAACGTCCTGATGTCGGGCCTGGACTTCGAGCGCACCGTGCTGTCGGGCGGTCCGCTGGGCATCATGTCGGCCTGCATGGATGCGGTCGTGCCGTATATTCATGAGCGCAAGCAGTTCGGCCAGGCGATCGGCGAGTTCCAGCTCATGCAGGGCAAGATCGCGGACATGTACTCGACCATGATGGCTTGCCGCGCGTATGTGTATGCCGTCGGCCAGGCTTGCGACCGCGCGACTACGCCGGAGCAGGTGCGTGCGCTGCGCAAGGATGCGGCCGGCGCCATCCTGTACAGCGCCGAGAAGGCGACCTGGATGGCGGGCGAGGCGATCCAGACGCTGGGCGGGAATGGCTACATCAACGAGTATCCGGTGGGCCGTCTGTGGCGTGATGCCAAGCTGTACGAGATCGGCGCCGGCACCAGCGAGATCCGCCGCATGCTGATCGGGCGTGAGTTGTTTGGCGAGACGATGTAAAACTGTGAAGGTGGCGGAACATCCTTTTTTCGCTACCTCATGATTCGTCATTCCGGCGAGGCCGGGATCCAGTTTCGTAGCGCGCCACTTGCATCCAGAGTAGTAGGTACGCAGAGAAACTTGGGTTCCAACCTTCGCCGGAAGTCGTAGGCGCCAGTGGCGCGTACGACGGCCTTTGGGCCAACTAGCGCGAGACGAACGATGACCGAGCAAGCGTTTCCCAAACTGCTGTCTTCCCAGATCGCCTTCGACATCGCGCGCACCATCCTGGACGGCTTCGACAAGCATTACCGCCTGTTCCGCCAGGCCAGCCGGCAGGCGCGGCGCCATTTCGAGACGGCCGACTGGGCCACGGCGCAGCACGCCGCGCGCGAGCGCATCGATTACTACGACCGGCGTGTGCAGGAATGTGTGCACATTCTCGAGGACGACTACAGCCACCAGGATCTGACGGACCGCGTCTGGCGCGAAACCAAGCTGCATTACATCGGCCTGCTCTCTGGCCACAAGCAGCCGGAACTGGCCGAGACCTTCTTCAACTCGGTGAGTTGCCGCATCCTGCACCGCAGCTACTACAACAACGACCACCTGTTCGTGCGCCCGGTGATCTCGACCGAGTACATCGAGACCGACGAGCCGCAACCGACCTACCGCGTCTACTACCCCGCGGCCGACGGCCTGCGCACGGCATTGACGCGCGTGGTGACGAACTTCCAGCTGGACGTGCCGTTCGCCGACCTGGCGCGCGACGTCGCCCTGGTGGAGGCGCGCATGCTGGACGCCTTCGGCATCGACCGCGCCGAAGCGAACCTGCAGCTGCAGGTGCTGTCCAGCCCCTTCTTTCGCAACAAGGGCGCCTACATCGTCGGCCGCGCCATCAACGGCCCGCGCGACTACCCCTTCGTGATCCCGGTACTGTACGAGCCCAGCGGCCAGCTGGCTCTCGATACGGTGCTGACGGACCCCTACCACATCACCCTGCTGTTCAGCTTCACGCGCGCTTACTTTTTGGTAGACATGGAAGTGCCCTCCGCGTTCGTGCAGTTCTTGCGCAGCCTGATGCCGCGCAAACCGCGCAGCGAGATCTACACGGTGCTGGGCCTGCAGAAACAGGGCAAGACCCTGTTCTACCGCGACTTCCTGCAGCACCTGAAGCACAGCTCGGACGCCTTCCGCAGCGCGCCCGGCATCCGCGGCCTGGTGATGCTGGTGTTCGAACTGCCGTCCTTCCCCTATGTGTTCAAGGTGATCAAGGACTGGTATCCGCCGCCCAAGGAGACGACGCGTGCCCAGGTCCAGCAAAAATACCTCCTGGTGAAGCACCACGACCGGGTCGGGCGCATGGCCGACACTCTCGAATACTCGGACGTGGCCTTCCCGCTGGCACGCTTCTCGGAAGAATTGCTGGCCGAGCTGAAGGCGTTCGCGCCCTCGCTGGTCGAGATCGAAGGAGAACGCCTGATCGTGCGCCACCTGTACATCGAGCGCCGCATGGTGCCGCTGAATCTCTACCTCGACGAGGCCCTGGCGCGGGATGACGAGGATGCCCTGGCGCGCGGCGTGATCGAATACGGGAATGCGATCAAGGACCTGGTCGCAGCGAATATCTTCCCCGGCGATATGTTGTATAAAAACTTCGGCGTCACCCGCCACGGCCGGGTCGTGTTCTATGATTACGACGAGATCGAATACCTGACCGACTGCACCTTCCGCGACATCCCGCAGGCGCGCAACGAGGAGGACGAGATGGCGGCGGAGCCCTGGTACCCGATCGGCAAGCACGATGTATTTCCGGAACAGTTTGGCCGCTTCCTGCTTGGAAATCCGGCCATCCGCCACCATTTCATGCAACATCACGCGGAACTTCTGACCCGCGCGTATTGGCAGTCCCACAAGGACCGCATACTGGCCGGCGTCGTCGACGACGTCTTCCCCTATCCCCAGCAAATCCGTTTCTTCCCCACCACGGCGCAAGCGAAACCCGACCCAGCGCCATCCCTTTTGGAGACCTTACACAATGAATGATCCAGTCGTTATCGTTGGCGCCGCCCGTACCCCGATGGGCGCCTTCCAGGGCGATTTTTCCTCGAAGACGGCGAGCGACCTCGGCGCGGTGGCGATCAAGGCCGCGGTGGAGCGCGCTGGTGTCGATGCCGACAGCGTCGAGCATGTCTACTTCGGCAACTGCCTGATGGCCGGCCAGGGCCAGGCCCCGGCGCGCCAGGCGCTGATCAAGGCCGGCCTGCCGCTCTCCACCGGCGCCGTGACCCTCTCCAAGATGTGCGGTTCGGCCATGCAGGCCGCGATCTTCGCCCACGACCAGCTGGTCGCCGGCAGCGCCGACATCGTCGTCGCGGGCGGCATGGAATCGATGACCAACGCGCCCTACCTGATCCCGAAGGCGCGCGGCGGCTACCGCATCGGCCACGCGCCGATGTTCGACCACATGATGATGGACGGCCTGGAAGACGCCTACTCGCGCAACGAGAAGACCGGCGAAGGCCGCTCAATGGGCACCTTCGCCGAAGAGTGCGTGGCCACTTACCAGTTCTCGCGCGAAGACCAGGACAACTTCGCGATCGAATCCGTGAAGCGCGCGCAAGCCGCCAACAACGAAGGCTGGTTCGACTGGGAAGTCGCGCCGGTCTCGGTCGCCACCCGCACCGGCGAGCTGGTGGTGGAGAAGGACGAGGGCCCGCTGAAGGCCAAGATCGACAAGATCCCGTCGCTCAAGCCCGCCTTCAAGAAGGATGGCACCGTGACCGCCGCCTCGTCCTCGTCGATCAACGACGGCGCCGCGGCGCTGGTGATGATGCGCGAATCGAAGGCCAAGGAACTGGGCCTCACTCCGATCGCGCGCGTCCTCGGCCACGCTACGCACGCCCAGGAACCGAACCTGTTCACCACCGCCCCGATCGGCGCGATGCGCAAACTCTTCAAGAAGACCGGCTGGACTGCCGGCGACGTCGACCTGTTCGAGATCAACGAAGCCTTCGCCGCGGTGCCGATGGCCGCCATGCGCGACTTCGACATCCCGCACAGCAAGGTCAACATCCATGGCGGCGCCTGCGCCCTGGGCCACCCGATTGGCGCCTCGGGCGCGCGCATCATCGTGACCCTGCTGGGTGCGCTCAAGCGTACCGGCGGCAAGCGCGGCGTGGCCTCGCTGTGCATCGGCGGCGGTGAAGCGACCGCGATGGCGATCGAGCTGGTGTAAGGTGTCATACAAATCGTGATCAATGTGGCGGCTTTTGCTCCATTGATCACGCATCGTATTGAATCAATTCTACAAGGAGCCTGTCATGCCTACCGTCCTGATCCTCGGCGCCTCGCGCGGCATCGGCCACGAGATGGTGCGCCAATACCGCCTTGAGGGCTGGCGCGTGATCGCCACCGCCCGCAAGCAGGAAGACTGCGACGAGCTGACGCAGATGGGCGCCACCGCCCACCAGCTGGACGTGACGAGCGCCGATTCGATCGCCGCGCTGGGCTGGCGGCTCGACGACGAGAAGATCGACGTGGCCTGGCTGGTGGCCGGCGTCTACGGCCCCTCCGGCTCGGGCTTCCCGACCGGCCCCGAATTCGACGCCGTCATGCACACCAACGTATTGGGGGCGATGCGCCTGATCCCGATCGTCGGCCCGCTGCTGGCCGACACCCGCGGCAAGCTGGCCGTGCTGTCCTCGAAAATGGGTTCGATCGGCGCCCGCAGCGGCACCGAGGGCACGCTGTACCGCGCCAGCAAGGCCGCACTGAACTCGGTGCTGGCCGACGCCGCCATCACCTATGGCGCGCAAGGCGTGACCTGCGTATCCTTCCACCCGGGCTGGGTGCAGACCGACATGGGCGGCTCCGGCGCGACCCTGACGCCGGAACAAAGCGTGCGCGACCTGCGCGCCACGCTCGCCAAGGTGGACAAGTCCGGCAACGGCGCTTTCCTCGACCACGACGGCACGCCGATCCCGTGGTAATCCACGACTACCTATAACAACGAACGAGACACGATGATTCTCAGCGAAGAACACCAGATGATCCGCGACGCCCTGCGCAGCTATGCGCAGGAGCGCCTGGCCCCCAACGCCGCGCGCTGGGACCGCGAACACTATTTTCCCAAGGACGAGCTGAAGGAACTGGCCCGCCTGGGCGCCTTCGGCGTGGCGGTGCCGGAGCAGTACGGCGGCGCGGGCCTCGACTACGTGTCGCTGGCCCTGGTGCTGGAAGAGATCGCGGCCGGCGATGGCGGCACCTCGACCATCATCTCGGTGAACAACTGCCCGGTCTGCAGTATCGCCATGATGTACGCGAACGACGAGCAGAAGGAACGCTTCCTTCGTCCTTTGGCGCAGGGTGAGATGCTGGGCGCCTTCGCCCTGACCGAACCGCACACCGGCAGCGACGCCTCGGCCCTGCGCACCACGGCAGTCAAGGATGGCGACGAGTACGTCATCAATGGTTCGAAGCAGTTCATCACCAGCGGCAAGTATGGCGACGTCGCCATCGTCATGGCGGTCACCGACAAGGCCGCCGGCAAGAAGGGCATCAGCGCCTTCTGGGTGCCGACGAATACGCCCGGCTACATCGTCGCCGGCATCGAGGAAAAGATGGGCCAGCACTCCTCCGACACCGCGCAGATCGTGTTCGACAACTGCCGCGTCCCGGCCGCGAACCTGATCGGCGAGGAAGGCATGGGCTACAAGATCGCCCTGTCGGGCCTCGAGGGCGGCCGCATCGGCATCGCCTCGCAGTCGGTCGGCATGGCGCGCGCGGCGTATGAAGCGGCCCTCGCCTATGCCAAGGACCGGACCAGCTTCGGCAAGCCGATCTTCGAGCACCAGTCGGTGCAGTTCCGCCTGGCCGAGATGGCGATGCAGATCGAGGCGGCGCGCCAGCTGATCCTGCATGCGGCCTCGATGAAGGATGCGGGCCTGCCCTGCCTGAAGGAAGCCGCGATGGCCAAGCTGTTCGCCTCCGAGATGGCCGAACGGGTGGTGTCGAATGCGATGCAGGTCTTCGGCGGCTACGGCTACGTCGCCGACTTCCCGGTCGAGCGCATCTACCGCGACGTGCGCGTGTGCCAGATCTACGAAGGCACCAGCGACATCCAGAAGATCCTGATCGCGCGCGCCCTTTGATCTTGATTCGACCGTAACGGCGGCCTACGAAACGGCCGGCTCCAGCAAGGTCACCGTTTGCGCCGCCGTATCGAGCCTTGCGCGCACGCCCACCGGCGCCGTGAACTGGTGGCGGATGTGGCCGACCGAGTAGCCGCTCGCCGCCGGCACCACGAGCGGTTTCAAATGCTCGTCCAGCGTCTCGTCCAGGGTCAAAGCACGCTCGCCCGCCTCCGGCTTGCAATCCTCGCACACCCCTACCATGACGCCGGCCGCATTCGCTAAACCGAAAGCCAGGTCGAGCTGCATCAGCATGCGGTCGAGCCGGTACGGCGCCTCGCCGACCTCCTCCACGAACAGCAGGCCGCCACGGAAGTCCGGTGCGTAGGGCGTGCCGCACAGCGCCGCCAGCAGCGACAGGTTGCCGCCGATGAGCGGCCCGGTGGCCACGCCCTGCGTGAAGGTGCGGATGCCGAACTGCGGCTCGGTCTGCGCCTTCACCGCGTTCTCCGGCGCCATCGGGATGGTGTACGTGGGGCGAGGTTCGCACAGCACCGCCAGCATGTGCTCGCGCGAGTAATCCGCCAGCGTGGACGAGGCCACCGGGCCATGAAAGCCCACCAGGCCGGTGCGCTTGTGGATGGCCAGGTGCAGGGCCGTGATGTCCGAGTAGCCGAGCAGGATCTTGGGGTTGCGGCGAATGAGGCCGTAGTCCAGGCCGGACAGCAGCGAGATGCAACCGGAGCCGCCGCGCACCGGCCAGATCATCTTCACTTCCGGGTCCGCGACCATCGCATGCAGGTCGGCCAGGCGCTGCTGCACCGAGCCGGCGTAATTGCCGTGGACGGCGCGCAGGTAGGTCCCCAGTTTCACGCGCAGGCCGAGCGCTTCGATATTGCGCACCGATTTTTCGATGACGCGGTCGCTGGCGTAGCCGCCGGGGGCGACCAGGCCGACCAGGTCACCGGGGCGCAGGCGCGGGGGTTTGATGAGGCGTGGGGCGGCGCTGCGGGATGCGGCCAGTGCGGGTGTCGATAAAGCGGCCGCGGCGAAGGCGCCGAAGCCGCGGCGGGTCATGTTCATATGCGACGTTTGCCAACGTCGTCCCGGCGCAGGCCGGGACCCAAGTGCTGCTTGCGCTGGCGTGACGCATGCAAGATTGGATCCCGGCCTTCGCCGGGATGACGGTTCGAAGGTTGATGGGAAAACGGGACGTGCCAGTGGCTCATCAGATCCCCCAAAAGAAAACGGCCCGCGCCGCGGAGGCTTGCGCCTCCCCCGACAGCGGGCCGCCGAGAACGGCCAACTCAGAAGAACTTGTAAGTCGCCATCAGCGTGAACGAGCGGCCGCGCGGGTCGGCCACACGCGGCTCCCAGGTGCTGCCGGCGCCGGTGTTGCTGTCGTAGGTGATCGCGAACGGCGGATCTTCGTCGAAGATGTTCTTGATGCCCGCGGTGATCGACACGTTCTTGATGCCGGTGTAGGTCGTGGTCAGGTGGAAGATCGAGTAATCGTCAACCTTGGTCTGCAGGTTGGCAGGCTTCACCAGGCCATTGGCCACGCCCGGCAGCACCTGGTCGGTGTAGCCCGAACGGTAGATGTTCTGCAGCATGGCGCTCCAGTTGCCGTACTTGTAGGTCGCGTAGGCGCTGTGCTTCCACTTCAGGCCCAAGTCGCCGGTGAAGACGAAGCGGCCCACCTCGCTCGCGCCGAACGGTGCGTTGGTGGTGGCGCGCGACTTCTTCTCCAGCAGGCGCGAACCGTCGATGCCGAGGGTCCAGCTCGAACCGGTGCTGAACTTGCCGTTCATGCGGGCGCCCAGTTCCAGGCCGCGGGTGATGCGCTCGCCGGCATTGACCCAGCGCTGGTCGATCACGACGATGTTGCCCGCCGGGTCACGGATGAACTGGTCCTGGAACAGGTTGTAGTTCGCGATCATGGTGGTGATCGGGAAGGAGTCGATCGTGTTTTCCTTGCGGATCTCCCACAGGTCGGCGTTGGCCGAGAACCAGCTGGTCGGCTCGACCACGATGCCGACCGTGCCCTGCTTCGCGGTTTCCGGACCCAGGTTGCGCTTGCCGCCGGTGATGTAGGTCGGGTTGATCGCCTCGCAACCCGGACGCGTGGCGTCGACCAGGCCGGTCGGGCACTTCGCCGGGTCGACCAGGTCCTTGCCGGCATACGGCGATTCGGTAATGCCGTTGAACAGCTGGTTGAACGACGGGGCGCGGAAGCCTTCGTTGTACGAACCGCGGAACAGCAGCTGCGGAATCGGCTGGTAGCGGAACGAGATCTTCGGATTGGTGGTGCTGCCGATCGCACTGTAGCGGTCGCGGCGTACCGCGAAGGTCACGTCCAGGTTCTTGATGACCGGGACCAGGAGCTCGGCATACACCGCCTTGATGTCGCGGCTCACGTTGTCGAGCGCGTTGGCGTCGTCGAAGGGCGCGTTCAGGATCGCCGGACGGGCGGCCGCCGCGCGCTTGTCGCCGTTGAATTTGTACTCTTCGCGGCGCAGGTCGAAGCCGACCGCGCCCATCACGGCGCCCGCCGGCAGGTTGAACAGCTCGCCCGACAGCGCGCCGTCGATCTGGGTCAGGATGGTCTTGCCGCCGTACAGGGTCACGCCGGCGGCCGAGGTGCTCTTGATGGCGTCGATCGCCGCCTGCGACTGGGTCTGGCCCGGCAGCAGGAAGGGATTCACGATGCCCGAACCGAGCACATTGGCCAGCGCGGCGGTGTAGTTGTAGCCGGTGCCCAGCTGGGATTCCGACTCGCTGAAGGCGCGCGAGGCGCCGACACGGTAGTCGTAGCGCTTGCCGAACAGGTTGAGCGGGCCGTCGGCGCCGACCAGCAGGCGCGCGGCCTTGGTCTCGGTGACGATCTCGCGGTTGCCGCACTCCATGCAGCGCCAGCGGTAGGCGATCGGCAGGCCGTAGTTGGCCGAGATGCTCGGGAAGACCTTGACCAGCGCGTTGTACACGTCGTTGTAGGCCGCGCCGGTCCTTGGGTAGAAGGAGCTGGCGCCGAAGGTGGAGGCCGACGGCGAGATCTGGTTCGGCGAGAAGCGCTTGGCGACTTCGACCTGCGAGCCCACGCCTTCGACGAAGAACTGGTGCTCGCCGCGCTGGAAGGTGGCGCGCGCCAGGGCATTGCTGTTCTTGACCGGCTGCTGCAGCACGGCCGCGCGGCCGGTGTCCCAGGCGCAGCCATAGGCGGCGCCGGCGCTGTTCCACAGCTTCTCGTCGTAGGGCCCCATGCCGTCGATGCTGGTGCAACCGGCGCCGCCAGGGAGGTCGAGCAGGCTGATGCCGCTGTAGGCCGTGGTGCCGCCGCCCGGGATGGTCGGGCCGGTGCCGGTGCGCGACAGCAGGGTCGGGGCGATGGTGGTGGCGAAGATGTTGGCCGATGGCGAACCGCGGGTATCGACCGACACGCCGCGGTCCGGCTGGAAGGTCTGGACGAAATCGCGCTGGTCGCCGCGCAGCGCCTTGTTCTGGCTGTGCGCCGCGGTCACCAGGAGGTTGAAGCCGTCGTTGTCGAGGTCGCCCCAGCCGCCGGTGACGGAGACGCGGCCGATCTCGCCGCCGCTCTCTTCGGCCACGTCGGTGAAGGCCTGGGCTTCCAGGCCCTTGTAGTTCTTGCGCAGGATGAAGTTGATCACGCCGCCGATCGCGTCGGTGCCGTAGATCGCGGAAGCGCCGTCCTTCAGCACCTCGACGCGCTCCACCGCCGCCATCGGGATCGAGTTCAGGTCGACCGCCGAGCCTTTCATGCCGTGGGTCGCCACGCGGCGGCCGTTCAGCAGCACCAGGGTCGAATCCGAACCCTGGCCGCGCAGGTTGGCGCTCGATGCGCCGTTATTGCCGCGCTGGGCGCCGGAAGTCACGTCCGCGTTCGAGGCCAGGTTGTCGGAGCCGTTGCCGTTGACGTTCAGGGTCGCGATCAGCTGCTCGGCGGTGACGATGCCCTGGTCTTCGAGCTGCTTGCGCGAGATGATCTCGAGCGGCAGCGCGCCTTCCTTGGCGATGCGCTTGATGCTGGAGCCGGTGATCTCGACGCGCTGGATGCGGTCGGCAGCGGGCATGTCCTGCGCGAGGGCCGGACCGGCGACGCCGATCAGGGCGATCAAATGGGCGAGCTTCTTTAACTTCACGGTGATTCTCCTAACGTTACCCTTGGCGGCGGTCGACGCTACTTGACCGGCTCATTAGTTCGTAATGTCTTGGCATTACGTTATGTTGTTCATTCAGGGTACGCCGATAAAAAAGACGCACTCCAATGAAATATGCGGCGGCAAGTATAACCAGCAGGAATATTTTATTTAGGAAAAACTTATGCGGTCAGGGTTTCGCTCTGGCGGAGCGTGCCCTTTGCGCAACATCGACGTCCAGATAACGCCATTGCGTGAATTCGACCGGGTGGCGTTTGTAGTTTTTCAACCACGGATGACGCAGATCGCCCGACAAGACATGGGTCAGCGGCACCCAGGGGTTATAGGCGTGGATCAGCTGGTTCATCTCGAAGTACAGCTTCTGGCGCGCCGGCCCGTCGGTCAACTGGCGCGCCTGTTCGTAGCGCACGTTATAGGCCGGCAGGTCGAAGCGCGCATAGTTGGCGCGGCCGGCGTTGGGACCATAGAGCAGCTGGTAGAAATTGTCGCCGTCGGGGAAGTCGGCGATCCAGTTCGACTCGAACATCTGCACCGTGCCGAGGCGCGAGGCCTTGATGATCTCGGTCTTCTTGTCGGACTTGAACGCCACGCGCAGGCCGATCGCGTTCAGGCACTTGCGCCACAACTCGTCGCGCAGGCGGCCGCCGACGGTGGCTTCGCTGTGCATGGTGAGCGTCAGCGGCTTGCCGTCGGGGCTACGGCGAAACCCATCCGGATCGCGCCGCGTATAGCCGTGGCGGTCCAGCAGCGCGTTCGCCAGCGCCGGGTCGTAGGGCACCGGGCTGCGATACAGCGGGTCGTAGCCCAGCACATTCGGCGGCAGCGGCGACTCCGCCTTGATCGCGAAGCCCTTCTTGAGCAGCGCGATGTCCTCGGCATTGTTGTAGGCGAGCGAGATCGCCCGGCGCAGCGCGATCCGGTCCTTGCCGTAGCCGCCGACCACCGGGTCGTTCATGTTCATCCACATGTAGTAGGTCTGCAGCACCGGGAAGCGCGACAGCACGATGCCGCGCGCCGCCAGCTCGGGTTTCAACTGGCCGTCGCGCACCACCATCTCGGTCATCGACTCGGGGATCTGCTCGAGGTAGTCGTATTCTGCGTTCAGGAAGCCGAGCATGCGGCCCTGGAACTCCTCGGCGATGCGCACCTCGACCCGGTCCACGCGCGGCAGGCGCTTGCCCTCGAGCGCCGCGGCGATGGCCTTGTCCTCGGCATTGTCGCCGGGCGTCGCATGGAATACCGCCGTCGAATAGGGATTGGCCAGCAGGACGATGCGGTCGCTGCGCTTCCACTCGCCCACCATGAAGGGGCCGGTGCCGACCGGGTGGTTGCCGGCCTGGCCCGGATACGCTTCGATCACCTCGCGCGCCACCACGCCGGTGGCCGGCACCGCGAGGTAGAACAGGAAGTTGTTGTCGCGCTCCTTCAGGCGAATGCGCAAGGTGTAGCGATCGAGCGCTTGCAGGCCGGCGACCGGCTTGTCGACGTCGTAGGCCGTCTTCAATATCTCGTCGCCGGCGATCTTCCCGTCGAACATATAGGCCCAGGGCGATTTCAGGGCCGGGTTGTACAGGCGCTTGATGCTGTAGACGTAGTCCTGCGCCGTCATCTCGCGCTTCGCTCCCTTGAACGCCGGGTCGGGCGTGAAATGGATGCCGGGGCGAAGGCGGAAGGTATAGGTCAGGCCATCGGCGCTCACTTCCGGCATGGCGGTCGCCGTGTTCGGACGCAGCTTTGCCGGGCGCGCCAGGTAATCGTAGCGCAGCAGCGGGTCGAACAGGTTTTCCAGCAGCGACAAGGTGGCGTTATCGGAGGCCGAGGCGGGGTCCAGGCCGGTCTCGCTGGTGGACAGGAACATGCGCAGCACCTTTTCCTGTGCATGCGCGCCGCCCCCCGCACAAAGCAGGGCAAGGAAAAGGGCGGCGGCGCTGGAGCGGATGTTCATGGGGCTTCATGATATGCGCGCCGCGCCGGGCAGGGCAACAGGCATAACTTTTTCACATGGCGCGGCTGCATTCTGTCATCTGCGCAGCCTGCTATCGGCCTATACTCTCCGCTGCACACTCTGCAGGACACTTCGCGACTCATGGCACTCAATTACATCTGGACCGGATTCTTCCTCGTCGGCTTCGTGGCCGCCCTCGCGCAGTGGCTGTTCATGGGCGACACCGAGATCTTCAAGCGCATCATCGACGGCACCTTCTCGTCGGCCAAGATGGCCGTGATGGACATCGCCCTGCCGCTGGCCGGCGTCATGACGCTCTGGCTCGGGATCATGAACGTCGGCGAAAAGGCCGGCGCCATCAACCTGTTCGCGCGCGTCATCGCGCCCTTCTTCTCGCGCATCTTCCCCGGCGTGCCGAAGGACCACCCGGCCAACGGCCACATGGTGATGAACTTCTCGGCCAATATGCTGGGCCTCGACAATGCCGCCACGCCCTTCGGCCTGAAGGCGATGGAAAGCCTGCAGACCCTGAACCCGCACAAGGACGAGGCCAGCGACGCCCAGATCATGTTCCTGGTGATCCAGACCTCGGGCCTGACCATCATCCCGCTGGCCATCATGGCCCAGCGCGCGATTTTAGGTGCGGCGAATCCGGCCGACATCTTCATCCCGACCCTGATCGCGACCTACTGCTCGACCATGACCGGCATCATCGCGGTGAGCCTGCGCCAGCGCATCAAGCTGCTCGACCCGGTGGTGTTCGGCTGGATCGGCGGCATGACGGCGCTCATCGCGGCCATGGTGTGGACCATCTCGGCCTTCCTCGACAAGGCGCAGATCGAACTGTTCTCGGTCGTCGCCGCCAACCTCATCTTGTTCTCGATCATTGCCGCCTTCATGAGCGCCGCGCTGCTCAAGCGGGTCAACGTCTTCGAAGCCTTCATCGAAGGCGCCAGGGGCGGCATCGAGACCTCGCTCAAGATCATCCCCTATCTGGTCGGCATGCTGGTGGCGATCAGCGTGGTGCGCAATTCCGGCATCCTCGGCATGATCGTGAGCGGCTTCGCCTGGATCTTCCAGTCGCTCGGCCTGCCCACCGATTTCGTCGGCGCCCTTCCGACCGCGCTCATGAAACCGCTCTCGGGCAGCGGCTCGCGCGCCATGATGATCGACGCCATGACCACCTACGGGGTCGACTCCTTCGTCGGCCGCCTGGCCAGCATCCTGCAGGGCGCGGCCGACACCACCTTCTACATCGTGGCCCTGTATTTCGGCTCGGTCGGCATCCGCAAAACGCGTTATGCGATCGGCTACGGCCTGCTGGCCGACCTGGCCGGCGTCATCGGCGCCATCTTCGTCGCTTATCTGTTCTTTGGTTAAGGAGTCATCCATGCTGCGCCGCTTCGCCCTCGCTTCCCTTCTCCTTGCCGTCTTCGGCGCCGCACACGCCCAGCTGCCCGCGCCGGTGGCCCAGGTCATGGTGCAGCAGGGCCTGACGGACAACGACCTCGGGATCCTGGTCCTGAAGGGCGACGCGGTCGTGCTGGCGCACCAGGCCGACCGGCCGATGCAGCCGGCATCGACCATGAAGCTGGTCACCACCATGGTCAGCCTGGAGCGCCTCGGTCCCGCCTTCCGCGGCCGCACCGAATTGCGCTCGAGCGGCGAGATCGTGAACGGCGTCCTGCGCGGCAACCTGGTGCTGCGCGGCGGCGCCGACGCCGACCTGTCCGGCGCCGACATCGAGACCATGCTGCGCGCCCTGCACTACCAGGGCGTGCGCCGCATCGAGGGCGACCTGGTGCTGGACCGCGGCGTCTGGAACCCGGGCCGCCTGGATGTCGGCCTGCCGCCCTTCGACGAATCGCCCGAGGCCTACTACAACGTCATCCCCGATCCGCTGCTGGTCAACAAGAACATGCTGCAGATCGACCTGCGCTCCACAACGAAGCGCCTGACGCTCGAGATGCAGCCGGAACTCGACCGCGTGAGCATCGGTTCCGACATGACCCTGGTCGACGCCGATTGCGCGAAATGGGAAGACGGCTGGAAGCTGCCGGAAGCGGTGCGCCAGAAGGATGGCCGCATCAAGGTGCTGCTGCACGGGACCTTCCCGAAGGATTGCGCGCGCAGCACCAGCATCAATGTGCTGGACCGCGACGACTACATCGACCGCCTGTTTCGCCAGAAGTGGAAGGAGCTGGGCGGCAAATTCAGCGGCAAGGTCGTCACCGGAATCGCGCCGCTGGACGCACGCCTGCTGGCCGAACACAGCTCGCGCACCTTGCCCGAGCTGGTGCGCGACACCAACAAGCCCTCCGACAACCTGCTGGCGCGCACCCTGTTCCTGAGCCTGGGCAGCCTGCAGGCCGATCCGGTCGCCGGCAGCTTCGCTGCGCCGGCCAGCGGCGAAACCACCTTCGTGCGCGCCGAAGCGGCCGTGCGCGACTGGATGCGCGCGCACCGCATCGACGATGCCGGTTTCGTGATCGAGAACGGCTCCGGCCTGTCGCGCCTGGAACGCATCACGCCGCAGCAGATGGCCTACCTGCTGCAGGCCGGCCTGCGCAGCAACTGGTCGCCCGAGTTCCAGTCCAGCATGCCGATCGCGGGAATCGATGGCACCATGCGCCGGCGTTTGCAGGGGACGGCGGCGGCGGGGCGTGCGCGCCTGAAGACCGGGACGCTGCGCAATGTGGTGGCGCTGGCGGGGTATGTGCCGGATGCGGATGGGGTGCAGAATGTGTTCGTGGCGTTCGTGAACAGCGAGCAGGCGGGGAATGGGCGCGGGCGGGCGGTGCTGGATGCGCTGGTGGAGTGGGTGGCGCGGTCGGGGCAGTTGCCTCAAGTGGCGCCGGCGCCTGCGGCGCCGTGATGTGATAACGGTTTATTGAGAAACTTGGGTTCCGGCCTTCGCCGGAACGACGGTCTTGGGGGTAGCGGAAGAAGAGTCATATCGGTCTTGCACCCAACTCACTTAGCACGTCGTTCCGGCGAAGGCCGGAACCTAATTTTGCTCGAGTTACAACCCCAGCTCCTTGAGCCCCTCAATCTCGAAATCCCCATCATCCATCAGCCTCAACCCGATATCCTGCGTCGTCAACCCCAGGCTGCGTCCCATCGAAATCAACAAACTCTGCCCCGGCACGCTGCGCTGCGGCTCGAGCGCATAGACCGGATCGGCAAATGCCAGCTCCGGCGTCACGATGGCCCAGCCCATGTCGCGGAACTGCTGGATCACATCACCCAGCCACAGCGCATTGATCAAGTTATGGTGCAGCAGCAGCATCTGCGGAATGTCGCGGCCCTGCAGGCGTTGCGATAGCGCGCGGTAGGCCAGCGCGCGCTGCTTGATGTGGGCGAGATAAGCCTGGCGGATCGGCTCCAGGTTCGCCTTCGGATCTTTCGTCAGCACCTCGACCAGCTTGCCATCCAGCCGCCAGTCGCTGGTGTCCAGCGTGACGTAGGCGTTGCGATACCCCTGCTCGCGCAGGAAACCCTTCATGCCGTCGCGCTTCTCCGGGGTGTTCCCCTCGCGCAGATACGTATAGCGGAACCACTTGCGGTAGCCCGGCAGGGTCGAGACGATGCGGTCGCAGTCGCGCACTTCCTGCTGGTACCGGGCCAGCGTGGTCTTCTCGCCGTTCAGGTCCAGGTGGGTCATGGTGTGGTTGCCCACCACGTGGCCGGCCTGGCCCCAGGCACGCGCCAGCGCAGCGCCTTCGGGCCGGTCGGCGCCATTCCCGCAGGTGACGAACAGCGCCGCCTTGACCCGGTGCTTCGCCAGCGCCGCCAGCATCGCCGCGTTGCGCTCCTGCGGCGCCAGGCGCGGCGTCGCGGACAGGCGCGGACCGTCATCGAAGCTGAAGGCGACCGACTGGGCGTGCAGCTGCGGCGCAGCGGCGAGGCACAGCGCGGCGAGTGCGCAACGCAGCGCTTTCATAGCACGCGGCGATACGTCGCGCGCACCAACTCGCGGTCGCCGCAATCGAAGTGCCACCATTCGGTGTTGATGCCGAAGAAGCCGGCCGCCAGCATGCCCTCGCGCAGCAGGCGGCGGTTGGCGACCTGGGCCTGGCTCAGGTCCCCTGCCAGGAGAAAACCCTCTTCCAGCGCCGGATGCGATAGGTTCGTCATGTCGTCGAAGCCGGTGCCCATGTCCAGCTCCCTGCCGTGCTCGTCGAGCAGGGTGATGTCGAGCGCCATGCCGTAGGAGTGGATCGAACCGCGCGCCGGATTGGCGAGATACATCTGCAGGCCGGTGCCCTCCAAAGCATCCCACAGCTGCTGCTGCACCCGCTGCGGACGCAGGGCGTCGAGGATCAGGGGCGTGTAGCCGGGGCGGCGCGCGGCCAGCCAGGCCACGAAGGACTCCAGCGCCGCCGCCGCATCAACGTGCAGCCAGGCGCAGTCGTAGGGCGAATACAGGTCGCGGCCGACGAAGTTGTTGGGGGTCGCGTAGCGCAGGTCGATCGCGATCCCTTGAATACTGGTGAGATGGCGAAATTCGGGGCTGCCGGCGATGTCTTCGCTGGCCACGGTCAGACTCATGTGAAAATCACAGCCTTTTTTCGAGCAGGGCGCGGGCGGCCGCGCCGATGCAGTTGGCCAGCTCGCGCGCCCCGTGCGACAGGGGGGAATGGCTGGCGGACAGCAGGTAGAGGTGGACCGGCATCGCCGGCGACCACGGACGGCACTGCACCCTGGCCGGGTCGGCCGAGGCGGCGGTGAAGGGGTCCAGCACGGCCTTGCCGGCGCCGGCTTCGACCAGCGAGCGGGCGATCTGGTAGGTCTGGACCACGGTGTGGAACACCGGCTGCACACCTTGCGCCTCGCAGGCCGCGACCACGATCTCGCCCAGCGGGTCGCCATCGGTCAGGCCGATCAGTTCTCCGCTCAGGCCCTCGGCCGTAAACGGTTTGGCCAGTTCCTCGTCGGACCAGGTGCCGGCCGGCGCCATCACCGTCAGCGCCCCGTGGGCGATCGGTTCGGCCACGATGCCGGGGTGGCGCGGGTCCTGCAGCGACAGCGCCAGGTCGGCTTCGCCCAGGCGCAGCGCGTTCACGATCTCGCTGGTGTGGTGGGTGGCCAGTTCGCAGCGCGCCTGCGGGAAGTCGTGGCGCCACACCGTCATCGCCTGCGGCAGCACGCTGATCGCGATGGTCGGCGTCGACACCAGGCGCACCGTCTCCACCGCGCGGCTCTTCAGGCTGGCGGCCAGGCGGCGGATGCCCTGCAGGTCGCGGTTCAGCTTCTCGGTCTCGGCGAACAGGCGGTGCGCTTCCGGCTTCGGATACAGCTTGCCGCGCACGCGCTCGAACAGAGGCATGCCGAGCTGCAGCTCGGCGTGCTGCAGCACTTTCGTCACCGCGGGCTGCGAGATGTGGAGCACCTGGGCGGCGCCGCTGATGGTGCCGACCTGCATGATGGCGTGGAACACTTCGATGTGACGCAGACGCATTGCTTCATCCTTCTAGAGAGACTCCGCGCGCAAGGCGCGGATTTGCGAAGGATACAGGGAAAACATCGCTGCGGCGACCATCACGGCGTGCTCGGCACGGGCGGCGTGACCGGGGTCGGGACCGGCGCCGGCATGGCCGGGGTCGGCAGCGGGACCGGCGCGGCCGGGGCGGGCGCGGTTTCCGGCACCACCGGCGCCGGTGCGGCCGCCGGAGGCAGCGCCGGCACCGGGCTGGTGATCACCGGCGGCAGGACGACCGGCAGCGGCGCGTTGGCCGGCGTCGTCAGGACTTCCAGCAGGGTCGCGGTCTCGGCATCCGGCACGCCGGCGATGTCGCGCGGGCGGTACTTCATCTGGAAGGCCGACAGCACGGTGCGGGTTTGATTATCCAGCAGGCCGGTCTGGGCAATGCCGTAGCCGTGGGTGGCGAGCTTGCGCTGGAACCAGGCCACGTCCGGCAGGGTCGCATCGAAAATCGGGCGGATCACCGCCACCCGGTTCGCGTCCGGCCATAGCACCAGGCCCTCCTGCGCCAGGCGCGCCCACGGGAACAGCGGACCCGGATCCTGCTTGCGCAGCGGCGCGATGTCGCTGTGGCCCAGCACGTTCTCCGGCGCGATGCCGTTGCGCTGCACGATGTCCTTCACCAGCACCATCAGGGCATCCATCTGCGCCTGCGGGAAGGGCGCGTAGACGCGGCCCTGCGGGGTGTCCTTCCAGCCGGCGTTGACGATCTCGATGCCGATCGAGCTGTTGTTCAGCTGCGTGTACTGCTTCCAGCTCGACACGCCGGCGTGGTAGGCCGAGCGGGTCTCGTCGACCAGGCGGTAGATGATCGGCTGCGGGTCGTCGGTGAGCAGGTAGTGGGCGCTGACCTGCTGCTCGGTCAGGATCTTGATCGAGGCCGGCTTGTCCGCCACCGTGTAGTGCAGGACCAGGAAGCGCGCCCGGCTCGACTGGCCCTTGGCGTTGTAGGTGGTGTCGATCTGCGGCCCCTTGGGCGCGGTGACGCAGCCGGCCAGCAGGGAAAGGATGACGGGAACGATCAGGATTTTCATGCTTTTATATGGCCTTGTTGGGTTCTTGATGGGAGCACTGGCCGAGCGCCAGGCGCGCCGCCGCGTAGTGGGCGCGCACGCCGGTCTGGCTGAGCGTGATGTCGGGCGGCAGCGCCGCGCGCATGGTGTCGACGATGGCCGGATGCAGTTCGGCGGCGCGGCCGGCCAGCGCCACCGGGCGCGGCCCGAAGCGCTTCACCAGCGCGATGGCAAGCCGCGCCAGCTCCTGGCCGGCGTCGCGCAGGATGGCGGCGGCGGCCGGGTCGCGTTCGGCGGTGGCGGCCACCGCGATCGCCAGCTTGCCGACTTCGCCGCGCTCGCGGCCATAGATGAACTGGCGCGAGAACGACCAGTCCGAGCCGCCCACGTGCTGGAACACGGCGTGCGCCATCGGCGAGGATTCCCAGGCGCCGGGACGCTCGTCCTCGACGCGCCAGATGTGGCGCAGCGCCTCGCGCGCGATCCAGAAGCCGCCGCCGCCATCGTCCAGCACCACCCCGCGCCCGCCGGCGCGGTGAAAGCCGCCCTGGGCGTCGATGAAGGCGCCGATCGAGCCGGTGCCGGCGTACACCAGGTAGCCGTCGCCCGGCCGGAAGCTGGCAAGGTAGGCGATCTCGATGTCGTTCGAGAACACCAGCGCCTGCGGGTCCAGCCCGAGCGCCTCGCCCAGCCAGCGCTGCAGCATGTCCGATTCGCCGCCGAAGCCGGTCAGGCCGGCGCGCACCGCATGCGGGCGGCCGTGGGCCAGCACCTCGCCGGCGATGCTGGCGAAGGTCGCCTGCACCGCTTCGCGCCCGTCGCTGCTGGCCATCTGCAGCGCCGACAGGCCGCCGGTCGTGCCCTCGGCGACGATGCGCCCACCGGGGCCGGCAAGGGCCCAGCGGGTCTGGGTGCCGCCGGCGTCGATGCCGAGGCCCAGGGCGTCAATTTCGGATTCGTGCATAAGACTTGTCACTATCAGGGTTTGCGCCATGCCTGCACGCGCGCGCCCTCGTTGCCGAGGCGGTCGACCGGGGTCACGTAGACCAGGTCGGCGGCGCCCAGTTTCGCGTCGTCCGGCACCGTCCAGTCTACACGCGAAGCCGGCGCCACGTCGAAGCGCCACACGCCGCTGTGGCGCGACCACACCGCATACAGCGCGGTCGCCCGGCCCGCCTTGAGTTTCAGCCTGACGCCGCCCCTGGCCGGCGCGCCGCTGACCTGCACCGTGCCGGGACGCTCGCTCGCCAGCCAGGTGGTGGCCGGCACCAGGGCCGGGCCGGTGTACAGGGCGCTTTTCAGCTTGTCGCTGATGCCTTGCCGGTTCTGGGTCAGCGCGATCATGCTGAAGTGGACGTGGCCCGTGGCCAGAGGACGCTGGCGGGTCAGGGCGATCTGGTCCAGCACTTCCTGCGGCTCATAGTTCCTGCTCGGCGCCCCGATGCGGCTGGTGAAGAGGCCAGGCCAGATGTGGCGGCCCTGCGGGTTCTGGCCGATCCAGTAGTCGAGCAGCACCGGATACGATTGCGCGGTCTGGGCCACGGGCCAGTACAGCTGCGGCGTGAAGTAGTCGAGCCAGCCCTTTTCCAGCCACAGCTCGGCGTCCGCATACAGCTTGTCGTACTGCGAGAAGCCGTTGATGCCGGGCGGGCGGCGGTCCGGACGGCCCAGGCCGAAGGGGCTGATGCCGAAGCGCACCCAGCTCTTCTCGCGATGGATGCCCTTGTACATGGCTTCGATCAGGCGGTTCACGTTGTCGCGGCGCCAGGAGGCGCGATCGAGCTTGCCGCCCGAGGCCAGGTAGCGTTCCCAGGCCGGGGTGTCGGGGAAGTCGAGTTCCTTGGCCTGGGGCTTGGCGCCGCCGTCCAGCGCCTGGGCATTGCCGGCCACGTCCGGCGCCTCGATCGGGTAGGGGTAGAAGTAATCGTCGATGTGCACACCGTCGATGTCGTAGCGGCGCACCACGTCGAGGACCACGTCCATGGTCTGCTTCGACGCCGCTTCCTCGCCCGGGTCCATCCACATGAACTTCCCGTAGCGCTTCACGGCCGAGGGGATGGTGTTGGTGATGTGGTTCGGCGCGCTTGGGGAACGGGCGTTGTCGTGTCGCGCGCGGTAGGGGTTGAACCAGGCGTGCAGTTCCAGCCCGCGCGCATGCGCTTCGCGCACCCAGAAGGCCAGCGGGTCGTACCACGGCGAAGGCGGCTTGCCCTGGGCGCCGGTCAGGTATTCGGACCAGGGCTCGATCTTCGAGGCATAGATCGCATCGGCGGACGGGCGCACCTGCAGCACGATGGCGTTCAGGTTCAGGCTGACCGCGCGCTCCAGGATGGCGATGGCTTCCGCCTGCTGCTGGGCGGCGGGCAAACCGGGTTTGCTGGGCCAGTCGATGTTGGCGACGGTGGAAACCCAGGCGGCGCGGAATTCGCGCGGCGCAGGCGGAGGCGTGTCGCCAGGCGCGCCCGGCACGGTAGGCTGCGTGGTGCAGGCGGTGAGGAATCCATTCATCGCCAGGGCGCCGCCGAGCAGGCCGAAGGTGAGGGTGCGTTTTTTCAGGTTGGGCTTCACGTCCATTCCTTTATTCTTTCTTACACTTTGACGAACCACCGCTTGCGCCACATGCCGTAGGCGATCGCGAACATGCAGGCGTTGAAGAGGATGGCGTATAACAGGGAGGTGTTGGCCGCGCCCAGGGGCAGCGCCTTGATCGGCGCATACAGCGCGCTGCCGAGCGAACGCTGGCTGCCGTCGGGCTGCGCCAGCTTGATGAAACCGAGCATCTTGGCGACGAAGCCGGAGAAGGCGAAGATGAACAGCGCATTCATGCCGTAGATGAGGAAGGGTTTCGCCCACACCGCGGCGCGTTCGCGCACGCCGGCATAGGGATTCGCATCCAGCAGCCAGTAGAACAGGCCGAAGGCGAGCAGCGCCCAGCCGGTCATCCACAGGCAGAACGAGACCGTCCACAGGCTTTTATTGATCGGCATGAGCACGGCATCAAGACTCGAACCCAGCGCCAGGAACACCAGGCCGGCAAACAGCATCCACACGGTGTGCTCGATGCGCGGCAGGTTCAGCGCCAGCAGGCGTCCCGCGAGCACGCCGAACAGCTGGCTGCACAGGGCGGGGATGGTGCTGACCAGGCCTTCCGGGTCCCAGGTCTTCGATTGCACCCACAGGTGGCCGTCCAGCAGCGTGCGGTCGACCCAGGCGCCGAAGTCCTGGCCCGGTTCGAGCACGCCGGCGCCGATGCCGGGCACCGGCACCCACAGCATCAGCACCGAATACAGCGCCAGCAGCAGCGTGATGACGGCCAGCTGCGCGCGCCAGCCCAGGTAGACGACGATCGGCGCGGCCAGCAGGGTGCACAGCGCGATGCGCTGCAGGACGCCGGGGATGCGCACGCTGTCGAAATCGAAGCGCGGGATCAGGTTGAGCAGGAAGCCGATCAGGAAGATCAGCGCGGCGCGCTTCGCGAGTTTCAACAGCAGGCGCGGCTTGTCGGCGCCTTCCGCCGCCAGGCGCCCCAGCGACAGGGTCATCGCCACGCCGCCGATGAACAGGAAGAAGGGGAAGATGCAGTCGGTGAAGGTCCAGCCGTTCCACTTGGCGTGGGCCAGCTGGGCATGCAGGTTGCCCCAGTCGCCCGGGTTATTCACGAGCACCATGGCGGCGATCGTGAAGCCGCGGAAGGCGTCGAGGGAAGTCAGGCGCACGGCGTTATTTCTTGCCGAATTCGGGATCGATCTTCACGAGCGCCGCCATGATGAAGGCGGGGATCGTCGACAGGCAGGCCCAGATGAAGAAGTGCTGGTAGCCCAGGTATTCCTGCAGGCTGCCGCTCCACATCCCCGGCACCATCATGCCGAGCGCCATCAGGCCGGTGCAGATCGCGTAGTGCGCCGTCTTGTGCTCCCCTTCGCAGACCATGATCATGTACAGCAGCATCGCGGTGAAGCCGAAGCCGTAGCCGAACTGCTCGACCGCGAGCGAGGCGCAGACCACGGCGAAGCTGGTCGGCTGGGCCTGGGACAGGTAGACGAACACCAGGTCCGGCAGGTGCACGGCAAAGACCATCAGCCACAGGCAGCGCTTCAGGCCCAGGCGCGAGATCAGGTAGCCGCCGGCCAGGCCGCCCAGGGTCAGGAAGGCGATGCCGATGGTGCCGTAGGCGATGCCGTACTGCTCGGTGGTGAGGCCCAGGCCGCCCTCGATCAGCGGATCCTTGAGAAAAGGAGCGACCAGCTTCAGGAGCTGCGCTTCACCGAGGCGGAAGGTGAGGATGAAGCCGACGATCAGCCAGATGTCGCGCTTGCGGAAGAACAGCCAGAAGGTGGTGAAGAAGTCGCGCAGCGGATTGCTGGTGCCGGCCACCTTGTGGTCGGCATCGGGCTTGGGCAGGACCATCCCGTGCCACAGGAAGGCCGCGAAGAACAGCGCCGCCAGCACGAAGAACACGATCGACCAGGCCTGGTTGACGTCGCCCAGCTGGGTCGCCAGCACGCCGGCCAGCACCACCAGCGGGCCTTGTCCGGCCAGGGTGGCCAGGCGATAGAAGGTCGAACGCACGCCCACGAACGCCGCCTGCTGCTGCTGGCGCAGGCCGAGCATGTAGAAGCCGTCGGCCGAGATGTCGTGGGTGGCGGAGCTGAAGGCCATCAGCCACATCACGGCCAGGCTGGCCACGAAGAAGTTCGGCAGGTGCAGCACCAGGCCCACCGCCACCAGCGAGGCGGCGACCGCCAGCTGCAGCAGCACGGTCCAGCGGCGCTTGGTGCCGAACATGTCGACGATCGGCGACCACAGGGGCTTGATCACCCAGGGCAGGTACAGCAGGCTGGTATAGAAGGCGATATCGGTGTTCGATATGCCCATGTCCTTGTACATGATGACCGAGAGGCTCATCACCACCACGTAGGGGATGGCCTGGGCGAAGTACAGGGAGGGCACCCACTGCCACGGGGACTTCACGTTTTCTTTTTGCATGTGTTGTCTGCTGTCTCGTGGTCGGCGGGCTTCTGCAGGCCCCGCTCGTTATGCGATGGCGTCGCGCACGCTGCCGCGCGCTGCTTCCAGCAGGGCCTGGGCCCCTTCGACACTGGTTTGTTTGATCAATGCCACGATCGCGGTCTTGACGTGGTAGCCGCACTGTTCCAGCACCGCCTTGGCGGCGGCCTCGTCGGCGCCGCTGGCGAATGCGGTCAGGCGGATGGCGCGTCGCACCAGCTTGGCATTGGTAGCGCGAAAGTCTACCATCAGGTTGCCGTACACCTTGTTCAAACGCACCATCAGGCCGCTCGAGAAGGTGTTCAGTGCAATCTTCTGCGAGGTGCCGGCCTTCAGGCGGGTGGAGCCGGAGATGATTTCGGAGCCGGTGTCGAGCACGACGCCGATCTCGGCCTCGGTGGCGACCGGCGCATCCGGGTTGTTCGAGAAGCCGATGGTCAGCGCCCCCGCCGCCCGTGCGGCGCGCAGGGCGCCCAGCACGTAGGGCGTGAAACCGGAAGCGGCCAGCAGCAGCACCACGTCGCCGGCATCGACCTTCACGCCGGCGAGATCCGCCGCCCCTTGGTCATGATCGTCTTCCGCGCCCTCGACCGCGACGAACATCGCCCCTTCTCCGCCGGCCAGCAGCGCCACTGCGCGGCCGTGCGGCCAGGAGAAGGTCGGGTTCAGTTCCACGCTGTCGAGCACCCCGAGGCGGCCCGAGGTGCCGGCGCCGACGTAGATCAGGCGTCCGCCCGCTTCGATGCGCGGCAGGGCGGCGGTGATGGCGGCGGCGATGCGCGGCGCGGCGGCGCGCACGGCCTCGACGGCCTTCATCTGGTCGTCCACGAAGACGGTGACCAGCTCCGTGGTGGGGTACTGGTCGAGGGTCGCGTGGTCCTGGGCCGGGGTTTCGGTTTTCAGCATTGCGGTGTCTTCTTGGTGCGCAGTCGTCGATAAAACCAGTGTAATACCAATGTTTCCGGCGGTCCCATGAAAGCTGCGCCCGTCATCATGACGAAAAGTTATGCTGGACGGCGCAGCTCCGCCACGAAGTCGTAGTGGTCGCTCAGGCAGTAGGAGTGGGTCAACTCGACCGGCTCGCCCGACTCCAGGTAGCCGACCCGGGTGATGAACAGCACCGCGGTCCCTTCCGGCACGGCCAGGCGCGCCGCCAGCTCGGCGGGCGCGTTCATGGCGCGCAGGTGCTGCAGCGCACGCACCGGCATGTGGCCGGTCTTGGCCAGGTGGGCGTACAGCGAACCGCCCACGTTCTCGGGGCGCGGCAGGATGGTGGCCGGGATCACGCTGACCTCGTAGGCCATCACCACCTCGTCGGCCAGGCGCAGGCGCTCCAGGCGCGCCACCCGGGTGCCGGGCGAGAGCCCGAGCGAGAGCTGGGCGTCGGCGTCGGCCTGCATCACGTCGCGCCGCAGCCAGTGGCTGCCGGGCGTATAGCCGCGCTGCTGCAGCTGCTCGGAAAAGCTCGACAGGTCGGACAGCGGCTGCTCGATGCGCGGCGCGATGTAGTTGCCGGAGCCGCGCCGGCGCACCACCAGGCCCTGGTCGACCAGCTGGTCGATCGCCTTGCGGGCAGTCACACGCGAGACATCGAGCTGCTCGGACAGCGTGCGTTCGGAGGGCAGCGCCTGGTCGGCCTGGTAGCGGCCGTCGCGCACGTCCTGTGCGAGCTTGCGCGCCAGCTGCATGTAGAGTGGCGAATTGTCGTTCAGGTCGACCTGGAAGGGTGGGCTGGAAGTCGTCATCGGCATCAATCGGGTAGTGGGCAGAGTGTACGCGCCGGCCACGCTGCAGCCCATGAAAAAGCGTTGCCCCTGCATGCTCTTGCCTTATAAGCATACCACTTGATACCAATATAAAACGGTTATGCCAAGACCACCGCTATTCATTTGGCAAGCCTTTCCGACGGTCCGTATGCTGGTCCGACACCTATAACGAACACAGGGAGACCGGATGAACGAGCGCAGGCGATCGCTGCTGGGCATGGCCTTGGCTGGCGCAGTCGAACCGTTGTTCGCCATGCCGGCGGCATCGGGTACCCAAGCTGGCCGGCAGGCGCTGGATGCCGAACTGGCGGCGATCGTGAACGATCCGGCACTGCAGCTGGCCAGCCTGTCGGTGCTGGCGATCCGCGCCGGCCAGCCGGTCTACGAGGGCGCCTTTGGCCGTCGCCATATCGGCAACGGCGCCCTGCCCGACAAGCCGGCCACGCTTGATACCCTGTACCGCATCGCCTCGATCTCCAAGATGATGACCACGCTCGGCCTGATGCGCCTGGTGGAAGCGGGCCGCATGGAGCTCGACGCCGACGTCTCAAACTACCTCGGATTCAGGCTGCGCAACCCGCATTTCCCGGACCGCCCGATCACCCTGCGCACCCTGCTCACGCACCGCTCCTCGCTGCGCGACGAAGCCGGCTATTCCTGGCCGCTGGCCACTTCGCTGAAGGACGTGCTGGTCCCGGGCGACCCGAAGAGCTGGTCGAACCGCGCCGGCCCCGGCGACTGGTTCACCTACTGTAACCTCGGCTGGGGCGTGATCGGCACCGCGATGGAAAGGGTGACCGGCGAGCGCTTCGACTTGCTGATGGGGCGCCTGCTGCTGCAGCCGCTCGGCATCACTGCCGGCTACAACCCTTCTTTACTTCCGCCCGCCGCGCTCGAGAAGCTGGCCACGCTCTACCGCAAGCGCACGGTCGATACGGAGATCTGGAATCCTGACGGCCCGTGGATTCCGCAGGTCGACGACTACAGCGGCAAGCCGCCGGCGCCGCCCGCCGGCATCGCCACCTATGTGCCGGGGACGAACGCCACACCCTTCAGCCCGACCGGCGGCCTGCGCATCTCGGCGCGTGGCATGGGCGTCGTCATGCGCATGCTGATGAACGGCGGGGTGCACGAGAACAAGCGCCTGTTCGAGCGCGCCACGCTGGAGCGCATGTTCGCGCGCCAGTGGACCCATGACGGAACGAACGGCGACTCGCTCGGCGGCTTCTTCAACGCCTGGGGCCTGGGCAATGCCCAGTTCCCGGACCGTCCCGGCATGCGGCTGGTCGAGGACGGCGGCTTCGAGGCGGTCGGCCACCTCGGCGACGCCTATGGCCTGCGCTCGGTGTTCGCCTTCGATCCCGCCCGCCGCAACGGCGTCATCGTGCTGGCCGGCGGCGTGTCCAGCGACCCGGAACGCGACAAGGGCCGCTACTCGGCGCTGGCGCGCTACGAGGAACGCATATTGACGGCGCTCTACCGCCACGCCATCGTCGGCAATCCCGCACCAACATGAGGCAAACGCCCGCATATATCCCGGTTATGGTGCGCGCCGCGACTTTCATTGGCCGCCGCGCCGCCCAGGGCCCAAACTTCACCACCATCTCCATATTGAAGAGTGCAGGATGCAGCAAGTGATCGTTATCGGTGGCGGGGTCGTCGGACTGACGTCGGCCTGGTGGCTGGCGGAGGCCGGCTACGACGTCTGCGTCCTCGAACGCGCGCCGGAAGTTGGCAGCGGTTCCAGCTACGGCAACGGCGGCCAGCTCAGCTACCGCTACGTGTCGCCGCTGGCGGACGAGGGCGTGCCGCTCAAGGCCCTGCAATGGATGTTCCAGGACACCGGTCCCCTGCACTTCCGGCCTGAAGCCGACCTGCGCCAGTACCGCTGGCTGGCCAGCTTCCTGGCCCACTGCCGCGCCGACGTGAACCGCAAGACCACGGCCAAGCTGCTCGAACTGGGCGAGCTGTCGCGCCAGGGCATGAAGCAGCTCGAAGTCGTCGTCCCCTTGGAGAAATTCGACTGGCGCGACGCCGGCAAGCTGGTGGTCTACCGCTCGCGCACCGTGTTCGAAAAGGCGGCCGGCAAGCCGGGCGCCGGCGAGATCTGGTCGCCCGCCGACTGCGCCGCGCGCGAACCGGCGCTGGCCGCGGCCGAGCCGCTGCTGGCCGGCGGCATCTACAACAGCGGCGAAGCGGTGGCCGACTGCCACGCCTTCTGCCTGGCCCTGGCCGAGCGCCTGCAGGAACATCCGCGCTTTCGCGGCTTCGTGCACGGTGCGGCGCGGCGCCTGCTGGCCGACCGCGGCCGCATCACCGGTATCGAGCTGGACGACGGTGCGATCGTTTCCGGCGACAGCTACGTGCTGGCGGCCGGCATCCAGAGCCGCAACCTCTCAAGCACGGTCGGCGTCAAGCTGCCGCTATACCCGCTCAAGGGCTACAGCCTGACGGCCCCGATCCGCGCCGACGACGTGGCGCCCGAAATCAGCGTCACCGACTTCGAGCGCAAGGTGCTGTACGCGCGCATCGGCGACCGCCTGCGCGTGGCCGCCATGGTCGACATGGTCGGCGAAGACCTGCGCCACAACCCGAAGCGCGTGGCCGGCCTGACCCGCCAGGTGCGGGAAACCATGCCGCGCGCCGCCGACTACTCGAAACTCTCGGTCTGGGCCGGCCTGCGCCCCGCCACGCCGAGCAGCGCACCGATCATCGGGGCGACCCGCTACGGCAACCTGTGGCTGAACGTCGGGCATGGGCCGCTGGGCTTCACGTTTGCCTGCGGCAGCGCCAGCCTGCTGGCGGGGGCGATGCGGGGCGAGGCGCCGCCGTTCAGCCTCGACGGCCTGACGCTCGAAAAATAAGCAGCTGCCGTCCCGCCGGGGAATGGCGGATAATGGCGGCCATGTCCAAAACGACCAAAATCGAGGCCTGCCCCTGCGGCGGTCCCTCGCTGGCCGCCTGCTGCGGTCCTTTCATCGAAGGCAGCGCCCTGCCGCCCACGGCGGAGGCGCTGATGCGCTCGCGTTACACGGCGTATTCGCTGAAAAACGAGCCTTATCTGCTGGCCACCTGGCACCCCAGCACCCGCCCGACCGACACGATCATCGATGAGAAAGAGCCAATCCGCTGGCTGGGACTTGAAGTAAAATCTGCTTTACGTTTACGTCAACGTAAAGTAAATTCACCGGACCATCCAGACAGCGATACCGTCGAGTTCGTCGCTCGCTTCAAGGTGGGCGGACGGGCGCACCGGCTGCATGAAGTGAGCCGTTTCCTCCGTGAGCCCGATCCTGAGACGGGAGCGCCGCGGTGGTATTACGTTGACGGAAGTTTCCCGGAATAAACAAAAGTCAAGAGACAGCAGAGGACGGCATATGCCCCAGATCGAGAGCAAACTCAACCCGCGTGGCGAAGACTTCAAGGCCAACGCCGCGGCGATGCAGGCCATCGTCGACGACTTGCGCGCGAAGGTCGCGCAGATGGCGCAAGGCGGCGGTGAAGCCGCGAGCGCCAAGCATGTCGCGCGCGGAAAACTGCTGCCGCGCGACCGCGTGCAAATGCTGCTCGACCCGGGCACGCCCTTCCTCGAATTCTCCCAGCTGGCTGCCTACGAGATGTACGACGGCGCTGCCCCAAGCGCCGGCATCATCACCGGCATCGGCCGCATCAAAGGCCAGGAAGTCGTCATCGTCTGCAACGACGCCACCGTCAAGGGCGGGACCTACTACCCGATGACGGTGAAAAAACACCTGCGCGCCCAGGAGATCGCCGAGCAGAACCACCTGCCCTGCATTTATCTCGTCGACTCGGGCGGCGCCAACCTGCCGAACCAGGACGACGTATTCCCGGACCGCGACCACTTCGGCCGCATTTTCTACAACCAGGCGAATCTGTCGGCCAAGGGCATCCCGCAGATCGCGGTCGTGATGGGCTCCTGCACCGCGGGCGGCGCCTATGTGCCGGCGATGAGCGACGAGTCGATCATCGTCAAGGACCAGGGCACCATCTTCCTGGGCGGCCCGCCGTTGGTAAAAGCGGCGACCGGCGAAGTCGTCACGGCGGAAGACCTGGGTGGCGGCGACGTCCACACCCGCCTGTCGGGCGTGGCCGATCACCTGGCCAAGGACGACCTGCACGCGCTGTCGCTGGCGCGCACCATCGTGTCGAACCTGAACCGCGTGAAGCCGGTACAAGGCGCGCTGCGCGAGAGCGTCGAGCCGAAGTATTCTCCGGAAGAGCTGTACGGTGTGATCCCGGTCGACACCCGCAAGCCCTTCGACGTGCGCGAAGTGATCGCGCGCGTGGTCGACGGCAGCGAGTTCGACGAATTCAAGGCGCGCTACGGCACCACCCTGGTCTGCGGCTTCGCCCACATCTACGGCATGAAGGTCGGCATCATCGCCAACAACGGCATCCTGTTCTCGGAATCGGCGCTGAAGGGCGCCCACTTCATCGAGCTGTGCTGCCAGCGCAAGATTCCGTTGGTCTTCCTGCAGAACATCACCGGCTTCATGGTCGGCCGCAAGTACGAGAACGAAGGCATCGCGCGCAACGGCGCCAAGATGGTGACGGCCGTCGCCACCGCCTCGGTGCCGAAATTCACCGTCATCATCGGCGGCTCCTTCGGGGCCGGCAACTACGGCATGTGCGGCCGCGCCTTCTCCCCGCGCTTCCTGTGGATGTGGCCGAACGCGCGCATCTCCGTCATGGGCGGCGACCAGGCCGCGTCGGTGCTCGCCACGGTGAAACGCGACGGCATCGAGAGCAAGGGCGGCCAGTGGTCGGCCGACGAAGAAGCCGCGTTCAAGCAGCCGATCAAGGAGCAGTACGAGCACCAGGGCCACCCCTACTATGCGAGTGCGCGCCTGTGGGACGACGGCGTGATCGACCCGGCGGACACCCGCACCGTGCTGGGCCTGGGTCTCTCGGCGGCGCTCAACGCGCCGATCGAAGAGACCAGGTTCGGCGTGTTCCGCATGTGATGGAGGCTTGACCATGGAATACCAGACCCTCACCGTCTCCATCGACGACAAGGTGGCCGCCGTCACCCTGAACCGCCCGGACCTGCGCAACGCCTTCAACGAGCACGCCATCGCCGAGCTGGCGCTGGCCTTCGACGAACTGGGACGCAACGAGCAGGTGCGCGCCATCGTCCTCGGCGCCAACGGCCCGGCCTTCTGCGCCGGCGCGGACCTGAACTGGATGAAGAAGATGGCCGGCTACTCGCACAGCGAGAACCAGGAAGATGCGATGCGCCTGGCCGACATGCTGCGCACCATCTACCTGTGCCCGAAACCGACCGTCGCCAAGGTACAGGGCGACTGCTACGCCGGCGGCATGGGCCTGGTCGCGGCCTGCGACATCGTCGTGAGCAGCGACGTGGCGCACTTCTGCCTGTCCGAGGTGAAGCTGGGCCTGATCCCGGCCACCATCTCGCCCTACGTCATCAAGGCGATGGGCGAGCAGGCCGCGCGCCGCTACTTCCTGACCGCCGAGCGTTTCGATGCGATCGAGGCGCGCCGCATCGGCTTCGCGCACGAAGTCGTCGCGCTTGATGCGCTCGACGCCACCGTCGCCGGCATCGTGAAGGCGCTGGTGACGAACAGCCCGAACGCGGTGATGGAGGCGAAGAAGCTGGTGCGCGACGTCGTGGGCCAGCCTGTGACCGACGCGCTGCTGCTTGATACCGCCAAGCGCATCGCGGAAATCCGCTCTTCAAACGAGGGCCGCGAAGGCGTCGCGTCCTTCCTCGAGAAGCGCAAGCCGACCTGGCTGAACTAACGAATTGGATTAATCTTGAAGCAGCAGACCTCTTCCGACTGGATCGCACGCAGCCTGCGCAGCGTGTGGCACCCGTGCACCCAGATGCAGCACCACGAAGAGGTGCCGCTGATCGCGGTCAGCCACGGCAAGGGGCCCTGGCTGTATGACCACGAAGGCCGGCGCTACCTGGACGGCATCAGTTCCTGGTGGGTCAACCTGTTCGGCCATGCCAACCCGCGCATCAACGCGGCGCTGAAGGACCAGCTGGACAAGCTGGAACACGCGATGCTGGCCGGCTTCACCCACGAGCCGGTGATCGAGCTGTCGGAAAAACTGGCCGCGCTCACCGGGCACAACCTCGGCCACGCCTTCTACGCCAGCGACGGCGCATCGGCGGTCGAGATCGCGATGAAGATGAGCTTCCACGCCTGGCGCAACGCCGGTTACGCGGCCAAGCAGGAATTCGTCTGCCTGCAGGGCAGCTACCACGGCGAGACCATCGGCGCGCTGGCCGTCACCGACGTCCCCCTGTTCAAGGACGCCTACGGCCCGCTGCTGCGCGCCTCGCATGTGGTGCCGGCGCCGGATGCGCGCAACGCGCAAGAGGGCGAATCGGCCCAGGACGTGGCCAAGCGCGCTATTCAACACGTACGCGCCCTGTTCGAAACGCGCGGCGACAAGATCGCCGCCATCATCGTCGAGCCGCTGGTGCAGTGCGCGACCGGCATGGCGATGTACGACCCGCTCTACCTGGAACTGCTGCGCGAGCTGTGCGACCAGCACCACGTGCACCTGATCGCCGACGAGATCGCGGTCGGCTGCGGCCGCACCGGCACCTTCTTCGCCTGCGAACAGGCCGCCATCTGGCCGGACTTCCTGTGCCTGTCGAAAGGCATCAGCGGCGGCTACCTGCCGCTCTCGCTGGTGCTGACCCGCGACGAGATCTACCAGGCGTTCTACAGCGAAGACATCACGCGCGGCTTCCTGCACTCGCACTCCTACACCGGCAACCCGCTGGCCTGCCGCGCGGCCCTGGCCACGCTCGAGATCTTCGAGGAAGACGACGTCCTGAATCGCAACCGGGAACTCGCGACCAAGCTGACCATCGCCCTGGCCCCGCTGGCCGAGCACGAGCGCGCGAAGCACTTCCGCCAGCGCGGCATGATCTTCGCCTTCGATGCGGTCGAGCCGGATCCGGCGCGCGCCTCGACCTTCGCGCGCCGCTTCTTCACGACGGCGGTGGAAAACGAACTGCTGCTGCGCCCGATCGGCCGCACGGTCTACCTGATGCCGCCGTATATCCTGAGCGACGAGGACGTCGCGGGGATTGCCGCGCGCACGCAGAAGGTGTTCGAATCGGTGATCGCGGGTTGATGATGAACCTGATCGAAGGCGTCAACCGCAAGCTCGATGCATTGGCCGCGCAAAGCCTGATCCGCCGCCTGCGCGTGGCCGACAGCCCCTGCGCGCCGCGCCAGGTCGTCGACGGCCGCGCCATGCTCGCCTTTTGCAGCAACGACTACCTCGGCCTGGCCGCACACCCGGCCGTGGTCGACGCGCTGCAGGAAGGCGCGCAGCGATATGGCGCCGGCAGCGGCGCCTCGCACCTCGTCAGTGGCCACAGCCGCGCGCATGCGCTGCTGGAAGAGCGCTTCGGCGCGTGGATGGCGCCGGCTATCCCGCAGGCGCGGGCGCTCTACATGTGCACCGGCTACATGGCCAACCTGGCCGTCTTGACCGCACTGGGTGCGGATGCCGACGCGATGATCTTCTCGGAGGCGCTGAACCACGCCTCGCTGATCGACGGCGCCCGCCTGGCGAAAGCCGGCGTCAGCGTCTACCCGCATGGCGACGTGCAAGCCCTGGCGCAGCAGCTCGGCGCCAGCAGCGCCGGCACCAAGATCGTCGTCACCGACAGCGTCTTCAGCATGGACGGCAACCTGGCCCCGCTGCCGGAGCTGCTGGCCCTGTGCGAACGCATGGGGGCCTGGCTGGTGGTCGACGACGCCCACGGCTTCGGTGTGCTGGGCGACAGCGGCCGCGGCGCCCTCGAGCATTTCGGGCTGCGCTCGCCCAACCTGGTCTACATCGGCACGCTCGGCAAGGCGGCCGGCGTCGGCGGCGCCTTCATCGCGGCGCATGCCAGCGTGGTCGAGCTGCTGGTGCAGCGCGCCCGCCCCTACATCTACACCACCGCCGCGCCGCCGGCCCTGGCGCATGCGCTGCAGGCCAGCCTCGACATCATCGAAGGCGATGAAGGCAAACAGCGGCGCACCCACCTCGCCGCGCTGGTGTCGCACCTGCGCGACGCGCTGCGTCCGAAGCGCTGGCAGCTGCTGGCATCGAGCACGGCGATCCAACCGCTTATCATCGGCAGCAACGACGACGCGCTGCGCGTGGCGGCAGCCTTGTACGAGCAGGGCCTGTGGGTGCCGGCGATCCGCCCGCCGACCGTGGCGGCGGGCACGGCGCGCCTGCGCGTGACCCTGTCGGCCGCGCATACCCACGAGGATGTGGCCGTGCTCGCGCGCGCGCTCAACGAACTGGAAAGGGCCACCACATGAACAACCTGAACGATCCGGACCAGCCGCAGGCGCTGACGCCCGTCGTCGTCGAACCGGGCAGCGCCGGCGCGCCGGTCGCCGAAGCACCTGTCCTCGATCCGCAGCCGGAACCGGAGCTGCTCGATGCCGTGCCCGCGCGCTTCTGCTGCTTCGTCACCGGCACCGACACCGAGATCGGCAAGACCCTGGTCTCCGCCGCCATCCTGCACAAGCTGGTCGAAGGCGGCCGCCGCGCCTGCGGCATGAAGCCGGTCGCCGCCGGCGCCGAGCTGGTCGACGGCGAGCTGCACAACGACGACGCCGACATGCTGCGCGCCGCCGGCAACGTCAATCTGCCATCCAGCATCACCACGCCCTACATGCTCAGGGAACCGGCCGCGCCCCATATCGCCGCCGCGCTGGAAGGCGTGACGATCGAAGCGGTGCCGATCCTGGCCGCCTATACCGAGATCCACGCGGCGTCGGACGCCGTGGTGGTCGAGGGCGTGGGCGGTTTCCGCGTGCCCTTCAACGACGACTTCGACAGCGCCGACCTGGCCGCGCAGCTCAACCTGCCGGTGATCCTGGTGGTGGGCCTGCGCCTGGGCTGCATCAGCCACGCCCTGCTTACCGTGGAAGCGATCGTGGCGCGCGGGCTGGTGCTGGCCGGCTGGGTCGCGAACACGCTTGAGCCCGACATGCGCTTCATGCGTGAAAACATCGACGCGCTGGAACAACGCATTCCGGCGCCACTGCTGGGCCACGTGCCCCGCCTGGAGAATCCGACGGCAGCCGCCGCCGCCCAATACATCGATCTCGCGGGACTGCCGGGCTGGCACTCTCCGCGCGTCCAGAACTAAGGAAAACCACCATGTCCCAATCGAATACCGCTGCTTCTAATACGATCTCACTGCACCGCCCCGTCGCCATCAAGCAGCCGGAGAACGTCACCTGGCCGCTGGCCGACGTGCTGGCGCTGTTCGAGCTGCCCTTCAACGACCTGATGTTCCGCGCCCAGCAGGCGCACCGCGCCAACTTCCCCGAAGGCGACGTCGAACTGGCCACCCTCCTGTCGATCAAGACCGGCGGCTGCGAAGAGGATTGCGGCTACTGCCCGCAGGCCGCGCGCTACGACACCGGCGTCGAGGCCAAGAAGATCCTCGACATCGACACCGTGCTGAACGCCGCGCGCGAAGCCAAGGCGAATGGCGCGACCCGCTTCTGCATGGGCGCGGCATGGCGCAGCCCGAAGGAGCGCGACATGGAGAAGGTCGAAACCATGGTGCGCGAAGTGAAGGCGCTCGGCATGGAAACCTGCGCCACCCTGGGTATGCTGGAAGAAGGCCAGGCCGAGCAGCTGAAACGCGCGGGCCTCGACTACTACAACCACAACATCGATACCGCGCCGGACTTCTACAACAACGTGATCTCGACCCGCGAATACCAGGACCGCCTGGACACGCTGGGCCGCGTGCGCAGCGCCGGCCTGAAGGTCTGCTGCGGCGGCATCGTCGGCATGGGCGAGACGCGCGAGCAGCGCGCCGGCCTGATCGCCCAGCTGGCCAACCTGAATCCGTATCCGGAATCGGTGCCGGTCAACCACCTGGTGCAGGTCGAGGGCACGCCGCTGCACGGCATCGAGAAGCTCGACCCGATCGAATTCGTGCGCACCATCGCGGTCGCCCGCATCACCATGCCGCAGGCGCGCGTGCGCCTGTCGGCCGGCCGCCGTGAGCTGGGCGAAGCCGTGCAGAGCATGTGCTTCATGGCCGGCGCCAATTCCATCTTCTACGGCGACAAGCTGCTCACCACCGGCAATCCGGAAGCGGACGACGACCGCGTGCTCTTGGCAAAACTGGGCCTGAAAACCCGCGCGGCCACGCTGGAATCGGCGCCCAAGGCTGCCTGCGGCTGCTAAGCACACAGCGGCCGGGGCGACACGGCCGCGCAACGAACACTTGAACAACCAATAGCGAAAGACAAACGCATGTTCACCAAGATCCTCATCGCCAACCGTGGCGAAATCGCCTGCCGTGTCGCCGCCACCGCGCGCCGCATGGGTATCCGCACCGTCGCCGTCTACTCGGAAGCCGACGCGGGTTCGAAACACGTGGCGGTCTGCGATGAGGCGGTGCTGATCGGCCCCGCCGCCGCCAAGGAGAGTTACCTGCGCGGCCAGAAGATCATCGAGGTCGCAAAAAGCACCGGCGCGCAGGCGATCCATCCGGGCTACGGCTTCCTCTCGGAGAACGCGGAGTTCGCCGAAGCCGTGCAGGCCGCCGGCCTGGTGTTCATCGGCCCGCCGGGTTCCTCGATGCGCGCCATGGGGTCGAAATCGGCCGCCAAGCAGCTGATGGAAGGCGCCAACGTCCCGCTGGTGCCGGGCTACCACGGCGACAACCAAGACCCAAGCTTCTTGCGCGAGCAGGCCGACCGCATCGGCTATCCGGTGCTGCTCAAAGCCAGCGCCGGCGGCGGCGGCAAGGGCATGCGCGTGGTCGAGCGTTCGGAAGATTTCGAAGCCGCGCTGGCATCCTGCAAGCGCGAAGCGATCAGCTCCTTCGGAGACGACAAGGTGCTGGTCGAGAAGTACCTGATCCGTCCGCGCCACATCGAGATCCAGGTGTTCGCCGATACCCATGGCAACTGCGTCTACCTGCACGAGCGCGACTGCTCGGTGCAGCGCCGCCACCAGAAGGTGCTGGAAGAAGCGCCGGCCCCCGGCATGACCCAGGACCGCCGCGCCGCCATGGGCGAAGCGGCGGTCAACGCCGCGCGCGCGGTCGGCTACGTCGGCGCCGGCACGGTGGAGTTCATCGCCAACCAGGATGGCTCCTTCTACTTCATGGAGATGAACACCCGCCTGCAGGTCGAGCACCCGGTCACCGAGATGATCACCGGGACCGACCTGGTCGAGTGGCAGCTGCGCGTAGCAAGCGGTCAGCCGCTGCCGAAGAAGCAGAGCGAACTGGCGATCCACGGCCATGCCATCGAAGCGCGCGTCTACGCCGAGAATCCGGAGAAGGGCTTCCTGCCCTCGATCGGCACGTTGCGCCATATGGATACGCCGCACGCGGTCGAGTTCGAGCTCGGCACCGACGGCGCCAATCCGGCCGCCGTGCGCGTCGACTCCGGCGTGCGCGAAGGCGATGCCATTTCGCCGTTCTACGACCCGATGATCGCCAAGCTGATCGTCTGGGGCGCCGACCGCACCCAGGCCCTGGCGCGCCTGTCGCAAGCGCTTGCCGAGTTCCAGATCGTGGGCCTGGCCACCAACATCGCCTTCCTGATGCGCCTGGTCGAGGGCGAGGCCTTCTCCACCGCCGACCTGGACACCGGCCTGATCGAGCGCCACGGCGACACCCTGTTCCCGGCGCCCGCTGCTGCGCCGCTGGGCGCCCTGGCCCTGGCTGCGCTGGCGCTCGCCGCGGGCGAGACCGTGCGCGGTGCCGTGAATCCGGCCGACCCGTGGGCCCAGGCACGCGGCTGGCGCATGAACAGCGCCTACCGCCGCGTGCTGTCGTTCGGCGATGAGTTCAGCGGCGCGCAAGGCTACCAGGTCGGGCTGACCTATGGCGCGGGCAGCTGGGAAATCGACGCCAACGGCGAGCGCCGGCGCCTGGAGCTGGTCCGCCACGAAGGCGCCGAGCTCACCATCCGCCTGGGCGAGACCTCGCTGCACGGCAGCGTGCGCCGCGACGGCGACCTGTTCCACGTGTTCACCGGTGGACGCCACTATTCCCTGGCGTACAATGACCCGATGGCCCACGCCGGCGAGCTCGAAACCGCTGGCGGCCGCCTGACCGCGCCGATGCCGGGTAAAGTGGTGGCCGTGCTGGCCGCGTCCGGCAAGGAAGTGAAAAAGGGCGAGCCGCTGGTCATCATGGAAGCGATGAAGATGGAGCACACGATTGCCGCGCCGAGCGACGGCCTGGTGGAAGAAGTGCTGTACCAGGTCGGCGACCAGGTGGCGGATGGAGCGCCGCTGCTGGCTTTCAAGGCGGCTTGAAAAGAACATAAAAACGTAGGGGGAGACATGCGCATACTCCTGTTCCGTGGAGACGGCGTGATCGAGCCATGGGTGCGCGAATTCGCCGCCCTCATGCCGCAGGTGGAGACCGTGGCATGGAAGGAAGGAGTTGCCCTGCCGCCGTGCGACTATGCGGTCGTGTGGAGCCCCACGCCGGCCCTTCTGGACCAGCTCGCGCACGTGCGCGCGATCTTCCTGATGGGCGCCGGCGTCGACGCCCTGCTCAAGCTGGGCGATGCCCTGCCCCCGGTGCCGATCGTGCGCCTGGGCGACGCCGGCATGGGCGTGCAGATGGCCGAGTACGTGGCGCACGCGGTGCTGCGCTACTACCGCCACTTCGACGACTACGAGGAACAGGCGCGCCACGGCGTCTGGGACCCGCTGCCGCTCACGCCGAAAAGCGAGTTCACGATCGGGATCATGGGCCTGGGCCGGCTCGGGCTGCCGGTGGTCGAGGCGATGCGCCTGTTCGGCTTCCCGGTGCGCGGCTGGAGCCGCACGCCGAAGGACATCCCGGGCGTCGAATGCTTCCACGGCGCCGACGGGCTGGATGCCTTCCTGCGCGGCACCCGCGTGCTGGTCTGCATGCTGCCGCTCACGCCGGAAACGGCGAACCTGCTCGACCGCCATAACCTGGGCAAGCTGCAGCAAGGCGCCTACCTGATCAACGTTTCGCGCGGCGCCATCCTGGCCGAACCCGACCTGATGACCCTGATCCGCTCCGGCCACATCGCCGGCGCCACGCTCGACGTGTTCCGCCACGAGCCGCTGCCGGCCCCGCACCCGTTCTGGAACGAGCCGCGCATCGCCATCACCCCGCACATTTCCGCGCTCACCATGCGCCACGACGCCGTGCTCCAGATTCGCGACAAGATCGCACAGCTGGAGAGCGGCCAACCCGTCGACGACATCGTCGACCGCGACCTGGGATACTGAACACCATGTACCAACACGCCAGCCTGCCGAAGAAGGTCAAGATCGTCGAAGTGGGGCCGCGCGACGGCCTGCAGAACGAGAAGGAGGCCTTGAGCGCCGAGGTGAAGATCGAACTGGTCAACCGCCTGGCGCGCGCCGGTTTTCCGAACGTCGAAGCCGCCTCTTTTGTCTCGCCCAAGTGGATCCCGCAGATGGCGACCAGCAAGGAAGTCATGGCCGGCATCGAGCGCCTGCCTGGCACGATCTACTCGGCGCTGACGCCGAACATGCAGGGCTTCGAAGCCGCACTGGCCGGCAAGGCCGATGAAGTCGTGATCTTCGGCGCGGCCTCGGAAGCCTTCTCGCAAAAGAACATCAACTGCTCGATCGCCGAATCGATCGCGCGCTTCGAGCCGGTGGCGAAGGCCGCCAAGGCCAACAATCTCCGACTGCGCGGCTCGATCAGCACGGCCTTCGGCTGCCCCTACCAGGGCGAGGTGCCGCTGGATGCGGTCGCCGACGTGGTGCGCCGCATGCGCGACCTCGGTGTCGATGAGATCGACATCGCCGACACCATCGGCGTCTCGACCGCGCGCAAGACGCAGGCGGTGATGCTGCGCGCGGCGGAAGAATTCCCGATGCACCAGCTGTCCGGCCACTTCCACGACACCTACGGCCAGGCGCTGGCCAATATCTACGCCGCGATGGAAGTCGGCGTGGCGATCTTCCACTCGTCCGTGTCCGGCCTGGGCGGCTGCCCCTACGCCAAGGGCGCGACCGGCAACGTCGCCACCGAGGACGTGATCTACCTGATGAACGGCCTGGGCATCGAGACCGGCGTCGACCTCGACCAGGTGGTCGATGCCGGCCTGTTCATCTCGCAGCAGCTGGGCCGCAAGAGCGCGAGCCGGGCCGGCAATGCGATCGCGGCGAAGCGGGCGGGCTGAATGCGGACTTACGCCATTGCCCTGTCGCTGGGAAGCCTGCTGTGCGCTGCGCAGGCCGCTGCTGGCGACTTCCGCTGCTTCCATTCGCTTGGTCCGGGCAGGCAGCTCAGGCTGGAGTTCGGCATTGCGCAGGAAGGAGCGGAAACGGCGTACGTGCGGTACGAGCACGGCAGCGCGGACATTCCGCTCAGGCTCGTCAAGCGCGACGCCGTCGAGATGGCGCCTGGCAGGCCGATGGAATTCACGACCACGTGGAAGGAAGACCTGCCCGGCGGCGGCAGCTACACGGTGATATCCCAGGGCGCGCGCGTCTACGGCTTCACCTACATCCGTTCGAAGGACCGCAAGGCCCTCGCCTTCGAAGAAGATCTCGACGCCTGGGAGGAAAGCGGCTGCCGCTGGACGCCGCGCTGAAAACAGGCGCGTTAACGAAAAAAGCCGACAGCTTTCACTGTCGGCTTTTTTCTTGATACTGGTCGGAGTACAAGGATTCGAACCTTGGACCCTCTGGTCCCAAACCAGATGCGCTACCGGGCTGCGCTACACTCCGAGAAGGCAGATCATATCCTGATGGGGTGACCAGGTCAAGGTTTAAGGGCAAAATAAAGAAACTAAGGCATTGTGTTGCATTCTTCGACACGGTCAAACAGGCAATATTGTGAATCTGGCAGCGCGGCACAACGGTGATGTGGGTTTCACGCGGGGGAACAAACGTGTCCTCATCGGCGTCAGCGTGTCGATTGCCGTGCACGTGATGCTGATGTTTGCGTATCGCCATGGCGGGCCATCGCTGCCCGCCTTCGAGCCCGATCCCCCCTCGTCCATCGCGGTGCGCATCCTGCCGCCACCACCCCCGCCTTCGACACCGGAGGTGGAACCCGCGCCACGCGCGCCTGCCGAGCCGTCAGCGCCGCGCAGCGCACGCCGCTCCGCACCGAAACCCGTCATCGCCGTGCCTGCGGCGCCCGAACAGGACACGCCGGCGGATGCCTTCTCCGTCGAGCCAGCTCCTCCAGAGGCGACGCCTGGCGATGCGCCGAAATTCGACATGAACGCGGCCAGGGGAACCGCGCGCGAGCTGGCCGGCCGGACCAAGCTCGGCATCGAGGGCACGGCCCATGCCCAGTTCCCCGACCCGCCGCTGGAAACGGAAACGAAGGCCGCCCGCGCCATCAGCCGGGCCAAGCGTCCCAACTGCAAGGACGGCCTGCCCGGCGGGCTGCTGGCGCCGCTGTTTCTCATGATGGACAAGAAGGACCACGGCTGCAAATGGTAGCGGACCGGATGTTACACTGAGGCGATGAAACACCGACTCTTCCTGTTCGACCTCGACGACACCCTGCTCGATTTCAAAGCTTCCGAACAACTGTCCTTTGCCCACACGATGCGCGAGCTCGGCATGCCCACGCTGCCCGACGGCTTGTTCGCCAGCTATCAGGCGATCAACGTGGCGCTGTGGCGGGCATTCGAACTCGGTACCGTGTCGAAGGAATTCCTGAAAGTGGAGCGCTTCCGCCATACCTTCGCCGCGAACGGACTCGACCTGGATCCGCAAGCCGCCAGCCACCTCTTCCTCGAGTCGCTGCCCGACAATGTAGTGCTGATCGACGGCGCCCAGCAGCTGTGCGAGACCCTGGCCGGCATCGGCGAAGTGGGCATCATCACGAACGGCGCCGCCAACGTCCAGCAGCGCCGCATCGCCGCGTCGAAGCTGCACGTGCACCTGTCCTTTGTCGCCACCTCGGACGGCTGCGGCCACGCCAAGCCGGACAGCCGCTTCTTCGACTACACCGTGAAAATGGCGCGCGCCTTTTCGCATGCCGAGACGATCATCGTCGGCGACCGGCTCGACGCCGACATCCTCGGCGCCAACCGCTTCGGCATCGAGAGCTGCTGGTTCAATCCGGAGGCGTTGGCGAACGAGTCGCAGGCCCGTCCCACCGTGGAAGTGGCGACGCTGCACCAAGTGGTCCCGGCGCTGCGCGGCCTGCTCGCCGCGTGACGCGCTACAATCCGCCCATCACACAAGGAAAGCACATGGCAAAGAAAGAAGAACTCGACGAGGAAACGCTGGCATTCATCCACTGGTGCATCGAGGTGGAAAAATTCCTCGTCGCCGGCGGCGCCACCCTCGAGCAGGCGCAGGAGCACATCGAGGAACAGGTCGAGTGGTTCACCGACCAGTTCTACGATGGCTTGAGCCCGGAAGAAGCGGCGAAAGAAGCGCTGGCGTAATCACTCGCCCTTGATCTGCAGGGCGCGCTCGTACAGCGCGTTCTTCTTGCGGCCGGTGATCTGCGCCGCCAGGTTGGCGGCCTGCTTGACCGAGCACTCGGTGAGCAGGATCTGCAGGATGCGCTCCGCTTCCGCATCCTGCGCGTCAAGCGCGAGCACCGCCCCTTCCACCAGCACGACGAACTCGCCGCGCTCGCGGTGCTGGTCGGCCTTCACCCAGGCCAGGGCCTCGCTCAGCGGACAGCGGTAAACCTCCTCGAACAGCTTGCTCAGCTCACGCGCGAACACGACCTGGCGGGTCGGCTCGAATACCGCCATCAAGCCTTCCACACATTCGACGATGCGGTGCGGCGCTTCGTAGAGCACCAGCGTCGAGGTCTCGCGCACCAGCGCCGAGAGGGCCGCCTCGCGCTGCTTCGTTTTTGCGGGAAGAAAGCCGACGAAGTGGAAGCGGTCATTCACCAGTCCACTTGCCGACAGGGCGGTGATCGCCGCCGACGGTCCCGGCAATGGCGCCACGTTCAGGCCCGCCGTGCGCACCGCATCGACGATGCGCGCACCCGGGTCCGACACCGCCGGCGTGCCCGCATCGGACACCAGCGCCACCCGCTGTCCGCCGCGCAAACGCTCGATGATCTTGTCGGCAACTTCGCGCTCGTTGTGCATGTGCGCCGCGATGGTCTGCTTGTTCAAACCAAAGCGTTGCAGCAAAGCGCCGGTCTTGCGCGTGTCCTCGCAAGCCACGACATCGGCAAGCGCCAGCAGGTGCAGCGCGCGCAAGGTGATGTCGGTGACGTTGCCGATCGGTGTAGCCACGACATACAGCGTTGCGGTAGGATAGGACTGCTGGGCCGCCTCGCCCATGACGGGAAGCCGGGCGATGTCGATGGTCTGCTGTTCTGTCATAAGGGATTCCGATGCTGAAAAAAAATCTCACGGCGCTGCTTGCAACGTCCATGTTCGCTGTGCTGGCCGGCTGTACCAGCACGCCATTGCCGCCCGACACGGGCTGCGGCGTTCCGGGCGGATTGTGCGCGCCCGCCGCGCCGAGTGCAAGCCCGGCGCCTGTCGAGTCGCGCTACACGCCGCCCGCTCCCGCCGAGCGCGCCGTCACCAACCCGATCGACTTGCCGCCGTCCAGCGACGGCAGCCCGCGCGCCGCCACCGGCGGCAATGGCGCCGGCACCCGCATCGCCATCCTGCTGCCGCTCGAATCCGGCAACCTGGCCCAGCCCGCCGAAGCGGTGCGCGCCGGTTTCATGGCCGGCCACGAGCGCGACCGCGGCGGCGTGACCGTCAACGTGATCCCGACCGGCGACTCGGCCCAGGCCACGCTCGACGCCTACGCGCGCGCGGCCGAAACCAACGACATCGTGGTCGGCCCCCTGGCCCGCCCGGCAGTCGCCGCCCTGGCCGCGAGCGGCGCCGTCAGCAAGCCGACCATCGCCCTGAACCATCCGCAAACCAACGGCCCGCTCCCGCGGCGCATGCTGGTGGTCGGCCTCGCGCTCGAGGACGAGGCGCGCCAGGTGGCCGACTGGGCCGCGGCGGAACAGCCGGGCGGCCGCGCCCTGGTGCTCACCGGATCCACCGCCTGGCAGCAGAGACTGACCGGCGCCTTCACGGCGCGCTGGTCGCAGCTGGGCCTGAGCAACTACGTGGTCGAGCTGCCGAGCAGCGACGGCTACGTCGACGGCAACGCCCTGGCCGAGCTGCGCGCGCGCCTGCAGCAGGACCCGCCGCAGCTGGTGTTCGCGGCCCTCGACGCGGTCCAGTTGCGCCAGGTGCGCAGCGCTATCGGCACTTCGCTGCCGACCTACGGCACCGCCTCGGTCAATCCGGGCCGCGACGCCGCCACCGCCGCGCCCGAGCTGAGCGGCGTGCGCATCCTCGACCTGCCCTGGTCCGTGCAGCCCGAACACCCGCTGGTGGCCAGCTATCCGCGCTGGGACGCCGGCACGGGCGGCTTCGACATGCAGCGCCTCTACGCCCTCGGCATCGACGCCTACCGCATCGCGCGCGAACTGGCGCTGCGTCCCGGCGCCGCCTTCGAGATCGATGGCGTGACCGGCCGCCTGTCGGTGGACATGGGCAGCGGCGCGCCGGCCTTCCGCCGCATCGAGACCGGCACCGTCTACCGCGATGGCGGCGTGTTCGAGTCGGTGGCCTTCGGGCAATGATATGTGGCCGCTGCGCCTGTCGTCGCGGCAGGCCCAGGGCCGCCAATGGGAGCAGGCCGCCCTGCTCTACCTGCAACGCCGCGGCTTGCAGAAGGTCGAAGAGAATTTCCGCTGCAAGGGGGGCGAGATCGACCTGATCATGCGCGACGGCGACACCCTGGTGTTCGTGGAAGTGCGCCAGCGCGCCGATATCGCACACGGTGGCGCGGCCGCCAGCATCACACCCGCCAAGATCCGGCGCCTGGTGCGCGCGGCCGAGTTCTACCTGTTGCGTTTTTCCGTCGCGCCGCCCTGCCGCTTCGACGTGGTCGCCATCGATGGCGAGCAGGTCGAGTGGCTCAAGGACGTGATTAACTGAGGTCATTGAAGTGTAAGCAATTTTTACCGCTCTTGCCCGCCTACCGTTGCTACTACACTATAATCTTCGGCTATGAATACTCAACGCATCCTCGCTCACTTCCAGGAGAGCGCCGATCTCAAGATGAAATCGGCGCCTGCCCTGGCACAACCCATTTCGCAGGCGATCGAACTGATGTTTGGCGCCCTGTCCAACGGCAACAAGATCCTGGCCTGCGGCAATGGCGGATCCGCCGCCGACTGCCAGCACTTCGCTGCCGAGCTGGTCGGCCGTTTCGAACGCGAGCGCTTCCCGCTCCCGGCGATCGCCCTGACCACCGACACCTCGATCCTGACCGCGGTCGGCAACGACTACAGCTTCAAGGAGATCTTCTCGAAGCAGGTGCAGGCCTTCGGCCAGGCCGGCGACATCCTGCTGGCGATCTCGACCTCGGGCAACTCGGGCAACGTGCTGGCCGCGGTCGAAGCCGCGCTGGAACGCGAGATGCGCATCGTGGCCTTCACCGGCAAGGACGGCGGCGCCCTCGGCAAACTGCTGACCGACGCCGACGTGCACATCAACGTGCAACACGCACGCACCGCGCGCATCCAGGAAGTCCACCTGTGCGCGATTCACGCCATCTGCGACGGCATCGACGTCGCACTGTTCGGAGGAGAAGAGGAATGATTCAAACGCGACCGCTGGCCGGCCTGCTCTCGAAAATCGTACTGGGGACCGCACTGGCAACTTCGCTGTCGGGCTGCGTCGCCCTGGCCGTCGGTGGCGCCGCCACCGCCGCCCTGGCAAGCAACGACCGCCGCACCATCGGCATGCAGACCGAGGACAAGGCGATCAACGTCAAGGCCGAGATCAAGCTGCAGCAGGTCACCGGCGAGAACGGCCACGTCAACGTGACCAGCTACAACCGCAAGGTGCTGCTCACCGGTGAAGTGCGCGACGAAGCGATGAAGGCCGCGGCCGAGCGCGAAGTGCGCGCGATCGACAACGTGGTGTCCGTCATCAACGAGCTGGAAATCGCCGGCCCGTCGAGCTACACCTCGCGCTCGAACGACGCCCTGATCACCACCAAGGTCAAGGCCAGCCTGGTCGACAAGAAGACCGTCTCGGCGACCGCTTTCAAGGTCACCACCGAGCGCGGCGTGGTCTACCTGATGGGCCTCGTCACCCCGCGCGAAGGCAATATCGCGGCCGACGTCGCCAAGGGCGTGCCGGGCGTGAACCGCGTGGTGAAGATCTTCGAGTACATCCAGGACGAAGACCCGCGCGCCAACCAGCCGGCACCAAGCCAGAGCTAATTCAACAACGGCAGGACTGCGGTCCTGCCGTTTTTCCATCGACACCCGCCATGATTCCTTCCTCGAGTTCCTGGTTCAAGCCCGCCGCCGCAGCCGCGGTGGTGCTGGCGCTGGCCGGCATCGGCTACGCCTCCTTCTACGGCAGCACTCCGGCGCCCGACGTCACCTTCATCAGCATCAAGGGCGACAAGATCAGCACCGGCGCCCTGCGCGGCAAGGTCGTGATGGTCAACTTCTGGGCCACCTCCTGCACCACCTGCGTCAAGGAGATGCCGCAGATGGTCGAGACCTTTGAAAAGTACAAGGGGCAGGGGCTGGAGTTCGTGGCGGTGGCGATGCAGTACGATCCGCCCAACTACGTGCTGAACTTCACCGAGACCCGCAAGCTCCCCTTCACGGTGGCGATCGACTCGGCCGGCGACATCGCGAAGCAGTTCGGCGACGTCACCCTGACCCCGACCACCTTCCTGATCGACAAGCAGGGCAAGATCATCAAGCGCTATGTGGGCGAGCCGGAGTTCCCGGCCCTGCACAAGCTGATCGAGAAAGAGCTGTCCTCTTAAGCCTTCGGGTAAAGAATCATCTGGGTACAGCGGAACAGGGCGATGGTCTTGCCGCTGTCCTTGTCCATCACGGTCGCATCCCACACGTGGGTGGTGCGGCCCAGGTGGACGGCGGTCGCCACCACCGCGATCGTGCCCTGGCGCGCGGTGCCGAGGTGGTTCGATTTCAGTTCGATGGTGGTGAAGCTGTTCGCGCCTTCCGGGAGGTGGGCGATGCAGGCGTAGCCGGCCGCGGTGTCGGCCAGGGTCACCACGCTGCCGGCGTGCAGGTAGCCGTTCGGGGCCAGCAGGTGGGGCTGGACCGGGAGTTCGGCGCATACGCGGCCTTCGCTCACTTCGGTGATGACGATGCCGAGGTGGCCGGGGAGGTAGGGTTGGCCGAATTCGTTGAAGGATTCTGGGGTGTATTTGGGGTTCACGGTGATGTCGCTTTGTTTAAAAGCACGATCGTACACTGCTGGTATTTATCGTGCTTGGGCTAGTGGCTGATCGAGCAAACTTGGGTTCCGGCCTTCGCCGGAACCCAAGTTCGTACCGCACCCGTTAGCGCCTGCGCTTGCCACTCGTCCGTCCACCACTCCCCCGCTGCCGCGCCGCCGTATTCTGCTGCTGCAGCATCGCATCCACCCTCTCCGACGCCTCCCGCGCCAGCTGCTGCGCCAGCGCGATGCTCGGAAAATGCTCCGGCTCGCGATACCCCAGCCACGCATACGCCGAATACATGCGGCAGGTATCCTCGACCTCCTGCAGATTCATGTAATACAGCTCCCGCGTCGGCGGCGTCAGCTTGCAGATTTTTTTCTTCGCCAGCGACAGCGCCCAGTGCTCCCAGGCGCTTTGCAGCACCGGCACCCGGCTCGAGATCGGCACCAGCGACAGCATGAACTTCTCGGCCACCGACAGCGGCAAGGTGTCGAGCCACTCGGCGCGCTCGTTCTGTTCCTCGGTGATGCGCGGGTAGAAGAAACCGTCCGGGACGTCGATGTTGTGGACGAAGCGCTTGAGCAGCTTTACCAGGGACGTCTCGCCCGTCACCGACGAAATGCGGTGCAGCTGTTCCAGCGAGGGCGCGACGGCGAAGCCGGTGGCCGCCACCGGTGGGATCTTTTCCTTCATCAGTGCGCGCATGACCTGGTGGGTGTCATCGTCGTAGCCGGCCACGAAACCTTCCTCGTGCACGCCGTAGCGCCCTGCCCGTCCGGCGATCTGCTTGGCCAGCGCGGCCGAGATTTCCTCTTCCTCGTAGCCGTTGTACTTGACGGCGGTCGTCATCACGATGCGCGCGATCGGCATGTTCAGGCCCATCGCCAGCGCATCGGTGCCGACCACGACGTCGGCCTGCCCTTCGCGGAAGCGCTCGGCCTGGGCCCGGCGCACCTCGGGCGACAGGTTGCCGTAGACGGTCGCCACCGACAGGCCCTTCTCGGTGATCATGTCGCGCCACATCAGCACGTCGCGGCGCGAGAAGGCGATGACGGCGTCGCCGCGGCGCAGGTTGCCGAGCTTGCGCACCGCCGACGGCTCCATCGCCAGCGGCGCCATGCGCTTCAGTACATGGACTTCCAGCGGCACTTCCAGCCGCTCGGCCAGCGCCTCGATCGCGCGGCGCGCTTCCGGCGCCCCGACCAGGTAGACGGTCGACGCGGGCGCGCCGCACACCGCCGCGGTCCAGGCAGCGCCGCGGTCGCGGTCGGCCAGCATCTGGATCTCGTCGATGACGGCGACTTCCACCGGCGTCTTCGTGTCCAGCATCTCGACGGTGCTGGCGACGTGGGTCGCGCCTTCGGCGATGCGGCGCTCCTCCCCGGTGATCAGGCTGACCGCGATCTCTTTGCCGGCCGTGTTCTGCAGGCGCTCGTAGTTTTCCAGCGCCAGCAGGCGCAGCGGCGCAAGATAGACGCCGCTGTCGGCCTTGGCCAGCGCTTCCATCGCACGGTGGGTCTTGCCCGAATTGGTGGGCCCGAGCAGGGCGATGAACTTGCGGCCCATCTTGCTGGCGACCTCGAAGGATTCGGGGTACTCGGCCAGGTTGATGCTTTCCTTGGTGCGCGCCGCGAAGCGTTCTTCCTGCTCGCGCTCGACCGCGTGGGTCAGGCGCTGCGAGATCCGCTGGAACACGTATTCGGCCGGCTCCGAGGTTTCCAGCTCGTCGAGGACGTGCAGGAAGGTCATCGGGTCCCAGCCGAAATCGTCGGCTTCTTCCGCGATGTCGCGCACGAACTCCTCGGCCTCGGTCTGCAGCGCTTCGATGGCGTCTGGCGTCGCGCGTTCTTCCAGTAGTTCGCGCCGCGCGAGCATGTCCATCTTGCGCCACTTGCTCGGCTTGGCCAGCACGCCGCGCGCCGGCACCAGGCGGTAGGGCACGCGCAGGCCTTCGTAGCGCACCTCGCCGGAAAAGCGCAGGAACACGCGGCCTTCCATCTTGACCAGCTCGATGCCGCGCTCGGCGAAGTCGAGCTCGCGTTCGAGGAAGGCGTCGTCGTGTTCGGTGTCGTCAGGGGTGTGATTCATTGGATGCTTGCGGATGTTTCGTTGGCATCCACTATATCGCAGCGCGCGCCCGGACACGGCACGCATCAAGCCAGGGTAAAGCCCTCGTCGAGCCAGCCGGTAACGCCGCCGATCATCAGCTTGACCGGCCGGCCAAGACGCGCCAGCCGCTCGGCCGCGCGATGCGCGCCGTTGCAATGCGGGCCGGCGCAGTAGACCACGAACAGCGTGTCCATCGAATACTCGCGCAGCTTGGCCTCGACGATCTTCCCCTGCGGCAGATTCAGCGCGCCGGGGACGTGGCCGCGCGCGTACAGCGCGGGACTGCGCACGTCGAGCAGGACGAAATCCTGCTCCTGTGCTGCAAACGCCGCATGCACGTCGGCGCAGTCGGTCTCGAAGGTGAAGCTCGATGCGAAGTGGACGAGCGCCTGGTCGCTCGGCGCGGCGGGTACTGCGGATACGCTGGATGGCATGGTGGACTCCTGGGTTGAACGAGTCTCCAGTCTCGCAGGTAGCGGCCGGGCAGGGCAGGCGTCGGCGCGACAGAAACTGGTAACATCGCGCCATGCCCCACCACGTCGCCATCCTGGCCTACGACGGCCTGTGCACCTTCGAATTCGGCTGCGCCGTCGAGCTCTTCGCGCTGGACCGGCCGGAGCTCGGCGTGCCCTGGTATTCGTATGCGGTGTGCGCCGTCGAGGCAGGGCCGTTGCGCGCCGCCGGCGGATTGACGGTCGCGGCGCCGCACGGGCTCGAGGAAGTCGCGCGCGCCGACACCGTCGTGATTCCGGGCTGGCGCGGAGCCGACGCGGCGCCGCCACCGGCATTGATCGAGGCGCTGCAACAGGCCGCCGCACGCGGCGCACGTCTCTGCTCGATCTGCTCGGGCGCCTTCGTCCTGGCGCATGCGGGGCTGCTGGGCGGCCGCCGCGCGACCACGCACTGGCGCTATCTGGACCAGCTGGAAGCCGCATTCCCGAACATCGATGTGGAACAGGGCGTGCTGTACGTCCAAGACGGCCGCATCGTCACGTCGGCCGGTTCCGCGGCGGGCCTGGACATGCTGCTGCACCTGGTGCGCAGCGACTTCGGTGTCGACATCGCCAACCGCGTCGCCCAGCGCCTGGTGGTGCCAAGCCACCGCGATGGCGGTCAAGCGCAGCTGGTGGCGCGTCCGCTGCCGTCGAGTGAACACAATGCGATCGCGCGGCTGATGGACTGGGTGCGCGAGAACCTGCGCGCGGAGCACTCGGTGGAATCGATGGCGGCGCAGGCGAAGATGGGTGCGCGCACCTTCCAGCGCCGCTTCAAGGAGGGGACCGGATCGACGCCGCTGGCCTGGCTGGTGAAGGAGCGCGTGCAGCTGGCGGAGCACATCCTGGAGACCCGGCCTGCACTGGGGCTGGAAGCGGTCGCCGATTTGTCTGGTCTCGGTTCGCCCGAATCGCTGCGGCGTCACTTTCGCAGTCATGGGCTATCTGCGCCTGGCAGCTACCGTCACCGGCTCGATCACCGTAGGGTGGGCGGTCCTCCGCCCACGGGTTCAACGAACGGGTGAAAGCCACGGAGCGGGCCGATTGACGTGATTTGAACGCGTGGGCGGGGACCGCCCACCCTACAAAAACGGCCGGCGCCGCAGGGTGCGGGGCCGGCCGTCTGGCTGAAATGACGCGCGATTACGCGGCGACACCCGCCTCGTGCGCCTGCTGGTCCGCGTGATACGACGACCGCACCATCGCGCCCACGGCAGCGTGCACGAAGCCCATCTCGTAAGCCTTCTCTTCGAACATCTTGAAGGTATCCGGGTGCACGTAGCGGCGCACCGGCAGGTGCGAGTTGGACGGCGCCAGGTACTGGCCGATGGTCAGCATGTCGATGTCGTGCTCGCGCATGTCGCGCATGACTTCGAGGATCTCCTCATCCGTCTCGCCCAGGCCGACCATCAGGCCCGACTTGGTGACGGCGTTCGGGTATTTCTTCTTGAAGTCGCGCAGCAGCACCAGCGAGTGCTGGTAGTCGGCGCCCGGGCGCGCTTCCTTGTACAGGCGCGGCACGGTTTCCAGGTTGTGGTTCATGACGTCCGGCAGGCCGTCGGCGAAGATGTTCAGGGCTTTTTCGAGACGACCGCGGAAGTCCGGCACCAGCACTTCGATCTTGGTGTTCGGCGACAGGGCGCGGGTCTTGCTGATGCACTCGACGAAGTGGCCGGCGCCGCCGTCACGCAGGTCGTCGCGGTCGACCGAGGTGATCACGACGTAGGACAGGCGCAGGTCGGCGATGGTCTTGGCCAGGTTGCCCGGCTCGTTCACGTCCAGCGGGTCCGGACGGCCGTGGCCGACGTCGCAGAAGGGGCAGCGGCGGGTGCACTTGTCGCCCATGATCATGAAGGTCGCGGTGCCCTTGCCGAAGCATTCGCCGATGTTCGGGCAGCTGGCTTCTTCGCACACGGTCACCAGGTTGTTGGCGCGCAGGATGTCCTTGATCTCGTAGAAGCGCGAGGAGGCGGTGGCGGCCTTGACGCGGATCCAGTCCGGCTTCTTCAGGCGCTCGGCGTCGGCGATCGGCACGATCTTGATCGGGATGCGCGAGGTCTTGCTGGCGCCCTTCTGCTTTTCGGTGGCGTCGTAGGCGGTAGCGGTGCTGGTGTCGATAGTCATTGGCTCGTGCCCTGGCGGGCTTCCATTCAGAGAGTTTGTTCGGTTTCCGGCGCCGGCACATCGGCCGTCGCCAGCTGGCGCACCAATTCCTGCGCCAGGGCCTGCTGGACATCGGCCAGCGGGGCGTCCACGCCCATCGTGCGCATGTCGACCGTGGCCAGCCCGGAGTAACCGCAGGGGTTGATCCAGGTGAACGGGGCCAGGTCCATCGCCACGTTCAGCGAGACCCCATGGTAGGTGCAGCCGTTGCCGCGCACCTTGAGGCCGAGGGCGGCGATCTTCGCGCCCCGCTTCGGGCCGTCAGCCATGTAGATGCCGGGCGCGCCGGCAACGCGTTCGCCCGCGAGATTATACGCCGCCAGCACCTCGATGACCGCCTGTTCGATTTTCGCCACAAACTGACGGGCATACAGCTTGCCGCCCGGCTTGTTGCGGCGCAGGTCCATCAATAGGTAAATGACAACCTGGCCGGGACCGTGGTAGGTGACCTCGCCGCCGCGGTCGGTCTGGACCACCGGGACGCCATGGGGCGCCAGCACGTGGGCATGGTCGGCGCCGAGGCCCAGGGTGAACACGGGCGGGTGCTCGACGATCCACAGCTCGTCCCGGGTGTCGGGCGTGCGCGCGTCGGTGAAGGCGCGCATCGCGGCGAAGGTGGGTTCGTAGTCGGCGCGGCCGAGCTCGCGGATCAGCGGCGTGGCGGGACGGGTCATTGGTATAGGGAGGGAATATGGACAGCCCCGTCATTATAAGACAGCGCGATCGTCCGCGCCTGACGGCCGTCCATTTTCCCGGGTCGCTTACAGGACCATCTTGACCATGTGGTGGGTCGACAGGGCGCGGTAGACGTCGTCCAGCATCTCGCGGCTGGTGGCGCGCACGGTCACGGTCAGGCCGGTGTAGTTGCCCTTGGCCGAGGGACGGCTCTGCATCTTGCCTTCATGGAAAGTCGGATCCAGCTGCATGATCACCTCGACGATCGCCGGCGCGAAGTCGACGTGGGTCGCGCCCATCACCTTGATCGGGAAGTCGCTCGGGTATTCGATGAGGGAGTCTTTCGGGTCCATGATTTTGTCCTGTGCAAAGCGTTATTGTAGTCCCTCCGATATGGCGATGCTTTGCTGGAAAAAAAGAGGCCGGCGCTGAGGCCGGCCTGAACTATTCCTGAGTTGGGGGAAATAGCGGGATATGTTGCAGTGCCTTGCAGGTGTTGCGGCCTGCGAAGCGCTGACGCTACTTTATCCAATGCCATCCCTGACCGCGACCCGCATGCGACGAACTGCGCTTTGCCGCGACAGTCGACGCAAAATGCGGACTAGGCGGTTATTCATTGCGGGGCGCCTGGTCGTGCACCCGCGACCGTTCGCGGAAACGCTGGGCTCCCGGCGCCTCGGCGCGTGGCGGCGGCGGAGCGATGGCTTGCGGCGGCGGCGGCGCGACGCGCTGCGGGGGCGGGGCCATGACAGGGGCGGGGGCGGGCGCCGGCCGCTCCGCCTGCTGCGGCATCGCCACCAGCGGTTGCGGACGCTCGCGGCGGCCCTCGAAGCGCTCGCCGCCACGGTCGCCGCGGTCGAAACGGTTTCCACGCTCGCGCTCATTGTCGTTGCCACGATCGAAGCGCGGCAGGTTCTGCGGACGGGACGGCTGCGCCGCCAGCGGAGCCGGCGCCGCGATCACGCCGGGCTGGGGCGCCGGATTGGTCGACAGGACAGGCGGACGCTGGCCACGGTCCGGAGGCGCTCCATCGTGACGGTCGAACCGCGGCCCGTCGTTGCGCTCGGCGCGATCGAAACGCGGACGCTCGTTACGCTCGCCATCGAGGTCGCGGCCCTCGCGCAGCACGCGGTCGCGCGCTTCGATGCGGCGCGCATCGCCGCCGCGCCAGCCCTGCGGCGGCGGCGGAGCGGCGCCGGGCGCGCTCAGAATCGCCTGCGGCGACGGCGTCGCCCGCGGCACGTTCGGCACCACGACCGGTCCGCGCTGGCCGAAGTTCGCCTGCGGGACCACGGTCAGGCCGCGGTGGCGGTAATCCGGGCGGCCCGGACCATCGCCACGGTCATGGTCACGGTCACCGCGGCCGCGCGGCCCGCGATGGTCATCCTTGCGGTCGCGCCAGGCGTTCAGCCGGCGCAGGCGCTCGTCCGACAGCCGGTAGCCCGGCACGAAATGGTCGCGCGGGCCGAGCGGATACCAGCCGGTCGCGGGGCGCGAGCCGTGCAGGTTGAAGCCGACGCTCCAGCCGCCGCCCCCGACCCAGCCGACCAGCGCCGGCGCCCAGACCGGACGGCGCTCGATGTGGCCCGGGGCCCAGGCCCAGCGGTTGCGCACCTGCACCCAGCGGCCGTAGTGGAAGGGCGCATAGCCCCAGGGCGCGTTGTCGACCCAGGTCCAGCCCCAGGGGGCGATCCAGGTCCAGCGGCCGTCGCGGTAGGGCACCCAGCTCGAGGACACCGTCGGCAGCCACAGGGCGCCATATTCCGGGTCGTCCTGCCAGCTGCCGTGGCGGTCCAGCTCTTCGTAGCCGGTCATGTCGGTGGTGACGTAGCGCGCCGAGCGCGCACCGTCGAAGGCGCGGTCGCGCTCCAGCGCCCAGCTGTCGAAAGCGTCGCTTCTCGCCTGCAGGGTGCGCACGTCCTCGTCGCGCAGCTCGGCGCTGCGGCCGGCGCGGATCGTCAAACTCGCGCCGCCGCCGTCGACCTGCGCTTCGCCGTCGAACACGCTGACCACGCTGGTGTCGCGCACGCGCTCGGCGTCCACCCGCAGGCGGCCGGGTTTCAGCATGCGCACGCGGCCCTGCGGCGTGCTCAGTTCGAACTCGGGCAGCACGTCCTCGCTCAGGATGCGGATGCTGGCGCTGCCGTAGTGCAGGCGCAGGCGCATGCTGTCGTCGTCCAGTTCGGTGATCTCGAGCGAGCTGTCGGCGTCGACCCGGATCGCGGTCGAGCCGATCCGCACTTCGGTGCGCCCGCCCGCCTCGGTGGTGATCAGGTTGCGCGTCGTGACCGGCCAGTTGACCAGGGCGTCCTGGCTGGCTTCGCCGACGTCGCCGCCGATGCTGACCTTGCCCTGCACCAGCGCGACCCGGCCGACCCGGCCCGGCGGTTCGGTGTCCAGGGTGTCTTGCGCGAGGGCGGCAGTGGATAGCGCCGCGAGCGCGAGCATCACGGCGGTCTTGGCGAAACGCTTGTTCATGTCGGGCTCCAGCAGGGCTAGGGGACGAGGAAGGTGCACCCTGATTACAACGCACGAGCGCGCGCAAGGACTACGTAACTTACAGAAAGTTTCAATCGCCGGGTAACGCAACACGGCGGATACAAACTCAGCGGTGCGTCGGCTCGACCAGGAATAGCAGCGACCCCATCAGCATCAGCACGGCGCCGAACACGCGGTTCTGGATTTTCACCGCGCGCGCATCGCGGAAGAAACGCTGCATCGACGAGGCCAGCGTGGCATAGCCGTGCATGACGATGGAATCGATGGTCACCATGGTCACGCCCAGGATCGCCAGCTGCGGCAGCAGCGGCGCTTCCTTGGCGATGAATTGCGGCAGCACCGCAACCATGAAGATGATGCCCTTCGGATTGGTCGCATTGGTCAGGAAACCGGTCATGACGCGCTTGCCGAAGCTCGGGTGGGCCGCCATGCCGGCGGTGTCCACGGCGGGCGCGTCGGCTTTGGCGCGCCACTGGCCGATGCCGAGCCAGATCAGGTACAGGGCGCCGATGACCTTGACGACGGTGAAGGCGGTGTTTGACGCCAGCAGCAGCGAACCGACGCCGGCGCCGGCGATGACCAGCACCAGGATCAGGCCGAACTGCAGGCCGAGCACGGTGGCGCTGGCCTTCCTGACCCCATAGGCGAGGCCGTGCGACATGGACAGCACGGCGCCGGAACCGGGCGAAATGGCGATCAGCGAGCCGGCGATGACGAAGGCGATCCAGGTGGTGAGAAGCATGCTGCGGCGGGAAAAGAGGGAGAAACTGGGGGGAGGGAAGGAAGGGGGCCGGCGCACGCGTCCGGAGGATCCGGAGCGTGGCGCGTGGCCGGGTACTGCTTACTTCTTCTTCGGGTTGACCGAAGCCTTCAGGGTGGCGCCGGCAGCGAAGCGCGGGGTCTTCGATGCGGCGATCTTGATGACTTCGCCGGTTGCCGGGTTGCGGCCCTTGCGCGCGGCGCGCTTGGTGACCGAGAAGGTGCCGAAGCCGGTGATGCCGACGGTGTCACCTTTCTTCAGGCGTTCGGTGATGATCTCGATGATCGTGTTCACCGCGGTGTTGGCGGCAGCGCCGGACATTTCGGTGCGCTTCGCGAATTCCGCGATCAGTTCGCCTTTTTTCATAGTTCCTCCGGGGTTAAAAGAGCGGGAAGATTAGCATAATTATTGCTGCATGTAATCTTGCTACCCCGTGGCGAACGCGGGCCCCGTTCCCGAAGCGTTCAGGCCAGGCCGGTTTCGACGCCTGGTGCGGCCAGGCGGTGGCGCAGGGCGGCGTTGATCAGGGTCTGGTAACCGGTGCCGCAGCGCTCGGACAGGCTGCGGAATTCGTTCAGCACTTCGTCGTCGAGGTAGATCGTGATACGGGTCTTGCGCTTCGGCGGACGGGTGCGGCGCACCGGCGCCGGGGTCACTGGGTGCAGGGTCGTTTCGGTATTCATGACTTCTCCTTCGGTGGCGAGGCTGCAGCACCGCAGCCAACAGCTTGCACTATACGTATGCCGGTTTGCCGACACCCGCGAAAAGCGACGAGATGCAGATTTCCGCGACTGAAATGCAGAAAGCCGCGCTGAACCGTGTGCCCGGCAACCTTGCCTCAGGTAAGATGATGCGATCCTGATACTATTTCCTGGAAGTGGAGCAAACGATGGCTGGAGGCAGTCTGCTGGCATTACTGGACGATATTGCAAGCGTCCTCGACGACGTCACCCTGATGAGCAAGGTGGCGGCCAAGAAAACCGCCGGCGTGCTCGGCGACGACCTGGCCCTGAATGCGCAGCAGGTCACCGGCGTGAATGCCGACCGCGAACTGCCGGTGGTGTGGGCGGTGGCCAAGGGGTCGATGAAGAACAAGGCGATCCTGGTGCCGGCCGCGCTGGCGATCTCCGCCTTCGTGCCCTGGCTGATCACGCCCTTGCTGGTGATCGGCGGCGCCTTCCTGTGCTACGAGGGCTTCGAGAAGCTCGCGCACAAGTTCCTGCACAGTAAGGAGGAAGACGAGCAGCACAAGGCCGAGCACATCGCCAAGTTGGCCGCCACGGACATCGACATGGCCGCGCTGGAGAAGGACAAGATCAGCGGCGCGGTGCGCACCGACTTCATCCTGTCGGCCGAAATCATCGTGATCGCCCTCGGCACCGTGGAAAACGCACCGTTCGGCCAGCAGGTCGCGGTGCTGGTCGCGATCGCGATCGCCATGACGGTCGGCGTCTACGGCCTGGTGGCCGGCATCGTCAAGATGGACGACGCCGGGCTCTGGCTGAGCAAGAAGGCGAGCGGCGCTGCCCGGGGCCTGGGCAAGCTGCTGCTGGCCACGGCGCCGAAGCTGATGAAATTCCTGTCGGTGGTCGGCACCGCCGCCATGTTCATGGTCGGCGGCGGCATCATCGCCCACGCCTGGACGCCGCTGCACCACTTTGCCGAAGAAGCGGCGCACATGACGGCCGGCGTGCCCGGCATCGGTGGCGCGCTGGCGGCGATCACGCCGACCGTGGTCGATGCGCTGGCCGGTGTCGTGGTCGGTGCGATCGTGCTGGCGGTGGTGACCGTCATCCAGAAGGTGCGCGGCAAGAAGCTGGGCGCGGCGCACTGATTTTAACTTCATTCAATCCACATACTCGATAACGCACATTTGGCGGCATGTTCATGCGCCATGCGTGCGTTCGCCCCCAATTTCATTCTCTCCGCATGTTGTTGTCAAAAACTGTTGCAAATTTCAAACAGCAAATTGACAACTTGTATGCATAGATTGTATGCATAGATGATCTTATCCCTGAGTCAATACGCTGAGCATCGATGCGCTGCGGTTGATTATAAATACCAATAACTTACCCAGGGAGCATCCATGCATTTCACATCCGGGCGCTATCAGCGCACCGCCGCCGCTATTGCAGTCGGCATGTTGATTTCTTCAGTTGCCATTGCGCAGAGCTCGGAAGGTTCGATCTACGGCCGTGCAAAGCCTGGTGAAAAAATTACGATCACGAGCGTGGAAAACGGCTCGTCGCGTACGATTACCGTCGAGCCGAACGGCACCTATAACGCCGCCAAGCTGCAGCCGGGCGCCTACCGCGTCGAAAGCGGCGGCGTGACCCGCAACGTCAGCGTGTCGATCGGTTCCGGTACGGCCGTGGACCTGGCCGGCGACAGCGTCGCGCGCGTGGTCGTGCAGGGTACCCGCAGCGCCATCGACACCTCGACCGCGGAAACCAGCACCGTCTTCACCGCCGACCAGATCGCGGCGCTGCCGGTGGCGCGCGACGTCAACGCGATCGCCATCCTGGCTCCGGGCGTGGTGCGCGGCGACCCGGACCTGGGCGGCGGCAGCCTGCCGTCCTTCGGCGGCGCCTCGGTGGCCGAAAACGGCTACTACATCAACGGCTTCGACGTCACCAACATCCGTAACTTCCTGTCGTATGCCAACCTGCCGTTCGAGGCGATCGGCGCGCAACAGGTCAAGAGCGGCGGCTACGGCGCCGAATACGGCCGTTCGCTGGGCGGCGTGATCAGCCTGGTGACCAAGCGCGGCACCAACACCTGGAAGGGCGGCGGCTCGGTTTACTTCTCGCCGGAATCGCTCCAGGCCAGCGGCAAGAACCTGCTCGACCTCGACCCGGACAACGCCAAGTACAAGATCTTCCGCAAGTACAACAAGAACGAAGACCTGAGCGCCAACGTCTATACCGGCGGCCCGATCATCAAGGACAAGCTGTTCATCTTCGCTCTCGTCGAAGGACGCCGCGACACCACCGACAGCTTCGGCCAGAACCGCAGCACCGAGACCAAGTCGACCCAGCCGAACGGCATGGTCAAGCTCGACTTCACGCCGAACGACACCCACCGCCTGGAATTCACCGGCATCACCAACAAGTCCAAGTACGACTATATCGATTACATCCATACCGGCGAAAGCCAGGACTGGGCCGGCAGCCACGTCGGCACCCCGACCACCGGCAGCGTCAATGGCGGCGGCCATACCCTGATCGGCAAATACACCGGTTACCTGACCGACAATTTCACCCTGTCGGCCCTGGTCGGCTCGGTGGACGAGAAGCTGCCGCGTACCACCGGCTACCGCGTGGCGGCGCTGAATTGCCCGACCGTGTACGACGTCGATGTCACCAAGCTCGGCTGCTGGAACGAACCGTTCGCCACCAATGCGCGCGACCCGAATACGCCCGAGTACGACGAAGACAAGCGCCGCGCCTTCCGTGTGGACGCCGACTGGGTCCTTGGCGCGCACACCCTGCGCGGCGGTGTCGACTCGCAGAAATTCACCTCTTCCGAAGCCGGTTCGGCCTTCTCGGGCGGCATCTACTGGCGCTACCTGCGCAGCGCCACCGGCACCGTCAACGGCGTCCCCAATGCCGTGGCGCCGGGTGGAAACTATGTACGCGGCCGCATCAGCACCAGCACTTCAGGTGAATTCGAAGTCAAGAACGACGCCTACTACATCGAAGACAACTGGAAGCTCACCGACAACATCCTGCTGTACGGCGGCATGCGCTGGGAGTCGTTCGACAACATGAACGGCGACGGCGACAGCTTCGTCAAGGCCGACTGGCTGCGCGCGCCGCGTGTCGGCTTCTCGTGGGACGTGAAGGGCGACGCCACCACCAAGGTGTATGGCACCGCCGGCCGCTACTACATCCCGGTCGCCTCGAACACCAATATCCGCGCCACCCGCGGCGAGCTGTCCAGCGATACCTTCTACACCTACACCGGCATCGACCCCGTCACCGCCGCGCCGCTGGGCATCAAGCAGGTCGGCTCGCCGCTGATCAACGGCGACGGCAGCCTGCCAAACCCCGCCACCGTGGCCGACATCAACCTCAAGCCGATGTCGCAGGACGAGGTGATCCTCGGCTTCCAGCAAGCGATCGTGAAGGGCTGGAATGTCGGCATGCGCGGCGTCTACCGCAAGGTCAACAACGGCATGGACGACTACTGCTCGCATTCCGCTTTCGAGAAATGGGCTGCCGATAACAACCACCCGAACTTCGATTCGAGCACGATGGCGCAGTGCATGATGGTCAATCCGGGCCAGGACGTCACCCTGCAGGTAGACATCGACAACAACGGCAAGCTGGTGCCGATCACCTTCCCTGCCTCCTATATTGGCCTGGAAAAATACACCCGCAAGTACAAGGCGCTGGAATTCACGCTGGAACGTCCGTTCGACGGCAAGTGGAACCTGAGCGCGTCGTACACCCTGTCGAAATCGTTCGGTTCGGCTGAAGGTTACGTGACGTCGATCATCAACCAGGAAGACGCGGGCGTGTCGCAGGACTTCGACTTCCCCTCGCTGACGCGTGGCTCGACCGGCTACCTGTCGAATGATCGCCGCCACGTGCTGAAGGCCTACGGCAACTACATGCTGAACGACCAGATGCGTCTGGGCTTCAACGCCACCATCGCTTCCGGCCGCCCGGTCAGCTGCGTCGGCTTCGTGCCCTACGACGCGCCGGACTACGGCGACGCCGCCGGCTACTCGACCGCATCCTCGTTCTACTGCCTGAACGACAAGGGCAAGAGCGAGCTGCACAACCGCGGCACCTTCGGCCGTACGCCATGGACCTCGTCGCTCGACATGTCCTTCGCCTACCTGCCGAAGATCGGTACGCAGAAGCTGACCCTGCAGGTCGACGTGTTCAACGTGTTCAATACGCAGAAGGCCACCGAGTACGACGAAATCCGCGACTACAGCCGCGCTACCACCAGCGCCGCGGAAGGCCGCCTGAACCTGAACTGGAAGCGTCCGACCTCGTACCAGTCGCCGCGCGGCGTGCGCTTCACGGCCCGCTACGAGTTCTGATCGCTTTCCTGGATCGGTAACGTGAGGCCGCCTTCGGGCGGCCTTTTTCGTTGATGCGGGCGCGCCAGGGCGGCGGTGGCCGCCGAGGCGCCCAAGGTTCCGGCCGGCGTCCTGCGGTCGAGATGCTTGCCGGCGCAGCGTTCGAACAGGATCGCCCAGAAGGTCGCGCTGGCGTGATGGATCAGGTAGCCGGGCGCGGTATAGCGCATCGAGACGCCGCGCTGGCGCGCCGCCTTGTCGCCATGGATCCAGCGGCTGATCACATTGGTCGACGCGCAGATGCTGCCGGCTTCCTTCTTGCCCAGGACTGCCAGCGCCACCGTCGAGAGAATACTGGACGTGGCGCCGGAGACCAGGCCGCGCCGAACTACCTTGTTCCAGTCATGCATGTTTCCTCCACCCGAATCTCCGATGGCGCCCTCACGCGGCGTGGGCGCGTCATGATTTCGGCTTCTGCTCTAGACTGGGTGCGGGTTCGTTCTGGCGCATGAGCGTGGACCCGACAGCCAGTCCCAGAGCCAGGCAGGCATACACGCCGGCCAGCGATTTCTGCGACAGGTGTTTTTCGTAGCCGGGCTGGAAGCGCTTCGGCGTGAGCTTGTAGTCGGCGAAGGCGGCGAAGGCGGACGTCGCGGCCGACGCCGTGAGGATGCCCACCGGCGAGCTGCGGTCGAGGTGGCGCCCGGCGACCTTTTCGAACACCAGCGACCAGAAGGTCGAGCTGGCATGGTGGATCAGGTAGCCGGTCACCGTGTAGCGCAGCGAGGCGCCGCCCTTGCGCGCGGCCTTGTCGCCGTGCACGTAGTGGCTGACCGCATTGGTCGGCGCGAGCGCGCTGCCGGTCTCCTTCTTGCCGGCGATCGCCAGCGCGACGGTCGAGAGCAGGCTGGAGGTGGCGCCGGAGACGAGGCCGCGCTCGAGGGTCTTGGTCCAGTTTTGCATGATTTTTCTCTTTGTCTTTGAAGTGGTGAAAGGAAGCATGGATGCGGATTTTGTTGACGGGCGCCAGCGGCTTCATCGGGCAGCACCTGCTGCAGGCGCTGCTGGCTGAAGGCCACCACGTCGTGTGTGCGGTACGCAAGCCCAAGAACAGCAGCGATGCTCGCCTCACTTATATCCATGCGGACTTCGCCAACGATACCCAACAAACGACTTGGCTGGCGCGCCTTTCCGGCATCGACGCGGTGGTCAATACAGTCGGGATCTTCCGCGAATCCGGCAGCCAGACCTTTGCGCGCCTGCACACCGAAACGCCGCGCGCCCTGTTCGCCGCCTGCGCCGAATCGCATGAGGTGCAGATGGTGATCCAGCTGTCGGCGCTGGGCGCCGACCGCGAGGCCGACACGCCCTACCACCTCTCGAAAAAAGCGGCCGACGATTTCCTGGCGTCGCTGCCGCTGCGCGCGTACATCGTCCAGCCCTCGCTGGTCTACGGCGGCGACGGCGCCAGCGCGCGCGCCTTCCGTACCCTGGCGAGCATGCCGTTCACCGTGCGCTTGGGCAGCGCGCCGCAGCTGGTGCAGCCGATCCACATCGACGACCTGGTGGCGGCCATCGTCGGCCTGCTCAGGCACCGGCTGCCGATCCCGCACGGGTCGGGCACGGCGTTGCGGGTGCCGCTGGTGGGGCCGCAGGCCATGCCCTTCGTGGATTATCTGCAGGCGCTACGGACCGGCATGGGCATGGGACGCCAGAAGGTGCTGCCGCTGCCCGGTGTGCTGGCGCGCGGCCTGGCGCATCTCGGACGCTGGCTGCCGGGCGGCCTGCTCGATCCGGACGCGCTGCGCATGCTCGAGCGCGGCAACGCCGGCGACGCGGCCATGACGGCGCAGCTGATCGGGCATCCGCCGCGGCCGGTCTCGCAATTCATCGCGGACGCAGCGGGCGCCCGCGCGCAGGCCAAGCTGGGGTGGCTGCTGCCGGTCCTTCGCTATAGCATCGTGGCGGTGTGGCTGATCACGGCGATCGTGTCCTACGGCCTGTATCCGGTCGAGGCCAGCTATGCGCTGCTGGCGCGCAGCGGCATCCCGGACGCGCTGCAGCCGCTGATGCTGTACGGCGCCGCCACCTTCGACCTGCTGCTGGGCCTGGGCATCCTGTTCTTCGCGCGGCGGCGCTGGCTGTGGCTGATGCAGCTCGGCCTGATCGGCTTCTATACCGTCGTCATCGCCGTCAGGCTGCCGGAATTCCTGCTGCACCCCTACGGACCGCTCATCAAGAACCTGCCGATGCTGGCCGCCATCTGGCTGCTCTACGAACTCGAGGAACGCTGAAATGGACTACGTCGTCGTCAAGTGGCTGCACATCCTGTCGTCCACCTTCCTGTTCGGGACCGGCATCGGCTCGGCCTTCTACATGCTGTTCGCGAACGTCAGCCGCGACGTGCGCGCGATCGCCGTGGTGGCGAAATACGTCGTGATCGCCGACTGGCTGTTCACCGCCACCACCGCCATCCTGCAGCCGGCCACCGGCTTCTACATGATCCACCTGGCCGGCTATCCGCTGCACAGCAGGTGGATCATGTGGTCGATCGCCCTGTACGTGCTGGCCGGCGCCTGCTGGCTGCCGGTGGTGTGGCTGCAGATCCGCATGCGCGACATCGCGCAAGAGGCGGCGCGCAGCAGCACCGAACTCACGGCGCAGTACTGGCGCTATTTCCGAATCTGGGTCACGCTGGGTGTGCCGGCCTTTATCGCCTTCGTGGCGATCTTCTGGCTGATGGTGGCCAAGCCCGTGTGACCCGGACCTTCAACCGACATCCAAGGAGAACCCCATGCGGGCATACCAGATCCTTCCCGGCGCATCCATCGATGGCCTGCAATGCGTGGACTACCCGGACCGCGACCTCGCGCCCTACGAAGTGCGCGTCCGCGTGCACGCGGTCTCGCTCAACTACCGCGACCTGATGGTCGCCAGCGGCAACTACCTCGTCACCGTGGACGACCCCATCGTCCCCTGCTCGGACGGCGCCGGCGAGGTGCTGGCCGTGGGGCCGGGCGTGACCCGGGTGCAGGTGGGCGACCGGGTGGCCGGCTCCTTCTTCCCTTACTGGCAGGACGGCATGACCGCGCCCGAGAAGATCCGCCACGCGCTGGGCGGCGACATCGACGGCATGCTGGCCGAAGAAGTCGTGCTGCACGAAGAGGCGCTGGCGAAGATCCCGGCCTCGCTCAGCTTCGTCGAGGCGTCCACCATGCCCTGCGCGGGCGTCACGGCCTGGAATGCGATCTTCGTGTCCAGCAATGCGATCAAGCCGGGCGACACGGCCCTCTTCCTCGGCACCGGCGGCGTGTCGGTGCTGGGCATGCAGCTGGCCAGGGCGGCCGGGCTGCGCACCATCATCACCTCGTCCAGCGACGACAAGCTGCAGCGGGCGCGCGATCTTGGCGCCCACCACACCATCAACTACGCCAGCATCCCGGAGTGGCACGAGGAAGTGCTGGCATTCACGCAGGGCCGCGGCGCCAACGTGGTGCTGGAAGTGGGCGGCAAGGGCACCGTGAACCGCTCGGTGTCGGCGGCGGCGATGGGCGGCACGGTCGCCATCATCGGCGGCGTCAGCGGCTTCGGCGGCGAAGTCAATCCGGCTTCGCTGCTGGCCACGGCCAAGCGCCTGGTGGGGATTTTCGTCGGCAGCCGCACCATGCTGGAAGACGTGATGCGCTTCGTCGACGTGACGGGAGTGAAGCCGGCCATCGACCGCGTGTTCCCCTTCGGCCAGGCGAATGAGGCCTACCGCTACATGGAATCGGGCTCGCACTTCGGCAAGGTCGTCATCGACGTCACCGATCAGGGTTGATCAGCGCTTCTGCGGCACCAGGTCGATCTCGAACAGCTTGGGCCACAGCTTGCCGGTGACGAACAGGCGCTTGCGCTTGGCGTCCCAGGCGATGCCGTTCAAGACGGCGTCCGGGTCGGCGGTGCCGCGCTGCGCCGGCGGCAGCAGGCCCTCCAGGTTGATCACGCCCTTGACGCTGCCGCTGGCGGGGTCGATGCGCAGGATCAGTTCACTGCCCCAGACGTTCGAGAACAGCTCGCCGTCGACCATCTCGAGTTCGTTGAGGTTCTCGATCGGCTTGCCGGCGTGGGTCACCTGGATGCGGCGCAGTTCCTTGAAGGTTTTCGGTTCGAGGATGCGGATGAAGGAGCTGCCGTCGCTCATGTAGATGTTCTTCGCGTCGCTGGCCAGGCCCCAGCCTTCGCCCACGTACTTGAAGGTGCTTTTCAGCTTGAAGGTCTTCATGTCGAACACGTAGCCGACCTGCGAGGTCCAGGTGAGCGCAACGATGTCGTTGCCGACCGGGGTCGAGCCTTCGCCGAAGATCTCCTGCGGCATGTCGGACTTCTGCAGCACCTTGCCGGTGTTCAGCTCCACCTTGCGCAGCGAGGAGGTGCCGTTGCGGCCCGTGGTCTCGTACAGGTGGCCGTCGCGGAAGAACAGGCCCTGGGTGAAGGCCTTGGGGTCGTGCGGGTAGGTGTTCTTGACGACGTAGCCGTAGATCGGGACGTTCTGTGCGTGGGCGCCGGCGCTGACGCCCAGGGCCAGCGCGAAGGTGGTGACGTATTTGAGCATGATGCCCAAATGTAGCACGGTTCAGAACAGCGAGAGGTTCGGCGACGGTGCGGGCGCCTTCTTGACCACCGTCTGCGGCGCCGCCCAGTCCTTCATGCGCGCCGCCGGGTAGTGGCGCAGGAAGCTGCGCGCGGTCTCGACGTCGCGGCAGGCCAGCCAGTCGTCCAGCTCCTCGGGCCGGACCACGACCAGCGAACGCTTCTCGTCGTCCGGCTTGTGCATGCGCGACATCAGCGGATGGTCGTCGGCGTTGATCGTGATCTGGGTGAACGAGGACGCCAGGGAGCCATCGCTTTCGCTCCATTCGCGCCACAGGCCGGCGACGTAGAACAGGCTGTCATCAAGCATGCCGATCGCGTGGCGCACCGCGCGGCCGCTTTCGTAGCAGGGCTCGTAGAACCAGGACATCGGCACCGCGCACAGCTGCAGGCGGCGCCAGGCGGGGGCGAAGGAACGGCGCTCGCCCAGCGATTCGGCGCGCGCGTTCATGGTGTCGAAGGGCTTCACGCCGGGCGGGATGTGGCGGCGCGGGACCATGCCGTAGCTGGCCAGGCAGGCCATGGGGCTGCCGTCCTGGCCGCGGCGCACGATGGGGGCCGTGTAGTCCTTCCAGACTTCCTCGGGCCAGCGCCAGTCGGCCGGCAGCTCGCTGAAGGCGCCGAGGGTGCCGAACTGTTCGCGGGTGGGGGAGTGGTAGTTGACGCACATGATGCGCCCAGCATAGTGCGCTCTCCCGGCCTTGGCAACAGGCGTTCAGAAATAGGCGATCAGGCGTCCGCTGGCGAGCACCGCGAGCCACAGGCCCAGCGACAGCAGGGCGTGCAGGACCGCCCGGCCGGGCGCACGCGCGGACCAGGCGTGGACGCCGCGGTATGGTCCCGTGTGGAAGGCGAGCGCATTCATGCCGGCGAGGGCGATCAGCGCCAGCTTGAGCAGGAAGACCCGGTTCGCCAGCAGCGCCGCCGGGTCGGCCAAGAACAGCAGCAGGCCGGTGGGCAGCACCAGCAGCATGCTGCCGGCCGACCAGGGCAGCAGGTGGCGCGCCAGCGCGCACACCGGCAACTGGCGGCCGAAGCCGAGCACGCGCAGGTCGAACATCGCGACCGCGCCCACCAGCACCGCGAAGCCGACGATGTGCATGGTCTCGACCGCCGGATACAGCCAGGCGTGCTCGCGCATGGCCCGCGCCAGCGGCAGCGACGCGGCGAAGGCCGCCGCGTCCTGCAGCGGCATCAGCGCAGCTCCGTGGTCTTGTCCTTGACCGTGATGCGTTCGGCGCGCAGCTCGGTGGGATTACTGCGGTGCGGATAACCGTAAACCGAGGCCTGGGTGCCCACCGCCAGGTTTTCCTTGGGCAGGCCGCGGTTTTCCATGCGGCCGGGCGGCGCCAGCACCACCATCCAGGTCTTGTCGGCCGTCTTCAGGCGCACGAAGCCGTGCGGCTGCATGTAGCCGGACTCCTCGATCGTGCCGCTCAGGGTGAGCGGCTTGTCGGCGTTGTATTCGCTCCAGCCGTGATGGGCGGAAGCGGAGGTGGCCACCAGCGCGGCCAGCAAAAACCAGCGTTTCATGGGACTCTCCTTTGGACGACGGTTGACAGGGGCAGGCGGCCGACCACCTGCAGCCGGCCGTCGACCGGCTGCGCCACCACGATCTCGCCCTGGGCCACGAACTCGCTGACCAGGGCGCGGATGTTCACGTCGTGCGTCACCAGCACCAGGTTGTCCTTGCTCCCGGCCTGGCGCCAGGCGCTGGTGCGCGCCAGCACCTCGCGGACCTTGGCGCGCCCGGCCGCTTCGCTGTCCTGGAACATGGAATCGAGCATCGGCGCCTCCTCGACCCGGCCGAAGGCGAGGCGGGCGGTGTCGAGGCAGCGGCACCAGCGGCTCGACAGCACGGCGCCGAGCGGGATGCCGCGCTCGCGGAAAGCGGCGCCGATGGCGGCGGCGTCGCGCTTGCCCTGTTCGGACAGGTTGCGCTGGGTGGCGCAGGCGGCGAGCTTGAAACCCGGCGGGTCGCCGATGCCGGGAATCGTGGCGGCGTGGCGGATCAGCAGAACGTAGCCGCCGGATTGCAAACGCTGCCACAGGGCGTCGTCCGCCAGCGCGAGCGGGGCGGCAAGCAGGGCCAGGAAGGCCAGGAAGCATCGTCGAAGCATGGCGCACCCCCCGATCGGCGGATTATTCGCTGTGCATTATCCGGCGGCTGCCGGTGGATGGGCGCACGCCAGCGCGCTACACTGGGCCGTCGTCCATCTCGCTTGAAAGAGGCTCATGATCCGTCACACCCTGCCTGTTCTGCTGGCCACCTGCCTGGCGCTGCCTGCCTCCGCCTTCGCTGCGGATTCCTGCGATGACGTTGCCGCGAGCCTGGCCACCATGGTCAGCGCCGACCAGGCGATCCGCAAGCGGATCGACTTCCTCGACCAGCAGAGCCCCGCGCAGCAAAAGCTGTTCGGCCACATGGCGCTGGTCGACCGCACCAACACCGAACGCCTGAAAGCGATCGTGGCGCGCTGCGGCTGGCCGGTCAAGGAGAAGTTCGGGGAGAAGGCGGCGGGCGACGCCTGGCTGCTGGCCCAGCATGCGGACCAGGACGTGCCTTTCCAGAAGCAGGCGCTCGTGCTGATCGAAGCGGCGGCGAAGGCGCGCGGCGAGCGCGTCGACCGCAACTTCGCCTACCTGTACGACCGCGTCGCAACGGCCGAGAAACGTCTGCAGCGCTACGGCACCCAGCTCCACTCGCCATCCGGCGAATCCTGCGCCCTCGAGTTCAAGCCGATGGAAGCGCGCGAGCAGGTCGAGGCGCGCCGCGCGGAGCTGAACCTGCCGCCGCTCGACGCGTACCGGCGCCTGGTGCTGGAGATGTATCACTGCCCTGCAGCGGGCAGCGCGGATTCGCACTACCCGCAGGGTTGAATCAGACGAAGGTGAAGGTCAGCTCTTGCGGCAGGCGCGACTTCGGCAGGCCGGCGTTGAAGTCGGCTTCCGAGGAGTAGCCGAAGCTGGCCAGCACCACGCTCGCCAGGCCTTGCGCGTGCAGGCCGAATTCCTCGTCCAGGATCTTCTGGTCGAAGCCTTCCATCGGCGTGGCGTCGATGCCCAGCGTGGCCGCGCCCAGCAGCGCGGTGCCGAGCGCCAGGTAGACCTGCTTCTCGAGCCACTGCGGCAGGTCGCGCGTGGTGTAGCGGTGGGTGCGCACGTAGCCGCGGCGGCCCGCGTCCTGGCCGGCGCGCGCAGCGTCGTCGCGGAAACGGCCGTCCTGCGCTTCCTGCGCCAACAGGCGCTCCAGGTGGGCGTCATCCATGTCGATGCGCGAGCAGAACACGATCACATGCGAGGCGTCGAGGATCTTGGCTGCGTTGTAGCCGTAGCCGCCCTGCGCCGCCTTGGCCACGCGCGCCTTGCCTTCCGGGGTGTTGGCGACGATGAAGTGCCAGGGCTGCGAATTCACCGACGAGGGGCTGTTGCGCAGCAGCGCGTAGACCTGCTGCATCAGCTCTTCGGAGACCTGGCGTTCCTTGTCGTAGGCCTTGGCGGTATGGCGCTTGCGGGCCGCCGAGAGAATATCCATCTTGTGTCATCCTTTGTTGATTCAAAAATCTTCGAGCACGATCTTGCCGACCGCACGGCCGCTTTCGATCAGCGCATGCGCGCGGCGCAGGTTGTCCGCCGTGATGCGGCCGTAGTGCTCGCCCAGGGTCGTGCGCAGCTCGCCGCCATCGACCATGTTCGACACGCGGTTGAGCAGCTCGTGCTGCTTGACCATGTCGGACGTACCGAACATCGAGCGCGTGAACATCAGCTCCCAGTGCAGCGAGATCGACTTGCGCTTGAGCGGCACCGCGTCCAGCGTGGCCGGGTCGTCGATCAGCGCGAACTGTCCCTGCGGCGCCAGCACGTCGACGATTGCCGCGTAATGCCTGTCGGTGTGGGTCAGGCTGATGACGGTGTCGACGTTCTCGAAGCCGAGGCTTTCCAGCTGCGGGCGCAGGGGCTGGGTGTGGTCCACCACGTGCTGGGCGCCGAGCTCGCGCACCCAGTTGCGGCTCTCCTCGCGCGAAGCGGTGCCGATCACGGTCAATGCGGTCAGCTTGCGCGCCAACTGTATCAGGATCGAGCCGACTCCGCCGGCGGCGCCGATGATCAGGAGCGACTTGCCGGCGCCGCCCCCCTCGATCACCTTGAGGCGGTCGAACAGCAGCTCCCAGGCCGTGATCGAGGTCAGGGGCAGGGCGGCGGCCTGCGCGAAGTCGAGCGAGGCCGGCTTGCGGCCGACGATGCGCTCGTCCACCGCTTGGTACTGGCTATTCGAACCGGGGCGCACGAGCGAGCCGGCGTAGAACACTTCGTCGCCTTCCTTGAACAGGGTGACGCTGCTACCGACCGCACGCACGATGCCGCTCGCATCCCATCCCAGCACGCGCGGCTCGGTGACTGCTGCGCCCTGGCGGATCTTGGTGTCGACCGGGTTCACCGAGACGGCGCGCACTTCGACCAGCAGGTCGTGCGGGCCGGCCAGCGGCATCGGCAGCTCAAGCTCCTGCAGCGAAGCGGGGTCGCTGATGGGCAGGCCATGCTGGGTATACACTATTGCTTTCATGTTGAATCTCCGGTCAATGTTGGACTTGCCGGCGATTGTAGGAAGCAGCGCGGCAGTGAAACAGCCGGCTGGAGCGATTTCACTTTCACAGCTGGAGAGAAAATGATCAGGTTAGACGACCTGGCCCTGTTCGTCCGCACCGCCGCCCTGGGCAGCTTTTCGCGGGCCGCGCGCGAGGTCAACCTGCTGCCGGGCCAGGCCAGCGCCGCCATCGGGCGCCTCGAGCGCGAGCTCGATATCCGCCTGTTCGCGCGCTCCACCCGCAGCCTGCGCCTGACCGAGGAGGGCAAGCGCTACCTGCCCTTCGCCCAGGATGCGCTGCAGGCGCTGCGCGACGGCGTCGACGGCATCCGCGGCGACGCCGGCGCATTGAGCGGCACCTTGCAGATCGCAGCTCCTTCCGACTTCGGACGCAACCTGCTGCTGCCCTGGATCTCGGAATTCCGGCGCGACCATCCGGGCCTCGACATCCAGCTGCTGGTGTCGGACCAGGTGGCGGACGTGTTCCGCGACCCGGTCGACATCGCGCTGCGCTACGGCCAGATCGACGACGCCAGCTACGTCGCGCTGCCGGTGGCGCCGGACAACCGGCGCGTGCTGGTGGCGTCGCCGGACTACATCGCGCGCCACGGCCGGCCGGCGTCTCTCGACGCGCTGGCCGACCACAACTGCCTGCAGTACCGGCTGCGCGGCCGCGCCTACGACCGCTGGTCCTTCCCCTTCGAAGATGGCGCGCGCATCGTGCAGGTGACGGGCTGCCTGGTGAGCGACGATGCGGAAGTGGTACGGCGCTGGGCGGTGGCGGGCGAGGGCATCGCCTACAAATCCTGGCTCGACGTCAGCGCGGACGTGGCGCAGGCGCGCCTGGAAGTGCTGCTGCCCGAGCTCCCGGGCGAGCCCACGCCACTGAGCCTGGTGTGCCCGCACCGCCGCCAGTTCTCGCCGGCGGTGAAGCTGCTGCATGCGCTGGTCAAGGCGCGCTGCGAACCCTTGGCGCGCGAATCCAACTAAACCGTTTGCTTCATTTCGTCGGCCAGCAGCGCCACCAGCTCGGCCGCCGGCATGGCGCGCGCCTGGGCGAAGTTGACGCCGCCCCAGTTGACCGAGTAGTCCTGGCTGCCCGCCTTCGAGGCTGCCGCATGCAGGGCCTTGGCGGCGTCGTAGGTGACCGGGTAATCCGGCAGCGGCGGATGGCCGGCGGCGCCCACGTCGGTGAACAGCTTGTTGACGATGCCGCGCGCCGGCCGGCCCGAGATGACGGCCGAGAGTTCGGTCTGCAGGTTCGCACCGTTGGCGATCAGCGCGCGGTGATGCGGCGGCGCCGAGGATTCCGGGCAGGCGATGAAGGCGCTGCCCATCTGGACCGCGCTGGCGCCGTGGTAGAAGGCGGTGCGGATGTGCTGCCCGTGCATGATGCCGCCGGCCGCGACCAGCGGCAGCGCCACCTTGTCGCGCAGTTGCTCGAGCAGCTCGAAGGTCGGCAGGGCCGGATCGGGCGCGCCCGGGTCGAAGATGCCGCGGTGGCCGCCTGCTTCGATGCCCTGGGCGACGATCACGTCGATGCCGGCCGCTTCGATCCGCATCGCTTCCGATAAGGAGGTGGCGGTGGCGAACAGCACGATGCCGGCTCCCTTGAGCGCGTCGATCCATGCCTGCGGCGGCAGGCCGAAGTGGAAGCTGACCACGGCGGGGCGCGTCTCCAGCAACAGTTCGAGCATCGGCTCGTCGGCCAGGAAGCTGCGGTAGATCTCGGTGAGCTGCGCCGGCGGTTCCGCCCCGAAGTGGGCGAAGTGCGGACGCAGCCACTCCAGCCAAGCGGCCTCGCGCGCCGGATCCGCCTTGGCCGGCGCGTGGGTGAACACGTTGACGTTGAAGGGCCGGTCGGTTTTTTCGCGCACGGCGGCGATCGCGGCGCGCGCTTGCTGCGGCGTGCTGGTGCCGACGGCGATCGAGCCCAGCCCTCCCGCTCCCGACACCGCGGCGGCGAGCGCCGGGGGCGAGATGCCGGCCATCGGGGCCTGGATGATGGGATGGCGGATGTCCAGCTTCGACGGCAGCGAGGTAGGCATGATGCGGCTCCGGTTCGGGGTCTGGCCCCGAGTATACCGCCGGCTCATGCTCCGCGTACCAGCAGGACCGCCAGCACCAGCATCAGGGTCCCGGTCATCCCCTCAATCACGCGCCATACCGCCGGGCGGCCCAGCACGCGTGCGAAACGCTGCGCGCTCAGGCCGAGGGCCGTGAACCACAGCACCGAAGCCGTCATCGCGCCCGCGGCGAACGAGGTGCGCGCCTCGCCGGCCAGGCTGCTGCCGACCGCGCCGAGCAGCACCACGGTGTCGAGGTAGACGTGCGGGTTCAGCAACGACAGCGCCAGCACCGTGGCCAGCGCGCGGCCCAGCGTCTGCGACGTCGCATCGAGCGAGAGTTCCAGCGACGCGCCGCCGCGCAGGCTGCTCTTCCAGCAGCGCCAGCCATACCAGACGAGAAAAGCGGCGCCGCCATAGCGCGCCACCGCCATCACCGTGGGCGAGGCTTCGACCAGCGCGCCCAGGCCCGAGATGCCGAGCGCGATCAGGACCACGTCGACCACGATGCAAGTGGCGACCGTCGCCGCCATGTGCTGGCCGCGCACGCCGGTGCGGATCACGTGGGCGTTCTGGGCGCCGATGGCCATGATCAGGCTGGCGCCCAGACCCAGGCCTTGCAGGAATACCTGTTGAGAAAACATAAAAACCTCGCTTTGAAGCGTACATGGTCGCGTCCAACGAGGCTAAATTCAAATATATTCATGATATTTAAAGCCGGGTAAGAAAAATTTAATATGCAGATCGATCCCCGCCGCAGCGCCGCCTTCGTCGCCGCCGTCGATACCGGCAGCCTGGAGCTGGCCGCCGCCCAGCTGTCCCTGACCCCGTCCGCCGTCTCGCAGCGCATCTCGGCGCTGGAACAGGACTTCGGCACGCCGCTGCTGGTGCGCAGCCGTCCCTGCCGCCCGACCGCGCCCGGCACCCGCCTGCTGCAGTACCTGCGCCGCTCGACCCTGCTGGAATCGGAGTTCCTGGCCGAGATGGGGATGGATGCCGGTCCGGCGCGGGTCAGCCTGGCGGTCAACAACGACACCGTCGCCACCTGGCTGCTGCCGGTGCTGGCGCCGATCCTCGCAAGCGAAGAACTGCTGGTGGAGTTCGTGCTCGACAACCAGGGCCACACCTTCGCGCTGCTCGAGCAGGGCCGCGTGGTGGCCTGCGTCGCGGGCGAACCGACGCCGATGCGCGGCTGCACCGTCAGTCCGCTGGGCCTGATGCGCTACCGGATGGTGGCCTCCAAAGCCTTCGCCGCCCACTGGTTCGCCGGCGGCTTCAACCGCGAGAGCGCGCAGCGCGCGCCGGTGATCGTCTTCGACCGCAAGGACTCGCTGCAGTCGGCCTTCCTGTTGCGCCACTTCGGCCTGCCGGAAGGCGCCTACCCCTTCCACTATGTGCCCGCCAGCGATCCATTCGTGGGCGCGGTCCGGCACGGCATGGGCTACGGCCTGCTGCCGCAGGAGCAGTGCAGCTGCTATCTGGAAGACGGGACCATGGTCGACCTGGCGCCCGATCTCTACGTGGACGTGCCGCTGTACTGGCATGCCTGGCGCATCCAGCCGCCGCGCCTGGAACGCATGGGCGCCGCGCTGCTCAAGGCCGCACGCGGCGTCCTGCTAGCGCTGCCCTGAGACCAGGGTCAGGTGCGGCGTGCGCCGGCCAGGGTGCAGCGCTCGGCCGGGCGCCACCGGCCAGGCCTGCGCCAGCGCCCACAGCACTTCGGGCACGAGGTAGAACCACAGCAGCGGCAAGCCGCCCTGCGCCAGCGTCCACGCCATCCACACGGCGAACACCGCGCGGCCGGTCGCATCGAAGCGGCCTAGCACCAGGCTGGTGCGCACCAGGCGCAGGCTCGACCACAGCAGCACCAGGCTGCCCAGCAGGCAGGCGAACAGCACCAGCACCGGCGTCGATTCCGGCAGCGGCATGCCGCCCAGGCTCACATTCAGGCCGGAGAGCTGCGGATACAGCAGGGCGAAGGTCCAGGGCGTGGCGAAGGGCGTGACGATGACGATGTCGTACAGCGCGCTGGCGCGCGTGACACGAAAATAGGCAAGGGGAGAAAGCGGCGGCATGGCGGGCTCCGTGAATCGCTCTACCGACCATGCTGGCATGCCTGCGCGCGATGCTTCTTGCGCTGGACGAAAAAACGGGCCGGACGCTTGCGCGTCCAGCCCCAAGGGAATCACATCACGGAAAGGGTGCTGCCATCAGGTGCCGATACGGCCCCCGTCGTTCTTGGTGATGACGATGGTCGCCGAGCGCGGACGCTTGCCGGCGCCGTAGCCCGCGTTCGCCGGCCACTGGCTGACGTACTTGGTCGGATCGCCCACGTTGGCGGCCGCGGTGCCTTCGCCCGGGTGCTGGATGTTGATGAACAGCGCCTTGCCGTCCGGGGTCTCGGCGATGCCGGTGATCTCGCAGCCCGCCGGGCCCACCAGGAAGCGCTTGAGCGTGTCGGCGGTGGCGGCCTTGCCGACGTAGGTGTCCACGTTCAGGCTGGTGCCGTTGGCGCGCGCGTGGCTCAGGGTGACCTTCTTGCCGTCGCCGACCTGGCCCGGGATCCCGGCCAGCATCATGCAGTTGGTGACGTCGGTGTAGGCGCTGTCGTCGGTCTGGATCCAGCACAGGCCGGTGGAGGCGGTGAAGGCCAGGCCGTCCGGGCTCGAGAAGTCCTGGTCGGCGGTGAGGCCCGACAGGTTGACCTTCGCGGCGTCCGCGCCCGATTCGGCGCCGAACAGGTAGACGTCCCAAGTGAAGCTGGAAGCGGTCGACCCCGCGCTGCCTTCCTTGACGCGGATGACGTGGCCGTTCGGGTTGCCCGCCTGCGCGGTGGTGCCCTTCATGTCGGTGTAGACGCGCGGGTTCGGACCGTCCGGCGCGGCCTGGCTCGCGCCGCTCGGCTCGACGCGGCGGTTGCTGTTGTTGGTCAGCGTGAAGTAGATCTCGCCAGTGGCCGGGTGCACCGAGCACCATTCCGGGCGGTCCATCTTGGTCGCGCCGACGGCGTCGCCCGCCAGGCGTGCGTTGACCAGCACGTCGGCCTGGTCGGCGAACTTGTAGCCGGCGTAGGCCGCGATCAGCGGATTGCTGATCGACAGCTCGATCCAGCTGCCGCTGCCGTCGGCGTTGAACTTGGCGACGTACAGCTTGCCGCTGTCGAGGTATTTGTCGCCGGTGGCGACGCGGTCGGTCGGGGTCGCGTCGGCGGCCGCCCACACCGCGGTCGAGACGAATTTGTAGATGTATTCGTTGCGCGAGTCGTCGCCCATGTAGACCGCCAGCGGCTGGCCGACCACCGGTTTGCCGAAGACGGCGCTCTCGTGGGCGAAGCGGCCCAGCGCGGTGCGCTTCTTGATGGCCTTGGTCTTGTCGAAAGCGTCCATCTCGACGATGTAGCCCATGCCGTTCATTTCGTTGCGGTAGTCGTCGGTACCGGTGGTCGAAGCGCCCTTCTTGCTAATGTCCCACCGCTGGTACTTGTCGTCCGTGCCGCCGGTTTCCCAGCCGTGGCGCGAAGCCGCGCCGGCATCGCGGCCGTAGCGCTTGAGCGAAGTGACGCTCTTGTCGTTGCCGCGCGCGGTATCGTCCGTGCTGGCGCGGGTGAAGTAACCCGACCAGTTTTCTTCGCCCGACAGATAGGTGTTCCACGGGGTCCTGCCGGTGCCACAGTTGTTCAGGGTGCCGCGGATCTTGCTGCCGTTCGGCGAGTACTTGGTGACCACCAGCGCATTGCCGCGCACCGGGCCCGAGAGCTCGACGTCGGTCTGCTGGTGCACGCGGCGGTTCAGGCTTGAGTCCTTCACATAGCTCCACTTGCCGGCGGCTGCGCGCACTTCGACCGCGGACAGGCCGTGCAGCGCCATCTCCTTATCCACTTCCGCGGCCGGGCGCGGCAGGCTCATGGTGCCGCCGGTGGCGTGCACGAAGAAGGAGGCGAACTTCTCGTCGGTGGTGGCTTCGTGGTTCATCACCAGCACGCCGCGGTCGTTGACGGTGGTCGACGGGCCGTTGGTGGCGGACAGGGCGAAGAATTCCATGCCGTCGTGGTGGTCGCCGGCGCGGTTCTCGAAGTCGGTGTCGGTGCCGTCGTTCTTGAACGCCGGCGTGTTCGCGGTCAGCGGGTCGCCCAGGGCGTAGATCACGCTGGCGGTGTAGCCGGCCGGGACGACGACCGTATCGGCCAGGCTCTTGGAGACGGCGGTGAAGCCGAGCAGCTTCTCGGCCGGCGCCGGCGGCGTGGTGTTGCCGCCCGGCGTAGGCGCGGTGACCGGGTCGTCGTGGTCGGAGCCGCCGCATCCGCTCAGGCCGATGGCGCCCAGCAACGCGGTGGCCGCGGTGGCGGCGCCGCCGCGCAGCAGGCTGCGGCGGCTCAGGCGGGCTTCGAGGACGGTGCTGAATTGTTCGTTCGACGAAACGTTCGTATCGATGTCATGGTGGTCGATGCGTGCGAGGTCGGTCGGCTTGTTCACGGATGATCCTGTTGGTTGTTAGGAAATGTCCGAGCATGGTAAGAAGGGAAAATGACGACCTTGTGACAATCAGGTAACAAATGCGTGACAGACGGTGAGAAATTCGATGAATTTGCCGCCCTAGCAGCTATACTTTCCGGACCCCAACAAGGACATGCACATGCAGGACAGCAGCAGCGCCGCCCCGGCGCTCGACCCGGCCGCCCTCGGCCGCCAACTCTTTGAAGCCAGTCCCGACTGCGTCAAACTGCTCGACGGCGAAGGCCGCATCATCGCGATCAACCGCTGCGGCACGATCGCCCTCGGCGCCGACAGCCCGGAAGCGCTGCACGGCCGCGCGTGGCGTTCACTCCTCCCTGCCGCGGTCCATGCCGATCTCGATGCGGCGATGGCGACGGCGCGCGCCGGCGGCGTCGGCCGCTTCAAGGGTTGCATGCCGGATCCGCGCGGCGCCAGCGGCTGGTGGGAAGTGACCGTCAGCCCGATCGACGGCGGCCTGCTGGCGACCTCGCGCAACGTCACCGAACAGGTGCTGGCGGAACTCGAGCGCGAACGCCTGCTGGCCCAGCTCCGCAGCGCCAACGAACGCATGGAAGACGTGTTCCGCCAGGCGCCCGCCTTCATGTGCGTATTAAATGGCCCGGACCTGGTCTTCGAACTGGTCAACGACCGCTACCTGCAGCTGGTGGGCGGACGCGACCCGGTCGGGCTGACCCTGCGCGAAGCGCTGCCGGAACTGGACGGCCAGGGTTTCGTCGAGCTGCTGGAAGGCGTCTACCGCAGCGGCGAGCCGGTGTTCGGCAGCGACGTCCCGGTGCTGCTGCAGCGCCGCGCCGACGGCCCACTGGAGCGGCGCTTCGTCGACCAGGTCTACATGCCGCTGCGCGACCCCGACGGCGCCGTCAGCGGCATCCTGGTGCACGGCATCGACGTCACCGACCGCAAGCTCAATGAAATCGCGTTGTACGAGAGCCGCGAGCGCTTCCAGAAGATCGTCAGCCAGGCCACCACCGGCGTGGTGCAGATGGATCCTGAGGGCCGCATCACCCTCGCCAACCAGAAGTACTGTGAGATGGTCGGCCGCAGCGAGGCCGAGCTGCTGGGCGCCAGCGTGCTGGACGTGACGGCGCCGGACTCCGTGGCGCGCACGATGGACGCCGTACAGCGCCTGGCCGGCGGCGAGCAGGGTGTGGTGATCGACAAGGAATACCTGCGCCGCGACGGCACCCTGATGGCGGCCACCAGCAGCGTCAATGCCCTGCGCGGGCCCGGCGGCGAATTCCAGGGCCTGGTCGCGATCGTGGTCGACACCACCGAGAAGCGCCGCGCCGAGGAGAAGCTGCGCGCCGGCGAGGAACGCTACCGCACCCTGTTCGAATCGGTCGACCAGGGCTTCTGCATCCTCGAGATGATCTTCGACGAGGCGAACCGCCCGGTCGACTACCTGTTCCTCGAGATGAACCGCATGTTCGAGGCGCACACCGGCCTGGTGGGCGGCGCCGGAAAGACCGCGCGCGAGATGGTGCCGACCCTGGACAGCTTCTGGTTCGACACCTACGGCCGCGTCGCCCTCACCGGCGAACCGGTGCGCTTCGAGAGCGAGGCGCCGGCCATGGCGCGCTGGTTCGACGTCTACGCCACCCGCATCGGCGGCCCCGGCAGCCGGCGCGTGGCCCTGCTGTTCAGCGACATCACCAGCCGCAAGGAGTCCGAGGCGACCCTGCGCAAGCTCGCCAGCGACCTGGCCGAAGCCGACCGCCGCAAGACCGAATTCCTTGCCACGCTGGCGCACGAGCTGCGCAATCCGCTGGCGCCGATCCGCAGCGGCCTGGGCGTGATGCGCATGAAGGGCGACAGCCCGGCCTCGGTGGCGCGGGTGCGCGAGATGATGGAGCGCCAGGTCGGCAATATGGTGCACCTGATCGACGACCTGCTCGACATCGCCCGCATCAGCGGCGGCAAGCTGGAATTGAAAAAGGAAGGCGCCGACCTGCGCACCGTGCTCTCGAGCGCGGTCGAGACCAGCCTGCCGCTGGTCGAGAGCGGGCGCCACGAACTGACGGTGGACTTGCCGGAGACGCCGGTTCCGGTGGAGGCGGACGTGACCCGCATCGCCCAGGTGGTGTCGAACCTGCTCAACAACGCCGCCAAGTACACGCCGGCCGGCGGGCGCATCGGCCTGGCGCTGCGGGTAGAAGCAGAACAGGCCGTGATCACGGTGAGCGACAACGGCATCGGCATTCCGCAGGACCAGCTGGCCTCGGTGTTCGAGATGTTCAGCCAGGTCGGCCAGCATACCGAGCGCTCGCAGGGCGGGCTCGGGATCGGTCTGTCGCTGGTGCGGCGCCTGGTGAACATGCACGGCGGCGAAGTCGGCGCATCGAGCGCGGGGCCGAACGCGGGCAGCGTGTTCACGGTGCGCCTGCCGCTGGCGGGCGGCATGCAGGGGGCCAGCGGCCCGGCGGAGCCAAGCCTGGACGATGGCGTCGGCAAGGGCACGCACGTGCTGGTGGTGGACGACAACGTCGACGCCGCCGTGACCCTGTCGATGATCCTGGACGCCTGCGGCTACACCACCCGGGTGGCGCACGACGGCGCGCACGCCGTCGAACTGGCGGCCAGCTTCCGCCCGCAAGTCGCCTTCCTCGACATCGGCATGCCCGGCATGGACGGCTACCAGACCGCGCGCGCGATGCGCCGGGTGGCGGGCCTGGAACACGTGATCCTGGTGGCGCTGACCGGCTGGGGCGCCGACAGCGACCGCCAGAAGTCGGGCGAGGCCGGCTTCGACCACCATCTCACCAAGCCGGTGCAGCTGGACGTGGTGCAGGACCTGCTGGCCCGCGTCACCGCCTGAATCCTCAGGCCGGGCGGTGGCCGTGCGCGATGACGGCGGCGCCGGCCAGCGCCAGCGCCACGCCGAGGTAGTCGCTCCACACCGGCTCGACGCCGTCCACCACGGCCAGCCAGCCGATCGCGGTGGCGATGTAGACCGCGCCATAGGCAGCGTACACGCGCCCGCTGGCGGCCGGATGCAGGGTGAGCAGCCACACGAAGACCGTCAGGCTGAGGGCGGCCGGCAACAGCAGCCAGATCGATCCCTTCCCGGTCAGCCACAGCAGCGGAAGGTAGCAGCCGAGCAGTTCGGCGATCGCGGTGAGGAAGTAGAGGCCGGCGGTGCGGCCAAAGGGGATCAGGTCGACAGGCATGCGTGGGTGGCGGGGTGGGGAAAACCGCCATCTTATCCTCATGCCTGGGACTGGAACCAGCACCGGCTCGCTTCGTCCGCCGGGAAGAAGGATTCGAGGCGCAGCTCGTGCACCGTGACGTCGTGCGGCGTGCCGAGCGTGGTGATGGTGGTGAACAGGTTCAGTTCGACGTCGTCCTTCCTGAGCCTGAGCGGCAGGAAGGGCAGGGCGCGCCGCTCCAGGTTCGGCTGGCTGGCGGCTCCCGCGATGCCGGGCAGCGCCATCAATTCGTCCAGCAGGACGCTCGCCTCGCTGCCGGGGCCATCGCCCATCGCCTCGCGCTGCACCCACTGCAGCAGGTCGGTGCAGACCTCTTCCCAGTTCACCAGGCAGCGGCGCAGGCCGTCCGGATCCAGGATCAGTTTCAGGACGTTGACCGAGCCGTCGCGCGGGATCGGCGCGTGCAGCGGCAGGCCGAGGAACAGGCGCATCATGTGGGCCGCCGGGTCGTTCGCCATCACCAGGTTCCACAGGCGGTCGACCACCAGGGCCGGATACGGCGCCTGCTGCGCCAGCATGAAGTCGAGCGCCTGCATCACCGCGCCGAGCTCCGGGTCCGACAGGCTGCGCTCGCGGTAGGCCGGGGCGAAGCCGGCCGCCAGCAGCATGGCGTTGCGCTGGCGCAGCGGGATGTCGAGCACGGGGCCGAGCTTGAGGATCAGCTCGCGCCCGGGCTGGGCCCTGCCGGTCTCCAGGAAGCTCAGGTGGCGCTGCGAGATGCCGGCGTCCAGCGCCAGGCGCAGCTGGCTGACGCCGCGCTTGCCGCGCCAGTAGCGCAGGGCGGCGCCGAAATCGCTGAAGTATCCGTGCGCTACCGTGTCCATGCCTGCCTCCTCGAGTGTGCCGCCGATTGTACGTCGCCTTGATCGCGCCTGCGCCACCGGATCGCGATGTGGCGTATCCTGCCCTGGCACGGACAAAGGAAACCATCTTGAGCGAGCAGACACTTTCAGCAATCAAGCAGGGCGCCCAGCAGCTGGCCGACGTCGTCACCTTGCCGGCCACCCAGCGCTACCAGCGCTTCGTGGCCGGCGTGGCCGCGAGCGGCGAGGTCTGGGGCCTGTACCGCGACGGCTGGGCGCTGGCCAAGACCGACGACGGCACGCTGGTGTTCGCCATGTGGCCGGCCAGCGAATTCGCCGACCTGTGCGCCGAGTTCGAGTGGGACGGCTACGAGCCGCAGGCGTTTGGGCTGGACGACCTGCTGAACGACCTGCTGCCGCAGCTGGAAGAGGATGGCGTGCTGCCGGGGGTCTTCTACACGCCGGGCGACAAGGGCTTGACGCCGACGGCCTACATGCTGCGCGTGGACCTTGAGCGCGCGCTCAAGGCGTAAACCGTTATAACAATTCGTAGCGCACGTCGCGCCGGTCCTCCGTTTGCAGGCCTTCGACCAGGTAGGCATCCCACCCCAGCCGCCCGTCCACGCCGTCCAGCCGCAGGTTGTGCACGTCCGCCGCCAGCAGCACCAGCTCGACCTCGTATTCGAGCGTCACCCCGGTGAACATCGACAGCATGCTGCGCAGCGCGCGCGCCGCCTGGCCGCCGGGCAGGAAGCCGTTGAAGGCGGCGCGGTCGAGCGGCCCGACCACCAGGCGCAGGCGCAGGTCGCGCTGCCAGACGCGCGCGCCGGCGATGGTCCCGACCCCGAGCACGGCGCGCTCGCTGCCGAGCAGGGTCTGCTGCGCCAGCGGCACCTCGTACCAGCGGCCGACGAACTGTTCGGCCACGACCTGCGCGCCGAAATAGTCGGACAGCACCCGCGCCAGCTGCACGCTCGAACTCGGACGCTGCCGCAACGAGGCCGCGAAGTAGGCCAGCGACTCATCCAGCACCGCGCCCTGCGCGCTGCCGTCCAGGCGCCGGCGCAGCGCCTTGTCGCCCAGGCCGGCGAGGCTGAGCAGGATCGTGAGGAAGCCGTCCTCGCTGCCCTGCCGGTACTGCAGCGCCAGCCGGTACTTGCGCCAGGCTTCGTAGAACAGGGCCAGCGAGCGGTTCGAGAAGGCGTCGAGAAAGGCGCGCGCGCCGTCGGCTTCCGGCTCGCCCCGGGCCTGGGCCTGGTGCTCGGCGATGCGCTCGGTGTAGTGCAGCGGCAGCACGCCCTGGGAACCCAGCAGGCCCATGAAGGCCGGCGTGATGCGCAGGTACTTCAGGCCGCCCTCGCGCAGCGCCTCGGCGAGCGCCGGCGCGGTCGCGCCGACAGGGGCGTCCAGCGCGCGCGGCTCGGCCACGATGGCCTCGACCTGGCTGGGCGGGAAACCGAGCGAAAGCGAATTCTGGAAGCGCAGGTGGTCCGCCACCAGGCCCTTGCCGCGCAGGCCGCGGCGGCGCAGCCACAGCTCCAGCATGCGCACCGCCTGGAAGTACTCGAAGCGGTAGGGCTCGCGGAACAGGCGCTCGATTACAGCAGGCGCAAATCGCCGCTGCGGGGCTCGCATGTCAATAGCGCTTCTCCGGTTTTGTGGGACACGATCACCAGCTGGGTGAAGCTGTTCGCATGCACGTAGAGAGCCAGGAAGCGCGCGATCACGTCGGCGAAGGCATGGATGCCGCTGCCCACGAAGGCTTCCTCGTCGATGCCGAGCCGTACCTCGACCCCGCGCACCAGGCAGGTGAAGGGGTTCCCGTCCAGCCAGGCGGTGGTGGCTTGCTGGGCGATGCTCTTGATGCCGCCGATCTGGCGCTGCGAGGACGGTGAGCGCGGCAGGTCGTACAGGGCCAGCATCTCGCGGAAGGCTTCGACGCCGCCCTCGATCAGGGACAGGTGGTTCAGCGCCAGGTGCGAGACCAGGCGCCAGTGGGCGCCGCGGCCGCGTGCGAAGCGGTGCGCGCTCGACGGTTTGCGCAGGAAGGAAATCGCGCGCACGCTGGAGCCGCCTTCCAGGAACAGGTCGCCGCCCGGCTGGCCATAGCTCAGTTGCGACGGCAGGTCGCGGTTGGTGCAGGTCAGCTCGACGTTCAGGGTGTCGGTCTCGATCTCGGCCGGGTCGAAGTCGATGTCGACGATCGACACCTGGGTCTCGAAACCGGGGCTCAGCTCCGCCAGCGCTTCGTCGCGCCGCACGCAGTAGTAGTGGCCGGCGTCGTCCGGCGTCTGCGCGTGGTGCAGCGCATAGAAGGGGCGGAAGGCGACGATCGATTCGCCCTGCGGCGTCTGGCGCACCAGGTTCAGCGCCTCGATGGCATAGACCTCGAAGGCATAGGCGCGGCGCGCGTCGCCCAGCACCGGATAGCTGGCGCTGGTATGCGTGACGCGGATCGGCTCCCCGCGCTGGCGGAACAGGTTGATCACCGGCGTGCAGCCCAGCAGCACGTTGTTCGGCGACAGGGTGCCGAGCATGCGCGCCAGGTTCGAGTCCGAGCGGATGCCGGACAAGGCCAGGTGCAGGGTGAGGGAACGCGTGCCCGGCGGGACCGTGCTTGCCAGTGCGGCCAGGTCGATGTCGACGAAGTTGAATTTCTCGGGAAAGCAGAAGTACTCGGTCAGCAGGCGATACGCCGCGTGCGAGCGCGCCGGAAAATCGATCAGCGATTCGCCATCCTCGAAACCGGCCGGACGCACCGGCATCGCCGGCAGCGCGCGCCAGACGCCGCTGCTGCCCGCCTCGACCCAGGCGCCGACGCTGCGCATGAACAGCGCGTCGCGCAGGGCCGCGCAAAAGGACGGCTCGCCGTCGAGGAAGACGCGCAAGGTCCGCACGCCGCAGCGCTCGAGCGAACCCTGCTCGGACGTGAGCGCAATCTCCAGGCTGATGCTGGACGAGGCATTGCCCGGCAGGCGGGCGGCGTCGGGCGCCTCGATGATGGCGGCGAAGCGCGCGGCGCTCAGGGCCAGCGGCGCCACGCTGACCGGATACACGGTGCGGAAGGTGCAGGTGGCGCCGCGCACCGCGCGCGTGCTCAGCTGGGTGCCGCGCGCGACTGTGCCGGGGCCGGACTGCGCGGCCGCGCCGCCCAGGTCCATGCGCGCGATCGAACACGAGGGGAAGGGCCGCAGGTAATGCGGATACAGCGCCTCGAACAGGGCTTCGGTGAACTCGGGATAGTCGTCGTCCAGCCGGCGCGCGATGCGCGCATTGAGCAGGGCGAAGGACTCGATCATGCGCTCGGTGTGCGGGTCTTCGCACACTTCGCCGCTGATCAGGAGGCGGCCGGCGATGCGCGGATAGCGTCCGGCGAATTCGCGCAGGTCGCGCCGCAGGTAGGCCAGTTCGCTTTCGTAATAGGGCAGCAGCTGGTCGACGCTCATGCCCCGCCTCCGCCCGCGCGCGCCGGTTTGCCGGCCTTGCTGATGCTGTACTGCAGGGTCGAGGGCGTGAGCACCGCGTCGAAGTTCACCGGCTCCTGCGCGGTGCTGGCCACCAGCACCGCGGTGATCGAGAAATTCAGGCGGTTCACGGAGTCGCCCTGCAGGTCGAGGCTGGCGCGCACATTGCGCAGGCGCGGTTCGTGGCGGCTGATGGTGTTCTCGATGCTGGCGCAGATGTCGGCGCGGTCGGTGGGACTCGACAGGCAGCGGTCGGCGAAGTCGTTCAGGCCATAGGTGACCATCGAACGGCTGCATTCGGGATAGGCCTCCAGCGCCCCTTCCGAAATGCTCGAGCGCGTGTTGAGCAGCGCCTCGAGGTCGCGCGCGACCGTGTCCTTCAGTTCCTCCGCCGTCAGACGCTGCGCGTCGTGCCTGGCGGACCCGCGGTTCGGCAGCCCCAGCAGGCGGTCGAACAAGCCCGGCGTATATCCCTTCATCCCGCTCCCCTCGCACTGTCGCATTCGTGAACACGAAACGCGATGTTGCCACGCCAACTCCTGCCAACGTTTGATCAAGTTCACATGGGAAACCCTTGCTCGTTGTTATGTTTCTTCGAGGCGTTTGATCAAACATGAGGGAGGTGCGCATGACCAGCAAGGTTCTTTGGGGCGAAGGCCTGTTGTTGCGGCCGCAGCACTTTCAGCGGCAAGACCACTACCACGAACAGGCCCTGTATCGAAGCATCAAGGCGGTCCATCCCTATGCCTGGGGTGTCGAGAACCTGCAGGTGGACAAGGAGGCGTTGGGCAGCGGCATGCTGCGCCTGCTGGGACTGTCGGCGCGCTTCCAGGACGGCGAGCTGGTCGAGGCGCCCGAGGTCGACGCCCTGCCCGATTCGATCGACCTGAGCCTGCTGCCGCCGACCCAGCAGACGATCATCTATTACATCGCCCTGCCCGGCCTGAAGCCCTTCAGCGGCAATTTCACGCCGCCCGGCCAGGCCTCGAACACGGCCCGCTTCGTGCAGGCCAACCAGGACACGCCCGACCTCTACACCCAGGCCGCGTCGGTGCAGCTGGCCTACCTCAAGAAGTCGCTGCGGCTGGTGTCGGAGGCCGAGCCGCGCGATTCCTATATCCACTTCCCGCTGCTGCGCCTGCGCCGCGTGTCCACCGGCGGCTTCGAGCTGGACGACGCCTTCGTGCCGCCGACCCTGTCGGTGGGCGCCGCGCCGGCGCTGTTCCAGGGGCTGCGCCGCCTGCTCGACGCGCTGCAGGCCAAGGTCGCGGCCCTGTACGGCCACCAGCGCGAGCCGAGCCGCAACGTGGTCGAGTTCCGCTCCGGCGACATGGCCTCGTTCTGGCTGCTGCACACGGCCAGTTCCGCCTGCGCGACACTCACCCACAACTTCCAGCATCCGGCCCTGCATCCGGAGCGATTGTTCCAGGAACTGCTCGACGTCGCCGGCGGCCTGATGACCTTTTCCAAGAGCTGGCAATTGAGCGACCTGCCGGCCTACCAGCACGGCGACCCCGGCCCCTGCTTCGCCAAGCTGCACGCCATCATTCGCGAACTGCTCGACACGGTGATCTCCTCGAAGTACTTCGCGATCGCGCTGTCGGAAGTGCGGCCGTCCTACCACATCGGGGCGCTCGATTCGGGCAAGATCGACGAGAAGACCACCTTCTACATCGCGGTATCGGCTGCGATTCCGGCGGTGGAACTGGTCGACGTGGTGCCGCTGCGCTTCAAGGTCGGCGCGCCGGACGATGTCGAGAAGTTCGTGCTCTCGGCCCTGCCGGGCGTGCGCCTGCAGTACGCGCCGCAACTGCCGGCCGCGGTGCCGGTGCGGCCCGAAACCTGCTACTTCGTGATGGAAGCGAAGGGGCCGATGTATGAGCGCATGCTCAAGGCGCAATCGATCTCGATCTATGTCCCGGCCGGCATGAAGGAACTGCGGCTCGAACTGCTGGCCGTCGCCGCATGAAGGCGGCGCCGGATGTCGCGGCCCTGGGCGACGCCCTCGGCCTGTTCGGCACGGGACTGAGCCAGCGACGCGCTGCGCCACCCTCATCGCAGGTCAACAAGCAAGCATCGACAATCTTTGCGTGCCCATCATGACAACTGCTTCGACAACACCGATGCGCCAGGCAGCCGAATGGCTCAAGTATGGCGCAGTAACCCTGGCGGTCTTCCTGGTCTGCTGGACGATCGTCCTGTGGTTCTGGCACAAGTCCCACGAAGAACCCGGAACGGGCGAGCTGGTGCTCTCGCTCCTGGTCTTGCCGCTGGTTCTGCTGCTCGGCATCTGGAAGACGAGCAAGATGATCGCCGCCAGTGATGCGGCGACCATCGCCGCCGGCGCCAAGCGGGCAGCGACACCGCCGATCGTGAAGGCTGCGGTCGAAAATCGCGCACCGGTGCTGGCCGTCGTCGCTGCGTCCATGCGCTCGCCGCATGGAAACTCTGCCGAGGAACTTGCCGGCGCCATCGCGGACAACGAGGCGCGTGCGGACCTGGACCGGGAACTGGTCGACGACAATGGTTTCCCGGTCATGACCGCGCGCAGCGACGATGCGCTCGATGAAGCCTTGCAGGAGGAAATCGCGGAATGGCTCTCTGGCCAGGGTATCGCACACCTGCACCTCAGCGAGGAACAATGGCGCGCCCTCATCCTGGCGACCGGCGTTGCCGGCGAACTGGGTTGCCGCGCTGGTGAATTGATGCCTGAAAAAGGGACGCCACCCATGCTTCAGCTGCGCCTGCTTCTGCCGCACGATTGGCAGGACGATGTGCGGCACGCGGCGACCATGTGGCTCAAGCATGCCGTCAGCCAGTACGGCTGGCCTGTGGACAGGATCGCAGTGCCGGAAGTTCCCGATGGCGCGCTGACGCCGACGGCGATCCTCGCGCAACTCATTCCCGTGCCGGCACAACCCGTGCTCTTCATGGCCATCGTCATCGCCTGCGCTTCGCTGATCGGCCAGGAAAGCGTAGACCGCATGGCAGCGAACGATTCGCTGTTCACCTCCTCATCCCAGGCACGCGGACAGATCCCGGGCGAGGGCGCGGCCGGCCTGCTGTTGACGGATCTCGTACAGGCAGAGCAAGTTGGCTTCAGCAATATTGCCCTGCTCGGTCCGTTCAGCGAAAAACGCCGCGCCAGCTCCGCTGACGAGACCCGCCGCAATGACGCCACTGTGCTGCTGGAACTGACGGAACAAATTGCAACAGCTGGCGGCGTCGCGTTGTCGCAGATCGAGATGATCCTGGCGGACACCGCGCACCGCTCGAACCGCGTCCTCGAGCTGATGGGGCTGGCGGCGCCGGCCATACCCCAGGTCGATGCGGCCGACGATGTGGTCCGCGTCGGGCTGGGCAGCGGCAGCTGCAGCGCCGTGCCCTTCATGACGGTGCTGGCGCTGGCGCAGCACCATGCGCGCGAACGCCGTGCGCCGATCCTGTGCGTCAGCAACGAGGATCCGCATCTGCGGGCCGTCGCCCTGGTCCGCCCGATGAAGCGGGACGCTTAAGCGTCGAGCGCGCTAACGACGAGCTTGCGCTTGCCGTTCGGCGCCAGCGGAATGTCGTGTTCTTCCTGCAGGGAGATATCGAAGAATCCACCCCAGCGGCGCAGCTGGGCGTCGAGCACGAAGGCTTTCTGTTCGTCGTTCAGGCTGCCGTGACGGGGCACCACGGCCAGGGTGATCGCGCCAGCCTTGCTCTGGCGCACCTGGTACAGGCGAACGAAATCCCAGGTCACCTCATCGATGACGATCGACAGGCCCGGAATGCGCTTGCCGCTGCGGTCGACCAGGTATTCGTGGCCGCGGCCGTCGATGCCGGCGCAGCGGCCATCCACGTCGATCAGGCCGTAATCGTTGGTCCGGTAGCGGATCAAGGGCATCACGTCGTTCCACAGCGAGGTGCCGACGATTTCCGGACGGTCGCCATCCATGCGGTTTTCGTTCCAGCCGTACAGGGTATCGAACTGGTAATCCGAGGTGCCTGAGTCGTCGACCTTCAGGAAAGCCAGGTTCGTGCGTTCCGACAGCCCATAGTTCAGCGACACCGGCGCACGGAACAGGCGGCGGATCGCGGCCAGCTGGCCGGGTGTCGCCGGCTCGGAGGCCAGCAGCACCGCCTTCACCTGCACGTCGAGCTCGCCAGCCTGCAGGAGCTCGGACAGCGCCGTCGCGGAACTCGGGTAGGCGTGCACGTAGTCGGGACGGAAGCGGTTGATCGCTTCGACGATGGCGGCCTTGTGCTGCTCGTGCACGTGATACGGAGACAGCATCAAGCGGTTGCCGACCTCGCGCGCCGGTTCCTCGTGCGCCAGGCGGCGTGCGTCGGCGCCGATGCGCAGGATGCGCGATTTATCGAACGAAAAGCCGAGCTTGCCCCATTCGTGGGTAAAAAAGGCTTTTTCGATATCGGCCAGGCGCTTGGTGCGCCACAGGCCGATGCCCTGGCCGGAAGAGCCGCCGCTGGTCGCGTACATCAATTTATCGGGGTCGAGGCGGCGATCGAGGAAGTCGCGCTGCTGCGACATGACTTCTTCCTTGGACAGATAGGGGAAGGCGGCGAGGACCTCGTGCAGGGGCTCGTTCGCAGCCTCGGCCATGCTGAGCTTGACGCTGCGCTGGTAGAAGGGCACGTGCTCGAGCGCATGCACGAGAATGTGGCGCAGGCGTTCGTTCGCATGTGCGGCGATGGCGGCCTTGTCCTGCTTCAGCAGCTCGCAGACGCGGAAGAAATCGGGGTGGTACAGCACCCGGCTCGGAAGGTAGCGGCGCCAGGTGTAATAGGGTTTGGCGAGGAGATCGTGCAGGCTCACATCGTCACCCGTTCAGAATGCGTTTGAATTCATCCGGACCCACGCCTCCCAGTCCCAGCGCATCCAGCGTACGGGCTTCCTTGGCAAAATCGCGGTCCAGCAAGGCGCTGGCGATGCAGATCAGGGCGTCCGCCGTCGGCGTCGGCACCGACATCAGGCGGCCGACCGAGGACAATAACGCCAGGCCCATCGGCACGTCTTCGGTGATGAAACGGGTCTGCAAGGTCGCCGGACCCTTGGGCCCGCCTTCCTGGGCATAGCGGCGGAACACGGAGATCGATTCCTGCGACAGGTCTTCTTCGTTGCGGAACTTGCACTCGTCAAAATAGGGCGAAGGCTTGCCGCCGGTGGCCGCGATGACGGCGTTCTTTTCCGCATCGAGCTTGTGCAACAGGTTCAGCACGCAAGGCGTGAATGCTTCACGGTACATCCAGAATTCGCCCTGCGCATACTCGATACGGCTGGCCGACAGAAGCGAGCCGACCGTGTGCACGATCAGGTTCGGATTGTGCATCGCCGACTCGAGCACGTTGCTGCGGATCGCAACATAGGTCGGGAACAGGCGTGCGGCGCGCTCCAGCCCCTCGACGGCGCGCTCGCGCGGCAGGAAGGCCAGGGCGTTGCGGGTATTCTTGAACAGGACGTTGACGACGCCGGGCTCGGTGATGCGCGCGTCGTAGGGCAGGCTTTCGCCTTCGGCCAGCAGGAAGGCCTCCTTTTCCTGGTAGGGCAGGAAATAGCAGGAGCCCATGTAGCCGGGCGCCATCAGCACCAGCTGGTGCGCCTTCAGGTAAGGACCGATCAGGGCCGCGATCTCGGCATGGCACTGGGTCTGGGTGGTGATGAAGATCGCATCGGGCGTGACGGCGAAGGCTTCCTCGACGTCGCGGGTGGCCAGCGCCAGCGTGGCGGTGCTGGTTTCGCCGCCCTTGGGGTTGCTGACGATCCTGATGGTGCGCGTTTCGCGGACGTGGTCGAAATTCTCGTCGTGCAGCGAACGGGAAGTCTTGAACAGCACGACCCGGTGCCCGTCCTGGGCCAGGATCGCGCCGAGCGCACATCCGGCATTGCCTGCGCCAACCATTAACACATTCATGCGTCCTCCAATAGACAGCCCCGGGCACGACGCGGCAGGCGTCAGCGGCCGCTTCCGCTCCTGAAAGAGCGGTGGCGCGTTGGTTAGTCTGCATGGGAAGACGGGCAAGACGTACAGAGCGTCATGCCAGGCAGGTGCCTGTCGCTACCCACGCGAGAAAAAGCAAGTGAGGCAAGCGTTCGGCCTGCTCAACGATGAAATGACGATAAGTTTGTTCGATAGCGAAGTCAATCGAATTCCCAACTGAGCACAGCAAGAAGTTGAGAAAAGATAGACCCAAGATGCCTTCACTTACGCAATTTAGTTGCCTTTTGTAATAATTCTCATCGACCAAAACTTGCCGGAAATAAGCCCTTTTTCGACCAGCCAGCAGGAAAAAAGAAGGCAGTGCGCTCGTCCCGAGGAAATCGATGAATCGCTAAAAAGTTTCCGAGTGGTAGCCTTTAAGGTCAATGACAGGAGCGTGGCGGAGAAGCCGATAAGCCCGCATGGCTGGATGCCGGTTAGCTTCCCAAGGGGCCACAGCATTTTCACTATGGGAGTGAAAGTGCTACTGCGCGGCTCCTGCTTTTCCCACATCACATCTTGCCTATCATGGATGCTCTTACATCTTGAAAGCGCATGACATGAAACGATTGATGATTTCCGCCATGGTGGCCGGCACCCTGCTCGCCAGCGCTGCACAGGCGGCCACGGCCACCGTCGGCAAGATCGAGCGCGTCGCCGCATTCCACGGCGCCATGCCCACCGGCGTCACCGTGACCGAAACCGGCCGCATCTTCATTAATTTCCCGAAATGGGGCGACCAGGTCGACTACACCGTGGCCGAAGTCCGCGACGGCAAGACCGTTGCCTACCCGAGCGCCGCCTTCAACCAGGAAAACGCCGACCCGGCCAAGGGCCTGATCAGCGTGCAGAGCGTGGTCGCCGACGGCCGCGGCCGGCTGTGGATCCTCGACACCGCCGCGCCGGGCTTTGCCGCACCCGGGCCGGGAGCTCAAGCTGGTGGCGGTTGACCTGGTGCTTGAGCGCCTGGTGCAGGAACGCGATGCGGCGCTGCCCGGCTGGGAGCAGGCAGGCGTCCAGCTCACTCACCTGATGTTTATCGGCATCCTGCGCGCCTGGCTTGCGGACCGCGACACGCTGGGGCATGGCCTGCTGCGCGCCGCCAATAATGCGCGCCTGGCCCCGACGCTGCGGCTGATGCACGGCGCGCCGGGCCGCGCCTGGCGTCTGGCCGAACTGGCGCAGGCGGCGGCGATGTCGCGCGCCAGCTTCGCCGGCCAAGGCCATCGAAAAACTACGGGTTCAAGCGGCGCAGGAACTGATCGACCAGGGGCATTCCTCGATCGGCCGCCTTGCCCAGATGACCGGCTCCGGCGACGAGGAACACCTGTGGCGCGCCTTCTTGCGCGCGTTCGCAAGAGCTGGTTTGACAACTGGTTGGAAAATTCTTGCACTAACAAAGTTTGACACAACCTCAACGCCTCAGAGTAACTTCTGAGCTAGCTGTCCGCTCGTCACCGCTAACCCCTTCTTGCAGTCTCTCTTCGGTGGTGGCCTCCCCAATTATGATTTCTCGCACAAAAGCTGTGAACGCACGCGCTTTAGCGCTTGCTAAACGCCCAGACGGATAGACTGCCCATAAATCAATCGTCGGCAATGACCATTCGGGAAGCAGTTGCTCTACCTCACCGTTTGCTAGTTCAGGCGCAAACATCCACTCTGACGCGATCGCTATCCCGACACCAGCGCAAACAGCCGCGCGTACGCCTTCCGCAGCGTTTACACTCAGACTTCCATTCACGGTTACCGAAACCTCGGCGTTATCACGTCCGAACGACCATGTCGTCGCGCCACCGGAATCCTGCAGGTAGACCACCGCTTCGTGCTGCGCCAAGTCAGCCGGAATTTGTGGCACGCCGCGTTCAGCAAGATAGCCCGGGGTGGCTACAACCATGCGGCGCCCTGTCGTGATTCGGCGCGCTGTCATTGAAGAATCGCCTAAGTTACCCATTCGCAGCGCAACATCAACACCGTTCTCGAGAAGGTCGATCTGACGGTCATCCAGCATGACTTCGACTTCCAGCGCCGGATGGCGGTCCATGAACCGCTTGATATGGGGGATAAGGTGCAGACGCGCGAAAGTCACTGCAGCGCATACTCGCAACTTGCCTACTAAGTCGGCGCTAACGCCACGGGCCGCGCCATCTGCCTCGTCCACCATGGCAATCGCACGTTTAGCAGACTCGTAATAGGCAAGCCCGGCTTCAGTTGTGGTAAGGCCGCGGGTGGAGCGCAGCAGCAGACGAGTTAGCAGCCGCTCCTCCAGCTGCGCAATTGCTTTAGAGACGGCCGGCTGACCGACGTTGAGACGACGTGCTGCAGCTGAAAACGATCCAGTCTCGACAGTGCATACGAAGGTCTCCATCAAAGTAAGCCGATCCATTCTATTCCTTTCATCATCGCTTGCTACGCAGTGGAGTATTCCGCGTAGGAATGAATTATATGCGCGCCTGCTGTCTACTCCGGCAGTCCGTGGTCGACGATGATTCACCTACCAAAACGAAACAACCACCGAACCAATAGGAGAATGATCATGAGCAAATTCACCGTCTACACTCAAGACAACGCACCCGAGGCCTCGAAGCCGATCCTCGGTGAGGTCAAGAAGGCCTTTGGCTTTGTGCCGAACTTGCAAGCGAACATGGCCGAATCGCCTGAACTCCTTGCTGGCTATACAGCGTTGTGGGATTTTTTCGCCAAGAGCAGCCTTACGCCTCACGAGCAGCAAGTCGTCTACCTGACCGCGAACTTCGAGCACAACTGCCACTACTGCATGGCAGGCCACACTACGCTGGCCAAGATGATCAAGATGGATGCTGGGGTAATCGCCGCTCTGCGTGAGGGTACCCCGCTGCCGGATGCCAAGCTGGAAGCCCTCCACCGCTTCACTACCTTGGTCGTACGCGAGCGCGGCTTCGTACCAGAAGCCGATGTCGAGGTCTTCCTGGTGGCTGGCTACACTCGCCGCAATGTACTAGAGGTAGTGCTGGGCGTGGCCACCAAGGTGATGAGCAACTACACAAACCACTTGGTGGACACCCAGCTGGACAAGTTCATGGCCGGTAACGAGTGGACCAATCCCACTCAAAACTGAACGCAACACGGTGGGCCCTGGGCCCGTCTTTCTTCAACAATCAAATTCGACCGGTAACAGCATGCGTCTTCTTGGAACCGTGATTAGCCCAACGACATTCACCTCTACTCCTGTGAACGCTATCGGGCAAAGACAAGCGCATGCTGTCATCGCATACGCAGTTGTGAGCGTAGCCGCGACCGCTTGTGCTGTCTTTTTCGCCACCGTTCAAACTGCATGAACACCGGGTCATGACACGACGTAGCCTACATCCAGGAGGCGAACCCGAAGGTAAAGCCCGGGTACGGTATCACGCGATATCTTGGCCACATCACCGACGACATGGTTTCGCTTTCCAGGCGGAATTCAACAGACAAAGGTCTGGCCATCTGCACGAGAATTTGGTCCCACTAGACATTTCATCTTAGAGGCGACGGCGGCCAACATCAACATTTTCATTCTCGAAAGAGCATTGTCATGGTATCCAAATTATTCTCGAGTTTTTCGATGAACCATTTCCAGCTTTCACATCGTGTGGTTCTGGCTCCGCTAACACGGATGCGCACCGAAGGGAACGACATTCCGGGAGATTTGATCAAATCCGGACCTGCCTGCGCGGCTGTACCACAATCGAGCCCGTCGCCGGCGGCGAACACGCCGGGGCAGGAAGTCGCATAGGGCGAAGCGGCGTCCGCGTCGCGACCGGCCAACACGAAGCCTTTGTCGTCCAGCCGAACCAGGTTGGCATCTTGTCGTTCCTCTGTTGTTTACACGGGCAGACGCTCAGTAGAGCCGCTCCATGAATGAACGGTTCAATTGGGCAATTTCGTCAGCGGATTCATTCAGGGCAAAATGGCCGGCGTCCAGTAAATGCACCCCTGCATCCGGAACGTCTCGGGCACATACATGCGCCGCGGCCACCTCGAACGAGGGGTCATGGCGCCCTCAGACGACCAGGGTCCGCGGTGTGTGCTCACGCAGCCAGGACTGCCAAGTCGGATAGGAGGCGACGTTCGATTGGTAATCGTAGAACAGCTCGGTTTGGGACTCGTACTGGACAGGTCGAGCTAAAAACGCCAGCTCATCGGTCCAAAGGTCAGGGTCATAGTATTCGGGATGCGGGCTCTTGCCGACATGGCGCAGCCGCGTCGCCTCAGGCGAAAAGAAGTTGGCGCGTAATGCGCTCTCGTGGGCCGCCCGGTCGCGCCAGAAAGCTCGCCGGGTTTCCCAAAGCGGCCCCAGCCCTTCTTCATGCGCGACCGCATTCTGCATCACCAGCCCCGCAATTGGTTCCGGCATTGCCTGCGCAAGCCGCATACCGACCGGCCCGCCGTAATCCTGTATGAACAGGACATAGCGGCGCCGGTTCAACTGGCGGACGAAGCCCTTGATTACATCGGCCAAGTGCTCGAAGGTATAGTGAAACTGAACCGGATCGGGCGCGCTGGAGGGGCCGAATCCGGAAGGGTCGGGCGCGATGAGCCGGTACTTGTCGGACAGCCGTTGGAGAAAGGGCTCGTACATGCGCGACGACGACGGAAAACCATGGAGTAACAGTATCACCGGACCATCCTCCGGACCTGCCTCGCGGTAGAACACGTCCAGGCCATTTACCGGCGTTGTCGATTAAATAGTTTTCATGGTCAGAGAAAATCAGATCATTGCCTTGCCTACCGACGCGCCACCATCGACGAAGAGCGTCTGGCCAGTTACGAAACCCGCGTCTTCACTCAGAAGGAAGGCCACGACCGCGGCGATCTCGTCCGGTTGACCAAAGCGTCCCATCGGCACCGCATTTAGGTAGCGACGCTCACCCTCACTGCCCTCTGGATTGTTCCTGCGGAACAGCTCGGTTTCGGTGGGACCGGGCGCGACCGCGTTAACGGTGATACCTGTCGTCGCGAGTTCCAGCGCCCAGGTCCGCGCGAAGGTGATGAGGGCCGCTTTTGCGCCGGCATAGGCTGTACGCTCGGGCGTGCCAAGGACAGTCAGGCTGGCGATATTAACGATACGTCCCCAGCCTTGCGATCTCATGTGCGGCAGGATGGCCTGTGCTGTTTGCACCGCCGGACGCACATTCAGGTCGAGAACGGCATCCATGTCGTCCAGGCTAATGTTACCGAGCCCTTGGGGCCGGACCAATCCAACATTATTCACTACGCCGTCGAAACGGTACTGTGAAGCGAGTCGCTCCAGCGTGGCGGCGGTGGCTGCGCGATCCGCCAGATCAATGGCTACCAGCGTGCCGGGAAAGTCTGGCCGATCCGTATGGCGCGCGAGGCCGACGACGTGATGTCCTGCGCGGGCCAAGCGCCCCGAGACTGCAAGGCCGATGCCCTGGCTAGCACCTGTGACGAGGAAGGTTCGTTTGCTCATGTGAGTCTCCTGAAAGGCGGTCGGCATCGAAGCGGCCGCGCAGGGTTCGTGGATGGATCAGGCGGTCGCCAGCAGGTTCTGCAGGACCGGCAGCATGCTGTCCGGTTCCGGGCGGCGGGTGTAGTCGGGATTGACCTCAGCGTAGGCGATGACGCCGTCCTGGCCGATGACGTAGCGTGCCGGCATCGGCAGGGTCCAGGCAGGGTCGTCGTTGAAGGCCGGCAGGTCGTTCTTCAGGTTCTTGTACAGCTCGATCAGGTAGTCCGGCAGCGCGAAGCGCAGGCCAAAGGCGGCCGCGACATCGTTGTGGGTGTCGCTCAGGATCGGGAAGTCCAGCTTGTTCTGGCGCTGCGACTTGCGGCTGTTGGCGGCGGTCTGCGGCGAAATCGCGACCAGGTTGGCGCCAAGAGACTGGAACTGCGACAGGGTTTCCTGCAGGGCCTGCAGCTCGAAGTTGCAGTACGGGCACCAGACGCCGCGGTAGAAGCTGATGACGAGCGGGCCCTTGGCCAGCAGCTCGGTCGAGGACACCGGCTTGCCTTCGGGGTCGTTCAGGGTGAAGACCGGCGCGCGGTCGCCCGCCTTGAGCGCGCGGCCGGCCTGGCCGGAGGCAACCAGTTCCGCAGTAGCGCGTTCCATGATCGGGTGGATTTCCGGTGGGGCGAAGTAAGGGGCCTTGCCGCCTTTGAAGTCGGCTTTGAATGCGTCGAGTTTGGCTTGCAGCGTCATGATATGTACTCCTGTCTGTGGTTGTGAGGTGTTTCGATAAGACGCATAGTGCCGGTCCAAGTAGGCCGGCGGTAGCAGGCTGGCCGGCATAGCTTGTATGCCGGCAGGGAATGGTCAACGGCTTAGCGCACGGCGCGCGCGAGCAGGCGATCAATCGCGGCGGCGATCACGTCGACATGGGTTTCGAGGGCGAAGTGGCCGGTGTCGAGCAACTGGACCTCGACGTTCGAGTTGTCGCGCCGGAATGCTTCTGCGCCCGGGGGAATGAAAAAGGGGTCGTTCTTGCCCCAGATGACAAGGGTGGGCAGCTGCGTCGAACGGAAGAATTGCTGGAATACCGGATACAGCGCCAGGTTGTTGGCGTAGTCGAGGAACAGGTCGAGCTGGATGTCCTCGTTGCCGGGGCGTTGCATCAGTGCCGCGTCGAGGTAATACGCCTCCGGCGCCACGCTGGCGGGATCGGCGACGCCGTGCACGTACTGCCATTTCGTTCCTTCCAGCGTCAGCGCTTCGCGCAGGGCATTGCGGTTCTCGAGGCTGGCATCGTTCCAGTACCTTTTGATCGGCGCCCAGGCGTCGCCCAGGCCCTCCAGGTAGGCATTGCCGTTCTGTGTAACCAGTGCCGTCACGCGCTCAGGATGGGCTGCGGCAAGACGCAAGCCGGTCGGTGCGCCGTAGTCGAACACATACAAGGCGTATTTTTGCAGGCCGAGGGCATCGACGAATGCCTCCATGGTCCTGGCCAGATTGTCGAAGGTGTACACGTAGTCGCGTTCCGGCGGTACCACGGTGAAACCGAAGCCCGGCAGGTCTGGTGCGATCACGCGATAGCGCTCCGCCAGCAGCGGCATCAGGTCGCGGAACATGTGCGACGATGAGGGAAAGCCATGCAGTAGCAGCAGGACCGGTGCGTCGGCAGGGCCGGCTTCACGATAAAACACATCAACGCCATCTGCGGCGATGGTACGGATGGCGGAGCGGCGGGATTGGGTATCAATGTCCATGGTGTCCTCCTTGAAATGAGTTGATGACGTATTCGTGCGTGCGTAAGTGCATTCGACGCTGCGCGTTTTCAGGTGGCAGGCACCAGGGCTTCGACGCGTGCGATGGCGCGCTGCGCCGCCGGGCGCTGCGACATGGCCTCGAACCAGCGCGCCACGTTCGGGCTACCGTCGAGATCGACGCCCGCGAAGGCACGCCGCCAGATCCAGCCGAAGTGGGCGATGTCGGCGATCGAATAGGCATCACCGGCAACGAATTGGCGCTTGGCCAGCGTGCCGTCGAGCAGCGCCAGGGTACGCAGGGCTTCGCCATGGAAACGCTGGATGGCGTGCGGCAGGACTTCGGGAGCAAGCTTCTGGAAATAACCAGCCTGTCCGAACGCGGGACTGATGGCGGACGCGTGGAAGAACAGTTGCTCGAAAACACGGGCGCGGGCTACGCCAGAGGCCGGCAGCAGGGCGCCATGCCGTTCCGCCAGATAAACCAGAATGGCGGCTGATTCCGTCAGCGACATCGTGTGGACGGCATCGCCTACCGTCAGCACAGGCACCTTGGCATTTGGATTGAGCTCGACAAACTGCGACGATTGTTGTTCGCCCTTGCGCACGTTCACCGTGTGAAGCTCGTAGTCAAGACCCAGCTCTTCCAAGGCGATGATGGGCTTGATGCTGTTGGGCGTAGCGAAGGCGTGAAGCTGGTACATGGCGTTTCCTTTCGAGGAAGATGAGGCCGGCGTGCCGGTCTATTGCTTACTGTTTGGCGGCTTTCATCGACTTGACCAGGTCAGCTGCGCTCGCGCCTTCGAGGCTCAGCCCATAACCGGTCTGCTGGACCAGGGCGAGCTTGATCGGCTGGACGAAGTAAGTGCGTGTATTGCGACGGGTGACTTCCGGCTTGGTCAGGTAGCGGGCAGCGATTTCCCGGGCTTTGGCAATGGCCTGGCCATCGGGCACGACTTCTGACACCAAGCCATATCCCTTGGCCTGCGCCGCCGTGAACGGCTTCGGGTCGAACAGCAGGGCTTCAGCGCGGGTCGGTCCCATGCAATAGGACCAAGTCGTGAAGATGCCATCTCCTGGCACGATGCCACCAGCGAAGTGCGGCGCATCGTTGAAGCTGGCGCCTGCGCCGGCCACGATTACGTTAGCCAGTGCGCAGTATTCGGTGTGCACCCAGGCCTTGCCCTCGACCGCACAGATCATCGGCACGCGGATATTGGCGATGTTCTCGACGATTTGGGTGCCTTCGTCATGCACCTTGGACCACACGTCAGGGTCGCTTACGTCGCCGAAGGAGGCGAAGTCGATATCGCCCATCCATTGCCCACCTTTGCCAGTCAGGATCACGATCTTGTTATCGCGGTCGCGGCTGATGTGATAGAAGGCGTCGACGAATGCTTCGTGTGCCTTGGCACTGAATTTGAACGGGCCGCCGTTCGTATTCATCTCGACCAGCAGTACGCCGTTGGCGTCGCGAGTCATGCGCATGTTTTCGGTCTGGGTGAAGTAGGCCGGATCGGCGGCGTGGGCCAGGCTGGTCATGCTGGCAACGGCAAGGGCGGCGCTCAGGGTTCGCAAGGTGTTCATGGGTGTGCCCTCTCGATGTCTGGTTTGGATGTCATGGTCGATCCGCCCGTCGTGCGCAGACGGATCGTAGCTATGCCTTACAGGGCCGGCGCGGCAGGGAAGTCGACCGGGACCTGGGTCAGGGCATGCAGGTAGTTCGTGATGATCTTGTCACCGATGACCATCACCGTATCGACCAGCTGGCCTTCCGTATAACCTGCAGCCAAGAACGCATCGACGAGGGCCGGTTCGGCGTGGCCGCGACCTTCAGTGGCGCTCTTGACCAGACGGGCGAGGGCGTCGAGCTTGGCATCGAAGGGCGCGCCGCCCTTGCGAATCGCGATGATCTGGTCTGGGGTGAAGCCAACCATACCGCCCAGTGCGGTGTGGGCAGCGAGGCAGTATGCGCATTCGTTAACCTGGCTGACCACCAGGTTGATGACCTCGCGCTCTTTTGCGTTCAGCGAGCTCTTGCCGTTCTGTAGGGTCAGGTAGTTACCGAGCGCGTGCTCGGAGTGCGCCAAAGTGGCGTACAGGTTGGGCACCATGCCCAAGCCCTTTTGAAGTTTTTCGAAGATAGCCTGGTTGGCAGGGGAGACAGTGGAGGCGGTCGGGATGGTGAAGGTTTTCATGATTCGTCCTTTGTGGTTGCTGTCGTTGAAGTGTTGCGACAGGACGAACTATGAAGTTTTTGGGCTTTTCAGAGTAGCAAGCTGGAAGGCATAAGGTTTATTCCTCGCAGCGTAGAGCTCGTCCGAAGCAGCGTGGAGCCGGTGTCCGATCAGGCCAACCAGTAGCCGGCGAGTTTCACGCACCACCTGAAAGAGGCGATTCACTGGCTTGCGATGCGCCAAGAGTACTCACATGAGTATTATCGGCAGATCAAGCGCAACACGACTCGAAGAAAACTCGAGGAGGTCGCCCTTATGCTTGACCACCAAACACGCATTCGCATCGAGTCGGCAATTCTCGCGTTCCTGCAGCACATTGATGCAGCTTGTGACGCATTCCCATTTGCCCTTCACATAATGATGGGCGGCCTAACAGATGACCCGGATGACGACTAACTGAAATGGAACCAAAAGCTGTTACACAAAGCTCGGAACAAGTTCCCCCAAGCGCACGAACTACATGCTGAGCTGGATGCATTCATGGAAGACACGAACTTCAAGATCCTGGCTGGTCTAGTGAACCAAGCGAAACACAAGTACTTCCCTCGCGTCCTGAAACATGCGGATTTCGTGAACGACCGCTACCATCTACTCATGCGAAACGTCGAGTACTTCATGTACCCGAATGGGAAGAAGACAAAGTGTGTATTGGATGAACTGGACGTGCTGGAATTCGTGAAAACCGTCCACAACGAGACGCTAGTGAAGGTCTTCCACCTCTACATACACGCCTACAACGCGGTCAAGAAATGAGAACGCCCACCACATTTGCAAACTGGTAGCGTGTCAAACACCGTCGAGAAAAGCAGAGGCGGCTCATCACATCAGCTACTGACAACACCAGCCACAGTTCAGAAGTCCGCTGTTCATAGTCCATTAGGGCCGGAAAGCGGACAGTCAGTATGCCCCAGTGTACGGTGCTGTTTTCTCAGACGAACAACAGGTTTTATTCGCGTTCTTAATTTACAGCTTCGACCATCGACAAAGTCGCGCTCACAGTGGCTTGCAAAAAAGAGCCTCAGCACCTGTCACCGAGGCTAATATCAAACTTTATTAGTTCGCGACAACAAACAACCCGGGCCGTGCGCTCCTCATTCCACCGTCACCGATTTCGCCAGGTTGCGCGGCTTGTCCACATCGGTCCCACGGGCCAGCGCCGTGTGGTAAGCCAGCAGCTGCAGCGCCGCCACGTGCAGGATCGGCGACAGCTCGCCATAGTGTTCCGGCAAGCGGATCACGTGCAGGCCGTCGCCCGAGGTGATGCGCGAATCGACGTCGGCGAAGACGTAGAGCTGGCCGCCGCGGGCACGGACTTCCTGCATGTTCGACTTCAGCTTTTCCAGCAGCGCATCGTTCGGCGCGATCGTGACGACCGGCATCTCTTCGGTCACCAGCGCCAGCGGACCGTGCTTCAGCTCACCCGCCGGATAGGCTTCGGCGTGGATGTACGAAATTTCCTTGAGCTTCAGCGCGCCTTCGAGGGCGATCGGGTAGTGCATGCCGCGGCCGAGGAACAGGGCGTTTTCCTTGCGTGCGAACTCTTCCGCCCAAGCGATGATCTGCGGTTCCAGCGCCAGCACCGAGGAGAGGGCCACCGGCAGGTGACGCATCATCTTGAGGTGCTCGGCTTCCTCTTCCTCGGTCAGGCGGCCGTTCACTTGCGCCAGGGTCAGGGTTAGCAGGAACAGCGCGGCCAGCTGGGTCGTGAACGCCTTGGTCGAGGCCACGCCGACTTCGACGCCGGCGCGGGTGATGTAGGCGAGCTTGCACTCGCGCACCATGGCGCTGGTCGAGACGTTGCAGATGGTGAGCGTATGCGGCATGCCCAGGCTACGCGCATGTTTCAGGGCGGCCAGGGTGTCGGCGGTTTCGCCGGATTGCGAGATCGTCACGACCAGGGTCTGCGGGTGCGGCACGCTGTCGCGGTAGCGGTATTCGCTGGCGATCTCGACGTTGACCGGGACCTTGGCGATGCATTCGATCCAGTACTTCGCGGTCAGGCCGGCGTAGTAGCTGGTGCCGCAGGCCAGGATCAGCACGCGGTCGATTTCCTTGAACACGCCGTAGGCGCCGTCGCCGAACAGTTCCGGCATGATGCCGGTCACGCCCTCGAGAGTATCGCCGATCACGCGCGGCTGCTCGAAGATCTCTTTCTGCATGTAGTGACGGTATGGACCGAGCTCGGCCGCGCCGGTGTGGGCGTGCACCGTCTTCACTTCACGCTCGACCGGACGGCCGTCAACATCGACGATCCAGTAGCGCGCCAGCTGCAGGTCGACCACGTCGCCTTCTTCCAGGTAAATGATCTGGTTGGTGGTGCCGGCCAGCGCCATCGCGTCCGAGGCCACGAAGTTTTCGTTTTCGCCGACGCCGACGATCAGCGGCGAGCCCTGGCGTGCGGCGACGACGCGGTGCGGTTCCTCGCGGGCGAAGACGGCGATCGCGTAGGCGCCGTGCAGGCGCTTGACGGCTTGCTGGACGGTGTCGAACAGGTCACCGTTGTACATGTGGTCGACCAGGTGGGCGATGACTTCGGTGTCGGTCTGGCTGGTGAATTCGTAGCCGAGGCCCTTCAGTTCGGCGCGCAGCTCGTCGTGGTTTTCGATGATGCCGTTGTGGACAAGTGCGATGCGGGCATTGTCTTCGTTCGGCGAAAAGTGCGGGTGTGCATTGTGCGAAGCCGGGGCGCCGTGGGTGGCCCAGCGGGTGTGGGCGATGCCGGTGAAGCCATCCAGATGGGCTTCGCGCACCTGCGATTCGAGTTCGGCGACGCGCGAGGTGCTGCGCGAACGGGTCAGCTTGCCATCGAGGTGGACCGCGACGCCGCAGGAGTCATAGCCCCGGTATTCGAGACGTTTCAAGCCCTCGATCAGGACAGGCGTGATGACGCGCTTGGCGACTGCTCCGACGATACCGCACATGGTAGACCTCTTTAATGGTTAGCAATACAAACTATCGTAGAGCAACTAGGATGAAATAAGCTTTCAGTTTCCTAGTAATTTTGAAATAATATTTCATCTTCAAAGCACGATGAAATATAATTTCAAATACGTCAAATTGTTTTTAATTTATTTCATCATGTCAGAACGTTACCCCATCGACGATCTGGATCGTCGCATCCTGAACGCGCTGCAGACTGATGCATCGCATACGAACGCCGAATTGGCTGAACTCGTACACGTGTCACCGCCCACCTGTTTGCGCCGGGTGAAACAGCTGACGGACGGCGGCGTCATCGAGCGCCAGGTGGCAATCGTCGCGCCGGAGAAGATCGACGCGCGGCTGACGGCCATCGTCGAGATCACGCTGGACGTGCAGGCGGCCGAGCGCATGGCCGAGTTCGAAACCCTGGCGGCGGGCGAGGGCGCCGTGCTGCAGTGCTACCGGGTGGCGCCGGGCCCGGATTTCGTGCTGGTGGTGCAGGTGGCGGACATGCCGGCCTATCACGAACTCGCCCACCGCCTGTTCACGGCGCATGCGAACGTGCGCAACGTGAAAGCCTATTTTTCGACCCACCGCAGCAAATTCGATACGCGCATCGCCCTGTGAACGCTTGCCGAACGTGTGGATAACTTTGTGGAAGACCATCCGGACAAGCACAGGATAAGCATGTGATTACCCTGTGTTTTTCCTGTTCTTAAGCTGTTACCAAGCTGTTGGCATCCGGTGGATTACTTCTTCACCTTCACCGGGCGGCTCCAGCCTTCGATGGTCAATTGCTTGGGACGCGAGATGGTGAGCTTGCCGGCCGGCGCGTTCTTGGTCAGCGTAGTGCCCGCACCCAGCGTTGCACCTTTACCCACGGTCACCGGCGCCACCAGCTGGCTGTCGCTGCCGATGAAGGCCTCGTCCTCGATCACGGTGCGGAATTTATTCGCGCCGTCGTAATTGCAGGTGATCACGCCGGCGCCGATGTTCACGCGCGAGCCGACCGTGGCGTCGCCGACGTAGGCCAGGTGGTTGGCCTTGCTGTGCGCGGCGACCTGGCTGTTCTTGATCTCGACGAAGTTACCCACATGGACGTCCTCGCCCAGCTCGGTGCCCGGGCGCAGGCGCGCGTACGGTCCGATCTGCGACTTGTCGCCCACCACTGCGTCTTCGATGTGACAGAAGGGCTTGATCTGGACGCCGCCGCCGACCCTGGCATTCACCAGCACACTGTGCGCCCCGACCGTCACGCCGTCCGCCAGCTCGACCCGGCCTTCGAACACGCAGCCGACGTCGATCGTCACGTCTCGCCCGCAGATCAATTCTCCGCGCACGTCGATGCGAGCAGGATCCATCAAAGTCACGCCTTTTTCCAGCAGGGCAGTAGCAATATTCAATTGATGGCGGCGCTCGAGCTCGGCCAACTGCACCTTGCTGTTGACGCCGGCCACTTCCCATTCCGCCGACGGAGACGCCGACACTACCGGCACGCCATCCGCCACGGCTTGCGCCACGATGTCGGTCAGGTAGTACTCGCCCTGGGCATTGTTGTTCGACAGTGCCGCCAGCCATTTCTTCAGGTGCGGCGTCGGGATGCACATGATGCCGCTATTGATCTCACGGATCGCACGTTCGGCCTCGTTGGCATCCTTTTCCTCGACGATGCGCACGATATTGCCGTTTTCCCGCACGATGCGGCCCAGGCCGAAGGGATTGGCCTGCTCGACCGTCAGGATCGCCAGCTTGTCCTTGCCGGCAGCCTCGACAAGGCGGCCGAGGGAGGCGGCGGTGGTCAGGGGCACGTCGCCGTACAGCACCAGGGTCGGCACGCTCTCGTCGAGCTGCGGCACCGCCTGCATCACGGCGTGGCCGGTGCCCAGCTGCGGCTCCTGCTTCGCGGTGTCGATGGGCGTCCCGGTCTGCTCGGCCAGCCTGGCGACCATCTCCGGCACCGCTGCGCCCCCGTGACCGTAAATCACGCATAATTTATTTAAAGACAAGCTGCGCGCGGTATCGATTACGTGCTGCAACAGCGGCTTCCCCGCCAATGGATGCAGGACTTTCGGCAAGGCGGATTGCATGCGCTTTCCCATGCCGGCGGCGAGGATCACAACGTTCATATGCGGTCTCAAAAAGTTGAAAATATGAAAAAGTTTAACACGCCAGATACCTTGATTCGGCGCACTGTTGCGCTATGGATAGTTGCACTATTCACTCTGCTGACGGCTTGTAGCTCAGTGAAATTTACGTATAACCAAGGCGATACCTTACTGTATTGGTGGTTGGATTCCTATGCGGATCTGGAAGGCGAGCAGGCCGACATCGCCAAGCGTGACATCGATAAATTGTTCCAATGGCATCGCCAGACCCAGCTGCGCGATTACGCCGCCCTGCTCGGCACCATGCAGCGCGAACTGGCCGGCAATCCCACCCAGGCTGACCTGATCAATATCTATAAAGAGATCCGCGTCCGCGGCGAGCGCCTGGCCAGCCGCGCGGTGCCGGAGATGACCACGCTGGCACTGTCCATCAAACCGGATCAGATCGCCGATATCGAGCGCAAGTTCAATGCAAAAAACAAGGAATACCGCGAGAAATTTATTGAAGGTAGTGTGGAAAAGCGCCAGCGCGCCCGTTTCAAGAAGGCGATGGAGCAGCTCGAACTGTGGTTCGGCCGCTTCAGCAGCGAGCAGGAAGACGTCCTGCGCCGCACCATGAATGCGCGGCCGCTCGACAACGACGTCTGGCTGGAAGAGCGCATCTGGCGCCAGCGTCGCATCCTCACCCTGCTGCGCAAGTTCCAGCAAGAAAAGCCGAACCGTGAACAGGCCGCGGCGCAGATCACGGCGATGCAGCGCGAGCTGTTCGGCCGCATGGAGTCGCCCGAGCGCAAGGCCTTTTATGACACCAGCGTCGACCAGACCACCAAGTTCATCCTGACCGCGATCCGTCTCGCTACGCCGGCGCAGAAGAAGCACGCCCAGGAGCGCATGCAGGGCTGGATCAATGACTTCCAGACGCTGGCGGCCAATAGATAGCATCGAATAAAGGCGGCACATGCGCATGCTATAGTGCCGCCCATGCAAAAGAAGCCCTCCCCCAAGCCCCACGGGGCTCCGCGCCTGGCCCCGCGCCAGGTCCGCATCATCGGCGGCGCCTGGAAACGCGCGCTGCTGCCGGTCCTCGACGCCGAAGGCCTGCGTCCGACGCCGGACCGGGTGCGCGAGACCGTCTTCAACTGGATTAACCACCAGCTCCCGGGCGACTGGGATGCGTCGGCCTTCCTCGACCTGTTCGCCGGCTCCGGCGCCCTCGGCTTCGAGGCGGCCAGCCGCGGCGCCGCTTCCGTCACCATGGTGGATAACCATGGTGCGGCGGCACGCCAGCTGGAAGCCAACCGCGACAAACTGAAAGCCAGCAACGTCACTGTCCTGCGCGCGGATGCGCTGCACCTGGCGCGCGACCTGGCGGCCCGCGGCCAGCGTTTCGACGTGATCTTCGCCGATCCGCCTTACCAGCTCGGCCTGCTGAGCCAGGTCCTGCCGCTGTGCCGGCCACTCCTGAAAGAGGGCGGCATGGTGTATGCGGAGACTGGCGAAGCGCTGCCGCTCGAGGGCGAGCTACCCGACTGGCTGGCCGGTTGGGACGCCGTCCGTGCCGATAAGGCGGGCATGGTCTACTATTACCTGTTGAAACCGCAAGCGAGCGCGGCATAAGCGAGACATATAACGCCGATCCTGCACAAGGATTGGGCAAAGGCTGCCCTACGCTGGGGCGGCTGCCGGATTTTCAGGCATAATGCGCGTTCTGACAGGCAGATTTTCTCCAAGGGAGCCGCAATGGTTGTAGCCGTTTATCCAGGTACGTTCGATCCGCTCACGCGCGGGCACGAAGACTTAGTGCGCCGTGCGTCGGGCCTGTTCGACCGCCTGGTGGTAGGCGTGGCCGACAGCAAGAACAAGAAACCGTTCTTTTCGCTCAACGAACGCCTGGAAATCGCCAACGAAGTGCTCGGGCATTACCCGAACGTGCAGGTCGAGAGTTTCTCGGGCCTGCTGAAGGATTTCGTGCGCAAGCACGATGCGCGCGTGATCGTGCGCGGCCTGCGCGCGGTGTCCGACTTCGAATACGAGTTCCAGATGGCGGGCATGAACCGCTACCTGCTCCCGGATGTCGAAACCCTGTTCCTGACTCCGTCCGACCAGTACCAGTTCATCTCGGGCACCATCGTGCGCGAGATCGCGATGCTGGGCGGCGACGTGTCGAAATTCGTCTTCCCCTCGGTCGACCGCTGGCTGCAAAAGAAGATTGCAGCGATCAAGGCGGCCCCGGCAGCTTGAAAGCAGTAGAAGCGAGACCAGCATGGCTCTGATGATTACCGACGATTGCATCAACTGCGACGTCTGCGAACCCGAATGCCCGAACGACGCCATCTCGATGGGCGCCGAGATCTATGAAATCGATCCGCACAAGTGCACCGAATGCGTCGGTCACTTCGAAGAGCCGACCTGCGCGGTGCTGTGCCCGGTCGCGTGCATTCCCCTGAACCCGGCCTGGCGCGAATCGCGCGAGGAATTGCAGGCCAAGTACGAACGCCTGACCGCCGCCAGGGCGGACGCCTGATTCCCCGAGCCGGCTGCCCAGCCGGCTTTTTTTATTCCCCTATTCCCCAGCAGGCGCGCCAGCCTGCGTGCGTTCCCGCACTTCCATCCTGCATCCGCGTGACTAAGCTGTCCCCATGGATGCGAAAGACAGCCACCAGGAAGCGCTGCCTTCTTCCGTGCACGAGCATGTCGGCACCTTGTCCGAGTTCTATGCCCGTCACGAAGAAGAGTTGACGCCTGCGCAACGCTTTATCGAGCGGATCAGCGTCTTCCTCGGCAGCCCAGCTTATGTAGCAGGCAACCTGGCCTTCGTCGTGCTCTGGATCGCCTGGAACCTTGCGGCGCCCGAGCTCGGCTTCAGCCAGTGGGACGAACCACCTTTCTTCTGGCTGCAGGGCCTGATCGCCCTGAACGCCTTCATCATCTCTACCACCGTGCTGATTCGCCAGAATCGCATGTCCACCCTCGCCAGCCAGCACGCCCACCTCGACCTGCAGGTGAATCTGCTGGCGGACGAAAAGACCAGCAAGATCATCCAGCTGCTCGAGCAGCTGCGGCGCGACCTGCCGCAGGTCGCGGACCGCACCGACCCCGAGGCCGAAGAGCTGGCCAAGCCCACTGACACCGAAGCCGTCCTGTCCATTATCGAGGCGTCGTCCGAGCGGCTCAACTGCGAGAAAAAGTAGGCCCTGATTCGGATCGTCTCATTACTTACCTTAAATTACCGAACTCACTAAATACAATGTGAACTTCGTATAACGCATACGATTTCTCATCAATATGTTGTTTTCTATACGCTATCTTCTTTGATTTAACCCATCTCACAACGCCACTCATCCGAATACGACTACCCATCCAAGTTCTGGCTTTATTCTTATATCTCATCATATGTAGCAGCAAACTGCATACAATTCTCAGATATGACTGCAATAGCAAATTCCCGCCAAGTTGACTCTTTGTGATATTTGTTAAATTGGATGAGCGTGAAAAGTCGGGTGACGGAGAGTCACACGCCGCCACACGCCATCAGGTCGAAAGCGGAAGGACCAGGAAGACGGACGAAAAAAAACGCGGCGTCCGAATCGGAGGCCGCGTCAATGGAGGAAGACGGTTAGAAGGACGTTGTCCTGGATCAGAAACGTTCGCCCAGATGCACCTTGGGAGGCCGCGGGCGGATGGTCAGCACTGCAGCGCGGCCGATACCGACGAGCAGCGGACGGAAGAACATGGCCACACCACCTGCCAGTGCCAGTCCAGCCGCGGTACACAGGACATCGCCGACGGGAACGGCGGCAGCGGCGGTCTGGAGGAGAGCAAGCGTGTTCATGATGGGTTCGATGTTGAGTTGCCAAGACTATAGTGCGACGCAACATATAAATCTAATTTTGTTCACTGATGACGATTATCCATTTCATGAATAGTTAAGGTACACTCATGGCAACGTCCGTATTGCTACTACTAATCCATGAGCTTCCTGACGCTTGACCTGAACCTGCTGCGCGTATTCGACGCAGTCATGACCGAGCAAAACCTCACCCGCGCGGCGGGCCACCTGGCAATGACCCAGCCGGCGGTCTCGAACGCCATCAAGCGCCTGCGCGAAAGCCTCGGGGACGAACTCCTGATCCGCACCGCCTACGGCGTCAAGCCGACGCCGCGCGCGGAAGCGCTGTGGCCGGCCGTGCGCCAGGCCCTGGCCGCGCTGGAAGCGGCGGTGATGCCGGAAACCTTCGACGTCTCGAAAGCCCAGGCGACCTTCCGCATGGCGATGGCCGACGCGACCGCCGCCCTGTGGCTGCCGTCACTGATGCGCTCGATCGAGCGCGAGGCGCCTGGTGTGAACATCCGCATGGTGCCCCTGACGACGCGCGAACCGCGGCCGATGCTGCTGCGCGGCGACATCGACCTGGCGGTCGGCTTCTTCCCCGGCGTGGCGGCCCAGCTCTCCTACGAAACCGGCTCGCCGATCCGCCACGAGCGCCTGTATTCGGGCGTCTACGTCTGCGTGATGCGCAAGGACCACCCGCTGGCCAAGGAAAAGCTCGATCTCGATACCTATTGCAAGGCGAACCACCTCCTGGTGAGCTTCTCGGGGCGCGCCCACGGCCTGGTCGACGAGGCGCTGGCGCAGATCGGGCGCGAACGCCGCATCCTGCTCACCGTGAACCAGTTCTTCACGGCAGGGCGGGTGGTGGCGAACTCCGACCTGATCACGGTGCTGCCGAAGCACTTGATGGTGTCGACCGGCATGACCGATTTGCTGGTGTGGCGCGAGCTGCCCTTCCAGCTGCCGGCCGTCCACCTCGACATGCTCTGGCACGAGCGCGACGGCCGCAGCCCGGCGCACCGCTGGCTGCGCAACAACCTCGAAGCCATGGCGGAAAGCGCGGCGCCGAAGACGGGCGCGCGCAAGGTGGTGTAAGGCGGGGGACCCCGATCAGCGGATCGGCAGCTTGGTGGTGTTCTTGACCTCTTCCATCACCGCATAGGTGTGCGTTTCGCGCACACCTTTCTGCAGCAGGGTCTTGCCGAGGAATTCACGGTAGGCGGCCATGTCCTTGACGCGCGCCTTGACCAGGTAGTCGAAGCCGCCGGCCACCATGTGGCATTCCAGCACTTCCGGGATCATCTGGACGCTCTGTTTGAACGCATCGAAGACCTCGGGAGTGGTACGATCGAGCACGACTTCGATGAACACGAGCAGCGACACGTCGAGCAGCTGCGGGTTGAGCTGGGCGGTGTAGCCGGTGATGTAGCCGGACTCATGGAGTTTACGCACGCGTTCCAGGCAGGCTGCCGGAGACAGGTTGACGCGCGCGGCCAGTTCGACGTTGCTGATTCGCCCGTCGTTCTGCAATTCCGCCAGAATTTTCTTGCTGATCTTGTCGAGCATGGTCTGTCTCCTGCCATGTAAACATTATTCGGTCAGATTGTCGCACCAAAAACTATCTTTTGCTAGTCTGTCTTAAAAACAGAATTAATCCAGAAGATTTCCTTCTACAATCGAATCATTCCAAGGTATTCCGCAGTACGCCGGCCGCTCACATAGTGGTCCGGCGTTTTTTGCTGTGTGCGGCGTGCCGGGCGAACTCCGATTCCTTTTTCTGAAGAGACACCATGCAGACTGCCGCAGCTCCGGCTACGATCCTTTCGTCCTCCACCTTCGTGCCATTCGGTGCGCTCCAGCAGGAGGTCAAGCGCGAGCAGACGCCGCTGCGCGCGGCCATCACCGCCGCCTACCGCCGCGACGAACGCGATGCCGTCCAGTGGCTGCTGGCGCAGGGCGCCAGCGCCAACGGCGATGCCTATATGCTGGCCCACCGCCTGGTCTCGAGCGTGCGCGAAAAACGTACCCGCGCCTCGGGCGTGGACGCGCTGATGCATGAATTCTCGCTGTCCTCGGAAGAAGGCGTGGCGCTGATGTGCCTGGCCGAAGCGCTGCTGCGCATCCCGGACAACGAAACCGCCGACCGCCTGATTGCCGACAAGATCAGCCGTGGCGACTGGAAGAAGCACCTGGGCGAATCGCCGTCGCTGTTCGTGAACGCGGCCACCTGGGGCCTGCTCATCACCGGTAAACTCGTCTCGACCAATAGCGAAAAGAACTTGGGCTCGGCGCTGACCCGCCTCATCGCCAAAGGCGGCGAGCCGCTGATCCGCAAGGGCGTCGACATGGCGATGCGCATGCTGGGCAACCAGTTCGTCACCGGCCAGACCATCGACGAAGCCCTGAAGAACAGCCGCGACAACGAAACCCGCGGCTACCGCTACTCCTACGACATGCTGGGCGAGGCGGCGCTGACCGAACTCGATGCGAAGAACTACTACGCTTCCTACGAGACCGCGATCCACGCGATCGGCAAGGCCTCGAACGGCCGCGGCATCAAGGATGGCCCGGGCATCTCGATCAAGCTGTCGGCCCTGCACCCGCGCTACAGCCGCGCGCAATATACCCGCGTGATGAGCGAGCTGCTGCCGCGCGTGCGCAGCCTGGTCCTGCTGGCCAAGCGCTACAACATCGGCATCAACATCGACGCCGAGGAAGCCGACCGCCTCGAGATCTCGCTCGACATGCTGGAATCGCTGGCTTTTGATGCGGAACTCGCGGGCTTCGAAGGCATCGGCCTGGTGGTGCAGGCCTACCAGAAACGCTGCCCCTTCGTGATCGATTACCTGGTCGACCTGGCGAAACGCAGCGGCCGCAAATTCATGGTGCGCCTGGTGAAGGGCGCCTACTGGGACGCCGAGATCAAGCGCGCCCAGGTCGAGGGCATGCCCGGCTATCCGGTCTATACCCGCAAGGTCTACACCGATGTGTCCTACCTCACTTGCGCACGCAAGCTGCTGGCAGCGAGCGACATCCTGTACCCGCAGTTCGCCACCCACAACGCGCACTCGCTGTCGGTGATCTACACCTGGGCCAAGGCGGACGGCATCGACAACTACGAATTCCAGTGCCTGCACGGCATGGGCGAAACCCTGTACGACCAGGTCGTCGGCGCCAACAAGCTGGGCAAGGCCTGCCGCATCTACGCGCCGGTCGGTTCGCACGAGACCCTGCTGGCCTACCTGGTGCGCCGCCTGCTGGAAAACGGCGCCAACTCTTCCTTCGTGAACCAGATCGTCGACGAAAGCGTGGCGATCGACTCGCTGCTGGCGGACCCGTTCGAACAGGCGCGCGCCACCAAGGGCGAGCCGCATCCGGCGATCGCCCTGCCGCTGCGGATGTTCGGCGCCGAGCGCAAGAATTCGGCCGGTTTCGACCTGGTCAACGAAGACATCCTGAACACGGTCACGAACGGGCTGGCCCAACAGCGCCAGCACGTCGCCCAGCCGCTGATCGCCGGCCCGATCGAGGCCAGCGAACGCGCCGACGTGATCAATCCGGCCATGGCGAGCGACGTCGTCGGCCAGGTGGTCGAAGCCACCCGCACGGACGTGGAGACCGCCCTGTCGGCAGCGAACGCCTTCGCCGCCGAATGGGCCGCCACCGGCGTCGACACCCGCGCCGCCATCCTGGAACGCAGCGCCGACCTGTTCGAAGAAAACGCCACCGAACTCATGGCCCTGGCCGTGCGCGAAGCCGGCAAGTCGCTGCCGAATGCGATCGCCGAACTGCGCGAAGCGGTCGACTTCCTGCGCTACTACGCGGTGCAGGCGCGCGAGGCCAAGGCCGAGGGCGCGCTGGGTCCGGTGACGTGCATCTCGCCCTGGAACTTCCCGCTCGCGATCTTCACCGGCCAGGTCGCCGCCGCCCTGGTGGCCGGCAACGTGGTGCTGGCCAAGCCGGCCGAGCAGACTCCCCTGATCGCGCACCGCGCGGTGGAGCTGTTCATCGAGGCGGGCACGCCGCGTGCCGCGCTGCAGCTGCTGCCGGGCCGCGGCGAGGTGGTGGGCGCGGCCCTCACGTCCGATGCGCGTGTGAAAGGCGTGATCTTCACCGGCTCCACCGAAGTGGCGCAGCTGATCAACCGCACCCTGGCCAAGCGTGCGGAACAGGAAGGCATCGACATTCCGCTGGTGGCGGAGACCGGCGGCCAGAACGCCCTGATCGTCGATTCCTCGGCGTTGCCGGAGCAGGTGGTGCAGGACGTGCTGTCGTCGGCCTTCGACTCGGCCGGCCAGCGCTGCTCGGCGCTGCGCGTGCTGTTCCTGCAGGAAGACATTGCCGACAAGACCATCACCATGCTCAAGGGCGCGATGGGAGAACTGCGCGTGGGCAGCCCTGACCGCCTGGCCACCGACATCGGCCCGGTGATCGATGCCGAAGCCCAGGGCAATCTGCTGGCCCACATCGAACGCATGCGCGCCACCGCGCGCAGCCATTTCGCGCTCGCGCTGCCAGAAAGCGTGACCGCCAACGGCACCTTCGTGCCGCCGACCGTGCTCGAAATCGGCTCGCTGGCGGAACTCAAGCACGAGGTGTTCGGCCCGGTGCTGCACATCGTGCGCTACCGCCGCGCGGACTTAGGGAAGGTGATCGACACCATCAACGCGACCGGCTATGGCCTGACCCTGGGCGTGCACTCGCGCATCGACGAGACCATCGACTTCATCGTCGACCGCGCACATGTGGGCAATATCTACGTGAACCGCAACATCGTCGGCGCGGTCGTGGGCGTGCAGCCGTTCGGCGGCGAAGGCAAGTCGGGCACCGGCCCGAAGGCCGGCGGCCCGCTGTACCTGAAGCGCCTGCAGCGCAATGCCGCGCCGCTGATGGAACACAGCCGCGTGTTCGACGCCGGCCTGGACGCCCTGCTCGGCTGGCTGCGCGCGAACGGCCAGAAGGAGGTCGCGACCCTGGCGCAAGGCTATGGCCGCACGGCGCTGACCAATGTGGAAATCGCCCTGCCGGGCCCGACCGGCGAGCGCAACACGCTGGCGTTCACCAAGCGCGGCACCGTGCTGTGCGCACCGAAGACGGCGGCCGGCCTGCTGAACCAGCTGGCGGCTGCCCTGGCGACCGGCAACCGCGCGCTGGTGCTGGCCGAGCCAAGCTTGATTCCGGCCGACCTGCCGGCGCTGGTGAAGGAGCGCGTGCGCTTCGTTGGCCAGGATGAAATCGATGCGAGCGAATTCCAGATCGCGCTGCTGGAAGCGGGCCTGGCCGGCTCGCTGCGCGCGAAACTGGCGGCGCGCACCGGGGCGATCGTCGGCATCGTCGATACCACGGCGCATGAAGCGGTGGCGCTGTGGCGCCTGGTGGCCGAGCGCGCCGTCTGTGTCAACACGACGGCGGCTGGCGGCAACGCAAGCCTGATGACCTTGGGCGTGTGATGATGAACGGGGAGCGAAAGCTCCCCGTTTTGTTTTGAGCGAAGTAATGGCAATACCGGAATGCAAAATCTCATAAAACGGAGGCAGACATGCTGGTTGGCGTACCAAAGGAGATCAAGAATCACGAATATCGCGTCGGCCTGACGCCGCCCTCGGTGCGCGAGCTGACGTCGCGCGGCGTCGAGGTCGTCGTGCAGCAGGGCGCCGGCGAGCAGATCGGGCTGTCGGACGAGCAGTACACGGCCGCCGGCGCCACCATCGCCGGCTCGGCGCAGGAAATCTTCGGGCGCGCCGACATGATCGTCAAGGTCAAGGAACCGCAGCCGCAGGAATGCGCGATGCTGCGCGACGGGCAAATTCTCTACACTTACCTGCACCTGGCGCCCGATCCCGAGCAGACGGCGGCGCTGGTGAAATCGGGCGCCGTCTGCATCGCCTACGAAACCATCACCGGCCCGGGAGGCGGCCTGCCGCTGCTGGCGCCGATGAGCGAAGTCGCCGGCCGCATGGCAATCCAGGCCGGCGCCGCGCATCTCGAGAAATCCAAGGGCGGCATGGGCCTGCTGCTGGGCGGCGTGCCGGGCGTGGCGGCCGGGCACGTGGTGATCATCGGCGCCGGCGTGGTCGGCACCAATGCGCTGCAGATGGCGGTTGGCCTCGGTGCGCGCGTGACGGTGCTGGACAAGAACGTCGACCGCCTGCGCCAGCTGGACCTGGTCTACGGCAACCGCATCGCGACCCTGTATTCCAACGCGCATGCGATCGAGGAAGCGGTGCTGGACGCCGACCTGGTGGTCGGCGGCGTGCTGGTGCCGGGCGCCGCGGCGCCGAAGCTGGTCACCCGCGACATGATTTCACGCATGAAGAAGGGGGCCGTGGTGGTGGACGTGGCGATCGACCAGGGCGGCTGCTTCGAGACCTCGCACCCGACCACCCATGCCGATCCGACCTTCGTGGTCGACGGCGTGATCCACTACTGCGTGGCGAACATGCCGGGCGCGGTGGCGCGCACTTCCACCTTTGCCCTCAACAACGCAACCATCGGCCACGCCGTGGCGCTGGCCACCAAGGGCTGGCGCGAGGCCTTGTCGAACGACGCCCACCTGCGCAACGGCCTGAACGTCTGCCAGGGCAAGGTAACGTTCCAGGCCGTGGCCCGGGATCTCGGCTATGACTACGTGCCGGCGGAATCCCTGCTGGCCTGAAGGGGTGCCTCAGCCAGATCGCGGCAGATGCGCCGGGTGATGTGAAAAGCGTACTGCGCGGCCACCGATTTCACGAAGCGCATGAAATCGATGGCCGCGTGTTCGTTCGCATTGTCCGAAATCGTGCGCAGCACGGCGCAGGGCACGCCCAGCTCGTGGCACACCTGCGCAACCGCGGCGCCTTCCATTTCGACCGCCACCAGGCCGGGAAGGGCCTGGTTGAGGCCATCGATGTGCTTTCCATCGTTGACGAACTGGTCGCCGCTCGCCACCAGACCGCGGTGCACGCGCGGCTGCGCCAGCCGGAATGCCTGCCGTTCGTTTTCCTCGATAACCTCCAGGAAGTCGCGCTCCAGGAAATCGTGGGCAGCCCGGGACAGGCGCAGCGACAAGCCGTGGTCTGGCTGGAAGTGCGTCAAACCGGTCAGCGGCACCTCGAAACGCGGGAACAGCGGGCTCGCATCCATGTCGTGCTGGACCAGCGCCTCGGCCACCACGATGTCGCCAACCTGCACCGACGTGTCTCCAGCGCCGGCGACACCGGTAAACAGGATGTGCGTAACTCCGAACTTTTCCACAAGCGTGGTGGCGGTCATGGCGGCGGCAACCTTGCCAATTCGCGATAAAACGCACACAGCGTCGATTTCCCAGAGTTTTCCTGTCCGGTACTCGCGCATGCCATGGATGAGCCTGGAGGGCCCTCTCATGGCTTCCACGAGTCCCAGCTGTTCTTCCTGCAATGCGCTGATGATCCCCAATCGCATGGTTTTTCCTGTTTTGATTTCTTGAAGCGCCCATGTTGTGCTGAATTTTTCAGCAAGAACGGCAAGATGAGCGGCCATTGTCCTGCCTGAGCTGTGCATAAGGAAGGGCTTGTGCACAGCGCATGCCGACATGCGTCGAGCACGTCAAGCGACTTGTCCAATGCTTGTCCAGCGCTTGATCGAGGTCATCCGTTCACTGTTGTCAGGCAGTCGCATTGCCATTGTGCGTGTCTTAGCTAAGAGAGGCCAGTGAAAGCGGGCTTCCTGGATGACGTTCGCAGTCGCGAAGTCTCGGGTCTTTAGTTAACTAAAGTTTGTATATAAAGCTGGTAGTAGATAGTAAACGCGCATCTTTCTGTTGATAAGTTCGGTTTACTCCACAGTATCAAGGACTTGGCTGCGCGTTTACCGGCTGAACAAAGCGTGTGTGGCGTTTGAACGGAACGTGGACAAATTTTTGGCTACCCAAAAAAGCCGTCGTTCTGCACATCCGCTCCTGTGGATATGCGTCGGCTTTTCCACAGCCGCGATGCCGATTTGCGAGCAAGACAGCAGTCGTGCAGGCTTGGCCAGCTATTCCAGGAGCCTCGATAAGCACTGGCTGACCATGCCGGCAAAACGAACAGGGCTTGCGAACACTGTTCAGACAGCTGGAAGGCGACGCTTTTTTGCTGAACGCTTTTCGTATTCGGTCTGCAGGCCTGGAAATCGGCCATGGACGCGGTTGTTGGTCTTGTTGTTGTAGTAAACAAGTTTGTATACAAACTGGTAGTGATAGTAAACGCGCATCCTTGTGTGGATAAGACCGGTTTTCTCCACAACGTCAATGGTTTACGGTCGCGTTAACCTGCTGGACAAAGCTTGTTTCTGAGTTGGAAGAAAGTTGGACAGATTTTTGGCGTACTAGGTTAACCGAGCTTTCTGCACATTCCATTCTGTGGATATCCCGTCTGTTTTCCACAGCTTGAGAGCGCTCAGGCGATTTGCTGTGCTCGCAGTGGTCTTCACATGCTGGAAAGCGCAAAGCAGGACCAGGCCGATCTGGTCTCAGGATTTGTCGGTTTCACGCGACGAGCCGGCAAATTTTTTTTTTTCGCGGCCTTTCCGGTTTACAAACAAGTATGTGTATACAACGGTAGTAGTAGTGGTTAACGGCCCACGCTTTCTGTGGACAAGCCTTCGAAGCGTCGAGAAATCAACTACTTGGAGGAAGAATAAGCCGGTGTACTGGACACCTGATTCCGACGTTCGAAAGTTGGACAAGAATCCGTACCTACCCAAAACAGCCGCGTTTTGCACAAACCGCACCTGTGGATATCCAGATCGTTATCCACAGATGGGGGCTGGACAGGCGTTTACGATCTGGTAAGCTTGCCTCATCGAATGACGAACGCAGGGGACTGGATGGATCTCGACGCGCTGTTTCGCATGCCCATGTCACGCCTGTTGGAGGGGGAGAGTGCGAGGGCTTCGGGTTTCGGATGCGTCGCTCGCGTTACCATTGCCAACATCTCGAGCCGGGGACGGTAGCCCGTGGAATCGGCCGGCGAGTACGACTACATCATCGTCGGGGCCGGCACATCGGGCTGCGTGCTGGCCAATCGCCTGACCCGCAACCGGGACGTGAACGTCCTGCTGCTGGAAGCCGGCGGCAAGGATGACTATCTGTGGATTCACATCCCGGTCGGCTACCTGCGCTGCATCGGCAATCCGCGCACGGATTGGCTGCTGCGCACCGAAGCCGAGCCGGGCCTGCATGGACGGGCTTTGATCTACCCGCGCGGCAAGGTTCTGGGCGGCAGTTCCTCGATCAACGGCATGATCTACATGCGCGGCCAGCCGCTCGACTACGAACGCTGGGCCGAGGTGGCGGGTGACGATTCCTGGCGCTGGGAGCGCGTGCTGCCGCTGTTCAAGCGCAGTGAGGATCACTATCTCGGCGCCAGCGAACTGCATGGCGTCGGCGGCGAGTGGCGAGTCGAAAAGCAGCGCCTGTCCTGGGCGATCCTGGACGCTTTTCGCGAGGCGGCGGCGCAGAGCGGCATCCCGAAGATCGACGACCTGAACGCGGGGCAGGGAGAAGGATCGGCGTATTTCGAGGTCAACCAGCGCCGTGGCATCCGCCTGAATACGGCGAAGGCTTTCCTGAAACCGGCGTCGCAACGGCCGAACCTGACGATCATGACCGGCTGCCAGGTCGAGCGCCTGCTGTTCGCCGATACGCCGCAAGGCAAGCGCTGCACGGGCGTCCAGTTCACCGGCGGCGGGCGCGCCTTCACCGCCACGGCGCAGCGCGAAACCCTGCTGGCGGCCGGAGCCGTCGGTTCGCCGCAGATCCTGCAGCTGTCCGGCATCGGGCACGCGGCCGACTTGCAGCGCCACGGCATCGCGCCAATCGCCGACGTGCCAGGCGTCGGCGAGAATCTGCAGGACCATCTGCAGCTGCGGATGATCTTCAAGGTGCAGGGCGTGCGCACCTTGAATACGCGGGCGACCAGGCCCTTGGGAAAATTCCTGATCGGCCTCGAGTACGCGCTGTTCCAGAGCGGCCCGATGTCGATGGCGCCTTCGCAGCTGGGCGCCTTTGCCCGCTCCTCGCCCGAACGCGCGGCGCCGGATTTGCAGTACCACGTGCAGCCGCTCTCGCTCGACAAATTCGGCGATCCGCTGCACCGCTTCCCGGCGTTTACCGCCAGCGTCTGCAACCTGCAACCGAGCTCGCGCGGCCACGTGCGCATCGCCTCCGGCGACAGCTATGCGCCGCCGAAGATCACGCCGAACTACCTCAGCACCGAGCAGGACCGCCGCATGGCGGCCAGCGCGCTGCGCCTGACGCGCCGCATCGTGGCCGCGCCCGCGCTGGCGAAATACCGGCCGGAAGAATTCATGCCGGGCCTGCAGTACCGGAGCGAGGAGGAACTGGCCCATGCGGCGGGCCTGGTCGGCACCACGATCTTCCACCCGGTCGGCACCTGCCGCATGGGCCGCCCCGACGATCCGCTGGCCGTGGTCGACGGCAGCCTGCGCGTGCGCGGCGTGCAGGGATTGCGCGTGGTGGACGCCTCGATCATGCCCTTCATCACCTCCGGTAACACCAATTCCCCGACGATCATGATCGCGGAAAAGGCTGCTCAAGACATCCTGGCCGCCCATCCTTGAGACGGCGGTGCAAATGCGCACAAGCGCCGTGCGCCGATACCGCTTATCCGCGGCGCGTAGGGTGACGCGGCCATATTGTGACGGACTGGGCTTGTATGTATGATCTGATCAGCTTTCCTTCGATTCGCTTGATCGCAGCTCCTCGTGCCTGGAGCGGAACTCTAGCCATTGCTTTGGTGTCTCACGCTACGTAAGTTGGTATGCAGGCACACTGTCGAAATGGCTCAGCTATGCCGCGAAAACCAAGCGACGAAGCTGAGTTTGACGATATGCATGGCATACAGGTAAGTGAAAACCTGGAAGTCAAAAAACGGTTCGCCACCGACGCTCTCGCGGCGACAACGGCACTACCCGTGGCGAGTCTGACGGTAAGGTCAGGCACTGCCGCCGGCATACTGCTGGTGGGAGGCGGGAAAGTCACGCCTGTCAGATGCGAGCACGGTCAACAAGACGGTTCGGGGCAGGAAGAGGACGCCAAGCACATCTGCTCATGTCTTTGTTAGCAGATTCAATGTCGGACGTCATCCTGGGGACAAGCAGGTTCACTAAGGAGTTCAAGGGATTCACGGCGATTGGCGGCCTCGACCTTCGGGTCGAGCGCGGCCATATCCGAGCCCTTAACGGCGCTGTCAAGACCACCTGCTTCAACCTGCTCACCAAATTCCTCGCTTCTACGTCCGGACAGATCCTGTTCAATGGTCGGGACATCACGGCCGCCTGGCCGGCCCAGGTCGCGCGCATGGGCATCACCCGTCCCTTCCAGATTTCAGCCGTGTTGACGGTACGGGACAATATCCGCATCGACCTGCAGCGCCGGCTCTCATTTCTGGCGCAGCAGCCACGCTCTGGACAGCTTGAACGAACGCGCGCTGGCACTGCTGTGGGAGGTCGGCATGGAGAACTTTACCGATGCGCTGATGGCCGACCCGCACTACGGCCAAGTACTGGAGGCGATCTAGACAATGAGCCGCGCGCCGTCTCGCTCGGCTACGAGGTCGACCGCTACAAGCTGCTCGCCTTCGTCCTGTCCGCGGCGCTTGCAGGGCTTGCCGGGGCCACCAAGACGGTCGTGCTCGGCTTCGCGAGCCTGACCGACGTGCACTGGACCATGTCGGGCCTGATGGTGCTGATGACCCTGGTCGGCGGCATGGGCACGATGGCAGGTTCGGCCTTGGGCGCCTGCATCGTGGTGGCGCTGGAGAACAAGCTCGGCGACCTTGGCGCCTGGCTGGCGGAGCGCTCCGGCGTGGCCTGGTTCGGCACGCTGGGCGAGTCGGTCGGCATGGTGACGGGCCTGATTTTTATTGTCTGCGTTCTCTTGTTCCGTCGTGGTATTGTGGGGGAAATAGCTTTGAGGCTAAAGACATGAACCTCGAATCGCATTTCCTTGACGTCAACGGCCTGCGCATGCATTACGTCAGCGCAGGCGAGGGCCCCACCGTGATCCTGATGCACGGGTTTCCGGACACCCACGAAATCTGGCGCCATCAGATCCCGGCGCTGGCGCAGGCCGGTTACCGGGTGATCGCGCCGGACATGCGCGGCTACGGCAAGACCGATGCGCCGGAAAGTACCGGCGCGTATGCGATCCGTTTCCTGTGCGCCGACATTGTCGGCCTGATGGATGTGCTGGGTGTGGAGAAGGCGACCATCGTCGGCCATGACTGGGGCGGCCTGGTCGGCTGGCAGCTGTGCATGAGTTCACCGGAACGCATCGAACGCTTCGTGGCCATGTCGACCGGCCATCCGGCCGCGATCGCCGGCGCCGGCGTGACCCAGCAGATGCGCTTCTGGTACATCCTCGGTTTCCTGATGCCGGTGGTGGCGGAACACGCGATCCGCGCCAACGACTGGTTCTTCCTGCGCCAGATGACGCGCCGCCCGGAGCAGCTGGCGATCTGGCGCGCGGCGCTGGAGCCCGAAGGGCGCCTGACCGCGGCGCTGAACTACTACCGCGCGAATATCAAGCTGGGCCAGCCGGCGCGCTGGCGCCCGGTCGACGTGCCGGTCATGGGCATCTGGAGCGACCGCGACCCGGCACTGGGCGAGAAGCAGATGCTGGACTCGGCCCAGCATTGCCGCGCGGGCTTCCGCTACGAAGTGCTGAGCGGGGCAGGGCACTGGATGCAACTGTCCGCCACCGAGCGCCTCAATGCGCTGCTGCTCGACTTCCTGCCGCCGTACCAGGCCGCAGCCTGATTCGCAGGTTGGCGGTTTGCCTTCGCCTGGTCCTTCGGTCATTCGCATGATGCGCCGGAGTACAATGCAGCCTCTGCATTTCTCCACGTAATTCCCATGATTGATTTTGCTTGGCTCGGCGCGGCTGCCTTCGCGGCCGGCCTGGTCGATGCCGTCGTTGGCGGCGGCGGCCTGATCCAGATTCCGGCCGTATTCTCCGTCCTTCCGAAAGAGGTTCCCGCAACACTGTTGGGCACCAACAAGCTGGCCAGCATCTTCGGCACCAGTGCCGCTGCCGTGAACTACGCACGCCGGGTCCGGGTAGCGTGGAGCACGGCGGCGCCCGCGGCCATGGCGGCATTCATCCTCTCCTTTGCCGGCGCGTGGACCGTGACGCGGGTGCCTGCCGATTTTGTACGTACGCTGTTGCCGATCATCCTGGTGGCGGTGGCTGTCTACACTTTTAAAAAGAAAGATCTGGGTACGGTCCACGCGCCGGTGCATAGCGGCCTCGCCGAGCGCTACTGGGCGATCGGCATCGGCGCCGCCATCGGTTTCTATGACGGCTTCTTCGGACCGGGCACTGGCAGCTTCCTGATCTTCCTGTTCGTACGCTTCTTCGGCTTCGACTTCCTGAGCGCGTCGGCGGCGGCCAAGATCGTCAACGTGGCGTGTAACTTCTCGGCCTTGCTGTGGTTCGGGTACAGCGGCCATATCCTGTGGCAGCTCGGCTTGATGATGGCTGTGTGCCAGATCGCGGGGGCGCTGCTTGGCACCAGGCTGGCCCTGAAGCATGGCAGCGGATTCGTGCGCAAGCTGTTCCTTGTCGTGGTGTCCGCCCTGATCCTGAAGACCGCCTACGACGCCTTCACCAAGATCGGGTGGTGACGTTCCACGTGAAACAATCAAGCCGGGTTCGCCTGGCTTTTTTGTTTGTTTCACGTGGAACAAAATCTGCCGTTTTCAGACCGTCGAAGAGTCCTGCAAGAAAAAAGAATCTATAATCGCGCATTAGTCTCCTCGCCCCACTCCTCATCATGCTATTTCCAACTGAATTCGACGTCATCGTCGTCGGCGGCGGCCATGCCGGTACCGAGGCTGCGCTCGCGTCCGCACGCACGGGTCAAAAGACCCTGCTGCTGACGCACAACATCGAAACGCTGGGCGCCATGTCCTGCAACCCGTCGATCGGCGGCATCGGCAAGGGCCACTTGGTCAAGGAAGTCGACGCCCTCGGCGGCGCCATGGCGATCGCCACGGACGAATCCGGCATCCAGTTCCGCATCCTGAACTCGTCCAAGGGACCAGCCGTGCGCGCTACTCGCGCCCAAGCCGACCGGGTCTTGTACAAGGCGGCGATCCGTTCGCGCATCGAAAACCAGCCGAACCTGTGGCTGTTCCAGCAGGCCGTCGATGACCTGATGGTGGAGGGCGACCGTGTGGTGGGCGCCGTCACCCAGGTCGGCCTGCAGTTCCGCGCCCGCGCCGTGGTGCTGACCGCCGGTACTTTCCTGGACGGGAAGATCCACGTCGGCCTGCAGAATTACTCGGGTGGCCGAGCCGGCGATCCGCCTGCGCTGTCCCTGTCGAGCCGTCTGAAAGAACTCAAGCTGCCGCAAGGCCGCCTGAAGACCGGCACGCCGCCACGCATCGACGGCCGCAGCATCGACTTTTCGGTGCTGGCCGAACAGCCGGGCGACCTCGATCCGGTGCCGGTGTTCTCCGTCATGGGCAACGCCGCCATGCACCCGCGCCAGGTGCCGTGCTGGGTCACGCATACCAACGAAAAGACCCACGACATCATCCGCAATGGTCTCGACCGCAGCCCGATGTACACCGGCGTCATCGAAGGCGTCGGCCCGCGCTATTGCCCGTCGATCGAGGACAAGATCCACCGCTTCGCATCGAAAGAGTCGCACCAGATCTTCCTGGAACCGGAAGGCCTGACGACCAACGAGTTCTACCCGAACGGGATCTCGACCAGCCTGCCGTTCGACGTGCAGCTGGAACTGGTGCGCTCGATGCGCGGCCTGGAGAATGCCTTCATCCTGCGTCCCGGCTATGCGATCGAATACGATTATTTCGACCCGCGCGGCCTGAAGGCCTCGCTGGAAACCAAAGCGATCAAGGGCCTGTTCTTCGCCGGCCAGATCAACGGCACCACCGGTTACGAGGAAGCCGCGGCCCAGGGCTTGCTGGCCGGCCTGAACGCCGCGCTGCAGACCAAGGGCGAGGAAGCCTGGACCCCGGGCCGCTCGGAAGCCTACCTCGGCGTGCTGGTCGACGACCTCACCACGCAAGGCGTGGCCGAACCTTACCGGATGTTCACCAGCCGCGCGGAATACCGTCTGTCGCTGCGCGAAGACAACGCGGACATGCGCCTGACCGAGATCGGCCGCAAGCTCGGCATCGTCGGCGACGCCCAGTGGGCGGCGTTCGAGGCCAAGCGCGAAGCGATCGCACGCGAACTGGAACGACTGCGCTCGACCTGGGTCAACCCGCGCATCCTCGCGGCCGCCGAATCCGAACGCGTGGTGGGGCAGGCGCTCGAGCGTGAGTACAACCTGGCCGACCTGCTGCGCCGTCCCGGTGTGCAGTACGACACCTTGATGTCGATGACCGGCATGGAAGGCCAGCCCCTGGCCGGCCCCGGCGTCGAAGATCCGGCGGTAAAGGAGCAGATCGAGATCCAGCTGAAGTACGCCGGCTACATCAACCGCCAGGCGAAGGAAGTCGAGCGTCACGACCACTACGAGAACCTGAAGCTGCCCGAGAACCTGAACTACCTGGAGATCCAGGCGCTGTCGATCGAGGTGCGCCAGAAGCTCGATAAGCAGCGTCCCGAAACCCTGGGCCAGGCATCGCGCATTTCGGGAGTGACCCCGGCGGCGATCTCGCTGCTGCTGGTGCATCTGAAAAAACGCGGCGCCAAGGGCTTCACCAATGCACCAGCGGAGGCGGCGCAATGAGGTATTACGACCCTGCCGCGCTGGCCAAGGTACTGGCGGACGGCATCGCCGAAATGAAGCTGGACATTCCTGCCGAACAACAGGAAAAGCTGATGGGTTACCTGGCGCTGATGAACAAATGGAACAGCGTCTACAACCTGACATCCCTGCGCGACCCGATGCAGATGGTGACCCACCACCTGCTCGACTCGCTGGCCGCGGTGCCGGCATTCGCCGGCGCGCGCAATGTGCTGGACGTCGGGGCAGGGGGCGGCCTGCCGGGCATCGTGCTGGCCATTACACGGCCCGACATGAAGGTGTCGATGATCGACACCGTGCACAAGAAGACGGCTTTCCTCAAGCAGGTGAAGGCGGAGCTGGAACTGGCCAACGTCACCGTGCACACCATGAAAGTCCAGGACCTCGAGGTGAGCGACAAATTCGACGTCATCACTTCGCGCGCTTTTGCGGACCTGAGCGATTTCCTGAACTGGTCCGCGCACCTCCTGGCGGAGGGCGGCAGATTCATCGCATTGAAAGGGACGGCGCCGGCGCATGAGCAGGAACGGATTCCTTCGGAATGGCGGATCACGGATTTGCAGCCCCTTCACGTGCCGCGGCTAGGCGCGGAACGCCACCTCGTGTTTGTGGAGCGTTCCGTATAAACGATATATATCGTTTATATCGTACAAACAGTTTATACCGTTTATAAAATACGAACCGTTAAAATGATTTGAACGGTATGAACGATATAGCTCTTCCAACGGATAAGAATAGATGGCGAAGATTTTTTGCGTAGCGAACCAGAAGGGCGGGGTCGGCAAGACCACCACCTCCGTCAACCTGTCGGCCGGCCTGGCGAAGCTGGAGCAGCGCGTGCTGCTGGTGGACCTCGACCCGCAGGGCAACGCCACCATGGGCGCCGGCATCAACAAGGCGACCCTGGAAAACTCGATCTACCAGGTGCTGCTGGGCGAGGCCGACGTGGCGGCCGCCAAGGTGCGCTCGGAAGCGGGGCGCTTCGACGTGCTGCCCGCCAACCGCGAGCTGGCCGGCGCCGAAGTCGAGATGGTCTCGCTGGAGAACCGCGAACGCCGCCTGAAGGATGCGCTGGCCGCGGTGGACAAGGACTATGACTTCATTCTGGTCGACTGCCCGCCGGCGCTGTCGCTGCTCACCCTGAACGGCCTGTGCGCCGCGCACGGCGTGATCATCCCGATGCAGTGCGAGTACTACGCGCTCGAAGGCCTGTCCGACCTGGTCAACACGATCAAGAAGGTGCACGCCAACCTGAACACCGACCTGCGCATCATCGGCCTGCTGCGCGTGATGTTCGATCCGCGCATGACCCTGTCGCAGCAGGTCTCGAGCCAGCTCGAGCAGCACTTCGGCGACAAGGTCTTCAAGACCATCATCCCGCGCAACGTGCGCCTGGCCGAAGCGCCGTCCTACGGCATCCCGGGCGTGGTCTTCGATCCGTCCTCGAAAGGGGCGCAGGCGTACATCGCCTTCGGCGCCGAGATGGTCGAGCGCATCAAGACCATGTGATTTTCCAAAGACAGAACTGAAAGCTGACACAGAAATGGCAACCAAGAAACTGAAGGGCCTCGGCCGCGGCCTCGATGCCCTGCTCGGCGGCGACAGCCAGCCGGCCCCAAGCGCCGCGCCTTCGACCCTGAAGATCGACCAGATCCAGGCCGGCAAGTACCAGCCGCGCACGCGCATGGACGAAACCTCGCTCAGCGAGCTGGCCGCCTCGATCAAGACCCAGGGCATCATGCAGCCGGTGCTGGTGCGTCCGCTGGGCGAGGGGGCCAAGGTTCCCTATGAAATCATCGCTGGCGAACGGCGCTTCCGCGCGGCCCAGATGGCGGGGCTGGAAGAAATCCCGGTGCTGGTGCGCGAAGTCGACGACCAGTCGGCTGCGGCGATGGCCCTGATCGAGAACATCCAGCGCGAAGACCTGAACCCGCTGGAAGAAGCGCAGGGCATCCAGCGCCTGATCAACGATTTCGACTACACCCACGAACAGGCGGCCAGCGCGGTCGGCCGTTCGCGCAGCGCGGTGTCGAACCTGCTGCGCCTGATTAACCTGGCCGGGCCGGTGCAGACCATGCTGATGGCGGGCGATATCGACATGGGCCACGCCCGCGCCCTGCTGGCGGTGGACAGCGCGAACCAGATCACCCTGGCCAACCACGTCATCGCCAAGCGCCTGTCGGTGCGCGAGACCGAGAAGCTGGTGGCGCGCGCGCTCGAGGAACAGGCGAGCCCGGCAGCTAGCGCGCGCGCCAAGGACAAGCCGGGCGACATCGTGCGCCTGGAGGAAGAGCTGTCGGACAAGCTCGCCACGCCGGTAATGTTCAAGATGGGTGCAAAGGGGAAGGGGCAATTGATCATCGACTTCGCCGATCTGGATATCCTCGACGGCGTCCTGGCACGTCTGCGCGCATGAGAATGTCACGTTTCGGGTAGCGTTCAACTGACGTATGCATGCCACGTCAACACTTCTTCACCACTGTTTGAACGCGCGGACGGCAAAGCCGTCCACCCTACTGACTCGCAAGTTAAGTAGTTGAAAATATGAGGTTTTTATCACGCCTCGTGTTGCTTCCATCACATCTTTACACAGCAGTTATAAGCGCGGAATCGTTTGACTCGCGTCCGTATAACCACTTATAATCCCGCTGATTCATGTAATTACCACATCAGTAACCATCCAAGTGCGCCAGCGCGAAACTATAAAAATATGCTGCGCATCGTCTCCCTGCAATTGATGGCCACGGTAGTCGCAGGCGTCATCGCCGCACTACTGGGGGGATGGTCTGCGATGTTTTCGGCAGTACTGGGCGGTTTGTGTTGTGTAGTGCCCAACGGCATCATGGCAGTAAGACTGTTCGCCAATACCCACCGGGTGGGCGGCGCCAGTCCTGCAACATTCTTCATCTGGGAATTTGTAAAGATCATATTGACGGTCGCGCTCCTGTTCGCGACCGCCAAGCTGTACCACGATCTGAACTGGCTGGCGCTGTTCGCCGGGTTCGTCGTGGCGCTGAAAAGTTACATCATCTTATTATTTAGGCACTGACATGACGAGTCCAAGCGTAGAAGGCGTCGCGGCAGCAGGAGCGCACGCCAATCCGACCCCATCGGAATACATCACCCACCACCTGGGTCACCTGTCGAACAAGCACCAGGATTTCGTGGTCGACTTCAGCGTCGTCAACATGGATACCGTGTTCTGGTCGGTCCTGATGGGCGTGCTCGGCTGCCTGTTCATGTTCATGGCCGCGCGTAAGGCCACCTCGGGCGTGCCGGGCCGCTTCCAGGCTGCCGTCGAGATGCTGGTCGAGATGGTCGAAGACCAGTCGAAGTCGATCGTCCATGGCGACCGCAGCTTCATCGCCCCGCTGGCGCTGACCGTGTTCGTCTGGGTCGCCCTGATGAACTCGCTGGACTTCCTGCCGGTCGACATGTTCTCGGCACTGTTCGGCCTGCTGGGTGTGGAACACATCTTCCCGTATCACCGCGTGGTCCCGACCGCCGACCTGAACGGCACCATCGGCATCTCGCTGGGCGTGCTGGTCCTGATGCTCTACTACGGCATCAAGATCAAGGGCGTGGGCGGCTTCATCCACGAACTGTTCGCAGCCCCGTTCGGCATCTACATGGCGCCGTTCAACCTGCTCCTGAACATCATCGAATATGCAGCAAAAATGGTGTCGCTCGGTATGCGACTGTTCGGCAATATGTACGCCGGTGAGCTGCTGTTCCTCTTGATCGCTCTGCTGGGCTCGACCGCTACCGCCTTCGGTTTCATCGGTCACGTCATTGCCGGCTCGATTTGGGCGATCTTCCACATCCTGATCGTGTTCCTGCAGGCATTCATCTTCATGATGCTGACGCTGGTGTATATCGGTCAGGCCCATGAAGGCCACTGATCGGCGCCGCAAGCATCGAACAGATAGTGGTTGTAAAGAAGTTGTAGTTTTTAATCTAGTTTTTAAATTAACTTTTGGAGTTACACATGACTGACCTTTCTTTTGTTGCACTGGCTTGCGGTTTGATCATCGGCCTGGGCGCTATCGGTGCTTGCATCGGTATCGCAATCATGGGCGGTAAGTACCTGGAAGCTTCTGCACGTCAGCCAGAACTGATGAACACCCTGCAGACCAAGATGTTCCTGCTGGCTGGTCTGATCGACGCGGCATTCCTGATCGGCGTCGGTATCGCCATGCTGTTCGTCTTCGCACGTCCGTTCAGCTGATCAAGCGCGCGCTTGACCTGAAGAGCCGAACCAGCCGCTGGTTCGGCATCCGTGTTTCTGTAAGAAGGATAAAACCGTGAACCTTAACGCAACTCTGTTTGCCCAGTTCGCTGTCTTCTTCATCCTGGCGCTGTTCACGATGAAATTCGTGTGGCCGCCGCTGATGAAAGCGCTCGACGAGCGCGCCGAGAGGATTGCGAACGGCCTCGCCGCCGCCGACCGTGGCAAGGCTGACCTGGCTGCCGCCGAAAAGCGCGTCCAGGCCGAAATGGCTGGCGCCCGTGACGAAGTCCAGAAGCGCATCGCCGACGCTGAAAAGCGCGCTGCCCAGATCATCGACGCAGCCAAGGCAACCGCCGCCGAAGAAGCCGCCCGCATCGTGGCCGCCGCCAACGCCGACGCCGAGCAGCAAGTCAACCGCGCCCGCGAAGAACTGCGTGGCCAGGTCGCCGCGCTGGCAGTGCAAGGCGCCGAGCAGATCCTGAAGCGTGAAGTGAACGCAGCGGCCCACGCCGACCTGCTGTCGAAACTGTCGACCGAGCTCTGATCATGGCTGAACTCGCAACCGTCGCCCGCCCTTACGCCGAAGCGCTGTACCGTGTCGCCCAGTCGGGCGACGTGGCCGCCTGGTCGGCCGTCGCGACCGAATTGGGCCAGATCGGCGCCAACGCGGACGTGCAGGCCTTCGCCAGCAACCCGAACGTGACGCACGCCCAGCTGGCCGACACGATTGCGTCCCTGGTCAAGTCGCCGCTGAACGCTGAAGCGAAGAACTTTATCGCGATGCTGGCCGAAAACGGCCGCGTCACCCTGCTGCCCGAAATCGCCGCCCAGTTCGCGGCACTGAAGAACGCCAACGAAGGTGCCGCCGATGCGGACATCTACAGCGCCTTCGAGATCTCGGGTGACCAGCTGGCCCAGCTGGTCGCTACGCTGGAAAAGAAATTTGGCCGCAAGCTGAACCCAACGGTGACAGTGGATGAATCGCTGATCGGTGGTGTGCGCGTGGTCGTCGGCGACGAAGTGCTCGATACCTCGGTACGCGCCAAGCTGCAACAGATGCATGTTGCGCTGGTCTCGTAATCGACCGGATCGATAGCCACTCGCCGGCCACAGCGCCCTTGCCCTACGCATCAAAAACATTTGGAGTTAGCACTCATGCAACTTAATTCTTCTGAAATCAGCGAACTGATCAAGAGCCGCATCCAGGGTCTGGAAGGTTCGGCTGAAGTTCGCAATCAAGGCACGGTGATCTCCGTCGCCGACGGTATCTGCCGCATCCATGGTCTGTCGGACGTGATGCAGGGCGAGATGCTGGAATTCCCCGGCAACACCTTCGGCCTGGCGATGAACCTCGAGCGCGACTCCGTCGGCGCCGTCATCCTGGGCGCCTACGAGCACATCTCGGAAGGCGACACCGTCAAGACCACCGGCCGCATCCTGGAAGTGCCGATCGGTCCGGAACTGCGTGGCCGCGTGGTCAACGCACTGGGCCAGCCGATCGACGGCAAGGGTCCGATCAATACCGCCCTGACCGCACCGATCGAAAAGATCGCTCCGGGCGTCATCGCCCGTGAATCCGTCTCGCAGCCGATGCAGACCGGCATCAAGTCGATCGACGCGATGGTGCCGATCGGCCGTGGCCAGCGCGAGCTGATCATCGGCGACCGCCAGACCGGCAAGTCGGCTGTCGCAGTCGACGCGATCATCAACCAGAAGGGCCAGGGCGTCACCTGCGTGTACGTCGCAATCGGCCAGAAGGCGTCGACCATCAAGAACATCGTGCGTTCGCTGGAACAGCACGGCGCGATGGAATACACCATCGTCGTGGCAGCATCGGCGTCGGAATCGGCAGCGATGCAGTACATCTCGGCCTACTCGGGCTGCGCGATGGGCGAATACTTCCGCGACCGCGGCGAAGACGCGCTGATCGTCTATGACGATCTGTCGAAGCAAGCCGTTGCTTACCGCCAGATCTCGCTGCTGCTGCGCCGTCCGCCGGGCCGCGAAGCGTATCCGGGCGACGTGTTCTACCTGCACAGCCGCCTGCTGGAACGCGCAGCACGCGTGAACGCCGACTACGTCGAGAAGTTCACCGGCGGCGCCGTCACCGGCAAGACCGGTTCGCTGACCGCACTGCCGATCATCGAAACGCAAGCGGGCGACGTCTCGGCCTTCGTGCCGACCAACGTGATCTCGATTACCGACGGCCAGATCTTCCTGGAGACCTCGCTGTTCAACGCCGGTATTCGTCCTGCGATCAACGCCGGTATCTCGGTGTCGCGCGTCGGTGGCGCCGCCCAGACCAAGGTCATCAAGGGCCTGTCGGGCGGTATCCGTACCGACCTGGCGCAGTACCGTGAACTGGCTGCGTTCGCGCAGTTCGCATCGGACCTGGATGAATCGACCCGCAAGCAGCTGGACCGCGGCGCGCGCGTGACCGAGCTGCTGAAGCAGCCGCAGTTCTCGCCGCTGTCGACCTCGCTGATGGCCGCATCGCTGTTCGCCGTCAACAAGGGCTACCTGGACGACATCGAAGTCAAGCGCGTCCTGCCGTTCGAGCAGGGCCTGCACACCTTCCTGAAGTCGGGCCACGCCGCCCTGCTGTCGAAGATCGACGAGACCAAGCAACTGGACAAGGACGGCGAAGCTGCGCTGTCGGCCGCCATTGCTGATTTCAAGAAATCCGGCGCATATTAATCACGAGCCGGCGCTGCTCTGGAAGCAGCGCCGGTGCGCGGAAGGAGTAAGGACTCATGGCAGTAGGCAAAGAGATTCGTGGCAAGATCAAGAGCGTAGAAAATACGAAGAAGATCACCAAGGCGATGGAAATGGTCGCCGCATCGAAAATGCGCAAGGCGCAGGACCGCATGCGCGCCGCCCGTCCCTACAGTGAAAAGGTTCGTAGCATCACCGCCAACCTTGCCGGCGCAAACCCGGAGTACACCCACGCATTCATGGCGCAAGCCAAGGACGTGCAGGCAAAAGCAGTCGGCTTCATCGTCGTCACGACCGACAAGGGTCTGTGCGGCGGCATGAACACCAACGTGCTGCGCCAGGTGACGCAGAAGGCGCGCGAACTGGAACAGGCAGGCAACCGTGTCGAGGCAGTCGCCATCGGCAACAAGGGCCTGGGCTTCCTGAACCGCATGGGCATGAAGCTGGTCTCGCAAGCGACCCAGCTCGGCGATACCCCGCACCTGGACAAGCTGATCGGCCCGGTCAAAGTGATGCTGGACGCGTACCAGGAAGGCAAGCTCGACGCTGTCTACCTGTGCTACACCAAGTTCATCAACACGATGAAGCAGGAACCGATGGTCGAGCAACTGCTCCCGCTGCCGGCCAAGCACCTGGAAAAGGATGCCGGCGGGATCAGCTGGGACTACATTTACGAACCGGAAGCGCAAGTCGTCATCGACGAGCTGCTGGTGCGTTACGTGGAAGCGCTGGTGTACCAGGCGGTTGCGGAAAACCTGGCGTCCGAGCAATCGGCGCGCATGGTCGCGATGAAGGCAGCGAGCGATAACGCCGGCAGTGTCATCAGCGACCTGAAGCTGGTCTACAACAAGACCCGCCAGGCAGCGATTACCAAAGAACTCTCCGAGATCGTTTCCGGCGCAGCAGCCGTTTGATGATCAAAGCACAAGAATTTAACTATATCTGAAGGAACGAAAATGGCTGATGGCAAAATCGTTCAGTGTATCGGCGCAGTGGTCGACGTGGAATTCCCGCGTAACGCCATGCCGAAAGTGTACGACGCACTGAAAATGGAAGGTTCGGAACTGACCCTGGAAGTCCAGCAGCAGCTGGGCGACGGCGTGGTCCGTACCATTGCACTGGGCAGCTCGGAAGGCCTGCGTCGCGGCATGATCATCCAGAACACCGGCAACCCGATCATGGTCCCGGTCGGCACCCCGACCCTGGGTCGCATCATGGACGTGCTGGGCAACCCGATCGACGAATGCGGTCCGGTCAGCCACGAGCGCATGGCCTCGATCCACCGTGAAGCCCCGGCCTACGACGAACTGTCGCCGTCGACCGACCTGCTGGAAACCGGCATCAAGGTGATCGACCTGGTCTGCCCGTTCGCCAAAGGCGGTAAGGTCGGCCTGTTCGGCGGCGCCGGCGTCGGCAAGACCGTCAACATGATGGAACTGATCAACAACATCGCGAAAGCGCACTCGGGTCTGTCCGTGTTCGCCGGCGTCGGTGAGCGTACCCGTGAAGGTAACGACTTCTACCACGAGATGGCGGACGCCAAGGTCGTCGACCTGGAAAACCCGACCAACTCGAAAGTGGCGATGGTCTATGGTCAGATGAACGAACCGCCGGGCAACCGCCTGCGCGTCGCGCTGACCGGCCTGACCATGGCGGAAGCCTTCCGTGACGAAGGCAAGGACGTCCTGTTCTTCGTCGACAACATTTACCGCTACACCCTGGCCGGTACCGAAGTCTCGGCACTGCTGGGCCGTATGCCGTCGGCAGTGGGTTACCAGCCGACCCTGGCCGAAGAAATGGGCCGTCTGCAAGAGCGCATCACCTCGACCAAGACCGGCTCGATCACCTCGATCCAGGCCGTCTACGTCCCTGCGGATGACTTGACCGACCCGTCGCCGGCCACCACCTTCGCCCACCTGGACTCGACCGTCGTTCTGTCGCGTGACATCGCCTCGCTGGGTATCTACCCGGCAGTCGACCCGCTCGACTCGACCTCGCGCCAGCTGGACCCGCTGGTCGTCGGCGAAGAGCACTACGCCACCGCGCGCGCCGTGCAGGGCACCCTGCAGCGCTACAAGGAACTGCGCGACATCATCGCGATTCTGGGCATGGACGAACTGGCGCCGGAAGACAAGCTGGTCGTCGCACGCGCTCGCAAGATGCAGCGTTTCCTGTCGCAGCCGTTCCACGTCGCCGAAGTGTTCACCGGCTCGCCGGGCAAGTACGTTTCGCTGAAAGACACGATCAAGGGCTTCAAGATGATCGCATCGGGCGAACTGGACCATCTGCCGGAGCAGGCCTTCTACATGGTCGGCACCATCGAGGAAGCGATCGAAAAGGCCAAGAAACTGGCTGCCTGAGCCGGCTTCTCGAGCTGAAGGATAGACATGGCAAACACTATTCAAGTGGACGTGGTCTCGGCCGAAGAGCAGATCTTCTCCGGCCTGGCTACCTTCGTCGCGTTGCCTGGTGAAGCGGGTGAGCTGGGTATCTACCCGAAGCACACCCCGCTGATCACGCGCATCCGCCCGGGTGCTGTGCGGATCCAGACCGCCGCAGGTGGCGAAGAGTTCGTCTTCGTCGCCGGCGGTATCCTGGAAGTGCAGCCGAACGGCGTGACCGTGCTGGCCGACACCGCGATCCGCGGTGGCGACCTGGACGAAGCGAAGGCGCTGGAAGCGAAGAAGCAGGCCGAAGAGCTGATGCTGAACAAGGAATCGAAGATCGACTACGCGAAAGCCCAGGCCGAGATGGCCGCGGCGATCGCGCAGCTGGCGGCGATCCAGAAGCTGCGTTCGAAAGGACGTTAGATAAACAGTCGCTTTTACGGCGAAAAAAGGCAGCCTTGAGGCTGCCTTTTTTATTGCAGGTTGTCTGAATCTATGGAGCTGAGCAAATTCTTCAGATCATGATCAATTTCTCTCAACTCTGATTCCAGCGTTTTCCTTTGCAACCTAACTTCAGCCAGAGACAAGACCTCTAATTCGTTAACGGACTCCACGAATGCATCAACGCTCAGTGAATAATCGCGAAGTCGAATTTCTGATAACGAGACAAGATTTGAAACGCCAGGTTCGATCTGCCGGTTCCTATAAGCCTCACTAATCTCTATCACTGCCGAATCAGGAAAAATATTTTTTCCTTTGCTGGGCTTAGCAAGACGACGAGCATCATAAAAAAACACATCGGTTTCATTGCGATTTGTCTTAAAGATCAGCAAGGCACCTGCAATGGCAGTGTTTTGAAAGAGTTTATCCGGGAGCGCGATTACAGCGTCAATCAAATTGGCGCCAATCAGTCTCTCCCTAATTTTTCGTTCCGCACCTGATCGAGTCAACACCCCTGTTGACATAACGGCAACCATTCGACCGTTCTTCTTGCACAATGTGGCCAGCATATGCTGGATAAAAGCAAAATCCGCACTGCTTCTTGGCGGAGTACCAAAATCGTATTGGCCTAAATCATCGCTTTCAAACTCTTCATTCCAGCGCAGGCCCCAAGGCGGATGTGCGACGGCAACGTTAAACCGCGGACCACTCTTAGATAGTCGAGCGAAATACTTAGGGTCTAATGAGTCACGATTTATAATTTTTGTGGAGCTGTATCCATGCGAAATTAAGTTGATCTTTGCTATCATCCATGCATTTCTGTTTTTCTCATTTCCATACAACGTTGTACTCCTACGCTGATCATCTTTAGCACACTCTAGAAGTAGATGACCGGAACCGCAAGCTGGATCATAGATAACTTCGTTGTGAGATACATTGACAATATTTGCGACGATTCTAGCAATCTCGTGAGGTGTATTGAATTCCGGACCTTGGAGAGGGCTAAGGACACTACTTGATGCACATGCAAAGAACTGATCTAGCGTGTATTTAGCGAATCCAGGTCCTTTGGAACGATGTAGATTGGCTTCATCAATTGAAAGAAGCAGCTTCTTTAAAACAGTCCAATTATTATTTCGACCAGAAAAACGCGCATTACCGAAGTCTAGCGTGAGAAATACATCACGCAATTCGTCCTCGTTTAAGTCTTCTAGTAGCTCGAAAGCCAAATTGACTCTAAAGCCTAGATCCTTCTCATCAAGATTATTTAATAAATACCTATAGCTGGCCGTCGGCACAACATGTATTTTATGGAATATGCTAGGCCTTTCATTTGATTCCTCTAGCCATTTTAGAAAGACAAGCGCAGTTATATGTTGAAAGGCTTCTTGTAAGGAAAAGCCGTCCCGCAGGATGTCAAATACATCGTATAAAGATAATTCAAAAACCTTGTCTTCACTAATCATGGGCAGTCCTTGAGTAGCTTGGAACATGCAAGCTGAACCTCCAGAGAAGTTAAACGATCGATTTCTTGGCTCACTTTCTTTCTCGTGTCTAAGAGCTTTTGTAATCGTATAATCCGATGCTGCGTCGATAAGTTCGGAATTTCGAGACCTAATTGCAATAAGCGACTTTTATTTAATGCTTTTATGACGGCCCCAGATACGGACGAGCTTATAGCTTGTTGTGCCGACGTGCTATTTAGATACCAAACTAAAAAATCAGGCAGAACATTGTCGCTAGTTGTACGAATTACATATATTTGTCCAACTGGAAACACTACTTCATTTGTGTCTGGGAAGATTCGCGCAGGATAATTTGTTCCACGTGCTGGCATGATGATATCAGTTGCTCGCAGTTTCTGAGAAAGCTGTGCTTCCGTTACCTCAACTAAAGGAAGTTCTTCGAAGGTTGGTGGCCACTCTGCCACAATATCTCTAATAGAGATCACTCGGGCGTTTCCATCGTCAACCTCGACAGGTGCCTTGTCACGGAAGATCATCAAGGTGCGGATATCAACTACTTGATCTAATGTTGTCATCATAGTGTATAGACCCCTCATTGAGAGGGGTCGAAATATGCAACTTAGTTACGGTTAGGCTTACATAGATAGACAACACAGACCACGAGAAGAGCAACGAGAAGTCCTCCAAACGGGTGATGATCGATGACCTTAATCAGTGTGTTCGCCGCCTCGATCCACGTTGGAATCTCGTCTACTTTCTGTTTGATAAGCGCGTGACTAGTATCGACAGATGACGATTGAATAAAGTAAAATGGTTTCATAGTGTTTTCAGTTTAGGTTCAATCTAGGCGCAGTTGCCGCTGCGCCGGGTACTTCGAGTACACCTGGAAGTGACGTAACAATAGCTCGGGAAGTATGTGCTGTCAACAGTGTACTCAAAGTACCCGCCAGTTTTCTTTCCACTAGCGGTCTCGGACGCATGAAGGTCGACATCCCGCGTCGCAGGGTGGCAGCTCGTTGTTCTCTCGGCGCTTGCCGCCAGCGCAGCGGACTTGCTGGCCAAGGTAACGGCGCTGTTATCTATATGGCAACCGGTTTCACCGCGGTTACCCTTGTGGCCACTAATGACCCGGCACGCGTATACTGCGCACGGTTAGGTAACGCACAAGGCAGCTTCGAGGTTTCGGCATAGCATGGATCGATCTCCCGCATGGACATCCTTGTCGAGCCAATCATGACCGCTGACCCCAACCGCCAGCCAGACACCCCGAACGACCGTTTCGGACAGACCTTGTACCGCTTTCTCTTCTTCGACTGGCTGTTCCGCGACGTCAGCGGCGCGCGCGACCTGTTCGAGCGCCACGCCGCGCATGAGCACAACCGCCGCATGAGCCGCTACCTGCCGGTCTATATGCGGCGCTGGTCGGTGCTGGCCGGCTTCGACTTCGCGATCGGCTTCCTGTTCGAGCGGGTGCTGTCGGCCACCATGCTGTCGGCCCTGTTCTTCACCGGCTCCTGCGTCACGCTCACCGGCATCGTCGTGATGACCGTGAGCTGGCTGATCCTGAGCTCGGCCAAGCTGTCCTGACAGGCTCCCGTTCGCCCCCGCCGGGCGACCATTCAGCCCATCCGCGCTGCCACCGGTCGGCTCGCGGTTGTGGCGGCCCAGGGCATAGCCATACAGTCGGCACTCCATAACAAGAAAGGAGTCCGATCATGTTCATCCGATCCGCTCTGTGCGCCGCCGTGCTGCTGCTGTCCCGGCCGCAGGCCGCGTTCGCCTTCGACGCTCCGCTGACGCGCGCCGAACAGGACCTGGCGTTCCGCCTGCACGCAACCCTTGCCCCTTACTTCCCGCCGGACGCGCCCGGCGCCGCCGTCATCGTCGTCAAGGACGGCAAGACCATCCTGCGCACCGCCTACGGCATGGCCGACACCGCGCGAGGCGTGAAGATGCGGCCCGAAGTGGCGCTGCGCATCGGCTCGATGACCAAACAGTTTACCGCCGCCGGCATCCTGCTGCTGGCGGACGAGGACAAGCTGTCGCTGCGGGACGAGATCACGACCTATCTGCCGGACTACCCGACCCAGGGCCGCAAGATCACCATCGAGCACCTGCTGACGCATACCTCGGGCATCGTCAGCTACACCGGCCGGCCGGGCTACGCGCAGCGCGCGCCGCAGAACACGACGGTGGCGGCGCAGATCGACTCGTTCAAGAACGACCCGATGCAGTTCGAGCCGGGCACGCAGTACCGCTACAACAATTCGGGCTACTACCTGCTCGGGGCCATCATCGAGAAGGTATCCGGGCAGCCGTATCACCAGTTCCTGGAGCAGCGCATCTTCGTGCCGCAGGGGATGACGCACACGGCCTACGAGGGCTACGAACGCGGCAAGTGGCCGGGCGCCGCCGGGCACACCCGGCTCGAGCAGGGTTTCGGTCCGGCGCGGCCGCTCGGCGCCAACCAGTCCTATGCCGGCGGCGCCCTGGTCTCGACCATCGACGACCTGGCGAAGTGGGATGCGGCCGTGGGCAAGCAGCTGCTCAAGCCGGCCACCTGGCAGCGCGCCTTTACGTCCTACCGGCTGGCGGACGGCAAGGACAGCAATTACGGCTATGGCTGGGAACTGACCTTGGTGCAGGGCGAGCCGGCGGTCGGCCACAGCGACGCGACGCGGGGCTTCCGTTCCTATGGTCTGCGGCTGCCGGGCAAGGGCGTGTACGTGGCGGTGCTGACCAACAGCGACTCCGGCACCGTGGTCCCGGATGTGGTGACGCGCCGCGCCGCCGCAGTCGCCATCGGCAAGCCCTTCCCGGAATTCCGGGAGGTGGCGCTGGACGCCGCCAGCCTGGACGCGGTAGCGGGCGCTTACACGCATGAAAAGGAGCCCCAGCGCGTGTTCCGGCGTGACGGTGACTACCTGGCCCTGCAGCGGCCGGGTCGCGGGCCGTTGGTGCTCAAGGCGATGTCGACCGATACCTTCTTCGTGCCCGACACCGTCGACTGGTTCGTGTTCCAGCGCGACGCCGCCGGCAAGGCCACCGGCGTGACCTACCACCAGGATGGACGCGCGCTGGCGCATGCCCGAAGCGGAGACGCGCCGCCGCCGCGGGTAGTGGCGAAGATCAGCGACGCGGCCTTCGATGCGCGGGCCGGCCGCTACGAAATCCAGCCGGGGATGGTGCTCAAGGTCTCGCGCGATGGCGGGCGCTACTACCTGCAGCCGAGCGGGCAGCGCCGGGTCGAGATCTTCCCCTTGAGCGAATCGCGCTTCTTCGCCCGCGACGTCGAGGCCGACATCAGCTTCGAGGAGGGCGGCATGATCTTCAGGCAGGGCGGCCGCAGCCATACTGGTCGCCGGATTTGACGTCCTGGACCGCATAAACGCCCTTTCGTCGCCCGCTATTTGCCCGGCACGCCTGCCGGGCATATTCTCGACGGTACCGACAATCACACAGGGGATCCCGACCATGCTGTTCCGTACCGCCGTCTGCGCCGCCGTCCTGCTGCTCTGCCACCCACAAGCGGCACTCGCCCGGGACGCCGCCACCGCCACGCTCGCCGAGCAGGACCTGGCCAGCCGCATCGACGCCTCGATCGCACCCTATTTCAAACCCGATGCGCCGGGCGCCACCGTCATCGTGGTCAAGGACGGCAAGACGGTGCTGCGCAAGGCCTACGGCATGGCCGATACCGCGAAGGGCGTCAACATGGCCCCGGAGATGGCGCTGCGCCTGGGCTCGATCACCAAGCAGTTCACGGCGGTCGCCATCCTGATGCTGGCGGAAGAAGGCAAGCTGTCGGTCGACGACGACATCACCAGGCACCTGCCGGACTACCCGACCCGCGGCAAGAAGATCACCATCGAGCACCTCTTGACCCATACCTCGGGCATCGCCAGCTACACCGGCAAGCCGGACTACGTGACGCGGATGGCGCAGGACCTCACGGTGGCGCAGATGATCGACAGCTTCAAGAACGACCCGCTCGACTTCGAACCGGGCAGCCAGTACCGCTACAACAACTCCGGCTACTTCCTGCTGGGGGCGATCATCGAGAAGGTCTCCGGCCAGACGTATGCGGCCTTCCTCGAGCAGCGCCTGTTCGCGCCGCTCGGGATGCGCGACACCTATTACGAAGGGACCGGCAGCAGCCGCGCGCCGGTGGCGGCGGGCCACAGCCGCACGGCGACCGGGTTCGGCGCCGCCGCGCCGCTCAGCATGAGCCAGCCCTATGCGGCCGGCTCGCTGGTGTCGACGGTGGACGACCTGGCGCGCTGGGACGCCGCCATCTCCGCCGGCAAGCTGCTCAAGCCGGCCAGCTGGCAGCGCGCCTTTACCTCCTACCGCCTGGCCGACGGCAAGGCCACCAACTACGGCTATGGCTGGGACGTGGCGACGATCCAGGGCCAGGCGGCGATGGGCCACGGCGGCGGCATCAACGGCTTCAGCACCCATGCACTCCGTTTCCCGGACCAGAAGGTGTTCGTGGCGGTGCTGACCAACAGCGACAGCGGCCCCGCCAATCCGGGCGTGGTGGCGCGCAAGGCGGCCGGCATCGCCATCGGCAAGCCCTACCGCGAGTTCAGGGAAGTGGCGCTGGATGCGGCGGCGCTCGACGCCGTCGCCGGCAGCTACACGGTCGACAAGGGCGTGCAGCGGGTGTTCAAGCGCGCGGGCGATGGTTTCGTCATGCAGCGCAGCGGGCGGCCGCCGGTGCCGGTCAAGGCCGCGTCGAAGGACGAATTCTTCATCCCCGGCAGCCTCGATTGGTTCGCCTTCCAGCGCGATGCCAGCGGCAAAGCCACCTCCGTGACCCTGTACCAGGACGGCAATGCGAAGGTGGAGCCGCGCAGCGGCGACGCGCCACCGGCACGCAAGGCGGTCAAGATCGCCAATGCCGCCTTCGATGCGAAGGCGGGGCGCTACGAGCTGCGCCCGGGCTTCGTGATGGAGCTGACGCGCGAGGGCGAGCGCTACTTCGCCCAGGCCACGGGACAGGGCAAGCTCGAGATCTTCCCGGAGAGCGAGACCGTGTTCTTCTCGAACGTCGTGGATGCCGATATCGTGTTCGAAGGGGAGGGCATGGTGCTCAAGCAGGGCGGGCGCAGCACGCCGGGCCGCAAACTGTAGGGCGGTCGGCGAAAGCCGACCACCCTACCGCGCCTGCTCGCCCGCCAGGCGCAGCGCCACCTTGTGCCGGAAGTAGTCCTCCTTCACGTAGCGGTACAGGTTCGCGCCCGGGCACACGGTCTTGTCGGAGTGGTCGCGGTGGCTCTTGATGTCGTCGATCGACACCTTGTATTTCGACGCCAGCATCGCCATCAGGTCGACCACGGCATCCAACTGGGCCTGGTTCGGTTCGACCTCCTCGAAATTGCCGACCACCTCGATGAGCGCGTGGCCGCCCGGGTCGTATTCGGTGTTGGTGTCGCCCGCGTAGTCGATATTCCTGGCCTCGTACATGCGGCCATCGAGATCGATCACGTAGTGATAGGGGATGTCGAGCCAACCCTTGGTGGTGCGCGACCAGGTCTGCAGGCGGCGCAGGTAGGCCTGCGGGTCGGTGCCCGGCTTGAACGGCTCGCCCTGGTGGTGCAGGGTGATCTGGGTGATCGTGTGGCGGCGCGCCTTGCTGGCATCGGCGGGTGTGCCGCCCCAGGCGGCGACGGGGACGATGGCGCGTTCGACGGCGGCGAGCGGTTCGGCGGCGTGGGCAGAGGAGATCAGCAGGAAGGCGAGGATGGACAGGGCGATGGGGCGCATGGATGGCTTCGGTCGGGAACGAGTCCGCATCTTTCCACGATTCGGTCCAGGGCGCTAGTAGGCCATGCAAATCTGATAAGCTGGTGTCGACAACAGCATCCAACCACATCCCAATCATGCGCAGCATTTCCCAGATACTCAACGACGCCAAGACCATCGCCATCGTCGGCCTTTCCAACAAGCCGGACCGCGCCAGCCACGAGGTGGCCCACTACCTGCAGCAGGCCGGCTACCGCATCGTGCCGGTAAACCCGAGCTATGCGGGCGACACCATCCTCGGCGAGACCGTCTACGCCTCGCTGCAGGACGCGGCCGACGCCCTGGCCACGAGCGGCCAGCCGATCGACATCGTCGACTGCTTCCGCAAGTCCGAGGACATCCCGCCGATCGCGCGCGAAGCGATCGCGGTGCGCGCCGGCTGCCTGTGGATGCAGCTCGATATCGAGAACCAGGCCGCGGCCGACCTCGCGCGCGCCGCCGGGCTGGACGTGGTCCAGAACCACTGCATCAAGATCGAGCACCGCAACCTGCAGGGCTGACGATTTTTACAGGGCAGGCTGCGTTACAATCGGGGTATCGCCACCCTCGATTGCCTCCGTCATGTTCAAGACCACCGCCCTCGTCCTCGCCGCCATCGCCGCGGCGAGCCTGCACCAGCCCGCCGCCGCCCAGACGGCTGCCGCACCCGCCGTCCGTCCCGCGATGGCGGCCTGCCCCGCCATCCTGAAGCAGAACTTCAAGCGCCTGCAGGACGAAGCGCCGCAGGACCTGTGCCAGTACGCCGGCAAGGTGGTGCTGGTGGTGAACACGGCCAGCTACTGCGGCTTCACCAAGCAGTACGAGGGACTGGAAAAGCTGTACGCCAAGTACGGCGGCCGCGGCCTGGTGGTGCTGGGTTTCCCGTCGAACGACTTCGGCAAGCAGGAGCCGGGCAATGCGAAGGAGATCGCCGACTTCTGCTTCAACACCTACGGCGTGAAATTCCCGATGTTCGCCAAGAGCGCGGTCACCGGGCCGGAAGCCAATCCGCTGCACGCCAGCCTGACCAAGGCGACGGGCCAGGCGCCGAAGTGGAACTTCACCAAGTACCTGATCGGGCGCGACGGCAAGGTGCTGGAGTACTTCCCGAGCAAGGTGACGCCGGAAGATCCGGCCCTGGTCGGCAAGATCGAGGCGGCGCTGTAATAACCTTGATCTGATTATGGGTATTTGATCCACATCAACGATTTTTTTGCGCTGCATCAATAAGCTTACCTTCGTTACTCAAGACGAAGACGAAAGGTAAGAAAAAGATGAAAGCGATATGCAAGCATGTGCTGGCGGCGGTCCTCGCCGTCGCCGGTAGCCAGGCCCTGGCGCAGGAAGTCCAGGATTCCAACTGGCTGGTGCGCGCCCGCGCCGTCCACATCGACCCCGCCAATGAATCCACGCCGCTGGCGGGCGTCGGCGCCGGCGACCGCATCCACGTCAGTACCAAGACGATTCCCGAAGTGGACGTCTCCTACTTCTTCACGCCGCACCTGGCGGCGGAACTGATCCTGACCTATCCGCAGAAGCACGATGTGACCCTCGACGGCCAGCGCATCGGGAGTTTCCGCCACCTGCCGCCGACCCTCACGGCCCAGTACCATTTCGCGCCGCAGGCCAGCGTGCGTCCCTACGTCGGCGCCGGCGTCAACTACACCCGCATCTCGCGCGTGAAGCTGCTGGGTGGCGCGGCGACGCTGGAGAAGGACAGCTGGGGGCTGGCGCTGCAGGCCGGGGTCGATATCAAGCTCGACGCGCGCTGGTCGGTCAACGTCGACGTCAAGAAGGTGAAGCTGCGCAGCGACGTGCTGCTGGGTGGCGCGAAAGCGTCCGAGGTCCGCGTGGATCCGGTGCTGGTCGGCGTCGGCGTGGGCTACCGCTTCTGATCTACGTTGCGGGCGCGTCGTCGATGATGACGGCGCGCAGCGGCCCGCGCAGCGCATTGCAGACGACGATATCGTCCGCCTCTTCCAGCATCGCGCGCGTGATCACGCGCTCGCTCGCCTGCCAGGCGGGCGCTCCCAAGAGCACCGCGCGCATCACGCCGGGCAGCAGGCCGCAAGCCAGAGGCGGCGTGAACCACTGGCTGCCGAAGCGTACGAATACATTGCTGCGTCCTCCTTCGGTGAGTTCCTCGCGTTCGTTGAAGAACAAGGCGTCGAAGGCGCCCTGGGCCTCGGCGGCGCGCCAGGCCGCGTCGTAGCGGCTGCGCACGCCCGTCTTGTGGCGCAGGAAGACGTCGCCCGAGTGCGTGGCCTCGCCTGCCAGCAGCAGCGCCACCGGCTCGTGCAGCGGCTGCAGCGGCGCCGCTTGCACCCTCATCTCGCCGGACGGCTGCACGGCCAGGCGCAGGCGGTGCAGCTGGCCGGGCGCCATCGCCAGGCAGGCTTCGACCAGCGCCGCGCGCGCCGCGCCGATTTCGAAGGGATAGCCGAAGTAACGGCAGGATGCATGCAGGCGGTCGAGGTGCTGCTCGAGGTGGCGGCAGCCGTCATCCCGGCTGGCGCGCAGGGTCTCGAAGATCTCGAATTCGTTGCCCAGTCCCGTCAGGAAGCGCGCCTTCAGTTGGCACTCCGCGAATTCGCTTGCCGCATCGCTGTCGTGGACGATGCCGGCGCCCACGCCCAGCTCCCCGCGCCGCGTGCCGCCCTCCGGCGCCGACAAGGCCAGGGTGCGGATCGGGACCGACAGGCAGAAGTCCCCGAACCGCGCCCCGCCGGCAGGCGGATCGAACCAGCCGATCGCGCCGGTATAGATGCCGCGCGGGGCGGGCTCCAGTTCGTGGATGATCTCCATCGTGCGCCGCTTGGGCGCGCCCGTGATCGAGCCGCAGGGGTAGAGGGCGGCGAACACCTCCTCCAGCGTCGCCTCCGCGCGCAGGCGCGCCTGCACGGTGGAGGTCATCTGCAGCACGCTGCCGTAGCGCTTCACCTCGAACAGGGCCGGCACCTCGACGCTGCCGGTGACAGCAATGCGTCCCAGGTCGTTGCGCAGCAGGTCGACGATCATCAGGTTCTCGGCGCGGTTTTTCACGTCCTGCGATAGGTCGCGCGCGCGCGCTTCGTCGACAGCGTCGTCGCCGCCGGCCGGCGCCGTGCCCTTCATCGGGCGCGTCACGAGCTGGCCGCCCGCATGGCGCACGAACAGCTCGGGCGAGAAGGAGAGCAGCGCTTCGCCGCCGGGCAGGGCCACCAGGGCGCCGTAGGGCACGCGCTGGCGCGCCCGCAGGCGCGCGTACAGGCCGACCAGCGGACCGTAGGTGTCGAAGCGCAGGCGGTAGGTATAGTTGACCTGGTAGGTGTCGCCGGCCGCGATGTAGTCGCGGATGCGCCCGATCGCTTGGATGAAGGCGGCTTCGTCGACGTTGGCCTGGACACCCGCCACGCCGGCCGGTTCAAGGTGCGATGCGCGGGTGGCGATCCAGGCCTCGACCTGGCTTGCCTCCATGTGCTCGCACTGCGCGAACAGCAGCACGCGCGCCAGCGGGCCGTCGAGCGCATGCGCCGGCAGGCCCTGCAGGCGCGCGCCCAGCTCGTAGGTCAGCAGCGGCACCGCGTACAGCCCGCGCGCCAGCGCTTCCTGCATCTGCGCCAGCAGCTGCGGCCAGCCGGCGGCGTCCACGCAGGACAGCGTGTCCGCATGGCGGCTGTACAGGCGCGACCGGGCTTCGCCTTGCGCGCCGGCGTCGTCGAGCAGTGCGAAGACTTCCTGGGTGTCCATGATGCGGCCTGAAAAAAACCTTTATGCGGCCAGCAGCAGCGAGAGCTGCACGGCCGTGCCTTCGGCCGGGTTGTGCTTGAAGCCGCTCTTGGCGAAGCGGTGCCAGCGTCCGGTCACGTAGCTGACCAGCAGGCTGGCGCGCGCCGCGACGTCGTCCTCGATCCCGTGGCCCTGGCTGACGGCCACCCGCAGCGCCTGGCGGCAGGCCATCTCGATGCGGTCGTAGAAGCCGTTCATGCGCGACTGCAGGCGCTCGTCTTCGCCGACCAGGGCGTCGCCGATCAGGACCCGGGTCATGCCCGGATTGCTGGCGGCGAAGCCGAGCAGCATCTGCAGGATCGCGTGCGCCTGGTCGACACCGCGCTCCTCGCGCTCGGCGATCTGGTTGATCAGGCCGAAGACGCTGGCCTCGATGAACTCGATCAGGCCCTCGTACATCTGCGCCTTGCTGGCGAAATGGCGGTACAGGGCCGCTTCCGACACCGACAGGCGCGCCGCAAGGGCGGCCGTGGTGATCTTCTCGCCCTTGGGCTGCTCGAGCATCGAGGCCAGGGCCTGGAGGATTTGCAGCTTGCGCTGACCAGGCTTGGTGCTTGCCATGTGATCCCTAGTTTTTGGAGTGTTATCGATATTTTTTTATGCCTCAGCGCAGACGATGCATGCGCGCGGGCAACTGTCGCACGGATTTTACTTTGACATCGACGTAGCGGGGGCGTTTCAGGGTCCTCGGCAAGGGGGCACGACCGATCGGATCGCTCATGCGCAGGTACTGCGTCACCCAGACCGTGCGCAGGCCAAGCCGGCTCGCGCTCTTCAGGTTGGCCAAGGTGTCCTCGACCAGGATGCAGCGCTGCGCCGCCACGCCGTGCTTGCGCAGCAGGCGGCGCAGCATCAGGGCGGACGGCTTGGGACGCAGCTGCCCGTGCACGTGCATGTGCTCGATCGCCACGTGGTGCGAGAAATGGCGCGACAAGCCCAGGTGGCGCATCACCTCAAGCGAATACCGCGTCGGCGCATTGGTCAGCAGGATCTTGCGGCCCGGCAGGCGCCGCAGCAGGGTGGCCAGGCCCTTCTCGAAGCGCACCAGCTTGTCCAGCGCGCCGAGGTCGTGGGTCTGGTGCAGGAAGTCTTTGCTGCAGACGCCATGGTGGCGGATCATGCCGAGCAGGGTGGCGCCGTAGCGCTTCCAGTAGCCCAGGCGCGCGGCGTCGACGGCTTCCTGGCTGGCTGGATTGACTCCATCGCCCAGGACCCGCGCGATATAGGTGTTCATGTTCGCGCTGATCGCTGGAAAAATCGCATGAGATGCGTCATGCAGGGTGTTATCCAGGTCGAATAGCCAGACGGGATTGGCGAGCGTAATATTTTGCATTTACTGCGGACAATTTACTTCGAAACAACAAGGAGAAAGACAATGCGACGTCCGATTATAGTAGTGTTCTTCAGCCTCTTCCTGATGGCATTCCAGGCCCTGGCCGCCGAGCGCGGGGCCCTGTTCAAGGTCAGCAGCGGCGCCAACGTCCTCCACCTCTACGGCACCGTGCATGCCGGGCGTCCCGATTTCTATCCGCTCGAGCCGCGCATCGGCGCCGCGATGGGCGCCGCGCCGACCCTGGCGCTGGAACTCGACTCGAACGCCGACCCGGCGGCGATGGGCGCCATCATCATGAAGCACGCCATGTTCCCGACCGCCGCCGAGGGCTTGCCCGGCTTGCCGGAGGCACGCCGCCAGCGCCTGGAGACCTCGCTCAGGAAGCAGGGCATCGAGCCGGCCGCGGTGGGCCAGATGAAGCCCTGGCTGCTGGTCGTGACGCTGGCGATGGTCGACGCCGCGAAACTCGGCTACGACCCGAAGCTGGGTGTCGACGCCCACCTGGCCAGCCTGGCGAAGAGCAGCGGCAAGACCCGCGTCATCGAGCTCGAATCGATGGATTACCAGATCGGGCTGTTCAACCGCATGCCTGTCGACGACCAATGGACGATGCTGGAAGACACGCTGGCCGACATGGAGTCGGGCCGCCACACGCGCGAGGCGCGAGAACTGTTCGCGGCCTATGAAAGCGCGGACCAGGCGGCGCTGGAGCGGGTCGCCAAGCGTCTCGAAGAAGACAACACCGTCGGGGGCAAGTTCACCCGCGAGGTGTTGATGGTCGAACGCAATGGGCCGATGGCGGACAAGATCGTCTCGCTGGTCGCGCGCGAAAACAATGCGGTGGTGGCGGTGGGGCTGCTGCACCTGGTCGGCAAGAACGGCGTGCCGGAACTGCTGCGCAAGCGCGGCGTGAAGGTGGAGCGGGTGTACTAGGGAGATTTACTGCAGGAGGGGAGTGGTGCCCTTGACGTGGATTGAACACGTGGCCTCTCCCTTACCAAGGGAGTGCTCTACCACTGAGCTACAAGGGCATTCAGGTCAATTTTCGTGGCGGTTATTTCCGCCACAAAAAATTTAGTGAGACCGGATCATAGTGCCAAAAGCCTGTTCGGTCAAGACTTCCAGCAACAAACTGTGCTCGATGCGGCCATCGATGATGTGGACCGTATTGACGCCCGACTTCGCCGCGTCCAGCGCCGACGAGATTTTCGGCAGCATGCCGCCCGAAATCGTGCCGTCTTCGAACATCTCGTCGATCTCGCGCGCCGACAGGTCGGTCACCAGATTGCCCTGCTTGTCCTGCACGCCGGCGATATTGGTCATCATGATCAGCTTCTCGGCCTTCAGGATTTCCGCGATCTTGCCGGCGACGACGTCGGCGTTGATGTTGTAGGCCTGGCCGTCCTGGCCGAAGCCGATCGGCGAGATGATCGGGATGAAGGCATCGTCCTGCAGCGCCTTCACCACCGCCGGGTTGATCGCCTCGATTTCGCCGACGAAGCCGATGTCGAGGAATTCGCCCGGCTTTTCCTTGTCCGGCATCGCCATGCGGCGCGCGCGGATCAGGCCGCCGTCCTTGCCGGTCAGGCCCACGGCCTGGCCGCCGTAGTGGTTAATCAGCATCACGATGTCCTGCTGGACCTCGCCGCCCAGCACCCACTCGACCACTTCCATGGTCTCTTCGTCGGTGATGCGCATGCCCTGCACGAAGGTGCCCTGCTTGCCGATTTTTTTCAGCGCATTGTCGATCTGCGGACCGCCGCCGTGCACCACGACCGGATTCATGCCCACCAGTTTCAGCAGGATGACGTCGCGCGCGAAGCCGTGCTTCAGGCGTTCGTCGGTCATGGCATTGCCGCCGTACTTGATGACGATGGTCTTGCCGTGGAAATTACGGATGTAGGGGAGCGCCTCGGCCAGGATCTGTGCCTTGATCTGCGGCGATACTTTGGTCAGATCGTTGGGCTGGTCGTCGGGATTCAGGCTGGCAAGAGTAGCGTTCATGAGGGGTCCAAAATAAATGTCGCAAGATTTTAAGGCAACAGGGTAGTACTTGTGCTGATTATATGGCGTCTTGTTGTATTTTATTGGCCTGATGGCTACTTATCGGAACAGAGGGGGAGAGGGTGAGCGTTTGTACGCGTTGCGGCGCCGAGTTCAGCTGCGCAATGGTCGAGGGCAGTTCGGAGCCGTGCTGGTGCACGGCCTTGCCGCCTGCCGTGCCGGTGCCGCAGGAGGCGGCCGGCTGCTGGTGCCCGGCTTGCCTGCGCGCCCACATCGCCGCCCATCCCATCGAACCCGTCAACGCTGGGTCTTGAAGAAGCGCAGCATCTCCCGGCTCGCATCCGGCCCCTTCCCATCCGTGTAGCTGCCGCGCGCATTCCCGCCCGACCAGGCGTGGCCGGCCCCGTGGATCACCCAGTGCTCCGCATGCACGCTGCCGTCGTCGTGGTGGTGGGTGGTGCGCGTGAAGGCGTGGCCGTTCGGCACCTGGCCCGGTTCCACCGCGGTGCGGCGCGCGCGGCCGCGCGCCACCAGTTCCTCGCCATTGGCGGGGTGCACGGTAGTGTCGCGGTCGCCGTGGAACACGATGATCGGCAGGCTGCGGCCAGGCGCCTGGCTGCGCCGGAACTCGCCTTTCATTGCCGCCAGCGCCGAGGGCAGGTCGCTCGCCGAGGCGAACGGCAGGCCCGAATGCACGCCCACCGCGGCGTACAGCTCCGGGTACAGGGTGCCCATGATGATGGCCATCGCGCCGCCGGCCGACAGACCGGCCACGTACACCTGGCGCGAATCGACCGCGTGGGTTTCCATGACGGCGCGGGTGATGCCGGCGATGATCGCCGGTTCGCCCTGGCCGCGCTGCTGGTCCGCTTCGTTGAACCAGTTCCAGCAGCGCGAAGGATTGGCGGCCTGCGACTGCGCCGGATACACCACCAGGCAGCCGGTCTCCTCGGCCAGCGCGTTCATGCCGGTGCCGTGGGCGAAGTCGTCCGGGTCCTGGGTGCAGCCGTGCAGCATCACGATCAGCGGGGCCGCGATGCCATTCTCCTCATACGTGCTCGGCACGTAGAGCTTGTACTGGCGGGTGCCGGCCGAGGTGGTGTGGCTGCCCTCGGTGAAGCTGCCGGGCCAGGGCGCGGGCTGGTCCTGCTGCGCGCCCGGGCCGCCGCGCATGGCGTCCATGCTGCGCTGGAGCTCGGCCAGCATGTCGGGCGCCGCCTTCGCGTGCACATTGGGCAGGCCGCCGCGCTGGAAGGCCGCGGCCTGCTTCATCGCTTCCTGCACGATGGCGGTGGTATCGACCGGCGTCTGCTTGAGCAGCTTGCGGGTGGCCTTGCGCATTTGCGCCAGCAGGTGCATGTTCATCTTCATGGTGTTTCCTTTCAGCGGATACGGTCCGCCAGGGCGGTCTTGACGGCGCTGCTCGCATGCAGGGCACCGAGGACGACGATCGATTCGATGGTCTCCAGCGCCAGCTCGGCCGGCACGTCGTGGGCGATGCTGGCCATGCCGAGCACCTGGATCTGCAGCCGCTCGCCGGCTTCGCGCGCCCGTTCGAGGTCGGCGCGGGTGTAATGGTGCATGCCCAGCACCAGGCTGCGCCGCGCCACGGTCTGGCGCACCACTTCCGCATGCGCCTGCAGCTGGTTGCGGATGGCGGTGCGGATCAGGTCCGAGCGGTTCGCATAGAACCCTTCGCTCACCAACAGGTCGATCTGGCCGAGGTCGATCGGACCCAGGTTGATCGTGATCTTTTCCGAATCCGCCGGCCGTACGAGTTCTGGTTTCATGATGCCGTCCACTTCCTTACGCCACGCTTTCACCATCCACGTGGATGGTGCATGGAGTGTACGCTCTCCATTCAGCAGGTCAAGCGGAATCCAACCGAATCCGCGCCGGGCCGCGCCGATCGGCGATAATGCTGGCTTGTGTTTTCCTCAACCCGACCGACGCCGAGTTCTCCATGCCGGACTTCCAACAGGCCATGCGCGCCCCGTCCTCGACCACCCTGCCGCTGGTGGTCGACCTCGACGGCACCCTGACGCCGACCGACACCCTGGTCGAATCCGTGCTGCTGCTGGCCAAGCGCCGGCCGCTCGCCCTGTGCAAGCTGCCGTTCTGGCTGTTGCGCGGACGCGAAGTCATGAAGAGCGAGATCGCGCGCCGCGTCGGCATCGACCCGGAAGAGCTGCCCTGGCGCGACGACCTGCTCGACTGGCTGCGCCAGGAGCGCGCCGGCGGACGCGAGCTGGTGCTGGCCACCGCCGCGCACCGTTCGATCGCCGAGGGCGTAGCCGGCCACTTGCAGCTGTTCGACCGCGTGCTGGCCACCGACGACACGCGCAACCTGAAGGGCGCGAACAAGCTGGCGGCGATCCGCGCCGAAGTCGGACCGGCCTTCGCCTACGCCGGCGACAGCGCGGCCGACCTGCCGGTGTGGGAAGGGGCGCAGGCCGCCGTGCTGGTGGGGGCCTCGGATAGCGTGGCGCGCAGCGTGCGCGCACGCCATCCGGTCGAACGCGAATTCGCGCGGCCGGCTGCCGGCCCGGCGGTGTGGCGCAAGGCGCTGCGCATGCACCAGTGGGCCAAGAACCTGCTGCTGTTCGTGCCCCTGCTCACCGCGTTTTCCTTCCTGCCCGCCGACCTGGCCACCATGGCGCTCGCCTTTTTGTGTTTTTCGGTCGCGGCCTCGAGCACCTATATCGCGAACGACCTGTGGGACCTCGGCAACGACCGCAGGCACCCGCGCAAGCGCCTGCGTCCCTTCGCCAGCGGCGTGCTGCCGGTGACCTCGGGCGTGGCGGCGGCCGTGCTGTTGCTGGGACTAAGCTTTGCGCTCGCCTTCGTGGTAAAACCGGCCTTCGCCGCCATGCTGCTGGCCTACGTGGTGCTGACCACGGCCTATTCCTGGTTCCTCAAGGAGCGGGTACTGGTCGACGTCTTGGTGCTCTCGCTCCTGTACACGATGCGCATCGTCACCGGTTCGGTGGCGGTCGGCATCCACACCAGCTCCTGGCTGCTGGCCTTCTCGCTGTTCCTCTTCCTCAGCCTGGCGCTGGTGAAGCGCTGCGCCGAGCTGCAGCTGCTGCAGGCGCGCGGCCAGGCCAGCGCGCACGGGCGCGACTACCGCGTGGTCGACCTGGCGGTGCTGTGGCCGATGGGCCTGGCCTCGGCCCTGTGCGCAGTGGTGGTGCTCGGCCTCTTCATCAATGCGCCCGAGACGCGCGAGCGCTACGCCAGCCCGGACCTGCTGTGGGGCCTGGTGGCCCTGATGATCTACTGGCTGGGGCGCCTGTGGATCAAGACCGCGCGCGGCGAGATGGACGACGATCCGGTACTGTATGCGCTGAAGGACCGCGGCAGCCGCGCGGTCGTCGTGGCCATGGTCGGCGTCGCCCTGTGCGCCTATTTTTTCGGCCTCCCCGTTACCTGAACCGTTCATGAATCCCGAAGAGCAAACCCCCGTTCCCTCGCCCTGCATCAACGTCTGCCGGATGGTCCCCGAGACCGGCCTGTGCCAGGGTTGCATGCGCACCATCGAGGAGATCATCGCCTGGAGCAAGTCCGGCGACGACTACAAGCGCGCCGTGTGGGCCGAGATCCGCCGCCGCGAAGCCGAGATCGACTGGGGCTGAGATGACGACCCGGCTGCCCGCTTCCATGCAGGTCTTCGAGCGCGGCTGGCTGTCGTCCAACAATGTGCTGTTCACCGGGCCGCATGACACGGCGCTGGTCGACAGCGGCTACCTGACGCATGCGCCGCAGACGCTGGCGCTGCTGCGCCATGCCCTGCAGGGCCGCCCGCTGGACCGCCTGCTCAACACCCACCTGCATTCCGACCACTGCGGCGGCAACGCGCTGCTGCAGGCGAGCTACGGCTGCCATACCGCGATTCCCGTGCTGGAAGCCGACAAGGTCGCGGCCTGGGACGAGGAGGCGCTCAGCTACCGCGCCACCGGCCAGCAGTGCGCGCGCTTTACCTTCGACGCCACGCTGGCGCCGGGCGACGTGCTGGAGCTGGGCGGCCTGCGCTGGCAGGTACTGGCGGCGCCCGGCCACGACCCGCATGCGCTGCTGCTGTTCTGCGCCGACGAGGGTGTGCTGATGTCGGGCGACGCGCTGTGGGAAAACGGCTTCGGCGTGATCTTTCCGGAGCTGGCGGGCGAGCCGGGTTTCGCGGAGGTCGGCGCGACGCTGGACCTGATCGCCACGCTCGACGCGCGCATCGTGATTCCCGGCCATGGCCCGCTGTTCGACGACGTGGCCGGCGCATTGACGCGGGCGCGCGGGCGGCTCGCTTACCTGAGCGGCGACCCGGTGCGCAATGCCGAGAATGCGGTCAAGGTGCTGCTCAAGTTCCTGCTGCTGGAGCGGCGCGCGCTGGCGCTGGAGGCCTTGCCGGAGTTGCTGGGGTCGATCCCGCTGGTCGAGCGAGTGCGTACTCACTATCTGGGCCGGAGCGCCGGGGAGCTGGCGCAGTGGGCCGGCGCCGCCCTGGTGCGCGCCGGCGCCGCCCGTGTCGAGGAAGGGCAACTGATCGACATTTAGAGGGGAAAATCTAGCACGATCGTTCTTTTTTCAGGGCTATAATGGCCGGAGCCCATTTGACCAACCGACAACCCGAGAGCCTTCCATGACGCTGCCACCCGTGTTGCAAGACCTGACCCTTCCCGTCATCGCTTCGCCGATGTTCATCGCCAGCGGTCCCGCCCTGGTCGCGGCCCAGTGCAAGGCCGGCATCGTCGGTTCCTTCCCGGCCCTGAACGCGCGCCCGGCCGAGCTGCTCGACACCTGGCTGACCGACCTGCAGGCCGAACTGGCCGACTACGCAGCCGCCAATCCGGGCAAGAAGGTCGGGCCGATCGCGGTGAACCAGATCGTGCACCAGTCGAACGACCGCCTGGCGCACGACGTCGAGGTCTGCGTGAAGCACCAGGTGCCGATCATCATCTCCTCGCTGCGCGCGCCGCCGAAGGAGATGCTGGACGCGGTGCACGCCTATGGCGGCATCGTGCTGCACGACGTGGTCTCGATCCGCCACGCGGAAAAGGCATTGGAGGCGGGCGTCGATGGCCTGATCCTGGTGGCGGCCGGCGCCGGCGGCCATGCGGGCGCGCTGTCGCCGTTCGCGCTGGTGGGCGAGGTGCGCAAGTTCTTCAAGGGCCCGATCGCGCTGTCCGGAGCGATCGCGACCGGCGACGCCATCCTGGCCGCCCAGGCCATGGGCGCCGACTTCGCCTACATCGGCTCGCGCTGGCTGGCGACCAGGGAATCGAACGTCAGCGACGCCTACCGCGACGCCATCGTCGATTCGAGCGCGGCGGACGTGGTGTACACCAACCTGTTCACCGGCGTGCACGGCAACTACCTCAAGAAGTCGATCGTCGCGGCGGGGCTGGATCCGGACAACCTGCCGGAATCGGACAAGAGCAAGATGAGTTTCGGGTCGGGCAGCGCCAAGGCCTGGCGCGACATCTGGGGCGCGGGGCAGGGCGTGGGTTTGATGGACGACGTGCCGACGGTGGCGGAGATGGTCGAACGTCTGAAGGCGGAGTACACCGCGGCCCGTGCCCGTCTTTTGTAGGGTGGACGCGTCTCCCGTCCGCGCGTTCAAATTTCTTGTGAGCCGCTACTGCGCATCCGGGAGTTGAACGCGTGGGCGGAGGACCGCCCACCTACGAACATCATTCGTCCAGGCGCTTCGCGTCTGGAACCGGGAACGCCGGCGGCGGCTCGGCCGCGCTCAAATCGGCCTGGCTGATCGACCATAGCCCCGGCAGATTGCGCCAGTAGTTGTACACATCCATCCCGAAGCCCACCACGAACTCGTTCGGCAAGGTGAGCCCGACCAGGTCCGCCTTGATCGGCTTGGCGCGCTTCAGATCCTTGTCCGCGAACACCGCGATCACGACTTCGGCCGCGCCCATGTCGAGCAGGCGCTGCTTCACGTGGGCCAGGGTCTCGCCTTCGTCGAGGATGTCGTCGACCACCACGATGATGCGGCCGGTGACGTCCTGGCGCGGGATGACCTTCCACACGATCTGGCCGCCGCGGTCGGCGTCGCCGTAGCGGCTGACGTGGATGTAGTCGAATTCGAGCGGGAAGTCGAGCTGGGGCAGCAGGTTGCCGGTGAAGACGACGGCGCCGCCCATCACGCCCAGCACCAGCGGGAAGGATTTCTCGGCGCCGAAGCGGGTGTTGAGCTGCTCGGCGACGCGCTGGACGGCGGCCTGCACTTCTTCGGGGGTGACGATCTGGGTGGCGTTGGCCAGCAGGGCGCGGGCGCGGTCGTGGTGGTAGTCTTGCATGGTCACTTTGGTTCAGGTCTGAAGGAATCGCAGGCGATTATGCGCCTGGCACGGGCACAGGGGTGTTCCGCTTGGAATCAACCTGCGCGAATCAATCCGCGATCTCGCGTTGCAGCTTGCGGGTGAGCTTGGCGAATACCAGCTCATGGGAGCGGCGCAGCAGGGCGGCCAGCTCGGCGTCGTCGAGCTGCGCCTCGCCGTTCACGTACACCCATTTGGCGCGCGCCAGGTAGGGCGCCGGAATGATGCCGGGACGGTCGGTGAGCTCCAGGAAGCGCTCGTCGTCGACCTTGAAGCTGAAGCCCAGCGCCGGCGCCTCCTTGTTGGTGATGGCGAACATCTTGCCGCCCACCGAGAACACGGTGTCGTTGTCCCACTTGGTATCTTCGGTGCAGCCGGGCAGGCTGCGGCACACGTCCTTGGCCGCTTCGAAATCCATGCTGGTCTCCTCGTTTTTTCTTTGGGACATTGTAGCGGATGATGTCCTGGCGCAATATGCCGACGCGCCACGTCGCGGCATTGCGGCGTATCATATGTGGCTTGCAAAACAACGGAACACCACGCCATGTCCTCCCCAGAATTCGAACAAGCCCGCAGCCAGCGGCTCGCCACGCTCCGCGCCGCCATGGCGGGCGCCGGCATCGACGCCTACATCGTGCCGTCGAGCGACCCGCACCTGTCGGAATACCTGCCCGGCCACTGGAAGGGACGCGAATGGCTGTCCGATTTCACCGGCTCGGTCGGCACCTTCATCGCCACCGCGAACTTCGCGGGCGTCTGGACCGATGGCCGCTACTGGACCCAGGCCGAGACCGAGCTGGCGGGCAGCGAGATCGCGCTGATGAAGATCCCGGGCGCGGCCAGCCAGCTGCACGTGGAATGGCTGGCGGCGAACCTGTCCGCCGGCCAGACCGTGGCGGTCGATGCGCGCGTGCTGGGCCTGGCCGGCGCGCGCCTGCTGCAGGATGCGCTGGCGGCGAAGAACATCCGCCTGCGCCTCGATGTCGACCTGCTCGACGAAGTCTGGCGCGAGCGCCCCGCGCTGCCGGGCGACGCCGTGTTCGAACACCTGCCGCCGTATGCGACCAGCAGCCGCGCCGACAAGCTGGCCGCCACCCGCGCCGCGATGGAGCAGCATGGCGCCGGCTACCATTTCATTTCGACCCTGGACGACATCGCTTATCTCTTCAACCTGCGCGGCGCCGACGTCAGCTTCAACCCGGTGTTCCTGGCGCATGCGCTGCTGGGCCGCGCCGATGCGACCCTGTTCGTCGGCGAAGGCAAGGTGCCGGCGGACGTGGGCGCGCGCCTGGAAGCGGACGGCGTGCACCTGGCGCCATATGCCAACGCCGCCACCGCCCTGAGTGCGCTGCCGGACGGCGCGACCCTGCTGCTCGACCCGCGCCGCGTCACCGCCGGCATGCGCGCCGCGGTCGCGCAGGGCGTCAACGTGGTCGAGGCGATCAACCCGACCACCTTCGCCAAGTCGAAGAAGCTCGAGAGCGAAGCCGTCAACGTGCGCGCCGCGATGGAACAGGACGGCGCGGCGCTGTGCGCATTCTTCGCGTGGCTGGAAGCCGAGCTGGCCAATCCAGGCCGCGCGCCATTGGACGAAGTGGCGATCGACACCCACATCACGGCCGCACGTGCGCGCCGTCCGGACTTCATCAGCCCGAGCTTCTCGACCATCGCCGGCTTCAATGCCAACGGCGCGATCATGCACTACCGCGCCGCGCAAGAGACGTGTGCCACCATCGAAGGCGACGGCCTGCTGCTGATCGACTCGGGCGGCCAGTACCTGGGCGGCACCACCGACATCACGCGCGTGATCCCGGTCGGCACGCCGTCGGAAGCGCAGCGGCGCGACTACACCCTGGTGCTGAAAGGGATGATCAACCTCTCCGCCACCCGCTTCCCGCGCGGCACCCGCGCGCCGCTGCTGGACGCGATCGCGCGCGCTCCGATCTGGGCCGCCGGCATCGACTACGGCCACGGCACCGGCCACGGCGTCGGCTACTTCCTGAACGTGCACGAAGGCCCGCAGACGATTTCTCCCGCCGTGCCGCCGGAGCCGCACACGGCGATGGAGCCGGGCATGATCACCTCGATCGAGCCGGGCATCTACCGCCCGGGACGCTGGGGCATCCGCATCGAGAACCTGGTGTACAACCAGTTAGTGGACACGACCGAGTTCGGCGAGTACCTGGGCTTCGAGACGCTGACCCTGTGCCCGATCGATACCCGTCCCCTGGTGCGCGAGCTGCTGCGCGAGGACGAAATCGCGTGGCTGAACGCCTACCACGCCACCGTGCGCGCGCGCCTCGAACCGCTGGTGGAAGGCGCGGCGCGCGACTGGCTCTTCAAGCGCACGGAGGCGATCTGATATGGCCAGCTCCCGTTCCACCCGCGCCAGCGCCGCGGTCGACCGCCTCAAGCGCCGCACCGGCAATGCCGGCTATTCGATGGCGCGCACCGGCGACGGCCTGTTCTTCCTTGCCGAGTCGCCCGGCGCGCCGGCGCTGAACGCGCCGCTCGAGCTGGATGATTTCGTGGCCTTCGTGAACGGCCTCGGTCCGCAGGAGGTCAAGCGCATCAGCAAGAACGACGTCGAGTTCGAGAAGCAGCTGGTGCGCAAGAAGCCCGGCGTATGAACCACGCACTGCCGGCCGACCTGATCGCGGCCTACTGGTCCGAGCGCGGGATCTACGCGAATGCGCTGATCCTGGCGCACCTGGCCGGCGCGCTGGCGCTGGGCCTCTTGGTCGGCTACGAGCGTGCCTACCACGGGCGTGCGGCCGGCATGCGTACCTACGGGCTGGTGTGCATGGCCTCGGCGGCGCTGACGATCCTGGCCGGCTATCCGGACTTCTGGTACGGCGGCCATGGCGGCGTGCTGGCGCCGGTCGACCCAACCCGCATCATCCAGGGCGTGGTGACCGGCATCGGCTTCCTTGGCGCCGGCGTCATCATGCGCGAAGGCTTCAACATCAGCGGTCTCACCACGGCCGCCTCGATCTGGGCCTCGTCCGCGATCGGCATCCTGGTCGGCGTCGGCTTCTATCTGGCGGCGATGGGACTGGCCTTCTTTTCGGGGATGATCATGATCTACCTGAACCGGTTGGAATCCTTCCTGCCGTCGCGCCACGCGGTGGCGGTGCGGATGCGTTTCAAGCCGCAGGTGATGCCGCGCGAGGACGTGCTGCGCGCCGCGGCGCTCGAGCGCGGCTACGAGATCGCCGGCAGCTCGCTCACCATCAGCAGCGACGAAGGGCGCCAGGAATGGCGCTTCGTGGCGCTGGCGCTGTCCAGGAAGAGCGGGGCGCCGCTGTCCGAACTGGCCGACGAACTGGCCGCTTTCGAGGGACTGGAAGCCTTCCAGCTGTCCCACGCACGCAACTAAGAACAACAACGCTTTTCAAAACGGGATCGACCCATGCAAGCACAAGACGTACTCGATTTCTGGTTCCTGCCGGAGGGCAGCGAAGGCCACGGTAAGCAGCGCATCGAATGGTTCAAGAAGGACGATGCCTTCGACGCGCAGATCCGCGAGCGCTTCGGCGCCCTGATCCACCAGGCCATGGCCGGCGGCCTGCGCGAGTGGGACGAGATCGGCCCGCGCGGCACCCTGGCGCGCCTGCTGGTGCTGGACCAGTTCACCCGCAACGCCTTCCGCAACCAGCCGGAATCCTTCGGCGGCGATGCGCTGGCGCTGGGCGCGGCGCGCCAGCTGGTCGATTCCGGCGCCCACCTGTCCTTGAACCCGGTGGAGCGCCAGTTCGTCTACATGCCCTTCGAGCACGCCGAGGACGCGCGCATGCAGGAACAGGCCGTGACCCTGTTCACCGCGCTGGCGCAGGAACACGAGGGCTTCAACGAGGCGCTCGACTACGCGCACCGCCACCGCGGCGTGATCGCGCGCTTCGGGCGCTTCCCGCACCGGAACGCCATCCTGGGCCGCGCTTCCTCGCCGGAAGAGCTGGCCTTCCTGGAACTGCCCGGCTCCAGCTTCTGAGGTGGCGCCGTTATTGAACCTGGTCGGCGCCGGCCACGTCGGCCGCACGCTGGGGCGGCTGTTCGCGGCGCACGGCGCCTTCACCGTCCAGGATGTCCTGACCCGCAGCCCGGACAGCGCGCTTGACGCCATCGCCTTCATCGGCGCCGGCGACGCTTGCGGCGGCATCGAAGGAATGCGCCCTGCGCAGGTGTGGATGCTGGCGGTCGGCGACGACGCCATCGGCCCGGCCTGCGCGGCGCTGGCCGCCAGCCGGCCGCTCGCCGGCAGCGTCGTGTTCCACTGCAGCGGCGCCAAGGCGTCGGGCGAACTGGCTGCGGCGCGCGCCGCCGGCGCGTTTGTGGCGAGCGTGCACCCGGTGCGCAGCTTTGCCGATCCGCAGGCCGTGGCCGACGCGTTTGCCGGCACCTGGTGCGGCGTCGAGGGCGATCCCGAGGCGCTGGCGGTGCTGGAACCGGTCTTCGCGGCGATCGGCGCGCAGCTGGTGCGCATCGACCCCGCCGCCAAGACGGTTTATCACGCGGCCGCGGTGTTCGCCTCCAACTACCTGGTGACGGTGCTGGACGCCGCGCTGCGCGCCTATGCCGCGGCCGGCGTGCCGGCGAGCGTCGCGCGCGAGCTGGCGCGCCCGCTTGCCACCGAAGCCCTCGCCAACGTGTTCCGCATCGGGCCCGAAGCGGCCCTCAGCGGCCCGGTGGCGCGCGGCGACTTCGCCACCGTGGCGCGCCAGCAGGAAGCGGTGACGCGCTGGGATGCCGACACCGGCAGCCTGTACGAGGCGCTGGTGGCGCCGACCGCCGACTTGGCGCGCCGCAAACGCGAGGTTTGACCTATTCAAGGAGTATCGATGTTCTTCACCGCCTGGGCCACCCTGGCCGCACTCGGCGTCTATTTCTGGACCGGCGTGAACGCCGGCCGTTCCCGCATCCGCCACAACATTCCGGCGCCCTCGATGGAGGGGCCGGAAGCCTTCCAGCGCAGCCAGCGCGTGCAGGCCAACACCCTGGAGCAGCTGCCCCTGGTGCTGGTGCCCTTGTGGATGTGCGCCTATTTTCTGGGCGACGTGTGGGCGGCGGCGGGCGGCATGCTGTGGTGCCTGGGCCGCATCGCCTATGCGCTCGGTTACTACCGCGACCCGGCGCACCGTGAAATCGGCTTCATCACCGGGATGGTCGCCTGTGCGTTGTTAATTTGCGGCACTATTTTTGGTCTCTTGCTGACATAAACCAAAAAAGTAAAGACAAAGGGTGACAAAGTTCCTGCATGGCAATAAGCTTGGAGACGAGCTAGACTAGCAACCGCCATACGGATAAGGAAAAACCATGCTGTTCCTGAAGAGCACCAGCGTCACCAAGGCCCCCGGCATCTATGAAGTGGACGTCGCCGCGAAACCGCCCGGCAAGACCTTCGGCGTGTTCCTGGCGACCGACCCGGACAATCCGCCGCAGACCGTCCTGCTGGGCCTGGCCGAGCTGGGCTTCAAGAATACCCATCAGCAGAACTATGTCCACAAGGACAAGGGCAAGGTGCTGGACCTGCACTTCCAGAAGGACGGCACCGACCTCTTCAACGGCTGGAAGGCCGACGAGTGCAGCGCCAACCTGGCCGCGATCGAATCCCTGTTCGGCAACGTCGGCGTCGCCGTCACGCCGCGCGTGATGAGCCTGGCCGAAGCCTACGCTTGATTCTGCCTTCGCCTCAGGCCTGTACCTCGATGTGGTACAGGGCCCAGGGGCAGGCGCCGAAACGTTCCTTGATCGGCCGCGCCGCCATCTCCGGCACGCGGTCCGCATCGTAGACCGCCCATAAGAGACCAAGCCCGCCGAGCGCCATCGGACGGCCGTCCAGGTGCGTCGCCACGATCATCTTCCACATCCGCGCCTGCGCCATCGGGATCGCGGCCGCATAACCGTCCACCGCGCGCAGCACCACCTTGGCCGTGTCCGCCGGCTGGGCGCCGGCCAGCGCCAGCACGTCCGCCAGCAGCGGGCCGCGCAGGGTGTGCGGCTTGCCGTCATATTCCAGGGTCGGCTCGATGGTCCGCGCCGGCAATGCCGCCACCATCGAGAAGTCCAGCGCGAACGCGCGCGTAAATTCCAGCTTGTGCTTGACCATCATCTGGTCGAGCGCCGGATCCAGGGCGCCGCGGTTGCTGCGCCGAATCCCGCCGCTGATCGTCAGCAGGACCGGACCGCTCGGCGCGCGCGGCGGCGGCGCGGCCAGGCTTGGCATGCTGCCGGCAGCCAGGGCGGCGCCCAGGAAGTGACGTTTGTCCATGAGAAAATAGGGTCGATGGCGAAGCCGTCATCTTAGCGATGAAACTTGCAAAATGGACTTATTTTCTTCAAGCACTGCCCTGATGCCGATGCCGATCCGCGATGGCGAGCTCGGCTGGCTGGCACAGCTGCCGCTGCCACTGTCGAACGCGGAAGTGCTGGCGCGCCTGGTCGAGGAAACCGCGTGGCGCCAGGACAGCATCGTGGTCTACGGCAAGCGCCATCTGCAGCCGCGCCTGAGCGCCTGGCATGGTGACAAGGCTTACCGCTATTCCGGCCTGACCCTGGCGCCGCTGCCGTTCACGCCCTTGCTCGACACCATCCGCCACGCCGCCCAGCTAGCTACCGGGCGGGAGTACAACAGCGTGCTGCTGAACTATTACCGCGATGGCCGCGACAGCATGGGCATGCACAGTGACGACGAGCCGGAACTGGGGGCCGAGCCCGTGATCGCCTCGGTCAGTTTCGGCGCCGAGCGCATCTTCGTCCTGCGCCACAAGACGGGCGGCGAGAGCGTGAAATTGCCGCTGAGCGATGGCAGTCTGCTTTTCATGGGCGGTGTGCTACAGAACCATTGGTTGCATGGCATTAATAAGACGAGCAAGCCGGTAGGCGCACGAATCAACCTAACTTTCCGCAAAATCTATTAAACAGCTCGCTTTTTTCAGTATCTATCCAGAAAATATCTAACCGAAGAGTCATTAAGTTACACTTGCTTACAGTTCTTACGGGTTTGGGACGGTTTTAGGATTGCCCGAGTGCTATCGTGAAGCCATCGCGATTCACGGGAATCGCGAACCAGACAAGTAAAGGATTCACGCATGAACAAGCTCATCGTTGCACTGATCGCATCCGTCGCCGCCATGTCGGCAGCCCAGGCCCAGCAAACCGCGCCGCGCGCCTATATCGGCGCCGGTATCGCCAGCGCCGACCACGACCTGAAGGCTCCGGGCGCCGCCAATGTCGATACCGAGGGCTGGAAGGCTTCCGGCAAACTCTTCGGCGGCTACGAGTTCAACCAGAACTGGGGCGTCGAAGCCGGCTATACCGACTTCCGCAAGTCGGACGTCAACTACCGCATCGGCAATGCCAATGTGCGTGGCGAAACCGAAGGCCACTCGGCCTACCTGGCGGCCAAGGCCACCCTGCCGGTGAACGAACAATTCTCGGTCTACGGCAAGCTGGGCGCGGCGCGCAACAAGGCCGAACTGCGCGCAATCAGCGGTATCGAAAGTATCAGCCGCAGCAAGACCGAGGCCTATGGCGCGCTTGGCGCCCAGTATCAGCTGAACCAGGACGTGGCCCTGGTCGCCGAGTACGAACGCTATGGCAAGAGCAAGGATTTCGGCCAGAAGGCCGACGTGCTGACCATCGGCGCGAAGTACAGCTTCTGATCGACAGCTCCTGAGCGACAGCTTCACCAAACAAAAAGGCCCTGCGGGGCCTTTTTGTTTGTGCGCTAGCGGCGCGGGTCGAGGGCTGTCCCGCCTGCCGGGCGGCTGCCCAGCCTCGATCCCAGCCGGCGTAGTGCCGTGGCGGTCAGGTCGGACAGGCGCTGCTCGAGGTAATGGTAGACGGCGGCCGCGACCGAGATCGCCAGCGCGGTGGTGAGCAGCACGTGGCTCCAGCCGTGCGTGTCGCCGCCGATGGCTTCCACCGCGCGCGTCGCCAGCAGCTGGGTGGTGGTGTGGGTCAGATACAGCGAGAACGAGATCGTTCCCAGCCAGACCAGCACGCGCGGCGGGGCCAGCTCGATCGTCTTGCTGGCCAGGGCCAGCGCCAGCACCATGAGGGCGACCACGGCGCCCCACTGCTTGGGCCCATGGAAATTGACCAGCGTGCCCCAGCTGGCCCAGGCCGCCAGCGCCAGCGCCAGGAACACCAGGTGGCGCGCCACCGTCTGCGAGCGCAGCGCGAACCAGTCCTGCAGGTAGAGCCAGCCGATCGCCACGCCGGCCAGGAATTCCAGGATGATCGGATTGGTCACCAGGTTCAGGTAGGCGATCGAAAAGCGGAAGTTGGTCAGGACGTCCAGGGTCAGGTCGCGCTTGAGCGCCGGGATGACCAGCACCGTGAACAGGATCCAGCCGGCCAGCAGCAGCCAGCGCCGGCGCCCCGCCAGCAGGCACAGGCCGAACACGACATAGAAATACATCTCGAAGTTCAGGGTCCAGCCGAGCGGCAGGGAAGCGCTGAAGTAGAGGGGGTTTTCGATGTCGACCGGCTGGAAGCTCAGGCTCAGCAGCAGGGCCTTGAACGGCGGCCAGTTGGTCAGCCAGCCGAAGCCGCTGTGGGCGACGGTCAGCCAGGCCAGTGTGATGACCGCATACAACGGCCAGATGCGGGCGAAGCGCCGCACCAGGAAGTCGAAGGCGTCGCGCGGCGTGCCCGCCACGTGGCGGGTCGTGTAGACCATGATGAAGCCGCTGATCACGAAGAACAGGTCGACGCCCATGGCGCCGGGACGCAGCAATTGCTCGGCCAGGGGCCAGGTCGGGGTGTCGAGGAAGTAGTAACGCGCGTGGGTCAGGACGACGAACAGGACGGCAACGCCGCGCAAGGCCTGGATCCAGGCGAGTTTCGGCCGGGTGTCGGTCGAAGGTGCCATGAGTCGAAAAAGCTGGTGGGTCGAGCCAGCATGATACGGAGTGGAAAGGTGGGCATTGTCACACATTCCCACCAAGTAATGCGCCGATCCCGTCTTTTAGCTCAGAGGCGGGCAAAACCCTGTGACTGGGGACGGTACACCCAGGGCGGCACGATCGGCCCCGGCCCGGGCAGCCCATGGCCTGCGCTGACGAAGCGGTGCACCGAGGACCAGGGCCAGTCGTCAGGATGGAGGCAATGGCCATGGCGTACGGGGTTGGTATGGGTATAGTCGATCAGCGCCGCATATTCGTCGTCGTCGCCGACCCGGTAGTGCTGGTAGTGGCGGGCCCAGATGGCGCCGTCGTTCGCATTCGGCACGCAGGACTTGCGCAGCGCCTTCGAGAAGGCGATCTTGACGGCGCGCCAGCGGCTGGCGACGTCATGGTCGCCCGGTGGCAAGGTCCACATCGCATGCGCATGGTCGGGCAAGACCGCCCAGGCATCGACATGGAAGGGTTTGCGCACGCGCGCCAGGCGCATCGCTTCGCCGAAGGCGGCGAACTGGTCCGTCAGCAGGGTGCTTCCCGGTTCGAGCAGGCGCACCGTGAAAAAGAAGGTCCCGCCCGGGACGCGGTTGTCGCGGTAATCAGTCATGTGCTCTTGCAGCCAGCCGCGTGCGGCAAAGCCATCCCCTGACCCAAAGGCCCAATCCGGGCGATTCTACACACGACTTTTATACGACCGCGTTCCGTTTCCGCTAATAAAAAGCCCCCGGCATGCGGGGGCTTTCCATTACGAAACAAGCACTTAGGTGGTGAGCGGCTTGTAGCGGATGCGTTTCGGCTTGGCGCCTTCTTCGCCCAGGCGTTTCTTCTTGTCGGCTTCGTATTCCTGGTAGTTACCGTCGAAGAAGGTGACTTGCGAGTTGCCTTCGAAGGCCAGGATGTGGGTCGCGATGCGGTCCAGGAACCAGCGATCGTGGGAGATCACCATCACGCTGCCGGCGAATTCCAGCAGGGCGTCTTCCAGCGCGCGCAGGGTTTCGACGTCCAGGTCGTTCGACGGTTCGTCCAGCAGCAGGACGTTGCCGCCCTGCAGCAGGGTCTTGGCCAGGTGCAGGCGGCCGCGTTCGCCGCCCGACAGGTTGCCGACCACCTTCTGCTGGTCCGAGCCCTTGAAGTTGAAGCGGCCCAGATAGGCGCGCGACGGCATTTCGAAGCGGCCCACGCTCAGCATGTCGGCGCCGCCGGAGACGTCGTCGAACACGGTCTTGTTGTTGGCCAGTTCGTCGCGGCTCTGGTCGACCAGCGAGACTTTCGCCGTCTTGCCGATCGCGACTTCGCCGCTGTCCGGCTGCTCTTTGCCGGCGATCATCTTGAACAGGGTCGACTTACCGGCGCCGTTGGGGCCGATGATGCCGACGATCGCGCCCGGCGGCACGGTGAAGGACAGGTTGTCGATCAGGAGGCGGTCGCCGAAGGCCTTCGAGACGTTCTTGAACTCGATGACTTCGTTGCCCAGGCGCTCGGCCACGGGGATGAAGATCTCTTGCGTCTCGTTGCGCTTCTGGTATTCGTATTCGCTCAGTTCGTTGAAGCGGGCCAGGCGGGCTTTCGACTTGGCCTGGCGCGCCTTCGGATTCTGGCGCGACCATTCGAGTTCCTTCTGCAGCGCTTTCTGGCGCGCCGATTCGGTCGCCTCTTCCTGCTTCAGGCGCGCCTGCTTCTGGTCCAGCCAGGACGAGTAATTGCCCTTCCAGGGGATGCCGTGGCCGCGGTCCAGTTCCAGGATCCATTCGGCGGCGTTGTCGAGGAAGTAGCGGTCGTGGGTGATGCCGACCACGGTGCCCGGGAAGCGCAGCAGGAATTGCTCCAGCCACTCGACCGATTCGGCGTCCAGGTGATTGGTCGGTTCGTCGAGCAGCAGCATGTCGGGTTTGCTCAGCAGCAGCTTGCACAGCGCCACGCGGCGCTTCTCGCCGCCCGACAGCACGCCGATCTTCTGGTCCCACGGCGGCAGGCGCAGCGCGTCGGCGGCCATTTCCATCTGCAGGTTCAGGTTGCCGCCGTCGGCCGCGGCGATGATCGATTCCAGGCGTTCCTGCTCTTTCGCCAGGGCGTCGAAGTCCGCGTCTTCTTCCGCATAGGCGGCGTAGACGGCTTCCAGCTTGGCCTGCGCTTCGAAGGCTTCACCGAGGCCCGATTCGACTTCCTGGCGCACGGTCTTGTCCGGATCGAGCTGTGGTTCCTGCGGCAGGTAGCCGATGTTCAGGCCCGGCATCGGGCGCGCTTCGCCCTGGATGTCGGTGTCGATGCCGGCCATGATCTTCAAGAGGGTCGACTTGCCCGAGCCGTTCAGGCCCAGCACGCCGATCTTGGCGCCCGGGAAGAAGGACAGCGAAATATCTTTCAGGATCTGACGTTTTGGCGGGACGATTTTGCCCACGCGGTTCATGGTATAGACGTAATTGGCCATGCTTGTACTCTGGTGTTGTTTAAGGTGCACAGGATACGACAGAACCCGTGCCGGTCACAGGGTTAGCTCAGACTTTATTTGCCGCTCTGCTGCGCCACAGGCCTTCGCCCGCGAACAGCAGCAGCGCGCCCCAGATCATCAGGAAGCCGACCAGGCGGTCGCTGCTGAATGCCTCATGGAACATCCACACGCCCAGCAGGAATTGCAGGGTCGGCGACAGGTATTGCAGCAAACCGAGAATGGACAGCGGGATCTTGCGCGCGCCGGTGGCGAATAGCAGCAGCGGGATCGCCGTGATCGGCCCGGCCGCGACCAGCAGCGCGCGCGTCATGTCGGAGTGCGTATTGATGAAGGCATTGTCCCCAGTGAACGTCAGCCAGCCGACATAGCCGGCGGCGATCGGGAACAGCACCATGGTCTCGAACGACAGGCCCTCGAGCGCGCCGAGCGCCGCGGTCTTGCGCAGCAGGCCGTAGCCGCCGAAGGAAGCCGCCAGGAACAGGGCGATCCAGGGCACCGAACCCGACTGCCAGGTGAGCCAGGCCACGCCCAGCGCGGCGATCGCGATCGCGCCCCATTGCGCCGGCCGCATGCGTTCCTTCAGCAGCAAGTAGCCGAACATGATGTTCACCAGCGGATTGATGAAATAGCCGAGGCTGGCCTCGATCACGTGGCCGTTCTTGACCGCCCAGATGTATACCAGCCAGTTGGCAGAGAGCAGGACAGCGGAGGCGACGAAGCTCCAGAACACGCGCGGCTGACGTACCAGCGCCAGCCATTTCCACTGGCGCCGGAACGCCAGCACGAGCAGCAGGAAAGCGAGCGACCACAGCATCCGGTGCGCCAGGATCTGCAGCGGCGGCACGTCGCCGATGGCATGGAAATAGATCGGGAACAGGCCCCAGCACAGGAAGGCGAGGGCCGCGGACAGGATACCGGAACGCATGGGAAGAGGGGGCGAATTGCTGGGTTGGCATTATCCCAGATGCGCAATTTCTCCGCTGGCGCTTGCCAGAATTAAGCAGGTGTATGATGCACGAAGAAATTTTCTTGCAATTTTCTTGTCGATATTTTATGGTGCGCCGCACCAGAACAGAACAATGGTGCAACCTTGAGCTCCGAAAACAAGAAGAGCAGCGTCGCGGCGCTGACCCTGGCCGCCATCGGCATCGTCTATGGCGACATCGGCACCAGCCCCCTGTACACCCTGCGCGCCATCTTCGACGACACCCACGGCCTGCCCCTCACCGCGCCAAACATCCTCGGCGTCATTTCCCTGATCTTCTGGAGCCTGACCGTCATTGTCTCGCTCAAGTATGTCACCCTGGTGCTGCGCGCCGATAACCGCGGCGAGGGCGGCATTATGGCCCTGATGGCGCTGGCCACCAATTCGGTGACGAAGCATTCGCGCTGGCATTTTCCGCTGCTGGTGATCGGCGTGCTCGGCGCCACCATGTTCTACGGCGACAGCGTGATCACGCCGGCGATCTCGGTGCTGGGCGCGATCGAGGGCCTGGAAGTGGCGGCCCCCGGCATGGCCGACTACGTGGTGCCGATGGCGGTGGTGGTGCTGGTGGCGCTGTACAGCGTGCAGCGCCACGGCACCGCCGGCATCGGCCGCTTCTTCGGCCCCGTGATGCTGGTCTGGTTCCTGACCCTGGCCGTGATGGGCGTGATCAACATCATCCAGGCGCCGGTCATCCTGAATGCGCTGAACCCGTATCACGCGCTGCACTTCATGCTGGAGAACAAGCTGCTGGCCTTCGTCGCGCTGGGCGCGGTGGTGCTGGCGATCACCGGCGCCGAGGCGCTGTACGCCGACATGGGCCACTTCGGCCGCAAGCCGATCCGCATGGCCTGGTTCATGATTGCCTTTCCGGCCCTGGTGCTGAACTACCTGGGCCAGGGCGGCCTGCTCATCACCCAGCCGGATGCGGTCGAGAATCCCTTCTTCCACCAGCTCGGCACCTGGAGCGTGATCCCGCTGGTGATCCTGTCGACGATGGCGGCGGTGATCGCCTCGCAGGCGACGATTTCCGGCACCTATTCGATGACCAAGCAGGCCATTGCTCTTGGCCTGTTGCCGCGCATGCGCATCCTGCACACCTCGGAAAGCGAGATCGGCCAGATCTACATCCCGGCCGTGAACTGGCTGCAACTGGCCATCGTGCTGATCGCCGTGATCGGCTTCGGTTCCTCGGACGAGCTGGCCGGCGCCTACGGCATCGCGGTGACCGCCACCATGATGGCCACCACCATCCTGACCTTCTTCGTGACCCGCTACCGCTTCCAGCTGCCGCTGGCGGTGTGCCTGGGCGCGACCGGCTTCTTCCTGGTGATCGACATCATGCTGTTCTCGTCGACCACCCTCAAGCTGTTCCACGGCGGCTGGTTCCCGCTGCTGCTGGGCACCATCCTCCTGACCCTGATGCTGACCTGGAAGCGCGGCCGCGAGCTGGTCTTCGAGAACCTGGAAAAGCATGCGATCCCGCTGGAAGCCTTCATGGAATCGCTGTTCGTGGCGCCCCCGGCGCGCGTGCCCGGCACCGCCCTGTTCCTGCGCGGCGAGAGCGACGGCGTGCCGCATGCGCTGCTGCACAACCTGTCGCACAACAAGGTTCTGCATGAACGGGTCGTGTTCCTCACGGTGCACATCCGCGAAGAACCGTGGGTGCCGACCGAAGAACAGGTCGAGGTGGTCGAACTGGGCCACAACTGCTTCCAGCTCAATGTCCAGTACGGCTTCAAGGACGAGCCGAACATTCCGGGCATCCTGCGCCAGTGCGGCGGCCTCGGTCTCGCCTTCGAGATGATGGAAACCTCTTTCTTCATCGCGCGCCAGACCGTGATCTCGACGCCCGGCCGCGGCATGGCGCCGTGGCGCGAGCACCTGTTCGCGATGCTGTCGCGCAATGCGCGGGCGGCGGCCGACTATTACCAGATTCCGCCGAACCGGGTGATCGAACTGGGCACCCAGGTCGAGATCTAGGGCGGAAATACAAACAAATACAATCGCCGTACACACGCATACGCATGGCTGAGGTAAGGTGCGGAGTTACGTTGTATAAACTTTTCCCGCACCCACTTGCAAGGACTGTTTCCATGAAGCTGAAGTTTCCCCTGATCGCCGCTTTCGTCGCCGTGATGAGCCTGACCGCCTGCGGCGGTAGCGGCGGCGACGACAACCCCGGCGGCAATACCTCGGTCAGCAGCCCGGCCGCCCTGGTCAAGACCGACAACACCGTCGGCACCGGCGCCGAAGCGGTCAGCGGCAAGACCGTGACCCTGAACTACACCCTGTGGCTGTACGACGCCGCCAAGGCCGACCACAAGGGCAAGCAGATCGAAGCCGGTCCCTTCACCTTCCGCTTGGGCGCGAATGCCGTGATCCCGGGCTTCGAGCAGGGCGTGACCGGCATGAAGGTCGGCGGCAAGCGCACCGTCGAAGTGCCGTCGAGCCTGGGCTACGGCGTGGCCGGCAGCGCGCCGAACATCCCGGGCAATTCGGGCCTGGTGTTCGAGATCGTGCTGAACACCGTGCAATAAGAGACACTGTTCCAGGGAACCGGGGCCTTTGCCCCGGTTTTTTTTTGCGCGCACGCCTGAGCTGGCGCAGGAGCGGCCGGGTTCGCATGGCGGATGCTGCGGGGTTCCGACTTCCCGAGCCTCCCTATGCGCACCTTTCTACTGCTCATTTTCTTGGTAACCAGTGCTGCCGCCGCCGCAGCGCCCGGCAGCTGCCAGGCGGTGTCGATGCCGCCGCGGGTCGGCCCTGATGGCTGGCTGCTGCTGGCGGCGCTCGTCGTGTACGTGGCCGGCCGCTGGTCGAGATGAAGCGGGCGCTTCAGCGCAGCATGTCGATGTGCATGATGCCGTCTTCGTCGTACGGGGCGGAGACGGTCCCGAAGCCGAAGCTCTGATAAAAGGCTTCGAGGTATTGCTGGGCGCCGATGCGGATGCGGTGGCCGGGGTGCAGCCGCTCGGCGCAGGCGATGCCCTCGTTCAGCAGGGCGCGCCCGGCGCCGCTGCCGCGCGCTGCCTTGGTGGTGATGACGCGTCCCAGCGACATCTCGTCGTACTTCACGCCGGGGCCGAGGATGCGCAGGTAGGCCGCCAGCTGGCGCTTGCCCTCGACCGTGCGCCAGCCGAGCAGGTGGTGGGCCACCGGATCGAGCCCGTCGATGTCGGGATACAGGCAGGTCTGCTCGAGGATGAAGACATCCTGGCGCTGGGCCAGGACCTCGTACAGGTCGGCGGGAGTGAGGTCGTTGAAGGAGGAGAGCTGCCAGTCGATCATGGTCGTTGGATTGGTGTGGATTGCGGACGCCGTATTCTACGCGGCGGTCTCGAAACCTTCGAGGACGTTGACCAGGTGGGTAGCGTACTCCGTGCCGCCGGCCCGGTCGGCGCCCTCGAACACGAAGACGGTCGGCAGGCCGAGGTGGGCGATGCGTTCGCCCAGGCGCAGGAAGTCGGCGCCCGCCAGGGCGAAATGGGCGGCCAGCTCGGCGCCCAGCGAGACCACCAGCGCCTCGGGACGGAACATGCCCAGCTTGACGCAGCCCGTCTCCAGCGCGGCGAACCATTGCGCGGCGCCGAGCCCCGCGGCCAGCGGCAGGTTCAGGGTGTGGTGTAGTCCCGCCCCGGCGCCGGTTTCAATGGCATGGCCGGCGTACCAGGGCCAGGCATGTTGCGGATCCAGGTGCAGCGAGGCGAACAGCACGTCGCCGCGTGCATAGAAAATGTGCTGGGTGCCGTGGCCGTGGTGCGGGCCGAGGTCGAGGATGGCGACGCGCTGCAAGCCGTCGTCCAGCAGGTGCTGGGCCGCCAGCGCGGCATTGTTCAGGAAGCCGCCGCCGCCGCACCAGTCGGCGCCCACGTGGCGCCCGGGCGGCAGGGTCAGCGCGAAGCTGCCGCGTTCGCCCATGCGCAGCGCGTGCGCGGCGTTCACCGCGCAGTCGGCGCCGGTCTTGGCGGCGGTCCAGGCGCCGGCCGTCAATGGGGTGCGGGTGTCGGAGGCATACAGGCCGGCGCGGGCGCGCAGGTCGGGCGGTTCGACGTCGTCGCGCATGCCGCGCACCGGCCAGCTGCCGGGCAGCAGCTCGCGGCCGGCGTTGCCTGGATCGAGCGCCAGCCATTCGCTCCAGGCGGTGCGCAGGAAATGCAGGTAGCGCGGGCTGTGCACCCGCTCGAGCGAGACCAGCGGCACGCCGTGCGGCGTGACGATCCGTCCCAGGCCGCGCCGCTCCAGCGCCGACAGCAGGGGCGCCAGCGCCGCCGCATGCAGCGACGCCGCCAGGGCGTGGTGTTCGTTGTAGAAGGTGAGCACCGGCGCCCCGTTCGCTCGCGGTGGGCTTAATGGTTACCGCACAGGGTGCTGCTGTTGTAGGCGGCGACGAAGTCGTCGAAGCTGCCGGTGTCGGTGGCCTCGATGGTCGCCTGCTCGGCCAGCGAATTGGCCGCCATCTCGTCGAACAGCGCTTCCTCGGCCGGCATCAGGGGGCTCTCGCGGAACGACGCCGCATGCAGCTCGCTCTGGCGCAAGCCGAAGGCGGCGGCCGAGCCGAGCGCGCGGATCTCTTCCAGCACCCGCGCCGATGGCGTCAGCGCCGGGTTGTCGATCCTGGCCTTCTGCAGGCCGAGCGCGCTCGCATGCACGCCACTCTCGTTGTGCTCGACGTCGAGCAGCTCGGCCACCGGGCGGATGCGCTCGATCAGTTCCAGCGCCCAGTCCTTGAGCGGCACCTCGACGCCGTCGCGGGTGAGGGTCAGGTCCGGGCGGCGGCCTTCCTTCACGGTGCGCGCGAAATTGCGGGCGTGGATCTGGCCTTCGTGGGCGCTGATCAGGGGGCTTTCTTCCAGCGCGCAGAACAGCAGGAAAGCGTCCAGGAAGCGGCCGGTCTCGAGCGAGATGCCGACCGGCTCGAACGGGTCGACGTCCAGGCAGCGCACTTCGATGTACTGCACGCCGCGGTTGCACAGCGCCTGCACCGGACGCTCGCCGGTGCGGATCACGCGCTTCGGACGGATCGTCGAGTAGTACTCGTTCTCGATCTGCAGCACGTTGGTCGACAGCTGCACCCACTCGCCATCCTTTTTGGTGCCGATCTCCGCGTAGGGCGCGTAGGGCGTGTTCACCGCGCCCATCAGGCTCGTCACATAGCTTTCCAGGCTGTTCTCGTGCGGGCGCAGGCCGGCCTGGGCATCGTTCTGGTAACCGAGGTCGCTCATGCGCAGGCTGGTGGCGTAGGGCAGGTAGAGCGTGTCGTCGGACAGGGTTTCCAGGCCGTGGGCGCCGCCGCGCAGGAAGCTGCGGGTCAGCGCGGGAGTGGCGCCGAACAGGTACATCAGCAGCCAGCTGTAGCGGCGGAAGTTGCGGATGGTCGCGATATAGCTTTCGGACTGGAAGTCGCGCAGGGCGTTGCGGCGCTCCTCGACGATGCCTTCGCTGGCGGCGACCAGCTGCCACAGCTTTTCCGGCAGCGAGTAGTTGTAGTGGATGCCCGAGATGCACTGCATCGCCTTCCCGTAGCGCAGCGCCAGGCCGCGGCGGTAGACGTGCTTGAGCATGCCGATGTTCGACTTGCCGTACCAGGCGATCTCGATCTCTTCTTCCGACGGCAGCTCGCCCGGCATCGACACGCTCCACAGGATCTCGTCCGGCATGCGGGAGTGGGCGTAGCGGTGGATGGCGTCCAGCCGGTTCAGGGCCAGCGAGATGTCGTGCTCGGCCGGGGTGATGAATTCCAGCAGGGCTTCGGCGTAGTCGGTGGTGATGAGCGGATGGGTCAGTGCCGAACCGAGTTTCACTGGATGCGGGGTGCGCGCCAGGCGGCCCTGCCGGTCGACGCGCAGGGTTTCGCGTTCGATGCCACGCAGGCCCTGGCCGAGCAGGGCGCGGTGGTCGTCGTCGTCGAGCAGGGCGAGGCGGCGTTGGAGTTGGTTCGACACAGTGTTTCCTTTCTTATACTGCCAATGCGGATTGGAGCAGAGAGTAACCGAAAAACGGGGAGCGCGTCGGCGACCGCCTCATTCCTGCCCGGCAGCCTCGCCCGGCCGTATGGACGCCGCGGCGGCGGCGGCAGGGGCCAGCGCGGCTGCCTCTTTTTCGCGCACGATCCAGGCCTCGACCCGCCGTTGCAGGAAGTCGAGCGGCAGCGCGCCGGCGCCCAGCACCGCGTCGTGGAAGCGCCGCAGGTCGAAGCGCGGCCCCAACTCCTTCCTCGCCAGCGCGCGCAGCTCCAGGATGCGCAGCTGGCCGATCTTGTAGGCCAGGGCCTGGGCCGGCCGCGCGATGTAGCGGTCGACCTCGGCCTCGTTGTCCTCCGGCGGATTGGCGGTGTTGGCGTTCAGGTAATCGATGGCCTGGCGCCGCGACCAGCCTTTGGCGTGGATGCCGGTGTCCACCACCAGGCGCGCGGCGCGCAGCATCTCTTCGTTCAGGCGCCCGAAGCGGGTGAACGGGTCGCCGAAGAAGCCGAGCGCGTCGCCCAGCCCTTCCGCATAGGTGGCCCAGCCTTCGCCATAGGCCTCGTACCAGCCGTGGCGGCGGAAGGCCGGCAGGTCCAGGATCCGGGCGCGCGCCACCTGCAGGTGGTGGCCGGGCAGGCCCTCGTGCAGGGCCACGCTGTCGACCTGCCACAGCGGACGGGTGGCCAGCTTCGATACATTCACCACCAGCGCGGCGGTGCGCTCGTCGCTGCCGGCTTCGTAATAGGCGACCGGTTGGCCGGCTCCTTCCTGCGCCATCGGCTTGACCGCGAGGCCGGCCTCGGGAATCGCGGTAAACAGTTTGGGCAGTTTGGCGCGGGCGCGCGCCACCGCCTTGCCGTAGCGCGCCAGCAGGGTATTCGCGTCCTGCGGGAACAGGCGCGGGTCGCTGCGCGCGAACACCAGAAAGCGCGGCAAGTCGCCGCGAAAGCCGGTGCGTGCTACCTGAGCCGCCATCAGGGCGCGGATGCGCGCGACTTCCTGCAGGCCGATCGCGTGGACCTGGTCCGGCGTCAAGGCCGTGGTGGTGCTGCTGCGCACCAGGAAGGCGTACCAGTCGGCGCCGTTCGGCAGCTGGCCGGCGCCGATGGTCTCGCGCGCGCCAGGCAGGTACTCCTCGCGCAGGAAGGTGTCAAACCGGTGCAGGCTGGCGGCGGCGCGGGCCAGGGCCGTGATGCCCTCGTCCAGCAGCGCTTCCCGGGTGTCCGGGTCGATCGCGGCCGGGATGCGCAGGAAAGGCGCGAACAGCGGGCCGCCCGCGATGTTCTCGTGCAGGGCGTGCAGCGCCGCCGGGACCGGTGCGATGGCCACCTTCGGCACCGTCCAGCCAGCCTCCAGGCCGGCGCGCAGCTGCGCGATCAGGCCGTCGACGTGGGCGGGCAGGGCGTCCAGGCGGCCGAGGTAGTTGCGGTAGTCGGCCTCGCTCGTGAACGGCATCTGGGCGACCAGGCGCGGCAGGCGCAATTGCAGGCCGTCCCAGGCGCTGATCGGCTGCGGGTCGAAGGCGGCGAAGGCGCCGGCCGCCAGCTGGCGTTCGCGCGCGGCGATGAACAGGTCGAGCGACAACTGGTCCGCTGCGCCGAGCTGGGCGCGGTCGATCTTGCGGGCATCGAGCAGGGCCTGGCGCGCATGGTCGAGCGCCGCGGCACGGGCTTCCAGCGAGGTGTCCGTCAGCAGGGCGTCGTAGCGGTGTTCGCCGATGCCGGTCGCATACTCGGGTTGCTGGCGCAAGCCCCACTGCCATTCGCGCTCGAACAGGCGGCGCGCCTCCATCGCCGCGGTATCGGCGGCGCAGCAGACGAGTGGGGCGAGCAGGACGAGGGAAGCGAACAGTGTGCGCATGCGGCGCTGGCAGGAATCGTTGTCGGAATGGCCATTTTAACAAGGCCATCCGGGGCGCCGCGCAGGCTAGGGCGCGTCAGGGGAAACGGCCGCCGCTGACCCGTTCGATGCCGGGCAGGTCGCGCCAGCTCTGCACGTCCTGGAAGCCGCGCGCGTCGAGGAGCGCGCGCACCGCTTCGGCCTGGTCGTAGCCGTGTTCGAGCAGCAGCCAGCCGCCCGGGACCAGGTGCGCGGGGGCGCCATCGACGATGGTGCGCAGGGCCGACAGGCCGTCGGCGTGATCCGTCAGCGCGTTCGCCGGTTCGAAGCGCAGGTCGCCCTGGGACAGGTGTACGTCGTCGGCGTCGATGTAGGGCGGGTTGGAGGCGATCAGCGCGAAGCGTTCGTCTTGCAGTGCGCCGAACCAGTCGCTGCGCAGGAAGCGGACATCGACGCCGTTGGCGGCGGCGTTGGCGCGCGCGATGTCCAGCGCCGCTTCGCTGAGGTCGAGCGCGGTCACTATCGCATCGCGGCGGCTGTGGGCACAGGCGACCGCGATCGCGCCGCTGCCGGTGCCCATGTCGAGCAGGCGGCCATTCGGCGGCAGGCGCTCGAGCGCCAGTTCGACGATCAGTTCGGTGTCGGGACGCGGGATTAGGACGGCAGGCGAGACCTGGAAGGGCAGGCCGAAGAACTCGCGCTCGCCGACGATGTAGGCGATCGGTTCGCCGTCGAGGCGGCGCAGGACCAGGGCGGCCAGCCGGCGCGCTTCTTCCTCGGTCAGCACGCGTTCGGACTGGGTAATCAGGCCGACACGCGTGATACCGAGGGCGTGGCAGAGCAGGATGCGGTTTTCCAGCGCGTCGAGGGGCAGCGCGGCCTGCAGCCGGCCGATGGTCGCGCCGGCGTCGATGACAAAGCTCATGCGCGCTTCTTGCGCAGCAGGACGACCACCAGCAGCACGGTCAGGATCGCGAACCAGACCGCCGACCATTGCGGGATCGCGAGGCCCAGCAGCGAATCGGTGGCGCCTTCGCACAGGCCGTTGGCGCGGAAGATCCAGGGCAGGTATTCGGCGGTCGGGATCTTGTTCAGCATCGTCTCCATGGGGTCGATGCCGCAGCTGAAGCCCGGGTTGGCGATCACGTACAGGTGCTTGCCGACCGTGACCAGGCCGCCGATGGCCGCCAGCAGCGCGAGGATGGTCCCTTCGCGCACCTTGCCGCTGATCGCCGCCACCAGGGTGCACACGCCGATGGCCAGGAACATGTAGCGCTGGATCACGCACAGCGGGCAGGGCATCATGTCCTGGATGTGCTGCAGGTAGAGGGCGACCGCGATCAGGGCGAAGCAGATCGAGGAGATGGCGAACAGGATCTGGCGGGTGGAGGGCAGCATTGTCAGGTTCTTATGGTGTTGGGGACGGAGCATTCTCGCATGAAGGCTGTGAGGCCACTTAATCTTCGCTTAACGGTAGGGTGGACGGCTCTGCCGGCCGCGCGTTCAACCCCCGTATGAACGGATGCGCCGCGATTGTTCACCAGCTGGTTGAACGCGTGGGCGGAGTAATTTCGGGCAATGCCCGGAATTACACACGCTCACCCTGCATCAATCGCCGAGTGCTGCGAGCAACTCGGCCTGGTGCTCCGCCGCCAGGGCATTGGTCAACTCGGACAGGTCGCCGTCCATGATGAAGTCCAGCTTATACAGCGTCAGGTTGATGCGGTGGTCGGTCAGGCGCCCCTGCGGGAAGTTGTAGGTGCGAATGCGCTCGCTGCGGTCGCCCGAGCCGATCAGGCTCTTGCGGGTTGCCGCTTCCTTCGACTGCTGCTCGCGCAACTGCACGTCCTTGATGCGCGCGGCCAGCACCTTCAGCGCCTGCGCCTTGTTCTTGTGCTGGCTGCGGTCGTCCTGGCATTCGACCACGATGCCGGTCGGCAGGTGGGTGATGCGCACCGCGGAATCGGTCTTGTTGATGTGCTGTCCGCCGGCGCCCGAGGCGCGGTAGGTGTCGATGCGCAGGTCGGCCGGGTTGATGTTCACGTCCTCGACCTCGTCCGCTTCCGGCATCACGGCTACCGTGCAGGCCGAGGTGTGGATGCGGCCCTGCGTCTCGGTGGCGGGCACGCGCTGCACGCGGTGGCCGCCGGACTCGAATTTCAGCTTCGAGTACACGCCGTTGCCGATGATGCGCACGATGACTTCGCGGTAGCCGCCCAGGTCCGAGGCCGACTCGGAGACGACTTCCACCTGCCAGCGGTTGCGCTCCGCGAAGCGGGTGTACATGCGCAGCAGGTCGCCGGCGAACAGGGCCGATTCGTCGCCGCCGGTGCCGGCGCGGATCTCGAGGAAGATGTTGCGCTCGTCGTTGGCGTCCTTCGGCAGCAGCATCTTTTGCAGCTCGAGGTCGAGCGCGGCCAGGCGCGACTTCGCGTCTTCGATCTCGTCCTGGGCGAACTCCTTCATTTCGGGATCCTGCGCCATCTCCTGGGCCGCCACGATGTCGTCCTGGGCCGCGCCATACTGTTTGTACAGGGCGACCAGCGGCGACAATTCGGCGTGCTCGCGCGTCATCTTGCGGTAGCTGTCCATATTGGACGTCGCGCCTTCGGACATCAGGAGTTCGTCCAGTTCGACGAGTCGGTTGGCCAGTTGGTCCAGCTTGGCCAGCATGGATGGTTTCATGGGGTGCTCGGGTTGGTTGCGGTAGCCGCGGGGCGGCCGGGACGCGCTTCACGCGAAGCGCAGGCGAAGGAGGAGGGCCGCTAACGGCGGCCGCGGAACAGCTGCGGCAGCAGGCTTGCCAGGCGGGCGCGCTCGTCGCCCTGGGCATGGTGCAGGGCTTGCTGCGGGCCGTGCAGGAACTTGGCGGCCAGCCCTTTCGACAGCGCTTCCAGCACGGCGTCGACGTCGTCGCCGCGCGCCAGCAGCTTGCGCGCGCGCTCCAGCTCGGCCAGGCGCAGCGCCTCGCTGGCATCGTGCAGGTCGCGGATGACAGGCACCATGGCGCGGTCGCCGACCCAGCTCATGAAGGACTGCACGCGCGCGTCGATGATGGCTTCGGCCTGGGCCACGGCGGCCTGGCGGCTTTCCATCCCGGTCTGGACCACTTGCGCGAGGTCGTCGACGGTGTACAGGAACACGTCGTCCAGGCGCGCCACTTCAGGCTCGATATCGCGCGGCACCGCGAGGTCGACCATGAACACCGGACGGTGGCGGCGCGCTTTCACGGCGCGTTCGACCAGGCCGAGGCCGATCAGCGGCAGGGTCGACGCCGTGCAGGAGATCACGATGTCGAACTGGTGCAGGCGCTCGGGCAGTTCGGCCAGGCGGATCGCGCTGCCGTTGTAGCGGGTGGCGAGCAGCTCGCCACGCTCCATGGTGCGGTTGGCGATGGTGACCGACTTCGGATTCTGCGCCGCGAAATGGGCCGCGCACAGTTCGATCATTTCGCCGGCGCCGATGAACAGCACGTGCTGGTCGGCGATGCGGTCGAAGATGCGCTGCGACAGCCGCACCGCGGCGGCCGCCATCGAGACGCTGTGGGCGCCGATCTCGGTGGTGCTGCGCACTTCCTTCGCGACCGCGAAGCTGCGCTGGAACAGCTGGTGCAGGTAGGTGCCCAGGCCGCCGGCTTCCTCGGCGGTGCGCACCGCGTCCTTCATCTGGCCCAGGATCTGCGGCTCGCCCAGCACCATCGAGTCGAGCCCGGAGGCGACGCGGAAGGCGTGGCGCACCGCGCTGTCCTGCGGCAGCATGTAGAGATGCGGACGCAGTTCGGCGAAGTTCAGGGCGTGGTAATGGGCCAGGAACTGGGCCGAGGCGTCGAGCGGGTTGGCGATGTCGCTGGCCGCGTACATCTCGGTGCGGTTGCAGGTCGAGAGAATGGCCGCTTCGTCGCTGCCGCCGGCCCCTTGGCGCGCGAACCAGCTGCGCGCCGCCTGCACCGCGCGCCCGAGCTGGTCGGGCGCGAGCGCCAGCTGCTCGCGCAGCGAGACCGGGGCGGTCGTGTGGTTCAGGCCAACGGCGAGCAGTTGCATTCGGAAAGTCGGTTCAACGGGTGAGCGTATGCACCCATTATACCCTTCAGCGGAAAGGGTTTCAGCGGACCGCCGGGGCCGGCGGCCACTGTTGTCAGGCTGGCGTCAAGCGCCCAGCTTTTCGAGGCGGTAGCCGTAGCTGTAGACCGGCACCAGGCGGAAGCCGTTTTCCGGACGCAGGCTCAGCTTGTTGCGCACGCGCGAGACGTGGGTGTCCATGGTGCGCGACGGCACATCGGTGTCACGCACCCAGACCGATTCATGGATGTAGGCGCGCGACAGCGGGCGGCCGATGTTCCGGAAGAACAGCAGGGCCAGCGAGAATTCCTTCTGGGTCACGTCGATGATCGAGCCATCCTTGAGCAGGCGGCCCGGACGGGTCTCAAAAGTGAAAGGGCCGAACTGCAATTGCTCGGCGCTGTTCTGGGACGGGTAGGCGCGGCGCAGCAGGGCCGAGACGCGCGCCACCAGTTCGCCGCGGCGCAGCGGCTTGACCAGGTAGTCGTCGGCGCCGGCGGTGACGCCGTCGATGATGTCGTCCTCGGCGTTGCCGCCGACCAGGAACATCGTCGGCGCGGCGCTCGCCAGTTTTTCCTTGGCCCGGCGCAGCACTTCGGCGCCTTCCATGTCCGGCACGTTCCAGTCCATGACCAGCATGTCCGCGTTTTCCTTGCGCAGCTGGGCCAGGCATTCCCTGGCGCTGTCATAGGCTTGGCAGCTGTGGCCGGCAGCGGTCAGCACCTGGCAGATGAGTTCTGCCTGGCTACGGTCTTGTTCCAGAACGGCGATCTTCATAGGGCGTTAACTAGTAAGGTTGCCTGTGTAGGAAGTCTCCTACAACGGTGAAATGAATATATCAGACTTTCACAAAATAGTGCTACGGAAAAACTAAGAATTTACATTTGGAACGAAAGTTCTGTTGTGTTAAGCGCACCGTCGAGCTCTTGCTACACTGTGATAAATGGTCAAGCGCGGAGGCAGTAATGTTGTTTCGACGCAAAAAGAAGGAAGTGGCGCCGGCGGAACCACCCCTGGTGCCGGTGAGCGGCGCGGCAATCGACACCGCGCGCGACCGCTGCCGCGACATGGTGCGCCAGCGCGCTCTGGTTTCGGCCGGTGTGGCTGCGGTGCCGCTGCCGGGCGTGGACATCCTCTCCGACCTGACCACCTTCACGGTGCTGGTCGAGGAAGTGAACCGCGAGTTCGGCCTGAGCCAGCAGCAGATCGAGCGCCTGCATCCACGGATGCGAGTACTTGCTTACCAGGCGGCGGCGTCGGTGGGCGGGATGCTGGTCGGGAAAATCGTCACGCGTAACCTGGTGCTGCAGGTATTTAAGAAAGCAGGGATCAAGATCGCGGCCAGGACGGCGGCCAAGGTGGTGCCGCTTGCGGGGCAGGTGGCGTCGGCGGCGATCGGGTTCGCGCTGTTCCGCAGGATGGGGTACCAGCACGTGGAGGCGTGCGTGAAGGTGGCGCGGGAGTTGGAGAAGGTGAAGATTGTGGATGAAGGGGTGGCGCCGGCGGTTTGAGCTGTGGGTGTGCTGGGAAAATTGGACGACATGATGCCAGCGGCATCATATCGACCTTCGCCGGGCGCCAGTGGCGCGCATGACGGTCTTCGCGTTAGTGGTTGAAAGTTTTTTTGCCGTTAGCTCAAGCCCGTCGTACGCGCCACTGGCGCCTACGACTTCCGGCGAAGGCCGGAACCTAAGTCCGTCGCGCACCACCAGCGTCACAAAAACAAATGCCCGCATCCGCGGACATTTGTTTATTCAATCACATCAAACTCAAGCATCCGGCAACACAACATTCACATCCAGCACCTCCAGGTTCCCCTGGCGATCCAGCGAAATCTTGATGTCGTCCGCACTGACCTTGGTGTACTTCGAAATCACTTCGATCAGCTCGCGATGCAGCGCCGGCAGGAAATCCGGTCCCGCGCGGTTGGTACGCTCACGCGCGATGATGATCTGCAAGCGCTCCTTGGCTGCTGTCGCGCTCTTCTCTTTTTTCGGAAAGAGGAAATTGAGCAAAGGCATATCACTTGGCTCCAAAAATGCGCTGGAACAATCCCGGCTTTTCGTAAGTCGTGAAACGCAGCGGACGGTCTTCGCCCAGGAAGCGGGCGATCACGTCCTCGTAAGCCTCGGCCACGTCGGTTCCCTTGAAGTGGATCGCCGGGTTGCCCTGGTTCGAGGCGTGCAGCACCGATTCCGATTCCGGAATGATGCCGATCAGCGGGATGCGCAGGATTTCCTGCACGTCCTGGTAAGAGAGCATCTCATCCGCTTCCACGCGTTTCGGCGAGTAGCGGGTGATGAGCAGGTGTTCCTTGACCGGCTCCGAACCGCTCTGGGCGCGGCGCGACTTGGCCTGGATGATGCCGAGGATGCGGTCGGAATCACGCACCGAGGACACTTCCGGATTGGTGACGATGATCGCCTCGTCGGCGAAGGTCAGCGCCATCAGGGCGCCGTGCTCGATGCCGGCCGGCGAATCGCAGATGATGAACTCGAAGCCCATCTGCACCAGCTCGTTGAGCACGCGTTCGACGCCATCTTCGCTCAGCGCATCCTTGTCGCGGGTCTGGGACGCCGGCAGGATGAACAGGTTGTCGGTGTGCTTGTCCTTGATCAGCGCCTGGTTCAGGGTCGCTTCGCCATTGATGACGTTGATCAGGTCATAGACCACGCGGCGTTCGCAGCCCATGATCAGGTCGAGGTTACGCAGGCCGACGTCGAAGTCGATGACCGCGGTCTTGTGGCCGCGCAGGGCCAGGCCGCTGGAAAAGCTCGCGCTCGAAGTGGTTTTGCCCACACCGCCCTTGCCGGACGTCACAACAATAATTCGTGCCACAAAAAGGTCCTTTACAGAGTCAAGCGGGTCGGCGGATTACGCGCGGGACGTTGCCGGAGCCAGCGATGATATATCAAGCCGGTCGCCGACCAGCCGGATTTGCGCCGGCTGGCGTGCCAGGTCGTTGGGGAAACCGTCGTCGAACGTACGGTACACGCCGGCGATCGACACCAGTTCCGGCTGCATGGCCAGGGCGAAGATGCGCGCTTCCGGATTGCCGGAGGCGCCTGCCAGGGCGCGGCCGTTGAGCGGCGCATACACATGGATGCTGCCGTCGGCAATGATTTCCGCGCCATTGTTCACTACGGCCGTGATGATCAGGTCGCCGCCGCGCGCATAGATGCGCTGGCCGGCGCGCACCGGGGTGTCGATGATCATGGCCGCGACCGGGGCAGGGGCCGGCGCCGCGGGGGCGGCCGGGCTTGGCGCCGGTGCAGGGGCGGGCGCCGGCTCGGCAGCGGCCGCAGCTTCTTCCTGGGCGCGTTCCGGCGCCCGCGCGCCGCTCGAGCCGTCGTCCAGCGACAGGCCGTGGGCGCGGATCGCTTCCGCCAGCTCCGGGCCGGCGCCGCGCACCGCGACCGCGTTCAGGCGGTATTTCTTCAGCAGCGCCACCAGGGCCGGCCAGTCGATCGCCGCGGCCTCGTGGGCGATGGCGGCGACGTCGATCACCGCGAACTCGTCCTCGAAGAAATCCGCCACCCCGCCGGTCATCTGATGCAGCGCCGCATCGATCGCGGCCGCATCGGACGAATGCAGGATCGTCGAGATGGCGACGACCGTGGAAATCTTGATTTCGATGGGCAGCGAGGTCGGGGTGTTGGGCATATGCGGTCTGGTTGGCGTTGCGCCCGTGCATTCTACTGTGAAAATTGACCGAAAGGACAGGTACGCACGCATCATTCCTAGTAGAAAGGAATGTTGCCTAGAGTGTTCAAAATATGTGCAGCAAAGCGCCCGCAAGCTTGGCGTGCCACGGTAGTATTGTGTGAATTAGCTGATAAGATTGATTTTGCTCAAACGCAGGCAGTGTGCTGACCTTAACATGCATGGTTTCACAGCTTTGCTATCTCAACAATCACCGGCGCGAAGCCGGAACAAGGGAGATCTGAAATGGAAGACGTCGTCATCGTTGCCGCCGGCCGTACCGCGGTCGGCAAATTCGGCGGTACCCTGGCCAAGATCCCGGCCGCCGAACTCGGCGCGCACGTGATCCGCCAACTGCTGGCCAAGACCGGCATCGACCCGGCCGCGGTCAGCGAAGTCATCATGGGCCAGGTGCTCACCGCCGGCGCCGGCCAGAACCCGGCGCGCCAGGCCGTCATCAAAGGCGGCCTGCCCGACATGGTGCCGGCCCAGACCATCAATATGGTGTGCGGCAGCGGCCTCAAGGCCACCCACCTGGCGGCGCAAGCCATCAAGTGCGGCGACGCCGACATCGTCATCGCCGGCGGCCAGGAAAACATGAGCGCCTCGCCGCACGTGCTGAACGGCTCGCGCGACGGCTTCCGCATGGGCGACGCCAAGCTGGTCGACACCATGATCGTCGACGGCCTGTGGGATGTCTACAACCAGTACCACATGGGCGTGACCGCCGAGAACGTCGCGCGCAAGTACGAGGTGTCGCGCGCCGAGCAGGACGAATTCGCGCTGCAGTCGCAGCTCAAGGCCGAGGCTGCCCAAAAAGAAGGCAAGTTCAAGGACGAGATCATTCCGCTCGAGATCCCGTCCAAGAAGGGCGCCATCGTGTTCGACACCGATGAATACCCGAAGCACGGCTCCAACCTCGAAGCCCTGTCCGGCCTGCGCCCTGCCTTCAATAAGGAAGGCACCGTCACCGCCGGCAACGCATCCGGCCTGAACGACGGCGCCGCCGCCGTCATCATGATGAGCGCCACGAAGGCGAAAGAGCTGGGGTTGACCCCGCTGGCCCGCATCAAGGCCTACTCCTCGGCCGGCCTGGACCCGTCGATCATGGGCATGGGCCCGGTCTCGGCCACCCGCCTGTGCCTGCAGAAGGCCGGCTGGACCCACGAAGACGTCGACCTGATGGAAATCAACGAGGCCTTCGCGGCCCAGGCCATCGCGGTCAACAAGGAAATGGGCTGGGACACGTCGAAGATCAACGTCAACGGCGGCGCCATCGCGTTGGGCCACCCGATCGGCGCTTCCGGCGCCCGCGTGCTGGTGACCCTGCTGCACGAAATGGTGCGCCGCGACGCCAAGCGCGGGCTGGCCAGCCTGTGCATCGGCGGCGGCATGGGCGTAGCGCTGGCGGTCGAGCGCGACTGATGGCATCGGCGGGGCGGTCGCTGAAATCCGTCCCGCGCTTTATGAGTAGCACTCACAATAAAACTGGAGAAGACAATGGCACGAGTAGCATTGGTGACGGGCGGCATGGGCGGCCTGGGCGAAGCGGTCTGCATCAAGCTGGCCGCCCTGGGTTACAAGGTTGTCACGACGTATTCGCCGGGGAACAAGAAGGCGGACAGCTGGCTCAGCCAGATGAAAGAGCAGGGCTACGACTTCAAGGCCTATCCCTGCGACGTGTCGGACTACGATTCGGCCCAGGCCTGCATCGCCCAGGTCCAGCAGGAAGTCGGCCCGATCGACGTGCTGGTCAACAACGCCGGCATCACCCGCGACATGACCTTCAAGAAGATGGACAAGCCGAACTGGGACGCGGTCATGAAGACCAACCTGGATTCCGTGTTCAACATGACCAAACCGGTCTGCGACGGCATGGTCGAGCGCGGCTGGGGCCGCATCATCAACATCTCGTCGGTGAACGGCCAGAAAGGCGCCTTCGGCCAGACCAACTATTCCGCCGCCAAGGCCGGCATGCACGGCTTCTCCAAGGCCCTGGCCTATGAAGTCGCACGCAAGGGCGTGACCGTCAACACCATCTCGCCGGGCTATATCGGCACCAAGATGGTAATGGACATTCCAAGCGAAGTGCTGGAGACCAAGATCATTCCGCAGATTCCGATGGGGCGCCTGGGCAAGCCGGAAGAAGTGGCGGGCCTGGTGGCTTATCTGTCGTCGGAAGAGGCGGCGTTTGTGACCGGGGCGAATATCGCGATCAATGGCGGGCAGCACATGCAGTAATCTGGTTTGACAGCCATGACGAGCACCGCTGCGGCGGTGCTTTTTTTATCTCTGCCACCGCTAGAATAACCGCGATATCTTGATTGATTGGGACTTCCATGCACACCTTGCCCCGCGACGGCCTCGCCCTGTCCACCCTCGATGAACAGCTGCTCCCTACCGGCACCAAGGGCATGCCGCTGACCGAACCGCTACGCCAGGGCGCCATTGGCCTGCAAGGCTGGAACGTTCTGCGCGCCGACACCTCCTTTCCCGTCGCCGTGCTCAAGCAATCGGCCCTGCTGCACAACCTCGCCTGGATGCGCGACTTCTGCGCGCGCCACGGCGCCACGCTGGCCCCGCACGGCAAGACCACCATGAGCCCGCAGCTGTTCGCGGCCCAGCTGGCCAACGGCGCCTGGGGCATCACCCTGGCCAGCGCGACGCAGGTGCAGGTCGCGCACCGCTTCAATGTGCGCCGGGTGCTGCTGGCCAACCAGCTGGTGTCGCGCGCCGATATCGAGGCCGTGCTGGCGCTGCTGCATGACGATCCCGATTTCGAATGCTTCGTGCTGGCGGACTCGATCGATGGCGTGGCGCGCCTGTCGCAGGCGGTGAGTGCGCGCAGCCTCGTGCGGCCGCTGCCGGTGCTGGTGGAGCTGGGGATTGAAGGCAAGCGCGCCGGTTGCCGAACACCTGAACAAGCCCTGCAGGTAGCGCGCGCGATTGCACAGGCCGACGGCCTGGTCCTGGCCGGCATCGAAGGCTACGAAGGCCTGCTGGTGACCCAGGACCGCGACGCCGACATCCGCGCCGTAAACGCCTTCCTGGCCAAGCTGGTGGAGATGGTGAAAACAGCCGACGCCGAGGGCCTGTTCGGCCACGTCGAAATCCTGCTGTCCGCAGGCGGCTCGTCCTATTTCGACCTGGTCGCGCGCGGCTTCAGCGGCTTGCAGGGCTTGTCGCGTCCGGTCCGCGCCGTGCTGCGCAGCGGCTGCTATCTGACCAGCGACCACGGTTCCTACAAGCGCCTGCTGGCCCAGCTCGATGCGCGCGAAGCGCACGGCGAGGGACTGCGTCCCGCACTCGAGGTCTGGAGCATGGTGCAGTCGCGTCCCGAACCGGGCCTCGCCATCCTCACCATGGGCAAGCGCGACGCATCCTACGACGAGGCGCTGCCGATCCCGGTCTACACGCACCGCCCCGGCAGCGAGGCCAAGCGCCCGAGCGAACTGCCGCCCGACTGCGGGATCGTCAAGATGAACGACCAGCACGCCTATCTGCGCCTGCCGGAAGGTCCCATCCGCGATGAGTTGCAAGTCGGCGACCTGGTCGGCTGCGGCATCTCCCACCCCTGCACCACCTTCGACAAGTGGCAAGTGCTGCTGGTGGTTAGCGACGACTACACCGTCACCCAGGCCATCAACACCTTCTTCTGAAAGGGCGGCGCGGTAGGCTACAATCGGCGCTTAGCCTCGCCAAGACAAGAGCCCCGTATGCCCGCCACGCCGCCCTCCCTGTTCCCGCCGATCCAGCCCATCCGTCATGGCATGTTGCGGGTCGACGAGCTGCACACGCTCTACTGGGAAGAAGTCGGCAATCCCGACGGCATTCCGGTGCTGTTCCTGCACGGCGGCCCGGGCGCCGGCCTGTCGCCGCAGCACCGCCGCTTCTTCGACCCGAGCGCCTACCGCGTGATCCTGTTCGACCAGCGCGGCGCCGGCAAGTCGACGCCGCTGGGCGAGTGGCGCAACAACACGACCCAGCTGCTGATCGAGGACATCGAGCGCCTGCGCGCCATGTTCGGCATTTCGCAGTGGCTGGTGTTCGGCGGTTCCTGGGGCTCGACCCTGGCGCTGGCCTACGGCGAAGCGCATCCCGAGCGCTGCCTGGGCTTCGTGCTGCGCGGGATCTTCCTGTGCACGAAGGCGGAAGTCGACTGGTTCATCAACGGCGTGAAGTGGTTCTACCCCGAGCTGTACGAAGAGTTCGTGGCGCCGATTCCGGTCGAGGAACGCGACGACCTGCTGCAGGCCTACACGAAGCGCCTGCTGTGCGGCGATCCGGAAGTCTACTGGCCTGCCGCGCGCGCCTGGAGCCGCTTCGAAGGCCGCCGCGTGTTCCTGCTGCCGCAGCCCGAGGAAGCCTCGTCGGACGCGCTCGACCTCGGCGTCGGCCGCCTCGAATCGCATTACATGCTGCACGGCGCCTTCATGGACGAGGACCAGCTGGTGCGCGACGTCCAGCGCATCTCCCACCTGCCGGCCGTGATCGTGCAGGGCCGCTACGACGTGATCTGCCCGCCGCTGTCGGCCTGGCGCCTGCACCAGGCCTGGCCCGGCGCCAAGCTGCACATGATCCCGGACGGCGGCCACGGCGCGCTCGAGACCGGGATCGCGCGCGCGCTGGTGACCGCGACCGAACAGTTCAAGCGCCACCGCCGCTTCGATTGAATGCAAAGGCAGCGCGCCCGCTGCTACACTAAAGCCACAACGACAACAATCACGCTATCGTGCCCATGAATATCCAGATCAGCGACATCGGCCACGTCATCCAGCTGGCCATCGCGCCGGTCTTCCTGCTTACCGGCGTGGCGACCAAGCTGACCGTGCTGACCAACCGCCTGGCGCGCATCATCGACCGCACCCGGGTGCTGGAAGACCGTCTGAAAGTCAGCCCGAACACCGAGTTCTCCGCCGAACTCGAGACGCTCTATACACGCTCGCACCTGATCAACACCGCGATCACCTCCAGCACGGCCTGCGGCCTGATGGTCTGCCTGGTCATCGCGCTGCTGTTCCTGGGCGATACCACCAACCTGCCGCTGGACCAGTACATCGCCGGCCTCTTCGTGGTCGCGATGGGTGGCCTGATCAGCAGCTTCGTCTACTTCCTGCGCGAGATCCTGATCGCCTCGCGCTTCATGCGCATGCAGCATCACCTGTCACTCCAGCAGCCGCGCTAGCGCACATTTCATATAAACGGTTTTCATCATGCACGACTACCAACGCCCCCCGACCCTGTACCTGTACGGACCGCAAGACGAACTCGAAGCCGCGCTGCGCGGCCAGTTCCGCCTGCTGCCCGACGGCGGCTTCCTCGCACTGTCGTTCTCGACCGCCTGGGACAAGAATCTGTTCGACGTCTTCAGCCGGGCCGACCGCTGCCTGGTGATCCACAACACCGAGGAGTTCGGCGAACGCATTCACCGCGCGGTGCAGCGCACCCTGCCCAACTGGGCCGGCATCGACGGCGAGGTGGCCTACGGCGTGCGCTCGCCGCTCGGCGCCGCGTTCTCGAAAAGCCTCGGCATGGCGCGCGAAAAGGAGTGGCAGTTCGCCTGGCGCTCGATGTCGCCGGGCGCCAGCCTGAACCCGGTCGTCATCAACATCGGCAACATCGAAGGCTTCGCCGAACTGCGCGAGCGCGATACCCAGCTGTCCTGAGCTGACAGTTTAGAAACACCCCTCGACGAAATCACGGTGTAATGCCGTGATGACGTCCACACCTTACTCCCACCTCCTCGCGCCGCTCGACCTGGGTTTCACCACCTTGAAGAACCGCGTGCTCATGGGCTCGATGCACACCGGGCTCGAAGACCGCTTCTACAACTACGGCAAGCTGGCCGCCTTCTACCGCGAACGCGCGCGCGGCGGCGCCGGCCTGATCGTCACCGGCGGCATCTCGCCGAACCGGCAAGGCTGGCTGCTGCCCTTCGGCGGCACCCTGAATTTCATCGGCGACGTGCCGAACCACCGCAAGGTCACGCGCGCGGTGCACGAGGAGGGCGGCAAGATCCTGCTGCAGATCCTGCACGCGGGCCGCTACGGCTACCAGCCCTTCGTGGTGTCCGCGTCCAGCGTGAAGTCGCCGATCTCGAAGTTCAAGCCGAAGGCGCTGGACGCTGACGGCATCGAATCCACCATCGCGGCCTATGCGCGCTGCGCGAAGCTGGCGAAGATGGCCGGCTACGACGGCGTCGAGGTGATGGGCAGCGAAGGCTACCTGCTGAACCAGTTCCTGTGCGCGCGCACCAACAAGCGCGCGGACGAATGGGGCGGCCCGATCGAGAACCGCATGCGCCTGGCGGTCGAGGTGGTGCGCCGCATCCGCGCTGCCGTCGGCCCGGACTTCATCCTGATGTACCGCCACTCGGTGCTCGACCTGGTCGAAGGCGGCAATACCTGGGACGAGGTGGCGGCAGTCGCGAAGGCATTGGAGGCCGCCGGCGTGACCATCCTGAACACCGGCTACGGCTGGCACGAGGCGCGCATCCCGACCATCGTCACCTCGGTGCCGCGCGCCGCCTTTGCCCAAGTGGCGGGGCGCCTGCGCAAGGAGGTGAAGATTCCCGTGGTGGCCTCGAACCGCATCAATATGCCCGATGACGCCGAGGCGCTGCTGGCGCGCGGCGACGCCGACATGGTGTCGATGGCGCGTCCCTTCCTCGCCGATGCGGACTGGGTCGCGAAAGCGGCGAGCGGGCGGGTGGACGAGATCAACACCTGCATCGCCTGCAACCAGGCCTGCCTCGACCATACCTTCTCGAACAAGCGCGCCAGCTGTCTGGTGAATCCGCGCGCCTGCCACGAGACGGAGCTGGTGTACAGGAAGAGCGCACGGCCGCGCCGCGTGGCCGTGGTCGGCGCCGGCCCGGCCGGGCTGTCAGCAAGCACCGTGGCGGCCGAATGCGGGCACCGGGTGACGCTGTTCGAAGGCAGCGACAGCATCGGCGGCCAGTTCAGGATCGCCATGCAGGTGCCCGGCAAGGAGGAATTCGCCGAAACCATCCGCTACTTCAAGCGCAAGCTGGAACTGACGGGCGTCGACGTGCGCCTGAACCGCCGTGTCACGCGCGAAGAGCTGCTGGCGGAAGGCTTCGACGACGTCATCGTCGCCACCGGCATCACCACGCGCAAGCCGAAGATCGACGGCATCGATCACCCGAAGGTGCTGAGTTACCTGGACGTGCTGCGCGACCACAAGCCGGTCGGCCGGCGTGTCGCCATCATCGGCGCCGGCGGCATCGGCTTCGACATGGGCGAGTTCCTGGTGCATTCCCCCGACGTGCCGCTGCCGGTGCCGGCCGCGCACTGGATGCGCGAGTGGGGTGTCGATCCGGCCTCCGCTACGGCCGGCGGCCTGGCGCCGCCGACGCCGCCGCATCCGGCGCGGCAAGTCTGGCTCCTGCAGCGCAAGACTACGCGGCCGGGCGCGGGACTAGGCAAGACCTCGGGCTGGGTGCACCGCGCAACCCTGGTGAGGAACGGCGTGCAGATGCTGGCGGGCGTGCAGTACGACCGCATCGACGACGCCGGCCTGCACATCACGGTCGGGGGCGAGGCGCGGTTGCTGGAGGTGGACAATGTGGTGATCTGCGCGGGGCAGGAGAGTCTGGCGGAGTTGATGCCGGCGGAAAGCGCGTCGGGTGGGCCGCGGTTCCACAAGATCGGAGGGGCGGCGTTGGCGGCGGAGCTGGATGCCAAACGTGCGATTCGGGAGGGGGCGGAGCTGGCGGCGCGGTTGTGATTTGCGTTCGCGGCTGTGCCGACAAAATTGGATCCCGGCCTTCGCCGGGATGACGTTGCTTAAGTGTGTAGACAGCTTAAGTCAGCAATTTAGCTAACCTTAAAACCGTCGTTCCGGCGCAGGCCGGAACCCAATTTCAGCAAGCGCAGTGTTACCTCTTGCGCACGACGACGCAGCCGATCGAGTAACCCGCCCCAAATGAGCAGATCACCCCATTCGCCCCGCTCGGCAAATCATCCTGGTACTTGTGGAAGGCAATCACCGACCCCGCCGACGAGGTATTCGCATAGGTATCCAGGATCACCGGCGCCTCGCTAGGGGTCGCATCGCGCCCCAGCAGCGTACGCGCGATCAGCAGGTTCATGTTCAGGTTGGCCTGGTGCAGCCAGTAGCGCGACACGTCCTCGATCTTCAGGCCAGCATTCTTCACGGTCTCGGCGATCATCTCGGCCGCCATCGGGCAGACTTCCTTGAACACCTTGCGGCCCTGCTGGCGGAACAGCTTGTCCGGCGCGCCGATGCCGGCTTCGTCGAAGCGGTTCATGAAACCGAAGTTGTTGCGGATGTTGTTCGAGAACTTGGTCTTGAGCTGGCTGTCCAGGATTTCCCACTGATGGGCGCTCGTCGCCGTCTCCGCCGCTTCCACGATCACCGCGGTGCAGGCGTCGCCGAAGATGAAGTGGCTGTCGCGGTCGCGGAAGTTCAGGTGGCCGCTGGTGATTTCCGGGTTCAGCATCAGGACGGCGCGCGCGCGGCCGCTCCTCACCGCGTCGACCGCGGTCTGGATGCCGAAGGTGGCCGAGGAGCAGGCCACGTTCATGTCGAAGCCGAAGCCGTCGATGCCCAGCGCGTCCTGCACCTCGACCGCCATGGCCGGGTAGGGACGCTGCATGTTCGAGCAGGCCACCAGCACCATGTCGATGTCGGAAGCCTGTTTACCGGCGCGCTCCATTGCTTCGCGCGCGGCCGCGACGCACATCTCGGCCTGCAGCGACACCTGTTCGTCCGCGCGCTCCGGGATGCGGGCCGTCATGCGGCGCGGATCGAGGACGCCTTCCTTCTCCATCACGTAGCGCGACTTGATGCCCGAGGCTTTTTCGATGAAGGCGCTGCTCGACGGTTCCAGCGCGGTGACCTCGCCCGCGGCGATGGCGGCGGCGTGTTCCTGGTTGTGCAGCTCGACGTAGGCGTTGTAGGCCGTGACCAGCTCGTCGTTGGAGATCGAGTACGGCGGCGTGAACAGGCCGGTGCCGCTGATGACGACAGGTTTCATGTTGGGACTTTCAAAGGAAATATGGGGAGTTCCCCGACGATGCGGCGATTCTACACGCTCGTTTCTAGCCTGGGAATTGCCGGTAATGACAAGATTGAGAAGACGCCAACTCAGCGCGCGTGCTGGGCCAGCGTGGCGCCGCCCCCGCCTGCGCGCCTGGACAGCTGCACCTTCTCGCCCTTCAGGTGCAGCAGCGCCTGGGCCAGCTGGAAATCGTCGACGCTGCCGTAGTCGAGCGGCTTGCGCAGGCGCGCCTCTGCGAGCAGGCGCATCTGCTCCTCGATGTCGTCGGCGCGCGTGGCTTCTTCCTTGTCGCGGTCGTTCGACAGGTGCCGATCGAGGTCGGCCTCGCGCATGCGCAGCGCATTCAGGCCGTCGCCGTCACGGGTTTCGTCGACCGGCAGGTCGGGCAGGATGCCGCGCGCCTGGATCGAGCGGCCCGCCGGGGTGTAGTAGCGCGCCGTGGTCAGCTTGACGGCGGCGTCGCGCCCGATCGGACGGATGGTCTGCACCGAGCCCTTGCCGAAGGTCTGGCTGCCCATGATGGTGGCGCGCTTGTAGTCCTGCAGGGCGCCGGCCACGATCTCGGAGGCCGAGGCCGAGCCGGTGTTCACCAGCACCACCATCGGCAGGGTCTTGAAGGCCGGCGGCAAGGTCGACAGCGGGTCGGCGCCGCTGCGCAGCATGTAGAACTCGGGGCGGCCGTAGAAGCGCTGGCGCTGCTCGGCCAGCTGGCCGTTGGTCGAGACGATTTCGGCGTCCTTCGGCAAAAAGGCGGCGGCGACCCCGATCGCGCCCTGCAGCAGGCCGCCGGGGTCGTTGCGCAGGTCGAGCACCAGGCCCTTCATGTCGGGGTTGGCGCGGTACAGGGCCTGCAGCTTGGCCGCCATGTCGTCCACGGTCGGTTCCTGGAACTGGGCCACGCGCAGCCAGGCGTAGCCCGGTTCGACCATCTTCGCCTTCACGCTTTTCTGCACGATCTCGCTGCGCGAGATGGTGAAGGAGAGCGGGGCCGGGCTGTCCTTGCGCGCGATGGTGAGCGTGACCCTGGTGCCCGGCTCGCCGCGCATGCGCTTGATCGCTTCGTCGATCGGCAAGCCCTGCACCGGCTGGCCGTCGATCCGGGTGATCAGGTCACCCTCCTTGATGCCGGCGCGCCAGGCCGGCGAATCCTCGATCGGGGCGACGATCTCCACGTAGCCGTCGTCGCTTTCGGAAATCTCGATGCCCAGGCCGACGAAGCGGCCCTCGGTGCCTTCGCGCAGTTCGCGATAGGCGCGCGGGTCGAGGTAGGCCGAATGCGGGTCGAGCGACGCCACCATGCCGGAAATCGCCTGCGACAGCAGGGCCTTGTCTTCGACCGGTTCGACGTAGGTGGACTTGATGACGCCATACACGTCGGCCAGCTGGCGCAGCTCGGCCAGCGGCATGCCGGCGTCGACCGGCTTCTGGGCCAGTGCCGAAAACTGCATGGTGATGGCGACGCCGGCGACGGCGCCGAGGCCGACGAGACAGGAATTCTTGAAAGTGGAGCCCATGGTTCACCCGGTTGGAGGCGCATGCATGAGATGCGCCGGCCCAGTATAAACCCGAACCGCGGGACCCGCCGCGAGCCGGGCCAAAGGAACGCTTATTGCACCGCTTGTTACGACTGTCTTAGCTTGGTAAGCAATTGTAAGAGTCCGAGCGAATGGAAGAGTGCGCTCCTATAGTGAATCTCAGTTTTTCTCTCTCTCCACTTTTTGAAGTGGTCTTTGCCCGCGGCCCCCTCCGCGGGCTTTTTTATGGCCGTTTGATTCTCCCCCGGGTAAAGTTGCCACCTGTCTATACTGCTGTTGTCATGTTCCAACACATGCATATGCCGCAACATCCCTTGCCGTGTATCGAAAAGTAAAAAACTTCCCCGCAGTCGCGCCAGGCGTGCAGGCAGCCGCTAGAATGAATTCGCGCCTGCCGCGCGATTGCGGCCGGCGCGTATGAGAGGGAAGTCCACATTACAACAATAAAGCATGATGAATTTCGCAGCGCTCGCCTCCAGGGCGATGCCCGTGCCGGGCTTCGTCTCCCGTTCCGATCTTCCCCTTACCACGCAGGCGCGCACCGGCGCGCCTGTGGGCGTGCGTCCGGAGCCGCGGCTCCCATGACGCATATTTCCCGGGCCGGCCACGAGCCGGTCTTCTTCCAGCACCTTCCCAAGCAACCGAGGACCAATCCGTGAAGCGAATCCTTCTGAGCACCCTGACGCTGTCCATCGCGGCAGCCTTTGCCAACGCGGCGGACAAAGCGCCCGCCAAGCCGGCCGGCGCGCCGATTTCGGGCGTCGACACGCAGTTCATCGACACCAGCGTGCGTCCGCAGGACGACTTCTTCACCTACCTGAACGGCAAGTGGCTGAAAGAGACCGAGATCCCGAGCGACAAGGCCAGCTGGGGCACCTTCATGAAGCTGCGCGACGACACCACGCCGCAGATCAAGTCGATCATCGAAGCAGCCCAGAAGGACAAGTCGGCCAAGCTCGGGTCCGAAACCCAGAAGATCGGCGACCTGTACGCCAGCTACATGGATGAAGCGCGCCGCGAAGCGCTGGGCACCAAGCCGCTCGCCGGCGAGTTGCAGAAGATCCGCACCCTGAAGGACAAGAAAGGCCTGCCGGCCCTGGTCGCCCACCTGTCGAAGATCGGCGTGTCGACCCCGTACGGCATCTACGTCAGCCAGGACATGCGCAACTCGACCGAACACGTCGTGTACATCTCGCAGAGCGGCCTCGGTATGCCGGACCGCGACTACTACCTGAAGCAGGACGACGCAAAACTGGCCGAAGTGCGCGCCAAGTACCTGGACCACGTCCAGAAGACCCTGGCGCTGGCCGGCGAAAAGAACGCCGCGGCCCAGGCCAAGGCCATCGTCGACTTCGAGACCGAGCTGGCCAAGGTGCAGTGGACCCGCGTCGAGAACCGCGACCCGGTCAAGCGCTACAACAAGATGAGCGTGGCCGAACTGGGCAAGCTGGCTCCGGGCTACGACTGGAACGCGGCCCTGGGCGCCGCGGGCGTGGGCAACAAGCTCGAGACCATCATCGTCAACCAGCCGAGCTACTTCACCGGCCTGAACGAAGTGCTGGCCAAGACCGAGCTGTCGACCCTGAAGTCCTATTTCGAATGGCAGCTGCTGCGTGAATTCTCGCCGCTGCTGTCGAAAGCCTTCGTGGAGCAGAGCTTCGCCTTCTACGGCACCACGCTGTCGGGCGTGAGCGAGCAGGCCCCATTGTGGAAGCGCGGCGTCGGCACCGTCGAGCGCTCGCTGGGCGAAGCCGTCGGCAAGCTGTACGTCGAGCAGCACTTCCCGGCCGAGCGCAAGGCGCGCATGGAAGAACTGGTGAAGAACCTGATCGTCGCCTACGGCCAGTCGATCGACAATCTCGAGTGGATGAGCCCCGAGACCAAGAAGGAAGCCCGCGCCAAGCTGGCCAAGTTCACGCCGAAGATCGGCTACCCGGACAAGTGGCGCGACTACTCGAAGCTGACCATCAAGCGCGACGACCTGGTCGGCAACGCGATGCGCACCGCGACCTTCGGCTACAACTACCAGCTCAACAAACTGGGCAAGCCGGTCGACCGCACCGAATGGGGCATGACGCCGCAGACCGTCAACGCCTACTACCGCAGCACGACCAACGAGATCGTGTTCCCGGCCGCGATCCTGCAGCCGCCGTTCTTCGACATGCGCGCCGACGACGCGGTGAACTACGGCGCGATCGGCGCCGTGATCGGCCACGAGATCGGCCACGGCTTCGACGACAAGGGCAGCCAGTCGGACGGCGACGGCAACCTGCGCAACTGGTGGACCGAGCAGGACAAGGCCGCCTTCAAGGCCCGCACCGACAAGCTGGTCAAGCAGTTCAACGGCTTCTCGCCGCTGCCGGGCTATAACGTCAACGGCGAACTGACCCTGGGCGAGAACATCGGCGACAACGCCGGCCTGTCGATCGCGTATAAAGCCTACAAGCTGTCGCTGCACGGCCAGCCGGCCCCGGTGATCGACGGCCTGACCGGTGACCAGCGCTTCTTCATGGGCTTTGGCCAGGTTTGGCGCTCGAAGATGCGCGAAGCGGCGCAGATCAACCAGGTCAAGACCGACCCGCACTCGCCGGGCCAGTTCCGCGCCAACGGCACCGTGATGAACATGCCGGAGTTCTACCAGGCCTTCGACGTCAAGCCGGGCGACAAGATGTACCTGGCGCCGGAAGACCGCGTGATCATCTGGTAATCGGGCTGTAGATGGACGGGCCGGCGCAAGCCGGCCCTTCGACCTTTTACGACAACGACAAGACTAGCGAACGAAAATCATGAAACGACATCTGCTGAGCGCCGCGGCGCTCGTCCTGGTGGCCTCGATGGCGCAAGCCGAATCGGGCGCCAGCACCAAGAACGCCACGGCGAAACCGAAGACCCTGTCCGCCGGCATCGCCCTCGAATACGTCGAGCCGAAGGTGCGGGCGCAGGACGACTTCTTCGAATACCTGAACGGCAAGTGGCTCAAGACCGTCGAGATCCCGGCCGACAAATCCAGCTGGGGCGCCTTCCACAAGCTGCACGACGACACCCAGCCGCAGCTGCGCAGCATCATCGAGCGCTCCGCCGCCGTCAAGGGCGCGCGCGCCGGCTCGGAAGAACAGCTGATCGGCGACTTCTTCGCCAGCTACATGGACGAAGCCCGCCTCGAGCAGCTCGGCATCGCCCCGCTGAAGGGCGAGCTGGCGAAAATCGACGCGATCAAGGACAAGGCCGAACTGCCGGCCATGTTCGCGCAGCTGGGCAAGATCGGCGTGAACTCGCCGTTCGGCTTCTACATCCACCAGGACGCCAAGGATTCGACCAAGTACGTGGCCGACCTGTCCCAGAGCGGCCTGGGCATGCCCGACCGCGACTATTACCTGAAGCTCGACGATGCGAAGCTGGCCGGCGTCCGCGCCAAGTACCAGGAGCACGTCGAGAAGCTGCTGGCGCTGTCGGGCGACGGGAACGCCGCCGCCAACGCCAAGGCCATCGTCGAACTGGAAACCGAGCTGGCCAAAGTCCAGTGGACCAAGGTCGAGAACCGCGACCCGGTCAAGGCCTACAACAAGGTCGAGATCGCGAAGCTGGCCGAGATGGCGCCGGGCTTCGACTGGAATGCCTGGCTGGCCGCCGCCGGCATCGCCGGCAAGGCCGACTACGTGATCGTCAGCCAGCCGAGCTACCTGAAGGGCATGGCCGAGGTGCTGAACCGCGTGCCGCTCGCCACCTGGAAGACCTACCTGCGCCTGCATACCGTGAACGGCTACGCCGGCTACCTGTCGAAGGCCTTCGTGGACCAGCGCTTCGCCTTCTACGGCACCACGCTGTCGGGCGCGCCGCAGCTGGAACCGCGCTGGAAGCGCGGCGTGTCGACCATCGAAGGTTCGCTGGGCGACGCGGTGGGCAAGCTGTACGTGAAGGAGCACTTCCCGGCCGAGCGCAAGGCGCGCATGGAAGTGCTGGTGAAGAACCTGCTCGAAGCGTACAAGCAGTCCATCGACACCCTCGACTGGATGAGCCCCGCCACCAAGAAGGAAGCCCAGGCCAAGCTGGCCAAGTTCACCCCGAAGATCGGCTACCCGAACAAGTGGAAGGACTACTCGGCGTTGACCGTGAAACGCGACGACCTGGTCGGCAACGTGATGCGCTCGCGTGAAGTCGAGTACAACCGCGAACTGAACAAGCTGGGCAAACCGATCGACCGCGACGAATGGGGCATGACGCCGCAGACCGTCAACGCCTACTACAACCCGGAACTGAACGAGATCGTGTTCCCGGCCGCGATCCTGCAGCCGCCGTTCTTCGACGCCAACGCGGACGACGCCGTCAACTACGGCGGCATCGGCGCCGTAATCGGCCACGAGATCAGCCACGGCTTCGACGACCAGGGTTCGCAGTACGACGGCGATGGCAATATGCGCAACTGGTGGACCGAGGAAGACGGCAAGCGCTTCGCCGAGAAGACCAAGGTCCTGATCGCGCAGTACGCGTCGTACAGCCCGCTGCCGGGCTATAACGTCAACGGCGAACTGACGCTGGGCGAGAACATCGGCGACAACTCGGGCCTGGCGGTGGCCTATAAAGCCTACAAGCTGTCGCTGAAGGGCAAGAAGGCGCCTGTCATCAACGGCTTGAGCGGCGACCAGCGCTTCTTCATGGGCTGGGGCCAGGTGTGGCGCGCGAAGATGCGCGAGCCGGCCCAGATCAACCAGGTCAAGACCGACCCGCACTCGCCGGCGCAGTTCCGCGCCAACGGCACGCTGAAGAACCAGCCGGGGTTCTACGAGGCGTTTGGGGTGAAGCCGGGTGACAAGATGTATTTGGCGCCGAAGGATCGGGTGATCATCTGGTAATGCGCAGGAACTAGATGCAGAAAGGGCCGTTATCAAACGGCCCTTTTTTCATGATGCGTCCGGCTTACAGGGCCGATTCGTAGGCGCCGATGTCAAGCGCGCCGACCTGGGGACGGCTCACGCCCGAGGCGCGGTGACGGTACTCCGCGCCCGGCTTGAGGCCAACCCCGCTAGGCGCATAGCCCGGCGCCGAGGCAGCGCCGATCACAAGGGCGTTGGCGGTTGGACGCAGGTCGAAGTTGGCGCGGTCGACGAATCCCGGCGCGAGCGCGCGGTAATTGGTCTTTTCCACGGCGCCGGCCTGGTTGGTGAGGGTGCCCACCCCGGCAAAAATATTATTTTGCAGAAGAGCCTTCTTGGTGACGGCCGAACCGACCAGCACGAAGGTGCCGCTCGAGCTGTTGTCGTTCAAGAAGGTGTTATTGACGACGTAGAGGTCATGGCCCGGATTGCTCGCGCCTTCCTCGCCATAAGCCAGCAGGGTCGGGTTCTCGTTCGAGGACGGCTGCTGGATCACGTTGCCGATCACGTAGGACGTGCCGGCGTTCGGCAGGTCGATCTCGTAGCTCGGCTTGCCGGCCGCGGTGCTGCCGGTCTGGCCCGGATTCAGGCTCGAGAAGCGGTTATAGGCTATGGTGTTGACGCGGGCGCGCGACTTCAGGTTGTGGCCGACGTGGGCGTCGTGCGAATAGTTGTAGCGGAAGGTCAGGCTGCCGATGTTGCCGATGTAGAGATTATGGGTATAGCCGGTGCCGTAGCCGTTGTGGCCGAACTCGCTGTACTCGATCACGACATTGCTGTTGACGTTGGCGCCGGTGAGGATCCCGTTCTCGTTGTCATGCAGGAAAGCGGAACGCAGGGTGAAGTTGGTGCCTTCCAGGCGCAGCGCCGCGCCGTTCTGGTCCGGGACCCTGGCGCCGAACATCTCGACGTTTTCGATGACGATGTCATTGCCGGCGACCACCCAGGTGCCCTTGCCCTGCGCGTTCTTGCCGGCGGCGTCGATACGTGGACGGCCATTGACGCCGCGGATGATCAGCTTGCTGGGTGAGATCGTGCAGACATCGCCGCTGTAAGTGACGTTGCCGGTGATTTCGACGATGTCGCCGGCCTTGGCGGCAGCGAAGGCGCGGCAAGGGGTCGCATAGGTCTTGCCGGGGCCGACCGCCAGGGTGGCGGCGAAGGCAGGGGCAATTGCGCCAATGGAGAGGAGGAGGAATGAAGTCAGAGGTACGATGCGCATGAGGAATGGTCTTTCCGTAGGCCGACTAGGCAAATTGTAAACTTCTGAAAATTTCTGCGAAACATTTCCTAGATTAAAGTAATGCGGACTGGAAATAAAGTAAGCAGTTGTAAGAATTGGTCTTTGACGCGATTTCCCCACACGGAAGCATGGAGCCCTGGCCTGCCAGAAAAGACAAAAAAGCCCGGTGGAATCCACCGGGCTTTGCTTGCCTTGCTTGCGCCGTGATCAGCGCGGCACGATATCGAACTGTGGGCCGAAACGGTAGTCCGGCTTGACGCTGCGCGCCATGAACACTTTCCAGGCATTCGCACCTTGGGCGCCGCCGATGTCGGCCGCGTAGGCCAGGGCCGGCTGCATGTTCGACGGATAGCCGGCAT
>NZ_JAJNOC010000004.1 GCF_021044825.1 Massilia phyllostachyos | reverse complement strand
AAGGGCGTGGCCAGCCGCTACCTGGCGAACTATTCCGGGTGGCAGCGATTACTGGATGCGCAAGTGTTGCGTACACCAGCGCAGTGGCTATGTGCTGCGGTACGACAAGTTCAGTGAAGGCGGCTGCAAATACATAATTAATGCGAACACAGCCTTTTTTTTCGTCACCGCTCGTCGAATCCAAGTTTGGATGCACATCCCGTCAACGACAACAGCTGCCCCGAGGCAGCTGTTGTCTACGCTTAAAAGCGGATCAGTGCGGGCGGCGGGTAACGTCGTCCAGCTTTTCTTCCACTTGTTGCTGCGCATCGCCCACCTTCTTCTGGGCCTGGCCTTCGACTTTGGTCGCCTTGCCTTTGGCTTCCTGGGTCGAGCTGTCGATCGCGTCACCGAATTCTTCTTGGATCTTGCCACCGATTTCTTTCAGTTTACCTTTAACTTGATTTTCGTTAATCATGGTCTTCTCCTTGAATTCACATGTCCGGATGGCCATGCATGGGTACAGATTACGACTAGCGGTTAATCTCTTCTGTTCGCGTCCTAACATTGCACAAATGTTACGATTTGCGCGACGTCGAGACGCTGTGGGTGCTAATCTTTTGTCAACGCAACGATGTATTCGATGAGGTTAGCCATGCACGAAAAAGAACATCCAGACCAAGGCCATCATCCTGTCGACCCGCCGGCGACCCAGCGCCGTGTCGCCAAGCGCACCACGGTCATCAGCGGCATCGCCATCCTGTTCATCGCCATTGCCGCCGCGGTCGTGCTGGCAGCCGATGCGCTGCTGCTGGTGTTCGCCTGCATCCTGATGGCCATCCTGCTCTACAAGCTGAGCGAGATCATGGCGCGCCGGTTCCATATGAACCGCAAGATCGCGCTGACCATCGTGGTCGTGGCGCTGACCGCGATCATCGGCATCGGCGGCTGGGCGATGGCGCCGCAGATTTCCGAGCAGTCGACCAAGCTGGCGGAGGAAATCCCGGCTGCCGTCAAGCGCCTGCAGGGCGAAGTCCAGCAGCATCCGCTCTTGAAACGCGTGGTGGACGAACTGCCGCCGCCGGAGCAGATCGTCAAGCAGATGGGCAATATGGTGCCGAATGCCGGCCTGTTCTTCGGCGGCGTGATCGGCGCGCTCGGCAATGTCGTGATCATCCTGTTCGTCGGCATCTATTTCGCGACCTCCCCGTCGCTCTACACGCAAGGCGCGCTGCGCCTGGTGCCGATGACGAAGCGGCCGCGGGCGAAGGAAGTGCAGCAGGAACTCGGCAAGACGCTGGCCAGCTGGCTTCTCGGCAAGGCGGCGTCGATGCTGATCGTCGGCGTCGCCACCACGGCCGGCCTGATGATGCTGGACGTGCCGCTGGCCCTGATCCTGGGCATCATCGCCGGCCTGCTCGATTTCATCCCCTACCTGGGGCCGATCATGGCCGGCATCCCGGCAGTGCTGCTGGCGCTGTCGATCAGTCCGGACCTGGCGCTGTACACCGCCCTGCTCTTCCTCGGTGTGCAAATGGTGGAAGGCTATGTGCTGCAGCCGATGATCGAAGCCAAGGCGGTCGACCTGCCGCCGGCGCTGGTGATCGTCATGCAACTGATCTTCGGCACCCTGTTCGGCTTCGCCGGCGTGGCCCTGGCGACGCCGCTGGCCGCTGCCCTGGCCGTGATCGTCAAGATGCTCTACATCGAAGACGTGCTGGGCGACAAGCCAGCGCAGTGAAGCCCAAAATCAACACCGGGGTCTGACAAACGGACACGGGCGCGACTAATAACAGCTGAGCTTGTGTCCGAATGTCAGACCTGCCCCCGACGTTGTAGTCGGTAAAGAAAAAGCCGCGCAGTGCGCGGCTTGTTGCTGGGGTAAGGAAACTTAGTTGTTGCCCTTGAAGATGTCCTTTACGTCGCCGGCCTTTTCCTGCACCTTGCCTTCGACTTGCTTGGATTGGCCTTCGCGCTGGGTCTGGCGGTTGCCCACGGCTTCGCCGACCTTTTCCTGGATCTTGCCGCCGATGTCCTTGGCCTTGCCTTTGATTTGGTCGTCGTTCATCACGGTACCTCGTCTGTCAGTGGATTGAAGTCCCACCTTAGGCCCCATCGGCACTTCGTTCTGTGCGCCACTTAACACACCGGCTTGCGCCAGACGCTGGCCAGCCAGGGCTGCTGGTCGCGCGGCAGGCCAGCTGAGCGGTAGTAATGGTGGATGGGCGCAAAGCCGGCGGCCGTCAGGTAGCGTGTCCAGGAGTCGAGGTCGTGGTAGCTGCCGTAGCGCGGGCCGTTCCAGCCTTCCTGGTTGTTCCCGCGTGGATTCGAGCTGAACAGGACGCCGCCTGGTTTCAATGTCTTGTTCAGTTTTTCCAGTACGCCGGGGAGCTCGGCGCTGGGGATGTGGAATAGCGAGGCGTTGGCGTAGATGCCGTCGAATTTGCTATCCGGCAGATCGAGGTGCAGGAAGTCCTGTTGCCAGACGTCGCAGCCGCTGTAGGCGCGCGCCATCTCGGCGAAGCGCTCGCTGCCGTCGAGGCCGATGGCGGTGTGGCCGAGGGCGGTGAAGGTTTTCAGGTCGCGGCCGGGGCCGCAGCCGAGGTCGAGGATAGTCCAGGGCGCCGGGGCCTCGATGGCGCCGAGCAGGGCCTCGATGTTCTGGCGGACGTCGTGGTCGATGGTGCCGGCGAAGAAGGCGTCGGCGGTGAGGTTGTAGTGGGCCAGGGTGCGGCGGGAGATGTCGTCGGGGGTCATCGTGAGTCGGTTGTGATACGGCGTGACGAATCGTACCGCAACCTTTGGCCTCCTGCGGCAGCACGTCGCCCCGGCGAAGGCCGGGGCCCAAGTTTGCGTGCGTAGCAACTAACGTATGCTTCTCGACGGATCGACGAGAAATTGGATCCCGGCCGGGATCCAATTTTGCGTGCGTACCAGCTAATCCAGGCGTTTCGACGGATTGACGAGAAATTGGGTTCCGGCCTGCGCCGGAACGACGTGCTGAGGGAGCGGGTGCAAGGAGGCGCAGGCCGGCCTCCGTGCATCCATCCTAACCTCTCACCAAACGCGCACCCGCTGCTCCGGCGCCAGATACAACTGCTGCCCCGGCTTCACATCGAACGCCTTGTACCACGCATCCAGATTGCGCACCGTGTAGGTCCGCCATTGCCCCGGCGCATGCCCGTCAGTGAGCACCGCGCGGCGCAGCGAGGCTTCCCGGGCCTTGGTGCGCCAGCTGCGGGCGAAGCCGGTGAAGAATTCGCGGTCTGCCTCCATCGTCTTGCCGTTCGGCGAAGCCTTGAGCGCGTCGTAGGCGGCAGCCAGGCCGGCCAGGTCGGACAGGTTTTCGCTCAGGGTCAATTGGCCGTTGATCGCCAGGTCGTCGAACGGTTTGTAGGTGTTGTACTGCTCGACCAGCTTCTGCGACGCGGTCTTGAAGTGGGCCAGGTCTTCCTTGGTCCACCAGTCGCGCAGGCGGCCCTGGGCGTCGAACTGGGCGCCCATGTCGTCGAAGCTGTGGCTGATCTCGTGGCCGATCACCGAACCGAGCGCGCCGTAGTTCTGGGCGTCGGATGCTTTCGGGTCATAGAACGGCGCCTGCAGGATGGCGGCCGGGAAGTTCAGCGCGTTCTGCAGCGGCAGGTTGACGGCATTCACCAGCTGCGGCGGCATGGCCCAGTCGGTCTTCTTCGGCTTCTGCTTGAGCTTGGCCAGTTCCTGCATGTAGTGGAATTCCTGGGCGCGGATCACGTTGCCCAGCGCATCCTTCGGCGACACCTGCAGGCCGCCGTAGGACTTCCACTCGTCCGGATAGCCCACGCCCACGTACATGGTGCGCACTTTTTCCTTGGCCTGGGTGCGGGTCGACGGCGCCATCCACTCGAGCTTGTCGATGCGGCGCTCGAAGGCGGTCTTGATGTCGGCGACCATCTTCAGGATGCGCTGCTTGTCCTGGGCCGGGAAGTACTTGGCGACGTACATCTTGCCGACCGCCTCTTCCATCGCGCCATTGGTGGCGGACAGGGCGCGCTTCCAGCGCACCGATTGCTGCGGGCTGCCGGTCAGGGTCTTGCCGAAGAACTCGAAGCGCAGGTCGTTGTAGGCCTTCGGCAAGGTGCTGGCGAACTGGTTCAGGCTGTGGAAAGCGAGGTAATCCTTCCAGGTCGACAGGTCGGTCGCGGCCACCTGGCGCGCCGCACCCGCGATGGCGCCCGGGTGGTAGGCGATAAAGCGGTCCTGGCCTTCCAGATGTGCGCCCTGCATGAAGGCTTTCCAGTCCATGCCCGGGGCCTTGGCGGCGAAGTCCTTCATGGTCCAGGGATTGTTCGCCTTCTGGATGTCGGCGGATTCCTCGCGGCTGGCGTGGCTCTGGGCCAGTTCCGATTCGAGCGCGAAGATCTTGAGGGCGCGCGCCTCGGCATCCTGGTAGCCGGCCTGCTTCAGCACATCGGCGATATAGGCCTGGTACTTGCTGCGCAGCTCGGCCATCTTCGGGCTGTTGTCCAGGTAATAGGCGCGGTCCGGCAGGCCGATGCCGCCCTGCAGGATGTAGGGCACGTTGCGCGACGGGTCGGTCAGCCCCTGGTTGATCCACACGCCGAACAGGTTCGGGGTATTGAAATTGGTGGCGTTCAGCGGGTCGACGTCGGCGCGCAGGAATTCGCCCAGCACGCGCGACAGAGCGGCGCGGTCCTTGATCGCCTCGATCTTCGCCAGGCGCGGCTTCAGGGCGGTAAGGCCGGCCGCCTCGATGCCCGCCTCGTTCATGTAGGCGTTGTAGAAATCGGCCACCTTGCGCGCTTCGGCATTGGCGGATTTGCTGGCCGAGGCTTCCTCGATCAGCTTGACGATGCGGGCATTGGTTTCGTCGGCCAGCGCGTACATCGCGCCCCAGGCGCCGCGGTCGGCCGGGATCTCGGTCCTGGCCATCCATTCGCCATTGGCCCAGGTATAGAAATCGTCGCCTGGCAGCACGGTGGCGCCGGCCGTCCTGGCGGGCGCCGTGGCGGCTTGCCCCCCGGCGTGGACGGGAGCGAAAGCGAAGGCGGCGCCGCACAGCGCCAGCGCAACGGCGGTCTTGATCGGAGTCCAGCTGGTGTTCATAGCTTCCTTTTCTCTTGGGTAAAGTACGACTGTATTGTTATTGCAGCGCGGCTCTTACCTGCGGCAGCAGGCGCGCCTTCTGGGCGGCACGGATGCGCACGCCATTTGCGGCGCGCTCGGCTTCGACAACGCCGTCCGGGCCGAAGTTCTTGCGCATGTAGTTTTCGACCATGTCGGCATGCACCGGATTGGCCGAGCCCGCCACGATGCTGGCGAACAGCGCATTGCGGCCGAGCGATTCCATATTGTTCAGCAGCGCGTCGCGGTTGGCGACGGCGAAGGTCCAGGTCTGGTCCAGGTGTTCGCTCGACACCCCGCCGATGATGTAGGGAATCAGGTCGGGCGGGGTCTGCGGCGATAGCAACATCTGCAGCGTGCGCGCGGCCAGCTTCGGGTCTTCGGCGCTGGTCAGCGCGCGCCCGAAGCGGTTGCGCTCCTCGCTGTTGGAGGCGGCAGCGGCGCGCGCGGCCAGGGCGTCATAGGTGGCGGCGTCGGCATAGCGGCCGGCGGTCAGGGTGACGAAGTCGATCATCGACGGCGGCACCGAAGACGGATTGTCCAGGTAGCGCGCGAAGCGGGCCTTGCCCTGGGCGATGGCTTCCGGGTCGCCCGCGCGCGCCAGCGAAGTCGCCAGCATCCCACGCAATTGCGCATCCTCGCTGCTCTCGCCGGGCTTCTCGTCCCAGCCGAGGGTGGCGAGTTTCGGCCGCGCCAGGTCGATGAAGAAGCGCCGGATCATGGCCTGCTCCGGCTCGCCGCGCATCAGGGTGCTGACGGTGCGCAGGTGCGACAGCAGCGCTTCCCACACGGCCGGGCGCGGCTCGTTGCCGTACCTGCGCGCCAGGTCGAGGTAGCCGTCCAGTTGCATGCGGCCGGCCAGCACCAGGCTCCAGCTGTCGGCCAGCAGGCGCAGGCGGGTGCTGTCGGGCAGGTGCGGCGCCTGTTCGGCCAGGGCGTGGAAGCTGGCCGGGTCGTAATACACGCGGAAATAGCCGACGCTATACGGATCGATTACCAGGGCGCCTTCGCAACTGGCCTGGGTGATCGTGGTCGAGGCGTTGGACAGCAAGGTGGTCCAGGCCTTGCCGTTGACGGTGCCGATCTGCAGCGGCACGTTCCACAAGCGTTTCTCGGCCGGCGGCTCATCGAGGCGATATTGTTCCTGCGACAGTGTGATCTTGCGCTTGCCGTCCTCGCAAGCCTCCTCCACCTTAATCAGGGGGAAGCCCGGCTGGGTGGTCCAGTCCGAGGCCAGCTTCTCGACCGGCTTGCCGGACGCTTTTTCCAGCGCCGCCCACAGGTCGGCGGACGTCGTATTCGAATACTGGTGCTTGGCCATGTAGGCGCGAATACCCTTGCGGAAATTGTCCTCGCCGAGGTAGGCCTCGAGCATGCGCAGGAAAGCCTGGCCCTTCGAATAGGTGATGGCGTCGAAGGCGGCGGCGGCCTGCTCTTCGGTATCGATCGGAGTCTGGATCGGGTGCGTGGTCTTGCGCGCGTCCAGGTTCATCACGTATTCGCGCTCGGCGATGTCGTCCAGCAAAGGACGCCATTCCGGATGGAAGTGCTGGGTCGCTTTGGCCGCCATCCAGGAGGCGAAGCCCTCGTTGAGCCAGAGATTGTCCCACCAGGCCATGGTCACCAGATTGCCGAACCACTGGTGGGCCAGCTCGTGGGCATTGATGTTAAAGGTGAATTTCTTGACCCGCTCCGGACTCTTCTTCGGGTCGTACAGCAGGGTCGGCTCGTTATAGACGACGGCGCCCCAGTTTTCCATGGCGCCATTGAAACCGCCGGGGATGGCGATCTGGTCCAGCTTGGGCAGCGGATACGGGATGCCGAAGTAATGGTTGTAGTAGCGCAGCAGGTCGCGCGATGCCTGCAGCGGGAAGGTTGCTGAGGCGCCCTTGCCTTCGGTAGTGACGACGCCGATCTCGACGCCGTCCTGTTTCGCGGTGATCCGTTCCATCTCGCCCGCCACCAGCACCACCAGGTAGCTCGGCATCTTCGGCGTGTTGCCGAAGGTGACGCGCTGCATGCCCTTGCCCAGCGGCTCCTGCTTTTCGATCGGGGTGGTCGAGTAGGCGGTGAAATTGTCCGGCACGTCGACCGTCAGCTTGAAGCGGGCGCGGAAGGACGGCTCGTCCCAGCTCGGCAGCATGCGGCGGGCGTCGGTCGGCGCCATGGTGGTCGCGATCAATTTTTTATCGGTACCGGCGGCCTTGTAGTTCACGTAGAACAGGCCGCGCGCCTCACGGTTGATCTGGCCGCTGAAGGCCAGGTCGAGCGCGTACTTACCGGGCGCCAGCGGCCGGGCCAGCTCGAAGCGCAGGGTTTGCCGGGCCTTGTCGAGGATGGGCTCAAGGGGGAGCTTGCCGATCTCTTTGCCGCTCAGGCTGGCGGAATCGATGTCCAGGTTGTCGGCGTTGAGCATGATGCTTGATGTGGTCTTGAGGACCTCGATCTCGACGGTCTGGGTGCCGCGGAAGCTGTTGCCGGCCACGTCGGGCATGATGTGGGCGGAGTACTGCAGAGGGACCACGTCTTTCGGCAACTTGCCCGGGGTAGCGGCGAAGGCATACGGCGCTTCGGCCTGGGCGGTGACGGCGGTCAGCGCAAACGCGGCCGCGGCCGCGGCGCGTGCGACTGGCATGTCTCTCATCATTCTCTCTCTCGCAAAGCTATTCTTGGTGTTTTGTTCGTGGCGCGGCGCTCGACGGCGCAACGACCCAGCACGCACTCTATCGATGCCGCCTGGGGTCCGCGCCGGGATTGCGACAGACTGCGGAAAACGCGGCCAGACTGCTGAATCCGGGGATTGGCGGAAAGCATTCTGGACCAGAGCCGCTCAGTTGACCATGCAAGACTGGCAAGATTCCTGTCCGGTCGAAAAAATTTCAAAAAAAATTGCTCGCAACCCTAAAGTTCCGGAAACCGCGTCCGTAAAAGGGAAGACAACCGGCAATCCGCTGGTGAAACTTGCCAAGGCAGCAACATGACCTCGAACGACGTCCTCTCGATGTATGAACACCTCGCCGGCCTCAGCGGCCAGATGAAGGTTGCTGCCGAGACTGGCAACTGGAACAGTTTCGACAAGCTGAACGTGCAGGCGAGCGTGGCTGCCGGCGCGGCGATCGGCGGCGTCCCGGCGCTGGATGGCGCCAAGCGCCAGCGCAAGATCGACCTGATCAAGCAGCTGATGGCGAATGACCGTGCGATTCGCGACGTGACCGAGCCGTGGATGGGGCAAGTGGATCGCGCACTGTGCGCGCACTGATCAAATAAGTTATCCGACCAAGGGCGCCGCTGGCGCCCTTTGCTTTTATAGGGTGGGCGGCCCCCGTCCACGCGGTGATAGTTATCGCAAGAACGCCTCACACGATGATTTCACCGTGATTTGAACGCGTGGGCGGAGGACCGCCCACCCTACTCCAGGCTGCTCAGCTTGCCGAGGCAACGGCGCTGGAAGCCATTCAATCCCTCCATCACCAGCGCATCGTCCTCTTCCACCTTCCCCGCATCGATCAGTAAGCGCAGCTTGGCGATCCGGTCCCCCTGCGCCAGCGCCTGCGCGAGGGGCGCCCCATCCGCCTCCCCTGCCCGCGCAATCGCCTCCGCTACATTGTCCGGAAACTCCCAGTGCCGCGCGATCGCTTCCGACAGCACCCGGCTGCGCGCCAGCAGCTCGACGCCGAAGTCGCGCGAGGCCGGCACCTTGCCGTTCGGACAGACCCGGTCCGCGAGCCGGAACGCCACGATCAGCCCGACGTCCTGCATCAGCCCGCCCAGGCAGGCTTCGAAGATATCGGCCGTTACCCCCGGCGCCATCAGGCTGGCCGCGACCGCGCATTTTTCGGAATGGTTCCAGACCAGCGGCGCCGCCCGCCGCGCGAAGCCGGTCTCGTGCATGCGGATGACGGGACGGAAGGCGACCCGCGCCAGCAGCATGCGCAGGCCGTTCTGGCCGAGCAGCATGATGGCGGCATCCAGGGTCTTGATGGGCGTCATCGGCCGGTAATAGGCGCTGTTCGCCTCGCGCAGCACCTCGGCCACCAGCACCAGGTCCTGCGCCACCTGGGTGGCCAGCTCGCCGGTGGTGACGTTCTCGTCACGCAGGCTGCGCAGCAGTTGCGGGATCAGTTCCGGGATGCGCGGCACCAGCTCGGCGGCGAGCGACGGGTTCTGCGCCAGCTGGCGCACCGCGTCGAGGATCTGGCGCTCGGTCTCCGGCGGCGCGTCGAAGGTGGCGGGGCCGGCGAGCCAGCCATAATAGAGGGCGTCGATGGCGGCGCCGCTCGCCGCCGGGTCGGCCGGCGTATCCGGCGCTGCGGCGGCGCCCTGGGGTGCGTCAGCCTGGCTGTCCGCACTGCTCAACAAACGATTGATCCAATTTTTCATAGTACGCCCGGAAATGCCGGTGGGCGATTGTAGCCTGTCCGGGGGCGGGCGGCGAGGTCCAGGGGCCTTGCCGCCGGCGCCGGAAAAAAACAAAAAGCGCCCGCAGGCGCTTCCGAGATGCGGCCGAGCGCAGGGGCTCGGCCACGGAATGGGGGGGGGAGAGAACGACGGCCAGGTATCTCCTGGTGTCGTCTCCTGCCGGTTGCTGCCGGCGTCCGCTGCCTCGGTTGGCGGGCGGACGGCTTCCGGACACGGGCGTTTCTTCAACGTTACCTGGGTTCCGCGCCACGCTATCGGTGGTGGCTGCGCCAGGTCGCCGTGCCGTCTGTACTCTCGCGAGCACGAACCCAGTATAGCGCAATTCTCAAGCTTGTGTAGACGTGTCGTGCTCGCCCTCTTCCAGGGTCGGCTCGGCCACTTTCTGCGGCTTCGGTTTGCGCTGGAAACGGGTCTTCAAGCGCGCCAGCAGGCCGACCTTCGGCTCGGTGTGACGCACCGTGGCCTTGCCCTTGCGGCGGCGCAGCACGAGCAGGGCGCCCAGCAGCGCCAGCACGGCGGCGACCCCGCCACCGATCAGGCCCCACGGCGTTTCCGCTTCGGGCGGCAACGGCTCGGCCTTCTTTTTCTTCGCCTTGTAGGGTTTCACCGGCGGCATGACGGAAGAGGCGGACGCGCCCATCGCCACCTGCAGCACCTTGACCTTGTCTTCGAGCTGGCCCAGCTGCTCGCGCAACAGGGTGTTCTTGGCGCCCAGCATCATGCAGGCATTGGTATCCGGCAGCGGCTGCGGCGCGCAGGCCGCGGGCGCCTCGGCCACGTGCTTCGGTTCTTCCACCTTCAGCGCTTCCACCTTCGGCGCCGGCTTGGGTTCGGGCGGCGGCGCCGCGGGTTTCGGCGCCGGGGGTTTCGGGCGCGCGACGACGGCGGCCACCTTCGGCTTCACCGCCTGGACGGGCGGCGCCGCCACCACCGGCGCGGGCACGGGAGCGGGAACCGGCGCCGGTGCGGGCGGCGGAGGCGGCGGCGCCGGATTCGGATCCGGCGACAGCCACAGGGTTGCCAGGCGCACGTTGCGCTGACTGCCGTCGGCCAGCTCGAGATACAGGTGCAGGTGCGGCGTGTCGACCGGCTTGAGCGAGGTCACATGCAGGAACTGGCGCCCATCGCGCCGCATCACGGACATGGTCAAAGTCGACAGCACCGGCGGCATGCCGATATTGGCGCCGCGGTAGACGTCCGGATGCGCCAGGCGCACCGCCACCGGCTTGGCGCCGTCTTCCAGCATCAGCAGCTCGACGTCGGCCACCAGCGGTTGGCCGATATAGGAAGTCACCCGGGGTTCGCCGAGCTCGGCCGCGTGGGAGGCGCCGGCCAGCAGCGCGCTAATCAATAACAGTGGGAGGCGGCAAGCCATAGGAAGGTGCGGAGATGCGGAAAAGGAAGCCCAAGCGTCATTAACGGACAATGGGATAAACTCTTTAGCATTCCCAGCTCTCTATCGCACAGGACATCATGGAAAACAGGATTGAAAAGGACAGTTTCGGCCCGATCGAGGTTCCGGCGAGCCAGCTGTGGGGCGCCCAGACCCAGCGTTCGCTCCACCATTTCCACATCTCGACCGAGCGCATGGCGCCCGAGCTGGTGGCGGCGCTGGCCCAGGTCAAGCGCGCCGCCGCGGCCGTCAACCGCTCGCTCGGCAAGCTGCCGAAAGATAAAGCCGACGCCATCATCCGCGCTGCCGATGAAGTCCTGGAAGGCAAGCATCCGACCGAGTTCCCGCTGGCCGTGTGGCAGACCGGCTCCGGCACCCAGAGCAATATGAACATGAACGAGGTGCTGGCCAACCGCGGCTCCGAGCTGATGGGCGGCGAGCGCGGCGAGGCGCGCCAGCTGCACCCGAACGACCACGTGAACATGGGGCAATCGTCGAACGACATCTTCCCCACCGCCATGCACGTGGCCGCGGCGGCCGCCGTCGCCCAGAACCTGCTGCCGGCCCTGGCCCAGCTGCGCGGCACCCTGCTGCGCAAGTCGCGCGAGTTCGAGGACATCGTCAAGATCGGCCGCACCCACCTGCAGGACGCCACCCCGCTCACGCTCGGCCAGGAATTCTCGGGCTACGTGGCCCAGCTGGAATTTTCCGAAAGCGCGATCCGCGCCACCCTGCCCGGCCTGCTGGCCCTGGCGGCCGGCGGCACCGCGGTCGGCACCGGCCTGAACGCGCACCCGGAATTCGCCCCGCGCATCGCGGCCGAACTGGGCTCGCGCACCGGCCTGGCCTTCAAGAACGCACCGAACAAGTTCATGGCCCTGGCCGGCCACGACGCCATGGTGCAAGCCCACGGCGCTTTCAAGACCCTGGCCACGGCGCTGATGAAGATCGCCAACGACGTGCGCTGGATGGCGTCCGGCCCGCGCTCGGGCCTGGGCGAGATCACGATTCCCGAGAACGAGCCGGGCAGCTCGATCATGCCGGGCAAGGTCAATCCGACCCAGTGCGAGGCGCTGACCATGCTGTGCTGCCAGGTGTTCGGCAACGACGTCGCGATCACGGTCGGCGGCTCGCAAGGCAATTTCGAGCTGAACGTGTTCAAGCCGATGATCGCGCACAACTTCCTGCAGAGCGCCCGCCTGCTGGCGGACGGCATGCGCTCGTTCGACGAACATTGCGCCCAGGGCATCGAGCCGAACCACGCGCGTATCGCCGAGCTGATGGAAAAATCGCTGATGCTGGTGACCGCACTGGCGCCGCACATCGGGTATGATCGCGCCGCGCAGATCGCCAAGACCGCGTCGAAGGAAGGCCTGACCTTGCGCCAGGCGGCGCTGCAGTCCGGTTTCCTGGACGAGCAGCAGTTTGACCAGTGGATCGTCCCGATCGACATGACCCGGCCGGACCAGGTCGAGTAAGCGCGCACTACCAGGCGGCGTCAGGAAGCGGCGCCGTCTTTACTTACCCCGAGGATAGCATGCAAAAAATAGTGTTCGATTTGACATCAGAATTCGTCGAGGTCAACCAGCTGCTGAAGCTGGTCGGCCTGGTCGACAGCGGCGGCGCCGGCAAGAACGTGGTCGCCAGCGGCGCGGTGTCGGTCGACGGCAAGCAGGAACTGCGCAAGACCGCCAAGATTCGCACCGGCCAGGTCGTCACCATCGGCGACGTCCAGATCACGGTCCAGTAAGGGCCGGATTGACCGCCGGATCTGCAAAAAAGCGGTGGTCTTATGTTTGCGCGCTAACAAACAGAACCGGGCTTCCTTGTTTATATTTTAAGTCGTGATGATTCAGCAAACATTCGGCTAAAGGTGAAGCAATGGAAACCCCCGCACCCCGCGCTCAGTCGCAGGAACAACTGATCGGCGACCTGCGTCTCGTCATCGAGAACGCGGAAGAGCTGCTCAAGAATACCGACCACTACTCCAGCGCGCTCTACCAGAACGCCCGCGCCAAGCTGGCGCTGGCCCTGGAAGCGGCCAACGAGGAACTGGCGCGTTTCGAAGACGCCCAGCTGGAACGCATGATGGCCGCCACCCGCGCCGCCAACGAGCGCTTCCGCGACCATACCGGCGAGCAGCGCATCCTGCGCGCCTTCCACTGATCTGTTAAAACCCTGAGCGGTTCAGCCGGCGCCGTCTTCGGCGATCACGCCGAGTCTGCACCAGCGCTGCAGCATGGCGCCGATATCCGGCGCCGACGCGTTTCCGCCCTCGCTCCCGCAGCGTTCGAGACCCGCGTCGAGCGCCTCGCCGAAGCTGGCGCCGCTTGCCAGCCGTTCCAGCACCGTCGCCTCGACGGCATCGATTTCCACGACCTCTGCCTGCCAGCGCGCCCGCGTCACCAGCGCCGTGCATGGAACGTTCACATCCGCCGGCAGCGCCGGGCCGCCCGGCTGGTGGGCCTGCCATAGCGCGGCCGTCGACCAGCGGCTGGGCAGGATCGCGACGGCCGGGTGCAGGGCCAAGGCCGCGGCGTCCAGTTGCTCGGGCGTCAGCGCGGCCAGCATCTCGATACCGGCGGGCGCCACGTCCGGCGCCAGCTGCGCCCGGTGCACCGCCCACTCCAGCCGCGCCATGTCCGGCAGATAAGGATACGGCGCCGCCGGGGCGAAACCTTCGAGGAAATCCGCCAGTTGCGCGCCGAAGGCGGCGAGGTCCGGATCCCGGGATGGAAACGCCGCGCCGTAGGCCCGGGCCAGGCCGGCGAAGAATTCCTCTCCCAGCAGTTGCCGGATCACCGGATAGGCGTCCGACAGCGCGCGCTCCCAGCCGGCGTGCAGATTGCCGCGGTAGAGCGCCATGCGCGCCGCGCCGTCGCCATGGAGCCGAGGCGCCAGTTCGCCGTCGAGGCGGCGGTCGAACAAGGCTTCGCCGAAGCGTTGCTGGATCGCGCCCGGGGCCGGGCCCGGCGCGGCAGTCGTTACCGGCACCGACTGCACCTCGAGGGGAACCGGCGCCGTATACGCGGCAGCGATGGCGTCCGCCCGCGCCGTCTCGGCCAGCAGCACGTCGAGCGGCGGCAGGTCGGCATCCCATTCGACCAGCGTCGGCACCCGGCCGAAGCGCTGCAAGGCCGCCCGGTACAAGTCCCACACCGGCTCGGCGACCGCCGCGCCATGGTGGTCGACCAGCGCCAGCGGCGTCACCAGGTGGCCGGCCAGGTGGATTTCGCCGACGCTGCCGGCCGGCAAGGCCGCGATCGCCGCCAGCGCATCTTCGCCGTGGTTGTGTTGGTTGACGTAGAGATTGTTTACATCGAGCAGGATGGCGCAGCCGGTGCGGCGCGTTAGTTCCGCCAGGAACTCGGCCTCGCTCATGGTGTCGGCGCGGAAGCGCACATAGGTCGAAACGTTCTCGACCAGCAGGCGCCGTTGCAGCACGTCCTGCACCCGCCCTACCCGCTCGCACAGCAGGTCCAGCATCGCCGCGTTCAGCTCGAGAGGTAGCAGGTCGTTCAGTTGGCGGTCGGCCAGCGCGCCCCAGCTCAGGTGTTCGGAGATGAGAAAGGGATCGACGGCATCCACCAGCGCCCGCAGGCGCGCCAGGTGGGCGTCCGGAAAGCCGTGCGCCGAGCCCAGGCCGAGCCCGACGCCGTGCAGGCTGAGGGGATAGTCGCGGCGCAGGGTCGTCAGGACGTGCCAGTCCCAGCCTGCGCGGGCGATATAGTTTTCGCTATGGACTTCGAGGAAGCCGACCTCGGGGCGTTCCTCGAGAAAGGCGCGGTAATGCGGCGTGCGCAATCCCACGCCGGCGGCGAGCATGGCTTACTTCTTCGGTTCGGACTGGCCAGGTTTGGCAGCCTTGCCGGGCTCGAGCGAGCCGCCGATCTTGGTGCAGGTGCCCTTGGCGACGAATTTCCATTCGTTCGGGTCCTTGTCGACCGCGGCGACGCCGGCGCAGCCGTGGGTCGCGGTGCCGCAATCGTTCTGGCCGGCCTTGGCGACGCCGTAGCAGGCTTCCTGGTCGGCTTTCGGCGCGCCCATCTGGTCCTGGGCGGTGGCCTGGGCGGCGCACACGCTGGCGAGGGCGGCGGCGATCAGGGCGTGGCGGTGGGTCATGCGGTGCTCCGGTGGCGTGGGGTGAGGTCGCCAGTATTTATCAGGTGGGGGAAAGATGCAAGGTGGGTGATGAGTTAGTGGCTGCGGTGCGAAACTTGGGTTCCCGCCTTTCGCGGGAAGTCGTAGGCGCCAGTGGCGCGTCCGACGGTTTTTAGGCGAACAACTAAGAAACGTATCTCGACACGCACCAGTAGCACGTCGTTCCCGCGCAGGCGGGAACCCAATTTTGCAAAGCTACCAATAACGCCTGATCAAGCCGTCGTATTGATCTTGTTCCCCAAATGCGCCGGCAAATTCGGCTGCGGCAGCGCCGCGAGCAGCTGGGTCGCGGTCGACTCCTGAATCTGCTGGGCCTTCTTCAGAACGGCCAGGTTGACTTCCTGGCGCTGGCCGGTTTCGGCGATGCTGGTGGACAGCTTGGCGATGCTGGACACGTCCATGTGACTCTCCCATTAAGGCGTATCCCCCGGTTACGGCAGCATTGCGAGGAACTTTAGCTTTTCCTGCACATCCATTCATGCAGCCAGCCCAGCACATGATCCAGGTCATTCAGGTCGAGCCAGGCCACAGCCTCCGTACCGCCCGGCCGCGGCGCATCCGACGCCACGGCGACGACGTCCGGATCGTCCGGATACAGCGCCGGCCGGCCCAGGCTGGGCCGGAACACTTCCAGTTTCGGCAGGCGCTCCCATTTATAGCCCTCGACCAGGGTCAGGTCGGCCGGCGCCAGCCGCGCCAGGTGCTCGGCGAGCGACGGTTCGTCCGCGCCGCGCAGTTCGCGCAGGATGGCGACCCGGTAGGGCGAGGCCAGCATCACCTCGGCGGCGCCGGCCATGCGCAGGCGCGCGCTGTCCTTGCGCGGCGGCTCGAGTTCGACGTCGTGGTGGCTGTGCTTGACGACGTTCACGCGCAGCCCCTGCCCTGCCAGGCGGCCAATCAGCCCTTCCAGCAGCGAGGTCTTGCCGCTGCCGGACCAGCCGACCACGCCGAGCACCGGCCCAGGGTCAGTACGCGACACGGTAGCGATAGCCGCGGTAGTTCATGATCGCCGCCTTCGGCAGCAGGCGCTCCAGCACCAGGCCCGGGGCGACCTCTTCCCCTTCGCGGCGCAGCATCTTGTCGACCAGCAGCAGGCGTTCAGCCGGGTTCGGCGAATAGATGTAGCCGCCGAAGGCGACCTTCGGCACGTCGCGCTGCACCGCGTCCGGCAGCGCCGCGAGCGGGCCGACGTTATCGTCCGCATTGGGCGCCGCCCCGACCAGCACCGGACGCGCCGGTTCCGGCGCCGCCTCGACAACCGGCGGCGCTGCAGGGCGCGGCGTCGCCAACTTCGGCGCCGGCTTCGGCTGGGCCGGGACCGGCTTCGGCTTCACCGGCTCGGGCGCCGGCGCTTCCTGCACCACCGGCGCCGGCGGCACGGCGACCGGCGCAGCCGGCGCAACTGGTGCAACTGGTGCAACCAGCACCGGCGCAGCGGCAACCTGCACCGCCGGCGCAGGCGCCGGCTGGCGCAGCAGGAACACGCCGGCCGCCGCCAGCCCGACCACGGCCAGGCCCGCGCCGATCGCCACGTTCGTGCGCTTGGCTCCGGCCGGCGGCGGCGCATACATCGGCGGCGGCGCGTGGATGGTCGGGGCGTTGCCGAGCTGGCGCTCCGCCTGGGCCTTCTTGAGGGCGTCGAGGATATAGGACATGCTTTATTTTCCCTGTGCGGCCGCCAGCAGGCGCGGCTCCGGCACGCCGGTGAGCTGGTTCAGGCGCATGAAGGTGCGCGGGCCGGCCACGCCGTCCGCCTTCAGGTCTTGCGCGGCCTGGAAGCGGCGCAGCCATTCGCGGGTATTGGCGTCGAACGGACGGTCCGCCTTGGGGGCGGCTGCCTTGTTGATCTCGGCCAGGCGGGCGTTCAGCCAGTCGACGTCATGGCCGCGGTCACCTTCCGCCAGCTGCTCGCGAAAACCGCGCGGCATGCGCCAGAAAGTGGTGAACTCGCCGCCGAAGCGGGCAACGAAGGTGGCCAGGTCGATGCGCTCGCGGCGCGCGCCGGCGCTCAGGGTGACGCTGTCGGCGTCCATCGCGCTCAGGATCGCGTAACCGGTGCGCGGGCCGTCGTGCAGGGTGACCACCGCCGGCCGGTCCAGCAGGCGCAGCTCGTACAGGCCGCCGCGCCCCTGGTGGCAGCGCAGGTTGACGCGCAGCGCCGCTTCGCAGGGATCGGCGCCGGCCAGCGGTTGGCCCCACAGGGCGGCCAGTTCGCGCAGCGCATTGGCTTCATTCGCCTGCACCGGCGGCACCGTCGACGGCGCGGCGGGGCGCACGGCCGGCGCCGGGGTCTTCGCCGGCGCGGCGGCGGCCTGCGGCGCAGCCCGGTGCGATGGCAGCGCCTGCCAGGCCGCGGCGCTCAGCGCCACCGCCGCCAGCACCCCGCCCACGGCGAGCGGCGCCCGCAGCGGCCGGCGCGGCGCCGGTTCGCCCGCGAACACTTCCTCGGCCGCCTTGTTCAGGATGCGGCGCGTCACCTGCGGGCTGTTCTCGACATAGGCGCCGAGCAGCGCGCGGTCGCACAGCAGGTTGATGCGGCGCGGCACGCCGTGGGTCTGCGCGTGGATCGCCGGCGTCAGCGCGGGCGGAAACGGCTGCCCGCCCGCTCCGGCCACAGCGAGGCGGTGCGCCACGTAGGCGCCGGTTTCGCCCTCGGACAGCGGCCCCAGGTGGTAGCGTGCGATCACGCGCTGGGCCAGTTGTTCCAGCTCCGGCCGCGCCAGCATGGTGCGCAGCTCGGGCTGGCCGATCAGGATGATCTGCAGCAGCTTGCGCTCGTTGGTCTCGAGATTGGTCAGCAGGCGCAATTGTTCCAGCACCTCGGCCGACAGGTTCTGGGCCTCGTCGATGACCAGCACATTGTTCAGGCCCTGCGCGTGCGATTCCAGCAGATAGCGGTTGATCGCATCGACATGGGCCTTGAGGCCGGCCCCGGGCACGTCGACGCCGAGCTCGTCGCACACGCTCTGCAGCAATTCCTCGACGCTCAGGCGCGGATTGAAGATATAGGCCAGCCGGCAATTGTCCGGGATCTGCTCGATGAAGCAGCGGCACACGGTGGTCTTGCCGGCCCCGATTTCCCCGGTCAGCAGCACGAAGCCGCCGCCGCTGCCGATCCCGTACAGCAGGTGCGCCAGCGCCTCGCGGTGGCGCTCGCTCATGAACAGGTAGCGCGGGTCGGGCGCGATCGAGAACGGCGCACCCTTCAGGTGGAAATAGTGGTTATACATTCTTCAAGGAAGAGCTTGCTCAGCGCACCGGCATCGATTTGAACTTCGCGCAGTATATTTTGCTTTTGTCATTCATGTAAGCGATGGTGCTGCCCGAGTTCGATACGCGCAAAGGAAAGGGGGTGGCGTCCTTCGGCTTGAAGGCGATGCCGGCGCTGCCGCGGATCGCGGTTTCCAGCTCCTCGGGCTTGCCCTCGAGGACGGCGGCGATGAAGACCAGCTCGCTGGTATCGTCGCTGACCATGACTTCCTTGACCTCGGCGCCCCACAGCGTGGCTTCGAGCCTGAACCAGTAGGCCCCGCCCTCGCGCTTGTAGGCCGGGCCGAAGGAGGTCGTCAGGTAGTCGTGGAAATAGCGGTTCTCGAGATGGCTGCGGCACAGCAGGGCGTTGCCGATCACGGTGCCGAAGGTGGTCGGCATGGCGCCGGCCGGGGCTGTCAGGAGGGATGCCGCCGCCAGCAGGGCGAGCGCGGCCGGCCGACTGTATGCCGGCATGTTTACAGTTTGGAGAGCCAGGCGCGGTTGGCCGCGATCCTGGCCTTGACCGCCGCCGGCAAGGCGTCATAGCAGCCAGGATGCTGCTTGAGCGCATGCTCACGCACTTCCTTCTGCATGCCGTTGACGAGGAACACGTACAGTTCCGCGCCCTGGTCGTTCTTGCGGGTGCCCATATAGCGAATCACGGATGATCTCCTTCCATGCCCGCATTATGACACTGCACGGCCCGGCCCGCCCACGTCGTTCAGCTGTTGCTGTCGAACTACATCACTGTACGGTGGACGGGCCATCGGCGCGTTCGAGCCCCGGATGCGACGTGGCGGGGCATGCGCAGGTTGAACGCGTGGGCGGAGGACCGCCCACCCTACGAGGGTGTGAAAAATTCGTCGATGGCTGCGTTGCCTCGTCTCGCCGTACGAGTGTACTGTCTTCGACTCGGCGCCTTGCCATAGCCCTCTTTTCACACCCTCTACGAAACCGGGACCCTGGCCAGGATATCGAGCAGCGCGTCGACGTCCACCGGCTTGGTGAGGTGATGGTCGAAGCCGCCGGCGCGCGTGCGGCGGCGGTCTTCCTGCTGGCCCCAGCCGGTCAGCGCCACGATCAGGAGGCCGGCCTGGGCCGGATCGAGGCGCAGGCGGCGCGCCACTTCGAAGCCGTCCATGCCCGGCATGCCGAGGTCGAGCAGCAGCGCGTGGGGACGGAACTCGGCGGCCTGCGCCAGCCCGGCCGGGCCGTCGAGGGCGGTGCGCACCTCGGCCCCGACCGAATGCAGCAGCAGGGCCAGCGACTCGGCGGCGTCGCCGTTGTCGTCCACCACCAGCAGGCGCCGCCTGGAAGGCCTCGCCGTCCGGCGCGGCCACGGCAATGCCGGCCGATCCGGCGCGGCACAGCTCGCGCAGCAGCTCGGCCAGGCGCTGCGGCACGGCGTCGGGCCGGCGCGCCAGCTCCTGCGCCAGCGCGCCCAGCGCGCGGTTCTCGGCCGCGTGGTCGGACGCGCGCGCGGGGCGCTCGTCCAGCGCCTGCGTCGTGTGCAGCTCATCGATATCAAGCACTGCCTGTTCCTGCACACTATCGCTCATCGGGACGTCAAGACAGAGTCAACTTCGGGACGCAGAGGCTAAGCCAAAACGCCGCTGGACGCCAACAGGGTTCCGCCCGGCACGACAGGCCGCGTCCGCCTGCTCATCCTTTCACTTTGCATTCTGTTCCCCGTTTTCGCGCATCCGTCGCTCGATGCATGATTAGCGGCCCGGATTGTCCTATCGTGCAGGCTCACCCACCTCGCCAGAAAAAGAACATGCGCCCCACTTTCAAGCCAGCCCTGCTCGCCGCCGCCATCGCCGCCGGCTTCCTTGCCACCGAGGCCGGGCACGCCGAGCCGTCCGGCCGCGCGCTCACCCAGCAGCGCCAGCTGGCCGCCTTCAGCGCCATCGAACTCGATGGTCCCTACAAGGTCGTGGTGCGCGCCCAGGGCCGCCAGGCGGTCGAGCTGTCGGGCGACGCCAGGCTGTTCGAGGACGTCGAGACCGTGGTGCGCGGCGACACCCTGGTGGTGCGCCCGGCCAACCGCAACGGCTTTCGCTTCAGCTGGGGCAAGGAGCGCGGCAGCGTCACCATCGCCATCACGGCCGCCCAGCTCAGGAGCCTGAGCATGTCCGGCAGCGGCGACGTCGCGTTGAGCCAGGTGTCCGGCGAGCGTTTCGCGCTGGCGGTCGACGGGCCCGGCGACCTGGAGGCGGCCGGCGCCGTGCGCGAACTCACGGTGCGCGCCGGCGGCAGCGGCGACGCCGACCTGCAGCGCCTGAAGGCCGCCGACGTCAACCTGACCCTGTCGGGCCCCGGCGACGTGCGCCTGTCCGGCGTCGGCAACGCGCTGGCGGCGACGCTCAGCGGTTCCGGCGACCTCGAAGCCCTCGACCTGCGCCTGGCGCGCCTGAATGCGCGCATCTCCGGCCCGGGCGGCATGAAGCTGTCCGGCCGCGCGCGCGAACTGCGCCTCGAGGCCAGCGGCTCGGGCGACTTCGACGCCTGCGGCCTGGCCGTGGACGCGGTCTCGGTCACCCAGCGCGGCCCGGGCAACGCCTGCGTCGCCGGCGCCATCACGAAGTTCGACGCCGAGGTGCACGGCTCGGGCGAGTTGCAGGCCAGCGGCCTGCGCGCGCCGAAAGGCACGCTGCGCCTGAGCGGGCCGGGCAGCGCCACCCTCAGCGGCGAGATCGGCGAATTCACCGCCGACCTGGCCGGCTCGGGCGACCTGGAAGGCGGCAGCCTGGACGTCAGCCGCGCCCTGCTCAAGGCGCGCGGCCCCGGCGGCATCGAGCTGGCGAACGTCTCCGACACCCTGGACGCCGAGCTGCGCGGCTCCGGCGGCCTGGACGCGCGCATGGACGGCAAGCGCCTGCTGTTGCGCATGAGCGGGCCGGGCCATGCCCAGGTGGCCGGCAAGGTCCACCTGGTCAAGGCGCAGCTCAGCGGCTCCGGCGCCTTCGACGGCCGCCGGCTGCGCGCCGACCGCGCCGAGATCGCCGTCAGCGGACCGGGCAATGCGGTGGTCGACGTCCCCGAGCACGCCGGCCGCCGTGGTCGCGGGGGCGAGGAGATGCTGGTGGTGGACCGCAGCGGCAGCCGCTACCGGACAAAATGAGTGGACGCGACAATACCAATTCGCATACCAATAAAAAGATTCGCATAATCAGCGGTTTATGCAAATTTCCGGTGCAATTTGCCGGTCATGTGCAAAGTAGATTTGCATACCAGTTAAATACCTGTTGACAGGCCGGGGCCGCCTGCCTATAGTGCGCTGACCTCCTCGGCAGAATACGCACACTCCATGATCGACTATCTCATCGGCGTCGACGGCGGCGGCACCGGCACCCGCGTGCGCCTGGCGCGCCGCGACGGCAGCGCGCTGGCGCAGGCCAGCGGCGGCCCGTCCGCGCTGGCGCGCGGCATCGACGCGGCCTGGGCCACCATCGACGGCGCGGTCCGGCAAGCCTTTACCCAGATCGGTATCGACCCGGTCCCACGCGCCGCCTGCGCCATCGGCCTCGGCCTGGCCGGCGTGCACAACAAGGAGTGGAAGGCCGCCTTCATCGCCGCCAATCCCGGCTACGCCGCCATCGCCCTCGACACCGACGGCTTCACCACCATGATGGGCGCCCACGCGGGCCGGCCCGGCGCGATCGTCGCGATCGGCACCGGCAGCGTCGGCGAAGCCATGCGCGAAGACGGGACCAAGATCGAAGTCGGCGGCTGGGGCTTCCCCGCCGGCGACGAGGCCAGCGGCGCCTGGATGGGACTGCGCGCGCTGAACCACGTCGAGCACGTGCTCGACGGCCGCGCCGAGGGCAGCGCCTTTGCGCGCGAAGTGATCGACTTCTGCGGCGGTTCGCGCGACGCGCTGCAGGTCTGGCTCGGCAAGGCCAACCAGACTACCTACGCCAGCCTGGCGCGCTTCGTGGTCATCCACGGCGAGACCGACCCGGTGGCGCGCGCCATCCTCGAACACGCCGGCCAGGAAGTGGCCGCCATCGCCGACGCGCTCGACCCCGGCCACAGCCTGCCGCTGGCCCTGTGTGGCGGCCTGGGCGAGGTGCTGCGCGCCTGGCTGCCGCCCGCTACACTGGCGCGCTGCGTCCCCGCCCAGGGAGACTCGGCCGCCGGCGCGCTGCGCATGATCGCGCGCCAACTCGAAAGGACACCGCAATGAAAGGCAACATCCTCACTCCCAACGGCTGGATCCATGGCGAACTGCGCCACGGCGCCTTCGTCGAGGGCGTCGACGGCCACGAAGTCGACCCGTCGGCCAACGGCGACGACTACATCCTGCCCGGCTTCATCGACGTGCACGTGCACGGCGGCGCGGGGCGCGACATGATGGAGGGCGGCGACGCCCCGCACGTGATCGCCGCCCTGCACGCGAAGCACGGCACCACCGCCCTGCTGGCCACCACCATGACCGCCCCGATCGAGGACATCGACCGCGCCCTGGGCGCCATCGGTGCGGCCTGCAAGTCGCGCGGCAAGGGCGAGGCGCGCATCCTCGGCGTGCACCTGGAAGGCCCCTACATCAATTCCGGCAAGCTGGGCGCCCAGCCGCCGTATGCGCGCGAAGCCACGCTCGACGAGGTCAACCGCTTCAACGACGCCGCGCCGATGCGCCTGATCACGGTGGCGCCCGAGATCGACGGCCACATGGAACTGCTGCGCGCGATCGCCGACGCCGGCATCCGGGTCCAGATCGGCCACACCAGCGGCAGCTACGAAGACGGGGTGCGCGCCCTCGAACACGGCGCGCACGGCTTCACCCACCTGTTCAACGCCATGCCCGGCCTGCACCACCGCGAACCCGGCATGGTCGGCGCCGCGCTGGCCCACGCCGAATACGCCGAGATCATCCCCGACCTGCTGCACGTGCATCCGGGCGCGATCAGGACCGCGCTGCGCTGCATCCCGAAGCTGTTCTGCGTGACCGATTCGACCGCCGCCGCCGGCATGCCGGACGGCGAATACATGCTGGGCCGCCAGGTGGTCCACAAGTGCATGGGCGGCGTGCGCCTGGCCGACGGCACGCTGGCCGGCAGCACCCTGACCATGGACCAGGCGCTGCGCAACCTGGTCAAGATCGGCCTGCCGCTGGCCGAGGCCAGCCGGCGCGTCTCGACCAACGCCGCCGACTACCTCGGCGAAACCCGGCGCGGCCGCCTGGCGCCGGGCTGCCATGCCGATTTCGTGGTCCTCGACCGCGACCTGAACATCAAAGCCGTCTATATCGAAGGAGAACTGCAGTGACCGTCCCGACCTCGCTCATGTACCAGGAAGCCCTGTCCGCCGGCGATTGCGTCGCGCAGCAGCTGGCGCAAGACGCCGACCGCTACGCGGAACTGGGCCGCGCGCTGCGCTCGACCAGCTTCCACAGCGCCGTGACGGTGGCGCGCGGCAGCTCCGACCACGCCTCGAGCTACCTGGCCTACCTGATCATGGCGCGCATGGGCCGCCTGGTGACCTCGCTGCCGATGTCCCTGATCACGCTGTACAAATCGCCGCTCGTCACGCGCGACACCCTGGCGATCTCGATCTCGCAATCCGGCCAGAGCCCGGACGTGGTGGAGCCGATCAGCTACTTCCGCAACGGCGGCGCGACCACGGTGGCGCTGGTGAACGATGCGGCCTCGCCGCTGGCCAACGCTGCCGAATGGACCATGCCCCTGCATGCCGGCAAAGAGCAGAGCGTGGCCGCCACCAAGAGCTTCATCGCCAGCATGGTCGCCGGCGCGCGCCTGGTGGCCGAGTGGCAGAACGACCCGGAACTGAAGGACGGCGTGCTGGCCCTGCCCGACGCCCTGCGCGCCGCGACGACGGTCGACTGGTCGCCCGCGATCGAGGTGCTGGCCCCGGCCCGCAACATCATGGTGGTGGGACGCGGCATCAGCTTCCCGGTGGCGCTGGAAGCCAGCCTGAAATTCAAGGAAACCTCGGCCCTGCAGGCCGAAGCTTTCTCGGGCGCCGAGATCAAGCACGGCCCGATGGCCCTGATCGAGGAAGGCTATCCGCTCCTGATCTTCGCCACCCGCGGCCCGGCCCAGGCCAGCCTGGTGGCGCTGGCCGAGGAGATGCGCGGCCGCGGCGCGCGCGTGCTGCTGGCCGCCCCCGAAGACGTGGCGAGCCGCGACCTGACCCTGCCGACGGCGGCCATCCCCGACCTCGACCCGATCGCCGCGATCCAGGCCTTCTACATGATGGCGGCGCGCCTGTCGGAAGCGCGCGGGCTCGATCCGGACAAGCCGCGCCACCTCTCCAAGGTCACGAAAACGAACTAAACGATATGCGCGATATGAACGATTGCCTCGACCTCGCCGGCCAGCTGATGATGGTGCGCCTGTTCGGCGCCGAACTCGACGCCGATACCGATGCCTTCCTGCGCGCCCACAAGGTGCGCGGCGCCTGCCTGTTCCGCCAGAACATGGTGGACGCAAGCCAGCTGAGCCGCTTCACCGCCGGCCTGAAGGATGCGATGGGCCCGCAAGCCCTGATCGCGCTCGACCAGGAAGGCGGCGCCGTGGTGCGCTCGACCTGGGTGCCGGCGCCGCCGAGCGCCATGGCCCTGGGCGCGGCGGGCGACGAATCGCTTGCGCGCGAGGTCGGCGCCGCCGTGGCGCGCGCGGTGCGTGCGCTCGGCTTCAACTGGAACTTCGCGCCGGTGCTGGACCTGAACAACAACCCGCACAACCCGGTGATCGCCGAGCGCTCCTTCGGCGCCGAGCCGAGCACCGCGACCCGCCTCGCGCTGGCCTGGATGGCCGGCAGCGAAAGCGAAGGCGTGGCCTGCTGCGTCAAGCACTTCCCCGGCCACGGCGACACCCACGTCGACTCGCACCGCGACCTGCCGACCGTGGACAAGCCCCTCGAAGAACTGCAGCGCTTCGAGTTCGCGCCGTTCCGCATGGCGGCCGCCAGCGCGCCGGCCATGATGACCGCCCACATCGTCTATCCGGCGCTGGACCCGGTATACCCGGCCACGATGTCGCGCCCGATCCTGACCGGCATCCTGCGCGAACAGTTCGGCTACCAGGGCGTGATCATCACCGACGGCATGGACATGCACGCGATCGCCCACCGCTACGGCGCGGGCGAGGCGGCGGTGAACGCCCTGGTCGCCGGCGCCGACATGGTGATGGCGATCGGTTCGCGCGAAACGCAGGTCGAGACCGTGCACGCGATCGCGGAAGCGATCCGCAGCGGCGTGCTGCCCATGAGCGAAGTCGAAGCGCGCCTGGCGCGCTTGAACGCGCTGGCGGACAGGCATCCCGCCGGCCCGGCGGCCTACGCCGTCGAGCATGAAGACCGCGCCCTGATGGCGCGCGCCTGGCGCGCCGGCCTCACCGCGCTCAAGCAACCGCAACGTCCGCCGCGCGGCAGCAAGGTGCGCCTGGTGGCGCGCGCCGACGTGGTCAGCGACGGCGTCTCCGAAGCTGGCGTGCCGGCGGCCAGCATCGCCGCGGCGCTGGGCCGGCTCTACGAGGTCGAGCTGGTCACCTTCGCCGACGCCGACAGCTTCGCTTGGGATGCCCTGCCGCAGGACGGCCGCTTCACCATCCTGGCCTCGACCGCGCGCAAGCGCTATGGCCCGCATGCGCGCGCGACCTGGCGTCCCGACCTGCACGTCGCCCTGTGGAACCCCTACCAGGCCCTCGACTTCGACACCCCTGCCCTGCTGACCTACGGCTTCGCGCCGCCCGCGGTGGACGCGGTGGTCGCCTGGCTGGCGGGCGAGATCGATGCGCCGGGACGCTGCCCGGTGCCGGGCTTCGGCGCCTAAGCGGCCGGCAGCGCGGCCTTCAGCGCGGCCACGTAGGCCGCGCGCGCGGTCTGCAACGCCGCCATGTGCGCCTGCATGCGCGCCAGTTCCGCATCCACGAACTGGATGCTTTGCAACTGGGCGCGCGCCTCCGGGGACAGGCTGTCGAGCGGGTAGTCGATAGCGTCGATCTTGATGGTGGACATGGGGTTCTCCGTGGATGTCTGGTTCGATGGATTGGTGCGCATGCCGAGCGCTTGATTGACCGCTTGGGCCTCGCGGATCACCGCCTCGTGCGCGGCCGGCGAGCGGTGCGCGCCCGCGCCGCGCTGGCGGCGGCACTGCGCCAGCGCCAGCTGGCGGCCCTGTGCCGGATCCGGGGCCAGCACCTGGCCGCTGCCCTGCAAGGCCTGGCGCACGCGCTCGAACACCTCCTGCGGCATCGGCTCGTCGCGCAGCAGCGCCTCGCTCGGCGCAAAAGCCTGGCTGCGGGTCAGGGCCAGCATGTAGTCGGTGGCGGCGCGCAGCTGGATGCGGCCGCTCTTGTTCACCATGACCAGGGGACAGTGCGGCGCCAGCTGCGGCAGCACGTGGTTCGGGTAGGCAGTCTCGCCCCAGTAGCTCTCAGCCACGCGGGCGAAGTGCCGGTAGTCGCGGATCGCGCTGAACCGGGCCTGTTCGAATGGCAGGACTTCCACCTTCGGCTTGGTCACCGTCACCGTGTCGTTCGACACGTCGACATACAGGGTGCCGATCTGGAAGGCGTTCTGGAAATACTGGCCGCGCAGGTCGCCCCAGACCTGGCGCATGGCGCCGCCGGCGCGCTGGAAGCTGCGCAGGGCGCGCAGGCCGACGGCGGCATCGGGCGGCACCTCGGCCTCCTCCACCGTCGCCAGACGTTCCTGCATGGCCTTCGATATTTCCAGGCACTGGCCGAGCGGATAAGGCTTGCCGAGCTTGACCGGCAGCCGGCCGCGCAGGACCGGGTCGACCTCGGCGCGCAGGTAGAGCAGGCAGGCTTCGAACTGGGCCAGCACGGGCAGCAGGTGGCGCGCGGTCAGCGCGGCCTGGACGCCGTCTTTCGCGACACGGGGTTCGTTGGGCAGCAGCGGGGAACTCATGCGCGCGCCGCGTGGTCGACGCGGACGAGCGCGAGGTGGGACGAATGGAACATCGGCAGGATCATACTTTCGAGGCAAGGCGGCATGCTACCTGAACCGCGCCTACTTTGCAGCAATCGTCCCGCGCCAGCCAAGGTAACGCCATGTAACCGTCCACCCCATCGCGCACGGCCTGCGGCACAATTGCCGAGCCTGAAAAAGGCTTTTATGGGACAATGCACGTTTTGTCCGTAATGGCATTTTCGCCATGTTTACGTTTAGACATGTCGCATCTGCCCTTGCTCATCATTATTTAGACCGAGGATATTCCATGGCCCAATTCCGTCTTGCCCGCCTTTGCCTGATGCTCGCCGCTTTCGGCGTGACCGCACCGGCGCTGGTGTCCAGCGCTCATGCGCAGCAGAAGAGCGATGCGCCGGCAGCTGCAGCTGCGCCGCAGGACACCGTTCGCCCAGAAATCTTCAAGCTGCTCGACCCGGCCGCGGTCAAGCCGCTGGTGGACGCGAAGAACTTTACTGAAGTTCAGAGCCGCATCACCCAGGCCGAAGCCTTCCCGAACCGTACCCCGTACGAAGACTACGTGATCAACCGCATGAAGCTGACCGTGGCTTCGTCGACCGGCAACGATGCCGCCGCGATTCCGGCGCTGGAAGCCGTGATCAATTCGGGCAAGCTGAGCGCCGGCGACAAGGCCAACTTCATGCAGGCCCTCGGCAATATGTACTTCAACGCCAAGAACTATCCGAAGGCGCTGGAATGGTTCGAGCGCTACACCAAGGAAAGCCAGACCCCGGACGCGGTGCGCCCGGCGATGGCCAGCGCCTACTACCTGCAGAACGATTTCGCCAAGACGCGCGACACCCTGCTGCCGATCATCGAAGCCCAGGAAAAAGCCGGCCAGAAACCGGCCGAGAAGGACCTGCGCATGCTGGCCTCGTCGGCCATCAAGATGAAGGATGACGCCGGCTACATCGTGGCGCTCGAGAAACTCGTGCGCGCCTACCCGAGCGACGATTTCTGGACCGACCTGGTCAGCCGAGGCGTGGGCCGCAAGGCGGGCTTCAACCAGGACACCCACCTGGCCAACCTGTACCGCCTGCAGTTCGCGGTCGCACCGAAAGGCATGGCGCCGGAAGAGTACACCAACCTGGCCGAACTGGCCCTGCGCGACGGCTTCCCGACCGAAGCCAAGAAAGCGCTGGACGCCGGCTACGCCAACGGCGTGCTCGGCACCGGCGGCAACGCCAAGGCCCACGCCGCCCTGCGCGACAAGGCCAACAAGGGCGCGGCCGACGACGCCAAGAACATCGCCAGCGGCGAAGCCTCGGCCGCCAAGGCCAAGACCGGCGCCGGCCTCGTCAACCTGGGCTGGGCCTACGCCACCATGGACCAGGCCGACAAGGGCATCGGCTTCATCCAGCAGGGTATCGCCAAGGGCGGCCTGAAGAACGTCGAGGAAGCCAAGCTGCGCCTCGGCATGGCGCAGGCGCGCGCCGGCAAGAAGGCCGAGGCGATCCAGACCTTCGAGGGCATCAAGGGCGCCGGCGGCGCCGGCGACCTCGCCAAGTACTGGATCCTGTACCTGAACCAGCAGGGCTGATCCTTTTCGCCCCCAGCAAAGCCGGACACCGTCCGGCTTTTTTCTTGCCCAGTGTGCGCGCGCGCACATTCTCGCCATCACCGTCCAGTCGATAATTTCGGCAAATTCACGGAGGCGGCATGACAGAGGTACGCAAAGGGCAAGCGCCCGCCAAGCTGGGGCGCAACGAATTCCACATCCGCTTCCGCAACGCATTCCACGATCCCGGCTACGACGCGCTGGAGCAGGAACTCGCGGCCATCGAACAGGTCGCCTGGGAGGCCTACCACGAGGGCCGCAAGGCCCCGCGTACGGTGAAGGCCGGCCCCGGCTACGCCGACCCGTCCTACGACCTCTCGGTCGAATGGAAGGAGACGCACGAGCGCCTGCTGGCCGCCGAGCGGCACCAGAAAGACCCGGCCTCGCGCAACCGCGTGCTCCTGATCAACGGCTCCTCGCGCAACGACGGCACCTGCCCCGGCGAGATCTCGAAGAGCTGGCGCATGACCATGCTGGCGCGCGACCTCCTGATGGAACAGGGTTTCGAGGCCGACGTGCTCGACCTGAGCCTCCTGAACTCCGACTACGACCGCCACATCCACCCCTGCAAGGGCTGCGTCTCGACCGCCATGCCGCTGTGCCACTGGCCCTGCAGCTGCTATCCGAACCACGCCGAGCGCCAGGTCAACGACTGGATGAACGAGATCTACGAGCGCTGGGTGCTGGCGCACGGCGTCATCATCATCACCCCGGTCTACTGGTACCAGTCGCCTTCGCCGCTCAAGCTCATGATCGACCGCCTGGTGTGCGCCGACGGCGGCAACCCCGACCCCTCCTCCACCCACGGCAAGAAAGCCGAGGTAGCCAAGGAGATCGAACTGGCCGGCTGGGACTATCCGAAGCACCTGGCGGGCCGCGCCTACGGCGTGGTGGTGCACGGCGACGTGGCCGGCATCGAAGGCACGCGCCGCTCGCTGGCCGACTGGTTCGGCTGGATGGATTTCGTCGACGCCGGCAGCTTCGCCCAGCTCGACCGCTTCATCGGCTACTACGAATCCTATGCCGACAGCCACGCCACGCTGGACCGCGACACCGCCTTCCAGGAAGAGGTGCGCAACGTCGCGCGCGCGGTGGCCGAAGCGGTGCGCGAGATCCGCGCCGGACGCGTCGCGGTGTCGCAGCACCGCCTGAGGGACCCGCGGCCGAAGTGAGGCTGTAGAATGGTTGCATGAATGCCATCGCAGACCTGATGCAGTCGGCCGCCGCCGGCGCCAAGCTCCCCCTCTACCAGCAGCTCCAGCAGGCGCTGCGCCGCGCCATCGACGAAGGCGCCCTGAGCGCCAGCTCGGCGCTGCCGGCCGAGCGCCAGCTGGCCCAGGAACTGGGCATCTCGCGCATCACGGTGAGGAAAGCCATCGACGCCCTGGTCGAGGAAGGCTTGCTGGTGCGCCGCGCCGGCGCCGGCAACTTCGTCAACACCCGTTTCGAGAAGAACTTCGCCAAGCTGAGCTCGTTTTCCGAGGACATGCGGGCGCGCGGCCGCGCGCCGCGCAATGTCTGGATCAAGCGCTCGGAAGGCCTGGTCACGCCCGAGGAAGCGCTGCGCCTGCGCTTGTCGCCCGGCACGCCGGTGTACCGCTTCAACCGCATCCGCTTCGCCGACGAAGTTCCAATGTGCCTCGAATACGCCACCATCGCCGCCTTCGCCCTGCCCTCGCTCGACGCGGTGGACGATTCGATGTACGCGGCGCTGGAAGCCAGCGGCAACCGGCCGGTGCGCGCGCTGCAGCGGCTGTCGGCGCTGCTGCTCAACGGCGAACAGGCGAAGCTGCTGCAGACGCGCGAGGGCGATGCGGGGCTGTGCGTGGAGAGGTTGGGGTTTGCCCGGGATGGACGGGCGGTGGAGTTTTGTCGTTCCTATTTCAGGGGCGACATGTATGACTTCGTGGCGGAGTTGAATGCGGGTTGATTGGGCGATGCGGGTCGATTGGGCGTCTGGCCCGCTACGCCACCATTACCGTTACCCTCAAGACCGTCATATGCCCCAGTGGGGCGTACGACGGTCTTTAGGCCAGAGGGGAAGGCCGGCGGTGCGGTGACTCAAACAGCTGTGAAACCACCATCAACCACCAACTCGTGCCCATTCACATACGACGCCTGCTCCGAACACAGCCACAACGCCGCATTCGCCACCTCAGCCGCCTCCGCGAACCTGCCCATCGGCGCCGGCGCCTCCAGCTGCCCTTCCTCGGCGGCGCGCGCCATGTGCGGGGTCTTGACGGCGCCCGGGCACAGCGCGTTGATGCGGATGCCTTCGCGGGCGTATTCGGCGGCGGCGCTCCTGGTCAGGCCGACCACCGCGTGCTTGCTGGCCGCGTAGATCGCGCGGTTCGGCGCGCCGACCAGGCCGGACACCGAGGACACGTTGACGATCGCCCCGCCGCCCTGCTTGAGCATCTGGCGCAGCTGCAGCTTCATGCACAGCCACACGCCCTTGACGTTGGCGCCCATGATGCGGTCGTACTGCTCTTCCTCGCCATCGGCCAGCGGCGCGGCTTCCTCGTCGACGCCGGCGTTGTTGACCGCGAAGTCGAGGCGGCCGTAGTAGTTGATGGTCTTTTCGATCAGCGCGGCCACGTCGCCCGACCTGGCGATGTCGCTGCGCACGAACAGCGCCTTGCCGCCCGATTCGACGATCATGGCGGCGGTCGCGTGGCCGCCGTCGATGGCGGTGTCGGCCACGACGACGCAGGCGCCGGCGCGCCCGAAGGCAAGCGCGGTGGCGCGGCCCAGGCCGCTGGCGGCGCCGGTGACGAGAGCGACTTTGCCGGTGAATGGCAGTTCCGCCACCGGCTGCGCTTTGGATGTCCCTTTCATGATGCTCCTGATGCTATGCAACTGATGCTTCCCAAAGGAAACATTCTAACGCAGCAGAACGCTTCTGTCACAATGCGGAACGTATCGTGTTGCTATTTTGGCGTCATTTCCCGCTTTCCTTCGCCTTGCCCTGGTCGCCGGCCATCACCACCGACAACTTAGCGGGGTCGATCGCCTTGCGGAAGGCGGCATTCAGCTGCGGCAGGGTGACCGCCATCAGCTTGCGCTCGAAGGCGGCCGACCAGTCATAGGTGCGGCCGCGGTACAGGAAGCCGGTCCAGCCCGAGGCCAGCACGGCGTCGTTGGCGCGGTTCTGCAGGCGCTGCTGCATCAGGCCGGACTTGGCGTCGGCCAGTTCGGCGGCGGTGAAACCGTCCTTGACGGCGCGCGACACTTCCTCGCGCACGGCGGCGTCCAGCTTGCGCAGGTTCTGCGGCGCCGCGATCGCGCTGATCGACAACGCGCCGGCGCGATCGAGGTCGCCCGCATCCAGGCTCGAGCCGCCGCCATAGGACAGGCCATCCTTCTGGCGGATGCGGTCCATCAGGCGCGACTTCAGGCCGCCCTCGCCGAAGATGTAGTTGGCCAGCATCAGGGCCGGATAGTCCGGATCCTCGATGTTCAGGTCGAGGTTCATGCGCGCGGTGTAGAAGCCGTTTTCCTTGTCAGGCGTATCGATGAAGCGGCTGGCGGCCGCCACCTCGGCGTGCCTGGTCAGCACCGGCGCCACATGGGCGGAGGCGGTCCACTTGCCGAACAGGGAATCCACCAGCGGCACGATCTCCTTCGGGTCGAAGTCGCCGACGATCGCCATCTCGGCCGGGCTGCTGTTGTGGAAGGTTTTATGGAAGGCGGCCACGTCTTCCAGGCCTGCGGCCTTGACGTCCTCGATGTCTTCTTCGAGCGTGTTGGCGTGGCGGATGTCGCCGCGCGGGTACTGCTCGAAGTGGGCCGCCAGGGCGCGTCCCGCCACGCTTTGCGGCTCGGCCCGGCTGGCTTCCAGGCCGACCAGCATCTGCTTGCGCAGCTGCTCGAATTCGCTCGCCGGGAAGCTTGGGTGCTGCAGCACGTGGGCCGCCAGCTTGAGGGCTTCCGGCAGGTTCTCGCGGGTGGTCTGGAAGTGCTGCGGGCTGCCGCTCATCTTGAGTTTGTCGAAGGCGTCGGCCAGCTGGGCGCGGCTGTACTGGGCGGTGCCGCGCATCAGCATGGCGCCGGTCAGGGCGGGAATCGCGCCCTTGCCGAACAGGTTCTTCTCGTCGCCGAAGTGCTGGCGCAGGTCGACGGTGACGGTCTCGCCGCGGTTCTTCTTGGGCAGCAGCGCCAGCTTCACGCCGCCGGCGGTGGTGAGCTGGGTGCGCTTCATGATGTTGGCCTGGCTGGGGTCGAAGTCTTCCGACACCAGGCTCGACGCGCTCGGCTTGAAGTCCTTCATCACCGCGTCCACGCTTGGCGCCGGCGGGATCGCGGCGCGCTGCGAGGCGTCCTCGGGCACGAAGGTGCCGGTCACGCGGTTGCTGCGTAGAAAATAGCGGCCGCTGGCGGCGGCGACCTGCTCGGCGCTGGTCGTCTTCAGGCGTTCGCGGCCCAGGAAGTACAGGCGCCAGTCGCCAAGCGCGATCATCTCGGACAGCGCCACGCCGACCGCCTGCGGGTCGTTCAGGCTGCGCTCGATCGTGTTCATGTAGGAGCGGCGCACCCGCTCCATTTCTTCGCTCGTCGGCGGGTTCTTGGCGAATTCCTCGACGGCTTGCGTCAGCGCTTCGCGCACCGGTTCGATCGGCTCGCCCTTCTTCACGATGGCGCCGAAGTATTGCAGGCCGGGTGCGAAGCCAGTCTGGGCGAAGCCGAACACCTGGCTGGCCTTGCCGGTCTCGACCAGCAGCTTGTGCAGGCGGCCGTTGGGCGCGTCGCCCAGGATCTCGCTGGCGAAGCCGAGCGCTTCGGCATCGTCCTGCAGGTCGGACGGCACCTTGTAACCGAGCGCGACGATCTGCACGTCGCCCTGGCGCCGCACCGCGAAGCTGCGCTCGCCGTCCTGGGTCGGCTCGACGGTCCAGAACTGCGGCAGCGAACGCTTCGGCTTGGGGATGGCGCCGAACAGGCGCTGGATGGAGGCCAGGGTCTTGTTGGCGTCGAACTTGCCGGCCACCAGCAGCACGGCGTTGTCGGGCTGGTAGTAGGTGCGATAGAAGCCCTGCAGGTTGGCGATCTTGACGTTCTCGATGTCGCTGCGGTTGCCGATGGTCGAGCGGCCATAGCTGTGCCAGTCGTAGGCCACGCTCTGCATGCGCTTGATCAGCACGTTCACGGGCGAGTTCTCGCCGCTCTCGTACTCGTTGCGCACCACCGTCATTTCGGAATTCAGGTCCTTCTGGGCGACCGGCGAATGGACCATGCGGTCGGCTTCCATCTGCAGCGCCCAGTCGAGGTTGTCCTGGGAGGCCTGGAACACTTCGTAGTAGTTGGTGCGGTCGAGCGAGGTGGTGCCGTTGAAATCCATGCCGCGGCGCGCGAACTGGCCGGTGATGTCCGGGTTCTTCTTGGTGCCCTTGAACAGCAGGTGCTCGAGCAGGTGGGCCATGCCGGTCTCGCCGTAGTTCTCGTGGCGCGAACCGACCAGGTAGGTGACGTTGACCGTGATCGAGGGGCGCGAGGCGTCCGGGAACAGCAGCACCTTCAGGCCGTTGGCGAGGCGGTATTCGGTGATGCCTTCGACCGAGGGGCCGAGAGTGACGCCTTTCGGCAGCGGCGCCGGTTCAAGTTTTGCGGCCCAGGCCGCGCCACCCATCACGAAGGCCAGGGCGCCGGCCGCGATCCCGGTCAACAGGCGTGCGCCGACGCCGCGTTCGATCAAGTTGGCTTCCCTCGTCCAGTTCATGTGTCCACCCCGCAAGAAAGTTAATGCGGGATGGTAACAGACCAAAGACTATTGCCGTGCGCGCCGCTCGTGAGCTTGTTGCCAAGGACTGATCCTGGACAACTCTCCCATCTCTTCCGCCAGGAATTCGAGCAGGTCGTCCGCGCTGACGATGCCGGCCAGGCTGCCGCTCCCGTCCACCACCGGCACCCGGCGGATGCCGCGCAGACGCATTTTCTCGATGGTTTCGTAGACGTCGTCGCTGTCGCGCGCGGTGAGCAGGTCTTCGCTCATGATGTCGCCGACCTGCAGGCTGGCGGGGTCCAGGCCGGGCGCGATGACGGAGACCACGATGTCGCGGTCGGTCAGGATGCCGACCGGGACACTGGCGCCGTCGAACCGGTCGACTACGATCACGTCGCCCACGTGCTGGCGCCGCATCAGGAGCGCGGCGCCCTGTACGGTTTCGTCGCGGGTGCAGTGGGTGGCCTGGCTGGTGCAGATTTGGCCGATGTGCATGGTTTCCCCCCTGTTTGTGCGGGGAAAGGATGAGCAAGCAGTATGCTGGGGACATTGGGTACCGGCCTACGCCGGCACGACGGTCTTCAGGCTAGTGGTAAAAGCAAGCTCGGCCACGTCCCCACGCACGTCGTTCCGGCGAAGGCCGGAACCCAATTCCTGCCTGCAGACCACGACCTCAACTCAGGCCCCACAAACAAAAACTGGCACTACGACTTTCATCATAGCGCCAGTTCGATAATCCGGTAGGTCCGCCCTTAGCCCTTTTTCTCATCCGGCGGCGGCACGAAGCACGCATCCGCCACCTGCAAATCGTTATCCTTGGCAAAGTTCAGCACGAAGTGATACGCCAGCGGCTCGACCTTCTGCAGCTCGCGGCTGACCACCACGGCTTTCACCCCATTGACGATGGTCGGGTGCACCCAGGGGGAAAACTGGAGGTGGGCGTTGCGGCCGGCGCTGCCGGGGGCGAAGCAGGACATGACGCCGCACAGGCGCTCGGCCCAGTCGCTGGGACGGAACTGCCTGCCTTTGCTGGTGATGCCCAGGATGAAAAACTCGTCCTTCAGTTTTGCATCCGTGGTGTGCGGTAACTCGGCCATAGTGCTGCTTGCTGATACAAGAATACTGCGTGGATGAGAACAACCCCAGTATTATATCTTATAGAAGACCTGCGGACGAGGCCCGTTACAACCTGAGCCTCAACCGAGCCACACCACGCTCGACAGCAGGAGCAGCAGGATCATCCACAGGATCAGCGCCCGCCACACCAGCCCGACCGTGCTCTGCAGCGCGCGCAGGTTCGGTTCCTCGCCCGGCAGGAACTCGGCGTCGCGGTCGCTCAGGTCGACCGTGGCGGCGTCCATCGGCAGCGGCTGCGGCGCGTTCTCGAGCGGCGTGCCCAGGCGCACGCCCATGGCGCCGCCGCCGGCGGACAGCAGGATGCCCTTCGACTCCTCCGCCCAGCGATAAGCGAAATTGCGCCAGGCATAGATCGCATCCTCGAAATTGCCGACCACGGCGAAGGCGACCGCCGTCAGGCGCACCGGAATCCAGTCGATCCAGTAAAAGGCTTTCGCGGCGAACCGGCCGAAGGCCTCGTTGCGCATGTGGTCCGGTTCGTTCCAGGCGCGCGCCAGGTATTCGGACACGCGGTACATCACCGCGCCGGCAGGCCCCAGCGGCATCAGGAACCAGAAGAATACGCCGAATACGTTGCGGTGGGTGGTGATCAGGGATTTTTCGACCGCCACCCGGCTGATCTCGGTGGCGTCCATGCCGACGGTGTCGAGGCGGGTCCATTCGGCCAGCAACTGGCGCGCGGTGGCTTCGTCGCCCTGGTTCAGGGCCAGCTGGATCGAGGTGAAATAGTGGCTGTAGTGGCGGAAACCGAGCGTGAGGTAGACGATCAGCACGTTCCAGGCAAAGGCCAGCAGCACCAAGTTGTAGTGCATGAAGAACCAGTAGACCAGCCAGGTCGGCAGCATCAGGGCCAGCATCATGAGGATCCAGCCCATGCGGCCATTCTTCTGCTCGCCCGCATTGAACCAGCCTTCGATGCGCATCGCGAAGCCCTTGATGCCACCATAGACCTGGTTGTCGGCGCGCAGCGGTTTCAGCTGTTCGATGATGAGCGCGACCAGGATGGAGAAAAATGTCATTCAGGAATCCTTTTTTGTTCTGGCAATACCATGCTGCCCGCTACGATAACGGAGAAGCGGGCGGGAATCAAATCGGGAAATGGAGGCAGGGCTCGGGTTCGCCCCGTGGACGGTCAGGCGCGCAGGAAATGGTAGAGGTTGCGCAGCATGGCCGCCGTCGCACCCCAGATGAAGTAACCCTGGTAGGGCATCGCATAGAAATTGCGCTTGCCCACGCCGTCGGGCAAGGCCACAGAACGGCGCTCGTGGTTGGCGCCGGACATCAGGAAGTTCAGCGGCACTTCGAAGATCTCGGCCACCTCGCCCGGGTCGGCGCTCAGCTCGAACGGCGGCTGCACCAGCGCGACCACCGGCAGCACGCGGTAGGCGCTGATGGTAACGTGTTCGGGCAGCACGCCGATGATCTCGACGTGGCGGCGGTGCAGGCCGATCTCTTCTTCCGCTTCACGCAGCGCGGTCTCGATCGGCGAGGAATCCAGTTCCTCGGCGCGGCCGCCCGGGAAGCTGATCTGGCCCGCATGGCTGATGTGGTCGGTACGCTTGGTCAGCAGCACGGATAAGCCGTCGGGCCGCGCGACCAGTGGCACCAGCACGCTGGCGCGGCGCAGGCGCAAGGCGGGCGCGGCCAGGGCTTCGTCGGAGGTTTCCGGATCCCAGGGCAAGGTCTGCGCGAAGCGCGCGCGCACGGCTTGCACGCTCAGCTGGGACGGCTGGAGCGGCGGCTCCCCGGCCAGGCCTTCGACCGGCATCAGGGCGGGATCAAACAGAGGCTTGCTCAAAGCATATTCTTTCGACACATAAAGAAAAAGGCATCCTTGCGGATGCCTTTTTCAGGACACAGTAGCGATTACTCAGCTGCTGCTGCGGTCTTGACTTTACGCTGCGGCAGTTTTTCTTTGATACGTGCCGATTTGCCCGAACGCTCGCGCAGGTAGTACAGCTTGGCGCGGCGGACGTCACCACGACGCTTCACTTCGATCGAAGCGATCAGCGGCGAGTACAGCTGGAAGGTACGCTCGACGCCTTCGCCCGACGAGATCTTGCGAACGATGAAGTTCGAGTTCAGGCCGCGGTTACGACGCGAGATGACGACGCCTTCATATGCCTGGGCGCGCTTGCGGTTGCCTTCGACAACGTTGACGCTGACGACCACGGTGTCGCCCGGTGCGAAGTCAGGGATGTCGCGGCCGAGGCGCGCGATTTCTTCTTGCTCGAGTTGTTGGATCAGATCCATTTTTATTACTCCAATGACCATCTTGCCGGCGCGGAGGTACTGCGTTGCCCGGTAGAGGATGGGGTTAAACAAGCGGACAACATGTCCACCTTCACATGCGCACGAGGCACATTCTTTACTCGGCGGGCCGGTTCAGCTCCGCCAGAAACTTTTCATCGGCCTTGGTCAGCTGGCCGGCGGCGCGCGCCTTGTCCAGCAGTTCCGGCCGTTTCTTCGATGTCGCTTCCAGCATGCGCTGGCGGCGCCATTTCATGATTTCCGCGTGGTTGCCTTTCAACAGCACCGGCGGCACCGCTGCGCCTTCGTAGACTTCCGGACGCGTGTAGTGCGGCGAATCGAGCAGGCCGTTGACGAAACTGTCTTCGACCGCCGATGCTTCGTCGCCCAGCACGCCGGGCAGCAAGCGCACCACCGCATCCATCAGCGCCATCGCCGGCAATTCGCCGCCCGACAGCACGAAGTCGCCGATCGAGATTTCCTCGTCGACGCAGCGGTCCAGCAAGCGCTGGTCCACCGCTTCGTAGCGGCCGCACAGGATCACCAGTCCCGGCTCGTTCTTCAAGGCCATCGCACGTTCGTGCGTCAGCGGCTTGCCCTGCGGCGACATGAACACCACGCGCGGCGCCGGCAAGCCGAGCTCGACCTGGCGCTGCTTGGCGGCGGCAATGGTCGCCTCGAGCGGCTTCGCCAGCATCACCATCCCGGGGCCGCCGCCGTAGGGGCGGTCGTCCACGGTGCGGTGGCGGTCCTGCGTGAAATCGCGCGGATTCCAGATCGTCAGACCCCAGCGCTTCTGCTCGATCGCGCGCCGGGTCACGCCCGACTGCGTCAATGCCACGAACATCTCTGGAAACAAGCTCACGACGTCAAACTGCATCGGGACCTCGCTTCAGAAGGACCGGGTCAATAATCCAGACCCCAGTCCAGGGTAATCTTCTTGCCGCCGAGATCGACGGTCTTGACGAACTGATCCACAAACGGCACGAGGCGCTCCGACACTTTCGCATCCTGGGCACCTTCGACCGCCACCGGCGTGATCCGCAAAATCGATTGCGCGCCGTTGTGCATCATGTCGGTCACCTTGCCGAGGGCTTCACCCTCCAGGTTGACCACGTCCAGCCCGATCAGGTCGGACCAGTAGAATTCGTCTTCTTCGAGCTTCGGGAACTCGCTGCGCGCCACGAACACGCCGGCGCCCTTGAGCGCCTCGGCGTCGTTGCGGTCACGCATGCCGACCAGGGTGGCGACCACGTCGCCGCCATGCAGCTTCGCGCTCCGCACGGAGACGCAGCGCTGGGCCGGCTTGTCGAGCCACCAGGTCTTGACCTTCAGCAGCGCGTCGGCGTCGACCGAGAAGGGAGTGACACGCAGGCCACCCACGATCCCGAATGCACCGGACACATATCCGACCTGGACCAGGTCGTCGGGGACTTGCACCCCGGATGCTGCCGAATCGGTCAAACCTTCTTCCTACTTAGGCTGCAGGCTGCTGGTTGGCGACCAGGCGAGCAACGGTCGGCGACAGTTGTGCGCCAACGCCTTGCCAGTGAGCCAGACGGTCAGCTGCGATACGCAGGCCGACTTCAGCGCCCGATGCCATCGGGTTGTAGAAACCGATGCGCTCGATGAAACGGCCATCGCGACGGTTACGCGAATCGGTTGCAACGATGTTGTAGAACGGGCGCTTTTTTGCGCCGCCACGAGCCAAACGGATAACGACCATAATATTTCCAAAAAGTTGTATTGGACGGAGAAAGCCGACGATTATAGCGCGTAAGCCTAGATAGCAGCAAGCGTTTATAGCAACACGGCGGACACGCAACGTGAGGTTCGGCGAATTGAGCATTATCGCGCATTTTTCGCCACAAGGCCAGCCACCCTACTTCTCATCCATCAGGATTGCCAGCATGCGCTCGGGATTGGCCAGGAAGTCATGGGTCACGCGGTAGTGTTCCGTATCCTGGTAGGCAATCTCGCGGATGCCGTGTTCGCCGAACTCGTAGATGAGGGCGTTCGGGTAGGCCATCAGGATCGGGGAATGGGTGGCGATGATGAACTGGCAGCGCTGGCCGACCAGCTGGTGCAGGCGGCTGATCAGGGCCAGCTGGCGCTGCGGCGACAGGGCAGCCTCGGGTTCGTCGAGCATGTAGAAGCTCTGGCCGCGGAAGCGTTCCATGAACAGGGTGAGGAAGGATTCGCCATGCGACTGCGCGTGCAGGGATTTGCCGCCGAAGTAACTCTTGATCGGCGGCCCGAGTCCCGGCTCGCTGTCGAGGCGCTCGATCTCGCTGCCGACGTTGTAAAAACTTTCCGCGCGCAGGAAGAAGCCGTCGCGCGGCCGCTCGATGCCGCGCACCAGGCGCAGGTGATCATGCAGGACCGAGTGCGATTCGTAGGTGGCGAACTTGAAGTTCTTGCTGCCGCCTTCGGCATTGAAACCCATGCCGACCGCGATCGCTTCCAGCAGGGTCGACTTGCCGGAGCCGTTCTCGCCGACGAGGAAGGTGACGTTCGGGTGAAACGGCAGGCGCTCGAGCGAGCGGATGGCCGGAAGCATGAACGGGAATGCCGGCGGATCGAGCGGGGCCGTGGATTTCAGCTGGACTTCTGCTAGATACGAGCGGGTCTTGATCATCGCCGGCGTCACGCAATGCGTGCCTTTCTCATCGTTTTGCACGATACTCGTGCATTCCTGAACTTTTGGCAACGTCCATGGCCGTCCAGCACAAGAACAAGACTTTCGCTACTTTGCTCGCCCTGCTGCTGGGCGGTTTCGGCGTGCACCGCTTTTATCTGAAGGGTGGCACCGACCGTCTCGGCCTGCTGCATCTGTGCGCGCTGCCCGTTACCGGCATCCTGTGGGGGGCGGTGCAGCCGCATCCCTTCTATGTGGTCCTGCCGCTGCTGCTGTCGTATATCGCCGGGTTCATTGAAGGGCTGGTGATTGGCTTGACGCCGGATGAGGCGTGGGACAAGCAATACAACCAGGGGAGCGGGAAGGCGTCACGGTCGAACTGGGTGTTGCCGTTGTTGCTGGTGTTGATACTCGGCGTGGGGGCGATCGTGCTGATTGGGACGATTGCGAGGGTGTTTGATTTGCTTTATACGGGCGGGGCGTACGGCTGACGGTTCGCGTGCAAACTTGGGTCCCGGCCTGCGCCGGGACGACGGTCTTTAGGCCAACAATATATGCACGTCGTTCCGGCGAAGGCCGGAACCCAAGTTCCTTGAGTCGTCAGAACTGCTCGACTTCAAGCGCCAGCACCCCCGGCGCACCTTCGACGATGGCGGTACGCAGGCCCGACGCGCCCGACAGCACGTGATCCGCAAAGAACCGCGCCGTCGCGATCTTCGCCCGCAGGAACGACGCATCGCCCTCCCCCGCGGCCAGCTTCGATTGCGCAACCACGGCCGCACGCGCCATCTGCCAGCCGCCCAGCACGATGCCGGCCAGCTTCAGGTACGGCACGCTGCCCGCAAACACCGCACGCACATCCGACTTCGCATTCGCGACCACATAGTCCACGACTTCCTCCAGCGCCGCAGACCCCAGCTTGAGCTGGCGCGCAATCGCCGCAAATTCCTCGCCCTGCAGCTCGCCCAGCTGGGCTTCGAGCGCGCGCACCTGGGCGATCAGCCCCTTGGCCACCGCGCCGCCGTCGCGCACCGTCTTGCGCCCCACCAGGTCGTTCGCCTGGATGGCAGTGGTGCCTTCGTAGATGGTCAGGATCTTGGCGTCGCGGTAGTGCTGGGCCGCGCCGGTCTCTTCGATGAAGCCCATGCCGCCATGCACCTGCACGCCGTCGCGCGCCACGTTCTCGCTCATCTCGGTCGACCAGCCCTTGATGATCGGGACCAGGTATTCGTAGACGGCCAGGTTGGCCTTGCGGGTGGCTTCATCCGCGTGGTTGTGCGCCAGGTCCGACAGCCCCGCGCCGACGTAGGCCAGCGCGCGCGCCGCCTCGGTCTGCGAACGCATCGACATCAGCATGCGGCGCACGTCCGGGTGGTTGATGATGGCGACCGGGCCCGGCGAGCCCGCCACTTCGCGCGACTGCACGCGGTCCTTCGCGAAGGCGACCGCCTGCTGGTAGGCGCGTTCGGCCAGGCCGACGCCCTGCATGCCGACGCCGAAGCGGGCCGCGTTCATCATGATGAACATGTATTCGAGGCCGCGGTTCTCTTCACCGACCAGGGTACCGATGGCGCCGCCGTGGTCGCCGAACTGCAGCACGGCGGTCGGCGAAGCCTTGATGCCCAGCTTGTGCTCGATCGAGACGCAGTGGGCGTCGTTGCGCGCGCCCAGCGAACCGTCGGCGTTGACCAGGAACTTCGGCACGATGAACAGCGAGATGCCCTTCACGCCCGGCGGCGCGTCAGGGGTGCGCGCCAGCACCAGGTGGATGATGTTCTCCGCCATGTCGTGCTCGCCGTAGGTGATGAAGATCTTGGTGCCGAAGATCTTGAAGGTGCCGTCACCCTGCGGCTCGGCGCGGGTGCGCACGGCGGCCAGATCGGAACCGGCCTGCGGCTCGGTCAGGTTCATGGTGCCGGTCCACTTGCCGCTGATGAGGGGCTCGAGGAACAGCTGCTTCTGCTCGTCCGAACCAGCGGTGAGCAGCGCTTCGATGGCGCCATCGGTCAGCAGCGGGGCCAGTGCGAACGACAGGTTGGCGGCGTGCAGCATCTCCATGCACGGCGTCGCGACCAGCTTGGGCAGGCCCTGGCCGCCGAATTCGCTCGGATGCTGGATGCCCTGCCAGCCGCCATCGGCAAAGGCGCGAAAGGCTTCGCGGAAGCCTTTCGAGGTGGTGACGGTGCCGTCGCGCCAGAAGCTCGGCTCCTTGTCGCCCGCGTGGTTCAGCGGGGCGATGACTTCGCCGCAGAACTTCGCGCTTTCTTCGAGCACGGCGTCGACGGTGTCCGGGGTCGCGTCTTCGCAGCCGGGGAGCTGGTTGATCTCGGCCAGGTTGGCCAGTTCGTTCAGGACGAACTGCATGTCTTTCAGCGGGGCTTGGTAGCTCACCTTTGTCTCCTGATGTAATGCCATAAGCTTCACGTCTCGTTTGGCACTGCCAAACGAGACTTCCGGCGTAGGCCGGAACCCAAGTTTGCTGGCGCCACCACTGACGTCAAACGCCAGAGGTACGCTACGAAATTGGGTTCCGGCCTTCGCCGGAACGACGGATCATGTGTTGGTGGTGGATGCCACCTGCAGTATGGATTAGCCCAGTTCCTTGACCAGTTCCGGCACCACGTCGAACAGATCGCCCACCAGGCCATAATCCGCCACGGAGAAGATCGGCGCTTCCGGATCCTTGTTGATGGCGACGATGGTCTTCGAGTCTTTCATGCCGGCCAGGTGCTGGATCGCGCCCGAGATGCCGACCGCGATGTACAGGTTCGGGGCGACGATCTTGCCCGTCTGGCCGACTTGCCAGTCGTTCGGCACGAAGCCGGCGTCGACCGCCGCGCGCGAAGCGCCCATGGCGGCGCCCAGCTTGTCGGCCAGGGGTTCGAGCAGCTTGAAGTTGTCGGCCGAGCCGATGCCGCGGCCGCCCGAGACGATGATCTTGGCGGCGGTCAGTTCCGGACGGTCCGACTTGGCCAGTTCGCGGCCCACGAAGGTCGATTTGCCCGAATCGGCGACGGCGCTCACCTGCTCGATCGCGGCCGAACCGCCGGTCGCGGCGGAATCGAAGGCGGTGCCGCGCACGGTGATGACCTTCACGCTGTCGCTCGACTGCACGGTGGCGATAGCGTTGCCGGCGTAGATCGGACGCTCGAAGGTGTCCGGCGACTCGACCTTGGTGATTTCCGAGATCTGGGCCACGTCCAGCTTGGCGGCGACGCGCGGCAGGATGTTCTTGCCGTAGGCGGTGGCCGGGGCCAGGATGTGCGAGTAGCTGCCGGCGATCGCCAGGATCTGCTCGGCGACGTTCTCGGCCAGGCCGTCGGCGAAGTGCGGCGCGTCGGCGACCAGCACTTTCGAGACGCCCGCGATTTGCGCGGCGGCTTCGGCGGCGGCGCCGCAGCCGGAGCCGGCGACCAGGATGTGGACCTCATTTGCCCCACCTTCGCCGCACTGGGTGGCGGCAGTAACGGTGTGGTGGGTAGCGCCCTTGAGGGAGCCGTTGTCGTGTTCAGCAATGACGAGTGCGACCATGTTCTTTTCCTAAATTTGATTAGATAACCTTGGCTTCGGTGCGCAGTTTCTGCACCAGGGTCGCCACGTCAGGCACCTTGACGCCGGCCGAGCGCTTGGCCGGCTCGGTGACCTTCAGGGTCTTCAGGCGCGGGCTCACGTCGACGCCCAGGTCTTCCGGCTTGACGGTTTCCAGCGGCTTCTTCTTGGCCTTCATGATGTTCGGCAGCGTCACGTAGCGCGGCTCGTTCAGGCGCAGGTCGGTGGTGACGATCGCAGGAAGAGTCAAGGCAACGGTTTCCAGGCCGCCGTCGACTTCACGGGTCACGGTGACTTTGCCGTCTTCCAGCACCACTTTCGACGCGAAGGTGGCTTGCGGCCAGCCCAGCAAGGCAGCCAGCATCTGGCCGGTCTGGTTCGAATCGTCGTCGATCGCCTGCTTGCCCAGGATGATCAGCTGTGGCTGTTCCTTGTCGGCCAGCGCCTTCATGATCTTGGCCACGGCCAGCGGCTCGGTCTCGCCACTGGTCTCGACCAGGATGCCGCGGTCGGCGCCGATCGCCATGCCGGTGCGCAGGGTTTCCTGGCACTGGGAGACACCCACGGACACGGCCACCACTTCGGTGACCTTGCCGGCTTCCTTCAGGCGCGTGGCTTCTTCCAGCGCGATCTCGTCGAACGGGTTCATCGACATCTTGACGTTGGCGATATCGACGCCGCTGCCGTCGGACTTGACGCGGACCTTGACGTTGTAGTCGACCACGCGTTTGACGGGTACCAGGACTTTCATAGGGTGCCTTTAGAAAATGGAATGGACGAAAATGGCCTAGATTATAAGAGAATTTCGGCTTCAGGTCGAAATTAAAGCACGATCGTGCGATTTTTACCTAGAGGATTCCGACTAAAGTACATGAAAACAAGGTGTCGGGAATCGATGACGGGGCGGGCGCCAGCCTGCCCCGTAGTGTGTGTGCGCCGCGGAAAAGCTTATTTGCGGCGCATCAGGAAGGTGAATTCACCGTTTTCCACGGTGTGGGCCAGCAGGGCATTGCCGGTCTGCTTGGCGAAAGCCTGGAAGTCGCGCACGGATCCGGTGTCGGTGGCCACGATGCGCAAAACCTGCCCGCTCTCCATCTCGGCGAGTGCCTTCTTGGCTTTCAGGATCGGCAGCGGACAATTCAGTCCGCGCGCATCCAGGTCTTTCTGGAATTCCATGGTGTCAATGTCGATTGTGGTGTCGCTCATCGCATGCCTGCAATAGGTGGTGGTGCTAGGAAGTCGAATACTACTCCTTTTCCGGCAGTATGACGCAGCGCACCAAAATAGTCACACATTGTTGCAAAACTGCAACCAATTGTGAATTCAATCATGGTTGCGCACCACAGGGCGGCAAAGGCGATTCGGGCGGCGCTCGCGCAGCACTATCGCAGTGCGTCGCGCCGTAGATGCGGCCCGCGCCTGCCGATTGCAAGCGAGCGCGGACGCAGGGGGATCTTATTGGGCGACCAGCTCGACGCGGCGGTTCTTCTGGCGGCCGGCGTCGTCGTTGTTCGACGCCAGCGGCGCATACGAGGCCACGCCTTTCGGGCTCAGGCGGCGCGCATCGACCTTGTAGCCGTCGGCTAGCGACTTGACCACGGCTTCGGCGCGCTTCTGCGACAGGCTCAGGTTGCCCGCCAGCTCGCCCTGGTTGTCGGTGTGGCCGACCACGAAGACTTTCAGCTTCTGGTTCTGCTGGAGCATCTTGGCCATCTCATCCAGCGCCGGTTTCGAGTCCGGCTTCACGTCGGCCTTGCCGGTGTCGAAGTGGACGCCGTAGATCGCGACCTTGCCCTCGCTGGTAATGCTCTTGGCCATGTCGGCCGCGTTCAGCGTCGCGGCAACCTTGCCGGTCTCCATGGCCTTGCCTTCGACGATCTCGAGGTAGACCCCGCCGTTGTAATCCTTGACCGGCGAGACGACGTACACGACCGCATGCACGGCCGAGCCGTTCGGCCGCGTGCCCGATGCCGCCAGGTAGCGCATATCGCGCCTGCCGTAGTTGAAGGGGGACCAATAATCCCCGCCTCCCTTGATGAAGTGGCCATCGATCTTGTCGATCCAGTGGTCACCCAGGTCCTGGCCGCAGGTCTCCTTGGCGCAGGCGAAAGCGATCTTGAGGCCGGCTTTTTCCAGCGCCGCCTGGTAGTTGCGCATGACTTCGAGCGAGGAGCGCTCCTTCGGGTAGTTATAGGCGATACGCGTCACCTTGCCTTCGAGCTGGAAGGTCTTTTCGAAGCCCCATTTACCGTCCTTGTTGCGCAAGCGCTTACCGGCCGGCAGCGCGGCTTCGTCGAATTCCTTGACGTCATAGCCGACCAGCTTCGAGCCTTCGAAGCGCGACAGCAGCGGATGATCCTTGGCGTCCTTGACGGTATCGGCCTTGGGCATCTGGCCATGCGCGAGCGACGCCGCGCCGAAGAAGACCATGAACCCGAGAAGACGATGAATGCGCATACCTGTTCCTGTTTGTCTTGATGAACCGACGATTCTAGGAACAGCTCTGTACGGCTGCAATGAATACGCACCGTGCATGGTCAATCGTGCGCGACCATGCAATCTGCATGGCGGTGTCGGAAAATATTACAGCGATTGGAAACGTTACCAATCGAATGTATGTAAGTCCTTGTTTGCACAACAAATCGCCTGCTTGGCACAAGTTTTGCAATAACGTCATCTCCCACAACAAGGAGACAACCATGTTTGCAAACCTGCTCCGTACGACCCTGCTGTGCAGCGCCCTCTTCCTCACCGGCGCCGCCAGCGCCGCCCCGATCGCATTCGTCCCCGCCAACGACCCGGTCGGCTTCGACACGGCCGGCACCGAATACGCCGTTTCCAACGACAGCTGGTGGATGGGCCGCGGCCTCACCTTCAACGTCAGCTCGGCCCAGGCGATCAACAGCATCGGCCTGCTGCACGACCTCACCGGCATCGACCTGTCCTTCGGCCTGTACGAAATCTCGAAGACCAGCATCACCCTGAGCAAGACCGCGACCCTGGCCAGCGGCGGCGCCAACGTCACCACGAACGGCCGCGAGTGGATTGACTTCGACCTCGGCGGCCTGGTGCTGGAAGCCGGCAAGGATTACCTGCTGGAGTTCGCGTTCACCGGGGACGCCAACAGCAACTTCTACTACAACAACCTGAACGAACCGTGGAGCCAGGGCGCCTTCACCGGGCTGGATGGGACCATGGGGCCGGAGCTGCAGAACTTCGTGGTGGCGGGTTTCCGGATCGATGCGGTCGATGCAGCCGCGGTGCCGGAGCCGGGCTCGCTGGCCCTGCTGGTGATCGGTGTCGCAGCCCTCGCCCGCCGACGCCGCGCGCAAATTTGACGTTCAAATGCAAACGCCGCCCGGAGGCGGCGTTCGTTGCGGGGAGCGTGTAGAGCTTAAGCGCGCTCGCCCACCCAGGTTGCCACGCCGGCCAGCGCCTGCGGCAGGCCCGACGGATCGGTGCCGCCGGCCTGCGCCATGTCCGGACGGCCGCCGCCCTTGCCGCCCACTTGCTGGGCGACGAAGTTCACCAGTTCGCCGGCCTTGACCTTGCCGGTGGCGTCCTTGGTCACGCCGGCGATCAGGCTGACCTTGCCTTCGGAGACGCTGGCCAGCACGATGGCGGCGGTCTTCAGCTTGTCCTTCAGCTTGTCCATGGTCTCGCGCAGCGCGGTGACGTCGGCGCCTTCCATGGTCGCGGCCAGCACCTTGATGCCGTTGACGTCCACGGCCTTGGTCACCAGCTCGTCGCCCTGGCCGGCGGCCAGTTTCGACTTCAGCGCGGCCACTTCCTTCTCCAGCGACTTCACCTGGTCCTGCACCTGGGCGATGCGCGACGGCAGTTCGTCCGGGCTGGTCTTCAGCGCGCCGGCGGCTTCCTGCAGCTTGCGGTTGATCGACTGAACCAGCGCCAGCGCGCCCTCGCCGGTCACGGCTTCGACGCGGCGGATGCCGGCGGCGACGCCGCCTTCCGACACGATCTTGAACAGGCCGATGTCGCCGGTGCGGGTCACGTGCACGCCGCCGCACAATTCTTTCGAGGAGCCGATGTCCAGCACGCGCACGCTGTCGCCGTACTTCTCGCCGAACAGCGCCATCGCGCCGTGCTTCACGGCGTCGTCGAACGACATGTGCTGGGCCTGGGTCGCGTGGTTCTCGAGGATCTCGCGGTTGACGATGGCTTCCACTTTCGCGATTTCCTCGGCGGTGAGCGGCGCGCCATGGCTGAAGTCGAAGCGGGTCTTGTCCGGATCGACCAGCGAGCCTTTCTGCTGCACGTGGCTGCCCAGCACTTCGCGCAGGGCCTTGTGCATCAGGTGGGTCGCCGAGTGGTTGCGGATGGTGCGCGCGCGCTTGACGGTGTCGACTTGTGCGTCGACCGTGTCGCCGACCTTCAGCGAACCTTCGCGCAGCACGCCGTGGTGGCCGAACACTTCGGCCTGGATCTTCAGCGTGTCCTCGACTTCGAACACGACGCCGCCGGCGGCGATGGTGCCCTGGTCGCCGACCTGGCCGCCCGACTCGGCGTAGAACGGAGTGGTGTCGAGCACCACGATGCCTTCCTGGCCGGCCTTCAGTTCCTGCACCGAGACGCCTTCCGCGTACAGCGCCAGCACGTGGGTGTTATGGGCCAGCGAGTCGTAGCCGACGAACTTGGTCTTCTCGCCCGCATACTCGACCTTGGCGGCCATCTTGAACTTGCCGGCGGCGCGCGCGGTCTTCTTCTGCTGCTCCATCGCGGCGGTGAAGCCTTCCTCATCGAGCGTCACGCCGCGTTCGCGGCAGATGTCGGCGGTGAGGTCGAGCGGGAAGCCGTAGGTGTCGTACAGGGTGAAGGCGGTGGCGCCGTCCAGGTTTTTCGCGTCCTTGGCCAGCTGCGCTTCCAGGATCTTCATGCCGTTTTCCAGCGTCTCGCCGAAGCGCTCTTCCTCGGTCTTGAGGGTCTGGGCGACGCGGTCCTTGGCGTCGCGCAATTCCGGATAGGCTTCGCCCATCTCGAGGTCGAGGTCGGCCACCAGCTTGTGGAAGAACGGGCGGGTTTGCCCCAGCTTGTGGCCGTGGCGCAGGGCGCGGCGGATGATGCGGCGCAGGACGTAGCCGTGGCCTTCGCTGCTCGGGATGATGCCGTCGACGATCAGGAACGACGCCGCGCGGATGTGGTCGGCGATGACCTTCAGCGAGTTGTTGTTCAGGTCCGTGGCGCCGGTTTCGCGCGCGGCGGCCTTGATGAGGGCCTGGAACAGGTCGATCTCGTAGTTGCTGTGCACGTGCTGCAGCACCGCGGCCAGGCGCTCCATGCCCATGCCGGTGTCGATCGACGGCTTCGGCAGCGGGGTCAGGACGCCCGATTCGTCGCGGTTGAACTGCATGAACACCAGGTTCCAGATCTCGATGAAGCGGTCGCCGTCTTCTTCCGGCGAACCCGGAGGACCGCCCCAGATGTCAGCGCCGTGGTCGTAGAACACCTCGGTGCACGGGCCGCAGGGGCCGGTGTCGGCCATCTGCCAGAAGTTGTCCGATGCGTAGCGCGCGCCCTTGTTGTCGCCGATGCGGATGATGCGCTCCTTCGGCACGCCGATTTCATTGGCCCAGATGTCGTAGGCTTCGTCGTCCTCGAAGTAGACGGTGACGGTCAGCTTCTCGGCGGGCAGCATGTAGACCTTGGTCAGCAGCTCCCAGCAGTAGTTGATCGCGTCGCGCTTGAAATAGTCGCCGAAGCTGAAGTTACCCAGCATCTCGAAGAAGGTGTGGTGGCGCGCGGTGTAGCCGACGTTTTCCAGGTCGTTGTGCTTGCCGCCGGCGCGCACGCAGCGCTGCACGGTGGTGGCGCGCGAGTACGGGCGCGTATCCAGGCCCAGGAACACATCCTTGAACTGCACCATCCCGCTGTTCGTCAGCAGCATGGTCGGGTCGTTGCCCGGCACCAGCGGGCTGGAACGGACGATGGTGTGGCCTTTGGACTCGAAGAACTTGAGGAACTTTTCGCGGATTTCGGAGGATTTCATGTCGTGGGGGCGGAAATGGGGGAGCTTGCGCTATAAAAAAACGATTATAGCGTAGCTGGGCGTGGGGTTATCGGGCGGGCCGATATTTACGGGACGTGGGGAACGGTGGCGCTGGTGGGTGCGCAACCAACTTGGGTTCCCGCCTTCGCGGGAACGACGTGCAAGGGTAGCGGACCAGCGATGGCGTCGTAAATCCGCGACCTTGACACCGTCGCACGCCCCACTGGGGCCTGCGACCTCCGGCGCAGGCCGGAGCCCAAGTTGACTTTCGCAGCGCAGAGTTAGCGCAACAGCGACAACACCGCCCTCGGCTGCTGATTCGCCTGCGCCAGCATCGCCGACGCCGCCTGCTGCAGGATCTGCGCCCGCGTCAGCCCCGCCGCCGAAGACGCGTAGTCGACGCCTTCGATCCGCTCCTTGGCCGCCGTCATGTTGAGCGACTCCGTCTGCAGCGCAGTCGCCGCGACGTCGAGCCGGTTGCTGGAGGCGCCCACCACCACGCGCTGCTTGTTGACGAAGTCGAGCGCCTCGTCCACGTGCAGCAGCGAGATGGCGCCGTTCTTCATGTCGAGGTTGGCCAGGCCGAGCGCGCGTGCGTTCATGGCCGAGAACTGCAGCTCGATGAACTCGCCGGCGCCCTCTCCGGCCTGGATCTGCACCCGACGTATGCCGGTGCCGCCGCCGAGCTCCGGGTAGTCCACGTCGAACTTGGCCAGCCCGTCCTTGGCATTGTTGTCGCCGGCGTCCGCCACCACCTGGCGCGCATCGCGCGGCGCCGCGCCGTCGGCGTCCAGCCCGCCGATCGCGCCGGTGTCGGCGTTGGTCAGGTCGACCCTGGTGTTCACGAAGTTCACCCCGTTGGCGCCGAAGTCCGAGAGAAAAGCCGCGGTGGACGCGATCTCTCCCTTGCTGACGGCGTTCAGCGCCTGGTCCAGGGTCGATCCCGCGTTCTCGCTCAGATGCTGCATCACGCCCTTGATGCCGCCTTCCACGCCCAGGCCCTTGAGCTTGTCGTGCAGGTAGCGGCTGGCCAGGTAGCCGCCCTCGTAGACGAAGCCGCCGCCGGCCACGCCGCCGACGATGGCCGCAACCGAATTGCCGCTCGCGATCGAGCTGCGCACGCGCTCGTCGGCGCCCTGGATCAGTTCCGCCGTGCCTTCGACGAACCACTGCGGCAGCGCGGTGAAGTTCATGGTGCGCGACATCACCGCATGCGCCATCTCGTGGGCGACGACGCGGTCGTTGTAGTAGGGCGAGCCGCCGCCGTCGCGGGTGTCGCCGCCGCCGAAGTCGGCCATGTCGAGGTTCAGGTGCAGGTTCGTGTACTTGCCGCCGACGACATTCCCCGACACCGAAGCCAGCACGCCGGCGCCGCCGTCGGTGGTGTCGAGGTTCACGGTGATCTTGACCCCGTCGCCCTCGATCCCGTAGTACTGCTTGACCATCTGCTCGGCCGAACTGAGCCAGCCGGTCTTGAGGCCGTCCAGCACGCGCCGCTTCTTCTCGTCGCCGCCGATGCTGCCGCCATCCTGCGAAAACAGGGTCTCGCCATTGAACTTGGTCTGCTCGCCCACTTGGTTGATGTGGGCGAGGATCTCGAGCGCTTCGGTCCGCAGGGCGGCGCGGTCGCCGTCGACATAGGTGGCGTTGCCGGAAGCGACCGCCAGTTCGCGCAGGCGCTGCAGGCGCTCGACCACGTTCGCCATCGCGCCTTCGGCCACCTGCAGCATCGAGGTGCCGTCGTTGATGCTGCGCAGCGTCTGGCTCATGCCGCGCTGGCCGGACGAGATGCGCGCGGCGATCGCCTGGCCGGCCGGATCGTCCCTGGCCGCGGTGATGCGCGAACCCGAGGACAGCTGTTCGATCAGCTTTTCCTGGGTCCGGTCGTGCGATTTGAGCGCGCGCTGCGCGCCCATCGAGAGGACGTTGGTCGTGATTGATAATGACATTTTGGCATGCACCTGGGGTGGTCGCCTGTCATTAACGACAACTGCCCGCGCTGCTTGAGGCGGACGATGACAAATTTGATAAATAGTTTATCGAGATGGCGCTAGCCGGGTGCGCGCCCGAAATCCGGGCCGATCAGGTCGATGCGGTCGGTGCAGAAGGCTTCCACGCCCCAGTCCAGCAGCTCGGCCGCGCGCGCCGGCTCGTTCACCGTGTAGCAGAACAGGCCGAAGCCGGCGTCGCGCACGGCCCGCGCCAGGGCCGGCGTCAGGTGGCGGTGGTTGGTGTGGATCGCGCGTGCGCCGACCGAGCGCGCGATCGGATCCCAGCCGGGCGGCAGCTCGCTCATCAGGCAGGCGCGCGGCAGGTCCGGCGCGGTGCGCTGGGCCGCTTCGAGCGCGGCCAGGCTGAACGAGGACAGCAGCGGCACACGGGCCGGTTCGCCGTGCGCCAGCTCGTCCGCGAACAGGGCGCGCGTGATGCGGGCGACGGTCTCGCCGGTCTCGACGTCGAAGCCGCGCGCCGGCTTGATCTCGATGTTCATCCAGATGCCGTTGGCCTTGCAGAACTGCGCGAACTCGACGAACAGCGGCACTTGTTCGCCCCGGTAGTCGGCGCCGAACCAGCTGCCGGCGTCCATCCGCGCCAGCTCCAGTCCGTCGTAGTCGAACACGTGGCCGGCCCCGCTCACGGTGCGGCCCAGGTAGGGGTCGTGCATCACCACCGGCACGCCGTCGCGCGCCAGCATGACGTCGAATTCGATCGCGCGAAAGCCGAAGTCCATGCCGCGCCGGATGCCGGCGAAGGTGTTCTCGGGGGCCAGGGTGCCGCCGCCGCGGTGCGCCAGGATCCGGGGATAGGGCCACATATGCGATTTCCTTCCAGGTGTCGGGCGATGCGGCAAACGGACCATGGATAAAAGATTACCCGCCTCGGGTCGTTATGTCCATACGGAAAATGGTCGAGTTCGCCGCGCGACGGTGGGATAACGTACAGAGGATTTGCTGTCAAACCGCCTACCCTCGACCTTCGAGCAACCCACGAGCAGGAGAACCAGATGGCATTCGACTTAGGCAATTTATTGTCGCAATACCTCGGCGGCGGCAACCCCGCCCAGGCCGCGGACGACTTCGACCGCGTCGCCCAGAACGCGCCGCGCGCCACCGTCGCCGAAGGCGTGGCCAACGCGCTGCGCTCGAACCAGACCCCGCCCTTCCCGCAAGTCGTCAGCCAGCTGTTCGGCCAGAGCGACGCCAACGGCCGCGCCGGCATGCTGAACCAGCTGCTGGGATCGGCGAACCCGGGACTGCTGTCCTCGGTTGCGGGCGGCATCTTCGGCAAGATGTTCGGCGGCGGCAACCAGGTCACTCCGGAACAGGCTTCGCAAGTCTCGCCGGACCAGGTGCGCGAGCTGGCCGAGCAGGCCGAGAAACAGAATCCCGGCATCGTCGACCGCATGAGCGACTTCTATGCCGAACACCCGACGCTGGTCAAGGCGATCGGCGGCGCCGCGCTGGCGCTCGCCCTCGGCCACGTGGCGCAACGCATGCGTCCCTCATCCACCAACGCTAATGAAGGAAAAGACATGGGCATCCTGAGCAATATCTTCCACAAGATCTTCCCGTCCTCGCACCCGGCCAACAAGGGCGCCGCCGCACCGGCGCCGCAGGCCCAGCCGCAGGCTGCACCGCAGGCCGCACCGCAGGCCGCTCCTCAAGCGGCCCCTCAAGCCGCGCCGGCCCCGGCCGCGATCCAGCAGGTCGACGTCGAGCAGATCCTGACCCAGATGCAGCAATCCTCCGGCCAGCAACTGAACTGGCGCACCTCGATCGTCGACCTGCTCAAACTGCTCGGCCTGGACAGCAGCCTGCAGGCGCGCAAGGAACTGGCCGCCGAACTGCACTACTCGGGCGACACGAGCGACTCGGCCTCGATGAACATCTGGCTGCACCGCCAGGTCATGAACAAACTGGCCGCCAACGGCGGCAAGGTGCCGGCCGACCTGCGCGACTGATTCAATCGGGCAGACTCGTGTTGGCCGCCGTCCCGCAGGAAAAGCAGAACCGCGCGAACGCGTTCTTGCGGGACGAGCAGCACCCGCACTTGTCGAACAGCCCGATCCCGCAGTGCGGGCAGTAATCCAGGCTGGCGTCCTTCAGGTCGACCGGCCGTTCGCAGCCCGGACACACGCCCTTGCCCAGCCGGGCCAGGGCGGTGTCGTAGCTGAGCGTCTGGCGGCGCTGCGCGTCCGGCAGCGCCTCGGCCTCCTTCTGGCGCGCCAGGTAGCGCTGCAGCGACAGGATCGCATAGCGCCCGACCAGGAAGGTGATGATGATCCCGACCAGGTAGCGCACGTAGCCGCCGTAGCTCGGCAGGTAGGGCACCAGCTCGAAGAAGAAGGTGAACAGGGCGAAGATGATGAAGCCCCATACGAAGGGCCACCAGGTTCCCTTGCGCTTGCGCGCGAACATCCAGCCGGCCAGCACTAGCAGCGGCAACGTCAGCGCCAAGCGGTACAGGAAAATCCGCAGTTCCTGCCCCTGCGCCGCATCGATGAAGGCCGCGCGTGCGGGCTCTTCCATTTTCTCCCAACGGTCGCGCGCCCTTTGCTGGACCTGGTCGGCGTCGAGCAGGATCTGCTGCTGCGCCTGCACGGCCGCGAGCGCCTCGCGCTCCTGGGCTTCCAGCACATCGAGTGCCTTGGTGCGGCTGATGAGTTCCGGGTCCTGGTCGGGCCGCAGGGTGGCGCGGCGGGTGGCGAGCCAGTTGTCGAAGGTCTCGCGCGCGGTGCGGGTGTTGGCGCGCGCGACTTCGTGCTTTTGCGTGGCCTGCTCGACGGCGAGCTGGGCGGTGTCGTGCTGATCCTTGGCTTTTTCCTGCTCGACCCGTAGCGCATTCACTTGCGCCGGGTCCATGAACTCTTCCAGGGTGAGCTCACGTTCGACGTCGCGCATATTGCCGACGACGGCGCTGCCGAGGCCGATCAGGAAGGCCGCGAAGGCGAAAGCGACCAGCCACAACGCGCGTTGCAGCCATTTTTCGGTAAAGCGCAAGCCTTTGCTCATGGAATTTCTCCCGTGACAATAAAGCGCCAAGCTTGCCACGGGATGAAGGTGCGTTCCAGTATCAAACGCAAGAGCGGTATGCAATGCTACGCCAGGTAGCGCAACACGATACCGGGTGGACGGCTTTGCCGCCCACGCCACATCAGAAGTAGGACAGGCCGAGGGCCTTGCGCACCTCGTCGGTCGTCTGCGCCGCCACTTCGCGCGCGCGCATGGTGCCTTCCTTCAGGATCTGCAGCACCTGCCCGCGGTCCTTGGCGAACTCTTCGCGGCGCGCACGGATCGGCGCCAGCATGTCCTGCAGGATGCCCTCGAGGCGCTTCTTGACCACGCTGTCGCCCAGCCCGCCGCGGGTGTAGTGCGCCTTCATCTCTTCCAGGCCGGCCTTGTCGTTGTCGAAGGCGTCCAGGTAGATGAAGGCGACATTGCCCTCCAGGTGGCCCGGGTCCGATACCTTCAGGTGCAGCGGATCGGTGTAGACCTGCTTCACGGCCGCGCGGATCTCGTCGGCGGAGGCGCCCAGGTTGATGGTGTTGCCCAGCGACTTGCTCATCTTGGCGCGGCCGTCGATGCCCGGCAGGCGGCCGACTTCCGGCACGATGGCCTTGCACTCGACCAGCACGTCCTGGTCGCGGCCGTAGCTGCGGTTGAACTTGCGCACGATCTCGTTGCACTGCTCGATCATCGGGATCTGGTCCTCGCCCACCGGCACCACGGTCGCCTTGAAGGCGGTGATGTCGGCGGCCTGGCTGGCCGGGTAGGTCAGAAAGCCGGCCGGGATGTCGCGCTCGAAGCCGCGCTGGATGATTTCCTGCTTCACGGTCGGGTTGCGCTCGAGGCGCGCGACGGTCACCAGGTTCAGGTAATAGAAGGTCAGCTCGGTCAGTTCCGGGATCTGGGACTGGATCAGGATGGTCGTGCGGGCCGGGTCGATCCCCACGGCGAGGTAATCGAGCGCCACTTCGACCACGTTCCGGTGTACCTTACCAATGTCATCCATATTGTCGGTCAGCGCTTGCGCGTCGGCCAGCATGACGAATTGGCGGTACGTGTCCTGGTAGGCCACGCGGTTGCGCAGGCTGCCCACGAAGTGGCCGAGGTGCAGCGGGCCGGTCGGACGGTCGCCGGTCAGGATGATTGGTGCGGAAGGGTTGGGGGTTGCAGAGCTCATCGGGTTTCCTGTTATTTAGTTACCCCGATCCTGCCGCGCTAGATGTGAAAACGCCACCTGGATCGAGGCGGCGTCAGTCGAAATGCAGATCATTCCTGTGGCCGCGTGCTAGGAGCGGCGCCACCAGGTCAAGTCAAAGTGATGTGCTTTCGGAAAATTCATGGACCGCATGGTTGCAGGTTGGCGCGCCGATGTCAACCGCTTCGGGTCCCATGGCCTGCGGGCCGGCTCCCCTTTCGACACATTTTTTCCTGGGATGCCGAGCTGCAGGGAATTTGTTGTTAGAAAACTAATATTGGTGAAATTGATGATTCCAAAAAAGAGCACGAACAGCCACGCCCGCCCCCTCGAACTCTGGGGCGGCCTCGAATGCACGGTCAACCGGGTGCGCGACGAGTATTTCAGCCAGCTCGACCGCAACGGCCACCACGGCCGCGCCTGCGACATCGGGCGCTTCGCGTCCACCGGCATCAAGGCCATCCGCTACCCCGTGCTGTGGGAACGCACCGCCCCCGACGGCATCGACAAGGCCGACTGGAGCTGGGCCGACGAACGCCTGAACGCCCTGCGCGAAGCGAACGTCACCCCGATCGCGGGCCTGGTCCACCACGGCAGCGGCCCGCGCGACACCAGCCTGGTCGACCCGGCCTTCCCCGAACGCCTGGCCGAATACGCCGGCGCCGTGGCTGCCCGCTATCCCTGGATCGAGTACTACACCCCGGTCAACGAACCCTGCACCACCGCCCGCTTCGCCGGCCTGTACGGCGTCTGGTACCCGCACGGCCGCGACGACCGCACCTTCATCGAAGCGCTGCTGGTCCAGTGCAAGGCCGTGGTGCTGTCGATGCGCGCCATCCGCGCCGTCAACCCGAACGCCAAGCTGGTGCAGACCGACGACCTCGGCAAGACCTACGGCACGCCCGAGATGGGCAAGGTCGCCGAGTTCTACAACGAGCGCCGCTGGCTGGCCTGGGACCTGCTGTGCGGCACCGTCGACGAACACCACAAGCTCTGGAAATACCTCACCAAAACCGGCATCCCGCTTGAAGAATTCCTCTGGTTCCGTGACAACACCTGCCCGCCCGACATCATCGGTGTCAACTACTACGTGACGTCCGAGCGCTGGCTGGACCACCGTCCGGAACGCTTCCCGGAACACCACCGCGGCGTCGCCGACGGCATCCCCTGCGCCGACATCGAAGCATCGCGTGTGCTGGCCACGCCGACCCCGGGCATCGCTCCACTCCTGGCGGAAGTCTGGGACCGCTATGGCCTGCCGCTGGCGATCACCGAAGCCCACATCGACGCCAACCGCGAAGACCAGTTGCGCTGGCTGCTCGAGATCTGGGAAGCGGCCCAGCAGTCGCAGCAGAACGGCGTCGACGTGCGCGCCGTCACCGTCTGGTCGCTGCTCGGTTCCTTCGACTGGAACAGCCTGGTCACCCAGAACAAGGGTTACTACGAACCGGGCCCCTTCGACGTGCGCTCGCCGACCCCGCGCCCGACCGCGCTGGCACGGATGATGAAGGAACTGTCCTCCGGCTCCGCGCTGTCGCACCCGGTGCTGCGCGGCCAGGGCTGGTGGCGCCGTCCGGGCCGCTTCCTGTGCCATCCGCCGGTCGCCACGCCCGCAGCCCTGACCTCGATCTCGGCCGACGGCCATCGCCTGGTCGGCACCAACTCGGCGCCGATCCTGATCCTCGGCGCCACCGGCACTCTGGGCCGCGCCTTTGCCCGCGTCTGCCGCAAGCGCAACCTGAACTTCCGGCTGCTGTCACGCCAGGACATGGACATCGCCGACCACGCCTCGGTCGAACGCGCGCTGGCGCAATACCAGCCCTGGGCCGTGATCAACACCTGCGGCTACGTGCGCGTGGACGATGCCGAGAACGACGCCCAGCGCTGCTTCCGCGAGAACACCGCCGGCCCCGCCATCCTGGCCGCCGCCTGCGCGCGCCACGGCGTGCACCTGACCACCTTCTCGAGCGACCTGGTGTTCGACGGCCTGCAGAGCCGCCCCTACGTGGAGTCGGACCCGGTCTCGCCGCTGAACGCCTACGGCCGCAGCAAGGCCCAGGCCGAAGTCGCTGTGCTGGACGAGAACCCGGACGCCCTGGTGGTGCGCACCAGCGCCTTCTTCGGCCCATGGGACGGGTACAACTTCGTGACCCTGGCCCTGAACGCGCTGGAGCGCGGCGAATCGTTCACCGCCTCCAACGACCTGGTGATCACTCCAACCTACGTGCCGGACCTGGTGCACGCCTGCCTGGACCTGGCCATCGACCGCGAAGCCGGTGTCTGGCACCTGGCCAACGGCGGCGAACTGACCTGGGCCGAGCTGGCACGGAAGGCGGCCGACAAGGCCGGCATCGACGCCGGCCGCCTCGAAGCCCGTTCGATCGTCTATCCGGCGGCGCGTCCCGCGTACGCAGCGCTGACCAGCGAACGCGGCATCCTGCTGCCGCGCCTGGAGCAGGCGCTGGACCGCTACCTGGAGCTGCGCAATACCGAGGATCCGGAGATCGAAGAGCTGCAGGCGACGGCCGAGAGCCGCCAGCCGGTGGCGAGCGGGCACCGGCAGCAGGAAGAGACGCCGCCGGAGGCGATTCAGGCGGGGAATTGCTGAGTTTCTAAAGTCAAATTGGGTTCCCGCCTAGGCGGGAACCCAAGTTCGCTCCGCAGCCTCCAGCCTCACACCACGCTACAATCCGGAGCAAACAACAACCCGCCCTCACCCACCGTGCAAGAGCAACACGCCTTCCCCTTCCTGCGAGAGATCCTCCTTTTCCTGATCCTCTCCGGCATCCTGATCCCCCTGCTCCAGCGCCTGCGCATCAACCAGGTGGTCGGTTTCCTGGCCGTCGGCGCCCTGGTCGGCCCCTTCGGCCTGGGGCTGCTGGCGGACGGGGTGCCCTGGCTTGCCTTCCTCACCTTCCCGCGTGGCGAAGGCATTTCGATGCTGGCCGAAGTCGGCGTGCTGTTCCTGATGTTCATGATCGGGCTGGAGCTATCGGCGGCGCGCCTGTGGGCGATGCGGCGCTGGGTGTTCGGGGCCGGCACCGCGCAGGTGGTCGCCAGCGCGGCGCTGATCGGCGGCGCCCTGCTGCTCCTTGGGATGGAAACCCGCTCCGCCGTGATCCTCGGCCTGGTGCTGTCGCTGTCCTCCACCGCCGTGGTGATGCAGCTGCTGGCGCAGCAGCAGGCGACGGGTACGCCCCTGGGCCAGGCGGCGTTCGCGATCCTGATGGCGCAGGACCTCGCCGTGGTGCCGATCCTGCTGCTGATCGGCGCGCTGGGCGGCGGCACGGGCAACGCGCACGACAGCGTGGCGATGCTGGCCCTGGTCACCATGGCCAAGGCGATCGGCGCCATCGCCCTGATCTACCTGGTCGGCGGCAAGGTCGTGCACCGCCTGTTCCGCTCCTTCGCCGAACACCGCCAGCCGGACGTGTTCATGGCCCTGATCCTGCTGTCGACCTTCGGCATCGCGGCCCTGTGCGCGCAGGCCGGCCTGTCGATGGCGCTGGGCGCGCTGATCGCGGGCCTGCTGCTGGCCGAGACCGAATTCAAGCACGAGGTCGAGCTGATGGTGGAGCCCTTCAAGGGCCTGCTCATGGGCCTGTTCTTCATGACGGTCGGGATGAACATCGACACGCGGCTCGTACTGGAAGCGCCGCTGCTCCTGGGGGCCCTGGTGTTCGGCCTGGTGCTGCTCAAGGCGCTGGTGGTCACGCTCCTGCTGCGCATCGGCGGCCAGTCCTGGGTGCGCGCGTTCGAGGGCGGCCTGCTGCTGGGCCAGGGCGGCGAATTCGCCTTCGTGGCGATCGGCGCCGCCATGGCCTCGCAAGTGCTGGAACCTGCGTTGGGCGCGCGCGTGATGCTGGTGGTCGGCCTGTCGCTCTTCATCACGCCGGTACTGGCGAAAATCGGCCACGCCCTCGGCGAACGCCACGAGACCCGCACGCGCGAGCTGGTCGCAAGCGGCGACCAGTCGGAACTCGCGTCGGCGCGCGGCCGCATCATCATCGCGGGTTTTGGCCGCGTGGGCCAGCAGCTGGCCAAGCTGCTGGGCGAGCAGCACATCCCCTTCGTCGCCTTCGAGTGCGACGCCAAGCTGGTCTCGAAGCTGCACGCCGAAGGCAAGCCGGTCTACTTCGGCAACGCGTCGCGTCCGGAACTGCTGCGCCACGTGCACGCGGGCGAAGCGCCGGCCATCGTGCTGACCATGGACCATCCGGCGTCGGCCCTGCAGGCGGTGCGCGGCATCCGCCGCGAGTTCCCGCACGTGCCGCTGTTCGTGCGCTCGCGCGACGAGAAGCACGCGCGCGCCCTGCGCCTGGCCGGCGCCAGCGTGGTGGTGCCCGAGACCCTGGAAGCGAGCCTGCAACTGTCGGCCTTCGTGCTGGAAGCGATGGGCCTCGACGAACGCCAGGTCGACGCCATCGTCGACCACGAGCGCGCGGTCGTCACCGCCCGGCTGCTGGAACCCGAGGCCAAGGCCTGAATCTCACAAAGGAATTGTTACGCATGCGTCGTTTGCTGATCGGTCTGCTCCTGCTCCTGAACTGTCTCGCCCTCCCCGCGGGCGCCTCCGCCCTACCCAAGCTGGCAGCCCCGCCCGCGCCGGCCGTCGCGCCCGACCCTCTGGGCCGCGAGACGCCGCGCTCGACCATCTCGGGCCTGATCGGCGCCCTGGCCGAGCATGACTACGACCGCGCCGCCCAGTATTTCGACCAGCCGGTGGGCAGCCCGCGCCAGCGCGTCACCGCCGCGGCGCGGGCGCGCGGCTTCCAGTCGCTGCTGGATAACGGCGGCACCTTGCAGCCCTACGCCCTGCTATCGAACGAGGCCAACGGCCGCATCGACGACGAGCTGCCGGTCGACCAGGAATTCGTCGGCCAGATCACGGTGCAGGGCAAGAAGGTGCCGGTGCTGCTCGCGCGCGCCGATGACGACGGCCGCCAGGTCTGGCGCGTCGCCGCCGCGACGGTCGAGCAGGTGGCCATCGCCACCCGGCGCAGCAGCGCCGCCGACATGGAAGACGACGGCCTGATCGTCGCCGGCGCGCCGCTCAAGGACTGGGCCATGCTGGTGGGACTGGGTGTGGTGATCTTCGGCGGGCTGTGGATGATCGCCCTGCTGGTGGTGGCGGGCGCGCGGCGCCTGGTGTCCGACCCGGCATCGAACGGCCTGTTCCGCTTCCTGGAGGCGGCGCTGCCGCCGGCCAGCCTGCTGCTCGCCGTCGGCCTGTTCTTCACCCTCGCCGAACGCCTGCCGGTCGCCATCGTGGCGCGCCAGACCCTGCTGCGCTACACCGGCATCGTGTCGGTGGTGGCCCTGGTCTGGTTCGGCCTGCGCCTGGTCGACGCCATCGCCGAGCTGGCGATCGCGCGCATGCAGAAGCGCCAGCGCCGCCAGGTGGTCTCGGTGATCACCCTGCTGCGCCGCACGGCCAAGGTGCTGCTCCTGCTGTTCTCCGGGATCGGCATCCTCGACACCTTCGGCATCGACGTCACCACGGGCATCGCGGCCCTCGGCATCGGCGGTATCGCACTTGCACTGGGCGCGCAGAAGACCGTGGAAAACCTGGTCGGCAGCGTCACCGTGATCGCCGACCGCCCGGCGCAGGTGGGCGACTTCGTCAAGGTCGGCGACGTGCTGGGCACCGTGGAAGACGTCGGCATCCGCTCGACCCGCATCCGCACCGGCGAGCGCACCGTGGTCACGATCCCGAACGGCGACCTGTCGGCGCGCCAGATCGAGAACTTCGCGGCGCGCGACCGCTTCCTGTTCAACCCGGTCATCGCGCTCGACTACCGGACGCCCTCGGGCAAGCTGAAGGAAGGCATCGCCATCATCCGCGAGGTGCTGCAGGGCCACGACAAGATCGGCGAAGGCGCCCGCGCCAACCTGGCCCGGATCACCGAGCGCGCCTTCAACATCGAAGTCCACTCCTACATCGAGGTGCGCGACTTCGACACCAACGTCATCGTGCGCGAAGAGCTGCTGCTGGCGCTGGTCGAGCGCCTCGAAGCGGTTGGCATCAAGCTGGCCTTTCCGGCCCAGACCATCGTGTTCTCGCCCGAGGAAAGCCCTGCTCCCGTCAGCCTGCGCAAGGGCGACGACTAGCGGCTCAGACGCGCGGCAGCAGCGCCTTGCGCTTGTTGCGGGCGCGGATGTTGAGCGACTCGACCACGAGCGAGAACGCCATCGCCGCGTAGATGTAGCCTTTCGGGACGTGGGCCTCGAAGGCTTCGGCGGTGAGCGCCATGCCGACCATGACCAGGAAGGCCAGCGCCAGCACCTTCACCGAGGGGTGGCGGTCGACGAAGTCGCCGATCGGCTTGGCGGCGATCAGCATCACCAGCACCGAGAAGATCACGGCCGCCACCATCACGCTGATCTGGTCGACCATGCCGACTGCGGTAATGACCGAATCGAGCGAAAACACGATGTCGATCACGGCGATCTGGCCGATGATGCTCCAGAAGAGCTTTTTGGTCGTGGCCTTGGCCGCCTGCTCGCCGGTGATGTCCTGCGGTCCCGCCGCGTCCTTGGCCTCCACTTCCACAAAAATCTCGTGCGAGGCCTTGTAGAGCAGGAACAGGCCGCCGAACAGCAGCACCAGGTCGCGGCCGCTGATGCCTTGGCCGACCACGTGGAACAGGTCGGCCGTCAGGCCCATCACCCAGCTCAGCGAGAACAGCAGCAACAGGCGCGAGACCATGGCGAAGCCCAGGCCCATGCGGCGCGCCTTGTCGCGCATCTCGGGCGGCAAGCGGCCGACCAGGATGGAAATGAAGATGATGTTGTCGACGCCGAGCACGATTTCGAGTGCGCTCAGCATCGCGAATGCGATCCAGACGTTCGGGTCCATCAAGAGTTCCATCGCGGTCTCCTGGTTGAGAAAACCGCAGTATCACACGAACGTCAATATTGCCGAGCACGCTCCTTCAGGACCGTTCCGGCATCAGCCACAGCAAGGCCAGCACGACGTGGATCGCCACGCCGAGCGGCGGGTAAACCAGCGAGACACCGATGGCCACCGCATACAGCACGATCGACAGCCGGTTCTTGCGGCTGCCCCAGGCCATCGCCTGGCCGGCGCCCTCGCTCTTCAGGCGCCAGGACAGCAGCAGGAAGGAGATCGAACATAGCAGCAGCACCGCGCCATACAGGGCGCCCGGCACCGGCGCCATCGGATGCTCGCCGGCCCAGGCAGTGACGAACGGGATCAGCGACATCCAGAACAGCAGGTGCAGATTGGCCCACAGCGCCGCGCCGTCCACCTTTGCCACCCGGTCGAGCAGCGCGTGGTGATTCACCCAGTAGATGCCGACGTAGACGAAGCTGAGCGCGTAGCGCAGCCAGACCGGCAGCACGTCCAGCAGGTCGGCCACCTCGACCCCATGGGGCGGGCGCAGCTCCAGCACCATGATGGTGATGATGATGGCGATGACGCCGTCGCTGAAGGCTTCGAGCCGTGTCTTCGGCGTGCTGCGCATCATGCCGCCTCGGGTTCGGCCAGCAGCAGGTGCAGGCACAGGATCGCCACCGGCACGATCAGGACCACGAAGCCGAAGGCCAGGAAGGCAAAGGCCGCGGCTGCGCAGCCCAGGGCGAAGGCGACCACCGGCCAGAAGAACTTGCCGCAACGGGCCTTGGTCGCGCCATCGGCGGCGCCGCGCAGCCAGTCGGTGGCGTCGATCACGAGCTGGGTCACGTTCCCGGTCATCATCGAGGTCGGCGCCAGGTGGGTCAGCAGGAGCTTGCTGGCCGCGCTGTGCGCGCCCATCGCCGCGGCGCCCAGCAGGCCGGCCGCCATCGCCAGCGCGCCCACGTTACGCCCGACCGGCTCGGCCAGCATGCCGCACACCATGAAGCCGACCAGGAGCACCAGCTGCAGCGCATACGAGGGCTTCACCGCGGAGGCGCGGCGCCGTTCGCAATTCGCCACCAGCAGCCTGGCCGCCGCCACACCGAGGATGAAGGCCGGGAAGGCCAGCAGTTTCAATAGCGACGGCGTCTGCGCCGGGTCGGCGGCCGCCACCGCGATCAGCACGAAGTTGCCGGTGACGTGGGCGGTGAACAGCCCGAACAGGGCGATGAAGCCGAGGGTGTCGACGTAGCCGGCCAGGAAGCCCATGCCGACGCCCTGGACACGCTGGAATTGTGTGCTTTTCATGGCGATGTCCTCAAAACGCGAAGCAGCTGCAGCCGAGGGCGCCCCAGAAGCCGCCGAAATCCGATACCGGGACACTCGATTTGCGCGCGCGGTCGTGCGAGTGGGCGTGCACGCCGCAGGGACCGCTGCACTGGTGGGCGATCGCCGCCACCGGCTGCGCTTGCGGCTCCGCACGGCCCCAGTGGCCCGGCACCCTGGCGACCGGCGACCACTCCGGCAGCACTGGAATCGGCGGCGGCCCGAGGCGCGTGAATTCGGCCGCGCCGTACACCAGCTTCCCGCCCACGACCGTCAGCACCGATTCGATCGCTTTGATGTCCTCTTCCTCCACCGTGAAGAAGTCATTGGACAGGACCACCAGGTCGGCCAGCATGCCTTGCTGGATCCGGCCCTTGCGTCCCTGTTCGTTCGAGAACCAGGCGCTGCCCGAGGTCCACAGCTCGAGCGCGGTCTCGCGCGCCAAGTAGCCGTTGTCGCCATACAGCGGCAGGCCGCCCACCGTGCGCCCCGTGATCAGCCAATACAGCGCGGTCCATGGGTTGTAGCTGGCCACGCGTGTCGCGTCGGTGCCGGCGCCGACCGGCACGCCGGTCTCCAGCATCCGCTTGATCGGCGGCGTCGCCTTCGCCGCATCCGAACCGTAGCGGTCGACGAAGTACTCGCCCTGGAAGGCCATGCGGTGCTGGATCGCGATGCCGCCGCCTAATGCTTTTACTCGTTCAATACTGCGTTCGCTGATAGTCTCGCAATGGTCGAACATCCAGTGCAGGCCATTGAAGGGGATGTCGCGGTTGACCTTCTCGAACACGTCCAGCATGCGGGTGATCGATTCCTCGTAGGTCGCATGCAGGCGGAACGGCCAGCGCGCTTCCACCAGGTGGCGCACCACCTGCTCCAGTTCGTCCTCCATCCCCTGGGCCAACTCCGGACGCGGTTCCAGGAAGTCCTCGAAGTCGGCCGCCGAGAACACCAGCATCTCGCCGGCGCCGTTGTGGCGGTAGTAATCGCTGCCCTGCCCTGGCGTGACCATGCCGGTCCAGCGCTGGAAGTCTTCCAGTTCCTTGCCCTTGTTCTGGGTGAACAGGTTGTAGGCGATGCGGATCGTCAGCTGCTTGTTGCGGTCGAGTTCCTCGATGACCGAGTAATCCTCGGGATAGTTCTGGAAGCCGCCGCCGGCGTCGATCGCGCTGGTGATGCCGAGGCGATTCAGCTCGCGCATGAACTGGCGGGTCGAGTTCACCTGCAGGTCGTAGGGCAGCTTAGGGCCTTTCGCCAGGGTGGCATACAGGATCATCGCGTTGGGGCGGGCGATCAGCATGCCGGTCGGGTTGCCGGCGCCGTCGCGCTGGATCTCGCCGCCCGGCGGGTTCGGCGTGTCTTTCGTGTAGCCGACGGCGCGCAGCGCGGCGCGGTTGAGCAAGGCGCGGTCGTACAGGTGCAGGATGAAGACCGGGGTGTCGGGCGCGGCGGCGTTGATCTCTTCCAGGGTCGGCATGCGCTTTTCCGCGAACTGGAATTCATTCCAGCCGCCCACCACGCGCACCCACTGCGGGTTCGGGGTGCGGTCGGCCTGGTCCTTGAGCATGCGCAGCGCATCGGCGAGCGAGGGCACGCCTTCCCAGCGCAGTTCCAGGTTGTAGTTCAGTCCACCGCGGATCAGGTGCAGGTGCGAGTCGTTCAGGCCGGGGATCGCCGTGCGGCCGTTCAGGTCGATGACCTGGCTGCCCTCGCGTTGATGGCGCATCACCTGCTCGGTGCTGCCGACGGCCAGGAACTTGCCGTCCTGGATGGCGACGGCGCTGGCATGCGGGTTCTCGCGGTCGAGGGTGGTGAATTTGCCGTTGATGAGGATGAGCGGCGCAGAGGCGGTGGATGGCGTTGGCATGGGGCGACTCCTGGAGTGGGCTGGTGGCAGGCGGCCCGCCGCCAAGGCGGACCGCCATCGGCTGCGGCTTAGCGGACCGGTGCGGCGACCGGCGCCAGCACTTCGTTCTTGCCCTGGTTGCGGGCCGCGGCCTTGTGCACCATGGTGTAGGCATAGTCGACACCCATGCCGTAGGCGCCCGAGTGCTCGGTGACGATCTTCATCACGGCGTCGTAGGTCTCGCGGTGCGCCCAGTCGCGCTGCCACTCGAGCAGCACCTGCTGCCAGGTCACCGGCACCACGCCGGCCTGCACCATGCGCTGCATCGCGAAGTCGTGGGCGTCCTTCGAGGTGCCGCCCGAGGCGTCGGCCACCATGTAGATCTCGTAGTCGCCTTCCAGCATGGCGCACAGGGCGAAGGTGGTGTTGCAGACTTCGGTCCACAGGCCGGCCACGATGACCTTCTTCTTGCCGTTGGCTGCCAGCGCGTCGCGCACCTTCTGGTCGTCCCAGGAATTCATCGAGGTGCGCTCGAGGATCGGGTGGTCCGGGAACACGTCCAGGATTTCCGGGTAGGTGTGGCCGGAGAAGGATTCGGTCTCGACGCTGGTGATGATGGTCGGGATGCCGAAGGCCTTGGCCGCCTTGGCCAGGCCGACCACGTTGTTCTTCAGGGTCTGGCGGTCGATCGATTGCACACCGAAGGCCATCTGCGGCTGGTGGTCGATGATGATCAGCTGCGAGTTTTCCGGGGTCAGGACGTCGAGTTTGGCGTTGTTCATGGTGTGCTCCTTCGTTTTTCAAGTGGGCCGCCTCAAGGCGGCGGGAGTGGTTCGATTCGGGCTGGCATTCTTCTTTCGCATCATCGTCGATCCGATTGATCGGAATCATCGAACACTCGGAAACTACCGGACTAGCTGGCCGCTTCTCCCTGTGCTCGATGCGATGAAGCCATTATGCGTGGCCCGAACGACATTGAAAAACGGATAATTTCGGAATCTATCGTCGAAAAAATTGAATATCGATGGAGCAGGACACTTTGCTCCTTGAGAAGCCCGATCACCCGGCCACGGTGCGATGACCGCGGAGCCGCAGCGTCGCGGCGGCCGACAGGCGGCATGCTGTTCTTGACCGGTTTACGGTCTCAAGCACATGCCCGGACTGTCGGAATCGTTCTTCTGGAAGACCAGCCACGACCAGGTGACGCCCACATCGCGGTGGGGCGCCTGCACCGACGGCAGCTGCGCGGCCATCAGCAGGTGCGCGTGCTGCGCGGCGGCGAGACCGATCGTTTGCTCGGGGGAGACATCGAAGCTCCTGTGACCGGGCGGCGGCGGACCATGGCGTATCGACATCACGAGGACCGCGCCAGGTTTCAGCAAGGGCAGGATGGCCGCCATCGCCGCCGCGCGTTCGGCGGCGTCCAGGTGCTGCCACACGGCGCTCATCACGGCCAGATCGTAGGCCTCGGTGCGTTCGGCGAGCCTGGCCAGCGCCGGCAGGCTGTCGTCGATCCATTCGATGCCGGACGACGGATGCAGTTCGCGTCCGGCTTTGCGCAAGGCAGCCACGGGTTCGACCGCCGTCACGGCGTGTCCGTGCGCGGCGAACCAGGCGGCGTCCGCGCCGGTGCCGGCGCCGATGTCCAGCACCCTGCCCGGCTCGATCGGCAGCAGGTACAGCACCGCGCGGTATTTTTCTTCGAAGGCGACGCTCTCAAAGCGCGGAATCAGCCATTCGGCCGCTTCGGCGTAGCCCTCGGTGCCGGGCGCCGTGGCCTTGCCCAGCCTGCCGATGCGCATATTGATCGGCCAGGACACCGTACGCTTGCGGGCGGGATCGCCCCAGGCGGCCCTTGCATCATCGGCATAGTCGAGCAGGATGGCTTCCCGGCCCGCCTCCCTCGCGCCACGCACCGCCGACCAGGTCGACAGGTAGCCCAGGAAGGCCGGCAGGTCCCATGCGAGGCGGATTTCCAGTGCCGGCTGCTCCAGCTCCTCGAAGGGAAAGTCGATGGTCGCGTAGCCGGAGTCGACGAGCTTGCGCTCGGCCGGCCAGAAGGGCCCGATCTCGTCCCGGTAGAAGGCGTGGAAGCGCGCGTCGAGCGCGGGCTCCAGCCGCATCACGCCGTAGCTGATGAGCGCCAGGATGGCGCCCGGCGCCGCGATCCGGCGCGCTTCGGCGTAGAAGGCCGGCAGGTCGAACCAGTGCGCGGCCTGGGCGGCGGTGATGAGGTTTGCGCCGCCGTCCGGCAAGGGAAGGCATTCGGCAGGCGCGCAGCGGTACTCGACCCCGTCCTGCGGCACGGCATGCGCGATCTGGTCGGCGCTTGGGTCGAGGCCGACGACCTGGTCGAAGTATGGCGCGAGCAGCCTGGTGAGCTGTCCGTTGCCGCAGCCGACGTCGACGGCCAGCCGCCGCTCGGGCGCGACGGATGCGAGGAAGGCCGCCAGCTGCCTGGGATATTCGGGCCGGAACCGGGCATACGCCTGCCCACCCTGGTCGAAGGGATTCGGTGTGGAGTCCATGCCTTGACCTTACCTCAGCGCCGCCGCATGTTCAAGCCGCCGCGCGCCGGGCCGCCTGGCAGCCCCACCAGCTGGCTTCCTCGAACACCGACAAGCCGGACAGGTCGGCGTGCGCGAACAGGATCGGGCCGGTGCTTGCGCGCAGGGCGGCCAGGCCTGGATTGCCCAGGAAACCCGGCTGCGGCACCGCCATCGCATGCGCGCGCAAGGTGATGTCGACCCGTTCGACGCAGGGCGCGAAGGTCCAGCCGTAGGCTTGCCTCAGGTCGCTGGCGGCGAGGTCCAGCAGCTCGGCCAGCGTCGCCGATTGCAGCCAGCGCCGCGCCTCCAGCGGCGTGCGCTGCGACAGCGCCGTGTAGGCCGTGAACACGGTCTTCTCGGGCGGTCGCGAACGGATGTCCTGGTGGGTCGAGACGACGTAGCCGAGTCCCCTGCCCCCGTACACCACATTGTCCCAGGCTAGAACCGCTTCGGGCAGCTCGCGCGGGAAGTCGCGCATCAGGAAGTTCGACACCATCCACGGCGCGTAGTCCGGCAAATGCCGTTTCGGATCGAAGCCGTAGCCTTCGATGCCCTCGACCACGCGGCTGGCCACGAACAGGGGCATGGCGCAGATCGCGCGGCGCGCGCGGACCAGGAAGGTGCGCGGCTGGCCGCCTTGATGCGTGAAGCACAGGGCCTCGATTCGGCCGTCCACTTCGCGCACGGATGCCGCCGTCCCCGCGCGGCGGCGCGGCCCCGCCTTGTTCGCCAGCGCCTCGGCCAGCGGCGCCAGGCCGCCCGGCCAGGTCAGCAGCGCGTTCTCGCCGGCGTTGGCGGCCTGGCCCCAGCGGCCAGCGAAATAGTGGATGCCGGCCCAGGCCGAGACGCGCGCCAGGCCCGCGCCGTAGTCGTCGCGGCAGCAGTAGTCGAGATACCAGCGCAGGGTGGCCGAGCGGTAGCCCTGCTCGTCCAGCCACTGGGCGAAGCTGATGCGGTCGAGCTGCGTCCAGGCCGGGTCGCTGGAGGACAGGGCCAGCGGGAACACGAAGGCGCGCCGGCCGTCCTTCCCGCGCGCGTAGCGCAGGCGCGCCATCTGGTCGAAGAAGCGCTGGTGCTGGGCCGCGTCCTGGGCGTCGTGCGGCACCAGGCCTTCGTGCCAGACGCCGTCGCGCAGCAGGCGTTCTTCAGGTCCGTGCAGGGTGAAGCGCTCGTCGTAATACGGCTTCTCCCCATCGGGATCGCGCAGCAGGATGCCGAGGTCCGCCAGCATCGCGCGCACGTGGGTCGATTCGGGTCCGGGCAGCGGCAGGTAGTGGGCGCCCGTGGGACAAGCCAGGTCGCCATAGCGGCTGCCGGCCGCGTTGCCGAAGGCTTCCGGACCGTCGAGCAGCAGGTAGTCGCCGTGGCCAAGCTTGTCCAGCTGCCAGGCCGCGCTCAGGCCGCCGATGCCGGAGCCGAGGATGACGACGTCGGTGTCGAGCACCTGCGCGGGCGGCGGCAGCGCGCCGCGATCGCGCAGGAAGTGGCCATCGCTGCGGCCGGGGTAATGCAGCGAGGGCGTGATCTCCTGCCAGCGCTGGAATCCCGCCGCCGTCGCCAGGCCGGCCGCACCGGCGCCGGCGGCCGTGAGCAGGAAGGAACGACGGTCCATCAGCGGATCACCTGGCGCCAGTCGTCCTCGAACTCGCGCACCAGCGACTGCGAATCCAGGCGGTTGGGCGCCATCTTGCGGCGCGCCATGTCGGGCGGGAAGACGAACATGGCGCGCGTGGTCTCTCCATTCAAGTAGCGCATCGGCAGGCGGTAGTTCGTGGGAGGCGCGTAGCGGCCCTGGGGCGAGGCCATGATGAAGCCCCACTCGCCGAACGAGGGCACGTACAGGTGATAGGGCCAGGTCTGCAGGCCCACTTCGCGCAAGGTGGCCTCGATCGTCCAGTAGGCGTTCGGCGCGAAGTAAGGCGAGGTCGATTGCACCGCGATCAGGCCGTTGGCCGCCACGTGCTTGCGCAGCTGGCCGTAGAACGGCACCGAGTACAGCTTGCCGAGGGCGAAGCTGGACGGGTCGGGGAAGTCGACGATGACGAGGTCGTACATGCCGGCTTCCTGCTGCAGCCAGATCGCCGCATCCTTGTTCACGACTTTCACGCGCTCGTCGTTGAGGGCGTTCGCATTCAGTTTCACCAGCTCGGGACGGTTGGCGAAGGCCTGCGTCATGGCGGGGTCGAGGTCGACCAGGGTCACTTCTTCCACGTGCCCGTAGCGCAGCACTTCGCGCAGCGCCAGGCCATCGCCCCCGCCCAGCACCAGCACCCGCTTCGCCCACGGCAAGGTCTGCAGCGCCGGGTGCACCAGGGCTTCGTGGTAACGGTATTCGTCGCGCGAGGAGAACTGCAGGTTGCCGTTGATGTACAGGCGCAGGTCGTCCTTCCAGCGCGTGATCACCAGGCGCTGGTAGGGCGTGGTGGTCGAGTACACGACCTCGTCGCCGAACAGGCCGTGCTCGCCCCACTCCACCATCTTGTCCGAAAAGCCGAAACCCAGCACCAGCGTGAACAGCACCAGGCCGGCGCGGATCGCCTTGGCGGTCAGGTCGCTCAATTCGGCGCGGAACACGTACAGGGTCCATAGCGCCACGCCGACATTGAGCATCCCGAACAGGAAGCCGGTGCGCACCAGGCCCAGGTGCGGCGCCAGTACCAGCGGGAACAGCAGCGACACGGCCAGCGCGCCGAGGTAGTCGAAGGTGAGCACGCGGCTGACGATCTCGGCGAATTCGGTGCGGCGCTCGTTCAGCGCGCGCATCACGAGCGGCACCTCCATGCCGACCATGGCGCCGATCATGAAGACCGTCACGTACAGCACCGTGCGGAACGGCGCGCCCATCCAGGTGAAGGTCATGAACAGCACCGCGGCGGACAGGCCGCCGATCAGGCCGACCGCGAGTTCGATGTCGATGAAGCGCGACAGCACGTCCTCGTCGCGCACGTATTTCGAGAAGTGGGCGCCGACGCCCATCGCGAACAGGTAGCAGCCGATGATGGTGGAGAACTGGAGAACCGAATCGCCCAGCAGGTAGCTGGACAGGGCGCCGGCGATGAGTTCATAGGCCAGGCCGCAGGAGGCGACGACGAATACCGACAGTATGAGAATTTTTTTGGTCATCGAACAACTTATGTCTTAAGATCGCTGCTGCGATTTCTTACTTTTCTGGAGAGACTTGTGCCCGCCATCCTAAACTATGTGCTGCATCTTGCGACGGCGATCGCGCTGGTCCTGGCATTTTTTGTGGTGTACACGCGGGTCACGCCCTACGACGAAATCCTGCTGATCCGCCAGGGGAACTGCGCCGCCGCGGCCTCGCTGGGCGGCACCCTGCTCGGCTTCTCGGTGACGATCGCCTCGGCGCTGATGCACACCGACGACTACTATGAATTCGCCGGCTGGGCCGCGCTGGCCATGCTGATCCAGGTGCTGGTGTTCGTGGTCGCCACCCGCCTGCTGCGCATGTCCAAGGACCAGATCGAACACAACAACATCGGCTTCGGCATCCTGCTCGGCTCCATCTCGCTGTCGATCGGCCTGGTCAACGCAGGCAGCATCTCCTGATACCAGAAGTTATTCCGCACGCATAAAGGAACCATCATGTCTATCGGCTCATTCATCAAGAAGCAGTTTCTCGACGTCCTGCAGTGGAACGAGGAAGGCGAAGGCGTGCTGGCCTGGCGCCATCCGATGGAGGACTTCGAAATCCAGAACGGCGCGACGCTGGTGGTGCGCGAGTCGCAGGTCGCGGTGTTCGTGGACGAAGGCCGCATCGCCGACGTGTTCGGACCGGGCACCCACCGCCTGACCACTTCCACCCTGCCGGTGCTGACCAACCTGAAGAACTGGGACAAGCTGTTCGCCTCGCCCTTCAAGTCGGACGTGTACTTCTTCTCCACGCGCGTGCAGACCGGCCGCAAATGGGGCACGCCGCAGCCGGTGACGATCCGCGACAAGGACTTCGACATGATCCGCGTGCGCGCCTTCGGCATGTATTCTTACCGCATCGCCGACCCGCGCCTGTTCTTCACCGAGATCAGCGGCACCCGCGCCGCCTATACGCGCGACGAGGTCGAGGACCAGCTGCGCGGCCTGATGCTGGCCACCATGGCCAATTCGCTGGGCGCGTCAAAAATCGCCTTCCTCGACATGGCCGCCAACCAGACCCTGATGGCGCAGCAGATCCGCGGCGACCTGGTGGCCGCCTTTGCCCGCTACGGCATCGGCCTGGATGAATTCAACGTCGCCAGCGTCAGCCTGCCGGAAGAACTGCAGTCGGCGCTGGACGAACGCATCTCGGCCGGCATGAAGGCCAGCCTGGGCGCCGACAAGATCGGCGGCTTCACCCAGTTCCAGGTCGCGAGCAGCATCCCGCTGGCCGCCCAGAACGAAGGCGGCATCGCCGGCATCGGCGCCGGCGCCGGCGCGGGCATCGCGATCGGCCAGGCCATGGCCCAGGGCATGCAGGGGGCGTTCGCGCCGCCGCAGCCGGCTGCCGTGCCGGCTGGCGCCGAATCGATCGAGGACCGCCTGGCGAAACTGAAAGGCCTGCTCGACAAGGGCCTGATCTCGCAGACCGACTACGACAGCACCAAGGCCGAGCTCCTGAAAAAACTGATCGGCTGATGCAGAACGTTTCCTGTCCTTCCTGCGGCGCGCCGGTCGCCTTCCGCTCGCACGCCTCCGTGATGGCGGTGTGCGAGTACTGCCGTGCGACCGTGGTCAAGGAGGCGGACGCGGTCCGTGACCTCGGCAAGATGTCCGAGGTGCTGGAGGACTATTCGCGCATCCAGGTCGGCACCGCGGGCATGCACGGCGGGCGCGGCTTCACCGTGGTCGGCCGCATCCAGCTGCGCTTCGAGGCCGGCATGTGGAACGAGTGGTACGTGCTGTTCGACGACGGCGCGGACGGCTGGCTGGGCGATGCTTCCGGCCAGTACACGATGACCACCAGGCGCGATGCGGCCGCGAACCTGCCCACGTTCGACGATATCGAGGTGACCAGGCAGTACGACATCGGCTTCGGCCCGTATGTCGCTTCCGACAAGCGCGTGGCGAAGTGCACCGGCGGCCAGGGCGAGCTGCCCTTCAAGGTCGGGCCGGGCTGGGAAGCGCGCGTGGCCGACTTCCGGCGCGGGCCGAGCTTCGCCACGCTCGACTATTCCGACGGCACGCCTCCCCTGCTCTACGCCGGCGCCGCCGTCACGCTGGAGGGAATGAAATGCCAGCTGCTGCGCGACGACCAGGCGATCAAGGCCGGCGCCGGCAAGTACCGCGGCCGGGTCGACGTGCTGCAATGCCCGGCGTGCGGCTCGTCGATCCGCTACGTGCCGGGCCTGGCCACCAGCTGCGTGTGCCCGAACTGCGCGACGCCGCTGGACGCCGCCTCGCCCAAGGTCGAGGTGCTGCTCAAGGGCGAGCGCAACGCGCGCGTGAGCTATACCCTGGAGCTGGGCGCGACCGCGAAGATCGGCGGCCTGGAATACCGCGTGCTGGGCGCCATGCGGCGCGAAGACGACGAGGGCGAGGCCTGGAACGAATACCTGCTGTACTCGACCGCGGGACCCTTCATCTGGCTGGTGGAGACCGACGAGGGTTGGTCGCGCTCGCAGGTGCTGGACGATTGGCCGACGCCGCCGCTGCCTTCCATGCAGACGGTCCAGGTGGACAACGTATCGTGGGAGCGCACCTGGGTGTACCCGGCGCGCGTGGTGCACGTGGCGGGCGCCTTCAACTGGCGGGTGCAGGCCGGCGACATGGTCCAGGTGGCCGAATACGAACATGGCCAGAACGGCCTGGCCGCCGAATATACGGATGAAGAGCTGAGCTGGTCGCGCTCCTCCCCGGTGGCCGACGACCAGGTGCGCACCTGGTTCAAGCTGGCCGCACCTGCGCAAGCCAGGGCGGCGGCGAAGGGGCCGCTGAGCCAGAGCGACATCGCCTGGCGCGCCCTGCTCTGGATCCTGGGCCTGAACTTCATCCCGCTCATCTTCAACTTCTTCGGAACGACGTTCTGGATGGTGCTCGGCATACTCGCCCTGTTCCTGCCGGCGCTGCTCTTCCCTTCCAGGAAATGAACCGACACTTTCTCTTCTACGCCATCGTCGTCACGCTGGTGACCACCATCGTGTGCTGGGTCAGCATGGCCTCCAGCGCCCGCACCGGCGGCGGCAACAGCTGGCGCAGCCACAGCTACGGCGGCGGCAGCGGCGGCTACTCGGGCGGCGGCCACAAGTGAGCATGGCGCACCGCCCCGCCGGCATCCACCTGCTGGCCGACCTGGCCGGCATCGACGCCGCCCTGCTGGTCGATGCCGACGCGATCGACGCGCTGCTGCGCACGGCGGCGGTGGCGGCCGGCGCGCGCATCCTGCACGGCCACTTCCACACCTTCGGGCCAGGGATGGGCGTGACCGGCGTGCTGCTGCTGGCCGAGTCGCACATCTCGATCCACACCTGGCCCGAACACGGCTTCGCGGCGGCCGACATCTTCATGTGCGGCGACGCCCAGCCGCAGCGCGCGCTCGACCTGATCGACGCAGCGCTCAAGCCAGGCACGCGTTCGGTGCGGACCATCGCGCGCGGACAGCTATAATCGCCGGCATGACGACCAACGCTTCTCCCCTGCCGACGGCGCTCGGCCACATCCGCGTGCTCGACCTCTCGCGCGTGCTCGCCGGCCCCTGGTGCTCGCAGAACCTGGCCGACCTCGGCGCCGACGTGATCAAGATCGAACGGCCCGGCAACGGCGACGACACCCGCGCCTGGGGGCCGCCGTACGCGAAGGATGAGCAAGGGAACGACACCAGCGAAGCGGCCTACTACCTGTCCGCCAACCGCGGCAAGCGCTCGGTGACGGTCGATATCGCCAGCGGCGAAGGCCAGGCCTTGCTGCGCGAACTGGTGAAGCACTGCGACGTGGTGCTGGAAAACTTCAAGGTCGGGCACCTGAAGCGCTACGGTCTCGATTACGACAGCCTGAAGGCGATCAAGCCGGACCTGGTGTATTGCTCGATCACCGGTTTCGGCCAGGATGGGCCGTACGCGCACCGCGCCGGCTACGACTTCCTGATCCAGGGCATGGGCGGCCTGATGTCGGTGACCGGCGAACGCGACGACCTGCCCGGCGGCGGGCCGCAAAAGGCCGGCGTGGCGCTGACCGACCTGATGACCGGCATGTACGCGACCGTCGCCGTGCTGGCGGCGCTCACGCACCGCGACCGCAGCGGCAAGGGCCAGCACATCGACATGGCGCTGCTCGATACGCAAGTGGCGATGCTCGCGAACATGGGTAGCAACTACCTCAACAGCGGCAAGCCGCCCAAGCGCTGGGGCAATGCGCATGCGAATATCGTGCCTTACCAGACCTTTGCCTGCGCGGATGGGCACATCATCGTCGCGACCGGGAACGATGGGCAGTACCAGAAGTTCGTCGAAGCCGGCGGCCGCGTAGAACTTGGAAGCGACCCGCGCTTCGCCACGAATCCGCTGCGCGTGAAGAACCGCGACGTGCTGGTGCCGCTGCTGGCGGAGATGGTCAAGCAGAAGCCGCGCGACGAATGGATCGCGCTGCTGGAGTCGGTCGGGGTGCCGTGCGGGCCGATCAACGATATCGGCGAGGTGTTCGCCAACGAGCAGGTGCAGGCGCGCGAGGTGGCGATCGAGCTGCCGCATCCGAGTGCGGGCAAGGTCAAGCTGGTGCGCAATCCGATCCGGATGTCGGCGACGCCGGCGACCAGCGACAAGGCGCCGCCCTTGCTCGGCCAGCATACCGATGAAGTGCTGCGCGATGTGCTCGGCCGCAGCGACTCCGACATCGCCGCCCTTCGCGCCAAGGGGATTTTGTAACGCGGACGGGGCGACCCGCCCGCGTGACGGTTCAATGCAACTGGTGCTTCAAGTCCGACAGCACATCATGCACCCGCGTCACCACCGACGCCACCTGCGGCGACGGCTGCTGGCTGCGGCACATCCGTTTTGCTTCATCACCCATCTCTTCCAATCGATCGATGCACTCGACCATGCGCGACTGGTCGTTCGACTGCATCACGCGCTGGGCTTGCGGCATTTCGTGGGCGATCTTCTGGATGCAATCGCGAATCTCGCTGGGCGCACCCTGGTCGTTGCGGGTGACTTCCTCGGCCTGGTTGATGGTCTGCTGGATCTGGCTGAAACGTTGCTGGATTTCGGCGGCTTGCAACATGATGACCTCCTGAAAGTAACGCGGCGACTCCGCTGGAACCATCCACTTTAGTCTTCCTGCCAACGATATCAAGTGCCGCTTTCCTGCGGTGCGAGGGACAAGCGCGGGTCGGCCGAGTATGGACGCGCCCGCCCGAACGCTGTATAAAGTTGCAAAAAATAAACAGCAAGGGGATACCATGAAAGGAGCACGCCTCCTGGCGGCCGCCATCGCATTCGCCTGCGGCAGCGCCCAGGCCGCCGACGTCATCATCACCGCCGAGCGCCTGCTCGACGTGCGCAGCGGCCGCATGGTCGCGCGTCCCGAGATCCTGGTCCGCGACGGCAAGGTCGTCAGCATCAAGCCCGATGCCACCACCCAGCAGGCCGGCGACACAAGCACCCGCATCGACCTGCCCGGCATGACGCTGCTTCCGGGCCTGATCGACATGCATGTGCACCTCGATGCCGACCCGACCTACGGCGGCTACAGCTACCTCGAATACAACGACCGCTTCTGGTCCGCGCTCGCCGTCGTGCACGCGGGCCGCACGCTGGACGCCGGCTTCACCACCGTGCGCAACGTCGGCGCCTCGGACTGGAACGACGTCGGCCTGGGCCAGGCGATCGCCGCCGGCAAGGTGCGCGGGCCGCGCATCATCCCGGCCGCCTGGTCCTTCGGCGCCACCGGCGGCCATTGCGACAGCACCTACTTCCCGCCCTCGATGGAAGAGAAGAACCCCTACAACGCCGACGGCCCCGACGAGGTGCGCAAGTCGGTGCGCGCGCTGCGCAAGTACGGCGCGCAGGTGATCAAGGTGTGCGCCACCGGCGGCGTCTTCTCGCGCAATACCGAGCCGGGGCAGCAGCAGATGAACTACGCCGAGCTGCGCGCCGCGGTCGAGGAAGCGGCCCAGTGGGGACTGAAGGTGGCGGCCCATGCCCACGGCGCGGCCGGCATCAAGGATGCGATCCGCGCCGGCGTGGCGACCATCGAGCATGCGAGCCTGATCGACGACGAAGGCATCCTGCTGGCCAAGAAGCACGGCGCCTGGCTGTCGATGGACATCTACAACGGCAGTTACACCGAGCTTGAAGGCAAGAAGAACGGCGTGTTGGAGGACAACCTGCGCAAGGACCGCGAAGTCACCGAAATCCAGCGCCGGAATTTCAGGAAGGCGCATGCGGCCGGCGTGAAGATGGTGTTCGGCACCGACGCCGGCATCTACCCGCACGGCGACAACGCGCGCCAGTTCGCGCTGATGGTGAAATACGGGATGACGCCGCTGCAGGCGATCCAGGCCGCCACCGTCAACGCCGCCGAGGCGCTCGGGCGCCAGGACGTCGGCGTGGTCGAAGCGGGCCGCGTGGCCGACCTGGTGGCGATCCAGGGCGACCCGCTGGCCGACGTGCGCCTGCTGGAGGCGCCAGCGGTGGTGATCCAGGCCGGCGCCGTCGTCAAGCGCAACGCGGCGCGGTAAGAGGGTCAGCCGATGGCGGCGGGACGCCCCAGCAGCCAGCCCTGGCCGGCATCGACGCCGAGCGCGCGCAAGGTCGCCAGTTCGGCGGGCGTCTCGATCCCTTCCGCCACCACGCGGCAAGCGGTCGCCTTGGCGAAGCCGGTCAGCGCCGCCGCCAGCGCGCGCCGGCCGGCGTCGCTGTCGATGTCCCGGATCAGGCTGCGATCGAGCTTGATGATGTCGGGCTGCAGCTGCAGGATGTGGCGGAAACTCGCGTAGCCAGAGCCGGCGTCGTCGATCGCCAGGCGCAGGCCGGCCGCGCGCAGCGGCGCCAGCGCGTCCGCCAGCGCCGCGTATTCTCCGATCGGCGCGTGTTCCGTGATCTCCAGCACCACCCGCGCCAAGGGAACGCCGGCCAGGCGTGCGGCCAGGCTGCCGCACAGGATGGTGGCGGGCGACACGTTCAGCGCCAGGTAGGCGTGCGGCGGCAGCATGGCCAGGCGCGCGCCGGCCAGTTCGATCGCCAGCAGTTCCAGCTCGGCGCCGCGCGCGACCCGGTGCGCTTCCTCGAACCACAGGTCGGGGCCGCGTTCGGGCTCGGTCGGAAAGCGCGCCAGCGCCTCGACCCCGAGCAGGCTGCCGTCGGCCAGGTCGACGATCGGCTGGTAGACGATGCCCAGCAGGCGTCCGTCGATCACGCTGCCGAGGCGTTCGCGGCTCGAGGCGATGGCGCGTTCGGCGAGCACGCGGTTTTCCAGCAGGCGCGCGATCAGCTCCGCGAAGCGCGTCATCGCCTGCACGTCCGCATCGGTCAGCGTGAAGCTGGGCATGCGGCTGTAGCAGCAGAAGGTGCCGTACACCGAGCCGTCCGACAGCCACATCGGCACGCCCAGGTAGGCGCGGATCCGCATCGCCTCGGTGGCGGGCAGGCGCTTGAGGACCGGGTAGACGTGGCTGTCGTCGACGATGGCGGGAATGGTGCCGTCGACCACGTGCTGGCAGTAGCTTTCATCGAGCCGGTCGGAGTCGCCGGGCTTGACGGGCGCCTCTCCGTCCGGGGCGACGACGTGGCGAAACACCCGCCGGCCGTCCTTGAATTCGCTGACGAAGGCCACGTCCATGCGCATGCAGACGCGGGCCAGGTCGACGGCGGAATGAATCAGTTCTTCGAGCGGGGGCTGCGCCGGCTGCGGCGTCTCCAGTTTCGACATGCGGGCGACTCCCTTCTTCGTTCTCGGGGCACTGCTTGCAGGTCGAGTGTAAGCCCACGGCCGCGCCGGTGCAATACTAGGACACGCCGGCCTTTACATGCTCTTCCAATGCCTCCACCAGCGCGTCGAACACCACCCGGCAGCGCGGGCTGTCGCGCAAGTCTTCATGCATCGTGACCCAGGTGTCGAGACCGGGACCGAAGCCTTCCGGCAGCACCCGCACCAGGCCCGGCATGCGGCGCGCCAGCGCGACCTGGCAGATGCCGATGCCGGCGCCCGCGCGGATCAGCGCCAGCTGGGCGACGTCGCTGTCGGTGGCGAAGGCCATGCGCCCGCCCAGCTGCGGCCAGCGCTTCAAGGCCTCGCGCGCATAGGGCGTCGGGCGGTCGTAGCCGATCAGGTCGTGCCGCGCCAGCGCGTCCATGTCGGCGGGCGTGCCGCGCCGCGCCAGATAATCCGAATGCGCGTGCAGGCCGAGCACCACGGCGCCGACCCGGCGCGCCACCAGCTGCGCCTGCACGGGCCGCGCCATGCGCACCGCGACGTCGGCTTCGCGCTGCAGCAGGTCCTGCACCTGGTTCGACAGCACCAGTTCGACGGCGAGGTCCGGGTAGCGTGCGCGCAGGCCGGCCAGCACCGGCGGCAGCACCTCGATGCCGATCACTTCGCTGGCCGTCACGCGCACGATGCCGCGCACGCCGTCGCCGTAGCTGGCCGCCGTGCGCTCGAGGCTCGCCGCCATGCTCTCCATCGCCTGCGCATGCGGCTGCAGGGCGCGCGCGGCCTCGGTCGGCAGCAGCCCGGTCTGCGAGCGCGTGAACAGCGCCAGGCCAAGCGCGCTTTCCAGCGCCGCGACGTGACGTCCGACCGTGGGCTGCGCCACGCCCAGCGCACGCGCCGCGCCGCTCAGCGACCCTTCTCGCATCACGCCCAGGAAAGAGCGATACAGCTCCCATTCGATGTTCGACGCCACCCTCCCCTCCTATACATTTTTGCATGGATGCTGGTATATGGTATGCAATTCCATTTAACCCCAGCATGCCGCAACATGGCTCCATCGTCAACGAAGGAGGCAAGCATGAAACAGGAACTGGCACTGGTACTGGGCGCGAGCGGCGGCATCGGCGGCGAGGTGGCGCGCCAGCTGCTGCAGGCCGGCTGGCGGGTGCGCGCGCTGTCGCGCCGCCCGCCGGCGCAGGCCGACGGCATCGAATGGCTGCAGGGCGACGCGCTGGCCGGCGCCGACGTGGCCCGCGCCGCGCAGGGCTGCGCGGTGATCGTCCACGCCGTGAACCCGCCCGGCTACCGCAACTGGGCCCAGCAGGTGGTGCCGATGTTGCGCAACACGATCGCGGCGGCGCAGAAGAACGGCGTGCTGGTGGTCCTGCCCGGCACCGTCTACAACTACGGTCCCGACGCCTTTCCGGCCGTGGGCGAGGATGCGCCCCAGCGCCCGCTGACGCGCAAGGGCGCGCTGCGGGTCGAGATGGAAGAAGCACTCGCGGCCCACGCCGCGCGCGGCGGCCGGGTGCTGATCGTGCGCGCCGGCGACTTCTTCGGGCCGCAAGCCGGCAACAGCTGGTTCGCCCAGGGCCTGGTCAAACCTGGACAGGCGCCGTCCAGCATCGCCAACCCGGGCCGCGCCGGCGTCGGCCACAGCTGGGCCTACCTGCCCGACCTCGCCGCCACCATGGTGGCGCTGATCCACCGCCGCGCCACGCTCGCACCGTTCGCGCGCTACCACTTCGAAGGCTACTGGGACGAAGACGGCGAGGGACTGGCGCGCGCCGTGCAGCGGGTGGCGGCGCGCCATGGGATCGAGGCCCGCATCAAGGGCTTCCCGTGGTGGGTGGCGCCCCTGCTGGCGCCCTTCCACACCACCATGCGCGAACTGCTCGAGATGCGCTACCTGTGGCGCGAGCCGCTGCGGCTCGACAACGCGCGCCTCGTCGCGGAACTGGGCATCGAGCCGCGCACGCCGCTCGATGAAGCGGTCGAGCGTACCCTGGCGGGCCTGGGCTGTTTGCCCGCACCGGCCCTCGCACCCGCATAATCCGGTATGCTGGGCTTCACCCAACCCATCCTATCCTGGAGAACCGCGCCGTGCCGTTTCGCATCCTGCCCCTGCTGATTGCCTGCGCCGGCGTGGCGAGCGCCCCGGTCCACGCCCAGGACGCCGGGGGCTTCCCGCCAGGCTGGATCCACGAGCGCCCGGTGCCGAAGCCGCCGCAAGCCGTCAGCCCGATGCCGACCTGGTACGAGGTGCGCGGAGGGACCTGGCAAGTCCCGCTGACGACCTTGCAGCGCATCGCAGGCCTGCTCAAGGTGCGCCTGGCGGGGAACCCGGACTTCGATCCGCCACGGCCGGACCAGGCGATCCAGTTCCGCGGCGAGACCGTCGACGGCCAGCGCATCGTCCGGCTCTACGGCTACTGCGCGTTCGGACATGCCGATACCGCCTACCTGTCGGAGACCTTCCTGGACGTGCGCGACGGCTGGCGCTGCGTGTTCGATGCCGAATACGATCCGGCGCAGCAACGCATGCGCAGCTTCAGCTATTACCTCGACGGCGGGACCGGCTCTTGAGCACGCGTCCCACGTGACGCAGCAGAAAATTCAGTACCGCGCCTCCAGCGTCAGGCGCGCCATCGCGCTGCCAGGGAAGGCGCTGCTGCGGCGCAGGACGCCACTTGCATCGACGTAGCGCGCGTCGCTGAGGAAGTCCTGTCCCAGCAGGTTCGAGAGCGCGAAGCGGACCTGGTACCGGGGATCGACCTTCCACAGCGCGTACAGGTCGAGGTCGCGGCGCGCGCTCTGGCAGGCCCACTGTTCGACGTTGATGCGCACCGGTCCGCCGCTGCGGAAGGCGAAGCTGGCGCCGGCACTGAGCTTGCCGCCAGGCGCGCGGTAATCGAGGCCCAGCGTGCCGGAGAACGGCGTCTGCTGGTCCAGGCGGTTGTCCGGACCCGGCACCGCTTCCACGCGCGACCAGTTGCGCGAGACGCTGGCGCGCAGATCGAGGTCCGGCACGTCGTGCGCCACCGCCGACAAGGGGAACTTCGCTTCCAGCTCCAGGCTGCGGGTGTCCGCGCGCCCGTCGTTAACCGGCGTCTGGATCCAGCGGCCGTTCTCGAACACCAGTCCCTGGCGTGTGTAGTCGCCGATGCGGCGCACCGACACGCTCGCGCTCAGCAGCGCCTTCTCGGCCCAGTAATGTTCGTACGAGGCGTCGATGCCGGTCGCCAGTTCCGGCTTGAGGTCCGGATTGCCGCGGAAGTCCGGGTCGGTCTGGCTGTTGTTGGGGGTGGTGAAGCGGCGCGGCACCAGGCTGTTGGCGGACGGCGCCTTGTAGGTGCGGGTCAGGGCCAGGCGCAGCTGGTCGCGGCTGTCCGGCAGCTTGTACAGGGTCTGCGCCAGTGGGCTCCAGACCGTGCTGCGGTTGGTGGTGGCTTCGAAGGTATTGCCTTCGCTGCGCGTCTCGAGTCCCTCCCAGCGCAGGCCCGCGTACATCGACCAGCGCGACGTGACGTTCCACTCGTCCTGCGCGAACAGGGCCAGGCGCTGCACGCGCGCCTCGTAGCGCTCGTCGCTGTGCACGGTGCGGCCGCTGCGCGGGAATGCCTCGTCCTCGATGCGCGCATCCTTGCGCAGCAGCGTGCCGCCATCCCAGCCCATCGACAGCGCATGGTCCTTGCGCCAGGGCGTCGAATATTTGCCGGTCGAGGACAGGCCGCGCTCCGAGGTCCGGCTCAGCACCACGGCGTCGCGGCCGCGCGCGCCCAGGCTGTCGTCGTGCTCGCGCCAGGTGCCGCGGTTGCGCATGCCGTTCACGCCCAGCTTGACGTCGAGTTTCGCGCCTCCCGCCATGTCGTGGACCCAGTTCAGGTCGGAGCGCAGCAGCGCATTGCTGCCGCGGCTCGACGTGTCGCGCACGTCGTATTGCGGCGCCTGGCCGAGCAGCGTGCCGGTCACCGCGTAGCCGTCGTAGCTGTTGCGGTTGGCGTTCACGAGCGACTGCCAGGTGATCGTGTCGCCCTGCTCCAGCGTCCAGTTCAGGCGCGGCGCGAGACTCAGGCTGTAGGGCGTGCCGCGGTCGCGCGCGTCGGTCCGGCGCAGCATCGCCACGCGCCCGTCCGGCGCGACCAGGCTTTCCTCGACCGGCGAGCCGCGGTCGAAGTCGAACACTGTGGCGTTGGCGCCGATCGAATACGACATGCCGTCCACCCGGTCGGACAGCTGCAGGCTGGCGTTCGGGTTGCTGGCGTCGCGGCTTTTCCCGAAACCGAGCTTGAACTCGCGCTGTGCATTGCGCACCGTCTTCTTGAGGACGATGTTGATGGTGCCGGCGATCGACTGGGTCGAGAACTCGGCGCTGGCGGCGCGCAGCACCTCGATGCGCTCGATGACGTCGGGCGAAAGCTGGTCGATCGAGAAGCCGTTCGGCGCACGCTCGCCGTTGATCAGGATCTGCGTGTAGCCGCTGCCCAGGCCGCGCATCCGGACCTCGCCGCCGCCCCGGCCCGCCGCGCCGCTGACCGTGATCCCAGGCAGGCGCTTGAAGACGTCGAGCACCGAAGTGTCGCCATAGCGCTTGATCTCTTCGCTGGTGACGACGATCTTGCTGGCGGTGTCGTCGCGGCGCGCATCGTAGGCGCCGGCCTTGACCTCGACCTGCTGCATCGGCTGCGCGCCGGTCGTGTTGGCGGGTGGGGTGGAACTCGTCTGGGCGTAGGTGGGCAGCGTGGCGAAACAGAAGGCGATGAGCGGTGGGCGCAGCATGAAGGCGAAGCGAAAAACGTGGAGGTCGCGCATTGTCCCGCAGATCGGATGCGCCGCTGTGACCGCCGCTGAAATTACGCATTCCGCATAACTTGCAGCCGGTCTCGATAATTCGTTGACATCGCAAGGCACCCTGCTACTATATCGTTACTCGATATACCGAACGACGCTATAAAACAGGAAGCCGGTTTGGACATCAACTACACGAAATACCTGCCGCTATCGGAAGCGACCTATTACGTCCTCGCCGCCCTTCAGGAACCCCTGCACGGCTACGCGCTGATGCAGAAGGTCGAGGCGATGAGCGAAGGCCAGGTGGTCGTCGGGCCGGGCACGCTGTACGGCGCCTTCTCGGCCCTGGAAAAACAGGGCCTGATCGAGAAGGTCAGCGAGGTCGAGCGGCGCAAGATCTATGGCCTCACAGGCAAGGGACGGCTGGTGCTGGCCGAACAGGTGCGGCGCCTGGAAACCATGGTGCGCAACGGACAGTTCGCACTTACACATAGCAAACAGGGAGAAGCGGCGTGAGCGGGACGATCAGGAAGTTCAAGTTTTTCTTTGCCCACCAGGACGAGGAACAGGAAGCCTGGCTGCGCTCGATGGCGCGGCAGGGCCTGCACCTGGCGGACGTCGACCCCTTCTGCAGGTGGACCTTCCGCCGCGGCGCGCCGGCCGATATCGTCTACCGCGTCGACTTCTCGCAGGCGAACGAGGACGCGTCCTACCGCCAGCTGATGCAGGACGCCGGCTGGACCCTGGCCGCGACCACGGTCGGCTGGCAGTACTGGGCCACGAAGGCGGTCGATGGCCGCGCGCCGGAGCTGTTCACCGACAACGCCTCGAAAGCCCGCAAGTTCAAGCAGTTGCTGTCGGTGCTGGTCTGCACCTCGCTGCCGCTCTTCATCATGATCGTCACGTCCAACAAGCAGCAACTCGCGCAGCAGCTGTCGACACCTTCCCTGATCGCGCTGGGCGTGATCCTGTCGGCCTACTTCCTGATCATGCCCTACTCGGTCCTGCGCCTGCTGGTGCGCGTGCGCGAGCTGAAATAGCGCTAAGTACTCGCCACGAAATAAATGTGTTTTTGGCTGCCATAACCGGCGCGTTGCTGCGTTGGCTCCTGCTTGCAGTGCTCGCACTGCGGCGCACTCGCCGCCTTGCACCGCATCCGGTTCTGTTTGCCAAAATTCACATTTATTTCTAGTCGAGTACTTGGGCGGGTGGCGCCGCGGCCGGCCGCAAATGCCGCAGCCGCAGCGCGATCGCGAGCCCCACGCCGAGCAGCGCCGCCAGCAGCGCCACCACGCCCGGCCAGCCCCAATGCTCCCACAGGTAGCCGGTCAACCACCCCACCACGCTCGAGCCCAGGTAGTAGCAGAACAGGTAGATGCCCGAGGCCAGCGCCTGCGGCGCCTTCGCGCGCCGGCCGACCCAGCTGCTGGCCACCGAGTGCGCGGCGAAGAAGCCGAAGGTGGCCAGGCCGACGCCCAGCACGATCGCAAGCACCGATTCGACCAGCGTGACCAGCAGCCCCGCGATCATCACGCACATGAACAGCCACAGCACGTTGCGCCGTCCCAGCCGGTCGGCCAGCTTGCCCGCCCACATCGAGCTGAACATGCCGAGCAGGTAAAGCAGCGACACCGCGCCCACCGCGCTCTGGCTCAGGTGGAAGGGCGCCCCCAGCATGCGGTAGCTGATGTAGTTGTACAGGCTGACGAAGCAGCCCATCAGCAGGAAGGGCAGCACGAACAGCCAGGGCAGCCCTGCGTCCGACAGATGCCGGCGCAGACCGTCGACGAAGCCCGGCCCCTTGGCGCGCGGCGCGCCCGCATGGCGCGAGGCCGGCAGGCTGCGCGAGAACTCCCACGCCGCATACAGCCCCGCCGCCCCCAACAGACCGACCGCGACGCGCCACGAGACGAAGTCGCTGATCACCGAGGACAGCACGCGCCCGCTCATGCCGCCGAAGGCCGAGCCGCTGATGTACATGCCCATGGCGTGGCCCAGCGACGCGCCTTCGACCTCGTCGCTCAGGTAAGCCATGGCCACCGCCGGCAAGCCGCCCAGCACCAGGCCGAGCAGCGCGCGCACGGCCACCAGCTGGGTGTAGTCGAAGGTGAAGGCGGAGATGAGCGTGAGCAGCGCGCCGCCCGTCATCGACGCGACCATCAGCTGCTTGCGCCCGATGCGCTCTGCCACGCTGCCGGAGGCCAGCAGCGCCACCGCCAGCGCCGCGGTGGACACCGACAGGGCCAGGCTCGATTGGGCGGGAGTGAGGCGAAAATCCTGCGCCAGCAGCGGCATCAGCGGCTGGACGCAGTAGAGCAGCGCGAAGACGGAAAAGCCGCCGAAGGCCATGGCGCGGTTGATGCGGCGGTATTCCGTGCTGCCCGCCGCGATCGGCCCGCGCCCCTGGCTCACGAACGATCCATCAAGGCAGGTCCGGATCGAGCTCCGATCCGGCGTAGTTTTCCAGCTCGGTGAAGAGCTGCTTCATGGTCGCTTTGGTCTTGATGCTCTGCAGGACCGTGCAGTGCTCGCGGTAGGTGGCGATGCGCTCCGCGATCACCGCCTGGTGCGCGCTCGGCACTTGCGCCATCAGGGCGGCCCAGCCGGCCTCGAAGTCCGGATCGTTCTTGCGCACCGATTTCACCAGGCGCTCGAACTCCTTCTGCCCGGTGCGCGCCGTGATGCGTCCGCCGCCTTCGACCGCGAAGATGATCGCCAGCGCGATCACGCCCTCGGCGTTCAGGTCCGGGTCCTGCACCGGCCCTTCGTAGTGGTGGCGGCGCAGCCACTGGGCCGCGCGCACGATGGCCTGCACGCCCTGGCGCTGCTTGAGCTGTCCGAGGTAGCGCTCGTAGCCGGACCAGGATTCGCCCGGGTCGGCCGTGCACAGGTCGATGAACAGTTCCTTCAGGCGCCGCTGCGAATAGATCGGGTCGACGTCGTATTCGCCGACCAGGCTGTCCTCGGGCATCGCCGACAGATCCTTCACCAGGCGGAAGCCCTGCTGGAACACCAGTTCCGCGCCCTCCTCGATCAGGATGTCGAGCGCGTCGAGATCATCCTCGGTGTCCAGCAAGTGCTCGAGCCCCAGCGACACGCCGCCGACGGTGAGCAGCTGGGCGCGCTGGATGCCTTCGGCGGTGCGGTCGTTGGTGAACTTCTCGGCCACCATGGCGGTGATGCCGGCCAGTTCGTCGGCCAGCATCGCGGCTTCGTCCGGCGTGGCCTCTTCCGCCATCAGCTTGATGGCGCGCACCAGGAGCGGCGGCTTCTCGATGACGATGGCGGGCAGCATGGTTCCCTGGCCTCCGCTCACGAGAAGATGTCCGTGCCCATGCTGCGGCGGCTGCCGCGGCGCGGCATGCTGCGCACCGACGGCACCTGCTTGCGCAGGCGGTACAGCAGTTCGCGGGTGGAACGCTGCATGAAGTCCGATTCCTCGTCCGGATCGTCCGGCAGCTCGACGTCGGCCATCTCGGCGCTGTGGCGGAAGTCCGGGAACAGCTCGAGCAGCGAACGTTCCCAGCCGTCCTCGGTCGCCTTGGCCAGGTCGACGGCGAGCGGCGCGATGTCGCTGTCGCCGCTGGTCTGGGCGGTCACGTAGCGGCCCTTGGAGAGGATCTCGCCGGCCAGTTCCAGGATCTCGCGCGGGGCCAGCGACCACAGGATCGCGAACACGGTGGCGCCGTGGTCGGTGGCGGACGCTTCCTGCAGCAGTTCGTGGCGGCGGTCTTCGTCGTCAGACGCGTAGACGATGCCGTGCACGTGGTTGAACAGGTTCTCGGCGATGCGCTCGGGGTCGTCCTCGATCATGTTGTCGGGCCAGGTCGCGGCGATGTAGGCCAGGCTGTCGGCCCAGGCCTTGGGCGGCACCAGCATGGTCGCGAGCGAGGTCTTGGCGCCGTCGAAGCCGGACAGGTGCAGCGCCGTGACCTGCGGCGGCAGGGTCGCCAGCACCTCGACCACCGCGTAATCGCCATGCTCGTCGGCCGCCTGCGAGAACGCCTCTTCGGCGTGCTCGAGCGAGCCGGCCAGCACCAGTTCGCTGACCTGCTGCCTCAGCGCGGGCAGGTTGGCTTTGTTGTCGTCGCTCATTCGCGCTCTCCATCGGCATCGAACAGCTGGGTGAAGTCGTCGGTGGCGGCCGTGTCTTCCATATCGTCGTCGTCACCCTCGTCGCCTTCGGCCAGGCGGTCGAGCGAACGGTCCTCGTCGTCCCAGCGGCCCTGGTTCTTGTACAGGAAGGCGGTGATGATGGCCTGGCGCGCCAGTTCCGGGTGGTTCGCCGTCATCGATTCGTACATGGCGGCGCCTTCGTCGCTGCTGCATTCGGCCATGGCGAACACGCGCGTGGGGTCGTCGCCTTCGTAGTCGGCGGCCTCGCGCAGCAGGCCTTTCGGGTCTTTGAACTTGATGCAGTCGACCAGGGCGAAGGCCATCAGGTTGACGTCGTCGATGCCGGAACCGCTGGCGTATTCGGACACCAGGGCATTGACCATCATGTCGTAGTTTTTCTTGTTGGGCGGGTCGCCGAGCGTGCCCTCGATCTGCCCTTCCAGTTCGCGCGACTGGAAGGAGAATTCGGGATGTACGTTTTTCATTGGGTTTCCTGGTTCAGTTCTGGAGGTTCACGCCGTTCAGCGCGAACAGCGAGCGCCACAGCTCGAAGGCCTCGGCCTCGGCATCGAGCACGATGCGGTGGTTGACGCTCTGGTTGTACTCGGCCCGCTTGACCGGGTCCGACAGCACCTCGTAGGCCTTGGCGACGGCCTTGAAGCGCGCGTCGGCGCCCGGCGCCTGGTTGCGGTCCGGGTGGTAGCGCATCGCGAGCGAGCGGTAGACCTTCTTGATCTCGTCGTCGCTCGCGTTCGGCGCGACGCCCAGGATCGCGTATAAATTTTCCACTTGGAATTCTCCCGGCAGGGCCGCAAAAAGGGCAAAGGCGAGATTATCCACTATAAAGCGGCAAGGTGGCGAGCAGCACCCCGCGGCGGGTTTCAGCGCCGATATGGCTGCACCGGCGGCGCAACGTTCGGACGCGCTTCCTGCGGCGCCGGCAGCTTGGGCATGGGCATGCCGGCCAGGGCCAGCAGCCAGGCGCGCACCAGCTCGGGATGGGTGGCGAGGGTTTTCATGATGAGCCTTGCGTATTGACCGGATTGCCCCAAGTATGTAATCGTCGCCTGCTTCCGACCGTGCGTTCCGCCACATAGAGGGGAGCGTCGTGCTGCGTTACGGTAGAATGTCCGCCACAACCATCTCAAACTGTTTCCATGAGTATTGAAAAGAACAAGCCGGCGACGGCACATGCACCGTCGTCCAACTTCCTGCGCGCCATCATCGAGCAAGACCTGGCGGCGGGCACCCATGCGCGCGAAGGGATGCCGCCCGTCATCACCCGCTTCCCGCCGGAGCCGAACGGCTACCTGCACGTCGGCCACGCCAAGTCGATCTGCCTGAACTTCGGCCTGGCGCGCGACTATAAGGGCCGCTGCCACCTGCGCTTCGACGACACCAATCCGGAGAAGGAAGACCAGGAATACGTCGACACCATCATGGATTCCGTGAAGTGGCTCGGCTTCACCTGGGAACAGGGCGACGGCGAGTACCTGCACTACGCCAGCGACTATTTCGACAAGCTGTACGAGATGGCCGAGTACCTGATTCGCGAAGGCAAGGCCTATGTGGACAGCCAGACGCCGGAAGAAATGGCGAAGAACCGCGGCAACTTCGGCACGCCGGGCACCAACTCGCCCTTCCGCAACCGCCCGGTCGAGGAGTCGCTGCAGCTGTTCCGCGACATGAAGGCCGGCAAGTACAAGGACGGCGAACACATCCTGCGCGCGAAGATGAGCGAGGACGCGATGTCCTCGCCCAACATGACCAACCGCGATCCGGCCCTGTACCGCATCCGCCATGCGCACCACCACCGCACCGGCGACGACTGGTGCATCTACCCGATGTACGACTACACGCACCCGATCTCGGATGCGCTGGAAAACATCACCCATTCGATCTGCACGCTGGAATTCCAGGACCACCGCCCGATGTACGACTGGCTGGTCGAGACCCTGGCCGACGGCGGCTTCTTCCCGCGTCCGGTGCCGCGCCAGTACGAGATGGCGCGCCTGAACCTGACCTATGTGGTGACGTCAAAGCGTAAATTGCGCGAGCTGGTGGACACGGGCGTGGTGACGGGTTGGGACGACCCGCGCATGCCGACCATCGTCGGCCTGCGCCGCCGCGGCTATACGCCGGAATCGATCCAGCTGTTCTGCGAGCGCATCGGCGTCTCGAAGGCCGACGGCTGGATCGACATGAGCACGCTGGAAGGCGCGCTGCGCGACGACCTGGACCCCAAGGCGCCGCGCGCGATCGCCGTGCTGCGTCCGCTGAAGCTCATCGTCGACAACTTCCCGGAAGGCGAATCCGTCGAGTGCTCGTCGCCCGTCCACCCGCACCATCCGGAGATGGGCATGCGCACCTTCCCGTTCACGCGCGAATTGTGGATCGAGCAGGAAGACTTCATGGAAACCCCGACCAAGGGCTACCACCGCTTCACTCCGCCCGTCGGCGACCAGCCGGGCGCGCGCGTGCGCCTGAAGTACGGCTTCGTGGTCGAGTGCACCGGCTTCGACAAGGACGAAAACGGTAACGTGACCGCCGTGCACGTGAAGTACTTCGAGGATTCGAAATCGGGCACGCCGGGCGCCGACAACTACAAGGTCAAGGGCAATATCACCTGGGTCAGCGCGGCTACCGCGCTCGAAGCCGAAGTGCGCCTGTACGACCGCCTGTTCACGGAACCGCAGCCGGACGCCGGCGGCAAGGACTTCAAGGCCGCGCTGAATCCGAACGCGCTGGAAACCGTCACCGCCTACCTGGAACCGGGCATGAAGGACGCTGTCGCCGACCAGCGCTTCCAGTTCGAGCGTCACGGCTACTTCGTGGCCGACCGCGTGGATTCGCAACCGGGCAAGCCGGTGTTCAACCGCGTGACCACGCTGAAGGACAGCTGGGGCAAATAAGCGCCGATTCACTTCATTCGCAATGGCGCCTAAGGTAGAGACGGCGCCGCGCGAACTCCTACAGGCCCGCGCCCAGTCGCACACTGGGGGCGGGCCTGTTTTTATTAGTGCTTTTGAAAGGTTTCCAAGGGAAAATTACGTGGCGTGAATGGTAAACCTGGTAAAACAGCCAGGTATTTTGTTGAGTAATCCAGCTAACGTAATGTATGTTTGTCGTATTTACGATACGCGGTTTGCGATACATCATTATCCGTAAGTGAGGTAGCCGCCCATGGCCGTTCCCGCACAGCTAGTCAAATATCCCTTCACCCTGTTGCTCGGTTCCGCCTTGTCGGTAGCGGTCGGCGCCGCGATGTACGTGGCGACCGCGCGCGCGATCGACACCGACGCCCAGTCGCGTTTCCGCGGCATGGCGCGCGCCGCCCAGTATGCGATCGAGGCCCGCATCAAGAGCTATACCGACGTGCTGCGCGGGATGGCCGGGCTGCTCCACGCCAACCCGGAAGCCGGCGCCGACGACTTCCGCCACTACGTCGAACAGCTCGACACGCCGCGCAACTTCCCCGGCATCGAGGCGATGAATTACGCGCGCAGCGTCGGGCCGCAAGGCCTGGCGGCGATCGACGCCGACGTGCGCCGCCGCCTGCGCGCCTACGGCATGCCCGAGCCGGCCAAGCGGCTGCGGCCCGTGCCGGAACGCGACAGCTACACCATCATCGTGTACATGGAGCCCGCGATTCCGCAGACGCTCGACAAGCTCGGCCTCGACCTGGAAGAGCGCGACTATATCCGCGGCATCGCGGCGGACTCGCGCGACAACAACACCATCGCCGCCTCGGGCTTTCGCGTCAGGATCCAGCCCGGCCCGATCCAGAACGTGCTCGCCATGCGCCTGCCGGTCTACCGCAGCGCCATGCCGATCGATACCGTGGCCCAGCGCCGCGCCGCCTACATCGGTTCGGTCGGGATCGGCTTCGGCGTCAACCGGATGGTCAACGGCGTCCTCGAGCAGTTCCCGGCCGAGGGCGTGCGCCTGATCCTGACCGACCTCGACGGCGTGCCCGGCGAGCGCCAGCGCGGCGGGATCCTGTACGACAGCCATGCGACCACGCGCGCGCGGCCGCCGGTGTCGCATGACGACAGCCTGCTGCATGCCAGCCTGCCGATCGAATACAACCGGCGTCACTGGCGCGCCGATTTCAGCATCGACAGGTCGGCGCTGTACAGCCGCTACGATTTCGCCTCGCCCTGGCTGGCGGCGCTCGCCGGCATCATCGTCACCGCCCTGCTCTACGCCCTGTACCAGATCCTGGCGTCGTCGCGCCGCTCCGCCCTGCGCATGGCCGAAGACATGACGACCGAAGTGCGCGCCGGCCAGGCCAAGCTGCAGGCCACCAACGAAAAACTGCGCCAGCTGGCCGCGCATGCGGAGCAGATCAAGGAGGGCGAGCGCAAGCGCATCGCGCGCGAGATCCACGACGAGCTAGCGCAGAACCTGCTGGCCCTGAAGATCGAGGCCGAGATCCTCGCCAACCGCACCCGCGACCGCCACGGCCGCCTGCACGAGCGCGCGCGAGAGACGGTGCGCCAGATCGACCTCACCATCCGCAGCGTGCGCCAGATCATCAACGACCTGCGTCCGAACGTGCTCGACCTCGGCCTGAACGCGGCGGTCGACTGGCAGGTCGCCGACTTCGCGCGCCGCACCGGAATCGATTGCGAACTGGTCGAGGACGAGACCGAGCACCAGCTCGACGACCACTGCGCCACCGCCCTGTTCCGCATCCTGCAGGAATCGCTCAACAACGTGGCGCGCCATGCGCGCGCCAGCCGGGTGCGGATCGACCTGCACATTCACGCCGACGTGCTGACCATGACGATCCGCGACAACGGCGTCGGCCTCCCGCCGGACAGCCGCAACCGCAACGGTTCCTTCGGCCTGGTGGGCATCGAGGAAAGGGTCACCATCCTCGGCGGCACCTTCTCGATCAGCAGCGGACCGGAGACCGGCACCACCATCGTCGTCACCGTGCCCGTCAGCCCGGAACTGCCCGGCGCGCCCGCCTTCCGTGAGCGGGACGAGAACCCGGCAATGCCGGCGATCGCCCATTCCTGAAGGGAGCAAACGGCCATGTTGTGGCGTTTCTACACAGCACTTTCTTGGTTGATTGAAGTCAACATTCCGACTGACCGTAAGCAGGACAATTTTTATCAATGCTTCCGGTCAAGACATCGTTCCTGGCCTCCACTTAACGCAGCACGTCCGTATGGGAGGGATTGGAAAAGTACCGCTTCAAACACTAGGGATAAAAAGGAAATACCTCAACTCGCAGGTCTACAACAAAAGGTGAACATCATGTCGACGAACGCACTCGCAACCGCATTCCAAGCAACCGCAGCCAACGCAGCCAACGCGGCAAGCGCAGCAAGCGATGCCATCGCTGCCCTCGATCTTGGCCAGATCAAGATGAAACTGATGCACGTGGAATCCGGCGAAGGCTGGTCCGCGGCGCGGGCCGATGCTGTCGAAACGGAATACCGCCGCTTCCTGTTCCTGATGAAGAAGTATCCGGATGCCGAGGCCTCGCCGACCGTCGACGTCGACACCTTCTGGCACTACCACATCCTCGATACGATGAAGTACGCCCGCGATTGCGAGGCCGTGTTCGGCTACTTCCTGCACCACTATCCCTACGTCGGCATCGGCGCCGATGCGGGCGACGACGACCATGCCGCTGGCGGGGAGCGCATGCGCGCGATCTATGAAGCGGAATTCGGCGCCGGTCCCGCGATGAACGACTACGCATTCTGCTCCTCGCCGGGCACCCCGCGCGAAGCCGCCGGCTCGGCCCAGGCATTCTGCTCGTCGCCCGGGACCCCGCGCAAGGCGGCCGGCGCCGGCGCCGCGTTCTGCTCCTCGCCGGGCGCGCCGCGCAAGACCGCCGAGGTCGCGGACACCGCGTTCTGCTCGTCGCCGGGCACGCCGCGCCAGGCCGCCAACGCAAGGGACTTCGCGTTCTGCTCGTCGCCGGGTGCGCCGCGCAAGGCCGCCAACGCGGCGGACTACGCGTTCTGCTCCTCGCCGGGCACGCCGCGCCAGAGCGCCAGCGCCGCGCATGCGTTCTGCTCGTCGCCCTCGACACCGCGTGAAGCCGCCAACGCAGCGTACGCGTTCTGCTCCTCGCCTTCGAAACCGCGCGAATCCGCCAACGCCGCGTATGCGTTTTGCTCCTCGCCAGGAAAAACGGCGCTGGCAGCCTGACTGAGCTGCCCCCGACGGCCGGCGGAACGCATTGCGCGTCCCCCGGCCGTCGTCCATCAGAACGCCAATTCCTCCACCGGCTTGACCATCAGCGCGCGCAACTCGCCGATGCTGAATTCGCTCTCTTCATGCATGCGCAGCAGCAGCGTGGCGCCGATCGGCAGCGTGTTGTGGCGGATCTTGCTGATCACGGGCGGGGCCACCTCGAGCACGCGCGACAGGGCGGCGTCGTTCTTCAGGCGGAGTTTGGCGATGATGGCGTCGAGGACCCGGTTCGGGTCGTACTCTGCGCCTTCGGGCAGTCTGCGGATGGGCATGTCATTCTTTCAGGATGGTTTAATAATTTGTCACTTTCCGTGATCTATCGCGAAAAATTAGCACCCCATGCTCTGACGGCATGGTTTATATGGCATTTTTCGTCAGGGACGAAATGATACACATAATGATTAATTTTTGCACAAGACCACCTGATTTTTGATGTATGGACGTGCGATGGCCTCCGGCGCGGGCCGGAGGCGGCAGGAAGAGCGGGGGATTTACTTTTTCCTGGCGGCGGCCTTGCCGATGCCGCTGGCCTGGTACAAGGTGCGCGCATCGGCATGGGCGCGGTCGAGGGTGCGCATCTCGGGCTTGTCGTCGTGGGCGACGAAATATTCCTTGTCCTGCGCGTCGACGACGATCTTGATGGCGGCGGCATCCTTGACGCCGTATTTTTCGACGATCAGGGTGGTCACTTCGTCGAGGTATTCTTCATAAGTCATGTGGGCTCCTTGGGGGTGCCGGATTGTACGGGAGCGGACCGCATCCGCGCCAGCAGCGCCGCCACGTCCGGATAGCGCAACCGCACCCGCAGCTCGCGCCTCAAGCGCGTGTCGTCCAGCACGCGCGACTCGGACATGAAGGAAAGCAGCGCCGGCGACACCACCGCCTGCAGCTCCGCGCGCGGCAGGCGCGGCGGGCGCTCCAGGCCGAGGGCGTCGGCCACCGCGTCGAAATAGTCGGCCATCTTCAGGCGCGTGCCGTCCACCGCGTGCACCACCCGCCCCGGGCGCCCGCGGAACAGCGCCAGCGCGACGATGCGCGCCAGGTCGTCGGCGTGGATGTGGTTGGTGTAGACGTCGTCTTCGGCGCGCAGGGCCGGCGTGCCCTGCTCCAGGCGCTTGCGCGGCAGGCGGTCCTGCGCATAGATGCCGGGCACGCGCAGGATCGCCAGCCGGGTTCCGCTCGCCAGCGCCCAGGCACGCAGCACGCGTTCCGCATCGACCCGGCGCACCGCGCGCGCATTGCGCGGCGCTACCGGGCGCGATTCCCTTACCTGCGCGCCGCCGCAGTCGCCGTACACGCCGCTGGTGCTGACGTAGACCATGCGTTTCACGCCGCCCAGCGCCGCCACCAGGTGGCGGGTGCGGCGGTCGAGCGCGCCTTCCGGCTGGGGCGGGGCCAGGTGCAGCACCGCATCGGCCAGGCCGCGCAGGCGTGTCAAGGTGTCGGGACGGTCGAGGTCGGCGACCACCGGCACCGCGCCGGCGGCGCGCAGTTCCGCGCGCCGTTCGGGCTGGCTGGTGAGCGCGAAGATGCGGAAGCGGTCGGCGAGCAGCGGCAGCACGCGCATGCCGACGTCGCCGCAGCCGACGACGAGCAGGCGCGGACGGTGAAAGGCGGGACGCTGGATCATGGCAAGAAGGCAGATGGACGGGGCGGAGCGCGCCACTCTAGCACAGCCAGCCGTCCCACGGCCTTTGCAGGGGCGGTGTAGAATGCCGCCTTGTTTTACCAATAACTTTTTGACGTCACGACAGCACATGACTTTCCAGATCACCGTCCAGCCCAGCGGCCACCAGTTCACCTGCGAGGATGACGAAACCGTCCTCTCCGCCGCCATCCGCGCCGGCATCGGCCTGCCCTACGGCTGCAAGAACGGCGCCTGCGGCTCCTGCAAAGGCAAGGTGCTCGAGGGCGAACTGACCCACAAGCCGCACCAGGCGCGCGCCCTCAGCGACATCGAGAAGACGCAGGGCATGTCGCTGTTCTGCTGCGCCGTGCCGCAGCAGGACCTGGTGATCGAGGCGCGCGAAGTGGGCGGCAGCTCGGAGTACCCGGTGCGCAAGATGCCGACCCGCGTCAACGCCATCAGGCGCGCCGCGCCGGACGTCGCCATCGTCACCCTGCAGCTGCCGGCCAACGAGGCGCTGGCCTACCGCGCCGGCCAGTACATCGAATTCCTGCTCAAGGACGGCAAGCGCCGCGCCTACAGCATCGCCTGCGCGCCCTCGTATTCCGGCCCGCTCGAACTGCACATCCGCCACCTGCCGGGCGGCCTGTTCACCGACCACGTATTCGGCGCCATGAAGGAGCGCGACATCTTGCGCTTCGAAGGCCCGCTCGGCACCTTCTTCCTGCGCGAGGAGTCGGAAAAGCCGATCGTGCTGCTGGCCTCCGGCACCGGCTTCGCGCCCGTCAAGGCGCTGGTCGAGCACCTGATGCACCTGAAGTCGACGCGTCCCGTGCGCCTCTACTGGGGCGGACGCCGGCCGCAGGACCTGTACATGGACGAACTGTGCCGCGCCTGGGAGACCACGCTGCCGGACTTCCGCTACGTGCCGGTGGTGTCGGATGCGCTGCCCGAGGACGGATGGCAGGGGCGGTCCGGCTACGTGCATGCGGCGGTGATGCAGGACATTCCGGATCTGTCGGGCTGGCAGGTGTATGCTTGCGGCGCGCCGGTCATGGTGGACTCGGCGCGCGCCGACTACGTGGCGCAGTGCGCGCTGCCGGAAGAGGAGTTCTTCGCCGACGCGTTCACCACCGAAGCCGATCTCGCGCAACCGTAACGGGGCCGCCGTCGTACGGTGGGCGGTCCTCCGCCCACCGTACGAAAATCGGGCACAATGCTGAGGTTCCCGAGCATCGTCCCCGAAAGCCCTACATGTCTTTGCTGCCCTCTTCCAGCGGCCTGGCCGTCCTGCGCAACCGTAACCTCGCCTTCTACCTGTCCGCCCGCTTCCTCGCCACCCTCGCGGTGCAGATGCAGAGCGTCGCCATCGGCTGGCAGGTCTACCAGATCACCGGCAGCCTGTTCGACCTCGGCCTGATCGGCCTGGCCCAGTTCGCGCCCTTCCTGGTCCTGATCCTGTGGGCCGGCCACGTGGCCGACCGCCACAACCGCCGCAACATCGTCCTGCTGTGCATGGCGACCCAGCTGCTGTGCAGCCTGCTGCTGGTGGGTTTCACGGCCAGCGGAAGCCGCGTCGTGTGGCCGGTGTTCGCGATCCTGGTGCTGTTCGGTTCCGCGCGCGCCTTCATGATGCCGGCCTCGCAGGCGGTGCTGAAGAACCTGGTGCCGGACCGCGACTTCAGCCAGGCCGTGGCGCTGGGCTCCTCGACCTTCCACGTGGCCGTGATCGCCGGCCCGATCATCGGCGGCCTGCTGTACACCTTCGGCCCGATGACCGTGCACATGGTGGCCGCCAGCCTGCTGGTCGTCGCGGTGCTGTGCATGTCGGGCACCCGCGCCACCCAGCAGGCCCGCTCGCAAGGGCCGGTCAGCTGGTCCTCGCTGCTCGAGGGCCTGCGCTTCGTGTGGTCGCGCCCGATCGTGCTGGGCGCGATCTCGCTCGACCTGTTCGCGGTGCTGTTCGGCGGCGCCACCGCCCTGCTCCCGGCCTATGCCCACGATGTGCTGCACGCCGGGCCGCAGGCGCTGGGCCTGCTGCGCACCGCGCCCGGCGCCGGCGCGGCGCTGTGCTCGATCCTGCTCGCCTTCTTCCCGATCACGCGCCGGGTCGGCCTGTGGATGTTCGGCGGCGTCGCCGTGTTCGGCCTGTGCACGCTGACGATGGGACTCACCAGCAGCTTCCCGGTGGCCCTCGGCGCCCTGTTCCTGCTGGGCGTGGGCGACATGGTCAGCGTCTACATCCGCCACCTGCTGGTGCAGTACGAGACCCCGGACGATATCCGCGGCCGCGTCAGCGCGGTCAACTCGGTGTTCATCGGGGCGTCCAATGAGCTGGGCGAATTCGAATCCGGCGTCACCGCCGGCTGGCTCGGCCTGACGCGCGCCATCCTGCTGGGCGGCGCGGCCACGCTGGCCGTCACCGGCATCTGGGCGGCGCTGTTCCCGGTGCTGTCGCGCATGGACCGCTTCCCGCATCACGAAAAAGAGCAGGCGCAGAAGTCGAGCGCCGCAGCCTGAGCGTGCCGACGGTCGAGGACCACCCTGCCATCGCGCCAGCCCGTCGGCGTCCTGGGCGCTCCCAGCGACAAAACAGTGTGGTCGGCCTTGCAACTTGCGCGACCGGCCCCACCTGCCACAACAGGACGCGGCCAAATTGGACTCGCATGTACCATGAAGACGTCATGATTACAGGAGAATGAATATGCAAATCAATGTGAATACCGACCGCACCATTCAAAACCATCAAGGCCTGGACGAGCACGTGGAATCCGTCGTGCGCGGCTCGATCGACCGTTTCGGCGATCACATCACCAGTGTCGAAGTGCATCTGAGCAATGAGAACAAGGAAAAGCACGCCGATGGCGGCAATTCCGTCATGATGGAAGCCCGCGTGCGCGGCTACCAGCCGATCGTCATCCACGACCACTCCGACGACCTGCGCCAGTCGATCAAGAATGCCGGCGGCAAGCTCGCCCGCGCCCTCGACAGCGCCATCGGCCGCCTGCAAGACAAGAACAAGCATGCGACCCCGGCCGTCGACGATCCGCTGTCGGACAAGCACCTGACCGATTCCTGATCGGCCCGTGACGGTCATGCACGCCCCTGGGCGTGCATGTGTCATCCGGCCACGCCGTCGACCATCGCCCTGACTTCGCGCAGGTAGCGCAGCCCCGCCAGCGCGCGGCTGCCATACCACGACATCATTTCCCCATCGACCAGGAACACCGGAATGCCGAGCTGCTTCTCGAGCGCGTCCGCATGCGCTTCCGTGAAGCGATACGGCTCGGTCGACAGCAGCACCGCATCCAGCTGCGCCACCAGCGCATCCGACCAGGCAAAAGAGGGATAGCGCGCCTCGCCCAGCAGCGGCACTTCCCAGCCGAGCTCGCCCAGCATCGCGGCGATATACGTGTCGCGCGACACGCTCATCCACGGATCCTGCCAGATGCAGTAGAGCACCGTCCGCTTCGCCGTCTTGGGCAACGCGCGCAGGGCCGCATACTCCGCCTCGAACGCGTCGCACCAGCGCTCCGCTTCCCGCTCCCGTCCGAAGACAGCGCCCATCAGGCGCGCCAGGCCGAGGTTGTCGCGCGGCGTCACCGGATGCGTGACGACGATGTTCGGCACGAACTCCGCCAGCCTGTCCACCGTCGGCTTCTCGTTCTCGTCGATGTTCACCACCAGGTGGGTCGGCGCCAGGCGGCGGATCTTCTCGATGTTCACGTCCTTGGTGCCGCCGATCTTCGGAATTTTCTCGACCAGCGCGCGCGGGTGGATGCAAAAGCCGGTGCGGCCGGCCAGTTGGCCGGCCAGGCCGAGGTCGCACAGAAATTCGGTAATCGATGGCACCAGGGACACGATGCGGGCGTCCGGTGCCTGGGGGTGGGGGTGGCCGAGCGCGTCGGCCAAGGGGGAGGAAGTCGTCATGGCCGCTATTGGACCACTGTTGTTTATGGAACGCCAGTCACGCTCAGCAGTTCCAATCGGTTATCATGCCATGACGTAACGACGCTTTCCGCCAGAGACTTTCCTTGGACCAAATCAGCACCTTCGGCGCCTCCCGCTACGCCGTGCGCGACCTCCAGCTGTTCCGCGATGCCGACGACCCGGGCGTCGTGGCGGCGCTCGCCCCTTGCGCGGTGATCAAGGTGGCGGCCGGCGCCCGCGTCGAGGATGGCTTGCGCGCGCGTCTCTACATCGTGCTGTCGGGTTCGCTCGAAGTGGCGCCGGATGCGCACAGTGTCGACGATTCCGGCACCACCCGCGTGCTGCCCGGCGAAAGCGTGGGCGAGCAGGCGGTGCTGGACGACGCGGTCAACCTGGCCGCCATGACGGCGCTCGAGGACTGCGAACTGCTGGTGATCGAACCCGAGCTGGTGTGGCAATTGATCGACCGCTCGAACGGGTTGGCGCGCAACCTGCTGCGCCTGCTGTCGTTCCGGGTGCGCGCCGCCAACGCCCAGTTGAAGCGGCGCCAGAAGCTGGGCGAGTTCTACCGGCAATTGTCGCTGAACGACGGCCTGACCGGCCTGTACAACCGCGCCTGGCTCAACGAGATGCTGCCCAAACTGGCCATGCGCGCGCGCCAGGACGGCAGCCCGCTGTCGATCGTCATGGTCGACCTCGACCACTTCAAGCGCTTCAACGACACCCACGGCCACATCGCCGGCGACGCCGCCCTGTCGAGCGCGGCCGGCGTGATCCGCGATTCGTTGCGACCGTCGGACTTTGCCGTGCGCTATGGCGGCGAGGAATTGATGGCGGTGTTGCCGGACACGCCGCTCGGCCTGGCCGAGATGGTGGCCGAGCGCCTGGCCGAACGCCTGCGCACGGCCATGGTGTTCCCCGACATGCGGCTGCCGCTGCCGCACGTCACCGGCTCCTTCGGCGTGGCGACCCTGGCGGCGGGCGACGATGAGCACGCCCTGATGGCGGCGGCCGATGCCGCGCTGTACCGCGCCAAGCAGGCGGGGCGTGACCGGGTCAGCGTCTAAATCTGTTGTTTTGAGGCAATAAATGCTTGCCTTCGAGCGCGTGCGCGGACTCTCTTCGCACAGCGCGGTTTACAATGGTGGATTGCGTTTTGTCCAACACCTATGCCGCTCTCCTTTCCCTCCTGTCTGAACCGCGCGTTTACCGCCCTGCTACTTGCCTTGTCGACCGTCTGCACGGGCGCGCTGGCCGGGCCGGCGCCGGTGCGCGTCGGCCTCGACGCCGAGTTCGGCCTGGACAACAGCACCTCGGCCCAGGCGGTCGAACTGGGGATGCGGGCGGCGATCCACGAGATCAACCGCGCCGGCGGCGTGCTCAAAGGCCGTCCGGTCGAACTGGTCACCCGCGACCATCGGTCGATTCCCGCGCGCGGCATCCGCAACATCGAGGAATTCGCGCGCATGCCCGACCTGGTCGCCGTCTTCGGCGGCCGCTTCAGTCCGGTGATCATCGAGGAACTGCCGACCCTGCGCGCGACCCGCACCCTGTTCATGGCGCCGTGGTCCTCGGCCGACGCGATCATCGACAACGACATGCAGCCGAACTACGTCTACCGCCTGTCCCTGCGCGACAGCCTGGCCATGCCCAGGCTCCTGCAGACGGCGCGCAAGCGCGGCCTGAACAAGGTCGGCCTGCTGCTGACCAACACTTCCTGGGGCCGCAGCAACCTGGCCGCCGCCGAGAAATTTGTCGCGGCGAACAAGGACATCACCATCGTCCAGACCGCCTGGTACAACTGGCGCGACCAGACCCTGGTCGCGCGCTACCAGGCGCTGCGCAGCGCCGGCGCCCAGGCCATCGTGCTGGTCGCCAACGACGACGAAGCGGCGGTGCTGGTGCGCGAAGTGGCGGCCTTGCCGAAACGCGAACACCTGCCGATCCTGAGCCACTGGGGCGTGACCGGCGGCGAATTCGTGCGCCAGGCCGGGCCGGCGCTGAACAAGGTCGACTTCTCGGTGATCCAGACCTTCTCCTTCTTCAAGGCCGACAAGAAGCCGCTGGCGCGCTTCATGCAGAGCGCCGCCGCGATCTCGCCGGTGCGCAAGATCGAGGACATTCAGGGACCGGTCGGTGTGGCCCATGCCTACGACCTGATGCACATCCTGGCGAAAGCCATCGACCTGGCCGGCAGCACCGACCGCAAGGCGGTGCGCGACGCGCTGGAGAAAGTGCGCGCGCACCAGGGCCTGGTCAAGCACTACGCGCCGCCGTTCGCTCCGAACCGCCACGAAGCCCTGGGCCCGCGCGAACTCCTGATGGCGCGCTACCGGCCCGACGGCGTGCTGGTGCCGACCGGCGACTGACATGATGGCGTGGCCCACCTTCGCGACCCGAAGCCTGACGCAGCGCTTCGCCTTCGCCTCGGCCGTGCTGGCCGCGGCCGCCGTGCTGCTGGTGGCGGCGGCCTCGTTCTGGCTGGTGAATCGCCAGCACAATGCCGCGGTCGCGCTGCTGGAGGGGCGCGAAGCCGCCTTCCAGGCGCGCACCGTGGGCGACACCCTCGCGACCCTGGCCTCGCGCATGGACGAGGTGGCGGGCAGCCCGATCCTGGCCACCGCCCTGGTCGACAGCGCGGGCCGGGAAACCTATCTGGCGCCCTTCATCAACGGCCTGCGCCAGATCAACGGCATTCCGGTCCAGGTCCTGTTCACCGATTTCGAAGGCAAACCCATCGCCGGCAACGGCTCCGAGCGCTTCGATCCGGCGCAGCTGGCCTGGCTGCGCGCGCGCCTCGACGAAGGCAAGGAAAGCGCGGCCATCTTCCGCCAGGGCCCGCAGGCCGAACTGGTCGGCGTCAGCCTGCTGCGCTATTCGCGCACCAATACCCCGGAGGGCGCGCTGCTGTACAAGGTCAGGATGCAGGACCTGCGTCCCGGGACCGCATCCGCCCTGGGCTGGCAAGGACAGATGGCGGCACGTGCGCACAGCCCCGGCACCGAAGTCCCGGTCAGGGTGCCGCCGCTGTTCGCGCACCTGGGCTTGAGCCTGCGGGTCGACGCGTCCGAACTCGGCCACCTGCTGGCGACGCCCTGGACCCAGTACAGCCTGATCGGCGGCAGCGCCGCGCTGATCGCCCTGCTGGTGTTCCTGCTCGGTTCGCGCTTCTCGCTGGGCCTGACCCAGGACCTGCGCAAGCTCGAACAGTTCGCCGGCCGGATCGGCCAGGAAGGCATCGATGAACAGCGCGCGGAACTGGCCGGCAGCAGCGAAACGATCAACCTGGCGCGCTCGATCAACGGCATGCTCGACCGCCTGCACCGCCAGCAGGAACACCTGCAGCGCGAGCACCGGCGCAAGGACGAATTCCTGGCGATGCTGGCGCACGAGCTGCGCAATCCGCTGGCGCCGATCAGCAGCGCCGCCCAGTTGCTGCGCGTGCTGTTCGCGAACGAGCCGCGGATCCGCCAGACCAGCGAGGTCATCTCGCGCCAGGTCGCGCACATGACCCACCTGGTCGACGACCTGCTCGACGTCTCGCGCGTCACGCGCGGCCTGGCCACGATCGAGCAGGCCGACGTCGAACTGGGCGCGGTGCTGCGCGAGGCGGTCGAGCAGATCACCCCGCTGATCGAGGCCCGGGGCCACCGCCTGACGGTGGACATCGCCGGCCAGCCCCTGCCGGTGTGCGGCGACCGCACCCGCCTGATCCAGGTGGCGGCGAACCTGCTCAACAATGCAGCCAAGTACACACCGGACGGCGGCGAACTGCGCGTCGCGCTGCGCCAGGAAGGCGAGATGGCGGTGCTGCGGGTCGAGGACAACGGGATCGGCATCGGCCCCGACCTGCTGCCGGTCGTGTTCGACCTGTTCACCCAGGCCCAGCGCACACCGGACCGCGCCCAGGGCGGCCTCGGCCTCGGCCTGGCGCTGGTGAAAAAGCTGGTCGAACTGCACGGCGGCGCCGTCGAGGCGCACAGCGGCGGCGCGGGACAAGGCAGCAGTTTCACCGTGCGGCTGCCGCTGCTGGCGGCCGGCCACGGTATGGTCGCAACGCCGGCTGCCGCGGCCGGCACCGGCATGGCGGAGGCCAGCCGCATCCTGGTGGTCGACGACAACGTCGACGCCGCAGACACGCTCGCCATGCTGCTCGATACCGCGGGACACCGGGTGACGGTGGTGCATTCGGCGCAGGCCGCGCTGGAGGTAGCTGGGCGAGAAACCTTCGACTTCATCCTGCTCGACATCGGCTTGCCCGACATGAGCGGACACGAGCTGGCGCCGGCCCTGAAGCGCCTGCCGTGCTGCGCGGACGCGGTGCTGATCGCGGTCAGCGGCTACGGCCAGGAACAGGATCGCCGCATGTCGCGCGAGGCGGGGTTCGCGGCGCACCTGGTCAAGCCGATATTGGCGGATGAGCTGATGGCAACGATTGCGCGGCTGGAAGCGGCGCCGGCTGCGTAGCTGGCCTGAGCGGCTTCGATGTCGTCAAGCCGGCCCTTTGTCAGCCCAAACAGACTTGGCCTTATGGGTCGATATGCTGGGCGCAAACGGTCAGCAGGTGCTTGACCGATCCAGGCATGCATTCGTAGCGATATCCTCGTGCGACACATTCGAATACGGAGTCATGAAAGGAAAAGATGAAGTGGCGCTTGCCTTCATAAAACCGCTCCGGGTCGTGCTGCGGATGAACCGAATTCATAATTTCGAGTTGTCTTATCCATTCGGAATTGATCACCTCGAATACGCCATAAGGCCGTAGCCCCTTGCTGGCAAGCCGGTGGCCACTGAACGCCTCATCGTTCGGTGGGCCAAAAATGTGCATAGTGGGATGTTCAAAATGGACGACGACGCATTGCTCATCAGTCGAAGCAACATCCACGACGCGCACTGTTTTCCCATCGCACTCGAGATCCCTATCTTCCAGGATGAAAACGAGGGCGAGTCTGTCTTCGGTCGCGATGACCGCGGGAAACGGTGCACCGATCGACGACTGTGGAAAATCGTCGACTAACACAACGCTTTCGGAATCGAACGAAGCGACCATATCTGCTTACACTCCCTAGTTGTACCATGCATTCAGTGTTTGCTCGCGGACCTGCCGATGACTTTCGCATCGGTCAACTCCGCAAAGTACTCGAGCATGTGTCTGGGCTGGGGGCGGACGATTCACTCGGCTTGATGCTCCCGGACGCGGATGCCGAAATACGGCTTGCCACTCACTTCTTCCCGCGCGATCCGGTACGTGAAATGGCCTTTTCCCAAAGGCGTCTCTCCAAGATAGTCATCAGGGATCGATTCGAAGCTCGTGCCAGCCGCCACCAGGCGCAGGCTGGCGTAGCGGTAGGCGCTCGTCAACGGCTGATAGCCGCTGATACCGCCGACCGGCAAGTCTCCGAACGGAACGCCGTTGACGCGGACCTGCCGGAGCGGCAGGCCGGTGTCGTTGGCAATACGGATCATCGACGTTGGAGCACCGGATTGCGGTTGACGCCCGACGGCCAGCGCAACCAGCACGGCGACGGCGGCAAGCATCGCGACCAGCGCAGTCAGGGTACGTCGCAGCCCGCCGTCGATGCGGTCCGCTTCTGTCTCCACACTCGTCTCGCTTCCCATGCGCCACCTCCGCAACTGATCTCTTCATGCCGGCTTGCAGAGCAAAACAGTCTGCATGCCTTGTTTTAATGATACGTTTTCGTGCCGCCGAACTCCCGGTTTGTGGCCAGGCAGGTCATGACGGCTGACGTTGCCCTCAATCTGTGCCACCATGGCGCCTGCCCGCCGCCCCATGCGGCGACACCATAAGAATACATGAGCACGCATACCTTCCTCTGGCACGACTATGAAACCTTCGGCGCGACCCCGCGCCGCGACCGGCCCGCGCAGTTCGCGGCCATCCGCACCGATGCGGAACTGAACGAAATCGGCGAGCCGATCATGCTGTACTGCCAGCCGGCGCCGGACTTCCTGCCCGATCCGCAATCCTGCCTGATCACCGGCATCACGCCACAACACTGCCTCGAGCACGGTGTGCCCGAGCACGAATTCGCGCGGACGATCGAAGCCGCCTTCAGCGAGCCGAACACCATCGGCGTGGGCTACAACACGATCCGTTTCGATGACGAGGTGACGCGCTTCCTGTTCTGGCGCAACCTGATCGACCCGTATGCGCGCGAGTGGCAGAACGGTTGCGGCCGCTGGGATTTATTGGACGTGGTGCGCATGACCTATGCGCTGCGCCCGGACGGCATCGAATGGCCGTCGCGCGAAGACGGCAAGCCGAGCTTCCGCCTGGAGCACCTGACCGCCGCCAACGGCCTGTCGCACGAGTCTGCCCACGACGCCCTGTCCGACGTGCGCGCGACCATCGCGCTGGCGCGCCTGATCCGCCAGAAGCAGCCCAAGCTGTTCGACTTCTGCCTCGAGCTGCGCCGCAAGGACCGCGTCGCGGCCGAGATGGGCCTGCACCTGGATCCGGCGGCGCGCCAGCCCTTCCTGCACGTGTCCGGCATGTTCCCGGTCGAGTACGGCTGCCTGGGCCTGGTCTGGCCGCTGGCCCAGCATCCGACCAACAAGAACGAGATCCTGGTGTGGGACTGCCGCCACGATCCGTCGGAATTGTTCGAACTCGACGTCGAGACCATCCGCATGCGCATGTTTACGCGCACGAGCGAACTGCCGGAAGGCGTGACGCGCCTGCCGATCAAGAGCGTGCACCTGAACAAGTCGCCGATGCTGGTCGGGAACCTCAAGACGCTGCACCCAAGCATGGCGACGCGCTGGAACATCGACCTGGACCGCGGCCGCGCGCATGCGGCGCTGGCGGTGTCGGGCGCTTCCAGCCGCGACATGGCGGCGATCTGGGCCGAGGTGTTCAAGAAGCCCACCGGGGCCACGCGGGTAGACGTCGACGAAGACCTGTACGGCGGCTTCGTCAGCAACGGCGACCGGCGCAAGCTGGAATCGCTGCGCAGCGAGAAGCCCACGGCGCTGGCCGGCATGCGGCCCTCCTTCGAGGACGAGCGCCTGGCCGAACTGCTGTTCCGCTACCGCGCGCGCAACTTCCCGCAGACCTTGTCGGACGACGAGCGCCAGCTGTGGGAAGCGCACCGGGCGGCGCGCCTGTTCGAGGGCGAATACGGGGCGCGCACGGTCGACCAGTTGTTCATGGAGATCGATACGCTGTCGGAAAGCGCGGACGAGCGGGCCGAGGAAATCCTCGGGGCGCTGTACGATTACGCGGAAGGAATTGCGCCGAACAGGTATTGATGGCGCGGCAGTTGTCGACGGCGGCGCTTGCCTGCTCAGGCGCCGTCGGAACTATCCTTCAGCACTTCTTCCAGCTCTTTCTCGAGCAGCTTGCGGTCGCGCGCGTTGGTATAAAGCATCCAGCCGAGCACGGCAACTGCAACGATAGCAAACGCCAGGATACCGAGCATGCCGCCTCCACAAGGGGTTGAAAATCTTAGTACAAAATCGCGCGTGTCAGAAAAAGTCAGCACGCCGTCCATGCATGAAGCGTCGCTCCGGCGCAGGCCGGAGCCTCATTTCCCAAGCAAGCCGCAAGCGCTCGCTCATCCCCGCCGCGCTACATTGATCGCATCGCGCGTCTCCTGCGCAACCCGGCGCGCGGCCGCCGCGAAATCCTCGCCGTCCTGCGGCGCCGCATACAGGATCGCCCGCGAGGAATTGATCATCATTCCGGCGCCATCCGCCGAACGCCCGGCCTTCACGGTCGCCTCGACATCGCCGCCCTGGGCGCCGACGCCCGGGATCAGCAGCGGCATGTCACCCACCAGCTTGCGCACCTGCGCGATCTCGTCCGGGAAGGTGGCGCCGACCACCAGCGCCAGCTGGCCGTTGCGGTTCCACTTCTCGGCGACCAATTGTGCCACGTGCTGGTACAGCGGACGTCCGCCGACGTCGAGGAATTGCAGGTCCGAGCCGCCCGCGTTCGAGGTGCGGCACAGCACGATGACGCCGCGGTCCGCCCACTCCAGGTAGGGCTCGACCGAATCGAAACCCATGTAGGGGTTGACCGTCACGGCATCCGCACCGTAGCGCTCGAAGGCTTCGCGCGCGTACTGGTGGGCGGTGGCGCCGATGTCGCCGCGCTTGGCGTCGAGCACGATCGGGATGTGCGGGTAGTGATTGCGCAGGTAGGCGCAGATCTGTTCGAGCTGGTCTTCGGCGCCGAGCGCGGCGAAGTAGGCGATCTGCGGCTTAAAGGCGCAGGCCAGGTCGGCGGTGGCGTCGATGATGGCCTTGCAGAACTGGACGATGGCGTCCGGCTGGCCCTGCAGGTGCGCGGGGAAGCGCGCCAGGTCCGGGTCGAGCCCCACGCAGAGGAGCGAGTCGTTGCGGGTCCATGCCGCGGAAAGCTTGTCGATGAAAGTCACGTGGGGCCTCTTGTCGGTCTGATGTTGCAAACCCAATATTGTACCCGCCGGCCTCCGATCCGGGCCCACCCAAGCCGATGATGCGCCGGAATATCTTTACATACTGTATATTTTGACCATTCGACAACTTGCCATGGATAAAACGATCATGACATTCCCCCGCTTCTCCTTCTTCTCCCGCTGGACCCGCCTGCTTGCCACGGCCCTGGTCGCCGGCTCCCTGCTGTCCGGTTGCGGCTACAACGACTTCCAGACCAAGGACGAGGCGACCAAGGCGGCCTGGGGCGAAGTAGTAAACCAGTACCAGCGCCGGGCCGACCTGATTCCGAACCTGGTGAACACGGTCAAGGGCTACGCTTCGCACGAACGCGAAACGCTCGAAGCGGTGACGCGCGCCCGCGCCGCCGCGACCAGTTTCCAGATCACGCCGGAAGTGCTGAACAATCCGGAAGCGTTCAACAAGTTCCAGCAGGTGCAGGGAGAATTGTCCGGCGCCCTGTCGCGCCTCATGGCCGTGTCGGAAAAATATCCTGACCTGAAGGCCAACGAGAACTTCCGCGACCTGCAGTCGCAGCTGGAAGGCACGGAGAACCGTATCACGGTGGCGCGCCAGCGCTATATCGCCGCGGTGCAGGACTACAACGTCACCGTGCGCAAATTCCCGAACAACCTGACCGCGATGGTGTTCGGCTACGAGACCAAGCCCTCGTTCACGGTCGAGAACGAAAAGGCGATCTCGACTGCGCCGACGGTCGACTTCGGCAAGTAAGACCATGGGGGCGATCGAAGGCCGCATGCGCGCACTGTGGACCGGCTGCCTGGCCTGCATGCTGGCATTGATGCTGGCGAGCCCGGCCTTTGCCCAGCTCAAGCCGGTGCCGGCGCTGAGCGGGCGCGTCGTCGATGAAGCCGGCATGCTCGACCCCGCCCAGCGCGAACGCCTGACGGCGGTGCTGGCCGACTACGAGACCCGCACCGGCAGCCAGATCGCGGTGCTGCTGGTCAAGTCGACCGAGCCGGAAGCGATCGAGCAGTACAGCATCCGCGTGACCGATGCCTGGAAGCTCGGCCGCAAGGGCATCGACGACGGCGTGCTGCTGATGGTCGCGCGCGATAATCCGAGTTCCTTGCGCCGCCTGCGCATCGAGGCCGGACGCGGCGTGCAGGGCGTGCTGACCGATGCGCAATCGAAGCGCATCCTGCAGAATGTGATCGCGCCGCACTTCCGCCAGAACCATTATTACGAAGGCCTGGTGGCCGGTGTCGGCGCCATCGCGACCTTGCTGAACAAGGAAAGCTTCCCTGCACCAGCCCAGCAGGGGGCGCCGCAGCGCCAGGTGGAGTCGAGCGGCGCCGGCGGTTTCTCGCTGTTCGGCATCTTCGCGCTGGTCATCGGTTTCATGTTGCTGCGTTCGATCTTCCGTCCGCGCCGCGGCCGGCTGTCGCCGAACCACTGGGGCCGCGGCAGCAATAGTGGCCTGGGCAATGTTGCGACCGGCATCATCATCGGCAATATCCTCGGCAATATGCATCATGGCGGCGGAGGCGGCTTTAGCGGAGGCGGCGGTGGATGGAGTGGCGGCGGCGGTTTTTCGGGTGGCGGCGGCAGCTTCGACGGCGGCGGCGCCTCGGGAGATTGGTAATGGGTTTCGGACAACGATTCGGGCGCGCGTGGCGCCACCTGACGAGCAGCAGCGCCGACGCCAGGCGCGCCTTCCCGGAAGCGACCCTGGTCGCGATCGGTGAGGCGATCACGGCCGGCGAGCAGACCCACCGCGGCGAGGTGCGCCTGATCGTCGAGAAAGGCCTGTCTTTCGATGACGCCTGGGACGGCGTCACCAACCGCCAGCGCGCCGTAGCCCTGTTCGCCGACTACGGCGTGTGGGATACCGAAGACAATTGCGGCGTGCTCATCTACATCAACCTGGCCGAGCACAAGGTCGACATCGTCGCCGACCGCGGCATCGACCGCAAGATCGACAGCGCCACCTGGCAGGCCGTGTGCCGCACGATGACGGAGGGCTTCCGCCAGGGCCAGTTCCATGATGCGACGCTGGCCGCCGTCGCGCACGTCAACGCGCTGCTGCAGGAACACTTCCCCGCGAATGGCGCGCGGCCGAACGAGCTGCCGGACCGGCCCTTGATGCTGTAGGGCGCGCCGGCTGCTTCGTTCGGCTCCCGGCTGGTTACAATGCCGCTTTCCCATTTTTGAGAGCCCGCCATGAGACTAGCCAACAAGACCGCGATCGTCACCGGCGCCAGCCAGGGCATCGGCCTGGCCTGCGCCCAGCGCCTGGTGCAGGAAGGCGCGCGTGTCATGCTCGTCGACGTCCGCCCGGAAGGCGCGAACGCCGCTGCCGCCCTCGGCGAGGCCGCCCGCTTCCAGCTGGCCGACGTCGGCATCAAGGCCGACGTCGACGCGATGGTCGCCGCCACCCTGGCCGCCTTCGGCCAGGTCGACATCCTGATTAACAATGCCGGCGTCACCCACGCGGCGGATTTCCTCGACCTGGAGGAAGAGGACTTCGACCGCGTCCTGCGCATCAACCTCAAGTCGATGTTCCTGTGCAGCCAGGCCGTCGCCCGCGAGATGGTGAAGCGCCAGCAGGGCTGCATCATCAATATGTCGAGCGTCAACGCCGAGCTGACGATTCCCAACCAGGTGCCGTACGTCGTCTCCAAGGGCGGCGTGAACCAGTTGACGCGTGTCAGCGCCATCAGCTTGGCCCGGCACGGCATCCGCGTGAATGCGATCGGACCGGGAACGATCCTGACCGAACTGGCGAAGAAAGCCGTGCTCGGCAGCCCCGAGGCACGCCACACCATCCTGTCGCGTACGCCGCTCGGCCGTTGTGGCGAGCCGGAAGAGGTCGCGTCGATCGCCGCCTTCCTGGCGAGCGACGATGCGTCCTACATGACCGGTCAGACCCTGTACGCCGACGGCGGCCGCATGGCGCTGAACTACACGGTGCCGGTACGCGATGAAGCGTAGTTTTGCGAGAAAGAGACAGTTGCACTAGATATGCGATAAATCAATGTCTGGTATCTGTATTTGCAATTGGACATATATATCGCGTCGCAACATAATGGCACCTGTCTCCACTATTCTCCTCCAAGAAAATAGTTTTAAGCCCGCCTCGAGCGGGCTTTTTTTTGCCCGTTCAAAACACCCTGGTCCGCGCGTCCTGCGCGATATGGTTCAGATCGGGGATCTCTGGATCAGTTCGACGTTTCAAACATACGCTTGATACGCGTCATAGCGTGGTCACAATCAGCCCATATACTTTGACTCACCTGCCACACACGCAACCGATATGCGTGGTTGCAGCAGGTGTGCTGCGCCAAGGGTGCAACACACCAACCGAATACGTCTCTTGGCCCGATCTTGGGTTGTGCCCGCCAGTTCCTGGCGGGCATTTTTTTCTCCGCGCCTCTCTTTGCATTGGCAGCATGCTCACGAAATCTGGCGGAACAGCTTGAAGCAGCGCCGGATTTGGCTATGATGAATCTCGCACCCTGCGTTCCCCTCATCCGTAGGGATGCCGACAACAGATAACGGGAGCTTGTTTTATGAGTTTTCATGCGACCTCTGCGCATCCGCCCGAATCCGGCGTCGCCTGCCGCCGCAGCCACGTCGACGGCAATCTTGTTCTGAGCGAACTCAACCCCCACGCCGTCATCGACCGCTCCGGCGACACCGGCATGTCCCTCACGCTGCTGACCTTCGGCAGCGTGCGCGAAGTCTGTCCGAAGTGCCAGCAGACCCACCTGAAGCTCGTGCTGCGACAGAACAGCGTGCGCATGGCGCACCTGTTCTGTCCCGATTGCGAGAGCTGTTTCGACGCCCATTACCGGGACGGCGCCCCGGCGCTCACGATCTGAGCAGGAAAGCGGTGTGGCCGCCAAGCAGGGCGGCATGATATCGTTGGCATTTGCCCAACGCCCTGCCGTCATGCCCGCCGTCCTGTCGCTGCTGCTGCTCGATCCCCGCCTGCGTCCCGCCCGCATCAAGCTGGCCCTGCTGCTGTATGCGGGGGTGATTGTGGCCGGTTCGATCCCCGGCGCGCGCGCCGAGGTCGGCGAATTCGCGCCGGGCGTGGTGCTTCACGGACTGACCTATGCCTTCCTGTCCATGCTGTGGTTCCTCGGCAGTAGCGGAAGCGGGCCGGTGCGCGCCGCCAAGGCGGTGCTGGCGATCGCGCTGATGGGCGCCGGCGACGAGCTGGTGCAGAGTTTCCTGCCCTACCGCAGTGGCGCCGTCGCCGACTGGATGATTGACGTCGCCGCGGCCTGCCTGACCAGCACGGCGCTCGCCTTCCTGGTCCCGCCCGCCGAAGCCACGCGCCGGCGCTGACCATTTTGACTGTCCGGAAATTGCGGCTTCCACAGCCTGCTTGATTCAGCTCAGCTCCAACCCGAGTCAGCCGGAACGCTGGCGCGCTTCGCCCCTCTCACTCCAGTGGCAGCTTGCATCGTCACGCATCTGACGAGGGTATGAAAAATTCCGCCATGGCTGCGTTGCCTCGTCTTGCCGTACTAGCGTACTGTCGTCGACTCGGCGCCGGATCGCCGGACCGCTTGCCCTGGCGGTGTTTTCACACCCTCGATATGAACATCCACCATAAGGAGTTAATCATGAAGCAAAAACACCAGAGCATGATCCTGGCGGGCTTGCTGGCGGTGTCGCTGGGCATGGCGGGGTGCTCCTCCATGCGCGGCGGCAGCGGCGAGTCCTCGAGCGGCAGTTCGGGCACCAGCAGCACCTCGGGCGGGTCGAGCGGCACGAGCGGTTCGACCGGCACCGGCGGTTCGAGCAGCTACGGCTCGGGCAGCGCCACCGATGCGTCTGGCAACCCCACCGGCACCAGCGGCAGTTCGGGCACGTCGGGCACCTCGGGCAGCAGCGGTTCGTCCGGCTGGGACCAGTCCGGCAGCACCAGCAGCGGCGCATCCGGCAGCGCGGGCGCCACCACCGCCGGCGCCGCCTCGCCCAACAGCACCGTGCTGGCCATCGAGGTAATGCCGCCGTCCGGCAGCGCGGGGAGTTCCGGCAGCGCGGGCAGCACCGGCTCGAGCGGCGCGGCGGGCAGCACCGGCAGCGCCAACAGCTACCGCATCACCGTGCGCATGGACGACGGCAGCAGCCAGGTCATCACGCAGGAGACCACGCCGGACTTCCGCAGCGGCGACCGGGTGAACGTCAGCAGCGGCGTCATCCAGCGCTGAAAGGGGCGCGGCCGAGCCCGCCATCGCCAGGCACGCCCCAAGGAAAAACGCGCACCGGTGGTGCGCGCTTTTGTGTTTGCCCGTGTTTGCCCGGCCCTGCCCGGCCGGACCGGATCAAGACTCAGGGCATGCCGGTTCCGCCCGGAATGCCGTCGCCTTCCGTCTCGATGTCCTTCTTCTGCTGCGCCACGTTGCGGGTGGCGGCGCTGATGACGTCCAGCGGCAGCTTCGGCGTGCGGTCGGCATTGAGCAGGCCGTTCGCCTCCTGGAAGGTATCGGTGAACTGGGTATAGCAGAAACCGCTGAACATGAAGGTTTCGTTCACGACCTTCAGCAGCCTGCGGTACAGCGACAGGTAGCTGTCGGCCGAGTGCGCGCGCGAATAGCCCCAGGTCGTCTTGTCGGCGTCCGGGTCCTGCTTCGGATCGTAGGCGATGCCGCCGAATTCGGTCAGCACGATCGGCTGGCCGCGGTGCGGGAAGCCGTCCAGGGTCAGGATGCGGCCGCCCGGACGCCGCTGATCGAACAGGGTCCGCACCGGGTCGGTGACGGCATAGCGCGCCTCCAGCTTTTCCGGGTCGCAATCATAGTCGTGGATGCCGAGGATGTCGGTGGCCGAGGCTTCCCAGCCGTCGTTGCCGATCACCGGACGGGTCGAGTCCAGGGTGCGCGTCAGGTGGTACAGGGCCTCGACCGCGTTGCGGTGCGCCTGCGTCAAGGTCAGGTTCGGCACGCCCCACGATTCGTTGAAGGCGACCCACACGATGATGCAGGGGTGGCTGTAGTCGCGCTGGATCGCTTCCGTCCATTCGCTCACCATGCGGCTGATGGCGCGCGAGCTGAAGCGGTAGGCCGACGGCATCTCTTCCCACACCAAGAGGCCCAGCCTGTCGGCCCAGTACAGGAAGCGCGGATCCTCGATCTTCTGGTGCTTGCGCACGCCGTTGAAGCCCATCAATTTCACCAGCTCGACGTCGCGTTTCAGGTGCTCGTCCGAGGGCGCGGTCATGAAGGATTCCGGCCAGTAGCCCTGGTCCAGCACCAGGCGCAGCTGGTAGGGACGGCCATTGAGCATGAAGCGGTCGCGGTTGATCGAGACCGAGCGCAGCGCCGTGTAGGAGCGGATGCGGTCGAGCACGCGGTCGCCGCAGCGCAAGGTCACCTCGGCATCGAGCAGGGTCGGACGTTCCGGACTCCACAGGATTTCATTACGCGAATCGTCGATGCCGGGGTCGGACAGCGCGATCTTGCGGTTCGCCTCGCCCCCCAGCAGCTTGTAGTAATCGTCCGCCAGCAATTGCTCGCCGTGCCAGATCTTGACCTCGACGAACAGCTCTTCTTGGGTGTGGCCGGCGGCGAACACTTCGCAGCCGATCTCGTAGGTCTCGAAAATCGGGGTCCAGCGCAGCGAGGCGATATAGGTGTCTTCCACCTGCTCGACCCACACGGTCTGCCAGATGCCGGTGGTGCGCGGATACCAGATCGAGTGCGGTTCCAGCAGCCAGTCCTGCTTGCCGCGCGGTTTCGCCAGGTCGGCCGGGTCGTCCTCGACGAACACGGTCACCACCTGCTTGCCGTCGGCGTTCATGGCGCCGGTGATGTCGGCCTGGAACGGCGTATGGCCGCCTTCGTGCTCGGCCACCAGCTGGCCGTTGACCCACACCCGCGCAGCGTAGTCGACCGCGCCGAAGTGCAGGATGGTGCGCTTGCCGTTCGGGCTGAGCTCGAATTCGCGCTCGTACCAGACGGCGCGGTGGAAACCGGTGTCCTGGATGCCACTCATTTCCGTCTCGGGCGCGAAGGGCACGGTGATCTCGTGGGTCCATTCGCCGACACCCTCCGGCATCGAGTACTTCAGCTCGTCGTCGAAGGTGAAGCGCCAGGTGCCGTTGAGGTTGATCCAGTTGTCGCGCACCAATTGGGGACGGGGATACTCGAACTGATTCATTGTTGTCCTTTCTGTTCAGCCGGAACCGGGATCAGGATCCGGCCTTGACGGTCATTCTTGTTGTAGGCCGCCAGCGCGTTGGCGGCCGCTTCCTGCGCCTGTCCGGCACGGCACAGCGCCACGCAGGCGCCGCCGAAACCAGCGCCGGTCAGGCGCGCCCCCAGCACGCCGGGCTGCTCGCGCAGGCGCGCGCACAGTTCGTCGAGCTCGGGGATCGAGACTTCGTAATCGTCGCGCAGGCTGAAGTGCGAAGCGTTCATCAGTTCGCCGAAGCGCTCCGGGCTCACGCCCTGCGCCGCCTCCAGCACGCGCAGGTTTTCCTGCACCACGTGGCGGGCGCGCTCGCGCATCGGCGACGGCAAGCCTTCCACCGTGGACGGATCGGTCACGTCGCGCAGCGCCTGCACGCCCAGCTTGCGCGACGCTTCCTCGCACTCGGCGCGGCGTTCGTTGTACTTGCTGGCCGCCAGGGTGCGCGCCACGCCCGAGTCGATCACGATCAGTTCGGTCCCGGCCGGCATCTGCACCAGGCGATGCTCGAGCGTGCGCGCATCGATGAACAGCATATTGTTCTCGTCGCACAGGCTGGACGCCATCTGGTCCATGATCCCGCAGTTCACGTGGGCGTACTCGATCTCGGCGCGCTGGGCGATGCGCGCCAGCTTGACGTCGTCGAGTTCGAAGCCGAGCAGCGCGCGCATGGCGCGCAGGGTCGCCACCTCGAGCGCCGCAGAGGACGACAGGCCCGAGCCGACCGGCAGATCGGTGGTGATGTAGACGCGCAGCGGCGGCACCTCCACCCCCTCGGCCTGCACCAGCCGGATGCAGCCCTCGATGTAGCTGCCGAAGCCCTGCGGCGGGCTGCCGTCGGCCGCGAAGGTGACGGTGTCGTCGAAGGTCGGCGAATACAGGTGGAAATGCCCGTCGCCGCTGCGGCTCATCGCCACCAGCGTGCGCTGGGGCGTGGCGACCGGCAGCATGAAGCCGTCGTTGTAGTCGGTGTGCTCGCCGAGCAGGTTGACGCGCCCGGGGGCCGACGCGTTCACTTCCGGCGCGCCGCCGAAGAAGGTGTCGGGGTTCAGCATGATTGCGCCTCCAGCCAAAGGGGCCGCTTGCGGCCATGTACGTCCAGCGCCGGCCAGGCCGGGTCGAACGTGAGATTCTCGAGGCCATCTGGCCCGAGCAGGAAAGTGTCTTCGATTTTCACGCCCGCGAAGCTCGGATTGAAGGCGAAGGCCATGCCCTCCTCCAGCTCGGTCGCGGTGCTCGGGCTGGCCACGATCTCGCGCGCCCGGTAGCCGGTGATGCCGCCCTGGTGGTGCTCGCGGATCGCGTTCTCGCGGTCGGCATGCTTGTAGGCGGCCGCCAGCGTGTGGTACACGGCCGACAGCGACTTGCCCGGCTGGACGTCGGCCAGGGCCGTGGCCTCGACCTCCATCAGCGCGCGCTGATCGTCCAGCGGGGCCGTGCCGAAGGTCACGAAGCGGGTCAGGCTGGCGTGCAGGCCGTGGCGGCGCGCGCAGAACACCAGCATGGCCTGCTGCCCGATCGGTTCAATCGACGGCGTCGCGTTGCGGTAGGCCGCCAGGCGGCGCGCGCCGGCCGCCAGCACCAGGGCCGGATGGATGCCGCGCCGCCACAGGGCGTCGGCGCCGGCGCCGGCCAGCTGATGTTCGGTCCAGTCGGGTTGGGCGCGGCGCAGCACTTCCGTCATCGCCTCGGCCGCCTCGCGGCCCAGCAGACGATAGCGTTCACGCTCGCCCTCGTCCAGCACCAGGCGGCGCAGCTTCAGGGCGTGCGGCAGCGGCTGCTCGCCGTTGGCGGGACGGTCGGAAAAGATGGTGCGTCCGGCGGCCGCGCCCTGCACGTAGCGTTCGCGCAGCTCGGGCTCGGCCCAGGGCTCGATGTGGAAGGTGAAGCCGGCCGGGATCTCCTCGACGCGCAGGCGCTCGGCCTCGATCTCGTCGGTCAGGATGCAGGCCTCTTCCGGCGTCACGAGCACCTCGGCGACGCCGGCGTCGGTGGTGTGCAGCACCGCGCTCGAGCCGCCGGCCGTCAGCCAGGCGAACCAGTCGACGCCGCGCAGCCGGATCGCACCCCCGCTCGCCGCTGCGAGTTGCGCGCGCAGGACCGCCAGCTTGTCCGCGACTTCCGCCGCGCGCGCGTCCATCCCTGCCGTCATGCGCGGTCCTCCAGACTCACCTCGACCTGCTGCAGCTCATAGGCCGTGGTCTCGGGCAGCACGTCCATCGCGAACATGCCGGCCGCGAGCTCGGTGCCGGCCAGGTACTTCAGGCGGTCCTTGGTGCGGTAAGGCGGATAGAACTGGGCGTGCAGCTGGGTCTCCGGATGCTCGGCGCCGTCGGTGGGCGCCTGGTACCAGGCCATCAGGTAGGGGAAGGGCCGGTTCCACAAGGTCTCGAACTTGAGCAGCACGGTCTTCAATGCGCGCGCCAGGCCTTCGCGCTGCGGCGGCGTGAGCGCGGCGAAATCCTTGCACGGCGCGGTCGGCATCACCCACACCTCGTAGGGGTAGCGGGCGCAGGCCGGCACGAAGGCGATCGCGTAATCGTCCTGGTACAGCACGCGCTTGCCGTCGGCGGCCTCGTCGCGCGCCATGTCGCACAGCAGGCTGCTGCCGTGCTGCAGGAAGTATTCGCGCTCCTGCGCCAGCTGGCGCGCCGGCACCGCCGGGATGAAGGGATAGGAGTAGATCTGGCCATGCGGATGGTGCAGGGTCACGCCGACTTCCGCGCCGCGGTTCTCGAACGGCAGCACGTAGTGGATGTTCGGATGGCTGCCTACCCGCGTGGTGCGGTCGCCCCAGACCGACAGCAGCAGCTCGATGCGCGACAACGGCAGCGAGGCCAGCGAACTGTTCGGATCCTGGGTGAACACCACCACTTCGCAGTGGCCGTTGGCGGGCGCGGTCGGCACCGTGACGGTAGGCGGGTCGTGCGACTCCAGCGCCAGCGAGGGAAAGCGGTTGTCGAACACGGCGATCTCGTAGTCGCCGGCCGGCATCTCGGTCGGGTGCTCGGGATCGCTGATCGGCGCCAGCGGGTTGTACTGCGGCGGCGGCTGGTAGGTGCGGTTCTGGCGGAAGGCCGCGTAGGTCACCCATTCGCCGCGCAGCGGGTGCCAGCGCAGGTGCGGGTTGGCGTGCTGCGGATCGGGAAACGGGCTGGGCGCGGTGAGGCCTTCCGGGATCGGCTGGTTGCTGTACAGGGTGATGTTGCGTCCGTCCGGCTTCTTGAGATCTTGGCTGTGCATGGCGTCCAGTGAATGTCGGGCATGGTTGAGCGAATGCGCGCGAGCCGACACCGGCCGAACCGGGGTCCTCGCGTTCTGAAAAACCATCCTATCATGCTGTTTTCACCACATTTTCTCCCTGGCATTCGTGCATTTTCCAGCCGTTAATACCGCCCCTGTAACGGAAATATGCTGTTGCAGCATAGGTCCTTGTCGCACCAAGGGAAACGGGGTTTAAGCCATAGTGCGGACACCTCTTTTGTAGGCACGGTCCTACAATACGATCAGATGTTTTGGCACATCTCGGCGAGCCATGCACCTACAAACTCTGCATGAGCGGGAATGGTCGGATACCTACCAAAAACAAAGCCCCGGTCAGTGCCGGGGCTTTGCGAATGCCGATGTCATCCAGATTTATTTGGCGAGCTCCACCAGCACCGCCGTGTACATCTGCAGGTTCAGCAGCAACTGCTTCTCGGTCATGAACTCGTGCTCCGAATGGCCGGTGTAGACCTTGCCCGGCATCGCCGGACCGAAACTGACCGCGCTCGGGAACAGGCGCGAGTTGGTGCCGCCGCCGACCGAGACCGGTTGCGGGTCCTTCATGCCGGTGAAGTACGAGAACACGCCCATCAGGGTCGGCAGCTGCGGCGCATTCTTCTGCAGCCAGGGGTCGCTGATGCGCACCGTGACGTTCGCCAGCGGAACCTGGCGGCTCTGCCACTGGGCCAGCGCGGCGTTCACCTCGTCGGTCAGCTGGGCGATCGTCTTGCCCTGCGGGCGGCGCATGTTGATGGAGACCTCGATGCCATCGTCACGCTGCTTGATCACGGTGGGCGCGAAGGTCATCGGGCCCATGAAGCTGTCGCGGTAGGCGATGTTGCCGAACTTCTCGCCGTAGATGCCGGTGCCGACCATCTCGTTCAGGTAGTTCACCACGCCGCCGGCGGTGGTGTTGGCCCAGGGGCGCACGGCCAGCGCATCGGCCAGCATGCTGATCGCGTTGACGCCGTCTTCCGGTTTCGACGAGTGGGCCGACACGCCCTTGGCCTTGATGTTCAGGTTGCCGCCTTCCCAGCCGAAGGTGTACTGCATGCCTTCCTGCCTGGCGCCGCGCGCGCGGATCTGCTTTTCCAGTTCCGGGCTCGCATTCGCGATGGTGGCGCTGGCGTCTTCCGGGATCTGGCTGCCGAAGAAGCCGCCGGCAAAGGCCGCCACGTGCGGCTCGCCCGCCGGCGGCGCCACGGCGCCGGCCTTCGGCACGGTCACGGCGACCACGCCGTAGCCCTTTTCCGCCGTCACCGCCGGGTACTCGGCGTCGAGCGTGATGTTCATCTGCGGCGGCTGGTGGGTTTTCAGGAATTCGACCAACGGCTGCCAGTCCGATTCCTCGCCCATGTACACGTACAGCTCGATGCGCTTGGACAGCGGCACCTTCTGGTCGCGGATCGACTTCATCGCATACAGGGCGGTGGCGATCGGGCCCTTGTCGTCCTCGGCGCCGCGCGCCAGCAGCTTGCCCGGCTCGCTGGTGCGGTCCAGGATGAAGGGCGACTTCTTCCACTTGCTCGGGTCGACCGGCTGCACGTCGCCGTGGGTGATCACGCCGACGCGGTCCTCGCTCTTGCCCAGGCCGACGACGACCGTCCAGCCATGGTCGGTGAAGTCCAGGCCCAGGCGCTCGGCTTCCGCCTTGAGGGCTGCCTTGAAGGCGATGTGGACCGGGTTCTTGTCGGACGGGACGTTCGGGTCGGCCACCGTGTTGAAGCTGACCAGCTTGGCCAGGGTGTCGACGATGTCCTTGCGGTAGGTCGTGACCGCGTACTTGGCGGTGGTGACGGCGACGTCGCCCGGCGGGGTGCCGCGCACGGCGGCCGGCGTGGCGGCGTGGACGAGTTCCGGCGCGGCGCCGGCGAAGGTGGCCAGCAGCAGGCTGGCAAGCAGGGTGTTCCGAATCATGGGTGGCCGTCTCCAGTTTGCAAAAGCGCAACAAGAATAGCACAGGGGCGTGCGCCCGGCAGGCGGGCAATCGCGGTATCGTAGGCGTCAATCGAACCCACTTTTGGAGCACCCCAACATGACCGACAGAAGCGTCCACCGGCTGCATCCCGCGATGCGCGACGACATCGGCGACCTGATCACGCAGCGGCCCCTGCCCGGCCCGCACATTGAGCAGCTCGACCCCTTCCTGTTCCTCAACCACCACGGCCCGCAGACCTATCCGCCGCATAACCGCGGCCTGCCCTTCGGCCCGCATCCGCACCGCGGCTTCGAGACCGTCACCTTCATCCTCGAGGGCGAGCTGGCGCACCGCGACAACGCCGGCCACGAAAGCATCATCGCCGCCGGCGGCATCCAGTGGATGACGGCGGGGCGTGGCATCGTGCATGCGGAGGTGTCGCCGCGCGCCTTCCTCGAGACCGGCGGGCCGGTCGAGATCCTGCAGCTGTGGATCAACCTGCCTTCGCGCCTGAAGATGAGCGAGCCGGCCTACACCGGCCTGCAGCGCGCCGACATTCCGACGCTGGAGCTGGACGGCGGCAAGGTGTCGCTGGACCTGATCGCGGGCGAGTACGAAGGCGGCACCGGGCCGGTGCGGTCGCTGACGGGAGTCTTCATGAGCACCGTGCGCATGCGCGCCGGCGGCAAGATCCGCTTCGAAGGCCTGGAGAGCCGCAGCGTGTTCCTGTACGTGGTGCGCGGGCTGCTCCAGGTGGGCTCGCACGACGACCAGATCACCGCCATGCATCTGGTGGAACTGGACGACAACGGCGGCGCGGTCGAGCTGCGCGCCGAGCACGATACCTTCGTGGTGTTCGGCCATGCGGAACCGATCCGCGAACCGGTGGTGGCGCATGGCCCCTTCGTGATGACCACGCGCGAGGAGATCGCGCAGGCCATCCAGGATTACCAGGCCGGACTCTTCGGCGCGGCCCTGGCCTGAGGCGCCATCAGCCCTGCGGCGCGGAGGTCACCTGCACCGTGGACGGGTGCGCGCCGACGTAGTCCTCGAAGCTGAGCCCCAGGCCGCGCTCGGCGCCGACGAAGCGGCCGTGGCCGACCTGCACCATCTCGACCGGACCGTCGCCGAGGTCGGCGTACAGCGTGCGCGCCTTGCCGGCCGACTTGCCGGTCACGCGCAGACGGCGGCCGTCGTCGAGCACATAGACGCCCTGCACGCCGGTATAGGTCATCGCCGCGAGCGGCTTGTGCGTCGGCTGGGCGCCGACCACGTTGACGCGGCCGGCGCCGGCGTCGTAGGTGACGGTGGCGGCGCCACTGTCGTCGGCGCTGGCATTGAGAGACATGAGTGCGATGGCGGATGCGATCAGGAGTTTGGTGCGCATGATGGTGATTCCTTTCGGGTGACTGAGGTTTCGGAATCGCCAGCGTCGTGTGCGTGGTCTGGCGATGTAGGGAGTCTAGCCAGGTGCGAGCTGGCAACAAGCGCCATGTGCCGAAGTGCCGGTCTTGCACGACGAACGGTGGATTTCCCGTGCTGGACGGGAGGTGCATACGCGTGCGTCGGCCGCTTCGATAAGTGGCTACAGTAGGGCTTTCCCATCCGCGAAGCGTCCCATGCAAGCCATCCCTCTCGTCGCCACCACGCGCGGCTATCCCGACACCGGCAAGGTGGTCGAGAACGTGCACGCTGGCTCGGTCGCCGTCGTCGACGTCCACGGCCGCCTTCTTTACAGCGCGGGCGATCCGCACTACCCGACGTTCACGCGTTCGGCACTGAAGCCCTTCCAGGCCCTGCCCTTCCTGCTGTCCGACGGTCCGGCGCGCTATGGCTTGTCGCGCGACGAGCTGGCGCTGCTGTGCGCCAGCCACTCGGGCGAGGACAAGCACCTGGCGGGCGTGTCCTCGATCCTGGACAAGATCGGCCTTGACCCCGGCCACCTCGAATGCGGCTGCGCCACCCCGCTGTTCTACGAGTTCACCGGCCAGCAGGTGCCGAACGAAGCGCGCTTCACGCCGCTGCACCACAACTGCTCGGGCAAGCACAGCGGCTTCCTGGCCTGGTGCCGCCTGCATGGCGCGCCGACCGCCGGCTACGTCGAGCGCGGGCACCCCTTGCAGCAGGCGATCCGTTCGACCCTGGCCGAGACCGTGGGCATGCCGGCGGACAGCATGCCGACCGGGATCGACGGCTGCTCGGCCCCGAACTACGCGATGCCGCTGTCGAAGCTCGCGCATCTGTACGCGCGCCTGGGCCAGGGCAGCGCCGACCCCGTGCTGGGCGGCGCCATGGGCATGCTGCTCGATGCGATGACCGGCCGCCCGGACCTGGTCTCGGGCACCGAACGCACCGACCTGCACTGGATGACGGCGGGCGACGGCGACTGGGTGGCGAAGATCGGCGCCGACGCGGTGCAGGCGATCGGCGTGCGCTCGGCCGGCATCGGCGTCGCCATCAAGATCGCCGACGGCAACAGCCGCGCGCTGCATCCGGCCGTGCATGCGACCCTCGACCAGCTCGGCCTGCTGAAAGGGATCGATGATGAGAGGCTGGGCGTGATCGAGCGCTATCGCCAGCCGCCGATCCGCAATGCGCGCGGCACGGTGGCGGGCGATATCCGGCCGCTGTTCACCTTGAAGCTCGCCTGACGTCCTATGCGGCCAGGCGCCGCAGCATGGCGGCGATGGCCTCGACCACCGCCGCATCGTCCCAGTAGCTGTTGTGGGAGAAGGGATTCCAGCTGCGCAGCAGCAGGCTGCCGACGCCGCCGCTGGCGTTGATGGCGCGGTCCTCGACCAGGGCGCGGTAGCCGTTCGACAGCGGCTGCAGCGGCCAGCCCAGCACGTCGTCGGGGTCGTAGAAGTTGATCCACTTGAACAGCGGCGTGGGCGGCGCGATCGGGATGATGTGCATCTCCTTGTGCGCGGCCACGAAAATCGGGATGTTGCAGCCGGTCGTCACCAGGCCGGCGCAGGTGCCGGCCGCCAGGTAGCGCTTTTCGCTCGCCGTCAGCGGACGCGTGAAGTGGGCCGCGGCCCAGGCGTCGATATTGCGCCAGATGCCGGCGCCGACCGGCTTGCCACTGGCCGCCTTCTGGGCGTCGTAGATGTAGCTCGACAGCAGCTGGCAGCCGAGCGACTGCGCCACGAACACCACCGGGGAACCGGGCCGCGCCGCATGCGCCGACAGCAGCGCCCTGGCGATCTCGCCCTGCGCCTCTTCGTAGACCGAGCCGGGCATTTCCTTGCGGTTTTCCAGCCCGGCGGCGTCGCCAAAACCGTAGAGCACGAACTTGCGCAGGTCGGCGTAGCGCAGCGGCGCCCTGCCCTGCATCCGGCGCCAGACCTCGTTCTCGTTATCCTGCAGGATCTTCTGGTAGTAGGCCGAGCGCATCGCCACCTTCCCGGCGGTCGCGCCCAGCAGGCCGCGCAGGCGCGCCATCAACGCGTCGGCATAGTCTTCCGGGGTTTCCCCCATCCCGTGCACCGTGATCAAAGCCACTTCGGACATGGCATTCTCCCCTTGTCCGGACAGCGTACCAGTTTTCGCGTCCGCACAGGAGACCGCCGCGCGCGCTACCATGGCGCTTTCATCCACGATGAGACACCCGATGCCGGACGTGCTGTTCAACCGCTACCGCGAGACGATCCGCAGCCTCGACCTGGCCGCCGTCGCCACCCCGCACCAGATTCCGCCGGCCTTCCTGCTCGGCCGCGAAGGGCGCTACAGCGCGCACTACATTCCCTTCGAATCGGTCCACGAACACGCCCGCGTGGTGGTGGTCGGGATCACGCCCGGCTTCGCGCAGTGGAAGAACGCGATGCGCGAGGCGCAGCGCCAGTTGGCGGCGGGCAGCGACGACGACGCCGTCCTGCATGCGGCGCGCCTGGCGGGCGCCTTCAGCGGCGCGATCCGGCCCAACTTCGTGGCCCTGCTCGATGCGATCGGGGTGCAGCACTGGCTCGGCATCGCCAGCTGCGCCACCTTGTTCGATGCGGATGCGGGCCTGGTGCAGGTGAGCGGGATCCTGCGTCATCCGATTTTCGTCGACGACAAGAACTACAGCGGCTCGCCGCCGATGACCAGGCATGCGTTCCTGCGCGAGCAGGTGCTGCGCTATTTTGCGCACGAGGCCAGGCAGCTGCCGAATGCCTTGTATATCCCGATGGGGGCGAGCGTGAGCCTGGGACTGGACTGGCTGGCGGAGGAAGGGGTGATCCGGCGCGAGCGGATTTTGCATGGCTTGCCGCATCCGTCGGGGGCGAATGCGGAGCGGGTGGCGTACTTCTTGGGGAAGAAAGAACGAAGCGCGCTGTCGGCGAAGACCAACGGCGCGCAGATCGATGCGGCGCGCGCCGCGCTGCTGGCGCAAATGGGGCAGTTGTTTACGCGATAGACAGTGCGAACGTCGCCACTCCCTCCACCCCGCCGCGCAGCTGGTCGCCAGGTTTCAGCGCCGCCACGCCGGCCGGCGTGCCGGTGTAAATCAGGTCCCCCGGCGCCAGGGTGACCAGCCGCGACAAGGTCGCAATCACCTCGGGAATCGACCAGATCATCTCGTTCAGGTTCCCCTCCTGCTTCACCGCGCCATTCACCTCGAGCCAGATGCGCGCATCCTGCGGGTGCCCCAGCGTCGCCGCGGGAACGAGATCGCTGCACGGCGCCGACGCGTCGAAGCCCTTGGCCATGTCCCAGGGCCGGCCGCTGTCCTTGGCGACCGACTGCAGGTCGCGCCGGGTCAGGTCCAGGCCGACGCCATAGCCCCACACCAGGCCGAGGGCGTCGGCCGGGTCGATGTCCGCGCCGCCCGCGCCCAGCGCCACCACCAGCTCGACCTCGTGGTGCAGGTCTTGCGTCGCGGGCGGATACGGCACGGCGCCGCTGGCCGGCACCACGGCGTCGGCCGGCTTGGTGAAGAAGAAGGGCGGCTCGCGGTTCGGGTCGCTCCCCATCTCGCGCGCGTGGGCGCCGTAGTTGCGGCCGACGCAGAACACGCGGCGGACCGGGAAGCGCTGCTCGGAATTGGCCACGCCCAGCGATGGCTGGACGGGCGCCTGGATGACGTAGGAGGACATGCGGATCCTTTCATGGAACGTGAACGTCCAATGATAACCGCGTCCCGGCGAACTAGCTGGCGCTTCCCTGCCGCGCGGCCTGGGTGGCGACCGCCTCGAGCACGCGAGCGAGCGCGTTCATGTCGACCGGCTTGACCAGGTGGTGGGCGAAGCCGGCGCCGATGGCGCGCTCGCGGTCTCCCGCCTGGCCGTAGCCGGTGATCGCCACCAGCACCGTGGCGCTGGTCTCGGGCATCGCGCGCAGCTGCTGCGCCAGCTGGTAGCCGTCGATGTCGGGCAGGCCGATGTCGACCAGCATGGCGTCGGGCCGTTCGGCGCGGGCGCGGCGCAGCGCCGAGCGGGCGTCGTATTCGACCGCCGTATGGTAGCCCTGCACGCCCAGCAGGGTGGACAGGCTGTCGGCGGCGTCGGCGTTGTCGTCCACCAGCACCAGGCGCAGGGGGCGCGCGAGCGGCGCGGCGCCGGGTTCTTCCAGGGCCGGAGCGCAGGCGCCGTCGAGGGGCGCCTCGGCGCAGGGCAGGTGCAAGGTAAAGCTGCTGCCCTGCCCCACCCCACCGCTGGCGGCGCCGACTTCGCCGCCGTGCAGCTCGACCAGGCGCTTGACCAGGGTCAGGCCCAGTCCCAGGCCGCCCTGCGAGCGCGCCAGCGTGCGCGCGCCCTGCGTGAACAGGTCGAACACGCACGGCACCAGTTCCGCCGGCATGCCGGAACCGTTGTCGGACACGGTCAGGCACATGCGGCCATCGGCCGCCTCCAGGCGCAGCGCGATGCGGCCATCGCGCTGGGTGTACTTGGCGGCGTTGTTCAGGATGTTGGCCACGCTCTGCACCAGGCGGGTCTGGTCGCCGCGCACGTACACCGGCTCCTGGGGCAGGTGCAGCGCGACCGCGTGCTCCTTCTCCTGCAGCAGCGGGCGCGCCTGGTCGAGCGCGCCGGCGACGATGTCGCGGAAGTCGACCACGCCGAGCTGCAGCTTGACCAGGCCGCGCGTCACGCGCGAGACGTCCAGCAGGTCGTCGATCAGGCGGCTCATGTGGCGCACCTGGCGGCTGATGATGGTGCTGGTCTGGCGGATGCGCGGCTCGTCCTTGAACTGCATCGACAGCAGGCTGGCCGAGCTGCTGATCGGCGCCAGCGGATTGCGCAGCTCGTGCGCCAGCATCGCCAGGAATTCGTCCTTGGTGTGGCTCAGGCGCTCGGCCTCGACCCGCGCCGCGCGCTCGCTGCGCAGCGAGTCGTCGCGTTCGCGCGCGGACTTCTGCGCCACCTCGTACAGGCGCGCATTGTCCATCGCGATCGCCGCCTGCGCCGCGACCCCGGCGATGATGCGCTCGGTGCGCTCGGTGAACACGCCGGGCTCCGGGTGGCCGAACAGCAGGCCGCCCAGCAGCGAGCCGGAACGCGACACCACCGGCACCGCGAGATAGCTGCGCACCGCCGGGTGGCCGGGCGGCATGCTGCTCTCCACGCCGAGCGCCGCGTAGCGCGGGTCGCAGGTGATGTCGCTGCTCCTCACCGGGCCGTCGTTGTCGAAGGTCGGGCGCAGCATGCCGGTGGCGCGCGGCATGCCGAGCCACTCGACGTCTTCGAGCGCGGCGCCGCACAGGGTGTAGAGCTGCAGGGTCCGGCCCTGCGCGTCCTCGCCGTTGTAGAAGAAGGCGCCGAAGCGCGCCCCGGACAGCTCGGTGCCGGCATCGGTGATGGCCTGCAGCAGGGTCTCGAGGTCGAGCGTCGAGGCCAGCGCCTGGCCGGTGCGGTTGACCATCTCGAGCACGCGCTTCTCGTCGCGCAGCGATTCTTCCACGCGCGCGCGGCGCACTACCTCGCGGGTATGGCGCGCCACGTCCTCGGCCAGCGCCACTTCCTGGTCGGTCCAGTGGCGCGCCTGCGGCTCGTGCAGGTAGAAGATGGCCGCCATCTGGCCCTCCTCGATCAGCGGCACGATCACCATCGCGCGCGTGCCGATGCTGGCGTAGCCGCTCGCATACGGCGCCGCGCGCGCATCAAGCGCGATGTCGTCGAGGCGCAGGCTGCGGCCGCCGCGCAGCTGGGCGATGATGCCGGGGCCGAAGGCGTCGAGCGGCCGCGACTCGCCGGCCAGGCTGGCGACGCTGCCGTCGGTCCAGTCGCGGTCGACGCTGACGCTGCGATCGACCATGTTCACTTCGCCATAGCCGACCCGCGCCACGCCGAGGAATTCGCCGAGCAGGCTGCTCGCCGCTTCCATGATGGCGGCGGTGTCGACCAGGCCGCGCAGGGTGTCTGTCAGTTTCAGGTGGAAGGCGTGGCGATGCTCGGCCTGCACGCGCGAGGTGGTGTCCGACAGCACGAAATAAATGCCGATGACGTCGCCGTTGTGGCGCACCGGCGTGATCGAGGCCGAGAAATAGCGCCGCTCGATGCGGCCGTTGCGCACGATGCCGGTCATCAGGTTGTCGAGGCGGACCGCGTTGCCGGCCATCGCATCGAGGACGCTGGGCTGCAGCTGCGGCCACAATTCGGGGCGCACCAGCGGGAAAGGCTGGCCCATCGCTTGCGGGTGCTTCTCGCCCAGCAGCTCGGCGTAGGCGTCGTTGTAGAACATCCGCAGCTCCGGTCCCCAGGCGATGAACATGGGGAAGTGGGAGGCGACGATCAGGTCGGCGATCGCCTGCATGCCCTCGGGCCAGTTATCCGGTTTCACGGACGGGAACACGGGACAGGGAAGCTCGGCCTGGGCCGCCGGCGCATTGGCGACGGCCGTCCCGCCTTCCGGCAGGAGGGAAAAACTGCGTTGGATGCTCATCAGGATGCCCCAGTTCGATTCCGCACGGCGCCGGTCGCAGGCATGGGAACCCTGTCGCCGACTTTTGTTGTCTCGCCGCTAACTTTTGTAATCGCGAAATTATAGCGGTCAATCACTTGAGGCCGCGCGCGTTACAGTCGAGTAGACAGAATGTCATGCTGTATGCGGCCGGCATCAGGCGCGGGGCCTGGGCAACTTCTCCTTCACCGGAACAAATGGTTGGGCTATATTTCCACAAAACAACATCTGGAGATGAGATGGGTAGTCGCAAACGCAGGAAGGGGCAACGGAGCCTGATCCAACTTCCATGGCAGCTGAGTGCAGGACTCGCGCTCGCTTCGTTCATCGGTATGCGCTGGCTGCTGCCCGCCTTCATGCCGGCCAGCGGGCCGCTGGCTGCGATCGGGCCCACGTAGACGACACTGCCTATGCGGCAGGCGGCTTGACCTTGTAGGGTGGACGGCTTCGCCGTCCGCGCGTTCAACCAGCTCAGAAGTGGACGATACTTCTGTTCAAGCGGGAGTTGAACGCGCGGACGGGAAACCCGGCTGCGCGCCCCGGTCCACCCTACGCTGCGCTGAGGAAGCGGGCTTCGGGAAGGCCGCGCACATCGAGCTCTTTGCGAAATAAAGCGCCCGAGAACGGCGCCGCGGCGCGGTCGTTCACCGTCATGCCCTGATGCGCTGTCGTTACGTACAGCGTGGACAGCCCCGGCCCGCCGAAGGCCGGGCAGCTCGGCTGCGGCGCGTCGAGCTGCACGACGCGGTCGATGCGGCCGTCCGGCGCGAACCGGATCACCTGCCCCGCGCCCCAGCGCGTGCTCCACAGATAGCCTTGCGCATCGATGCAGGACCCATCCGGCTCGCCCGGCGCCACGTCACGCCCAACGAAGGTGCGCGGCTCGCCCACCTCGCCGCTGCAGGGGTTGTAGGGCGCATGGCGGATCTCGCGCGTGGCCGAGTCGGCGAAGTACATGCGCCGCCCGTCGGGGCTGAAACAGATGCTGTTGGCGATCGCCGCCGTGCCGATCGGCAGGCGCTCGAGCGACAGGTCGAGGTTCAGGCGGTAGAAGCCGCCCAGCGCCGGTTTCGGGTCGTCCTGGTTGAACATGCCGAACACGAAACGCCCCTGGCGGTCGCAGCGGCCGTCGTTCAGGCGCGTCGATGGAAGGTGCGCCTCGACCTCGCAGATGCGCTTGATGGCGCCGGTCGAGAAGGTGAAGAAAGCGAGGCCGGAGGCGAAGCCGAGCAGCAGGCGGTCGTCGCTGCCGGTCAGGGCGAAGGAGCACAGGCGTTCCGGCATCGGCCAGCTGCGGGTCTCGCCGCTGGCGGGCCGCCACGCCCACAGGCGGGCGGCCGGGATGTCGGTCCACACCAGGCGCCCGGTGCGCTCGCACCACAGCAGGCACTCGCCCAGCTCGTGCCGGCCGTCGAGGAAGGCGTCCATCAAGCTTCGACCGAGAAGCGGAAGCGCGATTCGGTGGTGTATTCCTCGCCCGGACGCAGGATCACGTTCGGGAACTGCGGCTGGTTGGGCGAATCCGGGAAGTGCTGCGGTTCCAGGCAGAAGCCGGTGCGGTGCCGGTAGGCGCCGCCCTTCCCCACCAGCGAGCCGTCGAGGAAGTTCCCGCTGTAGAACTGCACGCCCGGCTCTTCGGTGAACAGTTCCAGCACCCGGCCCGAACCCGGGTCGACCACGCGCGCCGCACGGGTCATGGCCTTGGGCGCCGGTTTGTTCAGCACGAAGTTGTGGTCGTAGCCCTGGCCGTTGCGCAGCTGTTGGTCGTCTTCATCGATCCGGCTGCCGATCGGGCGCGGGCTGCGGAAGTCGAAGGGGGTGCCGGCCACCGGCGCCAGTTCACCGAGCGGGATCGACTCGGCATCGATGGCCGTGAAGGTGTCGGCATCGATCTGCAGCAGGTGGCCGAGGATGTCGCCGCCGCCGGCCAGGTTGAAGTAGCTGTGCTGGGTCAGGTTGATGGGCGTGGCGCGGTCGCAGACGGCGTGGAAGCGCACCACCAGTTCGTTGTCGTCGGTGAGCGTGTAGGTGACGGTGGCGTCCAGGTTGCCCGGATAGCCCTGCTCGCCCTCTACGCTGCGGTAGGAGAGGCGCAGGCTGTCGCCCTCGATGGCGGCCTGCCACTTGACCTTGTCGAAGCCGGGGGCGCCGCCGTGCAGGTGGTTGTTGCCGTCGTTGGTCGGCAGCTGGATTTCCCGGCCGTCGAGTGTGAAGCGGCCTTTGGCGATGCGGTTGCCGTAGCGGCCGATCAGGGCGCCGAAGTAGGGGCTGTCGCTGCGGTAGGGTTCCAGGCTGTCGAAGCCGAGCACGACGTCGGCGAGCAGGCCGGCGCGGTCGGGCGCATGGAGTTCGGTGATGACGCCGCCGAAGTCGATGATCTTCGCCACCAGGCCGTTGGCGTTGGCGAGCGTGAATTGGGTGATGGCGCTGCCGTCCGGCAGTTGGCCGAAGGGCGCTTGCGTGATGTCGGGTCGCACGTGCTGGAGTCCTCGCGTGAGTCGGCCGATGGGCCGTGATGATCAGGATGACAAGATGCTAGCACGCGCCCTCGATCGCCCGCGCGAGGGAGGGAAACGGTGGGCCTGTTACATAAACACAACAGGACTACGTACTTACACGTATAACTTGTTCCAAATCCTGCGGCATTTTAGCCACACGGCGATGCTTGCCAGAAAACGTGTAAGGAAATTGCAAATGTTTATTGGCATCATTTCGATGGTGCTGGTAACGTGACTGTCTGACAAAGCTGCTTTTTGACTAATACCCACTCCCGCACCAACGTTCCAAAACGGACGCACACACACAACTGGAGACCACCAATGAAGAAGACTAGCCTGGCACTTGCCCTGCTGACCCTGCTGCCGCTGGCAGCCCATGCCCAGACCAGCGTGACGATCTACGGCATCGCCGACGCCTCGGTCGGCATCGAAGACACCGATGCGCCGGGCGAAGGCCACCGCACCGTGATCAGCTCGGGCACCCAATCCACCAGCCGCATCGGCTTTCGCGGCACCGAGGACCTGGGCAACGGCCTGAAGGCGCTCTTCAACATCGAAGCCGGCGTCGCCCTCGACAACGGCGCGTCGGACGCCGCCGGCACCTTCCAGCGCCGCGCCGTGGTCGGCCTGCAGGGTTCCTTCGGCACCATCACCGTCGGCCGCGAATACGGTCCGATCGCCGCCGTCGCGCAATCGGCCGACCCGCTGGGCCACGGCTTCTACGGCTCGACCCTGACCAGCTTCGGCACCGGCCGCCTGACCCGCCGCCTGTCGAATTCGGTCAACTACAGGAGCGACGCCATGAGCGGCTTCACCGTGCTGGCCGCCTACAGCGCGGGCGAGCGCAACGTCGATCCGTCGAACGACCTGTACGGCGCCGCGGTCGAGTACAAGAACGGCCCGATCTACCTGGGCGCCGGCTACCAGGAGACCGACGCCCAGCTCGGTCCGAACAACAAGGAAGTCGCCTTCGGCGCGGGCTTCACCGCCGGCGCCTTCGACTTCCGCGCGGCCTACCTGGAAGCCGATCCGTCGGGCCCGAACAACGAGTACAAGTACACCACCGTGGGTGGCGTCTACACCGCCGGCCCGAACAAGTTCTACGCCTCGGTGCACCAGCAAAAGCTGGAGACCGGCGCCAAGGGCAACGGCTTCTCGCTGGCCTACAGCTACACCCTGTCCAAGCGCACCAACCTGTACAGCAGCTACGCCAAGGTGCGCAACAACGGCCGCGGCGTGTTCGGCGTCGCGTCGGCGGGCGGCACCTTCGCACCGCCGACCACCGCGCTCGGCTCGGATCCGTCGGTGTTCAACGTGGGTGTGCGTCACTCGTTCTAAGCGCAGCGGTTGAACAAAAAAAACGGCAGGCCAATCGGCTTGCCGTTTTTTTTCGGGGGTTGAATTTGTAGGGTGGGCGGATTCCGCCCACGCGATCAAATTACGTATCCCGGCCCGCTCCGTGGTTCGAATCCGTCCGTTGAACGCGTGGGCGGAGGACCGTCCACCCTACGCCAACAGGGCCTGCGGGGCGCGCTGCGGGAGTGCCGCGGTTTTCACGGCTTGCCCGGCATCGATGCGGAACACCGCCATCGCCGCGGTCAGGCGCGACGACTGTTCGCGCATCGCCTCGGCGGCGGCCGCCGCTTCCTCGACCAGCGCGGCGTTCTGCTGCGTCACGTTGTCCATCTCGGCCACGGCCTGGTTGATCTGCTCGATGCCGGCGGTCTGTTCCAGGCTGGCCGAGCTGATCTCGCCCATGATGTCGGTCACGCGGCGCACGCTGTCGACGATCTCCTGCATGGTGCTGCCGGCTTCGGCCACCAGGCGGCTGCCGTCCGCGACCCGGCTCGAGGAAGCGTTGATCAGTTCCTTGATCTCCTTGGCCGCGGCGGCCGAACGCTGGGCCAGGTTGCGCACCTCGGTCGCCACCACGGCGAAGCCGCGGCCCTGTTCGCCGGCGCGGGCGGCTTCGACCGCCGCATTCAGCGCCAGGATGTTGGTCTGGAAGGCGATGCCGTCGATCACGCCGATGATGTCACCGATCTTGCCGGCCGAGGCGTCGATGTCGGCCATGGTGCCGACCACCTGCCTGATGACCGCGCCGCCGCGCTCGGCGACCGAGGAGGCCGCGTCGGCCAGCACGTTGGCCTGGCGCGCGTTGTCGGCGTTCTGCTTGACGGTCGAGGTCAGTTCTTCCATCGAGGACGCGGTCTCTTCCAGCGACGAGGCCTGCTGCTCGGTGCGGCTCGACAGGTCCTGGCTGCCGGCCGCCACTTCCGAGGCGGCCACGTTGATGGTGTCGGTGCTGAGGCGCACGTTGCCGACGGTGCGCGCCAGGTTCTCGTTCATCGCCTTGAGGGCCTGCAGCAGCTGGCCGACTTCGTCGCGGCCGGTGACCTCGATGCGGCTGGTGAGGTCGCCCGCCGCCACCGTGTTCGCCACTTCCAGCGCGCGCTGGACCGGCACCGTGATCGACCGCGTGATCAGGTACGCCACCACGCCGGCCAGCGCCAGCGCCACCGCGCCCAGGCCCCACATCAGGCGCATGGTGCTGTCGTAGGTCTGCTGGGCCTCGCGCGCCTTGTCCATCGCGATCGACTTCTGCAGCGTGATCTGTTCGTTGATCGCCGCCTTCAGCTTGGCCAGCAGCGGACGCAGCTCCTCGGCCAGGTACTGGCGCGCTTCCTCGTGCAGGCCGGCGTCGACGTGCTTCATCAGCTGGTCCTGGCCGGCGGCGTAGCGGTCGATATGGCCGTTCATCTCGGCCAGCAGCTGGCGCGCGCGCGGATGCTGCAGCGTGCGGTCCATCTCGTCCAGCAGGCGGTCGATCTCCTTGCGCGAAGCCAGCACTTCTTCCTTCTGCTTCTGGCGGTCGGCCTGCTCCTCGCTCAGCATGATGTTGCGCAGCGCGACCGCGATGTCGCTGACCTCGCCGTCGATGCGGGTGCTGGCCTCGATGCGGGGAATGCGGTTGTTGACGATTTCGTCGGTGCCGGCGTTGATCCGGCCCAGCATCGCATTGCTCATGGCGATCATGCCGACGAGCATGAGGCAGATGGTGGCGAAGCCCAGTCCCAGGCGCTTGCCGATGTTCAGGTTTGCAAGGTTCATCAGATTCTCTTCAGGTGCGGGCAGCCCTGCCCGCGGGGTTGTGTCGCTTCAGGCGGCCTGCTTCACCGCCTGGATCAGGCCCAGCTGCTCGGAACTCATCAGGCGGTCGATGTCGAGCAGGATCAGCATGCGCTCGCCCACGGTGCCCAGGCCGGTGATGTAGTCGCCGTCGGCGGTGGTGCCCATCTCGGGCGCCGCGCGCACCTGCTCCGGCTCGAGGGTGACGACATCGGAGACGCTGTCGACCACCATGCCGATCACGTGGTTCTTGATGTTCAGGACGATCACGACCGTGAACTGGTCGTAGGTCGGCTCGCCCAGCTTGAACAGGATGCGCATGTCCACGATCGGCACGATCGAGCCGCGCAGGTTCTGGATGCCCTTGATGCAGGCCGGCGCGCTGGGCAGCAGGGTCGGTTCTTCGTAGCCGCGGATCTCCTGCACTTTCAGGATGCTGATCGCGTACTCTTCCTTCGCCAGGCGGAAGGACAGCACTTCGTTCTCTTCGGTGGTCTTGGCTGCGTCCATGTGGTGGTATCCCTTTCTTTTGACTGCGATTTGTTAATTGCTGTAGCGCAACAAGTACATTACGTCCAAGTTGGTGCGGAGGCGATGGAGAAGATGCAAGAGCCGGAAAATATTTCACTTTTGCGGTGCGGAGTATGGCGCGCCTACAACGTTTGACCCGCAGCGGCGCCACGGCCGAGCTGGCACGCATCCTGCATGCATCAAATCCGGCATATTTGACGGAGGGCCCATGATCATCCACCGACTCGACGCCCGCGGCGCCAGTGAGCTGCGCGCCCAGCTGGGAACGCTGCTGCTGGACGCGGTCGCCGACGGCCATTCGCTCGGCTTCCTGGCCGGGCTCGACCAGGACCAGCTCGACGCCTACTGGCGCGGCATCGAAGGAGACGTGGCGCGCGGCGTGCGGGTGCTGCTGGGAGCCGAGCGCGACGGCATGCTGGTCGGCACGGTGCAGCTCGAACTGTGCCAGAAACCGAACGGCGCCAACCGCGCCGAGCTGCAGACCCTGCTGGTGCACTGCACCGCGCGCCGGCAGGGACTCGGCACCGCCCTGCTGCAGGCGGCCGAGATCGAGGCGCTGGGACTGCGCCGCGGCCTGCTGCACCTGGAGATCGAGGCAGGCTGCGGCGCCGAGCAGCTGGTCGAGCGCGCCGGTTTCACGCGCGCCGGCAGCCTGCCCGACTTCGCCTGCACCCCGAACGGCCACTGGCGCGCCGCCGCGATCTGGTACAAGACGCTGTTCCCGCGCACCCGCCGTCCATGATCGCCCCGCCCCTCCTGACGCTCACCGACCGCATCGGCCACGCGGCCCGGGTGCATGGCGTGCTGGCCCTGCCCTGGGACCGGCGCGGACGCACCCGCCTGCGCGCGCTGCTGGCCTCGGGCGAGGCGGTGGCGCTGGCGATGCCGGGCGGCAGCCGGCTGCGCCACGGCGACCTGCTGCGCGGCGACGACGGCCGCGTGGTGCGGGTGGTCGCCGCCCCGGAACCGACCTATGCGCTGCGCTGCCCCGACCCGGCGGTGCTGGCGCGCTGCGCCCTGCTGCTCGGACGGCGCCGGATCGCCGCCGAAGTCTGCCCATGGGGCTTGCGCATCCGCGCCGTCCCGGCCCTGCGCGCCCTGGTGAGCGGCATGGGCGCCAGCGTGCACGAGGAGCTGGCGCCGTTCGAGCCGGAAGCCGAACCGGCGCACGAGGCGGCGCTGCGGTCCCGGCGCCAGGCGCCGGAGCTGGACATCGACGGCGCTTGAGCCCTGCCTCGCACGTAAAGACAGTGCCTTGGCGCAATGTCACGTAGAATCGGGGGATCTTATCGCCGCCCCTGAATCCGTGACCTTGACATCCATCGCCCGCAGGCCCTTGCGCGCCTACCTTCTCTGGCTGGTCCTGGCGACCCTGCTGCCGGGGGTGATCGGCGCGACGCTCCTGTTCGTCAACGAGTACCAGAAGGGCCGTGCGCAAGTCGAGCGCAAGACCCTGCAGACGGTGCGCGCGCTGGTCCTGAACGTCGAGAACCGCCTCAACAAGGCCCAGGCCGTGGGCCAGACCCTGACCGTCCTGGATGCGATCGAGGCACGCGATTTCGCGCGCGTGCACCAGCAGGCACGCGAGGCGCTCGGCCTGGCCGGCGGCGGCATGGTGATGGTTCTGCGCGACCGCGAGGGTCAGCAACTGGTCAACACCGCGGTCGAATGGGGCACGCCGCTGCCGCGCGAACCATCGCCGCAGCTGGACAAGATCTTCGCCAGCGGCCAGCCGGCCGTCTCGCCGATCTTCACCGCCGCGGTGACGCGCCAGCCCACCGTCAGCGTCGACATGCCGGTGCGTGAAGGCGATGCGATCCCGCTGGTGCTGAGCATCGGCCTGCAGAGCGCGTATTTCGGCGGCATCCTGGCGCCCGATGCCCTGCCCGAGGGCGCCGTCGCGACCATCTTCGACGCCGGGGGCGTCATCTTCAACCGCAACCTGCGTCCTGAAGCATCGATCGGCAAGCGCGTCACCGCGCCCCTGCTCGCGGGATTGAATCGCAGCCAGGAAGACGTGATCGACTCGCGCAGCCAGGAGGGCGTGCCGGTGCTGACCCACTTCGCGCGCTCGCGCTCGACCGGCTGGGGCGTCGCCATCGCCTTGCCGCGCGAAACCCTGCGCGCGGAACTGGCCGAGCAGCTGGCATGGGTGGCAGGCGGCGTCGCGCTGCTGTTCGCGATCGGCCTGTGCCTGGCGTGGCTGATCGGCGGCCGGCTGGCGCGCTCGGTGCAGGCGCTGGGGGCGCCGGCGCTGGCGCTGGGACGCGGCGAGCAGCCCAGGATTGCCGACCAGTTCTACGTGCGCGAGACCGCCGACGTGGCGGCCGCGATCCAGGCCGCGGCGCTGCTGCTCGAACAGCGTTCGAACGAGCTGTCGGCCAAGGAATCGGCGCTGCGCGAAACCCACGTGCTGGCGCGCTTCGGCACCTGGCAGTGGCGCCTCGGCTCTCATGCGATCGAGGTGTCCGCCTCGGTCCCTCACATCTTCGGCCGCGAACTGCCGTCCTTCGCCGAACAGCGCGGTGCCGTGCTGTCGGAAGCCTCGTGGGAACAGGTGCGCAGCCTCACCGCGGAACTGGCGCGCAGCGGCGGCAGCGGCCAGCTGCAGCTGAGCGCCCGCCATGCCGACGGCCACCCGATCTGGCTCGACTACCGCTGCGAAAGCGTGCACGGCGCGGACGGACGGGTGGTCGCCCTGCGCGGCACCATGCAGGACGTGACCGAGCGCGTGCGCGCCGAGGAAGCGCTGCGCCAGGCCGACCAGCGCAAGAACGAATTCCTGGCCATGCTCGGCCACGAGCTGCGCAACCCGCTGGCGCCGATCGCCTCCGGCGCCCAGCTGCTCGGCCAGGCCAGCCTGGACCCGGCGCGCGTGCAGCACATCAGCGGCATCATCGCGCGCCAGGCGCGCCACATGGCCGGCCTCGTCGACGACCTGCTCGACGTCTCGCGCGTCACGCGCGGCCTGGTGGTGCTGGCCAAGGAACGCACCGACCTGAACGCCGTGGTGGTCGACGCCGCCGAACAGGTGCAGGCGCTGGTGCGCGAAAAGCAGCACACGCTCGACCTGCAATTGCTGCCGCGGCCGGCCTGGGTGCTGGGCGACCGCAAGCGCCTGGTGCAGGTGGTCGGCAACCTGCTGCACAACGCGGCCAAGTTCACCGGACCGGGCGGCCGCATCGAGGTCGCGCTCGGGCTGGACGCCGATGCGGTCACGTTCGAGGTGCGCGACAACGGCATCGGCATGCTCCCGGGCGAACTGGAACGCGCCTTCGACATGTTCGTGCAGGGGGAGCGCACGCCCGACCGCTCCTCGGGCGGCCTGGGCATCGGCCTGGCCCTGGTGCGCAGCCTGGTCGAACTGCACGGCGGCAGCGTCGGCGTGGCCAGCGCCGGCCAGGGCATGGGCGCGATCTTCACGGTGCGCCTGCCGCGCCTGGCCGACGAGGAAGCCGCGCCTGGCGCCGACGTGCCGGCACAGCCCGGCGCCACGGCCGGCGGCCTGCGGGTGCTGGTGGTGGACGACAACGTCGACGCGGCGCAGATCCTGGCCATGTACGTCGGCGCCCAGGGCCACACGGTCGCGGTCGAGCACGAGCCCGAAGCGGCGCTGTCCCACGCCCCGGCCTTCGCGCCCGAGGTCTGCCTGCTCGACATCGGCCTGCCCGGCATGGACGGCCACGAACTGGCACGCCGCCTGCGCCAGCTGCCCGGCACGCGCGATGCCTTGCTGGTGGCGGTGACGGGCTACGGGCAGGAACAGGACCGGGTGAACAGCGCGCAGGCGGGGTTTGATCATCACCTGGTCAAGCCGGTGGATATGGCGGCGCTGGAGGCGATTCTGCAGGAGGCGCCGGCGGTCCTGGCTGCACGCCGCGCTACCCGCTAACTGTTTATATCGTTACCCGCAAGACCGTCGCACCGGCGAAGGCCGGTGCCCAATTTTGCATCCGTAGCGGCTGCTCGACGAACTTGGGCACCGGCCAAGGGGGACGCCTGGTCCCGGTGCGACGTGCAAAGGGAGCGGGACGAAGTGATGCGTTAGTTGTCAGCGCTTGACGCTCCCGAACGGATCCCCCTTCTTCCACGCCGGCATCCCTGGCGCATTCGCCACCGCATACCCCAGGTTCAGCGTGAACTGCGCCTGCTGCACCATCCCCGACAAATCCCAGTCGGCGTGGTACTCGTCGCTCACCTGGTGATAATCCTTCTTGAAGCCCACCAGCTTCGCACTGCTGGCGGCGTGGTCGTGGGCGAACTCGAAATGGCCGTCGCCCGAGAACACGGCCGAGCCCACGTTGAACGCCGGCACGCCGGCCTTGGCGAAGTTGAAGTGGTCGGCGCGGAAGTAGGAGCCGGACAGGTCGGGAATCGCGGGCGCCAGCTTCAGGCCCATGCTTTTCGCCACCGTGGACGCGGTCTCGTACAGGCTGCTGCGCTCGGCGCCGGCCACGCCGATGTCGCGGGTGCGGCCGGCGAAGTTCAGGCTGTCGAGGTTCAGGTCGGCCGCCGTCTGCGCCAGCGGCACCGCCGGGTTCTTCACATAGGCCGCGCTGCCCAGCAGGCCGGCCTCTTCGGCGGCCGGCCACAGGAAGACCTGGGTGCGGCGCGCCGGCTTCTTCACGGCTTGCTCCGCCATCGCCAGCAGCGCCGCGGTGCCGGAGGCGTTGTCGATCGCGCCGTTGTAGATGCGGTCCTTGCCTCCGCGCGCCTCGTCGTCCATGCCCAGGTGATCCCAATGCGAGGAGTACACCACCGCCTGCGCCTTCAGCTTCGGATCCGAACCCGGCACCACGCCGGCGACGTTGTACTGGGCGACCTGGCGGATGCTCGACTTCAGGTCGACTTTCGCACTGACCTTCAGCTCCACCGGGCGGAAGTCGCGCCGTTCGGCCCGTGCACGCAGCGTGTCCAGGTCGAAGCCGCCGGCCGCGAACAGGGTGCGCGCCATGTCCTCGTGCAGCCAGCCCTCGACCGGATTACCGGGCCCCGCCAGGCGGAAGCGCTCGTGCGAGAAGCCGTTGGCCGGCACGCTCCAGGGGTAGGACGAAGACGGCGTCGTGTGGATCAGCAGCGCCCCGGCCGCGCCCTTGCGCACCGCTTCCTCGAACTTGTACAGCCAGCGGCCGTACCAGGTGTAGGCCTTGCCGGCGAAGCGGTTCGGTTCCTCGGCGGTGGGCTGCGGGTCGTTGACCATCATGACCAGGATCTTGCCCTTGACGCCGACGCCCTTGTAGTCGTCCCACTGTTCGTCCGGGGCCGACACGCCGTAGCCGACGAACAGCAGCGGCGCATCGAAAGCGAGGCCGGTGCGGCCGCTCGAGGTGCCGAACACGATGTCCTTGCCCAGCACCGGTTCAATGCGCTTGCCGCCCGCTTCGAACACCACGCTGCTGCCGGGCAGCAGGCGGGTGCCTTCGATCTCGACCTTCTGCAGATAGCTGTTACCGAAGGCTGGCTTGAGGCCAAGGATGGCGGCCTGGGTCTCGAGGTAGCGCACCGTCAGGTCGCCACCGCGCTGGCCGGTGCCGCGGCCTTCGAGCAGGTCGTCGGCCAGCAGCGCCAGGTGGGCGCGCAGCACGGGTTCGGAGATTGCCGGGGCCTGGGCGAAGGCGGCACCGGACAGGGTGAAGGTCAGGGAAGCGGCAAGGGCAAGCGGGGAAAGTCGCATCGGGACTCCGTTCGAAAAGGCGGATTGTCAAAACAAACATCATACTCCAGCATACATACGCCATGCGACCGGAATTGCCTGCCGCCGCCGGGCGCTGCATACTCCCCGCATCCACGAATAGAAAGGCAATCATGTACGGTTTGATCGGAAAAATGCGCGCCCAGCCTGGCCAGCGCGACGCCCTCATCGCCATCCTGCTGGAGGGGACGTCAGGCATGCAAGGCTGCCTGAGCTATGTGATCGCCAGGGACAAGACGGACGCGGACGCGCTCTGGATCACGGAAGCCTGGGATAGCCAGGCCAGCCACAAGGGATCGCTGGCGCTGCCCGCGGTGCAGGCCGCGATCGCCAAGGGCCGGCCGCTGATCGCCGGCTTCGGCGAGCGTTTCGAGACCGAGCCGGTGGGCGGCCAGGGCCTGGCCTCGGCTTGACGCCTCAGGCGGCGCTGGGCGCCCCGGCGAAGGGCCGCGCATCGAGCGGAATGTCGATGACGAAGGTGGTGCCGTCGTCGATCGACGACGACATCAGCACGCTGCCGCCGTGCGCCTCGGCCACCCGCCGCACATAGGGTAGGCCGACACCCCAGCCGCTGCCCGGCCCACGGCTGCCGGCGCGGCGGTAGAGCTGGAAGATGCTCTCGCTGTCCTCGGGCGCGATCGGGTCGCCCGCGTTGTGCACCATCAGCTGGACCCGCTCCGGCGTGGTCGATACCGTCACGCGCACCGGCGCATCCGGCGCGCCGTACTTGATCGCATTGTTGACCAGGTTCTCGGCCACGCGCCGGATCGCGTCGCCGCACCACCAGCCCTCAATGCCCTCGCGTTCGAGCGTCAGCTCGACCGGGTGCGCGCTCGCCGCCGCCAGCACCACCTCGCGCATCAGCGCCGTCATGTCGACCGGATGGATCTCCAGCCGCACCGCGCCGGTCTTGCAGAAGGCGATGCGGTCGAGCAGCTCGCGCGTCATGCCGTCGATGCGCTGGGTGCTGGCGACGATCTTCTCGGCGTAGCGCCGCACGTTCGGGTCGTTCGAGGTATGGCTGATCATCTCGGCCGCCATCTGGGCGGTCGACAAGGGCGTGCGCAGGTCGTGCGCCACCGAGGCCACGAACTGCTCGCGCAGCGCGGCCTGCACCACGGTGAAGGCGTTGGCGCTTTCGCGGATGGAGGCGTCGATGTGCGCCGACACAGCCGCATGCCCGCCGTCGCCGAGCGCCACGCCGTGCTCGTGCAGCGCGCGGAACAGCACGTCGCGGAAGATCTGCAGCTCGTGGATCACGGCGGTGGCGTCGTAGTCGGTCATGCGGGCGCGCTCGCCCCCGTGCTCGCTGGCCACCGCGCCCAGGTCGTTCAGCACGCGCGCCGGGTAGCCGGGCGTGAGCAGCGCGGCCAGGGTGTCGAAATAGGCCGGCAGCGTGTTCGCCAGGATCGGCAGCGGCAGCTCCTTCGCCTGCGGCACGGCGCTGCGTACCGCATCCATCCAGGCCTGCACCACCTCCTCGCGCAGCGCCACCAAGGCGCGGGTGAGCGGTGACAGTGCGGGGTCGTCCGCCAAGAGATGTCCGGTAAGGTTTGCGCTCATGCCTGGTAGACCGCCGCAGCGTTGTCAAAATTGAACGTCTGCAAAGTCTACCCGAGGGTGTTTACGAGCGGCGCGAGAATGGATGCTACTGCCCGAGCCAGAGGCGGTAGCCGACCCCGGTCTCGGTCAGCAGGTGGCGCGGCTGGGCCGGGTCGTCTTCCAGCTTGTGGCGCAGGTGGCCCATGTAGATGCGCAGGTAGTGGCCGCTCTCGGCATGGCCCGGGCCCCATACCGCGCGCAGCAGCTGCGGATTGGTCATCACGCGGCCGGCGTTGCCGACCAGGACCGACAGCAGCCGGTACTCGGTCGGGGTCAGGTGCACATGCTTGCCGTCGCGCGTGACGCTGCGTTCCTGCGGGTACACCGCGACGCTGCCGAAGCGCACGCTGCCATCCAGGCGCTCGGCCGGCTGGCGCTGGCGGCGCAGGGTCGCGCGCACCCGCGCCAGCAGTTCGCCGGTGCCGAAGGGTTTGCTCAGGTAGTCGTCGGCGCCGGCGTCGAGCGCGCGGATCTTCTCGCTTTCCAGCGTGCGCGCGGACAGCACGATCACCGGCGCTGCCGACCACTTGCGCAGGTCGTTGATGAAGTCGATGCCGTCGCCGTCGGGCAGGCCGAGGTCGAGCACGACCAGGTCGGGACGGCGCGTGCCGGCGTCGATCAGGCCGCGCGCCATGGTCGTGGCTTCGAACACCTGCCAGCCCTCCTGCTCCAGCGCGGCGCGCACGAAGCGGCGGATCTGCGGTTCGTCCTCGACCAGCAGGGCGGTCGGCTTGTCACTCATGGGCGCTATCCAATGGCAGTTCTGGTTCGGGCATGTCGGGCGGGCTGCCGGCCGGCAGCGAGAACACGAAGCCTGCGCCCCCTAATGGCGAAGCACAGGCGCGGATCGTGCCGCCGTGGGCTTCGACGATGGCGCGGCAGATCGCCAGCCCCAGACCCACGCCGGGCAGCGCCGATTCGCGCTCGCCGCGGGTGAACTTGTCGAACATGCGTTCCTCGCTGCCCGGCGGCAGGCCGGGGCCGTTATCGTAGACCATCACGTCCACCAGGTCCTTGCGCAGCGCCGCCGACACCTCGATGCGCGAGCCGCCAGGGGTGTATTTTGCGGCATTCTCGAGCAGGTTGCACAGCACGCGCTCGATCAGCACGGCGTCGAAGCGCAGCAGCGGGATATTCGACGGCAGGCGCACCGTCACCTGGTGGTGGCGCAGCGCGACGCGGCTGGCGCGCAGGGCGCCGCCCACCAGTTCTTCCAGCGCCTGCCACTCGAGGTTGAAGCGCACCTGGCCGCTTTCGATGCGCGCCATGTCGAGCAGGTTCGTGACCAGGGTGCTCATGCGCAGCGCTTCCTCGTACAGGGCCTGGGCGACACCGTGCGGGCCGTCGGCCAGCGGCGGGTCGGTGCGCAGCAGCGATTCGGACAGGCCGACCAGCGCGGTCAGGGGCGTGCGCAGGTCGTGCGACAGCGCAGCCAGGAGCGAATTGCGCAGGCGTTCGGATTCCATGTTCACCAGGGCCGACTGCGCCACCTCGACGTAGTGCACGCGTTCGAGCGCAATCGCGGCCAGCGCGGCCAGGGCGTCGAGCTGGCGGCGCTGCTCGGGGATCAGGACCCAGCGGCTGGAGTCCGGTCCGATCGCCAGCACGCCGCGGGTGCGCATCGGCGCCACCAGCGGCAGGTAGAACAGCGCGCTGGCCGGCAAGGTGTCGGTGCCCAGGCCCGCGCTTTGCGCATGGTCGAAGGCCCATTGCGCGATGCCGGCGTCCAGGCCCGGCAAGGCGTCGCCCGGCACCACCAGTTTGCCATCGAGGTCGGGCGTGAGCAGCAGCGCGCGGGCGCCGAAGGAATCCTGGACCACCGCCTGCGTCGCCTGCACCACCTGTTCCGGCATCAGCACGCCCGACAGTTCGCGCGCGAATTCGTACAGCGCACGCACGCGGCGCTCGCGTTGGGCCGCCACGCGCGCCTGGAAACGCAGGCCGGCGGTCAGCTGGCCGATCGTCAGGCCGACGGCAAGCATGACGCCGAAGGTGATCAGGTACTGGAAGTCCGTCACCGCCATCGTGAAGCGCGGCGGCACGAAGAAGAAATCGAAGCTGGCCACGCACACGCAAGTGGCGGTGACCGAGGGCGCACGGCCGAGACGGAACGCGACCAGCACCACCACCAGCAGGAACAGCATGGCGATGTTGGCCAGGTCGAGCCAGGCCAGCAGCGGCGAAACCAGGGCCGCGGTAAGCAGGCTGGCGCCGGCGGCGATCAGGTGCGGCAGCGGACGCAGCGTGTGCGGGGCCGGATCGCGGCCCGCGGGCGGCGGGGATGGCGGTTTGACCGCCGGCGCGCCGATCTCGATCAGGTCCAGGCCAGGGGCCAGCCGCGCCAGGCGGCGCGCGACCTGACGCTGCCAGGGCCAGCGCGCCTCGCTGCGGCCCAGCGCGATCTTCGACAGGTTATGGCTGTGGGCGTAGTCGATCGCGGCCTGCGCCACGTCGTCGCCGGAGACGGCCGACGTCTGCGCGCCGAGATCGCCAGCCAGCTTGAGCGTGGCCAGCATCCGCTCGCGCTCGGAGCCCGCCTGACGCGCAAGGCGGGGCGTCTCGACGAGGAGCGCGTGCCAGTCGGTGCCCAGCTGCGAGGCCATGCGCGCGGCGCTCCTCACCAGGTGCTCGCCGCCCACCGGCCCGACGCACACCAGCAGCCCCGCCCCGGTCTTCCAGATCGCATCGACCGACTGCTCGATGCGCCAGGCGCGCACGTCGTCCTCGATGCGGTCGGCGGTGCGCCGCAGCGCCAGCTCGCGCAGGGCGATCAGGTTGCCCTTCTTGAAGAAGTTGCCGGCGGCCCGCTCGGCCTGGGCCGGCTGGTAGACCTTGCCCTGTTTCAGGCGGGCGAGCAAGGCGTCGGCCGGCAGGTCGACCATCACGACTTCCGCCGCCTCGTCGAACACGGAATCGGGCACGGTCTCGGCGACGCGGATGCCGGCGATGCCGCCGACCACGTCATTCAGGCTTTCCAGGTGCTGGACATTGACCGTGGTGAGCACGTCGATGCCGGCGTCGAGCAGTTCCTCGACGTCCTGCCAGCGCTTCGGGTGGCGCGAGCCGGGCGCGTTCGAATGCGCCAGCTCATCGACCAGGATCACGGAGGGCTTGCGCTCGAGCGCCGCATCGAGGTCGAATTCGCCGATGCGAACGCCGCGATGCTCGACCTGGCGGCGCGGCAGGACTTCCAGGCCGTCGAGCAGCTGCGCGGTGTCCTGGCGTCCGTGGGTCTCGACCACGCCCACCAGCGGCAGCCTGCCCTCGGCCTGCAGGCGGCGCGCCTCCTGCAGCATGGCGTAGGTCTTGCCGACGCCGGCCGAGGCGCCGAAATAAATGCGCAGCTTGCCGCGCGCCGCGCTGCGTTCCTGCTCGCGCATCTGCGCCAGCAGGGCATTGGGATCGGGTCGAGGGGGAATGTTCGGCTGCATCGTTCAGCGAGTATCGCGCTTTTGGCCGTCCAGCGCCAGATTCAGGGCCAGCACGTTGACGCGCGGCTCGCCGAACAGGCCCAGCACCCTGCCCTCGGCGTGCTCGTCGATCAGCCGCTGGACGTCGTCGGTCGCCAGGCCACGCGCCTTGGCCACGCGCGCCGCCTGCCAGCGCGCGCCGTCCAGGCTGATCTCGGGATCGAGGCCGCTGGCCGAGGCGGTGACCAGGTCGACCGGGATCGGCGCCGCGTTGGCCGGGTCCGCCGCACGCAGGGCCTCGGCGCGGCCCTTGAGCGCATCCCCCAGGGCCGGGTTGAGCGGCCCCTGGTTCGAGCCGGACGAGCCGCCGCCGTTGTTCGGCATCGGGCCTGTCGCCGACGGGCGGCCCCAGAAGTACTGCGGGGCGGTGAACGACTGGCCGATGAGGCGCGAGCCAACCACTTTATCGCCCTGCTTCAGCAGGCTGCCGTTGGCGGCATCTGGAAAGGCCGCCTGGGCGACGCTTGTTACCAGCACCGGGTAGGCGACGCCGCAGACCAGGGTCAATGCGCCGAACATCACCAGCGCGGGACGGAGAATGGATTGCATGGTCAGGTCCTCAAACAAGATTCAGCGCGGTCAGCGCCATGTCGATCAGCTTGATGCCGGCGAAGGGCAGCAGGATGCCCCCCAGGCCGTACACCAGCATGTTCCGGCGCAGCAGGCTGGCCGCGCCGATCGCGCGGTAGCGCACACCTTTCAGGGCCAGCGGGATCAGGAACACGATGATCAGGGCGTTGAAGATCACCGCCGACATGATCGCGGAGGCGGGACTGGCGAGCTGCATGACGTTCAGCGCCTGCAGCACCGGATAGGTGCCGACGAATGCCGCCGGCACGATGGCGAAATACTTGGCGATGTCGTTGGCGATCGAGAAGGTGGTCAGGGCGCCGCGCGTCATCAGCATCTGCTTGCCAATCTCGACGATTTCGAGCAGCTTGGTCGGGTTCGAGTCCAGGTCGACCATATTGCCGGCCTCCTTGGCCGCCTGGGTGCCGGAGGCCATCGCCACCGCCACGTCGGCCTGGGCCAGCGCGGGCGCGTCGTTGGTGCCGTCGCCGGTCATGGCGACCAGCTTGCCTTCAAGCTGGTACTGGCGGATGATCTCCAGCTTCTGCTCCGGCGTCGCTTCCGCCACGAAATCGTCCACCCCTGCTTCGGCCGCGATGGCGGCGGCGGTCAGGCGGTTGTCGCCGGTGATCATGACGGTCTTGACGCCCATGCGGCGCAGCTCGGCGAAGCGCTCGCGGATGCCGCCCTTGACCACGTCCTTCAGCTCGACCACGCCCATCACGCGGCCGCCGTCGGCCACCACCAGCGGCGTGCTGCCGCGGCGCGCGGCGGCGTCGGCCAGCGCTTCGACCTCCGCCGGATAGCTGTGGCCGAGCGCCTCGACGTGGGCGCGGATCGCGCTGGCGGCGCCTTTACGCAGGCGGCGCTCGCCCGCATCCAGGCCGCTCATGCGGGTCTGGGCGGTGAAGGGCACGAACGTGGCGTGTAGCTGCGCCATATCGCGTTCGCGGATATTGAAGCGGCTCTTGGCCAGCACCGCGATGCTGCGGCCTTCCGGCGTCTCGTCGGCGAGCGAGGCCAGTTGCGCGACGTCGGCCAGTTCCTGCTCGCTGACGCCCGGCGCCGGCAGGAAGGCGCCGGCCTGGCGGTTGCCGAAGGTGATGGTGCCGGTCTTGTCCATCAGGAGCACGTCCACGTCGCCCGCCGCCTCGACCGCGCGGCCGGAGGTGGCGATGACGTTCGCGCCCATCATGCGGCTCATGCCGGCCACGCCGATGGCCGACAGCAGGCCGCCGATGGTGGTCGGGATCAGGCAGACCAGCAGCGCCACCAGCACGGTGATCGTCACCGGCTGCCCGCTGCCTGCGGCTTCCACCGAGAACAGCGAGAACGGCAGCAGGGTCACGGTCACCACCAGGAACACGATGGTGAGCGCCACCAGCAGGATGGTCAGCGCGATCTCGTTCGGGGTCTTCTTGCGCGAGGCGCCTTCGACCATGCCGATCATGCGGTCGAGGAAGGTCTCGCCCGGGTCGGCGCTGACGCGCACCACCAGCCAGTCGGACAGCACGCGGGTGCCGCCGGTGACGGCGCTGAAGTCGCCGCCCGACTCGCGGATCACGGGGGCGGATTCGCCGGTGATGGCGCTTTCGTCGACCGAGGCCACACCCTCGATCACTTCACCGTCGATGGGAATCACGTCGCCGGCTTCGACCAGCACATGCATGCCCTTGCGCAGCTCTTCGGATTTCACCGGATACCAGGTGACGCCATGGTGCGGCGACGGCAGCTTCTTGGCCATCACGGTCTGCTTCAGGCTGCGCAATGAGGCCGCTTGCGCCTTGCTGCGCCCTTCGGCCAGGGCTTCCGCGAAGTTCGCGAACAGCACCGTGAACCACAGCCAGGCGGCGGTGGCGGCGATGAAGCCGACCGGCGCCTCGCCCTGCCCCGCGGCGGCATCAAAGGCCAGCAGCGTGGTCAGGATGCTGCCCGCGTAGACCACGAACATCACGGGACTGCGCAGCTGGGTGCGCGGATGCAGCTTGCGGAAAGAGTCGACGATGGCCGGACCGACCAGCTTCGAGTCCAGCATGTTCAGGCTGCGGCGGGTCGGCAGCGCCTGGGGAACGGTAGTTTCGATGACAGGAGTATTCATGATCATTTGGCGAACAGCTGAAGATGCTCGACCACCGGGCCGAGGGCGAGCGCCGGCACGTAGTTGAGGATGCCGACCAGGACGACGGCGCCGGCCAGCAGGCCGACGAACAGCGGGCCGTGGGTGGGCATGGTGCCGGCATTGGCGGCGAGGCGTTGGCGCGCGGCGAGCGAGCCGGCGATCGCCAGCACCGGGACGATCACGCCGAAGCGGCCGAACCACATCGCCACCGCCAACAGGGTGTTATAGAACGGCGTGTTCGCGGACAGGCCGGCGAAGGCGCTGCCGTTGTTGTTGGCGGCGGAGCTGAGCGCGTACAGGATCTCCGAGAAGCCGTGCGCGCCCGGGTTGGCGATGCCGGCCTTCCCTGCCCCCGCCACCACCGCGATCGCGGTGCCGATCAGGACCAGGCAGGGCGTGATCAGGATGACGACGGACGCCATCTTCATCTCGTAGGCGCCGATCTTCTTGCCCAGGTATTCCGGCGTGCGGCCGATCATCAGGCCGGCGATGAAGACCGCCAGGATCGCGAACACCAGCATGCCGTACAGGCCGGCGCCGACGCCGCCGAAGACGACTTCGCCGAGTTGCATCAGGACCATCGGCACCATCCCGCCCAGGGGCATGAAGGAATCGTGCATGGCGTTGACCGCGCCGCAGGAAGCCGCGGTGGTGACGGCCGCGAACAGGCTGGAGGCGGCGATGCCGAAGCGGGTCTCCTTGCCTTCCATATTGCCCGCGCCCCCATCGATGCCGAGCGCGCTCAATGCGGGATGGGCCGCTTGTTCCGCCGAGTACGCGCAGGTGGCGGCGATGACGAACAGGATCGTCATGGCCGCCAGCACCGTCCAGCCCTGGCGCATGTCGCCGACCATGCGCCCGAAGGTGAAGCACAGGCCTACGGGGATCAGGAAGATGGCGACCATCTGCAGGAAGTTGGTCAGCGCATTCGGGTTCTCGAAGGGGTGCGCCGAGTTGGCGTTGAAGTAGCCGCCGCCGTTGGTGCCCAGGATCTTGATGGCTTCCTGCGAGGCGACGGGACCCATCGGGATGGCCTGGGTGGCGGCGCTCAGGCTTTCCTTGGTGTCCGGCAGGGTATAGCTGGCCGGGTCGAGCACCTGCGCATCGACATGGGCGGAAAAGCCCTGCACCACGCCCTGGCTGGCCAGGAACAGGGCGAACACGATGGACAGCGGCAGCAGGATGTACAGGGTGGCGCGGGTCAGGTCGACCCAGAAGTTGCCGATCGCGCTGCTGGAACGGGCGGCGAAGCCGCGGATCAGGGCGAAGGCGACGGCGATGCCGGTGGCGGCCGAGAAGAAGTTCTGGCCCGCGAGCGCGACCATCTGGGTCAGGATGCTCATGGTCTGTTCGCCGCTGTAGCCCTGCCAGTTGGTGTTGGTCGTGAAGCTGACGGCGGTGTTGAACGAGGAGTCGGCGCTGATGTTGGCCATGCCCTCGGGGTTCAGCGGCAGCCAGGCCTGCAGGCGCTGGATCGCATAGACGGCGAGCGCGCCGACGGCATTGAAGGCCACCAGCGCCAGTGCGTAGCCTTTCCACGACTGCGCGGCGGTGGAGCCTGCGCCGGCGGCGCGATAGAACAGCGATTCGACCTTGCCCATCCAGCGCATGCCGGGAACGGCGGCGCTGTCGGCGACGCGCGCCATGAACAGGCCCAGGGGATAGCCCAGCACCAGCAGGACGATCAGGAATACCGCGAGCAGCGGCAGGAAGTCGGAGAACATTTACAGATCCTCCGCCTTGAACAGGGCTACCAGCAGGTAGACCAGCAGGCCGGCGGCGACCAGGCCGCCGACGATATAAAAGGTACTCATTGCTTGCCTCCGAGACGATGGCAGCCGGCCAGCAGCAGCCAGGTCAGCGCGAAGAACAGGAGGAAGGCGCCGATGAAAAGGAAGTCCATGGGGTACTCGCTTTCGACGTTGTTGTTGTTGGATGGAGCGTAGAGGCGCCGCGCGAAACGGGGCGTAAAAAGCCTGCGGCGCCGTGTAAACGCGTTGTAAACGCGCCGGTCTTAGAAGGTGGCGCCGACGGTCAGCTGCAGCGCGGTCTTGCCCGTGAATTTGCCGTTGGCCGGCGAGGCATAGGCGCTTTTGTCCGCGTTGGTGCCGATGGCGGCCAGGGTGATGGTAGCGGGGCCGAAGGCGCGGCTGGCGCCGATCTTCCAGTCGGTGTAGGTCGCCGCGCCGTTGTTCTCGACACGCTGGCGGCCGGCGTGCAGCTGGAGCGTGACGCCGTTGCCGGCGTCGATGTTGGCGCCGATGTCGAGGTAGCCACTGTTTTCGCTGTCGACAAAGCCGAACAGGTTGGTGGTCGCGTGCGAGTACTTGACGTAGGCGGGGCCGTAGCCGAGCTGGCCGTAGACTTCGGTGGTGTTGGCGTTGACGAAGCCTTTGACGCGGCCGAGCTCATTGCCGGAATAGAGGTAGCGCAGGACGCCGACGTCGTAGCTGACACCCGGGGCGATCTCGCCGCGCTTGCCGCCGTAGAGGTCGAGTTCGATGCTGCCGTCGCCGCCGGCGTCTTTCGTCCACTTGATGGTCGAGGCCCATGCGCCTGCGTACCAGCCGGTGGCGTGGACGAAGTCGGCGCCTCCCTGCAGGGCGGGCTGCAGGCGGGTTTGGGAGATGCCGCGGTAGCGGTAGTCGCTTGTGACGGCGGCGTTGAAGGTGGTGGTCGATGCGGGGGGCTCGGTCTGCGCGTGGGCGCTGGTGGCGAGGATGGCGGTGGCGAAGATCAGTGCTTTCATGGTACCTGCGTGTTGTTGTTGGAGCAGGTGAAAGCGTAGGGGTTTGGGTGTAAAAACGGGCTAAAAGCTGGGGGCGGGGATGTAAACGGAGTGTATTGGAATGCGGGGGGAAATTGGGCCCCGGCCTGCGCCGGGGCGACGGTGCTGAGTTAGCGGGCCGTTTTCAGGTAGTCCATGTATTTTGCGACGCCGGTGGCGACGTCGGTGAACGGCTCGGTGTAGCCGACGGCGCGCAGGGCGCCGATGTCGGCCTGGGTGAAGCTCTGGTACTTGCCCTTCAGTTTGTCGGGGAATGGCAGGTAGTCGAGCAGGCCCTTGTCGATGATCTGGTCGAGGCTCAAAGGCGGGTTGCCCTCGTTGGCCAGGGCGTTGACGGTGGCGATGGCCAGGTCGTTGAAGGGCTGGGCGCGGCCGGTGCCGAGGTTGAAGATGCCGCGCTTGTCGGGGTGATCGAGGAAGAACAGGTTCACCTTCACCACGTCCTCGACGTAGACGAAGTCGCGCATCTGGGTGCCGGCCTCGTAGCCCTCGTTGGCGCCGAAGAGCTTGACCTTGCCCTCTTTCTGGAACTGGTGGAACTGGTGGAAGGGCACGGAGGCCATCGTGCCCTTGTGGCCTTCCAGCGGGCCGTAGACGTTGAAGTAGCGCAGGCCGACGACCTGGCTGCCGGCATCCATCCCGTGCTGCTGCCAGTAGCGGCGCATGTACTGGTCGAACAGGAATTTCGAGTAGCCGTAGACGTTCAGCGGGCGCTCGTGTTCACGCTCTTCCCTGAACACGGTGCCGCCACCATACACCGCCGCGGACGAGGCGTAGATGAAGGGGATCTTCTCGCGCTGGCAAAACTCGAACAGCGCGATCGTGTACTCGTAGTTATTCCGCATCATGTAGCGGCCGTCGGTCTCCATGGTGTTGGAGCAGGCGCCCTGGTGCAGCACGGCGCTGAACTTGCCGTCGAATTCGCCGGCCTTCAGGCGCACCAGGAAGTCTTCCTTGTCGGCGTAGTCGGCCAATTCGGCGTCGACGATGTTCAGGAATTTGTCCGGCCGCGACATGTTATCGACGGCGAACACGCTGAAGGGTTGGCGCTTGGAGAGCGCGTGCACCAGGTTGGCTCCGATGAAGCCTGCTGCGCCGGTTACCAGAATCATTGTGGACCTCTCTTCTAACTCGTTCGTTCAGGCCGCGGCCAGCATCGGCTGCAGCGGTTGCCAGACGGCGTCCGGCGTAATCAGTTTCATGCAGTTCTGGTGGCCCAGTGGGCATTCGCGCTGCTGGCAAGGCGAGCACTCGATGTGCAGCCACAGGATCTTCGCCAGTTCGGACAGCGGCGGCGTATGGCGCGGATCGGTCGGGCCGTAGATCGCCACCACGGGGCGCTTCAAGGCGGCGCCGATGTGCATCAGGCCGGAATCGTTGGTGACCACGGCGGCGGCGCGCGAAATCAGGGCGATCGCTTCGCTCAGCGAGGTCGAGCCGGCGAGATTGTGCGCCTGCGGGACGATGGCGGTGATCTCGTCGCAGACGGCGCGGTCTTTCGGGGAGCCGAGCAGCAGGATCTGGGCATCTGGCCGGTTGGCGCGGATCGTCCGGGCCAGTTCGGCGAAATAGGATGCGGGCCAGCGCTTGGCGGGGCCGAACTCGGCGCCGGGGGCGAAGGCGACGTAGGTTCCGGCTGGCAGGTTCAGGCGGGCGATGGCGGCGTCGGCGTCCTTTGCGTCGGCGATCATCTCCGGCTCGGGGAGCTTGTCAAGCCGCGGCAGGTTGCGCACCGGCTGGTCGGCCAGCGCGGCATAGAACTGGGCCATCGGACGCGGCGCATCCTTCTCGTCGTGGTGCATCACGTTCACCAGGCCGTAGCGCATCTCGCCCTTGTAGCCGACGCGGCGCCTGATGCCGGCCAGCCAGGGGATCAGCGCGAATTTCAGCGTGTTCGGCAGCACGTAGGAGTCGGCATAGCCGCGCTTTTTGAGGATCTTCGCGTACGCCTTGCGCTCCTTCCACTGCAGCGAACCGTGCTTGAAGGGCGACTCGAGCACCGTGTCCACCTCGCGCATCGCACGCCAGACCGGCGCCACCCAGGTCGGGGCCAGCACGTCGATCGGGCGGTCGGGGTGCAGATCGCGCAGGCGGCGCAGCAGCGGCTGGGCCATCACGGCGTCGCCGATCCAGTTGGGGGAAATGACAAGGGTGCGCAACGTTGGTCCTTCAAAAAAGCGTGGCGGTGATCCGCGATTATATCAATGGCGGGCCCCGGTCAGCAGGCCTCCAGGCGCCAACCGCCCTCGCCTGCCGTCAATCGATGGGTCAGGTGCAGGCGGTCGAGGAAGACTTCATCGTGCGACACCACCACCAGCGCGCCAGTGTACTGGGCCAGCATCGACTCCAGCGCTTCGAGGGAGGCCAGGTCCAGGTGGTTGCCCGGCTCGTCCAGCAGGAGCAGACGCGCGGGCGGGTCGGCGTACAGCGCGCAGGCCAGCGCCGCCTTCAAACGTTCGCCGCCGCTCAGCAGACCAGTCGCCATGGTTGCCTTACGGGCGTCCAGGCCGATCTGGGCGAGGTAGGTGCGCAGTCGGTCGGGGGCGACGCTGCGGTTGGCGGCGATGAGCTGGTCGATGGCGCAGCGATCGGGGTCGAGGGTGGCGAGGCGCTGGTCGAGCCAGGCGCAGGCCGGGTCGCGCGTGACCCGTCCGGCCAGCGGGTCGATCTCGCCGGCGATGACTTTCAGGAGGGTCGACTTGCCGCTGCCGTTCGGGCCGGTGATGCCGATGCGCTGCTGGCCGGTGATGACCAGGTCGATGCGGCGCAGGACTGGCGGCACGAAAGGCAGCGCGACGTCTTCCAGCTGGACGACGCGGCGCTGGGCGGCGGCGCTCAGTTGCGGGCCTTGCAGGCGGATGGCCTGGTCCTCGCGCAGCTGCTCGGCGGCGTGCCGGACCTGCTCGCGGTGCTGCTGGCGGGTTTCGTCGATGCGCTGCTGCAGGCGTCCGCCGCTCGCTTCGCTGCGCTCCTTCTGGCGTCCCAGCAGGATCTTCGCCTGGTTGGCGGCCTTGCCTTCGCGTGCGCCTTGCGCCTGGCGGCGCTGCTGGCGTTCGCGCTGCTCGCGCATGGCGCGTTCCTCGCGCTGCAGGGTGTGTCGCGCGTGGTCGAGATCGCGCTGGGCGCTGTCCTGCTCCGCAGCGCGGGCGGCGGCATAAAAGCTGTAGTTGCCGCCGTAGCTGCGCAGGCCTTGCGAGGAGAGTTCGACGATGCGGTCCATTTGCTCGAGCAGGGTGCGGTCGTGGCTGACGACGATCAGGCCGCCCTTCCACTGCCTGAGCTGGTCCACCAGCGCCTGGCGCGATGGGCGGTCGAGGTGGTTGGTGGGCTCGTCGAGGATCAGGAAGTCGGCATTCGAGAGCATGGCGCCGAGCAGCGCCACGCGCATGGCTTCGCCGCCGCTGAGTTGCTGCGCGGGGGTGGCGGCGTCCAGGTGGCCGAGGCCAGCCTGCTCGAGCGCGTGCTGGAGGCGTGCGGGCAGGTCCCAGCGGTCGCCGACCAGGTCGAAATCCAGCGGGTCGATGCTGCCGGCATCGATGCGCTGCAGGGCGTCGAGCGTCGGCTTCAGGCGGGCGAGCGAGGCGACGGTTTCGCCGTGGAGGCGATCGACCTGCTGCGGCAGGTAGAACACGGGGCCGGAGCGGACGCAGCGGCCTGCACTCGCCTGCAGCTCGCCGGCCAGCAGGCGCGCGAGCACGCTCTTGCCGACGCCGTTACGGCCGACCAGGCCGGTGTGGCGGGAATCGAACTGCTCTGTGAGGCAGGACAGCAACGTGGTGCCGTCGGGAAGATCGAACGAGGCGCTGTCGAGCGCCAGGAATGGGTGCGTCATGGAACCTCCAAGGATGCCGGGTGCTCCCTGCTTTCGCGGGAAGATGGGAGAACTGGCCGTCAAGCAGACGGCGGCATCAATGGCGCATCGGACGAACCCCTTGGTGTGTGAATGATGTGGAATGATAGCAGGATGAGTCAGCAATGTCGTCGGGGCCGTAGCGCAGACTGTGTCAGGAATCTTTACAGCGACACCGAGACGGCAGAGGTTTCTGTTCAACATTGCCTGCAAAAACAGAGGCTTAGCCAGCCTGGTCTGTTAATTGCTTGTTTTCAAGTGTTACATCCCAGGAGTTCATCATGCGTTTCAAATCCCTGGTACTGGCCTCCGCCCTGTGCCTTGCCTCCCTCAGCAGCCAAGCAGGCGTGATCTACGAGTGGCGTCCGCTCAATGAAAAACTGCCCCAGCACGTCACCTTCCGAATGGAATTCACCACGGCAGCCGTCAACAGCGGCAAGCTGAATTTCAAGGTCCCGATGGGCGATTGGGAGGAGTCCTATCCGGACGCAGGCCTGCTGTCCATCTACTTCTCCACGCCGGGGGTCTCTCCGATTTCCTATAAACCGAGGGAAGAGCAATTCCGATACGGCCTGGGCTCGCTCGACCTGAACCTGACGTTCGGCAGCGATGGTTTCCTGAGCGGCCGCATCTATGCGAACGATGCCAACAGCCACTTCGGGATGAGCTCACAAGGCAGCCTGTTCACCATCCTGGACGCACGTAGCGATCAAGACATGGGCGGCGCCGGTTGCGGTGAGAACTGGGAAATCTGCAACGGCGCGACGGGTCAACTGCAGCGTGTGGATATTCCGGAACCAGGCTCTGTCGCGCTGTTGGGAATCGGCCTGTTGGCCGCAGCTGGTCTCCGGCGCAAGGTGTTGAAGAACTGATTATTTCTTGACGTTAAGCCGCAGCGAAGTGTTAGTATTTTGCAAGTTAACGCTCCGTTCACTTTCGCAGGATACTTATGCGCAGCGGCCCATTCGACCTATCCAGCCATCGGGCTTGACCCACTCATCGACGGAATCTTTGCCGTTGCGCTGACGGTGCTGGTGCTCGAGGTGAAAGTACCGGAATTGAAAAATCCTTCCAGCTCAAGCGAACTGCTTACTTCGATCGGCGCCGTCGGACCGCTAGTCATTGCCTAATTCGTCAGCTTTGCCTTGCTCGGGTTGTTCTGGGTCTGGCATCACGGCCTAAAGGACAAGGTCAAACGGATCGACGGTCCACTTTTATTCTGCACCCTGACTTTCCTGGCACTGGTGTGCTTTTTCCCGTTTGCGGCTGCGGTAATCGGGCGCTACATGATTCATGGGAATCTCGTCTGCCTGCTCGTCTATTTGCCGCTGGTCGGGTTAATTTTGCTGCTACAGCTGCTGTACTTCAGGATGGCAATGCGTCGCGGGCTTCTTCGAGACGAACTGTCTCGAGAGCAGATCATGACGACGCATCGTCGCAACCTGTATTCGCTTGCGATCTTCTTATTCACGTGTACACCGGCTGCGTTGATTCTAGGCGTTAGTGCAGCACTTGTCTGCTTGGTGTGTAGTGCATTTCTTGCATTCGCAGGAGTACGTAGTCAGAAGCCCAAGACTCAGGCAGCTTAAGACGAGAAGCGCGTATTCATGGGCAATCGAATATTCCACACGCTTTTCAATCCAGATTTTGCCTATGATTTGTCTATTTGGCCATATGGTTAGAAAAGTCAAGCTTGACGCGAATAAGCGAATCAAAGTCCATGATCTGTCTAGCACATTCTAACTTTCCCCACCAACGGTCAACCACATATGTGTTGATTGAATCGCGGTAATGATAAAGATTGCTCCCAATCTTTTGATCCTCGTTCACCGGAGCCAGCACGGCAGCCAAGCCCAGAGCATAAATGGCACTTTGCGGAACGGTCATTGCCCCCACTTCCAGGTCAATGACGAATTGCATCTGTCCTGGTGCAACTTGGACAGCGACTCCATACCCGTCTGGCAGTTCGGAGCCATGCGCTAAGTTACATCGGAACTTCTCATAGATGATATCTGCAAATGCAAGTCCCTCCACCCCCTTGTTGCTCTTGAATGGAAAGACTGTCTCTTGAAGATTTATCCCCCCGTGCATTAGCTCAATTACGTCTAAATACTCATTGATAAACCTACGAAAGCGCTTTCCGACTAGCGGCTCTCGTGGATACATCTTGCTCGCCGTGCCATCTATAGCAATGCACGCGGACAACATAGCCTGATCTAGATCGCCTCTGTCAGCTGCATCCAAAGACTGCTTTATATGCTCAGAAATTTTCACGTAAATTCCGATTCGGTAAGAGTGACATGAGGACTGTAGCTCATCTGAAATCTAAAATCATGTACCGTGACTCTTTCTTACCCGGGCTGAGGGTCAAGTCTGCCATTTGCCACATGCTCTGCCGTCGGGAGGGCAAGCTTAGGTGAAGAGGTAAGATGAAGTCCAAGCGTAGAATCACGTTCGCCCGCGGCTCGCTTTCTAGATCTAACCTACACGCACTGCGTGCCCTCGGCGGGCAAGGCTGCTGCACAGACGCAGCATATGGTGGTTCGGAGGGGGTGCTCGGGCAGGAGCGAGCTCTTCAAATCTGCTCTCGCAGAGCTCACAGGCACTCTGCCTCTCCGCCACAACATGCACAGTGCCAGGTCTGACATTCAGACACGAACGAGGCAGTTTCAACGCGTTCAGGCGCAGACCGTGAAAACATGCGGTGTCCAGATTACCCAGCTGCCTGCACCGCTGGCCATGGTCAAGCTATCTACCAGCTCTAACTTTCGCACCTACGTAAGTAGGCCGAATCGAAATGTTGACTTCAATCGTGCGGCATGCTCTTCATCCGAATTTGTGCACGCGGATAGGATCGCATCCAAATGAACTTTAACAATTTCAGTTTGGAGCATGGAAATGGATCACAAAGGCAAATTTCCTAGAGAGACAACTTCTACATCCGATAGTAGCACCCTACTTTACTCAGCTGTTCTACTCGATGGTGACTTGACGTTGCGCTTGCCATTACGCTACAACGGCGGAGACCTCGGCTAGGCAATCGAGGTAGACCATGGATCCATTTTAGTGATGACAGCGGCAAACGCTTCCTGACCCACTCTGTTGAATGGCTTCTTAAAATATCGAAAGTTTTGCCGAAGGGCGCTGTCGAGTTCAGCCACTAGCCTGTGCTGCTATTCATTACGGCCTCGATGCTTGCGCCCTGCTTGGCCCCAGTCAACTGTGTGATGTGCGCAAGTCGTCAGGCGAAATTATGCTTGCCAATGTATCTCATGAAGCAGCTTCGTGGGCTCGTGACGAATACATGAGTCGTCCAGAATGGAAAGACCATCTGCATGTTCGATTCCTCGGTTGCTTTGGGACATCTACAAGTGACAACCGCTACGATGGACCGCTAGTTCTGCTGCCACATAAATTAATGTTGCGGGGCAGTGTCAGCGTACCCGTACGATCGCATAGTGGCTGCTCTAGTATAAATTTAGAGGAAGCGCTGCTCCGGATTGGTCAGTTTAGCCATGCTCATCAGACAGAGATACTGATGGGACTAAGAAACCGCGACAGCAAGAAGCTACCTGCTCTCCAACATGTTCGACTACTGAGGACACGTCCAACCAAGATGCAGTGACTAGAGATAGGAGACGGAAATAAAAAAGCCCCTCAAGAGGGGCTTTCAAGTTTTCTGGCGGAGAGAGGGGGATTCGAACCCCCGATAGGCTATGAACCTATACACGCTTTCCAGGCGTGCGACTTAAACCACTCATCCATCTCTCCTGATGGGGTCTCGTGTGTCCACGAAGCCGCCTATTATAGCAAGTATTCTCTTCTGTACAAGACCGATCTCGCAAGCGTCATGCTGCAGCCTCGGTCCAGCGTCGTCGCCAGGGCCGCAGCACTTGCCGAACCGGATTCACCTGCGTGCCGACCTCATCCTCCCCAACCAGTCCGCGCCGCTTCAGGTGGCGCAGCGCAACCTGCACCGCCGACTTCGACAATCCCGTCTTGACCGCGATCGTCTGCAGGCTGGCCGGCACCTGGTCGCGCCCCAGGGCCTGGGCACTGTGCAGCAGGTAGAGATAGACGACGAACGCCGCCGGCCGGCGGTCGTGGCCGACCAGGTCGGGCATCAGGACCTCGAACACATAGGCGTCGAGCGAAGACTGGCGGGTAGTCATGGAAACTATAGTATTTAAAAGCACGTGGGTCGCGAGTCTGCCACGATAATGGCGGCCATGACAACCACGGCATCGAGCCATTCATGATCACCCAACTCAAATTCGTCAGCATCCCGGTCTCGGACCAGGATCGCGCCCTCGCCTTCTACACTCACAAGCTCGGCTTCGACATCTCCACCGACCAGCCCATGGGCCCGGGCAAGCGCTGGATCGAGCTGCGCATCGGCAGCGCCGGCACACGCGTGGTGCTGTTCGCGATGGATGGCCAGGAAGACCGAATCGGCACCTTCTTCAACGGCTCTTTCGCCTGCGACAATGTCGAAGCGACCTATCGCCAGCTGAGCCAGCGCGGCGTCGAGTTCATCGAGCCGCCGACGGCGCAGCCGTGGGGAACGTTCGCGAAGTTCCGCGACCCGGACGGGAATACCTTCGTGCTGTCGTCTTCCTGAGACAAAACGCTTACGCACCCAGCATAGAATGCCGCCTCCCGGGCGGCATTGTCGTTTTTGCCCGCGCACTTTGCGGTTTTTCACGAGCGTACCCGACACCGGAATGGTATCGTTGCCCGAATTTAACTCTTCCGTACCGCACCGCCGTGAAACGCAAAGCCCTGTATTACGTCGTCTTCGCTGTGGCCGCCGCCGGCGCCGCTGCCGGCAGCTGGGTCGTCAGCCTCAAGTCGCCCTCTTCCGCGCCTGCCCCTTCAAGCGCACCCGCCAACGCCGGCATGGACGTCAGCGCCATCTCGGCCGACATGAAGACCATGCTGGCGTCCTACCGCAAGATCATCGTGCTGACGCAGGACGAGGCGAGCTTGTCGACCAGCGAACGCGCCCAGGCCAACAGCGTCGGCCAGCAGCTCTTCCACGAGAATCAGGAACGCATCAACAAGGTCGACGCCGCCCTCGCCCAGCTGCTCGCCTCGAACAATCCCGCGCGTTTCGACGCCCTCGGCACCCTGATCGACTACGTCGAATCCGGCGATGGCCTCTACGATGCCGACCGCCTGGCCTTCCGCGAGCTGATGCAGTCGCTGCTGGCGCAGGTCGCGAAGGACTCTTCGCTGCCCGCGATCAAGCTGCACAAGCGCATCTCGGAAGACATCGACGCGCTGGCGGAGATCGAACGACACTATGAGAAGGAAATCCGCGCGGTGTTCGGGCGATTCGAATCGCGTTCGATCGAGCTCAAACGCGAGAAGTGGGACGCCTACGTCGCTTACCTGAAGACCCTGTACAAGCGCGAAACCATCCTCAAGGATTACGGCGTCATCGCCCCCTACCCGGCCAAGCCGGAACCGGCGGCGCCGTCGCAGGCGGGCACGGAAGACGGCGAGATCTTCGGCAAGGCGCTCCCGAAGAAAACCGTGGTGCTGACTTTCGACGACGGCCCGCACCGCCGCTACAGCGAGGAAATCGCGGCCATCCTCAAGCAGTACAACGCGCCGGCAATTTTCTTCAGCGTCGGCCGCAACATCGGTACGCTCGACGCCCAGGGCAAGGCCAAGCTGAACGGCGGCGCGGAGGTGATGCGCCGGCTGAAGCAATCGGGTTACGTGCTGGCCAATCACAGCTTCTCGCACGCGCAACTGTCCAAGCAGACCGGCGACGGCCTGAAGGCGGAGATCCTGAATACGGACGCCCTCCTGAAGGCGGTCGATCCGCAGCGCTCGCAGCTGTTCCGCTTCCCCTACGGCGCGCGCAACCGCGAAGGCATGCAGCTGCTGGAAGACGCGCACCTGCGCTCGGTGATGTGGAATATCGATTCGCTCGACTGGGCCGACCCGGTGCCCTCCTCCATCGCCGACCGCGTGCTGCGCTCCGTCGATAAGGAGGGCCGCGGCATCATCCTGTTCCACGACATCCACGAGCGCACCGTGAAGGCGCTGCCAGCCATCCTCGACCGCCTGGTGGCCGAGGGCTACCAGTTCGCCGGCTGGGATGGCGAATCGTTCAAAGTCTCCGGAGCAAGTGCGCCGGCGCCGGTGCAGCGTTCGGCGGCGACGGGTTACGCCAATTCCTGGGCCATCGTGGTCGGCATCGACAAGTACCAGAAATGGCCGCAGCTGCAGTACGCCGTGCGGGACGCTGAAGGTGTTGGACAGATGCTGGTGCAGAAATTCGGCTTCGCCCAGGAGCGCGTGATCACGCTCAAGAACGAGGCGGCGACCCGCAACGGCATCCTGGCCGCCTTCCACGACCGCCTTGCGCATGGCAACCTGCAGCCGAACGACCGCATCTTCGTGTTCTTCGCCGGCCATGGCGCGACGAGAAAACTCAGCTCGGGGCGCGACCTCGGCTACATCGTGCCGGTCGATGCCGACCCGAACAATCTGGCCACGGATGCGATTCCGATGACGGAGATTCAGAACATCGCGGAAAGCCTGCCGGCCAAGCATGCGCTGTTCGTGATGGACGCCTGCTATAGCGGCCTCGGTCTCACGCGCGGCGCGGCGAATGCGTCCTTCCTGCGCGACAACGCCAAGCGCCTGGGACGCCAGATGCTGACGGCGGGCGGCAGCGATCAATTGGTGTCGGATGGCGGGCCGAACGGGCACTCGGTGTTCACCTGGACCCTGCTGCAAGGTCTCGGCGGCAAGGCCGACCTGAACGGCGACAGCCTGATCACCGGCACCGAGCTGGCGGCGTATGTTGCGCCGGCGGTGTCGAGCGTGTCGCAGCAGACGCCGGCCTTCGGCAGCCTGCCGGGGTCGGAGGGCGGCGAGTTCGTGTTCGAACTGCCGGAGGAAAGCGAGTTCCTGAACACCAATACCGCGCAGCTGTCGAACGATGCGATCGCGCTGAATACCAAGCTCGACGCCCAGGCCTCGGCGCCGGCCGCGGCCGTGGTCGTCAAGGATTTGCAGGGTGGCGAAACCAAGCTGGTGGCGCCGGCTGCGGTGCCGGTATCAAACCGCCAGAAGGCGCAGCGGGCAAATGACCAGGGGCTGCTGCTCTACAAGGAGAAGCAGTATGCGCAGGCGGAGGCGCAGTTCACCGAGGCGCTCAAGCTGCGGCCGGATTTTGCACTGGCGGCCAACAACCTGGGCTTCGTGTTCTATAAACAGGAGAAGTACGCGGAGGCGGCGCGCTGGTTCGAGAATACGATCCGGATGGATCCTTCACGCGCGATCGCCTATATGAACCTCGGTGACGCCTATGCGCGGGCAGGCCAGGGCGACAAGGCCAAGGGGGCGTACAAGACCTACCTGGAGCTGGCGCCGAAAAGTCCGACTGCAGGCTACGCGCGGCAACAGATGGAGAAGCTGTAGCCTCACATCTGTCCCGACTCGTACACCGGCAGGCGCCGCTGCTCTTCCGCGCTGAACATACGGCTGCGCAGCGCGCTCACCGCCTGCTCGTTCAAGCCCTTGCGCTGGGCGAGGTAGGTCCCGATCCGCTGCTTCCACGCGGCTTCTTCGCGGTCCACCTCGGCCAGCCGGCCCGCCGCATCAGCCCCGAACGCCTCGGCGCGCACGCGGAAGATCTCCTCGTCCGACGCCCCTGCCGCGCGCATTCGCTCGGCTTCCTGCTGCAGGCGCCCGATGATCAATGGCGCCTCGCGCTCCTCGCGCAGCGCGGCCGGCATGCTGGCGTCCAGCGCGGCCAGGCGTTCCTCCGTTTGCTGTGGCGTCAGGGAATGGTCTTCGCGGATCCGCAGGCGCGCGAGGGCGTCAGCGTTGGCGGCATCTTCCTGGCCGAAGATCGCGGCGATCTCGGTTTTGGTGAAGAACTGCGCACGTACCCGGGACAGCGCCTCCAGCCGGCGCACCAGCGACGCGGCGTCCGGGCCGGCCAGTCCGGGCCCGGCTTCCAATGCGGCCAGCGCCCGCTTGTAGGACAGGTATCGCGCCAGCGCATGCTTGGCAGCGCCGGCCGCGGCCGGCCTCAGGGTACGGTCCAGTTCGCGCTCGATCCCGGCCTGCACCTCGCTCGGGGACTTTTCGCCGACCGTGCTCAGGTAATACTCGAACAGGGCGATCAGTTGCGCATCGACGACGATGCTGTCGTCGGGCGCGACGCGGATCGCGCCGTCCGGCCGCGTGCCCTCGAGCGAGGGCGCGAACGCTTTCGCGGGCGGCGCCACGGCGATTTCGACCGTGCCGGGCTCCGGCGCGGCGCCCTGCCCGAACGCCGCCATCCACAGTACCCCGGCGACCGCGGCCGTGAATGCCGTGCCGCCGATGAACGAGGCGCGCAGGCTCACAGGCCCATCTCGCGCAGGCGGTTGGCGTGCTGGCGGTACACCGTGAGCGGATTCGTTTCGAACAGGTTGACCAAGCCCGCCACCTGGTTGATTTCATCCATGTGGTTCATGCCGTAGTCGTCGCGGATCACGCGGCCGAGACGGCTCGAGCAGCTGCCCACCAGGCCGTCGTTCTTTTCGCCCTTGAAGGCCAGCGACGCCAGCTTCAGAGCGCCGTCGACCGGATCGAGCACGTTGGTCAGCGGCCGCGCGCCGCTCCAGGAGAAGTAATAGACGCCGTTGACCTGGTAATCGCCCTCGCCGCAGGCGGTGCCCGGCACGCCCTGAGGATGGGCGGCGTTGAACCTGGCGGCGCCTGCGGTGGTGATCGAGTCCAGTGCCGCCGCCGACATCTGGGCATTGCGGTCGCCGGACAGGAAGGCGATGGTCTTGGCCAGGCCGTCGACGACCGAGGTCAGCACCGTCTCGGAAAACGATCCCGGCGCGGCCGCACCGCGCATGATGTCGGCCGTCACCACGCCCTTGTTGGTGCCGCCGACGCTGGTCACGGACGCGACGAGTGCCGGCGCCACCGACGCCACGTAGCGCACGGTCGGCCCGCCATGGCTGTGGCCGATCAGGTTGACCTTCCTGGCGCCGGTCGCGGCCATGACCTGCTTGACGTAAGTGAGCAGTTGCTCGCCCCGCACTTCGGTACTGTTGGCAGCCGACACCTGGGCTACGTAGACCTGGGCGCCGTCGCGGCGCAAGGCGCCGGGGATGCCGAAGAAGTATTCATAGGGTCCGATCGAGTCCCAGCCAAGCATGCCGTGCACGAGGATGATCGGATACTTGGTTTGGGTGTATCCGGCGGCGGATGCGGATGCCGGGATGAGGGACAAGGCGAGCAGCAGCATACCTGCCCATCTGGCTAAGGACTTGATCATATCTCTCCTGTGTTATCGAATTTTTTCTCTGGTCGTACGGTTGAGTTCGCGTACGCAAAAATTATAAATTCAACAAGAAAAGATTGCCGCACGGGACGAGTTGGCTCGCTGAGAGAGCCGTTAAAAGCTTTTCTAGCCCCACCCTTCGAGTCGTCATGCGCGCCACGGGCGCCCATGACTCCCGGCGAAGGCCGGGATCCAATTCTGCGCGTAGCCAATAGCGTATAAATTTTTACTTACACGACTTCGGAAAAGAAATTAGGCTCCGGCCTTCGCCGGAGCGACGGTTTTGAGGGTGGCGGAGTAAAAGCGATTGGGTGACGCGGGCGGATCGGTGTGGAGCTTCACTGTCAACGCGTCGTTTGCGATATCGTTGATGAATCAGACACTGGACAGGAGAGCCCAATGGAAATCAAGAAAATCAACGCCGGCAAACTTCGCGCCATCGGCTACGCGCCGAAGGAGCGCGTGCTGCGCGTGGAGTTCGACGACGGCACCGCCATCGACTATGCCGGCGTCGGCAGCGACCTGTGGAAGCGCTTCTCCACCTCGGGCGCCGCCTGGAGTTTTTATCGGGACAATATCGAAGAGGAGTTTGCCGGCAAGCGCGGGCGCGCGGCGGTCGCCAGCCAGCGTGCGGAGCTGGACGCGCTGTTCGGCGGCGCCCCTGCGCCGAAGAAGGCGAATCCGCTGGACGACCTTTTCAAGCAACCCGGCGAAGAATAAAAAATGCCGCGCCGTCTGCACGGCGCGGCATCATCTTGACCTTGTCGAGGGGTCAGGCAGACTCTTTGAGCTGCTCCAGAATCGCCGGGTTTTCCAGCGTCGACACGTCCTGGGTGATGTTCTCGCCCTTGGCCAACACGCGCAGCAGGCGGCGCATGATCTTGCCGGAGCGGGTTTTCGGCAGGTTGTCGCCGAAGCGGATTTCCTTCGGCTTGGCGATCGGGCCGATTTCCTTGGCCACCCAGCTGCGCAGTTCGGTCGCCAGTTTCTTGGCGTCTTCGCCGCTCGGACGCGCCTGCTTCAGCACCACGAAGGCGCAGATCGCCTCGCCGGTGGTGTCGTCCGGCTTGCCGACCACCGCCGCTTCCGCGACCATCGGGTGCGCCACCAGCGCCGATTCGATCTCCATCGTGCCCATGCGGTGGCCCGAGACGTTCAGCACGTCGTCGATGCGACCGGTGATGGTGAAGTAGCCGGTGTCCTTGTTGCGCACGGCGCCGTCGCCGGCCAGGTAGTACTTGCCGCCCAGTTCATCCGGGAAGTAGCTGGTGCGGAAGCGGTCCGGGTTGTTCCAGATGGTGCGGATCATCGACGGCCATGGGCGTTTCACGACCAGGATGCCGCCCTGCCCGTTCGCCACGTCGGCGCCGGACTCGTCCACGATCGCCGCCATGATGCCCGGCAGCGGCAGCGTGCAGGAGCCCGGCACCAGCGGGGTCGCGCCCGGCAGCGGGGTGATCATGTGGCCGCCGGTCTCGGTCTGCCAGAAGGTGTCGACGATCGGGCAACGCTCCTGGCCGACGTTCTTGTAGTACCACATCCAGGCTTCCGGATTGATCGGCTCGCCGACCGAACCCAGCAGGCGCAGGCTCGACAGGTCGAAGCTCTTCGGGTGCACCTTCTCGTCCGCATCGGACGCCTTGATCAGCGAACGGATCGCGGTCGGCGCGGTGTAGAAGATCGAGACCTTGTGCTTGGCGATGGTTTCCCAGAAGCGGCCGGCGTGCGGGAAGGTCGGCACGCCCTCGAACACCACCTGGGTGACGCCGGCGGCGAGCGGGCCGTAGGCGATGTAGGTGTGGCCGGTGATCCAGCCGATGTCGGCGGTGCACCAGAACACATCGCTTGGCTTGATGTCGAAGGTCCACTTCATCGTCAGCGCGGCCCACAGCAGGTAGCCGCCGGTACTGTGCTGGACGCCCTTCGGCGTGCCGGTCGAGCCCGAGGTGTAGAGGATGAACAGCGGGTGCTCGGCGTCGACCCACTCCGGCTCGCATTCCTTCTCCTGGTTGTCGATCAGCTCGTGCAGCCAGATGTCGCGGCCTTCGGTGAAATTGATCGGGCCGCCGGTGCGCTGGTAGACGATGACGTCGCGGATGCTGTCGCAGCCGCCCAGCGCCAGCGCCTCGTCGACGATGGTTTTCAGCGGCAGCGACTTGCCGCCGCGGCGTTGCTCGTCGGCCGTGATGACGGCGACGGCGCCGGCGTCGATGATGCGCTCCTGCAGCGACTTCGCCGAGAAGCCGCCGAACACCACCGAGTGGGTGGCGCCGATGCGGGCGCAGGCCTGCATGGCGGCGACGCCTTCGATCGACATCGACATGTAGATGATGACGCGGTCGCCCTTCTTGATGCCGCGGCTTTTCAACCCGTTGGCGAACTGGCAGACGCGGGCATGCAGCTCGCGGTAGGTCGCCTTGGTCACGGTGCCGTCGTCCGCCTCGAAGATGATGGCGGTCTTGTCGGCGTTGCCGTTCGTGAGGTTGCGGTCGAGGCTGTTGTAGGACGCATTCAGCTGGCCGTCGGCGAACCATTTGTAGAACGGGGCGTTCGATTCGTCGAGGGTGCTGGTGAACGGCTTGTGCCAGTCGATGTTTTCGCGCGCCAGTCGCGCCCAGAAGCCTTCGTAGTCGGTGGCGGCTTCCGCGCACAGTTTTTCGTAGGCTTCCATGCCGGAGATCGCGGCCGTCCCGGCGAACTCGGCGGACGGTGGGAACACGCGGTTTTCCTGCAGCGTGAATTCTTGGGTGCTCTCGTTCTCGGCCATGCTTGTCTCCATAGTAGTAAGTTTTACCGGACACCTTAGGGGCGCTCGCTTACTGAGCCCTTACATGGCTTTTCTCATACGCCCGCTGGTCGAATAGCATTCTACCAACCTTGCCGCAAAGCGGAGAGGAACCGGCAAAAGACGTGCTGTCGGGTGTAGAATGCTCGGCTGTAATTTATCCAGCATCCAGGAGTCCGCATCTCGATGGCGCAGTTAATTCCCCCGAACGAAGCTAAGAAACTCAGTCCCCTGAACAACCTGATCTTCGCCAGCCGCTGGCTGCAGCTGCCGCTGTATCTCGGCCTGATCCTGGCGCAGTGCGTCTACGTGTTCCATTTCTGGGTCGAGCTCAAGGACCTGATCGGCGCGGCGATGGGCAATGCGGCGTCGCTGCAGCACATCCTTGACGTCGTCACCGTGCCTGGCGCGCCGCGCCCTACCAAGCTGACTGAAACCACCATCATGCTGGTCGTGCTGGGCCTGATCGACGTGGTCATGATCTCGAACCTCCTGATCATGGTCATCGTCGGCGGCTACGAGACCTTCGTCTCGCGCATGCACCTCGAAGGCCACCCGGACCAGCCCGAATGGCTGTCCCACGTGAACGCTTCGGTACTCAAGACGAAACTGGCGATGGCGATTATCGGCATCTCGTCGATCCACCTGCTGAAGACCTTCATCAACGCAGCGGCGTACACCGAGAAGACCCTGATGTTCCAGACCATCATCCATCTCGCTTTCCTGCTCTCGGCCATGGCCATTGCCTATACCGACCGCATCGTCATGACCACGCATTCGAAACATTAAACACACCTCCTGATCGAGAACTTCCATGGCAACCGTCATTACCCAGAGCGACCTCATCGAATCGGTCGCGGCAGCCCTCCAGTACATCAGCTACTACCACCCGGCCGACTATATCCAGCACCTGGCGCGCGCGTATGAGACCGAGCAAAGTGCGGCGGCGAAGGACGCCATCGCGCAGATCCTGACCAACTCGCGCATGTGCGCCGAGGGCAAGCGCCCGATCTGCCAGGACACCGGCATCGTCAACGTGTTCCTCAAGATCGGCATGAACGTGCGCTTCGAAGGCTTCACCGGTTCCGTCACCGACGCCGTCAACGAAGGCGTGCGCCGCGCCTACGGCTTCGCCGACAACAAGCTGCGCGCTTCGATCGTGGCCGACCCGCACTTCGAGCGCAAGAACACCAAGGACAACACCCCGGCCGTGGTCCACATGGAACTGGTCGAGGGCGACACGGTCGACGTCAAGCTGGCGGCCAAGGGCGGCGGCTCGGAGAACAAGACCAAGTTCGTCATGCTCAACCCGTCCGACTCGCTGGTGGACTGGGTCATCAAGACCGTGCCCCTGATGGGCGCGGGCTGGTGCCCGCCGGGCATGCTCGGCATCGGCATCGGCGGCACCGCCGAGAAGGCGATGCTGATGGCGAAAGAGTCGCTGATGGAAGACATCGACATGTACGAGCTGAAGCAGCGCGGCCCGCAAAACAAGCTGGAAGAGCTGCGCATTGAGCTGTGCGACAAGATCAACGCGCTCGGCATCGGCGCCCAGGGCCTGGGCGGCCTGACCACCGTGCTGGACGTGAAGATCAATATGTACCCGACCCACGCGGCTTCGAAGCCGGTGGCGATGATCCCGAACTGCGCCGCCACCCGCCACGCCCATTTCGTGCTGGACGGCTCGGGCCCTGCGTACATCGAACCGCCGGCGCTGTCGACCTGGCCGGAAGTGCACTGGACCCCGGACACCGAGAAATCGAAGCGCGTCGACCTGAACACCCTCACCAAGGAAGAAGTCGCGTCGTGGAAGCCGGGCCAGACCCTGCTTCTGAACGGCAAGATGCTGACCGGCCGCGACGCTGCGCACAAGCGCATCCAGGACATGCTGGCCAAGGGCGAGCCGCTGCCGGTGGACTTCACCAACCGCGTGATCTACTACGTCGGCCCGGTCGACCCGGTGGGCGACGAAGTCGTCGGCCCGGCCGGCCCGACCACCGCGACGCGCATGGACAAGTTCACCGACATGATGCTGGAGAAGACCGGCCTGATCTCGATGATCGGCAAGGCCGAGCGCGGCCCGGCGGCGATCGAATCGATCCAGCGGCACAAGTCGGCCTACCTGATGGCGGTCGGCGGCTCGGCCTACCTGGTGTCGAAAGCGATCAAGACCGCCAAGGTCGTCGGCTTCGAGGACCTGGGCATGGAAGCGATCTACGAATTCGACGTGACCGACATGCCGGTCACCGTCGCCGTCGACGCCACCGGCACCTCGGTCCACAATACCGGCCCGAAGGAATGGTCGGCCAAGATCGAATCGCTGAAAGGCATCCCGGTCACGACGGCCTGACCCCCTGTGCGCCGCATTTATGGCTACTTCACTCCATAACAACGACGCCCCGATCGGCATCTTCGATTCGGGCGTCGGCGGCCTCTCGGTGCTGCGCCACATCCAGGCGCAGCTCCCGCACGAACATCTCCTCTACTTCGCCGACTCAGGCTTCGCCCCCTACGGCGACAAGCCGGAACCCGTCGTCATCGACCGCGTCCTCTCTGTCGCGCGCTATCTCGAAACGCAAGGCGTCAAAGCCTTCGTGGTCGCCTGCAATACCGCCACTGTCGCCGCCGTGCGCATCCTGCGCGAACGCTACCCCGCCATGCCGATCGTCGGTGTCGAACCTGGCCTGAAGCCGGGCGCCGCCGCGACGCGCAACGGCGTGGTCGGCGTGCTGGCCACCGAGCGCACCCTGTCAGGGGAAAAATTCCTGCTGCTGCGCGACCAGATCCACATGAGCACTGGCGCCCGCTTCCTGCTGCAGCCCTGCGTCGGGCTGGCGGACCAGATCGAGTTCGGCGAACTGGATTCGCAGGAAACGGAAGCCATGCTGGATCGCTACATCGCCCCGCTGCTTCGGGACGGCGCCGATACGCTGGTGCTTGGCTGTACTCATTACCCGCTGGTGCAGGCGTCGATCGAGCGCGTGGTGCGCCGGCATACGGAGCAGCCGGTGACGCTGATCGACACCGGCGACGCGGTCGCACGCCAGCTCGCAAGGCTGCTGGAAGCATCCGGCCTGCTGCGCGTGGCCAATGGCCAGCCAGCGCGCCTGACCGGCTTCACCAGCGCCAGCGGCGAGGCCCTGCGCGCCGCTTTCACCTCCCTGCTGGGCCAGGATCCGCCCGTGCACGAGGTCGAAATCGGCCTTCCGCTGCCAAACGCGACCGCATCGCACATTTAGATTTGCCAGTTCGCTCAGACCTTTGTATAATCTTGTTCTGTCTCGGAAACACAGAGACAGAGAAGCAAGACAGTGGTGGCTGTAGCTCAGTTGGTAGAGTCCAGGATTGTGATTCCTGTTGTCGTGGGTTCGAGTCCCATCAGCCACCCCAAGAATTCGCAGTAAAAACAAAGGGTTACATGCTTAAGCTTGTAACCCTTTTGTCTTTTTGGAAGATGGATTCCAAATTTTGGAAGATGGCTGTCGTTGAGCATGTGACGCACGGGGGCAACCTTGGACCAAAAAGTACCGGCAGATTGGAAAGCCTTGGCATATCTTCGACCGGCGGTAGTGCTTGATCGTCTTCGTCGAATCGCGACAAGTGGGATGCTCACAGGGTTACCTGAGGACGTCCAGAACTTACGCCGTCGGGATTTGCACCAGTTTCTTGAGGGACGACAGGCGGCGCTGTTCTGCCATGGTGTAGGCCGCGCCTTAGGTGTTGAAGTTACATTTGCGCTATGCGAAAAGGACGACTACGACTTCATCGCAACGTATCGCCAAGGCGATGCACAGATCTTCGTCCCAGTTCAGTTGAAGGAGTTGGTCCCTCTTCAGCGGAATAGAAAGGCAGACCTGCAAAGTCTACTGGACAGCGTGTCACGCAAGTATCCGACATCCAAAGATTTGGTCGTGGCAATTCACATTAACCGCGATATAACGGATTTGCGCACAGAAGAGTTGCGGTTGCCCCGCGGGGTTGGTGAACTTTGGTTCTTCGGTGCGCGTGACCACACTCAGCAGCGGTGGATGATCGTCGGCGACCTGCTTCGGAATCCAAATTTAGTCAGGGAGTTTAATTATCCCCGACCACAATCCTACATCTGGCAACAAAAGCTTGACGGCCTTTACGGTCAGCGCAACGTGTCATGGGTCGCCAGGAGCGTCGGGTCTGACTTCTACTATTCCGTCGCTCGTGCTGCCTTCGTCTTCCTGCGGTCGTAGACCTGCCGCACCATCCGATCGCTACTGTGCCCGGTAGCGTTCGTGATCGTCTCGCCCCCCCCCCCCTCTTCCACTCGGTCTGTCACCGCTGCCGGCCGCATGTCCTTCAAGGTGAATCGCTCGAACGCGATCCCTTCCCTCTTCGCCTTCGTCTCCGCGTGCGCCATCAGCCGGCGCAGGTTCGTGTTCCAACCGCTGACCGTGTAGGGCTGGCCTTCGCTGTTGCCGAACACATACAGGCTGGTGGTGCGCTGCAGGGACAGCGCTTCCTTGATCACCGCGCGTAGCTCGTCCGACCACTCGATCAGCTTGAATTTCTCAGCCCTGCCCTTCCTCCGTTTCCCGACCGGCATTTCCATGCCGAGGTCCGTGATCGCCTGTCGCGTGATTTTGCGCATCTCGTCCGGCCGGCTCACGGTCAAGTACGCCGCGCGCAGACACAGCGCGCCCAACAGCTACATGCCGCCGCGTTCGCGCGCCGTGCGCATCACCAGGTCGAGCTCGGCCGGCGTCATGTAGCGCGTGTCTGGACGGGTCCTGTTGTACTTGATGTCGCGGCACGGGTTCGTCTAGAGCATTCCCTTGCATCACCCGAATTCCAGCAGCGCCGACCGTAGTACGATTTTCTTTCCTGCAACGGGATGGCGCCCACTCGACTCCATGCCAGGCTCACCGGCACAGGGGCGTACGCTGGCAGCCTCGGATCGTCTAACGGTCGGCGTCACCCTGGGTATCGGTCCATAGCGTCTCGGCGCGCATGCCGGTACGGCAGAATGCAAACACCGGCTTCGGCGCCGCCACATACAGCGCGGCGAAGGCATCGCGGTCGGCCGGCATGATCTTGCCCGGCATCACCGGGAGATGCAGCGCCTCCATGCCCTGCTTGCGGGCTTCGGCAGCGATCTCGGCAAATGCGGGCTGATCGCCGCTTTCGCCGTCCGGCCGGTTGCACACCAGCGTGGCAAATCCTTGCGCCTTCAAGCGCGCAACATCTGCCGGCGTGATCTGCGGTCCTACTGCATAGTCCTTGCTGAGGTGACGAATGCTCATGTTGCTCTCCTGAATCAATGGAAGACACAGTATATTGAAATATATATTGTCTGTCGATATAATGTGTCTCAGTAGATTAACTGAGGCGAGCCATGCCGGACACACAAACACTCGATTTGCACGAAATGCGGGCGGCGGCGGCGCAGGCCTGCACTTTGCTGAAGGTACTGGGCAATCCCGACCGCCTGATGCTGCTGTGCCAGCTGACGCAAGGCGAATACTGCGTCAGCGACCTGGAGGCCCTGCTGGGCATTGCCCAGCCGACGCTGTCGCAACAACTGGGCGTACTGCGCGAAGAAAAACTGGTGAGCACACGCCGTGAAGGCAAGCAGATTTTCTACCGCATCGACAGCAAGGAAGCGTTGGCGGTCATGCAGGTCCTGTACCAGCAGTTCTGCCTTCCCACCCAAGGAGCAACAGCATGAGTATCGACTGGTACCACTTCACGCCCTGGACCTCACTCGTGGGCGGGATGATCATCGGCGTCGCCGCAGCCGCATTCGTGCTGTTCAACGGCCGGATCGCAGGCATCAGCGGGATTCTCGGCGGCCTGCTGCGTCCCGTGCGCGGCGACATCGGCTGGCGCCTGGCCTTCTTGCTCGGCCTGGTCGGCGCTCCCCTCGCCTACGCGATGTTCGCCACGCTCCCCGCCGTCACGGTCGCCGCCGATAACGTGACCTTGATCATCGCCGGACTGCTGGTCGGCCTGGGAACCCGTTACGGCGCAGGCTGCACCAGCGGGCATGGCGTGTGCGGACTGTCGCGGCAATCGCCGCGTTCGCTGGCCGCCACCGCCGCCTTCATGCTGGCCGGCTTCGCCACCGTCTTCGCGACGCGCCACCTCTTCACCTGATACACAAGGACATCGACATGAACATCCTGATGGCGTTGATCGCTGGACTGGTATTCGGCATCGGCCTGATCGTGTCGGGCATGACCGATCCCGCGAAGGTGACCGGCTTCCTCGACCTGGCCGGCAACTGGGATCCCTCGCTCGCCTTCGTCATGGGCGGCGCGATCCTCGTCGGCCTGGTCGGATTCCGCATCGCCGGCAAGCGCGAACGCGCGCTGCTTGGGGAGCCGATGCGCCTGCCGACCGCGACCCGGATCGACCGTCGCCTGGTACTCGGCTCGCTGGCCTTCGGCGCCGGCTGGGGCCTGGCGGGCTACTGCCCTGGTCCGGCACTGGCGTCGCTGGCGACCGGCGGCTCCCAGCCGTGGATCTTCACGCTGGCCATGGTGGCAGGCATGGGCGTGTTCGAGCTGGTCGAGCGGCTCAAGCGCAGCAACTCCCCTGCTGCCGGGAAGGATTGAGCCATGGACCTGCCGCCGCTGGCCGCCGTGCTCGGCCTTGTCGTCGGGCTGATCCTGGCGCTGACCGGCGCCGGCGGCGGCATCCTGGCTGTCCCCCTGCTGGTATTCGGCGCCGGGATGAGCGTCGCCGAGGCCGGTCCGATCGGCCTGCTGGCGGTCGGAATGGCGGCAGCCCTCGGCGCCATGCTGGGACTTCGGGATGGGATGGTGCGCTACCGCGCGGCCTTGCTGATTGCCGCGGCCGGCATGTTGCTGTCGCCGGCCGGACTGTGGGCGGCGCGCCAGGCCGATGGACGGTGGCTGGGCGTGATGTTCGCCCTGACACTGCTATACGTGGCGTTTCGTACCTGGCGCCAGGCTGCCGGGCGCAGGGCGGCGCGGGGAATGAACAAGCCCGTATGCGTGCTCGGAGAGGACACCGGCCGCTTCGTCTGGACCCGCCCATGCATGCACGCGCTCGGTTTGGCAGGCGCGCTTGCCGGCTTCCTCTCCGGCTTGCTCGGCGTTGGCGGCGGCTTCGTGATGGTGCCGGCCCTGCAGCGCTACACCGACCTGACGATGAAGTCGGCGGTCGCCACGTCTCTGGCCGTCATCGCCATCATTTCGGCCGCGGGAGTGGCCACCTCGGCGGCGCAGGGAGGCGTCGACTGGTTGACTGCAACTCCGTTCGCCGGCGGGGCCCTCGCTGGAATGCTTGGCGGCCGCTCGCTTGCGGCCAGGATCGCAGGCCCGGCTCTGCAAAAAGCATTCGCTGCGGTGTCGGCCATGGTGGCGCTTGGCATGGTCGCGAAGGCCCTGCTCTCTTGATTGCATTACCTGGTATTTTTTGGAGAACGACATGAACATGAACCCGATCCAGCTGTTCGATACGGAATCGTCCACCTTCACCTACATCCTGGCTGCGCCAGGTGAAAAGGAAGCGGTCATTATCGACCCGGTAGAGCGGCACTGGGAACGCGACCTCCAGCATCTCCAGCGCCTGGGCCTGAAGCTGCGCTACGTGCTCGAGACCCACGCCCATGCCGATCATGTCACCTCGGCCGGCAGGCTGTGCGAGCTGACCGGCGCGGTCGCCGCCGTTCCGAGCGGTTGCGGTATCGCCCCCGCCCAGAAGCAGTTGAACGACGGCGAATTGATCTCCTTCGGGACTGGCGAAGAAATCCGTGTCCTCCATACGCCAGGCCACACTGCCGGCAGCATGAGCTATGTCTGGCGCGGCAACGTCTTCACAGGCGATACGCTGCTGATTGATGGCTGCGGGCGCACCGACTTCCAGAGCGGCAGTGCGGATGCCCTGTTCGACAGCGTCAACGACAAGCTGTTCACGCTGCCGGACGACACCCTGATGTGGCCGGGCCACGACTACAAGGGGCAAGCGGTGTCGACGATCGGCTGGGAAAAGCGTCATAACACACGGCTGGCCAACCGCAGCCGCGCCGACTTTGTCCAAATCATGGGTGAACTCAATTTGCCGAAGCCGAAGCTGATCGACGTGGCTGTGCCGGCGAATCAGAACCTCGGCCTGCCGCATGGCGGCTAACGGAGCGGCAGGTCGGGGGGGGGGTGCGAGACCGATCAATCGCTCGGCGTCACTAACATTTCCTCATAACCCAACTTTCCGCGCCTAACTTTATCGCTGTCCAGCGTTCAGCGATTCCTTCACGCGCAGCATGCTCACGTTCATACGTTTTCATGATGATGCACCAAACTATTTGAATGGGAAGAACGAGCAGTAGTGGCGATTCCCTTGGCCATCTCTTGGGTGCTAACATTGCCTCATGGTTAATCAGAAAACCTTCAAGCAGCTTCTTGCCGACCCTATCCTGATGGCTTTCGGGATTGCCGGCTTCTCGATCGGCGTGCTGGTCTTCACCGGCATCAAGCAGCGCTTCAGCCCGGACCAATGGGCGACCTGGGTCCAGGCTGTCGGTTCGATGTCCGCCATCTGGATTTCGCTGGCGCTGGTCCAGCACCAGATCCGTCACCAGCAGCAAATGGAGCAGGCGCGCGATGCGAGGAACGATTATCGGATCGCCAGCTTTGCCGAATCCGTGATCCGCGAAGCGATCGACGCCATCAAGGATACCGAACGCGCGCAGGAAGCCTGGCCCGACGGCGGCGCGGGATACGTGTTCCATGAAAAGTCGCGGCTCCAGGCCGCGCAGATCATGACCCGCACCCTCGCTGCCGAACCGCTGTTCGCCGAGCTGATCAAGCCGGTCATCGACATGCATGCGCTACTCGTGTCGGTCGAATCCGCGAGCGAGCAGCTGGTCGGCAATGGCCCATTCCAAGGCGACAGCAGGTTCAAACACTTCTGGACGCAGAAGAACGAGCAACTGAACGCCATCGCCGCCACGACGGAATCGGCGATCGGACTTGCGCGCCGTTCGCTGTCCGCGGATTGACGAGACATCGCCCCATGGTCAACATCATCAGGTCCCTGTTCGGCTTGAGTCCGGCGCTCGGCAAGGAGGCCCCTCCTGCACGCGGGACCGATCCGTATCGGAACTGGCGAACTCGTGAAGTAGCCGCGATCCGCCAATGCACGTCGGTCCCCGACCTGGCCGCCCGAATCGACGACTACGACGGCTACCTGCGCGAGGCGGCGATCGCGCGCGCCGTCGAATGGGGCGCGCCCGAGCTGCTCCCCGCCATCGCGGCCCGCCTGAACGACTGGGTGCCGCAAGTTCGCCGCGCGGCCAAGAACGGACTGCTGACGCTCGTCCCGACGATGCCTGCAACGGCCCTGCTGGCCCAGTTGCCGGCGATCGACCGGCTCCTGCATGCGCAGCGCGACGACCACAGCGAGTGGCTCGGACGATTCGAAGACACGCTGCTCGCCGCAACCGGTCCGCAAGCCATCGTCGACGGCATCCGCAGCCAGGAAATCCGGCTCGCGCGCGCCTGCTTTCGCATCGCACGCCAGCACCGGCTGGTCCCGCCGGCTGCGATCATCGAGGACGCCCTGCACAGCAAGGACATCCGCATCGCCATCGATGCGGCCGCGATGGTCGCCGGCCTGCCGGAGGAAGAGCAGCATGCCCTTTACCTGGCGGCGCTCGCCTCACCCTTCGGCGCGGTGCGCACTCTCGCGCTGCGCGGGCTGCTGGCGCTGGCTTCCTGCGACCATGCGGCGCTAGCGCGCTCCTGCCTCCTCGATCCGCAGTCCTCGGTGCGCGCGCTTGCAGCGCATTATCTGAAGGGGCATGGCGACGATCCGGACGCGTTCTACGTCGAACGCTTGCGCAGCCCGCAAGCCGGCGCCGACGAAGTGCGCATCTGCCTGCTGGCGCTCGCTGCCGGCGGAAAGGCAGGCCATGCGGCCTGGATGGAGCGCCATGCCGCCAGCCCGGCGCCGCGCATCCGGATGGCGGCGCTGATGGGGTGGGTCCGCCTCGATCCCGCGCGCAAGGATGACATTGCGGTACTGGCGCTGCGCGACCCGGTTGCGCGCGTGCGCAAGCTGGCGCTCACGCTGATCCGCGATTTCAATGCCTATGTCACGGCTGCGGATGCGGTCGCGCTGGCACAATCGCATCGAGACTATCGCCTGATGCTCAGGCTCGCCCGGCAGGATCCCTGGGCCTGGATCGACACGATCGCGTGCCTGGCGCTCCAGCCGGAAGCCGTCGCAGGCATGCGTGACGTTCTGGCGGATGAACTGGACGCCTGGGGATGGCGCTCGGCCGGCATCTACGTCGCGCCAAAGGCGCAGCAGATCGCACTACTGACCGATCCGGATGCGCGCGCCGATCTGAAGGCCATCTTCCCTCGCTTCGAGCGGGTCTTCTCGATCATCGACGGCGTCATGGAGAGCAGCGGACGCGCCTAGCTGCGCAGAGCCGACTCCCTCTTCCTTAGGCAAGAGTTCCTACCTTGGCCGCGCATCACTGTGGCGAAATGGCAACGTTTCCAGATTTCGTGGAAAATTTCTCTGCACGATCTTTTCCCATTTCGCCCGCGACCTCCTCGCCAGAGTGGAAGAGTCATGCAAAACGTTTTCTCTTCACCCTGTAAAAAGGTAGGGAACGTGATAGCGATTTAACAGTCAAGCTTCCCCAAAAAACATCTAGTTAAGCGTTTTCCTAATTCTGTTGACTTCGCCAAATGATGTGATTACGATTTGGGCAAGCAGAAGAACAAACAGGAGACACCCGATGACGCGAAATAACTCGCGCACCCTGCTGGCAGGCATCGCCCTGCTGGCGGCTGTACCAACGCTTGCACCCGAATTCGCCCAAGCCGCCGCCGAATCGAACGCCGCCCTGGTCAAGCGTGGCATCGACGCCGCGGCAAAGCAGTACGCCACCCTGCTGCCCAAGGTGCAGAACAAGGAAGGCTTCCCCCGCACCGTCGAAAACGGCGACGTGAAGCAGGTCGGCGTCAAGGACTGGACCTCGGGCTTCTTCCCCGGCTCCCTGTGGTATCTGTTCGAAGCCACCGGCGACAAGCAATGGCGCGCCGCCGCCCAGGACTACACCGCGCGCATGGCCCCGGCCAAGTTCGACAAGTCCCAGCACGACCTCGGCTTCATGCTCGGCGCCAGCTACGGCAACGGCTACCGCCTGACGAAAGACCCGAGCTACCGCGACGCCCTGCTGGCCGGCGCCACCACCCTGGTCACGCGCTACAACCCGAAGGTCGGCAGCATCCAGTCCTGGGACCTGTGGAAGAACTCCAACTGGGCCTTCCCGGTCATCATCGACAACATGATGAACCTGGAGCTCTTGACCTGGTCCGCCCGCGAAGCGAAGGAGCCGTACTACCGCGAGGTCGCCGTCACCCACGCCGACACCACGTTGAAGAACCACTTCCGCCCCGACGGCTCCAGCGTGCACCTGGTCGACTACGACCCGCAGACGGGCAGCATCCGCGGCAAGGTCACGGTGCAGGGCAATGCGGACACGTCGAGCTGGGCGCGCGGCCAGGCCTGGGGCCTGTACGGCTACACCATGATGTACCGCGAAACGAAAAAGCCCGAGTTCCTGGAGCAGGCGCACAGGATCGCCGCCTTCTTCATGAACCACCCGCGCCTCCCCGCCGACAAGGTGCCGTACTGGGACTTCGACGACGCCACCATCCCGAACGCCCCGCGCGACAGCTCGGCCGCCGCGATCACGGCATCGGCCCTGCTGGAACTCGCCGGCTTCTCCGACAAGGCCACCGCCCAGAAATACCGCGACTTCGCCATCGCCCAGCTGCGCAGCCTCGCCTCCCCGGCCTACCTGGCGGCGCCAGGCGAGAACGGCGGCTTCCTGCTCAAGCACGCGACAGGCCACAAACCGGCCGGCAAGGAAATCGACGTGCCGCTCAACTACGCGGACTACTACTTTCTCGAAGCATTGCTGCGCCTGAAGGCCAGCGCAACACACTGACGCATCCGGAGCGCCGGGATCGATCGCCGCATGGATCGTCACCCGGGCCTGGCACATTTTCATGAAATAAGGAGACAACGTTGGACAAGAACCAAAGCACCTACTTCGCGGTGAAACCGGTGGCGGCCGTGGTCGCGCTGGCCGTCGCACAATGGGCCTTCCCGGTCCACGCCCAGAACACGCAGGAAGGCCAGGAAGCGCAGCCGAACCCGAACCAGCTGCAGTCGGTCGTCGTCACCGCCAACAAGCGGGTGGAAAAGCTCGAGAGCGTGCCGATGGCGATCTCGGTGCTGTCGGAAGAGGAACTGCAGCGCAATAACGTGCGCGAGATCGAGGATGTCATCGCCCTCACCCCTTCCCTGACGCAGGCATCGGGCACCACCGCCGCCAACAACGCGCTGTTCATGCGCGGCATCGGCACCGTCTCGGTCGGCATCGGGGTGGAGTCGGACGTCTCGGTGATCCTGGACGACATCCCGATCGCGGTGCAGTTCCAGGCCTTCCGCGACCTGGCCGACGTGGCCCGCGTGGAGGTGCTGAAAGGCCCGCAGAGCACCCTGTTCGGCAAGTCGGCGGTGGCCGGCGCGATCAATATCGTGACCAAGCCGATCAGCGGCCCGGTCACCTACCGCGGCAGCGCCTACTACACCAACGACCACGAATGGCGCCTGGCCGCTTCGATGGGCGGACGCTTCACCGACACCTTCGCCATGCGCATCGCGGCGAACAAGAGCGACATGCCGGGTAACTTCACCAACCTCACCGACGGCAAGAAGGTGAATGGCTCCTCGGGCAAGACCTTCATGGCGAAGTTCAGCTGGACCCCGATCCGGAACCTCGACATCGACTTCATGCCGCAGTATAACGAGCAGGAAAACACGCGCGGCGTGACCGCGGTGAACGGCTTCTACCGCACCACCGGTTCGGCCGCCGCCGGCAACCTGACCCGCGTGCCGGTCGACATCAGCACCGCCTACATGAACGGCAACCCGAACCTGCCCGCCTCGCAGGTGCTGGCCGGGATCGACCCCACCAACCCGCGCAACCGCCTGGTGCGCCGCGATTTCCCGACCGGGATTGCGTCGCGCACCACCGGCACCGGCCTGAAATTCTCGTACACGCTGCCGAACGACGCGACCCTGATGTCGATCTCGTCCTACCAGCGCTACAAGGCGAACGACTCGCGCGACCAGGACTTCACCGACGTGCCGACCATCGCGCGCCCGGGCCAGACCGCCCTCACGGTCGGCAATAACCAGTTCGGCACCTACGACATCACGTCCAAGACCCAGGAAATCCGCCTGGTCTCGCCGGACAACAGCAGCCTGCGCTACGTGGCCGGCCTCTGGTGGGCGCGTAACGAGATCGAACGCCACTTCATCCGCGGCTTCTGCGTGGCGCCGACCCGCTGCGCGTCGAACTCGCCCTCGAGCCCGACCAACTACTACACCGACATCTACAACGTGAACAAGGCGGTGTTCGGCCAGGCGAGCTGGGACTTCGCCCCGACCTGGACCCTGGTGGCCGGCCTGCGCCGCAACCTGGAAGAATCGGGCTTCAACTACGAGCGCAACTTCTACACCGACCAGCTGGACCGCTCGACCTTCGTGCCGGGCCCGGTGGGCGTGGACGTGTTCTCGAGCAGCGGCAACGAGGACTGGGCCACCACCGGCAAGCTGAGTATCCAGAAGCAGATCACGCCGGAAGTCATGGTGTACGCGATGACCGCGACCGGCCACAAGGGCAAGGCCTACGACGTGACAAGCGGCCTGCGCGCCTCGGCCGCCTTCCCGGTCGATCCGGAGACCAGCCGCACCTACGAGATCGGCGCCAAGGCGAATCTGTTCAACAACCGCATGTCGGTCGCGGCCACGATCTACAAGACCGATTTCAAGAACTACCAGCAGAACACCTCGTTCGTGCTGCCGAACGACCCGACCATCTACACCCAGCTGAATTCGATCCCGGAGATCGGCACCAAGGGCTTCGAGATCGACGCCAACATGCTGATCGCCACCGGCTGGTCGGTGAACGCGGCGCTGGCCTACACCCGCCCGACCATCAACGACTGGAAGAACGGGGTCTGCTACCAGGACAACACGAATCCGGCGATCGGCACCACCGGCAAGGGCGAGAACGGCTCGCTGGCGGGCTGGAACCGCGCCTGCTTCGCGATCCGCGAAGGCGCCACCACCGGCATCCAGGACCTGAGCGGCGGGATCTTCCCGGGCACGCCGAAGGTCAAGGTCAACATCGGCAGCAACTATGACCTGCGCTTCGACAACCAGCCGTTCCGCGCCTTCATCAACGGTAATATCCGTTACCAGAGCGACTACCAGACCGCGATCAGCAACGACCCGCGCGCCGTCAACGACGCCTACACCATCGCCGACCTGGGCTTCGGGCTGCGGGAGAACAAGGACCGCTGGCGCCTGAGCTTCCAGGTGAAGAACCTGTTCGACAAGTTCTACATCCCGAACGCGAACGCGAGCGGCCCGAGCTTCCGCGCCGGCCCCACCTCGACCTCGCCCGCGATCACGGTGGACAGCTGGGTGCCGCCGCGCGATGTGTTCCGCTACTACAGCGTGAAGCTGGATGTGAAGTTCTAAGTACCTGATCGGGGCAGTGGCGACACCGCCCCTCAATAAAAAACGCGGCGCATCCGTTAAAGGATGCGCCGCGTTTTTGTAGGGTGGGCGGTCCTGCCCACCCTAGGATCAGTCCTTGTAGATCGGGCCGGCCAGGACGAAGGGGCCACCTTGGTACGTCGCTGTGATGTCTTCCTTCGCTGGCCACTCTCCCTGCGCCGGGAAGCGCTCGGCAAATTCGCGCGAGCTGCGTTGTGCTTCGTACCCCAGATGCCCCGCCAGCCGGTTATCCCACCACTTCGTCTTGTTATCGGACACGCCAAAGGTGATGGTATGCCCGACACGCGGCGTGAACAGCGCGCAGCGCACCAGTTCGACCAGGTCGTCGTACGACAGGAAGGTCGTCATCATGCGCGCGTTGCGTGGCTCATCAAAGGAAGATCCGATGCGCAGGCAGACGGTCTCGATGCCGAAGCGGTCGTAGTAGTAGCGCGACAGCGCTTCGCCGAAGCACTTCGAGACGCCGTAGATGCAGTCCGGACGCAGCGGGGCGCCGGCGTCGATCACCTGGGTGGTCGGATAGAAGCCGACCACGTGGCTGGAGCTCGCGTAGATCACGCGCTTGATGCCCTTCTTGTGCACCGCCTCGTACAGGTGGTGCAGGCCGACGATGTTGGCCTGGACGATCTTGTCGACCTGCTCCTCGACCGAGACGCCGCCGAAGTGCAGCACGGCGTCCACGCCGTCGAGCAGGGACAGCACCGCCTCGCGGTCGGCCAGGTCGCACTGGACCACTTCTTCGCCCGGGCCGGCCGGGGCGATGACCTTGACGTCACTGAGGCGGACGACGTCGGCCCAGGGCTTGATGCGTTCGCGCAGCAGGGTGCCGAGGCCGCCGCCGGCCCCGGTCAGCAGCAGGCGGTGGAAGGGCTTGCGCGGTGCTTCTTCATTCATGGAGTCTCCAATCTGGTTATGGAACAGCGAGTTAAACGTTTAACTCAAGTATAGCCGAACCGCGTAAAGCGTCAATGCCGCGGCAGCCGGCAAAGGATTGGCTGGACCGCATGGAGACAGGGGAAAATGCTGTTTTGTCATTGGCGGCGCGTGATAAGATGCCGGGTCAAATAACGATTACCCGCCCAATGAAAAGCTCCGCCCCGACCATCCGCGACGTCGCCGCCGCCGCCCAGGTGTCCACCGCCACGGTGTCCAAGTACATCAACGGTGCGCAGCGCTTTTCGCCCAAGGTCGAGGCGGCGCTGGACGCGGCCATCGCCAGCCTCGGCTACAAGTCCAATCCTCTGGCGAAATCGATGATCACGGGGCGCACCAACACCATCGGCCTGTCGGTGCTGGACGTGACCAATCCCCACTTCTCCAGCATCCTGAAGGGCGCCAACCGGGTCGCCCACGACCACGAGTATTCGGTGGTGCTGGTCGATACCGAGGAAACCCCGAGCCGCGAGCGGCGCACGCTGGAAGACCTGAGCCGGCGCGTGGACGGGCTGATCGTCTCCTCGCGCCTGCGCGAGCACGAGATGGCCTGGGTGGCGGAGATCGACAAGCCGCTGGTGTTCTTTGGGTCGCTGAACGAACTGCCGCTGCCCACCGTCGCCAGCGACGACCACGGCGGCGCCTTCATGCTGGCCCAGCACCTGCGCATGCTGGGGCACCGGCGCATCGCCTACCTGGGCTTCTCGAAGTCGCGCCGCGACGAGGAGCGCCTCGGCGGCATCCGCGAATGCCTGGAGGCGGCCGGCCTGCCGCTCGCGGTGTACGACGCCGAAGGCCCGTCGATGGCCGAGGGCGAGCGCATGGCCTCGAACATCGTGCTGGGCGCCAGCCGCCCGGACGCGGTGATCTGCTACAACGACCTGATGGCGCTCGGCTTCATGAAGGAAGCGGCCAGCCTGGGGCTGTCGATCCCGCGCGACCTGTCGGTGGTCGGCTTCGACAACATCCCCTACGGGAAGTACGTGACGCCGGCGCTGACCACGGTCGACCTGCAGAGCGAACGCCTGGGCGCGACCGCGATGAGCAAGCTGCTGTCGGTGATCCGCGGCGAGCAGGTCGAGAAGCTGACCAAGGTCGCGCCCCAGCTGGTGCTGCGCGCCTCGACCGTCGCCCGCCAGGCCTGATCCTTCTTCCACACACGCGCATCGCTTTACTTTCCGGTAGCGTTCGCCTATATTTAGGAAAACGTTTAACAACATCGGAGACACGATTGATGCGCCCTGCCCTGACCCTGCTGGCGACCGCCTTGCTGGCCGCTCCCGCCATTGCTCACGCCGCACCCGCAACGGCCACCCCGCCCTTGCAGAAGAGCGTCGACCAGGCCTACCCGCAGCTCGACTACCTGTTCCAGAAGCTGGTCAAGGAGCGCGACGGCATCACGATGGACGGCCAGGCGGCCCTGAAATCGAAGGACAAGTTTCTGCCCGGGAAAATCGCCACCGGCCTGGCCGACCTGCTGGTCCACTTGCCCAAGGGCGACCCGCGCCTGGACGGCATGCTGCGCGATTACGCCGACATGGCCGACCTCACCATCGGCATGGCCAACGACACCTGGGGCATCTATTACTACATCGGCGCCCTCTACCACCTGAAGCAGGCCGGCCTGCTGGAACGCGCGGTGCGGCCCGCCACGCTGGAAACCCTGCGCAAGCGCCTCGACTGGCGCACCTTCGTGCGGGTGCCGAGCTATGAACTGATCGACCTGCCGACCAACTACTACGGCGTCGCTTTCAGCATCGCGCGCCTGCGCATGCTGATGGGCTGGGAAGACGGCAAGTCGGGCGAGATCCTGCTGGACCAGATGCTCAAGCACTACGCCACCTATTCGGGCGAATACGGCTTCAGCGACGAGACCGACGGCCAGGGGCGCTTCGACCGCTACAGCATCCTGCTCGCCGCCGAGATCTGCGAGCGCTTCATCGAGACCGGCCTCGAAGTCACGCCGGAACTCAAGGCCCTGCTGCGCAAGTCGGCCGAGGTGGCGCTGAACAGCGCCACCAGCGACGGCACCGGCTTCACCATGGGCCGCAGCCTCGGGCCCTATGGCGAGACCGCGATGCTCGAGATCCTGTCGACCGCCGCCTACCTCGGCGTGCTGTCGCCGGAAGAAAAGCAGTACGCCTACGCCTACTCGTCGCGCATCGCGCAGCGCTACATGGACTTCTGGTACAACAAGGAGATGCGCTCGGTCGACATGTGGAACGGCGGCCGCCGCACCGATACCTACCGCGGCAAGCACCGCATCCTGGGCGAGAACTTCTCGCTGCTGCACCAGCTGATCGCGACCAACGAGATGTGGAACAAGGCCGGCATGAAGGACGTCGCGCCGCGCGCCGACCTGGCGGCCTGGCTCGAGCGCAGCCGCCCGAAGTTCTCGCTGACCCGCTTCGCGCGCGGCGAGCATGACCGGGCGCTGGGCATCTGGCGCGACAAGGGCCATGTGTTCAGCCTGTCGATCATCAACGGCGGCCAGAGCCAGCACGCCAACAGCCCGTACTACCCGCTGCCGTTCGCGCACGACGTGATCGCCGGCGTGGCCGACAGCGGCCATGCGCATCCGCAGCTGTTGCCGAAGTTCACCCTGGCCGATGGTTCGGAACTGATCGCGACCGCGTGGATGAAGGATATCGAGACCAGGGCGCAAGGCAGCGGCCAGCTGGTGACGTATCGCCAGGACGCCCTCACCCGCCTCGGCAAGAACGTGCCGGTGGCTGATCCCCGCATCAAGGTCGAGACCAGTTATTCGCTGCAGCCGGGCGCGATCACGCGCACCGACCGCTACACGCCGGCCTCGAACCTGGACGTGAGCAAGCTGACCCTGGAATTCGGCTCGTTCTCGCAAGGCGCGATGGTAGGCGGGAACACGGTGCGCTTCGCGAATGGCGCGGTGCAGGCCTTCGAGGTGAAAGGGCTGGCCTCGTGCAGCGCGCAGCCGGCGAACGGCAGCGCGGACTGGCGCGCGCCGTACGGCCAGATGCAGACCGTGGTGAGCTGCGCCAGCGGCGCCTTCAGCATGCGCGAGCCGCTGGTGGTCAGCTGGACGATCCGCTACCGGGACAAGCAGCAGTAAGCGACAGGACTCTCCATCCCGCGGGACCTGGACCCGCGTTGACGCCCGACCGGCAGCGATGCCCGTCGGGCTTTTTTGTAGGGTGGACGGGGACGCCCAGTCGGCTTTGCCGTCCGCGCGTTCAACCGGCGTGGAAATGGACGATGCGCGTCATTTCGTCGTGCATTCGGACGCGCGCACGGCGGAGCCGTGCACCCTACCTGAGATGCTCCAGTGGATTCGGCAAACTCCGGTCCCCACCCATGCGCGCATCCCAGTTATTGGCCGGCGGCGCCTCCTTCGCCCACGGCTCGGCCGCATGCCGGTCGTAGATCGCCACCCACCCCGGCATGCGCGACGGCTTCTCCTGCTCGGCCCCGGTCATGCGCTGCAAGACCGAAGGATCGGCCACGTTGGCCGCGCCGAAGCGCACCAGCCGGTCCAGGTTCGGATGCTGCAGGTCGAGGATCGACGCCATCAATACCAGGGGCGCGGCCGCGTACAGGTGGTAGCCGAGCGCCTTGCCGGCGCGCGCAACTTCCAGCGGCAGCGAACCGTCCGGCTGGATCTGCCCCATCGCGTGGTCGAACACCTTGCGGCCCCAGGCCAGGTAGCGCGCCTCTCCCGTCACCGCGCCGGTGGCGGTGACGGCCAGGCCTTCCCAATAATAGTGGTTGTTGCGCACGCCCTTGTGCGCGTCCGCGTGCGCGATGGTGAGGTCGGCCAGCCGGCGCAGCCAGGCTTCGATCGCCGCGCGCTGGGCCGGGGTGGCTTGCGGCTTGACCCGCGCATAGCTCAGCGCCAGGCCGGACAGGGTCCACTTGCGGGTGTACCAGGACTGGTTGGTGGTCATCGTGCCGAGCATCCCGCCGCCCTCGGCCCAGGCCTGCAGCCAGCCCAGCCCGCACTGCGCATCCGCCGGCTTGCCGTCACGCTGCCAGGCATTCGCGGCGCGCGCCACGCCCTCCAGGTAGTCGTTGACCGGTTTCACCGCCGCCTCGTTGCGCGCCTTGAGCACCGGGTCGACGATCGAGCTGCGGCTGTCGGTGTAGTAGCGGTTGGCGTCGATGTCACGCACCACCGGCGGCGCGGCCTCGCAGGCCAGCGCGGCGCCCTGGGCAAACACGGACAGGAACAGGGCCGCGAGGGCCGGACGGAAAACGGGCTGGGTGGGATGCGGCATCGGGTCTCCTGTAAGTATGTTTTGGAAAACGTTTAACCAATTATTTAACCGATTGTATGCAAGGTCTGCCTCCAAGTAAATGCCGCGCTCGCGCCGGCAGCGCGTAAGGCTCGACTTTTTCCTGCGGCATGGCTATTCTCGGGGTTCAGCCAAGCACCGTGCCCCAGTGGCCTTTCTGATGCCAGACAAGCAGACCCTTCCTACACCGATCACCCGCCTGACGGCACAAAAACGCCCCGCTGTGCGCCTCGCGGTCAGGGTCCTGGTCCTGTTCTGCTTCCTGCTGGTGGGAGCCCAGGCCTGGAGCGTCTGGACCGCGCGCGAGACGCGCCTGGCCGAGAATTCGGCCTCGACCGCGAACATGGCCGGCGCGCTCGCCGCCCAGGCCGAGAGCACGGTGCGCATCGTCGACACCGTGCTGGCCGGCGTGGTGGAGCGGGTCGAGCACGATGGCCTGTCTTCCGCCTCGTCCGACCGCCTGCGCCTGCACCTGCGCAATATGGTGGCCGAGGTCGGTCAACTGCACGGCCTGTTCGTCTATGGCGCCGACGGCAGCTGGCTGGTGTCCTCGCTCGACCGCCCGATCACCGGCAACAATGCCGACCGCGAATACTTCCAGTACCACCTGAAGCACGCCGACCGCGGCGTGCACGTCGGCAAGCCGATCCGCAGCCGCTCGACCGGCGTCTGGGTGCTGCCGATCTCGCGCCGCATCGACCATCCCGACGGCAGCTTCGCCGGCGTCGCGCTGGGCACCATCCGCATCGAGTTCTTCGCCGACCTCTACGACAGCTTCGACGTCGGCCGCGAAGGCGTGATCCTGCTGACGCTCGACGACGCGACCATGATCTACCGCCGTCCGTTCAACGAAAAGCTGATCGGCACCAGCGTGGCGGGCGGCCCGATCTTCCAGATGTACCGCACGCGCGGGCCGGTGGGCACGGCGATCCTGCGCTCGAAGGTCGACGGCGTGGTGCGCCTGTACAGCTATCGCCACCTCGACAATCTGCCGCTGATCGTGGCCACCGCCCGCTCCAAGCACGAGATCCTCGAGGAATGGCAGCAGTCGGCCCTGCTCCTGACCGGCGGCACCGTGCTGATCGTGCTGATCCTGGCGCTGGTCGGCATGCGCCTGGTGCGCCAGATCGTGATCCGCGACCAGCTCGAGGCCGAATTGCGCATCGCCGAGGAACACCTGCAGGAGCGCAACCAGGCCCTGACGGTGCTGGCTACCAACGACGGCCTGACCGGCATCGCCAACCGCCGCCATTTCGACGACACCCTGGCGCGCGAACTGAGCCGCGCCACGCGCACCGCGGCGCCGCTGTCGCTGGTGCTGCTCGACGTCGATTTCTTCAAGAAGTACAACGACCGCTACGGCCACGTGGCCGGCGACGACTGCCTGCGCCAGGTGGCCGGCTGCCTGCGCAAGAGCCTGGGCCGTCCGGCCGACCTGGCGGCGCGCTACGGCGGCGAGGAATTCGCGGTGCTGCTGCCGGCCACCGGCCAGGTCGGCGCGCGCTACGTGGCGGAACGCCTGCGCCAGGCGATCCTGGAACTGGCCATTCCCCATGCTGACAATCCGGGCGGCGTGGTGACGATCAGCGCCGGCGTGCACACCCACCAGGCGCTCCCTGACGAGATGACCGAAGCCGAAGACTTCGTGGCCCGGGCCGACGCCCTGCTCTATCGCGCCAAGATGGGCGGGCGCAACCGCGTGTGCAGCGATCTCGACACGGTAGACGCGGCGCCGGTGTCGTTCACGGTATAAAAAAACCGCCTGCGATGCAGGCGGTTTCTCCTTTAACCCTCAGACCGGCTTAGTAGCGGTTCGGATTGTTCGGACGGTTGTCGTAGCGGTTCGGGACGCCGTCGCCGTCACGGTCGCGGCGCGCCATGCGGTGGTCTTCGCGGACCCAGCCGCCACGTTCCATATACCAGCCGTTACGGTCCTGGCGCCATTCCGGGCGATGGTAGACGTAGCCGGCGCGCACTCGCTCGTAGTGGCCGCGTTCCCAGGTGTAGCGGCGGCCGTTCCAGCTCCAGTAACCCGGCACCCATTCGTAGCCGCGGCGGGCGGCGGGGATGGCTTCGCGCATCGGTGCCGGCGGCGCCTTGTGCACCACGATCACTTCGGTGCGGCCCTGGGCCTGCGCCTGGACCGGCGCGAAGGCGGCAGTACTGATCAGGACGGCTGCGGTAGCGGCAAGAATGCTTTTCATGGTGATTCTCCTTTCGGTTTGTGTTGGAATCACTATAGCCAGCCGCTGCCGCGCACGGTTGAATTGAAAAAAGTGCTTACAAACGATACACGATGTTGGAGAGTTGTAACTGCATGCCGAAATGCAAAACAGCCGGCACCAGGCCGGCTGTTTCAGTGAGAACCGCTGTCTGGATTAGTCCAGTTTCCAGGCGTAGTCGACCTTGGCCCAGGTCTGGGCCGGTGCGCCGTCCTTGGTGCCCGGCTTGAACTTGCATGCCGACAGGCCTTTCAGGGCTGCCTTGTCCAGGTTCTTGAAACCGCTCGACTTGTCCAGCTTCGACTCGGTCACGGTGCCGTCGGCGCTCACCAGGAACGATGCCGAAGTAGTGCCTTGTTCTTCGTTCATCAGGGAAGCTTTCGGGTACTCGACCGCGCACTTTTTCGGATCAAAGGTCGCCGGCACTTCGGCGGCGAAGGTGGCGCCTGCTGCGGTGGCGAGGGTCATTGCTGCGATCAGTTTCACGGTCAGGTTTTTCATCATTTCCCCAATAAGGTTTTGTTAAAGGTTGGCAGTCTCACTGCTTGCCGGCCCGGAAGCCGGCGCTTTTCTCTCTTAGAATTCTTCCCACTCGTCGCTGGCGACGGTGGCGGCCTTCTTCGGCTTGGCGGCCGGGACTTCATCCTGCGCAGGAGCTGCCGCTGCTGCTGCGGCTGGCTTCTTCGCGACCGGCTTTTTCAGGGCCGGGGCCGGGCGCTTGGCCGCTGCTGCGGGACGCACCACCACGGCGGTGCTCGTCGCTGCGGGAACCGAGGCTTCGGCCTGGTACTGCTCGCCCTCGCTCAGCTTGAAGATGCTGACGACGCGGGACAACTCGCTCGCCTGGTCTTGCAGGCTCTGCGCTGCGGCAGCGGCCTCTTCCACCAGTGCGGCGTTCTGCTGGGTCATGCTGTCCATCTCGATGATCGACATGTTGACCTGTTCGATACCTGCGCTCTGCTCGGCGCTGGCGTTGGCGATCTCGCTCATGATGTCCGTCACGCGTTTCACGCTGTTCACGACTTCGTCCATCGTCACGCCGGCCTGGCCGACCAGCTTGCTGCCGCGCTCGACCTTCTCGACGGAGTCGCCGATCAGCGTCTTGATTTCTTTCGCCGCCGCAGCCGAACGCTGGGCCAGGTTACGCACTTCCGACGCCACCACCGCAAAGCCGCGGCCTTGTTCGCCGGCACGTGCCGCTTCCACCGCGGCGTTCAGCGCCAGGATGTTGGTCTGGAAGGCGATGCCGTCGATGACGCCGATGATGTCCGAGATCTTGCTGGCCGAGGTGTTGATCTCGCCCATGGTGCCGACCACTTGCGACACCACCTCGCCACCCTTGCGGGCCACGTCCGAAGCGGTCGCCGCCAGGGCGTTCGCTTGACGGGCGTTGTCGGCGTTCTGTTTCACGGTCGAGGTCAATTCTTCCATCGCCGAGGCGGTCTTTTCCAGCGAGCTGGCCTGCAGTTCGGTACGCGAGGACAGGTCGATGTTGCCGGCAGCGATTTCACGCGAGGCGGTGCCGATGGTCTCGGTGCCGCGACGCACTTGCTCAACGATACCAACCAGGCTGTTGCGCATTTCTTTCATTTCGACCAGCAGGCTGCCGCGGTCCGACGAATCGGTTTCGATGGCGATCGACAGGTCGCCGTGGGCGATACTGCCGGCGATCTGGGCGGTGTAAGCCGGTTCGCCGCCCAGCTGCTTGCGCAGGCTGCGGGCAATCAGCCAGGCCATCGCGACACCCATGGCGACCGCTGCCAGCAGCAGGACGATCATGAAGTTACGGGCATTCTGGAAAGCGGACTCGGCGTCGGCCTTGCTCTGGGCGTTCTGTTTTTCCTCGAGGACGGCCAGCTGGTCCAGGCCATCCATCCACTTCTTCTGCACCGGGCGCACTTCGCGGATCATCACGCGGGTGGCGTCCATGGCGTTGTTTGCCAGGTACAGTTCCGATGCCTTGGCGATTGCCGGCATCGCGGTGCCTTCGAATTCCTTGATCTGGGCCAGCAGCGCTTTTTCCTTGTCGCTGGCGTGGGCCGCGAAGATCGTCGACAGCTTCTTCTGGGCTTCGTCGTACTTCCGGGTCTGTTCCTTGAACTTGGCCATTTCCGGTTCCATGTCGGCCGGATCGGTCATCAGGGTCAGGACGCGCAGGGAAGCGACGCGGTCGCTGACGTTGTTGCGCATATCGATCACGAGGCCGGTCGACACGTTGCTGACGCTGACCACGCGGTCGAGGCGGTCCTGGATCTCGGACATGCGAACGATGCCCACCACCGTCACCGCAACCAGCAGTACCAGCACCAGCGCGAAGCCGAGTGCGAGTCGGGTACCGACCTTCAAGTTATTCAAAAAAGCCATGCTCGTGTTCTTTCCTGTATCTATTGATCGAAATTCGCCCGGATTCCTGCGCCGTGCGACGCGTTAGTCGTATGTATGTATTCACTCGACTATTTCCGACAGGATAAATCAAAAGTTCTGACCGGAAACTTGGAAATCGGTTGCAGCATCCGAACTGTTTCAGCTCAACAACAGTGTTGGTGTTCAACAAGACAAATTATGCTTGCAGTCTTGCCGGCGAGCAAGCTTGATGCAAGGCATCATTATTTTAAATGCAATGATTTGTATCAATTTGCCGACAGGAAACGAAAAAGGCGCACTGAAGTGCGCCCTTTTTAAGAAAAATAGTTGTTTTTATCGTAATTTAAGCAACGATCGGCATGCGTGCCGCAGCCTCCAGAAGCAGGGCCGGATCGGCTTCGGCCAGGCGTTTCGGATCGGACAGCATCTGGCGGAAGGCGCGCGCACCCGGAAGACCGGTCATCATGCCGAGCATGTGGCGGGTAATGCTGTTCAGCTTCAAGCCATGGCCGCCGTGCAGGCGCAGTTGCTCGGCGATATAGGGAATCATGGCTTCCAGTACCTGCACCCGGGTTTTCAGGGGGGCGTTCGTGTCGCCGTAGAAGCGGCGGTCCCAGTCGGCCATCACCCAGGGGTTGTGGTAGGCCTCGCGGCCCAGCATGACGCCGTCGACGTGCTCCAGGTGCAGGGCGATCTCGTCGCCGGTCTTGATGCCGCCATTGATCAGTATCTCGAGATCCGGGAACTCGCGCTTGAGCTGGTAGGCGACTTCGTAGCGCAGCGGCGGGATCTCGCGGTTTTCCTTCGGCGACAAGCCTTTCAGGATGGCGTTACGGGCATGCACGATGAAAGTCTTGCAGCCGGCGTCGGCGATGGTGCCGACGAAATCGCGGACAAAGCCGTATTCCTCGTTGTGGTCGATGCCGATGCGGTGCTTCACGGTAACGTCGATCGCCACCGCGTCGCGCATCGCTTTCACACAGTCGGCCACCAGTTGCGGTTCGGACATCAGGCAAGCGCCAAAGGCGCCCTTCTGCACCCGTTCGGAGGGGCAGCCGCAGTTCAGGTTGATCTCGTCGTAGCCCCACTGCTCGCCCAGCTTCGCGCTTTTCGCCAGGTCCAGCGGGTCGCTGCCGCCCAGCTGCAGGGCGACCGGGTGCTCCATCTCGTTGTAGCGCAGGTGACGCTCGACGTCGCCATAGACCAGGGCGCCGGTGGTGACCATCTCCGTGTACAGCCAGGTATGTTGTGTAATGTGGCGGTGGAAGACGCGGCAGTGGCGGTCGGTCCAGTCCATCATGGGTGCTACAGATAATTTTCGCTTGCTGTGCTTCATCAAATCCCTACTTTTCCCTATGAGAGGGCGCAACGCGGCTTCCCTCAAGCTCCCGCGAACCGTCCCACTTTCCCTCACCCGTTACTCCAAATATGCACCAAATGACGACGATCGCTCAGCGAGGCCAGACCTGGCGGGCACAGATTCGCCACGAGGGTCACAAGGCCGTGACGGCAACATTTCCAACGAAGGCACAGGCCCAGGCTTGGGCGCGGAAGATCGAGGCTGAGATGGATGCCCGAGGCGTCATGGAAGCGCGCGGGCTGGCGAATATTACCCTAAAAGAGCGCATTGATTGCTACTCCGAAGAGATCGGAGGTGGGCATTCTTTCGGAGAAAACAAGCAATCCCAGCATGAACATGGTCACTGCTGGCTATTTGCCAACGTACGTTCGCGTTCGTCGGAAACCGGGTGTCCAGGGTTGCGACCAGACTTGAATCGGATTGACCGTCGCCGCTTCATGTTCCCAGCTGGTGAAAGACGCGCGACTTGGCTCACCGAGATTTTGCGAAGCAAATGACTTTGCAGATATTGCTTCAACAAGCTTTTTAGTCTTGTTTCCCTTGGCATGGTAGAGGCAACGTTTTCTTCGATCTCCCTGTTTTCTTGCTTGCAGGCCGCAGTTCGCGTCGCTCGCATCAAGAACACCCGCCGCGCACTGGCATTCGCGCCCTATCAGCCTGCCTGGACAAACCGCGTACGTTTGATTCCAGCCCGGGCCCGCATTCCGTACGAGCCTTGCTCGAGCTTTATCCGCTCGATCATGCCGACCGCGGGTGGCCCCGCCCGATCGCCAGTGCGAGGGCGTCGGCCAACGTGGCTTTTGTCAGAACCGTATCGAGTTCGATGCCGAGATGCACGATAGTCTGGGCGATTTGCGGACGAATACCGCTCACGATGCAATCGCTGCCCATCAGGCGCGCCGCCGCAATGGTCTTCAACAAATGCTGCGCCACCAGCGTATCCACGGTCGGCACACCGGTGATGTCGATGATCGCCGTGTGCGCGCCGCTGGAGACGATCTTGTCGAGCAGGCTTTCCATCACGACTTGGGCGCGCATGCTGTCGAGCGTACCGATCAGGGGCAGTGCAATGATACCGTCCCACAAATCGATGACCGGCGTCGATAATTCGAGCAGCTCCCGATGTTGCCGAACGACGATCTGGTCGCGGCTTTTCTGGAATACGTCGAGCGTGTACAGGCCGAGCTGGTCGACAAGCATGCTGACCGTCCAGGAAACACGCGCGAGAGCCAGGGCGTCCCCGGCACAATATCGACGCAAGAGCGCGAACAGCGGCTGCTTGAGAGAGAAAATGAAGGTGGCGGTCGCGACCGAGGTGGACCCGTCGCTGGCCCGGAAGCTGCAGATCGCGTCGAGTTCGCGCTTGACATCGTCCCATGCACGGCCGTCGACATTGTCGAGTTCAGCAAACTGCAGCGCTTCGGCCAAGGCGTGAACGAATCGGAGGCATTGATCTCGCGACCGTTCGGCTTCGCCGGGTCCGACACGCATCGTTGCGGCGGCATAGTGTTCCTGCCACTCGCCACCGAGCATGACCGCATGGTCCCTCACCACACCTGCAAGCAAAACGCCGTCATTGGTCATTACCGGTTCCCCATCATTGGTCAGGCTACGAAAGTCATTCGCCGACCTGGAGACATCGGATCTTAACCGCTCAAGGGTCCGACTATAACACTCTTCCAACCCGAGCAGCATGTGCGGCGCGCTTGTCGTTTAATTGGGTGAGACTCACTATTCTTTAGGCATTTGTAGGATAATGCTTACACCTCTTCCCACGCGTGCAGCTACTCGCCGGGCATGACGCCGAGCCCACCATAATACAGGCATACGTACCTTGCATGCGTACCAACGAAAGCATATCCGACGATCCGATGCTGCAACGGCAAGCGCCGCTTCATCACCTGTTGACGGTCACGGTGCACAGCGAGCTCGAGGTCATCGCCTCGCGCCTGCGCGCGCGCCAGATCGCTGCGCTGTGCGGATTCCGCGGCAACGGGCAGACCCGTATCGCAACCGCCGTGTCGGAGCTGGCGCGCAATGCCGTGTCCCATGCGGGCGTCGGCAAGGTGCGCTTTTTTCTCGGTACGGTCGGCAGGAATCAGGCGCTGACGATCGTGGTCGATGACGACGGTGCGGGCATACCGGCCGCGCACGTTCGCGCGGCGCTCGTAGGCGACGCCGGCACCATGCTGGGCGGACTGTCGGTGGCGCGCAGGTTCATGGACGAGTTCGATATTCACGCGAATGCGGACGGAACGCGCATCGTGTGCGCCAAGCTGCTTCCAGCCCAGGCGCCCGCCTTGACCGCCCACGACCTCACCTGCGCCGTAGGCAATCTGGCGGAACTGCCCGGCAACATCGCGCTGTCCGAAGCGAACCAGCAAAACCGCGAGCTGACCCATGCCCTGGCGGCATTGCAGGCCAAGCAGAACGAGCTGCTCGACGTCAGCGCGCATCTCGAACGCACCAACCGGCAAGTCGAGGCCTTGAACCTGTTGCTCAAGGAAAAAGCCGATTCGCTGGTATCGGCCGATCACCGCAAGGATGAATTCCTGTCGATCCTGAGCCATGAATTGCGCGGTCCGCTGTCGGCGACCGCCATGGCCGCCACCTTGCTCGAGACCGGCTGCGATCCCGACCGGAGCATCAAGCTCGGCCAAATGGTCGGGCGCCAGGTGCGGCACATGAGCCGCCTGGTCGAAGACCTGCTGGACGTATCGCGCGTCAGCCGCGGCTTGGTATCGATCCGTCGCCAGCCCGTCGACATGCGCGACGTGATCGAGGCCGCCGTCGAACAGTTGAACGCGGCCGCACAAGCCAAGAGGCACCGCGTCGACACCGTGCTGCCGTCCCGGCCTTGCATGATCGAGGGTGACCGCACGCGATTGATCCAGGTCGCCGCCAACCTGCTCGGCAATGCGATCCGCTACACGCCGGAAGGGGGAAGGATCGAAGTGCGCGCCGAATGGCACGGAGCCGACCTGATGGTGCGCGTCACGGACAACGGCATCGGCATTCCCGATACATTGATGCCGCACCTGTTCGACCTGTACACCCAGGCGACGCGTTCTCCCGATGGGCGCGACAGCGGCCTGGGACTCGGGCTGGCCCTGGTCAAGAGCCTGGTCGAGGCGCATGGCGGCAGTGTCGCCGCGAGCAGCCCCGGCACGGGGTTCGGCAGCCGGTTCGACGTGCGCCTGCCTCTGCCAGCCGGGCACGACGTCGAACGCGTCCCCGATTGAGGTAGCGATCCGGCTCAAGCGGACATCGTGTCCTGCACCACCGGCAGGATGAATTCCAGTCGCGTCCCCTGTCCGGGTCCGGCGCTGTGGGCAAAAACCGTGCCGCCATGCGACACGCAAATGCTGCGTGCGATCGCCAGGCCAACGCCTGCCCCGGACGGCGCCCGCCGGGGGTGCGCGGCAAGCTTGCGGAACGGCTCGAACATGGCGGGCAATTCGCTCGCCTCGACGCCGATGCCATGGTCGCTCACCGACATGTCGAGAACCTCGCCATCGACCGAGACCGCCAGCGCAATCTCGGCGCCGTCGTCGGAAAATTCACTGGCATTGAGCAGCACGTTCCCGAGCGCCTGCGCCAGCCGCCCGGGATCGCACCAGAGCATCGTTTCGGGCGCTTCAGCGCCGGCATCGAGGTGTACGCGCAAGGTCTGCGAGCGCCTGCCCAACACGCCGGCGACGACGTCGCGCGCCGGCGCCAGCACCTCGTCCAGGCTGGCTGCGCGCTTGGTCACCGGCACATCGCTTGCGTGCTCGATACGCGCGGCGTCGAGCAGGTCGTCGATGAAGCGAGCGAGCTGGCGGGTCTGACGTTCGATCACGCGCGCCATCGACACGATGCCCGGTTCGCCCGGCCGGCGGCGCAGGATCGTGGCGACCGTCATCACCGACGCCAGTGGATTGCGCAGCTCGTGGGCCAGCACGCGCAGGAAGTCTTCCCGGTCGCCGCGCACGGACTCGATTTCACGGCGAAGCCGGCGCCGCTCGCTGATGTCGGTCAAGGAGCATAGCACGCCTGCGGTGACGCCATCGGCGCCGCGCACCGGCTGCGCATGGACCACCACGCAGCGCGTCTGTCCGTCGTTGGACTGCGCCACCAGCTCGGTCGGCGGCGGTGCGACGCCGGTGCGCGCCGCCAGCGCGGCCGGCGACGATGCCTTCTCGACCGGACTGCCGTCCGGTCGACACAAGGAGGCGAAGCCGTCCCAGCGGCCGTCCTCGGCCGGCGATGGCGCGGCGCCCCACAGGCGCCTCGCCGCGCGATTGCAATGCAGAACGGCGCCGGCAGGCGTGCAGCAGTAGGCCGGGCAAGCGATCTGGTCGATCACCCGACAGGACGTTTCCAGCGAGTCGCCGCCGCCTTGCTCGATGGCGCGCCGTTGTTCAGGTATCCATCTCACGTTGTTCACTCCATAACCGATGACATCGGTTCATTATCGATGCAATGGTCCGGATCCGACGTAGGACTCAGTCCGGCGCGCCTGTCGTCCGCACCGCTGCGCACGCCGACAACGTGATACCGTGTAGCGGCGACGGAACCCCGCCGCGGGAGGAATTGCCATGCATATCGTGACGCAGGTCGTGACAACCGACGAAGGCGAGCGCGCACGCCTGTCACTGCTGTTCCAGCCGGCCGCGGGCGACCTGAGCGCCATCGTGCTGCGTTTCGCGGCGACGCTGGAGGAAGCCGCATGCGTCCCGCCACCCTTTCCGGACCTGCTCTTGCTGGCGCCGACGGACGACGACGGCGCCGGCATGGCGCTGCCCGTGAGCCCCGCGGTGTTCGGCAACGCGGCGGTCGTGATCGTCGGCGACGCCATCGACATTGCCGGGACGCGCCGGCTGCTCACCAGCGGCCTGGCGGACGACGTGATGCTGTCCAGTGATTCGCGATCCGACACGTTCGCGCGCTTCGTCGCCGTCATCGAGCGCGTCCGTGCGCGCGAACGTGAACGCAACGGCGCCGCCATCGTGCTGGCGGCGATGGCCGACGCCGTCATCGCCACCGATGAGGCGGGTACGATCGCCTACTGCAACGATGCGGCCTGCAGCCTGACCGTCCGTGCGCGCAAGGAAATGCTTGGGCTGCCTATCGACGCCGTGATGGCGCTGCACGCCGCCGGAACGCTCGCCGCCGTCGAGCATCCGATCACGCGCGCGATGAACGACAAGCAAGCCATCCGGCTACCGCCGGGCACCGTGATGGTGCGCGTGGACGGCAGCGAGATCATGATCGCCGATTCGACCTCGCCGATCGTCGCCCCGGACGGCAAGCTGGACGGCGCCGTCATGGTGTTCCACGACGTCACCGCCACACACCAGCTCCAGTCCCAGGTCGATTACCTGGCCAGGCACGATTTCCTCACCGGCTTGCCCAACCGCTACGCCGCGCAACTGCATCTGGCCGAGATCCTGCGCCAGGCCGGCGCGAACGGCCAGGGCCTGGCGGCGATGTACCTGGATCTCGACAACTTCAAATCCATCAACGACACCCTCGGCCATGCGGCCGGAGACCGTTTGCTGGCGTCGGTCGCGACGCGCCTGCGCGCTTGCTGCCGCTCGATCGACATGGTCAGCCGCCAGGGCGGCGACGAATTCCTGATCCTGTTGGCGCCCGGCACCCAGCCGGACGAATCCCGGGGCGCCGCGCAGCGCATGCTGGAGGCCGTGGCGGCGCCGCACCTGATCGACGGCGCGACCATGCGCGTCGGCTGCAGCATCGGCATCGCGCTGCATCCGCAGCACGGCTTGGCCGCGGACACGCTGCTGCAGCACGCCGACACGGCGCTGCACGCCGCCAAGGCGGCGGGACGCAACACGTTCAATGTGTTCCAGCCGCGCATGCTCGACAGCGTGGCCGAGCGGCGCGCGCTGGAGGATGCACTCAGGCTGGCGCTCGACACCGGCGGCCTGGAACTGTTCTACCAGCCCAAGGTGTGCCTGGCCGACGGCGCGATCCACGGTTGCGAATCCCTGCTGCGCTGGCGCCATCCGGACTGGACGCGCTTCGCGATCGCCGAGGTAATCCGGTGCGCCGAACAGTCCGGCCTGATCGTCAACCTGGGCCGCTGGGTGATGCACGAAGCCATGCGCCAGGCGCGCGCCTGGCGCGACAGCGGCATCGACCCCGGTCCGATCGCCATCAATGTTTCGGCGCTGGAACTACGCCAAGCCGACTTCATCGCCCACCTCGAGGGCTGCATGGCGCGATTCGGCGTCCTGCCGCCGGACGTGCAAATCGAACTGACCGAGTCGGCCCTGATGCGCGACGTCGCCAGCGCGGTCGACGTCCTGCATCGCCTGAAGGGCCTGGGCATGTCGATCGCGCTCGACGATTTCGGCACCGGTTACTCGAACCTGAGCTATCTCGCCGATATCCCGATCGACCTGCTGAAAGTGGACCGCAGTTTCGTGCACGGTATCGCCGCGGCCTCGCCGCGCCGCCAGGCGCTGTTGGGCGCGGTCCTGTCGGTCGCCGCGCACCTCGGCCTGCCAACCGTCGCCGAAGGCATCGAAACCCCTGCCGAAGCGCTTTACCTGATGAACGCGGGCTGCCAGATGGGCCAAGGCTTCCTCTACAGTCCCGCCGTCAGCGCGGCTGCCTTCGAACGCCTGCTATCGCACCGCGAAAACCCGTGATTTGCCCCGCAGACCGTATCCGCGCCGGGCGACTGCAAGCACGTGACGAAGCGATCGTTTCGCCGTGAGAAACCGGGTTTACTGCTACCGCGCTTTCTCCGCCTTTTTGACCCGCTTGTCCGCCTTTTTCTCTTTCGCCGTTTTCGCCGGCTCTTTTTTCGTGGATTTTTTTGCGTCCTGGTTCTTACTCATGATTCGCTCCTATCAAATGAAGGGCAGAGGGCTTACAGGCAGGGCGAGCTCACCGTGCATGCCGCTCGCCGAAAAACCGTAGCATTTCGCGGCTGGCGTCAGGACCGTTCGCATCGGTGTTGGCGGCACGCAGATCGCCGCCGGACCAGGCGTGTCCCGTGCCGTGCACGAGCCAATGCTCGGCCACGACGGTGCCGGACTTGCCGGTGTGGACCGAGCGCGTGAAGTCGCGCCCGCCTTCCTGTCCCGTTACCTGGACATTCATGACGCTCCGGCAACCGGCCGGCCTGGCCGACAGATAGCTCTGGATCGACTGGCGCACGACACCGTCGCCGTTACTCTGGTGGACGATGGCATCGTCGCCTCCGTGGAATACGATGACCGGGACGCTGGTCAGGCAGGGCCCGCCGGCGCAGGCTGGGACGGCGCCGCCGAAGCGCATGGTCGTCATCGCGCCGATGCCGCTCGTCGCGCTGCCGTGCGGCATACCGGAATGGCAGCCGATTGCGCTGAAGATGTCCGGATAATTGCGTCCGACGATCAGCGCCATCGCGGCGCCCGCCGACAGGCCCGCGATCGAGACGCGGCGCTGGTCGACCCCATGGTCGCCGATGATTTTCAGGGTCAGGGCCGCGACCAGCGCCGGCTCGCCCTGGTCACGCGCCTGGTTGGCCGCCTCGAACCAGTTCCAGCAGCTGTTCCAGTTCGCGTAAGGCGACTGCTCGGGATACAGCACCAGGAAGCCGGCCTGCTCGGCCAGCTCGTTCATCCCGGTGGCCAGCGCGAAATCCGCGGCGTCCTGGCCGCAACCGTGCAGCATGACGACCAGCGCGGGTGGTTCGCTCCCGCGCGTCGCGGGAACGTACAGGCGATACCTAATGACCTGTCCGTTCGCTTGCAAGCTGCCTGCCAGGAATCCATGCGGCTGCCGGACGGCGGGCAGGACATGGAACGGGACGCTGGCGGAGCGCGCCGCCTCGCTGGTCCAGGAGAACCAGTCCACCATGATTCTACTGTACATTACTCGACTCCTTCGTTGTAGAAAAAGTCTCCTTTATTATTGTCGACGGCACGGCCTGCGCACTGCCCGATGTAATGCACTATGCGCCCTTTTGCGGCGTCACGCCGGACCGGGGCAAGTCTATTTTCCTGGCTTGGTGCGAGGCAAGACGCGCAGCGACTATACGACTGCCTCCTCAGGCGCCTTGCGCGGTTCACCCTGGCCGGTTTCGCCCTTCGCATACGATGCCATCAACGGCCCGGCCGTCACGCCGTGCAGCAGGATCGACGCTGTCACGGCGACCAGCGTGAATGCGACGAAGCGCTGCGCCAGGTCGCCGGACAATCCATGGTCGAGCGCATACATCAGGTAATACACCGAGCCGATGCCGCGAATGCCGAACCAGCCGACCATCGCGTGGTGCCGCGCAGGCATCGCACTGCCAGCCATGCCGAGAAATACCGCCAGCGGCCGTACCACGAACAGCGACAAGGCAGTGAACCACCACAGGGAGGGAAACGTCGTGACGTAGGCCAGCATGGCGCCGGTCAGGATGACGAGCACGGGCTCGGCCAGTTTCTCGATCTGCTCGTTGAATCCCTGGACGTCTTCCTTCATCGCCGCGCTCGTTTCGCGCTCGGGACGCGTGCTCCCGCGCTTCCACATCCACAGGTAGGAGATGTCGCGGCGGCGGTACACGCGCTGCAGGGCGATGCCGGCCGCGAACACCGCCAGGAAGCCGGATGCATGGCACAGCTCGGCAAGTCCGAAGCAGACGGCGACGATGCCGAGCGAGAGAAATTCGTTCATGCCGAGCGCCTCGTCGTGCCGGTTCCTGAGGAAGACGACCGCCGTGCCGATGAGAAAGCTGGTAGCGGCGCCGATCAGGATACCGCCGACCAGCGACCAGGCCAGATCCAGTGACAACCAATGCGCGACGCCGGTTCCATCGTCGTGGCTGCCCATCAGGCCCAGCCCCAGCACGACCACCGGAAAGGCAGAGCCATCGTTCAGTCCGCCCTCGCCGGCCAGGTTGAAACGGACCAGGTCGGGCGTATCGCCGGCTTCCGGCTGGATGCCCGAGGCCAGCACGGGATCCGTCGGCGCCAGGATGCCGCCGAGCAGGATCGCCGCGCCCAGCGGCAAGTCCAGCAGCAGCACGCCGATGGCGGCGATCAGCACCACCGTGATCGCCATCGACACGAACGCGAGACGCAAGGGCGCCAGCCAGCGCCGGTCGCGCAAGGGAATCTCGAGCTTGAGTCCGACGGAGAACAGGGAGATCAGCAAGGCCGCCTCGGCGACCAGTTCCAGCGCGGGCGCGAAACGCAAGGGATCCGGCGCGAAGACGTTGGCCACGGCCGGACCAAGCAGGACGCCCACGCCCAGGTAGATCATCGCCCCGCTGAGGGGCAGGCGCGTCACCAGCGTACCGCCCAGCATCATCACGATGAGGGTAGCGCCGCCGAACAGGATCCAGTGCGTGGACGTCATCCGGCAGCCCGCGTCGGGCTCTTACCGGACTGCCGCATGCCGGCCAGGAGCGCGGACAACTGGCGCGTATCGACCGGCTTGACCAGGTGATGGTCGAAGCCGGCCGCCTGGGTTTCGATGCGGTCCCGGTCCCGGCCGTAGCCGGTGATTGCCACCAGCATGGCGCTGCCGGTGCGCGCACCGGCACGCAGGCGCCGGGCCAGCTCGTTGCCGCTGATGTCGGGCAGGCCGATATCGAGCAGGAAAACATCGGGAGCGGCCATGTCGCTGCGCTCGAGCGCGCTGCGCGCATCGTGTTCGACCGTCACTGCGTGTCCATGCGACTCCAGCAGCATGGCGAGCATCGCGGCCGCATCGACGTTGTCGTCGACGATCATGATCCGCAACGGCCGCTCCGATGCGACTTGCGCCTCGCGCGCAGGCCCGGAATCGCCGGCGGCGTCCCTTTCCGGCGGGCGGCGCGGCAGCGTGACGGAAAACACGCTGCCAGTTCCGAGGCCGCGGCCGTCCCGCCGTGCAGGTTCACCAGGCTCCTCACCAGCGCCAGGCCGAGCCCGAGCCCGCCGAGCGAACGGTCCGACGGGCGCTCGGCCTGGGTGAACAGCTCGAAGGCGTGCTCGACCAGCTCCGGCGCCATGCCGATGCCGTCGTCCTCGACGCGCAAGATGACCTGCCCCAGTTCGACGGCGATCGCCAGCGTGATGCGGCCGTCCTCGGGCGTGTACTTGGCGGCATTGTTCAACAGGTTGGCCAGCACCTGCACCAGACGCTTGCGGTCCCCCGTGACGAATGGAGCAAGCGGCGGCAGCGCCAGGGCCAGTCGATGACGCCGTGCGTGCAATAGCGGCATGGCCTGTTCGATCGCGTCGTCGGCGACCTGGCGCATGTCGACCGGTTCCATGACCAGCTCCACCTGCCCGCGCGTCACGCGCGAGACGTCGAGCAGGTCGTCCACCAGGCTGCTCAGATGCCGGACCTGGCGCGCGATGATTTCGCTGGTGCGGCGTACCCGCGCCGGGTCCACCTGGCCCATCTGCAGCAGGTCGTCCGCGGCGCCGATCGGCGCGAGCGGATTGCGCAGCTCGTGGGCGAGCATGGCCAGGAACTCGTCCTTGCGGCGGTCGGCGACGGCCAGCTGTTCCTGGGCCGCCTTGCGCTGCGTGATGTCGTGGAAGAAGAAGGCGATGCCGCCCTCCAGGGAGCGATGGGTGCGGATTTCCATCCATACATGGCGCCCGTCCGGCAGCCGGTGGAACAACTCGACGCTTTCCGTCTTGCCGGTGTCCATGACGCGCCGGTGAGCCCGTTCGGCATCGGTATGCCTGAGCTCCGGCCAAACGTCCCAATGGCTGCGTCCGATGACTTCACCGGCGCTGCGCTGGGCGAGCCGCAGTCCCTCGGCGTTCATGCGCAGGCTAATCCAATCGCGATCGAGCACGGCGAACCCTTCGACCATGGCGTCGAAGATGTACTGGCTCTGGTCGCGCTCGGTCTGCAGCTCGTTGCGCGTCCGGGCGGCTTCGAGCGCCGGCCAGGTCCGGCCGGCCGCTTCGGCGACGAGGGCGAGCGCCTCATCCTGCCAGGTGCGCGGCGCAACGCCCTCGATCGCCAGTACCGCCTTGAGATCGCCGGCCTTCACGTACGGCACCAGCAACGCGGCGCCGGCGCCATCGTGCTTGCGCCATACCGGCTGGTCGGCGACCTGCCCCCCATTGCGCAGCACCATGAGCGCCGCCGGGTCGAACGCCTCGAGCGCGATGCCGCGACCCGCCTGGCCGGGGAACCCCGCCGGAGTCCAGTCGCACCGACAGGCGGCCATGCCCGATGCGCCGTCGATGTCAGCATACCAGACACGCGCCGCGCCCAGCCGGGTGCCCAGCATCTCGCAGACGGCTTCGCCGATGCGACCGGCGTCGTCCAGTTCCCGGATCCGGTCGGCGAAGCGCAGCTGGAACGCCTGGTTCGATTTCGCGGTCTCAAGTTGCCAGACCTTGCCGCGCAGCTCGCTCTTCGCCAGGCAGGCGGCCGTCACGTCGTTCGCCTGCGCGAAGATGCCGGTTACGTGTCCGTCGCGGCCGACGAGCGGCTGGTACAGCAAATCCACGTAGCGCTCTTCCGGCGCCCCCCCCGGCCACGCGCTGGAGCGTGAGCCGGCGCTCGTGCAGCACGATGCGCTCGCCGGTTGCGAACGCGCTGTCGAGCAGCTCGTGCAAGCCCTGCCCTGCCAGTTCAGGCAATGCCGCCAGGGCCGGCTTGCCGATCAGGTCGCGGCGGCCCACCAGCGCATAATAAGCTTCGTTGACCATGTCGAACACATGGTCGGGGCCACTCATGATCGCCATCGAACCGGGGGCCTGGTCGAACATCGCCTGCAGTTTATGGCGCTCCGAACTCAGGATGCGCGTCAGGGCCTCGTGCAGCAAGGGGCGCTCGATCGGCGTCACGTCCGGCACGGCGTCCGCACCCTGGCGCAGGTAATAGTGCCTGGCCGCGCCGTCGAACTGGTACAGGTCGGTGACGTCGATCGCGTTCTGCGCCACGAAGCCCACCGCGCCGCCGGCATCGCGCACCGGCGTGTGCACGGTGCTCCAGTAGCGCAGGTCGAACACGACGCCGGCCGGCGTCTCGCGCGGGACCGCGTAGCGCAGCAGCGCGCTGGTCTGTGGCTCACCGGTCGCGATCGCGCGCGCGATCGCGGCGCGCACCTCCTCGAGATTGGTCGACTCTGGGTCGGCGGGGTTCGACGGGAACGCGTCGAAGATGTGCTTGCCCATCAGCGCCGCCGCAACCCGGCCGGTGGCCCGCAGGTAGGCCGCGTTCGCGCCGATGATGACGCAGCTGGTGTCGACCAGCAGGTAGGGATAGGGCGAGGCGGCGAACAGCGCCGCGAAGTCGGGTTGCATGTGTATGCTCCATAATGACACCCGAGGGGTGCCGACGTACGGTTTCCATGATGTACGCCTAGGACATTGCATGGCGGCACAGGATGAGCGAGAGGCTTGCCGGTCAGGCGACGTAGCGCAGAATCGCGACGTAATGGCAGGCACTGCCGGCAAGGACGAACAGGTGCCATATGCCATGACCGTGGCGTACCTTGTGGTCGGTGGCGTAGAACGCGATGCCCAGTGTGTAGCATAGGCCGCCTGAAGCGAGCCAGGCGAAGCCCGGCCAACCAAGCGCGACGACGAGTGGTTTTGCGCCAATCACGGCAAGCCAGCCCATCAAGACGTAAATGATGAGCGACAGGATGCGCGTGCCCTTGGCATACCAGATTTCCTGGACAATTCCGAATAGTGCAAGAGCCCACACGGCGCCGAACATCGACCAGCCCCAGGCTCCGCGCAGCGTTACCAGCGTAAAAGGTGTGTAGGTGCCAGCAATGAGGAGATAGATGGCGCAATGGTCCAGCTTGCGCAGTACCACCTTGGCGGCGCCGCGTGCGCCGTGGTACAGGCTCGATGCCATGTACAGTTGCAGCAGCGTGGCGGCATACACGCTGCTGGCGGCGATTCTCCAGCCGTCGCCGCTGGACCGGGCCGCGGCGAGCAGGAACAGGCCGCCCACCGCGGCCAGCGCCGCGCCGGCAATGTGGGTGATGCTGTTGAAACGTTCGCCAGCGTACATCAGACCGGGCAAGTAGCGATATTCAGCGCCCCGGGGCCTGCACGTTCTTGCTGTCCTGCGCGTTGGGCCCTTTCATGTTGCCGGGTCCGCCAGCCGGTACGGACGGGTCACCGGGTTTGCCGGCTGCGGCTTCGGCGCCGCGTTGCGCGTCCTGCTTGAAAGCGGCGCGCGCATCCTGCCGGGGTTCCTCTGGCTGTCGCAAGTTCTTTTCCGTATCCTCGGCCGTGGTGCGCGCCACCTCGTCGGCCAGCGCGCGCGCGGTACGAGACGCTTGCTGTGCATGCTGCTCGGTCACGCCCGCCAGGTCGACCTGGGTCGTCGCGGCGAGCTGGGCCAGCTGCTGTTTGTAAGCGCGCAATTTGTCGGTGGCAGGCTGGGCGCCCGACGACGCCGCGGCCAAGGCGTCGTCGGGGCGTTCGGTGGTCAGCATGCGCTGGGCCGTGCCGGACGCTTCCTCGATCAAAGTCTGGCCGATCTGCATATTCAGCTGAAAAACTTGCTGAAGGGACCGTGACATGGTTTGCGACAGTTCGTTCAAGAATGCGATCTGGGCATCCAGGTGGGAACGCACGGCGGGATTGACGGATTGCGGGTATGGATACATGGTGTACCTTTGACGAAAACGGGATAAATCGAATGCGGGGCGTGCCGAACGCGATGCGTCGACATGTCTAGCAGAAATGGCAGCGCAGCAATGCTGGCTGGAGGACCACGATCATCGAAGACCGTGCATGACTTTCATACTATGCGCCCTTTTTCGCCCTTGCGCGGACGGTGCGCACATCTATTTTCGTGTGATGGAAAGCGGCAATCTGTTGATCCGGCAATGGCTTAGCGTCGGCCAGGGTTCCCCTTGCAGTCCGGCGCCCGCTGCAAGCGACCTGCGCGCGGCGCAGGCGACACGCGGGTCATGGGGCGCCGAGGTGCCCGCGCTCCAGATTCAGCATCGAGAACGTGAAACAGACCCTGCCGTCCAGCGATGCCACGTCGATCGCGCCTTGGTGTGCACGGGCGATCTCCGCGACGATGTACAGGCCCAGGCCCAATCCCTCGTGGTGCGTGCTGGACGGCGAACGCCAGTAGGGCTTGAACAGCTGCTGGACGACATGCGGCGGCAAGGCATCGCCTTCGTTGGTCACGGACATGAAGAACCGCCTGTCCGTACAGGTGACCAGCACCTGCACAGGCGCCTGCGCGCCATGCACGATGGCATTCTTGATCAGGTTCGACAACAACTGGCAGAGCCGGCCCGCATCGCAGCACAACGAGATGCCGGACTGGATGATGTCGACGATCTCGGCCTCGGAATGGATCGCGCGCAACTCGGCGATCACCTGGCCGAACTGCAGCTCGAGCCCGCGTTCTTCGCGCAGGCTCACGGCGATGCCGCCGCCCATGCGCCCACGCGTGAAATCGACGAGATCGTCGACCAGCGCGGACATGCGGTCGACGCTGCGCCCCATGCGCTGCAGGATCTGCAGCATGGCGTCGTCCCTGGTCTTCATACCGAGCAGGTCCACGCCGTTCTGGAAGGCGTTGAGCGGGGTACGCAGGTCGTGGCCCAGTACGGCGATAAATTGCTCGCGCAGTTCCGCCGTTTCGCGCTCGTCGGACAGGTCGGTCCGGGCTGCCGCATGCAGGCGCTCGGTCTCGAGCTGGCCCGAGACCAGCTGGGCGAACAGCTCGAGCGTCGACACCGTCGTCGCCGCCGACAGCGTCATCGGTTTGGGATCCAGTCCGCACAGGGTGCCGAAGTAGCTGCCGTCGCGACGCAGGATCGGAATCGAAAAATAGCTTTGGAACCCATAGATGCGCGGCGTGCGGTGCTCGCGATACTGTTCGCTGAGCTCGACGTGGTCGATGACGATGCTGCCCCGCGTGCTACGCACCTCCTCGCACAGCGTCGTGGTCACATCCAGGCCGTCACCGGCCTTCAGGCCGAAATCGAGCTTGTCCCAGACGGCGCAGGCGGTCCACGACGTTTCCGCGACGTGGGCGATGGCGACGAAACCGACGCCGGTCAGCGACGCGACTGTTTCGAGGATTTTCGGCACCGCGCCGATCGCCTCGATTTCGCGCACGTAGGTCATCACCTTAGTGTTCATGGCTGCACGTTTTTTGTTGACGACGATTCAACCATGTTAGCACTACTCGCGTGCCTGGAGCGAAGACAACGCCATCAACACCATGACGATAGCGCCCGCGCAAGGGCGAATGCGTTGATGTGGCTGATATACAGCTGGTATCCGACCGGCTTGGTCAGGCATACGTCGAAGCCGGCAGCGTCGACCTCAATGGCCGTGCCGGCGTCCTGCCAGCCGGTGATCGCGATCAGGAAGGCATGCTTGAGCCGCTCGTCCCGTCGAATGGCGCGTGCGAAGGACAAGCCAGGCTTCGGGGCTTGGCCGATACTCGAACAAATCACATGCGGGATGAATTGCCGGGCCAGCGCCAGCCCGGCTTCGTGGCCGCGTACAGCGCATACTTCCCAGCGGGGACAAGCGAGACGCGCTAGCTCGAGGAAAACTTCAAGGATGAGTTCATTGTTTTCCACAAACATTACGCGCATCGGCTGCGCGCCTGACGCATGCTTGCGATCGTCGATCTGGGTCATTGCCGGTCATCCTGGTTGATTCAACTACGGAAGTGATCCGCCGACCTTGGAGGCATCGGTTGCAAACCGCTCGCTTTACTGACTATAGCACCACGCGAGCCGTGCAACGAAGCCCTCGGACGGCGAGGCGAGCGTCCGAGACTGGCCCGGCCAGGCCAATTGTGGCATGCTGCTCAAGCACAGGTAACATGCGCACTATCCGGCATGCCTGCTCCACCGCCCCGCGCCACCGACAGATCATGTTGCTAGATAAAATATTTCATTCTGCCTTCGATTCCTCGCCCATCGGACAATACTTGCTGGCGCCGACCGACGGCCTCGAGATCCTTGCCGTGAACCAGGCCTTCCTCACTTCGGTATCGCGGACCCGGGCCGAGCTGCAGGGACATCGGCTGTTCGAGGCCTTTCCGAACGATCCGGACGATGCGACGGGCACGGGCATACAAAACCTGCGCCGTTCCATCGCTGCCGCCATCGCCACGGGCCACAGCCAGAGCATGGAAGCGCAGCGCTATCCGATCCGGATGCAAGCGGATGGACGCAGCTGGTTCGAGGACCGCTACTGGAGCGCGACCAATACGCCGATCTACGATGACGACGGCGCCTTGCTTTGTATTTCACACACGACCATCGACATTACCGCGCGCGTGCGTTCGGAAGTCTTGCTGCGAGAAAGCGAAAGCCGGCTCAGCGCCTACGTATCGGCGACGTCGGACGTACTGTACCGGATGAGTCCCGACTGGACCCATATGCACGAACTCGATGGCCGCGGCTTCCTGAAGACCACACGGGGCTGGGCCGAGTACCGCATCGAGCAGTATGTGCATCCCGACGACCTCGAACTCGCACGCAGGCACATCCGCGACGCCATCGACGGCAAGCGCCAGTTCGAGCTCGAGCATCGCGTGCTGCGGGCCGACGGGTCGCCAGGCTGGACGTATTCGCGGGCCGTGCCGCTGCTGGACGCACAAGGCGACATCCGCGAATGGATCGGGTCCGCCAGCGACATCACCGAACGTAAGCTGGCCGAACTGAAACTGCGCGACATCGACCAGCGCAAGGATGAGTTCCTGGCGATGCTCGCGCACGAGCTGCGCAATCCGCTGGCACCGATCAGCGCGGCTGCGGAACTGCTGCTGCTGGCCGACTTCGACCAGGAGCGCGTGCGGCGCACCAGCGAGATCATCGTTCGCCAGGTGAGGCACATGACGAGCCTCGTCGACGACCTGCTCGATGTCTCGCGCGTCACCCGGGGACTGGTGGAGCTCGACAACACGGCACTCGATCTCGCGCAGGTCGTCGCGGACGCGGTTGAGCAGGCGGGGCCGCTGATCGCGGCACGGCGCCAGCATTTGTCCATCGATCTCGTTCCCGGCGCCTTAGCGCTGTCGGGCGACAAGAAGCGGCTGGTGCAGGTATTTGCCAACCTCGTCCACAATGCCGCGAAATACACGCCGGAACACGGCAGCATACGCATCCGGGCCGCGATGCGCGATAGCGACATCCTGGTCGAGGTCGCCGACGACGGGGTCGGGATGGATGCCCAGCTGGTCGACCGCGTCTTCGATCTGTTCGCCCAGGCGAGCGTCACGTCGGACCGCTCGTCCGGGGGCCTGGGCCTGGGCCTCTCCCTGGTCAAGAACATCGTGGAGCTGCACGGCGGCCGCGTGCACTGCGAGAGCCCAGGGCCGGGTCTGGGGAGCACATTCACGGTCTGCCTGCCCTGTCTGGAGCGTCAGTCCGCGGCCATGCCGGACCTCGCCCCGCGGCCCTCCGTGGACATCGCGGGGCCGCTGCGCGTGCTGGTGGTGGACGACAACGTGGACGCGGCCGATGTCCTGGGCATGTTGCTCGAGGCCGCCGGACACGCGGTGACGGTGGCGCACGACCCGCTGCACGCGCTGGAATTGGCCCGTGCCGAACGTCCTGACGTGTGCCTGCTCGACATCGGCCTGCCCCGGATGGACGGCAACGAGCTGGCCCGGCGCCTGCGGACCGACCCCGCGACCGCCGGCGCGTTGCTCGTCGCGGTGACCGGCTACGGGCAGGCCGAAAACCGGCAACGTTCACATGCGTCCGGATTCGACCACCATCTCGTCAAGCCGCTCGATTATGCGACGCTGGAGGCGATCCTCGACGGCATCCACGCCGGACCGAGGCCGGCAGGGTCAGTGGCCTGACTGGCCAAACGCCTCTGCCGGCAAGGGAAACTCGAGCCCAACATGCGCGGTGCAAGCGCTCGCCGCAAGTCATCGTGAGTCGGCTGCCCGCAAGCCAAGAGAACCGCTGCCACGAATCAGTGCCACAAACTACTGTTTTAGGGCGACTTTCGGGGCTAGCCTCGTTTCATTCAGTCCAGTCCATCATCGGGGCGACGGAGAGACGGCGCGACGGCAGGGCCGGATTGGCAGATTTGACGGGTTCGAGAGACATGGGACGTTGCGCGCCGGTGCGGCGGCTGAGAAACAGGCGAAAGGGCGACATGATAGAACAGAATGCCCGGCCGTGCTGCGCGCCGCTGCTCGGTCCGAACGCCGTGGACAAATCATGAACGCGTCACCCGGTATACATTTCAACATTTAATGAAATATAATACTGACACGATAGCTTAACGGAGGCTTTGAAGTCGCATGGAAATTTCAACAGCAGCCAAGGCCCTGGATGCGCTCGGACACGAATCCAGGCTGGCAATCTTTCGCGCACTTGTCCAGGTCGGGCCAGCCGGTCTGGCAGCCAGCAAGATTGCGGAGATGGTCGGCATCAGCCCTTCTTCCCTCACCTTCCACCTGAAGGAACTCGCGCTCACGAATCTGGTGACATCGCGCCAGGACGGCCGCTTTGTCATCTATGCGGCGCAATTCGAAACGATGAACGCCTTGCTGGGCTTCCTTACTGAAAACTGCTGCGGGGGAAACCCGTGCACGCCGATGCCTGCAAGCTGCAAGCCTGCTACCTAAACCTGCGAAACCATGCTCATTCATGAACGTACTATTTCTCTGCACCGGTAATTCCTGCCGCTCGCTCATCGGCGAAGCCGTCTTCAACCACCTCGCGCCCGCCGGCTGGCGCGCCTTCAGCGCCGGCAGCCAGCCCACCGGCCGCCTGAACGAGCGCGCGCTGCGGCTACTCGCCGACAAGGGCGTATCGACCGAAGGATGTTACAGCAAGTCCTGGGACGCGCTCCCCCTCACGCCCGATATCGTCGTCACCGTCTGCGCCAGCGCCGCCGGCGAGACCTGCCCTGCCTACCTGGGGCCGGTGCTGCGCAGCCATTGGGGCGTGGACGATCCGAGCCACGTCGAAGGTTCGGAGGAGGTCATCACTGCCGCCTTCGAGCGTGCCTACGCCATCCTGCGCACGCGCATCGAGGCATTCCTCGCGCTGCCGCTCGAGCAGCTGGCGAATGACCGCGCCCGGCTCGAAGCGGAGCTGGACCGCATCGGCACATTGCTGCCGGCGTGATGGGGGAAGGTGCGTGCTGCCCGCTTTCCTGATCTTCGCCGCCACCCTGGTACTCGTCATCTGGCAGCCGCGCGGACTCGGCATCGGCTGGAGCGCCTCGCTCGGCGCCATCGCGGCGCTCGTGCTGGGCGTGGTCAGGCTGGAGGACATCCCGGTCGTCTGGGGCATCGTGTGGAACGCCACCGGCGCTTTTGTGGCCATCATCGTCATCAGCCTGCTGCTCGACAAGGCCGGCCTCTTCGAATGGGCCGCGCTGCACGTGGCGCGCTGGGGCCGCGGCAACGGACGGCGCCTGTTCGTGCTGCTGGTCCTGCTCGGGGCCGCGGTGGCCGCGCTGTTCGCCAACGACGGCGCGGCGCTGATCCTGACACCGATCGTGATCGCGATGCTGGCGGCGCTGCGCTTTTCGGCGCGCGCCACGCTGGCCTTCGTGATGGCTGCCGGCTTCATTGCCGATACCGCCAGCCTGCCGCTGGTGGTGTCGAACCTGGTGAACATCGTCTCCGCCGACTACTTCGGCATCGGCTTCGCGCGCTACGCCGCCGTGATGGCGCCCGTGAACCTGGTGTCGGTATTGGCCACGCTGGGCGCGCTGCTGATCTTCTTCCGCCGCGACATTCCCCATGACTACGACCTGGCCCAGCTGCGCGCGCCGAACGCGGCGATCCATGACCGCGCCACCTTCCTTGCCGGCTGGTGGGTGCTGGCCATGCTCCTGATCGGCTTCTTCTGGCTCGACGACGCGGGGGTGCCGATCAGTGTCGTGGCCGCGCTCGGCGCGCTGGTGCTACTGGCGGTCGCGGCGCGCGGCCACCGCATCTCGACGCGGGCAGTGTTGCGCGGCGCGCCGTGGCAGGTGGTGGTGTTTTCGCTCGGAATGTACCTGGTGGTCTACGGCCTGCGCAACGCCGGGCTGACCGGCTACCTGACTGCCCTGCTGCAGGTCTTCGCCGAACATGGCGTGTGGGGCGCGGCGTTCGGCGCCGGCTTGTCGAGCGCCCTGCTCTCATCGGTGATGAACAACATGCCCACGGTGCTGGTCGGCGCGCTGTCGATCGACGCCACCGATGCGACCGGGGCGGTGCGGGAAGCGATGGTCTACGCGAACGTGATCGGCAGCGATCTCGGACCGAAGATCACCCCGATCGGCAGCCTGGCCACCCTGCTCTGGCTGCACGTCCTGGCGAGCAAGGGCATGCGCATCTCCTGGACTTACTATTTCCGTGTCGGCATCGTGCTTACCTTGCCGATCCTCCTGCTGACCCTGGCGGCGCTGGCGCTTCGCCTGGGCTGAAGAAAGCGCGACAACCATGAGCAAGATTCCCGGACTTCCCAACATTCACGCCGAGCAGCTCGACATGCCGGGCATGGACAAGCTGGCGCAGGTAGGCGACCTCACCCATCCGCCGCGCATCCTCTTGCTGTACGGATCGCTGCGCGAGCGCTCGTTCAGCCGTTTCCTGACCTGGGAGGCGGCGCGCATCCTGGAATATTTCGGCGCCGAAGTGAAGATCTTCGACCCGATGGCGCTGCCCATGGTGGGCAGCGCGCCGGAGACGCATCCGAAAGTCGTCGAGCTGCGCGAGCTGTTCCTGTGGTCCGAAGGCCAGGTCTGGTGCAGCCCCGAACGCCACGGCGCCATCACCGCGGTGATGAAGAACCAGATCGACTGGGTGCCGCTGGAACAGGGCGCCCTGCGCCCGAGCCAGGGACGTACGCTGGCGCTGATGCAGGTGTGCGGCGGTTCCCAGTCCTTCAATGTGGTCAACACCATGCGCCTGCTGGGGCGCTGGATGCGGATGTTCACCATTCCCAACCAGTCCTCGGTGCCGATGGCCTACAAGGAGTTCGACGAGGAGGGCCGGATGCGCCCATCGGCTTACTACGACCGGGTGGTCGACGTGATGGAAGAACTGTTCAAGGTCACCTTGCTGATGCGCGGCCGGACCGACTATCTGACTGATCGGTATAGCGAACGCAGCGAAAAGGCGCTAGAGGCGATCAACAAACAGATCGATCGGCTCTAAAATTTTTGTTTTCGCGCATGTGCTGAGCGGACACTCAGTAAGGGCGATAGAGGGCTGGGAGCCCTCATCCTCGTGTCGCCGGCTGGTTGTCGAAGAGTAGCGACCAGCCATTGCGGCCAGTCGCCAATGAAGATCAGTCTTTCAGTCCCGACCCCGGCTCGGCATCGGCGGCGTGCAGCTTGGCCTTGACCGTATCGGGAGCGACATTATTGAGGACATTGCCGATGAACTTGCTGCTCATCATGCCGGCGACGATGCGGTCCCTGCCGTCCTTCATCGCTTCAAAGCCTTCTTTGGCGACCTTGGCCGGGTCCGCTTTTTCGCCCACGCCCAGCTTGTTGTCGGTCATGCCGGCGCGTGGCCAGAACGGGGTATCGACCTGGCCCGGCATCAGGAGCGTGATGCTGACGCCGCTGTCCTTGATTTCCGCTTTCACGGCTTCGGCGAAGGAAATCAGGAAGGCCTTGGTGGCGCCGTACACCGTTTCGTAAGGCGTCGGCATGGTGCCGGAAATCGATGCGGTGTACAGGAGCTTGCCTCCTCCTTGCGCCACCATGTCCGGCAGGATGCGCTTGGTCAGGTGGACCTGGGACACGACGTTCAGCTGGATCATTTCCAGTTCCCGCGCCAGCTCGGTGCCGCCGACGAAGTAGCCGCCCAGGCCGACGCCGGCGTTCAGGGCTGCGGCCGCGAGCGGACGGCCGATGCCCTTGATCGCTGAGTACAAGTGTTCGACGCCATCGAATCGCGTCAGGTCGGCGGCCACCAGCTCCACTTGCGCGCCGGCGGCGCGCGTCACCTCGGCGGTGTGCTGGAGTCCTTCGATGGTGGTGGCCGTGATGATCAGGTCGTAACCGTCCGTGGCGAACAGCTGGGCCAGTTCGTAGCCGATGCCGCTGGACGCGCCGGTCACCAGGGCCAGCGGCCGTCCGTTCGTGCTTGTGCTTGTCATGCCGAGCATCCTTTCGATTCGTGTTGCAGGTGAATCGAGTGTAGCGCTCGGGTGGATTTTCCCGCGGACGTTAGCGGCCAGGAAATCCGTCCTGCCCTCACTGCGCCCGTGGCGCGCCGGCCAAGGCTTCGTTCAGCACCCGGCCTTCCGCTCCCGCCGGCGGACGCAGGCGCAGCAGGTGCGCCAGGGTCGGCGCGATGTCGACGGTTTCGGCGTACTGTCCATAGAGGCCCGGCTTGATCCATTTGCGTCCGCTCAGCACCAGCGGGACGTTGGTGTCGTAAGCGTACGAGGAGCCGTGCGAGGTGCCGCTGGACGAGGACCCGAAGATCCAGAACGGCTTCGTGACCACCACCAGGTCGCCCGACAGTTCCCGGTTCCACGCGCGCCGCATCAAGAGCTGCATGCGGGTGGTGGCGGCCGCGCCGGTTTCGAAGTAATGGCGCGTAAACACTTCCGCTACGCCTTCCTGGGTGCGCAGGAAATTGGCCGCGGTCTCTTCCACCTCGATGCGGGACAGGCCCAGCTTGTCGAGCGCCGCGTAATCCAGGTGGAAGTTCGGCGCCGACTCTGCGATCACCAGCTTGTCGTTGCCGTATTTGGCCGCCAGCGCCGCGTTCAGCGCGGTGACCAGCTTGGCCGGGTCGACACGGCCGGCATTGCCGCCGCTTTCCTTGACGAATTCGGGCGTGTTCGGGAAGCCATGGTCGGCAGTCAAGACCACCAGCACCTTGTCGGCGCCGACCTTCTTGTCGAGGTAAGAGAAGAAATTGGCCAGCATGCGGTCCAGGCGCTGCAGGTGGTCGTGCGACATCTTGCTCTCCGGCCCGTATTTGTGGTTCACGTAATCGTGTCCGGACAGGCTGACACCCAGCACGTCGGTGACGCCGGCCGGGTTGTTGCCGAGGTTTTCGCCGTCGATCGCGGCGCGCGCGAAGTCGAGGGTCAGTTCGTCGAGGAAGGGGCTGGGTTTCAGGCGGTTGTAGTAGTCGGCGTCGATGCTGCCGCTCTCGCTGTAGAAGGCGAAGGGGAAGCGGTTCGGCGAAGCCGGCGTGGCTGGAAACAGTTCGTCGCGCGCATCGTTGGCGTAGGCCGCGTCCGGCAGCAGCGGGCGCCAGGTCTTGCCGTAATACCGGTCCTGCGGCTTGGCCGCCTGGAAGCTGCGCACCCATTCCGGATGCGCCTTCATGTAAAAGTCGCTCGAGGCGAAGTTGCCGGTCTCGTCCATGTACATATAGGCGGTGCCGGTCTTCCCCGCGAGCAGGATCGCGCCGCGGTCCTTGCCGGATACCGCCACGACTTTCGCACGGTTGCCGGTGGCATAGCGCAATTGGTCGCCGAGCGTATCGACGCGCAGGCGGGCCGGCGAGGTGCCGTCCATCGGCCTGGTGGTCTCGCCGATATAGGTATGGGCCGTGTCCTGGGTGCAGTAGACGCTGGTCTTGGTGACCGGATCGATCCAGTTATTGCCGATCACGCCGTGCTGGTAAGGATAGGCGCCGCTCAGGATGGCGGCGTGGCCGACCGCCGTCACCGTGACGCCGTGGGCCTGGTGCGCATTGCTGAACGAAGCGCCCCCTTCCATCAGCCGGCGCAGGCCGCCTTTGCCGAACTGGCTGCGGTAGCGCTGGACCTGTTCCGCGGGCAGTCCGTCGACGACGAGGACCAGCACCAGTTTCGGCGCTTCTTCGCTCGGTGCGGCGTGGGCATTGGCGGCCAGGAAGGCGCAGGACAGGAGCAGCTGGGTGGCGGTGGAAAGCAGGAAGCGCATGGTCAGGTCGAGAGAATGGTCAGCCTGACATCCTAGGCGGGACATATGACAAGACGATGAAATCATGCGCGCGGAATGGAATGCGGCGCGTCATCGAGCCGTCACGCAAGCGTCACGGCTTGGTCATTTAGCAAGGTTACGCTGCCGTCCACTTTCCACCACCACCTCGCTGAATGATCCCGATGAAAACGTTCCACGCTGCCACCGCCCTGCGCCATTCCTCCATCGCCGTTGCGGCCAGCCTCCTGTGCGCGTCGCTGGCGCATGCCGTCCCGACCGACACTCCTGCCGCCGCGGAAGAAACGCCGGCCGCGCAGGACGCGCCCGACCTGTCCAGGGCCGGCGCCGTCAGCACGGTCGCGATCTCGACCCGCAAGACCCGCTCCTCGGTCGCCATGTCCGGCCCGGACATCCAGAAGGTCATGCCGGGCGTGAGCCCGCTGAAGGCGCTGCAGGCGCTGCCTGGTGTCAGCTTCCAGACCGCCGACCCGTGGGGCAACAACGAGCAGAACCTGTCGCTGTTCGTGCACGGCTTCAACGGCCAGCAGCTCGGCTACACGATGGACGGCGTGCCGCTCGGCGACCAGCAGTACGGCAACTACAACGGCCTGGCGCCGCAGCGCGCGCTCACCAGCGAGAACGTGAAAAGCGTGGTGCTGTCGACCGGCGCCGGCGACCTCGGCACGCCGTCGACCAGCAACCTGGGCGGCACCATCGAGACCTATTCGCGCGACCCGATGAACGAGCGCAATGTCAACCTGCAGCAGACCGTCGGCAGCCACAAGGCCAGCCGCACCTTCCTGCGCTACGACTCGGGCGACCTGGGTGGCGGCAACAGCTTCTTCGTCTCCGGTCTGCACCACGAAGCCAAGGCCTGGGACTTCAATGGCCGCCAGAGCAACGACCAGTTCAACGCCAAGTTCGTGCACGAGGGCGAATCCGGCAAGCTGACCGTGTTCGCCGACTGGTCCGACAAGATCGAGCCGAACGAGGATTCGACCCTGCACCAGGGCAGCCTGGTGGCGCCCTACACCCGGCCGTTCATTTACCCCGATTTCGCCGCCGCCCTCGCCTACCTGGACGCCAACGGCGCGCCGCCCGCCAACGTCGGCGCCAACTTCCGCAACTACTACAGCGATGCCCAGCGCACCGACCACCTGGCCTATGTGAAGTACGAGGCCTTCCTCAGCGATAAGCTGAGCTGGACCAACCAGTATTACTACCACCGCAACGACGGCGTCGGCGTGGTGGCGGGCCCGATCAACCAGGCCGGCCTGCCCGCCCTGTTCCGCGTCTACTTCCCGAACCAGGACCTGAAGACCGTGTTCGGCAACTCCGGCTACGCGACCCGCACCACCGAATACCAGATCAACCGCCAAGGCGCGACCTCGACCGTGCGGTGGGAGGCGGGCGACCACCGCATCCAGGCCGGTCTCTGGTTCGAGCACAATAACTCCGGCGCCTATCGCCGCTGGTATGCGCTGGACGTGAACAATCCGAGCACGCCCTACCAGCGTCCGAGCAATCCGCTGATCACCCAGTACGGCAGCGACATCGACAACAAGGTGGTGCAGTTCCACCTGGTGGACGAGTGGAAGCTGCGCCCGGACCTCACGGTGCAGGGCGGCTTCAAGTCGAGCCTGCAGTTCGCGGAGGGCCTGTTTCCGGTCAACCAGCTGCCGGCGGCGATCGGCAATGGATCGAAGGGTCTGCCGGAAGGCAAGATCACGACCAAGAAATGGTTCCTGCCACAGCTGGGTGCGCGTTGGGATATTTCCGGCAGCATGCAGGCCTTCGCCAACGTCCAGAAGAACATGCGCCAGTTCGTCACCTACGGCGGCGGCGGCAATTCGCCGTGGAGCCTGTCCTCGCAGGCAGCCTTCGACTACTTCAAGGCCACGGCGAAACCGGAGACCTCGGTGACGATTGAAGCCGGCCTGCGCGATTCGCGCTCCCTGGACCTCGGCCCCTTGACCGCCTTCGATGGCCAGGTGACCCTGTACCACGTGAACTTCCGCGACCGCCAGCTGGCGATCAGCTCGAACCCGATCATCACTTCCTTCGCCGGCGGCACCACCATCCTGTCGAACGTCGGCGGCGTGAAAACCGACGGCGTCGACTTCGGCGGCACCCTGCACTTCGGCCGCGCCTTCTCCTTCTACGATGCGATCTCGTACAACCGCTCGCGCTACCAGGACAGCTACCTGTCCGGCACCACCGTGGTGCCGACCGCCGGCAAGACCGTGCCGAACACGCCGGAGTGGATGAACAAGTTCGTCGCCACCTTCAAGCCGGGCGCCGGCATCGAGATGCAGCTGCAGGGCGACTACGTGGGCAAGCGCTTCGCCACCTATACGAATGACCTGAACGTCGGCAGCTATTTCCTGCTAGGCTTGAACGTCTCGGGCGCGGTGCCGATGGCGCCGAGCTTCTTCAAGAACCTGCGCTGGAGCATCAACGTGACCAACCTTGCCGACCGCAAAGGCGTGCTGCAGCCGAACGTGGGCCAGGCCAGCGGCAGCTATGCGACGTATCCGATTCCGCCGCGCATGGGCTTCCTGACCCTGAAGGCGGACATCTGATGCCGCTCGTGTTGTCCACGAACCAAGCGCGCCGCCGCCTGCTGCGGGGCCTGGGAGGCGCCCTCGGCCTGGCCGCCCTGCCCGCCTTCGGGCAGGCGCGTCCGGCTTCCGCGCGCCTGCAGGCCGATGCGGCGCCGACCTTGTACGCCCACCGTGGCGCCAGCGCCCTGTTCCCCGAGCACACGCTGGCGGCGTATGCGCGAGCCATCCAGGATGGCGCCGACTTCGTGGAGCCGGACCTGGTCTGCACCCGCGACGGCATGCTGGTGGCGCGCCACGAATACGCGATCACCGACACCACCGACGTCGCCGCCCGCCCGGAATTCACCAAGCGCAAGACGCGCAAGACCATCGACGGCGAAGCCCACGAGGGTTGGTTCGTGTCCGACTTCACCCTGGCCGAGCTCAAGACCCTGCGCGCGGTCGAGCGCCTGCCGAAGATGCGCGGCAGCCGCCACGATGGCCAGTTCCAGATCGTCAGCCTGGAGGAGATCATCGACTTCGTGGCCGCCGAATCCGCCGCGCGCGGACGGACCATCGGCCTGATTCCGGAGCTGAAGCACTCGACCTGGTCGGCCGCCAACGGCCTGGCGCTGGAAGAGCGCCTGGTCTCGACCCTGAACGCGCACGCCTACACCCGCCGGGCGCCGGTGGTCGTGCAGTCCTTCGAGACCGCCAACCTCAAGGCCTTGCGCAAGCGCCTGGGCGCGTCCGGCAACGTGCGCCTGGCCCAGCTGATGGTGGCCGGCGGTCGCCTCGATGCGCTGCGTCCCGCCGACGTGGCGCTCTCGGGTGGCTCCCTCACCTACGGCGAGATGGTCTCGCGCCGCGGCCTGCAAGCCGTCGCCGCGTATGCGGACATCGCGGCGCCGGTCCACCGGGCGGTGATTCCACTCGGGCCGGACGAGCGCCTCGGCGCGCCCACGGCGATCGTCGCCGACGCCCACGCGGCCGGCCTGCAGGTGGTCGCCTGGACCTTCCGTCCGGAGAACGCCTTCCTGGCCGCCGATTTCCGCAACGGCGACGGCCCGAACGCGCGCAACGAGGCCGGCTCGATCGCCGAAATCCGGCGTTACCTCGAGACCGGCATCGACGGCCTGTTCTCGGACGACAGCGCGGTGGCGCGCGCGGCGATCCGCGGGTGAGCCAGGCGGCCCGGCGTCACCCCTGCAGGAAGGCCAGGATGTCGGCGTTGATCACCTCCGCGTGCGTGGTCGGCATCCCGTGCGGGAAGCCGGGGTAGGTCTTGAGGATGCCGTTTCGCAGCAGTTCGGCGCTGCGCGGGGCCGAGGCGGCATAGGGGACGATCTGGTCGTCGTCCCCGTGCTGCACCAGCACCGGGATCGTGATCTTCTTCAAATCCTCGGTGAAGTCGGTCTGCGAGAACGCCACCACGCCGTCGTAGTGGGCCTTCACTCCTCCCATCATGCCCTGGCGCCACCAGTTCTGGATCACACCCTCCCGCGCCCCGGCGCCGGGCCGGTTGTAGCCGTAAAAGGGGCCGGAGGGGAGGTCGCGGTAGAACTGGGCCCGATTGGTGGCGACCTGCTGCTGGATGCCGTCGAACACGTCTTTCGGCCAGCCGCCCGGGCTGGCCTCGGTCTTGACCATCAACGGCGGCACCGCCGCGATCAATACCGCCTTCGACGCCCGCGCCGTGCCGTGGCGCGCCAGGTAGCGCACCACTTCGCCGCCGCCGGTCGAGTGGCCGATGTGGACCGCGCCCTGCAGGTCGAGATGCGCGACCAGGGCGGCGAGATCGTCGGCGTAGTGGTCCATGTCGTGGCCATCCGCCACCTGGCTCGAGCGGCCATGCCCGCGGCGGTCGTGGGCGATGACGCGGTAGCCCCGGTCCAGAAAAAACATCATCTGGGCATCCCAGTCGTCGGCGCTGAGCGGCCAGCCGTGCGAGAACACGATCGGCGTGCCGCTGCCCCAGTCCTTGTAGAAGATCTCGACGCCATCCTTCGTGGTGACGGTGTTCGTAGCCATCTGCCTTCCCCTTTCAGAATGTGTGCCGGCCCGCCCGATATGGCGGCAGCTCCCGCTAGTCTGCGTGGATTTGGCCGGCGCGGCGTCTCCCTTTTGCAGCCGGCGCTTGAAAATGGCGCATTGGTAGTAAAAAAGCACCAGAATGGGACGCTCGCTGCGCTTCAACGCACGCCCGCAACGCGCTGCTCACTGTGGCCCGGCAATGGCATGGATCGTGCTAACCGTAAGGTCATGCGCGATGAACCGTCTTCGACTGCCGCACCCCCGACCGGCTGGCTGGCCCAGCTGGAGCTGGAGGTCGCGTTCGACGGCGACAGGAGCGTGCTCGTGCGCAACCGCCACCAGGGCCCGCTGCGCGTGCAGAAACCTCTCTACCCCGAAGGGCCCGCGGCCGTGCATGCGATCGTCGTGCACCCACCGGGCGGCATCCGGTCCGGCGACAGGCTTGAGATCGCGGCCGCCGTCGCGCCTTCCGCGCACGCCTTCCTGACCTCGCCCGGCGCCGCCAAGTGGTACCGCGGCGACGACGGCGACGCGTTCCAGACGGTGACGCTGGCGGCGGACGACGGCGCCGCCCTCGAATGGATGCCGCAGGAGACCATCTACTTCGACGGCGCCTGCGCCGTGCAGCGCCATACCGTGCGCCTCGGCGTCGACGCCCGCTACATCGGCTGCGACGTCCTGTGCTTCGGACGCCAGGCCAGCGGCGAACGTTTTACGCGCGGGCGCTTGCGCCTGCATGCCGAGATCTGGCGCGGCGAGCAGCTGCTGTGGCACGAACAGGCCTGCCTGCGGGCCGGTTCGGCGGCGCTGGACGGTCCTTTCGGGCTCGACGGCGCAACCGTCTGCGCCACCCTGGTGGCGGCCGGGCCGGCGCTGCCCGCCGCCCTGCAGGCGCAGATCCGCAGCCTCGACCCGGCGCTCGGCGCCAGCCAGCTCAAGTCCGTGTTCATCGCGCGCCTGCTGTGCGCCGACAGCGAACATGCGCGCCGTGTGATGGGCGATGCCTGGCGTCTGCTGCGTCCCCACGTCGTCGGACGGCCGGCGCTGTTTCCCCGCATCTGGGCCACCTGATCCTCCTGATCCTCCCTGGCGACGACATGGACCTGACACCGCGCGAAAAAGACAAGCTGCTGATCTTCACCGCCGCCCTGCTGGCCGAGCGCCGCCGCGCGCGCGGCCTGAAGCTGAATCATCCGGAAGCGGTGGCCCTCATCACGGCGGCCATCATGGAGGGCGCGCGCGACGGCCGCAGCGTGGCGGAGCTGATGTATGAAGGGAGCCAGGTCCTGGCACGCGCCGACGTGATGGAAGGCGTGCCCGAGATGATCCCCGACATCCAGGTCGAAGCCACCTTCCCGGATGGGACCAAGCTGGTCACCGTCCACCACCCGATCGCATGAAGGCCATCCATGATCCCCGGTGAATACGTGCTGCGCGAAGAAGACATCGTCCTCAATCCGGGCCGTCCGTTCGTTTCGCTGCGGGTGGCGAACGGCGGCGACCGTCCGGTGCAGGTCGGCTCCCATTTCCACTTCGCCGAAGTCAACGCCGCGCTGCGCTTCGACCGCGCGGCGGCCCTGGGCATGCGCCTGAACATCGCCGCCGGCGCCGCGGTGCGCTTCGAGCCGGGCCAGCACCGCAGCGTCGAACTGGTGGCGCTGGGCGGCGCACGCGCGGTCTACGGTTTCAATGGCCAGGTGATGGGCCCCCTGCCACCGCTGGAGGACAAATAGGATGGCAAGCATCGGGCGCCAGGCCTATGCCGAGATGTACGGCCCCACGGTGGGCGACCGCATCCGGCTGGCGGACACTGAACTCTTCATCGAGATCGAGCGCGACTTCGCCGCCGCCCACTACGGCGAAGAGGTCAAGTTCGGCGGCGGCAAGGTGATCCGGGACGGCATGGGCCAGTCGCAGCGGCTGCATGCGCAGGTGATGGACACCGTCATCACCAACGCCGTCATCGTCGACCACTGGGGCATCGTCAAGGCCGACATCGGGATCAAGGACGGCCGCATCGCGGCGATCGGCAAGGCCGGCAATCCCGACATCCAGCCGGGCGTGACGATGGTCATCGGCGCCGCCACCGAGATCATCGCCGGCGAAAACCGGATCGTCACCGCCGGCGGCGTCGACACCCACATCCACTTCATCTGCCCGCAGCAGATCGAGGAAGCCCTGTGCAGCGGCGTGACCACCATGATCGGCGGCGGCACCGGGCCGGCGGCCGGCACCGCGGCCACCACCTGCACGCCCGGACCCTGGCATATCCACGCGATGCTGATGGCGGCCGAGGCCTTCCCGATGAACCTCGGCTTCCTCGGCAAGGGCAACGCCAGCCTGCCCGGTCCGCTGGAAGAACAGATCCGCGCCGGCGCCGTGGGCCTGAAGCTGCACGAGGACTGGGGCAGCACGCCGCGGGCGATCGACAACTGCCTGGCGGTGGCCGAACGCTTCGACGTGCAGGTCGCGCTGCACTCGGACACGCTGAACGAGGCGGGCTTCCTGCAAACCACGCTGGACGCCTTCAAGGGCCGCACCATCCACACCTTCCATACCGAGGGCGCCGGCGGCGGCCATGCGCCCGACATCATCGCGGCGGTGGGCGAGCCGAACGTGCTGCCCTCGTCCACCAATCCGACCCGTCCCTATACCGTCAACACGCTCGACGAACACCTCGACATGCTGATGGTCTGCCACCACCTCGACGCCGCCATCGCCGAGGACGTGGCCTTCGCCGAATCGCGCATCCGGCGCGAGACCATCGCCGCCGAGGACATCCTGCACGACCTGGGCGCGATCTCGATGATGTCGTCCGATTCCCAGGCCATGGGGCGGGTCGGCGAAAGCATCCTGCGCACCTGGCAGACCGCGCACAAGATGAAGGTCCAGCGCGGCCACCTGGCCGAGCCGGGCGCGCCGGCGGCGGACCACGACAACTTCCGGGTGCGGCGCTACATCGCCAAGTACACCATCAACCCGGCCATCACCCACGGCATCGCACACGTGGTGGGGTCGGTCGAAGCCGGCAAGCTGGCCGACCTGGTGCTGTGGCAGCCGGCCTTCTTCGGCGTCAAGCCGTCGTTGATCCTGAAGGCCGGCATGATCGCGATGGCGCAGATGGGCGACCCGAATGCGTCGATCCCGACGCCGCAGCCGGTCCATTACCGCCCCATGTTCGGGGCCTTCGGCGGCGCCTTGAAGAAATCGGTGACCTTCGTCTCGCAGGCGGCGTTCGACGCCGGCATCGCGCAGCAGCTGGGGTTGACGAAGACCGTGCTGCCGGTGCGCGATACGCGCGGCCTGCGCAAGGCCGACATGGTGCTCAACGGCGCCACCCCGGTCATGCAGGTGGACCCGGAGACGTATGAAGTACGAGCCGACGGCGCCCCCCTGGTCTGCGAACCGGCCGCCGTGCTGCCGCTGGCGCAGCGTTATTTTTTATTCTGAGGAGAGCCCGATGCTGACCCTGCACACCCGGCTCGCGCGCGCCGGCCGGATCGACGACGAGGCGGTGCTGCCCTTCGAGGGGCGCGAACGCTGCCGCCTGCGCATCCGGCTTGCGTCGGGCCGCGAGGCGGCGCTGCTGCTGCCGCGCGGTACGGTGCTGCGCGACGGCGACCTGCTGACTGGACCGGAAGGCGCGGTGGTGCGCGTGCGCGCGGCGCCGGAAGCGACCTACCGGATCGAGGCGGACGATGCCCGCGCCCTGCTGCGCTGCGCTTTCCACCTGGGGAACCGCCACAGCCAGGTGCAGCTCGGGGCCGGCTGCCTGCGCATCCGCGCCGATCCGGTGCTGCGCGAGATGCTGCTCGGCCTGGGGGCGCGCGTGACCGAAGAACCGGCGCCGTTCGATCCCGAATCCGGCGCCTATGGCGGGGGCCACAGCCATGAGCACGGCCCGCGCCACCTGCTGGCGCCGGTGCCGCTGCGCCAGAAGATCCACCGCCCCGGCGACGCGGACAGTGCGTGAACGCGCGCGCGCTGCTGCACCTGCTGCAACTGGCCAGCCCGGCGCTGCCGGTGGGCGGCTACAGCTATTCGGGGGGACTGGAGACGGCCATCGAGCTTGGCCGCGTACGGTGTGCGGACACTGCGGCGCATTACCTGGCGCGCCAGCTGGCAGACGTGCTGGCGACCTGGGACGGCGCCGTGTACTGGCGTCTGCTGGGCGCCTGCCGCGACGGCGACGATGCCGCGTTCCGGCAGTGGAACGCGCGCTACCTGGCCTCGCGCGACAGCGCCGAGCTGCGCGCGGAGACGGTGCAGATGGGCTTTTCGCTGGCCCGGCTGCTGGAGGAACTCGGGCTGGCGCCGCCTGTCGCGGCGCGCGAGACCTGCCTGCCCGCGGCGCTGGCGCAGGCGGTGCAGGCGCTCGGCGTGCCCCACGACGAAGCGCTGCTGGCGATGCTGTTTTCCTGGGCCGAGAACGCGGTGCTGGTCTGCGTGAAGTCGGTCCCGCTGGGCCAGGTGGCCGGGCAGCGCCTGCTGCTGTCGCTGCGGCCGGCGATCGAGGATGCGGCGGCGCGGGCGCGCGCGCTGCCGGATGAAGAATTATCGAGCTGGGCGCCGGGATTGTCCTGGCTGTCCATGGCCCACGAAGTCCAGCACGGCCGGCTTTACCGGTCATAGGACTGACCATTGAAAGGAGCAGGCATGGAGTCGAATCCCTTGCGCGTCGGCGTCGGCGGCCCGGTCGGGTCGGGCAAGACCGCGCTGTGCGAGCATTTATGCCGTGCGATGCGCGACCGCTACGACATGGCCGTCATCACCAACGATATTTATACCCGCGAAGACATGGAGATCCTGCTGCGCGCGGGCGCCCTGCCGCCGGAGCGCCTGATGGGGGTCGAGACCGGCGGCTGTCCGCATACCGCGATCCGCGAGGACGCCTCGATCAACCTGGAAGCGATCGCGCGCCTGCAGGCCGACTTTCCGGATCTCGAACTGATCCTGGTGGAGTCGGGCGGCGACAACCTGGCGGCGACCTTCAGCCCCGAGCTGTCGGACCTGACCCTGTACGTGATCGACGTGGCCGGCGGCGAGAAAATTCCGCGCAAGGGCGGACCGGGCATCACGCGCTCCGACCTGCTCATCATTAACAAGACCGACCTGGCGCCGCACGTGGGCGCCGATCTCGACGTCATGGCGGGCGACGCGCGCCGCCAGCGCGGCGAGCGGCCCTTCGTGTTTACCAACCTGCGCACCGGCGCCGGCGTGGACGAGGTGGTGTCCTTCATCCGCGAACAGGGCTTGCTGGGCCCGATCAACCAGGAGCATGCCGCATGAAATACCCGATCGCCTTCATCCTGTCGATGTCCGCCGCCGGCGCCTGGGCCCATTCCGGCCACGGCGCCGCGGGCTTCGGCGCCGGCCTGCTCCATCCCCTGCTGGGCCTGGACCACTGGCTCGCCATGCTGGGACTCGGCCTGTGGAGCCGCGCCGCCGGCGTGCCGCGCCAGGCGCTGGTGACCGTCGGCGCCTGCCTGGCGCTGGGCGCCTTCACCCGGCTTGCCCTGCCCCTCGTCGAGCCGCTGCTGGCGGCCAGCGTGCTGGCGGCCGGCCTGATGGGGCTCGGCGCGGCGCGGCTGCCGGCGCGCCTGGGCCTGGTGCTGGCCGGCGCCTTCAGCCTGGTGCACGGCCATGCCCATGGCCAGGAAATGGCCGGCGCCGCGGCCGCCGCCGGCGCGATCTGCATGAGCATGGGTTTGATGGCGCTGGGCTGGCTGGCGGCGGGCCAGGCGCGCCTGGAGCGGGTGGCGCCGGCGCTGGTCGCGGTGCTGGGGGCGGGGCTGCTGGCGCTGGCGTGAAGATGGGGACAGGGCCTTGTTGTTTCATCAACGGAAAAAATATTTAAAATAATTTCCGTATGGAACTTAATGCCTAACTGAAACTTGTCGCCTTGTACCTGTGAGAGCGAGTGACGCTCGATTCAACCCCACTTCCTGGAGCCGAAAATGCTGAGCCTTCACACCAACAACGCTGCCCTGTCCGCACAAAACGCCATCAACCGCACCCAGAATTCGCTGTCGACCTCGATGACCCGCCTGTCGACCGGCTACCGCATCAACTCGGCAATGGACGACGCCGCCGGCCTGCAGATCGCCAGCCGCCTGAAAGCCCAGACCTCGGGCATGAACGTCGCCATGCGCAACACCCAGAACTCGACCTCCATGCTGCAGACCGCCGAAGGCGCGCTGGATGAAGTCGGGAACATGCTGGTCCGCATGAAGGACTTGGCGACCCAGGCCGCGGACGCATCGTCGACCGCCAACGACAAGACCGCCATGAAGTCGGAATACGACGCCCTGGCCCTGGAACTGGAAAACGTCATGAACAACACCAGCTTCGGCGGCACCAAGCTGCTGACCGGCGGTACCGTTGCTTCGTCGATGACCTTCCAGATCGGCGCATCGGCCAGCGAAACCATGACCATCAACCTGACCACCGACATGACCGCGGTCGGCACCTCGGTCACCGCTGTCAAGGCTGCCGACATCACCAGCGCCGCCAACGGCACCATCACCACCCTGGACACCGCCCTGACCAACGTCAACAAGGTCCGTTCGGGCCTGGGCGCCGCGGCCAACCGCCTCGAGCACGTGTACAACAACCTGGCCAACGTCAGCACCAACACCAAGGCCGCGACCGGCCGCATCATGGACGTCGACTTCGCCAGCGAAAGCGCGAACATGACCTCGAACCAGATGCTGCTGCAAGCCGGCACCGCGATGCTGAAGCAGACCAACAGCATGTCCTCGATGGTCATGTCGCTGCTGCAGTAATCCAGATATTTCCTCCTGGGCATCAGCTCAGGTAGTATCGGGGGGCCGGCCGGCAACGGTGCGGCCCCTTTTTTCTTTCGGTAGACCGCCATGGCCAGCATCCCGTCCATCGTTCCCCTCCTCCCGCCGGCTACGGCGCCGCATAACGTCGGCGCGGTCGCAGCCAGCGCCCCGGTGGCGCTGGCGCCCTTCGAGGCGGGCGAGCCGCCGCTTCCCTCGTCCCAGCTGCTGCCCCAGGCGAGCGCCGCCGTCACGCCGGATGCCAGCGCGGAAGGCGCGGCCATGCGTCCCGACCAGGTCTTCCTGGCGCGCCAGATGAGCTATCCGGCGGCCGACTCCCAGGCCCTGGCCACCTCCTGGCGTTCGATGGTGCGCAGCTACGGCGACCAGCTGGCCGAGCGCGCCCTGCGCAGCAACGCCGGCCAGCTGCCGCCGGCGGTGCTGGCCGCCAGCCAGGAGGGACGCGTGCTGCGCCAGCCGGACGGCTCCCTACTGCCGCCCGACGCCTGGCGCTTCACCGTGCACGCGGGCGGCGCGCGCGACCAGCACCTGGGCGTGGTGCAGGACTCCGCCGACGGCCCCGGTGGCCGGCGCCGCCAGGCGCGCGCGGCGCTGCGGCTGGAACTGGAACTCGACGACGGATCGCGGGTCGTGCTGCAGGTCGAGCCGATGCCGGGCGGCCTGGCGCTGGAATTGTGCGCGCCGGGCGCGCCCGCGCTGGCGCGGCTGCGGGCGCTGCAGCCGGTGCTGGAAGAAGCGGTGGAACGGTCGGGCTTGCGGGTGCTGCGCTGGCGCTACCGCGACCGGCTGCCGCTGGCGGCCGCGCACGCGCGGCTGGCAGCGGGGGATGTGGTGCAGGTGCTGACCTTGCCGGTGTTCCGGGCGGTGGCGGAACTGGCGCTGGCCCTGCCGCGCCAGAGCGCGGCGCTTGAAACGGCCGTGAAATAAAATTTCAAATCCGGCCGCCTGCTGAAATATTATTTCGTAGGGTGGACGGGTTTCCCGTCCGCGCGTTCAGCCAACGGTGCCCACGATCGACACATCCCGATTCTCGGGAATCTCGTTATACGACAGCACATGCAAGCCCGGCGCGAACAGCCGCGCATACCGCGCCAGCAGCGGCCGCACCTGCGGCAGCACCAGGAGCAGCGGCGGCGTGTGCTGCCCCTTCATCTGCTCGCGCGCCACCGGCATGTTCACCTGCAGCTGCGACAGCAGCTGCGGATCGATCGGGTAGTTGTCCAGCGCCACCTTGCCGCCATTGTTCTGGCGCGCCTGGTTCAGCGACCCGAGCAGCATGTTCTCGAGTTCGGCCGACAGGTTAAAGGCCGGCATGTCCTTCTTCTTGCCGTACAGGCTGGAGACGATCTGGCGCCGCAGCGCGCAGCGCACCTCGGCCGCCAGCAGGATCGGGTCCTTGGTGGTCTCCGAGCTGTCCAGCAGGGTCGTCGCGACCACCACGATGTCCTTCAGCGACACGCCTTCCTGCAGCAGCACGCGGAACACCCGCAGCAGCTGAGTATGGGAGAGCGCCTTTTCCAGCGCGCCCGCCAGCTTGGGCGACAGCGCCGTCAGGCGTTCCAGGATCGCCGGCACGTCCTCGTGGCGGAACAGCTCGTGCAGGTATTCGCGCACCACCTTCGACGTGTGGGTCGCGATCGCGCTCGGCACCTCGACCACCTGGTAGCCCAGGCCCAGCGCATGGCCCTTCTGGTCGGGCGTGATCCAGGTGATCGCCATGCCGTAGGCCGGCTCGATGCCGGGGATGCCATCGAGTTCGCCGTAGACGTTGGGCGACGGGATCGCCATCAGGTGGTCGGGCATCACCTCGGCCTCGGCCACCACGGTGCCCGACAGGCTGATCGCATACTGCGAGGGCCGCAGGGCCAGGTCGTCGCGCACGCCGATGTTTGGCAACAGCATGCCCATCTGCTCGGACAAGCTCTGGCGCACGCCCTTGATGCGCTTGGCCAAGGGTTCGCCCTGGGCCTTGTCGAGCATGCCGACCAGCTTGTAGCCCACCGCCACCGTCACCGGCTGCACCACCGGGAGCGCCTGCCAGTCGAGTTCCGGCGCGCGTTCGTCGCGCAGGGCCGCCTCGATCGCCGCCACGCCCGCGTTGTCCGGCGCCTTTACCCGCTTGCCCAGCTTCCAGCCGACGTAGAACAGCACGCCCGCGAAGATGAAGAAGGTCAGGGTCGGCATGCCCGGCACCAGGCCGAGGATGACCATCACGCCGCCGGCCGCGAACAGCACGCCCGGCTGGGCCAGCAGCTGGCCGCCGACCTGCTGGTCGAGGTCCCCGGATTCGCCGATGCGGGTCACCAGGATCGCAGCCGACGCCGACAGCAGCAGCGCCGGGATCTGCGCCACCAGGCCGTCGCCGATGGTGAGCAGCGCATACACCTTGAAGGATTCGGCCAGCGGCAGGCCGTGCATCAGGGCGCCGATCGCGATGCCGCCCACCAGGTTGATGATGAGGATCAGGATCGAGGCGATGGCGTCGCCGCGCACGAACTTCGAGGCGCCGTCCATGGCGCCGTAGAAGTCCGCTTCGGCCGCCACTTCGGCGCGGCGCTGGGTCGCCTTGTCCTGGTTGATCAGGCCGGCGTTCAGGTCGGCGTCGATCGCCATCTGCTTGCCCGGCAGCGCGTCCAAGGTGAAGCGCGCCGACACTTCCGAGATGCGCTCGGCGCCTTTCGTGACCACGATGAAGTTGATGATCATCAGGATCACGAACACCACCAGGCCGACCACGAAGTTCCCGCCGATGACGACGTTGGCGAAGGATTCGATGACGTTGCCGGCCGCGTGCGGGCCGGTGTGGCCGTTGAGCAGGACCACGCGCGTCGAGGCCACGTTCAGGGCGAGGCGCATCAGGGTGGTGCCGAGGATCACGGTCGGGAATACCGAGAAGTCGAGCGGCCGCTTGGCCGAGACCGCGACCAGGATCACGATCAGCGCCAGCACGATGTTGAACGTGAACAGCACGTCCAGCAGCACCGGCGGCAGCGGCAGCATGATCATCCCCAGCAGGGCGATCAGGAACACCGGGGCGGCGAACTTCTGGCGCTTCAGCTCCGTGACGAAGGCGTTGAAGCTGGCGAAAACGTTCATGCGGAGACCTCACTCAGATGCGATGGCACGACGACCTCGTTGGGGAAACGTGGGGGCGCGGGGCGCCGGCCGGTACGGAAAGCGTTCAGTTGTAATACGTAGTTCAGCACCTGCGACACGGCCTGGTAGAGCTGGGCCGGAATCTGCTGCTGGACCTGGCTGGTGTTGTAGATCGCGCGCGCCAGCGGCGGCAGGGTCAAGGTCTCGACCTTGTGCTCGAGCGCCACGCGCTTGATGTACAGGGCCATCTCGTCGACACCCTTGGCCACCACGAACGGCGCCTCGGCGCGGCTGGTGTCGTACTTCAGCGCCACCGCGTAGTGCTCGGGGTTGACGATCACCACGTCGGCGGTCGGCACGCTCTTTCGGACGCTGCGCTGGGCCAGCTGGTGCTGCAGCTGGCGGATGCGGCGCTTCACCTCGGGCTTGCCCTCGTTGCTCTTGTGTTCTTCCTTCACTTCCTGCTTGCTCATGCGCTGGTTTTTGGTGAACAGGAAGGACTGCACCGGCACGTCGATGAGGGCGAACACGATGAACACCGCGACCATCGCCATCAAGCCGTCCAGCATCAAGGATGCGCCGCCGGCCAGCGCATCGCCCAGCGCCATGTGCTGCAGCGCGATGTAGGACTGGTAGCTCGAACGGGAGACGTGGTACAGCACCAGGATCAGCACGACGGCCTTGGCGGCGCTGGTGGCGAAGCCGATCCAGTGCTGCTGGCCGAACAGCTTGCCCAGGTTGCCGATCGGGCTGAGGCGCCCGAGCTGGGGCTGCATGCCCTTGCTCGAGACCACCAGGCCGCCCGGGAATGCGCCCGCCGCGATGCTCGCCAGCGGAATCGCCGCCAGCGGCAGCAGCATCTTGGCCAGCAGCGCCAGCGCGCCCATGAACACCGTCGACATCGCGTTCTCCATCGCGCCCGCCTCGCCCAGCGGCACGAACACCATGCGAAACAGGGTGCGGAAGGACTCCAGGTAGCCAGGCAGCAGCAGCGCGAACAGCTTCACGCTGACCAGGATGCCGACCGCGGTCGAGAGGTCGCGCGAACGCACGACCTGGCCCTCAGCGCGCGCCTTCTTCAGCTTCTGCGCCGTGGGCTTTTCGGTCTTGTCGCCACCGCTGCCGCTATCGGCCATGCGCCATCCTCATCTGCTGCTGGATCATCTCCAGGATCTGGTTGGTCATCGCGACGTAGTGTTCGGGGATGAAGCGCACCAGCTGCACCAACATCATCAGGCCGAACACCGTCACCAGCGAAAAGCCCAGCGAAAACAGGTTCAGGCTCGGCGCGACCCGGTTCAGGAAGCCGAAGCCGATCTGCACCACCATCGTCGAAAACACGATCGGCAGCGCCAGCAGCACCGCCGCCGAGAACACCCAGGCCAGGTTCAGCGCCACCGCTTCCAGCAGCAGCGGCGCATGGCCCGCGCCCACCGGCCAGGCGCTGAAGCTCTGGCCCACCACGCCCATCAGCACCAGGTGGCCGTCGATCCCGAAAAACACCAGGATCGCCAGCAGCGACAGCAGGCCCGAGATCACGTCCGACACCTGGCCATTCACCGGGTCGTTCATCTGCGCCATCGAAAAGCCCACCTGGCTCGACGTCAAAAAGCCCAGCATGGTGATCACGGCCATCGCGAACTGCAGGGCCAGTCCGAGCACGCCGCCGATCAGCGCCTGCTCCGCCATCGCCACCACGCCGGCCAGCGAAAACGGGTCGGGCATCGCACCGCCGGTCGCCTGCGTCATTGGCAGCAGCACGAAGCTGAGCGCCACCGACAGCAGCACGCGCACCGGCACCGGCACCGAGCCCTCGCCCAGCGCGGGAGCCGTCGAGAGCAGCGCCATGATGCGGCAGAAGGGCCACCACAGTGCGTGCATCAGGGGCAGCAGGAAGCCGACCAGCTCCATCGACAGGAAACCGCCCTAGGTCGCGAGCGTGGCCGCGCGCTGGAACACCGACACGCAGTAATCCATCAGCGTGGTCGTCATCCAGTGGCCGGCGACGATCACCGCCAGCAGGGTCACCACCAGGCGCGGCAGGAAGCTCAGGGTCTGCTCGTTGATCTGGGTGGCGGCCTGGAACAGGGCCACGACCAGGCCCATGACCAGGCCCGGCACCACCAGCACCAGCACCAGCAGCATCACGATCTGCAGGGCTTCGACCACCAGGTCGACAGCGACGTCGGGACTCATGTTCGTCTCTCCTCGCTAGAAGCCGTGGATGCTGCCGACCAGGGTGTTGACGGTCAGGGTCCAGCCGTCCACCAGCACGAACAGCAGCAGCTTGAAGGGCAGCGAGATCACCAGGGGCGACAGCATCATCATCCCCATCGCCATCAGCACCGAGGCCACCACCAGGTCGATGATCAGGAAGGGGATGAACAGCATCGCCCCGATCTGGAAGGCGGTCTTCAGTTCGGACAGCACGAAGGCGGCCAGCTTCACCGTGAAGCCGCGCTGCTCGGGCGCGAGGCCGGCCGGTTCGCCCGCCAGGTGGCCGACCTGGGCCAGCGCGGTCTTGCTGGTCTGGGCCAGCATGAAGCGCGACACCGGCACCTCGGCGATGCGCAGGGCCTGCTCCAGGCCGATCTTGTCGCGGTCGTAGGGCAGGAAGGCATCGCGCCACACCGCCTCGCCGACCGGGCGCATGACCAGGATGGTGAGGATCAGGGCGATGCCGGTAATGATGCGGTTCGGCAGGCCCTGCTGCAGGCCGAGGGCCTGGCGCAGCAGCGACAGCACGATCACGAAGCGGGTGAAGCTGGTCATCATCATGACCATCACGGGCAGCAGCGCGAGCAAGGTCATCAGGACCAGGATCTGCGACTTGACCGTCATGCCCTGGGTCGAGCCGGGGATCACGCCGGGCAGCACGCTGGCGCCTTCCTGGGCCGCCGCGGGCAGCGCCAGGAACAGGATGGGCAAGGCGAGGAACGCGGCGCGCTTCAACAGCGCCCCGCGGCTGGAACGCATCATTTGGCCAGTGCGTCCAGGTTCAGGCCGTCCAGGTCGATGACCTTCAGGCCGTACTGTTCGCCGGCGACGACGACTTCGGCGCGCCCGATCGGGGCGCCATTGACCTTGATGACCAGCGGCTCGCCGGCCAGCGCGTCGAGCGGCACCACCGAGGACGGCCCGATCGCCATCAGTTCCTGCAGCGAGATGCGGGCCGAGCCTACTTCGAGGGTCAGGGTCACCGGGATGCGGCGCATCATGGCCGGCAGCTGGCGCGCGGCGTTCTTGCCGCCTGCCGCGGTGGCCGCGTCCAGGCCGTCGAGGTCGTCGATGATCACGTCGCCCAGTTGCTCGTTCAGGTTCATGTCCATGGATTATTCAGCGTCTTCGAAAGAGGTTAAACAGAGCTTGCCCTTGTGTTCGGCCACGTTGGCGGTGAACAGGCGCGATTCGTCCAGCAGCACGTCGGCGCGCCCGACCGACACCGGGATGATGTCGCCCACCTTCAGCGCGAACAGCGCTTCGAGCAGCATCTCCTTGCTGGCCAGCCGCCCTTCCAGCTTGACCGACAGGCCGGTGGCGAGCGGTTCGCTGGCGCGCGCGGTGCGCACGCTGCTACGTTCTTCCTTCAGGCCCTGCAGCACCTGCGCCATCAGGGCCTGGTCGAGCGCGATCCAGGCGTGGCTCGGGGCGTCGCCCGGCGCCGCCTCCAGGCCGAGGCGGATCACCCAGCCGGCCTTGCCCGGCGCGCTCGACGGCGCCGGCGCGTCCAGGGCGGCGGCGGACGGAATGTCTTCCACGCCGGCGCTCAGCAATCCTTCCAGCACGCGCCCGTACAGTTGCTCGACCAGCTGGGCGGTGAGCGTCGCGGCCAGGCGTTCCTCGGTGGCGGTGACGCGTTCCAGCGCCGGGTCGCGCAGCGAGGCGCCGGCCTTCTTGCGGCCGTAGCGCCCTTCCAGCAGGCCGAGCAGCAGGCCGCGCTCGAAGGCGACGGCGGCGCTGCCCAGCGCGCCGCTCACGCCCAGCCAGCGCAGGCCCTCGTCCTCCGGCGCGCGCTCGAACGCCAGCTGCGCCAGGCGCCAGCCGCCCCAGTAGCGGCGGCCGCCCGGCCCGGCCATCGCCGTGCCCAGGGCGTCGGCGAAGCGGCGTGCGAATTTCGGCAACAGGTGCACGGGACGCCCCAGCAGGCTCGGGTCGAGGACCTGGTAGGTGGCGCCGCTTTTGCGATCGGGTGGATTCATCGGATTGTTGACGGGATTTCTATTGTCACTAGGAAACTGGATGACTTTTTTCATTCCTCAAGGAAACTATTATACATGGAGATTGGCAGCGAAGACTTTGACATTCACCTTTGATTTCCTACTTGCCCTACGGTAAGATCATGGTTCTTGCACTGCAGCAACCAGCGTCTTATCGCCCTTCCGAGAGGGATGCACGGTAAAGGGACCAGGAATAAAACAGCTGTTCATTAAACTGGATTTAACAATCCAATCTCTACGAACCGCTTTCCAGCAACAAACAAAGACACAATTTGTCGCCTCCGCACAACACGTCGATCACGACCACACAGCATTGGGATGAGCATGGGAACTGAACTCGCGGGACTGATCAAAGCAGACCTTGCCGCACTGACCAACGACGCCAATCGCCTCGCCATTGCCCCGCCAGCCGACCATTCGGCACCGGGCACATTTAACAATTCGCAAGGTGCGTTCTCGTTTACCCAGTCGATGAAGGATGCCCTCGCCAGCGTGGACAGCGAAGACCGCGCCGCCGCCGACCGCATGGCCGCCGTCGATGCGGGAAAAAGCGACGACCTGGTCGGCGCGATGCTGGCCAGCCAGCAGGCCAGCCTGTCCTTCTCGATGCTGATGCAGGTGCGGAACAAGGTCATGGGCGCGGTCGACGACCTGCTCAAGCTGCCGGTGTAACGATCCCTCTCCCTTATTGGCGACCCGCCTCTTCCCTGAGATGGAAGCGGCAGTTCCAGAGACACTCCTAGCGACCCAGAGACCTGCCTGTGATTTCGACCCTCAAGACTGCCGTCGGCGGCAAGCTGGCCCTCCCAGGCCTGCCCCCGGCGCTGCGTAACAACCTCAGCTTGCTGCTCGGACTGGCCGTCGCCATCACGGCCGCGGTCATGCTCTACCTGTGGCAAGACCAGGCCAGCTACAAGCCGGTGTTCGGCGCGCGCGAAAAGGTCGCCGCCAGCGACATGATGAGCGTGCTGGAAGCCGAAGCGATTCCCTACCGCGTGCATCCGGAAAGCGGCCAGGTGATGGTCCCAAGCGGAGAGCTGGGCAAGGTGCGCATGCTGCTGGCCGCCAAGGGCGTGACCGCCCAGCTGCCGGCCGGCCTGGAACTGATGGACCGCAACGATCCGCTCGGCGTGTCGACCTTCGTGCAGGACGTGCGCTTCCGCCGCGGCCTGGAAGGCGAGCTGGCGCAGAGCATCCTGACGATGGACGCGATCGCCTCGGCGCGCGTGCACCTGGCGATCGCCAAGTCGAGCTCCTTCGTCGCCGGCGCCGGCGACCAGTCCTCGGCCTCGGTGGTGGTCGCCGTGAAGCCGGGCCGCCAGCTGTCGAACGAGCAGATCGCCGCGATCGTCAACATGGTCTCGAGCAGCGTGGCGAACCTGTCCCCTGCCCGGGTCTCGCTGGTCGACCAGGCCGGCAACTACCTGTCCTCGCGCGTCGACCTGAGCGAAGGGTTCGACGGCCAGGTGCAGGGTGACGCGGCATCGAAGCACTACACCGACGCGGTGCGCAGCAACGTCAACGAGCTGCTCGGACCGGTGCTGGGCGCGAACAACTTCAAGCTCTCGGTCACCGCCGACGTCGACAACGACAAGGTCGAGGAGACCCAGGAAAAATACGGCGAAGCCCCGAAGGTCACCAGCGAGGCGATGCGCGAAGAGATGGAGCGCAACCGCATGGCGATGGGCGTGCCGGGCACCTTGTCGAACCGTCCGCCGCAGGCTGCCGACCCTGCCGCCGCAGCCCCAGCCGATGGCGCCGCCGCCGCCAAGCCCGACGACGGCAGCGCGCGCAAGAACGCCACCACCCGCCAGTACGCCTACGACCGCGCGATCACCCAGATCAAGCGCTCGCGCGGCCGCCTGAAAAAGCTGTCGGTGGCGGTGGTGCTGAACAATGCGGTGGCCGCGAATCCGAAGGTCGGCTACACCCCGGCCGAGCTGGCGAACATCGAGAAGATCCTGAAGGGCGGCCTGGGCATCGACGCCGCGCGCGGCGACGTGCTGACCGTCTCCAGCCTGACTTTCCCGGCCGCCCCGGTGGCCCAGGAATGGTGGCAGGAGCGCGACAACGTGGTCGACATGACCAGCTACGGCGGCTACGCGCTGGGCGCGGTGCTGGCCTACTTCCTGCTGGCGCGCCCGCTGCTGCGCGCGCTGACCGGGCGCCTGGCGCCGCAGCCGCCGCTCATGCCGGCCGCTCCTGCCCTGCCGGGCATGCCGGGTGGCGCCGCTGCCGCTGGCGCTGGTACGACCGCCGCCCTGCCCGCGGCGGGCGCACCCGTGGCCGGCGCACTGGCCGCTCCGGTGGCCGCCGCCGGCGCGCCGCAGGCGATGCCGGTCGTGCCGCTGCTCGAGAACTACGACCTCCCGCCGGCCGGTTCGGCGGTGGACGTGATGGTCGACCACCTGAAGGTCCTGGCCGGCAAGGAGCCCGAGCGCGTTGCCGAAGTCGTCAAACAATGGGTACAGAAAAAACATGGCCGAGCTGAATAACTTCGATGCCGCCGACGGCGTGCTCACCCCGGTCGAGCAAGCCGCCATCGTCCTGCTCTCGATCGGCGAGGAAGGCGCGGCCGCCGTGCTGCGCTGCCTCGAGCGCGAAGAGCTGCTGGAACTGACCCAGGTGATGTCGCGCATGAGCGGCATCAAGGTCGACTCGGTGAAGTCGGCGGTCCAGAACTTCTTCGACGACTACCGCCAGCAGAGTGGCCTGCACGCCGCCTCGCGCAGCTACCTGAAGCGCTCGCTCGACCTGGCGCTCGGCAGCGACATCGCCAACAGCGTGCTGAACACGATCTATGGCGACGCGATCCGCCCGATGATGGCGCGCCTGCAGTACGCCTCGCCCAAGTGGCTGGCCGAATTCGTCTCGACCGAGCACGTGCAGATGCAGGCCGTGTTCCTCGCCTTTTTGCCGCCCGCGCTGGCCTCGCAGATCCTGGAAGCGCTGCCGGAAGACGGCCGCGAACTGGTGCTGCTGAACATGGCGCGCCTCGATGAGATCGACCGCGACGTGCTGCACGAGCTGGAAGAGCTGGTGAATCGCTGCCTCGCTGCGCTGGACACGCAAAGCGCCAGCGTGGAAGGCGTGCGCCAGGTCGCCGAGATCCTGAACCGCCTGCAGGACAACCGCGCCGGCATGGTCGAGCTGCTGCGCGCCCACGATCCGGAAGTGGTGTCGCAGATCGAGATGTCGATGTACGACTTCTTCATCCTGTCGCGCCAGACCGAGCAGGTCATTACCCGCCTGCTGGACGAAGTGCCGCTCGAGCAGTGGGCGGTCGCGCTCAAGGGCGCCGAACCGGCGCTGCGCGACGCGATCCTGAGCGCGATGCCGAAGCGCCAGGCCCAGAGTTTCGAGGACCTGATGCGCCGTTCCGGCCCGGTGCCGATGTCGCGCATCGAGCAGACCCGCCGCGAGATCATGGCCACCGTCAAGGAACTGGCCGACGCCGGCGAGATCGACATCGCCCTGTTCGCCGAGGCGACCGCCGAATGAAGCAGTTCCGGCCCTATCACTTCCCGCCGCTGCACCAGTTCACCAGCAGCCTGCCGAAGGGCGCCGGGACCGGCGGCGGCGCCGGCTCGCTTGAAGAATGGCAGGCCGCGCTCGCCGACGGCTACCGCCAGGGCCAGCGCGAAGGCTATGAAGCTGGCCTGGACCAGGGCCGCGCCGACGGTTTCACGGTCGGCCAGAGCGAAGGCTTGCAGCGCGGCGTCGAGGAAGGCCGCGCGATGGCATTGGAGGGCCTGGAGCAGCTGGCCAAGCCGGTCGACGCCATGCTCAAGAGCCTGAAGAAACTGAAGACCGATATGCGCGCGGCCCAGCGCAAGGAAGTCGTGGACCTGGTCGGCAAGATCGCGCGCCAGGTGATCCGCGCCGAACTCGCGCTGCAGCCGGTGCAGCTGCTGGCCCTGGTCGAAGAAGCATTGTCCGTGATGCCGCCCTCGCGCGACCAGGTCGAAGTCTTCCTCAATCCGGAAGAGCTGCGCCGCGTGCTGGAACTCGATCCGAAGCGCGCCAGGAAGTGGACCCTGTTGCCCGACCCCGCGCTGGAACCGGGCGAGTGCCGCGTGCGCTCGGGCGACCATGAAGTCGATGCCGGCTGCCAGGGCCGCCTCACGGCCGTGATGGACCAGGTGCGCGAGCAGCTGCTGGGCGACGAGGAGGAGGCGGCGTGACCGCGCTCGCCCAGCGCCTGCGCGCCGTCGAATTGGGCGCGGTTCCCGTCGCCCTGCCCACCGGCCGTCTGGTCGGCGCCCAGGGCCTGCTGCTCGAATCCGTCGGCTGCCGCCTGCATACGGGCCAGCGCTGCCGCATCGAGACCGTCGACGGCGGCTGGCTGGAAGCGCAGGTGGTCGGCTTCAAGGAAAAGGTCTCCTACCTGATGCCTTTCAAAAAGGCGACAGGCCTGGTGACCGGCGCGCGCGTGCTGCCCGCGCAGGATAAGAACGCGTTGATGATCGGCCCATCGTGGATGGGCCGCATGGTCAACGGCATGGGCGAAGCGATCGACGGCCTCGGCAAGCTCGGTGGCGACCAGCCGCTGTCGACCACGCCGCCGAAAGTCAACCCGCTGAGGAAGGCGCCGGTGGAAGAGCCGCTGGACGTGGGCGTGCGCGCGATCAACGCCATGCTCACCATCGGCAAGGGCCAGCGCGTCGGCCTGATGGCCGGCTCCGGCGTCGGCAAGTCGGTCCTGCTCGGCCTGATCACGCGCCAGACCGTGGCCGACGTGATCGTGGTCGGCCTGATCGGCGAGCGTAACCGCGAGGTGCGCGAGTTCGTCGAGAAGTCGCTCGGGCCCGAAGGCCTGAAGCGCGCGGTACTGGTGGTGGCGCCGGCCGACGAATCGCCGCTGATGCGCGTGATGGCGACCGAATTGTGCCACTCGATCGCGGCCCACTTCCGCGACCGCGGCCAGAACGTGCTGCTGCTGTGCGATTCGCTGACACGCTACGCGATGGCGCTGCGCGAAGTCGCGCTGTCGCTGGGCGAGCCGCCGGCCACGCGCGGCTATCCGCCCTCGGTGTTCTCGAACCTGCCGCAGCTGGTGGAATCGGCGGGCAACGGCGAGAACCCGAAGGGCAGCATGAGCGCGATCTACACCGTGCTGGCCGAAGGCGACGACCAGCAGGACCCGGTGGTCGATTCGGCGCGCGCGATCCTGGACGGCCACATCGTCCTGACGCGCGAGCTGGCCGAGCGCGGCCACTATCCGGCGATCGACGTGGCGCAATCGATTTCGCGCTGCATGGCGCAGGTGGTGCCGCAGGAGCACCAGCTGGCGGCGCGCAGGCTGAAAGCCGCGATGGCGAAACACGCACGCGTGCGCGACCTGATTCCGCTCGGCGCCTACGTCCCGGGCGCCGATCCGGACACCGACCACGCGGTGCGTCTGCATCCGCACATCGAGGCCTTCCTGTGCCAGGGCACGCGTGAAGAGGCGCCGATGGACGGCTGCGTCGACGCCTTGAAAGTAATGATGGCATGAGTGGCGCCGTGAAACGCGAACAGACCATCGCCAGCCTCGGGACGCTGGTGCAACTGCGCTCGCTCGCCGTCGACCGCCTGCAGGCCGACCTGGCCAGCCAGGAAGCGACCCGGGTGCGCTATCAGAACAACCTGGCGCGCATGGATGCCCTGGCGACGGGCAGCGGCGCGTCCGGCGCCCTGCCCCCGGCGCTGGCGCTGAACTGCGGCGCCTACAAGCAGAACGTGCTGGCGATGGCGCAGCTGCACCGCACCGACCTGGCGCTGCACGAAGCGAACATGGCGGTGGCCCAGCGCAAGCTGAGCGAAGCGTGGACGGAGCGTGAACTGCTGGGCAAGGTGCTCGAGCAGCAGGAAGTCGAGCTGGCGAAGGAACAGGACCGGATCGTGCGCAAGCGCGAAGACGATATTGCCACCCAGTCGTGGATGGCGAACCGCACCGCTTGAACAAGCGGGACGAACGACAAGAAGGAGCAGCGAACATGGCAACGGCGATCACCGCACCAACCTATGATCCGGTCACCACGTCCCAGGGACTGGCGGACCAGTACGTGCTGGCGCGCCAGCAGATCCTGAACGCCCAGACCAGCGCCGCCAGCGCCACCGCCAAGGCCCTGACCGAGCTGGGTAGCGCGATGACCACGTTCCAGGGCACGCTGGCCAGCCTCACGGGCCTGAACAAGAGCGTGTTCACGCAGTCGGCCGTCTACAGCGACGCCGGCTTCGGCAGCGCCACCGCGTCCGCCAGCGCCGCCGCCGGCAGCTATTCCTTCTTCGTGAAGCAGCTGGCCAGCGCCAGCCAGGTGTCGTACACCGGCCTGGGCGACAACGCCGGCGTGGGCGGCGCCCTGAAGATCAAGCTGGGCGGCGCCAGCGCCTTCGAGGTCGACCTGGCCGCGGCCGACAGCGACGCCAACGGCATCCTGAGCACGCGCGAACTGGCGGCCGCGATCAACGGCGCGGCCGACAACAAGTCGCTCGTCACCGCCTCGATCGTCACCACCGGCTCGACCTCGGAACTGGTGCTGACCGCGAAGAACACCGGCGCCTCGAACCGCATCACGATCGACACCTCGGGCGTCACCGGCCCCTCGAGCCTGGCCGCCGCCAACGCCGATCCGGCGCGCGTGCGCGAGCTGGTAATCGCGCAGGACGCCGAGATCCGCATCGGTTCCGAGACCGGCACCCCGATCATCCAGGCCAGCAACACCTTCACCGCCATCGACGGCGTGAAGATGACCTTCACCAAGGCCCACGCCGCGGGCAGTGCGCCGCTCACCGTCACGGTCGGCACCGATACGGCGGCGACCACCGCCAACGTGCAGGCTTTTGTGGACGCCTACAACAAGCTGAAGGCGGTGCTGAACAAGCTGACCGACGCCGGCGACCCGTCCAAGGGCGCGGCCGGCGGCGCCTTTGCCCACGACGGCGGCATCCGCGCGCTCAACGACCGCCTGGTCAGCCTGCTGCGTCCCGCGGCGGGCGGCGACACCCTGGCGGCCTACGGCATCATCGCCACCAAGGAAGGCACGCTCGAACTGCGCAGCGACCGCTTGCAGGCCCAGCTGGCGCGCAACCCGAACGGTCTCGACAAGCTGATCGGCAGCAGCTCGGCCTCGGCGCCGAGCGGCATCGCGGCAAGCCTCGACGGCTTCCTGAAAAGCTGGAGCAACGCCACCAGCGGCCAGATCCTGAAGCGCAAGGACGCCAACACCACGCTGCAGAAGACCATCGAAGACCGCCAGGCCGCGCTCGAGGTGCAGCACGAAGCGGCCTACCAGCGCTACCTGAAGCAGTTCACCGCGCTGGCCACGCTGCAGAATTCCATGACCAACAACCTGTCGATGTTCGACGCCATCTTCGGCAACGACAAGGATTGAACCGCGTCCCCTACCCAAGGTAACCATCATGTCCTACGAAGAAGCCTACGGCGGCTACCACGCCGTCAACCTGGATGCGCAGACCTCGCGCGCCTCGCCGGTCGAGCTGGTGCTGCTGCTCACCGACGGCCTGCTCGACGAGCTGGCGCGCGCCCGCGCCCACATCGTCGCGCGCCGCTTCGAAGCCAAGGCCGCCAGCATCGACAAGTGCGTCGAGATCATCAACGGCCTGTCCAGCTCCCTGGACTTCGACCAGGGCGGCGAAACCGTCGCCAACCTGGCCCGCATCTACGATTTCTGCGCCCAGCACCTGCACGGCGCCGGCATCAAGATGGATCCGGCCATGGTCGACGAGGTGGTGCGCATCCTGGGCACCATCCGCCAGGGCTGGAAAGGCGTCCAGGAGCACAATGGATAGGATCGGCGCCATCGACCGCCTGGCCGCCGTGCTGCAGGACGCCGGCGCGCGCGAGGACTGGGAGCTGCTGGGACGCGCCGTGCGCGAACTCGGCCCGCGCCTGCAGCGCCTCGCCGCCGGACGGCCCTGGAGCGCGCCCGAACGCGCCGCCTTGACGCGCCTGCGCGCCGCCCACGAGGGCGCGGCCCTGCAGGTCGCCGCCGCCAGCGGCCGCCTGCAGGCCCAGCTCGAACACATGGGCAGCAACAAGGAAGGCTGGATGGCCTATGCCCTCGCGGACGAACCCGAAACCGGTAACACCCTATGAACATCACCATGAACAGCGCGCCAGCCAGCACCCTGCCCGCTTCGAGCGATGCGGTCGCGCCAGGCAGCCCCGCGCCGGCCGACGCCCCGGCCTTGATGCCGGCCGCCGCCGGCGCGCAGGCGACCGCCAATCCGCTCGCCTTCTTCCAGTTCCTGGACGTGGCGCCGGCCGCGCCCGCGCCGCACGCCGTGCCGGGTGAGGCCGAAGCCCTGCCGCAAGCGCAGCAAGCCGCCGTCCCGGACGAAGCGCCGGCGGCCGCCGAGCCGGAGCAGGAAGCTGTGCTCGATCAGTCCCTGCTGGCCGCCATGGCCATGCCGATGATGCCGTCGATGATGACGATGCCGGCCGCCATGCGCGTCTTCGCCGGCATGCCGGAGCAGCCGCGCGCCGCCGACGCCGCGCCGGCCGCCGCCGCTGCCATTCCGTCCGAACTGCCGCAAGCGGCATCGGCGCGGCCGGCCGAGTTGCCGCCGCAGCCGGCCGTGGCCGCGCCGGTGAGCGAGACCGTCCAGCCGGCGCGCGCCATGGCCCAGCCAGCCGCCCCGACCCCACAAGCCGCGCCGGCCGCCGGCGTGGCCCAGCCTGCCGCTTCGCAGGCCGAGACCACATCCGGCGAGGCGCCGGCGCCCGCCAACGGCGCCATTGCCGTCGCCGCACCGAACACCGCGAACCCCGCACCGCGCGAGACCGCTGCCCTGACCCTGTCCGGCCCGCCCACCGCCTGGCGCCAGCCGCTGCGGGAAGCGCTGGGCGAGCGCTTGAACCTCCAGGTCGGCAAGCACGCCGAGCAGGCCGTGATTCGCCTCGAGCCGCCGATGCTGGGCCGGGTCGAGATCTCGATCCGCCACGCCGCCGGCAGCCTGGAAGTGAACATCAGCGCCACCCACGGCGAAGTGCTGCGCCAGCTGAACGGCGTGAGCGAGCAGCTGCGCAACGACCTGGCCGGCCGCCAGTACAGCGACGTGTCGGTGAACGTGACGCAGGCGCCGCGCGCCCAGGCGATGGCGCAGTCCGGCGCCGGCTTCCATGCCGACGCCCAGGGCCGCGGACGCCAGCAGGAACAGCAACAGGACCAGCAGAACCGGCAGCCCGGCGCCGCGCTGCTGGATGCCCACCAACCCGACGCCGCGTTCTCGCTGAACGCGCGCGCATGACCCGCCGACCATGAACAGCAAAGTGAAACTCATCGCCGCCTTCGCCGGCGTCGCCATCCTCGCGGCCGCCGCGGCCGGCGGCGCGATGTGGTACCTGGCCCCGAACCAGCACGCCGCCGGCGCCCAGGTCGAAGCACCCAAGCCGGAACCGGAAAAGAAGCCGACCAAGTACGTCACCCTCGACAAGGTGATCGTGATGCTGCGCCGCGCGCCGAACGAGGCCGCCGCCCACTACCTGTCGGTGGACCTGGTGCTGGCCACCAGCGCCGAGCAGGAGAAGGAAGCCAAGGAACACCTGCCGCTGCTGCGCTCGATCGTGCTGTCCTCGCTCTCGCCGCTGTCGCTGGCGGAAGCGAACGCGATGACGGTCGACCAGTACGCCGCCAAGCTGAACAAGACCTTCGACGCCAGCTATGCCAGGGAAAACCACATCAAGCCGTTTTCCGAAGTCATGATCGGCAAGCTGATCATCGAGTGATTCCGTGGCCTACCTAGCCGATTACGCCGACACCGGCGCCGCCCTTTACGGGGAGGCGAGCGCCAACGCGGGCATGACGCCGGCCGACGAGGCGCGCCACCTGGTCGCCTATGCGCCGCTGGTCAAGCGCATCGCGCGCCAGCTGAATTCGCAGGTGTCCGGCGCCGTCTCGCGCGAGGACATGGAGCAGATCGGCCTGATGGGATTGCTCGAGGCGCTGCGCCGCTACGGCACGCCGGACACCGGCTTCGGCAGCTACGCAAGCTTGCGGGTGCGCGGCGCCATCCTCGACGAATTGCGGCGCCAGGACTGGCGTCCGCGCGCGGTGCGCCAGGACAGCCACCGGGTGCGCGATGCGCTGCGCGCGCTGACCCGCAAGCTGGGGCGCGAGCCGACCGAGAAGGAAGCAGCCGCCGCCCTGGGCGTGAGCGCGGAAGAATTCCGCCAGCACGTGCTGGACGATTGCGCCGAAGAGATGCTCAGCTTCGACGAGGTGCTGCAGGAATCGCTTGAGCACGCGCACAGCGCGCCGGGTCCGGAAGACGCCTACCTGGTGCGGCGCAGCCTGGAACAGGTGCTGGGCAGCCTGAACGACAAGGAGCAGCGCGTGATCCAGATGATCTACGAGTTCGAACTGAGCTACAAGGAAATCGCCGCCGTGCTCGACCTGTCGGATGCGCGCGTCTGCCAGCTGAACAAGAGCGCGCTGGCCAAGATGAAGGCCGCGCTGCAGCGCAGCTGATATAGAAGATAAAAGAGAGAGGCTTACGTCATGCAGCAATTACTCGGTATCGCCATCGTGCTCGGGTGCGTCTTCGGGGGGTTCACCCTGATGGGCGGCACCTTTTCCGCGATCTTCCACCCGGTCGAACTCCTGATCATCGGCGGCGCGGCGCTTGGCGCCCTGGTGCTGGGCAACCCCAAGCACGTGCTGGCCGAACTGGCCCACCAATTGAAGAAAGTCGCGGCGCGTAAAAAGCACGACTCGGAATTCCAGCGCCAGCTGCTGCTCCTGATGTACGAGCTGCTGCAGACCGCCGCCGGCGGCCTGAAAGCGCTGGACGCCCACGTCGAGGCGCCGTCGGAAAGCCCGATGTTCCAGCGCTATCCGCGCATCCTGGAAGAGCCGAAGCTGCTGGCCTTCATCGTCGACAACTTCCGCCTGATGGCGATGGGTAAGATCAACGCCCACGAACTGGAAGGCGTGCTGGAACAGGAACTCGAAGCCATCCACGAGGAACTCACCCAGCCGGCGAAATCGCTGCAGAAGATCGCGGAAGCGATGCCGGGCTTCGGCATCCTGGCCGCGGTGCTGGGCATCGTGATGGCGATGTTCTCGGTTTCGGGCGGCGCCGACTCCGGCGAGATCGCCGAGAAGATCGGCGCGGCCATGGTCGGCACCTTCATCGGCATCTTCTTCTGCTACGGCCTGCTCGAACCGCTGGCCAACCTGATGAAGCAGTCGGTCAACTCCGAAGCCTCGACCATGGAAACCGTGAAGGTGGTGCTGTGTACCCACGTGGCCGGCAAGCCGGCGCTGCTGGCGATCGACGCCGGTCGCCGCCTGATCCAGCTGAACACCAAGCCCAGCTTCGCCCAGCTGGAACAGTGGATCAATGCGATGGGCGGCGAGGACGAGTCGCAGAACAAGCGCCGCCGCGGCAGCGATCGCATGGCGGGTTGAACGTGGCAAACCCTAAAGAAAAGCACCACGAAGCGACCATCGTCAAGCGCGGCGGCGGCAAGCATGCGCACGACGAGCACGGCGGCGCATGGAAGGTGGCGTTCGCCGACTTCTGCCTGGCGCTGATGGCGCTGTTCCTGGTGCTGTGGCTGATCGCCTCGCGCGAACAACAGAACCTCAAGAAGATCGTGCGCGACGCCACCGACAGCGGCATGCTCGAGGGCATGGGCCACAAGTCGGCCATCGCGGCGGAGCCGAGCGGCAGCATGATCGAGCGCTTCCAGCTGCCCACCGCCGGCGGCAAGGGCAGCAACGATCCGGGCGCGCCGAGCCAGCCGCGGGTGGCCTACGAGTCGCCCGCCGAACTGGCGGCGCTCTCCAAAGCGCTGGGCGAGATGAGCCAGGAAGCCGGCCTCGCCGCCAATCTCGACACCGTGGTCACCCCCTACGGCCTGCGCGTGATGCTGCACGATACCGAGCGCCAGGGCATGTTCATGCGCGGCAGCGCCCTGCCCACGGGCCGCTTCGTGAAACTGCTGCGCAAGATGGGGCCCCTGTTCGCCCAGATGGAAAACCAGATGCTGATCGTCGGCCACACCGACTCTTCGCGCTTCGCCGGCTCCGACAAGGGCGGCTACTCGAACTGGGCGCTGTCGACCGACCGTGCGCTGTCCGCGCGCGCCGAGCTGCTGGGCGGCGGCATGCGCGGCGAGACCGTGCTGCAGGTAGTCGGCATGGCCGAGCGTGCGCCGATCGACGCGCAGCAACCGCTGGCCGGCGTGAACCGCCGCATCGAACTGCTGATCCTGACCCGGGCGCAGTCGCGCGCGGTGGCCGGCATGTTCGGCAAACCCGGCGCCACCAGCCCGCTCGGCCAGGAAGCTTCAGTATCCATGCCCGATCAGGCAGAACTCGAGAAACTGCGCGTCCAGTTACCGAAGTAATCATGACCGTTCAATCGAAAACCCGAGGTACCCGCATGAAGATCACCGGCGCCAGCGCCCCCGTCTCCACCGTGAGCATCGGCCCCCAGGCCGCCGCGGCCCCGGCTGCGGCCCCCGCGCCTGCCGCCGCCGCGCCGGCCCTGCAATCGGAAGTGCTGCAACCGGCCGCCAAGGCCTTGGCCGCGCTACCGGACTTCGACGCCGCCCGCGTGGCCGAGCTGCGCGACCAGCTGGCCAAGGGCGAGCTGCCCTTCGATGCGGGCCGCCTGGCGGGACTGATCCAGCGCTTCCACGGAGGCCGCGGATGAACGCGCCCAGCCGCCTCACGCGCCAGCAGGCGCAGTCGCTGCTGGCCGACGGCGTCCAGGCCGACGTGCGCGACAGCGCCGAGGTGCTGGCCCTGCTCGAGCGCCAGTTCGAGGCCGCCCTGCGCCACCGCAGCGGCGAACTGACGCAGCTGGCCGGACTGCTGTCGCCGCTGCTGGACGCGATGGAAGCGCGGCGCCAGCAGCGCGTCTCGCTGGTGCGCGCCCTGCTCGGCCCGGACGGCACCATGGCGCAGTACATCGCCGCCCAGCCGGCGCCGGCGCAAGCGGATTTGAAAGCCGCCTGGTCCGACCTGGAACGCACGGTCCAGGCCTGCAAGGAAGCCACGGCCCGCAACGGCGGCCTGCTGGCGGAACAGTACGGCGTGATGCAGCGCGTGCTGCACGGAGAGGACGGCATCTATGCGCCGCGCTGATCTCACCACGGCGCCCTTGACGTCCACCGCGCCGACGGCGCCGACAGCCGCCACCCGTCCGCTTGCCGCGATCGGCGGCGGCAGCGGTTTCGGCGGCATGTTCAGCGAGGTGCAGGGCGAAGTCGCCGCCTATATCCAGAACGGCGACGGCGGCTCCGGCGGCGGGGCCTCGACCTTGACGGCGGAAGGCGCGATGTGGCGCGCCCGCGCCACTGGCTGGATCAATGGCGACAGCGAGGTCGAGGCGACGAGCGGCGCCACCACGCCGGAACAGCAGGCGTTCCTGGAAAGCATCGCACCCTGGGCTCAGGAAGCCGCCGCCCGGCTGGGCGTGGCGCCGGAACTGGTGTCGGCCCACGCGGCGCTGGAATCGGGCTGGGGCAGGCATCCCTTGAAAACCGGCGACGGCGCCTCCAGCCACAACCTGTTCGGCATCAAGGCCGGCGGCAGCTGGGAAGGCGCCGTCAGCGAGTCGGCGACCACGGAATACCTGGGCGGCGCGGCGATCAGGACCCGCGAGCGCTTCCGCGCCTACCCGGATGCGGGCGCCGCCTTCCGCGACTATGCGCGCACCCTGATCGAGAATCCGCGCTACAAGGACGCCCTGAACGTCGGCGCCGACGCCCACGCCTTTGCGCGTGGCCTGGCGCGCGGCGGCTATGCGACCGACCCGGCCTATGCCGCCAAGCTGGCGCGCCTGGCGACGAAACTGCAAGGTGCTAGCGACTGACGCCGAGCGGCAGGTCGAGCGGTTCGACCGTGCCGGCGCCGGCCACGCGCATGCGCACGACCTGCCCGCTGCCCGTGTTCCGCACGCGCACCACGGCGCCGCGGGCGCCGGGGTCGAGCGCCTCGCCGGCCATGCTGACTTCGACGCCCTCGACCCGGGCCTGCATCTGGACCTGGTCGCCGCGCTTGACCAGCAGCGGCGCGCTGAGCTGGCCGGCGCGCAGGATCTCGCCGGCGCGCAGGCTGCGCCGGCTGGTCTGGCCGACCGCCAGCTCGGGCGCGCCGATCGCGTCGCCGACCAGCGTGACGTCGCGCCGCTCGAGAGTGACGTGTTCGTCGCCGATCGGCTGGCCCGCAACGACCGGGCTGGCTGCCACGGCGACGATGGCCGAGACCCGCGCGCGCACCACGAAATCCCGGCGCCACCCGGCGTTATCGCCAAGCGCCGGGCAACGCGCCAGGAAGCGCATGCGGGCGTACTGGCGGGTGTCGAGCGCCTCGACCTCGAGCGGGACACTGCAGGGAGGCGCCGGGCGTGCGCTGAGAACGCTCAGGTCGACCTGCGGTTCCGACAAGCCGCTGCTTAGCAGTTGTTTGTCGATTTGTCCACGGGCGGCTTGTTCTATTACGGAAGAAATACCTTGAGCAGCGTCGCTTGTGGCACAGAAAAGACAGGTTACAATGGCAAAGGTTGCCGTACGGAAAGCAATCATTGTTAAATAGCGGGCCGTGAAGCGCCCATTTTACTGAAACATTCGCAGTTCACCGACAGAGGATCGCCAATGACGATTAATTTCAAGGATGCCCTCGGCGTGCACGCCGACGCGCTGCAGCTGCGCGCCGAACGTACCCGCGTGCTGGCCGCCAATATCGCCAATGAGAGCACGCCGGGCTACACCGCGCGCGACGTCGACTTCGCCTCGGCACTGCAGGAGCAAATCGACCAGGAAGCGGGCGCGCCGACGCTGTCGAGCGACGGCCCCTTGTACCGCGTGCCCTTCCACCCGAGCGCCGACGGCAACACCGTCGAGATCGGCGTCGAGCAGGCCGCGTTCTCGCAGAACGCTTCCGACTTCCAGACCAGCCTCACCTTCATCAACATGAAGCTGCGCGGCCTGGCCAAGGCCATCAACGGTCAATAACCCCGGCCAGTAAGGACAATACCATGGGCTTCAAGGACATCTCGAACATCGCAGGCTCGGCGATGGCGGCGCAGACCGTGCGCCTGAATACGATCGCCAGCAACCTGGCCAACGCCAATGCCGTCGCCGGCTCCGAGGCCGAAGGCTACCGCGCGCGCAAGCCGGTGTTCGCCTCGGTGCTGGGCGAGGACGGCGCCGCCCGCGTGCAGGTGCTGGACGTGGTCCAGTCGAACGAACCGATGCGCAAGATGTACGAACCGGGCAACCCGGTGGCCGACGCCGATGGCATGGTCTACTACGCCAACGTCAACGAAGTGGCCGAGATGGCCGACATGATGGCCGCCTCGCGCGCCTTCGAGACCAATGTCGAGGTGATGGGACGCATCAAGAACATGCAGGCTTCGCTGCTGAAACTGGGCGAGGGCTGATCCGCATGACTACCACCTCCGCCACCAACGCCTTCGGCTTCGCCACCTCGAACACCGGCGGCGACACGGTCGCCGGCAACGCCACGGGCGTGGCCACCAGCGAGAACAAGGACATGTTCACCAAGCTGCTGGTCGCCCAGATCCGCAACCAGGACCCGCTCGCGCCTTCCGACCCGAGCCAGTTCGTGAACCAGCTGTCGCAGCTCTCGCAGACCGAGGCGCTGCAGAACCTGGCCCAGACCACCAGCGCCAGCGCCAGCGTCCTGCAGAGCATCCAGGTGCTGGCCATGGGCGCCCAGGTCGGCAGCGACGTCTCGGTCGTGACCAGCCGCCTGCGCCTCGGCGGCGACAAGGTCGATGGCAACGTCCAGCTCTCCGGCAGCAGCAGCGCGACCAGCCTGGTCCTGGTCGACGCCGGCGGCAAGGAAACCCGCGTTGAGCTGCCCGCGCACGGCGCCGGCGCCCTGCCCTTCACCATCGACCCGACCGCCCTCGGCCTGGCGCCGGGCAGCTACGGCATCCGCGCCGAAGCGGCGGACGGCAGCAAGCCGGCGGTCGAAGTCACGGCCCGCCTCGAGAGCGTGCGCATGGCGGCGGGCGGCGGGGTGGTGCTGCAGGTCGCCGGCATCGGCGAAGTCGACCCATTCGCCGTGACTGGCTTCAACGGCAAGGCGAACGCCCTGGCCGCAACGGACAACTGAAAGGAAACCCCATGAGCTTCAATATCGCACTGTCCGGCATCCAGGCCATCAACGAGCAGCTGGAAGCCGTGTCGAACAATATCGCCAACGCCGGCACCTACGGCTTCAAGAGCAGCCGCGCCAACTTCGCCTCGGTGTACGCCGGCGACCAGGCCAACGGCGTCGAAGTCGCCTCGCTGACCCAGAACATCGGCCAGAACGGTGGCCTGATCAACACCGGCCGCAGCATGGACGCGATGATCCAGGGCCGCGGCTTCTTCACCAGCCGCGACGCGCAGGGCGTGATGCAGTACACCCGCGTCGGCATCTTCTCGGCCAACAAGGACGGCTACCTGGTCGACGCCGCCGGCCGCAACGTGCAGGGCTACGGCCCGTCGGTGAACGGCGCGCTGGGCGTGATGGGCGACATCAAGATCCCGACCGGCCAGATCCCCGCGGTCGCCACCACCAAGGTCGCCTACGTCGGCAACCTGTCCTACGACTGGACGCCGCCGACCGTCGCCACCTTCGACGCCACCAACGACAAGAGCTACAACATGGTGAAGCAGTCGGTGGTCTACGATTCCGTCGGCACCCAGCACACCCTGTCGCAGTACTTCGTCAAGGCCGCCACCCCGGCCAACACCGTCACCGTCCACTACGCCTTCGACGGCGGCGCCCCGGTCGCGGCCACCAAGACCCTGACCTTCAACACCAAGGGCGAACTGCCGGCCGGCACCATCCAGGCCCTGACCTACAACCCGGGCGCCGGCGTCGATCCGATCGCCTTCACGCTCTCCTACGACGGCACCACCCACGTCTCGGGCGAAGCGACCAACACCACCAACAGCAGCGACGGCTATGCCTCGGGCAGCTTCGTGGGCGTGGAACTGGCCCAGGACGGATCGGTCGTGGCCAAGTACAGCAACGAACAGCGCCAGGTGGTCGGCACCGTGGCGATCGCCACCTTCCCGGACGAGGGCAGCCTGGCGCAGACCAGCGACACCAGCTGGATCGCCAACAGCACCTCGGGCGCGCCGCTGTACGGCACCCCGGGCGTCGGCCTGGCCGGCAAGCTGTCCACCGGCACGCTGGAAGGCTCGAACGTCGACATCACCTCGGAACTCGTCGGCCTGATGACCTCGCAGCGCAACTACCAGGCGAACTCGAAGGTCATCACCACCGAGAACCAGATGATGCAGGCCCTGATGCAGGCCCTTTAAGGTAAGCAGGCATGGATAAGCTCATCTTCACGGCGGTCAGCGGCGCCGAGCGCACCCTGCGCTCGCAGCAGGTGCACGCCAACAACCTGGCCAACAGCGAGACCGCGGGCTTCCGCGCCAACCTCGAGGTGGCCGCGACCCAGGCCATGCAGAACGGCTACGGCTACGACAGCATGCACCTGGCGCGCACCGAGGCCGACACCATCTCGACCCGCGCCGGCGCGGTGCGCGAGACCGGCCGTCCGCTGGACGTCGCCATCAGCGGCGCCGGCTACCTGGCGGTGCAGTACGGCGACGGCGAAGCCTACACGCGCGCCGGCGCCATCGACATCGACGCCAACGGCGCGCTGTCGGTGAACGGCCATCCGCTGCTGGGCGAAGGCGGCGCGATCGTGCTGCCGCCGCACCAGGCGGTCGAGATCGGAACGGACGGCACGATCTCGGTGCTGACCGATGGCGCGACCCTGATGCAGCCGGTCGACAAGCTGCGCCTGGTGAATGCCGAAGGCGCGGAGCTGACCAAGAACGAGGCCGGCCTGATCGTCTCGCGCGAAGGCAATCCGCTCGAGATGGACCCGAACGTCACCGTGCGCGGCCGCGCGCTGGAAGGCAGCAATGTGTCGGCGATCGAAGAGATGGTCGCGGTGATGAGCCTGAACCGCAGCTTCGAAATGCAGATGAAGATGTTCAAGGCCAGCGACAGCATGAACGAGGCGGGCAACCGCCTCATCGGCGCATGAATCGGCGCACAATCAAGGAGTAGCAATGAACCCCGCAATGTGGATCAGCAAGACCGGCGTGCAGGCACAGGATGCCAAGCTGCAGGCGATCGCCAACAACCTGGCCAACGTGAACACGGTCGGCTTCAAGCGCGACCGCGTCGTGTTCGAAGACCTGTTCTACCAGGTCGACGCCCAGCCGGGCGCCCAGAGCGCGGACAACACCGTCTCCAACGGCGTCCAGCTCGGCAACGGCACGCGCGTGGTCGGCACCCAGAAGGTCTTCACCAACGGGAATATGCAGACCACCAGCCAGCCGCTCGACGTCGCCATCAACGGCGCCGGCTTCCTGCAGGTGCGCCGCCCGAACGGCGAACCGGCCTTCACCCGCGCCGGCCAGCTGCAGGTCGATGCGAACGGCACCCTGACCAACGCCCAGGGCCTGCCGCTGGTGCCGCAGATCACCGTGCCGCAGAACGCCACCGCGATCACCATCGGCGAGAACGGCATGGTCTCGGCCACCGTCGCCGGCGCCACCGCGCCGACCGAACTCGGCCAGCTCACGCTCACCAGCTTCGTGAACCCGGCGGGCCTGCTGGCCCTGGGCGAGAACCTGTTCCAGGAAACCGCCGCTTCCGGCACCGCCAACGAAGGCCGTCCCGGCGACGGCGCTTTCGGCAAGCTGAAACAAGGCGCGCTGGAAGGCTCGAACGTGCAGGTGGTCGAAGAGATGGTCGACATGATCGCGGCCCAGCGCACCTACGAGATGAACACCAAGGTGCTGTCGGCGGCCGACAACATGCTCCAGTACCTGGCGCAGGCTGCTCGCTGATGAAAGTCATGATCGCGGCGCTCTGCGCCTCCATCCTGGCCGGCTGCGCTTCGGCGCCGCCGCGCCAGCTCGCGAACGACGAGGACTTCGTGCCGATGGCGCGCACCACGTCGCGCGGCGTCTCGGGCGGCGTGTTCACGGGCGACACCGTGTCGCTGACCTCGGACAGCCGTGCCTACCGCGTGGGCGACGCGGTCACCGTCATACTGCAGGAAACCACCCAGGCCAGCAAGCGCGCCGGCACCAGCTTTTCAAAAGGCTCCTCGGTCGGCGTGTCGCCGATCGCGGCGCTCGGCAAGACCTTCGGCAAGACCGCGATCGACATCTCGGCCGACCGCAGCTTCGAAGGCGACGCCACCAGCACCCAGCAGAACGCTCTGTCCGGCTCGCTGACCGTGATCGTGCAGGAAGTGCTGCCCAACGGCCTGCTGCGCGTGTCGGGCGAGAAGAACCTGACCCTGAACCAGGGCGAGGAATTCGTGCGCCTGAAGGGTTTCGTCCGCGCCCAGGACATCGACAACGACAACCAGGTGTCCTCGCTGCGCGTGGCGAATGCCCGCATCGCCTATTCCGGCAAGGGCGCCCTGGCCGAGAGCAACCAGCCGGGCTGGCTGACCCGCTTCTTTACCGGCCCGCTGATGCCGTTCTGAGGACAAGATGATCCAAGCATTGCGCGCCTCGCGCCTTCTCCGCACCGTCATGTGCGCGCTGCTGATGACGGCGACCGTGTTCCCCGGCGTGGCATCAAGCGCGCAGGCGCTGCGCAACCTGGTCAGCGTCGAAGGCGTGCGCGAAAACCCGCTGGTCGGCTACGGCCTGGTGGTCGGCCTGAACGGCAGCGGCGACTCGACCCAGGTGAAGTACGCCAGCCAGTCGGTGGTCAACATGCTCAAGCAGTTCGGCGTGCGCCTGCCCGAAGGCGAGGACGCCAAGAACAAGAACGTGGCGGCCGTGATGGTGTCGGCCGTGTTCCCGCCGGGCTACCGCCGCGGCCAGGCGATCGACGTCACCGTCTCCTCGCTCGGCGACGCGAAAAGCCTGCGCGGCGGCACCCTGCTGCTCACGCAAATGCGCGCGGCCGACAACGAGATCTATGCGCTGGCCCAGGGCAACCTGGTGGTGGGCGGCCTGAACGCCACGGGAAAAAGCGGTTCCTCGGTGACCGTGAATACCCCGACCACCGGCCGCATCCCGAACGGCGCCATGATCGAGCGCGAGATCCCGAGCGACTTCGCGACCCGCCCGCAGGTCATGCTGCGCCTGCGCCAGCCGCACTTCGAGACCGCCACCAATGTGGTCAACGCGATCAACGCCAAATACGGCCCGATCGCCACCACCGCCGACGGCACCAGCGTCGAAGTGGTCGCCCCGCAGAACCCGACCGAGCGCGTGGCCTTCATGGCGCGCCTGAACAACCTGCAGGTCGACGCCGGCGTCGAAGTGCCGAAGGTCGTGTTCAATTCGCGCACCGGCACCGTGGTCATCGCCGACGGCCTGCGCGTGAAGGCGGCGGCCGTTACCCATGGTTCGCTCAAGGTCATCATCTCGGAAAGCTCGCGCGTGTCGCAGCCCGGGCCCTTCTCGCGCGGCCAGACCGCGGTGACGCCGGAATCGAAGCTGTCGGTCGACCAGGGCTCGGGCCAGATGTTCCACTGGCCGGCCGGCGCCAGGCTGCAGACCATCATCGACGTGGTCAACAGCCTGGGCGCCTCGCCCGACGACATCATGGCGATCCTGCAGGCCCTCGACCAGGCCGGCGCGATCGAAGGCGAACTGGTGGTGATCTGATGAAGATCGACCAGCAGCTCGCCCAATCCCAGGCCGGCGCGGATGCGCCGGTCGCTCCGGCCGCCGAGCAGCCGGACCCGGTGTACGCCGCCAAGGCCACCAAGGCCGCGGTCGAGTTCGAACGCTTCTTCATCTCGCACATGCTCAAGGAGATGCGCTCCTCGACCCGCGCCATGGCGGCCGAGGACAGCGTGTTCAACAACCGGGTCAACCAGGACATGCAGGACATGGCCGACGACCTGCTGGCCGGGAACATGGCCGGCAACCGCGCCTTCGGCATCGCCGACGCCATCCTGCGCCAGCTGGTGCCCGGCGCAAAAACGAGCAAGTAGGCTTAATAAGTCGCAACAAACGGTCGCCTTTACATGGTGAACCCTGCCCAAAGGAAGAATCCGCACCATGGCCATCATCAATAACGCCCTGTCCGGCGCCCTCGCCGCCCAGGTGGCGCTCACCGCCAGCAGCCAGAACATCGCCAACCTGCAGACCAAGGGCTATACCCGCCAGGCCGCCCTGCTCACCACCATCGGCCCCGGCGCCGATCCCCGTGCGGCCGGCAATGGCGTGCAGGCCAGTTCGCTGCTGCGTTTTTCAGACGGCTATAAAAGCCAGGCCATGTGGCGCGCCGCCTCGGAACTCGGTGCGCATTCGCAGAACCAGCCCTACCTGAGCCAGCTCGAAAGCGTGATGGGCGACAAGACCGCCAGCCTGTCGGCCGGCATCGACGAGTTCTTCGGCGCCTTGAACGCCGTCGCCGGCGATCCGGGTTCGACCCCGCTGCGCCAGCAGGTGCTGACCTCGGCCGGCCTGATGTCGGAGCGCTTCAATGGCCTGAACAATGTGTTCAACGCCCAGCTGCAATCGGTGCGCACCCAGCGCAGCGCGATCGTCGATTCGGCCAACGCCCAGATCGCCACCATCGCGCGCCTGAACGCCCAGATCGGCGCGGCCAATGCCAGCGGCCAGAACGCCTCGTCGATGATCGATGCGCGCGACCAGGCCATCGACGATCTGGCCGGCAAGATGGCGCTGGAAGTCTCGGACAATGCCGACGGCACCCGCAACGTCTCGCTCAAAACCGGCCAGGCCCTGGTGCTGGGCGGCATCTATGGCACCCTGAAGGCCGCCCCCACCGCCACCAGCGCCCAGGAATTCAGCCTCAGCTTCGCCAACACCACCTACGTGCTCGACGCCGGCCGGCTCGGCGGCCAGCTCGGCGGCCTGACCAGATACGAAACCGAGACCCTGGCGCCGCTGCAGCAGGACATCGCCGACATCGCGCGCCAGATCGCCGACAAGGTCAACACCCAGCTCGGCCTCGGCTACAAGACCGACGGCACCGCCGGCAGCGCGCTGTTCGCCTACACCCCGGGCAGCGGCGCCGACATGCTGAAAGTCGCCAGCGGCTTCATCGTCGAGGACCTGGCCTTCTCCGCCGACGGCACCCCGGGCGACACCGGCAACCTGCAGAAGCTGGTGGCCGTGAAATCGCAGCCGATCACGGTCGGCTCGATCGGCACCGTGCTGCTGAGCGACGCCGACACCCAGCTGGTCGGCAAGCTCGGCGTCGACAGCCAGCTCAACAAGGCGGCCCTGAAGACCACCACGACCGTGCGCACCCAGTCGGTGGACGACTGGCAATCGACCAGCGGCGTGAACCAGGACGAGGAAGCGGTCAATCTCGTCGAGTACCAAAACATGTACCAGGCGAACATGAAAGTCATTTCGGTCGCCAACCAGCTCTTCGACGCCACCCTGGCGATGATGGGCTAAAGGAATAGCCATGCGGATCGCCACCACCCAGTACCAGTCGACGATGAACCAGTCGCTCCAGACCAACCAGGAGCGCATCACCACCATCACCCAGCAGCTGGCCAACAACCAGCGCATCCTGGTGCCCTCGGACGACCCGGTCGACAGCGTGCGCCTGGCGCGGCTGTCGCGCGAAGAAGCTACGGTGCAGCAGTACCGCGACAACATCGCCTCGATCCAGATCCGCCTGAACAAGACCGAAGGCTATCTGAGCAATATGAGCAAGGAAATGGTCGTCGGCCGCGACACGCTGGTCTGGGCCCTGGATGGCGGCAATGCGCCGGACGACCTGAAGGCCATGATCAGCCCGCTCGAATCGCTGCGCGACAGCCTGTTCTACAGCGCCAACACCATCGACCACGAAGGCAACTATGTGTTCTCCGGCACGCTGACCCGCACCGCGCCGCTGAAATACGATGCCAGCGCCCCGCTCGGTTCGCGCTATACCTATGTCGGCAACACGAATTCCCAGGATGTGGTGGTCGGCAACGGCATCACCCAGCCGGCCAACGACAACCTGCAAGGCCTGGAAAAGCTGCTGAACCAGCTCGAAACCACCATCTCGGCCCTCGGCGCGCCGGGCGCCTCGGCCAACGATCCGGCCGTGCGCGCGGTGCTCACCGCCAATCTGAACGGCTTCGACGATGCGATGAACCTGGTGACCGGCAAGATCGCCACCATCGGCGGCGCCCAGAACATCATGGAGACGCTGGACGCCAACCACGCCAACGTCAGCCTCTCGAACAAGATGGCGATCACCGACATCGGCGCGCTCGACGTCGGCGAAGCCGCCACCGCCCTCAATGGCTACTCCACCGCCCTGCAAGCCACCTACAAGGCGTACAGCCGCATCGGCAACCTGTCCCTGTTCTCGGTCCTGTAATCGTTCGTCATGGAAGCAGCCCTTCGCCCCGCCAACCCGGCCTCCACCACCGCCGTCGCCAGTCCAGCCGCCGCCGGCGCCACCGCCGGCGCAGCGCGCGCCACCGCGGTGCGCCCGGCCGATCCGGACAGCCGCGTCGTCACTGCCAGCGCCCCTGCCGCCGCGCCACTGCAGCGCGGCATCAAGTGGGACACGCGCCTGCAAGGCGACGTCGCACGCGCGCAACAGGCGCTCGACTACCTGCAGCGCGTCGCCGCCCAGCTCGAAGCCCTGAAGGCAGACCTGAGCGCCAAGATCGCCGGCCGCAGCGACCCGGTGCGCCAGATCGAGGCGCGCGCCCAGCAGCTCGCCAGTTCGCTCGCCTCGCGTGCGAAACAGGGTGGCGGCGGCATCGACGCCCAGCTCGACTTCCGCAGCGCCGAACCGGCGCGCACGCGTTTCCGCATCCGCGGCTTCGACATGGCGTCCCTGCAGGCGGGCGGCCAGCAGACCTATGCCTTCTCGGTGGGCGCTTCCGGCGGCCCCAACATCACCGCCACCATCGAAGCGGGCATGACGCCGGAAGACATCGCGGCGCGCCTGAACCGCACCCTGACGCCGGTGAAGGTGCAGGTCTCGCTCGACAGCGAGCAGCAGCTGGTGTTCAGCGCGCCGGAGTCGGAATGGGTCGGCATCAGGGAGGCGATCGCGATCTCCGGCCGCGGCCGCGTGGACACGGTGGAAGACCCTGCCGTCATCGCACCTGAACAATGGAACATCGGTAACCCCGACGCCCTGCGCCAGAGCCTGCGCGAGGTAATGCAGGCGCTGGCGCGCGTGCGCCGTTCGCAGGAAGCGGCCAGCGCGGCGCTGAGCGCGGCCATGGCGGCCACCAGCCAGCCGGCAATTCCGGAAGCCGAGCTGCTGGCCATCACCGGCGACTTCGCCGCCACCGCGGCCAGCCACGACTACCAGTCGCTGCTGGCGATCACCTCGGCGCTGGTCGGCGTCAGCCGCGACCGGGTCCAGGCCCTGCTCGGCCTGCGCTGATCTTTTTTGCGAATTAAAAAAGCCCTCCGGCGCCAGGCGCCGGAGGGCTTTTTCGTCAGCTTCTGAAGGGTCAGAAGCCGTATTTCACGCCGGCACTCCACACGTTCGCGCGGGCGCCGTAGTCCTTGGTCTTGCCGTAGCGCTCATATTCCGCCACCAGCGCGGTGTTCTGGTTCAGCTTGTACTCGACGCCTATACCGCCGTAACCGCTGGTGTCGTCGTCCTTGAAGCGCTGGCCGATGTTGTTGGTCATCTTGCGCTCGCTGTGCGACACACCAACTTTACCGTAGACACCGACCTGCTCGTTTACCGGGATGGTGTACTTGGCGGCCACGTAGGTGCCATAGCCTTCGGTGCTGCCGCGCGGGCCGACGTCGGTCTTGTGGTGGTTGGTCCAGCCTGCCTCAACGCCGAGCTGCTCGTTGAATTTGTAGCCGCCGAACAGTTTGCCGTCGGCCTTGTTCGAATCGAGCGTGGAGTTCTTCGAGGTCACGGCGGCGGCGCCGACGTAGGCCTTGCCGGTGTCCTGCGCTTGGGCGGCGCCTGCGACGGCGGCGGTGGCCATTACTGCAATCATCAGCTTTTTCATACCAAGTCCTTTCAAAGTGCTTCAACTGTGTCGCAATTCCCAGTGAATCGCGTTGTGATCACAATAGCATCGCACCCCCCACCGGCCCAAGCGAACGGCTGTAAGAACTGTAACAAGATGAAAAATGAAGACCAGATCTACACTAATGTGCGCCAGATGACGGACGATATGCACATCGCATCGCGCCGGCATCTTAGGCGTAAAAAAACCCGCTGCGAGCAGCGGGTTTTTCATGAAGCCGTGGCGATTACGCGCCTTCGCGGCTCGCCTTCTTGCGCTCGTGCTCTTTCAGGTAACGCTTGCGCAGGCGAATCGATTTCGGGGTGATCTCGACCAGCTCGTCGTCCTCGATGAACTCGACGGCGTATTCCAGCGACATCTGGATCGGCGGCACCAGGCGCACGGCTTCGTCGGTACCCGACGAACGCACGTTGGTCAGCTGCTTGCCCTTGATCGGGTTGACGACCAGGTCGTTGTCGCGCGAGTGGATGCCGATGATCATGCCTTCGTACACCGGGGTGTTGTGCTCGACGAACATGCGGCCGCGGTCCTGCAGCTTCCAGATCGCGTAGGCGACGGCGGCGCCGTCGTCCTGCGAGATCAGCACGCCGTTACGGCGGCCGGCCAGTTCGCCCTTGCTGTTGTCCACGGCTGCGTATTCATGGAACACGTGGCTCATCAGGCCGGTGCCGCGGGTCAGGGTCATGAACTCGCCCTGGAAGCCGATCAGGCCACGCGCCGGGATCAGGTATTCCAGACGGACACGGCCCTTGCCGTCCGATTCCATGTTCTGCAGGTCGCCACGGCGGCGGCCCAGTTCTTCCATCACGCCGCCCTGGTTCGCTTCTTCCACGTCGACGGTCAGGTTTTCGTACGGTTCCTGGCGCACGCCGTCGACCATCTTGTAGACCACGCGCGGACGCGACACGGCCAGCTCGAAGCCTTCACGACGCATGTTTTCCAGCAGAATGGTGAGGTGCAGCTCGCCGCGGCCCGACACTTCGAAGGTGGTATCGTCGTCGGTCGGCGACACGCGCAGTGCGACGTTGGCCTTCAGTTCGCGCTCGAGACGCTCGCGCAGCTGGCGGCTGGTGACGAACTTGCCTTCGCGGCCGGCCAGCGGCGAGTTGTTGACCATGAAGTTCATGGTCAGGGTCGGCTCGTCGACGGTCAGCATCGGCAGCGCTTCCGGCACGTCGGCGGCGCAGACGGTCGAACCGATGCCGATTTCTTCGATACCATTGATCAGGCAGATGTCGCCAGCGACGGCTTCGTCGACCAGCACGCGCTCCAGGCCCTTGAAGTTCAGCACCTGGTTGATGCGGCCCTTGATCGGGGTCGCATCCGGACCGTTCATGACCACCACGTCCTGGCCGGTCTTCACGCGGCCGCGGTTGACACGGCCGATGCCGATCTTGCCCACGTAGGACGAGTAGTCCAGCGAGGTGATCTGCATCTGCAGCGGGCCGTCCGGGTTGTCGTCACGCACCGGCACGTATTTCAGGATGGCGTCGAACAGCGGCTTCATGTCGCCGCCACGCACGCTTTCATCCATGCCGGCGTAGCCGTTCAGGCCCGAGGCGTAGACGATCGGGAAGTCGAGCTGCTCGTCGGTGGCGCCGAGCTTGTCGAACAGTTCGAAGGTCTGGTTGATCGCCCAGTCGGCGCGGGCGCCCGGACGGTCGATCTTGTTGACCACGACGATGGGCTTGAGGCCCAGGGCCAGCGCCTTGCGGGTCACGAAGCGGGTCTGCGGCATCGGGCCTTCCTGCGCATCGACCAGCAGCAGCACCGAGTCGACCATCGACAGCACGCGCTCGACCTCGCCGCCGAAGTCGGCGTGGCCCGGGGTATCGACGATGTTGATGTGGGTGCCTTCGTACTCGACCGCGCAGTTCTTCGACAGAATCGTGATGCCACGCTCTTTTTCGAGGTCGTTCGAATCCATCACGCGGGTGTCCACCGCCTGGTTTTCACGGAAGGTGCCCGACTGGCGCAGAAGCTGGTCGACCAGGGTGGTCTTGCCGTGGTCAACGTGGGCGATGATTGCAATATTACGAATTGCGCGTTTGGTGTCTGACATGTGTATTTTCAACAGTGAATGTTGCGTGATGGATGAAATCGCGCAGCTCAACTGTGAAGCCAGACGAACATGCCGATTTCCGTAACCCGCTACTATAGCACGGTTATTCCGGTTGCTGCACCGCAGCGTGCCAGAAACAAGCGTCGACATGTGCCTGGCTGCGCTTCAGCGCCGCTCGAGCGCTGCAATATGTTTTTCCAGACTCGCCCTCACTGTCTCGTCCTTGCTACGCTGATGCAAGGTTTGCAGGGCTTGCCGGTGCGCGACGTCGAGGGCCGATGCTTCGTCCACTGCGACGTCGGGTTGGACGCCCACGCCTTCCCAGCTACCGCCATCGACGGGGCTGACGGAGACGCCGGTGGGCACCGACAGCAGGTAGTCCCTGCGCAGCGGAAACATGGTGATCGGATTGCCCCCACCCCGCGTCGTGGCGCCGACCAGGGTTGCGCGCTTTAGGCTTTTCATCGCATACGAAAACGCTTCGCCCGCCGAGAAGGTACGGTCGGACGTCAGCAGGTAGACCGGCTTGTCCAGGTAACGCTTGCCGGGGATGCGGGCCAGGGTGCGCGCCTTGTAGATCCCATCATGGCGGTAATGCAGTTCCATGACGGTGAACTGATGCTTGAAAAAATAACTCGTCAACAACTGCATTGCTTCCCCGCCGCCGCGGTTGTTCCGCAGGTCGATGATCAGGGCGTCGGTATGCGCGACGAAGCCCATGGCCGCGCCGATGGTCTCCCTGGCGCCTTCGGCGGTATCGTGGAACTTGACGATATCGATGTATCCCACATTGCCGGGCAGGATTTCGACTTTTTGCAAGCCATAATTCTCGCGCCGCTCGAGCGCGCGCTTCGCCGGCGTGCTGGCATTGGCTGACGGGCGCAAACTGCGTACGTCTGGCTGGAACTTCAGGCGCATGTGCTTGTCATGGCTGATTTCCTGCATATGCGCGGTCAGGAGCCGCGCGAACTCTTCCTCGCTCACCGCGCTGGTGTAATCGCCCGCTTCCTGGTGCTTGCGTACATGTTGTTCGATGGCGGGATAAGTAGCGGGATGGACGTACTGCGCCTTAAGCTGGGACAGTGTTTCGTCGACCACCCGGTCGCGTTCGGTGGCGGCATGAAGCGTGCCGGACGTGCTCAAGAGGAAGGCCAACGACAAGGCGGTACGCATGAAAAGCTGAGGCATGGGAATCTCCAAAATAAGGAATTCCCGTATCTGCAAAAGGCATGCCAGTTAAGTCCTACCAGGAAAAACCAGTCCCATCGGGCCGGCGCCGCGTCCGCGGACACGGCGCCGCTGTCCAGCAGCGTCGTGCGGACAGCGGCGTGGTATCATCTGCCGGCGGCGATCAGTCGCTCCGGCGCCAGGATCGCGTATTCCTGCAAGTTCGCCGTCCCAAGCAACTTTCCTTCGCAATACACGCGGACCCGGCCGAGTTGCGCCGGCACCACGACCGCTTCCTTGCCCAGCGCCAGACGCTGGCCATTCAGGAAGCGTCCGGCCAGGTCCGGGCTCAGTTCGATCGGCGGGAAGCTCGACAGCAGCGCATCGACCGGCCCCAGCAGCGACAGCGGGTCGGGATGGGCCTGCAGGTCTTCCAGCGTGATCATGCGTTCCGTCGTCAGGCTGCCGACCTGCACCCGGCGCAGCGCGTTCAGGTGGGCGCCGCAGCCGAGCGCGGCGCCGATGTCCTCGCCCAGCACGCGCACGTAGGTCCCCTTGCTGCAGGTCACCAGGATCTTCAGGAAAGGCGCGCTGTAGTCGATCAGCGACAGGCCGTGAATGGTCACCGGACGCGCTTCGCGCTCGAGCGTGACGCCTTCGCGCGCGTATTCGTACAAGGCCTTGCCGTCGCGCTTGAGCGCGGAATACATGGGCGGGACCTGGAAGATGAGACCGCGGAAACGCGCCAGCGCCGCCTCGATCGCCTCGCGCGTCACGTCGACGGTGCGCTCTTCGATGGTCTCGCCTTCGGTGTCGCCGGTGGTGGTCATGATGCCGAGGTGGACCGTCGCCTCGTAGGTCTTGTCCGCCTCCAGCAAATCCTGCGAAAACTTGGTCGCTTCCCCGAAGCACAGCGGCAGCAAGCCGGTGGCGAAGGGATCCAGGGTGCCAGTGTGGCCGGCCTTCTTCGCATTGAACACGCGCTTGGCCTTCATCAGTGCGTCGTTCGAGGACAGGCCGACGGGTTTATCCAGCAGCAGGACCCCATCCACCAGGTCGCGCGGCTTCTTGACGGCGCGGTTCACTCTTTGTCCGACGCTTCGTCGTCCTGGCCGAAATCGGCTGCACGGACCGCGTTGGCCTGGTCGATCAGCGCCGACATCGCGAGGCCGCGGGTGGTCGAGGTGTCGTGCACGAAGTGCAGCTGCGGCAAGGTGTGGATGTGCAGGCGCTTGCCGAGCAGGTTGCGCAGGTAGCCGGCCGCTTTCGACAGGCCGTCCAGGGTCTGCTTGACCTCTTCCGGGCTGTCCTTCAGCAGGGTGAAGTAGACCTTGGCGTGGGCGTAGTCGGGGGTCAGCTTGACTTCGCTGATGGTGACCATGCCGACGCGCGGGTCCTTGAGTTCGAAGGCGATCAGTTCCGACAGGTCTTTCTGGATCTGGTCGGCGACGCGCAGGCCGCGCTGGGGGATGCTTTTGCTGTGTTTTGCCATGATGTTGCTGGTGTATTGTTCTTGTGATGTGTGTGCTGTGTTGGCATTCACTTCATCCAACACACTTCGCACCGTCATCCCGGCACAGGCCGGGATCCAATTTTGCGTGCGTACCGTCTACGTTCGAGGCTAATGGCTGATCGACGAAATTGGGTACCGGCCTTCGCCGGTACGACGATTCAGAGGGAGCGGGCCAAAAGCCTTGAAACGTAACTCATCCAATAAAACAAGGGCCAGGCCCCTCGCGGCATTCGCCGCGAAGCGTCCTGGCCCCCATGGTACGCCTCCTGCCGGAATTACAGCGTACGCGCCACTTCGGTGACTTCGAACACTTCCAGGACGTCGCCGACCTGGATTTCGTTCATGTTCTTCAGCGACAGGCCGCATTCCAGACCGGCGCGGACTTCCTTCGCGTCGTCCTTGAAGCGCTTGAGCGAGTCGATCTCGCCGGTCCACACGACGATGTTGTTGCGCAGCAGGCGAACCGACGAGGTACGCTTGACCACGCCATCGGTGACCAGGCAGCCCGCGATCGCGCCGACCTTCGAGACCAGGATGACCTGGCGAATCTCGACCTGGCCGGTGATGGTCTCGCGCTTCTCCGGCGCCAGCATGCCCGACAGTGCGGTCTTGATCTCGTCGATCGCATCGTAAATGATGCTGTAGTAACGGATATCGACGCCGTTGGCTTCCGCCAGCTTGCGCGCCTGGCCGTCGGCACGGGCGTTGAAGCCGATGATGACCGCTTTCGAAGCGACCGCCAGGTTGACGTCCGACTCGGTGATGCCGCCGACCGCCGCGTGGACGATCTGGACCCGCACTTCCGAGGTCGACAGCTTCTGCAGCGAACCGACCAGCGCTTCCTGCGAACCCTGCACGTCGGTCTTGACGATGAGCGGCAGGTTCTTGACTTCGCCTTCGGCCATCTGGTCGAACATGTTCTCCAGCTTGGCGGCCTGCTGCTTCGCCAGTTTGACGTCGCGGAACTTACCTTGACGGAACAGGGCGATTTCACGCGCCTTGCGCTCGTCGGCCATCACCATCACTTCTTCACCGGCGCTCGGCACCTCGGTCAGGCCCTGGATCTCGACCGGGATCGACGGACCCGCGGTGGTGACCGGCTTGCCGTTCTCGTCCAGCATCGCCCGGACGCGGCCGAAGGACGAACCCGCCAGCACGACGTCGCCGCGCTTCAGGGTACCCGACTGCACCAGGATCGTCGCGACCGGGCCCTTGCCCTTGTCCAGGCGCGCTTCGACCACCAGGCCACGGGCCGGGGCTTCGGTCGGGGCGGTCAGTTCCAGCACCTCGGCCTGCAGCAGCACTTGCTCGAGCAGGTCGTCGATGCCGGTACCGATCTTCGCGGACACCGGAACGAACGGCGAATCGCCGCCGTATTCTTCCGGCACCACGCCTTCGGCGACCAGTTCCTGGGTCACACGGTCGGCATTCGCGCCCGGCTTGTCGATCTTGTTGATCGCCACGACGAGCGGCACACCGGCGGCTTTCGCGTGGGCGATCGCTTCCTTGGTCTGCGGCATCACGCCGTCGTCCGCCGCCACCACCAGGATGACGATGTCGGTCGCTTTCGCGCCGCGGGCACGCATGGCGGTGAACGCCTCGTGACCCGGGGTATCCAGGAAGGTGATCATGCCGCGCGGGGTGTCCACGTGGTATGCGCCGATGTGCTGGGTAATGCCGCCGGCTTCGCCCGCAGCAACCTTCGCACGGCGGATGTAGTCCAGCAGCGAAGTTTTACCGTGGTCGACGTGACCCATGACGGTCACCACCGGCGCACGCGAGGTCGCTTCGAACTCGGCGTGGGCGCCCTGGTCGGCCAGCAGCGCCTCCGGATCGTCCTCTGCAGCCGCGAACGCCTTGTGGCCCATTTCTTCCACGAGAATCATCGCGGTTTCCTGGTCCAGCACCTGGTTGATGGTGCACATCTGGCCCAGCTTCATCAGCTGCTTGATGACTTCCGACGCCTTCACCGACATCTTGTGCGCCAGTTCGGCGACGGTGATGGTTTCCGGCACGTGCACGTCCTTGACGATCGCCTCGGTCGGGGCCTGGAAGTTGGTCTCGCGGTCCTCGTTGTGCGAACGGCGTCCGCCGCTGCGGCCGCCACTGCGCCAGCCGTCACGGCCACCGGTCGGGGCGCCCGCGCCACGGCCCTTGCCGCCGCCCGGCGCGCCGCGCTTCTTGGCGTCGTCCGACCAGGTCGAGGAGACATTCGCCGACTTGATCGACTTCTTGTCGCCCGGCTTCTTGTCGCCCGGTTTGGCGTCGCCCGGCTTCTTGTCGGCGCTTGCCGCCGGCTTGTGCAGGGTGCCCGCCGGTGCTGCCGGAGCAGCAGGCTTGGCGACCGGTTCCGGCGCCTTGATGACGCGGCGCGGCTGGCTCATCATGAGCTTGATCTGGGCCACTTCGTCGGCCACGGCCTTGCGTGCGCGCTCGGTCGCGGCAGCACGTTCGGCGGCTTCCTTGGCGGCTTCCTCGGCGCGCTTCTTGGCTTCCGCGGCGGCGGCCTGGGCCGCTTCTTCGGCAGCAGCCGAGGCCGGCGCGGCAGGCGCCTTGGCGCTGGCGGCCGCTTTCGCGGCGGCAGCGGCTTCGGCGGCTTCGCGCTTCGATTTCTCGGCGGCGTCGCGCTTGGCTTGCTCTTCGGCGGCCTTGGCTTGCGCAGCCTCTTCCGCTTCGAGCTTGGCCAGGCGTTCCTGCTTCTCGCGCAGGTCGGCTTCCTGGCGGGCGATCAGCTCGGCCTGGCGGCGTGCGTCTTCCTCGCGGCGCGCCTGTTCGGCGGCGTCGACGACGGGTGCGGCTTCCACTTTCGGGGTGGTGACCAGGTCGTCGCGCTGCACGAAGGTGCGCTTCTTGCGGACTTCGACCTGGATGGTGCGCGATTTGCCGCTCGAGTCAGCCTGCTTGATCTCGGTGGTTTCCTTGCGGGTCACCGTGATCTTCTTCTTCTCACCGCTTTCGGCGGCGCCGTGGGTACGGCGCAGGTGGTTCAGCAGCTTGTCCTTATCATCTTTTGACAAGGGATCTGACGTCGAACTTTTTTCGACGCCGGCCGAGCGCAGCTGTGTCAGCAGCAGGTCTGCAGGCATCTTCAGTTCGGTGGCAAATTGGGCTACGTTGTTACTCGCCATTCAGTCCTCTTTTCTATGTGTCGCAGAGATGATAAAGATTTGCAAATTACGCCTTGGCCGTTTCTGCCAGGCTCCAGGCTTTCGCCTGCAGCGCCTTGGCGCGGTCATCGTATTTACTGTCGACCAGCTTCATCTCATCGTCGGTCACATCGTTGAATTCATTCTTGATCAGTTCGCCGGCACGATCCGACGACAGCGCCAGGATGGCGCCGAATTCGTCGTAGGCGAGTGCTGCAAAGGCGTCGACCGTCTTGATCCCAGCCAGGCCGAGCTTGCCGGCGGTGGTGCGGTCCATGCCTTCCAGGTTCACGAGGGCTTCTTCCATCCCTTCGAGGCCTTCTTCGGAAGCGATCGCTTCGGTCACCAGCGCGTCACGGGCACGGGTGCGCAGTTCGTTGACGGTGTCTTCGTCGAACGACTCGATTTCCAGCATTTCGGAAATTGGGACGTAAGCGATTTCTTCAAGGCTCGAGAAGCCTTCATCCACCAGGATGTCGGCCACTTCCTGGTCGACGTCCAGTTTTTCCATGAACAGCACGCGGATCGCCGCGGTTTCCTGGGCCACCTTGTTCGCCGATTCTTCGGCGGTCATGATGTTGATCTTCCAGCCGGTCAGCTCGGACGCCAGGCGCACGTTCTGGCCCGAACGGCCGATCGCGATCGCCAGGTTCTCTTCATCGACCACCACGTCCATCGCGTGCTTGTCTTCGTCGACCATGATCGACGACACGTTCGCCGGAGCCAGGGCGCCGATCACGAACTGGGCCGGATCGTCCGACCACAGCACGATGTCGACGCGCTCGCCGCCCAGCTCGCCGGTCACGGCCTGGACGCGCGAACCGCGCATGCCGACGCAGGTGCCGATCGGATCGATGCGCTTGTCGGCGGTGAACACCGCGATCTTGGCGCGCACGCCGGCGTCACGGGCAGCCGATTTGATCTGCAGGAGGCCTTGCTCGATTTCCGGCACTTCCAGCTCGAACAGCTTCATGATGAAGTCCGGCGCGGTGCGCGACAGGATCACCTGCGGGCCGCGCATATTGCGGTCCACGCGCAGGATGAAGGCGCGCACGCGGTCGCCGATACGCAGGTTTTCCTTCGGGATCATCTGGTCGCGCGGCAGGCGCGCTTCGATCTTGCCCGATTCCACGATGGCATCGCCGCGCTCCATGCGCTTGATGGTGCCGGTGACCAGCGAATCGCCGCGCTCCAGGAAGTCCTGCAGGATCTGCTCGCGCTCGGCATCGCGCACGCGCTGCAGCACGACCTGCTTGGTGTCCTGGGCGAAGCGGCGGCCGAACTCGACCGATTCGATCGGGTCTTCGATGTATTCGTCGACTTCGATGTCCGGAATCTGTTCCTTGGCTTCGAAGTGCAGGATTTCCTGGTCGGGCAGCTGCAGGCCGGCCTCGTCCGGCACCACGTGCCAGCGGCGGAAGGTTTCGAATTCGCCGCTGTCGCGGTCGATGCTCACGCGGATGTCGACCTCGCCTTCATAGCGTTTTTTCGTGGCTTGCGCGAGCGCGAACTCGAGCGCTCCGAAGACCACTTCCTTATCGACGTTCTTTTCGCGCGCGAGCGCATCAACCAGTAACAAAATTTCGCGACTCATGCTTTGCGACTCCTAAAATCCACCTGTGGCACCAGGCGTGCCTTGTCCAATTCGGCCAGCGTAAATTCCAACAACGCCGCACCATCTTTATTATCAAATTCCAGACCAACCTTGTCGCCTTCGACGCCGCGCAGGATACCGGTAAAGGTTTTCCGGTTCGCAGTGCCGGGCATCGCGACGCGCAGCTTGACCGTGCACTCGTGCCCGGCGAAACGCGCAAAGTCGGCCAGGGTCCGTACCGGGCGATCGAGGCCCGGCGAAGAAATTTCCAGCCGTTCGTAGTCCACGTTTTCGACGGTGAGCACGTGCGACAGCTGGTGGCTCACCGTGGCGCAGTCCTCGACCGTGATCGGGCCTTTTTCTTCCGCATCATCCGCGGGGAAATCGATGTAGACACGCAGGATGCCGCGCTCGCCGCGTTCGACGTCGACGAGTTCGTAGCCGAGGCCACTCACTGTTTTGGCGATTAATTCAAACTGCTGCACGACGCTTCTCCAGGTGCTTCAAAACGATTTTCCAAAAAAAAAATGGGCATCTGCCCATCTTTTTGTATTCACAACCCAACCAGATGAAAGCACTTGCGCCAAGAAAACTTTGGGAAGAACTTTGATTAGGCTGCAAATTATACAGTGATCCCGCTTCTCTCGCAATCGCCGTGAGTAGAAATGACAAGTAAACAACAGTTAGCAGGATTACCATAAGGGCTATGGCCGCCATTCTACGGCATTGCAGCATGGCGCGAACGGCGCGACGAAAAAAAGTCGCGCCGGCTGGTACAAACTCAGCCGCGGCGGCCGCGGCGCGGCAGGCCGTGCTCGGAACCGCGCGGACCCTGGCCGCCGCGACGGCCGCCGCCGGTGCCGGCGAAGCCGAAGGTGGTCTGCAGCGGATCCGGCTGCTTCGGACGGCTGCTCTGCTTGCCGCCGCCGAAGCCGCCCGCATTGCCGCCACCGTTGCCGCGGCCCTTGCCCTTGCCACCCTGCGCGCCCTGTCCCTGCGGACGGCCGGCCGGCATGCCCGGCAAACCCTGCGGACGGCTGGTTCCGACCCGCACCACCGGCGGGCCGAAGGGGTCGACGTTGCGGTTGGCGTCGGCGCGGTCGATGCGGTTGCCGTCGGCGCGGTTTGGCTGCGGCGCCTGGCCCTTGGCGCCCTTGCCGCCCTTGGCCTTGCCCTGCTCCAGCGCGCCGCCCTTCTTCTCGACGCCGAAGGCCGCCATCAGCGCGCGCACATCGTTGTCCTGCAGCTCTTCCCAGCGACCACGCTTGAGGCCGGTCGGCAGGGTCATGGCGCCGTAGCGGGTGCGGATCAGGCGCGAGACGGTCAGGCCGACGGCCTCGAACATGCGGCGCACCTCGCGGTTGCGGCCTTCGCCGATCACCACGCGATACCACTTGTTGATGCCTTCGCCGCCGCCGTCCTGCACCTTCGAGAACGAGGCCAGGCCATCGTCCAGCTCGACGCCGGCGAGCAGCTTCTGGCGCATGCCTTCTTCCAGTTCGCCCAGGGTGCGCACCGCGTATTCGCGGTCGATGTTGTAGCGCGGGTGCATCAGCCGGTTGGCCAGGTCGCCCGAGGTCGTGAACAGCAGCAGGCCCTCGGTATTGAAGTCGAGGCGGCCGACGGCCAGCCACTTGCCGGTCTTCATGGTGGGCAGGCGGTCGAACACCGACGGACGGCCTTCCGGATCGTCGTGGCTGACGATCTCGCCGGCCGGCTTGTGGTACACCAGCACGCGCGGCGGCTTGCTGTTGTTCACGCGGCGCTGGATCAGCTTGCCGTTGATGCGGACCGCGTCGGTCGGCAGGATGCGCTGGCCGATGTGGGCCGGCTCGCCGTTCACCGACACGCGGCCGGCGACGATCAGGTCTTCCATGTCGCGGCGCGAGCCCAGGCCGGCCTCGGCCAGCACCTTGTGCAGCTTCGGCGCGTCGTCGTCGGCGGTCAGGTCGCGGCGCACCGGCTTGGATTGCTGCTGGCCGCGGCCGCCTTCATTGGCGTCGAAAGCGTCCGAGGTGACGAAGGAGAACACGGCATCGGCTTCATTGCCCTTGCCGCCCTTGCCCTGCGGCTTGCCCTGCTTGCCCGGCTGTTTGCCCTGCTGCTTGCCGCCCTGCGGCTGCTGGCCCGGCTGGGCGTTCTGCTGCGGACGGCCGCTCTGCTGGCCCCGGATCTTCTGCTGCTGGCGGCCGCGGCCTTCGCGCTTGCCCTCGATCTGGGCCTGGCCGGCCTCGGCGGCTGCGGTGTCGGCAGGCGCTTCAGGAGCGGCTTCCGGATTGGCGGCGCGCTGCTCCATCTGGCGCGCTTCGCGTTCCTGGCGTTTTTCGCGCATCTGGCGCGGGCCGCGCGGCTTGCGGGCGTCGCCTTCCGGACGTGCTTCCGCTTCGGCAGGAGCGGCCTCGGCGGCAACCGGGGCGGCAGCGGGCTGCGCCTCGTCCGCGGCGGCCTTGGCGGCGCGCGGCTTGCGCGCCTTCGGCGCCGGCTTGGCTTCCTCGGCAGGGGCGGCTTCGCTCACCGGAGCGCTCTCGGCAGGCGCGGCGGCGGCCTTGCGGGTGCGCTTGGGCTTGGCGGCGGCTTCGGTCGCGGCGGGTACTTCGGCGGCGGCTTCCTTCGGCGCCGCCGGCTTGCGGGTGCGCTTCGGCTTGGCGGGAGCGGCGTCGGCGTCCACGGGCAGGGTGTCGTTCGGTTCAGTTGGGTTCATCGTTCGTATCTTTATTATGCTGACCCGGCCCAGCGGCGGCTGCCGACGCGTGGTCATCGTTCCGGTCAAAAATCGGGACGTCGACAGGCAGCGGGCCCGTCTCGGTATCTGTATCTAAGTCGTGTTCGCTTGCGGCGCTCGCTGCGTCCGCTTTTTCAAAATTGTCGTTCAGCGCCGCTTCCAGCGCCTCGAGGCTGCGGCTGTCCGGCCCCTCGCTCACCGCCTGCAGCGGCGGCAGCTGCGACAGCGAGGCCAGGCCGAGGTCGTCCAGGAACTGCTTGGTCGTGCCCAGCAGCGCCGGGCGCCCCACCACTTCGCGGTGGCCGACCACGTCGATCCAGCCGCGGTCTTCCAGCATCTTGACGGTCTGCGAGTTCACCGCGACCCCGCGGATCTCCTCGATGTCGCCGCGCGTGACCGGCTGGCGGTAGGCGATGATCGCCAGCGTTTCCAGCGTCGCGCGCGAATACTTCGGCGGCTTCTCGGGCGACAGGCGGTCGAGATAGGGCTTCATCTCGGGCCGGCTCTGGAAGCGCCAGCCCGACGCCAGGCTGACGACCTCGATGCCGCGCCCCTGCCAGTCCTGGCGCAATTCTTCCAGCAGAATCTTGATCGTGTCGCTGCCGACGCCGGCATTCAGCTGGCGGCCATTGGCGTCGAGCTCGGCGAACAGCTTCCTCATGCCGTGGATCGTCATCGGCTCGCGCGCGCACAACAAGGCGGTCTCGAGGACGCGCTTGGCCTCGTCAGTATTCATATCGCGGTGTCGTCACGCTCAGAATGCAAGAATCAATTCAAGTTAAACCGTCAATGCGGATGCCATCGCGGATGCAGGCGCGGCCGGGGGCGGCGGTGCGAAGGTGCTGCGCAAATGCTGGAATCCGGGGCCCGGGCCTGGATAAGCCGGGCTGATTTTGGCGGCGGGCCGAGAACCTGTTCCAGGTTCCAAGCGCGCCACGGCTCTGTTGGTGTTTCGGCGAAACGCTGGTTCGCAGGTAATACGGCGGGGCGTCTCAAGCAACTGGAGGGCATTGTAACCGATAAAACACGGAAAAGGACAAGGCCCGCCCCTCGGGAAGCAGGATTGTCGTCAAATCCCGCCGCAAATGGGCCGCCCGCAGCCCGATTCGGCCTGGCTCCTCTCAGGCGGCCAGTTTTTCCGACAGGATCGCCGACACGCCGAGGAAGGCCGGATACTCGGCCGTGATCACATAGGTCGGCACCCCGGCCAGGTAGGCGCTGAAACGCCCCTTGTGCTCGAAGCGGCGGCGGAAGCTCGACGCCAGGAAGCGCTCGCCCAGGCGCGGCACGATGCCGCCGCCGATGTAGACGCCGCCCTGGGCGCCGAGCGTGATCGCCAGGTTGCCGGCGGCGGTGCCGAGCATGCCGCAGAAGGTTTCCAGCACGGCGTCGCACAGGCCGCATTCGCCGCTCAATGCGCGGCGCGAGATTTCCGGCGCCGCCAGGCTTTCGCCCGGACGGCCGGCGCGGTCGGCCAGCGCGCGGTAGATCAGCTCGACTCCGGCGCCCGACAGCAGGCGCTCGCAGGAGACGTGCTCGAACTCGCGCCAGGCGTATTGCAGGATCGCGACCTCGGTGTCGTCGACCGGCGAAAAGCCGACGTGACCGCCTTCGCTGCGCAGCGCGGTCCACTGCCCGTCGGCGCCGGGGACCAGGCCGGAGACGCCCAGGCCGGTGCCCGCGCCCAGCAGGCCCAGCGTGGCGCCAGCGACGGGCGCCCCGCCGCCGACCTGTAGCTTCTGCGTTCCAAGGTGCGGCAGCGAGCGCGCCAGCGCGGAAAAATCGTTCACCACTTCCAGGGTGGCGAAGCCGCATTCGCGGCGCAGCGCCTCGATCGAGAACGCCCAGTGGTGGTTGGTCATGCGCACCTGGTCGCCCACCACCGGGTTGGCGATGGCGATGGCGGCGTGGCGGATGCCAGCATGCTGCGCGGCGACTTGGGGCAGGGCCAGGTAGGCGCGGATCGCGTCGGCCAGGGTCGCGTGCTCGCTGCAGGCCAGGACCTCGATCGCCTCGAAGCGCCCTGGCGCGGTCTCCAGCGCGAAACGGGCATTGGTACCGCCGATATCGGCGAGCAGGCGCGCGCCGTCGGCAAACGCAGAAGACAGGAAAACGGGGCTGGGGGCGAGGACGGTCATTGCAGCATGGAAGGAAGCGATGACCAAGCTTACTAAACTTCGTAGTGCTCTTACAAGTTCTTTTTGTAGTTTAGGTACAAGCGCGCAAATCGTGCTCCAGCGCTACAACACCCTATCGACCACGGACGAAGTAGTCGAACTACCTCATCAGCAGGTGACCGGATCCAGCGCCGGGCCACTGCCGTGGTGCGCGTTCCAGGCATCCAGTCCGCCCTTGAGCGGCCGGGTACGGTGGAAACCATTGGCCAGGAACTGTTTCGCCACCTCGGCGGCGGTGACGTCGTTCGGGCAGCTGCAGTAGACGACGATATGGCGGTTGCGGTCCAGGGTCGCCATCAGCTGCTCCGGCGGACAGGCCTTGAACACCAGCGCGCCGGGAATCGCCGCCTCGATGCCCTGCGCCGTCAGGCTGCGCGCATCGATGATGATGGGGTCGTGGCCGCCGTCGATCAGGCTGAGCAGCTCGCCCACCTCGATGCGCGCCATGGCGGTGCGGGCGCGGTGACGGCGCCGCTCGATGTACTTGAGGGCGACGAACAGGGCCAGCAGCGCGGCGATGACCGACAGCGCGGTGCCGCCCATGGTTTCCAGCAGCGCGAGCAATTCCTCGACGCCATCGTGGAACACCACGCCCAACAGGATGCCGCTGCCGCTCCACAGCGCGGCGCCGGTGACGGCATACAGCAGGAAGGGACGCGCCTCGGTGCCGATGGCGCCGGACAGCGGCGCGGCGATGGTGTTGAAGCCGGGGACGAATTTCGACACCAGCAGCGAGCGCGCGCCGAAACGGCGGAAGCGGTCCTCGGTCTGGTTGACGCAGGAATCGGGAGACAGGGAAATTTTGCACAGCAGCCGCAGGATGCGCTTGCCGTAGAAGCGTCCGGCGCGGAACCAGAACAGGTCACAGATCAGGCAGGCGCACACCGCGGCGAGCAGGCACAGCTGCCACATCAGCTCGCCGTCGACCGACAGCGCGCCGGCCACGACCAGGATCGGAAAGGCGGGAATCGGCAAGCCGAACTGCTCGACGAGGACGAGGCCGAACACGATCAGCACACCGTAAATCTGCAGCAGTTCGATAAGTTGGGACATCGTTCTAGTGTATCCCAATTCCATTTTGCTCACAGGTGGCAAGGCCCTGCCTTTGGATAGGCTTGCGGCGCAAATCCAACAGATTGGCACAGCGGTCAAACACCGCGCGGGATTGCTGCGAGCAGCGAGCGCGTATATTCATGCTGCGGATTGCGATACAGCGCATCCGAATCCGCCAGCTCGACCACCCTCCCCTGCTGCATCACCATCACCTGGTCGGCGATGTACTTCACCACCGACAGATCATGCGAGATGAAGATGTAGCTCATGCCGTACTCGTCCTGCAGGTCCTGCAGCAGGTTCAGCACTTGCGCCTGCACCGACACGTCCAGCGCCGACACCGATTCGTCGCAGACCAGGATCTCGGGCTGCATGGTGAGGCAGCGCGCGATCGCGATGCGCTGGCGCTGGCCGCCCGAGAACTCGTGCGGGTAGCGATGGAACGCCCCCTCCGGCAGCCCCACGCGTTTCAAGAGATGGTGCGCCGTCGCCACCCGCTCGGCATCGTTGGCGCCGATGCGGTGGATGCGCATCGGTTCCAGCAGAATCTGTCCGACCGTGAAGCGTGGATTCAAGGAAGCATAGGGGTTCTGGAAAATGATCTGGATCCGGCGCTTGTACGCGGCGTACTCCCGATCCGACATGGCCAGCAGATCCTGCCCATCAAACAGTGCGCTGCCCCCAGTCGCACGGTGCAGGCGCAGCAGCGTCAAGCCGACGGTGGTCTTGCCCGAGCCCGATTCACCGACCACGCCCAGGGTCTTGCCGCGCGCCAGCGTGAACGACACGTCACGCACCGCCTGGAACTCGCGTTTCCTGAACAGGCCCTCGCGCAGCCAGAAGCTCTTGGCCAGGTGCTTCACCACCAGCAGCGGCGTGTCATCCGGCCCGGTGCCGCGGGTGCGCTGGGGCAGCACCGCATCCGGAGCGAGCCGCCCATCGATATAGTCGTCGATCACCGGCAGGCGCAGCGGCCGCTCGTCCAGCTTCGGCCGGCAATGCAGCAGCGCACGCGTATAGGCGTCGCGCGGGGCGCCGAAGACCTGTGTTGCGTCGCCCTCTTCGCGCACCTCGCCATGGCGCATCACGATCACCCGGTCGGCGATCTCGGCCACCAGGCCCAGATCGTGTGTGATGAACAGCACCGCCATCCGGTGTTTTTCTTGCAGGCGGGCGATCAGTTCCATGATCTGCTTCTGGATGGTCACGTCGAGCGCCGTGGTCGGCTCGTCCGCGATCAACAGCTTGGGCTCGCAGGCAATGGCCATCGCGATCATGACGCGCTGCTGCTGGCCGCCCGACATTTGGCTCGGGTAGGCGTCGATCTTGAGCGCCGGGTCGGGAATGCCGACCTCGGCCAGCAGTTCCAGCGTGCGGGCCCGCGCCGCCTTGCCATTCATGCCCATGTGCCGGCGCAGCACTTCGCCGATCTGGTAGCCGACCGTGAACACCGGGTTCAGCGAAGACATCGGCTCCTGGAAAATCATCGCGATGTCCTTGCCGCACAGCTGGCGGCGCTCGGCAACCGGCAGGCCGAGCAGCTCGCGGCCGTCGAAGCGCGCGCTCGACCCTGGCTGGACGATCGTGGTCTCCGGCGGCAGCAAGCCCATCACGGCCAGCGAGCTGACCGACTTGCCGCTACCCGACTCGCCCACCAGCGCCACCGTGCTGTTCCTCGGCACGTCGAAGGAAACGCCTTTCACGGCCTCGACCGTATTCTTCTTGTCGACACGGAAGGCGATGCGCAGGTCGCGCACCTGGAGCAAGGTATCGTCGTTCATTTCAGCTTCGGGTCCAGGGCGTCGCGCAGCGCATCGGCGAACAGGGAAAAAGCCGTCACCAGCAGCGCCATCGCGCCGCTGGCCGCCGCCAGCTGCCACCACTTGCCGAGGATCAGTTCGTTCTGCGCCTCGTTCAGCATGCTGCCCCAGGACACCACCCCGACCGGCACGCCGAAGCCGAGGAAGGAAAGAATGACTTCGGCCTTGATGAAACCCACCACCAGGATCGACATCTGCACCAGGGCCACGTGGGCAACGTTGGGCAGGATGTGGCCGAACATGCGGCGCATGGCGCCGGCGCCGATGGCGTCGGCCGCCATCACGTACTCGCGCGCCTTGTGCTTGATGTACTCGGCGCGCATCAGGCGGTAGGGCCCGGTCCAGCCGGTCAGGCCGAGGATCAGCACGATGGTCATCACGCCCTTCTGCTGCAGCACGGCGGCCACGGTGAGAATCATCAGGATCGAGGGAATCGCCGTGAAGATGCTGTAGAACCAGTTGAACAGGTCATCGATCACGCCGCCATAGAAGCCGGAAAGTGCGCCGAACAAGGTCCCCAGCGCCACCGCGACCAGGGCCGCCACCAGGCCGACGACGATCGAGGTCTCGCCTCCCTTGATGGTTTTCTTGACGATGTCGTGGCCCCATTTATCGGCGCCGAAGGGCAAGGTCGTCGCCTTTTCCGCGGGAGGATGGCTGGCCCGCACTTGCGCCTTGAGCTCGGCCAGTTCGACGGCGAGCGGATCGAAGGCATTCGGCGGCGTCTCGCGCGGCAATTGCGCGGCAGCCAGTGCGCGGACGCTGGCATCGGCCCCGACGAAAGTCGGCGGCGCGTAATTGACGGCTACCTCTTCCTCCCAATCCGATGCAATCAGACCGATGCTCGACAGCAGCAGCATCACGAGGAAAGCCACGACAACGGCCAGCGCCCCCATCGCGATGCGGTCGGCGCGCAGGCGGCGCCAGGCCAGCGCCCACAGGCCCGGGGAAGCGGTGTGCAGCATCATGCGAGTTTCACGCGCGGATCGACGGCCTGGTACAGCAGGTCGGCCAGCAGATTGAACACCATGGTGGCGGCGGCGACGTAGACGGTGATCGCCTTGATCACCGGGAAGTCGCTGCGTTCCACCGCCAGGATCACCTCGCGCCCGATGCCGGGGATGCCGAAGAAGCGTTCCAGCAGGAAGGCGCCGATGAGCAGGGCCGGCAGGTTGGCCATGACGTGGGTGATGATCGGGATCGCCGCATTCCTCAGCACGTGCACCCACACCACGCGCCGCTCGCTCAGTCCCTTGGCGCGTGCGGTGCGTACATAGTCCTGGTTCACTTCATCGAGCACGAAGCTGCGGTACAGGCGCAGGGTCGGCGCGATCGATACCGCCAGGCCGATGATGATCGGCAGCAGCGCATAGCGCAGCAAATTTTCTCCTAAGCTATTCCCCCAGCCCTGGACCGGGAACAGCCCCATTTCATAGGCGAACACGTACTGGAACACGATGATGTAGACCAGGATCGAGATCGACATCCCGACCGTGCAGGCCACCATCACCGCGCGGTCGGTCAGCGAGCCGCGCACGAACGCGATGCCGAGCGCCAGCGCGATGCCCAGCACGGTTTCCAGGATGGTGAGCGGCACCAGCACCGTGAGCGAGGGCCCGAGGCGGCTGGCGATGATGTGCGACACCGGCTCGCCCGTGCTCCAGGCATTGCCGAAGTCGAAGGTCAGGATTTGCTTGACGAAGATCCACAGCTGGACCGTGTAGGGCTGGTCGGTGCCGAGCTGGCGCCGGATGTTCTCGATCGCGGCCGTGTCGGCCATCTTCCCCGCCAGCAGGTAGGCCGGGTCGCCGCCTACCCAGTTGAACAGGACGAAGACCAGCACCACGACCCCGAGCATGGTCGGCAGCATCTGCCACAGGCGCCGGACGATAAAACTCAGCATGGAATTCCCGGATGGTTGAAGCGCCTATTCTGCCGTCTTGCCGTCTCGACAGCCATTCCTTTTCATCAGCCCGTCATAACGTGGCGTGGCGGGAAGACCCGCCACGCCACCAAATCACTCTGGACGTACCCGGCGCTGGCGCACGGCGGCCGCCAGGTTCTCCAGCACGCCAATACTGGTCTCCCAATCGATGCACCCATCCGTCACCGACTGCCCATACGTCAATTCCTTCCCCGGCACCAGATCCTGCCGCCCCGCCACCAGGTGCGACTCGATCATCACCCCCACGATCCGGTCGTCGCCGCCCGCGATCTGGGTGGCGATATCGGCGCACACCGGCACCTGGTTCTGCGGATTCTTGCTGCTGTTGGCATGCGAAGCATCGATCATCAGGCGGCTGGCCAGCCCGTTGGCGGCAAGCTGTTTGCACGCGTCCTCGACACTCGGCGCGTCGTAATTCGGCGTCTTGCCGCCGCGCAGGATGATGTGGCAATCCTCGTTGCCCGCGGTCGACACGATCGCCGAGTGCCCGCCCTTGGTCACCGACAGGAAGTGGTGCGGTTGCGAGGATGCCTTGATGGCGTCGGCCGCTATCTTGATATTGCCGTCGGTCCCGTTCTTGAAACCGACCGGGCAGGACAGCCCCGAGGCCAGTTCGCGGTGCACCTGCGACTCGGTGGTGCGGGCCCCGATCGCGCCCCAGCTCACCAGGTCGGCGATGTATTGCGGGCTGATCACGTCGAGGAACTCGGTGCCGGCCGGCAGGCCCAGCTCGTTGATGTCGCGCAGCAGCTCGCGCGCCATGCGCAGGCCGTCGTTGATGCGGAAGCTGTTGTCCATGTAGGGATCGTTGATCATGCCCTTCCAGCCCACGGTGGTGCGCGGCTTCTCGAAATAGACCCGCATCACGATCTCGAGCTCGCCCTGGAAGCGTTCGCGCTGCTCCGCCAGGCGGCGCGCGTACTCGAGCGCGGCCTTCGGATCGTGGATCGAGCAGGGTCCGACCACCACCATCACGCGGTCGTCCTGGCCGTGCAGGATGCGGTGCAGCGCCACGCGCGCGCCGGCCGCGGTGCGTTCCGCCGCCGGCGTCACCGGGAACTCGCGGATCAGGTGCGAGGGCGGCGTCAGTTCCTTCATTTCGCGGATGCGTAAATCGTCGGTGCGAGGCATGCTGTACTCCGTATGGATGATATGGCTGGGCTATAAACGAAAAAACCGCCATCGCTGGCGGTTTGTCTGGATTGCGTCGGACTGTTCCTGTTATTGCGTGAACCTGCCGCTACTCCACCGCCAAGGGGCCGGAATGGCTAAAGTAAAAATAGCGGCGAAAGAAAACGGTCTGGCGCATGCGGTGTCCGGGTGGGTCGAAGTTGACCATGTCTCATTGACTATAACAACATTGCATGAAGCTTGGCAAGCCCTTTGTCGCTTGTCCAGACAAGCGCTTTTCCCCTTTGCCGCGACTTGGACGATGCGGATTTGGCGACTGGTTGCGCGAACCATACAGCCCCGTGTTCCCTTTCCGAGCACTTTGAGCCGGATCAGTCGCCGTCCATTAAACGGTGCAACAGTCCCTCCAAGCCCCGCCGGAACCCTGCTTTGCTTGCGTTCTCGCAAGAACATGATCTTGCGAAAGTGTTTGCACTCAATAGTCAGGACTGCGGGAAAACCCATTCACTGGAGTCCGGACATGACCGAAACCCTGCTCTCGCGCGCCTTGCGGCGCATCTTCGCCGGCGGCGGCGCCGTCGGCCTCGCCTCAGTCGGCTTCACCATGCTGGCGCTACCAACGACAGTGCAGGCGCAGGAAGCGGCCCCGAAACCGATCACACGGGTCGAGATCACCGGCTCGAACATTCGCCGCGCCCAGGCCGAGACCGCCTCCTCGGTGCAGACCGTGAACCGCGCCGACATCGAGCGCTCGGGCAAGACCACGGTCGCCGAACTGCTGCAGACGCTGGCGGTCGACAATTCCGGCTCGGTGCCGATGACCTTCGGCGGCGGCTTCGCCTCGGGCGCCTCCGGCATCTCGCTGCGCGGCCTCGGCACCGCCTCCACGCTCGTGCTGCTCAACGGCCGCCGCATGGCGCCCTACGGCCTGGCGGACGACGGCCAGAAGGTGTTCTCCGACCTCAACGTGATTCCCACCGACGCCGTCGAACGGATCGAGATCCTCAAAGACGGCGCCTCGGCCATCTACGGCTCGGATGCGATCGCCGGCGTGGTCAACATCATCCTGCGGCGCGACTTCAACGGCACCACCGCGCGCGCCATGATCGGCACCGGCGAGGCGGGCGACGGCCAGACCAACAACGTCGCCCTCACCTGGGGCAAGGGCGACCTCGACACCGACCGCTACAACGTGCTGCTGAACTTCGAGTACAAGAAGACCGACGAGATCTGGAACCGCGAACGCGGCAACCGCGACTACATCGGCAAGGCCGACCTGCGGCCCTGGGGCTTCTCGGCCCAGGAGGCGCTGGGCGGTTCCGGCGCCATCACCGGCAACAATGCCTCGGGCAGCGGCTCGATCAACGGCAACGTGCGCAACCCCGACACGCTCGACTACTACAACCGCGGCAACCCGGCCGGCGTCGGCTTCACCCGCCTGTTCCCCGGCGCGGCCTGCGGCAACTTCACCAACCACCCGCAGGGCGACCCGCTCGGCGGCTGCCTGATCGACGCTTCCTTCCAGTACAGCCAGATCCAGCCCGACTCGGAATACGTCACGGTATTCGGGCGCGGCACCTTCAAGCTGAACGACAAGGTCGAGGGCTATACCGAACTCAACCTATACAACAGCCTGAGCGAATCCGGCACCACGCCCACCGCCGTCAGCTTCAACCAGGGCTACCCCGGCGGCCCGGTCAGCGGCGCCGGCGTGGCGCTCGGCGCGGCCCACCCGGACAACCCGTATTTCGGACGCGCGGCGCGGCTGCGCTACCTGGCGGCCGACGTCGGCCCGCGCATCTCCAGCATCGACTCCACCTTCATCCGCGCCCTGGTCGGCGCGCGCGGCGAGGCCGCCGGCTGGGAATGGGACAGCTCCCTGCTCTACTCGCGCAACAAGGTCAGCCAGGAGCGCACCGGCTACCTGCAGCGCGACGCCACCTTCGCCCTGCTCAACCCCACCGCCGAGAACGTCGCGGCGGCGATTGCCGGCAGCCCCGGCTACCGCGCCCTGCCGGTCGGCAGCCTCTGGCGCATCGCCGAGAACGCCGGACTGAATTCGCCGGCCATCTACGCCGCGCTGTCGCCCGAAATCTCGAACGACGCCCACACCGAGATCGCCCAGATCGACTTCAAGGCCTCGCGTGAATTCGGCAAGCTGCCCGGCGGCGCGCTCGGGGTCGCGGTCGGGGCCGAGTTCCGCCACGAATCGGCCGAGCTGGAACCGACCGCGGGCACCGAGCGCGGCAACATCATCGGCCTCGGCTATTCGGCCTACGAGGGCCAGCGCAATGTGTTCGCCGCCTACGGCGAGGTGCTGGCGCCGGTGCTGCCCGGCGTCGAGCTGACCGGCGCCATGCGCTGGGACCATTTCACCGACGTGGGCAACGCCTATACCCCGAAGGCCGGCATCAAGTGGACGCCGATGCGCCAGCTGGCCCTGCGCGCCACCTTCGCGCGCGGCTTCCGCGCGCCGAGCCCGGCGGAAAACGGCCGCGGCGGCCTGGCTGCCTTTTCCACGGCGGATGACCCGGTGCGCTGCGCCCTCGGCGTGGAGGCGGCCTGCAATCCGGCCAGCATCGCCCTCATCACCTCGCCCAACCCGGACCTCGATCCGGAGCGCTCGAAGAGCTGGAACGTCGGCGTGATCTGGGACCCGCTGCCGCGCACCAGCATCTCGCTCGACTTCTGGCAGATCAAGCGCAAGAACGAGATCAACCAGGAACAGGTCGACGCCGCGATCCTGGCCGGCCGCGTGGCGCGCGACCCCAGCACCGCGGAAGCCGGCATCCCGGGCGACCCCGGCGCCATCACGGCGGTGCTGGCCAGCTACGTCAACTCGGCCAGCACCAAGGTGCGCGGGCTGGACCTCGACGCGCGCTACAGCATGCCGCTGCCGCAGGGCCTCGGCAACCTGGTGTTCGACGCCAAGTGGACCCACCTGTTCAAGTGGGAACGCACCGAGCAGGACGGCAGTTCGCGCGACTACGCCGGCACCCACGGCAACTGCGACGTCACCAACTGCATCGGCACCCCCGACAACCGCGCCAACCTGCGCGCCTCCTGGGAGCGTCCCGACTTCCGCCTGTCGGCCAACCTGAACTACCGCGGCAAGATCGACAACACCCTGTTCAAGGACGATCCGGACGGCTGCGCCACCCACTTCGCCAACGGTAACGACGCCCCGACCGATTGCAAGCTGACCTCGTTCACCACGGTCGACCTGGTGTTCCGCTGGAAACCCCAGCCGCGCTGGGAAGTGTTCGGCTCGATCCAGAACGTGTTCGACCGGGTCGCCCCGCTCGATCCGCTGACCTACGGCGCCGTGTCGTACAACCCGCTGGACTATGCCGGCGCCATCGGCCGCTTCTACACGCTGGGGGCCCGCTACTCCTTCTGAGGCTCGAAACGGCGGCGCCGGCCCATGCGCCGGCGCCGTCCACCGGCCAATCAACGCAGCACTTCATTCCACCATGAACGAAACCTTCCTGTCCCGTACCCTGCGCCGCCTGTTCGCCGGCGGCTCGGCCGCCGGCGCCCTGCTGTGCGCCCCGCCGCTGCTGGCCCAGACCGCGCCGCCCGCCCAGGAGCCGCCGCCAACCCCGACGGTGGCGCCGATGCAGCGCGTCGAAGTCACCGGCTCCTCGATCCGGCGCCGCCTGGCGGCCGAAACCTCGCTGCCGATCACCACCATCCGCGCCTCCGACTTCGCCAAGCAGGGCCTGGCGGCGGCCCAGGAAGTGCTGAACGCGATCCCGATGAACCAGTCCTCGGAAGGCTCGAGCGCGGCGGTCGGCTCCGGGACCGGCGGGCGCGCCACCGCCGACCTGCGCGGCCTGGGCGGCGACAAGACCCTGGTGCTGCTCAACGGCCGGCGCCTGGCGAACCACCCCTACTTCGCCGACAGCATCGACCTCAACATCATCCCGGTGGCGGCGCTGGAACGGGTCGAGGTGCTGCGCGACGGGGCGTCGGCGATCTACGGCACCGACGCCATCGGCGGCGTGATCAACTTCATCACCAAGCGTTCGGTCGAGGGCGCCGCCATCACCTTCGAAGGCTACGAGCCCTACCGGCGCGGCGGCGGCAACGAGCAGCGCCTGAACCTGTCCGGCGGCTGGGGCGACCTGGAACGCGACGGCATCAGCGCCTGGGGCGTGATCGACTGGCACCAGCAAAGTCCGCTGCGCGCCACCGACCGCGCGTTCTCGCGCACCGGCATTCGTCCCGACCGCGGCATGTTCGAGGTCAGCGGCACGACCTTCCTCTCCAACTTCTTCTCCGATCTCGGCATCAGCGGCAACCCCTGTTACCCGGCCTGCCAGCCGCCCGCATCCGTCGCCCTGTCCGACGCGCCGCTGTGCGCCTACGACTACACCCGCGACGTCGACAACATCCCGAAGACGCGCCAGTTCAGCGCCATGGGCCGATTGAGCCAGAAATTCGGCGATCACACCGGCAGCGAGTTCTTCAACAAGGTCGGCCACTACTCGACCTCGTCGATCTCGGCCACCTACACCGGCAACGACAAGGCCGAACTGACCGCCGGCATCAAGAACCTCTTCGACGAGAAGCCGCCTTTCACCAACCAGGTCACCAACTTCCAGCTGGGCTACGACCCGCGCTACACCGACCCGCTGGGCGCCACCGTCTACATGCGCCTGACCTACCCGCTTCCCATGATGCGGCCATCCAGGTTGAACAGCGATAGGGTGGACCGGGCCACGAAAGGAGGCTCCACCCTAGCGCGTGAAGACCTGCAGCCATCACGCCGTCCGCGCGTTCAACTCCCCGCAGCACAGTGACAGTGCTGCGCGAAGCCGCACCCGCATGACAGTTCAACTCCGCGGCACGGTGAAAGCGCGCCTCCGAGCCGACCGCACATGACAGCCCCTACGAACACGCTGCGATGCTGACGCAAGCCCAGATACGACAACGCCCGGTCGAAACCGGGCGCTGCTGTTCATGCCATGACTGCCGGTACGCGTCTCAAGCCGTCCCGCCCACAGTCACCCCGTCGATGCGCAAGGTCGGCTGCCCCACGCCCACCGGCACGCTCTGCCCTTCCTTGCCGCACACGCCGACACCCGAATCCAGGCGCATGTCGTTGCCGATCATCGAAATATTGTTCATCACTTCCGGACCGTTGCCGATCAGGGTGGCGCCCTTCACCGGATAGCTGATCTTGCCGTTCTCGATCATATAGGCCTCGCTGGCCGAGAACACGAACTTGCCGTTGGTGATGTCGACCTGGCCGCCGCCGAAGTTCACCGCATACAGGCCGTTCTTCACCGACGCCAGGATTTCCTCCGGATCCTTGTCGCCGGCCAGCATGTAGGTATTGGTCATGCGCGGCATCGGCAGGTGGGCGAAGGACTCGCGGCGCGCGTTCCCCGTCACCGGCATCTTCATCAGGCGCGCGTTCATCGTGTCCTGGATATAGCCCTTCAGGATGCCGTCTTCGATCAGGGTCGTGCACTGGGTCGGATTGCCCTCGTCGTCCATGTTCAGCGAACCGCGGCGGTCCTGCAGCGTGCCGTCGTCGACCACGGTCACGCCCTTGGCCGCGACACGCTCGCCGATGCGCCCCGCGTAAGCCGACGAACCCTTGCGATTGAAGTCGCCTTCCAGCCCGTGGCCCACCGCCTCGTGCAGCAGCACGCCGGGCCAGCCCGGCCCCAGCACAATGGTCATCGGCCCCGCCGGCGCCGGCCGCGCCTCCAGGTTCACGCAGGCCGACTTGACCGCCTCGGTCGCATACTTGTCCAGCAGCTCGTCGCTGAAGTAGCCATAATCGTAGCGCCCGCCGCCGCCGGACGAGCCGACTTCGCGGCGCCCATTCTGCTCCGCAATCACGGTCACCGACACCCGCACCAGCGGACGAATATCCGCCGCCAGCACGCCATCGCTGCGCACCACCAGCACCACATCGTATTCGCCGGCCAGGCCCGCCATCACCTGCACCACGCGCGGATCCTTGGCGCGCGCCATCTTCTCGACCCGCTCCAGCAGCTTCACCTTCGCGGTCGCATCCAGCGAGGCCAGCGGATCGTGCGGCAGATACAACGAGCGCCCCCCGGTCGGACGCGCCGCCGTCGCGATCTTTACCTTGCCGCTACCCGCGCGCGCAATGGTGCGCGTCGCCGCCGCCGCATCCAGCAGCGCCGCTTCGGAAATATCGTCGGAATACGAAAACGCCGTGCGCTCACCCGACACGGCGCGCACGCCGACGCCCTGGTCGATCGAGAAGCTGCCGGTCTTGACGATCCCCTCTTCGAGGCTCCAGCCTTCGCTCTTGGTGAACTGGAAATACAGGTCGGCGTAATCGACCTTGTGCGTGAACATCGAGCCCAGCGCCTTGAGCAGCTTGGCCTCGTCGAGGCCGAAGGGCGTCAACAGCACATCGCGCGCGACGGCCAGGGAGGAAAGGTTCGGTTCGAATGGTTTCATTTTGCGTATGGTCTTCCTATGGAAGTTTCATTGTGCCATATCCGCCCACATCGTACCGAACGCGAACCACCCAATGGCGCACCCAAATAGGGTCAGAGTTGAATTGTTGAGCACGATCCACAAGACCATATCAACAAAACAATTAACCTATCCATTTACCGATTGATTCAACGCTCTTGGCAAATAATTTGACTCTGACCCTCATTACCGGCCAAGTGATCGCTCGACCACCTGATTAGGGTCAGAGTCAAATTAATGGGCACGGTCTGCCGAACTATTAGCCATGAGAATGAAACATGGTCTGCTAACAGTTTCTTCATAGATGTTGGCAAATAATTCCACTCTGACCCCAATAAGGATTTGGGTAGATGCGGGCCGTCCCAATGAGGGTCAGTGTCGAATTGTTGGGTTCGAGCTGCGAGGAAACTGGTAGAAGGAATGAAACATGGTCCGCCGGCGATTGAGCAGGAGATCTTGGCGAATAATTTGACTCTGACCCTAATTGCCGCTCTGACCCTAATTGCCGACTCTAATTGCCCTCTGCCCCTGATGACCTTGCTGATGGCCTGGCCATGTGCCAAGGCCAGGCGCGAGGCGGGGAGAAGAATTACAGCTTGCGGTGGCGCAGCGCCGGCAAGCTTTCGCGCACGCCTGCCAGGCAGGCGGCGTCGAGTTCGCCATGGATGACGCCCTCGCCTTCGCGCAGCACGGCCTTCACTTCGCCCCAGGGGTCGATCAGCATGCTGTGGCCGAAGGTGCGGCGGCCGTTGGTGTGCAGGCCGCCCTGGGCCGAGGCCAGGACGTAGCACTGGTTTTCGATGGCGCGGGCGCGCAGCAGGACTTCCCAGTGGGCGAGACCCGTGGTATGGGTGAAGGCGGCGGGGACGATGATCAGGGCGCACTCGCCCATCGCGCGGAACAGTTCCGGGAAGCGCAGGTCGTAGCAGACCGACAGGCCGACCCGGCCGAAGGGCGCGTCGAAACCGCCCACGCTTTCACCCGGCACGATGGTGCGCGCTTCGTCGTAGGATTCGCTGCCCTTGTTGAAGCCGAACAGGTGGATCTTGTCGTAGCGGCTCACCTCTTGCCCCTGCGGGTCGTAGACCAGGGTGGTGTTCAGCACCTTGCCGGCGTCCTGCGACACCAGCGGCAGCGTGCCGCCCACCAGCCAGATGCCGTGCTCGCGCGCCAGTTGCGCCATGCAGTCCTGGATCGGGCCGGCGCCCTGCGGCTCGGCGTGGGCGACCTTGTCGCTGTCGCTCATGCCCATGATCGGCCAGTACTCGGGCAGCGCGACCAGTTGCGCGCCGGTGGCGGCGGCCTCGCCCACCAGGCGGCGCGCGGTCGCCAGGTTTTCCTCGACCACGGGGGTGGACACCATCTGTACTGCGGCGACGCTTGCCATATCAATCCTTTCCTTGTTTCTTCGAAGCCGGCCGCGCGGGCTGCGGCGGCGCCGGCGGCGGGTTGTCGAGCTTGACGATCGTCGGGGATTTCCACGGCCCCGAAATCCGCATCTGGTAAGTCAGCGCCTTCATCACCGGCGCGCGCAGGAACAGCTGCGCCAGGTAGCTGCCGATACCGATCACCGGGTTCACCGCCAGGCCGTACACCAGCGGCCCGGTGCCCAGATTGAATTCGGGAATTACGACCACGCGCAGATTGGTGGTCTCGTTGGCGATGTCGGCCGTGCCGTCCATCAGCACGGTGGCCGCGACCCCGTGCATCTTGAGGTTCTCGGTGCGCAGCACGCCGCGCTGGATGATCGCGTTGGCGCTGATGCCGTCGAAGGCCAGGCCTTCCGAGAACACGTCGTGGAAGTCGAGCTTCAGGAGACGCGGCAGGGCTTGCAGGCTGAGCACGCCGAGCAGCTTGGCGGCGCCCGGGTCCTGCTTCAGGAACTGGCCGGATTCCACGTTCATCTCGATCTGCCCCGACAGGCTCGGGATGTCGAGCGCATACGGCAGCCCGCTCCAGGCGATGTCGCCCGACATCTTGCCCTTGCCGCGGCGCAGGGTCTCGGGGAAGCCGAGGCGGTCGAGCAGCCGGCCGGCGTCCAGGATGTCGAGGCCGAAATTCAGGCTGGTGGTGCTCTTGCCGTCCTTGGTCAGCCAGCGCCCGTTGGCCTTCAGCTGCCCGTCCGGGCTGTCGAGGGTGAGGCGGTTGATGCGCCACTCGCGCCCGGCCAGCGCCTGCACATTGTTGGCCTGCAGTTCGAGGCGCCCGAGGCGCTTGTCGAACAGCTGGAATTGTTCGGCGACGATGTCGAGCGAGGGGATGCTGGCGCTGGCGCCGCGGTTCGATTCGAGCAGGTCCTTGACCTCGGCCTGGGCCGACTCGGGAATCACGAGCGAGGCCAGGCGCGCCGTGACCTTGCCCAGGCCGCCGGCCGATTCGACCCAACTGAGGTAGCCGCTGGCCTGGCGCGAATGGATGTTGGCCTGCCAGGTGTCCTTCTGGTGGGTCGCGCCCAGCACCACGTCGGCCATGCGGCGCTCGCCCACGGTCAGCTCGGCCACGCGGCCGGCCAGCACGGTCGGCATCACGTACTGGCCGAAGCCGCCGCCCGGCGCCGTATCGCCGGCGGCGGCCACGGCGTCCTCGCCGGCGATCGCCGTGCCGGCCGCGATCCAGCCATCGACGTTCAGCGCGCGCATGTCGACGTGGATCATCATGCCGCCGTCCGGGTCCGGCGCCGGCACGTTCACGCCGATGCCGCCGTGGCGCACGATCCAGGGACCGCGGCCCTGCTTCTCGCGCAGGTAATGGGCGGCGATGTTCTCGCCCAGCTGGACGCGGATATCGTCGCGCGCCTGGCTGTTGACGGTTGGCTCGCCGGCCAGCACGAAGCGCAGCGGCAGCGTATCCGGCGCCGGCTTGTTGAGCGGCGCCGGCAGTTCCAGCCCCAGCCCCGCGAGCGTCGATTCCAGCGTCACCGTGCGCCGTCCCTCGCGCACCGCCACCACCCCGGTATAGGGGGTGCTGCCGGACAGGCGCGCCGCCAAACGCCCCAGGGCCGGGATCGGCGCGGTGCGGCGCATGCCTTCGCTCGACAGGGTGCCGGCCAGGCGGATCGCGATGCCGCCGTCGCGCTGGGTGCCGCCGGACAGGGCCAGCGGCCCACCCAGGAAGCTGGCGCCGACCCCGTTCAGGTTGACGCCATGGTCGAAGAAGTCGATCCGGCCCAGCGCCGCGTTCAGCGGCGGCAGTTCCGGGAACAGGGTGACGTCGTTGCCCAGCAATTGCAGGCTGCCCTGCACTTTCGTGTCCGGCAGGTGGGCCAGCGGCATCCGCAGTTTCAGGCCGAGGCGCGCGTTGCCGCTGCCGTGGGTCTCCTCGGTGAAGTGGCCGATCCAGCCCAGCACCGGGGAGGCCGCGACGTAGCGCAGGAATTCCTGCAAGGGTCCGTTGGCGGCGCCGTCGATCTCCAGCATCATCGCTTCGTGCGCCCCGAGGTCGGGGATCACCGCCTTCACGTTCGACAGCGCCACGCCCATGGTGCGCAGGGTGTCGCCGTGGATTTCCATGCGCGCGCGGTCGAACTCGATGCGGCCGTCGATCTGTTCCGCCAGCGGCCACAGGGGCGCGCCGTCCGGATGGCGGTGCCCCGGCGCATACTCGAGGCGCGCGTCGTGCAGGCGTCCGGCCACGTTGAATTCGCCGCGCGCGCGTTCCAGCATATTGGTGGCGCGGAACGGGAAGCCGGCCAGGTCGCCGCGCAGGCGGAGGGTCGCGTCGCGCAGGGTGCCGCCCTGCAGCGCGCCGACCAGCCAGTCGCGCAGGTGCTCGGGCGTCGCCAGCGGCAGGAAGCGGCCGATCGTGCCGATCGCGAAGCCGTCCAGGGTGCCGGTGAAGTCGGCGGTGCCGGGGCCCTTGCCGGGTCCGAGCGGCAGCGCATGGCGGCCCGACAGCGCGCCGTGCAAGGCGCCCATCGCGAACTGCAGGCGCTCGAATTCGAGCAGCAGCTGGCGTCCCGGGTCGTAGGTCCAGCGCGCCTTCATCTCGAGGCGGTCGAGCGGCATCGCGCCTTGTGCGAACCAGGCCGGCATGTCGAGCACCAGGGCGGTCGAATCGACCGTCACGCTGCCGCCGCGCTCGGTGGCGTCGATGCTGCCGCTGAGGTTCTGGAAGCCGGGCGTGGCCGGCCGCGCCGGCAGCGCGGGCGCCCCAAGGCCTGCCGCCTGCGCCGGGCGCGCCGGCTGCGCCTTCACAGCGAGGGCGGCGACGTCGCCGCGCACCCGGAAGCCGCGCAGCGCCGGATAGCGGCCGGTCCATTCGGCGGCGAGGTCGCGCAGCACGCCGCGCGGCGCATAGTCCTGCAGCAGCTGGCGCTGCTGCGGCGGCAGCGGCAGGTAGGTGGCGAGCGCGGCCAGCGCGCCGACGTCGAGCTGGCGCGCGTGCAGTTCGCCGTGCTCCGGCTTGCCGCCCTGGGCCGGGCGCCAGCGCTGCTCGAGGGTGGCCGGAGGCAGCGCCTTGCCGTCGGTCGTCGTGATCGAAAAGTCGCTCAGGGTGATGTCATGGCCGTGGGCGCCGAAGGTCGGCTTGCCGCCGTCGCCGCCCGGCAGCAGTTCCTCGCGCGCCGCCAGCCGGCCGCTCAGGCGCGCCAGGGACAGCGGCGCCAGCGCGGGGTCGAGCCGGGCGTTGACGTCGGCCAGGGCCAGGTCGGCGGTGAAGCCGGCCACGCGCGCGTGGTCGACGTTCAGCCAGGCGCGCAGCGAGCCGCGGCCGCGCGCCAGTTCGAAGGGCATGTCGATGTGGCGCCGCCATGCGGTCAGGTCGGCGTCGCGCAGGTCGGCGTACAGCTCGCCCTTCCAGCGCGTGACGTCGGAGGGGCGCGCCCCGAAGCGGTGGCGGAACTGGGCGCGCACGTCGATCGGGCGGCTGTAGGCGCGCGGCGGGGTGGCGCGCAGCGCGAAGCGGTGGCCGCCGGCGAAGCGGTTCATCAGGGCCATGGTGACGTCGCTCAGGACCAGGGTGGGCGCGCCGCGCAGCTCGTCGGTCCAGTCGACGCGGCCCTCGCGCACCACGATCTCGCGCTGGCGCAGCAGCCAGTCGGCGCCGCCGCCCTCGTCCTTCTTGTTCGGGTCGAGGCGCACGCCGGCCACCGTGAACACGCCGTCCTTGCCGCGCCGGACGTCGAGCTGGGGCCGGCGGATCTCGAGCGCCTGCAGGCGCGGCTCGAAGGCGGCCAGGCTCCACCACGACAGGGTCGCCGACACCGACGGCAGCGCCAGCAACTGGCGTCCCGCGGGGTCGATCAGGCGCACCTCGCCCAGGAACAGTTTCGGGTGGATGCCCTGCCAGGACGCGGCCAGCCGGCCGATCGTGACCCGGTTGCCGAGCGCGCGCCCGGCCGCGCTTTCGATGTCGCTTTTGTACAGGCCGATGTTCGGCAGCACGGCGTAGCGCAGCACCAGGAACAGCACGGCCAGCGCGAAGTAGATGAACAGCACCAGCTTGATGGTGAAGCCGAGGACGTGGTGCGAGGCCAGGTTCGCATAGCGATAGGCGGCGCGCAGCCGCTGCCACCTGACGGCGAGCGGCAGGTGCTCGCATGCGGCCTGCGGGTCCGGGTTGTCCATCAAGGTGCTCAAAAAGGCTCGCCGTAAATAATTTTTCTCTAATAACAGGCCACTTGCCTAGGGCGCGGCGTCTACCTTACCATCGTGCCGACCGGCGCAGCACGGCGGGCAATTCTACCGCACGATGCCTGCCGGACGGCAAAAACACACAAGGACAGCCCATGCCCCCAGCCGCGCCGGTTGCGCATCCCGCCCAACGCACCTCCCGTTTCCTGCAGCGCTGGCTCGATGCCGATCCAGGCCGCACCGCCCTGCTCGACGACCTGGCCCGATTATCGCTGGCCGAGGCCGACCTTGGCGCAGCCTTGGCGCGCGAGCTGGACGCCGGCCTGCCCCTGCCGCGCGCCATGCGGCGCCTGCGCAACCTGCTGGTCTGCGCCATCATCCGGCGCGACCTCGAGGGCAAGGCCGACCTGGACGAGGTCGTCACCGCCATGACCCGCTTCGCCGACTTCGCCATCCAGACCCACCTGGCCGCCCTCGCCGAGGAACTGGTGCAGGCCCACGGCATGCCGATGGGCGAGGAATCCGGCCGGCCCCAGCAACTCATGGTGCTGTCCATGGGCAAGGGCGGCGGCGGCGAACTCAACGTCTCTTCCGACATCGACCTGATCTTCGTCTACCCCGAGGATGGCGAAACCGCCGCCGGGCCCGGCCAGCGCCAGCTCTCGAACCACGAATTCTTCATCCGCCTCGGCCGGCGCCTGAACGCGGCGCTGTCCGAGATCATCGAGGATGGCTTCACCTTCCGCGTCGACATGGCGCTGCGGCCCAACGGCAACTCGGGCCCGCTCGCGGCCAGCCTCGCCATGGTCGAGGAATACCTCATTGTGCAGGGCCGCGAATGGGAGCGTTATGCCTGGGTCAAGGCGCGCGCGGTCACCGGCACGCCCGAGGACATCGCGGCGCTGGACGCGATCGTGCGCCCCTTCGTGTTCCGCCGCTACCTCGACTTCGGCGTGATCGACGCGATCCGCAATATGCACGCCCAGATCCGCGCCGAAGTGAAGCGCCAGGAGCGCCTGCACCCCGAGCGCAGCCACAACGTCAAGCTGGGCCGCGGCGGCATCCGCGAGATCGAGTTCCTGGCCCAGGTATTCCAGCTGATCCGCGGCGGGCGCGACCCGGCCCTGCGCGAACGTTCCACCCGCGCCACTCTGCGCCTGCTAGGGGAGCGCGAACTGCTCATGCCCGAAACGGTCGAACGCCTGCTGGAGGCCTACACCTTCCTGCGCAACCTCGAGCACCGCCTGCAATACCTGGAAGACGCCCAGACCCACACCCTGCCGGCCAGCGAGGAAGACCGCCGCCTGGTGGCCGAGATGATGGGCATGCCGGACGTCGCAGCCCTGCTCGCCCGCCTCGAGGAAGAGCGCGCCTACGTCGCCGCCCAGTTCGACGCCATCTTCGCCGACAAGACCGAAAACCCGGACCCGGACGTGGCCCTGCTGGCCGACGATCCCGAGAACCGCGCGGCGATCGCCGCCCGCCTGGCCGAGCTCGGCTACGACGACCCGGATGGCGCGGCCGCGCGCCTGGTCGCCACCCTGCAGGGCCCGCGCCTGCTGAACCTGCCCGAGGCCAGCCGCGCCCGCCTGCTGGCGCTGGCCGACGCCGCCCTGCTGCGCATCGCCGGCGTGGTGCGTGAAGCCGGCATCGGCAGCCATGCGGCCACGCTCGGCCGCCTGCTCGACTTCTTCGAAGCCATCGCGCGCCGCTCGGCCTACCTGTCGCTGCTCACCGAATACCCGCACACGCTCGAGCGCGTGATCCGCATGATCAACGCCAGCGGCTGGGCCGCGACTTACCTGTCCCAGCACCCGATCCTGCTCGACGAATTGCTGGACGACCGCAACGCCGGCGCCGAAGACATGGGGCAGCTCGCCGCCACCCTGGATGCGCAATTGTTCGAGGCGGCGGGCGACACCGAGCGCCAGCTCGACATCCTGCGCGAGACCCACCACGCCCAGCTGTTCCGCCTGCTGGCGCTGGACCTGGCCGGCGAGCTGTCGGTCGAGCGCCTGGCCGACCACCTGTCGCTGCTGGCCGACACCATCGTCGGCGCCACTGTCCGCCACGCCTGGCGCACGGTGGCCACCCGCCACGTCGAGGAACCGCGCTTCGCCGTCATCGCCTACGGCAAACTGGGCGGCAAGGAACTGGGCTATGTGTCGGACCTCGACGTAATCTTCCTGTTCGACGACGAGGACGACAGCGCCCCTTCCAACTACGCCAAGCTGGCGCAGCGCTTCATCACCTGGAACACCGCGCACACGGCGGCCGGCATCCTGTTCGACGTCGACACCGCCCTGCGTCCGGACGGGGCCAGCGGCATGCTGGTCAGTTCGATAGGAGCTTTTGAACGCTACCAGGACGCTTCGGCCTGGGTGTGGGAGCACCAGGCCCTGACCCGGGCCCGCTTCTGCGCCGGCGACGCCGCCATCGGCGCACGCTTCGAGGCGATCCGCGAGCGCGTGCTGCGCAAGGACCGCAGCAGCCGCGAGCAGGAATTGAAGGACGAGATCCGCGCCATGCGCCGCCGCATGCGCGACGCCAATCCCAGCCGCGACGGCCTGTTCGACCTGAAACAGGACGAGGGCGGGATGATCGACATCGAGTTCATCGTCCAGTACCTGGTGCTGCGCCATGCGGCGAGCTATCCGCAGCTGACCGTCAACATCGGCAACATCGCCCTGCTGCGCCAGGTCGGGGAGCTGGGCTTGATCGACCAGGAACTCGGACGCAAGGTGGCTGAAGCCTACCGCCTGATGCGGCGCCTGCAGCACCAGGTGCGCCTGCAGGGACAGGAAAAGGCGCGCGTCGATCCCGAGCTGCTGGGCGCGCATCCGGAACAGGTGCGCCGGCTGTGGCAAGCCTGCCTGGGGTCATAAACAAATAACAACATTGTAAATACTGTGGTATTTACGAGTGAATTCCGTTCACAAAGTTGTTTTTTTATGAAAATTCTCGTCACATTATTGACACAATTTCACGTGGAATGATCCTATATGTACGGTGTTGACGGCGGACACTGCTCACAAGGCAGCGTACGCATGCACATGTTGTACCTCTAAAACCCAAGCCCCAAACCAGGGGCCAACGATGGAGAACACATGCAACAACGTACCAAGATCGCCCTCGCAGTCGCCATCGCGCTGCACTCGATGACCGTGCTGGCGCAGGAAACCAGCCTGCAGCGCGTCGAAGTCACCGGTTCGCGCATCCGCCAGGTCGACATCGAGACCGCCCAGCCGGTCCAGGTGGTCAGCCAGGAGCAGATCCAGAAAAGCGGTCTCGTCACCGTCGGCGACATCATCAACAACCTGACCTCGTCCGGCGCGCCGGCCCTCAGCCGCGGCAACGTGCTCGGCGCCAGCCGCGAACAGGGCGGCCAGTTCGTCAACATGCGCTACCTCGGCACCCAGCGCCTGCTGGTGCTGGTCGACGGCAAGCGCTGGACTGCGAGCATCAACGGCTACACCGACCTGTCGACCGTGCCCTCGGCCCTGATCGAGCGCATCGAGGTGCTCAAGGACGGCGCCTCCTCGATCTACGGCTCGGACGCGATCGCCGGCGTGATCAACATCATCCTCCGGAAGAACGTGGAAGGCGGCCAGGCCAGCGCCTACGTCGGCCAGAACGACAAGCACGACGGCACCACCAAGGATTACTCGCTCACCTATGGCGCCGGCGGCGAAAAGGCTTCGCTGGTGTTCGGCCTGACCTACAGCGAACAGGGCGCCGTGTGGGCGCGCGACCGCGACGTCACCGCCACCCCCTACGGCCCGCTGCACCCGACCAGCGGCTTCGGCGGCGGCCCCTGGGGCCGGATCCAGCCGGTCGATCCGCGTACCGGCGGCGCCCTGGCCGGCGGCTTCGACCAGATCCTGAACCATACCGGCGGCCCCACCGGCGACGGCACCGGCGCCGATTCGCGCAACCCGGCCAACTACCACCGCTACGCCGGCACCGTGACGGACGACCTGTTCAACTCGACCTCGCAGATGATGTTCCAGTCGCCGACCAAGCTGACCTCGATCTTCGTCAAGGGCGAGATCGCGCTGCCGGCCGACATGCGCTTCCGGACCACCGCGATGTACGCCGACCGCAAGTCCTCGCGCCAGATCGCCGGCTACCCGCTGAACAGCCTGTCGCAGTCGACCTATCCGGTCTACATCGACCGCAACAGCTACTACAACCCCTACGGCAGCTTCTCGACCGGCAACCCCGGCACGCCGCAGGACCTCTACTTCAGCCGCCGCACCATCGAAGTGCCGCGCTCGACCGACAACGACAACCGCACCCTGCACATCGACGCCGCGATCGAAGGCGAGTTCAACCTGCGCAACCTGCCGTGGAACTGGAGCGTCGGCTACAACCACAGCAAGATCGACGGCACCGTCACCGGCCGCGGCGACCTCAACCTGGTCAACCTGAAGCGCGCCCTCGGCCCCTCCTTCCTGAACGCCCAGGGCCAGGTCCAGTGCGGCACCGCCGCCGCCCCGATTCCGCTGGCCCAGTGCGTGCCCTGGAACATCCTGGGCGGCCCTTCGGCCAGCACCCCGCAAGCGCTGGAATACGTGATGTCGCTGGCCCAGGCCACCTACGCCTCGACCGTCAACAGCGCTACCGCCGACCTCTCCGGCGAACTGTTCAGCCTGCCGGCCGGCGCGGTCGGCATTGCCGGGGGCCTCGAATACCGCGAGGTGCGCGGCAACGACCTGCCGGGCCAGTTCGAACAGTCCGGCTTCTCGAGCAGCCTGGCGGGCAACGCCACCTTCGGCCGCTACACCGTGCGCGAAGCCTACCTGGAAGCCAATGTCCCGCTGCTCAAGTCGCTCCCGCTGGTCGATTCGCTGGGCATCAACCTGGCCTCGCGCTACTCGGACTATTCGAACTTTGGCTCGACCACCAACAGCAAGGCCAGCGTGATGTGGAAGCCGATCCGCGACGCCCTGATCCGCGGCACCTGGGCCGAGGGCTTCCGCGCCCCGACCCTGGGCGACACCTTCGGCGGCGGCTCGCAGACCTTCGCCAGCTACCTCGACGCCTGCGACAGCCAGTTCGGCGAAGCGCGCGTGAACCCGGCCGTGGCCGCGCGCTGCGCCTCGCTCGGCGTGCCGGCCGGCTTCCGCCAGCGCAACCAGGCTGGCGACTTCGTCGGCTCGGGCGGCGGCCAGACCCCGACCCCGTTCATCACCGGCGCCGGCAACCTGGCGCTGCAGCCGGAAACCGCGACCACCCGCACCCTCGGCTTCGTGATCAGCCCGTCGCAGGTGCCGGGCCTGTCGCTGTCGGTCGACTGGTACAACATCCGCATCGCCAACCGCATCGCGGCGATCAACGCGACCGACACCGTGCGCGAGTGCTACATCAACGCCGTCGACTCGTTCTGCGACCTGATCCAGCGTAATCCGGTGACGGGCCAGATCGTCAACCTGGCGATCGGCAACGCCAACCGCGGCCTGACCGAGACCGAGGGCCTGGATGTCGCCGTGTCCTACCGCCTGCCGCGCACCCGCTTCGGCCAGTTCAGCGTGCGCAGCGAAACCTCCTACCTCGATTCCTTCAAGGAAAAGGCGACCCCGACCGCGGACTGGATCGAGTATGCCGGCCAGTGGAACTACTTCCGCGTGAAGTCGAACCTGACCCTGGACTGGACCCAGGGCAACTGGAGCGCCACCTTCATCACGCGCTTCTTCAGCAGCCAGAAGAACCGCTGCTGGACCGTGGCGCCGGCGGTCGAGTGCTCGAATCCGACCGTGAAGACCTACTGGGGCACCGGCTATACCCGCGCCAAGGAGATGTGGTTCGGCGACCTGTCGGTCGGCTACGCGCTGCCGTGGAACGCCAAGCTGCTGGTCGGCGCCAACAACATCTTCGACAAGAAGCCGCTGATCAACTACAGCGCCTCGGGCAACAACGGCGGACCGTCCTCGGCCTCGGCCGTCAACCCGGACCTGCCGATCGACCGCTTTATCTACATGCGCTACAACCAGGCCTTCTGATCACGCCGTCCTGGTCGTGCGCCCGGCCCACCTGCTTTTGCGGGTGGGCTTTTTCTTTTCTGCGGGCCGGAAGGGTATCATCTCGCTTTGCGCGTTTTTCCGCGCGCGGCAATCCAGAACGGACAGGCATGGCAATCAAACTCAAGAATCAGAAGGACATCGACAAGATGCGCATCGCGGGCCGCCTGGCCTCCGACGTGCTGGAGATGATCGGCGAATACGTGGTCCCGGGCGTCAGCACCGAGGAACTCGACCGCCGCTGCAACGAATTCATCCGCAAGGTGCAGAAGGCGACGCCGGCCAACGTCGGCTACCACGGCTTCCCGAAGACCCTGTGCACCTCGATCAACGGCGTGGTCTGCCACGGCATCCCGAGCGAGCAGGACGTGCTGAAGGACGGCGACATCGTCAACATCGACGTTACCGTGATCAAGGATGGCTGGCACGGCGACACCAGCCGCATGTACTACGCCGGCACGCCCTCGCCCGAAGCGAAGAAGCTGGTCGAGACGACGTACAAGGCCATGATGGCCGGCATCCGCGTGGTGAAGCCGGGCGCGCGCCTGGGCGACGTCGGCCACGCGATCCAGAAACTGGCGGAAAGCGCCGGCTATTCGGTGGTGCGCGACTACTGCGGCCACGGCATCGGCCGCGTCTATCACGAGGATCCGCAGGTGCTGCACTACGGCCGCCCGAACACCGGGCTGCTGCTCAAGGAAGGCATGACCTTCACGGTGGAGCCGATGATCAACCTGGGCGGGCCGGACGTCGATCAACTGGACGACGGCTGGACCGTGGTGACGGCCGACAAATCGCTGTCGGCCCAGTGGGAGCACATGATCGCGGTGACCGCGCACGGCTTCGAAATCCTCACCCCCGGCAGCCACGACAAATAACATCAGCCGCATGGCGAAAAAAAACCCGGCGCGCAAACGCCGGGTTTTCTGTCGGTGTGCAGCGAATTACTTCGCGTTCATCAGCGCCACGGTGGTGTCCAGCATGCGGTTCGAGAAGCCCCACTCGTTGTCGTACCACGACGACACCTTCACCAGGCGGCCCGAGACCTTGGTCAGCGTCGCGTCGAAGTTCGACGATGCCGGGTTGTGGTTGAAGTCGACCGAGACCAGCGGGTCGGTGTTGTAGGTCAGGATGCCCTTCAGGGCGCCTTCCGACGCGGCCTTCATGATCTGGTTGACTTCATCGACGGTGGTGTCGCGCTTGGCGATGAAGGAGAGATCCACGATCGACACGTTGATGGTCGGCACGCGGATCGCGAAGCCGTCCAGCTTGCCGTTCAGTTCCGGCAGCACCAGGCCGACCGCGGCGGCGGCGCCGGTCTTGGTCGGGATCATCGACTGGGTGGCCGAACGGGCGCGGCGCAGGTCTTCGTGCATCACGTCGGTCAGCACCTGGTCGTTGGTGTAGGCGTGCACGGTGGTCATCAGGCCGGTTTCCAGGCCGATGGCTTCGTTCAGCGGCTTGACCAGCGGGGCCAGGCAGTTGGTGGTGCAGGATGCGTTCGAAATGACAGTATCCGAGCTCTTGAGCACGTCCTGGTTAACCCCGAACACGATGGTCGCGTCGACGTCCTTGCCGCCCGGGGCCGAGATGATGACCTTCTTGGCGCCGCCCTTCAGGTGGGCCGAGGCCTTTTCCTTGGTGGTGAAGAAGCCGGTGCATTCGAGGACGACATCGACGCCGAGCTCGCCCCATGGGATCTCGGCCGGGTTGCGCTGCGCGAACACGCGGATCTTGTCGCCGTTGACGATCATGTTGTCGCCCTCGACCGAGACGGTGCCCGGGAACTTGCCATGCGCGGTGTCGTAGCGGGTCAGGTGGGCGTTCGATTCGGCGTTGCCGAGGTCGTTGATCGCCACGATCTGGATGTCTTGCTTCTTGCCGCCTTCGTAGAAGGCGCGCAGGATGTTGCGGCCGATGCGGCCATAACCGTTGATTGCAACTTTGATCGTCATGCTTTGCTCCTGATTAGAAAGAAACTTTTATTATCACGCATACGAAACGGGCCGCCTCGTCGAAGCAGCCCGTGATGAAACTTACGCGCCGATCACGCCCTTGGCCTTGGCCACGACGTTCTCGACGGTGAAGCCGAAGTGCTTGAACAGCACCGGCGCCGGCGCCGATTCGCCGAAGGTGTCGATGCCGACCACGGCGCCTTCCAGGCCCACGTACTTGTACCAGAAGTCGGTCACGCCGGCTTCGATGGCGACGCGCGGCACACCACGGGTCAGCACGCTCGCCTTGTATTCCGCGCTCTGGCGCTCGAACACGTCGGTCGACGGCATCGAGACGACACGTGCCGGGACACCCTCGCCTGCCAGCGCATCGGCGGCTTTCATGGCGAGTTCGACTTCCGAACCGGTGGCGATCAGGATCACTTTGGCCTCAGGCGCGTCGCGCAGCACGTAGCCGCCCTTCGCAACGTTAGACACCGTGGCGGCCTCGCGTTCCATGTACGGCAGGTTCTGGCGCGAGAAAATCAGGGTCGACGGGCCATCCTTGCGCTGCACCGCCGCGCCCCATGCCACGGCCGATTCGACGGTGTCGCACGGACGCCAGTTGTCCAGGTTCGGGATCAGGCGCAGCGACGAGACGTGCTCGATCGACTGGTGGGTCGGGCCGTCTTCGCCCAGGCCGATCGAGTCGTGGGTGAACACGAACAGCGAGCGGATCTTCATCAGCGCGGCCATGCGCAGGGCATTGCGGCTGTAGTCCGAGAAGGTCAGGAAGGTCGCGCCGAAGGGAATGAAACCGCCGTGCAGGGCCACGCCGTTCTGGATCGCGGCCATGCCGAATTCGCGCACGCCGTAGTTGATGTGGTTGCCCGGAATGCCCGAACGCACCGCGACCGATTCCTTCCAGTTGGTCAGGTTCGAGCCGGTCAGGTCGGCCGAGCCGCCCAGGAATTCCGGCAGCGCCGGAGCCAGGGCCTGGATCGCGTTCTGCGACGCCTTGCGGGTGGCGATGGTTTCCTTCTTCTCGACGCAGGAAGCGATGGCGGCGTCCAGCACTTGCTGGAAATTGCCCGGCAGCTCGCCCTTCATGCGGCGTTCGAACTCGGCGGCCAGCTCGGGGTGGGCGCCGCGGTATTCGGCGAATTTCGCGTTCCACTCGGCTTCGAAGGCGGCGCCGCGTTCCTTCGCGTCCCAGGCTTCGTAGATCTCGCCCGGGATGTCGAACGGGATCGGGTCCCACAGCAGGTGCTGGCGCACGGCCGCGATTTCCTTGTCGCCCAGCGGAGCGCCGTGGACTTTATCTCCGCCTTCCAGGTTCGGGGCGCCCTTGCCGATGATGGTCTTGCAGCAGATCAGGGTTGGACGGTCCGACTTCTTGGCCTGTTCGATCGCTTCCGAAATCGTGGCGACATTGTGGCCGTCGATCTGGCCGATGACGTTCCAGCCGTAGGCTTCGAAGCGCTTGCGGGTGTCGTCGGTAAACCAGCCTTCGACGCGGCCGTCGATCGAGATGCCGTTGTCGTCGTACAGCCAGATCAGCTTGTTCAGGCGCAGGGTGCCGGCCAGCGACGCCACTTCGTGCGAGATGCCTTCCATCAGGCAGCCGTCGCCCAGGAAGGCGTAGGTGTAGTGATCCACCACGTCGTAGCCCGGACGGTTGAATTCATAGCCCAGCAGCCACTCCGACAGCGCCATGCCGACCGAGTTGGCGATGCCCTGGCCCAGCGGGCCGGTGGTGGTTTCCACGCCCGGGGTGATGCCGACTTCCGGGTGGCCGGCGGTCTTCGAGTGCAGCTGGCGGAAGTCGCGCAGGTCGTCCATGGAGAGGTCGTAGCCGGCCAGGTGCAGCATCGCGTAGTGCAGCATCGAACCGTGGCCGTTCGACAGCAGGAAGCGGTCGCGGTTGAACCAGCCCGGATTGGCCGGGTTGTGGCGATAGTGCTTGTCCCACAGCGCGACGCCGATCTCGGCCATGCCCATCGGCATGCCAGGGTGGCCGGAATTCGCCTTCTGGACGGCGTCCATCGCCAGCGCGCGGATCGCGTTGGCCATCAGGGTGGTGGTTTGGGTAGATTTCATGGGTGACGGAGAGTCGATGATTGGAAAGCGGTGGCGATGCTGCTGGCCGTAGCCCGTTATTTTACCAGAGCCGTCCGGCCGGGGCTGAAACCGTCAGCCCTCTATATAAGAACATAACGGGATTTGGGCGAAAAAAAACCCGGCGCTTGCGCGCCGGGCAGAACATACAGCGTGAAACTCAGGACATCAGAACTTGACCGAGGCGCCGAAGGTCACATAGCGGCCGATCGCATCGTAGTACTGCGGGAAGGTGTTGCCGCTGTTGGTGCCGGTGCTGCCGATGGTGCCGCCAACGATCGGCGGCTTCTTGTCGGTCAGGTTGGTCACCGACGCGGTCAGGCGCACGTTCTTCAGCACGTTCCAGCTGGCGGTCAGGTCCACGTAGTTATACGAAGGGATGCTCGAGAATGCCGGCAGGAAGGTCGCGCCGCCCGGCTCTTCCACCAGCGCGCTGGTGTAGCGCCAGTTGTAGCCGACCGACCAGGCGCCCATGTTCCAGGTGGTGCGCTGATTGAACTTGCGCTTGTAGTTGATGGTGCCGTTGATCTCGGTACAGGCCACGCTGTAGAAGCCCAGGCAATTGCGGTTGACCGCGTTCGGGGTTGCCTGGTATTCCCACTCGTTGACGAAGTTCGCACCCAGGCCCAGGTCCAGGCTGCCGTAGCGCGCATCCATGCCGAGCTGGCTGAAGTTGACGCGGTAGTTCACGCTCAGGTCGACGCCGGTGGTGCTGAAGCGGCCCAGGTTCGACTGTGGACGCGCCACGCCCTTCGAATCGACGCCGTTGAAGGTGCCGTTCAGCGGGTTACGGCCGATCACCGCGCAAGCCTCGTTCATCACCAGGCCAGGATTGAAGGCCGTGCTGTAGCAGCGGTCGATCACGTCGGCGCTGGACGGACGCGAGACGGCATCCGTGATGGCGATCTTGTAGTAGTCGACCGCGATGGCCAGGCGCGGCAACGGTTCGATCACGAAGCCGAAGGTGCGGGTCTTGGCCGATTCCGGTCCGAGCGCGGTGTTGCCGCCGACCAGGGTATTGATCTGGCCCGAGGACGGGACCGGCAGGCTGCCGATCTCGCTGAGCGGCACGCCGGTCAGGCGGCACAGGTTCGACAGCGTGCCAGCGGTATTCGCCTGGGCCCGGTTGATGTTGGCGCCCTGGCAAGGGTCGGTTGCCAGATTCGACAGGCTGGTAACGGCCGGCGCGAACAGCTCGTTCACGTTCGGCGCGCGGGTCGCCTTCTGCACCATGCCGCGCAGGCGGAGCATCTTGACCGGCGCCCATTCGCCGCCGAACTTCCAGCTGCCATAGTCGGTGCTCTTGCCGGCGGTTTCGAAGGAAGTCGTGCGATAGCCCAGCTCCATGTTCAGGGACTGGATGAAGGGCTTGTTCTTCACCAGCGGAATGAACATCTCGTAGGCGTATTCTTCCAGCGTGAAGCTGCCGCTACGGTCAGGCGTCGGCGCGCCGGTGCCCAGCACTTCGCCCTGGATCTGCGAGGCCGCGTCGGACTGGGTGCCGGCGGTGACCTTGCGGCGCTCGCCCAGCAGCGACAGCGCGATCGGATCTTCGGCCCAAGGACTGCGGAAGGTCTCGCCCAGGTTGCCGTTGATCGAGGCCAGGAACACGTCCTGCTCGACTTTCTGGCGCAGCACGGCGCTCTGGTTGATGAAGGCTGCCTGCTGCGGCGTGATCGAGCCGGCGGCGCCGAACACGTTCAGCGGCACGCAGCCGTTGGCCGGATTGACGCAGGCGGTAGTGGTCAGGGCGTTCAAGGCCTGACCGACCTTGGCGAGCGACCCCCAATTCTGGCGGGTCTGGATCTGCTCGGCGGTGCCGCGGCTGTAGTAGGTGTCGTAGGTCCAGTCGCCTGCCAGGTCGCCCTTCAGGCCGATGTTGTACTGCAGGGTCTTGTTGTCGAAGTTGTTATAGCGCGGTCCGAGTTCGGTGAAGCGGCGATTGACCGTCATCGGCACCAGCGTCGCATTGCCGGCCACGCAAGCGGACGCTGGGATGCCGCGGCGGTCGCAGATCTGCTGGCGCGCGGCCGCAGGGATGTACGGGTTACCGATCGGCACATTGAAGGTGTTGGCGAAGGTGCCGGTCTCGGCCAGCGCCGATGCCACCGTGCTGTCGGTGAAGAACAGTTCGGTGTACAGCTCGAAGTTGTCGCTGATCTTGTAGTTGCCGAGCGCGGTCGCCTGGGTGCGCTCGAGGCCGGTTGCATAGTAGTTCGGCGGGTTGGTGTTGTAGGCCACGGCCGGTTGCACCAGAGCGCCGGTGGTCGGGTTGATCTGCCAGTTGCCGGCCAGGGTGCTGGTGCCGCCTGGGCCGACCGGCACCGAGAAGCCCGAAGGCACGGTGGTGGCCGAGCCGGACGGCAGACCGCTGACCGAGTTCAGGCTGGTGATGCCGAAGTCGCGCTCGCCCTGGGTCAGCGGATCGGTCTTGGTCTTGCCAATACTCAGGACCACATTGCCGCGGCCGTCTTCCAGGTTGGCGCCCATGGTCAGATCGACGCGGCGGCGCTTGGTGTCCTTTTCGTCGGCGGTGGCGCCGTAGGTGCTGCTGATATCGACGCCGGTGAAGTTGCGCTTGAGCGTGAAGTTGGCCACGCCGGCCACCGCGTCGGCGCCGTACACGACCGAGGCGCCGCCGGTGACCAGGTCGACCCGGTTCAGCAGGGCCAGCGGGATCGAGTTGGTGTCGACGGTGCCGTCCAGGCTGTAGGGCACCAGGCGGCGGCCGTTGATCAGCACCAGCGAGCGGTTCGAGCCGAGGCCGCGCAGGTCGATGGTGGCGGCGCCGCCGCTGCCGTTATTCGTGCCCTGGCCGATGGACGGTGCGGCCGCCGGCAGGTTCTTGAAGAATTCTTCGACCGCGATCGGCTGGGTCGACTGGATTTCCGCTGCGGTGATCGAGGAGATCGGGCTGTTGGAGGTAATGCCGGGCGAGGTGATGCGGGTACCGGTCACTTCGACGACGGCTGTCTTTTCCTGGGCCAGGACCGGCTGGGCGATGGCGCCGAGGCCGGCCACCAGCAGGGACATACGGACAGCACGCGATAAGGCTTTTTCTTTCATCATTTTTATAATCCGACTTATTGAACAACACGAACAGACCGGCCCCGGGTAACGGTGTCCGGCAACCCATTCCCTCTACGCGTCCATCGCCTTGTGAGCAAGCGGCTATGGTTGGACGCGTAAGTACATGGAAACATTTGGTGTTGATTGCTGTCAATACATAAATACAGGTGTGTCTAAAATGAAACGTTTTATGACTGAAGCATTTTTTTGAATTAACATTGGCTGGACCAATTTGCTGTTCCGCGGAGCAGTGACGCACTACAATGTGCGTCTTTCGCACCGCTTTCGCGCCATGCCACGTTTCTACTGCCCGCCCCCTTTATCGACCGGCCTGACCATTGCCCTGCCGGCAGAGGTCGCCCACCACCTGCACGTGCTGCGCCTGCAACCGGGCGCCGCGCTGACCCTGTTCGACGGGCGCGGCGGCCAGTACGCGGCCACGCTGGCGGACATCGGCAAGAAGACCGCGAGCGCGCACATCGGCGCTTTCGAGGACGTCGAGGTGGAATTGCCCTACGCGGTCACCCTGGCCCAGGGCCTGCCCGAAGGCAGCAAGATGGACTGGATCATCGAAAAGGCGGTCGAACTGGGCGTGGCGGCGGTGCAGCCGCTGGCGGCGCAGCGCAGCGTGGTGCGCCTGTCGGGCGACCGGGCCGAGAAGCGCCATGCGCACTGGCAGGGCGTGATCGAGGCGGCCTCCGAGCAGTGTGGGCGCAACCGGCTGGCGCAGTTGAACCCGGTGGCGGACTACCGGCGCTGGCTGGCCCAGCCTGGCGCGGCGCCCTCCCCGCGCATCCTGCTCAGTCCGCGTGCGCAGGGTTCGCTGGCGCAGTGGGCGCAGGCATCGGGACCGCAGGGGCTGACCCTGATGGTGGGGCCGGAGGGCGGCTTCACCCATGAAGAGGAAGACGCGGCGGTGGCGGCGGGCGCCCTGATGCTGTCGATCGGGCCGCGCGTGCTGCGCACCGAGACCGCGGCGCTGGCGGCGCTGGCGCTGCTGGGCGGCGTGTGGGGCGGGATGTAGCCGGACAGGCACAAGAAATCGCGGACGAAGCCGCGAAGAAAGCGCAGACGAAAAAAACCGGCCCCTTTCGGGGCCGGTTTCATTGTCAACTCGTCTATTAGAACGAGTAGCGTGCGCCGACGTACAGGCGGCGTGGTTCGTTCCACGAGATCGCCTCGCCGAACTTGTACACGCCGTTGCCGGCCACCAAGTTCTGCGCGGCAGTCGCCGACTGCTTGTCCAGGATGTTGAAGATGTCGAAGAAGAACTCGACTTTCTGCGAACCGGACAGCTTGTAGGTGTATTTCAGACGAACGTCGAAGGTGTAGTACGACGGAGCGGTCTGGCTGCCGACGGCGCCCGGTTTCACCCAGGTATCGATCGAGCCACCGACGTTGTACGGCAGGTCCACCACTTCCGGCAGGTTACGACCGGAGTTCAGGGCGGTGCGGCTGTACACCGCGCCGCTATTCCAGTTATACACGCCTGCCAGCTCGATACCGTTGTTGAAGAAGTAGGTACCATAGGCCTTGAACTGGTGCTTGATGTTGCCAGGCTGCGGGCCGTAGACGTTCGGGGCGCGCGGATCCAGGAACAGGAAGTCGCCCTGCACGTCGGCGTTACTATCCGAGTTGGTGTTGCCTTTCGCTTCGTTCCAGGTGTACGACGCCGAACCTTGCCAGTTGTCGCGCTTGGCTTTGGTCAGGCTGACTTCGACGCCCTGGTAGTCGCGCTTGCCGCCTTTCAGCGTACCCAGCACGTAGTTCGAGTTCGGCGCCGACGAGTAGCCGAAGTACGAGTATGGCAGGTAGAACGGGGTGCCCGGAGCGGCGACACCGACGTCCGCACCTGGTTTTGCGCTCGGGTCCGAATACACGGCCAGGTCGTAGTCCTCGATGATGTCGCGGGTCTGGCGCTTGGTGTAAGCGACCGACACGGTGTAATCGCGGCCCAGGTTGGTTGCGTAGCCGAGCATGAACTCGTCGGTGAACGGCGTCTTGGTCGACGGCGAGAACACGGCGTCAGGCTGCTTTTCGCCGCCGCGGGTACGGAAGTTCACCCAGCGATCGCCCAGGAACACTTCCTCGCTCAGGACCGGGCCGGTCAGGTTACCCGCGAAGTCCGACATATTCGTGCGGACCGGGTCGTAGTAACGGCCCAGGAAGCCCCAGATCTTGCTGCGGCCGTCGCCGGTCGGGTCATACACGACGTTCAGGCGCGGCGCCAGTTTCCACTTGAATTTCGCGGACTGGTTGCCTTTGGAATCCTTGTGGACCCATTCTTCCGCGCGCACGCCGGCGCCGACGGTCAGGCGGTCCTTGGTCCAGGTGTCCTGGATATAGGCGGCCTTGCCGGTGGCTTCCACGCTGTACGGTGCAGCCTGCACTTCGCGAATACGGTACTGGTTGACCTGGCCGTTCGGGTTGCCCGCGGTGCTGACGAAGCGGTAGGCATTGTACTCGGCATTCGAGATGGTGCCGTTGCGGTCGGTATCCAGCAGATTGTAGAAATAGGCGCGGTCGGCGGCCGAGCTGGCGTTGATGCCGGCGGTGATACGCGGATAGTCAGCCGCGCTCATCTGACGCGAACCAGTCCACAGGCTCGAGGTATTGTATTCGGCGAAAGTCACGCCGGCGTCCGCCGCGGCGATCGAGGTATACCGTGCCTTGTCGGCGCCGGTCACCAGCGAATCTTCGAAGTATTCGTTCTTCGACACCAGGAAGCCGCCCTTGAAGGTGTGGGTGCCGGCATTCGCGGTCTCGAGGAAGTACTCGGCATTGATGCCGACTTCGTCGCGGTTACGTTCGGTGATCAGGTCGCTGCCGGCGCCGCCCAGGGTGCGGTCGGCCAGCGTGGCGGTAGCGCGATTCTTGCTGAAGGCAACGCTGTTCAGCGCCGACTTGTTGGCTGCAAAGTCCGAAACCTCGCCTTCGTGACGGAAGGCGTAGGCGCTGACACGCAGGTTCTCCATGTCGCGCGAATACTCGACGCGGTAGTTGTTACCACCCTGCTTACGACGCGTGTCGCGATTGTTCAGCACGGTTGGGGTGGTCGAACCGTCGGTCTCGGTCGGGTCGTTGAAGAACGACGCCACCAAGCGGTCGTTCTCGGTTGCCTGCCAGGTCAGCTTCAGGAAGCCCAGGCGATCGTCGCGCTTGACGGTACGCATGAAATCGCCGGTTTGCGCCTGGACCACATCGGTCTCACGGCCTTTTTTCTGGAACGAGCCGAAGAACCACAGATTGTCCTTGATGATCGGGCCGCCCAGGGTGACTGCCGCATCGTAGGTCGAGAAGCCGGAAGCGGTGTTGTGCTTGTTGTCGGCGACCAGGCTGTCGTTCTGGAAGTAGTAGTTGACCGAACCGTGGTATTCGTTCGAACCCGACTTGGTGATCACTTTCGAGACCAGGCCCGAACCGCCCGCATATTCCGCAGGGATGCCGCCGGTCAGGATCTGCTGTTCCTGGATGATCTCGGAGTTGATGTTCGAACCGAAGGTACCGGTCTGGTGGTCGGTAACGTCGATGCCGTCGAGGATATAAACGTTGTCGGTCGAGGAGCCGGTGGCGCCGCCGATGTCCGAGTAGTTCACGCCCGATTTCGACGACGGGTTGCCGCCTGACGAAGGCTTGACGCCTGGAACCAGCTGCAGGTAGCTCTGGAAGCTGCGGCCGGTCGGCAGCGATTCCACGACGCCCAGGTTCAGGATGGTGCCGACGGTTGCCGACGTGGTGTCGACCTGCGCCAGGCGCGAACCGGTCACGACGACCTGTTGCGCGTTGGTAGCGCCGGCAACCGACGTGTCGGCAACCGAGTAGGTCAGGCTTGGGTTCTGGTTGGAAACAACTGCCACGCCATTGGCAGCAAAGTTCGAGTAGCCAGGTGCAACGACTTCGACTTTGTAGTCGGTCGCAGGGTCGAGACCGGCGATACGGACCGAACCGTCGGCTTCGGTGACAGCAGTCTTGGTGACCAGGCTGCTCGGCGAGCTGACGCGCACCGTTGCGCCGGCGACCGGCTTGCCGCCGGCGCCAGTGATGTTAATACGCAGACCGCCGGTTTCGGCAGCAAGGGCGGCGCCCATGAAGCACATGCCGACCGCGACCGAAATTGCGGAACGACGGATCACTGCAACCTTCGACTTCTGTTTCACTGTATGCAACATATGTGATTCCCTAAGTGTTGTTGTTACGGGAGCACCTTCGACCTACAGGCTCAAAGTTTTCCCGGCGTCGGTACTGTTGTGCGTACCTTGTGCCGGAGTGCCACGGCTCTTGACCCCGCCAAGTTTGTCTCCCAACCGGGCAAGAAAGGAACATGCATTCCTCGTTCAGCTGGGTTGTTCCCAGCGGAACTAGTACATAGAACCATACGCAAAGTTGCGGCGTCAACAATAAGTGTGTCATTTTGCACACTTACAACACTTTCCAAATTGATATGCGGACGGAGCATAAAAGTATTCTTTTGGTGCACAGCACCAATTGTTTTACCGTAAAACCTCGAAAAAACTGTGTTTTTAACTGGGAAACTTGGTCTGCACCATTTTTGCCCAATGGTCATAAAACGGTGCAAATGTGACATAGTGCAGCGCAACATTCCTACGGCCTTGCCCCTTTGCCTCATGCCGCGGTTGAACGCACACTTTGCGAGAAAATATTCTCGTTGCGCGGGTCAAACAGTACATTTCAACTTTTGGCGTATTGACGCTGGCGTTAGTGCCGGGCCGATGGCATGGGAAGCCCTCGCCAAAACCGGGCTGCCGGCGAGATTTCAAGCAGACGCGCGTAGTCGACAGGCTCACCACTGACGTTCGCCTTGACATGCCCTCCCCTCATCCACGGGCGGGAGGCACCAACGAAAACACCCCGCAGGCGCAAGCTTGCGGGGTGCAGGGAGCCCGGTCCGGGCTGGTGCGTCGACACGCTTGCGGCCTCAGGGGACCGCAAGCGCCCGATCACACGATTACTTGAACCGGCGGTTGTACTCGATGCTGAGCTTCAGCGAACGAGGCGCGGTGAAGTAGGTCGGCATCTCGTAGGTGGCGACACGCACGAGATCGCTGTTGTATGCCTCGTTGACCTTCTGGACCGACTGGTCGTTCAGGACATTGAAGACATCGGCGCGCAGCGCCAGGCCGTCGAGGAAGCGTGGCTTGTAGACCAGGTTCAGGTCCAGCGTCTTCTCCCAGCCGAGGCGGCCCAGGGTGCCGCGTTCGGACAGCTTGTTCTCTTCGCCGGTCGTGCCGAAGCAGTAGTGCGAGGCCGAGTTGTAGTTGTAGTTGTCGAACTCGGGCGACTGGGTGTACGGGTTCGCGCCCGAGCACGAACGCGGACGACCCGACGACAGCAGCAGGTTGGCGCCGACGGTGACTTCCGGGGTCACGTCGTAGAAACCGTAGGCCTTGATCTGGTGCTTGCGGTCGTTCGGCAGCAGGCCGTAGGCGCCCACCATCAGCTCCGGGTAGTCCCAGGTCTGGGTGGCCGACACGTCGCCCTGTGCGGCCGCGGTGTCCGACAGGGTCTGGCCTTCGGTATTGCCGCGGCTGCGCGACAGGGTGTAGGTCGCCTTGGCGTACCAGCCGTCGCGGTAGGCACGTTCCACGAAGAAGTCGAGTGCGGCGTAGGTGCGCTTCGGCTTGTCGAAGCCCAGTTCCGCAGCCGACAGGTTGACGTCGGTGTAGGTGCCGTTGCCCGCGTAGTCGACCAGGAACTTGTTGCCGCGGCCCGGGTTGAAGGTGGCGCAGCCGAAGCCGGCCCAGTTCGAGGTATCGATGTTGTTACGCTCGGCATAGGCCTCGAACGGACGCGCGTCGCAGGTATCGTCGATGGTCGACTTCAGGGTGCGGTAGGTGAACTTGGCGCCGAAGCTCAGGTTGCGGTTCCAGGCGCGTTCCATGCCGACGGTGAACTCGTCCTGGTAGGCCGGTTTCATGTCCTGGGCGGCGACCACTTTCGGATCCTTGGCCTGGCCGTACTCGTTGTTGTTCGACATCGGCGCGGTCAGCTGGGTGGTGCCGGTGGGCAGGCCGTTCGCGTCCACGCCGTTGTAGGTGTAGTACTGGAAGGTGTACAGCGAGCCGTTGGCGCCGCGCAGTGCGACCATGGTCGGGATCTGGATGGTATAGCGGCCGATGCTGCCGTAGACCTTGAGCGAAGCGTCGCCGTTCACGTCCCACGACACGTTGGCGCGTGGGGCGAGCTGGTTCTTCATCTCGATGTACTTGGTGTTGTCCTGGTTCGCGTTGTAGAAGCCTTCGCGGCGCAGGCCGACGGTCAGCAGGACGTCCTTGGTCGCCTGCCAGCGGTCTTCCAGGTACTGGGCGTCCTGGCCGGCATAGGCGTTCGAGACGGTCGAGTACTTGATGTTGCGGACGTAGTAACCCTGGGCCGCGTAGCCGCCGTACGGCGCCAGCGCCGGCAGGGTGCCGCCGGAGACGGCGATCGGACGATTCGGGCTCGGGCTGAGCTGGTACTGCCACAGGCTGCCGCCCGCGTAGGCCTCGCCGGCGCCCTCAGACACCGCCTTGTTGTTGTCCAGGCCGGCGCGCAGGGTGTGGTTGCCAACCTTGTATTCCAGGTCCAGTCGCTTCGAGGTCACATCGTCGGTGGAACCGCTCAGCGGGATCGTGCCGGTGACGCGCTGTCCGCTGACGTAGCTCAGGCCGGGAATGCGGTTGGCGATCGGGGCCGACATCTGCGCGATGGTCGGGTCGTACCCGGTCGGCTCGTAGATGTGCTCGGCCTTGGTCTTGCCATACAGGGCATTGATGGTCAGGTCTTCGGTGATGTTGCCGACATAGCGCAGGCTGTTCAGCTTGCCGCCATTGGTATGGGCCGGACCGTATTCCTGGTGGATCGAGTTGGTGACGGTCGAACCCACGGCGCGGGTGCCGTAGTTGTACGAACGGTACTCGTAGTCGCTCTCCGGCAGGTCGCCGATGGTGGTGAATTCGAGACGATGGCTGTCGTTGATGTTCCAGTCCAGCTTACCGAAGTAGCGCTTGGAGGTGGTTTTCGCATCGCGCCAGCCCGAGGTGCCCAGGTTGGTCGCGGTGGTGCTGCCGACGACCTGGTTGGCCTTGGTCTGGGTCTGTTCAAGCGCGACGAAGCCGAACAGCTTGTCTTCGATCAGCGGACCACCGACATAGGCCGAGACCTGGGTCTGCTGCAGCTTGTTGTCTTCGCGGCGCAGGTACAGCGAGCCGTCGGTCTCCGGGAATGCGCCGGTGTTGGCGTAGTGCTGGTCGCGGTAGCTGGCGCGGGTCGACTTCGGAACGATCGACGCCAGGGCGCCGGCTTCCCAGGTGTTGGTGCCGGACTTGGTGGTGATGTTGGTCACGCCGCCGACCGAACGGCCGAATTCGGCGCCGAAGCCGCCGGTCAGGATCTGCGCCTGGGCGATCGCGCCGAACGGCAGTTCCATCGCACCCAGCTGGGTCAGCGGGTTGGTGGCAACCATGCCGTTGATGTAGTAAGCGTTTTCCGACGGAGCGCCGCCGCCGAAGCTGGCGCCCGCGCCGTAGCTCGGGTCGGCGCGCGTGGTGTTCGGGGCCAGCTGGATGATCGCGTCGACGTTGCGGCCGATCGGCAGCTTTTCGAGTTCACGCGAGGTGAAGGTGGTGCTGTTGGCCGAAGTGGAGACGTCGATGCGGGTACGGCGGCCGGTCACCTGGACCGACTGCATGCCGCCCGCTGCCGCGGCGCCTGCGAACTGGGCTTCGACGCCCTGGCCGGCCAGCACCTCGAGCTGGGTGGTGCCGACGGTGGCGCCGCCCTTCAGCAGCGTAATGGTGTAGCTGCCAATCGGCAAGCTAGTTGCGCGGAAATTGCCAGTGGCGTCAGGCGTGACGGTACGGGTCTGGTTGGTGTCGTTGCTCTTCAGTACGACCGTGTCGCCGCTGCCAGCGGCAACCTTGCCATACACCGAACCTGCGGCATTCGACTGCGCCATTGCCGACGGAACGACCGCGACCGCGAGCGCCGTGGTGCTGAAGGCGATCGTGAGTGCACGGGCTACTACAGTTTTTTTCAACATGTGATTCCCTAAATGTTTTTGTTACCGGAAGTACTTCCGTCCGACAGGCCGACAATCCACCGCGCCAAGCGGTGCGATCGCGTCTCCTGGCCTGCCCGACTTTATCTCCCACTTGGCATAGGAGGAACGTTCATTCCTCGTCTAACTGGTTGCGTCCAGCTCAACCCAAGCATAAAACCATAGGGAATTTGCAACGTCAATGGTAATAGCGGTAAATATGCAAACATACAACAGTTAACAATTCAGAGAAAATTTATACAACCAAAAATGCGGCCACTGACATATTTCGTTACATGTTTGACGTACTTACGCTGCCTATACGAACAAAAATTAGCAATTCTCGGCAAAATCCAAACTTTTATTGCACATGCGTCCATCAACCGAATTTCGTAGAAAACGTCATGAAATGTCCAAATATGTTAAAAACATGTGACACGTCGAGGCCGCCTCTTTTGAGCGCGATACCTTGCCTTGCGCAACATCGGGTCAGGTCCAGGAAGTTAAAATATTTCGATATTTACATATACGAGGAATATTTACACTTTCGAGCACACCGCCGCGAACGGTTGGGCGGCCATGCGGGAGGCCCGCCCATGCGCCGGCGGTCGCGGGGCTGGGCCATATCACGGTAAAATAGCGCTTTGCCTGCGCGCTTCCCGTCACCGACCGGCTGCGCCATCCATGCCGCCGGCGCTCCTGCCGGCACTGCCCTCGTCCTGCCCTAAGATGCTCCGAATAAACGAACTCAAACTCCCGCTCAACCATCCCGATAGCGCGCTGCGCGAAGCCATCCTCACGCGCCTGGGAATCGCAGGCGAGGACCTGATCGGCTTCAGCGTGTTCAAGCGCAGCTACGACGCGCGCAAGAAGACGGCGATCGTCCTGATCTACGCCCTCGACGTCGAAGTGCGCGGGGAAGCGGCGGTGCTGGCGCGCATGGGCGGCGACCAATACATCGTGCCGGCGCCGGACACCAGCTACAAGTTCGCCACCACCGCTCGTCCGCCGGCCGGCGTCCCGCGCCCGGTGGTGGTCGGCATGGGCCCCTGCGGCATGTTCGTGGCCCTGATCCTGGCGCAGATGGGCCTGAATCCGATCGTGCTCGAGCGCGGCAAGATCGTGCGCGAACGGACCGTCGACACCTTCGGCTTCTGGCGCAAGCGCAAGCTCAATACCGAGTCGAACGTGCAGTTCGGCGAAGGCGGCGCCGGCACCTTCTCGGACGGCAAGCTGTACAGCCAGATCAAGGACCCGAAACACTACGGCCGCAAGGTGCTGACCGAGTTCGTGAAAGCCGGCGCGCCGGAAGAGATCCTGTACGTCAGCAAGCCGCACATCGGCACCTTCCGCCTGGTCAAGATGGTCGAGCAGATCCGCGCCGAGATTCAATCGCTGGGCGGCGAGATCCGCTTCGAAACCCGCGTCGACGACATCTTCGTGTCCGAGGAAAACGGCGTGCGCCAGGTCCAGGGCGTGCGCCTGTCGAACGGCGAAGAACTGCCGACCCGCCACCTGGTGATGGCGATCGGCCACAGCGCGCGCGACACCTTCGAGCTGCTCTACGAGCGCGGCGTCTACATCGAGGCGAAACCGTTCTCGATCGGCTTCCGGGTCGAGCACCCGCAGTCGCTGATCGACGTGTGCCGCTTCGGCCCCAACGCCGGCAACAAGCTGCTGGGCGCGGCCGACTACAAGATCGTGCACCACGCCTCGAACGGCCGCTCGGTCTACAGCTTCTGCATGTGCCCGGGCGGCACCGTGGTCGCCGCGTCGAGCGAGGAAGGCCGCGTGGTCACCAATGGCATGAGCCAGTATTCGCGCGCCGAGCGCAACGCCAACAGCGCCATCGTGGTCGGCATCACGCCCGACGATTATCCGGGCCACCCGCTGGCCGGCATCGCCTTCCAGCGCGAACTCGAATCGCGCGCCTACGTGCTGGGCGGCTCCAACTACGACGCGCCGGGCCAGCTGATGGGCGACTTCGTCAAGGGCGTGGCCTCGAAGGAGTTCGGCTCCGTGGTCCCCTCCTTCAAGCCGGCGGTGCGCCTGACCGACCTCGCGCCCTCGCTGCCGGACTATGCGATTCAAGCAATGCGCGAAGCCTTTGTCGCCTTCGACAAGCAGATCAAGGGCTACTACAAGCACGACGCGGTGCTCACCGGCGTCGAGACCCGCACCTCCTCGCCGATCCGCATCAAGCGCAACGACCATGACCTGCAAAGCCTGAACACGCGCGGCCTGTTCCCGGCCGGCGAAGGCGCGGGCTACGCCGGCGGCATCATGTCGGCGGCGGTGGACGGCATCCGCGTGGCGGAAGCCGTGGCGCTGTCGCTGGTCGCGTGAGAGAAAGCACCGGCCCCGGCCCCATCCTCGCCATCCTGGCCTCGATGGTGTCGGTGAACGCCGGCGCCGCCTGGGCCAAGCATCTGTTTCCTCTCGTCGGCGCCCAGGGCGTGACCGCGGTGCGGGTCGGCCTGGCGGCCATCATCATGCTCGCCATCGTACGGCCCTGGCGCACCCTGCCCGCGCGCGCCGACGCCCGCAATCTCCTGGTCTACGGCCTGATGCTGGGCTGCATGAACCTGCTGATCTACGCCGCCTTCGCGCGCATCCCGATCGGAGTGGCGGTGGCGATCGAAGTGGTCGGGCCCCTGGGCGTGGTGGTGTTGTCCTCGCGCCGCGCGCGCGACATCGGCTGGGTGCTGCTGGCGGCCTTCGGCCTGTGGCTGCTGGCGCCGGTGCACGACGGCGTCCCGCCGCTCGATCCGCTCGGCGTGCTGTACGCGCTCGGCGCCGCTTTTTGCTGGGCGATGTACATCGTGTTCGGCAAGCGCGTCTCAGGCCTCGGCGGCGGCCAGGCGGTGGCCTGGGGCATGCTGGCGGCGGCGCTGTTCACGGTGCCGGTCGGCGTGGCGCATGCGGGCGGCGCGCTGCTCGATTCTTCCGTGTTGATCGGCGGGCTGGCGGTGGCGGTGCTGTCGTCCGCCCTGCCCTACTCGCTCGAGATGGCGGCGCTGGCCCGGCTGCCGCGGCGGGTGTTCGGGATCCTGGTGAGCGCCGGGCCGGCATTCGCAGCCCTGGCGGGTTTTATTGTCCTCGGCGAGCTGCTCACCACGATGCAATGGCTGGCGATTGCCCTGGTGATCGTCGCCTGCGGCGGCGCCGCCGCTACAGCCACCCGGCCCGCTTGAATCTCCGGTACAGGTAGAAGCATACCCCGCCCATGGTTGCCAGCGCCAGCGGATAGCCATACTTCCACTTCAGCTCCGGCATGAACTCGAAGTTCATGCCCCAGATCCCCGCGAACGCCGTGAACACGGCGAAGATCGCCGCATACGAGGCGAGCTTCTTGCTGATGTCGTTCTCTTCGATCGCCACCATCGACAGGGTCACCTGGATCGCGGTGTTGATGGTGTCGCGCACCGCATCGAGCCGGCCGAGGATGCGCAGCAGGTGATCATGCACGTCGCGGAAGTAGTCCTGGGTCTCGACCACCACTTCCGGCACCCGCCCGCCGTACAGGTGGCTGATGGCGTCGAGCAGCGGGATCACCGCATGGCGCAGCACCTGCGACTTGCGCTTGAGCGCATACAGGCGCTCGATGTTGCCGCGCTGTTCGCCGACACCGCCGAAGATATGGTCCTCGATCGATTCGAGCTCGGACTCGAGGGCGTCGACCACCGGAAAATAGCGGTCGACCACCGCATCGACCAGCGCGTACAGCACGAAGCCGGAGCCTTTTCTCAACTGGTGCGGTTCGCGTTCGGCGCGCGCGCGCACGCCGAGGAAGCCCTGGTTGGCGTCGCGCCGCACCGACAGCACGTAGTTGGGGCCCGCGAAGATAGCCAGTTCGCCGGCGCAGAGTTCGTCGCCATTGAGCTCGACGATGTGGACGATGACGAACACGGAGTCGCCGTACTCCTCCATTTTGGGCCTTTGGTGCCCGCGCGCGGCGTCTTCGACCGCCAGCTCGTGCAGGTTGAACTCCTCCTGCATGACGGCGATCTCGGACTGGTCCGGGTCGCGCAGCGCGACCCAGACGAAGGTCTCGGGGAGCTTCAAGTACTCGCTGATGTCGGCGACGGGGATGTCGGAGAGCTTCTTGCCTTCCTGGTAAGCGACACAGTTGATCAGCATGGATAATGGTGTAAGCAGTCGAGACGCCAGCTTACACCATCACCCCTCACTCATCGCGTGCGCCATCTATCCCAAGCTCGCCGATCTTGCGCGTGATGGTGTTGCGCCCGATCCCGAGCCGCATCGCGGCGTCGTTCTTGCGCCCGTGCGTGTGCTTGAGCGCGGTCTTGATCAGGGCCGACTCGAACTGGCGCCCGAGGATGTCCATCACGTCCATCTGGCCGGCGCTCAGCATGCCGGCCGCCTGCAGTTCGAGCAGGCCGATCCAGCCTTCGGGCGAGGCCGGCAGCGCCGCGTGCGCCGGCGCGGGCACGGCCGCCACCGGCATGCCTGGCAAGCCGGCGTCCTGCAGGGTCGAGGGCGGCGGCATGCCCTGGGTGAGGTCGCGCGGCAGGTCCTTCACCTCGACCGTCTGGCCAGGCGCCATCACGGTGATCCAGTTGCACAGGTTTTCCAGCTGGCGCACGTTCCCCGGCAGTTCCAGTCCCGACAAAAAACGCATCGCCGGTTCGGACAGGCGCTTCGGTTCGACGCCCAATTGGCGTGCGCTCTGCACCAGGAAGTGGCGCGCCAAAATGGGGATGTCGTCGCTGCGCTCGCGCAGGGATGGCAGGCGCAGGCGGATCACGTTGAGGCGGTGGTAGAGGTCTTCGCGGAACAGGCCGTCGCGCACGCGCTGTTCCAGGTTCTGGTGGGTGGCCGCGATCACGCGCACGTTCGCTTTCACCGGCTGGTGCCCGCCGACGCGGTAGAAGTGGCCGTCGGACAGCACCCGCAGAAGGCGGGTCTGCAAATCGAATGGCATGTCGCCGATTTCATCCAGGAAAAGGGTGCCGTTCTCGGCCTGCTCGAAGCGGCCGCGCCGCATGGCCTGGGCGCCGGTGAAGGCGCCCCGCTCGTGGCCGAACAGTTCCGACTCCAGCAAATCCTTCGGGATCGCCGCCGTGTTCAGCGCGATGAAGGGCTGCGCCGCGCGCGGGCTGTGCTTGTGCAGGGCGCGCGCGACCAGCTCCTTGCCGGTGCCGGATTCGCCGGTGATCAGGACCGTCACGTTCGACTGCGACAGGCGGCCGATGGCGCGGAACACTTCCTGCATCGCCGGCGCGTGGCCGAGGATCTCGGGGGTCTCGGCGGGCGCCGCTTCCACGCTGGCTTCGCGCAGGCTTTCCTCGAGCGCGCGCCGGATCAGGGCGACGGCCTTGTCGATGTCGAAGGGCTTGGCCAGGTAGTCGAAGGCCCCGCCCTGGAAGGAAGCGACCGCCGAATCGAGGTCGGAAAAAGCGGTGATGATGATGACCGGCAGGCCGGGATGGCGCGCCTTGACGGCTTGCAGCAGGTCGATGCCGGATTCGCCCGGCATGCGGATGTCCGAGACCAGCACCTGCGGGGTGTCGGTCTCGAAGGCGTTCATGGCGTCGCGCGCGTTGGCGAAGCTGCGGGTCTCCAGGCTTTCGCGCGCCAGGGCCTTTTCCAGCACCCAGCGGATCGAGGCGTCGTCGTCGACAATCCAGATTGGTTTCATGTGTTCGTGGTTCCCGCAATTGGATAATTCGGGGACCCGCGGCGGAGCGTGATGCCCGCTACTTATGGCAGCGGCAGCAGGATCCGGAAATCCGTGAGTCCAGGCCGGCTTTCGCACTCGATCACACCCAGGTGCTGCTGCACGAAGGTCTGCGCCAGCGTCAGCCCGAGGCCGCTGCCGCCTTCGCGCCCGGAGACGAGCGGGTAGAAGATGCGGTCGCGGATCTCGGGCGCGATGCCCGGTCCATTGTCGATGATATGCAAATCTAATGCCAGCCCGTAGCGGACCTTGGCCAGGGTGACCTGGCGCGCCACACGGGTGCGCAGCACGATCTCGGCGTCGCCCTGCGCGATGCGGCTTCTCAAGGCCTGGGCGGCGTTGTGGGCGATGTTCAGGACCACCTGGATCAGCTGCTCCATGTCGCCCCTGAACTCGGGGATCGAGGCGTCGTAGTCGCGCCGGATCGTGAGGCCGGTGGGGAATTCGGCCAGGATCAGGCTGCGCACGCGCTCGCACACTTCGTGGATGTTGACGTCGCCCACGATATGGGGCTTGCGGTGCGGCGCCAGCAGGCGGTCGACCAGGGTCTGCAGGCGGTCCGCTTCCTTGATGATCACCTGCGTGTATTCCTGCAGTTCCAGCAGGTGGTGCGGCGGCAGCTCGAGTTCCAGCAGCTGCGCGGCGCCGCGGATGCCGCCGAGGGGATTCTTGATCTCGTGCGCCAGATTGCGAATGAGTTCCTTGTTGGCCTGGCTCTGGTCGAGGATGCGCTCCTCGCGGTCGAGCTTGAGCTGCTGGACGTTTTCGCGCAGTTCGACCAGCAGCTCGCTGCTCCCCTGCGCGCTGACGCTGCAGATCACGTGCAAGGGTTCCCTGCCGGCGCGCTGCAGGCTCAGGTCCTGGCGCAGGTCCGCGTACTGGTGGGCCAGCGCCTGGGCGCACAGCGCGGACAGTTCCGCGCCATTCGTGAACAGGTCCGGCAGCGGCGCGCGCTGCAGGGATTTCAGGGACAATTCGAGCAGGTTCTCGGCGGCCGGATTCGCATAGCGCACCTCGCCCCCGGCATCGACCAGCAGCACGCTGGTCGAGAGCAGGTCGAGGCCTGCATACATGGGGTCGGATCCCGCTTCGCTCATGGTGTCCTATCTGATATTCGTGATCTCGCGCTGCAGCGCTTCGATATTGCGCTCGGTGCGGCCGATCTCGTCGCGCATCGAGGCCACGCGCTCCTGGTACTTGGCGTAATTACGCTCGTTACCCATGCGTTCCGGCTCGCCGCCGTTGAAGTCCTTGCGCAGGTCGGCCAGCTTCTTCTGCTCGGCGCGCAGCTCGTCGTTGAGGATCTCGCGGCGGTCGTCGTCGCGCGCGCGCTGCTGGGCGCTGTCCACGCGCGGGAAGCTGGCCGGGCTGGCGCTCGGGGCCGGCCCGATGCTGCCGCTCGGACGCACCGCGGGGATCGGCGCCGAGGCGCGCACCGGCGACGGCACGGTCGAGATGAAGCTCTCGAGCTGCTTGCAGCCCTTGCGGCTCTGGTCGGTGAATTCGACGCGGCCCTGCTCGTCCACGCATTTATAGACCGCTCCCTGGGCCTGTGCGCCGTTATGGAGCGCGAAGCCGATTGCGAGCACGGCGAGGTAGCGGTAATGGCTGATTGTCGTTCCCATCAGAAATCAATTTGCACAATAAACGTGCACCTATTGTAGAACGGCCCGACTATACAGCAAGCATGAAAAAAGGCGGGGAAAGCCCTCGCTTTCCCCGCCTTTGCAGCAGAGCGTTGCGCGATCTGATGTAGATGCGCAACGATCCTGTTGGCTTACGACGAGTAGTACATGTCGAATTCGGCCGGGTGCGGGGTCATGCGCATGCGCTGCACTTCGTTCATCTTCAGCTCGATGTAGGCATCGATCATGCTGTCGCTGAACACGCCGCCGCGGGTCAGGAACTCGCGGTCCTTGTCCAGCGCTTCCAGCGCTTCTTCCAGCGAGGAGCAGACGGTCGGGATCAGCTTGTCTTCTTCCGGCGGCAGGTGGTACAGGTCCTTGGTTGCCGCTTCGCCCGGGTGGATCTTGTTCTGGATGCCGTCCAGGCCGGCCATCAGGAGGGCCGAGAAGCACAGGTAGACGTTGGCCAGCGGGTCCGGGAAGCGGGTCTCGATGCGGCGGCCCTTCGGGTTCGCCACGTGCGGGATGCGGATCGAGGCCGAGCGGTTGCGGGCCGAGTAGGCCAGCTTGACCGGGGCTTCGTAGCCCGGCACCAGGCGCTTGTACGAGTTGGTGCCCGGATTGGTGATCGCGTTCAGCGCGCGTGCGTGCTTGATGATGCCGCCGATGTAGAACAGCGCGGTTTCCGACAGGCCGGCATAGCCGTCGCCGGCGAACAGGTTCTTGCCGTCTTTCCAGATCGACTGGTGCACGTGCATGCCCGAGCCATTGTCGCCGTTGATCGGCTTCGGCATGAAGGTCGCGGTCTTGCCGTAGCTGTGGGCCACGTTCCAGATCACGTACTTCAGGTTCTGGGTCCAGTCGGCGCGCTCGACCAGGGTCGAGAACTTGGTGCCGAGCTCATTCTGGCCGGCGCCGGCCACTTCGTGGTGGTGCACTTCGACCGGGATGCCCATCGATTCGAGGATCAGCGACATTTCCGAACGCATGTCCTGGAACGAGTCGACCGGCGGGACCGGGAAGTAGCCGCCCTTGACGGTCGGACGGTGGCCGCTGTTGCCGCCTTCGATTTCCTTGTCGGTGGCCCAGGACGATTCGTCCGAGTCGATCTTGACGAAGCAGCCCGACATGTCGATCTTCCAGCGCACCGAGTCGAAGATGAAGAATTCCGGTTCCGGGCCGAAGTAGGCGGTGTCGCCGATGCCCGACGACTTCAGATAGGCTTCGGCGCGTTTCGCGATCGAGCGCGGGTCGCGGTCGTAGCCCTTGCCGTCCGACGGTTCGATCACGTCGCACTGCATGAACAGGGTGGTCTCTTCCATGAAGGGGTCGAGATTGGCGGTGTTCGGGTCCGGGTACAGGAGCATGTCCGACGCTTCGATGCCCTTCCAGCCGGCAATCGACGAACCGTCGAAGGCGTGGCCCGACTCGAACTTGTCTTCGTCGAAGTGCGACACGGGGACGGTCACGTGCTGCTCCTTGCCGCGGGTATCCGCGAAGCGCAGGTCAACGAATTTCACTTCGTTGTCTTTGATGAGTTGAATTACGTCTGCAGCCGTCTTTGCCATTCGTATCTCCTGATTGAAAAGGGGGTGCCGCGCCATATCTTCATGATGCGGCAACTTGCTGTACACCAAAGCATAAACTGTGCCAAGCTGCCGTTATGAGCAAATGCACAATGCTTCGTTGGAATTCGCTCGCGCTGCTCCTACAATCGCTGGGTGCTGGGTGTCACATTGTGAATACACTCGCACCAAATAAGTGCACCATACGGGTGCGTGCACCATCGCAGCGCAGGATACACCGAACCAAGTTGGTGCAACGCTTTTTCTTGTTCAAAAAATTGGGACCGATGCTCATGACCACTTCCGACTCCATCTTCAGCCAAGCGCGCGAACGCGCACCCGGTCAGCCCTATGCCGGCGCCGTCACCCCGGAAGAAGCCTTTGCCCTCTTGCAGAGCGACCCGCGCGTGAAACTGGTCGACGTGCGCACCAATGCCGAGCGCGACTGGGTCGGCAAGGCCGCGGTGCCGGAATCCCAGCACGTGGCGGTGCAATGGGCCACCTACCCCGGCGGCCAGCCGAATCCGGACTTCGCCGCCCAGCTGGAACGGGTGGCGCGCAAGGACGAGGTGCTGCTGTTCCTGTGCCGTTCCGGCGTGCGCTCGCGCCACAGCGCGCGGGTGGCGACCGAGGCAGGCTTTGCGCAGTCCTACGACATCCTGGAAGGGTTCGAAGGGGATCGGGATGAGGAGGGACACCGCAAGACCGTCGGCGGCTGGTGCAAGGCGGGACTGCCCTGGATCGGGGCTTGACGCCGCACGGTGGACGGCCATGCCGTCCACCACACGAACATCACGGCGCCGGCATCACCATCAGTTGCAGGCTCGATGCGGCGCCCGGCGCGCGGAACACGCGCTGGGTCGCCTTCTGGAAGTCCTCCGGCTTCGCCTTGGGGATGCTGACGAAGGTCTGCGGATTCAGGTCGATCAGCGGGAACCACGAGCTCTGCACCTGCACCATGATGCGGTGGCCGCGGCGGAAGGTGTGGCTGACCGGGCCGATGTCGAAGCTCAGCGCTTCCTGCTTATTCGGCGTGAACGGCTCCGGCTTCTCGTAGCTGTTGCGGAACTTGCCGCGCAGCGGATTGCCGCGCACCAGCTGCTGGAAGCCGCCCATGTTCACCGACGGCGGCGGGACGTCGTTGCCCTTGCGCTCGGCCTGCGGGGTCGGGTACTCGGCCGGGTACACGTCGATCAGCTTGACCACCCAGTCGGCGTCGGTCCCGGTGGTCGAGACGAACAGCTTCGGCACCACCGGCCCGGCGATCGTCACGTCCTGCTCCAGCACCTCGCTCTGGTAGACCAGCACGTCGGGACGGGTCGCGGCGAAGCGCTGGTCGGAGACCATGTATTCGCGCGGGACGCCCGTTGCGGCGTAGCCGATGTAGGGCACCGGTTTGCGTGGGTCGGCGACGTATTCGTCGTAGCCCATGCCGCTGTTTGCCGGCTGCTGCCAGGTCAGCGTGCCATTCGGGCCGAAGTACAGGTCCCTGGCCTTGGCGGGCGCCGGCGGCCACACGTCATAGCTGCGCCAGACATTGGTGCCGGTCTCGAAGGCGGTGACCGCCGGCAGGGTGCGCGCCGGCTTCACGCCCTTCAGGTGCTGCTCGAAGAACGGGAACTGGATCTCGCGACGGAAGTACTCGCTGGTCCTGGCGTCGAAACTCACGTGGCCGAGGCGCGCGCCGTCGCTGCCGGCCCAGCCGCCGTGCACCCACGGACCGATCACCAGCGAGTTCGGGGTTTTCGGATTGTGCTTGCCCACTGCATTGAAGATGGCGAAGGGGCCGGCCGGGTCTTCCGCGTCGTACCAGCCGCCCACCGTCAGCACTGCCGCCTTCACGTTCTTCATGTGCGGCGTGATCGCGCGCGAACGCCAGAATTCGTCGTAGGTGTCGTGCACGATGGTGGGTTCGAGCAGGGCGCGCTGTTCGGCGTTGAGGGTCGCCAGGATGTTCGACATCGTCAGGCGCTTCAGGAAGAAGTCGTAGGCGTCGGCGTCGCCGTATTCGAAACGCGAGCGCTCCTTGTTGCCGGTGGTCGGGTTCTTTTGCGGCACGAAGTTCGTGTAGAAATCGAAGTTCGCCGACAGCATGAAGGCGCCGTTGTGGTAGGAGTCGTCGCCCATGTACAGGTCGGCGATCGGCGCCTGCGGCGAGGCCGCCTTGATCGCCGGGTGCGAGTCGATGATGCTGGCCGCGGTGTAGAAGCCGGGGTAGCTGATGCCCCAGATGCCCACCTTGCCGTTGTTGTTCGGGACGTGCTTGAGCAGCCATTCGACGGTGTCGTACATGTCTTCGCTCTCGCTGCCCTCGCCCTTCGCGCGCTTGGCGTTCACGTGCGGCGTCATCTCCTGCCACGTCCCTTCCGACATGTAGCGGCCGCGCACGTCCTGGGTTACGAAAATGTAGCCGGATTGCTCCAGTTCCGGAGTCGGACTGAGCGCACGCGGGAACCAGTCGACGCCGTAGCGGTTCTCGCCCTCTGCGCGCGCGCCGGCGCTGTACGGGGTGCGCTGCATCAGGAAGGGATAGGGCTTGGAGCTGTCCTTCGGCACGTACACCACCGTGAACAGCTTGACGCCGTCGCGCATCGGAATCTGGTATTCGTACTTGGTGTAGTGCTCGCGCGGGTTGCGCTGCTGGGCGGGCGCATCGGCGCGGCTTGCCTGGACTGCGGCGGATTCGTTGGCGGCCTGGGCGCCGGCGCAAGCCAGCAGTGCACCCAAGGCCAGGGCGGTAAGGGAACGGCGGGTCATGGCTTCCTTGCGGGATGAGGAACAAAGATCGCCAGTGTAATCCTTTTCCGCAGGAAATTATCTATTTAGTCACGGCTCTGCCATGCATGTCGATCGTCCCGCGCACCCGCTCGCGCACGAAGTTGATGTGGCTGCGCAGGCGGTACAGTTCCTCGGCATAGGCCAGCGGCACCGAGATGTGGTTCACGCTGTCCTCGATCTCGTCGAGGCGCACCAGCAGGCCGTCGCGCGCCGCCTCGCGTGCTTCCATCTGCGTCGCTTCCAGCGCCTGCTCCACCTTGCGCAGTTCGCCGTACCAGCGGTAGATGCGCGAGCGCACCCGCCACACGTAGATCGGCGGCACCACCTTCGACAAGGGAATCAGCAAGGCCGCCAGCGCTACCACGACCACCCACAGGCGCTCGGCCAGGTTGGCCAGCCAGAAGCGCATGTAGCGCTGCAGGAAGGGCGGCCCGTCGCGGTAATAGCGCTCGGCCTCGCGCGCCACCGGGATCTCGGTGTACTTGGGCGAGGGGAACTGGCCCTGCTGCTGGAACCACCCGGCCTTGCCGTGGATCTCGCCGGCCGATTTCACCAGGAGGCCCACCAGCGCCGGATGCAGGTCTTCGCGCGCCACCAGCGTCGCCGTGGGGGCGATCAGGTGATAGTCCTGGCTCGGGATGTCGCGCCCCAGGTCGACGATCCCGCGCGGCAGCACCACATGGGTGAGGAAAGGCAGGCGCCGGGTATAGGCGTCGGCCTGGGTGAAGTTGAAGAGCCGGATGCCGGGCGTCTGCAGCAGCATCTGGATCAGCGGCGCTTCCGGCGCGGAGCTGAACACCAGGCCGTCGATCTGCCCCGCCAGCAGCGCCATCGTGGCCGGCGTGTTTTCCAGTTCGCCGATGGTGAGCTCTTTCGCATCGACGCCGTTCGCGTCCAGCACCTGGCGGAACAGGCGCGGCACGCCGGTGCCTTCCGGCCCCAGGTTGATCCGCTTGCCCTTCAAGTCGGTCAGCCCGTTCACCTTGGCCGACTCGCGCAGGAACAGCCAGACCGGTTCGGTGAACAGGCTGCCCAGCGAGACCAGGCCGGCCTGCTCGGCCGCGTCGTCCGCGGTGGAGCCGCTCTGCACGAAGGCCACGTCGGCCTTGCCGTCGAGGAGGCGCTGCAAATTCTCGGCGGAGCCGAGCGAGGGTTCGAGGGTGAGCGCGATGTCGTCGCGCGCCAGGATGGCGGCGTACTGGCGGCCGAATTCCTGGTAGGCGCTGTTGAACTGGCCGGTGGCCATGGTGAGCTTGCGCGGCGGCGCCGGGTCGACCCAGATATAGGCCAGCACCGCCACCGCGATCACCGCCAGCAGGGTCGGCCCCGACGCCACCAGCAGGTCGCGCAGGGACACGATGCTGAATTGCCGCACGCGCGTCACGGCGCGCTTGACCGCCGCCTTCCCCTTCAACGCACGCACTGCCGCTGCGCGGCCACGCTGCCCGCAGGCGGTTCGATCATCGGCATCAGGCTCGGCGCCAGGTTGGCCAGCAGCTGCACCGGCAGCGCGCTGGTGAAGTCGTAGTTACCGGACTGCGGGCCGTGCACGTAGGCGGTCATGCTGCCGAAGTAGCGTTCGCCGATGTTGAAGACGAAGGTCGCCGAGCGGTTCACGTAGCGCGACTCGATCACGCGGCCGCCGCGCGCATAGACTTCGAAGCGCTGGTCGCCGGTGCCGGTCTTGCCGCCCACGGCGATCACGTTGCCGTCCGATTGCGTGAAGGCGGTCTTGACGCGCTTGGCGGTGCCGTTGCTGACCACGCCCTGGATGGCGTCGGCCACGGTGCGCGCAACGTCCGGCGACAGGACCTGCTCCTTGCCGCCGCCCTTGCTGCGCTTGACCAGGGTCTCGTACGGCGTGTCCTTGGCGAAGTGCAGCGAGTCGATGCGCTCCACTGGTTTGCGCACGCCGCCGTTGACGATGATGCCCATCAGTTCGGCCAGCGCGGCCGGACGGTCGGCCGAGGCGCCCAGCGTGGTGGCGTAGGACGGCACCAGCGAGTCGAACGGGTAGCCCATCTTCTTCCACTGCGCGTGGATCTTGAGGAAGGCCTCGACCTCGATCAGGCCGGCGATGCGCTTGTCCTGGGCGTGCTTGCGGTGGGTCTTGAAGAGCCACGAATACACGTCCTGGCGCTGCTGGACGCTGGCGTTGGTGACTTCGGTCCAGCCGGCGTTCGGGTGGGTGCGCAGGTAGCTCACCAGCCACAGTTCCAGCGGGTGCACCGAGGCCACGTAGCCGCGGTCGGCCAGCGACATGTTCTTCACGTCGTACATCTCGTACATCTTCGGAATGCGGTCGGCATCCATGTCGTGCGAGGCCGGCAGGTTCTTGTCCACGAAGGCGCCGAAGTCCGCCACCGACGCGTCCGGGAACACGGTGCGGTGGGCCGCGGCCAGTTTCGAGGCCATCGGGCGCACGCCGGAGAACAGCAGGTCGACGACTTCCTGCGAGGTCTTGCCCTTGTACTTGTTCCAGAATTTGGCGAGGAAGACCTTGCCCTCGTTGTCGGCGAAGCGCGCCAGGTAGGTCTGGCGGCGCGGGTCGTCGGCGTCGGCCAGCAGCTGGGCCGAGGAGCCGGGCAGCTGGAACATGTAGTAGCGCACCACGTCGCGCATCATGCGCACGAACACCAGGTTGGTCGAATTGCGCAGCGCCTCGGTGACCGTCATGATCTTGCTGTTATCCAGCTTGCTGAAATTGCCGAAGGTGTGCACGCCGCCGCCGGTGAAGAAGGCTTCGCCCGGATTCGCCGAGTATTTCCTCTCCATCGCCGCCGCCAGCATCGGGGTCAAGCCGCGGTCGGCGCCGTCCGGCAACTGCTGGAAGTATTCCACCGCCCACTGCGACATGCGGTCCTTCGGATCGGTCTCGATGCCCATCAGGCCGATCTTGTCCATCGGCTCGTAGCGCTTGTGCAGCTGGTCGACGATGTCGAGGTAGGTCACCAGGGTGCGCAGCTTGGCGGTCGAGCCGAGGTCGAGTTTCGCGCCCTCGTTGATGTCGAGCGGCTGGTCGTAGTTGTCGGTCTGGACGCGCAGGTAGTTGACGTGCTCGCCGCGCTCCATCAGCGTGAAGCTGTACACGACCTGCGACGGGTCGCCGTTGCCGAGCAGGCCCTTGCCGGTCAGGCCCGCCTCTTTCGCGTGTTCGGCGTCCGAGAGCTTGCGCAGCGCGTCGGTGACGGCCTGCTGCACGCCGGCGTCCAGGGTCGACACCACCGACAGGTCCAGGCGATCGAGGTTGTACAGGCGCGAGTCGCCGACCAGGTAGCCGAGGTGGTTGCGCACCGCGTTGGCGGCCTTGCGCGACACGAAGGCGTCGGCGCCGGGGGCGGCCACGCCGGAACCCTGGGCCGGGTGCAGCGCCACCTTGAGGGCGGCGTCGCGCAGCTGCGGGGAGATCACGCCGGCCTGCGCCAGCACGCGCAGGTGGCTGTTGGTCAGGGTTTCGAGATCCTGCTCGCCGGCGCCCAGGTAGTAGGCCGGTCGGCGCTGCGCGATCATCAGCGACAGCGCTTCCTTGTAGGCGGTGGCCGCCTCCGGCGTGTTCATCGGGCCCTTCAGCAGCCTGGTGGTGTCCTCGATGTCGCGGCCGTACCAGACCCACATGCCGTCGCCGATGCCGTTGACTTCACCGTAGCCCGGCTTGGCCGACAGCGGCACGGTGTTCAGGTAGTCGAGCACGATCTTCTGGCGCGATTTGGTAGTGTCTTCGCCGTCCTGGTAGGCGCGCAGGGTGGCCGAGGCCATCTGGATCATCTTGTCCTGCAGCGAACCGGTGCGCCCCTCCGGCGAGTGGCGGTACTTCTCGATCTGGGTCGCGAGCGTGGAGCCGCCGGCCACGCGGCCTTCGCCGCCCAGGCCCACGGTGCTCAGGGTCTTGTAGAACACCGCCTGCGAGAAGCGGTCCCACTCGACCGCCGGGTTGCGGCGCGGGTAGGTCGGGTCGAGCAGCTCGCGGTTCTCGATGAACAGCAGGCTTTGCACCAGCAGCGGCGGGGCGTCCTTGAATTCGTGGTAGTAGCGCTCGGGGTATTTCGAAGTGAACAGGGGCTGGGCGCGGCAGTCGAGGATCTCGAGGCCGACCTTGGTCTTCTCGTGGTAGGTGGCGTACAGGCCGCGGTCGGCCATCTCGACCATTTTCGGCGAGATGCGCGCCTGCGCGTCGATGTGATAGCCGCGCGACTGCAGCTTGTCGAGGTAGGACGGCAGGTTGGCGTAGCCCAGGCGCGTGTCGTAGGGACTGGCGGCCGGGAAGCGGATCGATTGGCTCGGCCCCTGGTCCATGCGGTAGGTCAGCTCCTTGGCCATGCCGGCGAAGATGCGCGCCTGCAGGCGCGAGGTGCGCATCTCGAGCACGCCCCAGCCGGCCAGCAGCACCAGCAGGATCAGGAGGACGAGGAAGAACCAGAGCTTGAAGCGGCGCTTGCGCGGCCTGGTCTCGGGCGTGTCGTCCTGGATGTCGTCGGGCGGGCCTTCGCCTTCGGGCGGCTCGGGCGGCGGCGCGCTCTTGCGGCCGGGCGCGCCCCCGCCTGCCAGGTGGGGATAGGCTTCGTACAGGGGGACGTCGTTGCCGCCCGCCGACGCGAGCACGGGGGCGCCGCCGGTCATGCCGAAGACGAAACGGCCGCGCAAGCCGGAGAAAACGCGGGACAGAAGACTGGGCCGCTCGGTGCGGCGATTACTTTCCATGATGGCTCAACTGGTTCGAATCAATACGCGTGCACATCCCCAACCTGCCTGCCATCCGTGATGCTGGTGTGATCGAGTGACTGCTCGCGTCAGGTCGCAAAACGCGCGGTGCAAACTCACTCAGGATTGCACCTCCACAGGTATCATTCCACCACATCAATACGACACGCGCGAGACACGGTTTAACATATTTGATGCGCACGAAGCATTTTCGCAAAAAAACAACGGCAGAGTTAGCTGGACGGCATGCAGTCCTACAGGACCGCGATCTCGGCCCCGCGCCGCCGCAGCCCGGCCTGCATCGCCTCGAAGGCGGCGACCTGCGCGGGCTCGCCCTTCAGGCCCAGTTCGATGTGGCGGCGCGTGTGCGCATCGCCCACGCTGGGCAGGCTGAACACGCGCACGCCGGGAAAGTCGCGCTCCAGCGTTTCGATCAGCGGCGTCAGCGCCGCTTCCGCCCCCTCGACCACCAGCAGCGCGCGCTCTTCATGGGCGACGGCATGGAACAGGTGGGCGTAGTGCGTGTCGAGCACCCATTCGAGCATCGGCCAGGCCATCACCGGAAAGCCCGGCACGAAGTGATGGTCGGCCATCGTGAAACCGGCGATCCGGTTGTACGGGTTCGGGACCAGGTGGCGCCGGCGAAGCTGCGCCGCAGGGTATCGGTGAGGCGCGGCGGATCGTCGCCGACGAATTCGGCCCACGCCAGTTGCAGGCCGCGCGCGCCCAGCAGTTCGACCACCTTGCTGAAATGCTTGTCCTGGCGCCTGTCGGACAGGATTTCGTCGCCCACCACGATCAAGCCGAATCCCATGCCTTCTCCTCTTACCTGTTCAATCTTGAACGGGGGAGCGGCCGATCCGGTTGACGCCCGCGCTTGATTGGACGATATGACAACACCCGACCCCATCGATACCCTCAAGGCGCGATTGGAATCGCTGGCGGACCCCGCGCGCGCCGCCGGCATGCGCGCCTACCAGCGCGACCAGTTCGACTTCCTCGGCGTGGCCAGCCCCGTGCGACGCGCCCTTGTGAAGGAATGGGCGCCGTCACTTCCCTGGCCGGAGCTGCTCGAGCTGGCCGGCCGGCTGTGGATGGAAGCGCCGCGCGAATACCAGTACGCGGCCATCGACCTGCTGGCCCTGCGCCGCAAGCAGCTCCCCATCGAAGCCATCGGTCCCTTGCTGGAGCTTGCGCGCCGCAAGCCCTGGTGGGAAACCGTCGACGGCATGGCGGGCGTGATCGGCAAGCTGGTGCGCGCGCACCAGGCGCCAGGTGCGCAGGCGATGATGGACGGGCTGCTTGCCGACGAGTCCTTCTGGATCCGCCGCATCGCCATGCTGCACCAGTTGGGCTGGCGGCTGGAGACCGATGAAGCGCGCCTGTTCGGCTATGCGCTGCAACTCGCGCCCGAGCGCGAATTCTTCATCCGCAAGGCGATCGGCTGGGCCTTGCGCGACTATGCGAAGTGGGCGCCGCAGGCGGTGTCGAACTTCGTCGCCGCGCACGAAGGCGCCTTCTCTTCGCTTACGGTGCGCGAGGCGACAAAGCATCTGCGCGCAGCGCTTCCAGCGCACCCAGGCAGTAATACTGGAACCACAGGCCGGCGAACAGGAAGATCATGATGTAGAGCCACAGCGACAGCATCGCCAGGAAGGGGAACAGCACCACCGAGATCAGCGCACCGCCCATCCACGCGATGCCGGGCAAGGCCCCGGCCAGGCCGGAGGCGAAGCCGATCGCCAGCAGGGAGCCGCGGTGGCGGCGCATCAGTTCGCGCCGCTCGTCAGGACTGGCGTGGGCGGCGAGCGCGTCGTAGCTCATCACGCGCGAAGTCACCCAGGCCCACAAACACGCCTGCACCAGCCAGGCCACCGGCGGCACCGCATATAGCGGCAGCGTGACCAGCCACAGCACCGCGAACACCGCCGTGCTGCCGAGGTTGATGGCGACGCTGCCGAGGAAGGAGCCGCCCTGCTTCTTCTCCAGCTTCGGGTACTGGCTGTTGCCGACGTGGCGCTCGATCGCCGGCATCGCGATCACGCCCATGAACAGCAGGGCCGAGGCGATCATCAGGGGCAGCAGCACGGCGATCGCGAGCAGCGGGATCACCATCGCCTTCAGCACGCCGAGGCCGAGCATGGCCAGCATGCTGCCGCTGGTCTGGAAGATGTCGTACTGCGCGAAGACGCCCTGCAGCCAGTCGAGCAGCGGCTGCAGGCCGGTCCACAGCAGCGCGCCCCACAGGATCAGGGTCAGCGCCAGCGGCGCGGTCGACAGCACCAGCATGCGGCGCGAGAACTGGGCGCCGAGCGCGCGCCGGTAAGCGAGACCGACGCCCTTCATGGCGCGGGCTTCCACTGAACATGTGCACGGGCGCTGATCGGCATCGCGGTTCCTTGTCGGGTTTTCAATACGGCCATTCTACGCAAAGCCTTCTACGATGCACTACAATCGCCGTTCAACTTGAACAACAGGGAATACCATGTCCACCATTACCACCGATTCCGGCCTGCAATACGAAGACACCGTCGAAGGCAGCGGCGCCGAAGCCAAGGCCGGCCAGCACGTCACCGTCCACTACACCGGCTGGCTGCGCAACGACGACGGCAGCCAGGGCGCCAAGTTCGATTCGAGCAAGGACCGCAACGACCCGTTCCAGTTCTCGCTGGGCGCCGGCCACGTGATCCGCGGCTGGGACGAAGGCGTGCAGGGCATGAAGGTCGGCGGCCAGCGCCGCCTGACCATCCCCGCCAGCCTCGGCTACGGCGCACGCGGCGCCGGCGGCGTGATCCCGCCGAACGCGACCCTGATCTTCGACGTCGAACTGCTGGCCGTCTAAGATTTTTTTCCGGCGGCGCCGTTCGGCGCCGCTTCGAGCATCCCCTCTAAAATGCGGCCGGATTCCCGGTGTCCGCACCCCTCCTGCGCTAAGATGGCTGAGCATTCAGTCAACTACACAGGAGCATTCATGAGCTTGCAGGAACAGTTCGCCCAGGCCCAGGCCGAGTCCAAGAATCTGCCGGAACGCCCGGACAACATGACCTTGCTGAAGATTTACGCGCTGTACAAGCAGGGCGCGAACGGCGACGCCAGCGGCGAGCGCCCCGGCATGACCGACTTCGTCAACCGCGCCAAGTTCGACGCCTGGGCGGCGCTGAAGGGCACCTCGCAGGAAGATGCGATGCAGCAGTACATCGATCTGATCGAGGAACTGAAGGGCTGATTGCTCCGGCTGCTGCTTGATCGAACGGCCGCCTGGGGGCGGCCGTTTTCATTCATGTATTCACGCGGGTACGAATACCTTGCGCATTTTCTCCGTCACCTTCGCTTCGATGGCCGGCGCAAACGCCCCCATGAAGAAGCCGAGCCGGATGCGCATCGCCGCGCGCTGGTCTTCCAGGGTCAGGGCCCCTTCCACGCCGCTGCGCTCGAAGCGCAGCACGTCACCGTCCCACTTGCATTCCAGGCCATATTCCGCAGAGATGCGCTGCGCCACCTGCTGGGCCGCGGCGCGCGCCTGTTCCGGGCTCAGGTTGTGTTCCTGGACGATGCTGATTTCCGACATTGGCTTTGATTCCTTCAATCTGTTGCAAGACAATCCGCAATGATGCCAGTTGGAAGCGGACTTATCCAGCCCGGCACGGTTCCAGCTCTTCAATATAGATCAATTGACCGCTATCAATGCCCTTGCCGCCCGGCGCGCGACCATGGTCAGGCCGCCCGACATTTCGCAAGGAGCCGTCATGGAAACAGGTGCCCTCTCTCCGGAGGTGCTGGACACGCAGGATCGTGACCAGCCGCCGGCCCGCTTCATCCCCACGCCCAGCGCCCCCTACCTGGCGCAGCACCGCGCCGCCCAGCTGCTTGAGCAGCCGCCGGCGCCCGACGAGGACCCGCTGACCGAGGCCCCCGCCCTACCCCAGGCCTTCGGCGCGCGCGTGCTGATGTGGAAGCAGGACCCCTCGGTCGGCGAGATCGGCACCCGCCGCGCCTGGCTGCCCGGCGCGGTGCTGGCCGGCCCGCGCGACGCCCGCATCGCGCCGGGCGCCCCAGGCATCGACGCGGTCGAGCCGAATGCCTTCGGCGACTTCGTGACCCAGCCCGACACCCCGCAGTTCGACGCCGTGCACACCTTCGCGGTGGTGCGCCAGACCCTGACCATGTACCAGCGCGCCCTGCTCAACGCCGGGCTCGACATGCCCCTGCCCTGGCAATGGAACACCAGCCTCGACACCCGGCCGCTGATGGTGTTCCCGCACGGCCTGCCGAACGTGATGAACGCCTTCTACAGCCGCACCCAGGGCTGCCTGAAGTTCGGCGATTTCGTGCCGACCCTGGAGAAAGCAAGCACGGAAGCCTCGGAACAGGAACGGGTCTACACCTGCCGCTCCTTCGACATCGTGGCCCACGAGACCGCCCACGCGGTGCTCGACGGCCTGAAGCCGCAGTGGCTGCTGGCCGACGCCCCGCCCCAGACCGGCGGCCTGCACGAAGCCTTCGGCGACCTGACCGCGATCTTCCTGACCCTGTCGCAACTCGACCTGTGCGAAGCCGTGATCGCCCAGACCAGGGCCCAGCTGCACGACAAGAATTTCCTGTCCGACGTCGCCGAGCAGTTCGGGCTGGCGCTCGGCTCCAGCGTCGGCCTGCGCAACGCCGACAACGACATCACCCTGTCCCAGGCCGGCACCCAGGTGCACGCGATCTCGCAAGTGTTCACCGGCGCCATGTACGACGTGCTGGCCGACATGTTCGCCTACGAGCGCAACCCCGTGCTGGACGATTGCGCCGCCGTGCTGCACCGGGTCGCGGCCTACCTGCGCGGCCTGCTGCTGCGCGCCCTGATCGCGGCGCCCGACAGCGCCGCCGGCTATGCCGACGTGGTCAACGAAATGCTGCGCCTGGTGGGCGAGGACGGCAAGCCGGCCGCCTACGCCGGCTTCATCCACAACCAGTTCGCGCGCCGCGAGGTGGTCGAGGGACCGGGCGCGGGCCTGGCGCCGGCCCGGCCGGGCGACAAGGTCGCGGCCAAAGTCTGCGACAAGGCCGGCGCGCGCCAGGACCGGCGCGCCTGCTGCGGCACCATGAACCTGCCCGAGTACTACCGGATGGACCGGGTGCTGGACGCCGAAGCGCGCAAGCTGGCGCTCTGGTGCGGCGCCAACGGTCGCCTGGCCGAATGCGTCGCGCCGTCCGTCGCCGCCATCGATACGGACAACCCATGAAGATCAGCGCACGCGCCTGCGGCGGCTTCGCCGGCCTGGCCGAGGCCTACGACCTCGACACCGCCGCCCACCCTGCCGGCGGCGAACTCGAAGGCCTGCTGGGGCGGCTCGACTTTTTCTCGGCCGCGCCCGCCTGCCCGGTCGGCGCCGACCTGCCGCGCTGGGAGATCACGGTCGAGGACGGAGCGCGCTGCCACACCGTCTTCATGCGCGAGGACGGCAGCGGCGGCGACTGGCAGGCCCTGCTCGACCGGCTGCGCGCTACTGCTTGAGCACCACGGTGGCGCCAGGCGCGCGCCACCCGGCGCATTTGCTTATATATATTGTGTATGAAGCCAATTTGAAGGAAACGCCGAATTGCCCTAAAATACAGTGCTTTGCCATGTCCGGCCGGCCCAGTCAGCGCCCGGCGACGCGACACACACCAACACTAATAGGACTGTTATGACCCACGTTGTCACCGAATCGTGCATCAGCTGTCGTTACACCGACTGCGTCGATGTATGCCCGGTAGATTGTTTCCGGGAAGGCCCGAATTTCCTCGCCATCGACCCTGACGAGTGCATCGACTGCGCCGTCTGCGTGGCCGAGTGCCCGGTGAACGCGATCTACGCGGAAGAGGACGTGCCGTCGGACCAGCAGCAATTCATCAAGATCAACGCGGATCTCGCGCGCTTCTGGCCGTCGATCACCAAGACCAAGCCGGCCCTGCCAGACGCCGAACAGTGGAAAGACGTCAAGGACAAGCTGGACCAGCTGGCCCGCTGATCGCCGCGGACGGCGGCCCGCGTCCAGCGCGGCCGCCGTCTGCGTGCCATTCCCAATCGTGGCACACTAGCGGCCACCGTCCCACTCATCCCAAAATCCTTAGAAAGTAGAAGCACATGACCATCAGTGCCTCCCACGAAGCGGGCAGCATCGCTCCCAACAGCTCGTTCGCCGGCGCGATCGACGCCGACGCCGTCATCATCGGCGCCGGTCCGGTCGGCCTGTTCCAGGTCTTCGAACTCGGCCTGCTCGAGATCAAGGCCCACGTCATCGATTCGCTGCCGGCCGTCGGCGGCCAGTGCGTGGAACTGTACCCGGACAAGCCGATCTACGACATCCCGGCCGTTCCGGTGTGCACCGGCCAGGAACTGACCGACAACCTGCTCAAGCAGATCGAGCCGTTCGAGCCGACCTTCCACCTGGGCCAGGAAGTCACCACCGTGCAGCGCCGCGAAGACGGCCGCTTCAACGTCGAAACGTCGACCGGCACGCAATTCATCACCAAGACCATCTTCATCGCCGCCGGCGTCGGTTCGTTCCAGGCGCGCACCATGAAGGTCGACGGCCTCGAGAAGTTCGAGAACAGCCAGCTGTTCTACCGCGTGAAAGATCCGGCGCTGTTCGAAGGCAAGAACCTGGTCATCTGCGGCGGCGGCGACTCCGCCCTCGACTGGGCCTTGAACTTCGTCGGCAAGGCCGAGTCGGTCGTGCTGCTGCACCGCCGCGAGGACTTCCGCGCCGCCCCGGCATCGGTCGCCAAGATGAAGGCGCTGTGCGACGAGTACGAGATGCAGCTGATCACCGGCCAGGTCACCGGCTTCGATGAAGCCGACGGTAAACTGACCGAAGTGAAGGTCACCGGCGCCGACGGCGTCACCCGCCGCGTGCCGCTGGACATGCTGCTGGTGTTCTTCGGCCTCTCGCCGAAGCTGGGTCCGATCGCCGAATGGGGCCTGGACATCGAGCGCAAGCAGCTGAAAGTCATGGACACCGAGAAGTTCGAGACCAACGTCCCGGGCATCTTCGCGGTGGGTGACATCAACACCTATCCGGGCAAGAAGAAGCTGATCCTGTCGGGCTTCCACGAAGCCGCGCTGGCGGCCTTCGGCGCCGCGCCCTACATCTTCCCGGACAAGAAGATCCACATGCAGTACACGACGACTTCGCCGAAGCTGCACAAGATCCTCGGCGTCGAGACCCCGGTCTTCGACTGATCGTCCTGCTTCCAAGAGAATGCCGCCCCGCGCAAGCCGGGCGGCATTTTTTATTTCCTGGCCGCCGTGTTCAGTAACGGTATCGCGACGTAAAGGCTATCTTGCGCAAGTGGTTTGCACATATGTTGGTGGCCTCACCGAACGGCATTGCGCAAATATGCTACAAGTAACCATGGGTTCCAGGGGTGTGAAAACGACTGTTTCCACAAGTAAATGACTATCCCCTATAATTGATTGAATCCATGCGCAATCGTTTGCGACGCGCGCACCCAATGAAGGAAATATTTATGCTTTATCAACTGCACGAGATGCAACGCTCCTTCCTGACCCCGCTGATGCAGTGGGCCGATGCGTCCTCGAAGCTGTTCTCGAACCCGGTTTCCCCGTTCGCGCACACCCCGTTCTCGCAACGTATCGCCGCCGGCTACGAGCTCATGTACCGCCTCGGCAAGGACTACGAAAAACCGGCCTTCGGCATCAAGACCGTCCCTGTCGCGGGCGCCGAGGTCGGCATCATCGAACATACCGTCGTCGAAAAACCGTTCTGCAAGCTCATCCACTTCAAGAAGGACCTGAGCGACCAGGCCTTCGCCGCCCTGAAGCAGCCGTCGGTGCTGGTGGTGGCGCCGCTGTCCGGCCACCACGCGACCCTGCTGCGCGACACCGTGCGCGCCCTGCTGTCGGAGCACGACGTCTACATCACCGACTGGATCGACGCGCGCATGGTGCCGCTGTCGAACGGCCCCTTCCACCTGCACGACTACATCTACTACGTGCAGGATTTCATCCGCCATCTCGGCCCGGACGTGCACGTGATTTCCGTGTGCCAGCCGACTGTGCCGGTGCTGGCCGCGATCTCGCTGATGGCGACCAACAAGGATCCGAAGCTGCCCAAGACCATGACCATGATGGGCGGCCCGATCGACCCGCGCAAGTCGCCGACCGCCGTCAACGACCTGGCCACCGAGAAGCCGTTCTCGTGGTTCGAGAACACCGTGATCTACTCGGTGCCGGGCAACTACCCCGGCTATGGCCGCAAGGTCTATCCGGGCTTCCTGCAGCACGCCGGCTTCATCGCCATGAACCCGGGCCGCCACGCCCAGAGCCACCGCGAGTTCTACCAGCACCTGGTGCGCGGCGACGACGACTCGGCCGAGTCGCACCGCCAGTTCTACGACGAATACAACGCCGTGCTCGACATGCCGGCCGAGTACTACCTCGAGACCATCAAGACCGTGTTCCAGGACCACGCCCTGCCGAAGGGCACCTGGGAAGTCGGCGGCCAGCTGGTGCGCCCGCAGGACATCACCAGCGTCGCCCTGTTCACCGTCGAGGGCGAGCTGGACGACATCTCCGGCCTGGGCCAGACCCGCGCCGCGCACGACCTGTGCACCGGGATTCCGAAGGAGATGCACCAGGAATTCGTGGCCCCGAAGTGCGGGCACTACGGGATCTTCTCGGGGCGGCGCTGGAGGGAGATTATTTGTCCGAAGATTACGGAGTTCATCAAGGCGCATGCTTGATGTGACAATGCCGGAGTTGTCTCCGGCATTTTTTTTGCGAGTGGCTGCTCTTGTAAACTTGGGTTCCGGCCTTCGCCGGAAGTCGTAGGCCCCAGTGGGGCGTACGACGTGCTGGCGGACCTAGCCTCGAGCGAGCGTAACAAGTACCCGTAGCTCAAAAACCGTCATCCCGGCGCAGGCCGGGATCCAATTGCGCATGCACTCCACCACTGCACGCTTTCACCTGCCAACCAGCACCTCGGTAACCACCCCCGTCGCAATCGACACCAGCGCATAATCACTCCCCGCCTGCACCCACTGATGCCCCGCCGGCGGTTCCGTCAGCCGGTGCGCCTTCCAGTTCTCCACCACATAATGATGCGTCCGGTACCGCGACGGCAGCTGTTCGCCGCGCTTGAGTTGTCCGCTCGCCGCTACGCTGCGGTAAGGCCCGGCCTTGACGGCCCTGGCCTGCTGCGCGCGCGCATCCTGTTCGTTGCGCTGGTGCGCCTGGGCCGCGGCCCCGCAGGCCAGCGCCGTGGCGACCAGGGCTGGCACGATGATCTTGTTCATGTTGGCTCCCTGTTTGTCGATGGCCCCAGTACACCACGCGCGCACGGCCCGGTCTGTTCGCTCCAGCACGCAGGTCGCGGTGGCTGCGGTTTTGGCGGATAATGTCGGCTTTCGCCGTTCGAATGCCGCACCGTGACCAAGACCCTCGCCGACCTGATCGAAGACCAGCTGCCGCAGACGCAATGCACCAAGTGCGGCTACCCCGCATGCCGGCCGTATGCGGAGGCGATCGCGCGCGGCGAAGCGGAGATCAACCAGTGCCCGCCGGGCGGCATCGAAGGCGTGGCGCGGCTGTCCTCGGTGACGGGGCGCCCGGTCATCCCGATCAATCCGGCCAACGGCGTCGAGCGCCCGCGTCCGGTCGCCTTCATCGACGAGTCGCTGTGCATCGGCTGCACCCTGTGCATCCAGGCCTGCCCGGTCGATGCGATCACGGGCGCGGCCAAGCAGATGCACACCATCCTGCCGAGCCTGTGCACCGGCTGCGACCTGTGCGTGGCGCCCTGCCCGGTCGACTGCATCGCGATGGTGCCGGTGACTGGCGAGACCGGCTGGGCCGCCTGGTCGCAGCCGGCCGCCGATGCGGCGCGCGAGCGCCACGACTTCCGCACCGAGCGCCTGCGTCGCGAGAAGGAAGAAAACGATGCGCGCCTGGCCGCCAAGGCGCTGGAGAAGATGCGCGCGGTGACGGCCGAGGTGACCAACACGCCGGAGGAACTCGCGGAGAAGGAGCGCAAGCGCGCCATCATCGCCGCCGCCATGGAACGCGCGCGCCTGAAAGCCGCCGGCAACCCTCACGACAAAGCCTGAGATGAACCCCGCCAAACGCCTCGAAATCTTCACGCGCTTCCGCACCGCCAACCCGAAGCCGACCACCGAACTCGAATTCACCACGCCCTTCGAACTGCTGATCGCGGTGCTGCTGTCGGCGCAGTCGACCGACGTCGGCGTGAACAAGGCCACGCGCAAGCTGTACCCGGTGGCGAACACGCCGCAAGCCATCCTCGACCTGGGCCTCGATGAACTCAAGTCCTACATCGCCACCATCGGCCTGTACAACACCAAGGCCGCCAACGTGATGGCGACCTGCCGCATCCTGGTGGAGCAGCATGGCGGTGAAGTGCCGCGTTCGCGCGAGGCCTTGGAGGCCTTGCCGGGCGTGGGCCGCAAGACCGCGAACGTGGTGCTCAATACCGCTTTCGGGGAGCCGACCATGGCGGTCGACACCCACATCTTCCGCGTGTCGAACCGCACGAAGATCGCACCGGGCAAGAACGTCGACATCGTCGAACAGAAGCTCCTGAAATTCGTGCCCAAGGACTTCATGATCGACGCCCACCACTGGCTGATCCTGCACGGCCGCTACACCTGCGTGGCGCGCAAACCCAAGTGCTGGAACTGCCTGATCGCTGACCTGTGCGAATTCAAGGACAAGACGCCGGCGCCGCCCGGCACCCTCGATCCGAAGGTCGAAGCGCTCGAGGCGGCAGGACTGAAGTAAAGCTTCACCCGAGGCGCTTCTCGCCGGTGGCGAACGAGGCGCGCGCGATGCGGCCGTCGACCACTTCGTACACGCACAGCATCTCCACCGTGCCGCGCCCCTCCGGGAAGTTGCGGGTCACGATCTCGACGTCGGTGACGAAGTTACCGATGACCGAGCGGTTGACCAGGCGTGCGCGCAGGTCGGGTTCCGCGAAGCGCTCCTCGTAACGCGGGCGGATTTGCGCGTGGCCTTGGGCCAGCAGGGCGCCGTGGATGGCGAATTGCTGCGCATCTGACGCGTAGGTGGCCATCAGGGCGTCGAGGTCCTTGGCGTTGTAGGCGTCGAGCTGGGCCTGGACGACGGCGAGTGGGGATGTGTTCATGGGCTCCGTATGTAGATAAAAAACGCGCCAACTCCGGGCGCGTTTTCTATCTTACGCGGCCAAAAGCTTCGGTGCGTGCGCCGGCAGCGCCTTGCGCGCATCTTCGAGCTTGAAGACCGCCACCACCTCGTTCAACGCCGCGGTCTGGTCACGCAGCGACTGCGCCGCGGCCGCCGCCTCTTCCACCAGGGCCGCATTCTGCTGCGTGGTCGTGTCCATCTCGCCGACCGCCATGTTGATCTGCGCGATGCCCGCGCCCTGCTCGGCGCTGGCGGTGCTGATCTCGGCGATGATGTCCATCACGCTACGCACGCTGGTGACGATTTCGCCCATGGTGGCGCCGGCCTTGCCCACCAGCTGGTTGCCGGTGTCGACGCGCGCCACCGAGTCGTTGATCAGTTCCTTGATTTCCTTGGCCGCCGTGGCCGAGCGCTGCGCCAGGTTGCGCACCTCGCCCGCCACCACCGCGAAGCCGCGGCCCTGCTCGCCCGCGCGCGCCGCCTCGACCGCGGCGTTCAGCGCCAGGATGTTGGTCTGGAAGGCGATGCCGTCGATGACGCTGATGATGTCGACGATCTTGCGCGACGATTCGCTGATCGAGGCCATGGTCGTGACCACCTGCTCGACCATCTGGCCGCCCTTGCTGGCCACGTCGCAGGCCGAGATCGCGAGCATGCTGGCATGCTGGGCATTCTCGGCGTTGCGCTGCACGGTCGCCGTCATCTCTTCCATCGACGAGGCGGTTTCCTCGATCGCGCCGGCCTGCTGCTCGGTGCGGCTCGACAGGTCCAGGTTGCCCTGTGCGATTTCGTCGGACGCCACGGCGATGGTCTCGGAACCGTTGCGCACCTGCGCCACGATGGTCTGCAGGCTGCCGGTCATGTCCTTCAGGGCCTGCAGCAGCTGGCCGGTCTCGTCGTCGCTGCGCACGTCGATGGTGGTGCGCAGGTCGCCCGCGGCCACGTTCTGTGCGACCTCGACCGCGTCCTCGAGCGGGCGGGTGATCGAACGCGATACCAGCACGCCGGCGACGACGGCAACGACCGCGCCCAGCAGCATCAGGGTGTAGCTCAGGATGGTAGCCTGCCTGCCGACCGCTTCCGCCTCGGCGACGGTGGCGACGGCCTGCTTCGACATCGCTTTCTGGGCCTTGTCCAGCAGCTCGGCAGGCGCCCGGTCCATGCCCTTGACAGCCAGGTCGCCTGCGGCGGGGTCGAAGCCGGCGCTGGTGAAGTCGGCGAAGCCGCGGCGGTAGCCCTCGCCCATCTTCGCGTGCTCGCCGCCGAAGCGAGTGAGCAGCTCGCGCACCTCGCCCGCCGGCAGGACCGCGACCAGCGCCTTCGCTTCGCTCGCGACGTCCGTCTCGGTTTTCTGGAAGGCGCTCCAGTATTTCCCGCGCTGCTCCTCGTCCTTGCCGCGCAAGAGCGTGTTCTTCCATTCCTGGGTCTGCAGGCGGAAGTGCGACAGCAGGCCTTCGACGCGCTGGGCGTGGCCGGACTGGGTAACGGCATCGTTATAGGTGTCGAGCGCGTGGTTCATCCGGCTCATGCCGAAGAAGCCGGCGCAGGCGACGAGGAGCGTGACGGCGGCGAAGCCAAGGGGCAGTTTGCGGCTGAGTTTCATATTTGTCTCGTTGGGAATACCGCGGCGCATGCGCGGTGCATGGCCAGTCTAAGGACTTTGTATCCCACAAGCAAAATTAACTGACGACGCTGGAGCGACTTGTAATTAAATGTAGCTCAGCAGCAACGTAGTCTTTACAGCAGCACAAGATTATCCCGGTGTACCAGCTCTGGCCCCTCGACATAGCCGAGGATGCCCTCGATCTGCGCCGACGAATGCCGCATGATGCGCCGCACTTCGCTGCTCGTATAGTTGGTGAGCCCGCGCGCCAGCGGCGTGCCGGCCTCGTCGATGCAGGTGATCACCTGCCCGCGTCCGAATTCGCCGCGCACCGCGATCACGCCGATCGGCAGCAGCGACTTGCCTTCGCGCGTGAGCTTTTGCGCCGCGCCTGCATCGATCACGACTTCGCCGGTGGTGTGCAGGTGGTCGATCATCCACTGGCGGCGCGCGGTCAGGCGGCCGGTCGGTGCGCTGAGCTGGGTGCCGATCGCTTCGCCGCCGGCCAGGCGGGTCAGCACGTTTTCTTCGCGGCCCCAGGCGATGATGGTGTGGGCGCCCGAGCGCGCGGCGCGCTTGGCGGCCAGCACCTTGGTCAGCATGCCGCCGCGTCCCAGGCTGGAACCGGCGCCGCCGGCCATCGCCTCCAGCGCGGCGTCGCCGGCCTGCGCTTCCTCGATCAGCTTCGCCTGCGGATCCTTGCGCGGATCGGCGGAGAACAGCCCGCGCTGATCGGTCAGGATCACCAGCGCATCGGCCTCGATCAGGTTGGCGACCAGGGCGCCGAGGGTATCGTTGTCGCCGAACTTGATTTCGTCGGTGACGACGGTGTCGTTCTCGTTGATGATCGGGACCACGCCCAGGCGCAGCAGGGTCGTCAGGGTCGAACGTGCGTTCAGGTAGCGCTCGCGGTCGGCCAGGTCGGCGTGCGTCAGCAGCACCTGCGCGGTGCCGGTGCCGTGGCTGCGAAAACTGCTTTCGTAGATCTGCGCCAGGCCCATCTGACCCACGGCGGCGCAGGCCTGCAGTTCGTGGATATCCGTCGGGCGCTTGGCGAAGCCGAGGCGCAGCATGCCTTCGGCGATGGCGCCGGAGGAGACCAGCACCACCTCCTTGCCGAGGCTGCGCAGGGCGGCGATCTGGGACGCCCAGCGGGCGATGGCGGCGTGGTCCAGGCCCCTGCCCTCGTCGGTGACGAGGGAGGAACCGACCTTGACGATGATGCGAGCGGCGTGCTGGAGTGCAGGGGTCATGGCGACAGGAATCTTCCTCGCGGCCGTAGGGCCAGCAGGGAAAGTCCCGCCACCAACTCGACCGCGCAAACAGCTAATAATACCCCCTTCGGCAGCCCGATCGCGAAAGCGGCGACGAGACGCCCGGCCGGCTGGGCCAGGAGGAACAATGCGGTGAGGTCGCCGAGGATGGGCTGGTCGCCCTGCCTGGCTGCCAGGTAGGCGAGCATCGCGGTAGCGAGGCGGACGCCCACGTAGATGGCGTAGAACTGGCTGTAGCCGTTCACGCCCACGAGAAACAGGCCCATCGCCGACGCGATGCCATCGGGATCGAGCAATGCCGCCAGCGCCGCCAGGGAACTGGCGGTGGCGACGAGGTGCAACAGCCGGCTACGCAGCCGGTGACGAATTGGCAGGACCGCGGCCAACTCAGTCTTCGAGGATCTTGAAGCGGGGATCGTCCGGATCGATCGAGTTGATGCCGCGCGCTTCCTCGGTCATCGACGTCTCTTCCGAACGCTGCTCGCTGGTGCGCTTCGCTTCCAGGTGCAGGTAGATCGCGTTGATCAGGTCCTGGCAGCCTTCGCGGTTCAGTGCCGAGATCTCGAACACCGGACCCTTCCACGCCATGCGCTTGACGAAATCCTTCACGACCTTCTTGCGCTCGGATTCTTCGACCACGTCGAGCTTGTTGAGCACCAGCCAGCGCGGCTTGTTCAGCAGCTCTTCGTCGTACTTCTCGAGTTCCTTGACCAGCGCCTTGGCTTCCTTGACCGGGTCGGCCTTGGTATCGAAGCCCGACAGGTCGACGATGTGCAGCAGCAGGCCGGTGCGCGCCAGGTGGCGCAGGAACTGGTGGCCGAGGCCCGCGCCTTCGGCGGCGCCTTCGATCAAGCCCGGGATGTCGGCGATGACGAAGCTTTTTTCGTGCGACACGCGCACCACGCCCAGGTTCGGATGCAGGGTGGTGAACGGGTAGTCGGCGATCTTCGGCTTGGCGTTCGAGACGGCCGTGATGAAGGTCGACTTGCCGGCGTTCGGCATGCCCAGCAGGCCCACGTCGGCCAGCACCTTCAGCTCGAGGCGCAGGGTGCGACGCTCGCCATCCTTGCCTTCGGTCTTCTGGCGCGGCGCGCGGTTGGTCGAGGTCTTGAAGTGAATATTGCCCCAGCCGCCCTCGCCGCCCTTGGCCAGCAGTTCGGTCTGGCCGTGCTCCATCAGGTCGGCGACGATTTCGCCGTTGAGGTCATCCACGATCAGGGTGCCGACCGGCATGCGCAGGTAGACGTCTTCGGCGCCCTTGCCGTAGCAGTCCGAGCCGCGGCCCGGTTCGCCGTTGCGGGCGTGGTGGGTCTTCGAGTAGCGGAAGTCCACCAGGGTGTTGATGTTACGGTCGGCCACCACGTAGATCGAGCCGCCCTTGCCGCCGTCGCCGCCGTCCGGGCCGCCGAAGGGGCGGAACTTCTCGCGGCGGAACGAGGCGCACCCGTTGCCGCCGTCGCCGGCGATGACTTCAATTCTTGCTTCGTCGATAAACTTCATGATGGTGACCGATAAAAACTAAAAAGGCCCTACCGTGGGCAGAGCCTTTCGATGGAAGGCTTGCGCCTTGCAAAGAAGCGCCGCATGTGCGGCGCGAGTGCGTCTCAGTTGCTGTATTAAGCAGCGACTGCTTCGTTAGCAACGACGGTCACGAACTGCTTCGAGCCCACGCCTTGCTTGACGAACTTGACGGTACCGTCGACCAGCGCGAACAGGGTGTGATCCTTGCCGGTGCCGACGTTGGCGCCAGCGCGCACCGGGGTGCCGCGTTGACGGATGATGATGCCGCCGGCGCTGATCGCCTGGCCGCCGTAGACTTTCACGCCAAGGCGTTTGCTTTCTGAGTCACGGCCGTTGCGGGTAGTACCGCCACCTTTTTTGTGTGCCATTTATTTGCTCCTTGATGAATGAACTTGGTGAATCGAACGGCGATTAGCCGTTGATCGACACCACCTGGATTTCGGTGAAGTTCTGGCGATGGCCCTGACGCTTCTGGTAGTGCTTACGACGGCGCATCTTGAAGATGCGGACCTTGTCGTGGCGACCGTGGGAAACAACTTTCACCAGGACCGAGGCACCTTCGACCAGCGGAGCACCAAACTTGATGCTGTCGCCCGCGCCGAGCGCGAGAACTTGATCGATGGTGAGTTCGGAACCAATGTCAGCAGGTATCTGTTCTACTTTGAGTTTTTCGCCAGCGACAACTTTGTATTGCTTGCCACCGGTTTTTATGACCGCGTACATGATTGAAACCTCATCAAATGTTAAAAGAATCCCGCCGGCGTCAGAGACGCTGAGCTGTTCGGATGCCGGGGAACAGGGGATTATACATAAGTCGCGGCAAGCGGTCAAAATGCCTTGACGATTCCGAAGCGTGCCGCCTGGCTGGCGTAGCGCAAAGCCAACGCCGTGTGCGGCATGCCCTGGCGGTAGCGCTCTCTCAGCCAGTCGTGGGACGCCCTACCCTTGCATGACGTATAATCCCCGCACTTGACCAAAACACCACTGTATTTATTCACCGTTAACGCAGGTTCGCCTTGTCAGCCGCTACCCAAAACGCCCAGAACACCATCGCCCAATCGATCGCCGCCGACATGGAATCCGTCAACACGGTGATCCGGCAGCGGCTGCACTCGGAAGTCAGCCTGGTGAACCAGATTGCCGAGTACATCATCAGCGCGGGCGGCAAGCGGATCCGTCCTGTGCTGGTGCTGCTGCTGGCCAATGCCTACGGCTACAAGGGCACGGCGCACCACGAACTGGCGGCGGTGGTCGAGTTCATCCACACCGCGACCCTGCTGCACGACGACGTGGTCGATGAGTCCTCGATGCGCCGCGGCCGCCAGACCGCCAACGCCCTGTTCGGCAACGCGGCCTCGGTGCTGGTCGGCGACTTCTTGTATTCGCGCTCGTTCCAGATGATGGTCAGCCTCGACAATATGCGCGTGATGCGCATCCTGTCCGACGCCACCAACGTGATCGCCGAAGGCGAAGTGCTGCAGCTGCTGAACATGCACGACCCGGACGTCACCCACGAAAGCTACCTGAAGGTGATCCGCTCGAAGACCGCCAAGCTGTTCGAAGCGGCCGCCGAACTCGGCGCCCTGGTCGGCGGCGCGACCGACGAACAGATCGAGGCGGCCGGCGAATACGGCCGCTCGCTGGGCACCGCGTTCCAGCTGATCGACGACGTGCTGGACTACGCCGGCGATGCCGCCGAGATTGGCAAGAACCTGGGCGACGACCTGCGCGAAGGCAAACCCACCCTGCCCCTGATCTGGCTGATGGAAAACGGCACGCCGGAACAGCGCCAGCTGGTGCGCAGCTGCATCGAGCACGGCGACGAAGCGCAGTTCGACGCGGTGCTGGCGGCGGTGTCGTCGAGCGGCGCGCTGGATTACACTCGCGCCCAGGCCGAGAGCGCAGGCCGCCGCGCGGCCGAGGCGATCAGCGGCCTGCCGGACAGCATCTACAAGACGAGCTTGCAGCAGCTCTGCAGTTTCGCAGTTGACAGGAACCATTGAGCCAACTATAGTAATGCCTTCCCGAGATTTCGGTCACGAAGTCTCAAACCCAGTCGGGGTGTAGCTTAGCCCGGTAGAGCGCTACGTTCGGGACGTAGAGGCCGGAGGTTCGAATCCTCTCACCCCGACCAAGAATTCGAAAAGCCAGACACGATGCAAATCGGTCTGGCTTTTTTCATTTCCGCGAGCCTGGGTCAGCCACGGCAGCAGCAAGACCGTCGCCCCGGGACTAGGCGTCCCCCTTGGCCGGGGCGCAGGTCAAGCTGCTGTGTCTTACGCCACCTCGGTGACGAACTGCGAAATCGGACGGCGCACTTTCTTCAGGTTGACCAGCCAGTCACCCTCATCCGCGCGATAGCCGAGCGGCAGGAGGACCACCGAACGCAAGCCGCGTTCGCGCAGCTTCAGGATCTCGTCGACCTTGCCTGGGTCGAAGCCTTCCATCGGCGTCGCATCCACCTTCTCTTCGGCGGCGGCGATCAGCGCGCTGCCCAGGCCGATGTAGGCCTGGCGTGCGGCGTGCTCGAAATTGGTCTGGGCGTCGCGCTGCGGATAGGTCGACAGCAGCTGCTGGCGATAGGCTTCCCAACCTTCGTTCCTGAAGCCGCGCTCGGTATTCACCAGGTCGAACATCGCATTGATGCGCTCGGCCGTATAGTTGTCCCACGCGGCGAACACGAGCAGGTGCGAGCAATCGGTCACCTGGGACTGGTTCCAGGCATGCGCCTTGATCTGTTCACGCACGGCGTCGTTGGTGACCACAAACATCTCATACTGTTGCAGGCCGCTGGAACTGGCGGTCAGGCGCACCGCTTCGAGGATGCGGTCGATCGTCTCCCTGGCGACCTTTTTGGCCGGATCCATTTTTTTGGTGGCGTAACGCCACTGCAGGGTTTGCAGGAGATCGGACATACGGATTTCTTTCCATGTGAAGTAAAGGACCCGCCATGATGCCCGACTCGGCAATTTCTTGCCGAACAGGGCCTCATCCTTCACATGCTCACGGCCCCTGCTCCAGCGCCACTGCGAAGCCCACGGTCTGCTCGTCCTCGCGGGACAGGCTGATCACCGGCGTGCCCAGCTTGCTCAGTTCCTTGTCGCCGCTGTACTCATAGCGCACGAAGTCCTTGCCGCTCTTCTTCGGCTTGCCGAGTTTGCCCTGGATCTGCGACTTGAGCGGATTGAAGCGGTCGGGCTTCAGGAACAGCTGGATATACATCACGTAATTCTTCGCAGGCGTGGCGCCCTCGCGCGTGCTGATCTTCATTTCCGTGATCCCGGTCTTCGGGTCGCAGCTGTACTCCGCATCCACGCCATGCTCGTCCTTCTGGCGGTCGGTACGCTTGCAATCCGGCGTCACCAGCTTGTCGAAGCTGTCGCTGTTCATGCGGAAGGCCTTGTAGTCGATCAGCGACGCCATGATCCGGTCGAGCGGCGCCTGCGCGACCGCCGCCTTCTGCGGCTGTTCGCCTTCCGCCTGTGCGCAGCCAACCGCCGCGAAGCCGATCACCGCGGCCAGCGCCGCCCGTTTGAAACCGTGTCCCACGAAACCCATCATTCCATTACCGCCTTGTCGATACTTGCTGTCGGATCCATCAGGTCGGAGCGGCGCTGGTAGGGCGGCCTGCCCCTCAGCGTCAGGCCCTCGTCCCTTGGGCTCTTGTTACTGCTATACATTTCCAGGTGCAGCATGGACGACTTCAGGCCCTGCAGCTTGCCCACCTGCCCCAGCAGCTGGCCGCGCTTGACCTCCTGGTTGCCCTTGACCTTCAGCCCGGTCGGCTTCACCTCGCCATAGCGCGCGATGAAGCTGCCGTGGTCGACCTCGATGACCCAGGTGCCCAGGTAGAAGGCGTACACCTGCACCACCTTGCCGTCCGCCATCGCGCGCACCGGCGTGCCGACCGGCGCGTACAGGTCGATGCCCGCGTGCTTGCGGCCCTTGGAACGGTTGGCGCCGAACTGGCGGCCGCCGTTCTTGTACGACACCGGCGGGCGCGCCTCCAGCGGGAACAGCAGGCCGGAAATCACCTTGCCGCCGGTCGACTTGACCGGTGGCGGCGGCGCCGGCTTCTTGACGGCGACCGCCTTCGGATGGCCGCTCTGGCTGCGCGTGGCTTCCACGTCGACGGTCGGCGCGGCGGGTCTGGCTGCCGGCTTCGGCGTCGGTACGGGGACCGGCGCTGGCGCTGGCGCTGGTGCAGGTGCAGGCGCTGGTGCTGGTGTCGGAGCTGGCGTCTCGGGCACAGCGGGCGCGGGCGATGCCGGCGGCGTATCCGCCGGCCCGCCGCTGACCGCTTCCGCTCCCGGTGGTTCGGCATGTGCCGAGGTCGGCGGCGGGGCGGCCTCGCCCGCCGGCGCGGACGTCGCCGGACCAGCTTCCTCACTCTCCGTAAACTCGATGTGCGCCAGGCTTTCCCACAGGGCGGAGTTGATGTCGAGCTGGTCGATCTGCTCCGGCTGCACTTCGATCGGTTCGATCTCGCGTTCCAGCGACGTGGGCGCCGCTGCGGGTGCCGGTTCGGGCGCGGCCGGCTTCGGCGCAGGTGCAGGCGCAGGTGCAGGCGCAGGTGCAGGCGCCGGCTTCGGCGTGGGTTTCGGCGCCGGTTTCGCCGCGGCGGGCGGCGGCGGCGCAGGCTTCTTGCGCGCGGCCGGCGGCGGTCCCGGCTTGCCCTTGTGGACGTCGGTCGTGGCGCAGGCCTTCGACTTCGGGCTCAGGCAAGCCACCGTGTGCACCGAGTCCTGGATGATCCCGCTGCGCAGCTGCTTCCAGCCGCCGGTGATGCGCGCGACCCAGATCTCGTACTGGTCGCCGATGCTGAAGCCGCGGATCGTGCTGATCAAGCCCTTGTCGTCGGTCTTCGCCGTCTTGTGCGGCGCGCCGTTGCGCTTGACCTGCACGTTCAGGCCGGCGATCGGCGCCTTGGTTTCCTTTTCCGCGAACACCAGGTTCATGTGGCCGCAGCAGCCCAGGTCATAGCCGCCCAGCAGCTCGACGTAGTGCGACACTTTGGTGCCCAGGCCGTCCTGCGGATCGGTCTTGCCGTTCGAGCGCAGGAACTGCATCACGCCCGGGTTCTTGGGGCTGCCGAAGCCCTTCAGGTGGGCGCCGGCGATGATGCCCGACTCGGTGATCCTGACGCCGTTGATGGTGCTGCCGATGAACTTGTCGAGCTTGTAGCCCTTCATGCGCTTGCACAGCAGCGCGATCCATTCCCTGGCCGCGGTGTCCTGGGCCGCTTCGCTGTTGCGGAATTCCTCCAGCGAGTCGATGCCGTGCTTGCCCTTCCACTTGCCCTTCCAGTCGTTCTTGTAGTTGTTGCCGTCGGGTTCGTAGTAACCGAGGTCGATCAGCGCGGGTTCGCCGAACTGGTACTTGCCGACGTAGCCGGCATAGTTGACCACCCGGGTGTTGGTGCCGGCCTCGCGTGCGAACAGGGCTTTCAGGAAGGCGTCGGTATTTCCCTTGCTCATGGCGCCGGGCCCCGCTTATCGGGCCTGGCCGAGCAGGCGCTGCTCGCCGGCCGACGGCGCGCCGAGGAACTCGGTCTGCTTGTCCAGGTTCAGCTTGCCGACCATGCGGCGCGAGGCCGGGTCGTACAGCAGGCGCAGCGAGATCTCGTCGCAGCGGTGGGCCTGGCAGGCGTCGTAGACGATCCATTGCGCGCCGGTGGCCGGGTCGGGCCGCAGCGTGGGCTCCGGCGCCGGTCCGCTCAGCAACCGTTTCTTGAGCGGCACCCGGACCTTGTCCGCCTTCGCCAGGCTGGACGAGGCCAGCAGCGCATCGAACTGCTTGGCGAAGCCGCCCTGGTAATAGGTCTTGCCGTCGACGATGTTGGCGTCCTTGCTCAGCAGGTTGAAGAGCTGGGTCTGATAGGGCGCGAGCGACGCGGCGTCGACGGCGGCGGCGGCCGGCTTGTCCGCACGCGAGGAATCGGCGATCGCGCCGACGCAGACGGCGCCCACCGCGCATGCAATGAGCAGCGAGGCCAGGCGGTGCTTCCTAATCATAGTCAATATCCTCATAAATTTCCCATTCCCCGTCGCCGACCAGCAGGGTCACCTCTTCCGGCGCATCGGTGAAGACACGGTTGGTGCGGCCGAACTGGTCGAGCTGGCCCTCGAACACGCTGCCGTCCGCGCGCTGCAGCAGATAGGGCGTGCCGGCCGCCGCCAGCGGCGAATCGAACAGGCCGGCGGCGTCGAAGCGGGTGCTGTACGCGGTCTCCGTCTGCGTGTCGAGCGCGCCGGCGGCCGGCAGGTGCGGCAGCACCGGCGCATCCTTCATCGGCCCGGTCAGCTCCTTCATGCTGGCCTTGAAGGCCATGGTCCCGGGACCATGAATCATGATGTTGCCGCCCTCGAGCTTGAGCCAGGCGCCTTGCGCGGTCAGCATCACGTGCTGGCGCGCCGCCACCGTCACGCTCTTCGTCACGCTGGCGACCGTGATGCTCTTGTCCGCGGTGAGACGGGTCGGGCCAGACTGGCTCTGGGCGCTGACCTTGCCGCTGGCCGCGTGCAGCGCGATGCCGGTCTCCTGGTTCGGTTTATCGGGCGCGCTGGCCTTCCCGTAGGTGAACAGGCCGACGCCCTTGGCGGCCGCGCTGTACCAGTTGCCCTGCGCCGCGAAGTCGATGTCCTGCCCGGCCGCGATGCTGGTGGTGGCGCCGGCCGCGATGACCGCGCTCGCGGGCGTCAGGGCGGCGATGCCTTTCGGGCTGGAGAGCTGCAGCTGCGGCTCGCGGAAGGCCGCCGCATGCTCGGCGTCGGCGTCGGCGCCGGCATTGCCGGGCGCGGTGTGCGCCAGCACCTCGGCGCTGTGGGCGAGCTCCTCGAGCGCGGGCAGCTTCGCCGGCTCGGTTTCGCCGGCCAGTGTCGCATTGTGCTTGTGCGCGGTCTCCGCGAGCGCGGTCTGCATCGCGTGGCTGGCCTCGACCTGGGCCAGGGCGTCCTGCGCATCGAGCTGGTCGCGGCCGTCGCCGGCGGTGCTCAGCAACAGGCCCTGGGCCGCACGCAGCGCGGCGGAATGCGCGGTCTTGAGTTCGGCGCCGAAGCCGGCCGGCGCCAGGCGCTGGTTATCCGTCTGGTGGCGCAGGTGGCCCAGGTTCAGTTCGTCCGTGCCCTCGTAGGCCTTGGCGTGGCGCTGCAGGGCCACGCGCGGCTCGCCCGGCGTATCGTCGAACACCAGCTGGCTGAAGGCGCCGGCGCCATCCTGGCTCGCGGCCAGCGCCTGGGATTTCAGGCCCGACAGCACGGCGGGGTGCGCGTAAGCGCCGCCCTGGCCGGGGAACCAGGCGGGCGCGTTGCCGGTCGCCGCGCCGGCGCCCTGCACCACCCCGTTGCTCTGCGCGTCCTGGTTGCCGGCGCCGTTGTAGAGCGCGCCGATCACCACCGGGCGGTCGATGTTCCCGTCGAGGAAATCGACCAGCACTTCCTGCCCCACCCGCGGCAGCGCGTGGCTGCCCCAGTTGGCGCCGGCCACCGGCGCCAGCGGCGTCGCCACCCTCACCCAGGTGCCGGCGCGGTCGTCGGCCGGGGCGCCGGTATGGCCGTCGGGAGAAGGATGGTCGAGGCGGCTGTGGCTGGCGCTGCCGCGCTGCCAGTGGAACTGCACCTTGATGCGGTGGTCGCGGTCGGTGTGGATCACGGAGCCGGCCGGGCCCACCACGATCGCGCTCTGCTGGCCCTGCACCGAAGGACGCGGATGCAGCAGGCTGCCGCGCTCGTCGACCCAGCGGCTGCGGTAGGGCGTGGCCGCGGGAATCGCCTCGAAGCGGTTGCGGTAGACCGGGCGCTCGCCGGCGCCGCGTCCGACGGCGTGCAGGCTGGTGGCCAGGTCGGCGTCGTTCGCCGCGCGCACCGGGCAGGCGCCCAGCAGGCGCGCCAGCGCATCGCCGGTGTCGGCATTCAGGTTGTTGTGGGCCAGGTGGCGCACCCGGACGATCGCGAACTCGGCGTCGCTGCCGCCGTCGTACTTGCTGTGGTCCTGCAGGGCGAAGGTGCTGCCGGGCGCGAAGCTGCGCACCGTGCCGGCGCCAACGGCCACCTCGGCGCTCGCCTGCAGCGCCTGCAGCTGGTGCTCGGCGATGCGTTCGCCGTCGGCGCGGGTCGCATACGCATACACACCGGGATGGTCGCTGCTCGCCAGCGGCACGGCGCCGCCGCTGGAGGCCGACACTTCGCGCCGCTGGCGCGTGCGGTAGTCCCAGCTGCTCAGGGAGACCTCGTTGGTCTGCAGGCGGCACTCGAGGCGCCAGCGGTCGACGCTGTCCTCGCGCATCACGGCGCCGGGCTGGGTGAAGCGCACCTGCGCCTGCGGGTTCGGCGCGAACGCGCCGTTGTGGTCGGCGATCACCAGGGTATGCGCGTCGGCCGCATGCTCAAAGAAGTAAAACAGGCCCTCTTCGCTCATCAGGCGTTCGGCGAAGGCCAGGTCGCTCTCCTGGTACTGGGTGACGATGCTGCGGCGGGGGTAGACCGCGGGGTCGCGCAGCTCGAAGCGCCAGGCCGGCGCCAGCCTGCCCTTGCCCTCCCAGGCCTTGAACACCTCGCTCAGGATGTCGGGCACGCTCAGGTCCTGGAAGATGCGGCTGTCGCGGCCGAGCTTGAGGAAGGCGGTCCAGGGTTCGACGACCAGCAGGTAGCGGGCGAAGCCGCCGTTCGCGCCGAGCAGCTGGGCGCTGGTGACGTGGCCGTGGAAGGGCCGCGCGGCGCCGGGGGCCAGCAGCTCGACCAGCACCGGCTGGCCGATCAGGGATTTGAGAGGGATGGCGGCGTCCAGCGACAGCGCAGAGACCTCGAAACGGTAACCCTCGCCCAGCGCCTCGTCGCCGCGCAGGGATTCGGCCAGCAGGGTCGCGTCGCCGGCGGGCGTCGTCAGGCGCAGCACGCGCTGGTGCTGGGTGTAGCGCCCTGCCAGGGCGTCAAGCACGGTCGATGCCAGCGACTGGAGCGGGTTCGACATCCGATTCCTTCCGAAACTAACTCTCTGTTAATACGGATGACATTCTAAAACATGACCTGCCCGGACAAAATGTTTTCACAATTCAATTGTGCGGCCGCTATGAGCCATGGATAAATGCAACATTCGGATGAGTGCAGACCGTCTACAGCCAGCGACAGGCCGGGGCCGGCACCTGCCCCGGGACTGGCTGACGAAGCCGAAGTGAGACCACCGGCTTAGAAAATAGCGCTGAGTACGCCGCTTACGACGAGCAGGCCGATCAGGAAAATAATGACAATCGCCCACAGCAGGAATTTCAACATAATGCTCTCCTTAAATAAGTTTCTGTGGAGATGATTGCATTTTCTTCAACCATACGGCGCATGTTTCCCGAGCGCGCTACTCAGGGACGCAACTGCAGCAGCCTGACGTTCTCGTCCGCCAGCGGGATGCGCAGGCGCCGCGCCGCGGCGTCGAAGGTGGCGTCCTGCGCGGCCCTGCCGTCGATCGCGACGCCGGCTGGAGGCGAGGACAGGCCGATGAACTCGACGGCGCCCACGCGCTGGTAGCCGGCATTGGCAGGGACGTCCAGCCGCACGCCCATCCCATCCTGGCGCGCGGTCAGCGTCCGCGATTGGCCCTGGCGGTAGGCATAGCCGTCGCCGGCATCCTGGAACACGCGCCCGGTGCCATCGGCGCCGGTGGCGACCAGCAGTGTCAGGGGCGCATCGCGCAGTTCGCCGGTGTGCTGGACCGGCGCGGAGACCGGCACGATGGCGCCGGCGCGGATGAACAGCGGCAGGCGATCCAGCGGCGCGTCGATCTTCGCCGACGTGCCGCCCTTGTGGCGGCGGCCGCTCCACCAGTCGATCCAGGCGGCGCCTCGCGGGAAGTAGACCTCGCGGCTGCGCTGCCCTTCCTTCACGACCGGCGCCACCAGCAGGTCGGCGCCGAGCAGGAACTGGTCCTCGACCAGGCCGGCGCGCGGGTCGGCGGGATAGTCGAACCACAGTGGCCGCATCGGGGGGCTGCCGGTGCCTTCGTTTTCTTCGAACAGCGTGTACAGGTAAGGCAGCAACTGGTAGCGCAGCTCGATGGCGGCGCGGCTGATGCGCTCGAACTCAGGACCGAAAGCCCAGGGCTCGCGCGGCTTTGACACGTCGTTCGAATGGGTGCGGAAGTATGGCGTCAGCGCCGCCGCCTGCATCCAGCGCGCGTGCAGCTCGGCGCCCGGGCTGCCCATGAAGCCGCCGACGTCGGCGCCGACGAAGGGCACGCCCGACACCGACAGGTTGGCCAGCATCGGGATGGTGAGGGCCAGGCCTTCCCAGGTCGGCGAATTGTCGCCGGTCCAGACCGCGGCGTAGCGCTGCACGCCGGCGAAACCGGCGCGCGTGAGCACCATCGGGCGCTTCTCGGGACGGAGCTTCGTCAAGCCCTCGAAGCTGGCGCGCGCCATCTGCAGGCCGTAGACGTTGTGGTACTGCGCGTGGCTGCCGGGGCGGCCGTCGCCGTCGTGGCGGACGTCGAGCGGAAAGGTGCGCTGGGGTCCGAGCGGGATCTCGGGGCCCTCGAAATCGTCGGGCGGGAACACGCCCGGCTCGTTCATGTCGTTCCAGAAGCCGTCCACGCCGAGGTCGAGGGCCGACTGGTACAGGCTGCCGAACCAGGTGCGCGCTGCCGGCGAGGTGAAATCCGGGAAGGCGCAGATGCCGGGCCAGACCTTCGCATGCAGCTCGCTGCCGTCCGGCTTCTTGACGAAGTGGCCCCCTGCCCGGCCGCTCCGGTAGATCGCGAAACCGGGATCGCGCTTGATGCCCGGGTCGACGATGGTGACGGCGCGGAAGCCCTGCGCGTGCAGGCTGTCCAGCATCTTCTTCGGCTCCGGGAAGGTCTTCCCGTTCCAGGTAAAGACGCGGAAGCCGTCCATGTGGTCGATGTCGAGGTAGAGCACGTCGGCCGGGATGCGGCGCCGGCGGAATTCGCGCGCGACGTCGAGCACCTTTTCCTGGTTCATGTAGGACCAGCGCGACTGGTGGTAGCCGAGCGCCCACAGCGGCGGCAGCGCGCCGCGTCCGGTGAGCGCGGTGTAGTCGCGCAGCACACCCGCGGGGGTGCGTTCAAGGCCGCCCGTGAACACGTAGTAGTCGAGTTCCCCGCCCTTGGCGCCGAAGCTGTAGCGGTGCGGGTCCTGCTTGCCCATGTCGAACCAGCTGCGCCAGGTGTTGTTGAAGAACAGGCCGTAGCTGCGGCCCTGGTGCAGGGCGATGAAGAAGGGGATCGCCTGGTAGGACGGGTCGTGGCCGGATGGATAGTCGGGCACGTCGGCGTTCCACATCACCATCGACTGCTGGTGGCGCGACATCGGGAAGGTCTTTTCGCCGAAGCCGTAATACAGCTCGTAATCGTCGCGCCGCATCGAGGTTTCGATGGCGCCGTCCTGGGCGTTGAAGGCCATGGGACGGGCGGGATCGTCGGCCACCACGAGGCGGCCAGCGCTGTCGTAGACCGAGATCGCCAGTTCCGGCGCATGCCGGATCACGATGCGGGCGCCGCTCGCCGAACGCAGCTCCTGCTTCGCCACGACGGCCCTGGCGCGCGGCGGCGCGCCTTCGATGGCATAGGAGACGTCGGCGTCGAAGCGGCCGGTGGGGCTCATGCGGACGCGCACGACGTCCGGGGTGGCGAAGCCGACCCGCACGCGCGCGCCGCTGGACGTTCTCAGTTCGAGGCCGTCATCGAGCGGACGGCTTGCAACGACCTTGCCGACGCTGCGCAGGGCGGCGTCGGCAGGCAGGCTGGCGCAGAGGAGAACACATGCGGAGCAGGCCGCGACGGGAAAACGCAGGGTGCATCGCATCGGGCCGGCTCCTCGTGACTACATCAGATCTTCGCGCCCTTGTCGTACAGGTTCGCGTACTTCAGGCCGAAATACAGGATGAAGGCGTAGCAGGCCGCCGGCACCAGGAAGGACTGCTGGACGCTGATGCTGTCCGCGCACATGCCCTGCACGAAGGGGATGATGGCGCCGCCGACGATGGCCATGCACAAGATGCCCGAGGCCTGGCCGGTGAACTTGCCGAGCTTGAACAGCGCCATGCTGAAGATGGTCGGGAACATGATCGAGTTGAACAGGCCGACACCGATGATCGCCCACATGGCCATGTGGCCCTGGCCGAACACCGCCAGCAGGATCAGCGCGATCGAGGCCGCCGAGTTGAAGGCCAGCGCCTTGCCCGGGCTGACGAAGCGCATCGCGGCGAAGCCGATGAAGCGGCCGATCATGGCGCCGCCCCAGTAGAAGCTGACGTAGTGGGCCGCGTCCGCGTGCGAGAAGCCGGCGATGTGCGGCTCGGCGAAGAAGTTGATCAGGAAGCTGCCGATGCTGACCTCGGCGCCCACGTAGAGGAAGATGCCGATGGTGCCCAGCACCAGGTGGCGATGCGCCAGCACCGAACCCTTGGCCTCGGCGCTTGCCGCCTGCGCCGGGTCGTCCGCGTGGACGATCTTCGGCAGCTTCACCAGCGCGAACAGCACGGCCAGCACCAGCAGCGCGCCGGCCAGCACCAGGTAGGGGCCCTGCACGCTCGCCGCCTGCGCCGCGCGGTAGGCGGCCTGCTCGACCGCCGGCAGCTTGGCCAGTTGTTCCGCGCCGATCACGCTGCCGGACAGGATCAGGATGCCGCCCAGCGCCGGCGCCACGGTGGTGCCGAGCGAGTTGAAGGCCTGGGTGAGCGTGAGGCGGCTCGAGGCGCCGCGCGCGTCGCCCAGCACCGTCACGAAGGGGTTGGCCGCCACCTGCAGGATGGTGATGCCGGCGGCCAGCACGAAGAAGCCGAACAGGAACAGCGCGTAGCCGCTGTTGGCGGCCGGGTAGAACAGGCCGCACCCCAAAGCCGCGACCACCAGGCCGGCGACCGCGCCGTTCTGGTAGCCGATGCGCTTGATCAGCGCGCCGGCCGGCAGCGACACGATGAAGTAGGCGCCGAAGAAGCAGAACTGCACCATCATCGCCTGCACGTAGGTCAGCGTGTAGAGCTCCTTCAGGTGCGGGATCAGGACGTCGTTCAGGGCGGTCAGGAGACCCCACATGAAGAACAGGATGGTGATGATGACGAGCGGGCCGGTGGTGCCCGACTGGACGCTGGCCTGGGGCACGGTCGTCGCCGTCGATTGGGGGATGGTTGCCATGTGAGGTCTCCTGAAAATGTCTTTTTTAGTTCGCTTCAAAACGTCGTTCCGGCGCAGGCCGGAACCCAGGTCAAGCATCTCGACAACGCACGCAGAACTTGGGCACCGGCCTGCGCCGGTGCGACGGTCTTGCGGCTAACGCTTACTGCACGCCAGCGGGAGGGTTAGGCAAGTCCTTCGCCTTCGTCCCCCAGCCCGCCGTATCCGGCTGCGCCGACAGCCCGTACCGCAGCGTGCCCGCCTGCTGCAGCTGCTCCCAATCCAGCCACACGCGCTGCACCGGCTTGCCGGCATAGTTCACCGACTTGACGAACTGGCGCTGGCCCGGCTGGGCGCCCGGCGCTTCGATGCGCAGCACGCGGCCTTGGGGCAGGTCGATCTCGGCCCTGGCGAAGCGCGGCGCGTGCAGCAGGAAGCGGCCGCTGCCCGGGGTGTCCGGGTAGATGCCCAGGGCGCTGAACAGGTACCAGGCCGACATGGTGCCCAGGTCGTCGTTGCCGGTGACGCCGCCGGCGCCGTTGGTGAACAGGGTCTCGGCCGCGCGCAGCACCGTGGTGGTCTTCCACGGCTGGCCCATCAAGGTGTACATCCAGGGCGCGTGCAGGTCGGGCTCGTTGTTCGGGTTGTAGCGGAACTGGGCGTAGTAGCTGTACGGACCCACGACCCAGGATTTACGGACCGCGTTCGCGTCCGCCAGCACCGCATCATAATCGAAGAACTGGTCCAGGCGCCCCAATGCTTGTTTGGCGCCGCCCATCGCCGCGGCCAGGCCCGGCACGTCCTGCTGCACCAGCCACTGGTATTGCCAGGCGGTGCCTTCATGGAAGCCGTGGTCGCCGCGCGGATCGAAGCCGCTGCCGACGTCCGCGAACCAGCTGCCGTCCTCCAGGCGCGGACGCGGGAAGCCCTTCTGGCCGGTCGGCTGGTCGACCACGCTCGGGTCCCAGATCTTGGTCCAGTTCCTGGCGCGCTGTTCGAGCACCTTGGCATCGGCGGTCTTGCCCAGCTTCTTCGCCATCACGGCCAGCGCGCTGTCGGCCAGCGCATACTCCAGGGTCGCGGATGCGCCGTGGTGCGGGTCGGTGTCCATGCCCTTCGAGATGAAGCTGCGGTCGTACTGCACGAAGCCCTGGCGCAGGTAGCTCGGGTTGCCCGAACGGCCTTGCGGACGAATGCCGAAGGCCGGCACGCCGAAAGCGTTTTCGCGCAGCGCGGTCCAAGCCTGCTGCTCGCGGCCCTTCAGCGCGCCGTAGCGCCACAGGTCGACCATGAACGGGGTCACCGGGTCGCCGGTCATGATGTTGGTCTCGAAGCTCGCATAGCCCCAGCGCGGCAGCCAGCCGCCCTGTTCGCGGATGGTGAGCACCGAGTTGGCGATGTCGCGCGCGCGTTCGGGACGCAGCAGGGCGATCAGCTGGTTCTGGGCGCGGTAGGTGTCCCACAGCGAGAAGTACTCGTAGTAGGTCCAGTCCTTGGCGGTGTGGATCTTGTCGTCGTAGCCGCGGTAGCGGCCGTCGGCGTCGTTGCCGGTCATCGGCTGCAGCAGCGCGTGGTACAGCGCCGTGTAGAACACGGTGCGGTCGTCAATCGACCCGCCTTCGATGCGAACGCTGGACAGCTCGCGCTGCCATTCGGCTTGCGATTTCGCCTTCATCGCATCGAAGCTGATCGGCTGGCCGTTCACCACGCCGTCGGCCTTCTGGTTGATGCGCGCGCCTTCCGCGTCGACGTGCGAGATCGCGCTGACGGCGGTAACCGACTTGCCGTTCTTCAGGTCGAAGCTGAGCCACACGCCGTGTGGCTTGGCTTCGCCGTTCTGGCTCGGGCCGTCCACGCCGGGCCAGCCGCCGCGGTCGTCCCAGATGCCCTTCGCCACGAAAGGCTGGTCGAAGGTGATGCGGAACCAGGTGGTGTACTTGGCGCCACCACAGAAGCTGCGGGTGACGATCTGGCCTTCGACGCTGCGCTCGTCGACGATTTTCACCTGGCTGCCGATGACGGAGTGGCGTTCGTTGGCCTGGCCCAGGTTCAGCAGCACGTGGCCGGTCGCGGTTTTATCGGAGAAGGTGTAGCGCTCGGCGGCGGCGCGGGTCAGCGCGGTCGATTCGGCCGTGATGCCGCCGTAGCTGGTGAGCTTCACCTTGTAGTAGCCGGCCTGGCCGACTTCGCCGTCGTGGGTGTATTCGGCGGCGTACTTCTTGTGGTCGAAGCTGCCCGGTTTGCTGGTGTCGAAATCGCCGCCCGGCTTGATGGTGCCGGTGACCGGCAGCACCGACAGCTGGCCGCCCTGCTCCCAGCAGCCGGCGCCGGACACGAAGGAGTGGCCGAAGCCGCGGATGCGCTTGTCGCTGTAGCGGTAGCCGGCGTAGTGGTCGGCGATCGGGCTGACCTGGATCTTGCCGAAGGGGGCCGAGGCGCCGGGGAAGGTGTTGCCTTCATCCTGGGTGCCGATGAAGGTGTTGACCGGCGTGGTGTTGGCGGTGGCGGCCGACAGCGGCAGCGCGATCACCGCCAGGGCGAGGCCGAAGGCCGGGACAAATTGAATCTGACGCATCACGATACTTCTCCTTCGAGCAGTTCGAACAATTGGTGCATCGACGCAGGCGTCGGTGGCGTGGCGCCGGCCTGCAGGCAGGCGGCGGAACCCGCCGCCAGCGCGGCGTGCAGGTGGGATTGCAGGCTGCGCGCCGGCTGGCGCGTCAGGGAATGCAGCAGGCCGGCGATGCTGGCGTCGCCCGCGCCGACGGTGTCGACCACGGTGACTTTCGGCGCCAGCGCGTGGGCGCGCTCCTCGCCGCGGAACAGGCTCGCGCCCTGGCCGCCACGGGTCAGCAGGAACAAGGCCGCCGGATTCATGGCGCGCAGGCGGGCGAAGGCTTCGTCCACGCCCAGGCCCGGGAACAGGCCGCGCAGGTCGTCGTCCGACACCTTGATCACGTCGGCGATCGCCGCCATGCTCTCCAGGGTCGGCGTATAGCGCTCGTCCATCAGGTTGCGGTAGTTCGGGTCGAAGCTGATCGACACGCCCTGCGCCTTCAGCCGCTGCGCCAGCGCCACCAGGGTGCTTGCCAGCGGCTGGCGCGCCAGGCTGATGCCGCCGAAGTGGGCCCACTGCAGGCCGTCGGCCCACCCATCCGGATATTGCGAAGGATCGAAATGCAGGTCGGCGCTGTCGTCGCCGATGAAGAAGTAGTGCGGCGGCTCGCTCTTTTCCACGATCGCCAGCAGCGGCGAACGGGGAAAGCGCTGCAGCAGGCGCAGGTCCAGGCCGACCGCCTCGCTGGCGGCCCACAGGGCGTCGCCGAAGCGGTCCTGGCTGATGGCGCCGGCGAAGGCCGTCTTCTCGCCCAGGCCGGCCAGGGCGCGCGCCACGTTCCAGGTCGAACCGCCCACGCGGGCGACCCAGGTATCGTTGCCCTGGTCGATCATGTCGGTGAGCGCCTCGCCGGCGCACAGCATCACGGGCGCGTCGTTCATGCCGCGCTCTTCGGCAGCACGGCGACGATGTCGTAGACGGCGCCCATGGTGTGGTAGTCGACCTTGCCGGCCGGGCTCTTCTCGTCGCTCAGCTTGCGGTTCTCGCGGTCGAGGATGCGGTACCAGGCGCCGTACTGGTGGTCGACCATGTGGGTCCAGCTGTAGGCCCAGATACGGTCGTACCACTCCCAGTAGAAGGCGTTGCCGGTGCGCTCGCCCAGCATGGCGGCGGCGGCGGCGCTTTCGGCCTGCACCCAGAAGTACTTGTGCCAGTCGCAGATTTCCAGGGTCGGCGCCAGCGAGTAGCACAGGCCGCCGTGTTCCTTGTCCCAGCCCTGCTCCACCGCCACCTTGAACAGGCGTTCGGCGGTCGGCAGCAGCCAGCTGGCATCCTTGCCCGGCACGCCTTCCAGACGCGCCTCGAGCAGCAGGAGCAGCTTGGCCCATTCGGTGAAGTGGCCCGGCTGGTAGCCCCAGGGGCGGAACAGGTTTTCCGGGTCGTCGATGTTGAACTTCCAGTCCGGCTGCCATTGCTGGTCGTAGTGTTCCCAGATCAGGCCACCGCAGCGCCCGGCCTGGCGCTGGGTGATGTTCCAGGCGACAATGTAGGCGCGGTCGAGGTAGCGCGCGTCGCCGGTGGCCTGGTGCGCTGCCAGCAGCGCTTCCACCGAGTGCATATTGGCGTTCTGGCCGCGGTAGGTGGACAAGGTGCTCCAGTCCTGGCTCGCCTCGTCCGCATACAGGCCGTCGGCCTCGTTCCAGAAGCGGCGCTCCATCAGCTCGAAGGCCTCGTCGATCCAGGGACGCGCTTCTTCCAGGCCGGCCATGACGGCGTGCGAGTAGGCCAGCAGCACGAAGGCTTCGCCGTAGGCGTGCTGGGTGCCGTCTTCGATCTTGCCGCCGTCGAGCATCCAGGCATAGCCGTCGCCGTCCGGGGCGCGGTGCGCTTCGCGCAGGAAGCGCAGCGCGTGCTTCAGGCCGTCCAGGTAGGCCGGGTCCTGGAAGTGGCGGTAGGCCATCGCGTAGGTGAACACGAAGCGGGTGCTGCTCACCAGGTGGCGGTGGCTGGCGTCGTAGACCGCGCCGTCGTCCTTGAAGTACTGGTACATGCCGCCCGCGGGGTCGATCGCGCGCGGATGGTAGAAGCGCATCGTGTGGCGCGCGTGGTCGAGCAGGACGTCCGGGCTGCGGAAGTTCGGGAGAGTGGTCATATGGTCGTGTTGGTCAGGGAAGGACTAATCGTCGTAACTGCTCTCGCGCACGATCATCTCGACCGGCACGGTAATCTGGGAGGGCTGTTCGTCCGGCTTGTGCAGCAGCAGCTCGACCCCGGCGCGGCCCAGCGCCTCCTTGTCGACGCGGACGGTGCTCAGCGGCGGGATGGCGGCGGCCGCCGCGGCGATGTCGTCGAAGCCGACGATCGCGATGTCGTAGGGGACCTTCATGCCTTCGCCCAGGCAGAACTTCATCGCGGCCAGCGCGGTGCTGTCGTTGTAGCAGAACACCGCGTCGGCCGGCTTCGGCAAGGCCAGCAGGCTGCGCATGGCTTCGGCCACCGCCTCGTCGCCCTCGCCCATCGCGGGCACGATGACTTCCAGGTCCGGGTCGGCGTGGACCTTGGCGTCGAACAGGGCCTGGCGGAAGCCCCGGTTGCGCTGCTGGATGCTGTAGTGGGCCAGCGAACCGGAGAGCATGGCGATGCGCTTCCTGCCGGTGCGCAGCAGGTGCTGGGTGGCGAGATAGCCGCCGCGCAGGTGGTCCGGATTCACCGAGGTGAAGCCGCGCCGGTGCATGTCGACCAGCACCATGGGTTTGCCGACCTGCTGCAGCGCGGCCAGCACTTCGGGTTCGAAGAAACCGGCGCAGATGATGGCGTCCGGCTGGTGCAGGCGGATCTGGCCCAGCACCGGTTCGGCCGGGCCGACCGCGATGAAGGAGAGCGCGATGCCTTCGCGGCGGCAGGCTTCCTCGGCTCCGTGCAGCACGGGCGAGAAGAAGGGGCTCGACGCCAGGGTGTTGTGCTGGCTGTGCAGCAGGAAGGCGATGCGGCGGATCCGGCCCTTCTTCAGCTGCGAGAAATCGTAACCGAGGCGCAGGGCGGCTTCGCGCACCTTGTCGCGCGTGACTTCGGTCATGCCGGCCTGGTTCTTCAGCGCGCGCGAGACCGTGCCGATCGAGAGGCCGGTGTTTTCCGCGATGTCGCGCAGGGTGACCTGGCTCATGGCTGACCCCGCATATGCTGCGGCCAGCCATGCAGCGTCGTAACGTGCATGAAGGTCTCCAGTCCTTGTTTTAATAAACGCTTGCTGCGGCGTTTTCTTGTATCTGGCGGAACTGCCTTCGGGACAGTTCCGCCACTCTAGCTACTAGACGTTTTTATATCAGCCGCGTTTTGGCAGCGTCAACCGGCGCCACGCAAACGGCCGAGTTTTTAGCTTCTTTTTAGTAAACAAACTTTTGTTAGTTGGCAATGTCTTTTGTCAGGGTCTGGAGCTTCAGGCTGCGCTGCAGGGTCGCCAGGCCGGCCTTCGACGTCACGCGCAGCCTGACCCGCTCGCCCGGCAACAGGGTCAGCGCGTTGTCGGAGACCTCGGCCTCGCCCGCGTCGACCCAGAGGCCGCGCACCAGGCTGGCCGCCTGCAGCTCGAGCACATACGCCCCGCCCTCGCGCCCCCAGTTCGCCCGCAGGCCTGCTTCGAGCCAGGCCATGTCCTTGGCCGGCTTGAAGTACACCACCTTGCGCGCCGCCGGCTCGCCCTCGGCGCGCAGTTCGAACACGGCGACGGTGGCAGCCGGGTCGGCGCGGCCGAGCAGGTCGGTATCGACGTAATCGCCCATCTGGGTGGACGACAGCGGCGCCAGCTCCACCGGCTTGCGTTCGTCGCGCAGCACGGCGCCATCGAGGGTCATCACGCGCAGGCGCAGTTCGCCGCGCACGGGATGCACGCGGTCGTTGAGCAGGTGGACCCGGGTCTTGCCGCCGGCGTCGCGTAGCGCCGACACCGTCACCGGCGCGAAGAAGCGGCGCGCGTGGAACTGCAGCGCCTTCCAGCGTCCGAACCAGTCGATGCTCGACCAGGAGGCGCCCGGCCAGACGTCGTTCAGCTGCCAGTACAGGGACCCCATGGTGAAGGGCCGGCTGGCGCGGTGGTGCAGCGCGGCCAGCTCGATGCCCTCGGCCTGCATCACCTGGCTCAGGTAGATGAAGCGGCCGAAGTCCTGCGGCTCGCCGAATTCTTCCTTCACGTATTTCAGCAGGCGCTCGTTGCCTTTACCGGCCAGGAACTTCTGGTGCGCTTCGATGACCGGCGTGGCCACGCCCTGCTCCGCGCGGGTCGCGAAAGCGTCCACGGTGCGCTGCACCGGCCAGGCCTGCAGGCCGTACTCGGACATGAAGCGCGGCGTGATTTCCAGGTACTTGGTCACCGGATGCGCCGGGTTGCCCCACACTTCCCAGTAATGCATGTCGCCGCTGGCCGGGGTGTTGGCGACCTCGGCCAGGTCGTCGCCAGGCGAGCTGGACCAGTAGCCGATGCCGCCGCCCTCCTCCGCCACCACCTGGCGCAGGTCGCCGCCGAAGAGCTGGACATAACCCTTCCACACCTTATCGGCGAACTCGGGGTCGGCCTGCTTCAGGTCCTTGCCGTGGCCCCAGTATTTCCAGGCGATCTCTTCCTCGTTATTGCCGCACCAAAGGACCACGCTCGGATGGTTGCGCAGGCGCCGCACCTGGTCGCGCGCTTCCAGCACCACGCTGGCGCGGAAGGCATCGTCATAGGCCGGCTGCATGCCGCCGCCGAACATGAAGTCCTGCCACACCATCAGACCGAGCTCGTCGGCCAGTTCGAAGAAATCGTCGTTTTCGTAATAGCCGCCGCCCCAGCTGCGCAGCATGTTCATGTTGGCGTCGCGCGCCGATTCCATCACGCGGCGCAATTGCGCCTTCGTGATGCGCGGCTGGAACATGTCGAAGGGGATGGTGTTCGCGCCCTTGGCGAAGACCGGGATGCCGTTGACGAGGAAATAGAAACTCTTGCCCTTGGCGTCGGGGTCGCGGCGCAGTTCGACACTGCGCAGGCCGGTACGCGCGGCGGCCTTCGCCAGCGTCGCCTTGCCATCGTCTACTTCCAGCTCGTAGCGGTACAGGGGCTGGCCGCCATAGCCCGCCGGGAACCAGCGCTGCGGTTGCGTGACCTGCACCGGCATGTCGATGCGGTTCATGCCGGCGCGCAGGGTGGCTCGCTGCTGCGCCACCAGCGTGCGCTTGCCGCCCGGGGCCGTCTGCCACAGGCGCAATTGCGCCGCGCCGTCGCGCACCGCGTCCAGCGAGGCAACCGCCGCCAGATCCGCACGCGCCGCGTCAACATGGTCCTGGCGCAATTGCAGATCGTCGATGCGGACCGCATCCCAGCTCTGCAGCACGACCGGTTTCGAGATGCCGGCGGTGACATAACGCGGCCCCCAGTCCCAGCCGTAGTGATAGGCCGGCTTGCGCGCGAAATTGCCCGTCATCGCATCCTTCGGCTCATCCCCATACGGCGAAGGGTAATTGCCCGCGATCTTGTGCGGCATCGCTTGAACGCCCGGCAGCAGGGTCGCGATCGGCGAGCGGAACACGATGCGCAGCTCGTTGGATTTCGCACGCAGCTTGCCCTGCACCGGCAGGCGCCAGGTGCGGTGGGCATTGTCGGCTTTGAGCAGTTGCTCGCCATTGAGCCAGACTTCGGCATAGGTATCCAGGCCATTGAAGACCAGGTCGCTGCGCGCCCGCCCGAGCACGTCGCGCGGCGCGTCGAACTTCGTCTGGTATTCCCAGTCCGCCAGCCCGATCCATTGCAGGCCGGCCTCCGGCGCGCCGACATACGGGTCGGCAATGACCTTGTGCGCGAACAGATCGGTATGCACCGTGCCGGGCACCGTCGCCGCCCGCCACGGCGCCGCTTCCGGATGCGCGCCGGCCTGGGCACTGCCCGGCAGGATGCGGAAGCTCCAGCCCCTGTCGAGGGGAATCTGGCCGGGGGCGGCGGCCATGGCGGAGGCCGTGGCCAGCACCAGCACGGCGCCCAGCAGCAGTCGCGAGAAAGATCTCAGCATCATGGCGCGCTCGCTTTCCAGTAACGGTCGATCCATTCCTGATGGGTCGGCATGGTGGACACGGCGCGCGCGAGTTGCGTGCGGATGCCCTCGACGTGTTCGACGAGTTTGTCTTCCGGCATCTCGTCGACGATGGGGTGATAGCTTTGCGGCACGATGCGCTGCCCCAGCATCACCTGCACCCAGCTCGGCAGCGCAAAGAAATCCTCGCCGTTGCGGAAGTAGCGGCCGTCGTAGCGGAACAGGTCCATCGCTTCGCGCAGGGAATCCGGAATCGACATCGTGCGGCAGTCATTCCAGAACGGCGTATCGTCGCGCTCGGTCGCGTGGTAGTGCAGGATCAGGAAGTCGCGCACGCGCTCGTACTCGAAGGCCGATTCGCGGTTGTAGCGTTCGCTGAGCAGCGGGCTCATGTCGCGCGTCGGGAATAGGCTCAGCAGGCGCGTGATGCCCGACTGGGCGAGATAGATGCTGGTCGATTCGAGCGGTTCCAGGAAACCGCTGGCCAGCCCCAGCGCCACCACATTCTTGTTCCAGAACTTGTTGCGCATGCCGGTGGTGAAGCGCAGTGGACGCGGCTCGGCCAGCGCCTTGCCGTCCAGGTTCGCGAGCAGGGTGCTTGCCGCCTCGTCGTCGCTGATGTACTTGCTCGAGTACACGTAGCCGTTGCCGGTGCGGTGCTGCAGCGGAATGCGCCACTGCCATCCAGCGTCACGCGCGGTGGCTTTCGTGTACGGCGTGATCGGATCGACCTTTTCGCTCGGCACCGCCATCGCACGGTCGCAGGGCAACCAGTGCGACCAGTCGACATAGCCGGTCTTCAAGGTCTCTTCGATCAGCAGCCCGCGGAAGCCCGAGCAGTCGATGAACAATTCGCCCTCGACCACCTGCCCGTTCTCCAGCATCAGCGATTCGACGAAGCCGTCGCCGGCGCGCTGCTTGACCTGGACGATCTTGCCTTCGATGCGCCGCACGCCGCGCTGCTCGGCCAGCTCGCGCAGGTAGCGCGCGTACAGGGCGGCGTCGAAGTGATAGGCGTAGGCGATGTCGGCCAGCGGCGACTGCGGCGGCGCGTTGCCGTCGCGGGGCGCGAAGCGGCCCTGCGGCGCCATCACCGTCTGTGGTGAATAGGCGCCGATCGGCGCGGCGCGTCCGGCCAGGTGCAGCTTGAGCCAGAACTGGTGGAAAGGCAGCGGTCCGATCGAGCGGCCGATGGCGCCGAAGCCGTGGACGTAGCTGTCGCCGATGCGGCCCCAGTCGTTGAACTGGATGCCCAGCTTGACGGTGGCATGGGTGCGCTTGACGAAATCCGCTTCCTCGATGCCGAGCCATTGCCCGTTGAATTGCCGGATGTGGGGCACGCTGGCCTCGCCCACGCCGACGATGCCGATCTCCTCGGATTCGACCAGGCGGACCACGGCGTTGCGGCCCAGGTAGGTGGCGAGCGCCGCCGCGGCCATCCAGCCCGCGCTGCCGCCCCCGACGATGGTGATACTCCTGACACGGTCCTGCATACGTTCTCCCGCTGCACCGTCCAAATAAAGAAGGCAGTTGCCCGGAAATACCTGGCAACTGCCGTTACAGACACAAGGCGGAACTTAGAACTTGTAGTTCAGGCCCACGTAGACCACGCGACCGGTGTAACCGCTCGAGTAGAAGCGGTCCTTGGTGTCGTTACCCAGGTGCGAGCGCGACTCTTCCTTCGTCAGGTTCAGCACCGACGCGGTCAGGCTGAGTTCCTTGGTGAAGTTGTAGGCGGCGTTCAGGTCGACCTGTGCGAAGGGATCGCGGTACACATTGAAGCCGTTGACGATGCCGTCCACCACTTCGCCGCGGCGGTTGTACGAAGCACGCACCAGGAACTTGTCGGTTTCATAGAACACCGTCAGGTTGGTCTGGTTCTTGGCGCTGCCGACCAGCGGCGCGGTGCCGATGTCGGTGCCGTCTTCCAGCGTGATCGCCGCCAGGTTGGTCTTGTTGTAGGTGTAGTTGAACTGCACGCCCAGGCCGGACGGCAGCGTGTGCTGCACGTAGAACTCGACGCCTTTCGACACCGCGCCGCGGCCGCTGGCCTTGGTCGCGTAGTTCTGCACCGTGACGGCCTCGCCGCCGACGGTCAGGTTGATGTCGCGCACCACGTCCACGGTGAAGTTGTCGACGTTCTTGCGGAACAGGCCGAGACCGAGCACCGAGCCGCGCTGGAAGTACCATTCCAGGCCCAGGTCGACCATGGTCGCCTTGTAGGCTTCCAGGCTCTTGTTACTGCCGCTGCCGAACCAGCCCAGCTGGTCGCCGCCGCCGATCAGGCGGCGATCGTTGATGTATTCCTGGCTGTAGTAGCGCAGGCTGCCCGGCGAAGCGATGTCGCCGTAGCTCGGACGCGCGATCGCCTTGGACGCGGCGGCGCGGAACAGCAGCGTGTCGGACACGTCATACGCCAGGTTAAAGCTCGGCAGCACGTCGGTGTAGCTGCGGTCCAGCGAGCTGACCAGGAAGGTCGACACGTGGCCCGAGGCCGGGTTGGTCTGGCTGTCCGGCAGCACGGTGAAGCCGCTGGTGCAGCCCGAACCCGCCGGCGCGCCGACGGCCGGCAAGCCGCCTGCCAGGCAAGGCGCCGGGGCGCCGTTGACGTTGTAGAAGTAGTCGTTGTAGAGGTCGACACGGTCGGTCGAGTCGGCATGCTGCTTGGTTTTCACCACACGCACGCCAAGGTTGCCGCGCAGGCGGTCGGTCTTGTAGTTCGCCTGCAGGTAGAACGACGAAATCTTTTCCTCGACGTTGTAGACGAAGTTGTCTTCGTCACGGGTCTTCATGGCCCCGTAGGTATTGGTCAGGTAGCTGATGTAGGCCGGGTAGTTAATCGCCGGGAAAGCGCTGGTGTTGAAGGCGCCGCCCAGGTTCTCCAGGTTACCCTCGTACAGATAGGACGGATTGAACTTGTTGGCGTTGGAATCGCAGCCGTTCTGGAAGCGGTTGTCGTAGCTGCCGTCGCTGCCCTGGCAGGTCCAGTAGTTGTTGCCGGTGCTGCGGCGGATGCCGCCGTCGCGGTACTTGAGGCCGAACTGCAGCGAGTCCAGGAAGTTGTAGTCGGTATGCCAGGTGAAGTCGGCCTGGGCGTAGTTCTGCTTGTTGCTGTTCTTGGTCCACGACGACCCGGTCGAGCCGAGGTCGATCTCGCCGATGCCCTTGCGCAGGTTCGCCAGCAGCTCCGGCGAGAAGTTGAACGTCGGCGTGCCGCTGATGTCCCACGAGGTCACGCTGTTGCCGTTGGTCCAGCTGCCGTCCGCATTCTGGACACGCGGCTTGATCGGCATCGACATCACCAGCGACGGACCACCCTTGGCCCAGGTACGGCCGGCCTTGAAGTTGGCGTCCAGCGATTCGCCGCGCCATTCGGCGCCGATGTCGAAGGTCTGCGACAGGGATTTCTCCTTGTTGTAGCTGCCGTTCAGCCAGGGCGTCGGCAGGGTGCAGTCGTCCGGACCCCAGCCGCCCGGCTTCTGGCCATTGGCGGCCGCCTGCGCTTCGCTGCAGTAGTAGGCCTTGCCCGGGCGCAGGCTGTAGTTGGCGCCGGTGACGATGGTGCCGCTCGGGTCGAAGGTCAGGCCGTCGAGCAGGCGGCCGCCCCGCCAGTTGCCGTCGCCGCTGTAGCGCGCCAGGCTCCATTCCGGCACCACGAGCGAATTTTCCTGGGAATCCTGCTTCAGGTCGAAGCGGAAGTAGTTGGCGACCAGGTTCAGGTTGCGAACCGGCTTGAATTGCAGGGTCAGCTGGCCGCCGCGTCGCACGCGTTCCTCTTCGGTCACGGCCGCCCTGACCGTGGTCGGCATCATGAAGTTGGTGTAGTACTTGCCGTTCTGGTCGTAGAAGCCCGACTCGCCCCACCAGGTCGGGACCTGGTCGTTCGGCTTACCGTTGACGTCGCTCGGCGGGTGGTTGCTGTAATCGTCGCCGTACCACTGCCAGCCGCCGGTGCTGGCGCCCATGGTGCGCGTGGTGCGCTTCTGCTGGGTCAGGCCGACCAGCACGCCGATGCGGTTGCTCTCGTCGTGCCAGGCGTACTGGCCCGAGAACTGGCCGTCGCCCTTCTTGGTCGTGTCGGCCCAGGTGCCTTCGGCGTTGACGAAGCCGCTGTTCGACGGCATGTCGAGCGGACGGCGGGTGTTCAGGATCACGGTGCCGCCGATGCCGCCCTCGTCGATGCGCGCCTCCGGCGTCTTGAACAGCTCGGCGCTGCCCAGCATGTTCGACGGCAGCAGCTGGTAGTTGAAGGAACGGGTCGGATCGCCGTTCGATTCCGCGGTGGCGATGTAATTGCCGTTCAGCTGGGTCAGCGTCAGTTCCGACGACAGGCCGCGCACGGACACGTTCTTGCCTTCGCCGCCTTCGCGGGTCACGACCACGCCCGGCACGCGCTGCAGCGCGTCGGCCACGTTCTTGTCGGGGAACTTACCGATGTCTTCGGCGGTGATCACCTCGACGATCGAATTGGCGTCGCGCTTCTGGTCGAGGCTCTTCTCGATCGCGTAGCGGTAGCCGGTGACCTGGACCTTGACGGGCTCGCCGTTGTTGACCTGCGTCTGCTGGGAGGGAGTTGCGGCAGTTGCGGCGTCGGTGGTCTGGGCCTGGGCGCTCATGCTCAACAGCGCCGTCGCGACCGCGATGGCGATCGGGGTGGCGCTGATACGCACGGTATGGCGCGATGCAAGAACTTTGCTGAACATCATGATTTACATCTCCTTATTGTGCCCTGTGGATGGGCTTTTTATCTGTCGCGACGAGGAAGGCGTTCCCGACTCGCGGCACACGTGGACCGGCGCCAATCGCCCCGTACTCACGCATCAAGGGGGGGCTTTTGCGTAGAGCCAGGAGCGCGTTTGGCAGCATTTACTAAACGGCGATGCTGGCCGCTTTACGCGTCTGGGTATGGCACTTCGGTTGTGGAAGTTATACAAAGTTGGTTTCAGGAACTCAACTGAGTTTCAAAAAAGGCGTGCAGTTTAGCCATGTTTTCCTAAACATGTTTGTCGCCTTTTTCCAACAGTGTTCGTGTTTACAGAGGGAGAGTCCGGGGGATGTCATTTGTGACGCATAAAAGGCCGGCCAGCTGAGCCGGCCGGCCTTTCATCCGTGTCATGAACTACCGTGGTTCGGCCAGCAGCTGGCGGATCTCGGGCAGGCAGGAGCCGCAGTTGCCGCCGGCGCGCAGGCAGGCGGTGACGGCGCCCGCATCCTTTAGCCCATGCTGCGCGATGGCGCTGCGGATGGTGTCGCGGCCGACGCCGAAGCAGGCGCAGACGGTGGGGCCGGGGTCGAGGCCCTGGACCGGGGCGCGGCCGGCCAGCAGGGTGGCGCGGTCTTTCGGCGACAGGGCGTCCTGGGCGAACAGGCCGCCCAGCCAGGCGCGCGCGGGCAAATCGGGGCGGCGCGAGACGAACAGGCAGGCTTGCAGGCGGCCGTCCACCAGCAGGGCGCAGCGCAGCATGCCTTCGGCGCGGTCCTCGTAGTCGATCCAGTCGGCGTCCGGGTCCGCGCCCAGCAGCGCGCGTGCCCACGCGGGGGACGCCGGCTCGCGTCCGCCCAGTTCGTAGCGCAGGAAGCCGGCGCCGCGAACGCGCGTCCAGTTGGCGACCTGGGCCAGGCCGATCTCGTTGCGGCTGAGGATGAAGCCGTGCCAGGCGACGGCGAAGGGTTCGATGCGCACCGGCGTGTGCTTGAATTCCGGCTCGCCCGAGACCGGGTCGACGGCCGGATTGACCACCGCGCCGACCCGCGCGTCGGAAGCGTTCTGGCCGGTCCAGTGGATCGGAATGAAGGCGCTGCCGCGCGCGATGCCGCCGCCGTGACTGACCCGCGCGACCATGGCGCCCCAGCGGCTGCTCACGCGCGCCAGTTCGCCTTCGCGCACGCCGGCCAGCAGGGCGTCGTGCGGATGCAGGTCGACGCAAGGTTCGGGCGCGTGATTCGCCAGGCGCGGCGACTTGCCGGTGCGGGTCATGGTGTGCCACTGGTCGCGCAGGCGGCCGGTGTTCAGGACGATCGGATATGCACGGTCGGCCGGGTTGGCGGGCGCGCGCGGCACGGTGGCGACGAAGCGCGCCTTGCCGTCGGCGTGGGCATAGCGGCCGTCGGTGAACAGCCGGGCGCTGCCCTCGCCTGCTGCGCCTACCGGCCACTGGATCGGTGCGAGGCCGTCATAGCCGGCGCGGCTCAAGCCGGCCAGGCCGTCGATGCGGAAGGCGCGCGGCACGCCGGTCTCATCGTTGCGCCAGGCGGAGAGGCGCGCGTGTTCGCCGAAGATCGCGTGGGCGTCGCGGTAATCGAAGCCGTGGAAGCCCATGCGCCGCGCCACCTGGCACAGCGCCCACCAGTCGGCGCGCGCCTGGCCCGGCGCGTCCAGGAAGGCGCGCTGGCGCGAGATGCAGCGTTCGGAGTTGGTGACGGTGCCGTCCTTTTCGCCCCAGCCGAGGGCGGGCAGCAGCACGTGGGCATGGGCGGCGGTGTCGGTGGCGGCGCTCATGTCCGAGACCACCACCAGCTCGCAGCGCGCAAGGGCGCGCCGCACCTGGTCGGCGTCGGGCAGGCTGGCCACCGGGTTGGTGGCCATGATCCAGACCGCCTTGATGCCGCCCTCCTCGATGGCGCGGAACATTTCGACCGCCTTCAGGCCGGGCCTGGCGGCGATGCGCGGCGCGTCCCAGAAGGTGCGGACCAGCTCGCGGTGCGCCGGCTGGTCCAGCTCCAGGTGGGCGGCCAGCATGTTCGCCAGGCCGCCCACTTCGCGTCCGCCCATGGCGTTGGGCTGGCCCGTGAGCGAGAACGGGCCCATGCCCGGCTTGCCGATGCGGCCGGTGACCAGGTGGCAGTTGATGATGGCGTTGACCTTGTCGGTGCCGCTGGTGGACTGGTTCACGCCTTGCGAGAAGGCGGTGACGACCTTGTCGCTGGCGGCGAACAGTTCGTAGAACTCGACCAGCAGGCGCGGGTCAATGCCGCAATGGCGGGCGACGAATTCGATGCTGGCGCACTCTCCAGCCGCCTCGAGGGCCGCCTCGAGTCCGTTCGTGTGCGCGTCGATGAAGGCGCTGTCGACGGCGCCGCTGTGGGCCAGGTAGGCGAGCAGGCCGTTGAACAGCCAGACGTCCGTGCCCGGCTTGATCGGCAGGTGCAGGTCGGCCGATTCGCAGGTGGCGGTGCGGCGCGGATCGATGGCGACGATGCGCAGGTGCGGGCGCAGTTCGCGCGCTTTGGCGATGCGCTGGAACAGCGTCGGGTGGCACCAGGCGGCATTCGAGCCGACCAGCACGATCAGGTCGGCCAGCTCGAAATCCTCGTAGCAGCCGGGCACCAGGTCTTCGCCGAAGGCGCGCTTGTGGCCGGCCACGCTGGAGGACATGCACAGGCGCGAATTGGTGTCGATGTTGGCGCTGCCGATGAAGCCCTTCATGAACTTGTTGGCGACGTAGTAGTCCTCGGTGAGCAGCTGGCCGGAGACGTAGAGCGCCACCGCGTCCGGGCCGTGCTCGGCGACGATGGCGGCGAAGGTGGACGCGACTTTGGCGAGCGCCTCGTCCCAGCCGGCTTCGCGCAGGCCTTGTTCGTCGCGGATCGCGGGCGCCAGCAGGCGTCCGTCCAGGTCCAGGGTCTCGCCCAGGGCCGCGCCCTTGACGCACAGGCGGCCGCGGTTCGCCATGTGGTCCGGGTCGCCCTCGATGATGGCGCCATGCGCCATCGGCGTCGCCTTCACGCCGCAGCCGACGCCGCAGTAGGGGCAGGTCGTGCGCACCGTCATCATGCGGCCTCGCACATGGCCGGGCCGAACAGCAGCCGGTCGCGGATGCCGGAGATGTCCCTCCCTTGCTGGATCAGGTCGAAGTACCAGGGCCCGTCGGCCACGTCGCCGTACAGCACCGCGCCGGTGACGCGGTTCCCGGCCAGCACCAGGCGTTTATACACGCCGGCGTGGCGGTCGCGCAGCACCAGGTCTTCGCTGCCGTCCAGGCCGACAATGTCGCCCGCCGAGTACAGGTCGATGCCGGTGACTTTCAGCCTGGTGGCCGTCGCCTGCTGCACGTAGCGGCGGTGGCCGCGGCCGGCCAGGTGGGCGGCGCAGACGCGCGCCTGTTCCCAGATCGGCGCCACCAGGCCGAAGGTCGCCTTGCGGTGCTGGACGCATTCGCCCACCGCGTACACGCGCGGGTCGTAGGTCTGCAGGGTGTCGTCGACCACGATGGCGCGTTCGCAGTACAGGCCGGCGTCACGGGCCAGCGCGATGTTCGGCCGCACGCCGGCGGCCATCACGACCAGGTCGGCCGGCAGTTCCAGGCCGTCGGCGAAGCGCACCGCTTCCACCTTGCCTCTGCCTGCGATGCTGTCGGTCTGCGCGCCGAGCAGGATGCGCAGGCCGCGCCGCTCCAGCGCCGCCTTGAGCAGCAGCGCGGCTTGCGCGTCGAGCTGCTGGTTCATCAGGCTGTGCGTCAGGTGCACGACGGTCACGTCCATTCCCCGCCGCAGCAGGCCGTTGGCCGCCTCCAGCCCGAGCAGGCCGCCGCCGATGACGACCGCGTGGCCGCCACGCCGGCTGGCCGCCAGCATCGTGTCGACGTCGTCCAGGTCGCGGAAACCGATCACACCTGCTAGCTGCGAACCCGGCACCGGCACGATGAAGGGGCTGGAACCGGTCGCCAGCAGCAGCCGCTCGTAGCCCACCTCCAACCCGGAATGTGCGCGCACGACGCGCCGGCGGCGGTCGAGGCTGACCACCGGGTCACCCGCGTGCAGGGCGATGCCGTGTTGCTCGTACCAGGCGCGCGGGTGCAGCACGATGTCCTCGGCCTGCTTTTCGCCGGCCAGCACGGGCGACAGCAGGATGCGGTTGTAGTTCACCCGCGGCTCGGCGCCGAAGACGGTAATGTCATACATGCCGGCGTCGAGCTCGAGCAGTTCCTCGACGGTGCGCATGCCCGCCATGCCGTTGCCGACCACGACCAGCCGCTGCTTCAGGGGGCGATCCATACCTTCCCCCCTTCCACCCGGGCCGGGTAGCTTGCCACCGAGTGCTCGGGCGCTTCCAGGCATTCGCCGCTGTGCAGGTCGAAGTGCTGCTTGTAGATCGGCGAGGCGACCACGATGCGCTCGCCGATGCTGCCGACCAGGCCACGCGACAGCACGGCGGCGCCGGCGTTGGGGTCGAGGTTATCGATGGCGAACACGCGCGGCTCGATCACGCCGATGCGGAACACGGCCACCTGGCGCCCGTCCAGCAAGGCGCAGACGCCGGTGTCCGGGACGATCTCGTCGATGCCGCAGACCGCGGTCCAGTTCTGGAGTTGCGAATCACGATGCATGGGACTCTCCTTGGGCGATCGGGATGACGCGGCCGCGCGGCCGGATCTGGCCGCGTTCCGGCACGAACACGACATTGCTGTCGGGCGCATCGCTGTTGACGAAATGGCGGAAGCGGCGCCGCACCTCCGGGTTGGTGACCGCCTCCTTCCACTCGCAGGCATAGGTGTCGACCACGTGCTGCATCTGCGCTTCCAGCTCGTGCGCGATGCCCAGCTTGTCCTCGACCACGACCTGCTTCAGGTAATCCAGCCCGCCCTCCAGGTTCTCGCGCCACACGCTGGTGCGCTGCAGGCGCCCGGCGGTGCGCACGTAGAACATCAGGAAGCGGTCGACCAGCCGCACCACGGCCGCGTCGTCGAGGCCGGACGCGATCAGCTCCGCGTGGCGCGGCTTCATGCCGCCGTTCCCGCAGACGTAGAGGTTCCAGCCCTTTTCGGTGGCGATCAGCCCGACGTCCTTGCCCTGCGCCTCGGCGCATTCGCGGGTGCAGCCGGACACGCCGAACTTGATCTTGTGCGGCGCGCGCAAGCCCTTGTAGCGGTTCTCGAGCGCGATCGCAAAGGCCAGGCTGTCGCCGACGCCATAGCGGCACCAGGTCGAGCCGACGCAGGATTTCACGGTGCGCAGCGACTTGCCGTAGGCGTGGCCGGACTCGAAGCCGGCCGCGATCAGCTCTTCCCAGATGTGCGGCAGCTGCTCCAGGCGCGCGCCGAACAGGTCGACCCGCTGGCCGCCGGTGATCTTGGTATACAGGCCGTACTTCTTGGCCACCTGCCCCACCGCGATCAGGCCGTCGGCGGTCACCTCGCCGGCCGGCATGCGCGGCACCACCGAATAGGTGCCGTCCTTCTGGATGTTGCCGAGGAAGTAGTCGTTCGAGTCCTGCAGGCTGGCGTGCTCCGGTTTCAGGACGAAATCGTTCCAGGCGGAGGCGAGGATGTTCGCCGCGACCGGCTTGCAGACGTCGCAACCCAGGCCCTTGCCGTGCTTCGCCAGCAGTTCGCCGAAGCTGCGGATGCCTTCCACGCGCACGATGTGGTAGAGCTCCTGGCGCGAGCAGGCGAAGTGTTCGCACAGGTGGTCGTTCACCGTCACGCCGAGGCGCGCCAGCTCGGCGTTCATCACCTGCGTCATCAAGGGCACGCAGCCGCCGCAGGCGGTGCCCGCCTTGGTGCAGCTCTTCAGCGCGCCGATCGAACCGGCGCCGCCCGCCACCGCCTCGCACAGCGCGTCCTTGGACACGTCGTTGCAGGAGCAGATCTGGGCGCCGGCCGGCAGCGCGTCCACGCCGAGCGCCGGACGCGTGGCGCCTTCGAGCTGCGGCAAAATCAGGACTTCGGGCGACGCCGGCAGCGCGATCCGGTTCAGCATCAGCTGCAGCAGTTCGCCATAGGGCGAGGCGTCGCCCACCAGCACGGCGCCCAGCAGGTACTGGCCGCAGCCGGAGGTGACGATCTTGCGGTAGACCCCCTTGCGCTCGTCGAGGAACTGGTAGCTGCGCGCGCCCGTTGTGGCGCCATGCGCATCGCCGATGCTGGCCACATCCACGCCCATGAGTTTCAGCTTGGTGCTCATGTCGGCGCCGCTGAAGGCGCCCTCTTGCGCCAGGATGTGCCGTGCCGCCGTGCGCGCCATGTCGTAGCCCGGCGCCACCAGGCCGAACAGCTGGCCATTCCAAAGCGCGCATTCGCCGATGGCGTAGATGTGCGGATCGCTTGTTACGCAGCGGTCGTCGATCACGATGCCGCCACGCTGGCCGAGCGCCAGGCCGCTGCTACGCGCCAGTTCGTCGCGCGGGCGGATGCCGGCCGAGAACACGATCATGTCCGCCTCCAGGTGCGCGCCGTCGGCGAACTGCATGCGGTGCGTGGCCGCTTCGCCATCGACGATGGCCAGCGTATTCTTCTGCGTGTGCACCTGCACGCCCAATTCTTCGATCTTGCCGCGCAGGATGCGCGCGCCAGCCTCGTCGACCTGCACCGCCATCAGGCGCGGCGCGAACTCGACGACGTGGGTCCGCAGCCCGAGGTCGCGCAGCGCCTTGGCGCATTCGAGACCCAGCAGGCCGCCGCCGATCACCACGCCGGTTTTTGAGCGCGCGCCGCACTCGCGCATCGCTTCCAGGTCCTCGATGGTGCGGTAGACGAAGCAATCCTTGCGGTCCGCCCCCGGCACCGGCGGCACGAAGGGTGTGGAACCCGTGGCCAGCACCAGCTTGTCGTAGGCGACGGTCTCGCCGTCGGCCAGCAGCACGGTGCGCGCCGCGCGGTCGATGCCGGTGACCCTGCTATTCAACCGCAGCACCGCATCGTCACGCGCGAAGAAGCCCGGTGCGACCAGCGACAGGTCGTCGGCGGTCTTCCCGCTGAAGAATTCCGACAGGTGCACCCGGTCGTAGGCGGGGCGCGGCTCTTCCCCGAGGATGGTGACCCGCAGGCCCGGCGTGCCTGCCGCCAGCAGGGTCTCGACGAATTTGTGGCCCACCATGCCGTGGCCGGCGACGACGATATGCATTGCCGACTCCTTATGCTGCGGATGCTACCGGCGCGCCGGCGGCGGCGCCGATGCTGAAGCGGGCGGCGATGGCGCACAGGCTCGAGACCAGCACCAGCACGCTGAGGATGGTGAGGGTCTGGGCGATGTCGCCGGTGCCCTTCATCAGGAAGCCGGCCAGCACCGCGCCGACGTTGCCGCCGGCGCCGACGATGCCGGCCACGCCGCCCAGCGCCCTGGGCGCCACGAACGGCACCAGCGCATAGGTCGCGCCGCAGGCCATGTGGGTGAACAGCCCGAAGCACAGCATCGCGATCACCGCGTACGCCACGCCGTCCGCCTGGGCGAACCACAGCAGGCCCAGGCCCTCGCCGATCATCAGCACGAACAGCACGGTGACGCGGCTGTTCAGGTTCCCGCTGCGCGCGCCGCGGTCCGACAGCCAGCCGCCCAGGGCGCGGGCGAACAGCGCCAGCAGGCCGAAGCTGCCGGCCGCCAGGCCCGCCGCACCCAGCGACAGGCCGAACTTCTCGACGTAATAGACCGCCGCGATGTTGTGGATGAAGATCTCGATGCCGAAGCAGGCGCCGTAGGTGACGAACAGCAGCCAGGCGCGGTGGTTGCGGCAGGCCTCCGTGAAGCTCGCCCAGCCGCCCCGTCCCCCACTGCCTTGCGGCTGGATGCCCTGCTTGCGCAGCTCGTCGTAATTGCCCGCGGGGCAGTCCTGGGTGTAGCGCCAGTAGAAGAAGGCCATCACGATCATCATCACGCCCGGCGCCACCAGCGCCACCCGCCAGCCGAGGGTCTGCGACACGCCCAGCATGGTGAGGCTGGCCAGCAGCAGCGGCATCAGGGCCTGCGCCGCGCCGCCGCCGCTGTTGCCCCAGCCGGCCGCCGCCGCGTTGGCGGTGCCGACCACTTTCGGGCTGAACATCACCGAGGTGTGGTACTGGGTGATGACGAAGCTGGCGCCGACCGCGCCGATCCCGAGGCGGAACAGCAGGAAGCTCTCATAACTCTGCGCCATGGCCACGCCCAGCACCGGGATGGCGCCGAGGAGGAGCAAACCGGTGTAGGTCTTGCGCGGGCCGTAGCGGTCGCACAGCGGGCCGACGATCAGGCGCACGAAGATGGTGATGGCGACCGCCGCGATGTTGATGTTGGCGATCTGCTCCATCGTCAGGCCGAATTCCCCTTTGATCACCGGCATCAGCGGCGCGCAGGCGAACCAGGCGAAGAAGCAGATGAAGAAGGCGACCCAGGTGAGGTGGAAGGCGCGCATCGGCGCCGTGTCGAACGAGAAGAGCTTGATGCTGTCTGCTTTGCTGGCCATGTTTCTTCCTTTGGAAAACAAAACGGCGTCCGCGCTTCTGCCCATGAAGAGGCAGGAAGCCGCGGACGCCGTTGTCCTGGTTGCCGGTCCCTCGTTGGACCGGTCGAATGTGAAGAGGATCGCCATTGACCCTGTACTACCGTTATTGCAAGGGCCGTGCCAGGCCCGCGCCAGAGGGAGGGGACCAGCAGCTGCGCTACATTGCGGTGCACCATGCGCGCGAATGATGCACGCGGGCGCACCAGATCAGGCCGCGCCCCCGAATGAGGCGAGGTAGGCCGCGGGGTCGCTGCCGTCCCACACGCGGCCGTCGATCAGGGTCGAGCGGCGCAACACGCTGGTCGGCAGGTCGACGCCGACCTGGCTCGCGGCGTCGCGGTACAAGTCGATCCGGTTGACCTCCGCCGCCACCGAGCGCCAGGACGGATCGCTGCGCAGCAGGCCCCAGCGCCGCTGCTGGGTCAGGAACCACATGCCGTCGGACAGCCAGGGGAAGGTGGCCGCGCCGTCGCCGAAGAAGCGCAGGCCATTATGGCCGCGCCAGTGGTCCGGATCGCCGCCGCGGCCGGCCAGGCAGTACTGCAGCAGGGCGCGGTCGGCGTCGACATAGTGGGGGCTGGCCAGCACCTCGGCCGCGGCCTCGCGGTTCAGGCGCGCGGCGTCCAGCCAGCGCGCGGTTTCCAGCAGCGCCGCGATCATGGCGCGGCAGGTGTGCGGATTGGCGGCGGCGAAGTCGGCGCTGGCGCCCAGCACCTTGCCCGGATGGTCGGGCCAGATCGATTCGCTCGACACGGCCAGCGTCCCGGCGCCCTCGCGCACCGCGCGCTGGCCCCAGGGCTCGCCGGCGCAGAAGCCGTCGATGTGACCGGCCGCCAGGCTGGGCGCCATCTGGCAGGGCGGCACCGTCACCATGTCGCAGTCCCGCACCGGATCGATGCCGTCCGCCGCCAGCCAGTAGTACAGGAACATCGCGTGGTTCCCGGTCGGGAAGGTGTGGGCGAAGCGCAAGCGCCGTTCGCGTGCGCGCAGCGGCGCCACCGCGGCGGTCGACACCGTCACGCCCTGCCCGTTCTGGTTCAGGTTCATCAGCACCGCCATCTGGCGCGCGCGGGTGCCGATCCCCATCTGCAGGCCGTACAGGAGCCCATACAGCACGTGCGCCGCATCGAGTTCGCCGGCCAGCAGGCGGTCGCGCATGCCGGTCCAGGACAGTTCGCGGCTCAGCACGAAGCGCAGCCCATGCTTCTCGTCGAAGCCGAGCACCGACGCCATCACCAGCGGCGCGCAGTCCGCGAGCGGCATGAAGCCGATGCGCACGGTCGCGCGTTCCGGTTTGTCCGAGCCGGCGACCCAGGCGCCGCCCTTGTTCGATCCTGCCATAGTGTTCCTCTGTTGCGCCGCCGGCATCAGCCGAGCAGGTCTTCCACGTCGATCAGGCGCTGGGCGATCTCGTCCAGCTTCATGTTCTTGTTCATCGCCATGCTGCGCAGGCGCTGGTAGGCCTGGTCCTCGCTGAGGCGGTAGCGCGCCATCAGGAGGCCCTTGGCGCGGTCGACCAGCTTGCGCTCGACCAGCTTCTGGCGCGTGCCTGCCAGTTCGTCCAGCAGCTTCTGCTCACGCCGGAAGCGCGCCAGCGCCACGTCGAGCACCGGCTTGACCCGCTCGGCCTGCAGGCCGGCCACGATATAGGCCGACACGCCGGCGTCCAGCGCCGCGTCCATGCTGGCGGGCGCATCGTCTTCGGTGAACAGCACGATCGGCCGGCGCGCACTGCTTGTTGCGATCACGATGTGCTCGAGGATGTCGCGCGCACTGGAGGCGCTGTCGACGATGATCATGTCGGGCTGCAGCTGGCTGATCCGCTCGGCCAGGAACACGTCGGCCGGCAGCGAGGCCACCAGATCGTAGCCGCATTCGAGCAGGCCGATGCGCAGCGCGGCACTGCGGCGCGCCTGTTCGGCCGCCGCTTCGTTCTCTTCGGCCACCGGTGTAGCGGGATTGACGACAACGATGCGTAAGGAGGATGAGGCACTGCCGGGCGATTTCATGTCCTGTCGACATGCAAGATTCGCACCACCCTGTCGAGCAGCTCAGTCCGCCAGCCCTTTACATTCACAGTGGCAACAATGAGACATTCGCGTCGTAAATATCTGCGGACGAGAGAAGCCGACAATTATTCCTGGAATCTATCGCTGAGATCACAAACCGAAAGTTTATTTATGACGCGGACGTCCTTATACTGCAACGCAACATCGCATCACATCCTTACCCTGACAGGAGAACACCATGGCCGCATCCACCCGCCGTCTCGTCGCCAGCGCCGTCGCCGCCGTGCGCAGCTTTTCGATCGAACTCTACACCGCCCACGGCGGCTGGGCGCCGACCGTCCGCGGTTAAGCGCGCACGCTGCGCCGCAGCAGCGCCCCCCCAAATAACAGCGCCACCCGTACGTACGTACGGTGGCGCTGTTTTCTTGTGGGTCCCAACCATCCGTTTCGCTTCACCGCAACATTGTCTGCTGAGCTAGAATGCAAGCGCGTTTTTCTGGCAAGAAAGTCCCTTTCACTCAGCTCACCATTCGACAATGCGCATACCTGCACTCACTTCGTTTGCCGCGGCCTTCGCCCTGGCGCTGCCTGCGGCGGCGTCCACGCCCATCACCCTCGACCAGGCCATGGCCCATCCCGACTGGATCGGCACGCCGGTGGAAGCCGCCTGGTTCAGCTGGGATGGCAAGCAGGTGTTCTATAAACAGAAGCGCACCGGCTCGCCGATCCGCGACACCTGGCAGGTCGGCCAGGACGCCAAGCCGAAGCTGGTCCTCGATGCCGAGCTGACGAAGATCGACGGCGCCGACGTCATCTACAACCGCATGCACACCCGCGCCCTCATGCTGCGCAACGGCGACCTGTTCGAGCGCGACCTCAAGAGCGGCGCGCTGGTGCAGATCACCCGCGGCGCCGCCAAGCTCAATGCGATGCAGTACAGCAGCGACGAAGGCAGCGTCCAGTACCGCATCGACAACGACTGGTACGGCTGGGACCGCGCCAACAAGGTCGCCGGCCCGCTGGCCCTGCTGCGCGCCGCGAAAGACCCGGCCGCGAGCGAGGACGATCCGCTGCGCACGCAGCAGCTGCGCCTGAGCGAGCACCTGAAGCGCCAGAAGGACGACCGCGACGCCATGCGCGAACGCATGAACGAACAGCGCCGCAGCGACCCGACCCTGCCTCCGGGCCCGGTCTACCTGGGCGACAAGGTCGCCGTCGACAGCAGCGTGCTCTCGCCCGACGGCCGCTGGCTGATCGTGGTCACCGAGCCCAAAGGCGCCGACAAGGGCCGCACCGGCAAACTGCCGCGCTACGTGACCGAATCCGGCTACGAGGAAACCGAGGACGTGCGTTCGCGCGTCGGCCGCGCCATGCCGCCGGCGCACACCGTCAAGCTGGTCGACCTGCGCACGAACCGCGTGCAGGACCTGTCCTTCGACGTGCTGCCGGGCGTGACGACCGACCCGCTGGCCGAGCTGCGCGCCGCGGCGAAGAAAGACCCGTTGAAAGGCAACCGCGCGGTGCGCGTGATCGACGGCGCCGACGCCATCGACTGGACCGCCGACGGTTCGAAAGTCGCGGTGATGCTGCGCGCGGTCGACAACAAGGACCGCTGGATCGCCACCGTCGACCTGCAGGCCGCGAAGCTGCAGCCGCTGCACCGCCTGACGGACGGCGCCTGGGTCAACTACGACAACAACGAATTCGGCTGGCTGCCGGACAACCGCACCCTGTGGTACCTGTCCGAGGAAAGCGGCTACTCGCACCTGTACACCCAGGACAGCAACGGCGGCGCGCCGCGCGCCCTCACCAGCGGCAAGTGGGAAGCCTCGGACGTGCGCTGGTCGAAGGACGGCGCCACGGCCTGGGTGATGTGCAACCGCGCGACGCCGGGCGACTACGAAGTCTGCGCCGTCGACGCCCGGGGCGGTAACGTGAAGGAAGTCACCAGCCTGGACGGCGTCGAGCGCTTCCGCCTGTCGCCGGACGAGCGCAAGCTGCTGGTGCATTATTCGAGCAGCTACACCCCGATCCAGGTCGCCACCGTGCCGGCCGGCGGCGGCGCGGCGACCAGGCTGACCGACACCCGCAGCGACGCCTACAAGGCGCGCAGCTGGGTCGAGCCGCGGTACGTGGCGGTGCCCTCGAGCGCCGGCGGCGACCCGGTCTGGGCCAAGCTGTACCGCCCGGCCCAGCTCGAGCCGGGCAAGAAGTATCCGGTGGTGATGTTCGTGCACGGCGCCGGCTACCTGCAGAACGTGACCAGGCGTTATCCGAACTACTTCCGCGAGCAGATGTTCCACAACCTGCTGGTCCAGAACGGCTACGTCGTGCTCGACATGGACTACCGCGCCTCGAAGGGCTACGGCGCCAAGTGGCGCACCGCGATCTACCGCCAGATGGGCCACCCGGAGCTGGTCGACTACCTCGACGGCGTGAACTACATGGTGGCGCAGCAGCAGGGCGACAAGGCCAACGTCGGCGTCTACGGCGGCAGCTACGGCGGCTTCATGACCTTCATGGCCCTGCTGCGCGCACCGGAAACCTTCAAGGCCGGCGCCGCCCTGCGCCCGGTGACCGACTGGGTGACCTACAACCACGAGTACACCGCCAACATCCTGAACACGCCGGACATCGACCCGCAGGCCTACAAGATCTCGTCGCCGATCGAGTACGCCGACAAGCTGCAGGGCCACCTCCTGATCGCCCACGGCATGATCGACGATAACGTGTTCTACCAGGACTCGGTGCGCATGGCCCAGCGCCTGATCGAACTGAAGAAGGACCACTGGGAGCTGGCCAGCTACCCGCTGGAACGCCACGGCTACGTGCAGCCGGAAGCCTGGTACGACCAGTACCGCCGCATCTGGCAGCTGTTCGAGCGTACGCTCAAGCAGGGCAAGTAAGGTGTAAGATGCAGGGCGCCTCCAGGCGCCCTTTTCATTGGCCGGTCACTCATCCCATGCTGCTATCCCGCCTGAGCGTCGTCGTGTTCTCCCTTGCCGTGCCGGGCGCGGCGCAGGCGCAGGAATTCCCTGCCGGCGGCGGCCTCGATGACGCCCGCGTGCTCGAACACCGTTATGGCAAGAGCGCCCCCACGAAGGCGGATGCGGCGCCGGCGCGCGCCGCGGCGGCAGCTCCGATCCCGGGTGCGCTGGCCACGCTCTCCTTCGGCAACACCGGCCAGCAGGATCAGGACGATGTCCCGGTCACCTTCGGCCAGGTGTTCGGGGTCGGCCAGGTCGCTTCCAGCCAGCAGTTGCAGGCGCGGCTCGCCGACGGCGGCAGCGTGCCGGTACAGGTCGACATCAAGTCGCGCCATCCCGACGGCTCCGTCAGGCACGCGGTGGTGTCGCTGGTGCTCGCGCATTTGCCGCGCGACCGCCCGGCGGTGATCGGCCTGTTCGCCGGCGGCGCGAAAGGCGTGGCGCCGGCTGCGGGCCAGCGCGCGGCCATGCCCGGCAAGGAACTGGACGCCAGGGTCGAAGCGCGCCTGGAGGGCAAGCGCTGGAGCGCGCAGCTGCGTCCCCTGCTGGATCAGGACAGGGGCGCCCTCTGGCTCGACGGCCCGGTGGCGCGCGAATGGCTGCTGTCCACGCCCCTGCTCGATGCCGAGGGCCGCCCCCATCCGCACCTGGCCGCGCGCTTCGCCGTGCGCTGGTATCCGCTGCTCGCCAGGGCGCGTATCGACGTCACGGTCGAGAACAACTGGGCCTGGGAGCCGGCGCCGCAGAACTTCGTCTACGACGCCCGCATCATCGTGGGCGAAAACGAGGTCTACGCCCATCCGGGCCTGAACCATTATCACCACGCGCGCTGGCGCAAGCTGTTCTGGTGGGGCGGCGAACCGGCGCTGCACGTTCGCCACGACACCCGCCAGCTGATCGGCTCGCGCGCCGTGCCGAACTACGACCAGTCGGTGCGCATCGATGAAAAGGCGCTGGCGCAGCTGTACGGCATCTGGAACCGCGAGAAGGCGGAGCCGATGAGCACGGGCCTGGCCACGCGCGCCATGCCGACGACCGGCGGGCGCCCCGACATCGGCCTCATGCCCGGATGGGCCGCCATGTACCTGCTCGGGATGGACCCGCGTGCCCGCGAGATGACGATGGGCACCGCCGACCTGGCCGGCAGCTGGTCGATGCACTACCGCGACCGGCGCACCGGGCTGCCGGTCAGCCTGCTCGATTTCCCCTACATGACCCTGGTCGGCAACCCGGGCGACACGCGCAATCCGGCCACCGGCAAGAGCGAAATGTTCCCGGCCTGCGTGCGGCGCGGCGCCTGCGACACCCCGAACCAGCACGACATCTCGCACCAGCCGGCCTTCTCCTACCTGCCTTACCTGCTCACCGGCGACCACTTCCACCTGGAAGAACTGCAGTTCTGGGCCATGTACGACGTCTTCAACTCCAACCCCGGCTATCGCGACGCCAGCAAGGGGCTGCTCCGCCCCGAGCAGGTGCGCGGCCAGGCCTGGGCCCTGCGCACACTCGGGGAAGCCGCATACATCACGCCCGACACCCATCCGCTCAAGCGCCACTTCGCCCGGATCCTCGACGACAACCTGGACTGGTACAACGCCAGCTATGCCGACAACCCGCAGGCCAACCGGCTCGGAGCCATCGTCAATGGCTACGCGATGGCATACCACGACAAGCGCGGCTTGGCGCCCTGGCAGGACGATTTCTTCACCGCGGCTGTCGGCCACCTGGCGGAACTGGGCTTTGCCAAAGCCCGTCCGCTGCTGCGCTGGAAAGCGGCCTATCCCGTGATGCGGATGACGGGCGACGGCATGTGCTGGATCCACGGTGCGATGTACAGCATGATCGTGCGCGACAACGAACGTGCGCCCTTCTTCACCACCATCGGCGACGCTTACCGCGCCAGCGTCACCCCCGAGATGGCCGCCCTGCCCTGCGCCGGTCCGGACATGGCTTCCGCACTCAAGCTGCGCGTTGGCGAGATGACCGGCTATTCGTCGGGCGATTCCGGTTATCCGTCGAACATGCAACCGGCCCTGGCCTACGCCGCGGACGTACTCGGGGAGCCCGGCCGCAAGGCCTGGCGCCGGTTCATGGCCCGCAGTGTCAAGCCCGACTACGGCCTGGGGCCGCAGTTCGCCATCATCCCGCGCACCGAATCAGGCGCCGCCGAGGAAGTCCAGCAGCGTTAGCGCCACCACCTTGGTCGCCTTGCGCAGGTCGTCGAGCACCAGGCGCTCGTCGGCCTTCTTGGCGTTCGACTCCGGCACCGTGCGCGGCCCGGCGCCGTACAGCACCGCCGGGATGCCGTGCTCGCCGTACAGGCGCGCATCCGCATACAGGGGCGTGCCGCCGGCCGCGATCTCCTGGCCCAGGATGGCGCGCCCGTGCCGCTGCAGGCTCGCCACCAGGCGCTCGGAACCCGGCAACGGGCGCAGCGCCTGCGACAGCAGCAGGCGCCGGATCTCGAGCCGGATGCCGGGCATGCCGGCCACCGCCGCCTCGACCAGGGCGCGCACCTGCGCTTCCACCGCCGCCGGGTCTTCCTCGGGAATCATGCGCCGGTCCATCTTCATGACCACCTTGCCCGGCACCACATTGGTATTGGTGCCACCGTCGATGCGGCCAACCAGCATGGTGGGCGAATCGATGCCGGGCACCTGCGACCTGATCTTCTTCAGCTCCGGCAGCTGACCGTAGATCGCGTTCAGGATGCGGGACGCGGCCTGCAATGCGTCGACCGCCGTCTCCGGCATCGCGCCATGGCCGGCCTTGCCGTGCACCGTGATCTCGAGCTGCAGGCAGGCGTTGTGGGCGGTGACGATGCCGTAGCTGAAGCCGGCCGCGATCACGTAATCCGGGCGCGTGAGCTTCCGCTCCAGCAGCCAGCCGGGGCCGAGCAGGCCGCCGAATTCCTCGTCGTAGGTGAAGTGCAGCTCGAGCGCGCCTTTCAAGGGCAGGCCGAGCGCCTCCAGCGCCCGCGCCGCGAACACATAGGTGGCGAAATCGCTTTTCGACACCGCCGCTGCGCGGCCGTAGATGGCGCCGTTGTCAATCTCGGCGCCGTAGGGCGGCCTGGTCCAGCCCTCGCCCGGCGGGACCACGTCGCCGTGCGCGTTCAGCGCCACGGTCGGGCCGCCCGCGCCATAGGGGCGGCGCACGATCAGGTTGGTGATGCTCTGCATGCCGTAGTCGTGCACCTCCGCTTCCGGCACGGCGTGCTGCTCGGCGGTCCAGCCGTATTGTTCCAGCATGGCGGCGACAAGCTGCGCATGCGGCGCGTTGTTCCCCGGCGGGGTGTCGGTCGGCGTCCGGATCACCTGCTGCAGGAAGGCGACTTCCTCGTCGAAGTGGGCGTCGATCCAGTCCAGCAGGCGTTGTTGCGTTTGCGTGTCCATTCAGGGTTTTCCTGTCCGTGCGCCGGCTTCGAACCAGGCGCCGACCTGCGCCCGTTCGGCGTCGGTCATGTTGGTGAGGTTCGCCAGCGGCATCGCCTTCATCTGCACGGTCTGCTGGTAGATGCGGGCGGCGTTCCGGCTCACGTGTTCGGTGGTGTCCAGCATCACGCCGGCGGGGGCGGTGGCGAAGCCGGGCTGGGTCGGATGCGCCGCGTGGCAGGACACGCAGCGCTGGTCGATGATGGTGCGGACCTGCGCGAAGTCGACGCCCGGCGCCGCCGCGGCCGCGGGCGCCGGCGCGCTCGGCGCGATCGCCACCGCGACACCGGCCAGGATCGCAACGCCCGCCAGCGGATAGCGCCATTCGATGCGGCCCTTGTGGCGCAGGTTGAAGAAGTGGCGGATCAACACGCCCGCCGCCATGATCGCGCCCAGCACCGCCCAGGAGAACGCGTGGCGGTAGGTCATCGCATAATGGTTGCTGATCATGATGAACAGCACCGGCAGGGTGAAGTAGTTGTTGTGGACGCTGCGCTGCTTGGCCTTGATGCCGTGGACGGGGTCGGGCTTCTCGCCCGCCAGCATGGCGTTCACCATCTTGCGCTGGCCCGGGATGATCAGCATCGCCACGTTCGCCACCATCATGGTCCCGATCATCGCGCCCACGTGCAGGTAGGCGGCGCGGCCGCTGAGCAGATGGGTCAGCACATAGCTGCTGGCCACCAGGAAGGCGAAGATCGTCAGGCCGAAGGCCAGGTCGTGCCGGCCCAGGGGCGAGCGGCACAGCAGGTCGTAGACCACCCAGCCAACCACCAGGCTGCCCAGGCCGATGCCGACCGCCTGCCAGGACGAGAGATCGGCCACGCCGCGGTCGACCATCATGGCCTGGGCGTTCAGGTAGTAGACGATGACCAGCAGCGCGAAGCCCGACAGCCAGGTCGAATACGCTTCCCACTTGAACCAGTGAAGTTCCTTCGGCAGCGCGGCGGGCGCCACCAGGTATTTCTGCGGATTGTAGAAGCCGCCGCCGTGCACCGCCCACAGCTCGCCCGACACGCCCTTTTTCGCCAGCTCCGAATCGGGCGCCGGGGGACGGATGGTGTTGTCGAGCCAGACGAAATAGAAGGAGGCGCCGATCCAGGCGATGCCGGTGATGATGTGCAGCCAGCGCACGAGCAGGTTGAGCCATTCGAGGCCGTATGCGCCGAGATGAGCGGCCAGGTGTCCAAATGCGTCCATGCGGCGTCCTTATGTGGTTTCCCCGACGATAGCCTGATTTCAATTTCTGCAACATGAAAACTAGCGTATATTCGACATAACCAGATTGATATACGCAAACCGACGCCGCCGATGTCCAGCCTGCCCCAGCACCTCGACCTGCACCTGATCCGCATCCTCTACCTGCTGCTGGTGGAGAAGAACGTCTCGCACGTGGCGCTCAAGCTGAACCAGCCGCAGCCCTCGATCTCGGCCTCGCTGCGCAAGCTGCGCGAGCTGACCGGCGACCCGCTGCTGGTGCGCGGCGCGCGCGGCATGGTGCCGACCCAGCATGGCGAGACCCTGCTGAAACCGGCCAAGCGCATCCTGGACGAAGCCGAGGGCCTGTTCGTCAGGAAGTCGCCCTTCGTGCCCGAAGAAGCGACACGCACCTTCCACATCGCCGCCCCCGACTACCTCGACACCCAGTTCCTGCCGAACGTCGTCGCGGCGCTGCGCCGCGGTTCGCCGGGCAGCAAGGTCGTGTTCCACAGCCTGGGGCCGGGCCTGGACTACCTGCGCATGCTGTCCGACGGCGAGATGGACCTCGTGATCGCCAACTGGGACGAGCCGCCGGCCCACCTGCACATGTCCAAGCTGTTCGAGGACCCGATCATCTGCACCATGCGCGCCGACAGCCCCTATGCGCGGCGCACCGCAAGCGACGCGATGACGGTCGAGGACTACCTGTCGCTGCCGCACGTGGCGCCGTCGCAGATGCTGCCGGGCTACCATGGCGTGATCGACGCCTTCCTCGACCGCCAGGGCCTGCAGCGCAAGGTGGCGGTCGAGTCGCCCTACTTCGGCGTGATTCCCTACATGCTGACCCAGACCGATCTGGTCCTGACCACCGGGCGCCAGTTCATCCGCTTCTACGAGCGCACGCTGCCCCTCAAGAGCTTCACGGTGCCGATCAAGTTTCCGCCGATGCGCTTCTACCAGCTGTGGCACCAGCGGGTGCACCAGTCGTCCGAACACAAATGGCTGCGCGACCAGGTCAGCGCCGCGGCGCGCGCGCTGGTGGGCAAATAACCCCATACTGCGTATGCGTTGCGGCGTATGAACCCGGAGGCGTACAGGATTTATCATCCCGTGACCCACGGAGGCATTCTTGAACACGACCACCCTGCCGCACCTGAACAGCTGCCCGCCCGCCGCCTTCGTCGAGGCGCTGCAGGGCGTCTACGAGCACTCGCCCTGGATCGCCGACCGCGCCGCCGCCATGCGCCCCTTCGCCAGCGTCGCCGCCCTCAAGCAGGCCTTGCAGGCGGTGGTCCAGCAGGCGTCGAACGACGAGCGGCTGGCCCTGCTGCGCGCCCACCCGGAACTGGCCGGCAAGGCGGCCATCGCCGGCGAGCTGACGGCGGAATCCACGGGCGAACAGGCGGCGTCGGGTCTGGACCGCTGCAGCCTCGACGAGTACGGGCAGCTGCAGCAACTGAACAAGGACTATGGCGACAAGTTCGGCTTCCCCTTCATCCTCGCGGTAAAGGGACCGACCGGACGCGGCTTGACCCGCGCCGCCATCATCGCGACCTTCGCGCGCCGGCTCGAGAACAGTCTCGACGCCGAAATGGCCGAATGCCTGCGCCAGGTGCACCGCATCGCCGAGATCCGCCTGAACGCCCTGCTCGGCGTGGCGCTGCGCTTCGGCCCGCAGGTGATGGACTGGGCGGAAACCCTGGGCGCGATCAGCGACGGCGGCGACGGGCTCACCTGCGCCTACATGACACCGAGCCACATCCGCACCGCCGCCCGGCTGGCGGACTGGATGCGCGAGGCCGGCATGACGGTGCACATCGACGCGGTCGGCAACGTCATTGGCCGCTATGCGGCGGCGCAGCCGGATGCGCGGGTATGGATGACCGGCTCGCACTACGACACCGTCCGCAACGGCGGCAAGTACGACGGCCGGCTCGGCATCCTGCTGCCGATCGCGCTGGTGCGCCACCTGCATGAACGCGGCGAGCGCCTGCCCTTCCACCTCGACGTGGTCGGCTTCGCGGAAGAGGAAGGCGTGCGCTTTCGCAGCACCTTCCTGGGCAGCAGCGCGATCACCGGGCGCTTCGATGCCGCTCTTCTCGAGCAGCGCGACGGCGACGGCGTGACGATGCGCTCTGCCTTGGCGGCGGCCGGCCACGATCCATCGTCGATTCCCGCCATCGCGCGCGACCCCGCCTCCCTGCTCGGCTTCGTCGAAGTCCACATCGAGCAGGGCCCGGTGCTGCTCGAGCGCGGCCTGCCGGTCGGCGTGGTGACGGCGATCGCCGGCAGCTCGCGCTACCTGGTCGAACTCATGGGCGTGGCCGGCCACGCCGGCACCACGCCGATGGACATGCGGCGCGACGCCGCCGCGGCGGCGGCCGAGATCGTGCTGCTGGTCGAGGAGCGCTGCGGCGGACGCGGCTCGCTGGTCGGCACCGTCGGCCAGCTCGAGGTACCGTCCGGCTCGGTCAACGTGATCCCGGGCCGCTGCCGGCTGTCGCTCGACATCCGCGCGGCCAGCGACGCAGAGCGCCTGGCGGCGGTGGACGACATCCTGGCCGGCATCGGCGCCATCTGCGCGCGGCGCGGTGTCAAGGAGCAGCTGTGGAAGCTGGTGGAAGCGGACGCCGCGCCCTGCTCGCCGCGCCTGATGGACATGCTGGGCGACGCCCTCCTCGACAGCGGCCTGCCGCGCTTCGACCTGCTGTCCGGCGCCGGCCACGATGCGATGGAGATGGCGCGGATCACGGAGGTCGCCATGCTGTTCACCCGCTGCGGCAACGGCGGCATCAGCCACAATCCGCTCGAGACCATGACGGCGGACGATGCCGAGGTGGCGGGCGAAGTGCTGCTCGGTTTCCTGCGACGCCTCAGCTATTAGATAGGTTCTTGGTCTTGACCCGCAGGATCGCCAGGATGGCCAGCGCGAACAGGGCGCTCAGCACCGCGGTCGCCTCGCGCCCCATGCCGGCGGCGATACCGACGGCGGCGGTCAGCCACACGCTGGCGGCCGTGGTGAGGCCCTTGATGTCGTCTTTCTGGGATTGCTTGAGGATGGCGCCGGCGCCGATGAAGCCGATGCCGGCGGTGATCCCCTGCAGCACGCGCGAGATGTCGCCGATCTCCATCCCCGCCTGCAGCGGAATCAGCACGAACAGCGCCGCGCCGAGCGAGACCAGCATGTGGGTGCGCAGGCCGGCCGAGGCGCCGACCGATTCGCGTTCATAGCCGAGCAGGCCGCCCAGCGCCACCGCCACCAGCAGGCGCACGACGATGCGGGTGATGTCCTCGACGCTGCCCACGTCCGCGAATTCCTGCTGTATCGTCAGCCAGCTTCTCTCGATCCACACCTTGTACGCCCTCCAGTCGCACTATTCCAGTAGCATGGAATGATGCCATTTCGACAGGGAGGGCGTCGCCACGTTCAGCTCAAGCGGCGATGCCGGCCCGCTCCAGCATCGCATGCAGCAGCACGTTGCAGCCGGCTTCCAGGTGATCCGGGCGCGCATCCTCGATCTCGTTGTGGCTGATGCCATCCTTGCAGGGCACGAAGATCATCCCGGCCGGGGCGACGCGGGCGGCGTAGATGGCGTCGTGGCCGGCGCCGGAGACCACGTCCATGTTCGAATAGCCGAGTTGTTCGGTGGCGGCGCGCACGGCGTTCACGCAGTCGGGGTGGAAGGGGCATGGCGGGTAATAGGAGACCCGCTCGACCTCGATCGCCAGGCCGCTTTGCTCGCGGGTGCGCGCCACGAAGGCCAGCATCTCCTCGTGCATGGTGTTCAGCAGACCGTCGCTCACGTTGCGCAGGTCGATGCTGAACTTGACCTGGCCGGGGATCACGTTGCGGCTGTTGGGAAACACCTGCACCATGCCGACCGTGCCGCGGCCATAGGGCGGGTAGCGGTTCGCGATCGCCACCACTTCCTGCATGATGGTGGTGGCCACCTGCAGCGCGTCGCGGCGCAGGCCCATCGGGGTCGGCCCAGCATGCGCCTCCATGCCGGTGACGACGCAGTCGTACCAGGACAGGCCCATCACCGCCGGCACCACGCCGATCACCTTGTCAGCATCTTCCAGCACCGGGCCCTGCTCGATGTGGGTTTCGAAGTAGGCGCCGATCGGGTGGCGGCCGGGGATCTCGTCGCCGAGGTAGCCGATGCGTTCCAGTTCCTCGCGCACGCTTTTCCCGTCGACGTCGCGCGCGGCGTAGGCCGTCTCCAGGCTGAAGGCGCCGCAGAACACGCCGGAACCCATCATCACGGGCACGAAGCGCGAGCCCTCCTCGTTGGTCCAGAAGGCGACCTCGATCGGCGCCTCGGTCTGGATGCCCTTGTCATTCAGGGTGCGCACCACTTCCAGGCCGGCCAGCACGCCGTAGTTGCCGTCGAACTTGCCGCCGGTCGGCTGGGTGTCGACGTGGCTGCCGGTGACGATGGGCAGGGCGTCCGGATTGCGCCCTTTGCGGCGCATGAAGACGTTGCCGATCTGGTCGACCGTCACCTCCAGCCCCGCCTCGCGGCCCCAGCGCACCACCAGGTTGCGGCCCTCGCGGTCGAGGTCCGTCAGGGCCAGGCGCTTGACGCCGCCCTTCTCGGTGGCGCCGATGGCGGCCAGGTCCATCAGCGATTGCCACAGGCGCTCGCCGTCGATGCGCAGCTCAATCATGCCCGTTCTCCTCAGGCGGTGGTTGGGGTGAAGGCCGGACGCTCGATGTAGCGCCCGGCCCCGGCTTCGGCGCGCAGCTCGCCGCGTTCGAACACCAGCTTGCCGGCGGCGACCGTGTGGGTCGGGATGCCGCGCACGGTGCGGCCCTCGAAGACGTTGAAGCCGCCTTTCGAGAACTGGGTGCTGGCCGAGATCGTCCGGCTGCCGTTCGGGTCCCATACCACCAGGTCGGCGTCCGCGCCCACCGCGACGACGCCCTTGCGCGGGTAGACGTTGAAGATCTGGGCCGCGTTGGTGGAGGTCACGCGCACGAATTCCGAAGGTGTGAGCAGGCCCGTGTTCACGCCCGCGTCCCAGATCACGGCCATGCGTTCTTCCACGCCGCCGCAGCCGTTCGGGATCCGCGTGAAATCGTCCTTGCCGGCCGCCTTCTGCTCGGCGCAGAAGGTGCAGTGATCGGTGGCGGTGGTGTGCAGGTTCCCGCCGCGCAGGCCCTGCCACAGTGCGTCCTGATGGTGTCGGCTCCTGAAGGGCGGGCTCATGACGTGGCCACGCGCGAACTCCGGGTCCGGGTGGCGGTAGACGCTGTCGTCGATGACGAGGTGGCCGGCCAGCGCCTCGCCGTACACGCGCTGCCCCTTGGCGCGCGCCCGCGCGATGGCGTCCAGCGACTCGGCGCAGGACACGTGCACGATGTAGACCGGGGTGCCGAGCACGTTGGCGATCGCGATCGCGCGGTTGGCGGCTTCGGCTTCGACTTCGGGCGGGCGCGAGAGCGGATGCGCTTCGGCGCCGGTGATCCCTTTCTTCAGGAGTTCTTGCTGCAGCTGGTAGACCAGTTCGCCGTTCTCGGCATGCACGGTCGGGATCGCGCCCAGCTCCAGCGCACGGCGGAAGCTGTTCACCAGCGTCTCGTCGTCGGCCATGATGGCGTTCTTATAGGCCATGAAGTGCTTGAAACTGTTCACGCCGTGCTCGCGCACCAGCACGCCCATCTCTTCGTGCACAGAGGGGTCCCACCAGGTGACGGCGACGTGGAAGGTGTAGTCGGCGGCCGATTTCTTCGCCCAGCCACGCCAGGTGTGGAAGGCCTCGAGCAGCGACTGCTTCGGGTCGGGGATGACGAAGTCCATGATGGTGGTGGTGCCGCCCGCCAGGCCCGCCGCGGTGCCGGTGTAGAAGTCGTCCATCGTCACCGTGCCCATGAAGGGCAGCTGCATGTGGGTGTGGGTGTCGATCCCGCCCGGCATCACGTACTGCCCGCCGGCGTCGATGATCGTGGCGCCCGCTGGGGCGTCGAGGTTCTCCCCGATCGCCACCACCTTGTCGTTGGAGCACAGCACGTCGGCGCGGAAAGCGCGGTCCGCGTTCACCACGGTGCCGCCACGGATCATCGTCGTCATCAAGCTTCTCCTTTAAGTGTGTCTCGGCGCCAGCGCGGGCACGCGCTGGCCTTTCATCATGGCGCCATAGACCACGGCCGCGATGGCCAGGCCCACGAACCACGCGTAGGTATAGATGGTCTTGAAGGTCTCGCCCACATCCGGGAAGGCGGACGGGAAGGCCGCGTTCATGAAGCCCGGGATGTTGGGCAGCACGCCGGCCACGAAGGCCACGATGGCGGCCGGGTTCCAGCCGCCGCGATAGGCGTAGACGCCGTCCTCGCGGTACAGCTGGTCGACGTCGAGCCGGGTGCGGCGCACCAGGTAGTAGTCGACCATCAGGATGCCGGCGATGGGCCCCAGCAGCGCGGAGTAGCCGACCAGCCAGGTGAAGATGTAGTTCTGGGTGCTCTCCAGGATCTTCCAGGGCATCATGGCCAGCGCGATGCCGGCGGTGATGTAGCCGCCCGTGCGGTAGGAAATGCGCTTCGGCGACAGCGCGGAAAAATCGTAGGCCGGGCCGACCAGGTTGGCGGCCAGGTTCACGCTGGCCGTGTCGATCAGCAGGATGATCAGGGCGACCAGCACGGCGATGCCGGTCATGCGGCTGGCCACGTCGACCGGGTCCCACAGCGCTTTGCCATACAGGACGATGGTGGCCGAGGTGACGGTGACGGCCAGGGCCGCCAGCAGGGCCATGGGCAGCGGCAGGCCGAGGCTCTGGCCGATCACCTGGTCGCGCTGGGTGGTGGCGAAGCGGGTGAAGTCGGGAATGTTCAAGGCCAGCGTGGCCCAGTAGCCGATCATGGCGGTGAGCGAGGGCCAGAACACGGACCAGAACAGGCCGGCCTTGGGACCGCCTTCGACGAATTGCGAGGGTTGCGCGAGCAGCGGACCGAAGCCGCCGACCTTGTCGTAGACCCACCAGAGCAGCAGGAAGCAGATCGCGATTTTCAACGGCGCGGTGTAGGTCTCCAGCTTCCGGATCGAGTCCATGCCGTGCACGATGAAGTACATCTGGATCGCCCAGAAGCCGAGGAAGCAGGCCAGCTGGCCGAAATTGATGCCCAGGCCCGGCAGGGGTTCGCCGCCGATCGGGGCGCCGAGCAGCACGCCCAGCAGGGTATAGATCATGCTGCCGCCGAACCAGGTCTGGATGCCGTACCAGCCGCAGGCGACGATGGCGCGCATGAAGGCGGGCAGGCGCGCGCCGCGGGTGCCGAAGGAGGCGCGCGCCAGCACCGCATACGGGATGCCGTACTTGGTGCCGGCGTGGCCGATCAGCAGCATCGGCGCCAGCACGATCACGTTGGCGAAGAACACCGTCAGCACCGCCTGCCAGGCCGACATGCCGCTCTCGATCAGGCTGGACGCCAGCATGTAGGCGGGGATGCTGATCACCATGCCGACCCAGAGGGCGGCGAAGTGGTACCAGCGCCAGGTGCGCTGCGCCGGCGTGGTGGGGGCCAGGTCGTGGTTCCAGAGTTCAGGGCTGGCGTTGTGGTTTGTCGTCACGGCGGGACTCTCCTGGTCGGTGGCAAAAAATTGGCCAGCCGAGTGTAGCTGTTTTTCGTAGGGTGGGCGGCTCGTCCGCCCACGCGTTCAAACCGACCATGAATTGTGGCGCGATTGATCGTCGGCCAGTTGAACGCGTGCGCGGAGGACCGCCCACCCTACGTAAGTACCTCTGCTCTTGGGTTACGCGGATCCTGCGTCCAGTTCATATAAGGTTTGCCGGTCTCCTGCGGCACCATCGTGATGCAGGCCTCGACCGGGCAGGTGATCTCGCACAGGTTGCAGCCCACGCATTCGTCGCGGATCACCTCGAAACGCCGCCCGCCCATCGCATCCACGCCGAAGCCGATGGCCTGGTGCGAGGTGTCCTCGCAGGCGACGTAGCACTTGCCGCACTTGATGCACTTGTCCTGGTCGATATGGGCGATGACCTGGTAGTTCATGTCCAGGTACTTCCAGTCCGTGGTGTTGCCCACCGCCTTGCGCGAGAAGGCGGCGATGTTGGGGTAGCCCTGCGTATCCATCCAGCGCGACAAGCCGTCCTTCATCTCTTCGACGATGCGAAAGCCGTGCAGCATCGCGGCCGTGCATACCTGCACGCAGCCGGCGCCCAGCGCGATGAACTCGGCCGCGTCGCGCCAGTTCGCGATGCCGCCGATGCCGGAGATCGGCAGCCCGGCCGTGACGGGGTCGCGCGCGATCTCGGCCACCATGTTCAGCGCGATCGGCTTGACCGCCGAGCCGCAATAGCCGCCGTGGGTGCTGGCGCCGCCCACGATTGGGTGAGCCACCATGCGGTCCAGGTCGAGGTGGGTGATCGAATTGACCGTGTTGATGAGCGAGACCGCATCCGCCCCGCCGGCCAGCGCGGCCCGCGCCGGATGGCGTACGTCGGTGATGTTCGGGGTCAGCTTGACGATGACGGGCAGGCGCGTGTGCTTCTTGCACCAGCCGGTCACCATTTGCACATACTCCGGCACCTGGCCGACCGCCGCGCCCATGCCGCGCTCGGGCATGCCGTGCGGACAGCCGAAATTCAGTTCGATGCCATCGGCGCCGGTGGCTTCCACCAACGGCAGGATCGCTGCCCACGGCGCTTCTTCGCAGGGCAGCATCAGCGAGACGATCATGGCGCGGTCCGGCCAGGCCTGTTTCACCTGGGCGATCTCGCGCAAATTTGTTTCCAGACTGCGGTCGGTGATCAGCTCGATGTTGTTGAAGCCGATGACCTCGCGGTTCTTGCCGTAGTGGGCCGAGTAGCGCGAAGAGACGTTCACCGCCGGGGGATCTTCGCCGAGCGTCTTCCACACCACCCCGCCCCAGCCGGCCTCGAAGGCGCGCACCACGTTATACGCCTTGTCGGTCGGCGGCGCGGAGGCCAGCCAGAAGGGATTCGGGCTCTTGATGCCGCAGAAGTCGATGCTCAGGTCGGCCATGCTGCCTCCGTGCTTGTCTGGATGTCTGCGTGGATGGCGTGGGCCGCCAGCTTGCCGTGCTGGACCGCCTGCACCGTCAGGTCCTGGCCCGGGGCGATACAATCGCCGCCGGCATAGATCCCCGGGATCGCGGTGCGGAACTGGGCGTCGACCCGGATCCGGTCGCCTTCGCGTACCAGGGCGTCGCCAAGACCGTCCTCGCACATGCCCTGGCCGATGGCCTTGAACACGGCGTCGGCCGCGATCTCCACAAAAGCGCCGGTACGCACCAGCCGTCCCTCTTCCATGCGGGTCTGCTCGAAGCGCATGCCGGCCACGCGGCCGTCCGTATCGAGCAGCACCTCGAGCGGCGCGGCCCAGGTGCGGATGCGCACGAAGTTCGCCTTGGCGATCTCGATCTCGTGGCCGGTCGCGCTCATCGATTCCAGGCCGCGGCGGTAGACCAGGGTGACGTCCTCCGCGCCCAGGCGCTTGATCTGCACAGCCATGTCGACCGCCGTATTGCCGGCCCCGATGACGATGGCGCGCCGCGGCACCGGCAGCCGCGACAGGTCATCGGCCTGGCGCAGCGCGGCGATGTAGTCGGTGGCGGCCATCAGGCCGGGCGCATCCTCGCCGGTGAGTCCGAGCGCGCGGCTGGCGCCCAGGCCGAGGCCGAGGAAGACCGCATCGTAGCGGGTGTGCAGGTCGGCGAGAACGAGGTTCTCGCCGAGCCGACAGCCGTACTCGATGCGGATGCCGCCGATCGCCATCAGGAAATCGACTTCCTCCTGCGCGAAGTCGCCCGGCAGCTTGTATTTGGCGATGCCGAATTCGTTCAGCCCACCCGCTTTCTCGCGCGCCTCGTACACGACCACGTCGTTGCCGAGCAGGGCCAGCCGGTGCGCACAGGACAGGCCGGCGGGGCCCGCGCCGACCACGGCGATGGTCTTGCCGGTCGCCGGGGCGCGCGTGAAGGGATGACCGGAGAACCGGGCATTGTCGAGCGCATAGCGCTGCAGCAGCCCGATGCGCACCGGATCGCGCTCGACCGGGTTGTTGCGCACGCAGGACTGCTCGCACAGGATCTCGGTCGGGCACACGCGGGCGCAGCTGCCCCCGAAGATGTTCGCCTTCAGGATGCCGTAGGCGGCGCCGTCGATATTGTCGTCCTGGATGTTGCGGATGAAGCCGGCGACGTCGATGCCGGTCGGGCAGGCGTTCATGCAGGGCGCGTCGTAGCAGTAGAGGCAGCGCGCCGCCTCCAGCGCGGCCTGGCGCGCGCTCAAGGGCGGCGCCAGGTCGGTGAATTGTGCAGCCAGTTCGCCGTTCGATCCTGCCGCTGGCGGCAGGTGCTGGAGTGATTCGATCATGCGCATCCCTTCTGGTTGGTTGGACGACGACCGTGCTGCTGCATCAATCGCTACTTCATCTGCGGGAAGGCGAACTGCGGGCCGCTGCTCGCCGTATCCGGCCAGCGCTCCATCACCGCCTTGTGCCGGGTGTAGAAGCGCACGCCCTCCGGTCCGTAGGCGTGGTGGTCGCCGAACAGGCTGCGCTTCCAGCCGCCGAAGCTGTTGAAGGCCATCGGCACCGGCAGCGGCACGTTCACGCCGACCATGCCGACCTCGATCTGGCGCACGAACTCGCGCGCCACGCCGCCGTCGCGGGTGAAGATGGCGACGCCGTTGCCGTATTCGTTGGCGTTGATGAGTTCCACCGCGCGCCCCACGTCCGGCAGGCGCACCACGCACAGCACCGGGCCGAAGATCTCTTCCCGGTAGATCGCCATGTCGGGCGTGACGTGGTCGAACAGCGTGCCGCCGACAAAAAAGCCGTTCGGACTGCCGTCGACGCGGTAGTCGCGCCCGTCCACCACCAGCGTCGCGCCCTGCTCCACGCCCTGCCCGATCAGGCGCTCGATGCGCTCCTTGGCGGCGCGCGTGACCACCGGGCCCATCTCCATGCCGGCCGCCATGCCGTCGCCGACTTTCAGCCGCGCCGTGCGCTCGGCCAGGCTGGCCACCAACTGGTCGCCAGCCTCGCCGATCGCCACCGCCACCGAGATCGCCATGCAGCGCTCGCCGGCCGACCCGTAGGCGGCGCCGATCAGGGCGTCGACCGCCATGCCCATGTCGGCGTCGGGCATCACGACCATGTGGTTCTTGGCGCCGCCCAGTGCCTGCACGCGCTTGCCGTTGGCCGAACCCTTGGCATAGATGTATTCGGCGATCGGCGTCGAGCCGACGAAGCTGATGGCCTGCACGTCGCGGTGCTCGAGCAGCGCATCGACCGCCACCTTGTCGCCCTGCACCACATTGAAGACGCCGTCAGGCAGCCCGGCTTCCCGCAGCAGGCGCGCGTGCAGCAGCGAGGCCGACGGATCGCGTTCGGACGGTTTGAGGACAAACGTGTTCCCGCACGCGATCGCGACCGGGAACATCCACATCGGCACCATCACCGGGAAGTTGAACGGTGTGATGCCGGCCACCACGCCGAGCGGCTGGCGCATCGACCAGGCGTCGATGCCGCGCGCGATCTGGTCGGTAAACTCGCCCTTGAGCAGTTGCGGGATGCCGACCGCGAACTCGACCACCTCGATGCCGCGCGCGACCTCGCCTTGTGCATCCGCGAAGGTCTTGCCGTGCTCGCGCACCACCATGGCCGCGAACTCGTCGACATGCCGCTGGCACAGCTGCAGGTAGGTGAACAGGATGCGGGCGCGCGCCAGCGGCGGCGTGGCGGCCCAGGCCGGGAAGGCGGCGAGCGCGCTTTGCACCGCCGCGTCGACGTCGTCCGGGTCGGCCAGGGCGACCTGCGCGCACGGTTCGCCGCGGGCCGGGTTGTATACGTCGGCGCGGCGCGTACCTTCCGCAACCACCTGCTGGCCGTTGATGAAATGCGAGATGAGTTCCATTGCTTAATCCAGGTTGTTCAGGACGGTGGCGAGCTTGCCGAACAGTTCGTCGATGTGCCCTTTGTCGAGCACCAGCGGCGGCGACAGCGCGATGATGTCGCCCGTCACGCGGATCAGGATGCCGTCGGCGAAGGCCTGCTTGAAGGCGGCGTAGGCGCGCGCACCCGGCTTGCCGGGAATGGGCTCGAGCTCGATGCCGGCCACCAGCCCGATCGAGCGCAGGTCGATCACGTGCGGCAGGCCGCGCAGCGAGTGCAGCGCATCCTCGAAATAGGCCTGCATCGCCTGCGCGTTCTCGATGACGCCTTCTTCGCGGAACACCTGCAAGGTGGCGAGGCCCGCCGCGCAGGCCAGCGGATGCCCCGAATAGGTATAGCCGTGGAACAGCTCGATCCCCGCCGGCGCATCCATGAAGGCGTCGTGGATGAAGCGCCTGGAAAACACCGCGCCCATCGGCACCACGCCGTTGGTGATGCCTTTCGCGGTCGTCATCATGTCCGGCTCGACGCCGAAGTAGTCGCTGGCGAACGGCGTGGCGAGCCGGCCGAAACCGGTGATCACTTCGTCGAAGATCAGCAGGATGCCGTGCTTGTCGCAGATCTCGCGCAGGCGCTTCAGGTAGCCCTTGGGCGGCACCAGCACGCCGGTGGAACCGGACACCGGCTCGATGATCACGGCCGCGATGGTGGAGGCGTCGTGCAGGGTCACCAGGCGTTCCAGCTCGTCCGCCAGCTCGGCGCCGAAATCCGGCTCCCCGCGCGAGAACGCGTTCTTGAGCAGGTTGTGGGTATGCGGCAGGTGGTCGACACCCGGCAGCAGCGGGCCGAAGCTCTTGCGGTTGTTGCCGATCCCGCCCACCGACAGGCCGCCGAAGCCGACGCCATGGTAGCCGCGCTCGCGCCCGATCAGGCGGGTGCGCCCGCCTTCGCCGCGCGCCTTGTGGTAGGCCAGCGCCATCTTGAGCGCCGTGTCCACCGCCTCCGAGCCGGAGTTGGTGTAGAAGACGTGGCCGAACTTGTGGCCGGTGTAGTCCATCAGCTGCTCGGCCAGGTCGAAGGCGGCCGGGTGGCCCATCTGGAAGGTCGGCGCGAAATCGAGCTGGCCGACCATCTCGCTCACCGCCTGGGTGATGCGCGGCTGGGCGTGGCCGCAGGGAACGCACCACAGGCCTGCCGTGCCGTCGAGGATGCGGTTGCCGTCGACGTCCTTGTAATACATGCCTTCGGCGGAGACCAGCAGGCGCGGACTGGCCTTGAAGTCGCGGTTATTGGTGAAGGGCATCCAGAATGCGGACATCGAGCTGGGCCGGGATTCGTTCATGTGTGTCTCCTTTGCCATGGCGGCCGAAAAATTTTTACCAGTTGGCAAAATATTGATGAATAATAGTCAGCAAGGCAACACCGGCACAGATACACCAGGGTAAAAACAGGCCAACCGTACAGGCAGCACGACCTGCACAGTGACAGCCCTTTGGCGGAGCGGTGATGGAACAAGCTGTTTTGACAGAAGAGTTTCCTTGCGAAATGCCGGTGGCGGCGCCCGCGCCGCTGTGGCCGACATTGCCCATTAACAAGGACAAGCGCGGCAGCCTGGTCGAGCAAATCGTCGGGGCCATCTCGACGATGGTAAACGAGCGCCGGCTCGGTACCGGCACGAAAATGCCTTCGGTTAGACAATTCGCAAAGTGCAATGGCGTCAGCACATTCACGGTCGTCGAAGCCTACGAGCGCCTGCACCAGCTCGGCCTGCTGTCCTCGCGCCGCGGCGCCGGCTTCTTCGTCGCCCGCGCCCTGCCCCCTGCCGCCTGCCCGGCGCCCGCGGCGCCCGGCCTGCAATCCGACATCGACGCCCTGGCGCCCGCGCTGTACTCCGGCCAGCAGGAAGCGCTGCCGGCCGGCGCCGGCTGGCTGCCGCCCGAGTGGTATGGCGAGAATACCATCCTGGATGCGGTGCGCCACGCGATGAAGATCCCGGCCGGCCGCCTGCGCGGCTACGGCCATCCGCTCGGCCTGCCAGCCCTGCGCCAGCACCTGGCCACGAGCCTCGGCGCCGATCTGTTCCCGGTCGACCCCGACCAGGTGCTGCTGACCCACGGCGCCACCCATGCCTTCGACCTGGTCCTGCGCACCCTGGCGCGCCCCGGCGACGTGGTGCTGGTCGAAGACCCCGGCTACGGCAATCTGCACGCCCTGATCCGCCACCATGGCTGCGTCCCGGTCGGCATCCGCCGCCACGATGCGGGCCTCGACATGGAAGAACTGGCGCGCCAGGCCGCCCTGCTGCAGCCGAAGCTCATGTTCGTCAACACGGTGCTGCAGAACCCCCTCGGCACCTCGCTCACGCAAGCGCAGGCGCACCGCCTGCTCGGGCTGGCCGAGCAGTTCGACTTCCGGCTGGTGGAGGACGACATCTACCGTGAGCTGGCCGCGCCCGGCGAAGCGTCACTGGCGGCGATGGACGGCCTGCGCCGCGTGATCCGGGTCGGCAGCTTTTCCAAGACCCTGTCGCCGGTGCTGCGCGTGGGCTCGCTGTGCGCTTCCCCTTCGCTGATCCCGGAACTGCTGCGCGTGAAGATGCTGGCGGGGCTGACGACCTCGGAGATCAACGAGCGCGCGGTGCTGGACGCCATCGGCACGCGCGGCTACCGCCGCATGGTCGCGCGGCTGACCGCACGCCTGGACAGCGCGCGCGAGGACGCCCTCGAGGCCCTGCGCGAGGCGGGACTGCAGCCTCTGGCGCGGCCGCGCGGCGGCATGTTCGTCAGCGCCGGCTGGCGCGAGCCGCCCGCATCCGGACGCACTGCCCGCGGCATCGCCGACGCCGCCCTCAAGGCCGGCATCCTGCTCGCGCCGGGCGACTTCTTCACCCAGCGCCCGCTCGACCTTATCTGGTTCCGCTTCAACGTCGCCTTCGCCGCCGACCCGCGGCTGCTGGACTTCCTGCGCAGGCAGGGCTGAGGATTTCATGGACATCAAAGCCATTCCAAGGAAGCGCGACAAGGTCGAAACCGCGATCCTGCAGTCCGCCACCCGCCTGTTCGCCGAATGCGGCTTCGAGGGCACCACCATCGCCGCCGTGGCGGAACGGGCCGGCATCTCGAAGCAGAACCTGCTCTACTATTTCCCGACCAAGCCGAGCCTCTACCAGCGCGTGCTCGACGACGTGCTGGACGACTGGCTGGCCAGGATGGAACACCTGGCCGACAGCGACGGCGCCCCGGCCGACGTGCTGCGCGCCTACGTCGCCGCCAAGCTGCGCTTCTCGCGCGAGCAGCCCTGGGCCTCGCGCGTGTACGCGATGGAAGTCATCGGCGGCGCCAAGTTCTACGGCGACCAGATCCGCGAACGCGTGGTGCCGCTGCTGCGCCGCGACATCGCCGTGTTCGAGCGCTGGATGGCGGACGGCCGCATCCAGCGCGTGAACGCGACTCACCTGCTGTTCGCGCTGTGGGCCATGACCCAGTCCTACGCCGACTTCGCGGCCCAGATGGCGCTGGTGCTGGGCCGCCCGGAACTGAGCGGTGCGGACTTCGAGGACGCCGGACAGCTCATCGGCGAACTGGTGCTGCGGGCTGTCACTTCCGTCGGATAGCAACGCTCGCCCATGCGGTATTATCATGCACTCATAACAACAGGTTTTACCGGGTCCAGCCCATGTCCAACTACGTCACACCGATCCTGACCACCGACCGGCTGACGCTGCGCCCCCTGACGCGCAGCGATGCCGACGACCTGTACGCCGTGTTCTCCGACCCGGCCGTGATGCGCTACTGGAGCGCCGAACCCTGGACCTCGGTCGCCAGCGCCGAGAAGGCCATTTCGCAGGCGCTCGACGCCTACCGCGACGCCTCCGAAGTGCGCTTCGGCGTCGAGCTGGCGCAATCCGGCATCCTGGTCGGCACCGTCAACCTGCACCACTTCTTCGGCCAGAACCGCCGCTGCGAACTCGGCTACGCCCTCGGCAGCGCCTGGTGGGGCAAGGGCTACGCCACCGAGGCCCTGTCGGCGGCCCTCGACTACGGCTTCCACGAGCTGCGCCTGAACCGGGTCGAAGCCGACATCGACCCGCGTAACGCGGCCTCGGCCGCCGTGCTGGAACGGCTGGGCTTTCGCAAGTAAGGCTATATGCCGGAGCGCTGGTTCGTGCACGGGCAGATGGCCGACACGGTGAATTACGGGCTGCTCAAGCGCTACTGGGATCAACGCCACTAGACCGCTTATCCGCCCTTGCTGCCGCCAGACCCGGGAATCCGACCATTCGTCGGATGGCCGTGGCGCGCGCGGCATCGCTGTCCTACAGTAGCGCCATCCTCTCTACCAAAGGACATACCGCATGAAAACCACCTTCACATCCTTCGTCGCCGACATGGAAGACATCGGCCGCACATGCAACCGCGCCGTGCGCTCGGGCGCCCGCACCCTGGCCGCCCTGCCCTGGCCGTCGCTGCTGGCGGTGTCGATCGTGCTGGCCTGCCTGATGACCATCATTCCGCTGGCCCTGACCCTGTTCGTCGGTTTCCTGCTGCTGAAGTTCGTGGCCGCCGCGCTGTTCGGCCGCCGTCCGCAGCAGATCGTGGAGTAATCATGGCCGCCGCTCCGATCAACCGCGCAGTCGACTTCGTGCGCGAAGCCGTCGACGAAGCCAGCGTCCTGTGGTGGCGCTTCTTCGACTGGCTGGCCCTGGTCGAGTGGCGCCAGCTGTACGTCACCTGGTTCCTGGTCTTCGTGTTCGGCGTCATCGTCGACCTGATCAATCCCGCCATCTGGTTCATCCTGATTTCCTTCGGCGTCAAGGTGCTGGCCGGCGGCAAGCGCCGCGCCGAACTCAAGGCCAAGGAAGCCTCCGACAAGGCCAACGTCGCCACCCTCGAGCGGCGCCTGATGGAAGCGCAGATGGCGACCCTGCAGGCCCAGGTCGAACCGCACTTCCTGTTCAACACCCTGGCCCTGATCGGCCAGCTGATCGAGACCGACCCGAAGGAGGCGGCGCGGGTGCACGCCCACCTGATCGAATACCTGCGCTCCTCGCTGCCGCAGATGCGCGCCGGCGGCGGTGGGACGCTGGGCAAGCAGGTCGAACTGTCGCGCGCCTACCTCGCCATCATGCAGGCGCGCATGAAGGAACGCCTGGCGGTGCGCTTCGAGGTGCCGGACTTCCTCGGCAGCGCGCCCTTCCCGCCGATGATGCTGCAAACCCTGATCGAGAACGCGATCAAGCACGGCCTGGAGCCGAAGGTCACGGGCGGGACGATCGTCGTGCGCGGCCACGTGGTCGGCGCCACCCTGCACGTCGACGTCTGCGACGACGGCGTCGGCATCGACCTGCACGCCGACGAGGGCGTCGGCCTGGCCAACATCCGCGAGCGCCTGGCCCTGCTGTACGGGAAGGATGCCGAGCTGGTGATCGAGATGCCCCCTAGGGGCGGCGCCTGCGCGTCGATCCGCCTGCCCTACCGGATGACGGAGTTCGACTGATGCCGCTGACTGCCTTGATTGCCGACGACGAGGCGCCGATGCGCGAGCAGCTGCGCATGCGCCTGAACGAAGCCTGGCCCGAACTGCGCATCGTGGCCGAAGCGGCCAACGGCGCCGACGCGGTGGCGCTGGCGGCCGAGCACCGGCCCGACATCGTGTTCCTCGACATCCGCATGCCCGGCATGGGCGGCATCGACGCCGCGCGCCAGCTCTACGACCGCTGCCACATCGTGTTCGCCACCGCCTACGACCAGTACGCGCTCGACGCCTTCGAGCAGGGCGCGATCGACTACCTCCTGAAACCGGTGACGCCGGCGCGCCTGCAGACCACCTGCGAACGGCTGCAAAAACGCCTGGCCGACAATGCGGCGCCACCCCAGGACATCGGCGCGCAACTGGCCGAACTGGGGGCGCTGCTCAAGAGTGGTGGCGGTGCGGCGAAGCCGAATTACCTGCGCTGGATCCAGGCGCAGGTCGGCGGCAGCCTGCGCATGGTGAGCACCCGCGAGATCCTGTTCTTCCAGGCCGAGGACAAGTACACCAGCGTGCAGACGGCCAGCACCCAGCTCCTGATCCGCAAGACGCTCAAGGAGCTGGCGGACGAGCTGGACCCGGACGAGTTCTGGCGCATCCACCGCTCGACCTTGGTGCGGGTGGACGCCATCCTGGAGGTCACGCGCGACCTGCGCGGACGGCAGATGGTCAGGCTGCGCAACCATCCGGATCTGCTGGAGGTGAGCCGGAATCACGGCTACCTGTTCCAGCAAATGTGAGCCGGTATCAGCTGAACAAGCCTTCGTCGGAACCGTCGCCGTCGAAGAAACCGCCGGGGCCGTCGATGCCGCCGCTGTCGCCTTCGCCGAGCAGCTTGTCGGACTGGCCGATGTCGTTGATGCCGGCCTGGTCGGCCAGGGAACTTGCTGACTGATCATTATCGGACAGCAAGTGGCTAGCGTTGCCGGCGTCATGATCGTGGAACAGCTTGTCGAGGCCGTGGAAGAGGAAACTGCCTGCAGCCACACCGGCGGCGGTGGCGGCGATCGAACCGAGCATGCCACTGCCGCCGCTGCGGCTCATCGAAGCCGGGGTGGCGTGCTGCCAGGACATGTGCTGGGATTGGTGGGGTTGCGGCTGCGACTGTGCCCGGTGGCGGTTGCCCCATTTGTTTGGGTCGAGGAAGCCGCCGCTGCTGTTGCCCTGCTGGTTGTCGAGCTGGCCTTCCAGCATGGCGATGCGGGACTTGGCGGCATCCAGCGCCTGTTCCATCAAGAAGGCGCGCTGGACCAGCAGATAGGCGGCGTCGGGTTGCTGGGTGACGGCGCGCTGGATCAGGGCGTCGGCTTCGGGATCTTTCTGGATGCCGCGGGCCTGGACCAGCTGGCCGAGGAAGTCATGCAGTTTCTGGGTATCGGATGGGCTCATGGCGGGCGGTGCTCCTCATCGTGGCTGTGATTAACACTGCATGTTGTGCATTTGCGCACGATTTCAAGCATCGTAAAGAGTGCGATCTTCTTTCGATGGAACAATCCAGGGCCTGACCACTCATCTATCCACCGTGGCCTGCGGCACGCGCACGGCAGGCGAGTCACCCGGCTGCGCGGAACCGGCCGGCGTCCAGCCCCAGCGCCGCAAGGCATGCCCCTTGACCGCATAGAACAGGATCAGCGCATAGCACGGCAGCATCACCGCATACGCGGTTTGCGGATGGGCCGCATCCGAGAAGTGACCGTAGAGCATGGGCAGCAGCGCGCCGCCCGCCACGCCCATCACCAGGAGGGCCGAGCCGGCGGCGGTGTACTTGCCCAGCCCTTCCAGCGCCAGCGGCCAGATCGCCGGCCACACCAGCGCGTTGGCGAAACCCAGCAGCGCCAGGTACATCACCGAGTCCGGCACCGCCGGCACGCCCGCCCATCCCAGCAGGACGCGGGACAGGCCGGTATCCATGCCGGAACCAAACAGCACGCCGCAGGTGAACAGGATGCCGAGCAGCGCCGACAGCATCAGGGCGGTCTTTTGCGCCAGCAGGCGCGGAATCGCGACCACGCCGACCAGGTAGCCGAACGCCATGAAGCCCATCGTATACGACGTCAGCACGCCGAACTGCTTCACGTTCAAGTGCTGGCCATAGAGGCCGATGGTGTCGCCCGCGATCACTTCCACGCCGACATAGGCGAACAGCGCCAGGGCGCCCAGCACCAGCTGCGGGAATTGCAGCACGCCGAAGCGGCGCACGGCGACCTCGTCCGCTTCCTGTTCCGGCGCGATCTCCCGCAGCCTGGAAAAGTGCACGATGACCATGACCAGCAGCAGGCCGCCCGCCATCACCAGGTAAGGAAACACCAGCCGGTCCGCCAGCTGTACGCGCAGGGCCGCTTCCTGCGCGGCGCCCATGCTCGCAATCGCCCCGTCGGAGACGTCGCCGGCGCCGGACAGCATCAGCGAGGCGAACACGATCGGCACCACGATCCCGGCGCCCTTGTTGAACAGGCCCATGATGCTGATGCGCATGGCGGCGCTCTCGCGCGAGCCGATGCAGACCAGGTAGGGATTGACGGCGGTCTGCATCAGGGTGGCGCCGGTCGCCAGCGTGAACAGGGCCAGCAGGAACAGCGGGTAGGCCGCGCTGCGGGCGGCGGGAATGAACAGCAAGGCGCCGGCCGCCATCACGCCCAGGCCGATCGTCATGCCGTGCTTGTAGCCGACCCGGTTCAGCACCGCCGCCGACGGCAGCGCCATCACCGTGTAGGCGATGTAGAAGGCGAAGGTGACGAACAGCGCCTGGAAGTTGCTGAGGTCGCAGACGATCTTCAGGTAGGGGATCAGGGAACCGTTGAGCCAGGTGACAAAGCCCAGGATGAAGAACAGCATGCCGACGAACAGCATGGCGACGATGACTTCCCGTGTAGAACCGGCGGCCGGAGCCGCGTCGAATCGTTTCATGAATATCCCAAAAAGGTGATTTACCGCTACCGCATACCAGTCAAATACCGGTTGACGCTGTCATTACGCAAGCTCTATATTTACTGAACCTTATTACAAGAAAGGCCGTGATGGACGAAGACCTGCAGGCCTTCCGGCCCGACCCCGCCGACGTCACGCCCCTCTACATCCAGCTCGCGAACAAGCTGTCGACCGCGATTGGCAAGGGCCGCTGGCGCGCCAGCGACGCCCTGCCCTCCGAACGCAGCCTGTCCGGCATGCTGGGCATCTCGCGCGTCACCGCCCGCAAGGCGATCGACCTGCTGTGCGAGCGCGGCATCCTGACCCGGGTGCGCGGCTCCGGCACCTACATCACGCCCAAGCTCGAGCAGCCGCTGTCGCGCCTGTCCAGCTTTTCCGAGGAACTCAGCCAGCGCGGCGCCAGGGCCGGTTCGATCTGGCTGGCGCGCGAGACCGGTTCCGCCACCCCGCACGAGATGCTGTCCCTCGGCCTGTCGCCGAACATGCCGGTGGTGCGCCTCAAGCGCCTGCGTACCGCCGACGAGATCGTGGTCGCGATCGAGACCTCGACCATCCCCGCCGTCTACATGCCGGACCCGCAGGCGGTCGGCGATTCGCTCTACGACTACCTGGACGGCCGCGGCATCCCGCCGGTGCGCGCGCTCCAGCACATCCGCGCGGTCAACGCCAGCGCCGCGCAGGCGCGCCTGACCGACATGGCGCCGAACGCCGCCATGCTGCACATCACGCGCGTGAGCTACCTCGGTTCCGGCTCCGCCGTCGAGCTGACCCATTCCTGGTTCCGGAGCGACTACTACGGCTACGTCACGGAGTCCCAGCGCCAATCCCAGCGCTGATCCAGCCGTCCCTACTTCAACCCAAAGGCGCGGGCATACTCGCCGGCCGCCACCCCCAGGCCGCTGCACACCGGGCTCGCCGCATCCACCGTCTCCGTACACGGCGTGTCGCGGTCGAGCGACCAGTAATGCAGCCCCGCCAGTCCCATGCGCTCGGCCGCTTCGGCCATCACCCGCACATCCTCGACCGTGGTCTGGTTGTCCGGCCGGTCGTTCTCCCCGATCATGGCCGTGATGGCCAGCTGCGCCAGCGGCACCTTGTAGCGCTCGTGCACATTGCGCACCGCCTGGATCGCCGAACGCCCCATGTCGCACTTGCCCTTGTCTCCCACCACGCAGCTGGCCGGCGTGCCGGCGCCGTAATTCATCACCATCAGGTTGATGACGTAGCCGCGCAGTCCGCTCTTGCGCAGCTGCCGCAGCACCATCTGGCCGGTCGCGTTCAGACTATTGCGGCTGCCGTCCGAGGCGGCGACGGTGGCGATCGTGAAGCTGTAGCGCAGCGCCGGATGCCGGCGCTGGGCATGGCGCACCTGCGCCAGCAGGGTCGCCACCTGTTTCTCGGTCTGCCCGGTCTCGATGTCGAAGTCGAAGCCGGCCAGCATGGTCGACCGGTAGCGCGCCAGGAAGCGGTCCATGCCGGCGCGCGTGCCGCAGGTGAAGATGCCTTCGGCGCCGCCGGTCGAGATCACGTAGGGCACGCCTGCCTTCACGAAGGCCGGGACGTTGGCCCGCACCAGCGCGTCCGCATCCGGCTTGCCCCAGGTCTCGCGGCCGCATTCGCCGGTGGCGAAGGCCAGCGACACGGTCGCATTGGCGTACATCGCCTTGCCATCGGCGACATAGGGCGCCTTGACGCCGCCCGGCGCCGCCGCGAGCACCAGGTCCTGGCCCAGGTGCTGGGGCACGTGCTTGTAGGGACCGCGCATGAGCGGCGCCGCGTGGGCGGCACTCATGCAGGCCAGCAGGATGCAGGCAGCCTTCAATGTCATCGTTCCTCCTCGTCTCATGCGGCGCGCGCGGCATGCGCGCTGCCCGACTCGTACTCGCGCAGCACCTCCATGTGGCCGCGAAAATTCAGCGCGCAGCGGCGCAGGAATTCCCGCATCTCGCGCGCCTGCTGCTGCAGCGCCGGGTCGGGCGGCGCCGGCCGCGATGGCGGAAAGATGCCCATGCCGGCCAGCAGCGCGTACCAGGAGCCGATCGGGTAGTACTTGTCGATGCCCTGGCGCGTGATCTCGGCGCCCAGCTCGCGGCCGCCGAGCCAGGCGTCGAACACCGCGCGCAGCGAGTCGGAGACCGCGCCCGGGTTGCTGGCGCGGTCGCGCCAGTAGGCGGTGTCGGGACGGCTGTTGGTCTTGTAGTGGGCGACGATGTAGTCGCGATGGCCGTCGAAGTAGCCGTTGACTTCGCGGTTGTAGGCGTCGCGCGCGCGTTCGCCGTAGTCGCCTGCGTCCAGGTAGGCGGCGAAGATCGCGGCCGAGGTCTGGGTCAGGAACAGCGCGGTCGCCTCCAGCGGCTCGAGGAAGCCCTGCGCCAGGCCGATCGCGACGCAGTTGCGGCGCCAGGCCTGCTCGACCCGCCCGACCTTCATCGCGATGTGCCGTGCCGGCACGTCGGCGTCGAGCAGGCCGAGGCGCTCGCGCAGCTCGTGCTCGGCGTCGTCGGCGCTGCAGTAGGCGCTGCTGTAGACGTAGCCGTTGCCATGGCGGCTGGTGAGCGGGATCTGCCATGCCCACCCGTTCCTGAGCGCGGTGGACACCGTGTGCGGCGCGACGTCGCCGTCGTGCGGGGTCGGCATGGCCACGGCCGCGTCGTTGGCCAGGTCCCTGGCGTAGCTGATGAAAGGCGTCCCGAGGGCCTGTTCGATCAGCAGGCCGGCGAAGCCCGAGCAATCGATGAACAGGTCGCCCGCGAACGCCTCGCCGTTCGAGGTTTGCACGCTGGCGATGTCGCCGGCGGCGTCGAGCCTGGAGGCGACGATGTGGCATTCGTGATGGCGCACGCCCCGCTCCAGCGCCTTCTTGCGCAGGAAGCGCGCCAGCAGCGTCGCATCGAAATGGAAGCCATAGTTCGCGGTGAAGGGGAAATGCTCGGGGTTGACCGGCGCCAGCTTGTTCTTGACGAGGTAGGCCGACAGGAAGTAATCGTTCGGCCAAGCCGGCGCGTCCGCGCCACGCAGGCGCGCCGCCACGTTGGCGCTCAGGACCGGCTGCGTCAGGTTGTCGACCATGGTCGAGAACTGGTGGAAGTAGCTGGTGAAGCCCGGCCTTGTCGACCAGCCGTCGAAGGTGATGCCGCATTTGTAGGTTGCGTGGCAGGCGGGCATCCATTCCGATTCCTCGATCCTGAGCGTATCGAAGAAGCGTTTCAGCGCATGGGTCGAACCCTCGCCGACGCCGATGGTGCCGATCACGGGCGACTCCAGCAGGGTGATGCTCGCTTCCCGCATGGTGGCCGACTGCGCCAGGGTGTCGGCCAGGATCAGGGCGCTCATCCAGCCCGCGGTGCCACCGCCGACGATCACGATCTGTTTGATTTCCGAAGCGCGTTTCATGGCACTCCTCAAAAAGGGAATTCGTAGGGTGGGCGGTCCCCGCCCACGCGTCCAATGTACAGATGCACTGTGGCAGAGTATTTTTTCGTTGAACGCGTGGGCGGAGTAATTTCGGGCAATGCCCAAAATTACAAACGCCCACCCTGCATTACAGCTTGCCGTTGAGGGTCAGGAACCACTGGCGCCCGTTGCGATAGATCGAGCCCGGCAGATCCTGCGCGCCCGGGTTCTTCACGATCGAACGGTGGGTCGGATTGTTCAGGTCCTTGCCGTCCAGCGAGAGGCTCAGCTTGTCGTTGATCCGGTACGAGAAGGTCGCCGACAAGGTGCCGACGTCGTCCTGGTACTGGGCCGTATTGCGGCTGAAGCCATTCAGGAAGCCCGAGCGCCAGCTGTAGTTCACGCGCGCGCTGAACTGGTCGTTTTCAAAATAGGCGCCGACGTTGGCGGCGTTCCTGGAAGCCCCGATCATCGTGCAATCCGCATACTGCACCGCGCCGCAGGCCGATCCCGGCTTGCGTCCGGTCTCTTCGGCATCCGTATACGTGTAGTTGGCGTTGAAGCCGAAGCCCATCGGCAGCGTCTGGATCCAGTTCAGCTCCACGCCCTTGACCTTGGCGGTCGAGTTGATCGGGGAGCTGGTCTGGTACTCGGTATTCCCCTGCGCCTGCTGGTTGTAGTAGATGCCCGAGCTGGCGCCATACGACACGTAGCCGTCGATGTCGGCGTAGAACACGTTCGCCGCCAGCAGCGAGCGCGGGGCGAAGTACCAGTCGACGCCGACGTCGAAGTTGTCCGAGGTGATCGGCGCCAGGTTCGGGTTGCCGGTGGTGCCGGTGCGCTGCTGGTCGCGCAGGTCGATGCCGGCCATGGCGCCCAGTTCCGGGCGCGCCAGGGTGCGCGACAGGCCCGAGCGCAGCACCATGTCGGGCGCCAGCTCGTAGCGCACGTTCACGCTCGGCAGCCAGTCCTTGTAGGTGTTCTCGTAGCGGCGCGGCTCGAAGGTGCCGGACGGCCCCATCTCGTACTTCAGCACGTCCTCCTTGGTGCGGGCGTAGCGCACGCCGAAGTTGCCGGACAGGCCGTGGTCGTTGCCGAAGTCGGCCTGCACATAGGCCGAGGCGGTCGGCTCCTCGATGTCGAATTCGGCCTGGCTGCGGCGCACCAGGAAGGCGGTGTACTTGCCGACCCAGTCGTTCACGCTCTGCTGCGAGAAGGTCCAGTAGTTCGAGCCGATCCCGGCCACGTCCTTCAGGTGGTCCGGGAAGGTCGTCAAGCCGTACAGCGGCAGGTTGCGCGGGTCGTCCAGTCCCGGCAGCGGGCCGTTGTCGATCACCGACAGGCTGCGCTCGTGCTTGGCGCCGCGCGCGCCGACCTTCACGGCGCGGAAGAACGGGTGCTCGAGGCTGCGCTCGAGGTCGAGCTGGGCGTAGGTCTCCTCGTCCTTCGAGGTCACGTGCGAGCCGAAGGTGGCCGGCACGCCGCCGTAGCCGCCGCCGATGGCGTGGGTGGCGCTGCCGGCGGTGACGTAGGTGATCGGCTTGTCGGTGCCGTTCAGGGTGTAGCTGATCGGGCCGAAGGGGATCGGGTTGCTCAGCGCCCCGCTTTCGGTATTGCCCTTGCCCTTGGTGGTGCCGACCTTGCCGCTGACCGTCCACAGCTCGTTGATGCGGTACTTGCCGTCCAGGTTCACGAACTGCGACTGGCTCTCGGCCACGGGACGCGAGAAGATCTCCTGGATCGAGCCGGACATGTCGCGGCACACGGTGCAGTTGGCCGGCACGGTGGCCGACACCGAAGTGATCACGCCGTTGCTGACCGAGCCCGTGATGTTCGACGCCGGGAACGAGGGCGCGGCCCAGGCATTGCCCAGGAAGCGGCCCATGGTCTGCATGAAGTTGTGGTTGACGTTGGGCGCATCCATCTTCGAATGGAACACCGTCAGGTCGAGGTTCAGGTCCTTGTTGGGACGGATCTGCAGGTCGACCAGGCCGCCGGTGCGGGTGCGCTCCTGCTCGAACCAGGCGGTGCCGCCCAGGTAGTTGACGATCGCGCCGACCGAGCCGGGGATCGCGTTGGCGATCGGCGAACCCGCTTCGACCTTGTCCCACCAGATCGAGTTTTCCTGGGCCACGCGGCTCAGGTGGCGCTTCTGGCGAAAGCCCTGGAACAGCACGCCGACGGTGGCGGCGTCGTTGCGCCAGGCGACCATGCCGCTCAGCTGCGGGTCGGTCTTCTTGGCGTACTCCGAGTGCATGGCGCCGATGCTGGCCTGGCCGGTGATGGTCTGGCGGCGCAGCAGGTCGAGGGGCTTGCGGGTCTCGATGTCGATCAGGCCCATGGCGCCGCCGTCGATCAGGCTCGCCTGCGAGCCCTTGTACACGGTGACGCGGCCGATCAGTTCGGACGGGAACAGGGTGAAGCTGACGCTGCGCCCGCCGGCGATGATGTTGTCGGCGAACCAGTCGCCGCTCGAGACCGAGTGGCCGTTCAGGGTGGTCAGGGTCAGCGACGAGGGCGTGCCGCGCAGGGCCACGCGGTCGTTCTCGCCGAAGCTGCCCTCCGAACCGCCGGCCGCGGCCACGCTCACGCCCGACAGGCGCTGCAGCGAGTCGGCCACGTTCTTGTCGGCGAGTTTACCCACGTCTTCGGCGGTGATCACTTCCACGTAGGAGTCGGCGTTGCGGCGCTGGTTGATCGACTCCTGCACCGAGGCGCGGATGCCCTGCACCACCACGGTGGTCGGCGCGTCGGTCGTCTCCTGCTGGGCATTGGCGTTCAGGCTCAGCACCATCAGGGCCGCGGCGGCGGCGAGTGGAGTGAGGTTGATTTTTTGTGTTTCACGCTGCATGTGAATCCCCTAAATGGATAAGCCGCCAACTGCACAGCCTGTTTGTGGAACCAGCTCTTTTACCACCCCTACCAAAACCAATCGATAACCAATATATAACTCTTTGCATACCAAATCACTACCAATTTTTATGGGCATATGCGTTTTTGGCATGGACTGGCTGGACCAGAAATCCAGGAGCGGGCAAGTGGTATCAGGGGAAAAGCAGGGATGCCGACGGGCGGCCATTGGGGGAGCGGAGAAGACCAGCTGAAAAGTGGTATTAGCCGCAATCGCGGCGCGAACGGCCGCGGGGATGTCGCAAAATGGAAACATTTCCACACCAGACGGGCGTCTGGTGTGGAGTGTGCGGCTAGCGCAGGTCGTGGCCGCCGAAGCCGTTCGGCAGCTGCTCGGCGGCGGTGGTTTCGAACACATCGCCTTTCAGGTTGGTCAGGACGACGGGCAGCGCGTTGCCGCCCAGTTCCAGGATGACCTGGCGGCAGGCGCCGCAGGGGGCGATCGGGCCCTCGGTCTGGCCGATCACCGCCAGCGCCGCGAAATCGCCCGGCTTGCAGCCGTCGGCGATGGCGCTGAAGAAGGCGGTGCGCTCGGCGCAGTTGCACAGGCCGTAGGCGGCGTTTTCCACGTTACAACCGCGGAAGATGCGGCCGTCCTTGGTTTCCAGGGCGGCGCCGACCTGGAACTTCGAGTATGGCGCGTAGGCCTGTTCACGTGCGGCGCGTGCTTCGTCGATGAGTTTTGCGTACTTCATTGCCTGCCCTTTCAAGGACGGATGGTGCGGTAGATCATCGGCTCGGCCGCGGCTTTCTCAAGGCCGATCTGGTAGGCGGCCTGCACCTGGCGCACGGCCTGTTCGGCGGCTTCCGTGCTGCGCGCATGCACCATGGCCAGCGGCTGGCCGACGGCGATGCTGTCGCCCAGTTCGACCAGCTTGGTCAGGCCGACGGCGAAGTCAATCGAGTCCTGCGGACGCACGCGGCCGCCGCCCAGCGCGACGACTGCCAGGCCCAGGCCGCGGGTGTCGACCGAGGTCGCAAAGCCTGCCTGCAGGGCGGGCGCGGGCACGATGACCGGCGCGGTTTCGAGGTGCGCGTCGGGCTTGTCCATCAGGTCGGCCGGGCCGCCGAGGGCCGTGACCATGCGCGCGAAGCGTTCCGCGGCTTCACCCGAATCGAGGGCGGCCTGCAGCTTGGCGCGTGCTGCGCTATCGTCGGCGGCCAAGCCCGAGATGACCAGCATCTCGGCGCACAGCGCCATCGTGACCTCGTGCAGGCGCGCGGGGCGCGACTTGCCGGTCAGGTAGTCGATCGCGACGCGCACTTCGACCGCGTTGCCGGCCGCGTGGCACAGCGACTCGTTCATGCCGGTCAGGATCGCCGAGGTGCGGGTGCCCGCGCCATTGCCGACGTGGACGATGCTCTCGGCCAGCTCCACCGATCTGTCATAGGTCGGCATGAAGGCGCCGCTGCCGACCTTCACGTCCATGACGAGGGCATCGAGGCCCGCCGCCAGCTTCTTCGACAGGATCGAGCCGGTGATCATGGCCACCGATTCCACGGTCGCCGTGGTGTCGCGGATGCTGTAGAAGCGCTTGTCGGCCGGCGCCAGCTGCGCGGTCTGGCCGATGATGGCGACGCCGACGTCTTTCACGACCGCGCGGAACTTGTCCGGGTCCGGGACGGTGCTGTAGCCGGGGATCGAATCGAATTTGTCCAGCGTGCCGCCGGTGTGGCCCAGGCCGCGGCCCGAGATCATCGGCACGAAGCCGCCGCAAGCGGCGATCATCGGTCCGAGCATGAGGGAGACCACGTCGCCGACGCCGCCGGTCGAGTGCTTGTCGACCACGGGGCCCGGCAGGTCCAGGGATTTCCACTCCATGACCAGGCCGGAATCGCGCATCGCCAGCGTGAAGGCGACGCGCTCATCCATGGTCATGTCGTTGAAGTAGACGGCCATCGCCAGCGCGGCGATCTGGCCTTCGGTGGTGCTGCCGTCGGGGATGCCGCGCACAAAAAACTGGATTTCTTCGGCACTCAGGATGCCGCCGTCACGCTTCTTGCGGACGATTTCTTGGGGTAGGAACATGCTCGATTCCTCTTCAGGTATATCTGATCGTTAGCTTAAAAACCGTCATGGGCACCACTGGTGCCCATGACTTCCCGCCTTCGCGGGAATGACCTTGTTTTGGGGTGCGGGTACGGCGTACCTCGCGATTTCTTACACGCCTTACTTACACGCCGTACGGAATCCAGACGTTCTTCACCTGGCTCGCGTGCTGCAGCACCGTGCGGCCGCAGGCCTGCTTCGCATCGAACCAGTCACGGCCTTTCGCGCCGCCGACCCAGGTGCGCTTCAACGAATCCGCAGACAGGCGTTCCACTTCCGCACAACCCTCCGCCGAGCCGTCATGACGCCACACCGCATCCACGTCGCCGTGCGAGGCCAGCGTGCGCGCCAGCTCGTCCGCGGAACCGGTCACGATATTCAGCGCCCCACCCGGCAGGTCCGAGGTATCCAGCACCTGGTACAGGTCGGTGCTTGAAAGCGGCGCCGATTCCGACGGCACCGCCACCACGCGGTTACCCAGCGCCAGCGCCGGCGCCACCAGCGAGATGAAGCCCAGCAGCGGGTTCTCGTTCGGGCAGACGATGCCGATCACGCCGACCGGTTCGTTCAGCGCGACGGTGATGCCGTGCATCGGCGGCTGGTGGGCGGCGCCGTCGTACTTGTCGCACCAGGCGGCCCAGTAGAACAGGCGCTCGATCGAGGCCTGCACTTCGCGGGCGGCGTCCTTGGAACCGGTCTGCGCGGCGATGCGCTGGGCGAATTCGTCGGCGCGGATGGCGAGATTCTCGGCGATGTAGTACAGCACCTGGGCGCGGTTGTGCGCGGTGGCCTTGGACCAGCCGGACGCCTTGTGCGCCGCTTCCACGGCGTTGCGGATGTCCTTGCGGTTGCCTTCGCCGACGTCGGCCAGGAAGGCGCCATTCGCACCGTTGATCGCGCGGCTGTAGGCGCCGTCAGGGCGGGCCTGCTTGCCGCCGATGTAGAGCTTGGCGGTGCGGTCGATGGCGAAGGGGCTGCCCTCCTCAAGTGCCTTCACGCGGCCTTTTTCGGCAACGATCGGCGCAGCCGGGCGTGCATCTTCCGACAGCGGCGTCAGGTACTCGTACATCCCTTCCTTGCCGCCTTCACGGCCGAAGCCCGATTCCTTGTAGCCGCCGAAGCCGCAGGCCGCGTCGAACTGGTTGGCGGTGTTGATCCACACCACACCGGCCTTGATCTGCGGCGCCACGTCCAGCGCCAGCGAGATCGATTCCGACCACACGCAGGCGGCCAGGCCGTAGACGGTGTTGTTCGCCAGTTGCACGGCTTCCGACGGGGTGCGGAAGCTCATCGCCACCAGCACCGGCCCGAAGATTTCGGCCTGGGCCACGGCGGCCGAGGTCGAGGCGCCGGTGATCAGGGTCGGCAGGTACCAGGCGCCGGCGGTCGGCGCTTCGCAGGCCGGCTGCCAGATTTCGCAGCCTTCCGCACGCGCCGATTCCACCAGGCCGTGGATGCGCTGCTGCTGGATCGGATCGACCAGCGCGCCGATGTCGTTCGACTTGTCGAGCGGCGAGCCGACACGCAGGTTCTGCATGCGCGCCTTGACCTTGGCGATGAAGCGCTCGTACACGGATTCCTGCACCAGCAGGCGCGAGCCGGCGCAGCAGACCTGGCCCTGGTTGAACCAGATCGAATCGACCAGGCCTTCGACGGCCGCGTCCAGATCCGCGTCGTCGAACACGATGAACGGCGACTTGCCGCCCAGTTCCAGCGACAGCTTTTTACCCGTGCCGGCGGTCGCTTTACGGATGATGCGGCCCACTTCGGTCGAACCGGTAAAGGCCAGCTTGTCGATGCCCGGATGGTTGACGATCGCCTCGCCCACGGCGCCGTCGCCGGTGACGATGTTGACCACGCCAGCCGGCACGCCGGCCTGCTGGCACATTTCGGCAAACAGCAGTGCGGTCAGCGGCGTGAACTCGGCCGGCTTGAACACGACCGTGTTACCCGCGGCCAGCGCCGGCGCGACCTTCCACGCCAGCATCAGGAGCGGGAAGTTCCACGGCACGATCTGGCCGACCACGCCGACGGCGCGGTAGTCGGCGAATTCCTCCGCCTGCAGCGCGGCCCAGCCGGCGTGGTGGTAGAAGTGCCTGCTTGCTAACGGCAGGTCGGCGTCGCGGGTTTCGCGGATGGTCTTGCCGTTGTCCAGGGTCTCGAGGACCGCGAACAGGCGTGCGTGCTTCTGTAGCAGGCGCGCCAGCGAGTACATGATCTTCGCGCGGCCATGGCCGCCCAGCGCCACCCAGCCTGGTTGCGCGCGACGCGCGGCCTGCACGGCGCGCTCGACGTCCTCATTGGTCGCCTGGGTCACCTGCGCCAGTTCGCTGCCGTCGGCCGGATTGCTGGTCGCGAAGGTGGTCGCGGCTTGGCTCCAGGCGCCGTCGATGAACAGGCCGAAACGGCGTCCATGCTGGTCCAGCCACGCATTCGCTTCCTTGGTGCTTTCTGGTGCGGGGCCGTAATCCATAGTCTGAAGAATCTCTTTGATAGTGGGCATGACGTGTTCCGTTACGATTATGGTTGCGCGTGGCGATGGGCGGCCGAGTAGTTGCCGGTCACGTAGTGCTCGAGCTGGCGTTCGATGTCGGTCATCAGGCTCGACGCGCCGATGCGGAACAGGTGCGGCTGCAGCCAGTCGTTGCCGAGCTCTTCCTTCATGACGGTCAGGTACTGCAGCGCGGCCTTGGCGGTGGATACGCCACCGGCCGGCTTGTAGCCGACCTGGAAGCCGGTCTGCTCATGGTAGTCGCGGATCGCACGGACCATGACCAGGGACACCGGAATGGTCGCATTGACGCCTTCCTTGCCGGTCGAGGTCTTGATGAAATCGGCGCCGGCCATCATGCAGACCATCGAGGCCTTGGCCACGTTGTCCAGGGTGACGATGTCGCCGGTGGCGAGGATCGCCTTCACGTGCGCGTCGCCGCAGGCCTGGCGGTAGGCGACCATCTCGTCGTACAGCGCCTGCCAGTTCCCGGTCAGGACGTGCTGGCGGGTGATCACGATGTCGATCTCGGTGGCGCCGGCGGCGACGCTCAATTCGATTTCGCGCAGCTTTGTTTCCAGGCTCGACAGGCCGGCCGGGAAGGCGGTCGACACCGCGGCGATCGGCAGGCGGCCCTGCAGCACTTTCACCGCTGGCTGGATCATCTCGTGGTACACGCAGACCGCGCCGGTGCTCAAGGTTTCGAGGCCGAGGGCCTGCATCAGGTCCGCGCGCAGCGGACGCATCGCCTTCATGCACAGGCGCTCGACCCGGCCCGGGGTGTCGTCGCCGCCGAGGGTGGTCAGGTCCATGCACTCGACCGCGCGGATCAGCCACGCGGCCTGGTATTCCTTCTTGACGGTGCGGCGGTTCGCCAGGCTGGCGGCGCGGCGGTCGGCCGCGTTGCGGTTCACCTTGACATGCTTGACCAGGCCGAGGTCGAGGCCGACGGCGATATTACGTTTGAAATCCAGGGGCTGGGTCATAGCAGTGCGGTTCCGTTCGAAAGAGGTTTGACGCCGAGGTGCTTGGCGAGCGTGGCGCCGATGTCGGAGAAGGTCGATGCGGTCGGCAGTTCCTGCGCGGCGACGCGCGGGCCGAAGAAGATCATCGGGATGTGCTCGCGGGTGTGATCCGAGCCCGGCGCGGTCGGGTCGCATCCGTGGTCCGCCGTGATGACGACCAGGTCGTCGTCCTTCAGCCTGGCCATGAATTCCGGCAGGCGCGCATCCATCTCGTGCAGCGCGTTCGAGTAGCCGGCGACGTCGCGGCGGTGGCCGAAGTGCATGTCGAAGTCGACGAAGTTCACGAAGGTCAGCGATTTGGACGGCGCGGTATCCGCCACTTCGACCAGGCGGTCGAACAGCGCCATATTGTCCGGGCCCTTGATCAGCTGGGTCACGCCCTGGGCCGCGAAGATGTCGCTGATCTTGCCGAGGGCGATGACTTCGCCGCCTTCGTTTTTCACATGGTCGAGCAGCGTCGGGCTGGTCGGCGGCACGGCGTAGTCGTGGCGGTTCGACGTGCGCTTGTAGTCGCCGTTGGCGCCCACGAAGGGACGCGCGATCACGCGCCCGATGTTGTAGGGCTTGACCAGCTCATACGCGGCTTCGCAGACTTCATACAGGCGCTCGAGGCCGAAGTGCGCTTCGTGCGCCGCGATCTGCAGCACCGAGTCGGCCGAGGTGTAGAGGATCGGTTTGCCGGTCGCGACGTGCTCGTCGCCCAGTTCGTTGATGATGGTGGTGCCCGAGGCGTGGCAGTTGCCGAGCCAGCCCGGCACGCCGGTCAACTCCTGCAGCTTGTCCGTCAGCTCTTGCGGGAACGACGGCACCGTCTTCGGGAAGTAGCCCCAGTCGAACAGCACCGGCACGCCGGCGATCTCCCAGTGGCCGCTCTGCGTGTCCTTGCCGGTCGACTGCTCGCGGGCGACGCCCCAGGCGCCGCTGAAGCCGTCGCGCAGGCTGAAGCCCGGCGCCCACTCGCCGCTGGCTTTGTGGGCGGCGGCGGCCAGGCCCAGGCGCTCGAGATTCGGCAGCGCCATCGGCTTGCCCTCTTTCGCGGCCCACTCGGCGATGTGGCCGAAGGTGTTGGCGCCCGTGTCGCCGTATTTGTCGGCGTCGGGCAGCGCGCCCAGGCCGAAGGAGTCCAGCAGGAGGATGAATGCGCGTGACATATCGATGGTCCTCGACGAAGTTAGGCTTGAACGGCGTCCGCGCGCGGGGTCGCGCCCAGGCGCTCGATGAAGGCGTGGATCAGGGTGACCATGTCCTTGGCCGCGACGGCCGCGTACTTCAGGGTCTGCTCGTGCGACAGCGGGAACGGGGTCAGGCCTTCGGCCAGGTTGGTGATCGCCGACATGCCGGCAACCTTCAGGCCGCAGTGGCGCGCCGCGATCACTTCCGGCACCACCGACATGCCGACCACGTCGGCGCCCAGCGTCTTGAAGGCGCGGATTTCAGCGGCGGTCTCGAAGTTCGGGCCCGGGCAAGCCAGGTACACGCCTTCGTTCAGGGTGATGCCCTTGCTTGCCGCGGTTTCCTTGATCAGCGCGCGGATATCGGCGTCGTAGGCGTTGGCCATGCTGAAGAAGCGCGGGCCGAAGCGCTCGTCGTTCGGGCCGGCCATCGGGCTGCCCGGCAGCAGGTTGATGTGGTCGTTCAGGACCACGACACTGCCCGCGTCGACTTCCGGACGCAGCGAGCCGGCCGCATTGGTCACGAACAGCAGTTCGCAGCCGATCAGCTTGAAGGTGCGCACGGCGGAGGTCATCACGCTGGCGCCGTAGCCCTCATAGAAGTGGCCGCGGCCCTTCATGCACACCACCGGCACGCCCGCCAGGGTGCCCAGCACCAGCTCGCCCGCGTGGCCGTGCACGGTGCTGATCGGGAAGCCCGGCAGGTCGGCGTAGCTGATCGAGACGGCGTCCGTCATCTGCTCGGCCAGCACGCCCAGGCCGGAACCCAGGATCAGCGCGACGCGTGGCGCGAAACCGGGTTTGCGCGCCTTGATGACTTCTGCTGCTTCGAATGGAGTGTTGCTGAACATGATCGTCCTTGTGTATGCGGTACGGGAGAGATGAGGAGGGCTGGCACCGATCTTGCTGCTGAGCTTTCTGATGGGCAGCTGATTCGGTACATGTGAATCTGAATATTATAACTATGCATGAAGGGCGATATGTATGGCAAATACCATTTTTCTTCTCGATTTATTGCTTTAAAAAATAAATCAAGCGGTGTATTGTTGGCATGCAGACACATCCAGACACATCACACCATAGAGCGGTTGACACTTTCCAAACATTTATCTAGCATCGATAAACAATTGTTTGATTCCTGACCCAGCCTGGACCGACCGTGAGCGAGCAGCCCAAAAAAGAACAGCTATATGAACTGATCCGCGCGAATCCCTTCATTGCGCAGCAGGACCTCGCGGCGCAACTCGGGCTGTCGCGCTCGGCCGTGGCCAACTACATCGCCACCCTGGTGCGCGAACGCCGCATCCTGGGGCGCGCCTACGTGCTGCCGGACCGCCGGCCGATCCTGTGCATCGGCGCGGCCGTGCTGGACCGCAAGCTGCGCTCCCTCGACAAGCTGGCCCTCGCCACCTCGAACCCCGCTACCCAGAACGAATCCTTCGGCGGCGTGGCCCGCAACATCGCGGAAAACCTGGCGCGCCTGGGCGCCCCGTCGGCCCTGATCACGGCGGTCGGCAACGACGCCTCGGGCCGCGCCCTGCTCGCCCACCTGGAGGACGCCGGCATCGACACCCGCGGCACCCTGCGCCTGGACGGCGTCGGCAGCGGCACCTACACCGCGGTGCTGGACCAGGGCGGCGAGATGGTGGTGGCGCTGGCCGACATGGCCTGCAACGAACACCTGACGCCAGGCTTCCTCGCCAGCCGCCAGCAGCAGCGCCTGGGCGCCGCCCTGGTGGTGGCGGACCTGAACCTGCCGCTCGACACCATCGACGCCCTGGTCGAGGATTCGGCGCGCGAAGGCATCCCGCTGGTGCTGGTGGCGGTGTCGGAACCGAAGATGGCGCGCCTGCCGCAGCAACTCCCCGGCGTGCGCCTCCTGATCCTGAACGAAGGCGAACTGGCCGTGCGCGTGGGCCGCCCGCTGGCCGGCCTGGACGCCATCGCCGCCGCCTGCGCCGAAGTGCAGCGCCAGGGCGTGCAGGACCTGATCGTCACCTGCGGCGCGCGCGGCGTGCTGCACACCAGCCCCGCCGGCCTGCGCAGCCTGGACGCGCCGCGTGCGGAAGTGGTCGACGTCACCGGCGCCGGCGACGCCTTCGCGGCGGCCATCTGCTGGTCGCTGCACGCCGGCGAAACGGACCTGGGCCTGGCCTGCGCGCGCGGCCTCAAGCTGTCCGCCATGACGGTGGCCTGCGCGCAGACCGTCTGCCTGGAGATCGAACCGGGCCTGCTCGACGGCCCGGCGCATTTGAACATTGACACCATATTGGACTAACTGGACTAACAGCATGCAATCCTTCCTCCTGTTCTCGCCCGAAGTGGCAGCCGCACGCGCCGCCGGCAAGCCCGTCGTGGCGCTGGAATCGACCATCATTTCGCACGGCATGCCCTACCCGCAGAACGTGCAGACCGCGCGCGAAGTGGAGCAAATCATCCGCGACGCCGGCGCGGTGCCGGCCACCATCGCCATCATTGGCGGCAAGATCTGCGTCGGCCTCTCGGAAGAACAACTCGAACTGCTCGGCTCTTCGCCGGACGCGATGAAGGTCAGCCGCCGCGACCTGGCCTATGTGCTTTCGACCGGCAAACTGGGTGCCACCACCGTGGCGGCGACCATGATCTGCGCCCAATTGGCCGGCATCGAAGTCTTCGTCACCGGCGGCATCGGCGGCGTGCACCGCGGCGCCGAGACCAGCTTCGACATCTCGGCCGACCTGCAGGAGCTGGCGCACACCAGCGTGGCCGTGGTCTGCGCCGGCGTGAAGTCGATCCTCGACATCGGCCTCACCCTCGAATACCTGGAAACCCACGGCGTGCCGGTGCTGAGCGTCGGCCAGCCGGGCTTCCCCGCCTTCTTCACCCGCGAATCAGGCTTCAAGGCCGACTTCCAGCTCGACACGCCCTCGGAGCAGGCGGCATTCATCCGCACCAAGTGGCAGCTGGGCCTTGCCGGCGGCGTGGTGGTCAGCAATCCGGTGCCGGCGGAGCATGCGATGCCGGGCGAGGAAATCGACGCCATCATCGCCCAGGCACTGGGCGAAGCGGATAGCCAGGGCGTGAAGGGCAAGGCGGTGACGCCCTTCCTGCTGGCGCGGATCAAGGAACTCACGCAAGGACGCAGCCTGGCGACCAATATCGCCCTGGTCAAGCACAACGCCCTGGTCGGCGCGCGCCTGGCGGTGGCCTTGAGCCCGGCAACGGTATAAACGGTATCAATGGTGATAAAGGTCCGGCCATGTCGATCGACCTGAAACAGCTGCGCTACTTCCTCGCGGTGGCGGAAGAAAAGAGTTTTTCGCGCGCGGCCGAGCGCCTGCACATCTCGCAGCCGCCGCTGAGCCAGCAAATCATGAAGCTGGAGAGCGAACTCGGGGTGCGCCTGTTCACGCGCACTACCCGCAGCTTCGAACTGACGGTGGCCGGCAAGGCCCTGATGGCGGAAGCGGCCGAACTGCTGGCCAAGATGCGCATGACGATCGACACCATCCGCCAGATCGACCGCGGCGAAGTCGGCCGCCTGCGGGTCGGCATCGTCGGTTCGGCGATGTGGGGGCCGATTCCCGGCCTGCTGGAGCAGTTCCAGAGCCAGTACCCGCGCGTGACCTGGACCATCCACGAGCTGGGCCCGAACGACCAGTGGGAAGCGCTGCGCGCGCGCCAGATCGACGTCGGTTTCTGGCGCGAGCCGCGCATCGAAGCGGACGTGCTGAAGCAGGCCAACATGCGCCAGGACCTGTGCTTCCGCGAGAACGTGTGCGTGGCGATCAACGCCAGGCATCCCCTGGCGCAGCAGGAGTCCATCGAACTGATCGACATCGCGAACGAGCCGATGCTGACCCTGCACCTGGACCAGTCGGCCGAGCCGCGCTACCTGATCCAGTGCTGCGTGAACGCCGGCTTCCAGCCGACCATCTTCCAGGAAGCGGCCGAGCCGCAGACTTTACTGGCCATGGTCGGCGCCGGCCTCGGCGTGGCGCTGCTGCCCGAAACCACCAGCCGCATCGGCTGGCCCGGCGTGCGCTTCCTGCCGGTGCGTACGAATCCGCCGTCGGCCAATCTCTACATCAGCTATCCGCTGCTGGACGACGCGCCGGTGGTGCGCGCCTTCCTGAATATCCTGTTCCCCGACGAGAACGCGGCTACTGCCGCTTGATCTCGACCGCGACCGTGCTGAGCGAGGCGATCTGGTGCCGTCGCTCGGCGGGACGGGTCAGCACCCGCATGGTGACTTCCATCGGCACGCCGATCTTCGCCAGCTCGGTCGCGGCGCGCGGGCGCCCTTCGCTGGCCGCTTCGTGGATGGCGGCATCGATGAGCAAGGCGGTCTTGTAGTCGTTTCGTCGGTCCATACGGGCATCGTATCATTCTTGCCACTAATCCAGCTCTTTGACAAAATTGATCGACCCAAGTGTGTCGATTTAAAATTATATAAGACACAAACTTTCTTTATTCTGCGTTACTTCGCGCACCGTTCTCACGCATGAGCTGAGGCAAACTCTTGTCAAAACATGAATAACCAGTCCCCACCTTGACAAGGAGCACACCATGAAAACCACCGCTACCCTCTCCGCCCTGATGCTGGCAGTTGCCGTGATGGCCACCGGCTGCAAGAAAGCCGACGACAATCCGAACATGGGCCCTGCCCAGGAAGCCGGCGCCGCCGTCGACAACGCAGCCGCCAACGCAGCCCAGGAAACCCGTGAAGCCGCACAGAAAGTCGAGAACGCGACCGAAAACGCAGCTGCACGCGTCGACGCCGCCGCCGACCGCGCCGGCGAAAACATCGAGAACGCTGCCGACCGTGCCAACCAGAACATGAAGGAAGCCGGCGCCGAGATCAAGCAGGAATCGAAGGAAGCCGCCGCTGAAGTCCGCGCAGCATCGGACAAGGTCGGCGACAAGACCGGCGCAGCGCTGGAACGCGCCGGCGAGAAGCTGCAAGAGAAGCGTTGATCGGCTGAACGGGGACTCCTCCCCGTTCTTCCTCACCGCGCAGGCGGGCGCCGCGGCTCCTAGTGGGTCGCGCCGCCCGCCTGCGCCACGTCGCGCTCCACGCGCACCGCGGTCTCGACCGCGATCCGGATGCTGGAGACGATCGCCTCCAGCGCCATCGACGGCGGCGCGTCGTCACGCGCCTCGGCCTGTTCCGGCAAATACGGCACGTGGATGAACCCCGCCTTCACATTGCGCCCGCTCGCGGCCACATGGCGCATCAGCCCGTAGAACACGTGGTTGCAGACGAAGGTGCCGGCCGTCTGCGACACCCCCGCCCGCAAGCCCGCCTCCCGCATCGCCGCCACCATCGCCTTGATCGGCAAATTGGTGAAATACGCCGCCGGGCCTTCTTCGGCGATGGCCTGGTCGACCGGCTGCCGGCCCGCGTTGTCGAGGATGGAGGCATCGTCGACATTGATCGCCACCCGCTCCACCGAGATCTCTGCCCGCCCGCCGGCCTGGCCGACGGCGATCACCACGTCCGGATGCAGCGCATCGACCATGTCGGCCAGCGCCCGGTTGGCGTCGACGAACACGCAGGGAAGCTGGCGCACCTCGACGCGGAAATCCTCGCCGCTCCAGCCTTCGAGCGCGCGCACGGCTTCCCAAGCGGGGTTGATGGCGGCGCCGTTGAAGGGTTCGAAGCCGGTCAATAAAACGGTCTTGATCATCGGTTCATCAGGAAGTAGAGCAGGAAGACATTCGCCGCCAACAGCGGCAGCGCGGTCGGGACCTGGGCCCGGATCACGGCGTTCTTGTCGGGCAGGTCGAGCAGCGCCGCCGGCACGATGTTGAAGTTGGCGGCCATCGGCGTCATCAATGTACCGCAATAGGCGCTGAACATGCCGATCGCCGCCATCACCGCCGGGTTGGCGCCGTAGACGCCGACCAGCACCGGGATGCCGACGCCGCCCGCCATTACCGGGAAGGCGGCGAAGCCGTTGCCCATCACGATCGTGAACAGCGCCATGCCGATACAGAATACCGCCACCGCGACGAAGCGCGAGTCCATGTTGATGTACGAGGTCGTCACGTGCGCCACCGCCTTGCCGACGCCGGCCTCGGTGAACAGCAGGCCGAGCACCGCCAGCATGTGCGGCAGCACCACGGCCCAGCTCATCGCATCGACCAGGCGGCGCCCTTCGCGCATGCCCTGCAGCGGCGTCGAGCGGGTCAGCCAGCAGGCGGCGGCCACCGCGATGACGGAGGCGCAGCCCAGGCTGACCAGGGTCTGGTGCTTGTCGTCCAGCAGCAGCATGCCCTGGACATGCACGTCCTTGAACACGGTCGCGCACAGCATGGTCACGACCGGGAGCAGCAGCGCCGGGATGAACAGGCGGTTGCCGAGGCGCTCGCTACTGGCGCGGCGCTCTGCTTCCGGCCGCAGCTGCGCCTTGCCGGCGGCGACGCCCTTGAAGCCGGCGACCAGCGCCATCGCGATCATCAAGGCGCCGGCCAGCGCGGGCGGCATCCGCTCGCCCGCCAGGTACAGCAGCGCGTACAGGCCCCAGAACAGCGCGGTCGTGTAGCGGCGCGGGTTGCTCGCGTCGCGCAGGTTCATCACGGCCACGAACACGAACAGCAGGCCGACCAGCAGGTAGAAATGGTCGAGGGTGATCATGCCTTGGCCATCTCCCGCAGGATGTGCGCATCCAGGCGCCGCAGGTTCCAGGCATGGATGATGAAGGCGCTGATCGCGGTCGGGATGCCCCACAGCGCCATGTGCAGCGGATCGACCGCGATGCCCTCGGCCTGCAGGATGGTCTGCATCAGCACGATGGCGCCGAAGGCGACGAAGATGTCCTCGCCGAAGAACAAGCCGACGTTGTCGGTGGCGGCGGACATGGCGCGGATGCGGTGGCGCAGCTTGTCGGGCAGGCTGCCGTAGCGGGTCTCGGCCGCGGCTTCGGCCATCGGCGCCACCAGCGGACGCACCATCGACGCCTGGCCGCCCAGGCTCGTCAATCCGACGGCGGCCGAGGTCTCGCGTGCGAACAGGTAGACGATCAAGAGGCGCCCCGCGGTGGCCGAGCGGACTTTCGCGACGGCCGTCTGCGCACGTTCGCGCAGGCCGAAGCGCTCCAGCAGGCCGATGGCGGCGACCGGCAGCAACAGGATCAGCGGCAGGTTGCGGGTTTTCACAAACGCGGCGCCGAGAGATTCGAGCAGCGCGACGACCGGCATGGCGGCGGCCAGGCCGGTGACGCCGCAGGCCGCCACGACCACCAGCACCGGGTTTGCCCGCAAGAGAAAACCAAGGATGACGACTGCGACCCCGAGCAGGGGCCACAGCTTGACGGCAGATTGCATGAATTCTCCGGCTCGGATTGGAAGCCGGGCAATCTTACCTCAGCTAATCAAGGACGAACCGGGTTGAATGCGCCCTCGCCCACCACCGTGTTCCACTGCCGCACATGGAAGGCGCGCACCAGGCCGTGGGTGACGTAGGGGTCCCTGGCCGCGAACAGCTGGACCGGCTCGGGCGACTCGCAGCTGAACATCAGCACCGCCTGGTCGCTCGGCTCCATCAGCGCGCCCGCGATCACCAGCTCGCCGCGCTCCTGCGCCTCCCAGGCCAATTTCAGGTGCTCGTCACGGAATTCGCCGCGGCGTTCGAGGTAGTCGGGGGCGAGGTCGTACATGAGGAGGTAGTGCACGGGATTCTCCGGTTGGATTGTTAAGGCGTGATGTTGATGGTACTCGATCGCACGAACCAGGGCTGCGCATCTGGCGCCCCGCTCCCCTCGCCCGTCGTACCGGCGCAGGCCGGTAGTCGTAGGCGCCAGTGGCGCGTACGACGGTCTTAAGGCTAACGAATACGGCAAGCGTGCGTGGCGCCCGCGCACCCTATGTCACACTCTTCCCGACCCTTTACCCAGGAGACCGCCATGCAAAAGACCACCATCGCCGGCCATTCGCTGCACTCGATCCTGATGGCCGCCCCCGCAGTCCTGATACCCTTCGGTTTCATCCTCGACGCCCTGCACAGCGCCACCGGCGACGAGGACTACGCCAAGGCGTCCTACCTGAGCATGGCCGGCGGCATCGCCGGCGGCCTGGCAGCCAGCGTCGCGGGGGCCGTGGACTACGCCGCCGAGAAGCCGCAGGGCGACACGAAGCAAGAGGGCCAGCTGCATGCCGCGCTCACCGGCGCCGCGCTGCTGGCCGGCGCCGCCAACCTGATCCTGCGCCGCGAAGGACGCCACGACAGCGGCGGCTCGCTGGCCCTGTCGGCGATCGCGGCCGCCGGCACCCTGGCCTCGAGCTGGTTCGGCATGCGCATGAGCGGTTCCGACCACGCGCAGGTCGGCATGGGCGCGGAAAATGCACAGCAGGACGTGCGTATCGACCACACGGCGCTGGACGTCGAGCAGTACGTCGCGGCCGGCCCGTCCACCACCCTGCATCCGCCGCAATGACGACGGCGGGGCCACCTACGGCCCCGCTCGTTGTTGCGACAAAGCAACTGTTTCGCTGCTCATCCATGTTCCAGCCGACTTTAGCGAAGTGCCGCACAGTGGACAGTCCAGCGGCAGGCGTAGACTGTCCTTCATGGACACGTCAAAGAAAATGGCAGCGGGTATCACCGGATTCGCAAGCTTCTTGTGGCTCACCCTCACGGCCGCCGTCGCGGCCAACCAGCGTCGCCTGGTGTTCAATCCCTGCATCAAGCCCGAAGTCGAAAGCCCGCGCAGCAGCGGGCACCGCACCCGTCCCATCGTCCTGCGCGCCAAGGACGGCACCCGCCTCTCCGGCTGGCTGCTGACGCCCCTGGTGCCCGGTCCCCGCCCCGCCGTGATGTACTTCGGCGGCCGTTCCGAGGAAGTGTCCTGGGTCGCGCGCGACGCGGGCAAGCTCTTCCCCGGCATGACGGTGCTGGCCATGAACTACCGCGGCTACGGCCAGTCGCAGGGCGTGCCGGCCGAAATCCACATGATCGACGACGGCTGCCACCTGTTCGACTGGCTCGCGGCCCTCGGCCAGGTCGACGCGTCGCGCATCGCGGTGGTCGGCCGCAGCCTGGGTTCGGGCGTGGCGGTGCAGGTGGCCAAGGAGCGCCCGGTGCACTCGGTGGTCCTGATTACCCCCTACGATTCGATCCTGGCGATCGCCAAGCGGCGCTTCCGCGTGATGCCGATCGAGTACATGCTGCGCCACCGCTTCGAGTCGATCAAGTACGCGCCCTCGCTCAAGGCGCCGACCTACGTCCTGCGCGCCGCCGAGGACGACGTGGTCCCGCACTCGCACACCGATCAACTGGCCGGCAAGCTGGCCACCCTGGTCGGCGACGACACGGTGCCGGCCTCGGACCACATGAACATCCCCTACCTGGAAGCGACCCAGGCCCTGATCGCCAGCTTCCTCACCAAGCAGTTCAAGAAGCCGGCCGCGATCCCGCAACTGCCGCCGGCCGAGCCGCCCGCATTGAAAGCCGAGGTCGGCGTCGAGGTCGGTCCCGCCCCCGCCGTGGAAACGCCTGCCAGGACGCCTGCCGTCTTGACAACGGCCGACACGATGGACGCCATTGCAAAATAATTGCTGAAAATTGTCAGCAGTTATATTTCCTTGGAATAAATTGCCAAGTAAAATCGTATTTGTCATCAATATGTCGCTTGATGCATATTTGACAGGTTGCGCCGCGCAGGTCCGTTACGTCCTTTTTGCGCGGTAAGGAAGCCTGGTTCGCCGCCCGCGCTGTTGCAGGCGAGCGACATGCATCATGCGCTGTCTGTGAGAATCAACATCGCGTTACAAATCGACGTCCCGCGCACGCCGTGCGGCTGACACAATGCGCTACGCATTGCCCAGCTCCCTTGTGCGTGGATGATGCAGCTTGCGCTGCCCGCTCCCAGCCTCAGGCTTGCGGCGGGTACAATATCGAAATTCCCAGGAGCCTCATTCATGAAACTTAAGCAACTCAGCATGACCATCGCGGCGCTCGCCGTCGCCGGCAGCGCAGCAGCGGCGCCCGCCGCGCCCAAGCTCGGCATGGTCTACGATGCGGGCGGCAAGTTCGACAAATCGTTCAACCAGTCGGCCTTCGAGGGCCTGCAGCGCTTCTCGAAAGAGACCGGCATCAAGGTCTTCGAAGCGCAAGCCAGCAGCGACACCCAGGCCGAACAGGTCATGCGCGGCCTTGCCCGCAAGAAGCTGGACCTGATCGCCGCCATCGGTTTCTCCCAGACCCAGGCCGTGCAAAAGGTTGCCAAGGAATTCCCGAACGTGCGCTTCGTGCTGATCGACAGCATCGCGCAGGGTAACAACATCAACTCGGTGATGTTCAAGGAACAGGAAGGCTCCTACCTGGTCGGCGTCGCCGCCGCCATGGCGTCCAAGTCGCACAAGCTCGGCTTCGTCGGCGGCATGGACATCCCCCTGATCCGCGCCTTCGCCTGCGGCTATTCGCAGGGAGCGAAAGCACAATATCCGAAGTCGGAAATCGTCCAGAACATGGTCGGCACCACCGCCGCCGCCTGGAACGACCCGGCCAAGGGCGGAGAATTGGCGCGCGCCCAGTTCGACCGCGGCGTCGACGTGGTCTTCGCCGTGGCCGGCGGCAGCGGCATGGGCACGCTGCAGATGGCCAAGGAAAAGGGCAAGCTGGCGATCGGCGTCGACTCGAACCAGAACTACCTGCACCCGGGCACCATGCTGACCTCGATGGTCAAGCGCGTGGACGTCGCCGTCTACGATTCCTTCATGGCGATGAAGAACGGCACCTGGAAAGGTGGCGTCACCTATAAAGGCCTGAAGGAAGGCGGCGTCGACTGGGTCCTGGACAAGGACAACCGCAAGGTCGTCTCGCCGGAGATCGAAAAGCGCGTGAACGCCGTGCGCACCGACATCATCAACGGCAAGATCAAGGTCATCGACTACCGCGCGGCAGGCAGCTGCCCGGTCTGATCGATCTATTCCCATTCAAAGCGCGCCGCACCGGATAAAACCGGTCCGGCGCGCTTTTGAATACAGCACTCACCATTTTTGAAATACAGATCGCAATGCAGCCAGCCGTAGAATTTCGCAACATTAGCAAGGCCTTCGGGGCCGTGCAGGCGAACGCTGACGTCAGCTTCTCGATCGCCAAAGGCTCGATCCATGGTGTGATCGGCGAGAATGGCGCGGGCAAGTCCACCCTCATGAGCATCCTGTACGGCTACTACAATGCCGACAGCGGACAGTTGCTGATCGACGGCGAGGAGCGCACCATCCGCACCTCGCACGAGGCGATCGCACTGGGCATCGGCATGGTCCACCAGCACTTCATGCTGGTCGAGAACATGACGGTGCTCGACAACGTCATGCTCGGCACCGAGGGCGGCTTCAAGCTGGCCGCAAAGCGCAAGGAGACGGAGGCGAAGCTGCGCGAGATCTGCGCCCGCTACCGCCTCGACGTCGACCCGCTGGCCACCATCCACGACCTGTCGGTGGGCGCCCAGCAGCGCGTCGAGATCCTCAAGCAGATCTACCGCAGCGCCGAGATCCTGATCCTGGACGAGCCGACCGCCGTCCTCACCGCCCAGGAAACCGCCTCGCTGTTCGAGATCCTGCGCCTGTTCAAGGAACAGGGCAAGACCATCATCCTGATCACCCACAAGCTGGGCGAGATCATGGAGATCACCGACCAGGTGACCGTGATGCGCGCGGGCCGCGTGGCCGGCGCCGTCGCGACGCGAGACACGTCCAAAGAGCAGCTGGCCAACATGATGGTCGGCCGTCCGATCGAAGGCAACCTGCCGCGCAAGCCTTTCAATCCGGGCGCGCCGGTGCTGAAAGTGAGCGGCCTGCAGCTGCAGGACAAGCAGGGCGTCAAACTCCTGTCCGACATCGACCTCACCGTGCGCGCCGGCGAAATCGTCGCCATCGCGGGCGTGTCCGGCAACGGCCAGAGCGAGCTGATGGAAATCCTGTCCGGCATGCGCCTGCCCTCTTCCGGCACCGTCGAATTCCTCGGCAAGGCGCTTCCCTTTGCGCGCCGCTCCAACGCCGACGGCCTGCCGGCCGAATTCCGCGACCTCGGCATCGGCCACGTGCCGGAAGACCGCCTGCGCGACGGCGTCATCAAGGATTTCTCGGTGATGCAGAACACCGTGTTCGGCTACCAGGACCGGGTCAAGAACAAGGCCGGCCTGTTCGACTTCAAGGCCATCGCCGACCGCTGCGCCCACCTGCTGGAAGCCTTCGACGTGCGTCCCAAGAACCCGGACCTGCGCATCGGCCTTCTGTCCGGCGGCAACCAGCAGAAGGTCGTGATCGCGCGCGAAGTCTCGGCCGCGCCGAAGCTGATGCTGGTCGGCCAGCCGACCCGCGGCGTCGACATCGGCACCATCGAAAGCATCCACACCCAGCTGCTGCGCCTGCGCGACGAGGGTGTCGCGATCCTGCTGGTGTCGACCGAGCTGGAAGAAGTGCGCGCCCTGGCCGACCGCATCGTGGTCGTCTCGGGCGGCCGGGTCACCGGTGAGCTGAACATCGACGAATTCGACACCACCCGCATCGGCCTCCTGATGGGCGGGATGCACAAGCACTGACATGAAGACTACTGAACTCCCACGCTGGGCCTCCGGCTTCGTCCTGCCCGTCCTGAACCTGCTCTCCGCGCTGCTGGTCGCCGCGCTGGTGATCCACCTGCTCGGCGAAAGCCCGGTCGAATCGCTGCAGATCCTGATCAACAGCGCCGTCATCAATCCGGAAGGCCTGAGCTACACGCTGTTCTACGCCTCGACCTTCATCTTCACCGGTCTCGCGGTCTCGGTGGCGATGAAGGCGGGGCTGTTCAACATCGGCGCCGAAGGCCAGATGTACCTGGGCGGCCTGGGCCTGACCCTGGCCATGCTGTCGTTCGACGCGACGCTGTCGCCCTGGCTGCTGATCCCGCTGGCGATGGTGGCCAGCGCCGTGTTCGGCGCCGCCTGGGCCTTCCTGCCGGGCTACCTGCAGGCCAAGCGCGGCAGCCACGTGGTGGTCACGACCATCATGTTCAACTTCATCGCCGCCAACCTGATGAACTGGCTGATCGTCGGCTTCCTGATCCCCGAGGGCGACCAGAACCCGGCCAGCCGCACCTTCAGCGAAGCCGCCGCGATGCCGCGCCTGTTCGACTGGTTCCCGGCGCTGGGCGACACGCCGCTCAACATCTCCTTCCTGATCGCGATCGTGGCGCTGGTGATCTACGGCGTCGTGATGTCGCGCTCGTCCTGGGGTTACAAGCTGCAGGCCACGGGCCTGAACCAGCACGCGGCCCACTACGCGGGCGTGCGCATCAGCCGCATGATCGTGGTCGCCATGCTGATCTCGGGCGCGCTGGCCGGCCTGGCCGCGGTGAACTCGATCATGGGCTCGACCCACTACCTGAGCCTGAACTTCCCGGCCGGCGCCGGTTTCATCGGCATCGCGATCGCGCTGATGGGCCGCCAGAACCCGGTCGGCATCTTCCTCTCCTCGGTGCTGTTCGGCGCGCTGATCCAGGGCGGCTTCGACCTGTCGCTGGAAAAACCGAACATCCCGCAAGAGACCTTCATCTTCATTCAAGGCCTGATCATCCTGTTCTGCGGCGCCATGGAAAACATGTACGGCCCGGCGGTCCTGAAACTGATCAACGCAACTCGTAGGGGCTAATACCATGGAAGACTTCCAGTTCGCCAGCATCCTCGTCTCCACCATCCGCAACGCCCCGGTCCTGATCTTCGCGGCGATGGCCGGCCTGTTCGCCGAACGCAGCGGCGTGGTCGACATCGGCCTCGAGGGCAAGATCCTCGCCTCGGCCTTCGTGTCGGCCGGCGTCGCCTATACCTACCAGGACCCGTGGATCGGCATCGCCGCCGGCATCCTGGTCTCGGTGGCCCTCGCGCTGGTGCAGGCCTTCGTGTCGATCACGCAGAAGGGCAACCAGCTGGTCGCGGGCATCGCGATCAACATCGCCATGAGCGGCCTGACCTTCGTCGTGGCCCAGTACTTCTTCCAGCAGGGCGGCCGCACGCCGGACCTGGGAGAAGCGCGCCTGACGGACGTGGTCCTGCCGGGCACCGCCGCGGTGGCCGACATCCCCTTCCTCGGCTGGTTCTACGGCCACCTGATCGGCGGCCACTCGGTGCTGGTCTACCTCGCCTTCCTGCTGCTGCCGGTCGTGCACTGGGTCCTGTTCCACAGCCGCTTCGGCCTGCGCCTGCGCGCCTGCGGCGAGAATCCGCATGCGGCCGACGCCGCCGGCGTCTCGGTGCAGCGCACCCGCTACGCGGCCATGCTGATCGCCGGCGTGCTGTGCTCGTTCTCGGGCGCCTACCTGTCGGTGGTCCAGAGCGGTTTCTTCCTGCGCGACATGTCGGCCGGCGCCGGCTACCTGGCGCTGACCGCGCTGGTGTTTGGCAACTGGCGTCCGGTGCACACGGTGCTGGGTTGCCTGATGTTCGCCTTCTTCCAGGCGGTGCAGATCCAGATCGAAGGCGTCGACCTGCCGGTGGTGGGCCGGATTCCGGGCTCGCTGATCCAGATGATCCCGTACGTCGTGACCGTCATCGTGCTGGCAGGCCTGATGGCCAAGTCGGTGGCGCCGAAGGCGCTCGGCAAGCCCTTCGTGAAATCGCGCTGATCGCCCCCTGCTCCCGACAAAAATGGCCTGCATTGCTGCAGGCCATTTTTTATTGCCCATGTTGTGAGCAAATGTGACCAGGGTAAGGCTTTGTAAGCATGGTCATCGAGGCACGTTCGGGGCCCGTTGATCCATCAGGTGACACGATAACCGTACGCCAGAAACGACTATAAAGGACTCATGACATGAAGCAGACCATTGCCACCCTGATCGTCGCCCTGTCCGCCGCATCGGCATTCGCCCAGACCACCACCCCGGCCATGCCGGCAACCCAGACCACCCCGGCCAGCCCGCAAACCACGGCCACGCCGACCAGCCCGGTGCCGCCGGTGAGCGATACCACCGCGACCGCCACCTCCCCGGCCTCGCCGACCACCGCGACCCCTGCGCCCGCTCCGGCCGACAAGACCGACACCATGCAGGACAAACAGGACGATAAGTCGAAAGACAAGAAGTCCAAAGACAAGAAGTAAGCCCTACATCAGCGCCGGGTCGACGGTTTCCCTGCCGCTGCCCCGGCGACCGGACCGCTTGAAAGTCCACATCACACCTACCCCACCCGACACGCCGCTGTCCTTCACGTGCAGCGGGCTGTCGCGGTTCGCCGCTCCCTTGAAGCTCTCGTAGCGCACATAGCCGAACAGGCGCACGTCCTCGTTGACGCGGCGCGAGCCGAACAGGCCGAGGCGCGTCGCGATCAGGCCGGAATCGGCCGCATAGGCCGCACGCGTCGCGGTCGCATACTGCGGCGCGACTTCATAGAAATGCCGGTTGATGCGGCGGTCGCCCAGCACCACCGACAGGTTCGTCTCCAGCGTCCACACGCCGCGCTCGCCGGCCATCTCGTAGGCCACGCGCGGCTCGAAGGTGTACCCGCGCGCATGCAGGCCGCCGCGCGCCTCGATCACCGCCCGCAGCGGGAATTCGGCGCGGATGCGGCGATTGTTGCCCATGTCCGCCAGGCGCAGCTTCAGGCGCGGGCCGAATTCGATCAGCGGGCCGAGATCCGGCATCCCGGCGCGCTCGTCGACGTCGTCCGAATCCGAGGGCAAGGCGCCGGCGAAGCCGATGTCGAACTCGGCGCGGTCGGAGCTGAACAGGCGGGCGTTCACGCCGGAGCGGTCGGCGCGCAGGACTTCCCCTCGGTAGACGATATTGGGGAACACCAGCACACGGTTTTCGCGCTCGTCGGCGCCGGGGTAGGACGGGGTGGAGAGGGCGGCGGCGCCGAGGCCGAATTCCCAGAGGGGGAGATTGGCGTCGGGCGTGGTTTGCGCGTGGGCGGTGGTGGCGAGGAAGAGGCAGGCGGCGCAGGCGGCCTTGAGAGAAGTGGTCATGGTGTTTGTCGTCGGTTCGGGTGAACGCGATTCTATGCCAAGACCGGGGTGATGACGCGCTGAAGACGGCGAACATTGCTGGCGCATGAATCAGACCCGCACCCCGTAAACGTCATTCCCGCCTTCGCGGGAATGATGGAGCTACTGCCAGGGGTGCTGAATCTGCAGCGGGCCGATCAACCCTTTTCCGGGAAAATCGCCTGCAGAATCGCCGCCAGATTGTACCCGCCCTTGATCAGCTGCGTCTTCGCCACCGCCGAGCTCGGCACCGGGTAGTTCTGCGGCACTTCGAGCGCGAAGGTGTAGTAGGTGTCACCCTTCTTGCTGGTCTGCTGCGTCAGCTTGCCCGGCACCACGTCGGCATACGCCAGCTTGGCCGCGATGAGCGAGTCGTCCGCCCACTGGTAAGGCCAGGTGATCGGATCGCCCGATGCCTTGGCGATCTGCGGGTTGCCAGCGATGGCCGCGTCGGCGAACTGCTCGGGGGTCTTGGTCTTGATGCGGCGGAAGGCATAGTCCACCGTGGTGCTGTCCCAGTACGAGTGGAAGGGCTTGGTCAGCGCCTTCGGCACGCCTTCGCGCACCACCGCCGGTTCGCCCGGGCCGATCAGGCCGTCGGCCAGCGCCGACACCTTGGCGTCGTCCAGCAGCAGGTTGTTGCCGCCGCGCGAATCGAAGATCGCGGTTTCGTCGACTTCGGCATGCGTCTTCGGCACCACGAACTTGCCGTCCTTCGACACGAAGGCCGCGCCCACGTGCAGCGGCTGGTGGATGTCGCCGGCGAAGTGGGTCAGCAGGATCAGGGCCTGGCGCTTGGTGAACTTGTGCGGGTTCAGGGCCGGGTCGGTCTTGCCCTGCAGCACCGCGATGGCCTGCTTCAGGGTCTGGACGATGTCGACTTCCGCCGTGCCCACGCCGTGGTCGTGGTACTTCTCCAGCTGGAAGGGCACGTCGGTGTAGTGGTATTCGCTGTGCTTCGGATTGGCGTTGACGTACTCGATCATCTCGGGCGTCTGCGGGCCGCAGTAGGTGCCCTTGACGCAGTCCGGCCAGTTGGCGATCGACTCGAGCGATTCGCCCGGCAGCAGCAATGCTTGAATCTGCTTCTGCGCGTTGCTGCCCTTGAGCAGCTTGTCGGCGATGGCGCCGACCGCCTTGTGGCCGTCACGGCCCCAGGCCGCGGCGTCGAAGGAGGCGAAGGCGCCCGTGAGCGCGAGTACGAGGGCGATTTTCTTCATGGTGATCCTCATTGAACTTTGATGATGCGCGGGCTGGCGGGAGCGAGCGCAGCGCCCTGCCCTTCGTTCGCACGCAGGTAATCGGTGAAGGCGTCGAGGTCCAGCAGGCCGGTCTCGAGGCGGTTGCTACCTTTGGCGAAGTCGGGGAAGTTGTCGCCGCCCTCGGCCAGGAAGTTGTTGGCGACGATGCGGTAGGTCTTCGCGTCCTCGATCGGCTGGCCGTCCAGCAGCATGCCGACCACGCGGCTGCCGACCGGCCTGGTCGCATCCCAGCGGTAGCTGAAGCCGTTCGAAACCTGCAGCATCGAGCCGCCCGTCGACCCTTCGTGCCACTGGTTTTCCAGGATGCGGCGGATCTGCGCGCCAGTGAGGTCCATCACCACCAGCGTGTTCCCGAAGGGGAGCACGGCCTGGGCCTGGCCGAAGGCGGCGACGTTGTCCGCGCCCGCTTCGAGATCCTTGCGGATGCCGCCTTCGTTCATGAAGCCGATACGCGCGCCCATGTTGCGGGTGGCCGCCAGCACCGCGTCCGCGATCAGGTTGCCGAGCGGCGCTTCGCCCGCGTCGTTCTGCTTGCGCAGCACCGGCGCCGCCGCCAGGCGTGCGATCGGGCGGTTCAGGGCGGCGCGGCTGCTTTCCTTCACCTTGGCGACGTACGCCACCATCTTCTCGTCGGCCGGATAGTCGCCCGCTTTCATGAGGACGTTCTCGACTTTGATATCGCTAGGTGCGCCGGCGCCCTTCTGCACCGTCATCGACACGCGCGTGGCCAGGTGGCCGTAGGAGGCGCCCTGCGTCACGGTGCGGCCGTCGACCGTGCACAGGTAGCCCTGGTGGGTGTGGCCCGACAGGACCAGGCGCACCGCCGGATCGAGCTTCTTGACCACGTCGACGATCGGGCCTTTCAGGTTGGCGCAGCCCGGCTGCAGAGGGTGATCTGTGGTGTTGCCGCCCTGGTGCACCAGCGCGACGATCACGTCGGCGCCCTGGCTGCGCATCTCGGGAATCGCGCGGTTGATCGCGGCCGCCTCGTCCTCGAAGCTCAGGCCGGCGATACCGGACGCCATGACCACCGAGCGGGTGTCCTGCAGCACCACGCCGACCAGGCCGACCTTGACGCCCTTGACGGTCTCGATGCGGAAGGCGGGAATGAAGGGCTTGCCGGTGGCGCTGTCCAGCACGTTGCCGGCCAGCCAGGTGAACTTCGCACCGCGGAAGTCCTTCGACATCTGGCAGGCCTTGTTCGGACGCGGCGAATCGCAGCCGCCGTTCTGCTGGCGCAGCAGTTCCTTGCGGCCGGCGTCGAACTCGTGGTTGCCGACCGCGGAGGCGCGCAGGTCGAGCATGTTCATGGCTTCGATGGTCGGCTCGTCCGCCCACAGCGAGGACATCGCCGGGCTGGCGCCGACCAGGTCGCCGCTGGCGACGAACAGCAGGTCCTTGTCTTCCTTGCGCCAGGCCTGCAGCGCGGCGGCGACGTTCTCGATGCCGCCGGCGCGGATCGCCTCGGCCTTGCTGCCGTCGGCATTGGCCGGGACGTAGCGGCTCGGTTCGAGGTTGCCGTGGAAGTCGTTGATGGCGACGATGTTGATGGTCACCGGGCCCTGGGGCGCGGTGGCGCAGCCGGCCAGGACCAGCGCCAGCGCGAGGCAGGAAAGACGTGCCGGGGCACGCAGGGAAACAGTCATGGAGTGTTCTCGGTTTTCTGGGAGGGAGGCTCGTCGAGCCCATCCGCATTATGGCATCTGCCCTGCCGGCCCGCCATCTTTACGGCGGCGCTGGACGGGGTCTTCATCCAATAAAAAACGGCCGGTGTCGCCACCGGCCGTCCTGTGTCTCAGCGCGTCAGACGCCTCGACAGATCGCGCTTAGAACTCGTAGCGTGCGGTCACCTGGACTGCCCACTGCGATTCGCCCTTGGCTTGCTTGGTCACGTAGCTTTCGACCTGGTCACGCACCTGGTAGACATACTTGCCATTTTCCATACCGGCGTAGTCCACGAAGCTGCGCGAGTTGCCGCCGGCGCTGGCGAAGGAGACTTCGTTGATACGGCCCCAACGCTTGTTGATCATGTTACCGACGTTCATGAAGTCGAACACGATCGCGCCCTTGTGACCAGCGAACAGGCCCGGGACTTCCTGGCTCAGACGCATGTCGAAGCTGTTGGTCCACGGTGCGCGCGAACCGGCACGGCCGATCACGCCGCCAGCCGAGCCCTTGAGCATTTCGTCCTTGTTGACGATGTCCCAGAACTTCTGCTCGTTGGCCTTGTTGGTCGCGGTGTCGCCACGGAAGATGACCTCGCCCGAACCGAAGGCGGTCGGGATGTACATCAGGTCGTTCGAGTTGACGCCATCGCCGTTCATGTCGTTGTTGAAGGTCCAGCTGTACGGCTTGCCGCTGCGGCCTTCGTAGAACAGGCCGAAGCTGGTCTTGTAGTTGGCGAAGAAGGCCTTGTCCCAAGCCAGCGACAGGGTCACGCGGTCCTTGATCAGGTAAGCCGACTTGCCGGCGACTTCCTCGTTCGGGTTGAAGATGGCGCGGCCACTCCAGTTCGAGTTCGAGGTCGACGAGCTCAGGTTGCTGACTTCGGTCGCGTCGCTGTAGGTGTAGGCCGCGGTCCAGCGCAGGCCGCGCGAACGGCCGTTGCTCAGCGAGATCGTGGCCAGGTTGCCGTCACCCTTCTTGGTTTCACGCACGGCGATCACGTTGGTGTACGCGGCGTTCGACAGGGCGCGCGAACGGAAGCCTGCGCATGCGCCGGTGCTGTTGAAGCCGCCGGTGCCGTTGGCGCACGACGCGGTGTAGCCCTGCTCGGTCCAGAACATCTGGCGGCCATCCGGGCCGATACGGGTCGGTGCGCCCAGGTTCAGGTGCTCGAAGTAGATGCCCTTGTTGACGCTGGTGCGCAGGTATTCCACGCTGAAGACCAGGCCGTACCATGGCAGTTCGGTTTCGATCGCCAGGTTACCCTTCCACACCGACGGCTGGCTGATGCCAGGCGACAGGATGTCGACCGCGACGGCAGGCGCAGCGCCGGCGATGGTCGGCTGGGTCGCCGGGTTCGGGCTGAAGATGCCTTCGGCGGTGCCGCACGAGGCGAAGCTGTCGCGGCCGCAACCGACCGAGTAGGTCGCGATACCGGCGTTGGCGAACGGGTTGCCCAGCCAGACGTTCAGGGCCGAGCCCGAGAACAGGCCGACGCCGCCGCGGATCTGGGTCGCTTGCTTGGTGTCGAGGCGGTAGTTGAAGCCGAAGCGCGGCTGGATCAGGTCGTCGCCGTCGATGGTGACGGTGTTGTCCACGCCGAAGCCGCCGGTCTCGCGCACGATCGCGGTCGAGTTGGTGCTGTAGCGGCCGGCCACGCGCGGTGCGGCGACAGCGTTGTTGCGCAGCGGACGGTCGCCGGTGGTGGCCTTGTCGTAGCGGACGCCGTAGGTCAGGGTCAGCTGGTCGTTGACCTTCCAGTTATCCTGCAGGAACAGGCCGGTGTTGGCCAGGGTCCATTCGGCGGCGGCGTCGTTCAGGCTGTAGCCCTGGCGAGCGATCTGCGCGATGTACTGGGTCGGACGGCCGCGCGAGAAGTTTTCCAGCACGGCGCGTTCGATCACGTCGGCCGGCGAGGTCGAGCAGTTGACGGTACCGAAGGTGTAGGTGTAGGTCGCGCTCGAGTTGGTGCAGCCGAAGGTGTAGGTGCCGTTCACGTTCTGCAGGAAGGCATTGAAGATCTCGTTGCGCACGTAGTCCGCGCCGAACTTGATCTCGTGGTCGCCCTTCAGCCAGGTGGCGCCGGCGTAGGCGTCCCAGGTGGTGGTGTCGAGGGTGTTGAACTGGCGGCTCGCTTCGGTACCGAAGTTGATGAAGCGGCTGCCGGTACGCACGGACGACGGGGTGCCGGCCGGCAGCGGACCCGGGAAGCTCAGGGCCATCGACGGCAGCGCGGCGTTGTTGGCGTTGTTCTTGCCCGATTCACGCTTGGAGATCTTGAACTCGGTCGAGAAGTCCTGGGTCCAGTCGCTGAACACCTGGGCGACGGTCGACTCGATGTTCTTGCCTTCGGTCCACAGGTAGGAATCCAGGGCGATACCGGTCGCCGAGTAGCCCGAGAATTGCGGCTCCGACTGCTTGGTCTTCTGGTAGCGCAGGCTGGCGCGGTGGTTGTCGCTGATGTTCCAGTCCAGCTTGACCAGGCGGTCTTCGACGTCCAGCTCGAAACCGGTCGGCACGTTGGCCGAACCGGCTTCGAAGCCGTAGCGGGTCTTGGCGATGTTCTGCAGGCTGGCGATTGCCGACTGGGTGATGCCGACGTTGGTCAGGCCGCTGCCCAGCGGGCCGTATTCCGGCGAGTTACGCGAGCTCTTCAGGTTTTCGGCGCTGGCGAAGATGAACAGCTTGTCCTTGATCAGCGGGCCGCCCAGGGTGAAGCCGGTGGTGTTTTCCTTGAACGCGGCCGGAGCGCTGTAGCTGTTGTCGGTCGCGTTGTAGCGGTCGCCTGCCAGCTTGTCGTTACGGAACACGTGGTACACGCTGCCGTGCCACTCGTTGGTGCCCGACTTGGTGATGGCGTTGATGTTGGCGCCGGTGTAGCCCTTCTGGGTCACGTCGTAGTTCGAGACGTTGACCTGCACCGACTGGATCGAGTCGATGGAGATCGGCTGCTTGTTGGTCGGCAGGCCGTTCGATTCCAGGCCGAAGGTGTCGCTGATCGAGACGCCGTCGATGGTGATCGAGTTGAAGCGCGAGTTCTGGCCGCCGACCGAGATTTCGCCGCGGTCCTTGTCGGTCTGCGACAGGCGCGGATCCTGGCGCGCGTAGTCGGCCAGGTTACGGTTGATCGATGCGTGCGCTGCCAGGTCGGCGCGGCTCAGGTTGGTGCCCGAGCCCATGTTGGCGCTGTTGAAGGTGTTCGAGCGGGCCTGGCCGGTCACGTTCACGACCGCGACCTTGGCGCCCAGGGTGCCGTCGACAGCCGAGGTTTCCGCCAGGGTGGTGTAGACGTTGTTGATGGTTTCGGTGGTGCCGTCCTTCGACATAACGATCGTGAACGGGCCGCCGACGCGCAGGCCGCGTGCGACGTAACGGCCTTCGGCATCGGTGGTGACCGTGCTGACAGAACCCGACTCGGCGTGGCGAATGACGACTTGCGCGCCCGCGACCGGCTTGCCATCCGCGCCAGCGACGCGGCCGCCGATGGCGGAGGTGGTGTTCTGTGCGATGGCCGGAGCGGCCGACAGCACAATCGACAAAGCCAGTGCCAGCTTGGTCAGCCGGATCTGTTTGTGAGTGATCATTGTTAAAACCCCAAAATAGACTTAATAGTTATTGGACGCTGCGACACGTCCCTCTTCACAAGTACTGCAAACCCTGGCTGCCGGAAGCGGCGTCGCTGGATGCGTTCATGAACCGGGCGATTGTAGATTTGAAATCTTTCATCACTGTTACACGCAAGCCGCACGTCCTTAGGAAAACTTCAAGCATATTTATTAACAACCATAAATGTGCAGGAGCTCAGACCAGCCCGACAAATACGTTTTTCCATGGGAATTTATAGGCTGAGCCTATAAATGCGTCGAAAAACGGGGAAATGGGGGGCTGAGGACGATGGTTCCGGGCAAAATCACAAGGCGCGATTATACGGAAGGCATACTTCAGTGAAATATTTACATAAGCAATTTCGGAAAACGACAGCGGCATCGCTGTAAATCTGTGGCAAGTTGGCCACAAAAATGAGTGATGCGCTCACTTTCCAGCGTCGCTCATGACATTGTCATGACAGCGGCCGGCGGGTTTTCCGCCAGCCGCAGGTGCGGAAGAATTTTTGCCCGGGAAGGGCAAGTGTTGTTTATTTGCGTACAGCCTTGGCCGCCATGCCGGCGACATCGGCCTCGAAACGGGCGAAGCGCTCATCCAGCTGGCGCGTCAGGCGGGCCTTCTCTGCTGCTGGGAGGAAAGCATACTTGATGCTGTTGTACGAGGTCCTCTTCATTTCGGCGTAGTCGGGCTTGTAGCGGCTGGCGAACAGCACGTACTCGTTGGACAGGGTGTGGCGGGTCACGCCGGCGTCGTCGGTCGAGATCACGTAGGGCACGCCATATTTACGGTAGATCGTCACCGGGTGGTTGGCGCCCTCGATGCCGTTGATGAAGGCGTTCGAAGTCAGGTTGATCTCGACCGGGATGTCGTCCTTGCGCATCTTCGCCAGGATGGCCGGGGCATTGGTCTCGTGGGCCAGGTCGATGCCGTGGCCGATGCGGTTGGCGCCCGCCATCACCAGGGCCTGGTCGATGTGGAAGGTCAGGCTTTCCGGCGGCACGTCGCCCAGCGCCAGCTCGCCCGCGTGCATCGCCACCTTGACGTCCGGGTAGCGCGACTTCAGGAAGCGGAACATCTTCATGTGCAGGGTGTAGTCGCGCATCGAGACCATGGTGCTCTCCTGGCCGACGATGTTCACGCCCACGATCTTGTCGCTCATGGTCGCGGCCTTGAAGCCGGACACCATCGACGAGAACACCTGGGACGGGTCGAGCAGGCGCAGCACATAGGTCTGGTAGCGCATGGTGAAGCGCTCGTCGTCGATGCCTTCGGCGGCTTCGTGGATCTTCGTCACGAAATCCTCGGTCTGCTTGCCGAAGGCCGCGTCCTGCTCCAGCACCGCCAGCCAGGCGCCCATCTGGGCGTCGAACGCCTTGTCGTCGCCGACGTTGGCCCAGGCCTGCTTGTCGAACTCCTTGTTCACCACGAAGGGCGACATCTTGAACATGGTCTCGATGTAGCCGACGTTTTCCAGGATCGCGCGCTGTTTCAGTTCCTGCAGGCCTTCGCGGAAGTTGGCGTTCGAAACCGGGCCGAAGAAGCCGAAGGTCTGGAAGAACAGGCGGTCCGGCGGCGGGTTCAGGGCGCCGTGGTTGCCGAAGTCCTTGTTCGACCAGCGCTGCAGCAGCTCGCGCCAGGTATGGTCGTCGGCGTAGACTTCGGCCGTGGACAGGCAGTTGCGCTCCTTGGCCGGCTTGGCGCGTTCGGCAGCCACGTTGTCCTTGTTGGTCTCGATGCGGTAGGTGCGCTTGTCGACGCAGTAGCCCTGCATGTCGAGAAAGTCGACGTAGGATTCGGCATACACCGAACCCGAATAATGATGGTGCAGGTCGCCGCCCTTGGGCATGCGGGTGAAGAACAGAGTCAGCTCGGCCGTCTTCGGCTCGCCGGCGATCAGGCTCGCGTAGTGGCGGGCGGTGGCGGTTTCGTTGGCGGTCGAGGCCGGGCCCTTGGCCAGGGCTGGAGCGGCAGCGACGGCCAGGGCGAGCAGCAGGCTGCCGGTCAGTTTGGTGGTCATGGATCGTGGCTTTCTGGTGCGGTTAGTACGGGATGGATGTCCCGCGTGACCGCGCAACTCTAACCGCTTGAGTTTGCGTTTGCAATAAGGCATGTAGGGTGGGCGGTCCCCGCCCACCCTACCGGGTATGCACTTGCCGGCCAGCCGAATAGGTTGCCTTGATCGAGCGGTCGTCGCCCAAGAGCGCGAACGCGAACAGCAGCTCTTCCAGCGACTCCAGCTGCGCCGTGCGGCGCGCCATCAGGGGCGTGGCCTTCGGGTCGAGCACCACGAAATCCGCTTCCGCGCCGACGGCGAAGCTGCCGATCGTGCCTTCCAGGTTCATCGCGCGCGCCGCGCCCAGGGTGGCGAGGTAGAACATGCGCAGGGCCGGCAGATAGCTGCCCTTCAGGCGCGCCACCTTGTAGGCTTCGTTCATGGTCTGCAGCATCGAGAACGAGGTGCCGGCGCCGACGTCGGTGCCGAGCGACAGAAGCGTGCGCGCGCCGTCGGCCTTTTCGAAGTCGAACAGGCCGCTGCCCAGGAACAGGTTGGAGGTCGGGCATACCGCCGCCGCGCTGCCGGTGGCCGCCATGCGCGCGAAGTCTTCGTCGTCGAGCCAGATGCAGTGGCCAAACAGGGCGCGCGGGCGCATCAGGCCGAAGCGCTCGTAGACGTCGAGGTAGCTGCGCGCCTGCGGATGCAATTCGCCCACCCATTTGCACTCGTCCTTGTTTTCCGAGACGTGGGTCTGGATGAAGGTGTCCGGGTAGCTCTTCGCCAGTTCGGCGGTCGCGCGCAGCTGGGCGTCGGTGGAGGTCGGGGCGAAGCGCGGGGTGATCGCGTAGAGCTGGCGGCCGCGCTTGTGCCACTTCTCGATCAGGGCGGCGCTGTCGCCCACCCCACCCTCGACGTCGCGCAGGAAGTCCGGGCAGTGGCGGTCCATCAGCACCTTGCCGGCGACCATGCGCAGGTTGCGCGCTTCGCTGGCGTCAAAAAAGGCGTCGACCGACTGCGGGTGCACGGTGCAGTAGACCACGGCGGTGGTGGTCCCGCAGCGCAGCAGCTCGTCGAGGAAGAACTCGGCGGTGGCGCGCGCATGCGCCGGGTCTTCGAAGCGGCGCTCGGTCGGGAAGGTGTAGGTCTCGAGCCAGGGCAAGAGGCCGGGCGCCGGCGAGGCGATCATGTCGGTCTGCGGGTAATGCAGGTGGGTGTCGATGAAACCCGGGGTGATCAGGTGGCCGCGCAGGTCCTGCGGCGTGACGCCCGGCGGCAGCGTGCCTGCCAGCGCGGCGTAGTCGCCCGCGGCTTTGATTTTACCGTCTTCGACCAGCAGCAGGCCGTCCTCGAACCAGGCATGGGCCTGGTCGTCGAAGGCCGGGTCGGCGTGAAAGTGCAGCAAGCTCGCACGGTAGGCTTGCACGTTATCGGGTGCGGTGGACATCTTCTTATTCCGTTGAATCTTCGGGTTGGCTCGCAGCTTCCCACACGGTGAGGAGTTGCGCCGCCACGGAGGCTGCGATCACGGCCGGGGCCTTGCCCTCGATGCCGGGCAGGCCGATGGGGCAGACCATGCTGGCGATGCGCTCGTCGGCGACGCCGCGCTCGCGCAGGCGGTGCTCGAACTGGCGGCGCTTGGTGTCGCTGCCGATCAGGCCGAACCAATCCTGGGGGCCGGGGCGGGACAGTATCGCGTGGGACAGGGCCAGGTCAAGGGCGTGGCTGTGGGTCATGACCAGGAAGGTCGTGCCGTGTGGTGCGTTTTCAACAAGCGCTTCGGGGGTGTCGGTGGCTTCGACCGCCACGTTGGCCGGGACCTGTGGGGGGAACAGGTCGTCGCGTTCGTCGATCCAGGTGATGCGGCACGGTAGATCGGCCAGGGCGCGCACGATGGCGGCGCCGACGTGGCCGGCGCCGAACAGCATCAGGTGCGCGCGTGGGGCGAGGACGGCGTCGATGAGCCAGAGGCGGCCATCGTGTTCCATCACGTGAGTTCCCGCGTTGCGATCAAAGTCGGGGGGCGTAGGGTGGACGGGTCCCCCGTCCGCGCGTTCAACTGACGGTTGCGCTTCGGCGGAGCCGGAGCTGCCTGGACGCGCGGACGGCGGAGCCGCCTTTCGTGGCCCGGTCCACCCTACGGGGATTACACGCCACGTGTCTTCGTTGCGGCGGCGGTCGAGCATGGCCAGTTGGTCGGGATCGGCCATTTCGAATACGAGCCACGCGATGCCGCCGCAGCACTGGCCCAGCTTGGGCCCAAGCGGGAAACGCTCGATGCAGGCCGCGCCGCCTGTTGCCAGCATGGCGCGCGCCATCTCAAGCGCGCGGTGCTCCAGGTGCCCGCCCCCGATCGTGCCGCGAAAACCGTCGGCATCGACCAGCATGCGCGCTCCGGGTTCGCGCGGCACGGAACCCTCGACGCGGGCGACCGTCACCAGCACGGCCGGGCCATGCAGCGTCTGTGGCAGCCAGTCGTTCATCCGATGCTCGCAGCTTCCACGGCGGCCACCGCCTTGAGGATCTCTTCGCAGGTCGCGGGCGCATTCAGCGGCGGATTGACCTTGTGCCCGCCCACGCTGGAGATCGCATCGCGGATCGCGAAGAACACCGAGAACGGCAGCAGCAGCGGCGGCTCGCCCACGGCCTTGGAGCGGTGGATGCTGTCTTCGACGTTGCGGTTCTCGAAGAGCCGCACGCGGAAGTCCTGCGGGCAGTCGGAGATGCCGGGGATCTTGTAGGTCGAGGGGGCGTGCGTCATCAACTTGCCGGCCGGGTTCCACCACAATTCCTCGGTGGTGAGCCAGCCCATGCCCTGGATGAAGGCGCCTTCGACCTGGCCGATGTCGATGGCCGGGTTCAGCGAGTTGCCCGCGTCGTAGAGGGCGTCGGCGCGCAGCAGCTTCCATTCGCCGGTGAGCGTGTCCACCACGACTTCCGCCACCGCCGCGCCGTAGGCGTAGTAGGAGAACGGGTGGCCGGTCATGGTCTTCGCATCCCAGTGCAGGCCAGGGGTGGCGTAGAAGCCGTCGGACCACAGCTGCACGCGCGCCAGGTACGCCTTGGCGACCACTTCGCCGAAGCGCAGCGCCTGGCCGGCGACGAACACGGTGTCGTCGGCGAAGCGTACTTCTGAGGCGTCGCCACCGAACTGCGACGCCACGAAGGCGGCCAGGCGTTCGCGGATCTTGCGCGCCGCGTCCTGCGCGGCCTTGCCGTTCAGGTCCGCACCGGTGGAGGCGGCGGTGGCCGAGGTGTTGGCGACTTTGCTCGTGTTGGTGGCGGTGGCGCGCACACGGTCCAAGTCCACGCCCAGCTCGTGGGCGACCACCTGCATCACCTTGGTGTTGATCCCCTGCCCCATCTCGGTGCCGCCGTGGTTCACCAGGATCGAGCCGTCCACGTAGACGTGCACCAGCGCGCCGGCCTGGTTCAGGTGGGTGACGTTGAAGGCGATGCCGAATTTGACGGGAGTGAGCGCCAGGCCTTTCTTCAGCACGGGGCTGGCGCGGTTGTAGTCGTCGATGGCGGCGCGGCGGGCGCGGTAGGCGCTGGTCTCTTCGAGCTCGGCGACCAGTTCGTGGATCACGTTGTCGACGATGAGCTGGCCGTAGGGCGTGACGTTGCGTTCGTTCTTGCCGTAGAAATTCAGACGCCGGATGTCGAGCGGGTCGCGGCCGAGGTTGCGGGCGATCTCGTCGATCACGTATTCGATGGCGATCGCGCCCTGCGGCCCGCCGAAGCCGCGGAAGGCGGTGTTCGACTGGGTGTTGGTCTTGCCGCAGGCGGCGCGGATGTCGACGTCGGACAGGTAATAGCTGTTGTCGAAGTGGCAGACGGCGCGCGTGGCGACCGGGCCGGACAGGTCGGCGGAATAGCCGGCGCGCGAGACCATGTCGACTTTCGCGGCCACGATGCGGCCATCGGCGTCGTAGCCGACTTCGTATTCGTAGTGGAAGCAGTGGCGCTTGCCCGTCACCAGCATGTCGTCGTCGCGGTCGGCGCGCAGCTTGACCGGGCGGCGGGTGCGCACGGCGGCGATCGCCGCGGCCGCCGCCCACAGCGCCGACTGCGATTCCTTGCCGCCGAAGCCGCCGCCCATGCGCCGGCACTCGACCGTCACGTGGTGCGAATGCAGGCCGAGCGCGTGCGCGACCACGTGCTGCATCTCGCTCGGGTGCTGGGTCGAGCAGTAGACGTGCATGCCGCGGTCTTCGCCCGGAATCGCGTAGGCGATCTGGCCTTCGAGGTAGAACTGCTCCTGGCCGCCGACGTGCAGCTCGCCTTTCACGCGATGGGGTGCGCCGGCGAAAGCGGTTTCCGCATCGCCGCGCGCGAGGCGCATCGGCGGCAGCACGTAGGACTCCGCGGCGCGCGCGGCCTGCGGGGTCAGGATGGCGGGCAGGTCCTCGTAATCGATCTTCACCAGCCTGGCCGCGCGGCGCGCGTTGTCGTGGCTGTCGGCGACGACGATGAAGACCGGCTGGCCCACGTACTGGACCAGGCCGTCGGCCAGGATCGGATCGTCGTGGATGATCGGGCCGCAGTCGTTCAGGCCGGGGATGTCCTGCGCGGTGAGCACCGCCACCACGCCGCGGCTGGCGCGGACCGGGTCGAGATCGATGCCGAGGATGCGCGCATGGGCGCGGTTCGACAGGCCGAGGGCCGCGTGCAGGGTGCCGGCGGTTTCGCGGATGTCGTCGGTGTAGGTGGCCTGGCCGAGCACGTGCAGCACGGCGGATTCGTGTTTGCGCGGGCGGCCGACTTCGGTCCAGTCGGCGGCTGCGAGTACGGGATTGGCGGCGTCGTTCATGTTCGTGTTCCTCAGGCCTGCGCGAAGGCGTTGACCGCGGCGGCCGGCAGTGGATCGTCGACGCGCGTCTCGAGCCAGAAGCGGCGCAGCAGGTTCTGCGCGGCCTGCACGCGGTAATTGCTCGACGCCCGCATATCGCTCAGCGGCGCGTAGTCCTCGCGCATCGCGGCCATCGCGGCACGCATGGTGTCTTCATTCCAGGGCTGGCCGATCAAGGCTGCTTCGGCGTTGGCAGCCCGCTTGGGCGTGGCCGCCATGCCGCCGAAAGCGATGCGCGCGTTCGTCACGGTATCTCCATCGAGCATGACGGCAAACGCGGCGCATACCGCCGAGATATCCTGGTCGAAGCGCTTCGCCAGCTTGTAGGTCCGGAAGCGCAAGCCCGCGCGCGGCAGCGGAATGCGCACCGCCCGCACGAACTCGCCCGCCTGCAGATCCTTCTGCTGGTAGCCCAGATAGAAATCCTCCAGCGCCAGCACGCGCTCGCCGGCCGCGCCGCGCAGCACGATCCGGGCGCCGAGCGCGATCAGCCACGGCATCGAATCGCCGATCGGCGAGCCGTTGGCGACGTTGCCGCCCAGGGTGCCGGCGTTGCGGATCGGGAGCGAGGCGAAGCGCTGCCACATCTCGCCCAGTTCGTCGGGGTAGTGGGTGCACACCGCGGCATAGGCATCGTTCAGGCTCACACCCGCGCCGATCTCCAGCATGCCGTCATCTTCGGCGACGTGCTTGAGTTCCTCGACCTGGCCCAGGTAGATGATCTCGTTCAGCTCGCGCATGTGCTTGGTGACCCAGAGCCCGACGTCGGTCGATCCGGCCAGCAGCAGCGCCTGCGGCAGTTCAGCGCGCAGGCGCACCAGCTCATCCAGCGTGCGCGGCACGTGGAAACGCGCGCCTTGCGCTTCATAGCTGAAACCGTGGGCGCGCTGCAGCAGTTGCAACCGTTCGGCCAGCGCGGCGCGGTCGAAAGCGGCGGGCGGCAGCTCGACCATGCGGCGCGCCGCGTCGATGATCGGGCGGTAACCGGTGCAGCGGCACAGATTGCCCGACAGCGCGTCGTCGATCTGGCAGCGCGAGAGCTGGCGTCCGGAAAGCCTGTGGCTTTCCTGCTTCAGGTACATGCCCCACAGCGACATCGCGAAGCCCGGCGTGCAGAAGCCGCATTGCGAGCCGTGGCATTCGACCAGGGCCTGCTGCACCGGGTGCAGGCTGCCGTCCTGCGCCTGCAGGTCCTCGACCGTGAACAGGGCCTTGCCGTCCAGGGTCGGCGTGAACTGGATGCAGGAATTCACCGCCTTCATCTCCAGCTTGCCGTTCTCCAGCGAGCCGATCACCACCGTGCAGGCCCCGCAGTCGCCCTCGGCGCAGCCTTCCTTGGTGCCGGTGCAATGCAGATCCTCCCGCAGGTGCTGCAGGATGGTCTGCGTGGGCGCAGCATCGCGCACTTCGTGGACGGCGCCGCGGTAAAAGAATCGGATCGGTTCGGACATGGTGGCTGGCTTTCGGGCAAGGGCGAGAGGCTACCACCCCGGCGCAGATGACTTATAAGCTTTTACTAATAATACTTATCAATATATTCGTATATCTAATGGAACGCCCACACCCTTCATTCTAGAAAAGGATGGACGGTTTTCCAGTGATCCGCGATATCGATCCGGCGCGTGATCCAGACCCGTTCGTGGCGCTGCACGTAATCGAGGAAGCGCGCCAGCGCCGCCGCCCGCGCCGGCCGGCCGACCAGGCGGCAGTGCAGGCCGATCGACAGCATCTTCGGCTGGTCCAGGCCGTCGGGGTCGCCTTCCGCATACAGCACGTCGAAGGCATCCTTCAGGTAGTCGAAGAACTGGGTGCCGGAATTGAAGCCCTGCAGGGCGGCGAAGCGCATGTCGTTGGTGTCGAGCGTATAGGGCACGACCAAGTGCGGCACGGTGCGGCCATCCGCTACCTCGACCTGCTGCCAGAACGGCAGGTCGTCCCCGTAGTGATCGGCGTCGTAGGCGAAGCCGCCGTGCTCCACCACCAGGCGGCGCGTATTGGGCGAATCGCGCCCGGTGTACCAGCCGAGCGGCGCTTCTCCGGTCAGTTCGCGCATGATCCCGACCGCCTCGGCCAGGTGGGCGCGCTCGGTCTCGGCGTCCATGTTCTGGTAGGAGATCCAGCGCAGGCCATGGCAGGCGATCTCGTGCCCGAGTTCGCGGAAGGCGGCGACCGCTTCCGGATTGCGTTTCAAGGCCATGGCGACGCCGAACACGGTCAGCGGCAAGCCGCGCCCCTCGAACATCCTCAGCACCCGCCACAGCCCGGCGCGCGAACCGTATTCGTAGAGCGACTCCATGCTCATGTGGCGCATCGGGAAGGCTTGCGCGCCGATGATCTCGGACAGGAAGGTTTCCGACGCCGGGTCGCCATGCAGCACGCTGTTCTCCGCGCCCTCCTCGTAGTTCAGCACGAACTGCAGCGCGATGCGGGCCCCGCCGGGCCAGCGCGGATGCGGCGGATTGCGACCGTAGCCGATCAGGTCGCGCGGGTAGTGGGCGTAGCTGTCCATGGTGTCGAGGAATGAGCGTATATAAGCCTGACTATATATTGCATGAAGCACAACGGTATATGATTGCCCGCATACTTCAACTCAATCGGGGAATATGGTCATATGGGTAAATTGTCCACGCACGTACTCGATACCGCCCACGGCCGTCCCGGCGCCGGCGTGAAGGTCGAGCTCTACGCCACCGACAGCTGCGGGCGCACCCTGCTCGCCACAGCCCACACGAACGCGGACGGGCGCTGCGACGCTCCCCTTCTCGAAGGCGAGCAATTGCGGGTTGGCCAGTACGAACTGGTCTTCCACGCCGGCGACTATTTCACCGCACAGGGCGTCACGCTCCCCTCCCCGCGCTTCCTCGACCGCATCGTGATCGCCTTCGGCGTCTCCGACAGCAGCCAGAACTACCATGTGCCGCTGGTGGTGACGCCCTGGTCCTATTCGACCTACCGGGGAAGCTAGGCCGCTGGAGAGTGGCGCGACCAGTTGAATGACAGTAATATTTACTAAATGACAAACTGGAGCACACCATGCAGAGCACTGCGGACACGGTCCCACAACCCGGCATCGCCGCCATCCGGATCGTCATCGGCCTGCTGCAGGGCCTGCTTCTGTACCTGCTCTACCGCGCCGGCACCGACCTGGCCTGGCCGGCCACCGTGCCGCGCCTGTTCGTTCCGCTGCTGCTGGTCGCGGCGATCGCGCCGGTGGTGGCGATCAGCGGAATCGGCCAGCTGACGCGGCGCCAGCTGCTGGTGTGGACGGCAAGCGTCGCCGCGGTCGTTGCCGCCCTCGCCTTCTACGACGTCTGGCGCATGGAAGGGGCATGGCGCCTGCCGGAGGGACCGAAGCCGCGTGCCCGCGAACCGTCACCCCAGCTCTGTCTGTCGCTGGTCGCCGGCTTCTTCATCGCCCATGCCCTGGTGCTGGCCGGCGCGTTCGAAAAGCGCCGCATCGCCGGCTATACGGCCTACTTCGAGACCGCCTGGAAGCTCGGCGTGCAGCTGGCCTTCAGCGGCGTCTTCGTCGGCGCTACCTGGATCGTGCTGCACCTGGGCGCGGCCCTGTTCGTGCTGATCAAGCTCGACTTCCTGCGCCGGGCGATCGGCGAATCGTGGTTCGCGATTCCCGTCACCACCTTCGCCTTCGCCTGCGCGATGCACCTGACCGACCTGCGGCCCGCCATCGTGCAGGGCATCCGCAACCTGCTGCTGGTGCTGCTGTCCTGGATCCTGCCGGTGCTGGTGCTGCTGGTCGGCGGTTTTCTCGTCAGCCTGCCTTTCACCGGGCTCGAGCCGCTGTGGGCCACGCGCAGCGCGGCCGGGGTGCTGCTGAGCGCGGCGGCGGCATTCGTCATCCTGATCAACGCCGCCTGGCAGAACGGCGTGCCGGCGTCCGCGCGTCCGGTGGCGCTGGCGGCGCGCATCGCCGCGCTGCTGCTGGTGCCGGTGGTCCTGCTTGCGATCTATGCGCTGGCGCTGCGGGTGAACGAATACGGCTGGACCGACGAACGCGTGCTGGCCGCGGCCTGCATGCTGGTGGCTGCCTGTTATGCCGGCGGCTACGCGGCCGCCGCGGTGCGCCGCGGCTGGCTGCGCGGACTGGCCGGCGTCAACATCGCCGCCGCCTTCGTGGTGCTGGGCGTGTTGTTGGCGCTGCTCACGCCGCTGGCCGATCCAGCGCGCCTGGCGACGAACGACCAGCTCGCGCGCCTGGCGTCCGGCCGGGTCACGGCGGCGCAGTTCGACGTCGGCTACCTGCATTTCGACGGCGCCCGCTACGGCCCGGAGGCGTTGGCGCGGCTGGAAGCGGACGCCGCCCGGCCTGACGCATCCGAACTGCGCCGGCGGATCGCCGCCGTGCGCAAGCTGCAAAGCAAGTACCAGCTCGACCGGATCGGCGCCGCGCCGCAGCTGGCCGACAACCTGCGCGTCTGGCCCGCCGGCGCGCGCCTCCCCGACAGCTTCCTCAAGATGGATTGGCAGCTCGAGGCCAATGCCCCCTTCATGCCCGACTGCCTGGTGCGCGCAAAACAGCAGTGCGACGCGATGGTCATCGACCTCGACGGCGACGCGCAGGCCGAGGTGCTGCTGTTCGGCGAAGACACCGCCTGGAGCGTCGCCTTTGCGCATGCGGGGGAGCGCTGGCGCATCGTCGGGACCTATTCCGCCAGCCTGGCCTGCCCGGGATGGCGGCAGGCCATGCGCGATGGCGCGTTCCGCATCCTGCCACCCCTATGGAAGGACCTGGAAGTGGCGGGACGCCGCTTCCCCTTCCAGCCTCATGCGGATGCGGCCGATGGCTGCAAGACCGGCGCTGCGGCGAAGCCGGACGCGGCCGCCCCCTGAAACTTGCTATCCTTGGGCTCATCGGAAAGGGGGGCCCATGGCACTGCACATCGTTCACTTCATCGGACCGATCAACCACAATTCGGCGAGCGCGATCCGCAACAACTGCTTGCAGGCGCTGCAGAACGGCGCGACCGAAATCGCGCTGCACATGTCGAGCGAAGGCGGCAACATGACGGCCGGCTTCGCCCTCTACTTCTTCCTGAAGTCGCTCCCGATCCCCCTCACCACCCACAATATCGGCAGCGTGGAATCGGTGGCCGTCGTGATCTTCCTGGCCGGCCACAAGCGCTACGCCTGCCCCGGCACGCGCTTCCTGATCCACCCGCTGCACTGGGGCTTCGGCAGCCTGGTCGCGGCCGACCATTCGCGCGTGTCCGAATGGCGCGATTGCCTCGACTTCGACGCCGAGCGCTACGCCAGCATCTTCCTCGAAGCCACCACGGCCGCCGGCACGCCAACCGACATCCGCAACAACCTCACCGGCAACGCCCGCATCTTCGACGCCGACGAGGCTGCCAAAGCCGGCATTACCCACGGCGCACAGCAAGCCAAGCTGCCGGCCGCCGGTTCCACCTGCCACTGGTGGAATTGACAACCCTACTTGTCAGCTAAACAAGCAGCTGTTTCAACTAAACAACGCCGTAAAGACATTCACGGCTGAATTGTCACCAATTGTCATCTTTTTCTTGCTGGGAAAATTGCGCGCTGGATAGAATCATTTCCAGTGTTTCACGGTATGACGAGCTTGCTGCTTCCGTCAGCACCGCCTTCCCAGAGCAGCTTCCGCAACAGAAGACGTAACAAGAATGATGATGAATAAACGTGTGATTGCAACCCTGCTGGCGCTTCCGCTGGCAGTCTCGACCGCCTACGCCCAGGATGGCGGCGGTTTCCCGGCAGTGAAAGTCAGCGGTTTCGGCAGCGCAGCCGTGACCTATTCCGATAACGGCCACGCCGAATTCGCCCGCCCGAACCAGGCTTCCGGCTCCTCGCGCGACCTGCGCACCGGCATCGACTCGAACCTCGGCCTGCAGGCCGACATGCCGGTCAACAGCTGGCTGTCGCTGACCGCCCAGGGCCTGGTGCGCCGCGACGCCGAAGAAAGCTGGGGCGCCGAACTGAGCTGGGCTTTCGCCAAGGCCCGCCTGTCGGATGAAATCAGCCTGCGCGTCGGCCGCGTCGGCCTGCCGGTCTTCATGATTTCGGACTACCGCAACGTCGGCTACGCCAACACCCTGCTGCGCCCGCCGGCGGAAGTGTATTCGCAAGTCCCGTTCAACAGCGTCGACGGCCTTGATGTCACCTGGCAGCACAGCTTCGGCGACACCAGCGTGACCTCGCAGCTGGCGGTCGGCAGCGTGAAATCGCCGCTGGCCGGCGGCATCCACGCCAAGGGCAAGAAGATCGCCGCGTTGAACATCAGCGCCGAACACGGCCCCTTCACCGTGCGCGCCGGCCACGCCCGCGCCGACATCACCATCGACGACTCGGCCTCGCTGAACACCCTGGTTGCCGGCTTGCGCGCTGCGGGCGCCGGCTACCGCTTCGCCGCCCTGCCGACCCTCGCCAACGAGATCGAAGCCAACGGCAAGGGAGCGCATTTCAGCTCGCTCGGCCTGGCCATGGACTGGAACAACATCGTCGTCCAGAGCGAATTCGCCAAGCGCAAGACCAAGACCTACATCAACGACACCACCTCGTGGTACCTGATGGGCGGTTACCGCATAGGCAAGTTCCTGCCCTACGTCAGCCACGCCCGGCTGAAGGTCGACAGCGCCATCGTCAACACCGTGCCGGCAGCCTGCCCGGCCGGCTATCCGGCGGCCTGCACCCCGACCCTGCAGCAGCTCGGCGCCGGCGTGCGCCGCCTGCCGAACACCGGCGTGGGCCAGGGCGAGCAGTCGACCAACAGCTTCGGCTTCCGCTGGGACTTCGCCAGCTCGGTCGCCCTGAAGGTGCAACTCGACCGCGTCAAGCCGCGCAACGGCAACGGCCTGTTCCTCAACGTGCAGCCGGGCTTCAAGGATGCCGTGATGGTCGGCGCCCTGTCGCTCGACTTCGTGTTCTGAGGAGGCGCGCATGAACAAGCACATCGCAATCCTGATCGCCGCCGCCTCGTTCGCAGCCGCCGCGCCGGCCATGGCCGAAGTGGTGGTCGTGGTGAGCAGCAAGGCCGCCGAATCGTCGATGACGAAGGAGCAGGTCGCCCAGTTCTTCCTGGGTAAATCCTCGAGCATGACCCCGATCGACCAGGCGGATTCCAGCGCCATCCGCGCCGAGTTCTACAAGAAGGTGGCGGACAAGGACGCGGCCCAGGCCAAGGCCCTGTGGTCGAAGCTGGTCTTCACCGGCAAGGCCACCATGCCGAAGGAAGTCGCCGACAGCGCAGCAGTCAAAGCCGCCGTCGCCGCCAATCCGAAGGCGATCGGCTACATCGACAAGGGCGCCGTCGACGGCAGCGTCAAGGTCGTCTACACCGCGCAGTAAGCGCACGCAGCATCAATGAAGCACCCGCCGCAGGCATTGCACCTGCGGCGGTTTCTGCATTCTGGAGACATCAATGAGCATCAAGCGCAGGATCTGGGCACTGCCCGTCATTTCCGCCATTATTTTCGGCCTCGGCGCCGGCGCCAGCGCGATGATCGCGAAAGGCGCGCTGGACTCGATCACCACCACCGCGAGCGTCGACTACCCGGTGCTCGATGCCTCCAAGGCGCTGACGCTGGACGTCGCCGCCATCACCGACGGCCTGCAGGAAGCGGTGGCCGAAGGCGACAAGGATAAGGTAGGCCAGATGGGCGAGCAGGCGAACAAGCTGCGCGCCAAGCTGGAGAAATTCAAGCAGATCCCGGGCCAGCAGGACGTCGGTGCTCGCCTGGCCAAGGAATTCGACGCCTATTACGCGCCGGCCCAGTCGGCCGCGCGCATCATGCTCGAGATGGAGCAAGGCGACCCGCAGGCCGTGGTCGGGAAGATGCAGGCGGCCCTCGCCACCCTGAACGGCGACCTCGCCAAGATCAACGAAGCGGCCCAGCGCCAGTTCGCGGCCGGCGTCGACGCCTCGAAGAACAGCGTCAACAAGGTCTTGATCTCGATGCTGGTCACCGCGCTGGTGGTGATCGCCTGCCTGGCCCTGGTTTCGTGGTTCGTGGTGCGCACCATCTGGCAGCAGCTGGGCGGCGAGCCGGCCTATGCGCGCGAGATCGCGCAGGCGGTGGCCGGCGGCGACCTGTCGACCGAGATCCGCATCGAAGCCGGCGACCAATCGAGCCTGCTGGTGGCGCTGAAGGAAATGCGCGGCCGCCTGGCGACCCTGGTGGCCGAGATCAAGGCCTCGGCCGACACCATCGCCCTGGCCAGTTCGGAAATCGCGAGCGGCAACGCGGACCTGGCGCGCCGCACCGAATCCCAGGCCGCGAGCCTGGACCGCACCGCCCGCTCGATGGACGAACTGACCGGCGCCGTGCGCGAAAACGCCAGCGCCGCCAGCCAGGCCAACGCGCTGGTGGAAAACGCGACCAGTATCGCGACCCGCGGCGGCCAGGTGGTCGGCGGCGTGGTGAGCACCATGGGCGACATCAACAGCTCGGCCAACAAGATCGTCGAGATCATCTCCGTCATCGACGGCATCGCCTTCCAGACCAACATCCTGGCGCTGAACGCGGCGGTGGAAGCGGCGCGCGCCGGTGAACAGGGCCGCGGCTTCGCGGTCGTGGCGAGCGAGGTGCGCAACCTGGCGCAACGCTCGGCCAGCGCGGCCAAGGAGATCAAGGAACTGATCGGCGACTCGGTGGCCAAGGTCTCGGCCGGCAGCGCGCTGGTGGACGAAGCCGGCGTGACCATGGGGCAGATCGTGGAATCGGTGGGCAAGGTGCAGGCCATCATGGCCGAGATCAGCGCCGCCGGCGCGCGCCAGAGCGCGGGCATCGAGGATATCGGGCGCGCGATCGGGTCGATCGACGAGATGACGCAGCAGAATTCGGCGTTGGTGGAAGAGGCGTCGGCGGCGGCGGAGTCGCTCACCGAGCAGACTTCGCAGCTGACGGGGGCGTTATCGGTGTTCAAGCTGGAGGCGCAGGCGGTTGGCGGCGCCAAGCGGCTCGCGTTGCGTTAATGGTTTGCTACGAACTTGGGTCCCGGCCTTCGCCGGGACGACGGTTTTGAGGGCGGTGGCATAGGCACACCTTATCTCACGACGTTAGCTTAAAGACCGTCATCCCGGCGCAGGCCGCGATCCAAGTTCCCCCGCATCCCTCATCCGCATCCTTGCACCCCATCCAAGCTTGCCCTAGAATTAACACCCCGCAAGCTTCCCACGGTGACCCTTGGATACCGTCCCTTTATGGGTGCTGATCCTCGCACTCGCCCTCCTCATCCTGCTCTCCGCCTTCTTCGCGATGTCGGAAACGGCCCTGATGGCCGCCAACAAGTATCGACTGCGCCACCTGGCCGGGCGCGGGCACCGCGGCGCCATTACCGCGCTGTGGCTGCTGGAACGCACCGACCGCTTCCTCTCGCTGGTCCTGATCTCGAACATCCTCCTGAACGCCATGTGCGCCGCCCTGCTGACGGTGATCGCGATCCGCCTGTTCGGAGCCGAGGAAAGCGTGATCGCCGGCGCCGCGGCCGCGGTGGCGTTTTTGCTGATCGTGTTCGCCGAAGTCTCGCCCAAGATCATCGGCGCGACCTATGCCGAACCGGTGGCCGCCGCCACCAGCCTGCCGCTCAAGGGCCTGATGCGCATCGGCCGTCCCTTGATCTCGTTCGTGAACGTGTTCGTGCGCGCCGTGCTGTGGATGCTGCGCATCCGGACCGCGCCTGACGCCGCGCGCCAGCGCCTGTCGCAGGAAGAGCTGCGCTCGGTGGTGCTGGAAGGCGGCAGCTTCATGCCGCAAAAGCACCGCAGCATCCTGCTCAACCTGTTCGACCTGGAAGCGGTGACCGTCGGTGACGTCATGACCCCGCGCGCGCGCATCGAGGCGCTCGACCTGGACGACCCGCTCGACACCCTCCTCGACGGCCTGGCCGGCTGCGTGCACAACGCCCTGCCGGTGTATGAGGGCGAGATCAACCGGGTGATCGGCATCCTCCACGTGCGCAAGGCGGCGAGCCTGCTGCGCGCGCCCGGCGGCGCCAGCAAGGACAGCCTGCGCGCCCTGCTCGCCCCGCCCTACTTCATCCTCGAGGACACGCGCGCGCTCGACCAGCTGCAATACTTCCAGGAGGCGCGCGAGCGGCTCGGCGTGGTCGTCGACGAGTACGGCGAGGTGCAGGGCCTGCTCACGCTGGACGACATCATCGAGGAGATGATCGGCAACTTCACCACCCAGCAGGCCGGCGACGCGGCGCCGGATAGCCTGGCCTGGGATGCGGCCGGCGCATGCCTGCTCGACGGCGGCACCCCGCTGCGCGACATCAACAAGGCGCTCGGCCTGGCGCTGCCCCTGGAAGGCCCGCGCACCGTCAACGGCCTGCTGCTGGAAACGCTGCAGGAGATCCCGGACGCGCCGATCGCCCTCAAGATCGGCGGCTGCGTGATCGAGGTGCTGCTGGTCGAAGGCCAGGCCGTGAAGCGCGTCAAGCTGCTGCGGCCCGCCCCGTCAAGGCGTTTCCTTGTCGCCTGATTCACACTCATTGTCGCCCGTACCACAGCCCTTGATCGGCTGATATCGAATCCGCGCGTGCCATCCTGTCTACGTGGCGCGCACGCATCTCGCACGGTACGGAATCCTTTACAAATGTGATGCCCGTAGGCATCATCCAGTGATCCCAGACCAAGCCCGATCCCCCTTTTCTCCTACTTGCGCATATGGCAGCAGTCCTCCCCAACACGACCCAAGGCACGCCGATGGCGGGCCTGGCGCGCGCGCTGGTCCAGGCCAACCGCCTGAGCGCGGGACAGGCCGATGCGCTGCAAAAGAAGGCGACGCAGGATAAAAGCGCCTTCATCGACGCCCTGCTGGAGAGCGGCATCATCGATGCGAACGCCCTGGCCGCCTTCTGCGCCGAGACCTTCGGCTATCCGCTGCTCGACCTGTCCGCTTTTGCCCAGGAGGCGATGCCGGGCGCCGCCATCGACGCCAAGCTGATGCAGGCGCAGCGCGTCATCGCGCTGGCCAAGCGCGGCAACAAGATGTCGGTGGCTTTATCGGATCCGACGAATACCCAGGCCCTCGACCAGATCAAGTTCCAGAGCGAGGCGACGGTCGAGCCGGTGATCGTGGCCCACGACGCCCTGCTCAAACTCCTGGCGACCATCGCCAAGAGCGCCGAGGACAGCCTGAACGACCTGGCGGGCGAGGACGGCGACATCGAGTTCGCCGAGGAAGAGACCCAGGCCGCGCCGCCGCCGGATGCGGCCAACGACGTCGAGGACGCGCCGATCGTGCGCTTCCTGAACAAGATCCTGATGGACGCCATGCAGCTGGGCGCCTCCGACATCCACTTCGAGCCCTACGAGAAGTACTACCGCATCCGCATGCGCGTGGACGGCGTGCTGCGCGACCACGCCAATCCGCCGATCGGCATCCGCGACAAGCTGGTCTCGCGCATCAAGGTGCTGGCCAAGCTCGACATCTCGGAAAAGCGCGTGCCGCAGGACGGCCGCATGCGCCTGGTGATGGGCCCGACCAGGACCGTCGACTTCCGCGTGAGCACCCTCCCGACCCTGTTCGGCGAGAAGACCGTCATGCGTATCCTGGACGCGACCCAGGCGCAGATGGGCATCGACGCGCTCGGCTACGACCCGGACCAGAAAGCCCTGCTGCTGGACGCGATCTCGCGCCCCTACGGCATGGTGCTGGTCACCGGCCCCACGGGCTCCGGTAAAACGGTGTCGCTGTACACCTGCCTGAACGTGCTGAACAAACCGGGCATCAACATTTCGACCGCGGAAGACCCGGCCGAGATCAACCTGCCCGGCGTGAACCAGGTGAACGTCAACGACAAGGCGGGCCTCACGTTCCCGGTGGCGCTGAAGTCCTTCCTGCGCCAGGATCCGGACATCATCATGGTCGGCGAGATCCGCGACCTGGAAACCGCCGACATCGCGATCAAGGCCGCCCAGACCGGCCACATGGTGTTCTCGACCCTGCACACCAACGACGCGCCCTCGACCCTGACGCGCCTGATGAACATGGGCGTGGCGCCATTCAACATCGCCTCGTCCGTCATCCTGATCACCGCCCAGCGCCTGGCGCGCCGCCTGTGCAGCTGCAAGCAGCCGCTCGAGACCTCGCGCGACGTGCTGCTGGCGGCCGGCTACCGCGAAGGCGACCTGGGAGACGACTGGAAGCCCTACGGCCCCGTGGGATGCGACCGCTGCCTCGGTTCCGGCTACAAGGGCCGCGTCGGCATCTACCAGCTGATGCCGATCACCCCGGCGATCGAGGCCCTGATCCTCGCGCACGGCAACGCGATGCAGATCGCCGCCCAGGCCGAGAAGGACGGCGTGAACTCGCTGCGCCGCTCCGGCCTCATGAAAGTCAAGCAGGGACTCACCAGCCTCGAAGAAGTCCTCGGCTGCACCAACGAATAGGAAGCGAACGACACGATATGGCAAGCCTCCTCACGAAAAGCCAGGGCAACGCCCAGGTCAAGGAAAAGGTCTATGCCTGGGAAGGCAAGGACCGCACCGGCAAGACCGTGCGCGGCGAACTGCGCGCCGGCGGCGAGGCGATCGTCAACGTCACGCTGCGCCGCCAGGGCATCCTGGTCACCAAGGTCAAGAAGAAGGCCTACCGCAGCGGCAAGAAGATCACCGACAAGGACCTGACCCTGTTCACGCGCCAGCTGGCCACCATGATGAAGGCCGGCGTGCCGCTGCTGCAGGCCTTCGACATCGTCGGCAAGGGCCACGCGAATCCGTCCATGTCGAAGCTGATCATGGACCTGCGCAACGACGTCGAGACCGGCACGAGCCTGAACAACGCCTTCCGCAAGTACCCGCTGTATTTCGATCCGCTGTTCTGCAACCTGGTGGGCGCGGGCGAACAGGCCGGTATCCTGGAAGACCTGCTGACGCGCCTGGCGATCTACAAGGAGAAGACCCTGGCGATCAAGGCCAAGATCAAGTCGGCGCTGATGTACCCGATCTCGATCCTGGCGATCGCCTTCGTGGTCACGGCCGTGATCATGATCTGGGTGGTTCCGGCCTTTAAAGAAGTGTTCAAGACCTTCGGCGCCGACCTGCCGGCGCCGACGCTGATCGTGATGGCGATCTCGGAATTCTTCGTTGCCTACTGGTGGCTGATCTTCGGTTCGCTGTTCGGTGCGCTCTACTTCTTCTTCCAGTCCTGGAAACGCTCGGTCAAGATGCAACAGTCGATGGACCGCCTGCTGCTGCGCCTGCCGATCTTCGGCGCGGTGATCCGCAAGGCCACCATCGCACGCTGGACCCGCACCCTGTCGACCATGTTCGCGGCCGGCGTGCCGCTGGTCGAAGCCCTCGACTCGGTCGGCGGCGCCTCGGGCAACTTCGTCTACATGGAAGCGACGCGCAAGATCCAGCTTGAAGTCAGCACGGGTACCAGCCTGACCTTGTCGATGCAGAACGTGAACGTGTTCCCGAACATGGTGATCCAGATGGTGCAGATCGGGGAGGAATCCGGGTCGCTGGATGCCATGCTGGGCAAGGTGGCGGATTTCTTCGAGGATGAGGTCGACGAGGCGGTGGCGGCCTTGTCGTCGCTGATGGAACCGCTTATCATGGTGGTGCTGGGGGTGTTGATTGGTGGCCTGGTGATTGCGATGTATATGCCGATCTTCAAGCTGGGTTCGGTGGTTTGATTTCCTGCTGACCTGACAGCACCCGCACGGCGGCGCGGCCATCTGGCCCGCCGCCGTTTTCAATTTCCCATCCATACCGAACGCCGCCATCTGCCTGCCGGCGCCAGCGTGCTTCGCGGGCTTCCGCCCACCCTGCGCCCCACGACGATCCAGTCAGATCAGCATGGCTGGCGTGCACAGGGGCCCTGCATAGTCGGCAGGAAGGTTTTCCACCACAATCCCCGGCTGCACGCGCGCGACGGCGGCCACCACGGCCAAATAAACCGCATTGTCGATCGCGGCGGATTCGCTCCACCACGACGTGCTGGTGAAGGGCACGACGCGCGCGTCGTCGTTGGCCTCTGGAGCGAGGGTAGAGGCAGATGGACATGTTCTGGAAGCCGGTGCCGGTGTAGCGGATCGTGCGCACCTGGGATGCGTCAAAGCTCTGCCAGCGGAACATGGTCGCGGTGCTCTTTACGCGGATCGTGCTGCCGTCGATGTGGACCCGCTGGTAGCTCATGAAGCACAACATGACGAACGCGAACAGGGTGCCGATGCCGCTGAGCATCAAGGTCCACCCGAGCGTGGGCTTGGGGTCCCGCAGCCAGGGCGCCGTCGGGCCGGCGGGAAACAAAATCGAGATCAGCACCAGCGCCAGGCACACGAGGACGGTCGTCAGGATCAGTTGCCGCGCCGTCGGCCGGTGCGCCGAAAAGCACGTGCCCGGCGGCTTGAGGTTGGCGCGCCCTTTGCCACGCGCCCTCATGGCCAGCTTCGAACACGATGCCGGGTCCGTTGCAGATGCAGCACAAGGCAGGATAACGAACCCGCCCCGTTACCGATAAAACATCGTGATTCTCAACGATTGCATGAATGGCGCTGCGACTTACCAGACGATCCTTATATTGCACGACATCGGCCAGCACCATGGCGTCACCATAATCCCCTGTGGAAAAAGCGAAGATTGCACAAGCGTCCTGCCGTCGAACACGCGACAAAGAAAGATGCGTTATATGGCTTTTGAAAGAGTTGTTGGGAAGTCTGGGTATAGCAGCTTATAAACAAATCCTTCAACATATCCAAAATTAGCCTCGGTGATAAATCTACTTGGACTCTTTCAGGCCATAGTCCCATGACCCTTTTGCCACTTTCGCCGTTAAAGGAACAGAAACCTTATTAGCCCACATCGTTGTACGATCAGCAGTTAACTTCGTCAAAGATATAAGTTTGTCTCGGTGGGCAGGAGTTGTTAACGTAATGTTATATTTGACAGTCGTAACCCACGTAACTCCCGAAAGACTCTCATAGAATATATTGATCTTTAAAGAAACAGGGATGGCACTAGGAGCCGAATTAGAGCCATTGGTTTTTGTTTCGGCCTCATCTTCTAGGGCTCCCAGAACTGTCTTAAAAGCATCAGCTTTAAGAGTTCCTCTGACTATTTCATGGACATCAAATTCTGCAACTAGAGGGCTTTCAAGGGATACCTCATCAATTTGAAATTTTTTACCAGCGTACTCGAGTTCCGCCGAAATATTGACATTAATAGCAACTTCACCGACGTTCTTGAATACTAGAGGTACTAACACATCAATGTTTTGCTCAGTTCCCAAATTAGGGTCCTGAAGTGTTATCCCGTCCTCTCCTAAATTTGAAATTACAAACGGCTTTAGCTCCGATTTCCGTGCCTTAGACTCGACGTGAACAGTGAAAGCGACTGCAAAAAGACCTAATGCGGAAAATAGCGAGGTTACTGCTCCAAAAAGGTCACCAGTTGCACCATAACTGCCAAGTACATTGACACACTCTGGTGTTGGTCTGCCGTCTGGCAAACTAACTTGGCACTCCACAGCCGACGTAATCAACAATGAAGAAACTTTTGGAACCCAAAATATTGCAGAGAACCAAACAACAACGATTGCTAAAAAACATCCCCAGAGAAACTTGGTATTATTTTCATTGACGGGACTAGACTTGGTCAATTTCATTAAATTTCTCCACTCTGAAGGACATTGATTAGGAAAGCTTCCACTCGTTCGTATGTTCCCAAATCAAGTCCTTGAGATGACAGAGCAAGCTGACTTACTTTTGGATCGCTAGCAAGGATTTGCCGACCAATTTTTTTATCGCCTTCGTCACTAAGCATTATAATTTGTGAAATCTTATCCACGGATCTAATTCTACGAATAACTCCGTCCGAGGAGATTGAACGGAATGCAATTCTTTGGCTAGACTGCAAAGGCTTATTTGTCAAAGGATCTAATGCGCCGCCTTTATAAATAAGTGCCAACAGACCCTTATTTAACAATCCATTTGCGCCAGCCGGCTTAGCGAGAATTTCACGAGCTTTATCCTCACCAATTTGAACTTTCTCGACAGTAAATGCCCCAGTCCTCAATATATCCCAATGAGCTACAATTTTCGTATTTGCCGCCTGTGCATAATGTTGTTCAATCAAAGAATTTCGCCACCATGCTTCAGTTGCATCATAACGATGAAACTTGATTAGCCCAGCAAGCCCATGTATCATCGCCCAGTTCGGAAGCAATTCCGGAGATATAACTCCGAAATTTAATTTCGCAAATTGAAGAGTTTCTGCCATTAACGAGACGCCGTCACGCCAATATGTACTGATATTTTCTTTGCTTAATGCAAGCAGATCTCCTTGACGTACACCCCTCGAAAATTTTTTGCCTTCACTAATTCTTATTATTAACGAAACAAGCTTTAGAAGCTCTAACTTATGCTTCTCATCTGGATCGAAATCTCCCAAGATACGAAATTCTTCCCTTGCCTTTTCCCATTCTTCCTTTAAATTAAACCCATGTGGATAAAGCTTTGCGACTAATAGCTCGAATGCATCCAGATCGACGCCTTTCCTATTAATTGTCTCAAAAATCCTAGCCAAAGCTTCCAGGTCAATATCTTGCTCCAGGACAATTGCAAAAACATCGTAAACTTTACTTTGTAATCCGCCCAACCTGGTCTGACGCAAGTGAATAACCTGCGACGTATCGATATTTTCAGGAACAAATCTCATCCACTCATAGAATTTCGATATCTCCCACAAGTCAGTTACAAGCGCAACCATCCCTTTAGCGCGACTTTTTACATCAGGATATTGCCTTTCGAACTTTGATCTTCGCTCCCACGAAAATACCTCATCACTTCCATTCAGGAGCTCCTGAAAATCCACAAAATAACAAAAATCGGAAACATCAGCAATCGCATGAAATAAAGCCGTTACACGCTGTTGCCCGTCCAAAATATACAAGTCCAAGTCGCTTACCGATAGCTCTGGACCACTATTGATGGGGCGAAAGGCAAACGGCTGAGGGCCAGATAATAGAAGGAGAGAGCCAATCGGCCACTGTCGAGAAATGCTGTCTAAAAGATCTACTACTTCTTTCGGCTCCCATACGAAGTCTCGTTGAAAGTCAGGTAACGCCAATTTACCGCTACGAACTCGTTGAACTAAACTATCAATCGAATACTTAGATTGTTGAAAATCCATGACACCCCCTTTAGCTTTCATTATTGCATGAATCTTCGTGATGTGCGCATCTAGATGACACATTATGCCTAACGAATAATCTCAAAGCTTAGCACTAGCTAAGTACTAAATTATAAAAATATATAGGTAATTCCGGTTAATTCGCAATGGGTCACGAATCCGACAATATGAACAAAATTTTGGTGATTAATTTCTATATTAGGATACTACCGACAAGACCAACTTATATTCTCAACCAAAATAAGAGGGCGACGACATTACCACTTATATTAGCTGGATATTGTTGAACTTAATTTTCCATTTCAATGTCGACCAAAATTGGAGCTTTCAAGTATTGCCCTTGCATTCAAGATAGGTAATTACATTCCCGTTAAAATACCGATCCCGCATTATTTAGGATGCGGCGCACCGCGGGATGATGCTCGCGCCGCTCGACCGACACGGCATAGAAATGCTCGACGATGGCGTCGATGGTGCCGATCGCCACCAGGCCGTCCTCCTCGTGCACGACGTCGGCCAGCACGGTCGGCGCCACCATGAAGCCGGTGCCGGCGCAGGCAAAGGATTTCAGCAAGGCGCCATCGTCGAATTCGCCGACGATGATCGGTCGCAGCGCGTGGGTCTCGAACCAGCTGTTCAGCTGGCTGTGCACGGCGGCGTCCTGGCCCGGCAACAGGACCGGGGCGCCCGCCAGGCGTTGCGGGAAGTCGCCCGGCCAGGCTTCGCACAGCTCCGGGTGGCCCATCACGGTGAGCGTGCTGGAGCCGAGCAGGCGGGTGTGGCCACGCACCGCGCCGCCGGTCGGCAGGCCCTGGTCGGCGATGACGAGATCGAGCCGGTGGGCGGCGAGCTCGACCACCAGGTCATCGAAGCGGCCTTCCTTGCAGATCAGGCGCATCGCCAGGCCCGCTTCACGCGCTGGCTGCAGCAGGCGGAAGGCCATGGTCTTGGCGATCACGTCGGTGATGCCGACGCGCAGGGTTTCCGGTTCTGTGAAACCGCCGCGGCGCACCGCCTGTTCCAGCTCGTTACCCAGGTCAAAGATCTGCTCGGCATAGCGCAGCACCGTCTTGCCCGCCTCGGTCAGCTCCAGCACCCTGCCCTTCTTCTGGAACAGTGCCTCGCCCAACTGATCTTCCAGCACCTGCAACTGCATGCTGATCGCCTGCGCCGTCACGTGCAATTGCTCGGCGGCGCGCGCCACCGTGCCGAGCGAGGCGACCGCGTGAAAGTAATGCAGGTGCTTGTAATTGATCATCCGGCCGATCCTCAACAAAAACTGATGAATAGCGAAAGATTAATCGATTTTACTTTGCAATAGTGCGCTCCTATAGTGACTTCACATTCATTTTTTGTCGAGGTCAACCATGCACACCTACACCGCCAACAGTCCCGAAGCCATCAGCCGCATCCTGGCGCTGGCCATGATCGTGGACGGCCACCTGAGCCCGTCCGAGCTGCACGCCATGCAGCGCGCCACCTTCCTGGAGCAGGTCAAGGTCGATGACGACACCTTCGACCGCACCCTGCGCGAGCTGTGCGAAGACCTGCTGGACGCCGCCGCCAACCGCCGCGCCGGCATGGTCGAGATCGACCCGGTCCTGCTGGACGGCCTGCTGCAGGACATCCGCGACCCGCTGCTGCAGATCTGCCTGTGGAAGACCATGGTCGACATCGTCCAGGCCGACGGCCACCTCGACGGCCGCGAAACCACCCTGGTGCGCCGCGCGGCCCGCGCCTGGTTCGGCCAGGACCGGGCCGAGGATGCTTTCACCACCGCGGCTCTCGCAAGCTGAGGCCGCAACCTCTACGGATAAATGGAGCCCATCATGGACATGCTTACAACACTCTGGTTGGGAACCCCCGCCTGGTCCTGGCTGGTGTTTCTCACGATCGTCGTGGTCCTGCTCGCCTTCGACCTCGGCGTCCTGAACAAGAAGGATCACATCATCGGGGTCAAGGAAAGCCTCAAGTTGTCTGCGCTCTACCTGACCGCGGGCCTGCTGTTCGGCCTCTGGGTCTGGCATGAGTTCGGCGGCGAAAAAGGGATGCAGTTCTATACCGGCTTCCTGATCGAGAAGAGCCTGTCGCTAGACAATATCTTCGTGATCTCGCTGATCTTCGCGACCCTGGCCATCCCGCCGCTCTATCAGCACCGGGTGCTGTTCTGGGGCATCATGGGCGTGATCGTGACGCGCGGCATCATGATCGGCGCCGGCTCGGCCCTGGTCGAAAACTACTACTGGACCCTGTACCTGTTCGGCGCCTTCCTGGTCTTCACCGGCATCAAGATGTTTTTCGTGGATACCAGCAGCGACGACATTCGCGAGAGCAAGGTGCTGTCCTGGCTGAAGCGCCACCTGCGCATCACGCCGGAGCTGCACGGGAATCATTTCCTGGTGCGCCAGCCGGACCCGGCGGTGCCGGGCAAGACCGTGCTGTGGGCGACGCCGCTGTTCCTGGCGCTGTGCATGGTCGAGATCACGGACGTGGTGTTCGCGGTGGACAGCGTGCCGGCGATCTTTGCGATCACCAGCGATCCGTTCATCGTGTACACCTCGAACATCTTCGCTGTGCTGGGCCTGCGTGCGCTGTACTTCGCGCTGGCGGCGATGGTGGAGCGCTTCCACTACCTGAAGTATTCGCTGGCGGCGGTGCTGGTGTTTATCGGGTCGAAGATCTTCCTGGGTGACTTCGTGTTCGGCGGGAAGGTGCCGGCGGGCTTGTCGCTGGCGATCACGGGGGTGCTGATTGCGTCGGGCGTGCTGTATTCGCTGTGGAAGACGCGCAATGATCCGCCGCATGTAGCGTAGGGCGGGTGGGGAATTCAGTCAGGTGGACTGGATTCCCCCTCAACTCGTTCAAATCACGGCGATGGACGGCTCGGCGGCTCGACACCGTTCGTTGACCGCATGGGCAGGATCTGTCCACTCTGCGACGTCCTGGTGTCCGCACAGCTTATCGTTATGCTGAAAAATTGGGCACCGGCCTGCGCCGGTGCGACGGCCTCCAGGCTAGCGGTGGAAAGGTGCGCCTAGCGTAGCGCGGCGTGCAGTCGCCGCGCCATTCGACCCAGCAGCGCCCGCCACAGCACGCCGCCCATCGCCAACGGCCGCCGCCGGTCCGCCCCGCGCCTTGCCATGCGTTGCGGCAGGAAGAAGCGGCCGAAGGCGGACAGGCCGCTCCTGCGCAGGGTCCAGAAACAGCCGCCTGCATACACGGTCTCGAACCCATCCGCGCTGGTGAGCAGGCGCAGTGCGGTGCCGGAGAACATGGCGATGTGGGCTGCCATTTCCCTGGGCTGCAGGCGCAGGCCGTGGCGGTAGGACAGTTCCACGTTCTGGCGCAGGTCGGGCAGGTGCAGCAGCAGCGGGCGCACCACGCCCAGCATTTCGAGCAGGCGCGGCAGCCGGTAGAGGCCCTCGGCCACGTGTTCGCGGTAGCGCGAGAAGGCGGCCTTGAGTTCGCCGACCGAAGCTTGCGGCGGACGCGGCAGCGGTGGCGGGCGGTTGCGCCAGCAGGCGCCCCAGCGTTCCAGTGCGGCTTCGTGGCGCGCCGCCAGGGTGGCCGGCGTGTCGCGCTGCAGGTCGACGCGGTCGCCGGGCGCCATGAAGCGGATCAGGCCGCGCAGGGTTTCCAGCCGCGGCGCGTCCAGCAATTCGCGCGGCGCCAGCCGGCCGCCGTTGAGCCAGGCATTGTCGGCGCGCGCGAAACGCGCAAAGGAGGCCACCGGCACCACCAGCCTGGGCCGCAGCCTTTCGATCTGGGACGCCAGCCGCTCGACCGCCGCCTTGGCCGCCGCCTCGCGCGCCGCGAAGCTGTCCGGGTTGCCGCACCAGCCCATCGTACCGAAGCCCGTCAACAGCACATCGATTCGCGGCGCGATCTGGCCGATGCGTGGCAGCAGCGCCTGGCAGGCGGCGGCGGTCGGCAGCGCGCGGTCGCCCAGGCTGAGGATGTGGCGGCCGCCGGCGCCGATCAGACAGGCAGTGTCGCCGTCGCCATTGCTCAGGGCGGTCAGGCGCAGGTCGCCGGCCAGGTCGACGGTGGCGCCGTCCGGGCATTCCGCCACCGGCAGGCGCAGGCGCCGCAGCTCGTCGCCAAGGCGCAGGTCGCGTCCGGGGCGGTAGAGGAAGGTGGCGATGCCGCGGAATTCTTCCCGAAAACGGCGCAGGAAAGGCAGGACCAGGCGGTCCGGCGTGGCGCGCGAACACCAGATGTAGACCGGCACGCCGGCACCATTGAGGAGCTCGAGCAGCTCGCCCTCGCTGCCGGACGGGTCCATCAGCGCCCAGGCGTTGTCGAACACCGCGCCCTCGAGCCAGGGATCGGCCAGCAGCAGCGCGCCATCGGTGCGCACCATGAAACAGGCGTGGTTCAGGAAGGTGAAGCTGGCGCGTGGCATGGCGGCACCCGGCGGCGATAAAAGTCCAGCGTAGCCGCGCGCCACGGATGGGGCCTGATCCGCGACAATCGTGCGCCATGGACGCGTCCCTGCGAAGCTTCGCCAAATCGCATCGAAAGCTCTACAATAGATTGATCTGGAGAATCATTCTCGCACCGCCGCCAACACCTTCTGATCGGATCCTGCCGCCATGCCCCTGGACTTCTTCCTGTTCGCCCCGCCGGCCACCCTCAGCGCCACCCTGGTGGCCGCCCTGTTCGGCCTCTTGGTCGGCAGTTTCCTGAACGTGGTCATCCACCGCATCCCGAAGATGATGCAGCGCGAGTCCGATAACTATGTGGCGCAGGAAAGCGGCAAGGAGCCGCCGCACACCGACCGCTACAACCTGATGGTGCCCCGCTCGGCCTGCCCCTGCTGCGGCCACCAGATCACGGCGATGGAAAACATTCCCGTGATCAGTTGGCTGGCCCTGCGCGGCAAGTGCCGCAAGTGCAAGGCGCCAATCTCCGCGCGCTATCCGGCGGTCGAGCTGCTCACCGGCGTGCTGGCGGGCGTGCTGGTCTGGACCTTCGGCAGCGGCCTGGCGGGCCTGGCGACCCTGCTGTTCCTGTTCCTGCTGGTCGCGATGACCTTCATCGACATCGACACCCAGCTGCTGCCGGACGACCTGACCTATCCGCTGCTGTGGGCCGGCCTGCTGATCAACCTGAACGGCACCTTCGTGCCGCTGCAGGACGCCGTGATCGGCGCGGCGGCCGGCTACCTGGTGCTGTGGGCCGTGTATTGGCTGTTCAAGCTGGTGACCGGCAAGGAAGGCATGGGCTACGGCGACTTCAAGCTGCTGGCGGCGCTGGGCGCCTGGCTCGGCTGGGCGATGCTGCCGACCATTATCCTGCTGTCTTCGGTGGTGGGGGCGGTGGTCGGCATCAGCCTGATCGTGTTCGCCAAGCGCGGCCGCGACAAGCCGATTCCCTTCGGTCCCTACCTGGCGGCGGCCGGCCTGATCGCCCTGCTCTACGGCAGCGGCATCAGCGCGCGCCTGGCCGGCTTCGTGGCCGGCGCCTGAGGCCAGCATGGCCGGGCAGACCACATTGACGTTCTCGGTCGGCCTCACCGGCGGCATCGGCTGCGGCAAGACCACGGTGGCCGACATGTTCGCGGAGCTGGGCGCATCGGTGATCGACACCGACGTCATCGCCCACTCCCTGACCGCCCCGCACGGCGCGGCAATGCCGGCCCTACTGGCCGAGTTCGGCGCAGACTTCGCCACGGCGGACGGCGCCCTCGACCGCGCCAGGATGCGCGCCCTCGTATTTACGGATGCGACCGCACGCGCGCGACTGGAAGGCATCCTGCACCCGCGCATTCGCGAGGCCACGGCTGCGGCCGCCGCGATCGCGACCGGCGCCTACGTGATCTTCGTCGTCCCTCTTTTGATAGAGTCCGGCAGCTGGCGCGAGCGGGTCACACGGGTGCTGGCGATCGACTGTCCCGAGGAAATCCAGATCGCGCGGGTGATGGCCCGCAGCAGCATCAGCGAAGAGCAAGTGCGCGCCATCATGGCGGCCCAGGTCACGCGCGCACAGCGCCGCGCGGCGGCCGACGACATCATCCTGAACGACGACGGGCTCGACGCTCTATACCCTCAGGTAGAGCTGCTGCACGCCATGTACCTGTCCCAGGCAAGACAATGACATGAAAGTCCATGCAGCATTTGTAATTTTGCCCAGCATGGTTCAGAATCACGGAGTTGCTCGCCAGCCTACATTCAGAGGAATGTCATTTTGATCGTCTACGAATATCCTTTCAACGAGCGGATTCGCACGTTGTTGCGGCTGGAAGATTTGTACGAGAAGTTCAAGTTTTTTGTGCACCAAGAGCACCCGATGCAGCACCACGTGGCCCTGGCCACGATCTTCGACATGCTGGAAGTGGCCGGCCGCGCCGACCTGAAGTCCGACCTCCTGCAGGAACTCGAGCGTCAGAAGCAGAGCCTGCTCACCTACCGCAGCAACCCGAACGTCGCCGCCGAAGCCCTCGACGCCGTCCTGGCCGAACTCGATGCCGTCAGCGGCGCCCTCGTGGCCGCCCAGGGCAAGACCGGCCAGAACGTGCGCGACAACGAATGGCTGATGAGCATCCGCGGCCGCACCATCATCCCGGGCGGCGCCTGCGAATTCGATTTGCCCTCATACTATGCCTGGCAGAAGCGTCCCGCCGAACAGCGCCACGCCGACATCATGGGCTGGTTCGCCCCGCTGGCGGCGCTGTTCGAAGCCCTGGCCCTCGTGCTGCGCCTGCTGCGCGACTCCGGCGGCCCGGTCAAGATGATCGCCACCGGCGGCAGCTACCAGCAGATGTTGCAAGGCAAGGTCTACCAGATGCTGCGCCTGTCGGTCGACGAGACGCTCGGGGCGATTCCCGAGATTTCGGCCAACAAGTACATGCTGTGGGTGCGCTTCACGACCCAGGACGGCGACTGCAAGCCGAAGGCGCTCGAGGAAGACGTGCCCTTCAACCTGACCCTCTGCAATTTTTGATTCTCGATTGGTAGTGACATGACTGTTGTAGCCTGCCCGACCTGCGGCAAGAAGGTCGAATGGACCCCGGCGAACAAATTCCGCCCTTTCTGCTCGGAGCGCTGCAAGCAGATCGACCTGGGCGCCTGGGCCGAAGAGAAGTACACGATTCCCGGGGCGGCGGCGAGCGATCCGCAGGATGACAAGCTGGCGGATGATTGAGTCGGCCTGCGCCTCTAGCACGTCGTACGCGCCACTGGCGCCTACGACTTCCGGCGAAGGCCGGAACCCAATTTGACGTTCGTGGCGGACTGACGAACTTGGATCCCGGCCTTCGCCGGGATGACGTGCTACTGCTAGCCGTACTAAATTACGCTGCCGACGGATAGCGTACTTTATCCAGCCACTCTAACAGCGGAATAGTCGCCGGCAACAAGGGACTGACGCTATACGCCCCCTGCCACGCAAATGCCTGCCCTTCCAGGCTTTGCGGCTCCCCGTTCCACTCGCGGCAGATGTAGAAGTACAAGCGCACATGCGCGTGCTCGTACACGTGCTCGACGCAGCACCACGCCTCGCCGCTGAGCACCTCGATCCCCAGCTCTTCCAGGAACTCGCGCTGCAGCGCGTGGAAGATGTCCTCGCCCTGCTCGACTTTCCCGCCCGGGAACTCCCAGTAGCCCGCATACGGCTTGCCTTCCGGCCGCTGGCCCAGCAGCACGTCGCCGTTCGCGCGCATCAGGATGCCGACCGCGACGTCCACCGGCTTCTTCACTTCATGACTCATTCGTTTCACCAGCCGGCAGCTTGCCGGCATAGTCCTTCGCAAACTGCCAGGCCACGCGGCCCGAACGCGAGCCGCGCTGCAGCGCCCACTGCAGGGACGCCAATCGCGCCGACTCGATCTGTTCAGCCGTGCAGCCGAAGCTGGCCAGCCAGTGCGCCACGATCCCCAGGTAGTCGTCCTGCTTGAAGGGATAGAACGACAGCCACAATCCAAAGCGTTCCGACAGCGAGATCTTCTCTTCGACCGTCTCGCCCGGGTGCAGATCGCCGTCGTCGCCGTGCGTGTAGCCGGCATTGTCCGACAGCCTTGAAGGCATCAGGTGGCGCCGGTTCGAGGTCGCGTAGATCAGCACATTGTCCGACTGCGCCGAGATGCTGCCGTCCAGCGCCACCTTCAGCGCCTTGTAGCCGGCCTCGCCTTCTTCGAACGACAGGTCGTCGCAGAAGATCACGAAGCGCTCCGGCCGCCCCGCCACCAGGTCGACGATGTCGGGCAGATCGGCCAGGTCGGCTTTATCGACCTCGATCAGGCGCAGGCCCTGCTCGGCGAAGCCGTTGAGGCATGCCTTGATCAGCGAGGACTTGCCGGTGCCGCGCGCGCCGGTCAGCAGCACGTTGTTGGCCGGGCGGCGCAGCACGAACTGGCGGGTGTTCTGCTCGATCTGGCGCTTCTGCGCATCGACGTGCTGCAAGTCGTCCAGCTGGATGGTCGATGCGTGCAGCACCGGCGCCAGGTACTTCCCGCCGCCGCCGATGTTGCTACTAAGGCGCTTGCGCCAGCGGAAAGCAAAGCTGCGCTTCCAGTCCGGCTCGCGCGGGACCGCCGGCGGCAGCACCGCCTCGACCCGCGCCAGCACGGCTTCGGCGCGGTGCAGGAACTGCTCGAGGGGCGTCATCGCTTACGAGCGATAATCCGCGTTGATCGACACGTAGTCGTGCGACAGATCGCAGGTCCAGACGGTGGCGGTGGCGTCGCCGCGGCCCAGGGTCACGCGGGTGGTGATCTCGGACTGCTTCATCACGCGCTGGCCGTCTTCTTCCTTGTAGTCCGGATTACGGCCGCCGCTCTTCGCGACCCACACGTCGTCCAGGTAGAGATCGAGCTTGCTCACATCCAGGTCGTCGACGCCGGCATAGCCGACGGCGGCCAGGATGCGGCCCAGGTTCGGGTCCGATGCGAAGAAGGCGGTCTTGACCAGCGGCGAATGCGCGATCGCGTAGGCGATCTTGCGGCACTCCTGGACGTCGCGGCCGCCGTCGACGGTGATGGTCATGAACTTGGTCGCGCCTTCGCCGTCGCGGATGATCTGCTGCGCCAGGTTGCGCGAGATGTCGGTGACGGCTTCCTTCAGCGCTTCGTAATCGGCGCCGGATGCGCTGTCGATCGAGAGGCCGCCGGTGCCGGTCGCCATCACGATGAAGGAGTCGTTGGTCGAGGTGTCGCCGTCGATGGTGATGCTGTTGAAGGAGTGGTCGGCCGCGTGCTTCACCAGTTCGTCCAGCACCGGCTGCGCGACCTTGGCGTCGATGGCGAGATAACCCAGCATGGTCGCCATGTTCGGCTTGATCATGCCGGCGCCCTTGCTGATGCCGGTCATGGTGACTTCGTGGCCGCCGATGAGAAGCGTCCGCGAAGCCGCCTTCGGCTGGGTGTCGGTGGTCATGATCGCCTCGGCGGCGTTGAACCAGTTGTCAGCCTTCAGGTTGCTGACTGCTGCCGGCAGACCGTCGATGATCTTCTGGATCGGCAGCTGTTCGAGGATCACGCCGGTGGAGAACGGCAGCACCTGCTGCGGCTCGAGATTCATCAGCTTGGCCACTTCGGCGCAGGTGGCATTGGCGTTGGCCAGGCCTTGCTCGCCGGTGCCGGCGTTGGCGTTGCCGGTGTTGACCACCAGCGCGCGGATCGGCTGGCCGCCGGCCTTCACTGCGGCCAGGTTGGCCTTGCTGATCTGGACCGGCGCGGCGCAGAAGCGGTTCAGCGTGAACACGCCGGACACGGTCGCGCCTTCCGCCAGCTTCATGACCAGGAGGTCCTTGCGGTTGGGCTTCTTGATGCCGGCTTGGGCGAAGCCGATTTCGATACCGTTGACGGGTTTCAGGTCGGCGGCGACGGGCAGAGGGGAATTGACGGCCATGGCGATCTCATTGGAAAAATTGTCGAATGCATTATTGTACTGCCAGCGGCGCGCGATCGACGCGTGGCCGAAGATTGTGCTTGACCCTCACGCGACGTGAGGCTGCAAGCTGTTCATGGTCGAAGAACAGGAGAACGGGAATGCTGAAAGTGGGAGAACTCGCAACGCGCGCCGGCCTGACGGTCCGCACGCTGCACCATTACGACAGCCTTGGCCTCTTGCGTCCTTCGGCACGTTCCGATGCCGGCTACCGCCTCTACAACCTTGACGACGTGGCGCGCCTGCAGCAGATCCAGGCCCTGCGCGCGTTCGGCATGGGGCTGGGCGACATCGGGGCTTACCTGGACAGTCCGGCCGGCTCGCCGCTGGCCATCGTCGAACGCCAGCTGACCGCGCTGGAGCGCCAGATCCGGGAAGCGGCGCACATGCGCGACCAGCTCCGGACCCTGCGTTCGCGCCTGGCAAGCGGCGAGCAGCCGGACCTGTCCACCTGGCTGACCACTTTGGAGCACATGACGATGTACGAACACTACTTTTCGCAAGAAGAACTGGCGCGCCTGCCGCTCTACCAGAACCGCGAGGCCCAGCTGGAATGGCAGGAACTGGTGCGCACCGCCCAGACCCTGAAGGACAGCGGCACTGATCCGGCCTCGCCTGAAGCCACGACCTTCGCCGAACGCTGGCTGCGCTGCGTGGAACGCGACAGCGGCGGCGACCCGGACTTCGTGCTGCGCCTGACCACGATGGCGGCGCAAGACGCGGCCGGGGAACAGGAAATGCGCATGTCGCCGGAACTGCTCGACTACATGCGCCGCGCGATGGCCGAGCTGCGTTTCGGCGTCTACGGCCGTTACCTGTCGCAAGAGACGATCGAGCGCATGCGCCGCCACGAGCTGGCGCATTCGGATGAATGGATCGTACTGGCGAAGGAGATCCGCGGCTGCATGGCGATTGATCCGGAAGCACAGTCGGAACAGGCGAAGGGACTGGCGCGCCGCTGGTTCGGGCTGTTCACGGACATGGTGGGTGATGATCCCGAGGTGGTTGCGCAGTTCCGCAAAGCGTCGGCAAGCGAACCGCTGCTGCGCATCGGCACCGGCATCGGCGACGACGTGATCGCCTTCCTGCGCCGCGCCATGCAAAACATGCACGCCGCCTGATCAACGTCGCCCCGCGGCTCCCGCACCGTCGTACGCGCCACTGGCGCCTACGACTTCCGGCGAAGGCCGGAACCCAAGTTAAGCAAGCGTCACGGCTGCTCAACAAACTTGGGCACCGGCCTGCGCCGGTGCGACGGTCTCACGGCTAACGGCAAGTATCGGCAACCCGCTTCATGCGGATAACCGTGCGGGTACGCACCGGCGACCCCGCATCGACGTCGTCATCGATAATGTCCGCATTCTCCCGCAGCGCCGCCTCCGCCTCCTTGATCTGCTGCTCCATCCCGGCCAGCGCCTCGCGCGCCTCCGCGCGCTGCGCGGGAGTACCGGTGCTGGCCTGCTGCCGCAGCATGGCCATCAGCGGCGCCGTGCTGGCGCGCAGGTCCTGCTTGCCGCCGCGGGCGCCGCTGCGCTCTTCCTCGACGATGTTTTCCCAGTTGCGGTCATCAAGCCGGCGCATGGACAGCGTCATCTTCCCCCACGGGCAGTTGGCCACCGAAACCATGCTGTCGCCCTTCACCACGCCCGGCTTGCCGATGCAGCCGCCCGCCAGCATCTGCGCCGGAATCGCACCCGACTTGGTCGGCTGGATGCAGGTGCGCGCCGGCGTATTGCCCGGAATGTTGTACTGGCCGCTGCGCCCATCCTCGCGCTGGAAGCGGACATCCTGGTTGCTGTTGGCGTCGATGTCCCGCTGGTCGCGCGAGGTGCCGGATTCGCTCTGCGTGACGCGCAGGGTCGACGAGGTGAATTCGTACAGCCCCGGCGTCGGCACATAGCGCGGATCGGCCGCCTGCGCCTGCGATACGAGGATGGCGGCCAGGGCCAACCAGGATTTGTTCATGCTGACTCCCGTTATATGAAAACAACAGGATGGTAGGCCAGCCATGGGGCGCGCACGACTGGGCGGCCGCATTTCATGCAGCGCGGGTTCAGCGCGGAATCGACACCGCCAGCGTTTCCTTCAGCTCTTCCATTACCACATAGCTCTTCGACTGCCCCGCATCGGCCACGTGCAGGATCTCGCCCAGCAGGCGCCGGTATTCGCTCATCTCGGGAATGCGCGCCTTGATCAGGTAGTCGAAGTCGCCCGACACCAGGTGGCATTCCATCACCTCGGGCACGGCGAGCATCGCGCGGCGGAAGCGGTCGAAGGCCTTTTCGGACTTCTGGTGCAGCGTGATCTCCACGAACACCAGGATCTGCAGTCCCATCGCCTGCGGATTCACGCGCGCGTGGTAGCCTGTGATGACGCCATCGCGCTCCATGCGCTTGACCCGCTCGATGCAGGGCGTGAGCGACAGCCCGACCTGCTCGGCCAGGTCCTTCATGACGATGCGCGCGTCCTCCTGCAGCACCGACAGGATGTGGAGGTCGATCTTGTCGAGTACCCGGTTCGAATTTTTCTGGACGCGCATGAAGTTCTACTGAAAAGATGCGTAATAACAGAATCAATTATTTCACTACCCGATATATCATGGCAATCTTTTCTGAATCCGGCTTCTTTTCCCTCTAAGGATCTACCAAACATCATGCGCGTTCTCGTACTGGGCAGCGGCGTTATCGGCGTAAGCACCGCCTACTATCTGGCCAAGGCCGGCCACGACGTCACCGTCATCGACCGTCAACCCGGCCCCGCCCTGGAGACGAGTTTCGCCAACGCCGGCCAGATTTCGCCGGGCTACGCTTCGCCCTGGGCCGCGCCGGGCATCCCGCTGAAGGCCGCCAAGTGGCTGTTCCAGAAACACGCGCCGCTGGCGATCCGCCCGGACGGTTCGCTGTTCCAGCTGCAGTGGATGTGGCAGATGGTCCGGAACTGCACGGCCGACCGTTACGCGGTCAACAAGGAGCGCATGGTGCGCCTGGCCGAGTACAGCCGCGATTGCATCCGCACCCTGCGCGCGGAGACCGGCATCGCCTACGAAGGCCGCAGCCTGGGCACCATCCAGCTGTTTCGCACCCAGCAACAGCTGGACGGCGCCGCCAAGGACATCGAGGTGCTGCGCGACGCCGGCGTCGAGTACGAGCTGCTGCAGGGCCGCGAACTGGGCAAGGCCGAGCCGGCGCTGGGCAACCACGCGACCCTGGTCGGCGGCCTGCGCCTGCCGAACGACGAGACCGGCGACTGCCAGCTGTTCACCACCCGCCTGACCGCGATGGCGCGCGACCTCGGCGTGCGCTTCGAGTTCGATACAAGCATCCAGGCGCTCGACATCAGCAACGGCCAGATCACCGGCGTGCGCACCGCGAAAGGCACCTTGAGCGCCGACCGCTACGTGCTGGCGCTGGGCAGCTACTCGCGCCTGCTGCTCAAGGACCAATTCACCCTGCCGGTCTACCCGCTGAAGGGCTACTCGATCACCGTGCCGATCACGGACGAGAGCCGCGCGCCGGTGTCGACCATCCTGGACGAGAGCTACAAGATCGCCGTCACCCGTTTCGAGAACCGCATCCGCGTCGGCGGCATGGCCGAGATCGCGGGCTACAGCAAATACCTGAATCCGGCCCGCCGCGAGACCCTCGAAATGGTCGTCAACGACCTGTTCCCGGGCGCCGGCGACACCCGCCAGGCCTCGTTCTGGACCGGCCTGCGTCCGATGACCCCGGACAGCACCCCGGTGGTCGGCCCGACCCCGCTGCGCAACCTGTTCATCAACACCGGCCACGGCACCCTCGGCTGGACCATGGCCTGCGGCGCCGCCGCCGTCATCGCCGACCTGGTGAGCGGCAAGCAGCCGGCGATCCGCGCCGACGACCTCGCGGTATTCCGTTACGCCGGCGTGCCGCCGCGCCGCCCGGCGCCGGAACTGGTCAAAGCGTAATTCAACGATGGTGGATTCTGTGGACGCGTCCCGCGCGGGGGCGCAGCTAACGGTCGACCTGGGCGCGATCCGTGACAACTACCGGCTGCTGGCCGGGATGAGCAAGGGCGCCTGCGCGGCCGTCATGAAAGCCGACGCCTACGGCCTCGGCATGGAGCAGGTGGCGCCCGCGCTGGCGCTCGAGGGCTGCAGGGTATTCTTTACGGCGCACCTGCAGGAGGCGATCGCGCTGCGCCAGCTGGTGCCGGAACACTGCGTGATCTACGTGCTGCATGGCCCGCCGCCGGGAACGGCGAAAGACTTCTTCCAGTACGACCTGACGCCGGTCCTGAACGAGCCGGGCCAGCTGCAGGAATGGCGCCGGCTTGCCCACAAACTGGGCCGCGAACTGCCCGCCGCGATCCAGCTCGATACCGGCATGTCGCGCATGGGCTTCGCGCCCGCCGACCTCTCCGCGCTCGGCGACCTGGCCGGCGTGCGCCCTGCCCTCGTGATGAGCCACCTGGCTTGCGCCGACGAGCCGGACCACCCGATGAACGAAGCCCAGCGCCGCCGCTTCGATTCGCTGCGCGGCCTGCTGCCCGGCGTGCCGGCCAGCCTGGCGAATTCCTCGGGCGTGTTCCTGGGGCCTGGGTATCACTACGACCTGCTGCGGCCGGGTGCGGCGCTGTACGGCATCAATCCACAGCCTGGAAGGCCGACTCCCTTGCGGCAGGCGGTGTCGCTGCATGCGCGCGTGGTGCAGGTGCGGTCCGTGTGCGAAGGCGACGTGGTTGGTTATGGCGCGCACCATGTGTGCGCGGGTGAGCGACGGATTGCCACCGTGTCCGTGGGGTATGCGGATGGGTGGCAGCGCTCGCTGTCGGGGCGGGGGCAGGCGGCGGTCGATGGGGTGATCGTGCCGATTGTCGGCCGCGTGTCGATGGATTCGATGGGGCTGGATGTGACGGGGATTGACCCGGAGCGCGTCGTGCCGGGGGCCGAGGTGGAGTTGATGGGGCCTACGCTGCCGGTCGATGATGTGGCGGCGCTGGCTGGGACGATTGGGTATGAGGTCTTGACTCGTTTAGGTAGCCGGTTTCATCGGCGCTATCTCTGATCGTACAAAAATTGGGTACCGGCCTTCGCCGGTACGACGTTGTTTTAGTTCGCCAAAACATCAGCAACGCCATTCCTGCACCTAACTCATAGACCGTCGTACGCGCCACTGGCGCCTACGACTTCCCGCGAAGGCGGGAATCCAAGTTCGTCGAGTCATCGCAGACATAAAAAAACGGCCAGACATCTCGTCCGGCCGTTTTTCATTGATGCCCTTAAAGCAGCTTACGCCAGCTTGCCATGGCACTGCTTGAACTTCTTCCCACTCCCACAAGGGCACGGATCGTTACGCCCGACCTTCACACCCATATAGGTGCTGTGGTCTTCCGCCGCCACCCCCGCCGCATCGCTGCGCACCGGGTTCGGGTTGAGCAGTTCTTCCGGCGCCGCCGACGGGTTGAAGTCGGCGTGCTGGTAGTTGATGTTTTCCAGATGCGCCTGCTGCGCCGCCATCGCCGCTTCCGCCGCCTCGACTTCCTCGCGGGTCTGGATGCGGACCGTCATGACGGTGCGGATCACTTCGTTCTTGATCATGTCCAGCATATTGCTGAACAGCTCGAAGGCTTCGCGCTTGTACTCCTGCTTCGGGTTCTTCTGCGCGTAGCCGCGCAGGTGGATGCCCTGGCGCAGGTGGTCGAGGGCGGCCAGGTGTTCGCGCCAGTGGGTGTCGACGCTCTGCAGCATGACGTTGCGTTCGAAGCCGCCGAAGGATTCCTTGCCGACCACCGACACCTTGCTGTCGTACGAAGTCTCGGCTGCCTTCAGCACCGCTTCCAGGATGTCGTCGTCATTCAGGTTCGAATCGTCCTTCAGCATCTGCTGCAGCGGCACGTTCAGGTTCCACTCGGCAGCCAGCACCGATTCCAGCGTCGGGATATCCCACTGCTCCTCGACCGATTCGGCCGGCACGTGCTGGCGCACCAGGTCGGTGAACACGCCGCTGCGCAGCGACACGATCAGGTCGGTCATGTCGGTCGACTCGAGCAGCTCGTTACGCTGGGTGTAGATCACCTTGCGCTGGTCGTTGGCGACGTCGTCGTATTCCAGCAGCTGCTTGCGGATGTCGAAGTTGCGGGCCTCGACCTTGCGCTGGGCGGTCTCGATGGAACGGGTCACGATGCCCGCTTCGATCGGCTCGCCTTCCGGCATCTTGAGGCGCTCCATGATGGCGCGCACGCGGTCGCCCGCGAAGATGCGCAGCAGCGGGTCGTCCAGGCACAGGTAGAAGCGCGAGGAACCCGGGTCGCCCTGGCGGCCCGAACGGCCGCGCAGCTGGTTGTCGACGCGGCGCGATTCGTGGCGCTCGGTGCCGATGATGTGCAGGCCGCCGGCGTTCACCACGTGGTCGTGCAGCGACTGCCATTCGTCGCGCAGGGTCTTGGCCTGCGCGGCCTTGTCGGCCTCAAGCAGTTCCGGATTGGCTTCGATCAGCTGGATCTGCTTCTCGACATTGCCGCCCAGGACGATGTCGGTACCGCGGCCCGCCATATTGGTGGCGATGGTGATCATCTTCGGACGGCCAGCCTGGGCGATGATTTCCGCCTCGCGTGCGTGCTGCTTCGCGTTCAGGACATTGTGCGGCAGGTTCGCCTTGTTCAGGATGCTCGACAGCAGTTCCGAGTTCTCGATCGAGGTCGTACCCACGAGCACCGGCTGGCCGCGCTCGTAGCAGTCGCGGATGTCGTTCAGCATCGCGTTGTACTTCTCTTCGGCCGACTTGTACACCTGGTCCTGGCGGTCCTTGCGCTGCGACGGCTTGTTCGGCGGGACGACCACGGTTTCCAGGCCGTAGATCTCCTGGAATTCGTAGGCTTCGGTGTCCGCCGTACCGGTCATGCCGGCCAGCTTGGAATACATGCGGAAGTAGTTCTGGAAGGTGATCGAGGCCAGGGTCTGGTTCTCGTTCTGGATGCGCACGGCTTCCTTGGCTTCCACGGCCTGGTGCAGGCCGTCCGACCAGCGGCGGCCCGTCATCAGGCGGCCGGTGAATTCGTCGACGATCACGACTTCGCCGTTCTGCACCACGTAGTGCTGGTCCTTGTGGTACAGGACGTGGGCGCGCAGCGCCGCGTACAGGTGGTGGATCAGGGTGATGTTGGCGGCGTCGTAGAGCGAAGCGCCTTCCGGCAGCAGGCCCATCTTCGTCAGGATGGCTTCGGCCTTCTCGTGGCCGGCCTCGGTCAACAGGACGGTGTGCGCCTTCTCGTCCTTGGTGTAGTCGCCCGGGACTTCGATCTTGCCCTTGCCGTCCGGGGTTTCTTCGCCGATCTGCAGGGTCAGCTGTGGCGGGACTTCATTGATCTTGTAGTACAGGTCGGTGTGGTTCTCAGCCTGGCCGGAGATGATCAGCGGGGTACGCGCTTCGTCGATCAGGATCGAGTCGACCTCGTCGACCACCGAGAAATTCAGGCCGCGCTGCACGCGCTCGCGCGCGTCGTAGACCATATTGTCGCGCAGGTAGTCGAAGCCGAATTCGTTGTTGGTGCCGTAGGTGATGTCCGAGGCGTAGGCGGTCTGCTTGCTGTCGTGGTCGAGCTGCGAGAGGTTGACGCCGGTGGTGAGGCCCAGCCAGGCGTACAGGCGGCCCATCTGGTCCGCATCGCGCTGGGCCAGGTAGTCGTTGACGGTGATGACGTGCACGCCCTTGCCGGACAGGCCGTTCAGGTAGACCGGCAGGGTCGCCATCAGGGTCTTGCCCTCCCCGGTGCCCATCTCCGCAATCTTGCCCTGGTGCAGGACCATGCCGCCGATCAGCTGGACGTCGAAGTGGCGCATGCGCAGCACGCGCTTGGCCGCTTCACGGCAGACCGCGAAGGCTTCCGGCAGGATGTCGTCCAGGGTCTGGCCGTTCGCCAGGCGCTCCTTGAATTCCGGCGTCTTGGCCTGGAGTTCGGCGTCCGACAGCTTTTCCATCTGCGGCTCGAGCGCGTTGATCTGACGCACGGTCTTTTGGTATTGCTTGAGCAGTCGCTGGTTACGGCTGCCGAAAATCTGGGTCAGGAATGACATGCTTAATTTCTGGATAAAAGGTGCTGCAACGCCGCGAAAAGAGCCCGGGCTGGATCGTCTGTACGACCCGCCGAAGACCGCCTATGGCAAAAAGCTACTGATTTTATCATGCGATCCGGCCACACTTGGGGCCAATAGCAAGGATCACAAGACCAGACCATGATCGATAGGCAATAATTTATTTGCCCTCTGGAAATAACATATTGAAATCGATGTCGATCCGGTTCGCCAGCACGGTGGCGTCATGATAAAGGAAGAGGACCTCGTCATCGCTCCCCGGCACGAACAGCAGGGCGCGCAGGCGCGCCAGCTCGCCCTGCGACAGGCTTTCCAGCGCATTGGTCCCGACCAGCACCACCTCGCGGTGGTAGCGCGCGAACATCGGCAGGGCGTTGTAGCCGAAGGAATCGGTCACCAGCACCAGGCGCGGGCCCAGGCCGGGCGCGCTGTTGACGTAGCGCCCGATCAGGTAGAGCTTGTCCATGATCGGCTTGATCTCGGGGAAGCAGTCGGGGCCATAGCAGGGGGTGATGGTGCTGCCCGCGAAATCCGCGTGCTCGACCATGGCGTTGCGCTCGATCCCGGGGAACATGAAGCCGACGTCGGACGGCGTGTCGCGCGCCACCAGGTTGATCGGCGTGCCGGTCTCCAGGCCGCGGCGCCAGAAATGCTGCTCGGCCAGCGCCGCCACCGCGCCGGCGCCGGCATTCCCCCAGTGGAAGAAGTTCTTCGGGAACAGCGTGACGCGCTCGCGCATGGCGCGCATCTCATGCAAGGGGAAATAGACCAGCGACCGTGCCGCGGGCGACAGTTCCGGCGCCTTCAACAGGCCGGCCATGGGCACCTTGTCCGGATCGCAGCGTTCGGCGGCCCAGGCCGGCATCTGCTCGCGGTACACCGCCGGCGCCGACGGCACCACCAGCAGCTTGCCCGGAATCCCGCGTGCGCGCATGGTGCGCTCGAAACGATTCAGGTCGTTCAGCACGCGCGCGCGGCGGTCGAACTGCCAGCCGCAGGCGACCAGCGCCTTGTAGCGTTCGCCTTGCGCGTCGTGGGCGACCAGGAACAGGCGGTCGTCGCTGCCGGCGACGATGCGGGTGGTCGGGAAGCGCTCGAACAGCGCATAGCGCAGGCGCGCGAAGCCCGTGACCATCTGCGGCCGCCAGCCGAAGTGATCGTTCACCCAGGCTTCGGCCTTGGCCGGCCAGGCCAGCGCTTCCTCGATGTTCTGCGGCCTGCCCGCGGCCGGCGCCAACTCTCGCCGCTCGACGCTGGGGTCGACCGGCCACAGCACGGCGGCCGCCATCGGCAGGGCCAGGAAGCCGGTCAGGACCAGCTTGGCGGCGTGGGCGCGCAGGGCGCCGGCGGTTTGTCGGATCACGCCCATGCTCAGAACCGGTAATAGAGGAAGGGATTATAGGTGCCGCTGGCCAGGCTGCAGGCGCACAGGGCGACGCAGGCCAGGGCCAGCGGCAGGCCGGCCCAGCGTCCCGGCGCGCGCGGCGCCGGCACGCCGGGCGCGCGCCCGGTCGGCAGCAGCGCGAGCGCCAGGCCGACGCCGAGCGTGACCAGCTCGAGGAGGCCGATCTCGGCCTGCCAGGGATGGCCGCCGGGGTTGGCCGCCCTGCCCGCCAGCGCGCCGAAATAGCCGAGCGCCGCATCCAGGTCGGCCGCGCGGAACCAGACCCAGCCGAGCATGACCAGGAACAGGGTCCAGGCCTGGGCCGCCACCCTCGGCAGGCGCTCGAGCAGGCCGCGCACGCCCATGCGCTCGACGATCAGCCAGGCGCCGTGCCAGATGCCCCACAGGACGAAGGTCCAGGCAGCGCCATGCCACAGGCCGCACAGCAGGAACACCAGGCCGAGATTGAAGTAGGTGCGCAGCGGGCCGCGGCGGTTGCCGCCCAGCGGAATGTAGAGGTAGTCGCGGAACCAGGACGACAGGCTGATGTGCCAGCGCTGCCAGAACTCGGTCACCGAGCGCGCCGAGTACGGGCGGTCGAAGTTGGGCGGGAAGCTGAAGCCCAGCATGTGGCCGAGGCCGATCGCCATGTTCGAGTAGCCGCAGAAATCGTAGTAGATCTGCAGGGTGTAGCACAGCAGGCCGAGCCAGGCGGTCAGCACCGACAGCTCGCCATGGTCGGCGCCGAACAGGCGGTCGGCGGGCAACGCCAGGGTGTTGGCGATCAGGACCTTCTGCGCCAGGCCGATGGCGAAGATCCGGAAACCGGCCAGCAGGCGCTCGTTGCCCAGCACCCGTTCGCCCATCTCGCCGGCGATCTGGCGGTAGCGCACGATCGGGCCGGCGATCAGCTGCGGGAACAGGGCTTTATAGGTGGCGAACTTGAAAAAGCTCGGCTGGGCCGCGACGTCGCCGCGGTACACATCGATAAGGTAGGAAATGCCCTGGAAGGTAAAGAAGGAAATTCCGAGCGGGAGCGTGATGTGCGGCACCGGGATGCCGGCCGCCAGCGCGCTGTTGATGGCCTGCGCCAGGAAGCCGGCGTACTTGAACCAGGCCAGCATGGCGAGATTCGCGCCCACGCCCAGCGCCAGCCAGCCTTTGCCGCGGGCGCGGTCGCGCGCGATCGCCATGCCGGCGCCGTAGTTGATCACGGCCGACAGCAGCAGCAGCGGCACGAAGCGCGGCTCGCCCCAGGCGTAGAACACCAGGCTGCCCAGCAGCAGCACCGCGTTCTTCCACGGCAGCAGGTAGTACAGGGCCAGGAAGCTGGGCAGGAAAAAGAACAGGAAAACGATCGATGAGAACAGCATGGGGCGTGGTCGCAGGCGACAGCAACGCGCCATCGATTCCGACAATTGTAGGAATAATGTTAAGGCGAGGCAAGTTTGATGCGGGATGAGCCTGGCGCGAACCTGTCTTGCGTTATCACCATGCCATTGCAAATGTCCTGTGCTGTGGTATGTTCCCTCCTGTTCCTGCCCTCTTCGCTCATCGCCTCCACGTGCATATCTACGGTACCAAGAACCGGCAAACGTCGATCGTCGCCACCGACTTTTTGCGCGCCAACGACCGCATGGCCAGCCTGCTGCCGGCCGCCATGCGCATGGCGCGCCTGCAGTCGGACTGCGCCGCCATCCTGCCCCTGCTGGCCGGGAATACCGACGTGATCGCCTTCCACGAAGGCACCCTGGTGCTCGCCGTGCCGAGCTCGGCCGTGGCGGCGCGCATGAAGCAGATGGTGCCCAAGCTGCAGTCGGCGCTGAACGCCAAGGGCTGGCCGGTGGAATCGATTCGCCTCAAGGTGCAGGTGGCGCGCGCCATGCCCGCCAGGCCGGAAATGCGCACGCTCGAGCTGCCGCCGACGGCGGTGCAGGCTTTCGAGGAGCTGGCGGAGTCGCTGGAGGAGACCAGCCAGAACAAGGGGCTGGTGGCGGCGTTGAGGAGGCTGGCGGAGAAGAGGAAGTAGCTGGGGGGGGAAGGATGCGATAGCGGTTCGGGACGAACTTGGGTTCCGGCCTTGAACTGCCACACGAAAGTTGGACAGTAAATTGTCCACTTTCGAGGGGTAGATGGTTAAGTACACAGAGAAGAGCAAGCTCAAGGTCATCAAACGGTATCTGGATGGACAGATTGGATATCACCGGCTGTCCGCGGAGGTCGGCATCCCTGCGTTCACGATTCGACGCTGGGTAGATGCGTATCGGTTGCACGGCGATGGGTCGTTCGCACGGCGCCGAGATCATTACCCT
>NZ_JAJNOC010000003.1 GCF_021044825.1 Massilia phyllostachyos | reverse complement strand
TGTGTAAAGCATGCCGCCAGCGTTCAATCTGAGCCAGGATCAAACTCTTCAGTTCAATCTCTGTTTGTTGACTCTTTCGAGTCATCCGCTATCGCTAGCGGAGTCGCTCACTCAAAATACTGACGAAACCTTCTTTCGAAGATTTACGTTTAATACTTTGTGCGAACATTTGATAATTTAAGTAATCAGCTGAACTAGTCAGCTGGCACCCTCATCAAACGCCCACACTTATCGACTGTTGATTGTTAAAGATCGGTATTCTGTACTACCTTGCTGCACCGTGCGAAGCGTTGTGTTCGTCAGCAGCAGAGAAGCGAGATTATGCGGTGTTTTGCGTTTATCGTCAACCCCTTCTTTTCCTTCGCTTCGCTGCTTCAAGAAGCTGCGCCGGCGTCGGAGGAGCAGAACTATAGCAAAGCGCCCGAGGTCCCGCAAGGGCCACGTGAACTCACAACAGCCAGTCGATCGGCAGGATCGACAGCACCTGCACCCCGGCGCGCTGCCAGAAAGTCGTGCCCGGCTCCTGGTCGTGGCGCAGTAGCTTCCCGTCCGTGCGCTCGAGCCAATACAGCTTGCCCTGCCCGTCCACGCGAACCTCATACGCCCGTTCCGGCATGCTCTCCCGCAGCGTCTTGCTCAGCTGCGCCGCCATTGCCGGGCTGTCGATCACGAATCCCATCTCCGTATTCAGGTCGATCGAGCGCCGGTCCATATTGAAGGAGCCGATGAACACGGTGCGGCCGTCCACGCCGAAGGTTTTCGCATGCAGGCTGGAGGCGGAGCTCCCGAAGCGTCCCCTCCCCGTCTCCGGCAGCGCCGCCCCCCAGCTGCGGCGCAGCTCATACAAGGAGACGCCGGCCTCGATCAGTTCGCGCCGCCACTTGGCGTAACCCGCATGCACGGCGGCGACGTCGGTCGCCTCCAGCGAATTGGTCAGCACCCGCACCTTGACGCCGCTGCGCGCCAGATCCTCCAGTGCCTGCGCCGCTTCCTTGCTGGGCACGAAATAGGGAGAGACCAGGTCGACCGACTGCTTCGGCTCGCCCAGCAACTTGCGCAGGCCGACCGCCATCCGCTCATCCGGTTCGGCCTGTCCCAGCACCTTGTCCGGCGGATCGCTGACCAGGCGCGTGACGCTCCATTCCAGCGGCAACTGCTGCCGCACCAATTGCTCGACAAAGGGCGAGTTGACAATCGCCTCCAGGTAGCGCTGCGCTTCGTCCTGCACGCGGTAGGCGGCGGCGCGCTCGGCCAGCGCCGCCGCAGGCTCGGCATCGCCTGCGTCGACCAGGGTGTTGACGGGATAGGCGGACGCGCTGTTCCAGTAGTTGTCGAAGTCCTTCGATACGTCACGCACCACCGGCCCCACGGCCAGCACATCGAGGTCGACGAACAGCATGTCGCCGCTGGCGTCGAAGTATTCGTTGCCGATGTTGCGGCCGCCGATGATGGTGGCCTGGTTGTCGGCGGTGAAGGATTTATTGTGCATGCGCCGGTTCAGGCGGCCGAAATCGGTGAGGTAGCCGAGCCCGCGCCAGCGCCGCATGCGGAAGGGATTGAAGAGGCGCACCTCGACGTTCGGGTGGCGGTCGAGGGCGGCCAGCACCGGGTCCAGGCCGCCGGTATTGTTATCGTCCAGCAGCAGGCGCACCCGCACGCCGCGTTCGGCGGCGCTGCGCAGCACATCCAGCATCAGGGTGCCGGTCAGGTCGTCGCGCCAGATGTAATACTGGACGTCGAGGCTCCGTTCGGCGCTGTGGGCCAGCAGCACGCGCGCCGCAAAAGCGTCGCGGCCGTCGACCAGCGGATGCACGCCCGAGCGCCCCGGATTCGCGGCCGCCAGCGGCGCCACCGCCTGCCCGAGCGGCGTGGACTCGGTCCGTTCCAGCGCCACGCCGGCGCTGCGCTGCCCCAGCGGCGGCAGCGTGCTGCAGCCATAGACCGCGACGGCGGCGATGACGACAACCGCCGCGCCCCGCCGCAGCGCCGCTTTCATTTACATGCCTTCGAAGTTCGGCTTGCGCTTCTCGAGGAAGGCCGCCATGCCCTCCTTCTGCGCCGGGGTGCCGAAGCCGGCGTGGAAGTAGCGGCGCTCGTAGCGCACGCCTTCGTTCAGCGGCATCTGGTAGGCCTGGTTGACGCAATCCTTGATCTGCATGGCGACCGACACCGGCATCTCGGCGATGCCCTGGGCGATCTTGAGCGCCTCTTCCATGACCGATTCGGCCGGATAGATGCGCGAGACCAGCCCGGTACGCTCGGCTTCCGCGGCGTCGATCATGCGGGTGGTCAGCAGCATGTCCATCGCCTTCGATTTCGAGATCGCGCGCGGCAGGCGCTGGGTGCCGCCGGCGCCCGGGGTGACGCCGACCTTGATTTCCGGCTGGCCGAACTTGGCGCTGTCGGCGGCGACCAGGAAGTCGCACATCATCGCCAGCTCGCAGCCGCCGCCCAGGCAGTAGCCGGCCACCACGCCGATCACCGGCTTGCGGATGTTCAGGATGTGCTCCCAGTTGCGGCCGATGTAGTTGCCCGGGTAGGTGTCCACGCTATACGTATAGTTGGCCATGGCCGCGATGTCGGCGCCGGCTGCGAAGGCCTTGTCGCTGCCGGTCAGGATGATGACGTTCACGCCCGGGTCGGCGTCGAAGGCATGCAGGGCCTGGCCCAGCTCGTTCATCATATTGTCGTTCAGCGCATTCATCGCCTTCGGGCGGTTCAGGCGGATCACGGCGACCTTGCCGTGTTGCTCGATCAGCAGATCGGTGTAGTCCATGGTGCTGTCCCCTTCTTTATGTGGATGGATCAGGGGAATTGTAGCGTCTCGCAGCACGCCGAACACAGGTATGATGTCCGGTTCCGCACTATCTTGCGTGAGATCATCATCGATTCGGACTTCCGCCGCTTCTGGTTCAGCAGCATCCTGGCCCATTTCGGCGCCCAGATCACCCTGCTGGCCCTGCCGATCTGCGCCGTGCTGATGCTGCACGCCTCGCCGGCCCAGATGGGCACCCTGGCCGCATTCGAATCGCTGCCCTTCCTGCTGTTCGGCCTGCCCTCCGGCGTGCTGCTGGACCGCATGCGCCGCCTGCCGATCATGATGTGCAGCGACGCCATGGTCGCCACCGCCCTGCTCACGGTGCCGCTGGCCTGGTGGCTCGACGTGCTGTCGGTACACTGGCTCTACGCGGTGGGCTTCGTGATCGGCGCCGGCCACGTGGTGGGCGGCAGCGCCGAGCAGGTCTTCCTCACCTTCCTGGTCGGGCGCGACGGCCTGGTCGATGCGCAGTCGAAGTTCGCGGCGACCGAATCGGCGGCGCGGGTGCTCGGCCCCGGCATGGCGGGCGGCCTGGTGCAGCTGCTGGGCGCCCCGCTCGCCATCCTGTGCAACGTGGCCGGCTTCATCGTCTCGCTGCTGAACCTGCGCCGCATCCGGAAGCGCGAACCGCAGCCGCCACCGTCGAACGCGCATCCGCTGCGCGACATCCAGGAAGGACTCGCCTTCGTGTGGCGCCAGCCGCTGCTGCGCACCCTGGCCTGGGTCTCGGCCTGCTGGCACCTGCTGTTCTACGGTTACACCGCCCTGCACGTGATTTTCGCCACCCGCGTGCTCGGCATGACGGCGGGGACCATGGGGATGGCCAATATGCTCGGCGGCCTGGGCGTGCTGGCGGCCTCGCTGCTGGTCAAGCCTTTATCAAAACGCTTCGGCACCGGCGGCGGGATCCTGATCGGCCTGTGCGTGTCGGCGCTCGGCTTCGCGCTGGTGCCGGCCATTCCGGCCGCCCTGTTCGGCAGCGCGGGCTGGACCCTGGCCGCCTATGCGATGGTGGTGTTCTGGATCGATTGCGGCGCCACGCTGTTCTTCGTGCCCTACATCGCGCTGCGCCAGCGGGTGACGCCGGACGCGGTGCTGGGCCGCATGGTGGCGACCATGCGTGCGCTGACGGTGGCCGCGGCGCCGCTGGGCGCGCTGCTGGCGGGGGCGCTTGGCGAGGGTTTCGGCGTGCGCGCGGGATTAGGCGGCATCGCGGCCGGCGCAGTCATGCTGGCGGCAGCGAGCGTCTTCGGCACCCGCCTGCGCCATGCAAAGGACTGAGAGGGCTTCAGGAACTTCGGTGTAGCGGCGCACTAGCGCGAGGCCGGCTTGGGCATCAGGACCCAGACCTGGCCGCGCTGCTTCATCTTTCCGGCGCGGTCCACCGCGTCCGGGCCGAAGCCGTAGAAGAAATCGGCCCGCACCGCGCCGCGGATCGCGCCGCCGGTGTCCTGCGCCATCATCAGGCGCTGCATCGGCACATCGCTGGCCGCTTCGGTGGTGGCCAGGAACAGCGGCGCGCCGAGCGGCACGAAGCTGGGGTCGATCGCCACCGAGCGTCCAGGCGTGAGCGGTACGCCGAGCGCGCCCTTGGGACCCAGCGAAGGATCGGGCAGCTTCTCTTCGCGGAAGAAGATATAGCTCGGGTTCACGTTGAACAGCTCCTGGCGGCGCCCGGGGTTTGCGACGATCCAGGCGCGGATGCCCTGCGCGGTCGCCTCCGCCGACGTCAGGTAGCCCTGGTCCACCAGCCAGCGGCCGATGGCCTTGTACGGATGGCCGTTCTGGTCGGCATAGGCCACACGCACGGTCTCTCCCGTATCCAGCTGCACCCGGCCCGATCCCTGCACCTCCAGGAAGAAGGCCTCCACCGGATCGTTCACCCACAGCAGTTCCTTGCCCGCGATCGGCGCGCGCGCGATCTCGGCGCGGGTGCTGTAGGGGACCACGGTCTTGCCGGCCAGGCGGCCACGCAGGCGCATGCCTTTCAGCTGCGGATAGACGCTGCCCAGGTCGATGGTCAGCATATCGTCCGGCACGCGGTACAGCGGCGTCTGATTGGCGCCGCCGCGCCTGCGCGAACCGTACAGCATCGCCTCGTAGTAGCCGGTGATCAGGCCGGCGTCCGCACCGTCGGCGGCGCGCATCAGGTTCGGCACGAACCAGGTTTCGAAGAAGGTCCGCACCGCCGCCGCATCGGCCGCATCGATGCCGCGCGCGGCGGCGCACACGGCTTTCCAGTCGGCCTTGCCGGCGAGGCCGCGGCAGGATTGCAAAAAGGCCGGCCAGGCCTGGCGCAGGTCGTCCTGCTGCCAGCCGGGCAGGTCGCTGAAGGCGACCGGCGTCATCAGGGGTGTCGGCGCGGGCGGCTGGGTCGGCTGGGCCGGAGGCGGCGTGGGCTGCGGCGGCACATAGACCGGCCCGACCGGCGGCGGCATGCGCGTCGGTTCGGCCGGCTTGGCCGGCTCTTGCTGCGGCGTGGTCGAGCAGGCCGTCAAAAAGGCGACGAGGAGAAGCGAAGCGGTTACACTGCGGCGTGTCGGAAACATAAGGCGAGGACCGGTATGTGGATCTTGATGGTGGAAGCTGGGGTGGCGCTGTTCCTGCTGGTCTTTATCGTCTGGTGGACCATGTTCGCAGGCCGCAAGGACCAGGACAACAACGACGAATAACGACTAATCAGTGCAGCGCGCCCGGCTGCGACAGCACGAACTCGGGGATCGGCACTTCGAAGCGGTGGCCGTCCTCGGCCACGCAGAAGTATTCGCCGTACATCGAGCCCTGCGGCGTGGCGCTCTCGGTGCCGCTGGTGTATTCGAACTGCTGGCCCGGCTGCAGCAGCGGCTGGTGGCCGACGACGCCGAGGCCGCGTACTTCCTGCACCTGATTGTTGGCGTCGGTGATGACCCAGTGGCGCGAGATCAGCTGGGCGGCGACGCTGCCGGTATTGCGGATCGTGATGGTGTAGCTGAACACGTACTGGTCGCGCTCGGGGTTGGACTGTTCCGCCAGGTACTGGGTCTTGACGGTGACAGCGAATTCATAGGCGGCCATGGGGTTTCCTTGCGTGATCGATAAGAGTGTCTGAAACGCCACGTGTGGCGCAAACGACAATCATACCGCGCAGCGCCGTCGAAAGGCGCTTCACCACAGCGGCTTCGCTCCTCATCGGCGTAAAATAGCGGCTTCCTTTTTACCCGCACCGCCACCATGACCACCTACCGCATCGCCCCCAGCATCCTGTCCGCCGATTTCGCCCGCCTGGGCGAGGAAGTGCGCAATGTCGTCGCCGCCGGCGCCGACATCATCCACTTCGACGTGATGGACAACCACTACGTCCCGAACCTCACCATCGGCCCGCTGGTGTGCCAGGCGATCCGTCCGCACGTGGACGTGCCGATCGACGTGCACCTGATGGTCAAGCCGGTCGACCGCATCATCCCGGACTTCGCCAAGGCCGGCGCCAACATCATCACCTTCCACCCGGAAGCCTCGGAGCACGTGGACCGCTCGCTGCAGCTGATCCGCGACCACGGCTGCAAGGCCGGCCTGGTGTTCAACCCGCACACCCCGCTGCACTACCTGGAACACGTGATGGACAAGATCGACATGATCCTCATCATGTCGGTGAACCCGGGCTTCGGCGGCCAGTCCTTCATCCCGCAGGCGCTGAAGAAGATCGAGCAGGCGCGCCGCATGATCGACGAATCGGGCCGCGACATCATGCTGGAGGTCGACGGCGGCATCAAGGCGGACAACATCGCCGCCGCAGCCGCCGCGGGCGCCGACACCTTCGTCGCGGGTTCCGCCATCTTCGGCAAGCCGGACTACAAGGCCGTGATCGACGCGATGCGCGCCGAACTGGCGAAGGTCGGCCAGTAATGCGGGCCGGCGCAGCAGGCATCCGGGCCGCCATCGTCGACCTGGACGGCACCATGCTCGACACGGTGCCCGACTTCGAGGCGGCCCTGAACGGCATGCGCGCCGACCTGGGCCTCGGGCCCATCACGCAGGACGTCATCAAGCCGCTGGTCGGCAAGGGCTCCGAAAAACTGGTGCGCGATGCGCTGCTGCTCGACTGGGATGCGGCGCGCGTCGATGCCGTGTTCGACGAGGCGCTGGCGGGCTACCAGCGCCACTACCTGGCCGTCAACGGCGAGCGCGCGACGCTCTACCCCGGCGTGATCGAAGGCCTGCAGGCCATGCGCGATGCGGGCCTTCGTTTGGTGTGCGTCACCAACAAGCCGGTCGCGTTTGCCGAACCGCTGCTGGAACAGAAAGGCCTGGCGCCGTATTTCGAGCGCGTGTTCGGCGGCGATTCCTTCGCGAAGAAGAAGCCGGACCCGATGCCGCTGCTGGGCGCTTGCGCCGCGCTGGACCTGGCGCCGTCACACGTTGTGGCGATCGGCGACTCGTCCAACGATGCGGAAGCCGCGCGTGCGGCCGGCTGTTTCGTGCTCACCGTCCCATATGGTTATAACCACGGACGCCCTGTACAAGAAATCAAATCCGATGGTATAGTGGGTTCGCTGCTCGAAGCAGCTGTGCTGATATCTGCGCATAACGACACCGCAAAATAAGTCATCTATACATGTTTTTCACTAAAAAACACACTGTCAACCAGACCGGCGCCCTTGAGGCCTGGCTGTGGCGACGCTGGCAATCCTGGGCTAACTAAGCCGCGTTGATTGCTGCCGGTCGCACTCGTCCGGCAGGTTTTTTGAAGTGAACCACCGCCCTCCCCACGCTTGGGCGGTCTGGAGAAAAGCATGACCGAACTCGAATTCAAGTCGCTGGCCAACCAGGGCTACAACCGCATCCCCCTGATCGCGGAAGCCTTCGCCGATCTCGAAACCCCGCTTACGCTCTACCTCAAGCTGGCCCAGTCCCAGCAGACCGGCAAGAACACCTTCCTGCTGGAGTCGGTGGTCGGCGGCGAGCGCTTCGGACGCTATTCCTTCATCGGCCTGCCTGCAACGACCCTGATCCGCTCGAGCGGCACCCGGCTCGAAGTCGTGAAGAACGGCGAAGTCGTCGAGACCTTCGAGGGCAATCCGCTCGAATTCATCGAACAGTTCCAGTCGCGCTTCAAGGTCGCGCTGCGTCCCGGCATGCCGCGCTTCTGCGGCGGCCTGGCCGGCTACTTCGGCTACGACACCGTGCGCCACATCGAGCGCAAGCTGCAAGACTCCTGCCCGCCCGACACCCTCGGCCTGCCGGATATCCAGCTGATGCTGACCGAAGAGCTGGCGGTGATCGACAACCTGTCGGGCAAGCTGTACCTGATCGTCTACGCCGACCCGGCGCATCCGGAAGCCTATGGCCGTGCGCGCCAGCGCCTGAAGGAACTGCGCGTGATGCTGCGCCGGAGCGTCGACGCGCCGGTGACCTCGAGCTCGGTGCGTACCGAAGCCGTGCGCGAATTTTCAAAGGACGACTACCTGAAGGCGGTGGCCAAGGCCCACGAATACGTGATGGCCGGCGACCTGATGCAGGTGCAGATTGGCCAGCGCATCCGCAAGCCCTACGTGGATTCGCCGCTGTCGCTGTACCGCTCGCTGCGCTCGCTGAACCCATCGCCCTACATGTACTACTACAACTTCGGCGACATGCAGATCGTCGGCGCTTCGCCGGAGATCCTGGTCCGCAACGAGGCCCTGCAAGGTGCTGGAAATGAGGGCGGCAAGAAGGTCACCCTGCGCCCGATCGCCGGCACCCGCACCCGCGGCGCGACGCCGGAACGCGACGCCGAGCTGGCCGCCGAACTGCTGGCCGATCCGAAGGAGATCGCCGAGCACGTGATGCTGATCGACCTGGCGCGCAACGACATCGGCCGCATCGCGGAAACCGGCAGCGTGAAGGTCACCGACCGCATGGTCATCGAGAAGTACTCGCACGTGCAGCACATCGTCTCCAACGTCGAGGGCAAGCTCAAGGACGGCATGTCGAACCTCGACGTGCTGCGCGCCACCTTCCCGGCCGGCACCCTGACCGGTGCGCCGAAGGTGCGGGCGATGGAAGTGATCGACGAACTCGAGCCGAGCAAGCGCGGCATCTACGGCGGCGCCTGCGGCTACCTGTCGTTCGGCGGCGAGATGGACGTGGCGATCGCGATCCGCACCGGCGTGATCAAGGACGGCAACCTCTACGTGCAGGCCGCGGCCGGCATCGTCGCCGACTCCATTCCGGAGATGGAATGGCAGGAAACCGAAAACAAGGCGCGCGCCGTGCTGCGCGCGGCCGAACAGGTGCAAGACGGCCTGGATGGGGAGTTCTGACATGCTGCTCATGATCGACAACTACGATTCCTTCACCTACAACATCGTCCAGTACCTGGGCGAACTGGGCGAGATTGTCCACACCGTGCGCAACGACGAGATCACGCTGAACGAGATCGAGAAGCTGGCGCCGGAACGCATCTGCATCTCGCCGGGACCGAAGGCGCCCAAGGACGCCGGCATCTCGCTCGACATCCTGCGCGAGCTGAAAGGCCAGCTGCCGATCCTCGGCGTGTGCCTGGGGCACCAGGCGATCGGCGAAGCCTTCGGCGGCAAGGTGATCCGCGCCAAGCAGGTCATGCACGGCAAGACCTCGCTCATCGCGCATACCGGCGAAGGCGTGTTCAAGGGGCTGCCGAGTCCTTTCACCGTGATCCGCTATCACTCGCTGGCGATCGAGCGTGCGTCGCTGCCGGACTGCCTGGAAGTGACGGCGTGGACCGATGATGGGGAAATCATGGGCGTGCGGCACAAGGAGTACGACATCGAAGGGGTGCAGTTCCATCCCGAGTCGATCCTGTCGGAGCACGGCCATGCCTTGTTCAAGAATTTCCTGACGCGCTGACGTACACCGCCAGCCCAAAGACCGTCGTTCCGGCGAAGGCCGGAACCCAATTTTGTGTGAATAGTTGCTACCGCTCGAGCTAGCTGGTATGCGACGAACTTGGATTCCGGCCTTCGCCGGAATGACGGATCGAAGGCTGCGGAGCGAGCGATGAGCTAGCGATAAGCGAGCGTTACGCAAACGACTTTCACATACTGGACCCGCCATGCCGATCACCCCACAAGAAGCCCTGCTGCGCTGTATCGAACACCGCGAGATCTTCCACGACGAGATGCTGCACCTGTTCCGCCAGATCATGTCGGGCGAGATGTCGCCGACCATGGTCGCGGCGTTGACCATGGGCCTGCGCGTGAAGAAGGAAACCATCGGCGAGATCACCGCCGCCGCCCAGGTCATGCGCGAATTCTCGACCAAGGTGCCGATGGCCGACACCACCCACCTGCTCGACATCGTCGGCACCGGCGGCGACGGCGCCAACACCTTCAACATCTCGAGCGCCTCGATGTTCGTGGCCGCGGCAAGCGGCGCGCGCGTGGCCAAGCACGGCGGGCGCAGCGTGTCCTCGTCGAGCGGCAGCGCCGACCTGATCGAATCGCTCGGCGCCCAGATCGACCTGAAGCCCGAGCAGATCGCCCAGTCGATCGCCCAGACCGGCATCGGCTTCATGTTCGCGCCGAACCACCACGCGGCCATGAAGCACGTGGCGCCGGTGCGCCGCGAACTGGGCGTGCGCAGCATCTTCAACATCCTCGGCCCGCTGACCAACCCGGCCGGCGCGCCCAACATCCTGATGGGCGTGTTCCACCCCGACCTGGTCGGCATCCAGGTGCGCGTGCTGCAGCGCCTCGGCGCCCAGCATGCGATGGTGGTGTGGGGGCGCGACAATATGGACGAGGTGTCCCTGGGCGCCGGCACCCTGGTCGGCGAGCTGGTGAACGGCGAGATCCGCGAGTACGAGATCCATCCGGAAGACTTCGGCATGTCGATGATCGCGAGCCGCAACCTGAAGGTGGCCAACACCGCCGAATCGAAGGAGCGCGTGCTGGAAGCGCTGCGCGGCGAACCGGGTCCGGCCTGCGACATCGTGGCCCTGAATGCCGGCACCGCCCTGTACGCGGCCGGGGTGACGTCCTCGATCGAGGAAGGCTTGGCCAAGGCGCGTGCTACGATCGCATCCGGCGCGGCCCTGGCCAAGCTCGAGCAATTCGTCACCGTCACGCGCCAGCTCGGCGGCCACGCTTAGTCAACCTGAAACCTCCATGTCCGATATCCTCAACAAGATCCTGGCCGTCAAGGCCGACGAAGTCGCCGCCGCCAAGAAGGCGCGCGACCTGTACAGCCTGCGCCGCGAGGTCGAGAGCGATGCCGAATCGCGCGCCGCGATCCGCGGTTTCGAACGCAGCCTGCGCAGCAAGATCGCCGCCGGCCACGCCGGCATCATCGCGGAAGTGAAGAAGGCCTCGCCGTCGAAGGGCGTGCTGCGCCCCGACTTCCAGCCGGCCGCCATCGCCCGCAGCTACGCCGAACACGGCGCGGCCTGCCTTTCCGTGCTGACCGATGTGCAGTTCTTCCAGGGTTCGGTGGACTACCTGCGCCAGGCGCGCGCGGCGTGTGCGCTGCCGGTGATCCGCAAGGATTTCATCGTCGATCCCTATCAGGTGTACGAGGCGCGGGCGATGGGGGCGGATGCGATTCTCTTGATCGTGTCGGCGCTGGACCATGGGCTGATGGCGGAGCTGGAAGCGTGTGCGCTGGAGCTGGGCATGGACGTGCTGGTCGAGGTGCACGACGGGGAGGAGCTGACGGCGGCGCTGAAGCTCAAGACGCCGCTTGTCGGGATCAATAACCGGAATCTGCGGACGTTCGAGGTGTCGCTGGATACGACGCTGGGGCTGCTGGATCGGATTCCGGAGGATCGGCTGGTGGTGACCGAATCGGGGATCATGGGGCCGGGGGATGTGAAGCGGATGCGCGAGGCGGATGTGCATGCGTTCCTGGTCGGGGAGGCGTTCATGCGGGCGCCGGAGCCAGGAGGTGAATTGGCGCGGTTGTTTGGCTAAAGCTTGAGTTATTGGCTGCACGACGGAATTGGATCCCGGCCTTCGCCGGGATGACGTGCGTAGGCACATGGCCGACTTCCTAATTCGTTGGCTCGAAGACCGTCGTACCGGCGAAGGCCGGTACCCAATTTCCCTACCGAAGCCGCTCACTCACCGCAGCCACACAAGAAACGGAACTCCGGATGACTTAAAGCGTCGAAGTTGAACGCCCCCGAGGCGTCAACCCGCGACGCTCATTCATCCGCCATGAACATCCTCCTGCGCTTCCTGGTCCTGCTGGCCTTCCTGGGCGGCTGCACCAGCCCTCCCCCACCCGCCGTCCCGGTCGAAGAACGCAGCAACATCCACGTCGGCCCACCGACACCGACGGCAGCTCCCGTCCCGCCGCCATCCCTGACGCTCGACGCCTATAAAACCCACGTCGCGCGCCACATCCTCGAGCGCAATGCGGAGCGCACCTTCACCGGGCGCCTGCCGCCGCTGCTGCCGGCGATCGTGGTGGTGAACATCACGGTGGACAAGGAGGGGCAGTTGCAGGACGTGCGGGTACAGCGCTCGCGCGACCCGGACGCCTCACGGGTGGCGCTGGCCTCGATGCTGCGCAGCGGGCCGCTGCCCCGGCCCGAGGGGCTGGTAGCGGACAATACCGGAGCGATGACCTTTTCCGAGACTTTCCTGTTCGACCGCGACTACCGCTTCCAGCTGCGGACACTCGCGGGGCCGCAGGACTAGAAGCTCAGCGGCCGAGGACGTTCAAGACTGCCAGGCTCATGGCCTGCGCGGCGGTCTTGATCGACGGTTCCGGCACCGGCGCGTAGAAAGGCGAGTGGTTGAAGGCGATCGGCTTGCCGCCTTCGCGTTCGGCATCAAGCACCGCCTTCGGATCGTAGACGCCGGTGAAGAAGAACATCGACGGAATGCCTTCGTTGACGAACAGCGAGAAGTCCTCGCTGGCCGTCATCGCCGGCATGCGCTGGGCGTTGGCGGCGCCGAACGCGTCCTTGAAGACGGCTTCGGTCTTGCTCACCAGCGCCTCGCTGTTGACGATGGCCGCGCCGCCCGAGACCAGCTGGACGTCCGGCGCCGGCGCGCCCGCCATCGCGGCGGAAGCGTTGGCCACGCGGCGCACGCCCTCCAACAGCTTGGCGCGCACGTCCGGGCTGTAGGAGCGGATGGTGCCGCGCACCTGCACGCTGTCCGGGATGATGTTGCCGACCGTGCCGCCGTTGATGGCGCCGATGGTGACCACGCCGAATTCCTTCGGGTCCTTCTCGCGGCTGACCACGGTCTGGACGTCGACCACGAAGCGCGCGGCGATCGTGATCGGGTCGAGCGATTTATCGGGCGCCGAGCCGTGGCCGCCGCGGCCCTTGAACACGATCTCGATGGAATCCGAGTTCGACGAGACCGGGCCGTTGTTGAAGCCGACCGTGCCGTGGGCCAGCGGCCAGGAATGCAGGGCGAAGGCGTAGTCCGGTTTCGGGAAGCGCTTGAACAGGCCATCGTCCAGCATGGCCTTGGCGCCGGAGACGATCTCTTCGGCGGGCTGGGCGATGAAGACCAGGGTGCCTTTCCACTTTGCTTTCATCTCCACCAGCGTACGCGCGGCGCCGAGCCAGCTCGACATGTGGATGTCGTGTCCGCAGCTGTGGGTGACGAAGCTTTCGCTTCCGTTGCTGACCGCCTTGGCACGGCTGGCGTAGGGCAAGCCGGTTTTTTCTTCCATCGGCAGGCCGTCCATCTCGGTGCGCACCAGCACCGTGGGGCCGGCGCCGTTCTTCAGGACGGCGACGATGCCGGTCTTGCCGACCTTTTCGGTGACCTCGAAGCCGAGCTTGCGCATTTCGGCGGCGAGCTTGCCGGCGGTGCGGACTTCCTGGAAGGCGATTTCGGGGTGGGCGTGGAGGTCCTTGTAGATGGTGTCGAGCCAGGGGTACATGCCGTTGACGCGGGTGGTGACGTCGGATTTCAGCGGGGCCGGGAGTTGCGCGAACGTGGGCGTTGCGGCCAGCGAAAGGACGGCGGCGATCAGGGCATGTTTCAAGGTAAGCCTCGGTGCAAATTTTAGTTGGACGCGCGGACGGCGGAGCCGTCCACCCTACTACACTGCGCTTGGACGTTTCAGCGAAGTCGACTTCTTGCCGGCGATTGCTTGCGACACGGTGATGCCCGGCACGCGGTCACCCTGCAGGGTCACCTCGAACTCCATCAGCTCGTCGCGGCGGAAGGCATGGACTTTCACCTTGTCGCCGACGCGGTAGCGGCACAGCAGGCTGTCGACATTGGCCGGATTGCCGTTCACGCGCAGGCCGTCGATCGCGATCAGCACGTCCTGCGCCGACAGGCCGGCGCGGTGGGCGGCGCCGCCTTCGTGGACCTGGGTCAGCTTGGCGCCGATCGGGTCGCGGCCGATGCCGGCGTCGAGCGACGGCTTGCCGCCCTTGCGCTCGTCGACCAGCTTGACGCCGAAGCCGGCGTACAGCTTGGCCAGCGGCAGGTCTTCGGTGCCGCGCACCCAGCGGTCGAACTGCGTGCGCAGGCGCGCGCCCGCGACCTCGTCGAAGATCGCCTCGACTTCGGCTTCCGTCACGCCACGGCCGGCGCCTTTGTAGAAGTCGCGGCCGAAGCGTTCCCACAGCGCCAGCATCACGTCGTCGAGCGACTTGGCGCCGCCGGTCTTGGCGCGGATGGTCAGGTCGAAGGCGAGACCGATCAGCGAGCCCTTGGTGTAGTAGCTGATGATGGCGTTCGGCGAATTCTCGTCCTGGCGGTAGTACTTGCTCCAGGCGTCGAAGCTGGAATCGGCCACGCTCTGCTTCAGGCGCCCGCTGCCGCGCAGCACGCCGCCGATGGTTTTACCGAGCAGCTTGAAATAGGTCGCCTCGCCGATGATCCCGGCGCGCACCAGCATCAGGTCATCGTAGTAACTGGTGAAACCTTCGAACAGCCACAAGAGCGGCGTGTAGTTCTCGACCTGCAGGTCGTAGGGCGCGAACACGGCCGGCTTGATGCGCTTGACGTTCCAGGTGTGGAAGTACTCGTGGCTGCACAGGCCGAGGAAGCGCAGGTAGCCCTCGCCCGGCTCGGCGGTCTTGGGCGCGGCGAGGCTCGGCAGGTCGGCGCGCGCGGCGATCAGCGCGGTCGAGGCGCGGTGCTCCAGGCCGCCGTAGCCGTCGCCGACCGCCATCGTCATGAACACGTAGCGGTCCATCGGCGCCCGCTTCGTCGTTGGCTCGAAGAAGGCGATCTGGGTGTCGCAGATGGCCTTCAGATCGGCCTGCAGGCGCGCCATGTCGAGGTTCGGCACGCGGCCGGTGATGACGATGTCGTGCGGGATGCCGTGCGACTTGAAGGTGGCCAGTTCGAAGTCGCCCATCTCGACCGGGTGGTCGATCAGCTCGTCGTAGTTGGCCGCCACATAGGTGCCGAAGCCGTAGCGCTTGGCGCCCAGTTCCTTCATCGCGGTGGCGACGCGCCAGGTCTTGGCCGCCGGGTCGCCCGGGCGCTGGATGTCGACCTGCTGCGTCAGCGCTTCCTGGCCCACCACGCGCAGGAACACGCTGGTGCCGTTGAAGAAGCCGTGTGTCTGGTCGAGGTGGGCGGCGCGCACCGACAGGTCCCAGGCGTAGACCTCGTAGTGCAGGGTGAGTGGACCGGAAACCCTGGCCGCGCGCCAGGAATGCTTGTCCAGCTTGGTCAGCGCCACGTCCGTCCCGGCGCTCTCGGCGCGGATGCGCACGATGTTGCGGGCGAACTCGCGGATCATGTAGCTGCCCGGGATCCATGCCGGCAGTGCGAAGACCTGTCCCTCGGGGTCCGGGGCCGCGACCGTGACAGTGACGTTGAACAGGTGGCCCGCCAGGTCCTTGGGCACGATGGTGTACTGGACGGCAGGTGACGAAGCTTGCTTGCGCTGGGAAGGTTTTTTCATAGTTGTATGGACAGGCGGCCGGAATACTCCCTAGTGTAATCGGATTCGATCACTCCTGGAAACATTGACATGCATATGTCATACAGCCAGGTCGGACGGCAGGTCGATGTCGCGCAGGATGCCGGGGTCCGCCACCGCGATCTCGGTCACGGGATGCGCCAGCAGCAGGCGGCGCGCGCCCTGGTCGCCCGTCGTCTCCAGCAGCGCGTCGCGGTGACAGGCGCCGAACGCGACCGGGTTGCCGCGCCGGCCTTCATGGACGGGCACGGCGATGCCGGCCCCATCCACGACTGCGTCGCGCAGGGCGGCCAGGGTGGCGTGCTCGACGAAGGGCATGTCGCCCAGCGCCACCACCCAGCCCGCGGCCGGCAATGCATGGCGCACCGCGTGCACGAGCGAGGCGCCCATCCCGGTGTCGGCGTCCGGACACACCGTGACCTCGCAGCCGAGACCGCGCAGGATGTCGCCTACCCCGCCGTCATCCGGCGGCACCACCGCCACCACGCGCGGCAGGCAGGCGAGGAGATGGCGCGCGCTGGCCGCGACCACGAGGTCGCCGCCCGGCAGCGCCTGCAGCAGCTTGTTGCGCGCGCCCTGCGGATCGAAGCGCCGGCCCCGCCCGGCCGCCAACAGGATGCCGGTCAAGGCCGTCATGGCTTACGCCGACGCCAGGTCGAACGGCAGCTTGCGCAGCCGCTTGCCAGTCAGGCGGAACACGGCGTTGGCAAAGGCCGGCGCCAGCGGCGGCAGGCCCGGCTCGCCGATGCCGGTCGGCGGATCGTTCGACGGCACGATGTGCACCTCGACCTGCGGCATCTCGTGGTGGCGCGCCACCACGTAGTCGCCGAAGTTCTGCTGCTCCACCACGCCGTCCTTGAGCGTGATCGCGGCGCCCGGCAGGGTCATGCCCAATCCCATCAGCGCCGCGCCCTGGATCTGCGCCTCGATCGACAGCGGGTTCACCGGCTGGTTGCAGTGCACGCCGGCGACCGCGCGGTGCAGCTTCGGAACGCCATCGACCACCGAGGCCTCGACCACATAGGCGACCACCGAGCCGAAGGACTCGTGCACCGCCACGCCCCAGGCGCGTCCCTTCGGCAGCGCCTTCTTGCCGTAGCCGGACTTCGCCACCGCGAGGTCCAGCGCGGCGCGATGGCGCGCATGCTTCTCGCCCATCAGCGTCTTGCGGTAGGCGACCGGATCGACCTTGGCGAGATGGGCCGCCTCATCGATCAGGGTCTCCATCACGAAGGCGGTGTGGGTCGAGCCGACCGAGCGCCACCACAGCACCGGCACGTTCTGCTTCACGCTGTCCACGCTCAGGTTCAGCGGCACGGCGTACGGTTCGCCCAGGCCTTCGACCGTGGTGCCGTCGACGCCGTCCTTGACCATGCCGGCCTCGAACAGGGTGCCGGCCATGATCGACTGGCCCACCACCTTGTGGTCCCAGGCGATGATGTCGCCCTTGGCGTCGATGCCGATGTCGGCGCGGTGCACATAGGACGGGCGGTAGTAGCCGCCGCGGATGTCGTCTTCGCGGCTCCACACCACCTTGACCGCACCCGTGTGGCCGGCGGCTTTATAGGCCTTGGCGATGCGCACGGCGTCGCCGACCCAGTCGGAAGCCGGCACGCCGCGCCGGCCGAAGCCGCCGCCCGCCATCATGGTGTTGATCGTGACCTGCTCGGGTTTCAAGCCCAGCAGCGCCGCCGCCGCGCCCTGGTCCACGGTCTGGAACTGGGTGCCGGCCCAGATGGTGCAGCCGTTCTCCTGCAGCTCGACCACGCAGTTGAGCGGCTCCATCGGCGCATGCGCCAGATAGGGGAACTCGTACACGGCCGAGATGCGGTGCGGCGCGCCGGCCAGCGTCGACACGTCGGCTTTGCGGGCGACCGCGCCGCCGGGCGCCTGCGCCAGCTCGCGATAGCGCGCCAGCTGCTGCGCGCTGCTCACCTTCTCGAGATCATTCGTGTTCCACTCGGCGTTCAGCGCGTCGCGGCCCTGCCTGGCCGGCCAGTAGCCGCTCGCGAACACGGCCACGCCACGGGCGCCGCGGTCCAGCTCCACTTCCAGCACGGCGCGCACGCCCTGCACGGCGCGCGCCGCGGCGGCGTCGAACTTCGCCACCTTCGCGCCGAACACCGGCGGCCGCGCCACCACCACGGTGACCGCGTTCTCCGGCGTGAAATCGATGCCGAACTGCTGGCGGCCGCTCGACTTGGCGCGCGCATCGATGCGGCGCATCGGCTTGCCGATGTAGCGGAAGGCCTTCGGCTCCTTGAGCACGACGGTGGCCGGGACGGGCTGCCTCATCGCGGCTTCCGCCAGCGCACCATAGCTCGCCTTTTGGCCGGCCGGGCCGATGACGACGCCCTTCTCGGTGCGGCACTGGCCGGGTTGGACTTTCCACTGCTCGGCGGCGGCCGCCACCAGCATGGCGCGGGCACGGGCGCCGATCTCGCGGTACTGGGTAAAGCCGCGCGCGATGCTGCCCGAGCCGCCGGTGATCTGGATGCCGAAGGCCGGGTCCTTGTACGGTTCACCGGCCGGCGCCAGCTCGCCGCGCATCTGCAACCAGTCGGCGTCGAGCTCCTCGGCGATCAGCATCGGCAGCGCCGTGTGCACGCCCTGGCCGAATTCCAGCCGGTTGACGATCACGGTGACGGTGTTGTCGGGCGCGATGCGCAGGAAGGCGTTGGGAGCGTAGGTCTTGCCGGCGTCCTGCGCCAGGGCGAAGCGGTTCGATCCCGGCAGGACGAAGCCCAGCACCAGGCCGCCGGTGGCCAGCGCCCCGGTTTTCAGGAAGCCGCGGCGCGACAGGCCGCTGCCGATGGCGCGGCTCAGCGCCGCGCGGTCGATCCAGTCGATGTACATGGCGGCTCCTTATGCCAGGGTCGTGGCGGCATCCTTGATGGCCGCACGGATCCGTTGGTAGGTGCCGCAGCGGCAGATATTCCCGCTCATCGCATTGTCGATGTCGGCATCAAGCGGGCGCTTGTTGGTGCGCAGCAGGGCGACGGCGCTCATCACCTGGCCGCTCTGGCAGTAGCCGCATTGCGGCACGTCGTGCTTGACCCAGGCGTCCTGCACCGCCTTGCCGACGGTGTCGTTTTCCATCGCCTCGATGGTGGTGATCTTCATGCCCTGCGCGCTCGCGATCGGCGTGATGCAGGAGCGGATCGGGTTGCCGTCCAGGTGCACGGTGCAGGCGCCGCACAGGGCCGCGCCGCAGCCGAACTTGGTGCCGGTCATGTTGAGATTGTCGCGCAGCGCCCAGAGGATGGGCGTGGAAGGATCGGCGTCGACCTGCAGGTCGCGCCCGTTGATGTTCAAGGTCACCATGTACTACCCCTGGTTCTGGTTTTGTTTTTGTCGGGTGGGCGGGTTCCCCGCCCACCCGACGTTATTACTTCAACGATTGCAGCTTGGCTTCCAGCGACTTCAAATCCACCGCGCCCGGAATGCGCGAACCGTCGGTGAAGAAGATCGCCGGCGTGCCCTGGATCTTGAGTTTGTGGCCGAGGGCGACGACCTGGTCGTTCGGCGTTTCACAGGCGGCCGGCGCGTTCGGTGGCAGCTTGCCGTCGATCATCCAGTCGTCCCAGGCCTTCACGCGGTCCGGCGCGCACCAGATGTTCTTCGACTTCACGAAGGAATCCTCGGACAGGATGTTGTACATGAAGGTGTAGATGGTGACGTTGTCGAGTTCCTTGAGCGTGGTCTGGCGCAGGCGCTTGCAGTAGCCGCAGTTCGGATCCTCGAACACGGCGATGGTGCGCTTGCCGTTGCCCTTGACCTGCTTCAGGGCCATCTCCAGCGGCAGGTCGGAGAACTTGATCTTGTTGATCTCGTCGATGCGGGCGCGGGTCAGGTCGGTCGAGGTCTTGGTGTCGTAGACGTGGCCGATGAACAGGTAGTCGCCCTTCTTGTCCGTATACAGGATGTCGCCGGCGACCCGCACTTCGTACAGGCCGCCATACGGCGTTTCGCGCACCGATTCGATCTTGGCGCCGCCGAGTTTCGGCTCGAGCGCCTTCTTGATGGTGGCTTCGGTGTTCTGCGCCTCGACGCAGGATGCGAGCAGGCCCGTCGCCAGCAGGACGGCGACTTTGGTTTTCAACATGGTGTATTCCTTGAGGTTTTACTTGCCCATCGCGTGCGACATCAGGCGACGCTTAACCATAGGCAACTTATCGAGCAAGTTTAATCCGAAATTGCGGACCATGCGTACCGGCTCGAGGTTGGCGCCGAACAGCCGCTCCAGGCCGTCGGTCGCCCATTGCATGAGCAGCACGTCTTCCTTGCGCTTGCGGGCATAGCGCGCCAGCACCCGTTCGTCGGCGATGCCGCGCCGGTCTTCGCGTTCGCGCAGCACCTGCAACAGGTCGTGGATGTCGCCGAAGCCCAGGTTCATGCCATGGCCGGCCAGCGGATGCACGGCGTGGGCGGCGTCGCCCACCAGCGCCACCCGCGGCGCCACCAGCGCGTGCGGCCGCACCAGCGCCAGCGGCACCGCCTTGACGGCTTCCGGCTGCAGCGGGCGCAAGGGGCCCAGCTTCTCGTCGGCGTAGGCGCCGAGGCGGATCGCCAGCTCGCCGAGCGACTCGTTCATCAGGGTGTCGGCCAGCGTTTCCGGCGCCGACCAGACCAGCGACACCCGGTTTCCCGGCAGCGGCAGCAGCGCGACGATGCCGTCGGCGCAGGTGAACCACTGGTGGGCGACGCCGTGGTGCGGCTTCTCGCAGGCGAAATTGGTGACGATGGCGCGCTGGTGATACATGCGGTAGTCGACCCCGATGTCGCACTGCCCGCGCACCCAGGATTCGCGCCCGTCGGCGCCGACCACCAGCTCGCAGGCGATTTTCGACCCGTTTTCCAGCGTGACGCCGGCGCCCGCTTCGCTGCAGCTGAGGTCGACCGCGCAGCCGGACACGATCTGCACGTTCGCCGCGAATTTCAGGGCCGCGTCCAGCGCGCCGTTCAGGTTGCTGTCCTCGACGATCCAGGCCAGGGTGCCGACGTGGGCGCCGAAGGCGTCGAAACCGAGGTTGCCGCCCTGCTGGCCGTCGCCATGGATGTCCATCGCATCGACCGCCTGCACCCGCGCCAGGTCGAGCGCGCCCCAGACTTTCAGGCCGGCGAGCAGATCGTGCGCGGTGTGGTTCAGGGCGTACACCCGCACGTCCCACGGTTTTTCCGCGGCCGAGGACATGGCCGATTCCGGCGCCGGGCGCGCGGGCGGCACCAGCAGGGTGACGCTGTACCCCGACTGGGCGAAACCGAGGGCGGCGGTCTTGGCGATGGCGCCATTGCCGACGATGCAGACGTCGCTGCGGTGCTGGGCGGTGGTGGTAGTCATGAAACACATTATAGCGAGATGCCAATGGCGTGCCCGGGCGTTGTGACACGCCACACTCTAGAGGGTGTTAAAAAGCGGCCAGGGCAAGGCGCCGAGTCGAAGACAGTACGCTAGTACGGCGAGGCGAGGCAACGCAGCCATGGGCGTTTTTTCACACCCTCGGGCTTGCGCGGATGAAAAACGCTGGCTATAATCATGCCTCTCTTGGCCTGGTAGCTCAGTTGGTAGAGCAGAGGATTGAAAATCCTTGTGTCGGTGGTTCGATTCCGCCCCGGGCCACCAAGAATTCAGCAGCAAACGAAACGCCAACCCATGCAGGTTGGCGTTTTTGTTTTGCAAGGTCGCTTTCCTCGCGACCGATGGTCAGTCCTTCCTCTCCCTGAATTCTCCATCGATCACCATGCCGTCGCTGCGTGCGCGTTTGAACGGGTTGCGCCCGAACGCGGACATGGACGAGGTCACCCGGTCGAACGCGGCGCGCCTCAGCCACGGCATGACCACGATGAAGCCTGCCGCAAATCCCGTGAACGCCGCAGACACGTAGTCTCCGCGCGCCAGGAAGTGCACCATGCACAGCGCGAACATGCCGGCAACGAGTGGCCGGCGGACAGGCTTGGGCAACAGGCCGACGAGGCGCAGCCTGCCCTGGCCGATCCAGGGGAACCTTGCGAGGACAGCTCCGAGCAGCAGGCCAGCGACAACCCGGCCCGTGCCGAGGTAGTCGGCCAACACCCCGACCAGCAGGAACGCGGAATACGTCATCGCGCCGGCTAATGCTGCCAGCAGGACCAGGGAGACAGCCGCCGCCTGCCTCGGCCGGCGTATCGCTGCAGTGACAAGAAAACGTAGGATTTGGTACTCCTGCCCTTGGCGTGAAAGAAGATCACAAATTCTAACAGCAGTTGCATACGCTGGCTTCTCCGAAACTTCGACGTCGATCGCCTTCCTCACTGTCAGGTTTTCCGACGCCTGCCCAGCCGCGACGCCGCCCCATCATGATGCAGTGCAAGGCACTGGCTTCATCCTTGGCTTTTCACCCTTTTCTCCATTGTACGAACCGCACTGCACCATCATTATCCCGAAGAAATGTTGCATTAAAAACATTCGATATACTGCACTTTTATGGTGCAAATTGTAAGAAAATATCTGTTTTTGTCGAATATTCTTACACTTACTTAAGTAAGACTTAAGCTAAATCAATATTCTTTAACGAAATCAAATACATACGGAGCTGGCACGTTAAATGCCTAACAGACGTTATCGGCAATTTCTTATCTCGCCGCCGTTATTCGGGACTGTCGCCGCCACAAGCGCGCTGCCCGCTGTCCAACTCTCTGGAGCGCATTCAATGATGAAAAAAGCACTTGCTGCACTGGTCATGTCGGGGATGATGGTGTCGGCCCAAGCCGGCCATCTTCTCAATGAAGGTTTCGACGACGTCAGCACCCTCAACGGCAAAGGCTGGGTGATGACCAACGCCAGCACCCCGGGCGGCACCACCGGCTGGTACCAGGGCGCCGAGAATATTTTCCGCTCGCTCGACGGTGCACCCAACAGCTATATCGCCGCGAATTACTACAACGCGCCTGCAGGCGGGACCATCTCCAACTGGCTGATCACCCCCGAATTCTCTCTGGCCGAAGGCGCCATCGTGTCGTTCTGGCTGCGCGCGGCCGACGATCCCGGATTCACCGACAACATCGCCTTCGGATTCAGTAACGGCAGCACCGACCTCGCAGCCTTCGCGTTGACCGCGGCCACGACGGTGTCGTCGGATGGCTGGATGCGCTACACGGCGCGCATCGACAAGGGCGCGGCAACCGGCAATGCCCGCTTTGCCCTGCAGTACACGGGTGCTGCAGACACTTCCAGCTACATCGGCCTGGACCGCCTCTCGATCAGCGAGATCCCTGAGCCGTCGAGCATGCTGATCCTGGGCGCCGGCGTCATGGGCCTGGTCGCAGCTCGCCGCCGCAAGCGCGGCTGAGGCACGCATCCGCAAGCACCAGCATCACGCTTCACCTTCCCAAATTCAGGAGAATTCCATGTCCCAGAAACACCACTCCGGCCAGCGCCTGCTGTGCGCCGCCGGCATCACCCTGGCCCTGCTGGGCCTGGGTGCCCAGAGCGCATTTGCGCAAGAAAATCAGGACGCTGCCCCCCAGGCCGAGGCGCTGACCGTCGTCAAGGACGCCCAGACCGGCAAGCTGCGCGCCCCGACCGCTGAAGAAGTGGCTGCGCTGAAGGCCCAGGCGCCCGCCGCCCGGAGCGCGGTAGCGCGCACGGCCACGCCCGGTTTTGTCCTGAACAAGTCCCACAGCAGCGGCATCCGCGGTTTCCGCCTCAACGATGAATCGATGAGCACCTCGGTCGCCGTGCGCAAGACCGACGGCAGCATCGAGCGCCAGTGCTTCGACTCGCACGGCGCCGGCGCCGACGCGGTGGCCAAGGGCCACGTCCATACCAACCAGGCCGTCACGGAGTAACCATGCAGATGAAACCAACTTCGCGCACCGTCGCGCGTTCGCTGATTGCCGCCGCGGTCGCCCTGACCTGCCTGAGCGCGCAAGCCGCCAAGATCACGATCACCAGCCGCGATGCGCCAGGCTACGGCTTCAACGACAAGACCCCGGTGAAGCCGGTCGGTGGCAATATGGGCACCACGCTCGGCGAACAGCGCTGGAACGTGTATCGCCACGTCGCCGATATCTGGGAAAAAAATCTGCAAAGCGACGTCGAGATCACCGTCTCGGCCGGCTGGGAAAACCTGGCCTGCACCGCGACCTCCGCCACCCTTGGCAGCGCCGGCGCCTGGAACGCCTGGATCCTCACCGAGACCGGCCAGCTGCCGACGATCTACCCGCAGGCCCTCGCCAACAAGCTGCTCGGCTTCAACCTGTCCGGAGAGACGCCGGACGACGGCACCGGCTACGGCAATGTCGACATCAAGACCCAGTTCAACGCCCGCCTCGGCCAGCCGGGTTGCCTCGACGGCAGTCCTTTCTACCTCGGCCTGGACGGCAACGAAGGCGACGAAGTCGACTTCGCGGCCACCCTGCTGCACGAGCTGGGCCACGGCCTGGGCTTCTCGGTGCTCGGCGTGAACAACAATACCGGCGCGCGTTCGGGCGGCTATCCGAGCATCTGGGAACGCTTCATGTACGACAACACGGCCAAGAAGACCTGGCTGCAGATGAGCAATGCCGAGCGCAAAGCGTCCGCGATCAATCCGGAGCAACTGGCCTGGATCGGCCCGAACACCGTCGCCGGCGCCAGCATGCTGAATCCGCAGCCGGTGGTGCAGTCGGCCAGCCCTGCCGGCAAGATCGCGACCGCGCCGTACACCGCGTCGCTGTTCGGTCCGGCCGTGCCGAGCAACGGCAAGCTCGGCGCCCTGGCGGTCATCGCCACCCAGGCCGGCGAAGCCGGCCCGGGCTGCTCGCCGTTCAATGCGGCCAATGCCGCAGCGACCAAAGGCAAGGTGCCGATCATCGACCGCGGCGGCTGTAACTTCGCTGTGAAGGTGAAGAATGCGCAGGACGCGGGCGCCGTGGGCGTGGTCCTGGTCAACAATGCGGGCGGTTCCTTCGCACCGGGCGGCGCCGATTCCTCGATCCGCATTCCGTCGGTCGGCATCACCCGCGAAGACGGCGCCACGCTGAAGTCAGCCGTGGCTGCGGCCAAGCCCTATGGTTCGCGCAGCCAGCCGGGCGAGGTGACTGCCTCGCTCGCCATCGACCCGAACCGCAAGGCCGGCGCCGACAGGTTCGGTCGTCCGCTGCTGTACACGCCGAACCCGCTGGTGTCAGGTTCCTCGGTTTCGCACTTCGACGTGTCGGCGTCCCCGAACCTGCTGATGGAACCGAGCATCAACAACGACCTGACGCTGGATGTGAACCCGCCGAAGGACCTGACGCTGCCGCTGCTGAAAGACCTGGGCTGGTAATCCTGGCCTGATCCACGGCGCGCAAACGCCGTGGTTCCGCGAACGGGCGGGCAGCGCGAGCTGCCCGCCCTTTTACATTATTTGCGCAGCGACGCCGAGCCGTCGCGCGCCGCACGGAACTCCGAGTCGGACGCCCAGTTCGGCCACGTGTTCGAGTTGGCCAGGTCATTGCCCAGTGCGTATAGCAGCTCGAGGTCGCGCGCCATGCCGGTGAAGGGCCAGCTGGGATCGAAGCTGTCCGACGGCTGGTGGTAGTTCTTCTCCGTATAGGCCGCTTCCGATGCCTTGCCCGCCTTGACCCCGCCCTCGGCCCAGTCGCTGCCCGAGCCGAAGGAAATCGCCGGCACGCCGCGCTTGGCGAAGGGGAAGTGGTCGGAGCGGAAGAAGTAGCCCGCTTCCGGCTTCGGATCCGCCGAATACACCATCTTCCAGCCCTTGGCCTTGTCGACCAGCTGGTCCAGCAGTTCCAGCTTGGCGCTGCCCGAGATGGTGAAGTTGTGCGCCGGGCCGTAGGGGCTGAGCGCGTCCATATTGATCACCGCCACGGTCGAGGCCAGCGGATACAGCGGGTTCGACGCATAGTATTCCGAGCCGAGCAGGCCCTTTTCTTCCGCAGTCACCGCCAGGAACACGACGCTGCGCGCCGGCGCCGGCGCCTTGCCATAGGCGCGCGCCAGTTCCAGCATGGCGGCGATGCCGGTGGCGTTGTCGACCGCGCCGTTATAGATCTTGTCGCCCTTCGCATCCGGCAGGCCCACGCCGAGGTGGTCCCAGTGGCCGCTGTAGACCACGACCTGGCCCGGCTGTTTGCTGCCCGGACGGATCGCGACCACGTTCTTCGACTTGATGACCTGGGCATCGACCGCGTACTCGGCCGACAGGGTCACGCCCTTGAGCTCGACCGGCTTGAAGCCGCGCGTTTGCGCCTGCTTTTTCAGCGCTTCGAAGTCGAGCCCGGCTGCTTTGAAGAGGCCGGCGGCAAGGTCGCGCTGGATCCAGGCTTCCATCGGCGCGTGCGACTTGAGCGGCTCCTTGCGCACCACGTCGTACATCACGTTGGTGTTGGAATTCTTCACCGTCGCCCAGCCATAGGACGCCGGCGCGGTCTCGTGCACGATGATCGTGCCCAGCGCCCCGCGCCGCGCCATCTCCTCGAACTTGTAGGTCCAGCGGCCGTAATAGGTCATCGCCTTGCCGCCGAATTCACCCTGGCCGGTTTCGAAGTCCGGGTCGTTGATCAAGACCACGGCCAGCTTGCCCTTCAGGTCCATGCCCTTGAAGTCATCCCACTTGCGCTCCGGCGCGGTGACGCCGTAGCCGACGAACACCAGCGGCGCATTCTTGAAGGCCACCTGCTTCATGCCGCTCATCGAGGCGCGCACCGCCATGTCCTCGCCCTGCACCAGGCTGCGGCTCTTGCCGGCCTGGGTCAGCTTCAGGCTGACCGGCCCCTTGATCTCGAAGCGGCCCAGCGGCACGTCCTGGGTCCAGGCGCGCTTGCCATTGGCGAGGTCGCCGCCCGGCTGCAGGCCGGCCGCCTTGAACTGCTGGACCAGGTAGTCCACGGTTTTCGTTTCACCGGCGGTGTTCGGGCCGCGGCCCTCGAATTCGTCCGAGGCCAGTACCTTCACGTCCTGGGACAGGCGCTTGGGATCGAATGTGGGGGCGTCCGCCGCGTGCGCGCTCGCTGCGGCCAGGCCGACGAAGAGAAGAGTGAGGTTTTTCAATGGGGCGCTCCTTCATGAACAAAGTGGCAAGGCGCAAACACTATCACGCAATCCGGCGCTGTTCCAGAGCGGTGCGATAATGCCGGCTCGACCACTACCCGCCCGCGGAGAATGCCATGCCCCATATCGCCGATATCGACCACGTGCAAGTCGCCATCCCGCCGGGAGCCGACGATGCCGCGCGCGCCTTCTATGGCGGCGTGCTGGGCCTGCAGGAAGTGCCGAAGCCGGCGCCGCTGAACGCGTCAGGCGGCGTGTGGTTCCAGCTCGGGACGAGCCAGCTGCACATCGGCGCCGAACAGGGCTTCGCGCCGAACAAGAAGGCGCATCCGGCCTTCGTGGTCGAGGAGTTCGATGAGTATTGCGCGCTGCTGCGTGAGCGCGGCGTGGCGGTGCGCGAGGAAGCGCAGGTCTATGGGCGGCGCCGCGCGGGGATCGAGGATCCGTTCGGCAACCGGGTGGAGCTGATCGCGGCCGCCTGACGAACCGTCAGGCAGACAAAGGGGCGAAGATCGCCTGCAGATCCTCCATGCCGATCGCCGGCGAAGACGCGGCGCCCGCATCCAGCACGGCATGCGCCAGCTCGCCCTTGCGGCGCTGCATGTCCTGGATCTTCTCTTCCAGCGTGCCCCGCGCCAGCAGCTTGTAGACGAATACCGGCTGTTCCTGGCCGATGCGCCAGGCGCGGTCGGTGGCCTGGTTTTCGCTGGCGGGGTTCCACCACGGGTCGTAATGGATGACGGTGTCGGCCGCGGTCAGGTTCAGGCCCACGCCGCCCGCCTTGAGACTGATCAGGAATACCTGGGCGCTGCCTTCCTGGAACGCCGCGATCGGCGCCTGACGATCGACCGTGTCGCCGGTCAGCAGCACGAAATCGACGGCGCGCGCCGCGAGTTCCGCCTCGATGATGGCCAGCATGCTGGTGAACTGCGAAAACACCAGCACCTTGCGGCCTTCGCTCAGCAAGGTTTCCAGCAGATCCATCAGTGCGTCGAGCTTGGCCGATCCGGCGTCCCTGGCCGGCTTGAGCAGGCGCGGGTCGCAGCAGACCTGGCGCAGCTTCAGGAGGGCGTCGAGGATCACGATCTGGCTGCGCGCCAGGCCCTTGCGGTCGATCTCGTCGCGCACCTTGCGGTCCATGGCCAGGCGCACGGTCTCGTACAGGTCGCGCTGGGCGGGAGCGAAATCGACCGGGAGCACGATTTCGGTCTTGGGCGGCAGCTCGGTCGCCACCTTGTCCTTGGTCCGCCGCAGCATGAAGGGCCGGATGCGGCGCACCAGCCCCTCCTTGCGCAGGCTGTCGCCCTGCTGCTCGATCGGCTTGCGGAAATGCTTGTTGAATGCCTTGTCGTCCCCCAGCAGTCCCGGCATCAGGAAATGGAACTGCGACCATAGCTCGCCCAAGTGGTTCTGCACCGGCGTGCCGGTCAGGCACAGGCGGTGCCGGGCTTCCAGCAGGCAGGCGACTTGCGCGGCGCGCGAGCGGCTGTTCTTGATGTATTGGGCCTCGTCCAGGATCAAGAGGTGGAAGCGTTGCGCGCGCAGCGCCTCCTCGTCGCGCCCCAGCAGCGGATAGGTGGTCAGCACCAGGTCGGCGTCGGCAACCTGGCCAAAGGAGGCGGCGCGGTCCTTGCCGTGCAGGAGCAGCACCCTCAGGCCGGGCGCGAAGCGCGCCGCCTCGGCCTGCCAGTTGCCCATCAGGCTGGTCGGCGCCACTACCAGCGCCGGGGCATCGAGCCGGCCGGCTTCCTTTTCGCACAGGATGTGGGCCAGGGTCTGGATGGTTTTACCCAAGCCCATGTCGTCGGCCAGGATGCCGCCGAAACCGTATTCTCGCAGGAACTGCATCCAGGACAATCCGGCCTGCTGGTAGGGGCGCAAGGTCGCCTGCAGGCCGGCGGGCGCGGCGACCTGGCGGATGCCGGCGAAATCATCCATCCTGCTGCCCAGTTCACGCAGGCGCTCACCGCCCATCCAGCGCAGCTGGGCGGCGCGTTCCAGTTCGGCGAGACGGGCGGCGTCCAGCACCGGCAGGCGCAGCGCATCGCCGCGATGCTCGGCGGAGAACAGTTCGCCCAAGGTGAGCAGGATCGGCTTGACGCGGCCCCAGGGCAGCACCAGCCTGGTCGAATCGGGCAGCTCGATCAACAGGGCGCTGTCGTCGTCGCGCGCGGCCAGGGTAGCGGCATCGAATTCGCGGGGCGCCTTGCGGATCATTTCCACCAGCATCGGCAACAGCGCATGGCGGCGGCCATCGACCAGCACCCCGAGTTCGAGCGCGAACCAGTCGCCTGCTCCCTCCCCTTCCTCGTTCAGTTCGGCATACCACTCCTGGGCTTCGACCAGCTCGTAGCGATAATTGCCGCCGAACTCGATCTGCCAGCCCTTGGCCTGCAGGCGGCCGAGCGACTGGCGCGCGAACGCTACCCATGCCTCCTCACCCGGCAGCAGCAAGGCGCCGTCGGCATCGGCGAACACGGGATGCGCTCCCGCCGGCGCGAAGCCGTACTTGGCCAGGGCCTTCAGCGCCGCAGCTTCGGCCTTGAGGTTGCGCACCACCAGTTCGACCGCATCGCCATTCATCCTGCTCAGGGCCGGCTCATCGCCTTCCGGCTGCAGGCCATCGTAATCGAAGGTCAGCAGCGCATAGTCGTGCCATTGCAGCTTTCCGCGCCCCACCATGACGCTGTCGAGCAGCAATTGCGGCACCGGCGCAATGTCGTCGCGCTGGCGCGTCTCCAGGGCTTGCGGCGCCGGCAGCACGCGATCCAGACCCTGCGCCGCCAGCCGGCGCGCCATCTCGCCGCGCTGCTCCGGCTGCAAGGCGGGCGCCTGGCGCACCAGCGACAGCAGGCCGGCGGGACTGAAGGACGCGAGCGCTTCGGGCACGGCCAATTCGCCCAGGATATCGCCCTGCAGGTAATGCATCGGCTCGACCGGCAGGACATGGGACAGCACCGCACCGCCATCGAAACGCCAGCCCAGGCGTACGGTTTCCTCGCCGGGAATGTCCGCATGCCAGCCCAGCTGCGCCCGCCGTACGGGACCAGGCTGCAAGAGGTGCATGACGCCGCGTTTGAGTTTGGCGAACGAGTCCGCCCACCACAGACTCCCGGCCGCGCACAGCCTGGTCAGCACGCGGGCGCCGAATGGTCCGGCCAGGCCGTCTTCCTGCTGGTATGCGCCGGCGCGCAGGCTTGCCAGCTGCCGTACCAGTTCCTCGTCCTCTGTCCCGAGCCGGGACGGGGGCGCCAGCAAGCCCCGCAGGTCGCTGTCGACGCCGGCGCCTTTGATATTGCCGTCCGCGTGAAAACGCAGGCGTATCAGGTGCAGGCGGGGTACGCCGGTGTTCGGGTCCGGCATCAGGAGGGCGGCGAACTGCCGGTCAGGGACCGCATCCACGGGCGCGGCGATCCGCATGTGCGATTGCACCGCTGCCAGCTGCTGGAGCCAGGCTTCGGCGCGCCGGTCCAGCGCGCCAGGCGCGACATGGCGCAGTTGTTCCAGGCTGGCCAGCAGCACGGCCACGACGTGCTTGCAGTTGTAGTCCATCGGGCAGGTGCAATCGCCCTCGACGTAGATGCCGGCCTTGAGCTGCTTGAGCCCGATCGTCTGGTAGTAGATCTGGCCACCGCTGCCGGAAACCTTGCCTTCGATGTCGCGGTCGGAGACGAAGCTTGCAGCGATGACCTTGCCCCTGCGCGCATAGTCCTCGCCGCGTGCGAAGGTGCCGTGGTCGAAGTTGCGGGCGATGTCAGCGGCGGTGAAGTTCATGAGGCGGCAAGAATGGCGGGCGAAGTCCGACAGTGTAGCAATTCCGCAGCGCCGCATCGGCGCTGGCGCTCACCAAGCTTCGCGCACACTCGCCGTGCGCAGCCAGGTCTTCAGCTGGCGAGGATCGCGCAGTTCGACCAGGTCGCGCTCCACCTCGGCAAGTTCCTTGCGCAAGGTGTCGGCCATGATGCCCATCATCGCCAGCAAGTCGGCCGCCGTCAGCGCCGGGACCTGCTCCGGCTCGACTTCCAGTTCCAGCTCGGCCAGGATCAAGCCCTTGCCGACAATGAATTCCTGTTCGGTGAGCTGCAGCACCTCGTTCAGTAGCTGCTTGTAGCCGGTAATGCGTTTCTCGGAAAAGTGCCCGATGAAGCCGCCCTGTTCAAGCTCGAAGCCGACCGCCAGCAGGTCCGCCAGTGTGGTCCGCGCTCGCGCGGCATCGATGCGCCGCAGGTGCGCCAGCCGCGTTGTCTCGTCCATGGCCTGCGCGCCGTGCAGCGCCGCCGTCAGTTCTGCGGCCAGCGCGTCCTCCGCCTGCTGCAGCTGCACCAGGTTCGCATGGCGCCGTGCCGCCAGCTGTTCGAACTTGTCCGCGGTTCGGGCCAGCTGCGCGAGTGCGGTTTCCGCTTCTGCCGCGACCACGACGCGCAGCGACTCCCTGGTCGGCAGGCGGTCCAGGTCGATGCCCTGGACCTGCACGACGAGTTGCTCGAAGGCCGTGACCGGTTCCACCTCGTCATCCCGGTGACGCTCGTAGATCGCGGCCAGTTCGGGATCGTCGATGACGATGTCATCATCAGCCTCCTCGTCCTGCGCATCTGCGTCGAGCAGGCCGGCCGCCATATTGGCGAGAATGTCCGACAGGATCTCGCGCTCCTCGTCATCCAGCGCCGCCTCCGCGTGCATGCGGTCGAGCAGCAGGACCAGTTCGCGCAGACCGCGCCGGACCGACTCGTCCAGAGGGATCAGGCTGCTTCGGTACAGTTCGCTCGCTTTTTCACTCGCCGCTTCCCAGGCCAGCATGTCGGCGTCGACGGCGCTCAGTCTCGCGCCGAGCGCTTCGCACTGCTTGCGGGCGCGCGAACCCTGCACAGCGCCCGGCCTGGCCTGGCGATGCGCGGCATGTTTTTTCCTGGACATGATGGCGTCAAACAGATGGTGGAGGAGCCGGCCAGTCTAACAATCCGCACCCGCGCCGATTTGATCCAGTCGTTAACGACGAACGCCACCCGAAGGTGGCGTTCGTCGGTCAATGGCGCCTAAGAAAACGGCACCTTGTCACCAGGCGATTACCAGAAGATCACACGATCCTTCGGCTCCAGGTACATCTTGTCGCCCGCCTTCACGTCGAAGGCTTCATAGAAGCCCGGGTGGTTGCGCAGGCTGCCGTTCACGCGGAATTCCGACGGCGAGTGCGGGTCGGTCTTGACCTGCGAGATCAGCGCGGCGTCGCGCGCCTTGCCCTTGCGCGCCTGCGACAGGCCCATGAAGATGCGCTGCTCGGCGGTGAAGCCGTCGATCACCGGACCCGGCTTGCCCTTCAGGTAGATCTTGTAGGCGCGGCTGGCCATGATGGCGCCGGCGTTGTCCGCGATGTTCTCGCCCAGGGTCAGCTCGCCGTTCAGGTTGTAGCCCGGCAGCGGGCTGTAGCCGGCGTACTGGTCGACCAGCACCTTGCCGCGCGCCGCGAACTGCCTGGCGTCTTCCTCGGTCCACCAGTTGCGCAGGTTGCCGTCGCCGTCGTACTGCGAACCCTTGTCATCGAAGGCGTGGCTGATCTCGTGGCCGATCGAGATGCCGACCGAGCCGTAGTTGACCGCCGGTTCGGCGTTGGCGTCGTACAGCGGATACTGCAGGCGCGCGGCCGGGAACACGACTTCGTTCAGGGTCGGGCTGTAGTAGGCGTTGACGGTCTGCGGCGACATGCCCCACACGCTGCGGTCGACCGGCTTGCCGAGGCGGTTCACCATGTAGTCATGGCCGAACTCGCGCGCACGCATCATGTTGCCGACCAGGTCGCCGCGCACGATCTTCAGCTTCGAGTAGTCGCGCCATTTGTCCGGATAGCCGATCTTGACGTTGATCTTGGCCAGCTTGGCGTGGGCCTGCTTCTTGGTCTCCGGCGACATCCATTCGAGCTGGTCGATGCCTTCGCCGAAGGCGGTGATGAAGTTCTTCGCCATGTCCAGCACCTGCTGCTTGCGCTCGGCCGGGAAGTGCTGGGTCACGTAGGCCTTGCCGACGACTTCGCTCAGGGTGCGGTTGACTTCGGCGATCGCGCGCTTGTCCAGCGGACGGTTTTCCTTCTGGCCCGACAGCACGGCGCCGCGGAAGGCGAAGCTCTCGTCCACGAAGGGCTGCGACAGGTAGGAAGCGTAGGAGCTCAGCATGCGGAACTCGAAGTAGGACTTCCAGGTGTCGACCGGGGTCGCACCGACCAGCTTGTCCAGGCCTTCCAGGTAGGACGGTTGGCTGACGATGACCGAGGTCGCCTTGCCGACGCCGGTGCCCTTCAGGTAGCTGTCCCAGTCGATGCCCGGAGCCAGCGCGCGCAGCTCGGCCAGGGACTTCTTGTTGTAGCGCTTGACCGGGTCGCGGTTCTCGACCTTGGTCCACTGGATGCGCGCGATCTCGGTTTCCAGCGCCACGATCTGCTGGGCCTTGGCGGCCGCGTCCTGGTGGCCGGCCAGGGCCAGCATCTTCTCGACGTGGGCCTGGTACTTGGCGCGGATCTCCTTCAGGCGCGCGTCCTTGTCGTTCAGGTAGTAGTCGCGGTCCGGCATGCCGATGCCGGACTGGCCGATGCTGACCACGTAGCGGGTCGAATCCTTGTTGTCCTGGCCGACGCCCATGCCGAACGGGCCGTCGACGCCGATGCGGTCGAGGTGCGCCATCAGGGCCGCCAGGCCGCGCTTGTCCTTCAGCGCCTGGACGCGCGCCAGTTCCGCCTTCAATGGGGCCAGGCCGAGCTGGTCGCGGCGCGCCTGGTCGACGTAGCTGGTGTAGAGGTCGCCGATCTTCTGGGCTTCCGAGCCGGCCTTCGCGTTCTTCTGGGCGGCCGCCTCTTCGATGATGGCGCTGATCTGGCCTTCGACGCGCTCCTGGGCGATGCTGAAGGCGCTCCAGCTGGAACGGTCCGACGGAATGTCGACGTCCTTCAGCCACTTGCCCTGGGTGTAGCGGAAGAAGTCGTCCTGGGGACGCACTTCGCGGTCGATCGCCGCCACGTCGATGCCCGAAGCCGTCGCGGCCGCGGCGCTCGACGGCGCGGTGGTGGCGGCTGCAGCCCCGTCGTGCGCGAACGCAGGGGCGGCAACGACGAACAATCCCGCGATCACACTGCTGCACAGGCTACGCTTCATCTCTTTCTCCATTGTTGGTGTTAGGAATCAAACGATCCTAATCCAACTGGAAGAGGCGTGCCAAGGCCATTTTTGTACAAGCGTTGTTACATACACTCGTCAATACAGGAAATCACTTGCCACGCACTACCTGCAGCTTGACCTTCTTGCCCTGGCGGTAGGTGTACAGGGTCATCGCGGCGTCGCGCAGGTCGCCCTTGGCGTCGAAGGCGATGGCGCCGGTCACGCCCTCGTGGCGCACTTGCGCGAGCTGCGGCAGGAAACGCGCCGGCTGGGCCGACCCGGCCTTCTGGATCGCGGCGGCGAACACCATCACCGCATCGTAGGCGTACGGCGCATAGGTCTCGACCGGGTGCCCGTAGCGCCGGCGGAAGCGTTCGAGGAAGGCGGTGTAATTCGCCTCGCGCGCGCCCTCGACGCCGCCGGCCACCGCGCACACCACCTTGCCGTCGGCCAGCGCGTCGCCCGCCAGCAGCGGCAGCTTTTCCGAGCACACGCCGTCGCCGGCGACGAAGGCGGCGTTCACCCCGAGGGTCTTCATCTGCTTGAGCATGGGGCCGGCCACCGCATCCATGCCGCCGTAGAAGATCACGTCCGGCTTCTTCCCGCGGATCTGGGTCAGGATGGCGCTGAAATCGGTGGCCTTGTCGTGGGTGAACTGGCGGCTGACGACACTGGCGCCGCCGTGCTTGCGCACCTCCTTCAGGAATTCGTCGGCCAGGCCCTGGCCGAAGGCGGTGCGGTCGTCGATCACGGCGATGCGCTTCGCCTTCAGCTTGTTCAGGGCGTAGCCGGCCAGGGTGCGGCCGATCAGGCTGTCGTCGGCCACCACCCGGAACGCGGTTTTATAACCCTGTCGGGTATAGACCGGGGTGGTAGCCGCCGGCGAGATCTGCGGCACGCCGGCGCTGGCGTAGATCTTCGAGGCCGGCACCGTGGGGCCGGAATTCAGGTGCCCGACCACGGCGGCCACCTTGGCGTCGACCAGCTTCTGGGCCACCGCGGTGCCGGTCTTCGGGTCGCTGGCGTCGTCTTCCGCCATCAGGCGCCAGCGTACTTTCTGGCCGCCGAGCACGATGCCCTTCGCGTTCAATTCGTCGATCGCCATGCGGGCGCCGTCCTCGATGTCCTTGCCCTGGTGGGCGCCGGGGCCGGACAGCGGCGAGGCGGTACCGATGATGACGTCGACCTGGGCAGTGGCCGGCGCGGCCAGGCAGAGTAACGACAACAGTGCGGACAAGCGCATGGCAGCCTTTCTCGAATGAATGGCTCCGATTGTAATGCCAGGAAAGATATGCAGCCAGCGCAAGCGTGCGCCGCGAACAGTGCGGCAGGCCGGGCGGCCCGCCGCGGCAAGGTCAATGCAGGACTTCAGGCAGGCGCTTGACGATCACCGCCTCCAGGTACTCGGCGGGCGCCACCAGCGAAGCGTCGCCGGCCACGTTGAAGCGTTCGAGCATGGCGCCGATGTCGTTCTCCAGCGCCTGCTGGCCGTCCGGATCGAGCGCGGCGAAGGCCTTGTTCAAGGGGCCGTAGTAATCGCGGAACACCTGGATCCAGTGCGCCGGCGAGGCGTAGCGGAAGTTGAAGATGCGGGGCGCGGCGCGGATGCTGGCGGCGTCGGGCCCGAACAGCTGGCGCAGGTAATCCTCGCTGCCCCACATCGAGGGCGGCGCCAGGCCGGCCGGCGGCGCCACGTAGCGTCCCAGGGTCTTGAACAGCTGGCCGATCAGGCCGTCGGCGGTCCAGTTGGCGATGCCGATCCGCCCGCCGGGCCGCACCACCCGCATCATCTCGCGTGCGCAGCGCGCATGGTCGGGCGCGAACATGACGCCGAAGGTGGACAGCGCGACGTCGAAGCTGGCGTCCCCGAAGGGCAGCGCTTCGGCGTCGGCCTCGCGGAAGTCGATCTGCAGGCCCTCGGCGGCGGCGCGGGCCCGGCCCTTCTCGAGCAGGGCCGGGACGTAGTCGGTCGAGGTCACGCGCGCGAAGCGGTGCGCCGCGGCCAGGCTGGCGTTGCCGTTGCCGGCGGCGATGTCGATGACGCGCTCGCCGGCGCGGATGTCGGCCGCCTCGGCCAGCGTCTCGCCGACGATCTGCAGGGTGACGCCGACCACGGCGAAGTCGCCGCTGGCCCAGGTGGCCTGCTGGCGCTGCTTGATGGCCGCGTAGTCCGGCCCGATGGCGTCCGGCGCCTGGCGCGGCGGCGGTGTGGAAGGAATGGGTTGACTCATCTTCGCTCTCCTTCAAAACAACCAGGGAACCTCGTTAGACCGGACGGCAGCGGAAAAGATTCGCTGTCGGCGCCAGCCCGCACACGCCAGGCGGCGTCGGTGCGCCGGGCTTCGGGAAGCAAAGCTATACTGGGCCGACACCTGATCGAGCTGGACACGATCGCCAACAACTCATCATTGACAGGGGGTAAGTATGCCAACAACCTGGATTATTGCGGCCAATGCGGGCCGTGTACGATTCTTCGCCGAGGCCGATTCCAAGGAACCGTTGCAGGAACTCGAGGACATGGTCAGTCCCGCGGCGCAACTGCGCACGGAAGACACCGAAACCGATAAGCTCAGCCCGACCGCCGCGTCGGGAACCCGGCACAACATCGGCGGCAACGAGGGCGCCGGCATGGCCCACAACGCCAAGGCCGGGGCGCCGAACAAGCTGTACCAGCCGGCCCAGACGCCGGACCAGCACGCCGCCGACCTGTTCGCGAAGGACGTGGCCGAATACCTGCTCAAGGCCCACAACGAAGGCCGCTACCAGCAGCTGGTGCTGGCCGCCTCGCCCGAATTCCTGGGCGTGCTGCGCACCAAGCTCAATCCGGCGGTCCAGGGGGCGATCAAGACCGAGGTCAACAAGGACTACACGCATTCCAGCGCCCAGCAGCTGCGCGAGCAATTGCAAGCGCACGCGGCCAAGTCGGAATAAACGGGTTTCCCAAGGTGAAGGGGTGAACGCCAGGCCGCGCGCCTGGCGTTTTTTTTCAGGCCTGCGCGCAGATGCGGTTGCGCCCGCCCTGCTTGGCCTCGTACAGCATGGCGTCGGCGCGCAGGAACAGCTCGTTCTCGCTGCGCTGGTGCGGATAGGCGGCCACCCCGCCGCTGAAGGAAAACTGGCGGATCTCGGCCGGCCCGACCTCGAACGGAATCGCGCAGAAGGCCTGGCGCAGCAGGTCCAGCTTGCGCCGGCCCTCGTCCAGCGAACAATCCCAGAACACCAGCACGAATTCCTCGCCGCCGAAACGGCTGAGCAGGTCGTGCTCGCCCAGCTTCGCCGCCAGGGTCAGCGACAGGCGCTTGATCACGATGTCGCCGAAGGAATGGCCCCAGGTATCGTTGATGGTCTTGAACTTGTCGATGTCGATCACGCCGTAGGCCAGCGGACGGCCTTCCTGCGCCGCCTGGCGGATCAGGTCCTGCGCCTTCTTGCGCAGCCCGACCTTGTTCAAGAGGCCGGTGGCGCGGTCCTTGCCGATCAGGTCCTTGTTGATGCGGATTTTATTCGCCCGGTTGAGCAGCTGGGCTTCCAGCAGCGCCGGGTCGGCCATGTCGAGCACCGCGTCGAAACCGTCGGCCAGCGCGCGCCGCGCCAGCGCCGGGTCCGGCCGGCGCTGCAGGAGCGCGGTCTCGCGCACCGGGTCGGCTTCGATATTGCGCTTGAGCACGCGGACGATGGCGTCGGTGCGCGCGTATTCGCTGTCGGTGACCAGCACCAGGTCCGGCTGGAGCTCCTTCACGCGCACGTGCAGGGTATAGGGGTCGGCATGCTGGATGAGTTCGACACGCCGCTGCAACAGGGCGGCCGCGTCCAGCCCGGCCACCTCGCCCAGCACCGCCACCCGCACCAGGTCGCCGCGCTTCTTCTGCACGAACAGGTTGAACAGCTTGTCGACCAGCACGTCGTTGGCGATCGGCTTTTCCGCATAGGCCAGGCAATTGCTGTCGACCAGGCGCTGCTGCAGCAGGAAGCGGCCGCCCTGGCGCGCGCTCTGCAGGTAGATATAGCTGTGGTCGGCCGGCAGGCGCTGCAGCAGTTCGCCCAGCATCAGGGTACGGCGGCCGTCGCCCATGTCGGCCTGCATATTGTGCAGGGCGTCGAGGTCGATCAGGTAGAGGTTGTCGCCGTCGTCCCGCGCCACCGCCTCGACGAAGCGGCTGACCTCGTCGAAGAACAGGATGTCGAAATCGTATTTGTGGGCGTGCAGCAGCAGCTCGGACCGGTTGTCCTTGATGAAAAAACTTTGCGACAGGACCAGCACGTGATTCCTGTAGAGCGGCGCAGCACTTGGCATGTTTCGACGATTCCTGTTGGCGTTTCGGCTGGGCCGGGAATTGCAGGACAATTGTCGGACGGACTGTGACAAAAAGCAACTACATGCGTGTTGCATTCGCATCAATTAGAGAAACTTGTCGGATGTCATAAGGAATTCAGAAAAATCTGATCCAGCGCAAGCCATAAAACGGTTGCGCTGGCGGTGCCGAACCAGGAGGCGTCCGCGCGGCTCCAACGGTGAGCCGGACGGCGCGTCCGGCGTCCACCGAACGGAGGATTCCATGAACTTTCACTACCTCCTGGCAGCGCTCGGGGCGACGGCCGTGGCGGCCGTGGCCGCCCTCCCCGCCGTCTCTTCGCCGCCGCAGCCGGCCAGGGCCAAGGCCACCGCACCCGCCTTCGATCCCCTGTTCGCCGGCGCCCAGTGCGCGCCCGTCCGGGCCGGACGCCCGCCCCTGCTCGACACGCTGCTGCTGGCCCAGGCCGAGACCACCCCATTCAAGCCGGGCCAGCAGCGGCCGGCGCCGCCCAGCGAAACGGCGCCGCCGCTCTACACCAACCTCGGCGCCCTGCACGTGCAGGTCACCACCGGCGTGCCGAAGGCGCAGGCCTATTTCGACCAGGGGCTGCGCCTGACCTTCGCCTTCAACCACGCCGAAGCCGGACGCGCCTTCCGCGCCGCGCGCCAGCTCGACCCGGACTGCGCCATGTGCCACTGGGGCGAGGCGCTGGTGCTGGGGCCGAACATCAATGCGCCGATGTTCCCGGAAGCCGCAGCGCCGGCCCACGCCGCGGCGGGCCGGGCGCTGGCGCTCGCCGGCAAGACCACGCCGGCCGAGCAGGCCCTGATCCGCGCGGTCGCCAAGCGCTACGCCGCCGATCCACCGGCGGACCGCGCGCCGCTCGACAAGGCCTATGCCGAGGCGATGGCCGAGGCGGCGCGCAGCTTCCCCAACAACGACACCATCCAGGTGCTGTACGCCGAATCGCTGATGGACCTGGCGCCCTGGGATTACTGGGAAGCCGGCGGCGCCCGGCCCAAGCCGGACAGCGTCGCCATGCTGGCCGCCCTCGAGCGCGTGCTGGAGCGCAACCCCAGCCATCCGGGCGCGGCGCACTACTACATCCATGCGGTGGAAGCCTCGACCCATCCGGAACGCGCCCTGCCCTCGGCCCAGGTGCTGGCGCGCCAGATCCCGGGCGCCGGCCACATCGTGCACATGCCCTCGCACATCTATTACCGGCTCGGCATGTACCGCAAAGCCCTGCAATCGAACATCGACGCCATCGCGACCGACGAACGGTATTTCGGCGGCTCGCCCAGCGACCCGGTCTACAAGGGCGCGTATTACCCGCACAACATCCACTTCGTGATGGTGTCGGCCCTGATGGGCGGGCGGGGCGACGTCGCGCTCGATGCGGCGAACAAGCTCGACAAGGCCGTCCCGGCCGAGCTGCTGAAGGGCTTCGCCGGGCTGCAGCCGGTCAAGTCCGCACCCTATTTCTCGCACGTGCAGTTCAGCCCGCCCGACGTGCTGCTGGCCCTGCCCGACCCGGGGCCGGATTTCGTGCTGGTCAAGGCCATGTGGCATTACGCGCGCGGTCGGCTATGCGCGCAAGGGCTTGCTGAGCGAAGGCCGGCGCGAAGTCGCGGCGCTCGACCGCATCGAGCGGACCGCCGATTTCACCCCGATCGCCGCCTGGGGCGTGCCGGCGCGCGAGATCGTGCGGACGGCGCGCGCCGTCGCCCGCGGGCGGCTGCTGGACGCCGGCGGCGACCTGCCGGCTGCGGCGGCCGCCTACCGCGAAGCGATCGCGTTGCAGGACAAGCTGCCGTACATGGAACCGCCCTACTGGTACTATCCGGTGCGCCAGTCGCTCGGCGTGGTGCTGCTGCGCAGCGGCCAGCTGGACGCCGCCGAACAGGTGTTCCGCGACTCGCTGGCGCGCACGCCGAGCAATGGCTGGGCGCTGCGCGGCCTGGTCGAGGTCTACCGCCAGCGCGGCGATGCCGCGGCGCTGGCGGCGGCGCAGAAGCGCTTCGAGACCACCTGGCTGGGAGAACGCGGAGGGCCGGCCCTGGCGCGGCTGTGATCGCTGGTTTTGTAGGGTGGGCGGTCCTCCGCCCACGCGTTCAAATCACGCGTGCATTCACGCGCATCGTCCGTTTCCGCATCGATTAACCTGTTGCGCCTTGTTACAGCATGGCGCTTTGCAGCAGGCTGTGGCGCTGCTATAGTGAACGCATTCCGGTAGTCGAGCAGATGCTCTACCGGCCATCAAGAACGCTGACCTTGCCGGTCGGCGTTTTTGCTTTCTACACGTCTTTCTTTCCTGTCAATTTCATATTCAGCATGGCGATGGCCATGCCCGACGAGGAAGCACCATCTTGCAAGCACATCTGTCGACCGCCCTCCTGCTGCTGTCCGCCGCCGGCGCGAGTGCGGCGCCGGTCCAGGCCAGCGAACTGGGCGCCATGGTGAATGCCTACCGCGCCGCGCCCGGCGCCTGCCGCGGCGGTCCGGCCACGCCCGCGGCCCTGCTGGCCGAGCCGGTGGCCCTGTCGCGCGTGCGCATCGGGCCGGGCGCCTTCATCGAACTGGCGCTGGAACGCGCCGGCTTCGCGGCCGACCATGCCGAAGCGATCAGCGTCACCGGTCCGCACACCGCCCAGGAAGCCATGACCGTGCTGCAGGAAAAATACTGCAGCACCCTGCTCAGCCCCGGCTTTTCGGCCGTCGGCAGCTACCGCGAAGGCAATGAATGGACCGTGGTGCTGGCGCGCGCTGCGCCGCCGTTGCCGACCGAAACCTTCCCCGACTGGCAGGATGCGGGCCAGGCGATCCTGGCGGGCGTCAACGCGGCCCGCGCCAGCGCGCGCAGCTGCGGTGAGCAGCGCTTCGGGCCGGCCCCGCCGGTGCGCTGGAACCCGGCCCTGGGCCAGGCCGCGCTCGGCCACAGCCGCGACATGGCGGCCAAGCGCTACTTCAACCACAAGGCGAAGGACGGCAGCCAGGTCGCCCAACGCGCCACGCGCGCAGGCTACCAGTGGGGCCGGGTCGGCGAGAACATCGCGTTCGGCCAGAGCTCGCCGGCCGAGGCCGTGGCCGGCTGGCTGGAGAGTCCGGGCCATTGCGCCAACATCATGAACCCCGGCTTCACCGAGATGGGCGCCGCCTATGGCATCGCGGCCGAGCGGCGCAGCGGCCTGGTCTACTGGACCCAGGTGTTCGCCGCGCCGCGCTGAGCCGGCGTAAAGCCCGCGTCCCGTTTCCGACCCGCACAGCGAGGCGTGCCGTACCGCTCGAAAATCCACCCTGCGCTAGACTGGCCCGACAGCAAACCGCAAGGAAGAGCAGACCATGCAACCACATCTCGGACTCGTGTGCATCACCGCGTCGAAGGACGTCCGCTACCGCACGGTGACCCGCAAGCGCCTCCTCGAACACAGCCTCGACGCCCAGCGCAAGCTGCTGGAAGACCTGTACCGCGACAATATCCACACCTTCGACAACGCCATGCGCTACTGCGAGGCCGAAGGCATCGGCCTGTACCGCCTGCCCTCCTCGATCTTTCCCTTCGCCGACGAGGACATTGGACGCGAGGTGCTGGCGCCGTTCGCCGCGACGCTGGCGCGTTCGGGCCGGCGCGCGACCGAGCGCGGCATCCGGCTGGTGATGCATCCGGACCAGTTCGTGGTGCTCAGCTCGGATTCGGACGGGGTGGTGGCGAACAGCGTCAAGATCCTGCAGATGCACGCCGACATCATGGACTTGCTGGAGCAGCCGCGTTCGGGCTGGGCGCTGCTGGAAATCCACGGCGGCAAGGGAAACCGCGCCGACGCCCTGGTCGAGCGCATCGCCGAGCTGCCGGACGGCATCCGCTGCCGCCTGGGGCTGGAGAACGACGAATACGCCTACGGCGCCGACGAGATCCACGACATCTGCATGCGCGCCGGCGTGCCGATGGTGTTCGACGCCCACCACCACGTGGTGCACGACAAGCTCGACAGCTACGAGCATCCAAGCGTGGGGGAGATGGTGCTGAAGGCGCGCGAAACCTGGCTCAATCCCGCGCACCAGCTGGTGCATATCTCGAACGGGCGCGAAGGGTTCAACGACCGTCAGCATTCGGACCTGATCGAGGTGATGCCGTCATCCTACCTGAGCGCGCCCTACATCGAGATCGAAGCGAAGATGAAAGAGGAAGCAATCCGTGGCCTGCGCAGCTGGGCCGCGACAGCCGAGGCACGCGCCTGATCCCGCGTCAACGTCATTCCATTGTTGACCAGAAGACCGTCGCACCGGCGGAGGCCAGTGCCCAATTTCTGTCCGCGTCCAGACTGCTCAACGCGCAGCCGTCACCCGTTCCAGCCACGGCGCCATGACATCGAGCAGCGCCTCCGGCGCCTCGATCGGCACCATGTGCCCGCTGTCCTCGATCACCGCGAGCTCCGCCCCCGGAATCCCCACCCGCAGTTCCTCCGATTCCTCCCGGCTGCGCAGCCGGTCATGCCCCGCCGCGATCACCAGCGTCGGGCAGCGAATCTCGCCCAATCGCTCGCCGTCGCCCGCACGCACGATGGCTGACTGGCGCCGGAACACCTCGCCGCCCAGGCGCACGCCCATGGCGCGCACGCGCTCGATCAGCGCCTCGTTGTGCGCCTGGTCCGGATGCAGGGAGGTGGCGATCGCCGTGCGGCTCAAGCCCGAAAAGGACACCGACGCCGCGGCGGCGCCGACCGTGCCGCGGCTCTTGCGCAATGACGGCGTATCCGCGCGCGACGACGTCGCGATCAGCACCAGCGCGCGCACGCGCTCCGGCGCCAGCCGCGCGATCTCGCGGGCGACGTAGCCGCCCATCGAAAAACCGACCAGGATGAAGCTGTCCGGCGCATCGGCCACGGCGCGCTGCGCCATCGCCTCGATGGTCGGATCGTGACGCAGGTCGGCATGGACCGTGGGCCCGAAGGGCGCCAGGCCATCGGCCATGTCGTCCCAGAGTGCTTCGTCGGCCATATAGCCGGGTACAAGGAAGATGGACATCGCGCCATGATAGCAGCGCGCCGCCGCGTCATATACCTTGCGTCATGTATTGCGCATCTGCGCCTGCGACACATTGCTCCCTGGCGGCACGCTCTGGGTCAGCCAGACATTGCCGCCGATGGTCGAGCCGGCGCCCACCGTGATGCGTCCCAGGATGGTGGCGCCGGCGTAGATGACGACGTCGTCCTCGACGATCGGGTGGCGCGGCGTGCCCTTCACCAGGGCGCCGCTCGCGTCCACCGGGAAGCGCTTGGCGCCCAGGGTCACCGCCTGGTACAGGCGCACGCGCTCGCCCAGCACGGCGGTCTCGCCGATGACGACGCCGGTGCCGTGGTCGATGAAGAAGCTGCCGCCGATGGTTGCCGCCGGGTGGATGTCGATGCCGGTCAGCGAGTGCGCGATGTCGGCCGCCAGGCGCGCCAGGAACGGCACGCCGAGGCGGTGCAGGCAGTGCGCCAGGCGGTGGTAGAGGATGGCGATGGTGCCGGGATAGCACAGCATGATCTCGGCCACCGAACTGGCCGCCGGGTCGCCTGCCATCGCCGCCTGCACGTCCGACACCAGCAGGGCGCGGATGCCCGGCAGGCTGGCCGCGAACGCGCGCGTGATCGCTTGCGCGCGTTCCGCCAGCCCCCCTTCGTCCGCGTCCGTGAACTGCGGCGAGAAGCGCAGTGCGCGCCGCACCTGCTCCACCAGGCGGTCGAGCGTGACGTGGAGGGTGTCGCCGACAAAATAGTCGATGCTCTCGTCGTTCAGGTCGGGCCGTCCGTAATGGGTCGGAAACAGCGCCGCGGAGACGCCGTTGACTACTTGCATCAGGACCTCGCGCGACGGCAGTTCGCGCACGCGGCCATGGTGGCGGATGTTGTGGGTCGACTCGCGCGAGGTGCGCAGCGCGTCGATGATCGGGCCCAGGTGCCAGTGCACGGAGCCGCTCGGGGTGGGGAGTTCGCTGTTCATGGGCCGAGCCTATCCCAGCTTCGCGCGACTGGGAACGATTCAGATCACACTTCGATATAAGAAAAACATCGTTAGACATGCGATCACTGTTATTGCTGAGCGGAAGTTTTTGGCGCAGCATAGAATCGATCCTTATTTCTCGACGAGTCCCGCATGAACCTGCCCTCCCACCAGCTGTCGATGACGGTCCTGATGACCCCGGACACTGCCAACTTTTCCGGTAACGTCCACGGCGGCACCATCCTGAAACTGCTCGACCAGGTCGCCTACGCCTGCGCCAGCCGCTACGCCGGCCGCTACGTGGTGACCATGAGCGTCGACCAGGTGACCTTCCGCCAGCCGATCCACGTGGGCGAGCTGGTGACCTTCCTGGCCTCCGTGAACTACGCCGGCCGCAGCTCGATGGAGATCGGCATCAAAGTGATCGCCGAGGACATCCGCTCGAAGGTGGTGCGCCATGTGAACAGCTGCTTCTTCACGATGGTCGCGGTGGACGACGACCGCAAGCCGGTGGCGGTGCCGCCACTGACCCCGTCGACGCCGGACGAGGAACGCCGCCACGAGGAAGCCAAGGGCCGCAAGGCGGCGCGCCTGGCGCTCGAGCGCCAGCATGCGGAGCGGGCGGCGGCGCGCGGCTAGGCGCGTAGTCTGCCGCCCGGCTTGCTGGCGTGCGGCGCGCGGCGGGCCGGACCGCTAGGATAGGTGCTCGACCATTTCCGGGAGCACCCATGAAGACCGCCTTGTTCGCAGCGCCGGCACTGGCCCTGCTTCTCTCCGCCCAGGCCTGCGCCGCCGAACCGCTCGCCACCATCCCTTCCCTCGACCTCAAGCGCTACGCCGGCACTTGGTACGAGATCGCCAAGTTCCCGAATTCGTTCCAGGACAAGTGCGTCGGCTACACCACCGCCACCTACAGCGCGCGCCCGGACGGCCGCGTCGACGTCGTCAACCGCTGCCGCCGCAAGGATGGCGACAACGAGGTCGCCGAGGGCGTGGCGCGTCAGCCGGAAGGACCCGCCTCGCCCAAGCTGGAAGTGCGCTTCGCGCCCGCGATCATGTCCTTCCTGCCGATGGTCTGGGGCGACTACTGGGTGATCGACCTGGACGCCGGCTACACCCTGGCCGCGGTCAGCGAGCCGAAGCGCGAGTACCTGTGGATCCTGTCGCGCACGCCCACGGTCGATCCGGCTGCCTACGACGCCCTGTTGAAACGGCTGGCGGCGCAAGGGCTGGACATGAAACGCCTGGTGCCGACCAGGCAGGCCCCTTGATCAAGTTTCCTCAGGGTCTTCCGCCACTTCAATGCTTGTGCTAGAATGCAAGCCCTTGGCCTGGTAGCTCAGTTGGTAGAGCAGAGGATTGAAAATCCTTGTGTCGGTGGTTCGATTCCGCCCCGGGCCACCAAGAAGATTTTGCATCACGCCAACCCATGCGGTTGGCGTTTTTGTATGCGCTGAAAGCTGTTTCGAACGCCAACCCATTCAGGTTGGCGTTTTTATTTGCCGCTGCCCTTACTGGAATCTGCGACTTGCTGCTCCCTGGCGCCTTCAGCGTACAATAGAACGTTTTACCTTCCTATTTTTCGTCTTCGTCCTTCATTGATCACCATGACTTCCCTGCCGTCCTGCCCCGTTTGCTCCTCCACGCTGACCTACGAGGACGGCTCCGGCAACTATGTTTGCCCCGAATGCGCGCACGAGTGGCCGGTCGCGGGCGAGGCAGAGGCCGAGGATACTGCGCGTGTCTGGCGCGACGCGGCCGGCAATGTGCTGCAGGACGGCGATTCGGTGACCGTCATCAAGGACCTCAAGCTCAAGGGCGGTGGCGGTGTGGTCAAGCAGGGCACCAAGGTCAAGAACATCCGCCTGGTCGAGGGTGACCACGATATCGATTGCAAGATCGAAGGGTTCGGCGCGATGAGCTTGAAGACGGAATTCGTTCGCAAGAGCTGAGTTGGCTGGTATATCGGCCACTTATGCTGTTGTAGGGTGGACGCTCCCGCGCCCACGGGTTCAAGCAGCGTGAGAATGGACGATGCGCCTTATTTCACAGTGTCGTTGAACGCGTGGGCGGAGGACCGCCCACCCTACAAACTGCTTGGCTTGAGCAGCACCAGCCCAGTGTTCGCGCTGGCGACGATCACGCCGCTGTCGTTGATCGCCAGCGCTTGCTCCAGCACCAATCCCGGCGGCGTCCGCCGCAGCAGCCGGTTCAGGTCGAGCATCCCATTCCTCTCGCTCCAGACGAAGGCGCGCATGGCGCCGGCCCCGTTCTCGGCGAAGCCGACGATCTGGCCCCTGGCGTTGACGGCGCGCGCGACCGAGGTGCGGCCGCCCAGGGCGCCGAGTTCGCGCATGCCGCCGCGGCGGGTCCAGGACATGGCGCGCTGGCGGCCATCCGGATAGCCGATGGCGCCGGCGATGTGCAGGCCGGGCGTCATCGCATTCACCCACGCCGTGCTGCCGCGGCCGATGCCGAGGTCGCGCATGCCGCCCGCCTGCGTCCACAGGAAGGGGCGGTCGCCGCCGTCGTCCCAGGACGCGAGCCGGTTGCCGGCCACCTCGCCGCCCGCCCCGACCGCCACGGGGCTCGATTCGATGCTGCCGAGCGTGTCGATATCGATCAGGCCGCGTTCCCGCGTCCAGGCGAATACCCGGGTCGTCTCGTCGTCGATGGTGCTGACGCCCGCGATCACGCCGCCATCGTTGAGCACCCGGCCACCCGACGGCGCGGGTGTGCTGCCCAGATCCTGCAGGCCGCCAGCCGCGCTCCAGCGGAAGGGCCGCGTGCCGCCCTGGAAAGAACCGGTCACGACGCCACGCCCATTGATCGCCATGCCATACGACGATCCGCTGTCCTTGCCTGCGGCCAGGTCGCGCATGCCGCCGCGCGCGCTCCAGACAAAGGCGCGTTCGACCCCGGCCTTGTTCAGCGCCGTGCCGGCGACCTGTCCCGCATCGTTCAGGCCGTTCGCATAGACCGCGCCGCCGCCGGGAAAGCCGAGCTGCCGCAGCGCGGCGCCGTCATAAAAGAAGCCCTTTGTGCGCCCGCCGATCACCATCGACACGGCGACCTGCCCGGCCGCGTTGATGCGCGGATAGCTCCCAATCGTCCCGGGCAGCAGCTCCACCACCTCATATCGAACCTGCGCCCCGCCGGCCCTGCCCGCTTCCTGGCCGGAAGGCGCGACCGTCTGCGCCATCGCCGCACCGCTTATCGCCAGCAGCAGCAACATCAGATGCCGCAGCCCTTGTCGAAACAATTCCATGTTTTCTCCAAAGAAGTCTGACCTGCCCCAGCGGCAGCGGACTTCATCATGCCCGGCGACGGAAAGACCTACCCGAGCGCGATCAGGCGTAACGCCCGCATTTGTGCTGGACCAATCGGCTTTTCCGCAGCCAAGTGCTCACAAGATCTAACCCGCACACGATATGAGGCGTTGTCCGACACGTGCCTGCGGAGTTCCGATTTACTGCTAGATTAGCGGCAGCTGAAAACCAACAATCCCCGTACTCCGTCCACGATGAAAACCTTCCATTGCGATAAATGTTCGCAGCAGATCTTCTTTGAAAACACGCTCTGCTTCCGTTGCAGCAGCATGCTGGGCTACCAGCCGGCCCGGCGCACCCTCGACAGCTTCGAGCAGACCGGAGACGGCCTGTGGCGCAGCCTGAACCAGAAGGACGAGGGCAAGCTCTACAAGCAATGCGCCAACTACGTGCAGCACAATGTCTGCAACTGGATGCTGCCCGCGGACGACCCGCACGATCTGTGCGAATCCTGCCAGCTGACCGTCGTCATCCCTGCCCTGGGCTCGGAAAAGAACCGCGTCCTCTGGTCGCGCCTCGAGGCGGCCAAGCGCCGCCTGCTGTTCACCCTGGCCGCGCTCGACCTGACGCCGGCCAGCAAGGAACAGGAGCCCGAGACCGGTCTGGCTTTCCAGTTCCTGGAAGACGGCGTCTCCGACCAGTGCGTGATGACCGGCCACGCCAATGGCGTGATCACCCTGAACATCGCCGAGGCCGACCCGGCCGAACGCGAGCGCACGCGCGAGCAGATGCACGAGCGTTACCGTACGCTGCTGGGCCACTTCCGTCACGAAAGCGGCCACTATTATTTCGACCGCCTGGTGGTGGGCAGCCCCTGGATCGACGAATACCGCGCCCTGTTCGGCGACGAGCGCCAGGATTACGGCGAAGCCCTCAAGCGCCACTATGGCGCAGGCCCGGTGGCCGACTGGGAGGCGCGCTTCGTCAGCAGCTACGCCAGCTCTCACCCGTGGGAAGACTGGGCCGAGACCTGGGCCCACTACCTGCACATGATCGACACCCTGGAAACGGCGCATGCCTGTGGCCTGTCGCTCAAGCCCGCCACCCCGGGCGAGCCGACCCTGGACGGCGTCACCCTGCCGACCCGGACCGATTCCTTCGGCGACACCCTGCACGACTGGTTCGCGCTGACCTATGTGCTCAATAGCCTGAACCGCAGCATCGGGATGCCGGATTCCTATCCCTTCACGCTCAGCCCGCCGGTGCTGGAAAAGCTGGCCTTCGTGCACAAGGTGGTGCGGGCGCACGGCGCACCACGATGATGCAAGCCGGGCCGGCGCATCACATCGTGGTGCGTCCGTGCTTCATCGTGTCCGGGTCTGCGTTTGCGTCTGCGTTTGCGATTGCAATGGCGCGCTTTCCTCCACGCTCGGCGCCGGCGGCATCAGGAAGTCTCGGCTGATGCCGTGGCCGATTTCCGCGATCGCGGCCAGGAAGCTTGTCAGGAATTCGTGCAGGCCGCGCTCCAGGATCTCGTCGATGTCGACCGATTGCAGCATCGCATGCAGCTTCTGGGCCTGGCGCTCGGTGCCGCGCGAGACCTCGTTGCGCACTGCCTGCAGGTTCTCCACCACGGCCGCCACGCAGGCGATCAGCGAGCGCGGCATCCTTGGCTGCAGGATCAGGAGTTCCGCCACCCGGGTCGGCGTGATGGCGTCGCGGTACACCTTGCGATAGGTCTCGAAGGCCGATACCGAGCGCAGCAGGGCCGCCAGGTAGTAGAACTCGCCCTGCGCCCCGCCCTGTTCGGTGTCCGTGTCCAGCGACCTGAACTTGACGTCGAGGATGCGCGCCGTGTTGTCGGCCCGTTCCAGGAAGGTGCCGAGGCGGATGAAGTTGAAGGCTTCGTCCTGGAACATGGTGCCGATCGTGACGCCGCGCGACATGTGCGAGCGGTACTTGACCCATTCCAGGAACTGGCCCGGATTGGTCTCGTACAGGCGGTTGTGGAGGTGCTGCTGCAGCGTCAGCCAGGTGGTGTTCTCGGTTTCCCACACCTCGGTCGGCAGGGTCCCGCGCACGGCGCGCGCATTTTCGCGCGCGGCGCGCAGGCAATTGACGATCGACGAGGGATGGTCCGGATCGCGCACCATGAAGTCGATCACGTTCTTCTGGCTCAATTCGGAATAACGGGTCTCGAACTGGCGTTCCAGTTCGTTCACTTCGAGCATGGTGCGCCAGCCCTGCTGCTCGGCCTGGGCCGATTGCGGCATCAGCGCATATTGGATGCGGACGTCGAGCATGCGCGCGGCATTTTCCGCCCGCTCGGTATAGCGGGCCATCCAGAACAAGTGGTCTGCGGTACGGCTCAACATATCAGTTCTCCAGTATCCAGGTGTCCTTGGTGCCGCCGCCTTGCGAGGAATTGACGACGAGCGAACCTTCCTGCAGCGCCACCCGGGTCAGGCCGCCCGGCACCATCGACACGGTCTTGCCCGACAACACGAAGGGACGCAGGTCGATGTGGCGCGGCGCCACGCCCGATTCGACATAGGTCGGGCAGGCTGACAGCGCCAGGGTCGGCTGGGCGATGTAGCCGTCGGGCTTGGCCAGCAGGCGCTGGCGGAAGGCTTCGATCTCGGCCTGGGTCGAGGCCGGCCCGACCAGCATGCCGTAGCCGCCGGCGCCGTGCACTTCCTTCACTACCAGCTCGGGCAGATTCGCCAGCGTATACGCCAGGTCTTCTTTCTTACGGCACTGGTAAGTCGGCACGTTGTTCAGGATCGGTTTTTCGCCGAGGTAGAACTCGATCATGTCCGGCACGTAGGGGTAGATCGATTTGTCGTCGGCGACGCCGGTGCCGATCGCATTGGCCAGGCCGACCCGGCCGGCGCGCACCGCGTCCAGCAGGCCCGGCACGCCCAGGGTCGATTCGGGGCGGAAGGCGCGCGGGTCGAGGTAGTCGTCGTCGATGCGGCGGTAGATCACGTCGACCTGCTTCGGCCCGCGCGTGGTGCGCATATAGACGGTGTTGTTGGCGACATACAGGTCTTGCCCCTGCACCAGGGCCACGCCCATCTGCTGGGCCAGGAAGGCGTGCTCGAAATAGGCCGAGTTGTACATGCCCGGCGTGAGCACGACCACGGTCGGATCGAGCACGCCGCCAGGGGCCGCACTGCGCAGGTTGTCGAGCAGCAGGTCAGGGTAATGGTCGACCGGCGCCACCCGGTTGCGCGCGAACAGCGCCGGGAACAGCCGCATCATCATCTTGCGGTTTTCCAGCATGTAAGAGACACCCGAGGGCACGCGCAGGTTATCCTCGAGCACGTAGAACTCGCCTTCGCCCGCGCGCACGATGTCGACGCCGGCGATGTGGGCATAGACGTCGGACGGCAGCTGGATGCCGCGCATCACGGGGCGGTACTGGGCATTGTCGAGGATCTGTTCGGCCGGGATGATGCCTGCCTTCAGGATTTCCTGGTGGTGGTAGACGTCGTGCAGGAAGCGGTTCAGCGCCGTCACCCTTTGCACCAGGCCGGCCTGCAGGGTGGCCCATTCGGCGGCGTTGATCACCCGCGGGATGATGTCGAAGGGGATCAGCCTTTCCTTGCCGGCGTTGTCGCCATACACGGCAAAGGTGATGCCGACCCGCTGGAAATTCAGCTCGGCTTCCGCCCGCTTCTGTTCGATGTGCTGGGGCGATTGTTCAGCGAGCCATTGCGCGAACGCGTTGTAGTGAGGCCGTACGTTTGCCGCATCGGAGTACATTTCGTTATAAAAATTGGGCATCGCTTCCTCCTGTCCCTTCGATGCATTCAAGAAACGTGCCAGCGCGCCGCCCTGCACGTCTGGCAAGTATATTGTGGGAATGAAACATGCTTAAACACACTTGAATACACCATTTGCATTGACCGGGGATTTACCCTATCGTCTTGTTTCTCTGCGTAAAGTAACGCCTGATGTCCACCCCATTCCTCGCCCATTACCCAGCCGCCCCTACCGGTTTCGACGAAATGTTTGATCCGCTCGGACACCCGCGCGCGCACTGGCGCGCCCTGCTGGATAACCTGCAGCAGGAAGCGCCCGAGGCGATGCGCCAGCGCCGCGAGACGGTGCGGCGGCAAGTGCGCGAGAACGGCGTCAGCTACAACGTGCTGGCCGACGCCGGCCGCAAGCCGCGTTCCTGGGACCTGAACCTGCTGCCCCTGATCCTGCCGCACGAGGAATGGCGCGGCATCGAAGCCGGGGTCACGCAACGCGCCACCCTGCTGAACACGATCCTCGGCGACATCTACGGCAAGCAGGAAATGCTGCACGAAGGCCTGCTGCCGCCGGCACTGGTGCACGGCCACGGCGGCTTCCTGCGTCCCTGCCACGGCCTGCGCCACATTGACGGCGTGGCCCTGCATTTCTATGCGGCCGACCTGGCGCGCGGGCCGGACGGATGCTGGTGGGTGCTGGCCGACCGCACCCAGGCGCCGTCCGGCGCCGGCTATGCGCTGGAAAACCGCGCCATCATCGCCCCCGCCTTCCCCGAGCTGCTGCGCGAGCTGAAGGTGCGGCCGCTGGGCGGGTTCTTCCGCAGCATGCACGACAGCCTGGTGCACTGGGGCCGCCTGTGCGCGGCGCAGGGCGATGCGCCGGCGCCGCTGCGCGGCGGCGAAATGCCGCGTATCGTCCTGCTCACCCCAGGCCCGCGCTCCGAGAGCTACTATGAGCAGGCCTACCTGGCGCGCCACCTCGGTCTGCCGCTGGTCGAGTGCGGCGACCTGACGGTGCGCGACGGCGTGGTCTACCTCAAGACCCTGGCCGGCCTGCAGCGGGTGCACGTGATCGTGCGCCGGGTCGACGACGATTGCTGCGACCCGCTCGAGCTGCCGGATGCGGCCTTCGGCGTGCCGGGACTGACCCAGGCCGCCCGCCGCGGCAACGTGCTGGTGGCCAACGGCCTCGGTTCCGGCCTGCTCGAATCGGGCGCCCTGCTCGGCTACCTGCCGGGGCTCTCCGAGCGGCTGTTGGGCGAGCCCTTGAAGATGCCGTCGGTGGCGACCTGGTGGTGCGGCGAGCCGGCGGCCCTGGAGAACGTGGTCGCGGGCCTGGACCGGCTGGTGATCAAGCCCGCCTTCCCGCAGCGGCCGCAGGAACCGGTGTTCGGCCAGGACCTCGATGCGGGAGCGCGCGCGGCCCTAGCCGCGCAGCTGCGCGCGCGGCCCGAGCACTACATCGCCCAGGAAGTGGTGCGGCTGTCGCAGTCGCCCGAGTGGTGCGACAGCCCTGAACCCGGCCTGCAGCCGCGCGCGGTGGCGCTGCGCGTGTTCGCCTGCGCCACGCCGAACGGCTATGTCGTGATGCCGGGCGGCCTGACCCGCATCGGCAGCGGCCTCGACGCGCGCGTGCTGACCATGCAGATGGGTGGCGCCAGCAAGGACACCTGGGTCCAGGCGCGCGCCGGCGCCGAGGCGCACCGCGCGCAGCAGTCCCGGGTCACGGCCCGCGACCTCGTGCGCGAAGACAGCAACCTGTCCAGCCGTACGGCGGAAAACCTGCTGTGGTTCGGGCGCCATGCCGAACGCTGCGAGAACGTCTGCCGCTTGCTGCGGGTCGCCTTCGGCTTCCTGTTGAACGTCCCGGTCGAGCAGCGCGGCGCGGATTGGTGGACGGTCGAGTCCTTGTGCATCGGACTGGGCCTGATCGACGCGCAGGGCCAGTCCCGCCTCGACGCCGAACTGGAGTCGGCCCTGTTGACGGCGATGTCCTCGCCAGTCGTCCCCGGCCTGGCGCGCCAGCGGCAGGAACTGCACCGCATCGCCGCCCAGCTGCACGAACGCTTTTCGGTCGACAACTGGCGCGCCCTGAACCGCATGGCGTCGCCTGGAGCACGGCCCGCGCAATCGGAAGTGATGGCCATCCTCGACGACGCCACCGCCTCCCTGATGACCCTGACCGGCTTCGCGCTGGATGGCATGACGCGCGACCTCGGCTGGCGCTTCATGACGATCGGCCGCCGCCTGGAGCGCCTGCAGTTCCAGAGCGTGGTGCTGCAGCGCGCCCTCGTGATGGAAGCGAACGGCAGCCTCGACTGGCTGCTCGAACTGTCCGACAGCATCGTCACCTACCGCGCCCGCTACCGCGCCCAGCCCGAGTGGCTGCCGACCCTCGACCTGCTGCTGCTCGACACGACCAATCCGCGCTCGATCGCATTCCAGCTGCGCGGCATCCTGATGTCGCTGGACGATATCGCCCAGGCCCACGGCGCCTGCGGCGCGGAGCTGCTGGCGCCGCTGCAGGAAGAATTGCTGGCGCTCGATCCCGACACCGAACTGCGGCACGGGAATGCGGCGCTGCCCGCGCTGCTGGAACGGATCGGACGCGCCAGCGCGGCGCTGTCCGAGCGGATCGGCGTGCAGTTTTTCAGCTATTCCGACCAGGCCCGGCAAGGGAACCGCAGCACATGACGACCCCGACCACCACCGCATGCGCGCGCTATCGCGTGCTGCACGAGACGCGCTACCGCTACGGCGGCACGGTCACCCTGTCGCAGCAATACCTGCACCTGACGCCGCGCGCCTTTGCGTACCAGCAGATCGAGGCGCACCGCATCCTGATCGATCCAGGCGTCGACGATAGCCGTGAGGGCGTCGACTTCTTCGGCAATATCACCCGCCACGTCGGGCTCACCGCGCCGCACGACAGCCTGCTGGTGCAGGCCGAATCGACGGTCGCATTGCATGCGCGTCCCGGCCTGGCCGCGATCGCGGGCTCGCTGCCGTGGGAACACGTGCGCGACAGGATGAACCTCGATCGCAGCGAGGCGACGCTGGAAGCCTGCCGCTACCTCCACGAGTCGCCCCACGTCGGCGTCTTCCCCGAACTGGAAGCGTACGCGCGCACCAGCTTCACGCCCGGCCGGCCGCAGCTCGATGCCGCGCTCGACCTGACCCACCGGATCTTCGCCGACTTCGCCTTCGACGCCAGCGCCACCGACATCGCGACGCCGCTGGAACAGGTGATGCGCGGCCGCCGCGGCGTGTGCCAGGACTTCGCCCAGCTGATGATCGGCTGCCTGCGCAGCCTCAAGCTGCCGGCGCGCTACGTGAGCGGCTATATCCTGAACCATCCGCCGGAGGGCCAGCCGCGCCTGGTCGGAGCGGATGCCTCGCATGCCTGGGTGTCGGTGTTCTGCCCGCTGCTGGGCTGGATCGATTTCGATCCGACCAACCGCTGCCTGGTGCAGCACGAGCACATCACCCTGGGCTGGGGGCGCGACTTCAGCGACGTCACGCCGCTGCGCGGTATCGTGCTTGGTGGGGGCAGGCAGGAACTCGATGTGCGGGTGACGGTCACCCCACTCCCCTTGCCGGGCATCGGCTAGACCACAGCCGCACTGAAAGGCTCGGGGCGCCGCGCCAGCAGCTGCGACAGCCGCTGGAGGCCGGCCCGCAAGCGTCCCCGGTCCTTGATGCTGCCCAAGGATATCCGGATCGCATTCACGGAAGCACCATCGGTTGCGAATGCCTCCGCCGGCGTGACCGCGATGCCCTCGCTGCCGGCCGCATGCGCAAGCTGGGAGGCGTTCCAGTATGCCGGCAACTCGAGCCAGACATGCAGCCCGTCTCCCGCGCCGCTGTAGCGTCCGGCAAGAATGTCGCGCGCCATGGCGTGGCGCAGGCGCGCCTCCTTGCACACGCCCGCCAGTAATGCCTCGGCCGAACCGTCGAGGATCCACTGCGTGGCCAGCGCCGCCGTCAGCGGGGCGGCCATCAGCGCAAACGAGCGGAGCGCGGCCAGGAAACGTTCCCGCTCCCGCGGGTCGCGCACCAGCACGAAGGCGACACGCAAGCCGGGCGTCAGGCATTTCGACAGGGTCGAGATGTAGTAGACATTGCCGGGGCCGAAGGTGGCAATGGGCGGTGGCGGGTCCTCCGCCAGGAGCCAATAAGGATCGTCTTCGACGATGCGCACATCGCAGCGCTGTGCGATGGCGGCAAGTTCCTGGCGACGGCGTGCCGGCATGGTGACCGCGGTCGGGTTCTGCAAGGTCGGATTCAGGTAGACCAGCGCCGGCTGGTGCGCGCGGCATGCTTCTTCGAGCAGCTCGGGCAGCATGCCGTGCCGGTCCGCGCCCACGGCGACGATGCGCCGCCCGAACTGGGTCGCCGCGGCGCGCAAGCCGGGGTAACTCGCCGGCTCGGCCAGGATGACGTCGCCGGGCTCGGTCAGCGCCAGGATCAGTGCGGCGATCGCCGCCTGCGCCCCCGGACACACCAGGACCTGCGCGGCGTCCAGCTGCCCGAACATCGGCGCCAGCCACCTGGCCCCGGCCTTGCGGTCGGCGTCGCTGCCGCCGCCCAGGTGATAGGTCATCAGCAATTCGTTATCGGCCCGCATCAGCACCTGGGACAGGCCCTGTTTCAGCAGGTCGTCGAAGTCCACGCCCTCCGGCGGCGGCGGGGTGTTCATGCTCAGGTCGAGCACCGGGTTCAACTCGACTTTCGGCGCCGCCACATAGGTGCCGCGCGCGCCGCGGCCCTCCAGCAGGCTGCGGCGCCGGGCTTCGTCATAGGCACGGGTGACCGTGGTCAGGTCGACATCGAGTTGCGCCGCCAGCAGGCGCTGCGGAGGCAGGCGGTCGCCCGCTCTCAGGGACCCGTCCGCCACGGCCGCCTGCAAGGCGTCCGCAATCTGCAGGAAACGCGGCCCACCATGTGCGGCCAGGCGCGGCATCCAGCCTGGCGGATCGGCATCTTGCATGGATTTCAACTGGGACATTTTGTCTCGATGTATGGATTTTGCTTTTCAGTAGAATGCCCCAGAACGTGATCCTCACGTTAAAAAGTTTCACGTGATAGGCTGGAAATACACATCATGGACATGGAATGGTTCCCCGTCGTCTTCTTCACCTTCAAGGCTGTCGTGCTGGCCATCGGCATGTTCTTCGCCGTCAAGTGGCATTACGACCAGGGGAAGAAGGGGAAGCAGATGGAGCGGCGCGCGGTGCTGCGCGCGGGCGGCACGATCGCCCTGCTCTTCGTGCTCTTGCTCGTGGCCCTGGGGTTCGCGACCTACTACCTTGCCACCAGGCTCGGCCTGGACTTGTCCATGCCATGACCCGGCGCCGGGCGCGCTAGTTGCCGCCCTGCGCCTGCGCCATCTCGAGCGCCGGCAGGGTAACCGTCAGGAAAGATGAAATCTGCCCGATCAGGTCGGCCGCCTGCTGGCGCACTTGCCCCATCTGCATGATCGACAGCTCGGCCTGGCGCACCGCCTGCTGGATGAGCGTGCGGCGCTGGGTGATCGCGTCCGACAGGGTCGCATCCATCGCCCCGCCCGCCAGTTTCGCCACCACGGCCAGCGCGGCCGCATGCAGGCTGAGGTTCTGCGCCGATTCTTCCAGGTTGCGGGTCGCCCCTTCGCTGTCGGCCAGGAGCTTGACCAGCCCCTCGCGGGAAGCGGTGAGCAGCGCCTTGTGCTGGGCCAGCGGCAGCTGGCGCCGGAACAGCTTGCCGAACATGCCTTCCGGCGGCTTGCTGCACGCGAGCGCGGCCTCGAGCTGCGCGGGCACGGCCATGCGGGTGAACATCAGGACCAGCTCGGTGATCGGCTGCAGCAGCGCGGCCTGCTCGCGCAGCGGCGCCTCGGCCCATTCGGTGACCAGGCCAAGGCGCACCGGGAGCAGGCGCCGGAACAGGGCCGCCAGGCGCTGTTCGGCCTGGGCGACCAATTGCGGATAGTCGGCGCGGGCAAACGACAGGGCGTCGCGCACGGCCGGATGGTCGTCGCTGTCGAACAGCGGCGCCGGCCCGGCTTTCGCGGTCGCGCTGGCGCCGGCCGTCACCGGCGGCAGGTCGTCGAAGGAGAACGCCTTGGGCGGCCCATCCTGGCTTGGGGGCGCCGCCTCGTCCTCGCCGAAATCGAAGGCCCTGGGCGTGTTCGTCATGGAAGGCTCGCCCGAAACAAACGCCCGGCCCTTAGTCGACGGTGCCGCCGAGCTTGCGGATGAAGGTCGCCAGGTTCAGCTTGAAGCCGGCGCCGACGGCGTGGAAGCGCCATTCGCCATCCTTGCGGTACAGCGAGCCGAATTGCAGCGCGGTCTTGTCCGAGTAATCCTCGTCCAAGTCGTATTCCGCGATGGTTTCGCCGGTCTCGTCGTTGTACACCTTCACATACGCATCGGTGACGCTGCCGAAGGTCTGCTTGCGCACGTCGGCGTCGTGGATGGTCACGACGATCGGCATCTCCATCACCTCGGCCTCGACCCGGCCCAGGTCGACGGTGATGACTTCGTCGTCGCCGTCCTTGTCGCCGGTGCGGTTGTCGCCCGAGTGCACCACTGCGCCGTCCGGCGATGTGGTGTGGTTGTAGTAGACGAAGTGGGCGTTGCTGATCATGACCGGGTTGTCGCTCGCATCCTTCCTGCACAGGAAGACCGAGGAGTCGAGGTCGAAGGCGTGGCCCGCAGCCGCGTTGACCTTCCAGCCGAGGCCGATGCGGACACGCGTCAAGCCCGGAGCGGATTTCTCGAGGTTGATGCGGTGGCCGGTTTGGAGCGTCGTCGACATGAGGTGTCTTCTTTCAAAAAAATAAGGTTCAGCCCTTGGCCGGCGAGAAGCGCTCGATCAGCTCGCGCTCCAGCTGCTGCAGTTTCGGCAGCTCGTCGCGGCGGCGCTGCTGGCCTTCGTTCGAGATCTGCTCGAGCTTGTCGAAGGCGGTGACCAGCTGGGTCTGCACGTGCTGGGCGGTTTCCAGGCTGACCAGGGAGCGCTGCTTGGCGCGCGCCACGGTCTCGGTATTCTCCAGCAGCATGTCGGCCTGGGCGCGGAAGGCGGCGTCGGTGGCGTCGTAGGCGGCGTTCGCCACCGCCGCGCTCTGCTTGGCTTCCAGCTGCAGCAGGTAGAGCGAGAACACGTTGCGCCAGGCCGGAATCGACACGTTGACGATGTCGGTGAAGGTGTCGGTGAGTGCGCGCGCATTGTCCTGCGACAAGCGGATCTGCGGCACCATCTGGGTCGCCATCAGCATGGCGCGGCGCAGGTCGTCGATGCGCTTTTCCAGGCGCTCCAGGCGGCGCTTGAGTTCGGTCGCCTGCTGGGCTTCGAAGGCGTTGCCGGCGGCGCCCTGCTGGGCCACCGCCTGGCGCAGTTTCTCGGCCCAGGCCTCGCCCTTCTTCACGTCGGTGTCCAGGCCCTGGTAGTACTGCTCCAGGCCCTTGTACATATCGTCAAAGTCCTGGATGCGGGCGCGGTGCACGTTTGCATGGCGCGTCATTTCGCCAATCAATGTGTCCATCCGCGATTCGACCATCTGGTACTGCGACAGCATCTTTTCCTTGACCGAGCCGAACATGCCCGTCACGCGCGACAGCAGGCCGCCGGACTTCAGCTTGGCCGGGTCCAGGCCCTTGGAGGTGGCGATCAGTTCGTTCAGCTGGGTGCCGAACACGTCCGCGTCGGAGGCGCGCACGGTGCCGAGCAGCTTGGCCGAGACCTTGGCCACGCCGGCGCCGGTGGAGCCGCCGAGCGACTCGATGGCCTTGTCGTCGATGCCGGAAATGTCGACCCGCACGACCGGCGCGATCGGCGCCGGGCTCGCCTGGACCGGCGCCGCCGGCAGCATGTCCGAAGAGCTTGCCGGAATCGTCAGGGACGGAAACGGCGCCGGGGCCGCCACGGGCGGCGTGGGTGCTGCGTTCGCTTCTTCGTCGGAGGAGAACAGCGGTTTCATAACATTCCTTCAAGGGTTGACGTGACAACGGCATTAGCTTACCACTGGACAATCCGGCAGCGCGAGCCAATCCGCATCTCGTCCATGCGCGTGAAACGATTATGATCTTCGCATGGAGGACATTCGATGTCATATGCACGCACCGCCGCACTGACGATCCTGGCCCTGGCCGCATTCGCCGGCAATTCGCTGCTGTGCCGGGCAGCGCTCATCCGTACGCAGATCGACGCCGCCAGCTTCACGACGGTGCGCCTGATGTCCGGCGCGCTGGTGCTGTGGCTGCTGGTCGCGCTGCGCCGTCGCGATGATGCCGGACGGGGCAACTGGCTGTCCGCCCTGGCCCTGTTCGCCTACGCCGCCAGCTTTTCCTTCGCCTACCTGCGCCTGCCCGCCGCAAGCGGCGCCCTGATCCTGTTCGGCGCGGTGCAGGCGACGATGATCGCCTGGGGCCTGCGCTCGGGCGAGCGCCTGCGTCTCCTGCAACTGGCGGGCCTGCTGCTGGCCTGCGCCGGCCTGGTCGGCCTGCTGCTGCCCGGGCTGTCCGCGCCGCCATTGGAAAGCAGCCTGCTCATGCTGGGGGCGGGCATGGCCTGGGGCGTTTATTCGCTGCGCGGCAAGGGCGCGGGCGACCCGCTGAAGGTCACCTCCGGCAATTTCCTGCACGCCGTGCCGATCGCACTCGCCTTGAGCGTGCTGTGCTGGCGCGACGCCATCCCCGACCCGATGGGCGTCTGGTACGCCTTCCTGTCCGGCGCGCTCACCTCCGGCCTCGGCTATGCCATCTGGTACACCGCGCTGCCGCACCTGGCCTCGACCAGCGCCGCGGCCGTGCAGCTGAGCGTGCCCGTGCTGGCGGCGCTGGGCGCTGTCGCCTTCCTCGGCGAACCCCTGGACCTGCGCCTGCTCGCCGCCTCCGGCGCCATCATTGGCGGCATCGCGCTGGTGATCCTGAAGCCCCAAAAAGCCTGAGCTTGCGTCAATCTGGAACTGACGAAACGGCTGCTCATCGGCTGCCTGGACGCGTGGGCGGAGAACCGCCCACCCAGCCGTCAGCGCCCATTGACAATCTTCCGCTGTCGCGCACCGTCCACACCTTCCCTTCTGTCATACGCCCGTCATGACAGCGCCGGATGATCGATAAAAACGAGCTCCGGCGCGTTGTCCCTGCCGGACCGGCCAACGGCGTCCAGAAGGGTTTTTACAGTTCGCGCGAAACTTGTTCATATCTTAGCTGTCATACAAAAGCAGCTTCAATTCGTTTTACGTAAGGGGAAAAGTGACAGCCCATACGAGAAGCGACTTGAGAAGCATCGCGGTGAGTTCCACCGTGACTGCCTGTGGAGGGGAAGGCGCTGGCCTTGTGCCTGGGCGCAAGGTGAAACCAGCCCCTGCGAAGCAGGAATCCAACTGTATGGCAAGCCTTAAGCACCATTGGGCAGCTTTGCGTAAGTTTGGAGGAACGGATTTCCAATGTACACAAGCGACAAACGGCTCTTGATCCTCGACGCGGACGGCACCACCATCGACGCGTTCTCCGCCATCGAAGCGGCCTTCGCCCGCCACGGCCTGGCGCTCGGCGAGGAAACCGACTTCCAGAAACGGCACCACCTGTTGAAATATGTGGGCGGCCTGAAGGAATTCCCCTCGATCATCCGCAAGAACCTGCGCAAGAACAGCCGCGCCCGGCTGGTCGACACCCTCACCGGCATCTACCGCGAAGAGGCCAGCCTGTACGAGGGCATCGCCGACCTGATCCGCGAACTGATCGCCGCGCCCGACATCACGGTCGGCATCGTGACGCGCAACGTCACCATCGAGCCGCTGGAAACCCTGCGCCGGCTGTTCCGCCGCCACGACATCGACATCGGCGAACTGGACTTCCTGGTCCACATCCCGCTCAAGGAAAAGAAGACCGCCGCGTTTCGCGCCATGCGCGAGCGCTTCGGCGTCAACCCGGCGCGCGCCTACATCTGCGGCGACGAGCACAAGGATTTCACCGCGGCGGTCAACACCGGCATGCATCCCTTCATGGTCTCCTACGGCTTCGAAGACCATGACCGGCTCACCAGCAAGTACGAGATCCCGCAGGAATTGATTTCACGTACCCCGGCGGAACTGGGCCGCCGCATCCGCCATGCCCTCGACCTGGGCGTGCTGGCTCAGGCCCCGTACCAGAACAGCAGCATGCTGATGGCGCCGAAGACCCAGTAGTCGACCGGCGCGCCGAAGGCCCAGTGCTTGTGCCAGGGCACCAGCGCCTGCTTGAAGCGGCGCCAGCCGAAGGCCGGGTTGACGACGAACCAGAGATAATCCTCGACGATCCAGAACAGCATGATCGACGCCATGATCGACGCTTCCAGCTGCAGGGTCCAGCGGCCGATCAGGAACAGCGGGAAGTGGAACACCAGGCCGATGAAGGCGAACATCCACAGGTGGTAGCCGGTCAGCGCCCGGCCGCCCATGAAGAGATCGAGCAGCGGATGCTGTTCGATGCGCCAGGTCGGCAGGTTCGCCGCCCAGCCGGCCTCGCCCTCGATTTCCACTTCCACCCGCGCGAACAGATACGCCAGCGCCAGTACCGAAGCCACCAATGCCGCCAGGCGGCCCATCTCCGACAACACCAGCATCAGATCCTTTCGGCCGCGTGTTCGCAGCGGTACAGCACGGTTTCGAGCACCTGCCTTGCGGCATGCGGACGCCCCAGCATGCGGGCCCGGGTAGCCATCTCCTCCAGCTGGACCGGATGCGCCAGCAGCTGGCGCACGCGGTAAGCCAGGGTCGGCAGGTCGGACGCCTTCAGCGCCGCGCCCTGCTCGAGCAGGAAGTTGGCGTTGTGCTCTTCCTGCCCGGGAATCGGCGCGTTGACGATCATCGGCAGTCCCATCGCCAGGCATTCGGCCGTGGTCGCGCCGCCGGGCTTGGTGATCACAAGGTCGGCGCAGGCCATCAGGCGCTCGACCCGGTCCGTATAGCCCTGGGGCGCCAGCCGGCCCGGGAACCGGGCGGCCAGGGTTTGCAGCACGGCCAGTTCCGCCTGGTTCTTGCCGGCCAGGACGATCAGCTGGAAGTCGCCGGGAATCGCCAGCAGCTCCCGCGCGATGCGCGACAAGCCGCCCAGGCCGGCGCCGCCGCCCATCAGGAGCAAGGTGCTGCGGCCCGGGTCGAGACCGAGTTCGCGGGCGCATTCGGCGCGGTCGTGGCGGCGCGAAAAGGCCGGCATGGTCGGGATCCCGGCGACGTGGACCGCGCCTGCCGCGATGCCCTGCTCGCGCAGCAGGAAGGCGACTTCCTCGTTGCCGGCGAAGTAGCCGGCAATGTGCGGATGCAGCCACATGCGGTGCAGGTCGAAGTCGGTGACCTGGACCCAGACCGGGCAGTCGAGCTGGCCGGCCGCGATCTGCCGCGACAGCAGTTCGGCCGGCTGGAAATGGGTGCAGATCACGGCGCTCGGGGCCAGCGCGGCGATTTGCGCCACCAGCTTGCGGCAGTCGCGCGCCTCGATCCAGCGCCGCAGCCGGTTGAACCAGCCGCCTGGCTCCGCCTCGTTGGTGTAGCGGTAGACGTGGCGCCACAGGCCGGGGGCGCGCCGGATCAGACCCAGGTAGAGGCTCGTATAGACCGTGCGCAGGCGCGGCGTGGCGAAGGCCATCGCATCGAGGTGGATCACCCGCGCGCCGCCGTATTCCTCGGCGGCGCAGCTGCGGATGGCGTCGGCCACGCGGGTATGGCCGGCGCCGGCCGGCACGCTGAGCACGAGGATGGTCTTCCCGGCCATGCCGCGCTGGAGTTCGCCTTCCTTCATGGCGCCATCCTTCCGGCGCACGCCATCGTGCTCACTGCTTCACGCTCGTTCATGCCAGTCCCCTGCAAGGATATGGGGGCAATGTAAGCGCGGAATATGACTCGCCGATGACGTACCATTGCCGAGTCGCTTTTCTACGAACAGGAATGTCATGCGCAAGAAATTGGTCGGCGCCGCCGTGGCCATCGGGCTCATCGCCGCCGTGGTAGCGTTTCAGCAGCGCCAGGCTGCGCCTCCTCCGGGGCGCAGCGCGGCGCCGGTCCAGGCGGTCGCCGCGGCGCCCGAGGAGACGCAGCACGATGCGGACCCTGCCCGCGCCCCGTCGGCAGGCGAAGTCACCCAGTCGCTCAAGGGCGCGGATTTCACGCTGCGCGTCACCGTCAACGGCAATGACCGCTATCGTGACCTGGAGATCACCATGGACGACGGCAAGCCGGTCCGGTTCTTCCGCGCGCCGGGGTCGGAACCGGGCGACCTGTCGAACATCATCTTCGACCAGGCCGACACCTTCGCGCTGGCCCGCCTGCTTCCCGATGAAGCGCGCGAGCAGATCGTCGTTGCCGGCAGCCAGTGGCTGATGCGCGGCGAAGGGCTGCTGGGCCGGTACACGGTCTACCGCATCGCGGGCGAAGAGCTGCAGGAGATCTTCAGCGTGATCACCGAGCGCGACCGCGAAGAAGGCAACGGTCCGCCGCCGCAGAAGCTGGCGGCGCGGGTCGAACCGGCCACGCGCGACGGCGCGCCCGCCTTCGCCTACCACGTCAAGGCGGGCGACGCAGCCGAGCGCACCATCGTCTTCGTCTGGAACGGGGAGCGCTTCGACGATCCGAGCGGAGACTACGCAAACATCGAGGAAGAGTACGCTCCCTGATGTCCTAGGCGGCCGCCGCTTCGTGCTCCGCCATCAGCGCTAGGTCGCGCTGCGCCACCTTGAGCGACGCCGGGCGCGCCGCGCAACGCTCGGCATACTCGACCAGCGCCGGCAGGCGCGGTACGCCGGCGTAGGCGATGCCCCAGCCCAGGGCCGAACCCCACAGGACGTCGGCGGCCGACATGGTGTCGCCCAACAGCCAGGGCGCGCGCTGCAGCTGGGCGTCGATCACGCCGAGCATGGCGTCGAAGTCGCCGTAGGGCGAGCTCATGTGCGGAGCCGGTGCGCGCTCCATGCTGCGGTCCATCAGCGCCGGCTCGAAGCAGGCGGCGTAGTAGACCAGCCAGCGCAGGTAGGCGCCGCGGCGCGGATCGTCGAGCGACGGCGCCAGGCCCACCTCGGGAAAGCGGTCGGCCAGGTGGATGAAGATCGCCACCTGCTCGGTGACGACGGTGTCGCCGTCGAGGATGGCCGGCACCTTGCCCAGGGGGTTGATCGCCAGGTAGGCCGGCTGGCGCTGTTCGCCGGCCTTCATGTTCAGGACCCGCAGGTCGAAAGGCGCGCCGAGTTCTTCGAGCAGGGTATAGGTGCTGGAGGAGCGGGTGTGCGGCGAGTGGAAGAAGGTGATGCTGTGCTGTGCGTTCATGGTATGCCCTGGATGGTTGGTTGTCGGTGAGGCCGATCCGCGGTCGACTGCAGGCATGGTAGGCCCGGCAAGCTGACATCCTGTGTCAGGTATACCTGCGTTACACTAGCCCGATGCGCGCCAGCCGACTCCTCTTCATCCTCACCACCCTGCAGGCCCGGGGCCGCGCGAGCGCGCGTGCGCTGGCCGACGAGTACGGGGTATCGCTGCGCACCATCTACCGCGACGTCGACGCCCTGAGCGCCGCCGGCATCCCGATCTACAGCGAACGCGGCAACCAGGGCGGCTACCGCCTGCTGGACGGCTACCGCACGCGCCTGAACGGCATGTCGGCGCTGGAGGCGGAAGTGCTGTTCCTGAGCGGCCTGTCGGGCCAGGCGGCCGAACTCGGCCTGGACGCCACCTGCGCCAGCGCGCGAGACAAGCTGCTCGCCGCCCTGCCCGCCGACGTGCGCGAAGGTGCCGGCCGCATGCGTCCGCGCTTCCACCTGGACGTGCCCGGCTGGTTCGAAGCGGGCGAACGTCCGGCCTGCCTGCCCGAACTGGCGCAGGCGGTCTGGGGCGAACGACAGATAGGCGTCCGCTACCGCAGCTGGAAGGGCGAGAAGGAGCGCGTGCTCGATCCGCTCGGCCTCGTGCTCAAGGGCGGCGCCTGGTATCTGGTGGCCAGGATCGACGCCAGCGTGCGCACCTACCGCGTGTCGCGCATCCTCGATCTGCGCGTCCTCGAGAGCGGCATCGCCAGCTGCTCCGACTTCGACCTGCCGGCCTACTGGAACGAGAATGCGCGCCGCTTCGAACAGGAGCAGCATCCGGAGCGGGCCACCGTGCGGCTGTCGCCCTGGGGCATCAAGATGATGGAAGCCTTCCTGCCGCCGTATGCCATCGCCAACGCCACGATCGGCGACGCCGCCGAGGATGGCTGGCGCACCGCCACCTTTCCGGTCGGACCGGCATGCCACGCCGGCCACGAGCTGCTGCGTTTCGGCGCCGACGCGGAAGTGCTGGCGCCGGAAGCGCTGCGCGAACAGATCGGCCGGCTCGTGGCAAGCCTGGCGCAGCGCTATGTGGCGACGCAGGACATGGCCCCATGAAAATGCGCAAGAAATCGGATCTTCCAACGAAGCAGTGCGCGCACTGCGGGCTGCCCTTCACCTGGCGCAAGAAGTGGGAGCGCGACTGGGAACAGGTGAAATACTGCTCCGAACGCTGCCGCCGCGCCGGCAAACCATCCAACTGACGCATCGGCAAAAACGGACCCTTAGTTGAAAGAAACTACTTCGCATGCTAAGCTTTCGCATGAGAACAATGTTGATACCAACTAAATGAGCATTTCCGACCAGACCCTCGGCAGCCTCACTGCCGCCCTGAGCTATGCTTCGCGCGCCTACCGCGCCGCCGCCGACAAGATCGCGGCCGACTACGGCCTGTCGCAGGCCACCGGGCTGCCGGTGCTGGTGATCAGCCGCTTCGGCGAGGACGGCGTGCGTCCCGGCGTGCTGGCCATGGCCCTCGGCCTGGAAGCGTCGTCGCTGGTGCGGGTGGTCGATTGCCTGATCGCCTCGAAGCTGGTCGAGCGCCACGAGGATCCGGCCGACCGCCGCGCCAGGATCCTGCGCCTGACCGACGAGGGCCGCCAGGCGGCCGAGCAGATGGACCAGGCGCTGCGTCCGTTCCGCCGCAAGCTGTTCGGCGGATTCGAGCCGGGCGACGTCGAGGCCTGCCTGCGCGTGCTGTCCGGCCTGCCGGCGGCGATCGCCAGCATTACCGACGGGGCAGACGGCAAGTAATCATGCGCTTGGCAAGTCGGTCGGAGATGCTGTTCTCCATCAAGTCATTCGCGGCAGCGATGCTCTCGATCTATGTATCGATGCGCATCGGACTGCCGCGTCCTTTCTGGGCGATGATGACGGCGTATATCGTCTCCGCCCCCTTCGCCGGGCCGACCCGCTCCAAGGGCATGTACCGGGCCGGCGGCACCGTGCTGGGCGCCATCGCGGTGGTGTTCCTGGTGCCGCGGCTGGCCAACTCGCCCGAACTGCTGTCGCTGGCGCTGGCGCTGTGGATCGGCGGCTGCCTGTACTTCTCGCTGCTGGACCGCACCCCGCGCTCGTATGTGCTGATGCTGGCCGGCTACACGGCCGGCCTGATCGGCTTTCCGGCGGTGGGCGAGCCGGGCGCGATCTTCGACATCGCCCTGGCGCGGGTCGAGGAGATCGTGCTCGGCATGAGCTGCGCGACCCTGGTCCACACCCTGGTGCTGCCGCAGAGCTTCGCGCCGGTGCTGCTGGCGCGCCTGGACGGCGCGGCGCGCGACGCCGGGGCCTGGATCCGCGATGCGCTCAAGATCGGCGGCGACGCCAACAGCGCGGGCGAGCGCCGCAAGCTGGCCGGCGACATCACCGAGCTGCGCCTGATGAGCACCCACCTGCCCTTCGACACCTCGCACCTGCGCTGGACCGAAGGGGCGGTCAATGCCCTGCAGGAACGCCTGGCCCAGTTCGTGCCGATCGTGTCGGGCATCGAGGACCGCCTGGCGGCGCTGCGCCAGCAGGACGCGGCCGCCGTCTCGGCGCGCTGGGCGGCCCTGCTGGCGGACGTGACGGCGCTGACCGACACCCCGAAGGACACGCCGCTCGCGGTCCAGGGCGCGGCCTTGCACGCGCGCATCGATGCGCTGGCCCCGCAGGGCAGCCGTGAACTCGATTGGTGCGGCCTGCTCGAACTGAACCTGGCGGCGCGCCTGCACATGCTGGTCGACCTGGTGCTGGAAACGCGCCTGCTGCGCCGGCACATCGACGCCGGCGTGCACGGCCGCCTGCCCGAGGCGGTGCGCCACCTGCCGGGCGTGGCGGCGAGCAGCCTGCACCAGGACCGCGGCATGGCCCTGCTGTCGGCCTTCGCGGCCGTGAGCGCGGTGCTGGCCTGCTGCGCGTTCTGGATCCTGAGCGGCTGGCCGGCCGGCGCGGCCGCGCCGATGATGGCGGCGGTGCTGTGCTGCTTCTTCGCCGGCCAGGACGACCCGGCGCCCTTCATCCAGGGTTTTCTTGCCTATACCGTGTATTCGATCCCGGTGGCGGCGCTGTACCTGCTGGCGATCCTGCCGGCGGTGCACGGCTTCGAGTCGCTGGTGCTGGCCTGCGCGCCGACCTTTTTGGTACTGGGCGTGCTGGTGGCGCGGCCCGCGACCTTCGGGCGCGCCATGCCCTTCCTGTTCGGCATCTGCGGCGCCCTGGCCATGATCGACACCCACAGCGCCGACATCGTCTCGTTCACCAACGGCATGCTGGCGCAGATCATGGGCCTGGCCGCGGCCGCCCTGTTCACCCGCGTGCTGCGCAGCGTCGGCGCCGGCTGGACCGCGCGCCGCCTGCTCAAGGCCGGCTGGCAGGAGCTGGCGCGCCTCGGGAGCGGCGAGCGCGTGACCTCGCTGGCCGAATTCTCGGCGCGCATGGTCGACCGCGTCGGCCTGCTCACGCCGCGCCTGGCCCTGGCGGGCGCGCGCGCAGACCTGCAGGCGGTCGACGCGCTGCGCGACCTGCGCGTCGGCCTGAACATGACGATGCTGCAGTCGGTGCGACCCGCCATCGGCCGCGCGGACGCCGCCGTGGCCACCCTGATGACGCAACTGGCGCGCCGCTTCGCGCGCCTGCCGGCGCTCGCCCCTGACGCCGAGGCGCAGCTGCTGGAGGCGCTCGACAATGCGCTGCGCGCGGTTTGCCGCGGCGCCGCGGATGCGGCCCGGCGCGAGGCCCTCGCGGCCCTCACCGGCATGCGCCGCGACCTGTTCCCGGGGGCGCCGGCCTATGTGCCGGCCCACCTGCCCAATCTTTCCAAGGAGATCCGATGATCGGCGAAGTCAGCATCTACGGCCTCTACGTGCCGCCGCTCTTGCTCCTGACGCTGGCGGCGCTGGTCCTGTGCCGGGTGTTGAACCTGGCGCTGGCGCGCACCGGCTTCTACCGCCTGGTATGGCATCCGGCGCTGTTCGATTTTTCCCTGTTCGTCATCGTGCTCGGCACGTTGGCCTACTTCACACGCAACTGGTCCTGACATGGCTACCAACAACATTCTTCCGGCACTGGGCCGGGTAGGCATCACCCTGCTGGCCGGCGCCGGCGCGCTCTACGCCGGCTGGCACTTGTGGCGCCACTACGAGCTGGCGCCCTGGACCCGCGACGGCCGCGTGAAAGCCTATGTGGTGCAGGTGGCGCCGGACGTGACCGGCCAGGTCACCAAGGTCTACGTGCACGACAACCAGCGCGTCGCCGCCGGCGAGCCGCTGTTCGAGATCGACCGCGCGCGCTTCGCCCTCGCCTTGCGCCAGGCCGAGGCGCAGGTGACGGCGGCCCAGGCGGCCCTGGTCCAGGCCCAGCGCGAGAACAAGCGCAACACCGAGCTGGACGACCTGGTGTCGGCCGAGACCCGCGAACAGGGATTGATGCGCACCGACCAGGCCCGCGCGGCGCTGGCCCAGGCCGTCGTCAACCGCGATACGGCCCGGCTGAACCTGGAACGCTCGCACGTGGTGTCGGCGGTGGACGGCATCGTCACCAACCTCGACCTGCGCGAAGGGTCGTATGCGACCGCCGCGCGTCCGGTGATGGCGCTGATCGACCGCAACACCTTCTATGTCGAAGGCTATTTTGAAGAAACCAAGCTGCCCGCCATCGACGTCGGCGACCAGGTCGAAGTGACCCTGATGGGCACGCGCCAGCCGATCCAGGGCCACGTCGAAAGCTTCGCCGAGGGCATCACCGACCGCGACCGCAGCACCGGCGCCAACATGCTGCCGAACGTGAACCCGACCTTCAACTGGGTGCGCCTGGCCCAGCGCATTCCGGTGCGCATCGCGATCGACCGCGTGCCGGCCGGGGTGCGCCTGGTGGCGGGACAAACCGCGACCGTCGAGGTGCTGCCTGGTGCGACGGCCCCGCATTCCACCGCCCCTGCCGCACCTGCGGCGCGCGCCGTTGCGGCCGCGCCCGGCGCCAGGGCGGCCCACTGAGGAGGGATCATGCACCGCATCCGTTTTATCGCCGGCAAGGCGCTGACCGTGAGTACGCTGGCCGTGCTCGCCGCCTGCACCACCGTCGGCCCCGACTACCGGCTGCCGAAGGAGGCCGCCATCCAGCGCGAAGAGGCGCAGGCGCCCCTGATGGGCGCGGCCGAAACGCCGTTCACCCCGGACCCGCTGCCGGGCGACTGGTGGCGCCTGTACCAGGACCCGGTGCTGGATACATTGATCGCCAAGGCTTTCGGCGCCAATGCCGACCTGCGCGTGGCCGCGGCCAACCTGGCGCGCGCCCATGCGGTGCTGGAAGAAGTCGAAGAGAAGAAACGCCCCGAAGTCGAGATGGAGGCGGCGCCGATGTACGGGCGCATCGCCGGCGCCTCGCTCGGCCTGCCGGAACAGCTGCCGCGCACCGGCATCTATGAAGGCGACATCAAGGTGGCCTACCAGGTCGACCTGTGGGGCCGCATCCGGCGCGCCATCGAGGCCGCGCACGCCGACCAGGAAGCCGCCCAGGCGGCCAGCGACCTGGCCCACGTGATGGTGGCGGCCGACACCACGCGCGCTTATGCCCAGGCCTGCTCGAGCGGCTACCAGCTGAAGGTGGCGCAGCAATCGGTCGCGCTGCAACAGCAGTTCGTCAAGCTGACCGCCGAGCGCATCCGGCGCGGCCGGGGCATCGCGATCGACAGCAGCCGCGCCCAGGCCCAGCTCGAACTGCTGCGCGCCAACCTGCCGCCGCTCGAAGCCAGCCGCCGCACCGCGCTGTACCGGCTGGCGGTGCTGACCGGCGAGGCGCCGAGCCGCTTCCCGGCGAAGGTCGCGGGATGCGACACGCCGCCGCGCGTGGCCGCGGCGATTCCGGTCGGCGACGGCGCGGCCCTGCTGCGCCGCCGTCCGGACGTGCGCCAGGCCGAACGCCTGCTGGCGGGAGCGACGGCGCGCATCGGCGTCGCCACCGCCGAGCTGTACCCGAACATCAGCCTGGGCGCCTCCTTCGGCGGGGTCGGCATCATGGACGAATTCGGCGACGCCAGCACCTGGAAGTTTTCGCTCGGGCCGCTGATCTCATGGAACCTGCCGGCGCTCAGCCCGGCACGCGTGCACATCGCCCAGGCCGAAATCGCGACCAAGGGCGCGCTGGCGCGCTTCGACTCGGTGGTGCTGAACGCGCTGCGCGAAACGGAAAGCGCGCTCACGGTCTACGCGCGCGAACTCGACCGCAACGCCGCCCTGCGCGCCGCGCGCGACCAGAGCGCACTGGCCGCGATGCAGACGGCCAGGCTGTACCAGTTCGGCCGCACCGACTTCCTCAGCGCCCTCGACGCCGACCGCACGCTCGCGAGCGCCGAGAGCGTCCTCGCGGCGTCCAGCGCGAAGCTGGCGGAGGACCAGGCGCAGCTGTTCCTGGCGCTCGGCGGCGGCTGGGAAAGGACGCATGCGGCACAGGGCGAGCAGCATGCCGCCGCACATGGCGGCGCTGGGCACGGCGAAAATGGCCACGAGAAGCGCGCGGCGCCCTGAGGGGCAACAAGGGGCAAACGGCCTGCCTGCGCCCTGCCAGGCGCTTTCTTCCGACGTGCCGGGGCCTGTCCCCATCAGGTCCTGGCTTGTCCTAGCCCGCCTTGCAAGGGAGGCCGTCTCAGGCTTTCTTGAGTGCGTCCGCCTTGTGCGCCGCTTCGGCTCCGGTTTTGTCGCTGACCACCAGGTATTCCGGGTGCTCTTTCGAGGCGGCCACGTGGTGGCCCTTGATGTCGGTGGGCGCGGTCAGCTTCTTCTTGACGGTTCCATGCACCGTGCCCTGGGACGATTGCCACTGCACCTTGTCGCCAGCCTTGAATCCGTCTGCCATATGACCTCCTGGGAATAGTCGAAAGGACGGCCGCGATGCCCCGAGCTTGAACCGCCTCGGCGCATCCGCGAACCGGGATGGTCATTGAAGCACAGATCGCCATCGCAGCCTGCACGCCAGGAGGCGGGTTCATGGCCGCCGCCCTGCTCCGCCGCTGTGCTTCCCCCGCTCGGCTTCGCTCCTCGACCTCGCCTTCCTGGTCCGCGTGCTCCTATTCCGTCACGATGCGGGCGTCCACGAGCGGCGCCGCCACCGCTCCCGGTAACGTGCCGCTGTTGTCGTAGTGGACCACCTCGTTGCCCGGGGCCGCCCCCGACTGCCAGATCTTCAGTGCGAACCGCCCGGGCGCGGCGCCGGCCAGGCCCAGCGTGGTCGCGAGCCGGGCGCGGTAGCTGCCGGCGCCGTTGATTGTGCCCTCGCCCTCGAACACGCGCTGCGCGCCCTGCCGGCCGAGGAAACGCAGGCTGGCGCTGTAAAAGCGCAGCCCCGGCAGGTCGAAACGCAGCTGCGCGGGCACGGTGGCCGACTGCGCCGACTGCGCCGCCGGCACAGTCCCGGCGACCGGCGCCACCAGGCTGAAGCCGGCCTTGCCGACCCAGGCCGGCGCCTTGCGCCAGGCGCCGCGCGGCGACAGCACGCTGCCCTTCGCCGCGACCGTGCCTGCGCCAGCGGCGGCGGCGACCACCGTGTGGCTGACGGTGGTGCCGCGGCCCTTGCTGTCGAGCACAGTGGCCGCGACCCGGTACACGCCAGGCCGGGCGAAATGGTGAGAGGCGCGGGCGCTGCCCACGCCTGCCTCGCTGCCCCCTTCGCGCACCCTGCCTGCCTGCACGCCGCTGCCATCGCCCCACGACCAGCGCACGCCCCGCGTGCCGACCCGGCCGGGGTCGACCCAGGCCACCGTGGCGGCGAAGGCGGTGCCGGCCGGGACCACGTCGGGCGCAACGACGGGCCCGACCACGTGGCCGTCCGCCGCTCCCGCTCCGGGCGTGAGCAGCACCAGGCCGGCGTTGGAACTGGCCACGATGGCGCCGTCGTCGTTGATGGCGAGCGCGTCGTCCAGCACCAGCCCCGGCGGCGCCTGGCGCAGGCGGGTGTTCAGGTCGACCAGGCCGGACCTGGCCGACCACAGGAAGGCGCGGAAGTCCTGCGTACGGTCGGTGGCGTAGCCGACCACCTGGCCGCGGTCGTTGGCCTGGATCGCGCGCGAGTTGGCGCCGCCGAAGGTGCCGAGCACGCGCATGCCCTCCGCGCGGGTCCAGGTCATGGCGCGCTGGTCGCCGCCGGCGAGGTTGACCAGGCCGGCGATCCGCGCGCCCGGGCTCATGGCGAGGGCGAAGGATTCGGCGGCGCCGGCGGCGCCGAGGTCGCGCATGCCGCCGCCCGGCGTCCACAGGAAGGCGCGGTACAGCAGTGCATTGCCGGCCGGCACCCGGCTGCCGGCCACTTCGCCCCTGGCGCCGACGGCGACGACGTCGGAAAAGCTGCTGCCAAGGGTATCGATATCGGCCAGGCCGCGCGTGGCGGTCCAGGCGAAGGCATGGCGGTCGAAACTGGCGGTGTCGGCGGCGCCCGCGATCAGGCCGGCGTCGTTCAGCGCCGCGCCGAAGGAGGCGCCGCCGGCGTCCGGCGCGAGCGCGCCGAGACTCGTCATGCCGTCGGTGCGGCTCCAGCGGAACGCCAGCGGCGGGGTGCTCGGCACGCCTTCGGCATAGCCGGTGACGACGCCATGCCGGTTGATCGCCTGCGCGCGCGAATTGCCGGCGCCGGGCAGGACGCCGAGGTCGAGCATGCCGCCGCCCGCGCTCCACACAAAGGCGCGCTCGCCGCCCGCGGCGGTGAAGGAGCCGCCGGCGACCTGGCCCGCGTCGTTCAGGCCGAGCGCCACGGTATCGCTGCCGCCCAGCGTGCCGATGTCGCGCACCCGCTCACCGTCGAAGAAATAGCCGTGCGAAGCAGCGCCGTCCCACAGCGAGAACGCCACCTGCCCCTTGGCGTTGATCTTCGGCAGCGCGCTGAGGTCGCCCGAACCGAGATTGACGACGCGGTAGCCGGCCGGCGCCGGGCCATGCTTGCCATCGTCGAGGACTGGCGCCCCGGCCGGCCCCGCCAGCGCCGATCCGCCCATCGCCAGCGCGAGCAGCAGGCAGGGCAGCCGCCACGCCACGCTCGTGTTCCACCTGCCGTTTCCATGCACGCGCATACGTTTCTCCCATGAAAATGAACACCGCCCGACCGGTCGATCCGGGCGGCCTCGGTCATCATGGGCCGTGCGAGACGCGCACGGTTGGACCCAGGCCAGTATCGCGCCTTGGTGTGGGATGGATCAAACGCGCCTTTGCGCCAGCGCCAAAAGCCTTCTCTGCTTTATGTGCAGAAATGTCGGCCAGGCATGCATTTGCTACGGACGAAAAAAAGCCCGGCACGCAGCCGGGCCCGTTTGCGCAGCGACCGCGAACTCAGCCGTCCTTGCCCGGCAGCGGCAAGCCTTCCGCCAGCGCCAGCCGGATCATCGCCTCTTCCAGCACCACGCGCGCCCGGCCCGAGGCCAGTTCGAGGTCGCGGTGCAGGCGCGCATCTTCCTGGTTGCGCGCGGCGCACTGGGCGCTGTAGCGTTCGAAGCTGCCGACCATCATCAGGATGTCGGACAGGTGGCGCGGGCATTCGCAGCTCAGGCGGTTGCCGGCCGCCGAGATCGCCGCCAGCGCGGCGTCGTCGAGGCGGCGCGGAGCCACCGGCTCGTGCGCGGGGTCGGCCGCCGGCAAGCCCTGCCCCGCCAGCGCCGAGCGGCACAGCAGCACCAGCTCGCCGATCTCGGCCGGGACGCGCGCCACCAGGCAGCCTTCGGCGCGCAGGGCGCGGATGGCGGCGCTGCCGCCGAAGCGGTACAGCACCACGGTGGCCGCCGGCTGCACGGCCGCGCGCGCCGCCACGACTTGCTCCAGCGGGGCGTCGTCGAGCTCCGACGCTTCGATCAGCAGCACGTCGATGGCCGCGCCATCGCCGTTCGCCGCCACCTGGTCGAGCCGCGCGTGCTGACGCTGCAGCTGCAGCGCACGCCCGTCGCGTCCGCTGGCCGCGATGCGCCGCGCCAGGCTGTCGCCCACCACCAGCACCCGCATCGGGCCGCTGACTTCGTGCGCGCGCGCAGGATCCGGCGCGATCATTTCTTCCAGGCGTTCCACCGGCAAGCCGGTCAGCACGCCGATCGGATGGCCGAGGTCGACCAGCTGCTTGAGCAGGCCGAGACGGCGCACCTGCTCGGCCGTGTACAGCCGCTGCCCATGCGCCGAGCGCTGGGTTTCCGACAGCGCATAGCGGCGCTCCCAGACCCGCAGCGTCTCCACCGGCAAGCCGGCCAGCCGCGCGGCCACGCCGCTACGGTAGGTTACTTGCCGGCTGCCCTGCTCTTCCATTTCCTGTGCGTTTTTTCTTGCGTTCATACGACCCGCCCTTGAACCAGTTGTCTATGCAAGTCTCGTTACAAAACCGAGACAGTACCAGTGTAGCGCAGCGAGAATGTCAACTCAACAACGATTCGTTTCAGATAGTTACAAGCAAAAACGCCACCGCAAGGGTGGCGTCGGAAGCCGGCGGCACGCCGCGCTTACCAGGTGAAGTCGTCCGGAATCTTAAAGTCCGCATAGGGATCGTCTTCCTCGCCCTGCGGCGCGGTCTCGGCTTTCTTCAGCTGGATCACGCTGTCCGCGTCGCGCTCGGCGATCTTTTCGCCGATGACCTTCGGCACCAGCTCGTAGTTCCCGTTCAGGAACACGATCACCAGGCGGCCCGAGATCAGGTGCTGCTGCACCTGTTCCGACACATAGATCCGCTCGATCTTGCTGCCATGGGTGAAGTTATAGGCGATGTCGCCCTTGCCGCTTTTAGCGCGCGGCTGGCGGTTCTGCTGGACCAGCTGGGCGATCTGGGCCCGCACCGCCTTCTGCGCCGCCTGCGCGTCGCGCTGGGCATTGAGCTCGCGCGCCCGCTCGGCGTTCTTGCGCTGCGCTTCCAGCGCGGCCTCGCGCGATTCGTTGACCGACTCGGCGCCGGTGCGGCGCTCGATCTTCATTTGCTTGCTCTTGTCCTGGTTGACCTTCTGGACCTTCTTCTTGTCCACCAGGCCGGCTTTCAGCAACTGCTCCTGCAGCGAGACCATTGTTCTGCTCCTTCGAGGGCGCCCGGCACGGCGCCGGCGCGCGTAAAGCCGTTAGCATAGCAAACCGACGGCGATCGCGGCTGGTGCAAATCCGACACCGCCGTATGCAAGGCGCATGGATATGCATTTCGTATGGACATGAACCGATGAGTCGGAGATAGTCGACAATCGTCCGACTTTCGCCCGCCCCATCATGCCCATCCAGCACACCACGCCCGTCCGCGACGGCAACACGCCCGGCCAGCCGGTCTCGACCGATACAAGCGGACCGGTGCTGGCAAACGATCCGCCGAACGGCCAGCGCATCGATGCCCCGATCGTGCTCACATTTAATGAAGCGGTGCGGCTGGGCGCCGGCACGATCACGCTGTCCGGCATACCGATGGGCCAGGTCTACAGCGGGCAATTGATCGGCAACCCTTACCTGACCGTTTCAGGCAACACCATCACCTTCACCCCGCCGCAACAGCTCGCGCCCGTCGTGTGGCATACGGTCATGATCAGTGCCGGTGCGATCACCGACCTCGCCGGCAATCCTTTCAGCGACGGCAGCACGTTCTACGCCAGTTTCACTTCCGGGCGCAGCCTGGTGACGCTGAACCTGACCGGCAGCGCCGCGCCCGACACCCTGCACGGCAGCGACCTGGACGATACGATTTCCGGCCTGGCCGATGCCGATACCATCTTCGGCTACGACGGCAACGATGTCCTGCGCGGCGGCGACGAAGACCGCGCGACCTCGGTGGGCGGCCTCGGCGACACGCTCATCGGCGGCGCCGGGAACGACATCGTCTACGGCGGCGCCGGCGCCGACCACCTGCAGGGCGACGACGGCGACGACCGCCTGTTCGGCGAAGACGACGACTGGCTCTACGGCGGCGCGGGGGACGACCACCTCGACGGCGGCGCCGGCAACGACCGCCTCGAGGGCGGCGCCGGCCGCAACATGCTGTTCGGCGGCGCCGGCGACGACATCCTGGACGCGGAAACGGGCAGCAGCGGCCTGCTGGACGGCGGCGCCGGGAACGACGTGCTGCGCGGCTTCCAGGGCACCGACTTCGCCGGCGGCGATGGCGACGACCAGATCGCCATCAGCTTCACGACGATGAACCCGGGCCCGGCCATCGTGAGCGGCGGCAGCGGCAACGATGTGATCTTGCTCAAGCTGCTCCACTTCGCGCAGGCGGTCGCCACCATCACCGGCGGGGATGGCGTCGACACCTACCGCATCGAGAGCCAGCCCACCAATATGGAGGGCGCCGCCGGCCTCGTCGTCACCGATTTCAAGGCCGGCGCCGGCGGCGACCTGATCGACCTGCTGGCGCTGTACAACGTCCGCGGCGAAGGCAACTCCTTCTTCAACGGGGTGACGCGGCTGGTGGCCTCCGGCGGCGATACCCTGGTGCAGCTGCGCGATGCGCACGACCGCACCAGGACGATCTACTACACGGTCCTCACCCTGAAAGGCGTGCGTCCGGAACAGCTGAGCGGCGCCAACTTCAGCGGCGGCCTGGATCCACACAGCGGCATGCTCGGCCTGACTTTCAGCGGCGGCGCGGGCGACGACGTGCTCGAGGGCGGGCCGGGCGACGACGTGCTGTCTGGCCACGCGGGCAAGGACAGCCTGTATGGCGGCGACGGCAACGACGTGCTCGACGGCGGCGCCGGCGACGATTATCTCGGCGGGGGCGATGGCGACAACACGCTGCGCGGCGGTGACGGCAACGACATACTTATCGGTGGCAATACCGGCGCCACTCTCATGGAAGGCGGAGCGGGCAAGGACACCCTGCGCAGCCATTACGGCAGCGACCGCCTGTCCGGGGGCGAGGGCAACGACGAGCTGGAACTGGTCGATCCGGGCATACAAGGACGCGCCGGGAATACCGTCGTCGTCTCGGGCGACGCGGGCGACGACATCATCCGCATCCGCTCGGCCTCCTTCCCGGCCACGGTGCTGGCCTCCGGCGGCGACGGCGCCGACACCTTCATCGTGCACGCGATCACCGGCCTGACGATCCAGGACTTTTCCGCGGACGACCTGCTCGACCTGCGCGAACTGCTGGCGCTGCGCGTACGCGGCCCGATCAGCGCCAATCCTTTCGGCGCCCTCGGCTACCTGAAGGCGGTGCAGGAAGGCAGCCAGGTCTGGATCTACCTCGACAGCGACGGCGCCGCCGGCGCCGGCGGGGCCGAGCTCGTTCTCAAGCTCGACAACACCCAGCTGTCATCGCTGTCGAGCTCATCCTTCGCCGGCGGCTTCGACCCGGCCGGCGGGACCGCCGGCCTGAACCTGCGCGGCACGCCGGGCGACGATCGGCTGCTCGGCGCCGCGCTCGACGACACCATCGACGGCGGCGACGGCGCCGACACCATCGACGGCGGCGCCGGCAACGACCGTCTCTACGGCGGCGACGAAAGCACGCCCAGCACCGGCGACACCATCCGCGGCGGACTGGGCAACGACGTGCTGTACGGCGGCGCAGGCGACGACATGTTGTTCGGCGATGAAGGCGACGACCAGCTGTACGGCGGCAGCGGCAACGACCGCCTGAATGGTGGCCTCGGCAACGACCGGCTGGAGGGTGGCGACGGCAACGACACCCTGGACGCATCGAAAGGCGACGACTACCTGAGCGGCGGCGCCGGCGACGACGTGCTGGCGGGCGACCGCAGCCCCGAAAACCGGCCGGCCGGAACCGTCCTCGACGGCGGCGACGGCAACGACCTCCTGTATGCGACCGGCGCCGTCAGCCTGGTGCTGGGCGGCGCCGGCAACGACGATGTGCGGGTCGAGGCCTCCGGCATGGCCGGCGGCCCGGCGCCGCTGATGGTCGACCTGGGCGAAGGCAACGACCGCTTCTCGTACGGCGACGCCAGGGAGGCGTCGCGTCCGCTGCGGGTGAGCGGCGGCGCCGGCAGCGACACCTACGCTTTCTCCGACACCTTCAACAAGTGGCCGCTGCTCACGATCACCGACTTCCAGACCGGCGCCGGCGGCGACCTGCTGGACGTCTATTCCTTCCTGCCGAGCAGCACGCGCGGCGGCAACCCCTTCGGCGCCTCCGGCCATGCACGCCTGGTGCAGGAAGGCGCCAATGTGCTGTTCCAGGTCGACCGCGACGGCGTGGCGGGTCCGCAGGGCTGGGAGACCCGGGTCGTGCTCGAGAACACCCGCTCGGCCGATTTCACCGGTGCGAACTTCCCCGATGGCATCCGTCCCGACGGCGGCTCCGGCGGGCTGGCCCTGACCGGCGGTCCGGGGGCCGACACGATCGACGGCGGCCTGCTCGACGACACCCTGCGCGGCGGCGACGGCAACGATACCCTGCGCGGCAAGCTGGGCGCCGACCGCCTGTACGGTGACGGCGGCGACGATTTGCTAAGCGGCAACGAGGGCGACGACGTCCTCGACGGCGGCGCCGGCAACGACACCCTGCTCGGCGGCGAGGGCAAGGACACCTTGTCCGGCGGCGACGGCAACGATTTCCTGGTCAACGATGGCGGCGACGACCTGCTCGATGGCGGCGGCGGTGTCGACACGGTGGTGCTCAGCGGCGCGCGCACCGAGTACCGGCTGCAGGCCCAGGGGCCGCAGGAATGGCGCCTGTCCGACCTGCGCAGCGACTTCAACGAGGGAGTCGACCGCCTCGTCGGCATCGAGCGCCTGTTCTTCAGCAACGGCGCCAATGCCCTCGCCTTCGACACCGGCGCCGACGGCGTCGCCGGCCAGGCCTACCGCATCTACCGCGCCGCCTTCGACCGCGAACCCGACCAGACCGGCCTCGGCTTCTGGATCGCGATGCTCGACCGCGGCGTCACGCTGCAGGCGGTGGCCGATGGCTTCACCCGCTCGCCCGAATTCGTCAAGATGTACGGCGCCATTCCCGCCAATGCCGACATCGTCGCCCGCCTGTACCGCAACATCCTGCACCGCGAGCCGGAAAAGGAAGGCTTCGACTTCTGGGTCGCGGTGCTGGACGACAAGCGCGCCGACCTCGCCACCGTGCTGGCGGCCTTCAGTGAAGGTCCCGAGAACAGCGCCGCGGTGGCCACCCTGATCGCGAACGGGGTCGATTACCAGCCCTTCACGGGGTGAGAGCGAGCCGGACAAGTTATCCCTGCAGCATGGACAGAAACGGATGAGTCGGGGATAGTCGATGTCTTGACGATCTTTGAATTCCCGACGCCCCCGCCATGTCCGACCATCCATCCCAGTCCCTGTTGCGGGACACCATGTCCGGCAGCGCCGCAGCCGCCGATACCACCGGCCCGGTCCTGACCGGCCAGCCGCGCGACGGCCAGGGCGTCGATGCCCCGCTGGTGTTCACCTTCGACGAAGCCGTCAAGCTGGGCGCAGGCACCATCTCGCTGTACACCAGCCGCGGCGCGTCCTATACGGAAACGCTGGCGGGCAGTCCCTACGTCACGGTATCGGGCAATACCATCACCTTCGACCCGCCGCAGCGCCTGGCCTTCGTGGAGCGCTACACCATCTCGATCAGCGCGAACGCGGTCACCGACCTGGCCGGCAATCCCCTCAACAACGGCCAGGCCCTCTACCTCGACTTCCAGTCCGGGCGCAGTCCGGAAGCGTTGAACCTCAGCGGCACCGCGAACGACGACTTCCTGCACGGCAGCGACCTGGACGACACCATCGACGGCCTGGGCGGCGGCGATACGATCACGGGCTATGGCGGCGACGACATCCTGCGTGGCGGCAGCGAGCCGGCGGCGCCGTACGTCAGCGCCGACGACGTCCTGGATGGCGGCGCCGGCAACGACAGCCTCTACGGCGAGTCCGGCAACGACCGCCTGTGGGGCCAGGACGGCAACGACCGGCTCTACGGTGGCGACGGCAACGACAGCCTGCAGGGCGGCGACGGAGACGATCAGCTCGAGGGCGGCGCCGGCAACGACGGCCTGTATGGCGGCACCGGTCACAACATCCTGATCGGGGGCGAGGGCGACGACGGCCTGATTGCCGACATCGGCAGCACCGGCATCCTCGATGGCGGCAACGGCAACGACAGGCTGTACGGCCAGAACGGTATCGCCTACAGCGGCGGCAACGGCGACGACCTGTTCGAGATCCGGTTCATGGTGCTGGGCGCGGGCCCGACCACGGTCAGCGGCGGCGACGGCAAGGACACGTTCCGGCTCACCTTCTACAGCGTGGTGCCGGCGAGCGCCACGATCACGGGCGGGAGCGGCGCCGACACCTTCGTCCTGTCCACCTTCGGCCAGCCGAACGCCAACGGCGTGACCGTCGGCGACTTCACGACCGGCGCAGGCGGCGACGTGCTCGACGTGTCGTCGCTGTCAGGGGTGCAGGCGGGCGTCAACCCGTTCTCCAGCGGCGCCCTGCGGCTGCTGGCTTCCGGTGCCGACACCCTGCTGCAATTGCGCCGGCAGGGCGAGCCGTCCAGCTACGACACCCTGCTGCTGCTTGCGGGCGTGCAGCCGGACCAGCTCGGCGCCGCCAACTTCGCGGGCGGCATCGATCCGCGCGGCGGCACCGTCGGCCTGACCATCCGCGGCACCGAGGACCAGGACATTCTCGTGGGCGGTCCGCTCGACGACACCCTGCTCGGCCTGGGCGGCGACGATGCGCTGGAAGGCGGCCCCGGCAGCGACCTGCTCGACGGCGGCGCCGGCAACGATACACTGCGCGGCGGCGACGGCATCGACACGCTGCGCGGCGGCGACGGAGACGACACCCTGCATGGCGGCAGCGTCATGGAAGGCGGCGCCGGCAACGACTTCCTGGACGGCGCAGGCGGCAGCATGTCTGGCGGCGAGGGCAACGACCGGCTCGTCCTGACCTACAACGGCGACGGCAGCAATACCGTGACCATGTCGGGCGGCGAGGGCGCCGACATCCTGACCATTTCCTACATCGCCCGCCCGGTCAGGGTAGTGGCGTCCGGCGGCGCCGGGGCCGACACCTTCGTCGTGCGCATGCCGACCGACCTCACGATCCTCGACTTCGCCGAGGGCGACCGGCTCGACCTGCGGCCCCTGCTCGACCTGTACGTGGCCGGCACGATCGCCAGCAATCCCTTCGGCGCCCTCGGCTACCTGCAGGCGGTGCAGCAGGGTTCCCAGGTCTGGATCCAGCTGGACCGCGACGGCGCCGCCGGCGCCGCCTGGGGCTTCGAACTGGTAGCCAAACTCGACAACCTGCAACTGTCCGCGCTGTCGGGCGCATCGTTTGCCGGCGGCTTCGACCCGACCGGCTCGACCCGCGGAATGGACCTGCGCGGCACGCCCGGCGCCGATATCCTGGCGGGTGCGGTGCTCGACGACACCATCGACGGCGGCGACGGCGCCGACACCATCGACGGCGGCGCCGGCGACGACAAGCTGTACGGCGGCGACGAAAGCGTCATCGGCATCGGCGACACCATCCGCGGCGGCCCCGGCAACGATCTCGCGCATGGCGGCGCCGGCGCCGACACCATCGACGGTGGCGAGGGCGACGACCTGCTGTACGGCGACAGCGGCGACGACTGGCTCGCCGGCGGGACCGGCAACGACCGGCTCGAGGGCGGCGACGGCAGCGACTTCCTGGAAGACGTGGAGGGCGACGACTACCTGAGCGGCGGCGCCGGCGACGACGTCCTGACCAGCAATCGCGCCAGGCATGAACGCCCGGCCGGCACCACGCTCGACGGCGGCGACGGCGACGACGGCATCACCGCGGGCGGCCCGGTCAAGGCCATCCTGGGCGGCGCCGGCAACGACAGGGTGGTGATCGAAGCCGATGCCGCCGGGGACAACCGCGGCCTGATCGTCGTCGACCTGGGCGCCGGCAACGACCACCTGTGGTACCGCGCCGGCTTCGACGAAGGCCGACCGATCCGGGCCACCGGCGGCGCCGGCATCGACACCTACGCGTTCGGCGGCAGCAGCGGCCTGTCCCTGCTCACCATCACCGATTTCCAGACCGGCGCCGGCGGCGACGTGCTGGACGTGTTCAGCTTCGTGAACGGCGACCGCAGCGCCAATCCCTTCGGCGCTTCCGGCCGCGCGCGCCTGGTGCAGGACGGCGCCAACGTGCTGTTCCAGGTCGATCCGGACGGCACGGCAGGATCGCAAGGCTGGGCGACCCGGGTGGTGCTGGAGAACGTGCGCGTCGGGGACTTCACAAGCGCCAATTTCCCCGACGGCATGCGCCCGGACGGCAGCACCACCGGCCTGACCCTGGCCGGCACCACCGGATCCGACCGCCTCGAAGGCGCCGCCTTCGACGACGTGCTGCGCGGCGGCGAGGGCAACGATGACCTGTACGGCAACGACGGCAACGACCAGCTCTACGGCGAAGGCGGCAACGACGTCCTGCATGGCGGCCGGGGCAACGACCGCCTGGACGGCGGCGCCGGCAACGACATCCTGTACGGCGAGCTGGGCGACGACGAACTGCTCGGGGGCGCCGGCGACGACACCCTGGCCGGCGATTACGGCAACAACATCCTGCGCGGCGGCGACGGCAACGATACCCTCTCGGTTGCCGGCAGCGGCAACACCCAGGCCTACGGCGAGGCCGGCGACGACAAGCTGAGCGTCAGCGGCAGCGGCCTGTTCGATGGCGGCGCAGGCGCGGACACCTTCGACATCTTCGTCGGCGGCAACCTGAGCGGCGCCCTGCTGCTGACCGGCGGCGCCGGCATCGACACCTTCGTTCCCTACATGGCGTCGCCGGGCGCAACGGTGACGATCACCGATTTCGCCACCGGCGCCGGCGGTGACGTGATCAACCTGATCAACATGGTCACGCCCAGCGCCGGCAACCCCTTCGCACCGGGCGGCGGCATGCAGATGCTCCAGCGCGGCGCCGACGCCGTGCTGCAGACGAGCGCCTCCGGTGGTGGCGCCTGGCAGGACGTGCTGGTCCTGCGCAACGTCAGCAAGGATGCGCTGACGCCCGCGAACTTCACCTACAACTTCAATCCGAACGGCAGCGATGCCGGCCTGCTCTTCGAAGGGAGCGGCGGTCCCGATACCTTCACCGGCAGCTGGCTCGACGACATCATCCGCGGCGGCGGCGGCAACGACGTGCTGGCGGGCTCGATGGGCAGCGACCGCCTGGAGGGCGGCGACGGCGACGATCATCTCGACGGCGACCTGCTCGGCGTCATCCCGCTCGACCCCTACGGCCGGCCCTGGCCGTCCGGCTATGGCGGCGCCGACGTGCTCGACGGCGGCGCCGGCAACGACACCCTGGTGAGTTCCTCGGGCGCCGATACCCTGCTGGGCGGCGCCGGCAACGACCTGCTGATCCTCAATAGCCCGGGCTGGTGGACGGAGAACCTGCCGAGCTACCAGGTGGTGCTGGACGGCGGCGACGGCAACGACCGTATCCGGGTCGACGCCGGCCAGTATCCGGACGTGACGGTATCGATGCGCGGCGGCGCCGGCAGCGACACCTTCGAGTTGTTCGCGCTCGGGTACGCGGACCGGCTGCGCATCGAGGATTTCCAGGCCGGCGCCGGCGGCGACATGCTCGACATCTTCGAGAGCCTCGGCTGGCAGCAGCAGTCGCCGTTCGCCGCCGGCTATGTGGCGCTCGAACAGCGCGGCGCGGACACCGTGGTGCGGGTCGACCGCGACGGCGCCAACGGCGCGGGCGACTGGCAAGACCTGGTGCTGCTGCAGAACGTGGCGAAGGACACGCTCACGGCCGCCAACTTTCGCTACGGCTACCTGCCGGGCGACCTTCCCCAGAGCATACCGGCGGAAGTGCACGGCGGCGCGGGACAGCAGCGCCTGGAAGGCGGCGCGCAGGCCGACGCGCTATATGGCGAAGACGGCAACGACACGCTGGTCGGCAACGGCGGCAACGACCTGCTGCACGGCGGGGCCGGCATCGACACCGCGATCTTCAGCGGCATGCGCAGCCAGTACACCCTGCAGGCCCGCAGCCAGACCCAGGACCTGCTGGTCTCCGACCTGCGCGCGGGCGGCGGCGACGGCAAGGACCGCCTGAACGGCGTCGAGCGCCTGGTCTTCGCCGACGGCGCGGTCGCCCTCGACACGGCAAACGGCAATGCCGGCCAGGCCTACCGCCTCTACCGCGCCGCCTTCGACCGCGAACCGGATCAGGACGGCCTCGGCTTCTGGATCGCGATGCTCGACCGCGGCGTCACGCTGCAGGCGGTGTCGGAAGGCTTCACCCGCTCGCCGGAATTCAAGGAGACCTACGGCGCCAGTCCGAGCAATGCGGAAATCGTCACCCGCCTGTACCAGAACATCCTCGACCGCGAGCCCGAGAAGGGCGGCTACGATTTCTGGCTGGCGGTGCTCGACGAGAAACGAGCCGACCTCGCCACCGTGCTGGCGGCCTTCAGCGAAGGACCCGAGAACCGCGCGGCGGTGGCCACCTTGATCGCCAAGGGGGTCGAGTACCAGCCCTACCTCGCCTGACACGGCGCCGTGGCGATATGCATGTGTTGCGCAAGCAGCACATCTTTCGCCACGTCATCCTTCTTGGCGCGCCGCCGGCCCCTTCTTGCCGGATAATCGCTGTAACAACAGCAAGCCCCCTGAGCCGATGTCCCGTCGTAGCGCCTTACCTTTGCCATGAACAGCCGGATCCCGACGCGCGTGTCGCGCCTGTACGAGGTCATGGACCTGATGCTGGACTCGGTCGGCGACCCGCTGGCCCTGAGCGGCCTCGCCGCGTCGGCCAGCTATTCGAGCTACCACTTCGACCGCATCTTCCGCGAGCTGACCGGCTTTTCGGCGGTCGAATACCAGCGCAAGCGGCGCCTGCGCCGCGCCGCCCACCAGTTGCGCCACGAGCCCGACGTGCCGATCGGGCGCATCGCCCAGGACTGCGGCTTTCCCTCCAACGCGGCCTTCGCCAAGGCCTTCAAACAGCAGTTCGCGATGTCGGCCAAGGCCTGGCGCGAAGGCGGCTGGCGCGCCTACATGGACCAGCAGGTGGGGCGCGAGAGCGACGTCAGTTTCTTCGTGGCCGAGCCGAGCAACGTCGAGGCCATCCTGGCGCCCTACTGCGCGCCGGAACCGGGCAGCATCGCGGCGCGCATCGCGGTGCGCCAGCTGCCTGCCGTCACCCTGCGCTACCAGCGCTTCTTCGGCCAGTCCGGGGCGGCGCTATCGATCGCCTGCAACGGCTTCATCTGCGAGCGTGAAAAAAGCGGCGAGGTGCCGCCGGGCGCGCCCTGGTACGGGGTGTTCGACGAGGACCCGGGCTTCACCGGCGAGCGCGAATACTGCTACGACTTCGGCTTCGACGCCGGCCACGGGCTGGACGCCGGCGACGCCAATCTCGGCCTGCGCGTGCTGCCGGCCGGGACCTACGCCTGCCTCGACTTCCATGGCGAGTGGCCGCGCTTTCGCTCGATGTACGAGGACTGGCTCGAGCGCCAGGCGCAGGCCGTGTGGCGCTTCGACAGCGCGCGCCCGCACATCCAGCGCGTCGAGCGCGGCCCGGACGGGCAGTGGCGCGGTTGGCTGGCGCTGCCGATCAAGAAGCGCTGACCGGCGCCTCGAGCCGCACGAAGCGGCTCAGCACCAGCACCGGCAGCGCCGCCACCAGCACCCACAGGAAGAAGTGCTTGTAGCCGAGCAGCCCCTGGATATCGCCGCTGACCATCTTGAACAGCACGAAGCCGAGCTGCATGAAGCCGGTGCCGAGCGCGTAGTGGGCGGTCTGGTAGCGCCCGCTCGCCACCACCTGCATGATGAACAGGATCACGCCGACGAAGCCGAAGCCGTAGCCGAACATCTCCACGCCCAGGCCCACCGCGATCACGCCGAGCGATTCCGGCTGCGCCACGCTCAGGTACCAGAACACGGCGTTGGGCAGGTTCATGGCGACGATCAGCCAGGGCATGGCGCGCTTCAGGCTCAGCGCCGCGGTGAAGTAGCCGCCCGCGATGCTGCCGGCCAGGAAGGCGATGGTGCCGGCGGTGCCATATACGGCGCCCACCTGGGCGGTGGTCAAGCCGAGCCCACCGATCGCGCGCGCGTCGCGCAGGAACAGCGGGCCGATGGTCTGGATCTGCCCTTCCCCGGCGCGGAACAGGATGATGAACAGGATCGCCATCCAGATGCCCGGCTTGGCGAAGAAGTCGCGGATGACATCAAGCAGGGTCGCGGCCACGCCTTTCACGCCACTGCCGACCGGCGCGCTGCCGCGGATGTCGGGCAGCGCCCACAGGTGGTAGATGCCGAGGGCCGCCATCAGCGCGCCCAGCAGGCCGAACACCGTGGCCCAGGCCGGGCCCGGCCCCATGCGGTTTTCCAGGTAACCGGCCAGCATCACCAGGCCACCCATCGACAGGAATTTCGCCGCATTGAAGAAGGCGCCCTGCCAGCCGGCGTAGGCGGCCTGCTGGCGCTCGCTCAGGCTGGCGATATAGATGCCGTCGGCGCAGATGTCGTGGGTGCTGGAGGCCAGCGCCACCACCGCGAACAGCGCGATCGAGAGCCCGAACCAGGCCGGCAGCTGCAGCGCCAGCGCCATCGCCCCCAGGGCGCAGCCGCCCGCCAGCTGGAAGCACACCACCACCCCGCGCTTGCTGCGCGCCAGCTCCAGGAAGGGACTCCACAGCGCCTTGAACACCCAGGCCAGGCCAAGGAGGCCGGTCCAGCGCGCGATCTGCTCGTTGGGCACGCCCATCGACTTGTACATCAGGCCCGCCACCAGGGCCACTGCATAGAAGGGCAGGCCTTGCGCGAGATACAGGGTCGGCACCCAGGCCAGGGGATGGCGCTTCGGCGCGAGCGCCGCGGCGCCGGTCAGGTCGTTCATGGCGGTCATGGTTGTTCCACGTTGAGGGTGACGATCCGGCCGGCCCGGCCACGGGTGTCGAAGGTGGCCAGCTTGACGACGCGCGCGCCGTGCAGCGGCGCCGGCGCCGCCAGGCGCGGGCTGTCCACCGAGGGGTCGGAGCCGTCCACAGTGTAATGCACCGCCAGCCCCGGCAGGGCGACGTTGGCCCACAGCAGGCCGCCCTGCACCACCGCGCCCGGCGGCGGCAGGCGGTAGTTCCAGGGCCGCGGCGCGCGGTCCAGGCGCGGCAGCTCGCGCTGGCCGAGGCGGTTGGCGAATTCGTTCCAGTCGCGCAGGGCCAGGGCGGCGCGCGCCTGCGGGTCGGCGACGTCCTGCCAGCCCGGGTCGGCGGCCCAGGCCCGTTCGGCCAGGGCGATCAGGCGCGGCAGCGCCAGGTATTCGAGCCTGGCGCGCGAGCGCGCGTTCTCGCCCCACAGCTGCCCCTGCAAGCCTTTCACCCTGCCGCGCCCCGCCCCGTCGAGCGGCTGCAGGGCCTGCAGGATGCCGCCGTCCAGCAGGCGGCCCATCGGATCGAGGTCGGGCATCGCGCCCACGTCCAGCGGGCAGAAGTCGAAGGCCTTGCGCATGCCGACGAAGCCGGCCCAGTAATAGCCCGGCTCCTGCGGATGCTTGGCATAGGCCAGGTCGAAGTACAGGTTGGCGGCGTTCGACAGCACCACGTCGTAGCCGGCGTTGGCCAGGCGGTAGGCGCAGTCTTCCTGGCCCGAGCCCCAGGCATTGTTCCAGCAGTAGACGTGGAAGTCGGGGCCGGCGAAGCGCGGATTCGGCAGCATCCTGTCCCCCTCACGCAGCAAGGCCGTCTCGTCCCAGCCGGCGAAGGCCACGCCGTGGCGCGCCAGGATCGCGCGGCAGCGCGCGATGAAATCGTCGTGCAGGGCCTGCACGTCCCAGCCCTGCTCTTCCATCAGCGCGCGGCAGCGCGGCGAACCGAGCCAGGCGCCGAGGGGCACTTCGTCGCCGCCGGTGTGGATCACGCGCAGCGGCACGCCGGCTTCGCGGTACAGCATGCAGACTTCGCCGACCACGGTGTCGATGAAGCGGTCCACCGACGGCAGGGCGATGCAGATCACGTTGTCGTGCCATAGCTGCACCGACTCGTAGCTGGACGTGTCCTCGGGGTCGCTCAACAGGTATTCTTCGGCGCCTGCCACGTCGCCGGCAGCCTGCAGGCGGCGCTGGCGTTCGCGCATCGCCACCACGGCGGCGCGCGCGTGGCCCGGCATATTGAATTCGGGGATGACCTCGATGTGGCGCGCATGCGCATGGCGCAGGATGGTGATGAATTCGGCGGCCGTATAGAAGCCGCTGCCGGCGGAAGCGTCCGTATCCGCGCCGGAACCGAAGGACGGCGGCAGGCAGGCTTCGCCATCGCGCGTCACGCCGCGACGCGCGCCGACCGCGGTCAGCTCGGGCAGCGCGCCGATCGCCAGGCGCCAGCCCTCGTCGTCGGTGAGGTGGAAGTGGAAGCGGTTCAGTTTATAGCTCGCCATGCAGTCGAGCAGGCGCAGCACCGTCGTCACGCCGGCGAAGTGGCGCGCCACATCCAGCATCATGCCGCGGTAGCCGAAGCGCGGCGCATCCAGCACGCGCCCCGTCGGCAGTTCGCCGTTTGGGGAGAGCAGCTGGAACAGGCTCTGGATGCCGTTGAAGACGCCGTGGGCGCTGGCGCCGGCGATGCGCACCCAGTTCGCATCGATCTCGAGCAGGTAGGCTTCCTCCCCCGCCAACGCCACTTCCGCGATCTCGAGCTGGATCGCGGCCGAGCCGCCGGGCAGCGCGCCCAGCATGGCGGCCAGCAGTGAGGCTTCGTTCGACAGTTCGCGAGCGTAGCCGAGCGGCGCATTGCATCCCAGCCGGCAGCTGCCGCCGTCGAACCGGGCCGAGACCGGACGCGGGGTGATGCGGCCGACCGCTTCCTGCGGCAGCAGGGACAGGACGGTATTCTGCTCGAAGCGCCAGGCCGCGTCGGCGGTCGGCAGCTGGTCGCCGCGCATGCGGTGGCGTTGCTCGGGGCGGGCGAAGGGAGCGATCTCGGGGTCGCCCAGGTCGATGGGGGCGCCGCCGTCGCCGGGTTCGAGATAGAAGCCTAGCGGCGCGTCGGTGATGCTGATCGCCCAGTGCAGGGCTTCGTAGTCGATCGTGTGCGCCTGGCCCGGCAGCCAGGGTTCGCTGCCCTGTGCCGTCAGCCGGAACAGGTCGCCGTTCAGGTGGGCGATCGCGTAGCCGGGACTGACGCTGTTGGCGACTACCTTGCGGCAGGTGTTGAAGCCGATCGCCCAGCCGGGCGCGATCGCCTCCTGTGTATCGTTGCGCAGCACGAGGCGCGCCGTGAACGCGTCGTCGCGCGTGAAGTTGCTGATGCATTCCCAGGCGATCGCGATCGCCGGGCCGTGTGCGGGTCGGTCCGGAGTGAGGCTCATATATGTGCTCGCGCGGCGGCAGGCGCACCCGCGAGGGAGCGCCCGCCGTGTTGCAGGATTTACAGCTTGCCGCGGATGCCGACGTAGAAGGTACGGCCGTTCGAGTAGAAGGCGCGCGGGCGGTCTTCGTTCTCGGCGTACATCTTGATCGTCTCGTTGGTCAGGTTCAGCGCGTCGAAGGTCAGGGTGAAGCGCTCGTTCAGCTTGACGTTGAGCGAGGCCGCCAGCGACGGCATGCTGTCGACGTGCTGGCTGGCGCCGCGGTCGACGCCGGCCTTGTACTTCGAGCGGTAGTTGTAGGCCAGGCGCGCCGAGAAGCGCTCGTTCTCGAAGTAGCCGGTGACGTTCCAGGTGTTCTTCGAGGAGTTCAGCAGTTCGCCGCCGTCGTCGAGCTTGCCGTCGGCATGGGTGTAGTTCACCAGGGTGCCGAAGTTGCTCCACAACGGCTGCTGCCAGCTCAGTTCGATCCCCTTGTTGCTGCCGGTGGTGTTGTACGGCGAGGTGATCTGGTACTGGGTCTGGGTGTTGCGCTTGTTGTTGAAGTAGGTGCCCGTGCTGGTGCCCTGGGCCACGATGGAGCGGAAGTCCATGTAGAAGAAGCCGGCCGACAGCAGCGCCTTCGGCGCGTAGTACCACTCGGCGCCGATGTCGAAGTTGGTCGAGCGCACCGGGTCGAGATTGACGTTGCCGCCGCTGCCGCTCAGGGCGTCGTCGTTGAGCGAGACCGAGCCGCCCAGCGCGGAATAATCCGGACGGGCGATGGTCTTGGCCAGCGCGGTGCGCAGCACCAGGTCGGGCGAGACGTTGTACTTCAGGTTGGCGCTCGGCAGGTAGTCGCGGTAGGTGCGCTTGAATTCGGTCGGGGTGTAGGCGCCGAACGCCGAACCGGTGATGGCGTTGGGGCCGCCCGGCAGGTTGACGATGGTGGTCTGGCGCGTCTCGATGGCGCGCAGGCCGATGTTGCCGCTCCAGTCGCCGCTGCCGAAGTCCGCCATCGCGTACAGCGCCGCGGTCTTCTCGCCCACCTGGAACTCGTTGGTCCAGTTGTGGCGCACCACGTAGTCGAGCAGGCGGTTGCCCGGCACCGCGCCCCAGGCGCCGAGGGCTGCGCCATCGTACTTGAAGTAGTTGTTCAGGATGTTGCCGCCCAGGTCCTTGCCGAAGTCGCCCGGGTACATCTGGCCATTCCAGGCCGGGCCGGGCGCCGTGAAGCCGGTGGCGCCGGGACGGGTCTCGAGCGGATGCTCGGCGGTGCGGCTGTGGTCGGTCCAGCGCGCACCGAAGCGGATCGAGGACACCAGCCCTTCCTGCACGCGCCAGTCGCCGTCGATCTGGGCATATTTTTCCTTGTCGACCGACTGCGATTCGCCGCCACCGGCCCAGGCGGTGCTGCCCGGCGCGGCGGTGTTGCCGCCGGGGTAGCTGACATTGGCCGGCGACAGGCCGTTCAGGCCGTAGACCATGCCGCCGTCGACGTTGTTCTGGTAGTAGACGTCGTCGCGGTCCCAGCCCACGCCATGGGTCTTGCCGACCTTGCCGGACAGGGTCAGCTGATCATTCACCTTGTGCTTCCCGTTCAGGTCGAGATACCAGGATTCGCCGCCGGCGTCCGGGCGATAGATGTTGTCGACCTCGCCCGCGTTGCGGGTAAAGGCGGCGCCGACCAGGGTGCCGTTCCTGACGACCGGATTCTGCGGGATCAGGTCGAGGCTGTTGATCGAGTTGGCCGGGGCGGCCAGCCAGTTGGTGTTCTGGTGCGGGGCCTCGAGCTTCGAATAGAAGCCGTTGAAGTCGATGCTGGTGCCGCGCTGCGGACGCAGCTCGACGTCGAAGGCGCCGCCCTGGCGCTTCTTGGTCTGCTCGAACAGGGCCGCGCCGATGAAGGTCGGGATCACCACGCCGCGCAGGGAAGGATTGGCGGCGACCGCCGCGCTGGTCGGGCTGATCGGGGTGTAGCCGAGGATTTCCTGGCCGTCGCGGCGCACGCTGGCCTTTTCCGAGAAGCCCTGCAGCAGCACGCCGAAGGTGGATGCTTCGTTCTTCCAGCTGACCAGGCCCGAGACATGGGGCTCGGCCTTGTCCGAGAGGTCGTTGTAGTTGGCCTGGATCGAGCCTTCCACGGTGAGCGGCTGGCGGAAGTCGAGCGGGCGGCGGGTGATGACGTTGATGGCGCCGGAAACGCCGCCCTCGACCAGGTCGGCGGTCGGCGACTTCTGCACCACGATCGAGCCCACCAGTTCCGAGGGCAGCAGCGAGAAGCTGCTGGAGCGGCCGACGTTGCCGCCGATCTGGTTCAGCACGAACCAGTCGCCGGTGCTGATCGCGTGGCCGTTGAACATGGTCTGCTGCAGGCTGGGGCTGGTGCCGCGCAGGCTGACGCGGTCGTTCTCGCCAAAGCCGCCTTCGCCGCCGGCCGAGGACTGGGTGTTCACGCCGGGCAGGCGCTGGATCGCGTCGGCCACGTTTTTATCGGGCATCTTGCCGATGTCCTCGGCGGTGACGACCTCGACCACCGAGTCGGCATTGCGCTTCTGGCGCAGCGACTGCTCGAGGGCGGCGCGCACGCCGGTCACCACCACGGTCTGGGGTTCGACCTGTTCCTGCGCCTTGACCGGGCCGCCGAGGCCGATGAGGAATACCGCGACGCCGGCCGCGATCGCGGTGCGCTTGTACTGCTGCCTTGCCATCAACTTGTTCATGTTCTCTCCAAAACATTGTGGTGGTTCATTTCGGCCCTCGTCTCGGGATGGACGTTCCGGCGTCTCTGATGTGGAGGCATTGTGGAGTGATCTTTTCGGCCATGTTTGTCAAATCTTGCTAACCGGATGCGAATTCATCGGCCTGACACAGCGATGTGATAGCGACGGCAAGCATGTCGAAAACTTTTACAGAACGTCAATATTTACACTTGAGTAAGAAAAGATTTCCTTGCGAAATCAAACACTTGATGAAGTGGCATGCTCTGTGCTTATTCACAGGGGTTAAGACGGATCGAATGATTACATCGAGGGAGAAACGAATGATGAAGAAGCTGATGCTGGCCGTTTACTGCGCTTTCGCCATGGGTGCGGCACAGGCCGATGTCCTGCTCGTGGAGAATTTCGACAACGTGGCTGCCCTGCCGGGCCAGGGCTGGGTGTTCGAGAACGCCAGCCAGCCACCGGGCCAAGCCCCAGGCTGGGTCCAGGGCAACCTTGGCGTGTTCGGCGCCCAGGACGACGAGAATTCCAACGCCTACATCGCCTCCGACTTCAATGTCGCGGCTGACGGCGGCTTCATCGACAACCGCCTGTTCACGCCCCTGTTCTCGCTGGAGCAGGGCGCGGTAGCCAGCTTCTGGCTGCGCGGCGCGATCGATCCCGGTTTCTTCGACATGGTCGTCTACGGCTATACCGAGGGCAGCGTCGACCCGCTGGATTTCATTGCGCGCGCCGATACCACTGCGCCGGGCGAATGGACCCGCTACACCCTCACCATCGCCGCGCAAGCCGGCATGGGACGCCTTGGCTTCGTCCATACCGGTTCCCAGCTGACCTCGAACTACGTCGGCCTCGATACCCTGCGCATCGACACCCTCGAAGACCCGGCCGGCGTGCCGGAACCGGCATCCCTGCTCATCCTGGGCATCGGCGCGGCCGGCCTGGCCGCGAGCCGCCGCCGCCGCTGAGTCAGACGCCCGACGGCAGCGGCACCCGCACCAGCGCGTCCTGCAAGGCCGCGAAGCAGGCCGGATCGAGCGCGCTGCCCACCGTCTTCGCCATCATGTCGAGCGCCTGCGGCACCGGAATCGCACCGCGGTAGGGACGCTCCGCGGTAATGGCGTCGAAAATGTCGGCGGTGGTGATGATGCGGGTCTCGAGGCTGATCGCCTCGCCCGCCAGGCCGCGCGGATAGCCGGTGCCGTCGAGGCGTTCGTGGTGGGCGCCGGCGATCGCCGCCAGCTCGCCGAATGCGGCGATGCGTCCCAAAATCGTTTCGGTATAGGCCGCGTGCTCGCGCACCGCGGCCCATTCGTCGCGGTCGAGCGCGCCCGCCTTGTCCAGCACGCTGTTGCTGACGCCGAGCTTGCCGACGTCGTGCAGCAGCGCGCCGCGGCGCAGCCAGCGCCGGCGCTGCTCGGGCAAGCCCAGGGATTCGGCGATCATGTCGGTGTACAGCGCCACCCGGCCGCTGTGGCCGCTCGTGTAGGGGCTCTTGGCATCCACCACCTGGCCGAAGGCGGTGGCGATGTCGTCCAGGTAGGCTTCGTCGAGCAGGACTTCATGCCCGGCGGGCTCCAGCGCGAACACGGCGCGGTCGATGTCGGGCGCGCCCAGCATCGCCCAGAACCCTTCGCTGTTTGCCACTTCCTCGACATGCGCCGCCAGCGCGGGATCGAACCAGCTGCCGGCGCGGGCGCGCACTTCGCGCAGCGCGGCCGCGCGGCCCGCGGCCGTGTGGAACACGTCGATCACCTGCGCCAGCAGGGCGATGCGCGAATAGATCGGAATCTCCTCTCCCGCCAGGCGCGCCGGCTTGCCCTGGCCGTTGAACTGTTCGTCGAGCGAATAGATGCCCGCCGCCACGCCTTCGGAAAAGCGCAGCAGGCGCGCGATCTCGGCGCCGCGCTGGCAGCGGGTGGCGACCAGTTCGCGCGAGAGCTCGCGGCCGTCGCGCAGGATCGTCATCACACTGCGGAAGCGCTCGGCCAGGCCCGCATTCAGGCCGGTGTGGCGCAGCACGAAGGAAAGGACCTGGGGCAGGCTGTCGCCCACGGTCTTGAAATCGCGCTTGAAATTCAGGTCGTCGGTCAGGTACAGCTCGCAGATGCGGGCGGCGTTGCTGCTGCAGCCGAGGTCCTTGAGCAACAGCGTGTAATACAGCTCCCACAACTGCTCGTCCGGCAGCCCGGCGGCGCGGCCGATATGCATCCCGATCCAGCAACAGCGCACGCAATGCCCGGCCGGTTGGCCTTCCGTGATATCGAGGGCATAGCTCAGGGCGCCCATGAGTTCGGAGAGTTTCATGGCGGTGGGCGCCAGCACGTCGGGCAAGTCGGGTCGCATAGAATAATTCCTCTTGGAAATTATTGATGATTCTACGCCACTATTTCTCTATCTGAAAAAAAAATTGTCGATTTTGATGATGTGCGGCATTCGCACCACATCATCCAGTCCATGCATCGATCTCAGGCTTCTCGGCGCTCCGGATAGACCGTGGCGACGTCACACGCCGCCATGAAACGCCTTTCAACGGCCACGCCGGCTTCGCGTCGCCGCGGGCGCGGTGGCACGTAACGGCCTGCTTGGCCGCAGCACGCACTGGACTTCCGCCGTAAACGACGACACCAGCCGCGCGGGCTGGTGTCGCATGCGGCCACGCGGGCCGCATTGGGGGAGTAACAACGGTGGATTAGCGGTTGCCGCTCGAACGGGTCGGCGGTTCGCTCGATGCGCCGGTGCTGGTGCGGCCGGCTTCCACGCCCTGGCTGTCGTAGCCGCTCCAGCCCTGGGTGCTGCTGGAGCCGCTGCTGCCCATCGAACCGGTCGAACCCATCGAGCCGGTCGAGCCGCTGCTGGCGCCGGTCGAATCCATGGTGCCGGTGCCCAGGCTGCCGGTCGAGTTCACCGAACCGCGCACGGTGCCCATCGTGGTGCTCGAGCTGTTGTCCATCGAACCGCTGGTGCTGGAACCGGTTGCGCCGCTGGTGCTGGAACCGGTCGCGCCGCTGGTGCTGCTCGAGCCGCTCTGGCGGTCCTGGCCGCCCATCGGGCTGCCGGTTTGGGCTGCGCTGCTGGTGCCGGTCATGCTGTGGTCGGCGCCACGGTTGGTGCGGTTCTGGCCCGAGGTGTCGGTATTGGTCGCGCTGGCCGACGAGCTGCCGCTGCTCTGGTCGTTCATGCTGGTGCCCGCGCCGCGGGTGTTCTGGGTACCGTCACTCGATTGTGCGTGCACGGCGGTGGCGCCGAACATGGCGGCGGCGAAGGAAGCACCCATCAGGCCTTTCAGTAGTTTGTTCATTTTCATGTCAATCTCCTAAATTCGTCATTGGGGCAAACTGCACGGCAATATCAAAAAGATATTGTTTAGGGTTCCGAGTGTAGTCATCTGCCAATGAGGGAGGCGCACGGTAGCCTGCAGGAAAAACTAAAAGTATTTTATTGTTGAGTTACCGATGCTCGCACATGGGCCGCCTGCGCCGACAAGGTGCCGAGCTGGGTGTACAGCGGCAGCACGTTGCTCCGGTCGTCGGGATAGACCCGGTTCGAGAGGAAGACGTAGAAGGTGCGCGAGACCGGATCGACCCACAGGATGCAGCCCGTGTAGCCGGTGTGGCCATAGGAGCCGGGCGGGAACACCGTGCCGCGCGGCCGCTGGGCATAGGGCGAATCGATGTCCATGCCCATGCCGCGCGCGGCCAGTCCGGGCGGCGACTGCACGGTGGTGAGCAGGCGCACCGACTCGCGGCCCAGCACCCGAACGCCGTCCAGCTCGCCGCCGTTCAGCAGCATGCGGGCGAAGCGCGCCACGTCGCGCGCGGTGGTGAACACGCCGGCCGAGCCGCCGACCATGCCCATGCGGCGCACGGTCGGGTCGTGCACCACGCCTTGCAGCAGCTGGCCGGGCGCGAGATCGCCGTGCGCGGTGATGGCGGCGGCCTCGGCGCCGCGCTGGGTCGGCGCGATCGCGCCGGCCGGCATGCGCGCGAGCGGCAGGTAGCCGGTGTCCCGCATGCCCAGCGGCCCGTAGAAGCGCTGCTGCACGAAGCGGTCGATGGTATCGCCTGAGGCCTTCTCGACCAGCTGGCCGAGCAGGATGTAGTTGATGTCGGAGTAGCGGAAGAAGGCGCCCGGCGCGTGCGTCACCTTCTGGCTACAGGCCAGCAGATGGGCGGCTTCACTGCCCTGCCAGGCCGGTTTCGCCGCCAGGCCCGCCGGCAGGCCGGAGGAATGGGTCAGCAGGTGGCGCACCGTGATGGCGTCCTTGCCGCCGCCCGCGCATTCGGGGAAGTAGCGCACCAGCGGCGCTTCCAGGTCGAGCTTGCCCTCTTCGGCCAGCAGCAGCACGGCGGGCGCGGTGGCCAGCACCTTGCTCAGGGAGGCGGCGTCGAACACCGTGTCCGGCGTCACCGCCGTGGCGCCGGGCGCGTAGGTGTAGGCGCCGAAGGCCTTTTCGTACACCGCGCCGTCGCGCTCCAGATGGAACACGGCGCCCGGCAGGCTGCCGCCTGCGATGCTGGCGGCGATGGCGCGGTCGAGCTCGGCCAGGCGCTCAGGGTCGAGGTCCATGCCGGGGCCGCGTCCGGGTAGATGGGCGCAGCCGGCGAGCAGCAAGGCAGCGAGGATGGCGGTACGGCGGCATAGCGATCGAAGCATGGTCGGAAATGGAAAGATGATCCGACCGATCATAAGGACGGGGCCGGCACCGGTCAATGTTTACGCTTCGGCAAGCAACCTCGCGGAATCTGGCGGCTTCGCACGCGAAATCTTCCATCGGCGTATCATGACCACATGATCCCATTTTCCATACTCGACCTCGCGCCCATCGCCGAAGGCAGCGATGCGGCCACCTCCTTCCAACGTTCGCTCGACCTCGCCCAGCACGGCGAGCGCTGGGGCTACAAGCGCTTCTGGCTGGCCGAGCACCACGGCATGCCGGGCATCGCCAGCGCCGCGACCAGCATCCTGATCAGCCACGTGGCGGCCGGCACCAGCACCATCCGGGTCGGCGCCGGCGGCATCATGCTGCCGAACCACTCGCCGCTGGTGATCGCCGAGCAGTTCGGCACCCTGGCTTCGCTGTATCCGGGCCGGATCGACCTCGGCCTGGGCCGCGCCCCGGGTTCGGACCACACCACCGCGCGCGCCCTGCGCCGCAACCTGGCGTCGGATGCCGACGAATTCCCGCAGGACGTGGTGGAGCTGATGGATTATTTTGCCGACTCGCCGCGGCGCCAGGTCCGTGCGGTGCCGGGCGCGGGCCTGGACGTGCCGGTCTGGATCCTCGGCTCCAGCCTGTTCGGCGCCCAGCTGGCGGCGGCCCTCGGCCTGCCGTACGCGTTCGCGTCCCACTTCGCGCCGCAGATGATGATGCAGGCGATCGAGATCTACCGCTCGACCTTCCGGCCGTCGAAGCAGCTCGACAAGCCGTACGTGATGCTGGGCTTCAATGTGTTCGCCGCCGATACCGACGCGGAAGCCGCGGTCCTGGCCACCTCGATGCAGCAGGCTTTCGTGAACCTGCGCACCGGGCGTCCGGGCAAGCTGCAGCCGCCCGCGCCGGGCTACCTGGAAAGCCTGGGCACGGCCGAGCGCATGATGCTCGATTCGGTGCTGTCCTGCACCGCGATCGGGTCGCCGGCCACGGTGGAAAGCCAGCTGCGCAGCTTCATCGCGCGCACCAAGCCGGATGAGCTGATGATTACGTCGCAGATCTTCGATCACTCCGCACGCCTGCGCGCGTACGAGATCACGGCCGAGATCAACCGCAAAGGTTGATCAGGGCCTCCGGCCCAAAGACCGTCGCACCGGCGCAGGCCGGTGCCTGATTTCTGCGTGCGTATCGGCTGCTCAACGAACTTGGGCACCGGCCTGCGCCGGTGCGACGTGCCGGGGGAGCGGGCTACTGGTAGCTGTCAAGCGTCCCCGGTTCCCGCCTGCAGCATGTCGATCACCGCCCGCGTCGACCGCACCCGCCCCATCTTCGGGAAGATGTTCTTGCACGTGAACCCGTGCGCCTCGCCGTCCATGCTGCTCATCGCATCCTCCGCGAACACCAGCGTATAACTGCGGTCGAACGCCGCCCGCGCCGTCGACTCCACGCCGAAGTTGGTGGCGATGCCGCCCAGGATGATGGTGTCGATCCCGCGCCGGCGCAGCTGCTGGTCGAGGTCGGTGCCGTAGAAGGCGCCCCACTGGCGCTTGACGACGACCAGGTCGGTGGCCTCGACGCCGGCGATTTCGGCCAGTTCGGAGGCGTCGTAGGGCGGCGCGGCGGCGCCGGGTGGGCGCATCGGGGCGTCGGCCAGCGGCGTCGGCAATTCGTTCAGCAGCACGCGCACGTAGACGACCATCGCGCCGCGGCCGCGCATTTCCTGGGCCAGCAGCACGCAGTTGCCGACGGTCTGCTCGGCGCTGTAGGGCGCCAGCTCGCGCTTCACATTGCTGTTCTGCAGGTCGATCAGGACCAGCGCGGTGCGCGCCAGATTCAGGGTGTGTCCGTTCATTGCATCCTCCGTAGGGGCTCAGTATTCCCGATTCGGCGCGCGCCCGGCGCACGCCCCTTGCGTATGGACACCGGCTACAATCAGGCCAATCCCTTACCTGGAGTTCCCATGCGTCTGCGTTCCACCCTCTTCGTTCCCGCCGTTCTGGTCCTGTCCGGCTGCGCCGCCGTGGCCAATCTCACCCAAGGCCCGCTGATCGACCGCCACGTCCCGAAGGACTACAGCGGCGTAATTGCCGTGCGCGACAGCAAGAGCTCGCCCCTGGTCGTCGAGGCGCGCGGCCTGGCCCTGCGCGAGGAAGCGCAGGCGAACACGAAGGACACCCGCTTCATGATCGGCTCGGCCACCAAATGGGTCAGCGCCGTGACCGTGCTGCGCCTGGTGGACATGGGCAAGCTCGACCTCGACGCGCCGATCGGGCGCCATCTGCCGGAGCTGCCGGCCGCCAACGGCGCGGTCACCCTGCGCCAGCTGATGTCGAACCGCAGCGGAATCCCGAACGGCCTGGCCGAGGCGCTCAAGAAGGATCCGTCGGTGCGCAACCTGGAGATCGGCCCGGTGGAAGGCGCGCTGCGTTTCGGCGCCGGCGCCCTGAACGCGAAGCCGGGCGAGAAATGGGATTATTCGCCCACCAACTGGGTGCTGGTCGGCGCCGTGGTCGAACGGGCGAACAAGAAGCCGTTCACGGAAACGGTGGAGGAACTGGTACTGGCGCCGAGCGGCGTGCGCGACACCAGCTTCGCCGGCACCGGCTACGAGGACGCGGTCGGCATGGCGGTCGGCTACGGCACGTCGGGCGAGCGCAAGTCGCCGCCGGCGCCGCCGATGGTGGCGGCCAGCGGCACCCTGTACAGCACGGCGCGCGACCTGGTGGCGCTCGCCGATACCGTGTATTTCACCAGGCTGCTGTCCGACAAGGCGCGCAAGGAGCTCTCGACGGTGCAGGTGGCGTCGGAAGAGTATGCGCTGGGAGGCAGGGTGAAAACGGTGAACACGAAAAAAGGCGCCCGTACCCTGGCGTGGGAAACGGGCGTCACGGGTGGATATAAAACCCTGCTGGCTTACGACCCGCAGGACGGCCGGGCCGTGGTGTTGTTGAACAACACCGACATGCAGCAATCGGAGCAGGCGAAGATTGCGACGGCCTTGTTCAACGATATGTGACGAATGATGAAAAACATGGGCGGCGCCGCCGCCCATGCTCCGATTACTGCACCGGCTTGCCGTCCGCGTCGATCTTGCGCACTTCGCCGATGTTCAGCGAACGGATGCCCGACTCGACCTTGCTCATGTCGCCCACCACGACCCACACCAGGCGGTCCGGCGTGAAGCTGCGCGCCGCCAGGGCATTGGCCTGCGCCGGGGTGAGCGACAGGGCCTTCTGGGTGTAGGTGTTGTAGTAGTCTTCCGGCAGGCCGTACTGGACGATGTTGGTGTAGGCGCTGGTCAGCTGGCCCGCGGTTTCGAAGCCGCCCGGCAGGCCGAGTGTACCGTTGTCGACCGCCGCCTTCAGCTCTTCTGCAGTGATCGGCTTGCCGCCGGCGATGTCGCGGTACTCGCGCACCAGTTCCTGCATCGCTTCACGGGTCTTGTCGGTCTGCACCGGCGAGACGCTCATGAAGGGACGCTGGCCGATGGCCGCCTGCAGCTGGCTGCGCACACCGTAGGACCAGTGCTTGTCTTCGCGCAGGTTCATGTTGATGCGCGAGCTGAAATTGCCGCCGAACAGGTCGTTGACGATTTCCAACGGCAGCGCGTCCGGACTGTTGCGCGGGACGGCCAGCTGGGCGCCCACGATCACGCTCTGCAGCGCGCCCGGACGGTCGACCAGGTAGACCACGCTCTTCGCCGGCGCGGCGACGTCGGCCAGCACCTTCTTCGGCACCTCGCCCGCCTTCCAACCCGCAAAGGCTTTCTCCAGCTGCGGCTTGATCTCGGCCAGCGTCGTGTCGCCCACCACCAGCAGGGTCGCATTGTTCGGCTTGAACCAGGTAGCGTGGTACTTCACCAGGTCGTCGCGGCTCATGCGCTTGACGGCGTCCTCGGTGCCGGTGCCGGTGAAGGGCTTGGCGTAGACGTGGTCCTGGCCGTACAGGATGCTCGGCAGCACGCGCAGGGCGGTCAGCTGCGGCACGGTTTTCTCGCGCGCGATCGCGGCCAGGCGGTCCTTCTGCAGGCGCTCGAACTCGTTCTGCGGGAAGGACGGGTTCAGCACCAGGTCCGAGTACAGTCCCAGCGCCTGCGGCATGGTGGCCTTGAGCGTGTTCATGTAGACGATGCCGCTGTCGAGGTTGGCGCCGGCGCCGAATTGCGCGCCCAGGCTCTCGAAGGCTTCGCCGATCTCCAGCGATTTACGGGTTTTCGTGCCCTCTTCCAGCATGCGCATGGCGAGGCTGGCGACACCCGGCTTGTCCTTCGCATCCGACGCGTAGCCGCTGTCCACCAGCAGCTGGAAGTTGACCACCGGCGCATCGTGACGCTCGGCCAGCACCACCTTCAGGCCGTTCGACAGGGTCGCCTTCTGCATTTCCGGGAGCTTCAATGCCATTGGTTTGCCGAGCGCCGGTTCCTTGCTGCGGTCCAGGCCCGTCTTCGAGGCCATCAGGCCGGTCGGGTAGGGGTCGACCTGCAGGATGAAGTCGCCATCGCTCAGCCAGTCGTTCATCGCCTTCTTCACGCTGGCCGGGGTCGCCGCCTTGATGCGTTCCAGATAAACCTTGTAGCAGTCCGGGTTGCCGGTGAAGGTCTGGCAGGACGCCAGCAGGTCACTCTTGCCGCCGAAGCCGCCGACGCGCTCGATCATGCGGGTATAGCGCGCCAGGATGGTGGTCTTGGCCAGGCGCAGCTCACTTTCCGTCGGGCCGTTCTTCATCAGGGCCTGCAGCTCTTCGTCGGCGGCGCGTTCCATCTTCGCCACGTCGGCGCCCGGACGCGCGGTCAGGGTCATGTCGAACTGGCCGCCGATTTCGGAACCGTCGTCGCTGGCGACCGCGCTGGTCGCGATCTGGTCCTTGTAGACCAGGCGCTTGTACAGGCGCGAGGTCTTGCCGCCGCCCAGCACCAGGGCCGCGAGATCCAGCTGCGCCTCTTCCGGCGTGTTCGCGCCCGGCACGTTCCAGGTGCGGTAGATGCGCGACTGCGGCACGCGGTCCTGCACGCTGGTGCGGTGCGTCCCGGTGCGCTTGGCGATCCAGGCTTCATGCTTGGCCAGCGGCGGGCCTGGAGGAATGTGGCCGTAGTACTGCTCGACCTTCTGGCGCGCCACTTCCGGGGTGATGTCGCCGGACAGCACCAGCACGGTATTGTTCGGGCCGTAGTTCTTCTTGAACCAGTCCTGCACGTCGGTCATCGAGGCCGCGTCCAGGTCTTCCATCTTGCCGATCACGGTCCAGGAATAGGGGTGGCCGACCGGGTAGGTGTTGGTGACCAGCAGCTCGTAGGCGACGCCGTAGGGCTGGTTCTCGCCCTGGCGCTTCTCGTTCTGCACCACGCCGCGCTGCAGGTCGAGCTTCTTCTGGTCGACGGTGCCGAGCAGGTGGCCCATGCGGTCGCTCTCGGCGAACAGCGCATAGTCCAGCATCGAGGTCGGCACGTTCTGGAAGTAGTTGGTGCGGTCGGTATTGGTGGTGCCGTTCAGGTCGGTCGCGCCGATCCCTTCCATGGCGTTCAGGTAGGTCTTCTTGAAATTGTCGCTGCCGCTGAACATCAGGTGTTCGAACAGGTGGGCGAAGCCGGTCTTGCCGACCTTCTCGTTCTTCGAGCCCACGTGATACCAGGTATTGATCGCCACCACCGGGGTCTTGTGGTCCTCGTGCACCAGCACGGTCAGGCCGTTCTTCAGGGTGAACTTGGTGTAGGGGACGTTCGGGATCGGAATGTCCGGGGTGGCCGATTGCTTGGCCGGGGCGGCCTGGACGGCGGACACGCCGAAGGCCAGCGCGAGTGCCGCGGCCAGGCGGGTGCTGCGACGAAGGGATACTGCCATGCTGCTTCCTCCTAAGGGATCATCCGGGATGGATGGTGAGAAGCATTCTAGGCAGCTTTTCCTGTGGCAACAATGGCAATGCGACGAATGACGAACAATCCATGCGTCGCGCATGCATGCGTCCTATGCGTTGTCCTGTGCGTTCTTACTGCGGGACGATGCGCAGCAGGCTGCCTTTCGCTTCGTCGGTCAATGCATACAACTGCCCGTCCGGCCCCTGGCGCACGTCGCGCACGCGCTTGCCGATGTCGAGCCGTTCCTGCTTCACGGCCTTGCCCTGGGCGTCGAAAGCGATGCGGCGGATATCTTTCGAGGCCAATCCGCCCGAGAACAGGCTGCCCTGCCATTGCGGGAAGGCCTTGCCGGTGTACCAGGCCAGGCCCGACGGCGCCGGCGACGGCACCCAGGCCACCAGCGGCTGCTCCATGTTCGGCACTACCTTGACCCCGATCGGCTCGCGGCTGCTGTAGTCGGCGCCGTAGCTCTGCAGCGGCCAGCCGTAGTTCTTGCCGCCTTCGATCAGGTTGATCTCGTCGCCGCCGCGCGGGCCGTGCTCGCTGGCCCAGACGCGTCCGCTGGCCGGGTCGACCGCGATGCCCTGGATGTTGCGGTGGCCGATGCTCCACAGCTCCGGCAGCGCACCCTGCTTGCCGGCCAGCGGATTGCCGGGCGCGGCCTGGCCCTCGCTCGTCAGGCGCAGGATCGATCCGTTGTGGCTGCCGAGGTTCTGGGCCTGCTCGCGCGCCAGCATGTTGCCGACGCGCTGGGGCGGGTTGCCGCCGTCGCCGATGCTCATCAACAGGGTGCCGTCCTTCAGGAACACGATGCGCGAGCCGAAGTGCTGGCCGCCGGTCTTCGACGGCGAGGCGGTGAAGATGGTCTTCACGCCGTGCACGCGCTTGCCGTCGAAGATGCCCTGCACCAGCACCGTGCGGTTGGCGCTCGAGGTGCCGCTGGCCATCGTCATGTAGACCCGCGATGTCGGGCCCTTGTCCTGCGGATGGACGGCGATGTCGAGCAGGCCGCCCTGGCCGCTCGTGAAGAGCTGCGGCAAGCCCTCGACCGGCACCTCGACGCTGCGCTTGCCGTCCACCAGGTGCAGGCTGCCGTCCTTGCCGGTGACGAGGATGCGGCCGTCGCCCAGCCAGGCCATGCCCCATGGCTGGGGCAGGCCGGACACCACGGTCTCGGCGCGCCAGCCCTTGGCTTGAGGCGGTTCGCCGGTGACGGCAATGCCCTGCGCCTGTGCATGGGCTCCCAGCAGGGTGGACAAAACGGCAACAGCCACGGCAAATGATTGATAACTCGTCATCTAATTGCTCCTAAAATTGTTTAATTTGTCAATAAAGTGGCTTATTTTCGTCGATTTCCTGCATATTCCATGCACGTTTTAAAGAACGGGCGTAGAATCATCGTTTCAGTTGAACCTTCATAAGGATTCCATCCGATGATGCAACGACGCGCATTCCTGAAGTCTTCCCTCCTCCTCGCAACTCCCACCCTCAGCATCCCCGCCCTTGCCAAAACAGCACAAGCCGCTCCCGGCGAGCGTACCCTGCGCCTGTATAACACGCACACCGGCGAAAAGCTGAGCACGACGTTCTGGGCCGAAGGCGCGTTCATTCCGGACGCCATGAAAGACATCAACAAGGTCCTGCGCGACCACCGCAACAACAAGGTGGCCGAGATGGATCCGGAACTCATGCTGCTGCTCAGCCAGCTCAACGGCAAGCTGGACAACAACAAGGAGCTGCACATCATTTCCGGCTACCGCTCGCCGGAATCGAACGCCAAGCTGCACGCGAACAGCAACGGCGTGGCCAAGCACAGCCTGCACATGGAAGCCAAGGCGATCGACATCCGCCTGCCGGGCCAGGACCTGCGCATGCTGCGGAAGGCGGCCATGTCGCTCAAGGGCGGCGGCGTCGGCTACTATGCCGACTCGCAATTCGTCCACATGGACACCGGCCGCGTCCGTTACTGGTAAGACCATGACGCGGCTCCTGACCCGCGTCATCCCCGTGCTGGCCTGCCTCGCAGGCCTGTCCACTTCCGCCTTCGCGCAATCCACCCAGCCCGCCACCGTCACGGTGCAATCGACCCGCGATCCGGTCGATAAATCTTATCGAAAAATGATCCGGGGCATGGAACGCTTCGAGCGCGAGCGTGCCATGGCGCCGAACGCGCCGCTGCGTTTCCAGCTGCTGCCGCGCCTGCCCACCGTCGACATGCGCGGCATCACCCTGCGCGTGGCCGGCAACACCGTCAGCGTGCCGGTCGCGGTCGCCGAGGACAACAGCTTCGTGCTGCCGCGCAACGACGTCGCGCTGCGCGAGGACGCCGCCGTGCTCGCCAACCGCAAGACCACCAGCATGACCTGGCGCGCCCAGATCGTCACGCCGGGCCTGCCCCTTGGCACCCGGCGCCTGGGCGACATGCGCCTCGAGTGCCGGGTCGGCGTCGAGGCCGGGCTGGTATCGAACAGCTCGCCGCTGTTCGCCTGGATCAACAACGCCCTCACCTCGCCCGAGCAGGTCTGCGGCAGCCCGAACGGCAACTACCTGTACTTCGCCGACCGCCCGCTCTTCGCGGTGCGCCTGCACGACGCGAAGACCGGGCGGGTCGAGACCCTGCCCTTCAACATGCTGTACGCCGGCGGCGAGCAGTCGAAGACCGACCTGCAATACTGCGACTGCCAGGTGATGCTCGACCGCACCTTCTACGCGCCGATCTGGGATGCGTCCTGGCCGGACGACACCCTGGTCGAGTTCGAGTATATGGAGGATGGGAAATGAAGCGCGCCCTGTTCGCCTTGCTCCTGCTGGCCGGCTGCGCCAGCACGCCGGCGCCACCTGGCACGCAGGTGGTGCTCGAACGCTTGCAGCAGGGCGTGGTGGCCGGCGCGACCACCAAAGCGCAATTGCTGGCCGCCTTCGGGCCGACCAAGAGCGTGGTGTTCGACAGCGGCTACGAGGCCTGGGTTTACCAGGCGCCGGCCGGCGGTGGCCGGTTCAGCGAGTTCGTCGTGCTGATCGATCCGGCCGGCATCGTCGCCAAGACCCGCATGCGCGCTCCCGCCCTGCCCTGACTCATCCGTAGTAGAGTTGTGCATTCTTCATTGCCAAGGATGCCGACATGCTGCGCAAGCTTGCCCTCCCTCTGCTCCTGAGTACTGTCTTGTGCGCCGCTGCACAGGCGCAGAATCTGTCGCCCACCGAGCAGCGCATCACGGCGGGCGTCCAGGCCTGGCAGCCGCAGGCGATCGAGCTGCTCGAGCGCAGCGCCCGCATCAACAGCGGCACCCTGAACCTGGCCGGCGTGCGCGCCACCGGCGACGTGTTCCGCGCGGAACTCGACAAGCTCGGCTTCAAGACCGCCTGGATCGACATGCCGAAGGAGATGGGGCGCGCCGGCCACCTGGTCGCGACGCGCACGGGCAAGAAGGGCAAGCGCCTGCTGCTGCTCGGCCACCTCGACACCGTGTTCGAGCGCAGCGCCCCCGGCCCGCTGTGGCAGCGCGAGGGCGACAGCGCGCGCGGCCAGGGCGTCAGCGACATGAAGGGCGGCAACGTGATCGTGATCGCGGCCCTGCGCGCCCTGCAGCGGGCCGGGCTACTCGAGGACACCACGATCTCGATCCTGTTCACCGGCGACGAGGAAGACGCCGGCTACCCGCGCGAAGTCTCGCGGCGCGACATGGTCGAACTGGCCAAGCGCAGCGACGTCGCCCTCAGCTTCGAAGCCGCGCTCGGCAAGGATGGCCAGCCGATGGCCACCGTCGGCCGCCGCGCCACCGCCGGCTTCGACCTGGACATCACCGGCCGCCAGGGCCATTCGATGTCGGTTTTCGGCGTCAACGGCTATGGCGCCATTTACGAGGCCGCGCGCATCCTCGACGGCTTCCGGCGCGAGGTGGTGGAACCGGGCCTGACCTTCAACCCGGGCGTGATCCTGGGCGGCACCGAGGTCGCCTTCGACGAGGCCAATGCCAGCGGCACGGCCGCCGGCAAGACCAACGTCATCGCCAACCGTGTCACTGTGCGCGCCGACCTGCGCTACCTCGACTATGCCCAGCGCGACCGCGCCCAGGCGCGCATGCGCGCGATCGTCGAGCAGCACCTGCCGGGGACCGACGCGAAGATCACTTTCCGCGATTCCTATCCACCGATGGCGGTCACGCCCGGGAATCTCGCGCTGCTTGCCCGGTATTCGCAAGCCAGCGTGGATGCCGGGCTGGGTATGGTGGGCATGGTCCCGCCGGAATCGCGCGGCGCCGGCGACATCCAGTTCGTCGCGCCGCTGATCGACAGCCTGGACGGCCTGGGCGCGGGCGGCAGCGGCGCCCACGGACCGGACGAGCGCGTGGACCTCAAATCCCTGGAAAGTTCCGCCATTCGCGCAGCCTTGCTGATCTATCGCCTGACCCGCTGAGCCGTGCGTGCATGCGCACGACTTCGCTGGCAGAATAGCCTGACAAGTTGAACGCGATGGAGGCCGGGATGCTGTCCGAACGTATGCGCAATGTCTTGATCGTCGTGCCGATGCTGGCGCTCCTTGCCCTGCTGTCCGCCTGCGGCGGCGGTGGCGGCAGCCCCGGCACACCCGGCCCGGCGCCCACGCCGCCGGCAGCCACCACCGGCAACCTGGCCGTCGTCGCCAGCGGCCTGCCTGCCGGCGCCACGCCCTCGATCCGCGTCACCGGCCCCAACAACTACCAGCAAGACCTGACCGGCTCGCAAACCCTGGCGAACCTGGCCGCCGGCACCTATAGCGTCGCCGCCGCGCCAGTGACCGTCGGCCGGGTCGTCTACTCGCCCTCGCCCGCCACCCAGAGCGCGGTCGTCACTGCGGGCGGCACCGTCAGCGCCAGCGTCAGCTACGGCAGCGTGGACGTGAACATCGCGCTGAGCGAAGTCGTGGCCAACCTCGACAACCCAACCTGGCTCACCGCGCCCACGGGCGACACGCGCCTGTTCGTGCTCGAGCGCCCCGGGCGCGTGCGCATCGTCGAGAACGGCAGCACCCTGGCCATTCCCTTCCTCGACATCGGCGCGCGCGTGTTCACCGGCGGCGAAGGCGGCCTGCTGTCGATGGCCTTCGACCCGCAGTTCGCCAGCAACGGCTACTTCTACCTCTACTACACCGACCAGCAGCAGAACATCGTCATCGAGCGCTTCACTGCCGGCAGCAACCCGAACCTGGCCGACCCGACGTCCGGCCTGGTGATCCTGCGCGTCGCCCACCCGAACTTCACCAACCACTTCGGCGGGCAGGTCACCTTCGGCCCGGACGGCTACCTCTACCTGGGCACGGGTGATGGGGGCGGCGCCGGCGACCCGTCCGGCAACGGCCAGAACCTGAACGCGCTGCTGGGCAAACTCCTGCGCATCGACGTGCGCGGCGCCGCCCCCGGCCAACCCTACGCCATCCCGGCCGGCAACCCGTATGCGAACCAGCCCGGACGGCGCGCCGAGATCTGGGCGTCGGGCCTGCGCAACCCGTGGCGCTTCAGCTTCGACGGCAGCCAGCTCTACCTCAGCGACGTCGGCCAGGACCGGCGCGAAGAGGTCAACGTGCAGGGTGCCGACGCGGCAGGCCTGAACTATGGCTGGAACACGATGGAGGGCACGCTGTGCTACAACGCGGCGACCTGCGACCGCACTGGCCTTACGCTGCCCGTCTTCGAATACGACCACGGCGCGAACGACGCCAACGGCTGCTCGATCACGGGCGGCTTCGTCTACCGCGGCAGCGCGATCCCCGGCCTGGCCGGCAGGTACTTCTATTCGGATTACTGCCGCGGCTACCTGAAGAGCTTCCTCGCCAGCGGCGGCAACATCACCGAGCAGCGCGACTGGGACATCGGCGCCATCGGCAACGTCGTTTCCTTCGGGCGGGACGGCCAGGGAGAGCTGTATCTGCTGAGCTCGCGCGGCAGCGTCCATAAAATCGTGCGCGCCGCGCCATAGCGTTTAGAATGGCGGGATGGCACGCTTACAGCTCTCCTTCCCCGAAGACCAGTTCTATTACTCCACCCCGATGTCGGTGCGGGTCACCGACATCAATGCCGCGAATCACCTCGGCAACGACTCGATGATCTCGATGATCTCCGAGGCGCGGGCGCGGTTCCTGTTCGAGTTCGGCGTCGCCGAGACCGAGCGCGACGGCACCGGCATCATCGTGACCGACCTGGCCACCACCTATAAAGCCGAAGCGCATGCGCGCGACCAGCTGCTGTTCGAAGTCGGCGTCATGGATTTCAACAAGTACGGCGGCGACATCATCTTCCGCATCACCCGCCCGCGCGACCGCAAGCTGATCGCGATGGCCAAGTCCGGCTTCGTGTTCTTCAACTACAAGTCGAGCCAGGTCGTGGCGATGCCGGAAGATTTCCAGAACAAGTTCGACCGCGTCAACTGGATCGACTGAGGCCGCACCCGCCGCAGTGCTTGATCTGCCCAGCGCCCCGTACCTCAGCCGCCACCGCCCGTGCAATGCCGCGGCACCTCAGCCGCGAGCTTCTTCTTGTCCAGCTCCACCCACCTGCCATCGACCTTCTCTTCGAAGCGGTCCATGCTGTACACAAAGCGCGACTCGCCGTTCGCGTAAAAGAAGGGGCAGCCGGTCTTGTCGCGCGCAATATACCCGTCCGTCACTTTCCACGGCCAATATTCCGGCGCCTCTTCCAGGTAGCCGCGCGCCTCGATGCGCGCCTTGCCGAAGATCGGGTCGCTGGCGCTGTTCGCGGTCGAGCGTCCCACCCTACCCAGGCCCGGCACTTTCACGCCACCCATCCCGCTTGCCAGGTTCCCCAGGCTGCGCAGCTGCTCCAGCGATTGCGCCTCGGCCTCCTGCTGGGCGAAAAATCCGCACAGGGCCAACAGTATCCATTGAAGATATTTCATAGCTGATAGTTTCCATTCATCGATTGTCAGAGGGAGCCGGTCAGCGCATCGCTGCCGCCGGGCCGAGCTTGCGCACCAGCACGATGTTCGCCTGCTGCTCGCGGGTCATCTTGCTCAGGGTCTTGGCGGCCTCGACCTGGCTCGACATCTTCTCGATCGCCAGGTAGAGCGAGGCGTCGATCAAGGCATAGGTCGCCAGGCCGAATTCCTTGGTCGACAGGCCGTGCCTGGCAACGATACTTTTGGCGCCAGGACGTTTTTCGACCGACTGGATGAACCGTTCCACCGGCAGTTCGCCGTTCTTGCGGTAGCGGGCGTCTTCCGCCTCCTCTTCCTCGCTCTGCTCCGCCAGGCCGGCCTGTTCCAGTGTGGCATAGGCGGCCTTGGTTTTCTGCACCAGGGCCGGGCTCAGGAGGAAATGGGCATCCGCCGTCCCGGCCCAGGCAGTGGCGCCAAGGGAAAGCAACAGGGCGGCGATGGTCTTGCACAGATAGGTCATGATCTCACTCACTCATTTCTATAAAGAAAAAAGTATAGAAAGCTTCCGCTGCGCGCGATACGGGTGGACCGTCACTTCCCCCACCGGTGGTGTCCTTCAACATTCCTGGAACTTTTCGCTCGTCTCGCCGGAATACAGGTAAAGATGACGACCATGACCACCACCGAACCCCTCGACACCGAACTGCTGCAGCGGATGCATGCCGGCCGCGCCGATGCCTTCACGGCGCTGTACCGGCGCCACCAGGGCCCGCTCTTCCGCTACGCCCTGATGCGCTGCGGCTCGAGCGACACGGCCGCCGACGTGGTGCAGGAAGCCTTCATGGGCCTGCTCACCGGGCGCCTGCACTTCGACCCGCTGCGCGGGCAGTTGCAGCACTTCCTGTTCGGCGTGGCCCGCAAGCTGATCCTGAAGGTCGAAGAAGGCCGCGGACGCCACGTGGCCTTGCCCGATCCGGGCGAGGACGACGGCGAAGGTGTGGAACGCGACCTGCCCTGCGAAGGCGCCGAGCCGCTGGCGCGCCTGCTCGGCAACGAGACCGCCGAGGAGGTGCGGCGCGCGCTGGCCCAGCTGGCGCCGCACTACCGCGACGTGGTCATCCTGTTCGAACTGCATGAGCTGTCCTACCTGGAGATCGCCGCGATCTGCCAGGTCGACATCGGCACCGTGCGCTCGCGCCTGTCGCGCGGCCGCGCTGCCCTGGCCAGGCGCCTCCAGGCGCACGCCCCCGCGGCGCGGCCGCCATGCCTCACGCATTGAAGGAAACGATATGGACACCAAGGACAATATTCCCGACCCGCTCGCGCCCTGCTTCGCTGCGCTGCGCGATGAACTGGCCGGCCTCGATACCCCGCGCTGCGTCGAAAAGGAGCTGATGCAGGCCTTCGGGCGCCAGTTCCCGCCGAAGCGGCCCTGGCACGGTTTTCTCAGCCTGCCGCAATGGGGCGCCGCCGGCGCGCTGTGCTCGCTGACGGTGGTGGCCGTGCTGCTGGCGCTGTCGCCGCACCAGGCCATCGAGGTCAGCGGCCCCCCAGTCATCGGCATCGGCGGCATCGAGGGCGGCGGCGCCTTCGTCGCCCTCGACTCGCTCGAACGCATCGAGGCCGAGCCGGACGCGCGCCTGGTCGAGGCCGAGGTGCCGCGCACGGCGCTGGCCCCGCTGGGCCTGCCGCTCAGCCCCGATAACGCGGCCGACACCGTGCGCGCCGAGATGCTGGTCGCCGCCGACGGCCAGCCGCTGGCCGTGCGGCTCAGCTCGATCAACTGACACCCTGTAACGCCCACCCACGAGAGGAAACCATGACAAGCAAGAAGATCCTGATTGCAGTACTGCTGGCCTGCGCCTTCGCGCCGGCCCTGGCCGAGGAGCTGGAGATCGGCGAACAGGTGCAGCGTATCGTGACGCGCAGCACCGACGGGCTGCAGCCCGAACACATCATCAGCCTCGACGGCAACGCCGCCTTCCTGCACCTGGGCTCGGGCAAGCTGGTCAAGAATGCGCCCTACAGCGCCGAGATGGTGTCCGAGCGTACCCAGACGCTCGGCGACGGCAACCAGATCGTCAACAAGACCACCTCGATGAGCTACCGCGACAGCGCCGGCCGCACCCGGACCGAAACCCGCAATGCCAAGAATGAGGTAGTGAGCGTGATCATCAACGACCCGGTCGCGGGCGTGCGCTACATCCTGCGTCCGCGCGACAAGCGCGCCACCAGGATTGCGGCGCCGAACGCGGCCGCGATCGCGGCCCGCCTGCAGGCGCGCGAGGCGTCCGGCGAAGCGCGCGTGGCCGCCGGCGCGGCGCGGGCGGCCGGGGCCCAGGCACGGGTCGCCGCCGAAGGGGCGCGCGTTCATGTCGAGACGCTGCGCCGGGACGGCAAGCTGGCCGATGGCGAACGCGTGATCGTCAAGCGGATCGAGCGCAGCGGCGGCGCCGACGGCGAGTCCAGGGACATCAGCATCCGCATCGCCCAGCCCGGCCTCGGCCCCCTGCTCGCCACCCAGCTCGGACCGGCGCTCGAGAGCTCCCTCGACAAGCGCAAGTGGGAAACCAAGGACCTGGGCACCCGCGAATTCAACGGCGTGAAGGCGAATGGCAGCGAACGCAGCTACGAGATCCCGGCCGGCGAGATCGGCAACCGCCACCCGATCGTGGTCAGCACCGAGACCTGGACCTCGCCCGAGCTGCAGGTCGTGGTCTACCAGAAGCGCAGCGACCCGCGCGCCGGCGACAACGTGCTGCGCCTGGAAGAGCTGAAGCGCGAGGAACCGGCCGCCGCGCTGTTCACCGTGCCGTCCGACTACACGGTGCGCGACCCGCTCGCCGCAGCCGCGAGCCGGATCGAGAAGAAGGCGCCGTAAGGTTCCAGCCCGGCGGCACCCAAAAAAATGGCGCCTCGCGAGGCGCCATTTTCACTGCGACAGCCGGATCAGCTGGCCTTTTTCTGCAGGATGGTCTTGTTGAACCACTCGTCGAGCATGCGCTTCTCGTAGCGCAGCGCGTCGGTATCGAAACCGCGCACCGGACGCTGCAGATAACTCATGTCGGCCAGGCGCACCTTGCCGCTGTCGACCACCTGGCCGTTGGCGCTCAGGGTGTAGTTCAGCTCGATGCGCGGCCAGTCGGCGCTGCCCTGCAGGACGCGCAGCTCGCCGCCGCGGCGGTTCGGGTATTCGCGGCCGGCCAGGTCGATATCGGTGACGTTCACGGTCAGTTCCTGACCGGCAGGCAAGTCCTTGCCCAGCTTGGCGAAATGCTCGGACAGGGTGCGCAGCACGTCGTCGCGCTCCCAAGAGGTAAACGGCAGGTCCGTAAACTTGTCGGACTGCACGTAATTGACGGTCACGCCCGCAGAGGCGGCGCCGGCGGCACCCAGCGCGAGCACGGCCGCGAAGGCCGCTTTGCCGATCAAGGAGTTCATCGCATTCCCTTTCGTTGTTCCAGATGGTCTCATGCTTTGAATATACGCCCTCTCTGCCGCGTTTCCAGCCCCGTTTTGTCGAAGTTTTGTATCCAGATGTTAGCCGCGAAAAACGACGACGGCGCCACGCGGCGCCGTCGTTTCCCGTTCCGGCGTGGCGACGGAACGATTACTTCTTGAGGATGGTCTTCTTGAACCACTCCTGGATCATGCGCTTCTCGAAACGCAGCTCGTCCATCTCGTAGGCGCGTTTCATGATGCGCTGCAGATAGGCGACGTCGCTGATCTTGGCGTCGCCGCTGTCGAGCACCTGGCCGTTGGCGCTGAGGCTGTACTGCAGCTCGATCAGGGGCCAGTCATTCTTGCCGTCGCGGGAACGGATGTCCCCGCCCGCGCGGCTGCCGCGCACTTCCTGTCCGGACAGGTCGATATTGTAGATATCCAGTTTCAGGACCCGGTCCTTCGGCATGTCTTCGCCCAGTTTCACGAAATAGGCGGCAATGTCTTCCAGGGTTTTCTTGCGCTGGTGGTCATCCTGCGGCAGGTCGGCAAACTTCTCCGGATTGATGTAATTGACCAGTACTTCAGCCGATGCGGCATTCGCTGCGAATGCGAGGACGGCTGCAATGGCCGCTTTACCCACCATGGATTTCATGTCTCTCCCTTTATAAAAATTTACCTTTGTGAAATATACGCCTTTTGTGACAGCTGTCTACTATCACTTTAGTCAGGGTCGGTACGCCTGTGTTAGGCCCCGCACCGGCGTATCGGCGGGCTCGGCAGACAATGGCGGCAGGAGATACCCATGCCCGAAGGACCCTCTCTCTATATCCTCAAGGAACTGCTGACCGAATTCAGCGGCCAGGACATCGTGCGCGCCGACGGCAATGTGCGCGCCATCGACCCGGCGCGCCTGCCAGGGCAGCGCATCCTGGCCATCCACACCTGGGGCAAGCACCTGCTGATCGAGATGCCGGACCTGGTGCTGCGCGTGCACTTCCTGCTGTTCGGGACTTACCGGATCAACGAACGGCGCCCGGACAAGACCCCGCGCCTGTCGATCGAGACCGCCAAGGGTGACGAACTCAACCTGTACGCCTGCGCCATCAAGGAAATCGACCGCGCCACCTACGAAGCCTATGACTTCAGCGCCGACGTCATGTCGGATGCCTGGGACCCGAAAAAGGCGCGCAAAAAGCTGCGCGCCCAGCCCGACATGCTGGCCTGCGACGCCCTGCTCGACCAGGACATCTTTTCCGGCGTCGGCAACATCATCAAGAACGAAGTGCTGTTCCGCATCCGCGTGCACCCGCTGTCCACGGTCGGCGCCCTCAGTGCGCCCAAGCTGCGCGCGCTGGTGGATGAGGCGCGCCAGTACAGCTTCGACTTCCTGGAATGGAAGCGCCAGTACGTCCTCAAGCAGCACTGGCTGGCCCATGCAAAACGCATCTGCCCGCGCTGCGACATCCCCTTCCACAAGGCCAACCTCGGCCGCAGCAACCGGCGCAGTTTCTGGTGCGAACGCTGCCAGAAACGCTACAACTGAGTGCATCGCTGCACCAGGGCCGTATGCAGATTTCACAGCCTGCGGCTGCATGACATCGTTAACCAACACTTTTCATGTTGCTTGTTGTTAAGCCTCAATAGCCGTACTACAATCGACTTGACTTGCGGCTACTTTTTTCTGGATACCTGCCGCTGAAGTGAGATCAACCAAGGTAACGGAACCCGTATGTCCTTCCTGTCCTCCGCCGCGCCCAAGCTGGCGCCATGGAAAGTGCTGCTCGTCGATGACGAACCGGATATCCATGACATCACCAAGCTGACCCTGTCGCGTTTCCGCCTCGACGGCCGTGCGCTCTCCTTCGTGCACGCCTACAGCGGCGCCGAGGCCAAGGAAGTGCTGGCGCGCGAAAAGGACATCGCGCTGGTGTTCCTCGACGTGGTGATGGAGAACGAGGACAGCGGCCTGGAAGTCGCGCGCTGGATGCGCCAGGACCTGGACAACCAGTTCACCCGCATCGTGCTGCGCACCGGCCAGCCGGGCCAGGCCCCGGAAGAGCGCGTGATCGTCGACTACGACATCAACGACTACAAGGAAAAGACCGAGCTCGATCGCACCAAGCTGTTCACCACCACCTTCGCCGCCCTGCGCGCCTACCGCGACATCATGAAGGTCGAGGATGCGCGTCGCGCCCAGCAGACCTACCGCGAAGGCCTGGAGCGCGTGATCGCCGCCTCCACCCACATCTTCCAGCAGCGTAACCTGAAGGATTTCGCCAACGGCCTGCTGCAGCAGGTGGTGGCGCTGCTGCGCCTCGACCAGAGCATGCTGCTGCGCCTGAAGGGCGCCAGCGTGATCACCGGCGAGAGCCAGTACGAGGTGCTGGCCCAGATCGGCGACCTGGCCGGCGAGATCGGTCCGGAACTGGTGGCGCAACTGGACGACGCGCGCCACAACCGCATCTCGCGCCTGCACGGCGACACCTATGTCGGCTACTTCCCGAACAGCAGCGGCAAGGCTTCGCTGCTGGTGCTGAAAGGCGTGGACGAGATCGCAGAGATCGACGCCCAGCTGCTCGAGGTGTTCTGCTCGGGCGTGGCGATCGCCTTCGACAACATCCTGCTGAACCAGGAAATCACGGACACCCAGGCGGAACTGATCCTGCGTTTGGGCGACGTGGTCGAATCGCGCTCCTACGAGGCCGGCAACCACGTGCGCCGCATGTCCCAGGTCTGCTACATGCTGGCCCAGGCGGCCGGCATGCCGGAAGACGAAGTCGCGACCCTGATGCACGCCGCGCCGATGCACGACGTCGGCAAGATCGCCACCCCGGACGCGGTGCTGCTCAAACCCGGCAAGCTGACCGAGGACGAGTGGGAAATCATGAAGCAGCACCCGACCGTGGGGCTGCAGATCCTCGACGGCTCCCAGCGCCCGATCCTGAAGGCCGCCGCCGTGATCGCCCACCAGCACCACGAGAAGTACGATGGCACCGGCTATCCGCAGGGCTTGAAGGGCGAGGCGATCCACCCGTACGCGCGCATCGTCGCGGTGGCCGACGTGTTCGACGCGCTGAGCCACAAGCGCTGCTACAAGGACGCCTGGCCGGCCGCGAAGGTGACCGAACATCTGCGCGAGGTGGCGGGGCACCACCTGGATCCGCACTATGTGGATCTGCTCATCAAGAATATGGACAAGGCGCTGGCGATCAACGAGGCGTGGCCGGACTGAAGGAGCACATTCGCTCCACTCCTTCCATTGTTACCGTCTGATCCGTCATCCCGGCCTGCGCCGGGATGACGTTTACAAGCTGACGAAGAAATGATGAGGCGCCGCTGCGGCGCCTCGTTTTACTTCTTGCGCGAGCGCGGGAACGTCAGGTGATAACGCAAGCCTCTGCCAGGCTCACTCTCCACCCGCACCGCCCCCCCCAGCGCCCCCGTCACCAGGTTGAACAGGATGTGCGCCCCCAGCCCGCTCCCCCCGCTCCCGCGCTTGGTGGTAAAGAAGGGATCGAACAGCTTGTCCAGCGATTCCTGGTCCATGCCGATGCCGTCGTCCGCGTAGTCGAACACCACTTCCCCGTCCGCCTCCTTCACCGTGATCGCGATGGTCCCGGCCTGCTCGCGCTCGAAGCCGTGCACCAGCGAGTTCACCACCATATTGGTGACGACCTGCGACACCGCGCCCGGGAAGCTGTCCAGCACCAGGTCCGGCGGGCAGTCGACGTTGACCTTCACCGGCCGCCCCTTGAGCTTGGGCTGCAGCGACAGCAGCACCTCGTTCAGGTAGGAGCGCAGGTTGAAGTGGCGGATGTCGTCCGAGGACTGGTCGACCGCCACCTGCTTGAAGCTGCGCACCAGGCTGGCCGCGCGCTGGGTGTTGGTGGTCATGATGCGCAGCGACTGGTCGACGATGTCGAGGAAGCTGTTCAAGCTGTCCTCGGTCATCTCGCCCGCCGCCAGTTCCTCGCGCGTGAGTTTCAGTTCCTGCACCAGGTGGCTGGTGGCGGTGACGCAGATGCCGAGCGGGGTGTTGATCTCGTGCGCGACGCCGGCCACCAGGCCGCCGAGCGAGGCGAGCTTCTCCTGGCGCACCAGTTCCGACTGCGCCACCTGCAGCCGGCTCAGCGCTTCTTCCAGCGCCGCGTTCTGGGCTTCCAGCGCCTCCTTGGTCTTGCGGATCTTGCGGTCGGCCTGCATGCGTGCGATCGCCACCGCGACGTGGCTGGCCATGAAGGCGAGCAGGTCGAGGTCGGCCTTGGTGTACAGGGTCGCGGGGTCGTAGCTCTGCACGATCAGCACGCCGTAGGGCTGCTCGTGCACCAGCATCGGCGCGCCCATCCAGCTGGCGATGTCGAGGTTCCCCAGCGGCTCCTCGACCAGGCCGTTGTCGACCAGGTGGCGGAAGCTCGTCGCATCGTGGAGCTGCGCCTGCTTGCTGGCCAGGACATAGGAGCACATCGCCTTCCCGAAGGGGAAGCGCGTGACCGGCGCCTCGGCGTCCTTCTCGTCGACGAAATAGGGAATGCTGATTTCCCGGGTGTCCGGGTGATACAGGCCGATCAGGAAGTTCTTTGCTACCATCAGCTCGCCGATGATCTCGTGCAGGCTGGCCGACAGCGCCCCGGTGTCGAGCGCCTGGGCGGAGAGGTTGGCGATCTGGTACAGCGCGTGCTGCACCTGCTCGGCGCGGCTGCGCTCGGCGACTTCGTGCGCCAGCGCCGCGGTACGTTCCTGCACGGCGCGCTCGAGCCGGTCGACGCTTTGCAGGCCCTGCAGCGCATTCGAGACGTGATTCGCGATCTGCAGGAACAGCGCCTCGTCTTCCGCGCTGTAGGTGACGCCTTCGGTATAGCTCTGGATGACCATCGCGCCCAGTGCCTGCTGGTGGCGGTCGAGCAGCGGCGCGCCCATCCAGTGTTCGGCGGTGCTGCCGTGGCCCCACTGGATGCCGTCGGCGGCCCTGGCCCGGAAGTCGGCGGCGGTGAGCGTCAGGTGCTGGCGGTTCAGCAGCACCCAGGCGGTGGGCGACTGGTCGGGCGAGGCCAGGCGGATCGGCTGTTCCGGGTCGGGGCCCTCGTCCGCCTCGTCGACGAAGTAGACGAAGCGCACGGTGCCCTCTTCGCGGTCGGACAGCGCCACATAAAAGTTGGCCGCATACATGATGCGGCCGAGCGCGCGGTGCACCGCGCCGATGAAATCGACGATGTCGCTGCAGCTCGTCGAGAGTTCACCGATTTCGAGCAGCATCGACTGGACAGCTTCCAGCCGGGCGAGACGTTCCATTGCTTCCCCAAGAGTAATTAATGCAACTGGGAAATATTAACAGTTCGTTCCCGCCGGCCGAAGCGGTTTATGACAGGGTGTGGCTTAACTGCTATGCGCGCGGCGCGCGGAAGCCGCTTTCGGCCCAGGCATGTGCCGAGGCAGGGGTCAGCTTGAAGCCGGCCGACACGCGCACCTTGGCCACCTGCTCGCCCATCTCGTCGGTGGCGGCCAGGATCGCATAGGGATCGTCGTCGTCCGGCACGATGTCGAGCGTGACCTTCAGCTCGCCCTGCTCGGTCGAGATGGTCGTGTTCTTGTGCAGGATGGCATGCAGGTGCTGCTCGTGGCGGCGGATGACTTCGGACGCGGTCTTGATCAGGGTGTTGAAGGCGTTGACGTCGAGCGGCTTCGGGTTCTTCTTGTCGCGGCCCATGGTCCAGGGACCAACCAGCGCGGGCTCGCGTTCGCCCTCCTTGTACATGGCGACCGCCCAGCCTTCGTCGTCGTCGTTCTTGATCACCTTCGCGGTCCAGCCGTTGCCTTGCCACAGGCGCGGTTCCTGCACCAGCGCCTCTTCCTCGCCCTCGTGGTCGTCGTGGTCGATATGGTCGTTCATGGTCGTGTTTCCTTGTGCTTCAAAGCACAGATCATAGAGGAAACCGACCACAGGAAGAAGCGCGATTTACTTTGGCTGTGTTCGCGATCGCTGGGTGAACCAAATCGCGTTGTCGAAGTCTTACGCATCGTCGAGTTAACTCATCTGGAGTGACGATGCAAGGCCTGCGCTTCGACGAATTGTTCGCTTTTCTGACCGCTGCGCCATTGTCCAGCGCTGATCTGGCCCGACTGCGCGACTGGCTCGACAGCATCCGCGACCCGGCCGAATGCCTGGCGCTCATCGAAGCGGCCGCGGCAGGCCGGCCCTGTCCGCATTGTGCTTGCGCGCGCTTGCACCGCTCCGGCTTCGCCAGCGGCCTGCAGCGTTATCGCTGCCTGGGTTGTCGCCGCTCCTTCAATGCGCTGACCGGCACGCCGCTGGCCCGGCTGCGCAAGCGCGAGTGCTGGCTGCCTTATATCAAGTGCTTGCCGGAATCACGCACCGTGCGCGAGGCGGCGCTCGTTACCGGCGTGCATCGCACGACGAGTTTTCGCTGGCGCCACCGATTCGCGCCGGGCGCCGCCCGGCACCGGCCCGCAGCATTGACGGGAATCGTGGAGGCCGACGAAACCTACCGCCTCGAATCACAGAAGGGTTCGCGCACCTTGACGCGCTCGCCGCGCAAGCGTGGTGGCGCGGCCCGGCGGCGCGGCATCAACCGCGAGCATGATTGCCTGCTGGTGGCGCGTGACCGCATCGGCACGACGCTGGACTTCCATACCGGACGTGGTCCCGTGACCGCTGCGCAACTGCGCACCTGCCTGCGGCCGGTGCTGCCGGGCGACGGGCTGCTCATCAGCGATGGCGCTGCGGCCTATGTCCGGTTTGCCCTTGACGCCGGAATCATGCACGAATCCATCAACGTGCGGGCGGGCCGGCGCGCACGCGGCGCGATCCACATCCAGAACGTGAACGGCTGGCACAGCCGCTTCAAGAACTGGCTGGTGCGCTTCAAGGGCGTGGCCAGCCGCTACCTGGCGAACTATTCCGGGTGGCACCGGCTCTTGGACGCGCAAGCCTTGCGTACACCAGCACAGTGGCTATGTGCTGCGGTACGACAAGTTCAGTGAAGGGGGCTGCGAATACATAATTAATGCGAACACAGCCTTTACTTTGGACGACGTGCGTCAGGCGATGCGCGGCACGCGCCAGCCCGGGGTGGGCGGCTGGCGCAGCGGTGGCCGCCGCGGCGTCGGGTCGCCGCTGGGCAGGGGCGCCTCCCGATTAAACGGGTTGATGATGATCGGCGGGATCGCCGGCGGCGCCGATGGTGGGCCTTTGGGACCGTTGCCGGCTGCGTGGTCCCCCATTGTGTCGATGAACTGATGCATGGGCTCCCCCTGTGACAGAGCAGACTGCCAGTATAGGAGGCTCAGGCGCGAAAGCAATGCCAAAGCGTTCACGTTTCTTCCACTCACTTCCACCATTCATCGTACGCGGACACGGCTCGGCGGCCGAAAAATGCAGCCTGTCGCAATCCCGTGGTGCGTGCAGACGTGCGCGCTTAATCTTCAATCATCGCGCAAGCGCTTGACCATTAACCCCAAGAGGACCGCCATGAAAACGACCGCCAAGATCATCATCCTGTTCCTGTTTGCCCTGCTGCTGCTGAACGTCTTCGCCGACGCCACCGACTTCATGACGGTGAACATCGATGGCGAGGAAATCGGCGGGCCGCTCGGGTGGCTGGTCGGTCTGGTGTTCGCCGGCGGCGGCATGCTGATCGCCACGATCGTGATGCTGTTCGTGGGCCTGCTGCTGGCCGTGGTGTTCACCGGCGTCGGCGTGATCGTGGTCGGCGCGCTGGGCTTCGCGGCAGGTGCGGTGCTGCTGGCGCTCGCGCCGCTGATGCTGCCGCTGCTGATCCCGGTGGCGATCATCTGGTACCTGGTGGCGCGCTCGCGCAAGGACCGCGTGGTGCTGGAAAAGACGCCGGCCTGAGTTAGTCCCTCTTGCGACGAACGGCCGGCGCATCCGGCCGTTTTTCTTTGCGCGGCGATTCCGGAGCCGACCTGTAGAATCAGGCCATGGCCCCCTCCCACCGACACGGCGCGCATGCAAGCACTTCCACCTCCCCGACTGAAGCCGGTCCGGCCGTATCCGCTGGCCCGTCTCGTGGTCGTGACCGCGGGACTGATCGCGGCGCTGGGCTTCGTGACCGCCGCGATGCTGTACGCCAGCTACCAGGATGCGCTACGTGAACAACAGGTGACGCTGCGCAACGTGGCGGTCGCGTTCGCGGCGCAAACGGCCGGCGTGGCCCAGGGCATCGAGGGCGCGGCGCAAGCCGCGGCGCGCATGCTGCTGGCGCGCCCCACAGGGACGCAGGCAGCCACCCTCGAGGACGCGCAGGCCCAGGCGGCCCACCCCTACCTGCTGCGCCTGGTGCTGTTCGACGCCGCCGGCCACCTCGCCGGGTCCGTCACGCCTGGCGCCGGCAGCATCGACATGCCCGGCTTTCCGGCGCCGCCCAGTGGCGACCCGGCGCGCCGGATTACCGTGTCCGACATCGACCGGGTCACCGGCCGCGCGGTACTGAACTGCACGCACCCGGTGCGCGACCGTGCCGGCCGCCTGGCGGGCACCGTGGTGGCCCAGGTGGACTCGCGCCGCTTCGAGCGCCTCTATAACCTGGTCGAACTCGGCCCCGGCGGCTCGGTCACCCTGCTGCACCGCGACGGCACCATGCTGGTGCGCGGGCCAGCCTACCCAGCCGGCGTCGGCCGTTCCTTCACCCAGACTCTGCTGTTCCGCGAGCAGCTGCCGCGCGCCAGCCGCGGCGCCTTCCAGGCGGCCAGCCCGATCGACGGCGCCCCCGGCCTGTACGGCTATGACGTGGTCGAGGGCGCGGACCTGGTCATCATCACCGGCATGGCGCGCGACATCGCCCTGGACGGCTGGTACGGCCGCCTGTGGACCGCCCTCGGCTTCTACCTGCTGCTGTCGGCCGTGCTGGCACTGCTGGCCTGGCGCGTGGCGCGCGACGCGCGCCGCCAGTCGCGCCTGCTGGACATGGTGTCGGCCAGCGAGGCGCGGCTGGCCAAGCGCTTCGATTACCTGTCCGCGCTCGTGAACGCGATCGGCGCCCCGGTCTGGGTGCTCGACGGCGCGCGCCGCATCGTGCTCGCCAACGAGGCCTTCGCGCGCCTGGTGGGACGTCCGCGCGACACCCTGCAGGGCATGGAAGAGCACGCGGTGTTCGAAGGCGGCGATGGCGAGCGCGAGCGCCGCTACGCACAGGTGCTGGCCAGCGGGTCCAGCCAGGATGCGGCCGGCTCGGTGCGCGACGGCAGCGGCGAAACCCGCACCGTGATCCAGCTGACCAGCCGCCTCGCCGGCGAGGACGGCGCCGCCCACCTGGTCAACGTGCTGACCGACATCACCGAGCGCGAACGCGCCGAGGCGCGCCTGGCCTGGCTCGCCGAGTTCGACCCGGTGACGGGCCTGCCCAACCAGACCCAGTTCTGGCGCCTCCTGCAGGCCCGTATCGCGGCGGCGGCCGGGCGCGAGCTGGCGGTCGCCACCCTGGTGCTCGACCGCCTGCACGAGATCGTCGACCTGCTCGGCCACGAGGCCGGCAACCGCGCCCTGCGCCAGGTGGCCGAGCTGTTGCGCGCGTCCTGCGGCGATGCCGTCGTGCCCGCCCATGTGCGCGGCGCGGAATTCGCCTTCGTGCTCGACGCCGCCGGCGGCCGGGCGGCGGTGGAGCGCTTCGCCACCGAACTGCATGCCCTGCTGTCGGGCCCGCTGCGTCTCGACGGGCGCGACTTCTACCTCGGACCGCGCCTGGGCCTGGCCCTGTTCCCGCAGGACGGCGCCTGCGCCGACGAACTGCATCGCAATGCGCAGGGCGCCGCCAGCGGCGCCGGTATCGAACTCGAACAGGCGGTGCGCTTTTTCTCGACCGATGCGCACACGGAGCTGGGCCGGCGCCTCACCATCGAAGCGCACCTGCGGCGCGCCCTCGAGCTCGGCGAACTGCGCCTGGTGTACCAGCCCAAGGTCACGGTCAGCGAGCAGCGGGTGGTCGGCTTCGAGGCCCTGCTGCGCTGGACCAGCCCGGAACTGGGCGGGGTATCGCCGGCCGAATTCATCCCGATCGCCGAGCGCACCGGCCTGATCGTCGCGATCGGCGCCTGGGCGCTGGAAGAAGCCTGCCGCCAGATGGCCGAATGGAACGCGCGCCTCGGCCGCCAGGTCAGGGTGGCGGTCAACCTGGCGCCGCGCCAGCTGTACCAGAAGTCGCTGCTCGACACGGTGCGGCGCTGCCTGGCGCGGTACGGGATCGAGCGCGGCTGCCTCGAGCTGGAAATCACCGAATCGGCCCTGATGAGCCGCGAGGAAGAAGTCGACGTCCTGATGCACGATATCCGTGCGCTCGGGGTCGATCTGGCGATCGACGATTTCGGCACCGGCTACTCCAGCCTGGCCTACCTGAAGCGCTTTCCGGTCTCGCGCCTGAAAGTCGACCGCGCCTTCGTGCGCGACCTCGGACGCGACGAGGACAGCGCCGCCATCGCGCTGTCGATCGTCAACCTCGCGCGTGGACTGAAGCTCAAGGTGGTGGCCGAAGGCGTGGAGACCGAGACCCAGCTCGCCGTGCTGCGCGGGATGGGCTGCGACGAATACCAGGGCTTCCTGTTCAGCAAACCGCTCGAGCGCGAGGCGGTGCCGGCGCTGTTCGACGGCATGCGGAGCTAGTCGGGCAGGGGCGCGTGTTGCGCCATCAGCGCCACCACCCAGTCGATGAACACGCGCAGCTTGCGGCTCGGGTGGCGGTTCTGCGCGTAAGCGATGTGCAGCGGCATCGGATCGATGCGCCAGTCCTCGAACAGGAGCACCAGGCGCCCGGCCGCCACGTGCTCGCGCGCCATGTAGTCCGGCAGCCACAGCACGCCCAGGCCCGCCAGGCCGGCGGTAAGATAGGCGTTGCCATCGTCGATCGACAGGATGTGGCGGCCGCCGACCCTGGCCCTCTCTTCGCCCCGGCGCATGGCGTAGGGGAAGCCGCCATTACCGCCCAGCCAGCGGAAGCGCACGATGCGGTGGTGCGAGTCGAGCAGTTGGTCCGGATGCTCCGGCATGCCGGCGCGCGCGAGGTAGTCGGGCGCCGCGTAGACGCCCAGGCGCAGCTCGCCCACCTTGCGCGCGACCAGCCATCCCTCGGTGACTTCCCCCCCGCGCACCACGCAATCGACGTTCTCGCCGATCAGGTCGACCTTGCGGTCGCTGGCGCCCATCTCGAACTGGATTTCCGGGTACTCCGCGTGGAAAGCCGGCAGCGCCGGCACCAGCACCATGTTCGCGAAGGGGCTCGGCACGTCGACCCGCAGCTGGCCGCGCGGGATGCCGGAGGCGCCGGGCAGCCCGATCTCGACGTCCTCCAGTTCGGACAGCAGGCGCGCCACCCGCTCGTAATAGACCGCGCCGTCCTCGGTGACGTTGACCTTGCGCGTGGTGCGGTTCAGCAGCTTCACGCGCAGGTGGGCTTCGAGCTGCTGCACCAGCTGGGTGACGCTGGTACGGCTCATGTGCAGCGTCTCGGCCGCCTTGGTGAAACTGCCCGCCTCCACCACCCGCACGAAGGCGCGCATCGCATCGAACCTGTCCATGTCTCCTCCTTGATTATTTGGATTGTACAAACAGTCCTGACGTGAATTGTCAGTTTATTTGCACAATGGGCGCGACTAAGCTTCTTCCACCCATTCACAGGAGATTGCGATGACAAAACGCGACGTGGTATTTCCCCCGGGCCGCCAGGCCCTCTATGAACAGAACCGCTATTCGCCGGCGGTGAAATCCGGCGGCTTCCTGTTCGTGTCCGGCCAGGTGGGCAGCCGCGAGGACGGCTCGCCCGAGCCGGAACTCGACGCCCAGGTGCGGCGCGCCTTCCAGAACCTGAACGCGGTGCTGGAGGCGGCCGGCTGCACCTTCGACGACGTGGTCGACGTGACGGTCTTCATCGTCGATCCGCAGCAGCATTTCGAGCGGATCCGGGAGGTGGCGCGGGAATACTGGGGCGAGGCGCCCTACCCGAACGCGACCGCGGTCGGGGTGACCTGGCTGTACGGCTTCCAGTTCGAGATCAAGGTAGTGGCCAGGCTGCCCGCCGCGGTTTAAGCGGTTTTACCCGCCACGTACTGCTCGTAGCCGCGCGCCCGCAGCGCGCAGGCCGGGCAGGTGCCGCAGCCGTGGCCCCAGGCGTGGGCCGCGCCGCGTTCGCCCAGGTAGCAGGTATGGGTATCGAAGCGGATCAGGTCCACCAGCGCCGACCCGCCGCAATCCTCGGCCAGCTGCCAGGTCTGCGCCTTGTCGATCCACATCAGCGGCGTCTCGACCTTCAGGCGGGTCGCCATCCCCAGGTTCAGCGCCACCTGCAGCGCCTTCATGGTGTCGTCGCGACAGTCCGGATAGCCGGAGAAATCGGTCTCGCACATGCCGCCCACCAGCACGTTGAGGCCGCGGCGGTAGGCGACGGTGGCCGCCACCGTCATGAACAAGAGGTTGCGCCCCGGGACGAAGGTATTCGGCAGCCCGTTCTCCTGCATCGCGATGGCCACGTTGCTGGTCAGCGCCGTATCCGAAATCGTCGAGATCAGGCCGAGATCGATCATGTGATCCTCGCCCAGGCGCGCATCCCATTCCGGATTCAGTGCGCGCATTTTAGAAAGCAGGGTCGGACGCACTTCCAGCTCGATCGCGTGGCGCTGGCCGTAGTCGAAGCCGATGGTCTCGACACGGGCATAGCGCTGCAACGCCCAGGCCAGGCAGGTGGTGGAGTCCTGGCCTCCGCTGAAGAGGACGAGGGCGGTATCTGGCGCGAGCATGGTCATGTTCCGAAAAATAAGACGGGAGAACCGCGCATTCTGGCATAAAACCGGGTCAATCGTGCAGCACCTGTGGCGCACGGATAACTCAGCCGTCCGTCGTCATTTTTGCCAATCCGCTAAGATTGCCATGAATTTTTCCGTCGGAGTGCCATGTTTCCTGCCAGATCGATCCCCTGCCGCCTGCGTCCCCTGTCCCGTCTCCTCGCCGGCATAGGCGCCTTGCTGTTCGCGACCGCCCTGCACGCCCAGGGCATCGACTACCAGGTCCGCATCGACGCCCCGCGCCAGCTGGAGAACATGCTGGAGGAAAACCTCGACCTGATGCGCTGGCGCGGCAACCCGCGCGTGGACATGGAACAGCTGCAGCGCCTGGTCAAGGAAGCCCCGGCCCAGGCCAAGACCTACATCGCCACCGAGGGCTACTACTCGCCGAAGATCTCCGCCGGCCTGGATACCAGCGGCAGCCGTCCCGTCGCGCGCGTGATCGTCGACCCGGGCGAGCCGACCGTGGTCGGCGACGTCGACCTGGTGCTGCAGGGCTTCGCCCCGATCGACAAGGGCGCGGCGCCCTTCGACGCCGGCGCCCTGCGCCAGCGCTGGCAGCTGCCGGTGGGCGCGCGCTTCCGCCAGGCCGACTGGGAAGGCGCCAAGAACGCCCTGCTGCGCGACGTCGCGCAGACCCGCTTCCCGCGCGCGCGCCTGGTCGAGACCAGCGCCACGGTCGACCCGGAACAGCGCCGCGCCCTGCTCCACGTGGTGATCGACAGCGGCCCCGAGATGCACTTCGGCGAGCTGCGCATCCGCGGCCTGAAGCGCTATCCGCGCGAAGTCATCACCAACCTGAACCAGATCAAGCCGGGCGACGAGTACAGCGAGGCCGCCCTGCAGGCCCTGCAATCGCGGCTGCAGGACACCGGCTACTTCAGCAGCGTGGAAGTCAGCGCCGACCTGCGCGCCGTGCTCAATGCCGAGATCCAGGACCTGAAGGACGGCGACGACGACAGCGACGGCAACCCGGCCACGCCCGAGCCGACCACCGGCCCCACGGTGCTGCCGGTGCTGGTGCGCGTGACCGAAAACAAGCGCAAGAACGTCGAGGTGGGTCTCGGCTTCTCGACCGATACCGGGGCGCGCGCCCAGGCCAGCTACGACGACCTGAACGTGTTCGGCAAGCGCATGAAGAGCGACGTCATCTACGAACAGAAGCGGCAGACGGCGCGCGTCGACTTCTACTGGCCGACCACGCCGAAGGGTTACAACGACAGCGTCGGCGCCGGCGTCGAGCGCAACGACGTGCGCGGCGAGATCACCACGCTGGCCACCGTGGCCGCGCGGCGCCAGTGGGGCACGCCGCTGCTCGAGCGCAGCCTGACGCTGGAAGCGCTGGCCGAGAAACGCGAGGTGCCACCGGCGGAGCCAACCACCACCCGCAGCCTGCCGCTCACCTACAGCATCACCAAGCGCCAGCTCGACAGCCTGATCCAGCCGACCAACGGCTACGTGGTGCAGGGCCAGCTGGGCGGCGCGCTGCTGCCGATCCTGACCGACGAAAAATTCCTGCGCCTGTATTTGCGCGGCCAGATGTTCAAGCCGCTCGGCGAATCCGGCACCCTGGTGCTGCGCGGCGAATTCGGCGGCGTCGCGGCCAAGGAAAAGCTGGGCGTGCCGAGCACCTTCCTGTTCCGCGCCGGCGGCGACCAGTCGGTGCGCGGCTACGGCTACCGCGAGCTGGGCGTGCGCGAGGGCGACGCCATCGTCGGCGGCAAGTACATGATCACCGCGAGCGCCGAGTACCAGTACTGGTTCCGTCCACCATGGGGCGTGGCCTTCTTCTACGACGCCGGCAACGCCGCCGACAAGGTCGGCGACCTGGAGCCGAAATCCGGCTACGGCATCGGTGCGCGCTGGCGCAGCCCGGTCGGCCCGATCAACGTCGACCTGGCCTATGGCCACGCGGTCAAAAAGGCGCGCCTGCACTTCTCCCTGGGATTCACCTTCTGATGGATACGAACGACACCACTCCGGACCAGACGCCGGCGCCCGTCGCCAAACCGCGGCGCTGGCCGCGCCGCGTCGCCATCGGCGTCGTCGTGACCGGCGCCGTCATCGGCGGCACGCTCTGGTACCTCGGCCGCGAGACCACCTTGCAGATGATCGCGCAAAAGGTCGCGGCTTCCACCGGCGGCAAGCTGACCCTCACCGGTGTGCGCGGCTCGCTGTACGGCGCCATGCACATCGACCGCATCGTCTGGCGCACCGACGAGCAGCTGGTCGTGGCCAACGACATCGACCTGCGCTGGTCGCCCGGGCAGATCGTCTCGCGCGGCATCCTGGTCGACGAACTGCGCGCGGCCGACCTGCGCATGGAGACGCTCAAGGAGTCCGACGAGAAGAGCACCATGCCGACCAAGCTGGCGCCGCCGTTCACCGTCTCGATCGACGACGCGCGCCTAACGAAGGCGGTGTTCGTCTCGAAAGGCGCCGAAACCCGCATCGACAATATCCGCCTGCGGGTGGAAGGCAACAAGCAGCGCTGGGAAGTGCGCAACGCCGCCGCCGCGACGCCCTGGGGCGATGTGGCGGCCACCGGCAGCATCGGCGCCCAGCGCCCGTTCAAGCTCGACGCCACCGCCAGCCTGACCCAATCGCAGGCCAGTGCGGGCGCGCGTGCGGCCCAGCTGCGCCTGAAAGTCGGCGGCGACCTGGAGACCACGCTGGTCGACGCCAGCGGCCAGGCCGGACGCGCCGTCGGCGACGCCCGCCTGGTGCTGTCGCCCTATGCCGACATTCCGCTGCGCGAGATGCGCATCAACGGCCGCAACGTCGACCCGGGCTTCTTCAACCCGTCGCTGCCGACGGCGGACCTGACCTTCGCCATCGCCGGCAAGCTCGATGAGAAGCGCAACCTCAGCGGCAGCGTCGACATCACCAACGACGGCCCGGAAGGCACCATCGACCAGCAGCGCCTGCCGCTGCGCGCGATGCGTGGCCAGCTAGGCGGCAACCTCAATGCCCTGCAAGTGTCCGACGTGCTGATGGACTTCGGCGCCGCCGGCCGCTTCACCGGCACGGGCGGGGTGCAGCGTGGGGCCGACGAGGAAGGCATCGGCACCGCGCGCTTCACCCTGCACACCGACCGCTTCGACCTGAAGGGCATCCACGGCGCGATGAAACCGACCGCGATCCGCGGCGACATCCAGGTGGCCAACACCGCCAACACGCAAACCCTGCAGGCCAACCTGGCCGACAAGGCGCTGCGCCTGACCGCGCTCGCCACCCTGGAAAACAATGTGGTCACGGTGCGCGAAGCGCGCATCTCGAGCGGCAGCAGCCGCGTCGACGTCAGCGGCAACATGAACCTGCTGGACGACAAGGCTTTCAAGGCCAGCGCCAGCGCGACCCGCTTCAACCCGGCCAACTTCGGCGACTTCCCGCAGGCCGACATCAACGCCAGCGTCAACGTGGCCGGCGCCCTGGCGCCGGAGTGGCGCGTGGACGCCGACTTCGCCGTGCGCCGCAGCCGCCTGATGAACCAGGCCCTGAGCGGCGAAGGCAAGCTGCATGCGGACGCCAAGCGCATCAGCGGCATCGACGCCAATCTCGCCCTGGGCCAGAACACGGCCGCGCTCAAGGGCGCCTTCGGCGGCGCCGGCGACCGTCTGAACTGGCGCCTCGACGGCCGCCAGCTGGCCGCCGTGCGCAGCGACCTGTATGGCGCGGTAGTCGCCAGCGGCGTCGCCACCGGCACCATGGCCGCGCCGCGCACCACCTTCACGGTCGAGGCCAACAACCTGGGCTGGGTCGCGGCCCAGCGCAAGAACGCCAACGGCAGCCTGCGCGCGAACGGCGAAGCCTGGCTGGCCGGTTCCGAAGGCGCGCGCTTCGTCGAAGCCAGGGTGAGCGGCGCCATGCAGCGCTTCAACCCGGCCGCCTTCGGCTCGCCGCTTGCCGGCTCGATCAACGGCGCTTTCGATGCCAGCGGCCGCAGCGGCGCCGACTGGCGCGGCAACGTCGACCTGCGCGTGCAGGATTCGACCCTCTCGAACTCCCCGCTGTGGGGCCATGCGAAACTGACGGCCGACCGCCGCCACGTGTCGAACGCCGACGTCGACCTGCACGTCGGCGCCAATATGGTCGCCGCCAAGGGCAGCTTCGGCGCGGGCAACGACCAGCTGGGCTGGCGCATCGACGCCCCGCAGCTGGCGGCGCTCGGCCCCGACTTCGCGGGCATCCTGCGCGGCCAGGGCACCCTGTCCGGCACCATGGACACGCCGTCGCTGACCGCCGCCCTCGAAGGCCAGAACCTGCGCCTGCTGGGCGTGCACACCATCCGTTCGCTGAAGGCCAACGCCAACATCGCCTCGGGCCGCGGCGCGCGCGACGCGATCGCCACCGACATCCAGATGCTGGACTACGTCAGCGGCGACACCCGCATCGCCTCGGCGAGCCTGAAGAGCGAAGGCACGCGCGGCGCCCACATCCTGCGCGCCGCCGCCGTGGGCGACGCCTTCGACGCCAACGTCGAGGTGCGCGGCGGCTTCACGGGCGACACCTGGAGCGGCACCCTGGCCGCCCTGCAGAACCGCGGGCGCTACGCGATGGCGCTGCATGCTCCCGTGCCGCTCACCATCGCAGGCAGCAAGGGCAGCGGCGTGATGGGCCTGGCCTCGCCCGAGCGCATCGCCTTCAACGGCGCCGTGGTGCGCCTGCCGGCCGGCAGCATCACCGTCGATTCGCTGGTGAAGAACGGTCCGCGCTGGAATAGCAAAGGGCATGCGGACAACGTCCCGCTGACCTACCTCGCCCAGTTCTCGCCGGCGATCCGCGACAATGCGCGCGGCGACCTGACCCTGGGCGCGCAATGGGCGCTCGATCTGCGCACCGCCACCGCCACCGGCGGCGCGCCGGCGCTGGACGGCATGGTCCACGTGTTCCGCGAGAAGGGCGACGTCATCGCCGGCAGCGACAGCCCGGTCCCGCTCGGCCTGCGCACCCTGGACGCGCGCGCCGACGTCACCGGCGGCGCCCTGCGCGTGAAAGTCGCACTGGATGGCGCCCGCACCGGCACCGCGGACCTCGACGGCACGGCCCAGCTGATCCAGGGCCGCCTGGACCAGGACAGCCCGATGCGCATGACGGCCAACGCCAACATGGGCTCGATCGCCTGGCTGGCCGCGTTCGCCGGCCAGTCCGGCCTGGAACTCGACGGCGCGCTGCGCCTGGCCCTCACCGGCTCCGGCACCATCGGCACCCCGCGCCTGGACGGCAGCCTGCAGGGCGACCGCCTGGCGGTGCGCTGGCCGGAACAGGGCGTGCGCCTGCAGAACGGCGAACTGCGCGCCAGCCTGGCCGGCGACCAGCTGAACCTGCAGCGCTTGTACTTCCAGGGCCGCCAGGGCAGCGCCTCGGCCGACGGCTCGCTGCGCTTTTCAAACGGCCTGGCCGCCGCCGACCTGCGCCTGACCCTCGACAAGCTGGAAGCCCTGTCGCGCCCCGACCGCACCGTGGTCCTGAGCGGCAAGGCCTCGCTGGTGCGCAACAGCGAACGCTTCGCCCTCGAGGGCAATGTGCGCGCCGACCGCGCCCTGATCGAATTCGCGCCGCAGGGCCGCCCGACCATGTCGGACGACGTGATCGTGCTGGGCCAGGGCGGCGCGAAACCCATCCCGTCCAACAGGAAGGAAGAGCTGCCGCTCACGGTCGACCTGCGCGCCGACCTGGGCGAGGAATTCAAGCTGCGCGGCCTCGGCGCCGACGTGACCCTGGCCGGCAACGTCCGCGTGCGCATGGTCGGTTCCGGCAGCCCGCGCGTGAACGGCACCATCCGCGCGGTCGAGGGCAACTACGCCGCCTACGGCCAGAAGCTGGCGATCGAACGCGCCAACATCACCTTCAGCGGCCCCTACGACAATCCCTCGCTCGACGTGCTCGCGGTGAGGAAGCGCCCCGAGGGCGAGCAGCTCTCGAGCACCAACGTCGAAGCCGGCGTGCAGGTGCGCGGCACCGCGCAGTCGCCGCAGGCGGTGCTGGTGTCGACGCCGAACGTGCCGGACAGCGAGAAGCTGTCCTGGCTGGTGCTGGGCCACGGCATGGAAGGCACCAGCGGCAACGAGAAGGACGTGCTGGCCGCGGCTGCGGGCGCCCTGTTGGGCGGCAAGGGCGGCACCGGCGGCATCACGCAGAAGCTGGCGACCTCGCTCGGCGTCGACGAACTGGGCCTGAAGCAGGCCAACGGCACCGCGACCGGGCTGGAAAGCACCGTGGTCACGGTGGGCAAGCGCATCTCGAACCGAGCCTACCTCAGCTTCGAACAGGGCGCAACCACGGCGTCCAGCCTGGTGCGCCTGCGCTACAAGTGGAGCCCGCGCATCACGCTGCAATTCCAGACCGGGACCAATACCGCGCTCGACGTGCTGTACTCGTGGGCCTTCGACTGATGCCTTGAACGGCTCACCCGTGGCGGGAATGTGTGCCATCATTCCCGCCACGACTTCGCGAAAAACGGCGCCCCTGCGCCGCATACACGTCACCGGGCATCCCCCGATCGGCCAGCGTTTCCTCGACAGGAGCGCCATGCCCATCTCTCATCCCTCCCCCATTGCCATTGTCGGCGCAGGCCTCGGCGGCCTGACCCTCGCCCGCGTCCTGCATACCCGCGGCATCGCTGCCACCATCTACGAAGCCGATGCGTCGGCCGACGCCCGCGCGCAGGGCGGCCTGCTCGATATCCATGAAGACGGTGGCCAGCCCGGCCTGCGCGCCGCCGGGCTGTATGAACGGTTCCTTGCGCTGGTGCTGCCGGGCGAGGACGCCAAGCGCATCGTCGACAGCGCCGGCCGGATCCTGCTCGACAAGCCGGGACAGGCCGGCGGGCGGCCGGAAGTCAGGCGCGGCGACCTGCGGCGGCTCCTGATCGAATCCCTGCCTGCAGACGCCATCGCCTGGGGCCGCAAGCTGGTGCGGGCCGAGCGCGGCATTGACGGCCGCCTGTGCCTGGCGTTCGCGGACGGGACGTCCGTCAGCCCGGAGCTTCTTGTCGGCGCGGACGGCGCGTGGTCACGCGTGCGTCCGCTGCTCAGCGCCACCACACCGGCTTATATCGGCACCACGTTCATCGAGGTGCGTATCGACGCCGCCTCCTGTACGCCGGACATGGTGGACCTGATCGGCACGGGCACGCTGATGGCGGTCGCGCCGGAGAAGGCCCTGCTCATGCACCGCTATGCCGACGGAGACGTGCATGGCTATATCGCGCTGGACAAGCCGCCTGGGTGCATTGCCGCGGAGTTCGACGACTGGTCGCCGCGGCTGAGGGCACTGGTCACGCTCGCCGACGACGCGCGGATCGTGCGGCCCCTGCACGCCCTGCCGGTCGATCATCGCTGGGACAGCATGGCGGACGTCACCCTGGTCGGCGATGCCGCGCACCTGATGTCGCCCTTCGCCGGCGAAGGTGCGAATCTCGCCATCCAGGACGGCGCCGAACTCGCGCTGGCGATCTGCGGCCATCCCGGCGATTCCGCCGCCGCCATCCGTGACTACGAAGCGGCCATGTTCCCGCGCGCGCAAGCCGCTGCCAGGCAGACAGCCGGCAACCACCGTCGCTTCTTCGGACCCGATGCGCCGCATAGCGTCGTGCAGATGTTCACGGGGGCGTAGGGCTGCGCAGCCAGACGTCCAGCTGTCCTTCCTCAGGCGGCTGGGCGAACAGCTGTTCCAGCGTCCATCCGCGCTTGTCGAGCAGGTAAGCGACCTTCAGGTGAAAGCCGCGATACAGGCCGCTCTTGCCGACATCGAGTTCCCGGGCGCCCGCGATGAACTGGGCGCGGTTGCTGTCGAGATCGAAGTCGCCGCCCTTGCCCACGTAATCGGCATAACCCTCCAGCAGCCAGCGCGGATAGCGCAGCATGACCGTGCGCCCGAACCTGCGCGAGACGTCGTTGTGCGTGATCTCATGCGCGATGAAATAGGATAGCGGGCGTTGCGCCGCATCCGCGAGCGGGCCGCCGTTCGGCGAATGGATGCGGTTGGCGGCGATGCTTGACGCCCGGATATGGACCCGGCGCGTGAGCCACACATCCGCCGTTCCGCCCAGCTGCGTGCTGAAGGCGCCGCCATACAGCCACAGGCGCCAGGGCTCGTTGCAGAAGAAGATCTCGACCGGCGTCGTGCGCTCGTGCAGCGCAGAAGCGCCCAGGCGCCGCGTGACGTCGTCCAGCACCTGCACGATCTCGCCGGGAATCGGCCTGTCCGACCAGACCCGGTAGTTCTGGTAGCTGCTGTGGTAGCCGAACATCGGCTTGGGAAAAAGGAAGACGAGCAGGTAGCCGAGCACCAGCAGACCCAGGGCGAGGCAGGTTTTGAGGACGTAGTGGCGGCGGCGGCGTGTCGGTATCGATCGGATCATGGCAGGCGATTGGTCATGCGCGCCGGAAGACGTTCTGGCGCGCACATCCAATCTATCCTGCGGTTCTTATCGAAGACTTAACCTTGTCAAGATGACCCAGGCCGCGTAGTCAGGCGAACATGCTGGGCTTCGGATCCGGCACCGGGTCCTCATCGTGCGGCGTGTGGCCGTGACCGGGCTGGTGGTGGGGATGCGGCGTATCGAACGGCTCCGGCGACGGTTCCTCGATTGGCGCCGGGTCCGGCGCGCGGTGTGCTTCCACTGGCGAAACGACGTTCATGGCGGGAATCTCCTGTTCAAGGGATGGACACCTTACCATGATGCCCGCAGGGCCGCCGCCCGCTCCCCGCGTGGCGTGCGCGGCGGCTACAATAGCGGACATGGACCTTTCGATCACCACCCTCATCCTGCTCGCCCTGACGCCGCTGCTGGTCTGGCGCGTCTACAAGCGCATCCAGGCCCGCATGACGCGCCAGCGCTCGATCGTCTCGCGCCACTACACCGGCGTGCTGGTGTTCGGCGCCATGATCCTGGTGCCGGCCGCCCAGCTGCTCGGCAACCTCGTCAACCTCGGCGCGCTCGTGGTCGGCGCGCTATTCGGTATCGGCTGGGGCGTGTGGGCGTTGAAGAAGACCCGCTTCGAAGACACGCCGCAAGGGAATTACTTCACGCCGCCGATGCGCCTCGGCATCCTGATGGCCATGGTGCTGGTGGCGCGCATCCTCTACCTCGGCGTCGAGATCTATGCCAACCAGGGCAAGGGCATTCCGGCGCCGAGGCTGACCGACGAACCGCTCACCATGCTGTGCGTGGGCCTGACGGCCGGCTACTTCGGCCTGTATTCGGCGGGGCTGCTGCGCTGGCGCCGCCAGGTGCGCAAGGCGATCGATTTCGAATGATGGCCCTTGCCGGCGCTCTGGGACACAAGGCGGCGCGACAGCTCGTCTACGCCACCCTGACGGTCCTGATGTTCATCGCCATCAACGGGGTCAACGAGTCCCTGTTCCTGCCGCTCGAGCACAGTAACGGCATCAACTGGGTCTTCCTTCCCGCCGGCGTCCGCCTCCTGGCGACGCTGCTGTTCGGATTCACCGGCTTCATTGGCCTGCTGGCGGTGAGCCTGTATCTCAACTTCGGCCACTTCGTCTTCCACGACGACGTGCGCGCCCTGAGCGGCGCCATCGCCGGCGCGGGCGGCCCCTATCTGGCCTACCTGTTCGCGAAACACTGGTTCGACCTGGGGCCGCGCCTCAAGAACCTGACGGCGCAGCGCCTCCTGTTCACCGGCGCCCTCTGCGGCGTCATGAGTCCCGCCTTCCACCATGCCTTCATGTGGGTGCAGACGGGCGGCGTGGACTGGGCCGCGCTGGCCATCATGGTCACCGGCGACGTCGTCGGCATCCTCATCGTGCTCTACCTGGCCAAGGGCCTGATCGCCCTGACCGATCCGCGCGACGTGGAAGATCCGCTCGCCTGATACGGTGCGCCTGCGCGGCCGGTGCTTGCCTAGAATGGCGAGACAACCATGGACATGACAGGCGAGCGCGTGAACGACCGACGATCGATCTTCTGGATGCGCCGCGACCTGCGCGCGCACGACAACACGGCGCTGCACGCGGCGCTCTCCGCTTCGGACGAAGTCATCTGCGTATTCGTCTACGACCACACCATCCTCGACGACCTGCCGAAGGCCGACCGCCGGGTCGCCTTCATCCACGCCAGCGTCGAGGAAGCCGGCGCCGCGCTGGCCAAGATGGGCGGCAAGCTGCTGGCCCTCGAGGGCGACCCGAAGAAAGTCATTCCCGAACTGGCGCGCCGCCATGACGTTCGGCGCGTGTTCGCCAACGACGACTACGAGCCCGAGGCGCGCCGGCGCGACGATGCGATCGGCGAGGCATTGGCGCGCGAGGACCGCGAGCTGGTGCTGACGAAGGACCAGGTGCTGCTGCACAAGGACGAGGTGCTCAGCCAGTCGAACGCGCCCTATACCCGCTTCACGCCCTATTACCGCGCCTGGCTGAAACGGCTGGGCGAGGACGAGGGGGTGCTGCGCGACTTCGATACGGCGGCCCTCGGGAAGCACTTCGGCACTCCGCCCACGGGCCCGTCGAACATCCCGCTGGCGCGGCTCGGCTTCGACGATATCGACCTGGATGGCCTGAACCTGTATCCCGGCACGAGCGGCGCACGACGCGTGTTCCGCGAATTCCTCGGCAAGATCGGCGATTACATGAAAACGCGCAACGACCTGGCCATCCCCGGCACCTCGGGACTGGACATCCACCTGCGCTTCGGCACCATGTCGATCCGCGAGATCTTCCGCGAGCTGGGCAAGCATGTGGACACCCGCAACGACGGCGTCAATGGCTGGATCCGCGAAGTCTGCTGGCGCGAATTCTTCTCGCAGCTGCTGCACAACGTGCCGCGCGTGGCCGACGGCCCCTACCTGGAAAAGTATGCGAAGCTGGACTGGGTCAAGGGCGGCGCCAGCAAGCGGCGCCTGGACGCATGGAAGGGGGCCGCGACCGGCTATCCCATCGTCGACGCGGCGATGACGCAGCTGAACCAAACCGGCGCCATGCACAACCGCGCGCGCCTGATCGCCGCCTCCTTCCTGGTCAAGATCCTGGGGGTCGATTGGCGCGAGGGCGAGGCCTATTTTGCGCTGAAGCTGAACGACTACGACCAGGCCTCGAACAACGGCAACTGGCAGTGGGTCGCCTCGACCGGCGCCGACGCCCAGCCGCCCTACCGCATCTTCAACCCGTCGTCGCAATCGAAATCCTACGATCCGGACGCCAGATACATCAAGCACTGGCTGCCGGCGCTGGAATCGATCGAGGCACGCCACCTGCATGAACCCTGGCTGCGCGAGGAGCCGATTCCCGACTACCCCGCTCCCATCGTCGACTATGCGGCGGCGCTGGAGGAATGCAAGCGGCGCTATGCCGCAATCTAGCCGGCGCCGTCCTTCGCGGGGCTGCGCCCTGGCCGTGACGGCACGCCCCTTCTGGCGCCCTTCGACGCTGTCGACCACGCCGCCGCTCGTGCGCTTGAAGCTGAACGTCGATCCGTTCGCGCGCGCGATGAACTCGTCGTGCGCGGCGGCAAAGGCGAGGATCTTTTTCTGCCCGCCGACCTGCAGGACCAAGCTGCCGCCCACGCCCGGCGTGATCGGCCAGCACCTCGGGCGGCAGCACGATCCGGCGCGGCCGGGGTGCGGCGCCGGGAACCATTGCGGCCAGCGCCACCTCGCCCACCGACACCGCGCTGTTCACCTTCGCCGGAACAATGCCACTGGCATTGTTCCGGCGAAGTTTGCATGCGCTGTCGAGACGCTTGAATTGGCCCCGGCCTGCGCCGGGGCGACGGTTTTACTGCTAACTGAACGGCATCAGGCCAGCGGCCCTTTCTGTTGGAGCCATCGGCTCCCGCTCTAAGCGGCCTTCGCCTCTTCCTTCCTCCGCTGCAGCACGAAGATCGGCTGCGCCCACTGCACATCCTTCTTCTTCTTGCTGGTGATGAGGGTCAGCTCGGATGGGTCGTACACGTCGGTGTTGTGCGTCAGCGGCGTCGTCATCAGGTATTGGGCATCGGTGTTCTTGAGGAACTCGCCGACCAGCTGGATGTTGCGGATGTCCAGGTGGGCGAAGGGTTCGTCGATGAACACGAAGCCGCCCGAGCCTTCCTCGGACTTCAGCAGGCCGATGAGCAGCACCAGCGATTTCATCACCTGCTGGCCGCCCGAGGCCTCGCCGTCGTTCATCCCGATCTGGTCCTTGCCGTCGAACTTGAAGCGCACGTGCAGGCCGGCCTGGGCCAGCTGGACGTCGTCGTTCTCGAGGCGCACCGGGTCGGCCTGCACGTCGATGCCGGCCAGTTCGCCCAGCTCCTTGATGTTCTTCGAGTAGGTCTTGATCGTATAGCGCAGGCGCTCGATGTAGGCGCCGCGCGCATTCGCGGTAGCTTCGATCGCGCGGTTGTTCTGGTAGCGGCGTTCCTCGGTCTCCGACTGGCGGCCGGAGAGCTGGTCGTTCAGGCGCGCGTACTGGTCGATCACGGTGCCGTCCTGTTCCCAGTCGTCGCGCGCCAGGGCGTGTTCGAGCGAGGACAGGCGCAGGTTGACCTGGTGCGCGTTCTGGTGCCTGGACACGATGACGCCGCGCCAGGCGGCGTTCTTCCAGTTCGCCGGCACGTGGCGCCAGCCCTTGCGCAGCTCCAGCAAGGCCTTGGCATGTTCCGCGCGCTGCTCGATGGTGCGGCGGTTGTTCAGGCGCATGCCGGCTTCCGCTTCGGACAAGGCCATGCGCGCGTTCTGCCACACGGTGTCGGCGCGGGTGCGCGCCACCGTCGCGTTCTTGGTCAGGGTCGACAGCTCGCCCAGGCGCGCGCCGACTTCCAGGCGCTCGGCCTTGAGCGGCTGCAGCGCACGCGCCGCTTCCTCGAACTCGGCCTGGCGCGCCGACAGTTCCTTGGCCGCGTCCACGCCGGCGATGCGGCCTTTCAAGCCGCCGACTTCCGCCGCCAGCTTGCTGATGGTGAGGGTCAGCGCATCTTCCTGCGCTTCCAGCGTCGGCAGCAGCTTCTGGATCGCTTCCAGGCGCTGGGTCTTGCCGGCCGAGCCGAAGCGGTAGCGCGACGGTTCGACGAACAGCGAGCGGCCGCCGCGGCGTTCGCGGTGGTAGGCGTCCGGCGTGATCCATTCGTCGGCGTCGGCCTTGAAGCCGGCGTCGACCGAATCCACGCGCTCGATGCGTTCCAGCTGGTCGATCAGCCAGCCCGGCGCCTTGCCGGAGAAGCGCACCACCGACAGCAGGCTGGCGTCCTTCACCACCGGCGCTTCGACGCAGTCCGGCACGATGAAGTGACGATAGCGCTCCTTTTCCGCCAGGCGGTAGGCCGCCGGCGCGTCCTTCGCTTTCTCGAGCAGCACCACGGACGCGTAGCCTCCCAGCACACCCTCGACTGCACCTTGCCACTTCGGATCGGTCACTTCGACGATGTCCGACAGCATGGCGTGGGCGATGCCCTCTTCGCGCAGGGCGCGGCGCATCTGGCGCTGGGCTTCCGGCTCCGGCATCGCGCTCTTGCCCTGCAGGGCCGAGATGGTCGCCATCTCGGCGGCGATCTTTGCGGAGACGTTGTCGCGCTGCTGCTTGTTCTTGGCCAGCTCCGCTTCTTTTTCGTTCAGCAGGTTGGCCACTTCCGCGAGATCCGCGCCGGCGTCCGCGGACAGCTTCTGCAGGCGTTCCTTCTGCTCGGCCAGGCTCTCCAGAGGTTTCAGTTTCTGGTTGACCTGGGTGAGGCGGCCCGCCAGTTCGGTGGCTTCCTGTTCGAGCTGGGTTTCCAGCTTCTGCGCCTCGGTCAGCGCGCGCTGCTGAGCGGCCAGTTGCTGGCGCTTCTCGGCCAGGATCGAGTCGGCGGCCAGCAGGGGCTTGCGCGCTTCCTTCAGGTTCAGGCTGATGGTCGCGGCCTTGGCGCGCGCTTCAATGTATTCGAGGGCCGGCAGCGCCTCTTCCTGCAGCTCCTTCTTTTCCTGGTGCAGGTCTTCCCACTGGTGGTAGTTGGCCACGCGCAGGCGCAGGCCTTCGAGGTTGATGCGCGAGGTCTCGAGTTCGGCCTCGAAGCGCTTCAGCTCCGTCTCGGTGTCGCGCTGGTGGCGCTTGGCCTCGTCGTAGGCGTCCAGCACTTCCTTGTCGCCGAAGACCTGGAACACCAGGTCGAGCAGCTGGCGCGGCGCGTATTCGCACAGCTTGTCGGTCTCGCCCTGCTCCAGCGCCAGCACCTTCGACATTGCCGGCGACAGGCCGGCCGAGGCCAGGCGCTTCTTGTAGTTCTCGACGCCGAGCCAGTCGGTGGCTTCCGTCACTTCCTCGATCTCGACGTTCCCCGGTCGCATCAGGTACTGGCGCTTCCAGTCGCCGCCGTTCTTCTGCACCTGGCAGAACAGCGTCACTTCGTCGTCGGCGAAGAAGCCGGAATGGCGGAACGGGCGGTTCGACAACTGGCGGCCGACCGGCTTGTTGTCGACCACGGCGCGCAGCCAGGCGCTCTGCTGGCCCGAGTGGCGCGCATAGTGTTTATACGTGCGGCCCATCGAGCAGTCCAGGCCGAACAGGGTGCGCAGCGCGTCCAACAGGGTGGTCTTGCCGGAGCCGTTCTGGCCCGCGATCGTGATGATCTTGGCGTCCAGCGGGATGTTCTTGATCCGCTGCCAGTAATCCCAGTGGACCAGTTCGAGTGATTTGATGTGGAACATGGGGCTACCTTAGTTCGGGGTTTCGGCGTCGTCTGCAGCTTCGACGACGGCGTCGTTCGCGGCGTCGTTATCGGTAGAGATGCGGCGCGGGGCCGCGGCCAGCGGGGCGCGCTTGAACACCTCGGCCAGCGCGCCGTTGATGATGCGTTCCTTCAGCACGTCGGTGTCCATCATCAGGTCCAGCAGCGGGCCTTCCAGGATCACGTCGCCGCGGCGCTCGATGAAGCCGAGTTTGGACAGCACGCCCAGGTTCATGTCCATGCGCGTCTTCTTGCCCAGCTTGTCGCCGAAGTCGGACAGCAGCGCGGTGTAGGAGATGCCGATCGAGGTGTCCTCGGCGCGCGGGATCGGCGCGTCCTTGTCGAACATGTCGGTCTGGTCGTCGCTCACCGTGACGTGGGTCTCCTGGCGCTCGCGCTTCGGGAGGATGATCTGCGCCCACAGCACCACCAGCAGGGCCACGCCGTCGCGGGTCAGGCCGAAATTATTGTTCTGCCAGATGTCCTTGGCCCCGAAGATCTTCGGCTCGACGTTGCGGTGCAGGGCGATGGTCACGTGGTCGGCGTAGACGTTATCCAGCAATTTGAGGCCGGATTCCAGCAGGCGCTTGTCGATCTCGATACGGAAGGCTTCGTCCGACAGCGCGCGCTTGACCATCTTGTCGTCGCGGCGCAGGGTCTGGTGCGTCAGCAGGCGCGCGATCAGGATTTGTGCGTCGTCATTCATCTTGGGGTCCGCCTTGAGGACCATCGAGGTCCAGATTCAGTGAGAGGGTGGCGATCGACATGGCCGCCACTTCGGGGTCGTCGAGCTGGATCATGCTGTCCGTCGGCTCGAACTTCACCGGCAGGCGCGCCAGCTCGGCGGTCGCGCCCTGCAGGCTGGCCTCGGCCGCGTCGCCCAGCAGCGGCAGCAGCGAGGCGCGGTAGGAGGCGACGGCGAAGGACGCCGGCAGCAGCGACTCGTGCAGCGCCACCTTCTTCGGGCCGCTGTCCGAGAATTCCGGGAAGTTGCCGAGGTTGGCGAAGTCGGCCAGCTTGTTGATCCAGTCGTTCAGTTCCGCCTGCATGGCCGGGTTGTCGTTCACGGTGAGCGGCGCATCCTGGCCGCTCGGCAGGCCCTTGGGGCCGGTCGAGGTCACGCGCTCGAGCAGCAGCTCGGTCTCGGCCACGTCGATCATCTCGGCCGGCGTGCCGAACAGCGGCACCACCGGGCGGTCGATCGCATCCTCGGCCAGGCTGGCCAGGTCTTCGTGGGCCAGCAGCCAGCGTTTCACGTCGGTGGTCGACAGGCCGGACTGGCCCAGGTGCACGCGCTGGCGCTCGATCTGGTTCAGGGCGCGCGAGAACATGCCCTGCATGTTCAGCAGCGCGCTTTGTGCGCGGCCGATGGCCTGGGCGGCGCGGTGGGTGGCCGAGTCGGCGGCCGGGTCTTGCGTGATGGCGCGCAGGATCACGGAGCCCTTCTCGACCCAGTCGCAGGCCATGTGCCACTTCGCCTGCGAGGTGCGCAGGCGGAATTCGGAACCGGAGGCGATCGCATCGCGGAACTCCTCGGTGAGTTCCACCAGGCGGCCCAGCAGGTGGCGCAGCTGCTCGACGGTCACCCCGCCCACGGCCTGGGCGCCGGCCACCTGCGACAGCAGGAAGCCCATCTCGGCGTCGTCTTCTTCCGGCTTGGCCAGGGCGATCAGGGTGTCCAGCGCCGACAGCACATTGCGCGCCAGCGGCGTGATGCGGTAGACGGCGCTCGGCGCATCCCAGGCCAGCAGGCCGTGGCCGCGCAGGCGGTTCAGGACGGTCTCCAGGCTTTCCGGGATCAGGTAGGCCAGCTTGTTGTTGATGTCGGCGCGCGAGAAGCTCGAGGTGGCGGTGTCGCTGGCCAGCTCGCGCAGGACCAGCAGGCGCACCAGCACGCCGTCCTGGGTGCCGTGGAACAGGGCCGTGAACGCCGACAGCATCGGCTGCGCGCGCTTGAGGTGATAGACCTGCTCGATCTCGTCGGGCGCGACGCCGTTCTGGAAGTGCGCCTGTAAGGGGTCGTCTTCCGCAGGGGTCAATTCGGCGGTAATGCGGGAATCTGCGGCGAGCGCCGCGCCGGCCAGGTTGTCGATCATGTAGAGGTACCGTTCATCTGCGCGCGGACGTGCTCTGCCGTCCGCGGGGGCGCCAGTATAGCAGTTTAGGGTGGGCAATTAGCAGTTTGGCGGGGCGCCAAAGGGGTTGCTATTGCAGGAAAGACACAGTTTGAAATTGCGTTTTATGCAACTAGGAAGCGGTGAAGTATGCTTTCCCCACGTTTAAAAGCACGTCGTTCCGGCGTAGGCCGGAACCTAATTTTGCATGCGTACCGACTGCTCAGCGAAATTGGGCACCGGACTTCGCAGGTGCGACGGTCTCCGGGGTAACAATAAAAAAGCGTTAACGTTTTGTTACCGTACTGAGGGTCTGGTCGATCGCTTCCTTCTCCCCTTCCTGGTAGCGCAGCTTGACCGGATACCACTCATGCTGCGGCGCCAGCCACACCTCCAGCGACTGGTCCTTCTTGTCCGCCACCGGCAGGCGCGACACCAGCACCGCATCGACCTCCCCCAGCCCGGTCTTCACCTTCTCGCGCCGCACCACCTCGAACACCCAGCTCTCGGCATCGCGCCGCCCAGCCACGAAGAACGGCCATTTCGACCCGGCCTTGAACTTGTCCCCCGCCGCCCGCGCCACCGCGGCCAGCTGCCAGGTGATCGACACCCGGTCCTGTTCCCCGCCCTTGAGCGGATACACCTGCTTGCTCTCGCTGAAGCTCAGCGACTTCGCGCCGCGATCGAAGGTCGCCGTGGTCGGGTCCTTGCGCATGCGCTTCTCGACGAATTCGGCGGGCGCCAGGCCCCAGGCGTCGATGGCGCCGCTGCTGCGGTCGTCGGTGATGGTGCCCAGCACCGGCACCTTCGATTCGGCGCCGATGCTGTATTTGCCGTCGCCGGCGCGCCAGGTGACGATGGCTTCGCCCTTCAGGCCGAAGCCGCGCTGGCGCGCCTGCAGTTCATAGTGCAGGTCGGCCGACGGCGGCAGTTCGAAGGGGCGCTTGGCGCTGGCCGGCGCATCCTGCGCCACCGCCGCGCCGAACGCGCAGGCGAGGAGCAGCGCGACGCTGCCCTGTTTGAGTGTGAAACGTGTGTGCATCATGTGCTTCCTGTCTTGTTCATGTCGATGTGCCTGACGGTCTGGATGGTCACCGCCCCATTGGCTTCGCTGCTCTGGATCTTCACGGGGATCCAGCCATGGGCGGGCGACAGCCAGATGTCGAGCCGCGATTTGTACGAGCCCTGCTTCGGCGGACGCGCGATGCGCACCGTCTGCAGGCGCCCGACCGGGGTGTCGATCTCCTCGGGACCGACGACGTTGAAGGTGTAGACGGAACCGTAGCGCTCCTCGCCGACGAACATGTCGATGTCGCCGGTGAGCTGGGCCGCGTCGCCGCGCGCGATCGCCGCCAGCTGCAGCGGCACCGTGGCCTTGTCCTGGGCGCCGGGCAGCAGGTCGTACCTGGCCTCGGACGCCGAGAAGGTGACCCGGTTCGCGGGCCAGTCGAAATGGGTCGCGGTCTGCGAGCGGCCGCGGCGCTTTTCCGTCATCGTCACCGGCGCGAAGCCGGTGTTGCCGACGTGGCCTTCGCTGGTCAGCACCACCAGGTTCACGCGCGCGAACACGACCTTGATGCCGGCCTCGAAGCGCATCCGGTAACCCTGCTCCGCCAGCTGCCACGCCAGCTTCGCTTCGCCGCTCCAGGTGGTGCCGTCGGCGTCCTTGCGCGCCACCTCGTAGGTGATATCGGCCGGCGGCGGCACGTCGACCTTGTAGCGGCGGATCGTATGGACGACCGGGGCCGCCTCCCCTTCCGCGGACGGCAGGAGGACGGGTGCGGCCGCGGCGATGGCCGGCGCCGCATCGGGCGCGGGCGGCGCTTCCGGCGGCGGCGCGGGCGGGCCGGGCGGCGTTGCCGGCGGCGCGATCGCATCCTGCACCACCATATTCGACGGCAGCGGCTCGAAGTCCGGCAAGGGCGGCTGCGCCATCTTCGGCGGCGGCGGTGGCGCGAAGTCAGGCGCCGGCGCCGGAGCGGCCTGCATCGGCAGCAGCTCTGCCACGCTCACCAGCCCTTCGCCATCGCGCATCGGCAGCGCCAGGCCCTGGGTGCCGGCGGTGAGCCAGCCCAGCGCCAGCCAGTGCACCAGCACGACCAGCGTGCCGAACACCAGCGCGCGCCATCGCTGGGGAGAAAAAGGGGAACGCATACCCGCTAGTGTAGCCTGAGCGCCGCAGGCATGCTGCCGGGCAGGCTTGCGTGCCACCTTGGTGCGCCTGTTATTTATCTGCTACGCTTGGGATTCACCCACCCGGAGAAGACCGATGCTCAAGCCGCCAATCCCGAATGCCGCCGGAATGACCGACACCCTGGAATTCGTGAAGAACCTGTGGGGCGGCATGCACGTCCCGGGCGTGACCGCGCCGGGCATGGGCGGCGCCGGCCTGTCCACCGAAGAGCTGGACAAGAAGATCGCCGACCTCAAGGCCGTCGAATCCTGGCTCAACCTGAACCTGGGCATGCTGCGCGGGACCATCCAGGCGCTGGAAGTGCAGCGCGGCACCCTGGCGACCCTGAAGGCGATGGGCGACAGCATGGCGCAGGCGATGCAGCGCGCGGGCGCCGACCCGGCGCTGGCCCAGCCCTTCTCGCAATTCTTCGCCCAGTCGGCCATGACGCCGCCGGCGCCCCCGGCGTCCGCCGCACCGGACGGCGCGGCAGCCGCGCCCGATGCATCCCAAGCCAATGCGGCCATGCCCGCCGCGGTTGCGTGGTGGAATATGTTGCAAGATCAGTTCCGCCAGGCGGTCGCAACGGCCATGCCGGCAGCAAACGGCGCGGCCGACGGCGCCGCGGACAAGCCGCCCGCCGAACCCAAGGCCCGGGGCGGCTCGCCGCTGGACGTGTCGGGCGGCGCGCCGGAAAGCGCGCCGGCCAATCCACCGGTACACGGCGCCCGGGTCGGCAAGAACCCGCGCACCAAGGTCGGCAAGGCTTGAGCCCGCCGATGGACAGGCTCACCGGCGGCTGCCTGTGCGGCGACGTGCGGCTGGAAACGTCCGGCCGCCCCTACCGGGTGGGCCTGTGCCATTGCCTCGACTGCCGCAAGCACCATGGCGCGCTGTTCTATGCCGCGGCAATCTTCCCCGAGAGCGCAGTGACGATCACCGGCGAGACCCGCGACTACCAGGGACGCCATTTCTGCCCGCGCTGCGGCTCCTCCGTCTTCGGCCGCAGCGAGGATGAAATCGAGGTTCACCTGGGCATCCTCGACGCGCCGGACCAGTTGATGCCGACTTACGAAAACTGGATCGTCCGGCGCGAGTCCTGGCTGCCGGAATTTCCGCTCGTCCACCATTACGCGCGCAACCGGGAGGCCTCAGGCCGCAGCGAGGATTGACCATCATGCGACGACGTTTGACGTCGGCCGTGCTATTGCTACTGCTGCTTGCCCTTGGCCTGTGGGCCTGGAACCAGCTGCAGATAGACAGTTGCCTGGACCGTGGCGGACGCTGGGATATGGCCCGGGAGCGATGCGCGGGCGCCGCCGAGTAATTGCGGTGGCCTGCTTCAGGCCACGCAGGAGTGCAGCGGCGAGCGTGGCGTGCGGCGCCGATCGCGCTGGCGGAAGTGATCGGGCGAGCACAGCACCCTGAGCGCAACGGGCCGCGGCACCCCGACCTCTTCCATGAACAACAAGGCCGGATGCAAGCCATACCGCCTGCACAGTTTCAAGCCCTCATCCACGAAACCGGCCGTGGTGACGTCCCTGCGCACATCATCCCTGGTTTGCTCAGCCATGCATTCCTCCATCCGAGCGAAGGATGCTAGCAGAGCTCTTCACACACTTAAAGTAAATTCTGAAGAGTTCTTTCTAAGTGAATGATTTCGTATTGAAAGTGCAAAAGTTGCAGGTTTGATCTTGCACAGACTGGCCAAGGGATTTAGCGCGGTAGCGCGGCGGCGGATCGTCACTATAGCCGAGCAATCCTCCCCTGTGTTCGATGGTTACAGTTTACCGGCCGGCACTTATGTAACATAATGAGTTACGTAAATTCCATCAAGGCACACCGGATGACCCATCCACTCTTCGACAGGGACAGCGCCAGATCCTATACGGAACGTCCACCGCGCCAGGTTCCCGGCTTCGACAGCCTCCACCGCATGGTCGGCATGCTGCTGGCGGAACATGCTCCGGAGAACGCACACATGCTGGTGCTGGGCGCCGGCGGCGGGCTCGAGATGAAGGCGCTGGCCGACGCGTATCCGGGCTGGTGCTTCGACGGTATCGACCCGTCCGCCGAGATGCTGAAGGTAGCCCGGCAGACGGTCGTGCCGCACGCCGATCGAGTGCAACTGCTGCAAGGCTATATTGCCAGCGCCCCTGACGGTCCCTACGACGGCGCCACCGCCCTGCTGACCTTCCATTTCATTCCACGCGAGCAGCGCCTGGCCACGCTGGAACACATCTTCCGCCGCCTGCGATCCGGCGCCGCCTTCACCCTGGCCCACATCAGCTTCGCGCAGACTGAGCCGGAACGTTCGCAATGGATCGCCCGCCACGTCGGCTATTCCGCAGCGCAAGACGCCGACCCGGCCCAGCTGCGGCAGGCCTGCGACACGATCCGCGCCAGGCTCACCATCCTGGCGCCCGAGGAAGAAGAGAACATGCTGCGCCAGGCCGGCTTCACCGGCGTCGCCCTGTTCTACGCCGGCCTGAGTTTCCGCGGCTGGGTCGCCTACAAACCTTGAAGCTGCCTACCCCTCGGCCCCGACCGGCAGCGTCACCGTGAACGCACTGCCCTGTCCTACCCCGGCGCTGCTGGCAGTCACGGTTCCACCATGCAGTTCCACCAGCTTCTTGACCAGGGACAGGCCAAGACCCAGGCCGCCCTCGCCGCGTTCCGGATTGCGCTGGGCCTGCGTGAACGAGTCGAAAATGCGCCCCAGCATGACGGTATCGATGCCGATCCCGTTGTCGCGCACCACGATGTCCGCATAGCCGGGGCGGACCCGCAGCGCCAGCGTGATCTCGCCGCCTTCCGGCGTGTACCTGGCCGAATTCACCAGCAGGTTGGCCAGCACCTGCACCAGCCGCTTGTGGTCGCCCAGGATGCGCGGATGGACGTCGGGCAGCTCGGTCAGCAGCCGGTGGCCGCGGTGGGCCATCAGCGAGCGGGTCTGCTCGACCGCGTCGCCGGCCACCGTGTGCAGGTCGACCGGCGCGCGGTCGATGGCGATCAGGCCCTGCCGGGTGCGCGAGACGTCGAGCAGGTCTTCGATCAGGTGGCTCATGGCGTCGACCTGGCGCGCCACGATGTCGCCGGTGCGGCGCTGCTGGGCCGCCTCGAGGCCGGCGGGCAGGCGCAGCAAGTCGGCGGCGGTGCGCAACGGCGCCAGCGGATTGCGCAGCTCGTGCGCGAGCACCGCCAGGAAGCGGTCCTTGTTGGCGTCCGCTTCGCGCAGCGCCAGCATCGCCTCTTCCAGCGCGGCCTCGGCCCGGCCCAGGCGCAGGGCGCCCTGCCAGGTGCTTACCACGAGGAAGGCGGAGATGCCCCAGACCAGCAAGGCGATCGCGGTATCGGTGTCGACCAGGTCGACGTGCAGCGCGGTCCAGACCCCCACCCCGCACAGCACCGGCATCGCGGCCGTCGCCAGCAGCAGGCGCCGGGCGATCCGTGCCCGTGTCGCCGGGCCGGCGACCGCCACCATGATGCCTTCGCGCGGGCGTGAGGCCAGGCTGCCGATCGAGAGGCTGATCAGCACCAGCGAGGTCAGGATCGAGGTACCCGTGCCCGGCAAGAGTTGATAGAGAAAGGTATCCCGGGACAAGTAACCCGCCAGCGTCAGGGAGGACAGGAAGAGCACCGCAAGCGCCAGCCATTGCGAATGCCGGATCAGGCGCGGCGCGGACAGGGTCGCCAGGCTCAGGCCGATGCCGAGGAACATGCTGGCCGTGATCGGCGACGAGACGCCCCAGGCGCCGCTGCGAACGATCGGCTTCTCCAGCAGCCCCAGCCGCTCGGCGCCATAGGTCGTCAAAATGAGCGTCGCGATCGCCACCAGCACGATGGCCGGCGCCAGCCCGGCGCCGCCGGCGCGCTGGCGCTGGCACAGCGTCCAGCTGGCCAGCAGGGTGAGCGCGGCCGTCAGCGGCACCATCACGGGCAGGCCGGGCAGAAGCGAGACCAGCGCATGGACGTCGATCATCCAGCCCAGCATGCAGGTGGCGGCGACGCAGGCGCAGGCCCAGGCGATCGCTACGGGCAGTTCGAGCCTTGTCTTGCGGTTCAAGGTCCCGGACATTTCATGGAAGAATAGAGAATGTCATTTCGACATCATAGACCAGCTTCGGGATTGGCCGAGTTCCTTTATGGGTGGAAACTTTGTCCTTTTTCACAAGCCATTTTTGACACATTCGTCATACACATTGATCCAGATGCGGGTGTGCCGCGTTTTAGCGTGCTGAACTGGAACGGCAGGCATGAGTCCGCTTCATGCCCCCTCATCCAGCAGGAGCGCGCGTGCTTTCCTTCAACCCCGCCAGCCTGACGCCCTCACGGCTTGCCGACCTGCGCCGCAAGCTGGAGGCGGCCGGCTGCCGGCCGCCGCCGCAGGCCTGCACGCTGGGAGAACTGTCCGAAGCCATCGTCGAATTCCGCCGCCGCCAAGGCATCACGGGCCGCGGCCTGCTCGATGCGCCAACCCTGCGGCGCCTGGACGAAGTCAGCGGCGCCACCTTCTCCGACGTCTTCCGCGACGAACTCGCGCTGCTGCGCCCGCAGCCGGAAAGCGCCGGCGCGCCCGACGAACCGGTGGAACGCGCCCACGGCGCCGGCCTGGTCGGCCTCGCCCTGTCCGGCGGCGGCGTACGCAGCGCCACTTTCGGCCTGGACGTGCTGCAGGCCATGGCCGGCCAGAAAATGCTGCGCCACCTCGATTACCTGTCGACCGTCTCCGGCGGCGGCTTCATCGGCGGCTGGCTCTCCACCTGCATCCACGAACAGGGCGGCGACATCCAGCAGGTCGAGGCGCTGCTGGCGCCGCCCGCCGGCACGGCCGAGGCGCCGGCGATCCGTTTTCTTCGCCAGTACAGCAACTACCTGTCGCCGCGCGGCGGCATGTTCAGCGCCGACACCTGGACCCTGATCGGCACCTATGCCCGCAACACGGGCCTGAACCTGACCATGCTGGTGGCCTGGCTGTGCGCCCTGCTGCTGCTGCCGCGCGCCGCCGTGTGGGCGGTGCACCGCATCGTGGGCCCAAACGGGCCGTGGGCGGCTTACACCGACCTGGCCTGGCTGCTCGGCATCCTGTTGTTCCTGGCGGCCGTGTTCTGCATCGCCCTGAGCATCTCCAGTAAACCTTCCGGCTCGCGCGGGCTGCGCCGTTTCCCGCTGTCGCAGGGCGCGGTGCTCTGGTGGATCAACCTGCCCTTGCTGCTGGCGGGCTTCCTCGGCAGCGTGGGCCTGTGGCGCCACGGCGGCATGGCGCCGTTCTGGGAACTGGGCGCGCTGCCGGCGGAACTGCAGGGCCGCGCGCAGTGGCTGCTGGCGCCCGGCTTCGTCTATTTCGTGGTGTGGGCCTGCGGCTGGTACATGGCGCACGACCGCATCAGCGTCTACCGGCGCGCCGGCTACACCTTGTGCACGGCGGCGCTGGTGGCGGTGCTGGCGGTGCTGTGCGCCTCGGCGCGCGCCTTCGCGCCCGAGATGATGGTGCAGCTGCTGTCGCGCGAGAGCGCGGAGCACATCGTCAACGGCTTGCTGTCGCTCTCCGCGGTGCTGGTGCTGTGCGCGCTGGCGCTGGCCGTCATGCACCGCCTGCAGCCGCACCGCCCGCCGGCGGACCTGAGCCGCGGCGAGGTGATCGAAGGCCTGTCGCACCTGCTGTGCGCGGTCGGCGCGCTGACCCTGGGCGCGGTGCTGCTGCTGGCCGGCCTGGCCGTGCTGCCGAACCCCAGCCGGCACCCGGTGCTGAACAACGCGATCGCCCTGACCACCTTCGGCATGCCGCTCATGATGGCGCTGTTCGCCGGCACCATGACGCTGATGATCGGCCTGATCGGCCGCATGTACAGCGACGCCAGCCGCGAATGGTGGAGCCGCCAGGGCGCCTGGACCTGGATCTTCGCGCTGGCCTGGGTCACCATGTTCGGCGTCGCTTTCTTTCTCGCGCCGCTGCTGCACTGGGCCTGGCTCACCTTCGAGCCCTGGTCTTACCTGAGCACCTTCGCCGGCTGGCTGTTCGTCACCTGGTTCGGCCTGCGCGCCGGCAGCAGCAGCAGGACGGGAAACGGCGCGGGCACGCGCAACGCCGACTGGCGCCTCGACCTGTGCGCACGCCTCGCGCCCTACGTGTTCACGGCCGGCGTGTTCGCCCTGCTGGGCGCCTTCGTCCAATGGGTGGTGGCGCCGCCTCAGCTGGCCTGCCCGGCGCCGGTCGCCTTCACCTGCGTCTATGGCATGCATGCCCGCGCCACGCTGGCGACCAGCGGCGCGCATCTGTTCACGGCCTTCGCCGTCTTTTCGGTGGCCGCCCTGCTGCTCGGCTGGCGCGTGGACATCAACAAGTTTTCGCTCTACATGCTGTACCGGAACCGCCTGGTGCGCGCCTATTTCGGCGCCAGCAACCGGGCCAGGAAGCCCCACCCCTTCACCGGCTTCGACGCCAGCGACGACCCGCTGCTGGCGGACCTCAAGCAGCAGCGGCCCTGCCACATCATCAACACCTCATTGAACCTGGTCGGCGGCGAGGAACTGGCCTGGCGCACCCGCAAGGCCGCCTCCTTCACCTTCACGCCGCGCCACTGCGGCTTCGAACTGCCGCCACAGTCGGCCAGCAGCGAAGCTGCGCGCGGCTGCTACCGGCCGACCGGCGACTACGGCGCGCGTTCCGGCGCCGGCGCGGACGACGACGCCGGCGTGCGGCTGGGAATGGCGATCGCGGTCTCGGGCGCCGCCGCCAGCCCGAACATGGGCGCGCACTCCTCGCCGCCGCTGAACTTCCTGATGACGATGTTTAACGTGCGCCTCGGACGCTGGTGCCCGAATCCGCGCAAGGAAGCGTGGCAGCAGTCCTCGCCGCCGGTCGGGCTGTTCAGCCTGTTGGCCGAGCTGTTCGGGCTGACCAATGCCGACGCCAGCTACGTCTACCTGTCCGACGGCGGCCACTTCGACAACCTCGGCATCTACGAACTGGTGCGGCGCCGCTGCCGCCTCATCATCGCGGTGGACGTGGCCAGCGACGGCCTGCTCTCCTTCGAGGACCTCGGCAACGCGATCCGCAAGTGCGCCACCGACCTGCACGTGCGCATCGACCTCGACGTCGGCAAGCTGGCCCAGCGCGGCGGCGAAGGCCTGTGCGGCGCCAGCTGCGCGATCGGCACGGTGCGCTACAGCGCGGTCGACGCGGGCGGCGTCGACGGCACCCTGCTCTACCTGAAGCCGGCCATCGTCGGCCGCGAGAACGCCGACCTGCTCAACTACCGCAAGGTCCACCCCAGCTATCCGCACGAGAGCACGGCCGACCAGTGGTTCGACGAGACCCAGTTCGAAAGCTACCGGGCGCTGGGCCAGTACGTCGCCGAGTGCGCGCTCGGCCCGGCAGCGACAGCCATCCAGGCCCGCGCAGGCGGCTTCGACGTCGGGGCGTTGTGCGACGAGCTGCGGCGCCGGCACGGACCGGCCGACAGCTCCTAGCGACCGATCTTCTCGAGCGCCGCCAGCGCTTCCTCGTCCAGCACCAGATCGGCGGCGGCCAGGTTCTCGCGCAGGTGGGTCACCGACTTGGTACCGGGTATCAGGAGGATGTTGGGCGAGCGTTGCAGCAGCCAGGCGATGGCGACCTGCATCGGCGTCGCCGTCAAACGGCGTGCAACGTCGGACAAGCCCTCGGACTGCAGCGGCGAGAAGCCGCCCAGCGGGAAGAACGGCACATAGGCGATGCCCTGCCGCGCCAGCGCGTCGATCATGGCGTCGTCCTGGCGGTGCACCAGGTTGTACATGTTCTGCACGCAGGCGATGGGCACGATGCGCTGCGCTTCCTCGAGCTGCGCCATCGTCACGTTGCTCAGGCCGATGTGCTGCACCAGCCCGCGTTCGCGCAGCGCGGCCAACGCTTCGACCTGCCGGGCGATCGAACCTTCGGCCGGCCCGTGCACGTCGAACATGATGCGCATGTTCACCACATCCAGCCGTTCGAGGCCCAGGTTGCGCAGGTTGTCGTGCACGGCCTGTTCCAGCTCCGCGTCCGCATCGGCCAGCAGCCAGTTGGCCTGAGCATCGCGCCGCGCGCCGACCTTGGTGACGATGGTCAGGTCGTCCGCATACGGATGCAGGGCTTCACGGATCAGCTGGTTGGTGATGTGCGGCCCGTAGAAATCCGAGGTGTCGATATGGTCGACGCCGAGTTCGACGGCTTCGCGCAGCACGGCGAGCGCCGCCTCGCGATCCGGCGGCGGACCGAAGACGCCGGGGCCGGCCAGCTGCATGGCGCCGTAGCCGAGACGGCGGATTTCGCGCGAACCGAGACGATATGTGTTGTTCATGGTATTCATGGTGTTCTCCTTGGTTGGTCAGTCCCTCGACGATACGTGCGCGCGCCATGGCGTACAATCCGATCAACATCGAACGGGTTGTACGAAAAAGCGAACAATGAAAATCGATCTCGGAGACTTGTCCGCCTTTGTGGCGGTAGCGCGCGCCGGCGGCTTTCGCGACGCCGCGCGCCTGAGCGACAGCAGCGCATCCGGCCTGAGCGACGCGGTGCGGCGCCTGGAAGCGCGCCTCGGCGTGCGCCTGCTGAACCGTACCACGCGCAGTGTCGTGCCCACCGAGGCCGGCCAGAGCCTGCTGGCGCGGCTCGATCCCGTGCTGAGTGAAGTGGAAAGCGCGCTCGACGTCGTCAACGGCTTTCGCGACACCCCGGCCGGGACCCTGCGCCTGAACGTGCCGATGAGCGCCGCGCGCCTGGTGCTGCCCTCGATCGTGCCGCGCTTCCTGGCCGCCTATCCCGAGATCCGGCTCGAAGTCACCGCCGAGGAAAGCTTCGTCGACGTGCTGGCGGCCGGCTGCGACGCCGGCATCCGCTACGAGGAGCGGCTGGAGCAGGACATGGTGGCGGTGCCGATCGGCCCGCGCGTGCAGCGCCTCGCTGCGGCGGCCTCACCCGATTACCTGGCGCGGCGCGGGCGTCCCGAGCATCCGCGCGACCTGCTTTCCCACGACTGCCTGCGCGGTCGCTTTCCCAGCGGGGCGATGATCGACTGGCAGTTCGAGCGCGAGGGCGAGGTCTTGACCGTGGATCCGTCCGGGCCGCTGCTGGTGCAGATCGGCGGGGCGGTCGATCTGGCGGTCGATGCGGCGGTGGCGGGGACCGGGATCGTGTATCTGTTCGAGGATTGGCTGAAGCCGTATCTGGCGCGGGGTGAATTGGCGCCGGTGCTGGAGGAGTGGTGGCCGCGGTTTTCGGGGCCGTATTTGTATTATGCGGGGCGGCGATTGCTGCCAGCTCCCTTGCGGGCTTTCGTCGACTTCGTCAAGAGCGAAGCGGTACGCTAGCAAACTTGGTTCCCGGCCTTCGCCGGGATGACGGTCTTGAGGCTAACGGCTAACTCAAACAACGTCGTACGCGCCACTGGCGCCTACGAATTCCGGCGAAGGCCGGAACCCAAGTTCGTCGATCAGCTCGCAGCGTCCGCACTAGCCTCGGCCACCGGCCCCTCCTCCACCTTCGGCGCCAACGCCAGCAACTGCTCGATCAACTGCGCAAACCGCTGCTGCCCCGGCGCCAGCCGGTCCGCCTGCCCCAGCACCGCATGCGCCTCGTCCGACAGCAGGATGCTGAACCCGCGCTGCTGCATGCACGACACCAGGATCTGCGCCGAATTGAACAGGATGCGCACATTGTGCGGCAGCGCCGCGCGCGCATTCCTCATCCACTCCACCGCCTCCGGCAGCTTGTTGGTCTTCCACAGCAAGACGCCCTGGTTCATCAGGTCGACCGCTTCCTTGCGCGCCTTGCGGATCAGGGCCTCGCCTTCGTCGCCCATGCGCGCCTTCTCGAAAATCTTCTGCACCTCGTCCTGCAGCAGCACGTTGTCGTGGTTGTTGCGGATCACGTAGCACAGCAGCTCGACCGGCGCTTCCTTCACGCCGACCGCGAACAGCAGGGTCGCCATCTCGATGCAGGTCGGCACGTCGGGACGTTCCGGCGTCGCGCTCAAGAGGGCTTCCAGTTCGTCGCCGGCCTTGCGCGCGCGCCGGTAGTCGCCGCTCTCGTGGTACACCAGGCCCTCGGTGATCTTGGCGCGCAGCGCGATGTCCGGGTGCTCGGCCGAGAACTCGCGCACCGCCGCGTTCAAGAGCAGCAGCGCTTCCTTCGGATCGTTCTTCAGCCCGCACACGCGCGCCAGGCCAAGATAAGCGTCGGGCGTCTTGCGGATCGAATACTCGCCGATCGCGATGCACTTGCGGAAGGCCTTCTCGGCCATGCCGACGTTCCCCAGCTTCAGGCAGGCCTGGCCCAGGCTGCGCTGGCGCGGCACCGAATTCGGCGACAGCTTGGCGGCGCGCTCCAGGATGCCGAGCGCCTCCTCGTGCTTGCCCATGTTCTGGTAGGCGCGCGCCAGCTGGTCGTAGGCGTCGATGTAGTAGCGGTTCTCGGCGATCACGGTGGCGAACATCTGGCGCGCCTGCTCGTAGTCGCCGTCGGCCATGCGGATCTTGGCCAGGCCCGAGCGCGCCCACTGGTACTCGCGCTGGGCCAGCACCCGCTCGTAGGTCTCGCGCGCCTTGGCCGGCTCGCCGCACCGCTCCATCAGGCGCGCCTTCATGCGCAGCAGGTCGATCTCGTGGGCGCGGTTGCCGGCGATCTGCTCGTCGCACAGGCGCGCCGCGCGCAGGTAGTCCTTCTCGGCGTAGGCGTGGTCGATCGGGTTGAAGATCTGCTTCTTGCGCCATACCCGGTTCAGGCGCGTGAGCAGCACGCCCTCGGTGATCGGCTTGACCAGGTAGGCGTCCGGCTGGTGCTCGGCCGCGCCCATCACCGATTCGACGGTCTTCTCGGCCGACACCATCAGGAACACGCTCGAGGGCAGCAGCAGGTTGCGCATGCGCGCCTCTTCCAGCACCTGCTGGCCGTTCTTGCCCTCGCCCAGGTTGTAGTCGCACAGGACCACGTCGTAGCGGGTCTTGTTCAGCAGCGCCATCGCCTCGCCGCCGCTGGAAGCCTGGTCGATGTTGCGCGCGCCCAGGCTGCGCAGGCTCTCGCGCAGCAGCTGGCGCACGCCGATGAAGTCGTCGACCACCAGGTAGTTCTTGCCGGCCCAGTCGACCTGCTCGGCGACCACGGGCAGCGCGGGCGCGGCTGGGCTGATGAAGTTGACGGGGGTGTTCATGGCAGGGCCAGGATGAAGCAGCCGCCGCCGAGCGCGCCGCCGTTCTCGAGGCGCACGCTGCCCGCGCGCTCGCGGTGGCGGTGCATGCGCGCGACTTCGCGCGAGAAGTGCAGGCCCAGGCCGGCGCTGTTGGTCAGGAAGTTCACGCCGCTGGCGTTCGCATCCAGCGCGGCGCCGCCGGCCTCCAGCAGCGACGGCGGGTAACCGTCGCCGTTGTCCTCGACGCGGATCTCGAGCCAGCCATCGCGCTCGCGCGCCGATAGGCGAATGCGGTCGCGCGTGTAGTGCACGGCGTTGTTGACCGCGTGCGAGACCACGCCGACGATCAGGTCTTCGTCGACATGCCAGAGCAGCTGCGCATCGACGTCGAGTTCGAGCGCCACGCCGCGCGAGGCCAGCAGCACGCGACCCAGCGCCACCACTTGCTCGACCAGCTGGCCGATCTCGAGCGGCTGCACGTCGAAGGGATATTCGGGGGTGCCGACGCGCTTGTACAGCGCCAGCAGCTGCATCAGGTTGTCGTTCAGGCGGCGCGTCTGGTACAGCATCTGCGCCATCTGCCCGTAGGCCTTTTCGGTCTCGGGGGACGCGCCGTCGAGCAGGCGCTCCAGCGTGCCGGACAGGACACTGATCGAGTTCTTCATATCGTGCGCGGTGGACGCGAGGAACAGGAACAGCTCGCTCGATTGTGGGGAATCATCCATGGGGTCCGCAGCTGGAAAAAGTTACCGTACGTCAATTATACCGTCGGGAATTTGACAATCCCGTGTCCGGATGTAACTTATGGCTGCGTTACAACAATCCAGGCGCCGGGGCGCGGCTGCCGCGCCGGGCGCGCAGTACGAAACGGGCCGGGTCGAGGGCATCGACCAGCGCCATTTCCAGCGGCAGCGGCTCGCCTTCCAGCTGGGCGGCCAGGAGTTCCGCCGCCAGCGGCGCCCAGATCAGGCCGCGCGACGCATAGCCGAGCAGGCCAAGCAGGCCCGGATGGCGCGGCACGTCGCGCAGGCGCTCGGTGCTGCCGGCCGCGGCGAAATCCGGCAGGCGGCCGACCAGCGGCAGACGGTCCGGCGCCACGCAGCGGAATCCCACGCGGCCCGCCAGCGCTGCGCCTTCGGCCGCTGCCGGATCCGACACCAGGTTGCGCAGCCGTTCGATGTTCTCCGCCTGGCTCTCTTCCCGCAGCAGCGGGTCGCCATCGAGGTCGTAGGTGGCGCCGGCGCAGGCGACGCCGTTCGCGGCCGGGGTCAGGTAGGCTTCGCGGCACAGCACCAGCGGCAGTGCCGGCAGGCTGGCGCCGTCCAGGTGGGTGACCTGGCCGCGCAGGCTCGCGAGCGGCAGGTCGGCCGATTGCGCCAGGCCGCGCGCGCCGACGCCGTTGGCCAGCACCACGGTGGGCGCCTGCGCGACGACCTTCCCCTCCCCATCGCGCACCAGCCATGCGCCGTCCACCCGTTCCAGCCCGATCGAGCCGATGCCGAAACGCCGCGTCAGCCGCGCGCCGCAGGCATCCAGCATTGCCGCGCAGACGCTGCCGGGACGCGCCCAGCCGCCCTGCGGGAACAGCCAGCCGCCATCCGGCGCCGGCAGGCCGAGCAGGCGTTCCGCCTCCGGCCGTTCGAGCCAGCGTGCGAATGCCGGCGGCAAGCGCCCCTCTTGCGCGATGGCGCGCGACACCGCGGCGTGATCCGCGTCGCGCGCCAGCTGCAGCACGCCGCAGGCGTCACCTTCGATCGCGCGGCCGATGCCGCCGAGCTGCTCCCATGCGCGCAGGGCGTACAGGTAGGCGGCGCGGGTCAGGCGGGTCGGGATGTTGTCGTCCCGCGAAAGCAGCGGCATGAAGATGCCGGCCAGGTTGCCCGAGGCTTCCATCGCCGGCTCGGGATGGCGCTCGACCAGGGTGACGTCCCAGCCGCGCGCGCACAGGGCGGCGCAGGCAGCGGAACCCGCCAGGCCGGCGCCGACCACGATGGCGCGCCGTTCGGGCGTCGGCGGCATGGGCAGCCGCGGCTTGCGGCTGGCGAAGACGGCGTGGCCGGACTCGCCTTCGAACACGAAGCCCTGCGCCTGCAGCGCGGCGCGCTGCTCTGCGTCCAGTCCGTCTGCGAACAGGCGCGCCCCCAGCGCCACGATGCGCGCCAGCGGCCGCGCGAAAGCCGTGCCGGTCACTCCCTCTAGGAAGACCGCGTCCGGCTGCGCGCCGAGCTGCGCCAGCGCCTCTTCCAGGGGCGCGCAGACCGAGGTCAGCGTCAGGCGCGGATCGGCCTGCGGGATGCGGTGAAAGCCCGGCTGCAAATCAGGCGCGAGCGCCACGATGTGCAGCCGCGCCGGCCGATCGGCATCTCCGCGCCAGGCGTCCTGCAAGGCGCCGGCGTCGCAGGACGTCGCGAACACCGTATAGCGCTCGCGGCCCCGCCAGTGCGCGCGCAGGCCGATCATCGCCCTGCGTGGCGGAAGCACGCCCGGTCATGGTCGTCCACCACGCCGATACCCTGCAGGTAGGCGTAGATGATGGTCGAGCCGACGAACTTGAAGCCGCGTTGGCCCAGGTCTTTCGAGATGCGGTCCGAAAGTTCGGTTTTCGCCGGGCGCGAGCCGTCCGGCCAGTCGCTCACGATCGGCTTGCCGTCGACCCAGCCCCACAGATAGGCGTCCAGGGTGAGGCCTTGCGCGCGCATCGCCAGGTAGGCCTTGGCATTGGTGATCGCGGCCGCCACCTTCAGGCGGTTGCGCACGATGCCGGGATTGGCCAGCAGCTCGGCCACCTTGGCCTCGTCGTAGCGCGCGATCTTTTCGGCGTCCCAATCGTCGAAGGCGGCGCGGTAGGAGTCGCGCTTGTTCAGGATGGTCTCCCACGACAGCCCGGCCTGGGCGCCTTCGAGGTTGAGCATTTCGAACAGCGTGTTCTCGTCGTGACAGGGCACGCCCCACTCGTGGTCGTGGTAGGCGATATAGCGCGGGTTGGCCATATTGGCCCAGCTGCAGCGGGTCTGGTTCATCCCCGCAGTATAAACCTCAGGCCAGCACCTGGCGGTAGAGGTCGAGGTAGGCCGCCCCCGCGTTTTTCCAGCTGAAGCGGTTCGCATGCCGGCGCACGCGCGCGGCGCCATCCTCGCGATCGAAGCGCGCCAGGCCCTCGCGCAGGACCGCGCTCATGTGGTCCGGGTCGAAGCTGTCGAAGTAGAAGGCGGCGTCGCCGCCGATCTCCGGCAGGCTGGTGAAGCGCGACAGGAACACCGGCCGGCCGTGGTGCATCGCCTCCAGCACCGGCAGGCCGAAGCCTTCGGCCAGCGAGGGAAACAGGAAGGCCTCGCAATGCGCGTAGTACCAGTCCTTGTCGTGCTGGCTCACCGGCCCCGTCACCACGACGCGATCGAGCACGCCGAAGCGCGCCGCCTCCTGCAGGATCTTCTCCTTGTACGCTTCCTTGACCACGCCGGCGATCACCAGGGTCACGTCAGCCATGTCAGGCGCGCGCAGCAGCGGCGCCAGCACGTGGAAGTTCTTCTTCGGGCATACCATCCCCACCGTGAACAGGAAGCGCCCGGGCGGCTGGAAGCGCGGCGCATGGCCTGCCGGCGCGTGGCTGGCGTCGGTGCCGTTGTAGATCACCGAGATCTTGTGTTCGGCCTCGGGGAAGAAGCGCGCGATGTCGGCCTTGACGAATTCCGAGATCGCCACGATGCGGTCGACCCCGGCGATCTTGTCGCCGATCTTGCGCAGGTGGCGCGCGAGCTTCGGACTGTCGGCGGGCAGCTCGTGCACCTGGTTCAGGTCATGCACCGTCATGACGGTCTTGCCGCTGATGCGCTGCGGGCCGAAGCGGCAGTACTGGTCGGCGAAGTGGACCAGGTCGTACTGGCGCTGGCGCGGCAGATGCCAGCGGTGGAATTTGCGGTGGCGTACGTAGGAAGCCCGCTCGCCGAGGAAGCCCAGCTGCACCGGATAGGTATAGGCGCTCAAATCGACGTTGCCCTCACCCTGCCTGGCCAGTTCGCTCGTCAGGCTGTGGCCGAAGGTGTGCAGGCCGGTGTTCGCATGCCGCATGGAGTCGAGCGTGATCAGGAGCTTCGGCATCATGCCGGCACTTCCTCCCGCTGCATGCCGCGGCGGCGCAGGGACATCCTGGCGCGCCACTCGGCGATGACGCCGGCCACCTGCCCGGCCTGAATCGCCTCCATGCAGCGGCAGTGCTGCGCATCGGTGCAGGTCTCGCACGCCTGTTCGGCGCTGAGCGAGACGGCATTGCGGCCCAGCGCGCCCCAGCGCGCGATGTCGATCGGTTTGATCGGCGGGAACAGGCCGAGCGTCGGCTGGCCGAGCGCGGCCGAGACGTGCAGCGGGCCGGTGCCGCTGGCGACCAGGCCGTCGGCCATGCCGATCAGCGCCACCAGCCCGGTCAGGTCGAGCCGGCCGCACAGGTTGTGCACGTTCGGGCTGGCGAGCAGCGCCTGGCCCTCGCGCGCCAGCAGTTCGCCCTCGGCGCGGCTGCCGGTGACCCAGATCGCGACGTCGGGATCGTCGCGCAGCAGCGCGGCCAGTTCGGCGTAGCGCGCCAGCGGCCACTCACGGCCGTTGCCGTTCGACTTCGGATGCAGGATCAGGTTGAAGCGTGCCGGGTCGAACATCCCGTCGACGCCGGCCGTGCGCGGGGCATCCAGGCCATACAGGGCGCACAGCTCGGGCAGTTCCGGCTGGTGCTCGATGCCGATCGCCTTGAGCAGGGCGAAGTTCAGCTGCGCCTCGTGCAGCGGCGAGCGTGCGCGGCTGAAATGCGCCAAGCGGTTGCAGCTGATCCAGTGGTGCAGGCGGTGGCTGCTGCCGACCCGGTTGGCCACGTGGGCGCGGCGCGCGGCGCGGCCGATGGCGCGGTGCGGGAAGGCGAAGATGACGGTGTCGTAGTCATGGTCGCGGAACAGGCGGTCGATGTCGAGTTCTTCCAGCGCCAGCACCCGGTCGACGTGGCGGCAACAGCGCACCACCGGCGCGGCGTAGGCACGGCAGACCAGGTCGACCTGCACACCCGGAATCAGCCCTTTCAGGTAGCCCGCCAGCGGCAGGGTGAGAACGACGTCACCGATATTGTCGGTGCGGACGATGAGGATGCGTGACAGGGCAGGAGGCATGAACCGGGCTTCTGAAAATCGTTCAAAAACTGCTGGAATCGGGTCTATTGCTGCAGTGAAGTGTACGTGAATGTCATGCATTTGTATGCATAAGTCAGCCCATCTTTACATGTTCTAACCGGCAATACAACAACTACCGTAAAGACGCGCATTTCCCCTGTGCGCCGCCTGCACCGGGCCGGGGCGAAATGCACCAGAATGTGTCGATTTTGCATTTTTTTGGATGCCGCCGATCCGGGGCGCCGCGCTTGATTTACACTGGCGCTCTCTCCCTCGAGCCCGTCTTCGTCCCATGAACGAACCGACCCAATTCGGCAGATACCAGATGGTGCGCGTGCTGGGACGCGGCGCCATGGGGCTGGTCTACGAGGGCTTCGATCCGCGCCTGGAGCGCAAGGTCGCGATCAAGGTGATCTCCACCGCGGCGCTGGCCGACAGCGAACTGCGCGCCTCCTATTCGAGCCGCTTCGTACAGGAAGCCCAGGCGGTGGCGCGCCTGAACCATCCGCACATCGTCGGGCTCTACGACTTCGGCGAAGAGGACGGCGTCGCCTACATGGTGATGGAACTGGTGCGCGGCGAGGAGCTGGCGGCGTACTTCGACATGAGCCAGGACTTCCACCTCGACTTCACATTGGAAGACGCGGTGCGCATGACTTGCGAGCTGCTCGAAGCGCTCGGCTACGCCCACCTGCACGGCGTGATCCACCGCGACGTCAAGCCGGCCAACGTGATGCTGAGCCACGACCTGCGCGTCAAGCTGACCGACTTCGGCGTGGCGCGCATGGCCGCGGTCAGCCCCGACCAGACCGGCGCGGAGATGGTCGGCACCCCCAGCTTCATGTCGCCCGAGCAGATCACCGGCCAGGCGGTCGGTCCGCAATCGGACCTGTTCGCGGCCGGGATCATCCTGTACCAGTTCCTCACCAACGAGCGGCCGTTCCGCGGCAGCGGCGTGTTCGCGGTCCAGCAGAAGATCCTGTACGACCAGCCGGTGCCGCCCAGCGTGCTCAATCCGCTCCTCAGCCCCGCCTTCGATTCGGTCCTGATGCGCGCGCTGGCCAAGCGTCCGGAGGAACGCTATCCCGATGCGGCGGCCTTCCGCGAAGACCTGCGGCGCGCGCTGAACGGCGAGAGCATCGAGCGGCCGGCGCCTTCCCCCGCGGCACCCGTGTGGCGCCTGGCCGCGGCCGCCTCTATCGATGCCGATCCGGACGCGACCCGGCTTGGTGCCCATGACCTCGACGCCACCGTGCTGGCGCCGCGCGTGCCCTCATGAGCGCGCTGGCGTGGGAGACCGATCCGGGCCGGCGCGGCGAATTCTTCCGCCAGCTGCAGCAGCTCACCACCCAGATCCACGCCACCCGCAACGTCGACGATATCATGCTCGACGTCTCGAGCGGCATCTGCAGCCTGTTCGGCGCCGACCGCCTGAGCATCTACGTGGTGGGCGAGGACAAGGCCAGCCTGGTCTCGAAAGTGAAGACCGGCCTGTCGTCCTTCCGCCAGCTGCGCCTGCCGATCTCCGCCCTGAGCGTGGCCGGCTACGCGGCCCTGTCGCGCCGCACCGTGAACCTGCACGACGTCTACGACGAGGCCGAGCTGCAGCGCTATGCGCCGGAGCTGCGCTTCCAGCAGGGCGTCGACCGCCGCACCGGCTACCGCACGCGCGAGATGCTGGTGATCCCGATCCTGCACGAGGACACCGTGATCGGCGTTTTCCAGCTAATTAACAACCTGCTCGGCGGCGCATTTTCGGCGACGGTGGTCGAAGGCGCCTCGTCGCTGTGCGAGACCCTCGCCGTGGCGTTTGCCCAGCGCCGCCAGGAAGAGGTGCGCGGGCGCGGCGGCTTCGCCGACGCCATCCGCGAATCCGCCCTGCCGCGCGGCCAGGTCGAACAGGCGCTGCAGCACGCGCGCGCCAGCGGGCAGGACATCGAGGACGTGCTGATCGACGACTTCCGCCTCAAGCTGCCGGTGGTCGGGCGCGCGCTGGCGGACCACTTCGCGGTGCCTTACCTGAGCCACCATCCGCAGCGGCGCGTGCCCGCCGACCTGATCGCCACGCTGGATCGCGCGGCCGCCGCGCGCCAGCAATGGCTGCCGGTGGCGCGCAACGACAATGGCGTGTACGTCGCCTGCGTCGATCCGGAGCAGGCCAGGCTGGGTGGCGCGGTCGTGGGCCTGTTCCCGGATGCGCGTCCCGTGTACTGCGTGACCACGCGGCGCGACTTCGCGGCCATGCTCGACCACTACTACGGCCCGGAGAGCATGCCCGCGCCGGCATCGATCGGGGCGCAGCAGCAGTCGCAGCTGCTGGGCGCGGTCGCGTCGCTGGTCGCGGGCAGCCACGCGCAAGGACTGTCCGACCTGCGCATCGAGACCGCGCCGGGCGAGCGGCCGGGCGAGATCCGCTTCACCGTCAGCGGCGTGATGCGCCTGCCATGACGGGACATTTTCAGGCATACAACCATAAAGACAACGCCGATGCATACCTGGACCCAGCTCACCCCCAGCATCTACCACCGCCTCGCCTTCGGCTCGGCCTACGGCCTCACCGACGTCGGCCTGGTGCGCCAGTCGAACGAGGACAACTTCCTGATCGACCCCGAACTGCGCATCGTCGCGGTGGCGGACGGCATGGGCGGGCATGACGGCGGCGAGGTCGCCGCCCACCTGGCCCTGAGCTCCCTGCGCACGTCCCTGGTGAACGCGGACCCGTTCCGTTGCGCCCTGCCCGCCCGTGGAACCATGCTCGACCCGGACGCGACCTGGCAGGACGAGCATATGTGCGCGGTGCTGGCGGTGCACGAGGCGGTCGACCATGCGAACGCCCAGGTCTATGGCGCCAATGTGCGTAACGGCCATGGCGACGGCGCCGGCATGGGGACGACGCTGAGCGGCTTCTGGCAATGGATGCCGGACGGACCGCTGGCGCTGTTCCATGTCGGGGACAGCCGCATCTACCGCTATCGCGCCGGCGAATTGACGGTGCTGACGCGCGACCAGACCCTGTACCAGCAGGCGCTCGAATCCGGCGCCTCCGAAGGACTGCCGCCGCGGAATCTGCTGCTGCAGGCGATCGGGCCGACGGGCATGGTGGCGCCGGACGTCAAGGTGTGCGAGGTCAGGCGCGGCGACCTGTACCTGCTGTGCAGCGACGGCTTGTACGGGAACACGCCGCATGGCGCAATCGCGCAGGTGCTGGGCCACGCGTCGGCGCAGTCGCTGGATGCCTGCTGCGAAGAGCTGATCGCGCTGGCCAAGGCGCACGGCAGCCGCGACAACATCACGGCGGTGTTAGCATTGGCGGATGGGCACTGAAAAACTTCGCATGACGAACGTGGGACGCACTGCCAGGGCGGCGTCCCTGCTTGCCGCCTTGGCGGCGTGCGGCGCAGTCCAGGCGGCGCCGGCCTGCACGGTGCAGACCCGGCCCTTCGGCACGCTGACCACCGGCGAACAGGTGCGCGCCTACACCATCCGCAACGCGCGCATCGAAGTCACGATCCTGGACTACGGCGGCATCATCCACGCCATCAAGGTGCCCGATCGCGAGGGCAAGGTCAGGAACGTGGTTCGCACCCTGGAAAAGCTGTCCGACTACGAGGGCAACGCCACGTTCTCGAAGATCGTGGGACGGTTCGCAGGACGCATCGGAGGCGGCGGGTTCACGCTCGACGGCAAGCGCTACGACCTAATGTCCCGGCCGGATGGCGTCTCGGTCCATGGCGGGCCAGGGGGATTCGGCAGCCGCCTGTGGAATTCAAGCCCGGCCGATTGCGGCGTCGACCTGTCCCTGGCCAGCCGCGATGGAGAAAACGGCTTTCCAGGGAATCTGCAGGTGAAGGCCGAGTTCCGGGTCGTCGATGCGGACCTGCGTATCGAGTACCGGGCGGCGACCGACAAGCCGACCGTCGTCAATCTCACCCATCACGCCTTCTTCAATCTGTCGGATGCGCCGGACGTCTACGGGCACACGCTGCAGGTCAATGCCGATCAATGGCTGCCGACCGACGGCAAGCGCGTGCCGACCGGCGAGATCGCAGCCGTCACCGGCGGGCTGGACCTGCGCAAGCCTCGCGAGCTTGGCCCGGTCGCTACATCCGGCGAAGACATCGTCAAGACGAACAATGGCCTCGACCATACCTTCGTCCTGAAGGACAGGCATGCGGCCACGCTGAGCGACGCCGCCTCCGGCCGCGTGCTGGACGTGTTCACGTCCGAGCCGGGACTCGTCGTGTTTTCCACGAACGGCTGGAACGGCAGCCTGCGTGATGCGGAAGGACGTCCTTTGGTAAAGGGCAGCGGATTGGCGCTGGAGACCCAGCATTTCCCAAACAGCCCGAACATTCCCGCGTTCCCGTCGACGGTGGTCCGGCCGCAGGCGCCGCTGCGCAGCACGACGACCTTCCGCTTCAAAACCGATGCCGAGTGAGCGCCCTGCCGCCGGTTTTCGGAGGGTGGGCAAGTTCCTTGCCCACGCGTTCAAATTTAGGATGTGCTGCCACTGCGCGTCCTTGATCTAACGGGCGTTCGGCGATGCCGAACACCCTACAAATGCTGAAATGGCTAGCATCGGCAATGTCCACCATTTCTCGTTTTCTTTTGAACATCTCTGTATTTGACGTCATCAGGATCTCACCCCAATCTGGGTCTTCCTGAAGTACGCGCGGGTGGTGAAGATTGCGAGGAAGCCAATCAAGAAGGCTCCAAAGAAAAATCCGAGCAACTGCCACGCTTCTTGGGTTAAGCCGCCGCCAGCACCAGACAGTGTCCTTTCCAGGACGCGGTCGAATTTTGACAGGACGTATCCTGATAAAAATGCTGAAATAGCCTTGGCAAGGGTGCTCAACCTGCTTGCCTCATTCTGGCTATACGGCGTCGCCAAGATCGCGGCAATCCACCCGATCAAACCGCCGATCACCATTGTCAGCATATTGATGACCGTACCAGTCGCAGCACCGTTTGTCATAGCGCCTGCTGCAAAGTAAGGAAGCAATAGGCCACCCGCCAACAAGATCAGGGCAGACATGCACAGGACGATCAGCGAGGTAACTACCGTCGGTCCATGTTTGCCGAAGTCACGCTCAATGCGGACAAAAACGCTCTGCTCTTCCGACATTTCCCCCTCCGCTACCTGATGAATGGTTTGAAGAGCTGCAAGCGCTAGCTCAGGGTGGTCCAGTCGCCGTCGAGCATCGCAGTGAATGCCTGTTCCTGCGGCATCCCCGAACACAGCAGCATCGACGCCTCCACGAAAGGCCCGCCCTCGGTCCACCACAGCGTATGGCCCCGCAGGGATGCGGCCGCCATGACCGCGCGCACGCCCTCGCCCAGCGGTATCCTGACGCTAAACGGCGGCGAAGCAGCAAGCAGCGCTTGCGGCGCCCCATCGAGGCGTTCCAGCGCGAAAGCGGGATCGAGCGACTCCCGCGCCAGGTCTTCGAGCGCGTCATACCAGGCGGCCTGGCCGTGAAACCAGTCCAGCAGCGGTGGCGCCCCGACCGCGCCGAGCATCAGGGGAAAATAGCGCCCCACGCGATCCACGCTCGGCATCATCACCCCGCCGAGCCCTTCCGGCCCCAGCACACCGGGCGCGATCGCGAAGCGCCACACCGGCGCATGAAGATAGCGCTCGAGCCAGGCGGCGCCCAGCTTGTTGCGGCTGGCCCGCATGCCCTCCTGCAGCCACCCATCCCACGCCTGCACCAGCTGCGCCGGCAACCCACGCCCGACGAAGTCCCCATGCGTGCTGACCTTCCCGTAGTACCCGGTCACAGCTTGTCCACGCAGCGGAACTGTTCCAGCACGGCGCGGCGGAACGGGTTGACGACGCTGTTGGCGGTGAGCTCCAGCCCCGCCTTGCGGCCATCGACGTCGAAGACGACCTTGTAGCGCTCCCCCTGCGGCGTCGGTTCTACTACCGCCCTGTCCAGCATGCGGAACCAGGCCCACGGTCCTTCGGTCTGCACAGTGGAACGGGCGCTGGCCGGACTCACCTCCAGCTTCACCTGCCCGCCGCCTTTCCCGCTCGGCAGCTGGAACGACGCGGGCGCCAGGGCATTCGGCGCGGCATTCAGGACCTGCCCGTCGATCTCCAGCACCAGCCTGGCGATGTTCGGATCGAGCGTCACCGGTTTCAGGTCGAAGCGCATCGAGGCCTGCCGTCCGCCGTTGGCGAAGAAGGCGTCGCGGATGCGCGCCGCGCGCTGGAATTCGTCGAGCGTGCCCTGCGGGATGCCGAGCGCGCCGTTGTTGGCGGTCGCGCGCCAGCTCCAGCGCGCGCCGCCCATGTCGACATACTGCGCGAGATTCTTCTGGAAGAAGTCGTCGATCAGGCCGGCGGGACCGAACAGGCGGCCGAAATCGTCGGCGGTGACGTCCTGGCTGGAGTTGCGGACGATCGGGTAGCGCCCCGCCACCGCCTGGCGACAGAACTGGGCCGGGCCGGCGGTCCACAGGGCGTTCAGGCGTTCGCGTTCGCTGCCCGAGGTCAGGCCGGCGCCGCCGCTGTCGATGGTCTTGAGCATGCCGCCCAGCGGGGCCGGCGCGCCGTCGGCTTCCAGCTTGACCCTGGCCAGCGCATCGCCCGGCGGCGGCGGCGCGCCGGTGCGCTTGGCGCTGGCGGCGCTGTCCATGTAGACGGCGACGTCCTTCAGCATGGCCAGCTTCTGGTCGAGCGGCGGCGGCGTGCCGGAAGTCATGCGGTGCAGGTCCTCGAAGTGGGCGTCGACCGGATTCATGTCCTTGCTTGCTGCCGGCGTGCCGGGCGCGCTGCCCATCGCGCTTTCCAGCTTCTTCTTGTAGGCGCCCAGCTTGCCCATGACCTTGGCGGCGGCGGACGGCAGCTTCACCGCCTGGCTGGCGCCCAGCGTGGTCTCCTTGCCCGCCGCGACCAGGAATTTACGCAAGGGCGAATCGGCCCCGGCCAGCAGATTGGTGATGCGCGCGCCCTGCTCCAGGTTGTCGAAGGGGCGCACGGTGACGTCGTTCAGCAGCGCGTCCCACTGGGCGATGTAGTCGTCGTAATAGAGCTGCAGGACCGCCGCGCGTACCTGGTCCTGGTTGTCGGCCTGACTCGCTTCCTGCTGCGCCAGGATCCAGCGTTCCTTGTCGACGTCGGCCACCGCCTCGTCGCTCGCTTCCAGGAATTTGGCGTGGCCGGCCACCGAGAACATGCCGTTCACGCCGCGCGTGATCGGTTCGCCGCTCTTGCGCACGAAGACCGTGGCGGCTTCGCGGCCGCCCGCACCCGCCGGGCTGAAGTCGGGCAGCTTCTCGCGCGCCAGCTGGAGTTTGACGCGGTTGTAGACGCGCTGCTGCAGCGGCATGCGTGCCAGCGCAAGGCGGGTGTCGGCGACCAGGGCTGCGTCGAGCTCCGGCATCGCCTGTCCCTGCCTGAAATTCTCCATCAGCGCCAGCTCGTGCTCGGCCAGGGCCGCGCGCTGCGCTTCGCTGGCGTCCTTCAGGTTGCGATCGTCGTCGAGCGCGGCCCAAGCGGCGATCGACTCGGCGTCGAAGTGCTTCGGGTCGCCCAGCATCAGGTAGACCCGCAGCACCTCGTACAGGTACTCGGCATTGTTGGCATCGCTGCGGCGCAGCTGGGCTTCCATGCGCTGCTGCAGGCGCGGCAGCAGGGTGTCCTGCAGCAGCTTGCGGTAGGCGATGCGCGCGGCTTCGCCCAGCTTGTCGCCCTGGTACAGGCCGAAGCGGTTCAACAGCGGCACGCTCTTGTCGGCGTCGTCGTAACCGCCCGGCAGCGTGCGCGCCGCGTCCAGCACCGGCAGCAGCGCGATCGGCGAGGCCTGCGGCGGCAGCGCCGCCACGCGCCTGGCGATGTCGGCCGACCGCGCTTCCATGTCGGCGATATAGGCCTGGTTGCGCTGGTAGCTGGCGGCCATGCCCGCGCCGAGCAGCACGAACAGCACCGAGACGCCGGCGACGGCGCCCCATTGCAGCATGCGGCGGCGCTGTTCCAGCTTGTGGTTCACGCCGGCCAGCTCGGCTTCGGGGAAGATCACTCCCTGCACCAGCCTGGTGATGAAGTAGCTGCGGCCGGTGGCGCCGTTCGCCGGCACCGTCTGGCGATCGAGGCCGAAGGAAGCCGCCATCGCCCCCATCACGCGATCCAGCGGACTGCCCTCCTGGGTGCCGCTGCTGAAGTAGACGCCGCGCAGCAAGGCTTGCTGTTCATAGCGGTTGGACGCGAACACGTCGTTGAGAAATCGCCCCAGCACCTCGCCCAGGCCCGCGAACTGCTGCGGGAAGCTGTAGACCAGCGCGCGCTTGTAGGGGTCTCGCTCATGCTGCATGCGGGCGAGCATGCGGTCCTGCAGGCGCCGCTCGAGCAGGCGGAACTCTTCCGGGAAGGCGGCCAGCGCCGCGTCAAGCCCCTCTTCCTTCGCCAGCGCGAAAGTCGTGCCCCAGACCTGGGAACGCTCCTCGCGGCCGAGCGCGTCGAAGTACTCGACGAAGCCGGCCAGCAGATCGCACTTGGTCACCAGCACGTAGATCGGAAAGCGCACGCCCAGCTGCTCGTGCAGCTCCTTGATGCGTTCGCGGATCGACTGCGCCATCGAAGCACGCCAGGCCTCGTCGCCCTGCAGCAGGTCGGACACCGACACCGTGACGATCACGCCGTTGACCGGACGCCGGCGCCGGTACTTGCGCAGCAGTTGCAGGAAGCCGGTCCACGCGGCCTTGTCACTTTCGCCGTTGCTGTCCTGGGTGGTGTAGCGGCCGGCGGTGTCGAGCAGCACCGCTTCGTCGGTGAACCACCAGTCGCAGTTGCGGGTACCGCCGACGCCGCCGATCGGGCCCTTGCCCAGGCTCTCGGCCAGCGGGAACTTCAGGCCCGACTGGGTCAGCGCCGTGGTCTTGCCGCTGCCCGGCGCGCCGATGAACATATACCAGGGCAGCTGGTACAGGCCGCCCTTGCGGCCGTCCTTGCCTTTGCTCTTGCGCAGGATGGCGATGGCTTCCTGCATGCGCTTGTTGAGTTGCGCGACTTCGAATGCGCCTTCCGGCGCGTTTGGGGCCGCCACCTTGGGCGCGTCCTCGCCGGCGACGCTTTTCGCCAGGCGCCGGTCGGCGAGATGCGCCCGCAGCTTGCGCCAGCCGAACCAGCCGACCCATGCGAGGAACAACAGGGCGATGATGGTCCAGCGCGCGCCGCTTGAAGCGAACGGCGCGCTGCCGTCGAAGGACAGCAGCGGCGCCTCGAACCAGACCACCAGCGACAGCAGCAGCACGCCGATGAAGGCCAGTGCCGCGGGTTTGACCAGCCAGGTGAAGAAGGTTTTCATTGCGCGTACGGTCTCGTTACGGTACTCAATTCGCCGTCGCCGGCGTCAGGAGGGTGATTTCGACACGGCGGTTGCGGGCGCGGTTGGCGGGGCTGTCGTTGCTCGCCAAGGGGGCCGAATCGCCGCGTCCCTCGACGCTGTAGCGGTCTTCGGGGCCGGCGCGTTCCGCCAGCAGGTCGCGCACCGAGTTCGCGCGCGCTTTCGACAGCTCGTAGTTCGAGGGGAAGCGCGCCGACAGGCCGGGCCGCGTGTTGTCGGTATGGCCGACCACGATCACCTTGCCCGGCACGCTCCGCAATGCCTCGCCGATGCGCGCCAGCAGCGGCAGATAGGCGTTCGACACTTCCCCGCTGCCCGAGCCGAACACGCCGTCGCCGCGCAGGGTGACCACCGAGCGGTCGGCGGTTTCGACCACCGTCACCAGGTTCTGCGCCACTTCCGGCGCCAGGAAGCCGGCCAGACGCGCGGGCCCCGGCTTGGCGGGCGGCGGCACCGGCGCTTGCGGGGTCTTGATCGACAGCAGGCTGGCGAATACCGGATCGGAGGCGGCGCCGAGCCGGTAGCCCAGGACCATGTGCAGCAGCACCAGCACGCCGGCCGCCACCGCCGCGAGGATCCACACCGGCACCATGCGCCACAGCGGCTCGCCCTTGCCGCTGGCGCCCTTCCAGTGGGGCGACAGCTCAGCCTCCACCGGCGCATGCTGCTGGGCGATCAGCCCTTGCAGGCGTTCGCGCAGCGCCTCCAGCTGCGAGCGGCCGTTGTCGATCACGCGGTAGCGTCCCTCCAGGCCGAGCGCCAGGCACAGGTACATCAGTTCCAGCGCCGGCAGATTGGCCTTCGGGTCCTGCGACAGCTTCTGCAGGATCAGGAAGAACTTCTCGCCACCGAAGGCTTCGTTGTGGAAGGCGACCAGCAGGCTGCGGCTGGCCCAGACCCCGCCGCCGCCCCACGGCGTCGACGAGATCGTTTCGTCCAGCAGCGTGCACAGGGCGTAGCGCGCCGCCGCGATCTGGTCGTGCTGGACCTGGGCCGCCCTGGCCTGCGCCTCGAAGGCCTTGATGGCCTGCACCAGCTGCATGCGCAGGCTTTCGACGTCCGGATGCGTCGCCATATGGCGCAGCGGCGTCACCAGGTCGAGCAGCGGGTTGGCGGCGCGCACCAGCGGGTTCAGGCCTTCGCCGTGCAGCGTGGCCGGCTTGCCGTCGGCGGGCCGCGGCGGCGCGGCCGGTGGCGGCGACGACGAAGGCGTGCGGCGGCCGCCCGGCGCCGGCATCAGCATGGTGCGGTCGGGGTCCTGCATCGGGTTGATCGGTTGGTCGGCGCTCACGGTAGGTCCTTGTAAACCTTATTTGCGGATCGCCCAGAATTCCATCTGCAGGCCTGGGTACTCGTTCGGGATGTGCATCGCGAAGCCGACCGAATTGGCCAGCATCTTCCAGTTCTCGCCGCCCTTGTCGAGTTCAAAATAGGTGTAGCCCGCATGGAAAGGCAGCTGGCGCGGCGCCACCGGCAGCGCGCGCAGGGCGACGCCCGGCAGCTGCAGGTTGACCAGGTCGCGGATCTTCTCGATCGAGCCGATCTTGACCATCGCCGGGAAGCCGCTCCTCACCGCTTCCGGCGGCATGTGGGCGTTCACCGCCAGCACAAAGGTCGCGGAGCGCAGCAGCTCCGGATCGGGCAGCACCGCCACGCGGATGCCGAACTGGCGCTCTTCCAGCGTGAGCGCGAGGGCGCGGGTGTCGACCACCATCGACAGCGCGGCGCGCACGTCCTCGATCAGCGGCGCGAAGCTCTCGCTCAGCCTGTCGTGGCGGTACACCGGATACGGCGTGGCGCGCTTGTCCGGGCGGCTGAAGGTGGCCAGCTCGCCGGCCAGCTGGGCCAGTTCGCTGTACAGGCGTTCCGGATGCATGCCGGCGGCGCCGGCCAGGTGCCCGAACAGCGGCGTGCTGCGGTTCAGCAGCTGCAGCATCAGGAAGTCGGCGATTTCGGCGGCGCCGGCGACGCCCGGCTGGCTCAGGCGCCCGGCCAGGGCCTTGGCGCGCTGGTTCAGCAGGCCCACCAGTTCGTCGGCGAAGGCGGCCAGGCGCGGGGCGGCGCGGAAGTCCAGGCACGGCGGGCAGTAGGCGGCATCCAGCACCACCCGGTTGTCGGGCCGGCGCTCGACCATGCGCGCGATGCCCAGGGTCGCATAGGCGTTGGCGACGTCCTTCTCGAGCGCGACGCGCAGGCGCAGGCTGCCGACCTGCATCAGCGCGCTGTTGTCGAGGCCATTGCTGTCCATCGCTTCGTAGTCGACCGGACGGTGGCGCGCGAAGTTGTCCGGGCCCGCATCGGGGTCGGTTTCGACGATGCCCTGGCGCCGCAGCGGCAGCGCCAGCATGATCATGGCGTCGCGCGCATCCTCGGGGATGTCGAGCGGCGCCGGCAGCGCTTCGTCCTGCGGCAGGTTGAAGGTGGTGCCGTCGGGGAGCACGCCGGCGCAGGCCAGCAGGGCCAGCTTGCCCTGGGCCAGCAGCTGCTCGTCGATCTGCAGGCGCGTGAAGCCCCAGCTATACGGACGCAGGCCGGCGACCCGGTTCTCGATGGTGTTGTGCAGGTAGCGGTCGTGCTGCTGCAGGTGCTGCGGCTGCAGCAGCATGCCTTCCGACCAGATGACTTTGCTGTTCCAGGACATGGAGTTCCGTCGTTCTCGTTAGGTGGTTTGTCCACGGCGTGCGTGGCGCAGCCGCTCGACTTGTTCTTCATACGCTGCGGCGAAGGCTTCTCCGAACAGGCGGTGGAAGTCGCTGTCGGCCTCCCTCGCCATTTCGGTGTACAGCTCCACCATGCGGTCCCACATCTTGGCCTTGCGGTTGGCCGACATCATCTTGTCCATCACGCTCGGCTCGTCCAACCGCGCCTCGATGGCGGCCGGGTCGAAGCGTTTCAACACGCCCGCCAGCGCCGCGCGCATGCCGGCCATGATCGCCATTTCGTGCGCCTTGAGGTCGTCGAAGGCATTCGCGAAGGCAGGCCGGGCCGGCATATAGCCCGGCATGGCGCCGCCCACCATCTGCGTCAGGGCGCTGCCGGCATCGGGGAAGAATTTCAGCGGATTGTTCGCCTGCGCCGAAATCATCGTCATGTCGAGGCGGCTCTCGCGCTTGGTCAGCGCGCGGCCCATCAGCACCTCCATGGTGCCGCCGGTCGCTTCGCGCAGCATGCCGCCGGCCAGCTCGGCGATCTCCTCGGCGCTGCGGCGCGTGTTCAGCTCTTCCAGGCCGAGGCCGCGCAGCAGGGCGCGGATGACCGGATCGTTGGTGGCGCCGCCGTTGCGCGGCGCCGGCGCTGGTGCGGGAGCGGCAGGCGCCGGAGCGATGGCAGTCATCTCGGCCGGCTCCGGCCGCGGCGGCGGCGGTGGAGGCGGCGCCGCCTGCACGCGCGGCGGCAGGAAGTCCGCCAGCGGATCGTAGTCGTCCGGGATCGCCATCTGGCCCGCGGGTGCGGCGGGCGGCGGCGGCGCGCTGACCGGGAACGGCGCCAGCTCGGGCGGCACGTGGTCGCTCTCGGCGCCGCGCCACGAGGGCACGACGGGCGCCGGCGGCGGCGGGCTGCCGAACAGGTTCAGGCCGAGCGGATCGAAGCTGGGATTGAGCGGATCGCCGCCGACGTCGAGGATGCCGGCGCCTGCCAGCGAATCGTCGGGATTGGCCGGCAGCGCGGCGGGCGCCGGTGCGCTCGGCGCCACCTGCAGCGGCGACGGCGGCAGCGCGGGCGGCGCTTCGCCCTCCACGCTCGCCACCAGCTGGTAGTCGCCGATCGTGATGCGGTCGCCGTCGGCCAGCGCCATGGAGCGGCCGGGGCCTACCGGGCGTTCGTTCACCAGGCTCGGATTGCTGCCCACGTCGACCAGGCAGTACGCGCCGTCGCGGAACTCGATGCGCGCATGCACGCGCGAGATGTACTTGCCCGGATCGTCCAGCACCAGCTCATTGCCGACCGCGCGGCCCAGCGCCCCGCCGAGACGGTCGAAGCGCCTGGACAGCGGCTGGGCCGGCGCGGCATCGCGGTAGCTGTGGACACTCAGCGTGAGAGACATGGCGTTCCAGTGCTGCTGTTTAAACGATGATATTTTTGCATACTATTAATACAATATTGTCATTTTTTGGCGACCTCGCGCAGGAAGGCCGCGCGGTCCTGCGGGTCGGGCAGGTTGTCGGCCAACAGGCGGTGGAACTCGTCGGCATCGCCGGTCATCTTCGAGGCGCGCTTGGCCAGGATCTTCGCAATCGGCCCGACGTAGACGGCCAGCTTCTGCTGCGCCGCTTCCATCTGTTCAAGGCTCAGTTGCAGCAGGGTCGGCATGCCCGTCATCTGGGTCAGCTGGGCCGCGCCCGTGTGTCCCTGGCTGCGCATGCCCATCGTCGACAAGGTCGCCATCCCGTGCTTCTTCTTGATCTCCCTGACCGCTTCCTGGAACTGAACGCGGCCGGCGTCCGAGCCGATGTGCGGCAGCAGGCGTCTGCACAGGTCGTCCAGGTCCAGCGCCTCGCGCGCCGTGTTCTTCAGCACCAGCTTGGCCACCGGCCCGATCTGGGTCGAGAGCGCGACCTGCAGTTCCGGCGCCAGCGCCAGCAGCCATTCCGGGGCGCTGGCGGTCAGGTTCGAGCCCTGCGTCGCGCCCTGCACCGGCGCCGCGCCCTGCTGCGCCGGGATGGCCGGACGCGGCGGCGGCTGGAAAGCCAGCACGGTGCGTTCGTTGTCTTCCACGCTAGGTGGCAGGCCGCCGGTGTGCTGCTGCTGCGCTTCGGTCAGGGCATGCAGAAAAGCCTGGGCGGTCGGGAAGCGCTCGTCCATGCGCTTGGCCATGGCCTTGAGCAGGACCGCGTCGAAGGCCGGATGCAGGCCCGGCTTCTTCAGGCTCGGCGCCACCGGATCCTCATGGATGATCTGGTGCATGACGTTCGACGCCGCGCCGGTGAAGGGGCGCGCGCCGGTCAGCATCTGGTACAGCACGATGCCGACCGCAAACAGGTCGGAGCGCCCGTCCACGGCTTCGCCCTTGAACTGTTCCGGCGACATGTAGCTCGGCGTGCCGATCACCGCGCCGACCTGGGTCAGCGTGGTGGACTCGATCTTGGCGATGCCGAAGTCGGTGATCTTGACCTGGGCATCGGGCGTGACGAGGATGTTGGCCGGCTTGATGTCGCGGTGCACCACGCCGCGTGCATGCGCGTAGTCGAGCGCGCGCAGCAGCTGGGCGATGCAGTTCACGCTGGCGGTCAGGTCCATCGCCGTGTCGCGGGCCAGGAAGCTGCTCAGCGGCGTGCCATCCACGTATTCCATCGCGATGTAGGTGGCGTCTTCCAGCTCGCCGAAGTCGTAGACGGCGACGATGTTCGGATGCAGCAGGCGGCCCGATGCCTGGGCCTCGTTCCTGAAGCGCGCCACGATCTCGCTTTCCTGCAGGCCGTCGAGCAGCTCGCGGCGGATCGTCTTGAGCGCGACCGTGCGCGCGATGTTGGCGTCGTAGGCCTTGTAGACCACGCCCATGGCGCCGGTGCCGAGCACTCCGTCGATGCGGTACTTCCCGATCCTGTCGATCATGCGATTCACGTGTGTCCTACTCTTCCAGCATCTTCAGTGCGCTCGCCAGGCTGGTGCGCATGCGGTTGAACGACCGTCCCAGGCCGCTGATCTCGTCGTTGCCCCTGACCTCGAATTCCTGGACCTCGAACCTGCCCATGCTGACGTCGTCCGCCACCTGCGCCAGGTGCTTGATGCGGCGCGTGACGAACAGGTGCACCATCACGTTCAGCGCCACGAACACGGCCAGGAAGACGCCGAACAGCGAGGCCATGAAGTGCCGGAAGATCTGGTCGGCGCGCGCCAGCGGCACCGCCATCGGCACCGAGATCACCTGGGCGCCGACGATCTCGTTCAGCTTCCAGCCGAAACCGTTGTTCGGTCCGTAGATATCGACCATGGTCTTGGGCGCGGCCGCCGCCGTGGTGTGGCAACCCAGGCAGACCGGATCCTTGATCTGCAGCGGCCGTGCGATGTACAGGCTGCGGCCGGTGGCGGTGTCGCGTTCGCCCACGAATTCCTTCAGGTCGGCGGTGCTGCGCAGCTTGTTCACCACGTCGACTTCCCAGTCCGAGGCCTTGTCGCGCAAATTGGTCGGGTTCAGCGTCGCCTCCTTGTACGAGAAGTCCGGGTAGGACTTGAGGATGGCGTTCAGGCTCTCGACCGCCGAATACGAGGGCACCGACTGCGGGTGGAACTCGAACTTCATCTGGTTCGCGAGCAGGGGCGCGATCTGGGCCGCGGTGTAGCCGCGTACGCTCTTCGCCGCTTCCAGCAGCAGGCGCGCGTTCTGCAGCGTCTCCTCCCTGGCGTCCTCCTTGAGCAGACGGTCGGCCACCACGCCGGCGGCGAGGAAGCCGACGGTGAAGATGGACACGAACACCAGGTTGAATTTGGCGGCGATCGAAAGCTTCATGACATGTCTCCTGAATTCCTGTGTTCCGCGCTGTCAGAACAAGACGCCGGCCGGGCCCGGGCGCACGGGTGGATGCAGCGCGGCCTTCCACTCGGGCTGTTGGCCGAGCGCGCGTTCGAGCTGCTTGCGAAATACCGGATCGGCCAGGCGCGGACGAAAGCGCGCGACGAACGGTTTCACGCCCGGCAGCCGCGCCGCCAGCCACGGCTCGACGTCGGCGAAGTCGGCGTCGCGCTCCTTGAGCGGCGCCACCTTGCCCGCGTTCGCCAGGTTCGGCACCCTGGCCAGGCGGTCGCGGAAGGACGGCGGCATCGCCGTGACGAAGGCGCGCGGAGGGCGTCCCGCCACCGGCTGCGGCTTGGCCGGGTCGATCTCGGCATACTGTTCGGCGGCCAGCTTCAGGGGCGCGCCGGATTTGCCCTTCTCCACCTTCGCGAGCTGCTGGGCGCCCTCTTCCGCAAACATCGCATCCCGGCCATCCTCGCCGGCGCGCACGATGGCCGAGCCGGAGACCAGCGAGAGCTGCAGGGCGGGCGTCGCCACCAGGCCCGGCTTGCCGCCATCCGTCATCAGCTTGACCCAGCCGCGCAGCACGGCCAGCGAGGTTCCCTTGCCGCCGGTGGGCAGATCCTGCACCAGCACCCGTGTCTGCGGACCCAGCGCGACGATGGCGCCTGATGCGGCTTCGCACTGGGCGCCGGCGGCGCCGGTCTCCAGAATGTCGTCCTTCTGCAGGGCGACCCCGGCCTGCGCCCTGTACACGGCCGTCCCGCGGATCAGGCGCAGCGGCTGCTCGGCCAGGGTCAGGACCGCCGGCGCGCGCACCGCCGGCGTTTGCGCGGCGGCCGGCGCCGCAAGCAGCAGACAAGCCAGGAAAAGCGGAATGCGCATCGCAGGCCTCAATTGATCTTCACCAGGGCGCCTTCGATGGTGACGATGGCATCCGACTTCACCGACATCGGCGCGCCCGACTTCACGTTCATCATGGCGCCGGCCTTGATGTCCATGGCCGCTTCGGCCTCGATCGCGATCTGGGTCGACTTGAGCGTGATCTTGGCCGGCTCGATCTTGATGCTGCTCCCTCCTACTTTCAGCTCGATCGAGGTGGTCGCTTCGACCACGATGGTCTTCGACACCGTCACCTTCTGGTCGCCGGTGATCTTGACCGTCTGGTTGTTGTCGATGGTGACCGTGTGGTCGTTGGCCACATGTTCCTTGAGGTCGTGGCCCACGTCCAGGCTGCGGTCGTTCTTGATCTCGATGGTCTGGTCGCCCTTGTCCGCTTTGTCGAAGCCGACCTTCAGGGTGTCGTTGTTCTTGACCACGCGGTTGAAGTCCTTCTCCGCCTGGATGAAGATCTCTTCGCTGTCCTTCTTGTCCTCGAAGCGGATCTCGTTGAAGCCGCCGCCGCCCTTCGAGGAATTCGACTTGATGGTCGACTTGGTCTGCTCGCTTGGCAGCGCGTAGGGCGGCATGCTGTCGCCGTTGTAGACGCAGCCGGTGATCAAGGGCTGGTCGGGGTCGCCCTCGAGGAAGCTGACCACCACCTCCATGCCGATGCGCGGAATGAACATCGTGCCCCAGGACTTGCCGGCCCAGCCCTGCTGCACCCGCACCCAGCACGAGCTGGTCTCATCATGCTTGCCGTCGCGCTCCCAGTGGAACTGCACCTTGACCCGGCCGTACTTGTCGGTCCAGATCTCCTCGCCGGCCTTGCCGACCACCATGGCGGTCTGCGGGCCGTGCACGAAGGGCTTGCGCGCCGTGACCGGCGCGCGGTAGCTGTGCTCCTTGCCGACCGCCTGGAAGGCGCAGCGGAACTCGGTGCTGCCCTGGCCGTGTCCACTGGCGTAAGCCGTGCCAACGATCTCGGTCTCGGCGGAGGTGACCAGGAACTCGCGATTCTGGTCGTCGCGCGGGTGGTCGGACAGCGTGAACAAGGCGCCGGTCGTCAAGCCGCGTGCGGTGCCGTAGGCCTCGATCTGCTCGCACTGGCCGTGCAAGGCTTCCATGCGCCCACGCGCGAAACCGGTGCCGGCACTGGCGGCCGTGTAGCGTCCCGGATAGTCGTACTGCTCATACGATGGCTGGCCGAAGGCGGCGGCGATCGTCGCCTTGACCAGCAGGCCGCCGGTCGTGCTGCTCGAGACCTTCTCGAAGTCGAAGTCGTTGAGCGCATAGACGCTAGCCTGGATCTCGCCGCCCGGCGCGAAGCGCGTCACCGACTCTTCCAGCGCACTGCTGGTCCTGTCCTCGTCGCGGAACTGCACCGTGGCGTAGCCCTCGGCCGGCGCATGGGCGCCGTAGCTGTCCGCCAGCACCAGCGTGTGGGCGCCGTCCTCGTGCTTGAAGAAGAAGTAGATGCCCTCTTCTTCCAGCAGGCGGCAGACGAAGTTGAAGTCGGTCTCGCGGTACTGGACGCAATAGGTGCGCGCGGCCGGCGTGCCGGACAGGCTGGCGACGTCCAGCGAAATCAGGCCGCCGTAGGCCGCGTCGCCGCACACCGCCTTGACGATGTCGATCGCGCTCTTGTCCTGGAAGATGCGGCAGTTCGAGGAACGCGTCAGCAGCCACAGGGACGGATGCAGCACCGCCTCGTAGCTGGCCATGCCGTCGCGCCAGCCGCGGTAGGCGAAGCGCGTGACGACGCCATTGAAATAGCGCTCGCCGCCTTCCGGCAGGTCGAGCACCACGGTCATGCTGGTGCCCAGCACGTCGGCGATCTTGATGTCGCCCTTGGTCGAGGACAGCTCCAGGCGATAGGTGAATATCCGGCCCAGCGCTTCGCTGCAGCTCATGCTCCGGAATAGCAGCACGTCGTCGGCGAGCGCCGACTTGACGGAAACTTCACGCTCGGCTTGGGTGGGGAGGAGAGGCATGCGGTGCGAACTCTATTCAGGCTAGGGAATCATGGTCTTGACGGTGCCGGCATTCGTGAAGCCGATCACGCCGCCCCAGTTGCACATGCACTTGGAGACGTTGTCGAGGGCGGGCATGTTGGCGATCATGACCGTCGGGGCGCCGGGCACCCAGGGGGCGGACGTCGCCGGGATGCAGGGCATGGGCGTGAGCACGCCCAGCGCCGCCGCGGTGGCTGCGGCGACGGTCGGGTTGGCCGGCGAGCTGCACATCCCGAAGGGCAGGATGTTCAGCATCGGGACGTGGTCCATGATGTTTGCGGCGGGCGGGCCCTCGCACAGGACCTTGTTCTTCGGGAGCACCACCAGGGAGGATGGGGCTACGCCGAAGGTGCAGGTCATCATGGCGCCCATGGATACCTGGCTAGGCATGCTCGATTCCTGCGCCAAAGCGAATGCTGGTGATCGACCGGCATTGCTCAGTAATCGTCACTTCGACGCTGAACTCACGAATAAAGTGTCTGGAGCGATTCATCATTCTTCCGTCGCAACCAGAAATCGTGCTTTGCCATTCGTGAGGGAACTCTGGTTCGCTTTATACACCTGGCGCAGTTTTTTTCGCAATTCCTCAGGTTTATCGAAAGAAGCGAGATTCACGTTGTCGATCTGCTCCACGGAAGAGACAAGAACGCCGCCGTTCAGTCGCAGGGTGACATCGTAGGGAAACAATATCTCGGCCTCGGACGTGTATAGTCCCCCGACCCGACCTTGGGTTGCGCCAGGATTGATGCGTATAAGCCATATCAGGGCCCGTCCGGCCAAGGAGGCCAGTTCATCCCCGTCGCTGGTCGAAAAGAACTGATTGGTTTGCCATGTCCTGTCGAACTGGCAGGAAGCGGCCAGGGGAGTAGCCGGTGGAAATGTTGCACCTTGGGTTGCAAGGTATCCGATCATCCCGTCCGTATCGCCACGAATCAGCCAGGAACATGCGGGAGGCGATGCTGCCGCAAGTGCCCTTCTGGTCTCGACGAGCAAGTGCCATAAGGCCCCCAGTCGATCTCGCGAAGTTTTCCTCGCGTACTTCAGGACGTCTCCCTCGGAAGGCATGTCAGTCGTGACACCCATCTCGCGGTATGTACTGACCATTAGCCGGTGTTCGGCCCCTGCATCACCGGTGAGGACACTATTTACCGACGACTCGTCAAGATTCAGCAGGTCCCACGATTTGGAATCCAGGCTTCGTTTCAGGGTCATCAATGCCTTGATTGTGACGCTATCGGCAACCACCTGCCTTGAATCCTTTTCACCCTCATATTGGAGATTCCGCCACTCGAGGATATATCGATACTGCGGACTTTCCGAAAGAATCCGGCAGAACGGATTCATTAACTTGTACCCATGCTTGTAGTAGTACGACAAAGGCTCCACATCAGTGAACCGTTCTTCGGTTGGCATACTTATCTTCGCTCCAATGACCAGTTAATCAAATTGCCGTCCGCGGAACGTCCGCAGGCAATTCCTCGGGACCGGACCAACTGTTTCGCTCCGGCATCATGCCCATGCGTAGGCATGTATACGCCATTTGCTTCACCATACCTACGCGGCATTACTGCGTTACATCAAACGCATAAGTGAATGCAGTGTCTGCGACACCGACGTGGACTCGTCCGATCGTGCTGCCTGCAATCATCCGATTCAGAAACTCCCTGCTGATATCCGGCAGCATCGTATTGGTCAGAATCGCATTGATCATCCGCCCCCCCGACTCGCTCTCGGTGCAGCGCGACACCACCAGCTTCACCACGTCATCCGAATACGTGAACGGAATCTTGTACCGCGCCTGGACCCGCTTCTTGATGCGGTTCAGTTGCAGCCGTACGATCGACCCCAGCATCTCGTCCGACAGCGGGTAATACGGAATCGTGACCAAGCGCCCCAGCAGCGCCGGTGGGAACACCTTCAGCAGCGGCGCGCGCAGGGCCTTGGCCATGCCTTCCGGATCCGGCATCAGGTCCGGGTCCTTGCACAGGCCCGCGATCAGGTCGGTGCCGGCATTGGTGGTCAGGATGATCAGCGTGTTCTTGAAGTCGATGAAACGCCCCTCCCCGTCTTCCATGAAGCCCTTGTCGAAGACCTGGAAGAACATCTCGTGCACGTCCGGGTGCGCCTTCTCGACTTCGTCGAGCAGCACCACCGAATAGGGCTTGCGGCGCACCGCCTCGGTCAGCACGCCGCCTTCGCCATAGCCCACGTAGCCCGGCGGCGCGCCCTTCAAGGTCGACACGGTGTGCGCTTCCTGGAACTCGCTCATATTGATCGTGATGAGGTTCTGCTCCCCGCCGTACAGCGCTTCGGCCAGCGCCAGCGCGGTCTCGGTCTTGCCCACGCCGGAAGTCCCGGCCAGCATGAACACGCCGATTGGTTTGCTCGGATTGTCCAGTCCCGCGCGCGAGGTCTGGATGCGCTTGGCGATCATCTCCATCGCATGGTCCTGGCCGATCACGCGCTGGCTCAGGGTATTGGCGATATTGAGGATGGTCTCCATCTCGTTGCGCGCCATGCGGCCGACCGGGATGCCGGTCCAGTCGCCCACCACCGCGGCCACCGCCTGGTAGTCGACGGTCGGCAGGATCAGCGGGTTCTCGCCCTGCAGCGCGCTCAGTTTCGCCTGCACCGCCTGCATCTGTTCCTTCAGCGCGGCGCGTTCGTTCTCGTCCTGTACCGGCGCCGCTTCAAGGGCCGCCGCTTCCAGCTTGCTGCCGGTGCCCTCGACCGGACGCGCACCGTCGCGCAACTGCGCGCGCAAGGCCAGCAACTCGTCGACCAGCGCCCGCTCGTCGTTCCAGCGCCCTTCCAGGCCGGCCAGGCGGTCCTGCTCGGCCGCCAGCGAGGATTCGACCTCGTTCGCACGCGCCGCCGTCTCGATGCCGATCGCGTTCTCGCGGCGGATGATCTCCATCTCCACCCTCAAGGCCTCGATGCGCTTGCGGCTGTCGTCGACTTCGGCCGGGGTGGCGTGCAGGCTGACCGCCACGCGCGCGCAGGCGGTGTCGATCAGGCTCACCGATTTGTCCGGCAACTGGCGCGCCGGGATGTAGCGGTGCGAGAGTTTCACGGCCGCTTCCAGCGCCTCGTCGAGGATCTGCACCTGGTGGTGCTTTTCCATGGTCGAGGCGACGCCGCGCATCATCAGGATCGCGCGCTCTTCGCTCGGCTCGTCGACCTGGATGCTCTGGAAGCGGCGGGTCAGCGCCGGGTCCTTCTCGATGTGCTTCTTGTATTCGGCGAAGGTGGTGGCGCCGATGGTGCGCAGGGTGCCGCGCGCCAGCGCGGGTTTCAGCAGATTGGCCGCATCGCCGGTGCCGGCCGCGCCGCCGGCGCCGACCAGGGTGTGGGTTTCGTCGATGAACAGGATGATCGGTTTCTGGCTCGCCTGGACTTCATCGATCACGGAACGCAGGCGCTGTTCGAACTCGCCCTTCATGCTGGCGCCGGCCTGCAGCAGGCCGACATCCAGCGTGCGCAGTTCGACGTCTTTCAATGAAGGCGGCACGTCGCCGCGCGCGATGCGCTGCGCAAAACCTTCCACCACCGCAGTCTTGCCGACGCCGGCCTCGCCGATCATGATCGGGTTGTTCTGGCGGCGCCGCATCAGGATGTCGACCATTTGGCGGATTTCGTCGTCGCGGCCGACAATCGGATCCATCTTGCCGCTCCTGGCCTGCTCGGTCAGGTCTACCGTGAATTTTTTCAATGCTTCCTGCTTGCCCATCTGGGCCGGCGCGATCGCGCCCGACGCCTCGCCGGAGGCCGCCGCCTGGAAGCCGTCGGACGCCGCCATCTTTGCCTCCGGCGACTCCTTCAGCAGCGTCGCGAAGCGGTCCGACAGGTCGTCGGCCTTGATGCGCTCGAACTGGCGGCTCATCGCGTACAGGGCGTTGCGCAGGTTCGTGGTCTTGAGCATGCCGAACACCAGGTGGCCGCTGCGCACCGACGACTCGCCGAACATCAGGGTGCCGAACACCCAGGCGCGTTCCACCGTCTCTTCCAGTTGCGAGGAAAGATCGGTGACCGACGTCGCCCCGCGCGGCAGGCGGTCGAGCGCCGCCGTTAGATCGCGCGCCAGCACGGCGCCATCGAGCTCGTAGTGGCGGATGATGCGGTGCAGGTCGGAGTCCTGCAGCTGCAGGATCTGGTGCACCCAGTGGATCATCTCCACGTAGGGATTCCCGCGCAGCTTGCAGAACACGGTGCTGCTCTCGATCGCGCGGTAGCACAGCGAATTGAGCTTTCCAAACAGGGCAACGCGGCTGATTTCGGCCATGGTCAGGTCTTTCGTGGTGATCAGCCAGCGAAGGCTGTCGGGTTGATCAAGAGTTGATGCGAGTCGCGCGTCGCCGGCGCGCTCGCGAGGAAGGTGGTCCAGCCCAGGCGGCGCGCGCCCAGCGCCAGGCGCGGGATTTCCTGCTGCTCCAGCACCAGGCGCACGTCCCAGTCGAGCACCAGGCCGGCGTAGTTGCGGATCCAGGCCAGCAGGCGGCGCATGCTGTCGCCGCCCGGCAGCATGCGCTGGTAATCGGTGTAGTCGAGCGGGCCGATCACGAGGCGGAACTTGTGCTGGCAATCCCACACGCTGCGGCCCAGCACCGCCGAGCTGCCCAGCCGGTTGCCGCGGTCCTGCATGCCGATGCGGGTCTGGCCGTCCGACGGGATCTTCATCCAGTGGCCGACGAACTGCTCGATCTCGACCGGCAGCTTGAAGTAGGCGCGCAGGATCGTCACCAGGCCGGCGGCCGGGCGGCGCTGGTTCGCCATCAGGCCGGCGAAGTGCAGCTTGGCGAAGTCGCCGATCTCGTCGCGGTCCCGCAAGGCCGGACTGCCGATGCCGAACAGGCTGCCGACGTAGTCGCCGAAGCGGTCGCTCTCCGGCCGGTCCAGGCTGATCGCCGGCTCGGCGCTGGCGCGCGCGCGATAGTGCAGCGAGACGATCCGGTGGTGGAACACGTCGAGGAAGGCCGCCAGGGTGCGGTCGCCCTGGTTGCGGGCGCGCTCGCGCGCATATTCGGTCAGGTGCAGCGGCAGCGGGCCGTTGGGGCCGAGCAGGCCGATGAAGTTCACGGCCAGGCGCGCGCGCGCCTCGGCGCTGGCCGGCGTGTAGGCGCGGATGGCGGTCGGCTCGAAGGCCAGCGACGGATCCTGGCCGAAGCGCACCGCGTCGTCGCGGGCGCGCAGCGAGGCGCCTATGCGCGGCTTGTCGGGATAAGCCGCTTCCAGCAGGCGCAGAATCTGGAAGAAATCCATGCGCTCGGCCTTTTCCAGCAGCTCGCGCTCGAGGTCTACAGGATCGCGCATGCGCCTCCCTTCGCCGGCCAGCGCATGATCTCGCCGCGGCCGACGGTGCGGATCACGGTCTCGGTGAACGCATTGATCGATACGTACTGGGCGAAGAAGTGGCTCAGCACCCCGCCCAGCACGAAGGCGCCGGCGCCTTCGAAGGCCGCGTCGTCCATCGTGACCGTGATCTCCAGCCCGCGCCCGAAGGTGATCGGGCCCGGCGTCGGCATGCGCCGCGTGATCGCTTTCGCGGATACCGAACGCACGCCCTCGACCTGGCGCTGGCTGCTCGAATCGAGCGGGTGGCAGTACAGCGCCAGCAGCTCGCGCAGCGCGTGCGCGCCGCGGTCCGGATCGCTATCCACCAAGGACAGGTAGTTCAGCGACAGCTGGTTGATCAGGCGCCAGGCCACCGCCCCTTCCGCGAACGAGGGCAAGGGCTGGCTGGGGCCGCCCAGCACGCGGATCGCCAGCACCGGCCCGCCGTCGTCCAGGATGAAATCGGTCTTGCCGACGCCCAGCGGCATCGACAGCGGCAGGTCGCGGTTGGTGCACCAGACGTTCAGGCCGAGCTGGCGCAGGCTGTGGCGATACGGCGCCTCGCTGGCATCGACGATGGCGATGAAGGTCTCGCTGCCGACATAGGACGAGCGCGGCCCGCGCATGCGCTGGCGCTGCGACACCACGCGCGGCTCGCGGCGCACCTGGTAGAACGCCCCCTGCGGCCCTGCGCCGCCCAGGTCGCGCGCGCTGTAGAGCGGCTGGAAGCTTTGTTCCGCATCCGCCCCGCTGCCGTAGCCGGTGACGCTGTCGATGGCGTGCACCTCGAAGTCCATCGGCCGGGTGCGGTCCACCAGCACGTGGTATTCGTACTGCTCGCCCGACAGGTTGATGCGGTCGGCGCGGCGCTGGAACAGGTTGACGACTGGCGTGCAGTTGAGCGCGAAGTGGCCGGCGTCCAGGGTCTGTTCGAGGCGCGCGTCGCCGCGGTTCAGGAGGATGACGATCTCCAGCTCGGATTCCGCACAGGCGCGCACCGCCGGTCCGAGGCTGCTCACCTCGACGAACAGGAAACGCTGGGCGAAGGCAAAGTATTCCTGCAGCAGGCGGTAGCCCTGGTAACTGCGCTGACCGCTCGGCAGTAGCGCATCGTCCTCGTGGAAGCCGCGCGGGTGCAGCGCCGTTTTCGGCAGCAGCTTGTGCCAGGCCGGGTTGGCGCCGCCGCCCGGGCGCGGCAGCACCAGCACGCCTTCGACGCCGCCCAGCAGCTTTTCCAGGATGCGGCCCGGCAGCTCGTCGGCGCCGCGCAGGTGCAGGCTCAGACGATCCAGCGCCAGGCTGCCGAAGGGTGCGCCGTTGGTGGTGCGCAGTCGCAGGCGCAAGCCGGCCTTCACACCGGGCGGCAGCGTGGCATCGACACCAGCAATGCTGCCGCCGTGGGTGAAGAAGCGCGCTTCCGCCAGTTCGATCGGCCACAGGGTGAGCGCGTGGGCGCTGCGGTACTCGCAGGCGGTGACGTCGTCCTTGCCCAGCACGCTGCGCATGCCGCTGCCGCGCGGGATCTGGTAGCCGGCGTTCAGCGCCGGGTTGGAGAGGTCCGGCTGCAGCTGCACGATCGCCATCGACGGCGTCGGCGCCAGGAAATGCGGGTAGACGATCTCGGACAGGTGCTGGGTGAAGCGCGGGAACTCGGCGTCGATCTTCATCTGCACGCGCGCGGTCAGGAAGGAAAAGCCTTCCAGCAGGCGCTCGACGTAGGGGTCGGCGCAGTCGAAGCCTTCCAGGCCGAGGCGGCCCGCGACCTTTGGATATTGGGCCGCAAACTCGCCGCCCACTTCGCGCAGGTGCTGCAGTTCCTGGCTGTAGTAGCGCAGCAGGCGTGGATTGGTCATGGCCGCCTGCCTGCGGATTCGGACAGGCTGATGTGCGCCTGGTCGAGGTCGAGTTCGGTCTTGATGTACAGCCGCTCCGGGTAGGGCTGGGCCCACATGTCGGCCTCGATCTCGAAGGTGATCTTGGTGATGCTATCGGACTTGGCGGCCTTGACCTGCACCGAGGAGCGGATCAGGCGCGGCTCGAAGTCCCAGATCGCCTGGCGGATCGCCCGTTCGAGGTCGCTCGTGTTCATGCCCGCAAGCGAAGCGCCCGAGATGTCGGGCATGCCGTAGTTGAGCACCGAGCAGGCCAGGTGCGGCAGGCGCCGGGTGTTCGAATCCGCGCTGACCGACAGCAGGTTGGTGGTGTTGAGCAGCCATGCCAGGTCGCGCAGCACGCCTTCGCGCAAACTGCGCATCGACATGATGCGGCGCTCGCGCGCCTCCATCTGCTGTTCCGGCTCGTCGTCGGTCAGCCGGTCCAGCAGCGAAGGCTGCAGGCGTTCGCGCGGCGCCAGTTCAGCCATGGGATTCGGCGGCATCGAAGGCGATCGCGCGCACGTCCATCAGGGCGTAGTCGGCGCTGTCGCTGGCGAACATGCGCTGGCCCAGCCCGCGCTCGCCCTCCCACTCGGTGCGGCGCGCCAGCCGGACGGCGTCGTCCGGGCTCTCTGCGCTGCCGTCGTAGCGGGTGGGGATCAGGCCGACCGCCTGCGCGCCATTCGCCCAGGTGAAGGTGGCGGCGGTCCAGACGGTGTCGCGCAGGTCGCTCGGCGCATCGATCTCGATCTTCGCGATGCGGCTGAAGGGAATCCAGAAATAGCGGCCGTTGACGACGGCTTCCAGCACCGGGCCGAGGCGCCGGTCGGCATCCATCAGCCAGGCGAAGGCTGCGCCGTCGATGCTGCCGCTCGTTGTGGGCGCGGCCTCGTAGGCCTGCTCGCGCAGGGCGGCGGCGCCGGCCGGGTCGGCGGTTTCGATACGCAATGCCTCGACCAGCAGGCCGAGCCAGTCCTGCGGTTCGCCGAAGATCAGCGGCGCGCGTTTCCCTGCGAAGATCTCGGCGCGCAGCGCCTCGCACTGGATCGCTTCGCGGTAGGTCTGCACCATGGCCAGCGCGGTGGCGTCGAGTTCGCCCGCCACGTTCAGCTGGGTCAGGGCGCGGCCCCACTGCCCCATCACGGCCAGAAGCTGGAACAGGAAGATGCGATGCCTGGCGTTCGATGCTTCGCTGCGGACCTGGCCCTGCAGCGCGGCGAGCGCCTCGGCCAGTTTGCCTTCCTTGATCAAGGCTTGCGCTTGCATGGCATATCCCCGGGTTGGAAAAGAAGTAAGGGGCGGCCCCCAGGGGGCCGCCGGGCTGGGCTCGCGTCAGACCACGTCTTCGGCGGTGCCGGCGACGTTGCCGGCGATGTCCCATGCGAACGGCTTGACCGCTTCGAGGGCGCCTGCTTCCGTCTGCGGCTTGTAGCCGAAGGTGACCTTGGCGAAGTTCAGGGTCACGTTCTCGGTCAGGCGGTCTTCGCCGCCGCTGCCGCCGGTCGAGAGCGAGGTCACCAGGACTTCCTGCATGATAATGTGCATGTAGTCCTTCTGGCCTTCGCCGGCCTTGCGCACCAGCAGCTGCACTTTCGGGATGTGGGTGCCTTTGGCCAGGGCGGTCATGATCGCGTGGGTCGACGCATCGACGTACTTGGTGAAGCTCACGTCCTGGAAGTTGGCCTTGCCCGCGCCGCCGCCGCCGCCCATGTGGGTGGTGCCGGACTGCGACATGCCCCAGCTCCAGGCCAGGACGTCGATGTCGCCCTTGGCCGAACGGGTAGCATCCGCCGATTCGCCCTTGATGGTTTCGCCCATGTTGATGAACATATCCAATGCCATTGCATTTCTCCTTGGTTGCCGGACTGCGCCGGCGATGTGAGTGAACGGGCAAGCCGGCTTGCCCGCGCTGTGCTACGTGAACCGCTGAGGTGAATCGATGGATCAGCCCTTGGCCGACGGCAGCTTCGACACCAAGCGCAGCGACACCGTCAGGCCTTCGAGCTGGTAGTGCGGACGCAGGAAGAACTTGGAGCTGTAGTAGCCGGGATTGCCCTCGATCTCCTCGACCACCACTTCGGCGGCGGCCAGCGGCTTGCGCGCCTTGGTGCTTTCGCTCGAGTTGACCGGGTCGCCGTCGACGTACTTGATGATCCAGGACTGCAGCCAGCGCTGCATGTCGGCGCGTTCCTTGAAGGAGCCGACCTTGTCGCGCACGATGCACTTCAGGTAGTGGGCGAAGCGGCAGGTCGCGAACAGATACGGCAGGCGCGCAGCCAGGTTGGCGTTGGCGCTGGCGTCCGGGTCGTCGTACTCGGCCGGCTTGTGCATCGACTGGGCGCCGATGAAGGCGGCGAAGTCGGTGTTCTTCTTGTGCACCAGCGGCATGAAGCCGTTGGCCGCCAGTTCCGCTTCGCGCCGGTCGGAGATCGCGATCTCGGTCGGGCACTGCATCGCCACGCCGCCGTCGTCGGTCGGGAAGGCGTGCACCGGCAGGCCTTCGACCGCGCCGCCGGACTCGATGCCGCGGATGCGCGAGCACCAGCCGTATTCCTTGAACGAGCGGTTGATGTTCACCGCCATCGCGTAGGCCGCGTTGGCCCAGGCGTAGTCCTTCGAGCCGGGGGCGCTGGTGTCTTCCTCGAAGTCGAAGGCTTCCACCGGATCGGTCTTGGCGCCGTAGGGCTGGCGCGCCAGGAAGCGCGGCATGGCCAGGCCCACGTAGCGCGAATCCTCGGACTCGCGGAAGGAGCGCCAGGCGGCGTGTTCCGGGGTCTGGAAAATCTTGGTCAAGTCGCGCGGGTTGGCCAGCTCGTTCCACGATTCCATCAGCATGACCGACGGCGCGGCGCCGGTGATCAGGGGCGCGTGGGCGGCCGCCGAGATCTTCGCCATCGACGTCAGCAGCTCGACGTCGGGAGCGCTGTTGTCGAAGTAGTAGTCGGCCACGATCGAGCCGAAGGGCTCACCGCCGAACTGGCCGTACTCTTCCTCGTACATCTTCTTGAACAGCGGGCTCTGGTCCCAGGCCGTGCCCTTGAATTTTTTCAGCGACTTGGCCAGCTCGTTCTTCGAGATGTTCAGCACGCGGATCTTGAGCATCTCGTCCGTTTCCGTGTTGTTCACCAGGTAGTGCAGGCCGCGCCAGGCGCTTTCGACGCTCTGGAACTCCTCGGTGTGCATGATCAGGTTGATCTGCTCGGTGAGCTTCTTGTCGAGCGCCGCGATCAGGCTCTGGATGGTGGCCAGCACGTCGCCCGACACCAGGTTGGTGCCGGCGAGCGCCTGCTCGGCCAGGGTGCGCACCGCGACTTCGACCGATTCCTTGGCCTTGTCGGACTGCGGCTTGAATTCCTTCTGCAGCAGGGCCCCGAAGTCGCTCATTTCGAGCGTGCCGGATTCCTTCTGTACTTCTGCGAGTGCTTCGGACATCGTGGTTCTCCCTAGGATTGGGTCTCGGCTTATTGGGTGGCTTCGTCGACGGGCTTCGGCGCCGAGGTCAGCGCCTGCATCAGGGCCGGCTCTGCCAGCAGCTTGCCGATCAAGTCCTCGGCGCCGGTCTTGCCGTCCATGTAGGTCATCAGGTTGGCCAGCTGGCCGCGTGCTTCGAGCAGCTTGTTGAGCGACTCGACCTTGCGCGCGATCGCGGCCGGGGTGAAGTCGTCCATGCTTTCGAAGGTCAGGTCGACCGCCATATTCCCTTCGCCGGTCAGGGTGTTCGGCACCTGCACCGCGACGCGCGGCTTCATGGCCTTGAGGCGCTCGTCGAAGTTGTCGACGTCGATGTCGAGGAACTTGCGGTCCGCGACCGGCGCCTGCGGGTCGGCCGGCTGGCCGGACAGGTCGGACAGCACGCCCATCACGAAAGGCAGCTGGACCTTCTTCTCGGCGCCATAGACCTCGACGTCGTACTCGATCTGCACACGCGGCGCACGGTTGCGCGCGATGAACTTCTGGCTACTCTCTTTCCCCACGATTGACTCCTTCAGATTGGACTACACGGCTTGATGCTGGAACGAAGACGCGCGATGCGAAGGTGATGCAGGTGCTGCAGCGACGGCTGGTGCTACGAGTCAGGCTGCTTCGGGACCGCGCAGGATCTTCAGCTGGTTGACGCTCTCGGGCGCCAGTTCTTCCATGATTTCAAAGAAGTTCTTGGGTGCCAGCCGCTTGGCGCGCTCGATCAGCATCGGCACGGGGCTGGAGGGTTCGTTGCGCTGGTAGTAGACGAGGATCTTGTCGAGCATGCGCACCACGTCGGCGCGGCTGTTAATCTCGCCGGAGATCGGGGCCGGCGCTGCGGCCGCGGTCGCGGCGGCCGGCGCGGCGGCTTCATCGGAAATCGGGGCGTCCGCCATGTCCGTGGCCTCTTCCGTTTGCGGCAGGTGGGGCGCCAGCAGGTCGCGCATGCGGCGCAGCTGGCGTTTCAGGAGTCCTAGGTCGATCGCATTCGCGGCGCCGACCTGGCGCGCCAGCAGCGCTTCGAGATTGGCCACGCTGTCGTGCGCCGCGCCGACCGCCTGCGCCGATTCCAGCATGGCTTCCGGCCGCACGTCGCGCAGCGCGGCCTCGATCGAGGCCGGGGCGATCGCCGCCTGGCCCGCGGGCGGCGTCGTCTCGCCGTTCGCGATCTCCAGCACGCGCACCGACAGCGGTCCCAGGTTGGGCAGCTGGATGAAGGCGGTGTCCTTGAGGTCGCGGATGATCGAGGCCGGGTCGACCAGGGTGGCCAGCGAATTCAGGCGCAGGGTCGGGTCGTTGTCGTCGTCCGGGTCCAGCTGTGGATGGACGCTGTCCCAGCGCTCCTCGACCAGGCGCTCGATCAGCCTGAGGCCATCGGCGAAGCCGGGCACCGCGTGCAGGGCCAGCAGGCTACGCAGCAGCAGCATCGCGACCCGCAGGTCGCGCGCACGGCCGAGCAGCTCGAAGGCCTGCTTCTTGACCAGCTTCCACTCCGGCGGGACGGCCGGAACGATGGTCTTGCCGTACTGGACTTCAGGCTTGCCGAGGGCGTTCTGCTCGAGTTCGAGGAACAGCGGGTCGTACTCCAGGTTCGGCCCACACGGCATGCCCGCTTCCACTTCCTGAAGCAGGACATCTACGTCGACAATGCTCATGATTGCGCGTGTTTTTAGTTTTGGATTCGGCGCCGCTGCTAGCCGTCTCCAGCCGTGCGACACCGTTTTTATGGTTATCGTTAGAGGATATTTCCCCTTGGTTTGTGCGCACTATAAACCAATTGCACGACACAAAGTTAGTGAAAACTGTTTTATTTTTTTTATCTAAATCAATGTCAATGTCTTGACTTTTTTACTTCGAAAGTCTATCCAAAATCAATACGCCCCTCCGATAGACAGCGCTTCCCCCCAAAAAGTATTGCCCGGATGACGTAGCCATCCGGGCAATGATTGTTACGAAAATGCGACGCGAATGTGGAGGCAGAGCCTCACGGTCCGTAGCGTTTTTCCACCTCGTCGTAATGCTTCTTGAGGGTCCAGAACGCCTCCTTCTTCTTGCCGTCGTCGGAGATCAAACCCTTGCGGTTCCAGAAGTCCTGGAAGTAAGGATGCTGGCGCCGCGGCGAGCGGAAATCGGCCAGCACCCAGGGCGTCATGCCGCGCAGGCCGGGGATCCCGGACAGCATCCGGAACTGGTTCTGGTAGAGCCGGTCCTGGTACTCCTCGCTCCAGCGCGTGTCGGCGTCCGCGTGGTAGCCGCCCAGGGCGTCGGCGCCGAACTCGGTGACCACCACCGGTTTGTCGAGCCGGATGTCGAAGCGGAAGTCGAGCATCTCGGCATTGCTGGCCCAGTACCAGCCGGCGTACTCGTTGAAGCTGGCCAGGTCGATCAGCTGGGCCAGCGGGTCTTCGATGGTGATGTCGCGGCCCCTGCGGTGGATCTCCAGCGCGGCGGCCACCAGGCGGGTGTCGTCGAGCCCGCGCGCGGTGCGCACCAGGCTGCCCATGAAGGCGTTGCGCGCTTCTCCGATCGGGGTCTCGTTCCCGACCGACCACACCACCACGCTGGCGCGGTTGCGGTCACGCTCGATCATGTCGGTCAGCTGGCGGCCGGCTTCACGCAGCGTGTCCGGATTGGTCCACGAGATGGTCCAGTAGACCGGCACTTCGGCCCACACCATCAGGCCCATCTCGTCGGCCAGGCGCGTCATCTCCTCGCTGTGCGGATAGTGGGCCAGGCGCACGAAATTGCAGTTCAACTCCCTGGCCCATTGGAGCAGCATGCGCATGTCGCCCTGGCCGCGCAGGCGGCCCGGGATCAGCGGGTTCTCCTCGTGCAGCGAGATCCCGCGCAGGAACACCGGCTTGCCGTTCAGGAGGATGTCCTGGCCGCGCGTCTCGATGGTGCGAAAACCGATGCGATCGAGCACCTTGTCGCCGCCTCCGCTGAACTCCACCGCATAGAGCTTGGGCTGCTGCGGCGACCAGTACACCAGCGGCTTGACCGGCACGTCGATGACGGCGCGGCCCTTGGCGTCGGGCTGCACGGCGAACGTCACGCCGGCTTCCGGAATCGATACGGTCACCTTCTGCGCGGGCGACGCACCGGCCATCTGCACGAAGCCCTGCAGGCGGCGCGCGTCGCCCTTCGCCAGCTGCAGCTTGTAGTCGGCGATCCAGGTCGCCGGCAGCTCGGCCAGCAGCACGTCGCGCGTGATGCCGCCGTAGTTCCACCAGTCGGTGTTCACGGTCGGGATGGCGTCCTGGTGGCGCGTGTTGTCGGCCTTGACCACGACCACGTTGCGGCCCTTCTTCAAGGCGGCGGTGGCGTCGAACTGGAAGGGCGTGAAGCCTCCCCTGTGCATCCCGAGCTTCTTCCCGTTCAGGTAGACGTGGGCTTCGTAGTTGACGGCGCCGAAGTAGAGCACGTAGCGGCGGCCCGGCTTCGGATCCGCCTCGAAGAGCTGGCGCAGCCACACCGTGCCCTCGTACAGTTGCAGCTTCTCCGCCTGCGAGTTCCAGTCGCCCGGCACCTTCATGGTCGGGGCGCGGTCGAAGTCGTATTCGACCCAGTCGCCCTTGTCCTTCGGCTTGCGATCGTCGTAGAAGCCGCCCTTGCCGCTTTTCGATGCGTCGAAGGCCTGGCGGCGGTAGTCGTAGAAACCGTTCTCGTAGGGGTCGATGATGTAGGACCAGCGTCCGTTCAGGCTCAGGTGGCTGCGGCCGTAAATGTTCTGCACGGGCGCCATCGCCGCATCGGCGCGGGCGCCGGCGGCGGGCTGGCCGGCCAGCTGGACGTCGCCGGGCCGCGCCTCCTGGCCGCTCGCAGCAGCCCAGGACAGCAGCAGGGTAAAGCCCAGCAGCAGCCGGGCGAAAGCGTATTTCATCATCGTCTCCTCGAATGTTGGCAACGTTTCCAAACTGTGCCGGACGATGGTATCGACAATGGATGAGCGCGTCAAAGCAGTTAGCGTAGCAGGGCTTCCTCCAGACGCGCGGCGCCGGCGCGGATCTGCTCCGGCGTGAAGGCCGAAAAGCCGAGCAGCAGGCCGGGCGGCGCCGCGCATGCGGGACCGGCCACCGGATGCGCGAAATAGGACAAGGGGCGCACGTCGACGCCGGCTTCTTCGGCGCGCCTGGCCGCCTGCGCCTCGTCCAGCGGCCCGGTGAGGTGCACGCAGACGTCCAGCCCCGTGTCGGTCGGACCGGCGCGCAGCATGCCGTCAAAGCGGCTCGCGAGCGCTTCGAGCATGACGGCGCGGCGCTCCGCATACGCCTCGCGGGTGCGCCGGATGTGGCGCGCGAAGTGGCCCTGGCGGATGAAGTCGGCCAGCACCGCCTGCGGCACGACCGGGCTGTGGCGGTCGACCACGGCCTTGGCCTGGCGCAGCGGCTCGACCAGGCTGGGAGGGGCCACCACATAGCCCAGGCGCAGGCCGGGGAACAGCACCTTCGAGAGGGTGCCGACGTAGATCACGCATGCGCTTCGGTCCAGGCTTTGCAGCGAGGCCAGCGGCGGGCCGGTGTAGCGGTACTCGCTGTCGTAATCGTCCTCGACGATCCAGGCGCGGTTCGCTTCGGCCCAGCGCAGCAGGTCGAGGCGGCGCGCCAGGCTCATGGTCACGCCCAGCGGCAGCTGGTGCGAGGGCGTGGCAAAGACCATGGCGGCGTCCGGATACCGGCGCGCGGCATAGGCCACGTCCATGCCCTCGCCGTCGACCGGCACCGGACAGATGCGCGCGCCCGCCACTTCGAAGGGTGCGGCCGCGCCCTGGTAGCCGGGCGACTCGAGCCAGACGCCCTCGCCCGGCGCCAGCAGCAGCTGGGCCAGCAGATACAAGGCTTGCTGCGAGCCGGTAGTGACGATGATCTGCTGCGGCGTGCAGCGCACTCCGCGCGAGGCGTTCAGGTAGGCGCACAGCATCTCGCGCAGCGGCTCGTAGCCCGCCGCCGCGCCGTAGCCGAGCGGCAGTTCGCGGCGGCGCCAGTGATGGGCTTCGATCTTGCGCCAGGTCTCGAAAGGGAACAGGTCGAGGCCCGGCATGCTGATGCGGAAGCTGCGCAAGGGGCCGGCGTGGTGGCGCACGCGCGCCATGCTCGAGGCCATCGCCTGGCCGCGCGGCGGCAACGGCCGCGGGGCGCGCGTGTCCCCGCCAGCCGCCGCCTTCGCCGCGGGCAGGGCGGTGTCGACGAAAGTGCCCTGCCCTACTCCGCCGCGCAGATAACCCTCGGCGGTGAGCTGCTCGTAGGCGCCCAGCACGGTCTGGCGCGAGACGCGCAGTTGCCGCGCCAGCTCGCGTGTGGCCGGCAGGCGCGCGCCGGGGACGAGTGCGCCTTGCAAGATGGCGTCCTTCAGGCGCGCATACAGCTGGCGAAACAGCGGCGTGCTGCCGGAACGGTCCAGCGGAATGGCGGCGATGAGGTCGTGATCGAGCATGATTGGTACGCCCATCTTCGCCCGGATTGGACCTATAGGCAAGCCAATGCAGTGCCTAAGATGATGGCTCTTTCAACAGGAGGATGCATGAAACGGTTCGAAGCCCGGGTGGCGTGGCAGCGCGATGGCCAACCTTTCCTCGACGGACGCTACAGCCGCGCCCACGCCTGGCGCTTCGACGGCGGGCGGCACGTAGCGGCGGCATCCTCGCCGTCCTTGAGGACGGACATCGTCGTCATGGAGGCGCGCTGATGTACCTGCCGGCCCGCCATCGCCAATCCGACCCGCAGGCCATGCGCGCACTGGTCGAGCGCCACGCCCTCGGCATGCTGGTGACGCTCGACCAAGGCCTGCCGGTTGCCGACCACATTCCCTTCGAGTTCGTCGCCGGCGGCGAACATGGCCTGCTGCGGGCCCACGTGGCGCGCGCCAATCCGCTGTGGCGTCGGGCCGGGCAGGAAGTGCTGGTAGTGTTTCGCGGGCGGGCATCCTACGTGCCGCCGGATGCGCAAGAAAAGGCGGAGACTGGCGGGCGCGTGGTGCCGACCTGGGATTATTCAGTGGTGCATGCGCGCGGGGTGCTGCGCGCGATCGAGGATCCGGCCTGGCTGCTGGACTTCCTGCGCGGCCAGACCGCGCATCATGAAGCGGCGCAAGCGCAGCCCTGGTCGGTGGACGATGCGCCGGCCAGCTACATCGACGGCATGCTGAGGGCCATCGTCGGGATCGAGATTCCCATCGACCGCATCGACGGCAAATGGAAAGGCGCTCCCTCGGCCTGAGGCGAGCGCCCTCGCCGGCAGTGCAGCATTACTTCTTCATCGGCGTCGGTTCCTTGCCGGTGGCGGTGCTGGTGTCGTTGCCCGGCGTGCCGGCGGTGCCGGTGGCGCTGCGCGCGGTCTTGGCGATCATCTCGTCGGCGGCCAGCAGATGCTGCTCGACGATCGGGCGCATCTTGGTGACCAGGGCCGTGACTTCCGGATCCTTCAGCTTGTCCATGTTCGACTTCAGCTTCTCGTGGGTGGCGCGGTGGTCGCGCCGGCCCGACTGCTTGATGTAGGTGCGGTCGAAGATGTCGCCGCTGAGCGCCTCCAGCATCTTGCTCTTGGCCTTGTGGGTGAGGTTCGGCTCGGCCGGCAGCTCGACGCCCTTGGTCTGGGCCAGGGCGCGCACCTCGGCGTGGGCCTTGGTGTGCTCGTCGATCATGCGCTGGGCGTAGGCGCGCACCTGGGCGTTCTGGCTCTTCTCCAGGGCCAGGCGCGCGGCCGCGATCTCGGCCAGGTTCGATTCCGCCAGGTCTTCGAGCGCCTTGCGGTCGGCCCGGTCCAGCTTGGCCGGCGCCGCCTTGCCGGCGGGCGCGGCGCCCGGGGTGGCGGCGGGCGTAGCCGCCTGGCCCTTGTCGGCATGGGCCGGCGCGGCGGCAAAGACGGCGGCCATCAGGACGGCCGGCAATGCCGTGCGCAGCGATTGTTTGCGGTGTTGTTGCTGCATAGGTTTCTCCCTTATCTGTACTCAAACGGCTGTGCCGGAAACGCATGTGCGCCGGCGGGACGCGACTCCCGCCGGCGCACGCCTTGCTGCTGGTTCAGTCGAACCGGGGCTTATTTGCCGGAAGTGGTGCCCGACTTCGCCGACGACATCTGCTGCGCGGCCTTCAGGTGCTGCTCGACCACCGGCAGGGTCTTGTCGGCCGCGGCCTTCACGTCGCCGTCCTTGGCGCTCTTGCTGATCTTCTGCAGCTTGGCGTGGGTGTCCTTGTGGTCCTTCAGGCCGGCCATCTTCATGTATTCCTTGTCGAAGGCGTCGCCATTGAGTTTTTCCAGCTTGGCCGACATGGCCTTGTGCTTGGCGTCCAGTTCGGTCGGCAGGGTCACGCCCTTCGACTGCGCCAGCGGCTGCAGGTCGGCCAGGGCCTTGCCGTGGTCGTCGACCATCTGCTGGGCGAAGGCTTTCACTTCGGCGTTCTGGCTCTTGCTCAGGGCCAGCTTGCCGGTCTCGACCTCGGCCATATTGGCCATTGCCATGTCCATGATCGCCTTCTTGTCGGCCGCGCTCACCTTGGCCATGCCAGAGCCGGTCTGGCCGCTAGCGCCCGATGCGCCCGAGGTCTGGGCGCTGCGGTCTTCCATGCCCTGGCTGCTGGTGTTGTTGACGGTGCCGTCGGCGGCGGTCTTGCCGGTCATGTTCTGGGTGCTGGTGGCGCTCTGGTTCGTCATCGACTGGGCGGTCTGGGCCTGGGCGCCGAAGGCGCTGAACATGGCGGCAAACGCGCTCACCGCGAGCAGTTTCTTGATCTGGTTGTTCTGCATGGTTTTTCTCCTGTTGGAATGGTATGGGGCGGCCGCTTCGGCAATGCCACGCGCCGTCACCTGTCCTGTCTGACATCGCGTCATGTCGAGCGTGGTCGAGTGTATCGCCGCGCCTTGCGGGACAGCGCACGTTAGCCGTATAGCAACTTTCGATATGCGCAGACGTAAAAAAGGCCAGTCCGCGGACTGGCCTCCCAGGGAAGTTCTTCCGTTCAGCGGAAGCGCAGGGCGGCGGTCAGATCGCCCGGCCCGCGTGCGCCGCGCGCTTCGAAAGCGGCGTTGCGGGCCGCCAGGCCTTCCAGCAGCGGCAGGCCGTGCAGGCGCGTGATGAAGCGCAGGATCGAGGTGGTGTCGTAGAAGTTGTGGTCGACCGCGCCGCGCTTGGCGTGCGGCGAGACGATGATTGCCGGGATGCGCGAGCCCGGGCCCCAGCGGTCGCCCTTGGGCGGCGCCACGTGGTCCCACCAGCCGCCGTTCTCATCAAACGTGATCACCACCACCATGTCCTTCCATTGCGGCGATTTCTTCAGGTGCTCGATCACATTGGCCACGTGGGCGTCGCCCGATTCGATGTCCGAGTAGCCGGCGTGCAGGTTGAGGTTGCCCTGCGGCTTGTAGAAACTGACCGCGGGCAGCTTGCCGGCCACCGCGTCGGCGATGAAGCGGTTCGAGATCGGACTGTCGCCCAGGCCGCCGTCGCGCAGGTGTTCGGTGCGCGCCCTGGTGCCGGGGGCGAACTGCTTGAAGTAATTGAAGGGCTGGTGGTGGTACTGGAAATTCGGCCGGCTGCCGTCGCCGCGGCCGTCCAGCGCGGCTTGCCAGCCGCCGCCGTACCAGGCCCAGCTCACGTCCTTTTCGGATAGCAGGTCGCCGATGGTCTTGTAGGTTTGCGGCGGCAGGGTCGACGGGTCCTGCGGGTCGGCCAGCAGCGGGTCGCCGCCCGGCGCCGGCTTGACCCAGGTCGGCTGGTAGGGCGGCGCCATGGTGTTGACCGCGTAGCCGTCCGGCGTCATCGCGCCGTTGTGCACGTACTTCGGCTTGCCTTCCAGCGCCGACCTGGGCGAACCTGGCTCCAGCGCCAGGCGGGTGCCGGTGGGGCCGTCGGCCAGCACCGCGATCTTCGATTTCGCCGGCGTCGAGGCCGCGTTGAAATACTCGGGGGTGCGACCGCTGATCAGGAACTGGTGGTTCAGGTAGGAGCCGCCGAAGGCCGCCATGAAGAAGTTGTCGCACAGCGTGAATTCGCGCGCGATCTGCCACAGGCCCAGGTTCTTGCTGGTCTCGCCGTAATGCCCCATCACCAGCGCGCCGGAGTCGCCCCAGGCCACGAAGCCGTCGTTGCGGCCGCCGTTGATCTGCATCTGGTTGTGATAGAACTGGTGGGTCAGGTCGCGCGTGATGATCCCTTCCGGCAGCGGCTTGCCCTCTGCATCGCGCAGTTTCCACGGCGCATTCGGCAAGCCCTGGATCTCGTCTTCCTTGATGATGTAGTCCTTGCCGCCCAGGTTCTGGCGGCCCGGCACCATGCCGCCCCAGATCTTCGGCAGGCTCGGGAGCACCGAGCCGTCGCGATCCTTTTGCTGGTAAGCCTGCGGCGGCAGGCTGGAGAGCGGTGCGGCCAGGCCGGGGAAGTCGGCGAACAGGTTGTTGAAGCTGCGGTTTTCCAGGTAGATCACGACCACGTTCTTCACGTGGGCGCGCAGCTTGGCGTCCAGCGAACCGGCCTTGGGCGCTGCGGCGGGCTTGGCCGGCGCGGCGTCGGCCAGGCCGGGCACGGCCAGCGACAGGCCAGCGGCCGCGGCCTGCATCACGCGGCGGCGCGCCGGGTCTTCGGGTTGGGTGGCGGAAGTATCTTGGGAAGGTTGCACTGCCTGCTCCGTGTGGCTTCAAGGGAAGCAGGCATTATCGGCTCTTTTATTGCCAGCAGGAATATTGACGCTGCAAATCCCCGCGCGCACGCCATATTCTGTCAAACGCCGGTCACATTTGCCGGTCAGAATGCAATGGCTCCTTGGGAAGGGACGCTGGCGGCGCAAGCCGCCCTACCGGCGCCGGCGGTCGGGAAATATACCGGCACCAATTCAATCACGCTGCGCGTTGCGCGCAGCGCTTCAAACCGCTTACAACAGCGGGATCAAGATGTCGTAGGCATTGTCCGGCCGCGCGCCATCGTGCAGGGTAGGCGTGTAGCGGCGGTCGTAGCGCTCCAGGCGCCAGCCCTCCTCGTCCTGCACCATGCCCAGCTGCTCGATGGCGGCGTAGCCGGTGAGGTAGGTGGCCTGGACGCGCGCCATCGGCCCGCGGTGGGTCAGCATGGCGTAGCGGCGCTCGGGGATGCGGATCCCGATCATCCCGGGCGGCAGGTTGTTCAGGTCGGCGACTTCGGTGGCCACGCATTCGACGCGCATGCCGTCCTTGTCGTGCAGGCTGACGCCGTAATGCAGGTCCTTGCTTTCTCCCAGCTCCTGTTCGCGTGCCAGGAAGTCGCTCCAGACTTCCGGCATATCCGTTTCCAGGGCCAAAGACGGACCGACGAGCGGCAGTCCGGCAAGCTTCAGTTCAGGCAGGGTAACGGTTGAGATGTGCATGATCGTTGGTGGGCTAAGTGACGAGAAAATTATAGCCTTATCGCCTCGACAATATTAGCATCCGTGCAATCGTGCGCGGCCATTTGTGTTGATCACACAGCTATTTTTTACAAACGCCGCACAACACCCGTATCGACACGCACGAAGTCCATTTCATGCGGGCATTGAAATGACGGCCAGCGCCCCGCTCGACCGTCCAATCCCGTTTTCTTGCAGTCCGTCGCAAACGCCGCCCCGGCTTTGCCTAGCTCCCTACAATGGATGCATACCACTTCACCGGAGACCACCATGCAACGCCTGATCCTCGCCGCCGTCCTGTCCCTCGCCTCGCTGTCCGCCCACGCCGACGAGCAGATGCGCCAGGTCACCCCGTTCAAGGGCATCACGGTCCAGGGTCCGGTCAGCCTGGTGGTCGAGGCCGGTAAATCCTTCTCGCTGCGGGTCGAGGGCGACGCGCGCTTCATCGACCGCGTCACCAGCGAAGTGTCCGGCGGCGAGCTGCGCCTCGGCTACAAGGAAAGCAAGCGCGCCAATATCGGCAACAAGGACCGCGTCATCGTCACCCTGCCGGAACTGCAGCGCTTCAGCGGCGAAGGCGCCGGCCAGATCATCCTGAACAATGTGCGCGGCGAGCGTTTCGACGTCGACTACCGCGGCGCCGGCCGCCTGGCGATCAACGGCGAGGTGCGCACCCTGCACCTGCACGCCGAGGGCGTGGGCGAAGTCGACACCAAGGACCTGCGCACCCGCGACGCCGACGTCAGCTTCGAGGGCATCGGCTCGGTCAAGGTCCACGCCAGCGAGAAACTGGACGCCCGCGTGCAGGGCATGGGTAACCTGAGCTACTACGGCAATCCGCGCAAGGTGAGCAAGTCGGTGTCGGGCATCGGCAGCGTGGTCGCCGTCAAATAAACGAAGTGTCTCAATCGGCGCGGTTGGCGATCTCGAGCAGCACCTCGGCGTGGCAGGGGCCGTCGAGCGGGCACCAGCAGGCCAGGTTCCTGCCGCGCAGTTCCAGCCGCGCCTGTTCGGCGATGCGGCGCCCGGCCGGGTCTTCCATGATCCAGCGCCGGTAGGCGGCCACCGCCTCCGCCACCGTCGGCATGGCGGTGTAGCGCGTGCCGACCGGTGTGCCGGGCGCGAGCTCCGGCGCCACCGAGAAGGGATTGCCCCAGCGTCCGGGGCGCACCACCGACACCGTCTCCGGCGGCAGCTTCCAGCCTTTTCTGCGGCTCAGCTGTACGCGCACCGGCGTCATGGCAGCGGCCTTGCCGCCCCCGCCGCTTGCTGCGCCATGGCTGGCGGCGCCGGCGCGCGTTCCCGGAACAGGCTGGCCTGGGCCGCGAGCAGCGACAGATAGGCGGCCAGCTCGATCAATTCCTCGAACACCATCGCATACGGCAGGCGCAATGCGAACGTACATTGCAGATGGCCTTCGGCGCAGCTCGAGCCGGCTTCCGCCAGCACGGCCAGGCCCAGCACCAGCCAGGGGATGTGACCTTCGCGCAGCAGGCGCAGCGCCAGCCGGTCGAGGCGCCAGCGGCAGGCATGCACGAGCGCCGCACCCAGCAGCAGGCCGATGGCCGGCGCCACCAGCGGCTTGTACCAGAGGTTGCGCGAGGAAAACACCGGACCGTGGTCGGTGAGCGCCAGCGGCGCCCCGAACACCGCGCCCCAGCTCAGCTCGCGCCCCGCCAGCACGATCCACAGGGGCGCGGCGCACAGCGCCAATGTCGCCAGCGGCAGCGGCCGGTTGCGCCACCAAGCGCGCAGGGCGAGCACGGCGCCGACCAGCAGGACCAGCACCTGCGCCACTTCGAGCGGACCGTTTTCCCATCCCCAGCTGCGCGGCAGGATCATCGAGAGCGGGTAACACAGGAGCATCACCGCTGCCAACGGCAAGGCGCCGGACGGAATGCGGCTGGGAGGCAGGACGGCAGGGAGGCAGGCGGGTGACGGCATCGCGAGGCGATCGACAAGGAATCAATCGCGCATTGTGACAAGAAAGTCCGCGCCGCCGCGCACGCTTGAGCACGCAGGCTTGCACCGTCAGTCGGCGCAGTGCTCGGACAGGAAGGCCAGCAGGCCGTGCATCGTGCCGCCCTGCGCCGCGTAGATCAGGAAGCGGCCTTCCTGGCGCGGCGCGATCAGGCCGGCGTGGGTCAGTTCCTTCAGGTGGAAGGACAGCGAGGACGCCGGCATGTCGAGGGTCTCGGCGATGCGGCTGGCCGCCATGCCCGTGCTGCCGGCGCGCACCAGCAGCCGGAACGCCGCCAGCCGCGAGTCCTGGGCCAGCGCGCCGAGCGCCGCGATCGCGGCCTTGGTGTCCATCGGGGAGTCCTTCATCGTTTCCATCGCGGGAAGTGGCAAAGCTTCGAATGGTATCGAAGGCTTTTGACAGACTGATGACAGGCCGGCAGCCACCGTGCGCGGGACCTTGCCCCAGGTGCTGTTCGGCCCGCGCACGCTAGCGCTGGTATTGCTCGGCTGCTCGCTGGCCTCGCCGCTGCCCGATTATGCGAGCCGCAGTTCCCAGTAGCCGACGTCGACCCAGCCCCCGAACTTGCGCCCCACTTCGCTGAAGTGGGCCACCTTGCGAAAGCCCAGCTTCTCGTGCAGCGCCACGCTGGCGGGATTCGGCTGGGCGATCCCGCCGATCACCATGTGCACGTCCAGGCCGCGCAGGGCGTCCAGCAGCGCGCGGTACAGCAGCGTGCCGACGCCGCGCCCGGCGGCATCGCCATCGAGGTAGACCGAGCTTTCGACCGAGGTGCGGTAGGCGGGACGGACCCGCCACCTGGTGGCGTAGGCATAGCCGAGCAGGCGCCCTTCGCATTCGGCGACCAGCCAGGGCAGGCCGGCCTTGCCCACGTCCGCGATGCGCTGCGCCATGTCGCTGCCGGTCACCGCGTCTTCCTCGAAGCTGATGGTGGTGGTCGCGACATAGGGGTTGTAGATGGCGCAGATGGCGGCTGCGTCGTCGAGCGTGGCGGAGCGGATCGAGATGGCGGTCATGCCTCATTATAGGCAGGCTAGCCGCGCGCCGACTCCGTCCGCGGCAGCAGCACCGCGAGGATGCCCAGCAGCGGTAAAAAGGACGCGATGCGGTACACGTGCTCGATGCCGGTGCTGTCCGCGATCGCGCCCATCGCCGCGGCGCCGATGCCGCTGATCCCGAACATCAGGCCGAAGAACAGGCCGGCGATCATGCCGACCTTGTTCGGCACCAGCTCCTGCGCGAACACCACGATGGCCGAGAAGGCCGAGGACATCACCAGGCCGATGATCACCGACAGCACCGCGGTCCAGCCCAGGCTCGCATACGGCAGCGCCAGGGTGAATGGCGCGGCGCCCAGGATCGAGAACCAGATCACGCGCTTCCTGCCGATGCGGTCGCCGATCGGCCCGCCTGCGAAGGTGCCGGCCGCCACCGCCGCCAGGAACAGGAAGAGGTAGCCCTGGGCCGACTCCACCGACACGTGGAATTTTTCGATGAGATAAAAGGTGTAGTAGCTGGACAGGCTGGCCATGTAGATGTACTTCGAGAACACCAGCATGGCGAGCACGGTGAGCGCCCACAGCACCCGCCCGCGCGACAGGCCGGGGCCGGCGTGCACGGCGACCTTGCCGGTGGCCTTTTTCAGGTGGCCGGCGTACCAGCGGCTCACGCCAATCAACACGGCGACCGCCAGCAGCACCAGCACCATCAGCCAGGCGATGCGTCCCTGCCCGCTGCCCACGATGATGGCGGCCGCCAGCAGCGGCCCGAAGGCCGAGCCGAGGTTGCCGCCGACCTGGAACAGCGACTGGGCGAAGCCGAAGCGTCCGCCCGACGCCAGGCGCGCGACGCGCGAGGCTTCCGGGTGGAAGGTCGAGGAGCCGACGCCGATCATGCCGGCGGCCAGCAGCAGCATGGCGAAGCTGTGCGCCATCGACAGCAGCGCGACGCCGAGCAGGGTGATGCACATCCCGGCCGGCAGCAGGAAGGGAATCGGGCGCTTGTCGGTGACCAGGCCGATCCACGGCTGCAGCAGGGAAGCCGTGCACTGGAAGGTCAGGGTGATCAGGCCGATCTGGGCGAAGCTGAGCGCGAATTCCTGCTTGAGCAGCGGGTAGATCGCCGGCAGCACGGCCTGCACGCAGTCGTTGAGCAGGTGGACGAAGGCGACGGAGAACAGGATCTGCATCACCGTGCCGGATGGCGAGGCGGCGACTGGCGTGGCGGGGGAAGGTGTGGACATGGGAGAAACCGGTTGGAAGCGTCCGCCAGTCTACTACGGGCGTCGCCGGGCTGTTGATCCGTGCTGCCACGTAGGACCGGCCGGGTTTCAGCCAGTGCTGGATGCATAGCGCGCCGGCGGCATGCCGGCATGGCGGGTAAAAGCGACGCTGAAGGCGCTGGCCGAGCCGTAGCCGACCCGCGCCGCCACTTCGGCGACGCCGCCCTGCCCGCGCCGCAGCAGGTCGCCGGCCAGCGCCATGCGCCACGCGAACAGGTAGGCCATCGGCGCCATCCCGAGCGCGCGGCTGAAGCGTTCGAAGAAGGTCGAGCGCGACAGGGCCGCCTCCTGCGCCAGCGCTGCCACGGTCCAGGCCCGCGCCGGGTCTTCGTGCAGGCGGCGCAGCGCCGCGGCGAGGCGCTCGTCGGCCAGGCCGCGCAGCAGGCCGGGCGAGGCCGCACCCTGGGCGCCTGCGCGCAGGGCGTCGATCAGCAGCACTTCCAGCAGCTTGGCCAGCAGGATGTCGCGCGCCGGCCGCGCCGCGCGGAACTCGTCGCCGACCAGCTGCACGATGACGGACAAACGCCGGTCGCCGCGCACGTGGACCAGTTGCGGCAGCAGCGAGACCAGCAGCGCCGCGTCGGACGAGGCGAAGCTGCAGTAACCGACCAGCATCCTGACGTCCGGCGGGCCATCCTGGATCCCGTGCCGGATCTCGTTGTCGCGCATGACGGGCGGCGCTACTTCATCTTCCGGCGGCGGCCCCAGGCTCGACATCGTGAAGTTGCGCGCCGAGGGAATCAGGACGAAGTCGTCCTGCTCGAGGACGATGGTCTCGTGTCCGTCGACCGCGAGGCGGCAGCCGCCCTCCAGCACCACGCCGTAGAAGGGCCGGCCGTATTCGGAACGGCGCACGCGCCAGGGCCCCGCCCCGGTGACGACCTTGGAATACGGCGCGCCCGGCTGCAGCAACAGGACGAGTTCGGCGAAAGGATCGACCATGTTCGGACGCTCGCGAATGAAATGTGTACTTTCGATTATATCCAGTCCGGAGCCGGCGACCTATAGTGCTCCCATCCCCACCACATCAGGAGCCCCTCATGCCCACCGTCCTTATCACCGGCTGCTCGTCCGGATTCGGCCTCGCCACCGCCAGCTACTTCCTGGAACGCGGCTGGGACGTCGTCGCCACCATGCGCACCCCGCGTCCCGACCTGCTGCCGGTGTCACCGAAGCTGCGCATCGTCGCGCTCGACCTGCTCGATCCCGAAAGCATCCAGCGTGCGGCCGTGGAAAGCGGCCCGGTCGACGTCCTGGTCAACAATGCCGGCATCGGCCTGATGGGCGTGTTCGAGTCGACGCCGATGGCGACCCTGCGCGAGGTGTTCGACACCAACCTGCTGGGCGCCATGGCCGTCACGCAGGCCGTGCTGCCCGGGTTCAGGGAACGCGGCGCCGGCGTGATCGTCAACGTCTCGTCCGCCACCACCTACGGGCCGCTGCCGCTGCTGGCCGCCTACACGGCGAGCAAGGCGGCGCTGAATGCCTGGACCGCGTCGCTGGCGCTCGAGCTGCAAGCCATCGGCGTGCGCGCGCACCTGGTGCTGCCGGGCCGCTCGCCGGAAACGTCGTTCGGCCGCACCGCGCAGGCGCGCATGCAGGACGCGGCGCCGCAAGCCTATGCCGGCTTCCTCGACGGCGTGTTCGCCGGCCGGCGCGGCGACGGGCCGGTCACGCATGCGCTCGACGTGGCCGAGGCGGTCTGGCGCGCCGCGACCGATCCGGGCACGCCGCTCTCCATCCCGGCCGGCGCGGACGCCGAAGCAATGGCAACGGCATGAACCGCGAGGGACCCGCTGGCGCGTGTCGGCGCTACGCCTAAGTGAAGCGGCGAACAGTTATGTGAACTCATCCGTACTACCTTGCTTCTTTCGTTCCGAGAAATAGCGAGAGGAAGAAGGCATGGCCGACCCGATGCTCTCAAACGCCGCCGGCGTGCGCAATGCGGCCGACCTGGCGCGCCTGCTCGCGCGCCTCGACTGCGGCGAGGACATCATCGTCGTCTCGAACCGCGCGCCCTGGATCCACCGCGCCACGCCAGACGGCATCGTCGGCGAACGTCCCGCCGGCGGCCTGGTGACGGCGCTGGAAGCGGTGTTGGCGGGCCAGGGCGGCTGCTGGATCGCGCACGGCAGCGGCAGCGCCGACCGCGCCACCTGCGACGCGCGCGGCCACGTGCTGGCGCACCACCTGCCGGGGTCCTACCGCCTGCGCCGCCTGTGGCTGTCGGACGCCGAGGTGGCCGGCTACTACGACGGCCTGGCCAATGGCGCCCTGTGGCCGCTGTGCCACCGCGCCGGCGTCGAACCGAGGCTGCGCGAGGCCGACTGGGCCTGCTACCGCCGGGTCAACCAACGCTTCGCCGACGCCGTGGTGGCCGAGGCGCGCAGCGAGCGGCCGGTGGTGCTGGTCCAGGACTACCACCTGGCGCTGGTGCCGGCCATGGTGCGCGCGCGCCTGCCGGACGCCGTCATCCTCACCTTCTGGCACATTCCCTTCCCCGAAGCACGCACGCTGGCGCGCTTCCCCTGGCGTGCGGAACTGATGCGCGGCCTGCTGGCCAGCACCGTGCTCGGGGTGCAGACCGCCGGCGACCTGGCGCGCCTCGACGCGGCGCGCGCCGGCATGAACGAGCCGCCGGGCGGCGCCGTGGCGCGCGCCTATCCGATCTCGATCGCCTGGCCGGTACAGGAGCCGGATGCCGTGGCAGCGGCGCACACGCGCATCCGCAACCGCTTCAAGGTGGCGCCGGGCGTGCGCCTGCTGCTCGGCGTCGACCGCATGGACTACACCAAGGGCATCGTCGAACGGCTGCGCGCCTTCGCGCTGTTCCTCCAGCAGAACCCGGACCAGGCCGGCCGGGTCGCCCTGCTGCAGGTCGCTGCGCCGGGCCGGACGGCGCTCGCCCCCTACCGCCGGCTCGACCGCACCGTGCGCGTGCTGGCGGGCCGCATCAACCGCCGCTTCGGCCGCGCCGGCTACCTTCCGGTGCTGCTGCACACCGGCGGCCTCGATGCGGCCGGCGTGGCGGACTGCTACCGCGCCTGCGACGCCTGCCTCGTCACCAGCCTGCAGGACGGCATGAACCTGGTGGCCAAGGAATTCGTCGCGGCGCGCGCCGACCTGCGCGGGGTGCTGGTGCTGAGCCGCTGGGCCGGCGCCAGCGCCGAACTGGCGCAGGCGCTGCCGGTCGACCCGCGCGACATCGCGGCGCTGTCCGAGGCGATCGGCGCCGCGCTGGCCATGCCGCCCGGCGAGCAAGGAGCGCGCATGGCGGCCATGCGCGCCGTGGTGCGCGAGCACACCGTGTTCCGCTGGGCCGCGCGGCTACTGGAAGACGGCATGGCGGCCCAGGCGGCCGTCCCCGCAACCGCGGTGGCGGCATGAGCGCGCTGTTTTCGCAGGAGGGCCGCGCGGCGCTGGCGCGCTTGCGCGGCGTGCCCGCCATCTTCGGCTTCGATTTCGACGGCACCCTGGCGCCGATCCGGCCCACGCCCGGCGAAGTGGCGATGGAGGCGCGCACCGCCGGCGCATTCGCCGCACTCGCGCGGCGCCTGCCGGTGGCGGTGGTCACCGGGCGCGGCGTCGCCGACGTGCGCGCGCGCCTGGCCGGCACGCCGCGCTGGGTGATCGGCAACCACGGCGCCGAAGGCATGCCCGGCGCCGATCCGGCGCGCCAGGCCGAACAGGCGGCCATCTGCGCCGGGTGGCTGGCCCAGCTCGCGGGCACGGACGCGCTGACCGGCGCCGGCATCCTGCTGGAAGACAAGCGCTATACGCTGTCGCTGCACTACCGCCTGGCGCCAGAGCCGGAAAGCGCTCGGGCGCGCCTGCTCGCGGCATCGGCCGCGCTGCATCCTCTACCTGCCATCGTGCCCGGCAAATGCGTGCTGAACCTGCTGCCGGCGGGTTCCTGGGACAAGTTCCGCGCGCTGCGCGAGCTGGCGGACGGCGCGCCCGTGTTCTTCGCCGGCGACGACGAGAACGACGAGATCGTGTTCCGCCAGGCGCCACCTGGCTGGGTGACGGTCAAGGTGGGCAGCGAGGGACCGAGCGCGGCGCGCTTTCGTTTGAAGAGCCAGGAGGCGATGGCGGATTGCCTCGAGCTGCTCCTGGCGCTGTGTTCATGACGCGTTGTCCAGCATCCGCAACAGCGTATCGCCGAAACCGTCGCGCGCCCGCGCATCCACGCGCGCACTGGTGAACACGCGCGGCCGCGCGCTCCAGGCGAAGCGCGCGCCGATCCCCTCCAGCGCCCGGACCAGCAGCACGTCCTCGTGGCAGGGCACTGCCTCGAAGCCGCCGGCGGCCCGGTAGGCGGCCGCGCTGACGCCGAGATTGGCGCCGTGGATGTGGCGGTGTCCGTCGCGGTCCTGGTAGAAGCCGTCGAAGTGGGCGCGCAGCGCTTCGGCCGTCTGTCCGTGCGGCGACCAGTCGTCGACCGCCACCGAACCGCACACCACGTCGGCGTTCAGCGCCAGCTGCGCGGCCAGCCAGCCGGGCGCGACGCGCGTGTCGGCATCGGTAAAGGCGAGCCAGCGCGCGCCCGCATCCAGCAGATGCCGGGCGCCGGCGGCGCGCGCGGCGCCGACGCGGCGTTCGTCCACCTCGATGCAGTCGAGCGCCACGCCAACGGCCGCGAACCGTGGCAGGCAATCCTGCACCACTTGCGCCGAACCGTCGGTGCAGGCGTCCAGCACCACCAGCACCGTCACCGCCTCGCCGTCCAGCGCGGGATCGCGGGCGGCGGCCAGCAGCGCGTCCAGGCAGGCGCCGAGAAAGGCTTCCTCGTTGTGGGCGGGGATCGCGACGCCGATCATGGCGCCTCCTTCCGCCAGACCTCGAGCAGGAAGTCCTGGTCGAGGTGGTGCACGGCGCGCGTCATGCCGGGCAGGCGGGCAATCAGCGCATGCGCCGCTTCGGTGCCCGTCACGCGGTCGTCGAAATCGTGCAGGTAGTGGCACAGCGCGAGTTCGCCGCCCGCGTCCAGCATGGCGCAGGCGCGCACCAGCATGTCCTCAAGGACGTCGGCCTCGAAGTAATACGCCAGTTCGCTGATGACGACCAGGTCGAAGCGTTTGTCGCGCGGCCATTGCGCGGGCAAGCTGCGCTGCTCGATGCGGAACTTATTCACGCCCGCTGCGTGCAGATGACGCCGGGCGGCGGCCACCGCGCTGGCGGCGCCATCGCAGGCCAGCAGCCGTTCGCAGCGCTGCGCCAGCTGCGCGCTCATCTCGCCGTTGCCGCAGCCCGGCTCGAAGGCGCTGCGGTAGCGTTCCTTGCCCAGGCTGGCGAGCAGCAGCGCGCGCTTGCGCCGCTCGTACCAGGCGGCGCGCACCGCCCACGGGTCCTCGTCGGCCGCGTACAGGGCTTCAAAATGGGCGTGCAGGGTCATGGAAGAACAGTTCGAAAGGGGTGAGGACGCGCTCCAGCGCCTGCGGCGGCACGATCGGCGCCGCGCCGCGGCTGACGTCCGGCAGCACCTGGCTCGCGAAACAGGCCATGGCGGCGCGCTTCCTCGCCAGGACGGCTTCCGGCAGCGCCAGCCTGCGCGCATGCGCGAGCGGCATCGCGCCGTCGTCCGGCGCGCTCCAGTGCCAGCCCCAGACCGGGGCTTCCAGGGTGCGCGCGCCGCAAGCGCGCGCCGCCGCCAGGCAGGCGCGCGCGGTCGCCTCGTGGTCGGGATGGCCGTCGTAGCGCCAGGTGGTGAGCACCACGTCGCTGGGCGCCAGCAGCTGCGCCAGCCGATCCGCCAGCTCGGCCTCGCGCGCCGTCACGCCGCCGTCGGGTATCCCGAGACGAAGGACGCTTGGCGCGACGCCGAGGCAGGCCAGCGCCGCTTCGGTTTCGCCGGGACGCATGGCGCGCAGCCGCTCCACCGGCCACTCCAGCGATCCGGGGTGGCTGGCTTCGCCGTCGGTGACCGCGACCAGCAGGCTTGGACGGTCCGCCAGCAGCTGCAGCAGGCCGCCGCAGGCCAGGATCTCGTCGTCGGGATGCGGCGCCACCACCACCAGGCGCGCGCCGGGCGGCGCCAGATCGGCAGCGCCGGCATCGGCCACGCCGGCCAGGGCGGCGCTGCCGCGCCAGGCATCGGCGGCGGTGCCGTCGCCGCGGATGAAGCGGTCGCGCGCTACAGCATCCATGGCCGCCCTTCCCCTTGCGCCACCAGCCGGCCCAGCGTTTCGAGATCGCGTTCGGCATGGCTCTGGCGGATGAACACCGGCAGGTCGGCAAAGCGGCGCGCCATGTCGGCATCCTTGCACATCGGTCCGGGGCCGAGCGCGCGGCCGACCGCGGCGAGCACCGCGCCGCACGCCGCATCCACGCTCAGGCGCACCGACAGCGCCGCCGCCATCGCATCCGCATCGGGTGCGCGGTCGATCGCGGCGGCGGTCTCGCGCATCAGGGCGGCGCTGCCCTGCAGGGCGACCGTCACCTCGCCGAGCTGCGCCAGCCGGTGCGCATCCTGCCGCGCACGCATGGCCTGCGCCAGCGCCTCCGCCAGCGCCGTGGCCGCGCCGAACCAGCAGGCGGCAACGCCCGCGCCGCCGTGCCAGAAGCCGGCGCGCTGCACATAGAAGCCGGGGCCGCCCAGTGGCTGGGCGGCGACGCCGTCGAAGTGCACGTCGATGCTGGCGGAGCCGCGCATGCCGACCGCCTGCCACGTGGCGTCGCTCATCGAAACGCCGGGCTGGCGCAGATCGACGGCGACCAGCATCGCCTCCCCTGCAGCGTTCCAGCAGCTGACTACCGCATGCGTGACGCTTTGCGCGCCGGAACACCAGGCCTTGCGGCCGTTCAGCACGAAGCCGCCGTTGCCCGTGCGGTCCAGCTGCAGGCGCGCATCGGGCGGTTCGGCGCACCAGGTGCCCCAGGCCGATCCCGCTTCATCGCGCGGCGCGCCGGCTTCATGCAGGATCGCCAGCGCGTCGGTGTGGCCCTCGAACAGCTTGGCCAGGCTCAGGTCATGCGCGCCGACGGCGGCGAGCAAGCGCCAGCGCTCCAAAGTTGCGCCGTGGCCCGGCAGCGGCAGGCGGTCGGCGCCGGCCGCGATCAGCTGGTGCAATGCGGCGGCAGGTTCGAGGCCGGCCAGTTCGCGCAGGGAATCGGTGTTTAGTTGCATAAAAAGCATGCTAGCACCGATGCACGGATGAGGTCCGCACGGAAGCGGATATGCGCTATCGCGTGGCCCGTGCCCGCGTCCACGCTCCGATGAGCTCCAGCGCGCGAAGACATCGTCTCGGCGATCCCTTCCACTTCGGAGAACTCGCCGCTGCCCGCGGTCTGGAAGAAGTGGTTCAGGTCCGGCAGGCGCCGGACCTCGGCATGCGGACTGGCGCCCAAGGCCGCCTTCAACGCGGGGATGAAGGTATCGACCGCCACCACCCGGTCCTTGTCGCCAACGAGGGCCAGCACTGGGCGGCTGCCGCAGCCAGCAGCAGGCTAGCCAGGCACCAGATGTAAGGGCGTTGCAGTAGTCGTGGCATGTGCAGGAAAGCGGAGCAAATGCCCACTGTAGCATCGCAGGCTCAGAACTCCGTGGTGCAGTCGGTCTTGGTGCGCTTCCTGCCGCCACGGTACTCGGTCTCCACGTGCTCGTAGCACTGCACCTCGCCGTCCTCCTTATAGCGCGGCGAGACCTGGTATTCGCGTTGCAGGAGGAGCTTGCCCTTGCTCCAGCAATGGCGTGCCGTGTACATGTCCGCGGCGCCGCCCTTCCAGAAACTGGTGACGCAGTTCTTGTCGTCGCGGTCGAGCTCCAGCCCGCCGATTTCCGACAGCGCCTCGTTCAGCACGAAGCGCCTGGTCGCCGGCTGATAGAGGAACACCGAATTGCTCTCGTTGCCGATGCCGGCCACGCTGTTCGTCACCACCAGATCCCGGCAGCCGTCGTTATTGAAGTCGGTTTCGGTGCGCAGGGATTCGCTGCTGCCGTAGTAATTCTCCAGCTTGTCGAGCACCTGCACGGTCTTGCCGAATGCGTTCTTGACCAGCACCCGGCCACTTGATGGTTCGGCCTTGTTCGCGCTCTGCCACTCGAAAGTGAGCGCGGGCGTGGCGCGCGCGCTGCACCACGGGTCCGCCGCCATGGCCGGCAGCGCGCAGCAGCACAGCATCGCCATTGCAAGGACCCGCTTCATCAGTCGAACTTCGAGAAGTCGGGTTTGCGCTTCTCGAAGAAAGCGGTGAACGCTTCCTTCGCTTCCGGCGCCAGCAGCATGGCGGCGAAGCGTTCGTTCTCGGCGGCGATGGCGGACTCGATGTCTTTGACGCGCGGGCGCTTCATCAGCGCCTTGGTGGTGCGGATCGAGGCGGCCGGCAGTGCGACCAGCTTGGCGGCCTGCTGCTCGGCGAAGGCGCGCAGTTCCGCGGCCGGCAGCACTTTCGTGAGCAGACCCATGTCGAAGGCTTCCTGGGCGCCGAAGGCTTCGCCCAGCAGCAGCTTCTCGGCGGCGCGCGGGTAGCCGGCCGATTGCGTCAGCAGCAGCGATGAGCCGAATTCCGGGCACAGGCCGAGCTGGGTGAAGGGCATCGAGAATTTCGCATTGTCGGCGGCATAGACCAGGTCGCAGTGCATCAGCATGGTGGTGCCGATGCCGATGGCGGCGCCGGCGACTGCGGCGATGACCGGCTTGGTCGAGCCGTGCAGGGCGCGCATGAACTGGTAGACCGGGCGGTTTTCGACCGCGACGCCGGGAGCCGAGTTCTTCATGAAGTCGTCGAGGTCGTTCCCGGCGGTGAAGATCTCGGGTTTGCCGGCGATGAGGATGGCGCGGACGGATGTGTCCTGTTCGGCGTCCAGCAGGGCGTCGGCCATCGACTGGTACATCGCGGCGGTGATGGCGTTCTTGCGCTCGAGGCGGTTGAATTCGATGGTAAGCAGGCCGGCGGCCTTGGTGATCAGCATGTCCATGGTTCAGGAGTCTCCCGTATTTTTGTGAGGCTGGTTGGACGCGTGGGCGGGGGACCGCCCACCCTACGAGGGCAAGCGATCCTCCCGCCCACGCGGTGATGTACTTCCTGGTACTTAGACGCGCTCGATGATGCCTGCAGCGCCCATGCCGGCGCCGACGCACATCGTCACCATGCCGTACTTCAGGTTGTTGCGGCGCAGTGCGTGCACGACGGTCGCGGCGCGGATGGCGCCGGTCGCGCCCAGCGGGTGGCCGAGGGCGATCGCGCCGCCCATCGGGTTGACCTTCGAGGTATCCAGACCCAGGTCGCGGATCACGGCCAGCGCCTGGGCGGCGAAGGCTTCGTTCAGCTCGATCCAGTCCAGCTGGTCCTGGGTGATGCCGGCGGCGGCCAGTGCGGCAGGGATGGCGACCTTCGGGCCGATGCCCATGATCTCCGGCGGCACGCCGCGCACGGCGAAGGAGGAGAACTTGGCCAGTGGGGTCAGGTTGTGCTCCTTCAGGATCTTCTCGCTGACGACGATCAGCGCGCCGGCGCCGTCCGACATCTGCGAGGAGGTCGCGGCGGTCACCGAGCCCTTGGCGGCGAACACGGGCTTGAGCTTGGCCATGCCTTCCATCGAGGCGTCGGCGCGCGGGCCTTCGTCGAGGTCGACGGTGCGGCGCTTCACGGTGATCTCGCCGGTCGCCAGGTTCGGCGTGCGGGTGACGATCTCCACCGGGGTGATCTCGTCCTTGAAGTAGCCGGCCTGCTGGGCGGCGATGGCGCGGCGGTGCGATTCCAGGCCAAAGGCGTCCTGGTCTTCGCGCGAGATCTTCCATTGCTCGGCCACCTTCTCGGCGGTCAGGCCCATGCCATAGGCCAGGCCCACGTTCTCGTCCTTGAAGGTCTCCATATTGATCGACGGGTGGTGGCCCATCATCGGGACCATCGACATCGATTCGACGCCGCCGGCGATCATCACGTCGGCTTCGCCCACGCGGATGCGGTCGGCCGCCATTGCCAGGGCGGTGATGCCCGAGGCGCAGTAGCGGTTGACGGTGACGCCGCCGACGGTGTTCGGCAGGCCTGCCAGCACCACGGCGTTACGCGCCACGTTGAAGCCCTGCTCGGCTTCCGGGAAGGAGCAGCCGACGATGGCGTCGACGATCAGGGCCGGGTCCAGGTTCGGCACGGCGGCCATGGCGCCGCGGATCGCGTGCACCAGCAGGTCGTCCGGGCGGGTCTTGTTGAAGAAGCCGCGCGGCGCCTTGCCGATCGGGGTGCGGGTCGCCGCGACGATGTATGCGTCTTGAAGTTGTTTGCTCATGATTTGTCGTCCTGTTCTGTCGTCGCTTAGTTACGGACCGGCTTACCGTTCTGCATCATGCCCATGATGCGTTCCTGGGTCTTCGGATTGGCCAGCAGCGCGATGAAGGCCTTGCGCTCCATGTCGAGCAGCCACTGCTCGGACACGACGCTGCCCTGGTCGATGTCGCCGCCGGTCACGATCTCGGCGATGGTGTCGCCCAGGTGGTAGTCGTAGGCCGAGATGAAGCCGCCGTCACGCATGTTGACCAGCTGGCCGCGGATCGTCGCCCAGCCGTAGCGGCCGGTGACGGTCACGTTGCGGCGTGCCGGCGCGCGGTAGCCGGCGTCGAACATGGCGCGCGCGGTGGTCTTCGCCACGTGCAGCAGTTCGTAGGGGTTGAAGACGATGACGTCGTCTTCCTTCAGGTAACCCATGGCCTTGGCTTCCAGGGCTGATTTCGACACCTGCGCGGTGGCCGCGTTGGTGAAGCCGGTCTTCAGGAATTGCAGGATGTCGTTGCCCTTCGCTTCCGTGAAGGCGCGCACGGCCGCCTCTTTCAGGCCGCCGCCGGCCGGCACCAGGCCGACGCCGACTTCGACCAGGCCGATGTAGGACTCGATCGAGGCGACACGCTTCGACGCATGCAGCGCCATCTCGCAACCACCGCCCAGCGCCAGGCCCGCGACCGCGGCGACCACCGGGATGTTCGAGTACTTCATCTGCATGAACACGTCCTGCAGCTGGCGCACCATCGGTTCCATCGCCTTGGCGCCGCCCATCATGAAGGCCGGCAGGGCCGACTGCAGGTCGGCGCCGGCCGAGAAGGCGCCGCCTTCGGCCGCGTCGGTATTCCAGATCACCAGGCCCTTGTAGCCCTTCTCCGCCTCTTCCATGCCGCGCTGCAGGCCCTTCACCACGCCTTCGCCGATGACGTGCATCTTGGTCTTGAGCGAGATGACCAGCACTTCGTCGTCCGCGTGCCACAGGCGCACCGAGTCGTCCTCGAACACGGTGGTGCCGAAGGTCTTCGGATCGATGCTGGTCGAACCCAGGACCGGGGCGCGGAACTGCTGGCGCTTGTAGACCGGCAGGTCGGACGCAGGGACGTAGGCGTTCTTCGAGGCCGAGTACGAGCCTTCCGCGGTGTGCACGCCCTTCTCCGCGACCTGGCCTTCGAATACCCAGCTTGGGAGCGGTGCGTTGGTCAGCGCCTTGCCGGCGTCGATGTCTTCCTTGACCCATTCGGCGATCTGCTTCCAGCCGGCCGACTGCCAGGTCTCGAAGGGACCGACGCTCCAGCCGAAGCCCCAGCGCATCGCGAAGTCGACGTCGCGCGCGTTGTCGGCGATGCTGTCGAGGTGGAAGGCGATGTAGTGGAAGGCGTCGCGGAAGATCGCCCACAGGAACTGCGCCTGCGGGTTGGTCGATTCGCGCATGGCCTTGAACTTCTTGACCGGGTCCTTCTCTTTCAGGATGCGGCCGACGATGTCGGCAGCTTTCGCGCCGCCCGCGACGTATTCGCCGGTGGCGAAGTCGAGGCGCTGGATCTCCTTGCCGACCTTCTTGTAGAAGCCGGCGCCGGTCTTCTGGCCCAGCGCGCCCTTCTCGATCAGCCTGGCCAGCACGTCCGGGGTCTTGTACAGGCTGAAGAACGGGTCGTCCTGCAGGGTGTCCTGCATGGTCTTGATCACGTGGCCCATGGTGTCCAGGCCCACGACGTCGGCGGTGCGGAAGGTGCCCGATTTCGCGCGGCCGAGCTTGGCGCCGGTCAGGTCGTCGACCACGTCCACGGAGAGGCCGAACTTCTCGGCTTCATGGATGGTGGCCAGCATGCCGAAGATGCCGACGCGGTTGGCGATGAAGTTCGGGGTGTCTTTCGCACGCACCACGCCCTTGCCCAGGGTCGAGGTCAGGAAGGTTTCCAGCTGGTCCAGGATTTCCGGACGGGTGCTGGTGGTCGGGATCAGTTCGACCAGGTGCATGTAGCGCGGCGGGTTGAAGAAGTGGACGCCGCAGAAACGCGCCTTGAGTTCTTCGTCGAAACCTTCGGCCAGCTTGTTGATCGACAGGCCCGAGGTGTTGGAGGCGAAGATCGCGTTCGGGGCGATGTGCGGGGCGACCTTCTTGTACAGGTCGTGTTTCCAGTCCATGCGCTCGGCGATGGCTTCGATGATCAGGTCGCAGCCCGCCAGCACGTCGAGGTTGTCCTCGTAGTTGGCGACTTCGATCAGGGCCGCGTCATCCTTGTTGCCCAGCGGGGCCGGCGACAGTTTTTTCAGGTTCTCGATGGCGCGCAGGACGATGCCGTTTTTAGCACCTTCCTTGGCGGGCAGGTCGAACAGCACGACCGGCACTTTCGCGTTCACGCAGTGCGCAGCAATCTGCGCCCCCATCACGCCGGCGCCCAGCACGGCGACTTTCTTGACGATGAAATTGGACATGTAAGTCTTCCTAAGAGTTAGCTCGTCGTTCCGGCGCAGGCCGGAACCCAAGTTTGGTGCTTAGCCGCGAACTTGGGTACCGGCCTTCGCCGGTACGACGGTATGCGTGATGAGGTGGTTAGAACAGATCCGCGTCCATCGCCAGCAGGTTCGATGCACCCGAACGCGCCTGGCGAATCAGCATCGCGGTTTCCGGATACAGGCGGGCGAAGTAGAAACGCGCCGTGTGCAGCTTGGCCGCGTAGAACTTGTCATCCGAATCCTGCTTGGCCAGCGCGATCTTCGCCATCTGCGCGAAGAAGTAGCTGAACACCAGGTGGCCGACGACGCGCAGGTATGGCACGGCGGCAGCGCCGACTTCGTCCTGGTTCTGGAAGGCCTTCATGCCGATTTCCATGGTCAGCTTGGTGACCTTTTCACCGAGCTCGCCCAGCGGGGTCACGAATTCCGACATCGACTCGTCCAGGCCGTTCTCTTCCACGAAGGCCTTGATCTTCTCGCCGAAGGCGCGCAGCTTGGCGCCGTTGTCCATCAGGATCTTCCGGCCCAGCAGGTCGAGCGACTGCACGGTGTTGGTGCCTTCGTAGATCATGTTGATGCGGGCGTCGCGCACATACTGTTCCATGCCCCACTCGCTGATGTAGCCGTGGCCGCCGTAGACCTGCATCGCTTCCGAGGTCGCGATCCAGCCGTTGTCGGTGATGAAGGCCTTGACGATCGGGGTCAGGAGAGCGACTTCGCCGGCGGCTTCCTTGCGCACTTCCTCGTCCGGGTGGTTCAGCTCACGGTCGATCTGCAGCGCGACGTACGAAGTCAGCGCGCGCGCGCCTTCCGCGAAGGCTTTGGCGGTCAGCAGCATGCGGCGCACGTCCGGGTGCACGATGATCGGGTCGGCCGGCTTGTCCGGGGCTTTCGGGCCCGACAGGCTACGCATCTGGATGCGGTCCTTCGCATACACCAGCGCGTTCTGGTAAGCGACTTCGGTCAGGCCGAGCGACTGCATGCCGACGCCCAGGCGGGCGGCGTTCATGAACACGAACATCGCCTGCAGGCCCTTGTGCGGCTGGCCGATCAGGGTGCCGATGGCGCCGTCCAGGTTCATCTGGCAGGTGGCGTTGCCGTGGATGCCCATCTTTTCTTCGATGGCGCCGCAGGCGATGCCGTTACGCTCGCCCAGCGAACCGTCGGCATTGACCTTGAATTTCGGGACCAGGAACAGCGAGATGCCCTTCGAGCCTTCCGGCGCATCCGGCAGGCGCGCCAGCACCAGGTGGACGATGTTCTCGGCCATATCGTGTTCGCCGGCCGAGATGAAGATCTTCGAGCCGCTGATGGCGTAGGTGCCGTCGGCCTGCGGTTCGGCTTTCGAGCGCAGCAGGCCCAGGTCGGTGCCGCAGTGCGCTTCGGTCAGGCACATGGTGCCGGTCCACTCGCCCGAGACCAGCTTCGGCAGGTACAGCTTCTTCTGCTCGTCGGTGCCGTGCTCCTTCAGGCACTCGTAGGCGCCGTGCGACAGGCCCGGGTACATGGTCCATGCCTGGTTCGACGAATTCAGCATCTCGTAGAACGAATTGTTCAGCGAGACCGGCAGGCCCTGGCCGCCGTATTCCGGATCGCACGCCAGCGCGGCCCAGCCGCCTTCGACATACTGTTTATACGCTTCCTTGAAACCCTTCGGGGTGGTCACGGCCTTGGTGGACGCGTCGAAGGAGCAGCCTTCGCGGTCGCCCGAGTGGTTCAGCGGGAACAGCACTTCCTGGGTGAACTTCGCGCCTTCTTCCAGCACCTGGTTGATGATGTCGGCGTCGATTTCCTGGTAGGCAGGCAGGTTCTTGAACTCTTCGCTGACGTTGAGGAATTCGTGCAGAACGAACTGCATATCCCGGATTGGCGCGACGTACTGACCCATGGTTTTCTCCTGAACGAAGGTAAAAGTGTAATTAGCTGGACTGGCGGTGCTTTATTGCGCCGGCGTGGATGGATTGCGATAGTTTTCGATCAGCCGCTCGAAGCCGCGGCGCGCCCGGTCGACCGACCCGGGCATGCGCAGGAAGCGCGCGTCGTGGTGCAGGGCCAGGATCAGCCCGTACATCTCGTACACCAGCTGCTCGGCGTCGGCATCAGGCCGCAGGTGGCCGACCTCGATCGCCTGGCGCGCGCTGCGCTGCAGGGCGCCCTGCCAGGCCTGCACCATCTTGACCAGCTCCTCGCGGATCGGGCCCGGACGGTCGTCGTACTCGACGGCGCCGCTGATATAGATGCAGCCGGACGCGATCTCGACCGACACGCGGGCAAGCCAGCGGTCGAACATCGACTGCAGGCGCGGCAGGCCGCGCTGCTCGCGCACGCTCGGGAAGAACACTTCCTGCTCGAAGCGGTGGTGGTACAGCTTGACCACTTCCAGCTGCAGGTCTTCGCGCGAACCGAAGTGGGCGAACACGCCGGACTTGGACATGTTCATCCGGTCGGCCAGGAGGCCGATGGTCAGGCCTTCCAGGCCGTCGCGGCTGGACAGCTCGAGCGCCACGTCGAGAATCGCCGCCCGCGTGAGTTCGCCCTTGCGCATGAATTTGGCTGAAGTAGTGATAGCTGCCCCTGAATCGAAAAAATCCGAACGCTCGTACTATTATCTACTGAGGTTGAAATGTCAAACGGGAACTTAGAGGCGAGATTCTATTGATGCAAGACAACAGCAGGAGGAGGAAACCGCCTGCTGACCTGCCAGGCTGGATACGGCCAGGACAACGTTGTCGCAGATGTAAAAATACCCCATTTTGGGGGCTTGTGGCGTACGCAGGTGGCCGGCAAGCTCAAAGCCCGCACTATTTTCTTCGGTTAGCCCCTCTTTCATGCACGTACACCGCCTGCTCCCCCTTCTCCTCGCACTGTTCAGCGCCAGCCTCCCCGCCGCACAGCCCACCCTGGCGACCCATGCCGCCGTGATGGCGCGGGCCTCCGCGCCAGTCGATTTCGTGCTCGACAAGTTCAGGACGCACGAGCTGTTGATCTTCGACGACGCCATGCACACGGCGGTCGAGCCCTGGCGTTTCTATATCGAGCTGGTACAGCATCCCGCCTTCCATGGCCAGGTGCGCAACATCTTCATCGAAGTCTTGCCGGTTAACTTCCAGCCGGCGATCGACGCCTATCTGGACAGCCCGGTCGACGACCCCACCCTCCTGTATCCGGCCCTGCAATCGGCCGGCGACCTGGGCTGGGCCTACCAGACCTATATCGACCTGCTGCGCGCAGTGCGCGAGGTGAACCGCACGCTCCCGGTCGACAAGCGCCTGCGCGTGATCGGCACCGACCAGCCCTCCTACTGGCCGCTCATGCAGACCAGACGCGACTGGGAACTGAGCATGGTCTCGGGCGAGGCGCGCGATTACCATATGTACGCCGTCACGGCGAGCCAGCTGGGCTGGTTCAAGGAGAAGGAAAAGGGCATCCTGCTGACCAATACTCGGCACAGCTACAAGGGCGTTCGCAATGCCCAAGGTCGGCTTTACTGGAACGCCGGAACCTTTTTCCAGCAGAACCACCCCGGCAAGAGCTATGCCGTGCGTTTTCACCATGCGGCACTGGAACTCAAGCCGCGCACGGTCCCCGCTGGCGCGAGCACCCGCGAAGGCCTGGAGCGCGCCTCGGTGCGCTGGATCCGCATGGAAGACGGCGCCTGGGACTGCGCCCACCAGGCCGCCGGTTACCGCCCGCTCGCCTTCGACCTGCAGGGCACGCCCTTCGGAAAGGCGGCTTATGTGGGCAACCACATGATGGATGCGCAGGCCGGACAGACCATGGCCGACGCCTACGACGCCCTGGTCTTCCTCGCGCCGCTCGACGGCTCGAGGAGCACGGCGCGGGCCGACATCTATACGCCGGCGTTCAGGAAGGAGCTGGTGCGGCGCCTGCGCGTGATGCGCTCGGAGGAGGAGATTACGGCGCTGCTCGGAAGCGCCGGCGTGCCCACGCTGGAGGCCTACGTCGACAAGTCCTTCCAGCCGCGCGGGGAACAGGTCGAGCCGGTGGTGACGAAGCTGCCGCCACTCGCCTGCAAGCAGGACTAACGCCACGAAATAAATATGTTTTTGGCTGCCATAACCGGCGCGTTGCTGCGTTGGCTCCTGCTTGCAGTGCTCGCACGGCGGCACACTCAACGCCTTGCATCCGGTTATCTTTGCCAAATTCACATCTATTTCTGGTCGAGTACTTAGCTCTACTCGTCGACGACGCGGCTGATCGCCCGGCGGTCGCGCTTGGTCGGCCGGCCCTTGATGTCCAGGCTCGGTTCCGGGAACAAGCGGCGCGCCGTCTTGTCGTTCTCGCGCTTGGCGATGCTTTCGTCGGTTTCGAAGTACAGCGTGCGCGCCACCGGTGCCGGTCCGCGCGCATCGGACAGCGCGGCGACGATCACTTCCCAGCGGTCGGAACCGTTATCGATGAGAAGCTTGTCGTTCACCTTCACATTGCGCGCAGGTTTGACGGGTTCGCCATCGATGCGCACCCGGCCGCGGTCGATCGCGTCGGTGGCCAGCGAGCGGGTCTTGAAGAAGCGCGCTGCCCAGAGCCATTTGTCGAGTCGTACATTGTTGTCTTGCATACTTCCTTCTTTCATTACGCATAGCCGATCGCAAAGATCCGCATGACCAGTTTATACAGCATATAGGCGGCGCCATAACTCGCGCGGCGCAGCCAGCCGATGTGGGCGAATTCCTCCGCGCGCACCGGCACGCCGTCCGCGATCCCGCGTTCGATGTGGGCGCGCATGGTGGCGGCGAAGCGCTCGTCCAGCACCACCACATTGGCTTCCTGGTTCAGGAACAGCGACAGGCCATCGCAATTGCTCGAGCCCACTGTCGCCCAGTCGTCGTCGACCACCGCGACCTTGGCGTGCAGCTGGGTCTTGCGATACTCGACGACGTTGATGCCTTCGGCCAGCAGCTTGGGATAGAAGGAATGCGCCACCGCATCCTGTATCTGGAACTCCCCCACCCCGATTAAAAGGGTCACTTGCACGCCGCGCCGCGCGGCATGGGCCAGGGCCTTGCGAAACTTGCGGCCGGGGGCGAAGTATGGGGTGGCCAGCAGCACGCTGTGCTTGGCGCGGCCCAGGGCCTGCAGGTAGGCGCGCTGGATGGTGGAACGGTTGCGCAGGTTGTCGCGCACCACGAAGGCGGCGCGCGCCGGGAATTCGCAGGTCTGGCGCGGTTCCTTGCGCATTTCCTTGAACAGCTCGATGCGCTGGCGCAGCTTGAGGCGGCCGGCGCGCAGCCATTGGCCCTGGGCTTCGTCGTGGATGTGGTCGACCAGGGGGCCGGCTACCCTCACCGTGAAATCCCAGCGCGGCGCGGCCAGGCGCTGGTGTTCGGCGTGGTCGCACAGCCAGTCGTCGTTGACGTTGATGCCGCCGACGAAGGCGACTTCGCGGTCGATCACCGCGATCTTGCGGTGCGAGCGGGCGATGCCGCGCTTGCACCAGGGGTTGAACACGCGGTAGTGCACGCCGCCCTCGGCGAAGATGGCGCCCAGGCGCTGCGACGGTCCGTGCTCGGTGCCGATCCAGTCGACCAGCACCCGCACCTTGACGCCGCGCTGCGCCGCGCGGACCAGGGCGTCGCGCACCGTTTCGCCGGTCGGGTCTTCGGCGAAGATATAGGTCTCGAACAGGACGTCGTGCTCGGCGGCGTCGAGCGCCGCAATCAGGGCCGGGAAGTAGGCGGTGCCGCTTTCCAGCAGGGTGACATCGTTGTTGTCTACGAAAGTGACGTGGCGCATGGGCGCTACGACAGCTGCAGTTCCGCCACGATGGGTGCGTGGTCGGACAGCTTGGCCCACAGGGCGCCGTGCATCACTTGCGCGTTGTCGACCTTGAAGCCGCGCACGTAGATGCGGTCGAGGCGGAACCAGGGCAGCATCGCCGGGAAGGTGCGTGCCGGCGCCAGGCGCGGCTGGCGGCCGGCCCAGCTGCGCACCATGTCACCCATGGCCGACTTTGGTCCCAGCTCGTCGAATACCTCGACCACGCCGAGCGCATTGCGCAGGCGGTCGCTCAGGGTGTTGCGCCAATCGTTGAAGTCGCCTGCGATGACCACCGGCTCGCCGTTGGACGAGGCGTTCACGGCTTCGATCAGGGCTGCAGTCTGGCGTCCGCGGCTGCCTTCAAACAGGCCCAGGTGCACCACGTAGCAGTGAACCTTGCCGGCCGGCGTCTCGAGCACGCAATGCAGGATGCCGCGCTGCTCGTAAGCATGGTCGGAGACGTCGTGGTTATGGGAATTCTCGATGGGGAAACAGCTCAGCAGCGCATTGCCATGGTGGCCATGGTCGTAGACCGCGTTCATGCCGTAAGCGCTGTGGTGCTGCTCACCCTTGAAGTAATCGTACTGCGCCGTTTCGGGCCAGTGCCGGTGACCGCGGTCTTCCATGCCGTACTTGGCCTGGAAGCGGTCATGCCGGCCCTGCACTTCCTGCAGGAACACGACATCGGCGTGGAATTCGGCGATTGCTTTCTTCAGGGCGATCACCCGGGGCGTGCTGCGCAGCGACGAGACGCCCTTGTGAATGTTGTAGGTAGCCACACGAATTTTCATGGGAACATTCTAACCGCATCGGGCGGTTGTCCTCGTGGAACGAGGCCCAATTGTGCGCTGCCGGGTGATCTGGGGGTGCGGGCCCTGCCCGCGGTGGATCAGCTGAAAGCGTGTGCCTGGCTGTTAATGGCTTCGTGGCCACTGACCATCATGCGACGCGGGCGTTGCGCGGCGCGGGTGACTTCATCGTTCGAGCCCATTGGTCCGGACAGGCGCAGCCCGTTCGACAGGTCGACGTGGAGGCAGCCATTGCCAAAGCTGATTTCCCTGACCATATCGTCGAACTTCAGGTGTTGGTCCATGTGTCGTTCTCCCAGATGTCTAGTTTAGATTTTCGTCGCGAAACAACTGCCAGCGACTCATTCGAAGATATTCGGAAACAGTTCCGTATGTCAAACGATGAATCTATCGTGCAGATAGGAAATTGTCTAATAACATTTGGTTACAAATTGTGACATTTTGGCTTGTCACAGTTCAACTTCCATAGGGAAAACGCGTTTTAAGGTCGTCAAATTTCCGCACAACGTACGGCGTCGCACGGAAATACATGGTCAAAACGTCTATTCCGCTGGGTGGAAAAATATTTTTCCTGTTGCGCCTTATAGACAAGGATATTTCTATTTAGAATCAGTTACTTACAGTAAATTATCAAAGAGAGTTTACGGGTGGAAATTTTCTGCTCAGCCGTTCGAGAAGAGACGAGGCAGTTGCAGGATCGCTTCCGCGTTCGAGGACGAGAAGCAGCGGTCCGCAGCCTCGAGATACGGTAGCCAGGCATGCCGCACGTGCTCGCGCGGGCTCAGAACAATCGGGACCTCGCGCGGCACGCAGACGGAGAAAATATGCTCGGTGTTATGCGTGACGCCTGGGGCGTAGCGGTGGCGCCAGACCGGGTAGATTTCGTAGACGTTGGACAGTTGCCAGTCGTGCAGGCGGATGTGTTCGCCGTCGGCCACGATGCCGGTTTCCTCAAACAGTTCGCGGGCGGCGGTGAGGGGCAAGGGTTCGTCGAGGGCATCGAGGGAGCCGGTGACGGATTGCCAGAAGCCGGGGCGATCGGCGCGTTCGATCAGCAGGACCTCCAGGTCGGCGGTGTGGATGACGACCAGGACCGATTCGGGGATTTTATGGGGCATGGGGCCAGATGAACAAACGCGGGCAGGACCGGTGTTTCGGTCATGCCCGCGTGAGTTGAACGCGCGGTCGGCGAAGCCGACCACCCTACGGACGGCGGCCGTTTCCGGCCGCGTGTCCATCAAGCCGTTCAGGCGACTTTCGGCTCGTTGCGCAGGCGGATGTGCAGTTCCTTGAGTTGCTTCTCGTCGACTTCCGACGGCGCATTGGTCAGCAGATCTTGTGCACGCTGGGTTTTCGGGAAGGCGATCACGTCGCGAATCGACTCGGAGCCGGTCATCAGGGTGATCAGGCGGTCCAGGCCGAAGGCCAGGCCACCGTGCGGCGGCGCGCCGTACTGCAGGGCGTCGAGCAGGAAGCCGAACTTCAGCTGCGCTTCCTCGGCATCGATCTTCAGGGCGCGGAACACCTTGCTCTGGACTTCTTCGCGGTGAATACGGATCGAGCCGCCGCCCAGTTCCCAGCCGTTCAGGACCATGTCATAGGCCTTGGCGACACAGGCGCCCGGGTTGGTCTCGAGCATGTCCTCGTGGCCATCCTTCGGTGCGGTGAACGGGTGGTGGGTGGCGTTCCAGCGGTCGCCGTCTTCGTCGTACTCGAACATCGGGAAGTCGATGACCCACAGCGGCGCCCAGCGGTCGTCGAACAGGCCGGCCTTCTTGCCGAATTCCGAGTGGCCGATCTTCACGCGCAGCGCGCCGATGGCGTCGTTGACGACCTTGGCTTTATCCGCGCCGAAGAAGATCAGGTCGCCGTCTTCGGCCTTGGTCAGTTCCAGGATCTGAGCCAGGACTTCGTCCGAGATGTTCTTGACGATCGGCGACTGCAGGCCGTCACGGCCCTTGGCCTTCTCGTTGACCTTGATGTAGGCCAGGCCCTTGGCGCCGTAGATGGCGACGAACTGGGTGTAGGCGTCGATTTCCGAACGCGGCATCGACGCGCCCTGCGGCACGCGCATGCCGACCACGCGGCCACCGGCCATGTTCGCGGCGGAATTGAACACCTTGAACTCGACCGACTTCATCAGCTCGGTCAGTTCGGTGAATTCCAGCTTGACGCGCATGTCCGGCTTGTCCGAACCATAGGAGCCCATGGCGGTGGCGAAGTCCATCACCGGGAACGGATTCGGCAGGTCGATGCCGGCCGCGTTCTTGAAGACGACGCGCATCATGTCTTCGAACAGGTCACGGATTTCCTGCTCGGTCAGGAACGAGGTTTCGCAGTCGATCTGGGTGAATTCCGGCTGGCGGTCGGCGCGCAGGTCTTCGTCGCGGAAGCACTTGGTGATCTGGTAGTAGCGGTCGAAGTTGGCGACCATGAGAAGCTGCTTGAACAGCTGCGGCGACTGCGGCAGCGCGAAGAAGTTGCCCGGGTTGACGCGCGACGGGACGAGATAGTCGCGGGCGCCTTCCGGGGTCGACTTGGTCAGCATCGGGGTCTCGATGTCGATGAAGCCCAGGTTGTCGAGGTATTTGCGCACTTCCATCGACACCTTGTAGCGCAGGCGCAGGTTGTGCTGCATCTGGTTGCGGCGCAGGTCGAGCACGCGGTGGGTCAGGCGGGTGGTTTCCGACAGGTTGTCGTCGTCCAGCTGGAACGGCACCGGCACCGAGGCGTTCAGCACTTCCAGTTGCGTGGTGTTGATCTCGATCTTGCCCGATTTCAGGTTGGCGTTGGCGGTGCCTTCCAGGCGGTTCACCACTAGGCCGGTGACGCGCAGGCAGTACTCGTTGCGCACGTGCTCGGCGGCCTTGAACACCTCGGCGTTGTCCGGGTGGCAGACCACCTGCACCAGGCCTTCGCGGTCGCGCAGGTCGATGAAGATCACGCCGCCGTGGTCGCGGCGACGGTGCACCCAGCCGCACAGGCTGACGGTTTGGCCCAGCAGTTCCTCGGTGACGAGGCCGCAGTAGTTGGTACGCATGGAGGACATAGTTTTCGTTCCAGGTTGGTTGGTTCGTTTGAGGCCGAGGGCCAATTCTTATTGCGTTATTTTATTCCGGTGCGACGACGCCCATCGAGACGATGTGCTTGAGGGCCGCGTCGACCGACATGTTCAGTTCCACGACCTTGCTGCGTTCCATCATCAGGAAGAAGCCCGAGGTCGGATTCGGGGTGGTCGGCACGTACACGCTCACGTAGTCGCCCACCAGGTGATTCTTGACGTCCCCGCCCGGGACGCCGGTCAGGAATGCGATGGTATAGGAATCCGCATGCGGATACGGGATCAGCACCGGCGTGCGGAACGCGTTGCCCGAGGACGAGAACAGCGTGTCCGAGACCTGCTTGACGCTGCCGTACAGCGAGCTGACCACCGGGATGCGCTTCATGATCCGGTCGCCCAGGCGCACGATGTAGCCGCCGATCAGGTTATTGGTCAGCAGGCCGGTCAGGAAGACGATGGCGATCGTCAGGACCGCGCCGAAGCCCGGGATGTCCATGCCGAACAGCGAGCGCGGCTGCCAGGCTTCCGGCACGAACAGCAGCGACCCGTCGAGTGTCGTGATGATGATGCTCAGCACCCAGGCGGTGATCGCCAGGGGCACCAGCACCAGCAAGCCGGTCAGGAAATATTTGCGCATCGTGTTCTCTTGTTCTTGTTCAGGCTGCGGCTTTGCGGGCCGCGGCAGGTCGTGCTGGATTACGTACTGCTCTTGTCGCCGCCGGTCGGCGCCGGAGCGGCCGCAGGCGCGGCGGCGGCCGGGGCGGCAGCCGTGCTGCTGCCGGCGTCGCCCGATGCTGCGTGCGTGGCGCTACCGCTGCCGTTGCTGCCGGCGCTCGTACCCGTGGCTGGCGGCGTACCGCCGCGGAAGTCCGTCACGTACCAGCCGGTGCCCTTGAGCTGGAAGCCGGCGGCCGTCACTTGCTTTTTGAAGGCATCCTTGCCACAGGAGGGGCAGACCGTCAGGACCGGGTCAGAAATTTTTTGCAGTACATCTTTGGTAAAACCGCATTCATCGCAGCGGTAAGCGTAAATCGGCATCTGATACTCCGCAAAAATCTTCAAAACCCTGAATTATAAAGCTTTTGCATCCATCCTTGCCTGTTTTGCCCGCAGCGGGGCGATGGAGGGACACACAGGATACGGCTGAGGTGTTGTTTTTAATCATCGACAACGCGTGTTTCATTTGCGCAAGCACAGTGCCGGGTGATTAAATAGCATCTTTCCTTCGAACATGATGACAGTAGAGAAAGCGCTGCTGTCCAAGGTTAAGAAGAAACAGAAGATTTTGCGCGGTCAATCCGCCGCTGGTCCGTAGAAGAAAACTGCTTTTCCCGAGCCCGCCTTGTGCGGGCTTTTTCTTTGGCGCTGTCACCGTTGACTGTTGAGTCGACTGAACTGTCGGACTGAGCTACTGTCTGATTGCTATCTCGAGCGTGAGCGGAGGGGGCAATGCAGGCGGCGGGGTTCAAGCGGTGGCTGGGACGGGTGGCGGAACTCGCGCCTCAGCAGCGCGAGCAATTGCTCGCCATCTTGCAATCGGCGCGCGGGCACGACCAGGTCTGCGCCGCCATCGACGCGGCGCGGCCCGCGCCATGTTGCCCCGCCTGCGGCGAGCGCCATGTCCACCGTCATGGCCGCGATCGTGGCATCCAGCGCTACCGCTGCTGCGCCTGCCGGCGCACCTTCAATGCCTTGACCGGCACGCCGCTGGCCGGCCTGCGCCGCCGCGACAAATGGCTCGACTATCTCAAAAGCATGCTCGACAGCCGCACGGTGCGCGCCGCTGCCGACCTGGTCGGCATTCACCGCAACACCAGCATGCGCTGGCGCCACCGCTTTCTGCAGCAAGCGAAACATGACCGCCCCGAGTCGCTGGCCGGCATTACCGAGGCCGACGAGATGTTCTTGCTCGAATCGCAAAAGGGCTCGCGCGCGCTGCAGCGCCCGGCCCGCAAGCGCGGCGGAACAGCCAGCCGCCGCGGCATCAGCCACGAGCACGTCTGCATCCTGGTCGCGCGCGACCGCACCGGCGGCACCATCGATTGCGTCACCGGACGCGGCAAGGTCACGGTCGCCCAGCTGCAGCGTCACCTGCTGCCCGTACTCGACCGCGACGTGCTGCTGGTGACCGACGCGCATCCGGCCTACCGGACTTTTGCGTCGCAGGCCGGCATCTCGCATGCGTACGTGAATGTCAGCGCAGGCGAGCACGTGCGTGGCGCCGTTCACGTGCAGAACGTCAACGCTTATCACCGCCGCTTTCGCCAATGGCTGGCGCGGTTCAATGGTGTGGCGTCACGTTATCTGCCGAACTATCTCGGCTGGCAATGGGCGCTCGACGGCGGACGGATCGGCACCGCCGAACGGCTGCGGCGCCTGGCGCTGGGCATATTCGGGCCAGGCAATCCACACTGAACGGTGACAGCGCCTTTTCTTTGGTCACAACCGCCGGAACACCATCCAACGTTCCTTGCCGGCAAAAATGGGAATCGAATCGTCGACCGACATATCTTCGACGCAAACGAAATACGGCGCCATCAAACGCTCGAGCTCGGCGCGTTCGATGCCGAACGGCGGCCCCTTCACCGTCCGGTCGACATAGAAGAACCCGGCTACACACCCGCCCGGCGCCAGCAGCTCGGCCCAGCGCGCCACGACCTGTGGCCGCAGCGCCGGCGGCAAGGCGCACAGGAAAGCGCACTCGTAGATGAGTTCGACAGGACGCGCCGGCTGCCACGCAAAGAAATCCGCCTCGACAATGTGCTCTGCCCATTGCCCCGCCAGCGCCCTGCCCCGCGCCACCGCTTCCGGCGCGAAGTCGATCGCCGTGGCATCCCAGCAGGCCTCGCACAGGTACACCAGCTCGTAGGCACTGCCGCAACCGGGAATCAGGGCCACGAGCGGCCGCGACTGGCGCGCCACGAAATCGCGCAGCGCCCGCGGCACCCCGCCCCGGTCCCAGGGCGTGAAGGCTTTGCTAAAACGCTCGTCCCAGAAGGCCGGATCGCGCGGGTCGCGATGGCTGAAATCAGCCACCGTAGAAATACCACCCCACCACCGCCATCCCCAGCGCCCCCGTGGTCAGTCCCAGGAAGGTCATCAGGCCCAGCAGGCGGTTGGTGCGGCGTTGTTCGGCCAGCACCATGGCCAGCAGGTCGGCATTGCCGAGACGCTGGCCGTTGTGCATGTCGACGCCGGAATGCGCGTGGCGCTCGAGCGTCTGGTGCAGCAGGCGCGGCAGTTGCGGGAAGATGTGGGCGTAGCGCGGCGCCTCGGCGCGCAGGCGCTCGACCATGCCGCGCCAGCCGACCTGCTCGCCCATCCAGCGCTCCAGGTAGGGTTTCGCCGTCTTCCACAGATCGAGATCCGGGTCGAGCTGGCGGCCCAGCCCCTCGATATTGAGCAGGGTCTTCTGCAGCAGCACCAGCTGCGGCTGGACCTCGACATTGAAGCGGCGCGAAGTCTGGAACAGGCGCAGCAGGATCTGGCCGAAGGAAATGTCTTTCAAGGGACGGTCGAAGATCGGCTCGCAGCAGGCACGCACCGCCGACTCCAGTTCGTCGACGCGGGTATCGCGCGGCGCCCAGCCCGATTCGATGTGGGCTTCGGCCACGCGCTTGTAGTCGCGCCGGAAGAAGGCCAGGAAATTCTGCGACAGGTAATCCTTGTCGAAATCGTTCAGGGTGCCAACGATGCCGAAGTCGAGCGCGATGTAGCGGCCGAAGGTTTCCTTCTCGACCGAGACCAGGATGTTCCCCGGGTGCATGTCGGCGTGGAAGAAGCCATCCCGGAACACTTGCGTGAAGAAGATCTCGACGCCATCGCTCGACAGTTTTTTCAGGTCCACGCCCTCGGCCGCCAGGCGGTCGATCTGCGACACCGGGATGCCGCGCATGCGTTCCATCACGATCACGCTGCTGGAGCAATAGTCCCAGTACATCTCCGGCACCATCAAGAGCGTCGACTCGGCGAAGTTGCGGCGCAGCTGGCTGGCGTTGGCCGCCTCGCGCATCAGGTCGAGCTCGTCGTGCAGGTACTTGTCGAACTCGCCGACCACTTCGCGCGGCTTCAGGCGGCGGCTCTCGGCCCACACCTTTTCGATCAGGGCGGCGGCCAGGTCCATCAGCGCCAGGTCTTCGTCGATGGTTTTCTTCATGCCCGGACGCAGCACCTTGACGGCGACTTCCTTGCCGTTCTTCAGGGTTGCGAAGTGGACTTGCGCGATCGACGCCGAGGCCACCGGGGTCCGCTCGAAGCTGGCGAATAATTGATCAGGGTGGGCGCCGAGCGCTTCGGTGATCTGGGCGATGGCCAGGTCGGAATCGAAGGGCGGCACCCGGTCCTGCAGCAGCGACAGCTCGTCCGCGATATCGGGCGGCATCAGGTCGCGCCGGGTCGACAGCACCTGGCCGAACTTGATGAAGATCGGGCCGAGTTCCTCGAGCGCCTGGCGCAGGCGGATGGCGCGTGGCGAAGTGATGCGGCGCCAGAAGAACACGGTGTTCATGAAACGCGCGGTGCGCGGGGCGTGCAGGCTGGTGACGGCGATTTCGTCGAGACCGTACTTGGTGGCGACGGTGAGAATCTTCAGCAGGCGCAGGAATTTCAGGATCATCAGTTATCCGGGGTCAGGATCACGGTGGCGGCAGGGGCGCTCTGCGCGAGGCGCTGCTCAAGCTTGGCGATGCGCTTGGACGCGCGCTCGACGTCGTCGCGCAGGCGCACCACGTCGGCGGCGAAGCCCTGCACTTGCGCCGGACGCACCAGTACGGGCTGTTCCTCGAGTAGGAACTCGGCGACATTTTCCGCCAGCCGGCGGCCACCGTTCAGCACGCCGCCGGCAAGCGAGCGGCCACCTTCGGCGATGCGGCGCGCACCGAGCGGGCCAACCACGCGCTCCAGGTCGTGCTCGGCGTCCCAGCGCAAATCCTTCGACAGGGCCGAGATCGCGTTGGCGAACTCGGCATCGCCTTCTATCTTCACATAGGACATGGCCCGCTCGCGATTGGCGGCGATCAGCGGCAGGTCGGTCAGCTTCATGCGGATGGTCACATTTGCCGGGCCTTGACCGCTGCCGGCTTCCAGCATGCCGTCGCGCGCCACGCGCAGGCGCAGCTGCAAGTGGCCGGTGTCGATGCAGGCTTCCTTGCCGGCATGGCGCTTGAGGGCGTCGCGCGCCCAGGCTTCCTGGGCCAGCAAGTGGTTGATGGTGGCGACGGCGGGCGTGGCCAAGAGGGCCTTACTCGAGAACATAGTTTGCGGTCAGGTGAACGAAAAAAAACCGCCCGGTGGTGAGTCGGGCGGTTGATCTTACCAGTTTGCCGGGCAGGAGCCCGGCGGCACAGGACATTATCAGAAAATAATTGTCAGGCGACTTGCTGAATGCCCGCCAATACCCACCCGCCCGGTCCCGACAGCGGCTTCGACATATTCCACACCTCGACGAAGGGTTCCGCCGGCGCGTTCGGCGCGCTGCGGATCATGCCGTTGAACTGCACGCTGGCCAGGTAGTCGGTGGCGGTGGTCTCGATGCCCAGCAGCTGGCCGTCGATGCTGACCACGTCGGTAAAGTCGGCGTTGGCGCCGCGTTCCTGGATCTGCAGCTTGAGCTCGGCATACACTTCCGGCGAGGTGAACTCGCGCAGGTCGTTGGTATCGCCGCGGTCCCAGGCCGCCTGCATGCGGATGAAGGAGGCTTTCGCGTGGCGCAGGAAGGCTTCCTGGTCGAAGTCGCCCGGCACGCCCCACTGGGTATGCGCCGGCGCGCTCTCAGGCTTGCCGAGCGACACGCCGCCGGTCGATCCCTGGAAGGCCGCCGGCTGGCGCAGGCCGGAACCGATCTCGGGCGTGGCGACGCCGCCGGCGGAAGCACCCGCCGGCACCGGATTGGCGTAGTTGTTGCCGAAGGCCGGATTGGCCGGCGTGTCCTTGCGGCGGAACATGCGCACCACGAACAGCACGGCCAGCGCCAAGAGGCCGATCATGAGGATGGTCGAGATCACGCTGGCGAGCGCGCCGCCGATGCCGAAGTGCGACAGCAGCGCGCCCAGGCCGAGGCCGAGCAGCGCGCCGCCCAGGATGCCCTTCCACATGCCGGAGCGCTGGGTACTGCGCGCGGCAGCGGCGGCTCCGGCCGCCCCGGCAGCCGGCACGGCGGCAGGCGCGGGTGCGCGCTGCGGCTGCATGCCGGGTTGCGGCGCGGGTGCCGGCGCCTGCATCTGGCGCACCGGCTGCGACTGGCGGCCGATCGAGCGCTTGCCGCCCATCGGGCGCGCGGTCGCTTCCGCAATCATCGATACGGCGGTGAGCGCCAGTACCAGGGTTGCCACGAATTTTTTCATCACGATTCCTTTGCGGTCTTACATCTTGATGCCGGTGTGCAGCGCCGCCACGCCGCCGGTCAGGTTGTAGTACTGGACCCGCTCCAGGCCGGCGTCGAGCATCATGCCCTTCAGGGTGTCCTGGTCCGGGTGCATGCGGATCGACTCGGCCAGGTAGCGGTAGCTTTCCGCATCGCCGGCGATCTTTTGCCCCAGCCACGGCAGCACCGAGAACGAGTACAGGTCGTAGGGCTTCTGCAGCGGCGCGATCACCTTCGAGAATTCCAGCACCAGCAGCTTGCCGCCGGGTTTCAGGACGCGGCGCATTTCCGCCAGCGCCTGGTCCTTGTGCGTCATGTTGCGCAGGCCGAAGGCGACGCTGACGCGGTCGAAATAATTGTCCGGGAACGGCAGCTTCTCGGCGTCGCACAGCATAGTTGGGGTCACGAGACCCTTGTTCAAGAGTCTATCCCGCCCCACGCGCAGCATCGACTCGTTGATGTCGGTGAGCCAGACCTCGCCGGTGCGGCCGGCCTGCTTCGCGAAGGCCTTGGCCAGGTCGCCGGTGCCGCCGGCGATGTCGAGCACCTTGAAGCCGGGACGCACGCCGGCCTGGGCGATGGTGAACATCTTCCAGGCGCGGTGCAGGCCGGCCGACATCAGGTCGTTCATGACGTCGTACTTGGAGGCGACCGAATGAAAGACCTTGGCGACTTCCTGGACCTTCTGGTCCTCGGCGACGGTTTTATAACCGAAGTGGGTGGTATTGGTCATATATGCAAGCGGTTGAGGGTTGCCACATTATACAGGCGACGCCGCGACGCCTCGCCTGTCACGGCACGCCCCTGGTCTGCATTGACAAATTTGACGAGTGAAAATATGTGAGATTTGCGCCATGTTTGCAGGCCATGGCGCGCCGCGCCGGTGCAGAAGTGCGTTAAGGGATTGATTCCCTACAGAATTTTATTGGTGCAGATTACCAACTCAACAATTCGTGTGCGCCGAATCAAGCCGGATTCTGTTTAAATAGCGACAAGCTGTGGGACAAATCCGGCAGATATGACCGGCCGTTTCGCTGACAGAGCTGCGGTCCTTTGGCCGACAGCATCACCCTGTATTACCGTAAGAATAAAGAACAACGAGGTTAATGGTGTCGGTCAAGCGACTCTTATGCATCACGAATGAGGGAAATTCAGGCGTTCGTGCGGCCTGCGGCGACTTGCGGGGCTGGGATGTTTGCACGGTAGACAGTATCCATGCGGCCCGCAAGGTGCTGGCGCAGCAGCACTATGCGGTCGGGCTCCTGCTCGACGCTGGCGGCAGCCTGGAGCAGGACGACACCGAGCGCTTCCTGCAGCAGCACCATCATGTGCGCTGGATCGGCGTGTTCAATGCCGACCTGCTGCACCGCCCCCAGCTGCGCCAGGCGATTGCCACCCACCTGTTCGATTTCCACACGCGTCCGGTCGACACCGTGCGCCTGCACCACTCGCTCGGCCACGCCCACGGCATGGCGATGCTGGCGCGAACCACCCCGCCGCACCTGCGCAGCGCGCGCCACATCGACGGCGAGTCGGCGGCGATCCGGCGCCTGCGCGCCCACATCGACAAGATCGCCGCGGTCGACGCGCCGGTGCTGATCGGCGGCGAGAGCGGCAGCGGCAAGGAACTGGCGGCGCAGGAAATCCATGCGCAGTCGCCGCGCGCCCGCGGCCCCTTCATCGCCATCAATTGCGGCGCGATCCCACCGGGCCTGATCCACTCCGAACTGTTCGGCTACGAGCGCGGCGCCTTCACCGGCGCCGGCAAGGACAAGGCCGGCCTGATCGAGGCCGCGTCCGGCGGCAGCATCTTCCTGGACGAGATCGGCGACCTGCCGCTCGACCTGCAGGCCAGCCTGCTGCGCTTCCTGCAGGAACGCACGATCTATCGCGTCGGCGGCACCCGCACGGTGGCGGTCGATGCGCGCGTGATCGCCGCCACCCACGTCGACCTGCCGAAGGCGGTGGCCGAGGGACGTTTCCGCGAAGACTTGTATTACCGCCTCAGCGTGTTCCCGATCCGCGTGCCGCCCCTGCGCGAGCGCAAGGACGACCTGCCGATGCTCACCGAGATCATCTTCAACAAGTATGCGGACGAAAAAAGCCCGCAACTGAAGGGCATCAGCAAGCAGGCGCTGCGCGCGATGGCCCAGCACGACTGGCCGGGCAATATCCGCGAACTGATCAACCGCATGCGGCGCGCCATGGTGCTGGCAGAACACCGCCTGATCATGCCGGAAGACCTGGAGCTGGCGCCGAAGGACGACGCCATCATCCTGCGCGACGGCCTGGACAATTCGCGCGGCAGCGCCGAACGCACCGCCATCTGGAACAGCCTGGCCAAGTGCGGCAACAACATCAGCCAGGCCGCGCGCGATCTCGGCGTCTCGCGCATGACCCTGTACCGCCTGATGGCCAAGCACTCGATCGCACCGTAACCCGGCTTTTACCCGGGCGCGTTCATGCGCCCGCGGCGTTTTCCCCCCTCTCCTTTTCCTACGTCTTCGTTGCAAGCATCCCGGCCTGAAAACCGGGACATGCCCGCGTGCGTGTTACAGCTTGATACAGTCTGGTGACAATCGGGTGACAACTGTCACAGCGGTGTGACACCTTTTTTCAAAGTTATTGAACTGCCTCATCAAGATAGTCCTACAAACTTTCTTTCTATAAAAACACCCCATGTAATCAATGACTTACAAACCGAAATGAAGCTGGCACGCTAAATGCTAGTAGAGGGATGGACCGGTTGTCATTTCGACACCGGGCATATCAATTTATTGAGTGACACATAGGGGAGCAACACACATGAAGCGCACTATCCTGGCGATCGCGATCGCATCGGCATTCGGTCTGGCACACGCACAAGACGGCAATACCACCGTGGACCGCGTCCGTGGCGACAATACCCAAACCACCAGCATCGACCGTTCGAACAACAGCACCAACTCGACGGACAACACCAACAACAGCCAGCGTACCAACACCACGACCAACACGTCGACCAACACGTCGACCAACACCGACAACAGCGATCGTTCGGACAACAGCCAGCGCACCAATACCACGACCAACACCGACAACAGCGACCGTTCGACCACCACCACGAACACCGACAGCAGCGACCGTTCGGACAACAGCCAGCGCACTACCACCAACACCACGACCAACAACACCGACGCGTCGGACAACAGCGACCGTTCGAACAACAGCGACAACTCGAACAACAGCACCACCAACAACAACAACTCGCGCGATTCGTCGGGCCAGAACCGCAGCTCGGGCAACTCGGCCGCTTCGGCTGCCGCTTCGGCCGCTGCCAACAACGGCGGCGACGCAACCTCGAACATGTCGAACTCGTTCAACACCTCGAGCGCCAACGCGACCAGCAGCCTGACCGGCAACGTGTCCGGCAACAACATCAACAACATCGGTAACGTCGCCGCCAACAGCGGCAACGCCAACGGCAGCGGCGGCGTCGGTGCGGCAGGTGGCTCGGCCACCGGCGGCTCGGCCAGCGGCGCTGCAGGCGCAGCCGGCGGTGCGGCTTCGGGCGCCAGCGGCGCAGCTGGCGGCGCAGGCGCCGACGGCGTGAGCGGCTCGGCTTCGAGCGGCGCAGCCTCGATCGGCAACGCAGCCGGCGGCGCAGGCGGCGCAGGCGGCAACACCGGCAACGCCGACACCGGCGCCGGCGGTTCGGGCGCAGCCGGCGGCTTCGGCGGCGCAGGCGCAGCTGGCGGCATGGGCGGCAACGGCGCGGCAGGCGGCGCGGGCGGCATGGGCGCAGGCGGCAACGCCGGCGGCGCAGGCGCAGCCGGCGGCATGGGCGGCGCAGGCGGCTCCTCGACCGCCACCGGCGGCATGGGCGGCTCGTCGAGCTCCACCGGCGGCCTGGGCGGCGCATCGGATGCCACCGGCGGCGCAGGCGGCGCAGGCGCGGCTGGCGGTTCGGCCACCGGCGGCCTGGGCGGCGCGGCAACCGGCGGCGCCGGCGGCGCAACCGGCGCTCTGGACGGCGGCAACGGCGGCTCGGCAGGTTCGACCACCTCGGGTGCGGGCGGCATGGGCGGCGGTTCGGGCGCAACCGGCGGCGCAGGCGCTGCTGGCGGCCTGGGCGGTGCAGGCGGCGCAGCTGGTGCAACCGGCGCGGCTACCGGCTCGACCCAATCCTCGTCCGACGTCGCCACCGGCGGCGCGGCCATGAACGGCGATAACACCGCATCCTCGGGCGCCGGCGGCACCCCGGGCACGACCGATGCAGGCAGCGGCGCAGGCACCAGCGGCGGCGCAGGCTCGACCGGCGGCGCGATCTCGGCAGGCACCGGCACCACCGGCGGTTCGGCCAACACCGGCGGTGACGCCATGTCCGGCGCCGGCGGCACCGGCGGTGCAGGCGCAGCAGGCGGCGCAGGCGGTTCGGGCGCCGAAGGTTCGGCAACCGGCGGCGCAGGTGCAGCTGGCGGCGCGGCTACCGGCAGCATGGGCGGCGCAGGCGCAGCCCTGAGCGGCACCGGCGGCGCAGGCGCCTCGGGCACCGGCGGTGCGGGTGCTTCGGGCACCGGCGGCGTCGGCGGCATGGGCGGCGCGGGCGCAGCCGGCTCGGCAACCGGCGGCGAAGGCGGCGCAGGTTCCTCGACCGGCGGTGCAGGTGCTGAAGGTTCGGCAACCGCAGGCGCAGGCGCAGCAGGCGGCGAAGGCGGCGTCGGCGGTGCAGGCGGTTCGGGCGGCGACGGCGGCGCAGGCGCAGCTGGCGGCGCAGGTGCAGCAGGCGGCACCGGCGGTTCGGGCGCAGCGGGCGGCATGGGCGGCAACGGCGCTGCCAGCGGTTCCTCGTCGAACACCAGCGGTTCGGGCGCGGCAGGCGGCACCGCCACCAACGGCGATTCGGCCAGCGGCTCGGGCACCTCGGGCGCGGCAACCGGCGGTAACGGCGGCGAAGGCGGCGCAGGCGGCTCCTCGACCGGCGGCAACGGCGGCATGGGCGGCTCGAACACCGTCGGCGACGCGACTGCCGGCAACGGCGGCATGGGCGCAGGCGGCAACGGCGGCACCCAGAACGTGACCACCGGCGCCTTCGACATGTCGAACGCGATGAGCAACGTCGCTTCGGGCGCAGCCGGCATCTCGGTGATCAGCCAGAACAACGGCTTCTCCTCCCTGATCCAGCAGAGCGTCAACGTTCAGTCGAACATGAACGTCGGCAGCGGCCAGTAATCACGGCCAGGACCGCAGCGTGGCGCATGCCGCGCTGCGGTTTTTCTGAACAAGGGGAGAATTCATGAAACCTGTGAACCGATTCATGCTGGCGGCGCTGGTCGCGCTCCCGCTCGCGGCCCAGGCCGCGGAACCGGCGAAGCTGCCCGTCAGGATCAGCTTCCTGTCCGAGGTGAATGTGGCTCCGGCGGCGCGCGACCTCACCAGCGGCTGGGACGCAAGCGACAGCGAGCGCCTGGAACGCACCACCGGCAAGGACGACACGATGCATGCGGAGTCCGTACTCGGTGGCACGGTGGGCAACAACACGGCGGTCAACACGGTGAGCGGCAACAACGTCATCGACAGCGGTTCCTTCGCCAACGCGTCGGGCCTGCCGGTGGTGATCCAGAACAGCGGCTCGAACGTGCTGATCCAGAGCGCCACCACCATCAACCTGCGTCTGCAATAGGCTCGCCCTCTACATGAACACGTATTTCGCCATCGGCGCCGCCCTGTGCGGCATGTTGCTGGCACCCCGGTGCCCGGCCTCGACGATCGATTTCGCGGTCGGGCAGCGGGCCAATGTCCCAGTTACCAGCCTCAAGGAAATCAAGTTCCGCAGCACCACCCGGCAGCAGTTCGACTTCAGCTGCGGCTCGGCCGCCGTCGCGACCCTGCTGACCTACCATTTCGATACCCCGGTGACGGAAAAGGCGGTCTTCGACCAGATGTACGCCAACGGCGACAAGGCGAAGATCCACAAGCAGGGCTTCTCCATGCTGGACATGAAGAATTTCCTGGCCTCGAAGGGCTTCATCGGCGACGGCTTCCAGCAGCCGCTCGACAAGCTGCTCGAAGCGAAACTCCCGGCCATCGTCCTGATCACCGACCGCGGCTACAACCACTTCGTCGTCATCAAGGGCGCCGAGGACGGCCGCATCCTGCTGGGCGACCCGTCGGCAGGCACGCGCTCGGTCACGCGCGAGCGCTTCATGGAGCTGTGGACCAACCGGCTCCTGTTCGTCGTCTACAAATTCCCCGGCAAGGTGGCCTTCAACGTCTCCGAGCAATGGCGCGCCGCACCGCGCGCGCCGCTGGGGTCCGGCATCAACCAGGAACAGTACAGCCAGAGCCTGCCGAAATTCGGGCCTGGCGACTTTTGAGAGGATTCACCATGCAATGGCTCACACACGCATGCCGCGCCCTGGTGGCCACGCTGCTCGCGGGGGCCTGCAGCGCCGCCGTGGCGGAAGATGCCCCGAATGGCTGGACCGCGGTCGACGCGGATACCCTGGATGAGGCCCGCGGCGGCTTCGAGACGCCGGGCGGCCTGAATCTGTCGCTGGGAATCGAGCGTGTGGTCTCGATCAATGGCGAAATCATGTCGCGCACCAATGTCGCGATCTCCGACCTGAATTCCATCTCCGCCGACCAGCTGGCGCAAGCGCGTGACGCCCTCGGTGCGGCGCGCCTGATCCAGATCGGCGGCAACAACGTGATCGCGCCCGACCTCGGCCTGGCCAACGGCGCCACCCTGGTCCAGAACACCCTGAACGACCAGACCATCCAGACCTACACCACGATCACCTCCACCGTGAACAGCATGGCGCTGATCAAGGATATTAATTTTAACGGAACCGTCCGCGATGCAATCGTGCGCTCGGCAGGAAGCATGTAGTATTGCATTATTATTAATTTCCTGACGGAGATTCCGATGCACAAACCCCTCGCGGGCCTCAAGGCCGCCGGGCTGGCGGCCATGCTGCTGGCGCCGGTCGCCCATGCGCAGCAGACGCCCGCCGTTGACACCGAGCGCAGCCAGGAACTGGCCACCCTGAAGGCCGAGCTGGCCGCCCAGCGCGAGCTGGTCGACAAGCTGATGCGCGAACTGCAGGCGCAGCGCGCCAAGATCGAGCGCATCGAGGACCGCCGCGACGACGCCATGCCGGCCCTGGCCGACACCATCGCCCTGCCGCCGCGCCTCGACGATGCCCTGCTCGACCAGCAGCGCGGCACCGGTGGGCAGAACAGCGGTGCGCCAAGCAATGTGGCGCAGAACAACCCGCAGCCGAATAATGGCCAGCAGCCTGGCCAGCAGAACCAGCAGAACCAGCAAAACAAGACCCAGGCCAAGGTGGCGCAGAACGGGCAGCCCGCGCCGCCCACCAATCCGCCGCCGTCGACGCCGAAGCCGATCAACGGCCCCGCCCCGGGCCAGGCCGCGGCGCGCGGCGCCGCCCAGGCCCAGGCCCAGAACGGCACCCCGACCCGCACCGAGCGCGACCAGCGTCCGCCCGAAGTCGCTCCGCTGTTCGAGGCCCCGGGCGTGCTGACGCCGCGCGGCAAGTACATCCTCGAACCCTCGCTGCAGTTCGGCTACTCGTCGAGCAACCGCGTGGCCCTGGTCGGCTACACCGTGATCCCGGCGCTGCTGATCGGCCTGGTCGACGTGCGCGAAGTCAAGCGCAACACCTTCACTGGCTCGATCGCCGCCCGCACCGGCATCAACAACCGCATGGAAGTCGAGCTGCGGGTGCCCTATGTGTACCGTTCGGACGCCACCGTCAGCCGCGAAATCTTCACCGGCACCGCCGCCGAGCGCGTGTTCAGCACCAGCGGCAAGAGCCTGGGCGATGTCGAACTCGCGACCCGCTACCAGCTCAACAACGGCGGCGCGGACAAGCCGTATTACATCGCCGGCCTGCGCTATAAATCGACCACCGGCAAGGATCCGTTCGAAGTCGTGACCGACTGCCAGACCCGCTGCATCGGCGAAAACGTGACGGGCACCGGCCTGCCGCTGTCGCTGCCGACCGGCTCGGGCTTCCATTCGCTGCAGGGCAGCCTGACCTGGCTGTTCCCCTCGGACCCGGCGGTCTTCTTCGGCAACATCAGCTACCTGCACAACTTCAAGCGCGACAACGTCACCCGCCTGGTGCGCGACGGCGTGCGCGAACCGCTGGGCCAGCTGGAACCGGGCGCCATCATCGGCTTCAACTTCGGCATGGGCCTGGCGCTGAACGAGAAGGCGTCGCTGAGCCTGGGCTACGACCACAGCACGGTGGGCCGCATGAAGCAGGATGGCCGCACGGTGCCGGGCTCGGTGCGCACCCAGCTCGGGACCCTGCTGCTCGGCTACTCCTACCGCTTCAACGAAAAGCGCTCGATGAGCGTGGCGGTGGGCGCCGGCGTCACCCGCGACACCCCGGACGTGTCGCTGACGGTGCGCATGCCCTTCAGCTTCTGATTGTTTATTCGATTGCAGGACACCCGGATCGTAGAGAGAGACATGCGATCCGGATGAAAAGTTGACGGTGCGCACGATTGAAAAATTCTTGTCACCGATCCAACAAATTGTCTCTATAATCAGTTTCGCAATGTTGAGCGCACCATCGGTCCTGAACCCCTGGGTACGCGAACAGGGCTATAACATAGATAAACTAAATTGAGGGAATTACCATGGCGACTGGCACTGTAAAATGGTTCAACGATGCTAAAGGTTTCGGCTTCATCACCCCGGACGGCGGTGGCGAAGACGTCTTTGCGCACTTCTCGGCCATCAATGCCCAAGGCTTCAAATCGCTGGCCGAAAACCAGCGCGTGAGCTTCGAGATCACTGCCGGCCCGAAAGGCAAGCAAGCATCGAACATCCAGGCATCCGCCTGAAGCCAGACTGCCCGCTCGCGGGCAGGTCGACAGGGCACGTCATCGACGTGCCCTTTGTGTTTTTTCCGCCGCATTTTGATGCCAACCTTGCAGGACGGTCAGGATTAATGGGGTCAGAGTCAAATTGTTTGCCAATTGATTCAGCACCCTGCTGCTCAAGCATCAAAACGTCGCCTCCGAACATTGCTGGAGGCCTTTTGGCGATCAATTTGACTCCGACCCTCATTACCGACCCTCATTATGCTATGCGCTCCTGACGGCCCGCATAAACAGGGTAAGCGTCGAATTACTGAGTACGGTCTGCTGATCAGTTGGGCGAAGTAAAGATCAACAGTACGAAGCACCTTGCAGGTAGGATGTTGGCGAATAATGTCACTCTGTCCCCATCCAGGTCGGGCTCAAGGCGCCGTATAGCTTCCCGCCTGGTCTCCGGGCCGATGACAGGATCAGGCATCGGTGGAGCGGGTCACCGCCTCCCACGCATCGATTTGCTCCAGGCGCTGCGCAAGCGCGGCGCGTACGAGGGCCAGCGCATCGCTGCCGAGCAGCAGATGCGCCGGTGGCGCGGGACTGTCGACCAGGTGCAGGATGGCCTGGGCCGCCTTGACCGGATCGCCCGCCTGTTTGCCGCTTTTTTCGATCCGCGCCTGCCGCACCGGATCGAAGCTGGCGTCGTAGTCGGCGATACGGCGCGGAGCACGCACCATCGAACGCCCTGCCCAATCGGTACGAAAAGATCCCGGTGCGACAGCTGTTACGAAGATGCCGAACGGCGCCAGTTCCTTGCTGAGCGTATCGGAGATGCCTTCGAGCGCGAATTTGCTGCCGCAGTAATAGGCGATGCCAGGCATGGTAATGGTGCCGCCCATCGACGTCATGTTGATGATGTGACCGCGCCGGCGTTGTCGCATCCCGGGCAATACCGCCTTGATCATCGCCACTGCCCCGAACACGTTCACGTCGAACTGTCTGCGCATGTCCTCGAGCGGCGACTCTTCCAGCACGCCCTCATGACCGTAGCCGGCATTGTTGACGAGCACGTCAATGGCCCCGATGTTGCGTTCGACGTGCATCACGACACGCGCGACAGCGTCGCTATCGCTCACATCCAGCAGTGCCGCATGCGCATGGCCGGGACGACGTGCTGCGAATGCCTGCGCCTGCTCGGGAGCGCGTACCGTGCCAACCACCCGATGACCCGCTTCGAGCGCCGCGCTTGCCAGTGCGCAGCCAAAGCCGCTGCTGACTCCGGTAATCAAGATCAGTTTCTTCATATAGCCTCGTTTCATGGAAGGAGACAGGCATGCTATTCTCGCTAAACACGGCGTTCCGGCCGAAATCACGCGTTTTCTAGCCTAATTCTATGAATGACAGAAAACGGACCATTGAACTGCTGGCAGGCCTGGCCCCGCGTGAGGGCTACAACCTGACCGGCCTTCCTGGCGTCCGCTTGTTGCGCTCCAACCGCCCTTTGCAGCGAACACCTGTTCTGTACGCCCCCGGCATCGTCATCGTGTGCCAGGGCAGCAAGCAAGGCTATTTCGGCGGTGAGATCTATCGCTACGACGCCCAACATTACCTGGCCGTAGCGGTGCCAGTGCCTTTCACGATGGAGACCATGGCCAGCGAGGCTGAACCCTTGCTGGCCATCTACCTGCACCTGGATGTCAAGCTGGCGGCGGACCTGATGCTGGAAATCGCGCAGCACGACTTCCCCGCCAAGGCGGCTGCGCGCAGCATGTGGTCGACACCCATGAACGAGGCGCTGGCGGCGACCGTGCTGCGGCTCGTCCAGGCACTGAGCAGCCCGGCGGAAACCGCCATCCTTAGCCCCGGCCTGCTACGCGAGCTCTATTACCGCGCGCTCACGGGAGAACAAGGCGCCGCCATCCGCGCAGCGCTCGCACAGCGCGGCAAGTCGGGCCGGATCGTCAAGGCACTGCGATGCATTCATACCGCATATCGCGAGAACTTGAGCGTGGAACAGCTAGCCGCCGAGGCCGGCATGAGCGTACCGACCTTTTACAGCCACTTCCGTACCGTCACCGGCACTTCGCCCATGCAATACCTGAAATCGACGCGCTTGCACCAGGCACGTCTGTTGATGGTGCGTAACGACAAGCCCGCTGCAGTTGCCGCCGCAGAGGTCGGCTACGAAAGCGCCTCGCAGTTCGGCCGCGAATTCAAGCGCATGTTCGGGCGGACGCCGGCACTGGAGGCGAAGCGCATGAAATCGACCTTCGCGTTTCCACCGCACGCAAACACCGAATTCGTTTCCTCGCATTAAATAAATTGGCGATCGACACCGTAGATTCCGGGTCAATGTACGGCCATGCTGCACTCGGCCGTATCCGGTACAACGCTTGTCGAATCCGGATCGGACGTTTTCAGTGCGATTGCCCGCAGCCACCGCGCTTGGGCGCCCCCGGCAATGCGACGCCCGGCTCGCGCCCGCTGTCACCCGCAAAACCAGCCGCATGCAGCCGCTCGAGATACTGCCGCCACAGCGATTCCTGCTCGCTGCCCAGCTTGTGCAGGTAATCCCAGGTGAAGATCCCGCTCGCATGGCCGTCGTCGAACAGCGGCTTGATCGCGTAGTTCCCGACCGGCTCCACGCCCGTGATGCCGACCTCGCGCTTGCCCACCTGGAGCACTTCCTGTCCGGGGCCGTGGCCTTTCACTTCGGCCGACGGCGAGTACACGCGCATCAGCTCGAACGGGATCGAAAAGCTGCTGCCGTCGTCAAAAGCGATGTCCAGCAGGCGCGATTTCTGGCGCACGGCGATCTCGGTTGGATTGGGCATGAAAGCTCCTCTTATTGGAATTGTTCGAAACGGCGGACGATCGCATCCGCCAGTGCGGGCAGCAATGCGCGGCGTACAGCCAGCACGGCTTCGTCAGTTTGACGGCTGGCAGCAGCCCACACCGGCGCCGGGAAATGCGCATCGTCCGCATAACGCGGAATCACATGCCAGTGCAGATGCGGCACCACATTACCGAGGCTGGCCACATTGACCTTCAGCGGCGCCATCACCTCGCGCACCGCCAGCTCCAGCTCATACACGGCGTCGTTGAGCAGCAGCCGGTCGGCCGCCGCCAGGTCGCTCATCTCGCGCACGTGCTCGCGCCAGATCACGCGGCAAAAGCCGGGATAGGCCGCATCGTCGACCACGATGACGGCGAACTTCTCGCCCCGCCACGCAACCGGCATCGCCAGTTCGCACAGTTCGCATCCCGCCTGCCGCGTCATACCAGCACCCGCTCGATGCCGCCGTTGTTGGCGCGCTGGACGTAGTCCGGCATCCAGTTCTCGCCCAGCAGGTGGCGCGCGATCTCGACCACGATGTAGTCGGCGGTGGTGCCGGCGTCATGGTTGTAGCGCGACAGGCCCTGCAGGCAGGACGGGCAGCTGGTCAGGATCTTGACGTTGCCGTCGAAGCCGTCCTCGCGCAGCTTGTCGGCGCCCTTCTCCATCTCGCCCTGCTTGCGCGAACGGACCTGGGTCGCGATGTCCGGACGGCTCACGGCGAAGGTGCCGGACTCGCCGCAGCAGCGGTCGTTCTTCTCGATCTTCACGTTATCGAACGTGGAGACCAGCGAATTCACGGTCTTGAGCGAATCCTGCATCTTCATCGGCGTGTGGCAGGGGTCGTGGTACATGTAGCGGGTGCCGGACACGCCTTCGAGCTTCACGCCTTTTTCGAGCAGGTACTCGTGGATGTCCATGATGCGGCAGCCCGGGAAGATCTTCTCGAACTCGTAGGTCGACAACTGGTCGTAGCAGGTGCCGCACGAGACCAGCACCGTCTTGATGTCGAGGTAGTTCAGCGTGTTGGCCATGCGGTGGAACAGCACGCGGTTATCCGTCATCATCTTGTCGGCCTTGTCGTACTGGCCAGCTCCCCGTTGGGGGTATCCGCAGCACAAATAGCCCGGCGGCAGCACGGTCTGCACGCCGACCTCCCACAGCATCGCCTGCGTGGCCAGGCCGACCTGCGAGAACAGGCGCTCGGAGCCACAGCCCGGGAAGTAGAACACGGCCTCGGTGTCGGCGTTGGTCTTCTTCGGATTGCGGATGATCGGGATGACCTTGTCGTCCTCGATGTCGAGCAGGGCGCGCGCCGTCTTCTTCGGCAGGTTGCCCGGCATTTTCTTGTTGATGAAGTGGATCACCTGCTCGGTTACCTTCGCCTTGCCGGTGGTCGGCGGCGGCGCGTCGACCTGCGGCTTGGCCAGGCCGCGCAGCATCTGGTTGCCCAGGCGCTGGGCCTTGTAGCCGAGGTCCACCATCACCTTGCGGGTGGCGTTGATGGTGGTCGGGTCGGTCGCGTTCAGGAAGAACATCGCCGCGCGGTTGGCCGGCTTGAAGCTGCGCTTGTCCATCTTGCGCAGCAGGTTACGCATATTCATCGAGACGTCGCCGAAGTCGATGTTGACCGGGCACGGCGTCACGCATTTGTGGCACACGGTGCAGTGGTCGGACACGTCCTCGAATTCTTCCCAGTGCCGGATCGAGACGCCGCGGCGGGTCTGCTCTTCGTACAGGAAGGCTTCGATCAGGGCCGACGTCGACAGGATCTTGTCGCGCGGCGAGTACAGCAGGTTCGACTGCGGCACGTGCGTGGTGCAGACCGGCTTGCACTTCCCGCAGCGCAGGCAGTCCTTGATGCTGTTGGCGATCTCGCCGATGTCGCTCTGCTGCATGATCAGCGACTCGTGTCCCATCAGGCCGAACGATGGCGTGTAGGCGTTGGTGAGGTCGGCCGACACCGCCGTCGTGTTCAGCAGCTTGCCCTTGTTGAAGCGGCCTTCCGGATCGACGCGGTTCTTGTACTCGCGGAATTCGCGGATCTCTTCGTCGGTCAGGAACTCGAGCTTGGTGATGCCGATGCCATGCTCGCCCGAGATCACGCCGTCCAGCGAGCGGGCCAGCCGCATGATGCGCTCGACCGCCTTGTGCGCGTCCTGCAGCATCGCGTAGTCGTCCGAGTTCACCGGCAGGTTGGTGTGGACGTTGCCGTCGCCCGCGTGCATGTGCAGGGCCACGAACACGCGCGAACGCAGGATCCGTTTGTGGATCGCGGTGGATTCGTCGAGGATGCATTTGTAGGCGGCGCCGTTGAAGATCTGGCGCAGCGGCGCGCGCAGGTCTGCTTTCCACGAGATGCGGATGGTGTGGTCCTGCACCACGTCGAACAGCAAGGCGTCCGGCTGCGCGCCGATGCGGCCATCGAGCGTGGCCGACAGGCCGTCCAGGCCCAGCTCATCGAGCTTGCCGCGCACATCGCGCAGGGGCGCGTCGAGATTCGCCAGGATGAAGCCCCAGCGCGCCCGCACCTGCTCCACCAGCGCCACCGCCTGCTGCGGACGGTCGCCCAGGATCTCGGCGCGGTCGACCGTGTCGCCGCTGGCGTCGTCGCTCTTCTCGATCGGCAGGTGTTCGTTCGCCAGGTACTCGTGCAGGGCGTCGGCCAGCTGCAGCTTGTTCTTGATCGACAGCTCGACGTTGATGCGCTCGATGCCATCGGTGTATTCGCCCATGCGGTTCAGGGGAATCACCACGTCTTCGTTGATCTTGAAGGCGTTGGTATGGCGCGCGATCGCCGCGGTGCGGGCGCGGTCGAGCCAGAATTTCTTGCGCGCTTCCGGGCTGACGGCGACGAAGCCTTCGCCGACGCGGGTGTTCGCCAGGCGCACCACTTCCGAGGCCGCGATGGCGACCGCGTTCTCGTCGTCGCCGACGATGTCGCCGAACAGCGCCATTTTAGGGAGCACGCCGCGCTTGGATTTCGTCGCGTAGCCGACCGCGCGCAGGTAGCGCTCGTCCAGGTGTTCCAGGCCGGCCAGGCGCAGGGTGGCAAAGGCCGGGTCGCCGTTTTTGGGGAGGCTGTCGAGGTAATCCTTGATCTCGACGATCGACGGGATCGCATCGCGCGCCTGGCCGAAGAATTCGAGCGCCACGGTGCGGGTGAACTTCGGCATCTTGTGCAGGATCCAGCGCGCCGAGGTGATCAATCCGTCGGTGCCCTCTTTCTGGATGCCCGGCAGGCCGGCCAGGAATTTGTCGGTGACGTCCTTGCCCAGGCCTTCCTTGCGGAAGCGCCGGCCTTCGATGGAAAGCGTCTCGGTGCGGAACGGCGCATTCTTCGCCGCGCCGCGCGGGCTCGGGTGGGTCCATTCGAGCTGGAAGGTGGCCACCGGCGCGTCGTGGATCTTGGACAGATTGTGGTCCATGCGCGTGACTTCCAGCCAGTCGCCGTTCGGGTCGACCATGCGCCAGGAAGCCAGATTGTCGAGCGCCGTGCCCCACAGGACGGCCTTCTTGCCGCCGGCGTTCATGGCGATGTTCCCGCCGATGCAGGAGGCGTGGGCCGAGGTCGGGTCGACCGCGAACACGAAGCCGGCCTTTTCGGCGGCCTGCGAGACGCGCTGGGTCACCACGCCGGCATAGGTGTGGATGGTGGCGTAGTCGCGGTCCAGGCCCGGCAGGCGCTGCAGCTCGACCTCGCCGATGCCGATCAGTTTTTCGGTGTTGATCACGGCCGACATCGGCGTCAGCGGAATCGCGCCGCCGGTGTAGCCGGTGCCGCCGCCGCGCGGGATGATGGTCAATCCGAGTTCGATGCAGCCCTTCACCAGGCCGGCCATCTCTTCCTCGCTGTCGGGCAGCAGGACCAGGAAGGGGTATTCGACCCGCCAGTCGGTGGCGTCGGTGACGTGCGAGACGCGGTGCATGCCGTCGAAGCGGATGTTGCGCTTGTCGGTGTAGGCGCCCAGCACCTGCCTGGCGCGCTTGCGCAGGTCGTAGGTCTCGCGGAACTCGCGCGCGAAATCGTCGACCGCCTTGCGTGCCGCCGCCAACAGCTGTTCGACGGCGGCGCTGCGCTTGCTTGCGGCCTGCGGGTCGCCCTCTTCCGCGTCCACCGTGGCGCGGCGCTTGTCGACTTCGCCCAGGCGGTGGTGCAGCGCGTCGATCAGTTTCTGGCGGCGTTTCGGGTTGTCCAGCAGGTCGTCCTGCAGGTAGGGATTGCGGCGCACCACCCAGATATCGCCCAGCACCTCGTACAGCATGCGCGCCGAGCGGCCGGTCTGGCGGGCGCCGCGCAGTTCGTCCAGCAGGCGCCACGAGGATTCGCCCAGCAGGCGGATCACGATCTCGCGGTCGGAGAAGGAGGTGTAGTTATAGGGGATCTCGCGCAAACGCGCAGGGGCATTGTCGGCGAGCAGGGTATGGATGTGTGCGGGCGCGTTCATGGATGCAGGGCGTCGGTCGGACGGGTCCGAAGGAGGTTCATTCTAGCTTATTGCGTTGCACCACGCTGGGGAGCGATGCGAAAACGGCAGGGTCCGACACAAGAATATTCCGAAAGGGATGCCCCTATGCAAATTTCGTTTGCACAAACCGGCCGCCGTGCAACGTTTATTTGCACCGAAGCAAGGAATGGCATATTGCGTAAGGCAGGTGACGGCGGCGCCGTTTTCGGCGATGCTGGCGGATGCTCATCCGCTCTTGACAAGGACTTCGCTTGCCCACCTGTGACGACATCATCCTGCTCGCGCGCTACAACGCCGACATGAACCGCCGGCTGTACGCCGCCGCCGCCAGCCTGCCGCCTGACGAAGCGCGTGCCGACCGCGGCGCCTTCTTCGGCTCCCTGCTCGGCACCATGAACCACCTGCTGGCCGGCGATACGATCTGGCTGACCCGTTTCGCCGGGCATCCGTCGGCATTCGCGGCGCTGTCAGCGCTGCGCGGCGCGGCGCTGCCATCCGGCCTGCGCCACACCTTCGGCGACAGCGTGGCGGCACTGCGTCCCCAGCGGGAGCGCCTGGACGACATGATCACGGCGCTGGCGGCCGAGCTGCGCCCCGGCGACCTGGAGCAGACCTTCACCTACCGCACCATGAGCGGCCAGGCCTTCCACAAGCATTTCGGCAGCGTGCTGCTGCACCTGTTCAACCACCAGACCCATCACCGCGGCCAGGCCAGCACCCTCCTGACGCAAGCCGGGGTGGACATCGGCGTCACCGACCTGCTGGTGTGGATGCCGGAGTCGCCGCCCCCTTGAGCAGGCCCTCCAGGCGCGCGCTCGCGGCGGCGTTCATCTGCACCGAACGCAGGCAGTCGACGACCTCCGCGCGCTGCGGCTCGCGCATCGTCACGTTGCAGGTGTGAGCGAGTTCGACCAGGAAGGCGCGCTCGCCTGCCGGCAGGGTGTCGATGTTCGGCCAGACCAGGGCGAGCTGGCTGGTGGTCGATGCGGCGTGCCGGCCCAGCATGAATTTCGCGCCGAGGACGCCGAAGACCGCGAGCAGGACGAGGACGAGCAGGAGGGAAAGGAGGCTGGGTGGTTTGGACATGATGGCCCGCATCATACGCCATCGACGCGGCGCTCAGTCGCGCGCGGTGCGCCACTCCTGCGGCTTGGCCGGCGTCTCGTGCTTCGGACAGGTGGTGAACCTGATCTTGCCGTGCATTTCGATCATCTCGACGTTGGTGGTGGGCGCGCGCTCGGTGATGCAATAGGTGCCGCGCCCGGTGATCACGCGCGTGCGGCGCGCGCCGTCGCCGGTGTTGTTCACCAGTTCCTCGATCTTCGGCGTCTCCCACAGGCGCGGCGGCGCCATGGCGTGGGCGTGCTCGAGGCCCTGCCGCAGCCGGATCTGCGGACTGTCTGGCGGCGCCACGATGAGCGGACGGCTTTCCTTGCGCAGTTCGCGCGCGATGCCGCCGGCGCTGCGCCGCGCAACGTCCGCGATCGACTCGGGCGGCGCATCGAGGGCGGGCGCGGTGTCCTCGGCCACGGGTGACAGGGGCGCCAGCGCGGCATCGGGAACCGCCGGCGCGGCGGGCAGAGGCCGGCCGCCGCGGCCCGGCGAGACGGATCGCACCTGCGCCGGCGGCGCCGCCGCATCGACCGGTGCTGCGGGCGGCGGCAGGCGCAGCCACTGGATGGCGGCTTCGCCCTCCTCTTCGTCCGCCTCGGGCAGCGACCGCGCCATTTGCCAGCCGAGCACCAGCACCGCGTGCACGAGCAGCGTGAGCGCAAGTGCGCCCAGCCGACCATCTGACAGGCGCGGTGAAGAGACGGCGGGATGAAAGGTCAGGCTGGCCATGGACATGCACTGTACCGAGACCGGCTATCCCATTGTTGAGGTTTTGCTTAAGTGGCAAGACCGGGTATCGCCGCGCGATACCGCGCGTCGCGGCCCCCGCACCTCGGCCACCCAGCCGGCACCTGGCGCGACTAGCAGCGCCATACTGCACGCACGGCGATCGCGCCGCTTTCCCGAAAGGCCCCACCCGCATGGACCCGCTCACCTATTCGCTGTGCCAGAAACCCGTGATCGCACTGGCGATGTTCGTCGCCGGCGCCTGCGCTTTTCCCCCGCTGTTCCAGGACGAGCCCTTCGCCCTCCAGCAGGCGGACGCGCCCATGCGCAAGGAATTCGACGCCCCGGTCGGCAAGCCCTATTCGCTGAACCTGCATTTCCGCTTCCCGACGGCCGCCGCCAGCCTCGCCGACTTCGCACTGGCCAAGGGAAGCTACGTCCTCGAACTGCGCAGCCTGGAAAGCCAGCTTGGCCTCGACGGCGTGGAAACCACCGTGTCGCTGGTCTCCGGCGACCGGAAATAAGTCAGCCGATCAGGCGCTCGAAGAAGTCGCCCACCGTCCGCCAGAACCCGTTCGGGATGTAGAGCAGGATCGCCGTCATCGTCACATAGCGCAGGAACTTCCCGATCGCCATGTACATCACGCTGGGCCAGAACGGCAGGTGCAGCCAGCCGGCCAGGGTGCACAGCGGGTCGCCCACGCCCGGCACCCAGGACAGCAGCATGGTCTTGGCGCCGTATTTCTTGAGCCAGCCGAACCAGCGGCTCTGGCGCTCCTTGGCGAAAGCGACTTTCGCGCGGTAGCCGATGAAGTAGTCGACCGCCCCGCCCAGGGTATTGCCGAGCGTGCCGACGAAGACCGCCGGCCAGAACATGGCGGGATTGGCCTTCACCACCGCGAACACGGCCGGCTCGGAGCCGAGCGGCAGCAGGGTGGCGGAGATGAAGCTGATGATGAAGATCGAGGTCAGCCCGATGCTCGGCGCGGCGAGGAGATCCAGCAACCAGGTGACGGCGTTTTCGATCATCGGGAAACAAGCTTGAGCGCAGGCTTGAGCGGTTGTGATAATGGTCCATTATAATGAGGTTCACATTACGTAACGACACGATACGCCGAGCCCGATACCCCGGGCGCCTTATCGTTGCTGCGCGCGCCCGGCCACCCCCTGAGCGGAACAGTTTGCGTCGTCCGGACCGCCGGCCCATCCCCTGCCGGCACAGAATCACCCGATTGCCGACCATGACCACCGACTACCTCAAGAAAATCCTGACCGCCCGCGTCTACGACGTCGCCGAAGAAACCCCGCTCGACTACGCGCCCACGCTGTCGAAGCGCCTCGACAACCGCGTGTACTTCAAGCGCGAAGACATGCAGAGCGTGTTCAGCTTCAAGCTGCGCGGCGCCTACAACAAGATGGCGAATCTGTCGCCGGAAAGCCTGCGGCGCGGCGTGATCTGCGCCTCGGCCGGCAACCACGCCCAGGGCGTGGCCCTGTCGGCGGCGCGCCTGGGCTGCCGCGCCCTGGTCGTGATGCCGACCACCACCCCGCAGGTGAAGATCGACGCGGTCAAGGCGCGCGGCGGCGCGGCGGTGGAGGTCGTGCTGCACGGCGACTCCTACACCGACGCCTACAACCACGCGCTGCTGCTGGAAAAGGAACAGCGCCTGACCTTCGTCCACCCCTTCGACGACCCCGACGTGATCGCCGGCCAGGGCACCATCGGCATGGAGATCCTGCGCCAGCACTCCGGCCCGATCCACGCGATCTTTGTCGCCATCGGCGGCGGCGGCCTGGTGGCGGGCGTGGGCGCCTACGTGAAGGCGGTGCGGCCGGACATCCGGATCATCGGCGTGCAGACGCTGGATTCGGACGCGATGGCGCGCAGCCTGAAGGCCGGCGAGCGCGTGACCCTCAGCGACGTCGGCCTGTTCTCGGACGGCACCGCGGTGCGCCTGGTGGGCGAGGAGACCTTCCGCGTGGCGAAGGAAGTGGTCGACGAGATCATCATCGTCGACACCGACGCCATCTGCGCCGCGATCCAGGACGTATTCCAGGACACCCGCAGCATCCTCGAGCCGGCCGGCGCGCTGGCGGTGGCCGGCGCCAAAGCCTATGTGGAACGCTCGCAGATGGGCCGCAATCCGGTCAAGAACGAGACCCTGGTGGCGGTGGCCTGCGGCGCCAACATGAACTTCGACCGCCTGCGTTTCGTGGCCGAGCGCGCGGAGCTGGGCGAGTCGCGCGAGGCGGTGTTCGCGGTGACGATTCCGGAACAGCGCGGCAGCTTCCGCCGCTTCTCGGCGCTGGTCGGCCCGCGCAACGTCACCGAATTCAATTACCGCATCAGCGACGCGCGCGAGGCGCACATTTTCGTGGGCGTGCAGGTGGCCAGCCGCGGCGAATCGGGCCTGCTGGCGCGCACCTTCGAGGAACACGATTTCCGCACGCTGGATCTCACCTACGACGAACTGGCCAAGCTCCACATCCGCCACCTCGTCGGCGGAAAAAGCGCGCTGGCGCAGGACGAATTGCTGTATCGTTTCGAGTTTCCCGAACGGCCGGGGGCGCTGATGCGCTTCCTGGACAGCATGGCGCCGAACTGGAATATCTCCTTGTTCCACTACCGCAATCAAGGTGGAGACGTGGGGCGGATCCTGGTGGGGCTGCAGGTGCCGGCGGCGGAGATGGATGAGTTCAGGCAGTTCCTCGCCACGCTCGGTTATCGCTACTGGGATGAGAGCGCGAATCCGGTGTATAAGCTCTTCCTCGGCGCATAGGATCCGCCCGATTGCACCACTAACCTCAAGACCGTCGTACGCGCCACTGGCGCCTACGGCTTCCCGCGCAGGCGGGAACCCAATTTCTCGTACCGCAGTGTTACCCCCACCGCGAGTACGCACCGTTTATTTGAACGCGCGGTCGGCAAAGCCGACCACCCTACGCCAAAAGCGTTTTCTCTTGCTATGAACACTCCTGACCAATCCCCCCTCGGCAAATCCTCCGCCTACCAAAGCCACTACGCCCCCGACCTCCTGTTCCCGATCCCGCGCCTGCAAAAGCGCGAGGAAATCGGCCTGGGCGAAGGCAGCCGCCTTCCCTTCTTCGGCGTCGACATCTGGAACGCCTACGAGCTGTCCTGGCTGAACATGCGCGGGAAACCCCAGGTGGCGATCGCCACCATCTCGGCGCCGGCCGATTCGCCCAACATCGTCGAATCGAAGTCCTTCAAGCTCTACCTGAACTCCTTCAACCAGACCAAACTGGCCGGCACCGACGCGCTGGTCGAACTGCTGCGCCAGGACCTGTCCGCCGCCTTCGGCGCCCCGGTCCACGTGACCATCACCACGCCCGACGCCTTCGGCAGCCTGAAAATGGGCGAGCTCGACGGCACGCTGCTGGACCGCCTCGACGTCGAGATCGACAACTACGCCCCCTCGCCCGAGCTGCTGAGTGCGAACCATGACGAAGCGCCGGTCGAGGAAACCCTGGTCTCGCACCTGCTGAAATCGAACTGCCTGGTCACCGGCCAGCCCGACTGGGGCACGGTGCAGATCCGCTACGTCGGCCCGCAGATCGACCAGGAAGGCTTGCTGAAATACCTGATCGGCTTCCGCGAGCACAACGAGTTCCACGAGCAGTGTGTCGAGCGCATCTTCATGGACGTGCTGCGCCAGTGCAAGCCGACCAAGCTGGCGGTCTACGCCCGCTATACCCGCCGCGGCGGCCTGGACATCAACCCCTGGCGCGCCAACTTCAGCACCGGCATGCCGGGCAACTTGCGAACAGCGCGTCAATAATGTGCGTTTTCGGCCACAGGCCTCATGCGGTTCAGTTAGAAGGACAGCATGAAAACGCGCTGCTGAATTTTCAGGCAGAATGCATCGAAAAGTCGGCCTGAAGCGCTGGCGACACCCGTTTGCGAACCTTTCTCCAGAATTTCGATTAGGAAATTGCGTTCCGTGCTCGGAGGGAATTTGTATCAAAAGCATACGGTTTCGCCGAGTTGGCCCCATCTGGTCTACTGTATAAGCGTACAGATGCGAAATCGAATGCCGCGCCCTGGAAACAGGCCTATAATTCCGCCTCGCAAGCAGCTACCCTGTGCCACGCACACTAGTCATGACGAACCTTAGCAAAATCCTCTCGCTCGAAAACGTCCAGCTGGACCTCGAAGTCTCCAGCAAGAAACGCGCCTTCGAGCAGGCCGGCCTGATCTTCGAAAACAACTGCGGTATTGCACGTTCGACCGTGTCGGACAATCTGTTCGCGCGCGAGCGCCTCGGCTCCACCGGCCTGGGCCACGGCGTGGCCGTGCCGCATGGCCGGATCAAGGGCTCGAAAAGCCTGAAGTCGCCGCTGGCCGCCTTCGTGCGCCTGGTCGAGCCGATTCCTTTCGAGTCGCCGGATGGCCAGCCGGTCAGCCTGCTGTTCTTCCTGCTGATCCCGGACCACGTCACCCAGCAGCACCTCGAGATCCTGTCGGAAATCGCCGAGCTGTTCTCGGACGAAGCAATCCGCACGGCCCTGGCCACCGACCCGGACCCGAAATCCGTCCACGAGCGCATCATCAACTGGCAACCCAGCCTGCAAGCTTTGGGCTAAACTGTCTGCTCGGCAACCCGCCGCGGACTCCACGATATGCCCATGCTGCAAACCCCGCTGACCATCCAACGGCTGTACGACGACAACCGTGACAGCCTGCAACTCGGCTGGTTCGCGGGTTTCCCCGGCGGCGAACGCCAGATCGCCGGCGACGCCGCTTCGGCCGCCGACCAGGTCGGCCACCTGAACCTGATCCACCCGGGCCGCATCCAGGTCTTTGGCCACCAGGAACTGAATTACTACCACCGACTGAAATCGAGCTCGCGTTCTCACGTGATCGGCGAGCTGGTCGGCGGTGGCCCGCCGGCGCTGATCATCGCGCAGGGCCTGGAAACCCCGCCCGACATCCTCGCCATCTGCGACGAGCAGAACATTCCCCTGTTCTCGACCCCGCTGCCGGCGGCCCAGGTGATCGACTTCCTGCGCGTATATCTCTCGAAGAAGCTGGCGCAGCGCGTCATCATGCACGGCGTGTTCATGGACGTGCTGGGCGTGGGCGTGCTGATCACCGGCGACTCCGGCCTCGGCAAAAGCGAATTGGGCCTGGAACTGATCTCGCGCTCGCACGGCCTGGTGGCCGACGACGCGGTCGAATTCTCGCGCATCGCCCCGAACATGATCGAAGGCCGCTGTCCGCCGCTGCTGCAGAACCTGCTGGAAGTGCGCGGCCTGGGCCTGCTGGACATCAAGGCGATTTTTGGCGAGACCGCGGTGCGCCGCAAGATGCGCCTGAAACTGATCGTCCACCTGGTCAAGCGCGGTGCACTCGATGAAGAAGTCGAGCGCCTGCCCTTCCACTTCCCGACCGAGGACGTGCTGGGCCTGCCGGTCCGCAAGGTCGTGATCCCCGTGGCGGCCGGCCGCAACATCGCGGTGCTGCTCGAGGCCGCCGTGCGCAACACGATCCTGCAGCTGCGCGGCATCGACACCCTGCAGGAATTCATGGAGCGGCAGCGGCAAGCGATGAGCGGCGACTAGCGTCAGCCCCGCCCCGTTTGGGGTATCATCGCGCCCATGCACATCGTCCTCATTACCGGCATTTCCGGCTCGGGCAAATCGGTTGCCCTCAACGTCCTGGAAGACGCAGGCTACTACTGCGTCGACAACCTCCCGCCGGCCCTGCTGCCGGCCCTGGTCTACGCGGTCAACGAAAAGGGCACGGAGAAGATCGCCGTCGCCGTCGATGCGCGCAGCGCCGAGTCGCTAGTGGAGTTGCCGGTCAGCGTGCGCCACCTGAAAGAGGAAGGCCACAACGTCAAGGTGATGTTCCTGACTTCCAGCACGCACTCGCTGGTCGCGCGCTTTTCCGAGACCCGCCGCAGCCACCCGCTGTCGCACGAACTGCGTCCCGGCGAGAATCCCGCATCGCGCCGTACCCTGATCGAATGCATCGCCGAGGAACGCGAGCGCCTGTCGGCGATCGAGAACCTGGGCCATGTGATCGACACCTCCGAACTCTCCGCCAACAAGCTGCGCGCCTGGATCAAGGAGCTGGCCGACCTCAAGCACGCGCCGCTGACGCTGTTCTTCGAATCGTTCGCGTTCAAGGTGGGGGTGCCGCTGGATGCGGACTTCGTGTTCGACGTGCGGGCGATTCCGAACCCGTATTACGACCTGTCGCTGCGGCCGCTGACGGGGCGTGACCAGCCGGTGATCGATTTTCTCGATGCGCAGCCAAGTGCGGCGGACATGCTGGGGGATATCAAGGCGTTCGTGGCGAAGTGGCTGCCGTCGTTCAAGACGGATAACCGGAGTTACCTGACCGTGGCGGTGGGGTGTACGGGGGGGCAGCACCGGTCGGTGTATATGGCCGAACGTTTGGGGGCCTACTTCAGTGCGACGGAACGCGTGATCGTGCGTCACCGCGAGCAGCCGAAGCACGCGTCGATCTGATCAAAACCGCTAACCGTAAGACCGTCGTACGCGCCACTGGCGCCTACGACTTCCGGTGAAGGCCGGAACCCAATTTTGCTCGCGGATCATCAACACTTGCGTGCACAGCTAACTCGACGCAACGAACTTGGGTTCCGGCCTACGCCGGAACGACGAGCTAACTAAGCAAGATGACGCAGCGGGTGCGCGTAGTCCGGCCACACCCGCTCGAAGAAACGCGCCACCATTTCCGGCGTCACGTCTTCCAGGCTGGCCGGATTCCACTTCGGCTGATTATCCTTGTCGATCACCAGCGCCCGCACCCCCTCCAGCACCTCCCCATGCTCGAAATTGCGGCGCACCAGGTTGCGTTCCATGCGCAGGCAGTCGGCTACATCCAATGAGGCCCCACGCAGCAGCAGTTCGCGCGTCACGCACATCATCAAGGGCGAGCGCTGGCGCATCGCCTTGAGCGCCTTCTGCGCGAACGGATTCTCGTCACGCGCCAGCGATTCCATGATCGCCGGCACCGACGCCGCGCCGAAGTGCGCATCGATCACCCCGCGCTGCGCCTGCAGTTCGCTCGGCCCCGCCGAGAACTGCGCGGCAAACGCGCGGATCGCATCCGGCAGCTGCGCTCCCGGCGTCGCCTCCACCAGCGCGTTCAATGCATCCAGCTGCTCGCCAGGGACGAACACGTCCGCCAGCCCGACGTAGAGCGCATCCGCCGCGCCGATCGTCAGCCCGGTCAGGCCCAGGTACTGCCCCAGCTGGCCCGGCGCATGCGAGAGAAAATGGCTGCCGCCCACGTCCGGGAACAGGCCGATGTTCACCTCCGGCATCGCCATCTTCGTGCGGTCGGTCACGATGCGCAGGCCGCAATCGGGGCCGCCCTGGGCGATGCCCATGCCGCCGCCCATCACCACGCCGTCCATGACCGCGATGTACGGTTTCGGGTAGAAGTGGATCAGGTGGTTGAGCGCGTATTCCTCGGTGAAGAAATCCTCCAGCAGTGCGCTGCCGCCCGTCGGCGCAACCCGGCCGACGTCGTGGAAGAAGCGGATGTCGCCGCCCGCGCACAGCGCCTTCTCGCTGCTGCTGGTGATCACGACCGCGTCCACATTCGCATCGATCTTCCACTTCAGCAGGATGGCGGTGAGTGCGCGCACCATGTCGAGCGAGAGCGAGTTCAGGGCTTTCGGGCGGTCGAGCGTGATGACGCCGGTGCGGTTGGCGACGCGGGTCAGGACATGGTCGGTCATGGCGTAAGCGGTGGTCAAAAAGACATGCATTTTACCCAAGCTATCCAGAATTCATATCTTTACAATGCAAAAAGGGCGTTCCCTCGAACGCCCTGGCTGTGTTACCGCGGTAAATGCAGTGTGCTGGATTTACGCTGCTGCTGCGGCTTCGCCGCTGTCCGGCATGCGTTTGTGTGCAACGTGGTTATGGTCCTGCAGCATGGATTTGTGTTTCAGAACCTGCCTGTCCAGCCTGTCCATCAGCATGTCGATCGCTGCGTACAGGTCTTGCGCGGCGCTGGCCACGTGGAGTTTCTTTCCCGATACCGATAAGTTGATCTCGGCTTTCTGCCTTTTTTCTTTTTCGGTGAGGTTGTCGATCGCGAGGAACACGTGGGTATCGATCACGTGGTCGAAATGGCGGGTGATGCGCTCGAGCTTATTCTGAACGTATTCACGGATGGCGGGGGTGACTTCGAGGTGGTGGCCGCTGATGGTGAGGTTCATACACACTCCTTGGGAAGGTGCCCTGCCCGCCCCACAAGGTTGAAGTGGGCAGATGCTTTACAGGGATTTGCGGAGGGCGACGGGCGGAATCTTGAGCGCTTCGCGGTACTTGGCAACCGTCCTGCGCGCAATGACCATACCTTGTTCCCCGAGCATCTCCGCGATCTTGCTGTCGGATAGAGGATTCCTAGGGTCTTCTGCTCCTGTCAATTGCGCGATGAGCGCGCGGATCGCCGTCGAGGAAGCTTCTCCCCCCGCTTCGGTGGCGACATGGCTTCCGAAGAAATACTTCAGCTCGAACATGCCGTGCGGGGTCAGCATGTATTTCTGCGTGGTCACACGGGAGATCGTGCTCTCGTGTAGGCCTAGTGTATCAGCTATCTCGCGCAGCACAAGGGGGCGCATGGCAACCGCGCCGTGGCTGAAAAAGTTGCGCTGGCGCTCGACAATGGCCTCGGCAACCCGCAGGATCGTGTCGAAGCGCTGGCGCATATTCTTGATCAGCCACTTCGCTTCCTGCAGCTGCGCGCCCATCTGGCTTTCGCTCTTGCCCTGCTTGAGCAGGTTGGCGTACAGGCTGTTCACGCGCAGCTTCGGCATCACGTCCGGGTTCAGCGCTACCTGCCAGCCGTTCTTGGCGCGGCGCACGATCACGTCCGGCACCACATAGTCCGACACGTTCGAGGCAAAGGCCGCGCCGGGATGCGGATTGCACTGGCGGACCACGGCCTGCACCTCGCGCAGGTCTTCGTCGTCGCAGTCGAGCGCCTTTTTCAGCTTGGTGTATTCGCGCTGCGCAAACCAGGACAGGTAACCTTCGACGATGGTGAGCGCCAGGCGCCGCGTCACCAGCGGCACGCCCGGCATGCGGCGGATCTGCAGCGCCAGGCACTCGGCCGCACTGCGCGCGCCGACGCCGACCGGGTCGAGGCTCTGCACCAGCGCCAGCGCGCAGCGCAGCTCGTCCATCTCGATCTCGAGTTCTTCCGGCAGCCGCGCGTGGATCTCGTCGAGCGGTTCTTCCAGGTAGCCGTTGTCGTCGAGCGCATCGATCACCAGCTCGGCCAGCGCCCGGTCGCGCGTGCTGCAGCCGGTCAGGCGGATCTGTTCGGCCAGGTGCTCGCGCAGCGTGACGCCGTCGGCTTCCAGCTGCGGGCGGCCATCCTCGTCGTCGTCACTGCGCGCGCCGCCGCCCTCGCCGCCCCAATCGGTATCGCCATCGCCACGATCACCACGGTCGCCGTCCTCGCTTCCTTCGCCACCTTCGCCTTCGGGCTTCGGGCTCTCGCCACTGTTTTCCTGCCCCGGCTGCGCAGGCGGCGCTTCGCCATTGGCCGGCGCATTGTTGATGGCGCCGTCGGCCAGCAGGCGCACCGAGCGGTCGAGCGGATCGTCGAGCCGTTCGAGCAGCGGATTGTCGTGCAGGATCTGCTCGATCTCCTGGTGCAGTTCGAGCGTGGACAGTTGCAGCAGCCGGATCGACTGCTGCAGTTGCGGCGTGAGCGCCAGGTGCTGCGAAGTGCGGAGCTGCAGGGACTGTTTCATTGACTCGTGGCCTTGCCTGTTGCTTACATGCGGAAGTGTTCGCCGAGGTAGACGCGCCGCACGGATTCGTTGGCGATGATGTCGTCAGGACGGCCGGAGGCCAGCACCGCGCCCTGGTTGATGATGTAGGCGCGGTCGCAGATGCCGAGGGTCTCGCGCACGTTGTGGTCGGTGATCAGGACGCCGATGTTGCGCTCCTTCAGGAAGCGCACGATGCGCTGGATCTCGATCACCGCGATCGGGTCGACGCCCGCGAACGGCTCGTCGAGCAGCACGAAGCGCGGGTTGGTCGCGAGCGCGCGCGCGATCTCCACCCGGCGCCGCTCGCCGCCCGACAGCGACAGCGCCGGGTTCTCGCGCAGCTTCTCGATCTGCAGCTCGGCCAGCAGGGTGTCGAGGCGCTCGTTGATCTCGGCCTTGGCCAGCGCCTTGCCGCTGTCGTCGCGCTGCAGCTCGAGCACGGCGCGGATGTTCTCTTCCACCGTCAGCTTCCGGAACACCGAGGCTTCCTGCGGCAGGTAGGACAGGCCCAGCACCGCGCGGCGGTGGATCGGCAGGCTGGTGATGTCGGTGCCGTTGATGTCGATCGAGCCGGCGTCCGACGGCACCAGGCCGACGATCATGTAGAAGGAGGTGGTCTTGCCGGCGCCGTTCGGGCCCAGCAGGCCAACCACTTCGCCGCAATCGACCTGCAGCGAGACGTCGCGCACCACCAGGCGCTTGCCGTAGCTCTTCTGCAGCCCCTTGACCACCAGGGTGCTGCTGCCCTGCGCCGTTGCGTTGTCCAGCACTGCCGCCATCATTTACCGCCTTCCGCCGGCGCCGTGCGGCGCGGTGCGATGATCAGGGTGCCGCGGCCGCCGCCGACCTGGCTTTCGCCGGTCGCGCTATTGCGCACCTGGGCCACTTCGCGCCGGTTGTCGTAGGAGATGAACGGACCCTTGATTTCGTTGGTCAGGCGTCCCGCTTCCAGCTCGCGCACTTCCGCGGTGTTGAACAGCTTCACCAGTTCGGCGCGCTCGTCGTATTCGATGCGCTGGGCCTGGCCCTCGACCCACAGGTCGGGGCCGCCGTCGCGCTTCTGGCGGAAGGTGGCGATCTTGCCGTTGTTGGCGGTAAGGGTCACGCTCATGTAGCCCTCCGGGGTTTCCTTCACCAGCGCGCGGTCCGACTTGAGGATCAGGGTGCCGCGCGTGAGCACGACGTTGCCGGTCAGGATGCGGGTCTGCGTGACTTCGTCGACGTCGAGCGTGTCGAAGTTGATCACGGCCTGCTTGAGCGAGTCAGCGCGCTCGGCGTGGGCGCCGAAGGCGGCCAGGGAAAGGAAAGCGGCAGCGAGTATGTTTTTCATGGTTTTGCTGGTCCTGTTGAAACGCGGCGCAGGCATGGAGGAATTAGCGTTGCGCGCGCGGCGGATAGACGATCTGGCCGCGGCTGGCCAGGTGCAGCTTCTGGGTCGCATTGTTGGCGACCATGCCGGTGCCGGTCACGGTCGCGGTGCCGAGCTGCATCTCGATCGGCTTGTCGGTTTTCATGATCTCTTCGTCGGGCAGCACCGTCAGCGCCTGGGTGCGCACCCGCAGCGCTTCGCTGGTCGGGGTCGCGGGACGCTGGATGTCGACGTTGCCGAGCAGGTCGACGCGGTGCTCTTCATGGAAGATCTGGCCCTGCTGCGCCACCACCGTCATGCGCGGACGGCCCGGGGTCACGCCCTGCACCACCGGCTGTTCGACCTCGGACACGTCGCCCAGCGGACGGTGCGCCAGGCGCTTGCCCGAGACCACGTAGCTCGGCTTGCCGTCCTGCGTCATGCGCACGAACGAGAAGTTCTCGACGATGTAGTCCGGCTCGCTGGACGGGCCGGCCAGGCGCGGATCCTCGTCGTCGTTCTGCATCACCTGCAGCAGCCAGAAGCTGCCGAAGGCGCAGAACACCCCGATCATCATGACCGCCAGCAGCTTCCAGCGGTGCGCGGTGCGTTTGTAGGTGGATGGCGCCATGCTCGGTCCCGCGGCCTCAGGCGAAGTACGGCGCCAGCGCCTGTTCGTAGGTGCCCTGGGCGCGCATGATCATGTCGCACACCTCGCGCACCGCCCCCTTGCCGCCCGCGTTGCGCGTCACATAGTGGGCGCGGTGCTGCACCTCGGGGTGGCCCGAGGGCACGGTGATGGCCAGGCCCACGCGGGTAAACAGCGGCAGGTCGATCACGTCGTCGCCGATGTAGCCGCATTCTTCAGGGGTCACGCCGGTGGCCTGCAGGAGTTCCGCGAAGCCGACGCGCTTGTCGTGGATGCCCTGGTAGACGTGCGAGATGCCCAGGTCGGCGGCGCGCTTCACCACGATCGGCGACTTGCGCGCGCTGATGATGGCGGTCTGCACGCCGGTCTTGTTCAAGAGCTGGATGCCGAGGCCGTCCAGCACGTTGAAGGTCTTGGTGACTTCGCCGTCCGGGCCATAGGTCAGGCTGCCGTCGGTGAGCACGCCGTCGACGTCGAAGATCATCATTTTCACGCGCGCGGCGCGTTCCATGTGTTGGAGTGCCGTCACCATCAGATCACCTTGGCGCGGGTCAGGTCGTGGATGTGCAGGGCGCCGACCAGGCGGTCTTCGCTGTCCACCACGAGCATCTGGTTGATGCGGAATTCCTCCATCACGGCCACGGCATCCACCGCCAGCTGCTCCGGATGGACGCGGCGCGGATTCGCGTGCATGACGTCGCGGATCAGGATGTTGGAGAAGTCGTGGTAGCGCTCGATCAGGCGGCGCAGGTCGCCGTCGGTGAACACGCCGATCGGGCGGCGTTCATCGTCGACGATCGCGGTCATGCCCATGCCCTTCTGGCTCACTTCCAGCAGGGCCTTGGCCAGCAGGGTATCTGGCCCGACTGCCGGGATGGCGTCGCCGGTGCGCATCACGTCGCGCACGTGCGTCAGCAGGCGGCGGCCGAGGGCGCCGCCCGGGTGCGACAGCGCGAAGTCTTCTTCACGGAAGCCACGGACGTCGAGCAGGGCCACGGCCAGGGCGTCGCCCATGGCCAGGGTCACGGTGGTGCTGGTGGTGGGGGCCAGGTTGAGCGGGCAGGCTTCCTTGTCCACCGCGATGTTCAGGTGGATCTCGGCCAGCCTGGCCAGGCGCGATTGCGGCTTGCCGGTCATCGCGATCACCTGCGTGCCCATGCGCTTGACGGCCGGGAGGATTTCCAGCAGCTCGGACGATTCGCCCGAGTTCGAGATGGCGATGAAGACGTCCTTGGCGGTGACCATGCCGAGGTCGCCGTGCGCGGCTTCGCCCGGGTGCACGAACATGGCCGGGGTGCCGGTCGAGGCCAGCGTGGCCGCGATCTTGCGGCCGATGTGGCCGGACTTGCCCATGCCGGAGACCACCACGCGGCCGCTGCAGCGGTACAAGAGGTCGGCGGCGCGCACGAAACTGTCGTCGTCACCCAGGCGCGCATGCAGCGCGCGGATCGCGTCCGCTTCGATGGCCAGGGTCTCGCGGCCCAGTTCGAGCACGCGTCTGGCCTGGCCTTCGTCAAAACTTTTCAGCATTGTTTTTTCATCGGTTACACTCATGATGGCAGTATAGCCGAAACGGGTAAGCAAAAAGTTTGCCAGTCGTAACAAGAATCACGAAAAACCGTCGCGAGCGGCAGCAATGTTGGCTGAGAAGCGCAGCTGTACGAGAGTACAGCGAGCATCGCAAGCCGACAGTGCAACGCGCAGCAGGTTTGTCGTGATTCGGAAACAACAACAAATGCTACTAGGGGATAATGCATTCCGGACTTGAACTGACCCTGCTCCTGCTGGGCTGCGCCGTGCTGGGCGTGGTCGCCTTCCGGATGCTCCACCTGCCGCCGATGCTCGGCTATCTCGCCGTCGGCGTACTGATCGGCCCCCACGCGCTGGCGCTGGCCGACGACAGTCCCGCCACCCACTCGCTGGCCGAGTTCGGCGTCGTCTTCCTCATGTTTTCCATCGGCCTCGAGTTCTCGCTGGCCCAGCTGAAATCGATGCGGCGCATCGTGTTCGGGCTCGGGCTGGCCCAGGTCGTATTGACGATCGTGGCGGCGATGGCCTTCGGCCTGTTCATCTCCTGGTGGGCGCCGCGGCTGCACGTGAGCTGGCAGGCGGCGTTTGCGCTAGGGGGCGCGCTGGCGATGTCCTCGACCGCGATCGTGGTCAAGATGCTGACCGAGCGGCTCGAGCTCGAAAGCGAACATGGGCGCCGCATCATTGGGATCCTGCTGTTCCAGGATCTGGCCGTGGTGCCGCTCCTGATCCTGATTCCGTCGCTGGCCAAGCCGGCCGAGGAACTGGTGGTCACGCTCGGCTGGGCCTTGTTGAAAGCGGCATTCGTGCTGGCGCTGCTCCTGAAGTTCGGCCAGAAGCTGATGCGCTTCTGGTTCACCGTGGTCGCCAAGCGCCGCTCACAGGAGCTGTTCATGCTCAACCTGCTCCTGGTGACGCTCGGCCTGGCATGGGTGACCGAGCAGGCCGGCCTGTCGCTGGCGCTCGGGGCGTTCGTCGCCGGCATGCTGATCTCCGAGACCCAGTACAAGCACCAGGTGGAAGAAGACATCAAGCCCTTCCGCGACGTGCTGCTCGGGCTGTTCTTCATCACCGTCGGCATGCTGCTCAACCTGCAGCTGGTGCTGGAGCAGTGGTGGGTGGTGCTGGCGCTGGTGATCTTCCCGGTGCTGCTCAAGTTCGCGATCATCGCCTTGCTGGCCAAGGCATTCGGATCGTCGGACGGCGTGGCGATGCGCACCGGTCTGGCGCTGGCCCAGGCCGGCGAATTCGGCTTCGTGCTGCTGAACCTGGCCTCCGGCTCGAAACTGATCGATCCCTTCCTGATCCAGCTGGTGCTGGCTTCGATGGTGCTGTCGATGCTGGCCGCGCCCTTCATGATCGCGAACATGGACAAGATCGTGATGAAGGTCGCGTCCAACGAATGGATGATGCAGTCGCTGCAGCTGACCCAGCTCGCCAGCCGCACCATGAAGACGCAAAAGCACGTGATCATCGCGGGCTTCGGGCGCAGCGGGCAGAGCCTGGCCACGCTGCTGAGCGATGAAAAGCTGCCCTGGTATGCGCTCGACCTCGACCCCGAGCGGGTGCAGGAGGCGCAGTCGGCCGGGGCCAACGTGTCCTATGGCGACGCGGCGCGGCGCGAGAGCCTGATCGCGGCCGGCATCAACCGCGCCAGTGCGCTCGTGATCACCTTTGCCGACACGCGCCAGGCTTTGAAAGTGCTGCACCTGGTGCACGAGCTGGCGCCGAACCTGGCGGTCATCGTGCGCAGCCACGACGACAGCGACCTCGATGTGCTCAAGGGCGCCGGCGCGACCGAGGTGGTGCCGGAGGCGCTGGAGAGCAGCCTGATGCTGGCGTCGCACGCGCTGGTGACGATGGGCGTGCCGCTGCGGCGCGTGGTGCACCGCGTGCAGACGGCGCGCGACGAACGCTATGCCTCGCTGCGCGGCTACTTCCATGGCGCGGGGGATGTGTCGGACGACCTGGAGCACACGTATGTGCGGCTGCATTCGGTGACCTTGCGCGATGGGGCTCCGGCGATCGGACGGCGCCTGGGGGAGCTGGGGTTGGAGGATGTGGAGGCCGAAGTGACCACCTTGCGCAGGAATGGCAGGAGCCTCGAAGGAGATCCAGAGACGGTGCTGCTGGCGGGGGATGTGCTGGTGTTGCGCGGCGCCGGCGAAGCAGTCAGCCGCGCCGAAAGCCGGCTGGTGTAGGGTGGGCGGGGGACCGCCCACCCTACGACAACGATACAACCCTGTTGCGCCCGGTCGACTTGGCCCGATACAAGGCCGTATCCGCCTGCGCCACCAGATCCTGCGCCACGCCCTCGATCGCATGATCGCGCTCGAAATCGTCCAGCGTCGCCACGCCGATCGACACCGTCACCGACACCTGCGCGCCACCCGCGATATCGACCGCCCGCGCTTCCACGCTTGCGCGGATCCGGTTCGCCACCGCGCTCGCGCTTTCCAGGTCGGCGTCGATCAGCAGCACCACGAATTCCTCGCCGCCGATGCGCGCCAGCGCGTCCGAGATGCGCAGCTCGGCCTTGATGCGCTGGGCCACTTCGCGCAGCACCTCGTCGCCGCCCTGGTGGCCGACCGTGTCGTTGACCTGCTTGAAGTGGTCGATGTCGATGTACATCACCGAGATCCGGTAGCCCTGGCGGCGCGCCCGCGCGATCTCTTCCACCAGGCGGCGGTCGATGTAGCGGCGGTTGTAGACGCCGGTGAGCGAGTCGGTCAGGCCGATGAACTTCAGCATCTCGTTGCTGATGACGTTCTCGAGGCAGATCGCAATGATCGACCCCATATGCTCGATGAAGTCGGTGCCGAGCGCCGGCGTGAACCGGTTCGGGTCCGCGCTGCCCAGGTTCAGGCTGCCGATCAGGCGCGTATTGCGCAGCAGCGGCACCAGGGCCACGCTCTGCAGGCCCGCCGGCGGGTGCGGGAACATTCCCATGTGGCGCGCCGGCGCGTACGGCCCCAGGATCGGCTCCGGGCGGCGGCCCTCGATGTGCGGAAACCCGAGCTCGCTGGCATGCTCGCAGAAGCTCAGGTGCGGCAGCGTTTCATAGTCGACGCCCAGCTTGTGCATGACCGTGTAAATGTCGGCGTCCGGATCGACCAGCGACAGGGTCACGATGTCGAGCTCGGAAATGACCGGCAGGGTCTGGAAGATCGTCGTCACCAGTTCCTGGAAGGTGCTGGAACCGACCAGTTTCAGGTCGAAAGCCTGGTGCCGGGTCATGATCGAATGGTTGCGTTCGGCCTGTTCGAGCAGGTACGCCATGCGGGAACGCAGGGTCTCGTTCTCCAACATCAGTTCTCGCGTGTGCGTGTCCGGCTCGTGCATCGAAAATTCCTTTCAGCAATACCCGTAACATTACGCCAATTGCCGGTGGTTGAAAACGAAAACCGCCTCCGCGAGGCGATTTCGCATCCATGTGTTGCGCATGAACAGCCGGATATTGACGACCGCTTGTTAAAACGCTATCGCAACTTCCAATTCCTGGCCGATCCGGAGGATGTGATCGGCACCGGCGCTGACGATGCAGTTCATGCCCATGCAAACGGCGCCGTCCATGCGCGGATTGGCGCGGTAGGATTGCAGGATGTCGAGCGGGTCGGGGCCGGGAATGCCGGTGGCCTGGTCGATGGCGGGAATCGGGCAGCGCGCGCAGGGCTTGACCGGGCGCAGCACCAGGCCGCCTGCCGAGAACGATTCGACGAAATCCTCCTCGAACGCTTCGAGGCCGTCGACGACGAGGTTCGGGCGGAAGCGGTTCATCGGCAGCTTTTCGCGCCCGTCTTGTGCGAGCTTCGCGTTGAGGTCGTCGAGCGAGGCCTGACCGATGACGAGAATCGGGTAGCCGTCGGCGAAGCGGGTCTCGGCGGGCGTGCCACCGGTCCACTTGGTGCTGGTCGGCCGGTGTTGCTCGGGACGAAAGCGCACCAGGCGGCAGGGTCCGCCCAGCGCGTCGGCGAACCAGGCAGCCGCGGCATCGCCGCAATCGGCGGCCTGGATGTGGTCGTCCCAGATCTGCACCATCAGCGTCGGGGCGGCGGCGTCGTGCGCCAGAGGCAGTCGCAACGGCGGCATCCCGTGAGCGCTCACTTCCAGCGCATCGCCGTCGATACGCGGCTGGATCAATGCCATGCGCGGGTACTCGCGCTGGGTCAGGAACAGGCCTTCGCGCGTGACCAGCATCCATTCGCGATCGTGCACGCCCTCGGCGCGCAGGCCGGAGATGCCGAACGCCGCTTCCCGCACCGGGATGCCGGCGCAGGACTTGATTGGGTAGATGACGAGTTCGGTAACGGTGGCCATGCTGTCAAACCTTGGAGGTGAAGGCCGACAGTATGGCAGGGATTCTGGGGCTTGGCACACGTCGAGATCAGGCCGGCTGATACGCAGGGTTATAGTTTCGCCCCGCGCCCTGTTCACGTCGTTCCGGCGAAGGCCGGAACCCAATTTCGTCGCTCAGCCGCTAACCTAAAGACATGCAGCCAGCGGGCGCATTACTGAGCAACCGCTTTCGCCTTCTCCTCCCGCTCCCGCTGCAACCGCTCCTCGAACTTCTTCGCCGCCCCCGCCGCCAGCTTGCGGCACCCTTCCGGATCGATGAACGGATTCGCCTGCGCCGTCTTTCCCGCCGCCTTGGCAAACACATCGGTCGCCGACGGATGCGCAGCAATCACGATATCGCACTTCAGGCCGGCGACTTTGGCAAAGGTGTTACGCACGCTCGCCGAGATATCCGGATAACCCGCCCCGCCGCTGAAGTAGAACCCATCGCTGGAAATCATGGTCAGGCTGTCGGCATACACCACGTCCAGGCACTTGCCGGCTTCGCAGGACTGCCACGTCCACGTGATGCCGCCCGGCGTATGTCCCGGCGTCGTGTGCGCCGTGATGCGCAGCGGCCCGACCGACAACGTCTCGCCGTCCTTCACTTCCCTCACCTGCGCGACCTTGGGCATCAGGGTGCGATCCTTCGGGTCATACTGCGGATCGTCATTTCCGTGCGTCCCGTCACGCAACACCCGGGCGCCGTGCGCAGTGTGGGCAACCGTGGCGCCACTCGCCTTCTGCAATGCGGCAATGCCGCCGGCGTGGTCGAAATGGGCATGCGAATTCAGGATGAACTTCACATCCTGCATCTTGAAGCCGAGCGCTTCGATGTTCTTCTGGATCAGCGGCGCCGACTGAGGAAGCGCGCCATCGATCAGGACGTGGCCTTGCGGGCTGGTGACCAGCACCGACGACAGGCCGGCGGTGCCGACGTACCAGCTGTTGCCATGGATGTTGAAGGGCGCGACAGGCTTGTTCCACTCGGCGCAGGAACTGCAGTTGATCGCGTCCTGCGCCAGGGCGCTGTTTGCCGTCAGCAGCAGGGCGGCGGTGGTCAGGCTTTTTTTCATGTTGTTCACTAGTCGGTTGTCCGGGAAAGTTTAACCAGACGTAGTTGACCATACCTGTAGGAAGCTGGAAACAATACTGGGACGAAGCGGCGTGACCATGGGATGAAACGAAAAGCCCCGCTCGGCGGCGGGGCTTTTCAAGCAGTCTGAAGCAATCAGACGTTGAACAGGAAGTTCAACACATCGCCATCCTTGACGATATATTCCTTGCCCTCCGCGCGCATCTTGCCCGCTTCCTTGGCGCCCGCTTCACCCTTGTAGGCGATGTAGTCATCAAACGCGATGGTCTGCGCACGGATGAAACCGCGTTCGAAGTCGGTGTGGATCACGCCGGCCGCCTGCGGGGCGGTGGCGCCGACCTTGACGGTCCAGGCGCGCACTTCCTTCACGCCGGCGGTGAAGTAGGTCTGCAGGCCGAGCAGCGAGTAGGCCGCGCGGATCAGGCGGTCCAGGCCCGGCTCTTCCATGCCCATGTCGGCCAGGAAATCCTTCTTGTCGGCGTCGTCCATCTCGGCGATTTCCGATTCGATCGCGGCGGAAATCGCGACGATCGGCGCGTTCTGCTTCTTGGCGAAGGCGGTCAGCTGGTCGAGCAGCGGGTTGTCGGTGAAGCCGGTGTCGGACACGTTGGCCACGTACATCGCCGGCTTGGCCGTGATCAAGTGCAGTTCGCGGATCAAGGCCATCTCTTCGGCGTCCAGGCCCATGGTGCGCACCGGCTGGCCTTCGTTCAGGTGCGGCAGCATGCGCTCGCACATCGCCACCAGCTTGGCGGCATCCTTGTCGCCCGAGCGCGCCTTCTTGTTCTCGCGGTGGATCGCCTTCTCGACGGCGCCCAGGTCGGCCAGCGCCAGCTCGGTCTGGATCACTTCGATGTCGTCGATCGGGCTGACCTTGCCGGCCACGTGCACGACGTTGTCGTCTTCGAAGCAGCGCACCACGTTGACAATGGCGTCGGTCTCGCGGATGTGCGACAAAAACTGGTTACCCAGGCCCTCGCCTTTCGACGCGCCGGCCACCAGGCCCGCGATGTCGACGAACTCGACGATCGCCGGCACGATGCGCTCCGGTTTGACGATCTCGGCCAGCTGCTGCATGCGCGGATCCGGCACCTCGACCACGCCGACGTTCGGCTCGATGGTGCAGAACGGATAGTTCTCGGCCGGGATACCGGCCTTGGTCAGGGCGTTGAACAGGGTGGACTTGCCGACGTTCGGCAGGCCGACGATGCCGCATTGGAGGCTCATGGGACTCTTTCTAATTCAATAAATGCGAAGCGGCCTTACAGCCGCTCCATAAACCCAGCATTGTACCTCCGGACGGGAGGTGCTTGGGCAAACGTTACACATTGTATTGGTGACCGCACCACCCGACAGCACTGCATATAGGGTTCAGTTAGCGCTCCCGTCTTTCTCGTTTGCTTCAGACTTACCTTGCTTATCTTTCTTGTTTCCCTCAGCTTGCCGTCGGTTGTTCCCATACATCCAGTAGGCGGCAATCCCGTAAAGGCCAAGTACCGTCGCTGTTGTAGACGTCATGAACGCGACGATTGTTGTATCCGACAACTTGAATTTAAGGTAAAAATGCTCGTTTGTTGGAGGCGGGGTTGGCAAAAACCACTGCCCAAACCCTTGCAGAAGGATGACAAGCCAAACAACGACAACCCAGGCTACAGTAAGGTAGAAGAGTAGCCAAGCATGTCTTGTCCTGATGCCATGCAAATCCTTCCGTTCTTCATGCTGGCGTCTAAGTTCCTTTATTTCTTCCTCAAGGCGCGCCGTCCGGTACTCGTCGAGACTTTTTGACGGATCTGGATCGTTGGGAATCGGCGACTGCGCGCCGCCAGCACTAACACTTCCAGTAAGCTGAGGATCGAGTTTGATCGATATTTTCCGGGGGCGTCCTCGTGTTTTCGCAGGCGGCGTTCCTGATTGGCTAGACGATGAGACATTCGACGGAGGATCAGTCGGCATTTTGTATATCCAGATGCTGCCGATAGTAATCGCGAATAAGGCGATCAGGGATAGGCGCATACCTTCGCTGATTCCAAACCTGCGCCCAAGGACTTTCGTCTAAATGAGATATTTCAGACAACTGCCAAGCTGTCATATCTTTATAACTAGCCCAGGCTGTGCGGATGGCTTCCATTTGGCTACTCTCCGAATCATGCAACTCAGGCGGAAGCTCATGTACAAGGTCGTCTTCTACATTCCCGCGGCCGTATCTTCTCAACTCTTCGTACAACACTGGAATAACTGGTCCGAAATCCCATGCTCGGACTTCTTCCTCAATCAGGGGCTCACCATCGAAGGCTCCCAAATGAATGCCATGTGCAAAGAACACCAACTTCTGAAGCTGCATGTTCGTAAGCCTTCTACGTTCATCTCTCGCGAAATTTAGAAACACTTGCGCCACATCAAGCGCGGAAGTCATGACCAATCCTTTCGTAAATTGGGTCAAAAGTTACTGTATTTTTATACAGATGATAGCACATACAACCGGTTGACTGCCTATTTTTTCAACAACTCATAAGCGTGAACGACTATCTTCTAATGCAACTACAAGCAGTCAATTGAGTGTCGAAACACGCGACAAATCAGGACGATGCACGAACTCCGCCAGCTCGTCGCGCAGGCGCTGCCCCTCTCCCATCGCGCGTTGCCAGTTGCGGATGCGCTCGTCATGGTCGAGGCCATAGAAGGTAAAGTCCGCCCGGTCCGGCAACTTCTTGCGCGGCAGGGTGCGCAGGAATTCTTCAGAGGGCGCGACGATCAGCACGTTATCCAGCCAGCCGCGATGGGCGCGCGCGGCGCGTCGCCACGGGAAACCCTTGTCGAGCCAGCCCGGCACGATGTGCTGGGTGAAGTGCGGGTACAGCACCAGGTCGGTCTTGTTCTCCCCCGCCGCGCGCGTATACGGCAAGGCCAGGTGGTAATCAATGATGCCGCCATCCCAGTAGCTGCCCGGCGGCAGATCGGCGATCGCCGTCACCGGTTTCATGATCAGCGGCAGCGTGCCCGAGGCCAGCAGGCTGGCGGCAAGGTTGGTGCGCGAGAGTGCGGAAAAGTGGGTCGTAAAAGCGTCGAACCGTTCGCGCAGCCACGGCGCCTGCGCGCGCGCATCGCCGATCACGACCCGCTCCATCAGGCGCCCGAGCCAGGTGCGCGAGCAGGCGTTGTGCAGTGCCGCCGCGGCGAATCCGCGCAGTTCGGCACGCGGGTGGCCGGGCGCGGCGAGACGGCCCTTGCCGCGCACCGCGAGCAGGTGCAGGCGGTGGTGCGGATGGCTGACGATGTCCTCTTCGTGGCCGCGCACGAATTCCCCCAGCAGGCCCTGCACCACCTTGTCGATGTCGTGCTGGGTCGGCTTCTTGCTGGTGTAGCGCTGGCCGGCATACAGCTCGCCGAGGCGGGCGAAGGCCTTGACCGGGTCGCGCTGGCAGGCGGCGGCCATGCGCCAGGCGCCGATCGAGGAACCGATCAGGATGCGCTCGCGCGGGCTCGACGGCAGCCACTCGCCGAACATCCACTGGTCCAGGGCCTGGAAGATCAGGCCCTTGGGGCCGCCGGCCGCGGCCGGCACGATGGCGATGTCCTGGGCGCGCAAGCCTTGTGCGCCGATCTGGGCCAGGGCCAGCGGCCCGGCGTGGAAAGTGAGTGCCTTCATGGACAAAATTATCGCAGGAAGAGCGCGCTTGCGCCGACTCAAGGGTGAAACGAGGACGCTGCGTAAGATGGGGCGCTCGTCCTTGCGGAGTCGCATCATGTTGTTCCGTCTCACACTTGTTTTGCTGCTCTTGTGCGCCTGCGCGCGAGCGCTTGCGGCCGACAGCGGCACCGACCGTTCGGTGCTGGTCGACCGCTACGTCCAGCATTACACGGTCGAGCCCAGCGGCGCCTACCTGCTCGAAGTCGAGCTGGTAAAAACCATCGCCGGCGCCGCCGCCATCGAGCAGCAGGCCGAGCAGTTCATCGGTTTCAACGCCTCGCTCGATACCGTGACCGCCATCGAGGCCTGGACCACCAAGGCGGACGGACGGCGCCTCGCGGTCGGCCCCGCCGCCATCCGCGAGCAGCAGGAAGCCGCGTCGAGCGATGCCCCGATGTTCCAGGACACGCGCCTGAAAGCGGTCATCTTCCCCGACGTCGCCGTGGGCGACACCCTCACCCTGCGCTACAAGGTGCGGCGTCACACGCCGCTGTTCGCCGGCCACTTCGAGGATTTCACCGTGGCCAGGCAGCTTCGCTATGGCGACTTCCGCCTGGTCTACGACCTGCCCGCATCGATGCCGCTGCATGCGGACCCGGTCGGCTTCGAACCCTTGAGCCTCGACAGCGCGCCAGGCCGGCGCCGCTACGGTTGGCGCCACGCGGGCGGAGAGAATGCACGCATCGAACATGGCTCGGTGAGCTATCTCGACTACGGCAGGCGGCTGGCCGTGTCCACTTTTCCGGACTATCCCGCGTTCGCGCAGGCTTACCAGACGCGTGCCACAAACGCATCGAAACCGGACGCGGCGCTGGCACGGCTGGCGGCAGACATCACGCGCGGCATCGACGATCCGCACGCGCGGGCACTGGCATTGTCGGACTGGGTACGCCGCAATATCCGCTACGTCGCGGTCTACCTCGGCCCGGGCGGCGTGGTGCCGCACGCGGCCTCCGCGGTGCTGGCAAACCGCTACGGCGACTGCAAGGACCACGCCGTGCTGCTGCAGGCCTTGCTGGCGGCAAGCGGGATCGAGGCCGGGCCGGCGCTGCTGAACGCCGACCATGCCTACCGGCTGCCGTCAGTGCCGACGCTTGGCGTGCTCAACCACGTCATCGTCTACGTGCCGGCGCTGCAGCTCTACCTCGACCCAACCGCCGGTGCGGTCGCCGGCGGGTTCCTGCCCCCAAGCCTGCTCGGTAAACCGGTGCTGCTGGCGGCAAGCGGCGAGTTGGCCATGACGCCGGTGTACCAGGCGGCGCCCAGCCGCACCGCTACACGCTTCGACATCGCGCGCGACGGCAGCAGCCGCTTCCGTGTCGCGCGCACCAGCGGCGGCGCCGGCGCCGAACCCTGGCGCGACGCCGTGCGCGCCACGCCGCAGGATGCGCGCGCCGGCCTGGTACGGCGCCTGCTGGCGGGGCTCGGGCAGACCGGCGACGGCTCCCTCGAGGCCGGCGACACCGAGGCGGCGACCAGCGACTACACGGTGGCGTTTTCCGGCGCGAGCGAAGGCTTCGTGCAGCTGCCGGGTCCGGTGGCGCTGACAACGACCTACAACTTCTGGAATGGATTGGGCGATGCGGTATTCGAGCTCGGACGCGAGCCGGAACGGCGCCAGGATTTCGTCTGCCCCGCCATCGACGCCGAGGACGAGCTGCGTTATGCGCTGCCGCCGCGCACGCGGGTACTGGCGCTGCCCAAGCCGGTACTGGTCGACGACGGCAGGTTCTACTACCGCGCGCAGTATGCGCGGCAGGGGGATGCGGTGGTGGTGAAGCGGCGCCTGCAGTTCAGGCACACGGCGGCGACCTGCACGCCGGAGGATTACCGCCAGATGCGGCCGGCACTCGAGCGCATGAAGCGCGACCTGCGCACGCAGGTGGTCGTGCAGGGGCGTTAGCGCAGGCCCTGACGTCAGTTGGTGTGCAACTGCATCGTCGCCTGCTCCATCTTGCCTTCGCAAGCGAGCGGGATGATGCGCAGCGCCTTGTCGATCGACTCCTCGATCAGGGTCTGTTCTTCGCGGCGCGGGCGGTGCAGCACGAAGTCGGCAACGGCCTGCTGCAGGTTCAGGCTGCGCGGGTGGCCGATGCCGAGGCGCAGGCGCCAGTATTCCTGGGTGCCGAGCGCCGAGGTGATGTCCTTCAGGCCGTTGTGGCCGCCCGAGGAACCGCCTTTCTTGAGCTTGGCGACGCCCGGCAGCATGTCGAGCTCGTCGTGCACGACCAGCACTTCATCCGGATTGATCTTGTAGAAGCGCGCCAGCGCGCCGACCGACTGGCCGGAGCGGTTCATATAGGTCAGCGGTTCCAGCAGCCAGACTTCGTTGCCCGCGATCCGGGTCTTCGCGACCATGGCATTGAAACGCGACTCGCGCTGCAGACGGCAGCCGGGCAGCGAGTTGGCCAGGTTGTCGACCAGCCAGAAGCCGGCGTTGTGGCGGGTTTGTTCGTATTCCGGACCCGGGTTGCCGAGGCCGACGATCAGACGGATGGACATGCGCTGTCTACTTTGATTCTGGGAAAAGAGGATTATCGCCGAAAACCAGCGCCGCGTAGGGTGGTCGGCTCTACCGTGAAACCGATTTTGCGGCATCGTGGGCGCCGACCGCGCGTTCAAACCACGGTGATGCCGCCCGCTCGCCTGTTCTTGCGCTGGTTGAACGCGTGGGCGGCGCACACGGCGCGGCATATCACAGGCCGCAGGTATGGCCGCCCACCCTACAAAAACAAAACCCGCCGGGCAAAGCCACGGCGGGTTTCGGATTTCAAGGAGCCGCCACGGCGGCCCACAAGAAAGTATTACTCTGCAGCGGCTTCAGCCGAAGCGACGCCACGCGGGATCGAGGTGGTGACCAGGGTCAGGTTCTGACCGTGGGTCAGCGCGGTGACGCCTTCCGGCAGCACCAGGTCGTTCACGTGGATCGACTGGCCGGCTTCCAGCTTGCTCAGGTCGACTTCGATGAATTCCGGCAGTTTGCCCGGCAGGCAAGCCACTTCCAGCTCGTTGGCGACGTGCGAGATGACAGCGCTGCTCAGCTTGACGGCTGGCGAGATCTCGGCGTTGACGAAGTGCAGGGTGACCTTGGTGTGGATCGGCTTCGATGCGTCGACGCGCTGGAAGTCAGCGTGCAGGACCAGTTGCTTGTATGCGTGCATCTGGAAGTCGCGCAGCAGGACTTGCTGGGTCTTGCCTTCGATTTCGAGGTCCAGGACCGAACCGTGGAACGCTTCTTTCTTGAGCGCGTGGTACAGGGCGTTGCCGTCCAGGGCGATCAGTTCCGGGGTGGCGCTGCCACCGTAGATGATGCCTGGGGTCTGGCCAGCCTTGCGCAGGCGGCGGCTCGCTCCGGTCCCCTGCTGAGTGCGGTTGAATGCGACTACTTTCATGTGAAACTCCAAAAAATAAACGGGTCCGAATGCCGGCTTCGACGCCAGCCCGGTAACCCAGTGGTGACCGCCCCGCGACCAGGGCAGTCAAGAACAAGCGCCGGACTGCGCGCTCAAGAATGCGGAAACCCGACATTTTCGGCCTGCCGAGAATGTCGTCCCGGCGCAGGCCGGGACCCAAGTTCTTCTTGCATCAACGGCGCGCCGGCCTTGTCAGCCAGGCGCGCCGTAAATTACGGTGCGGTGTTGCTTATCTGCTTATTCAGCGAACAGCGAAATGACCGAATCACCCTTTACGATCCGCTTGAAGGTTTCGGCCAGCAGCGGTGCGCTGGTCAGCTGGCGGATCTTGCCGCAGGCGGCGCCCGCGGCGCTCAGCGGGATGGTGTCGGTAACGACCAGCTCGTCCAGCGGCGAGTTCGAGATGCGGTCGATTGCCGGACCCGACAGAACCGGGTGGGTGCAATACGCCACGACTTTCTTGGCGCCGCGTTCCTTCAGCACTTCGGCAGCCTTGGTCAGGGTGCCGGCGGTGTCGACCATGTCGTCCATGATCACGCAGTTGCGGCCTTCGACTTCACCGATGATGTTCATGACTTCCGACACGTTCGCCTTCGGGCGGCGCTTGTCGATGATCGCCAGGTCGCAGCCGAGGCGCTTGGCCAGCGCGCGGGCGCGGACCACGCCGCCGACGTCCGGCGAGACCACCAGCAGGTCTTCGTAGTTCTTGCGCTGCAGGTCGCCCAGCAGGATCGGCGATGCGTAGATATTGTCGACCGGGATGTCGAAGAAGCCCTGGATCTGGTCGGCGTGCAGGTCCATGATCAGGACGCGCTCGACGCCGGCTTCTTCCAGCATGTTGGCGACGACCTTGGCCGAGATCGCGACGCGCGCCGAGCGCGGGCGGCGGTCCTGGCGGGCGTAGCCGAAGTAAGGAATCGCAGCGGTGATGCGGCCGGCCGAAGCGCGCTTGAGCGCGTCCACCATCAGGATGATTTCCATCAGGTTGTCGTTGGTCGGTGCGCAGGTCGATTGCAGGACGAAGACGTCTTTACCACGCACGTTCTCGTTGATCTCGACCATGACTTCGCCGTCCGAGAACTTCGAAACCATTGCTTTGCCGAGTGGAATGCCGAGATTTTTCGCGACCCCCTCTGCTAGTGCCGGATTGGCGTTGCCGGTAAAAACCATCAGGTTTTCGTAAGCCATGGAGGGAACCCCAAGAAATGCGTTGTTGAAACTGGAAAAACAATCAGCCGGTCGAGCCGGCTGATTAGCTTATGGATGCAGGCCGAACGCTGCACCGCTGTTTATCCCGCTGGAGGATCATGCCTCGACAGCCGGGAAAACTTTGGCAGGGGAACAAGGATTCGAACCTTGGTATGCCGGAATCAAAATCCGGTGCCTTAACCAGCTTGGCGATTCCCCTACACGACTGAACTGCTTGCCGTTACATTCCACGTATTTTAACGTCTAACGTCGCGACAGGCAAAATTTTATTCCATAACTGCTTGATTCTGCAAGAGCGATTTCATCGGGTGGCTTCCAAGCGAATGCGCCTTCCATGCTCTCCACTTATCCGGCACATGTGCCAGAACAGCATCCGCATCGCGCTCGCTGGAAAATGCACAGAACACACATGCCCCCGAGCCAGTCATCCTGGCATCGCCGTAACCGCCCAACCATTCAACCGCCTCTCTTACCGGCGGGAACAGGCGTTCAGCCACGTCCTGCAAATCATTCTTCCCGAAGCCAATCCGACTGCCTGATTCGGCGTAGCTGCTGGAAAAGTCCGCTATTATGACGGGCTTCGTATCTCTTGTCAAATCGGGCGCCGAAAAAATCGCCGGGGTCGGCACCGAGACGCCCGGCTCCACCACCACATACCAGCAATCCGGCCCAGGCACGGCCTGCAGGGCTTCGCCGATGCCTTCGGCAAACGCGGTCTCCCCGAACAGGAAGAAGGGAATGTCGGCGCCCAGCGGCAAGCCCAGAATCATCAGCTCCTGCTGCGACAGGCCCGCCTGCCACAGGTGGTTCGCCGCCATCAGCGCGGTGGCCGCATCCGAGGAACCGCCACCCAGCCCGCCGCCCATCGGCAGGATCTTGTCCACCCGCACGTCGAGGCCCGGCGGCAGCCGGCCATGGCGGCGCGCATGCTCCGCCTGCAGCAGGCGCAGCGCGCGCACGATCAGGTCCTGCTCTTCCGGCACCCCGGGCACCTCGTTGACGCGCACGATGCGCTCGTCCGCGCGCAGGTCGAAATGCAGGGTGTCGGCGCGGTCGATCAGCTGGAACACGCTTTGCAGCAGGTGGTAGCCGTCGGCACGGCGGCCGGTCACGTGCAGGAACAGGTTGAGCTTGGCCGGGGCCGGGCAATGGTGCAGCGAACGCATCTGGTAAAACCTCAGGCCTGGTTGACGATGATGCGGATTTCCAGGTCCTGGATGTCCCCTGCCGCGGCGCGCGTCGCATGGATCACGCGCGGCTTTGGCTGGGCCGCGTTCGGGTCATGCCATTCCATGAAGCGCAGGCGCCAGCCGTCTTTCGTGACGATTTCGTTGCGCGCCGGCGACGCGGCGAAGCGCTGGCCCTGGGCATCGACGGCATAGCCCTGCAACCAGTCGCGCAGGCCGGAGACCGGCAGCGGCCAGCCCAGCGTGCGCTGGGTCAGTGTGTCGATATCGGCTTCGCTCACCGGCGCACTGCCGCCCTGGGTCAGCGTCGCCGATTGCGGCGTGACGTCGATGGTCGCCACGGTCTGGCCCAGCGGATTGGCCAGCGACACGTTTACATTGCCCGGGCGCTGCGTCCAGTCGAAGCTGCCGGTCACCGATTCGACCTTGCCATCCTTCTGGTAATTCACCGACAGCCGCCCGCTCAGCTCGATGGTGTCGCGGTAGGCGGCCACGGTGGCGAGATTGCTGCTGGGTGCGGTGGCGCAGCCGGTCAGGGCGAAGGCAAGTGCGAGGGCGGACAGGGTCAAGCGTCGATTCATCGGCATGAGATGGGAAAGACAAAGGTGGCGAACGCCGGCCCGCCGTTTCATCAAGGGCAAGCCGGCATCGAAAACGTGGATTATTTCACAAGCTCTGGCGCAGGCGCGCCAGCGTGTTGCGCAGGGTATCGTTCTGCGGGTCCTTGGCGCGCGCCTCGCGCCAGAGTTGCTGGGCATCGGCCTGGCGGCCCTTCTGGAACAGCACCTCGCCCAGGTGCACGGCGATCTCCGGGTCACGGCGCAGCGCATAGGCGCGGCGCAGGTATTTTTCGGCCTCGTCCAGGTTACCCAGGCGATAGTGCACCCAGCCCATGCTGTCCATGATGAAAGGGTCGCCCGGCGCCATCTCGAGCGCCTTGTTCACCAGCGCTTGCGCTTCCTGCAGGCGCACATTGCGCTCCGCCAGCGAGTAACCGAGGGCGTTGTAGGCGTGGTGGTTATCCGGCGCCAGCGCCATTACCTCGCGCAACTGCTTTTCCATCACATCGACCTTGCCCAGCTTTTCGGCCAGCAGCGCGAAGTCGTAGAGCAGGTCGGGATTCTTCGGGAAGCGCTTGGCGGCCGCTTCCATTAGAACATAGGCGTCGTTCAGACGGCCTGCGTCGCGCAGCAATTGCGATTCGGCCACCGCCACCTGCACCTGCTGCGTTTCTTCCAGCGGTTTCAGGCCGGCCAGCAGCTTGCGTCCGCCCGCCAGGTCGCCCTGCTTGCCGAGCAGCTGGGCACGGCGCAACTGAGCGCTGAACAGCAGCGCAGGTTCGGTACCGGGCGGCACCTTGTCGAGCCAGGCCGAGGCGCCGGCGTAATCGCCGCGTTCCTCGGCGATCTGCGCCAGGATCAGGAGCGCCCGGGTCGGGTCGCGCTCGTCTTCGGGATTGCGGCCCAGCACCTCGACGAAGCGGGTGAAATAGCCTTCGGCGGCGCCGGCGTCGTTCATCTGGCTGGCCAGCACGCCGAGCGCGTACAGGTTGCCGGCGTCGTCCGGGCGCCCGGCCAGCAGCGCCTCGAACTGGGCGCGCGCCTGCGGGTACTGCTTCTGGTTGACCAGGACCCGGGCGTGCGCCGCCCGCACCTCGCGCGCGTCCGGATGGCTCTTGAGGAAGGCTTCCAGCATCTGCCCGGCCTTGACCTCGTCTTCCATGGTCTGGGCCACCATCAGCACGGCGATCTCGGAATCGGGCTTGGCGGCCAGCGCGGCGCGGGCTTCGCTGCCGGCTGCCGCGCGGTCGCCCCGGCCGAGGGCCACCTGGGCGCGCACGATGTGCGCTTCCATGGTGCCGGCATAGGGCGCCACCACCCGCTCCAGCATGGCGGCGGCGGCTTCCTTGTCCTTGGCGCGGCCAAGGAGTTGCTGGATCTGGAACAGCAGCAGGCCGCGCCGGTCCGGCGCCACCTTCTGCAAACGCTCGACGAAGATCGGCTCGACCTCGGCGATATTGTCGGAGGTGACCACCATGCCGACGAAGTACTGGGTCGCCTCGTCCGACGCCGGATCGAGCTGGCGCCACACGCGCACCGCGGCCAGGGTATCGTCGGCCTGGCGCGCCGCCACCGCCATCTCGGCCGCGCGGCGCGCCAGGCGCGGATCGCGGGTCTGCTGCGCCAGCGCCAGCATGGTCAGGTACGGCCCCTGCCAGTCACCCTTGCGGAATGCGAACTCGGCCTTAAGTAACTGGTTCAGCATGCTGCTGGTCAGTTCCACTTTCGGCAGCTTGGCCTCGGCTTCGAGACGCGCCTTCGCCTCCGCCGCTTCCTCGTCGGGTTCCGCCCCCTCCCCTTCCGCCGCGGCGAGCGGGGTGTCGGACTCCGCCACGGGCGCGGCCGCGGACGACGCGCCGGTCGCCGCGGGCTGCTGTTTCGGCGCGACAGCGCACGCCGCCAGGAGACTGGAGAGGGTTACAATGACGAAAGCGTTTTTCAAGGCATGTCCGGGTGTCGAGGATGTTGTCCGATTCTACGCTCAAGCATGCGCCCGCGTGCACTGCAGCGCATCCTGAACCGCTGCGACGACTTTACACGAACTCCCTCCCCCATGCCTGAACTGCCAGAAGTAGAAGTCACCCGGCGCGGTGTCGCGCCCCACATCGAAGGCCGCATCGTCGAAACCGCCGTCCTGCGCCGCGAGGGCCTGCGCTGGCCCTTCCCGCCCGACCTGGCGGGCTTGCTGGCCGGCCGCCGCATCCTCGCCACTGGCCGGCGCGGCAAATACCTCCTGATCAATTTCGAGCACGGCACCCTGATCGTCCACCTCGGCATGTCCGGCCACCTGCGCGTGCTGCCGCCCGGGGTCGAGCCGCGCAAGCACGACCACTTCGACCTGGTGGTCGCCGATCCCGACATTGGCCCGTCCAGCCGCCAGGTGCTGCGCCTGCACGACCCGCGCCGCTTCGGCGCCGTGCTATGGCATGGGGAGCATGAGGGCGAACTGGAAGCGCACATGCTGCTGCGCGGCCTCGGCGTCGAGCCGCTGGGCGACGGTTTTTCCGGCGCGCTGCTGCACCGCGAGACCCGCAAGCGCAGCGCGCCGATCAAGCAGGTGCTGCTGGCCGGCGACATCGTGGTCGGGGTCGGCAATATCTACGCCTGCGAAAGCCTGTTCCGCGCCGGGATCAATCCCAAGACCCCAGCCGCGCGCATCAGCCGCGCCCGCTACGACAGGCTGGCCGAGGCGATCAAGGACATCCTGGCCGCCGCCATCGTGCAGGGCGGCAGTACCCTGAAAGACTTTATTGCAGTAAATGGCCAGTCAGGGTATTTCCAACAGACATATTTCGTCTATGATCGTGCTGGAGTGCCTTGCCGCAACTGTGGCACGCCGGTCCGCCAGATCAAGCAGGGCCAGCGCTCGACGTTCTACTGCGTCCAGTGCCAGCGTTAAAAGGCGACCAAGCACGATTCGAGGGCGGAAGATGCAGGATTTTCAACAGTACGGCGCATGGCGCGCCGCGGTTTGCCAGTCACTGGAAGCTTACGGCGCGGCACTGCGCGAAACGGGCGCGATCGACGGCGCCGGCGAGCAGGGTCTGGCGCGGGCCCTGGCGCGCTTGCGCGACGATCGCCTGTCGGTGGCCTTCGTGGCCGAGTTCTCGCGCGGTAAAAGCGAACTGATCAACGCGATCTTCTTCGCCGACTACGGCCAGCGCATCCTGCCTTCCAGCGCCGGCCGCACCACCATGTGCCCGACCGAGCTGCTGTACGACGCCGCCCTGCCGCCCTGCATCCGCCTGCTGCCGATCGAGACCCGCGCCGGCCACCTGTCCACCAGCGACTACCGCGACGAGAGCGCCGCCTGGACCGTGCTGCCGCTCGAGCTCGACGCGCCCGAGCGCATGCAGGAAGCCTTCCGCCAGGTCAGCCTGACGCGCCGCGTGCCCAGCGGCGAAGCGGTGGAATACGGCCTGTGGGACCCGGAAGACCCGGACACCGCGAGCAGCCTGGGCCCGGACGGCACGGTCGAGATCCCGCGCTGGCGCCACGCCATCATCAACCTGCCGCATCCGCTGCTCAAGCAAGGCCTGGTGATCCTCGACACCCCGGGCCTGAATGCGATCGGCACCGAGCCGGAACTGACCCTGAACCTGATCCCGAACGCGCACGCGGTGCTGTTCGTGCTGGCCGCCGAAACCGGCGTGACGCGCAGCGACATCGAGGTCTGGCGCACCCATATCGGCGCCGGGCCCGGACGCCTGGCGGTGCTGAACAAGATCGACGCCATGTGGGACGAGCTGCGCACGCTTGAGGAGAACGACGCCGAGATCGCGCGCCAGCAGGCGGGCGTGGCGCAGATGCTGGGGCTCGACAGCGCACGGGTGTATCCGGTGTCGGCGCAGAAGGCCCTGGTCGGCAAGATCAACGGCGACATGGCGCTGTTCGAGAAGAGCCGCCTGGGAGCGCTGGAAGCGGCCCTGTTCCACGACCTGATCCCGGCGCGCAGGGACATCGTGCGGCGCCAGCTGCGCCACGACCTGGACAGCCTCGCGGCCGGCGAAAAGGCATTGGCCGCCGCGCGCATGCGCGACCTGGTCGAGCAGCTGCAGGAGCTGAAAAGCCTGCGCGGCAAGAACAAGGGCGTGATCGCCCACATGATGCGCCGCGTCGACCTCGAGAAGAAGGAATTCGACGCCAGCCTGGTCAAGCTGCAGGGCACCCGCGCCGTGTTCGCGCGCCTGTCCACGGAACTGTATTCGACCCTGGGCATGGACCTGGTCGCGGCGCAGGCCGACACGGTGCGCGATGCGATCGCCGCCGCACGCTTCGCCACCGGCATGCGCGCGCCGGTGCGCGACTATTTCGCCGGCGCGCGCGCCAGCCTGGATGCGTCCCAGGCCAAGGTCGACGAAATCGCCGCCATGATGGACAGCATGAGCCGCAAGTTCTCGGCCGAGCACGGCCTGGCCCTGTCCAGCACGATGCCGCTCTCGCTCGACCGCTACCGCCAGGAGATCGATGAGGTCGAGGCGCTGTTCGTGAAGCAGTTCGGCACCGCCACCCTGCTCATGACCAGCCGCGCGACGCTGATGGAGCGTTTCGTCGACGCCATCGTCTCGCGCGTGCGGCGCAGCTTCCAGGCCGCGAACGCCGATGCCGAAACCTGGCTCAAGGTCCTGATGGCGCCGCTCGAGACGGCGATCCGCCAGCACCGCGAAGGGCTGCGCCACCGCCTGGCCTCGATCGAGCGCATCCACGACGCCACCGACAGCCTGGAACAGAAGATCGAGGCATTCGAAACCACCCAGCGCGAGTGGGAAACCCGCCGCGCGAGCCTCACCACGATGGCGGCGCGCATCCACGCCGTCCTCGACGAACATACCGCATGAAACGCCTCACCGAATTCGACCAGCTGGCCGACCCGACCTTTTCCCACGCCGTGATCGACTGGCAGCGCAGCCACGGCCGCCACACCCTGCCCTGGCAGAACACGACGGATGCCTACCGCATCTGGCTGTCCGAGATCATGCTGCAGCAGACCCAGGTCGCCGCGGTGCTCGGCTACTACGCGCGCTTCCTCGAGCGCTTCCCGACCGTCCACGCCCTGGCCGAGGCGCCGGGCGAGGACGTGATGGCGCACTGGAGCGGCCTCGGTTACTACACCCGCGCGCGCAACCTGCACGCCTGCGCCAAGCGCGTGGTCGCGGACTACGGCGGCGTGTTTCCGAGCGACCCGGCGCTGCTGGCCGAGCTGCCCGGCATCGGCCGCTCCACCGCCGCCGCCATCGCCGCCTTCTCGTCGGGCGTGCGCGCCGCGATCCTGGACGGGAACGTCAAGCGCGTGTTCGCGCGGGTGTTCGGCATCGACCAGTACCCGGGCGAGAAAAAGGTCGAGGACGCCCTGTGGCGCCGCGCCGATGCGCTGCTGCCGGAAAGCGGCATGGAATCGTATACCCAGGGCTTGATGGACCTGGGCGCGACGCTCTGCACCCGCTCGCGCCCCGCCTGCGAACGCTGTCCCCTGCAGGCGCGCTGCGTGGCCTACGCCACCGGCCGCACGGCGGAGCTGCCGGTGCGCAAACCGAAGAAGACCACTCCGGAAAAACGCGCCGGCATGCTGGTCGTGATCGACCGCGGGCAGGTGCTGCTGGAGCAGCGGCCGGGGACCGGGATCTGGGGTGGCTTGCTGTCGCTGCCCGAAGTGGACGGGCACCTGGGCGTCGAAGTCGATGCCCCGTCCGCGTCCGCGGTGGCTGTCGCGGCGGCGCAGTTCGGGCGGGTGGACGAGGTGGAGGCGCTGCGGCCGCTGGTGCACGTGTTCACGCACTACAAACTGCACATCAATCCGTGGCTGGTGCGCTTGTCGGAGCGTGGTGGGGCGACCGGGCGGCATCTGTGGTGGGACCTGGCGCGCATCGAGGAGGCGCCGTTGCCGGCGCCGGTCAAGAAGCTGCTGGTGGAGTTGGGGACGCCAGGCTTATTTAGCTGACGGCCGGCATCTCGCCACCGCCTCTTCCCACCACCGCCCTACAAACCGTCATCCCGGCGGAGGCCGGGATCCAATCTTGCACGCGGACCATTAACGCTTGCGTGCACCTGCCAACGTGACGCCACGAAATTAGGCTCCGGCCTTCGCCGGAGCGACGTGCTGAGGCGAGCGACTGACGGCAACGTCAGGTCAGAAGTGATCGAGCGAGAAGATGCGGCGATGCTCGCGAATCGCATACCGGTCCGTCATCCCCGCGATGTAATCCGCAATCTTCCTCGCCTGCCGCATCGGATCCCCTTCGACCTGGTAATCGTTCGGCAGCAGCACCGGATCCTGCAGGAACGCCTCGAACAGCTCGCGCACGATGCGCGACGCCTTTACCCGCATGCGGTTGACCTGGAAGTGGCGGTACAAATTCGCATACAGGAAGCGCTTCAGCGCGGTGGTCTCGGCCCGCATCTGCGGCGAGAAGCGGATCAGCGGCGCCGAGGCGCGCACGTCGTCGATGCTCTGCGGCGCCGCTTCCAGCAGCAAGGCCCGCGAGGTCTCGACCAGGTCCGCCGTCATCGCCGTGATCATCAGGCGGATCGTCTCGTACAGCGCGCGCCGTCCCGCCAGCCCCGGGTACTGGGTCTCCACCATGTGCCGGTGGCGCGCGAACAGTTCCACTTCCTCCATCTGCGCCATGGTGAGCAGGCCCGAACGCAGGCCGTCGTCGATGTCGTGGTTGTTGTACGCGATCTCGTCGGCCAGGTTGGTCAGCTGCGCTTCCAGGCTGGGCTGGCTGCGGTCGAGGAAGCGGCGTCCCAGCTCGCCCAGCTGGCGCGCATTGGTCAGCGAGCAGTGCTTGAGGATGCCCTCGCGCGTCTCAAAAGTGAGGTTCAGGCCGTCGAACGCCCCGTAGTGCTCTTCCAGCTCGTCCACCACGCGCAGGCTTTGCAGGTTGTGCTCGAAGCCGCCGAAATCCTTCATGCATTCGTTGAGCACGTCCTGGCCCACGTGGCCGAAGGGCGTGTGCCCGAGGTCGTGCGCGAGCGCGGTGGCTTCGACCAGGTCTTCGTTGAGCTGCAGGCTGCGCGCCAGGGTGCGGCCGATCTGGGCGACTTCGATCGAGTGCGTCAGGCGGGTGCGGAACAGGTCGCCCTCGTGGTTGAGGAAGACCTGGGTCTTGTATTCGAGCCGGCGGAAGGCGGTCGAGTGGATGATGCGGTCGCGGTCGCGCTGGAACTCGCTGCGCGACCCCGCCGGCGGCTCGATGTGGGTGCGGCCGCGCGACTTCGACGAATGGGCTGCGTAGGGGGCGAGGCGGGCGTCGAAGTCCATGCGTTTATCCTTTCACACAGGCGTCCAGCGTGGCCCGCAAGGTCTCTGGCGGGACGGTGGTGATCGAAGGACTGCCCAGGGGTTTGAGCAGGATGAACTTGATCGCCCCGCCCTCGTTCTTCTTGTCGACCGCCATCAGCTCGATCCAGCGCTCGATGCCGAGGTCCGGCGCCACGGTCGGCAGGCCGGCCGCCTGCACCAGCGCGCGCACGCGCTCCACGGTGGCGGCGCCGACCAGGCCCAGGCGCGCCGACAGGTCGGCCGCCATCACCATGCCGCAGCCGACCGCTTCGCCGTGCAGCCAGTTGCCGTAGCCGAGGCCCGATTCGATCGCGTGGCCGAAGGTGTGGCCAAAGTTCAGCACCGCGCGCAGGCCGCCTTCGCGTTCGTCCTTGCGCACGACGTCCGCCTTGATCTCGCAGGAACGCGCGATCGCATACGCCATCGCCTGCGGCTCGCGCGCGACCAGCTTGCCGATGTTCTGCTCGATCCAGGCGAAGTAGTCGGCATCCAGGATGGCGCCGTGCTTGATCACCTCGGCCAGGCCGGCCGACAGCTCGCGCGGCGGCAGGGTGTCGAGGGTGGACGTATCGGCGATCACGGCGCGCGGCTGGTAAAACGCGCCGATCATGTTCTTGCCCAGCGGGTGGTTGATGCCGGTCTTGCCGCCCACCGAGGAATCGACCTGGGACAGCAGGGTCGTCGGCAGCTGCAGGAAGGGCACGCCGCGCATGTAGCTGCTGGCGGCGAAGCCGGTCAGGTCGCCGATCACGCCGCCGCCCAGCGCCACCAGGGTGGTCTTGCGGTCGCAGCGGTGTTTCAGGAGGGCGTCGTACACCAGATTGAGCGACTCCCAGTTCTTGTGCTCTTCGCCGTCCGGCAGCACGATCTCGACCACCTCACGCCCCTGCGCGCGCAGGGCGCCGGCTACGCGCGCCAGGTAGAGCGGCGCGACGGTGGTGTTGGTGACGATGGCGGCCTTGCCGCCGTCGACGTGGCGGTCCAGCAGCGCGCCGTCGTCGAGGAGATTGGGGCCGATCGCGATCGGGTAGCTGCGTTCGCCGAGTTCGACGTTGAGCGTGGTGGGTGCCTGTTGGTTCATTGCGTCCTTGCCGGGCCGCCGAGCGCAGGCCGCGGCACGGGCGGCGTCCAGCGCGGCGAGCTGGTCCAAAATGGTCTGTACCATCGATTGTACGTTAGGTCGGCCGGTATCGATGACCAGGTCCGCAATCTCGCGGTACAGGGGGTCGCGCTGGGCGAACAGCTCTTCCAGCCTGGCGCGCGGGTCGGCGGTCTGCAGCAGCGGGCGGTTCTTGTCGTGCGAGGTGCGCTGCAGGATGCTGCCGATCGAGGCGCGCAGGTAGATCACGGTGCCGCGCTCGGCCAGCAGGGCACGGCTGGCCGGGTTCAGCACGGCGCCGCCGCCGGTGGCCAGCACCAGGTCGTCCTGGCTGCTCAGGTCGCGGATCACGTCCGCTTCGCGGCGGCGAAAACTGGCCTCGCCCTCGATCTCGAAGATCCAGGGGATGGTGGCGCCGGTGCGCGCTTCGATCTCGTGGTCGGAGTCGACGAAGCGCTTGCCGAGCTTGCGCGCGATCTGCCGCCCGATGGTGGTCTTCCCTGCCCCCATCAGGCCGACCAGGAAGATGTTGTTGCTCTTTGGATGAGGCACTGCCGGGTCCGCGGAAATGAAAAAAAGACGGCCAGTATAGACTGGCCGCCTTCGGTTCCGTCAAAAAAACGCCGCGCGCGGCGGCGTCGCAAGGGATCAGCCGCGGAAGCCGAAGCCGGTGACCTTGCCCTTCGGCGTCGCCACGCGCACCATGAAGCTGCCCGGCGCGCAGGTCAGGTCCGGCTTGACCGTCACGCGGTGCAGGGTGCCGCCCACGGCATTGGTCGAGGCGACGGATTCCGGCAGGAAGCTCGACACGCCCAGCTTGGTGGAGTCGGTGGTGCCCACCGTGGTGCCGGCCGGCAGCGGGTTGTTGTTGCGGTCGTACAGGCGCACGGTCAGCACCTTTTCCGAGCAGCCGGTGCCCGACACGCCTTCGACGAAGCTCGGGTCGCCGTCGGCGGCGGTCCAGTCGCGGCAGGTGGAGCCGGTGCAGACCTGGCGCACCAGGTTGGCGTCCGAATCGCTGAACACGATCTCGATCGAGCGGCGGATGTAGTTCAAGCCCCACTTGCCATCGCCCGCCTTGCTGTAGGTGCTGCGGTTGTAGGGGAACGGCAGGTCGCGCTTGTTGGGATCGTAGTCGCCATCGTTCAGATCGGCGTCGAGGAAGGGGTCGCCCAGGTCGCCGCTCTGGTCGCTCGACGCATCCGGGAATTTTTCGCCGACGCCGTTGCAGATATCGACCAGCGGACGGTAAGGCGCGGGGCCGGTATAACCGCGGCAGGTGTACTGGCCATCGCCATTCTCGTCCACGAAGTTCTCGATACCCTGAAGGTAGGCCATCACCGTTACACGGCCGTCCTTTGGCCGGTATTCCTGGCTGCGCAGGGTCACGGTGCAGCCGCCGTCCTTGGTGACGCAGGCGCCCTGTGCCGAACTGCCGACGGCGCCGCCTTCGGTCACGAAGTTGATCGCGGTGTTGTCCGACACGGGATTCCCGTACTGGTCGGCCAGTAGCACCGTGATGTCGGTCGTTTCGTTATCGTACCTGGTGCCCTCGATGTTGTATTTCTCGGCGCTCATCGACATGAACTTCTGGATCGGCAGGCCGGTCGAGATGGTCAGGGTATCGGACAGGCCGCTGATCTTGACGCCGTTGCGGGTCGCTTCGGCGATCACGCGCACCGGGGTCGGCACCGTGCCCGAAGAAACCATGGTCATCACGTTGCCGGCGCTGTCGGTGGTTGCGAAGTTCGGCGACACCGCCAGGCCGCCGGTGTTGGTAGTGGCGCTGAAGTTCACGCCCACGCCCGGCAGCGCGTTGCCATGCTGGTCGACCACGCGGAAAGTGACCTGTGCCGCTTCCGAGCGGCCCAGACCGCCCGAGCCCTTCAGCACGATCGAACTGCCCGACACGCTGGTGCCCGAGAACTGGATCGCGCCAATGTTGGCAGCGATAACGTCCAGCGGTATGTTCCGGCTCGAGTTCCCGATCGAAACGGTAATGGTGTCCTTGCCGCGCGTACAGCCGTTATTGGTGTAAGTGGCAGTCTGGATACCGTTGGCGAACGCGCCCGGCACCAGGGTCGCGGTACCGTCGCCCACGCACAGCGAGGTCATGTTCAGGCCCGAGATCGAGGTAGCAGCCTGGCCGCCGCTGGTGACCGGAATGCTCAGCGAGACGGTGCTGAAAGCCGGCAAGGCCCCGCTCGGGGGCGGCGAGAAAGTCAGCGCGCCAACGGTCAGCGGGGCCGCGCCCACCGAGATGTTGCTGCTGGCCGTGGCCGTCTTGCCGCCGACCACCGAGGTCGCGGTGATGCCGACCGCGCCGGCCGAGGTCACGCTGGCCGGCTTGACCGACACCACGGCCACGCCGTTGGCGTCGGTCAGGGCCGAGCCGCTCTCCGGGGTGAAGGCGACCAGGCCCTGGGTAGTGGTGGTGAACTGGACGATCGCGCCAACCGCCGGCTTGCCGGCGGCGTCCAGCACGGTGGCCCTGACGGTGGCGCTCTGGCCGCCCGACAGCGAGCTGATATTGGCGCCGCCGCCGTCGGTCAGGGTGACGCTGATCTTCGGGTCGGTCGTGACCGGGGTGGTGGCGCCGCCGCCGGTGTTGCCCGAGCCGGTGCCGCCGGTGCCGCCCGGCGAACCGCCGCCGCCGCCGCAGGCGGTCAGGATGGCGGCCGCCAGGCCGATGGCGGTCCAGCGACCGAGCGACGCCAGCGCGTCCTGTTTGGCTGATTGGTGCATGACTTCTGTTCTTCCTTTTATCGTGTCGTTGTACTGCGGTACTTTATGCGCGGCGGCGTTCCCGAATCAGCGGCCGACGTCGGCGACGATCTTCGGCGTGATGAACACCAGCAGTTCGGTCTTGGTGCTCTCGCGGCCGGTCGACTTGAACAGGTAGCCGAGCACCGGGACGTCGCCCAGCAGCGGCACCTTGTTCTCGTTGTTGCGTTCGGTCTGCTGGTAAATCCCGCCCAGCACCACCGTGCCGCCGTTCTCCACCATCACCTTGGTCTTCACGTGCTGGGTGTTGATGGCGGGGCCGGCGCGGGTTTCCTCGCCCTTGCTGTCCTTGTTGACGTCGACCTCCAGCACGACGTTGCCGTCCGGGGTGATCTGCGGCGTGACTTCCAGGCGCAGGTTGGCCTTCTTGAAGGTGATCGAGGTCGCGCCGCTGCTGGTGGCGACCTGGTAGGGCAGCTCGATGCCCTGCTCGATCACGGCGATCTGCTTGTCCTCGGTGACCACGCGCGGGCTCGAGATGATCTTGCCCTTGCCGTCCGCTTCCAGCGCCGACAGTTCCAGGTTCAGGAAGCGGTTGGCGGCCGAGGAGAACAGGCTGAAGGCCAGCGAGGGCGCGGCGGCGCCGCCGATCGCGGCCGCCGGCAGGTTGACCAGGGTGGTGTTGGTGTAGCCGTCGCCGTTGTCCGGGGTCTGGCCCGTCACCTGGCCGATGCCGGTCAGGTTGCCGCCGATGGCGACGCGCTCGTTGCCCTTGACCTGCCAGCCCGAGTCGCCGCCGCGCAGGGTGCGCAGGTCGGCGAAGCCGAGCTTGGCGCCGAGGTTGCGCGAGAAGCCGTCGTTCGCTTCCACCAGGCGCGCCTCGATCAGCACCTGCTTGGAGGCGACGTCGGTCTTCTGGATGAGTTTACGGATGTCCTCGATCTTGGACGCCACGTCGGTCACGAACAGCTGGTTGGTGCGCGGGTCGATGATGGCGCTGCCGCGCTTGGACAGCACCCGGCCGCGGTTGTCGCCCGAGGGCGCGCCGGTGCCGGCGTCGAGGCCGAACACGGTGCGGAAGGATTCGACCTTCTGGTAGTTCAGCTGGAAGATCTCGGAGCGCAGCGGCTCGAGTTCGGCGATCTGGGCGCGCTGCTCGAGCTCGAGCTTTTCCTTGGTCAGCAGTTCTTCCTTGGGCGCGATCCACAGCACGTTGCCGTTCTTGCGCATGTCCAGGCCCTTGGCCTGCAGCACCACGTCGAGCGCCTGGTCCCAGGGCACGTCCTTCAGGCGCAGGGTCAGGTTGCCGGTGACGGAATCGCTGGTGATGATGTTCAGGCCGGAGATGTCGGCGATCGCCTGCAGGGCGGCGCGCACGTCGACGTTCTGGAAGTTGAACGAGAGCTTCTCGCCGCGGTAGCCGGTGGTGCCCTGGGCCAGGCGGTTCGGGTCTTCCTTGATCGGACGCACGTCGACCACCAGCTGGGTGTCGCTCTGGTACACCGACTGCTCCCACAGGCCCTGGGCGTCGATGGTCATGCGGGTGTTCTCGCCCTGCGGCGTGGTGGTGATGCGCGCCACCGGGGTGCCGAAGTCGGTCACGTCGAGGCGGCGGCGCAGGGTGGCCGGCACGCCGGTGCGCAGGAAGTCGACGATGATCTGGTTGCCCGCCTGGCGCACGTCGACGCCGGTCTGGCCGTTCGGCAGGTCGACCACGATGCGGCCTTCGCCGTTGGCGCCGCGGCGGAAGTCGAGGTCGCGCAGCATTTGACGGGCCGCCGGCGCGGCTGCCGCCGGCGCCGGCGCGCTGGCGGCCACCGCCGGGGCGGTGCCCGGGCCTTCGACGGTGACGCGCACCATCTTGCCCTCGACCGCGCTGCTGTAGTTCAGCGCGCGCGCCAGGTTCAGCACCAGGCGGGTACGCTCGCCGGCCTGCACCACGTTCAGGCTGCGCACGTCGCCCAGGTTGATGTCCTGGGCCGACTTGCCGGTGGCGTTGCTGGTGGCGCCGAAGTCGAGCGCGATGCGCGCCGGATTCGTGATCGAGAAGCCGATCGGCGGCTTCGCCATCGCCTCGCGCATGCCGATGTTCAGGACCACGTTCGGGCCCTGCTGGGTGGCGGTGATCGACTCGATCGCGTTCTGGGCCGCGGCCGCGCCGGCGCCGAGCGCCAGCAGCAGCATCGCGGCCGAGCGCAGCAGCCAGGCCGGCACGGTCGAACGCATGTTCATGTGTTGGGTCATTTACCGCTCTCCTTGCTGTCCGCCAGCTCGATCGTCGCCTTGCGCTCGACCCAGTCGCCGGTGGGGTCCTGCACTACTTCCCTGATGTCGATCGCGCCTTCGTTGATGCGCGTGACCAACCCGTAATTCTGGCCGATGCGCTGGCCGGTCCTGACCTGGAAGATCGACGCGTCGATCTGCACCAGCGCATAACTGACGCCGCCCTTCTGCAGCGTGCCCACCATCCGCATGGTGTCGAGCGGGTAGTTCTCGAGCACTTCGCGCGGCCGGTTGGCGTCCGGCGCCAGCGGATTGGCGCTGGCGGCGGCCATGCGCTGCATCTCGCCCAGCAGCTTGACCTCGCTGAACGGCTCGACCGCGCCGCGCGGATCGTAGGCGTAGGGGACGAATTCCTTCGGTTCCGGCAGCGGCTTGACGGCGGGCGTGGTCTCCTGCTTGACCTGCTCCATCCAGTCGCGCACTTCCTTGACGTCGCCGTCGCCGCAGCCGGCCAGCAGCAGGCCGGCCGCGAGCAAGGCGCACATATTGCGCAGCATCATGCGCCCCCCTTCTGCTTCTTCATCTTCTCTTCGCGCGCCTTTTTCTTCTGCGCCGCGATCTCGTCCGGATCGAGGTAGCGGAAGGTCTTGGCCACCGCTTCGAGCTGCAGGCTGCCGTCCTTGCCGCTGACCGCCATGTTGTTGAGCGTGACGATGCGCGGCAGGTTGGCCATGTCGGCGGCGAAGGCGCCGACGTCGTCGTACTTGCCGACCACCTTGATGTCGATCGGCAGTTCGGCGTAGTAGTCGCGCACCACTTCCGCGCCCGGCTTGAACAGCTCGAACTGCAGGCCGCGGCCGACGCCGGCCTGGTTGATGTCGGACAGCAGGTCCGCCATCTCCGACTTGCTCGGCAACTGCTTCTCCAGGCGCACCACGTACTGGTCGACCTGGGCCTTCTGCGCCTGCAGGGCCTCGAGATTGATCGCCTGCGCCATCTTGACGCGGTATTCCTCGCGCAGCCTTTGTTCTTCGGCCGCGCCCTGTTCCTGGGTCTCGAACTGGCCGCTCCAGTAGAAGAAGTAGCCGAGCACGGCCACCAGCGCCATCACGCCGGCGGCGCACAGCAGGCGCGGGGCCAGCGGCCACTGGCCGGGCTGGCGGCCCTGCAGGTCCTGGAACTGGGCGGCCAGCTGGGCGCCGAGGTCTTTGAGATCAATATTCATGTCATGGGGCCTTCGCGACCGTGGCGCCGGCGGCCGGCGCGCCCGGTTTGCCCGGCAATTCCTCCTGCTCGCGCGGACGCTTGATCTGCACGTCCATCTGGAACTCGACCACCTTGCGGCCGCTCTTGCTCTTTTCCAGGGTCGCGACCTTCACTTCGGTCAGGTTGGGGCGCTCCAGCCAGGTCGAGCTGCCCGACACGTTGCGCAGCAGTTCGGCCACCCGCTCCTGCGACTGGGCGTAGCCGTTCAGGGTGACCAGCTGGCCGGTCTGGCGGAACGATTTCAGGTACACGCCTTCCGGCGTCTGGCGCACCAGTTCGTCGAGCAGGTAGACCGGCTGGTTGCGGTCGCCCTGCAGGTCCTCGACCGCCTGCTGGCGCGCCTTCAGGGCTTCGATTTCTTCCTTCAGGGTCTTGATGTCGGCGATCTTCTTGTCCAGTTCCGCGCCGGCGGTCTTGAGCACCAGGTTGCGCTCGTCCTGGACCGCGATGCGGCTGGCGTTCCAGGCGCCGACCAGCAGCACGATGGCGACGCCGGCCAGGCCGCCCAGCGCCATCAGGGCGACGAATGCCGCCTGCTTCTGCTTGCGCTTGGCCTCGCGGTGAGGCAGCAGGTTAATCCGGATCATCCGAACCTCCGCAGGGCCAGGCCGCAGGCCACCAGGTAGGCCGCGCCTTCCTGGCGCAGCTGCTGTTCGCGCACCAGCGGGCCGTAGCCCATGCCCTCGAAGGGCGCCACGATGCCGCTCGGGATGCGGGTGCGGCCGGCGATCAGGTCCAGCAGGCCCGGCAGGCAGGCGCAGCCCCCGGCCAGGTAGAGCTGGTCGATGCGGGTATAGGGCGTCGAGGTGAAGAAGAACTGGATCGCGCGCGTGATTTCCAGCGCCGCGCTTTCGAGAAAGGGAGCGAGGATCTCGGCGCGATAATTCTCCGGCAGGTCGCCGGCCTTCTTGCGCGTCTCGGCTTCCTCGAACGACAGGCCGTAGGCGCGCACGATGTCCTGGGTCAGCGTGTTGCCGCCGAAGGGCTGCTCGCGCTCGTAGATGGTCTCGCCGTTCTGCAGCACCGACACGTGGGTGGCCTGGGCGCCGATCTGGAACAGGGCGATGATCTGGTCCGGCTTGGCCGCGGCCACGCGATCGAGCGCGGCGCGTGCGGCGTAGGATTCGATGTCCATCACGGTGGCGGTGAGGCCGGCCGCTTCGGCGATCGCCACGCGGTCCTCGACCTTCTCGCGGCGCGCGGCGGCCAGCATGACTTCCATGTCCTCGACCGAGTTCGGGGCCGGCCCGATCACGTCGAAGTCGAGGCTGACCTCGTCCAGCGCGAACGGGATGTACTGGCTGGCTTCGGACTCGACCTGCACTTCCAGCTGGTCTTCCGACATGCCGGCCGGGAGGATGATTTTCTTGGTGATGACGGCGGCCGGCGGCATGCCGAGCGCAACCAGCTTGGCGCGGGTGCCGCTCTTTTTCCAGACGCGGCGCACCGCTTCGGACACCTGGTCGATGTTTTCGATATTGCCGTCCACGACCGCGCCGCGCGGCAGCGGTTCCGCGGCATAGCGCTCGAGGCGGAGCATACCCTTGCCGGCATCGGCCAGCTCGACCAGCCGGACGCTGGACGTGCTGATGTCGAGTCCGGCCAATGGCGGACTGGACTTTCCGAACAAGGAACTGAGATTGATCACGCGCGTACTCCCTGGTGCCCGTCGGTTGCGACGGGATCTGATGTTCAACGCCCGCGTGCGGGAATTTCTTCAATAAATCTGAGACTTGATGCACATATATGAGGCATCGCGTTAGATCGTAGCGAAAAGGATGCTCTGGGACAAGATTTTTCTACCCGGGAAGGGGCGATTCCGGGGCGTGCGCGCCACACTCCGCCACAGAGTGTTATCTCCCCTGCCACGACCGTTTGCAGCTTGATATTGACGGACGCCGTTTTGCTTGAAGTTCTGCTCATCCGTGCCGGTATCGGGCTGGAATCGTGTGACTTATAATGGCCCGATCAACCGAGCTAAATTTACCCAGCGAAAGTCAGCATGAAAGAGAAACAAGCCTCGGGCAAGAACGGGTCGCCCGCCCCCTCGAAATACAGCCCCAAGCGCCTGATCCTGATGGCGGTCGGCGCCGTCACCGGCCTGGCCGTGATCGGCGTGCTGGTGCTGGTGTTCGCGCTCGCGATGGCCTACCCCAACCTGCCCGCGCTCGACACCATCACCGACTACCGGCCCAAGATGCCGCTGCGGATCTTCACCGCCGATAACGTCCTGATCGGGGAATTCGGCGAGGAGCGCCGCACCCTGGTGCACTTCAAGGACATCCCGGACGTGATGAAGAAGGCCGTGCTCTCGATCGAGGACGACCGCTTCTACCAGCACAGCGGCATCGACTACCTCGGCATCCTGCGCGCCGTGTTCCGCAACGCCACCGGCGGCTCGCGCCAGGGCGCCTCGACCATCACCCAGCAGGTCGCGCGCAACTTCTTCCTGTCGTCCGAGCAGACCTTCAAGCGCAAGGCCTACGAGGCGCTGCTGGCGTGGAAGATCGAGAAGAACCTCAGCAAGGACCAGATTCTCGAGCTGTACATGAACCAGATCTACCTGGGCCAGCGCGCCTTCGGCTTCCAGTCGGCGGCCCAGATCTACTACGGCAAGGACCTGCGTGACATCACCGTGGCCGAAGCCGCGATGCTGGCCGGCCTGCCCAAGGCGCCGTCGGCCTACAACCCCGTGGTGAACCCGACCCGCGCCAAGACGCGCCAGCAGTACATCCTGCAGCGGATGCACGACCTGGGCTACATCAGCGACGCCCAGTACAAGCAGGCCAAGGAAGAACCTCTGAAGATCAAGACCGACAGCACCGCCTTCGGCGTGCACGCCGAGTACGTGGCCGAGATGGCGCGCCAGCTGGTCTACGAGCAGTTCAAGGAAGACACCTACACGCGCGGCCTGAACGTGTTCACCACCATCACCAAGGCCGACCAGGACGCGGCCTACCTGGCGCTGCGCCGCGGCGTGATGGACTACGAGCGCCGCCACCCCTACCGCGGCCCGGAATCCTATATCGAGATCCCGAGCGAGAAGGGCGAGGCCGACGAGGCCATCGAGGCCGAGCTGGCCGAACACCCGGACAGCGACAACATCGTCGCCGCCATCGTGCTGCAAGCCTCGCCGACCCAGGTCACCGCCACCATCGCCTCCGGCGAAACGATCAAGATGAGCGGCCCGGGCCTGAGCTTTGCGAAGGCCTGGCTGTCCGACAAGGCCGCGCCGAACCGCCGCATCCGCCGCGGCGCCGTGGTGCGCGTGATGCAGGACGACGAATCGAAGTGGGTCATCACGCAAATGCCGGAAGTGGAATCGGCGTTTGTTGCGGCGAACACCGAGGACGGCGCGATCCGCGCGCTGGTCGGCGGCTTCGACTTCAACCGCAACAAGTTCAACCACGTGACGCAGGCCTGGCGCCAGCCGGGTTCCTCGTTCAAGCCCTTCATCTATTCGGCCTCGCTGGAACGCGGGCTGTCGCCGGCGACGATCGTCAACGACGCGCCGATCAGTTTTGACGCCGGCCAGACCGGCGGCCAGGCCTGGGAGCCGAAGAACTACGACAACAAGTACGAAGGCCCGATGACCATGCGGCGCGGCCTGACCCAGTCGAAGAACATGATCTCGATCCGCATCCTGAACAAGATCGGCGCCCGCTACGGCCAGGAATTCGCGACCCGCTTCGGCTTCGATCCGGAACGCAACCCGGCCTACCTGACGCTGGCGCTGGGCGCAGGTTCGACCACGCCGCTGCAGATGGCCGGCGCCTACGCGGTGTTCGCCAACGGCGGCTACCGCATCAGCCCCTACCTGATCTCGAAGGTCACCGACGCCGACGGCAAGGTGCTGTCGGAGGCGCGTCCGGAACGCGCCGGCGTCGAGGCCAACCGCGTGATCGACGCGCGCAACGCCTTCCTGGTCGACAGCATGCTCAAGGACGTGGTCCGCTACGGCACCGCGGCCAAGGCGATGGCCCTGAAGCGCACCGACCTGGCCGGCAAGACCGGCACCACCAACGACTCGATCGACGCCTGGTTCGCCGGCTACAACCCGAAGCTGGTCGGCATCGCCTGGATCGGCTACGACCAGCCGAAGAACCTCGGCAACCGCGAAACCGGCGGCGGCCTGGCCCTGCCGATCTGGATCGGCTACATGAGCAAGGCGCTCAAGACCGAGCCGATGGTGGAGCGCGAAGTGCCGCCGGGGCTGGTGCTGGCGGGTGGCGAGTACTACTACGCCGAGACGCCGCCGGGGACGGGCGTGGCGACGCTGGACGTCGGACCGCCGCCGGCCCCAAGCGAGCAGAAACAGCGCGACGCCGTCAGGAACGAACTGTTCTGACCTAGCGCTTCGCCGGAAACGGCGCAGGCAGCCCGATGCCGTCCAGTCACCCTGGGCGGCATTTTTTTCATCAAGCCCCGGGATGGAGGATCACCTTGGTCCAGCCATGATCGCGCGCATCGAAGTGCTGGTAGGCGTCCGGCGCCTGCTCCAGCTTCAGTTCGTGCGACACGATGAAGGACGGCTTGGCCCGCCCTGCGTGGATCAGGTCGCGCAGTTGCCGGTTGTAGGCCTTGACGGGGCACTGGCCGGTGGCAACGCGCTGCCCCTTGAACCAGAGCATGCCCCAGTCGAGCGCGATCTTCCCTTCCTTCTCCAGCGCGTCCGGGCCGTTCGGGTCCTCCGGCACGAACACGCCGACCACCCCGATCCCGCCGGTGAACTTGACCGAGTTGACCAGGTTGTTCATCGTGAGGTTGGGCTTCTCCTGGCGGTGATGGTGGTGGTCGTGGCACTGGTAGCCGACGCATTCGCAGCCCACGTCCGCGCCGCGACCATGGGTCAGGTCCATTACCCGCTGCACCGGGTCTTCCTTCGCATAATCGATCGCGATGGCGCCGATCGACTCGGCCAGCTTGAGCCGGTCGGCATGGCAGTCGACCACCATCACGCTGCAGGCCCCCTTGATCATCGCCGAGTGCGCGGCCATCAGGCCCACCGGCCCGGCGCCGTAGATGACCACCGCATCGCCCGGCTTCATGCCGGCCAGTTCGGTCGCATGCCAGCCGGTCGGGAAGATGTCGGCGCACATCACGTAATCGGCCTGCTTTTCCTCGGCGTCCGGCGGCAGCTTCAGGCACATGAAGTCGGCCCAGGGCACGCGCAGGTATTCGGCCTGGCCGCCCTGCCATGGTCCCATGTCGGCAAAGCCGAAGGCGCCGCCGGCCACGCCGGGTTCGTTCGCGTTCAGGCAATAGTTGGTCAGGCCGCGTTCGCAGTTCCTGCAATGACCGCAGCTGATATTGAAGGGCATGCACACCCAGTCCCCGGGCTTGAGGCGCTCGACCGAGGGACCGACTTCCATGACCACGCCCAGGTTCTCGTGGCCGAACACGCGGCCCTGCTCGAAATCGGTACGGCCCTCGTACATGTGCAGGTCCGAGCCGCAGATATTGGTGCTGGTGATCTTGATGATGGCATCGGTCGGACGTTCGATCCTGGGGTCCGGCACGTCTTCCACGGCGACCTGGTTGGGTCCTCGATAGACAACTGCTTTCATGATGTGCTCCTGTGACACGCCATGGCCCGACCTGTCCCGCGGGACGCATCGACGCGCTTCGCCCTGGCAAAAGTTAAGGGAACCGCGGACAGCGCCGCCGCGGAACTATCCCTTCACAGTGATCGCGGACGCCCGGATAACAAGAGGAAGCGGTGCGCAATTTTCTTGATCGGCAGCGCCTTTCGCATAGCTTGCGGAACATGGCTCAACGGGGATTTTGGATGCTGAGCACGCCCGCCGCTCGACCGCAATTAAATATTCGGACTGGCATGTGCGCCTGCAAATAGAACGTTTTTTGCGTGCCAGAATAAACCTCCACGCCATGCAGGCAGTCGTTCTCGGAAGGGAAGCGCCATGCGAACCGCAGCCATTTTTCTCGCACTCGTCTCGGCTGGAGCCGGCCTGTTTTCCGGCGCAGCGCCGGCGGCGCAGGGCGCGCCCGAGGCCCGGCCGGAACATCGCCGCGCCGGCGCCATGCTGCAGCAGGCGGCCCAGTTCGAACACCAGGTCACCGGCGTGACCGTCAGCGAACGTGGCCGCATCTTCGTCAACTTCCCGCGCTGGACCGAGGACGCGCCGGTCTCGGTCGCCGAGGTCTTGAAGGACGGCAGCCTGCGCCCCTATCCCGACGAACGATGGAATGCCTGGCGCAACGTGCGGCGCGACGAACTCGATCCGGCCCAGCACTGGGTCTGCGTCCAGAGCGTGGTCGCCGATGGCCGCGGCAGCGTCTGGGTCGTCGATCCCGCCGCGCCGGCGGTGGACGGCCTGGTGCCGCGGGGACCCAAGCTGGTGCGCATCGACCTCGCCACCGACCGGGTGGCCCAGGTGATCCCCTTCGGCCAGGATGTCGCCATCCCCGGTTCCTACCTGAACGACGTGCGCTTCTCGAACGACGGCAAGTACGCCTACCTGACCGATGCCGGCCAGCGCGGTGCGCTGGTCGTGGTCGAACTGGCCAGCGGCAAGGCGCGCCGCGTGCTGGACGGCCACCCGTCGACCCAGCCCGAGAAAGGCGTGGTCGTGCGCACCGACGGACTATGGATCGGCCGCGGCGGCGACACCCTGTACCTCACCTCGATCGAGGACAACGCGATCAAGGCCCGCCGTCTGTCCCAGGGCCCGGACGGCGCACTGCGCACGGTGGTGCGCGACCCGCGGCTGCGCTGGCCCGACACGTTCAGCCAGGGACCGGACGGCGCCCTGTACGTGACCAGCTCGCGCATCCAGGACTCGGCGTTCTTCAACCGCGCCGCGCCGCTGGCCCTGCCGACACAGCTGTGGCGCCTGCCGCAGCCACGCGACTGACACCGCGCAAGGCGCTTACCGACCACGAGGAGGATGCATCATGACAGGCGACACCGGTTCGACACGAAGAGGCCCGCTGTGGGACATCGGCTGGATTCCCATCGCGCTGGGCGCAGCGGCGCTCGCGGCCGCGCTGGGAGGCAGGAAGAAAGGCGCCGCGGCGCTGGCGCTCGGCGCCGTTGCCGGCGCCGGCGCGGCGGGGGCGCTGCGCAGCGCGCACGGCGCACATGCGAAGACAGGCGCCGAGCCCGAGGTCACGCGTTCGATCACGATCGGCAAGAGCGCGGAGGAGCTGCGCGAGCGCTGGCTCGATCCGCAGACGCTGCCGCAGATCATGGCGGGCTTCGCGACCGTGCGGCAGGCCGGCGCGGGGCGCTTGCACTGGAAGCTGGCGGGTCCTCTAGGCAGCGCCTGCGAATGGGACACCGAGACGGTCGACGGCGCCGGCGACGGCATCGGATGGCGTTCGGTGGCCGACGGTGCCGTCACGAACGAGGGCGCGATCCGCTTCCACCCCGCCCCGGCCGGCCGCGGCACCGTGCTGACCCTGCGCCTGCGGCTGGAGCCGCCGGGCGGCGCGCTCGGCGAGTGGATCGTCCGGCACCTGGGCGCCACGCCGCTGGGCAGCATCGCCGACGGCGCGCTGCGCCGCTTCAAGAACCTCGCCGAGACCGGCGAGATCCCCACCACCGCGCGCCAGCCCGCCGCGCGCGCCGACACCCGCTAAAGGAGCACATCATGCGAGCACTGTACTGGAACGGCGTGAACGACCTGCGGGTCGGCACGGTGAAGGACCCCGAGATCGTCAATCCGCACGACGCCATCCTGCGCGTCAGCCTGTCGACGACCTGCGGCTCGGACCTGCACTTCATCGACGGCTACATCCCGAGCATGAAAGCGGGCGACGTGATCGGCCACGAATTCATGGGCGTGATCGAGGAAGTCGGCTCCGCGGTGAAGCGGGTGGCGAAGGGCGACCGCGTCGTCGTGCCCTCGTTCATCGTGTGCGGCCAGTGCTGGTACTGCCAGCAATCGCTGTACTCCCTGTGCGACAACACCCACCCCAAGCCCGAGCTGCAGGAGCCGCTCTTGGGCGGCTATCCCACCGCCGGCATCTACGGCTACACCCACGCCTTCGGCGGCTACGCCGGCGCGCATGCGCAGTGCGTGCGCGTGCCGTTCGCCGACAACGACTGCTTCAAGGTGCCCGACGGGGTGGCCGACGAGACCGCGCTGTTTCTCTCGGATGCGGCGCCGACCGGCTATATGGGCGCCGACTTCTGCGACATCCAGCCGGGCGACACGGTCGCGGTCTGGGGCTGCGGCGGCGTGGGCCTGATGGCGCAGCAGAGCGCGCGGCTGATGGGCGCCGAGCGGGTGATCGGGATCGACCGTTTCCCCGAGCGCCTGCGGATGGCGCGCGAGCACGCCGGTTCCGAAACGATCGACTACACGCAGGTCGACAGCGTGCTGGACGTGCTCAAGGAAATGACCGGCGGACGCGGTCCGGATGCCTGCATCGATGCGGTGGGAATGGAGGCGCACGGCACCGGGCCGCAATATGCCTACGACCTCGTGAAGCAGGCCATGCGCCTGGAAACCGACCGCGGCCAGGCGCTGCGCGAATCGATCATGGCCTGCCGCAAGGGCGGCACGCTGTCGGTGCTGGGGGTGTACGGCGTGCTCGACAAATTCCCCATGGGCGCCCTGATGAACAAGGGCATGACGCTGCGTACCGCCCAGCAGCACGGGCAAGCGTATATGGAGCGGCTGCTCGCGCACGCACAAAAAGGCGAGCTGAACCCGGCGTATCTCGCCACGCACCGTTTCTCGCTCGAGGACGGACCGCGCGGCTACGACATGTTCAAGTACAAGAAAGACGGCTGCGTGCGCGCGGTATTCTCGCCCTGAAGCCTGGCGGTCGCTCAGCCCAGCGCGACCGGCGCCCCGCCCTGCTCCGTCACGTACTGCGACAGCGACGCGAACAGCTCCGAATCGTCGCGCGTGTTGCGCCACTCGTCGCCCACGCGCTTGTAGTGGTAGCCGCCCGAGCGCGCCGCCACCCACATCTCCTGCAGCGGGGCCTGGCTGTTGACGATGATCTTGGTCGCGTTGCGCAGGAATTCGATTTCCAGCACATTGCCGCTGCGGCGGCATTCGACGTCGACCACGTCGTCGTCGTTCAGCTTGTCGAGGCATCCTTCGATGCGGTCGAGGGTGCTTTCGGCCAGCGCCAAAAATTCGGATTCGGTCATGCTACACTCCAAAGTCTGCTAATCAAACCCCCATTCTAATCGTGAAGTCCACCATCGCACTGCTTTGCGGCGCTGTGCTGCTCGCCGGCTGCGGCCAGACGGGTCCGCTCTACATGCCGAACCCGCCGGCCAAGCCCGCCCCCGCCGCGACCGCCGCCGCCAATCCGCTGCCGGCCCAGCCCGTCCCGTCGAACAACGCGTCCACCCCAGCCCCCAACAAATAAGCACCCTCATGTCGCATTTCCAGTACCAGAACGGCGTCCTGCACGCCGACAGCGTTGCCCTGTCCGCCATCGCCGAGGAATTCGGCACGCCGACCTATGTCTATTCGAAGACCGCCCTGCTCGAAAACTTCGGCGCCTACGCCGATGCATGCACGGGGCGCGACGCGCTGGTCTGCTATGCGATGAAGGCCAACTCGAACCTCGCCATCCTCGACCTGCTGGCGCGTGAAGGAGCAGGCTTCGACATCGTCTCGGGCGGCGAACTGCTGCGCGTGATCGCGGCCGGCGGCGACCCTGGCAAGACCATCTTCTCGGGCGTCGGCAAGACCGTCGAGGAAATGCGGCTGGCGCTGGAAAAAGGCATCCTGTGCTTCAACGTCGAGTCGATCCCCGAGCTGCACCGCCTGAACGAGGTGGCCGGCAGCATGGGCAAGCGCGCGCCGGTGTCGCTGCGCGTGAACCCGAACGTGGACGCCAAGACCCACCCCTACATCGCCACCGGCCTGAAGGCGAACAAGTTCGGCGTCGCCTTCGACGATGCGCTGGCCACCTACCGCACCGCCGCCAGCCTGCCGAACCTGGACGTGGTCGGCATCGACTGCCACATCGGCTCGCAGCTGCTGGACGACGCGCCGCTGCTCGAAGCCCTGGACAAGCTGATCGAACTGATCGACACCCTGCACGGCGAGGGCATCCACATCCATCACCTCGACATCGGCGGCGGCCTGGGCGTGAACTATGGCGCCGAGGGCGACAAGCCGCCGGTCCCGGTGGGCGAGTACCTGGGCCGCCTGTTCGCCCGCATCGACGCCTGGCGCGCTCAAAAGCATGGCGGCGCCCCGGTCAAGGTGATCTTCGAGCCGGGCCGCTCGATCGTGGCCGATACCGGCGTGCTGCTGACGAAAATCGAATTCCTGAAACCCGGCGCGGAAAAGAACTTCGCCATCGTCGATGCGGCCATGAACGACCTGATGCGCCCGACCCTGTACCAGGCCTGGATGGGCGTGCAGGAAGTCGCGCCGCGCGAGGGCGACAAGCTGACTTACGACGTGGTGGGCCCGGTGTGCGAATCGGGCGACTGGCTGGCGCGCGAGCGCGCGCTGAACGTGCAGCCGGGCGACCTGCTGGCGATCATGACGGCCGGCGCCTACGGCATGACCATGGCCTCGAACTACAACACGCGCGGCCGCGCGGCCGAAGTCATCGTCGACGGCGGCCGGGTTCACCAGATCCGCCGGCGCGAGAACCCGGCCGAGCTGTTCGCGCTCGAGTCGATGCTGAAGTAAGAACGAAGCCCGCGCCAGCGGGCTTTTTTTCAGGCGCGCGCTGCCTGCGCCTTCTTCGCATAACTCCAGTAGACCCGCATGGCCAGCAGCAGCGCCACGATCGCACCAAAAATGATCGGCTCCTGGAAGTCGTTCTTCCCCGCCTTCATCCACCAGAAGTGCAGGATGCCGAGCGGCGCGATCAGGTAGATCAGCCGGTGCAGCCACAGCCAGCGCTTGCCGCCCAGGCGCTTCACCATCGCATTGGTGCTGGTGACGGCCAGCGGGATCAGCAGCAAGAAGGCGATGAAGCCGACCGTGATGAAGGGCCGCTTGACCACGTCCTTGAGCATCTCGGCGATGTCGAAGAAGTGATCGAACCAGAAGAAGGTCACGAAGTGCAGCAGCGCGTAGAAGAAGGCGTACAGCCCGAGCATGCGGCGCAATTTGATGACCCAGTTCCAGCCGCTGAGGCGGCGCAGCGGCGTGACGGCCAGCGTGATGCACAGGAAGTACAGGGTCCAGTCGCCGGTGCCGCGCGTCAGGAACTCCAAGGGCTCGACCGGCACGCCCTGCGCCACCAGCCAGGCCATGCGCAGGAAAGGCAGCAGCGCCAGCACGAAGACCAGCGCCTTGATCACCGTGAGCTGCTTGGGCGAAGGATTGAATGCCATCGTCAGAAGAACTTCTTGAGGTCCATGCCGCCGTACAGCGAGGCGACCTGGTCGTAGCCGTTGAACATCAGGGTCTTGCGCTTCCTCTGGAAGAAGCCGTCCTCGCCGATGCGGCGCTCGGTGGCCTGCGACCAGCGCGGGTGGTCGACGTTCGGGTTCACGTTCGAATAGAAGCCGTATTCGTTCGGCGCCGAATCGTTCCAGGCGGTGCGTGGCTGGCGGCTCACCAGGCGGATGCGCACGATCGACTTGGCCGACTTGAAGCCGTACTTCCAGGGCACGACGAGGCGCACCGGCGCGCCGTTCTGGTTCGGCAGCACCTGGCCGTACATGCCGACCGCGAGCAGCGCCAGCGGATGCATGGCCTCGTCCATGCGCAGGCCTTCCACATAGGGCCAGTCGAGCACGGGGCTGCGCAGGCCCGGCATCTGGCGGCGGTCGGCGAGCGTGGTGAACTCGACGTATTTCGCATTGCCGGTCGGTTCGACCTGCTTCAGGAGGTTCGACAGCGAATAGCCGACCCAGGGAATCACCATCGACCAGCCCTCGACGCAGCGCAGGCGGTAGACGCGCTCTTCCAGCGGCGCGAGCTTCAGGATGCGGTCGATGTCGAGCGTGACGGGCTTCTTCACCTCGCCCTCGATGGTGACGGTCCAGGGCCGGGTCTTGAGCGTATGCGCGTTCTCGACCGGGTCGCCTTTGTCGGTGCCGAATTCGTAGTAATTGTTGTAGGAGCTGGCGTCCTTGAAGGACGTCTGCGCTTCGGTCGTCGACAGCGCCGCGTTGCGGGTGGCGGCCAGGCGCTGGGCCGTGGCTTGCGCGAAGGCTTCGCGGTTGGCCATCTCCCAGATGCCGCTGCCGGCCACGGCGGTCGCGGCGGCGCGTGCGATGAACTGGCGCCGGCCTTCGTAGACCTCGCGCGGCGTGATCTCGGAGGGCAGGATGATCCCGTCGGGATTGCGTTTGAAAAGCATGGTTGACTCCGCTGCAGAGAGAGACTTCAGATTACACCAGTCGGCTTAGGCGCGCGTTAGCGCACCTATCCGCCCGGCAAGATGGCGCCTGGCGCGCCGGACAAAAGCGCGTCATTCGCTGGGAAGACGAGCGTGAAACAGGTTTCCGGACCGTCCGATATCACGGTCGCCTTGCCGCCGTGCAAATTCATGATGGCGCTGACGATCGACAGGCCCAGTCCGGTCGAACCCGCGCCATCGCTTCTGGCGCTGTCCACCCGGTAGAAGCGCTCGAACAGGTGCCCAAGGTGCGCGCGTGGAATCGGCGCGCCCTTGTTCTGGACGCTCAACGCGACCGTGCCCACACCGGACTCGGCATGCAGGACGACGGTCGTGCCCGCGTCCGCATGGCGCACGGCGTTCGAGACCAGGTTGGCCAGCGCTCGCCGCACCAGCCCGGCATCGGCGGCGAAGTGTCCCTCGCCGCTGCATTGCAGGCGCAGGCCACGTTCCTCTGCCATGCCCTCGAAGAAATCCGCCACCCGCGCCAGTTCGTCGCGCGCCGCCAGCGGCTGGCGCGCGAGCACGACCTCGTCCTGGCCGGCACGGGCCAGGAACAGCATGCTTTCGATCATGCGCGCAAGGCGTTCGAGTTCCTCGATGTTCGACGCCAGCAGGGTTTCGTATTCTTCCCGGCTGCGGCCTTGCCCCAGCGCCACCTGGCTCTGTCCGATCATGTTCGTCACCGGCGTCCTGAATTCGTGCGCCAGGTCGGCGGAGAATCCGGACAGGCGTGCGTAGCCCTCTTGCAGGCGGCCCAGCATGGCGTTGAAGGCGTCGATCAGCGGCCGCAGCTCGGACGGCGCGTCCGCGATGTCGAGACGCTGCGCCAGAGTGCCTGGCTTGACCAGCGCGGCGTGCTCCGCCACCTTGCGCAGGGGACGCAATCCGCGCCGCAGCATCAGTGCGGCGAGCAGAGCGGCCGCCAGCGCCGCGACTGCACAGGCGCCGAGGATGCGTCCGCGGTAGCGTGCGAACATAGCGGTGCGCTCCCCGTAGGCACGCGCCACCACGACGGTCACGGGAGTGGCGCCCAGACGGGCGCTGCCGGCCACTACGCGTCCCGGGATGCCGCCGCGCGTCGTCCAGCCCGCGATCGCGCCCGCACCCGGCGCCGTGCCGGCTGCGGCCGGCACGGGATAGCGTTCGCCGGCCGGGTTGATATCGGCCAGCACCGTACCGTCGGCCGTGACGATGCGCACCAGCGAATTTTCCTGGCCACGCATGGTGTCGCGGAAGAAATCGGGCTGCGCCGCAAGAAGTTCGGCCGCGCCCGGGCGGCCGAGCACGATCTGTACCTGGCGCAGCTTGCCCAGCAGCTGGAGGTCGTCGCGGCGTACGATTTCGGTCATGAAAGCACGGTACAGGTAGACCCCGAGGCCCGCGGCGCTGACGGCGACGATCAGCACGAAGGCCAGGGTCACGCGCAGGGCCAGGGACTGCCGGAAGGACGCCTTCATGCCGGGTCCTGCGCTTCGCAGACGTAGCCCATGCCGCGCCGCGTGTGGATCAGCTTGCGACTGAACGGGTCGTCGATCTTGCGCCGCAGGCGGCGCACGGCGGCATCGATGACATTGGTGTCGCTGTCGAAGTTCATGTCCCAGACCTGGGATGCGATCAGGGCGCGCGCGAGCACCTGGCCCTGGCGTCGCGCCAGCAAATGCAGCAGGGCGAACTCCTGGGCCGTCAGGAGCACCGCCTGGCCACCGCGCCGAACACGGCGGCGCAGCACGTCGATCTCCAGGTCGGCGATGCGGATCAGCTCTTCCTCGCGCACCGGTCCGCGCCGCAGCAGGGTGCGGATACGCGCCACCAGTTCCACGAAGGCGAATGGCTTGACCAGGTAGTCGTCGGCGCCCAGCTCCAGGCCGCGCACACGGTCCGCGACCTCGTCGCGCGCCGTCAGGAACAGCACCGGGATCTGCTCGGTATCCGGATCCGCGCGCAAGGCTTCCAGCACCTGCCAGCCGTCCATCCGCGGCAACATGACGTCCAGCACCACCAGCTCGACGTCTTCCTCGCGGGCGATGGCCAGGCCGTCGCGCCCGTTGCGCGCGAGGCGCACCGCGAAGCCCGATTCCGCCAGGCCGCGCTGCAGGTAGTCGCCGGTCTTCGGCTCGTCTTCGATCACGAGGATGGTCATGGCGGGAATGGAAAAGAAAACCGCATTCTATGCCGAAGCCTCGCGTCCGAAGATGACGAAGCTGTCATCTGGCGGTCAGCCGGCCGTGGGGGGCGGTATGCGAGCATGGCGGCTTCCTGACTTCAGTGGAGAACCACCATGCGACTCGTCCGCCAACTTACCTTCACCACCCTGCTCGGCGCCGCCGGCTTGGGGGCATCCGCCGCGGCCAACCCGCTCAGCGTCCATGTGCTCGACCAGCAGAGCGGCCAGCCGGGCGCGGGCATCCAGGTCACGCTCGAGCAGCGCAAGGGAACGGAATGGATGCAACTGGCGAGCGGCGTGACGAACGAGCAGGGGCGTATTCCTGCCCTCTACCCCGACGGCAAGGCGATGGCCGCGGGTGATTACCGCATCGTGTTCAGGACGGGCGAGCATTTCGCCCGCAAGGGACAGCCGAGCTTCTTCCCGCGCATCCCGGTCGAGTTCACCGTGGATGCGCCGGCGCAGCACTACCACATCCCACTGCTGCTGAGCCCTTTCGGCTATTCGACCTATCGAGGCAACTGAAGAACCTTACAGTTCGCCGTACGAGTGCAGCCCCGACAGGAACATGTTCACGCCCAGGAAGGCGAAGGTGGTCACCAGCAAGCCCACCACCGACCACCAGGCCGCCACGCGGCCGCGCAGGCCGGACATGAGGCGCATGTGCAGCCAGGCCGCGTAGTTGAGCCAGACGATCAGGGCCCAGGTCTCCTTCGGGTCCCACGACCAGTAGCCGCCCCAGGCTTCGGCCGCCCACAGGGCGCCCAGGATGGTGGCGACGGTGAAGAAGGCGAAGCCGACCGAGATCGACTTGTACATCACATCGTCCAGCACTTCCAGCGCGGGCAGGCGGTCGGCCAGGATGCCATGGGATTTCAGCAGGTAGGCGGTGCCGACCATGGCGGCCAGGGCGAAGGTGCCGTAGCCGATGAAGTTGGCGGGCACGTGGATCTTCATCCACCAGCTCTGCAGGGCCGGCACCAGCGGCTGGATCTGGGCGGCGTCGCGCGAGACCGTGTACCAGAGCAGGAACGCCACCGCGGCCGAGATGATCAACAGCACGAAGGGCCCCAGCTGGCGGGTCGCGTAGCGGCCTTCGTAGTAGAGGTAGAACAGCGCGGTGATGAGCGCGAACAGGATGAAGACCTCATACAGGTTCGACACCGGGATGTGGCCGACGTCGGGGCCCAGCAGGTAGGACTCGTACCAGCGCACCATCATGCCGCTTGATCCCAGCACCACGCCGGCCCAGCACAGCTTGCTGCCGACCGAGCCGCCGAATTCCGAGCGGCTGGCCAGGCCCAGCCAGTAGAACACGGTCGAGAACACGAACAGCGCGCTCATCCACAGGATCGCGGACTGGCTCGACAGCATGTACTTCAGGAAGAACTTCTGGTTGGCCGCGTCGATGACGCCGCCGTAGAGCGAGATCGCCCACAGCGACAGCAGGCCGACCAGGGGCAGCAGCCAGCGCATCGGCTTCCAGTGCCAGCCGAGCAGGGCGAAGGTCGGCGCGGTCGCCACCAGGATCGCCTGCTCGTAGATGTCCATGTGGTGGGCGTAGCGGTTCAGCGCGAACAGCGCCGCCGCCAGCAGGGCGATGGCGTACAGCCAGTCCGCCGGCTTCAGGCTGCGGAAGAACCCGGGTTGCTCGACGTAGGCCTTGGGCTGGCCCGCTCCGGTTTGCGACAGTTCCATGCTGGTCTCCTGGTTGCGCGCGGGTCAAGCCCGCTGCGGCAGTTTTTCTTTCAGGTCGTCGAATTCGCGTTCGAAGTCGAGCGTCTTGCGCTGGGTGCTCATCGCCATCAGCGCATGCGCGCCGCCGTCCTGGTGGCGCACCCACACCCAGATGCGCCGTTCACGAATATAAAACATTGCGAACACGCCGGCTACCAGCAACAGGCATCCGAAGTAGACGATGCCCTTGCCCGGCGAGCGCGTCATCTGCAGCACCGAGGCCTTCACTTCCTCGAATTCCTCCAGCTGCAGGTAGACCGGGGCGCCGTAGAACACGCTGTCGGACAGCGCATTGGTGGCCAGCTGCAGGTAGCGGCCGTTGGCCTCGCTCGGCTCGACCGGATCAAGGCCGGCGCGCGCATTCGCGGCCTGCCATAGCTCCCACAGGGCGCCGTTGAGCATCTTCATGAAGATGCCGGCGGCCTTTTCCTGTTCGGCCGGCGGGATCTTTTCCAGGAACCGGGAGACGCCGACAAAGCCGCCGCGCGCGTCTCCCTCGCCGGCGAAGATGGCCAGCGTGCGCGCCGCCGATTCCTCGAGCTGGCGCGCCAGGCCGTCCTGGCTGCGCTGCTCGGGCGCCAGTGCGCGCGCCGCGTAGCGCCGCGCCGCCTCGTTACGCAGGGCCGGATCGCCCAGCGCCGCGCGCAGGCGCATCCAGGTGCGCACGCTGTACTCGGCGTCGGCCGGGATGCGCAGGAAGCTGAAGTTTTCGGCCGGGCTGGAACGCACGCCGGCCAGGTAGACCTGTGCGCCTTCCAGGGTCATCGGCTGCATGTAGTTCAGGAATTCGCGCGCCTGGCCGGTCTTGTCGCGCAGCTTGTACTGCACGCTCGGGCCGACGTTCTTCAGGTCCTTGTTGTCCGCGCTCTTCGCGGCCGAGCCGGAGGCCTTGCCGAGCGTGGCGCTGAGCTGCTCGTTGAAGGAAGTGTTCTTCGCCACCGCGCGGGCGTCCTGGCCCGCCGCCATGTTCTCGACGTTGAAGGGACGGAAGCCCGACCACTCGACCGTCCAGGTCTCGCCACCCTGCTTCAGTTCGGTGGACGCGCCGACGGCGCCGCCGATCTCGAAGGATTCGCTCTTGTCTCCGCGCATCGGGAAACCGGTCAGCTTCAGCTTGCTGCCGCCATCCTCGAAGCTCGACTGGTAGACGGCGACGCCCTTGTAGATCAGCGGGTGGTTGACCTTGATGGTGGCGGGGAACGATTTGCCGGTCTCCGGGTCGCGCACCACGACGTCGCTGGCGAACAGCTTGGGCATGCCGGTCGAATAGAAATCGATGTGGAATTTCTTCAGCTGGATCGAGAACGGCAGCTCCTGCACCAGCACGCCGGCAGGCTGGGGCAGCAGCGCGGTGTTGCTGGTCTGGCCCTCCGCGATCAGGGTGTTGCCGCGGAAGGTGGGGTTCGACACGCCGAGGCGGTGCTGGGCCGGGATGTCGGCGATCACGCCGCTGCCGCCGAAGGGCGTCTTGCCGAAGAACCACTGCTGGAACTTGACCGGCAATTCCGAATCCAGCATGCCGCCCAGCAGGATCACGATGATGGCCGAGTGGGCGAAGATGTAGCCGAACTTGTTGCCGGCGCCCTTCTTGGCCGCGACCAGGGTGCCGTTGTCCTTGTCCACCAGCTTGACGGCGTAGCCGGCGTGGCGCAGGCGCGCGGCGGTCTGCGCAGCCAGGCCGGGGCGGTCCAGCGGCGCGGTCCATTCGGTCTTGTGGTGGAAGTTGCGCAGCGACTCTTCGCGCACGTTTTCGCGCCAGCTGCGCATGTCCTTGACCATCTTCGGCGCATTGCGCACCACGCACAGGGCGGTGGAGACGATCAGCGTGACCAGGATGGCCAGGAACCAGGGGCTGGTATAGACGTTGTAGAGGCCGAGGCGGGCGAACACCTCGAACCAGAAGGGGCCGAACTGGTTCACGTAGTTCGGCATCGGCTCGGCCTGCTTGAGCACGGTGCCGATGATCGCGGCGATCGCCACGATGACCAGGAGGCTGATGGCGAAACGCATCGAGGACACCAGCTCGACCGCTTCGGCGAACCCGCGGCGGCGGGTGTTCAATTCAATTCCGGTGGTACTCATGATTACTTCTCTACAGCGTATTTAACCACCAGAGCATACACGTAATGGCGGACGGGTTTCCCGTCCACCGTACGACATCGACACCCGGTTGCGTGACCGGCGCTGCTTATTTGAGGCCCGCGATATAGTCCGACACCGCCTTCATTTCCTCGGTCGACATGCGCTGCGACAGCGTGGTCATCTGGATGCTGTTCTTGCGGGTGCCGGACTTGAAGGCTTCCAGCTGGGCGTAGGTGTAGTCCTGGTGCTGGCCCGACAGGCGCGGGTACTGGGCCGGGATGCCGCCGGCGGTGGCGCCGTGGCAGCTGGCGCAGGCGGCGACGCCCTTCTCGGCGATGCCGCCGCGGTAAATCTTGCGGCCGAGCTCGACGGTGTCCTTGTTCTTGGCGGCGCCGGCTTTCTGCTTCTGGGTGGCGAGGTAGGCGGCGATATTGCGCTTCTCGTCCTCGGTCAGCATCTTGGCGTAGGTCGTCATGATCGGCTGCTGGCGGTTCGGCGTGGTGAAGTCGACCAGCTGCTTGTGGGTGTAGGCTTCGATCTGGCCGGCCAGTTTCGGGTTGGCGACGATGGTCGAGTTGCCGGCGGCGCCGTGGCAGGACATGCAGGCCGGCAGGCCGCGCGCGGCGTCGCCCGAATCGTAAAGGGTTCCGCCCTTGGCCGGATCGGCCTTGGCGGCGGCGCGCGGAGCTTCGGCCGCGGATGCCGTACCGCACACAGCCAGGGTTGCAAGCAACAAGGACTTCAAAAGCGGAAACGTCAGACGATTCATTCAAGCACCCTGAAAAAGTCAAAAACAGATTTTGGAATTTACAGTGATACAGTGCAGCGGCCTTACTGGTGCTCCCCCGGGGAGCGGCAATGAACCCCTTATTGTACAATAGCTTTGTTTCCGCATCGCCATTCCGTTGTCATTTAAACCTTTCCCAACTTCCCATGTCCCAACTCTGGCAAGCCCGGTTCTTCACGACCGTTAATCAGTTGCGCGATCTGCCCGGCACGGTCGTGCCCGAAATCGCCTTCGCCGGGCGTTCGAACGCGGGCAAGTCCACGGCGATCAATATCCTGACCAATCAGAAGGGCCTGGCCTTCGCATCCAAGACGCCGGGCCGCACCCAGCACATCAATTACTTCTCGATCGGCGGCGCCCACGTCGCCCAGCACCGCAAGGACCCGACCATTGTCGAGGAAATCCGCGCCCTGCTGGTCGACCTGCCCGGCTACGGCTATGCCGAAGTGTCCGGCACCGCCAAGCTGCACTGGCAGAAGCTGCTGGGCGACTACGTCCAGCGCCGCGAGCAGCTCGCCGCCCTGGTCCTGATCATGGATTCGCGCCGTCCCTTCACCGACCTCGACGTCCAGATGCTGGAATGGTTCGCGCCGACCGGCAAGCCGATCCACTGCATCCTGACCAAGGCCGACAAGCTCAACCAGAACGAAAAGACCAACGCCCTGCGCCAGGCGCAGAAGATCCTCGACAGCTATGTCGACGAAGAAGGCGAAGGCTTCCCGTTCACGGTGCAGCTGTTCTCGGCGCTCAAGCGCATCGGCATCGAGGAGGCGGACGCCAAGATCATCGAGCTGCTGGGGCTGGATAACGAGGACGCGCCAGCGGAATCCGACAGCGCGGAATAAACATTTGTTGGAAGTACTGGAGAAAAGTTTATGACGATCATCGTTCCCACAAGCTATCCCGCCTCCCGCATGCGCCGCATGCGCCGCGACCCTTTCTCGCGCGCCCTGATGCGCGAGAACGTCGTCACGCCGTCCGACCTGATCTATCCAGTCTTTATCCTCGACGGCGAGAACCAGCGCCAGCAAGTGTCCTCGATGCCGGGCGTGGAGCGCTTGTCGGTCGACCTGTTGCTGAAGGTGGCCGAGGAAGCCGTGTCGCTCGGCATTCCGATGCTGGCCCTGTTCCCCGTGGTCGACGCCTCGCTCAAGACCTATGACGGTGTCGAAGCCACCAATCCGGAAGGCCTGGTGCCGCGCGCCGTGCGCGAGTTGAAAAAGCGCTTCCCGGAACTGGGCATCATGACCGACGTGGCGCTCGACCCGTACACGACCCACGGCCAGGACGGCCTGCCGGACGAGAACGGCTACATCGTCAACGAGAAGACCATCGAGATGCTGATCCGCCAGTCGCTGGCCCAGGCCGAAGCCGGCGTGGACGTGGTGGCGCCGTCGGATATGATGGACGGCAGGATCGGTGCAATTCGCGGCGCGCTGGAATCGGATAGCCACATCCATACCCGCATCATGGCCTACTCGGCCAAGTATGCGTCGGCCTTCTACGGGCCTTTCCGCGACGCGGTGGGGTCGGCGGCGAACCTCGGCAAGGCCGACAAGAACACTTACCAGATGGATCCGGCCAATACCGACGAGGCGCTGCGCGAAGTGGCGCTGGACCTGGCCGAGGGCGCGGACATGGTGATGGTCAAGCCGGGGATGCCTTATCTGGACGTGGTGCGGCGCGTGAAGGACGAGTTCAAGGTGCCGACGTTTGCTTACCAGGTCAGCGGGGAATACGCGATGCTGAAAGCGGCGGCGCAGAACGGGTGGCTGGATCATGACAAGGTCATGATGGAGTCGATGATGGCGTTCAAGCGGGCGGGGGCGGATGGGGTGCTCACCTATTTTGCGCTGGAGGTGGCGCGGAAGTTGAAGGCGCAGGGGTGATACCCCGCTTGCGTTAAAGAAGAAACGGCGCCGGTGGCGCCGTTTTTGTTGGCTGTGTTCGCGATAGGTAGGTGAACCAAATCGCGTTGTCGAAGTCCTACGCATTGTCGAGTTAACTCATCTGGAGTGACGATGCAAGGCCCGCGCTTCGACGAATTGTTTGCTTTTCTGACCGCCGCGCCATTGTCCAGCGCCGATCTTGCCCGGCTGCGCGACTGGCTCGACAGCATCCGCGACCCGGCCGAATGCCTGGCGCTCATCGAAGCGGCCGCTGCAGGTCGGCCCTGTCCGCACTGTGCTTGCGCGCGCTTGCACCGCTCCGGCTTCGCCAGCGGCCTGCAGCGTTATCGCTGCCAAGGTTGTCGTCGCTCCTTCAATGCGCTGACCGGCACGCCGCTGGCCCGCCTGCGCAAGCGCGAGTGCTGGCTGCCATATATCAAGTGCTTGCTGGAATCACGCACTGTACGCGACGCTGCGCTCGCTACCGGCGTGCATCGCACAACGAGTTTTCGCTGGCGCCACCGATTCGCGTCGGGCGCCGCCCGGCACCGGCCCGCAGCATTGACGGGAATCATAGAGGCCGACGAAACCTACAGACTGGAATCGCAGAAGGGTTCGCGCACCTTGTCACGCCCGCCGCGCAAGCGTGGTGGCGCCGCCCGGCGGCGCGGCATCAACCGCGAGCACGATTGCCTGCTGGTAGCGCGTGACCGCATCGGCACGACGCTGGACTTTCATACCGGACGTGGTCCCGTGACCGCTGCGCAACTGCGCACCTGCCTGCAATCGGTGCTGCCCAGCGACGGGCTGCTCATCAGCGATGGCGCTGCGGCTTACGTCCGGTTTGCCCTTGACGCCGGAATCATGTACGAATCCGTCAACGTGCGGGCCGGGCGGCGCGCACGCGGTGCGATCCACATCCAGAACGTGAATGGCTGGCACAGTCGCTTCAAGAACTGGCTGGTGCGCTTCAAGGGTGTGGCCAGTCGCTACCTGGCGAACTATTCGGGGTGGCAGCGATTACTGGATGCGCAAGCGTTGCGTACACCAGCGCAGTGGCTATGTGCTGCGGTACGACAAGTTCAGTGAAGGCGGCTGCAAATCCATAACTAACGCGAACACAGCCTTTTTGTTTGCGTTGTAGGTCTTCATGCAAACTTGGATCCCGGCCTTCGCCGGGAGTCATGGGCGCCAGTGGCGCGCATGACGGTCTCCAAGCTAGAGGTGCTGCAACTTTTACCTCTAGCCTAAAAACCGTCGTTCCGGCGAAGGCCGGAACCCAATTTTCCCCGATCAGCCCGGAACCTCACCGCCACTGCGCCGGCGGCTTATACTCCGGAAACATCTCCTTGAACAAGAACGTCATCAGCTCATCCGTATCGGCCGGCCGCGCACTGAGCTTGACGATCTTGCCCAGCCGGTGCGAATCCCATTCGAAATCGCCGGTCTTTTCTTTCCGGATCAGTTCGATCATCTTCTTGACCACGGCGATCTCGACATCGGCCTCGCTCCCCTGCTCCACCGTCACGCTGGTCAGCCAGCGGCGCTTGAAGTTCGGGTTCCAGCCGCGGAACTTGAGGTCCATGCTGTGGAAGGTCTTGTTCGATACCGAGAACACGCCGCCGGTTTCGTTGCGGTCTTCGCGGCCGCGGCCGTTGATGGCGGCGATATTGGCCATCGCGTTGCGCGCGCCCTTGGTGGCCTCGCTTTCCGGCGTGGTGTCTTCGCTGCCGGTCGGGGCGCCGCGCTGGGCGCGGCGGGCGGCGATGAAGTCGGCCATGTCGACCGGCTGCTTTTCGTCGAATTTCTTTTGCGGCTCGGGCTTGGGCTGCTCGACCGGCTTTTCTTCCGGCAGGGTGATGGTATCCGGCAGGCGCGCGATCTCGATCCGCTCCTGGCGCGGACGCGGCGTCGGCTTCGTTTTCGTGGGCGACGGCGCCTGCGCACGCGGCGGCGGCTTGGCCGGCTGTTGCAGCGGCGCGACATACACCACCTCGCCCTCGGCCCCCGAGGCCGGCTTGGCCTGCTTGCCGTCCTTGTCGGGATGGAAGAACCAGATCGCTACCAGCAGCACGTGCAGCAGGATGGTCGCCACCAGGGCCGGGCGGTTCGGCCCCTGGCGCCCATAGCTCGGGGCGGCGCGTCCCGGCAGCGTCTGGCCGCAATGTGCGCAGACGTCGCTGTGCTCCTCGTAGGTGTGGGAATGGTCACGCAAGGTCGAACGGTTCCTGGTTCTGGCAACTTTGTTACCGCAATGCGGCACGAGAGCCGCAGTCTAACCGTTTTGCGACTAGGACGCAGCTTAGAGGATGCTTAGCGGCGGCGCGGACACCTTGAAGGATGTTACAAGATGTTTCCGCGCTGCCAACTGCAGCCTCAATGCGCCGCGGCCTCTTCCAGCTTGGTCAGCTGCTTGTCGGTCATCGGACCGGTGCCGCTGTACTTGTCCAGGTAGAGGTAGATCACCGGGGTGATGTAGAGCGTGATCACCTGCGAGAAGATCAGGCCGCCCACCACGGCCAGGCCCAGCGGCTGGCGCAGCTCGGCGCCGGCGCCGATGCCCAGCGCGATCGGCAGCGCGCCCATCATCGCGGCCAGGGTCGTCATCAGGATCGGACGGAAGCGCAGGATGCAGGCCTCGCGGATCGCGTCGACCGGCTTCATGCCCTGGTTGCGCTGGGCGTCGAGGGCGAAGTCGATCATCATGATCGCGTTCTTCTTGACGATACCGATCAGCATCAGGATGCCGATCATCGCGATCAGGGTCAGGTCCATATTGAACAGCCACAAGGTGAGCAGCGCCCCCACCGCCGCCGACGGCAGGCCGGCCAGAATCGTGAGCGGGTGAATATAGCTCTCGTACAGCACGCCCAGCAGCACGTAGATCACGCCGATCGCCGCGATGATCAGGATCAGCTGGCTCGATTGCGTATCCTTGAATACCGCCGCGTCGCCGCCGTAGTTGGTGATCACCGACGCCGGCAGCTTCATGTCGCGGCCGAACTGTTCGATGGCGGCGGTGGCGTCGCCCAGCGGCACGTCCGGCGCCAGGTTGAAGGCCAGGGTGATCGCCTGCAATTGCCCCTGGTGGTTGACCGCCAGCGGGCCGACAGTGCGCCGGACCTTGGCGAAGCTCGACAGCTTCACCAAGTCGCCGTTCTTGGAACGCACCGACACGCGCGACAGTGCTTCGTCGTAGTAGCGGTCGGATTCGGCCGCTTCCAGGATCACGTAGTAGCTGGCCGCGGTCGAGTAGATGGTCGAGACCTGGCGTTCGCCGAAGGAGGCATACAGCACGGTGCGGATGTCGGCCATCTCCACGCCCAGCAGCGCCGCCTTGTCGCGGTCGATGTCGATGGTGGCCTGCAGCGCCTTGTTCTGCGAGTCGCTGGTGACGTCGCGGAAACGTTGATCGGCGCGCATGCGTTCCAGGAACTGGTCGGCCCACTGGCCGATCTCGCCGCCCGACACGCTCTGCAGGGTGTACTGGTAGCGGCTCTTCGACTGGCGGCCGCCCAGCTGCAGGTTCTGCACCGGCGACAGGAACACTTGCACACCGGCGACGCCGCGGGTGGCCTTGCGCAGCTCATCCACCACCTGCGACATCGGCGGGCGCTCCGAGCGCGGCTTCAGGACCAGGAACATGCGGCCGGTATTGCCGCCGCCGCTGAACGAGGTCGTATCTTGCACGTAGGGGCTGGCGCGCACGATGTCGACCACTTGCGCCTGCAGCTGCATCAGCTTCATGGACGAGGTGTCTTCCGCCGCCTCGACCGTCACGCGCAGCTGGCCGATGTCTTCCTCGGGGAAGAAGCCCTTCGGCATGGTCGAGTACAGTACGGCCGTCAGCACCACGGTGCCGACCGCCAGCATCAGGACCAGGAAGCGGTGGCGCAGCGCCATGTCCAGGGTGCGGGCATAGCCGTCGCGCACATTGGTGAACATCGCCTCGAAGCGGCGGCCGACCCAGGACATGTCCTTCGGATCGACGTGGCCGCCGTGCTTGATCAGGCGCGAGCACATCATCGGCACCAGGGTCAGCGACACGATGGCCGAGACCAGCACCGCCAGGCCGACGATCACGGCGAATTCGCGGAACAGCAGGCCGATCACACCCGGCATGAAGAAGATCGGGATGAACACCGCCACCAGCGAGATCGAGATCGAGATGATGGTGAAGCCCATCTCGCGCGAACCGACCAGGGCCGCCTGCATCGGCTTCTTGCCCAGCTCCATGTGGCGCACGATGTTTTCCAGCACCACGATGGCGTCGTCGACCACCAGGCCGACGGCGAGGGTGATGCCGAGCAGCGAAATATTGTCCAGGCTATAGCCGAAGGCATAGAGCAGCGACAGCGCGCCCAGCAGGGAGATCGGCACGGTGACGGCCGGAATCAGGGTCGCGGTGAGGCGGTGCAGGAACAGGAAGATCACCAGGATGACCAGGATCACGGTGCCGGCCAGGGTGAGATTGACGTCGTGGATCGCTTCGCGGATCGAGACCGAGCGGTCATTGACCAGGTGGATCTTGATCGACTGCGGCAGCTGGGTCTCGAAGCGCGGCATCAGCTCGCGCACCGCATCGACCACCTGCACGGTATTCGCATTGGGCTGGCGCTGCACCATCAGCACGATCGAGCGCTCGCCGTTCAGGCTGCCGGTGGCCTTGACCGACTGGTAGCTGTCCTCGACCGAGGCGATGTCGCGCAGGCGCACCGGCAGGCCGTCGCGGGTGGCGACGATCAGGCCGGCGAAGTCGGCGGCCTTCATGAGCTGGCCGCCGCCCTGGATCGTCAGGCTCTGGCTGGGGCCGTCCAGGATGCCGAGCGGGGTGATGGAATTGGCAGAACGTAAAGCGGTGGCCAGTTCGGCCATCGAGATGTTACGGGCGCTCATCAGGTCGTGGCGGGCGCGTACCCGCACGGCGAAGCGCTTGCCGCCGTTCACCGTCACCTGGGCAATACCCGGCAGCGTCGAGATCGCCGGCGAGACCAGGTTTTCCGCGTAGTCGTTCAGCTCCGACAAGTCCATCGACGGCGAGGTCATGTGCATGAACAGGATCGGGGAGTCGGCCGGATTGATCTTGCGGTAGGACGGCAGGTCGGTCATTTCCTGCGGCAGCTGGCGCTGCACCTGCAGCAGCGCGGCCTGGACGTCGACGGCGGCCTGGTTGACGTCGATCGATTCGTCGAACTCCAGCGTCAGGGAAGTATTGCCCTGGGTATTCGTCGAGCTGATCATCTTGATGCCGGCGATGGTCGCGAACTGCTTTTCCAGCGGCAGCGCGACCGACGAGGCCATGTTTTCCGGGCTGGCACCGGCCAGGTTGGCGTTGACGTTGATGACCGGCGTGTTATAGCTCGGCAGCGCCGCGACCGGGATGTGCATGTAGGCCAGCACGCCGACCAGCACCAGGGCCAGCGACAGCAGCACCACCATCACGGGACGGCGGATACACAGTTCGGACAGGTTCATGCCTTTTCATCCTTCTTGGCAAGGGCGGTCGGCTGGGACTTGGCGCCGGGGGCGCCAGCCTGTTTGACCTTGCCGCCCGGGCGCAGGTTCTGCTTGCCTTCGGTGATGACTTTTTCGGTCCCTAGCAGGCCGGTCACGGCAGCATACTCGCCGAAGCCGTGCAGGCGCGCCACCTTGACCTGTTTCGCCTCCATGCCCTCGCCCACCACGTAGACGAAGGTGCCGTTGGTACTGGTGATGATCGCGTTCTGCGGAATCACGACGGCGTCGCGGATGGTCTGCACCGTGACCTTGGTGGTCACGTACTGGCCCGGCCACAGGCTGGCATCCGGATTGGCGAACTGGGCCTTCACGCGGATGGTGCCGGCGGTGGCGTCGACCGCGTTGTCGACGAACTTGAGTTCGCCGGTCACCGGCCTGGCTCCCGCGTCGCCGGTGCTGGCCTGCACCGCCACCTTGCCGGCGCGCGAGGCCGCGAGCACGCTGCCCAGGCTCGATTCCGGCAGGTTGAAGGAGACGTCGATCGGGTCGAGCTGGGTGATGGTGGTGAGCGAGGTGGTCGGCTGCACCAGGGCGCCCGGGTGGATGTCGATGGCGCCGACCCGGCCCGACATCGGGGCGCGGATGGTGGTGTAGCTGGCGCTGACCTGGCTGGCGCGCGTGGCCGCGACATTGCTTTGCACCAGGGCGCGCGATGCCTCGACCTGGCTCTTCAGGGAGTCGACGGCGCTCTGGGACAGGAAGTTCTGGGCAGCCAGTTCCTGGCTACGCTTGTACTGGCGCTCGAGGTCGGCCAGGGTCGCGCGGTTCTGCGCCACCTGCGCTTCGGCGCGCGCCACGTTGGCGCGGTCGGCGCGGTCGTCCAGCGAGAACAGCACCTGCCCTTCCTTGACGAACTGGCCTTCGCGAATGTGCACCTTGCGGATGGTCGCGGTGGTCTGCGGATGCAGGTCGACGGTGCGCACCGGGGTCACGGTGCCGTTGGCGGACAGTTCCACGCCGACGTCCTGGCGTTGCGGCGCCACCACGTTGACCGTGGTCGGCGGCATGCCGTTCTTGCCCCCCGGGCCGCCCTGGCCGCCGGGGCCGCCGGCGTGGGCCGTGTCGCCCTTGTTCAGGTACCAGGCGCCCGCCACGGCGACCGCCACGACACCCACGATCCAACCAGCATTCTTCTTTTTCATGTTCGTCCCTTGCCGCCAGTCCCGGCGGCTATTTCTTTCGATTATCCAGCCTGCCGCGCATGCCCATACGCGGGGCGCACCATTCTCGCACGGCCATGTTTCAGGATTGTGTATGCGGTGTCGCTTTGTATCACTTGTTCGGGTAGTACTCCGGCAGCATCAGCGTGACTTCCAGGCCGCCTTCCGGGTGATTCGCCAGGGCGATGCTGCCGCCGTGCTGCTCGGCGATGTTGCGCGCGATCGTCAGCCCCAGGCCGGTGCCGCCCGACTCGCGCGAGCGCGAGGTCTCGATCCGGTAGAAGGGATCGAACACCCGGCCCAGCTCGGTGGCCGGGATGCCCGGGCCGCTGTCGCGGATGCGCACCCGCGCCGCGCCGTTGCTGCGGTCGACGCAGACGCGCACGTCGCGGCCGTACTTCACCGCGTTGTCGATCAGGTTGCCGAGGCAGCGGCGCAGGTCGAGCGGCCGGCCCATCAGGGCCATGCCGGCGTGGCCCTTCAGCTCGACCTGCTGGCCGGCGTCGACGGCGTCGGCGCACACGGCTTCCAGTAGCGAATCGAGGTCCAGCATCTGCATGTTCTCGGTGGTGTCCATGCTGCGCGCCAGCACCAGGCCTTCGCGCACCATTTCCTGCATCGCCGACAGGTCGCCGATCAGGCGCTCCTGCAGCTCGCGGTCCGACACCTTTTCCAGGCGCAGGCGCATGCGCGTCAAGGGAGTCTGCAGGTCGTGGGTGATGGCGGCCAGCATCTGCGTGCGCTGGAAAATGTACTGGCGGATGCGCGCCTGCATGGCGTTGAAGGCCGCGCTGGCCTGGCGGATCTCGCTGGCGCCGTCCAGGGACAGCGGCGCGCGGTTGATGTCCTGGCCCAGGTCCTGGGCGGCGCGCGCCAGCACCTTGAGCGGTCGGGTCGTCATGCGCGCCACCAGGTAGGCCAGCGCCGCGATGCTGACCAGGAACAAGGCGATGGTGGTGCGGTAGTCGGTTTCGGGGCCGGTGAAGACCGAGCGCGGCGGCAGCACCGACAGGCGCAGCTCCTCGCCGTCGCGCAGGCGCACGTTCAGGGTTTCGCAGGCGCCGCGCCAGTCGGTCGAGACCAGGCCATAGAGCACCATTTGCCGCTGCGGCATGTCGCAGGAGGCCGGGCGGCCGGCGGCCGAGGTGATGCGGTAGCCGTCGCCCAGGCGCGCCGCCAGCGAGCGCGCGAACCAGCTGGGCGGCTGGCTTGGGGGCGTGACGTTGCCGACTTCCAGGCGCAGGCCGGGACGGTTCGCCACCGACAGGTAGACCGAGCGCGCCGAGGTCGGCACGATCTCGGTCGCCATGACGAGCTGTTCGGCGCGTTCCAGCAGGTGCTGGTCGCGCTGCTGTTCGATCACGCGCAGGCGTTCGAGGTCGGCGGCCAGCTGGGTCAGCGCCGCCGAGATCACGATGCCGAGCAGCAGGGTGATGAACACGCGCCCGGTCATCGAGCCGAAGAAGGCTTTCACGCCGGCGGCTCCACGGTCACCTGGCCGGCCAGCACGTAGCCGCCGTTGCGCACGGTCTTGATGATCTGCGGCATGCGCGCGTCTTCGCCCAGCTTCTGGCGCAGGCGCGAGATCTGGATGTCGATCGAGCGGTCGAAGGGGTCGGCGTCGCGGCCCTGGGTCAGGTTCAGCAGCTGGTCGCGGTTGAGCACGCGGTTCGGATGCTCGAGGAAGACGCGCAACAGGCGGAACTCGGCGCCCGACAGCATGATCACCACGCCCTGCGGGTTGACCAGGTGGCGCGCGGTCAGGTCCAGGGTCCAGCCGGAAAAGCGCATCTGCTGCACGTTCTCGGACGGGGCGTTGGACGGCATCGCATGCGAACGGCGCAGCACGCTGCGGATGCGCGCCAGCAGTTCGCGCGGCTCGAAGGGTTTCGGCAGGTAGTCGTCGGCGCCCATCTCGAGGCCGAGGATGCGGTCGAGCGGCTCGTTGCGGGCGGTCAGCATGATGACCGGCAGGCTGGAGGTGGCGCGCAGCTTGCGGCACAGGGTCAGGCCGTCGTCGCCCGGCATGTTCAGGTCGAGCACGATCAGGTCCGGGCGCGCGTCGTCGAGCGCTTTCCACATGCCGGTGCCGTCGGCGGCGGCGATCGTGCGGTAGCCGTTCGACTCGAGGTAGTCGGCGAGCAGAGTGCGGATATCGCGGTCGTCGTCGACGATCAAGATCGTAGAGGGATTGTCCATGACCGCAATTATCCGGATTCGGCGCACCCTTGGACAGCCGTTTTGTATCGGCTTGTATATGCCGCTGAGCGCGAAACATATTGATACAAAGTACCGGACAGGGGAAATCCCGCGGTTACAGTTTTTTCCGATGATGGGAACCGTGCAGCGAGCAGTCCGGATGCAAGGTGCACACCGACCGACTTCTCATTCTCACAGAGGAAACAACCATGAATACCGTCCGCAAAAACCTGGTCATCGTCCTGTCCGCACTCGGCATCGCCGGCGCCTCGCTGGGTGTCCAGGCCCAGACCGCCGCGCCCCAGGAAGGCCGCCATCCGCATGCGATGAGCAAGGAACAGCGCGAAGCGAAACGCGCCGAGTTCCGCAATTTGACGCCGGAACAGCGCCAGGCGAAGTTCGCCGAGTTCAAGGCCAAGCGCGCCGAACACCGCGCCGCCCGCCAGGCCAGGCTGGCCGACGACCTCAAGCTGACCCGCGCCCAGCAGCCCGTGTGGCAGGCTTTCGTGGCCAGCATGGCGCCGCAGCAGCAGGGTGACCGTGCCGGCCAGCGCCTGACGAAGGAGCAGCGCACCGCCCTCACCGCCCCGCAGCGCCTGGAACGCCAGATCGCCATGCAGAAGCAGCGCACCGCCCGCATGGAAGCGCGCCTGTCGGCCCTGAACAGCCTGTACGCGGCCCTCACGCCGGAACAGCGCAAGGTGTTCGACGAGCAGAAGCATGGCCGTCATCACCGCGGCGGCCACGGCATGATGCGCGGCTAATTTCAGGCTGGCTGACCGCGTGGGCAAGAAACTTGCCCACCCTGCAAAAGCGATTTTCCGTAGGGTGGGCGGTCCGCCGCCCACGCGTTCAACTCACGGCAGCTTCGCCAGAGACGCCAGGAATTTCTGCGGGTTTTGATACCCGATGACCCGACTATCGTCGATCTCTTTTCCATCCGCCCCAAAAAGGATGATCCCCGGCGGCCCGAACAGCTTGAAACGCTTGAGCATGGCCTTGTCCGCCGCATCGTTGGCCGTCACGTCCACCTGCAACAGGGTCGTATTCGCCAGCTTCGCCTGTACGTTCGGATCGACGAAGGTCAGCTTCTCCATCTCCTTGCACGACACGCACCAGTCCGCATAGAAGTCCAGCATCACCGTCTTGCCGCCCGTATTGGCCAGCTCGCGGTCAAGGTCCTCCACGGTCTTGATTCGCTTGAAGACCAGCCCCTGATGCGCGCCGCCTGTCAGGTGCGCCAGCGGAGCAAGCGCATCGCGTCCGCCCGTGGCGGCGCCGACCAGCTGGATACCGCCCAGCAAGGCAAACGCGGCGCCCGCCGCCATCGCCACCCAGTGCTTGTGCTTGCGCAGCAGGTAGAAGCCATAGCCCAGCAGCAGCGCCGCCCAGCCCAGCATCTGCACGATCGGCGGCAGCACCGGCGACACCAGCCACAGGGCCATCGCCAGCATCAGCACGCCGAACAGGCGCTTGACCGATTCCATCCAGGCGCCGGCGCGCGGCAGCAGTGTGCCGGCCGAGACGCCGACCAGCAGCAGCGGGATGCTCATCCCCACCGCCATCGAGAACAGCGCCGCGCCGCCGACGACGACGTCGCGGGTCTGACTGATGTAGACCAGGGCGCCGGCCAGCGGCGCGGCCACGCAGGGGCCGACGATCAGGGCCGAGATCGCGCCCATCGCGAACACCCCGAGCAGCTTGCCGCCGGACTGGCGGCTCGAGGCGCCGGCCAGGCGGCTTTGCAGGCTGGAAGGCAGCTGCAGCTCGTAGAAGCCGAACATCGACATCGCCATCGCCACGATCAAGAGGGCGAAGGCGCCCAGCACCCACGGGTTCTGCAGCGCGGCCGACAAGCCCTCGCCGGCCAGCCCGGCGGCGACGCCGAGCAGGGTGTAGACGATGGCCATGCCGAGCGAATAGGTCGCCGAGAGCAGGAAGCCGCGGCCACGGCTGACCTGGCCTTCGCCGACGATGATGGACGACAAAATCGGCACCATCGGCAGCACGCAGGGCGTGAAGGCCAGGCCGAGGCCGAGCAGGATGAAGGCGGGGACGATGGCGAGCAGGCGGCCGCCCTGCAGCACGGCGTCGATGCGCGACATATCGGATGGCGCGGTGGATGCCGGTTGGGGCGCTGCCGTCACTGCAGGCGCCGGCTCGGCCGCGACAGGTGCGGTTTGCGCTGCTGCGGGTGCAGTATCCATTGCCGGCTGCGAGGACAAGGGCCCGGTCGACATCTGCGGCGGATTCGCGCCCGCGCTTGCCCCGATCGGCAGCGCAGGCGCAGTCGGAGCGCCGCCACCTGCCGCCAACTGGGCGCTGTGATCCTGCGGCGGATAGCACAGGCCCGCGTCGGCGCAGCCCTGGCTGGTGGCGGTGAGCGTGAACGGCCCGCTGCCTTCCACCGGAATCCGGATCACCACCTCGCCCTTGTAGGTCTCGACGTCCTTCTGAAAGGTCTCGTCGTATTTCACCTTGCCCGGCGGGATCTCGGGCGTGCCCAGCTTCGCGCCGGCGGCGCGGAAGGCGAAGCGTTCGCGGTACATGTAGTAGCCGTCGGCGATCCCGTAGCGCACCTCGACGGTCTGCGGGTCGAGCATGCGCGCCTCGAAACGGAAGGCGATGGCGGGGTCGAGGAAGTCGTCGGCGCGGGCGCCCGGCGCGAAGCCGAGCAGGATGGCCAGGCAGGCCAGCAGCAGGCCGCTCGTGAAACGGTGAAACGAAAGGAACATGGTGTCGGATGAGTTGTTACAGCGCACCGGCATGGTACACCGGCCGCCGCCGCCCTGCTCGGCCCGGCGCCATACTGGCGAAAAAAAACCAGGCGCAAGGCCTGGTTCTTTCGAGTCGCGCGAAGCGATTACTCGGCGGTCGGTGCTTCTTCAGCCGAGGTGACTTCCGGACGGTCCAGCAGTTCGACGTAGGCCATCGGCGCATTGTCGCCCACGCGGAAACCCATTTTCAGGATGCGCAGGTAGCCGCCGTTGCGGTTGGCGTAACGCGGGCCGAGTTCGGCGAACAGCTTCTGCACCATTTCGCGATCGCGCAGGCGAGCGAATGCCAGGCGCTTGTTGGCCAGGGTGTCGGTCTTGCCCAGGGTCAGGATCGGTTCGATGACGCGACGCAGTTCCTTGGCTTTCGGCACGGTGGTCTTGATGGCTTCATGACGCAGCAGCGAGACGGTCATGTTGCGCAGCATTGCCAGGCGGTGGGACGAGGTACGGTTCAGCTTACGGAGGCCGTGACGGTGACGCATGGTACTTCCTTTCGAGTGTTTAATGTCCAGTTCTTCGATCGTTCATGCTTGCGCATGTCCGCGGACCGGTTCTAGGGGTTTAAGACTGCCCGAACGACATTGCCCGGGCAGGTACAGCAATTACTTTTCCAGACCTGCAGGCGGCCAGTTTTCCAGCTTCATGCCCAGGGTCAGGCCGCGGGAAGCCAGGACTTCCTTGATTTCGTTTAGCGACTTGCGGCCCAGGTTCGGCGTCTTGAGCAGTTCGTTTTCCGAACGCTGGATCAGGTCGCCGATGTAGTAGATGTTTTCCGCTTTCAGGCAGTTTGCCGAGCGGACGGTCAGTTCCAGGTCGTCGACCGGACGCAGCAGGATCGGATCGACCAGCGGTGCGCGCGACGGTGCTTCGGCGGCGGCTTCGGTGCCTTCCAGGGCGGCGAACACGTTCAGCTGGTCGACCAGCACGCGTGCCGACTGGCGGATCGCCTCTTCCGGGGTGATGACGCCGTTGGTCTCGATGTTGATGATCAGCTTGTCCAGGTCGGTACGCTGTTCGACACGGGCCGATTCCACGGCGTACGACACGCGGCGGACCGGCGAGAACGATGCGTCCAGGATGATGCGGCCGATGGTCTTGTTGGTGTCTTCCGACAGGCGGCGCACGTTGCCGGGAACGTAGCCGCGGCCCTTCTCGACCTTGATCTGCATGTCCAGCTTGCCGCCGGCGGTCAGGTGGGCGATCACGTGGTCCGGGTTGATCAGCTCGACGTCGTGCGGCAGGTCGATGTCCGATGCCAGGACGGCGCCTTCGCCTTCCTTCTTCAGGGTCAGGGTGACCGAATCACGGTTGTGGACCTTGAAGACCACGCCCTTCAGGTTCAGCAGCAGGTCGACGACGTCTTCCTGCACGCCGTCCAGCGACGAGTACTCGTGCACGACACCGGCGATCGTCACTTCGGTCGGCGCGTAGCCGATCATCGACGACAGCAGCACGCGACGCAGCGCATTGCCCAGGGTGTGGCCATAACCACGCTCGAACGGCTCCATCACGACTTTGGCGTGACCCGGAGCGATTGCTTCGACATCGATAATACGTGGCTTCAACAGACTGTTTTGCATGAAATGTCCTCTTCAATACCCTCGGCTCGTTACACCGATAAGGCTGATGGCATTAATAAAAGCGCCTGCTCGATGAGCAGGCGGTGATACGAATTCTAGTGAACGACGGGAAGTGAAATTCTGATCCTGTTGCGGCGCCGACCTTTGGTCGCTGCAGCCGCACACCACCGTCGTACCCGCCACTGGCGGCTCCGACTTCCGGCGCAGGCCGGAACCCAAGTTTTTCGATATGCCGGCAAACTTGGATCCCGGCCTTCGCCGGGACGACTTCGTCGCGGGGAGACCGCGACGAAGTCGATTAACGCGAGTACAGTTCGACGATCAGCGCTTCGTTGACGTCAGCAGCGATCTCGTTACGCTCCGGGAACGAACGGAAGGTGCCTTCGAACTTCTTGGCATCGACCGACACCCAGCTCGGGAAGCCGATCTGTTCAGCCAGCGACAGCGCTTCAGCGATACGCACTTGCTTCTTGGCTTTTTCACGAACAGCGATCACGTCGCCGGTCTTGACCTGGTAGGAAGCGATATTCACGACCTGGCCGTTGACGGTGAAGGCCTTGTGGCTCACCAACTGGCGTGCTTCGGCGCGGGTCGAGCCGAAGCCCATGCGGTACGCGACGTTGTCCAGGCGGGTTTCCAGCAGGCGCAGCAGGGTTTCGCCGGTGTTGCCTTTTTTACGCGATGCTTCAGCGAAGTAGCGGCGGAACTGACGCTCGAGGACGCCGTACATGCGCTTGACCTTCTGCTTTTCACGCAGCTGGTTGCCGTAGTCCGAGGTGCGGGCACCCGACTTGACGCCGTGCTGGCCTGGCTTGATGTCCAGTTTGCACTTCGAATCGAGCGAGCGGCGTGCGCTCTTCAGGAACAGGTCGGTGCCTTCACGGCGCGACAGTTTTGCTTTTGGTCCGATATAACGTGCCACGTTGAATACCTTTTAAATTGATCACGCCCCAGAGCCATGCGGCCCAGGCGCTAGTCCGCTTCTGCGAGAGAGCGGACGTGGCTTGAAAAAACGCCCGCCGTGAAAACGGCAGACGACAAGAGCCGGGCAGTATAACCCATTTTCAGGGCACTGCACCGGCCAATCTCGTAAAACACAACGGGGCGCAAGGCCCCGTCGTTGGCTTTTCGCGACGCAGGAGAGGCACGAGGCCTCCCCTACCCCCGAATCGACGCCGTATTAGATACGACGACGCTTCGGCGGACGGCAGCCGTTGTGCGGAACCGGGGTGACGTCCTGGATCTCGGTGATCTTGATGCCCAGGTTGTTCAGTGCACGCACAGCCGATTCACGGCCCGGGCCTGGGCCCTTGATGCGCACTTCCAGGTTCTTCACGCCCGATTCCTGAGCGACCTTGCCCGCGGCTTCGGCAGCAACCTGCGCTGCGAACGGGGTCGATTTGCGCGAGCCTTTGAAGCCGGCGCCGCCCGAGGTTGCCCACGACAGGGCGTTGCCCTGGCGGTCGGTGATCGTGATGATGGTGTTGTTGAAGGACGCGTGCACGTGGGCGATGCCCTCGGCGACGTTCTTCTTGACTTTCTTGCGCACGCGGGCTGCTGCTGCGCTGCTCTGTTGCTTGGCCATGGTCGGTTCCTAGATTATTTCTTCAGCGATTGAGCGGCCTTGCGCGGGCCCTTGCGGGTACGTGCATTGGTGCGGGTGCGCTGACCGCGCACTGGCAGGCCCTTACGGTGACGCATGCCGCGGTAGCAGCCCAGGTCCATCAGACGCTTGATGTTCATGGACAGTTCGCGGCGCAGGTCGCCTTCCACGACAAACTTCGCGACTTCGTCACGCAGCTTCTCGAGTTCGTTATCGTCCAGGTCCTTGACCTTTTTGTTGGTCGCGATACCGGTGGCGTCGCAGATCTTCTGCGAACGCGGACGGCCAATACCGTAGATCGCCGTCAGGCCGATAACAGTGTGCTGATGATTTGGGATGTTAACCCCTGCAATACGTGCCATTCGTTATTCCTCTTAACCTTGACGCTGCTTGTGACGCGGCTCGACGCAGATCACACGGACCACGCCCTTGCGCTTGATGATCTTGCAGTTGCGGCAGATCCGCTTGACTGAAGCGTTAACTTTCATTTTGCACTCTCTTCGGTTCGTTTACTTTAATGATTTTTACTTGGTGCGGAACACAATGCGAGCCCGGGACAGGTCGTACGGGGTCAGTTCCACCGTCACCTTGTCACCCGGGAGAATGCGGATGTAATTCATCCGCATTTTACCCGAGATATGTCCCAGAACTACGTGCCCGTTTTCCAGCTTCACGCGGAACGTTGCGTTCGGGAGATTCTCCAGAATCTCCCCCTGCATTTGGATGACGTCGTCTTTTGCCATTCGGTCTATGCCTTCCTCGCTTAACGCGACGGAATCCCACCCTTGAAATTCGCCTTGCGCAGCAGCGATTCATATTGCTGCGACATGACGTAGTTCTGCACTTGTGCCATGAAGTCCATCGTCACCACGACTACGATGAGGAGCGACGTGCCACCGAAGTAGAAAGGAACTTTCCACTGCGAGGTCAGGAACTCCGGCACCAGGCACACCAGGGTGATATAGACCGCACCGGCCAGGGTCAGGCGCATCAGGATCTTGTCGATGTAGCGGGCAGTCTGCTCGCCCGGACGGATGCCCGGAACGAATGCGCCGCTCTTCTTCAAGTTGTCCGCCGTTTCCTTGCTGTTGAATACCAGCGCGGTGTAGAAGAAGCAGAAGAACACGATCGCCACCGCATACAGTACCGCGTGAAGCGGCTCACCGTTCGCCAGCGACGCGGCCAGATCCTTGAGGAACCCGATGAAGGGGCTCGAGGAATCCTTGCCACGCGTGAACCAGTCCACGATAGTCGCCGGGAACAGGATGATCGACGAGGCGAAGATCGGCGGGATCACGCCGGCCATGTTCAGCTTCAAGGGCAGGTGGCTGGTTTGGCCACCATAGATCTTGTTGCCGACCTGACGTTTTGCGTAATTCACCAGGATCTTGCGCTGTCCGCGTTCCACGAACACGACGGCATACGTTACCGCTGCCACCAGGATCACGATGATGATCGCGGCAATGCTGCTGATCGAACCGTTCGAAACCAGGGTGACCAGGCCACCCAGGGCCGACGGCAGACCCGCTGCGATACCGGCAAAAATGATGATCGAAATACCGTTGCCAAGACCACGTTCGGTGATCTGCTCGCCCAGCCACATGAGGAACATGGTGCCGGTCAGGAGCGTCGTCACCGTGACGAAGCGGAAGCCCATGCCCGGATCGAGCACGAGGCCTGGCTGCGCTTCGAGCGCGACCGCGATGCCGAACGCCTGGAACAGTGCCAGCGCAACCGTGAAGTAACGGGTGTACTGGGTGATCTTGCGGCGGCCGGCCTCGCCCTCTTTCTTCAGCGCCTCGAGTTGCGGCGAGACGATCGATGCAAGCTGCATGATGATCGAAGCCGAAATGTAAGGCATGATGCCGAGGGCGAACACGGTAAAGCGGGACAGGGCGCCACCCGAGAACATGTTGAACATGCCCAGGATGCCGCCTTCGTTCTGCTTGAACAGCGCTGCCAGCTGCACCGGGTCAATCCCGGGGACCGGGATGTGAGCACCGATGCGGTACACGACCAATGCGCCAAGCAAAAACCACAGCCGGCCCCAGGGGAAGCCGGAAGCGGCGCTTTTACCAAGTTGTGAATTAGTCGCCAATTTTTGCTCCGATCAGGCAGGGCCGCAATTAAGCGACCGAACCGCCAGCTGCTTCGATCGCCGCTTTCGCGCCGGCAGTTGCCTTCAGGCCCTTGAGGGTCACCGCTTTGGTGATCTCGCCCGACAGGATGACGCGCACGTCGCGCGCCACCACCGGCAGGACGCCTGCTGCCTTGAGCACCAGGATGTCGATTTCGCCGACAGCCAGGTTGTTCAGGTCAGACAGGCGCACTTCAGCCTTGAACGATGCGTTCAGCGACTTGAAGCCACGCTTCGGCAGACGACGCTGCAGAGGCATCTGACCGCCTTCGAAGCCGACTTTGTGGAAGCCGCCCGAACGCGATTTCTGACCCTTGTGACCGCGGCCGGCAGTCTTGCCCAGGCCCGAGCCGATACCGCGGCCAACGCGACGCTTCGCGTGCTTGGCGCCGTCAGCTGGTTGAATGGTATTGAGTTCCATTGATTTCTCCGTACGTAAGCCCGAGGGCTTACGAAACAACTTTAACGAGGTACGCGACTTTGTTGATCATGCCACGCACGGACGGGGTGTCCTGCAGCTCGGAGACCGAGTTGACACGACGCAGACCCAGGCCGCGCACGGTGGCACGGTGATCCTGACGGGTACCGATCAGGCCCTTGACGAGCTTGACTTTGACAGTGTTTGCCATGTTTGTTCCCCTTAACCCAGGATGTCTTCGACCGACTTGCCGCGCTTGGCGGCGACGTCGGAAGCAGTGCTCATTTTCGACAGACCGTCGAGGGTCGCGCGAACCAGGTTGTACGGGTTCGACGAACCGGTCGACTTGGCGACCACGTCGGTCACGCCCATCACTTCGAAGATAGCGCGCATTGCGCCACCAGCGATGACGCCGGTACCAGGCTTGGCCGGCATCATCATGACGCGCGAGGCGCCGTGACGACCGGACACGGTGTGGTGCAGCGTACCGTTCTTGAGGGGCACCTTGATCAGGTTGCGGCGGGCTTCTTCCATCGCTTTTTGCACGCCGACCGGAACTTCCTTCGACTTGCCTTTACCCATGCCGATGCGGCCATCGCCGTCACCGACCACGGTCAGCGCTGCAAAACCCATGATACGACCACCCTTGACCACTTTGGTCACGCGGTTGATCGCGATCATTTTTTCGCGCATGCCATCATCCGGCTTGTCGCTTTGCATTTTCGCTTGCATTTTTGCCATGACGATTCTTCCTTAGAACTTCAGACCGGCTTCGCGGGCAGCTTCTGCCAGCGCTTTGACACGGCCGTGGTAACGGAAACCCGAACGGTCGAATGCGACCTCGGTGATCCCTGCTTTCAGTGCTTTTTCTGCGACGCGCTTGCCGACCAGGGCGGCAGCGGCAGCGTTGCCGCCGGCGCCGGTCTTGCCAGCCAGTTCGGCGCGGACTTCGGCTTCCAGCGTCGAAGCCGACACCAGCACCTTAGCGTCCGGGCTGATCAGGTTCGCATAGATGTGCAGGTTGGTGCGGTGAACCGACAGGCGGTTCACGCCCAGCTGGGCGATCTTGATGCGGGTTTGACGTCCGCGACGCAGACGCGATTGTTTCTTGTCCATGTCAGCTCCGATTATTTCTTCTTGGTTTCTTTAAGCTTCACCACTTCGTCCGAATAACGGACACCCTTGCCCTTGTAAGGCTCAGGCGAGCGGTAAGCGCGCACTTCAGCGGCGACCTGGCCGACCTTCTGGCGATCGATACCCTTGATCAGGATTTCGGTCGGGGTCGGGGTCACGGCGGTGACGCCTTCCGGCATCGCGTGCAGCACCGGGTGCGAGAAGCCCAGCGACAGGTTCAGGGCGTTGCCCTGCACAGCTGCCTTGTAGCCCACGCCCACCAGGTTCAGCTTCTTCTCGAAGCCCTTGGTGACGCCGGTAACCATGTTGTTGACCAGGGCGCGCAGGGTGCCCGACATGGCGTTCGATTCACGCGAATCGTCCACCACGTCGAAAGTCAGCGTGCCGTTGTTGTTTTCCACTTTGACCAGGCCGTTCAGCGGCTGGGTCAGGGTGCCGAGCGGGCCCTTGACGGTGATCGACGACGCGTTGATCGCGACATCGGTACCTGCCGGGACGGCGATTGGCATCTTAGCTACTCGAGACATGTCTACTCCTTAAGCCACGTAGCACAGCACTTCGCCACCGATGCCGGTAGCACGTGCCTTGCGGTCGGTCATCACGCCTTGCGGGGTCGAGACGATTGCCACGCCCAGGCCATTCATGACCGACGGGATGTCATCCTTGCCCTTGTAGACGCGCAGGCCAGGACGGGACACGCGCTCGATGCGCTCGATGACCGGACGGCCGGTGTAATACTTCAAACCGATTTTCAGTTCCGCCTTGCCACCTTCGGTGGTCACTGCGAAATCTTCGATGTAACCCTCGTCCTTCAGGACGTTGGCAATGGCAACCTTGACTTTCGACGACGGCATTGCGACCGAGGTTTTTTGGACAGTTTGTGCGTTGCGAATGCGGGTCAGCATATCGGCGATAGGATCGCTCATACTCATTGCTTATTCTCCTATTACCAGCTGGCTTTGGTCATACCCGGGATTTCGCCTTTCATGGCGAATTCGCGGACTTTGGTACGGGCCAGACCGAATTTACGGAAGGTGCCACGTGGGCGGCCGGTCATGGCGCAGCGGTTACGCTGGCGGGTCGGTGCGGAATTACGCGGCAGGGCCTGCAGTTTCAGGCGCGCATCGTAACGCTCTTCTTCCGACTTCGACTGGTCGTCGATGATTGCTTTCAGAGCGGCACGCTTCGGAGCGAATTTCGCCACCAGGTCTGCACGCTTCTTTTCGCGGTTAATCAGTGCAAGTTTTGCCATGCTCTTAGTTCCTGAACGGGAATTTGAAGGCGGCGAGCAGCGCTTTGGCTTCTTCGTCGGTCTTAGCGGTGGTGGTGATCGAGATGTTCATGCCACGCAGCGCGTCGATCTTGTCGTAGTCGATTTCAGGGAAGATGATCTGTTCCTTGACGCCGATGTTGTAGTTGCCACGACCGTCGAACGATTTGCCATTCACACCGCGGAAGTCACGCACGCGCGGCAGCGCCACGGTGATGAAGCGGTCCAGGAATTCGTACATGCGGTTGCCGCGCAGGGTCACCATGGTGCCGATCGGGTAGCCTTCGCGGATCTTGAAACCTGCGATTGCCTTGCGGGCCTTGGTGACGACCGGCTTCTGGCCGGCGATCTTGGTCAGGTCACCGGTAGCGTGCTCGATGATCTTCTTGTCGGCGACTGCTTCCGACAGACCCATGTTCAGGGTGATCTTGGTCAGGCGCGGGACTTCCATGATCGACTTGTAACCGAATTTCTCGGTCAGCTCGGCGACGACTTTGTCTTTGTAAATTTGTTGGAGACGGGCCATTTATCTTACCCCTTCACTACTTCGCCGTTCGACTTGAAGACGCGGACTTTTTTGCCGTCCTGGTCTTTGAAGCCAACGCGATCTGCCTTGCCGGTCGCAGCATTAAACAGCGCGACGTTCGACACGTGAATCGGCATAGTCTTGTCGACGATACCACCAGTAACACCGGTCATCGGGTTCGGCTTGGTCGCTTTCTTAGCGACGTTGACGCCTTCAACGATGACGTGCTCAGCGTCTACACGCTTCTGAACGACGCCACGCTTGCCCTTGTCCTTACCGGCCAGAACGATGACTTCGTCGTTTTTACGAATTTTATCCATGTCGATTCCTTACAGAACTTCAGGTGCCAGCGACACGATCTTCATGAACTTCTCGGTACGCAGTTCGCGCGTGACCGGTCCGAAGATACGGGTGCCGATCGGCTCCAGCTTGGCGTTCAGCAGAACGGCGGCGTTGCCGTCGAACTTGACCAGGGAACCGTCCTGGCGGCGCACACCCTTGGCGGTGCGCACGACCACGGCGTTGTAAATTTCGCCCTTCTTGACGCGGCCACGCGGCGCAGCCACCTTGACGGTGACCTTGATGATGTCGCCAATGCTCGCATAACGGCGCTTCGAGCCGCCCAACACCTTGATGCACAGAACTTCCTTGGCACCGGTGTTGTCGGCTACTTCGAGCCGGCTTTCGGTTTGAATCATAGTATTTTCTTTCCCAACTTAAGCCGTAGTAAACCCCACGGAAACCGTGGGCCTGCGGTCAGTCTTGGTCCCGCCGTGCCGCCCCTGCTGGAGCTTCACGATTGGGTGATTGGACTTTCCAATATAACTTTCGTTACAGGCCGCTGATCCGCGGGTACAAACTGCGGCGACACATGAACGAAGCCCGCTAGTATCACAGATACCAGCGGGCCACGCAAGACAAATTTTAAGGCTTAGATGACCTGTGCTTCTTGCACAACACGGGTCACGGTCCAGGCCTTCGTCTTCGAGATCGGGCGACCTTCCGTGATCTCGACCGTATCACCGGTCTTGACCTGGTTGGACTCGTCGTGCGCGTGATACTTGTTCGAACGCACGATGATCTTGCCGTACAGCGGGTGCTTCACGTGACGCTCGATCAGGACGGTCACCGTCTTGTCCATTTTGTCGGACACGACCTTGCCGACCAGCGTACGCTTCAGCGCCGTTTTAGTGGTGTCGTTCATTTGGCTTCCTTCGAGTTCATCACAGTCTTCACACGCGCGATGTCGCGACGTACTTTCTTGAGCTGCGCGGTGTTGCCCAGCTGCTGGGTAGCGATTTGCATGCGCAGGCCGAACTGGGCCTTCAGCAGCTCATTCAGCTCCTTTTGCAGCGCTTCCTGGTCCTTGCCGCGGAGTTCCGATGCTTTCATATTCAACTCCTGTTATTGGCCGACTTGACGGACCACGAAGGTGGTCGCCAGCGGCAGTTTGGCAGCGGCCAGGCGGAACGCTTCGCGCGCCAGTTCTTCTGCGACGCCATCCATCTCGTACAGGACCTTGCCTGGCTGGATTTCAGCGACGTAGTACTCCGGGTTACCCTTACCGTTACCCATACGGACTTCGGCCGGCTTGTTCGAAATCGGCTTGTCCGGGAAGATACGGATCCAGATACGGCCGCCACGCTTGATGTGACGGGTCATTGCGCGACGCGCCGCTTCGATCTGGCGTGCGGTGATACGGCCGCGGGCAACTGCCTTCAGGCCGAACTCGCCGAACGAGACCGCGGTGCCGCGGGTGTGCGAAATGCCGGTGTTGCGGCCTTTCTGCTCTTTACGATACTTCCTGCGCGATGGTTGCAGCATGCTTATTCTCCTGCTTTCTCAGCTGGCGCAGCGGCGGCCGGAGCGGCAGGCTTGACAGCCGGACGTGCACGGACGGTAGGTGCTGCATTGCCAGGACGGCCGGCGCCGGCCGGGCGTGGGCCGCGCGACGGCTTGCCGTCGTCGCGACGCGGGCCGCGTGGCTTCTTCTCATCCGGCGGGGTGTCGATGACCGGGGCTTCGCCGGTGACCGAACGGTCGCCCTTGTAGACCCAGACCTTGACGCCGATGATGCCGTAGGTGGTCGATGCTTCGCTGGTGCCGTAGTCGATATCGGCGCGCAGGGTGTGCAGAGGCACACGGCCTTCGCGGTACCATTCGGTACGTGCGATTTCGATGCCGTTCAGGCGGCCCGACGACATGATCTTGATGCCGACAGCGCCCAGGCGCATGGCGTTCTGCATCGCGCGCTTCATGGCGCGGCGGAACATGATGCGCTTTTCGAGCTGCTGCGAGATCGAGTCGGCGATCAGCTGCGAATCGATTTCCGGCTTGCGGATCTCTTCGATATTGACGTGCACGGGCACGCCCATGATCTTCGCCAGCGAAGTCTTCAGGACTTCGATGTCTTCGCCTTTCTTGCCGATCACGACGCCCGGACGCGACGAGTAGATCGTGAAGCGTGCGTTCTTGGCAGGACGCTCGATGACGATGCGGCCGACCGAAGCGTTCTTCAGCTTCTTCTTCAGGAAAGCGCGAGCTTCCAGGTCTTCCTTCAGCATGTCGGCGAAGTTGCCGTTGCCAGCGTACCAGCGCGACGCCCAGTTACGGGTGACCGCCAGGCGGAAGCCGGTTGGGTGGATTTTCTGACCCATCGTGTGACCCCTTAGTTACCGACAGTCACGTAGATGTGACAGGATTGTTTCGAAATACGATCGCCGCGGCCCTTCGCACGTGCGGTGAAGCGCTTCAGGATCGGACCCTTTTCGACGTAGATCTGCACGACCTTCAGTTCGTCGATGTCGGCGCCATCGTTGTGTTCCGCGTTGGCGATTGCCGACTCGAGAACCTTCTTGATGATGGTCGCGCCCTTTTTCGGGCTGAACTGCAGAATGTTGAGTGCTGCGTCAACTTTCTTGCCGCGGATCAGGTCAGCGACGAGGCGGCCCTTTTGTTCCGACAGGCGAACGCCTTTGAGGATTGCTTTAGTTTCCATTATCGTTTCGCCTTCTTGTCAGCAGCGTGGCCCTTGAACGTACGGGTCAGCGCGAATTCGCCGAGCTTGTGGCCGACCATGTTCTCCGAGACGTACACCGGGACGTGGACCTTGCCGTTGTGCACGGCGATGGTCAGACCGATGAAGTCAGGAGTGATCGTCGAGCGGCGCGACCAGGTTTTGACTGGCTTCTTGTCTTTGGTCGCTTGCGCGGCTTCGACTTTTTTCACCAGGTGGGCGTCAATGAACGGCCCTTTTTTCAATGAACGAGTCATGTTTTATCCCTTATTTCTTGCCGCGGCGCGAGACGATCATCGACGAAGTGCGCTTGTTCGAACGCGTCTTCTTGCCCTTGGTCTGCTGGCCCCATGGCGACACCGGGTGACGACCCGCTGCCGTACGGCCTTCACCACCACCGTGCGGGTGGTCGATCGGGTTCATGACGACACCGCGGACGGTCGGACGCACACCGCGCCAACGCATCGCACCGGCTTTACCGATCTTGCGCAGGCTGTGCTCGGCGTTGCCGACTTCACCCACGGTTGCACGGCACTCGATGTGCACGCGGCGGACTTCACCCGAGCGCAGGCGGACCTGGGCGTAGGTGCCTTCGCGGGCCATCAGGACGACAGCGGCGCCGGCGGTGCGGGCCATCTGTGCGCCTTTGCCAGGCAGCATTTCGACGCAGTGCATCACGGTACCGACCGGGATGTTGCGGATCGGCAGGCAGTTACCGGCCTTGATCGGTGCTTCCGAACCGTTCATCAGCGTATCGCCGACAGCGACGCCCTTCGGAGCGATGATGTACGCACGGTGACCGTCGGCGTAGCACAGCAGAGCGATGTGCGCGGTACGGTTCGGGTCGTATTCGATACGCTCGACCTTGGCAGGGATGCCGTCCTTGTTGCGCTTGAAGTCAACCAGGCGGTAGTGCTGCTTGTGACCACCGCCGATGTGGCGGGTGGTGATGTGGCCGTTGTTGTTACGGCCGGCGGTCTTCGATTTCTTTTCCAACAGCGCTGCGAACGGACGGCCCTTGTACAGGCCTTCGGTCACAACTTTCACCATGCCGCGGCGGCCTGGGGAGGTTGGCTTCATCTTAACGAGTGCCATTATTTAGCCTCCTCGACAAAATTGATTTCCTGGCCTGGCTTCAGGCACACGAAAGCACGCTTGGTGTGGTTGCGGCGACCGGTGAAACGGCCCGAACGCTTCTGTTTGCCTTCGCGGTTCACGGTTTGCACCGATTCCACTTCGACCTTGAACAGCAGTTCGACGGCAGCCTTGATTTCCGGCTTGGTCGCATCCGGCAGAACCTTGAACACGATCTGTTCGTTCTTTTCGGCGACGAAAGTCGCCTTTTCGGAAATGACCGGAGCCAGCAGCACCTTCATCAGGCGCTCTTCGCTGAATTTGATTGCGGCGCTCATGCGTACATCTCCTCGATCTTGGCCAGTGCAGCTTTGGTGACCAGGACTTTTTTGTAGAACACCAGCGACATCGGGTCAGCTGCCTTCGGCTCGACGACGAGCACGTGCGGCAGGTTGCGCGACGCCAGTTCCAGGTTTTCATCGATGGTGTCGGTGATCACCAGGACCGATTCCAGGCCCATGCTCTGCAGCTTTTGCGACAGCAGCTTGGTCTTCGGAGCTTCGATCGACAGGTTTTCGACAACGCTCAGACGGCCTTCGCGGGCCAGCTGCGAGAAGATCGAGCAGATACCTGCGCGGAACATCTTCTTGTTGACCTTGTGCGAGAAGTTCTCGTCCGGGGTGTTCGGGAAGATGCGACCACCGCCGCGCCACAGAGGCGACGACGACATACCAGCACGAGCGCGGCCGGTGCCCTTCTGGCGCCATGGCTTCTTGGTGGTGTGGTGGACTTCTTCACGATCCTTCTGCTTGCGGTTGCCGCTGCGCGCGTTGGCGGCGTAGGCGACCACGATCTGGTGGATCAGGGCTTCGTTGTATTCGCGGCCGAACACGGTGTCGGCAGCTGCAACGCCGGCGCCAGCTTGACCTTGCTCATTCAGGAGCTGGAGTTCCATGCTTAGGCTCCTTTCTTGGCTTTGGTTTTGACAGCCGGCTTGACGATCACCTGGCCGTTCTTGGCGCCAGGAACGGCACCTTTCACGAGCAGCAGTTGACGGTCAGCGTCGATGCGGGCGATTTCCAGGTTCTGGGTGGTGACGGTAACGTCGCCCATGTGACCGGTCATGCGCTTGCCCGGGAACACGCGGCCCGGATCCTGCGCCATACCGATGGAGCCAGGAACGTTGTGCGAACGCGAGTTACCGTGGGTCTGGCGACCCGAGGCGAAGTTGTGACGCTTGATGGTACCGGCGTAGCCCTTACCGATCGAGGTGCCTTGCACGTCGATTTTCTGGCCCACTTCGAACATCGATGCATCGATGGTGTCGCCGGCTTTGAGTTCGGCGGCTTTGGCGGAATCGATCAGGAATTCACGCAGCAGGGTGCCGGCTTCGACGCCAGCTTTGGCGTAGTGACCAGCAGCGGCCTTGTTCACGCGGGAAGCGCGACGCTGGCCGAAGACGACTTGCACCGCAGTGTAGCCATCAGTTTCAGGGGTTTTGACTTGCGCAACACGGTTGTTGGACACGTCCAGCACGGTGACAGGGATCGAATCGCCGTCATCCGTGAAGATACGCATCATGCCAACCTTGCGACCGAGGAGGCCCAGGCTCATTTTTTCTCCATTCCCACCTACGATTGGGCGGGGCTAATTAGTACTACTAAAAAAGTACGGACATAAAAAGACGCGTCCATACCGAAGCCGGCTAGTATAACGTGCAAACGGCAACGACGCAACAGGGTTTTCGAGGTGTACTCGGCCTGTTGCGTTTTACGCAGTATCCTGGAGAAGAGCGAGGAATCCGGCCTGGCTGGCCGGCACAGAAAAGGCACACCGCTGCGCCTTTTCTCTGCAGGCTACAACCATTGCTGGGAGCCTGCGATCTGGAAGTCTGGTGGGCGGTGCAGGATTCGAACCTGCGACCCCTTGGATGTCGACCAAGTATTCTAACCAGCTGAACTAACCGCCCGGGGAGCCGCATTATACGTAGCCCCTCAGCAGTTTTGCAATAGCTTTTTTCAACGGCCCCGCAATCGGATCAAGGGTTGTCGATGCCGCCACGAAATGCTATTGTACAAATGTAATTTACAAAAAACCTCGTACTCCCCCTTCGCCGGCAGATCCCCGCTGCGTCCCGCGCAGCGCCTGCCTTTATTCCGCATGTGCGCCTCCCGGCCCGTCCCGCATGCCCGACCCGGTCCGCCGCCATCCGCGCGCGGACGCATCGTTACAAGGATGATTCATGACCGTCATATCCCGCCCCCTCGACCCAACCCGCCTCGTGCTGGCAACCGACCTCGACGGTACGCTGCTGGCCGGCACCCATGAGGCGCGCCGGCGCGTGCGCGACCTGTTCGCCGCCCTTCCCGCTGCCGGCGGCGCCCGTCCCACCCTGGTATTCGTCACCGGACGCGGCCTCGAGACCGTCATGCCCCTGCTGAGCGACCCGACCATCCCCACGCCCGACTACATCATCGCCGACGTCGGCGCGACGGTGGTCGACCGCGAGCTGCGCCCGGTCGAGCCGATCCAGCACGAACTGACCGCCCACTGGCCCGGCAGCCAGGCGGTCCTGAAGGCGCTGCAGCCATTCCCGCAGCTGGTGCGCCAGAGCGTGCCGCAGGAACGGCGCTGTTCCTTCCTCGCTACCGAGGACGCGATCACGCCGGCGCTGCAGGCGGCGGTGGAAGCCCTCGACTGCGAGCTGCTGTTCTCGGCCGGACGCTACCTCGACGTGCTGCCGCGCGGCGTCGGCAAGGGCGCCGCGCTGCGCCGCCTGGTCCTGGCGGCCGGCTTCGATCCGGCCAGCGTGGTGGTGGCGGGCGACACCCTGAACGACCTGTCGATGTTCGAAGCGGGTTTCCGCGGCGTGGCCGTGGGCGGCTCCGAGCCGGCCCTGGTCGAGCGCGTGCGCAAGAATCCGCGCGTGCACGTGGCGACGCAGGAGGGCTGCGGCGGCATCCTGGAAGGACTGGCGCGCCACGGCATGGCGCTCGGCGAGCCGGCGCCGCAAGAAACGGCCCAGCCCTTCGGGGACGCCGAACTGGTGATGGTCTACCACCGCCTGCCCTACGACGAGCTGGTGGTCGACGGCATCACCCTGCAGCGCCGCCCGAAGAGCCCGAACGGCATCATGCCGACCCTGCTCAACTTCTTCGCCGGCGGACGCAAGGGTTCCTGGGTCGCCTGGTCGCAGCAGGACAGCCGCGCCCCAGGCGGCTTCCAGACCCACGTCGCGGTCGACGCCGCACGCTACCCGCAGCTGCAGGCGGCGCGCATCGCGCTCACCGCGGAAGACATCGACCTGTTCTATAAAAAGTTCTCGAAAGAGGCATTCTGGCCGATCATCTTCTCCTTCCCCGACAAGGCCGAGTTCCACCAGGCCCACTGGGAGCGCTTCCTGGAAGTGAACCGCCTGTTCGCCGAGCAGACCGCGCGCGAGGCGGCCCATGGCGCCACCGCCTGGATCCACGACTACAACCTGTGGATGGTGCCGGCCTTCCTGCGCCCGCTGCGCCCGGACCTGACGATCGCCTTCTTCCACCACACCGCCTTCCCCTCGAGCGACGTGTTCAACATCCTGCCGTGGCGGCGCGACATCATCGGCAGCCTGCTGCAGTGCGACTACGTGGGCTTCCACATTCCGCGCTACGTCGAGAACTTCGTCGACGCGGTGCGCTCCTTCGCGCCGGTCGAGGTGGCGGGCAGCGTGCCCTGCGCGCCGCGTTTCCTGACCTATGGCTGCGCGCTCGGGGTCGACCGATTGAATACCGCCATCGAAGTGGGCGGGCGACGCGTTGCGCTGGGCGCGCATCCGGTCGGTACCGACGTCGGCCTGATCCACTCCCTGGTGCAGGGTGAGACCGTCCAGCACCAGCTGGCCGAACTCGATGGCTATCTGAACGGCCGCACCGGCATCGTCTCGATCGAGCGTCTCGACTACGTCAAGGGCTCGCTCGAGAAGCTGGAAGCCTTCGAGCGCATGCTCGAGCGCCATCCCGAACTGCTGGGCAAGGTCACCCTGCTGAACATCGTCACCCCGGCCGCCAGCGGCATGGAGATCTACGACAGCCTGCGCGAGGAACTCGACCGCGCAGTCGGCCGCATCAACGGCCGCTTTTCCACCCTCGGCTGGGTCCCGGTGCGCTACTTCTACCGCTCCCTGCCTTTCGAGGACGTGGTGGCCCACTACGCCGCATGCGGCATCGCCTGGATCACGCCGCTGCGCGACGGCCTGAACCTGGTGGCCAAGGAATACGTCGCCGCGCGCCAGGCCGTGGGCCGACCCGGGGTGCTGGTGCTGTCCGAGTTCGCCGGCGCCGCCGTCGAACTGCACGGGGCGCTGCTGGTGAACCCGTATGATGCCAACGCCATGAGCGAGACCCTGTACCAGGCCCTCACCATGGGCGCCGACGAAGTCGCCTACCGCGCCGCGCGCCTCGGCATGATCGTCGAAGAGCACGACGTGGCGCGCTGGGGCGAAGGCTTCCTGGCGGCGCTGGCGCCCGCCGCGGCCATCGACGAACGCCCGGCGGCATGACGGGAGGGCTGCACATGCATACCGTCTTCCTCGGCAATCCGCTGTCCGACTGGCTGGTGGCGCTGGTGGCCGTCGCCGTGGTCGCGGCCGGCCTGGACGCCATCAAGGCCATCCTGCTGCGCCGCCTGTCGCGCCTGGTCATGGCCGATCCCGGCAATGCGCGCGTCGCCGGGGCGGCCGTCGCGGCCCTGTCGCGCACCCACCTGGCGGTGCTGGTGCTGGTCGGCCTGTACGCGGGCGCCGCCCTGCTCGTCCTGCCCGAGCACACCCGGCTGGTGCTGAGCCGCATCGCCGTCGTCGCCGTGCTGGTGCAGTGCGCGGTCTGGGGCGACCATGCGGTACGCGCCTGGCTGGCCGGGACCCGCGCACGCCAGGCGGAAGATCCCGATCGCGTGACCTCGGCCGCCGCCATCGCCTTCCTGCTGCGGGTGGCCCTGTGGGCGGTGCTGGCGCTGATGATCCTCGATAACCTGGGCGTCAACATCACCACCCTGGTGGCCAGCCTCGGGATCGGCGGTATCGCCATCGCGCTGGCGGTGCAGAGCATCCTGGGCGACCTGTTCGCCTCGCTCTCCATCGTGCTCGACAAACCCTTCGTGGTGGGCGACTTCATCATCGTCGACACCATGCTCGGCACGGTGGAGCGGATCGGCCTGAAGACCACCCGGGTGCGCAGCCTGGGCGGCGAGCAGATCGTGTTCTCGAACGCCGACCTGCTCAAGAGCCGGATCCAGAACCTGCGCCGCATGGAAGCGCGGCGCGTGGTGTTCCGCTTCGACGTCACCTACGCCACGCCGGAGCCGGTCCTGCGCGAGCTGCCCACCCTGGTGGAAGGCATCGTCACCGCCCAGCCGCAGGTACGCTTCGACCGCGCCCACCTGGCTTCGCTGGCGGCGCCCGGCTACACCTTCGAAACCGTGTACTACGTCGACAGCGCCGACTACCGGGTCTTCATGGACACGCAGCAGGAAATCTACCTGCGCATCGTGGCGATGCTGGAACAGCGCGACGTGCGCCTGGCGCTGCCGGCGCAGGCCATCCACCTGGCGGAGGAATCCGCTTCAGTGGCGCTGCGGCAGGCCGCCTGAGGACAAGGGCATCAGGCGCAGCGGCGTCCCGGCGTTGCAGCCCAGCGCATCCAGCGCCGCCTGCGGCAGCGTCGGAATCGGCGCGTCCGGGTCGGTGTCGGCGACCACCACGCGGAAAGCGTGGCGCCCGGTAGAAGCGACCAGGGTCGGCACGGCGGCTTGCGGCGTGCCGGCGCGCGCCGGCGCCAGGCGGCTCTCGCGCAGGGCGCGCAGGTCGTGCAGCTTGGCCTGCAGGACCGGGCCGCCGTCGAAGATGTCGATGTAACCGTCGAAATGCAGGCCTTCCTGCTCGAGCAGGCGGCGCGCCGGCGCCGTGTCGACGTGGGTGCGGCCGATCGCCGCGCGCGCATCTTCCCCCAGCAGGTGGGTGTAGAGGGGCAGGCGCGGCACCAGGTGCTCGATGAACAGGCGGTCGCCCTTGCCGCACAAGTCGTCGGCTTCGTGGAAATCCATGTGGAAGAAGGGCCGCCCCACCGCTTCCCAGAACGGCGAGGCGCCATGTTCGTCCTGGAAGCCGCGCATCTCGGCGAACACCTTGGCGCCGAACAGCTGCGGGAACTGGGCCATGAACAGCAGCCGTCCCTTCGACAGCAGGCGGCCGTTGCTGCCCTTGCGGTACTCCGGGCGCAGGTAGAGCGAGCACAGTTCGGAGGCGCCGGACAGGTCGTGGCTCAGGTGCAGCGACTGCACCCGGTTGACCAGCCCGGTGGTGGGGCTGGCGTGCACGCTGGTGGCGATCCGGTAGTTGTAGAAGGCTTCCTTGACCCCGACCGCGGCCTTGATGGCCGAGACGCCGCATACCCGACCGCTATCCAGGTCTTCGAGCACGAACAGGTAGTCGGCATCTTCCGGCGCGGCCTCGCCGGCGAAGGAGTCGGCGGCCAGGGCCAGGCGCTCGCGCAGCGCCGCGCGGTCGGCCTTCAGGGTCGTCATGCCCGGCCCGATCCCCTGCGCCATCTCGAACACGGCGTCCAGGTCGGCCTCCAGGGCGTTGCGCAGGACAAGCATGGTCTACAAGGCCTTCTCCACCGGCGGAATGGCCACGTCCGGCAGCGCCACCGTCGCCTGGTGCTTGCGATGGATGCCGAACAGGATCAGGCCCGACACCGAGGCGATCGCCGCCATCATCAGGAAGAAGGTCTCGGGACGCATGCGCTCCCAGGTCGCGCCGATCACGCCCGACAGCAGGTTGCCGGTGAAGGAGCAGAAGAACCATGCGGCCACCGTGGTGGCGGCGAAGCGCTTCGGCGCCAGGGTCGCGAACAGGCCCAGGCCGACCGGCAGGATGTACAGCTCGGCCAGGGTGAAGACGGCGAAGAACAGCACCATCCAGGGCCAGCCGATGGTGAAGCCCATGCCGGCCGCCAGCACGATCAGGCCGGCCAGCAGCGCATACGAGACGCCGATGCCGAGCGCGCCCTGCCCCATGCGTTTCAAGGCCGGCGTGCCGAGGCCGCGGGCGGCGCGCGCATTCCACATGCGCACCAGCAGGGGGCTGAACAGGAACACGAACATCGGGTTGAGCGACTGGAACCAGGTCACGGGAATCGTCAGGCCGAAGGCGGTACGCTCGACCGCATTGTCCGACCAGACCGCAAAGGTATTCCCGGTCTGCTCGTAGGCGATCCGGAACAGCATCACGGCCAGCGCCACCCCGACCAGCATCGGCACGTTCGACATGCCCTCGTTCGAATCGACGGCGCCCGGACGGCCGCTCGGCTTCGACGCTTCCGCCGGCAGGTACTTGCCGCCCCAGAGGTAGACCACAAGGCCCAGGCACATGCCGATGCCGGCGGCGCCGAAGCCGTAGTGCCAGCCATAGACCTCGCCCAGGGTGCCGCAGATCAGCGGCGCAAGAAAAGCGCCCAGATTGATGCCGACGTAGTAGACGTTAAAGGCGGCGCCGGCGCGCGGGTCGTCCTTCGGGTACAGCAGGGTGACCTGGCTCGGCAGGTTCGGCAGGAACAGGCCGTTGCCGATCGCGATCACGGCCATCGCCGGGAAGAACAGCGATTCGAAGGCCATCATGAAGTGGCCCAACGCCATCAGGAGGCCGCCGATCACCACGGCCGGCCGCCGGCCCAGCCAGCGGTCGGCGATCATGCCGCCGAAGATCGGCGTCAGGTAGACGCCGGCCGCATAGGCGCCGAAGATCAGCGAGGCATTCGCCTGGCTGTACTGCAGCTCCTTGGTCATGTAATAGATCTGCAGCGCGCGCATGCCGAAGAAGGAGAACTTCTCCCACATCTCGGTCAGGAACAGGATGGTCAGGCCGCGCGGCTGGCCGAACCAGGTGGCGTCCTTACGCATGGCCGGTCTCCTGATCGAGCGGCCACATCGGCCGCTGCAAGTGGACATAGGGCAGGCGCGCCAGGTCGCCGTTCAGGGCGCCGGGGGCGTCGCAGATCACCGTCTCGGCGGCGATGGTGTCGAACCAGGCGCGGAAATGGCGGGTCGATTTCACCACCACCAGGCGCTTGCTGGTCAGGTCGATACCGAGTTCGGTAAAGCATTCGGGCGAGAACACCTGCTGGCGCCGGGTGTTGAGGACGATGTCGATGCCGTCCGCATGGATCGCGACCGCGTCGCCCAGGCTTTCCGTGTACTTGCCGGCCAAGCCATGCTGGCGCGCGTCGCGGCGTACCGCCGTCACGGTGGCCTGCAGGTCGACCGGCTGGCCGGAGCCGGGACCGACCTTGCCGCCGACGCGCAGGGGCAGCTTGGCGCCGACGCCCGCATCCATCGCCAGCTGCACCGCCTGCGGATCCCACAGCATGCCCAGCGCCACGTCGCGCGCGCCGCGTTCCAGCAGCGCACGCAAGACGAACGTGCTGTCGCAGGCCGCGCCGCCGCCGGGGTTGTCGGAACTGTCCGCCATCACCACCAGTCCTGGCTTGCCGGGCGCGAGGGCGGCGTCGACCGCGGCGTCCAGCGCCAGCATCGAGCGCGCGCCGAGCGTGCGCAGCGCGTAGAAGTCCTGCGCCAGCCGGGCGGCGATGGCCTCGGCCCGCGCTTGCGCGCCCTGTTCGAACACCACCAGCACGGCGCCGCCGGTGTCGACCGTGTCGGACCAGGGGAAGCCGTGGATCAGCGAGATCGACAGGATGCCGGCTTCGGCCTCATGGTCCACCACCTGGCGCAACAGCGCGCGCATCGGCGCCTCGCCGGTGCCGAACAGGCCCAGCATCGGCACCCGGCGCAGCAGTGTTGCGGGGCGCACCCTGCCTTCGTGCATGTTCGCCAGGATCGCATGCAGCTCGCGCGTGCGCGCCAGGTAGTCGGTGTGCGGATACTCCTTGCACGCCACCAGTCCCGGGCAACTGCGCGCCATGCGCGGCGTGACGGTCGCATGCAGGTCGAGCAGCGCGCCGACCGGCACATCGGGGCCGACCATGGCGCGCACGCGTTCGAGCAGGTCGCCTTCGCAGTCGGGATAGCCCTGGGCGATCATGGCGCCGTGCAGCACCAGGAACACCGCGTCGACCGGGCCCGCAGCCTTCAGCTCTTCGAGCAGTTCGTCGCGCAGCGCTTCGTATACGCCGCGCGCCACCGGCCCACCCGGCTGGGCCCAGGCGCACAGGCCTTGCGTGACCCGGTCGCCGTGTTCCTGCGCGACCTCGAGCAGGAAGCCGTAGCCGGGGAAGTCGCGGGCCAGGGCTTGATCCTGCGCTCCGGCGCCGGGCCGTACCAGGATGCCCTCCTCGAAGGAGCGCAAGGTGGTCGGGATCGGCGAGAAGCTGTTGGTCTCGTGGGCGAGTGCGGCGAGATAGACGTGCATGGCCGGCCTTCAGGAAGAAAAGCGTGCGGGGCTGATGCGGGCGGGATCGAAGCCGAAGGACGCCAGCTCCGGCGCCGGCGCTTCGCCCAGCAGTACCGACGCATGATAGCGCCCCGCGCCGGGCGCCGACTGGATGCCGTAGCCGCCCTGCCCCGCGGCCCAGAAGAAACCGGGCAAGGCCGGATCGAAGCCGCCCACCAGTTCGCCATCGGGCGCGAAGGTGCGCAGGCCGGCCCAGACGTGGGTCGGGCGGCGGATGCGCAGGGTGGTCAGGCGCTCGATATTGTCGATCGCGATCGCGATGTCGAGTTCTTCCGCCTGCACGTCGTGCGGCGCCACCGGGTCGGCGTTCACGGGAGAACCGAGCAGCATGCCGGCGTCCGGCTTGATGTAGAAGGATTCGGTCGCGTCGAGGAACAGCGGCCAGTCCTGGGTCGCCATCCCCTCGGGCGGGGCGAAGATGAAGGCCGAGCGGCGCTTCGGCACCAGGCCCACCGGCGCGGCGCCGACCAGGCGCGCGACCTCGTCGGCCCAGGCGCCGGCGGCGTTCACCACGGTCGGCGCGCGGTAAGTGCCGGCGCGGGTCGTGACTTGCCACAGGCCGTCGATGCGCTGGATGTTGGTAACGCCGGCGTCGTAGATGGTATTCCCACCATTCGCGCGGGTCCCGCGCAGGAAGCCCTGCAGCAGGGCATCGACATCGATGTCGGCGGCATCCTTTTCCAGCACCCCGCCGATGACCTGGTCGGGACGCAGCACCGGCAAAAATGCGAGCGCCGCCTGGGCATCGAGGCGCTCGACCGGCGAGGAAGTGGCGCGCACCAGGGCTTCGTGCTCATCGAGCAGCGCTTCCTGGCCCGGCGTGCCGAACACGAAGGCGCCGCGCGGCGTGAGCAGCGGGTGCTCGGTGAAGCCGGCCGGCGGATTGCGGAAGAAGTCGAGGCTGGCGCGGGTCAGCGCGCGCACCTGCTCTGGCCCGTAGCTTTCCATGAACAGCGCGGCCGAACGCCCGGTACTGTGATAGCCGGGCTGCGATTCCGCCTCCAGCACGATGACGCGCGCCCGCTGCGACAGCCAGTAGGCGACCGAGGCGCCGCCGATGCCGGAGCCGATCACGATGAAATCCGCAGTGTCATGACTCATACGATCCACTTTTTTCAGAAAAAGAAAATTCTTCTATACCTGAAAGATATGCGACGCCGGATGCCCTTGCAAGCACTTTCTGAAACAATTCCGGGAAGCGGACCGCGTTCCGCAACAGCTGCGGCGAAACGGTTGACGGCGCGTGGGGGCCTGGTGATAATGATTTTTATTTCTGAATCAGAAAACTTTCAAAGGAGGAGATTGTCATGTCCAACATCGCACGCACGCCCAGCGATTTGCCGCTGCCTTTTTCGAAAGCGGTCCGCGCCGGCGGATTCGTTTTCCTGTCCGGGCAGATCCCGCTGGGCGACGATGGCGCGCCGCTGCGCGGGACGATCGAGGAGCAGACCACCAGCGTGCTCGAGCGGATCGCGGCCAGCCTGGCGCAGCAGGACAGCCGCCTGGAAGACGTGGTGCGGGTGACGGTGTGGCTGTCCGACCTGGCGCTGTTCGCGCGCTTCAACGCGATCTATGCGAACTGGTTCAAGGCGCCGCACCTGCCGGTGCGCTCGACCGTGCAGGCGAAGCTGGCCTTCGACGTGGACGTCGAGATCGAAGTGACGGCTTACCGGCCCTGAGCGGCCGGCTTTTTCTTCTTGGCGGCCGGCTTGGCGGCGGCCTTGAGCGCGGGCGCGCTGTCCGGCACCAGGTCGGGCGCCGGCTCGGACGGATCGATCAGCGAGGCATACGTGCCCTCCGAACTCGGCTCGTCCGAGGTGCACACCGACAGCACCCGGCAGGTGCCCTCTCCCACCGCGATATAGGCGTGCGCCATGCCGCTGTCGAAGTAGATCGAGTCGCCGGTCTCCAGCCGCACCGGCGCGTACAGGTCGGTGTAGAGGTCGACCGCGCCTTCCAGCACCAGCGCGAACTCCTCGCCCGGGTGGCGGATCAGCTCACCGAATTCGGCCAGCGAGCGCGCGTGGATCTCGGCGAAGATCGGCACCGAGCGCTTGTTCAGCAAGTCGGCCGCCGGGTACAGGTGCGAATAGTTCGGCGTGTTGATGACGTAGCCGGTGCCGCGCCGGTTGATGCTGCGGCGCCCGCTGGAGGCCGGCGCCGGCGCCTTTTCCACCGTGGGGCTGCCGCTGAACAGCTCGGAGATATCGATTTCCAGCGCATTGCAGATGCGCAGCAGCTTGTCGTAGCTGAGCGACATCTTGTTGTTCTCGATCTTGGAGATGGTGGACATCGGCATGCCGCTCTTCTCGCCGGCCTCGATCAGCGTCATGCCGCGTTCCTTGCGGATGCGCCGCAGCGATTCGCCCAGGTTGGCGTCCGGTCCGTGATTGATCGCGCGTTTGCTAGCCATCGGTGTCCTCTTCTAGTGCGTCCATTATAGTGCGGCCTTGCCACGATTGAAAACGCGGCGTGCCCGTTTTCCGGAACGCTAAATTGCCGACAAGCCGTGCGGATCCGGCACGCGCGGCCAGTAATCCGGGGAACGAAGGCGGTAAGGAATGGCGGCGAAGTCGAAGCTCATCGCCCCCGGCGTGGTCACGTACAGCACCTGGCGCGCGATCGGCGCGAATTCGGCGTGGAAGTGCTGGGTCGACTTCACCACCACGATGGCCTTGTCGGCCAGGCTGATGCCGGCGCCCGTAAAGGCGTCCGTTCCATAGGTCTGGGTGCGGATCGAGCACAGGAGGATGTGCAGGCCGCCGGCCGCCTCGACCCACACGCAGTCGCCCAGGCGCTCGCGGGTGCCGAGCGCACTCTGCGAATGATTCGGGACGATGGCGCGCACGGTCACGCGCAGGTCGAGCGGCTGGCCGGAGGCCGGCCCGCACTTGCCGCCGATGCGCAGGTCCAGCTGGGCGCCCACGCCCGCGCCCTTGCAGACGTGGATCGCGCCCAGGTCCCAGATCGCGCCGACGACGCTGTTCGCGACCCGGCGCTCGACCAGGCGGCGCAGGATGAAAGTGCTGTCGCCGGCCGCGCCGCCGCCGGGGTTGTCGGCAACGTCGGCCAGCACCGCCGGTCCATGCGCATCCGCTCCGCCGGCGCCGGATTCGAAGGCCGCGTCGAGCGCCGCGTCGATGCTGCAGGCCTCCGGGCCGATGCGCTCGCGCAGCGCCCAGAATTCCCGTCCCAGCTGCTGCGCCAGCGTCTGCGCCAGCGCCGGGTCATTGTCGGTGACGACCCACAGCTTGGCTCCCGCCTCCGGCACGTCGCCCCAGGGGAAGCCATGGCCGAGCGAGACCGACAGCACGCCCGGCGCGCGTTCGATCGCCTGCATGCGCCGGACAAATCCCTGCATCGGCTCGCGGGTCGTGTGCCACAGACCGACCATTTTGCAATCGAAGACGGCGGTGACCGGGCGCACCTTGCCCAACGCAGCGTCCTTCAGGATCCGGTACAGCTCCGCGCCGCGTTCGTCAGTGTCGGTGTGAGGATACTCTTTGAAAGCGATGATGACGTCGGCGGCCGTGCGCATCCGCTCCGTGAAATGGCAGTGCAGGTCGAGTTCGAGCCCGATCGGCACGCCGGGGCCGACAATCTCGCGGATGTGCGCGGCCAGGTCACCCTCGCAATCGTCGACGCCCTCCGCCGCCATGGCGCCGTGCAGCAGCAGCTGCACCGCGTCGACCGGCAGCGCCGCGCGCAGGTCCGCCAGGATCTCGTCGCGCATCGCCTCGTACACATGGCGCACGGTGCGCCCGCCCGGCTGGGCCAGCGTGGACAGGCTCTCCACCAGTTCCCCGCCGTCGGCGTCTATCAGGCCACGCAAGTAGCGAATGAATGCGCCCACGCCTTCCGGATCCCGGACGCTGGCATCGCCGTGGTGGATGCCGATCTCCTCGAAGTCGCCCAGCCCGGTCGGCGCCGCGGCAAAGGTATTGGTCTCGGTGGCCAGATGGGCGACGAAGAGGCGCATATCAGTAGTTCAGGTTCCAGGTGATCAGGTGGCCGGACAGGCCGAGCCAGACCACGCCCACCAGGCCGAGCGCCACCAGCACCGACCATACGCGGGTCAGGCGCGAAGCATCGAGGCGGCGCATGCGCCACGCCACCCACACGCCCACCACCGCCGCGCCGATCGCCAGCAGGCCGCTCGCTTCCAGCAGGCCGACGACCCAGTCGATGCCGCTGTGGTAGACCGCGACGTCGGTGCTCAGGATCGGCTTGATGAGGATGAACCAGGCCGCGATGTAGACCAGCGACACCAGCACCGCCCAGCGCTGCAAGCGCCGCAGGCGCGCCAGTTCCGGCGAGGCGCCGCTGGTGGCGCGGTCGGCGCGGCGCAGCAGGCTGCCCACCGGCCAGGCCACCAGGCTCGTTGCCAGGATCAAAAAGGAGAGCAGCAGGATGCTGACGTTGAGCGGCGCCGAGTTCAGGAAACTCGCTTCCTGCAGCACCGCCACCGGATTGTCGCTGTCGATCACGGTCTTGACGCCATTGATCTCCCGCAGCGCCATCATCTGGGCGCCGCCGACCTTGCGCCACAGTTGCGGCCCGACTTCGCGGTAGGTGCCCATCTCGCCCAGGCCATCCGGCACGGCGATGGTGCCGTCCGGGTTGGCGGTGATGACGGTCTGCTGCAGCAGGTAGAAGAAGCGCAGGAAGCCGTGGTCGACCCGGCGCGAGCTCTGGTAGCGGCCGGCGATCTTTTGCGCGTCCGCCTGCGCCGTGGCCAGGGTCGGCGGTTCCGCCGCGGCGGGGGCCGGGAAGTAGCGGTCCATGAAGCCGTCCATCAGCTCCTTGCGCGCGCCATACACGGCGCTGTCCTTGCCGCGGCTGTTATAGGTGAAGAAGATGCCGACGCCTTCCTGGGGCAGCAGGTTCATCTCGGTGTGGTAGACGATGGTGTCGCCGCCGTGGCCGATCACGAGGCGCCCGTTCTGCTGCACGTGGAAGAAGCCGTGCGCCATGGTGCCGAAGCCGGGCAGGCCCTGGTGGGTGTAGCTGGGGCTGTGCATGCGCGCCGTGGTCGCGGCATCCAGGATGCTCACGCCGTCGACGCTGCCCTGCCCCAGGTGGGCCAGCATGAAGCGCGTCATGTCGCTGGCGGTCGAGGTGAACGAGCCGGCCGGCGCCGTGATCACCAGCTCGAAGGGCGACGGCGGCTCCTGCGTGGTGTTGTAGCCTTTCGAGAGGAAGCCCGGGAAGCCTTGCGGCACCGGCTGCACGAAGGTCGAGTGGTTCATGCCGAGCGGCTTGAGGATGTGCTGCTCGACATAGGTCTCGAACGGCATGCCGGAGACCCGCTGCACGATGTAGCCGGCCAGCGCCACGCCATAGTTCGAATAGCCCGGCGCCTCGCCCGGCGCCCACAGCATCGGACGCGGATGTTCCTTCAGGTAGCGCTCGGTGGTCTGGGCCCGCTTCGGATCGTAGCCCAGCAGGTCCTTCAAGCCTTCCTCGAAGCCGGCGCGGTGGTTCATCAGGTCGCGCATGGTGATCGGCTTGCCGTAGGCTTCCTCGATCTTGAAGTCGATGTAGTCGTTGACGTTGCGATCGAGGTCGATTCTACCTTGCTGGACCAGCTGCATGACGGCGGTCCAGGTGAAGGGTTTCGACGTCGAGCCCAGGCGCACCAGGGTGGTGGCCGGGTCCATCGGCACCTTGGCCTCGACGTCGGCCAGGCCGTAGCCCTTCTGCAGCAGGACCTTGCCATCCTTGACCACGCTGATCACCATCCCGGCGATCTCGCCGCTCTTCAAGGAATACGGCACGCGGCCGTCCAGCCAGGCCTCGAGATCGGCGGCCTCCAGGGCGTGCGCGCCGGCCGCGCCATTGCCATTGGCGGCCGCGCGCGGCGCTTCCGGCACCTGCGGATCGGCGGCCCGGCTCTTGTCCAGCACCGCCTCGGCCTTTTCCTTCGGCGCCAGCTGCTGCTTGGGAGTCGGCGCGAGGTCGGCCGGCGACTTCTGCCCCTGGGCGCCGGCCAGGGCCGGCGCCAGGCCGAGGGTGGCGGCCGCGAGGAGGGACAGGAAATGGGTACGCACTTTCATCGAACGCCTCGCGGATCAGTAGTTGGGGTTGAAGCTCAGCAGATGATGGGCGAAGCCCACCGCCGTCAGGACCAGGAAGCACAGCACCCACAGCACGGGCAGCACCAGCACCGTCCTGCGGCCGCCGGCGGCGAACACCGTGCGCGCATGCCACAGCGCCACGCCCAGGCCGCCGAGGAAGGCCAGCCAGCTGCTCAGCTGGGCCAGGGCCAGCAGGGTGCCCGGGTCGCTGTTGTCCATCTTGACGAAGACGCCTGCCCACAGCAGCACGCTGACCAGCGCCAGGCAGCACGCCAGGCGCAGCCAGGTGAGCGAACGCAGGGGCGGAATCAGGCCATGGCGGCGGCGCAGGCGCGCCACGACCGGCCAGGCCAGCACCGTGCCCAGGATCACCACCAGGGACGCCAGCAGCAGCGTCAGCATCGTGCCGCTCGCCATGAAGGGCACCGGTTCGAAGATGAAGGCGAACACATACGGCTCCAGACCCCAGCGCTTGACGACGCCGTTCTCGGCGATCGCCTGCAGGCGGCGCTTGCCGTTGATTTCCTCCCACAGGAAGGGCTTCACTTCGCGGAACACGCTGCGGCTGCCGCCCACCGTGATCGCGACGCGCCCGCCCTCGACCGCCTCGACTTTCAAGGGGCTGATCAGCTGCAGGATCGAGAAGAAGGTCGAATCCTCGCGCCGGCTGTTGCGGTAGGCGCCGGCCATCAGCTTCGCATGGGCTTCGGCGGTGGCCTGGTCCACCGTGGACGCCACGGCCGGACGGGTATCGGGCAGGTAGCGGTCGGCGAAGCCGTGGTACAGGCGCTCGCGCAGCCACTTGCCCAGGTCGTTGCGGCCCGGCGAGTTCACCGACACGTAGATGCCGATGCCGTCGTCGACCAGCAGCATCAGGTCGGAGTGGAACAGGATGGTGTCGCCGCCGTGGCCGACCGAACGGTGGCCATTGATGTCCTGCTGGTAGAAACCGAGGCCGATGCCGTTCAGGTCCGGCATGCCGCGCGTGATCCGGGTATGCATCAGCTTCACCGTTTCCGGTTTCAGGATGCGTTGCCCATCGAGCTCGCCGCCGTTCAGGTAGGCCAGCATGAAGCGCGCCATGTCCGAGCCGGGCGAGGCCAGGCTGCCGGCTGGCGGCAGGCTGACGACCTCGTAGCCCTTCGGTTCTTCGTCGACGCTGATGTAACCCTGCGACATCTGGCCGCGCAAGGCTTTCGGCAAGGGCTGGCGGAAGCTCGATTGCGTCATCTTCAGCGGCGCGAAGATGCGCTGCTCGATGTACTCGTCGAACGACAGGCCGCTGGTGCGCTGGACGATGTAGCCGGCCAGGCCAGTGGCCCAGTTCGAGTAGCCCTGGGTGGTGCCGGGGTCGTACAGGTAGGGCGGGATGTAGTTCTTCAGGACTTGCGTGTTGTCCGAGCCGTGCTCGCCGTAGACGATCAGGGCGCGCCCCGCTTCCTCCAGTCCGGTGGTGTGGGTCAGGATGTGGCGCAGGGTCAGCGCCTTGCCGTTGCGGCCCGGGACGGTGAAGTCGAGGTAGCGGTTGACGTCGGTGTCGAGATCGAGCTTGCCCTGCTCGACCAGCTGCATCACCGCGGTCCAGGTAAACAGTTTGGAGATCGAGCCGGGGCGGAACAGGGTGCGGTTCGGGTCGACCGGCTGCGACTTGTCCCAGTCGGCATAGCCGTAGCCCTTCTGCAGCAAGGGCTGGCCGTCCTTGACGATGACGACCACCGCGCCGGGCACGCCGGCGATGCGCAGGGCGCTCGGCATCATGCCGTCCAGCCAGGTCTCGACGTCGGCGGCGGTCAAGGCCGGCGCGGCGGACTTCGCTTCGGGCGTGACCGGTACTTCGCCGGAGACGGCCGCCGGGGCTTGCGCCTTGGGTGCGGCGGGAACGGAAGGCTGTTGCGGCGCCTGGGCCATGGCGCTGCCTGCCGCCAGGGCCAGTGCGGACAGCCAGGCGGCAAAGGAGGCGCGCCGCATCAGAAGGCCCTCGCCACGCTCAGGCCGACGGTGCGCGGCTGCACCGGCGTGGCGCGCAGCGGGCCGCCGAAGGCGGTCAGCGCGGTGTCGGCGCCGCTCAGGGCGCGCTTGTCGGTCAGGTTGCGCACGAACGCCCCGACCTCCCAGCCGTCGACGTCCACGCCCAGCTGCGCATCGACCAGGGTGTAGCCCGGCACGCTGAAATAGGGAATCGAAGTCTGCGGCGAATCGAAACCGGCATTGCGCTGGCCGACGCGGCGCACGCCCGCCCCCGCCCAGGCGCGCTTGCCGGCGAGGTCGAAGTCGTATCTGGCGTTGATCGAGGCCGATACCTTGGCCGTATTCGGCAGGCGCGCCCCCGACTGGCCCAGGGCCGGCGCATCTTCCGTCAGCTTGGCGTCGGTCCAGGCCAGGCTGCCGTCCACGCTGAAGTCATCGTTGACCTTGTAGCGCAGGGCCAGCTCCAGGCCCTTCGATTCGGCCTTGCCGGCGTTGCCGGTGAGGGTGGTGACGCCAAAGGCGACCGGCTGCTGCAGCTTGTCCCAGCGGATGTCGAACAGGGCCAGCTCCAGGAACAGGCGGCGGTCCATCAGGTCCGCCTTGTAGCCGACCTCGTAGCTCCACAGCTCGTCCGCATCGAAGGTCAGCGGCGCGCCAGGCACCACCGAGCCGTCCTGGTCGAGCGCCGGCGGGTTCGGGCCGCCCGGACGGTAGCCGCTGGCGGCGCGGAAGTAGACGCTGCTGGTCTTGTCGATCGAATAGCGCACCGTGGCCAGGTAGGTCTTCGAGCCTTCCTTGCCGCCCGATTCGAAGTCCTTCACGCCGTTGGTGACGGTGCCGTAGAGCTGGCGGTTCCTGGCATTGCGCGCACCCACCGTGACCGACCATTCGGCCGACGGGTTCCAGGTGATGTCGCCGTAGACGGCGTTTTCCTGGAAGGTCGAGGGCTGGCCGGAAGTGACGAAGTCCATCTCCGAATTGTCCGGCAGCTGGGCGAACAGGCGCTGGTAGCGGCTGCCGGTTTCCTTGGTATGGTAGTAGCCGGCCAGCCATTCGATCGGGCCGCGGCTCGAGGTCAGCCGCACCTCGGCGCTGCGCTTGCGCAGCTTGGTATCGTTGTCGAGGCCCGCGAAGTTCAGCCCTTCGCCGCCGACGATGTCGGTGGCGTCGAGCGCCGTCTTGGCCTTGAAGCGCTGGCTGGAAGCGATCACGTTCAGGCGCGCCCAGCCCATCTCGTATTCGACGGTGCCGGACAGGACCCCGGTCCTGATCGAATAGGGTTCGGGACGGTACAGGAACTGGGTCAGGTCGCCGTGCAGGGGCTGGCCGGTGCGGGCGTCGTACTGGGCGATGACGGTGCCGTCGCGCTCGATGTCCTGCTGGGTGGCGGTCAGGCGCATGCGCAATTTGGAGCTCGGGTCGAGCAGCACCGACAGGCGCATGCCACGCGTGTCGCCGTCGTTGACGTGCTTGCCCGCCGCCGGGCCGACCGCGCGCAGGAAGCCGCCGTCATGCTCGTTGAAGGCGGCCACCCGCAGCGCCGCCACGCCCTCGCTCAGCGGCGCATTGATCACCGCGTGCTCGGTGTGGCCCAGCGCCCCCTTGCGGCTCTGGCGCACCGCCACGCCGGCCTTGCCCGACAGGCCGCTCGGATCGGGGTCGTTGGTCACGTACTTGAGCAGGCCGCCCATGGCGCCGGCGCCGTACAGCGTGCCTTGCGGGCCGCGCAGCAGTTCCACGTGATGCAGGTCGAGCAGCGACAGGTCGAGCGAGGACACCGCCTCGCCGACGAAGCCGGTGCTGGAACCGAAGGCCACGTCGTCGATATAGATGCCGACCGTCGGCGCGCTCAGGCCGCCGACGCCGACGCCGCGGATGTTGACCTGGCCGCGTCCCGGGCCGCCGTCGCTCTCCACGTGCACGCCCGGCAGCGAGCCGACGTAGTCGGTCAGCGATGCGGCGCCGGAACGCTCGAGTGCTTCCGTGGAGATGGTCTCGACGCGCAGCGGCACGTCGCGGATCGGCTCGCGGCGCCGGGTGGCGGTCACGGTGACGACTTCGGTGCGGTCGCTGGCGTCGGCGGCGGGGCTGGACGCCGCATCGGCGCCCTGCCCGGCCTGGGCCGCGGCCTGGGCGCAGGCCAGCGAGAGAAGAGAGGCGACGGCGAGGGATAGGGCCTTGCGGCGGGGAAGACCGCGCTGTGCGAGCGCGAGATCGTTTGCTACGGGCACGGTATTCGACGGCTGCAGAACGCTTCGGTACATGATGCACTCCTGGTAATGGGATCGCGGTCAAACCTCTCTTTTTTCAAAATACTACATTATTTTCCGAATATTAAACAATCAGAAAATTATATTAGTTGTTTTCTGTATTAGAAAATTCTCAGGCATGCGTGCACTGCATGGGCAGGCAAAAAAAACGCCCCGGGCCATTACCGCGCGCGGGGCGAAACGGAAAGGAAGCCGTGGCAGGGTCCGCGGCTGGCGGCGAGTCAAGCCAGGTTCGGCGCCACCTGCATCCAGGTAAGGCGCCACGTGCCATCCTGGCGGCCTCCGGCTTCGAAATATGGCAGGAAGGTGAGCGGCGCACGGTAGCCGAGGTGCATGCGCACCGCAGGCCCGCGGTAGCCTTCGGGCGGCGGCGCCGTTTCGAGCATGGCTTGCGGGTCCTCCGGCAGGCGCAGCGTCTCCTCGGTCTTGAACCCATCGATCAGGCTGGTTGCGTAGACCAGCGGCCCGCGCGTGATCGCCACGTAATCGTAGCGCATCACTTGCTGGGCCACCGGCGAGCCGTCGGGCGCCAGCGATTCCTGGGTGTTCTGGCTGACCCGGGCGTGCAGCACCGGCCGCATCGGCAGCGCCAGGGTGACCACGTCGCCGTCCTGCCATTCGCGTTCGATGCGGATCCATCCACCGGCCGCGAACGCATCGGCTGCGCTCGCCCCTACGCCATTCACGGTGGCGCGCACCAGCCCGGCCCAGGAGGGCGAGCGCAGCGCGAGGACGAAGTGCGCAGGTCGTTCCAGCGCCAGCGTGATGCGCACCGCGCCTTCGAAAGGATAGGCGGTGTCCTGGCGCAGTCCAACCTCCCCGGCCGCCGGCAGCGCCAGCCTGGCCTCGCCCGGTCCGTAGAGGTTGACCCTGATTTCGTCACGGCCGCGCACCGTCCAGGCCACGCCGGGCAGCTCTTCCAGCGCCATCGATCCGCTCGACTTGCAGCAGCGCCAGTAGGTGGTGTGGACGCGCTTTCCGTTCGGGTAGATGTAGTAGCACCAGTCCTCGCCGTTCGGGGCCTGTGCGCCCAGCAGGTCGTTGTAGGCGGCGCGCTCGATCTCCTCGGCGTAGCGGGCTTCGCCGGTGATCGCCAGCAGTTCGCGGTTCAGCTGGATCCAGGAAAAGGTCGAGCAGGTCTCGACGTAGCCGTAGGGGCTGAACACGCCGCGGTGGTTGAACACTTCGCGCGAGCGGTGCGCAACCCCTCCCCACGGTCCGCCGCCCAGGCTGAGGTGGTGGCCGCGAATGCTGTCCCAGACCTTGCGCACCGCCTCCAGCAGCGCCGGCTCGCCGGTGGCGCGGTACAGCTTGGCCACGCCGACCATGTTCCAGCACAGCTGGTAGGCCTTGCCGGTCGCGATCTCGGCGGCGTCCACGCCGGCCAGGGCCTGCGGCAGCAGGTTCAGTTCGGGCCGGGCGTTGGCCTGCTCCAGCACGCGGCGCGCCAGCGCCAGGTAGCGCTCCTCGCCGGTCGCCAGGTACAGTTCGGCGGCCGGATCGAGCAGCACGGTGGCCGACATGCCGAAGTGGTTGCCCTGGGTAGTGACGTCGATGCCGCCCTCGGTCAGCGCGTGCAGGCACAGGTCGCCGATGCGGCGCGCGCAGTCCAGGTAGCGTTGTTCGCCGAGGCAGCGCCAGGCTTCGATCATCCCCAGCACCAGATAGCTGTGGGTCCAGACGTCCCAGGTGCGCTTGGCGGGGGCGCCGTCCCAGCTGCGCGGCGCCGGTCCTTGCGGTACCGTGAAGCGGCGCTCGGGCGCGTAGGTGCCGAGATAGCCGTCGGCTTCCTGCTGGGCGACCAGGTAGTCGGCGACCCGCCGCACCTGCGCGCCAAAGGCGGCGTCGCCGCTGCGCGCGGCGGCACGGGCGGCGGCGGCCAGCCACTTGCCTGCATGTTCGCCATACCAGTCGCCCTCATGGTTGCAGCATTTGTGGGCCTGGCCGAACAGCGCGATCGCGGGGCTGGTCTCGTCGGCGATGAAGTGCGACAGGCGGCCGGCCAGGTTGGCGTCCAGTGCCTCCCCCAGCAGCCCGCCCAGGCGCACCCGCCCGGGCCCTGGCAAGGCGGACAGGACAAACAGGTCGGGTTCCGTCGTCATGCGGCGTCCATCACGCAGCGGAAGCCGAGCAAGGCCGAACGGTCCTTGCATGGCGCCATCAAGAGGTACTTGCCGTGCTGGTCGAGCCGGCGCGCCTGCGGGAAGTACCAGTGCGAGGTCTGCGGCTCGTAGAAGCTGCCGCCGCGCAGGCAGGCCGCGCGGGTGTGCTCGTCGACGTATTCGTCGGTCCACTGCCAGACATTGCCGACCAGGTCCATCACGCCGAAGGGGCTGGCGCCCGCGGGATGGGCGTCGACGTCGGCCGGCGGCGGCAGCTCGCGGCCGGTGAACACGGCGGGCGCGGCTTCCGCTTTCCACGTATTGCCCCAGGGGTAGATGCGGCCGTCGAGCCCCTGCGCGGCATACTGCCATTCCCACTCGCGCGGCAGGCGCTTGCCGGCCCAGGCGGCGTAGGCGCGGGCGTCTTCCAGGCCGACCCAGGTCACCGGCTTGTTGTCCCAGCCGGCGCGCGGTGCGCCGTCGATCCAGTCGCGCAGGAAGTTGTGGTCGTCCTCGGGCCAGTAGCCGCTGGCGTCCAGGAAGCGCTTGAATTCGGCGTTCGTCACCGGATAGCGGTCGATGTGGAAGGGGGCGATGCTCATGCGATGGCGGTGCGCACGGCGCGCCGTGCTCTCCCAGGGATACTGGAAGTCCATGCCGGCCCAGGTATAGCCCTCGACCTCGATGCCGGTCACCTCGAAATTGAAGACGCCGCCCGGAATCGCCACCATGCCCGCGGGCGCCTCGGCGCGCGGCGCCGTGGCGCCGCTGTCGACCAGCTGCTGCGGCAGCGGGGTCCAGGCGCCCGAAAAGGATTGCAGCGGCCTGGCGGCGAAGTCGCGCATGGTCGCCAGCACCTCGTCCAGGCCGTCGCATGCCGCGCCGGCGTCCACCCCCAGCAGCGCGCCATAGCCGCGCGTCTCGATGGTGAAGGCGAAGGTGGCGGTGGTCTCGAGGCCCTGCCCTTCGACCAGCGGCTCGATCGGCACGCCGCTCCACAGGTCGTAGTAGCGGCGGCCCGGCGCGTGATCCACGGTGAGCTGCTCGCCGCCGACCTCGTACTCGTTGCGGTTCACCACCGTCCACAGGGTCACGCCGCCGGCCGGGAACATGCTCGCGAAGACGTTCTGCTGCAGCGCCATCGCGTACGGCTGCCAGTCCGGGCTGACCGCCTGGCGGTGGAAGGTGCGCAGGATGGTGGCCAGGCGGCGCAGCGTTTCGCCGTCGCGCGCCGTGAAGCCGTTCCAGATGCCCCACACGTTTTCCCAGCTGGTGTAGCCGATCGCGTTGAAGAACATGTACTGGAAGTCGTCGGTGCGGTCGCGGCACCAGCGGTTCTCGAGGTTGACCATGTGGCGCGACTCGAGCCACTTCACCTTGCTGACCGCCGGGATGATCTCGGTCGACGCCTTGCCCCAGGTCTGGTGGTTCCACTGCAGCATTTCGTCGGAGGTGAGCGAGCCTTCGGGCTGGAACACCAGTTTCATGCCGGCGGCGTCGGCGGCGGCGCGGAAGGCGCCCGGCACGCCGTTATAGGTGTCGCCGTTGACGCCGTCGGCGCCGACCGCCAGCGCCAGTGCGGTAACCGCGTCCCAGTCGCTCTGGCCCTGGTCGTGGGTGCCGTTATCCCATGGCATGGTGGGCAGGAACACCTTGACGCCGCGACGCTGGAAATCCCGCACCGCGCCCGTCAATCCTTCCAGGCCGCCCGGCATGTCGTGGGCGAGCTGGGTCTGGTTGCGGTTGTCGATCCCGATGTTCGGATAGATATACCAGACCAGCACGCTGTCGATGCCGCCGTAACGCTGCTCGAGGTCGTCGAGGTAGCGGTCGACCGTGTAGCGGCGCGTGTGCGGGTCGTAGAAATAGCGGTCCTCGACCATCATCTGGGTGTGCACGATATTCTTCTGCGCCCACTGCAGCTTCGGATGGCGGTACTCGGCGTCGCTGTAGCCCATCCGGATCTTGTGCTCGGTGCGCCAGATCGCCAGCTGTTCGCGCCAGCTCTCGGCGTAGTTGTTGACCTCGATCTTCCACTTGCCGATGGTGAGGAAGGGCCAATCCGGCGACTTGCCCGGCAGCGGCAGGTGGGCGGGAATGGTGTGCGGCAGCGGGGTATCGTAGAACTTCGGCTCTTTGGATGTGGGCATGGTATGCAAAGTGGTGATCCGCCTTACTTGTCGGCGTAGATGGTGAGGCCCGCCAGCGACTGCCGGGGCGCAGGGAACAGGAAGCTGGCCAGGTAACCGATGCCGATGCACAGCATGATCGAGACCGGCAGGTAGAAGTAGGGATGGACCAGCTTGACCGACCAGGCATAGGTGGTCAGGCAGGTGCTGCCGGCGATGCCCAGGGCCACGCCCTGCCAGTTGGCGCGGCGGGTGAACATGCCCAGGGTATAGGCGCCGGCGAAGCCGCCGCCGAGCAGGCCGGCCAGCTCGATCGAGACGTCGAACAGCGAATGCGAATTGAAACGCGACAGCCACAGCGCCGCAGCGATCCCGATCAGGCCGGTGACCACGGTCGCCACTTCGGCGAACAGCACGCTCTTCTTCGGCGTCGGATTCTTCACCATCTTCTCGTAGAAGTCGACCGAGGCCAGGGTCGCGACGCTGTTCATGATGCCGGACAAGGTCGCCATCGCGGCCGCCAGGATGCCGGCGATGATCAGGCCGGTGATCCCGACCGGCAGTTCGGCGGCGATGAACAGGGGGAAGGTGGCGTCGATCGACAGCGCCGGGTTCATGCGCTCCGGATTGCTCTTGTAGAAGGCGAACAGCGCGGTGCCGATGGTGTAGAAGATGAAGCCGCCGGGGATCGAGATCAGGGCGAAGGTGATGATCGAGCGGGTCGCCTCCGGCGCCGACCTGGTCGACAGCGCGCGCTGCATCAGCACCTGGTCTTTCGGGAAGGTCAGCACGACGTCGAAGATGACCAGGAAGATGAAGCCCCATACGGTCGGCTGGGTCAGGTCCCAGCTGAAGTCGAACAGCCTGGTCTTGTCCTCGGCCATCGAGGTCTGCACGAACTCCATTACGCCGCCGTCCAGCTTCCAGATGATGAAGCCGATCGCGAACAGCGCGCCCCCCATCTTCACGATCAGCTGCACGAAGTCGGTCCAGACCACCGCCTTCATGCCGCCCATCGCGGTATAGACGATGGTGAAGCCGCCCATCATCAGGATGCTCCAGGTGACGTCGATGCCGGTGATGGTGGCGATCGCGAGCGAAGGCAGCAGCAGGATCACGCTCATGCGGCTGCCGATCTGCACCAGGATGCAGATCAGGCTGGCCAGCATGCGGATCGCCGGGTGGAAGCGGATCTCCAGGTAGTGGAACACCGACATCAGGTTCAGGCGGCGCAGCAGTGGCACGATGGCGACCGCGACGAAACCGAGCGCGATGACGGCGATCAGGTTGTTGGTCATGTACTGCCAGTTGGTTTCGAAGGCCTTGGCGGGAATCGCGATGTAGCTGATCGAGCTGGTGTTGGCCGCGTACAGGCTGATGCCGGCGGCCCAGAACGGAATCGAACGTCCACCCACGAAGAAGTCGGCGGTCGAGTTGCGCTTCTCGCGCGCATAGTAGTACCAGCCGATGCCCAGCATGCCGACCAGGTAGGCAATGATCATGACCCAGTCGAGCGGCCGCAGGAGGCGCTGCCCGGCTTCCAGCACGCCGGTGGTGAACACGGTCTTGCCGTCGGCGCCGGCGGCGGCCCACACCAGGCCGGCGCCCCAGCCGGCCGCCCCGGCGAGCTGCGCGCCGGGTGCGCCCACGACGCCGGCCGCGCCCTGGCGCGCCCAGGTATCGGTAATCGTATGGTAGGTCCACAGCTCGGCCCCGGCCGCGGTCTGCAGCAAGTACAGCAGGTGGGCCTGGCCGGTGGCGCGCACGCCGCCGTCGAGCACCCGTCCGGCCGCGCGCGCCGCGGTGCGCCAGCCTTTCCTGGCGTTCCAGGTGACCAGGTGCTCGCCGCCGCCGGCGGGATCCGCCAGGGTCGCGACCACGCGCGTATTCTGCGCCGCCAGCGAAGTGACGGCGCCGCTGGCCCCCGGCCAGGCCGGCATGGCGGCCCAGGCCGCGCCCTGCGTGTTCAGTTCGAGCGCCAGCAGTTGCAGCGCGCCGGCGCCGTCGGTCCCGGCCACGTACAGGGTGTCGCCCAGCAGGGCGGCGCGCGGACCGCGCAGCGCCAGGGGCAGGGCCGGCAGCGGCGCGCTGCGCAGCACCCCGCCATCGAGCGTCAGGCGCAGCGGCAGTGCGCCCGCATCCGCCAGCAGCACGGCGCCAACCGCACCAGAAGCGCTGGCGACGACGCCGGCGGGCGGCGTCCAGCCGGGCTGGCGCTGCCAGGTCTTGTTGCCAGCGTCCAGCAGCCAGGCCGAGGAAGCGTCCAGCGCCAGCAGGCGCTCGCCCAGCGCCAGCAGGCGCGGCGGCTGGGTCATGCCCGGCGGCGCCGGCAGGTCGGCGGTGCGGAGGGTGACCAGGTTGTCGGCGCGGGCCGGGCCGGCGCCCAGCGCCAGAAGCAGGTTAAGCAGCAAAGCAAACAGCACGGCGAGCAGCGGCGCCCACAGGCGGGCCGATGCGCCGCCTGCCCCCATCCAGAATCGTATCGTCATCGTCGAATCGCTTGTCATGTCGTGGTTCAGGCCAGCACGCCGAGTCCGCGCAGGCGCGCGATCTCTTCCGGCGTGTAGCCATGCGCGGCCAGCACCTCGTCCGAATGCTGGCCGTAGGCGGGCGCGCCGAAGGGCGCGGCGGGCGACGCATTGCCGAAGCGGACCGCCTCGGCGAAGCCGCGGTAAGTCCCGAGCGCCGGGTGCTGCAAGGTGGCGACCATGTTTTCCGCCAGCACCTGCGGATGGTCGAACATGTCTTCCACCGTGCGCGCCGCGGCGCACGGCACGTCGGCGCCGAATACCCGTTCCCATTCACGCGCACTTTTCAGCGCCAGCGCGCCGCGCAGCAGCGGCACCAGCACCTCGGCCTGCTCGGCGCGCTTGCGCACGCTGTCGTAGCGCGGGTCATCGGCAAGCTCGGTCAAGCCGGTCCGTTCGCACAGGGTGCGCCAGAAGTGGGGCGTGTTGGCCGACAGGTAGAGATAGCCCTCCCCTGCCGGATGGATGCCGGTAATGCCGCCCGAACGCATGTCGCGCCCGATCGCGCGCGGCTCGCCCTCGGCCCAGACGAAGCGCGCCGACTGCATCGCCAGCGCGCTGCGCAGCAGCGACACGCCGACGTACTGTCCCTGGCCGCTGCGGCCGCGCTCGACCAGCGCGGCCGACACGCCGCCGGCCAGCAGCGCCGCCGCGTAGTAGTCGACCACCGAGCCGTACACGATCTCGGGCGGTCCGCCAGCCGCGCCCTGCAGCGCGCAGATGCCGGTGAAGGTCTGCAGCACCTGGTCGTAGCCGGCGTTGTCCTTCATGGGTCCGCCGTCGCCGTAGCCGGTGACGGCGCAATAGACCAGGCCGGGCCGGCGCGCGCGCAGCTGCTGGTAACCGATCCCGAGACGCTCCGGCACGCCGGGACGGAAGTTGTGCACCAGGACGTCGGCGCCGTCCACCAGCGTCAATAGCGCTGCCAGGCCCTCGGGCTGCTTGAGGTCGAGCGCGATGCCGCGTTTGCTGCGGTTCACGCCGAGGAAGGCGCGGCTCTCGGCTTCCAGCGTGGACGGGTACTTGCGCAGGTTGTCGCCGCCCGGCGGCTCGACCTTGATCACGTCGGCGCCCATGTCGGCCAGCAGCGTGCAGCCGTAGGGACCGGCGATGTAGGCGGACAGGTCGAGCACGCGCACGCCCGACAAGGGCCGGCGCGGCGGCGCATCCGGTTCGGAAGCAGCAGTTGGCGCGGCTTGAGCAGCCTGAGGAGCCTGCGCCAGCAGCGCCTGCGCGCGCCGCACGAACGGCAGGTCGACCATCTTGCCGTCCACCGTGAATGCGGCCAGGCCCTGGGCCTGGGCCGCGCGCGCGGCCTCGACCACGCGGCGCGCATGGTCGAGTTCCTCCTGGTCCGGACTGAAGGCCCGGTTGGCGAGCGCTACCTGGTTCGGGTGGATGCAGCTCTTGCCCCAGAAGCCGAGGCGGCGCGCCATCGCCGCCTCGGCAAGAAAGCCGTCGGCGTCGCGGAAGTCGGGAAAGGCGCCGTCGTAGGCGAACACCCCGGCTTCGGCGGCCGCCATGCGCAGCCGGAACATCGCCGCGTGCACGTTGGCGGAGTCGCGCCGCGCCACCCCGTGGGCTTCGAACAGGTCGGCGAAACCGAGCTGCAGGCCGGCCACGCGCGGGTCGGCTGCGGCGATCTCGTGCGCCAGCCGCAGTCCGCGTGGCGTTTCGATATTCGCCAGGATGCGCGTCGGGCGCGCCACGCCGTTGGCCTGCTCGGCGCGCGCCAGCGCGGCGGCGCAGGCGGCGACGTCCTGCGCCGATTCGGCCTTCGGCAGGTTCAGCAGCCCCAGCGCCTCCTGGGCCACGGCGCGCACGTCGTCCTCGAAATACGGTGAATCGAGGCCGTTGACGCGCACGATGATCAGCTTCCTGCTGGCCAGCGCCGCGGGCGAACGCAGGAAGGCGGCGACGTTGGCGCGCGCCTCTTCCTTGCGTTCGGGCGGCACCGCGTCTTCCAGGTCGATCGAGATGGCATCGGCCTGGCCGGCCAGCGCCTTGGCGAACAATTCGGGACGCGATCCCGGAACGAACAGTTTGCTGCGCATGCGTTTCCTTGCCGCCGGATCAGAACTTGATGCTGTGGGTGAGCGACACCGAACGCCCGCGGCCCGCCGCATAGTTCTGGAAAGCCGGAATCTGCGAACTGGTCAGGATGTAGAACTTGTTGAACAGGTTTTCCACGCCGAGCGTCAGGTCGCCGTAGCGGGTGCGGTAGCTGCCGTTCAGGTCGAACAGGGTGTAGCCCTTGGTCTTTTCCTGGCTCGACTTGCCGACGTTGATCTCGCGGTCCTGCAGCGAGGTGAAGCCGATCCGCACATTGCCCGCCTCCGAGAACTGCCACAGCAGCGAGCCGCCGATCTTGTCCGGGTTGATGTTGGCGATGCCCATCTCGGTGTCGAGCGGGCCGGCGTCGCGGCTGACGGTCTTGCCGCGGATGCGCGAGTACAGCGCGTTGGCGCGCAGGGTGCGCGACACGATGTATTCGGCGGTCAGCTCCAGGCCCTCGATCCGCACCGGCTGGCGGCGCATGATGAAGTCGTTGGTCAGCGGGTCGATCGACAGCGAGACCCCGAAGTCGGAGTACGAGCGGTAGGCCGACACGCCGAAGCTGCCCTGGCGGCCGCGCCAGTTCAGGCCGACCTCCTTGTTGTCGACGATGACGGCCTGCAGGTCGAGGATGCCGGACACGGTCTGGCCCGGCTTGTTCACGTTGCGCAGCGGGATGCCGACGTTCGGCAGGCTGAAGCCCTTGCCGTAGGAGCCGTAGACCGACCATTCGGGCGCGATCTTCCACACCGCGCCGACGTTCGGCAGATTGGCCTGGTAATCGAGTTCGCCGCCTTCGACCAGCACACGGTTGTTGTAATAGGTGGTGCGGTAGCTGTCGACCGACAGTTCGCCGCTTTCGCGGCGGATGCCGGCGGCCAGGGTGACCGGACCGACGTCCCAGGACAGCTGGGCGAACGGCGCGGTGCTGGTGTAGACCATCGGCGGCACCCAGGTGCGGTTGGTCAGCGCCAGCTTCTGTTCGGTCTCGTCGCGCACCACGTCGATGCCGGCGCGCAGCTCGAGGCCTTCGACGCCGGCCAGGTCGGGGCGGCTCCAGCCGGTGCGCAGGCCGCGCTTCTGCGAATTGACCTCGGACTGGTCGGTCAGGGTGCCGAGCGGCGCGATCAGCGGGTCCTGCTTGTCGGCGCCGCCCTTTTCCGCGACGAAGCGCATCGCCTGGCTGGCGCGGTAGGCCTGGGCCGACAGGGTGCCGCCGAACACCTCCGAGTTGGTGTAGTTCAGCGCATACTGGCGGAAGTCGTTGAACTCGGCCATGCCCTCGAAGGGGCGGCCCGGCACCGAGGTGTCGGTCAGGCCGCGCGCGCGGTTGCCTTCCTGGTAGACGTAGCCGGCCTTGCCGTCGAGGCGGAACTTGCTGGCCTGGGCTTCGATACGCTGGGTCTTGCCGGCGCCGAAATCGTGGCCGACCTTGACGAAGATATTGCGGCCGGTGGTGTCCTGCAGCGAACCGGAGGCGTTCATGCCGATGCGGCGGCCGTTGGCGTCGTAGCCGATGCCGCGGTCCACTTCCGACGTCGCGAACAGCAGGTCGAGGTCATCGTCCTTGTGCATCACTTCCAGTCCCAGCTTCCAGCCTTCGCTGTCGTCCTTGAACTGGGAATTGATTTTCGAGGTGACGGTGATCTCGTTGCCCATCTTGGTCGGACGCTTCGAGATGTAGTTGATGATGCCGCCGGCGGCGCCCACCCCTTCCGAGGCCGAGGGACCGTTGATGACTTCGATGCGGCCGATCACGCCCAGGTCGGTGAAGGAGCCGGAGCGGTTGGTCTCGCGCAGCGGCGAGGTCTGGGGAATGCCGTCGAACAGGCGCAGCGCGATGCGGCCGCGCAGGGTCTCGCCGGTGTTGCTCATGGCCTGGGTCGATTCCGAATAACCGGGCACGATGCGCGCCAGCACCGCGGTCGCGTCTTCCGACACCGCCAGCGAATTGGCGATTTCCGCGCTGCTGATCACGTTGACGGCGCCCGGGATCTTGTCCACCGCCTTGGCGGTGCGGGTGCCGGTCACGATCACGCGGCTGCTGGCCACGCTGGCGCCGTCCGCGACGTTCTGCGGATCGGCCGGGGTGGTGGTCTGGGCGCTGGCGGCGCCGCAGACCAGGAGCAGCGCACCGACTGCCGCTGCGATGGGGTTCAATTTCATTGTCTCGTTTGTCATGATTTTTTTATGCTGTGAAATTTGATCGAAACGCCGCATCGTGGCGGCGGCCGTCGGTGCGTCCGGTCGGTGGTCAGGTCATGGCGAGCCTCGGCGTTGGGTCATCAGGTGGATCACTTCGTCGCGCGTCGGGATCGCGCTCTGGGCGCCGATCCGGGTGACGGTCAGGGCCGCTGCATACTGGGCTTCGGCGACGGCGGCGCCCAAGTCGTGGCCGCGCGCCAGTCCGACCGTGAGCGAGCCGACGAAAGTGTCGCCGGCGGCGGTGGTGTCGACCGCATCCACCTGCACGGCCGGGATGAAACGGGTGTAATCGGGGCTGGACACCAGCACGCCCTGATCGCCCATGGTCAGCAGCACGACGGCGGCGCCGCGCGCACGCAGGGCGCCGGCGGCGCGCACCGCGCTTTCCGGATCGTCGACCGCGATCCCGCTCAGCTGGGCGGCCTCCGTTTCATTGACCACCAGGTAGTCCACCTGGGACAGCAGCGCGTCGTCGAGGTCGCGCGCCGGCGCCGGATTGAACACCACGCCGACCCCGTGCGCGCGCGCGATGGCGATCGCGCGGCGCACGCTGTCGAGGGGCGATTCGAGCTGGCAGACCAGGAAGGCCGCCGCCGCGATCGCCGGGCTGGCGGCGTCCACCTGAGCCACGCTGAGGAGGTCGTTGGCCCCGGGGGCGATCACGATGCTGTTGGCGCCGTCATCGGCGACGAAGATGCCGGCCACGCCACTGGCGGCGGCGTCGCTGGAAACGATATGCCCGGTGCCGATCCCCTCCGCGGCCAGCCCTGCCAAAGCCTGCTGTCCAAACAGGTCGGCGCCGACCGCGCCGACGAAGTCCACCGTCGCGCCCTGGCGCGCGCAGGCCACAGCCTGGTTCGCGCCCTTGCCGCCTGGCGTCTGGAAGAAATGCCGGCCAGTGATCGTCTCACCGACCGTGGGCATGCGGGGCGTCCTGAACACGAGGTCCATATTGATGCTGCCGACCACGGCGATGCGTGGCCGCACGCCGGGGAGCGTGCCCGTGCTCTTGCTGTTCATGTGTCTCCAACTCTTCTTTTTGCCGCGCGCAATCGTTTGCGCAATCGTTTGACACATTGAACAATGGCCAAACTGCAATGTCAAGAAGTAATTGAACAAGGGCAGGACAGGGGTGCGGCAGGCTCCTGCGGCATCATCCGCCGTGGGCGCAGGCGCGCTAGCGTGGCGCGGCGGTCGACTGGCGCGCCACCAGCCGGGTTTGCAGCAGTTCGCGCCGCAGCGGCTGGGCGCTGCCCATGATGCGCTCCATCAGCATGCCGACGATGCGCTGGCCCATGTCGTACTTGGGCTGGGCCATGGTGCTCAGGCGCGGCGTCGAATACGAGGCCAGGGCGATGTCGTCGTAGCCGATCACCGACAGGTCGGAAGGGATGCGCAGGCCGGCCTCGCTGGCCGCGCACAGGGCGCCGATCGCCATCAGGTCGTTGCCGGCGAAGACCGCGGTGGGGCGCTTGCCCAATTTCAGCAGCTGCTGCAGGGCGCGGTAGCCGCCTTCGCTGGTGAAATTGCTGTACACCAGGTAGCCGGACGGCGCATCGAGTCCGGCCTCCGCGAGCGCGCGCCGGTAGCCGTTGACGCGGTCGAGGCTGGGCGGCAAGTCGCGGGGACCGGAAATGCAGGCGATCGCGCGGTGACCGAGCTCGATCAGGTGGCGGGTGGCCAGGTAGCCGCCGGTTTCGTGGTCGGCTTCGACGAAGTCCGCCTGGACGCCGGCCACTTCGCGGTCGACCAGCACCATCGGGGTCTGCTGGTGCGCCAGCAAACGCGCCAGTTCCTCGTCGGCGCCGCTGGCGACCAGGATCATGCCGTCGATGCGCTTTTCGATCAGCACGCGCAGGTAAGCCGCCTGCTTGCGCGGGTCGTCGTAGGCGTTGCAGAGAATGACGTTGTAGCCGACCTTGAAGGCGGCGTCCTCGATCCCCTGGATCAGTTCGGCGAAGTACGGGTTCGAATTGTTCGGGACCATCATCCCGATCGTGTGCGTGCGGTCGTTCTTGAGGCTGCGCGCGACGGCGCTCGGGATGTAGCGCATCTCGGCGATCACGGCGGTCACGCGCTCGCGCACGTCGTCGCTGACCACCCGGGTATTGTTGATCACATGCGAGACCGTCGAGGTCGAGACCCCGGCGCGCTCCGCTACCTGCTTCATGGTCGCCATTTACGGCCCTTTCACTTGCACCAGGCTCTGGTAGACGAGGTTGTAGAAGGGCACGGCCAGCCGTGGCGGATCCTGCGGCAGGCCTTGCGGCAGGTGCTGGGTCATCAGGATCGCCACCAGTTTTTCCTGGCGGTCGACCGTGTAGTAGGTGCCGGCCGCGCCCGACCAGCCGTACTGCCCCACCGAGCCGGGACGGCCGCGGCGCGCGGTGTCCAGCACCACCGAGCCGCCCAGGCCGAAGCCTTCGCCGGGGCTGGACTCGCGCACGCCGGCGTCGAGCTGGGTGAGCTGGTTCTGCATCATGAAGTCGACCGTCTTGCGGCCCAGGATGGTCACGCCGTCCAGGCTGCCGCCATCGAGCAGCATCTGGGCGAAGCGCGCGTAGTCGCCGGCGGTCGAGTACAGGCCGCCGGCGCCGCTGAAGTAGGGATTGCTGCGCTCGCCCGCGGCCGCGATGCTGCCGGGCGCCGGCGGCGCCAGCCGGCCGTCGGCGCCGGTGGTGGTCATGGCGGCGATGCGCGCGCGCTTGGCCAGCGGCACCTCGAAGCCGGTGTCGCGCATGCCCAGCGGCGCGAAGATGCGGCGCTCCAGGTAAACGTCCAGCGGCATCCCGGACAGCACTTCGACCAGGCGACCGGCCACCTGGATCGGCACGCCGTCGTAATGGAATTCGGCGCCGGGTTCGTGCGCCAGCGGCAGCGGCGCCAGGCGCGCCACGTAGTCGGCCAGGTCGCGCGACTCGCCCAGCGCGGCGCGCTCGAACAGCAGCGTGAGCGGCTGTCCCTCCTTGCCGTAGACGGCGAAGCCGGGGGTGTGGGTGAGCAGGTGGCGGATCGTGAGCGGCCGCGCCACGGGCCGGCTCTGCGGCGCGTCGAGCGGGCCGCCGGTATGCACGCGCATCGCGCGCAGTTCGGGCAGGTATTTGCCGACCGGGTCGTCGAGGGCGAACCTGCCCTCCTCCATCAGGGTCATCATGGCGACCGCAGTGACGGTCTTGCTCATCGAATAGATGCGGAAGATGGCGTCGCGCGGCATCGGACGGGTGCGCGCGAGGTCCAGGTGGCCGTAGGCGCGCCAGTCGACGATCCGCCCGTTGCGAGCCAGCAGCGTGACCGCACCCAGGTAATCGCCGCGCGCGGCCAGGCCACCGATGAAATCGTGCAGGCGCGCCAGGCGCGCGCCGGACATCCCCTGGCTGTCCGGCGCGGCCACCGGCAGCGGCGTAGCCGAGCCGGACGCTGCCGGCAGGGGCGCGGACGTGGCGGCGAGCAGGACGGCGAGGGTGAGCGCGCTCAGCGTCGGTGGCATGATAATCCTGGCAATCGATAACAGGCCGGATTGTACTTTGGAAAATGTGTCGTGCGTACATCCGGATGTGCCGGCGCCTTCTTTCCCGCCACTGCGATCGTGACCGGAACGTGACATGAGGCTGATCACGGCGCCCGTCGCCGAGAGCGGCGAATGTGACTTCCGGGCCAGCCAAGTCACTGTGTACAATCGAGCAATTAACGCCTATATTGGCGTTTGCTCCCGATGCTGCAGCGGCATCGGGACCATCCTACCGACTACCCAAAAGGAGTGCACATGGCAATCAGTCTGCAGAAAGGCGGCAACGTCAACCTGAGCAAGGAAGCCCCGAACCTGACCAAGGTCATCATCGGCCTGGGCTGGGATCCGCGCTCGACCGACGGCGCCGCTTTCGACCTCGACGGCAGCGCCTTCATGCTCAAGGCCGACGCCAAGGTCCGCGGCGACAGCGATTTCATCTTCTACAACAACCTGAAGTCGAGCGACGGCTCGGTGGTCCACGCCGGAGACAACACCACCGGCCAGGGCGACGGCGACGACGAGAAGCTCACCGTCGACCTGACCCGCGTGCCGCCGGAAGTGGAAAAAATCTCCTTCTGCGTCACCATCCACGATGCCGACGCGCGCCGCCAGAGCTTCGGCCAGGTCGCCAAGGCCTATATCCGCTGCCTGAACGCCGCCGGCGAAGCCGAGATCGCGCGCTACGACCTGTCCGAAGATAGCTCGACCGAAACCGCGATGATCTTCGGCGAACTGTACCGCCATAACGGCGAGTGGAAGTTCCGCGCGGTCGGCCAGGGCTTCAAGGGCGGCCTCGGCCCACTGGCGCGCTCCTTCGGCGTCAACGTCTGAGCAAAAGCACCCCCAGACCGGACGGCGCCGTCCTCCGGTCCCGCGCGCCCGCCCCTGCCGCGGGCGCGCCCTCATCCTCCCGAAAGACTTCATGCGCGTCTGGTACAACAGGACCTTTTCGTCCGTCTACACCGCCCTCAAACTGATCCGCGAGGCCGACACCGACGGCCGTTTCACCCTCATTCACAGCAATCCCAACCGCCACATGCCGGCGGCGCGCATCGCCCACGAGTTCCACGGCGAGCCGACCGGGCTCGAGGCAACGGCTTATGCCGACTGGTGCCTGGACTTCTGCCGCGACAAGCGCATCGACATCTTCGTGCCGGGCCGCGGCGCCTCCACCCTTGCCGCCCACCATGAGCGCTTCGCCGCGATCGGCACGCGCGTGCTGAGTGCGGCCACGCCCGCCAAGCTGGCGCTGATCCACGACAAGGCCGGCTTCTATGCCGAGACGATGCTGCCGCAGGCGCCGGTGGCCGAGTTCCGCCGCTTCGACAGCCTGGCCGGCTTCGATGCGGCCTGGGACGAGCTGCGTCCGCGCCACGCGAAACTATGCATCAAGCCCTCGCACGGCATCTACGGCATCGGCTTCGCCGTGGTCGACGAGGAGCGCAGCAGCGCGGCCCTGCTGCTGGCCGGCGTCGAGTACCACATCGGCTACCAGGACCTGCGCCGCGGCCTGGCCGAGCTGGGCGAGTTCCGCACCATGCTGCTGATGGAATACCTGGACGGCCAGGAATACAGCGTCGACTGCGTCGGCGACCATGGCCGCCTGGTCGCCGCGGTGGCGCGCCGCAAGCTGCCGCAGGCGGGTAGCGGGCAGCAGATCGACATGCGGCCGGAACTGATCGAGGCCACGGCCAGGCTGACCGCCGACTACGGCCTGAACGGCATCTATAACGTGCAGTTCCGCGACTCCGGCCAGGGCGACGCGCGCCGCGCCCGCCTGCTCGAGATCAACCCGCGCATGTCGGGCGGGATCGGCATGGCCTGCGCGGCCGGCCCCAACCTGCCCTGGATTGCCTTGAAGGGTTTCGCCGACGGCTTCGATAGCGTGACCGTGCCGGAAGTGCGCAACGGCATGCGCGTGATCGAAATGGCCGAGGCGCAGGAATTGCCATGAACGCGCAGCCCGATCCACGCGACCTGGGACGGCGCTGCGTGACGCTGCCCACCGGCGCCCTCGAGCTGACCCTGGGAGCAGGCGCTCTCGAAGCCGACGCGCTGCTCGGCTTCGCCGCGCGCGCCAACGCCAGGCGCGGCTTTCTTTTCCTGAGCAAGGTGCTGGGCAAGCACTGGCCGGTCACGCCATCGACCATGCTGCGTGTCCACGACCGCCTCGCCGCGACCGTGCCGCCAGTCGAGGGCCCAATCGTCTTCATCGCCATGGCGGAAACCGCGATCGGCCTGGGCCAGGGCGTGTTCGAAGCCTGGCTGTGCGCGCATCCGGGGCAGGAAGCCCTGTTCGTGCATACCACGCGCTACCGCGTGGGCAGCGGCGACCTGATCGAGTTCGAAGAAGCGCACAGCCACGCGCCGCGCCAGTTCCTGCACATGCCGCAGGACCCGGCCCTGCGCGCGCTGCTCCTGAGCGCCCGCACCCTGGTGCTGGTGGACGACGAGGCCAGCACCGGCAACACCTTCCTGAACCTGACCAATGCCTGCCGCCGCCTGAACCCGGGCATCGACCGGGTGCACCTGGCGACCATCACCAACTTCATGGGGGCGGATGCGACCGCCGGCCTGTCGGCGCGCTTCGGCCTGCCCGTGACCTTGGGCGCGCTGGTCGACGGCGAATACCGCTTCCAGCCGTCCGACTACGTGGCGCCGAACGACGCGGCGCAGCGCTTCGATCCGGATGCGGACCGCGGCGCCAGCACGGGCTTCGGGCGCCTCGGTTTGTCGCAGGCCTTGCGCGCGCCCGAGCAGCTGGCGGAACGCCTGGCCGCGGAGTTTGCGCCCGGCGCCACGGTCGCGGTGCTCGGCACCGGCGAATTCATGCACGCGGCGACGCTGCTCGGCGCGGCGCTGGAACGGCGCGGCGTGAACGTCAAGGTGCAGTCGACCACGCGCTCGCCGATCCTGACCTGGGGCGCGGTCAGCCACGCCCTGCGCTTCCCCGACAACTACGGCGAAGGGGTCGCCAACTTCATCTACAATATCGCGCCCGGCCAGTACGACCACGTGCTGGTCTGCCACGAGACCGCGTCCAATCCGGCCCTGCGCGAGCTCGCCGGCCTGCTGGACGCGCGCCTTTTCCACTTCCAGTCCGAGGATCACGTTGAAGAAGTTCCTGTTCGCTGACCTGGACGACACGCTGTTCCAGACCTTCGAGAAGTGCGGGCCGCTGAACGGCGCCGACCTGCTCGAGCCGGCCGCCTACTACAAGGACGGCAGCATCTGCTCGTACACCACGCGCGCCCAGCGCGCCTTCCTCTCCTTCGTGCAGGACGGGACGACGGTGATCCCGACCACCGCGCGCGACCACGATGGCCTCAAGCGCGTGCACCTGCCCTTCGACAGCTACGCCATCATCAACTACGGCGGCGTGGTGCTGGAACCGGGCGGTGAAGCCAACCGGCCGTGGCTCGAGCAGAGCCGCGCCGCCATGCACGCCGCCCTGCCTGGCTTGCAGGAGCTGGCGCGCCACCTCGACGACTACTGCGCGCGCACCGGTTACAAGGGCCGCGCGCGCATGATCGAGGATTTCGCCACGCCCTTCTTCCTGGTCGTGAAGGATCCGGACAAGCGCCACGAACGCCTGGCCACGGTCGAGCAGGAAGCGGTGCTGCCCTGGATCGCCGACGGCCACGATGAGTACTGCGTCCACCGCAACGGCAACAACCTGGCCATCCTGCCGAAGACGCTGGACAAGGCCAATGCGGTGGCCCACGTCACCGCGCTGCTGCGCGAAGAGCACGGCGACATCGTGACCTTCGGCATGGGCGACAGCCGGTCGGATGCGCGCTTCATGGCGGCCTGCGACTACGCCATCGTCCCGCGCGCCACCCAGCTGGCGCGCCTGACCGTGGAGGCGCTGTGAGCTTTTCGGGCAGCTACCGCGCCGGCGACGTCGACTTCCTGCTGACCCGCCTGCCCGCGCAGGAATTCACGGAGGTAGCGGAGAAGGAGCGCCTGATCCAGTCCGGCCGGCGCCACTACAGCCAGATGCTGTCGCCCGAATCGCCGCCCTCGCCGCGCTACATGACGGTGTTCGAGGACGCCTGCCGCGCCAACAACGCGCGCTTGGCGGCCGACTGCCTGCGCCTGGCGCAGCTGATCGCCGCGCGGCATCCGGGCGCGATCACCGTCGTCTCGCTGGCGCGCGCCGGCACGCCGGTCGGCGTGATCGTGACGCGCCTGCTGCGCGAGGTGCTGGGGCGCGAGGCCGTGCACTACTGCGTCTCGATCGTGCGCGACCGCGGCATCGATGGGGCCGCGCTGCGCCACATCCTCGCGAATGGCCACGCGCCGGAATCGATCGTGTTCGTGGACGGCTGGACCGGCAAGGGCGTGATCGCGCGCGAGCTGGCGTCGTCGGTCTCCGCCTTCAATGCGCGCGAGCGTACGCGGATCGACAGCGGGCTGTACGTGCTGTCGGACCTGGCCGGGGCGGCGGCCTGCGCCGCTTCAGGCGACGACTACCTGATCCCGTCCAGCATCCTGAACGCGACGGTGTCGGGGCTGGTCAGCCGCACGGTGCTGGACGAGCGCATCGGGCCGGACGATTTCCATGGCTGCGTCTATTACGGCGAGTTCGCCGCGCACGATCAGTCGCAGCGCTTCGCGGACGAGGTCACGGCGCTGGCGATTGCGCGCGCAGCGCAACTGCCGCCCGCGGTGCAGCCCGACGCACACGCGGCAGCGCAGCGTTCGCGCGCCTGGCTCGAAGGCGCCATGGCGCGCTACGGCGTCAACGACGTCAATCTCATCAAACCCGGCATCGGCGAAGCCACACGCGTGCTGCTGCGCCGCGTGCCGCGCCTCTTGCTGCTGCGCGCATCCGGCGCGCCGGACGTGGCCCACCTCGAAGTGCTGGCCGAAGAAAAACAGGTCCCGGTCGAGATCGACCCGAGCCTGCCCTACCACGCAGTATCCCTGATCAGGAGTGCATCGGATGGCTAAATCACTGGGCGCGTCGCTGTACGTGCCGGCCAATCACAAGAGCCTGGCGAGCATCGCGAACGGTGAAAAACTGCCGCAGGCGCGCTCGCTCATCTTCTGCCTGGAAGATGCGATCGCCGACCGGGAGCTGAGCTGGTCGCTGTTCAACCTGTCGGTGGTACTGGCGAACATGCGCGCCGGGATCCCGGCCGAGCGCTTCGTGCGCGTCCGTAATCCCGAGGTCATGGCGCGCGTGCTGGCCATGCCCGGCGCCGACAAGCTCACCGGTTTCGTGCTGCCCAAGGTCACGCGCCAGAACTTCGAGACCTACTTCCGCCTGGTGCGCGATACCGACCACGTCCTGATGCCGACGCTGGAAACGGCCGAGGTGTTCAGCGACAGCGAGATGCAGCTGCTGCGCGCCGCCTTCGAGGCGCCCGGCGTGCGCCATCGCATCCTGGCCCTGCGCATCGGCGGCAACGACCTGCTCGCCCTGCTCGGCCTGCGCCGCCCGCGCGGCATGACGATCTACCGCACCCCGCTCGGCCCCGTGATCGCGCGCCTGGTGACGACCTTCCGTCCCTACGGCTTCTCGCTCACCGCGCCGGTGTTCGAGTACCTCGACCTGCCGGAGCTGCTGGACCAGGAAGTGCTCGAAGACCTCGCCTACGGCATGGTCGGCAAGACCGCGATCCACCCGACCCAGATCGCGCCGATCGAGCAGCACTACAAGGTGCGCCCGCAGGATCTCGCGGTGGCGCGCGCCATCCTCGACGAGGCCAGCCCCGCCGTGTTCCGCATGGACGACGCCATGTGCGAAGTCGCCACCCACCGCGCCTGGGCCGAGCGCCTGGTCGAGCAATCCCACCGCTTCGGCGCCCGTTCGATGGAAGGAGAACCGACATGAGCACCTTTTCGCGCGGCCAGAAGGCCAAGCTGGCGGACCTGGGCTGCGGCCACGCCTTCACCGTCGAGGTGGACCTCCACGCGCCCGGCATGTCGGTCGACGTGTCCTGCTTCGGCCTGGATGCGCAGGACAAGCTGTCGGACGACCGCTACATGGTGTTCTACAACCAGCTGGCCAGCCCGGAAGGCGCGGTGCGCCTCGAGCTGGCGGGTTCGGGATCGCGCTTCGCCGTCAACCTCGACACCCTGCCGGCGTCGATCTCCAAGCTGGTGTTCGTGGCCGCCATCGACGGCGCCCAGACCATGCGCGCCTTGGGCAGCTGCACCTTGAAGATCGGCGGCGCCGTCGGCTTCCCGCTGTCGGGATCGGACTTCGGCGACGAAAAGGCCATCATCATCGCGGAGCTGTACCGCCGCGACGGCAGCTGGCGCTTCGGCGCGGTCGGCCAGGGATTCAATGGTGGCCTGTCGGCGCTGCTGGCGCACTTCGGCGGCACCGAGGCGGCGCCCAAAGCGGCTCCTGCTCCGGCGCCGGCTGCGCCGAAGGTCTCGCTGTCCAAGGTCACGCTCGAAAAACGCGGCGACAAGGTTTCGCTCGACAAGCGCGCCGGCCGCGGCTTCGGCCGCATCCACGTCAACCTGAACTGGAACCAGTCCGCCACCGCCGCGCCGCAGCCGGCGAAGACCGGTTTCTTCGACAAGCTGATGAGCGGCGCGACCGCTGGCCGCAAGGGCCGCGGCGGCATCGACCTCGACCTCGGCTGCATGGTCGAACTGGCCGACGGCCGCCGCGGCCTGGTGCAAGCCCTCGGCAACGCCTGGGGCGACTTCGAGCGCGAACCCTACATCCGCCTCGACGCCGACGACCGCACCGGCGCGACCGCCGGCGGCGAGAACCTGTTCATCAACGGCGAACGCTTCGACGGCATCCGCCGCGCGCTGATCTTTTCCTTCATCTACGAGGGCGTGCCCAACTGGTCCGCGACCGACGGCGTGGTGACCATCGCCGCTCCCGAGCAGGCGCCGATCGAAGTGCGCCTGGACGGCGGCGGCAACCAGATGATGTGCGCCATCGCCCTGATCGAGAACCGCGGCGGGTCCCTGGTGGTGACCAAGCTGGCCGAGTACTTCCAGCAGCAGGGCGGCACCAGCGCGCACGAGCTGATGGACCGGCACTTTGGTTTTGGCTTGAGGTGGAAGACGGGCTCGAAAGACTGAGCCGACGCGTGGAACATTGAGCTGACAAGGCAGCTTATTCAGCTGCCCTTGTTTTTCAAGTCGTGCGCACCCTTGAACTTCTTGTCGTTGAAGTCGACCTCTTCTTTTACACTTTTGACAGCGTCGACCAGGTCGTCGATCATGCCTTCCGTCGGATCGACAATGTCACCTTCATAGTCCGACTTGTTTCTGGCGTTATGTGCAGCGGACAAGGTGGCCTTTGCCCCGGATGCGCCGGGAAGAAGTACATCGAGAATACCGTAGAGTAAAGCCCGATGTCCCCGATCGGAAGATGTCCGGTAGCCCGCCATCTTGAGCGCTGCGGTAAGAAGTGTGCCCGGCTATATTGCCGACCATGAGCCTTGTCAGGCTGCCGTTATGCTTGTTCTGGGCGTCTGTCAGGTAGCTCGTGGCGGCGTCGATATGGGCTTTGATCTCGATCAGGTCAGCCTCATAGGGAGAGACGAGTCCCCTGCTCTGCAAGTTGGCGAGTTGATCGCTTGAGCTCATCCTTGCCTCCTATGACGAAAATCTTTTCCGCTGCCAGCATTCTGGACACGAAGGCGTTTTCATCAACAATTTTTTTCCGAATCTCGTCTGAAGTATAGACGATGCAGCTCACAGGACGGCCGACCGTTTCTTCGATCGCTGCCATGGCTGACATGACTTCGCGGTTTCTTGCCGAACCGATGACACATACATCGACGTCGCTCCCTGGCCTCTCTTCACCCCGTGCCACGGATCCGAAGATAAAAGCACATTCGATTCCCGCAATCTGGGAAAGTGCTTCCTGAATCGTGTCAGCCAACCCGGCTGTTTTGCGCGCAATTCCCTTGAGCTCATCGAAGATTGGACAGTCGCTGTTGGCTCTCACACGTCGCCTGTTTCCATCGCGTTCGTCCAGTACGATGCCTGCCATTGCGAGCGTAGTGATTTCCTTGCTTAACATTGTGGGAGACACGTTGGCAGCACGCGCCAGCTCTCTCAAATGCCAGGATTGTTCTGGTCGAGTGAACAGACGCGCGATCACCGCCTTGGTCGTCTTGGTAAAAAGTGCGTCTGCGAGTGAAACGCGATGTGGGAGCTTCATTGTACCTGGATCTGCTTGTATCGATTATCGATACGATTGCAAACGAAAGCGATACGTAATTGCATCGTCATTCGATACGATCGTTAATCAAACCGGTACAAAATATGTCTGCGAGATCACTAGCCCGAGTTCACCACTTGCAACCCGTATCGGTGATGGTGTCGATCGCCAGCGGAATCAGGGCGATCAGGTTGAGCTTCTCTCCGCCGCTGTACTTCTTGGTGCACGGCGGCCGCTTGGTGTTGGCGATGGCGCGGCCCAGATCCCTCTTCTCGGCCTCCAGCCGGCTCTCGGCGGCCCGCACCTGTTCGAACGGCTCCGGCGCGTAGTCCTTGCTGGCGCGGCGGGCGTCGGCGCGCAGGGCGGCCATGTCGAGCTTTGGCGATGGTGAGGCGGACGGCGCTGCGACTTCTGTCGGCGCCTGCCTTGCTGCCGGTTCGGCTGGGGAGACGATTGTCATGGCCGGCTGCGCCTCGCTCCTTATCGCAGCCGGGCGGCTGCGGCGTAGCGGCGGGGTCGTAATGGGCGCCGCGCGCTCCGCCACTACCGGCGCGGCCGGTCTCGGCACCACGATGTAGCGCATGTATTCGACCGGACCGGTATCCTCGAGCCGGGGACGATTCGCGTGGTGAAGCAGTGCGGCGACGAGGACGAGGTGGGCGAGGACGATGGACAGGCCAGTGCCGAACCGTCGTGGCATGTGAAGCTGGGGCATCCGATAAGCGTGTGATGGTGATCGTGTCGATTACACCACGTGGGCCCTGCACGGACAATGTGGCCTGCATAAGCTGCCTGCCACGCCTATTAGCTTAAGTGCCGCGTAAGAATCCTCCCCACCAAGCTGCGTCGGCTATTGTGGTAGCTCAAAAGCCCAGCTGCAGCGAGTTCGACAATAGGCTTTTGCACGGAGGCCCCATGTCGAACTTCGATCACCTGCCGGACGATGCCACGCGCCTCACTTCGGCCACCATCCGCTCGCATTTCACGCATATGTCGCGCCATCCGACCATGGTCGGCTGGCTCGGCCGCTACGCCCTGGCCGTGCTGCTGCTCGGCGCCGTCGTGGTGCTGGGCGGCCAACTGGCGCCGGTCCTCCACGCACTGTTTCAGTAAGCCATCAAAGACAAAGGCCGGAAACCCTCGCGGATTCCCGGCCTTCTTTTCCCTGGCGGATCGCTCCGCCGGCGGGAATGGAATTACTGCAGCTTGATTTCGACGTCGACGCCAGCCGGCAGGTCCAGCTTCATCAGTGCATCGACGGTCTTGTCGGTCGGATCAACGATGTCCATCAGGCGCTGGTGGGTGCGGATTTCGAACTGGTCGCGCGAGGTCTTGTTGACGTGCGGCGAACGCAGGATGTCGAAACGCTGGATGCGGGTCGGCAGCGGGACCGGGCCCTTGACCACTGCGCCGGTGCGCTTGGCGGTGTCGACGATTTCCAGGGCGGACTGGTCGATCAGCTTGTAGTCGAACGCTTTCAGGCGGATGCGGATTTTCTGGTTCGGAGCGGACATGCTATTTCCTTTAAAAGAACGTTCCGGCTTGACGCCGGCAATGTGTGAAAGGTGCTTCGGTACTGCTCAAGAGGCGGGAGTATATCACCCTTCCCCTTCATAAACATGGGGACAGGCCGAAAAAGCCTGTCCCCATTGTTGTGCCCGAGGGAGCGTTGCGGGGAATTCACGGGACATGTCCCGTGCCCGCATAGCGCCCAGCCCTTGCAAGGGCTGGGCGTCCCCGGGCGGATCTCGCTAACCGAAATTAGGCGATGATCTTTGCCACCACGCCGGCGCCGACGGTACGGCCGCCTTCGCGGATTGCGAAGCGCAGACCTTCTTCCATCGCGATCGGAGCGATCAGCTTGACGGTGATCGACACGTTGTCGCCTGGCATGACCATTTCTTTGTCAGCCGGCAGCACGATCGAACCGGTCACGTCAGTCGTACGGAAGTAGAACTGCGGACGGTAGTTGTTGAAGAACGGGGTGTGACGGCCGCCTTCGTCTTTCGACAGGACGTACACTTCGCCGGTGAAGTCGGTGTGCGGCTTGATCGAGCCCGGCTTGGCCAGGACCTGGCCACGCTGGACGTCTTCACGCTTGGTGCCGCGCAGCAGCAGGCCGACGTTGTCGCCAGCTTGACCCTGGTCCAGCAGCTTGCGGAACATTTCCACGCCGGTGCAGGTGGTCTTCACGGTGTCGATGATACCGACGATTTCGATCTCTTCGCCGACCTTGATGATGCCGCGCTCGACACGACCGGTCACCACGGTACCGCGGCCCGAGATCGAGAACACGTCTTCCACCGGCATCAGGAAGGCGCCGTCGACGGCACGTTCCGGGGTCGGGATGTAGCTGTCCAGGGCTTCGGCCAGGCGCTCGATGCACTCTTCGCCCATTTCGCCCGGCTGGCCTTCCAGCGCCATACGTGCCGAACCTTTGATGATCGGCAGGTCGTCGCCTGGGAACTCGTACTTCGACAGGAGCTCACGCACTTCCATTTCGACCAGTTCCAGCAGTTCCGCGTCGTCGACCAGGTCGCACTTGTTCAGGAACACGATGATGTACGGAACGCCAACCTGACGCGCCAGCAGGATGTGCTCGCGGGTCTGCGGCATCGGGCCGTCAGCGGCCGAGCACACCAGGATCGCGCCGTCCATCTGCGCAGCACCGGTAATCATGTTCTTGATGTAGTCGGCGTGGCCCGGGCAGTCGACGTGCGCGTAGTGACGGTTCGCGGTTTCGTATTCGACGTGCGCGGTGTTGATGGTGATGCCGCGTGCTTTTTCTTCCGGAGCCGCGTCGATCTGGTCGTAGGCCTTGGCTTCGCCGCCGAACTTCTTCGACAGAACGGTTGCGATTGCAGCCGTCAGGGTGGTTTTGCCGTGGTCAACGTGACCGATGGTGCCGACGTTGACGTGCGGCTTGGTCCGTTCGAATTTTTCCTTTGCCATTTCCTATCTTCCTTTAAAAGAAACGTTTATTTGTTTTTAGCTTGCTTGGAGACGAGACCCACATGGACCCCGTCTCCGGTCTTGTATTACTTGGCTTTCGCGGTGACGATCGCGTCGATCACGTGCTTCGGAGCTTCCGAATAGTGCTTGAACTCCATCGTGTAGGTCGCACGGCCCTGGGTCGCCGAACGCAGCGAGGTCGAGTAACCGAACATTTCCGACAGCGGGACTTCGGCCTTGATGATCTTGCCGCCGCCGCCCGGGATTTCGTCCATGCCCTGCACCATACCGCGGCGGGACGACAGGTCGCCCATCACGGAACCGGCGTAGTCTTCCGGCGTTTCCACTTCCACGGCCATCATCGGCTCGAGGATGACCGGATTCGCCTTACGGCAGCCGTCCTTGAACGCCATCGAGCCCGCCATGCGGAACGCGTTTTCGTTCGAGTCGACGTCGTGGTACGAACCGAAGGTCAGGGTGACTTTCACGTCCACCACCGGGTAACCAGCCAGCACGCCGGCGGTCAGGGTTTCGCGCACACCCTTCTCGACTGCCGGGATGTATTCGCGAGGAACCACACCGCCCTTGATGGCGTCGACGAATTCGAAGCCCTTGCCCGGCTCTTGCGGCTCGATCGACAGGACAGCGTGACCGTACTGGCCGCGACCGCCCGACTGCTTGACGAACTTGCCTTCGACGTCGGTGACTGCCTTGCGGATGGTTTCGCGGTAGGCGACCTGCGGCTTGCCGACGGTCGCTTCCACGTTGAACTCACGCTTCATGCGGTCAACGATAATTTCCAGGTGCAGCTCGCCCATACCACCGATGATGGTCTGGCCCGACTCTTCGTCGGTACGCACGCGGAACGACGGGTCTTCCTGAGCCAGACGGTTCAGTGCCAGGCCCATCTTTTCCTGGTCAGCCTTGGTCTTCGGCTCGACTGCCTGCTGGATGACCGGCTCCGGGAACACCATCTTTTCGAGGATGATCGGGGCCGACGGATCGCACAGGGTCTCGCCGGTGGTTGCTTCTTTCAGGCCGACTGCTGCGGCGATGTCGCCCGCGCGGACTTCCTTGATCTCTTCGCGCTGGTTCGCGTGCATCTGCAGAATACGGCCGACGCGTTCCTTCTTGCCCTTGATCGGGTTGTAGACGGTATCGCCCGAATTGATGACGCCCGAGTACACGCGGAAGAAGATCAGCTGGCCGACGAACGGGTCGGTCATGATCTTGAATGCCAGCGCAGCGAACTTCTCGCTGTCGTCGGCCTTGCGGGTGACCGGCTGGTCGTCTTCATCGGTGCCACCGACCGGCGGGATGTCCACTGGCGACGGCAGGTATTCGATGACCGCGTCCAGCATTGCCTGCACGCCCTTGTTCTTGAATGCGGTGCCGCACATCATCGGGACGATTTCGCCGTTGATGGTGCGCTCGCGCAGCGCCTTCTTGATCTCGGCTTCCGACAGGTCGCCTTCTTCCAGGTACTTGTTCATCAGGTCTTCCGACGCTTCCGCGGCGGTTTCGACCAGCTTTTCGCGCCACTCGTTGGCCGAATCGACCAGCTCGGCCGGCACGTCGACGTAGTCGAACTTCATGCCCTGCGAAGCGTCATCCCACAGGATCGCCTTCATCTTGACCAGGTCGACCACGCCCTTGAAGTTGTCTTCGGCGCCGATCGGGATCTGCAGCGGAATCGGGTTGGCCTTCAGGCGGGCGCGCATCTGCTCGTACACCTTGAAGAAGTTCGCACCGGTACGGTCCATCTTGTTGACGAAGGCCAGACGCGGGACTTTGTACTTGTTAGCCTGACGCCACACGGTTTCCGACTGCGGCTGCACGCCGCCGACTGCGCAGTAGACCATGCAGGCGCCGTCCAGCACGCGCATCGAACGTTCCACTTCGATGGTGAAGTCGACGTGGCCCGGGGTATCGATGATGTTGAAGCGGTGCGGCTCGAAGTTGTTGGCCATACCTTTCCAGAAGCAGGTCGTCGCTGCCGAGGTAATGGTAATGCCGCGTTCCTGCTCCTGCTCCATCCAGTCCATGGTGGCGGCGCCGTCGTGCACTTCACCGATCTTGTGGTTCACACCCGTGTAGAACAGGATGCGCTCGGTGGTGGTCGTTTTACCGGCGTCGATGTGAGCGGAAATACCGATGTTGCGGTAGCGCTCAATGGGGGTAGTGCGTGCCATAATTTTTCCTAAATCTTTGAATGGACAAAACCGGGCAACATTTTGAGATCAAAACGCGCCCGGCCTGAACAACAGATACTGCGAGATGCTTAGAAGCGGAAGTGCGAGAACGCCTTGTTCGCTTCTGCCATACGGTGCACTTCGTCACGGCGCTTCATCGCGCCGCCGCGCATTTCCGCGGCTTCCATCAGTTCACCACCCAGGCGTTGCGGCATGGATTTTTCGCTGCGCTTGTTTGCGGCTTCGCGCAACCAACGCATGGACAGCGCCATACGACGAACCGGACGAACTTCCACTGGCACCTGATAGTTGGCGCCACCGACACGGCGGGACTTGACTTCCACCAGCGGCTTGGCGTTGTTGATCGCGGTCGTGAACACTTCCAGCGGGTCTTTGCCCGATTTGGACTGGATGTATTCGAACGCACCGTAGATGATGTTTTCAGCGACCGATTTTTTACCGGACAGCATCAGGACGTTGACGAACTTGGCGACATCGGTGTTGCCGAATTTTGGATCCGGCAGGATTTCGCGCTTGGGTACTTCACGACGACGTGGCATTTCAATTCCTTCCTATCTTCAGTTGAGTGCGGGATCCGCACTCGCGAAAGACCCTCATGATCTTTCACTTACTCGGCCTTCCGGCCGGCTCAACTTAACTTTTCAATGTGACCTGTCTGTGACAGGGCCGCAGGATTACAGTCCGAGAATTACTTCTTGGCGCCTGCTTTAGCGCGCTTCGCACCGTACTTCGAGCGAGCTTGCTTACGGTCTTTCACGCCCTGGGTATCCAGCGCGCCGCGGACCATGTGGTAACGCACACCCGGCAAGTCTTTCACACGGCCGCCGCGGATCAGGACGACGCTGTGCTCTTGCAGGTTGTGGCCTTCACCGCCGATGTACGAAATGACTTCGAAACCGTTGGTCAGGCGAACTTTAGCGACCTTACGCAGTGCCGAGTTCGGCTTCTTCGGGGTCGTGGTGTAGACACGGGTGCAAACACCGCGCTTTTGCGGGCAGTTTTCCAGTGCCGGCGACTTGCTCTTCACAACCGCGGCTTCACGCGGCTTGCGAATCAGTTGATTGATGGTTGGCATCGTTCAAAAATCCAACAAAGTTACTACGTTGATGACCCGGGCCGATGCTGTCTTGGACCGGGGACTGAAACCTAGTCCCGGTTTCTTGCGCATAGCGGAGGCGACGAAAGCCACTCAACAAAAGGAGCGGCTGCGAATGCGTATACCACGTGCAGAATAAATCGAGAACCTGCGAGTATAGACCCGATATGGGCGAGGGTCAACCGCTTTGCCGTCTCGTCAAGGCCCTCGTCGGGGTAAACGGCGGTTTACCGTGGTGGATGTGGCAAGCTTGCTACAAAAATGGGCATATGGCCGCTTGGCGAGCCCAGCAAAAGATCGCATTTCCTGCGATAAAGACGAGATAATAGGCGATTTCGCCCATTACCCGCGTCGATGTCCCGTCCGCTGCGCCCCGCCACCCTGTACCTGCTGCTGAGCTATGCGCTGCTCTCCAGCATGCCCTTCATCGCCCGTCTCGTGGGTCCGCAGGAGGACGATGGCTGGCAATTGCTCGGCACCGGACTATGCGCCTGGATCGCGGTCTGGGCCCTGTGCAAGCGGCCGGCCTGGTTTCATCTCCTGCTGCTGCCGGCCTTCCTGGCGCTGCCGACCGAACTCTATCTGCTGACCTATTACGGCCAGGGCATTTCGACCCACCACCTGGGCATCATCACCGAGACCAGCCCCAGCGAGGCGCTGGAATTCCTGGGCGGGAAAGCCTGGCTGCTGGGTGCGGTCCTGCTCGCGGTGCTGCTGTGGTTCGGCTCGACCTGGGTGGTGGCCTGGCGTACGCGCGAACTGGATTGGGACGACCGCTCGCGCTGGGTCGTGCTGGCGGTGCTCGCCCTCGGCGCCGCGGCGGTGGCGTTCGGCGGCAAACTGGGCCTGCCTTCGCTCCCCGTTGAACGCGCCGTCGTGGCCCGCTCCTGGCCCTTCGGATTGACGATGCGCGGCGTCGACTTCTACAAGGAGCGCATTTATCTCGCGGAGCTGAACCGGCGCAGCGCGTCTTTTCGCTTCGGCGCTGCCCAGGCCGGGCCGGAACATGGCCCGCAAGTCGTGGTGGTCGTGATCGGCGAATCCTCGCGCTACGACCGCTGGAGCCTGAACGGCTACGTCCGCGACACCAATCCCCTGCTCGCGCGTGAAGAGAACCTGGTGATGCTGAAGGACGTGATCACCCCGGTGTCGGCCACGCGGCTGTCGGTGCCGGTCATCATTTCGCGCAAGCCCGCGATGCAGAGCCTGAAGGATGGCTTCACGGAGAAGTCCTTCCTGTCGGCGTTCAAGGAAGCCGGCTTCAAGACCTTCTGGATCTCGAACCAGGTCTCGTTCGGCAAGTTCGACACGCCGGTGTCGGTGTTCGCGAAAGAGGCGGACGACGTCCAGTTCCTGAACCTGGGCGGCTTCTCGGATGCGTCGAACCACGATGCGGTGCTGCTGGACCCGCTGCGGCGTGCGATCGCCGATCCGGCGCAGAAGGTGCTGGTGGTGCTGCATACCCTGGGCAGCCACTGGAACTACGGCCACCGCTATCCGAAGGAATTCGACCGCTGGCAGCCGTCGCTGCTGTCGCTTGAAAAGCCGGACTACACCGACGTGCGCATCGAGCCGCAGATGAACAACAGCTACGACAGCGCGATTCTCTATACCGACTGGTTCCTGTCGAACGTGATCGGGCTGCTGAAGGAATCAAGCCTGCCGTCGTCGCTCTTGTATGTGGCGGACCATGGCCAGACACTGTACGACAAGTCGTGCAAGATCGCCTTCCACGGGCATAACACGCAGTACGAATTCCACGTGCCGGCTTTCGTCTGGTATTCGGATGCCTACGGCGAGCGCTTCCCGGACAAGGTCGACCAGCTGCGCAAGCACCGTACATTCCGGCTCTCGACCGAGAACATGTTCCACACGGTGCTGGACATGGCGGACATCCGCTATCCCGGCGAGCGGCTGGACTGGAGCTTCGTCCATCCTTCGTTGAAGCGCCACAAGCGCTATGTCGACAGCTGGGGCTGGACCGACTACGACGATGCGACCATGAAGGGCGATTGCCGCGAGGTGATCGCCAACGGCAAGCCGCTCAGGCGTCAGTAGCGCTTGCCTGCTCGGCCAGGTGGGCACTGAGCCAGCGCGCCACCTCCGCCGCCCTGCCCTCGATCTCGGGACCGAAGCCTTGCGTGGCCAACAGCGCGATGCCGTTCGGGTCGCGCAGCACGCCCGGTGCGAGCACTGGCCGTCCGCTGCCGGTGTCAATGCGCAGCGGGTCGAACTCCGCTGCCAGGATGCGCGCCAGTACCAGGTTGTGCGAGGACACCAGCACCAGGTCACGCCTGGATAAACGTTCCAGCACTGCGCCGGCGGCCGACACCGACTCCAGGTGGTTGGTGCCGCGGAAGACTTCGTCGATCAGGCAGACGCCGGCCACGTCGGCCTGCAGCAGTTCGCGCGCGCGGCGCAGTTCCGACATATATAAACTCTCGCCGCCCAGCAGCGAATCCTCGTTCTGCATGCTGGCGCGCACCGGCACGGCCGGCAGGCGCGCGGACTTCGCATAGCAGAAGCCGAAGGCGCGCGCCGCCACCAGGTTCAGGCCGACCATGCGCAGAAACGTGCTCTTGCCCGACGCGTTCTGGCCCGAGATGAAGGCGCCGCGGCCGTCCAGCGTGACGGACAAGGCGCTGGGCTTGTCCATCAGCGGATGCGTGCCCTCTTCCAGCACCAGCCGGCGCGCCGGGCCGCGCTCGGCCCAGCACCAGCCGCCGCGCTCGCGCAAGTGACGCGCCAGCGCGACATCGGCCTCCAGCGTCGCGGCCTCCAGGTACAGCGTGCGCAGGAAGCCGCGCGCCGTCTCGACGCTGCGGATGGTCTTCCAGTAGCGGCCCACGTTGTAGGCGCCGAACCAGTTGAGATAGGGCTCGGCGAGCGGAATCGCGCGCAGCAGGAGCGAGCGCGCCAGGCGCTTGTGCAGGCGCGTGGTTTCCCGCTGCATCGCGACGAAGGGATCGAGCAGCGGTCCGCCCAGCAGCGCCAGCTTGCCGCTCGCCGATAGCAGCGCGTTCAGGCTGTCCAGCGTGTTCTTCCACATCTCGAGGCGGCGGTGATAACTGATCTGCAGCGCCATCAACGGCGCCAGCGCCGCGATGGTCGCGAGCCAGCCGAGCGGCTGGGTGGCCAGCAGGCCGAGCGAGACGAGCAGCAGGAACGGCAGCACCCAGGTGAAGTAGGCCCAGGCTGGCCGTGGCGGCAGCGTGTCCTCGAACAGCAGGCCGGCGACCTCAAGGCCGGCATGGCGCAGCGGCCGTAGCGCCGTTGTCAAGGCATCCAGCCGGGCCGGATCGTCCGCCAGGGCGCGCAGGCGCTCGCCCAGCGCCGCGCAGTCGGCATCGTCCAGGCCGTCGCGCAGGCGGCGGTGCAGCAGCTGGCGGCCGTAGATGCTGCTGCCTTGCGCCAGGCGTTCCTCATAGGTTTCCAGCAGCAGGTCGCGCCAGGTCTGCTCGTCGAGCGCGCGGCGCGGGTCGTGGGTGACGCTTTGCAGGCGGCCGATCTCGACCGTGGTGAAGAAGTGCTCGGGCGGTTCTGAATCGAGGTCGAACAGGCGGGCGAATGCGGAACGGATCATCGGGCGATCTTATCAGCCGCTCCATACCCCAAAGCTCAAGCATTGTCACCGACGCTGCCAGCCAGCTGTACGAACGCGTCCAGATAATCGAGCTTCGTCTCGTCCTCGCGCCGCCCGAGGAAGATCTGTTTCGGAATCCCGTTCGGCCCGAGGCGCACCGGCACGACCGGCATCCGCAGGCCGTACTCCTCCACCAGCCAGCGCGGCAGCGCCGCCACGCCGCGGCCGCTGGCGACCATCTGCATCAGGATGTCGGTGGTTTCGATGGTCTTGCGCTGGCGCGGCGCGCAGGCGGCGGGCAGGAAGAACATGTTGTAGATGTCGAGGCGGTCGATGTCGACCGGGTAGGTGATCAGGACTTCGTCCACCAGGTCGCAGGGTTCGACGTAGGCGCGTCCGGCCAGCGGATGGTCGCGCGCCACCACCAGCACCTGCTCGTAGTCGAATACCGGCACCCAGCTAAGGCCCGTCTTGTGCAGCGGGTCGGGCGTCACCAGCACGTCGATCTCCCATTCTTCCAGCGCCTTGATGCCGCCGAACTGGAAGCGCTGCTTGACGTCGACGTCGACGTCCGGCCAGGCCGCCAGGTAGGGCGCCACCACCTTCAACAGCCATTGATAGCAGGGCGCGCACTCCATCCCGATGCGCAGGGTGCCGCGCTGGCCTTGCGCGTACTGGCTCATCAGGCGCTCGGCGTGCTCGAACTGGGGCAGCAGGCGGCTGGCCAGGGCCAGTAGATACAGGCCCGCCGGAGTCGGGCGCAGGCTGCGGCCGTCGCGGGTCCAGACGTCGACGCCGATCTGCCCCTCCAGCTTGCGGATCGCGTGGCTCAACGCGGACTGGGTCAGGTGCAGCGCTTCGGCGGCAGCGGTCAGCGAACCGCGGCTTGCTACTTCGCGCAGGATCAGCAGGTGGATACGCTCGATCATGATGCATGAATTAATTCGATTGATATATGAAATCATATCAATTTTATTCATGGGTTGTCCGACCTATCATGGCTCCAACATCAACAGGACCATTGCCATGACCATCACGCACAACCTCGGCTTCCCCCGCATCGGCGCCCGCCGCGAACTGAAATTCGCACTCGAGCGTCATTGGCAGGGCGCCGCCACCGCAGCCGAACTGGAAACCCAGGCCGCCGAGCTGCGCGCCCGCCACTGGGCCCGGCAATCCGCGCTCGACCTGGTCCCCGTCGGCGATTTTTCGTTCTACGACCAGGTGCTCGACACGAGCTTCCTGCTCGGGAATGTCCCTGCTCGCGCCCGCAGCCACGGCGGCACGCCGCTCGACCAGTACTTCCGCGTCGCCCGCGGCCGCGCCGCCAGTGACAGCGCCTGCGGCTGCGTGCACGCCGGCGAGATGACCAAGTGGTTCGACACCAACTACCACTACATCGTCCCCGAGTTCGACGCATCGACCACCTTCGCCCTCGACACCACGCGGTTGCAACAGCAGCTGCGCGAAGCGCTGGACCTGGGCGTGCGCGCCAAGCCGGTGATCATCGGTCCCCTCACCTATCTCTGGCTCGGCAAGTCGAAGGATGCGAGCGAGCGCCTGGCGCTGCTGCCCGCCCTGCTGCCGGTGTACGCCCAGCTGCTCGACTGGTTGAAAGCGGAAGGCGTCGACTGGGTGCAGGTCGACGAACCGGCCCTCGTCACCGACCTCGATCCGGCATGGCGCCAGGCCTGCCAGGACGCCTACGCCGCTCTGCAAGGCCACGGCCCCAAGCTGCTGCTGGCCACCTATTTCGGCCCGCTGGCCGACAACCTGGCGCTGGCTTGCGCCCTGCCGGTGGCCGGCCTGCACCTGGACGCCATCAACGCGCAGGACGAAGTCGCGGCCGCGATCGCGCTGCTGGACGAGAGCAAGGTGCTGTCGCTCGGCGTCGTCGACGGCCGCAACATCTGGAAGACCGACCTGCACGCCACCCTGGCCTGGCTTGAACCGGTGGCGCGCCAGCTCGGCGAGCGCCTGTGGATCGCGCCATCGTGCTCGCTGCTGCACGTGCCGGTGGACCTGGAAAGCGAAACGCATCTCGACCCCGAAATCCGCTCCTGGCTCGCCTTCGCCGTGCAGAAGCTGGAAGAACTGCGCCTGCTGGCCTGCGCTCTCGACCACGGCAGGGTCAAGGTACAGGAAGCGCTATTGGCGAACGCCGCCGCGGTCGACCGCCGCCGCGCCTCCAGGCGCGTGCACTCGCCGGAGGTCGCGCAGGCCGTCGCCGCCATCACGCCGGACCTGGGCCGCCGCGCCAGCCCGCACGCCCAGCGCCTGACCGAACAGGCGGCGCTGCTGAACCTGCCCAGCTACCCCACCACCACGATCGGCTCCTTCCCGCAGACGCTTGACATCCGCCAGGCGCGCCAGCAATTCAAGCGCGGTGAACTCGACGCGCAAGGCTACCGCGCCGCCATGCAGGCCGAAATCGCGCGCTGCATCAAGGCGCAGGAAGACCTGGGCCTGGACGTCTTCGTGCACGGCGAGGCCGAGCGCAACGACATGGTCGAGTACTTCGGCGAGCAGCTCGAAGGCTATGCCTTCAGCGCCAACGGCTGGGTGCAGTCCTACGGCTCGCGCTGCGTCAAGCCGCCCATCCTCTACGGCGACGTGCGCCGCCCGCGCCCGATGACGGTCGAGTGGACCGCCTACGCCCAGTCGCTCACCGAGAAGCCGATGAAGGGCATGCTCACCGGCCCGGTCACGATGCTCAACTGGTCGTTCGTGCGCGACGACCAGCCGCGCGCCGCCACCTGCCGCCAGCTGGCCCTGGCGATCCGCGCCGAAGTGCAGGACCTGGAACGCGCCGGCGTGCGCATCATCCAGATCGACGAAGCCGCGCTGCGCGAAGGCTTGCCGCTGCGGCGTGCGCACTGGGATACGTATCTCGACTGGGCGGTCGAGTCCTTCCGCATCGCCGCCAACGGCGTGCGCGACGCGACCCAGATCCACACCCATATGTGCTACTCGGAGTTCAACGACATCATCGCGGCCATCGCCGCCATGGACGCCGACGTGATCACCATCGAGACCTCGCGCTCGGACATGGAGCTGCTGGGCGCATTCGACGACTTCCGCTACCCGAACGGCATCGGCCCCGGCGTCTACGACATCCACTCGCCGAACGTCCCGAGCCGCGCGCAGATCGTCGGCCTGATGCGCAAGGCGGCCGCGCGCATTCCGCCGGCGCAGCTGTGGGTCAATCCGGACTGCGGGCTCAAGACGCGGCGCTGGGAAGAGGTGCTGCCGGCGCTGGAAAACATGGTGGCGGCGGCGCGGACGCTGCGCGAAGCCGCATAGCACCGTTTATCGGCCGGGCGCGCAATCCAGTCGCCCAAGAAAGCCGTTCGTCGGAAATGGAAAGATCGACAAGGATGCCGGTGGCTATGCTGCCGTCTCTCCGTCAACTTCATCCGACCAGGACGCCCATGCCCTCCACCCGCCCGCTTGCCGCCGTCTGCCTCGCCCTCTTCGCCGCCGGCGCAGCCGGCGCCCAGGTCCCCGCCGCATCGACCCTGGCCGGCCAATGGCGGTTCGAGACGGCGGTCGGCGCCAGCACCAGCAACGGCGTCACTACCGACGAGATGGGCCAGGGCATCTTCACCATCACGCGCAGCGGCAAGGGCCTGGCCGGCACCATCTCCTGGCTCGACGAACGGGGACACGTGACGTCGGCGCGCCAGGTCGAAGGCCGCCTGACTGGCGCCGGCGCGGTCTTCACCCACGGCGGCAAGCGCGTGACCAGCGGCCGCAATGGCCGCGACATCGTCGCCGACGTTACCATCCGCTGGACCTTGCAGGCACAGGGAGACCGGCTGGTTGGCCAGCGCCTGGTCGAAACCGACGAGGACGAACCCAAGCCGGTGACCGGCGTCCGGGTCGCCGCGCGCGACCTGCGCCCGCTCGCCGCACTGCTGCCCGCCCCGGCTGCCGCGCCATCGAACGAACCCGCGGGCGAGGCCGGACGCGGCCCGTCGACGCCGGAAGAACGCGCGCGCGTGCTGCGCATCGCGCAGGAGGCGCAGCAGCGCCCGCGCGAGGCCATGCAGCGCGACGGCGCCTGGCTGAAAGCCTGGGTCGAGGCCATCCCCGACCTGTCCATCGACTATGGCAGCACCGCCTACACCTGGCTCAAGGGCGCCGCCCACCCGGAGGCGCGCGACGCACTGAGGTTCCAGTACACCGCCAGCGCGATGGCCTTCCAGATCCGCCATCCGGAATCCGCGCAGCAGCAGGCCGCCATCGACGACGCCGCGATGGACGGCGTGCTGCACGCCTACGCCACCCTGCTGCGCCGGCAAGCGGCGCCGGCCTCGCCCGCGCTGGACCGGGCCCTGGCCGCCCGCGACAAGGGACAGCTGGCCGCCTTCCTCGCCGGCCTGTCCGGCCGCGATCCGCTGCCGGCGTCGTTCAGCGGCATGGACGCATCCGGCGCTGCCGATCCGGCCGTGCGCCGCATGCTGGCCCTCGGCCAGTCCGAACCGCGTGCGATGGAATGGCTCGACATCCTCAGCAACCGCTTCGGCGGCCGCATGACCGGCAGCGACGCCTATACCCACGCCGCGGCCTGGACCCGCAGCCAGCTGCGCCAATGGGGCATCGAGGCCGAGCTGGAAGAGGCAGGCCAGGTGGCGCTCGGCTTCAACCGCGGTCCGTGGACGGCGCGCATGGTGGCGCCGGTCGAACAGCTGCTCCGCATCGCGACGCCCGCCTACACGGCCGGCACCAGAGGCGTGCAGCACGGCCTCGCCGTCATCGGCCCGGCCACCCTGGACGAGGCGCAGGCGCGCGCCGCGCAGTTCAGGGACAAGTGGGTGCTGATCGGAGGCTTGAGCAGCGGCAGCGGGCGCGATGGCGAGTACCGTCACCAGCCGCGCGCCATCATGCGCGCGCTCGAGCAGGCCGGCGCCCTGGGCACCATCCAGGCCGGCGAAGAACCGCTGTCCTCCGGCGCCGCCGCGCCCACCAGCTGGGACGCCCTGCCAAACCTGCCCGACATCAAGCTGGCCGAATCGCAGTACGCCGACATCAGGCGGCGCGTGGCCGCAAGCGAAGCGGTGACGCTGGAATTCGACATCCGCAACTGGTTCTACCCGGGGCCCGTCGCCTACCACAACGTGATGGCCCGCATCCCTGGCGCTGAAAAACCCGAGGAGATCGTCCTGCTGGGCGCCCACCTCGACAGCTTCGACGGCGCCGCCGGCGCGGCCGACAACGGCGCCAACGTCGCCACCATGCTGGAAGCGATGCGCCTGCTCGCCGCCGCCGGGATCAAGCCGCGCCGCACCATCATGCTGGCCGCCTTCGCCGCCGAAGAAAACGGCCTGACAGGTTCATCGGCCTTCGCCCGGCAGCACGCCGTCCGCCTGCCCGGCGTCGTCATGATGCTCAATCGCGACGGGCGTCCCGGCGCCATCAGCGGCATGACCATCCCGTCGGCCTGGAACAGCGTGTTCGCCCGCGTCGAGCAGGACCTGCGCGGCGTCCACCCGGCTTTCGCCTTCGAGGCCGGCATCGACGACACGCCGCGCGAGCGCGCCGCGGGACGCACCGGCAGCGACGACATCGTCTTCGCCGCGCACGGCATCCCCACGCCACGCTTCTCGGTGCTGACCGACTTCGACTACGGCCAGGTGCACCATACCGTCGCCGACACCTACGACAAGGTGCTGCCGTTCCGCTCCGCCCAGCAGTATTCGGCGATGGCGATCGCCGCCATCGCCTGGGAGGTCGCCAACGCGCCGGAAGCCATCGCGCGCGCGGGCTATTACCGGAGCGCCGCGCCGTGAGCTGACCCGCCGGCGCGACCGGCTGCGTACGTTCGCCCACATACCGCCGCGCGACACTCTGGCACGATCCCTTTTCACATCCATATAACATGACGAGGGAGAGTTACCAAAATGAAACGCGCAGCGACAGCAGCGGTACTCGGCCTGGCGGTCAGCGCGGCCTTCGCCCAGCAGGGCGACGGCACGCGCGCATCGGCCACGGCCAACATCTTCAAGCCCAACAAGGTCGAGGCCACGCCCGAGCGCATGCGGGGCATCAAGGCGCCCGCCGGCTTCACGGTGACGCCCTTCGCCACCGGCCTGAAGAACGCGCGCATCATCACGGTGGCGCCGAACGGCGACATCTACGTCAGCCGCCGCGACCAGGGCGACGTGCTGCTGCTGAAGGACGCCAACGGCGACGGCCGCGCCGACGGCGCGCCGATCGAGGTCGCCAACCGCGCCGGCGCGCACGGCATGGCGATCAAGGACAACAAGTTCTACCTCGTCACCGTCAAGGAACTGTTCGTCGCCGACATCAAGCCGGACGGCCGCTTGGGCGACCTGAAACTGCTGGTCGGCGACCTGCCGGATTCCGGCCAGCACCCGAACCGCACCATCGCCTTCGGCCCGGACGGCATGCTCTACCTCACCGTGGGCAGCACCTGCAACACCTGCAACGAAAGCAATCCGGAAAACGCCACCATCCTGCGCCTGTCGCCGGACGGCCAGCAGCGCAGCATCTGGGCCAGCGGCCTGCGCAACACCATCGGCTTCGACTGGCATCCGCAGACCGGAGAATTGTGGGCCTTCGATCATGGCATCGACTTCCTCGGCGACGAGCAGCAGCCGGAAGAGGTCAACAAGATCGAGATGGGCAAGATGTACGGCTGGCCGCACGTCTATGCCGGCGGCGAGATCTACCCGCAGAGCACTCCGGTCGGCGAGATCAAGAAGGAAGAGTGGAAAGCACGCAGCCAGCCGATGGTGGTCGGCTACACCGCCCACGCCGCGCCGATGCAGATGGTGTTCGGCTACCGCGGCGGCTTCCCGGCCGAATACGCGAACGATGCGTTCGTGACCATGCGCGGCTCCTGGAACCGCGCCCAGGCATCCGGCTACGAAATCGTGCGGGTGCGCTTCGCGAACGGCCAGGCGCAGTCGGTCGAACCTTTCGTCACCGGCTTCCTGACCGACGGCGGCAAGACCCACATCGCGCGTCCCGTGGGCCTGGCCTGGGCCAAGGACGGTTCGCTGCTGATGGCGGACGATGCCAACGGCGTCATCTACCGCGTCGCCCACAGCGCCGGCAAGCCGGGCAAGCTCACCGCCATGGCGCCTGCCGGCCCGATGCAGCAGCAGGCCAACAAGGGCAATAACGTGCCGCTGGCGAACAAGCGTGCCGAGACCCAGTCGCAGGGCACGCTGTCGGTCAGCTCGCCGAGCTTCAAGGCGGGCGGCGCGATGGACCAGAAGTACAGCGAATACGCCGACGGCGTCTCGCCGGCCTTGACGTGGAAAGCGGTGCCGAACGCGAAGTCCTACGCCATCGTGATGGAAGACCCGGATGCGAAACCGATGACGCCGTTCGTGCACTGGCTGGCCTGGAACATCCCGGCCAGCGTCACCAGCCTGCCCGAGGGCCTGCAGGAGCAGCCGCGCCTGACCGATCCGGAAGGCGTGCTCCAGGGCCGCAACACGCGCGGCTCGATGGGCTACACGGGGCCGAAGCCGCCGGTGGGCGACAGGCCGCACCACTACCACTTCCAGGTGTATGCGCTCGACAAGATGCTCGACGTGCCATGGGGCGCGGACCGTGACCAGCTGCTGCAGGCGATGCAGGGCCACGTGATCGGCAAGGGTGAAGTGATGGGCACCTACGCGCAGAAGCAGAAGCCGCTTAAATAACGGTCGCGACAAGCCGCATACCGACGTGTCCGCGAACGGTCGGACACCCCCACGCGGACAGCCCGGACACCTCGTCCGGCCTGTCCGTTTCCTTATGAATCAATGACTTAATAGCTGGCACGGATCATGCAATAACGACCGCATCACGTCGTTACTGGACACATCATGATCCGCGATACATCACAACAAGACGCCGTCCTCACCCCGGCGCCCGTCCACACCATCAAGCGCCGCGCCCTGTGGGTGGGCGGCGCGGTCGTCCTGGTCGCCGTCACCGTCGCCGTGCTGGGCGCCTGGAGCAGCAGCGAGCATTCGGTCAACGAGAGCCGCCTGCGCATCGCCGAAGTCACCCGCGGCACCCTGGTGCGCGACGCCGCGGTCAACGGCCGCGTCGTGGCCGCCGTCAGCCCCACCCTGTATTCGACCGCGCCGTCCACCGTCAACCTGAAGGTCGCCGCCGGCGACACCGTGAAGAAGGGCGCCGTGCTGGCCGAGCTGGAGTCGCCCGACCTCACCGATGCGCTCAAGCGCGAAGTGTCCACCTACGAGCAGCTGAAAGCCGAAGTCGCGCGCCAGCAGATCCTGGCGCGCAAGCAGAAGCTGCTTGCGCAACGGGAAGCCGACACCGCCGAAATCGATCGCCTGTCGGCCCAGCGCACCCTCGAGCGCTACGAGGGCGTGGCGCAGGTCGGCATCATCGCCAAGATCGACTACCAGAAGGCCAAGGACGCCCTGAACTCGGCCGAGATCCGCGCCCGCCACGCGGCGCAGGCGGCCAGCCTGGAAGGCGACGACGTCCAGCTGGCCCTGAAAACCAAGGTCAACGAGCTGGAACGCCAGCGCCTGTCGATGGCGAATGCCCAGCGCCGCGTCGACGAGCTCACCGTGCGCGCGCCGGTCGACGGCTTCATCGGCACCCTGAACGTCCAGAACCGCATGGTGGTCGCCGCCAACGCGCCCCTGATGACCCTGGTCGACCTGTCCAAGCTCGAAGTCGAGGTCGAGGTGCCGGAATCGTACGTGGCCGACATCGGCCTCGGAATGAACGCCGAGATCACCCTGCCGTCCGGGAAAGCGACCGGCAAGCTGTCGGCGCTGTCGCCGGAAGTCGTGAAGAACCAGGTGCTGGCGCGCGTGCGCTTCGACGGCGAACAACCGAAAGGCCTGCGCCAGAGCCAGCGCGTGACCGCGCGCCTCTTGATCGAGGAGCGTCCCAACGTCGTGATGCTGCCGCGCGGGCCGTTCGTGGAGAGCGAGGGCGGACGCTTCGCCTACAAGGTGGTGGACGGCATCGCCGTGCGCACCCCGGTCCAGCTGGGCGCCACCAGCATTTCCGCCGTCGAGATCCTGTCCGGCCTGCAGCCCGGCGACAAGGTGGTCGTCGCCGGCACCGATACCTTCAACAACGCCAACCGTGTGTCGATCAACCGCTAAGTCCAATACGAACGAGGAGAATCCCATGCTGCGCATGACCAACCTGAGCAAGGTGTACCGCACCCACATGATCGAGACCCACGCGCTGCGCGGCTTCGAGATCGAAGTCAAGCCGGGCGAATTCGTCACCGTCACCGGCCCCTCCGGCTCCGGCAAGACCAGCTTCCTGAACATCGCCGGCCTGCTGGAGGAATTCACCTCGGGCGAGTACGTCCTCGACGGCGTCAACGTGAAGGGCCTGGACGACGCGGCCCGTTCGCGCCTGCGCAACGAGAAGCTGGGCTTCATCTTCCAGGGCTTCAACCTGATCCCCGACCTGAACCTGTTCGACAACGTCGACGTTCCGCTGCGCTACCGCGGCTTCAATGCGCGCGAGCGCAAGGAGCGCATCGAGGACGCGCTGTCGAAAGTCGGCCTGGCCTCGCGCATGAAGCACTACCCGGCCGAGCTGTCCGGCGGCCAGCAGCAGCGCGTGGCGATCGCGCGTGCGCTGGCCGGCAGCCCGAAGCTGCTGCTGGCCGACGAACCGACCGGCAACCTCGATACGCAGATGGCGCGCGGCGTGATGGAGCTGCTGGAAGAGATCAATGCGGCCGGCACCACTATCCTGATGGTGACCCACGACCCGGAACTGGCCGTGCGCACCCACCGCAACGTGCACATCATCGACGGCCAGGTCTCGGACCTGGTGCGCAAGGGCCCGTCCCTGGTCGACAAGGCCATGGCATAAGGAGCGGCGAGTCATGTTCTCCTACTACTTCACTCTCGGCGTGCGCAGCCTGCGCCGCAATCCGGCGCTGACCGCGCTGATGGTGCTGACCCTGGCCATCGGCGTGGCGGCCAGCGTGTCGACCCTCACCATCCTGCACGTGATGTCGGCCAACCCGATCCCGCACAAGAGCGACCGCCTGTTCGTGCCGCTGGTCGACAACGGCTCGCCCGAGAACTGGGTTCCGAGCGAAGGCCCGAACGACCGGCAACTGAGCTACCCGGACGCCGACAACCTGCTGCGAAGCGGCGTCGGCGAGCGCCGCACCGTGATGTACAACGTGGGCGTCGCGATCGAACCGCCGCGCAGCGACATCCCGGCCTTCAGCTCCACCGGTCTGGCGCCGACGCGCGATTTCTTCGCCATGTTCGACGTGCCTTTTCTGCACGGCCAGCCGTGGAGCGCGGCCGACGACCAGCGCGCCGCCGACGTCGTGGTGCTGAGCCGCGAGATCGCCGAAAAACTGTTCGGCGACGCCAGCCCGGTCGGCAAGCAGGTACGCATGAAGGGCACGCCCTACACCGTGGTCGGCGTGATCGACACCTGGGCGCCGCTGCCGCGCTTCTACAAGCTGATCGGCGGCCAGCGCTTCGGCAACGGCGAGGAATTCTTCATCCCCTTCTCCAACGCGATCCGCCATGAGATGGTCCACAACGGCAGCATGAGCTGCAGCGGCAGCCGCGACCCGGGCTGGGCCGCCCTGCTGGCTTCCGAATGCACCTGGCTGCAGTTCTGGATCGAGGCGAAATCGAGCAGCGACCGCGCCGAGGTGCAGTCCTTCCTCGACAGCTACGCCAATGAACAGCGCAAGCTGGGCCGCCTGAAACGCAATGCGCCGAACATGCTGTACAACGTGATGGAGTGGATGGAAGAGATGAAGGTGGTCGGCAACGACAGCAAGCTGGCGGCCTGGCTGGCCTTCGGCTTCCTGGTGCTGTGCCTGGTGAACACCGTCGGCCTGCTGCTGGCGAAGTTCTCGGTGCGCGCTTCCGAGGTCGGCATCCGCCGCGCCCTCGGCGCCTCGCGCCGCGACGTGTTCCAGCAGTTCCTGATCGAGACCGGCGTGGTCGGCCTGGTCGGCGGCGTGCTGGGACTGGTGCTGGCCTTCGCCTTCCTGGCCCTGATCGGCATGCAGAGCAAGGGCATGGCGGCGGTCGCGCGCATGGACCTGCAGATGCTGGCCCTGACCTTCCTGATGTCGGTTGCAGCGGCCCTGCTGGCCGGCCTGCTGCCGACCTGGCGCGCCTGCCAGGTGACGCCGGCGATCCAGCTGAAATCGCAATAACGCATACCGGAGACTCATCATGGAAATCCGTCCCATCCTGTCCGCCCTGCTGCGCAACAAGACCGGCCCGATCCTGGTCGCGCTGCAGGTTGCCCTGAGCCTGGCGATCCTGGCCAACGCCCTGCACATCGTCGAGGAGCGGCGCGCCGTCGCCGCGCGCCCCACCGGCCTGTCGGACGAGGCCTCGACCTTCTACTTCCGCGTGCGCAACCTGAGCAGCGACGGCCCCGAGCTGATGCTGGCCAATATCAAGCGCGAGCTCGCGGTGCTGCGCGCGGTGCCGGGCGTCGCCTCCGCCGCCAAGGTGTCGCAGATGCCGGTCTCGCGCAGCGGCAGCACCACCAGCGTCACGGCCGACCCGCGCCAGCAGCGCGAGACCGCGCCCGCCTCGCAGTACGTCTCCGGCGATTCGCTGATCAAGACCTTCGGCCTGAAGCTGGTCGAAGGGCGTGATTTCCTGCCGGGCGAAATCACCGAGATCAACGAGAACGCAAGCCGCGAACTGCCCAAGCAGATCATCGTCACCAGGGCGCTGGCCGAGAAGCTGTGGCCCGGCGCGCCGGCGGTGGGCAAGCAACTCTGGTTCGGGATCGGCGACGCCGCCCAGTCCTTCGAGGTGGTCGGCGTGGTCGAACGCCTGCAGTCGGCCCACGCCGACGTCGGCGAAACCGCCGAGTTCTCGGTCATCATGCCCACGACCCTGTACGGCCAGCCCGGCAATCTGTACGCGATCCGCGCCGAACCCGGCCAGCGCGACCGCGTCATCAAGGAAGCCGAGGAGGCGCTGCGCAAGTCGTCCAGCACCCCGATGATCCTGCGCACCACCACCGTCGAGGACGACCGCAAGGACCGCTACCGCGCCGACGTGGCGCTGTCGTGGATGCTGATCGTGGTGAGCGTGCTGCTGCTGCTGGTCACCAGCAGCGGCATCGTCGGCATGGCCAGCCTGTGGGTCACCCAGCGCCGCAAGCAGATCGGCGTGCGCCGCGCGCTGGGCGCGCGCAAGCTCGACATCCTGCGCTATTTCATCACGGAGAACGTCTTGATCACCAGCGCCGGCGTGTTCGGCGGGGTGCTGCTAGGACTGGGCCTGAACCACCTCCTGGTGTCGAAGCTCGAGATGGCGCGCCTGCCGCTGCACTATCTGGTGGGCGGCGCGGTGGTGTTCTGGGCGCTCGGCATCCTGGCCGCCTACGGTCCGGCGTGGCGCGCGGCCAGCATCTCGCCGGCGACCGCCACCCGCAGCGCCTGAACAGCAATGGTATCCTTGTCGCCATGCCCACCGTTCTGATCATCGACGACAACGCCGCGGTCGCCATCGCGCTCGAGGTCCTGTTCTCGCTCCACGACATCGCCGCGCTGCGCGCCGCCTCGCCCGAGGAGGGACTCGACATCCTCGGGCGCGAGGCAGTGGACCTGGTGATCCAGGACATGAACTTCACCCTGGACACCACCTCGGGCGAGGAAGGCGTCGCGCTGTTCCGCGAGATCCGCCGGCGCCACCCGGACCTGCCGGTGATCCTGCTCACCGCCTGGACCCACCTGGATGCGGCGGTGGAACTGATCAAGGCCGGCGCCGCCGACTACCTGTCGAAACCCTGGAACGACGAGCGCCTGCTCACCACGGTCACCAACCTGATCGAGCTGGGCCAGGCCAACCGGGCGCTGGGCCAGCGCCTGCAGCGCGAACGCAAGGCGAAACGGGAACTGGAACAGAACTTCGACCTGCGCGGCCTGGTCTGGCAAGACCCGGCCACCGAGCGCGTGCTCACCCTGGCCTGCCAGGTGGCGCGCGCCGACGTGCCGGTCTTGATCACGGGGCCGAACGGCACCGGCAAGGAGCGCATCGCCGAGATCATCCAGGCCAACTCGCAGGTAGCAAGCGGCCCCTTCGTGGTGCTGAACTGCGGCGCCCTGCCCTCCGAGCTGATCGAGGCCGAGCTGTTCGGCGCCGACGCCGGCGCCTACACCGGCGCTTTGAGGCCGCGAGAGGGCAAGTTCGAAGCGGCCGACGGCGGCACCCTGTTCCTCGACGAGATCGGCAACCTGCCGCTGGCCGGGCAGATGAAGCTCTTGCGCGTGCTGGAGACGGGGCGCTTCGAACGCCTCGGCTCGAACCGCGAGCGCCAGGTCAAGGTGCGCGTGATCAGCGCCACCAATGCGGACTTGTCCGCCATGATCCGCGCCGGGACCTTCCGCGAAGACCTGTTCTACCGCCTCAACGTAATCGAACTGCGCCTGCCGCCGCTCGCCGCGCGTTCCGGCGACATCCTGCCGCTGGCGCTTTCCTTCCTGCGCGGGAAGACTCTGCATCCGCTGGCGGAAAGCGCGCTGCTGGCCCACGGCTGGCCCGGCAATGTGCGCGAGCTGAAGAACGTGATGGCGCGCGCCAGCCTGCTGGCGCAAGGGGATGTGATCAAGGCGGCGGATCTCGGCCTGCCGCTGGTGGCCGGCGCCAGCCAGGACGCGGAGCCGGACCGCGACGCCATCGTCCAGGCGCTGGCGCGCGCAGGCGGCGTGGTGGCTCAGGCGGCCGGCGAACTCGGACTGTCGCGCCAGGCCCTGTACCGGCGCATGGAACGGCTCGGCATCGCGCGCGGCGCATGAGCGCGGAAAAACGCACAGGCTTTCGTCTCTCCCTGGTCACGCGCTGGTCGGCGCTGGTCGGCACTCTGCTGGCCCTCGGCATGCTGATCGCCCTCGGCCTGGACTACTTCTTCCCCGGCCACCCGGTGCTGGTGTTCTGCGCCTGCCTGCTGGCCATCGTCCCGATCGCCATCATCACCATTCGCTCGCAGATCCAGCCGATCCTGTCGCTGTTCCGCGCGCTGGAAGGCACGGTGGCGAGCTACCGCGACGGCGACTTTTCCTTCAGCCTGCACTGGCCGCAGAACGACGAGCTGGCCGACCTGATCGCGGCCCACAATGAACTCGGCAACGTGCTGCGCGAGCAGCGCCTCGGCCTGGTGCAGCGCGAGCTGCTGCTCGATACCATGGTCCAGAATACGCCCGTGGCGATGCTGCTGGTGACCGATTTCGGCCCCGGCAGCGGCGCCATCGTCTACGCCAACCTGGCGGCGCGCCAGCTGCTGTCGAACGGCCGCAAGCTGGAGGGCCACCAGCTGGGCAGCGTGCTCGAAGGGGCGGCGCCGGCCTTGAAGGAAGCGCTGGCGCGCGGCGGCGACGGCCTGTTCACGGCGGGCGAGGCCGAGGACGAAGAGGTCTACCACCTGGCGCGTTCGAGCTTTACGCTCAACGGCCGCCGCCACGAGCTGCTGCTGCTGCGCCACCTTACCCTTGAGTTGCGGCGCCAGGAGGTGCAGACCTGGAAGAAGGTGATCCGCGTGATCAGCCATGAACTCAACAACTCGCTGGCGCCGCTCACCTCGCTGGCCCACTCCGGCCAGGAACTGGTGCGGCGCGGCCAGACCGAGCGCCTGCCGCAGATCCTGCAGACCATCGGCGAGCGCACCCGCCACCTGGAAAGCTTCATCCTCGGCTACGCGCGCTTCGCCAAGCTGCCGGCGCCGCGCCTGGAAGCCTACCCCTGGGACGTATTCGTCGACCGGCTGGCCGACCAGGTGGCATTCCGCCTCGCCGGCGAGCTGCCCTCGGCGCCGGCCTGGATCGACGCGGCGCAGATGGAACAGGCCCTGCTCAACCTGCTGAAGAATGCGCACGAATCGGGCTCACGGCCGGAAGACGTCGAGCTAAGTGTCCGGCGCGTGCAGGATGCGCTGCGCATCGACGTGCTGGACCGCGGCGCCGGCATGAGTGACGCCGTGCTCACCAACGCCCTGGTCCCCTTCTATTCGACCAAGCGCAGCGGCACCGGCCTCGGGCTTGCCCTGGCGCGCGAAATCGCCGAAGCCCACGGCGGCCGCATCCTGCTGTCCAACCGCGAGGGCGGCGGCCTGGCCGTCACCCTCATCCTTCCCACCCTGCCCGGAACCGCGCCATGAAGATCATCGGTAAAACCACCTCGATCAACGTCCGCAAGGTCCTGTGGACCTGCGCCGAACTCGATCTGTCCTACGACCGCGAAGACTGGAACGAGAGCCACGCCTCGCTCAATCCGAATGCGATGGTGCCGGTGCTGGTCGACGACGGCTTCGTGCTATGGGAATCGAATACGATCTGCCGCTACCTGAGCAACAAGCACGCATCGTCGCTCCTGCCGGACGACGCGCAAGGCCGCGCGCGTGTCGAGCAATGGATGGACTGGCAGTCGACCGAGCTGAATACCGCCTGGCGCTACGCTTTCATGGCGCTGGTGCGCAACTCGCCGGCGCACCAGGACCCGGCGCAGATCGAAGCGGGCATCGCCAACTGGAACCGCCACATCGGCATCCTCGAGGTGCAGCTGGCCAAGACCGGCGCCTACGTCACGGGAGAGGAATTCACCCTGGCCGACATCGTGCTCGGGCTGTCGGTGAACCGCTGGATGATGACGCCAATGGCGCGGCCGGATTATCCCAACGTCGCCGCCTACTACGACCGTCTGAACGAACGCCCCGGCTTCCGCGAGTTCGGCAGGAACGGGGTTGCGTAGGGTGGACGGGTCCCCCGTCCGCGCGTTCGACTCCCGCATGAGCCGCCACTACGCGTCCGGGAGCTGAACGCGCGGACGGCGAAGCGCGATCCAGTCCACTGGACTGGCTCGCCCGTACGGTATCATCCGCCCCATGCCTCCCTCGTACTCCCGCATCGATCCCCGCTTCGCCGCCCCCGGCCACCCGCCCGCCAACATCGACGAATTCGAGGGCGTGCGCTTCCTCCACCTCGGCACCTCCTGGGTGCAGGGCGCGATGCGCCTGTCCAAGCCCGACGCCATCGAGCTCGAATACGTGCAAATGATGATGATGTGGACCCTGTTCCAGCACGCCCCGCGCCGCATCGTCCAGCTGGGCCTGGGCAGCGCCGCGCTGACCAAGTTCTGCTACCGCCGCTTCCCCAACGCGCGGGTACAAGCGGCCGAGCTGAACCCCAACGTGATCGCCATCTGCCGCGCCCTGTTCGGCCTCCCCGAAAACGACGCGCGTCTCGACGTGCGCGAGATGAACGCGCTGGACTTCGTGCTCGACGCCGGCAACCACGGCAAGGTCGACGTCCTGCAGGTCGACCTCTACGACCACGACGCGCGCGGCCCCGTGCTCGATTCGCTCGACTTCTACCAGGGCTGCTACGACTGCCTGAGTGAAGACGGCATCATGACCGCCAATGTCTTCGGCGACTTCAACAGCTACGACAAGAACCTGCTCACCATGCAGCAGGTCTTCGACGCCGTGGTCTGGCTGCCCGAAGTGCACGACGCGAACATCGTCGTTCTCGCCTTCAAGCACGCCCCGCAGATCGACTTCGCCGTGCTGTACGAGCGCGCGGGCGAGATCCGGCGCCACCTCAACCTGCCCGCGAAAAAGTGGGTCGACGGCCTCAAGGAGTGGATGCGCGACCACGCCTGAATGCCACATCTTGTCCACCTTGTAAACCACCTCCCCCTGCATTTTCGTCAATACGCATAATTTACGAAAAGTGTTGCGAACGGCACAGTTGACACTTGTACTTACAGAAATGTTTGCGCAGAATCAATTCTCTGTGGTTATGGACGACTTAGTTTTCGTCATGACGATCCAACTCAACACAAGGGGACAAGATGGCAGACCAAGGGAAGAAACACGCCTTGCTGGCGACGGCGCTGGTATCGGCGATGGCATCCGCATTCGCACAGGAAGCCGCAAACAACGCGGCGCAGCTGGACACCGCGACGGTGGTGGTGCTGGGCTCGCGCACCCAGGCCAAGACGGCGCTCGACACCGCGGTGCCAGTGGGCCTGATCAGCGCCAAGGACTTGCAGACGGCCGGCTCGCTCGAACTGGGCAAAGTGCTGCAAGACCTCGACCCGTCGTTCAACTTCACGACCACCTTCATCAGCGACGGCACCGACATCATCCGCCCCGCCACCCTGCGCGGCCTCGGCCCGGACCAGCTGCTGGTGCTGGTGAACGGCAAGCGGCGCCACCAGCAGGCCCTGGTCAACGTGCAGCAGACCATCGGCCGCGGCTCGGCCGGCACCGACATCAATGCGATTCCGCTGTCGGCGATCCAGTCGATCGAGGTGCTGCGCGACGGCGCGGCCGCGCAGTACGGGTCGGATGCGATCGCCGGCGTGATCAACATCGTGCTGAAAAAGGGGGCGACCGACACCCAGCTCAGCGCCAGCGCCGGCACCACCAAGGAAGGCGATGGCGACACCTACACGGCCAGCGCGCACAAAGGTATGACGCTCGGCGCCGACGGCGGCTACCTGAACCTGTCGGCCGAGTGGCGCGACCGCGACGAGACCAACCGCGCCGGCGTGGACACGGCGCGCGTGAATCCGCCGCGCGTGACCCAGCGCATCGGCGACAGCAAGGCCAAGGACGTCTACGCCTGGCTGAACGCGGCGATACCAAGCGGCGGCGGCGAATTCTATACCTTCGGCGGCGCGTCGAAACGCAAGGGCGACGCGGCGGGATTCTTCCGCACCGCGGAGGACGGGCGCAACGTGCCGTCCGTGTATCCGAACGGCTTCCTGCCGAACATCATCACCACCGTCAAGGACGCCTCGCTGGCGGTCGGCTACCGCCATGACCTGACGGGCGACTGGAGCGTGGACCTGAGCGTCAACCACGGCCGCAGCGAACTCGCCTTCCACGAACGGAACTCGATCAACGTCAGCTACTTCTACGAGAACGGCAGCTCGCCGCTGGAGGCCGACACCGGCAAGCTGAAGTTCGACCAGACCACGCTGAACCTCGACTTCAAGGGTTCGATGAACGTCGCCGGCAGCCCGCTCTACATCGGCGCCGGCTTCGAATGGCGCCGCGATAACTACCAGATCGTCGCGGGCGACCCGGTCTCCTACCAGTACGGCCGCACCAACAACCCCGCCATCATCATCCGCGACCAGACGGGCGGCATCGCGGCCTCGGGCATCCAGGGCTTCCCGGGCTACACGCCGGGCACCGAAGTCGACGACGGCCGCCACAACACCGCCTACTACCTCGACCTGGAGCGCAAGATCGACGCGCTGTCGCTGGGCGCGGCGGTGCGCCACGAACGCTACTCGGACTTCGGCAACACCACCATCGGCAAACTGAGCCTGCGCTACGACCCCTCGCGCACGATCGGCCTGCGCGCCAGCGGCTCGACCGGTTTCCGGGCGCCGGGCGTGCAGCAGAAGTTCTACAGCTCGGTGTCGACCAACCTGAATGCGGCCGGCGTGCTGACCGAGACCCTGACCGCGCGTGAGAACAGCCCCGTCACGCGCGCCTTCGGCATCGCGCCGCTGCAGGAAGAGACGTCGAAGAGCGCCAGCATCGGCATGATCCTGCGCCCGACCAGCAACTTCTCGGTGACGGCCGACCTGTACCGCACCAACATCGACGACCGCATCGTGTTCTCGTCGAACATCGCGCCGGAGTCGGGCTCCTGCCCGAGCGCCGCGGCCTGCCCGATCCGCGCCATACTCGATCCGCTGCGCGTCGGCCAGGCCCAGTTCTTCACCAACGCGATCGACACCTCGACCACCGGCTTCGACCTGGTGGCCCAGCACACCACGCGCGGCCAGGGTTCGACGCTGATCCTGTCCGGCCAGCTCGGCTTCAACCGCACCAAGGTCAAGGACCGCCACTCGCAATCCTCGGTGCTCACCGGCGCCCAGCTGTTCGACGACACCCAGGTGACGCTGATCGAGAAAGGCCAGCCGCGCCAGCACCACGTGGTGGCGGCCGACTACACCACGGGTCCGTGGAATGCGACGGCGCGCGCCAACTACTTCGGCGAAGTCGAGGGACAGGGTTTCACGCCAGGCTTCATCCAGACCTGGGACGCGAAGTGGATCGTCGACCTGACGGCACGCTACAGCTTCACCCGGAAACTGAGCCTGTCGCTGGGCGTGAACAACCTGTTCGATACGTATCCGACCAAGTGGGATCCGGTCAAGGCGGCGCCGTTCCCGCAGCTTGGCTTCACCTACTGCTGGGAGACCTGCCCGTTCGGGGTGAACGGCCGCTCGATGTACGCGAAGGTCGATTACGCGTTCTGAGCGGGGTTCGTGGGGTGGGCGGGGCCCGCCCGCCCCACGACATCAACGGCGTTCGCGCCACCACAGGAGCAGCATCGCCAGCGCGAACACGACGGCAAACGGCCACGCCGGGAAGGCGCGTGCTGCCCCTTCCAGCGCCTTGACCGGCGTACGCGCCATATACCGCGTCGTCGCATCGCGCCGCTGCGCCGCCTGCCACTGCGGCCAGTCCTCGGGCGAATAGACGTACACCGCGTGCTCCCCCGCTTTCGCATCCGCTACCCGTAGCCAGCCCGCCTCCTGCGGCCACACCGCCACGCAGGCACTGTCCGTGCGCGGCGCCCAGCTGCGCGCCAGCTTCAGCTCCGGGAAACTCACCTCCCTGCTCACGCCACGCGCGCACAGCTCCATGCGCTGCCCCGGCAAAGGCAGCTCGTCCGGCTCAAGCCACTCGACCTCCTGAGGACGCTCCACGCCCACGCGATCCAGCACGCTCTGCCACCACAGCGCCAGCGCCTGCGGATCGGTAATCGCATAGCGGTGCCACTCGGCCGCACCCAGCCAGGCGATGCGCCCCTTCTGCCAGCCGCGGATCCACACCAGATTGTCCGATCCCCTCCACGGCCCGGCTTCACGCGCACCCGGATTGAACGGCGCCACCGCCAGCTCGAGCGGCGCATCCGTCTTCGCATCCGCTGGCTGGGCCTTCAGGGGCAGTTGCAAGGCGCGCGACCAGAAGCCCGGATCGTTGGCATTCGATCCCAGCACCAGCAGCGGCACGCCGCCCGCCACGCGGCCCAGCAGCGCGGAACGCTCGCCGGCGCCAGCGCGCTCGAGCCAGGCCGCATCGACCACCAGCAGGTTCGGCTCTTTCATCTCTTCGCGCGGCACTTCCGTGCGGTTGATGGCGCGGCCCAGCACCACCTGCCAGTCGAGCAGCGCGCCGCTGCCGGCCAACAGTTCGTTCAGGGTGCGCAAATCGAAGGACGGCGCGCCGAAGCGGCCCTGCACGTGCAGGATCGCCGGCGCGTGCACGTTCACCGGTACCGGCCCTTCGGCGAGCTTGTTACCGTCCTTGTCCAGCAGGCGCGCACGCAGCACCATGCGCTCGGCCAGCGGCGGCATCCAGTCGACCTTCAATTCACCCGTGCCGCGCGCCTCGCCGATCGGCTGGCCGTTTTCGGCCAGCAGCTGTAGGCGTGCCTCCGCCTTCTCTTCGCGCTGCAGGCGCAGCGTGAAGGTGCGGCCGAGCGCAAGCTGGCGCGTGAAGTCGAGGCGCATCGTGCCGCCCTTGGGCTGTTCCCACTGCAGGGGCAGCGCCGGCAGGTCGTTCCACTGCGCCGCGCGCAGGCCGTCACCTTTGACGGAAAAGCCGCGTACGCCGTCCAGTACCGGCGCGGGCTGGTCCGGCTCCAGTGCCAGCACGCGGCCGCCATCACCGGGCACCTTCAAGCCGGCAGCAAACAAGCCAAGTGCAATCGCAGCAACCAGCACCAGCAAGGCGTCGATCCATTGGCGCCGTCGCGCATACAGCGCGGTGCTCGCAACCCCTGCAACGCCGATCAGCGCCAGCATCCACATCTGATTCATTTCGGCGCTCCTTCACGCCAGGCGCGCACGAACGGCGTCTCGACCTTCGATTGCGCCTGCAGCAGCACCTTGCCCTGCCCCGCACCGGCGCGTAGCCAGGCGCGCAGCACCGGACGGCTGGCCGCACGCCCATCCGCCACGTCCTGGATCGCGCCCTGTGCGGCCAGCCGCTGCTCGTCGTCCTTGATGTGCGTGCGCACCCAGTCATGGGCGCTGCGCGTCCACAGCGCCGGCAGCGGACCGTCGCTCGACAGCGCCTGCACCAGCAGCCGCACGTCCTCCGGCACGCGTTCTTCGCTCCCGCCCTGCGCGCGGCGGTAGCTGGCAGTGCCGTCCATATCGCCGGTCATGCGCTTTTCTTCCTTGATCGGCGGCGGCGTGAAGGCAGTCTTGTGCAGGTAGACACGCTCGGCCTGCTGCAGCTCCTTGATCGCGTCGAGCGCCTTGTGCTCGGGCGGCAGCGCCACCTTCGGGCTGAGCGCGCGCAGCGCCTTCTCGGCGTCCCACATTGCCGTCAAGGCGCGGCGCAGGACCTTCTTGGTGTCCTCGTCGTACAGGGTCGCGTTCTCGGCTTCGTCGTGGGCGTGGCCGTAGGTGTGCAGGATGTCCTGGGTGCCGCCCTTCTCGCCGCCGTGGTCATGGCCGTCGTCTTCCGAATGCTCCTCGCCATCGGCGAACAGCGACGATTCCTCGCCGAGGAACTGGCCGTAGCGGCGCCGCAGAGCGCCCTGGTCGGCGGCGATCCGCTCGCTGCGCTCGCGCACCGCGTCCGCGCCGATCTTCGTGCTGCGCATGTCGGCTACCAGCTGCTCGGTGTCGATGATGATCTGGCGCTGGCTGCGCAGGCTCTGCGGCTTGACCAGCATCGGCATGGCGGCGGTGTCCTCTTCGGCCTCTTCCACCGGGGCCGGCAGGCGCAGCGTGTAGGTCGGCGACTGCACCGCGTGCGGACGCGCCGCGTTGTCGACGGCGCGCACGAAGAAGTAGAGTTCATCGCCCGGCTCCATGCCGAGCTCCGAAAGGGTCCATTGCCTGGACCAGTTGCGCTGCTTCGGATCGGGACCGGCCGGCAGCGGCATCTCGCGGTCGGTGAAGCGGATGTTCTCGCCGCTGCCGCGCGCCAGGGTCATGTGCAGGGTCGCCTGCCTGATCGCGTAGTCGTCGCGGATCTGCACGCCCATCGCGGCGCCGGTCGCCGTATCAAGCAGTTCCTGCACCATCTGGGTCGGCGCGGTGATCGTGATCTCGGGCGGCTGGTCGGGAATCACCTTGATCGTGTAGCGCTTGCCGCGCCAGCGCCAGAACACCGATTCGGTCGCGGTCCAGCGCGCGCATTCGCGGCCCGGCTTGAAGACCTGGCCGTTGCTGGCCTCGATGGTCTCTTCCGGCGAGGTCGGGTCCATCACGCACCACATCACCAGCGTCTGTTCCGGCACCTGCAGATCCTGCGGCGTGGTCTCGACGGGCGCCACGCCCGTGTAATTCGGTGGCGCGGTGCGCACGATGACCTGGTTGGTGGCGAGCGTGGCAAGTACAGGCTTGGGGCGGTTCTGGGCGACCGCGCTGGCCTGGGGCGCGGCGGCGCCGGCGAACCAGACACCGGCGGCGGCCAGCACACTGCCGAGCAGCCAGGGCGCGCCGGCCTTGATGCGGCCGCGCGCCATGGCGCGCAGTTGCGGCGTGCTCACGCTGGCGTCGATGCGCGCCAGCAGGCGCCGTTGCTGCAACTGGGCGACAGGAGTCGGCGCATGGGCGAGCAAGGCGCTGCTGTCTTCCATCTCCGGCACGGCGCCGTCGACCCAGGACGTCCATTCGATGGCGACGCGGCGGCGCAGGACGGCCCAGTCCCAGGCGCAAAAGGCGCTCCAGGCGACCAGGCCAGGGCCGGAACGGATGACCAGCCAGGGCAGCGCGCCCACGATCCACAGGGGCAGGCGGCGCAACTGGGCGGCGCGCCAGACGCGCCGGACGATCTCAGCGCCTTCTTGCATGGCTCAGGATTCTCTCTAAAACGAACAGGCCGGCCAACAGGGCCATCAGGATGCCGCGCAGCGCGCCGCTCGGCTCGGGCGCACGGACGCCGCTTGCCGCGTCGAAGACACGGGCGGGCATGGTGTAGGCAGGCGGCCCCGCATGCAGGCGCTGCCAGTCCTCGAGCAGGGTGCGCGCCGCATCCGCGGTTTGCGGCGGCCAGCTCGCGGCATGCCAGAGGCGGCCGCGTGGGCTGTCGGCGACATGCAGACCCTGGACGTGCGGCGCATTCTTCAGTTCCGGGAAAGCGGCCGGATCGGCGGCCAGCCACAGGGGCGCGCGCAGCGAAGCCGGCGGCGCATCCGGACGGTCCCAGACGATCAGCGAGGTCTTCGCGCCGGGCGCGTCGTCGAACACCACGCCCTGTCCGGCAAACACGCGCCGCCATTGATCGGGACGGGCGCTGGCGATGTGGACGTGGCGCTCGAGCGTCGAGGCCGGACGCGCCAGCGTGCGCACCTCGATGCGGCGGCCGAACTCCGGCGCCATGAACGGCATCGGAATATCGCCCAGCACCAGCAGGCGTGCATCAAGCCGCCATTCGCGCTGGTGCGCGCGCAGGAAAGCGAGCGCCTGCCCTGCCGGCAGCGTCATTCGCTCGGCCTTGGCGAGGCCCGCCCGCGCCGCTTCGCGTTCCACCCAGGCCGCGTCAGTCCCTTCCGCAACGACCACCGTATCGCCACGCGACGGCATGACCGGATCGGCCAGCCAGGCGATCGCGCAGGCCAGCAGCAGGCAGCGCACCAGCAGGAGCAGCAAATCGTTCCAGCGCCACTCGCGCGTCTGGCGCGGCTCGGTACGCGGCAGGAAGCGGCTGGTCGCCAGCGGCTCGGCTTGATGTTGTTCGCGCTTCTTGCGGTGCCACCAGACCGGCAGCAGCAGGACTGGCAGCGCCAGCCACCACAATGCGTTCATGCCCGGCTCCCCGGCCTGCGCAGCCAGAGGCGCAGCACCTCGCCGGGCGACTGCTCGATGCGGGCGGCTGTCAGCGGAATATCCGCCTTGCGGCAGCTCGCCGTCACCCGCGCAAAGTGTTCCTCACGCGCGCGGCGATAGCCTTCCTTCAGGTCGGCGCCGAAGCGGAACACGCCGGCTTCCTGTTCCGGGTCGCGATAGGCCGCGCTCGAGGAAAAACTGGCATCGACTTCGGCCTGGGTCTGCAGGCACAGCACACGCACGTCGTGGCGCATGCCGCGCAGGCGGACCAGGGCTTGCGACAGCGGCGAAGGCCAGTCGAGCAGGTCGCTGGCGGCATAGATGGCACTCGGCGCTTGGGCAAAATGCAGGCTGGCGCGCAATGTGTCGGCGTCGGGCAGCTCGCCCTCCGCCTGCACCCGGCTCAGTTGCAGCAGCACGCGCTGCAGCTGGCGCGGACCGCGCAGGGCGGGCGTGAACTGGACCTTCCCATCGTTCAGGACCACCAGGCCGAAGGCGTCGCCCTGGCGCTGCGCGATCGCGGCGACGCAGCCGAGCACCGTGCGGGCATACGTCAGCTTGTCCACGCCTTCCACCTCGCGGCTGGGTTCCTGCATCGAGGCGCTGGCGTCCAGCACCAGCCAGACGGCGACGTGGCTGTCGCGCTCGGCCTCGCGCACGAAATAGCGGTCGGCGCGCGCCAGCAGCTTCCAGTCGACGCGGCGCCACTCGTCACCGGGCGCATAGGCCCGGTACTCCGAGAACTCGACGCCCGCCCCGCGTTCGCGCCCGGCGTGGATGCCATGGCCGAGCCCCGCCAGCACGTGGCGGATGACGAGGTCGAGCTTCTGCGTGTGCGCGATCAGCGCGGTCTTCGCCAGCGACAAGATCAGTCGACCCGGATCTCGTTGCGCAGCGACTGCAGGATGTCGGCGATGGCGATGCCGTCGGCCTCGGCCTCGAAGTTGCGCAGCACGCGGTGCGCCAGCACCGGCAGCAGCATGGCCTGGATATCGTCGCGGGTCACCGCCAGGCGCCCTTGCATCAGCGCGCGCGCCTTGGAGGCCAGCACCAGCGCCTGGCCGGCGCGCGGACCGGCGCCCCAGCCGATGTGGTTCTTCACCGCCGCCACCGTCGTCTCCGACGGGCGCGTCGCGCGCACCAGGCGGGTCGCGTAGCGCAGCAGGTGCTCGCCGATCTCGATGTCGCGCACCAGTTGCTGCAGGCGCAGCAGGTCCTCGACCGACATCGCCGGTTCGGCATCGTCCAGGCCCGCGTGCGTGGTGCGCGAAACCATCAGCACCTCTTCGTCTTCGGTCGGGTACACCACGTCGATGCGCAGCAGGAAGCGGTCCAGCTGCGCTTCCGGCAGCGGATAGGTGCCGGCCTGCTCGATCGGGTTCTGCGTGGCCAGCACGAAGAAGGGACGCGGCAGCTTGTGCGTGGTGCCCGCAAACGTCACCGCACGCTCCTGCATCGCTTCCAGCAGCGCCGACTGGGTTTTCGGTGGCGCGCGGTTGATCTCGTCCGCCAGCAGCACCTGGGTGAACACGGGACCCGGCTGGAAACGGAACACGCGCTGACGCGTCGTGGTGTCTTCTTCCAGGATCTCGGTGCCCACGATATCCGAGGGCATCAGGTCCGGCGTGAACTGCACACGGCGGAACTGCATGTCGGTGGCCTGGGCCAGCGATTTCACGAGCAGGGTCTTGCCCAGGCCCGGCACGCCTTCCACCAGCGCGTGGCCGCCGGCCAGCAGGCAGGTCACGAGCAGATCGACCACGTCTTCCTGGCCGATGATCACACGCGCCATGCTGGTTTTCAGCGCACCGATTTTCGCCGTCAAACTGGCGATGTCTTCTTCATTCCAAGCTACCGACACGCTTCAAGCTCCCAACGCATATTGAATGATGTTGACCGCGAAGCGGGTGTTGTCGACCGCGAGGAACCGCTTGTTGCGGAAGTCGTAGTCCCACTCGCATCCGTAGTCCTTGTTCGAGTACAGCAGGCGGATGCGCCCGCCGAACTCGATGGCCTTCAGGTATTCGTGCACCAGGTCGTCGCCCCAGCCATTCAGTTCGCCCCCGGTGGTCGGCGGGCCGTCGAACTTGAAGAAGCAGGAATACAGCGGGTGCGTATTCGGGATCTTCTTCAGCGCAGAGGCACCGAAAATCTTCACCATCTCGGACTCGAACGACTTCGCGAACAGGCCGTCGATGTCGTGGTTGCAGTCGTCCACGAACACGAAGCCGCCGCCGCGCACGTATTTCTCGAGGTTGCGCCGCTCGGCTGGGGTGAACTGCACCAGCTTGTGCCCCGCGAAATAGCAGAACGGCGCTTCCAGCATCTTCGGATCCGACAGGGCGACGATGCGCTCGGTCGGATCCACCCGCAAGGTGGTGTACTCGACGAGCGAGTTCAGCACGTTGCTGGGCATACGGATATCCACGTCCCAGTCGCCCGACTCGTAGCTCAGGCGCGTGAAGTAGAAATCGAAAGCCGCCATTTATACCGCGTCGGAAAGCGAAGTGAAGTTGAAGTCGCGGACCTTCATCGGCGGCAGCACCATCTGGTACGGCACCTCGTCGCCCCCGATGACTTCGGGCTTGCCGAGTTCCTCGATGTTGTTGAGGATGGTGACCGGGCTTTCGTTGAAGCGGAAGTTCTTCACCGCGTGCTTGATCTTGCCGTTCTCGACGTAGAAGGTGCCGTCGCGGGTCAGGCCGGTGAGCAGCAGCGACTGTGGGTCGACCATGCGGATGTACCAGGTGCGGGTGACCACGATGCCCTTCTTGGTGCCCGCGACCAGCTCGTCCAGCGACTTGGTGCCGCCCGCCATGATCATGTTGCCGTGGCCGGCGGTGGCGACGTTGCCGGTCTTCTGCGCCCAGTAGCGGCTGTAGCCGAGCGAGGCGACGCGGCCATTCTTGACCAGGTCGGTGCGCTGCCGCGCCAGCATGCTGCCGCCGTCCCAGGGCGCCACCGGCACCTCCGGGTTCCACGGGTCGGCCCAGATGTTCACCTGCTCGTCGAACAGCTTCTCGCCCAGGCGGTTGCCGCCGCCCTTCTTGGCCAGGAAGCTGCGGCCCTCGTCGGCGCTGCGCGCGCTGAAGGAGCTGAACATATTGCCGAGGATTTCCGATGTCGCCGCCGGTTCCAGGATCACGGTGTAGCGGCCCGGCTCCAGCGCCTTCGCATCGACCGAGCGCAGCGCCTTGTCGATCGCGATCGCCGCCGCCTCGCCCGCATTGAAGCGGCGCGCATCGTTGGCCGAACGGGTCACCCAGCCCGAACCGCGGCCGTCTTCGGTGCGCGCGGTGCAGGTGAAGGACAGGTCGGTGAATTCCTGGAAGCCGAACACGCCGTTCGAGTTGGCGATGCACGAGAAGCTGGTGCTGTCGGTGAAGAAGCCGGCGGTGACCAGCTTCTTCGCGCGCGCTTGGCCGATCGCGGCGGCCGCGACTTCGGCGCGATAGTCGGGGTCGATGGCGGCGGTGGCGGGCACGAAGGTCTGGGTGCGGCGGAATTCCTGCTTGCCGACGGCGGGCATGAACTCGGGATTTTCCGGCGCCAGGCGCGCCAGTTCCTCGGCGCGGCGCACGGCCTTTTCCAGCGACTTGTCGTCGAACTCGTTGACCACGGCGGTGCCGGTGCGCTTGCCGAAGGCGACGCGCACGGACAGCTCGGTGTCTTCGGTCAGGCCGGCGGTGGACACGCCGTTGCGCGCGAAGCGGATGTTGCCGGTGCGGTTACCCTGGACCGACACACTGCACTCGTCGGCCTTCGAGAAACCGAGCACGCGGTCGGTGATGCGTTTGACTTCTTCCTGGTTCAGCTGTTTCATGGGTCTCCTCCTCAACCGATCTTGCGTGCGGTGTTGATGACATTGATGCCGTTGAAGCGCGTGGTGCTCGAACCGTGCGAGACCGCGCTGACCTGGCTCGGCTGGCCCTTCCCGTCGAAGAAGGAGCCGCCCATGCGCCAGTCGCGCTCGTCGCAGATCGCGCTGCAGGCATTCCAGAATTCCTGGGTGTTGGCCTGGTAGGCCACGTCTTCCAGCGGGCCGACGATCTTGCCGTTCTTGATTTCGTAGAACAGCGTGCCGCCAAACTGGAAGTTGTAGCGCTGCTGGTCGATCGAGTAGGAGCCGCGGCCCAGGATGTAGATGCCCTTCTTGACGTCCGCGACCATCTGGTCCGGGGTCAGGCGCGCTTTGCCGGCTTCCAGCGACACGTTCGGCATGCGCTGGAACTGGATCGTGCTCCAGCTGTCGGCGTAGGAGCAGCCGTGCGATTCGGCTTCGCCGATGATGTGGGCCTGGTCGCGCGTGGCCTGGTAGTTCACCAGCACGCCGTTGCGGATGATGTCCCACTTCCTGGCGCGCACGCCTTCGTCGTCGTAGCCGATCAGGCCGAGCGAACCCGGGGTGGTGCGGTCGGCCACGAAGTTCACGCGTTCGGCGCCGTACTTGAATTTCTTGGTCTCCCACTTGTCGAGCGAGGCGAAGCTGGTGCCGGCGTAGTTGGCTTCGTAGCCGAGCACGCGGTCCAGTTCCGTCGGGTGACCGACGTTCTCGTGGATGGTGAGGAACAGGTGTTCGGGGCTCAGCACCAGGTCGTACTTGCCCGGTTCGACCGACTTCGCCGTCAGCTTCTCGCGCGCCTGCTTGCCGGCCAGGCGGGCATCCTCGACGATGTCGTAGGAGTTGGTGTACAGCGTGGTCACGCCACCGGCCGCGCGCACCTTGTCGCTGGCCCTGGCGTCGAAGTACTCGTAGCCCATCGAGACCGGCGAACCGAGGCCGGCGCGCGAGCGGAACTTGCCGCTGGCCTTGTCGACCGCGGTGGCGTTCACCGGCGCCCACAGGCGGTGGATGTCCTGGTCGATGTAGGAGCCGTCGGTGGAGGCGAAGTACTTTTGCTGGTTGATCTGGAACAGCGAGCCGGTCATGAAGGTGGCGCCGGCGTCCAGACCCGCCTTGTTCGCGGCGATCAGCATGTCGGCCTTTTCCTTGACCGGAATGGCGCGCCAGTCCTTCTTCATCGGCGTGGCCCAGGCGACTTCGCCTACGCCTTTCACCGGCGCCAGGCGCACCGGCTCCGTCTGCAGTTTGGCGTTGGCCTTGGCGATGGCCACCGCCTGGCGCGCGGCTTCCGCCACGCCGTCGGGGCTCATGTTGTTGGTCGAGGCGAAGCCGTAGGCGCCGTTGGCGATCACGCGCACGCCGACGCCGCTGGATTCGGTGTTGTTGATGCTCTCGACGTTCAGGTCGCGCGTGACGATGAACTGGTTCAGGTAGCGGCCGATGCGCACGTCGCAGTACGACGCGCCGGCCTTGGTGGCGGCGTTCAGCGCGACGTCGGCAATGGCCTTCTTGGCGCTGGCGGCCATGGGGTTGAGCAGGTCTTCGGCGGCGATGGCGTTGCCGAAGACGGGGATCAGCATGGCGCCCGCGGTGCCGGCGCCGATTTGGAGGAATTTACGACGTTCCATGGTAAGTTTCCGTGTGCATGCATTCACCCGCGGCCCATGCACGTCTTCCCAGCCACTGGCTGGGAAGACTCCCGACGGATCAAAGGGAGCGGGTCGAAATAGGCGTTGTTAGACGGCGTCCGAAAGAGAAGTGAAGTTGAAATCCCTGATCTTCATCGACGGAATCAGCATCGAATAATTCGCCTCATCCCCGCCGATCACGACCGGCTTGCCGATCTCCTCGATATTGTTCAGCATCGACACCGGGCTCTCGTTGAAGCGGAAGTTCTTGATCGGGTGTTTGACCTTGCCGTTCTCGATGTAGAAGGTGCCGTCGCGGGTCAGGCCCGTCACCAGCACCGACTGCGGATCGACCATGCGGATGTACCAGGTGCGGGTCACCAGCACGCCCTTCTTGGTGTTGGCGATCAGCTCCGCCGTGCTCTTGTCGGTGCCGGCCATGATGATGTTGCCGGCGCGGCCGATGGCGCGCTGGTTCTTCTGCTTGGCCCAGTACTGCGAGTAGTTCAGCGCGTTGATGCGGCCGTCCTTCACCAGGTGGGTGCGTTCGCGCGGCAGCATGTCGCCGTCCCACGGCAGCACCGGCACGTCCTGGTCCCAGGGGTCGGACCAGATGTTCACCTGCTGGTCGAACAGCTTGTCGCCCAGGCGATTCGCGCCGCCCTTTTTAGAGAGGAAGCTGCGGCCCTCGTCCGCCATGCGGGCGTTGAAGCCGCCGATCATGAAGGTGAGCAGGTCACTGGTCGCGGAAGGCTCCATCACCACCGTGTAGCGGCCCGGCTCGAGCGCCTTCGCATCGACCGAGCGCAGCGCCTTCTCGATGGCGACGTCGGCCGCCTCGCGCGGATCGAATTTGGCCACGTCGCGCGCCGAGCGCTTGACCCAGCCCGAACCGCGGCCGTCTTCGGTGCGCACGGTGCAGGTGAAGTCGAGCGAGGTGGCGACCTGGTGGCCGAATACGCCGTTCGAATTCGCGATGGACTCGAACATCGAGCGGTCGGTGAAGAAGCCGGCCGAGACCAGGCCCTTCTTGCGGCAGGCTTCCATCGCATAGGCGGCGGCCTGGGCGCGGAATTCCGGGTCGATGTCGGCGGTCTTCTGCACGAAGGTCTCGGACTGCTTGTAAGCCGTCTTGGCGATCGCCGGCATGAATTCCGGATTCTCCGGCGCCAGGCGCGCCAGCTCTTCGGCGCGGCGCACGGCCCGTTCCAGCGACTTGTCGTCGAACTCGTTGAGGGTGGCGGTGCCCTGGCGCTTGCCAAAGGCGACCTGCACCTGCACTTGCGTGTCGTCCGACAGGCCGGCGGTGGACACGGCGTTGCGCGCGAAGCGGATGTTGCCGATGCGGGCGCCTTTGACGCTGACGGTGCACTCGTCGGCTTTCGACAGTGACAGCACGCGGTCGGTGATGCGTTTGGTCTGGTCTTGGGTGAGGATGCTCATGGATGTCCTTCGCCTCAGCCGATCTTGCGGGCGGTGTTGATCACGTTGATGCCGTTGAAGCGCGTCGTCGACGAGCCGTGCGAGACGATGCTGATCTGCGGCGGCTGTCCTTTGCCGTCGAAGAAGGAACCGCCCATGCGCCAGTCGCGCTCGTCGCAGATCGCGGTGCAGGCGTTCCAGAATTCCTGGGTGTTGGCCTGGTAGGCCACGTCTTCCAGCATCGGGCCGATCTTGCCGTCCTTGATCTCGTAGAACAGCTGGCCGCCGAACTGGAAGTTGTAGCGCTGCTGGTCGATCGAGAACGAGCCGTCGCCGACGATGTAGATGCCTTTCTTGATGTCCTTGACCATCTCGTCCGGGGTGAGCTTCTTCTTGCCGGCGGCGAGCGAGACGTTCGGCATGCGCTGGAACTGCACCGAGTTCCACGAGTCGGCATACGAGCAGCCGTGCGATTCCTTCTCGCCGATGATGTGGGCCTGGTCGCGCGTGGCCTGGTAGTTGACCAGGATGCCGTCCTTGATGATGTCCCACTTCTTGGTCTGCACGCCCTCGTCGTCGAAGCCCACGCAGCCGAGCGAACCCGGGGTGGTCTTGTCGGCGAACAGGTTGACGATGCCGTTCCCGTACTTGAACTTCTTGGTCTCCCATTTATCGAGGGTCGCGAAGCTGGTGCCGGCGTAGTTGGCCTCGTAGCCGAGCACGCGGTCCAGTTCCGTCGGGTGGCCGACGTTCTCGTGGATGGTCAGCCACAGGTGTTCGGGACTCAGCATCAGGTCGTATTTGCCCGGCACGACCGACTTCGCGGTCAGCTTGGCCTTGGCATCGCGGCCGGCGGCGCGCGCGTCCTCGATGATGTCGTAGGAACCGGTGTACAGGGTAGCGACGCCGCCCGCGGCCTTGAGCTTGTGCTCGGGGCGCGCGTCCAGGTATTCGTAACCCATGCCGACTGGAGCTCCTAAGCCAGACCTCGAGCGGAACTTGCCGGTCGCCTTGTCGACCGCGGTGGCCTGGAACGGGGCCCACAGGCGGTGCACGTCCTGTTCGATGTAGGAGCCGTCGGTGGAGGCGAAATACTTCTGCTGGTTCACCTGGAACAGCATGGCGTTCATGAAGGCCGCGCCGCCGTCGATGCCGGCCTTGTTCGCCGCAATCAGCAGGTCCGCCTTTTCCTTGATCGGCACCGTACGCCAGTCCTTCTTGATCGGCGTGGACCACGATACCTCACCGACGCCCTTGACTGGTGCAAGACGCACCGGTTCGGACTGCAGCTTGGCGTTGGCCTTGGCGATGGCGACCGCCTGGCGCGCCGCATTGGCGATGCCGTCGTTCGACATGTCCGAGGTGGCGGCGAAGCCGTAGGCGCCGTTCGCGATCACGCGCACGCCGATGCCGGCCGACTCGGTGTTCGCCACGTTCTCGACGTTCAGGTCGCGCGTCGTGATGAACTGGTTCAGGTAGCGGCCGATGCGCACGTCGGCGTAGCTGGCGCCGGCCTTGGTGGCGGCGTTCAGCGCGACGTCGGCGAGGGCCTTCTTGGCGGCGGTGGGCATGCTGCTCAGCAGTTCTTCGGCCGCGATCGCGCGGGTGAAGGGGACCATCGTGGAGGCGAGCGCCAGGCTGCTGAAGTTTAGAAAGGTACGGCGTTCCATAGAATCTCCTGAAATCAACCTACTTCTTGGACAGCGGTCCCGCCGACGACGCGGCCCGCTTGAGTATTTACGGCGTGGGAAGGGTTTTGTCCGGCGTCAAACGGCGCCAGCAAACTTGTCAACATTAGCAGCAACTTGACCTTTTGAATAGGCAATTGTTGTGCCAGATCAATGCATATGTGGTTGTGAACAGTGCTTGACTGTCGGGCGTGGGTGCTTGATCATCGGGCGCGGCGGCGGCGACCCGTGCGGCCGCGCACAACCACCATGGAGACTTCGCACCGATGAAACGATTGATCCTGGCCGCCGGCCTGGCTGCAAGCCTGGCAACCGGCGCCGCTTACGCCGACGACGCCCTGAAAGCCGCCATCGCCGGCGAACACCGCAGCGCCGCCAACAAGGCGCGCGACGCGGCGCGCCACCCCTACGAGACGCTGACCTTCTTCGGCATCAAGCCGACCATGACGGTGGTCGAACTGGCGCCGGGCGGCGGCTGGTACACCGAGATCCTCGCGCCCTACCTGCGCCCCAACGGCAAGCTGATCGCCGCCGGCCAGGCCTTCGTGCCGGAGAAGCGCGGCGGCATGGCCTTCAAGGCCAAGCTCGATGCGGCGCCCGCGCTGTACGACAAGGTGGTCCCGGCCGTGTTCGAACCGCCCGCGACCTACCAGATCGCGGCCCCGAACAGCGTCGACATGGTGCTCACCTTCCGCAACCTGCACAACTGGGTCGGCACCGGCGAGGACGCGTTGAAGGTCACTTTCAAGGAGATCCACAAGGTCCTGAAACCCGGCGGCGTGCTGGGCATCGTCGACCACCGCCTGCCCGCATCGATGACCCAGGACGCGAAAGCCTCGAGCGGCTACGTGCACGAGGCCTGGGTGATCAAGCTGGTCGAAGGCGCGGGCTTCAAGCTGGCCGGCAAATCCGAAGTCAACGCCAATCCGAAGGACAAGGCCGATTACGAGAAGGGTGTGTGGACCCTGCCGCCGGTCCTGACCAACAAGGACAAGGACCGCGAGAAGTACATGGCGATCGGCGAGAGCGACCGCATGACGCTCAAGTTCGTCAAGCAGTAAGCCTTCGAGGGGCCTGGCCCCCGTGAAATTTGGTGTATTTCCTTCGGCGGCGAGCGTGTATATTCTTGCGGGTCAAGATAAGCGCAGAGCCACCGAAGGAAACCATGAAAACCGCACGCCTCGCCGCCGCCGTGGCATTCACCCTGGCCGGCATCGTCCACGCACAGGACACCACCCCGCCCGCGGCCCCGACGCCCGGCACCCCGCCTTCAACGGCGGTCGCCACCCCTTCCGCCACCACTGCCCCGGCCCTGCCGGCGGTCGAGAACTCGGTGGTCAAGATCTTCTCCACCGTGCGCGCGCCGGACCCGTACAAGCCGTGGACGAAACAGTCGCCACGCGACGTCACCGGCTCCGGCGTCATCATCGAGGGCAAGCGCATCCTGACCAATGCCCACGTGGTCGGCTACGCCAGCCAGGTCGAGGTGCAGGCCAGCCAGTCGGGCGACAAGGTGTCGGCCAAGGTGATCGCCCTGGCACGCGGCCTGGACCTCGCGGTGCTGGAACTGGACGATCCGAGCTTCTTCGACAAGCGCCCGCCGGTGCAGCGCGCAGCGGTGCTGCCGGATGTGCGCGAAGCGGTCTACGCCTACGGCTATCCGGTCGGCGGCAACTCGCTCTCGACCACCCGCGGCATCGTCTCGCGCGTGGAGTTCGTCGGCTACGGTTCCTTCAGCTCGGGCCTGCGCATCCAGATCGACGCGCCGATCAACCCGGGCAACAGCGGCGGCCCGGTGATCGCCGGCGACAAGATGATCGGCCTGGCCTTCTCGATGGCGGCCGGCGCCCAGAACATCGGCTACGTGATCCCGAACGAGGAGATCGAGCTGTTCCTGAAGGACGTGGCGGACGGCCGCTACGACGGCAAGCCGCTGCTGCACGACAGCACCCAGACGCTGGAGAACCCGGCCCTGCGCGCCTACCTGAAGCTGGACAAGTCCGTCGAAGGCGCGGTGGTGCACCGTCCGTATAAAACCGACGCGTCGTGGCCGCTGAAGGAGTGGGACGTGATCACCCACATCGGCGAGTACCCGGTCGACAACCAGGGCATGGTGAAACTGGGCGCGAACCTGCGCGTGCGCTTCCAGTACCGTATCCAGCAGGTGGCGAAGAACGGCAAGGTGCCGATGACCATCGTCCGCGCCGGCAAGAGCATGAAGGTCGAGGTGCCGGCCAGCGGCCCGCGCGCGCTCCTGATCCCGGACCTGAACGGCGGCTATCCGTCCTACTTCGTCTACGGCCCGGTGGCGTTTACCCGCGCGACCGCCGAATTCGCGAGCTTCCTGATGACCAATGCGGCCGGGATGGCGGCCTACAGCTTCAACGACAGCCCGCTGGTTAACCGCCGCGGCGATTCGCCCGACGCGGCGCGCGAGGAACTGGTCGTGATCAGCAGCCCCTTCTTCCCGCACAAGCTGGTGACCGGCTACGGCAACCGCTTCGGTTCGGTGGTGGACACGGTCAACGGCGTCAAGATCCGCAGCCTGGCGCACCTGGTGTCGACCCTGCGCGATCTGAAGGACGAGCATGTGGTGTTCAAGTTCGACCAGCGCTATGGCGAGACCCTGATTTTGCCGCGCAAGGCGGTGATGGATGCGACCGAGGGGATCCTGTCGGATAACGGGATTCGGACGCAGGGGTCGGAGGATATGATGAAGGTGTGGGGTGGGAAGTAAGAGCTAGCGGCTCTTCATGCAGACTTGGATCCCGGCCTGCGCCGGGATGACGGATCATGGTGTGTAGGCCTGAAGACCGTCGCCCCGGCGCAGGCCGGGGCCCAAGTTGGATTAGCTCTTCTCTTTTTCCTTCTTCACCGGCACCAGCAGCAAATCCTGGAAGTCATAACTGAAGTCCGTCTCCGTAGACACAGGCTTCATGCGCACCCGCTCGATGCTGCCGTCATGGTCCAGCGAGAAGGTCACATACGCGTCCGCATTGAAGTTGCGCTCCTTCCAGCGCACGATGAAGGTATCGTGCTGGAAGTGCTCCATCTCCCCCGTCAAATCAGGCGTGCGGGTGAACGACATCACCAGCTTGTTGTTCACACGCTTGATGTTCACCTTGCCGTACCAGGCATCCTCGTAATCCCCTTCATACGCCGCCAGCGCCAGCGACGGTTTGGACGTGGCCGCGCGCGACGCGGCTTCGCCCTTCACGCGGGCCGCTTCCTTGGCCTGCATTTCCTTGTCGATGTCGGCGATGCGGCCGATCCAGTCGGTCGGTGCCACGCCCAGGTACTGGTCGAGCAGGCGGTATTGCAGGGCGTTCAGCGACGGGCCGCTCTCGGCATTGGTGAAGATCGCGATGCCCAGCTTCGCTTCCGGCACCATCAGCACGCGGGTATAGAAGCCCTGCAGCGCGCCGCCGTGCATGGCGACCAGCTTGCCCTGGTAGTCGCGCAGCTGGAAGCCCAGGCCGTAGGCGTAGAAGTTGGGCTTGGTGGCGGCCAGCGGAGGACGCGGGGTAGTGATCGTCATCGGGGTCTGCGCCGTCCACATCTCGCGCGCCTGCTTGTCCGACCACAGGCGCTTCTCGCCCACCTTGCCGTTATCGAGCAGGACGTTCATCCAGCGCGCGATGTCCTCGGCGCTGGTGTTGATGCCGACCGCGCCGACCGCGTTCGCCACCGGCATCGGCTTGACCGGCACGGCCTTGCCGTTGATCTTGCTGTGCGGCGCCGAGACGTTGGCGAACTTCGCGCTCTCTTCCAGGCTGGTGGTGGTGCCCGTCATGCCGACCGGGTCCAGGATCCACTCGTGCATGGTCTCGCCCCAGGTCTTGCCCGACTTGGCGGCGATGATCTTGCCGGCCACGATGTAGAGCAGGTTGTCGTAGGCGTAGGCGCTACGGAAGCTGGTGGCCGGCTTCACGTTGCGCAGGTTGTGGATGATCTCGTCGGTGCTGAAGGTGGTGGTCGGCCACCACAGCAGGTCGCCGGCGCCGAGGCCCAGGCCGCTGCGGTGGGTCAGCAGGTCGCGCACGGTCATCTCGGCGGTGACGTAGGCGTCGTACATGCGGAAGTCCGGCAGGTGCTTGATCACCGGGTCGTCCCAGGACAGCTTGCCCTGGTCGACCAGCATGCCCAGCGCCGCGGCGGTGAAGGCCTTGGAGTTCGAGGCGATCTCGAAGATGGTCTTGCCGTCGACCTTGGCCGCTTCGCCGCGCTTGCGCACGCCGAAGCCCTGGGTGGTGACGACCTTGCCGTCCTTGACCACGGCGATGGCGATGCCGGGCACGTCGAACTCCTTCATCACGCGCTCGACGTCGGCCTGCAAGTTGTAGGCCGGCGCCACCGCAGCGCTACTGCTTGCCGCATCTTGTGCGAGGACGGCGCCGGTGGTGGAAAACGCGATCAGGACCGCGGCTGCTACTCGTTTCATGGAAAACACGCTGTTCATCCCCATTTATTTGTTCATCGCTTTGTCGACGCTGCCCTGCGTCTCCGGGTGATAGCGCTCGCGCGCCAACTTGTAGATGCGCTCGGCCCAGGCACGGTCGTCCGGCTTGGCGCGCAGCGCCGTGTACAGCGGCACCACGAACTTCTGGCGGCCCACCTTCAATAGGAAGGCTTCCAGATGCGGACGCACGCCCTGGTAGCCGGCGTGCACGGCAGCGCGATAGAAGCGGAACGCCACTTCGTTGTTGCCGGTTTTGGAGAGGCCGAAGGCCTTGTCGAGTTCTTCCAGCTTGGCCGCATTCGCCTTGTTGTCGATGTCGTTCAGGAACTTCATCCACTCCTCGGCCTTCCAGCCCTTGGTGTCCAGCTGCGCCGTCTTGAGGTCGCCCTTGAGCCAGCGCGCGGTGGTCTCGTTCAGCTTCGTCAGGCGGGTCGACACGGCATGCTTGGCGCTGGACGGGATGCCCGGGCCGTACAGCCATTCATCGAGCTCCTTGTCGCTCATGATCTTCGGATTCTTCGCCAGCAGGTTCGCGCGCAGGAAGGCCACGAACTGCTCGGTCGTCACGCTCTGGAAGGCATGCTGGTCGAACCAGCTGCGCAGGAATGGGTCGAACGCCGCGCGGCCGGCGCGCTGCTCGAGCGTGCGCAGGAACCAGGCGCCTTTCGGATAGGCCAGGCCTTCGTCGGTGTAGTGCTTGGACGAGGTGTCCGGCTCGCGCGAGACCAGGGCCTGCTTTGCTGCCGGGATGCCCTTCAGCGACTCGATCGCCTCTTCCTGCTCGAGCTGCAGGTTCATGGTCGCCACTTCTTCGCCGTACAGCTTCTCGATAATGCGGGTAGTGACGTAGGTGGTGAAGCCTTCGTTGAGCCACCAGTGCTTCCACGAGGCGTTGGTCACCAGATTGCCGGACCAGCTATGCGCCAGCTCGTGGGCGATCAGGTCGACCAGGCTGCGGTCGCCGGCGATCATGGTCGGGGTCAGGAAGGTCAGGCGCGGATTCTCCATGCCGCCGATCGGGAACGACGGCGGCAGCACCAGCATGTCGTAGCGCCCCCAGCGATACGGGCCGTACAGCGATTCGGCGGCGGCCACCATCTTCTCGGTGTCGGCCAGCTCGTACTCGGCGGCCTTGATGCGCTGTGGTTCGGCGTAGACGCCGGTGCGTCCGCCCAGGGTGCGCGCTTCCAGCTCGCCGATGCCGATCGCCACCAGGTAGGACGGCACGGCTTGCGGCATGGTGAAGTTCCAGCCGCCCTTGCCCGTGGCTTTCGGATCGTTATCCGCGCTCATCACGACGCGCATGCCTTCCGGCGCCTGGATGCGCGCGGTGTAGGTGAAGCGCACCGCCGGTGTGTCCTGCACCGGCATGAAGGAGCGCGCATTGATCGGCTGCGACTGGCTGAACATGAAGGGGTACTTGCCCGACATGGTCTGCTTCGGCGTCAGCCACTGCAGGGCCGCGGCGGTCGGCGCGGTCTTGTAGTGGATGCGCACCTTGGCCGGCTGGCCGGGCAGCGCCACGTGCAGGGCCTGGCCTTTTTCGGCGTCGAGCTTGTCGAGCGTGTACTTTGCCGGCGCCCAGGCGCCTTTCGCATCCTGCGCCTCGATCTTCGAGATCGCCAGGTCGCGGGTGTCGAGGTCGAGGGTGGCGGCCTTCTTGTCGATCCAGTTCAGGGTCAGTTCGGCATAGCCGCCCAGGGTCTTCTGGGTGAAGTCGGCCTTCAGGTCGAGGTGCAGGGCGGTGGTCTTGACCTGGTCGTATTTGGCGTAGCTGAGTGGATCGAGTGCGAACGCGTAGGCGCTCCACTGACCGAGGATGGCGCAGGCAGTGGCGCGCAGCAGGATGCTAGTCTTCATGGTCTCTCGGGAAGGATGAGGGCGCGAGCAGAATAGCATCCTTGCGCGAGACGGAAAAGCACAAGGTCGCTGTGCTTACAGCCCTACTCCTGCGTGACCCACACCGGCGCCGACCACAGGATGTTGCCATCCTCCTGCGTCACCTTCGCATAGTAGAAGTGGGCGCCGGGCGACGGCGTGAAGCTGGCGGTCGCCAGGTTCGACACCTCGGTCACGGTGCCGTTTCGCCCGGGGACGCCCTCCATGATCGCCACCGCCGCCACCTTCTTGCCGCTGCTGGACGCGAAGTTCGCCTGCAGGGTCAGCGGCCCGCGGTTGACGAAGCGCTCGCCCATCATCCGTCCGTTTGCCGTAAACACCAGCTGCGCGGTCTTGTCCATGGTCGCGAACACGCGCCGCGCCTTGAGCGCCGCCACGAAGTTCTCGCGGTTGAGCGGTGTCCCGTTCGGCAGCAGGATCCCGGTGCGGTTGCTGTACGAGGCGCCCCAGTTGGCGCAGTGGTTGTCCTGGTTGGTGCTGAAGGCCAGGTGGTAGCCGGCTTCGAGCAGGCGGTTGCAGGCGCCCTCGAAGTTGCTGCGCCGGGTCTCGGTCTCGCTGTCGTTGGTGGAGAAGGCGGTGCTGTTCATCACCTCGCACAGCACCATGGCTTCGTCGCCGTCCTCGGTGTAGCCAAGCGGGACGCCGCCGACGACGAACTGGCCGCTGTGGGCCGGATGGTTGAACTGGCCCACCCAGCCGCGCCGGCGCATCAGGGTGTACAGGGCGGCGTAGTCGCTGCGCGGCGTGGCGGTGTCGGCGAACAGCTCGCCCCGGCCGTTGCTCTCCCAGCCCAGCAGCTCGTCGCTGTTGAAGATGTTGAGGTGGCCGCCCTGGTTGATGACGCCCCACTCCATGCCGTACAGCGCCAGGAAGTCGGGCTTGGTGGCGTTGAAGGCGGCGGCGCTGGCCAGGCCGGCCTGGTACAGGGCGCGCGCCCGGGCCGCGTCGCCATTCGCGTTGGTGCCGTCGGAGCCGTCGTACATGTGGTTGTGCTCGGAGACGGCCAGCACGTCGAGGCCATGGCCGCGCGCATAGGCGAAGGCGGCTTCCGGACCGTACTTGGCGCCGAGCGGATCCTGGGCGCCCTTGCAATCGTCGAGCGCGCCGCCGCCGTCGCTGTGGTTGCTCTGGCTGTGCAGGTTGGCGAGGTAGACGGTGTAGGGCAAGGCGCCTGGAGCGGGCGCCATGCCGGCCTGGCCCGTCATCTCGCGCACGCCCGGCAGCGGCGCGAAGCGCGGCGTGCGCTGGGCGGGCAGCGCGCCGACCGCGATCTGCCAGTCCTGCACCACCGGTTCTTCATGGTCGCCGATCAGGCCGGCGCGCAGGCGCACCCGGTACAGGCCGGCCGGCGCCGCCACGCCGCCGAGGCGGCCATCCCAGGCGACCGGCACGGTCACGCTCGCGGCATCGCCCCGGATGACGCGCCGGCCGCGCCAGCGCTTGGCGACGCGGCCGCGCGGGTCGACCAGTTCCAGCGTCCAGTCCACCGTGCCGGGCCGCTCGAGGCCGGGATAGTGGAAACTCATGCTGAAGGTCCGGCGCGCATCCGCGGCCTTGAACGGCGCGTGCAGCGTGGCTTCGAGTTCCTGGTGTTCGGCAGGCGCCGCGAACGCGCCGCCGTGGCACAGGGCCAGCAGCAGCGCACCGAAGAGGGGGGAGAGGTGTGTGGTTTTCATAATGCAATTTTTGCAATTGCATTGAAAACCACCTTGCGCCTGCCCACCCCATTAATTGTAAATTTATTAAGTACCCTTGAGCGGGTTCAACAGCGCCGTACCTCGCCCTAGAAATGGAAGTCCGCGCGCAGCATCGGCGTGCTGGCGCGCTGCCCGGCGCCGCCGGTGGTGCGGCGCGTGTTGCCGAACTTGTTGTTCCAGAACTGATAGCCGACGCCGACCCGGATCTTGTTCTTCGGCTGGCCCAGGCGCGGCCCGAGGTCGAACATCAGCGCCACGTCGAGGTTGGTCTCGGCGCCGGTCGGCGCGCCGGTCTCGTCCAGCCCCTTCTCGGCGATCCAGTTCAGGAAGCCCTCGAAGGACCAGCCTTCGGCCACCGGAATCGCCCAGCTGGCGCCGAACATCGGGTGGGTGTCGTAGGTGTAGCGGCCGCGCACGTCGGCGATCGGCGGGAAGGGGCCGCTGGGCGCATTCGATTCGCGCAGCCACAGGATGCTGGTGTTCAGAAAACCCGGCACGTCCCACATCAGGGTCGGCCCCGCCACCAGCATGCGCTTGCGCGAGTTGTAGCCGACGTCGTCCTTGTGATTGAGGTCGAAGCCGAAGGTCAGGCCGACGCCCTTCACCTTGCCGAAGCGGAGTTCGGAACCGCGCAGCGCGCCGATGTCGAGGGTGTGGCGGTACAGCAGGTAGGCTTCGCGCGCGCCGCTGCTGCTGCCCGGCGCGCGCGGGTCGCTGGCGTCGGACTTCAGCACGTCGAGGTTCAGGTAGTTGCTGCCGTACTTGTAGCCGCTGGCGTGGGTGAAGGCCACGATGTGCTTGTCGATGTGCTCCGGGTTGAACGGTTCGGCGAAGCGCGTGCCGTAGCGGTAGCTGATCGCGTTGTCGCTCCAGTCGACCGCCATCGCGGGCGCGGCGCAGCACAGCAGGGCGGCGCAGGCCGCCAGTCTCATAGGGGTCGAGTGTTTGCTCATGTCGTCGGTCCTGGCTGGTTGTCGTGCGGGCCGGGGAGCACGTCTCCCGGCCTGCGTTCCACATATAGCTCCACCTTGTGCTCGCGGCCATCGTCGAGCGGCTCGATGGTGGCGTGCGGCTGCGGCTGGCCATCGAGCAGCAGCGCCTCGCCCTGGCCGGCATGGCGCACGCGGATGTCGTAGTCCGCCCTGCCCACCCGGTAGCGCAGGCGCAAGCCCTCCCATGCGGCCGGCAGCAGCGGCGCCAGCGTAAGGCTGTCGGCCTCGCGCCGGATGCCGAGCAGCGCGTCGGCCAGCAGCATGCAGGTCCAGCCGCTCGCCGCGCCGTCCATCATGAAACAAGGCGCGCCGGCGGAGCGCACGCGTGCATCGGCGTCGACGGCAGCCATGGCGAGGCGCCAGGCGCGCGTGGCGGCGCCCTCCTGCGCCAGGGCCAGGCCGAGCCAGGCCGCTGCCCGTGAATCGGGGGCAGCGTCGAGCGTGGCCAGTGCGGCCGACACCCGTGCCGGGTCGGCGCCCGCCAGCGCGGCCCAGGCCTGGGTCGCGGCGTCCCCATCCCCGTAGGCCTTGCCGTTCCAGCCATGCTCCTCGGCCTGCGCGCGCAGAGCCAGCGCGGCGCCGCGGCAGGTGGTGGCGAAGCCGAAGTCGGCGCGGCGGTCGGCCACGTCGGCGAAGCGCTGCAGCACCGCGGCCAGCAGGAAGGCCAGGCGCAAGTCTTCCGGCCGCCCGGTTTCCTCCTCGTGCATGCGCGCGTCCCGCAATGGCAGGCCATGTTCGCCGAAGCGCAGGCAGCCGCGCAGGCCGTGCACGCAGTACTGGTACAGGTCATCGTGGGCCAGGCGGGTGCCGCTCGACGGGTCGCCGCCGGCCGGCTCGCGCAGCACGCCATAGTCGCCGCTGACCTCGAGGTAGCGCCCCAGCGCGAAGGGCAGCCACAGGAAATCCTCCACCATGGCGCCGGCGCTGCCGATGTCGGCGCGGGCGGCGCGCAGCAAGGCCGCGCGCACGGTGGCCGGGCTGCCGTGCAGCGCCGCCAGCGCGCCCTGCAGCTGCACGGCCGGATCGAGGCCGAAGGTCGAGGCCAGCGCCCCGTAGGGCAGCCAGCCGTTGGCGATCAGGTCGAATGCCGGGTCGGGCGTCGCTACCCGCACGCTGCCCAGCAGGCCGTCCCAGTACGCGTGCAGCGCGCGCAGCGCCCGCGCCGCGCCCTTCGATCCGCCGTGCTGCTGGACCGCCGCGCTGGCGGCCAGCGCGTCCGGTCCGGCCACGCCCAGCAGGAACACCAGCTCGCGTTCCTCGCCCGGCTGCAGCGCGACCCGCACCTGCAGGGCGGCGCAGGGATCGAGCCCGGCGCCGTGGCTGCCCGACAGGCTGCTCCTCTCCAGCGCGGCCGGCCGCGCCAGATTGCGATGGCGGCCGACGAACTCGCGCCGGTCGGCGGTGTGCGCCACCTGCGCGGCCTCGACGTGGAAGAACGCGACCCGGTCGGCGAAGCCGGCGCCGAAGGCGTTGCGGGCGGTAAGCGCGCCGCTGGCGAGGTCGACGCCGGTGACGACCTGCAGGCCGGCCGGCGCATCGACCTCGTCCAGCCACCACTGCACGAAGCCGGTCACCGCCAGGCGCCGCGGCGCGCTCGAGGCGTTGCGCAGCGTGAGCACCGCGTACTCGAGCGGCGCGTCCTGGGCGACGAAGCAGCGCAGGGTCGAATCGATGCCGTGGGCGCGGTGCTCGAACAGCGTATAGCCGAAGCCGTGGCGCGCCTGGTAGGGCTCGCCGGAGGGCATGGGCCAGGGCGTGGGTGACCAGGCCGCGCCGCTTTCTTCGTCGCGCAGGTAGAAGGCTCCGCCATCCTCCAGCGTGACGCGCTGGGTGCGGCGGCCGCACCAGACTGTGCCTGCGCCGTTGGCCCGGACCTCGGCGCCGAACTCGCCGTTCGCCAGCGGATTGGCCAAGCGCGCGGCGCCGTGCACCAGGTATTCGCGCCCACTCTGATCGAAACCGTCGGCGCCGCCGGCGGGCAGGGGCACGTCCACGGTCCATTGCGGCGGCTCGGCCGCCGGCGCGAAGGGCGCCGGCCAGGCCGGCAGCGGCGGCGCGGCGCGGCCCAGCTGTTCCGCCAGCGGGCCGCGTTCGGCCAGCAGCAGCACGCGGGCCGCGGCGCGCAGCAGGATGCGGTCTTCCTGCGCCACCTCGTCCAGCAGATGCAGGTGCAGGTGCATCACGTCACTCGGCGCCATCGCCTCGATCTCTTCGCGCAGCGCGCGGCTCTGGCACAGCACCAGCAGGTCGACCGCCAGGCCGCGCGCGCGCCAGTAGGCGTGGGCCTGCAGCACCTCGTAGGCCAGGGCCGTGTCGGCATCCGGCTGCAGCACCAGCAGCGGGCGGCTGCCGTCCATGCCGAAGCGCTGCAAGTCCGCGCGGCCGCGCACATTGCGCGCGATGACGCCGGGGTCGGCGCGCAGGCCGGGCACCGGGTCGAGCAGGCAGCCGGCCAGGCGGTTGAAGCGCTGGGCCTGGGCAGCCGTCAATCCTTCGCGGTCGAGCGCGGCCTGGCCGTGGGTCCATGCCGCTTCCAGGTCTTGCGCCACGGCGGCCGCGTCGAGATGGCGCGCCGCCAGCGCCCGCGCGGCGGCGGGGGTGACGGCGGCGCCCAGCAGCAGGTCGACCGTCGCTTCCTGGCCGGGTTCGAGCGTGAAGGCGCGGCGGATCGCCAGCACCGGGGCATCGTCGGCTTCCTCTTCCAGCGGCGGCAAATTCGCGAGGGGGTCGAGGCCCGCGCCGCTGTACTGCGGCGCGCCGGACATGCCGCGCACGGACAGCGCATGCAGCACGGTCGGCAGGGCCGGACCGGCGTAGCACAGCAGCGCCGTCGAGGCCTCGTCGACCTGGAGCCGGCAGCGCTCCCCGTGCGGGGCCAGCGCGACCTGGCTGGTGATGTCCAGCGCCAGTGGAGTGTCACGGGTGTTGCGGATGCGGATGCGGCGCAGCTCGACGTCGTCTTCCGGCGCCACCGCCATATCGAGCACGAGCGCCAGACCGCGCTCCTCGAAGCGGAAGGCGGCGCGGCCCTCGGCGAACACGGCTTCCATGCCTTCCAGCGTGGACGGCCACGATTCGCCGCTGCCCGTCTCGCGCAGCACCCAGGCCATGCCGCCCTGCCCGCCCAGCGGGTCCGGGCGCCAGCGCGTCAGCGCGACCTCGCCCAGGCGGCTGTAGCCGGCACCGCTGCTTTCCACCAGCACGTGGTAGCTGCCGTTCGACAGCAGCTGCACTTCCGGCATGGCGGCGCCGGCGCGGTCGATCACCCGGGCCTGGCCAGGCGCGTCCGGCGCCGCGGCGGCGATGTACGGCGTGGGCATGGAAGCGCCGCGCGCCGGCACCGGTTCCTGCAGCAGGGTCTGGGCGGCGCGCAGTTCCGGGTCGCGCGCGAAGCGGCGCTGCATCGGCGCGTCGTGCAGGACCTGCAGCAGCGCGAGCAGGCCGAGCCCCTGGTGGCGCGCGGCATTGGTGCGCACCACGTGGCGGCTTTCGCCATGCGGCAGGCGGCCGGGCGTGTAGTCGATCGCATCGACGAAGCCGTAGTCGCCGAGCAAGCCGTTGTCCGCCAGGCGTTCCAGATTGGCCAGCGCGGCGCCGGGCGCCAGCGGCAGCGCCAGCAGGGTCGCGTAGGGCGCGGCCACCAGTGCGTCGCCGCCGCCACGGCGCAGCGCGGCGCCGGGGATGCCAAAGGAATGGAACTGGTACAGCAGGCTGGCGTCCACCGCATTGCAGGCCGACTCCGACACGCCCCAGGGCATGTCGTGGCGCCGTCCGTGGGCGATCTGGGCGCGCATCGCGGCGCGGCCGGCATGGTCGAACAGGGTGTCGCGCCAGGACGGCAGCAGCAGCTGGGGCGCGAGGTAGTCGGCCAGGCCGCCGTCGCGTGACAGCAGCAGCTGTTCGGACCCGCTGATGCGCATCGGACGCCGCAAATCCCACCAGTGGCGCTGGCCGAGCTGGCCCTGCGCCACCGCCAGGTAGCTGGCGATGCAGGCGTTCGACGCCAGCAGGTCGCAGCTGTCGGCGTCCAGCCTTTCCTCGCGCACCTGGCAGCCCGCGGCCAGCACACCGGCGCCGGGGTCGTGCAGGGCCTGGAAATCCATCGCGGAAAAATCGCGTGCCTGCGCGGCGAGCTGTCCGAGCCGCGCCAGCAGCTTGCGCGCGCGTTCGCGGCCGTCGCGCACCAGGCGCGACAGGCCGGGATGCATGCCGGGCGCCGGATCGAAGGCCGCCAGTTCGCGCAAGGTCGGGATGCGCGTGAGGCCCGCGTCGAGCACGTATTCCTGCTCGGCGCGCATCCATGGGGCGAGTGACAGGAGCTCGTCCTGCAGCGCATGGCACTGCGCCCCGAGGCGCGCCGCCCAGTCGTGCAGCGCATCCTCCTCGATCAAATCCTGCCTGGGCAAGCCGGCGCGCAGCGCATCGCCGGCGGCGACCACGTGGCGCAGGCATTCGGCCAGGCCGGGCAGCGTGTCGGCCGCGCGGCAGCGCTGCGGGTCGAGCGCGGCCCAGGCGGCGGCCACCAGTTCGCGTTCGCGCATCGGGCGTCCGGCGGCGAGTTCGTCCACCACGTGCAGGGTCGCGCGAATGCCCTCCAATGCCTGCGGCCCGGCCACCGGCGCATCAAGCAGCTCGTCCAGGCCGGAGGCCACGATGCGCAGGGACAGCGCCAGCCAGCCGCTGCCCGCCGTGGACACCTGGGCCGGTTCGAGCGGCGCCAGGCGCGCGTTGTCGTAGGCCGCGAAGAAGTGGCCGCGCCAGCGCTCCAGCATGGCCATCGAGGACAGCGCGCCGTCCACCCGCTCCACCAGTCCCCCCAGCGGCACGAAGCCGAAGTCGCGCGCACCCAGCGCCGCCAGCAGGGACACGGCCATGCCCTCCGGCGTGCTGCGGGCGTCGGCCAGCATCTCCGGATGCTCCTGCACGCTCTCCGGCGGCAGCCAGTTGTTGGCGGGGCCGGCGAAGTCCTCGAAGAAGCTCCAGCTGCGCCGCGCCACCCGCAGCAGGAAGGCGTGGCGCGCCGGCGACAGGCGCGGCGCGCGCGGACGCGACGGCAGGCCGGTCCACCACGCGAGGGGCGGCGACAGGAACCACACCAGCAGCAGCGGCGCGGCCGGGAACAGCGAATACGGGTTGGCGAAGGTCAGCAGCAGCGCCGTCGCCACCGCCAGCGCCGGGGCGAAGGCCATCGTCACGAGATACGCCGCCACCGCCGACGCGGCGCGCTTTCGTTCCGGCGCGCGCCGACGCGTCAGGGCGCGCAGCAGCGCATCGCATTGCGACCAGGCCGCATGCGGCAGGAAGCTGGTGGCCAGCGCCGCGCGCACCAGCGGCACGCGCGCGCCCCGGGCCCAGGCCTCGATGTGCTGGCGCCAGGGGGCGTCGTGCGGCCGGTCGACCAGGGCCACCAGGCTGCCGAGCAGCACCGGCAGGAAGAACACCGACAGCACCGCCGCGGTCCAGAAGGCGGTCTCGGTCAGCGCGGTCCAGCACAACACCAGCAGGAGCAGCAGCGCGGGCGCCGCCAGGCTGTCGCGCAGGGTGTCCAACAGGCGCCAGCGCGCTTCCAGAGGGAGAGGATGCGCGGCCGCACCCGGCGCGCGCCGCAGCCAGCCGGCCGACTGCCAGGCGGCGCACACCGCCCGCTCGCGCGCCAGCGCGTGCTCGCCATAGTCGCAGGGGATGGCCTGTTCCAGGCGCACTTCGTCGTCGCGCCGCGCATGCAACAGGCCCTCGATGACCACTTCGTGCGCCGCCGGCGGGGTGTTTGCCAGCACGCGCTCCCAGGCATCGACGTCGTAGATCGCGGCCCAGCCGAACATGCCTTGCACCTCGCACTCGCGCATGGCATGCGGCGCGGCCCAGCTGCCCCGGCCCTCGGCCCACAGGCGCTGGTAGCGGCAATCCTGGCGGCCGGGCAGCGCGCCGCCGATCGCCGGGCGCAGCATGGCGTGGCCTTCATCGACCCGGGTCGCGCGGGCGTCCAGCGCCGGCTGGTTGAGCGGATGCGCCATCGCCCCGGCCATCAGGCGCGCCGCGTCGCGCGGCAGGCCTACCGCGGCGTCGAGGGCGAGCACGTAGCGCACTTCGGCCAGGCCGGCGCTGCCGCCGGCGACGGTGGCGAAGCGCGCGCGGCCGTCTTCCTCGGTTTTCGCGGCGAGCCAGGCATGCAGGTCGGCCAGCTGGCCGCGCAGGCCCTGCCGGGCGGCGCCGCGTGGGCGCTGCAGCAGCAGGAAAGGTTCGACCCGCACCCGTTGCGTGGCGGGCTGGCCGTCCTCGTCGACGATGGCGAACCGGTGTTCGCGCGCGTACCTGGCGTTGAGCGCATCGATGGCTTCCACCGCCCGCGCCACCAGCGCGGCGGCGTCCGGCCGGACTTCCCCGGGCGTCGCGGCCAGGTCGGCCAGCAGGCAGAAACGCAGGCGCGGATCGCGGTTGGCGAGGTAGCGCTGTTCGAGGTCGCGGCACAGGCTCGTCACCTGCTCCGCATGCGCCAGCTGCGCCGACACGGCCACCAGGGTCATCGCCTCCTGCGGGATGCCGCCCTCGAAATCCATGCGCGGCGTGGCCGTGATTGCAGAACGTGGCGCCAGCCAGGCCGCCATCATGCCGGCCAGCGCCACCGCCAGCTGGCTGCCGCCGACCAGGGCCAGCACGCCGATCAGCAGCTGCACGGCCAGCCCGGCCCCTTGCGTGCGGGCGCAGGCTACCAGGGTCAGGGCGAACAGCACGGTGAACAGGGCGACGGCGCCGATGCGCAGCAGCAGCGGGACGCGCGGCGTGCGCAGGCGTTTCAGGAAGCCGGAGCGCGGCTGCAGGCGTTGCTCGAGCAGGTCGACGCCGCAGCCGGCGAGGTAGTAGCCGATGTGGCGGCGGCGCAGGTCGAGGCCGCCCTCGCCCGGCGCGCGGTGCACGCCGGCCAGCGCCAGCGCCTCGCGCGCGACCTCGGGTTCGGTGCGGCCCGTGCGCCGCGCCAGCGTCTCGACGGCGCGCCGGTACAGGTCGCGCGTCGGGCCGTCCATGCGCGGGTAGCTGCCGTCCGGGTCGGCGCGCAGCAACGCCTCGACCGGGCTGGCTTGTTCCAGCAGGGCGCGCCAGTCGATGCCGCCGAACAGGCGCAGGCTCGCCAGGCAATGCGCGGCGACCGCGCCATCCAGCGCCAGCGCGCTGCGCTCGCGCTCGACCAGCTGGCCGATGCCGGAACCCTCGTCCTGCAGGCGCGCATCGATCCAGGCCAGCGCCTGCTCCAGGGCGCCGCCGCGGCCCTGCAGGCGGCGCGCCAGTTCGGCCACGAAGGCCGAGCCGAGCGGCTGCACGGCGCGCGCCATGTCCGCCACCAGCAGGATCAGGTCACCCGAGCGCCCCTGTGCGGTGTCGAGCATGCGGCCGGCCCAATCGGCGGCGAGCACCCGTTCGCGGCAGGCCTCGGCGCTGCGCACCGCGACGTGGCGCAGGGTGTCGAGCAGCGCCAGGCGCAGCGCGGCCGGCAGCAGGCGCAGCTCGGCCAGGCGCGGCCGGGCGTCCTCGTCCAGGCCGTCGCGGTAAGCGGCGAGCATGGCGGCCAGGGCATCGCGCGTGATCCGTCCTCCCGCCTGCGCCACCATGTCGCCGGCCAGCGCGTGGATGCGCGCCGTCTTGCTGGATTCCAGCAGCGGCAGCACGCCGCCGTCATCCAGCAGCTGGCCGCGCGCTTCGCGCAGCTGGACGTCGATCAGGGGATAGCCGTCGAGGATGACGCTCGCCGCGGCCGGCAGTTCGCCGCCGTCCAGGCGCGCGCGTTCGAGCGCGTCGCAGGCGGCGTCCAGCGCCCCGGCCTGGGCGGCCAGCAGCGTGCGCAGCGCGGGCGCGCCGTCGCCGCGTCCCAGCCGGTGCCGTGAGGCGAGTTGCTGGAAATGCGCCGCCTGCTCGTCGCCGGCGGCGGATCCGGCCTTCGCTTTGCTTTCTTGCTTCAACAGGGACCTCGACACAGAGGCGTGCGCAATCGACCGCTGGCGGATCGGAGGATGGGAGAGACTGGGCGCGCACGGCCATTGCCATGCTAGGAGATGCGGGCGGTGGGCACTGTGCGGTGGCGTACACAGGCGGTGGATGGATGTTACGGTAGGGGTGGACGGCTTGCCGTCCACCTCCCGGGAATGCGGTCAGATTGACAGCGAAGTGAGAATCAGCCGGCGAGGGCCAGGCCGCCGGCGACGTGCCAGCACTGGGCATGGCCGAGGCGGCGCAAGGTGCGCGCGGCGCGTGCGCTGCGGTTGCCGCTGCGGCAGACGAAGACCAGGGGACGCGGCTGGTCGAGCCACTGCGCCGCCTGGCCGGCCAGCTGCGACAAGGGCACGTGCTGCGCCGCGCGTCCATGCAGGCGGGCGGCGCCGGCGCTGTGTTCGGGGAATTCGCGCACGTCGACCAGCAGCGCGTCGGGGTGCGATTCGAGGTAGGCGGCGGCCGAGACGGCGTCGAGGTCGATGCCTTCGTCCGGCAGCGGCTCGCAGCCGGGCCGCGAGACCGCCGGTTCGCCGGCGCGGTGGCAGCACAGGGTGGCGCCGGCCACGCCCTCGGCAGGCGCGGCGCCGAACACGAAGCGCACCGCGCCGGGGTCGAGCACGCCGTCCCGGGCGCGGCCGAACAGGAAAGCCTCGCCGCGCTGCACCAGCAGGTCCTCACCGAGGGCGATCCCGGCGCCTTGTCCCGGCCAGCCGGCCGTCAGGTTCATCGATTCGGCCAGCGCGTCGGCGCCGCCGGAACCGATGCTGGTATCGAAACAGGCGAGCAGGCGGCAACCGCGGGCGCGCAGCTCGGCCGCGATGCGCGGCGCCAGCGCCGCGGGCGGATCGATCGCGATGCATTCGGCGCCCGCTTCGTCGAACAGCAGCCAGCCGCTGGCGCCGGAGGATTCGAGCTGCTGCAGCCGCGCCGCCGGACGCGTTGCGAACAGCGCGCGGCCGCAGCGCAGGATGCGTTCGCAGGCGGCGTCGATGAAAGCGTCGTCCGCCAGCGGACCGAAGGAAAGGCGCACCGCCGATGCGCTGCAGGCGTTCGCAACGCCCATCGCATCGAGCACGTAGCTGGGCGCGGCCTTCGATGCGGAACAGGCCGAGCCGGCGCTGACCCGCACGCCGGCGGCGTCGAACACGTCGAGCAGCTCCTTGCTGCTCACGCCCGGCACCGAGAAGTTCAGGGTGGTGGGCAGGGTCTGCGCCAGCGGCGCGTTGAATTCCAGGCCGGGGAAGGCCGCGACCAGGCTTGCCGCCAGGCGCTCGCGCATCGCCTGCAGCTGGCCGTGGCCGCGGAAGGTGCCGCCCTCTTCCAGCGCTTTCAATACGGCGCCGAGCGCCGCGATGCCGCTCATGTTCTCGGTGCCCGAGCGCTGCCCGGCTTCCTGGCCGCCGCCGCACATCAGCGGCGTATAAGGCGCGCCTTCGCGCACGTAGAGCAGGCCGATGCCCTTGGGCGCGTACAGCTTGTGGCCCGAGAACGGCGCGTAGTCGATGCGGGTGCGGTCCAGCTGCAAGGGCAGCTTGCCGAGCGCCTGCACGCAGTCGACCATCCACAGGGCCGGGCTGGCGGTTTCCTGCAGCACCGCGGCGATGCCGTCCAGGTCGGACACGACCCCGGTCTCGTTGTTGGCGGCCATCGTGCAGACAAAGGCGGCGCGCGGCGCCAGTTCGCGCAGCACCTCGAGGCGGTGGCGGCCATCGCGGCCCACCGGCAGCGCGCGCAGCTCCAGCCCGAGCCCCAGCACCCGGTTCCAGTGCGCCAGGCTCTCCGGCACCGCCTTGTGTTCGGTCGCGCCGTACAGCAGCAGCTCGCCCGCGGCTTCTCCGCGCGCGCGCCGTTCGCGCACCGCGCACAGGGCCGACAGCACCGCGGTCTGGATGCCTTCGGTAGCGCCGCTGGTGAACATCACCCGTCCGCTTGCGGCGCCCAGCACCCGGCGCGCCAGCGCGCGGGTCCCGTCCAGCAGCGCCTTGGCGCGCAGGCCGGCGGCGTGGCTGCTGCTCGGATTGCCGAAGCAGCTGTGCATGGCCGCGGTGGCGGCCTCGATGGCGGCCGGCAGGACCGGGGAAGTGGCGTTGGCGTCGAGGTAGAGTTCGCTGTTCATGAACGAATTACAAAAAAGTAAATAGTTGCTGCGGAGCCTGTTATTTTTAAGTAATATGTTACGGAGTCGTGCTGGTAAAGATATCCCAAATTTTCGCCTTTGTGGCTGAGAATTGGCATATATGTTCTCCACATATCGATATAGGGAAAATGAACTCTCTCGACAAGTTTGATTGCGCCATTCTCGCCGCACTGCAGGCGGATGCCACCCTTTCGATTTCCGGCCTCAGCGAAAAGGTCGGCCTGTCCAGCACGCCCTGCTGGAAGCGCGTCAAACGGCTCGAGGAAGAGGGCTATATCGAAAGCCGGGTCAGCATCGTCAACCGCGACAAGGTCGGCCTGCCGGTGACGGTGTTCGTGAGCGTGCGCACCAGCGAACATGACGAGAAATGGCTGGCGCGCTTCGCGTCGGCCGTGATCGCGCTGCCGGAAGTGCTCGAATTCCACCGCATGAGCGGCGACGTCGATTACCTGCTCAAGGTCGTCACCACCGACATCGCCGGCTACGACCGTTTCTACAAGAAGCTGATCAAGACCGCGCGCCTGACCGGCGTCTCTTCCGCCTTCTCGATGGAGCAGATCAAGTCGACCACGGCGCTGCCGCTGGAGCTGATCTCGCACGGCCTGCCCTCCTGATTCTTTCGTGCCGGACGGCCTCTTCGCCCGGCTATCGATTCGTGCGATGATGGCGTCCGTTGACTACAACGGAGACCAAGGGAATGCCATCGAAACTGCCTCTGGCGCTGATCACCGCGCTGCTCGCCACCGTCCATACCGCCCACGCCGCCGAACAGGTCGTGAAGATCGGCGTCAGCGGCCCGCTCTCGGGCGCCAACGCCTTTGCCGGCAAGGATAACGAGAACGGCGTGCGCCTCGCCATCGAAGAACTCAACGCGCAGAAGCTGCAGGTGGGCGGCAACACCATCCGCTTCGAGCTGCAGTCGGAGGACGACGGCGGCGACCCGAAACAGGGCGTGACCGTGGCGCAGAAGTTCGCCGACGCCAAGGTCAAGTTCGTGCTCGGCCCCTACAACTCGGGCGTGGCGATCCCCGCCTCGCGCGTCTACAACGACAACGGCATCCTGATGTCGACCGTCGGCACAAATCCGAAGATCACGGCCGGCGGCTATGCCACCGTGTTCCGCATCGTCGCCAGCGACACGCAAGTGGGCGGCTCGGTCGCGAACTACGCGGCCAAGGACCTGAAGATCAGGAACGTCGGCGTGATCGACGACCGTGGCGCCTTCGGCCAGGGCATCGCGATGGAGTTCAAGCGCCAGGCACAGGCGGCCGGCATCAAGATCGCGGGCCACGAATACACCAACGACAAGGCGACCGACTTCGCCGCCATCCTCACTTCCCTGAAGGCCAAGCGCGTGGACGCGGTGTTCTTCGGAGGCTACGCCCCGCAGGCCGCCCCGATGGCGCGCCAGATGAAGGCGCTCGGCCTGAACGTGCCGCTGCTCGGCGGCGACACCCTGTGCAGCCCGGAGATGGCGAAACTCGGCGGCCCCGCGGTCGGCGAGAACGTGCGCTGCGCCCAGGCCGGCGCCATCGTCGCCAGGCAGCCCGGCGGCCAGGCCTTCATCGACGGCTACAAGGCGCGCTTCAAGCGCGATCCGGACGTGTACGCGCCCTCCTTCTACGACCAGACCAAGTTCATCGCCCAGGCCATGAAGAGCGCGAACTCGGTCGACCCGGCCAAGGTCGGCGCCGCCATGCACACGATCAGCTACCAGGGCGTGGTCGGCACCTATGGCTACGACCCGAAGGGCAACCTGAAAAAGACGACGGTCACCGTCTACACCTTCAAGAACGGCGTCCTGAGCCCGCTGGCCAGTTACTAAGGATTTCGCAACGATGAAACAACGGTTTACCCTGGCCGCTCTCGCGGCGGCCGCGTTGCTGGCCTGCGCCCCGGCCGGCGCGGCGCAGCAGGCTGCTCCCGCCGCCAAACCGGCTGCCGCCGCAGCCACGCTCGAGAGCCGCCAGATCAACGCCCTCGCCGACGAATACTACGAATCGCTGGCGCGCTTCGAACCCGTCTGGGCCACCGAGAACGGCGACAGCCGCTTCAACGACAAGCTGGGCCTGTCGATCTCGCCCAAGGTGCGCCAGCAGCAGTTCGCGCGCTACCGCGCCTACCTCAAGCGCTTATCAAACATCCCGCGCGACAGGCTGAACGCACGCGACCAGACCAGCTACGACATCCTCAAGTTCGAGCTCGACACCGCGCTGCGCCTGGCCGCCTTCCCCGAGCACCTGATCCCGATCGACCAGATGGTCAGCATGCCGGTGATCCTGGCGAACTACGCCAGCGGCCAGGGCGCCCAGCCCTTGAGCACGCCGCGCGAATACCGCGCCTACCTGAGCCGCCTGGCGGAGCTGGTGCCGCACATCGACCAGTCGATCGTCAACATGCGCGAGGGGATCAAGCGCGGCGTCGTGCAGCCGCGCGAACCCATGCAATCCGCCCTGCCCCAGTTCAAGCAGCTGGTGGCCGCGAAGGCCGAGGACAGCATCTTCTACACGCCGATCACCAACTTCCCGGCCTCGTTCTCGAGCGCGGACAAGAAGCGCCTGACGACGGCCTACCGCAAGACCATCGCCGACAAGCTCAATCCGGCATTGAGGCGCCTGAGCACCTTCCTCGAGAAGGACTACCTGCCGAAGTCCCGCAGCAGCGCCGGCTGGAACGCGCTGCCGAACGGCGCCGCCTGGTACGCGGCGCGCGTAGCGGGCATGACCACCACCAGCCTCACGCCCGAGCAGATCCACGAGATCGGCCTGAAGGAAGTCGCGCGCATCCAGGGCGAGTACGGCGTCGTCGGGCCGAAGATGGGCTATACCGGCCCCGCCGCCGGCCTGCCGCGCTGGGTGTCGGAGCAGCCGAAGTACAAGCCGTTCACATCAAGCCAGCAGGTGATCGACGTCTACCGCGAACTCGACGCCAGGGTGCGCACCAAGCTGCCGGCGCTGTTCACCTTGATGCCGAAGTCGCCGCTCGACCTGCGCCTGGAACCGGAACTGTCGCGCGCGACCGCCTCCGACCACTACACCCCGCCGGCCGTCGACGGCTCGCGTCCGGGCGTGTTCTGGTCGGTGGTGAACGATCCGAAGCAGTACGGCAGCACCGGCATGGTGACCCTGTACCTGCACGAAGGCCAGCCGGGCCACCACTTCCACATCGCGCTGGTGCAGGAACTCGGCCTGCCGAACTTCCGCAAGTTCGGCGGCAACAATGCCTTCACCGAGGGCTGGGCGCTGTATGCCGAGACCCTGGGCAAGGAGATGGGGTTGTTCGAGAAGCCGGAAGATTATTTCGGCCACCTGAACGACGAGATGCTGCGCGCGGCGCGCCTGGTGGTCGATACCGGCCTGCATGCGAAAGGCTGGAGCCGCGCGCAGGCGATCCAGTATTTCCAGGACACGCTGGGCTACTCGGAGCCTGATGCGCGCGCCCAGATCGAGCGCTATATGGTGTGGCCGGGCCAGGCGCTGGGCTACAAGATCGGGTCGCTGAAGATCATGGCACTGCGCCAGCGCGCGCAAGCGGCGCTGGGCGAGAAGTTCAGCCTGCCGAAGTTCCACGAGATCGTGCTGGGCGAAGGCACCTTGCCGCTGGCGGTGCTGGAGGCGAAGGTGGATCGCTGGATCGCCGAGAGCAGGTAATGCAAGCATGAACAAAAAACCGGGGAGCACCCCGGTTTTTTGTTCGATCGACCGTCAGGCTTCCGCGAACTCCTTTCCAACGAAGCGCTTGACCACCAGGTCACCCGCCTTCGACGCATGCCGCAGCCGCCGCTGCGCCCTGGCCTCCTGGCTGGCCTGGTCGAGGTGCTCCCTCACCTTCGCACCGAGCAGCGCCAGCGCGGCCGCCTTGTTCGCACTCTGGCTGCGCGAGCCGCCGACCTTGACCGACAGGCCGGTCGCCACGTGGGTCGCGCGCACCGCCGTCTCGGTCTTGTTGGCGTGCTGGCCGCCGGGTCCGGACGAGCGCATCGTCTCGAACCTGACTTCGTTGTCGAAGTCGCGCGCCGGTTCGGCAAACAGCATCACGTCCAGATACCAGTTCTTGCGCCGGTGCTGCGGGCGGAAAGGACTCGGGCAGACCCACAGGATCGTGCCGGCGTAGGGCGCGGCGAACTGGCGGCAGGCTGCTTCGTCGCCTTCCAGCGCCAGCACCGCCGACTGCAGCAGGCCGGTCGCGCCGGCCCGCACCTCGTCGACGAGGGTGACGGCGACCCTGGTGGCGCGCGCCTTCGCTTCCAGGTGCGCGAGCAGCTTGACCACGCCGAGGCAGCATTCTTCCGGGCCGGTGTTGGCCGAGATTTGCATGAGGATCGCCATCAGCAGCACTCCCCACGCGTCTTGTAGGTCAGCACCGGACGGAAGCTCGCCACCACCTCGACCAGGCCCGCGCCGGCCAGGCTGTCGATCACGGTATCGATCGGCTTGTAGGCCGCGCCGGCTTCCTCGAAGACGAGGTCCTTGTCGTTGCAAATGATCCGGCTACCCAGCGCACCCTTGGCGGCATCCTTGAGCGACATGCTGCGCCCGAGCCGCGCCTTGCAGTCGGAGCGCATCCACTTGCGTCCGGCCCCGTGCGCGAGCGAACCGAGGCTTGCCGGTGCCGCCGCGGCGATCGGCCGCACCAGGAAGCTCAGGTGGTCGCGCGAGCCGGGAATCAGGACCAGCTCCCCGGCCATCGGCGTGGCGCCCTTGCGGTGCACCCAGCCATCGATGTCGTCGAAACGCTCGCGCGTCACCGTATTGTGATTCACGTCCAGGCGCAGCGTGCCTTCCGCGCCCAGGCGCACCAGCACCCGCACCGCGATCAGCCAGCGGTTGAGTTCCGCGAACGCTACAGCCGCCGTGTGGCGGCGTACGTAGTCGATGGCGTCCGGCGTCGCGTCCTCCAGGCCGTGGTGGCCGAAGCGCTCGACGTGCTCGCGCAGGATGCTCGAACCCAGGCCGCGCGAGCCACTGTGCACGACCAGGTTCAGGCGCCGGGCGTTGAGGACGTCCGCCGCCGCCTCGTTCGCGTCGATGCGCTGTTCGAGTTTTTGCAGCTCGAGGAAGTGATTGCCCGAACCGAGGTTGGCGATCGCACGCATGAAGCCCGTGTCCAGGCCGGCGTCCGCCAGCGCCTGTTCGACCTGCGCCATCCGCGTTGCGACCTCCGGAAACGCATCGTTCATGCGTCCCAGTTCGCCGTCCTCGATCGGACCATCGATATTGCCGAGGAGGCGATCGAGTTTGTCGAGTTTGACCTTGGCCGCCGCCAGGCCGGTGGTCCAGACCGACACGCCGCAACCGATATCCGACCCCACCAGCGCCGGATAGAAGCGGCCATGGGTGAAGAACGATGCGCCGATCGGATAGCCGCGGCCCGGATGAAGATCAGGCATGCCGACGGCACGCACCATGCCGGGCAGCTGGACGGTCTTGCTTAACTGCTGGATTGCCGCGCCCTCGATCCACAGGCGTGGGGCGGCAACGAGGGTCGCACGATCGGCGACCGGAGAAATGAAATTTCCCATTGAATTCCCGTATTCATTGTTGCGAATTCCGGGAGCGGGACGAAGCGAAGCTGAAAGGTTGTTGGTGCTACGCGACGACACCGACCCAGAGATTGGAGGCTGCTGGGCTGTTTGGGTAACGCATGGGTGCCTCCTATAGGGTCGGTTGATGGAGGCGCAATACTATCGGTGAAGGCGCGCCGATGCAATGCCCGGCTTGATTTGTTGTCAAGCCGCGACATCGGAGATGCCGCGCATCCCTCTTCAGCCGCCCGCCGGCTTCGAGATGTGCTGGTGGGTGACCAGCCATGCATCCGCGCGCTTTTGCAGGCAGAACGTGGCCCTGACGAGGTCGTCGAAGGTCCTGCCGTCGACCAGGATGCCGCCGCATTTGATCAATCCGCACGCAAACGCGACGTCGGCGCCCGCCACGACATTCAACGCGGTGAATTCGAAGACGTCATCCCCCTGGGTCTGCGGCTGCCAGTCGCCCCAGCCGGCACGGTAGGCATCTGTCCCGTGGTAGAGCAAGGGCGGCAGCACATCGTAAATCAGGGCATCGGGATCGTGCCCTTGCAGGATCGCGTCGCGCGCGCCGGTCCGGGTTGCGTTCGCCCACGCAAGCAATAGCTGGCATACCTGCTCGGCGTCAGGATTCATCCGCTCCTGGTTCATCATGGTTTCCTTTCGATTTTGTCGACGTGACGGACAACGACGATCAAGGAGGCGCGATTTCGACACGCTTCCTCGACCAATCACTGTCATCAGCCGGGCGCGTTCATTCAGGCGCTCCGCGTGTGCGGGATACTGGCGAGCCAGTCCAGCGCATCGGATGCGGCGCCCAATATCGAGATATGGCCATTCCCCGGCCGCCGCCAGAGCTGCGCAGAAGGACACTGCCGCGCCAGCCATTCGCCGTGGCTGATGGGAACAATGCGATCCTGCTCTCCATGCAGCAGGAGCACTGGCGCAGCGATCCGGGCATAGTCGGCGCCGGGTGGCGTAATGTAGGCAATGTCGTCATCGACGAGGCCCGCAGGCCCGCTTGACGTGGCCGGACCGACGACCGTGTCGAACCAGGACCAGGGCCCGGCCAGCGCTGCCCAGTCGGCGTCGGTGAACAGCGTGGTGTCGAATTCCGGCGCCGATTTCTCGTACGCCAGCTTGGCGGCGCGGCCCGCGAGCGCCGCACGCAAGCCCGCCTCGCCTGCCGGGTGCATGCCGGCGAACCAATCCAAGCCATCGCTCCCGAACGGTGCGAGGCCCGCGACGCTGATGGCCGCAGTGACACGGTGCGGCAGGCAGGCCGCGCAGGCCAGCGCATGCGCACCGCCACCGGAATGCCCCATCACCGAGAACTGTTCGATGCCGAGGCGGTCGGCGATCGCAATGAGGTCGCCGGCGCTTGACGCCAGGTTGCGCCCGGGTTGGGCGCTGGAGCCGCCGTAGCCAGGCCGGTCGTAGCCGATCCAGCGCAGGCCCAGGCGATCGGCATCGGCGAACAGGGGCGCGGGCGGCGGCCCGATATTCGGCGTCCCATGCAACCAGAATACCGGCTTGCCATCCGGCGGACCACGGTCATGGAAGTGAAGCGTGCGGCCATCTGCCAGCTCCAGGGTAGCGTCTCTCATCGTCGTGTCCTCTCCTCCAGTGGCATGCACCACCACGACGTTCCGGGCTGCGGCATTTCGACATCGGCGAACACATTATCGACTTTAGGTTCAGTCCTGGCTCTCGGCTATCCGCAGCACGATCTTGCCCCGGGTTCGCCCGGCTTCGGACAGCGCGAGCGCTTCCCCGGCTTGCGCAAGCGGCAGCACGGTCGTAACTTGCGGCGTCAGCTTGCCCGCCTCCACCAGTGCGCCGATCGCCGCCAGTTGCTCCGCATCGGGCTTGCAGGACACGCGCGCCACGCCGACGCCCTGCCGGCCATCCTCCTCGAGCGGGAACGCGACCGCCGTCACCAGGAAGCCGCCCGGCCTCAATGTCGCGAACGCGCGCCTGTACGTGTCGCCGCCGACCGTGTCGAACACGACATCCATGTCGCGGGCCTGCGCTTCGAAGGGTCCCGCGGTGTAGTCGATGACGGCATCGGCGCCCAGGCCGCGCACGAACGCCTCGTTGCGCCCTGACGCCATCGCGGTGACGTGCGCACCCGCGGCATTGGCGATCTGGATGGCCAGCGAGCCGACGCCGCCCGCGCCATTGGTGATGAGCAGGCGCTGGCCGGCGGCGAGCTGGGCCAGGCCGAACATCGCCTGCCACGCGGTGAGCGCGCCCAGCGGAATGGCGGCGGCGTCGATGAAGCCCAGACTGGCGGGCTTGGGCGCCATGTCGGCGGCGTCCACCGCGACATACTCGGCGAAGCCGCCCGACTTGACGATGCCGTACACGGCATCGCCCACGGCGCAGCGGTCGACGCCTTCGCCCACCGCGGTCACGACGCCGCTGATTTCCCCGCCCAGGACCAGCGGCAGGGTCAAGCCCATGCGCTGGCCCGCGCCGCCGCGGATCTTCCAGTCCACCGGATTGACGCCAGCCGCATGGACCTTCACCAGGATCTGGCCGGCTTCAGGTATTGGACGATCGACCGGGCCGATGTGAAGCACGCCGTTGTCGCCATATTGATTGATCGAGACTGCTTGCATTGTCGTCCTCAGGGTTCGTTATTCAATGCCTGGCAAGGCATTGCCATCATAGGACGACGGCTTTACGATGTGAGGCCAAGTGACATCGATGACAGGCCATCATGCAGGAACCGTTGTTCAAGCTCGAGCGGGGCGTCAAGGCGCGCGGCAGTATCTCGCCCGTGCATACGCATGCGGAAGCGCAGCTGACGTTCGCCCGGTCGGGCATGGTGCAGGTCTATACGGAGGCAGGCCGCTGGCTGGTGCCCGCCCAGCTTGGCGTCTGGATTCCGGCGGGGCTGCCGCACCAGGCCGAGGTGTTGACCGATGCCGAGCTGTGGGTCGTGCACTGCGCGCTGCCGGCCTCTCAAGGCTCGGAACCGCCGGCGCAGCTGGACCGCGCGTTTGCGCTGCGGATCACGCCGCTCATGCGGGCCCTGCTCGATGCGGCGTTTGCTCCCGGCGTATCGGCGGACAAGTCGGAACTCGTGATCAAGCTGATGCTCCACGAACTGAGCGAGACCGCGCAGGCGCCCACCTTCCTGCCGCTGCCCACGGGCGCCACCGGCCGGCGCGTCGCCGATGTCGTCTTCGGCGACGTGCGCAACCAGCTCGGCGCGGAGCAGATCGCGGCGCGCGCCGCGACGTCCGTGCGCACCCTCAGCCGGGTGTTCCAGTCCGAGACCGGCTTGAGCTTCAAGCTATGGCGGCAACGCGCGCGGATCGTGCAGGCGATGGACCGGCTGGGCAGGGGCAAGCCGGTCGCGCAGGTGGCCGCGGAGGTCGGGTTCGCGAGCGTGGCCTCGTTTTCCTGCGCTTTCCGGCAGGTTACGAACATGACGCCGACCAGCTTTGTCGGTCAGCCGGGCATGAACACCGGATAGCTAGTGGATGACACCAATGTCGTCAGTCGATCCAGCGGACCGCACTGCCGATACCAGGTGCTTCCTCGACCACCTTCATCGCTTCCGCCAAAGTAGTTCGCGCCCCGCCGGCGTTGAAATGGCCGCGCGCCGTCGTGCTTCCGTACCAGATATAGAACGTTTCCTGCTCACGGTCCTCGGCCAGCTCCGGAGGATCCTCGGCGTCGCCGGACCCGAACAAGACCGGACCGCGCACGATGATGACATCGCACGTGACAAGTCCGTCATACAGGAAGGTCCCGGTCTTGACGATTTCCTGGTCAGCTTGGAGGAGCATGCGCGTCACCCGGCTCACAGTTCCAGAACGAACTCGATATCCTGCGGCGAAAGGTGGCGCGGCGAACCCTTCGTCTGCGTCGAGCGATCCTGTGGATACGCCATCGTGAAGAATGCCTCGTCTTCCGACTGCACCTGCCATCTCTCGCGTTCATAGAAGCGTTTCGCCGCTTCGTTCACGCGAAAGACGCGCAGGCCCAGCTGGCGCCCGGACTGCTGCACACGCCGCCGGATTTCCGACAGCAGCGCGGCGCCGATGCCCTTCGACCTGGCGTCCGGCGCCAGCACGAGCATCCGCAGATACACCTCGGTGTCGCCGATATCGAGCTGGATGTAGCCGCTCATTTCCTGCTGGTGCGCGACGACACAGGTCACGGCGAGCGCATAGGCGTCGTCGAAATGGGCAAGCTGCCATGCTTCGTCCCATCCCCATATCGCCTGGATGTGCGGCTTCAAGGCGGCCTGGTAGATCTCCCAGATCGCCGCCTTGTCGGCCGGTTGCGCAAGACGGGTCGCGATCCGCATGCCGGTCAGCCGAGCATGAACACCGGATAACGGCGCCACTCCGGCTCGCGATAGCGCTCGCAGTTCGCGAAGATGAAGTCCAGCACCGCTTCCTGGTTGGACAGCAGCACCGGATTGGCTGCCTTCCACGCCTCGAACTTCGCCAGCAGCGCGGGCTCGTCGTTAAGCAGTTCGGCCGCGTGGTCCTCGAACACATAATCCGAATACGCTTCCTTCTTCTCCAGCACGCTGTTGAAGAAGCCCCAGCGGAAGAAGCTGTCATGGCCCAGCGGTTCCAGCGTCTCGACCGCATAGCGGGCATTGTCCTGGTCCAGCGGCACGATCCAGTCGCCGGCGCGGAGCAGGACCTGGCCGCGGCGCTTCTCGAGCACGACGTCGTCGTGGAACATGTGGCCCTCGTACGCGTTCGGACGCGAAGCCACGGTCACGACGTGGTAGTAGTCCACCTCCTCCATGCGGTCCGCTTCCACGCGCTGCATCTGCACGCCATTCCACTGCAAGCGTTCGATCGCTTCGCGCCACTGCTGCGGCACCACGTAGGCGCGCGGCGCGGCGATGTGGATGTCGGCCGGGAAGCGGTTGTACCAGGCGATGTCGCGTTCCCACGGCTTGCTGCGGTCGTACCACAGGCGCGAGTAGGTGCCCAGCACGCTCGGCTTGTAGCCGGCCTCGTAGCCCTTGAAGCGGAAGGTGCCCGGATTCTCGGCATCCATCGCCCAGTGGATCGGCCACTCGGCGCGCGTGCGGCCCGCCTGCCTGGCCGCGCGGCGCAAGGCCTGGATCCGGTCCGCATTCGCGACGGTGAATTCGAGCGCGGTCTCGACCAGCGCGCGCATCGACTCGTAGCGGTCCTGGAAGGGCTTGAGCATGTGCGTCTCGGGCATGAAGCCGATCGTGTGGTGCAGGGCCGCGTAGCCGGTCGAGAAGCGCGCCGTCTCCAGGAAGTCGGCGATGCCGTGGTCCGGGCTGTCCTTGACCGGGTTCACGTAGGGGCAGGTCGGCCAGCCGCGCGCATCCATGCCGGCGTACATCGCGGGCAGCATGGTGGTGCGCAGGAACTCGCCCAGGTCGCCGCCCAGCTTGTCCGGCTGGGTGTGGATCAGGGTCATGGTGTAGCTGTAGTCGGCGCCGTTGGAGGTGTGGGTGTCGACCATCACGTCCGGGTCCCAGGCCGTGAACAGCTTGTTGAACACCTGGGCGGTCAGGGTGTCGCACTTGACGAAGTCGCGGTTCAGGTCGAGGTGGCGGCTCATGCCGCGGAAACCGAACTGCTCGGGGCCGTCCTGGTTCACGCGCGAGGTGTCGGCGCGATTCAGGCTGCCGTCGACGTTGTACAGCGGGACGAACAGGAACACGGTCTTGCCCAGCGCGGCCAAGCGTTCGGGCCGGGTGCAGAAGTCGCGCACGATCGCCATGCAGCCGTCGACGCCTTCCGGTTCGCCCGGGTGGATGCCGTTGTTGTTGAAGAAGACCGGACGGCCCTCGGCCTTGATCGCCGCGCGGTCGAACACGCCGTCGCTGCTCACCACGCCCGCGTGGATCGGCACGCCCGCATCGGACACGCCAACCTGATCGAAGCGCAGCACGTTCGGATAACGCGCGGCGAGGTCCTGATACCAGGCGATGCACTCGGCATGCGTGGTGGTCTGGTTACGATTGCCCTTCTCGTAGGGCGTGAGCAGTTCTTGGGACATGGATGACTTGATTGGATTAAGAGGTTTGCGATGCCGGCGCCGGGGCGCTGAGCGGCAAGGTAAATGCGACGACAGTGCCGCCGCCTGGACGCGAGCGCACGTCCATCGCGCCGTGCACGGCGTAGACGCGCTCGCGCATGCCGATGATGCCGATGCCTTCCGAGACGCTGGCCGGGTCGAAGCCGTTGCCGTCGTCGGCGACCACGATGCGCAGCGTTTGCGCGCTCTCGTCCAGCACCAGGCGCACCTGGGCCGAGGTCGCGTGCGAGTGTTTCATGACGTTCGACAGCGCTTCCTGCACGATGCGGTAGGCCGAAATCGCCAGCTCGTTGGACAGGCGCGAGAAGTCGCCCTCGCCGTGGAATTCGAAGCTGCAGCCGGAGCTGCTGTCGTAGTGGCGCGTCATCTCCTCGACCGCGCCGTGCAGGCCGAGCATGTCCAGCACCTCGGGACGCAGGCGGCGCACCAGGCGGCGGCCGTTGGCGTACAGGTCGAGCGCGAGCTTGGTGATGGCCTGCGACTTGCGGCCGATCTCTTCGATCTCCGGCCCCGGCGCGGCTTTCGCGGCCAGCGCGCCGATGGCCTGGGCTTCCAGGCGCGCGGCGATCAGCGAGGCGTTCAGTTCGTCGTGGATCTCGACCGCGATGCTCTTCCTCTCGTCCTCGATGATCGAGTTGACCTTCTGGATCAGCTTGCGCTTGTCGGCGTCGGCGCGCAGCGCCTCGTTGCGCGAAGCCAGCAGGTCGCGGGTGCGCTCGGCCACCTTGTTTTCCAGGTCGCGCTTGGATTCGTCCAGCGCCAGCGACATCTCGCCGATCGAGGCCTGCAGCTCGCCGACCTCGCCGCCGGTCTTGACCGGCAGCTGCACGCGGTAGTCGCCGTTGCGGATGCGGATCAGGGCGCCGATCGCCTCGCGCAGCGGCACGGTAAGAGAGCGCGCCAGCACCCAGGCCATGATGGCGCTGGCGGCCAGCGCCGCCGCCGCGATCGACAGCTCGAAGCGGAAGCGCCTGGTCTGCTTGGCCATCATGTTCGAGGGCGACATCGTCACCCGCACCCAGCCGACGATCTCGGTGGTGAGCGTGGGCGGACGCAGGTCGCTCGAGGCCGAGACGTGCGGGGTGCCGTTGTCGGTGAACAGGTTGATCCACACCACCTGCTTCTTGATCGGCGCCTCGTAGTGGAAGGACTGGGCGTCGATCGCGGATTCGGAATTCACGCGCACCGCCTGGGCGCCGTCGACGCCGACCACCTCGATGCGGTAGATGCTGGAGTCGGACTGCACCAGGCCGTTGATGGTCAGGCGCAGGTCGGACAGGTTGCCGGAGATGACGTTGTATTCGCTGGTCTCGGCCAGCGCCCGCGCCAGGATGCGGCCACGCTCGGCCAGCTCCTCGGTCACCTGGGCGCGGTGCGAGTACCAGGAATACGAGACGAAGGCGGTGAACAGGCAGACCACAGGCAGCATGGTGATGACGGTCATGCGCCGGCCGATGCTCCAGCCGCGCCAGAAGCGCAAGGTCATGGCGTCGGCGCCGCGGCGATCGGCGCAGCGGGGGTAGCGGTGGCAACCCGTGCGGGCGCCGCGGGCGCGACTGATTTCGCCGGGTGGCGCGCGAAGCGGCGCGCGCCATCGGTCACGCGCACCTCGAGCGAACGCGCCACGCCCTCGTTGACGACGGTGCGGAAGTAGCGCGGGAACTGCGGCGGGGCCAGTTCGCCGGTGGCCACGAAAGCGGCCGCGATCTCGGCCACCTGGGTGTTGATGTCCTCGATCTCGGAATAGGTGGTGGCCAGCGCGCCGACCTTCACCATGTCGGCCGAGAAGCCGATCACGCCCTGCTTGCGGCGGTAGGTCGAGAGCAGGATGTTGCGCACGTTTTCCGGGTTGTAGACGTCGCCGTCGGGCAGCGCCAGCAGCACCTCGGCGCGCGTCATGCCGCTCAGGGTGTGGTTGATGTCGTCGCCGGCGGCGAAGGGCTGCACCTCGACCAGGTCTTCCAGCGTGGTGCGCAGAAACGCGGTGTCGCGCCCGAGGATGGCGCCGACCCGCACCGGACGACCGTACAGCAGGGCCGCCAGGCGCAGCTGGTCGGCCGGCGCCGGTTCCGCATACACGGCGGTCAGCATCGCGCTGCGGCTGGCGGGAACCTTGGCGGTGAGCGCGCGCCACACCTGGCTCGAGGTGAAGGCCGAGATCACGACGCAGTCGCAGCGGCGCGCCAGCGCGTCGCGCAGGGCGGTGGGGCCGATCGCCACGTACAGCATGCGGCGGCGCTGGGCCAGCTCGGTGCGGAAGGCGCCGAAGGTCGGCACCAGGCGCTTGTACAGGTCTTCGGCGATGCGGCGCGTGACTTCGCTGTCGTCGCCGGTGACGATCTGGAAGCGGAAGCCCGTGACTTCGTCATCCTGGCCGGCCGCGTGGGCGGGGCCGGCCAGCAGCGCAAGGACGCTCAGCGCGCCCAGGAATGCGCGCGTGTTCCGCAAGAGGGACATGGTCGTCTCAGGGTTCGCTCAGGGTTCGATCAGGCCGTGCTTCACCGCCAGCAAGGTGATGTTGGCCTGGCGGTGCACGCCCAGCTTTTCCTTGATCGACTGGCTGACGTTGCTGATGGTCTTGGTCGACAGGTCGAGCTTTTCCGCGATCTCCGCATTGGTCAGGCCTTCGGCCATCAGCTTGAAGATTTCCAGCCCGCGCTCGTCGAGCTGCGACTGGGGCGTCACGTCGCCGCGCACCGCCATGCTGGCCAGGCGCGAGGCGATCTGCGGCAGGAAGTACAGCTTGCCGTCGTGTGCGTGGCGCACGGCGGTGACCAGGTCCGACGGGTCGCAATCCTTGGTCACGAAGGCGTGCGCGCCCATGCGGTAGGTCTCCTTGATCAGGCTATCCTGGTCAAACTGGCTCAGGAAGATGATCTTCGCGCGCGGGTCGTCCTTCAGGATGCCCTGCGCCGCATCGAGGCCGGTCAGCTCGGTCCCGAAGCGCATGTCGAGGATGACCACGTCAGGCTGCTGCGCGGCGTACAGCGCCACCGCCTCGCTTGGGGTCTTGGCCTGCCCTACCACCTGCATGCCGGCCGCCTCCAGCGACATGGCGAAGCCGGTCATGACGATCGGATGGTCGTCGGCCAGCATCACGCGGATAGGTTTTTTCTGTTCGGACACCACTCTTTTACTCCTGTTCTGGAACCCGCCGGGGTCTGCTTGCCAATCTCTGGCAGCCAAGTGTGCCAGACGACAGAAAGCATGCGGGTTGCAAGAGGATTATTTCATACAACTGACACGGACGCGAGTGCCCATTTCGGCCGCTCCCGCACCAAGAAGACTTACATCTGGAAGCAAAATTACCAAGAAAGCGCTTTACACATTGCTATGCCCTGGCATATATTATTTCCATCAATTGTCTGATCTGTATCTTTCCTGAAGTAAAAAGCTCTGCCACATGGTTGCTGGGCGTCAAAATAAAGGAGATCGTCATGCATTTCTCGCAAATCAACGATGGGACCGGCGGCAAGGCCGGGAAGTTCGCCCTCGTCGCCGGGCTGCACGTGCTGGTGGCCATGGGCGTGGTCAATGTGATGAATTCGAAGTCGATCAGCCTCCCGGCCCTGGTGGAAGACACGCTGGTCTGGGTCAACCCGGACATCCCGCCGCCTCCACCGCCACCCCAGCCGCCGACGCCGCGCGTGGAGGCCGTCAAGCCGCCGATCGTGGTGCCGAAGGTGGAAGTCGACATCCCGCCGCCGCCGATGGAGCCGGTGGTGCAGGCGACCACCGAGGTGCAGCCGACGCCGGAACCGGCGCTGCCATCCGCCAGCGAGGCTCCTCCCAGCCAGGCGCCAGCCACCAGCAGCAACAGCGGCGACATGCGCAGCGCCGTGCTGGCCGACGCCGACGGCTGCGCCAAGCCGGCCTACCCGACCAGCGCCGCCCGCAACGGCGAAACCGGCACCGTCACCCTGGCCCTCATGGTCGGCGCCGACGGCCGCGTGAAGGATTCGCGCATCCAGGGTTCGAGCGGCTCGCGCGTGCTGGACCGCGCCGCGGTGAATGCCCTGAGCCTGTGCCAGTTCAAGCCGGCCATGAACAACGGCGTGGCCGAAGCCGGGTGGGCGCAGATCGCCTACGTCTGGACCCTCGATTAAGCAAAGCCTGTAACGAACCCTTCTTCGCCCGCCATCGCTCACCGCGTGGCGGGCTTTTTTTCGACCCTTCACAAGGAGCCGATCCGACACGCACGCCCGCAGCACCCACAACAAGACGAACAATGGAGAGAGAATCATGCTTACCGCAGGACTACCGGCGGCGCCCACGCGCGCCCTCGGCCTGGCCGCCTTCGCGGCCGTCTGCATCGCCCTGGCGCTGGCCTGGCTGGCCCGTACCGGCGCCATTCCGGAGGCGCCGCCCGTCATCGATGCCGCGCGCATGGAGCGCCACCTGGCCAACCTGGCCGCCGCGCCGCGCCCGATCGCCACAAGAGCAAACGCCGCGGCGCGCGACTACATCCTGAACCAGCTGCGCGGCATGGGCCTGGACCCGGGCGTGCAGCGCGCCACGGTCAGCAAGGCCACCATCCGGTTCGGGGGCGGCACCCATTACACGATGGGCGTGGTCCACAACGTGGTGGTGCGCCTGCCCGGCAGCGCGCTGGAGCGCGCGCGCCGCCCCGCCCTGCTGCTGGCCACCCACTACGACAGCGGCAAGACGACACTGGGCGCGGCGCGCGCGGCGCTGCCGGTGGCGGCGCTGCTGGAAAGCGCGCGCGCCCTGCATGCGAAGCGGGCGCACGCCAACGACATCGTGCTGCTGTTCGCCGACGGCGAGGACGTCGGCGCGCTCGGCGCCCAGGGCTTCGCCGAGCACCATCCCTGGGCGCGCGACGTCGGCCTGGCGCTGCGCTTCGACAGCATGGGCAGCGGCGGGCCCCTGTTGCTGCTCGACGCGAGCAATGCCGGCGGCGCGGTGCTGGGCGCCCTGCCCGCCGCCGCGCCCCAGGTCGAGGGCTCGGCGCTGCTGGCCGGCCTGTACCGGCTGCTGCCGGACACGCCGCGCATCGGACCGCTCGGCCGGCTCGGTGCGCCGAGCCTGCTGATCGCGAACACCGGCAAACGCTTCGACGGCGAGCGCGTGCTCGACACCATCGAGCGCCTCGATCCCGCGCTGCCGGCGCAGCTGGGCGCGGCGATGCTGGGCATGGCGCGGCATTACGGCGATGCGGACCTGGAACGCGGCGGACACGGTCCGCGCGCCTGGTTCACGGTCCCGGGCCTCGGTCCGGTCCAGCATTCCGCCATCCTGTGCTGGACGCTGGCAGCCCTGAGCGCTCTGATGCTGGTGCACGGCTATCGCCAGGTCCTGGCGCAGGCGCGCGACACGGTGGCGCCGCTGGTGCAGGGTTTCTTCGGCGTGGCGCTGGTGCTGCTGGCGACGCGCATGTGGCTGTGGGAGCGCCGCGGCGAGTTGGCCGCGCTGACGCGGGATACCGGTATCGATGCGGCGCTGACGGTCGTCATCGTCGGCGTCTGCCTGTTCACGGCCGCGCTCTACCTGCTGCGCCGCTTCGTCGGCGCGGCGCCGGTCTTCCTCGGCACCATGGCCTGGCTGCTGGCGGGCCTGCTGCTGGCCCTGGCGCTGGCGCCGGGCGCCGCCTACGTGCTGGCGTGGCCGCTGGCGGCGGCGCTGGGCGCCTGGACCGCGCTTCCCCGGCTGCGCTCCATTGCCGCGAAGCTGCTGCTGCTGGCCGCCGCCCTGCTCACAAGCGTGCTGCTGCTGGTCCCCGCGCTGGAAGAGACCTGGCGCGCCATGGCGCCGCACGGCCTGTACCTGCCGTCGCTGGCGATCGCCGTGCTGCTGGCCGCCTTCACCAGCCTGTTCCTGCTGCTGACGGTGGGCCGCGTGGTGGCGGCGGCGATGCTGCTGGCCTGTGCCGGCTGCCTGATGCTGCCGACGCCGGCGGCGCGGCCGGCGCCGGTCGAAACGCCGACCCTGGCGCCCGACCGCCTGGTCTACTTCAAGGACATGAACAGCTGGCGCGCTTACTGGCTGCTGCCGCCGGACCCGCTCGACGACTGGAGCAAGCGCCTGTTTCCGGACCTGGCCAAGCCCTCGATCCACGTCGACGTCTTCGGCTGGCACAGCCCGCGCCAGTGGTTCGCGGTCGCGCCGCGCGAGGACGCCATCGCCTATCCGGAGGGCTACCTGCTGCGTAAACCCAGGCCCAAGCCCGTCGGGACGAGCGGCCGGCGCCAGGTCGAGTTCACCTTGCGCTCGAAGAACCGGGCGCCGCACATCGAGCTGTGGGCGGGCGGCACCGAGCCGCTGGCGTCCACCGTCAATGGCCGCGCCATCAGCAGCAAGGAGACCATCTGGTCGATGTCGCTGTACGGGATGGAAGACACGCTGCTGCGCTACACCTTCGACATCAAGGCCGACGAGGTGCTGGCGGTGGTGGTCGAGGAGCGCATGCCCGGCCTGCCGGTCCACCTGCTGCCGCCCGGGGCGCCAGGCAAGATGCCGGGGACGGGCATGACGGTATCGTCCGACGTGCTGCGTTTTTACTGATGGCTTGGCATACAATGCAAGACGCACCCGGTGCGCCAACCCCATCAACCATGCAGCAGGATTCCATGTACAAGATCGTCTCCTCCCTTGCCCTCACCGCCCTCGCAGCCGGCCTTGCCGTGGCCTACCCGGCCCACGCCGCCGGCAAGGCGCCCGCCGCCACCGTCAAGGAAGCGCCGCTGCGCGCCCACCTGGCCTTCCTGTCGTCCGACGCCGTCGAAGGCCGCGGCACCGGCCAGCGCGGCGGCGAGCTGACCGTCACCTATCTCGAGACGCAAGCCGCCGCGGCCGGCCTGCAGCCTGCCAACAACGGCAGCTTCCGCCAGCCGGTCAAGATCGCCGGCGTGCGCTCGCTGCCCGCCAAGAGCAGCATTGGGCTGGTCGCCGGCGGCCAGGCGCTGGCGCTGCAGTTCGGTCCCGACTGGGTCTGGGGTCCGGGCGACGCCCAGGCCGACCACACGCTCGATGCCGAGATGGTCTTCGTCGGCTACGGCATCCAGGCGCCGGAAGAAGGCGGCTGGGACGACTACAAGGGCCAGGACCTGAAGGGCAAGGTGCTGGTGATGATGGTGAACGATCCGAAGCCGACCGCGGCGGAACCGAAGCGCTTCAACGGCGACGGCCTGACCTACTACGGCCGCTGGACTTATAAACTGGAAGAAGCGGCGCGCCAGGGCGCGGCCGGCGTCCTCCTGATCCACACCGACGCCTCGGCCTCCTACGGCTGGAGCGTGGTGCAGAACAGCTGGGCCAACGCCGAGCGCTTCCAGCTGGCCGAGGGCAAGCTGGGCACCGGCCTGCAGGGCTGGATGACCGACGCCACGGCGCGCAAGCTGTTCGCGGCCGGCGGCCAGGATCTCGACAAGCTGCGTGCGGCCGCCGAAAGCAAGGACTTCAAGCCGGTCGCGCTGAATGCGCGCGTGAAGGGCGAGGCGCGCGCCGAGGTGCGTACGCTGAACGAGTTCAACGTGGCGGGCGTGGTGCCGGGCACCGATCCGAAGCTGAAGGATGAAGTCGTGATCTACAGCGCCCACTGGGACCACATGGGCAAGCAGGGAACCGAGGGCGACACCATCTTCAACGGCGCCGTCGACAATGCCTCGGGCACCGCGGCGCTCTTGGCCATGGCCCAGGAAGCCGTGCGCAACCCGGCCAAGCGCAGCCAGATGTTCCTGTGGGTGGCGGCCGAGGAGCAGGGCCTGCTGGGCAGCGCGGCCTACGCCGCCAAGCCGCTGTGGCCGATCGAGAAGACGGTGGCCAACCTGAACCTGGACAGCCTGAACTTCGTGGGGCTGGTAAAGGATGTGTCGACGCCGGGCAGCGAGCGCACCGACCTGGGCGCGATGGCCGCGAGCACCGCCAAGCGCATGGGCCTCACCGTCGCGCCTTCGCGTCCGGACCTGGCGGGCGGCTACTTCCGCAGCGATCACTTCAGCTTCGCCAAGGCGGGCGTGCCGGCGTTCTCGGTCGGGGCGGGGCATGGCTGGGTGAAGGATGTGGAGGCCAGCAACGCCAAGCAGGCGGCGTATCGCGCGCGCTATCACCAGGTGTCGGATGAGTATGATCCGAACTGGGACCTGGCGGGGATGGTGCAGCAGGCGCAGTTCACGCTGAACCTGGGGCGGATGGTGGCGGATGCGCCGAAGGCGCCGCAGTGGAAGGCGGGGGATCCGTTTGGGAAGGCGCGTGCTGCGGCGAAGTAAGCGGCTTCGGATGGGAACTTGGATCCCGGCCTTCGCCGGGAGTCATGTGCGCCAGTGGCGCGCATGACGGCTCATGGTTGAGTGGTACTCTCAGCACCGTCGTTCCGGCGAAGGCCGGAACCCAATTTCTGCCAGCATTACGGCAGCATCGACCCCGTCTCCCGATACCGCACATGCCACGAGAACGCCTTCTCCAACACATGCGGCGTCTGCCCTCCCCCCTGGTTCGCCTCTTCCACATACGCCTTCAGCATCTGCCGATACGGCTCCGCCACGCAGTGCTCGATGATGTGCTGCGCCCGTTCGCGTGGCGCCAGCCCGCGCAGGTCGGCCAGGCCGATCTCGGTGACGACGATGTCGACGTCATGCTCGTTGTGATCGACGTGCGGCACCATCGGCACGATGCTCGAAATCCTGCCGCCCTTGGCCAGTGACTTGGTGGCGAACACGCTTAAATAGGCGTTGCGGGCGAAGTCGCCCGAGCCGCCGATGCCGTTCATCATGTGGGTGCCCTGCACGTGGGTCGAGTTCACGTTGCCGTAGATGTCGCATTCGAGCGCGGTGTTGATGGCGATGATGCCCAGACGCCGGATCACTTCCGGATGGTTGCTGACCTCCTGCGGCCGCAGCACCAGGCGATCCTTGTAGCGCTCGATGTTGCCGAACACCTCGCGCGCCTTGGCTTCCGACAGCGTGATCGAAGAGCCCGAGGCGAAGTCCAGCTTGCCCGCGTCGAACAGCTCGAAGGTCGAGTCCTGCAGCACTTCCGAATACATGGTGAGGTGCTTGAACGGCCCGTCGATCAAGCCGCTGACCACGGCGTTGGCGATGGTGCCGATGCCGGCCTGGATCGGCATCAGGCGCTCGGTCAGGCGTCCTTGCGCGATCTCGGCGTTGAAGAAATCGATCAGGTGGCCGGCGATCGCCGCGGTCTCCGCATCGGGCGGCAGGATGGTCGAGGCGCTGTCCTGCTTTTCCGTCATCACGATGGCGACGATCTTCTCGGGCGGGATCTCGATGGCGCGCGTGCCGATGCGGTCGTCCACGTGCATGAGCGGCATCGGCTCGCGCTGCGGGCGGTGCTTGGGAATGAAGATATCGTGCAGGCCCTCCAGCGCCGGCGACTGGCTCAGGTTGATCTCGACGATCACCTTCTCGGCCAGGATCGCGAAGCTGGCGCTGTTGCCGACCGAGGTGGTCGGGATGATGGCGCCGGTCTCGGTGATGGCGACCGCTTCGATCACGGCCACGTCGACCGGCGCGATCTGGCGCGTGCGCAGCAGTTCGACGGTTTCCGACAGGTGCTGGTCGACGAACATCACCTCGCCGCGGTTGATCGCTGCCCGCAGCGCCGGGTCGGCCTGGAAGGGCATGCGGCGCGCCAGCACGCCGGATTCGGCCAGGGTCTTGTCGATGTCGCTGCCGAGCGACGCGCCGGTGATCAGGGTGATCTTCAGCGGTTCCTGGCGCGCGCGGTCGGCCAGCGCCAGCGGCACCGCCTTGGCGTCGCCGGCGCGGGTGAAGCCGCTCATGCCGACGGTCATGCCGTCCCTGATCCATTCGGCTGCGCCGGCGGCGCTGGTGATCCGCTCGCGCAGGGCGGGCAGGCGGATGCGGTCGTGTTGAACGTGTTGGTCGTGGTGCATGGGCGTCCTTCGAAAAGCGTGCTACATCAAGGTGAAATCGACCGGTTGCAGCGGCGGCGGAACCTGCTCGTCGCCGAGCGCGGTGCGCAGGTCGATCTCGATCACGCGGCAGATCGCATCCAGCGGCAGGTCGTTGGGCTCCATCCCGAACGGCTCTTCCAGCTCGTCGCCGAGGGCGTCCAGGCCGAAGAAGGTGTAGGCCACGATGGCCACCACCACCGGCGTCATGAAACCGATCGAATCGACCAGGCCGAAGGGCAGCAGGAAGCAGTATATGTAGGCGGTGCGATGCAGCAGCACCGAGTAGGAGAAGGGAATCGGCGTGTTCTTGATCCGTTCGCAGGACGCGGCGGCGGCCGTCATGGCGGACAGCGTGGTGTCGATATTGGCGGCCAGGCAGGGATCGATGCGCTTGTCGCGCACGCACGCGCCGAGGTCCTGGCCCATCTGCCGCATCAGGTAGTCCGGGCGGTTCGCCTGCCGGCCCAGCTCCTCGAACTCGCACGGCCGCAGGAGGCTGGCCAGCTGCGGGTCGACGGGGCGATGGCGCAGCTGGTCACGCAAGGCGCCGCAGAAGGCGATGGCGCGCAGCACCATGCGCACGCGTACGTCGTCCAGGCCGTTCCGGATGCGCGCCGGGCCGTCGCCGTCGACCAGGCCCAGGCACTGGCGCGCCAGGTTCCGGCTGCGCAGCACCAGCTCGCCCCACAGCTTGCGGCCTTCCCAGAAGCGGTCGTAGGCCGAGTTGTTCCGGAAACCCAGGAAGATCGCGATCGGCAGGCCGATCAGGGTGAAGGGAATGGTGGTGAGCGTGATCTTCAGGTCCCACAGGTCGCCGTGCGACCAGGTGACCAGGATGGCGACCACCACGTTGACCGCCAGCGTCGGCAGGATACGTAGCAGAACTGACCCGCGCAGCAGGAGGAACAGCTTGAGGCCGGAGGGCCTGTCTCGGATAATCACGGTCTTTGCCGCATACGAAAAAGAAGCCAGCGAACGGAATATTCGCTAATATGTTCGCAAGTTAATCACTAATATCTTAGTCAGTCAAGCTCGGCTTGATGGAACGGAGCGCCTTTGCCTTACAGGATCACCCACCGTAACCTGCCACAGCTCTTCCTGAAGGCGCGCGAGGCGCTGATGGCGCATTTTCGCCCGGTGCTGAACCACTTCGGGGTGACCGAGCAGCAGTGGCGCATCCTGCGCGCGCTCGACGAGCACGGCCAGCTGGAGCCGCGCGAGCTGTGCGAGCTGTGCCAGATCCTGAGCCCGAGCATGGCGGGGGTGCTGGCGCGGATGGAAGAACTGGGGCTGGTGGCGCGCGAGCGCGTGGCGGCGGATGCGCGCCGGGTGACGGTGCGGCTGGGGGAGAAAGGCGACCGGCTGATCGACGAGATCGCGCCCCTGATCGAGCAGCAGTACCGGCTGATGGAAGAGGCGTGGGGAAAGAGTGTGGTCGACGATGTGACCGATGCGCTCGAAGGGTTCATCGCGGCGCAGGCGACCGAGGTGCCGCAAGTCGAATTGCCGTAGAGGGTGTGAAAAAACGGCTACGGCAAGGCGCCGAGTCGAAGACAGTACGCTAGTACGGCGAGACGAAGTAACGCAGCTGTAGACGAATTTTTCACACCCTCGTAGGGTGGACGGCCCTGCCGTCCGCTCTGCGACGAATGAAGCCCAACAGCGCCAGCCCGACGCCCATCAGCCCCAACGGCCCAGGCTCCGCGACTTGCGCATCCGGCGGCGTCAACGCCCGCACTTCGTCAAGGCTCAGGGCCACGTCGTAAATCCGGATATAGTCGACCGCCCCGGGATTGGCTTCTCCGGAGTTAGTCCCGTCGTTGTCACGAAAAAAATGAGCGACGTTCTGGCCGAAGTCGGCGATGCCGCTGGTGTCGGACACACTGACCACCAGCTCTCCATTCTGATACACCTTGAACATATTCTGTGCGTCGCGGGTCAGGGTCAGGCGGCTATCCACGCCGGCATCCAGGTGTCCGCCGACGTTGCTGACACTGTAGAGGCGCAGTCCATCGCCAACGGCGTAGAAGCCGCTGTCACCGGTCAGGTTCTTGAAGTCGACGATGCGGCCATATGTGGCGAGGCTGTCGAAATGGAAGCGCAGGTCGATGGTGTATACGCCGCCCAGCCGCGCATCGAGGCGCAAGCCCTGGTCGGCGCCGAACAGGTAGTCATTGGCGCGCAGCTCGCCGCCCAGCGCCACCAGCGACGTGCTGCCGGCAGAATCCGCCAGCGAGCCGTTCAGCGTGAAGTGGTGGATCAGGCCGGCGTGGCTCTGCATGGAAAAGGACAGCAGCGCCGCTGCCATCAGGGAGTGAAATTTCATTTCGTTTTTGCCTTGCTTTTGAAATTTTATTTCATCCCTGACAGCATCAAGGATGGCTACTGAATCACGCCGCAGGCAATGCGCCCGCCGCCACCGCCCAGCGGCGCCGGGTGGTCGGAATGGTTGTCGCCGCCCGCGTGCACCATCAGGGCCTTGCCCTTCACGTCGGCCAGCTTCTTGAGGCGCGGCGCCAGCACCGGATTGCTTGCCATGCCCTTGTCGTCCACCGTCAGCGCCGGCAGGTCGCCCAGGTGCCCATCGCCCCACGGCAGGCCGTGCTTGCCGGTCTTGGCCGGATCCATGTGGCCGCCGGCCGCGCCCGCGGGCACCGGCTTGCCGTCCTTCTGGTTCGGGCCGCAGCTGCCGTTTTCATGCACGTGGAAGCCGTGCAGGCCGGGCGGCAGGCCCTTCAGCATCGGCGTGAACACCAGGCCGTGGCCGGTTTCGCTGATGGTCACGGTGCCGACGTCTTCGCCCGCTCCCTTCTCGTTGGCCATCTTCAGGGTGACCTTGGTGTCGGCGGCGTTGGCGACCGCGCAGCTCGCGCCCAGGACAAGGGCGCACATCCAGCGAACATTCATGACAAGCTCCTTCCGGATTCGGGTTAGATAATAAAAAGCCAAGCAAGTGTATTCCATCCCCTCGGGTGGGGGGTGTTCCGGAGAACCCGGACGAGCGGGGGTTACATGCGCGATACGGCGGGACGCAGGATGGCGTTCAGGCCCGCTTCGGAGGTGCAGCCGAACTTCTCGTAGACCGCCTTGACGCAGTCGCGCAGCACGGCGTCGCTGACGTCCATGTTCGAGCGCGCGGCTTCGCGTCCGCCGCCCAGGCCCATCCAGAACGCCACTTCCATCTGCTGCGGCGACAGCTCCACGCTGCCCAGCGCGCGCCAGATCCGCAGCGGCATCGGCACCACGAACTTCAGGAAGATGCCAACGGTGCGGCCGTGCAGCGCGTCGTGCGAGCCGGCGCTCATCCACTGCGCGCGCGCTTCCAGCACGCCGCCGGCCAATTCGAGCGTGCCGGCCGGCAGGCGCCAGGGATAGCGTTCGCCGAACACCACCGATTCCACCAGGCGCAGGCAGAACGGCGGCAGGGTGCGGCGGTCGAACACTTGCTGCTCCTGCGAGGCCAGCTGCCCGAGCAGCGCGCCGGCCGAATCGCTCAGGAACAGGATGTCGCCGCTGGTGGTCGCCAGCAGCATGGCTTCGTCCTCGATCACGCCCGACAGGCCCGCGCCGGCGCCGGCCGCATGGCGCAGCGCGTGGTCGAAGTAGTTGGCGACGCGGCCCAGGTCCTCTTCGTCGTCCTTGTCGAAGGCGGGGCCGCTGTCGCGCAGCAGGGTCAAGGTGCCGAGCGGCCTGGCAGCCGACCCGAGGCGCACCTCCAGCACGTGCTGGGCACGCGCCCGCGCCACGTGCGGGCTCACGCCGAAGTCGACCGAGTCGCTGTAGAAGTAGCCGTTCGGCGGCGGCAGCACGCCCAGCACGTTCGCTTCCTGCACGTCTTCCGGCGCGCGCTGCGCGAGCAGGAACAGCTGGGACGCGCTGTTGGGAATCAGCTCGCGCACCAGCTCCAGCGCATCGGGGATCAAGGTCATCAGGTGCAGGCCGCCGGCACACAGGATCCGCAGGCGCGCCCACTGGCGACTGTTCTTTTTACGGGACACGGACGAAGGACAGGACGGATGTGGGGACAGGAGAATAGTGCGGAGTTATGGCAACAAAGTCAACTCGCCTCGAGCCACCCCTCCGACGCCGGCTTCCCGGCGCGGCGTGCAATCCAGCTGCGCCAGGATGTCGGCCAGCGCGCGCAATTCCACCGGCTTCACCAGGTGATGGTCGAAGCCGGCCTGCTTCGACAGGTCGCGGTCGCGCGCCTGGCCGTAGCCGGTGAGCGCGATGAAGGTGGCTTCGCGGTGCTCGCGGCGCAGGCGGCGCGCCAGCTCGTAGCCGGTCATGTCGGGCAGGCCGATGTCGAGAATGAAGGCTTGCGTGGAGCCGATGTCGTTCGAGGCCAGGGTGCGCACGCCATCCTCGAACACGTTCACGGTGTGGCCCTGCTCGCGCAGCAGCACGGCGAGCGACTGCGCGGCGTCGGCGTTGTCGTCGACGATGGTGAGCACGCAGGGCGCGGCGTTGCGGCGCCTGCTTTGCAAGCGCGCGGGCGCCTGCGGACTGGCCGCATCCAGCCCCGCCAGCGGCAGCAGCACCGACACCGACGCGCCCAGGTTCGGCCCGTCGCTGTGCGCCTCGACCTGGCCGCCGTGCATCTGCACGATGGTCTTCACCAGCGCCAGGCCGATGCCCAGGCCGCCCTGCGAGCGGTCCGGCGTGCGCTCGGCTTGCGTGAACAGGTCGAACACGTGCGGCAGCAGCTTGGCGTCCATGCCGGCGCCGTTGTCGATGACCGTCATGCGCGCCGACTCCAGGCCGGCCTCCAGGCGCAGCACGATGCGGCCGCGCGGCGGCGTGTACTTGGCCGCGTTGTTCAAGAGGTTGACCAGCACCTGCACCAGGCGCGTGCGGTCGCCCACCACGACTACCTCCTGCGGCGGCGCCTCCACGCTGAGGACATGCTCGCGCGCCTCGATGTGCGGGCGCGCCTGCTCGACGGCGGCGCGCAGCACGGCGCTCAGCTCCAGCGTCTCGTTCTCCAGCTTGACGAGGCCGCGGGTGACGCGCGAGACGTCGAGCAGATCGTCGACCAGCTCCGTCATGTGGCGCACCTGGCGCGCGATGATGCTGCCGGCTTTCAGGCGCAGCTTCTCGTCGACGGTCGGCATATTGAGCAGCTGGGCCGCGCTGGTGATCGGCGCCAGGGGATTGCGCAGCTCGTGCGCCAGCATGGCGAGGAACTCGTCCTTCATCTTGCTGTGCCGCTCGGCCTCGGCGCGCGCGGCGCGTTCGCTCGCCAGCAGGCCCTCGCGCTCGCGCGCGGCGCGCTGCGCCATCTCGTACAGGCGCGCGTTGTCGATCGCGACCGCCGCCTGCGCCACAAAGCCGGCGATCAGCTCCTCGGTGCGCTCGTCGAACATCTTCGGCTGCGAATGACCGAAGAACAGGCCGCCCAGCACCTCGCCCGAACGCGAACTCACGGAGGCCGCCAGGTAGCTGCGCACCGGCAGGTGGCCCTTGGGCATGCCGTGGTGCGGGCCCATGCCGCCGTAGCGCGGGTCCTTGGTGATGTCGTCGCTGCGGATCGGCGCGCCGCCGTTGAAGGTGGGCGCGAAGATCGCGGTCGGGCGCGGGTGGCCGAGGTGGGTAAAGGCCTCGCGCGGCGCGCCGCTGAGCGTGTACAGCAGGTAAGCGTCGCCGTTGGCGTCCTGGCCGTTGTAGAAGAAGGAGCCGAATTCGGCGCCGGTCAGTTCGGTGGCGGCGTCGGTGATCGCCTGCAGCAGGGTGTCGATGTCGAGCGTCGAGGCCAGCACGCTGCCGGCGCGGTTCAGCAGTTCGAGCATGCGCGTTTCTTCGCGCAGCGCTTCCTCGGCGCGGATGCGGCGCAGCGCTTCCCACGTGCGGCGCGCCAGGTCCTCGGCCAGGGTACGTTCGTCGTCGGTCCAGCGGTAGGGATGGTCCCGGTAGAGGAAGCCGGCCCCATGCAGGCGGTTGCCGTCCTTGAGCGGGATGACGATGACCGAATGGATGCCCAGCATCAGGCAGGGGCCGGCGACGGAGGCGCATTCGGGGTCGGTCGAGACGTCGTCGATGCAGATGGTGGCGCCGCTGCGCAACTGTTCCAGCTGGCTCGGAGCGAGCATGTCGAGTGGCAAAGTGCCTTGCGCGGCGCCGGTCTCGACACCATCCTTCCACGCTTCCTTCACCGTGAAGATACGTTTGGCCTCGTCGAGTTCGACGTAGGCGACGTTGGCGCCGGTGAAGTACTCGCTGGTGAGGCGGATGGTCGCCTTGAGCATGGGGCCGAAGGCGGTCTCGCGGCGCAGGGTGTCGGCCAGCTCGAGCTGGTAAATCTGGCACCGCTCGCTCATCACAGCCCTGGAGGTCTCGACCACGGTGGCGAGCACGCCGCCGATCCTGCCCTGGTCGTCGTAGATCGGGCTGTAGGAGAGCCTGAAATAGCACTGCTCAGGGTAGCCGTTGCGGTTCAAGGTGAGCGGAAAGTCGTCGTGGCCGAACGTCGCACCCTGGCGCACCTGGTCCCACAGGGGGCCGAAGGTCGGCCAGGCCTCGGCCCAGGTCACGCGCGTATCGGCCCCCAGCGCGCCGTCGAGTTTCGCGCCGAGCAGCGGCATGTAGGCGTCGTTGAAGATCGCCGTGTAATCGTCGCCCCAGGCGAGGTAGGCAGGCATGCGCAGATCGAGGACGGTCCGCACGGCATGCTTCAGGCTGCTCGGCCAGTCGGCCACCGGACCCAACGGCGTGATTTCCCACGCAAAGTCGCGCATCTGGCGCTCCATCGTCGACATGATGGTGGATGCGCCGGAGGCATCCGGTGTCGTATCAAAGGGCCAAGGCATGATGCTCGCTGGGCAAAGGTGTGTAAATATCGATAATTCAGCGGCGAATCATAGCAGTCATTACACGGGAAGGGCGTACGGATGAGTTAGGTGGGCCACATAGGGCGGCGTGGATGGTTTTACCCGTAGTGCGTGAAATTGTTGCTGCTTGTATCGCGGTGCCATTGGGCATGGGGGGGCGATCTAGAATGGGTTGCATGTCGCCGGCATCGTTCCGGCTTGCAGCGAATTGCGAAGGCTGCCTTGTCAGTGAAAAGGAATTTACATGAAGCGTTTTACCTTGCTCGTCGCCCTCCTCGGGGTTTTCCTCTCCCCGGTCACGCGCGCCGAAGAGACAGCCATGTGCAAATCGATGTGCGCGGCCGATAAACAGCAATGCGCGAAGCGTGCGGGGACGTTGACCGAGCTCGATACCTTTGCAGGGGAAGAAAAGAATCCGCTTGCGCATACCGCCAACCAGATGCGCTCGGAAACCGCGCGATCGGCGGAGCGGAGCGATTTCATGAAGCGCAAGCGGGAGCGGCTAGATGCGTGCGATGCGAGCTATTTGCGTTGCACCCGGTCGTGTGCGCCGGCGGCTTCGGTTCGCTCGGAAAAAGCGTCGTTAGTGAAATAAGCGGATCTCCTGGAAGGACGTATGCGCTGTGTCAGGTCCCGATGCTAGGACAAGCCGTATGGCAGCTCGCGGGTGCCGACACGAAATTCAGGACACGTCGCCGTGGTTCATCGGCAGCTGACGATCGGCCCGCTTAACGTTTCAATCGCGCGTCCGTAGCAGTAATCCGTCGGGCTATGTGTGACTGTGGAATGAAATGCACTGCGTCATTGCGTTTCGAGCATGCATCAATTTAAGTCCATAGAGCTATCAGCCATTCCAGGAAGGCGACGGACTAAAACATAAGTATTCGCCTCTTTCTCTGGTCATCTCGCTATTGAAAGTAATCGATGCGCCATGCAACTGGACGCTTGAATTTGATGTGTAGGACGAGCCAATTTCGCTGCAACGACTTTTATAAGTATGTACACTGGAACGCGATGTCGTCTGCGGGGACGAACATTCAGATGTTCGCATACTAACGAGTCACCCCGCCGGCAACAATGCTATATTTAATAATATTAATCAACTTAAAACGGGGGTAGGGAAATGACTTTAGAAATTTCGGCGTTATTGCCTGCCGCAGTGACCTTTGCTGCTGCACTTGTAGCTGGTGGAATTGCAAGATCTACATTAATTGCCTCAAAGGAAGTGAAGGTTTCGGAGTTTCGACAGAAGTGGATTGACTCTTTGAGGGATGAGCTTGCAGGACTTTTCTCAAATGTCAGGACATTGACTCGGGCCATGGAAGAGAAGCGCTCTGAATTTTCTGATTCAGCGTTTCATTTCGATCAAGCCAAATTTACCGAGGCTAGGCACGGCACTGCTGAGACTCTGCACAAGGTTAAACTGAGACTTAACCCTAATCAAGAAAATCACAAGGAACTTTTACGCCGTCTTGAAATTATGATGGTTTCGACTCAAGATTATCTAGAGGGGAAAAAGAATGATGCAGATGCCGCTATTGAAAAGCTAGAAAGCGCTTTAGCATTTGCGCAAACAGTCTTGAAGAGCGAATGGCATACCGTCAAAGCTGGAGAAAACGAATATCACAATGCAGTTAAGACTACGACATATGTGCTAATTGTGGCAGGCACTCTTTGGGCCTTAGTCGTTTTAGCTCTCCCAGTAGTTAACTTAATCGTTCAAATCAACTACGCGCCGAGAACATTGAACACGCCAACGGTCCACGAAAACCACTCAACAGCAACAGTTCCAAAGCAAGATCATCGAGGTCAGTATGCTAAATAAGTGTTTTAAATAGCAAAAGAAGCTCCATATCTTCCGATCCGAACACCACCCAACAAGCCCTAGTAATTATTCATTTAGTTTATTATGATGCGATTGCTAATAAGCTTGAGATCTACGATGGTCTAATTTTTTAATGCCACAGTATTTCGGCCTTAACCAGCCCAAAGAAAGATATTGATCAGTATAAGTTGGACAAATCAAATTTTTTATTTTGAAAAAAAACGGCACCTTTCAGAGTTCCATTTTCATTTCAGATATTAAGCCAGTTCAGTCGATCACTCGCCCCCGCTAAGTAGTCGCCTATTTTTTGCTGTCAAAGTCAGATTGGCAATGCAGCAGGGGTTGAGCGATGAAGCACTTGGAGTTGACCGTGGACGAACAGCGCACGCTGCGTGAAATGGGCGTTTTTCATCCGCACCCGCGGACGCGCATGCGAGCCCAAGGGATTTTGCGCCTGAGCCAAGGCCTAACCTTCAGAAGACGGCTGATGAATTCGGCGTACATCTGAACAGCGTCGAGCAGTGGCGGCAACGGTGGTGCAAGCTTGGCCTGGCCGGGTTGTACGAAGGACGTCATACCGGTCGACCGAGAAAGTGGACGCCACAGCAGCAGCAGGCTTTTGGTGAGTTGGCGGCATCCGAAGGCGGCACTGTGGGTGCACTGCTGCGCCAGATTAAGGAGAACCAAGATCAGGTGCCGATCAGCGAAAACACCGCCAAAAGGTACCTCAAGGAGATGGATTACACGTACAAGCGCTATCGCTACAGTTTAAAAAAAAGCGAAATCAAGAGACGTTCGAGCACGCCAGCAAAGTGATCGGCGCGCTCTCACGCCTCGATCATGAGCGGCAGTGCGAGCTGCTGTATTTTGACGAATCAGGTTTCAGTCCGAACCCGCCGGTGCAGTACGGATGGGGGAGAATCGGCCAGACCCGCGCCGTTGAACCGCTCGCGCATCGGCAGCGCGTAAACGTGCTTGGGGCATTGCGTCACGATGGCTTGTTGACCTGGACGACGCAGCAGCGGCCGACGACACGTGGCGACGTCATCGCGTTCTCGACCAGATTGCGGCTCAGCCGCACAAGGTTCCCCGAATCGTCTTGATCGACAACGCCGGCATACACAAGGGCGCCCCGATAGACAAAAAGCGGCGCCAGTGGGCCAAGCATGGCCTGTATCTGTACTATTTACCGCCCTACAGCCCCGAACTTAACCGCATCGAGATCCTGTGGAAGCACGCCAAGCATTACTGGCGACGTTTCGTTGCAAAGAACGGCGCAGATCTACTCGACGAAGTTCAGTCCTTGATGAGCGGCTTCGGAAGCAAGTTCACGATAAATTTTGGGTGACTACTTAGGATGGTGTCCAGCCACTGCAACATCCTGCTGATTTTCAATCAACTGCTGTTCGTCAGTCATGTAGCTTTCTCCTGCTGCAGTCATTAACGCACATCTGACCTAAGCCTTGCCTGAGGAAAAAATCCTTTCAAGGCTCATTCACCGTCACCCAAGCATCGTTAGTTTTAAGTTAATTTCCTATTTATCGCCGAACAATGGCCTAATAAATTCGACGCCCCCTCCGTCGCAACTAAGTGTGCAACAAGTGAAGTAAATGCCGTCCAACTGCGCAGCTTCAACTTATCGCTTTTCGTTTGCTGGCGTCTTAACCAAATCGTTTGATCCGCTCACCATTGACTGATTCTATCTTTTGCGCTTCGCGTTCGCGCGACAAAATAGGCTGTTTCTTGGTCAGCCGTTCGCAGGTCAGTTGTTAGAATGTGAGAAGCCTCCGTTAAAAGCTTTTGAATATAAGGCTTTTCTCGAGCTTCGTTTCCTCCCAACCGCCATATAAATGAGCTATGCTTGAATAGACTTAGCAGGTTTGGAATATCCCCATTCTCCTCAAAAACTTGCCACAAAGCTTTATGTGCATCAACGAACAATTTATCAAAACGCTGTCCGTAGAAATATTGGTAAGTTGCCATCAACCTATTTAATACTTCATTTGTAAGTGTTTCTTTTCGACGAAGCATAAGTGTTGCTATTTTTACTGAAGCTCGCCCAGCATTGTAAGCATCCTTGCTTTTTAACGAAGTTTGTAGTACTTCCTCTAACGCTTCAAGTATCTCATCATCATCTGCACTATCATTAGCTCGCGACAAAATTAGATTGTTTCGTACTATTAAAGCGCCGCGCTTTTTGGCTTCATTCTCTAGCTTGAGAAGTTGAGTACCAGCGTCATCTTCATTTTCTAACTCAAGTATTATTGCTTTAGCTTGGATAGCAGACCCGGATTTGGGAGACAATGAAATCAACTCTTTAGCAACAGTTATCGCATTTTGATCTCCATCCGCCTGGAGACAGAGCGCATAGTCGAGTAACAAAGAGACCTTCATCTCTTTAGGCCACTCTTTAAATCGCAAATCTTCAAATAGTGATTTCGCTCTTTCACTTTCGCCTAACATTCTAAGACAACGGGCTAGCGAATATTGCAGAGATAAAATCTCCTTGCTAAATGTTGCCACGTCCTCTTGAATAGCGCGAAGAATCGACTCGCATGCAACTGCACAGCTACGATAATGGCGACCAGCCATCAATTCGCCGCAGTAAAGTTGAACCAATGCAAGCGCCGATTTAGCTTTTGAGATATGCTTGGCGTCTACTGCACGCACCAACGTTCGAAGCGCCAGCTCATGCGCGTTATCTAAAGTCGTTACGTCATCTGACAAATTCTTGCCTTCCCGGGCGCGCAGCTTCCACTGGGAAGTCGTTCTATGTTGCTCAAAGTACAGCCCCATAGCTTTCCGTATCAGGGCCTCAACTTCACGCTCGCTCAAAAGGGAGCGCACATAATCGCGTACATGTGCAGGTACGCTCAAGAGCCTAACTTCCGAATTCGTTTGAGCGCCCTTATTCATGACTCCAAAACTAGTCTTTACATCAATCAAAGCCCGGTCCAAAAGCTCTTCAGCGTGTTGAGAATAGAATACTTTTTGGGGATCAAATCTTTTAATTTTCTGCAGCGTTTCTCCATGCGGCAAAATGCACAACAGTTTCAGCATTAAGGCTGTACGTTGCGTTGATGGGTCAGAAGACTCTAAGATTGCTGAAACCGCACTTGATAATGCTCTCGGTACCTCTTCCTTGCTTTTCCTTTGATCGTCTGTACGGTCTATTCCGTTAAGTGCTATTTCTGGAAGAGTTACAACCCGAAGTGTCTTCAGCACCCTATCAATTTTATTTGGTACCCCTTCGGTAATCCGGAAAATTTCGCTTACACCTCTGGAATTCTTGATATCCTTCGCCGCTTCGGGATGTGCGAAGATGTATGCACGCGTGTCAGGTTCGTCTAATGGAGCTAGCTCAACATGACTTAGTTGTCCACCCATAGGTCGGACCCTTGTGACAGCTAATACTACGACTTGTGGACAGAAGTCCAAAACCATCTGCCCAAGAGCTTCAACATCTAAAACGATCGTGTCCGCTTGCGCAACGCTTGTGGTGGGGGCGTCATCAAATATCAATGTGGCAGGGCCTACCTTTAATAAATCGCGACAAAATTCAGCGAATGAACACCCATACTGTTCAGAGAACTTTATTAAGAATTCTTGCCGATTCGTGTAGTTTCCCAGACTGATTTTATAGATAGGATGACTTGCGCGTCCGGTAAATTTTATGAAAGAATAAATAAACCCGTCTGTGCCAAGTCCCCAGTCTGTACAAAGCCATACCATCCGATCTAATGCAATCGCCGTTGCACAAGCTTGCTGGGCAGTATTGCGAATAACCAGATGATGTTCGAGTACTTTAATTACATATTGACATTGATCCAATATATTGGATGGAGTACTTCCTTCTCCTATTGATGTCAAGATTAATTCTGGAGAGATCTTAGAAAGCGTTGGGCTCGACAGTCCAACAGATTTATCGCGTGACGCTGCTGTCCTCTCGGTGGCATATTGTTCGCCAGGGACCAAGGCAAAATCATAGTCGGGGATCATTTGGCGTGCGCCGTCGGGTCGGACATGCGTCACGCGAGGCCATAACCTCCACTCTGTTTCATCAGATTGGATTAATATCCTTCCTGCAGAGTAACCGTGACGTCTATCAGTTGTCCCGTCTCGTAGATGTTCGAGGCCGAAGATTGAACACCCTTGAATGCTACGACGAGTCGGTCCACCGCCTAGTGAAACAGTCGAAGAAGCAGCTGTGTGCATATGACCGAAGAGATGCGCTGTGAATCGGCCAGGCGGCGAGATCTCAGTGTTAAACGACCCAAATGATGAAGGTGCAAGCCAAGCTGCTGGATGATGTGTAACTAAAAAGTTAACGTCATTTGAAGCACACCATTTGGTCGGGTCGGCATCAGTAACCGCCAACAATTGACGAGGATCTAATTCAAGCTTATTGTTGTAATCACCCCCATCTATTTGTAGAAATGTGCTGTTTAAGCCAATAACTCCAACGTTTAAACCGTTGATTTCGACTCGTGCAGACTTATCTCCAGGAAGCAAACCATTGTGAGTATCCAAAGTCGGAATTCCCGCAGCAGCCAGCCCATCGTACCATTTAGTATAGTTTTCAAATGCTTTGACGAGATGTAGACGATAGATACTCTTGTCATTACTCCAGAAGGTTTTGCGTACTGCAGGCTCCTCCCACCATCGTTTAAGCAAGAGTGACTCTGGCAAGTCACCGTTTGGCCTTACGAGATCGTGATTGCCAGGTACCGCGAAAAACTTAGGAACTGCCCCCCATCCCTGAAGTTTGTCGTATATGTCTTTTAGGACCGACGTTAGGGCGTCGTACTCTTCGGCGGAACCCTTCTGGGTAAGGTCGCCTGAAAAAATGAGGAGGTCAAATCCACCAATCTGCCGACAAAGTAGTTCTAAGTCATCGAAAAATAAGTTTTTAAAATTTGGCCATAACCAATCCTGAGAATATTGGCCAACATGCAAATCTGTTAGATGTATCCAGCGCAGTTCTTTCACAGTTGCCACCCAGTCGAAATAAGTACTTAAAGTCTACTCTCGTCATGTAGAAGTGTCTATATAGCAATAGTCGCATTATGCAATTTACATATATAGGATTTGTTTACTGCGTCGGAACACACTTGCTAAATAGTTCGACTATATAGAAGAATAAAAAAACGGCACCCGAAGGTGCCGTCTCATTCAACTACCAGCTAGCTCAGACGATCACTCGCCCTCACCCTGATGCTGCTCCGCCGGAGCCACAGCATTCTGCTGATCTTCCATCGCCTGCAGCTCGGCAGCCATATTGGCCTTCTCCTGCTGCAGCAGTGCCTGGCGCTCTTCCGCCTCCCACACTTCCTTCTCCTTGCGGGCGCGGTGGAATGCCAGACCGGTACCGCCAGGAATCAGACGGCCGACGATGACGTTTTCCTTCAGGCCGCGCAGACCGTCGCGCTTGCCCATGATCGCCGCTTCGGTCAGCACGCGGGTGGTTTCCTGGAACGATGCGGCCGAGATGAACGAGTCGGTCGACAGCGATGCCTTGGTAATACCCAGCAGCACGTTTTCGTACTGTGCCGGCAGCTTGCCGACGGCGTTGACCTTGTCGTTCTCTTCCAGCAGTTCCGAACGCTCCACCTGCTCGCCGACGATGTAGTCGGTGTCGCCGGCGTCGGTGATCTGGACACGGCGCAGCATCTGGCGAACGATCACCTCGATGTGCTTGTCGTTGATCTTCACGCCCTGCAGACGGTACACGTCCTGCACTTCGTCGACGATGTAACGGGCCAGCGCCTCGATACCCAGCAGGCGCAGGATGTCCTGCGGATCGGCCGGACCGTCGACGATCATCTCGCCCTTGTTCACGACTTGACCATCGTGGACCAGCACTTGCTTGTCCTTGGTGATCAGGAACTCGTGCTTGTTGCCGTCCATGTCCGTAATTTCCAGACGCTGCTTACCCTTGGTCTCCTTACCGAAGGCCACGGTACCGGTGACTTCCGCCAGCATGCCCGCGTCTTTCGGCGAACGTGCTTCGAACAGTTCGGCAACGCGCGGCAGACCACCGGTAATGTCGCGGGTCTTCTGCGATTCGGTCGGGATACGCGCCAGCACTTCACCCACGGTGGCTTGCTGACCGTCCTTGACCATGATCAGCGCGCCGACCTGGAAACCGATCGTCACGGCGTGTTCGGTGCCGGCGATCTTGACTTCCTGGCCTTCTTCGTTCAGCAGCTTGACCTGCGGACGCAGGACCTTGCCCGAACCGCGGCGCTTCGGATCGATCGCGACCAGGGTCGACAGACCGGTCACTTCGTCCACCTGGCGAGCGACGGTGACGCCCTCTTCCACGTTTTCGAACTTGATGGTGCCGCCGTATTCCGTGATGATCGGACGGGTCAGCGGATCCCAGGTCGCCAGGGCGGTGCCGGCTTTCACGGCCATGCCATCCTTGACGATCAGGCTCGCGCCGTACGGCACCTTGTGGCGCTCGCGCTCACGGCCGTGGTCGTCGGTGATCAGGACTTCGCCGGAACGCGAAATCACGATCTGGACGCCCTTGCCGTTGGTGACGTAACGCATGGTCGAGGTGAAGCGGACGGTGCCGTTCGACTTCGCTTCGACCGACGACGCCACCGCGGCGCGCGATGCGGCGCCACCGATGTGGAAGGTACGCATGGTCAGCTGGGTACCCGGCTCACCGATCGACTGCGCTGCCACCACGCCGACTGCTTCGCCGGAGTTCACCAGCATGCCGCGGCCGAGGTCACGGCCGTAGCACTTGGCGCACAGGCCGTAGCGGGTGTCGCAGTTCAGCGGGGTGCGGACCTTCACTTCGTCGATGCCGACGCGTTCGATCTCTTCGACCATGTCTTCGTCCAGCAGGGTGCCGGCTTCGTACAGGGTTTCCTGGGTTTCCGGGTTGACGACGTCGGTACCGGTCACGCGGCCGAGGATACGGTCGCGCAGCGGCTCGATGACTTCACCGCCTTCGACCATCGCCTTCATGTGCGTGCCGTTGCTGGTGCCGCAATCATCCTCGATCACCACCAGATCCTGGGTCACGTCGACCAGGCGGCGGGTCAGGTAACCCGAGTTCGCGGTCTTCAGTGCCGTATCCGCCAGACCTTTACGAGCGCCGTGGGTCGAGATGAAGTACTGCAGAACGTTCAGGCCTTCGCGGAAGTTCGCGGTAATCGGGGTTTCGATGATCGAACCGTCAGGCTTGGCCATCAGGCCGCGCATACCGGCCAGCTGGCGGATCTGGGCTGCCGAACCACGGGCGCCCGAGTCGGCCATCATGTAAATCGCGTTGAACGATTCCTGGGTGCCTTCGGTGCCGTCGCGCTTGGTGACCGGCTCGACTTTCAGCTGGTCCATCATCGCCTTGCCGACTTCGTCCGAGGTCTTGCCCCAGATGTCGACGACCTTGTTGTAACGCTCGCCGGCGGTGACCAGACCCGAAGCGTACTGCTGCTCGATCTGCTTCACTTCCGCTTCAGCGGTCGCGATCATGCCCTTCTTGACGTCCGGGATCAGCATGTCGTCGACGGCGATCGAGATGCCGGCGCGGGTCGCCAGGCGGAAGCCCGACTGCATCAGCTTGTCCGCGAAGACGACGGTCGCACGCAGGCCGCACTTGCGGAACGACGTGTTGATCAGCTTCGAGATTTCCTTCTTCTTCAGGGCGCGGTTCAGCACCGAGAACGGCAGGCCCTTCGGCAGGATCTCGGACAGGATGGCGCGGCCGACGGTGGTCTCGTAGCGGGTCACGGTCTGCTCGAATTCGCCGGCGGCGTTCTTCGGGAATTCCACGATACGCACGGTGATGCGGGTCGCCAGCTCGACTTCCTTGTTGTCGTACGCGCGGATGACTTCCGACACGTCCGGGAACAGCATGCCTTCGCCCTTGGCGTTGATCGCTTCGCGGGTCGCGTAGTACAGACCCAGCACGATATCCTGCGACGGGACGATCGACGGTTCGCCGTTCGACGGGAACAGGATGTTGTTCGAAGCCAGCATCAGGGTGCGGGCTTCCATCTGCGCTTCGATCGACAGCGGGACGTGGACTGCCATCTGGTCACCGTCGAAGTCGGCGTTGAACGCCGCGCAAACCAGCGGGTGCAGCTGGATCGCCTTGCCTTCGATCAGGACCGGCTCGAACGCCTGGATACCGAGACGGTGCAGGGTCGGCGCACGGTTCAGCATGACCGGGTGTTCCTTGATGACCTCTTCCAGGATGTCCCAGACCACCGGTTCCTGCACTTCGACCAGCTTCTTGGCGGCCTTGATGGTGGTCGCGAGACCCATCAGTTCCAGCTTGTTGAAGATGAAGGGCTTGAACAGTTCCAGGGCCATCAGCTTCGGCAGGCCGCACTGGTGCAGTTTCAGCTGCGGGCCGACCACGATGACCGAACGGCCCGAGTAGTCGACGCGCTTGCCCAGCAGGTTCTGACGGAAGCGGCCGCCCTTACCCTTGATCATTTCAGCCAGCGACTTCAGCGGACGCTTGTTGGCGCCGGTCATCGCCTTGCCGCGACGGCCGTTGTCCAGCAGCGAGTCGACCGCTTCCTGCAGCATGCGCTTCTCGTTACGCGTAATGATTTCCGGCGCGCGCAGTTCCATCAGGCGCTTCAGGCGGTTATTACGGTTGATGACGCGGCGATACAGGTCGTTCAGGTCGGAGGTCGCGAAACGGCCGCCGTCCAGCGGGACGAGCGGACGCAGCTCCGGCGGCAGGACCGGGAGCACTTCCATGATCATCCACTCGGGCTTGATGCCCGAACGCTGGAACGCCTCGAGCACTTTCAGGCGCTTGGCGTATTTCTTGATCTTGGCTTCGGATTTCGATTCCTTCAGCTCGACGCGCAGGGCTTCGGCATCGCGGTGGATGTCGATCGAGCGCAGCAGTTCACGGATGCCTTCGGCGCCCATGAATGCGGTGAAGTCGTCGCCGTACTCTTCGTACTTGGCGGCGTAGTCGTCTTCCGACATGATCTGGCATTTCTTCAGCGGGGTCATGCCCGGATCGGTCACGACGTATGCTTCGAAGTACAGCACGCGTTCGATATCGCGCAGGGTCATGTCCAGGACCATGCCCAGGCGCGACGGCAGCGACTTCAGGAACCAGATGTGGGCGGTCGGCGAGGCCAGCTCGATGTGGCCCATGCGCTCACGGCGCACCTTGGCCAGCGTGACTTCGACGCCGCACTTCTCGCAGATCACGCCGCGGTGCTTCAGGCGCTTGTATTTGCCGCACAGGCATTCGTAGTCCTTGATCGGGCCAAAGATCTTGGCGCAGAACAGGCCGTCGCGCTCAGGCTTGAAGGTGCGGTAGTTGATGGTTTCCGGCTTCTTGACTTCGCCGAACGACCACGAACGGATTTTTTCGGGCGACGCCAGGCCAATCTTGATGGCGTCGAAGCTCTCGTTTTGCTGAACTTGCTTGAATAGATCGAGCAGTGCTTTCATGTATCACTCCAGAGGTGATTGATTCTGTACTAAATACTACTACCGCCAGGTTCTCGCCGATTTTCGCCGGCGCTTGCTGTCCCACCTACCCCTAAAACCGTCATCCCGGCGCAGGCCGGGATCCAAGTTTCTCAGCTCACCAGCTGAAATTGGGCCCCGGCCTGCGCCGGGGCGACGATTCCAAGGTCGCGGGCCAGCCCGAAGGCTGGCGGCCGTGCTGGCTTAGTTGCGCTCGAGATCGATGTCGATACCCAGCGAACGGATTTCCTTCACCAGCACGTTGAACGATTCCGGCATGCCGGCGTCGATCACGTGGTCGCCCTTGACCAGGTTCTCGTAGACCTTGGTACGGCCGTTCACGTCGTCCGACTTGACGGTCAGCATTTCCTGCAGCACGTACGATGCGCCGTACGCCTCCAGTGCCCACACCTCCATCTCACCGAAGCGCTGGCCGCCGAACTGGGCTTTACCACCCAGCGGCTGCTGCGTCACCAGCGAGTACGGGCCGGTCGAACGGGCGTGCATCTTGTCGTCGACCAGGTGGTGCAGCTTCAGCATGTGCATGAAGCCGACGGTGACCTTGCGCTCGAACGCTTCGCCGGTGCGGCCGTCGAACATCGACACCTGGTTCTTCGACGGCGTCATGCCCAGGTGGGCGGCGATGTCGTCCGGGAACGCCAGATCCAGCATGCGGCGGATGTCGTCTTCGTGGGCGCCGTCGAACACCGGGGTCGCGAACGGCACGCCGTTCTTGAGGTTGTGCGCCAGGCTCAGGATTTCTTCATCGCTGAAGTTGTCCAGGTCTTCCTTGCGGCCGGTTTCGTTGTAGATCTTGCCCAGGAAGGTGCGCAGGTCCGCTGCCTTCGCTTGCGCGGCCAGCATTTCGCCGATGCGCCAGCCCAGGCCCTTCGCTGCCCAGCCGAGGTGGGTTTCCAGGATCTGACCGACGTTCATACGCGACGGAACGCCCAGCGGGTTCAGCACGACGTCCGCAGGACGGCCATCGGCCATGAACGGCATGTCTTCGACCGGGACGATACGCGAGACCACACCCTTGTTACCGTGGCGGCCCGCCATCTTGTCGCCCGACTGCAGGCGGCGCTTGACGGCCAGGTAGACCTTGACCATCTTCTGCACGCCAGGCTGCAGCTCGTCGCCTTGCGTCAGCTTCTTGCGCTTCTCTTCGAAGGCCAGGTCGAACTGGTGGCGCTTCTCGTTGATCGATTCCTTGATCGCTTCCAGCGCGTTCGCGGTGTCGTCGTCGGCCGGACGGATGTCGAACCAGTGGAACTTGTCCAGGTCAGCCAGGTATTCCGAGGTGATCGCTGCACCTTTCGCCAGCTTCTTCGGACCGCCGTTGACGATCTTGCCGACGAGCATACGCTCCAGACGCTGGAAGGCGTCGCCTTCGACGATACGCATCTGGTCGTTCAGGTCCAGGCGGTAGCGCTTCAGCTCATCGTCGATGATCTGCTGGGCGCGCTTGTCGCGCTGGATGCCTTCGCGGGTGAACACTTGCACGTCGATGACGGTGCCGACCATGCCCGAAGGCACGCGCAGCGAGGTGTCCTTCACGTCCGACGCTTTTTCGCCGAAGATCGCGCGCAGCAGCTTCTCTTCCGGCGTCAGCTGGGTCTCGCCTTTCGGGGTGACCTTACCGACCAGCACGTCGCCGGCCTGCACTTCGGCGCCGATGTAGACGATGCCCGATTCATCCAGGCGCGCCAGCTGGTTTTCTGCCAGGTTCGAGATGTCGCGGGTAATTTCTTCCGCGCCCAGTTTCGTATCACGTGCGACGACGCTCAGTTCCTCGATGTGGATCGAGGTGTAGCGGTCGTCCTTGACCACGTTTTCCGAGATCAGGATCGAGTCTTCGAAGTTCAGACCGTTCCACGGCATGAAGGCCACCAGCATGTTCTGGCCCAGTGCCAGCTCGCCCAGGTCGGTCGAGGCGCCGTCGGCGATGACGTCGCCGCGCGCCACGCGATCGCCCACTTGCACGATCGGACGCTGGTTGATGTTGGTGTTCTGGTTCGAACGGGTGTACTTGATCAGGTTGTAGATGTCCACACCGACTTCGCCGGCCTGTGCTTCGTCATCGTTCACACGAATCACGACACGGCCCGCATCGATGTAGTCGACCACGCCGCCGCGCAGGGCTTGCACGGTGGTGCCCGAGTCGACCGCCACGGTGCGCTCGATGCCGGTACCGACGACCGCTTTCTCCGGACGCAGGCAAGGCACGGCCTGGCGCTGCATGTTGGCGCCCATCAGTGCACGGTTCGCGTCATCGTGCTCGAGGAACGGGATCAGCGAAGCTGCGACCGACACGATCTGGCCCGGGGCCACGTCCATGTACTGGATGCGTTCCGGCGACACCAGGATGGTTTCGCCCGCTTCACGCGCCGACACCAGTTCGTCGACCAGCTGGCCCTCTTCATTGATCGCGGCATTCGCCTGCGCAATGATGTAGCGGCCTTCTTCGATCGCCGACAGGTAGTGGATCTGGTCGGTGACCTTCGAACCCTCGACCTTGCGGTACGGGGTTTCCAGGAAGCCGTATTCGTTCAGGCGGGCGTACAGTGCCAGCGAGTTGATCAGGCCGATGTTCGGGCCTTCAGGCGTTTCGATCGGGCACACGCGGCCGTAGTGGGTCGGGTGCACGTCGCGCACCTCGAAGCCTGCACGTTCGCGGGTCAGGCCGCCCGGGCCAAGTGCCGAGACGCGGCGCTTGTGGGTGACTTCCGACAGCGGGTTGGTCTGGTCCATGAACTGCGACAGCTGCGAGGAGCCGAAGAATTCGCGGATCGCGGCCGAGATCGGCTTGCTGTTGATCAGGTCGTGCGGCATCAGGTTGTCCGCTTCGGCCTGGCCGAGGCGTTCCTTGACGGCGCGTTCCACGCGCACCAGGCCGGCACGGAACTGGTTCTCAGCCAGTTCGCCGACGCAACGCACGCGGCGGTTACCCAGGTGATCGATATCGTCGACTTCGCCGCGGCCATTGCGCAGCTCGACCAGGATCTTGATCACGGCCAGGATGTCGTCGTTCGACAGGGTCATGTCGCCGGTCAGTTCGTCACGGCCGATGCGGCGGTTGAACTTCATGCGGCCGACGGCCGACAGGTCGTAGCGTTCCGGCATGTAGAACAGGCCGTTGAACAGCGCCTCGACCGATTCCTCGGTCGGCGGTTCGCCAGGACGCATCATGCGGTAGATCGCCACGCGCGCGGCGGTCTGGTCGGCGGTGTCGTCGGTGCGCAGGGTCTGCGAGATGTAGCCGCCCTGGTCCAAGTCGTTGGTGTACAGGGTCTGGATGTCGCTGACGGAGGCGTCGCGGAGTTTACCCAGCAGCTCTTCGGTCAGCTCGTCGTTGGCCACGGCGATGATTTCGCCGGTGTCCTGGTCGACGATGTTCTTGGCCAGCACGCGGCCCAGCAGGTAGTCTTCCGGCACCGAGATCGACTTGATGCCGGCGTTCTCGATGTCGCGCACGTGCTTGGCGTTGATGCGCTTGTCCTTGGTGACGATGGTCTTGCCCGACTTCGGATCGACGATGTCGAAGCGCGCGACTTCGCCGCGCAGGCGTTCGGACACGAACTCCAGCTCGCCGCCTTCATTGCGGAGGGTGAAATTGTCGAAGACGAAGAAGTTCGCCAGGATCTGTTCCGGCGTCATGCCGATGGCCTTCAGCAGGATCGTCACCGGCATCTTGCGGCGGCGGTCGACGCGGAAGAACAGGATGTCCTTCGGGTCGAACTCGAAGTCCAGCCACGAGCCGCGGTAAGGAATGATACGGGCCGAGAACAGCAGTTTGCCGGACGAGTGCGTCTTGCCGCGGTCGTGTTCGAAGAACACGCCCGGCGAGCGGTGCAGCTGCGAGACGATGACGCGCTCGGTACCGTTGATGACGAACGAACCGTTCGTGGTCATCAGCGGCAGTTCGCCCATGTACACTTCCTGCTCTTTCATTTCCTTCACGACCGGCTTGGTCGGCGATTCCTTGTCCAGGATCACCAGACGCACCTTGGCGCGCAGCGGCGACGCGAAGGTCAGGCCGCGCTGCTGGCACTCTTTCACGTCGAACGCGGGGTCGCCCAGCACATAGGACAGGAACTCGAGGCGCGCAAAACCGTTGTGCGACACGATCGGGAAAATCGAGCTGAAGGCGGATTGCAGGCCTTCGTTCTTGCGCACGGAGGGAACGGCGTCCGCTTGCAGGAAATTCTCGTAGGATTCGAGCTGGGTAGCCAGAAGATAGGGAACGTTGTGAACGTTGGCGCGCTTCGCGAACGACTTGCGAATGCGCTTCTTCTCAGTAAATGAGTAGTGCATGGACACTCCGTGAGTGACAGAAAGGATGAGAATTCAGGAATTGCCAGTGGTGGTCGCACCACATGCAAGGCCTGAAGCCTCTACGTTCCCGTCAAGTGATTAAGACAGCCGTACTGCTGTGTTACGATATTTCTGAAGCTTGGTGCTGCGGATACTGCTTTGTTGCTTGCCAGAACCGTGCGCAAACGTTTGACGCAGGGACGACAAAAGAGCCAAAGCCGCATCCCCTCCCTTTCGGCAGGTTCCGCAAAGCTTTGACTCCCGCGCTGGGCACTACGATGAGTGCCCAATGCCTATGTATTACTTCAGCTCGGCCTTGGCGCCAGCTTCTTCCAGCTTCTTCTTGGCGGCTTCGGCGTCTGCCTTCGGCAGGGCTTCTTTCACGGTCTTCGGTGCGCCGTCGACCAGGTCCTTGGCTTCTTTCAGGCCCAGACCGGTGATTTCGCGGACGGCCTTGATGACGCCGACCTTGTTCGCGCCGACTTCCGACAGCACGACGTTGAATTCGGTCTGCTCTTCAGCAGCAGCTGCGCCGCCAGCGGCGCCGCCAGCTGCCGGTGCTGCCATTGCAGCTGCCGACACGCCGAACTTCTCTTCGAAAGCCTTGACCAGGTCGTTCAGTTCCATGACCGACATTGCGCCAACTGCGTCCAGGAACTCTTCTTTGCTAATTGCCATTTGAAACTCCAAATATTGTGTGTGTGTAGTACAGGTTTGGTTCTACTTGAACAGAAAGACGCGAAGCGATTACGCTTCGGTGGCTTCCGCTGCCGGAGCAGCGGCGCCTTCGCCTTTTTGTGCTGCGACTGCAGCCAGAACCCGTGCGAAGCCCGACACCGGTGCCTGCATGACGCCCAGCAGCTGGGCGATGAGGACTTCACGGCTCGGGATGCTTGCCAGCGCGGTCACGCCAGCAACATCCAGTTGCTTACCGGCGTAGTTACCAGCTTTCACGACCAGCTTGTCGTTGGTTTTAGCGAAGTCATTGATGACTTTAGCTGCTGCAACGGCGTCGTCCGAGATCGAGTAGATCAGCGGACCGGTCATGGAATCTGCCAGCGAAGCGAACTGCGTGCCTTCGACCGAGCGACGAGCCAGCGTGTTCTTCAGAACACGCAGGTAGACGCCCTGGGCACGTGCAGCTGCACGGAGTTTGGTCAAGTGAGCAACCTGGATGCCACGGTACTCAGCCACGACGATGGTCTGCGCGGTTGCAACTTTCGCGCTTACCTCTTCGACGACGGCCTTTTTGTCATTCAGATTAAGACCCACGGTCAATCTCCTTAAATGATGCCAACAACATGTTGGCATCGGTTCGAACACGGCGTCCGAAGTTAAGAAGTCAATCTAACGCGGATGAACTCACGCAGCGTGGACTACAAAACTTGTTCGGGTCACCATCTGCGTTGGGTTTGTCTATTAACCTCCAGCAGGGTTTAAAACTCGCTCTGCCTTCGGCCCAACGGTCTTTGATTGCCTGACGGAGCGGTGATTTGCTCCGACAGCCCAAAGATGCGCCTCACGAGGTTCCGCGAGGACTTGATTCAGTGCTTATTAGGCAGCAGCGATCGACGCGTGGTCGATACGGACGCCGGCGCCCATGGTCGACGAGATCGCGACGCGGCGCAGGTACACGCCCTTCGAGGTTGCCGGCTTGGCCTTGTTCAGGGCGTCCAGCAGCGCTGCCAGGTTGGTCTTCAGCTGCTCGTCCGAGAACGATTTGCGGCCGATGGTGGCGTGGATGATACCTGCCTTGTCGGTACGGTACTGGACCTGACCGGCCTTGGCGTTCTTGACGGCTTCTGCGACGTTCGGGGTCACGGTGCCGACTTTCGGGTTCGGCATCAGGCCGCGCGGGCCCAGGATCTGGCCCAGGGTACCGACGATACGCATGGTGTCCGGCGACGCGATCACGATGTCGAACGGCATGTTGCCGGCCTTGACCATGTCGGCCAGGTCTTCCATACCGACGATGTCGGCGCCGGCTGCTTTGGCAGCTTCAGCCTTGTCGCCCGAAGCGAAGACGGCGACGCGCACGGTCTTGCCGGTGCCTGCTGGCAGGACGACCGAACCGCGGACCACCTGGTCCGACTTCTTCGGATCCACGCCCAGTTGCACGGCGACGTCGATCGACTCGTTGAACTTGGCGGTGGCGAATTCCTTGACGATCGACACCGCGTTGTCGAACGCGTAGACCTTGTTGCGGTCCACTTTTTCTTTCATTGCTTTAACGCGCTTGGACAGCTTAGCCATTACACACCCTCCACCGTGATGCCCATCGAACGTGCCGAACCGGCGATGATACGCACTGCGGCGTCCATGTCGGCTGCGGTCAAGTCCGGCTGCTTGGTTTTTGCGATTTCTTCAGCCTGGGCACGGGTCAGCGTACCGACTTTGTCGGTATGTGGCTTCGGCGAACCCTTGGTGATGCCGGCGGCTTTCTTGATCAGGTAGGTTGCCGGCGGGGTCTTCATCACGAAGGTGAAGGACTTGTCGGCGAACGCGGTGATCACGACAGGAATCGGCATGCCCGGCTCGAAGCCCTGGGTCTGGGCGTTGAACGCCTTGCAGAATTCCATGATGTTCAGGCCGCGCTGACCCAGTGCCGGGCCGATCGGTGGGGAGGGGTTTGCTTTACCAGCTGCGACTTGCAGCTTGATAAAACCAATAATCTTCTTGGCCATGATGGCTCCTTGATTTGGTTTGAGTAGTAGCGCCCCACCACGACTACTCTGGCGGGGCTCCTCTTACCGGATTCCGCCTTGCTGCTGCGACGCTCCGATTAAGCGCTTTAAACCTTTTCTACCTGCCCGAACTCCAGCTCCACCGGAGTTGCGCGGCCGAAGATGGTGACAGAGACACGCACCTTCGATTTTTCGTAGTTGACTTCCTCGACGTTGCCGTTGAAGTCGGTGAACGGGCCTTCCTTGATGCGCACCTGCTCGCCCACTTCGTACAGCACTTTCGGGCGGGGCTTCTCGACGCCTTCCTGGACCTGCTGCATGATCTTGTCGATCTCGCGCGCCGGGATCGGCGTCGGCTTGTTCGACTTGCCGCCGATGAAGCCGGTGACCTTCGAGGTGTTCTTCACCAGGTGCCAGGTCTCGTCGGTCATTTCCATCTCAACCAGGACATAGCCCGGGAAGAAACGACGCTCGGAGACGGCCTTGGTGCCGTTGCGCATTTCGACGACTTCCTCGGTCGGAACCAGGATCTGGCCGAACTGCTCCTGCATGCCGGCGCGGTCGATGCGCTCGGTCAGTGCGCGCATCACGCTCTTTTCCATGCCCGAGTAGACGTGGACGACGTACCAGCGCTTGTTGCTGACCGGGACACTCACGGGAGCCGCACCAGCGTCTTGTGCCGGGACGTCGCCCGGCACATTGTCTTGCACGTTTTCGCTCATCAGTTTTTCCATCCCAGGACCAGGTCGTACAACAGGAATTCCAGAACCTTATCCGTGCCCCACAGGAAGATCGCCGTCACGACCACGAAGGCGAACACGATGCCGGTGATCTGGGTGGCTTCCTTGCGGGTCGGCCAAACAACTTTCTTGGTCTCGCGCACCGACTCCTTGGCGAAGCTCAGGAATTCACGACCGGTGGTGGAAGTCCACAAAAGCAGGACAGCAAAAACTAAACCAGCCACGAGGGCGCCGGCGGCGACCAAGGCTGGTTTGTTCTGGCTTTTCAGGTAAAAGAACCCGACAACGCCTGCAATCGTGGCAACTACCGCCAGTGCGACCTTGAACTTGTCATTCGAGGTGCTGACAGTTTGCACGGATTGATTGGACATCTTCTTTACTTTCGGTGCCTACGCACCAGAATTCGGTGGCAGGGGCGGAGGGAATCGAACCCGCGACCTTCGGTTTTGGAGACCGACGCTCTGCCAATTGAGCTACACCCCTACGAAAACTTCTCGCTGAATCCAGCATTATACAGGGTACGCGCGTACCCGGCAATGCTGTTCGAGGGAAGCGTTGTTCTGCTTCCCTCTAGCATCGCTTATCAGGCGATGATCTTGGCAACCACGCCGGCGCCGACGGTACGGCCGCCTTCGCGGATTGCGAAGCGCAGACCTTCTTCCATCGCGATCGGAGCGATCAGCTTGACGGTGATCGACACGTTGTCGCCTGGCATGACCATTTCTTTGTCAGCCGGCAGCACGATCGAACCGGTCACGTCAGTCGTACGGAAGTAGAACTGCGGACGGTAGTTGTTGAAGAACGGGGTGTGACGGCCGCCTTCGTCTTTCGACAGGACGTACACTTCGCCGGTGAAGTCGGTGTGCGGCTTGATCGAGCCCGGCTTGGCCAGGACCTGGCCACGCTGGACGTCTTCACGCTTGGTGCCGCGCAGCAGCAGGCCGACGTTGTCGCCAGCTTGACCCTGGTCCAGCAGCTTGCGGAACATTTCCACGCCGGTGCAGGTGGTCTTCACGGTGTCGATGATACCGACGATTTCGATCTCTTCGCCGACCTTGATGATGCCGCGCTCGACACGACCGGTCACCACGGTACCGCGGCCCGAGATCGAGAACACGTCTTCCACCGGCATCAGGAAGGCGCCGTCGACGGCACGTTCCGGGGTCGGGATGTAGCTGTCCAGGGCTTCGGCCAGGCGCTCGATGCACTCTTCGCCCATTTCGCCCGGCTGGCCTTCCAGCGCCATACGTGCCGAACCTTTGATGATCGGCAGGTCGTCGCCTGGGAACTCGTACTTCGACAGGAGCTCACGCACTTCCATTTCGACCAGTTCCAGCAGTTCCGCGTCGTCGACCAGGTCGCACTTGTTCAGGAACACGATGATGTACGGAACGCCAACCTGACGCGCCAGCAGGATGTGCTCGCGGGTCTGCGGCATCGGGCCGTCAGCGGCCGAGCACACCAGGATCGCGCCGTCCATCTGCGCAGCACCGGTAATCATGTTCTTGATGTAGTCGGCGTGGCCCGGGCAGTCGACGTGCGCGTAGTGACGGTTCGCGGTTTCGTATTCGACGTGCGCGGTGTTGATGGTGATGCCGCGTGCTTTTTCTTCCGGAGCCGCGTCGATCTGGTCGTAGGCCTTGGCTTCGCCGCCGAACTTCTTCGACAGAACGGTTGCGATTGCAGCCGTCAGGGTGGTTTTGCCGTGGTCAACGTGACCGATGGTGCCGACGTTGACGTGCGGCTTGGTCCGTTCGAATTTTTCCTTTGCCATTTCAGACTCCTAAGATCTAACGATTTTTTTGAGAATTACCAGGCACACCTGACGGACGAGTACAACGCGACTGCCGTACAAAATTCTGGTGCCCTTGACGTGGATTGAACACGTGGCCTCTCCCTTACCAAGGGAGTGCTCTACCACTGAGCTACAAGGGCTTATTTTTTGCGGTTAGAAATAACACCGCACTAACTGGAGCGGGTGAAGGGAATCGAACCCTCGTCGTAAGCTTGGAAGGCTTCTGCTCTACCATTGAGCTACACCCGCGAGGTACAACTTTCAATTCCTTCGACTCTTCTTTTTGGTGGTGGGGGCTGGATTCGAACCAGCGTACTCAGAGAGGGCAGATTTACAGTCTGCTGCCTTTAACCACTCGGCCACCCCACCGCGAAGAACCGCAGAGTATGAAGCAAGCTCAACGTATTGTCAACTATGTTTCGGCAGACTTTGTCCGCTTCGCATAGCAGCGTTGCTTCGGGGCGTGATTGTAACGGGCGGGATGCAAAACTACAAGGGTGATTTTGTGGGAATTGAAAGGAAAGATGAAAAGGGGGTTTTAGAGGGCGAATTTGACTGGCGTTTTTGTTGACCACCGGCCCTAAGACCGTCATGCGCACCACTGGCGCCCATGACTTCCGGCGCAGGCCGGAATCCAATTTTGTGTGCCTTACCGCAGCGCTTCGCGGATGCGCCCGTCACTGCTCGACGGAATTGGATCCCGGCCTGCGCCGGGATGACGGTCTCAAAGCTAATGACAGGAGAGATGGCGGCGGCGGTGCTGGCGTTACGCCGGCGCCAGCGCCGCCAGCACCTGGCCCTTGAGCGCCTTGATCAACGCCGTCTCGTCCGGCGGCACGCCTTCGTGCGCCTCCACCGTGCGGTCCCCATAGAACAAGCCCAGCTGCACCTTCCCCACCACCAGCGGCAGCACGATGAAGCTCTTGGCGTCCGGCAGCAGCCGGCGGTGCCACTCGGGCAGCAGGTCGCGGATCTTGGGGCTCGACGCGTCCGAGATCATCAGGTCGGCGTCGTTCTCCATCGCCAGGTGGAACAGGTCGCGGCTGGAGGCCAGCGGGAAGGCGAAGCCGGCCTGCAATCTGGCGCCCTCCTCGCCCAGCGCCAGGCGGGCGCGGAACTGGCCGTTCTTGGGGTCGCGCAGGCACACGGTGGCGAAGCGGAAGCCCAGCGCGCCGTGGATGGTTTCCAGCACCGCCAGCACCACGTCGTTGACCTTGCCGCCGGTGGCGCGCAATTGCGTCACGTCCTGCACGCCGGCCAGCAGCAGCTCGCGCGCGTTCTTCGGCTTGCCGCTGGGATGCAGGCCTTCCTGCTCTTCCTCGCCGGCGTCCAGCGTGGCCAGCATCAGCACGTTGGGCAGGCTGCTCTCCGGCTGCTTCGGTTCGCTGCGCGGGGCCGGCTGCATGTTCATGCTCTCGAGCAGGCTGCGCATGCCGTCCTGCACCGCGGTGAGCAGGGCGTCCATGCGGCCGCCGTCGAGGTCGAGCGCGTCGCCGTAGCGGCCGAGCAGGGCCTTGGCTTCGGGCGAGCCGACCGGCTCGTGGGTCTTCGCCAGCAGGCGCGCCACGTCCTGGCTCAGGGAAGCGACCTGGCGCATCCACTCGCCGCGATTGGCGGCGACCCGCACCGCGGTCGGCGGCAAGCCGTTCTGGGCGCGCACGATCACGTCCGGGATCTTCCATTCCTGCAGCACCGCCTGCGACAGCGCGTCGTAGCTGCAGCCGAGGATCATCTGGGAAGCCTGCCCCACGGTGTGCTTGCCGCCCGCGACCAGGGCCGCGATCTCGCGGTAGCGCTCGTGCGCGTGGCTGGCCACCAGCAGCGGGCCCAGGTTCTTGAACAGCGCGCAGATCGCCGCTTCCTCGGCGCCTTGATAAAAACTGTGGCGCGCCATCTCGCGGCCCACCAGGCTGGCGCACAGGGCCGCCTCGAGCTCCACCCGCACGCTGTCGGCGTGCTCGGAACTGTCGAGGGCGTCGACCAGCAGCATGGCCAGCGCGGTGGCCTTGACGTTGTCGAAGCCGAGCAGCGAGATCGCGCGCGAAATCGTGGTCACCTGGGAACCCGAGGCGGTGCGGTACTGGATGGTGTTCGACAGGCGCAGGATGCGCTGCGTCAGCGCGGGGTCGGAGACCACGTAATAGGCCAGGTCATGGGTGCCCTGGTCGTCGCTGGAAGCCATGTCGACCACGCGGGCTATCGAGGCGCCCAGGGCGAACATTTCTTCGTCGCCGCAGACCTTGTTCATCAGGGCCGCGCGCACGCGGCGGGTCGCGCCTTCCGGCGGCAAGGAGGATTCAGCCATGCTTCAAATATCTTTCAAACTGCCGCTTTTTGAACCGCGGCCGGTTTGCTGACGCGCCCTTGTCCGTTGCGTTCGTATTTCTTGAGGATCTGGTGGTGCAGGGCCGACAGCGCGCCCAGTTTCGGGTTGCCCGGATCGACCTTGCGCACATTGCCGATCAGGCCGGTGATCTGCAGGCCGAGGCGGTCGTCCCAGCCGTCGTGCTCGAGGCAGCGCAGCACGGCCAGGGCCGCATTGAAGGCCACCGAGGGGTTGTTCGGCAGCTTGGCCGCCGCTTCCAGCATCAGCTCGACCGCGCCGCGGTAGTCGCCGCTTTTCGCGCGCGCGGCGCCGCCGTTGACCAGGTCGACCACGTGCTGGCGGCTTTCCTGCGCCAGCGTGCGCGCCAGGTCCGGAAAGCCGGCGCCTTCCAGTACGCCCATGGCGCGCGCCATGCCGGCGTCGTTGGCGGCGTTGCGCATCACTTCGCGCACGATGTCGGCGCCGCCCTCTTCCCTATTGTTCTCTAAACAAGTGCGCGCCAGCTCGAGCTTGATGTCGGGCGACAGGTTGGGCGCATCCTTGCATTCTTCCAGCGCGGCCGTGAGGGCGTCGTTCAGGCGCGTCTCGTTGCCGGTGAACTCGTGCAGCATGGCGGCCGAGATCGCGCTGCACAGCCGGGTATTGGGACGCCCGCCCAGCGAGCGGTCGAGCTCGCGGATCACGGCGGCGGCGGCCACCGGGTCGCCCTTCTTCACCAGGGTGCGCACCAGTTTGACGTGGTCTTCGGGGTCGCGGAATTCGGAATACTTGGCCTTGCTGACCACTTGCTTGAGGAATTTTTCGGCCGACTCGTTGTCGCCGGCTTCGAAGGCGGTCTCGCCCAGGGTGCGCAGGCGCCGCACCGCGTGGGGCGACACCGCCACCGCCTCGGTCAGCACGGTCTGCGACTTGGCCAGGTCGCCCACCGCCGCATGGGTGCGCGCCAGCCAGTCGTAGGCATCGACGAAGTTCTTGTTGGAGTCGACCAGCTCTTCCAGCATCTCCTTGGCTTCGCCGAACTGCTTGCGCAGGAACAGGGTCTTGGCCAGGCCCAGGCGGGCCCAGGCGATCGCCTTCACCTCGATCAGCTTGCGGTAGATCGGCTCGGCCTGCTCCGGCTCGCCCAGGAACACGTGCAGCTCGGCGCGCAGGCGCATGAAGTCGACGGCATAGCGCGGGTGCAGGCCCTCGCCCTCGATGCAGGCCTCGATCGCTTCACGCTGGTCGCCCGCCTCCATCAGCTCGTACACCGCCATGAAGGCGCTGCGGCGGTCGAGGGCGCGCGCGATGCGCTCGAGCAGGCGGTCGGCGGTGAAGGGTTTCAGGATGTAGTCGGTGGGCGCCAGCTCGGCGGCGCTGACCACCTTGCTGTGGTTGCCCTCGGCGGTGACCATGAAGAACATGGTCGAGAGCGACATCAGCTTGTGGTGGCGCAGGTCTTCCAGCAGCTGCTGGCCGTCCTGTCCGCCCTCGAGGTCGTATTCACACAGCACCATGTCGAAGGTGCGCAGGCCCAGGTGCTTGACGGCCAGGTTCGACGAACTGGCGTGCTCGATGCGCGTCAGCCCGCACATATTGAGCATGCTGTGGATGTTGGCGCGCATGCCCGCGTGGGGCTCGATGATCAGGGCCGTGAGGCCTTCCAGTTCGTTCATTCCTTGTCCGTAGGCCTGCGTTGGGCGTGGGCGGCTGCTGCATGGGCTTGCCGCATCATTTCAGTATATTACGGCTCAGGAACGAATTAGTTAAATTGGGTAAAGACCTAATAATTACTGGCAATAGATGCGGGGAAAAAACGACAAGTCGCTGCTCAGCCACCTGCCGCCGCCTGGCGCAGGGGCGCGCGGCGGCCGTTGACGCACTCGGTCTTGCCGTCGCCGACGACGATATTCTGGTAGCGGACTTCGTACTTGCCGGCGGCCAGCTTGTCGATGATGAAATTGCCGTTCGCCTGGACATACACATGGCGCACGTTCGAGCGGCGGTCGAGGTCGTAGAGCTTGACGAAGATCGGCGAGGGATTTTCGCCGTTGTCGATGATCATCTGCATTTCGCTGCCGCTGTTGCCGACCGGGTAGCCCGGCAGGTAGCCGGACTCGGCCGGCCACGCATCGCCGCTGGGGGCGGCCAGGGTCTGCAGGTCGGTGCCGCAGTCGGGCGCGCGCGCCGGCACCACCAGCTGGGTCACGGCCAGGGCCTTGATCTCGGGCGGCGGCGCCGGTCCGTCGCCGCCGAAGCGGCGCGCCCAGCCCTCGGTGCTGGCGTCGCTGCCCAGCTCGTCCGGGCGGTCGGAGGTGGGGGCCGTTTTCGCGTTCGGCGCAGCGGGTACGGGTGCAATGGCGTCAGGCTTGCCGGCCCAGGACAGCATCTCCGGCAGCCTGGCGCGCGGCTGCTGGCCCACGAACAAGGCGGCGGCGGCGCCCAGCACCAGGCAGCCGGACAAGCCCAGCCACCAGCGCGGATCGCGCATCAGGCGCGCGCGCGGACGCCGTTCGCCGGTCGCGCGCGGCTCCCAGCTGTCCGGGCGGCCGCGGCCGGCGCCGTGCTCGCCTTCCTCGGCGCCGCTGCTTTCCAGCCATTCGACTTCCCACTCTTCCGAGGCGATCCACTCGTCGTGCTCCTTGCGGCGCACCGGGTCGGACAGGGTGTTGTAGGCGGTGTTGACGATCGCCATGATGCGGGCGGCCTTTTCGTCGCCCGGATTCTTGTCGGGATGGTATTTCTGGCTCAGGGCCTTGTATGCCGCACGAATGACCTCCCCCGGCGCGCCGCGCGCAACCTTCAGGTTGTCATAGTGGGTATGGATCTTGGCCATGGTCTGTGATGTGTCCCGCTGCCGGTCGAATGAATGTTCAGGCGATCCGACCCGGTCCGGAGTAGTACAGCTTAGCCGGATTTGTATCCAGAGCGCAAGATGTCAAAAATTCTACAGGCGGTGGCTCCGGTCGGCACGCACGATTGCATCGGGCAATTCCACGTCCTGGCCCACCACCAGCACCTTGAACAGCTCGCCCATTTCGGCCGGCGACACCAGCTTCTGCACCGCGCGCGATTGCGGCAGGAAGTCGCGCGCCTGTTCCGGGTCGTTTTCCATCAACAGCTCGCCGATGCCGGCGCCCAGCAGGAAGGAGGCCTGGTTCATGTAGGCCAGCACCGGCAGGCCGGCGTCCTGGGACGCCAGCGCCATCGCCGTGAAGTCGACGTGGGACGTGATGTCCTGCAGGCCGGGCAAATAGAAGGGATCCGGGTGGGCGTGGTGGCGGTAGTGGCACATCAGGGTGCCGCCGATGCGCTGGTCGAGGTAGTACTCGTGGGCCGGGAAGCCGTAGTCGAACAGGATGGCGGCGCCGCGGCCGTCCTTCATCATCTGCGCCAGCGAAGCCATGAAGCCTTCGGCCACCGGGTGGATTTCGGTGACATAGCCATCGAGCAGGTGCTCGGCGTCAGGGATCTGGCGAGCCACCTGCGCCGCCAGATCATCCGGCAGCGGCGCCTGCACGAAGGCGAAAGCGCCATCCTGCACGGTGACCATCTGGCGCATCCACCGGCCATCCTTCCTGATCACGAGTTCCACCGGCATCGCATCCAGCACCTCGTTGGCCAGCACCACGCCGCTGAAGGTTTCCGGCATGCCGTCCAGCCAGCGCACTTGCGGCAGGTCCTGCAATGCTTCCTGCTGGCGCGCGCGCAGTTCGCCCGACAGTTCGATGATGGTGTAGGAGCCGACTTCGATGCCCATGCGGTCCAGGGCGGTGAGCACGTCGCGCGCCAGCTTGCCGGTGCCGGCGCCGAATTCGATGATCTCCGGCGCGCTTTGGGCGATAATAGCGGCGGCCACGCGCGCCAGGGCGGCCCCGAACAGGGGAGAGATCTCGGGCGCGGTCGTGAAGTCGCCGCTCGCGCCCAGTTTGGACGCGCCGCCGCTGTAATACCCGAGCCGGGGCGCGTACAGCGCCAGTTCCATGAACCGTGAAAACGCCATCGCGCCGCCGAGTTTCTCGATGTCGGCGGCGATCAGCTGTTGCAGGGAGTGGGATGCGGCGAGCGCGTCGGGAGTGGGTGCGGGCAGGGACATGCCGGCATTGTAGCGAAATCAGCCTCCATCAACGACATCATGCACACGACGATCGCTCACGCTTCCAAGGTGGCCCTGGTGACCGGCGCCGGCCGCCGCCTGGGCCGCGCCATCGCGCTCGGCCTGGCCGGCGCCGGCTGGGACGTGGCCGTGCACTACCGCCATTCGGAGCAGGAGGCGCAGGAGACCGCGGACGCGATCCGCGCCCTCGGCCGGCGCGCGGCATTGTTCCAGTGCGAGCTGCAGGACGAAGCGGCGGTGCGCGCCCTGCCCGGCCGCGTGGCCGGGGAGCTGGGCGTGCCGGCTTGCATCGTCAACAACGCTTCGTTGTTTGAATACGACAGCGCCACCGCGTTTTCGCCGGCCCTGCTGAACACCCATATGGCGGCGAACGTCACGGCGCCGCTGCTGCTGGCCCAGGCCCTGCACGCCATGACCCCGGCAGGCAGCCAGGCCGTCGTGGTCAACCTGCTGGACCAGAAACTGTACAATCTCAACCCGGATTTTCTGTCGTACACGCTGTCGAAGGCGGCGCTGCACACGGCCACCACGATGCTGGCGCAGGCGCTGGCGCCGAAGGTGCGCGTGGTCGGCGTGGCGCCGGGCATCACGATGGTGTCGGGCGAGCAGAGCGAGGCCGGCTTCGCCCAGGCGCACGCGATGACGCCGCTGGGGCGTTCCTCGACCCCGCAGGACATCGCCGACGCCGTGGTGTATGCGGCCGGCGCGCGGGCGCTGACCGGCACCACCCTGCTGGTCGATGGCGGCCAGCATTTGCAGGCGTCGCCGCGCGACGTGATGTTCCTGACCGAACCGAACAACCATTCTTCTTCATAAAAGGCTTTACCCATGTTATCCGCCCTGATTCACCCGAGCTTGCGCGATTGCCGCCGGCTGTTCCTGCGCAATTACGAAGTGATGATCAACATCGGCGTGCATGACTTCGAGAAGAAGGCGGAACAGCGTGTCATGATCAACGTCGATTTGTACATTCCGCTGGAGCAGTCGACGCCGAAGGCCGACCAGCTGTCGGAAGTGGTCGACTACGACTTCATGCGCGAGACCATCGCCAAGCGCATTTCGAAGGGCCACATCCACCTGCAGGAAACCCTGTGCGACGACGTGGTCAAGGCGATGCTGACCCACCCGCGCGTGCGCGCCGCGCGCGTGTCGACCATGAAGCCGGACGTGTATCCGGATTGCGAAGGCGTGGGCGTGGAAGTGTTCCAGGTGAAGGAAGAAGCATGAGCGAAGCGGATCTCGACCAACTGAACCCGGACGCGCAAGCCAAGAAGCTCGAGAAAATCGCGTACGAGAACAACAAGCTGCACAAGCGCCTGTGCCGCCAGGTCGGCCAGGCCATCGGCGACTTCAACATGATCGAGGACGGCGACAAGGTGATGGTCTGCCTGTCGGGCGGCAAGGACAGCTACGCCCTGCTCGACATCCTCATGACCCTGCGCGAACGCGCGCCGATCCATTTCGACATCGTCGCGGTGAACCTGGACCAGAAGCAGCCGAACTTCCCGGCCGACATCCTGCCGGCCTACCTGGAAAAACTGGGCGTGCCTTTCCACATCGAGAACCAGGACACCTACAGCATCGTCAAGCGCCTGATCCCGGAGGGTAAAACCACCTGCTCGCTCTGTTCCAGACTGCGGCGCGGCATCCTGTACCGCGTGGCGGACGAGCTCGGCTGCAACAAGATCGCGCTGGGCCACCACCGCGACGACATCCTCGAAACCTTCTTCCTGAACATGTTCTTCGGCGGGAAGCTGAAGGGCATGCCAGCAAAATTAGTGTCGGACGACGGCAAGCACATGGTGATCCGTCCGCTGGCCTATGTGAAGGAAGCGGATACCGAGCGCTATGCGCAAGTGAAAGGCTTCCCGATCATCCCGTGCGACCTGTGCGGCTCGCAGGAAAACCTGCAGCGCAAGCAGATCAAGGCGATGCTGCGCGACTGGGAAAAGAAGCATCCGGGGCGCGTGGAGAACGTGTTCTCGTCGCTCTCCACCGTGGTGCCGTCGCACCTGCAGGACCGCGACCTGTTCGGCTTCGTCGACCTGAAGACCGACGGCGTGCCCAACCCCTTGGGCGACATCGCTTTCGACGAGGAGCCTTGCTCGACGCCGGCGCCGAACACGATTTCGCTGACGCAGCTGTAATCCAACCGAAAGAAAGGACGCCATGCGACTGCCCCGCCTGTTCCGCCACCTCCCCCTGAGCCTGGCCCTGCTCGCGCCCGTCGCGGCGCTGGCCGAGCCGAGCGCGATCTACCTGGTCCGCCACGGCGAAAAGGCCAGCGAGCATGGCGACCCGGACCTGACCGCCCAGGGACGGGCCCGGGCCGAGCACGTCGGCATCCTGCTGCAGCGCGCCGGCGTCCAGCACATCTTCAGCACCCCGACCCAGCGCACGCGCCAGACCGCCGCACCGCTGGCGCAGCGTACCGGGCTGGAAGTACAGCTCTACGATCCGCGCAATCCGAAGGCGCTGGTGGAAAAGGTCAGGACGCTGAGCGGCGCGGTGCTGGTGGTCGGCCATTCCAACACGCTGCCGGAACTGGTGCGCCTGTTCGGCGGCGAGCAGAACCTGGTCATCGCCGACGACGAATTCGATCGCCTCTACCAGCTCACCGGCGCTCCCGGCGCGGTGCGCACGGTGGTGCTGACGACCCTTCCTGTTACATCTGTTAAATAACCATAAGTCAAGATATTTAACCCGTATCGGTTACGATGCTAAAAAAGCATCAATACGGGGATCATCTTGGATTTGTCACAGGCGCGCTTCGAGCGCATCGTCAATCTCATCTACGGGACGCTGGAGCAGCGCGGCGGCTGGCGGCCGGTGCTGGAGTGCCTGCATGAAGCGGTCGGCGGGCGCGCCATCCACCTGCTCGCCTTCGACGCCGGGCACGGGGCGCTGTCGTACAGCGAAGGCGCCGACATGGCGCCGCAGATCGACCTCGAGTACATCCAGAAATACCAGTTCATCGACGCCCGCGTCGGCCTGCTGCGCACCATGGCGCCGGACGCCTGGCTGCATTGCCACGAGCATTTCGACGATGCCTTCGTGGCCGGCGATCCCTTCTACCAGGAATTCCTGATCCCGCATGGGGCGCGCTACCTGTCGGCCTGCAAGCTGGCGGAGAACGCGGAAGCCACCGTGATCCTGGCCTGCCTGCGCCGGCCCGGCGAAGGCGCGATGCCGCCCGATGCCCTCGGCTTCCTCGAACGCCTGCGTCCGCACCTGCAGCGCGCCGTGCGCCTGGGCCTCGCCCGCTTCGTGTACTCGGCCCAGGCCCTGGTCGGCCACGCGCTGGTCGACAAGCTGCGCCAGCCGGTGATGCTGCTCACCACCACCGGCGAGGTGGTGCTGGCCAACGAGGCGGCGCACAGCCTGCTCGGCGCCACGAGCCTGGTGCAGGTGGCCGATGGCCGGCTGTTGCTGCCGCAGGCTTACCAGCGCACCTTTCTCGACGGCTGCGCGGAGCTGGAACATGCGGTGCGCAGCAGCGGCGGCAGGGAGTTCCGGGCGCTGCACATGAGCAGCGAGCCGGATGCGGCGCCCGACGTGCTGTACGGCTTCTTCACCCTGCTGGCGCCGGAGCGCACCCTGGGCAGCTTCGGCCTGCGGCCGCTGGTGATGCTGAGTTTTTATCACCCGGGGTCGGCGCAGGCGATCGATGCGACGCTCCTGAGCGCCGCCTTCGGGCTGTCGCACGCGGAGTGCCGGGTGGCCTCGCACCTGGCGGACGGGATGCCGCCCAGGGCGATCGCGGAGAAGCTGGGGGTGCAGTACGACACGGTGCGCAAGCAGCTGCTGTCGATTTACCAGAAGACGGCGACGAACCGGCAGCCGGAGCTGGTGCGCTTGTTGATGAATCTTCCCGCGTCGGCCGTCAAGCGCGCGGTGAAATCCGAGGCGGCAATGCCGTAGGATAGGCGGTCCACCTCCGCCCACCCTGCAACGTCAAGGGGCGACGTTGGTGCGCAGGACCGGATACAGCTTGAAGCGCTCGTCCCACGACGCATGGCGCTGGGCGAAGAACTCCAGGCGCGCGTGCGGGTTCTTGGCGAAGGCCGGGTCGGTCTCGAGGCGGCGCTTGAATTCCGCGGCCACGGCCGGATCCTTCAGCTGCTCGCGCGCCACGTCCTCGGCCACGTACTCTTCCATGTATTCCTTGCGCTCGTAGGCGTTGTTGAAGAAGCCCCAGGCCAGCAGCGAGTCCGGCGCCTGCGGTTCCAGCATCGCCACCACCAGGCGCGCCTTCGGCTGGTTCACCGGCACGTACAGGGAACCGGCCAGCACCGGGCGTGCTTCCGGCTTCCAGTTACCTTCCACCGTCAAACGCTGGTGCGATTCGAAGGAGGTCGCGCCAAAGGTCGCCTTGTCGGCGCGGAAGGTCTCGGCCTGCACATCGGCGAGCGGCTTGGCGATCTTCTGGAAGCTGATCCCATGCAGCGCCAGCTTGTTCGCCACGATGTCGGCGTAGGCCGCCGGCACGATGTAGCCGGCGCGCGGCGCGGCGACGACCTTGTCGGCCACGACCTCGTCGCGCAGCGGCACGCGCCAGACCTGCGGTTTGCTTTCGTCGTAGCGGGTCATCAGCATGCCCGAGATGTCCGACTGGGTGCGGGTGAACTCGTAGCCGTTGAAGTCGACCATCGTGGTCTTGTCGGTGGTGCGGTAGCTCAGGGCGACCTCGCCGCCGGCCAGCTTCGAGGCGCGGGCGTCGGCGGCGCGGGCCGCGGCCTGCCAGGTCGCGCCATTCTTCGCAACCTGCTCCATGATCGAAATGAAGGTGTTGTGGGTCACGCGCACGCGGGTCGGGTAGTCCTTCCACGAGTGGGTCTCGACCAGCAGCGCCATGCGGTTACGCAGCTGGAAGTAGCCGGTCGAGAAGCGCGGGTCCGAGACGCTGTCGACGAAGCCCGACATCGGGTCGTCGGTCTTGGCGAAGGACATGTAGTAGGACTGCGGGGTCGAGCCCTGCTTCGAGATGTCGGCGATCACGCCGGTGCGCAGCGCCAGGCCGGCCTTGCGGAATTCCGGATCGCCCGAGTACACCGGCTCGACCTGGATCGAAACGTCGTGCTGGAACATGGCGCCGTCGGTCACGTGCAGGTCGACGTAGGTCAGCGGATCCCAGGCGTTCACGAGTTTCAGCATCGCCTGCATCTCGGGCGCGTCGGCCTTCACGTAGTCGCGGTTCAGGTTGAAGTTCTGCGCCGTGGTGCGCCAGCCCATCTCCACGGGTCCGCGCTGGTTCGGACGGTTGTTCTTGCTGAAGCGCTCGTGGCCGTCGACGTTGAAGACCGGGACGAACACCAGCACCTGCTTGTCCAGCACGCCACTGGCGAGCTTGCCGTCCAGGATTTCGCGCACGGCCAGGAAGCCGGCGTCCTTGCCGTCGATCTCGCCGGCGTGGATGCCGCCCTGGATCAGGGTCACCGGCAGGTTCGCCTTCTGCGCCGCTTGCGGGGTGAACACGCCCTTGCCGTTGACGACCAGCGCCAGCATCGGACGCCCTTCCGGCGTGCGGCCGAACTCGATGCACTTGACCTGCTTCGGATAGGCCTTCTGGAACGCGCCGCACAGCTTGACGACTTCCTCGTAGCGGCCGGTGGCGGTGAAGCCGGAGCGCTCGGAAACGGTGGTCAGGTCGGGGGCGGCGTGGGCGCTGTGCGACAGGGGGAAGGCGGCCAGCAGGGCCAGCAATACGGCGGAACGGATCATCCTTGAATCTCCGGCAATTGGCGAGGTAACAAAGCGGATGATTATAGTCCCGTTTTCCCAAATGAAACGGCCCGGGCAGCGAGTGCTGGCCGGGCCGTTCATGCGCAGCTGCGGATCAGCTTCGCGGCCGCGTGCGGATCGCAATCTCCTTCACCGGCGGACGCACGATCTCCATCGGAATCATGCGCGCGCGGCTGGCCGGCGGGCAGGCGCCGGTCTGGCGGTAGTTCAGGGCCGCGGCCAGCAGGCCTTCGGCCGGGTCGCCGATCTCGTGCGCCAGGTCGTCGGCCACCTGGCAGGTCGCGGCCAGGCCGTCGGCATAGTCGCCGAAGCCCTTGTCGTTCACGCCCTTGAATTCGATCGCGAAATACGTCGTGCCGCAGTTCGGCACCGGCGTGAAGCCATAGGGCTTGCCGCAGGTCTGGCTGCCGATCACGTCGACCTGGATGTCGGCGCCGCGCAGGCCGTTGATCACGGCTTCGCTGGCCGAGCAGGTGCCGGGCGTGGTCAGCACGGTGACGCGCTTCAGCCCCAGGTAGGGCAGCGGCGTGCCGGCGCGGACCGGGCTGGTCGAGGGGAAGCCGTAGGCGGTCGAGCGGAACGGGATCGCCGGCTCCTGCTGGGTCTTGTCGTTGTACATCGGGCGCTCGAAGATCTTGCCGGCGGTCTGCTCGGGGCCGGACACCATGTACGCCAGCTGGGCCGCGACGTAGAGCAGGCCGCCGCCGTTGTAGCGCATGTCGAGCACCAGGTCGCTCACGGCCGCCTGCTTGAAGGTGGTGAAGGCGTCCAGCAGCTCCTTCTCCGACACGCCGTTATGGGTTTCGAAGCTCAGGTAGCCGACCTTGCCGCCCGGGGTGTCGAGCACCTTGACGTGCTTGACCGGATCCACGCTGACTTCCAGCGCGGTCATGCTGACGTCGTAGGTAGCGCTAGCGCGACGCAGCGTGAAGCTGTGCGCCACGCCCGCCGTTTCGGGGAACAGGCCGGCGTTGATGCGGTTGACGGAATTCGCATCCGAACCGTTGACGAAGTCGACGCCGTCCACCCGCATCAGCATGTCGCCGCGCTTCAGGCCGGCCGCGGCGGCTGGCGAGCCCGGCTCGACCAGGGTCACCAGCCAGGTGCGCGGGGCGGTCGAGCTGTTGCGCTTCCAGGTCACGCCATAGCCCAGGTCGAGGCCGGCGTTCTGCATCTTGTCCCACTCGTCGCTGTCGTAGGTGAAGTGGTACTGGTCCTTCGGCTTGCCCGAGGGCGTGATCGCGCTGGTCTTGAGCACGTCGAAATAGGCGACCGGATCGGTGAAATCCGCCATCTTGAAGGTGTTCGGGATCTCGTTGTACCAGAGGTAGTACTGGTTCGTATACGCGCGCAGGAACTTCAGCTCGTCGAGCAGGGTGCCCTGGCGGTCCGGGTAGGGCTTGCCTTCGAAATCGACGCCGGTGCGCGGCTTGGCGCACATATTCCAGTAGGTCGAGAACGCGTCGCCCAGGGTGCTCGGATTGAGGTCGGCCTCGGTCGCCGGCGTCGAGGTAACCGGCGGCACGGGGTTCGTCGTGCCGCCACCGCCGGTGGCCGGCGGACGCGCGCCGACACCGGGCGAACCGCCACCGCCGCCGCAGCCGGCGAGGACGACGCTTGCAAGGACAAAGGGAAGGATGGTGCGGGTGGCGGTCGTCACGCGACCGGCGAAGGATGGCGAGCTCATTCGGTCGATTATAGACGCGCCAAATCGGCCGAAGTGCAACCAACTGTAACAGTTGAAGCGGCAGAACAACAAAGCATGTCGGCTTGATACGGCCGGTGGCGCCGGCCGTATCAAGCTGTCATCAGGCGGCCTGCGACACCGCGGGTACGTGGAAGGCGGCCAGCAGCGCCGCTTCCTTTTGCTTGGCGGCCGCCAGGTGACGCGCCTTCACGTGGCCGTAGCCGCGGATGTCTTCCGGGATGCTGGCGATCGCCACCGCCTGCGCCAGCTTGTCCGCCGTCAGCTTCGGCAGCAGCGCTTCCACGGTCTGGCGGTACTGGCCAATCAAGGCGCGCTCGACGCGGCGCTCGGTGGTGTAGCCGAACACGTCGAACGGCGTGCCGCGCAGGCGCTTGAGTTTAGCCAGCACGCCGAAGGCGCCCATCATCCACGAACCGTACTCGCGTTTCAGCGCGCGGCCTTCCTTGTCGTGCTTGGCCAGCAGCGGCGGCGCCAGGTGGAACTTCAGCTTGACGTCGCCTTCGAACATGGCCGAGATCCTGGCCTTGAAGGCCGGATCAGTGTGCAGGCGGGCGACTTCGTACTCGTCCTTGTAGGCCATCAGCTTGTAGAAGTAGCGCGCCACCGATTCGGTCAAACGCGTGCCCTTGCCCAGTTTCGCTTCCTCGGCGCGCACCGTGTCCACGAAGGCCTTGTACTGCGCGGCGTAGGCGGCGTCCTGGTAGGCGGTGAGCAGCTCGACGCGGCGGTTGACGATGTCGTCCAGGCTTTCGGCGCGCTTGAACTCGATCACCTGGCTCGGCGTCGCCAGCTTCTTCACCGCAGCCAGGTCGTGCGCCGCGCTGCGGCCCCAGTGGAAGGCGGCCTTGTTGAAGGGCACCGAGACGCCGTTCAGTTCGATCGCCTTGATCAGCGAGGCTTCCTGCAGCGGCACGCGGCCTTTCTGGAAGGCGTAGCCGAGCATGAACATATTGGTGGCGATGGCGTCGCCCATCAGCGCGGTGGCGATCTTGCCGGCATCGATGAAGTCGACGTTCTCCTGGCCGCAGGCTTGCACGATCGCGCCCTGCGAGCCTTCGGCCGGGAATTGCCAGTCCGGGTTCTTCACGAAGGCCGCGGTGGTGGCGCCGGTGGAATTGACGGCGGCCCAGGTGCGGCCTTCACCCATGCGGGAAAGCGCGTCGCGGGCGGCGGTGACGATCTGGTCGCAGCCGATCACCAGGTCCGCGCTGCCGGTGCCGACGCGGGTCGAGTGCAGGTCGGCCTGGTGTTCGGCCAGGCGCACGTGCGACATCACGGGGCCGCCCTTTTGCGCGAGGCCCGACTGGTCCAGCACCAGCGCGCCTTTGCCTTCGACGTGGGCCGCCATCGCCAGGATCTGGCCGACGGTGACGACACCGGTGCCGCCGACGCCGGCGATCAGGATGCCGAAAGGATCGGTGATGGCGGGGATGCGCGGCGCCGGCAGGCTCGGTGGCGCCGCGTCCGAGGTCGCCGCTTTCTTCGGCTTCTTCAGGCCGCCGCCTTCGACGGTGACGAAACTCGGGCAGAAGCCGGAGACGCAGGAGAAATCCTTGTTGCAGGACGACTGGTTGATCTGGCGCTTGCGGCCCAGTTCCGTTTCCAGCGGCTCGACCGACAGGCAGTTCGACTGCACCGAGCAGTCGCCGCAGCCTTCGCACACGGCTTCGTTGATGACGGCGCGCTTGGCCGGGTCGGGGAACTCGCCCTTTTTACGACGGCGGCGCTTCTCGGAGGCGCAGGTCTGGTCGTAGATCACGGCGGAGACGCCCGGCATCTCGCGCAGTTCCTTCTGCACGTCCATCAGCTCGGAACGGTGGCGCACGGTGACGCCCTCGGCCCAGTTGTAGTCGTCCGGGTATTTTTCCGGTTCGTCGGTGACCACGATGATCGGGCGCACGCCTTCGGCCGCAATCTGGCGCGTGATCATGCCCGGGTCGAGCGGGCCGTCGACGTTCTGGCCGCCGGTCATCGCGACCGCGTCGTTGTAGAGGATCTTGTAGGTGATGTTGACCTTGGCCGCCACCGCCGCGCGGATCGCCAGGATGCCCGAGTGGAAGTAGGTGCCGTCGCCCAGGTTCACGAACACATGCTTCTCGTCGGTGAAGGGCGACTGGCCGATCCAGGTCGTGCCTTCGGCGCCCATGTGGGTGAAGGTCGAGGTCTCGCGGTCCATCCACAGCACCATGTAGTGGCAGCCGATGCCGGCCATGGCGCGCGAGCCTTCCGGCACTTTCGTGGAACTGTTGTGCGGGCAGCCGGAGCAGAAGAAGGGGATGCGGTCGGTTTCCGGATTGGCTTTCGCCGGAATCGACTTCAGCACCAGCTCCTTGTTCTCCAGGTAGGCGATGCGTTCCTTCACGCGCTGCTCGACCGGATGGCCGGCGCAGTAGTGCGAGATGCGCGAGGCGATGGCGCGCGCGATCTGGGCCGGGTTCAATTCATACGTCGCCGGCAGCAGCCAGTCGCCGTGGCCCATGCGGTCCTTGTTGCTCCACTCGCCGGTGTCGTCGAACTTGCCGACCACGCGCGGACGCTCGCCGTCCGGCAGGTTGTACAGCGCTTCCTTGAGCGCATATTCCATCACCTGGCGCTTCTCTTCCACCACCAGGATCTCGTCGAGGCCGCGCGCGAATTCGTGCACGCCTTCGGATTCGAGCGGCCAGGTCATGCCGACCTTGTACAGGCGCAGGCCGATGTCGGCGGCGGCTTGCTCGTCGATGCCGAGGTCGGCCAGGGCCTGGCGCGTGTCTACGTAGCTCTTGCCGGCGGTGATGATGCCGATCTTCGGCTGCTTGCTGTCCCAGATGATGCGGTTCAGTTTATTGGCGCGCGCATAGGCCAGGGCCGCATACCACTTGAAATTGCTCATGCGGACTTCCTGGTCCAGCACGGCGTCCGGCCAGCGGATGTTGAGGCCACCCGCGGGCACTTCGAAGTCGGTCGGCAGGGCGATCTGCACGCGGTCCGGGTCGAGGTCGACCACGGCGCCGGATTCGATGATGTCGGTGACGCACTTCATCGATACCCAGAGGCCGGTGTAGCGGCTCATGGCCCAGGCGTGCAGGCCGAAGTCCAGGTATTCCTGCACCGAGGACGGATACAGGACCGGGATGCCGCAGTGGGTCAGGATGTGGTCGGACTGGTGCGCTGTGGACGAGGATTTGGCCGCATGGTCGTCGCCGGCCAGCACCAGCACGCCGCCGTGCTTCGAGGAGCCGGCATTGTTGCCGTGCTTGAAGACGTCGCCGCAACGGTCCACGCCCGGGCCCTTGCCGTACCACATGGCGAAGACGCCGTCGTACCTGGCGTCCTTGTACAGGTTGGTCTGCTGGGTGCCCCAGACAGCGGTCGCCGCCAGGTCCTCGTTCATGCCCGGGTGGAACTTCACGTGGTGGGCGTCGAGGTGCTTCTTCGCCTTCATCGCGGTCTGGTCGACGGCGGTGACGGGCGAGCCGCGGTAGCCGGTGATGTAGCCGGCGGTGTTCAGGCCGGCCTTGACGTCGCGCTCGCGCTGGAGCATCGGCAGGCGGACCAGGGCTTGCGTGCCGGTCATGAACGCGCGGCCGCGTTCGAGCGTCCACTTGTCGTCGAGAGTGATGTCGTGCTGGGGCAGCGCCAGCTTGGCGCGCTCGAGGGGTGCGTTCATGCGGTGTCTCCGTGGGGTTCGCGTGTGCTCGCTTGCGTGTCGGAAGCTGGCGCCCGGCTCTTGCTGGCCTGTTGTGCGCACGGCTGATTTGTCCAGCCTGCTCCTGTCTGGCGCACAGTATAGGGCTGGTGATCCGGCATTAAATTCCAAACAATTCCCCACGCCAGACGATTTGCGCAATAAAATTGCCGTGTTTGCGAATCAAGCGAGGAAACCATGTCAAAAATCGAGCTCGACAAGACCGACCGCAAGATCCTGGCAGTACTACAGACGGATGGCCGGCTGTCGAACCAGGACGTGGCCGAAAGAGTCAACCTGTCCCCCTCCCCCTGCCTGCGCCGCATCAAGCGCCTGGAAGAAGCCGGCGTGATCCGCCAGTACGTGGCGCTGGTGGATCCGGACAAGATCGGCCTGGGGCTGCTGGCCTATGTGAATGTGCGGCTGGAGAAGCACAGCGAAGTGGCGGGCGGCGCCCGTGGGGCGCCCAGTTTGCCGGCGACCTCGCCGAGGAATGACTTCGCGGTGTCGGTGGGGACGTGGCCGGAAGTGGTGGCCTGCTATGCGATGACGGGAGAGATGGATTTCCTGCTGCGCGTGCACGTGGAGGATATGGACCACTTTTCGCGCTTCATGATGGGGACGCTGTTGAAGCATCCGGCGGTGCTGGATGTGAAGTCGAGTTTTGCGTTGCAGAGGATTAAGGAGACGACGGCGTTGCCGGTGGGGTGATAACCGAATCAGACCGCCAGCGTTTTTTTTATTGTTGGCTAAAAAACGTCATGCGCGCCACTGGCGCCCATGACTTCCGGCGAAGGTCGGAATCCAATTTTGTGTGCGTACCCGGGTGTACGCATAAACCGTGGAACGCGAAGGAAATTGGGTTCCGGCCTACGCCGGAACGACGTTGGTGAGTGAGCAGCGTATTCGAAGTCTACTTCTTCGGCGTCAGCCACTTCACGGCCGCCCTTGCATTCGCCTTGACGGTGTAATCAATCACCGCCCACTGCTCCTCGATCGCCTCCGCCATCACGCTCGCCGGACTCGGCGGCGGCAGTTGCAGGTAGGCGTCCGCCTCCCCATACTCGCGCTTGATCTCCATCCCCGCCTTGCGCGCGATGTGCATCATGGTCTGGTTCGAGGTCAGACACTGCATGTAGAGCGTATCGACGTCGGCGTTGCGGCAGTTGATCGCCGCCCGCTGGAACAGGCGCGAGCCGACGCCCTGGCCGCGCGCCGACTTCGACACCGACACCCCGAACTCCGCCACCCGCGCCTTTTGCGTCGGCTTGCCCTTGTCCGCCGCGGCGAACGCCAGGTGCCCCACGCCCACGAGTTGAAAAACGCTGTTGACCACGCCGAACACGATATCGCGCTTGAAATCGAGCTTGTTCACGTAGGCGGTGATCTGTTCGTCCGGAATCATGCTGCCGAAGCGCAGCAGGCGGTCGTTGCTGTCCAGGGCCAGGAAGTGGCGCAGGATGCGGCGGCGGTCGCGTTCGCCGAGTTCCTTGACGAGCACGGTCGGGCGGCCGGGTTTGCCTCCGTCGCGTTTGCCACCCAGGCCGCGTATCCAGCGTCCCAGCGGATTGTCCAGCATGATGGTGTCCTTTTTTGTGCAGCGCAGCAATACCGGGATTCTAGCGGATTCTAGCCAGTCGCGCCGCCGTCGCCGGGAACCACCCACTGCGCATCCGGACTCACCACGAACACGCCCTTGCCGGAATTCTTGGCCTCGTACATGGCCTTGTCGGCTTCCGCCAGCAGCGCCGCCGAGCCGCGCGCCGCGCCGGCGTGGCCGCGCGCGCTGGAAATACCGATGCTGGCCGAGATCGAGATCGGATTGCCGTCGGCCTCGGTCACCGACTTGATCTCGTCGAGCGCAATCTGGGCCACCCGCAGCGCGCCCTCGCGCGAAGCGACCTCTTCCAGCATGATGACGAACTCGTCGCCGCCCAGGCGCGCCAGGGCGTCCTCGGCGCGCAGCTTGTCCTGGACCCGGCGCGCGACCATCTGCAGCACCAGGTCGCCGGTGGCATGGCCGTAGGTGTCGTTGACGGCCTTGAAGCCGTCGAGGTCGATGAACATGATCACCACCACCGTGTCGCGGCGGTCGGCCCGCGCCAGCGCGCGCTCCAGCAGGCGGGTCAGCTGGCGGTAGTTGATCAGGCCGGTGAGGCTGTCGTGCTGGGCCAGGCGCTCCAGCTGCTTCGACTGCGATTCCAGCTCGGCGGTGCGCTCGGCCACGCGGTGCTCGAGGTTTTCGTTGGCCGCCTGCAGGCGGTGGTTGACCTCGCCGATGATGCGGTAGCTGCGCCGCAGCCGCATGCCGGCATACGCCAGCAGTAACAGCAGGAAGGCGGAATAGGCGAACAGGTAGCCGCGGTAGCGTTCGCGCAGCGCCAGCGCGGCGTCGAAAGAACGGTCGAACTCGCGCCCCAGGCGGTCGAGGGCGGCGCCGGTGGCGGTGGCGGCGATCTGCGCTTCCAGGCGGTTTTCCAGCGGGCGCTTTTCCAGGATCACGCGCGAGGCCTTGATGATGGCGTCCATCTTCTCGACCACCGCCGGCGAAAAGGCGATCTGCTGGGCCGCGACGTCGCCCAGGATCTCGTCGATGCGCGCGGCCAGCGGCGCCGAGGGAATCACGTTGTAGCGCAGGATTTCGGTCAGCAGGGCGTTGAGCGAGGCGTCCAGGCGCACCACCAGCCGCGCCGGCGCCAGCGCGCCTTCGATGCCGCCGAGTTCGGTTTTCAAATCGGCTACGGCGGGCGGCAGATAGGTCAGCGCTTCACGCAGCGGCGGATTGTGGCGCGCGAACTGGACGGTGATCAATTCCTTGCGCTGCATGGCGTCGCTCAGCTGGGCATAGGCGCTGCGCAGCGCCGGATTGCCCTTGTCAGGCACCGCTTCGCCCAGGCGCACCAGGAGGGCGCGCATGCGCGGCAGCCCGGTGGTCAGCTGCGGGGTGGCGGGCGCGCGGCCGATGTGGGCGCGCAGGATGTTGGCGTCCCACTCGGCGTCGAGCTTTTCCAGCTCGCGCACGCCGAGCATGACGTCGTTGCGGATCTCGGGGTCGGCCGCTTCCGAGCGGACGAACAGGAAGGCGAGCAGCAAGGCCAGCACCAGCACCGTCACGCCGGCCAGTTGCAGGCGGCGGCGCGGTGTCCAAGGTGCTACCCGCTGTGCCGGCACTGCAACCATATTGTCTCCTTCGTTACATCCATCGTTATCCGGAGAAGCATAGCAAAAGCTTGCGGATCAGCCGCGCACTCCTGAGTTGCCGCACTACAACACGGTCGCCACCGCATCGACCCGCGCCGCGTGCACGGCCAGCGGGATCCGGGCCTTGTCGCCGGCGCAGCGCGAGGCCACCGCACCGGCATCGACGGCGCGCGCAGCCCCCAAGGCGGGCGGCAGGCGCGCCGGCCCGTCGAAGCCGATGCAGGCGCCTGCCTGCAGCAGCTGGCCGAAGCGATCCGGTTTGCGGAAGGCGTCGCAGCGTTCGAACAGGGTGACGGCGGCCTCGGCATCGAGTTCACCGGCACGCTCGAGGGTGGCGCGTTCGCGCACCGTCATCTGGGCCAGGTCGCGGCACTCGTTCGGCACTTTCAAGCGCTTGCTCACTTCCAGGACGGCCGGCTGATCCAGGGCGTGCAGCAGCACCGCGAATCGCACCTCGAGCGGCGCGCCCTGCCCTGCGGCGCCGTCGACCAGCGCCATCAGGGCCGCATCGGCCGCGAGTTCCGGCAGAATGCGCGCCAACGCTCCGCAATCGTCCAGCACCGCGAACATACGTGAGGGACGTTCCTCCATCAAGCCGCGCGCCAGTTCCTGCCAGACGCGTTCCGGCACCAGCGCATCGACCTCGCCGCCGGCGACCATCGCGCGCATCAGCTCGTTGGTGCTCGCGTGCACCCGGAAATCCGGAAAGCGCGCCGCGAAGCGCGCCACCCTCAGGATGCGCACCGGGTCTTCGGCGAACGCATCGGACACGTGGCGGAAGATGCGGTCGCGCAAGTCCTGCTGGCCGCCATAGGGGTCGACGATGCCGCCGTCCTCGGCGCGCGCCATCGCATTGATGGTCAGATCGCGCCGCACCAGGTCGTCCTCCAACGTCACCTCGGGCGAGGTGTGGAACACGAAGCCGTGGTAGCCGGGGGCGGTCTTGCGCTCGGTGCGCGCCAGCGCGTATTCCTCCTGGGTCTGCGGATGCAGGAAGACCGGGAAGTCCTTGCCGACCGGGCGGAAGCCCCGGGCCAGCATCTGCTCGGGCGTGGCGCCGACCACCACGTGGTCGTGGTCGCTCACCGGGCGTCCCAGCAGGGCGTCGCGCACGGCGCCGCCGACGACGTAACTGCGCATCCTTACTCCCGCGGCATGTCCAGGTCGTGCAGCGGGGTCGGGTCGTTCTCGCGCATCGCTTCCTCGACCCAGCGCGCCACCGCGGGATGCGCCAACACGCGCTCGCAATACGCCTGCATGGCCGGCGCCAGCGCCACGCCATAGGTCTTGAAGCGGCACACCACCGGCGCATAGAAGGCGTCGGCGATCGAGAACTCGCCGAACAGGAAGCGATGGTGGCCGAAGCGCGACAGGCAGTCTTCCCAGATTTCGCAGATGCGGCCGATGTCGGCCTGGGCGCCCGGGGTGCGGCCGCGGCCCGGCAGGCGCGCCTGGATGTTCATCGACATCTGGGTGCGCAGCTCACTGAAACCCGAGTGCATCTCGGCCACGATCGAGCGCGCCAGCGCGCGCGCCGCGACGTCCTGCGGCCACATGTGCTTGTCCGGGAACTGCTCGGCCAGGTATTCGATGATGGCGAGGCTGTCCCAGACCGTCATCTCGCCCGCCAGCAGCACCGGCACGCGGCCGGCGTGCGAGTAGCGCGCGATGTTGGCGGAGGTGTCGGGCTGGTCGAGCAGGACGCGGACCTCGGTGAACGGGATCCCGAAGGCCACCGCCGCCACCCACGGACGCATCGACCAGGACGAGACGTTCTTGTTGCCGATGACGAGGGTCAGGCCCGGCTGGCGCGCCTGTTCGAGGGTGGAAGACAGGGTCGGGTCGAGGTCGATGGTCTGCATGGTGTCGGGTATGGTTGAAAGGTCAGCGGCCCGCGTGCTCGCGGTAGTCGTCGAGTCCGTGCGCGGGCGCCAGGTAGTGCGGCGCGACGGCCTCGAGCCCCGTGAGCTTGATTCCCAGCGCGTCCGCTGTCAAGACCGCTTCGTCGGGATGGAGCACATTGTCGGTCTTCATCGAGTCGAGGTTATCACGGCTGATCACCGGCGCGCCCGGCAGCAGTTCGAACAGGCCCGCCTGCATGCGCGCGGCCCACTCCGGCAGCGCGAACACGTGGCGTTCGTGTCCGGCATAGCGCCCGGCCAGGCGCACCAGCTCGGCCAGGGTGTAGACCGTGGGGCCGGCCAGTTCGATGGTGGCGCCCGCCGTGCGCGGCGAGCGCAGGGCTGCGGCGAAGGCGGCGGCCACGTCTTCCACGTAGACCGGCTGGAAGCGCGCCGCGGCGCAGGCCAGCGGGATCGCCGGCAGGTGGCGCTGCAGGGCCGCGAAGGTGGTGAGGAAATGGTCGCCCGGGCCGAATACCACCGTGGGCCGGAAGATGGTGGCGGCGACCTGCGGCTGGCTGCGCGCGGCCAGCTCGCCGTCGGCCTTGGAGCGCTGGTACATCGAGGCGCCCGTGGCGCTGGCGCCGAGGGCGCTCATGTGCAGGTAGCGCGGCACGCCCATCTCGGCGCAGGCCTGGACGATGCGGCGCGGCAGCTCGACGTGCAGGCGTCTGAAAACGGGGCCGTAGGGGCTGCCCTGGCCGCCATGCAGCACGCCGACCAGGTTGATCACCGCGTCGCGGCCTGTCAGCAGGCGGCGCAGGGTGGCGTCGTCGTGGATATCCGCGACTTCCAGATCGAAATAGGGCAAGGTGGTGAGGTGCTTGGCGCGCTCGTAATGGCGCGCCGGCACCAGGGTGTTGAAGCCGTCCCGCGCCAGCCGGTTCAGGAGGTGGCAGCCGATAAAACCGGTGCCGCCGATGACCACCACGTTCTGTGTACGCATGGCCAGCTCCTCATGACAGGTTCAGGGCAGGATGGCGGCGCGCTCGCGCGGTTGCACCGGCCGCACGCGGGTCTTGATCGACTGCGGCTTGTTCTCGAACACGGCGGCGTAGTTGGTGGCGTTGGCCAGCACGTTGCGCACGTAGTTGCGGGTCTCGGAGAACGGGATCGATTCGATGAAGATCGCGCCTTCCATCGGCTGGTCGAGTTGGCCGCGCCAGGTGCGCGCCCGCCCCGGGCCGGCGTTGTAGGCGGCCGTGGCTAGGATCTCGTCGCCGTCAAAGTTCTCCAGCACCATGTTCATGTAATTCGCCCCGAGCGTGATGTTGGTCCGCAGGTCGGTCAGCATGCCATGCACGAAATTGTCCATCCCAATCTTGGCCGCCACCCACTTGCCGGTGGCCGGCATCACCTGCATCAGGCCGGAGGCGCCGACGCCGGAGCGCGCATCGGTGACGAAGCGCGATTCCTGGCGGATCAGGCCGTAGACCCAGGCTTTATCCAGGCCCAGGCCCTGCGCGGTCGGGTGCAGGACGTCGTAGTGCGGCGCCGGGAAACGCTGCGCGAAATCGAATTCGGTGCGCGTGCGCAGCGAGGTCTCGACGGTGCGGTCGAGCAGCTCGTTGCGGCGTGCGAGTTCGCCGGCGGCCAGCAACTGACGGTCAGACAAGCCGCGCAGCCCCCAGTTCCATTCGCGGTTGCCTTCCGCGCGCAGGCGCAAGGAATAGAACTTCAAGGCGCGCAGCAGGCTCGGGTTGTTGCCGGCCTGGGCCAGTTCGTCGGGCGTGAGCGGGCTCGGCGCCGGCGGCGCCGTGACCTGGCGGCCGAGTTCGTCCAGCGCCAGCTGGCCATAATAATTGTGCTGGCTGGCGATGCGCTCGAAAGCCGCGTTCGCTTCCTGCGCCCTGCCCTCGGCCTTGTCGGCGCGGGCCAGCCAGTAGACCCAGGCGTTATCCGCCTTCAGGTTCTGCGGCATGGCCTCGATGGTGGCGCGGACAAGCTTCCAGTCGCCGCGGCGCAGGGCGATGCGGGTCTTCCATTGCAATTGCTCGTTGCTGAGGCGGATGCCGTTGGTGCGTCCCCAGTAGGTGGCGGCGTCGGGCGAGAGGCCGATCGAGGCGGCGTGGGCAAGGCTGGCCCAGCCGGTGGCGCGTTCGTCCGGCGTGAGTTTCGGGCTGTTCTTGTCCAGCGCGACGGCGGCCAGCTTGAGGCTGGTGCGCGCCATGCGGCCGACCGCGACCAGGTAGATCGCGCGTTCGGCGCGGGTCTTGCCGATGCCGCGCGCCATGGCGACGGCGGGCACGTCGACGGCCTGGGCCGCACGGGTGTCGGAAGCGCCCAGCAGCAGCGCGATGCGGCGCGCCGGGCCGGTGGCGTCGGCTTCGCCGGCCAGGCGCAGCTGCCAGTAGAGGTCGTCCTCGTTGAACTGGCGCGATTGGTAGAGTTGCGCGATCAGGCCGGCGCAGGCCTCGCCGTAGCCTGGCGGGCTTTGCAGCAGGGCACGTGCTTCATTGGCCACCTGTTCGCCGCGGGCGGCGCGCGCCAGCAGGGCGTAGCAGCGGATCTGCAGGTTGTCGCCGCGCGCCAGCTGGCCGGCTTCGCGTTCGAAGCCGGCGAAGTCGCGCCGGCGGCCGAGATCGAGCAGCCATTCGGTGCGCAGCTGCTCGGCTACCGCCGTGCCCTCGTGGCGGCGCAGGACCTCGCGGATCTCTTCCTGCGTGGCCTCGCGCAGGCGGGGTTTCAGACGATAATAGTCGACGTAGGACGCCAGCACGTAGTTCGGCAGGCGCGATGCCAGCGCATTGACCTTGGCCGCATCGTTCTGGCGCGCGGCTTCGCGCAGCAGCAGGAAGGTATCGTCATCGGCGCGCGAGTCGGGCGCGGTGGCGCCGGGCACCGTGGGTGCGCCGGCCGGCACCGGAGAAATGGTCTGCTGTTCCGCGGGCGCCGCGTCTGGCGGAGATTCGGCATGGACTGCGGCGGCGGGCAGCATCCACGAAGCAGTTGCAAGCAAAATGGCGGCCGGCAGGACGCCGGTTGTCAATCTCGATTGAAACATCCACAACTCTCATTCAACGCTGCATTTACACCATGACCGGCGATCCAAGAATACCACGCGCCCCCGGGCTCCTGCCAGACGAAGGCGCACGCCATGCACCCGATAAACCACAGTTGCGGCGCCTGCTGAAGGAGGCGCGCCGCGCCATCGCTCCGCCCCTGAAACGCGCCTGGGACGACCGCATCGGCGCGCGCGTGGTGGCGTGGGCGCGCGAGCATGCGGTCGAGGTGCTGGGAGTCTATTGGCCGCTCGCCGGCGAACCGGATTTGCGTCCAGCCTACGCGGAATTGGCGGAGGCAGGCGTACGGCTGGCCCTGCCTGTCGTGGTGGCGCGCGATGCGGCGCTGGGATTTGCGCAGTGGCTGCCGGGGGAAGCGACGCTGGCGGACAGCATGGGGATCGCGGTGCCGGCGGACTTGCGCATGGTGGATCGGCCGTCCGCCTTGCTGATACCGTGCCTCGGCTTCGATGCGCGCGGCTATCGGGTCGGGTATGGCGGGGGGTTTTATGACAGGACGCTGGAGGCGGAGCCGCGTCCGAAGACAGTGGGCATCGCGTATGCGTGCCAGCAGGTCGATTTCGAGATCGGGGAATATGACATCCCCCTCGACCAGGTGATTACCGAGTAGGGTGGGCCTGGGCGGCCCCGCGGGCCTCCGCCCACGCGTTCAACCAGCGTGGAAATGGACGATGCGTGTCAATTTCCCATGTAGTTGAACGCGCGGACGGCAGAGCCGTCCACCCTACACCTGTCAGCGTTTATTTCACCAAGCGCTGCCAAATCGCCGTGGTCGCCGCCGCCTGGTTCATGCTGTAGAAATGCAGCCCCGGCGCCCCGCCGGCCAGCAGCTTCTCGCACAGGCCAGTGACCACATCCAGCCCGAAGGCCTTGATCGACGCGCTGTCGTCGCCGAAGCTGGCCAGTTTGACACGCACCCAGCGCGGAATTTCGGCGCCGCACATGTCCGAGAAGCGCATCAGCTGCGTGTAATTGGTGATCGGCATGATGCCCGCCACCACCGGCACGTCGACGCCGAGCTTGCGCACATTGTCGACGAACTGGAAGTAGGCGTCCGGGTTGTAGAAATACTGCGTGATCGCCGAATTCGCGCCGGCCTGCACCTTGCGGGCGAAGGCCTGCAGGTCGTCCTGGGGCGAACGCGCCTGCGGGTGCATTTCCGGATAGGCCGCCACTTCGATGTGGAACCAGTCGCCGGTTTCCTGGCGAATGAATTCCACCAGCTCATTGGCGTAGCGGAACTCGCCGCCGGCGCCGTAGCCGCTCGGCAGGTCGCCGCGCAGGGCCACCACGCGGCGGATGCCCTTGGCCTTGAATTCCTGCAGGATCGCGCGCAGCGATTCGCGGGTGCCGCCGATGCAGGACAGGTGCGGCGCGGCGTCGAAGCCGGCGTCCTTGATCTCGAGCACGGTCTGCAGGGTGCCCTGCTGGGTGGTGCCGCCGGCGCCGAAGGTCACCGAGAAATACTTGGGCTGCAGCTCGGCCAGCTTGCTGCGCACGGCGCGCAGCTTGTCGGCGCCTTCTGCCGTCTTCGGCGGGAAGAACTCGATACTGAAATTATGCGTTTCCATCTTTGTCTTTGAGGAGCAGGGTCGAAAGTGCCCAGGAAATGATGCTGTACAGGATGGCGGCGATGAAGGCGGACCAGAAGCCGTCCACGTTGAACCCGTCGACCCAATGCGACACCATCCAGAACAGCAGCGCGTTGATGACGAGGATGAACAGGCCCAGCGACACCAAGGTTACCGGCAAAGTCAGGATGACCAGCACCGGGCGGATCAAGGTATTGACCAGTCCGAGCACGAGGGCGGCGATCAGCGCGGTCGTGAAGTTGGTGACGTGAACGGAGGACATCAAGAAGGGCAAGGCCATCAGGGCCACGGCATTGATCAGCCAGGTAATCAGCAAGCGCATCGCATCGTCTTTCATGGGTACACGGCGGCTTTCACGTATGAAAACGCCGGCTGTTGGAAAAACGGGCGCGGGTTGAATCAACGCCGCGCCCGCATTAGCTACTGGAACCTATCCTAGCAGATAGGTGTCCTCGGATCAGTAGCGGTAGTGGTCCGGCTTGTACGGACCTTCCTGCTTCACCGAGATGTAGGCGGCCTGCTCTTCGGTCAGCGTGGTCAGCTGGGCGTTCAGTTTCTTCAGCTGCAGGCGGGCGACCTTCTCGTCCAGGTGCTTCGGCAGGGTGTAGACGCCGACCGGGTACTTGGCGGTGTTGGCGAACAGCTCGATCTGGGCGATGGTCTGGTTCGCGAACGACGAGCTCATCACGTACGACGGGTGACCGGTGCCGCAGCCCAGGTTCACCAGGCGGCCTTCGGCCAGCAGGATGATGCGCTTACCGTCCGGGAAGATCACGTGATCGACCTGCGGCTTGATGTTTTCCCACTCGTACTTCTTGATCGCAGCGACTTCGATTTCGTTGTCGAAGTGGCCGATGTTGCAGACGATCGCCTGGTCTTTCATCTTGAGCATGTGCTGCTCGGTGATGACATGGTAGTTGCCGGTGCAGGTAACAAAAATGTCGCCGTGTTCGGCGGCGTAGTCCATGGTCACGACGCGGTAGCCTTCCATCGCGGCCTGCAGCGCGCAGATCGGGTCGATCTCGGTAACCCACACTTGCGCCGACAGCGCGCGCATGGCCTGGGCCGAGCCCTTGCCGACGTCACCGTAACCGGCGATGACGGCGATCTTGCCGGCGACCATGACGTCGGTCGCGCGCTTGATGCCGTCGACCAGCGATTCTCGGCAGCCGTACAGGTTGTCGAACTTCGACTTGGTGACGGAGTCGTTGACGTTGATCGCCGGGAAGGCCAGCTTGCCTTCCTGGTGCATCTGGTACAGGCGGTGCACGCCGGTGGTGGTTTCTTCGGTCACGCCGAGGATGCACGGCAGGCGCTTCGAGTACCAGGTCGGGTCAACGGCCAGGCGGCCCTTGATCGCGTTGAACAGGCAGATCTCTTCTTCCGAGCCCGGCTTGTCCAGTACCGAGATGTCCTTCTCGGCACGCACGCCCAGGTGCAGCAGCAGGGTGGCGTCGCCGCCGTCGTCCAGGATCATGTTGGCATGGTTATCACCAGGCCATTCGAAGATGCGGTGGGTGTATTCCCAGTACTCGTCCAGGGTCTCGCCCTTGATGGCGAACACCGGGGTGCCGACCGATGCGATGGCAGCGGCGGCGTGGTCCTGGGTCGAGTAGATGTTGCACGACGCCCAGCGCACTTGCGCGCCGAGGGCTTCCAGGGTGCGGATCAGGACCGCGGTCTGGATGGTCATGTGCAGCGAACCGGCGATGCGCGCGCCCTTCAGCGGCTGGTTGGCAGCGTATTCCTCGCGGATCGCCATCAGGCCCGGCATTTCGGTTTCAGCAATGCGGATTTCCTTCTCGCCCCACGAGGCGAGGCCGATGTCGGCAACGAGGTAATCCTGGGTGGTGTCTTTGAGTACGGCGCTCATCACGCCCTCCTTTCAATGGTTGAAAAAAGTAACGTGAGCGCGGTGTTGATATCCGAGCCTGGCGAAGTGGGGAAACTTCGTCGCAACGCTCCTCGGAATTCGAGAGTTTAACACGAAGGAAGGCTGATTGTGCCTGCTTGTGTTGTTTGGGATGCTGGGGTTTGTGGTGCGAGGATAAGCAGTCGCTATGCTGCGGAATTGGGCGGAACAATGCCAGTGGCATTGTTCCGGCCTTCGCCGGAACGACGGCTTTTAGGCTGCAGGACACGATCGATATTTCGAAACGCGTCTTAAAGACCGTCGTCCCGGCGGAGGCCGGGACCCAATTTTGCGTGCGCACTGACAGCGCACGCACTAGCCACTGATTACGACAGACCCGCTTCCGCACGCAGCAACGCCGCCTTGTCGGTACGCTCCCACGTGAACTCCGGCTCCTCACGCCCGAAGTGCCCGTAAGCCGCGGTCTTGGCGTAGATCGGGCGCAGCAGGTCGAGCATTTGCACGATGCCTTTCGGGCGCAGGTCGAAGTGTTCCATCACCAGCTGGGCGATCTTCTCGTCGGAGATCACGCCGGTGCCTTCGGTGTAGACGGTGATGTTGATCGGGCGGGCCACGCCGATCGCGTAGCTGACCTGCACCTGGCACTGGCGCGCCAGGCCGGCGGCGACGACGTTCTTGGCGACGTAGCGGGCGGCGTAGGCGGCCGAGCGGTCGACTTTCGACGGATCCTTGCCCGAGAAGGCGCCGCCGCCGTGCGGGGCTGCGCCGCCGTAGGTGTCGACGATGATCTTGCGGCCGGTCAGGCCGCAGTCGCCCTGCGGGCCGCCGATGACGAAGCGGCCGGTCGGGTTGACCAGGAATTTCGTATCTTGCAGCCACTCGCGCGGGAGGGTCGGCTTGATGATCTCTTCGATGACCGCTTCCTCGATCTGCGAGTGGGTCACGTCCGGGTGGTGCTGGGTGGACAGGACGACGGTGTCGACCGAGACCGGGCGGCCATCGACGTAGCGCAGGGTGACCTGCGACTTGGCGTCCGGACGCAGCCACTGCAGGCGGCCATCCTTGCGCAGCTGCGACTGGCGCTCGACCAGGCGGTGTGCGTAATAGATAGCGGCCGGCATCAGTTCCGGGGTCTCGTCGCAGGCATAGCCAAACATCAGGCCCTGGTCGCCCGCGCCCTGGTCGAGGTCGATGCCGGCGCCTTCGTCCACGCCCTGGGCGATGTCCGGCGACTGCTTGTCGTAGGCGACCAGCACAGCGCAGCCCTTGTAGTCGATGCCGTAGTCGGTGTTGTCATAGCCGATGCGCTTGATGGTGTTGCGCGCGACCTGGATGTAGTCGACGTTGGCGTGGGTGGTGATTTCACCGGCCAGCACTACGAGGCCGGTGTTGCACAGGGTTTCGGCGGCGACGCGGGCGCGCGGATCTTGCTCGAAGATCGCGTCGAGGATGGCGTCGGAAATCTGGTCGGCGACCTTGTCTGGGTGGCCTTCGGAGACGGATTCGGAAGTGAAGAGGTAGTCGTTGGACATGGAGGCTCCATTACTGCTGTGTTATGTATATGCCGCAGCAACGGTTGCCTGCGACGCTTTAGCGACATTTATATTCCGCTTCGCAAGTTGTCTATTAACTCGGCGGATCCTGCATAAAGTGGTATTTTACGCTTCCTTCGAGAATTTTGCTCTACTACGCCACGCGCGTTCAACCCTGATCAATCGCATGTTAGTTTATTTATTCCGTGCACTTTCGGTATTTCCATTGCCGTTTTTGCATGCCCTCGGCGCGGCCCTCGGCTGGCTCGTCTATCTCCTGTCCGGCTCCTACCGCCGCCGCCTGCGCGCCAACCTGGTCCAGGCCGGCTATGAACAGCACCTGAACGCCGCCGTCGCCGAAGCCGGCAAGGCCATCATCGAACTCGCCTTCGTCTGGTGCGCCGACCCGGCGCGCGTGGCGCGCCATGCCAGTGTCGAGAACTGGGAACTGGTGCAGTCGCGCCTCGACGCCGGCCGCGGCATTGTGTTCCTGACGCCACACCTGGGCTGCTTCGAGATGACGGCCCAACAGATCGCCCTGCAGACGGCGCTGACCGTCATGTACCGCCCGCCGAAGAAGAATGCGCTGAAACCCTTGGTCGAAGGCGCGCGCGCCCGCCACAACCTCAAACTTGCCCCGGCGACCCTGTCCGGCGTACGCATCCTGGCCAAGACCCTGAAGAGCGGCGAGCCAATCGGCTTGCTGCCGGACCAGGTACCGCAGGAAGGCGAAGGCGTGTGGGCGCCGTGGTTCGGCCGCAGCGCCTATACCATGACCCTGCCCGCCAAGCTGGCGCAACTGGGCAAGGCCGACATCCTGCTGGTCTACGCCGAGCGTTTATCGGGCGGGCGCGGCTACGTGGTGCGCTTCGTGCCTTTCGAGGGCAGCCTGGAAGGCACGGCCGCGGAGCAGGCGGCGGCGATCAACCGCGCCATGGAGCAGCTGATCGCAAGTTGCCCGGCGCAGTATTTCTGGAGCTATAACCGCTACAAGCAGCCGGAAGGCGTGGGCGGGCCGGACAGCGAGGCCGCGGCATGAGGGTCCTGCTCGGTTTCCTGTGGCTGCTGCATTTCCTGCCGCTGCCCATCCTGGGGCGCTTCGGCGAAGCGGTCGGCAGCCTGATGTTCCTGATCATGGGCAAGCGGCGGCGCATCACCCTGATCAACCTGCGCCTGTGCATGCCGGAAAAGTCGGAGAGCGAACGCCGTGCGATCGCGAAACAGCATTTCCGTGCCTACGCGCGCAGCATCTTCGAGCGCTCGATCCTGTGGTGGGCGAGCGAGGAGCGCGTGCGCAGCTATATCCATGTCGAGCCGGCGGTGCCGCAGGCCGAGATGGAAGCGGGCCCGACCATCCTGCTGTGCCCGCACTTCGTCTGCCTGGACGTGGCCGGCGTCGCCTCGCGCGTGATCCCGGTGTGCAGCATGTACGTGCCGCAAAAGAACGAGGCTTTCGACAAGCTGCTGCGCCACGGCCGCGAACGCTACGGCCCGGTGCGCCTGGTGACGCGCAAGGAAGGCATCAAGCCGATCCTGCGCGCCCTGCGCGATGGCCTGCCCTACTTCATGCTGCCGGACATGGATTTTGGAGAAAAGGATGCGGAGTTCGTGCCCTTCTTCGGTATCCCCGCCGCGACCCTGACGGCGCTGGGCCGCATCGCGGCGACCACCGGCGCCAAGGTGATTCCGGTGATCGCGACCTACCTGCCGAACTACCAGGGCTGGCGCGTGCGCTTCTATCCGGCGTGGGAGAATTACCCGGGCGACGATATGGTCGAAGCGACGCGCCGCATGAACGCCTTTATCGAGGAGCGCGTGCGCGAGGCGCCGGCGGAGTATTTCTGGACGCATAAACGGTTCAAGACCCGTCCGCCGGGTGAACCTTCGTTCTACGATTAAGCTGCGCTAATCCATTTTGTAGATGGATTAGCTGAACTGAACTACCCTGTCCCTATGAAACTGAAATTCACCAAGATGCACGGCGCCGGCAACGACTTCATCGTCGTGGACGCCATCCACCAGGACGTCGACTTGACTGCGGAACAATGGCGCAAGCTGGCCGACCGCCGCTTCGGCATCGGCGCCGACCAGATCCTGGTGGTCGAACGTCCCGTGACCGAGGGCGTCGATTTCCGCTACCGCATCTTCAACAACGATGGCGGCGAGGTCGAACAGTGCGGCAACGGCGCGCGCGCCTTTGCCCGCTTCGTCAGCGACAAGGGCCTCTCCAAGGAAAACAGCATCCGCGTCGAAACCATGAAGGGCATCATTGCGCCGCGCCTGGAAAGCGACGGCAGCGTGACGGTGGACATGGGCGCCCCGCGCCTGGAGCCAGGTGAGGTGCCCTTCGACAGCGCCGGCCTGGAAGGCCGGACCGAAGGCGCGGACACCAACTGGCCATTGACGGTCGGCGGCCAGACCGTCTTCGTCTCGGTGGTCTCGATGGGCAACCCGCATGCGGTGCAGGTGGTCGAGAATGTCGACAGCGCGCCGGTAGGCGAGACCGGCCCGCTGATCGAACACCATCCGCGCTTCCCGCAGCGGGTCAACGCCGGCTTCATGCAAGTGCTCGGCCGCAATCACGTCAAGCTGCGCGTGTTCGAACGCGGCGCCGGCGAAACCCTGGCCTGCGGCACCGGCGCCTGCGCCGCCGTGGTGGCCGGCATCCGCCGAGGCCTGCTCGATTCGCCGGTGCGCGTGTCCGCCCGTGGCGGCGAGCTGAGCATTGCCTGGGCCGGTCCCGGCGAGCCGGTCTACCTCAGCGGCCCGGCGGTGACGGTGTTCGAGGGCGAAGTCGAGGTCTGATTCCAACAGGATGTTTTGCCAGGAGAAGCGAATGCTGACCGAAGTCGAGACACTCACCCGCTTCTTTGCCGCGATCAATCGCTTCGACATCGACGCCATCGGCCAGTACTTCGCCCCCGACGTCCTGCGCGCGGAACCCGAGGGCTTAACAGTTCACATAGAACTTTTTCATCGTTGAGTAGTCATATTCAATATGAGCAAGTTCGTCCCCATTACCGTTGCCGCGAAAGCACTGGGGGTCTCCGCTAGTACGTTGAGACGCTGGGAAGCTGCCGGCAAGCTCGTACCCGCCAGGACGGAGGGTGGGCAGCGGCGCTATGACCTGGCTGCAATGCATCCAGAGCGCTACCACGGAACACCTACGCCACGTAGGACTTCAGCATATGCAAGGGTTTCCAGTCACGATCAACGAGCAGACCTCGAGCGACAGCAGCAGGTGCTGGAATTGTACTGCGCCGCCCAAGGCTGGCCGTTCGAGATCATCGCCGATCTTGGCTCCGGGATGAACTACCACAAGAAGGGGCTGAAAAAGCTGCTCGGCGAGATCCGCGACGGGAACATCGGCCGCCTGGTCCTTGTCCACAGGATCGGCTGCTGCGCTTCGGTGCCGAACTGGTGTTTGCCATTTGCCAGGCGAAACAAGTGGAAGTCGTGATCATCAACCAGGGTGAGGACCGCAGTTTCGAGGAAGAGCTGGCGAGCGACGTATCGGAGATCATCACGGTGTTCTC
>NZ_JAJNOC010000002.1 GCF_021044825.1 Massilia phyllostachyos | reverse complement strand
TGACGAAGTGCGCGGCTCAGGAGGCGATCCGGCAGTTGGGAACAGCTTTCAAGAATTTCTTTGCCAAGCGCACTGGCTATCCGACATTTCACCGCAAGGGGGTCAATGACCGGTTCACGTTAAGCAACGATCAAATTGAGGTGCAGGACAAGCACATCCGGATCGCGAAGCTGGGGTGGGTGCGCATGCGTGAGTGTCTGCGTCATCAGGGCCGCGTCGTCTCGGCCTGCATCTGTCGCATTGCCGATCACTGGTATGCCAGCATCACCGTCGATACGCTCGAGGAACGATTACTGCCGCCATCCGAAAACCAAGGCGCGGTGGGAGTCGATCTCGGCGTGAGCAATCTGGCGACGCTCTCCACTGGCGAAGTGTTCACAGGATCGAAAGCGCTGCGATGTGCACAGAAACAGCTGCGCCGACTAGCCAAAGCTGTTTCGCGCAAGGAAAAAGGATCGCACAACCGCCACAAAGCCAAGCGCAAGCTGGCGCGGCAACATGCGCGGGTCAGGAATATTCGCTCGAACGATTTACACCAGGCATCGACGAGCATCACGCGACGCTTCCACACGATCGGCATCGAGGATCTGAACGTGAAGGGAATGCTGGGCAACCATTGCCTGTCGCGGGCCATTGCCGATATGGGCTTTGGCGAGTTTCGCCGTCAGCTGGAGTACAAGGCGGAACGGCGTGGTGGGCAGGTCGTCGTGGTCGATCGCTGGTACCCGAGCAGCAAGACCTGTTCGTGCTGCGGCGTCAAGATCGAGACGCTGACCCTGGCGCAGCGGCACTGGACTTGCGACGCTTGCGGGGCCGCGCATGACCGTGACGTGAATGCGGCGATCAATCTGAGAAACATGGCGGTGAGTTCCACCGTGTCAGCCTGTGGAGGGGAAGGCGCTGGCCCTGTGCGCGAGCGCAGGGTGAAACCGGCCCCTGTGAAGCAGGAATTCAACAGCAAGGCGAGCTTTAAGTAGTATCAGGCAGCTTTGCGTAAGTTTGAAAGAACGGTTCCTTCAATGTTTGAGGATGAGGGAGGGGGTGTCCGGCCGTTCGCGGTCCGCCGCCGGGTCGCCGGCGCCATCGACCAGCTCGTTGGCCGCCGCCTGTTCTTCGCCGCGGACGTCGGCCCTGGCGTCGGGCGCTTCCTGCAGCAGCACGTGCTGCGGACGCGGCGCCATCGAGATGCCGAGGTCGGCGAACATCTGCATCGCGTCCAGGTTGATGGCCTGCTGGGTGTCCATGTAGAGGTCGAAGCTCGCATCCAGCATGGTGTAGACAATCTCGTATTCGATCCAGTTCTGGTCCACGGTCTTCAGGTGGGCGCGGTCGAAGCGCACCTTGTCGCGGCACTTGACGATCTCGGCCAGCATGCCCGGCACCTTGCCCGCCAGCCGCGGCGGCGTCGCCGGGCTGGCGCGCAGCGCGAACACGATGCGGCGCGTGGTCATGCGGCGGAAGTTGTAGACGGTGCTGCGCAGCAGCTCTGCATTGGCGACCACGATCTGCTCGCCGCCCAGGGCGCGCAGGCGGGTGGTCTTCAGGCCCACGTGCTCCACCGTCCCGGAATAGTCCTTGGCCGAGATGAAGTCGCCGACCTCGAAGGGCTTGTCGACCGCGATCGACATCGAGGCGAACAGGTCGCCCAGGATGTTCTGCACGGCCAGCGCGATGGCGACGCCGCCGATCCCGAGGCTGGCCACGAAGGTGGTGACGTTGATGCCGAGGTTCGACAGCATGGCCAGCACGAACACCACCCAGACCGTGGTCTGCAGCAGCCAGATCACCACCGTGTGCGCGACCGTCACCTGCTGGTCGACCGCGCCCGGATTGTGCGCCAGGAAGTAGCGGCGCGAGGCGATCTTGACGGCGCGGTGCAGGAACATCGCGATCTGGATGCCGAGCGTGAAGAACCAGAGGTGGCCGAGGCGCGTGTTCCAGGGCTCGGGCAGGTCGAGCACCGACAGGCCGATCAGGATCGCGGTGGCGACGATGGCCAGGGCGCCGGTATGGGCCAGGGTCTTGCTGAGCACCTGGGCGATGGTGCCGTGTTCGCGGTCGGTGCTGAGGGTGCCGAGGCGCTTCCTGAACATGATCAGCGCGCCGTGCATCAGGAGGTAGCTCAGCACCGCGGCGCCGAGCGCGAACAGGGCGTTGGGCAGGGTGATGTCGAGGGAACGGAAAAAGTCGATGAAGTGGAAATCCAAGCCGGGCTCCTTTCGGATGGAGCCGGCGCCGGCCGCGCCAGCCGCATGGAATGCACTCAATGCATGGGGGCGCGCGGCGGGCGGCGCCGGATGCGGGGCACAATCGCCCCGCAGGCCGGCAGGCTGTTCTGATGACCTGCCGGCGGATATGGGAGACGGTAGCGGTGCCGCCGTCCGTGCAGACACGCGGCCCGCGGGTCGATCAATGGCGTTTCAGGTGCTCGCGCACTTTGTCGGCGCTGGAACCGACCTGCTTGACGGCGCGTTCCAGCTCTTCCTTGCTCACGCCCAGCGACTCGGTCCAGTGACGGACTTCCCAGTCCTCGCTCATGTTGATGCGGGCACGATCCTGGGCGCCGCGGTTTTGCAGATTGTCGGACATGATGGGCTCCTTTGTAACGGGTTTGACCTACTATGCCCCTGCGACCTGGTGGAGTCCGTTAGGCACTTCACCTTGCCGCATCATTTCTGCCTGGTAGTGGAGAGGCCAAAAAGTTCCCTGTCAGGATGGTTGACGCTTGAGCGACATCAGCCGCCGGCGCTTTAGACTGCGATGCCTTTCCAGCCAAACTCATCTGTCAGCCATTCGTCAGACCCCTGGCCGAGCATCGCATGGTCACTACCGCACCAGCCCGGTGCGTCCCGGAAAACTTCTCTGGAGACAGACCATGACTACTCCTTCCAAGCGGCGCGCTCCGGCGCGCACCCTGCTGGCCCTGGCGGCCGGCGCCGTCCTCCTGGCCGGCTGCCAGTGGCCGCGCGGCGGCCCGGTCGACCAGCTCAACGACCTGCACGGCCCGGTCCGCGACTTTGCGGTGGAGCTGCGCGAAGGCACCAATATGGCGGCCGCGCCGTCGCCGGACGGCCGCCGCATCGTCTTTTCGGCGCAGGGCGCGCTGTGGGTGATGCCGGCCGGCGGCGGACGCGCGCTGCGCATCACCGACTACCGGCTGGAGCCGACCGCGCCGGTATGGTCGCCCGACGGCAAGCGCATCGCCTTCCAGAACTACGCGCCGGAGGGGAACTTCCATATCTGGACCATCGCGCCGGACGGCCGCGACCCGGTCGAGATCACAACCGGGCCGTTCGACGACCGCGAGCCGGCCTGGCTGCCCGACGGCAGCGGCCTGGTGTTCTCGTCGGACCGCAGCGGCGACGGCCAGTACAAGATCTGGCGCGCGCCGCTCGCCGGAGGCGCGCCGGTGCAGCTGACGACCGGGCCGGGCGCCGAGAGCAATCCGGTGGTGTCGCCCGACGGCACCCGCCTGGCCTATGTCGACGGCGCCAACGTCGTCACTGCGCCGATCGCGGGCGGCGCGCCGACCGTGGTGGCGCCCGGCGCGGCGCCGGCCTGGAACCCCGCCGGCACCGGCCTGGTCTACCAGAACGCCGCGCGCCAGCTGGTGGTGAACGGCATCGAGGTCACCGCCAACGAGGACCTCTTCCCCTTCCCGGTGCGCTTCCTGCCGGACGGGCGCTTCCTCTACACCGCGGACGGCAAGATCCGCACCCGCGCGCCGGATGGCGCCGCGCCGCGCGACATCGATTTCCGCGCCACCTTGCTGCTGCGCCGGCCGGCGATCCGCAAGGGCAAGGACCGCGGCTTCGACGATCCGGACACGCGCACCGTGGCCGGCATCAGCGCGCCGGTGCTCTCGCCCGACGGCGGCAGCATCGCCTTCGGCGCCCTGAACGACATCTGGGTGATGCGCATCGGCGAAGCCCCGCGCCGGCTGACGAACGATGCGGACCGCGACCTCAATCCCCAGTGGACCGCGGACGGCGCCGCGATCTACTTCTCGTCCGAGCGCGCGAATGCGGGCCAGCTCGCGGTCGACCAGGTCGACATCGCCAGCGCCGCGCGCACCCGCCTGGCCGCGATCCCCGGCCGCTCGATGGCCACCCCCAGGCTGTCGCCGGACGGCGCGCGCATCGCCTACACCACCTTGTCCGGGCAGCTCGAGATCTGGACCCGCGCCACCGGCGCCTTCGAGGTGATCATCCCTTCGCTGAGCACCCAGGTCAGCACGCCGCAGTGGACGCCGGACGGCGCGCGCATCCTGCTGGTCGACAACGAGCGCATCAACAACCGCTTCCGCGAGGGCTACAACAAGCTGCGCGTGATCGACCTGGCCACCCGCCAGGCGCGCTTTTACGAAGTGGCCCCGGCCCCGCGCCAGATCGCCGAGCGCGACGAGGGCGCGGCGGTGCTCGCGCCGGACGGCCGCCACGTCGCCTTCATCATGGATTCGCGCCTGCACGTGATGCCCGTCGGCGCGGACGGCGCGCCCACGGGCCCCGCGCGCCAGGTGAGCGAGGACGTGGCCGACCTGCCGTCCTGGGGCGGCGACTCGCAGACCATCCTGTACAAGTCGGCGGAGCGGGTGCGCAGCGTGCGCCTCGACGGCAGCGCGACGCGCGAGGTGCCGGTTCTGCTGACCTGGCGCCAGGCCATCCCCGCCGGCCGCACCGTGATCCACGCCGGCGCGCTGTGGGACGGCAAGGAAAGCACCCTGCGCCGCGAGGTCGACATCGTGGTCGAGGGCAACCGCATCGCCTCGGTCCGCCCGCACCGCGAGCACGCGCCCGGGGTGAAGGTGGTCGATGCGAGCGAACTCACCGTGATGCCGGGCCTGATCGAGACCCACCTGCATCCGCTGACCCTGTACCAGGGCGGCCAGTTCGGCCAGATCGCCCAGCTGATGCTGTCCTACGGCGTCACCAGCGCCCAGTCGGTGGCCGGGCCGCTGCACCAGAGCGTCGAGCTGCGCGAGGCGCTGGAAGCGGGGAACCTGCTCGGGCCACGGCTGTTCGTGTCGCCGCCGCTGTGGGAGGGCAACCGCCTGTTCTACAACTTCGCGCGCACCCTGCGCACGGTAGACGTAGCGGACATCGAGATCGCCAAGGCCAAGCGGATGGATGCCGACTTCCTCAAGAGTTACGTGCGCGCCCCGATCCCGGTCATGGAGCGCATCGCGCAAGGGGCGCTCGACCTGCGCGTGCCGAGCGGGACCCACATGGTGCAGCCGGGCGCCGCCACGGGCCTGGGCGGGACCACCCACCTGTCGGCCACCCAGCGCATGGGCTACGGCTGGTCGAAGTCGCTGGCGCGCGCGATCACCCCAGGACGCGGCCGACGTCTACGGCAAGGGCAGCTTCCACCTGATCGACACCCTGTTCTCGGCCGGGGTGCTGGCGGGGCTCGACCCCGACATCGTCAGCGACCCGCGCTTCATCCTGGTGCCGCCCAACTTCGTGACCAACCTGCAGAATGCCCAGCCGCCCACGCCGGCCCAGATCGCGACGCTGGTCAACGACGCCACCCAGCAGGCGCGGGTGGCCGCCGCCGGCGCCCTGGTCGCCAACGGCACCGATTCGCCGCTGGTGGTGCCCGGCATCTCGCTGCACCTGAACCTGCGCGGCGCGGCCATGGTGCGCGGCAACCTGGCGGCGCTGCAGTCGGTGACGCGCGACGCGGCGCGCATCGCCCTGGTCGGCGAGGATCTCGGCACGGTCGAGAAGGGCAAGCTGGCCGACCTGATCGCGGTGCGCGGCGACCCGCTGGCGGACGTCAACGCGGCGGAGGCGGTGCAGTTCGTGGTCAGGAACGGGCGGGTGATCACCCAGGACGAGATCCTGGCGCCGGCGCGCACGCCGCAGCAACTGGAGGCGCGGCGCCAGGCGCTGGCGGCGCAGGAGCCCCTGTGCCGCGACGATCCCGGGCATGGCGCGGAAGGTGGCGGCCACGCGCATTGACAATGCATCGCTGCTGGCTCCTCCATCGCGTTTTGAGGTAACCTTGCCACATCGGCAAACTGGAGGAGTACCCGCATGACCTACGAAACCGCCCAGCCCGAACGCAGCGCGATCGACGCGCTGCCGGGCACCGTCGTTCTCGATTTCGGCGCCAACTGGTGCGGCTACTGCCTTGCCGCGGAGCCGCTCATCAAGGAGGGCCTGGCCGGCGTCCAGGTCCGCCACGTCAAGGTCGAGGACGGTCCCGGCCGCGCGCTGGGCCGCTCCTTCCGCATCAAGTTGTGGCCGACCGTGGTGGTCATGAAGGATGGCCAGGAAGTGGCGCGCGTGGTGCGGCCGGTCTCGAGCGACGAGGTGCGGGTGGCGCTGGCCCGGGCGGGCGGCGCATGAGCGGAGCGGTACCCGTACAGCCGGCGAACAAGCCGCGCACCGTCCTGTTCGCGAGCCTGATCGGCACCACCATCGAGTTCTACGACTTCTATATCTACGCCACCGCCGCGGTGCTGGTGTTCCCGCAGCTGTTCTTCCCGGCCGCCGACCCGGCGGCCGCCACCCTGCAGTCGCTGGCGACCTTCGCCATCGCCTTTTTCGCGCGCCCCGTCGGTTCGGCCGTGTTCGGCCACTTCGGCGACCGCATCGGCCGCAAGGCGACCCTGGTCGCGGCCCTGCTCACCATGGGCGTCTCGACCATCCTGATCGGCCTGCTGCCGACCTACGCGTCGATCGGCGCCGCGGCGCCCCTGCTGCTGGCGCTGTGCCGCTTCGGCCAGGGCCTGGGCCTGGGCGGCGAGTGGGGCGGGGCGGTGCTGCTCGCCACCGAGAACGCGCCGCCGGAAAAACGCGCCTGGTACGGCATGTTCCCGCAGCTGGGCGCGCCGCTCGGCTTCTTCCTCTCGGGCGGCACCTTCCTGCTGCTGGACCGCCTGATGAGTGACGCCGCCTTCTTCAGCTGGGGCTGGCGAATTCCCTTCCTGGCCAGCGCGCTGCTGGTGCTCGTCGGCCTCTACGTGCGCCTGAAGATTACCGAGACGCCCGACTTCCAGAAGGTACTGGAGCGCGGCGAGCGGGTCAAGGTGCCGGCGCTGACCGTGCTGCGCGAACACCGGCGCGAGCTGGTACTGGGCACCCTGGTGGCGCTGGCGACCTTCGTGGTGTTCTACCTGATGACGGTGTTCGCGCTGAGCTGGGGCACGAGCAAGCTCGGCTTCTCGCGCCAGGAATTCCTGGCCCTGCAGCTGGTGGCGGTGGTGTTCTTCGGCCTGACGATCCCGCCGTCCGCGATCCTGGCCGACCGCTACGGACGGCGCACCGCGATGATGCTGGTGAGCGCCGCGATCGCCGTCTTCGGCCTGCTGTTCGGGCCCCTGTTCGGCGCCGGCACCATGAGCAGCGCCGCGGTGTTCATGGTCGCCGGGATGTGCCTGGTCGGCTTCACCTACGGCCCGCTCGGGACCCTGCTGGCCGAGATGTTCCCGGCCGAGGTGCGCTACACGGGCGCCTCCCTGACCTTCAATTTCGCCGGCATCCTGGGCGCCTCGCTGGCGCCTTACATCGCGACCTGGCTGGCCACCAGCTACGGCCTGGCATCGGTCGGCTGGTACCTGAGCGGAGCGGCGCTCCTGAGCCTGGCGGCCCTGCTGCTGGTGGGGAGGCGCGGCGCCGCGAAAGTAGCCGCGGCGCGCTGAAAGAAAAGGCGCGGACCGGGCGTCCGCGCCGCGCGCATCAGAAGGAATACACCATCGTCAGCGAGGTCTGGGTATCGGTGTTCTTCTTGCCCGGGGTGACGCTGGTGTCGTTGCGGGCCGAGAAGCCGGCCTTCATCTGCATGGTCGAATTGATCTTGGTGCTGAGCGAGGTCTCGGCCACCGAGTGGGTGTTCGAGGTGCCCTTTTCGACGCTGATGGTCTGGGCGAAGAAGGCCGAGGGGCTGACCCGCCAGCGGAACTGGGCCGCGCCGCGCACGGTCAGGCCATTCTCGTCCTCGCCGGTGTCGCGTTCGCCCGCGAAGTAGCCCGGGCCGATCTCGACGTCGAGGGTCTTGTCCGGCGCGCTCAGGATCTGGCGGCCATGGCCGATCGACAGCGAGGAGTAGCGCGTGTAGGCGCCGAAGCGGTCGTTGACGTGGGAGCCCAGGATGAAGGCGCGGGTGTTCGCGCCGAGCAGCTTGTAGGAAGCCTTGGCGGAAGCGGCGAAGCGCTCGGCCGACTTGTTGCGTTCCTTGTTGCCGTCCTCGTCCTCGTATTCGTCTTCCTTGAAGAAGCCGCTGACCACGAACTCGTGACTCCACTTGGAGGTCTCGTGCCGGGCGTCGATCTTGCCGGTGATCGAGGTGCCGGTGGTGTTGCCGGAGGTGGCGATGGCGCCCAGTTCGGCGGAGGTGAACCAGCCGCCTTCGGGAATCTTCGGCAGCGCCACCCTGAGCGGCCCGTGCACGTCGATGACCTGGGGCAGGTCGTCGTCGGCGTGCGCCACGCCATGCATGGCGAGGAAGGCCAGCGCCAGGGAGGAGAGAGTAGTCTTTTGCATCGGATTGCCTAGCTTGGATTACGCAAGATCGGCGACATTGTATCCCAAAGGCAGCGCGAAGCGATTCTTTGTGACACATTTAAACGCTGTTTAACGCCTTTTTACGCAAGCGGGATAGAAGACTCAAGTCCCTGCCTCAGGTACCAACATAAGCAATCTTGAAAGCAAACAGCGCCGCGATCACCCACACCACCGGCGCCACCTCGCGCGCGCGGCCGGTGAGGAGCTTGAGCGCCGCATAGGTGATGAAGCCGAAGGCGATGCCTTCCGCGATCGAGAAGGTGAAGGGCATGCCGAGGGCGGTGACCGCCGCCGGGATGCTTTCGGTGGAGTCGCCCCATTCGACGTCGCCGAGGTCGCTCAGCATCAGGCAGGCCACGAACAGCAGGGCCGGGGCGGTGGCGTAGGGCGGCACCACGCCGGCCAGCGGCGCGATGAACAGGCAGGCCAGGAACAGCACGGCGACCGCGATGGCCGTCAGGCCGGTGCGTCCGCCCGCCTGCACGCCGGAGGCGCTCTCCAGATAGGCGGTGGTGCTCGAGGTGCCCAGCACGCTGCCGGCGACGATGGCGCCGCTGTCGGCCAGCAGCGCCTTGTTCAGGCGCTCCATCTTGCCCTCGACCAGCAGGCCGGCGCGGCGCGCCACGCCCATCAGGGTGCCGGTGGCGTCGAACAGTTCGACCAGGAAGAACACCAGCACCACGTTCAGGATGCCGGCGGACAGGGCGCCCGGGATGTCGAGCTGGAACAGGGTCGGGTCGATGCTCGGCGGCGCCGAGAACACGCCCTTGTAGGTATTCCCGCCGAAGAAAAAGGAGAGCACCGTCACCAGCACGATGCCGATCAGGATCGCGCCCTTCACCTTCAGGCGGTCGAGCGCGACGATGGCGAGGAAGCCGACCACCGCCATGATCGCGGCCGGCTGGTGCAGGTCGCCGGCCTTGACCAGGGTCGCTTCGCTGGCCACCACGATGCCGGCGTTCTTCAGCGCGATCAGGGCCAGGAACATACCCAGGCCGACCGTGATCGCGACCCGCATCGACTTCGGGATGCCGTTCACGATCATGCCGCGCAGGCCGAGCAGGGTGACCACGATGAACAGGCAGCCCGAGATGAACACCGCGCCCAGCGCCGCCTGCCAGGTGATGCCCATGCCCAGCACCACGGCGTAGGCGAAGTAGGCGTTCAGGCCCATGCCGGGCGCCATCGCGATCGGATAGTTGGCGTACAGGCCCATGACCGCGGTGCCGAGCGCCGCCACCAGGCAGGTGGCGACGAACACCGATTCCCTGGGCATGCCGGCGTCGCCGAGGATGGAAGGGTTGACGAAGATGATGTAGACCATCGTCAGGAAGGTGGTCAGGCCCGCCAGCAGTTCGGTGCGGACGTCGGTGCCGTGCTGGCTGAGTTTGAAGATCTTGTCGAGCATTGCGCTGCGCTCCCGGTTATTTTGCCGGAAGCATAACATCCCGCCCCTTGCGGCAGCGCGCCATGCTGTCGATGCGCTAACATGTGGCTTCCAACCATGAAGAATTGACGCCATGCCGAAAAACAAACGTCCGCTGCCCCGCACCTCCAACAATCCGCGCGAGCCGGACACCGCCAGCCAGGCCCAGGAACTGGCCGACCTGGCCCTCGCCATCGCCGAGCGCGAGGAGGAGCCGGGCTTCGGCGCGGACGCCGAGCGCGAGGAAGAACTCACGAGCGCGGTGAGAAAACTGCTGCGCAAGAAGCGCGACGAAGCGCTGTACGAGGCGATCGAGACCGCGCGCTTCACCGATCCGCTGGCCTGCCGCCTGCTGCGCGGGCGCATCGAGGAAGAAGCGGCCACCCTGCGCATCCGCCGCGACGATGGCGAAGTCGAGATCGACGCCTTTTTGATCCCGCTGTTCGTGCGCAGCCCGGGCGGGCTGGTGGCCCAGGAGACCTTCCAGGACGAAGCCGCTTTCGAGGAATTGTCGAACAGCTTCCTGGCGGGCGGCCTGGAAGGCGGCAAGGGCAGGCTGGTGCTGATCCAGCACGCCTACGACCTGGCCGAGATCGACCACGTGTCCTTCTCGACCCTGCAGGAGATGCTGCGCGAGGCGGCCGCTTCGCTGCTGGAAAAGAAGCTGCAGCCGGCGCCCACCATCGAGGCCAGCATCCGCGGCTGGACCGGCGAACGCTTCGCCCCGGACGACTCGGCGGTCGAGCTGCGCTTCCTGCTGGGCTTCTCGCTCAAGCGCCTGGACGACCCCTTCTATGCGATTCCGGCGGACGAAGCCGAGGCCGACGCCTGGTACGGCGCGCGCGAGGAGCGCTACCGCGCCTGGACCTTCAAGGCCGCGCCGCTGGTGCGCCGCTGCCTGGCCGCCGACCCCGAGCGCGTGCACGTCGACTTCCTCTACCAGGACCTGTTCTACGGCGCCAAGGAGCAGGGCGTGGCGGAACTGTCGACCCTGTCGACCCTGTCCGAGGTCGCGCGCACCCTGGCGGCCAAGGAGCTCGACGCCGACCAGGTGCACGCCGCCGTGGCCCCGGTCGACGCGGGCGAACATATTGTGCTGCGCATCAACCTGTACGCGCTCGACGGCGGCCGCCCCTGGGGCACTGTCGAGACGGCGGTCGACCTGGCGGCCGACCTGACGGTCGAGGTGGACAACCTGTGCGACGCCCTGCTGGCGCTCGGACTGGAGGGCGTGTCGGTGGCCGATGGCTTCAGCGAGGACGGCCATGCCGAAGGGGCGGAGCCCTTCCAGCCACGCTGACGGGCTTGGTATTTGCGGGATATTCCTGTTGCACAGGGTAAAAACTACGCTGAAATCTCGTAGTGGAATCTCTCGTGTCAGTGTAGGACGCGGCTTACAGGAGCCTGCTCATCCATACGGTCTCCCCTATGGCAAGGCCGGTACAAAGCCGGGACCGATGTTTCTCGATTTTAATATTGCAATGCACAACTAAAAATATTGGAAAATTTGCATGTTACGATTCCAGAATCCGGTGCGCGCCACGTGTCGCCGGGAACTGGCTTTCGAGAGAAAAACGGCCAGGCTTTGCCAACAAAATAGCGCCACGAAGGCGAAAGGAACTGAATATGCCGACCTTGATCGTGTTTTGCCACCTCCGTTGGGATTTTGTCTTCCAGCGTCCCCAACACCTGATGACGCGTTTGGCGGAACACTACCAAATCCTGTTTGTCGAGGAACCGGTGTACAGCGAAGGGCAGGCATACCTGAAAAAGACGGCGGTCGCGCCGAACATCACGGTCTGCCAGCCGCACACCGCGATCCACGCGCACGGTTTCCATGACGACCAGATCCCGACCCTGCAAACCCTGCTGGCCGACCTCGTGCCGGAAGACGAGCAGCCGGTGGTCTGGTTCTACACCCCGATGGCCCTGCCGCTGCTGCAAGGCCTGAACCCATCGAAGATCGTCTACGACTGCATGGACGAACTGGCGATGTTCAAGAACGCCCCGAAACAGCTGCTGCAGCGCGAAAGCGCGCTGCTGAACATGGCCGACGTGGTCTTCACCGGCGGCCCGAGCCTGTACCAGTCCAAGCGCGACCGCCACGCCAACGCCCACTGCTTCTCGAGCAGCGTCGACGCCAAGCACTTCCGCCAGGCCCAGGACCGTTCCATCTCGCACCCGGAGCAAGCCCACATCCCGCATCCGCGCCTGGGCTTCTACGGCGTGATCGACGAACGCTTCGACGTCGACCTGGTATCGAGCATGGCGGACGCGCACCCGGAATGGAACATCGTGCTGGTCGGCCCGGTCGTGAAGATCGACCCGGCCACCCTGCCGAAGCAGCCGAACGTGCACTACATGGGCCAGCGCACCTACGACCAGCTGCCGCAATTCCTGGCCGGCTGGGACGTCTGCCTGCTGCCGTTCGCGATGAACGACTCGACCAAGTTCATCTCGCCGACCAAGGTGCTCGAATACATGGCGGCCGAACTGCCGTCGGTCTCGACCCCGATCACCGACGTGGTCGTGCCCTACGGCGACGTGGTGGCGATCGCCGACACCCCGGAAACCTACATCGCCGCCTGCGAGCGCATGCTGGGCCTGAGCGAAGACGACAAGGCGTCGCTGGCCAAGCGCATGCGCGAAGTCGTCGCCGGCACCTCGTGGGACCGCACCGCGAACCGCATGCACGAACTGATCGAAGGCGCCGTCGCCGGCAACAAGTCGCGTCTCCTGACCCCGGTGGCTTCGGAAACCGTGGAAGCGGGCGTGGTGAATTCGGACGTCGGCGCCGTCAAGGGCGGCCAGGTGCGCGTCGCCTGAACGACCTGAGTAGTCAATAGTTCGAAGGGCCGGCCGCGGAAGCGCGCCGGCCCTTTTTCGTAGGGTGGGCGCTCCCGCGCCCACGCGTGCAACTACACGGTGAACTGAGGCACTGCATCCATTTCTACGATGGTCGAACGCGTGGGCGGAGGACCGCCCACCCTACGAGGGTGTGAAAAATTCCGCCATGGCTGCGTTGCGCCGTCTCGCCGTACAAGTGTACTGTCTTCGACGGCGCGCCTTGCCCTGGCGGATTTTTCACACCCTCTACGTCAATGCCGCAGCTCGGATCCGAACCGCGGCGCCGGCCACCCGCCCGCCGGATCCTTGGCATCCGCCACCCGCACCACCGACAGCGGATGCGCGAACTGGATCCCTTCGCGCTGGAAGGCGCGGTAGATGCGCAGCAGGATGTCCTGCTGCGCATCCATGTGCAGGATGTAGTCCGGGCTCTGGAAGTGGTACACCACCTCGAAGTCGAGCGACCAGTCGCCGTAGCGGAAGAAGTGCGCGCGTTCGAAGGCGACGTCGCTGCGCGCCTGGACGATCTCGCGGATCATGTCCGGGATCGCGGTGATCTGCGATTCCGCGCTGCCGTAGGCCACGCGCAGTACGAAGGCGACGCGGCGCGAGGCCATGCGCTTGTGGTTGTGGATGCGGCTGCGGAGCAGTTCCCCGTTCGAGAACACGATCTGCTCGCCGCCCAGGCCGCGCAGCCGGGTGGTCTTCAGCCCGATGTATTCGACCGCGCCGAGGGCGTCGCCGACGATGATGAAGTCGCCCACCTCGAACGGCTTGTCGAGCATGATCGAGAGCGAGGCGAACAGGTCGCCGAGGATGTTCTGGGTGGCCAGGGCCACCGCGATGCCGCCGATACCGAGGCTGGCGACAAGGGTGGTGATGTTGAAGCCGAAGTTATCCAGCATCATGAGGAAGGCCACGGTCCATACCACGAGCCGCATCATGAAGAACAGGATGGTGCTGGACGCCTTGCGCGCGCCGTCGCCCGGCGTGGCCAGCAACTGGGCGCGCCAGCCGCGCAGGCCGGTGTCGCCCCAGATCGCCAGCTGCAGCAGCAGCGAAGCCACGGCGATGCGCGAGATCACGAGGCGCCAGCTGTCCGGCATCACCACGAAGATGGCGCCGAGGTGGACCCCGATCGCCAGCAGGAACAGCAGGTAGGTCCGGCGCAGCATGCGCACCGCGAGGTCGTCGACCTTGCTGACCGTGCGCCGCGACAGGTCGCCGAGGCGGCGCAGCATGACCGAGCGGATGAAGTAGAGGGCGGCCGTGGACCCCAGGCACACCCCGAGGGCCATCATCCAGTTTTCGAGATCGTTGTTATGCAGTAGGAACTCCATCCACCACTCCCGCCGGGACATCCGGCAAAAGTGATAGTGTGCGGGGTCGCGCGCATGCGGCGCGCACGCTTCGCAGCGTGACGGCTAGCGAGTACTTAGAACCTGTCCCGGTGGATGGGAGTCGTTCCTGCCGCGCCTGGCAGGCGTGCGCTGCGTTGCTCGTCGTTGCATGGCTAGCCATGCGGCCTCCTCGCGCCTTGCTCACGCCAGCCATGCATCGCCATGAACTTCCCCCCACCTACCGGGATAGATTCTTAGAGCCCGGCCAGCACCGCCTCGATCGCGTCCATGGTGGCCGGCTTGGTGAGATGGCGGTCGAACCCGGCCTCCAGGGTGCGGGCGCGGTCGGCTTCGCCGCCCCAGCCGGTCAGGGCCACCAGCCGCACGCCCGCGTGGCGCGGGTCGCGCCGGATCGCGCTCGCCACCTCGTAGCCCGACATGCCCGGCATGCCGAGGTCGAGGAACACCACCTGCGGCTGGAACGAGGCCAGCATGCGCAGCGCCTGGTGGCCGTCGTTGGCGACCGGCGCGCTGTGGCCGGCGTGGGCCAGCAGGGCGGACAGGGTCTCGGCGGCGTCGCGGTTGTCGTCCACCACCAGCACCCGCAGGCCGGCCCCGGGCGCCGCCGCGTTCGGTGCGGCGACGGGCGCCGGCAGCGGAGCAGCCGCGCCGCCGGCCAGCGGCAGCCGCACCGTGAACACGCTGCCGGCATTGGTGCCGGCGCTGCTGGCCGTGACCGTGCCGCCGTGCAGCTCGACCAGGCTGCGCACCAGCGACAGGCCGATGCCCAGGCCGCCGGCCGCCTGCTGGCGGTGCTCGCCGACCTGCGTGAACATGCGGAACACGTCGTCGAGCGAGTCCGGATGGATGCCGATGCCGTTGTCGGACACCGCGATCACCGCTTCCTCACCGTCGCGCTGGGCCGCCAGCACGATGTTGCCGCCGCGCGGCGTGTAGCGTGCCGCGTTGTTGAGCAGGTTCGATACCACCTGGGTCAGGCGCGTCAGGTCGGCGTCGACCCACAGCGGTTCCGGCGGGCGCTGCACGTCGAGGTGGTGGCGCGCCGCCTCGATCAGCGGCATGCTGGTCTCGACCGCGGCCCCCAGCACGGTGGCCAGGTCGATCCGTTCGCGCCGCAGCTCGATCTGGCCGCGCGTGATGCGCGCCACGTCGAGCAGGTCGTCGACCAGGTTGACCAGGTGGCCGAGCTGGCGCTCCATGATGTCGTGCACCCGCGCCACCGCCGCCGCGTCGCCCGGCGCGCGCCGGATGAACTGCAGGCCGCTCCTGATCGGGGCCAGCGGGTTGCGCAGCTCGTGCGCCAGGGTGGCGAGGAATTCGGTCTTCTGGCGGTTCGCCTCGGCCAGGTCGTCGGCCATGCGCCGCAGCGCGTCTTCCTGGCGCCGGCGCTCGGTGATGTCGTTGAACACCACGGCCACGCGGCGCTGTTCGGCCGGCCCGGTGCGGGTCGCGTACACGTCATACCAGCGCCCCAGTGCGCGCGCCTCGTTGATGAAGCGCACCGGTTCGCCGCTGGCGGCGACGCGGCCGTAGATGTCGAACCAGTGCTGCTCGTGGCGCGGCGCGAACTGGCGCACGGTGCGGCCGATCGCGTCCACCAGGCCGGTCTGCTTGACGAAGGCGGGATTGGTCTCGAGGAAGCGGTAGTCGCAGGGCTGGCCGCCGCTGTCGTACAGCATCTCGATCACGCACACGCCTTCGTCGATCGAATCGAACAGGGTGCGGTAACGCTCCTCGGACAGGCGCAGCTGCTGCTCGGCCTCGAACTGGCGGGTGGCGTCGATGATGACGCCGCGCAGGCGCATAGCCTGGCCGCCGGCGTCACGCTCGACCTGGCCGCGCGCGATCACCCAGCGCCATCCGCCGCCAGCCAGGCGCACCCGGAAGGTGGCGTCATACAGGCCGCCGCCGCGCCCCAGCGCCGCCTCCAGCAGGGCGCGCGTGGGTGCCACGTCGTCGGGATGGAGGGCGGCGAAATAGGCCGCCAACGGCGCGGCTTCCCGCAGCGCCGGATCGAGCCCGAACATGGCGGCCATGCGCGCGTCGCCGATGACCCGGTCGGCGGCGACGTCCCAGTTCCAGACCCCGAGTTCGGCCGCGTCGATGATCGCTTCCAGGCGTGAACGGGCATCCACCAGCGCGTTTTCGGCGCGTCCGCGCTGCACCAAGGCCTCGAAGGCGTCGATGTAGAAGCGCGCCTTGGCGCGCAGGATCACCGGCGACAGCGGTTCGGTCAGCACCGCGACGGCGCCCGCCTCGTACAGGGGTTCGAAGGAGAACGGGGCGTTCTCTGGCAGGGCCAGGGCGACGACCGGGGTGTGGCTGGAGCGGCCATTGCCGCGCACGGCGCGAATGAGGCCGGCCAATGCATCGATCTGACCCGGGAAGCCGAGCAGGATCAGGGCGAAATCCTGCTCGCGCACGAGTTCCATCGCCTCGAGCGGCGAACGCGCGCGCACGATCGATTCGCCCATCACCGCCATCACCTGCAGCACGGCGGGGTCGCTGTCCGGGCGGCCGCATACCAGCAGGACGCTGGCGCGCTCCGGGAATCCGGCGCCAGGCGGGATCGGCGCGGCCGGGGCGGTCATGGCGTCCCCGCGCGATCGCGGGCCGGGCGGGGGCGGAAAGATTTCATCGTGCAATGTGTTGTTGTGACATTTCACAATGTACGGGGGCGCGCCGGCGCTGTCAACGGGCCACCACGCCGCGCTGCCGGGCTCGCGCCGCAGGGCGTCGAATGCCGTTAATATGGGGCGGACATTGCGCGGCCGCATATATCGGAATGGCCGCGCCGCTCAATGGAGGAAGAACATGGAAGCACAACACCAGTCTGCCGGCTTCGAGACCGCCGACATCATGCGCGGCCTGTACGGGGACGGCATCATCGGCCTGCGCGGCGCCTTCAGCCGCGAGTTCATCCAGGAACTGCGCCAGGACATCGACGCGCTGTTCGGGGAAGCCCAGGCCCGCCCCGGCGGCGCGCTCAACCGCGGCCCCAACCGCTTCTACGTCGAGGTGCACCCGGAACGCCTGCGCGGCTTCGCCGCGATCGCCGGCCACCCCTGGGTGATGGCGGTGTGCAGCGCGGTGCTGGGGCCGGACTACCGCCTGGTCGAAGTCGGTTTCGACGTGCCGGGCCCGGGCGCCATGCACCAGCCCTGGCACCGCGATTTCGCCTCGCCGCCGGAAACCGCGCAGGGCAGGCGCCTGAGTTCGCTCGCCTTCAACATCACCACCATCGACGTCACCGAAGACATGGGTCCGTTCGAGATCGCTCCCGGCACCCAATGGGACCTGTACGGCGGCGACCCGATGTTCCCGGACGCCGCGCTGTGGCCGCGCTACGAGGCGCTGGCCCAGCGCAAGCTGCCGCGGATGGGCGACATCTCGGCGCGCTCGGCGCTGACGATCCACCGCGGCACCGCCAACCGCTCGAACCTGTCGCGGCCAGTGCTGGTGGTCGGGGCCGATGCGCCGGACGCGACCAATGCGATCCGGCACGACCTGCAGATGTCGCGCGCGTATCACGAAAGCTTGCCGGAAGCGGTGCGGAAGCACCTCAGTTGCCGCGTGGTGGAAGAGCTTGAGCCGATCCACCAGGCCCACACGATCGAGGGACTGAAGATGGGCGTGACGATGGGATAGCTTGGAAGGGCCGCCGGGGAGGCGGCCCCGGAATTACTCCTTCGGCGGCACCTGCTGCGACGGCACCGGCGACTTCAGCGCTTCCGGCAGCGAATCGGCGATGCCGTTTTCCGGCAGCTGGCCGACCCGGCGCGCCTCGTCCGAGTGCTGGTCGAGGCTGACTTCCTCGGCCACGTCGAAGCGGCCGTCTTCCGCGCCGCCTTCGCCGGGCAGCAGGTTCTCGGAACGCTGCTCCTCGCCGCCGCCCGCGTTCGGCGCGGACTGGTCTTTCTGCTGGTTTCCCTGGGCCATATCGTCCTCCTGTTGACGGTTTTTCATGGCCCATTATCTCCGCCGCCCGCCGAGGCGGGCGCACGTTAGTCCTTGCGCGGCAGGTTCTTTTCCAGGATCGCCCACAGGATCATGCCGTAGGCCGCCAGGCGGATCAGGTAATGCAGCGGTGAATCCTCGCCGGCCTCGTTCAGCACCGCCGAATAGACCCGGTGCAGCCCTTCGATGAAGAAGGAGAGCGCGAAATACAGGAAGAAGCGGTCGCCGGTATTGCGCCAGAAGCGCAGGAAGAACAGGGCGATGGTGAGCGAAGCCATCGAGATCGCACCGTACATCATCTGGGTCATCGCGTCATTCCTTCTCGTAGATCAGTCCGTAGAGCAGCAGCAGGCAGGCGACCAGGGCGCTGATCAGGCGCAGCGGCATGAAATCGACGTTCGGAAAGACGATCTTGTCGAAGATCAGGAACAGATTATTGAAGGTCATGACCGCAAAGCACGAGCCGCTCCAGAACAAGAGACGGTGCCGGGTGCGGCGGTAACTGGCCAGCAGCAGCCAGGTACAGGCCAGCGAGGTCAGCATGCACAGCGTATAGATGAGTTCGCCCATTTAGGAATCCTTTCGGAGGCGGAAGGCGTCGGCGAACTGCTGCGCCTTCCGGTCGAGAGAAGAATGGATCAGGTTGGTGACGTCGACCAGGTGGCGTGCGTAGAGCTCGGCCAGGCCGTCGATGCGTTCGCGCAGCGTGGCGGACGCCGGCGCGTAGCAATGGCAGTCTTCGTGCGGCGCCGGGCAGGGCGCGGCCATGCCTGCGCGGCTTAGCTCGTCGAGCAGGGTCTGGGCGGTGCGCTCGGCGATATAGAGGCGGCTGGCCAGCATCGCGCCGGACCATTGCTGGCCGGGGCTGGCGCGCAGCAGCAGCAGCGCTTCGAGAAAGGGGACCGAGGGAACGCTCGTCAGGATAAAACGGCGCAGCTCTTCGGGAATCGGCGGTCGGTTCATTCGTACCGAATGTAATTTCCGAAAAGGAATAGTTTGTTGAGAAAGGCGCAATTTTAGACCAATTCTGATCGGCAAGGAAATTCAATCGTGCGCGCTCGCTTTGGAGTCGCGCAATAGCTGTGCTTGACCTCCGTCAAATGGGCTCGGCTACAATGTGGCTTGTCTCATTTACCGCCACGTTTCATGCTTCGAACTCTGCTGTCGCGCCTCGGCGCCGCCTCCGTCTTGCTGTTGTCCACCCTGGCCGGCGCCGGCGCCCAGGCCGCCGACTGTCCGGCCCACTACCTCGACGGCCGCGCGCCCGAGATCCGCAACCCGAAGCTGGCCACCGCCACCCGCGAGCTGTGCTACGGCGTGTTCGGCGTCATGCATTCGGGCGTGACCCGCACCCCGCTGTGGTCGGCCGAATACCTGCGCGCCGACAATCTGGCGGCGGCCGAGGGGCTGGATCGCGACAACGCCTTCCACGCCGAATCGCGCCTGCCGCGCAGCCAGCGCGCCGAGCTGTCCGATTACGCGCGCAGCGGCCTCGACCGCGGCCACCTGGCGCCCAACGCCGACATGCCCGATCGCCGCGCCCAGCGCGAAAGCTTTTCGCTGGCGAACATGGTGCCGCAGGACCGCGACCATAATCGCCACATCTGGGCCCCGATCGAGGGCGCGGTGCGCAAGATGGCCAAGCGCGAGGGTGCGCTCTACGTGATCACCGGCCCGGCCTTCCTGGGAACCAGCCTGCGCAAGGTCGGCAACGTGCTGGTGCCGACCCATTTGTACAAGGTGGTGTACAGTCCGCGCCAGAAAGCGGCCGCGGCCTGGTTCGTCGAGAACCGCGCCGACGCGAAGATCGACGTAATCCCGGTCGCGGAGCTCGAGCGCATCGTCGGCATCGAACTGCTGCCCTCGCTCACGCGCCAGCAAAAGGAGCGCATGCTGGCGCTGCCGAAGGTGCGCCAGCCGAAGCGCAAGAACTGATACGGGAGAAATCGCCATGCCATCGAAGAAATCCTTCACCCCCTATGCCAACGAAGCCGACGTGGTCGAGATCGGCGACCTGATGCTGGAAAACCGCCTCGACCGCATCACCATCTCCGGCGACGTCGACCTGACCCGCGACAAGGCCGGCCTGGAACAGGCCCGCCGCCTGCACGCGCTGCTCGGCGCCGTGGTCGCGGCACTGGAAGCGCAGGACCTGCCGGACCGCCTGCCGCCGCCGGACGTGAAGACCGTCGACAACCCGTTCGCCTGAATGTCGCGAGTTGCGGTAGGCTGGCCGAATCGCATTTGCAGATTCGGAGGCAGCACCATGCAAGATACCGGCAGCAGCACCCGGTCCGACCAGGACGACGAGTCTTACCGCAAGCACTTCGACAGCGCCTACGGCGCCTCGGGTGCTTCCTACGATGAAGTCGCACCGGCCTACGGTTACGGTTCGCAGGTGGCGGGCAGCGGCCGCCATGCCGGACGCCACTGGGATGACGTGGAACCGGAACTGCGCAGCGACTGGGACAATCAATACGGCGGCGGCGCCTCGGCCTGGGACAAGATCAAGGCCGCGGTGCGTCACGGCTGGGACCGCGTCACGCGCGGCGACAGCGGCCTGACTTACTGAGAAGAAATCGATTTGACACCGGAAACGGCGCCTGCGGGCGCCGTTTTTCATGGCTGGGTCAGGCGCGCGCTGGACCGGAAAGGATTGATGTAATCTCAATTCGTCCGCCACGGGTGCCGCGCATCCCGTGTGCGATACCACCTATCCAACGGAGGAATGACCATGCAACATACTCTTGTAGCCGTGTTCGACAACCGGACCGATGCACAGAATGCCATGAACGAGCTGCTGTCCTCGGGCTTTTCGCGTAACGAGGTCAAGCTCTCCAACGCCGACCCGACCGGCATGACCGACAGCGTCACCGGCCGCAGCGATACCAGCGCTTCCAGCACTGACACCTATGCCGACGGCACCGGCGTGGGCATCGGCGAATCCATCAAGAACTTCTTCTCTGACCTGTTCGGCGCCGACAACAGCGAACACGCCAGCCGCTACGAAGGCGCGGTCACCCGCGGCCACCACGTCGTGACCGTGCGCGCCGATTCGCTGCCGGAAGTCGAGCGCGCCGCCGACATCGTCGAGCGCTACGGCCCGACCGACATCGACGAGCAGGCATCGGGCGCGGGCCTGGGTGGCCTCGGCGCCACCGGCGGCCTGTCGGAATCGATGCGCGCCAGCGCCGCCGGCGGCCTGCAGCAATCGTCGCAGATGTCGGCGCAGTCGGGCCTGTCCGGCAACCTCGGTTCGTCGTCCGCCTCGGCGTCGGGCTCCGCCACCGGATCGAACATCGGCTCGACCATCGGCTCCACCTCGAGCGCCGCCAGCCAGCAGCTGGACAACCCGGGCGACCGCAACATCTTCCAGCAGCAATCGCTGAACCAGGCCGAGCCGATGGGCACGACCTACCAGGAGCCGCAGGGCCAGAGCGGCCTGAGCGCTACCGGCGGCACCAACCTGCAAGGCTCGACCCTGCAGGAAAACTCGGTCCAGTCGTCCTCGCTCGAGGGTACGCAGAACGACCGCAACATCGGCAGCTCGGGCGGCCAGGCCGGCACCTTGCAAGGTTCCTCGCTGGAAGGCTCGGCCTACCAGGGCGGCGCCACCGGCTCGCTGCAGCGCGACACGACCAGCTCCAGCTTCAACGAAGTCCAGCGCGGCCGCTCGCGCATCTACTCGCGCACCGGCGAAGGGGCGGCCGGCGGCTCGGGCCTGCAGGTCGGCAGCAACTTCTTCGGCGACGACGACGACGCCTACCGCAACCACTTCCTCGCCAACTACACCGGCGAAGACTACGACACCGTCAAGCCGGCCTATGCCTACGGCGCCGAAAGCGCGCGCAGCGACAAGTACCGCGGCCGCAAGTGGGACGATGTCGAGAACGATCTGCACAGCGACTGGACCAGCCGCAACGGCGGCATCGCCAACAGCGCCGGCGACACCTGGGACAAGATGAAGGCCGCCGTGCGCCGCGGCTGGGACAAGATGACCAGCGACGACGACGACACCATCTACCGCAGCCACTTCAGCAGCACCTACGGCACCTCGGGCGCCAGCTACGACGATTACCAGCCGGCCTACAGCTACGGCGCCGAAAGCGCGCGCAGCGACAAGTACCGCGGCCGCAAATGGGACGACGTCGAAACCGACCTGAGCAGCGACTGGAGCACCCGCTACGGCAGTACCGGCTCGACCTGGGACAAGATGAAGGCCGCCGTCCGCCGCGGCTGGGACCGCATGACCCTGGACGACGACAACTACTACCGCAGCCACTACGACACCCACCTGGCGTCGTCGGGCGTGGACTACGACAGCGTCAAGCCGGCCTACAGCTACGGTTCCGAGATGCGCAGGAGCGAGATGTTCCGCAACCGCCCGTGGGACGACATCGAGGGCGACCTGCGCAAGGGCTGGGATTCGCGCGTCGAAGGCGGCGGCACCTACGCCGGCTCGACCCCGGCCACCACTTCCGCCAGCACCACCGGCAGCGTGGGCGGCGCCTGGGACAAGATGAAGGCCGCCGTGCGCCACGGCTGGGACAAGATGACGGACGACGACGACAACGACGCCGCCTACCGCTCGCACTGGAACGCCACCTACAGCACCGCGACCGACGGCAGCACCTATGACGAGTACAAGCCGGCCTACTCCTACGGTTCGGAAATGGCGCGCAACGAGAAGTACCGCGGGCGCCAGTGGAACGATGTGGAGAACGACCTGCGTACTGATTGGGATTCGCGGTATGCCAATGGCGGGCAGTCGACGTGGGAGAAGATGAAGGCGGCGGTGCGTCAGGGGTGGGATCGGATGACGGCGTGATTTGGCGCTAGCGGTCTGCGGGCAAACTTGGGTCCCGGCCTTCGCCGGGAGTCGTAGGCCCCAGTGGGGCGTACGACGTGCGGAGGGTGCGTTCCGAAGGAACGCTTTTGCTCACCTAGCCCCAAGACCGTCGTTCCGGCGAAGGCCGGAACCCAATTTCCGTAGCGCAGCCACTACGCAAACAAAATCGGCGCCCTCCGGCGCCGATTTCACTCCATCAGCCCGCAGGCCAACACCAACTCACTCCGCGTAATCGGCGACTCCGCATCCGACACCAGCTTCTCCTTCAGCCCGCCGCATCCTTGGTGATCACCACCACCGCCGGGTTCCTGGCCGACGGGTGCTTCCTGATCGCCGCATTCACATTTGCCACCGTCAGCTTCGCCAGGCCCTCACGCATCATGCGCGTGAAGTTATGCGGCTTCGCTGAGAGGCAAGCTGATCCGGTTCCGGCCCAGGTGCTTGGCCCGGTACAAGGCCGCATCCGCCGTGGCCACCAATTGGCTCGCATTGTTGTCCGGCCCCGCGATCGCCGTCGCCGCGCCGATCGACACCGTCACGTGGCGGGTCGGGGCGGTGGACGGCAGCTGCAGGGCTTCGACCCGGCAGCGGATGCGCTCGGCGACGATGGCGGCGCCCTTGAGCGACTGGTTCGGCAGGATCACGGCGAATTCCTCGCCGCCGTAGCGCGCCACCAGGTCGTTGGCGCGCATCTCGCTGGCCACGGCGCGGGCGATGCGCTTCAGGCATTCGTCGCCGCCCAGGTGGCCGTTGGCGTCGTTATAGGCCTTGAAGTTGTCGACGTCCACCATCAGCAGGGACAGCGGCTGGGCCTGGCGCAGGGCGCGCGACCATTCCGCATGCAGGGTGTCGTCGAAGCAGCGGCGGTTGGCCAGGCCGGTCAGACCGTCGCGGGTGGCGAGCTGTTCCAGGGCGACCTGCGCCATCTTTTCGTCGGTCAGGTCGCGCAGGGTCTCGACCACGGCCGACAGGTTGCCGTGCGCATCGTAGATCGGCGTGGCGTCCGCCGCCAGGTAGCGACGCCGGCCGGCGCGCGGCATGTCGAACCAGCTTTCCAGGCACAGTCCGGTGGACGAGCCCGGCTGGGCGGTGCGCGGCATGATCTGGCGCACGTCCTCGGTGCGGTTCTGCAGGACCAGGTCGGCCAGGGTGGGGCGGCGGTGCTCGTAGAAGCTGCGCCAGTGCTCGCCGGTGCCGATGATCTCGCTGGCCGGCACGCCGGTGAGCTGCTCGCAGGCGCGGTTCCAGATCATGACGCGGGCGTCGCGGTCGAGCACGAAGACAGGGATCGACAGCGATTCCATCAGCTGCCCGACAAAGGCGCCGTCGCCGATCAGGGCATGTTGGGCGGCATGGGCGGGCACGCCGCTGGCGGCGCTGTGGCTTGCTGTCTTGAGCATGTTCGTCCTCTGCATTCCGGTCCGGCCGCCGAATTGGCCGCCAACAGGAATGGATTCTGCTACCGCGCAGACACGGACTTATTGATTTTGAGCAAGCCTTCTTTTCGGCAACGATTTTGCCGGGTCGGGGCCCGGACTAGGCCGGCGCAGCCTCGGGGTGAGTAGGAAGCGACACCCGGACCACGGCGCCGCCGCGCCGTCCCGCCGAGAGCCGGACCGTGCCGCCGCAGGCGGTGGCGCGCTGCTGCATTCCCTCCAGGCCATGGCCGTGGCGCACCGGTTGCGCCGGGCCGACGCCGTCATCCTCGACCGTGAGGGTGACTTCGCCTGCGGTCTCGACCAGGGTCACGCGCACCGCGCTGGCCTGGGCGTGGCAGGCGACGTTCGACAGTGCCTCCTGCAAGGCGCGGAACAGCACCGCGTCCAGGTCGCGCGCCCGGACGCCGCCCGCGTTCCCCTCGACGCCCAGGTCGAGACGGTAGTCGAGCCCGTGGAGGCGGGCGAACTCGGTCAGGTGACGCTCGAGTGCCTGGCGCAGGCTCAGGCCCGGGGCGATCGGGCGCATGCCGGAAACGATCGCGCGCACCGAGCGGATCGCGGCGTCCAGGTTGGCGATCGTGCCGCCCAGGCGTTCGTGATTGGCCGGGGAGGCGCTGCGCGCCGCCACTTGCTGCAGCGACAACTCGGCGCGCAGCGAGAGCAGCCGCTGGCCGAGCTCGTCGTGCAGGGCGCGCGCGATGCGGGTCCGCTCGATGTCGCGTACGCCTTCCTGCTGGCGCACCAGGCGGCACAGCACCTCATGGCTGCCGGCCAGCGCCTCGGCGGCCTGCGCATGGGCCTGCTTCTCCGTGGCCAGCTGCTCTTCGAGGGCTTCGCTGCGCTCTTCCACCGTTCGCATGCGCCGGCCCTGCAGCAGCGCCACGCCGGCCGCGGCCAGCGTCAGCAGCGCCGCGCCCAGCAGTTCCGGCGAAGCGAAGGGCAGGGACATCGGCGCCGGTATGACGGCATGGGCCGGCAAAGCGAGGACCGCGAAAAGCGCGACGCCAATTCGGCCTAGGAATGAGCTGTATTTGTTCATGGTGTCCTTCTTACTAGCGTTAGGAACATTCCGTACGAAGGTACACCCGTGTACTGTAGGGAATATTGCTTATCCTCAACGCATGACGCCTATCCCACGGACGGCCCGGGGAGCGCTATAATGGAAGGTTGACGAGAGGTTTAACGTGACTTACAGCATCAAAGAGATCTTCTATACCCTGCAGGGCGAAGGCGCCCATGCGGGGCGCCCGGCCGTGTTCTGCCGCTTTTCCGGCTGCAATCTGTGGACCGGCAGGGAAAGCGACCGCGCCAGCGCCGTCTGCACCTTCTGCGACACCGATTTCGTCGGCACCGACGGCGAGCGCGGCGGCAAGTTCCGCGACGCCGGGAGCCTGGCGCGCGAGATCGACAGCCTGTGGCCGGCAAGCCATGCCGCCAGCAAGTATGTCGTGTTCACCGGGGGCGAGCCTCTGCTCCAGCTCGACCGTGCGCTGATCGACGCCATGCATGCGCACGGCTTCACGATTGCGATCGAGACCAACGGCACCCTGCCGGTGCCGGAAGGCGTCGACTGGATCTGCGTCAGCCCGAAAATGGGCTCCCAGCTGGTGGTCGCGAAGGGCAACGAGATCAAGGTCGTGATCCCGCAGCTGGGCCAGGACCTGTCCGCCTACGAGCACCTGGACTTCGAGAACTTCTACGTGCAGCCGATGGACGGCCCGCTCGCCGCGCGCAACACCCAGCTGGCGATCGAGACCTGCCGCCGCAACCCCAAATGGAAGCTCAGCCTCCAGACCCACAAACTCCTTCAAATCCCTTAAGCTTCAGATGCTCACCATTACCCGCAAGCTGGAATTCGACGCCGGCCACCGCATTCCCGACCACAAAAGCCAGTGCCGCAACCTGCACGGCCACCGCTATACCCTCGAAATCACGCTGCTAGGTGAAGTCATCGACGCGGAAGGAAATTCCGACAACGGCATGATCATGGACTTCTCGGACGTCAAGACGCTGGCCAAGGAGCACCTGATCGACGTGTGGGACCATGCCTTCCTGGTGTACGAAAAGGACGATAAGGTGCGCGAGTTCCTCGCTTCGCTGCCCGGCCACAAGACCGTCGTCATCGACTGCATCCCGACGGTCGAGAACCTGGCGCGCGTGGCCTTCGGCATCCTGAAAACCGTGTTCACCGACCGCTTCGGCACCGGCCTGCGCCTGCACAAGCTGGTGCTGCACGAAACCCCGAACTGCTGGGCCGAAGTCACCGATGCCTGAGGACCTGGCCCCAGTGCCGCTCGATGCCGGCGCGGCGTTCGACGAGCGCTTCATGACGCTGGCGCTGGAGCAGGCGCGCCTGGCCTGGGCCGAAGGCGAGGTGCCGGTGGGCGCGGTGGTGGTCAAGGATGGCGAAGTCATCGCCACCGGCTACAATCGCCCGATCGGCCGCCACGACCCGACCGCCCATGCCGAAATCATGGCCCTGCGAGCGGCCGCCGAAAAACTCGGCAACTACCGGCTGCCGGGCTGCGCGCTCTACGTCACCCTGGAACCCTGCATCATGTGCTCGGGCGCCATGATGCACGCCCGGCTGGCGCGGGTCGTCTACGCCGCCACCGACCCCAAGACCGGCGCCTGCGGCTCGGTCGTCAACCTGTTCGGCGAAGAAAAGCTGAACCACCACACCGGCGTGCAGGGCGGTGTCATGGCGGAGCAGGCGAGCAGCCTGCTCAGGGCCTTTTTCGCCGAGCGCCGCGCCGCCGCGCGCAAGCTGCCCGGACCGGACGCGGCAAGCAAGGAGGCGTGAATCCGGGCCGGGCGCGCGCCCGAGCGCCCCCGCCCTGGCGAAAGTGGTATGCTGGTTTCGCGTCTCGCCTGGAGCGCACCGAACCAGTCGCCCCGATCCCATGCCTACGCTGAACGCTAACGGAATCCGCATTGCCTTCGACACCTTGGGCGACCCCAAGTCCGTCCCGTTGCTGCTGGTACATGGCCTTGGGATGCAGTTGACAGCCTGGCCCGACGAATTCGTCGAAGGGCTGGTCGAACTCGGCTTCTACGTGATCCGCTTCGACAACCGCGACAGCGGCCTGTCCACCAAATTCGAGCAGGCCGGCGTGCCCAACCTGCCTCTGGCCTGGATCAAATCCAAACTCGGCTGGCCGCTGCGCGCCGCCTACGGCCTCGACGACATGGCCGAAGACGCGATCGGCGTGCTGTCGGCCTTGGGCGTCGCCCGCGCCCACGTGGTCGGGGTCTCGATGGGCGGCATGATCGCCCAGATCCTGGCGGCCCGGTATCCGCAGCGCATCCTCAGCCTGACCTCGATCATGTCGAGCTCCTGCCGGCGCGGCCTGCCCGGGCCGGAAAAGAAGATCCGCAAGCTCCTGATGCGGCGCGCCCGGGACCCCAGCAATATCGACAGCATCATCGACCTGGGCGTGGAAGTCATGCGCGCCATCGGCAGCCCCTCCTACCCGACCCCGGAACGCCTGCTGCGCAAGCGGGTCGCCCGTTCCGTGCGCCGCAGCTATTGCCCCTCCGGCGTGGCGCGCCAGATGATGGCGATCGCCGCCTCGGGCGACCGTTGCGCGCTGCTACGCACCATCACCGCGCCCGCACTGGTGATTCACGGCGCCAACGATCCGCTGGTGCCGCTCGCTTGCGGCGAAGACACGGCCAGCCGCATCCCCGACGCCCGGCTGGAAGTCATCGAAGGCATGGGCCACGATTTGCCGCCGCAGCTGGCCGAGCGGCTCCTCGCCTTGATCGACGCCCATGCCAGAGGTAAGATGTTGCCGGACTCAACACCCCGCTTATTCGTCAAACAATAAGCCTCAAACAGTGATCACCCAACAAATCGGCATCGCCATCGTGGCCCCGGCCGGCCAGGCGCTCGACCCCTGCGCGGTCGACCGCGCCGTTTCCCGCCTCGAAGCCCAGGGCTGCCTGGTGCGCAACTACTACGACCACAACGCCATCCACCAGCGCTTCGGCGGCACCGACGCCGGCCGCCTGGCCCAGCTGGACGCGGCGATTGCCGATCCCGACGTGCAGATCGTCATGGCGCTGCGCGGCGGCTACGGCGTGACGCGCCTGATGCCGCACCTCGATTTCGAGGCCATCGCGGCCAGCGGCAAGCTGGTCGTCGGCTTTTCCGACATCACGGCCATCCACATGGGCTTGTTCGCCCGCACCGGTGCGCTCAGCTACGCCGGGCCGATGGCGGCCGGCGATTTCGGCGCCCGCGAGCCGGTGCCATTCACGCTCGATCAATTCTGGCACTGCCTGGCCGGTCCGACCCATACCATCGCCGAGTGCGCGCCCGGCAACCCGCGCGTTTCGGTGCAGGGCAGGGTCTGGGGCGGCAACCTGGCGATGGTCGTCTCGCTGCTCGGCACGCCGTACTTCCCGCAGGTCGACGGCGGCATCCTCTACCTGGAAGACATCGCCGAACACCCCTACCGGATCGAGCGCCTGCTGCTGCAGCTGCACCAGGCCGGCGTCTTGGCGCGCCAGCGCGCCGTCCTGCTGGGCGACTTTTCCGGCTACACCCTGGGCAAGAACGACAATGGCTACGACTTCGACGCCATGGTCGCCCACCTGCGCGAGACCCTGCCGGTGCCGGTCCTCACCGGACTTACCTTCGGCCACGGCCCCAGGCGGGTCACGATTCCCTTCGGCGCCCAGGGCCAGCTGGAATCGAACGAGGAGGGCTTCAGCCTGCTGCTGTCGGATTACCCGACCCTGCGCCGGGCCATGCAGTAAGCCTCAAACCCGCCGCGGGCCGCTGCGCCTGAGCCGCTGTCCCGCCATCCTGCCCACAGTGGTAAAATGCGCGGTTATACCAACATCCACGCTTTAGGGTTTACACAGTGCTCAGTACAGCCAATATCACGATGCAATTCGGCGCCAAGCCGCTGTTCGAGAATATCTCCGTCAAGTTCGGCGAAGGCAACCGTTACGGCCTGATCGGCGCTAACGGTTGTGGCAAGTCGACCTTCATGAAGATCCTGGGCGGCGACCTGGAACCGTCCGCCGGCAACGTCAGCCTCGACCCGGGCGAGCGCCTGGGCAAGCTGCGCCAGGACCAGTTCGCCTACGAGGACGTGCGCGTGCTCGACGTCGTCATGATGGGCCACACCGAGCTGTGGAATGCCATCTCCGAGCGCGACGCCATCTATGCCAACCCGGAAGCGACCGACGAAGACTACATGAAGGCCGCCGAGCTGGAGGGCAAGGTCGCCGAATACGACGGCTACTCGGCCGAAGCGCGCGCCGGCGAGCTGCTGCTTGGCCTCGATATCGCGAGCGAGTTGCACCAGGGCCCGATGAGCGCCGTGGCGCCGGGCTGGAAGCTGCGCGTGCTGCTGGCCCAGGCCCTGTTCTCGAACCCGGACATCCTGCTGCTCGACGAACCGACCAACAACCTGGACATCAACACGATCCGCTGGCTCGAGGACATCCTCAACCAGCGCAACTCGACGATGATCATCATCTCGCACGATCGCCACTTCCTGAACCAGGTCTGCACCCACGTGGCCGACATGGACTACGGCACCCTGAAGGTCTACCCGGGCAACTACGACGACTACATGCTGGCCTCGACCCAGGCGCGCAACCAGCAGCTGGCCAACAACGCCAAGGCGAAAGAGAAGGTCGCGGAACTGCAGGACTTCGTGCGCCGCTTCTCGGCCAACAAATCCAAGGCGCGCCAGGCGACCTCGCGCGCCAAGCAGATCGACAAGATCAAGATCGAGGAATTCAAGCCGTCCTCGCGCGCCTACCCGTTCGTGCGCTTCGAAGGCGAGAAGAAGCTGCACCGCCTGGCGGTGGAGACCGAGGGCCTGTCGAAAGCCTACGACCGCCAGCTCTTCAAGAACTTCTCGATCATGGTCGAAGCGGGCGAGCGCATCGCGATCATCGGCGCCAACGGTGCTGGTAAAACCACGCTGCTGCGCTGCATCGGTGGCGAAGACATCTCGGGCCTGGCGGCCGACCAGGGCCGCGTGAAGTGGGCCGAGAACGCCAACGTCGGCTACATGCCGCAGGATCCGACCGAGGAATTCGCCAGCGGCGAGAACCTGACCGACTGGATGGGCCGCTGGACCCAGGAAGGCGACGACGACCAGGCCGTGCGCTCGATCCTGGGCCGCCTGCTGTTCGGCGGCGACGAGGTCAAGAAGTCGGTCAAGGTGCTGTCGGGCGGCGAGAAGGGCCGCATGATGTACGGTAAGCTGATGCTGGGCCGTCACAACGTGCTGCTGCTGGACGAGCCGACCAACCACATGGACATGGAATCGATCGAGTCGCTCAACATCGCCCTCGACAAGTACGCCGGCACCATGATCTTCGTGTCCCACGACCGCGAATTCGTGTCCTCGCTGGCGACCCGCATCCTCGAGATCCGCGAGAACGAGATCGTCGACTTCCAGGGTAACTACGAAGAGTACCTGAAGAGCCAGGGTATCGACTGATACCCGCGGCCCGTCGTTCCCGCGCAGGCGGGAATCCAAGTTTTGCATGCATTGTGGAAACGCTTTCAAAATTGGGCTCCCGCCTGCGCGGGAGCGACGTTCATATGGCAACAATCATCGTGAGGCCTTCCACATGATCACCGCACCCATCAAAACCTACGAATACGACCGCCCCCAGGTCGGCGAAGCCTGCACCATCAACCCGGCCACCGCCGAAGCCTGGGCCCGCGTCCCCGCCACCCCGAGCGCCACGGAGAAAGCCGAGCTGAAGGAACGCATCAAGCGCCTCCTGAAGGAACGCAACGCCGTCCTGGTCGCCCACTACTACGTCGACGCCGAGCTGCAGGACCTGGCCGAGGAAACCGGCGGCTGCGTCTCCGACTCGCTGGAGATGGCGCGCTTCGGCCGTGACCACCCGGCGCAAACGCTGGTCGTGGCCGGCGTGCGCTTCATGGGCGAATCGGCCAAGATCCTGAGCCCGGAAAAAACCATCCTGATGCCGGACCTGGACGCCACCTGCTCGCTCGACCTGGGCTGTCCGGCCGACGAGTTCGCGGCCTTCTGCGACCAGCACCCGGACCGCACCGTGGTCGTGTATGCGAATACCTCCGCCGCCGTGAAAGCGCGCGCCGACTGGATGGTGACCTCGTCGATCGGCCTGGACATCGTCAAGCACCTGCACGAGCAGGGCAAGAAGATCCTGTGGGCCCCGGACCGTCACCTGGGTTCCTGGATCCAGAAGCAGACCGGCGCCGACATGCTGCTGTGGCAGGGTTCCTGCCTGGTGCACGACGAATTCAAGGGCATCGAACTCGATCTCTTGAGGACCGAGCACCCGGATGCGAAGGTGCTGGTGCACCCGGAGTCGCCGAGCAACGTGGTGGCGCAGGCCGACGTGGTCGGCTCCACCACCCAGCTGATCAACGCCGCCGTCAACCTGCCGGCGACCACCTTCATCGTCGCCACCGACAACGGCATCCTGCACAAGATGCGCGCCGCCGCGCCGGGCAAGCACTTCATCGAAGCGCCGACCGCCGGCAACAGCGCCACCTGCAAGAGCTGCGCGCACTGCCCGTGGATGGCGATGAACGGTCTGAAGAACCTGGCCGAGGTGCTCGAATCGGGCGCCAACGAGGTCCACGTCGATCCGGAGATCGGCCGCCAGGCCAAGCGTGCGATCGACCGCATGCTCGATTTCGCCGCCGCTAGAAAAGCGCAAGCACTGCCGAGCGGCGCGCTCGAGCAGAATGCCCCACTGTTCAATGGAGTAGGCCCCGCATGACGACCCTGCGCAATCCGCACGCCGATCAAGGCGCATTCGACGAGAAGCTGCAAGCCGCGTTCGAAGCCAACATCCTCGCGGCCCTGCTGGAAGACGTCGGCACCGGCGACCTGACCGGCATGCTGGTGCCAAACGACACCCGCGTGCAGGCCCGCGTCATCGTGCGCGAACAGGCCGTGCTGTGCGGCGCGCCCTGGTTCGAAGGCGTGATGCTGGCGATCGACCATGACATCGAGATCGACTGGCAGTATGCCGAGGGCGACCTGATGACGGCCGATTCCGTGGTCTGCACCATCGTCGCGAACCCGCGCTCGCTGCTGACGGCCGAGCGCGCGGCGCTGAACTTCATGCAGCTGCTGTCGGGCGTGGCCACCGCCACCCGCGGCTATGTCGACGTCATCGCCGGCACCAGTGCTGCCATCCTCGACACCCGCAAGACCCTGCCGGGCCTGCGCCAGGCGCAGAAATACGCGGTGCGCGTCGGCGGCGGCAAGAACCAGCGCATGGCGCTGTACGACGGCATCCTGATCAAGGAAAACCATATCGCCGCTGCCGGTGGCGTGACCAAGGCGCTGCAGGCGGCCGAGGCCCTGAACTCCGGTGCGCCGGTGCAGATCGAGGTCGAGACCATCGCCCAGCTGGAAGAGGCGCTGGCGGCCGGCGTGAAGTCGGTCCTGCTCGACAACTTCGACCTCGCCATGATGCGTGAGGCGGTGCGCGTGAACGCGGGCCGGGCGCTGCTGGAAGCGTCGGGCGGGATCAATATGGACACGGTGCGTGCGATCGCCGAGACTGGCGTGGACCGGATCTCGATCGGCAGCCTGACCAAGGATGTGCGGGCGACCGACTATTCGCTGCGTATCACCGGGGCGGCGGCATGATGGACTGGAGCAGGGTGAAGATCGCGACCGGCGCGCGGATGCTGTGGCTGGTGTTCGGGCTGCTGCTCGGCTTGCCGACCTTGTCGAATGGGGTGCAGACCAATAACACGGCTGATCTGTGCTTCGGGATCGGCATGCTGCTGGTGGGCGTGCGCGGGTTCCTGCGGCCGGTGATGTTCGGGAAGGCGATGCGGATGGAGATGGATCCGCGGACGGCGCAGGTGTCGATCGGGACGCCGATGCTGCATGGGGGCTTGTCGTTGGTGATCTTCATTGCGCTTACGGCGGGGATTGTCATCAAGTACGTACTCAAAGGCTGAGCGTTTTTCGTACCGTTACACGTTGAGTCGTCATCCCGGCGCAGGCTGGGATCCAGTTTCCCATGCGGTCCGTACGCGCTTGGGTGCACCGGTCAACGTGATGCGACGAACTTGGGTTCCGGCCTTCGCCGGAAGTCGTAGGCGCCAGCGGCGCGTACGACGGTCTTTAGAGTACGAGTGAATGTGGCGTTGGTGGTCCGACGACTCTCAGACCCCACTCTCGCTAGCCCTCGCCAACGCCTCCGCCTCCGGCGTCCGCACATGCACCGGCTCGCCCACCTGGCTGGCAATCTGCTATCAAAGACGTGAACAAAGGTGCTCAGCGTCCTCTTCCTGCCCCGAACCGTCTTGTTGACCGTGCTCGTATCTGACAGGCGTGACTTTCCCGCCTCCCACCAGCAGTATGCCGGCAGCAGTGCCTGACGTTGCCGTCAGACTCGCCACGGGTAGCGCCGTTGTCGCCGCGGGGGCGCTCGAAGGCGATCACGCCGTAATGTTCGGCGGCTCGGTCGAGCAGGCCGGAGGTGACGAAATCCTCGGTGTAGACACCGTTGCCGTGCAGGAGCACCAGGACCGGGCCGCTGCCGCGCTCCAGATAGTGCAGGCGCACGCCGTCGACCTCGACGAACTTGCCTTGCGGCGGATGTTCCCGTTCCGCCTGGCGGGATTTGGCGCGGACGTAGGACCAGGAAGCCAGGCCGATGCCCGCGAGTACGAGGCCGGCGGATGATGTAGTTGCGCGTGTGGTCACAATATTCCCCTGTGGTCGAGTTGTATCTGTGACTGCTCCGGCTCCTCCGCGTGGAGCAGGCCGGCGACGCGCGGCAGCAGCCGCTCGGCCGACTCTTCCAGTTTGAGCGCGAGCATATCGTCCGCGCGGGTCCGGCCCAGGTTCAGCACCGCGATCGGCTTGCCCTTCTCGGCGGCAAGGCGGCAGAAACGAAAGCCCGAATACACCATCAGCGACGAGCCCACCACCAGCAGGGCGTCGGCCGCCTCCATCCGCGCGAGCGCGTCCGCGGTGCGCGCCGGGGGGATGCCATCGCCGAAGAATACGACATCCGGCGACAAGGCGCCGCCGCATTGGATGCAGGTCGGCAGGTGGAAGTCGAGCAGCGCGTCGGGCTCGATCGCCGCGTCGCCGTCCGGCAGGGGCACTGCCAGCGCATCGGCCAGTTCGGGATTGGCTTCCTCGAGCAAGGTCTGGATGAAGGACCGCGCAAACCGTTCCTTGCAATGCATGCAGACCACGCCGTGGACATTGCCGTGCAGTTCGAGCACGTCCGGGCTGCCGGCGGCCTGGTGCAGGCCGTCGACGTTCTGGGTCAGCAGGTGGGCGAAATGGCCGTGCCGTCCCAGCGCGGCCAGGGCGCGGTGGCCGGCATTCGGCCGGGCGCCGGCCATGATCGGGTAGCCGACCATGCTGCGCGCCCAGTAGCGGCGCTGGATCAGTTCGGAACGGCGGAATTCCGGCCCCTGGATCGGGGCGCGGCCGCGCCGGGTGCCGTCACGGTCGCGGTAGTCGGGAATGCCGGAGGCGGTCGAGAGACCGGCGCCGGTCAGCACCAGGGTGCGCTGGTGCCGCTGCAGGAAGGCCGCCAGTGCCAGGGCCGGATCGGGATGGGGAGAATCGTTTTCCATGTGCCGGGATCGTATCACCGCCGACCCCAGCCCGACACACGCTTCAGCGCGCCGACACCGCGATGCCGCCGACGATCATGCCGAAGGCCAGCACATGGTAGAGGTGCGGCGCCTCGCCGAGAAAGGCGGACGACAGCAGCGCCGTGAACAGCGGCGTCAGGTTGATGAAGAAGGACCCGATGCTCGGTCCCGCGCGCTGCACGCCGGCGCCCCAGCAGCGCATCGCCAGGATCGCCGGCCCGATCGCGACGTACAGCAGCGCCGCCGCCAGCTGCCAGCTCCACGTGATATGCACGTCGCGCAGCGCCCACTCGCCGCCCGCCAGCACACTCGACCACAGCACGCCGTAGCCCACCTGGGCCAGCAGGAAGGCGGCCCAGTCGGCGCGCAGGCCGGGCGCGTCCTTCTTCTGCATCAGCATCCAGCTGTAGAAGGACCAGGCGATGGTCGCCAGGATCATGTACAGGTCGCCGATCACGAGGCGCAGGCCGAGCAGCTGGTGCACGTCGCCGCGGCACAGCACCACCAGCACGCCGGCGATCGACAGCAGCGCGCCGGCGACCTGCCTGCGCCTGACCGGCACGCCGAAGAAGAGGCGGCCGACCAGCAGCATCCACACCGGCACGCCGGAGGCGACCAGGGTCACGTTGATCGGCGTCGAGCTTTGCAGGGCCAGGTACTGCAGCGAGTTGTACAGGCCGACGCTCAGCAGGCCTAGCATGGCGTAGCGGCGCCAGTTGGCCAGCACGCCGCTGCCGTCGCTGAACACGGCGCGCCCCAGCGGGACCAGCACCGCCAGCGCGATCACCCAGCGCACCAGGTTGAGCGTCATCGGCGGCATGGCGTCGCGCACCAGGCGGCCGACGATGGCGTTGCCGGCCCAGAGCAGGGGCGGGACGCTCAGGAGCAGGGCGGTGGATGGGGTGAGGGTGGGGCGTGTCATGATGCGATTTGTATTGCTGACCGAAAGACCGTCGCACCGGCCGAGCGGGGACGCCCAGTCCGGTGCGACGTGCGTGCGGAGCGGGCCGGAATCCGGGCGTCAGCGGCGTTCCGGCGTCAGGACACTCGGCAGCGCTTTCGGCAGCGTATCGGGGAAATCGCGCGAATAATGCAGCCCGCGGCTTTCATGGCGCGACAGTGCGCTGTTCACGATCAGGGACGCGACTTCGACCAGGTTGCGCAGCTCCAGCAGGTCATGCGTGATGCGGAAGTTGCGGTAGTACTCGTCGATCTCTTCCTTCAGCAACTTGATGCGGTGCTGGGCCCGTTCCAGGCGCTTGGTGGTGCGCACGATGCCGACGTAGTTCCACATGAAGCGGCGCAGCTCGTCCCAGTTGTGGGCGATGACGACTTCTTCGTCGGCGTTCGTGACGCGGCTTTCGTCCCAGGGCGGCAGCACCGGATTCTCGATCGTCGGCGCCGCCGCGATCTGGTGCGCGCAGGCGCGGCCGATGACGACGCACTCGAGCAGCGAATTGCTGGCCAGGCGGTTGGCGCCGTGCAGGCCGGTGCAGGCCGTTTCGCCGACCGCGTACAGGCCCGGAATGTCGGTGCGGCCGGTCAGGTCCGTCACGATGCCGCCGCAGGTAAAGTGCACCGCCGGCACCACCGGAATCGGCTCCTCGGTGATGTCGATCCCGAGCTCCAGGCAGCGCGCGTAAATGGTCGGGAAGTGCTCCATCAGGAATTCCGGGCTCTGATGGCTGATGTCGAGATGGACGTAGTCGAGGCCGCGCTTCTTCATCTCGAAGTCGATGGCGCGCGCCACCACGTCGCGCGGCGCGAGTTCGCCGCGCTCGTCGTGGGCCAGCATGAAGCGCGTGCCGGCGGCCGGGCCGGCTTCCGGCGGCAGTTTCAGCAGGCCGCCTTCGCCGCGGATCGCCTCGGTGATCAGGAAGGATTTCGCGTAGGGGTGGTAGAGGCAGGTCGGGTGGAACTGGATGAATTCCATGTTCGACACGCGGCAGCCGGCGCGCCAGGCCATCGCGATGCCGTCGCCGGTGGCGGTGTCGGGATTGGTGGTGTACAGGTAGACCTTGCCGGCGCCGCCGGTGGCCAGCACGGTGTGCTCGGCCTCGAAGGTCAGCACCTTGCCGTTGCGTTCGTCCTGCACGTACAGGCCGTAGCAGCGCGGCTGGCCCACCAGGTGCGGCGCGCCGCCATGGACGCCCTTGCCGGTCAGCTTGTCGGAGGTGATGACATCGATCGCGCAGTGGTGTTCGAACAGCGTGATGTTCGGGTGGGCACGGACCTTCTGCTCCAGGGTCACCTGCACCGCGTGGCCGGTGGCGTCGGCCGCGTGGATGATGCGGCGCTGGCTGTGGCCGCCCTCGCGGGTCAAGTGGAAACCGAGTTCGGCCGAGGCGTCGCGGGTGAAGGGCACGCCCTGTTCGATCAGCCATTCGATCGCCTCGCGGCCATGCTCGACGATGTAGCGGGTGGCCGCTTCGTCGCACAGGCCGGCGCCGGCCACCAGGGTATCGGCGATGTGCTGGTCGTGGCTGTCGCCGGAGTCGAGCACGGCGGCGATACCGCCCTGCGCCCAGTTGCTTGCGCCGTCGAGCAGTTCGCGCTTCGAGATGATCGCAACCGTGCGCGTCTGCGCCAGGTGCAGGGCCACCGACAGGCCGGCCAGGCCACTGCCGACAATAGCGACGTCAAATTTCATGGAGGTGCCAGCTTCGCAATTTGTACAGAGGCATCACTATAGCCGAAGTGCGCGCTCCTCGCCCAGGGACAAGGCCGGGCCAATGTACGCGGACGCACCGACGCGGCAGGCAGCCGGGCCCACCATCGGCCCTGGACTCAACAAGGAGGAATGCCATGTCAACGAATAACAATCACACCGCGCTGCTGGCCGACAAGATCGGCTCGATGCGCTTCGCCATGTTCACCACCCGCGACGCCAACGGCCACCTGGTCAGCCAGCCGATGACCAACCAGCAGATCGACGCGGAAGGCGGCCTGTGGTTCTACACCCGCAGCACCACCGAGCTGTGGGAAAACATCGCCCATGAGCCGGAAGTCAACGTCAGCTTCGCCAACAACGACGACAGCACCTATGTGTCGGTGAGCGGCACCGCCGAGCGCGTGGTCGACCGCGCCCAGATCAAGGCGCTGTGGAACGCCATGGTGCAGGCCTGGTTCCCGGCCGGCCCGGAAGACGAGCACGTGGTCCTGGTGCGCGTGCTGCCGCACGCGGCCGAGTACTGGGATTCGAACGACAGCAAGATGGTGCGCATGTTCGCGATGGCCAAGGCCGCCGTCACCGGCTCGACGCCGGACGTCGACGCCGACCACGGCACCATCCGCATGTAAGAAGCGCTAGCCCCGCGGCGGCAGGTCGGAAGCGTCCTGGTTGCCGCCGGTTTCCGGGGTGCCCAGGCCGGTACCTGTTTGCGCGTCCGGATCCGCCTGGTTGGGGCGGGTGTCCTGCGCGCCGCGGCCCACGTTGGTCATCGCGCTATCTAGCGCCTCGGGGTGCGGCCTGCCGCCAGGCGCCGCACCGTCCGGGGCGTTCGCCGTTTCGCCGGCCTGGTTGCGGGTCAGGCCATCGCCGCCGCCGCCGCCGGTTTCCTGCTGGGTTTCGTGACTTGGCGTCGCGCCTTGCTGGCCGCTGGTGGCGCCGCCGACGCCGAGCGTCGTGGATGGATCGTTCTGGTTCGAATGGCTCATGGGGGCTCCTGGTCGTGGTGTCGATCCATTATCGGCCAGGGAGCCAGCGGAGCGCGCGCGCCTCGTCCCGGAAAAACAGCGCATTAGCTTGGTTCCCGGTAAACCGGGATGATATACTGTATATCAATACAGTATTTTCGATTCCATGCCGATATTCCTGCCCATCGACCTCGACCCGCCCCTCGACGAGGAGCGCGCCGACCGCGCGGCCGCCAGCGTGCGCGGCGCCGGCGTCTACCGGCCGATCGGCGACGAACCGGTCACCAGTGCGCAGAGCGACGCCGAGCTGGCCCGCGAGTACATCGGCCACGGCGAACTCAGCCCGCGCTCGATCGCCAACACCCAGAAGGAACTGTACCGCTTCCTTACCTGGTGCCGCGAAGAGGCGAAGAAAACCTTCCAGCAGCTGACGCTGGCCGACCTGCATGCCTACCGCGAATTCATCCGCAACCCGCCGCCGGAGTGGATCAGCCGCACCAAGTGGCCACGCAACGATCCGCGCTACCGGCCGTTCTCGGGTCCCCTGTCGGATGCCAGCCGGCGCCAGGCCATGATCGCCGTGAAGGGTTTGCTCGGCTACGCGGAGCAGACCGGCTACCTGCGCCGCAACCTGGCGCGCCTGGTGCGCAACGTGCGCGCGCCGCAGGGCAGCCGCATCACGCGCTACCTGACGCCGCAAGCCATCGGGTACGCGCTCGACGCGGTCTCGCAGCGCGGCGCCGACACCCCGGCGGCGCTGCGCCGGCGCGAGCGCGACCGCTTCCTCCTGACCGCCTTTGCCCAAACCGGGGCGCGCCTGAACGAGATCGTCGGCGCCGCCATGGGCGCGATCTACAGCGAGGGCGACGGCCGCTGGTGGCTGGACGTGATGGGCAAGGGCGCCAAGCCGCGCCGCCTGCCGGTGCCGCCGCCGATGCTGGAGGCCTTGCGCAGCTATCGCCAGGCCTTCGGCCTGCTGCCGCAAACCGGCCGCGCCGACCGCACGCCGCTGGTGCTCTCGAGCCGGCGCGAGGAACCGGTGCGCATTACGGACGAAGCGGCGTCGGAAGCGCTGAAGGCGGTGTTCATGGCGGGGGCCGAGCGCGCCGACGCGCAGGGCGACTTCGATAGCGCCGCCAGCCTGCGCCAGGCCTCGACCCACTGGCTGCGCCACAGCATGCTGACCAACCACGCCAACAGCGGGGTGCAGCTGAAGACCCTGCAGGACACGGCCGGCCACGCCAACATCGCCACCACCGCGGCCTACCTGCACAAACGCGACCACGAGCGGCACGACGAGATCGTCGGCTCGGGCGGCGGCCTGCTGCCTGCGTCGGAAGATTAGATCGGCAAGTCCGAGGTGCCGCCGCTTGATCCCCCGAAGTTCTGCAGGTCGTCCAGCGACAGGCGGCGCTCGTTCAGCGCCGCGACGATCGCCTTGAGCTGGTCCGGGTCCGGGTTCAGGTAGACGATGCGCTGCTCCAGCTCGTTGTCCCAGTATTTCGTGTACGGCACGTCGGTCTCCGCCATCACCCTGGCGTCGAAGCTGCCGTCCATCATTTCGCCGACCAGCAGCACCCTGGTCGATTCCGCGGTCGTGTTGTTCACGGTAGTACCCATGCTCATCCTTTCGAGTGATCAGTTCGCATGTGCCTTTTTACCCGCTGCGGCGCGTGCGTGCAAACGGCTGGTCGCCAGCCGTGCGCGCGCCAGCCGTGCGCGCGTTCACGGCGTCGCCGCAGGCGCGCACACCGGCGGCCCGTCGATGTAGCGCCAGCCGAGCGGATGGATGCGCGCATCGCCCGGCACGACCCGGCCGCCCGGCCCGCACAGCAGTGCGTGCGCCGCCGCGCTTTCGTGATTGAACAGGATTTTCTTCGGATGCTTCAGGTTCGGATACGCGACCACCCGGTCCGGGCGCATCGAGCCGTCCTGCTGCGTGAGCCGCTCGAAGAAGATTTCCGGCTCCGGTTCGTAGAGGGCAGGGAAGCGCTCCAGCATGAACGTCGCGGCCGGGCTCATGGTCTCGTGCCTGTAGCTGCGCGCATACTTCACCAGGCCGGCCTGGACCAGCAGCATGGCCAGCAGCAGCGCCAACGGCCAGCGCGGCACGCGGTGCATCCAGCCGAGCGCCAGGTACATCAGCGGCATCGCGCCCCAGAAGGCGTAGCGCATCACGCCGGCGGCGCCGGAATTCCAGTTGACCGTCGACAGCGAAGGGATCGCCAGTGCCACGCTGAACAGGAGCGCGAGCAGCGTGTGCGGCAGCCAGCGCCGCGCATTGCGCGCGAACAGCTGGGCCACAACCAGCAGCATCGCCACCGGGAAGGCCACGATCATGCCCTGGTTCAGGTCGAAATAGAACGAGACCAGGCGCAGCGGCGTGATAAATGGCGGATAGGTCGCCAGGGCCGCGATGATGCTTGGCACGCCCCAGGTGGTGTAGCTGTAGGCCACCGGCACGGCGGCCAGCGCCGCCTGCAGGATGGACGCCAGCACCGTGTGGCGCGTGACGACGCGGCGCAATGCTGCGGACCACGCCAGATCCTCGTCGGCGCGCACCCAGGCGATGCGGATCAGGGGCGCGAACATCGAGAAGAACAGCAGCGGCGGATTCTGCATCGCCGCCACGCCGGCCAGCACGGCGGCCAGGTAGGGGCGATTGATGATCGAGTAGACCATCGCGGCGAGCAGGGCGCTGGCCGTCATGAACTCGGGACTGCACCAGTTCGAATACAGCAAGCCGCCGGAGAACAGGAAGAACAGGGTGGCGAACACCGTACGTTTGACCGAGGCGCTGAAGCGGTACAGGGCCAGCACGAGAATCGTCAGCGCCGCCAGGTTCACGATCTGGAAGGCCTTGAAGGGTGGGGCGCCGATCGCATCCAGCAGCTTGAAGGGGAGCGCGGCCAGCGCGGAATAGGCGAAGAAGTGGATCGCATAATGGCCGCCATGCTGGCCGGCGACGAAGCCGGGGAAGGGCCATTTGTCGCCCCGCGCGATCCCGGCGCGCAGCCGGCGGTGGACCTCGACGAAGCCGACCTCGGGGGAGAGGCGTTCGGAGATCGTGATGTCCTGCGGCCGGATGTCCGGGCTCCCGTGGCTGGAGAAAGCGATCGCCATCAGCGCGTATTCCTGGAAGTCGCCGCCCTTGTTGGGACGGGTGAGGGCGAGGGCGGCCAGCCAGAGGACGGCGATGAAGAGGACGATGCGGCCCTTGGGCGTGACGGGGAGATAACGCTGCATGCGATGGGAACGGGTTGGCAAATGGTCCAGATTCTAGCTTGCCGGACCCAACGGGAAAAGACGCCGCAAGTGCGAGAATATATTTACTATTAGTGGCGAACTAGCAGAATGATCATGCCAAATTTCAATCGACATTAGCATATATAATGTCGAGTTCGAGATCGTGCGCCGGGTATGTATGATAACGCCCCATCCGACACCTCTCCTCAAGAACACCCATGCATCTCGAAGCACTTACGTCCGGCGCCACGGCGCATCATAACGAAGACTGGGCCGGCGCCATGCAAACGACCCACGGCACCGATCTCATCGTGCTCGATGGCGCCACCTCGGTCGCCGAGCGCGATTACATCGACCCCGTCCAGGGCGACGTGTGCTGGTTCGTGTCCCGTTTTGCGGAAGCGCTGGGCGCCGCGGTCGGCGCCGGCATGGCGCAGGACGAGGCTGTCGAGCAGTCGGTTGCTGCAGTCAGCCTAACGTTCGATGAACACGTCGCGGGACGGCAGATTCCGTTGTATGCATGGCCGATCGCGGCCCTGAGCTGGGTGCGGGTGCGTCCACTGGACGGCGGCCACCGGCTCGACCTGTACTGCCTCGGCGACTGCACGATCCTGATGCGCGGTCCGGACGGCGTGGTGCGCGATCTCGATCCCTTCGTCAATTCGCAGGAAGCGATCGTGCGCGCCGAGGTCGCGCGCCTGAGCGCCGCGGGCATCGACGATCCGGCCGATCGGATGGCGCGCCTGCTGCCGATGCTGCGCGAACGCCGCGTCTTCCAGAACACGACGGCGCACACCAATGCCCTGTGCCTGCGGCCGAAAGGCGGCTTCGGTCCGCGCCGCTACACGGTCGAGGCCCCGGCCGGCGCGTCGGTGCTGGTCATGAGCGACGGCTTCTTCCGCCTGGTCGACACCTACGGTTTGCATACACCCGAAAGCCTCTTCGCGCTCTGTACGGAGCACGGCCTGCAGGCTGCGCTCGACGAATTGCGCCGCTACGAAACGGCAGCCAGGGCCGGCGCCGCTCCGGTGGTGAAGGCGGCGGACGATGCGTCCGCGGTACTGTGGTGCTCCGCTCCTTAGCGCTCCCGCTCTCTGCCAAGCGATGGAGCGCGACGGCGCGCTGCGCATTATAAGTTGTAGCGGCACAACAGTTTCAAATCTAAATTGTTTAGCTGACCCAAACGTCAATACAGCATGTTCGGCGATCACGTGTGAGATCGGTTCATATCTCCTCGATATTTACGCAAATTTACGTGTTCCATGCTCCGCGCGCCTGTAAAGCGTGCATATCCATTTTGCATGACCGAGCTCACGCGCGCGTCTTTACTAAATAGAATCTATTGGCTCCCCACGGTCGGGCAGGCCCGCAAGACCCGCTTGCGCCGCGAGGAACATCAGCCCGCCACACACGGTGGCAGATAATGGTCAATAGGAGATTGTTCATGGCAGTGAAAACGAAACTGGCCCGTTCGCTCGTCCTCGCATTCGGTGCAACCGCACTGACTCTGGGAATGAGTTCGACGGTACTGGCGCAATCGAACACCACCGGTAACGTCTATGGCGCGGTCGAAAGCCCGGCCGGCGCGACGGTCGTCATCGAGAACCTCGACACCAAATTGCGCCGCACCACGACGGTCGAGAGCAACGGCCGCTTCCTGGCCACCTCGCTGCCGCCGGGCCGCTATTCGGTGCAGCTGGTGCGTAACGGCGCAGTGGTGCAGACCCGCGAAGTCGAGGTCCTGATCGGCCAGGGCGCCGAAGCCATGTTCACGACCCAGCAGGTGCAGGTGGTCGGCCGCCGCCGCGCGATCGACGTCAGCAACACCAACAACGGCGCCATCTTCACCGCGCAGCAGCTGCAGAACCTGCCGATCGCCCGCAACGTCGAGTCGATCATCCTGATCGCACCGAACACGACCCAGGGCGACAGCCGCTACCCGAACGGCGCCAACAGCTTCGGCGGCGGCGCCGTGTCCGAGAACTCCTATTACGTCAACGGCTTCCCGGTCACCAACCCGCTGACCCAGCTCGGCTACATGGAATTGCCGTACGGCGCGATCGGCCAGGCCCAGATCCTGACCGGCGGCTTCGGCGCCGAATTCGGCCGCTCGGTCGGCGGCGTGGCCAACATCACGACCAAGAGCGGCACCAACCGCTGGGAAGTGGGCGGCATCGCCCAGTGGGAGCCGAAGAAGCTGGCGGCCAGCCAGGTCGACATCTATTACCCGCGCGTGGGCGCCACCAACACCGCCGCCACCGACGGCACCCTGTACCGCCGCCGCTCGGACAACGAGACCGACCGCAAGCTGCTGGGCCTGAGCGTGGGCGGCCCGCTGATCCAGGACAAGCTGTTCTTCTTCGGCTCGGTGGAACAGTCGCGCACCGACTTCTCGGGCACCAACGCCGTCAACGGCCTGCGCACCAACACCTCGGCCGGCATCCGCGGCTGGGAAGATTCGGAAACCGACACCACTCGCTACCTGGTCAAGCTCGACTGGAACATCAACGACAACCACCGTCTCGAGTACACCGGGTTCGGCGACACCTCGAAGAAGGACAAGTACCTGTCCGGCTACAACTACGAGACCCGCGCCCGCAACGGCGTGACCGGCGCGAGCGAGCACTACAAGAACTTCTCGGGCGAGACCCCGGTCGGCGGCATCGTCAACATCGCCAAGTACACCGGCAACATCACCGACGACCTGACAATCACCGCGCTGTACGGCCGCTCGACCACCAAGCACGAGAACACCTACGGCACCTATGCCGGCGTGAACCCGAACGTGTACCAGGTGTCGTCCACCGTGGCCGCGCGCGTGCCGGCCATCGCCGCCAACTACGTCAACCCCAACCCGGTCAGCGGCAACGTGCCGGTGACGGGCGGACGCGACACCGTCGAATCGGCGCGCCTGGACCTCGAGTACAAGCTCGGCAACCACACGATCCGCGCCGGTCTCGACGAGAACCGGCTCAGCTCCGAGGACGCGGGCGTGTACCGCGCCGGCGGCGGCCTGTGGACCTACGCGCGCAGCGCACAGTCGCCGACCACGCCGATCCCGCTGCAGAACGTGGTCGTGGCCCCGGCCAGCGGCGGCGGCTACGGCCTGCAAGGCTACTACGTGACCGAGACCAAGTTCACCTCGATCACCGACGCCTACTCGGACCAGTCCGCGCAGTACATCGAGGACCGCTGGCAGGCCACCAAGAACCTGATCCTGACCCTCGGCGTGCGCAACGAGCAGTTCGAGAACCGCAACGGCGAGAAGCAGAAATTCATGGACATCAAGGACCAGATCGCGCCGCGCTTCTCGGCCTCCTGGGACGTCAACGGCGACGCCAGCATGAAGGTGTTCGGCACCGCCGGCCGCTACTTCGTGCAGGTGCCGACCAATATCTCGGTGCGCGGCGCCTCGCGCTCGCTGTTTACCACCCAGTCCTTCACCTATACCGGCGTGGACCCGGCGACCGGCGCGCCGCAAGGCCTGGTGCCGCTGGCGCCGGCGCCGTTCTCGACCAACAACGAGTATTTCCAGACCAAGCATCCGAGCACGGTCGCCGCGAAAGACCTCGACCCGACCTACCAGGACGAGATCACGCTGGGCTTCGAACGTGCGTTCACGCCGGACATCACCTTCGGCGCCCGCGCGACCTACCGCACGCTGCGCTCGACCATCGACGACATGTGCGACGACCGCCCGTTCAAGGCCTGGCTGGCGCGCAATCCGACGGTGAACACCTCGAAATGGACCGGCTTCGGCTGCGCCGCCTTCAACCCGGGCGAGGACAACACCTTCCTGGTCGACTTCGCCAACTCCGGCACCAACCTGACTGAAGTCAAGCTCAGCAAGGCCGACCTCGGCTTCGACGAGGCCAAGCGCACCTACAAGGCGGTCGACCTGTTCCTCGAGCACCCGTTCCGCAATGGCTGGTACGCCCGCGTGAACTACACCTGGTCGAAGAACTACGGCAATACGGAAGGGCAGACCCAGTCGGACATCGGCCAGCTCGACGTCTCGCACACGGTCAGCTGGGACAAGCCCGAGCTGATGCGCGGCAAATACGGCCCGCTCCCGAACGACCGCACCCACCAGCTGAAGGCCTTCGGCTTCTACCAGATCACGCCCGAGTGGATGGCCGGCGGCAACCTGCTGGCGCAATCTGGCCGTCCGAAGAACTGCCTCGGCTCGGACCCGACCGTGCCGGCGGCGCACAGCTACGGCTCGTACTACGACACGTGCTTCGGCCGCCCGGCGCCGCGCGGTTCCGAAGGCCGTCTGCCGTGGACCACGCGCCTGGACCTGAACCTGGCCTACATGCCGTCGTTCGTGCCGGGGCTGTCGGTGAAGCTGGACGTGTTCAACGTGATGAACCGCCAGACCGTCCAGTCGATCTCGGAACAGCTGAACAGCGGCTCGACCGCGACGCTGCTGGACAGCTACCACCGGGTGTTGTCGACCCAGACGCCGCGGTATGGGCGCTTTACGGTGGAGTACAACAACAAGTTCTGAGCTTGAGTTGCTGAGCTTGTAGCTGGGAGAAGCCGCGGGTGGGAGCCTGCGGCTTTTTTCTTTGGTGACGGTGGAGTCGTGCGGTAGGGAGCTTGTCGGGTTGGGCTCGGCAGATCGGATTTAACATAATATAGATTATGCGTACTTTAAGCTTCTTCAAGCTATGTCTATAGATACTGCAACTTCATCCTAATTTAGCAGCGCTCGTACCTAAAACCCCATACTCAACGTACCTAAACATGGCGACTCGGCGTAAAAGGCCCTTTTTTAACGCCGGGTCTATAGGTTTAGGTACATCTTCACGGACCACTCCCAACGCCACTACCTTTAGGTACAACGGTTTCGCCAGATTCTCAGCTATTGGTACGGCATGAGTTGTCGCGCCGAACTGTACGCTTTTGATGTGCGGGCCAGCGATAGTCGCGATTTCGTTCCGCCGGATTGCCTGAGGCCCCGCTGAGGTTGCGCGTCTTCGTGCGGTGTTGGGACCTGTTCTGTTTGGCCCTTCACCAGCTAATCAGCAACTTTACGATCTGCATGGCGCGGTACACAACGGTCAGCGCTGGCGCCAGTCGGCGTGTCACTTTGTATATAGTTTTATTCATCCGTCTAATCTTTCAGGGTCTGTGCTTCGTTCAACCTGCCCGCAAAATCTGCAGATCACCATCGTCCCGCCAGACCAGGCTTAATTCCTCTGGTGGTTTTTCCGGTGAGAGCTGCCGTTCAAGCATTGCGTCACGACTTCTGCCGGGCGCCAGGTTTATGAACATTTTTTGCTCTTCTGGCTCGTCGTGCTGAAACCAATCCAGTGGATCTGCGCCTAGCTGCCAAGACATGGCACGGCGCATTGACTCTCCTTAACCGTGCCTCCCCCCACGTCTGCGCGACGTCGAAACGAAGCTGCGATGGCGGTTAAGAATGCTTTGGCCTCCCTACAGTCACGACGGGGCCGGCGCCTGTCCAGGTCGATGCGTCATCGCACTTTTCTTCGGAGGGTCGACATGGCTGAAGCGAACGAAACTCATCGCGGACCACTCATTCGGGGCGTGCCTGGGCTGATTCTCCAGTCGTCCGCCCGGCTCGAGGACGGACGCGCAGAAGATACCGCCGCCGGGCGCGCGCTGGTGTTCGAACTGATTCCCCAGGTCATGCACCGCAAGTGTGTGCGGGCGGTCCTCCCGAATGACGTCTGGCGGCTGTTGCGCAAAATGACGATCGAGGGCGACGGCAAGCGGTGCCGAGAATGCGGAAGCACCCTACAACTGGAGTGCCACGAGGTATGGAGGTACTTGCCGCCTGGTCCCGGGGACACCGGCGGACGGCACGTCATGAAGCTGGTTCGGCTAAGGGCCCTGTGCCACTTGTGCCACCTAGGCAAGCACATCGGTTATGCGCTGCGGAACCCTGCGTTGTATCGCCAGGTTAAAGAGCACTTGATGGGCCTGTACCTGTTGCCGGAATCGGTATTTTCTCAGCTGGAGCAGCTCGCTTTTGCGGAAGTTGCCGAACTCAATAAGGCTGGAGCTCGTGCGCTTGACTTGACGTACCTGAACATGGACAGGTATATGTGGATCCGACATCGCTTTGGACGTTCGTTTACGACGGACGAGTCAGTCAGCTGCAGGCAGCTGAGCGGCGTGTCGGACTTGGGCCGCTAGCGTCCTGCCTACCCTATTCGCCTGGCTTGTTCCGCGCAGGTCTCCGACGGCGAGGGCCTGCCCGTGTCGGACTCGACGCCTGGCTAACTGATGCCGATTCCGGCGCTTTTCGCTCGAGCTGCCCGCGAAGCTCGGCTACCTTGGCGCGTTCGGCGGCAAGCTCGCTGCCAAGCTCTGCACTCCGGAGTGCGCATTCCGCAGCCTGCCGGGCCGCTCGGTCGCGTTCGTCCGAGAATAGTTCGGCCTTGGCCACATAGCCGCCAAGCTCCCGGCTTTGTCTTGCAAGCTGCAATTGAGACGCCTGAACCTGGCCCTGCAGCTCTTCAAGCCGGGAGGCAGAGGCCTTGCGCTCCGCATCGAGTTGCTTTTGTAGTTTGGACGCGGCCGTTCGCTCGCGGTCCAGGTCAACGAGCGTGCGTTTTTCCAGGTCGACATAGCGTTGTTCTGCTTGAACAACGCGCCCCGTTATCTTGTCGATCTCAGTCGCGTGTGCCGCGGACATTGACTCGATCAGGCCTTGCAGCCGCTCGATTTCTGTCCGGGATTCGGCCAACCTCGCCTGCGTCTCCCGCTCGATTGCCGCGCCGGCGCTAAGTTCTTCTCGCTGTTGCGCAACGGCCGCCTCAGCCGATGCGATCCGGGTGCGGGCGTCCTCGAGCTGCAATAAGAGTTCGGCAGCTTGCTTCTCCAGGGCGGCTTTCTCAGTCAGGGCCGCGTCGCGCTCGGCCGCCGTGCTCTGCCGCAGGGCCGCGATCGACTCGTCAGCTGCCTGGCGGGCCAACGACCAGATCTCCCCGACCAGCTGACCGGCTGACTGCTTGACCTGGTCCGGCAAGTCCGCGTGTTGCAGGTCGACCCTGGCTCGTTCTCGCAGTTCGCTCCAGAACCGCCTCAATGCTTCTGCAGGCACTGACATGCTTCCCTTGCGAACGAGCTGGTAGAGCGCGTTCGTTGTCGGCGTCAGTCCATACCTGAAGAACATGACGCCGCACGCCTCGCGATACAGATCCGCGGTACGGGGAAACCGTTCGCGCAGGGCGTCGATGTCGGCCTGCATGGCATTCGTAAGCTGAGCGTTGTCGAGCATGACGTCCTCCGGAGGTGTTTGGTAATACTACGTAAACCGTTGCGATGCCGGCGCCCTGCCCCGGAATTCTGACATTATTGCCATTATGTCGGATTACTGTGCACGCGCTCCACAGGCCATCGTCCTTTCTTCAGGTCCCCAGTGATATCAGTAGCTGAAGCGGTAAAGTTCAGTTAAAATCAACATCAAAGAATTTACCAGTTTCGATATCTGATTGTTTTTAAAGGATTCTCGTGGAAAGCTTCCCGCGAAAAGAGCTTGTTAGTGTTATTCAGTCCGGCATGACCGGCTCGCGTAGCGCATTCGCGCTCGCTGTCGGTCGGTTCGCGACCAAGCTCAAACACACCGATCTACCCCTGGCGCAGGAAATTGCACAGTTCCTCTCAGCCGAAAACGTCATGCGTGGTGCGGGCGACTTCGTGCCGGCGCCAGTCGACGCCGACTCTCGCATGGAATTGGTCGAGACCATCTTTCCAGTCGTCGTACCGAAAAGGCCGGTGTTTAACGGTACCGTGCAGGATGTACTCGACGATGTGCTCAAGGAATGGCGCAGCCTCGACGTGCTAATCCAGGAAGGACTGGCTCCGGCTCGCATGCTGCTGTTTTGTGGCCAGCCTGGCGTCGGCAAGACCTTGGCTGCGTACTGGCTTGCCCAGGAGCTCAAGCTCCCCTTGCTTACCCTGAACCTTGCGACGGTCATGAGCAGCTTCCTTGGAAAGACCGGGAACAACGTGCGCGCCGTGTTCGACCACGCCATGTCCCGGCCCTGCGTGTTGCTGCTCGACGAATTTGACGCGATTGCCAAGCGCCGAGACGATGACACCGATGTCGGCGAATTGAAGCGCCTGGTTAACGTGCTGCTGCAGGCCCTGGATGACTGGCCGGCCAACGCCCTGCTCATTGCCGCTACCAATCACGGAGAATTGCTCGACCCCGCGGTCTGGCGCCGCTTTGACCACGTTATCCAGTTTGAGCCACCCTCCGCCGAGCTTATCGAAACCTACTTGGCCGATCTGCCCATGGAAGAGAAGGTCCGCAAAAACCTCGCTGCGCTGCTCCACGGTGAATCGTTCAGCGGGATTGGCCAGCTGGTGAACTCCGCGCGCAAGACGGCATTGCTGGAAAAAGCCGACCTCGTGCCTACCCTGGTCAAGAACGCCGTGCGTCTACGAATGAGCAAGGGGAATATGGCCAAGCCCCAGGAAGGCGAGATGTTGCTCATGTACCTGGCTGGCCACTCGCGCCGGGAAATTGCCACAAGCATGGGCAAAACTCATCCAACAGTCGGCAGTGTCATCAAACGTTACCTCGGGGAGTAATTAAGCATGGCGGCAACGAACATCATCTTGGGATATGGCGAAACACTGACGCAGCCATTCAAGCTCAATCGCGGCTCGGGTGACAAAAAGTACCCGTATAACATCGCGGAGCAGCGTGAGTCGCTGGGCAAGCAGCTCGGGCGGCTCATGCAGGAGCAACAGGCGCAGCCAGCCATCATCAAGCCCCGCGGTGAGTCCGTTGCCAGGTTCACGCTCCATCCCGCCTTCCTGGCCAAGACACATCATCCTAACGGCCTCCTGAAGGCGAGCGGTCTGCGTTGCGTCGGCAGCCGCTCGGCCTACGTCGTGCCACGCAATGTCGCCAGCAGTCGACAGCGCAGTGGCGAATCGCTCTTCACGGCCGCGCTGTACGTGGCTGGCTCGGACGACGCCTTCCGCCGTTTGGCCGACATGCTGTTTTCCACCAGGATCCCACAGACGCACCAGAAGGCGTTTTGCCGCTTCGAATTGGTGCAGCCATTCGCAGCTTCCGACAAGAATTATGTCGACGAGACGATCTCGAATCGCCCAACCCTTGAGGTAGTGCTTCACGCGTCGGCGCAAGACGGCGACATCGTCAAGGCATTTGCCCGCTACGCCGAATCGCTTGGCGGGGTGGCCGATATCGCGCGTGCGTTGATCGTTTCCGGACTGACCTTTGTTCCGGTACGCCTGCCGGCGTCAAAAGCACATGGCTTGTCCGCATTTCAGTTCGTCCGCGCCGTTCGGGTCATGCCCTCACTACGTATCGGTGGAAGGGAAATGCGCGCATCGAGCATTGCGGCCCCTGCCCTGCCTGCTCTGCCGGCGATCGACACGTCGCTCAAGGTCGCGGTCTTCGACGGAGGGATTGGTCACTCCGACCTGAGCCAGTGGGTGCAGGAGACGGTCCTGCCGGGTGCCGAGTCGACGTCCGCGGCTTACCTGGGGAGAATAGGGAAAACGGAAAAAATCGGGCGCTAAGCCCTGTTACCGATTCTTGAAGTCCGCAGCGGCCGATATTTTTCTCATCAACCTTCTTGCTCTTCCTTCAAATGTAATATCCGGTCCCGTAGATGTGCTCCCAGGCCAACGAGGACACGAAACTGCAGCATACTGGCGTCGGGGTGCTGCCAGGACCGCGCGCAACCTGTGTCGCCCGCTCCAGAAACACCGCATGCCAAAGAACGATGGCGCCCGTCACCAGGTTTAAGCCGCGGTCGCACATATCACCTAAGCGATGAATCAAGACCGCTCTGGCAAGCGCATTGCGCGACTGCTTGCCAAGCGTATCAGACTGTAACTTTCTGCAATACCACCAAGTTTCTCGTATTAAAAAAATACAGATCCTCGATTTCTAACGGTAGCCGCTAATCGGGCAGTGCTTCAAACGATGCCGAGCATTTTTATCAGGAAAAAACTGATGACTGCCAACGCCAGCAGCGACAACACGACAACTGCGGCGACCCGGCAACCGGCCCGCATGACTGAGCGCGCATCGACGCCGAGTCCGAGTGCGGCCATCGACATAATGGTGAGAAAATTCGCCGTCACGTGCATCGGCGCAATTGCCGCCTCTGGAATGGCGCCGAACGAGCGCAAGGTCAGCAGTAGCAAAAAGCCGACGATGAACCACGGGACCATATGGGACAGCGCAGGACGACGACCACCTTCGCGCCGACCAATCAGCGACAGTACCAGCACGACTGGGCCCAGCATCAGCACCCGCACCAGTTTCACCAGGGTGCCGATGTGGACGCTGCTAAGCGATATCGATGAGGTCGCGGCCAGCACCTGGGGCACCGCGTAGACGGTCAGCCCGGCAAAGACACCGAACTGCGTTGGTGAAAACGACAACAGTGACACCATTAGTGGCAGCACCAGCACCACGACAACGCCAAGCACGGCAGTGAAGGCGATCGCCGCAGCGACGTCCTTTCCATCCGCATCGATAACCGGGGCCACCGCGGCAATGGCAGAGTTACCGCAAATCGAATTGCCGCAGGCAATCAAGATGGCCATCTTGCGCGGCAGACCAAAAGCACGGCCAAGGGCAAAGCTGAGCGCAATCGCGATGGCGACCACTGCCGCGATGCCGCTCATCAGACCGATGCCGTTTTCGAGCAGCGCACCGGCGCTGACCGAAGCGCCCAGCAGCACGACCGCGATTTCCAGCAATAATTTCGCACCGACTTGGATGCCGTCTTCGAAGCGAGTATCGAGCCGATGCACCGTCCGCACGGCGGTGCCTAGAAGAATGGCCAGCACCAGGCTTTCGAGCCATGCGTGGCCAAATAAAGCGCTTTCGATGTTTTCCATTGCGTAAGCTATCGCAGTAACCACAGCGCAAAGTGCCAAGCCTGGCAGCGCGTTGCGAACGAGTTTTAGTGGTTGCTTGACCATTTGCCGCTCCTGATTCTCGAATTCAATAGAACGATTATCAAGTCGACAGATTGTTATGTCCATCTTACAATATCGAATATATCGTTCAATAGAATTGAACAATCAGATGACACTAGAACAATTGCGGATTTTTGTTGAAGTCGCCGAGCGACAGCATTTGACCCAGGCCGCCGCAGTGTTGGCGCTCACCCCTTCAGCGGTAAGTGCTTCGATCAAGGTGCTGGAAGAACGCTATGGTACTGCCCTATTCAATCGCGTCGGCCGCGGCATCGAGATCAGCGAAGCGGGCCGTATTTTCCTGATAGAAGCACGCCGCACGATCGCCAGCGCGCGCGCCGCCGAACTGACATTGGCCGAGCTGGGTGGAATGAAACGTGGCACGCTGACCATTCATGCGAGTCAGACTATCGCCAGCTATTGGCTACCCGAGTACCTCGTGCAATTTCGCCAAGCGCATCCGGCGATCGCACTGAGCGTGACCATCGATAACACCCATAATGTCGCCCAAGCAGTGCTTCAGGGGGGCGCCGACCTTGGCTTTGTCGAGGGCGTCATCGACGAGCCGACACTATCGGTCGATGCCATCGCATCCGACCAGATCGTCGCTGTAGTCGCAGCGCACCATCCATGGGCTTCAGGGAGGAGGCTGCTGCACGCGGATCTTCTTGAGGCACAGTGGATCTTGCGCGAAAAGGGGTCCGGCACGCGCTCGGCGCTCGAGTGCGCACTTCAGGCGATGCATGTCGACTTCGATGCACTCGATATCGCACTCACATTGCCGTCCAACGAAGCGGTCCGCTCCGCTGTGATGGCCGGCAAGTTCGCCACCGCCATGTCGGAACTGGTAGTAGCCTCGCATCTGCGGGCAGGTTTGCTGGCGAAAGCAAACATCGACTTGCCGGAGCGCGCGTTCTACATGTTGCGCCATCCCGAACGGTACAAGACAAAGGCATCTCTGGCGCTGGAAGCGATGATCCGCCTCTCCCAAATAGCGCGCGACGAAACGCCTGCGAAAATTAATTTGAAATAGATGGAATAAATCATCCGCAGATCCGTTCACCTCGATAACACCGGTTTTTTCCGTCCGACTGACCCAACCAGGGAGAATTTCATGAAACAAGCGATCTTCGCCGTCATCCTCGCTAGTGCTTCGATCGGCAGCGCTGTCGCCAGCCCGATGAGCGATGCCGCGCAGATTCACTTTAGCGCCATTGGCGCCGGTGACACGTCCGTCATCATGCGTGGCTATGCCGACAACGCCCAGCTGACATGGGTCGGCGGGCCGCTTGACGGCATGTACGCCGGTTCCGATGCCATTCGCGCCACCTGGGAAAAGTTCGGCAAGGCTGTCGGGCCGGCGCGCGTGACTGTGCTTGCTCTGGAGGAATCGGCGAACCCAAAGGGTGCGACGATCGTCGCCAAGGTGCAGTTCGAAGGCAAGGCACAGGTCAATGTGCGCTATGTGCTGACCTACCGCGATGGCAAGCTGGTCAACGAAACCTGGCAGATCGATCCGAAACTGACCGCAGCAGCTTATTGATTAATCGACCGATACTCCAGTGACATCCATGCCCAATTCGCGCGACCAGCTGCTGGCCTGTATTCCCCGTCTGCGCCGCTATGCGCGGGCATTGGTCGGCGATCGGGCCGGCGCCGACGACCTGGTGCAGGACACGGTCGAGCGCGGATGGGGGAGACTGGCGTCATGGGAGGGTGGTAGCGATATGCGCGCATGGTTGTTCAGCATCATGCACAACGTGCGTATCGACCAGGCGCGGCGGCCTTCAGTGCCGACGGAAGCGCTCAACGAGGAGACATCGATGGCACTAGCACCTGGCAGTCCTTCAAGCGGACTCGAACTGCGCGACATGGAAACGGCCTTGCGTGCGCTGCCAGAGGAACAGCGTGAAATCCTGCTGCTGGTGGCCTTGGAAGAAATGAGTTACGACGACGTCGCGCAAACGCTCAAGATTCCCATCGGTACGGTCATGTCGCGCCTGTCGCGCGCGCGTGAAAAAATGCGCGCGAATATGGAAGGGAGAGCGTACATCGCACCCTTGAAGGTGGTCAAATGAATACCCTACCCATCACGGAAGCCGACTTGCACGCCTTCGTCGACGGCAAGCTGCCTGCCGCGCGCCGACTCGAGGTCGACGCCTATCTGGAGCAGCGCCCGGAAGAGGCGGAGCGGCTGCGCGCCTATACAGCGCAAAACGATGAACTGCGCGCGCTTTTCAATCCCGTGCTCGACGAAGCGGTGCCGGAGCGCTTAAGCGCAGCGCGACCGCGCCAGTGGCAATGGCAGCGGCTGGTAGCCGGTCTTGCCATCGCCCTGTTCAGCGGCACGACAGGGTGGCTGCTGCATGGCCAGCAGGCAGGCGAGATTCAGTACGCCCAAGGTGATTCCATGCAGGCCAGGCCGGCGCTGTACGTTGCCGGCTTGGCCCATCAGGCCGCAATCGCCCACGTTGTCTATAGCCCGGATGTCAAGCGGCCGGTGGAAATCGGGGCTGACCAGGAAGAGCAGCTAGTGGCATGGCTGTCCAAACGCCTCGGCACGGCAATTCGGCCACCCCGGCTGGGCAAACTCGGCTACGAGCTGATCGGTGGTCGCCTGCTCCCTGGCGCCCAAGGCGCGGTGGCGCAGTTCATGTACCACGACGCGACCGGGCAGCGCCTCACCTTGTACGTGTCGACCGACCAGGCGCACAACAAGGACACAGGTTTTCGCTTCGCCCAGGAGGGACCGGTGAATGTGTTTTATTGGATCGACGGCAAATTCGGCTATGCGCTGTCGGCTGGAATTAACAAGGGCGAACTGGCGCGCGTTGCCACCGCCGTGTACGACCAACTGGAGAAACCGTCATGACCTTAATGAACCGTCCCTTGTACCTTCGACGCTTGGCCACTTTCGCCGTTGCCGCCCTGATTGGCGCTAGTGCTCTCGGACAGGCCATGGCCCACCATCATGGCCAATCGCCAGCGGCAAAGCCCCCCGTATTTATCGCCAGCACGGCCAAGCCGTTTGCCGCGCTGACGGACGATGCCATGGCCGTCATGGATGACGGCATGAAGCGCGCGCCAATGAATGGCGTTGCGGAACATGATTTCGTGACGATGATGATTCCGCACCACCAGGGCGCCATCGACATGGCGAAAGCGCTCCTGCTCACCACCAAGGATCCTGAATTGCGCAACGTCGCCCAAGGCATCATCACGGAACAGCAAAACGAAATCAACATTATGCGGGCCTGGTTGCAGCGCTACCAATCGGCTCAGGCAAAAGTTGCTCCCACTTCGACCACCAAGAAAGAATAAATCATGCAACTCCGTCACTGCGTTTTCTCGTTGACCGTCAGCAGCCTGCTCACCGCCTCCGCGTTTGCCGCTCCTGGCGCGCAAGACCGCGTCTACACCGCTGACCAGAATACCAATACCGTTTCAGTGATCAACCCGGCGACCAATTTGCTGCTCGGCCAGATCAAACTGGGCAACCAGCGTCCGGACGTGTTGTCGCCGCTATACAAGGGCGAGATCAATGTGCACGGCCTGGGCTTTTCGCCCGACCACAAGACCCTGATTGCCATTTCAAACGGCTCTAACTCGGTGGCATTCATCGACACGGCGACCAACAAGGTCAAAGGAATCACCTATATCGGTCGCTCGCCCCATGAAGGGTTTTTCACTGCCGACGGCCGCGAAGTCTGGGCGGTGGTGCGCGGCGAAGACTACATCTCGGTGATCGACCCGGTCACCTTCAAGGAGAAAAAGCGGATCGAGACGACCGCCGGCCCCGGCATGGTGCAGTTCCTGCCGAACGGCAAGCTGGCGTTCGTCGTCTCCAGCTTCAATCCCGTGGTCGACGTGATCGACATGAAGTCGCACAAGGTCATCAAGCACATTAAGGTCGTCAGCCCGTTCTCGCCGTTCCTTCAGTTCACCCCTGATTTCAAGGAAATGTGGATGACGCACAAGGATGCCGGCAAAGTGACGCGCATCGATACTGCCAGCCTGGAAGTAAAGGGCGTCATCGATACCGGCTTCATTACCAACCACTTGGCGTTCGCGAAGACTGCGGCTGGCACCCGTGCTTACGTAACGATCGGCGGTGAGAATGTCGTCAAGGTGTACACCACCGACGCCACGCCGACGCTGGTTGCGACGATCCCTACCGGCGCGTTGCCCCACGGCATCTGGACCTCCGACGACGGCACACGTCTGTATGTGGGACTTGAAAACGGCGACGCGGTCGATGTCATCGACAGCGCCACCAACAAGGTGATTGCGCGCGCACCGGTCGGCCAGGCGCCGCAGGCACTGGTGTACGTTTCGAACGCCGTGCCGCACGGCGACGGCATGACCAACCTGGTCCCGCGCGCCAACAGCGAGCCAATCAACATTGCGCTTAAACCCGCTGCCGGCGAGGCCAAGGGATTCGTTGTGGCCCGTAACCTGGGCGTGGTGGACGCGCTGGAAGTGTCGCTGTTCAAACTCAAGCCGCAGACCGCGTACAGCGTGTACGTCACCGGCCAAGCCGCGCCGGTGGCCAGTTTCAAGACGAATCCGATGGGGATGGCGAACGGCACTGCGATCGGACCGATGCGCGCCGTGAGCAACAGCCTCAACGACAAGGCCGCGACGGCGAGTCGCATCCTGGTGATGGAAGGGGACGTGGCCGTCGATCCACAAAAAGCCGTATTGAGTAGCGTGCAGTAAGCAAATCACGACAATACTGTGGCAGTATCGAGCTAGCCGATTTCACAATAATAACGGAGACCAGTATGGCGAAGAACTCGTTGATATTGACGGCGGAGGCGTTGCGGCGCCGTTCCTTTATGAGGCAGGCCGGCACGCTCGGTGCCGCCGGCGTGTTCGGCAGTCCGGTATTGAGCGCGCTCGCGGCGGAGGCAGGCCACGTCACGCTGCCGTTTGAAAACGGCGAGCGCGAACTGGTCGTGTATCCTCAAAAGCGGCCGCTGATCCTGCTGACCGCCCGTCCGCCGCAGCTGGAAACTCCGTTCAGTGTGTTCAACGAATCGGTGATTACGCCGAACGATGCGTTTTTCGTCCGATATCACTGGAGCGGCATTCCCACCGCGATCGATGCGCAAACATACCGTCTCAAAGTCGGCGGCAATGTTAATACGCCGCTGGAGCTCTCGCTCGCCGACCTCAAACAAATGGCTGACGCCACCGAACTGGTTGCCGTGAACCAGTGTTCCGGTAACAGCCGCGGCCACCTGTCGCCGCGCGCCAACGGCGGCCAGCTATCGAATGGTGCCATGGGCAACGCACGCTGGACTGGCGTGCCGCTACGCAAGGTGCTGGAAAAGGCCGGCGTCAAGGCCGGGTCGGTACAGGTCTCGTTCAACGGCCTTGACACGCCGCCCGTTGGCGACGGGCCCGATTTCATGAAGGCGCTCAATATCGACCATGCGCTCGACGGCGAAGTCATGCTGGCCTGGCAAATGAACGGTGCCGATCTGCCGATGTTGAATGGCTACCCACTGCGCCTGGTGGTGCCCGGCTACTACGGCACCTATTGGGTCAAGCATCTGTCCGACATTACCGTGACCGACAAGGTATTCGACGGATTTTGGATGAGCACGGCCTATCGCATCCCCGACAATCAGTGCGCCTGTACCGAGCCGGGAAAGGCGCCGACCAAGACCGTCCCGATCAATCGCCTCAACGTGCGCTCGTTCGTGACCAGCCTGACCGACGGCATGCACGTCAAGGTCGGGCGCCAGACGGTGGTGCGCGGGATTGCGTTCGACGGCGGCTACGGCGTGAATGAGGTGGCGTTTTCGTCCGACGGTGGCAAGAACTGGCAAGCCGCACAACTGGGCAAGGACCTGGGGCGCTACTCTTTTCGAGAGTGGAGCGCGGCGTTCACGCCGAAACAAAAAGGAAACCACGAACTGCTGGTTCGGGCGGGCAACCGGATCGGTCAAGGCCAACCCGCGAGCGCCCTGTGGAACCCTGCCGGCTACATGCGCAATGTGGTCGAATCGACGCGCGTCGTCGCGGTATAAGGGGAACCACATTGAAACATCCACTGATTTGCTCTCTGTTCACCATCAGTCTGATGGCTGCGGCCCCAGCTTTCGCCCTCGACATTCAGCTTCCGCCTGAAACTGCTGTCTTCAAACCCAGCGAGTTGCCGGGATATGCGCTGGCCCAGCGCAACTGCATGACATGTCACTCGGTCCATTACATCCAGTCGCAGCCCACGACATCGCCGCGCGGCTACTGGGATGCCACCGTGAGAAAGATGAAGAAACCGTTCGGTGCGCAATTCTCAGACGCGGATATCCCGGACATGGTCGATTACCTGGTCAAGACCTACGGTGCCGAACGCAGTAACGCAGTGCCGATTGCGAACGCGGCGATAAAGCCAGCTGCAGTTGCACCGAAGGCCGGCGCCACCGCAGCAATCGATACGAAAGCGTTGCTTGCCGCAAATGCTTGCATGGGATGTCATTCGATCGACAAAAAGGTCGTCGGGCCGGCATTCAAGGAAGTGGTGGCAAAGTACAAGGGCAAGGCAGACGCGGTATCACTGGTGGCGAGGAATATTCGAGCGGGCGGCGCTGGCAAATGGGGGCCTGTACCGATGCCAGCTTTCTCCCAACTGAGCGAGGGCGAAGCGATGGCCTTGGCGCATTATGTCCTGGCGCAATGAATTTGATGCCATCCCCTTCCTGTAGACGCCTTTACTGAGCATGCCCGCCGGGGACGTGCTTCGCGCCATGCCGTCGCTCGCCCCGGCACAGTCGGGGGCCGGCCGGTGCTGCTTTTCAACAACGGGCAAGCGGGCGCTGAGACAAATCAGGCCGGTTTGACCCGCTTACGCAACAGACTGCCGGCCGCGTTATCCTCGAACCGGCTGGCCTCCTCAATGTAGCCATGGACCGTGCCGTCGTGGCGCCAGCCTCCTTGCTTCTTGATGTCGCGGAAGTCGGCGCCGGCGCGGTGCGCGCTGGTGGCCATGCCACGCCGCAGACTGTGACTAGACAGGTCTAGCACGTAGTCGAGTTTGACCAGTGTCGCGCAATCCTCCAGGATCGTATTCACGCTGCCCACGCCCAGAGCGGCGCTGGCCACCGTCCCCCACTTGCTGATAGACCGAAACACCGGTCCGGCCATGATGTCGGCGGCGTCGAGCCAGGCGCGCAACGCCGCCGCCGGGCAGCAAGGGCCGTCGCTGTACGGGATCGCCTTGATGATCCCTTCGCCCAGTTGGTCAGTCTTCGAGCGCGGCAGCATGATCTCGATGCCCTCGGGTGTCCAGCCAATATGTCCGACCTCGATGGCGACCAGCTCGCTGCGCCGCAATCCGCCGAAAAAACCGATCTGCAAAAGTGCGTTGTCGCGCGTCGCCTTCAACGTGCCGGCGCTGACCAGCTGCACCACGATACGTTCCAGGTCCTCGATTGGAAGGGCCTTGGCCCTCTTCTTCGGGCGGCCGTGCGTGCGTGCGATCCCCGTCAGTGTCTTGCGTACGGTCGGTGTCGAAGCCGGATTGGGGAAGCCCTGGTGGACGTGCCACTGCGACAGTGCCGTCAGGCGCAACGCCAAGGTGCGGGGATTGAGGGTCGGCGCGTAGGTGAGCAGGTATCGGATGATCGCCGCTTCGTCGGCCGGCAACACGCCGCCCCACGTCAGGTAGTGGTTTACGGCGGACCGGTACGCCCGGCGCGTGTTGTCGGCCGTGGCGGCGGCCAGGACGGCGCGGTGCTGGGCTGCGAGCACGGCGTCCACAGCTGTAACGGCAGAGTGCAGCGCCGACGCTGGGTGTGCATCGTTATTTTCGGCGCCGTTGTCGGCGGGTTCGGGGGTGGCCATGGCTGTGTTGCTCGCGGTCGGGCTTGTAACGGGGGTTACGCAGGATAGCACGCTGCGGATCGGCATCGGTGTCGATAATCTACATTATCGAGCCTAATTACTGAATCATTTCGGATCGATTTTATATCGTAATATAACGTACCATTACGTATTACACCGCACGTTATCTTATCCAAGGAGCGATCATGGCCAGAGCCGGTATCCTGTACTCCCACGTCGCCAAGGCGGCCGCCCAGCTGACCGCCGCCGGCAAGAACGCCACCGTCGACACCGTGCGCGAGGCCTTGGGTTGCACCGGCAGCAAGAGCACGATCGCGCCAATGCTTAAACAATGGAAGGCGCAGCACGAAGGCGAGGTCGCGGCGGCGGGCGCGGGCGTGCCGGCCGATCTGCTGGAGGCGATCAAGGGCGTCTACGACCGGGTGCAGGTAGGCGCGCAGGCTCAGGTCGAGCAGCTGCGCATTGAGCACCAGCTGGCGGCACATAAAGTCGCACAAGCGGCGGAGGCGCTGCGCGAAGAGGTGCGCCAGCTTGGCATAGAGCGCGAAGCCCTGAAAGCCGAACTGCACAGCGTAATGGCGGCGTTCGCGCGCGAGCAGGCTGCCCGGCATCAAGATGCGGTGGCGATCGCCGCCCTAGAATCAGAAAAGGCGGGGCAGGCCCAGCGCCTGGCCGACCGCACGGCCGAGGTCCGGGAGCTGGCGGACCAGCTGGCGCAGGCGCGGCGCCAGTTCGAGCACTTCCAGGAGGCGAGCGCGGCCCAGCGGCAGGATGACAAGCACGCCTACGAAACGCGGATTGCCCGCGCCGAACAGGAGGCGGCCACGCTGCGCGCCAACTTCCAGGACGGCCGCGAGGCGCTGGCCGTGCTGCGGAGCGAGAAGGCCCAGCTGGAACACACATTGCACGAGCAGCGAGACGCGGCCAGGGAGCAAGCCCGCAAGCTGTACGAGGCCACGGAAGGACTGACGGCGACGCGCGAGTTAGCTAGCAGCAGGCAGTTTGAACTGGAAATGGTGGTGGAACGCCTGGAGCATGCCCACCAGGCGAATGAGCGGCTGGAGGCTCGCGTTAGCGAGCTGGAGGGCGAGAACGCGGATTTGAAAAAGAAACCCGCCGCAGCCAGTCCGAAAACACGGAAGACAAAAACGTAAAGCGCTTTACCTTTTTAAATTTAATGGGTTCGAATGATGCGAACCATTGTCAGGGCGATCCTTCTACCGGCGCACCACACAAACCTTTCAGCGAAGGATCGGACCGAATGCCACGCCGCTCACTGCTGTCCGATACCGAACGCGACAGCTTATTGGTATTGCCACAAAGTCAGGATGATTTGATTCAGCAATACAGCTTCACGGATGCCGACCTGGCGTTGATCCGGCAGCGGCGCGGGGCAGCGAATCGCCTTGGGTTTGCGGTCCAGATGTGCCTGTTGCGCTATCCCGGCTACGCGCTTGCCAGCGACACCGCGCTGCCGGATTCGGTGTTGCACTGGATCGCCAAGCAGGTGCGCAGCGACGCCGGCGCCTGGCCGGAATACGGCGAGCGGGAGAAGACGCGCAACGAACACCTGCACGAGCTGCGCGCCTACCTGGGACTGTCAGTCTTCGGCCTGCCGGACTTCCGCAAGCTGGTGGACAGCCTGGCCGACCTCGCTATGCAGACCGACAAGGCGATGGTCCTCGCCGCGCATTCCCTTGAAACGCTGCGCCAGAAGCGCATCATCCTGCCGGCGCTTACTGTCATCGAGCGGGCCTGCGCCGAGGCCGTGACGCGGGCCAACCGGCGCATTTACCGCGCGCTGATCGATCCGCTGGAGCGGCACCACAAGCGCTCGCTTGACAACCTGCTCAACGTGGCGCCTGACATGAGCATCACCTGGCTTGTGTGGCTGCGCCAGTCTCCGCTAAAGCCCAATTCCCGCTACATGCGCGAACACATCGAAAGGCTCAAGGTGTTTCAGTCTCTGGCACTGCCGGAGGGGCTTGGCCGCCAGATCCACCAGAATCGCCTGCTGAAGATGGCGCGCGAGGGTGCGCAGATGACGCCGCGCGACCTGGCGAAGTTCGAGGATGAGCGGCGCTATGCGACACTGGCGGCGCTGGCCATCGAAGGCATGGCCACCGTGACGGACGAACTGGTCGACCTGCACGACCGCATCATGATCAAGCTGTTCAGCGCGGCCAAGAACAAGCATCAGCAGGACTTCCAGAAGCAGGGCAAGGCCATCAACGACAAGGTGCGCCTGTACAGCCGAATCGGGCGCGCGCTGGTCGAGGCCAAGGAATCCGGCATGGACCCGTATGCCGCGATCGAGGCCGTGCTGCCGTGGACAGACTTCACGCAAAGCGTGACCGAGGCGGCAGAACTGGCCCAGCCCGAGACGTTCGACCACCTGCACCTGGTGGGAGAGCAGTACAGCACCCTGCGGCGCTATACGCCTGAGTTCCTCGATGTGCTTCGGCTTAAAGCTGCGCCGGCGGCGCAAGCGGTGCTGGACGCGATCGACGTCCTGCGCGAGATGAACATGACCGGGGCGCGCAAGGTGCCGGACGATGCGCCGATCGCGTTCGTGAAGGCGCGGTGGAAGCCCCTGGTCATCACCGACGACGGTCTTGACCGCCGCTTCTACGAGATTTGCGTCTTGTCGGAGCTGAAGAATTCGTTGCGGTCGGGCGACATCTGGGTGCAGGGTTCGCGCCAGTTCCGGGACTTCGAGGAATACCTGCTACCCACGGAAAAGTTCGGGGCGATGAAATCAGCGCGCGAGCTGCCGATCGCGGTCAACCAGGACTGCGACCAGTACCTGCACGACCGCTTGCTCTTGCTCGAACAGCAACTGGCCACCACCAACCGGCTCGCGCTGACGAACGAACTGCCCAATGCGATCATTACTGAGACAGGACTGAGGATCATCCCACAGGACGCCGTGGTGCCGGACGAGGCCCAGGCGCTGATTGACTTCGCCAGCGGCATGCTTCCCCGGATCAAGATCACCGAACTGCTGATGGACGTGGACGACTGGACCGGTTTCACGCGCCACTTTGTCCATCTTAAGAGCGGGGAGCAGGCCAAGGACCGGACGTTCCTCATGTCCGCGATCCTGGCCGACGCCATCAACCTCGGCCTGACCAAGATGGCGGAATCGAGTCCCGGCGCCACTTACGCGAAACTGTCCTGGTTGCAGGCCTGGCACATCCGGGACGAAACCTATTCGGCCGGCCTGGCTGAACTGGTCAACGCCCAGTTCAAGCACGCCTTCGCTGCGCACTGGGGCGACGGCACAACGTCGTCGTCGGACGGCCAGCGCTTCCGCGCGGGCGGCCGGGCCGAGAGCACGGGCCACATCAACCCCAAGTACGGCGCCGAGCCCGGCAAGCTGTTCTACACCCATATTTCCGATCAGTACGCGCCGTTCAGCACCAGAGTGGTCAACGTCGGCGTGCGCGACTCGACCTATGTGCTCGACGGCCTGCTGTACCACGAATCGGACCTTCGCATTGAGGAGCACTATACCGACACCGCCGGCTTCACCGACCACGTGTTCGCGCTAATGCACCTGCTGGGTTTCCGCTTCGCGCCGCGCATCCGCGATGTGGGAGACACCAAGCTGTACGTGCCGGCCAAAGTGGGCGATCACCCCGCCTTGCGCTCGATGATCGGCGGCAGCCTGAACGTCAAGCATCTGCGCGCACACTGGGACGACGTGCTGCGCTTGGCCGCCTCGATCAAGCACGGCACCGTCACAGCGTCGCTCATGCTGCGCAAGTTAGGCAGCTACCCGCGCCAGAACGGCCTGGCGATCGCGCTGCGCGAGCTGGGGCGGATCGAGCGCACGCTGTTTATCCTGGACTGGCTCCAGAACGTCGAGCTGCGCCGACGCGTACACGCCGGTTTGAACAAAGGCGAAGCGCGCAATGCGCTGGCCAGGGCGGTATTCATCCACCGGCTGGGCGAGATCCGCGACAGGTCGTTTGAGCAGCAGCGGTACCGCGCCAGCGGCCTGAATTTGGTGACGGCCGCAATCGTACTGTGGAACACGGTCTACCTGGAGCGGGCGACGCAGGCCTTACGTGAGAAAGGCAAGTTGCCAGACGACGGTATGCTGCAATTTTTGTCACCGCTGGGCTGGGAGCACATCAACCTGACCGGGGACTATGTGTGGCGCCAGCAGCGTATAGCCGAAGGCGGGTTCAGGGAGCTGCGCAAGCCCCAAGAGTAGGAAATATTCTAGAAAAGGGAAGATTCAGTTCGCGGCTGCGTGAATCGATTTCCCCGCCCCTCACGCAAGATTCTTAGCTTCTCTAAATAAACCAAGCCCTGCCAGCCTGGTGTGGCCAGATTGAGCCCTGGGTATTGCCGGCGGCAGTTTTCCAGGGCAGGCGACTGAGCATTGCGTTCTTCGTCACGCAGCGTATCCGAGGCGCCTCTGATAATTCGTGCAGCTTCCTCGCGCTCTCGCTGTTCTTCTTGTCTAGCGCGTAAATCCAGTGCTCGGGCATGCTCCAGTTGAAGCCGCTGTACCTCCAGCATGGCAATGAAGTGTTCAGTGTTTTCGGCTAGTAGCTGACGCTCGGCGTCGGTAAGAAGCTGGCCAGCGCTTGATCCATAAACGGGCACCGCCCCGGTGTCATAGGAGCCGTATAGGAGCTTGAAGCACTCGGAGCCGAGGACGGTGAACCGCCCATTCTCCCGCACGATGTGGATGCGTTTGTACACGCTGTGGCGACAGCCGTCGCGCTGACAAATTATCCGATCTCCGTTGTCTACCTCGACTACTGCCATCAGCTGCGCGTTCGACATATTTTATTTTTCCAAGCAAAGACCGCCCCCGGTCATAAATGTCGACTATACAGTATAGGGTCAGGGCGTTTGCAAGTCGACTGCGCGGAATGGTTTGCGGGCGATATGCTCGGCCAAATCGCCTTAGCGCCCGATTTTTTCCGTTTTCCCTATTCGCCCCTACCTCAATCATGGAAACGGCGTGACCAGCTCGGTCCTGTTCGGCCCGATTGACGAGCAGGCCGACAGCTTTCCCCGTCCGTACGCAAACGTGCATCACTACCGCTGCATCAGCCCGGCGCTGGCAACGCCCGACGGCGTCCCCGACGCGGACCTTTACGACGTGCTCAAACACATCGACAATGTGCTCAAGAGCGAAAAGCCCGAATTCGTCAACCTGAGCATCGGACCCTACATGCCCATGAACGACGATGAAGTCCATCCCTGGACGGCATTGATCGACAGCCACCTCGCCTCGGGACAGACGCTTGCCGCCGTCGCAGTCGGTAACGACGGGGAAAAGGAGTGGCCAGAGTCGCGCGTCCAGCCACCGTCAGACATGGTTAACGCCTTGGCGGTAGGGGCTTGCGACGTCACCGCTGCGAACTGGGAGCGCGCGCCCTACAGTTCACATGGCCCAGGACGTAGCCCGGGTATGGTCAAACCCGACGGTGTGGCGTTTGGTGGCTCGGCCAAGCAGCCGTTTGTCGTCTACAACGCGCTTGCCGGCCAATACGCCCATACGAGCGGCACGAGTTTCAGTTCACCCGCTACACTGCGCACGGCCATCGGCGTCAAGGTTTCGCTTAATTCGCCGCTGACCCTCCTTGCGGTGCGGGCATTGATGTCGCACCACGCGAGCCGACCGAAGGAAATGCTGATGAGCCACGTCGGGCACGGCCGCTTCCCGCAAAGTGTCGATGAGGTGCTCACCTGCGACGACAACGAGGTCAGGGTGATCTACCAGGGCACCTTGAAGGCCGGACAGAACTTGCGTGCCCTGATTCCATTTCCGACCCTGGCCTTGAACGGTAAGGTGACGCTGCGCGCCACGCTGTGCTTCGCCAGTCACACCGATCCGGAACATGCCGTGAACTACACGCGCGCCGGCTTGACGGTCATGCTGCGGCCAAAGAAATCGCAGAAAAAAACCATTCCCTTCTTCTCCTCGTCGAAAATGTACACGACCGAATTAGAGGCGCGCATGGACGACCAGAAGTGGGAGACGACGCTCAAACACGAGCAGCGCTTTAACGTCGCCACCCTCGACGATCCCATGTTCGATATTACCTACGGCGCCCGCGAAGATGGGCAAAGCGTTGACAACGAATCGTTGCCGCCGCTGCCCTACGCCATGGTAGTGACGATCGCGGTCGAAGACACGCCTGGCGTATATAACAACATCCGGCAGCGATACCAGACCCTCCAGCCGGTCGAGGTCCGTCAGGAAGTACGTATCCAAAGCGCTGCCGGAAGGCCGTAAAGTGGGAATGCCATAAGTTGCTTCACGCTGGCAGCAATCCTGCCTGCTTCAAGTCCGGCGCCTGGATGGCTTGGCCGTGCGGATCTTCTTCCCGCGCTGCTGCTTACGGCGCTGATGTGCGCTGATCGCCATGAAGATTGCGGCTGCTAACGCCATCAGGACGCCGCCAATGACCACAACGTCGTACAGGTGGTCGGTGACTACGAAGTTCATATGAAGTACGCTGTTACCTGGAATAATCAATCAAATTGCTGCCGCTACCGTGGCGGCTGCCTACATCGTACATCATTGCGCTGTCCACGATACCGGCCCGAATGCACAGCGGCAGTCGGGCTCCCAGTCGCAGCCGTAGATCCGCTCAGGTTCGCGCACCTCTCAACCGCAGCGCATTGGCGATCACGGAAACCGAGCTCAGGCTCATCGCAAGGGCCGCGATCATCGGAGACAACAACTGGCTGGTGAAGGGGTAGAGTGCGCCGGCCGCCAACGGGATACCCATCGCATTGTAGATGAAGGCAAACCCGAGGTTCTGCCTCATGTTGCGCACGGTCTGAAGCGAAAGCAGCCGTGATCTGGCGATCGCCCGCAGATCGCCCTTGATCAGGGTTAGGTGCGCCGAGTTGATCGCGACGTCCGTACCAGTTCCCATGGCGATGCCGACATCCGCCTTGGCCAGGGCCGGCGCATCGTTGATGCCGTCCCCAGCCATCGCGACGACGCGGCCATCTTTCTGCAGCCGTTCGACCAGTGCAAGCTTGTCCTGCGGCTTGACCTCGCCGTGCACATCCTCGATTCCGAGGCGCGTTGCCACCGCCCTGGCGGTGGTGACCCCGTCGCCCGTTGCCATGACGACCCTCAGGCCAGCATCGCGCAGCGCCGCAAGCGCTTCCGGCGTGCTCTCCTTCACCGGGTCCGAGACCGCCACAAGTCCCATCAGGCGCCCTTCCCGCGCCAGGTACATTACGCTGGCTCCCGCCTGGCGCAGCTCCTCCGCAGTATGCTGCATCGGTTTCCAGTCGATCCCTTCGCTTTCCATCAGCGCCGTATTCCCAAGGGCCACCCATTGACCTTGCACGGTGCCGCGTACGCCGATCCCGCTCGAGGATTCGAAAGTCTCCGGCTTGTCGAGCTTGAGTTCTCGCTTCCTGGCCTCGGCCACGATGGCGTGCGCAAGCGGATGCTCGCTGCCCTGGTCGACACTGGCGGCGATACGCAGCACCTCCTCATCCTGGTACCCAGCCGCGGCCGCAACCCGGTCGAACGCTGGTTTGCCTTCCGTGAGGGTACCGGTCTTGTCGACGATGAGGGTGTCGACCTTTCTCATTGCCTCGATCGCCGCGGCGTCGCGGAACAGTACGCCCTGGGTTGCGGCGCGGCCCGTGGCCGCCATGATCGACATCGGCGTGGCCAGGCCCAGCGCACACGGACAGGCGATGATCAGAACCGCCACCGCGTTGACGAAGCCATATACCCAGCTCGGATCCGGTCCAAAGAGTCCCCAGCCGAGGAGCGTAGCCAACGCAACCAGAACCACGACCGAAACAAAGTAGCCGGCCACCACGTCGGCCAGTCGCTGCATCGGTGCGCGCGAGCGCTGGGCGCTCGCGACCATCTGCACAATCTGCGACAGCATCGTCTGCGAGCCCACGCGTTCGGACTCGATGATGAGACTGCCGCTGGAATTGATCGTTGCGCCAATGACCTTGTCGCCGGCACGCTTCGTCACGGGGAGCGGCTCGCCAGTGAGCATACTTTCATCGATCGCGCTTTCGCCTTCGAGGACGGTGCCGTCGACAGGGACCTTTTCGCCAGGCCGTACGCGCAGGTGGTCGCCAACGTGCACATGCGAGAGCTCCACGTCTTCCTCGCTTCCATCGGCACGGATGCGGCGGGCGGTCTTGGGCGCCAGGCCGAGCAAAGACTTGATCGCGGCCGACGTCTGCGAGCGTGCACGCAGCTCCAGGATCTGGCCGAGCAACGTCAGCGAGATGATCACCGCCGCGGCTTCATAGTAGACACCGATACGCCCGTGCATTTCAAACATCGCAGGGAACAGGCCAGGAGCAAGAGTGGCCACCATGCTGTACCCGTACGCGGCGGAAACGCCGATGCTGATCAGGGTCCACATGTTCGGGCTGCGGTTGCGGATCGACTGCGCGCCGCGCACGAAAAATGGCCAGCCCGCCCACAAGACGACTGGCGTGCTGAGTGCCAACTCGATCCAGCTTTGGTAAGCCAGTCCGCCACCGAACATTCGGTGGCCCACCATTGCCAGGACGGTGACAATCGCGGTCAGCGGCAGGGTCCACCAGAACCTGCGTCGGAAATCGCTCAGCTCTGGATTCTCATCCTCTTCCAGAGTAGGCATCATCGGTTCCAGGGACATCCCGCATATTGGACAGTTTCCTGGACCGGGCTGCTGGATCTCCGGGTGCATCGGGCAGGTGTAGATGGTGCCGGCGGGTGCAACTGGCGGTGCGCTGTCCGTCTTTTTTCCCAAGTAGGCAGATGGAGTGGCCCGGAATTTGTCCATGCACTTGACGCTGCAGAAATGGTAAACATTTCCGTCGTGCTCGATCCTTCGGTCAGGCTTATCCGCGACCTTCATTCCGCAGACCGGATCGGTGAACGGTTTGTCGACCGCAGCAGTCATCTCGCCAGGTCCGGACGCCAGGGCGGGTCCAGAGTCGCCTGCAGCGTGATGAGGTGCGGAGTGATCGTGATGGCAGCGCCCGTTTCCTTGCTCGTGACCTGAATGCTCGTGCGCGTCGTGCTTCATGGTGACTCCCTTGATAAATGCTTGTTCTTCGGTTCGGCCCTCGCCGGAGCCGATGCCGAGCCCGAGGCTAGGTACCTTCCGCCGCGTGGTTCAGCGAATACTTGGGGATTTCGACCACGAGGTCGGCGTCGGCAACGACCGCCTGGCATGAAAGCCGCGACTGCTGTTCGACGCCCCACGCACGGTCGAGCATGTCCTCTTCGGATTCGCCCGGTGGGCGCAGGGACTGTCCGCCCTCGCGCACGATGACGTGGCAGGTCGTACAAGCCCCGACTTTACCGCAGGCATGTTCAATGTCAACATGGTTGTCCAGCAGGGCGTCGCAGATGCTCGTACCAGAGGCAACGTTCAGCTCTGCGCCATTGGGCGCATAGTCAGGATGAGGCCGGACAAGGATCTTAGGCATCATCCCGCTCCATGCTTCGCGTGTTGACCTGACGGTAGCGGCAACACAGGCAGGGACGGTCGGGACGGATTGTGGCCGCTACCCCAGGAAGCTCAGGGGGCGGTCCTGAGACCGCTTTGTTCGTATACCCCGACGTGACCGGGCGATGCTCCGCAGGACTGGGCGTCCCACTGATTGGGTGGTACATGATGGACCTCGCGAATACTGAGTGAACCCACTGTAAACCCTACAACAATGGAAAGGTCAAGCGTATTCCGCCTTGTCTTGGTACTCAGGTGCAAACGTCACTATTGAATTAGCGAGGCCTTCTGAAGTAATCAGCTTTGCGGGGGATGATAAAGCGCAGGTTCTTCCGAAACTCGTACCGGTCCTGTCCTGCGTGTAGGCTTTGCAAGGTGTACGTGTCACCGTCCCGATAGTGATCGGTCGTGAGGTAGACGACAACGGGAGCGCATTGAATGCGAAGGTCGCCAGATGTGATTGATAAGGTAGGCGGCTGGGGCGCCAGATCTCCGCCGACTTCGCTACTCGTTCAGCCAAGTGATGCGAACAGTCATGCCGGCGCCGGCTTAACCCAGCGCCCAACCGCCTAGCGCCGAGGACACCTCTTGCCATTCCCACAGGGCTTACCAGGCCGCGCCACGGATTCGACTCGACCTGGTGCTGGATCTCCTGCGCCGCATGCGAACACTACATCATGCTGGCGACGGTAGCCCGCCGTTGAAGGGCGAACCGTGCCAACGCGTGCAAAGAACTGCGTCTTCAGCCATTGGCGAACGCGCACAGTATCTGCCTCAAACGGCAGGTAGAAACAATATGCGCCTATCACCAGCAACAAATACATGCCGGCGTAGATGAAATAGCGGGAAAGGACGTGGGGCGACAGCTAGCCGATTCCGTATAGCGAAGACCATGTTCTTGCCGGAGATGGGCCTGGAATCACTATGTAAGCCAGCTGCTGTTGGCAATCTGACCAGTCCCAAGGCCGGGCATCCCGTCAGTTGTCTCGTCCAAGCTGGACCACTCTTTCAACCACTTTCCTAATTTCACAAAGCCTCTGCAGCACCCACGGTACGGCCTAATCCTCCCCATCTTTCCGTTTGTGGCCGGCCGTCGGAACGAACCCGCAGTCCGCATATTTCTTGCAAAGAATCTCCCTCATATCGTTGATACCATTTTCTGAACAATCACGATGTTCTCGCAATAGCGGCGCAAGCTGTCATGCTGGATGTCGCTCGTGACCGTACAGTGAAGACTTGGCGCAAGTGCGCTCAGGTGATGGTTGCTGAACGAACGCAGGAAGACTTGATTAAATTGGGTGCCGGCCTGGGCAGCATCCAGCATCGCAATCATGCGGCGAGCGTCGGCTGAAAGCTGCGGTTGATGCTGGATACCGTACCACTCTCTGAGCATGCGCTGGGCTCGAGCAATTTCTTCTCTCTGTTCCCGATTTCCCATGCGCGCCATCGACCTGATCTCGTCGTCGCTTGCCTTGGCCGGCGTCGCGCCAAACCCTGGCGTTGGCGATGTTCCTTCCTGAGGATTGGCGATCTGGGGATCGCGCATCGGGTCTGTTCCGGCCGCGAGCTCGGTCATGCGCAGCGCCGAAAAGTGGTGGTCGATGATGAAAACGAGGTAGTTCTTCTCGAACTGCGCCGTGTTCCCCCTGCCCGGGCCATCCGCATGGGCCATGCCGACGGAAGCGGCTAGTATCCCAAGGCTCAGCAATGCATTCCTTGCGAGTTTGCGTGATTGATCCCATGCCTGAAAGCGGCTCAACTTCGTGTTCAACGCGTCCATGTCATCCCTCAGTGAGCAAGTTTAGCTTGTCAATGGATGGGAACTACCAAGCAGGCATGCCGATGCGCTCCGTCGCATGCTGTCGAGCCCCCGACGGCGCCGCTTTCGCTTGACTGGTGGCCGAAACATGTGCGGGAAGCGGCTAATGAGCTCAGACGCGCGAAGACGAGTCGAGTTCCATGGTGAGCAAACGGCGGGCGGAGTATGCGATGGTGCTTGTCTCCGACGGCGAGGGAGGGCACGCATGCAGTCATGGCAGGACGGAAAGCGCCTTGAAGCGGCGGGAAATTTGCACAGCACCGTCGTCTCCGCTGAAACAGGAGCAAATCGGTGCAACAGACCAAGGCTCTCAGCATTGGCCTTTGGCGCGCTGCGCTCGCTGTTTAGTCTATATTCCGCCCGCGCCTATTTTCCGGACCGGTGATGCCTGGCCATCCAATCGTCGAGCTTCTTGATTTCCTTGGTCTGCTCCGCGATCATTTTTTTTGCCATCTTCTGCATCTCCGGATCCTTTCCGTTATTAAGCTGGGCGCGCGCCATGTCGATGCCGGCTTGGTGCTGCGAGCGCATCATCATCGCGAAGTCATGGTCATGGTCCCCGGTCGTCTCCATGCTCGACATCTTCTGATGCATTGCTTCCATGCTCCGCATCATTTCGTGGCCGCTCCCTGCATGCTGCTGGCTGCCGGCTGGGGGAGCTGAGCCATGCTGAGCGTGCCCGGCTTGGGCAAACGCGTTTCCGGCCACACCCAGGACCAGCGCAACGGCCCCTACTGCAGATAGAACTCGCGACTGAACGGTTTTCATGGTCGCCTCCTATTGATGTGTTGGTTCGTGCAGCGCCCTTCGCCGCACGTTCTCGTGCCATGATCAGGCAGACGAATGCAACCGCGCCGTGCGGTACCACACGCAGGAGTCCCACGCCGCCCCACATCCTCCCGGCCGAAACTTTTCCTGTTGTCCCGTCGCGGCCCCTCTTGACCTTCCAACGATGGCAAGCTCTAGACTAATCGCATGTAAATTTGAGGCCTGGAGCGAACCATGAGCTTGACCAGCACAATGAATGAACGCGGCACGGCGACGATCAGCCTGCCCATCGAGGGAATGACTTGCGCAAGTTGCGTCGGTCGGGTGGAGGCTGCCCTGGCCAAGGTGCCGGGCGTCGGACGTGTTTCCGTCAATCTTGCCACCGAACGGGCGGAAATCCGGGCGGCAGGCAGCGTCGATCGGATCGCACTGGTCAAGGCCGTTGAGAAGGTCGGCTACGACGTCCCTGCCGGCACGGTAGAACTGGCGGTGGAGGGGATGACCTGCGCTTCCTGCGTCGGCCGCGTCGAGCGCGCATTGGCGGCTGTGCCGGGCGTCGCACAGGCAACGGTCAACCTGGCTACCGAGCGCGCCACCGTGCGCGGCGTCGCCAGTGTCGAGACCCTGGTGGCGGCGATCGACAAGGCCGGCTACTCAGCGCGGCCGGTCGATGCCGCCGCGCGCACCGACGAGGAAGCCGCGGAGAAGAAAGACGCGGAGCAGGCCGCACTGAAGCGCGACCTGATCCTGGCCAGCATACTCGCCCTGCCCGTCTTTGCCGCCGAGATGGGCTCGCACCTGATTCCGGGTGTGCACGAGTGGATCATGGCAAACATCGGCATGCAGGCGAGCTGGTACCTGCAGTTCGTGCTGACCGCGCTCGTGCTGGCCGTTCCGGGCCGGCGCTTCTACCAGAAAGGCATCCCCACCCTGCTGCGCCTGGCGCCGGACATGAATTCCCTGGTCGCAGTCGGTACGGCAGCCGCGTTCGGCTACTCCGTCGTCGCGACGTTCGCGCCGAACATGCTGCCCGCCGGCACCGTCAACGTGTATTACGAAGCGGCCGCCGTCATCGTCGCGCTGATCCTGCTGGGCCGCTACCTCGAAGCCCTCGCAAAGGGGCGCACCTCCGAAGCCATCAAGCGCCTGGTCGGCTTGCAGGCCAGGCATGCGCACGTGCTGCGCGATGGCCGTGTCGTTGACATCCTGGTGGCCGAGGTCGCACTGGACGAGCTCGTCGAGGTCCGCCCCGGCGAACGCGTTCCGGTCGACGGCGAGGTGACCGAAGGCCGCAGCTACGTCGACGAGTCGATGATTACCGGCGAACCGGTCCCGGTCGAGAAAATCGCTGGTAGCAGCGTCGTGGGCGGCACGGTCAACCAGCAAGGAAGCCTGAGAATGCGCGCCACGGCGGTCGGCGCGCAGACCATGCTGGCCCAGATCATTCGCCTGGTCGAGCAGGCCCAGGGCTCCAAGCTGCCGATCCAGGCCGTCGTCGACAAGGTTACCCTGTGGTTCGTCCCGGCCGTCATGCTAGCCGCCGCCCTGACCTTCGCGGCCTGGTTCGCCTTCGGGCCTTCCCCGGCGCTGAGTTTCGCCATCGTCAACGCGGTGGCCGTCCTGATCATCGCCTGCCCTTGCGCCATGGGCTTGGCGACACCGACCTCGATCATGGTCGGCACCGGCCGTGGAGCGGAAATGGGGGTTCTGTTCCGCAAGGGCGAGGCGCTGCAACTGCTCAAGGATGCACGGGTAGTGGCGCTCGACAAGACCGGCACGCTGACCGAAGGGCGCCCCGTCCTGACCGACCTCGAGCTCGCACCCGGGTTCGACCGCACAGAGGTATTGGCGATTGTCGCGGCGGTGGAGTCACGCTCGGAGCACCCGATCGCCCGCGCCATCGTCGAGTCAGCAACTGCGGGAGGGATTCCACTGCCGACGCTGGCCGATTTCGAATCCGTGACCGGCATGGGCGTGCGCGCGACAGTGGATGGGATCGAGGTTCAGGTCGGCGCCGACCGCTACATGCGCTTGCTGGGCATGGACGTCGGCGTCTTCGCCGATACCGCCGAGCGTTTGGGCAGTGAAGGAAAATCGCCGCTGTATGCTGCCATCGACGGGCGGCTGGCCGCCATCATCGCGGTGGCGGATCCGATCAAGGCCAGCACGCCGGCCGCCATTGCGGCCCTACACCGCCTGGGCCTGAAGGTGGCGATGATCACGGGCGACAACCAGCGCACCGCGCAGGCGATCGCGCGCCGCCTGGGCATCGACGATGTCGTCGCCGAAGTGCTCCCGGAAGGAAAGGTTGAAGCGGTGCGGCGCCTCAAAGCCGCACACGGTCGGGTCGCCTTCATCGGCGACGGCATCAACGACGCGCCGGCCCTGGCGGAAGCGGACGTCGGGATGGCAATCGGCACCGGCACCGATGTCGCGGTGGAATCGGCCGACGTGGTATTGATGTCCGGAAGCCTGCAAGGCGTCCCGAACGCCATTGCTCTGTCGAAGGCGACCATTGGCAACATTAAACAGAACCTTTTTTGGGCCTTCGCGTACAACACTGCCCTGATTCCTGTGGCTGCCGGTGCGCTGTATCCGGCTTTCGGCCTGTTGCTGTCGCCGGTTTTTGCGGCCGGCGTGATGGCCCTTTCCAGCGTCTTCGTGCTGGGCAACGCCTTGCGCCTGCGCCAGTTCAAGGCGTCGCTGGATAAAAAAGGAGAGTAAATATGAATATCGGAGAAGCATCCAAGGCATCCAAAGTATCGGCCAAGATGATTCGCTACTACGAGCAGACCGGCCTGATCCCGCCGGCCAGCCGGACCGACTCCGGCTACCGGGCTTACACCTCGTCGGACATCCACCGCCTGCACTTCATCCGCAACGCGCGCGACATGGGGTTCTCGGTCGCGGAGATCAGCGACCTGCTCAGCCTGTGGAACGACAGGTCGCGGCACAGCGCGCACGTCAAGCGCCTGGCGCAGGAACATATCCTCGACCTGCAGCGACGGATGGCGGCCATGCAGCAGATGGTAGACACCCTGGGAACGCTGGTCAGCCACTGCGCAGGTGACGAGCGCCCGGATTGTCCCATCCTGGCAAACCTGGCGCTGCCGGACGAGATTCCCGATGAGCCAGATCAGCGCACCGGTGCGTTGCAGCGGCGCCCGGGCGGAGCGATTCCCTAACCCTTGGCGTACCGGCGCCGGCGTGGCGACGAGGCGGATGCTTGACCTTCCAACCGTGGCAACCCTTATGCTGGCAGTTCACATTGAAAAAAGGAGTTTAATCATGCAATTTCATCTTGACGACATGACCTGCGGCGGATGTGCGCGCAGCGTCACCAAGGCTATCCAGTCGGTCGATGCGCATGCGGTTGTCGCTACCGATCCTCCGGCGCGGCTTGTGACAGTTGAGACCTCCGCGCCGCGGGCTCAGATCGCAGAAGCGCTTCGCGAGGCTGGCTTCCCGCCGAGGGAGTCTTGACTAGTCCCGGGTTTATAGGGTGAACATCGGCGGTGTCCTCAAAATGCGGGCACCGCTCATTTAAGCGATTTTGTGTCGCAGAACTTTGATCCAGGCGCTAGCGTCATGCAATCGCCGCTAACGTCATTCTCGGCAGCCGCCCGCTCCCGATTACGGACATGGTCAGGCCTTGGCTGTTGACTTCAACTGTAGATTGCCGCGATGCGTCATCGCCTGCGCACTGCAAGCGTCCCGAGGCGCAGCGTAAACTTACGTTTCGCTACAAATTGAGGGGCTCCGTCGGACTTTGCTCAGGCTTAAACCTGTTACAACGCGAAAACTGTCATGCTATACTCGCCGCACCTATGAACCGTCTGCTCACGACATTGCTGGTATGGCTCTTGATGGCCGCACTTCCGCTGCACGCGGTGGCTGCGTCCGTCAGCATGTCCTGCGCGCCGGTTCAGGAACAAACTGGCGCAGTACAGATGGCCCACCACGCGTCGCAGGCTGCCGCCGATGCCCCGCATGCGCACCATGGAATGCATGCCATGGATTCGGCCGACGCCGCAGCGGACGACGATTCTTCCGATACCAAAACCGGGAAGCTTTCGCACTCCTCTTGCAGTGCATGCTCGGCCTTCTGTATCGGTGCCGTGGCTCCCCCCTCTTCTTCGCTCTCCGTCCCTAGCTTCGACGGCTCGGAGGCGGTTGTTGCCGCCCCCGTCGACCTTCTCGTCGGTTTCATCCCCGACGGCCCCCAACGCCCTCCACGGCAGTAATCCGCTTGATCGACCAAGCCTTCGCGCCGGCGCCTAGCCGCGGCAGCGAAGCGCCTTGGAGTTTGGTGCCCCTGCGCACCTCATGACCGATTTCGAGGATTGAACAATGAAACTCAAGCTGTGGGCTGCCTTCGCCGCCCTGTCCGCTGCTGCGCTTGTAGCCCAGGCCCAGCAGTCCTCCCGTATGCCCGACCCGGCCGATCCGTCCGTTCCCGTGCCTGCGACCGTGTATGAATCGGTGCTGACCGGCCCTGTCCCGCCTACGAACGGCAACCAGACGCCAGACAAGTCCTGGCGCCCCGCCAATGATGCCCTCGCGGGCCAGACAGGTCACGCCGGCCATCATTCCGCTGCTCCCGCGCCAACGCAGGTGGCACCGCGTCAGCCGGCGCCGGTCGCCCCATCCAAGGACCAACACCAGCATCACTGAGTCGAAGCCGATGAGAACAATACAAAAATACCCAGCCCTACGCAGTATCGTGGTAGGCGCCGTAGCCCTCACGCTCGGCGGCTGCGCAACTTTTTCCAAGGACGGAGGGCTTGACGCCGTGTCGTCCATGACCATTGAGCGCATCGGCCAGGACATCCGCCTGCCGCGCGGTACCAGTGCGGAAAGTGAAGCACAGGCGGAACTGTCAGCGCTGCTGAAGCAACCCCTGACGGCCGATCATGCCGTGCGCGTTGCCCTGCTGAACAACCGCGGCCTGCGTGCCTCGCTTGCCGAACTGGGCGTCGCGGAAGCCGACCTGGTACAAGCCGGCCGCATGAGCAACCCGTCCTTCAGCTTTGGCCGCATGTCGGGTGGCGGAGAAACCGAGATCGAACGCAGCGTCATGTTCGATCTGGTCGGACTCGTCACGATCCCGCTGCGCCGGGACATCGAAGGGCGCCGCTTCGAAAGTGCGAAGCTCGTTGCCGCTACCGAGGCGGTTCGCACCGCTGCGGACACGCGCAAGGCCTGGTTCAACGCGGTCGCGGCCGCCCAGTCGGCGCGCTACGCCGAGCAGGTGCGCGAGGCGGCGCAGGCAAGCGCCGAACTGGCGACGCGCATGGCAAAAGTCGGCAACCTGAGCGCCCTCGACCAGGCGCGCGAGCAGGCATTCTCCGCGGAAGCCACCACGCAGCTGGCACGTGCGCGCCACAACGCGACGGCTGCACGCGAGCAGCTTGCAAGGCTGATGGGCGTGTGGGGCGAAAATATCGCTTTCCAGCTGCCAGACAGGCTTCCCGATTTGCCAAGCGCGCCGCGCGAACCCGGCAATATCGAATCGCTCGCGATGCAGCAGCGTCTTGATGTCCAGCTGGCGAAGCTGGGCACCGAAGCGACAGCGCGTGCGCTGGGCCTGTCGAAAGCCACCGGCTTCGTCAACGTGCTGGAGGCCGGCTACGTCAACTCGAGCAAATCCGGTGAACCGCGCGAGAACGGCTACGAAATCGAGCTCGCCTTGCCGCTGTTCGACTGGGGTGGCGCCCGCGTCGCGAAAGCACAGGCGCTCTACATGCAGTCGGTTCATCGCACCGCCGAAACCGCCATCTCGGCCAGGTCCCAGGTGCGGGAAGCGTATTCCGCCTACCGGACCAGCTACGACGTGGCGAAGCACTACCGCGACGAAATCGTCCCGCTGCGCAAGAAGATATCGGAAGAGACCCTGCTGCGCTACAACGGCATGCTCATGAGCGTGTTCGAGCTGCTGGCAGACGCGCGCGCGCAGATCAACGGCGTGAATGCGGCCATCGAGGCGCAGCGCGACTACTGGATTGCCGACACCGACTTGCAGGCAGCTATCAACGGTACGGGTGGCGCAACGGTCCGCATGGCCGGCGGCGCAAGCGATGCAGCCGCTGCCCCAGCACATTAAACAAGGAAATTTGTAATGAGTTCACGTCGAGATTTTTTCACTGGCGCAGCTGCACTGGTTGGCGCCGGCCTGGTGAGCCGCGCCGGCGCGGCCACCCTACCCGAAGCGCCCATCATGACCACCGCGGCCACCCAACCGCCACCGCCGCCGCCCAACGGCCGTCCCTACAACCCGGTCGTCACCCTGAATGGCTGGTCCCTGCCCTGGCGCATGAACAATGGGGTCAAGGAGTTCCACCTGATCGCCGAACCCGTGGTGCGCGAGATAGCACCGGGCATGAAAGCCAACCTGTGGGGCTACAACGGCCAGAGCCCGGGCCCGACCATCGAGGTGGTCGAGGGCGATCGTGTCCGCATCTTCGTCACCAACAAGCTGCCGGAGCACACCAGCATCCACTGGCATGGCCAGCGCCTGCCCAACGGCATGGACGGCGTCACCGGCCTGAACCAGCCCGGTATCCAGCCGGGCAAGACCTTCGTGTATGAGTTCGTCGCCCGCCGCCCGGGCACCTTCATGTACCACCCACACGCCGACGAGATGGTGCAGATGGCGATGGGGATGATGGGTTTCTGGGTCACGCACCCGAAGAATCCGGCCCACCACCGGGTCGACCGCGACTTCGTATTCCTGCTGAACGCGTACGACATCGAGCCCGGCAGCTACACCCCGCGCGTCAACGAGATGCTGGACTTTAACCTCTGGACCTTCAACAGCCGGGCCTTTCCAGGCATCGACACGATGAACGTACGCCAGAATGATCGCGTGCGTATCCGCGTCGGCAACCTGACGATGACCAACCACCCGATCCACCTGCACGGGCACGAGTTCGAAGTCACGGGCACCGACGGCGGCTGGACCCGTCCGGAATCGCGCTGGCCCGAAGTGACGACCGACGTCGCGGTGGGCCAGATGCGCGCCATCGAATTCATCGCCGACGAGCCGGGCGACTGGGCCTTCCACTGCCACAAGTCGCACCACACCATGAACGCGATGGGCCACGACGTCCCGACGCTGATCGGTGTCGACCACCGCGGCGTGGCCGAGAAGATCACCAAGCTGGTACCGGACTACATGGTCATGGGCGAAAAAGGCGGTTCGATGGGCGACATGGAAATGCCAATCCCAGACAACACGCTCCCGATGATGACCGGCCAGGGCCCGTTCGGCGGCGTGGAGATGGGCGGCATGTTCACCGTGCTGAAGGTGCGCCGCGACCAGAAGCCGGGCGACTACAAGGATCCGGGCTGGTACAAGCACCCGGCCGGCACGGTTGCCTACGAATGGAAGGGCGAGCCGCCGACGGCGGTCCGCAACCAGAACGTGGGCGGCCAGTCCATGCCAGCAGCGAAAACGCCCGAGGTGGAAGTCACGGTGCGCAAACCCAAGGGCCACCAGGGCCATCACTGACAACGTCAAGGAGGTGCACTTCATGCTCAATCGACTGATTCTACGATCTACCTTTGCGGCTGCCCTGTCCATGCCGGTGCTGGCAATGGCGGCCGCCCCTGTCATCGAAGTCTTCAAGAGCGAGTCCTGCGGCTGCTGCGCGGCCTGGGTGGACCACCTGAAGGCCAACGGCTTCGCTCCCAAGGTGTCGAACGTCGCCAACCCGTCGGATTACCGTGAACGGGGCGGTATTCCCAATGAGTTGGGCTCGTGCCATACCGCGATGGTGCAAGGCTATGCGATCGAGGGGCACGTACCGGCGAGCGAGATCAAGCGTCTACTGGCCGAAAAGCCGAAGGCAAAGGGAATGGCTGTGCCAGCGATGCCGCTTGGCTCCCCAGGTATGGAAGGTCCGCGGAAGGACCCGTTCGACGTCCTGCTGGTGCAAGCCAATGGCAAGACCAAAGTTTTCAAACACTACAACTGAACCGACTCAACGAAAGGAAACACCATGAACGCATTCTCGAAACTGACACTGGCTATCGTGATGACTGCCGCTAGCACTGTCGCATTCGCGCAGGACTCCCACGCCGGCCATGGCGCGCACGGTGCGGCACATGCGGGCCATGAAGCGCCGGCGGCGGCCGAGCTGACCGATGGTGAGGTGAAGAAGATCGACAAGGAGGCCGGGAAGATCACCCTGCGCCACGGCGAAATCAGGAACCTCGACATGGCTGCGATGACCATGGTCCTGCGCGTGAAGGAAGCAAGCATGCTCGACCAGGTCAAAGTGGGCGACAAGGTCAAGTTCGCAGCCGACCGGGTGAACGGCGCCGTAACCATCGTACAGATGCAGAAAGCGCAGTAACCACAAGCCCGTCCTTCAATTTCTTCCTGCGCGCACAGCGCGTCGGACATTCAGGAGAAATAAATGAAATTCAAGAACTTCATCGTCGCCGCAGCTGCGGCCGTGGCAACGATTGCCGCCCCAGCTGTGCTAGCCCATGCCAAACTGGAAGGCTCGTCTCCCCAGGCCAACAGCGTCGTGAGCCCCGCACCGGCACAGGTGCGCCTGCAGTTCAACGAGCCCCTGGAACTGCCCTTCAGCAAGGTCAGGCTGGTCGACGAGAAAGGGGCGATTGTGGAGCCGTCGAAGATCGCAGTCGATCCCGCCGATGCAAAAGCCCTGATCGCCAGTACGCCCGGACTGCACTCGGGTGCTTACCGTGTGCAGTGGACGACTGTCACTCGCGACGGCCACAAGGTCAAGGGCGAATTCTCGTTCCGGGTGAAGTAATTGGAGTCGGATCTCGCGTCGGCGCAACGCGCCGTCACCGCTTTTCTGAACTTGTTCCTGGCGGTACTTGTCGGCGCGAGCGCCGCAACGCTCTGGCTGCGCACCAGGACCTCCCCATGGGCGCGCAAGATGCTGCCGCGCCTGCGTACGGCCCTGCTGGCGGGAACTGGCGCAGCGATGCTGGCTTATGTCGCCATCCTCTGGATCGAGGCAGCGTCGATGGCCGAAGTCCCGCTCGCCGAAGCGTTGCCCGCAGTACGGTCGGTTATCACGGGAACACACTTCGGGCTCGCATGGATGATCGGTGCCGCCGCGCTTGTTGTTGTGGCGGCGGCCTCCGCGGCCGGAACGCACGTGCAGGCAGCCGCAGCGACGTCCGTGCTCCGGATCGGCGCGATCGGCGTGTTGCTCTATAGCCGCAGCATGGTCAGTCACGCCGGCGCCTCTGGCGACTTCACCTGGGCCGTCGTGGTCGACTGGGTCCACCTGGTGTTGATCAGCATCTGGGTCGGGGAAGTGATCGTGGCGGGCCTGATCACCCTGCGGGTCTTGCCTGACACCGCATCCGGCAGCCGGGCCGACTGCGCCGTCTACGTCGACGCCCTGTCGCGCAGCGCGACCGTCGCCCTGGCGGGCATCTTCGTGACCGGCGCGATCAGCACCTGGCGCGTGCTGGAAAGCCCTGACAACCTGTTCGGCAATCCTTACGGCACGACCTTGCTGATCAAAGTCGGGCTCGTCCTGTGCGCCGCGGCGCTTGGCGGCTTCAATCGTATCGTCGTCATGCCTTCCCTGCTGCGCTCCCTCCAAAAGCCGGGGCAAGAGGCACGCGCTGCGAGCGGCATGTTTGCACGCATCCTCCAGGTCGAGGCAATCGTCCTGGTGGCGGTGCTTATCACAGCGGCGTTCCTGACCTCAACCTCGCCACCTATGGCGTCCTGAACAATAACTATACGAAGGAGCAAACATGTTCAAGAAATCACTGGCAGTCACCATCCTCGCGACCGGTCTGCTCGGCATCCACGGAAGCAGCTTTGCTGCCTCGCCAAAGGAAACCCTTGCAGCTTTCCATGAAGCGCTTGTCAACGGCGACAAGACGAAAGCGCTCGCGCTGCTGTCTCCCGAGATCGCTATCTACGAAGCCGGCTACGTCGAACGCTCGCGCGATGAATATGCGAGCCACCACCTCGGTGGCGACATGCAGTTCGCCAAGAGCTCGACCCGGAAAGTATTGAAGCAGACCGAGCGCGTCGATGGCAACACCGCCATCGTTTGGGAAGAAACGGAGACGACCGGAACCTCACGTGGCCAACCCGTGCACGTGTTCGGCACGGGCACCGCCGTCCTCGAGAAGAAGGGCGACAACTGGTCGATCGTGCACGTGCACTGGTCTTCACGCAAGGCAAAGTGACATTTGGAAGGCGGGCGGTTGCTGCTCGCCTTCCTGCCGGACCCCACCGGGTCCGGCAGCCACCGCATCAGAAAATGTAATCGGATCCGACGGTGCTGATCCCTGCAATGAACGCCGGCTCTTCATTGAACATGAAGTCGGACTGCCGCAGGTCGACCTTGTAGACCCCTTGAAGCAGCACCGAACCGTCCGCGGAGCCATCGCCATCGGTATCCCAGGAGATGAGCGCGCCGGCGTCCACGTCCCGTACCGCTACCTGCTCAGGCAGGATGTCGATGAACGCGATGTGATCGAAGGCGCCCTGCGCTGCGCCCCTGGCTTCGAAGTCGAGCACGATATCGTGGCCGCTGTCGGGCATCACCATGAAGGCATCGGCACCGGTGCCGCCACGAATGGTATCGTTACCCATGCCCCCGTCGATCATGTCGTGGCCGGCGCCGGCGTCGATCGTGTCGTCACCTTCCGCCCCCATCACCTCGTCTTCCCCGTCGCCACCGGCCAACCTGTCCTTGCCCATGCCACCGTCGAGCCTGTCCGAGCCCGCGCCGCCGTCCAGCTGGTCGTTGCCGGCGTCTCCCTGGAGGATGTCGTTGCCCCCATTGCCGAACAGCCGGTCGTCGCCGTCGCGCCCGAACAGCTGGTCCCAGCTCGCGCCGCCATTGAACACGTCGGCGCCGCCCGTTCCTACCTTGACCGTGTAGCGTTCGTCGCCGGTAAAGTCGAAGCCCACGGGTATGTCGCGCCGGAGCATGGCGTCGGCGATGCGGTCGAATGCCGGGTTCGCGCGGTCCGAGCCGGTGATCACGGGGCCTTCCTGGCTCATGGTCGGCCGCTCGGGCGCTGGCCCATCGGCGGCGCGCGAGGACGGAGGAAGTTCGGGAGAATCGGCGAACATGAAGTCGTCCTGCGACAGATCGGCCATCTTTACCCCGTTAAGGAGTACTGACCCACCGTTCCAGCTGACCTCGACGCCGTCAGCCGTATCGGCAAAGGACAGGTCGCCCCAGCTCAGGCCTTTGATCGCCAGGTGGTCGAACATGCCCGGCCCTGCTGTAAAGTCCCTGATCACGTCGTGTCCGCTATCGGGCGAAATCATGAAGGCGTCGGCGCCGCGGCCGCCGATCAGGATGTCATTGCCCGGTCCGCCGTTCAGGTCACCATGACCGTCGCCTTCGTCGAGAAGGTCGTTACCGATGCCTCCCATCAACCCGTCGGCTCCCGCACCACCGAACAGCCTGTCATTGCCCTTACCGCCCACAAGGCGGTCGCCGCCGTCACCGCCTACCAGCAGGTCGGTACCGCCATCGCCGAACAGATTATCGTTCCCCGCGCCGCCGCTCAGCGAGTCCGTACCGGCGAGCCCCCAGAGGTAGTCGCGCGCAGCGCCGCCGAGGAAATGATTGGGACCACCGGTTCCAACCTTGATGGCGTAATCGTACGGTGCCATACCGGCGTCGAAATCAAACGATAGGCCAAACCTGGCATGCTGCTCCGCCACCCGCTCCAACGCTTGTGCGCCCGCATCACGCTGGCGTGCGTCCGATGTATCCCGCTCTCGATCCATGTTCTTTGCCATTATCTGTCCTCCTAAAACTGAATGTGTGGCATTCCAGGGACGACCGCGGCCGTCCCGGTGCGATTAATGGGATGCCGAGTGGGTACCAAGCGACGATCCGGCGCCGGAGCCCGACTGGGCCATGCTGCGGCACTCCTGGGCACAGCGCCGGCAAGCCGTGGCGCAGTCCTGGCAATGCTGGGCCTGATGCTGTGCACACTCTTCAGCACAGGCGTCGCAGATGGCGGCGCACAGCTGGCATACCTGCATCGCGTGTTCGGTCGAACGGCTCATCAGTTGGGCGGCAAGTCGACACATGGCCGCGCATTCATTGTCCAGCTCAATACAGCGGGCCATCATCTTCGGATCCGGCTCCTGCAGGCACGCTGCGGCGCAGGTGTCGCATGCCTGCGCGCAGTCATAGCAGGCCTGGATACAGGATTGGAATTGAGTTTGATTCATGATCTTTCTCCTTGCATTGGTTGAGAGTTCGCCTCTTTCAGGTTCCTGCACGCCTCTCAGCGCGTCGTTCGGCTCATGCGGCCGCTACGCTTCCCCAGCTGGAATCAGAACCAGAACCGCACGCCGGCGACGGCCTGCACTTCGTTCCTGTCCCCGCCACTGTGCCTGGTGATGTCGGCCGTCCTGCCGAACTGCCTGCTCCAGGTCACCCCGACATAGGGCGCGAACTGGCGGGTGACTTCGTAGCGCAGGCGCAGGCCGGCGTTGATGTCCGATAGTCCGCTGCCCGTGCCACCTTCTAGGTCGCTCCGGCTGTACAGGTTGGCCGCCAACTCGGGTTCCAGGATCAGGCGGGACGTGAACAGGATTTCGTATTTGGCGTTCAGGCGCGCGGCAAAGCCGCCGCCCGGACGCCAGTAGGCGGTGGCCTCGGTCTCGAACCAGTACGGCGCCAGTCCCTGCACGCCGAACGCGAGCCAGTTGCGGCTTGGACCCTCGCCGCTGTCGTGCCGAATGCCGAGCTGTGTGCTCCAGAAAGGCGCAAAGGCCCGGTCCCAGAGCAGCTCGGTGCGCGCCGCTTCCAGCGCCCCGCCCCGCCGTTCTCCTTCGACCTTGACCCACGCCTTGTTGTAGTCGTTGCCGTACCAGGCCTCGATCTCGACGTTCTGGCTACGCTCGCCGTCGCCTTTGGCCGCCTCGGCCTTATCGACCAGTACCTTCCAGAATGGCGCGTTGTCATTCATCTCATGGTTGCCGAGGTGAGCAAACCGCGTGCCTTCGTTGTAGGCGCTCGGGTCGCGCGTATCGGCCGGCGGTGGACCGCCCTGCATTCGGCCCATCTGCATCTCGTGCGCACCACTCGGCGCCGCGTTGGTCCGATCCGGTTGCGCCATTGCGTCGTGCGTGGCCGACGGTGACGAACCAGTCGCAGGCCCATGACCCATTGCCGCATGGTCGATGGGCTGCCCCTGTCCGGCCGTAGCCTGTTCCTGTGCGGGAGGCGCCGGCGGCGGTGTCATGTGTCCTGCATGCGCCCCGCCGTGGCCCTCATCCTGGACTTGTTTGGGGCGCGGGGCGGATTGCGCAGTCCCTACCGCGGAAGCGGGGCTGCCATGGCCCATCGCCGCATGGTCTGGCTCGGTTGCCTGACGGGTGGCGCCCTGCTCCTTCGCCATACGCGTCCCGTGTCCGGCATGGGCGTCTCCATCCCCTTGGTGCGGGTCTTGCTTTATTGGCTGGCTAACTTGCTGCGTGGCCGCCTCCTGCGCCGCAGCGACCTGCGGGAGTATCAAGGCGAGCGCCAGGGCGTAAGGGATCGGCCCCTTCAACTGGTTTTTCATGATACGACTACCTCCCTGAACATGCCTGCTTCCATGTGATAGAGCAGGTGACAGTGGAACGCCCAGTGGCCGGGCGCATCAGCGGTCACTCGGAAACTGACGCGCTTGGCCGGCTGCACATTGATGGTGTGCTTGCGGACCTGGAACTGGCCCGATTCCGACTCCAGCTCACTCCACATGCCGTGCAGGTGGATCGGATGATTCATCATCGTGTCGTTCACCAGGACGATACGCAGGCGCTCCCCATGCCTGAAGCGGATGGGCAGCGACTCTGAGAATTTCTGGCCGTCGAAAGACCACATGAAGCGCTCCATGTTCCCGGTCAGGTGAAGCTCGATTTCGCGGGACGGCTCACGCGGATCGACCGGCCCGCCGATGGTGCGCAGGTCAGCGTAGGTCAGCACCCGGCGGCTGTTGCCGCGCAGGTTCACCCCGGGATCGTCGAGGTTCGTCCTGGGCATGTCGACGCGCATGTCGACGCCTGGACCGTATTCCGTGCGCGCGTGGGTAACCCTGGGCGGGTGGATCGCCCTGCTTGTCGCAGGAGCGGCCGGCGTCGTTTGGCCTGCATGCGGATCCCCGGCCGTTGCCGCATCCTGTGCATGCCGCATCGCTCCCCCGCCCGCCCCATGGGCGCCGTGCGCGCCGGACATCGCCATGGCGCCCATCATGTCGACCATCGTCAGCCACTGCGCTTCATCGATGTCGGGAACGGGCGCCTGCATGCCCGGACGGGGCGCCAGCGTTGCCCGCACCGATCCGGAACGGCCGATCGACTGTGCAAAGATCGTGTATGCCCGGTCCTCGGCCGGCTCGACGATCACATCATAGGTTTCCGCGACCGAGATGCGCATCTCATCGACCGTGACCGGCTCGACATCCTGCCCGTCGGCGGCGATCACGGTCATCTTCAGGCCGGGAATGCGCACGTCGAAAATGGTTGTCGCGGCGCCGTTGATAAAGCGCAGCCGCACTTTCTCGCCGGGGCGGAACAGCCCAGTCCAGTTAACGTCCGAGGTCGCGCCGTTGATCAGATAGCGCAGCGCGCCGCCGATGTTCCGGCTCGCCGTCACGTCGCTGAAGTCCGTGGGCATCATACGCATCTGGTTCCACATCTTGCGCTTCTCGACCGCTGCGGCAAGCCCCATCTTCCGAATGTCGCTGTAGAACTCCCCGAAGGTCGGCTGCTTGTTATTGAAGAAGTCGCTCATCTTCTTCAGCTTGGCCAGGACGCGCTCGGGCTTTTCATCGGTCCAGTCGGACAGCATGACCACATGCTCGCGCTCGGCGCGGACCCGCTCTCCTCCCTTGGGAAGCACGACGATCGGGCCGTACAGGCCAGTCTGCTCCTGGAGGCCCGAATGGCTGTGATACCAGTAAGTCCCGGACTGCCTGACCTGGAACCGGTAAGTAAAGGTCTGGCCCGGAGCGATCCCTGAAAAGCTCAGCCCCGGGACGCCGTCCATGTCGGCCGGCAGCAGGATGCCGTGCCAATGGATCGAACTGACCGCTGGCAGGCGATTTGTGACACGGATCGTGACGGTGTCGCCTTCGTTCCAGTAAAGGGTCGGTGCCGGCACCTGGCCGTTGACGGCGGTGGCGATCCTGTCGGCGCCGGTGTAGTTGACGGGGGTCGGTCCGATGACCAGGTCGAAGTCGGTTCCGCGCAATGCGCCGCGGTCGCTTTGCTGCGCGAACAGCAGGCGCGGGCTCAGCCCGGCGAGCCCGGCCGCTGCGCCAAGTCCCCGCAGAAAACGGCGGCGCCAACTGCTCTGGCATTTGGCATCCAGTTCCAGCCCATTCATGTCACTCTCCAATCAGCAAAGAAGTATCTGCTTTCGATGCGCGAGCAGGACGCTGCGGTCCGCGCATCGGATATCCGCATCGAAAATTTTTCTGGAAATGCGCGAAATAGAGGACGTGAAACCTACGGCAGAAAAGGATGTGCCGAGCGGGCGTCACGCCACACAGGCGCGCTGGTCCTTGTCACGATAAGAGTGACAGTGCGGCTCTAGGAGGTCGATCGAGTCGGGCCGGAACCGGCCCGGTGAAGGAAGGGGAAGACTGGGGGTGCACGATCTGCGCAGGGGCCTGCGCGGCTGCTACGGTTACCACGGGCGGAGGGGCATAGCTGCCGATACAGCATCCGGAGCACTTTCCGCAGCTCGAACACTTGTGGCTTTCCATGCTTTCGCAGTCTTCGCCGGACATCGGATTGCTGGCAGAAGCCATCGACATGTCGTCCTGCATCCCACCGCCCGCCATTGTTGACATCATGTCAGGCGCAGGGTACACACTTGCCTCAGTGCTATCACTTGCCAGCGAGGCGTGCGCCATGGCGCACTGAAACCTCGTGACCCCGGCGATACTTTGTATCGGCAGAGAGACGAACAGGAAACACAATAACAATGTCCGTAGCCTATGACGCATGTGACGAATCTAGCATGTCCCACACGTGCGGCGCACACGTTTCGCCAGGGCAGCATGTCGAGGGAGGCCGAGTGCCTTGTTACTCGGCAAGCCTAGCAGGCCATCCCTTGCTGTCCCGGCCTCGCTGGTCTTACGTCAGCACAGAAGAGCAAGCTGAACGTCAGACCTTGAAATCGTCGAACGCGACCTGCGCATCCTCTACCCCCACCTCCCGCAGCATCCTGCGCGTAGCGTCCAGCATCGCTGGTGGACCGCAAACGTAGAAGTCGAGCGAAGCGATGTCGCCGCGACCGCGCAGCAGACCGTCGCAGACCGCCTCGTGCACGAGGCGCACCTGTCCGCCTTCTTCGCCTGCCGCCTCGGAAAGTACCAGGTGCCAGCGGAAGTTCAGGTGCTCCCTGGCGAACGCTTCCATCTCCTCGACATAGGGCGCATCGCGCAGGGTGCGCGCACCGTACCAGAAATGCAGCGGCTCGCCAGCGCCCTTCGAGAGAAGTTCATGGAGCATGGCGCGCAACGGCGCCATGCCCGCCCCGCCGCCGATGAATACCTTCTCGCGGTGGCCGGGCTTGAGCGCGAAGTCGCCGAATGGCCCGCTGAAGTGGACCTCGTCGCCTTCCCTGAGCGTGTACATGTAGCCGCATCCCCGGCCTGGCCTATCCCCGGGCATGAAGCGCACGAGGAAGGACAGCTGGCCATCCACCTGCTCGACCGGAACGGAGATCGAATAGCAGCGGCGCACCGGCGCATCGTTCACCAGTTGCGCCAGGCCGCCCACGGCGCGCCAGTCCTCGCGGTGGTGCTCCGGAACGTCGATTTGACTGGCCTCGCGCGCATAGGCCGGCACGTGCACCTGCACGTAGGCGCCGGGGCGGCAGTCGATCGGACGCTGCGGCCGCAGCGTGATCTCTCGCAGGAACGGGGTCAGCGCCTTGATCCCGGTGACCGTCGCGGCATGCTCCTCCTGCAGCGCGGCGGTGTCGGCTACTTCGATGTCGAGGCTGCGCTTCACGGGAAGGTTGCACGCGAGCCGGTAACCTGCCGCGAGCTTCTGCGGCGACAGCAAAGCCCGGTCGGCAGCCGTAGGTTCGGGCGCCAGGCCGACGCAGCGGACTTCGCACAGGCCGCAGCTTTGCCCGCCCCCGCAATTGGACGGTAGCTGCAGGCCCGAGCGCGCAAGTGCGCGGAATACGGTGTCGCCTTCCGCCGCATCGATCGAACGCGTTACCTGCCCAGCGCCGCCGAGCAGGTTCACGCGGCGCTGCCTTCGCCAGCGCGCCGGCACGAACTCGGCCAGGCGAACGCTGGCAAACAGGAGCCACACGCCGCTCAATGCCATCCACAGGCCACCGACCGCACTCGACACCAGCAGCGGATTGTTGAAGTCGATGCGCTCACTGTAGTCCATGATGTGGAGCATCCAGAAGATATCGAACAGCCGCCAGGTGCTGTTGCGGTGCTCGAGCACGTTGCCGGATACGCTGGAGACGTAAACCGTCGTGTCGTCCGCATCGGCGAAGTCGACGCGCCATACTGGTTCCTTGTGCGCACGGGCCTCCAGCGAATAATTCAGCAGGCGGGGCGTCGCCGGCTTCCCGCTGCCGGAATACGAAGCGCTCGCGATCGCCTGTGCGAGCGGCGCGTCGACCGCCACTGCACGGCCGTCGGTCGCGCTGACCAGCCAGCTGCGCTTGTCGTTCTGGAGGCGGTACACGGGCCGGTCGAGCAGCCAGCCGGAGGTGATTGCCATGACCTTGTCGGTACTCGCAACAAGCACCTCTTCCGGGGCCAGCACGCTCGCGGGCCAGGTGGCGGGTGCCGGCGGCTTGATGCGGAACTCGCGTCCCTGCACCTTGTTCGCATCGAGCAGGCTCATCATCACACCACTCGACATCCACAGCAGGAACTGGACCCCGATGATCAGGCCAACCCACTTGTGCAGCTTTCTCATCCAGTGGCTCATGCCTCCTTCCTCCTCTGGAAGCTGTAGAAGAGCAGCCACAGGCCGCTCAAAGCGAATGCCAGACCGCTGATCGACGCGACCCGCAGCAGGGTATTGTTGACGTTCTCGCGCTCTTCATAATCCATGATGTGGAACATCCACACGAAATCGAACCATCGCCACAGTTCATGACGCCGTGCGACCAGGTCGCCCGAATACGGCGAGTAGTACAGCGTGCTCTTGCCTGGCTCGTCATAGTGCACGGCCCACAGCGGCACCGGCCGCGCGCCGACCTCCTGGGGTGCCTTGGTGACCCACTCGATGCCGCGAATGCTGCCCTCCCCCACGTAGGCGGCGTCGGCCAGCGCTGCGATGCTGTCCCGGTCGAGCGGACTGATGGTCTTACCGCTAGTCGCATCGATCAGGCTCGTCGTCTTGCCCTGCTTGATTTCGTAGACCTCCTTGCCGAGCAGGACCTTGAGACGAAGCGACGTGATGCCGGGGTGGTCGACGTGAAGCTGCGCCTGCGTGATCCGGCGGCTGGAAGGGTCGAGACGTTCGGTCGGTACGTGGGCCAGGTGGTCGCCATGGATCACGTCCAGCGGCACCACGACCATGTAGAGGCCGCTGATCATCCATAACAGGGCCTGCACCCCGATGACCAGTCCGATCCATTTGTGGGCGCGGCGCACCCAGAAAGCTGATTGCATAGTATTGACAGTTGGATGAGTAACCCGGCCCGCGCAACGGGGCCGGGATCGAAACGACCGGCTAAATATCACGGCCAGCGATCAAAACCTGTAGCCGAGCCGGACATGCCAGCGGCGTCCGAGCAGGTCATAGGTCATCGTGTCGGTATTGCCGTCGGTCCAGCTCTGGATGTATGGCGGACGCTTGTCGAAAAGGTTATCGACGCCGAACGAGAGCGCTAACGCCTTGCTGACGGCGTATTTGACGCTAGCGTTATGGTACAGAATGCTCGGCGCACGGGCGCCGATGTCTTCCGGTGCCGCATTGATATCGTCAGCCTTGCCGATGTGCTGGACCGTGTACGATCCCGACCATGGTCCCTTTGCCATGGTCAAGGACGCGGTCGAACGCCATTTCGCATAGCTGCCGCGGCCGCCAGTAATCTTGCCCGCATATTCGATCACCTCGCCGCCGGGGAACGGCGCAACGTCAAAGCGGTTCAGGCGCGACACGTCGGCCTGCAGCGACGAGGTCCAGCCGAACAGCGAGAAGTCATACAGTGCGCCGATGTCGATACCCGAGACGCGCTGCTGCGCCGCATTGGCTGGCTGGGACGAGAGGAGATTGATCTCGCCGGTACGGGGGTCGCGCGTGAAGCTGGTCGGGCTGCAGAAGATATGGCTCAGGCCAGGCGAGTTGTAGCAAACCGAGAGCTTGGTCGACCCCGGCACGGTCTCGATCGCATTATCGATCTCGATGTTGAAGTAGTCGAGCGTCAGGGTCAGCGATTTCACCGGTGTCCAGACCGCGCCCACCGTGAAGGTGTCCGCTTCTTCCGGTTCCAGGTTCGGATTGCCTCCGCCGGTAGTCAGGATCGAGGGACCGAACTGGCGGAAGCCAACCGGCACGCCCGACGCCTGGCAGTTCTTGTAGACCACCGAATTCGGGTCCATCGTATTCCAATTGTTGCATGGGTCCGTGGTCGTCAGATTGCCTTCCGACACGCCGCCGAATAGTTCGGGGACGTTTGGAACGCGGAACGCAGTCGACCGGTTGGCGCGCACCTTCAGCGACGGGATGACCTGCCAGTCCAGGCCAAGCTTGTAGGTGCCTTGGGAGCCGAACAGGCTATAGTCGGAATAGCGCGCGGCCGCATTCAGGGTCAGCGCCTGCACCAGCGGCAGCTTCGCCAGCAGCGGAACGGACAGTTCGGCGAAGACTTCGCGTGCGCTGTACTCGCCGGCGATCGGATCCATGGCGTTTGTGTTGGCGGCGCCCGAGACGATCAGGCTGTCGGGATCGCGCCAGCCCTGCTCGCGGCGATATTCGAAGCCGGAGGCGAAACCGACCGGGCTGGCCGGCAGCGAGAACAGCTCGCCGCTGACGCTGGCATTGAAGCTTTTCTGATCGTTGCCGCCGTGGTCGCGTGTGGTGAAGTGGATGTAGTCCAGGACAGCCGGGCTGAGGTTTCCATAGCCCAGGTAGTTACCGCAAGGTGCGGCCGTCGGGCTCTTGCCGCAGGTGGCGGCATTCAGGGTTGCGTCGACGCGGTCGAGGTTGATGATGTTGGTCATCCCGTCGATACCGGTGTTGCGGCCCCAGTTCAGCGATGCCGACCAGTCCCAGGTATCCGCAAGCCTGCCCTTGAGTCCGGCGACGACGCGGAAGGTGTTCGTCTCCTGGAAGAAGTAGCGCGGTCCGACTTCTGCAACCCGACGGCGCTCCAGCGTCAGGTCCTGGCCGGTTGGATTGGTCGGGTGGCCCGCTGCGATATTGATCGGGCGGTATACACCGATGGCGCCCGGCGTTGCCAGCTGTTCGGATTTCCGGTTCGTGAACATCAGTTCGGTGAACAGGTCCACCTGGTCGTTCAGGCGGAGGTTGCCGAAGGCGCTGACTCCGATCCGTTTGATCGGGTTGACCGCGTTCAGGAAGGGGTTACTGTTGTAGGCGTGCTTGGCCGCGCTGTACGTCTCGAACCCGCGCGGATTACCGTTGGGATCCTGGTTGAAGTTGACACGGCGGCCGTCGGCCAGGCGTGCACGGCCGCCGATGGTCGAGGAGCTTCCCGAGCAGACCAGCTTTCCCTCCTCCTCGAACAGCGAGCATGGTGCGCGCGACGCCAGGTTGACCGGCTCGCTCTCGGAATAATTCAGGGAGGAGACGAGCGATCCGCGCTCGCCGCGCATGCCCCACACCAGGTCGACGGATTTCTCGGCGCCGTCGCCGCGATCGGTCTTACCGTACCGGACCAGGGCGTCCACGCCGTCGAAGGCCTTCTTGGTAATGATGTTCACCACGCCGGCCACGGCATCGGCGCCGTAGATCGCCGAGGCGCCGTCCTTCAGCACTTCGATGCGTTCGATCATCGCGACCGGGATCATATTCAGGTCGACCGAGCTGTTCGCGCCCGTTCCGCCCGAGACGACGCGCCGCCCGTTGAGCAGTACCAGGGTTCGATCGATGCCGAGGCCACGCAGGTTTACCTGGGTGGTCCCGTAGCCGTTGCTGGTCCAATAGGCGCTCGATTGGTTGCCGGCGGTACCGGCCGAGGACGGCAGGCGCTGCAGGAGGGTTTCGACTGAGATCGCCCCCGAACGCTGAATGGTCTCAGCGTCGATCACCGTCACCGGGCCCACTCCCGAAATCTGCTCTTGGCGGAGGTTGATCCGGCTACCCGTGATCTGGACACGTTCGATCCCGGGGCTGGAGGCCGGATCAGCGGCAGTTGCAGGTTGCTGTGCGTTTGCGCCCTGCTGCACCATCATTAATGCGAGCGCTGCTGTGGTTGCTGGGATGTACTTGTAAGCCATTTACCCTCCGGGTTTTGTTGTTGTGAAGACTCAGGATCAGCCATGGCTCGACGCACACGGCACAGACGAAACGACAATGAACGCAAGTTGTATATACAGATAAACGCTTTTTTAATTTATTCGCAAAATCGAGCCTGCGCAACAAAAAGCTATTTGTGCGCGAATTCGCCACATAAAAAACTGAAAAATCGATTTGTACCGATGCTTGTTTGAGTTATCGCGACTTTGTCGTCAACAGGCAAAGCTCCGCCCGTGTGCGCGGCGATATCGCTCACGCAGCTCGCATTCGATGGCATGACATCAACCCGAATAGCCTTTCAGCCCTGCAGGCTGTCGGACCGTGGACGAGCGAAAATTAACTCGGCCTGGGGCGATTGCACATGGGTATGGCGTCGACTGGCGGAAACGGAACGTCGTACTGTTGGTCTCGGTCGTCAGGGATGCACGATGACGCTGCGCGCTTTGTACCCAAAGCGGCAGCCAACGACAAGATCATCCGCACACGTCGTTCTCGACGCATGTTGATCAGGCAACTCGAGGAGGACGTTCTATGCGGGCAGGAATATGCCCGGGGAAGGAAGTGAGTGAGGATTGCTGGGTGTCGCTTACCGCTTCCTCCACAGCGGTGCCTGAAACGACTGGAGGTGGTGCGGACGCGCCAAGGCAGCAGCCCGCGCAGGTCCCGCAACTGGCGCGCTGGTGACCGCTATCGCATTCTTCGTCAGATTGGCTGACGTCCTGCATAGCGGTGACATCGTGCTCATGCGATTGTTCGTGCGTGCCTTGGTGCATCATCTCCGCCATCGGCATTTCGTCCGGCTGGACACTGCCTTCGTTCTGGGGATGATGGCTCATGCCGCATTCGAACCTCGCCACTCCCGCGATGCTTTGCATGGGCAGGGATACGATGAGGAGGCACAGGAAAAATAGCCGCAACCTATTCCGCATGTAATCAATGTAGCATGACACAGCGAGGATCGGCACTGATTTTGTTGCACCTGCGATAAATTATCGCCAGGCATCGGATGCTCTTCAGACGCGTCTTACGCTTGATCGCTCTCACCCTTGCATGAGCAGCTCTGTCGCGGTGCTCCCGTTTTAGCAACACCCTTCGCGAAGTGTCGAAATAGATCGCATACGGCTTACAATGGAGAAACAGTCCATTGACGGAGTTGCCATGCCTGATGTCGTTTCGGTACCGCCTGAAGCCAAGCCTGCACCGCTCTTTTCGCTCGATCTGGGCGCCAACGGCGGGGTACTCGCACCGCGCACTTCAGATGAGCTCAGCAGCTGGATCCAAAAAGAGGTGTCGTTCTGGACTTGGCTCGGCAATTTAAGTATGGGTTCGCATCACGAAGCCGCGACCCAGGGATACCGGGCCTTGGCCAATGCCATAGGACAGTTTAACGAGGCACTGCAATACCAAGGCTCAAACACCAGTGCCTTCAACGAACGCCTTGCGAACGTCAAGCTAAACCTGTCCTCGGCATATCTCACACATGGGCTGCCACACAGCACATCGAAACTGGCCAGGAAGGTCGAACAGCTTCGCCAGGCCAGCCCTCAACGCGCACTGGCATATCTGTTCACGCAGCTTCCAAACCCCAACCACTATCAATTCGAAGCACGCGATTTCCAATCCTGGTCCGGTTTCATCGAAGGCCTGGCGGAGCGCACCAAGATTGCCGATATTCCGAAGTCGGCCCTGCGAGCGGCGACAGAGGGTGTTGACGAGCTGCGCACCAAGGTGGAGCACCTCATCGCCGAGAAGCAGGGTGAACTGGATCAGCTGCACAGGACGTACGCTGACCTAACCCAATCGATGGCGAACAAGGAGCTGCACCGGACCGAGACCTGGGACCGGTTTATTGAAGACGCCGGCAAGCGGCATGAAGACGCCATCGCAGACCATGAACAGCGCATGAACAACATCGAATCCGTGTTCCGGGAGAAGATGGCCCTGCGCGGCCCTGTCGAGTACTGGTCCAAGCGCCAGGATCACCACAAGGACTACGCCGTCGGATTCGGTATCCTTTCCTTCATCCTCATTGTCATGGGCGGCGGCGGGCTCGCGTGGTGGGCGTCGAGGGTGTTTGGCGCGATCCCGGACAACGGCAACCCCAAGGCGTGGCAACTGGCCTCGCTCGTGATTGTGGCCGTGTTCCTGACATGGGCAATTCGTCTCGTGATCCGACTTTTCCTCAGCCATTCGCACTTGCGCACGGATGCGGCGGAACGGGTAGTCATGACGCAGACCTATCTCGCGCTGCTCGAGGAGAACAAGCTGGCCGAGGAAAAGGATCGCACTCTGATACTGGGAGCCCTGTTCCGTCCAGCCTCTGACGGCATGGTCAAGGAAGAAAGTATCCCGCATCCCATGCTCGAAGCGCTGACTCGGCTTGGCGGTAAGAGCTGAATGACTCTTGCACGTGCTCGACACAAACTGTTCAGCTGGACCGGACTCGGTGAACTTACACGTGACAGGCTCACTTCGTTTATCAGTACGCACGTCGCGCCGACAGATCGACGCTGGATGATGACAAACATCGACAGCAAGTGCCTCTACCATCGAAACGACGTTGCGCTGCAGATCTCCAAGCCCGTGGCAGACGACAATAGGTCAGCGTGCGATCGGAATGGGCGCTACGCGTCGTACCCGGCATGGCGCAGCAACACCGGGTCGGCATTTCCTCCGGCAATGCACGACAGTAGGCAAGAAAGGCATTATGCACGCAATCCGGGGTATTCAGGCCGGCGACGGTGGCCCATAATACGGTGCGACGCCACGCAATGCCTGGGCCTCGCAACCAACATAATCGTTCGCGTACCAGGCTTTTGGTGATCGCTCTGGCCTACCACGCATAACGTCAGCGTGCGGCACTGCGTGCTATACTTTTCGCATGGCAGCTCGACGACTTATCTTTTTCGTCCTAACAATCCTAGTTCTCCAGTTAAGCTGGACGACGGTTGCTGCCTATTGCTCGCACGAGACTGGTCGAGCGGCCCAGCATTTCGGACATCATTCGTCCGAAAGCGATGCCGATAAACTCGTAAGTGTCGACAAAGACAAGCCGGCGGGCGCGATAAAAAAGCTGTCGCTGCACTCGCACTGTTCGTCCTGCGCACACGTGACCCTGTCGTTTGACGGCCTGCCCGGTGCATTAGTCGTCGTTGAAGCGGTACGCCTCGTGCCTGGAACATCCTCGCTCCAGTTCTCGTCCTCCTACTCCCCGCGCCCTGAACGGCCCCAGTGGATCTCCGCCGTCTGATTCGGCGGCGAACCGTGTAAGCATCCAATTTCGAATTGTCCGCTAGCGCCTCGAACGGCGCCGGCACGCGTCGCTGCTGAATAGCCTTCGTTTTCCATAACCGGAGTTATTCATGCATCTCAAGTATTACGTCCTTGGGGCGGCTGCGCTATTTGCGCAGACGCTGCCCGCTGCTGCCCAGGTAAGCGCGCAGCCAGCAGAGAGCCTCCCATCCGTGCAACGCGCGGGATCGCCGGGCGCTGCCCTGACGCTCGACCAGGCGATCGCAAAGGCCTTCGCCGCCAACCCGGGGCTACGCGCGGCTGCCCTCGACATCGCGATCGCCGCAGGGGCCCGTCGTCAAGCCGGTGTTTTCCCCAATCCTGAAGTTTCATTCGTCCGGGAGGGAACCCAGCGCGGTACCCGCACCCAGACGGTCCAACTGAGCCAGGTTCTTGAACTGGGCGGTAAGCGTTCGGCGCGGATCAAGCTCGCCGACAGTGAACGCAGCCTCGCAGCCGGCAACCTGGACGTCGCTCGCACGGATCTGCGTGCAGAGGTCACAACCGCGTATTTCGACGCACTGGCGGCGCAGGAACGGGCGCAGCTCGCGCAAGCGTCCCTTGACGTGGCCAGCAAGGCGGCAGGCGCCGCTTCCAAGCGCGTTGCCGCCGGCCGGGTTTCGCCGCTGGAGGAGGATCGCGCCAGTGTCGCGCAGGCAGGAGCCCGGGTCGACCTGGCCCAGGCCCAGTCGGAGTGGAAGGTCGCCTTGACCAAGCTTGCCGCCTACTGGGGAGACACCAGTCCGGCCCCTGCATCCTTGGCCATTCCGGAGCTGGACCTGGCCCCGGCGCCGGCGCTTGACGAGTTCGAACGGCGGCTCGAGAACCTCCCGCAAATGCGCCGTGCACGGCTGCAAGTGCAGCGCGAACAGGCGCAGGTCGGCGTCGATCGCGCACAGCGCATGCCCGACCTGACCCTCATCGTCGGCAGCAAGAAAGACGACGAGATCGGGCGCTCGCAAACCGTGCTCGGCATTTCCGTGCCACTACCGCTGTTCAACCGGAACCAGGGTTCACTGCAGGCTTCGCTTGCAAGAAGCGAAAAGGCACAGGCCGAACTCGAAGCCGAGCGCGTGCGACTGCGTCAGGAACTGGCCAGCACACACCAGCGCGCGCAGCTCGCCCGCGAACAGGTGCGCACCATGCGCGAGGAAATCCTGCCGGCGGCACAGCGCGTGTTCGACAAGACCGTGACCGGATTCGAGGCCGGCAAGTTTGGTTTCCTTGATGTGCTCGAAGCCCAACGCACGCTCCTTTCGACACGCACTCAATACCTCCAGGTGCTCTATGAGCGCTATCGCGCCCTTGCTGACCTTGGCCGCTACGCCAGCAGCGACGCTGGAACGTTACCAGATAACAGGAACACCCCATGAAGTTCAACATCGATAAGAAGACCGCTTTTTCCATCGCCACCATACTCGCCGTTGGCCTGGTGCTGGCGATGGCAATCCTATTGTGGAAAAAGGAGCCGTCCGCGGTAGAAGGCGAAAACGAAGGCGAGCGTGCCGAGGAGACCGGCGGCAAAGCGCCCGGCGCCGAACGCGCGGACAAGCCTGGGCTGATAGCAATGACGCCGCAGCAGGTGCAAAGCGCAGGAATCGTACTTGCGAGCGCGGGTCCCGCCAGCATCGACAGCACCGTCACCCTGCCCGGCGAAGTACGCTTTAACGAAGACAGGACAGCCCACATCGTGCCGCGTGTGGCAGGCGTCGTCGAATCGGTATCGGCCTCGCTAGGGCAGGAAGTGAGCAAGGGCCAGGAACTCGCCGTCATCGCCAGCGCCGAGCTGGCCGAACTGCGCAGCGCCGCCCTTGCCGCCGGCAAGCGGCTGGAACTGGCGCGCGTCACCTACGAGCGCGAAAAAAGACTGTGGGAAGACCGGATCTCCGCGCAGCAGGATTACCTGCAAGCCGAACAGGCGTACCGGGAGGCCCAGATCGAGTTGCAGTCCGCCCGTGCGAAGCTGACGGCGCTGGGCGCTGCGACCTCGTCAAGCGCAGTCAACCGCTATGTGCTGCGCGCACCGTTCAACGGTGTCGTCGTCGAAAAACACCTGGCCCAGGGCGAGGCTGTGAAGGAAGACGCGAACGTCTTTCTCGTCTCGGACCTCTCGTCCGTTTGGGTTGAAATCGCGGTGGCGCCCAAGGATCTGCAGTACGTGCGCGTCGGTCAGGCTGTAACGATCAAGCCCGCTGGTGGCAGCGCAGCGGTCGACGGCAAGGTGAGCTACGTCGGCAGCCTGCTTGGAGAGCAGACCCGCACCGCGACCGCGCGTGTCGTTATCGACAACCCGGGCCGCGCCTGGCGCCCGGGACTGTTCGTCAATGTCTCGGTCGTGCGCGGCAAGACGGAGGCGCCGGTAACGGTAGCAACGGATGCCGTGCAAACCATCGACGGCAAACCAGTCGTGTTCGTCAAGGCCCCCGAAGGCTTCCAGGCCAGGCAGGTAAGCACGGGAGCCAGCGACGGCAAAGTCATCGAAATCAAGGACGGGCTGGTAGCAGGCACCCAATACGTCGCAACGGGCAGTTTTGTCGTCAAGGCGGAGCAGGCCAAGGGCTCTGCCGAGCACGAGCACTGACCGAGGACCTCCCATGTTCGAACGAATTATCCGTTTTGCCATCGAACACCGATGGCTCGTGATGCTCGCGGTCGTCGCCATGGCGGCAGTCGGCATCTACAATTACCAGAAGCTGCCGATCGACGCGGTTCCCGATATTACCAATGTCCAGGTCCAGATCAACACGTCCGCCCCCGGCTACTCGCCGCTCGAGGCCGAGCAGCGCGTTACCTTCCCGATCGAAACGGTCATGGCGGGCCTTCCCGGTCTAGAGGAAACGCGATCACTCTCGCGCTATGGCCTGTCGCAGGTGACCGTCATTTTCAAGGACGGCACCGATATTCACTTCGCCCGCCAGCTGGTGAACCAGCGAATCCAGGAAGCACGAGATAATCTACCCGCCGGGGTCGTACCCATGATGGGACCGATTTCGACCGGTCTGGGCGAAATCTACTTGTGGACCGTGGAAACCGAGGCGAACGCGAAAAAGCCGGACGGCACGCCGTACACGCCGACGGATCTGCGCGAAATCCAGGACTGGATCATCAAACCGCAGCTGCGCCAGGTGAAGGGCGTCACCGAGATCAATTCCATCGGTGGGTTCGCCAAGGAATACCTGATTGCGCCGGATCCGGCCAAGCTCAGTTCGTACGGCCTGTCACTGGCCGATGTCGTCGGCGCGGTCGAGCGCAACAACAATAACGTGGGTGCAGGCTACATCGAGCGCCGCGGCGAACAGTTCCTGATCCGCGCTCCCGGCCAGGTCCGTTCGCTGGACGACTTGCGCAATACCGTTGTCACCAACGTCAAGGGCGTAGCGATCCGCATCCGCGACGTCGCAAGCGTCGACATTGGACGCGAATTGCGCACTGGAGCGGCGACCGAAAACGGGCGCGAAGTCGTGCTGGGCACGGTGTTCATGCTCATCGGAGAGAATAGCCGCGCTGTTGCGCAAGCCGTGAGCGAAAAGATGGTCGAAGTGAACCGGTCGCTGCCCAAGGGCGTGATTGCAGTGCCGGTCTACGACCGCACGGTCCTGGTCGACAAGGCGATCGCCACGGTCAAGAAGAACCTGCTCGAGGGCGCCGTTCTCGTCATCGTCATTCTTTTCCTTTTCCTCGGCAACATCCGGGCCGCCATCATCACCGCAATGGTGATCCCGCTGGCGATGCTGTTCACTTTTACTGGCATGGTGTCCTACCGGGTCAGTGCCAACCTGATGAGCCTGGGCGCGCTCGACTTCGGGATCATCATCGACGGCGCCGTGGTCATCGTCGAGAACTGCGTCCGGCGCCTGGCGCATACGCAGGAACACCATCGTCGCGAACTGACGCTCGCCGAGCGCTTCCACGAGGTCTTCGCGGCGGCGAAAGAAGCCCGGCGCCCGCTCCTGTTCGGCCAGCTCATCATCATGGTGGTCTATCTGCCGATCTTTGCCCTCTCGGGGGTCGAGGGCAAGATGTTCCACCCGATGGCATTCGCCGTGGTGGCCGCACTGGTTGGCGCGATGATCCTGTCGATCACCTTCATTCCGGCCGCCGTCGCCCTGTTTATCGGAAAACGTGTCGCGGAGAAGGAAAACCGGATCATGACGATGGCCAAGCGCGCCTATGAGCCGGTCCTGGACAAGGTGCTGCGCAACGGCGCCGTGGTCGTGACGGGCGCGATCGTGCTTGTGGCTCTGTCAGGCTTGCTGGCCAGCCGCCTGGGCAGCGAGTTCATCCCGAACCTCAACGAAGGCGACCTTGCGCTGCAGTCGCTGCGTATTCCGGGAACGAGCCTGACGCAGTCGGTCGAGATGCAGAAGAAGATCGAGGCTGGACTGAAGGCGAAATTCCCCGAAATCGACCGGGTCTTTGCACGCACGGGCACTGCGGAAATCGCGTCCGACCCGATGCCACCGAATATCTCCGACGGCTACGTCATGCTCAAGCCCGAGTCCGAGTGGCCGGCGCCACGCAGGACGCGGGCCGAGCTGATCGAGGCGATCGAAAAGGAAGCGGACAAGTATGCCGGCAACGCCTATGAGTTTTCGCAGCCGATCCAGCTACGCTTCAACGAACTCATTTCCGGCGTGCGCAGCGACGTGGCGGTCAAGGTATACGGCGACGACATGGCCGTGCTTGAGGCAACAGGCAAGGAGATTGCCGCAGTGCTGGGACGCGTGGCCGGCGCGGCCGAGGTAAAGGTGGAGCAGACCGGCGGCCTGCCGATGTTGACCATTGATATCGACCGCGAAAAGACGGCACGCTTTGGATTGAACGTAGGCGACGTCCAGGAAGCACTGGCCATTGCCACTGGCGGTCGGGATGCCGGCACGATGTTCGAGGGCGATCGCCGATTTGACATCGTCGTGCGCTTGCCTGAAACCTTGCGTACGGACCTCGACGCGCTCCGGCAGCTGCCGATCCCGCTGCCGGCCGCCGAAGGAAGGGCCACGTCTTATATCCCACTGGGCGAAGTCGCCTCGCTCGAATTCACGCCGGGCCCGAACCAGATCAGCCGGGAGAACGGTAAGCGCCGTATCGTCGTCAGTGCCAACGTGCGTGGACGGGATATCGGCAGCTTCGTTCCCGAAGCCGCCGCCGCCATTGCCCGCGACGTCAAGATTCCAGCCGGCTACTGGACGAGCTGGGGCGGGACCTTCCAGCAGCTGGAGTCGGCCACCACCAGGCTACAGCTTGTTGTACCGCTGGCCCTGTTCATCGTCTTCACGCTGCTATTCATGATGTTCGGGAACATCAAGGACGGTTTAATCGTCTTCACGGGCATTCCATTCGCCCTGACCGGCGGCGTGATTGCGCTGGCCTTGCGTGGCATTCCGCTGTCGATATCGGCGGCCGTCGGGTTCATCGCGCTCTCGGGTGTGGCGGTCCTGAACGGCCTGGTCATGATTTCCTACATTCGCACCCTGCGCGAAGAAGGCATGGGGCTTGACAAGGCCATCACGCACGGCGCCCTGACCCGTCTGCGTCCGGTCTTGATGACGGCGCTCGTCGCCTCGCTGGGCTTTGTCCCGATGGCGATCGCGACCGGCACCGGGGCCGAAGTACAGCGTCCCCTGGCAACCGTCGTCATCGGGGGCATCCTGTCGTCGACAGCCCTGACTCTGCTTGTCCTGCCCTTGCTGTACCGCTTCGCTCACCGAAAGGATAGTGATGAGGTACCGGTGACTCCCGAGAAGATTCTCGTCCATTAACGTGAGCGGGCCGCGTAGCGCGCGCAGCCCTGTTCGGGAGAATCGATGAGTTTGCACAATGAAATCGGGCCAGATATGCGCGCTCCGAGGCTAGCGCGGGCCGATCTGCTCGCCCAGGCAGTCGCCTTGTCAAGCAGCGGCGTTGGCGGCTATGTGCTGGAGAGCGTGGTACTGGTCGCCTGCGCTGCGCATCATCTGGCGGGCATCGGATTCCGAATGCTTATCGGGGCGGCTTGGCAGGAAAGACCCCAGCCGGTTCAACGTGCAAGAGCATTTACAGCGGTGCAGGTGGTGATCTGGGCCTGTTGCCTGCTTCTGGCCGTTGGCGTGGTGCCCATGGGTGCCCACAGCATCTTCCATGCCGACTCTCTCGCGTCGCTTCAAGTGGCTGTGTATGCCTTGCCGGGAGTGGCTGCCGCAGTAACCTCGGCTTTATTGGTAAGGCCAGCTCGGCAAGCAGGCCTGAAACATTCTGGGGTGGATGCCTGGCTTGCAGCTGTGCCCAGCGCCTTGGCGTTCGCAGTGGCCTTCAGTGGGCCTCAGGCACAGGCCGGCACGATTGACGCGGCAGTGGGCGTGGCGATCGTGTTGCTACTTCCGTTGCGTGCCCTGCTTCACCTGGGGCGGCTTTTGAACTGAAAAGCTGGTGAAACCAGTTGCGGATTATTCAGCGAGGAAAGGAGGCAGCGATGAAGGCAGTCCAGCAGCAAGCAAGCAGCTCGCCCAGCCAGCAAGTGTTCGACACGTTTATTAGTGGGGCCTTGCGATTCGTTTGCGGTTCGTCGCGCGGGCGCAAGAAGTGACACGATAGGGGCTCGGCGTGCAGTCCGGGAATGGATTAACAACAATGGGAGGAGCAATAATGGGTTCAGGACATTCACACGCAGCACAGCCGGGACAGAACGAACGGCCACTATGGATCGCGCTCGTACTGACCACGGCATTTCTGATCGCCGAGATCATTGGCGGGATCGTGACGGGCAGCCTGGCACTGATCTCCGATGCGGCGCATATGTTCACCGACACGGCCGCACTCGCAATCTCCCTTGCAGCGATCCGGATCGGCAGACGTCCTGCCGACAGCGAGCGCACTTTCGGCTACTACCGTTTCGAGATTCTGGCTGCGGCCTTCAACGCGTTACTCCTGTTTGGGGTGGCGATCTACATCTTGTACGAGGCCTGGCAACGCCTTCGTAACCCGCCCGAGATCCAGTCCGGCACCATGCTGGTGGTGGCAGCGTTTGGCCTGGTCGTCAATCTCATCAGTATGCGCCTGCTGTCGAGCGGCAAGGACAGCAGCCTCAACGTCAAGGGGGCATACCTCGAGGTCTGGAGCGACATGCTCGGCTCGATCGGCGTCATCCTTGGCGCCCTGGTCATTCGCTACACCGGCTGGAGCTGGGTCGACTCCGTCATTGCGGTCGCCATCGGATTGTGGGTCTTGCCACGGACCTGGACCCTGCTCAAAGCGAGCATGAATGTGCTGCTCGAAGGGGTACCCGAAGGACTCGGCCTTGCCGACGTCAACGAGACCATTGTACAAATCCCGGGCGTGGCCAGCGTGCATGACCTGCACGTGTGGTCGATCACGAGCGGGAAGGCAAGTCTGACCGCGCACGTGGTTCACCAGAGCGGCGTGACGGATGTGCAAGCACTGTTGGTGCGGATCCGGGAAGTGGTGTCGTCGAAATATGACATTCACCACAGTACCATCCAGATCGAGGCGACTCCATGCGAACAAGCGGCGCAAGAGCATAGTTTCGGTCCGAACACGGGTACCGATCACGCAGACCATGATGGCCACGCGCACGAGCATGAGGAAAAGGGAGAAAAACGATGATCGACTACATCAAAGGGAACTTGATCGAGGCGCGCAATGCGCTGGATCGTCTCATCAACGAGGATGCACAACTCGACAATATCGCACGCGCCGCCGACCTCCTTGTCGACACGTTGCGCGGAGGAGGACGTGTGATTTCCTGCGGCAACGGCGGCTCGATGTGCGACGCCATGCACCTGGCCGAAGAACTGTCAGGGCGCTTTCGAGACGACCGTCCGGCCATGGCGGCGGTGGCCATCAGCGACCCGAGTTACATCAGCTGCGTGGCCAATGACTACGGGTACGAGCACGTCTTCTCGCGCTTTGTTCAAGGCAACGGCAAACCCGGCGACTTGCTCTTCGCCATCAGCACGAGCGGCGGCAGCGCATCCGTCGTTCGCGCCGCGCAGGCGGCCCACGCCAATGGGATGCGCGTGGTCGGCCTGACAGGCCGGCCAGGTTCCGCGCTCGAGCAGCACGCAGACGTGTGCGTCTGCACCGCGGCCGGCCGCTATGCCGACAGGGTGCAGGAACTGCACATCAAGGTGATCCACATCCTGATCGAGCTTGCCGAGCGCGCGCTGCAGCCGGCCAACTACCCCGAGAAGCCGTGAGACGCTCAGGCGTCACGCCCCCGTTTTTGCCTGTAGAGTCGTCAAGAGCCTGAGTCCGTTGAGGACCACGAGCAGGCTCGCTCCCATGTCTGCGAACACGGCCATCCAGAGCGTCGCCTTGCCGGCCAATGCAAGGACCAGGAAAACCGCCTTGATGAGTAGGGCCAACGCGATGTTCTGCCGCAGCACTGCTGCAGCGCGGCGGCTTAGCCGGATGAACTGCGCGATCTTGCGAAGGTCATCGTCCATCAAGGCGACGTCGGCCGTCTCGATTGCAGTGTCGGTGCCCGCTGCGCCCATCGCAAAGCCGATATCGGCTTTTGCCAATGCCGGCGCATCGTTGATGCCGTCGCCGACCATGCCGACGGTGCCGTGCCTGTTACCCTCAGCCGCGACCGCAGCAAGCTTGTCTTCCGGTAGCAGGTTCCCGCGTGCGTCGTCGATGCCGACCTGCCGCGCGATCGCAGCAGCCGTTACCGCGTTGTCACCGGTGAGCATTACCGTCCGTACGCCAAGCCGCTGAAGCTGTGCGATCGCAGCCTTGCTCGATTCGCGTACCGTATCGGCCACGCCGATCGCCAGACGCGGCGCCGTCTCGTCGCACAAGACGACCGCAGTCTTGCCTTCGTTCTCGAGCCGCGCGAGTACCTCCTCTGTCGCGCTGTTGCAGATACCGAGCTCTTCAATCAGGCGGTGGTTCCCAAGGAAATACCATTTTCCGTCGATCCGCCCCTTCGTGCCGCGCCCGGTGAGGGCTTCGAAGTCCACGACCGACGCAAGCATCTGGCCGGTCCGCCCACCGCGCCAGTGCTGGCTGACAGCGCCCGACACTGGATGGTCCGAGCGGTCCGCGAGCGATGCGGCCAGATACAAGGCGTGGTCGGCATCGCCCGACAAGGCGACGACGTCAGTGACTTCAGGACGCCCTTGTGTGATCGTGCCGGTCTTGTCCAATGCAATAGATCGCAGCTTGGCGCCCTGCTCCAGGTACACGCCTCCCTTGATCAGGATCCCCGCGCGCGCGGCAGCCGTCAAGGCGCTGACGATCGTGACCGGGGTCGAGATCACCAGAGCGCAGGGACAGGCAATCACGAGCATGACGAGCGCTTTGTAGATCCAGGTGAGCCAGTCTCCACCCAGCATCAGGGGCGGCACAAGGGCCACGGCCAATGCGATGGCAAAGACGGCCGGCGTATAGATACTGGAGAAGCGGTCGACGAAGCGTTGTGTCGGAGCTCGGCTGCCCTGGGCCTCCTCGACCGCGTGGATGATGCGCGCGAGCGTCGAGTTCCCGTGAGTAGCGGTTACCCGGTACTCGAACGAGCCGGTTTCGTTCACGGTACCGGCAAACACCTTGTCGCCCACACCTTTCGACACGGGGATGCTCTCGCCGGTGATCGGTGCCTGGTTGACGCTGGACTGACCAGAAACGACTTCGCCGTCGAGGGCAATCCGTTCGCCCGGTGAAACCCGGGCGATGCTACCGATACCGACAACAGAGGCCTGCTGCTCGCTCCAGCTTCCGTCGGGCTGCCGAACCGTGAGCGTCTCCGGTGCCAAGGTCATCAGGCTCTGGATTGCATTTCTTGCCCGGTCGAGGGACTTTGCCTCGATCATCTCCGCGATCGCGAACAGGACCATCACCATCGCCGCTTCAGGCCACTGTCCGATCAAGACCGCGCCGGTGACGGCGATCGACATCAAGGCGTTGATGTTCAGGTTGCGGTTCTTGATCGAAATCCAACCTTTTTTGTACACGCCCAGGCCCGTGGTGGCGATTGCCGCCAGGGCGAGCAAAATGACAGGGAGGGAATTTTCGAGCCCAGTGCTCCAGGCCACCACCTCCGCGGCGATCGCCGCAAGCAGTCCGAAGATCAATCCGATCTGCCGCTTGGGTTTGGCTTGGGGCGCGGCGCGATTTGCGCCCTCGGCGCTGACGAGGACGGCCTGCATGCCGACGGATTTCAAGGCCTGCTCGATCGTTGCCGCGGGTCCCGAATGGTGGACAGCCAGGCGCCGCTGCACCAGGTTGAAGTCGAGCCGCTCGACCAAAGGCATTGCGCCAAGCTTGCTGCGAATGAGCGCTTCCTCTGTGGGGCAATCCATGTTCTCGATCCTGAACACGGTGGCGCCGGCTTCGGCCCGGTCTGCCGCGACCGAATCGACCAGCGGCTCCATGCCGGCCGCTCGAATCGCCGCGATAATCGGGGTTTGATCGGAGAGGTGGTGCACAACGCGCAGCTTGCGCTGAACGAGATTGAAATCGAGCTGCGCGACCCCTGGCACACGCCCGAGGGCCTGACGTAGCATGCCCTCTTCGGTCGGGCAGTCCATCTGTTCGATGCGTAGCTGCAGTACCTCAGGCGGCAGGATCTCAGCCTGTGCATGTGAGGCCACTATCGGCTCGGTCGCTCCGGCCTTGCTGCAACAGGATGTGTTTTGGCAATCTGACATAACGGCTCCAACGAATTGTGTATAGTTCGCATTTAAAACCCTGTAGCCGCTGCAGGGTCAAGCGAAATACTTAGATAGGTGCATGATGAAAATTGGTGAACTTGCGGATCGGTCTGGTTGCCTCGTCGAGACAATCCGGTATTACGAGCGAATCGGCCTACTCATGCCGCCCGAGCGCGCGGCCAACAACTACCGTACCTACACCGAGCGGCACAGCGAACGGCTGTCCTTCATACGACACTGCCGCGCATTGGATATGTCTTTGGACGAAGTCCGGCTTCTGCTCGATTTCCGAGACCGGCCACAGGCTGGTTGCGCCGGTGTGAACGACTTGCTCGACAAGCACATTGGGCACGTTGTCGAACGCATCGAGGCGTTGACTTTTCTGGAAAGTCAGCTGCGTGAGCTTAGAAACCGGTGTGTGGTCGACGATACCGCAGCATCCTGCGCGATCCTTCGTGCGCTAAGTACCGAGCCGAGCGGTGAGAGCGTCGCTCAGAAAGGCCACGTCTGATGGCGACCGGGCGTGACCGGGCCATGCAGGATTGTCTCGCGCCGCAGCAAGCGGAAGGTGAAATTGCACCTATAGAAGCGCTACGCGTACCGCGTGAGCTGGATGGTTCACGCGGATCGAATCGCGAATGGGACGTTCCTCGGCAAATCGCGGCCAATACCGACGTCGAGGCCGTGCGCGCCTGGCTGGCCAATTTTGTCGGCGCCAGGACGACGTTCGATGCGTATCGAAAGGAGGCCGAGCGCCTGCTGCTGTGGTCGATCTGGGAAGCCGGAAAGCCGCTTTCTTCGCTGACCCACGAGGACTGGTTGCTCTACCAGCGATTCCTGGCGTCACCCACGCCGCGCCAGAAGTGGGTGTCAGAGAATGGACGCAAGCACCCGCGCAGCGACAACCGCTGGCGGCCCTTTGCAGGCCCACTTTCTCCCGCGAGCCAACGCCAGGCAAGTGTGATCCTCAACTCGATGTTCGCCTGGCTGGTTAGCGCCGGCTACCTTGCAGGCAACCCTTTGTCGCTTTCTCGCCACCGCAAGCTCCGCCAGGTGCCGCGCATCGAGCGCTACCTCGACGAGGACCTGTGGCAGCAGGTCAAGGCCACGATCGACGCCCTGCCCCGCGAGACCCCGCGCGAGCGCGAGCGATACTTCCGTTTGCGCTGGCTAGTGACCCTGTGTTACGTGTGCGGTTTGCGAATCTCGGAGATAGCCGAAAACAACATGGGCAACTTCTTCAGCCGGCGAGACTCTGACGGCACTGAACGCTGGTGGCTCGAGATCCTGGGCAAAGGCGGCAAGGTGCGGATCGTGCCTGCCACGAATGAACTCATGGCCGAGCTCGGGCGCTACCGCCGCGAACTGAGCTACCCGCCAATGCCGGTGCCTGGCGAGTCGACACCCTTGCTGCTGCCCATTGGGGGCGTTCCGAAGGCCATGAGCCGCGGCGGCATCCACGACATCATCAAGTCGGTTTTTTCGATGACAGCCGAGCGAATAAAACTCAAGGGGCCGGAACACGCACATGCAGCCAGCAAGGTCGCCCAGGCCTCGGCGCACTGGCTCAGGCACACGGCCGGCTCCCACATGGCCAACAAGGCCGTGGACTTGCGGCATATACGCGACAACCTCGGCCATGCCTCGATCAGTACGACGAGCGGCTACCTGCACGCGCCGGATGATTCCCGCCACGCCGATACGGAGGAAAAACATCGGGCGAACTGGTAACTACGGGGCCGCAGCTCTTGCCTGGAGCAACAGGTCAAGTGGAAGGCCGTCAATCGCTGGAAACGCGACCTGCCCATGGACCAGGTCGCCATTTACCGGATCGTATTTCACGTCAGCTGTGAAGAAGGCAGCCGAGGCTTCGTGAGAACCAGAGCCCTCCGTCCTTCCATTTCGCATAGACACCAGGCTCCAGTACAACGACGCATATTCGGCAATGAATTGCGCTCGCCAGCAAATACGCACCCGCTCCGCAAAGTCATTGCCATACGGAAAGCCAATATCCCGCTCATCCAGAACGGCATTCTCAGGGCGGCGTCCACCAAACATGCTAGAGAAGCTTTCGTAGCGCATGCGTAACCCAACCAAGGCCAGCAAGTGTAGGTTGCATGCTCGCGGGTGCACGCGAATATCTTTTGTGGGGATCATCAAGTAACGGCGGTATTCGGCGTCGCTGTAAGGGAATGCAAGCGAAATTAGAGACGTCAATCGACGCAGTGTCCCACGATAGACCTGCTGCGCAAGAATAAGGCGTTCGTATTTATACTTGCGCCCGGCCCAGATCCGCGTTTGCGGTTCCGGCGCCTGCAACCTGACTTTCCATCCCAGGACCACAAGCGGCGGAATTGTCTTGACTGAAATACCAGGCCATGACTGTGGCGGTGCCATTGAGTTTGCCCATTGCCTTAAACTTGGACCGGGTCTCAGTTCGTGAGGATAGTTCGACCAACTGGACCAGGGCAGCAAACCCTCGATACATTTGCGCCCTGGCGAGAGCGACTCCCACCACCGCTCCAGCCTGCATACCGTATCCTCTAGTTCGCGCGCCCTCTCCTGCATCGCCAGTCTAAGACCGATTGATGGCTCAATCCCTGAGATGGGCCTGCCACAGGTAGAACATTTATATGGAATGTTCAAGAGACTTCGATAAAACCCGTAATCCTGTAGCTGTGACCCGCAGCTATAGCATTTTACGAGGAGCGGTGCACCATCAAACGGACAACTGGACAGGAATTCACATTGATGCCAGTAGCTATGGTAGAGGTGCTCGAGACAGAGAGGGCAGTATCGCGTCGTCCTGGACCACCAGAGCGATCTGTGATTCTCATGACCGCTTTCGAGCAAGACAGTCTCAGTGTCGTGAGCGCGCCAACCGCTTGCAAGAGCGAATCGCTCGTGGTCATACCTCCGAAAGCAGTTACGCCGGGATTCAGTCGGGTACTTTCCTGTTGAGCAGTAGGTAAGAAGCGTTTTGGCATCCAAACCATTGCGCCAACCAAACCGCCATAACGACGAGACAAACGATTCGCCCGGCAAGTTCTCGAGGTCGGCGCATGCGTTCGGCGCAAACGTCTGGCGTTGTGAATCGCAGACTTTCACCGCTGCCTCCTTTTGATGCGTTTCGCTTCAGTTTTCGCCTCATCCATGGCGTCGGTGAGCAAGGCGAATTCGATCGCTTTTTCCCACAAGTCCGTTGGCGGCGCGCGGCCGAACGTGTCACTGAATTGCCTGGCCGTCAGGTAGTGGCGAATCACCCCAAAAAATTGCCGCGCGGGGAACCCCGTCGACCAGCCGGCGTTGTCCGAGCACGTTCGCACTGCCTCGAAAAACGCGCTTGTTTCATTTTCCAGGCGGAACCCAGCCGCCCATCCTTCGGGCACGAAAAACTGGGTCCACGTCTGCCCGCTGCCAGGTGGCCAGACTGCGGCATCGATCTGCCGGAATATGCTTGCGACATCTTCCTTGCGCGAGAGCAGGCGCAATGCTTGCCGGCGCCTTGCGAACCGGGAGACCAGATCTGATTTCCCTTGTTCACGCAGCCCGGCGACAACGTCGGAGAACTCCGGGTCCTGACCCATCATGATGGTAACGAGGAGGATCCCCTCCCGGTCCAAATCGTTGTAGACGTCCTTCAAGAACAGGAAATCGGCCAGCAGCATTGCGTTCGCTTCATCGATCAGGAGCACGACAAAAGGAGACTGCTGCGATCGCGCCAAATCGATTAGCCTGCATACCAGGCGATGGCGGAGGTCGAACGTCTCGCCACGCAGCTCGGGGTGGCCGACCGCTGTCAGAAAATGCTTGAAAAATGCCCGGATGGATGGGACTTGGTGGTTCCAGCTACTGTGCTGAATGATGACGAGTTCAGGCATCCTTTCGCGCAGCAGGTGTTCGAGAAGCATGAGGGCGCGAGTTTTTCCGGCGCCGCTTTGGGCGGTGAAACAGCAACCGTTCTCGCGCACCAGCAGGACGTGGCGAACTATCTGGTAGAGCTCCTTGATCGGCTCGGTGGTGAGCACTGTCGTTGGACTGAATAGCGGATGATTGACCGTCAAAAGGTCCGCCCGGCCGTCGGCGATTGCATTCATTTACTCTCCCAGATAGAAAGGTTTGCTCGGAGGGGGTTCGAAGTCGAAGAAGCCGACTTGTAGCGGGGCCACTGGCAAGGGGTGAACGGGTGCAGGCGCACGGACCGGCTCCTGCGGCACGATTCGCTCCTGGTCGGCCTGGACCTTGGCGAGGTCCAAAGCATCCTTCGACGCACGCTTGCGGTTTTTTGCTAGCTTGCCCCGCTCGCGCAGCTCACCTTCCTTCATGTCTGTCCAGCGAGTTACGACCGACGAGCCTCGCTCGCGATTGCGCTGCGACAGCCCACTTTGGTTCATCAGGGCCCGGTTACGCCAAGACACATGCAAGCCTTGTTTGCCGCTAGGGGCCTGCAGCAGGCCAAGCTGCTCCCCGGTCTCGAGCACGGTCGCGTGCGCTACCTGTACGTCCCTGCGATCGCAATAGACAATCAGCTCCCGGCCGATGAGACGGTATGCGCTCGCCAATGCGGCATTTGTATATCTCCAGCGGCCCAGGGTCACATACGGCCGCACATTCTTATTCCGATCGCCACGAACGACGACGACTTCGACGTGCGCGAGCAACTTGAGGTCCTTTTGCACGGCACGTGGCAGGGGCTGCAGAAACGTTCCTGACTCCGGTCGCGCCAATGCGTGCTGCAGGGCTTTCATGGGCGACGCAAAGCTGTTGCCCTCGTTGCCCTCTTCGTTATGCTCGCGAATGCAGCCATGGATGATGTCGGTCAGGTCACGGACGGTAATCTCGAATCTCATCGCCTTCTCAAGCGGCTGGCTTCGGCGCGTGTCCTTCGGCCCGGAACCAAGTGTCGAGGGCAGGCGTTTCAAGCCGCGCTCGGTCAACTTGCCGAAAATACGTTCCACCGGATGTCTACGCCACCACGCCTTGACGGGGCCAAAGTTGATCGCGCAGCCCACGGTGCGAATAATGTTGTCGACCACTTCGGTTGCGGCATTGGACCATGCGTTATCCATCTTGAGTACGCTAAACCCTTGGAACGCCAGCTCGGGCATGACTTGTAACGGGAAGACTTTGCCGTCGATGGTCAGGTGACAGAATGCAGTGTCGCTCGTCGGCGCAGGCGGACGCAAGGCACTCTCGACGACCTCCAGCACGCTGTCGCCGCTTGGCGTGAGCTCGAGTGCGACAAAAGCGCCCAGGACAAGGTTCCAGCGCTCTTCGATCAAAAAGCCAATATGCCAGCGCGCAATCGGCACAGGCAGCCTGCCACCGTCTTCGGTCTCAAGAATCATGACGGATGCGGCATCGACCTTGTGAAAGTCCAGCTGGCACGCTCCGTAACCGCGCAGCTGTGGGAGCACGCTGCGCTGGCCGGAGCCCACGCCATGGCGGCGCACCTCCTCTTCGCCGGCGCGGGCGCCGAACCAGCGGGTGGGCTGTTCATCCAACAATCCGAGGCAGAAGGCACGCAAGGACTTGTAGCCGCAATTCTTGGTATTGAAGGGCCAATCCTCGTCCGTCAGTCCAAGTGTACGCAGGTGCTCAAGGAACTCCCCATGCAACTGCGCATAACTGATTCGCACGACAGGCACACCGTGCCCGTGATTGCCGAGGTACCGGTTGCGAACATCGCGCTCCACTTCTGGATACAAAGAGAACAGTTGGGTAAGTGCTCCGGCACAGCCACCGGGACCGTCGCCAGCAATATGTGTGACCGGCGCCCGTCTCTCGTAGCCTGCCAAGCGCTGCCACGGCACGAGAGCGCGGAAGCCGACGATTGCTCCGTCGCCCGCAGCCGTCACACAACGCCCGACGAGGTAGAACAGGCTCTGGCGCGACACGTTAGTCGCCGCCGTGATGTCGGAATGGGGGATGCCATCGGCATACATCTGCACGGCCCGCTTGCGCGGGATGTACCTGGCGAGCGCGTCGTCGTCGAGCGCCTCTTCGTCTGGCGCCGGCCACTGAGAAAGGTCTGCGAACGCCGCAGGAATCAACGTGCGACGCCTGGATGCCGCCGTCATGATCGCACTCGCTTCAGTTGCGAGTGCATTCCGAACAGGCGCCGGGACAGGTCGGTCTGAACGATGCCGTTCTGGAGCGCTTTCGCCACGACCGCGAGCACGACGGCGGGGTCGGCCTTACCAAGGCCAAGAACGTCGCACACGCGTAACGAATCGTGCCGATCGAGCGCAGCCAGCAGCAGCTGGGTTTCAAGGTATGAGGGGCACGAACGGGCGCGCGTCATGATGGCGCACAGCGTGAGCCAGTTATCGAACAGGATTTCCTGGCCGATGAGCTCCACCTCCGTGCGGCGGTACACCTGCACACCGGCTGCGGCAGCCTGTTCCTCGAGCTCTTCTGGAATGACCGCTTTCTCCGCCCTGCCCGGTTTCGTCCGGGTACCCCGTCCGATGAGAAGCCAGTACCGACCGCCGTCGCGCAAGCGCACCCGGACATAGCCGTTATCGCCAGACGACGAGATGCTGAATGGATCGTCGACAAGGTCATAACCGGCGACGGCGGTATCACCCTCCAGTAGCACGAGGTGCATGAAAGGCACGTCGCCCGATACCGTCAGCCGGCGCTCGTTCTTCGGTGATTCGAAAATCCACAGATTCGACACCTTCTGCCCGCGTTTGCGAATCGCGGATAGCGGCGTCGGTTCAGCCTGGGCGCCTCTGCGCCCGACGGCCTGTCCCGATACTTCTTGCACCATTGCTCTACCCTCCATGCCAAGACGGATGCAGCTTTTTTGGAAACAAGAGTTGACCGTCCGGCCGGAGAGCGATATCGTTGAAGTGTCACGTTCGAAGATATATATCTTTGGCCAGAAAGCGGCGGATCTCAATTGTTGGGGTTCGTCGCTTTTTTACATGATTAGTCCTCCAGAAGGATCGCTTCGATCCGCGCAGCTTTTTCTGTCGTGATGAGGGAGGCGGCCTGGACGAGTGATTTGACCAGCATTGCTACCGGAGTCGACGCCGTGGTGCTTTCGCAAGCGGCCGCGCACCGGTCGGCCACCGCAACAGCCAGCAGGCGCCTTGTCTGCTCCGCGTCGAGTTCAAGGGCAGCGGCAATCTGCCGCAAGAGTCGGGGCGAAGGTGGCCCCTTCTTCGAATTTTCCAGCTGTGAGTAGTAACCGCGGCCAAGACCGGCGCGGGAGGCGACATCAGCTTGCGTGATGCCCTTCAGGCGCCGCAAGGCGAAAAGCTCACTACCGAAGTTGACGTCGCGACTGCACATGTCCTGGGAACGATAAGCGAGCACGAGAATGGATAACATTTATACAACCACTTCGCGCATAGTGCAAGCAACATGGCTTAGCCGCTGGTCGTTGGACAATATTCGCTTGGCGCAAACGTCCGTTCGGCAATTATTTGCTTTTATTGAGGCACCAATAAAGGTAAATAACGAATGGTGCATCTGGCACGACTTCGTCCACCGGACCATCAATGGACAGGTGCACTATTGCAGAGCTAACACAAAGGTTATCCCGAGAACCATGGTTTGGTCTTCTGATCAAAATCAGGCATCGGCATTCTGTTCGAAAATGTAGTTGTGGAGTCTACAATGCGGCTGCTAGTCCTATCAGATCTTCACTTGGAAGTATGGCGAGAGCATGCTCCGCGGATTGACCCCTCGGTTAGCAAGCCGGACGTTATTGTTCTGGCGGGGGATATCCATACAAAAGCTCGTGGGCCAGCCTGGGCATCAAACACGTTCCCCAATATTCCCGTGTTGTATGTGGCAGGCAACCATGAGTTCTACGGGGAGACCATCGAGCAGGTGAAAGCTGACATGGTGCGTGAATCCCAGCTCTACCGGGATGTGCATTACCTCGACTGCGAAGAGTATGTACTTGGTAAGATTCGCTTCCTGGGTGCTACACTCTGGACAGATTTTTTGCTGTTCGGATCCGACCGTCAGATGGATGCCATGTCCGACGCCACGGCGGTGATGAACGACTACCAACGTATTAGAATGGCTACAGCCAATTATCGGAAGTTGCGCCCTCAGGACACGACCCAGCTCCACGCTGAGCAGCGGATGTGGCTTAACCGGAAGCTTGATGAGCCATTCGACGGGCGTACAGTAGTCATCAGCCACATGGCGCCCTCGATGCGCTCGGTTACTCCTGTGTATGCGAGCGACCCGGTTTCTGCTGCGTTCGCCTCAAATCTCGACGATATGGTGATGATGGCCGACCTCTGGATTCACGGTCACACCCACACAAGTTTCGACTATCAAATCGGCAAATGCCGCGTCGTAGCAAATCCTCTCGGTTACATCACTCGCGGCGGAGGGCCCGAAAACCAGTCGTTCGACCCGAACTTCGTTGTTGAGTTGCAAGAATAACTCGGTGCAAGGATGGGCCAGCGGGTCCTTCGCTCGCGATGCCTTTTGCGATCGACAAGGCTCCAGGAGCGTTCCGCTCTACTACCGCGACCGCCTCGCCTCTGCTCAATTCACTGCGGTGACGACATACTTGCCACCCTGCGAGACGAACTCGACGTTGACTGGCTTGCCGACCACGAGCTTGTTGAACAAGGCTTTTTCCTTGACGAGGAACGTCATTGTCATTGCCGGCCAGTTCAAGGCTCGCACGGGGCCGTGTGCGAGCGTGACGCTGCCGGCCGCCGGATCGGCCGCCTTCACAGTACCGGTGGCCTTGTAGCTCGTCGACGCGACGCCCTTGGCCGGCGGCGATTTCTGCATGCCCTGCATGTCCATCCCCTGGACGTGCATGGCTGCATGGTTAGATTGGTGCATGTTCTTCATCTCCATCGATGTCGTACTGTCGGCTTGCGCGAATCCAACTGCAGGCAAACAAAGAGTGATGACCATGCCAAGTGTGGTTTTGCGTTTCATTTTCATCCCTTTCAGGTGGTCAGTTGCTACTTGAGTGAATTTCGAGGTCCGGTTGTGGACCTTCCACGGCGTGCCTGGGCTGCAGCTCCCTTCGGCGCACCAGCAGGTACACCGCCGGCACGACGAACAGGGACAGCAGCGGCGCCGTGATCATCCCACCGACCATGGGCGCGGCGATGCGCTGCATGACCTCGGAGCCCGTTCCCGCACCGAGCATGATCGGGATCAAGCCGGCGATGATGACCGCCACCGTCATCGCCTTGGGACGCACGCGCAGCACCGCGCCTTCGCGGATGGCGTCGAGCAGATCCGCCTCGGTGTGTTTCCCCAGCGTCAAGCGCGCCTCCCAGGCATGCTTCAAGTACAGAAGCATAATCACGCCGAATTCCGCTGCCACGCCAGCCAGGGCAATGAAGCCGACGGCGGCGGCAACCGACAGGTGGTAGCCAAGCCCCCACAAGAGCCAGACGCCTCCAGCCAGGGCGAACGGCAGCGTGGCCATGATCAGGGCCGCCTCGTCGAACCGCCCGAAGGTCAGGTAGAGCAACACGAATATGATCAAGAGCGTGGCCGGAACCACGACTTTCAACCTGGCGGACGCGCGCTCAAGGTATTCGAACTGGCCAGACCATGAAACCGAGTAAGCAGCTGGCAGCTGCACCTGCTTCGCGACGGCTTGCTGCATCTCGCGCACCACCGAACCTAGATCTCGCCCGCGCACATCGACGTACACCCATCCGGACAGGCGCGCGTTTTCCGACCTGAGCATGGGCGGACCGTCCACGATGTGAACCGCCGCCACGTCGGCCAGCCGGATCTGGCCGCCGCGCTCGGTCAGCACGGGCAACTCTCGCAGCCGCTCGAGCGAATCGCGGATCTCGCGCGGATAGCGCACATTGATAGGAAAGCGCTGCAGCCCCTCTACCGTTTCCCCGATGTTGTCGCCACCGATCGCCGCCGACACCACGCTTTGGACGTCAGCGATGTTCAATCCGTACCGGGCGGCCGCGTCGCGGTCGATATCGACGTCGATGTAGCGCCCGCCGGCTAGCCGTTCGGCGAGCGCCGACGAGACCCCTGGCACCGCCTTCACGACCCGTTCGATCTCGGTGGAGATGCGGTCGATTTCCTGAAGGCTCGTTCCAGCCACCTTGATCCCGACCGGCGTCTTGATGCCGGTGGCGAGCATGTCGATCCGGTTGCGGATCGGCTGCACCCAGACGTTCGACAGACCCGGCACTTTCACCACACGATCCAATTCCAGAACGAGCTGCTCGGGCGTCATGCCGGCTCGCCACTGGTCGCGCGGCTTGAACTGGATCGTCGTCTCGAACATCTCAAGCGGTGCGGGATCGGTCGCCGATTCAGCCCGCCCTGCCTTACCGAACACCGTCTGTACTTCCGGCACCGTCTTGATCAGGCGATCGGTCTGCTGCAGCAACTGCGCCGCCTTGCCCGCCGACAAGCCCGGCAGCGCCGAGGGCATGTACAGCAAGTCGCCTTCGTCCATGGGCGGCATGAATTCCCCGCCCAGGCGCATGAGCGGCCAGGCGCTCACGCCGACGATCAGGGCCGCGGCCAGCAGGAGCGTCTTCGGAAAGCGCAGGGCCGCGTCGAGCATGGGCCGGTAGGCTGCGATCATCAGGCGGTTCACCGGATTGCTTTCTTCGTGCGGAATGCGCCCGCGGATCAAATAGCCCATCAGAACCGGGATGAGCGTCACCGCCAGGGCGGCCGCGGCGGCCATCGCATACGACTTGGTGAACGCAAGCGGCGCAAACAGGCGTCCTTCCTGAGCTTCCAGAGCGAACACTGGAGCGAACGAAAGCACGATGATCAGGAGCGAAAAGAATAGGGCCGGCCCGACGTCGGCGGCGGCATCGCCAATCAGCCGCCAGTGTTCATCGGCCGTTCGGCTGCGGCCGGGATGCGCATGGTTCCAGGCTTCGATGTGCTTGTGCGCGTTTTCGATCATCACTACCGCCGCATCGACCATGGCGCCAATGGCAATCGCAATGCCGCCCAGGGACATAATGTTCGCGTTCACGCCCTGGTAATACATGACGATGTAGGCCGCCAGGATCCCGAGAGGAAGCGAGACGACCGCCACCAGGGCCGAGCGCGCGTGAAACAGGAACACGGCGCATACCAAGGCGACCACGGCGAATTCCTCGGCCAGCTTGTGCCCAAGGTTGGTGACGGCCCGCTTGATCAGGCTTGAGCGGTCGTAGGTCGGTACGATCTCGACGCCGGGCGGCAGGCTCGGTTTCAGCTGCTCTAGCTTTGCCTTCACCGCAGCGATCGTATCCAGGGCATTTTTACCGGAGCGCATCACGACCACGCCGCCGGCAACTTCCCCTTCTCCGTTCAACTCGGAGATCCCGCGCCGCATTTCCGGCCCGAGTTGCACGCGGGCGACGTCGCCCAGGCGAACCGGCACGCCGGCCGCCGTTGCGCTGAGCGGGATCTTGCCAAAGTCCTCGACCGACGCCAGGTAACCCGAGGCGCGCACCATGTACTCCGCTTCGCCCAGTTCGAGCACGGCGCCGCCGGTTTCTTGATTCGCCTTCTGCACCGCCTCGATCACCTTACCGTGCGGGATGTTGTAAGCCCGCAGCCGGTCCGGGTCGAGTACGATCTGGTACTGCTTCACCATGCCGCCAATACTGGCCACCTCGGACACGTTGGAAACGGCCTTGAGCTCGTACTTGAGGAACCAGTCCTGCAGGGCGCGCAGCTGCGACAGGTCCAGGCGCCCGGTGCGGTCAACCAGGGCGTACTCGAACACCCAGCCCACGCCGGTGGCGTCCGGTCCAAGGGCGGGCCTGGCCTGGGCCGGCAGCCTGCCCTGGATCTGGTTCAGGTATTCGAGCACGCGCGAGCGCGCCCAGTACGGATCGGTCCCATCTTCGAACAGCACGTACACGAACGAGTCTCCGAAGAACGAATAGCCGCGTACCGTCTTCGCGCCCGGTACCGACAGCATGGTCGTGGTCATCGGATAGGTGACCTGGTTCTCGACGATCTGCGGCGCCTGCCCGGGATAGCTCGTGCGAATGATGACCTGCACGTCGGACAGGTCGGGCAGCGCGTCGAGCGGCGTGCGCAATAACGCCCAGGCGCCCCAGCCGGCCAGTTGGAGCGACAGGAGCAGTACCAGCAGCCGGTTCGCGATCGACCAGCGGATCAGGCGCGCGATCATTGCGCCGCCCATTGCCGCGAGCCTGCGCTGGCAGCGCGGGCGATCGTAAGGACCTGGTAGCTGCCCTCTTCCACCTCGGCGATCGTGAACGTCACCGTGTCGCCGACCGCCACATCCTTCGGCAAGCCGGCGGCCGGCAGCTTGAAGCCCATCGTCATGGCGGGCCACTTCAGCGTAGGAATCGGCCCGTGGGAGAGGACAATTTCGTCCGGCCCGATGCTCTCCACCCTGCCCTCGCCGCGGTGCGTGGGTTTCACGGCCGCTTTGCCCGAGCGCGTGGCCTCAGGCGTCGGGCTCAAGCGCCTCATGGCGCCGCGCAGGCTCGCCTCCGAATCGATCAGGAACTGGCCGGACAGCACGACTTGCTGTCCCGCCTCCAGTCCTTGGCGAATTTCGGTTTGGCCGTTTGCCTCCAGGCCGGTTTGCACCTCCACCGGCGCGAAGCTTCCTTCGCCGCGCGCGACGATGACAACGCTGCGCGTACCGGTGCGAATCACCGCTTCGCTTGGCACCTGGAGCACGTCTACGCCGCGCGCCGGGCTCAGGTCGACGGTGACGAACATGCCGGGCACCAGGCGGCCGCCGGGATTGTCCAGCTCGATACGCGCCTGCAGCGTGCGGGTGGCCGGATCCAGCCGAGGCAGCAGTGCCGCGACCTTTCCCTTCAGGACGGTACTGGGCAAGGCAGCTGCGCGCGCCTCGATCGGACTCCCTACTGGCACCTGCCCGGCCATGGCTTCCGGCAGCTCGGCCTCGACCCAGACCGAGCGCAAGCCGTTGATTCGGAACAGCAGTGTGCCGACACCGACCGTCATGCCTTCGCGCACGCCAAGCTCGGTGACGACGCCGCCAAGGGGTGCCGTGACCGTGAGCCGCGCGTGCACCTTGTCGCTTGCCTCGACCTGGCGGATCTGGGCGTCAGTCATTCCGGCCAGGCGCATGCGCTGCCGCGCCCCGTCGAGCAAGCCTCCAGCGGCATCGCCCATGCGCTTGACCGTGAAAAATTCTTCCTGCGCCGCCACCCAGTCCGGCACGTAGAGCTCTGCCAGGGGCTGGCCCTTGGTGACGCGCTCGAAGGGTGCCCGCACGTACACGCGCTCGATGAAGCCGCTGCTGCGCGCCTGCAGTACAACCAGCTCGCGCTCGTTGTAGGCCACGTTGCCAACCGCGTTGACCACTGGTGCCAGTGGCCCCCTCCGGGCTACGACCGTGCGCACTCCCAGGTTCTGCTGAACCTGCGGACTGATGCTGACCCCGTGTTCTGCGCCGGCCTCGTCGGCATAAACCGGCACGAGCTGCATGTCCATGAACGGGGACTTGCCCGGCTTGTCGAACCTCTGGCCAGGCACCATTGGGTCGTGCCAGTACAGGATCTTCTTGCCGTTTGCGGGATCGACCTTGCCGCCCCCCGCGGACGAGTCGCCACCGCCCATTGCCGGCATTGCGGTATGCATGCCGTGTTGCACGCCCGCCCAATACAAGCCGGCGCCCAGGGCACTCAAGACACCTGCGACGGCCAGCGCGACAAAGAGGTGTTTATTCTTGATCATTTCGTGCTCCTGGTGACCGATGGGGGCGCCGGCACCGTGCTTTGCGAAGTCGGGAACAGGAAGTTCAACTGTGCCCAGAGCCTGGCGGTTTCGGCCTCAAGCTGTAAGCCTGAAAGCCTCACCTCCAGTTCGACACGCCGCGCCGCCAACACCTCGGACAGCGACGCCTTGCCACCGCGGTAGGCGGCCACTACGGCCTGGCTGCGCCCTTGCGCCAGAGGGACGAGTTCCCGGGAGTACCGAGCCAAGCGTTCGCGGTTGGCCTGCCACTCCGCCACCATGACGCGCGTCTCAGCCGTATGCGCGCGCAGCGTCTCGTCGCGTTCGGCACGCGTCTTTTCGACCGTCGCAAGCTTGGCCGCCAGTTCCCGGTTCTGGCGATTCTTCTGGTCCCACTGCAGAGGGAGCGAAACGCCGAACGAAATCATGTTGGAATATGCGGGGGCGCGCTGAGCGTAGCCCACCTCGACGGTCCAGTCGGCCTTCTTGTTGGCTTCGGCCAGCTTGGCCTCGGTCGCAGCGGCGTCGACCTGCCTGTTGAGGACGGCAATCTCGGGGTGATGCGCAAGCTGGGTATCGAGCGAATCAGCGTCGAGACGAATGGTGTCGATTGGCGGGCGATCGGCCAGGGGTTGGTTGGCCGAGTCGCCTATCCAACGTGCAAGCGCGATCTTTGCACTCCGTACCCGGCGCCCAGCATCGTCGACGCGGTCGGCAAACTGCGCGACTGCGGCCCGGGCGGACAGCACGTCAGCCTGGCTGCCGCGGCCGGCGCGAAAAGCTGCCTCGGCAGCGGCAAGCTCGCGTTGCGCCTGCTCTTGCTGCAAGGTCACCACAGAAGCCATTGTTTCGGCATAGTAGCGATCCAGCCATGCCAGCGCGCTTGCGCGCTCGATCGTCGCCACCGCGACGGTCTTCTCGGCCAGGGCGAGATCGCCTTCGCGCTCGAACCGTTCGGCGCGCAACCGCCGCTTCTCGCCGCGGGTCAGTTCCTGCATGATGCCGACCCTGCGCATCGTCATCGACTCCGCGTTCAAGCGAAACCGGTCGGAGCCATTGACCGGAACATTGTCGACTCCCGCTTTGAGTACCGGGTCGGGGAGCTGCGAGGCGGCGATCGCCATGTCACGCGCAGCCATTGCAGCCAGGTCCCGCGCCGGCAACTGCCTTGACTGGGCCAGCGCGATTCGCTGAGCCTGCGCGAGCGTAAGCGGCGTCTGCGCGGCTGCTGGAACGGGTGCGAGGACGACAGCCGACGCGGCTAGCGCGAACCTCGCAATGAAGGGAAACACGGCGCGCTCGCGAACGGGCGCGCATCGTCTAGATGCCATAAAACCTCCTGAATACGCTGAACAACATCGCTGCGTGGGCATGCGGCGGCGATGACGGGCCAGGCAGGAGGTGTCAAATGCGCAGGCAGCAGTGCCGGATCGCGATCGGCGGTGCGGTGGCGTGCGTTTGGCGCACGCGCGCGATCAGGGCAGTGTCAGGGAAGCTGGTGGCGATCTCGCCGATCAGCTGAGTCAGGCCGGCCGGAACGAAAGGATGGACGAGGGGCAGCTGCGGCTTGTCGAGCGACTGTTTGTCGGCCTGGTCGTACGCATGGCAAAGGCTCGGCTGGACAGGATCCATGTCGGCACAGCTGCCCATAGCATGTTCGCCACCAGCCGTCGCCATTGCGCTCGGGTGTCCGCCACCGCTCGTCGACTGTTCCGGACAGACATAGGACGCCAACGCAAGCTGCATGAAGAGCATGCTCAAGAGCGCGATCAATGCCGCGACAAACCGGGAGCGTCGGGATGGTTTCATAGGACAGGACAAGGGACGCTACAGGATACTTAGCATGCTGCCATGCTGTCAAGAACACTCGGTGGTGCAGGCCCTGAGATGGGCGCCACCGGTTTCGGTTGGTGAAAACTCAGCCGTCTAGCACCTGGTCCTGCGATCGCCCGGCATGCCGTTTGGCTCTGATATGTCGCCGAGCATATAGGTTTAGGTACAAACGACGAGGTCGTTTGTCGAGTCGGCACAATTAGGTACAACTTACTTCGGCGATGGGACAGGCGTGAACCTAAAACCAGTCACGGTTCGAACCAGGTTTTGAAAATCAAGGAGTTGGATGAACCGATCAGTCATCGGGTTCAGGTACGAGCGCTTTAGCCGCCCTTTCAAGCTTGGTAGCCGGCGCTGCACTCGGTGTCGTCGCAGCTGCTCGCACGGTGCCCGTGTCGATATGCAGGCGGTCGAGGATGGCCAGCGCGCGAGCACTTGGCGCATCCCGGCATAGCATTCCACGCAGGCAGCGCCGCAGTTCCGGATCATCGCGCCACGCCGTTGGTCGATAGCCTTTCTCCTGCGTCAGCCATTCCATCGCATCTTCCTTCACGGCTTGCTCCGGATAATGAATGATGAGATGGCGAGACAGGTCGGGAAAAACCGGATCGTGCCAGAGTGTTTGGCGCACGAAGAACAATACATTTCTTGTTTGGCTGCCCCAGCTCATACAACCGCGTGCGATCTCCGCGCGCGCTGTGGCCAGGTAGCTGGCCTCTCCTGTTACCTGGTGCAGTCGGCATGGCAGGTACACCAGCGCAGGAGCACCAAACGGCAGCTCCTCCATTCGGCGTTCGATGGTAGTGGCAAACTGGTCGCCCAATAACCACTGAAGCTGCACGGCAAGCGCCGCCCGGTCCTCGACCAGGGCCAGGAACGTGTCCGCAAGCTCCTGCCGTTCTTCGTTACCAAGCAGGTCGAAATCCTGACGGTCGAATCCGGCCTTATCGTGAGGATGTGCGTGCAACTCCGCGAGGATCCTGTCTGCTGCGAAGCTCATCATAATCAGTCCAATGGTTGCGTCACCATCACTGTAGCGGATCGCTCAGCAACGCGCTCGCTTGGAGTGCCGCCGGCCGTTTGGAAAGCGCGCTTGCGGTCGCCGCGCGCCGCATCAGCACGAGCTATCGAGATGAGTTCGGCCCGGACACGCTGAAAGACATGCTGAAAGACATGCTGCAGTCTGGCCAGGCACCGGAAAAATTCCATCCTCATCTGATGGCCCTGTTGGACGAGACGCCGCTCCCTGTCGTCATGAAGGCAGTCGCCGAGGCTGCAACGCCCGACGTACCTGCGAAGGAAATCATGAGGAATCTCCATCGCTGGGCCAACGAATGGAAGGTGTGCAGGGCAATCCGGTGATGGCGCGAGAATGGAGCCGCCCAGCGCTGTGCCAAGTAACTGATGGGTTCGGCGCCCTATTCTGATCGTGCACACAGGCGCCCGTCCGGTACCGATGCTCTCCCGGGCGCTTGGTCAACCGTGGTTTCTACTTGGTGGCTTGGCTGAGTATCGAAAGAGGCTTCTTAGTTGTTAGCGGTTCTGCTATAGGTTTTTAATTGCAACCTGTTCGTTAGTTACGTTTTCAGTTGTGCTTCGACCTCAAGCTTACAAACTCGGCCTATACTCGACAGTACGCAGCTTAGCAGTGTCCTAACAAATCATGAAAGCGGCAGATGACGACCAAGACCGATATCGAACAAATTTTCAATACCTTCATCGCAGATGAAGACAAGGCTGTGGCGACCGGCACCGATGGCGACTGGTATATCTACAACTGGCCGACCCTGAATCATCATTTGAGCTAGGCGCCGAAGATCCTGTCCGCGCAAAAGCTCGAGCAGCTCTACTTCCATCTGTTGCGGCTGGGAATCCTGCCTGGAAAAGAAGTCGCCGGCGCCTACCCCGTCCTCGAATCCGCCTATCGCCGCCATGCGCCCATGATGAAGCCGGTCGAAGGCATCGGCCGCATGAGTCTCCTGAACAGCTTCACCGGTTTGCTGCTCTTCGGCTGCGACGCCGAAACGGTGGTCGGGACCAACGCGGGGCCCCAAGATTACCTGCGCTACCGCGCCGCCTATCGCCAGTGCGCCGCCTATTCGCACATGCATGGCATGCTGAGCAAGCCGGAACGGTTCGTGGAACTGGCCGGCGACGCCCTGGTGGTGGCGCGGATCTGCAGCGTCATGCGCCGCCTCGATTTCATCCACGACGACTGGTACCGGGTCAGGCATTCCGAGGAGATCTGCGCGTGGACCTGGCTGCCGTTCTGGGGCGCCATCTACACGCTGCTGCTGAGCCCTCTCGACGACGCCCGGCAGACGATCGCGGATTTCAAATCAACGCCCAACCTGCCCTTGCGGAAAGAACAGATGGAAACGCTGGAGCGTTACGAGGTGGCCAGCCGGTCATTCCTGGCGCGTTGAACTTCTGGGCGCCATCGAGCAGCCACCTCCCTCCTGGCGGCCTGCTTGAGCATTGGGGGATTGATCGTAGTTGTTGGCGCCTATTTGTTCGGGTTGTGGGCCGAACACCGTTGGTTAGTTACCTTTTATGGTATGGTGACGGCACCGACTATTCAGGGAACTCACCATGCACTCCCTCACCCAATGGGATGCCGACCCAGTCAAGGCATTCAAGGCATTCGTCTCTACCGAAGCATTCGCCGAGACGGGCCGGCGCATGCGCGCCGACGGGACGCTGAAGATCCTGTCCGCCGAATCGGCCAAGATCTACACCTTCATGTTCAACAACGTCGCCGGATGGATCGCGGAACAGGGACTCGCCTTCTCCACCGCCACCCAGGCCGACCTGCTGCGCTTCATCGGCCGCACCGAAAAGGGCAAGCCGGTCCTGAACAGCAAGATCGCCTACCGCTACCTGCGTCTGCTCGAACGCTGCTACGAACACCTGACCGTGACGCCGAACCCGGCGCAGCAAGCCATCCTCCAGATCGACCGCGCCCACATCAAGAAGGATGACGCCGGACGCAGCCTCTCGGACGACCAGCTGGAACGCTTCTTCGCCGCCCTCCCCGCCGACGCGCCGCGCAAACGGCGCAATACGCCCTTCGATGGCTGGAAGCGTCGCCGTGACCGCGCCATGCAGGTCGTCATCGCGCTGGCCGGCCTGAAGGTGTCGGAAGCGGTCGGCCTGCTGGTGTCGGAAGTGGGCGGCCAGACGGCGATCGATGGGTCGATCATGCTTACCATTACACCAAGCGAGAAGCTCGACACCAGCCACGAACACACGGTCGCCCTACCCCGCGAAGGCGTCGACGAGCTGCGCCCATGGCTCGAGGAGCGGGAAAAGATGGCGATTCCGGGCCAGTTCGTCTTTCCCGCCAACCTGGCCGGCAACCGGCTGACCAGGAAAACGGTCTACGTGCAGATGCGCGCCACCTTCGAGCGCGCAGGGCTGGACCTGTCGCGTTCGGGCGGGCGCACGCTGCGCAATACCTTCGCCAAGCGGCAGCTCGACGAGGGGACCAAGCCCGAGGAGCTGAAGGACGCGCTTGGCCTGGCGCTCGAACGTTCGGCGGCCGACTACAAGCTGACCCGCGTGACGCCGGATCCCGGCTAATGAACCCTCTTCAGGTCACGCAAGCACTGCGGATTTGTAGGGTGGGCGGTCCTCCGCCCACCCTACGTGAAACCAGCTTACTGGCGCGGCGAACGCGCTTGCCGGTATGATGCGCACCATGATTACCTGTTTCGACATCGGCGGCAGCGCCATCAAGTGCGCGGTCGCGGCCAGCGACGGCCAGATCGGCGACCTGCAACGGGTGCCCACGCCCACCCATGACTTTGCGGCGTTCGTGGACGTCATGCGCGCGCTGATCGCTGAAGGCGGTCCATCGCGTGGCGTCGCGATCTCGATCGCCGGCGTGGTCGATACGAGCGAGGGCCGCATCAAGTGCGCCAACATCCCCTGCATCGACGGGCGCACGCTCGCCGCGGACCTGACCCAGGCCCTGGGTCTGCCGGTCTGGATCATCAACGACGCCGACAGCTTCGCCCTGGCCGAGGCCCAGGCCGGCGCGGGCCGCGGCCACGCCAACGTGTTCGGCCTGATCCTGGGCACCGGCGTCGGCGGCGGCCTGGTCTACAACGGCCAGCTGATCGGCGGCCCGGGCGGCTTCGCCGGCGAATGGGGCCACGGCCCGGTCGCGGCGCAGTTCGCCGGCACGCCGCCGCAAGCCATCCCGCGCTTCCCCTGCGGCTGCGGCCAGGCCGGCTGCCTGGATACGGTCGGCGGCGCGCGCGGCCTGGAGCGGCTGCACCAGCACCTGCATGGGCAGCGGATCGACAGCCGCGCCATCATCGACGCCTGGCAGGCCGGCGACGCCCAGGCCGCGCTCACCATCGACTGCTTCGTCGACCTGCTGACAGGCCCGCTGGCCATGCTGGTGAATACCGTCGGCGCCTCGATCCTGCCGGTCGGCGGCGGCCTGTCCAACAGCGCGCCGCTGATAGCGCGGCTCGATACGGCAGTGCGCGGCGCGATCCTGCGCAAGACCGACGCGCCCATCATCGTGCCGGGCCAGGCCGGCGCGGAGCCGGGCCTGATCGGCGCCGCATGGCTAGGCCTCGCCAAGCTGGGCCAGGCGCATGCTTGAGGCGATCACGCTGGAAGTCTGCGTCGACAGCGCCGACGGCCTGGCGCGTGCGATCGAGGGTGGCGCCGACCGCATCGAACTATGCAGCGCGCTCGAGATCGGCGGCTTGACGCCGAGCGCCGGCCTGATTCGCGCAGCTTCCAGTAGCCCGGTGCCGGTGGTCGCCATGATCCGCCCGCGCGGCGGCGACTTCTGCTTCACCGAGGCGGAAGTGACGCTGATGCTGCTTGACATCGAGGCGGTGGCCGCCGGCGGCTTGCCCGGCGTGGTGCTCGGCGCATCGCTGCCGGACGGACGCCTCGACGAGCGCGTCCTCGAGCGGCTCCTGCGCCGTGCGGCGAGCCTCGGCCTGCGCTGCACCCTGCACCGCGCCATCGACCTGTGTCCGGACCTGGGGCAGGCGGTGAGCCTCGCCATCGACCTCGGCTTCGAACGCATCCTGACTTCCGGCGGCGCCGCCAGCGCCCCGGCAGGGCTGGACGGCCTGCGGCGCTGCTTCGAGGCCGCCGCCGGCCGCATCGCCATCATGCCCGGTGCCGGCATCAACGCCGACAACGTCGACCTGCTTCGCGCGCAGCTGCCCTTGAGCGAGGTCCACGCGTCGTGTTCGGACCCGGTTCCGCCGCCGTCGCCCCAGGTCGCGGCCTTCGGCTTCGATTCGGGCGCCCGCCGCCGCACCAGCAGCGCGAAAGTCGCGGCCCTGAAAGCTAAACTGCTGGGGTGAACCGGCCTTTCGCTTGAAATCGGCGCGCCCGTGTGTGACACTCGACGCGTTTCATTGACACGGGAGCGCCCTGCTTGACGTTCGATCCGACCATCCTCGAGCCCTATCTCGGCGACCTCGCGGCGGGCGCGCGCTTGACCGCCCTGGCCTGCGCGCTGGCCCTGGCCGGCGCCCTGGTACTGGGCATCGCGGTGGCCCTGATGCGCACGGCGAGCGGCTCACAAGCGCGGCGCATCGCCAATCTCTACGTCGACGTCTTCCGCAACGTCCCTTTCATCGTCCAGCTGTTCTTCCTGTTCTACGGACTGCCCGAGATCGGCGTCGAGCTGAGCGCCTTCGCCACCGGCGTGCTCGCCCTGTCGCTGGCCGGCGGCGCCTTCGTGTCCGACGTGATCCGTTCCGGCATCCTGGCGCTGGAGCCGGGCGTGCTGGAGGCGGCGCAGGTCAGCGGCCTGTCGCGCCTCGCGATCTACCGCCGCATCGTGCTGCCGATCGCGCTGCGCACCTCGATCCGGCCGCTCGGCGCCGTGTTCGTGAACCTGATCCTCACCTCGTCGATCCTGTCGGCGATCACCCTCAACGAGCTGACCGGCGCCGCGAAGATCGTCGCCTCCGACACCTTCGCCCCGTTCGAGGTCTACGCGCTGCTGCTGGTCGTGTACGCCTTCATGACCTGGCTGGTGTCGCTCGCCAGCGGCGCCTTGCACCGGCGCCTGAACCGGAACCTGGCCTGATGCGCTACGACGCTTTTACCGCACACGACCTGCTCCTGCTGCTGCAGGGCCTCGGGGTCTCGGTCGCCCTGTTCGCGGCGACCACCTTCATCGGTTTACTCATCGGCCTGGCCTGGGCGCTGCTGCGCTACTACCGCGTGCCGGTGCTGGCGCAGATCGCGGCCCTGGTCGCCGAACTGCTCAAGAATTCGCCGGTGCTGGTGCAGCTCTTCCTCGTGTTCTTCGGCCTGCCGGTGCTGCTGCAGACCGACCTCTCGCCGGTGGAAGCGGCGCTCATTACCTTGTCCGGCAATACGGCCGCCTTTGTCTACGTGATCGCGGTGTCCGCCATCGAATCGGTCGGGCGCGAGCAGGTCGAGACGGCGCGCGTGTTTGGCCTGACCCGCTGGCAAACGCTGCGCCGCGTGGTGGCGCCGCAGGCGGCCGCCTTCGGTTTCGGGCCGCTGACCGGGCTCCTGGTGAACCAGCTGCAGGTGACGTCCCTGATCTCCGTGATCGGCGTGGTGGATCTCACCAAGGTCGGCGCGATCCTCAACCTGCGCACCTTGAAGCCCTTCATCGTCTGGACCGTGATCGGCCTGCTGTACTACCTGATGGCGCGCCTTGTCGCGGGAGTCTGCGCACGGAGGGAAGCGCGCCTGCGCGCGCATAGCCAATGGAAGGGTGTCTAGGATGATCCATATCGACCGCGTCGCCAAGCGCTTCGGCGCCAATACGGTCCTCGACGGCGTCGACCTGCGCGTCGACCCGGGCGAGGTCGTCTCGATCCTCGGGGCCAGCGGCTCGGGCAAATCGACGCTGATCCGCTGCATCAACGGCCTGGAAAAGCTCGACGGCGGCGCGATCACGGTCGACGGCCACCGCGTCGACGATCCCAAGGGCCTGCGCGAAGCGCGCCGCTGCTGCGCCACCGTGTTCCAGCTGTTTAACCTCTACCCGCACATGACGGCGCTGGAAAACATCACGCTGGCGCCGATCGAGGTGCTGCGCACGCCGCGCCGCCAGGCCGAGGACGAGGCGCGCGCGCTGCTGGATTCCGTCGGCCTGCTCGAGCGCGCCGGCGCCTACCCGAGCCAGCTCTCCGGCGGCCAGCGCCAGCGGGTCGGCATCTGCCGCGCGCTGGCGATGAAGCCGCGCTACCTGCTGCTCGACGAGGTCACCAGTGCGCTCGACCCGGAGATGACGGCCGAGGTGCTGGCCATCCTGGCCAAGTTAGCGGGCAGCGGCACCACCATGCTGTTCGTCACCCACGAGATCGAATTCGCGCGCCATATTTCGAGCCGCATCGTGTTCCTGGACGGCGGCCGGCTGCTGGCCGACCTGCCGACCGCGCGCTTCTTCGCGCCGGACGGCGGCCTGGCGCAGCCGCGCATCGCCCAATTCTTATCGAGGATGAGCAAATCGTGAAAATGCTGTTAGCGAACGCCGAGGCCTGGCCCGGCTTCGACACCACCGTCGACCTCCTGAAGGGGGGCGAAGCCGGGATCCCCGCCATGGTGGCCGGCATCGCGAAGGTCGAACGCGAAGCCAGGGTGCGCAGCGTCGGCTACGGCGGCTGGCCGAACATGCTGGGCGAGATGGAGTTCGACGCCGGCGTCATGGACGGGACCACGCGCGACGTCGGCGCGGTCGGCGCGGTGCCGGCCACGCTGCCCGTCTCCGCCCTGGCCTACGAGGTGATGCGGCACCTGCCGCACGTGATGCTGACCGGCGCCGGCGCGCGCCGCTTTGCCACCGAGCGCGGTTTCGCGGTCGACGAGGTGCTGCATCCGGACAGCAAGCGGGTGTGGTGGGAAAAACTGGAACAGCAGATGACGCCGCAGCAGCGCGCGGCCTTCCCCGATATCCCCCTGGCGCCGCTCAGCACCGCCATTACCGACCCCGAACGCGTGCGCGACACCACGGTGTTCCTGGCGCGCGACGCCGGCGCCAACCTCGGCGCCGTGACCTCGACCTCGGGCTGGGCCTGGAAGTATCCGGGGCGGCTGGGCGACTCCCCGATTCCCGGCGCCGGCTTCTACGCCGACAGCCGCTTCGGCGCGGCCGCCTGCACCCATACCGGCGAGATGACGATGCGCTGCGGGACGTCGCGCAGCATCGTGCTGGCGCTGCGCCTGGGCCATTCGCTCGAGGACGCGGTCAAGCTGGCGGTCGAGGAGCTGGCCGAACTGAAAAGCGGCTTCCTGGCCGGCGTCGTGATCCACGCGATGGATGCGCAAGGCAATCACCAGGTGGTCAACTACCGCTGCGACGAAGAGATACGCTACTGGTACTGGGACGAGCGCATGGACAAGGCGGAACTGCGCGTCGCCGCCAGGATCAACCCGTGAAAGGACACCTCATGCAACACCGTATGAAGCAGCTGGCCGTGGCCGCGGCCCTGACCCTGGTCGCGACTTCCGCGCTGGCCGGCCGCATCGAGGACATCAAGGCGCGCGGCTACGTGCGGATCGGCGTCTCGCTGGGCGGCGAGCCGGTGGGCTTCCGGAATGCCGCCAACGAGCCGGTCGGCTATGACGTCGACGTCGCCACGCAGCTGGCCGCGAAGCTCGGCGTGCCGGTGCGCTTCTCCGACGTGTCGAGCGACGCGCGCATCTCGATGCTGATGTCGAAGCAGCTGGATTTGGTGGTGGCGAACGTCTCGATCACGCCGCAGCGCGCACGGGTGGTGGACTTTTCGATGCCGTACAACGTGGCCGGCCTGCGCGTGATCGCGCAGAAAAGCGCCAATGTGAAGACGCTGGCGGACCTGAACGGCAAGCGCGTCGTGGTCGGGCGCGGCACCACGGCCGACGCTTTCCTGAAGAAGTCGGCGCCGCAGGCGGTGCCGGTCTACACCGACAATTTCGCGCCGGACGGCGTCTTGCTGCTGCAGCAGAAGCGGGTCGACGCCGGCATCGAGGATTCCTCGCTGCTCGATTACCTGGCCAGCAAGAACAATCAGCTGGCAACCCTGCCGCAAATGTACGGCAACACGCCGATCGGCATCGCGATGGCCAAGGGCGATCCGGCGCTGCTGAATTTCGTCAACGCGTTTGTCGCGGATTACATTAAGTCGGGCGCCTACGCGGCCAACTACAAGAAATGGTGGGGCACCCAGTCCGTGCCGCCTTCGCTGCAGGCCCGCTAGCGCCAGCCATGCGCGCGGGGATCCTTCCCCGCTGCGCCGCCCCATGTGCGGGCTCAAGCCGCCCGCCCCGCTCGTCGCTAGAATCGATCTGCCTTGCGCTTGACGCAAGCGAGCAATTTTCCAAGTATCAATAGCCTTTGCTTAGGATCGATCAAGGCGCGTGCCGTTCCGGCTCGCCCGCTACCGACGAGGTGTCCCATGAGCGCCAGGTTCGTGCAATTCCTCCTGCTGGCCCGCTGGGGCAGCGCGCTGGTCGCCCTGATGTACCACGTCAGGTTCCTGGCCTTTGTCAACTACGATGCGGTCGAGGATAAAAGTCTCCTGCTGACCGGGCTGTATTTCCTGACCGGACTGGGCCATGAAGCGTATGCGGTGTGCTTCATCCTGGACGGCATGCTCGTCGGACTCATCCTGCGACGGCAGCGCGCCGGGCCGGGGCCTGGAGACGCTTCCCTGGGGCGGCATGCGCTGGGCTTGTACGGCCTGCTGCTGCCCGGCCTGCTGCTGGGGGCGGCGTTCGACCATACCGGTGCGCACCTGTTCGGCGACACCGGGGTCTACACGGCCTTCCCGGAATTCAGCACCCTGGCGCTCGGGCTTGCCGTGCTGCTCGGGAACCTGCTCATGCTGCAACCGTTCGTCGTAGCGAATTTCGGCGGCAACAGCATGCTGTACCTGCTCTCTTACCTGTTCTGGTCGCTGGTGCTGCTCGCTGTCTTCTTGCGCGCCGGGCAATTGCCGCAGCCTCATAGGCGCGCCGCCCGGGTGCTGCTGCCGGCACTGGCCATCGTTTTCCTGCCCTATCAATTCCTGATCTGGTCGGCGATCTGGCTGGCCGGCCTCGGGCTGGTGTTCCTGGCGGAGGGGCGCAGCTGGCGGCCGCCGCTGCCGGCGACACTGCCGCTGTTCGGCGCGGCCCTGCTGCTGTCGCGCTTCCTTGGGCCGGCTACCCGCGGGCTGGAGGCGGTGCTGCGCGACTGGGTGATACAGTTCGGTTTCCTGGGCGCCGGGGTCGGATTCGCTGCGCTGGTGTGGAGTGTGTATCCGAAGGGACAGGACAGCGGCACGTTCGCCGCCGTGCGGGCGTCCGAAGCCTGGCCGGCGCAGGCGGCCTCGTTCACCTTCTTCTTCCACTTTCCCGTCATTATGCTGCTCGCGGCGTGGGGCGATGCGCGCCTCGGCCAGCCGCTGATGCAGCAGCCATCGGTCGCGTATCCCTGGTTCGCCGGCCTGGTGCTCGCCTCGGTATTGACCGCGACCGGCATCGCCCTGACCGTCGACAGCGCGCGGCGCGCGTTCGGCAATGCTGCCCGCTTGACCTCCGGGCGGCGCGGCGGCAGCCCCTCCTGAGCTCCAAGCGGTCTCAGGCCAGCACCGGCACGTTGCGCGCGCACAGGTGCGACATGTACAGGTAGACGAGGTAGAGCGCCGAACGCATGATCGCGTAGGCCATCAGCGAGCCGTGCAGGGACAGCGGCGCCACGAACACCAGCAAGGTGCACAGGAACAGCACGACCTGCCAGCACAGCTCCATCCGCTGCTTGCCGGACACGAAGAACACATAGCTCAAGGGACTGGCGACGAAGTTCAGGAAGCACAGCGGCGCCAGGATACGCGCCAGGTCGCCGGCCGGGCGCCAGTCCTCCCCGAACAGCCAGCCGAACAGCGCCGGCGAGAACAGCAGCAGCACCAGGGTCGGCCCCAGCGCCAGCAGCACCAGCGCCTTGAAGGTGCTCCGGTATACGGCCAGGCAATTGCCTACCGTCTGGAATTCATTCACGGCCTGGCGCTTGAACACTTCCAGGATCGAGGTGGCGATCAGCGCGGTCGGCGCGGCCAGCACGCGCTGGGTCAGGGCGAACAGGCCGGCCGCCAGCGCGCCGTGGTGGATGCCGATCATGAACAGGGGCAATTGCCCCACCATCGTGTTCAGGAGGCTGGACGGCAAGGAGTAGCGCCAGAACGCCCGATGCTTGTGCAGGTAGGCGCGCTGGGTGCGGTCGAGAAAGAAGGAAAAGCGCGCGCGTGGCGGCGACAGCAACAGGCGGCCCGCGACCAGCCCGGCGCCGAGCCCGATCAATTGCCCGGCCAACAGGGCGACGCCGTCGACGCCCGCATACAGCAACGCCAGCTGGCTGGTGGCAATGGTGCCCGCCTGCAGCAGCTTGATCCGGGCCGCGGTCCCGAACTGCCGGTGCGCGGCGGCGTAGGCCAGCGTGGTCTGGATGTTCGCACCCATCCAGGTCGCCAGGCCGACGGTGGCCATCTCGGGCCAGGACACCGTCTGCAGCGGCGGCAGCCCGAGCGCGCAGGCGCACAGGGAACACAGGGTGACGGCGAGCCCCAGCAGGGTCGCGAACCAGGCAACGACGCCGAAGCACAGCCGCTGCTGGCCGCGCTCGTGGTCGATGACCATGGCGTTCTCGACCCGCAGGGTGGCAATGATGGAGGTGACGGCGATCACGCCCAGCCAGACGCTGAAGCTGCCCATCTCGGCCGGCGTGCACAGGCGGGTGAGGAGCGGCGCCGCCAGCAAGGTCAGCGCCTGTGCGCCGGTCGCGCCAGTCATGACCGTGGCGACATTCCTCCAGAATTCGGGACGCGGCATACTCATGGGGATGTCATCGCGGTAACTCACCTGGTAAATCGTATCGGGCTGGCCGAAGTGGGCTTTCACCCGCCTCCAGGCGGTCATGTAAATCTGTGTAAAGGCGCATGAGAGCCCTTGTCTGGCAAAAGAAGGTGCTTGTACAGGGGGGATGCCGTGAATCTGCACCATGACGGTGCTATTGATGAGCTTGCTTACCCAGCGAGGCCAGCTCATGCCGATGCGATGCGCCTCCCAATGCTAGCCTGTCGCCCATCGACCCGGTTTGCGCCATCTCCACTATTAACCTTTGCAGACAGCCGACAAGCGTCCCTGCGCTCCGCGCCTTCAGTCCCACCAGTAGCCCGTATCACGACGTTCCGCCTGCAGCCCTTGGCGTAGACGGCGCAGCGACGGTATGCCGTGGTCCATGCCATGCGGGCGTGGGCCGGCATCTTCCGTCTCGATCAGGTCGCTCGACTTGCGCCAGCTGTCGGCCCGGCTGCGCCTCTGGCTGGAACACCCCCGGCCGCCACCCGCTTAGACAGGCGGATAAATTTTTTTTTCAAAAAGGTGCATCCAGACAGCGCCGTCCCGCGTAGTGAAAGAGTCAGCACGTTCCGGCGCCCCGCGCGCCGGGCGCGACACCAGGCATACGCCATCCGACTCTCACGACGAAAGGACAAGAACATGCAACGACAACTCCCCGCCCGCCTCCTCCTGGCGGCAACCCTGGGCGCAGCGCTGGCCGCGTGCGGAAGCAGCAACGACGACCGTCCGGCCACGCCGCCGGCCCCGACGCCGACACCGCCCGCACTGAGCGCCGGCGACATGTTCATCCTGACGGCCAGCAACCGCCTGGTCAGCGTCAACCGCGACGCCCCGGGAACGATCCGCACTTCGGTGCCGGTCTCCGGCCTGCAGGCGGGCGAAAACCTGGTCGGCATCGACGTGCGTCCGGCCGACGGCCTGCTCTACGGCGTCGGCAGCAGTGGCCGGATCTATACCATCGATACCGGCAGCGGCGCCGCCACCCTCAAATCGCGCCTGGCAGCCGACAGCAGCGACAGCACGGCGCCCTTCAGCGCCCTGGCCGGCACGGAATTCGGGGTCGACTTCAATCCGGTGGCCGACCGCCTGCGCGTGGTCGGCAGCACCGGCCAGAACCTGCGCATCAACGTCGACACCGGCGCCACCACCACCGACGGCGACATCAACGGCGGTGCGCCGAACGGCGCCGTGACCGCGGCCGCGTACACCAATTCCTTTGCCGGCACCGCCGCCACCACGCTCTACGTGCTCGATTCGGCCAGCGACACCATGTACGTCCAGAACCCGCCGAACAACGGCACCCTTGCCACCCCGGTCGCCCTCGGCGTCGACGCCGGCGCCATGAACGGCTTCGACATCGACGCGCGCAACAATATGGGGTATGCGGTGCTGACGGTCGGCGGCGCGCGCAACCTGTACACGGTCAACCTGGCGGCGACCTCGGCGCCCCTGAGCGCGGTCGGCGCCCTGGGCCTGACCGAAGACATCCGCGGCATCGCGCTGCGCGCCGTCGCCGCGCCGGTGGTGGTTGGCCTGGCCGACAACGGCCGCCTGGTGTCGTTCAAGCCGGCCACCCCCAACACCCTCGACGCCAATGTGGCGATCACCGGCCTGGCCGCTGCCGAGACCCTGCTCGGGATCGACTTCCGTCCGCGTGACGGCCTGCTGTACGGGATCACCTCGAACGCCCGCATCGTGACCATCGACCCGGCCACCGGCGCGGCGACGCCCAAGACCACCCTGAGCGCCGACCCGGCCGACACGACCCAGCCCTACACGGCGATCGCCGGCGCCGCCTTCGCGGTCGATTTCAATCCGGTGGCCGACCGCCTGCGCGTCATCGGCAATACGGGGCAGAGCCTGCGCATCAACGTCGACACCGGCGCCACCACGACCGACGGCGCGATCAACCGCAGCGGCGCGGCGCCGAGCGTGACGGCGGCGGCCTATACCAACAGCTATGCGGGAACGACCGCCACGGCGCTGTACGACATCGATACGGCAAGCGCCAGCCTGGCATTGCAGAATCCGCCGAACGACGGCACCCTCGTGAATGTCGGGGCGCTCGGCGTGGCGGCGGTCGGCGATGCCGGCTTCGACATCGCCGGCGGCGCCAATGGCCTGGTGCTGGCCGCGCTGCGCACCACGGCCGGTGGCCCGTCGACGCTGTACCGGGTCGACCTGGCGACCGGCGCCGCCACGCCGGTCTCGGCCGGCATCGGCGGGGGGCTTGGCTTGCGCGACATCGCGATCTGGCTGAAGTAGCCAACGCTGCAGGCGTGGGCGGGAACCGCCCATCTTGCTCAAATCTTGACCGCGCGGCCGATGTAGAGGATCGGGCCGGTCGGGCGTCCGGTCGGCGAGCCGGCGCCCGGCTCCAGCGTGATCTCGAACAGCTGGTTCGGCTGCAGCGGCGGCAAGTCGCGCAGCGGCACCTCCACGGACTGGCCGGGCTTGACCAGGCCGAGCGACACCGGCTTGCTCCAGCCATCGGCCTTGGTCCAGAGCTGCAGCGCGCGCTCCGGCGGCACCGCGGTCGGGCGCAGCGGCGCGAGGGTGAGGCGGTCCGCCTCGCGGCCCTGGAGCACCCATCCCGGCGCCTGGTTGTCGGGCGCCGCCAGCACCACCATATAGCGCGGCGCCGGCGTGACCGGCGCCAGCGGGCCGACCGCTACCGCCAGGACGGCCGCCGCGAATCCGGCCGCCGCCAGGCCGCGCCACAGTCCGAGGCGGTTCCACCACGGCGCGGCGGACACCGGCGCCGGCGCACGCATCTCCAGCGAAGCCGCGATACGCGTCCACAGCTGCGGCGACGGGTCGACCGGCGGCGCCAGGCGGCTCAAGGGCAGCAGGCGCGCGTCCCAGCACGCGACCGCCGCGCGCAGTTCGCCGTCGCCGGCCAGCCGCTGCTCGAACGCGCGGCGCGCCTCCAGCGGCATGGTGCCGAGCACGTACTCGCCAGCCAGTTCATCCGGATCGCCGTCCGGCCTGTTGTCCGCTGCGCTCATCCCATGCACTCCCGCAGCGACTTCAGACCGCGCTGGATCCAGGCCTTGACCGTTCCCAGCGGCGAACGCAGGCGCTGTGCGATCTCGCTGTGCGAGCAGCCGTCGACGTAGGCATACAGGATGCTGGTGCGCTTCGAAGCGTCCAGCCCGACCAGGCAATCGCGCAGGCGTCCCAGGTCCTCGCCCAGCGCGAAGGCCTCTTCGGGCCCGAGGCCGGGGTCGGCCGCCAGGCCGGCGAGCACATCGTCGCCGAGCGGGAGTTCCCGGTCGCTGCTGCGCGCGAAGCTGATCGCCTGGTTGCGCACGATGCTGTGGATCCAGCCGCGGCCGGCGCCGCGCGCCGGATCGAAGGTACCGGCCCGGGTCCAGATGCTCAGGAAGGCATCGTGCAGGACGTCTTCCGCCACCTGGCGCTGCCGGACGATGCGCAGCGCCACGCCCAGCAGGCGCCGGCCGTCCTGGTCGTAGATGCGGCGCAGCGCGCCCTGGTCGCCGCGCGCGCAGGCGTGCAGCGCGGCCTCGTAGTCGAAGATGTCGGTCGTCGCAGTCGCCATGGATGGGTGGGTAGGTTGAAGACAGTGCATGGTAGAGCATTTCAGGCCGCACACGGTTACCGATGCAGGAATGCGGTCATGCCGAAGGCGGCGCCGGCGACACATCGGCAGGCTGATCGAGCGCGGGCTGGCTACTCCGTCGGCGCAACCATTGCGTCGCTTCGAGGCGGCAAATCGCCCCCCGCCACTTGGCGAACGGCGCGTTTTGCTTTATACATAGCCGTTTGCCTTGACGAACGCCCCCTCGCAACGAATGAACGTCCCGCTTCCCTCCCTGCGCCTGAACGCCAACGCCGTGGTCAGCGCCACCTGTGTCGTCGCCCTCCTGTATTTCGGCCGCGAGGTGCTCGAGCCGCTGGCGCTGGCGCTGATCCTGAGCCTGGTGCTGGCGCCGCTGGTGCGCAGCATGACGCGGGTCGGGCTGGCGCGCATGCCGGCGGTGCTGCTGTCGGTGGCCCTGGTCGCCACCTGCGTGGTCGGGATCGGCGCAGTGCTGGCCAGCCAGCTGGTGACGATCACGCGCGACCTGCCGCAGTACCGCGCCGCGATCAAGACCAAGGTGGTCAAGGTGCGCGACATGGTCGAGCGGCCGCTGACCCGGCTCGAGGCCGAGCTGACCGCGGTGGCTCCGCCCGGCACGGTGGAGCCGGCGCGCGCCCGGCGCGGCACGCTGGCGGCGGCCAATCAGCCGGTGCCGGTCGAGGTGCGGGTGCCGCGCACCATGAAGGACACGCTGGGACGGGCCATCGCCCTGGTCTGGGGGCCGGTGGGCGAAGCCGGCGTGGTGCTGATCCTGCTGGTCTTCATCCTGCTCGAACAAGGGTCGCTGCGCGACCGCCTGGTGCGCCTGGCCGGCCAGGCGGAAGTGAGCCGCACCATCCGCACCTTGGGCGACGCGGCCCAGGGCGTGTCGCGCTTCTTCTTCTCGCAGTTCATCGTGAACGCCACCTTCGGCGCCGTGATCGGGCTGTCGCTGTGGCTGGCCGGGGTGCCGCACGCGGTGCTGTGGGGTGTGCTGAGCGGCGTGCTACGCTTCGTGCCCTACCTGGGCGTGCTGCTGGCCGGCGCCATCATCGCCGTGTTCGTGGCCGCGATCGACCCGGGCTGGACCCTGGCCCTGACCTGCATGGCGATCTTCCTCGCCTTCGAACTGGCGCTGGCCAACTTCATCGAGCCCAAGGTCTACGGCCACAGCTCGGGCCTGTCTCCGCTGGCGGTGATCGTGTCGGCGCTGTTCTGGGGCGTGCTGTGGGGGCCGGTCGGCCTGCTGCTCTCCACCCCGCTGACACTGTGCCTGGTGGTGGCCGGCCGCCACGTGCGCGCGCTGGCCCCGGTCACCATCCTGCTCGGCGACGCGCCCGACATGACCGACGCCGAGCGCTTCCACCAGCGCGTGCTGGCGGGCGAGGCGGCGGAACTGGGCAAGGATGCGCGCGCCTACGTGCGCCGCTACAGCTTCGCACGCTACTGCGACCACGTGCTGCTGCCGGGCCTGCGCATGGCGGTGTCGGACCTGGGCGCCGGCCTGATCGACAAGGCCCAGCAGGAGCGCATGCGGGCGGTGATCGCCAACATCGCGGAGACGGTGTCGTCGAACTACGACCGCCGTGCGCGCATGCGCCGCAAGCACGTGCCGCTGCTGGACGCCAACATCGGCGCCCACCTGCGCCAGATGCGCGAAGCCCGCTTCGGGCGCTGGCAAGGTTCGCTCGACGTGCCGCCGGGGTCGATCGTGCTGTGCGCCGGGCTGCCGTCGGAGCGCGACGAATTCATCACCGAACTGCTGGTGCGCGCCCTGCGCGAGGGCGAGGTCGATGCGCGCAGCATCGCTGTCGGCGCGGCCGGCGAACAGCGCGAACGGCCGGAAGGCACCGGGCCGGAACTGGTGTCGACCGTGTTCATCACCTATCCGCGCCAGGACAACCTGGACGAGTGGTGCGCCGCGGTAGCCTCGCTGCGCGCCGACCTGCCGGAGGCGCTGCTGGTAACGGTGTTGCTGCCCTACGACGAGCAACTGCCCAAGCGCGCCCTGGTCGAGCCGCACGTGGACATGATCCTGCGCTCTTTCGAAGAGGGCCTGGCCTTCGTGGCGCCGGACCGGCAGGCGGCGGCGTGAATGGAATGACAAGACAAGTGTGAGAATTCGTTGTTTTTGTGCTTCGGTGATTCTGAAAATTTGTCGAAGTTGAGCAGGTGTTTACGTTTTCCAGTCTTTCCCACGTAAAATGCTTTCCTATCGGCATTATCACTACATGGCGGAATATGAAATCGGTTCAACAAGAAGTCGACGAGCGCAGCAACCTCACCAGCAACAACAAGTTCGAACTGCTCCTGTTCCGCCTCGGCGGCGACGAGAACGGCGAGCGTAGCGAACTGTTCGGCATCAACGTGTTCAAGATCCGCGAGATCGTCGCGATGCCCGAGATTACCGCCGTCGCCGGCTCGATGCCGCACGTGCTGGGCGTGGTCAACCTGCGCGGCCAGATCATCCAGGTGCTGGACTTGCCGGCGATCGCCGGCGTCAAGCCGAAGACCGGCCTGAACATCATGCTGGTGACCGAATTCGCGCGCACCACCCAGGCCTTTGCGGTCGAGAGCGTGGAAGAGATCGTGCGCCTGGACTGGAACCAGGTGATGTCGGCCGAGCGCACCGCCGCCAGCGGCATGGTGACCAGCATCGCGCGCCTGCCGGAAGTCGACGGCGTGCCGGGCCGCCTGGCCCAGGTGCTCGACGTCGAGACCATCCTGCGCGACATGAACCCGGATTCCGGCCCGGAGATCAACCAGCAGACGGTCGGCGCCAAGATCCACATCAAGCCGGGTTCGGTGATCCTGGCGGCGGACGATTCCGTGGTGGCGCGCGCCCTGATCGAGGACGGCCTGAACGCAATGGGCCTGCCCTTCATCATGACCAAGAGCGGCCGCGAATGCTGGGACCAGCTCAACAGCATCGCCAACGCCGCCGAAGCCGAAGGCAAGACCGTGCACGACAAGGTCGCGCTGGTGCTGACCGACCTCGAGATGCCGGAAATGGACGGTTTCACCCTGACCCGCAACATCAAGAAGACCGGGCGCTTTTCCAGCATGCCGGTGGTGATCCACTCCTCGCTGTCGGGCACCACCAACGAGGAACACGTCAAGAACGTCCAGGCCGACGCCTATGTCGCCAAGTTCTCGGCCGAAGACCTCGCCTCCACCTTGCGCCGCCTGCTGCGCCAGTAATGCGCCCCGGCGCGGGCAGCCCCGGCTGCCCGCGTGTCAACGGCTGTTTCGTCTCTCGCGTTGTCCAGTTACAAACGCTCACACACTGGACGGCGCGCCGCGCCGCCATCGTGTAATATTGACAACATGGTACAGCGACGACGAGACGAGGACACCGCAGTAACTGCCGAGTACGCCTTCTTCCTGGCGGAAACCCGGGGGCTGCGCTTCGCGCTCGACTACCTCGACAATTGCCGCATCCCGCGCGACATCCTGCTGCGCAGCGTGGATGAACCGGAGCGCCGCCGGCGCACCGAGCGGCGCCGCTATCCCCGCAACGACTAGGTTTCTTCTTCATCCCCGCGCGGAAACGCGCGGCGGCGGCGCGTGCGCCATGCTACCGTCTGCGCCACGGGAGGAAGCGGCCATGAACAAGTGCTACCGCTGGCGGTCGGAAGACGGCGCCGGGCTCGAACACCTCGAACTGCAGTGGCGTGACGACGTGATCGTCGCCGAGGGCGTGGTCGTCGGCGACGAAGCCTTCGGCTGCGGCTACCGCATCTGCTGCGACGCCGGCTGGCGCGTGCGCTCGGTCGAGGTGCAAGTGGCGGGCGGCGCCTCGCTGGTCATGACGACCGACGGCGACGGCGCCTGGCGCGACAGCGACGGCCGCAAGCTTCGCCATTTGGACGGCTGCATCGACCTTGACATCTCCGCCACACCCTTCACCAATACCCTGCCGATCCGCCGCCTCGGCGATGGCCTGCAGGAGCGCACCGAACTCCTGATGGCCTGGATCAAGGTGCCGACGCTCGAGGTGCGCCGCGCGCCGCAAGCCTATACCCGGCTGGCGCCGCGCCGCTACCGTTTCGAGGCGCTCGACATCGGCTTCGAAGCCACGCTCGCGGTCGACGAGGATGGGCTGGTGATCGATTATCCGGCGCTGTTCCGGCGTGTCCGGGCGCCGTAGACCTTATTCCTCGCCTTGCGCGCGCAAATTCGCCTGGACCCGCGCCAGCAGGCCGGCCAGTTGGCCCCGCTCGGCCTCGCTCAGCCCCGCCAGCGCCTGGCCGGCCAGCTGCTGGCCGTGGCGGTGCATGTCCACGAACACGGTCTCGCCGAGCGGGCTCAGGTAGAGGCGGGTGCTGCGCCGGTCCTGCTCGTCCTGGCGCGCATCGAGCAGGCCCCGGTCGCGCAAGCCCTGCACCAGGCGCGTCACCTGCGCCTTGTCGCGGCCGGAATGCTGGACCAGGTCGCGCTGGGTGGCGCCGGGATGGCGTGCGAAATAGCCGAGCGCCTTGGTTTCCATATGGCTGATCTCGCCGCCGGCGCCAGCCTCCGCGCGCAGCGCGCGATACAGGTGCATGATCGCGTGCATGGCCTCCATGACCTCACCGTCTCCGGATGAGAGAAAATGATTGACCTTATCAACTTCTTTTTCCATAATGGATGACATTATCAACTAATTCGGACCGACATGGAACGGCAAAACCGCCTGGGCGTACAACGCGTGCGCCATGAACTCCACATCCGCGACGTCACCGTCGCCCGCATCGCCCCAGTGGGCGACAGTTTTCTCAGCATTACTTTCCAGGGCGAAGCCTTGGCCCAGTTCACCTCGCTCTCCTTCGACGACCACGTCAAGTTCATCTTCGACGTGAACGGCGAGCAGGTGCGGCGCGACTTCACGCCGCTGCACCATGACTTGGACAAACGCGAACTGACGCTGGAATTCGCCCTGCACGAAGACGGCGCGTCGTCGGTCTGGGCGCGCGCCGCCACTGTCGGCCAGCGCGCCATTATAGGCGGGCCGCGCGGCTCGATGGTCATTCCCGCGGAATACGACTGGCATTTGCTGGCGGGCGACCGCAGCGCCCTGCCGGCGATGCGGCGCCGTTTGGCCGAGCTGCCGGCCGATCGCCCGGTGTTTGCCGTGATCCACGCGAGCGGGGGCGACCGCCTGCTGCCCGAAACGCAGGCCGGGCTCGACCTGCGCTGGGTCGACAGCGATGCCGAACTGGTCGAGACGCTGCGCGCGCTGCGGCTCCCTGGCGGCGACGGCTTCGCCTGGTTCGGCGGGGAAGCGAGCACTGCCAAGGCCGTGCGCGCCGTGCTGGCCGAGGACAAGGCGCATCCCAAGGACGCCATGCGGGTCTCGGCCTACTGGAAGCAAGGTGTGGCGGATCACCACGAAAACCTCGAATAAGCGGCCGTCAGGGCTGGCCGGGCATGACGCAAGCCCTTGATGTGGCTATAATTTCGGCCTTCGCATCAAGGAAACCGTCATGTCCCTCTTATCCCACGAGCTTGAACTGCTGTCGCCCGCCAAGACCGCCGAGATCGGCCGCGAGGCCATCCTCCACGGCGCCGACGCGGTCTACATCGGTGGCCCCGCCTTCGGCGCGCGCCACAACGCCAGCAATCCGCTCGACGACATCGCGGCCCTGGTGCAATTTGCCCACGGCTACCGCGCGCGCATCTTCGTCACCATGAACACGATCATGCACGACAGCGAGCTGGAGCTGGCGCGCAAGCAGATCTGGCAGCTGTACGAGGCCGGCGTCGACGCCCTCATCATCCAGGACATGGGCTTGCTGGAAATGGACCTGCCGCCGATCCAGCTGCACGCCTCGACCCAGTGCGACATCCGCGGCGTCGACAAGGCGAAATTCCTGGGCGACGTCGGGTTCTCCCAGCTGGTGCTGGCGCGTGAATTGACCGTCGAACAGATTCGCAAGATCAAGGCCGAAGTCGATACGCCGCTCGAATACTTCGTGCACGGCGCCCTGTGCGTGGCCTTCTCGGGCCAGTGCTATATCTCGCACGCCGACACCGGCCGCAGCGCCAACCGCGGCGACTGCTCGCAGGCTTGCCGCCTTCCCTATACCCTGAGCGACGGCCAGGGCCGCGTGGTCGCCTACGAAAAGCATTTGCTCTCCATGAAGGACAACGACCAGAGCCGTAACCTGGAAGCCCTGGTCGACGCCGGCATCCGCTCGTTCAAGATCGAGGGCCGCTACAAGGACATGGGCTATGTGAAGAACATCACGGCCCACTACCGCCTGCTGCTCGACGAGCTGCTCGAGCGCCGCCCGGAATTCGCGCGCGCATCGAGCGGCACGACCCGCGTGCTGTTCACCCCGGACGTCGACAAGAACTTCCACCGCGGCCACACCGATTACTTCGCGCAAGGGCGCCAGGACGATATCGGCGCCTTCGATTCGCCCAAGTACGTGGGCGTGGAACTGGGCACGGTTACCCGCGTCGGGCCGGACTTCATCGAGCTGTCGACCAATGCCGCGATGGCCAACGGCGACGGCCTGAACTACATGAACAAGCGCGAGACGGTCGGGCTGCAGGCCAATACCGCCGAAAAGCTGGGCGAGGATGGCGACGCCCAGCGCTGGCGCGTGTTCCCGAACGAGATGGTGAAAAGCCTGGCGGGCTTGAAGGTCGGCACCGTCATCCACCGCAACCGCGACCACCACTGGGAAGCGGCGCTCAACAAGAAGTCGTCCGAACGCAAGGTGCGCATCGACCTGCGCCTGGAAGAACAGCCGGGCGGCCTGCGCCTGGTGATCCGCGACGAGGACGGCATCGCGTCCGCCACGTCCGCCGAGATCGCACTGCAGCCGGCCCAGCAGGCCGAGCAGGCCGCCGCCGCGCTGCGCACCAACCTGTCCAAGCTCGGCAACACCATGTTCGAGGCCGGCGCGGTGGAACTGGCGCTGTCGCAGCCCTGGTTCGTGGCGGCCAGTGCGATCAACGCGCTGCGCCGCGATGCCGTCGCCGCCCACGAAGCGGCGCGCCTGGCCGCCTGGGACCGTCCGCAGCGCAAGGCTGCCGCGGAACCGCCGGCGGTCTACCCGGACCAGCAGCTGAGCTACCTGGCCAACGTCTACAACGAAAAGGCGCGCGCCTTCTATCACAAGCACGGCGTGCAACTGATCGACGCGGCCTACGAATCGCACGAAGAGCCGGGCGAAGTATCGCTGATGATCACCAAGCACTGCCTGCGCTTCTCCTTTAACCTGTGCCCGAAGCAAGCCAAGGGCGTGCAAGGCGTGCAGGGCCAGGTGCGGGCGGAACCGATGACCCTGGTCAGCGGCGACGAGCGCTACACCCTGCGCTTCGACTGCAAGCCCTGCGAGATGCACGTGGTCGGCGCGATGAAGACCAACATCCTGAAACAGCCGCCGCCGTCGGCCGTGCCCTACAGCCCGCTGACCTTCCACCGCCAGCGTCCGCGCGCCTGACGGCGCTCGCATCGCTTAGCCACAGGAAAAAATAAACGCCGCCCGGTTACCCGTGGCGGCGTTTGTTCTTGAAGCGAAGGTCGATCAGTCGACCGTCGCACCACTCTGCTTGACCACCTTCGACCAGCGCGCGTGCTCGGCCGCGACGAACTTGCCGAAGTTCTCCGGCGTATCGCCCACGTAGTCCGAACCGGTATCGGCCAGCACCTTCTGGAACTCGGCGCCCTTCATGACTTTCTGGGCCTCGGCATTGATCTTGTCGACCACCGCCTTCGGGGTCTTGGCCGGAGCGAAGAAGCCGTACCAGGCGTAGGACTCGATCTGCGGCAGGCCGGCTTCGGCGAAGGTCGGAACATCCGGCAGCAGCGGCGAACGCTTGGCGCTCGAGATGGCGATCGGCTTGACTTTACCGCTCTTAATATGTGGCATGATCGCGATGGTGCTGTCGAACATCACCGGAATGTGGCCGCCCAGCAGGTCGGAGATCGCCGGCGCAGAGCCTTTGTAGGGCACGTGGGTCATCTCGAGCTTGGTGACGCTGGCGAACAGTTCGCTGGTCAGGTGCTGCGGGGTACCGTTGCCCGAGGAGCCGTAGGAGAACTGGCCCTTCTTCGACTGGATGTAGGCCATCAGTTCCTTCAGGTTCTTGGCCGGCACCGAGGGGTGGGCGACCAGCACCAGCGGCACGCGCAGCAGGTTCGTCACCGGCGCGAGGTCCTTGAGCGGATCGAAGTTCATGTTCTTGTACAGGCTCGGATTGATCACGATCGGTGCGCTCGACGTGATCAGGAGCGTGTTGCCGTCCGGCTTGGATCGGGTCACGGCCGAGGTGCCGATATTGCCGCCGCCGCCGGCGCGGTTGTCGATGACGAAAGGCTGGCCGAGCGCCTGCGTCAGGCCCTTGGCAAGCGGACGCGCCGCGATATCCGAGGGGCCGCCCGGCGGCCAAGGCACCACCACGGTCACCGTGGAGCTGGGCCAGTTCTGCGCCATCGCGCAGAACGACACCGCCGACGCCGCAATGGCGAAACCGAGTTGCTTAACCGAGCCGAAGAATAAACGCATAGTCCCCATCCTTGTATTGATGAATTGGCATGAGCGGACAGTGTAGCGTATTCGAGGCTGGGCAACACGTCTTAAATGATGGGTCATCAAACAGCCGTTTTGCCAAAAATGACGATCGTCCTTCGCGCTGTCGCGTTGCTGTCGTGCTCTACGCAACAAATTCGTCAGATTTGGGTCGAAAATAATAGATTTACAAAAAGAAATACATTATTCTGTAGGAACTCTCCTACTGGGACTCATTTCATGGACCGCAGCTACCCCTATACCCGGCGCCAGGATCGGCGAACGCAGCTCCACAAGCGCCTGGGCGCCGTCGCTGCGCTGGGCCTGGCGGGCGGCGCGTTGGTGTACGCACTGTCGACGCCGGGGCCGGCAGAGCGGTCGATCATTGCCGACACCGCGCCCGCATCGGCTGCCGCCACCGCGCCGACGCCCGCCGCCCAGGAGGAAGCGCTGAAGCCCGGCCAGCGCCGCGTCTATCCGCATTCGATCGTGCCCGGCGGCGTGACGGGCGTGCGCGACCTGGGCCGCGTGATCCGCGAGGACAAGGTCGTGGCCGCGCACTATGCCGAGTTCGACCTGGCCAAGGCCCATGAGAAAACCGTGACCACGCCGCGCGCCGTGCACGTGTCCTACCGCAAGGGCGACAAGGTCTACTGGACCGCGAAGAAACTCATGCTGGCCGAGGGCGAGACCTTGATTTCCGACGGCAGCCACGAGGCGCGCGCGCGCTGCGCCAACCAGATTTCCGATACGCCGCGCCTGCCGGTCGAAGCGCATGGTCCGTCGGCCGAGGAGCTCGATTCCGCCGTCGTCGAGGGTGATCCCGCAGCGGGCGCTCTCGAGAACGTCGGCTATGGTCTGCCCGACCAGGGCCCCGCGGGCGGCTTCCTGAATGCGCCGGGCAATGGCGCCACCGGCATCCTGGCGGGCGGCGCGGAGAGCGCATCGCACTCCCTGTTCGCGGCCAACGTCCCGGGCGCGCCCTACGGCGCCTATCTCGGATCGCGCGGCGGCAGCGGACGCGGCGGTTCGGGCCAGTCCGGCAGCGGCGGCACGGATGGCGGCAGCGGCGCCAATCCCGGCGACACGTCCGGCGCCCCCTCGGGCAACAACACCGGGGCAAGTGGCGGCGCCGGCAGCGGCACGCCCGCGGCATCGACCCCGGTCACCGCTGCGCCAGGCGCCGGAGCGCCGGCTACCGGGACACCAGCCACCGGGACGCCGGCCGCCGGGACGCCGGCCGCCGGGACGCCGGCCGCCGGGAATACAAATCCGGCGCCGGCCCCGCAGACCGGCGCCACCCAGCCGTCCACGCCCGCGGCGCCGGCGACCCCGGGCGGCGGCAGCGGCCCCACGTCGCCGGGCGGCACGCCATCGACGCCATCCCAGCCCGCGCTCCCCTCGCCCGCCACGCCGCAAGCGCCTGGCGGCGGCCAGGTCGGCGGCGGCGCCAGCGACATCGGGGTCGATCCGATCCCGGGTGGCACGCCTGTGAATCCGGGCATCCCCGCCGGCGGCCCGGACAGTTCGCCGGCGCCCCAGCCGACGCTCAATGCGCCGCAGGACCCGACTCCGGCGACGGGGGATCCGGACAAGCCGGCGGAAGTGCCGGAGCCGGGCTCCCTCTGGCTGGTCGGCGCGGCGCTCGGCCTGATGGTGGTGCAGCGCCGCCGCCGCCGCCCGGCTTGATCACCCCGGAATGGTGAGCCCGGCCGCCACCGCCGGACGCGCACGGAAAGCCTCGAGCGCCGCCTGCACGCGCGGGAAATCCTGGAAACCGACCACGTCGGCCGCATCGTAGAAGCCGACCAGGTTGTTCACCCAGGGGAAGGTGGCGATGTCGGCGATGGTGTACTCGTCGCCCGCGATCCACGCATGCTTGCCCAGCTGCGTTTCCAGCACGCCCAGCAGGCGCTTCGATTCGCCGGCGTAGCGGTCGCGCGGGCGCTTGTCCTCGTACTCCCGGCCGGCGAACTTGTGGAAGAAGCCGAGCTGGCCGAACATCGGCCCGATGCCGCCCATCTGGAACATCACCCACTGGATCGCGTGGTAGCGCCCGGCCGCGTCAAGCGGCAGGAACCTGCCCGTCTTCTCGGCGAGATAGATCAGGATGGCGCCGGACTCGAACAGCGCCAGCGGCTTTCCGTCCGGGCCGTTCGGATCGATGATGGACGGGATCTTGTTGTTCGGATTGAGCGACAGGTAGGCCGGCGACAGCTGGTCGTTGGTGGCGAAGTCGACCTTGTGCACCTCGTAGGGCAAGCCGGTCTCCTCCAGCATGATCGATGCCTTGACGCCATTCGGCGTCGGCAGCGAATACAGCTGGAGGCGGTCGGGATGCTGCGCCGGCCACTTGGCCGTGATGGGAAAAACGGAAGCGTCGAACATGGCGGTCCTCGTCTGATTGCGGGACTGCCAACTCTAGCGCAATTCCTCGCTTCCCGCCGAAGACCGCCCGCCCCTCAGCCGAACAGCTTGGCCGCGGTTTTCGCGATCAGTTCACCCTGGTGGCGCGCGCCGCCCAGCTCGATCTCGCTCGGCTGGCGCTGGCCCTGGCCGCCGGCGATGGTCGAGGCGCCGTAGGGGCTGCCGCCGACGATTTCGTCGAGCGACATCTGGCCCGCATAGCTGTACGGCAGGCCGACCACCGTCATCCCGAAGTGCAGCAGGTTGGTGATGATCGAGAACAGCGTGGTCTCCTGGCCGCCGTGCTGGGTCGCGGTCGAGGTGAAGGCGCCGCCGACCTTGCCGTTCAGGGCGCCGCGCGCCCACAGCCCGCCGGTCTGGTCGAGGAAGGCCGCCATCTGCGACGGCATGCGACCATAGCGGGTCGGCGCGCCGATGATGATCGCGTCGTAATCGGGCAGCTCGTCCACGGTGGCGACCGGCGCGTCCTGCTGCAGCTTGAAGTGGCCCTTCTTCGCCACTTCCTCGGGCACCGTTTCCGGCACCCGCTTGACCTCCACCGTGGCGCCGGCCGCACGCGCGCCTTCGGCAACCGCGTTCGCCATCTGTTCGATATGACCATAGGTCGAGTAATACAGCACCAGGACTTTTGCCATGCTCTTGCTCCCTTGGGTGATTGGAAAAAAGCCTATTGTGCCGCCGATGGGGTTTTGGCGGCACCCGCAAGAAGATAGGCAATTCATGCAGGGCGCGTGGTGCGCCGGCGCCCGCAGGCCATAAAATCGAGCAACATCACGAGCCGACCAGGTGGCTACCCCCCCGATATGGAAAAACGTGAACAACCTTGCGCAGCGCCCGCGGCGCCTGCAAACATCAGCGCGACCCTCGACGGTTATCGGTGGGCGCGCGACACCGTGGGCGAATCCGGCGGCGCCGTCTACCGCCTGCATGGCAAGGCCGGCGCTCCCGACCTCTACCTGAAATGCGGCGAAGGGCCGATCGCCGACGAGATCGCCAACGAGATGGTCCGGCTGCGCTGGCTGGCCGGCCGGCTGCCGGCGCCCAGTGTCGAAGGATTCGTGCAGGACAGGAACGCGGCGTGGCTGTTGATGTCCGCGATGTGGGGCCAGGCCGCCTGGCAGCTGATGGACGCGCAGCCCGCGCTGCGGCCCACCGTGGTGGATGCGCTGGCCGCCTTCCTGCGCCGCCTGCATGCGATTCCGGTCGACAGCTGCCCCTTCACCAGCGACCACGCCCACCGCCTGCGCGCGGCGCGGGTTCGCATCGATGCCGGGCTGGTGGACGAGGACGATTTCGACGAGGAACGGGAAGGCTGGAGCGCCGAGCAGGTCTGGGATGCGATGCAGGTCCTGCTGCCCCTGGATCCGGACGCGGTCGTGACCCACGGCGACTACTCGCTCGACAACCTGTTCGTGCTGGACGCCGCGGTGTGCGGCGTGATCGACGCCGGCCGGGTGGGCATCGCCGACCGCTACCAGGACCTGGCCATCATGTGGAATTGTCTGGGCGAATTCGGCGCCGACTGCCAGCAGCGCTTCCTCGCCAGCTACGGGATCGACGCGGTAGACCAGCGCAAGCTGGCCTTCCACCTCATGCTCGACGAGCTGTTCTGATCAGGTCAGAGCCACCAGATGAAGGCGATCAGCGCGACCACCAGCAGCACGCGGGTGATGTTGTAGGCCGTCTTGTTCCACGCCTTGAAGCGGCGGCGGTACTGGCCCATGTAGTAGGAAACGCGGAAGAGTTTACTCACCAGGCCGACCTGGTCGCCGGTTTCGTTGGGCGAGGCGGCGGCGGTCATCACGGTGCGGCCGAACCAGCGGTTGAACGCCCCCATCCAGCGGTAGCGCATCGGGCGCTCGACGTCGCAGAACAGGATGATGCGGTCGCTCTCGCTGCCGTTGATGGCCCAGTGGATATAGGTTTCGTCGAAGATGACGCCCTGGCCATCGCGCCAGCTGTGGCGCTCGCCGTCGACCTCGATGAAGCAGCGGTCGTCGTTCGGCGTGGCCAGGCCCAGGTGGTAGCGCATCGAGCCGGCGAAGGGGTCGCGGTGCGGGTTCAGCTTGCCGCCCGGCGGCAGCTCGGCGAACATCGCCGCTTTGACCGAAGGGATCGATTGCAGCAGCGCATAAGTCTGCGGGCATAGGCGCTCGGCCGACGGGTGGCTGGCGTCGTACCATTTCAGGTAGAAGCGCTTCCAGCCATTCTTGAAGAAGGAATTGAAGCCGGCGTCGTCGTTCTGCTCGGCGGCCTTGATCTTCTTCAGCGCCAGCAGGTTCTCGGCTTCGGCGCGGATGACGGGCCAGTTCTCCTGCAGGCGGCTCAGTTCCGGGAATGCGCTGACGGGAATGTAGGGCGTGCTCGGCACCCGCGAGAACTTGTGCATGAAGATGTTGATGGGCGCCATAAACGACGAATGGTCGAACAACTGGCGGCGCAGCGGCAGGCGCACCCGTCCGCGGAAGTGAATGTGCAGGATCGACAGAACATAGAAACCGACCACGACCCACTTCATTGCATCCTCCATCTCGGCCCGATCGGCCAGCTTGACAAGGACGCAGAATACCATAACGGCCGCTCGGCCGTTGGAGGCGGGGCCGCAATTCTACGGCCCCAGGTTGCGCCGGCTAGAGCGCCGGTTCAGCATGTCAGCCTTCCCGGCCGACAGGGAAACTCAATGCTGGCTCGAGGTGATCGCGTAACCCTTTTCACCGATCTGGCCGGAGACGTTTTCCAGGTCGAATTCGCTCACCTGGTTGGCGTCGTCGTCGACCTCGTAGGCACGGGTCTCGATTTCCCAATCGGTATTGGTGGCTTCCTCAGGGATGTTGCGTGATTCCGGTACTGCCAGATAGGACAGCTTGCCGTCGGTATCTGCTCTACGGTAAATATCCAAGCGCATAGTCGTTTCCTCAAAGTCAAAGCCTGCTTTCACGATGAAAGCGGGCAGCTCCACAGTAGAAGATCGAAGCGCTGTCGTCTGTTAACTGACCCACACTCGGCAGGCATGTCACCGGCCAGGCGAGTTCCCCAGTATGCGTGCCGGCAACATCACGATGGCGCGCAGCAGTTCGAACACCGCCTCGACGCCGATGCCGAGCAGCCGGAATGGCAGCAGGATCAGCCACACCAGCGGATACAGCAGCAGCGCCAGCAGGGCGATGGGCCAGCACAGGAACAGCAGCAGCAACCATAGCAGGAAACCTAACATTGTCCTCGCTCCTTTGAGTTTGACGGGTCAGGAGGGACTGTAGGGTTTTGCTGCGGTATTGACAATCCGTATGCGACGAACGGTACGAATCGGGGGATAAGTGGGAAAAACCGGGACGCCGGGGTCAGGCCTGACCCCGGCCTATCTTTACGATCAAGCGAATGCGGGAACTTGCTCGGTCACCTTCTGGTTGATCACCTGCGCCTGGATCGAGGCCTGCAGCGACGGGATCGACCCGCCGGCGCGGTACTGGAAGGCCACGTGCAGCATGTCGCCCGCGGCCACCTGCATCGGGTTGGCCAGCGGCAGGGTCATGTAGTGGTTGAGCCAGTCGATCGTGGTCGATTGCTCCTGCACGATGGCCAGCACGTTCTTGGTGATGAAGCGCATGGCATTGAACAGCCCGCCCTTCTCGACCATGATCGCGCCTTCCCAGGCGAACACACTGTCCACCGGCTGGCTGAAGTCGATCACGCTGTACACGGCCGGCTGGCCCAGCTCGACGGTGCCCGGCCAGATCACGCCGGTTTCCTGGAACTGCACGATCGGGGCGTGGAAGCCTTCGAAATCGTATTCCTGCGAGATCGGCTGGGCCGCCATGATCACGGCTTCCGGCAGGAACACCGGCAGCGGGCCGCCGAACTTGGCGAGGTAACGGCGCTTGAACGACTCGATGACCTCGACCTGCTTCTCGCGCAGCATGGCGACGTGGATCATTTCGCAGATCACGACGTCGACCGGTTCCGGCGGCAGGTAGTCGAAAGCGTCGGCGTGGATCACCTCGACCTTGTGGCCGTTCGGATTCATCGCCAGGAACTTGCGCGCCTCGCGCACCATGTCCGGGTTGTATTCGACGCAGTACACCTTGGCGGCCTGCTGGGCCGCGAAGAAGGACAGCACGCCGGTGCCGCCGCCCAGCTCCAGCACTTTCGCGCCCGGCTTGACGGCATAATGAATGGCGGACTTGAAGCTGTGCATCCGGTTCTGGTCCATCAGCATATTGTGATGGTAATGGACTGGGATGAATTGCCCCAGGTAGCAGCTTTCGATTTCGCGTTCGTTCAGCATGGTCTTCCTTCTCGCACGATGTGCACGCGATGTGCACATTTCCAGGTCATGGGAGCATTATGGAGAAGGAAACATCGCGCCCATGCGCGGAGCTGGAGGGTGTTTACCGCTTAGTTCCGCGAGGAAATGTTAAAAGCTCAGCGCCTGGCGCCGCTGAGCGTCGTGACGATGTCGCTGCGCCCTGCCCGCTCGGCGATCTGGACGGCGGTGAGGCCCTCGCTGTCCTTCAGGCGCGGATCCGCGCCCTGCTCCAGCAGCAGCCGCGCCATCCCCTGCTGGCCTTCGCGCGCCGCCATCATCAGGGGCGTGTAGGCGCCGCTTTCCTTCGGCGAGACCGCATCCAGCCGGGCCTCTTTGGCGATCAGGAGCCGCGCGATGTCCTCGTCGCCGCTGGCGGCGGCATAGTGCAGCGGCGTCCAGCCGGCCTGGTTCACCCTGGCGCCACGCGCCAGCAGCGCCTCGGCGGCCGGCTTGTTGCGCTTGTAGGCCGCCATCATCAGCGCCGTGTTGCCGTTCATGGCCTTGGCTTCCAGGTCGGTGCCGGGGTGTTGCAGGAGGGCCTGGAACACCCCCATCGACCCTTCGCGCACCGCCAGCACCAGGGCCGGCTCGCCGCCGAGCGGGTTGATCTCGTTGGGGTTGACGGTCTTGCCGACCAACTGCTGCACCGTTTTCGTGTCGTTCAGCTGCACGGCGCGGAAGAACGCAGTCAATTGCTCGGGCGTGGCGGCCAGGGCGGCAAAGGATTGCAGGGACGCGAACAGGACGAGGGGAAGGACGAGCCGGCGCATGGAATCAAGCCTTTGCGGTATCGAACAGGGTGAAGAAGTTCTCGCTGGTCCGGCGCGCCACTTCGGGCAGCGGCACGCCCTTCAGGTTGGCGATGAATTCGCCCACGTGGGCCACATAGCCCGGCTCGTTCATCTTGCCGCGGAAGGGTACCGGGGCCAGGTAGGGCGAATCGGTCTCGATCAGCATGCGCTCGAGCGGCACCGCCTTCGCGACTTCCTGCAGGTCCCTGGCGCTCTTGAAGGTGACGATGCCGGAAAACGAGATATAGAAGCCCTGCTCCATGGCAGCCTGCGCCACCTCGAGCGACTCGGTGAAGCAGTGCATCACGCCCGCCACCCCGCCTGCATCCGTGCCCGCGCCCTCTTCCTTCATGATGCGGATGGTGTCGGCGCTGGCCGCGCGGGTGTGGATGATCAGCGGTTTGCGGGTCTCGCGCGAGGCGCGGATGTGGGTGCGGAAGCGTTCGCGCTGCCATTCCAGGTCGCCTTCGAGGCGATAATAGTCGAGCCCGGTCTCGCCGATGGCGACGATCTTCGGGTGCTTGGCCAGCTCGACCAGCTGGGCCACGCCCGGTTCCGGCGTGTCCTCGTAGTCGGGGTGCACGCCGACCGAGGCGTAGATGTGCGGGTGCTGCTCGGCCAGGGCCAGCACTTGCGGGAAGTCCGGCAGGTCGACCGACACGCACAGCGCATGGGTCACCCTGTTCTCGGCCATCTTGGCGAGGATGTCGGGCATCCGGGCTGCCAGCTCCGGAAAATTGATATGGCAGTGGGAATCGATGAACATCCCGCCATTTTAATGCAGCCGCTCCTCCGGCGTCGCCCAGCGCCCCGGCGGCTTGCTCTACAATATTGCAAGCGCACACGATGGGATGGATATGGCGATACCGCAGTTCAGCTACGGCTCCGACGATTCAGGACTGGTCTGGGGCTATCTTCTGCAGGAAGGCGCGCCCGCCGTGCCGATCGGCGCGCAGGCGGCGCTCGACTGGATGGCGGCGCCGCAGCCGGGCCAGTTCGTCTGGCTGCACTTCAACCTGTCGAACGCCGCCAGCGAGCGCTGGCTGCGCGTCCACGGCGGCCTGTCCGAGGAATTCTACGATGCGCTGCACCAGGGTTCGCGCTCGACCCGCATCGAGATCGCCGACGACGCCCTGATCGCGGTGGTCAACGACGTCCTGCACAACTTCCAGATCGACAGCGCCGACATCTCGACCCTGTGGGTGCACGTGACCCCGCGCGGCGTGTTCAGCGCGCGCCGCAAGCCGCTGGCCTCGATCGAACGCCTGCGCCAGGCGGTCGGCCAGGGCGACACCCTGCGGAGCCCGGTCGACCTGCTGGTGCACCTGCTGCGCGACCAGGCCGAGGTGCTGGTGCACATCGTGCGCGAGGCGGTGGCGCGGGTCGACACCAGCGAAGACCAGCTCTTGTCGGGCCGCCTGACGCGCCGGCGCGAAGACCTGGGCACCCTGCGCCGGGTGCTGGTGCGCCTGCGCCGCCTGCTGGCGCCGGAGCCGGCCGCCGTGTTCCGCCTGCTGCAGCGCCCGCCCGCCTGGATCGCGCTGGAAGACCGCCAGGACCTGCGCCAGGCCACCGAGGAATTCGACGTGGTGCTGAGCGACCTGACCGCGCTGCAGGAACGCATCAAGCTGCTGCAGGAAGAAATCGCGGCGCGCGTCAACGAGGACAACAACCGCAGCCTGTTCCTGCTCACCATCGTCACCGTGATGGCGCTGCCGATCAATATCGTGGCCGGCCTGATGGGGATGAACGTGGGCGGCGTGCCGCTCGGGCAGCATCCGCACGGCTTCTGGATCGTGCTGGGACTGATCGGCGTGTTCAGCGTGGCGGTGGCATGGGTGCTGTTGCGGCTGCAGCGCCAGCGCTGAGGTGGGCTATCAGCCTTTCGGGATAGGCATGTTGCGTTCCGACAACTGACCAACCATTAATTTAGGTAAAGACTTAAAAGTTGCTATACGTCTATCGACGGTAAGGTGTGACAAGAATACATTGTTGCCTGTAGGGAGTCTCCTACATGGACCGAAAGTGCACCGTGCTGGCGCATATCGGCCTGGCTTGCACTATTTTCTTCCATCACGAACCGACGAATCTGACTTATGAGCTACCTCTTCCGCCACATGCGCATCGGGACACGTCTCGGCCTGATGTTTTCGCTCGTCCTGGTGCTGGCCCTGGTCGCGACCGCCGCTGCCCTGCTGACCGCCCGTTCCAATGCCCAGGCCACCGAACAGATGATGGCGCAGCCGCTGGCCAAGGAGCGCCTGGTCTCGGACTGGTACGTCAACACCCATTCCGCCATCGTGCGCACCGGCCTGATCGCGCGCAGCACCGACGGCACGCTGTCCACCGTGTTCGCCAAGGACATCGCCGACAGCGTCACCGCCAGCACCGAGCTGATCAAGAAGATCGAACCGCTGCTCGATTCCGAGGAAGAAAAGGCCAAGCTGCAGAACGTGCAGGCCCTGCGCGCCAAGTACCAGGCGGCCAAGGTCGAGGTGATGGACGCGAAGAAGGCCGGCGACGCCGAAACCGCCGAGCGCCGCTTCAACGAGGGTTTCGCGCCGGCCGCCAAGGCCTACTCCACCTCGATCAAGGAACTGCTGGCGCTGCAGCGCAAGGAAATCGACACCCGCACCGCCGCCATCGGCGCCGCCTACGCCTCGCGCGCCAAGCTGGTGCTGGGGCTGAACGTGCTGATGGTGCTGCTGGTGGCCGCCGCCGCCGTGGCGATCACGCGCAGCATCGCGCGTCCGCTGACCGACGCGGTCGCCGCCGCCCAGGCCATTGCCGAGGGTAACCTGTCGGGCTGTTTCGAAGCCGACCGCCGCGACGAGATCGGCGACCTGATGGGGGCGATGAAATCGATGAACGACGGCCTGGCCAAGGTCGTGTCCGAGGTGCAGCAGGGCGCCCACGCGATCGCCGGTGCTTCCGGCCAGATCGCCACCGGCAACCTGGACCTGTCGGCCCGCACCGAGCAGCAGGCCGGCGCCCTCGAGGAAACCACCTCGTCGATGGAAGAACTGACCCAGGCGGTGCGCCAGAACGCCGACAGCGCCCAGCAGGCCAACCAGATGGCGCAGGAGGCTTCCCAGGTCGCGATCCGCGGCGGCCAGATCGTCGGCGAAGTGGTCGACACCATGGGCGCGATCGACGCCGCCTCGCGCAAGATCGTCGACATCATCAGCGTGATCGACGGCATCGCCTTCCAGACCAATATCCTGGCGCTCAATGCCGCGGTTGAAGCCGCCCGCGCCGGCGAACAGGGCCGTGGCTTCGCCGTGGTCGCCAGCGAAGTGCGCAACCTGGCGCAGCGCTCGGCCACCGCGGCCAAGGAAATCAAGGGCCTGATCGGCGACTCGGTGGCGCAGGTGAACACCGGCACCACCCTGGTCCAGCAGGCCGGCGACACGATCGGCGACGTGGTGTCCAGCGTGGCGCGCATGACCAGGATCATGGCCGAAATCACCGCCGCCAGCCGCGAGCAGAGCAACGGCATCAGCCACGTAAACGCGGCGATCCTGCAGATGGACCAGTCGACCCAGCAGAATGCGGCGCTGGTCGAGGAAGCCGCCGCGGCGACCGCCTCGATGCAGGACCAGGCGCACCGCCTGGCGGAAGCGGTCAGCGTCTTCAAGCTGGCCGTGGACACCGACCGCCTCAACGCCCCGCGCCTCTCCTCCCAGCCGCGCCGCCCGGCGCTGACGCAAGCCTGAACCCCAACACCGGTGTCAGATCTGACACCGGTGTTGCTTGCAAGGTCGGCTCAGGCGACGCGTTTGCCGAGGATGATCAGGTCGCGCTCGATGCCGTCCAGGTTGGCGACGCGCGGGAAGTGGGCCCACTTTTCGAAGCCGTACTTGCCGAACAGCGCCAGGCTCGGCGCGTTGTGGCCGAAGATGAAGCCCAGCAGGGTGTGCACGTTCACCTCTGGCGCGTGCGCCATCGCCAGTTCCAGGCAATAGCGGCCGAGACCTTTACCACGCCACTGCTCGGCGATGTAGATCGACACCTCGGCCGTGCCCGAGTACGCCGGGCGGCCGTAGAAATTCGAGTAGGACAGCCAGCCGACCACTTCCGGCTGCGCGCGGGTGTCGTCGGCATCGTGGATCACCCACAACGGCCGGCGTTCCGGCGTATGGTCGGCGAACCATTGTTCCCGCGACTGGACCGTGATCGGCGCAGTATCCGCGGTGACTTCGCGCGAGGCGATGGTGGAGTTGTAGATGTCGACGATGACCGGCAGGTCGTCGCGCGTGGCCAGGCGGTGGGTGTAGGACGGCATAGATTAAGCGCAGCTGATCCGGAATCAGCAAAGATTAGAAATATTGAACTAGAGCGTGTGGGTGGCGCGCGCCGAGCGCAGCGCCGCCCCGAGGATTTCCTCGATCCTGGCCTTGGCGCGCTGCCCTGCCTCGTCGGCCGGGAAATGCACGCCGATGCCCTGTGCCTTGCTGTTGTTGGCCCCGGCCGGGGTGATCCAGGCGACCTTGCCGGCGATCGGGTATTTGTTGGGGTCGTCCATCAGCGACAGGATCAGGTAGATCTCGTCGCCGATTTTATAGGGCTTGGTGGTCGGCACGAACATGCCGCCATGCTTCAGGAAAGGCATGTAGGCGGCGTACAGGGCCGCCTTTTCCTTGATCGCGAGCGACAACACGGACGGCCGCGGCTGCTGTGGTGCGGTCGAGTCGTTCGTGGTGGCGTTCATCGGGATCCTTTCATGCGCAGCACGAAGTGTACTCAAGCAACATATCTTCTACAAACAATTTCGCTGAAAGGGGATGGTCGGCCACCGCGCGGCGCTCGCCGGCCGCCTTGATGGCGCGATTCAGGCTGGCGGTCGGCACCCGGCCGGCAAGCGCGGCAAGTTCCTTCTGGTAGCGCGGGTAATAGCGCAGGCGCCCGGACAGCTTCATCGAGAACACATCGTACAGCCAGCGCTGCTGCCACGCCACCAGTGCCGGCAAGGCCGACTTCGACAGCTTCTCCGCGGTGCGCAGGGCGCTGTCCACCGCGGGATGGGCCAGGAACTGGAGCAGGACGTCCATCTCCTCGCGGCTGCCGGCTTCCGATTCCTGCAGTGCGGCCAGCGGCGCGCCGCCCTGCTCGCGCAGCCAGCTGTCGGCGTCCTGCACACCCTGTTCCTTGAGCCAGGCCAGCGCCTCTTCGTGCCCCGGCATCGGCAGCGCGAACTTGCGGCAGCGCGACAGGATCGTCGGCAGCAGGCGGTCCAGGCTGTTGGACGCCAGCAGGAACACGGTGCCCGGCGGCGGCTCTTCCAGCGTCTTCAGCAGCGCGTTCGAAGCCGGCATATTGAGCGCCTCGGCCGGATACAGCACCACCACGCGCAGGCCCTGCCGGTGGGTGGAGATGTTCATGAAGTCGGCCAGTGAGCGGATCTGCTCGATCTTGATCTCTTTCGACGGCGCCTTGGTCGACTTGGCCTTGCCGCCGGATTCGGCGCCCTCCTCGCCCTCGGCGGGCGGCTCATCCTCGAAAGCTTCGGGCCGCACGCGGCGGTAATCCGGGTGGTTGTTCTGCAGGAACCAGCCGCAGGAGGCGCAGGCGCCGCAGGCATGGCCGTCGGGGCGCACGTTCTCGCACAAGAGGGCCTGGGCAAAGGTTTCCAGGAAATCGGCCTTGCCGACGCCTTGCGGGCCATGGAACAGGATCGCGTGCGGCATGCGCTCGCGCATCTGCTGCAGGCGGGCCCATGCGTCCTGCTGCCAGGGGTACATCGTCACAACAATTTCTCCAACACTTTCGACAGCTGGGCCTGGATCGCCGGAATCGTCTGGGTGGAATCGATCACGACGAAGCGCCCAGGGAACTGTGCGGCCCGGCGCAGGTATTCGCCGCGGCATTTCTCGAAAAACGCGGCCTGCTCGCGCTCGAACTTGTCGAGCGTGCGGGTCGCGTCCAACCGTTCGCGCGCCACTTCGAGCGGCACGTCGAACAGCAGGGTCAGGTCCGGCTGCAAGTGCGGATGGACCCAGGCTTCCAGCGCTTCCATTTTGGCGCGCTCGAGCCCGCGGCCGCCGCTCTGGTAGGCGAAGCTGGCATCGGTGAAGCGGTCCGACAGCACCCAGTCGCCGCGCGCCAGGCCGGGTTCGATCACCTGGGCGATGTGCTCGCGCCGGCTGGCGAACATCAGCAGCGCCTCGGTTTCCAGGTGCATCTTCTCGTGCAGCAGCAGTTCGCGCAGCTTCTCGCCCAGCGGCGTGCCGCCCGGTTCGCGCGACGACACCACGGTCTTGCCGCGCGCCGCCAGGAATTCGGCGACAAAACCGATGTGCGTCGACTTGCCCGCCCCATCGATGCCTTCGAACGTTATGAATTTGCCTTTCAACTTGATTCCTGCACCTTGCGTCATTGATTGATCCGCCGCTGGTACTGGTTGACCGCCCGGTTGTGGTCGTTCAGGTTGTCCGAGAACTGGCTGGTGCCATCGCCGCGCGCCACGAAATACAGCGCTTGCGTCCTGGCCGGCGCCAGCGCCGCCGACAGCGACTGGATGCCCGGCAGCGAGATCGGGGTCGGCGGCAGGCCGGCGCGGGTATAGGTATTGTAGGGGGTATCGGTCATCAGGTCCTTCTTGCGGATGTCGCCCACAAAACTCGTGCCCATGCCATAGATCACGGCCGGGTCGGTCTGCAGCATCATGCCGGTGCGCAGGCGATTCACGAACACGCCGGCGATCATGGTGCGCTCGCTCTTCTGCCCGGTTTCCTTTTCGATGATCGAGGCCATGGTCAGCGCCTCGTAGGGATTCTTGTAGGGCAGGCTCGGGTCGCGCGTCTCCCACGCCGCCTTCAGGTGGTTCAGCATGGCCTGGTGCGCCTGCTTGTAGATGGCGAGTTCCGACGAGCCCTTGGCGAACAGGTAGGTGTCCGGGAAGAACAGGCCTTCCGGCTTGGTGTACTCGGTCGAGACCTTCTTCATCAGCTCCTCGTCCGACAGCCCCACGGTGTCGTGGCGCAGGCGCTGGTGCGCCTGGATCGCGGCGCGCATCTGGCGGAAGGTCCAGCCTTCGACGATGGTGATCGATTCCTGCGCAAATTCGCCGCGCACCAGCTGGGTCAGCAGGCGCCGCGGCGAGGTGTCGGGTTTCAGCTCGTAGCTGCCGGCCTTGATGCGGCCGGCCTGGCCGGTGACGCGCGCCAGGATGTTGAACAGCTGCGGGTTGACCGGGACGCCGGCCTTGGCCATCTGCTGGGCGGCGGCGCCGACCCCGCTGCCCGGAGTGATGGTGAACTCGATCACCGGAGGCGCCGTGGTGAGCGGGCTCTTGGCCCACCAGGAAAAGCCGGCGACCGCGGCCACCGACACGACGACGCCGGTGACCAGGATTTTTTTAATGAATGCCATGTGTTCTTTTTTTGGTTTCTGCCGAGGTTTTTGCCGTCCCCGGCGCGATTGTGCCGACATCTTTATAATGAGCCCGTAATGATAAAGCCTAATTGCTAATACTAACTGGATTTATGCTCAACTGGACAGATACCCTTTCCTCCCTCGGCGCCCGCATCGGTATTGACGCGGCCGGCGAGGTCGAGGATTTCGGCCGCGCCCTGGGCGCCGCCGAACTGGCCGAAGGCTTCGTGGCCCCGGTGACCGACCTCGGCATCATCGCCGTGCAAGGCGAGGACGCCGCCGGATTCCTGCACAAGCAACTGACCAACGACGTCGAGCAAATGGGCCAGAACGAGGCCCGGCTGGCCGGCTACTGCACGCCGAAGGGACGCCTGCAGGCGACCTTCCTCTACTGGCGCGACGCGGACACCGTCTACCTGCAGCTGCCGCGCGCGATCCAGCCGCCACTGCAGAAGCGCCTGTCGATGTTCGTGCTGCGCGCGAAAGCCAGGCTGCGCGACGCCACCGAAGAGGCGCCGCTCGCCGCCGTCCTCGGCCTCGGCGGCGCCAAGGCGGAAACCGCGCTGCGCCGCCATGTGCCGCAACTGCCCGAGGCGCCCCATGGAAAAGTCACGGGCGAGTTCGGCACCGTGATCCGCCTGCAGGATGCCTTCAAGGCGCCGCGCTACCTGTGGCTGGCGACGATCGACGCCGCCGGCGCCGCCCTGCCCGGCCTGGCCGGCGAACTCGCGCTGGGCGGCAACCAGGCCTGGCGCCTGGCCGCCATCCATGCCGGCGTGCCGCAGATCAGCGCCGCCACCCAGGAACAGTTCGTGCCGCAGATGGTGAACCTCGAACTGCTGGGCGGGGTGAACTTCAAGAAGGGCTGCTACCCGGGCCAGGAGATCGTCGCGCGCAGCCAGTATCTCGGCAAGCTGAAACGCCGCACGGCGCTGGCCACGGTCGACAATCCCGCCGCGCGCGCCGGCGACGAAGTCTATGCGATGGAAGATCCCGGCCAGCCCTGCGGCATGGTGGTCAACGCCGCGCCGAACGGCCTGGGCGGGTCCGACCTGCTGGTCGAGATGAAGCTCGGCGCGCTCGGCGAGGACGTGCGGCATGGCGCCGCCGGCGGCCCGGCGCTGCGCTTCGAACAGATGCCCTACCACCTCGACGCGCTGGACATCTAGCGATGATCGACCTGTACGTGTATTACAAGGTGCGTGAGGAAGACGCCGCCCTGCTCGCGCCGCGCGTGTGCGCGATGCAGGAGCGCCTGGCCTGCATGGGCGCGACCTGCCAGCTCAAGCGCCGGCCCGAGAGCCGCGACGGCCTGCAGACCTGGATGGAAGTCTATCCGGTCGCGCTCGCGTCCTTTGCGGCCACGGTCGAACAGGCCGCGATCGAGGCCAAGCTCGCCGAATACATCCAGGGCCCGCGCCGGGCCGAAGTCTTCATGGACCTGCCGCCATGTGCCTGATCGTCTTTGCCTGGCAGGTGCTGCCCGGCGTGCCCATCATCGCCGCGGCCAACCGCGACGAGTTCTACGACCGCCCCGCGACCCCGGCCGCGCCCTGGCCGGAGCATCCGCACGTGATCGCGGGCCGCGATTTGCAGGGCGGCGGCAGCTGGATGGGGGTGACGACAGTCGGCCCGAACGGCCCGAAGTTCGCCGCCCTCACGAATATCCGCGGCCCGGCCGAACGGCGCGAGAACGCCCCGACCCGTGGCGACCTGGTGGCCGGCTTCCTGACCGGGGACCTGTCGGCGCCCGACTATATCGAGACCATCGTCGCGCGCGGCGACGTCTACAACGGCTACAATCTGGTGCTGGGCGACCGCGGGGCGCTGTATTGGTATTCGAACCGCGGCGGCGACGACCCGCGCAACGGCCAGCCGCTGGAACCGGGCCGGATCTACGGCATCTCCAACGGCCTGCTGGACGCGCCCTGGCCGAAGGTGCTGCGCACCAAGGCGCAGTTCGCGAGCCTGCTGTGCCAGGGCGCGCCGGAAGACGCCTATTTCGAGATGCTGGCCGACACCACCCGCGCCCCCGACGTGCGACTGCCCGAGACCGGCATGCCGATCGAGGTCGAACGCATGCTCTCGCCGGTGTGCATCGAGTCGCCCGGCTACGGCACCCGCACCTCGACCGTCGCCATGCTGTACAGCCAGGGCGAGCCGGCGCTGCACGAGCGGATCGTGCAGCCGGTGTAAGCCTTAGCGCTTGCGCCCGACGCCGGCCTTGAGCATCGCCGTCACCTGCGGCGTCGCCGCATACGGGTCGGCCGGCGGCGCGCCCTTCACGATGGCGTCGAAGCGCTCGGCCGCCGACGCCAGCGCCTGCGGGTGCGAGTAGATGTAGAAGCGCTCCTCGCGGATCGCATCGAAGGTGATGCGCGCGACGTCGGCGGCCGTCACCCGGCCCGACTCGACCGCTTTCTCCGTCATCATCTGCGCCGCCATCTGGCTGGCCGTCACGCGCTCTTCGCTGGCCAGTTCTTCCGGCCGGTTGCGGTGCGACTGCGCGATCCCCGTCGGCACGAAGTAGGGGCACAGCACCGAAGCCTTGATCGGCGCGTCGACCAAAGCCAGGTCGTGGTGCAGGGTTTCGCTGAGCGCCACCACCGCGTGCTTGGACACGTTGTAGACGCCCATCGCCGGCGGCGTCAGCAGCCCCGCCATCGAGGCCGTGTTGACGATGTGGCCCTCATAGTCGCCGTCGCGCGCCGCGCACTCGAGCATGGCGCGGGTGAACACGCGCACGCCGTGGATCACGCCCCACAGGTTCACGCCCAGCACCCATTCCCAATCCTGTTCCGAGTTCTCCCAGACCAGGCCGCCGGAACCGACGCCGGCATTGTTGAACACCAGGTGCACCGCGCCGAAGCGGGCGATGGCCGAATCGGCCAGTTCCTGCACGTGCGACGCCTTGCTGACGTCGCACACCATGGACAGCACCTCGGCGCCGCCGTCCAGCAGCGCTTCGGTGGCGTGTTCCAGGGCCTTGGCCTGCACGTCGGCCAGCACCAGCTTCATGCCGAGACCCGCCGCCGTATTGGCGAACTCGCGTCCCAGGCCACTCGCGCCGCCGGTGATGACGGCGACCTTACCGCGGAAATCCTTCATTGCTCCATCTCCCCTTGTTGGCCGCTAGACCGCCGACACGCCGCCGTCGACCGCCAGCGTCTGGCCCGTGATGTGCTTGCCGGCGTCGGAAGCGAACAGCACCACCGCGCCTTTCAGGTCCTCGTCGTCGCCCAGCCGGTTCAGCGGCGCGTCCTTGGCCAGGTTCTCGGCGCCGAAGGCGGCGAACACGCCCTTGGTCATCTTCGACGGGAAAAAGCCCGGCGCGATCGAGTTCACCGTGATGCCGTAGCGGCCCCATTCGCCCGCCAGCGCCCGCGTGAAGTTGACCACCGCGCCCTTCGAGGTGTTGTAGGCGATGGTCTGCATCGTGCCCGGCGGGTTGCCGGCCAGGCCGGCGATCGACGAGATGCTGATGATACGCCCGTAGCGGCGCGGGATCATGGACAGTTTGCCGACCGCTTGCGTGACCAGGAAGATGCTGCGCACGTTCAGGTCCATGACCTTGTCCCAGGCCTCGACCGGATGGTCCTCGGCCGGCGCGCCCCAGGTGGCGCCGGCGTTGTTGACGAGGATGTCGACGTGGCCGAGGTGGGCGATGGCCTGCTCCACGAACGCGTGGGCTTGCGCCTCGTCGGACAGGTCGGCGGCGATGGCGTGGGCGTCGATGCCTTGCTGCTTCAGCTGCGCGATGGCAAGGTCGAGTTCGTCCTGCTTGCGCGAGCTGATCACCAGGCGCGCGCCTTGCTCGCCGAGGGCCTGGGCCATCTGCAGGCCGAGGCCGCGGGAGCTGCCGGTGACGATGGCGGTTTTGCCTTGGAGGGAGAAGAGTTGTTGGGTGGTGCGCATTGGTGGTGTCTCCGAACGTTATTGTTGATTTGGTGCTGCGACTTCAGGCGAGAAATGGAGTTCCGGCCTGCGCCGGAACGACGTGCAAGGGGACGCAGCCAGAACGGCGTCCGTGAATCGCAATCCTGGAGACCGTCGCCCCGGCGCAGGCCGGGGCCCAATTTTGCCAGCTTGGCGCTTTCGCCCGATCACACCTCATAATCCATGCACTGCCGCCCCTCCCGAATCGCCCCAATGAACGGCACCACCGCCTTGTGCACCGGATGCTCGATATACGCCTGCAGCGCCGCCCTGTCCGTGAACTCCGAATACAGCACCACATCGTAGGTCGCCTCCAGCCCTTCCTGCGCCAGCACCACTTCGAACGTCAGCTGCCCCGGCACGATGTCCGCGCACGCGTCCAGCCGCCGCTTCATTTCACGCGCATTGGTGGCGCGGTCCGCACCCTCGGCTTCATCCTTCAACTTCCACATCACGATATGCTTGAGCATCTTTACTCCAGAATCGGTTAAACAACTTCGAACAGCCCGGCCGCGCCCTGGCCGCCGCCCACGCACATGGTCGCGACCACGTACTTGACGCCGCGCCGCTTGCCCTCGATGAGGGCGTGGCCCACCAGGCGCGCGCCAGACACGCCGTACGGGTGGCCGACCGCGATCGCGCCGCCGTTGACGTTCAGGCGCTCCATCGGAATGCCGAGCTTGTCGGCACAATACAATACCTGCACCGCGAACGCCTCGTTCAGTTCCCACAGGCCGATGTCGTCGACCGTCAGGCCGGCGCGCCGCAGGAGCTTGGGAATGGCGAACACCGGCCCGATGCCCATTTCGTCCGGCTCGCAGCCGGCCACGGCGTAGCCGCGGAAGATGCCGAGCGGCTGCACGCCCTTCGCTTCGGCCATGCGGCTGCTCATCACGATGGCGGCGGCGGCGCCGTCCGAGAACTGGCTGGCGTTCCCCGCCGTGATCACGCCGCCCGGCAGCGCGGTGCGGATCTTCGCCACGCCCTCGAGCGTGGTATCGGCGCGGATGCCCTCGTCGGCGGCGATGGTCACCTCGCGCGAGAGCAGCATGCCGGACGCCTTGTCGGCCACGCCCATGGTCACCGTCATCGGCACGATCTCGGCGTCGAAGCGGCCGGCGGCCTGGGCGCTGGCGGCGCGCTGCTGGCTCTGCACGCCGTATTCGTCCTGGCGCTCGCGCGAGATCGCATAGCGCTTGGCCACCGTCTCGGCGGTCTGCAGCATCGGCCAGTAGATCTCGGGCTTGTTCTGCTTGAGCCAGACCTCGTACAGCATGTGCCGGTTCATTTCCTGCTGCACGCAGGAGATCGATTCGACGCCGCCGGCGGCATAGATGTCGCCCTCGCCGGCCAGGATGCGCTGGCTGGCCGTGGCGATGGCCTGCAGACCGGACGCGCAGAAGCGGTTGACGGTCATGCCAGGCACCGTCACCGGGCAGCCGGCGCGCAGCGCAACCTGGCGCGCGATGTTGACGCCGGTCGCGCCTTCCGGATTGGCGCAGCCCATCAGCACGTCCTCGATCTCGCCGGCCTCGATGCCGGCGCGCTCGATGGCGGCGGCGAGGACATGGCCGCCGAGGGTGGCGCCGTGGGTCATGTTGAATGCGCCTTTCCACGACTTGGCCAGGCCCGTGCGGGCGGTCGATACGATGACGGCGTCTAGCATGCTGGTCTCCTTGTGAGCTGTTCTGGACCGTTCGAGAATAGCATGATTAAGAACGGTCGTTCGCAAAAAAATTATGTGATCGATATGGCGCGTCGCAGCATGATCGCTGTCAGAGTGTAAACACGCTGCCAGCCGAACTATTGCATGACTTGCATTGTCAAACTGTAAGTTTCGAGTAAGTTTGGAGCAAGCATCGTGTAAGGAAACCGGAACACACTCCGCGACAGCTGACGAACAATCAGCATTTCCGGTGACCGAAGTACATTACATAATACGGAGACACACATGGCAATTACACCCGGCATGACCGCCGGAGGGAAAGCTCCATCTTCCTCCTCCGGCATCACCAAGGAAGAACGCAAAGTCATCTTCGCTTCCTCGCTCGGCACGGTGTTCGAGTGGTACGACTTCTACCTCTACGGCTCGCTCGCTTCCATCATCGCCAAGCAATTCTTCATCGGCGACCCGACCACCACCTTCATCTTCGCCCTGATGGCCTTCGCCGCCGGCTTCATCGTGCGTCCCTTCGGCGCGCTGGTGTTCGGCCGGCTGGGCGACATGATCGGCCGCAAGTACACCTTCCTGGTCACCATCCTGATCATGGGCGCCTCGACCTTCCTGGTCGGTCTGCTGCCGAGCCACGCGCAGATCGGCATCGCGGCCCCGATCATCCTGGTCACCCTGCGCATCCTGCAGGGCCTGGCGCTGGGCGGCGAGTACGGCGGCGCGGCCACCTACGTGGCGGAGCACGCGCCGCACGGCAAGCGCGGCCTGTTCACCTCCTACATCCAGACCACGGCGACCATCGGCCTGTTCCTGTCCCTGCTGGTCATCCTCGGCACCCGCACCGCCATGGGCGAGGAATCGTTCCAGGCCTGGGGCTGGCGCATTCCCTTCCTGATCTCGGTGGTCCTGCTCGGCATCTCGGTCTGGATCCGCCTGTCGATGAACGAGTCGCCGGCTTTCGCCAAGATGAAGGCCGAGGGCAAGACCTCGAAGGCCCCGCTGTCCGAAGCCTTTCTCAAACCGAAGAACGCCAAGGTCGCCTTCCTGGCCCTGGCCGGCCTGACCATGGGCCAGGCGGTGGTGTGGTACACCGGCCAGTTCTACGCCCTGTTCTTCCTCACCAAGACGCTCAAGATCGACGAGCCGACCGCCAACATCCTGATCGCGATCGCGCTGGCCCTGGCCACGCCCTTCTTCATCGTGTTCGGCTCGCTGTCCGACCGGATCGGACGCAAGTGGATCATCCTCGGCGGCTGCGTCATCGCCGCGGCCACCTACTTCCCGATCTTCAAGGCCATCACCCACTACGGCAACCCGGCCCTCGAGCGCGCCATCCAGACCTCGCCGGTCGTGGTGGTGGCCGACCCGGCGACCTGCCACTTCCAGGTCGACCCGACCGGCACCGCGAAATTCCCCTCGTCCTGCGACATCGCCACGCGCATGCTGACGGCGGCCTCGGTGAGCTACAACATCCAGGAAGCACCTGCCGGCACGGTGGCATCGGTGAAGGTCGGCGACGCTACCTTCCAGTCCTTCAACGCGGTCATGACGCCGGATAACCTGAACTTCGACGCCGCCTCCAAGGCACGCGAAGACGCGCTCAAGAAGGAAGTGACGGGCGCCCTCACCAGCGCCGGCTACCCTGCCAAGGCCGATCCGGCCGAGGTCAACAAGCCGATGGTGGTGTTGCTCCTGTTCATCCTGGTGCTCTACGTGACCATGGTCTACGGGCCGATCGCGGCGATGCTGGTCGAGATGTTCCCGACCCGGATCCGCTACACCTCGATGTCCCTGCCCTACCACATCGGCAACGGCTGGTTCGGCGGCATGCTGCCGACCGTGACCTTCGCACTGGTGGCGTTCAAGGGCGACATCTACTACGGCCTATGGTATCCGATCGTCATCGCGCTGGCGACCGTCGTCATCGGCGGCCTGTTCATCCGCGAGACCAAGGACAACAACATCTACGCGCACGACTGAGGCGACGCCTCCTCCGAAACGACAATGCCGCTGGAAACAGCGGCATTTTTTTATGCGGCGCGGCCTGGTTTCGCCGCTCCCCGGTCCAGCAGCCTGCTGGTGGGCTTGACCAGCAACACGGCCAGCCAGGCGGCTGCGGCGAACAGCCGCCACACGCCGAAGAAGCAGAACGCGAACAGCGTCCATTGCGCCGCGCCGCTCGGTGACGCGATGCCCGCCATGTCGAGGATGAAGCGGGTACCGAATGCGCTGACGCCACCGGCGAGCGCGCAAAACCACCATGTTCTTTCGAGATTCGTCATCGGGGCTCATTGGACCATGCACTGAATGTGAAAGTGTAACAGCGCGGGCGGCCAGACAAAGTCGCGCATTCTCACGTGGCCGGCGGCGGCTTGCCCCGGATCCCGGATCGTGGTTTAATTATACGCCGTATATTTAAGGAGGAAGCATGACGACCGCACACGTGTTCATCGCTACCAGCCTCGACGGCTATATCGCACGCCCCGATGGCGACATCGGCTGGCTGCTCGAGCGCGACGCCGCCGACGAAGACCATGGCTACGACGACTTCATCGCCGACAAGGACGCCATCGTGATGGGTCGCGGCAGCTACGAAAAGGTCGCGACCTTCGCCACCTGGCCCTATGACCGCCCGGTGCTGGTACTGTCGCGACTGCTGGCCGGGACGCCGGTGCCGGACGCACTGGAAGGCAGGCTGCACTTTTCGCCGCTGGCCCCGCGCGCGGCCTTGGGCATGCTGGCGGAGCAGGGCGTACGCCGGGTCTATGTGGACGGCGGGCAGCTGATCCAGTCCTTCCTGCGCGAGGGGCTCATCGACGACCTGGTCGTGACCACGGTACCGGTCCTGATCGGCGCCGGCCGGCCGCTGTTCGGCGCCCTCGCGCACGACGTCGGCCTGGCGCTGCTCGCGAGCCGGAGTTTCCCCTCCGGGCTGGTGCAGTCGACCTACCGCGTGCTGCGATGAACCGCCCGCGCGGTCGGCCGGCGCGCGGCCAGGGCTTAACGGCGGAGGCGATCCTGGACGCTGCGTTGGCCTTGCTCGATGAAGGCGGCGAAGCGGCGCTGTCGATGCGCGCCCTCGCCACGCGTCTCGGCGTCACGCCGATGAGCCTGTATCACCACGTGGCCGACCGCGCAGCCCTGCTGGCTGCCCTGTCGGAGCGGATCTACGGCGGCGTGCTGGACGGCGCGCCAGACGACGCGCCCGCGGAACCGGCCCTGCGCGCGCTGCTGCTGCGCTACTACGACGCCGTCGGCCGCCATCCGGCATTGACCCTGGCGATCTTCGCCGAGCCGGCGGCCTTCGCCGGCGCCACGCTGCGCATCACCGCGCAGCTGGAAGCGCTGCTGGCCGGCCTCACGCCCCAGTTCGCGCCGTGGCGCGACATCCTGGTCGACCATGCGCACGGCAGCGGCCTGGCGCTGTCCGCCGCCAGGGATGCGGCGCAGGCCAAGGACCTGCGCCGGCGCCACGAGGAAGCACTGGACTTGCTGCTGGGGCAGTTGCGTGCCACCGGCAAGCACGGCTGAGCGTTGCGCGCCCCCGCGCCGCATCCCTGTACCATCAGCGCCATGGGACCGGTGGCGTGACGCACCGGCAGATGATCCGGGAGAGAACACGTGTTCGAACAGGTCGAGGGACAGGTCCAGGCATCCGTGGAGTGGCTGCGCCTGTTCGTGGAAGGACTTGGCGCGCTGGTGATCGCCGCAGGCATCGTCGTCGTGGTGGTGGCCCTGGCGCGCCATTTGCTGTCCGATCGCGGCGGCAACTTCGGGCCGATCCGCCTGACGTTCGCGCGCTACCTGACCCTCGCGCTGGAACTGCAGCTGGCGGCCGACATCCTCTCGACCTCGGTGGCGCCAACCTGGGACCGGATCGGCAAGCTGGCGGCGATCGCGGTGATCCGCACCGCGCTGAATTACTTCCTGAGCAAGGAGCTGCAGGCCGAAGGCGCTAGTCCCGCGGAGGCGACGGGCGCACCGCCCCGGCCGGATCGTCCGTGACCTGCGCTTGCCGAACGCCGCCGGCCGCGCCCTTCTTCATCGGAAGCGCGCCGTTCCAGCGCCGCGCGAGGAACACGATGGCGCCGACCGGCAGCGAGGCGCTCAGGACCGGGGGAGCTCCGAGCGGCGCCATGTAGCTTGCGCCAAGCAGTTGCAGGTGCAGCAGATGGAATCCCCACGCGCCGCTGCTCCACTCGATCGCGAGCCGGCCAAAGCCGAACAGGATGAACACGATCCACAGCGCCTTGTAGGCCAGACCCTTCGTGCGCACGCAGAGATAGAGCGCATACAGCGTCAGCGCCACCGCGGCCACCGCGGCGGCAAGCACGGCAACATGCAGCGCCGATTTCCCGGCCAGGTCGAAGCGGTGTTCGTCCGCCAGCGACCGGGTAGACGGCACCACGTGGAATGCGCTCACGACTGCGGCGCCGTCTCTCGTCTCGGTGGTGACGTTGGCCAGCATCCAGCCGCTGGCGAACTCGTATTCGAAGCTCAGGGTCAGCGAGCTGACGCCGGCGTTGCGGTTCCTGGAGGCGCCGATGGTTTGCACGGAACGCGGCTCACCGGCCGGCACCATGGCTGCCATCTTCTCCAATGCCGGGCGCAGCTCGGGCGTGCGCAAGTCGGCGCGCAGCGCGCCTTCGATCGCGTCGAAGTCGCGGGCGCGCAGATGGTCGACGTGGCTGCGGGCGCGCGCCTGCTCCTCGGGCGAGGCGACCATGCCGATCCAGGCGTCGAGCGAGCAGCCGGCCAGCGCCGCGCAGAAAGCCAGCAGCCATGGCTGGAGGAAGCGCCGCAAGCATAGTGCTGCGCCATCGGTCCGGATCAAAGAAGGTGAATGCATCGCTGTCGTCGAAACAAGCCAGCGGCGACGATAGCACGCCGCCGGCCTTTCAAAACCAGCGAAATGTCACGCTCCGGGCCACGAAGCGTGATTTACCCGGCAGCTCAGGCGTTGAAGCCCCGGTTCTCCTCGGCGCGCTGCACCAGGAGCCGCGCCGGCTGCCACGCCGCGCCATGGCGGCCGCGCGCATATTTCTGGATCGACGCGAGCACGTTCGGCAGGCCGATGAAGTCGGCGTAGAACATCGGGCCGCCACGATGCAGCGGGAAGCCGTAGCCGGTCAGGTACACCATGTCGATGTCCGAGGCGCGCAGCGCGATCCCCTCTTCCAGGATCTTCGCACCCTCGTTCGCCAGCGCATACAACAGGCGCTCGACGATCTCGGCGTCCGGAATGGCGCGGCGCTCCACGCCGATGTCCGCCGAGTGCCGCACGATCATGTCGTTCACCCATTGGGAAGCATAAGCCTTGCGGTCGCCCGCCTGGTAGTCGTACCAGCCGGCGCCGGTCTTCTGGCCGAAGCGGCCTTGCTCGCACAGCAGGTCGGCGGTCTTCGAATACTGGATATCCGGGGACTCGATGGCGCGGCGCTTGCGGATGTACCAGCCGATGTCGTTGCCGGCCAGGTCGCTCATGCGGAACGGGCCCATCGCGAAGCCGAATTTCTCGATCGCCGCATCGACCTGCTCCGGCAGCGCGCCCTCCTCCAGCAGGAAGAAAGCCTGGCGCAGGTACTGCTCCAGCATGCGGTTGCCGATGAAGCCATCGCACACGCCGGAGACCACGCCGGTCTTCTTGATCTTCTTCGACAGCGCCAGCGCGGTGGCCAGCACGTCCTTGCCGGTCTGCTTGCCGCGCACGATCTCGAGCAGCTTCATCACGTTGGCCGGGCTGAAGAAGTGCAGGCCGATCACGTCCTGCGGGCGCGAAGTAAGGGCGGCGATGCGGTCCAGGTCCAGGGTCGAAGTGTTCGACGCCAGGATCGCGCCCGGCTTCATGACCTCGTCGAGCTTGCGGAACACGGACTCCTTCACGCCCATGTCCTCGAACACCGCCTCGACCACGATGTCGGCCTGCGCGATGTCCTCATACGCCAGCGTCCCGCTGATCAGGCCCATGCGCTGCTCGCACTTCTCCTGCGTCAGCTTGCCTTTCCTGACCGTGTTCTCGTAGTTCTTGCGGATGGTGGCCAGGCCCTTGTCCAGCGCTTCCTGCCTGGTCTCCAGGATCGTCACCGGAATGCCGGCGTTCGCGAAGTTCATCGCGATGCCGCCGCCCATGGTGCCGGCGCCGATCACGGCGGCGCGTTCGATCTTGCGCACCGGCGTATCCGCCGGCACGTCCGGCACCTTGCCGGCGGCGCGCTCGGCGAAGAAGGCGTGGCGCAGCGCCTTCGATTCCGGGGTCTGGGCCAGGTGCAGGAAGCGCTCGCGCTCGAACTTCAGGCCTTCCTCGAACGGTTTGGTCACCGAGGCGGCGATCGTTTCGACGCACTCCAGAGGCGCCGGGAACGGCCCGGCCATGGCCTTCACCGTATTGCGCGAGAACTGCAAAAAGGCCTCGTGGTTCGGATAGTCGACCTTGCGGTCGCGCACCCTGGGCAGCGGCCGCACGTCGGCGACTTTTTCGGCGAAGGCGATCGCCGCCGGCAGCAGCTCGGTCCCGGCCGCGAACACCTCGTCGAACAGCGCGGTGCCGGCCAGCTTCTCGGACGCCACCGGGGTGCCCGACACCACCATGTTCAGCGCCATCTCCAGGCCCAGCACGCGCGGCAGGCGCTGGGTGCCGCCGGCGCCCGGCAGCAGGCCGAGCTTCACTTCCGGCAGCGCGATCTGGGCGCCCGGCAGCGCCACCCGGTAGTTGCAGCCCAGCGCCAGCTCCAGGCCGCCGCCCATGCACACGGTATGGATCGCGGCGACAGTCGGCTTGCTGCTGTTCTCGACCACCCGAATCAGGCTGTGCAAGGTCGGCTCGGTCAGGGCCTTGGGCGAATTGAACTCGCGGATGTCCGCGCCGCCGGAGAACGCCTTGCCGGCGCCGGTGATGACGATCGCACGGACGGCATCGTCGCTCTCGGCCTGGCGGATCGCGTTGACGGCGGCGGTCCGGGTCTCCAGGCCCAGGCCGTTCACCGGCGGATTATTCAGGGTCACTACGGCAACGCTGCCCTGGACGGTGTAGTCGGCGCTCATGTCTCTTGTTCTCCTTGTGTGTGGCGGGCCTGCGCCCCCTGTGTGATCTTCTGAACTATACCTCAAATAAAAGAACGAGCGTATTATTTTCTGGCAGAGTCCGCGTATGCCAGAATAACGCCCTCTTTTCACATCGTCCGCACCCATGGAAAAACTGTTCGCACAACTGTCCCGCCTCTATCTTATGCCGGGCGCCGCGCCGGCCGGCCAGGATGCGCACGGCCGCGTGCCGCTGGTGTCCGGCGACGGGCTGAGCCGCGCGATCGTCATCGACTTCCCCCGCCTGCGCGACGGCGCGCCGGAGCAGCACTGGCACAAGCTGTGCGCGGTGGCGAACGCCCTGCAGGAGACCTTCGGCTTCCCGCCGCCGGCCGTCAGCATCGATGGCGGCTCCGGCTACCGGCTGTGGCTGTCGCTGGACGAGCCGGCGCCGGAGGGCGACGTGCGCCGTTTCGTGTCCATGCTGCGCGAGCGGCATTTCCCGGAACTGGAACTCGCGATCAGCGAGCAGGTGCAGCTGCCGCCCGCGCTGAACCCGGTGTCCGGCAAATGGGCGGCCTTCATCCACCCGGGCATGGGCGCCTCCTTCGCCGAGGAAGCGGGGCTGGAGATCGAACCGCCGCTGCACGCGCAACTGGCGTTTTTGGAGGGCTTGAAAAGCATCGGCAAGGCGCAGTTCTTCGACGCGTTGGTGGCGCTCAAGCAGAACGAGGCGGCAAGCGATGCGCCGGTCATCGCGCCGGGCCCCACAGCGTCGACCGCAGGGCTGCTGCTGAAGGACGCGACGCTCGAAGACATCGTGCGCCACCTGCACGCGATGAATATCGAGCCGACCTTTCGACATGTGCTGCAAGGTCAGAAACTAGCGGGCGGTTCTACCGACTTCGATGCAGGCAGTACCGGACGTTCCGGCGGCGCCTATTCCGGTTCCGATTTCGTCCGATAGCGCGTCCCGGCCGGCGCCCAGAACACGGCGCCGAACGGCGGCAACTCCAGGTTCGTTTCCAGGCCGCGGTCGGCCAGCTCCCGCTTTAGTCCCTCGATGCCGTCCTCGGTCTCGATGACGTAGGCCTCGGCCAGCACGTCGCCGTAATGCTTCTCGGTGCTGCGCCTGGCCAGCGCCACGATATCGTCCACCTGTTCGCCGAGCGACCAGAAATGCACGTCCTCGTCCATGGCATAGGTCTTGATGCGCCAGGCCGCGTCGCCCGCGGCGTAGAACTGCACGGTGTCGAAGATGGCCGGCGTCGCGTCCGATTCGGTATCGTTCGCGTAGCTCGACTGGATCGTCAGGAAGAAGAGGACCAGGGTCGTTTTCATCGTTGCATGGGACAGGTGAATGGATCAGACAGTATACGCAACTGCCTGAACACCCGCGCGCCTCAGGCGGTCGGCAGCCGGTGCCCCTGATAAGCTTCGCGCAGCTTGTTCTTCTGGATCTTGCCGGTGCCGCCCACCGGCAGCGCGTCGGTGAACACGATGTCGTCCGGAATCCACCATTTCGCCACCTTGCCCTCGAACCAGGCCAGCAGCTCTTCGCGCGACACCGCGAGGCCGGGCCGCCGCACCACCACCAGCAGCGGGCGCTCCGCCCACTTCGGATGCGCCACCCCGATGCAGGCCGCCTGCAGCACGCTTGGGTGCGCCATGGCGATGTTCTCCAGGTCGATCGAGCCGATCCACTCGCCGCCCGACTTGATCACGTCCTTGCTGCGGTCGGTGATCGCCAGATAGCCGTCCGGGTCGATCGTCGCGACGTCGCCGGTCGGGAACCAGCCGTCCTGCAGCACCTCGCCGCCCTCGCTCTTGAAGTAGCCAGAGACCACCCACGGCCCCTTCACCAGCAGGTGGCCGTAGGTCGTGCCGTCCCAGGGCAGCTCGCTGCCGTCGTCGTCGACGATCTTCATGTCGACGCCGTAGATGGCGTGGCCCTGCTTGCGCAGGATGGCGCGCTGCTCGCCTGTCGGCAGCGCGCGGTGCTTCGCCATCAGGGTGCAGCTGGTGCCGAGCGGCGACATCTCCGTCATGCCCCAGGCGTGCACCACCTGCACACCGAAGCGGTCGATCAGGGTGTCCATCATCGCCGGCGGACAGGCCGAGCCGCCGATCACGGTGCGGCGGAAGGTCGAGAAGCGCAGGTCGTTCTCGACCAGGTAGTTGATCAGGCCGAGCCAGACGGTCGGCACGCCGGCCGAGAAGGTCACGCCCTCGGCCTCGAACAGCTCGTACAGCGACTTGCCGTCCAGTGCCGGCCCCGGGAACACCATCTTGGCGCCGGCCAGCGGCGCCGAATACGGCAGGCCCCAGGCGTTCACATGGAACATCGGCACCACCGGCAGCACCACGTCGCTGGCGGAGACGTTCAGGGCGTTCGGCATGCCGGAGGCATAGGCGTGCAGGACGGTCGAGCGGTGCGAGTACAGCGCGCCCTTGGGGTTGCCGGTCGTGCCCGAGGTGTAGCACAGGGCCGCGGCCGAGCGTTCGTCGAACTGCGGCCAGGCGTACTCGCCGGATGAGGATGCGATCAGGTCCTCGTAGCACAGCAGCATCGGAATGTTCGTATCCTTCGGCATCTGGGCGCGGTCGCACATCGCGACGTAGCCCTTGATGGTCTTGCACTGGCGCGCCATCGCCTCGATGGCCGGCAGGAAGGTCATGTCGAAGAACAGGTACTGGCCTTCGGCGTGGTTGACGATGTAGGCGATCTGTTCCGGATGCAGGCGCGGGTTGATGGTGTGCAGCACGGCGCCCGAGCCGGACACCGCGTAGTACAGCTCCAGGTGGCGGTAGCCGTTCCAGGCCAGGGTCGCGACCCGGTCGCCCGGCTTGACGCCGAGGCCGGCAAGCGCCTGCGCCATGCGCCGTGCGCGCACTTCGCAGTCGCGGTAGGTATAACGGTGGATGTCGCCCTCGACGCGGCGCGAGACGATCTCGTTGGCGCCGTAGTGGCGGGCGGCGAACGCGATGATGCTGGAAACCAGCAGCGGCTGGTCCATCATCTGCCCCAAGAGCGGCGTTGAATTCGGGCTCATCGGATACTCGGTCATGCTTCCCTTCCTGTAACCTTCTGGCAAAATTTGCAAGGTAATGTCGAGTTTCAGCTGCACGGCCGGGCCGCGTCAATCCAATTCGATGACGCGACGCAGCATGCTCAAGCACGGTTCGCGCGCCCGGGCGGCGCACCCGTGGCGCATGGTATCCGCCCGGGTACGGTAGAATCCTGCCAATACCGGTCGAACCACGGCCATTCCCGATTGGAGCTGCCATTACCGCCGACGAGATCCCCTTCACCAACTCCTTCGCCGAGTTGCCGCCCGCGTTCTACACGCGGCTGATGCCGACGCCGCTGCCGTCGCCCTCCTTCATCGCCGCCAGCGCACCCGCCGCGGCGCTGGCCGGGCTCGACCCGGCTGATTTGACGCGCGACGACTTCGTCGAGGTCTTCAGCGGGAACAAGGTGGCGGTGCGTTCGCAGCCCCTGTCCGCCGTTTACTCGGGGCACCAGTTCGGCGTCTGGGCCGGCCAGCTCGGCGACGGCCGCGCCATCGTGCTGGGCGACCTCGATGGTCCGGAAGGACGGATGGAAGTCCAGCTCAAGGGCGCCGGCCTCACGCCCTATTCGCGCATGGGCGACGGCCGCGCCGTGCTGCGCTCCTCGATCCGCGAATTCCTGTGCTCGGAAGCGATGGCGGCGCTCGGCATCCCGACTACCCGCGCGCTGATGCTGACCGGCTCGCCGCAGCGCGTCATGCGCGAGAACGTCGAGACTGCGGCCGTCGTCACCCGCATGGCGCCGACTTTCATCCGCTTCGGCTCCTTCGAGCACTGGCACTACCGTAACAAGCCGGACGAGCTCAAGACCCTGGCCGACCATGTGATCCGGAACTGGTATCCCGAGTTCCTCGATGCGGCCAACCCGTACAAGGAATTGCTGGCGGAAGTCACGCGCCGCACCGCACACACCATCGCCGGCTGGCAGGCGGTCGGTTTCATGCATGGCGTGATGAACACCGACAATATGTCGATCCTCGGCCTGACCCTCGACTATGGCCCCTTCGGCTTCATGGAAGCCTTCGACGCCAAGCACATCTGCAACCATACCGACCAGGGCGGCCGCTATTCCTATGCGAACCAGGTGCCGGTCGGCCACTGGAACTGCTATGCGCTGGGCAACGCCCTGCTGCCGCTGATCGGCACCCCCGAGGAAGCGGAAGAAGCGCTCGACGTCTACCGTCCGGCATTCGGCGCCAGGCTCGACGAACTGCTGCACGCCAAGCTCGGCCTGCTCGACGCGCGCCCCGGCGACGAAGCCCTGTTCGACGGCATGTTCACCCTGCTGCAGGCGAATCACGCCGACTTCACGCTGTTCTTCCGCCGCCTGGGTGACCTGCAGGTCGACGGCGATGTGGCCAGCGACGCGCCGCTGCGCGACCTGTTCCTCGACCGCGCCGCCTTCGACGCCTGGGCCGTCCAGTACCGCGAACGCCTGCGCCAGGAAGGCAGCGCCGACGCCGCGCGCCGCGCCGCCATGCACCGGGTCAATCCGAAGTACGTGCTGCGCAACTACCTGGCCCAGAACGCCATCGAGCAAGCCCAACACGGCGACTATGCCGAGGTGCACAAGCTGCTCGCCATCCTCGAGCGCCCCTTCGACGAACAGCCGGAACATGACGCCTACGCGGCCCTGCCGCCCGACTGGGCAGCCCACCTCGAAGTGAGCTGCTCTTCCTGAACGATTCTCACCAAGCGAGACCGATATGAACGACAAAGTGACGAAAACCGACGCCGAATGGCGCGCCCAGCTCGACCCGATGGAATACCAGGTGACCCGCCACGCCGCCACCGAGCGCGCCTTCACCGGCAAGTTCTGGGACCACCACGAGCACGGCATCTATACCTGCGTGTGCTGCAACACTCCGCTGTTCGAATCGGACGCCAAGTTCGATTCCGGCTGTGGCTGGCCCAGCTATTTCCGCGCCCTCGACCCGGACAACGTGATCGAGAAAACCGACCGTACCCACGGCATGGTGCGCACCGAGATCATCTGCGCCGTCTGCGACGCCCACCTCGGCCATGTGTTCCCGGACGGCCCGCCGCCGACCGGCTTGCGCTACTGCATCAACTCGGCCGCGCTGCGCTTCGAACCCCGCTGAGGAAACGTACATGATCAAGTTTTTGTTCGACATGCTGCCGGTGATCCTGTTCTTCGGCATCTACAAGGTCGGTGAAAACAACCCGGAATGGGCCCACGGCATCGTCAGCGACTACCTCGGCTTCCTGATCGCCGGCGGCAACGTGCCGGCGGCGCAGTCGCCGATCCTGCTGGCCACCGCCGCCACCATCGTGGCCACGGTGCTGCAGATCGTCTACCTCTTGGTGCGCCGCAAGAAAATCGACGGCATGCTGTGGCTGTCGCTGGGCGTGGTCGTGGTCGCCGGCGGCGCCACCATCTACTTCCACGACGACACCTTCATCAAGTGGAAGCCGACCATCCTGTACTGGGCCTTCGCCGCGGCGCTGCTGTTCGGCCAACTGATCTACCGCAAGAACCTGATGCGCTCGGCCCTGGGCGGGGCCATGAACCTGCCGGACGCGGTGTGGACCCGCGTACTTTACGCCTGGGTCGCCTTCTTCATCGGCATCGGCCTGCTGAACCTCCTGATGGCCTTCGTGGTGTTCCGCAGCGATACCGGCGCCTGGGTCAGCTTCAAGCTGTTCGGCATCAGCGGCATCCTGTTCGCCTTCATCATCATTCAATCGCTATTCCTTTCCAAACACATCCAGGAGGACGCCTGATGGACCAGAACCGTACCGAACGCCTGCGCGAGCGCCTGCAGGCGGAGCTCTCGCCCACCGTGCTCGAGATTACCGACGATTCCCACCTGCATGCCGGCCATGCGGGGGCGGCCTCGGGCGGCGGTCATTACAGCGTTAAAATTGCTTCTGAGAAGTTCGCGGGCCTGACGCTGGTCATGCGGCATCGTCTTGTGTATGATGCCGTTCACGAAATGATCAACAAGGCGGAAATCCATGCCCTGGCGATCACGGCGATTGCGCCGTCGGAACAAGCTTAAGGGTGAGCTGCAAGCCGGTTGGGCAACCTGCCGGCTTCAGTCAGCTTTAAGAATAGTGGCAGACAATATGTAACGCGAAGTACCAGAACTCGAAGTGCAAGAACACATCCAAGAACGAAGCAATTCCCGTCCAAGCTCATCCCCCCAAGGAATCCCAGAAATGACTTTTAAGCCAGCACGCCTGCTGTTAGCTCTGATCGCCGTTAGCGCGGCGCCTGCCTTCGCGCAGAACCTCGCCGTGGTCAACGGCAAGCCGATCCCGACCTCGCGCGTCGAGGAAGCGGTCAAGCAGATGGTCGCGGCTGGCCAGGGCCAGGATTCCCCGCAGCTGCGTCTCGCCATCAAGAACGAGATGATCGCCCGCGAAGTGCTGATGCAGGAAGCGGTCAAGCAGGGTTACGACAAGAAGCCGGAAGTGAAGCAGGCCCTCGACAACGCGCGCCAGGCGATCGTCGTCAACCAGCTGGCCAAGGACTACATCACCAAGAACCCGGTGGGCGACGCCGAGATCAAGGCCGAGTACGACCGTTTCGTGAAGCAGACCGGCGACAAGGAATACCACGTGCGCCACATCCTGCTGGAAAACGAAGCCGACGCGAAGGCCGTGATCGCCAAGCTGAAGGGCGGCGCCAAGTTCGAAGAGCTGGCCAAGCAGTCGAAGGACACCGGCACCGCCAACAACGGCGGCGACCTGGACTGGGCCGTGCCGGCCGCCTTCCCGCCTGAATTCGCAGCCGGCTTCACAGGCCTGCAAAAAGGCGGCGTCACCGAGAACCCGGTCAAGACCGCCAACGGCTTCCACGTGATCAAGCTGGACGACACCCGCGCCGCCAAGCTGCCGACCCTTGACGAACTCAAGCCGCAGATCGCCGATTCGCTGGTGCAGAAGAAGCTCGAAGCCTATAAAGAGCAAATGGTCAAAAAGGCAAAGGTGCAGTAAGATGTACTACCGCCGGTGCTGCGAAGCACCGGTTATTGCCGCCCGCGGCGAACTTTTATTCGTGTTTAGATAGGACCTTAACAATGATTTTGAAGCCAGCCCGCCTGTCCTTGGCACTCACTCTCGCCTTGGGCGCCTTCGTTGCCGCGCCGTCGTTCGCGCAGAACGTCGCGACCGTCAATGGCAAGGCCATCCCGGCGGCAAAGGTTGACCAGCTGGTCAAGCAAGTGGTCGCGCAAGGCCGCGCCACCGATTCGCCGCAGCTGCGCGACGCCATCAAGAAAGACCTGATCGGCCGCGAAGTCCTGATCCAGGAAGCCGACAAGCAAGGCGTCGGCGGCCGCGCCGACGTCAAGGCAGCGATCGACAATGCCCGCCAGAGCATCATCATCAACGCCATGCTCGCGGACTACGTCAAGAAGAACCCGGTCAAGGATGCCGACATCAAGGCCGAGTACGACAAGTACAAGGCTGCCGTGGGCGACAAGGAATACCACGCACGCCACATCCTGGTCCAGACCGAAGACGAAGCCAAGGGCATCATCACCAAGCTGAAGGGCGGCGCCAAGTTCGAAGACCTGGCCAAGGCCCAGTCGAAAGACGGCTCGGCCCAGAACGGCGGCGACCTGGACTGGGCAAGCCCGGCCAACTACGTGCCTGAGTTCTCGAAAGCCATGGTCGCCCTGCAAAAAGGCGCTATCACCGATACGCCGGTCAAGACCCAGTACGGCTTCCACGTGATCAAGCTGGAAGACGTGCGCCAGGCCAAGATCCCGGCCCTGGACGAAGTCAAGCAGCAGGTCGCGGAACAACTGCAGCAGCGCCAGCTGGCGCAGTACCGCGAAAGCCTGGTCAAGAAGGCCAAGGTTCAGTAAGAACCGGTTGGTTTGATCGAGAAGCGCTCCCGAGGGGGCGCTTTTTTATTGCCTGACCATGTCGAATCCAGTGCTGGCTTCGCCGCAGTTCGCGGCGTCATACCCGACGCTACACCTATCAACGTCGCCCCGGCGCAGGCCGGGGCCCAGGTTTGCACGCGTACCGGCTACGCTCGGGTTCTCACTGTGCACTGGAATTGGGTCCCGGCCTGCGCCGGGAGTCATGGGCGCCTGTGGCGCGCATGACCTTGGTTGAGAGTGCATCTCCCCAACGATCAGCGACTTCGGAGTAGCCTGCGTGCGTCCCCTCCTACGCCCCCGTCACCCGTGCTCCTATTGAGACTTTGGCCAGCCGCGCTACCATGGTCCCAAAGCCATCCATGAGGAGAACAGCATGAACCAGAACAAGGATCAGGATCGCAAGCGCGACGCCGGCCGCGGCGGCCCGGGCGACGACATGCCGATGCCGGGCGCCGGCACCTCGAATGCCGGCCACTACACCCCCAACCCCGCCGGCCGTGGCGGCGGCATCGTCAGCTCGTCGGCGGAAGCCCAGGTGAATCCGCCGGGCAAGCCGCAGAGCGGCCAGGGCAGCGCGACCGAGCCGGTGGCGCCGGGCGTGGCCGGCATCCGTTCGAATGAAGCTGCCGCGGGACGGATCGCCGGCGGCGCCGGTGGCGGCGACCTGGGGAACCAGGCCCCGAATGCCGACAGCAATATGAGCAACTCGGCCGGCGACGACTGAAGGGAGGCACCATGAACCAGGAACAGAAACCAGTGCCGGGCGCCGGCGGCGGCCAGCCCGGCCAAGTCCAGCAACCGGGCGGCGCCGGAGGCGGCAAGCAGCCGGGCCAGGACAACGGCACGTCGGCGGGCGCCGGCGCCGGCATTCCGCCGGGCACGCCGGGCGGGAACGGCAGCAAGGACGAACCGATCTGGGGCAGCTAGGCTCCCGAAAAAAAAGCGCTTCCGAGGAAGCGCTTTTTCATCATCTTAACCCAGCCACTTGCGTGCGTTCTGGAACATGCGCGCCCACGGCGCCGCGTCGCTCCACGCATCCGGCGCCCACGAATGGACCACCGTGCGGAACACGCGCTCGGCGTGCGGCATCATCGCCGTGAAGCGGCCGTCCTCGGTCGTCACGGCGGTCAGGCCGCCCGGCGAGCCGTTCGGGTTGAACGGATAGGTTTCGGTCGCCTGGCCGCGGTTGTCGACGTAGCGCAGCGCTTTCACTGCGGCATTGACGTCGCCGGTCAGCGAGAAGTCCGCGAAGCCTTCGCCGTGGGCGATGGCGATCGGCGCCTGGGTGCCGGCCATGCCCTGGAAGAAGATCGACGGCGAGTCCAGCACTTCGACCATGCCGAAGCGCGCTTCGAACTGTTCCGACTTGTTGCGGGTGAACTTCGGCCACGCATGCGCGCCCGGAATGATCGGCTTCAGGTTGGCCAGCATCTGGCAGCCGTTGCACACGCCCAGGCCAAAGGTGTCCTTGCGCGCAAAGAAGGCGGCGAACTGGTCGGCCAGCTGCGGATTGAACAGGATGGTCTTGGCCCAGCCCTCGCCCGCGCCCAGCACGTCGCCGTAGGAGAAGCCGCCCACCGCGATCACGCCGTGGAAGTCCTCCAGTTTCGCGCGGCCCGCGATCAGGTCGCTCATGTGCACGTCGACGGCGCTGAAGCCGGCCTGGTGCATCGACCAGGCGGTCTCGATGTGCGAGTTCACGCCCTGCTCGCGCAGGATGGCCACGCGCGGACGGGCGCCCGTCGCGATGAAGGGCGCGGCGATGTTCACGCTCGGATCGAACGTCAGGATCGGCGACATGCCCGGATCCTGCTCGTCCAGCAGGCGCTCGTATTCCTGGTCCGCGCAATCCGGATTGTCGCGCAGGCGCGCAATGCGCCAGCTGGTCTCGCTCCACAGGCGGTGCAGCTCGCTGCGGCGGGCAGAGTAGATCACCTTGGCGTCGCGGGTGAACTCGATCGCGCCGCGGTCGTTCAGTTTGCCGATGATGTGGCTGCAGGCGCCCAGGCCGAGTTCGCGCAGCACGGCCATCACGGCCTGCTTGTCCTCCGCGCGCACCTGCACCACCGCGCCCAGCTCTTCGCTGAACAGTGCGCGCAGGGTCATCTCGTTGCGGCGCTCGCCGACTTGCGTCGCCCAGTTCTTGGCGTCGCCCCAGTCGGAGGCGTGCTCGCCTTCCATGGTCAGGATGTCGAGGTTGACCGACACGCCGGTACGGCCGGCGAAGGCCATCTCGGTCAGGGTCGCGAACAGGCCGCCGTCCGAACGGTCGTGGTAGGCCAGCAGCTTGCCTTCCTTGTTCAGGCGCTGGATCGCGTTGAAGAAGGCCTTCAGGTCTTCCGGCGAATCGACGTCCGGCACGCTGTCGCCGATCTGCTGGGTGACCTGCGCCAGGCTTGATGCGCCGAGGCGGTTCTTGCCGCGGCCCAGGTCGACCAGGATCAGGGCGGTGTCGCCGAGGTCGGTGCGCAGCTGCGGGGTCAGCGAACGGCGCACGTCGGAGACCGGCGCGAAGCTCGAGACGATCAGGGATACCGGCGAGATGACGGCCTTGCTGGCGCCATCGTCGTTCCAGGTGGTGCGCATCGACAGCGAATCCTTGCCGACCGGAATCGACACGCCCAGCGCCGGGCACAGCTCCATGCCGACCGCCTTGACGGTGTCGAACAGCGCGGCGTCCTGGCCCGGCTGGCCACAGGCCGCCATCCAGTTGGCCGACAGTTTGATGTCGCCGATCTGCTCGATCGCGGCGGCGGCGATATTCGTGATCGCCTCGCCCACGGCCATGCGGCCCGATGCGGCGGCGTCGATCACGGCCAGCGGGGTGCGCTCGCCCATCGCCATCGCCTCGCCCACGAAGCCCTCGTAGGACATCGCGGTGACCGCGCAGTCGGCGACCGGCACCTGCCACGGGCCGACCATCTGGTCGCGCACCGTCATGGCGCCGACGGTGCGGTCGCCGATGGTGATCAGGAAGGATTTGTCGGCCACGGTCGGCAGCAGCAGCACGCGGCGCGCGGCTTCCTCCAACGCGATGCCGGTGAGGTCGATCGCCGGGAACTGGTATTTCACATGCTCGACGTCGCGCAGCATCTTCGGCGGTTTGCCGAGCAGGACGTCCATCGGCATGTCGACCGGGTTGTTGCCGGCCTCAGGGTCGATCACGCGCAGCTGGCGCTCTTCGGTCGCGGTGCCGACCACCGCATACGGGCAGCGCTCGCGCTCGCACAGGGCGGCAAATTGATCGAGGTCCATTGGCGAAATTGCCAACACATATCGCTCTTGCGACTCATTCGACCAAATTTCCTTCGGCGCCAGACCACTCTCTTCCAGCGGCACCTTGCGCAGGTCGAACAGCGCGCCGCGCTTGGCGTCGTTGACGATCTCCGGGAAGGCGTTCGACAGGCCGCCGGCCCCGACGTCGTGGATCGAGATGATCGGATTGTCCTCGCCCATCTGCCAGCAGCCGTTGATGACTTCCTGGGCGCGGCGCTCCATCTCCGGGTTGCCGCGCTGGACCGAATCGAAGTCCAGGTCGGCGGTGTTGGTGCCGGTCGCCATCGAGGAGGCGGCCGAGCCGCCCATGCCGATGCGCATGCCCGGGCCGCCGAGCTGGATCAGCAGGCTGCCGACCGGGATCTCGTCCTTGTGCGTGTGCGCGGCCGAGATGTTGCCGATGCCGCCCGCGATCATGATCGGCTTGTGGTAGCCGTAGACCGCGTTGGCGGCGCCGACGTTCTGCTCATACGAGCGGAAGTAGCCGCCCAGGACCGGGCGGCCGAATTCGTTGCTGAAGGCGGCGCCGCCGATCGGGCCGTCGATCATGATCTGCAGCGGCGACGCGATGCGCTCCGGCTTGCCGTAGACCGCGTCCACGCGTCCGGCTTCGCCCTTGCTGACGTCGCTCGCGTTTTCCCACGGACGCTCGGCGCCCGGGATCAGGAGGTTCGAGACCGTGAAGCCGGTCAGGCCCGCCTTCGGCTTGGCGCCGCGTCCGGTCGCGCCCTCGTCGCGGATCTCGCCGCCGGCGCCGGTGGAGGCGCCCGGGAACGGCGAGATCGCGGTCGGGTGGTTGTGGGTCTCGACCTTCATCAGGGTGTGGGTCAGCTCGGCCGAGGCGCCGTATTCCTGGCCTTGGCGCGGGAAGAAGCGGGTCACCGTCGCGCCCTCGATGATCGAGGAATTGTCGCTGTAGGCGACCACGGTGCCGCGCGGGTTCAGCTGGTGGGTGTTCTTGATCATCCCGAACAGCGACTTGTCCTGCTTCACGCCGTCGATGATCCAGTCGGCGTTGAAGATCTTGTGCCGGCAGTGCTCCGAGTTCGCCTGGGCGAACATCATCAGCTCGACATCGGTCGGGTTGCGCTGCGCCTTGGTGAAGGCATCCAGCAGGTAGTCGACCTCGTCGATCGACATCGCCAGGCCCAGCTCCGTGTTCGCGCGCACCAGCGCCTCGCGGCCCTGCCCGATCACATCCACCGTCTCGAGCGGCTTGCCTGCGAGTTCGTCGAACAGGCGCGAGGCCTCGTCGGCATTGCGCAACACCGATTCCGTCATGCGGTCGTGCAGCAGCGCGGCGACGGGGGCGATCTCGTCGTCGTCCAGCTTCTTGGGGGCGCCGATGCCGGTGCCGAGCAGGCCGCTTTTCAGGACCACGGTGTAGCCGATGCCGCGTTCGATGCGGTGCACGTGGGTCATGCCGCAGTTGTGCGCGATGTCGGTGGCCTTCGAGGCCCATGGCGAGATCGTGCCGAGGCGCGGGATCACGAAGAACTCTTCGGTCACGCCCTCGTACAGGGTCTGGGCGGCCGGCTCGCCGTAGGTGAGCATGGCCGACAGGCGCTCGGTGTCCTCCACGCTGAGCGGTGCGCTGCTGTCGATGAAGTGGTAGAAGCGCGCCTGGACTGCGGCAATCGATGGAGCGACCGATTGGAGTTGCGACAGGAGGCGTTGGCTACGGAAGGCAGAGAGGGCGTTGGAACCCGGCAGAATCAACATGGCTGAGAAGTCGGTTGATGCAGCGTGGCTGCTAGGGTGGAAGATAGCCCGCTATTATACAGTGTTGCAATGCAGCGATGCATTCCACCCTCGGCATTCATTGTAGAACGGACATTTCTTGATCCGTAGGGAAGTTATCGGTATCGTAAGCGCTATATAAAGACAACAATTTGGGGAACGGAAAGCGAAGATGCAAGAGAATGCGAACCTGTCGGTCCTGATCGTGGATCCCAACCAGGGCATGCGCGGCAGCCTGCAGAACATGCTGAACCAGTCCGGCATCAGCAAGGTCGAGTCGGCGATCAACGCCAGCATGGCGATCAAGCAGCTCGGCAAGCGGGCCTACGACATCGTCCTGTGCGAGTACGACCTGGGCGGCCCCGGCGGCGACGGCCAGGACGGCCAGCAGCTGCTGGAAGACCTGCGCCACCACCGCCTGATCACGGCCTCGACCATCTTCATCATGCTGACTTCGGAAGGCGTCTACGACAAGGTCGTCAGCGCCGCCGAACTGACCCCGACCGACTACGTTCTGAAGCCGTTCACGGTGGAGGTGCTCGGCAGCCGCATCAAGCGCGCGCTGGAGCGCCGCACCGCCCTGCTCCCGGTCTGGCAGCTCGCCGCCCAGGGCAAGCCGATCGACGCGATCCGCGCCTGCACCACCGCGGCCATCGCCAGCCCGCGCTATGCGCTCGACTTCCTGCGCCTGAAGGCCGAGCTGCACGTCTCGGTCGGCGAGCACGCGCAGGCCGGCAGCATCTACCGCGACGTGCTGGCCGAGCGGCCGGTCGGCTGGGCCGGCCTGGGCCTGGCGCGCACGATGTTCGCGCAGGGCCAGGTCGAGCAAGCGCGCGAGGCCTTGGATGCGCTGGTGCAGGCCAATCCGCGCCTGATGGCGGCCTACGACCTGCTGGCGCGCTGCCACGAAAAGCTCGGCGCCGTGAAGCAAGCGCAGAAGGTGCTGGAAGACGCGGTGTCGATCTCGCCGCACATGGTGCGCCGCCTGCGTAAACTCGGCGAGGTCGCGCTGGAAAACGGCGACGCGCTGGCGGCCGAGAAGTCCTTCAAGCAGGTCGTCACCAAGGCCAAGTACTCGGAATTTCGCAACCCGGAAGACCACGTCAACCTGGTCAAGGCGATGGTCACGCGCGGCGACGTGCAGGGCGCGGGCGGCGTGATCCGCGACCTGGAACGCTCGATGCGCGGCAGCGCCGACGTCGACGCCTGCAAGTCGTATTCGAGCGCCCTGCTGCACGAAAGGATGGGCAACGTCAGCGCGGCCGTGGCCGAGCTGCAGATGGCGGCCAGCGCGGCGCGCACCAGCAATGGCCTGTCCTCGAACCTGCGCATCGGCCTGGCCGAGGCCTGCCTCGAACACCAGATGGACGAGCAGGCCTCGAACGTCCTGATGGCCGTGATGCACGACGTCTCCAGCCCGGTGAGCGTGGACGACGCCATGGGGGTGTTCGTGCGCGCCGGCCGCCCCGACCTGGCCGACGGCATGGGCGCCCAGCTGCGCGCGCAAGCCCAGATCCTGCTCGGCGTGGCCGACGAGAAGCGCAATATGGGCGACGTGCGCGGCGCGGTGCAGACCCTGCTGGAGGCGCTGCACATGGCGCCGGGGAACCTGCAGGTGATGGTAGCGGTGGCCGGCGGCATCCTGCGCCAGGTGAACGAGCTGGGGTGGGACCATACGCTCAGCGAGGTGGCGAACGAGCAGATCGAGCGGCTGCGGGCGCTGGATCCGAACCACCCGCGTCTGGTGGCGCTGACCAAGGAGTTCCTGGACGCGAAGCGCCGCTACGGTATTTCGACCTGAGGCCCAAGCACGTCGTTCCGGCGCAGGCCGGAACCCAAGTTTGCGTGCGTTACCAATGCGCTCGCAAAATTAGGCACCGGCCTGCGCCGGTGCGACGGTCTTGCGGTTAACAATAGGAACAGCGCGTTGCTGTATCATCCGGCACTCGCAACGAAAGCTGTCTATGCTCATCATCACCATCAAACAGGGCAAGGAAAAAGCCCTCCTCGCCGGCGACCCGTGGATCTACCTGTCGGCCATCGACAAGGTCGAGGGCAAGCCCCATGAACGCAGCAAGATCGGCGCCACCGCGCTGGTGCAGTCTTCCTCGCGCCAGTTCCTGGCCCGCGCCGCCTACAATGCCAAGTCGCAGATCGCCGGACGCGTCTGGACCCTGCGTGAAGACGAGCCGGTCGACCATGCGCTGATCAAGCGCCGCGTCCAGGCGGGCGTCGAGCGCCGCATCGAGGCCCTACGCAAAGCCGATCCGCAGGCGCTGGTCCAGCTGATCGACGGCGAACAGGACGGCCTGTCCGGCCTGCAGGTGCACAGCCATGGCGGCGCCTCGGGCTATCTGATCTGCCAGTTCAATGCCGGCGGCGTCGAGTTCTGGAAGATTCCGATCGTGCAGGCGCTGATGAAGGAAACCGGCTGCGCCAACGTCTACGAGCGCAGCGACAAGTCGATGCGCGACGCGGAAGGACTGCCGTTCAAGGCGCGCGTGCTGGCGGGCGAAGAACCGCCGCAGCGCCTGATGGTGCGCGACGGCGAGCGGCTGCTGCCGATGGATATCCGTACCGGTTTCACCTACCCACGCTGAGGAGATTCACAAGATGCCCCAATCGCCACGCTCCGCCCTTCTGCCCCTCCTGCTCGCCGCGCCCCTGGCCTGGGCCGACGCCGGCGTGACCAACGTCGTCGCCATCGACAGCGGCAAGGTTGCCGGGACGGTCGGCGACGGGGTGGCCAGCTGGAAGGGCATTCCTTACGCGGCCGCGCCGACCGGCGCCCTGCGCTGGCGCCCGCCGCAGCCGGTCGCGGCCTGGCGCGAGGTGCGCGATGCGTCCGCCTACGGCGCGGATTGCATGCAGCTGCCCTTCCCCAGCGACGCCGCGCCGCTTGGCACCACGCCCAGCGAGGATTGCCTGTTCCTGAACGTGTGGAAGCCGGCGGGCGCGAAAGCGAAACTGCCGGTGCTGGTGTGGATCCACGGCGGCGGCTTCGTCAACGGCGGCGCCTCGCCGCCGACCTATTCGGGCGCACCGCTGGCGCGCCAGGGGCTGCTGGTGGTCAGCATCAACTACCGCCTGGGACGCTTCGGCTTCTTCGCGCATCCGCAGCTGACGCGTGAGCATGCGGGCAAGACGCCGCTGGGGAACTACGGTCTGATGGACCAGCTGGCGGCGCTGCAGTGGGTCAAGCGCAATGCCGCGGCCTTCGGCGGCGATCCGAAGCAAGTTACCATCGTCGGAGAATCGGCGGGCGGCATGGCGGTCAACGCCTTGCTCACCTCGCCGATGGCGAACGGCCTGTTCGCGCGCGCCGTCGTGATGTCGGGTGGCGACGGCGGCATGCAGCCGACCACCCTGGTGTATGCCGAGAAGATCGGCCTCGCCTTCGCGGCCGGCAAGGGCATCCAGGCCGACGATCCGGCCGCGCTGAGCAAGCTGCGCGCCCTGCCGCCCGAGGCGGTGGTGGACGGCCTGAACCTCGCGAACTTCTCGCGCCAGGGGATGCCGACCTATCACGGGCCTTTCGCCGAAGGCAAGCTGGTGGTCGACGGCGCCGCCGCATTCGCCGAAGGGCGGTTCCAGAAGGTGCCGGTGATGATCGGCGCGACCAGTGCTGACATCGGCGGCAAGACCGGCTTCATGGTGGCCGGCGCGCGCAAGCTGGCCGGCTTGCTGGCCGACGCCGGCGCGCCGGTGTATGCCTACCGCTTCTCGTATGTGGCGAAGTCGATCGGCCAGCCGGGCGCGCAGCATGCGAGCGACATCCCTTACTTCTTCGACACCGTGGACGTGAAGTACGGCGCGCAGGCCGACGCCCTCGATATCGGCATGGGCAAGGCGATGAGCGGCTACCTGGCGAACTTCGCGAAGACCGGCAATCCGAACGGCGCGGCGCTGCCGGCCTGGCCGCGTCATACGCGCGCCGGGGACCAGATCGTCGACTTCGCAGCGGACGGCAAGCCGGTTGCGCTCAAGGATCCGTGGGGTGCGGAGATCGACGCGGCGTCCGGCAAGCGCTGAGGCGCGCGCTACTTGGGCCCGACGCCCTGGAACTTGTCCGGGTCGAAGTCGGCGATGTCGATCTTGCCGAAGTGGCGCGGCGGCTTGTAGGTTTTGGTCTTCATGTCGTCCGGGTTCGATGTGTGGAATGAGGACTCCTCGACCTCGACCAGTTGCCAGGTGTTGTCGCGTTTCGAGTAGGCGAAGCTGAAGCTGTTCGCCCAGCGCCAGTTGCTGCCCCCGTAGTGGCTGACCGAGAAACCCTTGGTGGACGCGGACAAGCCCTCGAACGGGTCGCCGAACACGCCGCCGCAGGAGCGGCAGAACGCCACCTTGCGATTCTGTTTCACCACCTTGAGCGCGCCTCCGGGCATGCGGATCGCAATCTTCAAGGTACGCACGCCTTCGTCATTGGTCTTCTTTGGCTCGACGATGAAGACGACGTCGCGTGTGCCGTCACCATTCAGGTCGGCGTATCCGTAGGCGAGGATCGATTCGTTCTCCGCCGCGAATGGCTTGAGTTCCCTGGGCACCTGGTTTGGGTCGGCAGCCTGGCCGAGGGCCAGGGCCGGAACGCACAGCATCAGGGGGAATAGTGATGAACGCATGATCTCCTTCCGCATGATCAGTCAGGGGCGCCGAAGCCGCCGCCGCCCGGCGTGTCGATGATGAATGCGTCGCCGGCCGCCATGTCGAGCTTTCCGACGTGGCCGATGGTCTCGACGCCGCCGTCCGCGCGCAGCACAGTGTTGCGTCCGCGTTCGCCGGGCGCGCCGCCGGCCATGCCGAACGGCGCGTGGATCCGGTTGTTCGACAGGATCGCCGCCGTCATCGGCTCCAGGAAGCGCACCTTGCGGGTGCCGCCGCTGCCCCCATGCCAGCGTCCTGCCCCGCCGGAGCCGTGGCGGATGGCGTAGCTCTCCAGCCGTACCGGGAAGCGGAACTCGAGGATTTCCGGATCGGTCAGGCGCGAGTTGGTCATATTGGTCTGGACCACGTCGGTGCCGTCGTAGCCTTCGCCCGCGCCCGAGCCGCCGGAGATGGTCTCGTAGTACTGGTAGCGCGCGTTCCCGAAGGTGAAGTTGTTCATCGTGCCCTGGCTGGCCGCCATCACGCCCAGCGCGCCGTAGAGGGCGTTGGTGATGCAGGTCGAGGTCTCGACGTTGCCCGAGACGACCGAGGCGGGATAATGCGGGTTCAGCATCGAGCCCGGCGGGATGATGACCTTCAGGGGTTTGAGGCAGCCGCCGTTCAGCGGAATCTCGTCGTCGACCAGGGTGCGGAACACGTACAGCACCGCGGCCATGCAGACGGCGGACGGCGCGTTGAAGTTGTTCGGCAACTGGGGCGAGGTGCCGGTGAAGTCGATCTCCGCGCTGCGTTCCAGCTGGTCGACGCGGATCGCGACCTCGATGCGCGCGCCGTTATCGAGCTCGATGCCGTAGCTGCCGTCCTTCAGTGCGGAAATTACGCGCCGCACCGCTTCTTCCGCGTTGTCCTGCACGTGGCCCATGTAGGCGCGCACGACGTCCAGCCCAAAATGCGCGACCATGCGATGCAGCTCCTCGACGCCCTTCTGGTTCGCGGCGACCTGGGCGCGCAGGTCGGCCATGTTCTGGTCGGGATTCCTGGCCGGATAGCGCCCGCTCGTCAACAGAATGCGAGCGGCATCTTCGCGCAGGATGCCGTCGCCACCGTCGACCAGCTTGAAGTTATCGATCAGGACGCCCTCCTGCTCGATGTGGTGCGAGTCCGGCGGCATCGAACCGGGCGTGGTGCCGCCGATGTCGGCGTGGTGGCCGCGCGAGCCGACGTAGAACAGAATCTCCTCGCCGGCCTCGTCGAATACCGGCGAGATCACGGTGACGTCCGGCAGGTGGGTGCCGCCGTTGTACGGGTCGTTCAGCACGTAGACGTCGCCGGCTTTCATCTTGCCCGCGTTCCTGCGCATCACGGTCTTGATGCTCTCGCCCATCGAGCCCAGGTGCACCGGCATGTGCGGCGCGTTCGCCACCAGGTTGCCGCCGGCGTCGAAGATGGCGCAGCTGAAGTCCAGGCGCTCCTTGATGTTCACCGAGTAGGCGGTGTTCTGCAGGCGCAGGCCCATCTGCTCGGCGATCGACATGAACAGGTTGTTGAAGATCTCCAGCATCACCGGGTCGGCGGTGGTGCCGATGGCGCGCCGCTCGGGCAGCGCCTCGACCCGCTCCAGCACCAGGTGGTTGCAGGGCGTGACCTCGGCCTGCCAGCCCGGCTCCACGACCGTGGTCGCATTCGCTTCGGCGATGATGGCCGGGCCGCGCACGACGTCGCCGGGCCCAATCGCTTCGCGCAGGTAGACGCCGGTGTCGTGCCAGGCGCCGCCACTGTACATGCGCACGGTTTCGCCGGCCTGCGGCCGGATCCCTTCCGACACCACGTCCGACCGGGTTTCGGTGGGCGCGTCCGAGCGCCCGATCGCTTCCACCGACACCGCCTCGACCACCAGGCCGCGCGCCGGCATCAGGAAGGAGTAGCGGCGTTTGTAGGCCTGTTCGAACGCCGCCTGCATCGCCGCCGGGTCGGCGAAGGGCACGACGATGGCGCAATCCGTGCCCTCGTAGCGCAGGTGCACGCGCCGGACCAGTTCGATGCGATCCTGGGCGACGCCCTGCTTGCGCAGGCTGTCCTGCGCATCCTGTCCCAGCACCGCCAGTTCCCGCGCCAGCGCGTCGCTTCCCAGTTCGGCCAGGCGCTGCTCGATGGCGCGCTCGCGCATCGCGGTCTGGTCGGCCAGGCCCATGCCGTAGGCCGACAGCACGCCGGCCAGCGAATGGATGAACACCGTCTTCATGCCCAGCGCATCGGCCACCAGGCAGGCGTGCTGGCCGCCGGCGCCGCCGAAGCTGGTCAGGGCGTACTCGGTGACGTCATGGCCGCGCTGCACCGAGATCTGCTTGATCGCGTTCGCCATGTTCCCCACTGCGATCCGGATGAAGCCCTCGGCCACCTCTTCCGGCGCGGGCGCGGCCCCGGAGCTCGCGCCGATCTCCTGCGCCAGCGCGGCGAAGCCGGCGCGCACGGCCTCGGTGTCGAGCGCGTCGATGCCCATCGGACCGAACAGGCGCGGGAAGTGCTGCGGCTGGATCTTCCCCAGCATGACGTTGCAGTCGGTGACCGCCAGCGGCCCGCCGCGCCGGTAGCTGGCCGGGCCCGGATTGGCGCCGGCGCTGTCCGGCCCGACGCGGTAGCGCGCGCCGTCGAAGTGCAGGATCGAGCCGCCGCCGGCCGCCACCGTGTGGATGCTCATCATCGGCGCGCGCATGCGCACGCCCGCGACCTGGGTCTCGAACACCCGTTCGAACTCTCCGGAATAGTGCGAAACATCGGTCGAGGTGCCGCCCATGTCGAAGCCGATCACGCGCTCGAAGCCGGCCAGGCGGCTGGCGCGCACCATGCCGACGATGCCGCCGGCGGGGCCGGACAGGATGCTGTCCTTGCCCTGGAAGGCGCGCGCGTCGGTGAGCCCGCCGCTGGACTGCATGAACTGCAGGTTCACGCCGGGCAGCTCGCTCGCGACCTGGTCGACGTAGCGGCGCAGGATCGGCGACAGGTAGGCGTCGACCACCGTGGTGTCGCCGCGCGCCACCAGCTTCTGCAGGGGGCTGACCTCGTGCGACACCGACACTTGCGTGAAGCCGATGCCGCGCGCGATGCGCGCCGCCTGCGCCTCGTGCGCCGTGTAGCGGTAGCCGTGCATGAAGACGATGGCGAGCGCGCGCAGGCCCTTGTCGTAGGCCGCCTGCAGCGCGGCGCGCGTGGCCGGCTCGTCGAGTTCGCGCACCACCTCGCCGTGGGCGCCCATGCGCTCGTCGACCTCGATGACGTCACCGTACAGCAGCTCGGGCAGCACGATGTGGCGGTCGAACAGGCGCGGACGGTTCTGGTAGGCGATGCGCAGCGCATCGCGGAAACCCCGCGTGATCGCCAGCACGGTCGGCTCGCCCTTGCGCTCGAGAAGCGCATTGGTGGCGACCGTGGTGCCCATCTTGACTGCCTCGACCTGGCCGGCCGGCAGCGCCTCCCCGTGCGCGACGCCGAGCAGGTGGCGGATGCCGGCCACCGCGGCGTCGCGGTACTGCTCGGGGTTTTCGGAGAGCAGCTTGTGCGTGACGAGCTGCCCGTCGGGCCTGCGCGCGACGATGTCGGTGAAGGTGCCGCCGCGGTCGATCCAGAACTGCCAGTCCATGATGCTGCTCCTGCGTATGCTGTCGATCCCGCTATTCTAGTCGCAGCGCGCGACCGGCTTGGCGAAAATGCACGACAATGCGGGGCATGGACAATCATCTTTACACCGTGGCGCAGTTGCGCGCCATCGAAACGGCGGCCTATACGGGCCTGCCCGCCGGGACCCTGATGCGCCGCGCGGGCGAAGCCGCCGCCCGCTACGCGCTCGAACTGCTGGGCGACCGGCGCGACAAGCCGGTGCTGGTGCTGGCCGGCCCCGGCAACAACGGCGGCGATGCGCTCGAGGCGGCGGCCAGGCTGGCCGACGCCGGAGTCGATGCGACCGTGCTGTTCCAGCCGGGCCAGCGCGAGATCTCCGAGGAAGCGCAGAGCGCGCACGAGCGCGCCCGCGCCGGCACCGTCGGCTTCATCGACATGCTGCCGCCCGATGGCGACTGGGGGCTGGTGGTGGACGGCCTGTTCGGCATCGGTCTCGCGCGCCCGATCGAGGGCGATTATCGCGAGATGGTCGACGCCGTCAACGCGATGCGCTGCCCGGTGCTGGCGCTGGACGTGCCGAGCGGCCTGGATGCCGACACCGGCGCCGTCGTCGGGCCGGGCGGCGTCGCGGTGCGCGCCAGCCACACCATCACCTTCCTGGGCGACAAGCCGGGCTTGCACACGCTGGATGGGCGCGATCACGCGGGACAGGTGCGGGTCGAGATGCTCGGTGTCGATCCCGCCCAGCTGCCGGCGCCAGTCGCTCGGCGCGGCGGCGCCGAACTGTTCGGACATTTACTCGCGGCGCGGCGCCACAACAGCCACAAGGGCAGCTACGGCGACGTCGCCATCGTCGGCGGTGCGCACGGCATGCTCGGCGCCCCATTGCTGGCCGCGCGCGGAGCGCTGCATGCCGGCGCGGGACGGGTGTTCGTCGCCATGCTGGACGCCGGCCCCGGCTACGACAGCGTGCAGCCGGAACTGATGCTGCGCCAGGCCGACGGCTTCGATTTCACCGGGCGCACCCTGGTCATCGGCCCCGGCATGGGCGACTCGGCGACTGCGATGCGCCTGCTGGCCAGGGCGCTCGACGGCGACAGCCCGCTGCTGATCGACGCCGACGCGATCAACCTGATCGGCGCCAGCCCCGACCTGCTGGCGCGCCTGGCCGGGCGCGCGGCGCCGAGCGTGTTGACCCCGCATCCGCTGGAAGGCGCGCGCCTGCTCGGCATGACGACCTCGGTGATCCAGGCCGACCGCCTGGAAGCGGCGCGCGAGATGGCGCTGCGCACGCGGGCGACCGTGATCCTGAAGGGGTCTGGGTCGATCGTCGCGCGGCCGGATGGAGAGATGGTGATCAATCCGACCGGGAACGCCGGGCTGGCGACAGCCGGCAGCGGCGACGTGCTGGCGGGGATCTGCGGCGCGCTGCTGGCGCAGGGCTGGCCGGCGTGGGAGGCGGCGCTCGGCGCGGCGTGGATCCACGGCGCCGCGGCGGACCTGCTGGTGGCGCATGGCATCGGGCCGATCGGGATGACGGCGGGCGAACTTCCTGCCGCTGCGCGCGCCGTGTTGAATCTGCTGGTGGCCGAGGTCTCTACGCCAAGCGGCCCGCCGCGATCGTGATCGTGCGGCCACAGCGCGCCGCCATCGCCGGATCGTGCGTCACCAGCACCAGCGTCGACCCACGCTCGCGATTGAGCTCGAACATCAACTGGATCACCTGCTCCCCGGTCGCCGCATCGAGGCTGCCGGTCGGTTCGTCCGCAAACAGCAGCGGCGGTTCGGTCACAAAAGCACGCGCCAGCGCAACCCGCTGCTGTTCGCCACCCGACAGATACTTGGGATAATGCTTCAGCCGGCTCGACAGCCCCACCCGCCCCAGCATCGCTTCGGCCTTGGCGCGCGCATCCGCGTCACCGCGCAGTTCGAGCGGCAGCATCACGTTCTCGACCGCGTTCAGGTGGGCCAGCAGCTGGAAGGACTGGAACACGAAGCCGAGCTTGGCCTTGCGGAATGCGGCGCGGCCATCCTCGTCGAGCGCGAAGATATCGGTGCCGTCGAGCACGACCTTGCCCTCGCTCGGCGTGTCGAGACCGGCCAGCAGGCCGAGCAGGGTCGACTTGCCCGAGCCCGATGCGCCGACGAGCGCGAGCGTCTCGGCCGCTCCCACGGTAAAATCGATGTTGTGGAGGATGGTGAGTTCGCCGCTGGCGTCCGCCACCCGCTTCGACAGTCCGCTGGCCACGATCGCCGGCGGCTGTTTCCCTCCCATCGCCACACCATTCTTGAACACCTCGGGGTTATCGCGCATGCCGGTTTTTCACTATCTTAAAAAGTTGTTCGTGATTGCTTGCCTGATGCTGGGCGCAGCGGCGAGCGCCTATTCTGCACCAAAAACCGTACTGGTGGTGGGCGACAGCCTGTCGGCCGAGTACGGGATCACGCGCGGCGCCGGCTGGGTCGCCCTGCTCGACCAGAAACTCAAGCAGCAGAAGATCCCCGCCACCATCGTCAACGCCAGCATCAGCGGCGAAACCACGATCGGCGGACGCACCCGCATGCCGGCCCTGCTGGACCAGCACAAGCCGGACATCGTGGTCATCGAACTGGGCGCCAACGACGGCCTGCGCGGCCTGCCGGTGGCCGCGGCCGAAAGCAATCTGCGCGCGATGGTCGGCATGGCGCAGGAAAAGAAGGCGCGCGTGATGCTGGTCGGGATGCGCATGCCGCCCAACTACGGGCGCGCCTATACCGAGAGCTTCTTCAATATGTTCAAGAAAATCTCGACCGAGACCAGGTCGCCGCTGGTTCCGTTCATGCTGGAGGGCGTGGCCGACAAGCCGGCCCTGTTCCAGCAGGACCGCCTGCACCCGCTGGCGGCCGCCCACCCCATCATCCTGAATAACATCTGGCCGACGTTTTCAAGCCTCCTGAAGAAACAATGAAATACCCTGCCGTCCTGAGCTTCGCCGACATCCTCCCCGAGCTCGATTCCTTCGACACCATCATCGACGCGCGCAGCGAGTCCGAATACGCGCTCGACCGTATCCCCGGCGCCATCAACGCGCCGGTGCTGGACGACGCCCAGCGCATCCGCGTCGGCACGCTGTACAAGCAGACCGGCTCCTTCGAGGCCAAGCGCGTCGGCGCGCCGCTGGTGGCGGCCAACATCGCGCGCCACATCGAGACCCTGTGGGCCGACAAGCCGCGCGAGTGGAAGCCCCTCGTCTACTGCTGGCGCGGCGGCAACCGCAGCGGGTCGATGGCCCACATCCTGGCGAAGATCGGCTGGCCGGTGGTGCAGCTGGAAGGCGGCTACAAGGCCTACCGCGCGCACGTCGCGAGCAGCCTGGAACAGCCGCCGGCGCTGGACTTTCGCGTCGTGTGCGGCACCACCGGCAGCGGCAAGAGCCGCCTGCTCGAGACCCTGGACGGCATCGGCGCCCAGGTGCTCGACCTGGAGAAGCTGGCCGCCCACCGCGGCTCGGTGCTCGGCCACCTGCCGCACGAACCGCAGCCGAGCCAGAAGTGGTTCGAGAGCCAGGTCTGGGACCTGCTGCGCCGCTTCGATCCAGCCAAGCCCGTGTTCGTCGAATCCGAAAGCAAGAAAGTCGGCAACCTGCGCGTGCCCGACGCCGTCATGGCGCAGATGCGCGCCGCGCCCTGCATCGCGCTGAACCTCTCGCGCGAGAACCGCGTGCGCCTGCTGATGGAAGACTACGAGCACTTCTGCGCCGACCCGTCGGCCCTGAACGGCCAGCTGGCGCACCTGGTCCAGCTGCACGGGCGCGAGCGAATCGCGGCGTGGCAGGAGATGGCCACCAGCGGGGCGATGCCCGAGCTGGTGGATCAGCTCTTGTTGCAGCATTACGATCCGGCGTATCTGAAGTCGATCGACCGGAACTTCGTGGAGTATCCGAAGGCGCAGGTGCTGGAGCTGGGGGATATTTCGAAGGATGATTTCGAGGCCGCCGCGAGAAAGCTCCACGCAGCGTGAACAGCAGGTCTGCCACCTTTCACCCGTGACGCGTTGACGTCATGCGCGCCACTGGCGCCCGTGACTTCCGGCGAAGGCCGGAATCCAATCCCGTCGCGTGCCACCTGCCTCACGCGCAGCGAATACGCACGCAAACTTGGATCCCGGCCTGCGCCGGGATGACGTGCCGAGGTCCGTGGGGAATGAAAGCGGCTGTGGTCCATCGATCCCAGACCTAAGAACAAAAAGCCCGGCCTGCTCACGCAGCCGGGCTTTTTCACGACCAGGTCGTCTTACTGCGCGTCGCTGCGCACACCCAGCTGCGACGGCGTCACATTCACCTTCGCCTTGGCCTTGGTCTTGAGCGACTCCACGAAGTTGTACATCTCCGCCTGGCCCACCAGCTGGCCGATCTGCTGCTGCTCCTGGGTGCGGCGGGCCGCGTCCGGGGTGGCGGGCTGGGAGACCTTGCCGATGCGGTAGACGCCGTAGCCCTGGCCCGGCACTTCCACGCCGACGTAGGCCGGCAGCTTGCTCACGTCCGCCTTCAGCACCGCGACGGCGGCCGTGGTGTTGATGGTCGGCTGCTTGGTGCGGGCCACGACGGTGGCGGCGCCGAAGCCGGTGGCGTCGCCGGAGGCCTTCACGGCGGCCAGCTTCTGCTCGCCGGCGGCGCGCGCCATGCGGCTTGCTTCTTCCAGGGTCACGCGCTGGCGGATCTGGGCGTCGACTTCAGCCAGCGGACGCTTGGTGGCCGGCTTGAACTCGACCACGCGGCCCGAAATCAAGACGCTCGGCGACACTTCGACCGCTTCGGTGTTGCGCTTGTTCTTCACCGCATCCACACCGAACAGCGCGGTGAGGAACTTCTCGTTGTTGAACGGCGCGGTGGCCAGCGCCGGATTCGGCTTGCGGGTCAGCGCATCGACGGTCTCGATCTTCAGGCCCAGCTTGTCGGCGACGGGTTTCAGGCTCTCCGACTGCTCGTACACCATATTGGTGAAGACCTCGGCCATCTCCGAATACTGCTTCGACATCTTCTGCTTCTTGAGGTCGGCCGCGATCTCGGCCTTTGCGTCCGCCAGCGGCTTTTGCGCGGCCGGTTTCAGCGCGGTGACCTTGATGATGTGGTAGCCGTACTCCGACTGCACCAGGCCGCTCGTCTCGCCTTCCTTGAGCGCGTAGATGGTGTCCTCGACCGGCTTCACGAAGGCGCCCTTCTCCACCACGCCCAGGTCGCCGCCCTGCGCGGCCGAGCCCTGGTCCTGCGACTGGGCCTTGGCGATCTCGGCGAAGTTGGCTGGGTTCTTGCGCACGTCGGCCAGCACCGCTTCGGCCTTGGCCTTGGCGGCGGCCTGGTCGGCCGGCTTGGCGTCGCGCGCCAGGTTGATCAGGATGTGGCTGGCGGTGCGCTGTTCCGGCGTCGTGTAGACCTTCAGGTTCTTGTTGTAGTACTCGTTGATCTCGGCGTCGCTGACCTGCACCTTGGAAGCCACGGCGTCCGCGTCGAACACGACGTACTCGGCCTTCACCTGTTCCGGGATCGTGAACAGGGCGGCGTTCTTGTCGTAGTAGGCCTTGACCATGGCGTCGGTCACCTGCACTTGCGGCAGGTATTGCGCGATCGGGAACACCAGCTCCTGGACTTCGCGTTCCTGGTCGTTGATGTCCGACAGGCGGCTCGCCATGCTGCGCGGGGCGAAGGCGGTCTGCTGGATCGAACCCACCAGCTGCTGCACGGTCATGTCGCGGCGCAGGCGCTGGTCGTACATGCTCGGGGTCAGGCCCTGGGCGGCGAGCAGCGACTTGTACTGCTCCATGTCGAAGCTGCCGTCGGGCTTGCGCAGGCCCGGGATGTCGGAGATCTGGCGCGCGATGGCGGCGTCGCCCACGGTCAGGTGGCTGGCCGCGATTTCGGCGTTGACGGCGCGTTCGGCCACCAGGTTGTTCAGGATCGCCTGCTTGGCTTCCGGGGTCTCGAACATCTTCTGGTCGAACTGCGCGCCCATCATCTGGCGCGCCTGGTCGATCTGGCGGCGCTGGGCTTCTTCCCATTCCTGCTGGGTGACCTTCTGGCCGGCCACGGTCGCCACGCCGGCGGCGGCGTCGCCCCGGTTCTGGTAGCTCTCGACACCGACTAACACGAACGACGGCAGGATGATGACGAGCAGCAGCCCTTGCATCACGCGCTTGTTGTTACGGACAAAATCAAACATGGTCAGCCATTCAAGGTTGAAAATGCTTTAACAGCACAGGTTAAAAAAAAAGGCGAACTCGCGTTCGCCTCTTCTCGTCTTCCGAGGCCCTTGCAAGCGTCGGATCTTACTGAATTCTGGCGGAGCGGACGGGGCTCGAACCCGCGACCCCCGGCGTGACAGGCCGGTATTCTAACCAACTGAACTACCGCTCCAGATTCATGTTGTGGATGTTGGCGGAGCGGACGGGGCTCGAACCCGCGACCCCCGGCGTGACAGGCCGGTATTCTAACCAACTGAACTACCGCTCCAACAAATATCAACTACATTGCACTGCCCCTTTCGGGACACTGCCTCTGCATGTCACTGCAGAGAAGGCATTAGTTTACAGCATCTTTCAGAGCTTTACCAGCCTTAAATTTGGGAACCTTCGCAGCCTTGATCTTGATCGGTTCCTTGGTGCGCGGATCGCGGCCGGTACGCGCCGCGCGCTCGCCGACGGTGAAGGTGCCAAAGCCGACCAGCGTGACGCTGTCATTCTTTTTCAGGGACTCGGTCACGGCGCCGATCATGGCGTCGAGCGCGCGCGTTGCCGAGGCCTTGGTAATGTCCGCGGACTTCGCGATTTCTTCGATCAGTTCTGTCTTGTTCACTCTATCCCTCGTTCGTTCGTTTGACGCCGCGGCGCCTACTTGCAAAAGTGCAAGCGCGTATTAAACAAGGGCAACTTTGGGATGTCAAGCGAGATGCGTTGGGGGTGGGACGTTTAGGCGTGGGCGTGCTAGCACGATGGGATCCCGGCCTCCGCCGGGATGACGTTGGCAAAGGGACGAGGATTGAATATTCCGCGGCTTTGCTATAGCCACCGCAGGCAAGACCGTCGCTCCGGCGCAGGCCGGAGCCTAAGTTCGCATGCGTGCCAACAGCCCAAAAAAACAGGCGCCCTCAGGCGCCTGTTCTTCAATCAGGATAGATCCCTATCAGTGCTTGACCACTTCCGTCGCCCCTTCCGCAGGTGCCGGCGCAACCGCCACCGTGGCCGGCACGTCCGCCAGCGCTTCCGGCTGGCGCTCGAGCGCCACTTCCAGCACCTTCTCGATCCAGCGCACCGGCACGATCTCGAGCTTGTTCTTGACGTTGTCCGGGATCTCGGCCAGGTCCTTCACGTTCTGCTCGGGGATCAGGACCGTCTTGATGCCGCCGCGATGCGCCGCCAGCAGCTTTTCCTTCAGGCCGCCGATCGGCAGGACTTCGCCGCGCAGGGTGATCTCGCCGGTCATCGCCACGTCGGCGCGCACCGGGATGCCGGTGAAGGCCGAGACCAGGGCGGTGGTCATGCCGATACCGGCCGACGGACCATCCTTCGGCGTCGCGCCTTCCGGCACGTGGATGTGGATGTCGGTCTTCTCGAACGTCTCCGCCTTGATGCCGAAGCGCTGTGCGCGCGAACGGACCACGGTGCGGGCCGCCTCGATCGATTCCTTCATCACGTCGCCCAGGGTGCCGGTGCGGATGATGGCGCCCTTGCCCGGCACGTTGACGGCTTCGATCGTGAGCAGGTCGCCGCCGACTTCGGTCCAGGCAAGACCCACCACCTGGCCGATCTGGTTTTCCTTCTCGGCCACGCCGAAGTCGTAGCGGCGCACGCCCAGGAACTTGTCCAGGTTCTTGCCGTTCACGAGAATCTTCTTCTCGCCCTTGGTCAGCAGCAGCATCTTGACGACCTTGCGGCAGATCTTCGAGATCTCGCGCTCGAGCGAACGCACGCCGGCTTCCCGGGTGTAGTAGCGGATGATGTCGCGGATCGCCGATTCCTCAACCTTGATCTCGCCTTCGCGCAGGCCATTGTTCTTGATCTGCTTCGGCAGCAGGTAGCGCTGCGCGATGCTGGTCTTCTCGTCCTCGGTGTACCCCGACAGGCGGATCACTTCCATCCGGTCCAGCAGCGCCGGCGGGATGTTGAAGGAGTTCGAGGTCGCCACGAACATCACGTCCGACAGGTCGAAATCGACTTCGACGTAGTGGTCGCTGAAGGTATGGTTCTGCGCCGGGTCCAGCACTTCCAGCAGGGCCGAGCTCGGATCGCCGCGGAAGTCCGCGCCCATCTTGTCGATCTCGTCGAGCAGGAACAACGGGTTGCGCACGCCGACTTTCGACAGCGACTGCAGCACCTTGCCCGGCATCGAGCCGATATAGGTGCGGCGGTGGCCGCGGATCTCGGCTTCGTCGCGCACGCCGCCGAGCGCCATGCGCACGTACTTGCGGCCGGTCGCGCGGGCGATCGATTCGCCCAGCGAGGTCTTGCCCACGCCCGGAGGACCGACGAAGCACAGGATCGGGGCTTTCAGCTTATCGACGCGCTGTTGCACCGCGAGGTACTCGAGGATACGTTCCTTGATCTTGTCGAGGCCGTAGTGATCCGATTCCAGCACTTGCTGGGCTTTTTCCAGGTCAATGGTGACCTTGGACTTCTTCTTCCACGGAAGACCAACCAGGGTATCGATGTAGTTGCGCACGACGGTGGCTTCGGCCGACATCGGCGACATCATCTTGAGCTTCTTGATCTCGGCTTGCGCCTTTTCCAGCGCTTCCTTCGGCATCTTGGCTGCGATCACTTTCTTCTCGAGCTCTTCGATGTCGGCGCCGTCTTCGCCCTCACCCAGTTCCTTCTGGATGGCCTTGACCTGTTCGTTCAGGTAGTACTCGCGCTGCGATTTTTCCATCTGGCGCTTGACGCGGCCGCGGATGCGCTTCTCGACCTGCAGGATGTCGAGTTCGCCTTCAAGCTGGCCGAGCAGGTGCTCGAGGCGCTTGGCGACGTTGAAGATTTCCAGGATGACTTGCTTCTGCTCGAGTTTCAGCGGCAGATGGGCGGCAACGGTGTCGGCCAGGCGGCCGGCGTCGTCGATGCTGGCCAGCGAAGCCAGGATCTCGGGCGGGATCTTCTTGTTGAGTTTGACGTACTGGTCGAACTGCTGGACGATGGCGCGGCGCATCGCCTCGACTTCGGAGTCGTCGCCGATTTCCGAGCTCAAGGGGGTCAGCTCGGCGGTAAAGTGGGTCGCGCCGTCAAGGATGGTATCGATGCGCGCGCGCTGGGCGCCCTCGACCAGCACCTTCACGGTGCCGTCGGGGAGCTTCAGCATTTGCAGAATATTGGCCACGCAGCCGATCTCGTAGATGTCGGCGGCGGAGGGTTCGTCCTTGGCGGCGGCCTTCTGGGCGGCCAGCATGATGCTCTTGCCCTGCTCCATCGCGGCTTCCAGGGCCTTGATGGATTTCGGACGGCCGACAAACAGAGGTATCACCATATGCGGGAACACGACCACGTCGCGCAGCGGCAGGAGGGGCAGCGTCGTTTGCTCGGTTAATTTCGAAGTTGTCATGGCGTACCTTATAAAAGCGTGTTGCTGAACTTGGGCGCTCGCCGCGAATATTACAAGACCGCGGCGGAAATATTTTCTACGAAGTAAAAGATAAGCAATTTACTGAAAATATAGCCGTTCCTATAAAAACCCGATTTTCAAAAGAAAAAGCCACCGCGCGAAGCATCCGCGAGTGGCTTTTCGATTGAAGCCCGGTTCTTATTGGATTCTAGTGTACTCGCAAGAATCCGTACGGCAAGACTTTTGTTGCAACTGTGCAGGGCTTTTTTAATTCTCCCCAGATGCCTTGGCCGACTCGCTGTAAATCAGCAAAGGTTTTGCGCCATTCGTGATCGTATTTTCATCGATAACGACCTTGACGACGTTTTGCTGGCTCGGCAATTCGTACATGACATCCAGCAGCGCGTGCTCGAGAATCGAACGCAGGCCACGGGCGCCGGTTTTACGGGCCAGCGCCTTGCGCGCGATCGCGTGCAGGGCCGCAGGACGTATTTCGAGTTCGGCGCCTTCCATTTCAAGCAGCTTCGAGTACTGTTTGATCAGGGCGTTCTTCGGCTCGATCAGGATCTGGATCAGCGCCTCTTCGGTCAGCTCGTTCAGGGTGGCGACCACCGGCAGGCGGCCGACCAGTTCCGGAATCAGGCCGAACTTGATCAGGTCTTCCGGCTCGGCATCCATCATGATCTCGCTGGCCGCGCGCTCGGTCTGGCTCTTGACGGTAGCGGCGAAGCCGATGCCGCTCTTTTCCGAACGGTTCTGGATGATCTTCGCCAGGCCGTCGAAGGCGCCGCCGCAGATGAACATGATGTTGGTCGTGTCGATCTGGACGAAGTCCTGGTTCGGGTGCTTGCGGCCGCCCTGCGGCGGCACCGAGGCCATGGTGCCCTCGATCAGTTTCAGGAGCGCCTGCTGCACGCCCTCGCCCGAGACGTCGCGGGTGATCGACGGATTGTCGGACTTGCGCGAAATCTTGTCGATCTCGTCGATGTAGACGATGCCGCGCTGCGCCTTGTCCACCTCGTAGTTGCAGCTCTGCAGCAGCTTCTGGATGATGTTCTCGACGTCCTCGCCGACATAGCCGGCTTCGGTCAGGGTGGTCGCGTCGGCGATCACGAAGGGGACGTTGAGCATGCGCGCCAGGGTCTGGGCCAGCAGGGTCTTGCCGGAGCCGGTCGGGCCGACGAGCAGGATATTGCTCTTGGCCAGTTCGACTTCGTCCTTCTTGCCCAGGTGCTTGAGGCGCTTGTAATGGTTGTAGACCGCCACCGACAGGATACGCTTGGCCGTCTGCTGGCCGATCACGTACTGGTCGAGCAGTTCGGTGATTTCGTGCGGCGTCGGCAGGTCGGACTTCGCGCCCGCCACCGACTCGACGTTGGAGGTCTCGTCGCGGATGATGTCGTTGCACAGGTCGATGCATTCATCGCAGATGAACACCGACGGTCCCGCGATCAGCTTTTTCACTTCGTGCTGGCTTTTTCCGCAGAAAGAGCAGTACAAAAGTTTTTCGCCGCTGGAGGATTTTTTGTCAGACATGGGGGCAGGTTATCTTAAGAGATTGCAATGAATATAACGCGATTACGGGTACGCAACAAGTGCGCACACGGACATGCTACCCGAAATAAAAACGAAACGCCCGAACACGTTTTGCGCCCGGGCGTTTTTTGGCAACACCTTTGACGGCGTCGCAACGCGCGCGATTACGCGCGGTTCGTCAGCACGCGGTCGATCATGCCGTATTCGACAGCCTCTTCGGCCGACATGAAGCGGTCACGGTCGGTGTCGCGGTGGATCTGCTCGATGCTCTGGCCGGTGTTTTCCGACATGATGCGCGCCAGGCGCTCACGCAGGTACAGGATTTCCTTGGCCTGGATCTCGATGTCCGAGGCCATGCCCTGCGAACCTCCGGACGGCTGGTGGATCATGACGCGCGAGTTCGGCAGCGAGAAACGCTTGCCCTTGGTGCCGGCGGCCAGCAGGAAGGCGCCCATCGAGGCGGCCAGGCCGGTGCACAGGGTCGAAACGTCCGGCTTGATGAAATTCATCGTGTCGAAGATCGCCAGGCCCGCCGAGACGGAACCACCCGGCGAGTTGATGTACAGCGAAATGTCCTTGTCCGGATTTTCGCTTTCCAGGAACAGCATCTGGGCCACGATCAGGTTGGCCATCTGGTCGTTGACAGGGCCGACCAGGAAGATCACGCGCTCTTTGAGGAGGCGCGAGTAGATGTCATAGGCGCGCTCGCCGCGGCCGCTCTGCTCGACGACCATCGGCACGAGGCCGAGTGCTTGGGTATCCAATGCCGGATGATGAATCATGCCTGTCTCGTTCCTTGTAAAAATGGGTTGAAGAAAAAACCGGCCCTTGCGGGCCGGGACTTTTCCTTAACCCTGTGGGTTGCCACCCATCAGTTCATCGAAAGCGATGGTCTTGGTGCTGACCTTCGCCTTGCCGAGGACATAGTTAACGACGTTTTCTTCCAATACAAGAGCTTCCACTTCGGCCAGGCGGCGACGGTCGCTGTAATAGTACTTCAGGACTTCCTTCGGATCTTCATAGCTCTGCGAGAAGTCTTCGATCTGCGCCTTGACCTGGTCTTGCGACGCTTCCAGCTTGTTGTCGGCGACCAGCTGCGACAGGATCAGGCCCAGGCGCACGCGGCGCTCGGCCTTGTCGGCGAACATTTCGGATGGGAACGGCATCGATTTGACGTCCATGCCACGCTGCATCATATCCTGACGGGTCATCTCGGCCAGGCGCTCCGAATCCTGCTCGATCATGGCCTTCGGCACGTCCAGTTCGGTCGACTTGACCAGGGCGTCCATCACGGCTTCCTTGTTGCGGGCCTTGATGCGGGCGGTGACTTCGCGTTCCAGGTTGGTCTTGATGTCGGCGCGCATTTTTTCGATGGAGCCGTCTTCGATGCCCAGCGACTTGGCGAATTCCTCGTCGACTTCCGGCATGTGCGCCCACTCGAGGTTCTTCAGGGTGATGGTGAACTCGGCGGTTTTGCCGGCCACGTCCTTACCGTGGTAGTCCTCGGGGAAAGGCAGCGGGAAAGTCTTGCTCTCGCCGACCTTCAGGCCGACGGTCGCGGCTTCGAATTCCGGCAGCATGCGGCCTTCGCCCAGCACGAACGGGTAGTCTTCGGCCTTGCCGCCGGCGAATTCCTCTCCGTCGATCTTGCCGACGAAGTCGACGGTCACGCGGTCGCCGTTGGCAGCCACGGCCTCGCCGCCGGTGCCGTGCTCGCCTGCCTCACCCTTGGTGTGGTAGTGCACGCGCTGCTTGCGCAGGATGTCGATGGTCTTGTCGATTTCGGCGTCCGACACGTCGGCCGAGACGGTTTCGATGTCCACATTGGCCAGGTCGCCGATCACGACGTCCGGGTAGACTTCGAAGGTCGCGTCGAAGGCCAGGGTGCCTTCCGGTGCGTCCTGCTTCGGTTCGATTTTCGGGAAGCCGGCAACGCGCAGCTGGTTCTCGTTGGCTGCGGCGTTGAACGCGCGGCCGACCTTGTCGTTCAGCACGTCCGATTCGATCTGGTAGCCGTATTGGGCCGCGACCATCTTGAGCGGCACCTTGCCCGGACGGAAGCCCGGAGCCTTTGCCGTCTTGGCCTGCTGCTTGAGACGCTTTTCGACCTCCGTACGGACGTCAGCTACCGGAAAAGAGATCGTCAGGCGACGTTCGAGTTTACCCAGGGTTTCGACTGCAGTTGCCATTATAAAAATCGTCCAAAAAAATAATTATTCGTGGTGCGAGGAGGGGGACTCGAACCCCCACACCATTGCTGGCGTCAGGACCTAAACCTGGTGCGTCTACCAATTTCGCCATCCTCGCGCAGGATTGCATTTTCTGCCACAAAAACAAAGGGCGCCCGACAGTGAAACCGGCCGCCCTGCACTCCTCTGTTTAGGGGCTACAACTTCAAACGAATATTTTACTGGATTTTCTGTCACTATTGGGTGCTTTTTTGATAGGCGTGCGGGGTGGGGAGCTCTTCTATATAAGGTGGCATACGGCTCAGCCATATATGCATTCTTTTCAAGCTAGCCGTAAGACCGTCGTTCCGGCGGAGGCCGGAACCCAATTTCGTCGCGTCACGGTGGCGGGTGCACGCAAGCGTTTGTGGTCAATTGAAGAAATTGGATCCCGGCCTGCGCCGGGATGACGGTTCTACTGCTACAGGTGAAGGGATGCTTAGGCGACTGTCGTGCCGACCGGCTTTTTGACACGGAACCACGCCGCATACAAGGCCGGCAGGAACAGCAAGGTCAGTGCCGTCGCCACCAGCAACCCACCCATGATCGCCACCGCCATCGGCCCCCAGAACACCGACCGCGACAAGGGAATCATGGCCAGCGCCGCCGCGGCCGCCGTCAGCAGGATCGGCCGGCAGCGCCGCACCGCCGCCTCGACGATCGCATCCCAGGCCTCGGCCCCGTTGGCGATGTCCTGCTCGATCTGGTCGACCAGGATCACCGAATTCCGGATGATCATCCCGAACAGTGCAATCACGCCCAGGTTGGCCACGAAGCCGAAGGGCCGGTCGAATACCAGCAGCGCCATCGCCGCGCCGGCGACGCCCAGGGGGCCGGTCAGGAACACCAGCAGCGCCCGCGAGAAGCTGTGCAGCTGCAGCATCAGGAGCGTGAACACGATGAACAGCACCAGCGGCACGTTGGCCATGATCGATGCTTCCGCATCCGAGCTGTCGGCCGCGGCGCCCTCCACTTTCACGCGGTAGCCGGCCGGGAGTTTTGCGCGGATGGCGGCGAGTTTCTCGTCGACCTGGGCGGTGACGGTCGGGCCCTGGATGCCGGCGACGACGTCGGACTGCACCATGATCGCCCACTCGCGGCCCTCGCGCCAGACCACGCCCGGCTCCCACACGAACTGCACCCGCGCCACCTGGCCGATCGGCACCGCGCCGCCTCCACTCGTCGGCACCAGGGCTTCGGACAGGCGCGTGATGGTGGAGCGTTCCTCGACCGGCTGGCGCACCACGATGTCGATCAGGCGGTTGGTTTCGCGGAACTGGCCGACCGGGGTGCCGGTGAGCGTGGTGTTGACCACGCGCCGCACCGCCTGCGACGTCACGCCGAGGGCGCGCAGCTTGTCCTGGTCAAGGTCGAGGCGCAGCACCTTGACCGCCTCGTTCCAGTTGTCGTTCACGCCCACCGTGTTCGGGTTGGCGCGCATGGTGTCCTTCACCCCGTCCGCCAGCCTGCGCACGATGCCGATGTCCGGCCCCAGCACCTGGAACTGCACCGGATACGCCACCGGCGGCCCGTTCGGCAGCAGCTTGACGCGCCCGCGCACTTCCGGGAAGTCGATGCGGAAGGCCTCTTCGATTTTGAGGCGCAAAGCATCGCGGGCGTGCGCATCGACGGGCAGCACCACCAGCTGTGAGACGTTCGACTGCGGGAAGATCTGGTCGAGCGGCAGATAGAAGCGCGGGCTGCCGGTGCCGACATAGCTCGTCACGCTCTGCACGCCCTGCTGCTTCGACAGGAAACTCTCGAAACGCTTCACCACCGCCTCGTTGGCGCCGAAGCTGGTGCCTTCGGGCGACCACATCTCGACCATCAGCTCGGGACGGCTGGAATCCGGGAAGAACTGCTTCTCGATGAAGTTGAAGCCGAACACGCCGAGCAGGAACACGCCGAGACTGAGCGCGATGGTGGTCTTGCGCCATTCGACGCAGCGATTCACCAGGCGCCGGAAGCGCTCGTAGGCCGGGCTGTCGAACACGTCGTGCGACGATTCGCCCTGGCCGTGCGGCTTCACCTTCAGCAGGATGTAGCCGATATACGGCGTGAACACCACCGCCGCCACCCAGGAAATGAGCAGCGCCAGCGCGTTCACCGAGAACATCGTGAAGGTGTACTCGCCGGCCGCCGACTTGGCCAGGCCGATCGGCAGGAAGCCGGCCGCCGTGATCAGGGTCCCGGTCAGCATCGGGATCGCGGTCGAGGTGTAGGCGAAGGTCGCCGCCTCGAAGCGCGACATGCCCTCTTCCATCTTCCGCACCATCATCTCGACCGCGATGATGGCGTCGTCCACCAATAAACCCAGCGCGATGATCAGGGCGCCCAGCGAAATCTTGTGCAGCGAGATGTCGAACACCCGCATGAAGAGGAAGGTGATCGCCAGCACCAGTGGAATGGTCAGCGCCACCACCAGGCCCGGGCGCACGTCGATGCGCAGCTTCGGCTTCGTGTGCAGGCCGAGCGCGATGAAGGAGACCGCCAGCACGATGACCACCGCCTCGATCAGCACCTTGATGAATTCGTTCACCGAGGCCGTCACCGCCTGCGGCTGGTTCGCCACCCGTTCCAGCTCGATGCCGACCGGGAGCTGGGCGCGGATCGATTTCACGGTGGCGTCCAGGCCCTCGCCCAGCTTGATGATGTTCCCGCCCTTCTCCATCGACACGCCCAGGCCGATCACTTCCTTGCCGTTGTAGCGCATCTTGTCCTGCGGCGGGTCCTGGTAGCCGCGTTGCACGAGGGCGAAGTCGCCCAGGCGGAAGGTGGTGTTCCCGGCGCGCAGCTGCAGGTTTTCCAGCAGTTCGGTGGTGCGCAGGGCGCCGGTGACGCGCACCTGCAGATTGTCGGTGGGCGTCACCAGCACGCCGCTGGCCTCGACCCCGTTCTGGGTCGCGATCTGGTTGACGATCTGCTCGAAGGGTACGCCCAGCTGGGCGAACTTCTTGCTCGAGAACTCGATGTAGACCTTTTCCTGCTGCACGCCGAACTGCTCGACTTTCGAGACCAGCGGCACCTTCAGGAGCTGCTGGCGCACGAAGTCGGCGTAGTCGCGCATCTCGGCCTGGGTGAAGCCGTCGCCGGAGATCGCGAAGATGGAGCCGTAGGTGTCGCCGAATTCATCGTTGAAGAAGGGCCCGACCACGCCCTGCGGCAAGCTCGCCGCCATGTCGCCGATCTTCTTGCGCACCTGGTACCAGGTCGGCGCTGTCTCGTCGGGGGGCGTCGATTCGCGCAATTCGAGCAGGATGGTGGTTTCGCCCGGCTTGGAGAAGCTGCGGATCTTGTCGATGTAGGGCGTTTCCTGCAGCTTGCGTTCGAGCGGGTCGGTCACCTGTTCCGCCATCTGCACGGCGGTGGCGCCCGGCCACACGGCGCGGATCACCATCGCGCGGAACGTAAACGGCGGGTCCTCGTCCTGGCCCAGCTGCTGGTAGCTGAGGATGCCGCCGATGAGCAGCGCCGCGATCAGGTAGCGCGTGAGCGGAATGTGTTCCAGCGCCCAGCGCGACAGGTTGAAACCCTTGATCATCGCGCGCCTCCGCCGACCGCGGCGGCTTCGGTGTCGCCGCGGCGCGAGACGTCGGCGGTGAGGATGGTGACCTTCTGGCCGGGTTTGAGCAGGTGCACGCCGGCGGTGACCACGGTCTGGCCGGGCTGCACGCCGCCACCGAGCAGGATGTCGTTGCCGGCCTGTCCCGCCACCTGCACGCGGCGCAGCTGCACCGCGCCGTTTTCCACCACCCAGACGCTGGTCGCGCCCTTGTCGTGCACCAGCGCGCTGAGCGGCACGCGCAGCTGGGCGCCGTCGGCCCTGGCGCCGACCGCCATGTCGACCGTCGCCGTCATCCCGAGACGCACGTCGGGGCTGTCGGGGATCGAGACCTTGACGGTATAGGTGCGCGTGGCCGGGTCGGCCACCGGCGAGACTTCGCGGATCTTGCCGGGGATCGCCGCGTCGCGGTTGGCCCACAGGCGCACGTTAACGTCACTAGCTGCACGCAACTGGCCGACCCGGTCTTCCGGAATGCCGATCACGACTTCCTTCTCGTCGGTGCGCGCAACCCGCACCACCGGCGCGCCGGCCGCGACCACCTGGCCGACTTCGGCATCGACGCCGGTGACCACGCCGTTGGTGTCGGACTCCAGGTTGGCGTAGCCGGCCTGGTTCGACTGGCCGCGGAAGCCCGCGCGCGCCGCATCGACGTTGGCCTGGGCCGCGCGCAGCGCCGACTGCTTGGCGTCCAGCACCGCCTGGCTGACGAAGTTCTGGGCGCGCAAATTCTGGTGGCGCTTGTAGTCGGCCTGGGCCAGGTCGCGCTCGGTCTCGGCGGCGCGCAGCGTCGCCTGGGCCTGGGCTTGCGCCAGCCGCAAATCCTGCGGGTCGAGCCGCATCAGGACTTGCCCGTCCTTGACGTTGGCGCCCACGTCCACCTTGCGCTCGACGATCTTGCCGCCGACCCGGAAGCCCAGGCGCGACTCGTAGCGCGGACGCACGTCGCCGGAAAACTCGACCCGCTCGGCGCTCTCGCCAGCCGCCAGCTTGATGACCCGCACCGGGCGGATGTCCTCGGCCTTGGGTTCGTCCTTGCCGCAGCCGGCCAGCAGGAGCAGGAGCAGGGGCGCCGCGCAGGCGCTGCGCAGGAGACGTTGGTGATTGGGGGAAGCGGAATGCGAGAAAGCGAACACGAGAAATCCTTTGTAATGGCACTGGCCGCGCTAGGGCATTTGTAATTGAGCAATTATAATCATGGAAACAGCAAAGAATCTGACTTTAGAGTCAATAGTCAAATATGCCCGTCGAGCATTACGAAAACTTTCCGGTTGCATCGTTTCTGCTGCCACGCCGCCTGGTGCCGGCGGTCGAAGCGATCTATGCCTTCGCCCGCAGCGCCGACGACATCGCCGACGAAGGCAACGCCACGCCGCCCGAGCGGCTGGCGGAACTCGAGCGCTACGGCCGCGAGCTGGAAGCGATCGAGCGCGGCGCCGTGCCCGCCGAGCCGATGTTCGCGCGCCTGGCCGGCGTGGTGGCGCAGTACCGCCTGCCCGTGAAGCCGATGCACGACCTGCTGTCGGCCTTCCGCCAGGACGTGGTCACCACCCGCTACGCCGACTACACCGCCCTGCTCGACTATTGCCGCCGCTCCGCCAACCCGGTCGGGCGCCTGCTGCTGGAACTGTACGATGCGGTCGATGAGCGCAATCTGCGCGATTCGGACGCGATCTGTACTTCCCTGCAGCTCATTAACTTCTGGCAGGACGTCGCGATCGACCTGGCCAAGGGGCGGATCTATATCCCGCAGGAAGACCTGGAGCGCCATCTCGTCCCGGAGAGCGAGCTGGGCCGCGAACCCTCGAACCCGGCCTGGCGCGCATTGATGCGCTTCGAGGTCGACCGCGCCCGGGCCCTGATGCTGAGCGGCGCGCCGCTGGCGCTGCGGCTGCCGGGGCGGGTCGGCTGGGAGCTGCGGCTGATGGTGCAAGGCGGTTTGCGCATCCTGGAGTCGATCGAGAAGGTCGACTACGATGTGTTCGCGCGGCGGCCGACCTTGCACGCGTCCGACTGGATCGTGGTCGCCTGGCGTGCGATGACGATGTAGGGCAGCCGGTCCTCCTGATAAGATAGCGGATTCGCCGCCAACACCGCAGCAAAACCAATAGCAAGAATTACATGTCCCCCGACGAATATTGCCAGCAAAAGACCGCCCAGAGCGGCTCCAGCTTCTACTACAGCTTCCTGTTCCTGCCGCCCGAGCGCCGCCGTGCGATCACCGCGCTGTATGCCTTCTGCCGCGAAGTCGACGACACCGTGGACGAAACCAGCGACGCCTCGGTGGCGCGCATCAAGCTGGCCTGGTGGCGCACGGAGGTGTCGGCGATGTACAAGGGCACACCGACCCACCCGGTGACCCAGGCCCTGCAGCCGCACATCGCGACCTATGACCTGAAAGAGGAACACCTGCTGGCCATCGTCGACGGCATGGAGATGGACCTCGACCAGAGCCGCTACCTCGACTACGCCGGCTTGCAGAAATACTGCTGGCGCGTGGCCGGCGTGGTCGGCATCCTGTCGGCCAGCATTTTTGGGTATAAAAATACGCAAACCCTGGCCTATGCCGAGAAACTGGGCCTGGCCTTCCAGCTCACCAACATCATCCGCGACGTCGGTGACGATGCGCGCAAGGGCCGCATCTACCTGCCGGTCAACGAGCTGCAGCAGTTCAATGTAACCGCCGCCGATATCCTGAACTTCCGCCACAGCGAGAAGTTCGAGGCATTGATGGCGTTCCAGGCGGAGCGCGCCCAGCGCACCTACGACGAGGCGCTCGCCCTGCTGCCGAAGGAAGACCGTCGCGCCCAGCGTCCCGGCCTGATGATGGCGGCCATCTACCGCACCCTGCTCGACGAGATCGAGCGCGACAAGTTCCACGTGCTGAACCAGCGCATTTCGCTCACGCCGCTGCGCAAGCTGTGGCTGGCCTGGAAGACCTATGTCCGCACCTGATGCGGTCCGCGTCGCCGTCGTCGGCGGCGGCTGGTCTGGCTGCGCGGCTGCGAGCGAGCTGGCGCGCGGCGGCGCCGATGTGACCCTGCTGGAATCGGCCCGTGCGCTCGGCGGACGCGCGCGCGGGGTCGAGGTCCAGGGCCGCATGCTGGACAACGGCCAGCACATCCTGCTGGGCGCCTATGGCGAGACCCTGCGGCTGATGAAAGAAGTCGGCGTCGATCCGGATGCGGCCCTGCTGCGCCTGCCGGTGCAGATGCGCTACCCCTTCCCCCAGCAGAACGGCGGCATGGATTTCGTCGCCCCGCGCTGGCCCGCGCCCTTCCACCTGATGGCCGCGCTGCTGCGCGCCAAGGGCTTGACGCGCGCCGACAAGCTGGCCCTGGCGCGCTTCAACAGCGCCGCGAAGATGATGGGCTGGGAGCTCTACCACGATTGCAGCGTGACGGAGTTGCTGGACCGTTTCGACCAGACCCCGAACCTGAACCGCCTGCTCTGGCATCCGCTGTGCATCGCCGCCCTGAACACGCCGCCCGAACGGGCCTCGAGCAAGGTATTCCTGGCCGTGCTGCGCGACAGCCTGGGCGCGCGGCGCCGCGCGGCGTCCGACATGCTGCTGCCGCGCACCGACATGGGCAGGCTGTTCCCGCAGGCGGTCGCGAAATATATCGAGCGACACGGCGGCAGCGTGCGCCTGGGCGTCAAGGCGGAGGCCTTGGCGGCCCACGAGGATGGCTGGCAGCTGACCCTGAACGGGACGCTTGAGAGCTTCGACGCCGTGGTGCTGGCCACGCCGGCCACCGTGTCGGCCAGCCTGCTGGCGCCGCATCCCGAGGCGGCGGAACTGAGCGCGCAGCTGGGCGGCTTCGGCTACGAGCCGATCGCCACCTGCTACCTACAATACGACCCGTCGCTGCGCCTGGAACTGCCCTTCTACGCCCTGCTCGATGACCCAGGCCGGAACCGTTGGGGCCAGTTCGCCTTCGACCGCGGCCAGCTGGACGCGAACCACCCCGGCCTGCTGGCGGTGGTGGTCAGCGCCGCCGGCGACGCCGCGAGCCTCAAGCAGGACGCGCTGGCTGGCAGCATCGCGGCCCAGCTGGCCCAGGACCTGCGCCGTCCGGAACTGGCGGCGCCCCAGTGGAGCCGCGTCATCACCGAGAAGCGCGCGACCTTCTCCTGCACGCCTGGACTGGCCCGTCCCGGCGTCGACACGCCGCTGCCCGGCGTCTTGCTGGCCGGCGACTATACCGCCAGCGACTACCCGGCCACCCTGGAAACGGCGGTGCGCAGCGGCGTGGCCGCGGCGACGGCCATCCTCGCCTGCGACACCCTGCCCCGCGAAAAGCGCAGCCTGTCGCACGCCGGTGGCGCCACGGGGAGCGCTTCCGTACAGTAGCACCATCGATACGTTGGTTTTACGGCACGGAAATGGACATCATGAACAATCTTCGACTCGGACTGCGCACCCTGGCCCTGCTGGCCCTGGTCGTCGCCAGCACCGCGGTGCTGGTGCATCCGGAACTGATCGGCGGCTCCAGCGCGGGCACGGCACTGGCGATCGGCAGCATCCCCGTGGTCGCGCACCACTGACACCCGGGACCACCATGGGCAAACTGGAATATCTCGACGCGCTCAAGCGCGCCATGCACGGCCTGCCGCCGGCAACCCAGGCCAAGACCCTGGCCTGGTACGAGCAGCGTTTCGTGGACGGCATCGAGGCCGGGCGCAGCGAAGACAGCATCGCCGAGGAACTGGGCGACCCGCGCAAGGTGGCGGTGACCCTGCGCACCAGCGCGCACATGGATGCGTTTGCCGCAAAGAAGAACCCGGCCAACGCGGCGCGCCTGATCGTGTCGAGCGCGGGCCTGCTGGTGTTCAACCTGTTCATGGCGATCCCGGCCGCCGTCTACGCAGCCCTGCTGGTCACCGTGTACGCCTGCGCGCTCGGCTTCTATGTCTCCGGCATCGCGATCACCGCGAGCGGCCTGGCGGGCGCCAATGAACTGGTGCTCAACAACCCCCTGCACCACATCGAGCGCATGGACGACGGCAGCGAGCGCCGCACCACGACCAATTCGCGCACCCGGGTCGCGATCGGCGAGCAAGGCATCCACATCTACGAGGACGACCCGGCGCCCGACCAAGAACTGGGCGGCGAGGCGGGCGACATGGGCACGTCGGAACTGGCGATCCGGCGCGCCGAACAGGTGGCCGACACCGGCATCCAGATCACCACCGACCTCGATCGCGAATCGCGCACCACCCAGACCGTGTTCGGCCTGTCGATGGTGTGCGGCGGGATCCTGCTGTTCCTGCTGTCGCTGGTGGTCACCAAATACACCTTCATCGGCCTCAAGCGCTACCTGGGCATGAACCTGTCGCTGCTGAAGGGAGCCTAGGATGCGGACCCTGGTCAAAGTGGGCTTCAGCCTGCTGCTGCTCGCCTTCGTGCTGATCGGCCTGAGCTACGGCATGCTGCGCGCCAACGGCGTGACCGCCGCGGCCGAGGGGCGCCGGCTCAGCGTCGAGACCCGCGAGGTCCCGGCCGGCATCAAGTCGGTGGACCTGGACGGCCCGATCGACCTCACCCTGCGCTACGGCGCCACGCCCTCGCTCAAGGTGCGCGGCGAGTCGCGCCTGCTGGGCAACGTCGACGTGACCCAGGATGGCGACATCCTGCACATCGGCATCCGCGGCATGGTGCTGCGCCACCGCCGCCCGCTCGAAGTCGAGCTGATCCTGCCGGGCCTGAGCAGCGTGACGGTCGACGGCAGCGGCGAGAGCACGGTCAACGGCTTTTCGGGCGAACGCATCGAGGTCCGCATGGAAGGCCCCGGCAGCCTGCGCTTCAACGGTCGCTTCCGCCAGGTGAATGCGGCCATGACCGGCAGCGGAGAACTGGACCTGAACGGCGGCGCCGGCATCGAGCGCTTCGACGCGGCCCTGACCGGCTCCGGCAGCCTGACCATCGTCGGCAGCACCCGGGCACTGACGGCCACCGCCAGCGGTTCGGGCGACCTCGATGCGCGCCACCTGCGCGCCGACACGGTCAAGGTGAGCCAGAGCGGCCCGGGCAGCAGCACGGTCCAGGCCCGCGACACCGTCGCCGCCTCGGTCTCGGGCAGCGGCGACATCGAAGTGCACGGCAATCCAGGCGAGCGCAGCGTGAGCCGCACCGGGACCGGCAGCGTCACCTTCTCGGAGTAGCGTCGTTCAGCCAGGCCAGCACGTCGCGTCCCGCGGCGCGGCCGCTGCCGAAGCAGGCGGTGAGCAGGTAGCCGCCGGTCGGCGCCTCCCAGTCGATCATCTCGCCCGCCACGAAGACGCCCGGCAGCGCGCGCAGCATGCTGCCGTGCTCCAGGCTATCAAAACGCACGCCGCCGGCGCTGCTGATCGCCTCGTCGATCGGGCGCGGGCGGGTTAGCACCAGGGGCAGCGCCTTCAGCGCGCGCGCCAGTGTCTCCGGATCGCTGTACTCGTCCTTGCCCAGGCACTCGTGCAGCAGCGCCGCCTTGACGCCCTTGATCCCGAGCCGGCCCTGCAGGTGGCTGGACAGCGAGCGCGAGCCGCGCGGGCGCATCACCTCGTCCAGCACCCTTTGCGCATCCAGGTCCGGCAGCAGGTCGAGCCAGATGGTGGCACTGCCTTCGTTCGCAATGCGGTCGCGTACGGGGGCCGAGATCGCATAGATCAGGCTACCTTCGACGCCGCTCGCGGTCACGACGAACTGGCCCTGGCGGCGCTGCAGCACGTTTTCGTGATCAAACCAGGACACGGCGACGGTGCTCAGCGGCGCGCCGGCATGCTTGTCAACCATGTGGGCGCTCCAGTCGACGTCGAAACCGCAGTTGGACGGGACCAGCGGCGCCACGTCGACACCACGCTCGTTCAGCAGCGGGACCCAGGCGCCGTCGGAACCTAGCCGCGCCCAGCTGGCGCCGCCCAGCGCCAGCACGGTGGCATCGGCGTCGACCAGCAGCTCGCCATCCGGCGTCGCCATGCGCAACTTGTCACCCTGCCAGCCGAGCCAGCGATGGCGCTGGTGGAAGCGCACGCCGGCTTCGCGCAGGCGGTGCAGCCAGGCGCGCAACAGCGGCGCCGCCTTCATCTCGAGCGGGAACACCCGGCCCGAGGTTCCCACGAACGTCTCGATGCCGAGTCCATGGATCCAGTCGCGGACCTGCTGCGGATCGAAGCCGTCCAGCCAGCGCGCCACCTCGCTCTCGCGCGCGCGGTAGCGGGCGCGGAAGGCCGGCAGCGCCTCGGAATGCGTGATGTTCATCCCGCCCTTCCCGGCCAGCAGGAACTTGCGCCCCACCGAAGGCATCGCGTCGTAGACGTCGACCTGCACGCCGCCGGCCGCCAGGGTTTCGGCCGCCATCAGGCCGGCGGGACCGCCGCCGATCACGGCGACACGTTGGGGAGGGCTGGGCTGCTGGCTCATCGGCATTCGGGGAAGGCAAAGGAGCGAAATTGTAGTCGTTTTTGCGCCCTGCATAAAATCACGAACGCGATGTAAAGGGTGCTTGACATGTCAGGTTTCCTTGACTACGATGTCAAGCATACTTTACTTCACGGAGGATGTCATGCACGAAAAGCGGGTTGCCAAAGCCTACACGCGAGAACTGATGGCGTCGCTGGTCCTGTACGCGGTGCTGCTGGTGGCGGCCATCCGCTGGGGCCGGCCGATGGAAGAAGGCGTGCTGCGTACCCTGGTGCTGCTGTCGCCGATGATCGGCTTCGCCGGCGCCCTGTGGGTGATCGTGCGCCACTTCGGCCGCATCGACGAATACCAGCGCATGCGCGCCCTGGAAAACCTCGGACTGGCCGCCGCCATCACCGCCGGCCTGACCTTCACCTACGGCTTCCTCGAGACCGCCGGCTTCCCGAAGCTGTCGATGTTCACCGTGTGGGTCGTGCTGTGCCTGTCCACCGTCGCCGTCCAACTCGCACGCAAGCTGCTCGACCGATGAACAACCAAATCCGCACCCTGCGCGCCGAACGCGGGTGGAGCCAGGCCGAACTGGCCGAGATGCTCGACGTGTCGCGCCAGAGCGTGAACGCGATCGAGACCGGCAAGTACGACCCGAGCCTGCCGCTCGCCTTTGCGATTGCCAGACTGTTTCACCTTCCGATCGAATCGATCTTCACCCCAGACCAGGAGTCAGCATGAAAGCCACTTTGTTCTCAGCCTTGTTCGCAGCAATGTTCGCCGTCGCGGCGCCAGGCTTCGCCCAGGAGGCGCCGGCCCAGCCGAACCGCTACCTGGCCGCGCTGCCGACACCGGCCGAGCGTTTCGAGATCAAGGGCATGCTGGTCGAGCGCCATGGCAGCGGCCCGCGTGCGCTGATCCTGGTGCCGGGCCTGTCGAGCGGCGCCTGGGTGTGGCAGCAGACGGTGCGCGACTTCGCCGCGACCAATACTGTTTATGTCGTTACCCTGCCCGGCTTCGACGGCCGCCCGGCGGTCGCCGGCGAACCCTTCGACAATGCCCGCGACGCGCTGGCCGAGCTGATCGTCTCGCGCAAACTCGTGAAGCCGGTCGTGATCGGCCACAGCATCGGCGCCGCCCTGTCCTACGCCCTGGCCCAGGAGCACCCGGACCGTGTCGGCGGCGTGATCGGCATCGACGGCCTGCCGGTCTTCCCGCGCACCGAGAACATGACGCCGGAACAGCGCGCCGCGATGGCCGACGGCGCCCGCACGCAGATGTCGGCGCTGAGCGGTCCGGCTTTCGAGGCCAACCAGCAGCAGTACATGCGCGGCATCGGCATGGTGGATATGGGCAAGGCCGACGATGCGGCCAAGCTGAGCGCCCGCAGCGATCCGCAGGCGGTCGGCGCCTATGCCGGCGCGCTGATGGCCCGCGACCTGCGTCCCGGCATGAGCAGGATCAGCGCACCGGTCCTGCTGCTGGCGCCGTACTACGCGCCCGACGCGCCCTACATCGGCAATATCAGCAAGGACGACAAGGTGGCGTATTATCGTGCGCTGATGGGTGCGACGCCGAAACTCGAGGTGGAAGCGATCGACAACGCGCGCCATTTCCCGATGATCGACCAGCCGCAAGCCACGAGCGACGCGATACGCCGCTTCCTGAAAAGCCTGTAACCACCTGCAAGGAGACGAAACCATGCAACGACTGATCTACTGGAGCGGCCAATACCTGCTGGCGGCCGGCACGATGTTCGCCCTGCTGGTCGCGGTCGACGTGCTGCTGCGCGGCGAAGCCTTCGAGACCGGCTGGCGTGAATCGCTGGCCTGGGCGATCGCCTCGAGCGCCCTGTTCATCGGCAGCCGCTATTACCGCGCCAGCAAGGGCGACGTCAGCTGCGACATGTGCCGCCACCCCGACGCCAAGTCCTGAGCCAGTAGCCTCCGCGCTGGATCAACACGGCCCCGGCCGGGTCGCGCAAGATACCGTCTTGCGCCCCCGCCCGGGGCCGTGACCATTTGTGATATTTGAAAGATTCCACTTGACAATACATACAAGGGGAATATTCTTGTATCCGCTACAACGAACGACGGCGCCCGCTCGACGAGGCTGCTGCGATTCGGGAGGCAGTCCGTTTGACCATCTTGGAGGATGTGTATGTCGGTAATGACAAGGGCAGCAATGTCTCGCAGGACAGTGCTGGGCGCAATCGCGTCCAGTCCACTCTGGATGCAGTCCGCATGGGCGCAGCCGAACAATCTGAAAATCTCGCACCAGTTCCCCGGGGGCAGCGTTTCCGAGGGTGATTTCCGCGACCGCCTGTGCCGCCAGTTCGCGGCCGACGTCGAACGCCGCACCCGCGGCGGCCTGAAATTCTCGATCTACCCCGGCTCCAGCCTGATGGCCCCGAACGCCCAGTTCGCCGCCATGAAGAACGGCAGCCTGGACATGGCCCTGGTGCCCCTGTCCTATGCCGGCGCCGAAGCCCCGGAAGCGAACATCGGCCTGATGCCCGGCCTGGTCACGTCCTACGAGCAGGGCTTCGCCTGGAAAAACGCTCCGGTCGGCAAGGAACTGACGCGCATCCTGAACGAGCAGGGCCTGGTGATCGTGAGCTGGATCTGGCAGGCCGGCGGCGTCGCCTCGCGCGGCAAGCCGCTGCTGCATCCGGACGACGTCGCGGGCCTGAAGGTGCGCGGCGGCTCGCACGAAATGGACCGCCTGCTGCAGGACGCCGGCGCGACCGTGGTCAACATGCCCTCGAACGAGATCGCGGCCGCGATGCGCGCCGGGAACCTGGACGCGGCGCTCACCTCCTCGACCTCGCTGATCTCGTTCCGCCTGGCCGAATCGGCGCGCTCGCTGACCACCGCGCGCGGCGGCGCCTACTGGTTCATGTTCGAGCCGCTGATGATGTCGCGCACCGTGTTCGATCGCATGAGCAAGCAGCAGCAGGCGGCCGTGATGGCGGTCGGCGCCGGGCTGGAAACCTTCGCGCTGAATGCCGCGCGCGGCGACGACGCGCAGGTGGCCTCGGTCTACGCCAAGGCCGGCGCCCAGGTGGTTGACCTGAACGCCGACGCCCTGCGCAAGTGGCAGGCGGTGGCGCGCACCAACGCCTGGCGCGAGTTCGGCGAGCGCAGTGCGAACTGCGCCAAGCTGCTGGAACTGGCCGAGCAAACCATCGTGTAAGAAAAACGGGGCGGCCGGCGCCGCCCCGCTGGCGTCAGCCGCCCGTCACCGGCGGGAAGAAGGCGACTTCGGCGCCGTCGTCGACCGGCGCGTCGGCGTCGCACATGATCTGGTTGCAGGCCATCCGCACGGCGCGCTTGTCGCCGAGCGCTTCTTCCCACGCGCCGCCGCGCGCGACCAGCAAGGCGCGCACGGCGCCGACGGTCGCTACGGAATCCGGCAGCCCGATCGCTTCGGCGCCCGTCCCCACCGCCTCGCGCACCGAGGCAAAGTATTTCACATTGATCTTCATGCTCGGTCCTAGTGCTGCAGTTCGGCGAAGGGAATGAAGCGCACCATATCGCCTTCGGCGATCGGCTGTCCCGGCGGATTGTCGATCAGGCCGTCGCCCCAGACGGTGGAGGTCAGCACGCCCGAGCTCTGGTTCGGGAACAGGTCCAGGCCTCCGGCCGCATTCACGCGCGCGCGCAGGAATTCGTTGCGGCGGTCCGCCTTGGGCAGCGCGAAATCGGCGCGCATCGTGTAGCCGCGCGGTTCGACCGGGCCCGTCGCCCCCTGCAGGCGAAGCAGGAAGGGCCGCACGAACAGCAGGAAGGTGATGAAGCTCGATACCGGATTGCCCGGCAGGCCAATGAAGAACGACGACCCGACTTCGCCGAAAGCCAGCGGCTTGCCCGGCTTGACGGCGATCTGCCACAGGTTCAGCTTTCCTTCCGCTTCCACCGCCGGCTTGATGTGGTCTTCCTCGCCGACCGACACGCCACCCGAGGTGATGATCAGGTCATGCGCGCGCGCCGCCTCGCGCAGGGTCGCGCGCGTGGCCTCGAGCGAATCCGGCACGATGCCGAAGTCGGTGACCTCGCAGCCGAAGTTCTCCAGCAGCGCACGCAGCGTGTACTTGTTCGAGTTGTAGATCGCGCCGGGTTTCAGGGGTTCGCCCGGCATCGCCAGCTCGTCGCCGGTGAAGAACACGGCCACGCGCGCGCGGCGCAGCACCGGCAGGGTCGCGAGGCCGACCGAGGCGGCGAGCCCCATTTCCTGGCTGCGCAGGCGGGCGCCGGCCGGCAGGATCACGGCGTCGGCCGACACATCCTCGCCGATGCGGCGGATCCATTCGCCGGCGCGCGGCGCGTGGCGCACGGTGACGCTGTCGCCGACCAGTTCGCACTGCTCCTGCATCACCACCGCGTCCGCGCCGGGCGGAATCAGGGCGCCGGTGAAGATGCGCGCGGCGGTACCTAGCGCCAGGTACTCGCCGACGCTGCCGGCCGGGATGCGCTGGGCCACGCGCAGGGTCGCGCTGCCGCTCTCGCAGTCGAGCGCGCGCACGGCGTAGCCGTCCATCGAGGTGTTGTCGGCAGACGGCACGTTGATGGTCGAACGCTGGTCACCAGCCAGCACGCGGCCGTTGGCGTCGAGCGTGTTCACGACCTCGGTGTCCGTGATCGGGCGCACCGCGTCCAGCAGTTGGGTCAGCGCTTCGCGCACCGACAGCATGGGAGGCCGGTTCATCTCAGAGCCCCGTGTGTTCGGCGATATAGGCCTTCATGGCGTCGACGTCCGGACGCGTGACCACGAAGCGCTGCGGCAGCGCCTCGATGTTCTCGAAGCCGGCCGGGCGCTCGGCATCCTCGCCCAGCGCTTCCAGGATGGTTTCGTTGAACTTGGCCGCCAGCGCGGTCTCCAGCACGATCATCGGCACACCGGGACGCATGTGTTCGCGCGCCACCTTGATGCCGTCGGCGGTGTGGGTGTCGATGGTGATGCCGTAATCGTCGGCGACGTCGCGGATCGTGTCGAGGCGGTCGGCATGGGTCGATTTGCCTGAAGCGAAGCCGTACTGGCCGACCAGCTTCCATTCGTCGCCGTCGCTGCCCGGCGCGCCGGACAGGTCGAAGCCGCCGTGGCTGTCGACCTTCTTGAACAGCAGATGCGTGCGCTCGGCATCGCGGCCCACCAGCTCGTAGACGAAGCGTTCGAAGTTCGAGGCCTTCGAGATGTCCATCGAGGGGCTGCTGGTGTGGTAGGTCTCGGCGGGCTTGCGCACGCGGTAGACGCCGGTGCGGAAGAATTCGTCAAGCACGTCGTTCTCGTTGGTGGCGGCGACCAATTGGTCGATCGGCAGGCCCATCATGCGCGCGATGTGGCCGGCGCAGATATTGCCGAAGTTCCCCGACGGGACCGTGAACGAGACCTTCTGGTCGTTGCTGGTGGTGGCCGCCAGATAGCCACGGAAGTAGTAGACCACCTGCGCGACCACGCGCGCCCAGTTGATCGAATTGACGGTGCCGATTTTGTGGCGCGCCTTGAACGACAGGTCGTTCGAGACCGCCTTCACCATGTCCTGGCAGTCGTCGAACACGCCTTCGACCGCGATGTTGAAGATGTTCGGGTCCTGCAGGCTGAACATCTGGGCGGTCTGGAAGGCGCTCATCTTCTTGTGCGGCGACAGCATGAACACGCGCACGCCGCGCTTGCCGCGCATCGCGTACTCGGCGGCGCTGCCGGTGTCGCCGGAGGTCGCGCCGAAAATGTTCAGCTCATCGTTGTTCTTCGCCAGCGCGTATTCGAACAGGTTGCCCAGCAGTTGCATGGCCATGTCCTTGAAGGCCAGGGTCGGGCCGTTGGACAGCGCCTGCAGCACCAGCTTGCCGTGCGGGCCTTCTTCCAGCACGCGCAGCGGGGTGATCTCGCTGGCCGCTTCGTCGGTGCGGGCGTTGCGGTAGACCTCGGGGGTATAGGTCTTCGCGGTCAGGGCGCGCAGGTCTTCGTCCGGAATGTCGGTCGCGAATTTACGCAGGATTTCGTAGGCCAGGTCGGCGTAGGACAGCTTGCGCCAGGCGTCGAGTTCTTCATGCGACACCTGCGGATAGATTTCAGGCAAATACAGGCCGCCATCCGGGGCCAGGCCGGCGAGCAGGATGTCGGAGAAACGCTGGGGATTGCGTGCTGCGGACGCGCTGGTTGCGCGGGTGGAGACGTAATGCATACGGTAAGGGATCCGGTGGGGGCCAAAGTTGAACTTTTATTATAGCGCCCTGGGGGTTCGTATGCTGCGGTGCGAGGTAATGGTGGTGGCTGCGGTGCGAAACCTGGGTTCCGGCCTGCGCCGGAACGACGGTCTTGAGGCTAGTGGAACGAAGCTGGCAGCCAGCTGCCCAGGCAGGTCGTCCCGGCGCAGGCCGGGACCCAGGTTGACGTCAACTCAGCAAGCCGCGTGGTTGACCGTCACCACATGCACCGCCAACCCACCCAGCGAAGTCTCCTTGTACTTCACCTGCATATCCGCCCCGGTCTGCCGCATCGTCTCGATCGCATTATCCAGGCTGACGAAGTGCGTGCCGTCGCCCTTCAACGCCAGCGAGGCCGCAGTGATCGCCTTGATCGCCCCCATGCCGTTACGCTCGATGCAGGGAATCTGCACCAGCCCGCCGATCGGGTCGCAGGTCATGCCCAGGTGGTGCTCGATCCCAATCTCGGCTGCGTTCTCAATGCGCTCGTTGGAGCCACCGAGCGCCGCCACCAGGCCGGCCGCCGCCATCGCGCAGGCCACGCCGACCTCGCCCTGGCAGCCGATCTCGGCGCCCGAGATCGAGGCGTTCTTCTTGCACAGCATGCCGATCGCGGCGGACGTGAGCAGGAAGTCGCGGATGCCCCCGACCGGATCGCTCGGACGGCAATCCTCGGCATAGTAGCGCAGCACCGCCGGAATGATCCCCGCCGCGCCATTGGTCGGCGCCGTGACGACCCGCCCGCCGGCCGCATTCTCTTCGTTGACCGCCATCGCGTACAGGGTCACGTGGTGGGTCGCGTCGTGCGGCAGCTCGTTGACGCGCTTGCCCTCGTTGCAGTGCGCCTGCTTCCACAGCTTGGCCGCGCGCCGCCTGACGTTCAGGCCACCCGGCAGCTGGCCCTCGGTGACGAGGCCGTGGGCGATGCAGTCGCGCATGACTTGCCAGATGCGATCCAGCCCCCCGTCGAGGTCCGCTTCGCTCATGCGCACCAATTCGTTCGCGCGCAGCATGTGCGGGATCGACAGGCCGTGCGTGCGGCCATGCGCCAGCAGCTCGGCCATCGTGTCGAAGGGGAACGGTACCGAGGTCGACGGGGCTTCGTTCGCGCGCGCCTGGCTCTCGCCGGCCGCGGTGATGAAACCGCCGCCGACCGAATAATAGATGCGCTCAATGATGCTGCCGTCGCTCAGGTGGAGAATGAACTTCATGCCGTTCGGGTGTTCGGGCAGGGTCGACTGCTTGTGCCAGACCAGCCCCGTCTTGTACCGGAACGGGACTTCCTTCTCGCCCAGCAGCTTCAACACCCCATCCATCTCGGCTTCGGCCAGCTTGTCCTCGACCGCGTCCGGATCCACGCCCTGCGGCGTTTCGCCCATCAGGCCGAGGATCACCGCCTTGTCGGTGGCGTGGCCGACGCCGGTCAGCGCCAGCGAACCATACAGGTGCGCTTCGACGCCGACCGCATCGTCCAGCGAACCGCACTCCAGCAAAAAGCGGCGCGCCGCCACCATCGGGCCCACGGTGTGGGAGCTCGACGGCCCGATACCGATCTTGAACAGATCAAAAACGCTCATGTCCATCTTGTTGTCTCGACTATCCGATTTTTATTATTGTGTTGTGACGCTTACGCTGCGACGCCGACGTCGACGTTCTTCAGCATGCTGTCGACCATCTCCTCGACGCCGATGCGTGCCTTCCAGCCCCAGTCGCTGGTAGCACGGCCGTCGTCCAGGCTCTTCGGCCAGGAGTCGGCGATCTGCTGGCGGCTGTCCGGCTTGTAGGCGATCTCGAATTCCGGCAACGCCTTCTTGATGGCGGCAGCGAGTTCGCGCGGGTTGAACGACACGCCCGCCACGTTGTACGAGGAACGGATCGCGATTTTCTCGGCCGGGGCATCCATCAGCTCGATGGTGGCGCGGATCGCGTCCGGCATGTAGATCATCGGCAGCGTGGTGTCCGGGCCCAGGAAGCACTCGTAGGTCTCGCCCTTCAGCGCGCTGTGGAAGATCGCGATCGCGTAGTCGGTGGTGCCGCCGCCCGGAGGCGACTTGAAGCTGATGATGCCGGGGTAGCGGATCGAGCGCACGTCCACGCCGTACTTGGCGTGGTAGTACTCGCACAGGCGTTCTCCGGCCAGCTTGCTGATGCCGTAGATCGAGGTCGGGTCCATCACCGCGTACTGCGGGGCCGGGTCGGCCGGGGTGTTCGGCCCAAAAGCCGCGATCGACGAAGGCCAGAACACCTTCAGCGGTTTGCCCGCTTCGCCGCGCTCGCGCGCCACTTCCAGGATGTTCAGCAGGCCGTCCATGTTCAGGGTCCAGGCCTTGAGCGGCGCCTTCTCGCCGGTGGCCGACAGCAGCGCCGCCAGTTGGTAGACCTGGGTGATGCCCTCGCGCTCGATCAGCGCCCCCAGGCCATCCTTGTCCAGCACGTCGAGCTGGGTGTAGCGCGCCGCGCCGTAGACGTTGTGCGTGCCGATGTCCGAGGCGAGGACGTTCCGCGCGCCGTGCTGCTCCGCCAGGGCGGTCACGAGTTCGCTGCCGATCTGGCCGTTGGCGCCGATGATGAGGATGCGTTCCATGTATCCAATCCAATCTTAATTATTCTTGAGGATGCCCAGCTCTTTGCCGGCTTGTTCGAAGGCTTTCAGCACGAAGTCGAGCTGCTCGCGGGTGTGGGCGGCGGAGAGCTGCACGCGCACGCGCGCCTGGCCCATCGGCACCACCGGGTAGAAGAAGCCCGACAGCAGCACGCCGAGTTCGAACATGCGCGCCGCGAATTTCTGCGCGACCGGCGCTTCGAACAGCATCACCGGCACCACCGGGTGGGTGCCCGGCTTGATGGTGAAGCCGATGCGCTCGATCTCCTGGCGGAAGTAGGCGGTGTTGTCCATCAGGCGGTCGCGCAGCTCGGTCGATTTCGAGATACGGTCCAGCACCGCGAGCGAAGCGCCGGCGATCATCGGCGCCAGGGTGTTCGAGAACAGGTAGGGGCGCGACTTCTGGCGCAGGGTCTCGATGACTTCCTTGCGGCCGGAGGTAAAACCGCCCATCGCGCCGCCCAGGGCCTTGCCCAGGGTGCCGGTGATGATGTCGATCTTGCCGATCACGCCGCAGTGTTCGTGGGTGCCACGGCCGGTCTTGCCCATGAAGCCGGAGGCGTGCGATTCGTCGATCATGGTCAGGGCGCCGTATTTCTCGGCCAACTCGGTGATTCTATCCAGCTGGGCGATGGTGCCGTCCATCGAGAACACGCCGTCGGTGACGATGATCTTGTGGCGCTTGCCGGCTTCGGTGGCCGCGACCAGCTGCTTTTCCAGGTCCGCCATGTCGTTGTTGGCGTAGCGGTAGCGCGCGGCCTTGCACAGGCGGACGCCGTCGATGATCGAGGCGTGGTTCAGGGCGTCCGAGATGATCGCGTCGTTCTCGTCGAACAGCGGCTCGAACACGCCGCCGTTGGCGTCGAAGGCGGCGGCGTACAGGATGGTGTCTTCGGTGCCGAGGAATTCGGAGAGCTTCTGCTCGAGTTCCTTGTGCACGGTCTGGGTGCCGCAGATGAAGCGCACCGAGGACAGGCCGTAGCCGTATTTTTCCAGCGCGGCGGCCGCCGCATCGGAGGTCTGCTTGTCGCCGGACAGGCCCAGGTAGTTGTTGGCGCACATATTGATGAGCGTACGGCCGTCTTGCGCGACCACTTCCGAACCCTGGCGCGAAGCGATCACGCGCTCCGGCTTGAACAGGCCGTCGGTGCGCAGCGTCTCGAGTTTCGATTGCAGGCCGCTATAGAATGCTTGGTCGCTCATTGTTGCTCCCCTGGTGGTGTTGGCATAAGCCGGCTTGACCGGCGGTTGGCGAATGTCGTATCGTTTGACTCGTTCGATTCAAGAAACCAAGTTCTGTATGTCGAACGAAAATTCAATATATTGAATCTTACCCCTCGCTAATGAACTTGGCAAGCCACGCTATAAGCATATTCATGCAATGACTAAAACTCTAACAAAGAACGCCCCGCCCGAAGTTGGCGCCACGCTACAGCGCCTGCGCTTGGCGCGCGGCCTGACCCTGGAAGACCTGTCGCGCATCGCGGGGGTGTCGAAGTCGATGCTGTCCCAGATCGAACGCGAAAAGGCCAATCCGACCATCGCCATCACCTGGCGCCTGGCCAATGCGCTCGGGGTGGAGATCGGCGAACTGCTGTCGTCCGAGGTGCGGACGGTGGATCTGATCCGCGTGGTGGACCCGCACGAGACCCCTACCCTGCCTGGTGCGCATGCAGGTTATTCGCTACGCATCCTGGGGCCGATGGACCTGGCGGGCAAGTATGAATGGTATGAACTCACCCTGGCGCCCGGTGGGGAAATGGCGTCGCAGGCGCATGATCCGGGGACCAAGGAGCATTTGACGGTCATTACCGGGACGATCGAGCTGGAGGTGGGGGTGGAGAAGAAGAAGATCAAGCATGGGGGGACGGCGAGGTATCCGGCGGATCATGATCATGTGATCAGGAATGCGGGAAAGACGGAGGCGAAGGCGTTGTTGGTGGTGGTGCAGCGCTGACGGCTGCTCTGGCACACTTGGGTTCCGGCCTTCGCGGGAAGTCGTAGGCGCCAGTGGCGCGTACGACGGTCTTACTTATAACTTAGAAAGCCGCTGCAGTCGGTTCATCACGCAACAGCGGCACGTCATCCCGGCGGAGGCCGGGATCCAAGTTCGACGCACACCACGGACGCAAAAAAAACGGCCACTCAACTACGAGTGGCCGTTTTCATATCAATCAAGGGAACTTACTTGCTACCGCCCGCCGCGACCGGCGCCGAATCACCCACCTTCAACTCCCGCGCCAGGAACCCCCAGCGATCCGCCACTTCCTCGATCTGCTTGGTGGTCGGCTTGCCCGCCCCATGCCCCGCCTTGGTCTCGATGCGGATCAGGATCGGCGCAGCCCCGGCCTGCGCAGCCTGGGCGGCCGCGGCGAACTTGAAGCTGTGCGCCGGCACCACGCGGTCGTCGTGGTCGGCCGTGGTCACCATGGTCGCCGGGTAGCAGCTGCCCGGTTTCAGGTTGTGCAGCGGCGAGTACTTGACCAAGGCCTTGAACTCGTCCGGGTTTTCCGACGAGCCGTAGTCCGAGGTCCAGGCCCAGCCGATGGTGAATTTGTGGAAGCGCAGCATGTCCATCACGCCCACGGCCGGCAGCGCGGCGCCGAACAGTTCCGGGCGCTGGGTCATGGCGGCGCCCACCAGCAGGCCGCCGTTCGAGCCGCCGCCGATCGCCAGTTTCGACGGCGAGGTCACCTTGTTCGCCACCAGCCACTCGGCCGCGCCGATGAAGTCGTCGAACACGTTCTGTTTCTGCAGCTTGGTGCCGGCCTGGTGCCAGGCTTCGCCGTATTCGCCGCCGCCGCGCAGGTTGGCGACGACATACACGCCGCCCATCTCCATCCAGGCCAGGTTGGCCGGCGAGAAGCCCGGGGTCATCGAGATGTTGAAGCCGCCGTAGCCGTACAGGTAGGTCGGGTTCTGGCCATCGAGCTTCAGGCCCTTCTTCGAGACGATGAACATTGGGACCTTGGTGCCGTCCTTCGAGGTGTAGAACTGCTGGCGGGTCTCGTAGTCCGCCGGGTTGAAGTCGACCTTCGGCTGGCGGAACACGGTGCTCGCGCCGGTCTTCATGTTCAGGCGGTAGATCGTGGTCGGCGTGGTGAAGCCGGTGAAGGAGTAGAAGGTTTCGGTGTCGCCGCGCTTGCCCGACAGGCCGCCGACGGTGCCGATGCCCGGCAGCGCGATCTCGCGCACCTGCTTGCCCTTGAGGTCATGCACGCGCACGACCGAGCGCGCATCCTTCAGGTACTCGAGCACCAGCTGGTTGTCGATGATGTCGGCGCCGGTGAGGGTGTCGGCGCTTTCGGCGACGATCTCCTTCCAGTTGGATTCCTGCGGCTTGCTGACGTCGATCGCGACGATGCGTTTTCTCGGCGCCTTGCGGTCGGTGCTGAAGTAGAACACGGTGCCGACGTTGTCGATGAAATCGTAGCCCGCGTCGAAGTTGTCGATCAGGTCGACCACTTTCGAATCGGGCTTCGACAAGTCCTTGTACGAGACGCGGTACTTCGGCGCGGTGCCGCGGGTAGTGGTGATGATCAGGTAACGGCCGTCGTCGGTGGTGTGGCCGCCGAAGCCCCATTCCTTCTGGTCGGGACGGTCGTAGACCAGCGTGTCCGCGCTTTGCGGGGTGCCGATGCGGTGGAAGTACAGCTTCTGGAAGTAGTTGACGTCGGCCAGCTTGGTCGCTTCCTTCGGCTCGTCGTAGCGGCTGTAGAAGAAGCCCTTGCCGTCCTTGGTCCAGGCGGTGCTGGAGAACTTGACCCACTTGACGTGGTCCTCGATGTCCTTGCCGCTGGCGATGTCGCGCACGCGGATCTCGTTCCAGTCCGAACCCGAGGCCGCGGTGCTGTAGGCCAGCAGCTTGCCGTCCGGGCTGACCGCCAGGCCGGCCAGGGCGACGGTGCCGTCGCTCGACATGGTGTTCGGGTCGAGCAGCACGCGCGGGGTGTCGGTCAGGGTCTTCTGGGTGTACAGCACCGACTGATTCTGCAGGCCGTCGTTGCGCGAGTAGAAGTACTGGCCACCTTCCTTGCCCGGCACGCTGTAGCGCTCATAGTTCCACAGCTTGGTCAGGCGCGCGCGGATCGCCGCGCGTTGCGGGATCTGGTCGAGGTAGGCCTGGGTGACCGCATTCTGCGCGGTGACCCACTGCTTGGTCTCGGCGCTGTTCGCGTCCTCGAGCCAGCGGTAGGGGTCGGCCACCATGGTGCCGTGGTAGTTGTCGGTCTGGTCGAGCTTCTTCGCGACCGGGTAGGTCAGGGAAGCGCCGCCGGCCGGGGCCGGGCAGGTTTGCGCCAGCGCCGGATTGGCGAAGGCCGCGGCCAGCAGGGTGACGAGCGTTACGTGTCTCAGGGTCATGTCGTTCTCGGTCGATGATGAGGCTGCGAAAAATTCGCCCATGGCTGCCTTGCCTCATCTCGCCGTACTAACGTACTGTCTTCGACTCGGCGCCTTGCCCTGGCCGCTTTTTCACACCCTCTATGTATGGGGTCGGCTATTGCCGACGGCCATCATAACGCGAATCGACGAGGCCGCCTATGGTCGGGCAGCCCGGCACACGCCTCCGCTTCACCACGTGCATACGGGCAGAAGCCGCCAAATAACCGGCTGCCGGCAGCGGACAAACAGCTATTGATCCGGCGCCTCGCGCCGCAGCCGCCCGGCCTGGACCCGGCTGGCCAGCGCCCGCGCCCACTGCCCACCCGTGCCGGGCTTTCCCACACCCCTGCCCTCCTTGCACACCGCGCCGCCATCCTGGCCGGCCGCCAGCAGCATCCACATATAGGCGCGCAACGGGTCGCGCTCGGCGCCGCGGCCGCTGCCGACCATGCCGCCCAGGTTGTACTGGGCCAGCGCATGGCCCTGCTCGGCCGCCTGGCGGTACCAGTAGGTGGCGAGGGTGTCGTCGTGCGGCACGCCCTGGCCGTTGGCGTACAGGACGCCGAGGTTGTTCTGGGCGCTAGCGTCGCCCTGCCGGGCCGCGCGCAGGTACCACTCGGCGGCCCGCGCCTCGTCGCGCGCCACGCCTTCGCCGCGCGCGAACATGACGCCGAGGCTGAACTGGGCGTTGGGCGCGCCCTGCTCGGCCGCGCGCAGCGTCCATTCGTGGGCGCGCTCGGGGTCGCGCGCGGCGCCGCGTCCGAGCGAATACATGACCCCGGCGCAGTACTGGGCCTGGACGTGGCCGCGCCCCGCCGCGCGCACGAACCAGCTCAGGGCGCGCTCGTCGTCGCCGGAGCCGTGCCCGGCCGCCAGCAGGGTGGCGAGCGCGTACTGGGCCTCGGTGTCGTCGCGCACCGCGGCGCGCTCGAGCCAGGCGACGGCGCGCGCCGGGTCGGCGGCGACGCCCTGGCCCTGGGCGTAGGCCAGGCCGAGGAAGCGCTGCGACACCGGGTCGCCCTGGCTGGCCGCCTGGCGGAACCAGCACAGGGCCTGGGCGTCGTCGGCCTCGACGCCGTCGCCGCGCCGGTACATCAGGGCCAGGCTGCGCTGGGCGCCCATGTGGCCCTGGCGCGCGGCCTTGCGGAACCACGCCATCGCCAGCGGATGCGAGACCGGCACGCCCAGGCCCTGCGCGTAGCACTCGCCGAGCAGGTGTTCGGCGCTGGCCAGGCCCTGCTCGGCCGCGCGGTAGAACCAGCCGAAGGCGACGTCGTGCGACTGCGGCACGCCGCGCCCCTTGCGGTAGAGGAGACCGAGGTTCTGCTGCGCCGAGGGGTCGCCCTGGCCGGCGGCGCGCGCGAACCACCAGGCGGCGAGATCGTCGCTGCGCGGCGCACCCTGGCCCTTGCTGTACATGGCGCCGAGGTGGTTCTGGGCCGCGGCCAGGCCCTTTTCGGCGGCGCGCCCGATCCACTTGAGCGCATAGGCATCGTCGCGTTCGACCGCCAGGCCCTGCTTGTACAGCAGGCCGAGATTGAACTGGGCATAGGGATTGCCCCGCACCGCGGCCGGATGGAACCACAGGAAGACATCGTAGCCCTCGCGGGCGGCATTCTGGCGACTCATCCCTCCCCCTCCAACCGGACGCGCGTGACGATACACGGCAAGACGCGACGACGCCGGCAACGGTGACCCCGGTGGAACGCAGATGTCCCGCCGTTGTTAAAAGTTTAAGGGGGCGACACGCGCGCGGTTTGCGTCCGCGCAAGCGTGCCGTTCTCGCGCGGATGCGCGGGGGAAGAAGCGGTTCAGGCAGCCGACAGGCGGCGTTCGCGCTCGACGGCGGCGTACTTGTCCAGGAAGACCGTGACCTTGGCCGCGGCCAGCTTGTTCACCGAGACCAGCAGGTCGGGCGCGACCTGCTCCAGGCCGTGGCTGCGGCCCAGGTGGCGCGCCGCGTGCAGCAGCACCTCGGCGGCGACCTCGGCGTCGGCCTCGGCCCGGTGGGCGGTGCCGCGGAAGGCAATGCCGAGGCTGCTGGAGAGATTGCCGAGCTTGTAGCTGGGCAGGCGCGGGAACAGGCGGCGCGCCAGCTTCAGCGAGCAGACCAGGCCGCAGTGCCCGGTGGGGCGGCCGATGCGCCAGCCCTCGGCCTTCAGGAACTTCTCGTCGAAGCTGGCGTTGTGGGCGGCCAGGGTATCGCCGCCGATGAAGTCGAGCAGCTCCGCCACCACTTTCTGGTTCGGCGGCGCGGAATCGACCATGTCCTGGGTGATGCCGGTCAGCTGGGTAATGAAGGAGGGAATCCGCACGCCGCAGTTGACCAGCGAAACGTAGCGTTCGCGGATTTCGCCGCCGACGATGCGCAGCGCGGCGACTTCGGTGATGCGGTCGCCCGCCTCGGGCGACAGGCCGGTGGTCTCGAAGTCGAGCATCACGATCGGACGTTCAAATACACTCATGGGTGTCCTCGCATCTCCAACAGTTAACCAAAGCGCCGCAGCGCGTCGAGCGCCAGGCCGGCGCCGATGCTGCCGAACAGGTCGCCCTCGACCTTGCGCGCCATCGGCAGCAGGCCGGCGATGCGTTCGCGCAGCAGGCCGACGCCGCTCGAGCCGCCGGTAAAGAAGACCGTGTCGATCGCGTCCGGTTCCACGCCCGCTTCGCTGACCAGGCGGGTTACGGTGGCGCCGACCTGGTCGACCAGGCCGGCGATCGCCGCCTCGAACGCTTCGCGGGTGACGGTCAAGGACTCGGGCGGCGCCAGGCGGTCCAGCTCCATCGTCACCTGCGGGCTGGCCGACAGGCCGATCTTGGCGGCCTCGACCTGGATCGCCAGCCAGTGGCCGGCGCGTTCGTCGATCAGCTTCTGCAGGCGCGCCAGCTTGGCCGGTTCCTTCGCATCGCGCACCAGGTCGGCCAGCTGGGCGATGCTCTTGCGCGTGTACGCCTGGTTGATCGTGTGCCAGGTGGCGAGGTTGAAGTAATAGCTGGACGGGATCGACGCGCCGGACAGCATGCTCGAGCCGTGGCCAAGCAGCGGCATCACGCTGGCCAGGCTCAGGTACTTGTCGAAGTCGGTGCCGCCGATGTGCACGCCGCCGTTGGCGAGAATGTCGTCGCGCCGTTCGATGCGCCCGGCGCGGCCGGGCCCGAGGCGCACCAGCGAAAAGTCCGAGGTGCCGCCGCCGATGTCGGCGATCAGGACCAGCTCTTCGCGCTCGATGCGCGACTCGTAGTCGAAGGCGGCGGCGATCGGCTCGTACTGGAAGGCGATCTCCTTGAACCCCACCGAGCGCGCCACCTCTTCCAGCGTGTCCTGGGCGCGGCGGTCGGCGCCCGGGTCTTCGTCGATGAAGAACACCGGCCGCCCCATCACCACGGCGTCGAAGGCGCGTCCGGCCTGGCGCTCGGCGCGGCGCTTGACTTCGCCGATGAACTGGCCCAGCAGGGCCTTGAACGGCAGCGATCGGCCGGCAACCTCGGTCTGGCCGTCGATCAGGCTGGTGCCGAGCAGGCTTTTCAGCGAGCGCATCAGGCGGCCCTCGTAGCCCTCCAGGTATTCGGCCAGGGCGGCGCGGCCATAGCTCACCTGCTCGTCGTCGGCATTGAAGAACACCACCGAGGGCAGGGTCGCCTTGCCGTCTTCCAGGACCAGCAGGGACTGGCCGGCAGCGGAATAGTCGTCGCCGGCGAGCCAGCCGACGGTGGAATTGGACGTCCCGAAATCAACGCCGCAAGCGCGCGCCATACGAACCTTTATCACGAAGCGAGTATCTGAAAGGGGCGACATGGTAACAGATAACGGCCTCGGCCGACACGGCGGGCGAGGCGTTTTTCGCGCCTGTGGCAAACTTGGCTAAGCAGATCGACAACCTTGTCTCCCCCATATATGGACGCGTCCGAACCCGACAAGCCGGCGGCCGAATGGCTGATGAAGCGCAACTGCTCGCTGAGCCCGCGCCAGGCGCTGCTGGTCTATGCCCTGCTGTGCACGGCCTCGCTCGGGATCGCGCTGGTCTTCACCTTGCAGGGCGCGTGGATGGTGCTGGCCTTTGCCCTCGTCGAATCGGCGGCGGTGGGCGCCGCCCTGCTCCACTACAGCCGCCATGCCCTCGACCACGAACGCGTCCGCCTGCAGGACGGCTGCCTGCTGGTCGAGCATGCGGACGGGACGCGGCGCCGCGTGCTGCGCCTCGATCCGGCGCACGCGCGCATCAGCCTCGCGGACAGCGGCATGCGCACCCTGGTCGACATCGAGGCGCGCGGCGTGCGGGTCCAGGTCGGACGCTATCTCACCCCCTTGGCGCGGCAGGAACTGGTGCGCGCCCTGCGCCAGGCCTTGCGCGGCGCATCCCTGCTCTATCCGGGCCAAAAAAATCTCCTGTAAGCAAGCTCTTACACAGGCACGGCAAGGGCACCGATATGGTGCGCAGGCGGCAACCCGGATAATCCTGATATTGACTCCGAGACAACGGAGATGAATATATTGCAACGCACAATCATCAGGAATACATGAGCAACACTCAACAAGCCGGCGCCGTCGTGGTGCACGGCGGCGTCGGTTCTTCGACCGACAACGAAGACGGCTGCGTCCTGGCGGCGCGCCGCGCTCTGGGACAACTGGAAGCGAACGGCGATGCGCTCGACGCCGCCATCGTCGCCGTCGCCACCCTGGAAGACGACGGCCGCTTCAACGCCGGCAGCGGCGCCACGCTCGGCCTGGACGGCGCCACCATCGAGATGTGCGCATCCATCATGGACACCCGCGGCCGCCTCGGCTCGGTGATCTGCGTGCGCGACGTGAAGAATCCGGTGCGCCTGGCGCGCGCCGTCGCCGACACCCCGCACGTGGCGCTGGCCGGCGAAGGCGCCCAGCAGTTCGCGCGCAGCCTCGGCATGCCGGGTTCCGCACCGGTCTCGGAGCGCCAGCGCAACGCGCACCGCCAGCTGATGCGCGAACTGGCCGGCTCGGTGCCGCTCATGCCCGGCATCGACAACCGCCTGTTCGAGCGCTTCTGGAACTACAAGACGCCGCTGCAGCTGCCCGCATCGAGCGCCTGCGACACCGTGGGCGCGGTGGTGCGCGGCCCCGACGGCGCCTTCGCCGTCGCCTGCTCCACCGGCGGCTCGGCCCCGCGCCTGCTGGGCCGCGTCGGCGACAGCCCGATGGTCGGCAGCGGCTTCTACGCCGGCACGCTGGGCGCGATCGCGGCCACCGGCATCGGCGAACACATCGTGCGCCACCTGCTGGCGCGCACCGTCTACGGCTGGCTCGAGCACGGCATGGCGCTCGAGGAAGCGCTCAGGCGCGGCGTCGAATTGTTCCCGAACGATGTCGACGTCGGCCTGATCGGCGTGACGAAGACCGAGGCCTGCGCCTTCGCCAACAAGGCCCTCCCCCTTTCCAAAATGACCCAACGATAAAACGACAATGAGCGCGACAATGAGCGAACCTGCACAACAGCAGAAGAACGGCCACCTCGTCATCATCGGCGGCCATGAAGACCGCAAGCACGACATGGAGATCCTGTCGCGCTTCGTCGAGCTGTCCGGCGGCAAGGATGCCAACATCGTGGTGATCACCGCGGCCAGCACGGTGCCCGACGATATGTGGAGCATGTACGACGACGCCTTCGGCAACCTCGGCGTTGAGCGCCGCAGCCACCTCGAACTGAGCAGCCGCCAGGAAGCCAACAGCGAGGAATTCGTGCGCCAGGTGGCCGAGGCCGACGGCATCTTCATGACCGGCGGCGACCAGAAGCGCCTGCTGGCCCTGCTGGGCGGCACCGCGCTCGACGCCGAGATGCACATCGCGCTCAAGACCCGCGGCGCCACCATCGGCGGCACCAGCGCCGGCGCCTCGGCGATGTCGGGCCACATGCTGGCCCAGGGCCGAGTCGAACTGCACCCCGAGAAAGGCTCGGTCAGCCTGGCGGCCGGCCTGGGCCTGCTGCAGCGGGTAGTGATCGACCAGCACTTCTCGGAACGCCAGCGCCTCTCGCGCCTGCTGACCGTGGTGGCCCAGAATCCCTACCTGCAGGGCATCGGCATCGACGAAGACACCGCGCTGGTGGTCGAGCGCGGCGTCGGCATCGAGGTGCTGGGCCAGGGCGCCGTCACCATCGTCGACGGCCGCACCATGATCACCAACGTGGCCGACATCAAGGACCGCGACACCCCGGAACTGATCGACGTGCGCCTGCACCTGCTGCCGGCCGGCTCGAGCTATCGCCTGCCGACCGACGCCACCGCGCCCGGGAAGGGCCTGCCGCTGCCGCTGCTCGACTTTCTGGAACATGTCACGAAACGGAACCCGATCCAATGAAACTCACTGAAAAACGCCTGCTGCGCGGCCCGAATCTCTATGCCGACACTCCCTGCCTGATGGCGGTGGTCGAAGACGGCGCCGTCAAGACCCCCGGCTTCGCCGCCCGCCTGTTCGCCCTCCTCCCCGGCCTGGCGCCGGACGCCGCGGTCCGCCTGGCCGACGAAGCCATGCTGGTCGAAGCGCTGGAGCCGGTCGTGATGGAGCTGCAGCGCCTGGCCGGCGCCGCCGGCAGCGGTGGCGCGACCCTCGCCGTGCTGGGCGAACCGCGCGTGCGCCGCGTCGTGTGCGGCTATGCGATCGAACAGGTGGCCGAGGAAGCGCTGCGCACCGGCCTGGCGCTGGTGCGGGCGGCGGCCGAAGACCGTCCCTTCGACCTGCCCGAAGCCGTGGCGCGCCTGCACGAGCTGGCCGAACGCCATGCGATCGGCACCTCGACCGGCGCCGTGGTGCAGGCGGCGATCCGGCGCGGCATCCCGGCGCTGCGCCTGACCGAGGAAGCGAACCTGTTCCAGCTGGGCTGGGGCAGCCGCCAGAAACGCTTGCAGGCGACCATCACCGGCGCCACCAATTCGATCGCGGTCGGCATCGCCAGCGACAAGCAGCTGACCAAGGCCCTGCTCGAGCAGGCCGGCGTGCCGGTCCCGGGCGGCGCCACCGTCAGTTCCGAAGCCGAAGCCCTGCGCGTGGCGAAGCGCCTGCGCGGGCCGGCTTGCGTCAAACCGCTCGACGCCAACCAGGGCAAGGGTGTCACCACCAACTGCGCCACGCCGGAAGAAGTGGCGCGCGCCTTTGCCCACGCGCGCAAGCACGGCCGCCACGTGATCGTCGAAGAGCACCTGGCCGGACGCGACTACCGCGTGCTGGTCACGGGCAAGAAGATCGCCGCCGCCTCGTGGCGCCGGCCGCCGTGCGTGACGGGCGACGGCCACAAGACCATTCGCGAGCTGGTCGAGATCGAGAACCGCAACCCGGCGCGCGGCGAAGGCCACACCAACATCCTGACCAGGATCCCGCTGGACGCGCTGGCCGAGGAAGCCCTGCCCAAGCAGGGCTATACCCTCGACACCGTACTGTCGCTCGGCCTGGGCGCCGACCTGCGCGGCAACGCCAACCTGTCCACCGGCGGCACCGCCGAGGACGTGACCGACCTGCTGCCGGAAGAAACGCGCGACATCTGCATCCGCGCCGCGCGGACCATCGGCCTGGACGTCGCCGGCATCGACATCGTGTGCCAGGACATCTCGAAACCGCTGCGCGAGCAGCGCGGCGGCATCATCGAAGTCAATGCCGCTCCCGGCATCCGCATGCACCAGTACCCGAGCCGCGGCACGCCGCGCGACGCCGGCGCCGCCATCGTCGACGCCCTGTTCGGCGAGTCCGACGGCCGCATCCCGACGGTGGCGGTCACCGGCACCAACGGCAAGACCACGACCTCGCTGCTGATCGCGCACGCGACGCGCATGGCAGGCCTGCATACCGGCGTCACCACCACCGAAGGCGTGTACGTCGACGGCATGCCGACCATGAAGGGCGACTGCACCGGCTACCACTCGGCCAGGAGCGTGCTGGCCGATCCAAGCGTCGACTTCGCGGTGCTGGAGACCGCGCGCGGCGGCATCCTCAAGCGCGGCCTGGCCTATGACCGGGTCGACGTCTCGGTGGTGCTGAATGTCTCCAGCGACCACCTGGGTCTGGACGGCGTCGACACCCTCGACGACCTGGCCAGGGTCAAGGCCGTGGTGGCGAAGCAGGCCGCGCGCGCGGTGGTGCTCAACGCCGAGGACGACTACTGCGTGGCGATGGCCGGCTACTTGCGCGACGGCGTCGAGATCATCTATTTCTCGCTCGACCCCGACAACCCGACCCTGCTGCGCCACCTGGAGAACGGCGGCCGCGCCGTCTACCTGCAGGACAGCACGCTGGTGCTGGCCAACGGCGCGCGCCACGAAGCGCTGCTGGACGCGCGCGACATGCCGGTCTCGCTCGGCGGCGCGGCGCGCTACAACATCGCCAACGCCCTGGCCGCGGCCGGCGCGCTGACCGCCCACGGCTTCGGCAACCTCGAGATCGCGGCCGGCCTGCGCAGCTTCGTCTCGGACGCCAAGCACAATCCGATGCGCTCGAACGTGTTCGACGTCGACGGCGTGACCGTGATCGTTGACTACGCCCACAACTGCGCCGCCTACGCGGCCCTGGCCGAAAGCGCGCGCGCGATGAGCGCCGGGCGCCTGGTCGGGGTGGTGGCGGCGCCGGGCGACCGCCGCGACGCCGACCTGATCGACATCGGCCGCGTCTGCGCCGCCGGCTTCGACGACCTGGTGGTGTTCGAGACCGAGAACCGCGGCCGCGCCGAGGGCGAGACCGCGTCCCTGCTGGTGCGCGGCGCCCAGCTCGGCAAGATCCCGCAGGACACCCTGAGCGTGGTCCTGCCGTCGCACCGCGCGATCCAGCATGGCCTGTCGCTGTGCCAGCCGGGCGACGTGCTGGTGTTCGGTTGCGGGACCACGATTTCGGAGCTGACCGAAGCGCTGCGCCCGACCCGCCCCGAACTGGCGCGCAAGATCGAGGCGGAAGCGGTCTGACGCTTTCCTCGGCCGTCATCTCGAATGCCCCGCTTGCGGGGCATTTTTACTTAGAGATGACTTAAAAGCCGGCATGCATATGTGTCAATAAGGCCAACTTATTGCATTTCGTTACAAATTGATATTTCCTTCCTTCTGCTCAGCTGTTACCTTGCCGATTCAGAATTCGGTTCAATGAAGGATTGGAAGGAAGACGCATGCGCAAATCGTTGGCTGTCCTCGTCTCGGGCTATGCACTCGCGGGTCTCGCGCATGCCATGGCCCCCGCCGCCCCGGAGCCCGACGCCCCGCGCACCGCGCCGCAAGCCTATGCCGGCCTCGGTGTCGGCCTGGTCGACTACAGCGGCGGCGGCAGCAAGGCCAGCCCGAAGCTGTTCGGCGGCTACGAGTTCACCAACAAACTGGCGCTGGAAGCCGGCGGGATCGATTTCAAGAAGGGCTACGGCCTGTACATCGCGGTGAAGCCGACCGTGCCGCTGACCGAGAAGCTGTCGGTGTATGGCAAGGTGGGGGTGGCGAAGAGCCGGCGCGAGATCCTGCCGATCGCGGCGCTGCCGGCGGCGCCGCTGGTCAGGAAGAACGACACGGGCGCGTATGGCGCGTTCGGCCTGCAATATTCGATCACACCGAATACGGTGGTGACGGCGGAATACGAACGCTTCGGCAAGAAGAAGGAAAGCGGCGCCAAGGAAGATGTCTGGACGCTGGCGCTCAAATTCTTCTTCTGATCGACCCGGTACCGCATTTCCGTAGGGTGGGCCGCCCAGGCCCATCCTACACCTGGGCTGCTACCAGGTCGGCGCTTTCCGGATCGTTGACCCGCAGCGCATCCACGAACACCTGCAGCGACGAACCGCAGGCAAACACCAGCACGTCCCCCGGCCGGCACAGCGACAGGCCGTGGCGGATCGCGTCGCCCACCTCGATCACCCGGTGCAGCGTATCGCTGATCCCCGCCGCCGCCTCGGCGCCCTCCAGGATCAGGTCGACCGCCTCGCCGATCTCGCGGCCGCGGCTCTGCGATTCGTACACCACCAGCTCGTCGAAGCGCTCGCCGCACACCCGCCCCACTTCCAGCAGGTCTTCATCGCGGCGGTCGCCCGGCGCGGTGACGATGCCGACCAGCTGGCCCGGCAGCAGCGCGCGCGCCATCTCGGCCATCGCGCGGTAGGCGGCCGGGTTGTGGGCGTAGTCGACGATCACGGTCACGCCGCGGATGTCGAACATATTGGTGCGCAGCGGATTGGTCTTGCCGTTCGAGACGAAGGTCGACAGGCCGGTCGCGATCTGCAGATTGCTGAAGCCCGAGGCCATCAGCGCGGCCGCCGCGGCCAGGCTGTTGGCGATATTGAAGCGCGCGCGGCCGCCGAAGGCGACCGGCATGCTCTCCACCCGCAGCAGTTCCTGGTGCAGGTTTTCGTCGGCCACCACGATCGCATTGTCCTGCAGGTAGACGCCGCGGCCGCCGTCTTCCAGGTGCTGCAGGAACACCGGGTTCTCCGCATCCATCGAGAAGTACACGACTTCGGTCTCGGGCTTGACGCGGCGCGCCATCGCCACGCACAGCGGGTCCTCGGCGTTGAGCACCGCCGCCTTCGAGGCCGATTGCGCGATCACCGCCTTCACCTGGGCCAGGTCTTCCACCGTGTCGACGCCATCGAGGCCGAGGTGGTCGGCGGCGATGTTCAGCACCACCCCGACGTCGCAGCGGTCGAACGCCAGGCCGCGCTTGAGGATGCCGCCGCGCGCCGTCTCCAGCACCGCGAACTCGACGTCGGGCGAACCCAGCACGGTGCGCGCCGACCAGTAGCCGGTGCAGTCGCCCTTGGCGATCTGCTTGCCGTCGATGAACACGCCTTCGGTGGTGGTCACGCCGGTCAGCTTGCCGGCCATGCGCACGGTGTGCGCGATCAGCAGGGTCGTGGTGGTCTTGCCATTGGTGCCGGTGACGGCGATGGTCGGGATGCGGCCGTCCGAATCGCCCATCAGCCCCTGCACGATGGCCGCGCCGGCGTCGCGCGCTTCGCCGGCGCTGGGGTACTGGTGCATGCGGATGCCGGGCGCCGCGTTGACCTCGATGACGGCGCCGCGCTGGGCGTCGAGCGGCAGCGCGATGTCGCGGCAGACGATGTCGATGCCGGCCACGTCGAGGCCGATCTTGGCGGCCGCGCGCACGCACAGCTGGCGCGTCGATTCCGGCAGCAGGTCGGTCACGTCCTCGGCGGTGCCGCCGGTGGACAGGTTGGCGTTGCCGCGCAGTTCGGCCGCGACGCCGACGGGCAAAACGCTGTCGAAGTCGAAGCCCTGCTTCGCCAGGACGTCGGCCGCGTGCTCGTCCAGCGCGATCTTCGTCAGGATGTTCGTGTGGCCCGCGCCGCGCGCCGGATTCTGGTTCTCGCGCCCGACCAGTTCGCGTACCGTGGAGACGCCGTCGCCGACCACGTGGGCCGGCCGCCGGCACGACGCTGCGGCGACGTCACCGTTGGCCACCAGCACGCGGTAGTCGCGGCCCTCGACGAAGCGTTCGACGATGATCTTGCGCCCGTACTCGCGCGCAAACGCGAAGCCGCGCGCGATGTCGTCCGGGGTGCGGCAATCGACGGTGACGCCCTTGCCCTGGTTGCCGTCGAGCGGCTTGATGGTGCACGGCGCCTTCAGGCGCGCGGCCGCGCGCTGGGCGTCTTCGAGCTTGGTCACGACCGCGCCTTCCGGCACCGGCACGCCGGCTTCCTTCAGCAGGGCCTTGGTGAGCTGCTTGTCGCTCGCAATCTTCACTGCGATGAAACTGGTGTCGCCGGTGGTGGTGGCCTGCAGGCGCTTCTGCCTGGCGCCCCAGCCGAGCAGGAACAGGTTGGCGTCCTCGGTGATGCGCTGGGTCGGGATGCCGCGTTCGTGGGCGGCGGCCAGCACCGAGGCGGTGCTGGTGCCGATCGCGTAGCGCGCCGCGATCGCGCGCAGTTCGTCGAGGCGCGGCGCCAGCTCGAAGGCTTCGCCGCGCGCCAGTGCGCCGACCAGGTCGACCGCCAGCTCGAAGGCGGGCTGCACCAGTTTCTCGGACTGGTAGGCGACCACGATGCGGAACTGGCCCGTGTGGCCGAGCACCGGGCGGGTGCGGCCGTAGCTGGCGGGCGCGCCGGCTTGCGTTTGCAGGTCGAGCGTCACCTGCTCGATCACGCGGCCGAGATAGGTGCCTTCGCGCAGGCGCTGGGCGAAGCCGCCGCGCTGGCCGCTGGGCAGCAGCTGGCCGTGCAGCGAAGGCAGCGCTTGCAACAGCGCGTCGTTGAAGCCGGGGATGTCTTTCGAAGAGCGTCCATACAGGTCTTGCAGGTCGACCACGCTGAGCAGGCAGGGCGAGTCGGCGTGGACGTTCGGTCCGCGCAGGAAGCGTTGTTCCAGGATTTGCACGAATAGATCCTTGTCGTAATAGTGAACGCGTCCTTCGTCTGGGAAGGACGCGGAAAACCTTGTTGCCCGCCCCTGCTCAAGCGTCGAACAGGCGCGTGTACATGCGGGTGGCCATCAGACCCACCGCCGTGTGGTGGATCTCGGGCGACATCAGGCTGCCCAGCAGCTCCATCGCTTCCCCCTTGCCGGCCGCGCTGGCGACCTGCTCTTCCAGCAGGCGCAGCTCGTTGTCCTGCGACTCGAGGCGCGGATGGCGGCGGATCAGGCCGCGCTCCGGGAAGTCGGCGCTGCGGTCCGCATGCTGGCCCAGGTTGTCGAGGGTGCGCTGGCGTGCGCGCCAGGTCATGGTGCGCGGCTCCTGCGCGCGCGAGCCGTCCGGCTTGGAGGTGATCCAGTCGCGCAGCACCTGCAGTTCGTAGGCGCTGAACACGCCGAACATCTCGGCCTTGTCGCCGTGGACCAGGCGCCAGAAGCGGCTGTGCTCGACCTCTTCGCCGCGCTGGATCCAGCCGGCCTTTTCCAGCGCCGCCAGGAAGTCCGGGATGCGCGCCGGGTCGCCCAGCCAGTCGTTGACCGAGCGGCCCGCGACGCGGCAGTAATCCGAGTGCATGTTCTTGCCGACGCCGCTCTTGGCGGCGAGGATGTCGACCAGTTCCTGCTGCAGGTCGAATTCGGCGATCACGGAAGTGGTGCTCGCGCCCAGCTCGTTCAGGCGGTAGCCGTCCAGCACGCGCTGGTAGAAGGCATCGCGGTCGCCGACGCGCGGCATCAGGCCCTCGAGCGCCTGGACCGCCTTCTGGGCGTGGCCGCTGGCGGCGTTGTCCACCGTGACGTGCAGGGTGAAGTAATACGGATCGATGCCGAACTCGTTCAGCTCGTAGGAGGTGATGAGCAGATGCAGCGGCAGCTGTTCGTAGCCGAGGTTGTAGCCGATGACTTCGGGCAGGAAGTGGTCGGCGTGGTGGCCCAGCGCCAGTTGCAGCGCGCCCTGCACGAAGTGTTCCTCGCCCAGGTTTTCCCAGCCTTCGCAGCCGTGGGTCGCGAGGAGCTTGCGGTAGATGGTGACGTGGTTCTTGCTCGGCGCGCCCTCGCCCAGTTCTTCCAGATAGGTCTTGATCAGCTCATGGTAGGCCGGGTTGTCCCAGTGCTTCAGCAAGCCGTACAGCCAGGCGCCGTCGACCAGCTTGGTCGGCGCGACCGACTTGATGAAGTACAGCGCATGCGCGCGGCAGGAGAAATAGCGGCGCGGCGCGCCGTTCTTGCGCGCCGCGAGGTAGTCGCGGTATTGACGACCGACGGCGTCGGTGCGTTCCTGGACCCAGGCCTGCAGGCCGGCTACGGTCGGCGGCAAATCGGCCGGCAGGTCCTGCACGGCGGCGATCTGGTCGGCGACATAGGCGCGCGCTTCCTCGGGATCGGCCTGCGGATTCTCGTACAGCGCGAAGTACAGGTGCCTGGCGCGCTCCGGGGTGACCGCGGCGCCCCCATGGGTGCGGGCCGCGGCGGTGGCCGCGGCTGCGTCGGCTAACAGCATCGAATTCATTTGTCTCAACTTTTGTTGGTCTGGTAGGACGATAAGCAACATTATCCGGACTGGGCCAGTTCCTCGACATCGGCTCGCGCGCTGAGTGAATGTAAGAAAGGGATTACAAAGTAACAAAACCGGGACAGTGAATCCCTTGCCTCCAAGTCAAGATTGGGCCTGCGCGCCGCGCCGCACCTCCGCCGCTTCCTCGTCGCCCTTCGCGATCGCCTCTTCGTATCGCGCCTTCTGCTGTTCGACCGTGTGCGGCGGCAGCGGCGGGATGTTCGGGTCGACCACGACTTCGAGCACGTAGGGCCGGCTGCTAGTCAGGGCGCGCTCCCAGGCGGCGCCGAGCGCTTCCGGGTCCTCGACCCGCTCGCCGTCGATGCCGAGCAGGCGCGCATACTCGGCATACGAGAAATCGGGCAGCTGCTGCGACGGCTCGTACTTCGGCTCGCCCTCGTTGCCGCGCTGCTCCCAAGTGACAAAGTTCAGGTCGCGGTTGTTCAGCACCAGCACGATGAAGGTCGGATTGGTCCAGCGTCCGCGGTGCCAGGCGACCGACATCAGGCCGTTGATGCCGTTCATCTGCATGGCGCCGTCGCCGGCCAGGGCGATGACGGGCCGGTCCGGGTGCGCCAGCTTGGCCGCCAGCGCGTAGGGCACGGCCGAACCCATGGTGGCCAGTCCGCCCGAGAGCGAGGCCAGCATGCCGCGCCGGATGCGCAGGTCAAGCGCATACCAGGCCGCCGCCGATCCGGAATCGGCCGCGAGGATCACGTCGTCGGGCAGGCGCGGCGACAGTTCGGTGAACACGCGCTGGGGATTCACCGGCTTGGCCGGCTCCATCGCCTTTTCGCCGAGCACGCGCCAGGAGTCTGCGACCTTGGCTTCGATCCGTTCACGCCAGCTTTGGTCGGTCTTGCGCTGCAAATGCGGGATCAGGGCGCGCAGCGTCGCTTTCGCATCGCCCACCAGGTTGCTCTCCATCGGATAGCGCAGGCTCAGCATGCGCCCGTCGATATCGATCTGCACCCCGCGCGCCTGCCCTTCCGGCGGCAGGAATTCGGCGTAGGGAAAGCTCGAACCGACCATCAGGAGGGTGTCGCATTCCTCCATCATCTCGTTGCTGGCTTTGGTTCCGATGATGCCGATCGAGCCGGTCACGAACGGCAGGTCGTCGGCGATGACCGCCTTGCCCAGCAGGGCCTTGGCCACGCCGGCGCCGAGCAGTTCGGCCACCTCGACCAGTTCGTCCTCGGCGCCGTGCGCGCCGGCGCCGGCCAGGATCGCGACCCTGTTGCCGGCGTCGAGGATGGCGGCGGCTTCCGCCAGCGCCTCCTGCGGCGGCACCGGGGCGGTCGTCGGCGCGCCGACGCCCGAGAAGGTATTGCCGTGCTCGCGCGGCGGCATCGGGACCGCGTCTTCTTCCTGCAGGTCGTTGGGCACGATGATGCAGGTGACGCAGCGCTCGCTCTTTGCGATGCGCAGCGCGCGGTCGACCAGGTGGCGCACCTGCTCCGCCGTGGTGGCCATCTGCACGTACTCGCCGGCCACGTCCTTGAACAGCGCCATCAGGTCGATCTCCTGCTGGTAGTTGGCGCCGAGCGCACTGCGCTTTTGCTGGCCCACGATGGCGACCACCGGCTGGTGGTCGAGCTTGGCGTCATACAGGCCGTTCAGCAGGTGGACCGCGCCCGGTCCCGAAGTCGCCAGGCAAACGCCGACCTCGCCGGTGAACTTGGCATGGGCGCAGGCCATGAAGGCCGCCATCTCCTCATGCCGGGTCTGGATGAATTCGAGGTCATCGTCCTTGCCCTCGCGCCGTCCGAGCGCGGCCATGATGCCGTTGATGCCGTCGCCGGGATAGCCGAAGATGCGCCGCACCCCCCACTGGTGCAGACGTTCGAGTAGAAAATCGCCGACGGTCGCCATCCTGGTTCCTCCTGAAGCTGTGCGCATGGAGGGGACAGCCTAATGGAGCCCGGCGGGGCGCCACCGTGCGTTGCCGCGCATACCGCGCGGCAAGCGTGGCCGATTCAGGGCAAGGCGCCGAGCGACAGGTCGCCCACCAGGCCGCCGCTGGAGAGCCGCACCGGCACCGCGCCGCGCGTGAGCATGCGCGCGATCGCGCGGTCGCCGTCGCCCGCCGTGACCTCGACCGCGCGCGTGCCTTCCAGTGCCAGCAGGATCTCGAAGCCGGCCTCGATGCCGTCGAGGACGGTATTTAGCACGCAGTAGTCGGTGGCCAGCCCGCACACCGTCACGCGGTTGATGCCCTCGGCCAGCATGGCGCGCGCCAGGCCGGTGCCGTTGAAGGCGGAGTAGGCATCCTCGGCCGCGGTGACGGCCTTCGAGACAACGATGGCGTTCTCGGGCAGGCGCAGCGCGTTCGAAAACGCGGCGCCGGCGGTATCGGCGACGCAGTGCGGCGGCCACGGCCCGCCCTGGGCGGAAAACGAGCAATGGTCGCCCGGGTGCCAGTCGCGCGAGGCGTAGACCGGCAGGCCGCGTCCGGCATACAGTTCGATGAGGGTGTTGATCGGGTCGATCACGCGGTCGCCTTCCGGCACGCCCAGGCTGCCGCCGGGCAGGAAGTCGTTCTGCATGTCGACGATGAGCAGGGCGTCGCCCTTGCCGAGCACGATGGCGCTCATGAAAAATTCTCCGCTGCTGTTGGGAGTTCGAGCTTACCACGGCGCCATGAAACGACAACGCCCGCCCCCTTTTGGAGGGAGCGGGCGCAGTTCATACGAGCGGCGTTGGCCGCTGGTACATCAAGCCTTGTTCAGCAGCGAACGCTGGCGCGCATACATGAAGTAGACCACCAGGCCAATCGCCAGCCAGATCACGAAGGCGACCCAGGTGTGCCAGCTCAGGAAGGACATCAGCGCCAGGCAGAAGATCACGGCCAGCGCCGGGATCACCGGCACGCCCGGGCAGCGGAAGGCGCGGTGCAGGTCCGGACGTTTTTTACGCAGGATGATCACGGCGACCGACACCAGCGAGAACGCGGCCAGGGTGCCGATGTTGACCAGCTCGGCCAGCACGTCGAGCGGGACCACGGCGGCGATCAGGCCGAACACGATGCCGACCATCCAGGTGGCGAAGTACGGGGTGCCGTATTTCGGGTGCACTTCGGACAGCTTGGCGGGCAGCAGGCCGTCGCGCGACATCGCGAACAGGATGCGGGTCTGGCCGTAGGCCATCACCAGCATCACGGTGCTCATGCCGAGGATGGCGGCGAGGTCGACGAAGCCGGCGACCCAGTCCTGGCCGGCGTACTGCAGGGCCAGCGAGACCGGGTGGTCGACGCCCTTGAAGTTCGGGAACGGCACGATGCCGGTCATGATGGCGGCCACGATCACGTACAGGATGGTGCAGACCGCCAGCGAACCGATGATGCCGATCGGCAGATCCTTAGCCGGATTCTTGACTTCCTCGGCGGCCGAGGTCACGGCGTCGAAGCCGATGAAGGCGAAGAACACCAGCGCGGCGGCGCTCATCACGCTGCCGAAGCCGAACGGCATGAAGGGCTGCCAGTTTTCCGGCTTGACGTAGTTGACGCCGACCACGATGAACAGGATCACGACGCCGGTCTTGATGATCACCATGATGTTGTTCAGGCGCGCCGATTCACGCACGCCCATCGACAGGATCCAGGTCAGGAAGATCATGATCAGGAAGGCCGGCAGGTTGAACAGGGTGTTCACGCCGGGCTGGGCGCCGGGGGCGGCGCGCAGCGCTTCCGGCAATACCACGCCGATGCCCTTGAGCAGGGACTGGAAGTAGCCCGACCAGCCCACCGCGACGGTGGAGGTCGCCAGGCCGTATTCGAGCAGCAGGTCCCAGCCGATCATCCAGGCCACGATTTCACCGAGGGTGAAGTAGCTGTAGGTATAGATCGAGCCGGCCACCGGCACGCTGGAAGCGAACTCGGCATAGCACAGCGCGGCGAAGCCGCAGGCCAGCGCGGCCACGATGAAGGAGAGGGTCAGGGCCGGGCCCGCGGTGACGGCGCCGGTGCCGGTGAGCACGAAGATCCCGGTGCCGATGATGGCGCCGATGCCCATCAGGACGAGGTCGAACGGGCCCAGTACTTTCTTGAGGCCGCCCGGCTTCTGGGCCGCCGCTACCATCGTGTCGAGGTTTTTGGTTCTGAAAAGACTCACTGCTGGTTCTCCAATCAAAAATAGTATGGCTCCGCGTCTCGTGGGCGCTGTTGTGTTGCGGCCGACGCCGGCTTGTGAACCGACGTAGGCCGTGGAACCGGATTCGCCGCTACTGCCGCCTTGCAAACTGCAGGCGTAACATTATCACCAGAAAGTTGTTTGGAATCAAAGCAAAGTCATGAAACAGGAAGATTTCCTTAGTTTTAAAGAAAAAACCACGCCGTTGCGCATGTGAAACGTCAATACCGACTGATAATTTCAATCGCTTGATTTCCGTAAATCAACAGAACATAATCGATTGGGTGTCGGCATTCCGCCGCGTACTGGTCACGCATGCGTCTTCTATCGCCCTCTCCCTCCGGAACCAATGCATTGCGTCGAGCTTGCCATGTGCTGCTATTGGCGCTGGCAAGTACCCAGCCGGCCTTGGCGGCAGTAAGCCCGGGCCAGGAGCGCCCAGGTGCGGCGGTCGCGGCCTCGCATCCGGCGCAATTGCGCCTGCGCGAACTCGACCAGCTTGCCAACCGCAATACGCGCGAGGCGCGCACCCTGCTGCTGCAGGAAGCGCCGCGTTTCGAGAACGGCGCCCCCTACCCGCTCCTGTTCAAGTACTTGCGCCTGCTGCGCCGCACCCATGTCGACGCGGGCCAGATGCCGGAGGCCTATGCGATCGACGAGCGCCTGGTCCAGCTTGCGACCAGCCAGAACGACACGGCCGACCTGGCGCTCGCGCGCCTGGGACAGGTCGCACGGCGCCTGAACGACAACGATCCGGCTGCCGCGATGGCCCTGCTGGAAATGCTCGTCAGCGAGTACAAGGGGCTCGGCAATGCGGAGTTCGACGCCAATTCCGAAATCGCCTACGGTTCGATCTACAACATGACCGGGCAGCACGACCGCGCCCTGGCCCACTACCTGCGCAGCCTCGAAATCGTGCAGCGCCATCCCTTGCTGTGGAGCCCGCGCGAATCGGACCTGCGCCTGGCCCTGGCGCGCCTGTACGTGAACGGCGGCGATCCGGCCAAGGCGCTCGACATCACCGCCAGCTACCGCGCGGCGCGCGCCGACCCTCGCAACGTCCCCGTGCCGCCGCGGGTCGAAGCGGCGATGCACTTCATGGATGGCCGCGCCTACGTCGGGCTGGGGCAGCTGGGCCAGGCCCACGCCGCCTTCGGGCGCGCGCTGGCGCTGGCGCGCGAGAACGACCTGCGCTGGCTGCAGGCGAGCGTGCACGGCAATATCGCCGACGCCTGGCTGAGGGAACACCGCTACGTCGAGGCCGAGCAGTCGGCACGCGCCGCCATCGCGATGGCCGAGCAGGTCAAGGATGGCGCCATCATCCAGGTTTCCTGGGCCAACCTCGGCTTCGCCCTGTTCGGGCAGGGCAAGGTGCAGGAAGGCGCCGCCCATATCGACCGCATCGCCGAAGACATGCGCAAGGCCGGCTCCATGGTGAGCTTGTCCAGCCTGCTCGACGAGAAAGCAGCTGCGCTGGAACAGGCCGGTCTGTATCGCCAGGCGCTGCAGACCGTGCGCGAGCGCGAGAAGATCCAGGAATCCCTCTCCACCGAACGGCGCGACAAGGCCTTCGCCGCGCTCAACGAACAGTTCAACGCCAAGCAGCGCGCGGCCCAGATCGAGCGCCTGCGCCACGAGAACGCCGCCAAGGACGCCGAGATCAGCAACCGCAAGCTGCGCTCCTGGCTGGCCACCGCCGGCGCGCTGCTGGCCCTGTCGCTGGCGGCGGTGGTGTTCGTGCTGTACCGGCGCTCGCGCGCAACCGGCCTGCGCCTGGCGCAGCTGAACGCCGAACTGGCGCACCGCTCGGCGCACGACCCGCTCACCGGCCTGTACAACCGGCGTTCGTTCGCGGACCGCATGCGCGAGCAGCCGCCGCCCGGCGGCGACTGCTTCACCCTGCTCGACATCGACCATTTCAAGCGCATCAACGACCAGCACGGCCACGCCGCCGGCGACGCGGTGCTGGTCGAGGTCGGGCGCCGCCTGAACGAGGCGGTGCGCGAGTCGGACATGGTGCTGCGCTGGGGCGGCGAGGAATTCCTGGTGTATTCGCCGGGCGTGGTCCCGGCCCAGCGTCCGCTGCTGGTGCAGCGCATCCTGAACGCGATCGCGGCGGCGCCGGTGGTGCTGGAAGACGGCAGCGCGGTGCAGGTCAGCGCCACCGCCGGCGCGGTGTCGCTGCCCGTGACCCCGGATGCGGGCCTGGGCTGGGAACAGGCGATCGCGCTGGCCGACCGCGCGCTCTACAAGGGCAAGGAATCGGGACGCAACCGCGGCGTCATCGTCGAGGACGTGGCGCCGGGCGGCGCCGACTGCGGCATGAAGCTGCAGGTGGTGCTGCCGGACATGTACTGGCAGGCGGCCGCGCCGTAATCCTATTCACCCACCGTCGCGCGCCTGCGCGCCAGCGCCACCACCGCCTCCAGCAGCGCCCGGGGACTGAGCGGCTTGGCCATGAAGCCGTCGAAGCCCGCCTCCCGCGCGCGCTGCTCGTCCTCGCGCCGCGAAAAGGCGGTCAGCGCGAGCGCCGGCACGCCGGCCAGCTGCGGGTCGGCCAGCGCACGCACGCGGCGGATCAGGTCGAAACCGTCCATCAGCGGCATGCCGATGTCGCTGACCACGAGGTCCGGCCGTTCGCGTTCGACGGCGCGCAGCGCATCCTCGCCGCATCCGGCGCACACGATGCGCACGCCGGTGGTCGACAGCACCTGCTGCACCAGCTCCAGCGAATCGCATTCGTCTTCCACCACCAGCACCGTCAGGCCGGCCAGCTCGCCTTGCAGCCCCGCGCAGCGCGGCGCCGCGGTCGGCGCGGCCGGCGCATCCGCGGCATCGGCGGCATCCGCGACGTGCAGCGGCAGGTGCAGCGTGAAAGTGGCGCCGCGCCCGATGCCGGGGCTGGCCACGGTGATGCGGCCGCCCTGCAGCTGCACCAGCTGGCGCGCGATCGCCAGCCCCAGACCGAGGCCGCCGTGGCGCCGCGCGGAGGAGGAATCGGCCTGGCGGAAGCGGTCGAACACGAAGGGCAGGAAATCCGGGTCGATGCCGACGCCGCTGTCGGCGACGTCGATCGCGACCTCGCCGCCGTCGAGGCGCACCGTCACGACGACGCTCCCTCCGCTTCCGGTGAACTTGACCGCGTTCGACACCAGGTTGGTCATCACCTGCTGCATCCGCGCCGGGTCGCCCAGCACCGGGCCGGCGCCTTCGCCGTTGGTCACGGCGGCCGACAGCGCGACGCCCTTGGCCAGCGCGGCCGGGCGCGCCGTCTCGAGCGCGGCATCGACGAAGTCGAGCGGCATCACGGCGCGCAGCTCGACCCGCACCTTGCCGGCGATCAAGCGGCTCATGTCCAGCATGTCCTCGATCAGCTGGGACTGAGCGCGCGCGTTGCGCTCGATGGTCTCGAGCCCGCGGCGCAGCATGGCCTCGTCGCGCGCGCCCTGCAGCAGCAACTGCGACCAGCCCAGCATGGCATTCAGTGGCGTGCGCAGCTCGTGCGACAGCGTGGCCAGGAACTCATCCTTCAGCTGGCTGATGTTCTCGGCCTCGAGCCGCGCCTTCTGTTCGCGCAGGTACAGTACCTGGCGTTCGGCGGCGGTTTCCAGCGAGGCGGCCAGCGTGCGGTTGCGGTGCTCCAGGCGGGTGTCGAAGATGGCTGACAGCAGCGCGATCGAGAGCACCGCGCAGGTCGCGACCGCCACCAGGATCGCCAGGTGGTCCTGGTTGACGCCGTCGTTCGCCGCGCGGCAGATGCTGCCGGCCTCGAAGTGGGCCGCGGCCATGCCGGTGTAGTGCATGCCGGCGATGGCCCCGCCCATCACCACCGCCGCGCCCAGCTGCAGCAGGCGCGGGTGCAGCAGGTTCTCGTTCAGGCGAAACAGGATCCACAGCGCCCCGGCCGAGGCGCCAATCGCGATCGCCACCGAGGCCAGGAACAGCCAGGGATCGTAGGCGATGCCCGGGTCCATGCGCATGCCGGCCATGCCGGTATAGTGCATGGCGTCGATGCCCAGGCCCATCAGCAGCGCGCCCCAGGCCAGGTGGCGCCCGCCGATCTCGCGGTGGCGTACCTGCCACAACGCCAGGCCGGACACCACCACCGGCAGCAGCCAGGAGACGAAGGTGATGGCGGGATCGTAGCCGAGCGGGATCGGCAGGCGCAGGGCCAGCATGCCGATGAAGTGCATGGCCCAGATGCCGCTGCCCATGGCGAAGGCGCCGCCGGCCATCCAGGCATGCGGGGCCAGTCCCTGCGACGCCTTGACCCGCATCGCTAGGCTCAGCGCCGTGTAGGACCCGAACATCGCGACCAGGATCGAGAGCAGCACCAGCGTGGGTTCGTAGTAGCCGGTCAGCATGGCAGTCGAAACATGTCTGCATCCTTCCTCATGGGGCGCACCGGTGTCGCGGCGCGCGGGCACGCCGAGTGTACACGAGGCGCCGGCGCCAGGTGCGTCCGCCTATATTACCTCACGGCAATTCTGTTCGGAAGGTTCAATGTGCGTCGCCGTGCGCCGCCACGCGGTCGCGCCCGCCGCGCTTGGCGGCGTACAGCGCCCGGTCGGCGGCCTCGATCAGCGCCGCCGGTTCGGCCGGCAGGCCAGGCGCGGCACCGTCGAAAGCCGCCACCCCGATGCTCAATGTGACGTGCGGGCGCAGCGCGCCGGGTGCGTGCGGCAAATTCAATCCGGCGATGTGCAGGCGGATCGCGTTGGCGACGGCGCGCGCCTGCTCGAGCGTGGTGTCGGGCAGGATCGCCGCGAACTCTTCGCCGCCATAGCGCGCCGCGACGTCGCCGGGACGCTTGAGCATGCCCGCCAGCGCTTGCGCGACCCGGGTCAGGCAGGCATCGCCTTCCTGGTGGCCGAAGTGGTCGTTGTAGGCCTTGAAGGAATCGATGTCCATCAGGAGCAGCGCCAGCGCGCTGCCGTGACGCAGGGCGCGGCGCAGCTCGCGGTCGAGCGCGACATCGAAGTGGCGGCGGTTGGCGATGCCGGTCAGGCCGTCCACCTAGGAGCGGGCACGCAGCGATTCGGCATGGTCGAGCAGGCGCCGTTCGCGGTCCAGGGTGCCGCTGACGTCGCGGATCTCGATCAGGCAGAAGCGCTCACCGCCTTCGGCGAAGGGCGTCACCGTGACCGCCTGGTCGAGCCGGGCGCCGTCGAAGCTGCCGGCTTCGCGCAGCGGGAACGGCGACGGCTCCTGCGATGCCGGGATGGTGGCGCCGACCTGCTGGGTCAGCGCCGCCAGCACCGCCGCCTCGACCCGCGAGCCGCGCAGTTCGGGGAAGACGTCGGTGAGCGGGCGTCCCTGCACCCGCGCCGCGGCATAGCCGGCGCGCGGCACCATCCAGGCACTCCACAGCACGATCTCCTGGGCGGCGTCGAGCACCACCAGCCCGCAGTTGGCGAGGTTGACGGCGCGCGCCAGCACGGCGCCGCCCCGATCGAGCTTGGTATGCATTGGACCGACTATTAATGTCAAAAGGAAACTATTCGATGATACCCGAGTTCACGCCGGGCGGTGCTGCTGCGTTCCTGTCGACTGCTTCCAAAGAAGGTTTGTCGAAAAGAGGCCCACTGTGATTTTTCGTGAGCCTTGCCGCCTACCTTTCCGATTACGATCAAGGCCTTGGTGCGATAAATGAGGCGAGCAGCCGACCGCAAACCAATCACGCAACGTTCGAACGAAGGGAAGTACAACATGGCGGGCAAGATGATGGATGGAGAACTGGGCATGGATCTGGCGCCGGAAACCGCGGCGCAGAACGCCGGCTGGCCGGCCGCGCCGCACGAACTGCGCCGCCTGCGCATCCGCAAGCGCGAGAGCCAGGAAAAGTTCTGGAGCCGCTTCGGCGTCACCCAGTCCAGCGGCAGCCGCTTCGAGACCGGTGTCATGATCCCGCCGCCGGTCGCCATCCTGCTGCGCCTGTACGTCAACGGCACACTCAAGGACGACGATCTGCACGGCTGAGCCTGCGTCGCCCCCGGTCCCGCCGCGCGCGGGTTTGTCGCTTCCATTTTTCGGAACAAGTCGTTCGGGAATTGACGCTTTTCCCGAAGGAGCCGGATGCTTTATTCTTTCCCATCGTAAAATACGGCACACTTGCCGTCGCTTGCGAACAACGAATAAGGTATCCGAACCATGAAGCGTCTCCTCCTCCTTCCGGCGACCGGCGTCGCCGCTGGCGCCATCGCGGCGCCGCTCTCCGCGTCCGCCTCCGCTTCCGCCCCCGTGCGCAGCTAGACCGGGACCGCTCCAGGATGCGCGCTTCCTCCTACGTCTTGCCGGTGGCCTTCGCCATCGCCCTCGCGCTGCTGCTGCAGCACTTCGTTTCCTCGCTGGCCTGGGCCGGCCTGCTGGCCGTGATCACCTGGCCGCTGCACCTGCGCCTGCAGGCGCGCGGCCTGCCGCGCATGGCCAGCGCCAGCGTGATGCTGCTGCTCCTCGTGATCGGTTTCTTCGGTCCCTCGCTGCTCTTGGTGAAAGCCCTCGGCAACGAGCTGGTCGGCCTGCGCCACCTGCTGGCGCGCCTGAACGAGGTCGGCATCGCGCCGCCCGGCTGGCTGGCCGCGCTGCCGGTGGTGGCGGAACGGGTGCTGGAATGGTGGAAGGAACACCTGGCGGTGCCGGGCGGCCTGAACGCCCTGATCCAGTCGACCCTGGGCGACGTGATGCCCCAGCTGACCGGTGCGGCGCGCCTGTGGGGTTCGGCGATCCTGGCCAATGCTCTGTACCTGTTCCTGACCTTGCTCACCCTGTTCGTGCTCTACCTGCACGGCCCGACGGTGGTGCGCTATGTCGACGGCGCCGGCGCGCGCCTGCTGCCGGCCCACTACGGCAAGCTGCGCGCCATCCTGCCGCTGTCGGTGCGCGGCACGGCGCTCGGCCTGTGCTCGATCGCGGTGCTGGAAGGGATCGTGCTGGGCGTGGCCTACGCGATCGCGGGCGCGCCGGCGCCGGCCCTGCTGGGCGTGATCACCGGCTACCTGGCCCTGATCCCGGGCGGCGCGCCGCTGTCGTTCACCATGGTGTCGCTGCTGCTGCTCGGCCAGGGCAACGCGGGCGCGGCGCTGGGCCTGTTCACCTGGGGCGCGGTGGAACTGTTCATGGTCGACAAGTTCATCCGTCCGAAGCTGATCGGACACCGGGTCAACCTGCCCTTCCTGGCGGTGCTGTTCGGCCTGCTGGGCGGCGTGTCGACCATGGGCGTGATCGGGCTGTTCGTGGGGCCGTTCATGATGGCGGTGCTGTTCGGCTGGCTGCGCGAGGGGCAGGCCGCCAAATGATTCCCCAAGGCCGCGCCCGGTGCGCGGCCCTCGACGCGAGAAGTAAAAAAGCCCGCAAACATCGCTGTTTGCGGGCTTTTCCGTATTCTGGTGGGAAGTGCAAGTTTCGAACTTGCGACCCCTGCAGTGTGAATGCAGTGCTCTACCCCTGAGCTAACCTCCCGATGCGCTTATTATGCACTAACCGTTGAGATATATCAATATCATCCGCCGGATATATCCCCTGCCACCTTAGTGATCGTTTTCCGCCTTCGGCGGCTGCGCCAGCACCCACATGAAGTACAGGGCCTTGGCCGCCTTTGCCCGGCTCACCAAGGCAGCCGGTTCCAGCACGTTGCCGTTGACCATGCGGCCGCGCGCAATGCCGGCTTCGGACCGGATCAGGCCCAGCGCGTAGGCTTCCTTCAGCTTGGCGGCGTAGGGCGCCGACACCGCGCCTGTGTCGGCCAGGCGCTCCCACGCCACCAGCGGATAGTACATCGCGCCCTGCGCGCCGCTGTCGAGGTTGGGGTCGTAGCCCGGCGCGCCCGGCACCATCGTCTTGCCGTTGTAGTCGGTCATGTACTTCGGCTTCGTGCTGAACTTGGCCTGGTAGGCGTCGAGCAGCATGGCGCCCATGACTTCGCGCGTCAGCGGGGCGTCGGGCCGGCCGTCGGGCGCGTGCGCGTGCGCGGGCAGGCGCATCACGGTCTTCAAGGCGGCCGCGAACTCGCGCGTGCGCATGGCCTGCCGCGGATGGACCATGCCTTGCGCGTCCTTGCGCAGGGCGCCGAGCTGGATCAGCTTTTCGAACTGGTCGCGGTAGTAGGCGCCCTCGCCGCCCGTGATGTCGCGCGCGATCTCGGGGTGGATCGCCGACCAGTCGCCCGCAGTGATCGCGGACTGCACTTCGGGCTTGAACTGGGCGGCGATGGTCGATGCCACCTTGTCGCCTTCGACCGCGAGGCGCGCGATCTCGGTGGCGACCATGCGCGCATACTGCTTCGACATCGATTCGCGGAAGTGGGTGCCGTCGATCTTGTTGGCCGGGTGGCCGTTGGCGTAGCTGCCGTCGTTGGTCTTGCCCGGCGTCTCGCCGGCCTCGATCGCCATCACCATCGGCGTGATCGTCTCGGCCCCGCTGCGGTTGTAATAGTCGACGCTGAGCGCATTCAGGTCGAGCACAGGCACGCCGTGTGCGGCGCCGAGCTTTTTCATCAGGTCCGGGAAGCGCCGCTTGCTGAACGAGTTCACGTAGGTCTCGCCCGGCTTGGCATCGCCCTTCACGCGCGACATCGGCGTGACGAACACCGGGACCATGCCGCGCGCGCGGATCGCCGGCAGGTAGACATCGACGATCAAGCGCTCGTACATGGCCTCGGTCGCGCCGCGTCCGAAGCGGCGCGTCTCGTCCAGGCTTTCGTCGTTGTGGCCGAACTGGATCATCACCACGTCGCCAACGCGGCCCGTCATCAGGAGGTCGTTCAGGCGTCCCTCCGCGTACGCATTGCGGAAGGAGCGGCCGCCCATCGCGTAGTTCAGCACGCGCACCTTGCGCGGGTCGAACAGCTTGTCGAAGACCTGGCCCCAGCCGCTCATCGGCGCTTCATCGAAGGTGTACGATTTGACGGTCGAATCGCCCAGGGTGAAGATGGTCGGCAGCTCGTTCCCGGCGCGCGCCTGCGCGGCGATCGGCTCGAGCACGATCTCCTCGATGCCCACCGGCGTATTCGGCCGTTTCGGCTCGATCTCGATGTCGATGAAGCCGCGCCCGTTCACGTAGCGATAGCTCCACTGCCTGCCCTGCGTGGACACGCTGGTGCGGTTCGGCAGCAGGCTGGCGGCGTCCCAGAAGGTGCCCGGGCCCAGGCGGCTGGCCTGCATGCCGGTGACCGAGACGATGGTGTCGTCCAGGCTTGAGGTCGTCCGCACGCGGATCGCGTAGGCGCCCGGCGCGGCCTTGATGCGGAAGGCCATGCCGTAGTGGTTGTAGTGGTCCTTCTCGAAGCCCTTCTCGGCCTCGAACACCGGCTCGCTGATGACGAAGCCCCGGCCGTCGCTGCGGATCTCCTTCACGTGCACCGGGCGCGCCGGCAAGGCGCCGGTGCGCTCGACGAAGCCGAAGCCGGCCGCCTCGTCGTAGAGCGGCGCGCCGCCACGGTCATTCCACTTGACCTGGACCGCGCCGGGCGCCGGCCGGGCCGTGAAATCGAAGCGCAGGGTGTCGGCGCATGCCAGGGAAGGCAGGCAGAGAGAAGCGGCCATCAAGGCGCCGCGTACGAAAGCGATATGCATGGGCAGTCCGGTTCGAAGATTAGTCGTCGGCGACGGCGCCGGGCACGGGCGCCCTGGGGCCGGCGGGCATGGCGCCGACGCGCTGGATGCGCAGGGCCATGTAGGGCTTGCCCGGCAGCGCGACGCTGCGCTTGTCCTGGTCGGCGACGCGGTAGCGCGTCAGTTCGCCGATCGAGAAAGTGCCGGCGACCGGCGTGATGGTCATGTTCCAGGTGTCGATGACGTCGACCTTGAACTGCATGCCGCTACGCAGTTCGCCCACCGGCAGCTCGAAGCGCCATTCGCTGGGGCGCTCGTCGCCGAAGTACATCAGGTAGTATTCGCCGGCCTTGCCGGCCGTGTTCATCACGAACAGCTGGTCGATGGGTTTGAGGCCCTCCTTCGGGCCGGCTTCGACGATGGTGCGCAGGAAGGCGATGCGCTCGGGGCTGGCGCCGGCCAGGTAGCCGCCGCCGCCGATCCAGCCGTTGTCGAGGATCTCGCCGTGGGTCGCATAGGCGCCGCCGGTCAGCGCGATCCAGAAGCGGCGCGTCAATTCTTCGCCGCTCAGCTCGCCCCAGCGGCTGGCCGAGTTGCCCTCGTAGTTGATCTCGTCGTGCACGATGGGCTTGCGGTAGATGTCGCGCAGCAGCGGCGACACGCCGAACACCTTCACCGCGTTGTAGTACTGCAGGCTGACGTGGGTGACCCAGGGCTTGTTGTAGTCGTAGATGCGGTCGGCATTGTGGATCGAGCGCAGGTGGCCGTAGGGGTCGTGTTTCTGCACGATCTGGAAGTAGCGGTCGAAGTCCTCGTCGCCCAGGTGCTTGATGTAGCTGTTCTCGTTCGCCATGCTCCACCAGATGTTCTGGTATGCCGCGAAGCGCGCCACCATGTAGCGCACGAAGCGCTGGTTGACGGCGTCGCTGGTGGTGTCGAAGCCCCACTGGCCCTTGTCGTAGGGGCGGAACAGGATCAGGTCGACCTGGATGCCGAGGTCAGACAGGCGCTGCACGTCGCGTTCGAGGTTGCGGAAGTAGACCGGGTTGAAGCGCGAGAAGTCGAAGTCGGCGCGCGAGCTGCCGACGAAGGGAAAGTCGGTGAGCCTGGTGGCGCCGCTCAGGTAATACGGCTTGTAGGGCGGGACGGCCAGCATGCGCGCCTTGTTGAAGGCGGTCTTGCGCAGCGTCTCGAGCGTCTGCCGCTTCTTCGCTTCAGGCTGGAAGGCCCACTCGTAGATCGTGGTGCCGAAGGGGCGAAACGGCGTGCCGTCGGCGTGTGCGAAGTGGTGCACGTTGGCGACCCGCACCGGGCCCTTGTTCTTGCCTTCCACGGCGACAAAAGCACCCTTCTTGCCGTCGAGGTCCGGATGGTTGCTGCGCGTGACCCAGCGCCACTGGCCGGCGCTGGGCGGCATGAAGCGGATGCGGTAGGTGCCGTCGCCGTCATAGAAGCCCTCGGGCGCATAGCTTTCACTGCCCTGCGTGAAGGTGGCGCCAAGTTCGAGATCGATGAAGGGATTGCCGGCGTCGGCGCCCTTCAGGACCACCTCGTACACGCCCCATTTCTCGACGCGCTCCTGGGCGTGGGCGATGGCAAGACTCGACAACAGCAGCAAGGCAGCGAACAACCGTTTCATAGCGTTCCGATCGTGGGGAGACAGGCCGGCGCACCACGGAACGAATGCATGTCTCTCCAGTGGTACGATGACCGATCGGGGGACCATAGCAGAGCTCCCCTCCGAACACAAGTGGCTGGACCACTTTCGTGGATGATGAAATTTCGTAAGCGCCCATCCCCTTACGCGCCCGCAGCTTGGCCGCCTTCGCCGCCGCGGCGTCGTCTGGTGCACGGCGCTGCCGGACTCCAGGCCCTTGCGCTGGGGCCAGCTGCGCGTCGGCAGCCGCGTGGTGTCGCACGACTTTCACATGGGAGCGCAGTGGCCGCCGGACCAGATCGTCCAGGTCCGAGACAAGACGCTGTACGCGTAACCGATTACGCAGGACTTGGAGGAAGCGCTTGGGGCGACTGGCGCAGGCAGGACTTGATCGACGCCAGCTGGGTCAGCGCGATCTCGCGCCCGCGCTTGGACGCCTGCATCGCCATGTGCCAGTGCCCGAGCGCGCGCAGCAGCTGCTCCTCGTCCTGCGCGCCCTCGACCTGGCGCACCACTTCGGCTGCCAGCAGCCCCAGGCAGACCTCGGCCGAGCCGATCATCATGGCTTTTGCCTGCGCCATGGTCTGCAGGTCGATGGCGGGAGCGGCGGGCACGGCGGGCGCCGCCGGGCCGGTGGGCGCAATGAGCTCCAGCGCCGCGAGTTCATCGAGAATCGGCAGCAGGGCGGGCGCGGCCATCGCCTGCATCAGGGCGCCGCAGGTCTTGCGGCCATCGACCATGATCAGCACGGTGCGCTGGCGTGCACTCAAGCCGGCGCCACGGCCGATGACCTCGGCGCGGCCCTTGTCAGTCTTGGCGAAGATGCGTTCCGCTACCATGTTTGAAACGTGAACGGGAGAATCGTTTGATTCTACGGAGCAAGTATGACGGGAATATGAAAAAAGGCGCTGCCCGCATACGCAGGCAGCGCCTTTCTCTGAATCCTGGTGGGAAGTGCAAGTTTCGAACTTGCGACCCCTGCAGTGTGAATGCAGTGCTCTACCCCTGAGCTAACCTCCCGAAGCGAGGCGTATTATGCCACAGACCCTCACCCCTGTGAAGAGTAACTGCGCCAGATACACTGCCCTTTCACATTCTTGTCGAGTCCAGCCAGCACGTCGTCGTGTGCGGCGAGCTCGTCGCCGCTGGCAGCGACCACGATGATCTCCCCCAGCGGGCCGGCATCGACCAGTTCGCCGACGCTGGTCGTCTCGACCGCGACGTCCATGCTCAGGCTGTTCTGGCCGCGCGTCATCGCGAGGTAGACGTCGGCCAGCAGCTCCGAGTCCAGCAGCGCGCCGTGCAGCTTGCGGTGGGCGTTCGAGATTTCGTAGCGGTCGCACAGCGCGTCCAGCGAGTTGCGCTTGCCCGGGTGCAGCTCCTTGGCTTGCACCAGGGTGTCGATCACGCCGCTGCAGTGCTCGGTGAAGGGCGGCAGGCCGAGGCGCTGGAACTCGTGGTTCAGGAAGCCCAGGTCGAAGGGCGCGTTGTGGATGATGATCTCGGCGCCCTGCACGAAGGCGCGCAGCTCCTCGGCGATCTCGTGGAACTTCGGCTTGTCGCTCAGGAATTCGGTGGTCAGGCCGTGGACCGCCAGCGCCGCCTCGTCCGAATCGCGCTCGGGATTGATGTAGCGGTGGAAGTTATTCCCGGTCAGCTTGCGATTGAAGATCTCGACGCAGCCGACTTCGATGATGCGGTCGCCCGTGCGGGGATTCAGGCCGGTGGTTTCGGTATCGAGGACAATCTGGCGCATGGGAATACGAATGAGTTAGAGCGGCCCGCAGTATAACAAACTGCGGGACCGAAAAACGCCTTAGCGGCGCACCGAGGCCGCGCCGCGGTTGGCCAGCACGTCGGCCCGCTCGTTGCCTGGATGGCCGTTGTGGCCGCGCACCCAGCGCCATTCGACCGCATGCTGCTGCTGGGCCAGGTCGAGCGCCTTCCACAGGTCGTCGTTCTTGACGGGTTCCCTGGTCGAGGTCTTCCAGCCGCGCGCCTTCCAGCCGTGGATCCATTCCGAGATCCCCTTCTGCACGTACTGGCTGTCGGTGTGCAGCACCACCTGGCAGGGACGGTTCAGCACGCCCAGGGCCTCGATCACCGCGCGCAATTCCATGCGGTTGTTGGTGGTGTTCGGCTCGCCGCCGAAGATTTCCTTCTCGTGGCCGTTCGAGACGAGGAGCGCGCCCCAGCCGCCCGCGCCCGGATTGCCCTTGCAGGCGCCGTCGGTGAAGATTTCGACCGTGGTCGCGCTGTTTGCCTTGGTATTGGTTTCGCTCATTCTCTGTTCGCCGCCGGCACCGCCTGCGGACGCTTGCTCGTTTTCTTGTTCCATGCAGGTCCGATGATGTGCATGCCCTTGACCCGCTTGATGGCGTGGACCACGTACACGGCGCCCAGGTAGGGCCACCAGCGCCGGCCGGCCGACTCCATCATCGAGAACCGGCTCAGCCAGTGGGCTGTCCGGCACGGCGGCGCGTAACAGCCGAAGTGGCTGCGCGTGACGCCGAGATTCAGCAATTTTAACCAGTCCTTCAGCCGCGGCATAGAGATGAACTCGCCGGAGGCCGGCAGGTAGCCGTTATTCGTGACCTTGCCTACGCCCTGGCGCATGCCCCACAGGCTGGCCGGATTGAAGCCGCAGATGATCACCTGCCCTTCCGGAATCAGCACCCGTTCGACTTCGCGCAAGACCTGGTGCGGCTCCTGGGCGAACTCGAGCACGTGCGGCAGCACGATCAGGTCCATGCTGTGCGAGGCGAAGGGCAGCTCCTCGAAATCGAGGGCGACCGCGATCTGCTTGCCGCCGGCGGCGAAGGCGAGTTCGTTCGACGTCGAGGTACGGGTGGCGGCCTGCCATTTGTTGGGCATGCGGTTGGCGGCGAGCGCGTCGAGTTGCGGCACGCCGATCTGCAGCGCATTGAAGCCGAAGATGTCGGCCGTCAATTCGTCCAGGCAGGCTTGCTCGAAGGCGCGCACGTAGGCGCCCGCCGGCGATTGCAGCCAGAGGTCGAGCGCTATAATGGATTTTTCGGATGCCGCGTCCATTCCATCCCTTGGTTTCACAACTCCATGACGACTTCTCAGCGCCAGACTCTTTCCGTTCTCACCGTTCCCGCATTCAACGACAACTACCTGTGGGTCATTCACGATGGGGTGAACGCCGCCGTCGTCGATCCGGGCGATGCCGGGCCGGTCCGTGATGCGCTGCGTGCGCATGGACTGACACTAAGCTGCATTTTACTCACCCATCATCATGCTGACCATATCGGGGGCGTCGCCGCCCTGCTTTCCGAGTGGGCGGTGCCGGTCTACGGACCGCGCAACGACGGCATCCGCTTCGTCACGCATGCGCTGGATGAAGGCGCCCGGGTGCGGGTCGATGGGCTCGACCTGGAGCTCGAGGTGCTCGAGGTGCCCGGACATACTTTAGGGCACATTGCCTACGTGCGCGTGACACCGGGCGAACACTGGCTGTTCTGCGGCGATACCCTGTTCGCGGGCGGCTGCGGCCGGCTCTTCGAAGGCACGCCGCAGCAGATGGCGGATTCGCTGGGTAAATTGGCGGCGCTGCAGGACGATACGCTGGTGTATTGCGCGCACGAATATACGGTGTCGAACCTGACCTTCGCGCAGGCGGTGGAGCCGGACAACCAGGGGCTGGCGCTGCGGATGCGCGACGCCACGCAGCGGCGCGGGACGCGGCTGCCGACGGTGCCGTCGACCATCGGGCTGGAACGGGGGACGAATCCCTTCCTGCGGTATACGGAGCCGGGGATCGTCAAGAGCCTGGTCGATGCCGGGCGCCTTCAGGAAGGGGCGGCGCCGGTCGAGGCGTTCGCGGCGCTGCGCGAGTGGAAGAATGTGTTCTGACCGGCTTCGTGATGGATTCGTAGGGTGGTCGGCTCTGCCGACCGCGCGTCCAACCAGCGTGGGAGTGGACGATGTGCGTCAATTCACCGTGTAGTTGAACGCGCGGACGGCGAAGCCGTCCACGCTACAAAAAAGGGGCCGCATATATAGGCCCGGAGGATCAAATCTCCTCGTACAAAGGAAGCGTGAGGAACTCCGCAAACGTATCCGACGTCGACATCTGTTCGAAGATCTCCGCCGCCCGCGCATAGCTAGGGTTGTCCCCGTTCGCCACCACGCCCTTCACCTTGGCCAGCTCTTCCGGAATCATCGCGCGCACCATGTCGGCAGTCACCTTGCGGCCGTCTTCCAGCACGCCCTTCGGCGTACGGATCCACTGCCACACCTGCGAGCGGCTGATCTCGGCGGTCGCGGCGTCTTCCATCAGGTTGTGGATCGGCACGCAGCCATTGCCCGCCAGCCAGGCGCCGAGGTAGTGGATGCCGACGTTGATGTTGTAGCGCAGGCCCTCTTCCGTGATCGGCGTCTCCGGCTTGAAGTCGAGCAGTTCGCCGGCGGACACGTTCACGTCAGGCCGCTGCTTGCCGATCTGGTTCGGCCGGTCGCCCAGCACCTTCACGAATTCCGTCATCGCCAGGTCCACCAGGCCCGGATGGGCGACCCAGCCGCCGTCGTAGCCGTCGGTGGCGTCGCGCGCCTTGTCGTTGCGCACGCCGCCCATCGCGACCTCGTTCCTGGCCGGGTCGTTCTTGATCGGGATCAGGGCCGACATGCCGCCGATCGCCGGCGCATTGCGCTTGTGGCAGGTCTTGAGCAGCAACAGCGCATAGGCTCGCATGAAGGGCGCCGTCATGGTCACCCTGGCGCGGTCGGCCAGGCAGAACTCCTTATCCAGCTTGAACTTCTTGATGCACGAGAAGATGTAGTCCCAGCGGCCGGCGTTCAGGCCGGCGCTGTGTTCGCGCAGCTCGTACAGGATTTCGTCCATCTCGAAAGCCGCCAGGATGGTCTCGATCAGCACGGTCGCCTTGATGGTGCCGCGCGGCAGGCCGAGCGCTTCCTGGGTCATCACGAAGATGTCGTTCCACAGGCGCGCTTCCAGGTGCGATTCCATTTTCGGCAGGTAGAAATACGGCCCGGCGCCGCGCGCCAGCTGTTCCTTGGCGTTATGGACCATGAACAGCGCGAAGTCGAAGATGCCGCCCGAGACGCGCTTGCCGTCCACCAGCACGTGCTTCTCGTCGAGATGCCAGCCGCGCGGGCGCACGACCAGGGTCGCGACCTTGTCGTTCAATTGGTAGGTCTTGCCGTTCTGTTCGAGCGAGATCGTGCGGCGCACGGCGTCGCGCATATTGATCTGGCCGGTGATCTGGTTGTCCCAATTCGGCGTGTTCGAATCCTCGAAGTCGGTCATGTAGCTGTCCGCGCCCGAGTTCAGGGCGTTGATGACCATCTTGCGCTCGACCGGGCCGGTGATCTCGACGCGGCGGCATTCCAGCGCCTTCGGGATCGGCGCGATGGTCCAGTCGCCGTCGCGGATGTGGGCGGTCTCGCGCAGGAAGTCGGGACGTTCACCCGCATCGAGACGGCGTGCACGCTCGGCGCGGGCGGCGAGCAATTCCTGGCGACGCGGCTCGAAGGCGCGCGACAGCTTCGCAACCAGGTCGAGGGCCTCGGGGCTCAAGATGGCTTCGTATCCGGGCTTGATCTCGGCGGAAATCTCCAGGCCGGCTGGGGTGGCGATCGTCATCGTGCTGTGCTCCTGTAAGTAAGAAACCTGTCGCGACGCCGGCGGCAATGCGCCGCCTTGGCGTTTGTCATAGCATCAAGTATATTCACTGGAAGATAGCTAAACGATACATTTTCTCACTACATCTGTGCGTTTTTGTATCAAATGGAGGCCGCATGGACAAGTTCCGGCAAATCGAAACCTTTGTGGAAGTGGTGGCGCGCGGCAGCCTGTCGGCGGCGGCGCGCGCCGAGGGCATCGCGCCGGCCATGATCGGCCGCCGCCTCGACGCCCTCGAAGCGCGCCTCGGCGTCAAGCTGCTGCAGCGCACGACGCGTCGCCTGGCGCTCACCGACGAGGGCGCGGCCTTTCTCGAGGATTGCCAACGCATCCTGGCCGAGCTCGAGGAAGCCGAATCCGCGGCCAGCGAACGCAGCGCCCGCGCCAGCGGCCACCTGCTGGTGTCGGCGCCGGCCGGCTTCGGGCGCCAGCACGTCGCGCCGCTGCTGCCCTCGTTTCTCGCCGAGCACCGCGAGCTGACCGTCAACCTGAACCTCACCGACCGCCTGGTCGACGTGGTCGGCGAAGGGGTGGACGTGGCGATCCGCATCGCCAGCCTGAACGATTCGAGCCTGGTCGGCGCCAAACTGGCCGACAACCACCGCGTGGTGGTCGGCACGCCGGCCTACCTGAAACGGCACGGCACGCCGCGCAGCCTGGCCGACCTGGCGCGCCACAATTGCCTGGCGATCAGCAGCGAAGGCAGCCAGCGCGGCTGGACCTTCCTCGACAAGGGCAGGCCGGTCACGCTGAAGGTGGCGGGGAATATGGAGTGCAACGACGGCGCCGTGCTGCATGCCTGGGCGCTGGCCGGCAAGGGTTTGGCCTGGCGCTCGATGTGGGAAGTGGGCGCCCAGATCGCTTCCGGCGAACTGTGCACGGTGCTGGACGCGTACGCGGCGCCGGGCAACGATATTCACGCTGTATTCGCACAACGCCGCCACCTGCCCTTGCGCATCCGCAGCTTCGTCGATTTCCTGCGCCGCAGTTATGCCCAGCCGGATTACTGGCGTTCCTTCGAAGCCGGACAAGCACGCGGCGACGTCGCGTCAAATTTCCAAAGAGAATGAACTCATGAAGACCACGCGGCTCGCATAATGCCGAGTCCGCTTGCACCGACGGGCAAGCAGCCGGGAAATTCCGGACAAAAAAATCCCCGGAAATTCCGGGGATTTTTCGCTATCGCTGGAGAGCGATTACAGCGGCTGGATGTTCGCGGCCTGCTTGCCCTTCGGGCCGGTGGTCACGTCGAACGAAACGCGCTGGTTCTCTTGCAGCGATTTGAAGCCGGTGCTCTGGATTGCCGAGAAGTGAGCGAACAGATCTTCGCCGCCTTCGTCAGGGGTGATGAAGCCGAAACCCTTGGAGTCATTGAACCATTTAACGATGCCAGTTGCCATTACAATTTCCTATTTCAGTTAAGTGGGCTTACGCCCGTTTAAGATCGTTTGAAGAAGCAAGAAAGGAATGACAGACAGACTGCACTACTACCTACAACCCAACGATCCCACATTATACCGAATAAAAACGGATAAACGTCCAGTTCGCAAAATAAAAAAACTGGCCGTCGCAACAATTTCGTCAAAAATTCCTTGATTCAACTATTCCGACGCCATTTTTGAATCGGCAGTAGAGAAAATATAGGGCATGGAGAGGCTGGAAATTTGCGCGGCATCAAACTATGCAGCGTTGCTTCCTTGCGCAAGCACAAAAGCCCCTAGGCAATTTCAGCCTAGGGCGCGCGGATCGCGCCGGCCGGCCTCGACGAATTCGCCGAGCTCGCCCAGCCAGATCGACCAGTCGGCGTGGGCCACCGCATCGAACGTCATCAACACGCGCAGGCGCTGCTCGAGCGCGCGCGCATGCTGGCCCAGGCCGCGATAGCCGAAGGTGACGGCGGAGCCGGCCACCGTGTGCAGCATCGCCTGCAGCTCGGCCGCGGCCGCGTTCGGCGCGGCCGGATCGAGTTCGCCGCCGAGCTGGCCCAGGCGCGCAAGGGTGGACGGCAGGCCGCTGGCGAAGCTGTCGTTCGCCGAGGCCAGGCGCGAGAAGAACTGCTGGTCTGCCGCGTGCTGCATCCGATCGTCCATGCCGTCCTCCGCGGCTTACTTGGTGCCGAAGATGCGGTCGCCCGCATCGCCCAGGCCCGGGATGATGTAGGCGTCTTCGTTCAGGTGCGAGTCGAGCGAGGCGACGTAGACCTTGACGTCCGGGTGCGCCTTCTGGAACACCTCGACGCCTTCGGGCGCGGCCACCAGGGCCAGGAACAGGATCTGCTCGCTCGGCACGCCGCGCTTCTTGAGCACGTCGACGGCGTGCACCGCCGAATTGCCGGTCGCGACCATCGGATCGCACAGGATGAAGGTGCGCTCGTTGGTGTCCGGCAGGCGCACCAGGTACTCGACCGGCTCGTGGGTGTCGGGGTCGCGGAACACGCCGATGTGGCCCACGCGCGCCGACGGGACCAGCTCCAGCAGGCCGTCGCTCATGCCGATGCCGGCGCGCAGGATCGGGACGATGGCCAGCTTCTTGCCGGCGATGACGGGCGCGTCGATGGTCACCAGCGGCGTCTTGACGACGCGGGTGGTCAGCGGCAGGTCGCGCGTGATCTCGTAGCCCATCAGCAGCGTGATCTCGCGCAGCAGCTCGCGGAAGGTGCGGGTCGAGGTGTCGTGCTCGCGCATGTGCGACAGCTTGTGCTGGATCAGCGGGTGGTTCAGGATGAAGAGGTTGGGAAAACGCGGATCTTGTTTCATGGTGGTGTTCGAATCTTGAGAGTGTTGCAAGTGACCGGCATTATCCCAGCCGCGGCCCGTTTTGTCCCGCTCTTTCGGGCCCTGGGCTCGCTGCACGGCTCACTGGGCGGCTTACTGCCCAGCCCGCAGCGCGCGCCCCAGGATCGCCGCGCAGTCGGCCGACGCCGGCAGCCGGCCGAAGGCGCCGCCCGGTTCCTGCGCGATGCGTGAGGCAACGAAAGCATCCGCTACATAGCCCGGCGCATGGCGCAGCAGCAGCGACGCCTGCACCGCCAGCACCAGGCGCTCGGCCAGCACCCGCGCCGCGCCCTCCTCCCGCGCCAGCTGCGGCAGCGCGTCCAGCAGCGCTCCGGCCCAGGCGCCGAAGCGGGCGTCGAGCGCCATCGCCGGCGCCAGTTCCGCTTCGAACGCGGCGCGCGCCTCCGGCGGCGACTTGCCGAGCGCGCGCAGCACGTCCAGGCACATCACGTTGCCGGACCCTTCCCAGATCGAATTGACGGGGAATTCGCGGTACAGCCGCCCCAGCGGCCCGTCCTCGACGTAGCCGTTGCCGCCCATGACTTCCATCGCCTCGGCGCCGAACGCCGGCCCGCGCTTGCAGATCCAGTACTTGCCGGCCGGGGTCAGGATGCGGCCCAGCAGCGCCTGCGCCGGATCGCGCGTCTCGTCGAAGCAGCGCGCCAGCCGCAGGGCGAAGGCGGTGGCGGCCTCGGATTCGAGCGCCAGGTCGGCCAGCACGTTCTGCATCAGGGGCTGCTCCACCAGCTTCCGGCCGAAGGCGCTGCGGCCGCGCGCGTGGTGCAGCGCGTGGCACAGGGCGGCGCGCATGATGCCGGCGCTGCCCAGCACGCAGTCGAGGCGCGTGTATCCGCCCATCTCGAGGATGGTCGGGATGCCGCGCCCCGGGCTGCCGACCGGCCACCCGACCGCGTCCTGGAATTCGACCTCGGACGAGGCATTCGAACGGTTGCCGACCTTGTCCTTCAGGCGCTGCACGCGGATCGCGTTGCGGCTGCCGTCCGGCAGGAAACGCGGCACGAAGAAGCACGACAGGCCGGCGCCGCCGCCATCGCCACCGCCACCGCCATCGTCGAGCTGGGCCAGGATCAGGTGAGCGTCGGCCTGCGGCACCGAGAAGAACCACTTGTGGCCGACGATGTGGTGGGCGCCCTCGCCCGCATCCCCGAAGCGCTCGCGCGCCTCGCCCGTCGGCAGCGGGACGGCGCGGGTGGTGTTGGCGCGCACGTCGCTGCCGCCCTGCTTTTCCGTCATGCCCATGCCGACCAGGGCGCCGCGCTTCTCGCTCACCGGCAGCGAGCGCGGGTCGTACTGGTTCGACAGGATCTTCGGCAGCCAGGCCGCCAGGCGCGGCTCGCGGCGCAGCGCCGGCACCGAGGCATAGGTCATCGTCACCGGGCACTGGCTGCCGTTTTCCAGCTGGCCGAACAGCAGGTACATGGCGGCGCGCGCCACCTGGGCGCCGGGCCGCGCATCCTGCCAGGGCGCCGAGTGGGCGCCGGCCTCGATCAGCAGCGTCATCAGGGCGTGCCAGGACGGGTGGAACTCGACTTCGTCGATGCGGCGGCCGGCGCGGTCGTAGGCGTGCAGGCGCGGGCCGTTGGCGTTGGCCTGGCGCGCCAGGTCGAGCGTATCGGCACGCCCGAGCGTCGCGCCGAGCGCCGCCAGGCCGTCGCGCGCCCAGCCGGCCCCTTCGCGTGCGAGGGCTTCGCCCAAGGCCGGGTCGCAAGTGAACAGGTTGACGTCCTCGAAGGGCGTGGCCTGGTTCGACACCGTATGGGTGGTAAAACGGTTTTCGATTCTATCCATTTGTTTTCCACTCCTTCGGGCGAGCGCGGCGCAGCTTGCAAACCATGTTGCAAACAGGCATCATTCGACATATCGATTATTTGCCTTACGGCAATAATCAGCGACAATGGCGCTTCACCGTTTGCTTGTCCAGGCGACAACAACGCTAACCCATCGGGGGCATCAACGCAAGCGTCTGCGTCAGCGCAAAGCCGGGCGAAACGGACACCGGCTTTGTGATTTTTAATGCCTTTCAGAATCTTTCAATGTTACAGTCGCCGTTGGTTTGGTAGACTTGCATGGTTTACGCACGGTATGCAGGGCGAATGCGCGCATGCCAGCAACAAGAAGGCAGACAACCGAGAATGCACACCAGTTCCATCGCCGCCATCCAACCCGAACCCCGCAAGCCGGCGCTGTCCCTGCTCGACAGCGTGCTGGAAGCGGCCGGCGACGCCGTACTGCGCGTCACGCTCGGCGGGCAGGTGCGCGCCGCCAGCCGCCGCGCCCAGCTGCTGAGCGGCGTCGAACTGGACGGCCGCTCGCTGGTGTCGATGGTCCACGACGTCGACCAACCGGCCCTGCGCGCCGCCCTCGCTACCGCGGGCGGCGCCCAAGCGGGCGGCGAGCCGGTGCTGGTCGAAGCGCGCTTTCGCAGCGGCGAGCGCGACGTCTGGTTCGAGCTGCGCCTGGGCCTGGTCGCCAGCGGCGACGATGCCCCGATCCTGGTGGTCGGGCGCGACATGTCGGCCCAGCATGCGACCGAGGCGCGGCTGCGCCACATGGCGACCCACGACGCCCTCACCGAATTGCCGAACCGGGTGCTGCTGTCCGACCGCATCCGCATGGTGATCGCCAACGCGCGCCGCTCGGGCCAGGGCTTCGCGGTGGCCACCATCGGCCTGGACGGCTTCAAGAAGGTCAACGACGGCCTCGGCCACGCGATCGGCGACGCCGTGCTGCGCCTGGCCGCCGGGCGCCTGCGCAAGACCCTGCGCGACAGCGACACCCTGGCGCGCGTCGGCGGCGACGAGTTCGTGGCGGTGCTGCCGGGTTCCGCCAACGAGGCCCAGATCAAGCTGGTCACCGGGCGCCTGATGGCGGCGCTGCAGTCGCCGTTCGAGATCGACGGGCACACCATCTACCTGGCCGGCTCGATCGGGGTGGCGACCTACCCCGAACACGCCGAGGACGAGGTGCGCCTGGTGACGCTGGCCGACACCGCCATGTCGCGCGCCAAGGAAACCGGCAAGGCCCGCACCGTCACCTACAGCCCGCGCGACGCCGGCCCGCCCGAGCACGACATCTCGCTGGAAGCGGCGATGTTCAACGCCGTGCGCGAAGGCGAATTCCAGCTCTACTACCAGCCGATCGTCGACGCGCGCGGGCGCACCATCGAGGGCTTCGAGACCCTGATGCGCTGGAAGCACCCGACCCTCGGCATGGTGGCACCAAGCCGCTTCATCCCGATCGCCGAGACCAACGGCCTGATCAACCTGCTCGGCGCCTGGGCCCTGAAGGCCGCCTGCATGCAGATCCGCCAGTTCGAGGAAGTCGCCGGACGCGAACTCTACATCTCGGTCAACATCAGCCCGCGCCAGTTCAGGAGCGACAAGTTCCTCACCGTGCTCGACGACGCCCTCGCCATGTCCGGCACCCAGGGCCGCAACCTGGTGCTCGAGATCACCGAGGGCACCCTGATGGTCGATCCGCTGCATGCCGAGAACGTCCTGGCCCGCATGGCCGAGCGCGGTGCGCGCATCGCGATCGACGACTTCGGCACCGGCTATTCGAGCCTGGCCTACCTGAAGCGCTTCCCGATCTCGGTGCTGAAGGTCGACCGCGCTTTCGTGAAGGACCTGCCGGGCGCCGCCAAGGACGCGGCGATCTGCAACGCCGTGATCGACATCGCGCGCCACCTCGACCTGTCGGTGGTGGCCGAAGGCGTCGAGACCGAAGCCCAGCTGGCCTTCCTCGACGGCCTCGGCTGCCAGTATGTGCAGGGCTACCTGACCGGCAAGCCGATGCCGGCCCACGTGGCGATGACGGCGCTGAAAGAAGACTTGTATACCGAACTGCTGCCAGCCGACTTCCGGGCGGTGAAACCATGACGATTCCTATCACCGCCCCGCGCTCGCGCCTGGCCGACGCCACCCTCGCCCTGCTGTGGGAACGCACCCGCCGCCAGGGCGACATGCCCGGCTTCACCAAGGCCATCAACGCCATCCTCGCCTCGATGCGCGGCGAGGACGAGCGCGAGTTCTCGATGACCCAGACGGTGCTGTCCGACCCGGTCCTGACCCAGAAGGTGCTGCGCCTGGCCAACAGCGGCATGTACTCGGCCTTCGGCCAGCGCATCAACACGGTGTCGAAAGCCGTGCTGGTGCTGGGCACCGAGGCGATCGGCCACCTGGCGCTGGGCCTGAAGCTGATCGAGGAACTGGCCCGCTCCACGCCCGACACCGAGGCCGCCCACGTCGAGATGGAAAAGGCGGTGCTGGCCGGGATGGTGGCGCAGCAGATCGCCGCCGGCAGCGTGCCGCGCGACGCCGAGGAAGCCGTGGTGTGCTCGATCCTGCATTCGCTGGGCCGCATGATGGTCACTTTCTACATGCCGGAGCGCTGGGCCCGGCTGCGCGCGGCCGCCGGCGCCGGGCGCGAGGAAAGCGCCGCCGCCGGCCTGCTCGGCCTCACCCTGGAAGAGATCGGCCGCGCCACCGCCGAACACTGGGGCCTGCCGCGCAACCTGGTGTCCAGCATGCGCCGGGTCGAGCCGGGCGAACGCTTCGAGGGCTTCGGCCACGACGACTGGCTGGCCGCGCTGGGCACCCTGTCGACCGACGCCGCCGACGCGCTCTGGCACGACGACGAGGCCGGCGCCGCGCGCGTGGCGCAGCTGGCCGATCACTTCGCGCCGATGCTGGGCGTGGAGCCCGGCAGCCTGCTGGGCGCGATCGACAAGGCGCGCGAGACCGCGTCCTCGGACCTGACCATCGCGCCGCTCGCCAAGCCGCTCGAGAAACGCGCGCGCCTGGCCGCCGCCACCCGCAAGCGCATGGCCGGCAACAAGGTCTTGATGAGCGGCGTGGCCGACATGCGCGACGCCGGCGCCAGCGCCACCCCGGGACAGATGATGTCGATGGCGCTGGAAACCATCCACAAGGGCCTGTCCTTCACCCGCTCCTTCGCTTTCCTGCGCAACCGCAAGGAAGGCAAGTACACGGCGCGCCTCGGGCTGGGCGAGGACAGCAAGGCCATGCTGCCGCGGCTCGTGTTCGACGACGTCTACGAACCCAACGTGTTCCATGCGGCCCTCGGGAGCGACCGCGTGATCTTCATCGAAAACGCGCGCGACGCCAAGTTCGCCGCCAAGCTGCCGGCCTGGTGGAAGGACGCCCTCGGCGAGGCGCGCTGCTTCGTCGTGATTCCGCTGTGCGCGCATGGGCAACCGGCCGGGTTCATTTACGGGGAGTGGGACGACAGCTTCCCGTCGGTGGTGCTGAGCCAGACGGAGTTTTCGCTGCTGAACGATTTGCGGGGGCTGGTGGTGAGGACGGTGGAGCGGAGGCATCAGACGGAGGCCGTGGCGTCGCGGGTCTGAATGCCGGCGCTGCGGCTCCACCATTCCATTGTTAGCTGAAAGACCGTCGCTCCGGCGAAGGCCGGAGCCCAATTTCGCTCCGCAGTTGCCGACGCATCCGCGAAGCGCCGTCATAACGCGACGAACTTGGATCCTGGCCTGCGCCGGGAGTCATGGGCGCCAGTGGCGCGCATGACGTTGGCTGATTATCTGGTCATTCAAATAGCGCGGCTCCGGTAGAGCCGCCTGACCCATTACGCCAGCTTCGGCGTCCCCACCTTCACATCCCCGCACTGTGCCCGGTGCATCAGCGCATGATCGATCAGCACCAGCGCCAGCATCGCCTCCGCAATCGGCGTCGCCCGGATCCCGACACAAGGATCATGACGCCCGAAGGTCTCGACCATCACCGGCTTGCCGTCCTTGTCGATCGAGCGCCGCGGCGTGCGGATCGAGGACGTCGGCTTGATCGCGATCGACACCGTGATGTCCTGCCCGGTCGAGATCCCGCCCAGCACCCCACCGGCGTTGTTGCCGACAAAGCCCGCCGGCGTCAGCTCGTCGCCATGCTCGGAGCCCTTCTGCGCCACCGAAGCGAAACCGGCGCCGATCTCGACGCCCTTGACCGCATTGATCCCCATCATGGCGTACGCAATGTCGGCGTCCAGCTTGTCGTAGATCGGCTGGCCCCAGCCGACCGGCACGCCGCGCGCCACCACGTCGATGCGGGCGCCGATCGAGTCGCCGGCGCGGCGCAGTTCGTCCATCGCGGCTTCCATGCGCCCCAGGAGGTCGGCGTCGGCGGTCGCCGCGAAGAAGGGATTCGCATGCACGTGCTCGAAGGACTGGAACGGCACGTCGATGTCGCCCAGCTGGCGCATGCAGCCGAAGAACTCGGTGCCGTGCTGCTCGCGCAGCCACTTCTTGGCCACCGCGCCGGCGCCGACCACCGGCGCGGTCAGGCGCGCCGAGGAACGGCCGCCGCCGCGCGGGTCGCGCACGCCGTACTTGTGCCAGTAGGTGTAGTCGGCGTGGCCGGGGCGGAAGGTTTCGACGATGTTGCCGTAGTCCTTGCTGCGCTGGTCTTCGTTGGGAATCAAGAGCGCGATCGGGGTGCCGGTGGTGACGCCCTGGTAGACGCCCGACAGGATCTGCACCCGGTCGGCTTCCTGGCGCTGGGTCACGTGGCGCGAGGTGCCGGGCTTGCGGCGGTCGAGCTCGGGCTGGATGTCGGCTTCGGACAAGGCCATCCCGGGCGGGCAGCCGTCGATGACGCAGCCGATGGCCGGGCCGTGCGACTCGCCGAAAGTGGTAACGGAAAACAGCTTGCCAAAGGAGTTGCCGGACATGGATTGCTCTGCATGCAAAATGATGGATTTGGCATTCTACCAGTCCCACGGGCGTCGCCGCGGCGTCGCGGTTACTGCCTCAGCCCTAAACAGTTGCCGTAAGGATACATATTTATCATGGATGGCCATTCTGTAAGGTTCCGTAAGGGTAATTGCATATATACTGAGCTGAAACAAGCCCCGCCTCTGGAGACTTATGCCTTCTTCGATGATGCCGCCGGGCCCGACAACAGAAGCGGTCGATGACCGCGACGACCTGGTATTCGCCGACGAAGCCGATCCCGCATCGTCTTCGCCGCAGTCCGCAGCACCCCCGCCCGGCATCCCGGGCTGCCCCGGCGCGAGCTGGCGCATCCTGGTAGTGGACGACGACGCCGACGTGCACTCCACCACCATCTTCGCGCTCAAGGGCGTCGAGATGCAGGGCCGGTCGCTGGAATTCCTGCACGCGTATTCGAGCGAGGAAGCCTACGCCATCCTGGCGCGCGAACCGGACATCGCGGTGGTGCTGCTGGACGTGGTGATGGAGCGTCCCGACGCCGGCCTGCAGCTGGTGCGGCGCATCCGCGAGGAACTCGGCCGGATCGAGGTCCGCATCATCCTGCGCACCGGCCAGCCCGGCTACGCGCCCGAGCTGGACGCGATCCGCAACTACGACATCAACGATTACCGCACCAAGTCCGAACTCACCCGCACCAAGCTGTACACCGCGGTGGCCGCCGCCGTGCGCTCCTACGAACAGTTGCGCGCGCTGGACGCCAGCCGCGCCGGCCTGGAACACATCCTCGGCGCCGGAGCCCAGCTGATGGCGCTGCACGGTGTGGCCGACGCGGCGCGCGGCATCCTGCGCCAGCTGGCCGCCCTGCTCGGCCAGGCCGAAGCCGGCGCGCTGTGCGTGCGCGAACGCGGCGACGGCCGGCCGGACGCGATCCGCGCGATCGCCGCCGCCGGCGAGCATGCCAGCCTCGCCGGCAGCGTGCTGGCGGGTCCGCGCCAGGCGGCGCTGGCCGGCGCGGTGCGGCGCACCCTGGACGAGCGCCGCCGCATCGAAGATGACGGCTGGCTGACCCTGCACCTGCCCGGCAAGGCCGGGCGCGACTTCGCCGCCTGCATTCCGCTGACGCGGCCGGTCGGCGATCTCGAATGCCGCCTGCTCGACGTGTTCGCCAGCGTGGCCGCGGTCGGCCTCGAGAACGTCGAACTGGTCACCCACCTGAATCAGGCCGCCTTCCGCGACCAGCTGACCGGCCTGCCCAACCGCACCCACCTGGTCGAACTGATCGACGCCGCGCTGGCCGGACCGGGGCGCAATGCGGCCACCCTCGCGATCGTCGACCTCGACCACTTCGCCGAGACCAACGACGCCCTCGGCCACCATTTCGGCGACATGCTGCTGGTCGCCGTCGGGCGCCGGCTGGAAGAGCGCCTGAAGGACTGCCCGGCGGCGAAACTCGAAGTGGCGCGCATCGGCGGCGACATCTTCTGCGTGCTGGGCGACGCCGCCGCGGTGCAGCCGGCCACGATCGCGGCGCTGTTTCGCGAACCCTTCCGCATCGACGGCCAGGACGTGCAAGTGTCAGCCACCCTCGGCCTGGTACGCCTGTCGGAGCACGACGGCAGCGGCGCCGACGCCCTGAAGGACGCCGACATCGCGCTCAAGCGCGCCAAGGCCCAGCAGCGCGCCGGCTTCTTCTATTTTTCGCGCAGCATGGGCGTCGAGATTCGCGAGCGGGTGCGCATGATGCACGCGCTGCGCAGCGGCTTCCAGCGCGGCGAACTGTTCCTGGCCTTCCAGCCGCAGGTCGACCTGGCCAGCGGCCGCGCCTTCGGCGCCGAGGCGCTGCTGCGCTGGCGCACCGAGGATGGCCGCATGATCGGGCCGGACCGCTTCATCCCGATCGCCGAATACTCGGGCCTGATCGTCGACATCGGCGAATGGGTGCTGCGCCAGGCGCTGGCCGAACTGGTGCGCCTGCGCGCGGGCGGCCACCAGGACTTCACGATGTCGGTGAACGTCTCGCAGGTCCAGTTCCGCCACCCCCACTTCGTCGACATGCTGCGCCGCGCGCTGGACGACACCGGCGCGCCGGCCGAATACGTGGAACTCGAGATCACCGAATCGATGGCGATGGAAGAACCGGCGCTGCTGGTCGAAAAGCTGGCCCAGGTCAAGCGCACCGGCGTGTCGATCGCGATCGACGACTTCGGCACCGGCTTTTCCTCGCTCTCGCACCTGCAGCGGCTGCAGGTGGACCGGCTCAAGATCGACCGCACCTTCGTTACCGAGATCACCGGCTCGGCGCGCGGCAGCAGCATCGCCGAGATGGTGATCCAGCTGGGCCGCAACCTGGGCCTGTCGGTGATCGCGGAAGGGGTCGAGGACGAGCGCCAGGCGCACATCCTGCGCACCCTGGGCTGCCCGCTGGCGCAGGGCTTCCTGTTCGCGCGGCCCTTGACGCCGGAGGCGCTGCTGGAGTGGCTGGACAACCAGGCCCTGACCGAAGCGGCGTGATGTCGTTGTGGGCGGACGGCCGCGCCGTCCACCCGGCGATCAGTCCTCGGCGGCCTGCTCGGCCGGCCAGTCGCGGATATAGGCCTTGAGCATGCGGTTCTCGAAGCTCTGCGCCTCCAGCACCGCCTTGGCCACGTCGTAGAACGAGATCACGCCCAGCAGGGTGCGGGCATTCATCACCGGCAGGTAGCGCGCGTGCTTCTCGAGCATGATGCGGCGCACCTCGTTGACTTCGGTGTCCGGGGTGACGGTGATCGGGCTGTCGTCCATCACCTTGCGCACCGTGCCGTTGCCGAGAGCGCCGCCCCCGGCGTGCAGCTCCTTGATCACTTCGCGGAAGGTCAGCATGCCGACCAGGTCGCCGTACTCCATGACGACCAGCGAGCCGATGTCCTTTTCCGCCATCGTCGCGGCCGCCTCGAGCAGGGGCATGTCGGGCGTGACGGTATAGAGGATTTCACCTTTCACCTGCAGGATCTCGGAGACTTTCATATTGGCCACCCCGTCAGCTTGGTTAGTGATACCAGAAATATTTGTATAAGGCATAACACTGACTGTAGCCGATGCCCGCCAAAAAATCCAGCTTCGCACCAAAGCCGGGACAGATGCCCCATTGCGGAACATGAAAAGGGTGCTAGGATGCGGGCCATCCCAACCACGGATGAGTACGATACGATGAGCGGTCCACAAGATCCCGGCTTCGACACCCTGGCCCTGCACGCAGGCAGCGCCCCCGACCCCGCCACCGGCGCGCGCGCCACGCCGATCCATTTCACCTCGTCCTTCGCCTTCCGCGATTCGGACCACGCGGCGGCGCTGTTCAACATGGAACGTGCAGGCCATGTGGTTTCGCGCATCTCGAACCCGACCAACGCCGTGCTGGAAGAGCGCATCGCCGCGCTGGAAGGCGGGGTGGCGGGCATCGCCACTGCCAGCGGCCAGGCCGCGATGCACCTGGGACTGGCGACCATCTGCGGCGCCGGCAGCCACATCGTGGCCTCGAAGGCGCTGTACGGCGGCGCCCATAACCTGCTTCACTACACCCTGCGCCGCTTCGGCATCGAGACCACCTTCGTCGACCCGCGCGACCTCGACGCCTGGCGCGCCGCCATCCGCCCGACCACCAAAGTCCTGTTCGGCGAAACCCTCGGCAACCCGGGCCTCGACGTGCTCGACGTCCCGTCGATCGGGGCGCTGGCCCACGAACACGGCCTGCCGCTGATGGTGGACGCCACCTTCACCACGCCGTATCTGCAGCGGCCCTTCGACCTGGGCGCCGACCTGCTGTTCCATTCGGCCACCAAGTTCCTGTGCGGCCACGGCACCGCGGTCGGCGGCCTGCTGGTCGACGGCGGCACCTTCGACTGGGACGCCGCCCACGCCCGGCACGGCCGCTTCCCGGAACTGTGCGAACCCTACGCGGGTTTCCACGGCATGGTGTTCGCGGAAGAATCGACCGTCGCCCCCTTCGCCCTGCGCGCGCGCCGCGAAGGCCTGCGCGACTTCGGCGCGGCCATGAGCCCGCACAACGCCTTCGCCATCCTGCAGGGCATCGAGACCCTCGGCCTGCGCATGGAGCGCCACGTCGCCAACACCCGCCGCGTGGTCGACTTCCTGCTGTCGCATCCGGCGGTGGCCTCGGTGTCCTGGCCCGAGCTGGACACCCACCCAGACCACCTGCTGGCCCAGCGCCTGCTGCCCAGGGGCTGCGGCGCGGTGTTCACCTTCGAGCTCAAGGGCGACCGCGCGGCCGGACGGCGCTTCGCCGACGGCCTGCAGCTGTTCTCGCACCTGGCCAATGTCGGCGACGCCAAGTCGCTCGTCATCCACCCGGCCTCGACCACCCACTTCCGGGTGCCGGCGGAAGAACTGGCAGCGACCGGCATCAGGGAAGGCACGATGCGCCTGTCGGTCGGCCTGGAAGACCCGGACGACCTGATCGAGGACCTCAAGCGCGGCCTGAAGCTGGCCCGGAAGGGAGCGTGACATGAAGCGCGACATCAACGGCGCGGCCTGCTACGCCTACACCGGCGGCAAGCCTTTCGACCCTGCGCTGCCGACGGTCGTGTTCATCCACGGCGCCCAGAACGACCACTCGGTGTGGGCGCTGCAGAGCCGCTACCTGGCCCACCACGGCTATTCGGTGCTGGCGGTCGACCTGCCCGGCCACGGCAGGAGCGGCGGCCCTGCATTGGTTAGCATCGAGGCGCTGGCCGCCTGGCTGGTCGCTTTCCTGGAAGAGGCCGGCGTGCAGCGCGCCATCCTCGCCGGCCACAGCATGGGATCGCTGATCGCGCTGGAAGCGGCGAGCCGGGCAGGCGGCATCGTGGCCGGCCTGGCCCTGCTCGGCGCCACCTATCCGATGAAGGTGTCGGACGCCCTGCTCGAGACCGCGCGCAGCGATGAAGCGGCCGCGATCGACATGGTCAACGTCTGGTCGCACTCCTCGATCGCGCACAAGCCCTCCTGCCCCGGCCCCGGCTTTTCGGTGATGGGCGGCGCGCGCCGGCTCATGCAGCGCATGTCGGCGCGCAATCCGGATGGGCTGTTCCACACCGACTTCGCGGCCTGCAACGCCTATGCCAATGGCGAGGCCGCCGCGGCGACCGTGCAATGCCCGGTATTGTTCGTGTTCGGCGCCAAGGACGTGATGACGCCGCCGCGTTCGACGAAACTGCTGACCGGACTGCTCACCCATGGCAGAATCGTGACCGTGGACGCCGGCCACCAGCTGATGGCCGAAGCGCCCGACGCGGTGCTCGACGCCCTGTCCGGCTTCGCCGCCGCCGCGCTGAAGTAAGACCATTCGAGGCACAGGAGACCCCATGAACGCACGCCATGCCAGCTTCGCGGAGTTCTATCCCTACTACCTGACCCAGCACGCCGACCGCCGCTGCCGGCGCGCCCACTTCATCGGGACATCGTCGGCGATCGCCGCGGTCGCCCAGTACATCGACAGCCTGAACGCCTGGTGGCTGCTGTTCGCCGTCGTCAGCGGCTACGGCGGCGCCTGGATCGGCCATTTCTTCTACGAGAAGAACCGGCCGGCCTCGTTCACGCAACCCTGGTATTCGTTCCGGGCCGACTGGGTGATGTACTGGCAGATGCTGACGGGGAAACTCAGCTGGTGAGCTTCAAGCGCCGTCCAGCACCGCGCGCACCCGCCGTTCCAGTTCCGCCAGGGTAAACGGCTTGGCGATCACTTCGACGCCGGGATCCAGCACCTCGCCCTGCACCAGCGCATTGCGCGAGTAGCCGGTCGCGAACAGCGTCTTCAGCGCGGGGCGCAGCGCCAGCGCCGCGTCGGCCAGCTGGCGGCCGTTGGTCTGCGGCATGATCACGTCGGTGAACAGCAGCGCCACCTCCGGATGCCCGTCGAGCAGGCGCAGCGCGCTCGAGGCATTGTCGGCGGCCAGCACCCGGTAACCCAGTTCGCTCAGCATCTCGACCGACAGGGTGCGCACCGCATCCTCGTCTTCCACCACCAGGATGGTCTCGCCGGCGGCGCGCCGTGGCGCCGGGCCGGCTGGGGAAGGCGCCGGCAGCTCGGCCTGCGCCGCGTGGCGCGGCAGGTAGATCCGCACCGCGGTGCCCGCGCCCGGCGCGCTGTCGATGCGCACCAGGCCGCCCGACTGGCGCGCGAAACCGTAGACCTGGCTCAGGCCCAAACCGGTGCCGCGCCCCACTTCCTTGGTCGTGAAGAAAGGCTCGAAGGCCTTGGCCGCCACTTCCGGGGGCATGCCGGCGCCGTCGTCGATCACCGCCACCGTCACGTAGTCGCCCGCCGCCAGGCCGGGATTGGCCGCCGCCTTGGCCGCGTCGACCTGCACATTGGCGGTCTCGATGCGCAGGTGGCCGCCGTCCGGCATCGCGTCGCGCGCATTCACGGCCAGGTTCAGGATGGCGTTTTCCAGCTGGTTGGCGTCGGCCCAGGTCAGCCACAGGTCCTCGCTCAGCCGCGCTTCATAGCGCACGTTGCCGCCCAGGGCGTGGGCCAGCAGGTCGGTCATGCTGCCCACCAGCCGGTTCACCGACAGCGCGCCGGGTTTCAAGGCCTGCTGGCGCGAAAACGCCAGCAGGCGCTGGGTCAGCTGGGCGGCGCGCTTGACGCCGCCCTTGGCCATGCCGATATAGTGCAGGGCCTTGTCGTCGCCGGCGGCGAAGCGCCGCCCCAGCAGCTCGAGCGCGCTGTTGACCACCGCCAGCATGTTGTTGAAGTCGTGCGCGATGCCGCCAGTGAGCTGGCCGACCGCTTCCATCTTCTGGGCCTGGCGCAGCGCGTCCTCGATGCGCACGCGCTCGGCCACGCCTTCGATCACGCGCCGCTCCAGGGTCTCGTTCATGTCGCGCAGGGCGATCTCGGCGCGGTGGCGCTGGCTGACGTCCTGGAACAGCACCGCCACCTGGCGCCGCTCGGGCGGCTCGATGCGCAGCGCGGCCAGCTCCAGATGACGCCCGGTGGCCTGCAGCTCGCGCCGGAAGCGCACCGGCTCGCCGGTCACCAGCACCTGGCGGTAGGTCTCGACCCAGGCCTCGGCCTCCAGCGGCACCATCTCGCGCACGCGCCGGCCGACCACGTTCGGGATGCCGGCATTGGCTTCGTAGGCGGGGTTGGCCATCACGTGCACGTAGTCGCTCAGCGGCCCGTGCGGCCCGTCGAGGAATTCGATCACGCAGAAGCCCTCGTCGATCGACTCGAACAGGGTGCGGAACTGGCGCTCACTTTCGCGCAGGGCGGCGATCGCCGCATTGCGTTCGCTGAGGTCGAGCATGGCGCCGATCATGCGCAGCGGCCGGCCGTCCGCGTCGCGCAGCACCGTGCCGCGATCAAAAATGTCGGCATAGCTGCCGTCGGCGCGGCGGAAGCGGTATTCGCCGGTCCAGCTTGTCCCGCCATGGTCGATCACGGCGTGGATGGCGACGCCGATGCGCTCGCGGTCGTCCGGATGGATATGGTCGAGCCACCAGTCGGCCGTGGTGTGTTCGAGCGCGTGGCCGAACAGGGTGGTCACGGCTTGGTTCCAGACCACGTGGCCGTCGGCCAGTCTCCAGTCCCAGATCGCGTCGTTGGTGGCCAGGCGCGCCAGCCGGTAGCGCTCCTCGACCTCCTGGCGGTCGGCCTCGCGCCGCTGCGCCGCCTCCAGGCTGGCGGCCAGCTCCTGCTGCGCCAGCATCTTGCCGGTGGTTTCCCACACGGTGCAGGACAGGCCGCGGATGGCGCCGTCGTCGTCGCGCAGCGGCGTGTAAGAAAAGGTGAACCAGGCCGGTTCGTCGAAGCCCTTGCGCCGCACCACCAGCGGCAGGTCGTTGCGCACGACGCCGGTGCCGGCCAGGGTCTGTTCGATCAGGGGCGCGACATCCGGCCAGACTTCGCGCCACACCTCGGCCAGCGGCGCGCCGAGGGCGGCCGGGTGCTTCCCGCCCAGCATCGCGGCATAGGCGTCGTTGTAGACCATCGCCAGGTCCTCGCCCCAGGCCAGCCACATCGGCACCGGCGAATCGAAGAGCATGGCGACGGCTGCGCGCAAGGGGCGCGGCCACTGCGCCGGGGCGCCGATCGTCGACCTGCTCCAGTCATGCCGCGCCAGCAGTGCGGCCTGCGGCCAGCCGCTAGCGTCGATGGGTTCACGCATGGGAGGGCCCCGCCGCGAAGTGTCCCGCCAGGGTCTGCTCCAGACCCGCCTCGACCGCACCCTCGACCTGGCGCGCCAGGGCGGCCGTATCGAGCGCCAGCGCGGTCGGTGGTCCGGTCTCGTCCAGTGCCGCGCCGCCGGCGCCGGCCACGTCGAACACGAACAAGCGGTAGACGTCGGCCAGGCGGATGGTGGACGGATCGGCCAGCAGCACCCAGTTCTCGTAGCTTTCGCGGGCGCCGCGGCCCCAGCGCACCCGCGCCGGCACCTCGTCCTGCACCCGCCCGACCCAGCCGGCCGCCACCAGCTTTTCCAGCAGCTCGCCCATCTCGTCGTAGCCGATGCGGGTATGCGCGCGCACCGCCGCACTCGACACCAGCGCGGTGCCGGTGGCCTGCGAACTGCCGTGCAGCACCTTCAGCACCGCCATCGCGTCCACGAAAGCGCTGCCCGGCGTCGGCTGGTGCCACCAGCGTTCGTACTTCACCACCGGCAGCGCCGCGGTGAACACGGCGCCGACCAGGGTGATCATCCAGGACAGGTACATCCACACCAGGAACAGCGGCAGCGCGGCCAGGGCGCCGTAGATGATGGCGTAGGTCGGGAACTGGCGGATGAACAGTGCGAAGCCGCGCTTGGCGACTTCGAAGGCGAGCGCCGCAGCCAGGCCGCCCCACAGCGCGTCGCGCCAGTGCACGCGCCGGTTCGGCACCGCCATGTAGAGCATGGTGTAGAAGCCGGTCGACAGCCCGATCGAGACCAGGGTGAAGAACAGCGCGCCGAAGAACGGCACCGAGGCGACCAGGCCGCCGGTGGCGCTGAACAGCTGCGAGGTGGCGCTCAGCGACAGGCCGAACAGGATCGGGCCCAGCGAGACCAGGGCCCAGTAGACCAGCACCCGCTGCGACCAGGGACGCGCGCGGCGCACGCCCCAGATCTGGTTGAAGGCGCGTTCGATCATGCCCATCATGGCGGTGGTCGTCCCCAGCAGCAGCACCGCGCCCAGCAGCGACAGGCCCTTGGCCTTGTCGGCGAACTGGCTCAGGTTGGAACTGATGGTGTTGGCGATCGCCCTCGGCATCAGGGTCTGCACGAACCAGGTGTCGAGCGCCGCGCGCAGCTGGCCGAACACCGGGAAGGTGGTCAGGATCGCCAGCACGATGGTGAGCAGCGGCACCAGGGCCAGGGTGGTGGTGAAGGTCAGGCTGCCGGCCACCTGCGGCAGCTTTTCCTCGCGTAGGCGGCGGCGGGCGAAGCGCAGCAGGTCGCGCGCTTCCGACAGCGTGAGCCAGCGCATGCGGTCGACGCCGAGCGAGAGCATGTCGGAGGTGCCGCGCGATAGGGAATGGACAGTTTTCGAGAGCATTGAATCCGGATTTCGATTCGCCCCTAAAGAGCGTGCGGAAAACCTCCAGGGCAAGGCGCATCGTCGAAGACAGTACGTTCGTACGGCGAGACGATGCAACGCAGCCATGGAGGATTTTTCGCACACTCGCAGGGCATGTCATTTGAGCAAACCGCCCTATAATACCAACGATGAAGCCTACCCTGACCATTCTCGTGCTCTACTATTCGCGCCACGGCGCCACCCGCAAACTTGCCGAACTGGTCGCCCAGGGCATCGAAAGCGTGCCCGGGGCCGAGGCGCGCCTGCGCACCGTACCCGCGGTCTCGACGGTGGCCGAGGCGACCGCGCCCGATATTCCCACGGAGGGCGCGCCCTATGTGGAGCTGTCCGACCTGGCCGAATGCGCAGGGCTGGCCCTGGGTTCGCCGACCCGCTTCGGCAACATGGCTTCCGCCGTCAAGTACTTCCTGGACGGCACCGCCGCCGACTGGGTCAACGGCACCCTGAGCGGCAAGCCGGCCGCCGTGTTCACCTCGACCGGCAGCCTGCATGGCGGCCAGGAATCGACCCTGCTGTCGATGATGATACCGCTGCTACACCACGGCATGCTGGTGCTCGGCCTGCCCTACTCCCACCCCGAACTCATGAACACGGCCAGCGGCGGCAGCCCCTACGGCGCCTCGCACTGGGCCGGCGCCGACGGCAAGCGCGCCCTCACCGAGGACGAACGGGTGCTCGCCATCGCGCTGGGCAAACGACTTGCCGCCGCCGCGGTCAAACTGCAGGAAATGCACTGATGGATACCGCAAAAGTCTTTCATGCCGGCGCCATCGCCAGCCTGATCTGGCTGATCGGCTGGCTGGTGGCCTGGGAAGTCTTCGTCGCCCCGCTGCACCCGGGCGGGTCCCTGCTCGCGCTCAAGGCGCTGCCGCTGCTGCTGCCGCTGCGCGGGGTCATCAAGCGCGACCTGTATACCCTGCAATGGTCGTCGATGGTGATCCTGGTGTATTTCGCCGAAGGCGCGGTGCGCGCCTGGGCCGACACCACGCAAGCCTCGCGCATCATGGCGCTGGGCGAAGTCGCGCTGGTGCTGGTCTACTTCGCCTGCGCCCTGCTGTTCCTGCATCCCTACAAGAAGGAAGCCAAGCGCCTGGCCAAGGAATTGCTCGACAAGGTCAAAGTGCCGCATGACTGAAGCGCCGGGCGACTTCCTCGCCGGCCTGGCGGCCATCGTCGGGCCTGAGCGGGTACTGCACGACGCGGCCGGCATGGCGCCCTTCCTGACCGACTGGCGCGGCCGCTTCACCGGACGCGCGCGCGCCGTGGTCCTGCCCGGCAGCAGCGCCGAAGTCGCCGCCGTGGTCGCCGCCTGCGCCGTGGCCCGGGTGCCGGTCGTGCCGCAGGGCGGGCGCACCGGCCTGGTGCTCGGCAGCGTGCCGGATGCGGGCGGCGCGGCGGTCGTGCTGTCGCTGCGGCGCCTGAACCGGATCCGCCACGTCGATCCCTTCAACCGCACCATGCTGGTCGAGGCCGGCTGCATCCTGCAGGACATCCAGGAAGCCGCGGCCAGCGCCGGCATGCTGTTCCCGCTGTCGCTGGCCGCCGAGGGCAGCTGCACCATCGGCGGCAACCTGTCGACCAATGCCGGCGGCACCGCCGTGCTGCGCTACGGGAATACGCGCGAACTTTGCCTCGGGCTCGAGGTCGTGACGGCGCAGGGCCAGGTCTGGGACGGTTTGCGCGGCCTGCGCAAGGACAATACCGGCTACGACCTGCGCGACCTCTTCATCGGGGCCGAAGGCACCTTGGGCGTGATCACGGCCGCCGTCCTGAAGTTGCATCCGCAACCGAAGGCGGCCCTGACCGCGATGGTGGCGCTCGATTCGCCGCAGCGGGCGCTCGACCTGCTGGTGCTGCTGCAGGAACGCTGCGGCGCCGCCCTCACCGGCTTCGAGCTGATGTCGGCGCTGTGCCTGCGGCTGGTGGCGGCCCATTTCCCGCAGCTGCCGCGCCCGTTCGCCGCGCCGCATCCGCAGTATGCGCTGGTCGAGCTGTCCAGCAGCGAGTCCGCAGCGCACGCCGCCGCGCTGATGGAAGCGTCGATCGGCGCGGCGCTCGCTTCCAGCCTCGCGCGCGACGCCGTGCTGGCGAGCTCGACCGCACAGTCTGTGGGCCTGTGGAAGGTGCGCGAATCCATATCGCCGGCCCAGGCCGCGGCCGGCAAGAACATCAAGCACGACATCTCGCTGCCGCTGTCCGCGATTCCGGCATTCATCGCGCGCACCGACGCCGCGCTCGAGGCCGCGTTTCCCGGCTGCCAGGTGGTGTGCTTCGGCCACCTGGGCGACGGCAACCTGCACTACAACGTCGCGCCGCCCGAGGGCGAAGGGCACGAGGCCTTCCTGCTGCGGCAGGACGCCGTCAACCGCATCGTCCACGACAGCGTGCTGGCGAGCCATGGCTCGATCTCGGCCGAGCACGGCATCGGCGCCCTCAAGCGCGAGGAACTGGCGCGGGTCAAGCCGGCGGTCGAGCTGGACATGATGCGTGCCATCAAGGCCGCCCTGGACCCGCTCGGCATTATGAACCCTGGCAAAATTCTGTGATCCCGAGACCACCATGCTGAAACTCTTTTCACTGGCCTTCGTTTTCCTGCTCAGCCCGGCTGCGACGGCCGGCACCATCTACAAATGCGTCGAGAACGGCAAGACCAGCTATTCCGACCAGCCCTGCGGCAAGAACCCGGTCGCGCTCGACCTGCGGGTGGCGCCTCCCGCGCCCGAAGAAGCGGCCGAGCGCCTGGCCCGTTCGAAAGCCTATCTTGCCGATGCCGAAGCCGCGCGTGCCGACGAGGATGCGCGCGCCGTGCGTGCCGCGCGCGTCGCCCAGCGGGTGCAGCGCGACCTGCAGGCCGAGCGCAAGCGCTGCGACAAGCTGCGCCTGCAGACCAAATGGGCCGAGGAAGACAGCCGGCGCGCCAGCCGCGAGGCCGGCGAGCGCGAACGCAGCAAGGCCAGGCGCCAGGCCGAGGCGCTGGCGGTGGAATGCCCGGCCTGAGCGTCCTCGCACGCTGGCTGCTGCTGGGCGAATGGCGCGCCCATCCGGTGCGCGCGCTGCTGGCGATCGCCGCCATCGCGGTCGCCGTCGCCATGGGCTTCGCCATCCACCTGATCAATGCCGCCGCCTTCAACGAATTCTCGGCCGCCGTGAAAAGCCTGTCCGGCCAGGCCGACCTGCAGGTGGCCGCGCGCGAGCCGCTGTTCGACGAAGCGGTCTATGCGCGCCTGGCCGGCCAGCCCGACGTGGTGGTGGCCTCGCCGGTGCTGGAACTCTCGGCCGGCGTCGCCACCGCCCAGGGCGCGCTGCGCATCGTCGGCATCGACGCCTTGCGCGCCGGCTTCATTTCGCCCGATCTCACCGGCGTGCCGGGCGCGGATCGCGTCGCCGACGTGCTGGCCGACGACGCCATCTTCCTGTCGCCCGCGGCGCAGACCTGGCTCGGTAAGCGCAGCGGCGACACGCTGCGGCTGCGCGCGGGCACCGGCGACGTCGCCCTGCGCGTGGCCGGTCCGGTGGCGCGCGCCAGGTCCGGCCAGCGCATCGCGGTGATGGACATCGGCGCGGCCCAGTGGCGCTTCGGCCAGCTGGGGCGCCTGTCGCGCATCGACCTCAAGCTGCGCGACGGCGTCGACCGCACGGCCTTCCGGCGTCAACTGGCCGCGGAGCTGGAACGTGATTATCCGGGCCGCTTCACGGTGCGTGAACCGGGCGACAGCGACCAGGAAGAACGCAATGCGAACCTGAGCCGCGCCTACCGGGTCAACCTCACCGTGCTGGCCCTGGTGGCGCTGTTCACCGGCGCCTTCCTGGTGTTCTCGACCCAGGCCCTGTCGGTGATGCGGCGGCGCAGCCAGTTCGCGCTGCTACGGGTGCTGGGCCTGACGCGCGGCCAGCTGCTGCGCCAAGTGCTGCTGGAAGGCGCGAGCCTGGGCGTGCTGGGCGCCCTGCTCAGCATCGCCGCCGGCTACGGCCTGGCGGCCGGCGCCCTGCATTTCTTCGGCGGCGACCTCGGCGCCGGCTACTTCCCCGGCATCCGGCCGCAAGTCCGCTTCACGCCGGTCGCCGCGCTGGTCTTCTTCGCGCTGGGCCTGGGCGTGGCGCTGCTCGGCTGCCTGTTCCCGGCCCTGGAGGCGGCGCGCGCGCGGCCGGCGGTGGCGATCAAGTCCGGCGCCGACGAGGCGGCCTTGTCGACCCTCGCGCGCATCTGGCCCTCGCTGGTCTGCCTGGCGCTGGCCGCCGCCTTCGCCTTTGCCCCGCCGGTGTTCGAGCTGCCGTTGTTCGGCTATGGCGCGATCGCCCTGCTCCTGGTCGGCGGCATCGGCCTGATGCCGCGCCTGGCCGCCGCCACCTTCCGCTGGCTGGAAGCGCTGGCGGCGCGCGGCCGGCGTGTTCCGCCGATCCTGCCTTTGGCGCTGGCGCGGCTCGCGAATGCGCCGGGCCAGGCGGCGATCGCGCTGGGCGGCGTGCTGGCCAGCTTCAGCCTGATGGTGGCGATGGGGATCATGGTGGCGAGCTTCCGCATCTCGGTGGACGACTGGATGGGACACATCCTGCCGGCCGACCTGTACGTGCGCACCGCGGCAGGCGGCAATACCGGCTTCCTGACGCCGCCGCAGCAAGCCGCCCTGAAGGCCGCGCCCGGCGTCGCGCAGGCCCAGTTCCTGCGCACCCGGCCGGTGTCGCTGTCGCCGGACCGGCCGAACGTGATCGTGATCGCGCGCGACATCGATGCGCGCGACCCGGGCCGCCTGCTGTTCCTGGTCGGCGCCGGCGCCACGCCGCCACCGGGCGCGCGCCCGGCCTGGGTCTCCGAGGCCCTGGTCGACCTGTACGGCGCACGCGTCGGCCAGCCGATCTTCCTGCCGCTGGGCGGCGGCCAGGCCGGCTTCTTCGTCGCCGGCGTGTGGCGCGACTACGCCAACCAGGCCGGCTCCGTCGTGATCCGCCTGTCCGACTACCGCGCCCTGACCGGTGAAGCCGAAGTGACCGACGCCGCCCTGTACGCGGCGCGCGGCGCGCGGGTCGAGGACGTCGAAGCCGGCGTACGCGCGCTGCCGTTCGGCGGCGCCCTGCAGATCATGTCGGCCGGCGACATCCGCGGCATGAGCCTGAAGATCTTCGACCGCAGCTTCGCGGTGACCTATCTGCTGGAGGCGATCGCGATCGCCATCGGCCTGTCGGGCGTGGCGGCGAGCTTTTCGGCCCAGACGCTGGCGCGCGCGCGCGAATTCGGCATGCTGCGCCACGTCGGCGTCACCCGCGGCCAGGTCCTGCGGATCCTCGCTTTCGAGGGCGGCTTGCTGACCCTGCTCGGCGTGGCCTGCGGTTTCGCGCTGGGACTGGTCATCAGCCTGATCCTGGTTTATGTTGTGAATCCCCAGTCCTTCCACTGGACGATGCAGCTGCATCTGCCGTGGACCTTGCTGGGGAGCGTGGCCGCGGTGCTGGTCGGCGCCTCGGTGGCGACCGCGCTGGCGGCGGGACGCTATGCGCTGTCGGGCGGTCCGGTACGCGCGGTCAGGGAGGATTGGTAATGCGTGGTGTGTTGTTCGTTCTGTTGTCGCTGTTGTGCGGGGCCTGTTTCGCCGACCCGCCGGAATTCGCGCCGGTGCGTCCCGGCACCGCCTTGACCTTCCCGCGCGACTTCGGCGCCCACCCGGAATTTCGCACCGAATGGTGGTACGTCACCGGCTGGGTCGAGACCCCGGACAAGAAGCCGCTCGGCTTCCAGGTGACGTTCTTCCGCAGCCGCACCGAGCACGATCCGCGCAACCCTAGCGCCTTTGCGCCGCGCCAGCTGGTGATCGGCCACGCCGCCCTGTCCGACCCCGAGGTCGGGCGCCTGGTGCACGACCAGAAGAGCGCGCGCGAAGGCTTCGGCCTGGCCTGGGCGCGCACCGGGAACACCGACCTGAAACTCGACGACTGGCGCATGGTGCGCGAAAGCTCGGGCAACTACCGGGTCACGATCCGCTCCAGCGAACTGACCCTGGAGCTGCGCCTGGCGCCGACCCAGCCGGTGCTGGTGCAGGGCGAAGGCGGTTACTCGCGCAAGGGCGCCAGCCCGCAGCATGCGAGCCACTACTACAGCGAGCCGCAGCTGAAGGTCAGCGGCAGCGTGGGCCGGTCCGGCAGCGCGCCGGTCGCGGTGACGGGCAGCGCCTGGCTGGACCACGAATGGTCGAGCCAAGCGTTGCAGCCCGAGGCCAGCGGCTGGGACTGGGTGGGCCTGAACCTCGACGACGGCGGCGCCCTGATGGCTTTCCAGATTCGCAAGGCCGGAGGTGGTAAACTATGGGCGCACGCCACCCACCGCGACAAGGCCGGCAAGGTGACCCGCTACGCGCCCGACCTGGTCGACTTCACGCCCAGCGCGCACTGGACCTCTCCGCGCACCGGGGCCGTCTATCCGGTCGCGGGCGAGATCGCGACCGGTCCCCTGCGCTGGCAGATCAGCCCCCTGCAGCAGGACCAGGAACTCGATTCGCGCCGCTCGACCGGCGCGGTGTACTGGGAAGGCGCGGTGACGGTGTCGCAGGGCGGGCGCCGCGTGGGCCGCGGCTACCTCGAAATGACGGGCTACGTGCGCCCGATGAAACTGTAGTACAGCTGAACCACGATCAAGAAGAATACCCCGAGACAGAATGACGAACCGCACCACCGGCAGCACCGATTCCGATTCCAGCCGCAAAGGCAGCCTGGCCGCCCTCAAGGGCTTGCTGCCCTTCCTGGCGCCCTACCGCCGCCAGTTCGTCCTGGCCGGCATCGCCCTGCTGTTCGCGGCCGGCGCCACGCTCGCCATCCCCGCCGCCTTCAAGCAGATGATCGACCACGGCTTCGGCGCGGCCGGCGTGGGTGGCAATGGCGGCCAGAGCATCGAGCACGTCGACGCCGTGTTCCTGGCCCTGTTCGGCGTGGCCGCCGTGCTGGCGGTGTCCACCGCGGCGCGCTTCTACATGGTGTCCTGGCTGGGCGAGCGCGTGGTGGCCGACGTGCGCGCGGCGGTGTACCGCCACGTGGTGCACCAGAGCCCCGAATTCTTCGAAACCACCCGCACCGGCGAAGTGCTGTCGCGCCTGACCACCGACACCACCCTGATCCAGTCGGTGGTCGGCACCAGCATCTCGCTGGCGCTGCGCAACACCCTGCTGTTCGCGGGCGGCCTGGTGATGCTGTTCGTGACCAGCCCCAGGCTCAGCGCCATCATCCTGGGCCTGCTGGTGCTGGTGGTGCTGCCGATCGTGCTCTACGGCCGCCGTGTGCGCAAGCTCTCGCGCGACTCGCAGGACCGCATCGCCGACGCCTCGGCCCTGGCCGGCGAGATCCTCAACGCCATGCCCACCGTGCAGTCCTTCACCCACGAGGGCATCGAGTCGGGCCGCTTCACGACCTCGGTCGACGGCGCCTTCGCCACCGCGATCCGCCGCATCCGGGCGCGCGCCACGCTCACCATGCTGGCGATCCTGCTGGTGTTCGGCGCCATCGTGTTCGTGCTGTGGCTGGGCGCGCACGCGGTGCTGGCCGGGACCATGACCGGGGGCGACCTCGGACAGTTCATCCTGTACGCCTCGATCGTGGCCGGCTCGGTCGGCGCGCTGTCGGAAGTGATGGGCGAAGCCCAGCGCGCCGCCGGCGCCACCGAGCGCCTGCTGGAACTGCTGGCGGCGCGCTCCGACATCCACGACCCGGCCCAGCCGCGGGCGCTGCCGCGGCGCATCGAGAACGGCGCCCGGGTCACCCTGGAAGCGGTCAGCTTCAGCTATCCCTCGCGGCTTGAGACGGCGGCGCTGGCCCACCTCGACCTCGACATCCGCCCCGGCGAAACGGTGGCCCTGGTCGGCCCCTCGGGCGCCGGCAAGACCACCCTGTTCCAGCTGCTGCTGCGCTTCTACGACCCGCAACTGGGGAGCATTCGCCTGGACGGCGTCGACATCCGCGACCTGGCCCTGCATACCCTGCGCGGCGCGATCGGCATCGTGCCGCAGGATACGGTGATCTTTTCCACCAGCGCGCTGGAGAACATCCGCTACGGCCGGCCGGATGCCAGCGACGAGGAAGTGATCGCGGCGGCGAAGCAGGCCGCCGCCCACGAATTCATCGAGCGCCTGCCGCAGGGCTACGCTTCCTACCTGGGCGAGCGCGGTGTGCGCCTGTCGGGCGGGCAGCGCCAGCGCATCGCGATCGCGCGCGCCCTGCTGAAAAACCCGCCGCTGCTGCTGCTCGACGAAGCCACCAGCGCGCTCGACGCCGAGTCCGAACGGCTGGTGCAGCGCGCGCTGGAAGCGGCCATGGTCGGCCGCACCACCATCATCATCGCGCACCGCCTGGCGACGGTCCAGCGCGCCGACCGCATCATCGTGCTGGAAGACGGCCGCGTGGTGGAAACCGGCACCCATGCCGAGCTGGTGGCGCAGCGCGGCGTCTACGCCAATCTTGCTGCGCTGCAGTTCAGCACACATATGCCGCTCGACGCGACCCTGTCATAGCGATATGCGCGGGTCAACCGCCAAATCACGCGGAGTCGTCAATACAAATTGACGCGCTCGCACGTTTGTTGATGGATTTGAGGAAACAGGTATTGTCACTTGGAAAAGTTCACGGGTATGATGCTGAACAATTCATACTTGACGGGTTACCATGTTCCACAAACTCTTCCGTCCGGCCAGCTGGAACGTCGGCACCCGAATCGGCGCCATCACCTTCGTCCTGACCGGACTATGCATCGCCGCCCTGCTGGCCGCCGTGACCCTCACGGTGTCGTCGCTGCTCACCGAGCGCGCCGAGAGCGGCGTCGCCAGCGAACTGCGCAGCGTCGCCAATACCATCGAGATGTTCGACCGCAGCGTGGGCAGCGAAGCGCGCAGCTTCGCCAAGCTGTTCCGCGCCTCCTTGCCGGGCGAGTTCGGACGCGACCCGCAGGACGGCGCCCTCACGGTCGGCGGCAAGCCGGCCGCGCTCGATAGCGCCGCGGTCGACGCTTTCGCCACCCACACCGGGGGCAGCGCGACCCTGTTCGCGCTGGACGGCGAAAACTTCGTCAGCGTCGTCACTTCCACCAGGACCGCCAAGGGCGAGCGCGCGCTCGGCGTCAAGCTCGATGCCGCCAGCCCCGCCTACACGATGCTGCGCAAGGGCGAGGCCTATTCCGGCCTGGCGCAGCTTGGCGGGCGCCAGGCGATCGCGCGCTACGAACCCCTGCGCGACGCCGGCGGCCGGACCGTGGGCGCGCTGCGCGTGGCGGTCGACATCGACGACGACCTGAAGTCGCTCAAGGAACGCGTGCGCGCCATGAAGGTCGGCGACACCGGCTACTTCTTCGTGCTCGACCCCACGCCGGGCCCGAGCGCAGGCACGCTCATCATCCACCCCGCCAAGGAAGGCAGCAATATCATCGGCAGCAAGGACGCCGCCGGCAATCACTTCGTCAAGGAGATGGTCGAGAAGAAGAACGGCAGCATCCGCTACGACTGGCAGAACCCGGGCGAGCCCGAGTCGCGCCAGAAGTTCGTGGTCTACACCCACCTGAAGGACTGGAACTGGGTGCTGGCCGGCGGCACCTACCTGGACGAGATCACCGAGGACGCCACCGCCCTGCGCAACCGCTTCATCGTGTTCGGCCTGCTGGGCCTCGCGGTGCTGGCCGCGCTGCTCTCGAACATCATGCGGCGCAGCGTCTCGCGTCCGCTGGCCGAAGTGCGGCGAGTGGCGAAACGGATCGCCGACGGCGACCTGGGCGCGCGCATCGAAGGCCGGCGCGAGGACGAGGTGGGCCTGCTGAACGACGCCATCAACACCATCGGCGCCAACCTGTCGCGCGTGGTCGGCCAGGTGCGCGACGGCGCCGAACAGATCGCCGCCGCTTCCGAACAGATCTCGACCGGCAACCTGGACCTGTGCCAGCGCACCGAAGAGCAGGCCGCCAGCCTGGCCGGCACTGCGTCCTCCATGGACCAGCTCACCGCCACCGTGCGCCAGAACGCGGACAACGCGCGCCAGGCCAATGCGCTGGTGCAGAACACCTCGAGCGTGGCGCAGAAAGGCGGCGCGACGGTGGCCGCGGTGGTCGAGCGCATGGAAGCGATCAGCCAGTCCTCGCGCAAGATCGTCGACATCATCGGCGTCATCGATGGCATCGCCTTCCAGACCAATATCCTTGCCCTGAACGCGGCGGTGGAAGCGGCGCGCGCCGGCGAACAGGGGCGCGGCTTCGCGGTCGTGGCAGGCGAGGTGCGCAGCCTGGCCCAGCGCAGCGCCGCCGCGGCGAAAGAGATCAAGCTCCTGATCGAAGCCTCGAACGGCGAGGTCGACGCCGGCGGCGCACTGGTGGCCGAAGCCGGCGCCACCATGCAGGAAGTGCTGGCCAGCGTGGGTCGCGTGACCGACATCATGGCCGAGATCACCGCCGCCAGCCAGGAGCAGAGCCGCAGCATCGAGCACGTGAACCGCGCGGTCGGCACGATGGACGAGACCACCCAGCAGACCGCCGCCGTGGTCGAGGAAGCCAGCGCAGCCGCCCAAGCCATGCAGGACCAGGCCGCCGCGCTGGCGCGCGCGGTGCGCCAGTTCCGCATCGGCGAACAGACGCAGCTGGCGGCGCCGGCGCGTCTGGCCCTGGCGCGAACGTGAGTCTTGGTTTTTTCTCAAGCTTGTTAACGGAAGGACAGGGTCGCGCTTGACGTAACGTCACCTTTGTTGTGTGTACGCGTCGCCAATGTGACTTTTGGTGAGGATTTGTTGCGCTGCGGAAAATGCAGACAGTAAGATTCGGGACTTCTCTCGTCCGAATCCCTGCCATGTCCGCCAACCACCGATATCACCCTGCCAACTGGAGCGTCGGCACCCGCATCAGCACCATCACCTTCGTGCTGATGGGCGCCGTGATCGCCGCCCTGATCGCCACGATCACCTTCACCACCTCGCGCATGCTGGAGCAGCGCGCGCTCGACAGCGTCGCCGGTGAGCTGCGCAGCGTGTCGAACACGGTGGAGATGTTCAACAAGAGCGCCAGCAGCTCCGCGAAGAGCTTCGGCCGCATTTTCCGCAACACGCTGCCGGGCGCCTTTGCGCTCGATCCCGCCACGCCGGTCGACATCGGCGGGCGCGCCACGCCGACCCTGAGCCTGGACGGCAAACCGCTGAACCTCGACTTCAGCACGCCCGACAACTTCACCGCCCAGACCGGCGGCAACGCCACCATCTTCGCCGTCGACCGCGAGGACTTCGTGCGCGTGACCACCTCGGTCAAGAAGGAAAACGGCGAGCGCGCGGTCGGCACCCTGCTCGACCGCGCCAGTCCGGCCTATGCCGCGCTGCGCGAAGGCCGCCCCTACATCGGCCTGGTGACGCTGTTCGGCAAGCAGTTCATCACCCAGTACGAACCGGCGCGCGACGCGTCCGGCAAGGTGGTCGCGGTGCTCTACGTCGGCGTCGACATCAGCGCGGACCTGAAGGCGCTGAAGGACCGCATCCGCGCGATCAAGGTCGGCGAGACCGGCTACTTCTACGTGCTGGACGCGGCGCCGGGCAAGCATTACGGCGAGCTGCTGGTGCACCCGTCGCAGGAGGGCAGCAAGCTGCTCGAGGCGAAGGACGCCGACGGCCGCTTCTTCATCAAGGAGATCCTGGAAAAGAAACAGGGCGCCATCGTCTACGACTGGCAGAACCCGGGCGAGGATGCGGCGCGCCGCAAGTTCGCGGCCTACGCCTACGTCAAGGACTGGAATTGGGTCATCGCCGGCGGCACCTACTTCGACGAGATCACCGCCGCCGCCACCGAACTGCGCAACCGCTTCATCGGCCTCGGCCTGGCGGCCCTGGCGCTGCTGGCCGCGGCGCTGTACCTGCTGGTGCGCGGGATCGTCACGCGTCCGCTGGCCGAAGTGCGCGACGTCGCACGCCGCATCGCCGACGGCGACCTGACCGCGCGCCGCGCCAGCACGCGGCGCGACGAGATCGGCCTGATGACCGAGGCCGTGAACGCGGTCGGCGCCAAGCTCTCGAGCGTGGTCGGCAAGGTGCGCGAAGGCGCCGAACAGATCGCCCACGCCTCGCAGGAAATCTCGGCCGGCAACCTCGACCTGTGCCAGCGCACCGAAGAGCAGGCCGTCAGCCTGGCCGGCACTGCCTCCTCGATGGACCAGCTGACCGCCACCGTGCGCCAGAACGCGGACAATGCGCGCCAGGCCAACCAGCTGGCCGTGACCGCATCGAGCATCGCCGAGAAGGGCGGCGCCACCGTGGCCCAGGTGATCGAGCGCATGGAAGCGATCAGCCAGTCCTCGCGCAAGATCTCGGACATCACCGGCGTCATCGACGGCATCGCCTTCCAGACCAATATCCTGGCGCTGAACGCGGCGGTGGAAGCGGCGCGCGCCGGCGAACAGGGCCGCGGCTTCGCGGTCGTCGCCGGCGAGGTGCGCAACCTGGCGCAGCGCTGCGCCGCCGCGGCCAGGGAAATCAAGGGCCTGATCGAGGCTTCCAACAACGAAGTCGAGGCGGGCGGCATGCTGGTGGCCGAAGCCGGCGTCACCATGAACGAGGTGCTGGCCGGCGTCACCCGCGTGACCAACATCATGTCCGAGATCACCGCCGCCAGCCAGGAGCAGACCGCCGGCATCGAGCACGTCAACGCGGCGGTCGGCGCGATGGACGAGACCACCCAGCAGAATGCCGCGCTGGTCGAGCAAGCCAGCGCCGCAGCCCAGGCCATGCAGGAACAGGCCGCCGAACTGGCGCGCGCGGTGCGCCTGTTCCGCCTCGACGACGAAGCGCAGGCGCTGCAGGCGCCGGCACGCCGCCTCGCATTGGCGGCCTGAGGTTTCTTGGCCGAGCCAGTTCGGTGTAGAGTGGCGGGCTTCGACAGGAGCCCGCCATGACCGACCAGGAACTGCAACGCCGCTGCCACACCGTCTTCCCGGGCCACCGCGCCCGCACGCCCGCCGAGATGTTCTCCGCGATGGCCGCGTGGTGCGAGGCGAACGGCGTCGAACATGACGTCTACGGCAGCGGCGCCCTGCTGCAGGAATTCGAAGCGAAGGTCGCGCGCCTGCTCGGCTTCGAAGCCGCGGTGTTCTGCATCAGCGGCACCATGGCCCAGGTCACCGCGCTGCGCCTGGCCTGCCAGGACCGCGGCCGCGACCTGGTGGCCCTGCACCCCACCTCCCACATCTTCGTGCACGAACGCTCGAACTACCAGCTGCTCGGCCACTTCAAGGCGCTGCAGGCCGGCGACCGGCACCACCCCTGGACCGTGGCCGACCTGGCCGCGATTCCCGACCGCCTGGGCGCCGTCGGCCTCGAGCTGCCGCTGCGCGAGATCGGCGGCCAGCTCTCGTCCTGGGACGAACTCGCGGCGATCAAGGCCCACGTGGCCGCGCGCGGCGCCCACCTGCACATGGACGGCGCGCGGCTGTGGGAAGCGGCCGCCGGCTACGACAAGCCGCTGCACGAAGTCGCGGCAGGTTTCGACTCGGCCTACGTCTCGCTGTACAAGGGCGTCGGCGGCCTGGGCGGCGCCATGCTGGCCGGCAGCCGCGACTTCGTGGAACGCGCCGCCGAATGGTTCCGGCGCCAGGGCGGCAACGTGATCCACCGCTCGCCCTACGCCGTCGCGGCGGCCATGCAGTTCGACGAACGGCTGGCGGCGATGCCGGATTACCTGCGCCGCACCCGCTTCCTGTACCAGGCCTTGCAGGCGCATCCGGCCATCAAGGTCAATCCCGCTGCCCCGCAGGTCAACATGCTGCACCTGCATTTGCCGGTGTCGCCGGAACGCGCGCTCGAGATCCGGCGCGAGCTGGCCGAGCGGCATGGCGTGTGGCTGTTCAACCGCATCGCGAGCGGCGTCCTGGCGGGCGCCAGCAGCTTCGAGCTGTACGTGGGCGACAACCTGCTGCGCGCGTCGGACGCGCAGGTCGTCGATGCGCTGGCGCTGTTCGCGGCTGCGTTGGAGGCGCCTACCCGGCAGGCATAAAGCGGCGCTGCGCGGACCGGGGCGCGGCTTCGCTTGCTAGAATCGCGGGTTTCCATCCGCCCCATCTTCATGCCACGTTTCGCCTTCCTGCGTCCGGCGCCGCTCGCGCGCATCGCCGTCCTGCTCCTGTGCGCCGCCTTCGCCCTCCTGTGCCTGGCGCGCGCGCGCCTGATCGGCGACGGCATGGAATACCTGGCGATGGCCCAGGGCTTCGTGGTCCACGGCTCGCCCGATCTGCGGCGCGCCGACGTCGCCGCCCTCCAGGCGATGCCGCCCAAGGCGCTGGCGCGCGGCGGCCTCGAACCGCGCATGCTGGACGACGCGATCGGCCGTATCGAGCGCGACGGGGTGATCGTGCACGGCTTCGCGCGCGCCGTCGACGGCGGCATCCACGCCGTGCACTTCTGGATGTACTCGCTGCTGGCCGCGCCCTTCTACGCGCTGGTGGCGGCCCTCGGCCAGAATCCCTTCATGGCGCCGGTCCTGCTGAACCTCGCCATCGCGGCCTGCGGCGCCTGGTGCATCCGGCGCTGGTTCCCGCGCGCCGGGCTGCCCGAACTCGGGCTGTTCGCGCTCATGGGGCCGCTCTACTACACGGTATGGATCGGTCCCGAAGTCATGGCCGGCTGCTGCGTGCTGCTGGCGGTGCTCGCCGCCCTGCGCCGCGACCTGCCGCTGTGCGTGGCCCTGGCCGGCCTCGGCGCCACCCAGAACCCGTCGATCGCGGGCCTGATCCCGGCGGCGGGCGCCTATGCCCTGCTCTATCGCTGGGCGCCGGCGCTCGTTCCCTTCCCCGACCTCGCCGCGGCCAGCGGCCGCCTGCGCGGCGCGGCATTGAGCGTCGGCGGGTTGTTGCTCGCCGTCCTGCCCTACGTGCATAACCAGGCGGTGTTCGGCATGCCAAGCATCATCAGCCACTATTACACCGACGTCGGCCTGATCCGCCCGGAGCGCCTGTTCTCCTTCCTGTTCGACTTGAACCAGGGCCTCCTGATTGGCTTCCCGGCGCTGTTGTCCTGCATCGCGCTGGTGGTGCTGGCTGGCCGGCGCCGTACCTGGCTGCCGCACCTGGCGATCGCCCTGCTGCTGGCCCTGGGCATGGCGCTGCCGACGCTGGCCGCGGCCAACTGGAGCAGCGGCGCCATCGTGGTCGCGCGCTACGCCTACTGGACCTCGATGCCGGTCCTGGCCGTGTGCCTGGCCGCGATGACGCAATGGGAAGCGCGCCGCCGCTGGCTGGCGCTCGGCCTGGCCCTGCTGCTGCAAGCCGCCGCCACCTGGAACGCCTTTCCCTCGCGCCGCGCGCCGACACTGCACACGCACGCCGCCACCTGGGTGCTCGGCCACGCGCCCCACCTATACAACCCCGATCCCGAAATCTTCCTGGAACGCGAACGTCGGCGCGAAGACCCGGTGACGCCGGACCAGGTCGTGGTGCACCGCGGGCCGGCAGGGCCGACCAAGTTGATGCGCTTCTGGTCGAACGGCGGGGACGACGGCGGCCTGTGCGCATCCGGCGCCCACCTGGAGGCGGACCATGTGAAGACCCTGGCCTCGGGCTGGCGCTACTACAGCGGCCCGCTGCGCTGCGCGCCCGGCGCGTCGCCCTTCCTCCACATCGCGATCACGCCGGACACCGCCTCGATGCTGTTGGAGGGATGGCCGGCGTCGACGGGGCCGGTGGTCTGGAACACCGGCCGCCACGCCGCGCTGCGCATCGAGGTGCCGCCGGGGCGCCGGCCCGCCCTGCTCGGCCTGCGCGGCTACTACCACCATCCCGTGCGCCGTTCGCGCGTGTCGATCAACGGCGTCGACCTGGGCGTCGTCGCGCTCGGCCAGGCGCCGCTGGTCTTGCCCGCCTCATTGCAAGACGCCCGTGTACTCGAGATCCGCTTCGAGCACACGCGCGAGCCACGGCCTGCCGTGCCCGGCGAACCTCCGCTCGGCTTTTTCCTGCACGGGGTCGACATCGAACTGGCCGACTAGCACCGCCGCGCGCCGCCTCGGTTACAATGTCAGGCTGTACCTTTTTGCAATCCCCCCATGCGCCAATACCTCGAGTTCATGCGCCATGTGAAAGAGCATGGCGCGGTCAAGACCGACCGCACCGGCACCGGCACCCTGTCGGTGTTCGGCTACCAGATGCGCTTCGACCTGCAGCAGGGCTTCCCGCTGCTGACGACCAAGAAAGTCCACCTGAAGTCGATCATCCATGAACTGATCTGGTTCCTGCAGGGCTCGACCAATATCGCCTACCTGAAGGATAAGGGCGTCACGATCTGGGACGAATGGGCGGACGAGAACGGCAACCTGGGCCCGGTCTACGGCTACCAGTGGCGCAGCTGGCCGCTGCCGAACGGCGGCCACGTCGACCAGATCTCGCAGGTGCTCGCGCAGATCCGCAACACGCCGGATTCGCGCCGCATGATTGTCTCGGCCTGGAACGTGGCCGACGTGCCCGACATGAAGCTGCCGCCCTGCCACGCCTTCTTCCAGTTCTACGTGGCCGACGGCAAGCTGTCCTGCCAGCTGTACCAGCGCAGCGCCGACATCTTCCTGGGCGTGCCCTTCAATATCGCCTCCTACGCGATCCTGACCCACATGATGGCGCAGCAGGCGGGCCTGGAAGTGGGCGACTTCGTCTGGACCGGCGGCGATTGCCACCTGTACAGCAACCACCTGGAACAGGTCGATCTGCAGCTGTCGCGCACGCCGAAGGAACTGCCGCGCCTGGTGATCGCGCGCAAGCCGGACTCGCTGTTCGACTACCGCTTCGAGGACTTCGTGGTCGAGGGCTACGATCCGCATCCCGGCATCAAGGCGCCGGTGGCCGTGTAAGCGTCGATCCCGGTCCTTGACTTTACGCTTTCAAAGCGACAATATCCACCATCGTAAATACTAGACAGAGCACGATGTCCAATGACCTGACCCTCGTGGTCGCGATCGACGCCGCGCGCGGCATCGGCGTCGACAACCAGCTGCCCTGGCGCCTGCCGGCAGACCTCGCCCACTTCAAGCGCGTCACCCTGGGGAAACCCATCGTCATGGGCCGCAAGACCTTCGACTCGATCGGCCGCCCGCTGCCCGGGCGGCGCAACATCGTCATCACCCGCAATGCCGGCTGGTCGCACCCCGGCGTGGAAACGGCGGGCTCCCTGGATGGCGCCATCGCGCTGCTGCAGGGCGAGCCGGCCAGCATCATCGGCGGCGCCCAGGTGTTCACCCAGGCGATGGCGGTGGCGACCCGCATGATCGTCACCGAGATCGACCACGTGTTCCGCTGCGATACCTTCTTCCCGCCGATCGACCCGGCCGCCTGGGTCGAGACCGCGCGCGAGCCCCATGCTCCGGAGGGCGACGGCGTCGCTTACGCCTTCGTGACCTACGAACGCAAGGAGCAGGCATGAGCGACGCGGCAATCCGCACTCCCGGCACCCGGGGCGGCGACGGCTTCGCCGGCAAGGTGGCGGTCCTGATCGCCATTCTCGCCACCCTCGGCACCATGTTCGGCTTCATCGGCAGCGCCTCGCACAACAACGCCTCGCTCTACAAGAGCAATGCGGCGATCGCCAAGACCAGCGCCGCCAACGCCTGGGCCCACTACCAGGCCAAGTCCGGCCGCCAGGCGCTGGCCGAGCTGGCCGCCGCCCTGCCCGGCGTCGACCAGGCCTTCTACCGCGAACAGGTTCGCCGCTACGGCCTGGAGAAGGAAACCATCCGCAAGGAAGCCGAGCGCCACGAGGCCGAGTCGAGCGAATGGAACGACTTGTCGGACAAGGAGCTGCACCGCCACCGCCAGTGGTCGGCCGCGTCGGTGGCCCAGCAGGTGGCGATCTCTTTGGCGGCGATCACCCTGCTGTCGCGCCGCACCTGGCTGCTGGTGCTGACCAGCGCCGTGGCCGCCTTCGGCGTGACCCTGGCGCTGTTCGCCGCCATCCATGCCGATCCGGTGCCGTTCTCCGCTGCTCCACTGGTGGCCGCGGTCGGCGCGGCGCTGCTCACCGAGGGCTTCCGGCGTCTCGGGCGGCGCGTGACCGAGCCGCGACCCGACTAGCGCACCCACGTGTGCGCCCCCGCATGCCCGAAGTGCTTACTCTTATAAAAGAGTTTGCAAAAAAACTTGCACCGGCGCCCGTGATTTCTGCGAAAATCCGTTTCCTCTTTTTCCCGGTGCCGTGGCCGGCGGTCGAGCCCCTTCGGGTCCGCCGCTTCCACGGCGCTTCGCTTTGGAGCTGTCCATGAAATTTCGTTTCCCCATCATCATCATCGACGAGGACTTCCGTTCCGAGAACACCTCGGGTCTCGGCATCCGCGCGCTCGCGGCCGCGATGGAGCAGGAAGGCATGGAAGTGCTCGGCCTGACCAGCTACGGCGACCTGTCCCAGTTCGCCCAGCAGCAGTCGCGCGCCTCGGCCTTCGTGCTCTCGATCGACGACGAGGAATTCGGCGGCGGCACGCTGGAGGAAACCGACGTTGCCCTGAGCAGCCTGCGCGCCTTCGTGCAGGAGATCCGCCACAAGAACGCGGACATCCCGATCTATATCTACGGCGAGACCCGCACCAGCCGTCACATCCCGAACGACATCCTGAAGGAGCTGCACGGCTTCATCCACATGTTCGAGGACACCCCGGAATTCGTCGCGCGCCACATCATCCGCGAAGCCAAGGCCTACCTCGATTCGCTGGCCCCGCCCTTCTTCCGCGCGCTGGTCAACTACGCCTACGATGGCTCCTACTCGTGGCACTGCCCGGGCCACTCGGGCGGCGTCGCCTTTTTGAAGAGCCCGATCGGCCAGATGTTCCACCAGTTCTTCGGCGAGAACATGCTGCGCGCCGACGTCTGCAACGCGGTCGAGGAACTCGGCCAGCTGCTCGACCACACGGGCCCGGTGGCCAAATCCGAGCGCAACGCCGCGCGCATCTACAGCGCCGACCACTGCTACTTCGTCACGAACGGCACCTCGACCTCGAACAAGATGGTCTGGCACAGCACCGTCGCGCCGGGCGACATCGTGGTGGTCGACCGTAACTGCCACAAGTCGATCCTGCACTCGATCATCATGTGCGGCGCGATCCCCGTGTTCCTGATGCCGACCCGGAACAACCTCGGCATCATCGGCCCGATCCCGCTGGAAGAGTTCACGCCCGAGTCGATCGCCCGCAAGATCGAGGCCAATCCGTTCGCGCGCGATGCGGTGAACAAGAAGCCGCGCATCCTGACCATCACCCAGTCGACCTACGACGGCGTGGTGTACAACGTCGAGACCCTGCGCGAGATGTTGGACGGGAAGATCGACACCCTGCACTTCGACGAAGCCTGGCTGCCGCACGCGACCTTCCACAGCTTCTACAAGAACATGCACGCGATCGGCCAGGACCGCCCGCGCGCCAAGGAGTCGATGATCTTCTCGACCCAGTCGACCCACAAGCTGCTGGCCGGCCTGTCGCAGGCCTCGCAGGTGCTGGTGCGCGAATCGGAAACCGTGAAGCTCGACCAGGACGCCTTCAACGAGGCCTACCTGATGCACACCTCGACTTCGCCCCAGTACTCGATCATCGCCTCCTGCGACGTCGCCGCCGCCATGATGGAAGCGCCGGGCGGCACCGCGCTGGTGGAAGAGTCGATCCTGGAAGCGCTGGACTTCCGCCGCGCCATGAAGAAGGTCGACGCCGAGTACGGCGACGACTGGTGGTTCAAGGTCTGGGGCCCGGACGTGCAGTCGGAAGAAGGCATCGGTGGTCAAGAGGACTGGATGATCCATGCCGAGGACGACTGGCACGGCTTCGGTAAACTCGCGCCGGGCTTCAACATGCTGGACCCGATCAAGTCGACCATCGTGACCCCGGGCTTGAGCCTCGACGGCCAGTTCGGCGAGACCGGCATCCCGGCCTCGATCGTGACCAAGTACCTGGCCGAGCACGGCGTGATCATCGAGAAGTGCGGCCTGTACTCCTTCTTCATCATGTTCACGATCGGCATCACCAAGGGCCGCTGGAACACCCTGGTGACCGCGCTGCAGCAGTTCAAGGACGACTACGACCGCAACGCCCAGATGTGGCGCGTGATGCCGCAGTTCGCCGCGGCCAACCCGCGTTATGAAAACCGCGGCCTGCGCGACCTGTGCACGGAAATCCACCAGTTCTACAAGCAGTACGACGTGGCGCGCCTGACCACCGAGATGTATTTGTCGGACATGGTGCCGGCGATGAAGCCGTCGGACGCGTTCGCGAAGATGGCGCACCGCCAGATCGAGCGCGTGGCGATCGACGAGCTGGAAGGCCGCATCACCGCGATCCTGCTGACGCCTTATCCGCCGGGTATTCCGCTCCTGATTCCGGGCGAGCGGTTCAACAAGACGATCGTGGATTACCTGCGCTTCGCACGTGACTTCAACGAGCGGTTCCCGGGGTTCGAGACCGACGTGCACGGGCTGGTGAAGAGGGAAGTGGATGGGAAGCGCGGGTATTTCGTGGATTGCGTGATGCAGGACGCTTAAGAGGTATTCACGCAAACTTGGGTCCCGGCGAAGGCCGGGACCCAAGTTCGCTATTTCGCCACCAACCTCAAGTCTTGGGCAACGTCACCCCGTGCTGCCCCTGATACTTCCCACCGCGATCCTTGTACGAGGTCTCGCACACTTCATCCGACTCGAAGAACAGCACCTGCGCGCAGCCTTCGCCCGCATAGATCTTGGCCGGCAGCGGCGTGGTATTCGAGAACTCCAGGGTCACATAACCCTCCCACTCCGGCTCGAACGGCGTCACGTTGACGATGATGCCGCAGCGCGCGTAGGTCGATTTGCCGAGGCAGACGGTCAGCACGTTGCGCGGGATGCGGAAGTACTCGATGGTGCGGGCCAGCGCGAAGGAGTTCGGCGGGATGATGCAGACGTCGCTCTTGATGTCCACAAACGAATTCGAATCGAAGTTCTTCGGGTCGACGATGGTGCTGTTGATGTTCGTGAACACCTTGAATTCGTCGGCGCAGCGGATGTCGTAGCCGTACGAGGAAGTGCCGAAGGAGATGATCTTGCGCCCGTCGGACTCGCGCACCTGGCGCGGTTCGAAGGGTTCGATCATGCCGGTTTCTTCCGCCATGCGGCGGATCCATTTGTCGCTCTTGATAGCCATTGTCGAAATTCCAAGAAATCAATCCCGCGATTTTACGCTAAATGGCGGCCTCCGGCACTGTCAATGGCAGGAGCGTTTGAATCATGTCGTGGGTGAGCTTCGCCGTGGCTTCCGGCTTCTCCAGCGGGTACAGGTGGCCGCCCTCGATCATCACCAGGTTGGCGCCCACCAGCCTGCGGGTGGCCTCCAACCCGGCCTGGCGCAGCTCTTCCGAGGTAGTGCCGGCGATGAAGCCGATCGGCACCGGATAAGGCTCGCGGATGATGGCGCCCATGTGATGCGGCAGGGTGTTGTAGATCCGCGTTTCGACGGCGCGGTCGAAGCGCAGCTGTACGCCGTCCGGATGGGGCGTGAGGCCGTGGTCGAGGTAGTCGTCGAGCGCGCCGGGCGCCCAGGCCTGGAACATCGGTTTCGAGATGAAGTGCTGGTAGGCGGCGGCGCGGTCCGGCCACACATTGCGGCGCCGCTCCGAAAAGCGCGCGGGCGAAAAGCGCGAGCCGAGGCCGCGCGCCTTGACCATGCGCCAGGCGAAGGCGCGCCAGCCGGCGACCACCGGCGAATCGAGCATCACGACGCAGCGCGCCAGTTCCGGGCGCTGCTTGGCCGCCATCATGCTCAGCATGCCGCCCAGCGAATGGCCGACCAGGATCGGCGGCTGGTCGTAGCGTTCCAGATGGTGGATCAATTCGTCGACCAGTCCATGCCAGCCGTCGCCCACCGGAAAGCGCGGGTCGTGCCCGTACATATCATGGGCGCGCACTTCGTAGTGGGCGCCGAGGGCCTGGAACAGCCGGCCGTAGGTGCCGGCCGGGTAGCTGTTCCCGTGGGAGAAATGCAGCAGGGGTTTGCTCATGCGCTTCCAGCTTCATTGACGATGACGGTCCATTGTAATGAAGCTGGAACACGCATGAACCCGGTTTAGAGGGAAACGCCTACAGTGAGGGTCGCCACGTAGCCCTGCGTCGCATTGCCTGTTACGCTCGCCATCTGCAGGGCCGTGCCGTCGCTGAACACATTGTCCGTGGCGAAGCTGATGCGGGCCAGGTTGCTCACGCTGGTGGCATAGCCGCTGGTGGCGTAGGCTTCGTTCAGGGTCGCCAGCGGGAAGGCGAACTGCGAAGTCTTGACCCGGTTCGATGCGCTGCTCGCTTTCGCCAGGGTCGGGTAGACCTCGAAGTGCACGTGCGGCATGCGGCCGTCGTAGCAGCCGGGGAAGATGGTCTGGAAGGTGACCACGCCCTGGCTGTCGGCTTCCTGCACGCCGCGCAGGTAGTTCTCGTTCACGATGCCGGTCGAGTACAGCGAATAGCCGCCCTCGCGGGTACAGTGCCACAGGTAGACCGCCGCGCCGGCCGCCGCCGCGCAGTTGGCGGCCACGTTCACGAGCTGCAGTCGGATCGTCAGCGGGATGCCGGCCGCGACGCCGCTGGCGCCGGCCACGCTGGCGCGGATGTCGCTGCGCACGATGCCGGACAGGACCAGGGCATTGGCGACACCGTTGGCGTTGCGGTTGGTGCCGTCGCCGGGGTAAGGGCCGCCGGTTTCTTCGGGGATGACGGTGCACGCCGCGGTCGTAGTGGCGCCGCTGCCGCTGCTGCCAGTGGACGAGGATGCGGTGCCGCTGGATTCCTCGGCGCCTCCGCCGCAGCCGGCCAGCGGGATCGCGGCTGCGCCGGCCAGCAGCCAGCGCAGCGACTGGCGGCGGCTTGCGGCGATGTTCATCATGGTCGCGAGGTCGTCGGCCAGGGTGGTGTGATCGTGTGCCATCGGGTTCTCCTTTTTCGATGTTCAACGGCGCGGGCCACGTGGGCCGCGTTCGCTGCCGAGGAACAGGGCGATGCGGCGATGAGAGGTGGTCATGGCCCTGTCCTTTGGGTGGTTCGGAAGGCGCATTGTGGTTTTTCGACCTGTTAAACGCGGTTAATCCGGTGTAAATCCGGGTAAAACTACCCCCTATACAACAGCCCGGCGCGGCGCTTTTGCTATCCTTCTCCCCATGAACCACGTCCTGCTGATCGACGACGACGTCGAGCTCGTCGCCATGTTTGCCGAATACCTCGAACAGGAGGGTTTCGCCGTCACCTGCGTCCACAACGGCCACGACGGCGCGCGCGCCGCGCTGAGCGGCGACTACGCGATCGCCATCCTCGACGTCATGATGCCGGGCACTAACGGCATCGAGGCGCTGCGCCTGATCCGCGCCGGCAGCCGCATCCCGCTCCTGATGCTGACCGCGCGCGGCGACGACGCCGACCGCATCCTCGGCCTGGAACTGGGCGCCGACGACTACGTCGCCAAGCCCTGCACCCCGCGCGAGCTGACCGCGCGCGTGCGCGCCATCCTGCGCCGCACCCAGGCCGCTCCGGAATCGGGCGCCGGCGCGGGCGCCGCGATCACGGTCGGCAAGCTGACCATGTATCCGGAACAGCGCCGCGTGACCTGGGACGGCGCGCCGGTCGAACTGACCAGCACCGAATTCAACCTGCTCGACGTCCTGGCGCGCAATGCCGGGCGGCCCGTGAGCAAGAACGAGCTGTCGGAACAGGGCCTGGGCCGGCCGCTGGCGCGCTTCGACCGCAACATCGACGTCCACCTGAGCAGCCTGCGCCACAAGCTCGGCCCCCTGGCCGACGGCCGCTCCTGCCTGCAGACGATCTACCGCCAGGGCTACCAGCTGATCCGGGAATAGCATGGGCCGCCTGTTCTGGAAGTTTTTCCTGTGCATCCTGCTGGCCCAGCTGGCCGCCACCATCGGCGTGATCGGCGCCTTTTGGCTGCGCGACCAGGCCAGCACCCGCGCCGCCGAACTCGACGTCGGCCCGCCGGCCTGGATCGCCCTCGACGCGGCCGGCGCCACCCTGAAGCACGGCGGCCTGCCGGCCCTGCGCGGCATGCTGGGCGAGCTGCAGCGTCCCCAGGTCTTCGTGCTCGACGCCACCCGCCACGAGCTGCTGGGACGCACCGTGCCGGCCGAGCTGCTGGCCGAAGTCGACCGCCAGCTCGCCGCCAATGAAGCGCCGCGGGGCGTGCGCCGCATCGCCGGCCCGGACGGCGAGCGCTACCTGGCCTTCGTCCAGCGCCTGTATCGCGGCGGCCCGCCGGCGGCGCGACTGGACGCGCCGGGCGGCCCGCCCGGCCCCGGCGGCCCGGGATTCAACCGCAGGATCGGCCAGATCGCCGGCATCGTCGCCGCCACCCTGGCCAGCCTGCTGTTCGCGGCCCTGCTGGCCTGGTACTTCTCGCGCCCGATCCGCGCCTTGCGCAGCGCCTTCGAGGCGGCATCGAGCGGCGACCTTGCGCCGCGCTTCGCCGACGGCGCGCGCGCCGGCGACGAGCTGAGCGACCTGGGACGCGACTTCGACCGCATGAGCGCCCAGCTGCGCGCCCTGATGGACGGCCAGCGCCGCCTGCTGCACGACGTCTCGCACGAGCTGCGTTCACCGCTGGCGCGGCTGCAGGCGGCGGTCGGCCTGGCGCACCAGCAGCCCGAGAAAATCGCCTCCTCGCTCGACCGCATCGAACGCGAGAGCATGCGCATGGACAAACTGGTCGGCGGGCTCCTGACCCTGTCGCGCCTCGAGGCCCCGCCCGACTTCACGCGACGCGAGCCGATCGACCTCACCGAACTGGCCGACGAGATCGTGGCCGATGCACGCTACGAGGCCGGCCAGGACGGACCGCGCCTGAGCGTCGAGGCGCCCGGCACCATCGTCGTGCAGGGCGATCCCGACCTGCTCTGGAGCGCACTGGAAAACGTGGTGCGCAACGCGATCCGCCATGGCGGCGCCGGCGGCGTCGTGCAGGTGCTGCTGCAGCGCGACGGGAAGGAAGCGCGCATCGAGGTGCTCGACCGCGGCCCCGGCATCGCGCCGAGCGACATGGCGGCGATCTTCGAACCCTTCTTCCGCTCCCAGGCTGCACAAGCCGCCGTCGACGGCCACGGCCTCGGCCTGCCGATCGCACAGCGCGTGCTGCAGGCCCACGGCGGCACGATCCACGCCGCCAACCGCGAAGGCGGCGGCGTCAAGGTCACCATCACCCTGCCCTTGCAGGATGGCGGCGCGACTCACGGCTCGTACCAGTAACGCGGACGCTCGGTCCGATATTCGGTGATGGCGAGCTTCGCGCCGAAGCCGAGCGTGACCGCGCCCGACTGGTCGGTGCGGATGCGGCGCACGCCCAGGTCGGCGTAGCGCGCGTAGATCTCCTTTTTTGGGTGGCGATAGCGGTTGCGGTGGCCGACCTGGAAGATGCCGACCGAAGGCCGCACCGCCGCCAGGAAGGCGGCCGTCGACGAGGTGCCGCTGCCGTGGTGCGGCGCCAGCAGCACGTCGGCACGCAGCTGCGCCGGTGCGCTGGCGAGCAGCTGGGCTTCCTGGGCCGCCTCGATGTCGGCCGCCAGCAGGATCGCGCCCCCCTTCCCGCTCACGCGCAGCACGCAGCTGCGGGCGTTGGCCTTCAGGCCGGGGTCCTCGTAACTGGATCGCGTCGGGCCGAGCATGTCGAAGCGGACGCCGTCCCAGGTCCAGCCCTGGCCCGACTCGCAGCGCCTGTGGCGGGCGGCAGTGAGTACGACTGGGTGCCGCGGCGGGAGCGAGGAATGGACGCTCGCAACCTTGCTACCTTCTAGGATGGCCTGGGCGCCGCCGGCGTGATCGAGATCGCTGTGCGAGACCAGCATGGCGTCCAGCTGCGCGATGCCGCGTCCGCGCAGATAGGGCAGCAGGATGCGGCCGGCGGCGTCCTGGCCGGGCGCGTACTGCGGGCCGGCGTCGTACAGGAGGCGGTGCGTGTGCGTCTCGACCAGCAGCGCCATGCCCTGCCCCACGTCGAAGGCGGTGACGGTGAAGGCGCCCTCCTGCGGCGTGGCCGGGAGCTGGGCCAGCATCGGCAGCCACGCCGCCAGGCCCGTCCAGCGATGCGGCCAGCCGCGCGGCGCCAGCATCCAGGCGGTTCCGAGCAGGGCCAGCGCCAGGATCCACCCCTGCGGTGCGGGAGCGCCCCAGGTCGCGAGCGGACCGGCCGACAGCCACGCTAGACGCTCGGCCAGCAGCGCCACCGCCGCGTGCGCGAGCCACAGCACCCAGCCGGCCAGCGGCGCCGGCAGCAACGCGCCGACCAGGGCGAGCGGCGTCACCAGCAGGCTGATGACGGGAATCGCGACCGCATTCGCCAGCGGGCTGATCAGGGAGACCTGGGAGAACAGGCACATCGTCAGCGGCACCAGGCCGATGGTGACGGCGTATTGCGTGCGCGCCGCCATCGCGAAGCTGCGGCGCCATCCGGTCTCCTTGCGCACGCGGCCCATGTTCGCGTACAGGATCACGCCGACCGCGCCGAACGAGAGCCAGAAGCCGGGCGCCAGCACCGCCCACGGATCGAGCAGGATGACGACGCCGAGCGCCAGGCACAGCACCTGAGACAGCGTGACGAGTCGGCCGCTGCACAGGGCCAGCGCGACGACGGCCAGCATGTAGAAGGTGCGCTGGGCCGGCACGCCGAAGCCGGCCAGCAGGACGTAGAGCAGCGCCACCGCGGCGCCCGTGACGGCCGCCGCCTTCTGGGCCGGCAGCCGCAGCGGCAAGACTACGCCTTGGATGAAAAAGGAGCGCCGCCAGAGAAAGGACATGAGCCAGGCGCCCAGGCCCGCCACCATCGTCACGTGCAGGCCCGAGATCGACACCAGGTGGCTGATGCCGGTGCGATTGAAGACGTCCCAGTCGGATTGATCGATGCCGCGCTGGTCGCCGATCACCAGGGCCACGATGACGCCGGCGTAGGGCTGGCCTTCCAGCTGTTCGAGGATGTGGCGGCGCAGCGCGGCGCGCGCGCGTTCCACCACGTGTCCGGGGCGCGCCACGAAGGTGTCGAGGCGCGCGTTGCGCGTGCCGGCCGGGCGCACGTAGCCGGTGGCGCGGATGCGCTGCTGGAGCAGCCAGGCTTCGTAATCGAAACCGTGGGGGTTGGCGTTGCCGTGCGGGCGCTGCAGGCGGACGACGAGCTGCCAGCGCTCGCCGGGTTCGGGCAGCGCGCCGGCGCCGGGGGCTTCGTTGCGGCCATACCAGGACAGGGCCACGCGTGCGGGCACGGTGGCCGCGTGCGTCAGGACGCGTTCGACGCGAAAGTGGAAGCGGGTGCCGCCTTCGAAGGTGTGGGGCAGGCTGTCGACGGTGCCGACGATAGCGACGTCGACCCCTTCCCGTTCACGCGGAAGCGCGTCGGCGAGCGCCAGGTGGGCGCAGATGGCGGCCCATGAGGCACCGAGCAGCGTGGCGGCCAGCAGGATCGCGATGCGGCGGCGCAGTATGCACAGGAGGATGGCGGCGCTGATCGCTGCGGCGAGTTCGTTCGCGGTCGGGAGCCGGCTGCAGGTCTGCAGCCAGCAGGCGCCGCACAGGAAGGCGAGGGTTGCGCAGCGCATGCATTCGAAATGGCTGAAATAGAATCGGGAAGCGAAGTAGCGGACATGGGTATTGACGTCTTGCTACAGGCTCAGGTCTGGTCGAGCGTTTGTGGGACTTGCCCTCAGGATGTCGACTTCGATCCCGCCACATCGCGAGCAAGGGCTGCATGATGTACGCGAATGCTGGAGACACCGTTGTGCCACAGGCGAAGCGCACGTTTTCTTCAGTCCGTTTGACCTCCCACGAAAAGCGATGGACATGCGCATCATGTTGCTCGACAACCCGCCTGACCAGTTGCTGTAATGGCGCCTGTAGCTCATCGCTGCCTCATCGTTAGTGAAAACTGGAATCTAACCGTGCTCGACAGACGAACATTGCAGCGACACAAGCGATTCTGGTCGTGGAGCTATGCCTCTCGGATTGGTGATGAATTTGTGCCCAGGCCCGACGCCTGGCTGTCGGGATTGCCTTGAGCTGATGCGTCCGCGAGCCGGACCAGCCGCCATTGGCCCCGACGTTGAATCGATTTGGGCGCCTTCGTCGATCCGCCGAAGACACCAGGCGAGACAGCAAACGTTGCGGGCGGTAGCAAGACCCCCTGAGCAAACCAGCGGGTTCCGTCAAGCGCATGCGATTGTTCGCAACGCCACCAGCCGCTTGCGGGGCATGGGACCCCAGTGACAGCAAAACTGCCGACGCAGACGTGACTTTGCTCGCTTACGCCAACGCCGCGGCTGGCAAAGGACGTGGTCGCTGGCGGCACAGGCAAAGCCAGGGGCAGAGGTGGTGGCAGACGCTTTTGGAGACGCTTATCAACAAGCTTCCAAAATGTTCGGTTCTTCGATTCAAAGCTAGGTTGCAAGCCCCTCAGCTTGTCCCATAGGGTTTGCCGTGGAAGAAGCAGCGCCTGGGGCATCAGCTCACCTTTTTTCATGTACTGCCGCTGTCCACCATGCACACCAATACCGTCGCCACCATCACCACAAAGCCACCAGCCGCTTTCGGGGCAGCGTTCGCCGGCCGAAGCGTATGTGCCAAGCGGCGTAGTCGGCACCTCAACTTGTTCGTTCGCTACAGGTTCGGTCGACCGTAACCGAATGCTGGACGAGATCTTGTCCCACAACCCGAGTGCGGCGCCGTCCGACAGCGAGGATGGAACCGGCTTTCGATTGCCGTTCCCGGTACTCATCCTGAATACGACGTGTGGAACAAAGATGTTGTCTTCGGTCCCGCTCACCTCCCACCAAAAACTGTGGCCACGTGCTTCATTTTCCTCGACCACCAGCTCCGCAAGTTCCTCCCCGGCCAGGCCGCCAATCTCCCGCGGCGCCTCTCGTAATCTCGTAATACGCATCCGCTCAGCCATCGATAGCGCTTCGTCTGCAGCCTGATTCCTTGCCAGGACGCCTTGCGGCTCGGGTTTCACTCCCGCCGCAACAATGAACATGAATTCGATATCCGGATGACTTGGCAGTCGGCCGAACATCATGATTTGTTCGCGCTGATCGGCGCGCAGTGGATCGCGGACATAAACGCGATCCATACAGAATCCCGGTTCGGTAGGAATACGGTTATCGGGGTTCGCTACAAGCTGGTTAACCATCCGCGGAAGATCTTCGACCCACTTGAGGGCCCGATTTTCATAGGACAAGTCGATGCTGACGCCATCTCCATGCACAAGGGCTTCCGTCGTGATGCCTTCATGGCGATAGCGTTCCACGCCACCCAGACCGTTGCCTTGGGTACCTTCTTGCACTTTCCGACTGTGTATAAAGATTTTTCCAAAAAGACCGCTGTCGGTCTTGACCTCCCTTGCCGACTCCATGTTCTTATTGCCACCAAGGTAATCCGGCTTGGCCTTGATTTGCGCCTCACGGTCCGCAACACGCTCCTGAAATTCCTCTTCGGTTTCGTTGAACGACGCAATTTCGAAGCCATCGACGCGCGCCTGTCTCAGTTCAATCTCTGCCTCTTCCGGCACGTCAATTAAGAACCTGCCGACACATACTGTTTTCATTTTGTCGGTCATTCGAGCTACCTCATGTTGGTCTCGCCGGCTTTCTTCGCGTTTATCCAATACTTTGCCCACCGCCCATGTGGCGACCAATCCCGCGCATAGAGCGCCGGCCAGCATTCTTGCCGGCCTGCTCCGGAGCCAACTCTTCACGCGATCTCCTGGACAATCTTGGTGATCAGTCGGAGCGTTAACATGAGCATGTGCTCATTGTTATACGATCCTTGGTGGTCGTAGCCCTCCGTCGCAAACACCTGTTTTACTTTGCCTGCCGGCCCCGCCCCGGATTGATGCGGTACGGTCCCGTCGCCTCGCGCATCCTGATTATCAGGCGCGAAGCGAAGCTCGGTCTTTCCCTCGACGAGCACGCGCCGCTGTCCGGTTGCAGAGTGGCCGATATACCGTGCGGCGGTAAGATTCGCCGGCGTGAGTGCGGTTGCCGACCCTGCCTGCTGAAGGGCGACCCATCGTACCTGTCCATATGAAAGATGCTGTTTGTCATCGCCATGGAAACTGTACGTATTAGGGTGGTAATAGTCACCAAGCTCTCTATGAAACTTCTCTGCAGTATTGATTGCCTCCTTTATTGCCGGCGCCGCTCCCATGTCGTCTTTCGAATACTTGTCAGCCGGATCGGCGAGATCCGGATTGACCAATCGGAACCAGACATTCATGTCACGGTACAGATCATATGGATTTTGCAAGTTCGCATTGGGAAAAGACAGCGCGTCATAAGGCTTGGTCTGGTAACCGTTTGCCCCATGCTTCCCCGCCTGGTTCGCTCCCTGCGAGCCGGCCGCAAGCCTGATCACGCGAACATGTAACCACGGGTGCGGATACAGGTGATTGGGCAAAAGCTCGAGCGCCCCGGGCGATACAGCTAAAACAGGCGTCGTTTTGTCAGCACTATTCCCCAGAATCGTTGCCAGCTTGGAGTCTGCATACTTCTTTAGAGGGGTACTATTCAGCGAAAACGGCTCCATTCCAGAGGCTAGCCTGCGGTAGGCCACCGGTGCGCCAAGCGCCGGCATGACGCCATGGATGATGCCGGCGATTTTGTCGGGAATACGCCTTGCGCACGCTCTGGCCACCAGCCCGCCCATCGAGTGAGTTACCAGGATAACTTTGGAGCACTGCCGCTTCCCTCCCTGCCACGATCTGATGATCTCAAGAATGCGCTTTTCCAGCAGTTCCGCCGACGCCTTACAGTCTTGTAGCCAGAGGTACCCAGTCGCGTACACGGGAAAGTAATACTGAGCGTGCTTGACGAGCTGGTCTTCCGTTAGTGGCGCGAAGTGGCGCAGCCCCCATCTCTGAGGGTCACAGGCCATCACGTCTTTCCAATGCTGTTGGACAAAGCGCTTCTTGCCCTGCTCGTCAAACCCGAACGTCTGGTTAAGGCGAGTCTGCAGGCCGTAGAGAAGCCCGCCATACGAATCGGCATGCAGTTCGCCCCACCCGCGTTCCCTTGCCTCACGCTCAGTCAGAACATAGCCGTCCTCGGACTTCGGTATGACAATAGGTCCGTTGGGGTCCACTTCCAGAGTCGCAGCATCAAACAGCAGCTGACGCTCGCGCGGCGTGTACTTGCCCCAAATTTTGGCGGCCTTGAGCCCCTCGTCATCGCCATTAGGCGGGCGCCAGACAGGTTGGCCAGGGTCGACCATCTGGTTCCTCTCATCTTGGATGCGTCCCAAGCGTGGTTTTTGTCTGGCCCTCAGATTCGTGCCCATGATGCCGGGTACGACGATGACCGGAATGATTTTGTCGGGAGGTACAAGTCCCAGCCCCCGCAACGTGTACTCAACCGACGACATGAACGAATTGACTTGCCACCCGCCGTGCGACAACGGAATAAGCGATGGGAGTGGTCGGGTCGATTCACTCATGACGGCATAGTCCCTCTAAGGAAATTATGGGAGAAGTTCGAAGCAAACGGGGCCCAGGGTATCGCTTTGGACCAGTGCCGCAGCGCTAGAACCTTCCTGCGTTCCATTCGGGGCTCGCCATACCGGAGTGCCAGGATTTGCTCTGCGATTTCGCTCATCGGGCAATCGGCCTAACCGCGGAGCGCGTTTCGCACGGAGGTTCGTACCCATGATGCCTGACACGATAATGACTGGTACTACGCAGTTCGCAGGCATCAATCCCATGCCGCGAATCGTATATTCAGAGGAAGACGGAAACGAATTGACTTCCCACCCGCCGTTCGACGAGGGAATCAGCGGCGGCAGTGGTCGCGTGGACTCACTCATCACGGCTCCAGCGCAGACGGCGGCGGTTAAGGAAGGAGCTCGAAACGCACCGGACCCAGGGCATCGCTCTGGATGAGGGACGTGCGGCCGAGATCGTCGCTTTCCCCTGCGATGGTCCTGCCGTCGTCCAGGTGGGCGATGTAGCGTTGGTGGGGGATCGGTTCGCGGGTCTGCAGGTGGCGCAGGACGAGGCGTTCGTCGCTGCGCAGCTTGGTCTCGGCGAAGTCGAGTTTGGTGGGGTCGCCGCCACCCGGCCCGGAACGGAGGTGCGTGGCCGCCTTGATCAGGTGCTCACCGGTGCTTTGCTCGGTGATCTTGCCGTTCACCCAGTCCGTCTGCGCGCCCTGCGAGACGATGCGCACCGCCGGCGCTTCCAGGTGGATCGCCTCGCCGGCGATCAGGCTGATGCGCCCGGACGACTTGATCTTGACCGCGCCCTGATGCGTTTCAACCGTGATGTCGCCGCGGCCGGCCACGGCCTTGATGCCGAGCGCCTGGGCGAAGGCGCTGATGCCGCGCGCGGCGCGCAGGAAGACGTTGCGGCCGCTCGACGCGCGCACGTCGGCGCCGCTGACCAGGTCGAGCTGGCTTTGCGAGCCGATCGAGACGCTTTCCTGGCTGGCGACCACGATGCCGGCCGGCGCCGTCACGGCGACGATGGGCTCGCCCCCTTGCGCGTCCGGCGCCAGGTTGGAGCCATGTTCCCAGGACTTCAGTTTCTCCGTGAGTTCGCCGAGCTGGCGGGTGCTCGCCTCGTCGCCGGTGTGCTGCTCGGCCAGCTTGGTGACTTCGTCGGCGATGCTCTGCATCAGTTCCGCCAGGCCGAGCAGGCCGGCGCGCGCCAGCTGCGGCCCGGCGCCATCGACAGCTGCTTCGGCAGTGAGCAGGACCCCTTGTTTTCCGCGGATGGCGACGCTGCGGTCGCTGCGCAGTTCGGCGCCCTCCCCGCGCGGCGCGGCCGTGCCGTTCGCTTTCGGCTGGGTCAGCCAGCCGAGGTTCAGTTGCGAGGCGCCGTGGTCGCTTGCGAGCTGGGCGCTGATTTCGCCGCGGGTGTCGTCGAAGCGCAGCTGGTTGCCGCGCTGGCCGCCGATTTCGCGGGTGCGGGTGCCGGACAGGTAGCGGTTGCCCGGCAGGCTGCCGTTCGTGGCGTCCATGCCGTGCAGGCCGAGCGCAGGCGGCTCGCCGCGCTGGTTGAAGACCTGCGACAGGATGACCGGACGGTCCGGGTCGCCGCCGAGAAAGGCGACCAGCACCTCGCTGCCCACGCGCGGCAGCGACACGGTGCCGCACTGCTGGCTGGCGCCCGGGCCATTGCCGGCCCAGTTCGAGGCGACGCGCACCCAGGCCGAATCGGCGGGGGTGTCGGAGGCGCCGGCGCCGTGCGCGTGCTTGTGGTCGCCCGTGCGCATGCCGGGGAAGCGGATCTTGACGCGGCCCAGCGTGTCGCAGTGCACTTCCTCGCCCGGCGGGCCGACCACGATGGCGCTTTGCAGCTCCGGGTGCGGCAGGTCGACGCGCGGATCGAAGCTCGGCGCCAGCGGGATGCCGCGGCGCACGCAGTCGAAGCGCATGCGCACGCGCACGCCGTCGCCGCCTACCGGGTGCTCGTTGGGGGCCAGCATGGCGCGCTCCGGGTGGAAGTGGCCCATCAGGCGGCGCACGCGCGCCGACAGCTCGGTGGGCAGGTTGTTCTCGGCTTCCATCCAGACCGTCGTGACGACGAAATCGCGCTCGGCTTCCGGGTGCGCGTCGATCTCGGGGTGGCCGTCGAGGGTGAAGTATTCGCCCGCGCACAGGTCGCGCACCGTGCCCTCGCCGTGGAAGCACTTGGTGTCGAGTTCGTGGCGGTTCATGCGCAGCTGGCCCAGGCGCCAGTGGTCTTCGACGTCGTTGCCGGCGTGCGGCATCTCGACCAGGTAGTCGTCGAGGGTGGCGGCCAGGGCGTTGCCGCTGCGGCCCTGGTCGGCCATGCTGCGCGCGGTGGTGGTCATGAATTGCACGCCCAGCGGATTGCGGTAGTCCCAGCTGTGGCGGGTGATCGAGCCCGGCTGCAGGCGCCGCGCGGCGCACCAGGAGACGATGGTGTCGCGCTCCAGGGTGGCGTCGTCGCGGTGGTAGCGCACGGTGCCGGCGGCGCTGCGCGGCAGGGATGCGGGGTCGGAAAACAGGACCAGGGTGTGGACCGGGGTGTCGTCGCCGTCGGCCTCGTTGGCGCCGGCGCTGGCGCGGGCGCGGCCCGGGCGGAAGGTCCAGGCGACGCCGCGCCGCTTGAGCAGGCGCCGGACGAAGGCCGCGTCGGATTCGTTGTACTGCATGGTCTGTTCGCGCGGCGGATACTGGCGCATGTCGAACAGCGGGTCGAGCTCGTAGTCGAAGGCGCTGGCCATCACGCTGTTGGACTGGCGCCATTCGTCGAACAGCACCTGCACGATGTCGAGTTCGCTCTGGTAGCGGAACACGCGGCTGTTGACGCGCTTTTCCATCACCGCCAGGGCGTCGCGCAGCACCAGCTGGTAGACCGCCAGGCCGCCGTCATGGTCGCCGGCGCGCGCCTCGGCGACGATGCCGCAGATGCTGCGCAGCTGGCCGCGGTCGGTCACCATCTGCAGTTCGGCCGGCAGCGCGATGAGTTCCTTGAGCGGCAGGCGCGGCGTGTCGGCCACGCAGGTGACCAGGTATTCGAAGCCGCCGCACACCGATTCCTGCCCCTGCACCCGCTGCGGCAGCAGCAGTTCGTCGGCCAGGTGGTCGGCATGGCCGAGGCGCAGCCGGACCGGCCGGTGGGCGGTCGTCAGCGACTTCTCGTGCCTGAGCATCCGCAGGAATTCGCTCGCGCTGTCCAAGTGCTTCTCCCTCTGGCAAACATGCTGGTGGCTGCGGCTGCAGCGAAGAGTGCATATTGGCAGAAGGGTTGGTTTCAAGCATTGCGGCCTGTCACAATGCCGGGACTGAACTTCGGGGAACGGCGACGGTCGGACGCCGCAGGACAGCAGGAAGGCGCGAAAGTTTTAGTAGTAATCCACTAAGACTTCAGGCGCCCTGCCAGGCGCGGAATCGCCGCCAGCGTGTTGCGCCGCACCGCTTCGCGCACCTCGTCCACGCCGATGCCGCGCAGTGCCGCCAGCGCGGCGCCGATGCGCGGCAGCTGGTCCGGGGTGTTGCGGCCCGGGTGGATCCAGCTCGGGGCGATGTCCGGCGAATCGGTCTCCAGCACGATGGCGCTAAGCGGCAGCTCGGTGGCCAGGCGCCGGATCTGCAGCGCGCGCGTAAACGTCATGGCGCCGCCGAAGCCCAGGTGCAGCCCGAGGTCGATGAAGGTTTTCGCCTGCTGGAAGCTGCCGTTGAAGGCGTGGGCGATGCCGGCCGGCGGGCGGATCTGGCGCAGGTGCTTCAGGACCTGGTCCTGGGAGCGCCGCACGTGGGTCATCACCGGCAGGCCGAGGTCGCGCGCGATGCGCAGCTGCTCGCGAAAGAACCGTTCCTGCTTGGCGCGCATGTCCGGTTCGCACAATAGCGGAATGAAGTAATCCAGCCCGATCTCGCCGATGCCGACGAAGTTCGGGTCGCCCAGCGCCGCCGCGGCCGCGGCGCGCAGCACCTCGAGGTCCTCGTCGCGCGCCTGGGGGATGCAGATCGGGTGGATGCCGAGGGCGTAGGTGACGTTCGGCGCCCCCGCGGCCAGTCCGGCCACCGCGGCGAAGTTGCCGCGCTCGACCGCCATCGCCACGATCGTCGATACGCCGGCATCCGACGCCCGCCGCGCCACGGCCAGCGACTCGGCGCCGAATTCATGGGCGTCCAGGTGGCAGTGGGTATCGATCCACATCGCCTACGCCTCCACCGCCTGCAGGCCGTGCTCGGTCAGGCGGAACACGCGGTCGCAGCGCCGCGCCAGCTCCATGTCGTGGGTGACGATCACGAACGCCGTGCCGAGGGTGCGCGACAGTTCCAGCATCAGGTCGAAGATCGATTGCGCGGTGCTGTGGTCGAGGTTCCCGGTCGGCTCGTCGGCCAGCACGCAGGCCGGCTGGGTCACCAGCGCGCGCGCCAGCGCCACCCGCTGGCGCTCGCCGCCGGACAGTTCGCCGGGACGGTGCACCACGCGCTTGCCGAGTCCCACGCGCGCCAGGATCGCTTCGGCCTTGGCCAGCGCGGCGTCGCGTTTCTCGCGCCGGATCATCAGCGGCATCATGACGTTGTCGAGCGCCGAGAATTCCGGCAGCAGGTGGTGGAACTGGTAGACGAAGCCGAGCGAGGAGTTGCGCAGCTCGCCGCGCCGGGTCTCGCTCAGGGTGGCGAAATCCTCGCCCTGCAGGGTGACCGAGCCGGTGGACGGCGTATCGAGCCCGCCCAGCAGGTGCAGCAGGGTCGACTTGCCGGAGCCGGATGCGCCGACGATGGCGACGCGCTCACCGCGGTAGATCGCAAAGTCGATCTTGTCCAGCACCTGCACGCTGTAGTCGCCCTGGCGGAAGGTCTTGCCCAGGCCGCGGCAGGCCAGCACCGGCGCGGCGCCGTTGGCATTCACGGGATCATTCATAACGCAGCGCCTCCGCAGGTTTCACGCGCGACGCCGCCCAGCTCGGATAGAGCGTGGCGACGAAGGCCAGCAGCACGGACAGGCCGCCGATCTTGAACACGTCCGGCCAGCGCAGGTCGGACGGCATGGCGCTGATCAGGTAGATATCTTTCGACAAGAACTGCACTCCCAACAGGTTTTCGATAAACGGGACGATGACGTCGATGTTCAGGGCCACCAGCACGCCGCCGCCGACACCGAGCGCGGTGCCGAGGATGCCGACCAGCGCGCCCTGGACCATGAAGATCTTCTGGATCGAGCGCGGCGAGGCGCCCAGAGTGCGCAGGATGGCGATGTCGGCCTGCTTGTCGGTGACGGTCATGACCAGCGTGGAGACCAGGTTGAAGGCGGCCACCGCGATGATCAGGGTCAGCACGATGAACATCACCTTCTTCTCGGTCTGCACGGCGGCGAACCAGGTGGCGTTCAGCTTGGACCAGTCGCGCATCTCGAGGTCGCCCGACATGGTCTTGGAAAGCTCCTGCGCCACCAGCGGCGCGTCGCGCACTTCCGCCACGCGCAAACGCAGCCCCATCGGCGCCGGCAGGCGCTCCATGCGCTGGGCATCCTCGATGTGGATGAACGACAGCGCGGCGTCGAGCTTGGGGTCGCCCGCCTCGAAGATGCCGGCCACCGTGAAGCTGCGGCTGCGCGGCAGCAGCCCCGCCGGCGTCACCTGGCCCTGGGCCAGCATCATGGTGATCTTGCTGCCGATGCCGACGTCGAGCGCGCGCGCCAGGCCCTGGCCCAGCACGATGTTGTAGGCCCCCGGCTGCAGCGCCGCCAGGCTGCCCGCGCGCACCTGGTTCGCCACCTGCGACACCTTGCCCTCTTCTTCCGGCAGGATGCCGCGGATCGCCGACGGCCGCATCGCGCCGCCGTTGACCAGCAGGCCCTGGGTCTCGACGAAGGGCGCGGCGCCGCGCACCTGCGGATTGCGCGAGGCTTCGAGCGCCGCCGCGCGCCAGTCGGCCATGCTGCCGCTCCGGTCGAACACCTCGATGTGCGCCAGCACCGACAGCATGCGGTCGGTGACGTCCTTTTGGAAGCCGTTCATCACCGACAGCACGATGATCAGGGCCGCCACGCCCAATGCGATCCCGGCGACCGAAATCAGGGAGATGAAGGAAATGAAGCTGTTGCCGCTGCTGCGCTTGCCGGCGCGCGTGTAGCGCAGGCCGACCAGCCATTCATAAGGGAGATTCTCGATCGGTTTCATTCGTACCTCAGCGCTTCGGCCGGTTTCACGCGCGAGGCCGACCAGCTCGGATACAGGGTCGCCACGAAGGCCAGCAGCACGGCCACGCCGCCGATCCAGCCGACGTCGCCCCAGCGCAGCTGCGAGGGGATCTCGCTGATCAGGTAGACCTCCTGCGACAGGAACTTCACCTTGAAGAGCTCTTCGATGAAGGGCACGATGACGTGGATGTTGAGCGCCACCAGCACGCCCAGGCCCACCCCCAGCGCCGCCCCCAGCAGCCCCACCAGCGTGCCCTGCACCATGAAGATCGTCATGACCGAGCGCGGCGAAGCGCCGATGGTGCGCAGGATGGCGATGTCGGCCTGCTTGTCGCGCACCGTCATGACGAGGGTCGACACCAGATTGAAGGCCGCCACCGCGACGATCATGGTGAGGATGATGAACATCATGCGCTTCTGCGACTGCACGGCGGCGAACCAGACCGCGTTCACTTTCGACCAGTCGCGCACGTACAGCTCGCCCGGCAGGCTCGCCTGCAGTTCGGCGGCCACGCGCGGGGCGGCATCCATGTCACTCAATTTCAGGCGCAGGCCGCCGGGCGCGCGGACGCCGGCCAGTTCCTGGGTGTCTTCGAGGCTGGCGAAAGCCAGGCTGGAATCGAATTCGAAGTGGCCGGCTTCAAAAATGCCGGCGACGGTCAGCGGACGGGTGCGCGGCGCCGCGTTCGGCGCGGCCGCCTGGCCCGGGCTGCCGGCCGCCATCAGCATGGTGATGCGGTCTCCCACCTCGACGTCGAGCGCGGTGGCCAGCGCGCGGCCGATGACGATGTTGTACGAGCCCGGCTGCAGGGCGTCGAAGCGTCCCTCGCGCATGTGCGTGGCGACTTCCGACACCGTGCTTTCCTTCGCCGGCATCACGCCGCGCACCAGCACCGGCTTCATCACGCCGTCGCTGAGCAGCATGGCCTGGGTGTCGACGAACGGCGCGGCGGCGCGCACTTCCGGGTGGCGCAGGGCCTGCTGCGCGGTCTCGCGCCAGCCCGGCATCTCGCCGCGCGCATCGAAGATCTCCACGTGGGCCAGCACCGACAGCATGCGCGCCGTGACTTCCTTCTGGAAGCCGTTCATCACCGACAGCACCACGATCAGCGCGGCCACGCCCAGGGCGATGCCGGCCACCGAGGCCATCGAGATGAAGGAGATGAAGCTGTTGCGGCCGCTGCGCTTGCCGGCGCGCGTGTAGCGCAGGCCGACTTGCCATTCGTAGGGCAGCTTGTGGGTGATGCTCATAAATCCGGTCGAGGTCTCTTATTGGTTTGCCAACCCGACAGTTTGCCAGACATCGGCCGAACGTGCCGGAAAAAGCGTGGCCAAGCGTGCGCCGGCGGGGATGCGGCCGTTCGCTCGCGCCCTATTTGCCCTAAAATAGCGCCCATGTCCCAGATTACCCTCGTCGTCCCCTTCCTGCTCCCGCTCCCCGAATTCGCGCCCGACCTGGTGCGGGCCCTGCAGGCCCCGGCGCTGTCCGCCCTGCTCGGCCGCACTAGCAATGCGGCGCGCAGCGGCCAGCAGCATCCCAACGCCCTGCCCCACGAGAGCTGGCTAGCGCGAGAACTGGGCCTGGCGCAGGACGGCCGCCCGGCGTTCGCCGCGGCCGCCATGCGCGGCTTCGGGCTCGACCCGGCGGACGACGCCTGGTTCATCGTCAATCCGGCCCACGTGCAGATCGCGCGCAGCCACCTGATGCTGGGCGACCTGCGCCAGCTCGGCCTGCGCGAAGATGAAGGCCGCGCCCTGTTCGAGGCCGCGCGCCCCCTGTGCGACGAGATCGGCCACCCGCTCCTGTACGGCGACGCCGGCACCTGGTTCCTGCGCGCCGGCGACTGGGTCGATGTCGATCCGGCCACGCCGGACACCGTGGTCGGCATGGACCTGACCGACTTCGTCCCGCGCGGCCAGGCGGCCCTGGCCTTCCGCAAGCTGCAAAACGAGGTGCAGATGGCCTGGCACACGCATCCAGTGAACGCCGCCGGCCGCGTGCCCGTGAACAGCTTCTGGCTGTGGGGCGCCAGCCGCGCCAGCGCCCGCAAGAATGGACAACTTGCCGCCGTTTCAGCGCCGGGCTGGATTTCCGGCCTGTCCGACCCTATATGGGACGGATTCGACCGGCTCGACACCCTCTACGGCAATGATGCGACTCTGATCGTGGGCAGCCTGGCCGAAGCAGCCCTCGCCGCCGACTGGGGGACCTGGCTGCTGCAGGTGCAGGAGCTCGAACAGCAGCTGTTCGCACCGCTGCTCGGCGCCCTGACGCAAGGCCGCATCAAAAGCCTGCGCATCGTCGCCAGCAGCCGCGAAGGCCTTGCCGAATTCACCACGACCGCCATGGCCCAGCGCAAATTCTGGCGCCGGCCGACCCTGGAAGCACTGACTTGAGCATCATGACCCGCATCACCACCCGCCCCTGCCCCTGGCGCACTTCCGAAATGCTGCGCCAGGGAGGGGTCCATCCCGTCCTCGCGCGCATCTATGCGGCGCGCGGCCTGCTCGACGTGCGCGAGCTGTCCAGCGAACTGGCCGCCCTGGTGCCGCCCGGCGCGCTGCGCCACATCGATGCGGCCGCCGTGTTCCTGGCAGACGCCATCGCGGCCAACAAGCGCATGACCATCGTCGCCGACTACGACTGCGACGGCGCCACCGCCTGCGCGGTCGCGCTGCGCGGCCTGCGCATGATGGGGGCGAACGTCGACTACATCGTGCCGAACCGCTTCGAGTACGGCTATGGCCTGACGCCCGAAATCGTGGAACTGACGGCGCGCGAAAAGTCGCCCGACATCATCATCACGGTCGACAACGGCATCGCCAGCATCGACGGCGTGTTGGAAGCGAACCGGCGCGGCATCGAGGTCGTCGTCACCGATCACCACCTCCCGGGCGACGCGCTGCCGCCGGCGCGCGTGATCGTCAACCCGAACCAGCCCGAGTGCGGCTTCCCCAGCAAGCACCTGGCCGGCGTCGGCGTCGTGTTCTACGTGCTGCTGGCCCTGCGCGCCGAACTGCGCCGCCGCGGCGTGTTCGATGCCCAGAGCCAGCCCAAGCTCGACAGCCTGCTCGACCTGGTGGCGCTCGGCACCGTGGCCGACGTGGTGCGGCTCGACGCCAACAACCGCATCCTGGTGGCGCAAGGCTTGAAGCGCATGCGCGCGGGCCGCATGCATGCGGGCGTGGCCGCCCTGTTCCGCGTCGCGGGCCGGGAAGCGCGCTGCGCCTCGCCCTTCGACCTCGGCTTCGCGCTCGGCCCGCGCCTGAACGCCGCCGGCCGGCTGGAAGACATGTCGCTCGGGATCGAATGCCTGGTCACCGACGACGTCGGCCGCGCCTGGGCCATCGCCCAGCAGCTCAACGAGATCAACCTGAAACGCCGCGAAATCGAGGCCGAGATGCAGGACACGGCGCTGCTGCACCTGGACAGCTTCGAACCCTCGGGCGCCAGCACCATCAGCGTGTTCGACGACGGCTGGCACCAGGGCGTGATCGGCATCGTCGCCTCGCGCCTGAAGGAGAAGTTCTACCGGCCGACCATCACCTTCGCGCCCGCCAACGATGGCTGGATCAAGGGCTCCGGGCGCTCGATCCCGGGCTTCCACCTGCGCGACGCGCTCGACCTGGTGTCCAAGCGCGTGCCGGGCCTGATCGACAAGTTCGGCGGCCACGCGATGGCGGCGGGCCTGACCATCCGCGGCGAGCACTTCGACAGCTTCCAGCAAGCCTTCGAGGCCGTGGGCCGCGCCTGGCTGACGGAGGCGCAACTCGAGCGCATCATCGAGACCGACGGCCCGCTCGAGGACGAGTTCTACTCGACCGGCTTCATCGAGCAGATGGATGCCCAGGTCTGGGGCCAGGGCTTCGCGCCGCCGGTGTTCTGCGACGAGTTCCGCGTGGTCAGCCAGCGCATCCTGAAGGAGCGCCACCTCAAGCTGCTGCTGGAGAAGAACGGCCGCCGCATGGATGCCATCTGGTTCGGCCATACCGGCAGCCTGCCCGAACGCGCCCGCGTCGCATTCCGCCTCGATGCAAACGAATACAACGGCGTGACAAAAGTACAGCTACTGGTGGAGCACGCCGAACCCGCGTAGGGTGGGCCTGGGCGGCCCCGCGGGCCTCCGCCCACGCGTTCAACTCAGGGCGGCGCGCCTGATCGCCTCCTCGGCCACCGGCATCCGCGCCGCCAATCCGGCTTCATAACGCGCCACCCTCTCAGCCCCCGCTGCCTCCGGCGTCCCGCAAGCAAACGGCGGCGCCGGATCATACTCCAGCGCCAGCTGGATCATCTTCGCCGCCTCCTCCCCCGCCAGTTCCGCCGCCAGCGCAAACGCGAAGTCGATCCCCGCCGTCACCCCGCCCCCAGAAATCCGGTTACGGTCACGCACGATGCGCTCGGCCACCGGAATCGCCCCGAACGCCGGCAGGTAGCGCCGCCAGCGCCAATGACAGGCCGAGCGATACCCCTGCAGCAGCCCGGCCGCGCCCAGCACCAGCGAGCCGTTGCAGACCGAGGTCACCCAGCGCGCCCCCGCAGCCTGCCCGCGCAGGAAGGCCAGCGTCTCCTCATCCTCCAGCAGGTCCTTGGTGCCAAATCCTCCAGGAACGCACAGCACGTCGAACTGCGGACAATCGGCAAACGCCGTCGTGGGAACGATCGCGAAGCCGGCATCCGTCATCACCGGCGCCGTATCCTTCCAGGCCAGGTGGACGCGGGCGCCGGGCACCCGGCTCAGGACCTGCGTGGGTCCGGTCAGGTCGAGCTGGGTAACGTTGGGGAACAGCAGCATGCCGATGTGGATGGTCGTGCTCACGGTGGGCTCCGATCAATGAGGAAGACACCATTCTAGGAAATAAAGCTTTGGCAGGAACGTCATCGACAGATGAAATCCTGCCATTCCTATTTCCTGGCAGGCGGCGGCGCGAAATCGGAACCGCGGTCGAACACGACCTTCCACTGCCCCGGCGCTTCCAGGCGCCAGATCGAATTGAAGCGCCCGATCCTGCGGCCGGACGGATCGTAGATCGGTCCGCCGCTATAGGCCAGGGTGCCCGATGCGACGACCTCGACCTCTTCCGGCTCCCAGGAAAACGGCGCCTGCGGCTTGTCGTAATAGGGTCGCCACCCGCGCGCGATGGCTTGCTTGCCGCGCAGCTTGCCTTGCGGAGAAAGGAAGATCGCCTCGTCGGCGACGTAGCGGATAAAGGCGTCGAAATCGCGCGCCTTCATGGTGGCGGCGAAGGCGCGCTCGGCGTCCATGACCTGCCTGCGCAAGTCCTGGTTGGAATCGCGCGCGCTGGTCGGCACATTCGCCGTGGCGGCGAGCATCAGGCAAGCAGCGAGAAGAGACAGCGAACGCAGGCGCATCGGTGAACCCTTTCCTAAACTTTTCCATTTAGCAAGGTTTTGGATTCTGTCATGTGACCGCACGTTTTACAACCGCTCCTTGCAATCGATCCGGAATTGGAGTATAAATGGTCCAACTTCGGAGGATACGATGAGCTTAGCCTACTCCTACCCAAAAAGCCGGTTCGAACCGGCCGTGCTGGTCGACCTGAATTCGCGCGCCGAACGGGAGCGCCTGTCGCGTTCCGCCCTGCTGGGCTTCTTCAAGCTGGCCGGCGCCTGGAACGTGCGCGACGACGATGCGCGCGAGCTGCTGGGCGGCCTGTCGTCGTCCTCGTACTACGACTGGAAGAAGAACCCGGACCGGGTGCTCGAGGTCGACCGCATCACCCGCATTTCCTACCTGCTCGGCATCTACAAGGCCCTGCACATCCTGTACGGCGACAAGCTGGCCGACGAGTGGGTCCACTTGCCGAACACCAACATCATCTTCGGCGGCCGCACGCCGCTCGCCTACATGCAGGCCGGCGGCGTGATCGCCATGCAGACGGTGCGCAAGCTGCTCGACGCGCGTCGCGGAGGTCTCTGATCTTGCGGGTCGTGCACAAAATTACGCCGCTGCGCCAATACGACACCTGCCGCCTGATCCCGTCGCGCTTCGCGGAGTTCGAGGATTCGGTGCTGACCCCGCTGGCCGAGAACGACCAGGTACTGCGCGACCTGTTCGACCTCGACAACGCCACCAACGAGCGGCTGCGCGGCGAATCCGACCTGCTGCCGGGCATCGGCATGGACGAACTGGTGTTCGGCGTCCCCAACTTCCGCATCGTCAACGCCGCCTACACCTACGCGCGCCCCGAGGGCAGCCGCTTCAACGACGGCGAGCGCGGCGCCTGGTACTGCGCCTTTGCGGCGGAAACGGCGCTGAGCGAAGTCATCTTCCACAAGACCGTCGAATACGTCGAGATCAACCGCTTCGACGACAGCGTGAGCTACCAGTCGCTGCTGGCCGACTTCAACGCCGGCTTCCACGACCTGCGCGGGCTCGACGCTTACCTGCCCTGCCTCGATCCGGACAGCTACATCGCCTCGCAGGCGCTGGCGGCCGAGCTGCTGGAGGCCGGCTCGATGGGCGTCATCTACCCCAGCGTGCGCCATCCGGGCGGCACCAACCTGGCCTGCTTCCGCCCCGCCCTGGTCGGCAATGTGCGCAAGGCGCAGACATATCGCTTAACATGGGCGGGCTCGCCGCGACCGGCGGTCGAGATCATTTAACGAGATGTAGAAGCAATGAAGACGAATCCCGAAAAAGACCTGGAACTGCACGACAAGATCAACCGCGAGACCGGCCGCGTCAAATGGAGCGAACTGGAACGCCACTTCGCCAGCGGCTCGGTGATCTGGGTCAGCGAAGCGCTGGACCTGATCGACGTGGCGCTGCGCATCGCGCATGACGACAAGGAGAGCGTGACGAAGTGGATGGCGGCGGGGGCGGTGGCCAAGGTCAGCGATGTGCAGGCGCAGACGTGGACGGCGGCGGATGAGACCTTGTGGGCGTCGGTCGTCAGTCCCTTCGTGCTGGTGCAGGTCGAGAAGAAAGCGCTGCACTGAGGGTTGAGTTGGTGGCTGCTCAACTAGACTTGGGTACCGGCCTTCGCCGGTAGTCGTAGGCGCCAGTGGCGCGTACGACGGTTTTGCAGCCAACTGTCAGAACAAGCTTAGCTGCGTTCTCACTACTATCCTAAAGACCGTCGTACCGGCGCAGGCCGGTACCCAATTTTGCGAACACACTGCTAGCGCTTGAGCTCGCCCCGATGCGACAGCGCATGCGCCGCCCTCCGCATATACTGCCCCGCCTTCTCCGGATCGGTCTCCATCAACCCCAACTGCTGCCACGCCTCCGGATAATCCAGCTCCGCCGCCGCCTCCAGCCACCTGCGCGCCGCAGCCTCGTCGCGCGGGCCACCTTCACCGTCCAGCAGCAGGGTCGCCAGCATGAACATCGCCTCAGGCATCCCGCGCGACGCCGCCACTTCCAGCCAGTGCAGCGCCAAGGCCGCATCGCCCCCGCTGCGGTACGTCAGCGCACGCCGATAAGCGATATCGCCCTCGTCGCCATGCTGGGCCGCCACCGGCTGCGCCAGCATCAGCGCAGCCAGGCCCGCGATCAGGACGCGCTTCATTTCGACAGGTCGATCGCGTACAGCGCCGCACCCTTGCCGCGCCCATCGTCCGCCGCGACCTGGCTGACATTGTGCAGCCCCGCCTCGTGCGCCAGATCCACCATGCCCGGCGCCGACGAGAACACCACCGGTCCCGCCGTCTTCACCTTCGCGAAGGTCCAGCTGCGCGCCGAACCATTGGCCGCGCGGGTCAGCTGCTGCGCGCCTTTCACATAGGCGATCAGGATGTCGCGGTTGTTGTCCGGCGAGGCGATCACGGTGCGGCTGCCGTCCAGGCCCGGGAAGTTGCCGCCGCCGCTGGCCCGATAATTGTTGGTCGCGACCAGGAACTCCTGCTCCGCCGCCACCGGCTTGCCGCGCCAGGCTAGCGCCCGCACACGGTCGCCTGGCGCACGGGTGACGTCGATCTCGTACGACACATCCTTCGAGGTGACGGTATCGAAGTTATAGCTCGGCACCGCGCCGTTGACCAGCTGCTGCGGTTCGGTCTTCGACGGGTCGATGGTATTGAAGCGCGTCGCCGACTTCTCCAGCCAGGCCTTCAGGCCGGCCCCATTCACCTTCACCGCATACAGCGCGTTCGGATACAGGTAGAGATCGGCCGCATTGTTCAGCGCCAGGTCGCCCGGCTTCACATCCGTGTAATCCGCCGGGCCGGCGTTGCCGCTCTTGAACGGCGCCGACACCGACAGCACCGGCAAGTCCTTGTACTGCGGCAGGTTGGCGGCGACGTACTTCACCACGTAGTCGGTCTGGGCCTGGTTGACGATCTCGATGGCCGAGACGTCGCCGACGTCGGCGAAGTAGCTCGACATGCGGAAGTCGGTCGACCCCACCGGCGTCTTCACGTAGCGGATGGTCGCCTCGTGCTCTTCCTTGACCAGCGCCAGCACCGCCGGATCCGCCTGCACGAAGGCCTTGGCATCAAGCTGCGCCGCGCGCGCCTGCACGAAGGTCTTGTCCTTTTCCACTGCCCAGCGCTTGCCGTCGTGCTTCAGGTGCAGCCCGATCACGCCCAGGTGCTTGCCCCACAGGTTGGCCATCACGGTCGGCACGCCGTGCACCAGGCCGCGCGCCTTGTCCACGCCCGGCAGCTTGAATTGCGGGGCCGTGCTGGCCGGGTTCGGGAACAGCTGGTGCGAGTGGCCCAGCAACATGGCGTCGATGCCCGGCACCTGCGCCAGGTACCAGCCGGCGTTTTCCATCTCCGGCGAATACGGGCTGTCGTCCAGGCCGCCGTGGGCGATCGCGATCACGAGATCCGCGCCCTTCTTCTTCATCTCGGGGATGTACTTGCGCGCCGCTTCGCGCACGCCGGTCGTATAGACGCGGCCCTCGAGGTAGCGCTTGTCCCAGGACATGATGGTCGGCGGCGTGAAGGCGATGATCCCGACCCGCACCGTCGTGGCGACCGGCTTGCCGTCGGCGCCCACGGCGCTGACCTGCTTGTCGATGATCGCGTAGGGGCTGAACAGCGGCTTCTTCGTCTTGGCGCTGTAGACGTTGGCCAGCACCATCGGGAAGGCCGGGCCGGCGCAGCGCTTGGGCTGCTCGATGCCCTTCACCTGGAAGCGGCTGCCGGTCACCTGGCCCAGGAACGGCAGGCCGTAGTTGAATTCATGGTTGCCGATGCCCGCGCCATCGTACTTCAGGGCGTTCATGATCTTGTACATGCTGAGCGTCTCGTCGCAACGCAGGGGCTTGACCAGCGCCTGGTAGTCGGCCAGCGCCGTGCCCTGGATGGTGTCGCCATTGTCGAGCAGGAGGGTGTTGGCGAATTCCTTGCGCGCCTGGTGGATCAGCGTCGCGGTGCGATCGAAACCGTGCGAGGGCTCGGCGGCCAATTTGTAATAGTCGTAGCCGACCACGTTGGCGTGCAGGTCGGTGGTTTCCAGCACCGTCAGCTGGGCCGTCGTGCCGGCTTTCGGCGCCTTGGCGGCGTGGACGGGAAGGCTGAGCATCGCCGGGACCAGGGCGATGCCGATTTGATAACGAAGAGAGTGGGACATGGGGGTGACCGGCTAAGTGAACCGGGCGATGATACGGTAGCCGGCTGCGCTGGGGCAAGCCATGTGCGAACCATGGCGGGCCTGGTGCCGTCCTGGGGTATAATCGAAGGTTCGATTCCACCAATTCAAGAAGACTGCCACTATCATGGAAGCTGAACGCATCAATGCCATCTCCGCCCTGCTGAACGACCTGACCGGTCGCGAGGCCGAACTTCGGAGGTATCTTTGACTTCGATCGCAAGTCGGAGAAGCTAGAACAGGTCAACCAGGAGCTGGAGGACCCGACCGTCTGGAACGACCAGAAGCGGGCCCAGGACCTCGGTAAAGAGAAGAAGGCGCTGGAAGCCGTCGTGCTGACGCTCGAGAAGGCCAAGGCCGACCTCGCCGACGCATCCGATCTGTTCGAGATGGCGAAGGAAGAAGGCGATCACGATACGCTCGAGTCCATCGGCGGCGACGCCGAAGAGATCCAGAAGACCATCGAGGCGATGGAATTCCGCCGCATGTTCAGCAACCCGATGGACCATGCGAACTGCTTCATCGACATCCAGGCCGGCGCCGGCGGCACCGAAGCCCAGGACTGGGCTTCGATGCTGCTGCGCCAGTACCTGCGCTATTGCGAACGCAAGGGCTTCAAGGCCGAGATCCTGGAACAGTCCGAGGGCGAGGTCGCGGGCATCAAGACCGCCACCATCAAGGTCGACGGCGAGTACGCCTACGGCCACCTGCGCACCGAGACCGGCGTGCACCGCCTGGTCCGTAAATCGCCGTTCGACTCGGCCAACGGCCGCCACACCTCGTTCACCTCGCTGTTCGTGTACCCGGAAGTCGACGACTCGATCGAAATCGAGATCAACCCGGCCGACGTGCGCATCGACACCTACCGCGCATCCGGCGCCGGTGGACAGCACATCAACAAGACCGACTCCGCGGTGCGCCTGACGCACGGCCCGTCGGGCATCGTGGTGCAGTGCCAGAACGACCGCTCGCAACACCGCAACAAGGCCGAAGCCTGGGACATGCTGCGCGCCAAGCTGTACGAACTCGAACTGCGCAACCGCATGAGCGAGCAGCAGAAGCTGGAAGACTCGAAGACCGACGTCGGCTGGGGCCACCAGATCCGCTCCTACGTGCTGGACCAGTCGCGCATCAAGGACCTGCGCACCAACTTCGAAACCGGCAACACCAAGAACGTGCTGGACGGCGACCTGGACGACTTCATCTCGGCCTCGCTGAAACAGGGCGTGTAAATGGCGAACGCCTTCCTCTTCGACATGGACGGCACCATCGTCGACAACATGGCCTTCCACACGCAATCGTGGATCACCTTCTTCGAACGCCGTGGCCAGACCATCGACGCGGATGCGTTCTTCCGCGCGACGGCGGGCCGCCAGGGGGGCGAGATCATCCGCACCTACCTCGGCGAACAGCTGACTGACGAGGAAGTCGGCCTGCTGAACCAGGAGAAGGAATCGGTGTACCGCGAGCTGTATGCGCCGCACCTGAAGGCCCTTGCCGGCTTCGATGCGTTGATCGCGCAAGCAAAGGCGCATGGCGTCAAGCTGGCCGTCGGTACGGCCGCACCGCCCGCCAATGTGGAATTTACGCTCGACGGCCTCGACCTGCGTCAGCATTTCGACGCCATCGTCGGCGCCGCCGACGTCGCGCGCGGGAAACCGCATCCGGACGTGTTCCTGGAAGCGGCCGCGCGCTGCGGCGCCGCGCCCGAGAATTGCATCGTGTTCGAGGACGCCCCGCTGGGCGTCGAAGCCGCGCGCCGCGCCGGCATGCGCTGCATCGTCCTGACAACCACCCTGCCGGCCGAGGCGTTCACCGCATTCGACAACGTCATCGCCATCGTGCGCGACTTTACCGAACTGAAGGCCGAACTGCTGTTCGCCTGACTTTAACAAGAACTGTCTATCCCATCATGACTACGGAAAACCAAGACCAGTCGCCCGTCGTGGCGCTCGACGAAAACAAGATCATGGCCGAGCGCCGCGCCAAGCTGACCGCATTGCGCCAGCAGGGAAATCCCTTCCCGAACGACTTCGTCCCGCAGGACAAGGCGGCCGACCTGGTCGAGACCTACGGCGGCAAGACCCGCGAAGAGCTGGAAGCCGAGCCGGTGGCCGTTGTCATGGCCGGCCGCATGATGCTGCGCCGCGAAGCCGGCAAGAAGGCGGCTTTCGCGACCCTGCAGGACAGCTCGGGTCCGTCGGCCTCGGGCCGCATCCAGATCTACGTCACGCTCGACAGCGCGGGCGAGGAAGCCATGGAAGCGCTGCGCTCCTATGACCTGGGCGACATCCTCGGCATCGAAGGTGTGCTGTTCAAGACCAAGGTCGAGGAGCTGACGGTGAAGGTGACCAAGCTGCGCCTGATTTCGAAGGCCCTGCGCCCGCTGCCGGACAAGTTCCACGGCCTGGCCGACCAGGAGACCAAGTACCGCCAGCGCTACGTCGACCTGATCATGAACGAAGAGACGCGCCGCACCTTCAAGGCGCGCACTGCCGCCATGTCGTCGATGCGCCGCTTCATGGAAAAGAACGGCTTCATGGAAGTCGAGACCCCGATGCTGCACCCGATCCCGGGCGGCGCCGCGGCCAAGCCTTTCGTCACCCACCACAACGCGCTCGATATGGAAATGTACCTGCGCATCGCGCCGGAACTGTACCTGAAGCGCCTGGTGGTCGGCGGCTTCGACCGCGTGTTCGAGATCAACCGCAACTTCCGCAACGAGGGCGTGTCGGTCCGTCACAACCCGGAATTCACGATGATGGAATTCTATGCGGCCTACACCGACTACAAGTGGATCATGGACTTCACCGAACAGGTGATCCGCCAGGCCGCGATCGACTCGAACGGCAGCGCCGTGCTCACCTACGGCGGCCGCGAGCTCGACCTGTCGAAGCCGTTCCAGCGCCTGACCATCGTCGAAGCGATCGACAAGTACGCGCCGGGCTACACGCCGGAGCAGCTGAACAGCGCTGACTTCATCAAGGAAGAACTGAAGAAGTTCGGCGTGAAGCCTTTCGCCACCGCCGGCCTGGGCGCGCTGCAGCTGACGCTGTTCGAAGAGACCGCCGAAGCGCTGCTGTGGGAACCGACCTTCATCATCGACTATCCTGTCGAAGTCTCGCCGCTGGCGCGCGCATCCGACGCCGTTGACGGCATCACCGAGCGCTTCGAACTGTTCATGGTCGGCCGTGAAATCGCCAACGGTTTCTCGGAGCTGAACGATCCCGAAGACCAGGCGGCGCGCTTCCTGTCCCAGGTGGCGGCCAAGGAAGCCGGCGACGACGAAGCCATGTACTTCGACGCCGACTACATCCGCGCACTGGAATACGGCATGCCGCCGGCGGGTGGCTGCGGGATCGGTATCGATCGCTTGATGATGCTGATTACGGATTCGCCGAATATTCGCGACGTGCTGCTGTTCCCGCACTTGCGCAAGGAAGACTAAGTGAAAAAAGCGGCCTCGGCCGCTTTTTTGTTATTGACGATCGCATACCCCTACCGCCCCTTCTGACCCGTACACTCAAGACCGTCATCCCGGCGAAGGCCGGGATCCAATTTTGTGTGCGCACCACTACGTGTGAGTACACCGACTACGGAACGAACTTGGATTCCCGCCTTCGCGGGAATGACGGTCTTGAGGCTAGCGGTCAAGGCAAAGTCTGTGGTCAAACAGACTACTGCACCACGGTATAACAAGGGGTATAGGCTTTCCCCGGCAGTTTCATGCGACTCTGCTCCACAAAAGACGCCAGCAACGCATCCATCGGCCCCATGATCGCGCTCTCGCCATGGATCACATACTTGCCGTGCTGCTCGATCGCCCGGATCCCCTCCTCCTTCACATTCCCCGCCACGATGGCCGAGAAAGCCCGCCGCAGGTTCGCCGCCAGGATATGCGATTCCTGGTTCCGGTGCAGCTTCAGGTTATTCACGTTCTCATGCGTCGGCCTGAACGGCTTCTGGAATTCCGGATCGATCTTCAAACGCCAGTTAAAGTAATACGCATCGCTGTGCGCCTTGCGGAATTCGCGCACCGCCTTGATCCCGGCGTGCATTTCGCGCGCCACGGCGTCCGGATCGTCGATGATGATCTTGTAGCGCTTCTGCGCCGCCGGCCCCAGGGTCAGGCCGAGAAACGCGTCGATCTGGTCGAAATACGCCCGCGCCGTCGCCGGACCGGTAAAGATCAGCGGGAACGGCATCTCCGCATTGTCCGGATGCAGCAGGATCCCAAGGATGTACAGGATCTCTTCGGCGGTGCCGGCGCCGCCCGGGAACACGATGATGCCGTGGCCGGTGCGCACGAACGCTTCCAGGCGCTTCTCGATGTCCGGCATGATCACCAGGTCGTTCACGATCGGATTCGGCGATTCCGCCGCGATGATGCCCGGCTCGGAAATGCCGAGATAGCGCCCGCCGTGGATGCGCTGCTTGGAGTGGCCGATCGCCGCGCCCTTCATCGGGCCCTTCATGGCCCCCGGCCCGCAGCCGGTGCAGATATCGAGCTCGCGCAGGCCGAGCGCGTAGCCGACCTCTTTGGTGTAGTTGTATTCGACGCGGCTGATCGAGTGCCCGCCCCAGCACACCACTAGATTGGGATTACGCTGCGGCTGCAGCACGTTGGCGTTGCGCAGGATATGGAACACGGCGTCCGTGATGCCTTCGGGACGCTCGAGATCGAATTTCGGATTGCTTGTTACTTCGAAATGCACGTAGACGATATCGCGCAGCACCGAGAACAGGTGCTCGTGGATGCCGCGGATCATCTTGCCATCGACGAAGGCGTTGGCCGGCGCGCTGCGGATGTCGAGCTTGATGCCGCGTTCGCGCTGCAGGATGTTGATGTCGAAATCGCGGTAGCGTTCCAGCAGTTCCTTGCCGTCGTCGACCGAGCTGCCCGAATTGAGCACGGCGAGCGCGCATTTGCGGAACACGTCGTACAAACCGCTGCGGCTGGTGTCGAGCAGCTTGGTGACTTCGGCTTTCGACAGGACTTCGAGGCGGCCTTCCGGAGAAATGAGCACGTCGATTACTTCATGGGTCATGGTTTTGTTTTCCCTTTCTAAGGCTGATACGGTCTGGCCTGCTCTCAATATACGCCAAAGCGCAGGGATTTGCGCCCCGATACGGAGCATGACCATGAGGCATATCGCACCGTGCGCGAGCGTCAATACCACATCCAGAAAAAGTTCGCTTGCGATGACCGATTTACACTAAAATGCGTGCCAACTGGAATTTCCGTGCATACGAAAATTCCTCATAAAAACCATCGATTTATACGTAACTCGATTATTCATTTTGGAGGGAACCGCATGAGCGGTGCAGCTACTTCAGCCAAGGGACCAATCCCGGAATTCAAGCAGATCATGGGGCACCCCGCTCCATTGTGGATGCTGTTCATGACCGAATTCTGGGAGCGCTTCGCGTTCTACGGCATTCGTTGGGCCCTGGTGCTCTATATCGTCGCCCAGTTCTACGAGGGCAGCGCGGTCGGCCAGCAGGACGCCAACCTCACCTACGGTTCCTACCTCGCGCTGGTGTACGCCGGCGCCGTCTTCGGCGGCTACATCGCCGACCGCGTCATCGGCTACCAGCGTTCGATCCTGGTCGGCGCCGTGTTCATGGCGGCCGGCCTGTTCATGATCACCTTGCCGAACCACGACCTGTTCAAGCTCGGCCTCGCCACCATCATCGTCGGCAACGGCATGTTCAAGCCGAACATCTCGGCCATGGTCGGCCAGCTCTACACGCTGAACGACACCCGCCGCGATTCGGGCTTCACCATCTTCTACATGGGCATCAACGCCGGCGCCTTCATCTCGCCGATCCTGACCCAGCAGCTGGCGCAGAACGTGTTCAACACCGGCGACACCCCGGCCTACAAGATCGTGTTCTTCGCCTCCGGCATCGGCATGCTGATCTCGCTGGTCTGGTTCTACTTCGGCCGCAAGCAACTGAAGGGCATCGGCGCCCCGGTCGGCGAACTGGCCAATCCGAAGCGCCTGATCGGGGTCGTGATCGGCTCGCTGATCGTGATCCCGGGCGTCTACCTGCTGCTGCAGGCCGGCGCCGCCAACCTGCAGATCGTGCTGTCGGTGCTGTTCATCGCGCTGGCCCTGATGCTGATCGTCGAAGGCGTCCGCGAGGGTAAAGTCTCGCGCGACAAGACCATCGCCATGATGATCATCTTCATCTTCAACATCCTGTTCTGGTGCTTCTTCGAGCAGGCCGGCAGCTCCTTCACCTTCCTGGCCGACCAGATCGTGAACCGCGGCTTCGGCGACTGGACCTTCCCGGTGGCCTGGTTCCAGTCGGTGAACTCGATCGCGATCATCGTGTTCGCGCCGATCATCGCCGCGATCTGGGTCGCGATGGGCAAGCGCAACGTCAACCCGTCGATCCCGCGCAAGTTCGGCCTCGGCATCATCTTCAACGGCCTGGCCTTCGGCCTCTTGATGTACGCGCTGACCCAGCTGATCGACGACCAGGGCAAGATCCCGTTCTGGACCCTGTTCGCGGTCTACGTGGTGCAGTCGATCGGTGAGCTGTGCCTGTCGCCGATCGGCCTGTCGATGGTCACCAAGCTGGCCCCGACCCGCCTCGTCGGCCTCGGCATGGGCGGCTGGTTCCTGTCGACCGGCATCGGCAACAACCTGTCGGGCATCTTCGCCTCGCACGTGTCGGGCGAGACCGGGATGTCGGTGTCCTCGGCGCTGGAAGGCTATACCTTCGGCTTCTGGATCCTGCTCGGCGGCGGCGTGCTGCTGTTCCTGCTCGCACCGCTCATCCAGAAACTGATGCACGGCGTGAAGTAAGCGCAGCAAACTGGAAGTAAAATCGGCAGCCTTCGAGGCTGCCGTTTTTTTTTAACCGTCCAGTGACGCGTGCATCGCGTCCATCTCCGCCACCATCCACTCCCGAAAGCGCCGCACCTTGCGCATCTGCTCCTTGTGCGGGTTGGCCAGGAACCTGTAGCCGTAGTCGAAGGGCGCGCTGCGGCAGCGAATCTGGCGCAGCGCGCCGGAAGCGATGTCCTGGCAGGCGATCCCGTAGGGCACCAGGGCCACGCCCTGCCCCGCCACCGCCGCCTGCACCAGCACGCCCCAGTGGCTGTAGCCGCGCGAGAAATCGTACTTGCCCTTCAATGCCCGGTTCTCGTTGAGCAGCTGCAGCCAGCGCTCGGGCGACTGCTCGATCAGCAGCTTGTGGCGCGGCAGGTCGGCCAGCTGCAGGTCTTCCTGTCCGGGCGCCAGCAGCTCCGGACTGTAGACCGGCACCAGCCGTTCATGGAACAGCACCGCCGGGTCGCCGTCGCGCACGGGTCCGTAGCGCACCGCGACGTCGGTGCTGTCGGCATGCAGGTCGACCGGCGCATCGTTCGAATCGATGCGGATGTCAAGTTCCGGATACAGCTTGTTGAAACGGTGCATGCGCGGCACCAGCCACTTGATGGCGAAGGAATGCGTGGTCGAGATGCGCAGCACGGCCTCCTCGTCCCCCACCTGCAGCGCCGCCACCTTGGCGCGCAGGTCACCCAGCATGCGCGCGGTGACGATCGCCAGCTCCTGGCCTTTTTCGGTCAGCGCGATGTGGCGCGGATGGCGCACGAACAGCGCGAAGCCGACATTTTCCTCGAGCTGCTTGACCTGCAGGCTGACCGCGGCAGGGGTCTTGTGCAGCTCCTGGGCGGCCAGCTTGAAGCTGCCCCAGCGGGCGGCGCATTCGAAGTCGATCAGGCCGGACAGGCTGCGCAGCGGTTTCATCCTGCCTCCATGCGTAAGTTTTTCTTATTCAACGCCAGCACTTTTTCTCGGTTGATGGATTTTGCTGCTTTGCAGAAAATATACTCGATCCTACAAGGAAAATCATGGCCAAGCATATATTGGTGATCGGCGGCACGCGCTTCTTCGGCAAACTCCTGGTCCAGCGCCTGCTGCGCGCAGGACACCGTGTGACCATCGCCACGCGCGGCTATGCGCCGGACCCGTTCGGCGCACGCATCGAACGCGTGCGCGTCGACCGCCGCAACGAACACGCGATGCGCAACGCCTTCCGCGATGCAGCATTCGACGTCATCCATGACCAGATGTGCTACTCGCCGCTCGACGCCGCGATCTCGACCCGCGTCTTCGCCGGCAAGGTGGGGCGCTACGTGATGACTTCGACCATCGACGCCTACCGCGGCCTCGAGGCCATAGGCCGGCCCCTGCGCGAATCCGATCTCGCGGTGCAGGCGCAGCGCATCGATACCGCCTACCCCTGGCACGACCCGAAGCGCGCGATCGAAAGCTATGTGTCCGGCAAGGTGCAGGCCGAGGCCTACCTGGTGCGCGACGGCAGCCTGCCGCTCGTCACCGTGCGCCTGGCCCACGTGCTGGGCGGCCCCGAGGATTTCACCGGCCGCCTGGCCCACTATGTCGACCTGGTGCGCCAGCGCGGCGTGCTGCGCTACGCGGATGCGGCGGCCAAGGTTTCCTTCATGGACGCCGCCGGCGCCGCCGACTTCCTGGCCTGGGCCGGCGCCCAGGAGTTTACGGGGCCGATCAACGCGGCGGCCGAGGAACCGCTGTCGGCCTTCGACCTGCACGCCCGCGCCGCCCGCGTGCTGGACGAGCCGGCGCACGCGGTCAAGGTGGCGCACGCGGGTAACGCCCCCTTCGACGCCGCCCGGCCGCTGGTGCTCGACACCACCCGCGCGCAATCGCTCGGCTACCGCTTCAGCCATACCGAGGAGTGGCTGGACGATACCATCCGCCACCACGACCTGGCCTTCGTCTGAAATCTTCCGCGTAAAAAAATGGCCCGGATTTCCGGGCCATTTTTCTTAACGCTTCGCTTTCTCGCGCGCCACCCAGAACAGCAGCACGATCAACAGCGCATACGGAATCAAGGTCAGCACATCCGCATTCGGCCCCGCGAAGAAGGGATTTGCGCTTTCGGCCCATTTCGCCATATTGCTGTCGAAATCGGTCAGCACGCCCGCCGTGATGGCGATGATGATGCCGGCCAGCGCGCCGCCCGCGATGTAGCCCGACGCCAGCAGGGTGCCCCAGCTGCGGTCGCCCGCCGCCTGGCGCTCTTCCTCGTTCAGGTTCGCGTACTGCGGCAGCGTGTTGTTGCGGCGGTCGGCGACCCAGCGAACCAGCCCGCCCACCGCGATCGGCAGGGTCGACACCAGCGGCAGGTAGACGCCGACGGTAAAGGCCAGCGACGCGATGCCCGCCATCTCCAGCACCACCGAGATCATCACGCCGAACAGCACCAGGGTCCAGGGCAGCTGCTGGTCCAGGATGCCCTTGATGATGTAGGACATGAGCACCGCCTTGGGCGCGTCGTATTTCTTGACTTCGGTGCCGTCGGGGCGCGTCTTGTGGGTGCCGTTGATGCCCGGGTCGACCAGGTAGGCCAGCTTGCCGTCGTCGGCCACCAGGTATTTACCGGCCGGGCCGCCGACCGTGTCCGTCTTCTGCCAGACCTTGTAGGTGTTATGGTCGCTCGCCGCCTGCGGGCCTTGCAGCTGGGCGGTCTGGGTCAGCTTCGACGCATCCACCGTCAAGCCGGGCGCCACCTGCGCCGCCGGCACATACACCGTGCCGGCGTCGTTCAGCTTCAAGAGAATCGGCCCCAGGATCAGCGCCGAGGCGAACGCGCCGCACAGGATCGCATACTGCTGCAGGCGCGGCGTCGAGCCGACCAGGTAGCCGGTCTTCAGGTCCTGCGAGGTGGTGCCCGCATTGCTGGCCGCGATGCAGACGATGGCGCCGACCGACAGCGCGGTGACGTAGTAACGCCCGCCGGTCCAGCCCATCACCAGGAAGATCAGGCAGGTGAACAGCAAGGTCGCCACCGCCATGCCCGAGATCGGGTTCGAGGACGAACCGACTTCGCCGGTCAGGCGCGAAGAGACGGTCGCGAACAGGAAGCCGAACACCAGGATCAGCAGCGCGCCGAGGAAGTTCATGTGCAGCGGCGTGGCCACGGTGATGATGGCGATGATGGACAGGCAGCCGATCAGGACCCACTTCATCGGGATGTCGCGGTCGGTGCGCAGGTTAGCGTCGCCGCTGCTGACGCCCTTGACACCGGCCAGGCCCGCGCCCAGGCTCTTCCAGATCATCGGCATCGAACGCACCAGCGAGATCAGGCCGGCCGCCGCCACCGCGCCGGCGCCGATGTAGAGCACGTAGGCGTTGCGGATCTCGTCCGGCGACATGTCGCGGATCAGGGTCGTGCCCGGCGACAGCGGCACGCTCAGGCCCTCGCCGAAGAAGCGGATCATCGGGATCAGGAGCAGGTAGGAGAGCACGCCGCCCGCCGCCATGGTGAAGGCGATGCGCGGGCCGATGATGTAGCCCACGCCCAGCAGCTCGGGCGAGACCTCGGCGCCGGCCGAACCGCCACGCAGCGGCGCGCCGAATTCGAAGTTGACGGTGTCGCGCCAGCCCTTGAACGAAACGCTCAGGGTCTTGTACAGCAGGCCGATGCCGAAGCCGCCGAAGATGACGAGAGCGCGGCGGCGCGCATCCTTCTCGGCGTCCGAGCCGGCCTCGCGCACCTCGCCGGCCGCCTCGCGCGAGACGTCGGTGGCGGCGGCCTTGAGCACCTCGGCGCAGGCCGTGCCTTCCGGGTATTTCAGCTCGCCGTGCTTGTCGACGATCATGGTGCGGCGCATCGGGATCATCATCAGGATGCCGAGCAGGCCGCCCAGCACGCCGACCAGCATGACACGGGAGATCTCCAGGTCGAAGCCCAGGATCAGGATCGCCGGCATGGTCACGCCCAGGCCAAAGGCCAGCGATTCGCCGGCCGAACCGGCGGTCTGGGTGATGCTGTTTTCGAGGATGGTCGATTCGCGCGCGCCCATCTTGCGCGCCACGCCGAAGAGGGTGATCGCGATGACGGCCACCGGGATCGAGGCGCTGACCGTGAGGCCGACCTTCAGCACCAGGTAGAGCGAGGACGCGCCGAACACCATGCCCAGCACCACGCCCATGATCAGGGCGCGCAGGGTCATTTCGGGCAGATGGGCGGTGGCCGGGATGTATGGCTTGAAGCCGGCCGGTTTGGGATCGTAAGGCATGCAGGGTTCCTACTCGGGTAAAACGCAATGCGTGACTATGGCACATGCCGAAATGGAATGAAAGCGCTAAAACGACAAGGCCGAGGGTACAATGCCCCGCTGGTTCAACGCAGTGAAAGAGCAATACAGTGACCAAGAAGACAACTCCGCAGCAAGCCGCGCGGCCCTCCGCCTGGCGCCGCATCCGCACCATCATCTTCCTGCTGCTCGCAGCCGCCATCCTGTTCGCCGCCGGCGCCGCCATCTACGTGATGAGCACGATCCTGCCGAACGTGCCGAAGATCGACGCGGTGCTCGACTACCGGCCCAAGATCCCGCTGCGCGTCTACACGGCGGACAATCACCTGATCGGCGAATTCGGCGTCGAGCGGCGCGATTTCGTGCCGATTGCGAAGATCCCGAACCGCATGAAGCAGGCCCTGCTCGCGATCGAGGACGCCCACTTCTACGAACACCACGGCATCGACTGGCGCGGCGCCGCGCGCGCGGTGGTGGCCAACCTGCGCGAAGGCTTCGGCGCCGGCGGCGCCTCGACCATCACGATGCAGGTGGCGCGCAACTTCTTCCTCACGAAAGAGAAGGTCCTGTCGCGCAAGTTCACCGAGATCGCCCTGGCTTACCGCATCGAGGATGCGCTGACCAAGGACCAGATCCTCGAGCTGTACATGAACCAGATCTTCCTCGGTAACCGCTCCTACGGCTTCTCGAGCGCGGCGCGCAGCTATTTCGGCAAGTCGATGGACGAACTTACCTGGGCCGAGACCGCGATGCTGGCCGGCCTGCCGCAGAACCCATCGCGCCACAACCCGGTCGCCAACCCGAAACGCGCGCAGCAGCGCCAGCACGCGGTGCTGGGACGACTGCACGACCTGGGCCAGATCAGCGACGCCGAGTACCAGCAGGCGCTGCGCGAACCGCTGCGCATCCGGCGCGGCGGCCAGACTTTCGAGACCAAGGCCGACTACGTCGCCGAACTCGCGCGCCAGGCCGTCTTCAACCAGTTCGGCGAAGAGGCCTACGAACGCGGCATCGTGGTCACCACCACCATCCTGAAGGCCGAGCAGGATGCGGCCTACGAATCGGTGCGCCGCAACGTGATGGATTATGACCAGCGCCACGGCTACCGCGGCCCGGAAGCGCGCATCGATCTGCCGCAGGATGCGGCGGAGCGCGAGGAAGCGATCGTCGAGGCGCTGCAGAAGCGCCCCAACAGCGACGGCTTGATCCCGGCGGTGGTGCTCACCGCCTCGCCCCAGCGCGTGACGGTGGAAACCCTGAGCGGCGACGAAATCGCCATCGACGGCGCCGGCCTGAAGTTCGCGGCGCGCGGCCTGGCGGCCAACGCCAAGGACGGCGTGCGCATCGCGCCGGGCGCCGTGGTCCGCATCGCCCAGCGCGGGAAAGACGGCAAGACCTGGTCGCTGACCCAGGTGCCGCAGGTGGCCGCCGCCTTCGTCGCCCTGGACGCCGAGACCGGCGCCTATCACGCCCTGGTCGGCGGCTTCGACTACAACCTGCAGAAGTTCAACCACGTCACGCAAGCCTGGCGCCAGCCGGGTTCCGCGATCAAGCCCTTCGTGTACGCCGCGGGCCTCGACAAGGGCTATTCGCCGGGCACCCTGATCCTCGACGAAGCGCTCGACATGCCGGGCGAGAACGCCGGCGAGACCTGGTCGCCGCAGAACGACGACGGCGTCTTCGACGGCCCGATCACGATGCGCTACTCGCTGGCGCATTCGAAGAACGTTACCACCGTACGCCTGATCCGCGCGCTGGGCGTGGACTACACCCATGACTACCTGGGCCGCTTCGGCTACGACCTGGCGCGCCATCCGAAGAACCTGACCCTGGCGCTCGGCACCGGCGCCGTCACCCCGCTGCAGATGGCCGGCGCCTACGCGGTGTTCGCCAACGGCGGCTACCGCGTCAAGCCCTACCTGATCGCCCGCATCGTCGACGGCAACGGCACAGTGCTGGTGGACAACAAGCCGCCCGCCCCGCGCCAGGACGCCGACCGCGTGCTCGACCCGCGCACCGCCTGGGTCGCCGACAGCATGCTGCGCGACGTCACCCGCTACGGCACCGGCGCGGCCTCGGTCAAGCAGCTCGGCCGAACCGACATCGCGGGCAAGACCGGCACCACCAGCGACGCCATCGACGGCTGGTTTGCCGGCTACGGCGGCAAGGTGGTGGCGGTGGCCTGGATGGGCTACGACGAACCGCGCTCGCTGGGCGGCCGCGAATTCGGCGCCACCCTGGCGCTGCCGATCTGGATCGACTACATGCGCGTGGCGCTGGCCAAGGTGCCGGTCCAGGAGACGTCGATCGAGCCGGACGGCGTGGTGCGCGAGAACGACGACTGGGTGTTCGAGGAAAACGTCGAGCGGCCGGAACTGCGCTTCATCGACATCGACCCGGCGCCGACCAATCCGGCGCCGGAGATCGACCCGCTGACCGGAGAAGCCATCCCGGCGCCGGTTCCCCCTCCGCCCCCAGCGGCGCCGACGCCGACACCCACGCCGCCGCAGTCCAGCCCCCTGTTCTGATGCTATGCTGACCCGGGTTTGCGCAAGCTTCGTTGCGCTTGCGGGAACCCGGCAGCGTTACCCTGGTCTGTCATGAACGCTGCCCGTCCACTGACAAACAAGAGGAGAACAAGATGGCCTATGTCGATGGTTTCGTCCTGCCCCTGCCCAAGGCAAACCTGGAACGCTACAAGGAGATGGCGAACCTGTCCGCCACCGTCTGGCGCGAACACGGCGCCCTGGAATACCGCGAATGCATCGCCGACGACGTCAAGCCCGGCACCCACACTTCCTTCCCGCAGAGCGTCGACCTGCGCGAGGACGAAACCGTGGTGTTCGCCTGGATCGTCTATGAATCGCGCGAGAAACGCGACGAGGTCAACGACAAGGTCATGAAAGACCCGCGCCTGGCGCCGATGATGCAGCCGGGCGGCCTGCCCTTCGACGGCAAGCGCATGTTCTGGGGTGGGTTCGAGATGCTGATCGACCGCTGATCGACCGCGATCTCGTAGAGGGTGTGAAAGAACGGCTATGGCAAGGCGCCGAGTCGAAGACAGTACACTCGTACGGCGAGACGAGGCAACGCAGCCATGGACGAATTTTTCACACCCTCGTAGGGTGGGCGGCCCTCCGCCCACGCGTTCAACCAGCCTGCGAATGGACGATGCGCGCCAGTTGAACGCTTCTCACTCCCAGGCGTCGATGATCCAGTCCGTCAGCTTGCCGCTGGCCTGGCGCGGCAGCGCGGCGCCGAAGGAATAGGCGGTCGGGCGCTCCGGCGCCGACACGCGCTCGCCCATCCACGTGGTCAAGTCCGTGCGCAGCGCGTCGGCGTCGAACGCTGCACCGTCGCGCGGCACGACAAAGGCTTTCAGGCGCCGGCCTTCGTCCGGCCGCATGAGGCGTACGCTCGCCTCCAGCACGCCAGGATGCATGCGCAGCACGTCCGCCACATAGCCGGGGAAGACGTTGATGCCGCCGACCTGCACCGCGTGGTCGATCCGGCCGGCCGGGCGGAAGTGCTCCGGCGAGGACCACATCAGCCGGTCCTGCAGCGCATATGCCACCGTCTGGCCGCACACGCTCGCGCGCAGCAGCGTCTGCCCACCATCCTGCCGCTCTTCGCCGCGCTGCCACCAGGGAAACAGGCGGTAATCCTCGTCCGGACCCGCGCGCCAGCCGACGCCGGCGGTCTCGCTGCTGCCATACACTTGCACCAGGCGCGCGACGCCGGCAGCCTGCACGGCGCGCGCCACCTCGTCCGGACAGGGCGCGGTCGAGGTCACGCCCGTAACGTCGGCCGGCACGCTGCCCGCCACCGGCGCGAAGGTGCGCCAGAAATCCGGAAAGCCGATCACCACGTCGCCCGGCTGCAGCTGGCGCGCCACCGCCCCCGGCGAGGCCCCGCGCAGGTCGTGCACCTGTGCCGGCGCCAGGCCCAGCGCGCGCGGCAACAGCACGGTGAACAGGAAGCCATAGATATGGTGCGACGCCACCAGGCTGACGATGCGGCGCGTGCCCGCGAACAGCCCGGCCAGCGCGGCCGCCTCCCGCTCCAGCTCCACCAGCGCATGCGGACAATCCTTCGGCGCCCCGGAACTGCCGGAAGTCCGGAACACCATCCGCTCCCCGTGCGCCGCCAGTCCCGCCGCGACCGCGTCGACCCAGGCGTCCAGGCGCGGATTGGCCAGCACCCGGTCCTCACCGATGCAGCCGATCGCCAGCACCTGCTCCATCGCGGTCGCCAGGCCCAGCAGTTCGAGCGAATCGGCCCCGAGGTCGGCCGCCAGGTCGATGCCGGAGGGCCAGGGCAAGGGCCGGCGCGCCAGGCCGGGACGCATCAGGGCCAGCTCGCCCGCCAGCAGGTCGGACACGACGCGCGCCAGGGTCGGGCGATGCGCCCACCAGCGTCGGTCCAGGGTCGGTTGGGTCATGATCGAAAAACGAAAAAAAAAACGGAAAAGCGGAAGCGCCGATGGTGCCGAGATGCCTCTGAACTGTCAATCGATAACAGAATGTCCACCAAAAAGGCAAATTGACAACGTAAACTGTCAAAAGAGGGGTGCGCACAATTGACAAGCGAAAAAACACCTGCCACCATCAATTTCCTTAAATCAATTAAATTTCCAAAAATTAAAACGGAGCCTGACTATGACTGCAACCCTGTCGTTTTCTTCCGCCGACCTGGCATCCCAGCTTGACCAGTGCAGCCCGGAGCAGCTCGACCAGCTCGACTTCGGCGTGATCGGTTTCGACGCCGACAGCAATGTCCAGCGCTACAACGCCTTCGAATCGCAAGCCGCCGGCCTGTCGCCGCAGCGCGTGATCGGCCAGCCGCTGTTCACCAATGTCGCGCCCTGCCTCAACAACTTCATGGTGGCCCAGCGCTTCGAAGATGCCCAGGACGAGGGCAGCCAGCTGGACGACACCATCGACTACGTGCTGACCCTGCGCATGCGCCCGGTGAAGGTCGCGCTGCGCCTGCTGGCCAGCCCGGCCACCAATCACCGCTACGTGCTGGTGCAGCGCCAGGCGCGCTGATCCTGCGGCGGACGACCAGTGAGCGACCAGGTGACCTACCCACAGGACCCGCACGGCGGCTGCGAGCAGTTGCGCGCCGAGCACGAGGCGCTGATCCAGTTCCTCTACCTGGCCCCGGTGGGCCTGGTGCAGGCCGACATCGACGGCGCCATCGTCATGATGAACCCGATCTCGGCCCAGCTCCTGATGCCGCTGTCGCGCAGCGGCGGCCTGGACAACCTGTTCGACGCCCTCGACAGCGTGGCGCCCGACCTGCGCTACCTGTGCGACCAGTACGCCCTCCCGTCCGGCAAGATCTGCGACGGCCTGCACGTGCACCTGAACGCGGGCGCCCCGGGCAAGAAGCTGCCGCAGATCCTGTCGGTCACCCTGCTCAAGCTCGACGCGACGCGCCTGATGGCGGTGATCGACGACGTCACCATGCAGGTGCGGCGCGAACGCCAGCTGCGCCATAACGACGCCTGGCTGAACGCCATCCTGACCGGCATCACCGACTACGCCCTGGTCGGCCTGGATGCGCGCGGCGCCGTCACCGAATGGAACCCGAGCATCGGGCGCGTCACCGGCTTCGGCCAGGACGCGGTGGGCCAGCCTTATTCCATCTTCTATCCGCAGGATGCGATGACACAAGAGCACCTGCTCGACCGCCTGCGCGACGCCGACAAGGACGGCTGGAGCATGGACGAGGGCAAGCGCGTGCGCGCCGACGGCAGCGCCTTCTGGGGCAGCGCGATGATCGCGCCGCTGCCGGACCGCGACGCCGTCGACGGCGAAGAGCCGGACGGCCCGGCCTACTGCCTGATCCTGCGCGACATCACCGACAAGCGCGAAGCGATCGAGCGGCGCCGCCGCGAAGCCTTCGGCGACCACCTCACCGGCCTGGCCAACCGCCGCGCCTTCTTCGAGTCGGCCGAGCAGGAACTCGTGCACAGCCGCGCGGCGCCGCGCCCGACCGCCGTCATCGCCTTCGACGCCGACCATTTCAAGGCCATCAACGACCGCCACGGCCACCCGGGCGGCGACGCCGTGCTGCAGCACCTGGCGGCGATCCTGGCCGAGACCTTCCGCGAAGTCGACGTGGTCGCGCGCATCGGCGGCGAGGAATTCGCGGTGCTGCTGCCCTCGACCGATCTGCCGCGCGCGGCGGTGGTGGCCGAGCGCCTGCGCGCCATCGTGGCGTCGAGCAGCGTACACTTCGAAGGCGCCCGCATCCACTACACCGTCAGCGCCGGCGTGGCCTGCGTGCTCGATGGCGAAGGCGGCATCGACCTGCTGCTCAAGCGCGCCGACCAGGCGCTGTACGCCGCCAAGCGCGCCGGCCGCAACCGGGTCGAGCGCTGGCGCGCCGAGTTGTCGGCCGTGCCGATCCACCCTGCCGAAGGAGGACGCGATGCTGCCTGATCCGAGCGACGCCTATGAAGCGCTGGTGCAGTTCCTGTACCGCGCGCCGATCGGCCTGGCCCAGGCCGGCCCCGACGGCGCCATCGACATGCTCAACCCGATGGCCTCGAACCTCCTGATGCCGATCGCGCGCGAGACGGGCCTGGACAACCTGTTCGCGGTGCTGGCGCCGATCGCGCCGGACCTCGAAGCGCTGGCCCGGAACTTCACCGAACCCTCGGGCGTGATCTGCGAAGGCCTGCGCGCGATGCTGCCGCCGACCATGACGGCGCCGGGCAGCCCGCACGTGCTGTCGATCAGCCTCATGAAGCTCGATGGCGAGCGCCTGATGGCGGTGGTGACCGACGCCACCCAGGAGGTCATGCGCGAGCAGGAAGTGCTGTCGCGCCGCCTGCGCAACGCGGCCCGCACTGACGCCCTGACCCGCATGCCGAACCGCGAAGCGGTGCGCGAGCAGCTGCAGGGACTGGTGGCGCGCGACGCCGCCGCCTGCGCGGCCGGCGGCGAGTTCGCGGTGCTGTTCATGAACTGCGACCGTTTCCGCCGCATCAACGACACCCTCGGCCAGGCCGCCGGCGACGAGCTGCTGGTGCAGATCGCCGACCGCATCCGCGGCGCCCTGCGCCCGCCGAGCGACCGCATCGCCCCGGTCGGCGGCGCCGGCCAGCTGGCCGCGCGCGTCGGCGGCGACGAATTCGTGGTGGTGCTGGACGGGATGCGCCAGCGCGAGGACGCCGAACGCGTCGCCGGCCGCCTGCTCGACGCGCTGGCGCGCCCGTTCCGGGTGCAGGGCCGCGAAGTCGTGTGCGGCGCCAGCCTGGGACTGGCCTGGGGCCCGGACAGCGCGCAGGACGCCGACGAGGTGCTGCGCGACGCCGGCATCGCCATGCTGGAAGCCAAGCGCGCCGGCGGCGCGCGCCAGCAGATTTTTGAAACCGCGATGCGCGAACGCGCCGCGCGCCGCGCCGGCATCGAGGCCGAGCTGCGCCAGGCGATCCTGGAAGAACAGCTGTTCGTGGTCTACCAGCCGGTGGTCGGCTTGAAGCCGGACGGCGGCACCGACCGTGCGGCCGGGGTGGAAGCGCTGGTGCGCTGGCGCCACCCGGTGCGCGGCATCGTCCCGCCGATCGACTTCATCACGGTGGCCGAGGAATGCGGCCTGATCGGCGCGGTCGGCGACTTCGTGCTCGAGCGTTCCTGCCGCGACTTCATGGACTGGCGCGCGCGCTTGGGTGCGGGCGCGCCGCGCCTGATCGCGGTGAACCTGTCGCGCGCCCAGCTCGGCCAGCCCGGCTGGATCGACACCGTGCGCCGCATCCTGCTCGACACCGGCATGCCGGCCGAGGCCCTGCAGCTCGAGGTCACCGAAAGCCTGGCGGCCCAGGACCAGGACATCCAGGCGCGCCTGCACGAACTCAAGGCGCTCGGCATCCAGCTCGCGCTCGACGACTTCGGCACCGGCTATTCCTCGCTCTCGAGCCTGCACCTGCTGCCGGTGGACACGGTCAAGATCGACCGCTCGTTCGTCAGTCAGTCCGACACCAGCGCCCACCACCGGGTGCTGATCGAAGCCACGGTCAAGGTGGCCCAGAGCCTGGGCATGCGCACCGTGGCCGAGGGAATCGAGACCGAATCGCAGCTCGACGTAGTGCGGGCGCTGCGCTGCGCCAAGGGGCAGGGCTACCTGTTCAGCCGCCCGCTGCCCTCGGGCGAGCTGCTGGCCTGGCTGGCCAGCCACGAGGAAGCCCTGGTCGCCTGAACACCGCCGCAGAGTATGTACGCCGCGTCCTACGTGCGCTGGGGCGCTGCGCCTATTTCAAGCCTACGGCCGTCCTCGGATGATGGATGAACCCATCCAAACGAGGAGAATACGAATGAAGAGCACCTTCCAAAGCGCGCTGCTGGGCGGCCTGCTGGCCCTGTCCCTGGCTGCCTGCAGCTCGACCGGCACCGACAGCGACTCGATGAACGGCAGCTCGTCGTCGTCGTCGATGAGCTCGGGCAGCACCGGCACCACCGGGGCGGCGGGCGCGAGCGGCACCAACACCGGCGTCACCACCAGCGATCCCGCCACCGGCAACAGCACCACCGGCTCCTCGGCCGTGCCGCCGCCGGCCACCACGCCGCCGATCACCAATTCGACCCCCACGAATTCGTCGACCTCGGGCGCCGGCCGCTGAGCGGCTTCGCGTGCGTGATACTGCAGCCAGGCCGCGCGCCTGGCTGTTTTCATTGGCGGCGCGGCTCCGGTAGAATCATGCCGCCTGCATACATCGCTCTCCCATCATGAAAAACTGGTTCGCCCGCTGGTTCGGCGGCGCCACCCGTGCCGACGCCGGCACCCCCGCCGTTCCCCACGTTCCCGCCGCAGCCGCCCAGGCCGCGCCGGCCGCGCACGCTCAGCCCTCCTTCGACCTCGAGCTGGCCTTCCACGCCTGGCTGTCCGGCCCCGTCGCCCACGCCGGCGAGACCAGGGACGCGCTGATCCTCGACGAACTGGCGAAGCTGGCGCGCCAGCCCGACAGCGCGGCCGAACTGGTGCCGCGCGTGCCGGCCGTCGTGCCCCAGCTGCTGCGCAGCCTGCGCGAAGAAGGCACCTCCAGTACCGAACTTGCGCGCCAGGTGGCGCAGGACGTGACCCTGGTGGCCGAAGTGATCCGCGAAGTCAACAGCCCGTATTACCGCCCGGCGGCGCCGGTGCGCACCATCGAGGGCGCCGTCATGCTGCTCGGCCAGAACGGCCTGCGCATGCTGCTGGCGCGGGTCGCCTTCCGCCCCGTCATCAGCGCCCAGACCGGCCGCCTGGCGCGCCAGGCGGCGCCGCAACTGTGGCGCCAGTCCGAGAAGTGCGCGCTGGCGACCAGCCTGGCCGCGCCGGGCTGCGGGGCCGACCCGTTCGAGGCCTGCCTGGCGGGCCTGATGCAGAACGTCGGCCTGGTGGTGGCGCTGCGCCTGATCGACCAGGTCGACGGCGCGGGGCGCATGCCGCAATCCGACGCGTTCGCCCATGCGATGCGCGGCAGCGCGCGCGTGCTGTCGGCGCGCATTGCGCAGGAATGGGAGTTGCCGCCGCCGGTGGGGGCGGCGATCCTGCAGGCCGGCGAAGCGGATACCACGCCGCTGGCGCGGGCGCTGCGTGTCGGGGATCGCCTGGCGACCTTGCGGGTGCTGGCGGAGGCCGGGGTCGAAGAGGCGCAGGAAGCCGTCGGCCAGCTTCCCGATCATGAGCGCCGCATCTTCGACAAACTCGGCGAATCGTAGGATGGGCGGTCCTCCGCCCACGCGTTCAACTACACGGTGATATGACGCGTTATCTCTATTGAAGTACGGTCTGAACGCGCGGACGGCGAAGCCGTCCACCCTACGCGTATCCGATCCAGCCTCGGAAGACGCCGGCGGCGTAGAACATACTCACGTCTTTAAAACCCTCTTCGCGCAGCAAGGCTTCATCCTGCTCCGGCGACAGCACCGGCATGATCCGCTCGATCACCTCGCGCCGGTGGCGCGCCTCCTCCGGCTCCGCCCCCGACGCCACCGCATACGCCTCGTCCCGCGCCAGCCACAGCGCCCGCTCGTCCTCGTCCTGCCCGAAACTCATGTGCGCCACCACGAACGGCGCCCCGCGCCGCAAGCGTGCGCGGATCGCCCGCAGCGCATGCCGGCGCTCGCACGGGGGCATGAAATGCATGGTCAGCAGGCACACCGCCGCATCGAACGGTCCATCCGGCGCCACGTCCACATACCCCTGGTGCAGCGCCACGCGCGGCGCATGCTCGCCCACCGTTCCCAGCGCCAGTTCCAGCATGTCCGGCGAAGGATCGACCCCGTCGAAAATCCACCCCGGCTGCGCATCGGCAAAGGCCTTGAGTTCCAATCCCCCGCCCGCCCCCAGCACCAGCACCCGCGCATCGAAGGGCGCCCGCTCGGCCAGCAGAACCTGCGCCATGCGGTGCAGATCGCCGAATCCCGGCACCAATCGCGGCGGCCCATCCAGGTAGTGCGCGACCGCACGCGGGTCGGAAAAATGCCTCTGTGCACTTCTCATACTTGTCCCCGATTCTGTCCCTGCATCGCGACGTCCGCGCCGCGCGTCCTGCCCGGCGTCGAATGGTCCATTCGTCTATAATGGTCAGCCACTGTTGCGAACGTCACTGCGCACTCGATGCCCTTCGATCTCAAGAAAAATCTTCCCAAGCCAGGATCCCGTTTTGCCCTGCCGGCGCTGCACGGCTCGAGCGACGCGTATGCGCTCGCCACCGCCGCGCTCAGCCTGAAAGCCAGCAATCAGATGCTGACCGTCATCGTGGCCAATGCCAGCGACGGCCAGCGCCTGCTCGACGAGATTCCCTGGTTCGCCGACGGCAAACTGTCCTGCCACCTGCTGCCGGACTGGGAGACCCTGCCCTACGACGCGTTTTCCCCGCACCAGGACCTGGTGTCCGAGCGCCTGGCGACCCTGCACGAGATCCGCAACGGGCAGTGCGACGTGCTGGTGGTGCCGGCCACCACCGCGCTGGTGCGCCTGGCGCCGCCGTCGTTTTTGGCAGCCTACACCTTCTTCTTCCGCCAGGGCGAACGCCTGGACGAGGCGAAGCTCAAGGCCCAGCTGACCCTCGCGGGCTACACCCACGTGTCGCAGGTGATGTCGCCGGGCGAATACTCGGTGCGCGGCGGCCTGATCGACCTGTTCCCGATGGGTTCGGCCCTGCCCTACCGGCTCGACCTGTTCGGCGACGAGATCGAGACCATCCGCACTTTTGATGCCGACACCCAGCGCTCGCTGTATCCGGTGCGCGAAGTGCGCCTGCTGCCGGGCCGCGAATTCCCGATGGACGAAGCCGCCCGCAGCGCATTCCGCGGCCGCTGGCGCGAGCGCTTCGAGGGCGATCCTTCGCGCTCGCCGATCTACCGCGACATCGGCAACGGCATCGCCTCGGCCGGCATCGAGTACTACCTGCCGCTCTTCTTCGAAGAGACCGCGAACCTGTTCGACTACCTGCCGGAAGGCGCGATGCTGGCGATGGTCGGCGACATCGACGCCGCCATCGGGCGCTTCTGGCTCGACACCGAATCGCGCTACAAATTCCTCAAGAGCGACCGCGAACGCCCGATCCTGGAGCCGCGCGAGCTGTTCCTCGGCGCCGAGCAGTTCTTCACCTGCGCCAAGCCGCACGGCCGCTGGACCATCGCGCGCGAACCGTCGCAACCGGCCTCCGAGCTGAGTGCGCCGCTGCCCGACATCTCGGTCAACCGGCGCCTGGACGACCCGCTGGCCAACCTGCGCGCCTTCTTGCTGCGCACCGACACCCGCGTGATGATCGCCGCCGATTCGGCCGGCCGCCGCGAGACGCTGCAGCAGTACTTCCACGAGTACGGACTGGAACTGGCGCCAGTCGAAGGCTTCGAGGGTTTCAAGGCCAGCAGCGCCAAGCTGGCGCTGGGCGTGGCGCCACTGCAGGCCGGCTTCGAGCTGAGCGAGGACGCCGCCGGCAATCTCGTCTTCATCACCGAAACCGAGCTGTATGCCGGCTCGGGCCGGCGCGCCGGCAAGAAGAAGCAGGAAGCGACCAGCCAGGTCGAATCGATGGTGCGCGACCTGTCGGAGCTCAAGATCGGCGACCCGGTGGTGCACATCAACCACGGCATCGGCCGCTACATGGGCCTGATGAGCATGGACCTGGGCGAAGGCGAGACCGAGTTCCTGCACCTGGAATACGCGAAGGAGACCAAGCTGTACGTGCCGGTCTCGCAGCTGCACGTGATCTCGCGCTACTCCGGCACCTCGCCCGAAGACGCGCCGCTGCACGCGCTGGGTTCCGGCCAGTGGGACAAGGCCAAGAAAAAAGCCGCCGAGCAGGTGCGCGACACCGCCGCCGAGCTGCTCAACCTGTATGCGCGCCGCGCGGCGCGCCAGGGCCATGCCTTCGAATACTCGAGCATCGACTACGAGAACTTCGCCGGCAGCTTCGGCTTCGACGAGACGCCGGACCAGGCGGAAGCCATCCACAACGTCATCAAGGACATGACTTCGGGCCGCCCGATGGACCGGCTGGTCTGCGGCGACGTCGGCTTCGGCAAGACCGAGGTCGCGCTGCGCGCCGCCTTCATCGCGGTCATGGGCGGCAAGCAGGTCGCGATCCTGGCGCCGACCACCCTGCTGGCCGAGCAGCATGCGCAAACCTTCGCCGACCGCTTCGCCGACTGGCCGGTGAAGATCGCCGAGCTGTCGCGCTTCCGCACCGGCAAGGAGATCAACAACGCCATCAAGGGCATGGCCGACGGCACCCTCGACATCGTGATCGGCACGCATAAATTGCTGTCGCCGGACGTGAAGTTCACGCGCCTGGGCCTCGTCATCATCGACGAGGAACACCGCTTCGGCGTGCGCCAGAAGGAAGCGCTGAAGGCCCTGCGCGCCGAGGTCGACGTCTTGACGCTGACCGCGACCCCGATCCCGCGCACCCTCGGCATGGCGCTGGAAGGCTTGCGCGATTTCTCCATCATCGCCACCGCGCCGCAGAAGCGCCTGGCGATCAAGACGTTTGTCCGCAGCGAGGACGGTTCCGTGATCCGCGAGGCCTGCCTGCGCGAGCTGAAACGCGGCGGCCAGATCTACTTCCTGCACAACGAGGTCGAGACCATCGAGAACCGCCACGCGATGCTGCGCGAGCTGCTGCCCGAAGCGCGTATCGGCATCGCCCACGGCCAGATGCACGAACGCGACCTGGAAAAGGTGATGCGTGACTTCGTCCAGCAGCGTTTCAACATCCTGCTGTGCACCACCATCATCGAGACCGGCATCGACGTGCCGACCGCGAACACCATCATCATGCACCGCGCCGACCGCTTCGGCCTGGCCCAGCTGCACCAGCTGCGCGGCCGCGTCGGCCGCTCGCACCACCAGGCCTATGCCTATCTCTTGGTGAACGACGTGCAGGGCCTGACCAAGCAGGCGCAGCGCCGGCTCGATGCGATCCAAGCGATGGAAGAACTGGGCAGCGGCTTCTATCTCGCCATGCACGACCTCGAGATCCGCGGCGCCGGTGAGGTGCTGGGCGAGAACCAGTCGGGCGAGATGCTCGAAGTCGGCTTCCAGCTGTATTCGGACATGCTGAACGAAGCGGTGCGCGCGCTGAAGGCCGGCAAGGAGCCGGACCTGGCGGCGCCGCTGTCCTCCACCACCGAGATCAACCTGCACGTGCCGGCCCTGCTGCCGTCGGATTACTGCGGCGACGTCCACGAGCGCCTGTCGATTTATAAACGCCTGGCCAACTGCGACAGCCAGGACAAGATCGACGGCATGCAGGAAGAGCTGATCGACCGCTTCGGCAAGCTGACCGACCCGGTGAAGGCGCTGATCGAAACGCACCGCCTGCGCATCGCCGCCAAGTCCGTCGGCATCGTCAAGATCGACGCCCATGACGAGGCGGCCAGCCTGCAGTTCATGGAAAAGCCGCCGATCGACCCGATCAAGATCATCACCCTGATCCAGAAGAACCGCCACGTCAAGCTGGCCGGCCAGGACAAGCTGCGCATCAGCGCCAGCATGCCCGACCTGGCGGCGCGCGTGACGCAGGTAAAACAGACCATCAAACAGCTCCTCGCCTGAACCACAATGACCAAGAACCTGGTGCTCCAGGGGCCGCAGGCCTCACCCGAAACCCTCGAGCGCCTGGCGCGCCTGGCCCAGCCCGCGCGCATCCAGGCGCTCGGCGCGCACGCGCTGCGCTGCGAGGACGTGGCGTTCACGCCGGAACTGAAGGAGCGCATCGATGCCGCGGCGTACGAGGCCGGCGTCGACGCCTGCTTTATCGCGGCCGGCACGCAGCTCGCGGACTTCGGCCTGGTGGCGATGGACATGGACTCGACCCTGATCACGATCGAATGCATCGACGAGATCGCGGACATGCAGGGCCTGAAACCGCAAGTCGCCGAGATCACCGAAGCGGCGATGCGCGGCGAGCTCGATTTCGCCGCCAGCCTGACGCGCCGCGTGGCCCTGCTCGAAGGACTGGAAGCGTCCGCGCTGCAGCGCGTGTACGACGAACGCCTGCGCATCTCGCCGGGCGGCGAAGCGATGCTGGCGGCGGTCCAGGCGGCGGGCCTGAAAACCCTCCTGGTGTCGGGCGGCTTTACCTTCTTCACCGACCGCCTCAAGGAGCGCCTCAAGCTCGATTTCACCCATGCGAACGTGCTCGAGGTCGCGGACGGCAAGCTGACCGGCCGCGTGGCCGGCGGCATCGTCGACGCCGAGGAAAAGCGGCGCACCGTGGAACGCGTGTGCGCGCGGATGGACATCGCGCCCAGCCGCGCCATCGTGATGGGCGACGGCGCCAACGACCTGCGCATGATGGGCGTGGCCGGCCTGTCGCTGGCCTTCCGCGCCAAGCCGGTGGTGCGGGCCCAGGCCTCGGTCGCCCTGAATTTCTCGGGGCTCGATGGATTGCTCAACATCATCGCTTGATTTAATTTCCCCTCAAGAATAGCGATGTAGCGCAAACCTTCGCACGCTTTCCATTCGTGCGCGCTCCCTGCTGGGCTATCGTGAAACCGAAGCCGCAGCCATGTTGGCAGCGCGAGGGAGAGCACCATGCGACCCGTCGATGTTTCCGCTACGTCCCCTGACCAGGAAGACGCACCCCGCAGCCCGGGCCGGCGCCGGCTTCTGATTGCCGGCCCCGCGCTGGCGTCAAGCCTGGCGCTCACCGGTCGCGCGGCGGCGCAGCCGGCGGCCGCCGGCGCTTGGCGCAACGAGGGCTGGTGTCCCACCTGGGGTTGCGCGCCAGCCGGCCCGCCGACCAGCGCCAACCTGCTTGCCTTCAGCGACCAGACCGTGCGCCTGGTGGCCCATGCCAGCATCGGCGGCGCCAGGGTGCGGGTGCGGCTGTCGAACGAATTCGGAACCACGCCCCTGACGATCGGCGCGGCGCAGATCGGCCTGCGCGACAGCGGCGTCTACGTGCGCCCCGGCAGCAACCATCCGCTCACCTTCGGCGGCAATGCCTCGGTCACCATCCCGCCCGGCGCGCCGGTGCTGTCCGACCCGGTCTACTTGACGGTGGCGCCCTTCGCCGACCTGTCGGTGAGCCTTTACCTGCCGGGCAGCGTGGCGGCCAACACGGTGCACGGCACCGCCCTGCAGGCCGGCTACGTCTCCTCCACAGGGAACTTCGCGGCCAGCACCTCCTTCAGCGTGGCGCGCACCATCGCCTCCTGGCCCTTCCTCACCGAGGTGCTGGTCGAGGGCGGCGGGCGCTGCATCGTCGCGATCGGCGACTCGATCACCGACGGCGCCGGCAGCTCCACCAACCTCAACCGGCGCTGGCCCGACCTGCTGGCGCGCCGCCTGCAGACCGAACTGGGCGCGGCCGGCGCGATCGGCGTCGTCAACCGCGGCATCGCCGGCAACCAGATGCTGCGCGAGGAAACCGCCGCCATGGTCGGCGGACGCGCCCTGCTGGCCCGCTTCGACCGCGACGTGCTGGCCACGCCGGGGGTGCGCGCGGTGATGCTGCTCATCGGGATCAACGACATCTGCTATACCTCGGGCGCCAGCCTGGTCAAACCCGCCGACCTGATCGCCGGCTACCGCCAGCTGATCGCGCGCGCCCACGGCCATGGCTTGGCCATCGTCGGCTCCACGCTCATGCCCTTCGAGGGATTCACCTACTACAACGCGGCGCGCGAAGCGGTGCGCCGGACGGTCAACGACTGGCTGCGCGCTTCCGGCGAATTCGACCTGCTGCTCGACTGGGAAGCCGTGGTGCGCGATCCCGAACTGCCGGGCCGGCTGAAGGCCGAGTACAACAGCAAGGACTGGATCCACCCGAACGATGCCGGCTACACAGCGATGGCCGGCGCGGTGCCTTTGCCGCAGCTGGTGGCGCTGCTTGGGTGATTGTCGCCGGCGGCCCCTATGTGTAACCGGCTGTAAGAGCGTGTGCGCGCTAAAGTGCAATTTTTTATCATGACAGGAACAGGAGGACCGTCATGAAGAAATTACTTTTCGTCGCCGCGTCGCTGGCCATGCTGGCCGGCTGCGCCGCTCCCAACCAGAACTACTACGGCGCCCAGGCCTATGGCCAGCCAAGCGATCCGAACGGATGGCGCGTCGTGTCCGTTACCCCCGTGCCGCTCGGCACCGGCTCGCGCGCGGCCGCCGCTGGCGACACCGGCGTCACCACCTCGTTCGTGCCGCAGTCGGGCTACACCACCACCTACACCACCCAGCCAGTGTACGTACAGCAACAGCCGGTGTACGTGCCGCAGCCGGTCTACGTGCCGCAGCCGGTCTACAACCCGGGCTACTACTATCCGCCGATCTCGATCGGCCTGGGCTTCGACTTCGGCCGCAGCTGGGGCCACCGCGGCTGGGGTGGGCACGTCGGGACGCGCTTCCCCTACCGCTACCGCCGCTGATTCGGGGGGTGTGGACGTAACGAGGCCGGCGTTCGCCGGCCTTTTCTTTAATCAATGCCCGTGCTGACGCTCGTACTCGTCCGCTTCCGCCTTGGTCACATGGATGATGCCATCAGGATGCTCCGGCGGGGTGTACAAGGTGTACAGGCGCATCGGCTCGGACGTCGAGGTATTGATGACGTTGTGCTCGGTCCCGGCCGGAATCACGACGGCGACGCCGTCTTCCAGTTTGTGCTCTTCGCCATCCAGCAGCGCCACACCCTGGCCCGCTTCGACGCGGATAAACTGGTCATGGCCTTCGTGGCGCTCGACGCCGATTTCCTCGCCCGGCTGCAGGGTCATGATGACCAGCTGGCTGCGCTGGGTGGTGTACAGGACTTCGCGGAAGTTGTTTCCAGCGAGGGTCTTCTCTTCGATATTGATGCTGTAGCCCGACATGGTAGTGCTCCTCTTGACGAATAATGTGCGGCGATGCTGCCTAGACACTATTGTATAAGAGCAACGCGAATCGCGTGCACCGGCCATTCAGCCAGCTTGACCACCGAACAGATCATGTGCATCGAGCAGCGCCCAGGCGATATCGGGCCGCTCATGCAAGCGCCGACGTACGGCGCTCGGCACCGCCTGCCGCGCCTTCTTGCACAGGCCAGGCTTCTCTTCGAGCACCACGATGATGCCGCGCACCGTGCGCACCTCGTTCGGCCCCGGTTCGACGCGCAATCGCGCGCCCAGGTTCTTCTGGATCAGCGCCTGCACGTGCTGCAGGTCCGCATAGCTCTCGATGCGTTCGATGCGTTCGACCAGCTTCTGTTCCTGCTGGCGTGTCAGGGCCAGCGGCCGGTGGTCGGCCTGCGGGTCGGCCATGACACGGTCGCGCTCGCACACGCAGGCGCCGGGCGGGCACTCGGTGCGGATCGGGAATGGGAATGGCGAAGCGGGGTCGCTCACGTTCTCACGCATCGGGGTTGGGGGGGGCGCGGCAATTCTACATCAGCGGCCCTGGCGGCCACGCCCTCGAGCATGGCGTGCATGCGCGCGTGGTGCGAACCCTTCCAGTAGACGCGCCGGCAGGCGTCGCAGGTCGTGAATTCGTCATGGGTGGCGCTGACACGCGGCGGCAATCGCTCCAGCACGTCATCCTTGGCGACCGGACGCAGCGGCAGGTTGCAATGCAGGCAGAGCGTGAAGGGCTGCAGGGCGCCGGCCAGCTGCAGGCGCGCCAGCAGCTGGCGCAGCTGCTCTTCCGGTTCGATCGCATGGAGGTAGCAGCCGAATTCGACGGTACGGCGCTTGAGCAGCTCGCGGTCGCGGGTAAGCAGGATTCTCCCCTCCTCGCGCGCAATGCGTTCGATCTCGTCGTCGTGGTAGGCGTTGTCGTACAGGGTGTCGAAGCCGCCCATGCGCAGCAGCCGCGCCAGGCCACCCAGGTGAGCGTCGGCCACGAAGCGCGGACGGCCCGCGGGACGCGTGCGCAGGCGCTGGATTCCGCCCACGCCGAAGTCGGCGAAGCTGGGATAAACGGCGACCCGGTCGCCCTCCACCAGCAGCCGCTCGAAGCTGCTGGATTCGCCGTTCACCAGCAGCAGCTCGACCTCCGTATGCGGCACGCCGAGCGCCTCGACCATGTGCTTGACCGTGGCTTCGCGCGCGCACGGCGTGACGACGTCGCGCCCACGCCGGTCGCGCGGCAGGAAGTCGTTCAGTCCGTCGTAGAAGCGAAATGTCGCGGTCACCATGGCCTGGCTAGTATGGCAGCGTCGTCGAGCGGCTGCGCATACTGTCCGTGCATCAATTCCAGCGCATTTGGCACGGCCTCGAAGGCGGCCGTATTGTCGAAGATGCACCAGCAGGTTTTCCCGGCCGCCGTCTGGCGCATCAGCTCCCGGCGCACCGATTCCACATACTCCGGCATGTAGCGCGAATAATAGATGCGCGGCGTGCCGTGCAGGCGTACGTAGAGCGTGTCGGCGCTGGTCGGCACATGCGGGCCGGGCTGGCCGGCCGCCGGGTCGGCGATCACGCGCACCACGCGGCTGTCCACCAGCAGCTCGGTCGCGGCGTCCGAAAACCAGCTCGGGTGACGGGCTTCGAAGGCAACGGTGCAGCCGAAGATGTCGTGCAGCTGGCGGAAGAACAGCCGCGCCGTCGCGTCGACGAAGCCGAACTTCGGCGGGAGTTGCACCAGCAGGCAGCCGAGCTTCTCGCCCAGCTCGCCGGCTTCGTGTGCCAACTGCACCAGTTGCTGCTCGACGTTTTCCATGCGCGCATCGTGCGTGATGGCGCGCGGCACCTTCACCGAGAAGCGGAAATGTTCGGGCGTGCAGCCCGCCCACTTCGCGTAGGTGGCGGGTTTGTGCGGCCGGTAGAAGGACGAATTGATCTCGACCGCCGGGAAGGTGGCGGCGTAGCGCTCGAGGTGGCTGCCCTCCGCGGGGAAGGCGGCGGCATCTTGTTTCGGCAGGCTCCAGCCGGCGCAGCCGACCAGCAGGTCGCCCGACATGACTGCTTGTTCGCTCATCGCGCTCATCGATATTATAGAAATGGCAATGAGGCGATTCTACGGAATGGCGGCGCGCCGCGGCGCATGGCTGGGCGTGGTTTCGATGATCGTCCTACAATACAGCCATGGATCAAGAATCAAGGAGACCCCGATGAGCGAAGCCCTCCACGTCGTCTGCCCGCAATGCGATGCGGTGAATCGCCTGGCGGCCGAGCGCCTGCTCGATGCGCCGGTATGCGGCAAATGTGCCCAACAGTTGTTCAGCGGCCGCCCGCTGGACGTCGACAGCGCGCGCTTCAACAAGCACGTCGCGCGCAACGACATTCCGGTGCTGGTCGATTTCTGGGCCGAGTGGTGCGGGCCCTGCAAGATGATGGCGCCGCATTTCGCCCAAGCCGCGCAGCGGCTGGAACCGCGGGTGCGCCTGCTGAAAGTGGACACCGAGCGCAGCCAGGACCTGTCGGCGCAGTACGGCATCCGCAGCATTCCGACCCTGGCCCTGTTCCGCGGCGGACGCGAGGTGGCGCGCCAGGCCGGCGCGATGGATGCGGCGCGCCTGAACGCCTGGGTCGAATCCCAGCTCAGGTGACAAGGCGCCCAGGTCTTGAAAAACCGGCAAGGAGCCGCATGTTGGCAAAGTGGCAGCACCCGCTGTTACAATGGGATCGCCAGCCGGGCGTTTCCGGCTTTCCTCTGAAGGAGAATACTGATGTCGCAAGACCTGGTAATGGATCGCGGAACCGAAGATGCGAAGCAGTTCGCGCGCATCCTGTACGTCGCGCATGCCCTGACCTTCCTGTTTTCCGCCGGTTTGCTGTCGCTCCTGGTGCTGATCGTGAACTACGTGAAGCGTCCCGATACCCAGGGCACCATCGTCTATTCCCACCACAGCTGGATGATCCGCTCGTTCTGGTGGTACCTGGTGTGGGTTGTCGTCGGCGCGGTGCTGTTCGCGACGATCATCGGTATCTTCTTTGCCTGGATCGTGTGGGGCGTGGCCTGGCTGTGGGCTGCTTACCGCATCATTCGCGGTTTCCTCGATCTGAACGCCAACCGCGCGATGCCTTGATTTCGTAGGGTGGGCGGTCCTCCGCCCACGCGTTCAACTATGGGAGGCGCAGCCGCCAGGCACGCCGAAGTTGAACGCGCGGTCGGGAGACCCGACCACCCTACAACTGCGTTAGCGCCTGTTCGATGTCGGCGATCAGGTCGGCGGTGTCTTCCAGGCCGACGTTGAAACGCACCAGCACACCCTCTTCCCGCCAGGCCGTGCGGATCGCCCGGATCCGGTATGGCATCACCAGGCTGTTCGGCCCACCCCAGCTGTAGCCGATCCCGAACAGGGTCAAGGCATCGACAAAACGGTCGACCTGTTCCTCGCTGTAGCGCGCATCGAACAGCACCGAGAACAGCCCGCCGGCTCCATGAAAATCGCGCTTCCAGTTCGTGTGCCCCGGGCAGTCCTCGAAGGCCGGGTGCAGCACCTTGGCGATTTCCGGCCGCGCCTTCAGCCACGCCGCCACCTGGCGCGCGCTCGCATCGTGCGCCTCGAAGCGCAGTTTCATGGTCGGCAGGCCGCGCATCACCAGGTAGGCATCGTCGGCGCCGACACCCAGGCCGAGGCGCATGTGCGCCTGCGCCAGCTGTTCGTTGAGCGCCTTGTCGCGCGTGATCACGGCGCCCATCAGGAGGTCGGCGCCGCCCGACTGGTACTTGGTCAGCGCATGCATGACGATGTCGGCGCCGACGTCGAAGCCGCGCAGGGCCAGGCCGGCCGACCAGGTGTTGTCCAGCGCCACCGGCACGCCCTTCTCCTTCGCCGCGCGGCAGATCGCGGGCAGGTCCGGCACTTCCATCGACACCGAGCCCGGCGCCTCGGTCCAGACCAGCTTCGTGTTCGGCTGGATCAGTTCCGCGATACCGCTACCGATCATCGGATCGTAGAAACGCGCGCTGACGCCGAAGTCCTGCGCCAGCCAGCGCCCCAGTTCGCGGTTCGGGTTGTAGACGTTCTCCGGCAGCAGCACGTCGTCGCCGCTTTTGAGGAAGGCGAAGTTGATCATCGCGATCGCCGACAGGCCCGAGGGCGCCAGCAGGCAGTGCGCGCCGCCCTCGATCGCGGCCAGGCGCGCTTCCAGGGTGAAGGTGGTCGGGGTGCCGTGCAGGCCGTAGGTGTAGGCGCTCTTGTCCTTCCACTGCATCGAGCGCATCGCGGCCACGTTCTCAAACAGCACCGTCGAGGCGCGGTGGGTGCCCGGCGGGAAGGCGTCGAAGCCGCCCGGGGCCTCGTAGTCGCTGTGGATCAGGGAGGTCTGGACGGTCTTCTTCATGCTGGCCTTTTGCTGAGCTTTAAGCGACGGTGGCCCACAGGTCGTGGGCGTCGGCGCGGGTGACGACCACGTCGATGAACTGGCCCAAGACCGGCTTGGCCTTGCCCGGCACCAGGGCGCGCTTGATGTGGACCACGCCGTCGATCTCGGGCGCGTCGGCGGCGGTGCGGCCGATCGCTTCGCGGGCGCCGACTTCGTCGACGATCACGCGCATGGTCTTGCCGACCTTGGCCTGCATGCGTTTCAGCGAGATCTCTTCCTGCAGCAGCATCACGCGCGCGCGGCGTTCTTCACGCACGGCTTCCGGCACCGGATTGTCGAGCAGGTTGGCGGTCGCGCCTTCCACCGGCGAGTAGGCGAAGCAGCCCAGGCGGTCGATCTGCGCCTCGCGCAGGAAGTCCAGCAGGTACTCGAATTCCTCTTCGGTCTCGCCCGGGAAGCCGGCGATGAAGGTGGAGCGGATGGTCAGGTCCGGGTTCATCTTGCGCCAGGCCAGGATGCGGTCCAGGTTCTTCTCGCCGCTGGCCGGACGCTTCATGCGCTTCAGGACGTCCGGGTGCGCGTGCTGCATCGGGATGTCGAGGTAGGGCAGCACGTGGCCGTCGCCCATCAGGGGGATCACCTGGTCGACGTGCGGGTACGGATAGACGTAGTGCATGCGCACCCAGGCGTCGTACTGGCGCGCCATCTTGCCCAGTTCCTCGGTCAGCTGGGTCATGTGGGTCTTGACCGGACGGCCGTTCCAGAATCCGAGGCGGAACTTGACGTCGACGCCGTAGGCGCTGGTGTCCTGCGAGATGATCAGGAGTTCCTTGACGCCGGCCTTGAACAGGTTCTCGGCTTCCTGCAGCACTTCGTGGATCGGACGCGAGACCAGGTCGCCGCGCATCGACGGGATGATGCAGAAGCTGCAGCGGTGGTTGCAGCCTTCCGAAATCTTCAGGTAGGCGTAGTGCTTCGGGGTCAGCTTGACGCCATGGTCCGGCACCAGGTCGACGAAAGGATCGTGCGGTTTCGGCAGGTGCTCGTGGACCGATGCCATGACTTCGGTCACGGCGTGCGGGCCGGTCACGGCCAGCACCTTCGGGTGCACCTTGGTGATGATGTCCTGGCCATCCGCATCCTTCTTGGCGCCCAGGCAGCCGGTGACGATCACTTTACCGTTCTCGGCCAGCGCCTCGCCGATCGCGTCGAGCGACTCCTGCACCGCGGCGTCGATGAAGCCGCAGGTGTTGACGATCACCAGGTCGGCGCCGTCGTAGGACTTGGCGGTCTGGTAGCCTTCCGCGCGCAGCTGGGTCAGGATCTGCTCGGAGTCGACCAGCGCCTTCGGGCAGCCGAGCGACACGAAGCCGACCTTGGGCGCGACGACGCCGGCGGCCGGGCTCGGGATGACGAGCGCGGGCGCGGCAGCAGCAGGGGTAGCGGCGGAGGAAGGAATACGACGGAGTTCGGTCATGGGCGGACGACAAAAAATCTGGGCAATCCGCGATTGTACCCGAATGGGGCATGCCGGTGAACCGGCGGGGAAGATTGCCGGCCCTGGAGCGGGCCGGCAGGTGTCGTCAAACAACGATTTTGTTAATTACTTCTTATCGCCTGGAGGCGGCGTCATGCCCGGGAACGGGAAAGCGCCGAACATCGCCTTGCTCTGGTTCTGCATCTGCTCCTGCATCTGCAGGAACAGGTTCTTCGACTGGTCGATGTAGTTGTTCATCATGCCCTGCATCATCGGGCCCTGCACATTCATGAACTGGGTCCACATTTCCGGGCTGAAGGGTTTGCCTTCGAGCGCGCCGGCGGCGTTGCTGGTGAACTTGTTCTGGATGTCGGTAAAGGCCTGGACATTCTTTTCCAGGTAGGAACCCATCATGCCCTGCATGGCGTGGCCATAGTAGCGGATGATCTGGGCCAGTACCGAGCTCGAGAACATCGGGACGCCGTTGGCTTCTTCTTCCAGAATAATCTGGAGCAAGATGCTGCGGGTCAGGTCTTCATTGCTCTTGGCGTCGACGACGGTGAATTCGTCGGCGTCGAGCACCAGCTGCTTCACGTCGGTCAGGGTGATGTAGGAACTGGTCTGGGTGTCATACAGACGGCGGTTCGGATACTTCTTGATCAGGCGTTCGGCGTTTTTTTTCGCACTACTCATCTCATGTCTCATCGTTGTGCGCTGCGGCGCTGTCGCCGCGCGCTATTTTTCTTGATTGGTTACCAGAAAAACCGGCCTGGGCGGCCGTTCCACCGGGCAGGAATATTTCCGGGCGGGACGGACAAGTCGAACCATACCACGAGCGGCGCGCAGGTGCAGCAATTATTAGAGTACAAACTTCCGTGATGTTTTTGCTATCGTAAACATGCCGTTGCTCCTGTAGGGTGGGCGGTCCCCCGCCCACGCGTTCAACTCTCGCTCGCTGTATCTGAACCCGCGGACGGCGGAGCCGTCCTCCCTACGGGTCAGTCTGCTCTTGCCTTGACGTAGCGGCCCGGCGCGTCCTCGGTCGGCTGGTAGCGATCGTTGCCGAACGCCGTCGGCGCCGGCACGTCGGCGCCGCCGTTCTCGGCCAGGAAGGTCGCCCACTCCGGCCACCAGCTGCCCTTGTTTTCAGCCGCGCCCGCGAACCAGGCCTCGGCCGTCTTCGGACGGTTCTTGCCGCCCTTGTCGTTGACCCAGTAGCTGCGCTTGTTCTTCGAGGCCGGGTTGATCACGCCGGCGATGTGGCCGGAGGCGCCCAGCACGTAGCGGTTGGCCTTCGCGTTCTTCGGATTCAGCAGGTTCATCGACGCGAACGCCGCTTCCCAGGGCACGATGTGGTCTTCCTTCGAGCCGTACAGGAACACCGGCGCGTCGATCTTGCCCAGATCGACCGGCACGCCGCAGACCGTCAGCGCGCCCGGCACCCGCAGCTTGTTCTCCAGGTAGGTGTTGCGCAGGTACCAGCAGAACATCGGACCCGGCAGATTGGTGCTGTCGGCATTCCAGTACAGCAGGTCGAAGGCCGGCGGCTCCTTGCCCTTCAGGTAGTTCTGCTGGACGTAGTTCCACACCAGGTCGTTGGGGCGCAGGGCCGAGAAGGTGGTGGCCAGGTCGCGGCCCGGCATCAGGCCGCCGCCGCCCAGGGTCTGCTCGCGCAGAGCCACCTGCGCTTCGTCCACGAACACTTCCAGCACGCCGGTATCGCTGAAATCCAGCAAGGTGGTCAGCAAGGACAGGCTGGCCGCCGGCTGCTGGCCGCGCGCGGCGAGCACCGCCAGCGCGGTCGCGGCGATGGTGCCGCCGACGCAGAAGCCGAACACATGGGTCTTGTCCTGGCCGCTGATGGCGCGCACCACCTCGATCGCCTTGATGGCCCCGGTTTCGACGTAGTCGTCCCAGCGGGTCGAGCCCAGGGTGCGGTCCGGGTTGCGCCAGGACACCATGAACACGGTATTGCCCTGTTCCACCACGTAGCGCACCAGGGAATTTTCCGGCTGCAGGTCGAGGATGTAGAACTTGTTGATGCAGGGCGGGATCATCAGGAGCGGCACCGCTTTCACGTTCGGCGTGCTCGGCATGTACTGGATCAGCTGGAACAGCTCGTTTTCGAACACCACCTTGCCCGGCGTGGTGCCGACGTTGCGGCCGACTTCGAAGGCCGACTCGTCGGATTGCGAGATGCGGCCCTTCTGGATATCGGCCAGCATATTGCTCAAGCCCTTGGTCAGGCTCTCGCCCTTGGTCTCGATCAGCTTCTTCTGCGCTTCCGGATTGGTGGCGAAGAAATTGGCCGGCGACATGGCATCGACCATTTGCTGGACCGCGAAGCGGATCTTTTGCTTTTCGCGCGGGCCGGCCTCGACCGCGTCGGCCAGGGCCAGCATGAATTCGGAATTCAGCAGGTAGGAAGCGGCCGAGAAGGCCGACATCGGGTGCTCGCGCCATTCCGAGCTGGAGAAGCGCTTGTCGTGCAGTTCCGGCGACTTGCCGCTAATGAAATCCTGCCACAGTTGGCCGGCCTTGCTCAGGTAATCGCCGCGCAGCGCTTCCAGTTTTTCCGGGGCCACGCCGACGCCGACATCCTTCATGATGCCGGCCAGAGGATTGCTCGCTGCGGCCGCGGGCATCTGCGGCATGAAGCCGGCCCAGCCCTGCCAGAGGGTCGGATCGGTGAACTGGGACATCCAGGAAGCAGCGAAAGCTTGAGGGTCAGGCATGTTCATGTGGGAATCCGTTGTTAGAATCAGCGTACTTGAAGCACAACAATCGTTCGATAGAGGAGCAAGCCATGTGGATCGTCGCCGTCGCCTGGATCTATGTCGTCGCCCTGATGGCGGCAACCGAACCGAGCATCGTGCACGGCCTCATGACCTTCCTCTGCTATTGCGTCCTGCCATTATCCATCCTTTTCTATCTGACGGGGTCGAAACGCCGGCGTGCGCGGCGCGCGGCGCAGGCGCAGCGGCAGGCGCCCGCCAACCGTACGGCAGGCGACGACAGCACCCCGGTGCTGGCGGGCGCGTTCGGCAATGACTTCCTGATTGACCGCAGCGACAGCGGCAACAGCCGCGACAGCAACTGCAGCGACAGCAGCTTCGACGGGGGCAGCAGTTGCGACGGTGGCGGAGGTGGCGGCAGCGACTGAGGATTCTGCCGCGCCCCTGCCCTGCTTATTTGATCCAGATCAGGCTGGCCTGGCGGCCGGTGACGCGGTCGCGCCGATACGAATAGAAGCGTTGCGGCGCCGTCGCCGTGCACTGCCCGCCGCCATGGACACGGCTGACGCCATCGCGCGCCAGCATCAGGCGCGCCAGCGTGAACATATCGGCCAAGAATTTTACCGGTTGGTCAGAAATTGGCTTGAAGGCGGCCAGGGCGGCCTCGCCCGGCAGCGCCGCAAGGAAGGCCTCGCGCACGTCCTCCCCGACCTCGAACGCGTCCGGCCCGATCGCCGGCCCCATCCAGGCGGTGATCTCGCCGGCGCCCGCCGCCCGCATGGCGGCGATGGTCTGCCCCAGCACCCCGCCCGCCAGCCCGCGCCAGCCGGCATGGGCCGCGCCCACTACCTTGCCGTCCAGGTCGGCGAACAGCACCGGCAGGCAATCGGCGGTCAGGATCGCGCACACCACACCCGCTTCGGTCGCGATGCTGGCGTCGCCGGTGCGCACCGGCTGGTCGGGGCCGACAGTGGCTGCGTCGACCACGTCGGCGCCGTGCACCTGGGCGATCCAGGCCGGCCGGCCTGGCAGGTAGTCGTGCAGGCGCGCGCGGTTGGCCTGCACGGCCGCGGGATCGTCGCCGCAGTGCATGCCGAGGTTCAGCCCGCCGCCGCCCTTGCCGTCGTCGTAAGGCCCGGTGCTGACGCCGCCGTCACGGCCGGTGGCGAGTGCGCCGACATTCGCCGGCAGGTCCGGCCAGTCGGGCCAGACCAGGGCTGAACGGTCGATCATTCCTCGTCGCCGCCGTCGCTACCGTCGTCGTCACCCGGCTCCTCGATGCCGGCCTGGGCGATCAACATCGCAAAATCCTCGGCCAGCGGCACCGTCCATTCGCAGGGCTCACCGGTACCCGGATGCACCAGGCCCAGGCGGCGCGCCTGCAGCGCCTGGCGGTGGAACACCGGGGTCAGGTGCTGCTTGCCGTAGACCGAGTCGCCCACCAGCGCGAAGCCCAGGTGCTGCATGTGCACGCGGATCTGGTGGGTGCGGCCGGTCTCCAGGCTGCAGCGCACCAGCGACACCGGGCGGCGGTCCAGTGTGCCGGTAGCGACCCGCTTGTAGTGGGTGATGGCCGGCTTGGCGAACGGGCTGCTCGAGACCGCCATCTTGACCCGGTCCTTCGGGTGCCGGCCCATCGGCGAATCGATGGTGCCGCGCGCGTGCGGCGTGCCCCAGACCAGCGCGAAGTACTCGCGCTTGACGGTGCGCGCCTGCAGCTGGCGCACCAGGTCGGTCTGGGCGGCCAGGTTCTTGCCGACCACCATCAGGCCGCTGGTATCCTTGTCGAGGCGGTGCACGATGCCGGCGCGCGGCACGCCCACCAGCTGCGGGCAGTGGTGCAGCAGGCCGTTGAGCAGGGTGCCCGACCAGTTGCCCGCGCCCGGGTGAACCACCAGGCCGGCCGGCTTGTTGATCACCAGGATGTCGTCGTCCTCGTACACGATGTCGAGCGCGATGGCTTCCGGCGTGAAGGCGGTGTCTTCCGGCGCGGCTTGCGGTGCGATGACGACGGTTTCGTCGCCGTAGGCGGTGCTCTTGCCCTTGGCCGGCTTGCCGTCGACCAGCACGAAGCCGCCCTCGAACCACAGCTGCATACGCGCGCGCGAGAATTGCGGCACCATGCCGGCGACCACCTTGTCGAGGCGCTGGCCGCAGACGTCCGGGGTCAGGCGCAAGGTGATCGGCGACAGGTCGGGCCCGGCGGCAAGGCCGGCCCCGCTGTCGAAGTCGTCGTCTTCCTGAGCGTCGAGTTCAGGGTCAAAAGGCATTTCCGCCGAATTCGGCGCAGGAGTTAAAATCACGTGAGTTCCATCGGCTATAATCAGCCGTTCGTTGAATCTAGGTAAAACTTTCTTGCAAAGAGCTATGCAAAAAAAATTGTCTGTGTTGGTCGCCGCTAGCGCCCTCGCCCTGTCTGCTTGCAGCATGCTGCCGCAATCCGGTGACGAGACCAAAAACTGGTCAGCGGAGAAATTATACGCTGAGGCGCGCGATGAAATGAATGGCGGCCACTACGAAGCGGCCGTCAAGCTGTTCGAAAAGCTGGAGACGAACTATCCGTTCGGCACCTACGCCGCGCAAGCGCAGATGGAAATTGCGTATGCATATTATAAACAGGCGGACCAGGCCCAGGCACTGGCAGCGGTCGAGCGCTTCATCAAGCTGCACCCGAACCACGCCCAGGTCGACTATATGTATTACCTGCGCGGCCTGATCAACTTCAACGACCAGATCGGCTTCCTGAGCTTCGTCTACGAACAGGACCCGACCGAGCGCGACCCGAAGGCGACCCGCGAAGCCTTCGCCGCCTTCAAGGCCCTGGTCGACAAGTTCCCGAACAGCAAATACACCCCGGATGCGATCGCACGCCTGAACTACCTGGTCAACGCGATGGCCCAGTACGAAGTGCACGTGGCGAATTACTACTATCGCCGCGGCGCCTACCTGGCCGCGCTGAACCGCGCCCAGGCCGCCGTGCAGGACTACAGCACCGCGCCGGCGCGCGAAGAAGCGCTGTTCATCATGATGCGCTCCTACGACAAGCTCGGCATGCCGACCCTGCGCGACGACGCCCAGCGCGTGTTCACCATGAACTATCCGGACAGCCGCTTCCTGAATCCGAACGCCTCGGGCGATGCGCCGTGGTGGAAGTTCTGGTCCAAGGCTGCCGCCAAGCCGTCGCCGAAGGACGCGCTGCAGTAAGACCCGCGGCGGCGCGTGTCGAACGCGCCGCCGTCGCCGTTTTTTATACTTCCACGCGGCGGCGGAACACCCAATTGCGCTCCGTGGACACGGCGTCGTCGAAGGCGTAGCCGTCCACATCGAACCCCTTGAGCGCTTCCGGATCCGTGATCGCATGCTCGGCCGCGTAGTGCGCCATCAGGCCGCGCGCGCGCTTGGCGAAGAACGAGATGATCTTGTACTTGCCGTTCTTCCAGTCCTCGAACACCGGGTTGATCACCGGCGCCTCGAGCAGCTTCGGCCTGACCGACTTGAAGTATTCTTCCGATGCGAGGTTTACCAGGGCCGCGGCTTTTGTGGCGGCAAGCTGGCGATTGATCGCCTCGGTGACGCTGTCGCCCCAGAAGGCATACAGGCTGGCGCCATGGGGATTCTTCAGGCGCGTGCCCATCTCGAGGCGGTAGGGATGCATGCGGTCGAGCGGCCGCAGCAGGCCGTACAGGCCCGACAGGATGCGCACGTGGCGCTGGAGGTAGTCGATCGCCGGCTGCCCGAGCGTGCGCGCATCCAGGCCGGCGTAGACGTCGCCGTCGAAGGACATCACGGCCTGGCGCGCCTCGGCATGGTCTTCGTTCCAGTGCGCATAGCGCGAGACGTTCAGCACGGCCAGCTTGTCGGACAGGTCCATCAGTTCGGCAATGGCGGCTGGCGAATAGCCGCGCAGCACCTCGATCAGTTGGGCGGCGCGCGGGATGAATTCCGGGGTGGTGTGTTCGGCAGCGGGGCTGGGGGATTCGAGATCGAGGGATTTGGCGGGCGACAGGACAATCAGCATCGGATGTACAGCTTTACTTAGACTTGAAAAAATTTCCCACATGATACCCGTTCCAGCCGATCCCATCGTCATCGACACCAATGTCTGCCTCGACCTGTTCGTGTTCCGCGATCCGCGCTGGGCCGAACTCCTGGCGGCGCTCGAGTCCGGCGCCGTGCGCGCCGTGACGCGTGCCGATTGCCGCGACGAATACCACGCGGTGCTGCGCTACCCCCACCTGCCGCTCGATGAGGCCGGCCGCCAGCACGCCGTCGCGCGCTTCGACGCCCTGCTGCAGGTGGTGGCGCCGGATGCGAAACACGTGCGCCTGCCGGTGTGCACCGACCGCGACGACCAGAAATTCCTCGAGATCGCGCGCGACGCCGGCGCCTCGGCCCTGATCACCAAGGACAAGGCCCTGCTCAAGCTGGGCCGCCGCTGCGCGCGCGAAGGGCTGTTCCGGATCATGGTGCCGGAAGCCTGGCTCAAGGCCTGGCTCGCTTCCACGCTAGAATGAACGCATCGACGCTTACTTCGCCAACATGACCACTCCCGTACTGCGCAGCCGCCTGCCCCACGTCGGCACCACCATCTTCACCGAAATGTCCCAGCTCGCCGCCGAACAGGGCGCGGTCAACCTGGGCCAGGGCTTCCCGGATTTCGCCTGCGACCCGAAGCTGATCGGCCTGGTCGACGAGGCCATGCGCGCCGGCCACAACCAGTATCCGGTCATGACCGGCGTGCCCGCCTTGCGCGCGGCCATCGCCGCCAAGATCGCCGCGCTGTACGGCCGCAGCTACGACGCGAACAGCGAGATCACGGTCACCAGCGGCGCCTCGCAGGCGATCCAGACCGCCATCCTGTCCAGCGTGCATCCGGGCGACGAGGTGATCGTCATCGAGCCGGCCTACGATTGCTACGCGCCGGCGATCGCGCTGTCCGGCGGCGTGGTGGCGCCGGTGGCGATGCGGGTCGGCAGCGAAGGCTACAGCGTGCCCTGGGACGCGGTCGCCGCCGCCGTCACGCCGCGCACCCGCATGATCGTGGTGAACTCGCCGCACAACCCGACCGGCTCGATCCTGCGCGCCGCCGACCTCGATGCGCTGGCCGCGATCGTCGAGGGCACCGATATCCTGATCCTGTCGGACGAGGTCTACGAGCACATGGTGTTCGACGGCCAGCGGCACGAATCCTTGTCGCGGCACCCAAGGCTGGCCGAACGCGCCTTCGTGATCTCGAGTTTCGGCAAGACCTACCACGTCACCGGCTGGAAGGTCGGCTACGTGGCGGCGCCCGCCGCCATGATGGTCGAGTTCCGCAAGGTCCACCAGTACAACGTGTTCACGGTGAACACGCCGATGCAGCACGGGATCGCGGCCTACATGGCCGACCCGGCGCCCTATCTCGGCCTGCCGGCGTTCTACCAGGCCAAGCGCGACCTGTTCCGCGCCGGCCTGGCCGGCTCGCGCTTCGAGCTGCTGCCGGCCGACGGCACCTACTTCCAGTGCGTGCGCTATGGCGCGATCTCGGATTTGCCGGAAGCGCAATTCGCGAAGTGGCTGACGCGCGAGGCGAAGGTGGCGGCGATTCCGGTGTCGGCGTTCTATGGCCAGCCGACCGAATCGGGGGTGGTGCGGTTCTGCTTTGCGAAGAAGGACGAGACCCTGCACAAGGCGCTGGAGACGCTGTCGCAGTTGTAGGGTGGGCAGGTCTCCTGCCCACGCGGTCAGCGAACGGTATTCAAGCCACGGAGCGGGCCAGGAAAACGTGATTTGAACGCGTGGGCGGAGGACCGCCCACCCTACCGGCAGATCAGCGTTATTGGGCGAACTGCTTGAGCTTGCGCTCGACGAAGGCCTGCAATTCCGGCGTCAACGATCCGCTATCGCGCGCCTTCTGGAACGCCACCATCGCCTCCGGCGTACGCTTCTCCGCCTGCAGCGAAATCCCCATCCCCATCCACCACACGCCGTTCTGCGGCGCGGTGCCGAGCGCCTGCCGGTACTGCTCGACCGCTTCGCGGTGGCGCTCTTCGCGCTGCAGGGCGCCGGCGAGGAAGGCGTGGTATTCGCCGTTGCCGGCGGCGTAAGGCAAGGTGCGCATCAAGGTGTCGATGCCCGGGCTGCCGCGCTCGAGCTGCAGGCGCGCCAGCAGCATCGCCATGGCCGGCTGGCGCGCATCGAGCGCCAGCGCCGCGCCCAGCTGGCGCATCGCTTCTTCCGGACGCTTGGCCTCGATCAGCAGGCCGACCAGGGTCTGGCGCGCGGCGTCGTGGCGCGGGTCGGCGCGCAAGGCGGCCTGCAGGTGTTCGATGGCCTCGGTCACACGGCCGTCTTCCAGGCTGGCCAGCGCGCGGCGGTAGCCGTTCTCGGCGCGCTGCGGCGTCGTCTCGACCCGCCCCGCCGCCGGCTTCGGCTCGACCGCCGCGGGCGCCGGTTTCGCCTTCGCGACGTCGCGCTTGACGGCCGCGACGTCGCGTTTCGACGCGGGCTTCGGCGGCTCCGCCTGCACGGGCTCGGGCACGGGCGCAGCAGCGACCGGCTCGACCGGTTCGGCGGGCGCCGGCTGTACCGGCACTTCCCGGACGACAGGCGCAGGCGGCGGCGCCTTCGACAGATCGAGCGGCACTTCCTCGGCCGGCGCCGACGGTGCAGCCGCCTTCAGGCGCCAGGCCATGTAGCCGGACCCGCCCAGCACCGCCACCAGTCCCGCGATCAGCGCCACGCGCAGCCATGGGAAGGCGCGCTCGGGCGCCGGCACCGGCCTGATCTCGGGTGCGCTCGCGGCATGGCCGGGCTGGCCGCCGCGCGCGTCGAGGTCCTGCAGCATCTTGTTAATCAAACTCATCGTACGAATGCCCATGCAATGCCGGCCGCGGCGCCGGCCAGCAGGCCGCCCACCGCCAGGCCGGCCCAGTAGCTGCGCCTGGCGCCGACGGTGTCCAGCGCCGCGGTGCCGACGTGGCCGCCGGCGACCTGCTGCCGGCCCTGGCCATAGGCCAGCATCAGCGCCTTGTGCGCCAGGATGTTCACCAGCCGCGGCACGCCGCCGCTGGCCTTGTACAAGCGCCGGATCGCGCCCCGCGAGAATAGCCGCGCGCCGTCGAAGCCGGCCACGCGCAGGCGGTGCGCCACATAATAATCCAGGTCGTCCTTCGACAGCGGTCCGAGATGGTAGTGGAAGGTGATGCGCTGCGCGAGCTGGCGGATCTGCTGCAGTTCCAGCTTGCGATTCAGTTCCGGCTGGCCGAACAGCACGATCTGCAGCAGCTTCCTCTTCTCGGTCTCGAGATTGGTGAGCAGGCGCAGCGCCTCCAGGCTCTCGACCGGAATCGCCTGCGCCTCGTCGATGCACAGCACGGTCTGCAGGCCCTGCCCCGCCAGGTCGAGCAGGCGCTGGTTGATCGCCTTGAGCAGCCGGTGCTGGTCGACGTCGCGCTCGAGTGATATCGCGAGTTCGTCGGCCAGGGCCAGCATCAGCGTGCGCGGCTCCAGGTAGGGGTTCGGGATGTAGGCGGTGACGAAACCGTCGCCCAGCGTCGCCATGAACTTGCGGCACAGGAGCGTCTTGCCGGTGCCGACTTCGCCCGTGATCTTGATGAAGCCTTCGCCGCTGCGCGCCGCCACCAGCAGGGTGTTCAGCGCTTCCTGCGATCGCGGGCTGCCGAAGAAGAAGCTGGTGTCGGGCGTGATCCCGAAGGGCAGCTCGCGCAGGCCGAAGTGCGCCGCGTACATTACGGACGGCCCTTCGGCGCCAGCTCGTCGATGCGGCGCGTGGTGTCGAGCAGGTCCTGGCTCCAGTCGCTGGCGCCTTCGACGATGGTCGGCTTGATCAGCACCACCAGCTCGCGCTTCTGGTTGACCCGGTTCTTGTTGCGGAACAGCGCGCCCAGCACCGGGATCTTGTCGGCGCCCGGCAGCTGGTCGGTGTCGCCGGTCGAGGCCTGGCGCATCAGGCCGCCGATCGCGACCACGCGCCCGTTCTGGCCGCGCACGATGCTGTCCAGTTCCGAGGTCGCCGACGCCGCCAGCGGCAGGTTCAGGGTGCCGGCGGTGCCGAGATTGACGCCCTTGTTGACGGTGGTGACCTGGCTGACCGAGGGGTGCACGTGCAGCAGGATGTTGCCCTTGTCGTCGATCTGCGGCGTCACGTCCAGCACCACGCCCGAGAAGAAGGGCTGCAGGGTCACGCTCGGCGTGATCGTGTTGCCGGTCGCGGTGCTGTTGATGTTGCTGGTCACGCCGGTGACGTAGAACTCGTCGGTGCCGATCTTGAGCACCGCCTTCTGGTTGTTCATCGCGGCCACGCGCGGCGAGGACAGCACGTGCACGCTGCCCTGCGATTCCAGGAAGGTGATCAAGGCCGCGAAGTTATTGGTCTGGAAGGCGAAGCCGAACAGCGAGCCGGCCGCTTCCGCCGCCTGCGACAGCGAGAAACCGGTGCTGGCCGACAGGCCGCTGCCGTTGTTGATCAGGGGCGGCTGGCTGCCGTCGTACGGCAGCGGCGCCAGGTTCGCGCCCGGCGAGATCATGCCGCTCGACACCCGGTTCGGGTGCGAGCCGCGGAACGAGGCGAACGAGGCCCAGTTGATGCCGCTCTGGAAGCTGTCGTTCAGCTCCACCTCGAGGATCTTCGCTTCCAGGATCACCTGGCGGTCGACCGACAGCTGGGTCGCCTTCAGGTACATGTCGACGTTGCGCAGCTCATCCGGCATGGCGCGGATCACGACCACGCCCGACTGCGGGCTGATCACCACGCTGCGCCCGCCCTCCTTCGAGCCGACGATGGCCTCGACCGAGGCCTTGAGGTCGGCCCAGAAGTCGCTCAGCGAAGTCGTGTTGACGTCGGTGCGCTCCATCTGCACCTGGGTGGCGCCGTTCGGGTTGCCGTTGTTGTTGTTGGGCTGGTTGTTGTTGACGTTCTGGCCGTTGACGCCGTTGCCGCCCGAGCCGGTGGGGCCGACGTCCGCCACCGAGGTCGAGGTGACGCGCAGGTTCGAGGCGCCGCGGCGCTGCCCGACCAGGTAGTTCACATGGAACATCCGGGTCTGCATGGTCAGCGGGCGGATCGTGATGCGGGCGCCGTCGATCTTGTAGTCGTAGCCGTACATCTCCTTGACCGCTTCCAGCGTCTCGACCAGGGTCACGTCCTTCAGGTTGGCGCTGATGCTGCCGCTCACGTCCGGATGCACCAGCATATTGTAGCGGGTGCCGGCCACGATCGAGCGGAAGAACTGCTGGGCCGGGACGTTGTTGAAGGAGACGTTGAAGCGCTCTTCCAGCGCGGGACGGGCCTTCGGCAGCTGGGTGGCGAGCGCGCTGGCCGGCGGCAGCAGCGCGTTGGCGACGGCGTCGTCGACCGCCGGGGTGGCGGCCGGCTGGCTGTTGGCCTTGGCCATCTCGCGCTTGACCGCGTCGTAGGTCGCGTTGTTGTTCGCGGTCTGGCAGCCCGCCATCAGGAGGGCGGCGCACAGGGCGAGCGGAGTGAGGAAAAATGTTCGCATGTCTGGCTTCAGGTGTCTGGCTTCAGTTGAGCGATTGGATGCCGGCGCCCGCCACGGGCGGCAGCGCGGAAGGCTCGAGGCGCAGCACCTGGCGTTCGTTGCCGCGCCTGAGTTCCACCTCGCTCTGGGTCATGCGCGCCACGCGCGCGCCCTTGTAGTTGTCGCCCAGGCGCACGGTCTCGCCGTCGATCACGGCGACGTGGCGTCCGCCCTGACGCGGCGAGATCAGCACCGACTGCAGGCGCGGCATGCCGTCGGCGCCGGCGGCGGCGGCGTCACCCCGCACGCCGAGCGTGGCCGGCGGACGGGTGGGGTCGAGCAGCGCCTGGGCGCCGGCGGTGTGGGTGGACAGCATCAGCGCTGCCAGGATCGTCAGGTTCAGGATTTTCACAGCTTCATCCAATTCCGGTCCAGGCTCAGGGTATAGAGCGTGAGCGTCAGGCGGGAGGCCGGATATTCCTCCACGTCGAGCTGCGCCTTGCCCCAGAACAGCCGGGTCGGCATCGCTTCGAGCGCGCTCATGTAATTCACCATGTCGAGATAATTGCCGCGCACGGTCACTTCGACGCCGTGGCGGTACAGCATGTCGGGGGCCCGGCCGTCCTGCGCGGCAGGCGTGGCGGCAGGTGCGGCAGTGGCGGCCGCGCCGGCGCTGGCGGCGCGGCCCGAGATCGTCTCCACCGGCAGCGTGCGCATCGAGACCAGCTGCAGGCGGCCGTTGGCGCGCAGGATGGCGTCCACCAGCGGCGCCATGCGCTCCGGCGGCACCAAGCCGTTTTCCATCGCCAGCAGCGAATCGGCCAGCTGGCTGCTCTCGCGCTTGACCGCCACCAGGCGCGCGCGCGAGGCGGCGTCCGGGTCGTTCTGGTAGGCGGTGACCTTGGCCGTGATCTCGGCGTCGATGCCGGCGATATTGTTGCGCTGCTGTTCGATGGTCTGCTGCAGCGCTTCCTGGGCGCGGTAGATCGGCGCCAGCACCAGCTGCTGGCCGGCGAAGCCGAGCACCGCCACGGCGGCCGCGAACATCAGGGCGCGCTCGCGCAGCGACATCGCGTCGATGCGCGCGCCCAACTGGGTCATGCGCTGTTTCAGGCTCGGGCTCATGGCTGCCCCTCCGGTTTCGCGTCCGGCACCGACTGCAGGCTGAACTCGACGTAGGGCGCGGCGCTTTTCACCGGCTTGCCGTCGGCGCCCTGGGTCTCGACCGGCGCGGCCTGGCCGATCTGCAGGCTGGAGAAGGCCTTGCCCTGCAACAGCGGCTCCTGGGTCAGGCGCCCGATATAGCCGGGTACCAGCGCCGGGTCCGTGGTGCGGCCCTTGAGGCCGATGTCCTTGCCGGCGATGCTCACCGACGTCAGCCACAGGCCCTGCACGCTCTGGCGCGCGAAGGCCTTGAAGTAGCCGGCGAAGCCGGCGCTGTCGCCCAGTTCGCCGCGCTCGAGCACACCGGACACGTGGCGCAGCGCGGCCAGCTGGGCGTCCGCTTCCACCAATTGCGTGGCCAGCTCGCTGGATTTGCCGCGCGGCGCGAATTCGGCGTTCACCGACGCCAGGCGCGCCTGCTTGCGCGCGAGCTGGGTGGCGCCATGGTCGGCCTCTTCCTGCAGGCGCGCGGTGTGCGCCTTGCCGGTCACCGCAAGACCCGCGATGCCGGCCACCAGCACCAGCAGCGCCACGCCCATCATCGGCGCGGTGAGGAGCTGCTTCTGCGGCTGGAAGGCCGGGTTAAAGAGATTGATCTGCTGGGGGTTCCGTAAAGTCATGCGCCGTCCTCCGCACGCAACGCGGCGCCCAGCGGCAGGAAGAAGCGTCCCTGCTGCGCCTTGTCGAGCAGCTCGGGCGTGCGGCCGAAATCGAACACCGAGGCCAGGTCGATCGACTCGACCGGCATGTAGAGATTGCTCGACAGGTATTCGTCCAGGCCGGTGATGTCGGACGGCGCCAGCACCAGCTTCGACACGCTGATGAAGGAGAACTGGCGCTCGAAGTGGTCGAGCGAACGCTGCAGCTCGAGAGTGATGCGGTCGAACGCCGCATGCTTGCGCTCGTGGTCCGCATCGAGCAGCAGATCGAGGCCGATGTCGACCCGGCGCGACAGGTACAGTTCGCCGCGGTAGGACACCGTCAGCAGGCCGCCGTCCGTCCCGAACGACAGCATGGCGACGCCGCGCCCTTCCGGCTCCAGCATGGCCGAGATGTTCCGCTGCGCCATCTCGGGAATGTCGATCACGCTCAGCGCGATCTTCGCATCGAGGAACAGTTGCTGGCGCGGCTTGATGACGCTGTTGCGCGCCGCCACCGCGAACACCGAACCCTGGGCCCGCGCGCCGGCGCCGGCATCGACCGGGATCTCGAGCACGTCCACGGTCGCATCGGCCACCGGAAAGTCGAGCAGGTCCTTCAGGCGCCAGCGGATCGCGGTGCGCAGTTCTTCCTTTGGCACATTGGGCGATTCGACGGAGAGCAGCTGGTACTCGCCGGCGCCGAGCAGGGTCGCGCAATGATAGGCGTTGGCCTGGCCTTCGCGGCCGGCCTTTTCCAGCGCGCCCGCATCGACCTGGCCCGGCAGGAAGTGGGCGAAGCGCACGACCGGCTTGCCGTCGGCGCCGCGCTTGACGCTGGTCGCGGCCACGCCGTCGCGCTGGACGGCGATGGTCAGCCACCCGTCTTTTTTCCTGGCTTTCTTAAAAAAACGCATCGATCGAACGAGGTCCTGTTCGCGGGTGAATGAGGGGTCCGGCAAAGTCTTGATTATAGTCAAGACTCGTCAAACGGGCTAAAAAATTGCCGAAAAGCTCAGAAAAAATATCGGCTTTATCGGCGTTCTGATCATTTTCCGTTGTCAGTAGACTTCACGGATGTAAATCACTGGACTTTTATAGGCGCCGATCGTGATCTGGCCGTACATGCTGGGCAGCCAGGCCGGCGTGTTCATCCTGATGCGCACGCTGCCGACGCGGCCGGCGCCGGTCGGCGCCAGCAGGTACTTGCCGACGCCGGCGCCGACCGCGAAGGCGCCGGCGCCGGCCGCCTTGACGGCCGCCGTGTCGCACACGCGCGCGCCCGCGGAATTTGTGGTCTGCAGCCGGTTGGTGCAGGCGCTGAACACGGCCTGCTCGGTCTTGAGCAAGGTGTCGGTGCTGAACGAAGTGTTGTTCTCCCAATTCTTGCCGTTCCAGTACTGCGCCCGCATCGGCACCGGGGTCTTGAGCAGTTCCGACCCGATCACGTTGTCGATCGCCAGGCGGCCGTTGACCACCATGATGCCGCCCTCTTCCGATTCGCCGACGTCGTCCTGCACCGAGGTGGTGACGACCTTGGTCCCCATGCGCACGTCGTCCGAGGTGGCGCGCAGGTAGACCGCGGTCGGCCCGGCCCAGGCGGTCTTGGCGGCGTCGGCGCCGAACTGGGCGCCGAGGCCGAACTGCACCGCGCGGGTGGTGGCGGCGGCGGCGGTATCGACGAAGCCCGGCGTGTACCTGGTCCCGAACGAGACTCCGGTGCCCGGGGCGTCGACCGCGGCCAGGGTCAGCTTCGGCACCAGGCTCGGATAGCGCGCCGAATCGAAGTTCGGCAATTCCTTGCCGTTCTCGTCGAGCGCGATGATGGTGGCGTTGAAGGGCTGCTGCGAATAGATGGCGTCGCTGATCGCGGCCAGGCCGACCGAGGGGCAGTTCATGTGCGGCAGGCAGTCGAAGCCGGGGCCGGCCTCGGTCTTGTACGAGGCCGGATAGACGCGCCCCACGTTCTGGCTGCCGAAGGCGTTCGGCTTTTCGCCGAGGTAGTCGTCGAGCGAGGTCTTGAGGCTGAAGCTGCCCACGTCGCTCCAGGAGAACTGGGTGCCGGTGAAGGCGCCGCTGCTCGGGAAGTCGCCCTCGAGCTGGGTCGGCTCTTCCTTGTCGGCGCCGCTCGCGATCGCATCGAGCCGGTTCACCACGGTGTTGACCAGGGTCGGCCGTCCATTGCCGGTCTCCTTGCCGAAGCTGGGCAGCGGCACCAGATTGGCGCCGGCGCTCATCGCCTCGGCCTGGATCGTGAAGTTTTCGCCGGCGCGCACGAAGCCGTTGCCGGCCAGGCCGACCGCGCCCGGATTGAGCTGGCCCTCGGCGTTCTTGACCGTGAGCCGCAGGGAGGACGGCATCGAGACGAATTGCGTGCTGCTGCGCGTGCTGGTCGCGGCGGTGCCGTTGGTGCTCAGGTAGAGTTTGACCGAGCCGGCATCCAGGTACTGGAAGTCGTAGCCGACCGACGCTTTGTTGGTCGGGAAGGTGACCGGGAAGGCGGTCCAGATTTTCGTGTCGGTGGTGGCGGAATTCGGCACGCTGGTGTCGGCCACGCAGGCCGGCAGCTTGTAGCCGGAGGCGGTCGGCTGCACCGTGCCCGGGCCAGGCGGGTTCACGCAGCCCATCGCCACATTCAGGTTCACCGTATTGTTCACCGCGCGCGCCTTGTTGTTGGCGTCCACCGCGGTGACGAAGATCTTGGGCGTGGCGCCGGCCACCACCGGGCCGTCGAACAGCGGGCAGCCGGCGTCGGTGCTGACGATCTCGCCGACATTGCATTCGCGCGTCGTGTACACATAGGAGGTGCCGGTGGCGGCGACCACGGTGCCGGTCTCGCTGCTGCTGTCGTTGCCCGCGGCCGGGTCGTTGTTGCCGACCACGGTGACGCCCGTGGTCTTGCTGCCGGTGGCGTTGCTGGCGACGGTCGCCTTCAGCGTCAGCGCCGTCTTGGCGCCGTTGGCCAGCGCGCCGGTATAGGTGCAGGTGGCGGTGGTGCCGGAACCGGTGCAGCTCCAGTTGGCGCCGCTGAAGGAGTTGTAGCTCAGGCCCGCCGGCAATGTCAGCGTGACCTTGAAGGGGCCTGTTTCGACGCCGGGGCCGTTGTTCGTGACGGTAGCGGTATACGTCGCGAGCGCGCCGGGACGCAGCTCGGTGGTGCGCACCAGGTCGACCGAGAGGTCGGCCGCGGGCGTGCTCGGTACCGCGAGCAGCGCGGCGTTGAGCAGCACCATGTCGCCGCCGGTCTTGAACACGGCCGAAACGGCATTGAGTCTGGCCGGCCAGCCGGTCATGCTGTAGGCGTCGAAGTCGATGCCGAGCGAGTTGGTGTCCGAATTGATGCTGCTCTTCGAGTTGAAGTTGTTGCCCGAGGGGCCGTAGGTGCTTTGCGTCAGCGTGTAGTTGTAGAAGGTCAGCGACTCGCCCTGCTGCGCGAGGTCGGAGTCCCCTTCCCACACGATGTGGCCGAAGCGGCCGACCGAGGTCGATTGCACGTTGTCCGGCACCCGGAAGTTCGCCATGTCGAGGCGCACCTCGCTGTTGAGCATCGCGCGGAAGCCCTCGTACAGGTTGAGGGTGCGGTAGGTCTCGTCCTTCTGCGAATAGACCACCACCAGCGCGAAGCCGCCCAGCACCGCGCTGCGCTCGCACCAGGGGCTGCCGCTCGAGACCCTCAGGCCGGAAAAGGTATAGGTGCCGCCGCCCTTGAGCTTGACCAGGTCGGTCACGTCGGCCGCCGCCGAAAAATAATTCAGGCCGCCGCCGATGGTCGCCGAGGTGTAGATGCGGCTGCTCGGGGCGGTGACGCTCTTGCTGTTCATCGTGACGGTGGCGTCGGCGCTGCCGGAACCGGCCCAGTACAGCTGGGCCGAGACCACCGCATAGCCGCTCGGCAGTGTCAGGGTCGCGCTCTGCGCGGTGCTTTCGGCCGAGACCTTGCAGGCGCTGGCGCCGCTGCTGCGGTCGCGCAGGGTCACCTGGGTGCCGGCGAAGTTGACGGTGCCGGTGAAGCTCTTGTACAGCCCCATATTGGTGTCGGCGCGCGCAGGTCCGGCCAACAGCGCGGCCAGCGCCCACAGCAGGAGCAGGATGCGCTTCATACCTGCACCTCGAGGCGGCGCTGCACGAAGTCCGGATGGGCGACGGGCGTGGTGGTGCACGCGCCGTTCTTCGGCTGGTTGCAGGCGATCGATTCGATGCGCCAGCGGGTGGTATTGGCGCTGTTGCCGCTGCTGTCCGCGGGGCCCGGGACGGGCGTGCAGGTCACCGACACCGTGAAGTTCGCCAGCACGCTGTCCGCCGGCATGGCGAAGGTCCTGCTCGCGCAATTACTGTTGCGCAGCTGCTGGAACAAGCCCCATTCGATGCCGGCGCGCGCGGCCTGGTAGGCGCGCGCGCCGTCGAGGTCGAGGCTGGACGTGACCTGCTGCGCGGTGAAGATGCGCACCGCGGCGACGCCGATCCCGGCCAGCACGATCAGCAGGAACACCGCGGTGATGATGCCGACACCGGCGCTGCGGACAAGACGGCGCGGATGGAAGCGGGAACGGGCGTGCATGGCGCTCATGGGGTGTTGTCGACGTGGACCTGGTGCACCAGGTTCACCACGCCGCTGTCGCGCGTGCGCAGCGAGAGGTTGAGGATGACCAGGGCGCTGGCGCGCGAGGCCGCGGCGCCGTACTGAAATACGTTGTTGCAGCTGGCCACGTGGCCGGCGACCATCGCCTGGCGCGAGCTGCCCTGCGGCCGCGCGTACTGCACGGCGCTGATCGGGTAGTTCCAGTAACGCACCAGGCCCAGGCTGCCGTCCGCGAGCTGGGTGCACAGATAGGTGACCGGCGTGGTCACCACCTGGAAGCGGCGGTTGGGCGACGGCATCGGCACCGCTTGCTGGGCGAAGGCATTGCTCGCCAGCGTCACGACCGAGGTGTTGTCGGCCCCGGGCGCCACCGCCGTGACCTGGGCGATGTTGACGTTCGCGGGGCCGGCGGGAAAGTTGTAGGCTTCCGAAGGCGCGATGCCGTCGCCCAGGTTGTAGACGACGATGAAGTTGCCGGCCTGGATCGGACGCTGGGTTCCGCCGATGGCTGTGAAGGTCGTGCTGGCCGCGTTGTCGAAGTCGAGGAAGGGCAGGCCCGCCACGTCGTCGTCGACCGAGAGATAGCGTCCGCCGGTCGAGGACAGCAGGAACTCGACGGCGTTGCCGTTCGCCGTGACGCGCACGCTGTTCGGCAGCGCCAGGCGCAGGTCGCGCGCCATGCGGCGCAATGCCAGGTCGGCTTCGTCGGTGACGGCGGCGCGGTCGACGCTTTCGGTGTAGCCGAGGATCGGCGCGCGGATGAACACGGCGACGATGCCGGCGACGATGCCGATGATGACGATCACGACGATCATCTCGACGAAAGTGAAGCCGCCGTTGCGGCGGGAGAAGGTCACGGCGTTCATGGGAAGTTCGGCGCGTAGCGCATGCGGAACCCATCGAGCACCACCTGCTCGCTGCCGTAGCTGACCGTGACCCGGATGCGCAGCACCTCGGTGTCGGCGCTGGCGCCGGCCGTGCCGACGCCCGCCAGCACCTGGGGCGTGATGGTCAGCCTTGCGGTATAACCGGCCGGCATCGCGCCGCCGATGGCGTTCACCAGCTGGCCGCCGGCATCGAAGGCGGCGGTCGGCGTGTTGGAGGCCGCGACGTAGTCGTTGATGTTGTCGTGCGGGCGGACCGTGCCTTCCGCGCCCCAGTTCTCGGCCAGGCCGGGGCTGCAGCCGGCGGCGTTCGCCGCGGTCTCGACGTTGGCGTCGGTCGGCTGGCAATAGGTGAACTTGGCCAGCTGGACTTCTTCCAGCAGGCCCTCGGCGATCATCAAGGCCTGCTTGCGCGGCAGCGGATCGGCGCTATTCGTCGTGGTCAGCGACAGCACGCCGAGCAGCGCCATCACGGCGATGCCGACCACCATGATGAACACGATCAGCTCGATGAGGGTGACGCCGGCCTGGCGCCGGCGGGCGAAGAATTTACTGGACATAGCCGGTTTCTTCGAACACCTGGACACTGGCGCTTTCCTTGCCGCCGCTGAGGCTCAGGGTAAGGCCGCCCGGCGCATCGTTCAGCAGCAGCGGGCGTCCGAGAGGATCGAACCTGACCCAGGCCGGCGACGGCGCGGCGGTCCAGGTGACGCCGGCGGGCTTGCCGAGGCAGTACCAGTTGCCGTTGCCGCACTGGCTGCTGCTGGCGTCGTCGCCGGCGGAGAAGCCGCCGGGAATGCTCACCTGCTGGGCGAGCGCGCATCCGGAGGTCGGGTCGGTGTAGCACAGCGAAATGCGTTGCGCTTCGAAGCGCACGAAGACGTCGCCGTTGCGGGCGATTGCCGCCTTCTGCGCGAAGCGCAGCATGGCGCGCAGCTGCTCGGCATGGGCCGGCAGGTCGAAGGCGGAACGGTCGAAATAGCGGCCGACGCCGATCGCCGCCAGGATCCCGGCGAGGACCAGCACCACGATCAGCTCCACCATGGTGAAGCCGGAAGCACGGCGTAGGGACGTGCGGCCGGAATATCCCGCCGGCTGGGAAGGAATCGAGCCTTGCACAGCGATGAATTAATTGCAGTTGTAGGTAGTCGCGCCTTCGGTGATGCTGGGCGCACCACCCGCGACGGCGGGCGGCTGGTAGCTCACGAAGCATCTGCCGGCGTTGGCCGTCTTGACGCCTTTCGGCGTCACCTTCAGCTCGCCCTTGTCGGTCTCGAGCGTGTAGTCGCTGGCGTTGATGCCGGCCAGCTCGGCGAATTTGCGCGCCTGGGCATCGGTGCCGGTAGCGGGATAGCCGTTGGTCAGCGTGACCTGCACGCCTTCCGAAGTGACGGTGGTGGCGGAAGGATTCACCAGCGCAACCGCATGCGCCATGGCGGCCGCCGAACTCATGGCGCCCTTGGCGGCCTTGAGGCTTGCGGCCCGGGCGTCACCGCCCAGGTCCGCGAATTTCGGCAGCGCGGTGGCTGCCAGGATCCCGAGAATCACGATCACGACGATCAGTTCGATCAGCGTGAAACCACCCTGGTGCGAACGAAATAACAGCCGTTTGCTCATGATTCCGGATTCCAGAAGCAATGTTTAGTTGCAGTTATCGGTTTTCATGTCGAAGGTCGGCGCACCGGTGGAGGTGGCAGGCGCAGCGTAGGTGAAGTAGCACTTCGAAGCGTCTTTCACACCCAGCGGGCTGACCTTGAAGATGTTGGCGGTCGCAGTGTCGATGGTGTAGTCGCTGCCTTCCAGGCCAGCAAGTTTCGCAAGTTGCTTGCCGTTGGTGTCATCGGCGACCGAAGGATAACCATTCACCAGGTTGACCTTGACGCCCTCGAGCGTGACATCGGCAGTAGCATTCTTCACCAGCGCCTGGGCATGCGCCATCGATGCCGCCGACGAGACCGAACCCTTGGCGGCCTTCAGGCTGGCGGCGCGGGCGTCGGCGCCCAGGTCGGCAAACTTCGGCAGTGCGGTGGCGGCCAGGATGCCCAGGATGACGATCACGACGATCAATTCGATCAGGGTGAAACCGCCTTGTTGGCCAGCCTTGAAATTCTTGTTCATGAAGCTCTCTCCGTAAAAGAAGTAATGGTGCGGAAAACCCGCGTTCTAGTGGTCGGTGGATGCCGCTTTTCCAGCGATCTGGGCCAGCGCAATTCCCGGTTCGGACTCCCTCCGTTCACCAGTGCGGTTCGGATTGGGCTCACGAAATAATTCTACCTTGAAATTCAGCAATTTCGGTATCTCTGGGGAAAAAGTGTCGCGAACCTGCACAAAATTGACGGTACGGTCGGACGGGTCGAAATACCAGTTGCCTTCCTTGACCAGTCCGGGGCGCGGCCGGTAGTACTCGCCCTGGTAATTCTTCGGCAATTCGGCCAGCCACAGGAAAGGATTTTCCCGCTGCAAGGCGTCCAAATCCGCCCCGCTCCCCGCGCCCTGCAACTGGGCGGCGCGCACCGCCATCGCCGTGCGCATCGCGCTCACCATGCCCTGCGCGGCCACGCGCTGCGACTCGCGCTGGTAATCCGCGAGCCGCACCAGCAGCGCACTGGCCAGCAGCGCGCACAGCGCCAGGCAAATCGATAATTCCAGTAACGTGAAGCCGCGCGCCCTGACCACCTCACTTGCCTCCGTGCAGGGCGGCCTTGCCCAGGTCCCAGATCGGCAGGAAGATGCCGAGCGCCAGGATCAGCACCATCACACCAAGGAACGTGATCAGGATCGGCTCGATCTGGCTCGACAGCGTCTTCAGCTCGTAATCGACTTCGCGCTCGTACATCTGCGCGATCTCGTCCATCAGCTCGTCGATCGACCCGGTCTCCTCGCCCACCGCGATCATCTGCAGCACCACCGGCGTAAACACATTGGCCGCGGTCGAGGTGCGCAGGATGCTCTCGCCGCGCTCGACGCCGTCGCGCATCTGCTCGATGCGCATGCTCAGGTAGGCATTGTCGGCGGTCTGCGAGACCACGGTCAGCGCCTGCACGATCGGCACGCCGCTGCGCATCGACAGCGAGAAGCTGCGCGCGAAGCGCGCCATGGTGGCTTTATGGATGATCTTGCCGGCGATCGGCAGGCGCAGCTTGTAGCGGTCCCACGCCAGCCGCCCCTTGACCGTGCCGGTCCACTGGATAAAGACGGCGACGGCGGCAAGCACGGCGCCGGCCATCAGCGGCCAGTAATCGACCGTGAACTTCGAGGTCCCGATCAGGATCCGGGTCATCAGGGGCAACTCGGCGCCGAACTGCTTGAACACCGTGCTGAAACTCGGGATCACGAAGATGTTCACGATCACCATCGCGATGATCATGGCGATGATGACGAAGCTCGGATAGCGCAGCGCGGCCTTGACCCGGTCGCGCATGTCGCGGTCGAACTCGAGGTGGTCGAACAGGCGCAGGAAGACTTCTTCCAGGCGGCCGGTCATCTCGCCGACCCGCACCATCGACAGGTAGAAGGTGTTGAACACCAGCGGATGGCGCGCCATCGCGGTCGAGAGTTCGCGGCCGGAGTCGAGCGATTCGCGCAGGTCCTTGATCACCTTGGCGAAGGACTTGTTGATCGCCGACTCCTGCAGGCCCGCCAGGCCGCGCATGATCGGCACGCCGGACTTGAGCAGGGTGTAGATCTGGCGGCTGAACAGCTGCACGTCCATCGAGGTGACTTTCTTGCGGGTCAGGCGCGCCCACAGGCCTTCGTCGCCGTCCTTCGACGCCGGGCCCTTCTTGCTGGGGTTGATCTCGATGGGCGTGGCGCCGCTGCCGAACAGCTGGTCGGCGATGGCGTTGCTGTCGGCGCCTTCCAGCACACCGCTGAGCAGCTCGCCGCGCGCGTTGCGCGCCTTGTAGGCAAAGTAAGGCATCAGTCGTCGATCTGGTTACTGATGCGCATGGCTTCGGAGATGGTCGTGCGGCCCTGCACGGCCAGGCCGACGCCATGGCGGCGCAGGGTCTCGCCTTCCATCTCGGCGTGCGCGACCTTCAGGAAGTGCGAGGGGTCCGGGTGGTTCGCCGCCTCGGTGACGGCGCGCGTCATCTCGAGCAGTTCGTAGACACCGGTGCGGCCGCGGTAGCCGGTGCCGTTGCAGTGCGAGCAGCCCTTCCCGTGGAAGAACTGGGTCGAGACGGCGCGCTCGCCCATTTCCTGCAGCACCCAGGTCAGTTCGGCCGGGGTCGGACGGTAGGGCGTGGTGCAGCTCTCGCAGATCACGCGCACCAGGCGCTGGGCCAGCACGGCCTGCAGCGAGCCGCCCACCATATAGCGCGGCACGCCCATGTCCATCAGGCGCAGCGGAGTGGAAGCGGCGGAATTGGTGTGCAGGGTCGACAGGACCAAGTGACCGGTCATGGCGGCGCGCAGGCCGATCTGGGCGGTTTCCTGGTCGCGCATCTCGCCGACCAGCACGATGTCCGGGTCCTGGCGCAGCGCGGAGCGCAGCACGCGCGCGAAACTCAGCTCGATCTTGTCGTTGACCTGCACCTGGTTGATGCCGGGCAGGCGGTATTCGACCGGGTCCTCGACCGTGATCAGCTTCTTCTCGACCGAGTTCAGTTCCGACAGGGCGCTGTACAGGGTGGTGGTCTTGCCGCTACCCGTGGGGCCGGTCACCAGCACCAGGCCGTTGGGACGCTGGACGATGGCACGGAAGCGCTCGACGATGCGCGGCGGCATGCCGATCGCATCCAGCCGCAGGTTCATGCCGACCTGGCTCAGCAGACGCATGACGACCGATTCGCCGTACTGGGTCGGCATGGTCGAGATACGCACGTCGATGCGCTGGTTGCGCACTTTTACCGCGAAGCGGCCGTCCTGCGGCAGGCGCTTTTCGGAAATGTCGAGGTCGGCCATGAGCTTCAGGCGCAGCGCCAGGGGCGTCGCGACCTTGATGTCGGCCTCGGTCTGCAGGTGCAGCACGCCGTCGATGCGGAAGCGGATCGCCAGGCGGCCGTCCTGCGGCTCGATGTGGATGTCGGACGCGCGCACTTGGGCCGCGTCATCGAACACCGACTGCAGCAGCTTGACGATCGGCGCCTCTTCCAGGCCCGGATTGGCGGCCAGGGCGCCGAAGTCGATCGAGGTGTCGCCCAGGTCCTGCTCGACCTCGCGCGCGAAGTCGGTGATCTGCTCGGTGCGGCGGTAGATGCGGTCGATCGCGGCCAGGACTTCGGTCTCGTTGACCACCGCGAGCTCCACGCCCTTCTTCAGCAGGCGCGCGATTTCGTCGTAGGCGAACAGGTCGGTCGGGTCGGACACGCCGACCAGCATGGTCTCGCGGCGGTCTTCCAGCACCAGCGCGCGGAAGCGGCGCGCGGCCGTTTCCGGCAGCAGGCGCACCAGGTCGGCGTTAATGTTGTAGAACTTGAGAGTGATGTAGGGGATGTTCAGCTGGCGCGCCAGCGCGCCCGAGATCTGCTCCTCGGTGACGAAGCCGTTCTCGACGAACACGCGGCCCAGCTTGCGCCCGGTGCGCTTCTGGTCCGCCAGCGCCTGGTTCAGCTGCTCTTCCGACAGCAACTTTTGCGAGATCAGCACCTCGCCGAGGCGAATTTTTTCCGGCCTTGCCATGGACATCCCTTATCGTTATATATTGCAGCGAATATTTTATGCCAGAACATGTCGAAGTTGACGGTAGGAATTAGCTGCTTGTGGGCAAAGTGTCTCCCTTTCGCCTCGACGAAATGGCATCGCGGTGTAAGATGAGCAAGTCTCAGCCTTCAACCACGGACCCAGATGAGCGAACCAGCACGGCGCCGCCGCATCTACCTGATGCGGCACGGTAGCGTCACTTACTTCGACGAGACCGGCAAACCCTTCCTGCCCGAGACCGTTCCGCTGAACGAAGACGGCCGCGCCCAGGCCGATGCGGCTGGACATGCCTTCCGCGAAGCCGGCCTGCGCTTCGACCGCGTCATCGTCTCCGGCCTGCCGCGTACCGTCGAGACGGCGCAGCGCGTGCTGGCGGCCAGCGGCCAGGCCATCGCGCCGGAAGTGTGGCCGGAGCTGCACGAAATCCGCGGCGGACGCCTGTCCAGCATCCCGGCGCACGAACTGCGGCGCGCCTTCACCGGCGCCTTCGAGGGCATGGTCGGGGAAGACCAGCGCTTCCTGGGCGGCGAATCGGTCGGCGAGATGATGGACCGGGTCCATCCCGCGATCGACCGCCTGCGCGCGCAAAACGATTGGGACACGGTGCTGCTGGTCCTGCACGGCGGCGTCAACTGCGCGATCCTGTCGCTTGCGCTGACCGGGCAGCGCCTGTTCCTGGGCGGCCTGTCGCAGGCGGCCGGCTGCATCAACGCGCTCGACGTCGGCGCGCAGCCGCTGGACTGGGTGGTCCGCTTCGTCAACCACCTCCCCCCTGCCCCACTGCAGCCCGGCGCGCGTACCACGACCATGGAGCAGTTGTTCGAGCAATACCGCCGCGGGCGCTGATTTTTTGCGTCCGAAAATAGCACGTCCGTACATTTTTGTGCGGGGTCGGGCTAGAATGAAGAACAACCACAAGAACGGAGATCCCATGTACGAGGAAATGATGGGCACCAAGCCGGTGTCCGAGCGCCAGCGCTTCGACGTCGACGCGGTGGGCGCCTGGCTGTCCGCCAATGTGGACGGCTTTCCGGGCGGCCCGATCGCGGTCGAGCAGTTCAAGGGCGGCCAGTCGAATCCGACCTTCAAGCTGACGAGCGGCGAGCGGCGCTACGTGCTGCGCACCAAGCCCGGTCCGGCTGCGAAATTGCTGCCCTCGGCCCACGCCATCGACCGCGAATACCGCGTCATGAATGCGCTGCACGGGGCCGGCTTCCCGGTGCCGCGACAATTGGCCCTGTGCCTGGACGAGTCCATCATCGGCCGCGCCTTCTTCCTGATGGAGTTCATCGAAGGCCGGGTGTTGTGGGACCAGTCGCTTCCCGGCATGACGCCCAAGGAACGCGCCGCCATTTACGACGAGCAGAACCGCGTGATCGCGCAGTTGCACACGGTCGATTACGCGGCCATCGGCCTGGGCGACTATGGCAAGCCGGGGAATTATTTCGCGCGCCAGATCGAGCGCTGGACCAAGCAGTACCAGGCCTCGGTGACGGAACCGATCGAGGCGATGGACCGGCTGATCGCGTGGCTGCCGCAGCACATTCCGCCGGGTGACGATACCAGCATCGTGCATGGCGACTACCGTCTCGACAACATGATCTTCCATCCGACCGAGCCGCGCATCCTGGCGGTGCTGGACTGGGAGCTGTCGACCCTGGGCCATCCGGCCGCCGACTTTTCCTATCACTGCATGAGCTGGCACATCCCGCCGGGGCGGTTCCGCGGCATTGCCGGCCTGGACCTGGCCGCGCTGGGCATCCCCTCGATGGACGCGTACGTGGCGCGCTACTGCGAGCGCACCGGCAAGACGATCCGCGCCGAGGACTTCGATTTTTATCTTGCCTATAACATGTTCCGCCTGGCCGGCATCATGCAGGGGATCATGAAGCGCTATGTCGACGGCACCGCCGCCAGCGCCCAGGCCCTGGAGAACGGCAAGGCGGCGCGCCCGATGGCCGAAATGGCCTGGGGCTTCGCCTCGCGCAGCCGCTGAGCCCGCACAATCAAGGAGACGCACATGGAATTCGCTTACTCGGAGCGCTGCCAGGAGCTGCAGGCGCGCCTGCTCGCCTTCATGGAAGAACACATCTATCCCAACGAACGCGGCTTTACGGAAGAAATCGCGGCCAATGCGCGCGACAGGGGCACGCGCTGGCTGCCACTGGAGCTGATCGAACGGTTGAAACCCCTGGCGCGCGAGGCCGGGCTGTGGAATCTGTTCTTGCCGAAGTCGCAGCGCGCACCCGAAGGGCTGTCGAACCTGGATTACGCGCCGCTGTGCGAGATCATGGGCCGCGTGCCCTGGGCGCCCGAGGTGTTCAACTGTTCGGCGCCGGACACGGGGAATATGGAAACCCTGGAGCGCTACGCTTCCGAGGAAATAAAAACGACCTGGCTCGAGCCGCTGCTGCGCGGCGAGATCCGCTCGGCCTTCGCGATGACGGAGCCGGACGTGGCCTCGTCGGACGCGACCAATATCGCCACCCGCATCGAGCGTGACGGCGACGACTACGTCATCAACGGCCACAAATGGTGGATCTCGGGTGCGGGCGATCCGCGCTGCAAGGTCTTCATCGTGATGGGCAAGACCGACCCGCAAGCCGCGCGCCACCAGCAGCAGTCGATGATCGTGGTGCCCGCCGACACGCCCGGCATCACCATCGTGCGCCCGCTGCCGGTGTTCGGCTACGACGACGCGCCGCATGGCCACTGCGAAATCCTGTTCGAGAACGTGCGGGTGCCGGCCGCCAACCTGCTGCTGGGCGAAGGCCGCGGCTTCGAGATCGCCCAGGGCCGCCTGGGGCCGGGCCGCATCCACCACTGCATGCGCGCCATCGGCGTGGCCGAACGCGCGCTGGAACTCATGTGCCGGCGCCTCGACAGCCGGGTCGCCTTCGGCCGCAGGATTTCGGAACAGGGCGTGTGGCGTGAGCGTATCGCCGAAGCCCGCATCCGCATCGACACCGCGCGCCTGCTGACCCTGAAGACCGCCTACATGATGGACACGGTCGGCAACAAGCACGCCCAGGCCGAGATCGCGATGATCAAGGTGCTGGCGCCGAACGTGGCACAGGATGTGCTGGACTGGGCGATCCAGGCCCACGGCGCGGCGGGTGTGTCGGAGGAGTTCCCGCTGGCTTACCAGTGGGCGGGCAACCGCACCCTGAGGCTGGCGGACGGGCCGGACGAGGTGCACCGGAATGCGATCGCCAAGCTGGAGTTGGCGAAGTACGCGCAGCGCACCACTTGACCGGCGCGGCGCCGTAGCTTGCGCGGCGCCCCGCCATCCACCCCTGACAGGTTCAGGCGTAGGCGCGGACCAGGAACTCGGCGGCGCAGACGGGTTTGGCGCCGCCTTCGCTCTCCACCGTCACCGCCCAGCTGAGCTGGACGCCGCCCGCGATCGGCTCGGCCGCCGCCAGCAGCCAGCGCCCGCGCACCCGGCTGCCCACCGGCAGCGGCGCCGGGAAGCGCACCTTGTTCAGGCCATAGTTCAGGCCCATGCGCATGCCCTCGATGCGGATCGCGCTCTCCAGCATGGCCGGCAGCAGCGACAGCGTCAGGAAGCCGTGCGCGACCGGCGCCCCGAAGGGCGATTCGCGGGCGCAGCGCTCGGGATCGACGTGGATCCACTGGCGGTCCTCGGTCGCCTCGGCGAAACCGTTGACGCGGCCCTGGTCCACCAGGAACCAGTCGGAGACGCCGAGCTCGTGCCCGACCAGCGCGGGCAGGCTGTCGAATCGAAGGTGCTCAGGCATCGGCGCCTCCCGCGGGACGGCGGCCGAACATGCCCATGCCCTCGATGGTGCAGACGTCCTCGCCGTGCTGGTTGCTGCCCACCCACTTCGACCACACCACGCCGCGGTCCGGCTTCGACGCCGAGGCCTTGACCCGCGTGGTCAGATAGCGGACCTTGAGGGTGTCGCCGGCGCGCAGCGGTTTCAGCCAGCGCACGCCGTCCAGGCCGGGCGAGCCCATGCTCGAGGCGTCGCACATCAGGCCGTCGACCACCATGCGCATCATCATGCTGCAGGTGTGCCAGCCGCTGGCGATCACGCCGCCGTAGATCGAGGCGCCGGCCGCCGCGCGGTCGACGTGGAAGGGCTGCGGGTCGAATGCGCGCGCGAAGGCAATGATCTCGTCCTCGCTCACGCTGCGCTCGCCCAGGTCGATCTCCTGGCCGACGTGGAAATCCTCGAAGTACCGGTATGTGCGCCCGTCGCTCATGCGGCCTCCTGGAAGCCCGGCCGGGCGATGAAGCGCGCCAGGTGGTGGTCGCGGTCGCCCAGGGTCAGCTCGATCATCGACAGGCGCTTGAAGTAATGGCTTGCCGCCAATTCGTCGGTGACGCCCATGCCGCCGTGCAGCTGCACCGCCTGCTGGCCGATGAAGCGCGCGGCCTGCCCCACGCGGTACTTGGCGGCCGACACCACACGCCGGCGCTCGTCGGCATCGTCCTCGTCGAGCGTGACGGCGGCCAGCAGCGCCATCGAACGGGCCTGCTCCAGGTGGATATACATATCGGCCATGCGGTGCTGCAGGGCCTGGAACTTGCCGATCGGGACGCCGAACTGCTGGCGCGTCTTGAGGTAGTCGAGGGTCGTATCGAACAGCGCCTCCATCGCGCCCAGCGCCTCCGCGCACAGCAGGCCGGCGCCATAGTCCGCGCCGGCCTCGAGGATGTCCCATCCGGCGTCCGCTCCGCCGATCAGGGCGCTCGACGGCAGCTCCACGCCGTCGAAGCGCACGTCGGCGGCACGCAGGCCGTCCAGGGTGCGGTAGCCGGTGACCGTCACGCCCGGCGTGTCGAGCGGCACCGCGAACAGGCTGATGCCCGCTGCATCGCGCTGCTCTGCGCTGCTGCGCGCCGACACGATCAGGACGTTCGCCGCGGCCCCGTGCAGCACGGCCTTCTTTTCGCCGCTCAGGCGCCAGCCCGTGCTGCTCCTTTCCGCGCGGGTCGCAATATCGCGCAGCTCATGGCGCGACTGGCGCTCGCCCAGCGCGCACGCCAGTGTCAGGTCGCCCGCCGCCACCCGCTCCAGCAACTCCGGATGCGCGCCACCCAGCGCCAGGAAGCGGGCGCCGAGCACGGTGGCGAAATACGGTTCGACCACCAGGCCGCGGCCGAGTTCGCGCATCACGACGAACAGGTCGACCGCGCCGCCATCGAAGCCGCCCTGCGCTTCCGGCACGGGCAAGGCTGTCATGCCCAGTTCCACCAGCGTCGCCCACGCGGCGGCCGAAACGCCCGTTTCCGATTGGACGATGGCGCGGCGCTGCTCGACCCCGTAGTCGCGTCCGATCCAGCGCCGGAGCGCATCCGCGAACGCCCCCTGTTCTTCCGTATAGTCGAAGTTCATCGTGTGCTCCTCACAGGCCCAGGATCATCTGGGTGATGATGTTGCGCTGGATCTCGTTCGAACCTCCATAGATGGAGGTCTTGCGATAATTGAAGTAGTGTGCGGCGAGCGGCGCGGCCATGTCGTCGTCCGCGACGCTGTGCTCGGCCTCGCCCTCGAGGAAGGCCGGATCGAAGGGCAGCGCCATCGGGCCCGCCGCTTCCAGCATCAGTTCGGTGAGGGTCTGCTGGATGTCGGTGCCGCGCACCTTCAGCAGCGAGGCTTCCGGCCCCGGCGCCTTGCCGGCCTGCGCCAGCACCCGCAGCACCGTCGTCTCGAGCGCCATCAGCTCGATCTCGAGGTCGGCGACCTTGGCGGCGAACAGCGGGTCTTCCAGCAAGGGCCGGCCGTTCCTCTGCTCGCGCCGCGCCAGGCGTTTGAGAAAATGCAGCTCGCGCTTGCTGCGCCCGACCGCGGCAATGCCGGTGCGTTCGTGGCCGAGCAGGTACTTGGCATAGGTCCAGCCGCGGTTTTCCTGGCCCACCAGGTTGGCGACGGGTACCCGGACGTTGTCGAAAAAGACTTCGTTCACCTCGTGGTCCTCATCGAGCATGATGATCGGCCGCACGGTGACGCCGGGCGCATGCATGTCGACCAGGAGGAAGGAAATGCCCTCCTGCTTGCGCACCGCGCTGTCGGTGCGCACCAGGCAGAAGATCATGTCGGCGTGCTGCGCCAACGTGGTCCAGGTTTTCTGGCCGTTGACGACATAGTGGTCGCCATCGCGGACGGCGGTGGTCTTGAGCGACGCCAGGTCGGAGCCCGCGCCCGGTTCCGAGTAGCCCTGGCACCACCAGTCTTCGCAGGACAGGATGCGCGGCAGGAAATATTCCTTCTGCTCCTGCGAGCCGAAGGCCATGATCACCGGCGCCACCATGTCGATCCCGAAGGGCATGACGCGCGGCGTCCCGGCGCGGGCGCACTCTTCCTCGAAGATGTGGCGCTGCACCGGCGTCCAGCCGGGGCCGCCGAATTCGGCCGGCCAGCCGGGCGCGACCCAGCCTTGCTGCGCCAGGATGCGGTGCCAGCGGACGAAGTCGTCCTTGCTCAGGCGCAGGTGGCCGAGCACCTTGGCGCGCAAGTCCTGGGGCAGATGGGAATCGAGGAAGGCGCGGACCTGGTCGCGAAAGGCCAGGTCCGCGCTCGAATAGCGCAGGTCCATGTCGTCTCCTTGTGATGGGCCGCCATAAAAGCACGACCGTTCACAAGGATTGTACAGGAATTGAAAGTGCTGCCAAGCCGGAAATCACCGGCACGGGCGGACGGCGCCGCCCGTCATATTGATCAGCGGCTGCGGCGGCGCGAGAGTGCACCAGCACCCAGCATGCCGGCCAGCATCAGCGCGATGCTCGACGGTTCCGGGACTTCGGACGGGTCGACCGCGTCCTGGGTCGGGAGCTGGCCTGCGCCGCCGCCGACACCGGTCCCGCCACCCGGGTTGGTGATGTCGCCGGCGACCGGATTGCCGGTCTCGCTGCCGTCCGAGCCATTCTGGCCGGCGCTGCCGTTCGAACCGTTGGAACCGTTCGCACCGTTCGCGCCGGTCGCGCCGGTGGATCCGTTGGAGCCACTCGAACCGGTCGAACCATTGGAACCGCTCGAGCCGCTCGAGCCGCCTGAGCCGCCGGTGTTGCCGCCACCCGAGCCGCCGGAGCCACCCTGCGCATTGCCGCCGCCGGACATGACCGGCTTGCCGTTGACGCCATCCAGGATCAGGGCGCCGTCGGCGGTGCCGATCACCGATTTGCCATCGCCGAGGGTTGCGGCCAGGATGCCGTTGCCGGCTGCCAGCAGGTAGGTGCCTTCGACGCCGCGCGAGAAGAACAGCTGGGTCTTGCCGTCGACTTCGGCCATGCTGGCCGATGCCTTGCCCATCAGGATGTCGGTCAGGCTGTTGTCTTTCGCCGCGCTGCCGTAGGACACGCCACCAACCAGGTTCAGGTTGCCGTTGCCGAGGACACCCGAGCTCAGCACATCGGTGCCGTTGCCCGTGGTCCAGTTGTTCAGAAAGCCGGTCGAGGGCGCGGAAGTGGCCGAGATGGTATCAGCGTGGGCAGCACTTGCGCAGACCAGCAGTGCGGCGGCAGCGATGTGACGAATTGCCATGGTAGAAACTCCTTGGATGGTGTGAAATTGTTGTTCTTACAACCGTAGAGTTATCCTAACACAAGTAAAAAAAAGACAACTTCTTGTGTAACTCAACCGTGCGCAGGTCTGTACTCCCGGAAAGTTGCGCAGAATCATGATCCTTATGGCAATACCTTTATCTGCGCGCCAAGTTCTACCTTAGAGCCAGATGATCAAAAATGCAATACGGAGTGTGTACTTTATGCAATAAAAATGGCCAGGCTGCAATAGCAGACCTGGCCATGGTGGGCTGACAGGCGCGCTCGGCGCCCCGTGGATCAGTTGCCGGCGCGCGGTGTCGCCATATAAGGCATGGCGCGCGACGCCATGCGGGTGTCGGTACGCAGCATCGCCACTTCGTCGGCGAGGATGTGGGCCGCTTCCTGCAGCAGGATGTCCTTGGCATCCTTGGCCGCCTTCTCGGCCGCGATCTCCGACGCCAGGTCGCGCTCGTCGTATTGCAGGCCGTCGTCCTGGCGCGGGGTGCCGCGCACCGCGGTCACCGTCTTGCCCGGCTTGGTCGGCTCCGGCACCTTGCCGCGCGCTTCCTTGCCGCCCGGGGCCGCCGCCGGCTCGTCGCTGGCGGTGCCGCTGGCGCCGGCCAGGCGCGCTTCACGCAGCTTGGCGCGAGCGTCCTGGGTGTCGCGCTCCTTGCGACGCACGGCTTCGTTCAGCGAGATCGCATTTTCCTTGCGCAGCTTGAGGACTTCGTCGATGTCTTCCTTCAGGAACTGGAACTCCTTGTCCTTGGCGATGCGCGCCTCATGACGCTGCTGCAGCGGACCGATCAGTTCCTTGAGGTCGCCCGCCGCGGTATAACTGGCCGGCTTGATCGAGACCCAGGGCAACGCGTTGTTGTACGACGATTCGCCGAAGCTTTCCATGTCCGACAACTGCGGCAGCTTGATGTCCGGCGTCACGCCGCGCAGCTGGGTGGTGCCGCCATTGATACGGAAGAACTGGGCGATGGTCATCTTCAGTTCGCCGTAGCGCACCTTTTCGCCCGGGGCGAAGCGGTCGAGGTCGATCAGGGTCTGGACCGTGCCCTTGCCGAAGCTCGGTTCGCCGATCACGATGCCGCGGCCGTAATCCTGGATCGCGGCGGCGAAGATTTCGGAAGCCGAAGCCGAGCCGCGATTGATCAGGACACCCATCGGGCCGTCCCAGGACAGGCCGGCCTGGGTATCCGATTCGACCTCGATGCGGCCGGTCGCGTCGCGCTGCTGCACCACCGGGCCCTTGTCGATGAACAGGCCGGTCAGTTCGATCGCCTCGGTCAGCGAACCGCCGCCGTTGTTGCGCAGGTCGATCAGGACATTGTCGACCTTCTCTTTCTTGAGCTCGCCGAGGATGCGGGCCACGTCGCGGGTCGCGCTGCGGTAATCCTTGTCGCCGCGGCGGCGGCCTTCGAAGTCGAGGTAGAAGGTCGGCAGCGAGATCACGCCGACGCGGCGCTTGAAGGCGCCATCCTTGACTTCGATGATCGACTTCTTGGCGGCCTGCTCTTCCATGCTGATCTTCTTGCGCACCATGGAGACGGTGACGTGCTTGGCGTCCTGTCCGGCGTCGCCCGGCACCACGTCGAGGCGCACGGTGGTGTTCTTCTCGCCGCGCACCAGCTGCACGACGTCGTCGATGCGCCAGCCGAGCACGTCGGTGAACGGACCGCTGCCCTGGGCCACGCCGACGATCTTGTCGCCGACCTTCAGCTTGCCCGACAGCGCCGCCGGGCTGCCCGGCACGATCTCGCGGATCACGGTGTACTCGTCGCGCGACTGCAGCACGGCGCCGATGCCTTCCAGCGACAGGCGCATGGCGATGTCGAAGTTGTCGGCCGAGCGCGGGCCCAGGTAGTTGGTGTGCGGCTCGATCGCGGTGGCGTACGCGTTCATGAACATCTGGAACACGTCTTCGTTGTTCAGCTTCTTGATGCGGGTGACGTAGTTCTCGTAGCGCTTGTCGAGCGTGTCGCGAATGGCTTTCTCATCCTTGCCGGCCAGCTTCAGGCGCAGCCAGTCGTTCTTGACGCGCTTGCGCCACAGTTCGCGGATCTCGTCCTCATTCTTCGCCCACGGCGACTTTTCGCGGTCGAGCTCGAGCGACTCGTCGAGGGTGAAGTCGGGCTTGGTCTTGAGCAGCTCGCGCGCGTACTTCATGCGCTCGGTAAAGCGCTGCTGGTACAGGTTGTAGATCGCGAACGGAGCCGTCAGGTTCTCGTTGTTGATCGCATCGTCCATCTTGGTGCGCAGCGCTGCGAAGCCGTCAATATCGGCCTGGACGAAATACAGCTTCTCGCTGTCTAGATTGTCGAAGTAATTGTCGAAGATCTTCTCCGACATCGCATCGTCGAGCGGGGTCGCCTTGTAGTGATAGCGGCCGAGGACGCGCGAGGCCCAGAGGGCGGCCTGGGTCTGCTCGGCGAGCGGTTTCATCTGGAGCGGGGTGGACGCGGCAGCCACCGTTTTCACGGGCGCCGTGGCGGCGACTTTTTCCGGCTGGGCGGTGACCACGTGGGCCGACATGGCGAAGGCCATTGCGGCCATGAACAGATGGTGTTTCTTCATGCGTCGTCTCTCCGAAACGGGGAACACTTGTTGCCTGGCGCATCCGGCGGGCTGCCGGACAATACGCCCTATGCGGGCCATTCTACAGGAAGGCACAGGGAGGCAGAGCCGGCTTGTATGCTTTTCCGATGAATACTTACAAAGCTTAAGGCTGGCATAAGCCGCGCATGTTCATCCTTTGGCAAGAAGCAGCAACTGGCGGCCGTACAGGGTGCCCAGGAGGACAATGATCCCGATCGGAATCCAGGGCCAGGAGCGCGCCGCCAGGCGCCAGTCGACCGGCGACGGCCAGAACGACAGGAATTGCGGGGCGATGAGGAAGGCGAGCGCCAGGTCGAGCGGCTCGAACAACCAGCCATGCCGGGTGCGCCACCACGCAACCGCGAACGGCAGCAGCAGGATCAGCAGCGGCGCCAGGGCGGCGGGCGCGGCGTTGTACCAGCGCAGGTTGGCGAAGCTGACCGAACCCAGTTCCCAGTTGTGGCCCTTGCCCGGCTTCTTGATGCGGCGCGGGAAGATGCTCATGCCGACCGGCTCGGCATTGGTGAGCAAGCCGACGGAAAAGTGCGCCAGCTCGTGGCACACCGTGCCGGCCGCGGTCAAGACGAAAAAGAAGGGATGGGCGCCGGAACCGATCCACAGCAACAGCGCCAGGGCGGCGGACGGCACCAGGTACAAGAGCATGTCGCCGCCCGCGCAGGCAGCCGGCGGCAGCCAGGTCGTGCAGCCGGCCAGCATGGTCGCTTACACCGCGTAGAAGCAGCGGCCGCAGGCCTGGCGGTAGCTCTCGTTGCCGCCGATGCTGACCTGCTCGCCTTCACGGATGCGGCGGCCTTCGGTGTCGACGCGGATGTTCATGGTCGCCTTCTTGCCGCAGGTGCAGATGTTCTTGATTTCCTCGATGTCGTCGGCCAGCGCCAGCAGGAAGGCCGAGCCCGGGAAAGGCTCGCCGCGGAAGTCGCTGCGCAAGCCATAGCAGATCACGGGGATGCCGCGCACCTGCGCCACCTGGTGCAGCTGCTGCACCTGGAGCGTGGTGAGGAATTGCGCCTCGTCGACCAGGATGCAAGCCACTTGCGGCGCGTCGGCGAGGAAGTTGGTGCCGGCGTCGAACAGGTCGACCTGGCGCTGCGGGCCGAGGCGCGAGGTGATCAGGCCGACGCCGTAGCGGTTGTCGATCGCGGCCGTGTACAGCTTGACCTGCTGGCCCTGCTCTTCGTAGTTGTGCGCCACCTGCAAGAGCGAGGTCGATTTGCCGGCGTTCATCGCCGAATACCTGAAATAGAGTTTTGCCACGGCCCTGCCCTGCACAACGAAGTTAATTGCCGGATTATAACAAGCGCATCCGGTCCCTGGCAGGTGGGCGGCATCCCGCCATGGCCATTTTTTACATGCCCGGGTGGTATTTGCGCTCGAGGTTCTTTTCGATGTCTTCCTTGTAGAACAGCACGTCCTTGAACTCGCCGCGGCTGTACATCTCGGCCTGGTCGGCAAAGTGTTTCGAAGCCGGATTGTTGCTGTTGCCGCCGGCCAGGATACTCTTGGCGCGGACCTTCGGACCGAACTCGACGACAGCCACGAAGCTGTTGCCGCGGTCGCCATAAATGCGCTTGGTCTTTTGCTTGGCAACCATGCCGAACGAGGCCAGCGAACCCCAGTTGGCCGAGGCGAAGCCGACCGGCCAGCTCGGCTTGCTGTCGTCGTACTGCTGCTCGATGTCGCCGCTGATGCGCTGGAAGCGGTTGATCTCGCCCCACGGCGTTTTCCACGAACCGAAGTCGGCCGTCAATTTCTCGCTGGCGCGCTGCAGCGAGGACAGGCGTTCCTCGGCGCTCAAGCTGTTGCTGATGAAATCGACCACCGGCATGCCCTGCGCACGGGCGCGCGGCGCGTTCTTGGCGACCATATCCTGGCCCCAGTAGATCGCGACCGAGGTCGGCACCGAGCTGACGCCGAAGCGCAGGTCCCAGCCGCGCAGCAGTTGCACCTGCTCGGCAAGCAGCGCCTTGCGCGGATCGCTCGCCGGCAAGGCGTCGTAGTCCTTCAGCAGCTGCGGCACCAGCGGCTCGAAGGCGGTCAGGTGGCTGTCGTAGGCGGTGGCGATCAGGCTGTCGAGGGTGAAGCCCTTGGCGTCCTTGAGCACGCGCTCGGCGTGGCGGCCGCGGGCGTTCTCGGGCAGCGACCACATGTACTCCGGCCAGGCTTCACGCTTCGGGCTGCTGGCGCCGGACGCGCTGAACGGCCAGTTGTTGGTGTTCGAGATATAGCCGCTGGCCGGGTTGAACAGGGTGATGGTTTCCTTGATCGCATGCAGCCCCTGCCATTCGGTGGCCGGGTTGCTGCCGTCGACCGGCTTGTTCCAGTCGAACTTCGGATCGCGCTTCGGAATGAAGTTGCCGTGGAAGTAGGCAATATTGCCCTTCGCATCCGCATACACCGTGTTGTTCGAGGAATTGGTGCGCAGTTCCATGGCCTTGTAGAAGGCGTTGTAGTCGCGCGCCTTGGTGCGGCTGTAGGACTGGGTCAGCGCCTTCAGTGGCTCGTCCATCATCTTCACGGCCACCCACTTGCCGTCGAGCTCGCGCACGATCGGGCCGTGGTGGGTGAAGTAGGCGGTAACGGTCTTGCTGGCCATCGCGCCGGACGGGGTCTTGTACGGCAGGGTGATCGGCTTGGCCGTCACCTGGCGCTCTTGCTTGCCGTATTTGTAGAAGAACTTGCCGTCGCGCTCGACCACGGTTTCCAGGTACTCGTCGATGACGTCGCCGCCGCCCGAGGTGTGCATCCAGCCGGTCTTGTCGTTGAAGCCCTGGTAGATAAAGAACTGGCCCCAGGTCACGGCGCCGTAGGCATTCAAGCCCTGCTCGCTCACCATGTGCACTTCCGGACGGAAGTAGAAGGAGGTGTGCGGGTTAATCAGGAGCAGCGCATTGCCCGAGGCCGACAGTTTCGGGGCGATGGCGAAGCCGTTGGAGCCGCGCGGCTCGGCATCGAAGCCCTTGTCGCGGCCGGCCAGCGCCAGCTGCGTGTTCTTGCCATAGAAACGTTCCAGGTCCTTCAGCTCGATCGACTCGATGTCGCCGCCGATGCTGCCTTCGCTGAAGCTGAGCGCCATCCAGGGCTCGAAGCGGGTCAGCAGCTTCGGCTTCACTTCCGGGTGGATGTGCAGGTAGTAGTTGAGGCCGTCGGCGAAGGCGTTCATCAGCTCCTTCAGCCAGGCCGGGCTGGCCGCATACTTGGCCTGCATATCGGCCGGCTGGATGTACATCTTCATGCGCAGGTCGCGCCAGATTTCCTTTTCGCCCTCGACCTCGGCCAAGCGGCCCATCGCATTGATGTAGTTCAGCTCGACGCGGTTGAAGTCATCCTCGGCCTGGGCGTACAGCAGGCCGAATACAGCGTCGGCGTCGGTCTTGCCGAAAACGTGGGGAATCCCCCACTTGTCGCGCATGATGGTCACCCGCTCCGCCGTCTTTTTCCAGCGGGCCAATTCTGCCTTGCCCGGCGCCTGGGTCGCCACGGGGGCTTCGGCGTGCGCCATGGCGGGCATGGCGGCGCCGAGGACAGCGGCGAGGATGGTCGGGAGGATGCGGCGGGCGAGCGTCATGCGGGTCTCCTTGTTGTTCTCGTAATGGTCTTATGCCAGGCCGGCGTGCACCAGCTTCTGCTTCAGGACTTCGTTTTCGGTCAGCAGGGTTGCCACGCGGTCCTTCAGCTTCGCGACTTCGGCGCGCAGGGCGGCGCGCTCGTCTTCCGGGTCGACCGGGGCGGCTTCCTTCTTGGGACGGGTGGCCTGCTTCTGCTCGCGCACCTGGCGCGCGGCCTGCTGCAGTTCCTTCTTGCCGCCGGCGACGGCTGCCTTTTGCTCGTCTTCCGACAACTGGGCCACATTCGCCGCGGCATTGATCGAAATGGTGCCGGTACGCACGGCTTCACGCAGCTCCGGCGTCGCGGCCTTCTGGATGCGCTCGATCTGGCTGATGGTGTTGGCCGACACGCGCGCGGCCTTGGCCACTTCCTCGCGGGTATTCCACGGTGGCGGCGGACGCGAATCCATGTCGTCGGCCTCCGGCTTCGGCGGCTCCTTGGCCATCTGCTCGGCCATGCGCGTGGTGATGATTTCCTTCTTCTTCAGCGCAAGCAGGCCGCGCTGGAAGTCGGACACGCTGCGGCGGGCCAGGTGGTTGTCGATCATCCACAGCATCACGTCGTCGATCGACGCGAAGTTATTGTTGTGGACGGTGCGGAAGGGAATGCCGTGCTTCTGGCAGATTTCGTAGCGGTTATGACCGTCGATCAGGGTGTCGCGCCACAAGACCAGCGCATCGCGGCAGCCCTCGGCGAGCAGGCTGCGCTCCAGGGCCGCGTATTCGATGTCGGTGAGCGGGTCGACGAAGGCGCGCAGTTCGTCGTTGATGGTAATGTTCATTCGTGTCCTCTTACTACCGCGGCAACAAAATAGCCGCAGTCCGGCATGCTACACCATACCGGAGGGAGGACCAATGGATGAGCATCCAAAAGATTTCTCGACCAGGAAATCCTGGTGCGGGCAGCCGGAATCGAACCGGCACGCCTCACGGCGGCAGATTTTAAGTCTGATGCGTCTACCAATTTCGCCATGCCCGCGACGGCGAAGATTGTACTACGGCACGCCGTCGGGGTGTTAGCAGTCGGGCATGACGAAAAAAGGCTGTGTTCGCATTAATTATGGATTCGCAGCCGCCTTCACTGAACTTGTCGTACCGCAGCACATAGCCACTGCGCTGGTGTACGCAACGCTTGCGCATCCAGTAATCGCTGCCACCCCGAATAATTCGCCAGGTAGCGGCTGGCCACGCCCTTGAAGCGCACCAGCCAGTTCTTGAAGCGGCTGTGCCAGCCATTCACGTTCTGGATGTGGATCGCACCGCGTGCGCGCCGCCCGGCCCGTACGTTGACGGATTCGTGCATGATTCCGGCGTCGAGGGCAAACCGGACATAGGCCGCAGCGCCATCGCTGATGAGCAGCCCGTCGCCGGGCAGCACCGACTGCAGGCAGGTATGTAATTGCGCAGCGGTCACGGGACCGCGTCCGGTATGAAAGTCCAACGTCGTGCCGATGCGGTCACGCGCCACCAGCAGGCAATCGTGCTCGCGGTTGATGCCGCGCCGCCGGGCCGCGCCACCACGCTTGCGCGGCGGGCGCGACAAGGTGCGCGAACCCTTCTGCGATTCCAGTCTGTAGGTTTCGTCGGCCTCTATGATGCCCGTCAATGTGGCGGGCCGGTGCCGGGCGGCGCCTGGCGCGAATCGGTGGCGCCAGCGAAAACTCGTTGTGCGATGCACGCCGGTCGCGAGCGCCGCGTCGCGCACGGTGCGTGATTCCAGCAAGCACTTGATATAAGGTAGCCAGCACTCGCGCTTGCGCAGCCGGGCCAGCGGCGTGCCGGTCAGCGCATTGAAGGAGCGGCGACAACCCAGGCAGCGATAACGCTGCAGGCCGCTGGCGAAGCCGGAGCGGTGCAAACGCGCGCAAGCACAATGTGGACACGGCCGACCTGCCGCGGCCGCTTCGATGAGCGCCAGGCACTCGGCCGGGTCGCGGATGCTGTCGAGCCAGTCGCGCAGCCGGGCAAGATCGGCGCTGGACAATGGCGCGGCGGTCAGAAAAGCAAACAATTCGTCGAAGCGCGGGCCTTGCATCGTCACTCCAGATGAGTTAACTCGACGATGCGTAGGACCCCGACAACGCGACTTGGTTCACCCAACGATCGCGAACACAGCCAAAAAAAATGCCGCTGTCCCGGAGGACAGCGGCCAGAAGACTCAGTCAACACTGAGTTGGAGACACGCGGAGAGAGGTGGACCTATCCACCAGAGAACGATACCTACTTCGGGCCTCTCCCCTGCATCTCAAGCGCCGATCCATCCCGCCGATTTGTCGGACTGGTCGCACGCACATTCGGAAATCTCACGCACCCGACTTCAGGCTCTGCCAAGCCACCGCGACGCAAACGATGCCGACGAAAAACAGCAGGCCATACACGAAGATGCGCATCGACGAGGCCAGCCCGGCCACGGCGCGGTTGGCGTGCTCGTTCAGCTTGCCCTTGCGGCGCGCTGCGTTCAGCAGCATGGAGACGAAGACGAACAGCGTCGCCAGGATCAGTAGGACTTTCATGCAAGCACTTTCAGGTCCGCGCCATCACCAGTGCCAGCGCCACCAGCGCCAGGATCGACGAGACCCCGGTCGCCACGCCCAGCCACAGCAGGCGAGTGCGCGCCAGTTCCATCTTGGCGATCAACTGGGCATTCTGGTCGGCCAGATTGGCGATGATCTCGGAAGCCTGCAGCATCTGGGTGCGCAAGTCGGCCAGGTTCGCCTCGTTCTTGTCGACGCGCAGGAACAGCGTGTCGAAGGGGTCTTCCTGCGGCGCTTCTTCCATCGGTGGGCCCGGCGCCGTGTTCGACTTGCGCGCCACCGTGTCCCATAACCTGCGCGCGCCGGTCGCCACTTGCGGCGCGGCATTGATCACGTCGCTCCAAGGCACGGTCTTCAGGACGCTCCACCAGCCAGTTGCCATACCTGCTCTCCTCGTTATATCTATCGCCATCCCGATGCGGGTCAGGCGCGAGCATACCATCCGGACGTGCGCGCAAGAGGAAATCCCCTGCCGCGCTACCGTGCCGCACCTGGAGCGCGCCTGCGCTACCATGCGCCCATGTGCGGACGATTTGACCAGAGCCAGACGGCTCGCTATTACGCCAGCGTATTCGGCTGGACCGACGCGGTCTACGACAGCGAATCCTCGCCTGCCTGGAATGTGTCGCCCGGCAGCTACCGGCCATTGCTGCACCTGCAGGATGGCGAGCGGCGCATCGACGACGTGTTCTGGAGCTACCGCGCGCGCTGGGCCGACGGCAAGGTGCCGATCACGATCAATGCCCGCCTCGACAAGCTCGACAAGCGCTACTGGCGCGGCCTGCTCAAGAAGGGGCGCGCGATCGTGCCGGCCGAAGGCTGGTACGAGTGGACCGGCGAGAAGGGCCACAAGCAGCCCTGGCATATCCACCGGCGCGACCGTGCGCCGCTGTTCATGCTGGCGCTGGCCAACTTCGGCGGCTTCACGGAGAACCGCGCCGAGGCCGGCTTCGTGATCGTCACCGATGCGGCCGGCGAAGGCATGCTCGACATCCACGACCGGCGGCCGGTGGTGGTCGAAGCGGCGGATGCCGAACTGTGGCTGGATCCGGACCTGTCGCCGGAACAGGCGCTGGAGCTGGCGCGCCGCGCCGCGCTGCCGCCGGAGGCCTTCGAGTGGTACAAGGTGACGCCGGCCGTCAACCGGGCGGGAGCGCAGGATCCGCAGATGGCGCTGCCCCTGCTGGATTCGTAGCGTGTGCAACCCACGCCGGTGAAGCCGCACACCCTGCGGGCACCGTCTCGTAAGAAACTAAACGCAGGCATGATCTATATCGAAGCCCAGCACGCAACCAAGCGACGTTCCCAGCGGTCTCATACACACTGCTACCAAACCTGGGGACGTGTTAAATGGGCGAATACATGCAAGTCAGGGCTACCCTGCAAGACGGCGAAACCTATGCCGGTCTGATTCTCGGCAAGGACGAAGCCGACTACCACCTGATCCTGCTGCCGGGCGAAGCCGCCGACGTCAGCTGGCCGACCGCCGCCGACTGGGCGTCGTCCCAGGGCGGCGCACTGCCGACGCGGCGCGAGCTGGCGCTGCTGTTCGCGAATGCGCGCGGCAACTTCGAGCGCAGCTGGTACTGGTCGAGCGAGCCGCACGAAACGCGCACCCAGCTGGTCTGGGGCCAGAACTTCGCCAGCGGCATCCAGACCATCTACGGCCGCCCCTACCGGGGACACGCGCGGGCGATCCGGCGCATCCCCATTCCCTGACCCGGCGGGCTGACCTCCTGCGCTCAGCGATCGACGGCGCGGCGCTCCGGCACGGCTGCGCGGCCGATATCCTGCTCGATATTGGCCAGGAACCAGGTCGTTGCGGCCATCAGCGCCACGTGGCGGCGCAGGTGGTCGGGGTCGACCTTGTCCAGCGTATCGGCCGGCGTGTGGTGATAGTCGAAATAGCCCGAGGTATCGATGAGCGGGGCGAAGCTCGGCACGCCGGCGCGTTCCAGGCCGGACAAGTCGCCGGTCGAGAGCGCATCCTGGCGCTGCAGCACGCCCGCGCCGATCGGCTGCATGGCCGCTTGCAGCGGTGCGAACAGCCCGGTCATGCCGGCCGGCACGCTGGTGCGCATGCCGAAGGGACGGCCGGCGCCATTGTCGCTTTCGATGGCGCCGATGTGCTTCTCGGCATTGGCCTGCTCGGCGGCCAGGTAGCCGCGCGCGCCGCGCGCGCCATTCTCTTCGTTCATCCAGGCGATCATGCGGATGGTGCGGCGCGGACGGTAGTCGAGCTTCTTCAGGGTCTCGAGCACGGCCATCGCACTGGCGACGCCGGCGGCATCGTCGTGGGCGCCGGTGGCCAGGTCCCAGGAATCGAGGTGGCCGGACACGATGACGATCTCGTCGGCCTTGTCGGTACCCGGCAGGTCGGCGATCACGTTGTAGCTGTCGGCGTCCGGCAGGGTCTTCGGGGTCAGCACCAGGCGCATGCTGATCGGCCCGCGCTTGGCCAGGCGGTTTATCAGCATCGCGTCCTCGCTGGTGACGGCGGCGGCCGGGATGCGCGCGTTGTCCTGCAGGCCGGTCGAGCCGGTATGCGGGATGCGGTAGCTGGCGCCGCCGATCGAGCGCACCAGCGCGCCGACGGCGCCCATCTCGGCGGCCATGCGCGGGCCGTCGCGGCGGTAGGCCGAAGCTTGCCCGTAGGCCTGGCCGGCCAGGCCGCGGTCGGCCTGGTGCTGGTCGAATTCGACATCGAACAGGACGATCTTGCCTTTCACTTCGCCGGAATGGGCCTTCAGTTCGTCGAAACTCTTCACCACCACGACCGGCGCGGTGAGGCCGGCGGCCGGGGTGGCGCCGGAGCCGCCCAGCGCGGTCAGCACGACGCGCTGGGTGACGCCGTTCGGCCGGCCGCTGTACTCGACCAGCTCGCCGGTCTCCTGGCCGCGCACCCAATGCGGAACCTTCACCGGCTGCAGGGTCACCTTGGCGCCGAGCTTGCGCATCGCGTCCGCGACCTGGGTCACGGCGGCCGCCGCGCCGGGCGAACCGGACAGGCGCGGGCCGATCAGGTCCGTCATGTCTGCCATGCGCTCCCAGGCGTAGTCGCTCTGCATCGCCGCATCGCGGATCTTCGCCAGCGCGGCCGGGTCGTTACCGGGGCTGGCGGCGAAAACGGAAGCGCTCGCCAGCGAGGCGGCAAGGATGGTCAGGACAGGGAGGCTGCGGCGGTTCATGCGTCGGATCCTTTGTGGGTTCAGAGGGTTTTTACAGTTCGCGCGAAACTTGTTCATATCTGAGTTGTCATACAAAAGCAGCTTCAATTCGTTTTACGTAAGGGGAAAAGTGACAGCCCATACGAGGAGCGAGTTGAGAAGCATCGCGCTGAGTTCCACCGTGACTGCCTGTGGAGGGGAAGGCGCTGGCCTTGTGCCTGGGCGCAAGGTGAGACCAGCCCCTGCGAAGCAGGAATCCGACTGTATGGCAAGCCTTAAGCACCATTGGGCAGCTTTGCGTAAGTTTGTGGGAACGGATTTCAACGATAGCGCAAGTGGCAACATTTTGCTGGGAAATATTGCCGTAATTACAGTTCCGTGGGGTGGGCCTGGGCTGCCCCGCGGTCCTTCGCCCACGCGTTCAACTCACGGACGCACTGTGATGACGCCCTCGCTGGTCGAACGCGTGGGCAAAGGATTGCCCACCCTACGAATCCGCAACGTCAGGCCGGGACCAGACGCAGCAAGGTAATTTCCGATGGCGCCCCGAAGCGCTTCGGTGGCCCCCAATACCCGGTCCCGCGGCTGATGTACACCCACATATCGCGCACCCGGTGCAGCCCGGCCACGAAGGGCTGCTGCAGCGGCACGAACAAATTCCACGGGAAGAATTGTCCGCCATGGGTATGCCCCGATAATTGCAGGTGGAACCCGGCTTCCGCGGCCTCGGCCGCGCTGCGCGGCTGGTGCGCCAGCAAGACCCGCACCCCCACGTCCGGCGGCGCCCCGGCCGCGGCCCGCTTCGGGTCGCTCTTGTGCGAGGGATGGAAATGGTGGGCCGTGTAGTCGGCCACGCCCGCGATCATCAGCGCCGCGCCCCCGCGGCGGCGTACCACGTGCTGGTTCATCAGCACCGTCAGGCCAAGGCGCCGCACCTCGGCGATCCACTCCTCGGCGCCTGAATAATATTCATGGTTGCCGGTCACGAAGAACACGCCGTCCGGCGCCGCCAGGCGCGCCAGCGGCTGGGTATGCAGCGACAGGCGCTGCACGCTGCCGTCGACCAGGTCGCCGGTCACCGCGATCGCATCCGCGCCGAGCTTGTTGACCCGGTTGACGATGGCGTTCAGGTAGGGCCGGCGGATGGTCGGCCCGACGTGGATGTCCGACACCTGGGCGATCGCATAGCCATGCAGGCTCGGGTGCAGATCGGCGATCGGCACGTCGACCCGCTTCACGCGGGCCAGCCGGCGTGCGTTGACGAAGCCGAGCGTCGTCACGCCCAGCGCCACCAGCGGCACCGCCAGCGCGCTGAAGCGCACCACCTCGGGCGTCAGCATTCCGGCCGGGCGCAGCGCCAGCAGAATCAGGTCGCGCACCACGGTGGTCACCAGCAGCGAGGAAAAGAAGCCCATCGACAGCAACCCGGCCCAGCTGACCAGCCCCGACCAGCGATGCCGGCGCAGCGAGGCCGACATCAGCCCGATCGGCACCAGCACCGTGAGCGCGGCCAGCACCGGCACGCCGACCGCGATGGACCAGACGCCCAGGTCCATGTCGGACAGCACGCGCAAGCCGATGTACACCTGTAACAGGACGAGAAGGAAGAGAATGGTGGCAAACGATCGGTTCACGTGAGGGGCGCGAGGCGCAGAAAAACGGTAACAAATGTTAGATGGGGCGGGCCGGCCCCACTGCAAGGGCCGTTCGGAATGTGTATCCCACCCGTTCCGTTTGTAAAATTCTGTATGAACGGATGGCAGCACGATCCCGCAAGTCTATAGTTATCCCATGCCCAGCGTCGTTCGATCATTCCGATCACCGCAGCGGCAAAAAGGAAAAGCCATGTGGAAATCTAAATGCGTTGGTGCGGTGGTCCTGGCCGCGGTTGCCGTCTCCCCTGCGGCAATGGCAGGCGACCGTGGCGTGAATACGGCGATCGGCGCGGTGGTTGGCGCGGCGATCGGCAACAGCGCCGGCGGCGGCACCGGCGCCCTGGTGGGCGGCGTGCTGGGTGCGGCGGTCGGCAACTCGATCTCGACCCGCGACGACCGCCGCTACCGCGACAACCGCTACTACGGCAACCGTGGTTACGGCTACGGCGGCGCCTACGTCCAGCCGCGCCCGGTCTACGTGCAGCCCCGTCCGGTCTATGTCGAACCGCGTCCGGTCTACGTACAGCCGCGCCCGGTCTACGTCGGCGACCGCTACGACCGCTACGACCGCCGCGACTGGGACCGCCATGACCGCCGTGACTGGGACCGCCACGACCGCCGTGACCACGACCGCTGGGACGGCCGCCACGGCCGCTGATCGACAAGCCGCGCACCGCGCGGCTTTTTTATTGGTGCGCTGATGCTAGCCCCGGGTTTCGTAGGGTGGGCAAGTTCCTTGCCCACGCGGTCAACGCACGGGTGAGCGCCACGCAGCAGGCCTGGATACCTGATTTGAACGCGTGGGCGGAGGACCGCCCATCCTACCGACACCCGCCCGGCCTTTCACCCTCCCCCCGCTTGATTCCGGCAACGGCGCTGACGCCGATCCGGAGACAAGCATGGTCCAGCAAGGCAGTATCGTTTCCCTCACCCGCGGCCACTACCGCCTGAGCGCGCCGCTCGGCGGTTCGGCCTACGGGGTCGTGTGGCGCGCCGAAGCGCCGGACGGCGGGGCCGTCGCCCTCAAGCTGGTCAACACCGAACAGATGGCGCGCGCGCCGATCGCGCTGCGCGGGCACTGGATCGACAGCGCGCGCCTGGAGGCCGCATTCCTGGCCGGTCTCGCTCCCTGGGACGGCCGCCACGTGGTGCGCCTGATCGACAGCGGCAGCCACGCGGGCCTGCCGGCGATGGCGCTCGAACTGCTGGATGGCGACCTGGCATCCTGGCTCGCCGCCGAACGCGCGGCCGGGCGCTGGATCGCGCCGGAGCAGGCTCTCGACTGGTGCGCCCAGGTCAACCAGGCCCTCGGCAAGGTCCATGCGGCGGGCTTTCGCTACCTCGACCTGAAGCCCGGCAACCTGCTGATCGAGCGCGCCGGCCGCTGCCTGAAACTGGCGGACTTCGGCACCAGCCGCCCGCTGCTCGAGAACGCCACCGATGCGTATGCGGGCACCGCGAGCTGGCAGGCGCCCGAACAGTTCTTCCCGGCGCCGGACGGCCGCTACCTGGCCGGCCAGCGCAGCGATTATTTTTCCTTGGGAGCCCTGCTCTACTACCTGGTGTGCGGGCGCATGCTGCGCTATGGCGCCGCCTGCGGCGAAGCGTATGGCCTGCACGGCCGCGCCGGCTTTGCCGCCCTGCGCCAGCGCCATGGCGGCGCGCTGCCGCCCAGCCTCGCGCCGGATGAAGCGCTCGACTTCGCAAGCCATTTCGGCGCCGGCGCCTGCCAGGCGACGCTGCTGCTGCAGTCGCTGCTGGCGCCACGTCCCGAGGCGCGGCCGCAACACGCGCTCGAGATCAGCCGCATGCTCGGCGCGCTGCGCGAAGCATCGCATGGCGTCACCCACAGGATGGCGGCATGATTTCCCGCATTTCCGCGCGCCTGCTGTGGGCCGCCCTCGCCCTCGGCCTGGTCTGCTTACTCCAGCTCGCGGCCCTGCTCGCCACGCCGCAGCGCTACCTTCCGACGCAGATTGACCTGCGCCTCGCGCCTGGCGAATCGGCCGTGCTGGGACGCGCGGAACTCGCCGCGCCACGCGCCGGGCCGCGCCAGTTCCTGCTGCGGCGCGACGCGCAAGGAAGCTGGTGGCTGCGCAACACCCATCCCGCCCAGCCGGCCGTGCTGCTGCGCGGCGAAAACAGGCAGGCCACCGGCACGCTCGCGCTGGCGCCGGGCCAGCAATTGCAGCTGGGCGCCACGCCATTCGAGGTGCTGGGCGCCGACGATGAACGCGTGCTGCTGCGCGGCGCCGGCCACCGCTGGGAATACGATGGCGCGCTCCTGACCCGCGACGGCGCCGTACAGCCTCCGTGTCCGGACGCCGGCGCGGGCAGCCGCATCGTCGGCTTCTGGAACCGCATCGCCCCGCACGCCCTGAGCGCGCGCCGGCCCCTGAACGCGGGCGGCTATCTGTATTGCGGCAACCGGCTGGCGGCGCCGGGGCTGGAGGCCGGCACGGTGTCGATGGCGCGCGGCGCCGATGGTGGCATCGTGCTGCAGGTCCGCGGCGCCCAGCCGGTGCCGGTGCGCGACGCCGACGGCATGCGCGACGTCGCCCGTCGCGAGCACCTACTGAGCGGCATCGACACGATCGCGGTCGGCCGCACCCGGCTCGACCTCGAGATCGCCGGCGATACCCTGCGCCTGCGCCCGGCCGCGCAGGTGGAGCTGTTCGCCGAGCCGCGCGCGGAATTGCCGCCTGCCTTGCGCTGGACCTGGACCGAGCGTTCGCTGTGGACCTTCCCTGCGCCGTCGAGCGCCGCCTGGGCCGCCGCCCTTGCCGCCGGCCTGCTGGCCGGCCTGGCCGGCCTGCGCCGCGGCGTCCACGTACAAACCGGCTGCGGCGCCGCCATCGTCGGCGTGGCGCTGCTGCTGCTCGTCATGCAGCGCGGCGGCCAGGCGCCCGGCGTCGGCTGGGCATTGCTGCTGGCCTGGGCGGCGCTGTGGTACGCGCTGCTGTGGCCCCGCCGCCCGCCGCTGCTGGCGGTGGCCGCCACCTTGCTGCTCGGCGCCGGCCTGCTGGTGCAGCTCGAACTCGGCCTCGGCGCGCGCGACACGTCCTGGATGCGCCAGGTCGAGACCAGCTGCGTGCTGCTGGGCGCCGGCCTGCCCGCAGGCCTGCTGCTGATGCGTCGCGTGGCGCGCGCCGAGGTCTCGCGCGGCGCCACCGAATGGCTGCTGGTGGCGCTGGCACTCGTCGCCCTGCTCGGACTGCTGCTGCAGGTCGCCTTCGGCAACGAGACTGGGGTGTTCGACATCCAGCCGGTGGAATTCGCCAAGCTCGCCCTGGCCGCCCTGAGCGCGCACTGCCTTGCCGTGGCGGCGGGCAGCGGCGGCTTGATGCGCGGCGGCTGGCGCGCCTGGCTGCGGGCCTTGGCGCCGGTGCTGCTGTTCGTGCTGTTGCTGGCGGTCGCCCTGGTCCAGGTCGACGACTATTCTCCCCTGGTCCTGCTGCTGGTGTGGGCCGCCGCCATCCTGCTGGCCTGGTGCCTGGCGAGCGGCCGGCGGCACGCGGCCGGCTTGGTCGGCGCGGCCTGCTGCGCCGTGCTGGCGGGCGCGATGGCGCTGCAGGCGCTCGGGCCCAGCCTGGGCGCGGCCGGCTTCTACACCGAGCGCTTCCAGGTCTGGGCCGACCCAGGCGTGCACCCGCACACCGGCCAGCAGATGCTGCTGGGCGCGCGCGCCGTCGGACAAGGCGGCTGGCTGGGCATGGATGGCATGCTCGGCCTGGCCTCGCTCGGCCAGCAGGCCGGCGAGGCGCTGCGCATCCCGGCGGTGCAGGACGACTTCGCGCCCTCCTTCCTGTTGCATCGCCACGGCCTGGCGAGCGCGGTGCTGCTGTGGGCGCTGCAGGCGCTGCTGCTGGGCGCCCTGCTGCATGCGGCCGTCCTCAGCTGGCGCGCCGGCGTCGAGGCCAAGGATTTCAGGCGCGCCTGGCTGGGACGCTTCCAGTGCTTCGCGCTGGCCGGCGGCGCGGCCTTCCTCGGCGGGCACTTCCTGCTCTCGTGGGGCACCAACCTGGCGCTGTTCCCGATCATGGGCCAGCCCATGAGTTTCCTGTCGGCCGGCGGCTCGCACCTGCTGTTTTTCATCTGCCCCCTGCTAGCGTTCGGCGTGGCGAGCGTGCAGAGCGCACAGCGCGATTAAAGCATCCATTCTTATCTGGAGATTCCCATCATGCCGGTCTATGTCCAACACGAAGTCCTAGCCAGGATCAACGATGTGTTCAACGCCGAGGCGCTGTGGCAGGCGCCGGGGCTGTCGCTGTTCTCGCGCCGCCCGCTGCTGCGCGACCTGCTGGAACGCGCGCCGCGCGAACAGCGTGGGCGCGCCGCCACCCGCTGCTTCTCGCACGTGACCCTGATGCTGCCGCAGGAGGAGGTCGACGACGACCGCCACCTGACCCGCGGCGCGCGCGTGCGCGACCTGGCGCAGTCGCTCGCGGCCCTGCACCAGAAGGACTTCGGCGACCTGCTCGCGGGCGACGAGGTGCGCTACCAGGTAGTCGGCGCGGACGCGCTGGGCCCGGGCGAAGTCAAGGTCAAGTTCGGCCACGCCGTCTACCTGCCGGCGCCGGGCGAGGAAGTGCTGTACAAGGTCAGCGCCTCGCGCGACAGCGCGATCTGGCAGCCGGTGTGCGCGGTCTATCCGGACCAGCGCCTGACCCTGGTCGGCCAGGACGCCGCCAACGCCACCTGGGCGGCGCCCGGCTGGCCTTTCGGCGACGGCGGCATCCTGCTGATCAACGACGGCCCGGACGCACCGATCGAGGTGCAGGTGAAGCCGAAGGATGCGCTGGAGTGCCGCTTCGACGCCGCCAACGATTACTACGTGATCCGCAATAAAGGCGGCGCCGGCCCGCGCCTGCTGCTGCGCATCGAGCGCGCCGCCGCCGCCAGGCCCGCCGCCGCGATCAAGCCGGCCGCCCAGCCTTGCGCCCGCCCGCCGGCCGTGTGGAAGACCCGCAGCAATCCGGAAAACGACATGACGGCGATGCCGCTGGCCGCGCCCATCCCCGCGCCGGCCCCGGTCGTGCCCGAAAACGACGCCACCTACGCCCCGGTGGCGCGCCACCGCATCACGCTGGCCGCGCTGGCCCTGCCGCGCCTGAGCCGCTACCGCGACACCGGCGCCCAGGCGCTGGAAGTCGGCCTCGGCCCCACCCTGGCGCCCGGCGCGCCGGGCAAGGAAAGCCTGATCCGCTTCGCCGTCGACGATGCCGACGAGGTGCATGCCATCACCGCCGACGGCCGCCAGCGGGTGGCGGTGCCGTCGCGCTTCGCGCCGCTGGACGGCGCCGCCGTTCAGCTGCACGCGGCGCCCGCCGGCATGGGCGAGCGCTACGCGGCGCTGCTCGGCCTGGCGGACGGCCCGAGCCAGCCGGCCGCCGCCGGTACCCGCCTGGTGTTCGGACGCGGCATGCCGGCGCTGGCCCAGCTGCGCGTGCTCGACGCGCCGCACTTCCTGCGCCAGCAGGACGGCAGCGCCGCGGCCAGCGCCGACCGCCTCGGCCTGTCGCGCAACGCCTTCAGCTGGGAAGCGACAAGCGAGGGGCTGTCGATCGTGCGCCTGTCGGAAACCCAGTCGCTGTTCCATCTCGACCAGGACCTGCGCCTGGTGGCGCCGATCGACAGCGCCACCCCGGACCGGCCCTACGTGATCCCGTCCGGCCACCACCTGGTCGCCGGCCACTACGTGCTGCGCTTCGACGCCTGAGCCGACATGAGCCTCTTCCTCGCCTATGGCGCCGCCCTGCTGGCCACGCTGTGCCTGGCCGCCTGGCTGACGCCGCGCAGCTGGTGGCGGCGGGCGAATGCGCGCGCGCTGGCGGTGCTCGCGGGCGGCACGCTGCTGATCGGGACCCTGCTGCATGCGCTGTTCGCACCAATGCAGCAGGCAAAGCCCGCGCCACTCTCCGCCGCACAGGGGCAGCTGCCGGTCCCCGGCGCCCGCTACCGCGCCTGGGACAACCTGAACTTGCGCTCGGACGTCGGGGTCGGATCGCGCCGCCTCGCGGTGCTGCCGGCGGGCGCGCAGGTGACGGCCAGCGGGCGCCACCAGGGCGACTGGTGGGAAGTCAGCGCGACCGTCGAGGGACGGCGCCATCAAGGATGGGCGAGCAGCCTGTGGCTGCGCCGCGCCGACGAAGCCGGCTCACGCTTCTTCCAGGCGCATCGGATTGAAGAACAGGCCCTTGGCGCACTGGGTCGGGCCGACCCGCACGAAGCCGAACGCCTCGTAGACCGGCACCGCGAAATTCGATGAGTTGACGGTGAAGGCGCCGTCGCCGCCGGCCGCCAGGGCGTGCGCACGCGCCGTCTCCCACAGGGCGCGCGCCAGTCCGCGCCGGTGCCAGCGCTTGCCGACGAACAGGTGGAACAGGTGGCTGTTGTCGCGCATCGCCACGAAACCGGCCAGCTCGCCGTCGACCAGCGCCACGTGGTAGACGTGGCCACGCGCCAGGAAGCCGCGCACGCCCATCTCGTCGTTCTCGGCGAGGAAGGTGGACGCCCCTTCCGGCGGCGACTCGTGCACGATGTACTCGCGCGCGAGTTCGCGCAGCAAACCGGCGACGGCGGGGATATCCGCGGAGACGAGCGGTCGGATCAGCATGACGTCGATCGTAAATATGTTGGGGAACTCCACGATAGCATGGAACGTCATTTCCGTACGGCAATTCATTCGCCGCCTCGCCGCCCCGTGTTCAGGTGTACAGTAGCAAACTTGCCAAGACCTCCCGACCGATGCCGTCCGCCCACGATCCGCTTGCCGATTTCCAGTTCTCCCCGCGTTATGAGGTGGCGGTCGCCAGCAGGCGCGGCGCCGGCCCGCTCCAACGTCCCGAAAACCAGGACAACTTCCTCGTCATCGATGCAGCGGGCGCCGCCGCCTGGCTCGACAACCAGGAAGTGCGGCGCGCCATGGTGGCCGGCTGGCCGGCGGGGCACGGCCGCGTCGCCGTACTGGACGGGATGGGCGGCCACGGCCATGGACGCGAAGCGGCCGAGGCCGTGGTCGCGGGACTGCTGGCCATGCCGCCCTGCGGCACGGGCGAGGAACTCGCGCGCCGGCTTGACGCCCTGCACGCCCAGCTGCAGCAACGGTTCTCGTTCGAGTCCGGCGCACGGCCCGGCACCACGCTCACCATGCTCGAACTGCCGGCCGGCGGCGCGCCGATCCTGTACCACGTCGGCGATTCGCGCCTGTACGAAATCGATGCCGGTCACGCCAGGCCGCTGACCGTCGACCACGTGCCGGCGACGGTGGCGGCCCTCAGCGGGCGCATCGACGAGCGCGACTGGTGGCGCCAGGTGCACGGCGGGCACACGCCCCAGATCGCCCAGGCCTTCATTCTGGGCAATGCCTTCAGCCGGCCTTCCCAGCTGTCCGATCCCCTGTATGAACTGTCGGAACGCAAGCTGCCGAGCTGGCTCGGCGGCATGGCGGACCGCCGCGTGCTGACCCTCCGTCCGGACGCGCTGTACCTGCTCGCCACCGACGGTTTCTGGTCCTGCGCGACGCCGGACGGTTTCGTGGGCGGCTGGCCCGCCCTGCTGGCCGGCGCGCCGGATGCGGCCGCCGCGGTCGACCGCCTGTTCGCCGCCATGGAGGACGCGCCGCCACCCGGCCTGCAGCCGGACAACCTGACCGCGCTGGTCCTGCGACCCCGCTTATCCCCTTCGGACGAGACCGCCCTGCCGAGCAATGCCCTGAGTTAATATATTCCTAACGGAAAATAATGTTGTTAATCAACGAACTCGGTGCGCCGCCCAGCCGTAAAACAGGCTAAGCTTGCAAGGTCTTCGAAAATCGTCCGCCCATGAGCCGCTGCCGCAATCCCGATCATCCGCACTGCACCGTCTGGGTCATGCCCGGCGAGGCCGCGTGCGCGCACGGGCATGCGCAGCCGGCCATATCGCATGCCCCGGATGCCGCGGAAGCCGCGAACAAGGCCCCGGCGCCGGCCCTGCCGGCCAGCTTCGACATCATCGGCGCCCTGCGCGCCGGCCGCGCCGCCGCAAGCGGCCCGGCGCCGCAAGCGCCTGCCGCAGCGCCGGGCCTGCAACGTCCGCAGCTGCACATCAGCGGCTTCGACCCGCGCGCCGCCGGCGGCCGCCAGGCGATCAAGCTCGAACTGCGCGGCATGCCCATGGATTGCGCGGCCGAGGTCCGCATGCTGGTGCGCTCCAGCCTGCGCCTGCGCGACGGCGAACATGTTGCCTTTCACCGCACCTCGCGCGGCGACTGGCGCCCGGTGTTCCTCGAGTTTTCCTCGCGCGGCCTGGAACACGGCCAGTACCGCATCGAGATCGAGCTGCACAGCCGCCATCCGCAGCACGCCGGCGCCTCGCGCACCTGGACCTGCTCGCCGGTGATCCTGGTGCCGCGCCTGGACGCCAGCCTGGGCGAAATCCACCAGACCTTCCTCGCCACCCACAAGAACGTGCGCGTGATGGCCGACGACGCCGGCATCGCGCGGGTGCAGGCGCCGGGCGGCGGCCGGGTCGACATCGACGTCACCGCGCGCAACGCCTCGATCGCCAACGTCGACCTGCGTGACCCGCGCGAGAGCGTCGGCAAGGTCGACCTGGCCATGTCGAGCATCGCCTGGGACGAGGACCTGATCGAAATCGACGTGCCGCAGACGCCCGCCGGCCACCCCTGCCCGGCGAGCAGCGCCTGCCTGGTGCAGGCCGAGCCCGATTCCAGCAGCCAGCGCCACCTGCGCCTGTTCGCCCTCGACGAATGCGTGCTCGGCCGCTTCGAGGAAATCGAACCGGAAGCCGACCTCCTGCTCATGCACCACGGCGAGCATGGCGAGGACCGCGGCGGCCTGACCCGGCGCCTGTCGGGCCGCCACGCCGTGATCCGCCAGGGCCGCCACGGCTTCGAGATCGAGGACGTGTCGCGCTACGGCCTGCTGCTGGACGGGGTCTGGCCCGGCAAGCACACCCCGGTGCTGCTGCGGCTCGGCATGCGCATCGCGCTCACCGCCAGTATCCGCGGCGTGGTCGAGCTCGAAGTGACGGCCCTGCTGCCGCACGGCGTGGTCCTGCACCGCGCCGACCTTGGCGCCCGCGCCGAATGCTTCATGGTGCTGGCGCCGGAACGCGATCCGGCGCACGAGATCGGCAAGCAGACGGCTGCCTCGCCGCGCGCGGCCGGCCTGCCGACCCTGTTCCACCGCGACGGCGGCTTCTGGCACCGCGACCCGGTCAGCGGCCAGGAAACGCCGCTGGCGCCGGGCGTGGCGCTGGATCGCCTGCGCGGTTTCGGCCAGCAGCTGCGCTTCGCGGCGCAAGCCTATCCGGAAACGCAGACGCGCGTCCGGGTGCCCCGCGCGGGGGAACGCCGGCGCGTGCTTCCTGCCTGGCTCGACGCCTGAAACCTGACGTTCATACCGTCAGAGGCTGGCGGGGCGAAGGATCAGGAAAATCAGTGAAACGGCAGCCAGCAGCGCTCCCTGCAGGGCGAACACGATGAACGGTATCCTGAGGTGCTCGGGGATCTTCATGACGCATCCTTTCGTCTGCGTCACGTTAAAACCGATCGGCGCGCCGTAGTTCCCGCGTACCCAGGCAGTTTCAGTCGGCGCGCGGCGCCTGCTGCTTCCACGCCGCCGGCCAGGCCGGCAGCGGGATGCGCTCGGTCTCGCCAGGCACCGGCACGAAGGCGTCCGCTTCCCAGTCGCGCGCGGCCTGTTCGATGCGCTCGCGGCTGCTCGAAACGAAGTTCCAGAAGATGTAGCGGCGCCCGTCCAGCGGCGCCCCGCCGACCAGCACGAAGCGCGCGCCTTCGGCCGACGACACCGTCACTTCCGCACCCGGTTCCAGCATGGCCATGGTATTGCCGGGAATCGCCTCCCCGTTTACCGCGATGGCGCCGATCGGCGCGTACACCGCGCTCTCTTCCGGCAGGCCGCCCAGGTCGATCGCTCCGCCCGGCGCCAGCTGCACGTCCAGGTACAGGGTCTGGCTGAAGGTCGGCACCGGCGAACTCACGCCGAAGGCGCTGCCGACGAGAACCCGCACCGTGGCGCCTTCGAACGACACTTCGGGGATCTGGTCGGCCGGCGTGTGCGAGAACGCGGCCGGCGCCTCCTCGTGCTCGCGCGGCAGCGCGGCCCACAGCTGCAGGCCGTGGGTGCGGCGGGTGCGCTCCAGCAGGTCCTCGGGCGTGCGCTCGGAATGGACGATGCCGCTGCCGGCCGTCATCCAATTGATCGCGCCCGGCTCGATGCGCTGCTCGGTGCCGAGGCTGTCGCGGTGCATGATCGCGCCTTCGAACAGATAGGTCACGGTGGCCAGGCCGATGTGCGGATGCGGACGCACGTCGTGGCGCGCACCGGGCTGGGCTTCCACCGGGCCCATGTGATCAAAAAAGAGGAAGGGCCCGACCGACTGGCGCGCCGCCGCCGGCAGGATGCGGCGCACGGTGAAGCCGCCGCCGAGGTCCTTGTCGTGCGATTTGAACAGGTGGGCGATGGCCATGGCGATGTCTCCGATGTGAACAATACGTCAACTGTACACCACCCCGCAGCGCTGTGCGCGGATCGGCCGGTCCCTACATCAGCTCGCGCACGACACGAAAACCGACGATATCGTTGGACAGCACGCTGGAGAATCCATTGCGCAGCGCCGCGCGCAGGTAGCGCGGGTTGTACAGCCAGGAGCCGCCGCGCAGGATGCGGCGCGCCGGGTCGCCGCCTATTTCCCAGGCGCTGCCGTCGCTGGGGGCGCCGTCGTAGTTGTCGTGCACCACGTCCTGCACCCATTCCCACACGTTGCCGTGCATGTCGAACAGGCCCCAGGGATTGGCCGGGAACATGCCGGACGGCGTGGTGCCGCCGCGGTAGGCGCCGCGCGGGCCGCCGTTATAGGTGAAGGTGCCGTCGTAGTTGGCCTGCTCGGGGCTGATGCTGTCGCCAAAGCTGAACGCGGTCTTGGTGCCGGCGCGGCAGGCGTATTCCCACTCGGCCTCGCTCGGCAGGCGGTAGCGCTTGCCGGTGGCGGACGAGAGCCAGGCCAGGTAGTGCTGGGCGTCGTGCCAGGTGACGCCGACCACCGGGTGGGCGTCGGTCTGCGGGAAGCCCGGCGCGGACCAGTCGACCTCACCCAACGGCTCCCAGCCGCTCGCCTTGACGAACACGCGCCACTCGCCCACCGTGACCGGATAGCGTCCCATGGCGAAGGGCCGCTCGATACCGACCCAGCGCTGCGGGGTCTCGCGCTCCAGCCATTTTTTCTGGGCGCCCGCCGCCATCGCGATCTTCCGCTCATGTTCGTGGGATCCCATCTGGAAGCGCCCGGTGGGGATCAGGACCAGCGAGGGGCCGCTGCCGGCGCCGTCCAGAAACGGGTCGCACAGCACGCCGTCGCCGTCGGCCACCGGGCTGCCAGGGGTCGGCATGAGCCTGGCCAGGTCCTCGGCGCTGCGGGCGGCCTGCAGTTCGCGCGCACGCTTCTGCTGCGTCAGGTAGAGCGCGGCGGCCTTGGCCTGGGCCGCCTTGCGCTGGGCCTCTTCCTGGGCCAGGCGCGCCTTGGCGGCCTCCTCTTCGCGCTTGGCCAGCAGCTGCCGGCGCAGGGCGTCCTTCCTCGCCTCGCGCGCGGCCTCCTGCGCGGCGCGGTCGGCGCGCTGGCGCTGGCGCTCTTCTTCCTTGCGCCGCAGCTCGGCCTGGGCGCGCGCGGCGGCCAGCGCCTGCTCGCGCGCCTGGCGGCGCGCGGCCAGTTCGCGCTCGCGTCGTTCGTGCTCGACGCGCAGGCGCGCTTCCTCGCGCGCGCGTTCTTCTTCCGTCGGGCCGACGCCATCGCGGATGGTGTCGAGCAGTGCGCGCACGCTGGCCGGACGTGCGCCCGGGTCGCGCGCGAAGCCGGCGCGCAGCGCGGCCCACTGGCGCGGGGCCAGCCCTGCGGGCGCTTGTCCGGCCGCGGGCGCGGCGCCCAGCATCCGGCACACCATCATCGCGACCGCGTACACGTCCAGCGTCCGCGCCGGCACGCCATCCGGGGCGCCGGCTTCCGGCGCGCGGTAGCCGCTGGTGCCGGAACTGGCCGGCGCATCCATGGGCGACGGCGCACGCGCCCGCGCCGCGATGCCGAAGTCGAGCAGTTTCACCTCGCCGCGGCGGGTGAGAAAAACGTTGGCCGGCTTGATGTCGCGGTGAACCAGGCAGTGCTTGTCCCAGGCGTAGTCGAGGGCGCCGGCGACCGGCTCGAGCAGCGCCAGCACGCGTTCCAATGGCAGGCTGCCTTCGCGCGCCAGCAGGCTGTCGAGGTCTTCGCCCTCCAGGCATTCCATGATGATGAAGTAGCTCGCCGTGGCCGGGTCCTGGGCCCATTCGTAGACGCGCACGATGTGTTCGTGCGCCAGGCGGCGCGCGCGGGTCGCTTCCTGGATCAGGAGCTTGGCGTGGCTGGCGGACTGGGTCAGCTGGGGCGGCAGGATCTTCAGCGCGACCTGGGCGCTGTGGCCCAGCTCCGCATGGGTGGCGAGGTCGGTGGCCTGCCACACCTGGCCCATGCCGCCGTGGGCGATCAGGCGCTCGAGGCGGTAGCGGCGGTTCTGGGGGCCGACTTCCTGGCCGACCATCAGGCCGATCTCGGTGCCGACGCGCACCGGCAGCGCCTCTTCCAGCGCATCGGCCGCGGGTGCGTACTCGGCGTCGAGGATCGCGTTCTTGCGCAGGTCAAATTCCTGCCGGCTCAAGAGGCCATCCTCGTGCAGCGCACGCAGCGCGCGGATCTTGTCGATGGCCGATTGCATTGCTTCCTTCAGGATTGCAAGGGCGCGCCGCAGGCGCTGCAGAAGCGCTCGCCCTCGCGCATGGCGTGGCCGTGGCTGCAGCGCGGCGCGGCCACGCCCGCGGCGACGGTCAGCAGTTCCACCTGGTGCCGGCGGTCCTTGTCGACTCCGCCGTCGCGCCGCGCCTGTTCGCGCGCCACCAGCTCGAGGGCGTCTTCAAGCGTCAGCTTGCCGGCGCCGGCCACGGCGGCCAGGCTTGCCAGCTGGTCCGCGTCCATGGTGGCGTGCACGCGCGTCTTCATGAAGTCGTTCAGGAGCGTGGCGTTGGGCACGGCGGCCAGCGCCAGTTTCGCGCTGTCGTCCATGGCGGCGAAGGCATCCAGCTCGCTCAGGCGCAATGCATGGCGGCGCTCCTCGCCCTCGAGCGTCACGCCTTGCTGCGCGCGCGCCTGCATCGCTTCGAGCTCTATCGTGCGCCGCAGCTTGTCCTGCTGGGCGGTGCTGCGCGCGGTCTCGATGGCCAGGACGGCCTGCGCATCTTCCCACTCCTGCAGGCGCTCGGCTTCGCGCCGGCGCGCGGTGTTGGCCAGCACCAGCAGCTGGTGGCGCGCCACGTGTTCCTGCTCGTCGATCTCGCGGCCGCGGCGCGCCGCATCCGCTTCCATCCGGCGCAGGCGCACGAGTTCAGCCTGCTTGCGCGCGCCATCCTCGATCAGGGCCGCCTGCTCCAGCTTGTGCCGGATCTGCTGCTGCAGCAGGGTTTGCGAGAAGCGCTGGCGCGCGATCGCCTGCGCCTGCCGCGCGTCCTGCTGGGCGACTTCGAGTTCGCTGCGCATGCGCACCTGGGCCAGCGCGCGCAGGTGCTGCCACGCCAGGGCCTCGTCGCGACGCCCCGCGCTCTTCTTCGCCAGTTCGTGTTCGAGCTCGGCCAGCACGTCGCCCGCGCCGCGCTCGAGCGCCTGCTTGCGCGACTGGGCGTCGAGGATGCGCGCATACAGCTCGATCTGGCGCGCGCGCACCGCGTGGGCGCGATCGGCGCCCCGCAGCGACTGTTCGGCGCGCGCGATCGCATCGTCCTGGCGCAGCTCGGCCTCGCGCTGGCGCACCCGGGCCGCGGCCTCGGCGCGGCGCAGGCGCTGCCATTCCTCGGCGTCGTACAGCTCGTCGAGGTGCTTGCGGTGCTCGACCTGCACGTGGCGCTCGTCGACCGCCAGCCACAGGCTGCCGACCCTGGCGCGGTTGGCGTCGTACTTGTCGTGGCGAAGTTCGACCGTGTCGACCTTCACCACGGCGAGGCCGTATTCGGCCAGCAGCAGCGCGAGGCCGCCCTGCAGGCGCGCGTCCAGCTGTTCGCGCAGCCCGGCGTTGCCGGCCATGTCGCGGATCGAGCGCGCGCCGACGAATTCTTCCAGCAGCTGGCGTACCGGCGGTGTCAAGAGTTCGCGCAGTTCGGCCACGCCGATGGTGCCCGGCTCGGTCATGAAATGGCGCGCAAAGGCGGGCACGTTCTCGATGCGCAGGCTGACCGTGAAGCGCGCCGTCACCGCCAACTGTTCGCTGGTCAGCACATCGTCGAAGGTGAAGGCGACCGGCAGCGCGCCGGTGCGGGTAACCAGGATCTCGGCGTGCTGGTCGCGCAGCAGGTGGTTCAGGCGCGTGAAGAAGCCTTCGATCTCGTACTCTCCCTGCGGCACCTCGGTCGCCTTGTCGCCCTGCAGGATATAGGCGCGGCTGGTGGCCGGCACCCGCAGCGTCTTGACGAACACGCCCGACAGCGCGCGCACGCCGAAGAACACGGCCAGCTCGTCGGGGCCCGCGACCCAGCGGTTATCGACCAGCACCGGCGCGCCGCGCGGCGCGCTCATTCCGACATGCTCCACCATATGCGGCTCCGTTTCGTTCCGTACCAGCGACTGCTTCGAGTTTACCAAGGCCGGGACCCCATCATATGATGCCGATCCGGTCCACGCAGGCCACGCTGGCGCCTTGCGCCTTTACCTGCGCGCGCCAGTCGGGCGTGAGTTCCGTTTCCCAGGCGCGCGGCAGCAGGATGCGGTCGCCCGCCGCGGCCTCGCGCAGCAGCAGCGCGCACTTGGCCGCCACGCCGTCCACGTTCTCGACCTTGCCCGCATGCCAGCTCGCCGACTGGCCGCTGGCCAGCAGGCGCCCGCGCGGCAGGAAGTCGCGGCCACGCGCCATGCGGTCGGCCATCACCAGGGCCAGCTCGTAGGAGCCGCCCTGGAAGCGCGCATCGGCGAAGCGCACGGTGGTGCGCCACTGCTTGTTGCCGCGCCCGTCGTGATGGCGCGCCGCCACCAGGACCGCGCGCACCCGCGCCTGCAGGGCCGCATCGGCGCCGGGGACCACGATCGTGGACTCTTCGTCCTCGCCCTCCGCCTGGGCCGGGCGCAGGTTCACCTCGACCCAGGCCAGGCTGTCTTCTAGTCCGCCGCTCACCAGCGGGAACCAGGCGCGCGCGGTCGACACGCCGACCGCCGGGTCCGGATGTCCGTGCAAGGCGCCCAGGTGCGGCAGGCCGTCCGCGCCGCCCACCAGCACGCCGAAGGGCACGGCGCCCAGGCCGTGGCCGTCGATGCGGCCCAGGTGCCAGGCATCGGACCAGCCGTTGGCCACCACCGGCACCTGCGGTTGATACAGTCCACGCACCATGCGGTCGGCCAGCACGGCGGCCAGCTCCCAGTCGCGTTCACCGTTACCTGGTGCGCGATCGAGGCTCAGCACGACCTGGGCCCGGCTGTCGAAGCGCGCCTCGGTGTGGCGCGCCAGGCGCACCACGGCCTGCATGCGTTGCGCCACTTCTAGCGCATCCGGCACGCTGCATTTGACTTCGGCGCGGCCGTCGCGCGGACGCACCGTGGCGGTGACGGTCAGGTAGCCGCCGTCCGATGTCATGCTGCGGCAGGTGACGGGTGCGCCGCTCATGCGTCTTCCTCCTGCGTGGCGCGGCGCGCGGCGCAGTCGCATTCGAGGTTGGCGACGATGCGGTCGGCCTCGTCCAGCAGGGCGATCGCCTGCGGCAGCGCGCTGACCGCCTGCTTCATGCGCGCCAGCAGGGCCCAGGCCTCGTCCAGCGCCGCCACCGCGCGCCGGCTGTGGCGCGCGCGGCGCAGCTGTTCGCTCCCCGCCAGGGGCAGGTTCGGGGCCGCCAGTTCCAGCGCCGGCATGGTGCCGGCCGCCAGGCTGACCAGGTCGAGCCGGCGCAGCAGGTCCTGGTGGCGGCGGAAGGTGGCGCAGTCCGGCGGCAGCACCGCCAGGCGCAGGCCGCACAGCACGCGCGGCAGCTCCAGGAACAGGCGGCGCAGCGCCTTGCGGTCTTCCAGGGCGGCGTCGAAGGCTTCCTGCGGGGCGGCGGCCGGCGCCGTCACCGGCTGCACCGCCAGGCGCGCCGCCAGCAGGGCCGCCAGGTCGCGCGCGGCGCCCAGGTCGACCGGCACGCAGTCGTCCACCATCACGCCGAAGCGGGTGTAGAGCAGCTGGTTGAAACCGGCGCGGAACAGGTTCCACTCCTCGAAGCTGGTGCAGGGCGGCAGCTCCAGGTTGCCCTGGGCCAGTTCGCGCTGCAGGGCAGCCTGCAGCTGCGCCACGAAGGCGTCAAGCGCCACGCGGGCGCCGCCTTCGCTGGCCAGGAACAGGTCGAAGCGCTGCTGGGCTTCGCGCGGGTCGGCGCCGTCGATGGCGAAAGCGACCTTCAGGCCGATCTCGGGCGCGGCGGCGAACGGCGTCAGTTCGCAGGCATAGGGCCCGGGATGGATGCACCAGGCGGTCTCGTTTTCCAGGGCATTGACGCGCGCGCCTTCGCTCAGGCGGCGGGTGTGGCCATCGCTGCTTGCCAGCACGGCGAAGCGTCCGTTCGGCACCGTGCAGCCGCGCGCGATCGGCAGCGCGATATAGGCCGCGCCCAGTCCCTCGAGGTCCGGGGCCGCCTGGCGGAACGGCTTGATGAACAGGTTCAGCATGCTAGCGACCGATCGGCTCCACCGTGAAGGCGCCGCCGTGGCGCGCGAAATGCCGGGCCGGGGTGTCGTCGAAAGGCCATGGGCCTTCGCACTCCCCGTCCGGGTCGAGCCGCCCTTCCAGCACCGTGTTGCCGGCGCCGTCGCGCACGCGCACTTCCTGCGCCGCCCGCAGGAGGCCCGGGGCCAGCCTGGATTCCGGGTCGAGCTGCAGGATGGCGCGGCCGGCCACCACGTGCAGGCGCCAGGCGCCGTCGTCGGTCACCAGCGCCTCGAACGGCGCGCCGCTGTCGGCCGCGCGCAGCAGGCCCGCGCTGCCGCGCCAGGCCGCCGGGCCGGCTGCGGCGCGCCGTTCCTGCGCCAGCACCGCCAGCCGGCGCGTGGTCAAGGGCGATGCCTGCAACGCCGCGCGTTCGCCGCTGGTCAGCGGCCGGCTGCCGTCCAGCGCGGCCAGCAGGGTCGCATCGAGCAGCACCAGGCGGTCCGCTTCCACGCGGCGTCCCGCCAGCAGGCGCGCCTGCAGCCTGCGGTCCAGTTCACTCAATCCCATCATCCGTCCTCCTTCATGCCCGCTTCCAGCCGGGCGATCGCCGCATCGCGCCGCTTGCGCAGGGTCGGCTGCGAGACCCCGTCCAGCAGCGCCAGTTGTCCCATGGTCGGCAGCTCGCCGGTGGCCGGGTCCAGCCATTCGGCCGGATAGCTGTCGTCGAACGGCCCGAACAGCTTCAGGTACACCGCCAGCCGCACCGGCAGCGAATCGCCGGCCATCGTGCGCACCGCCCAGCTGCCGCCGTCCTGCGCGGCCGCCGCCATCTCCAGGTAGCGGGGGGGCAGTGAAACCTGGCGCGCCAGCACCGCGTCCAGCACCGGGGCGCGCATGTCGGCCGGCGCTTCCTCCTCGACCACGGCATCCGCCTGGTCGAGCGCATCCTGGCGCGCTTCCAGGATCTGGTCGGGGCCGGGCGTCGATCCCTGCGCCGACTCGTCGAGCACGCGCCAGTAGTCTTCCAGCCAGGCGCCGGCGTCGTTCGCATCCTGCAGCCAGGCGCGTTCGCCGTTGGCGGACAGCGCCTCGTACTCGCCGATCTCGCCCAGCATCGCCTGGATTTTTTCCGGACTGGTCTTCAGGCTGGCGAAGCGTTTCGAGCGCGTGTGCAGCGGGCCGGGCGTGCCCTTGAGCGCCTCCAGCGTCTCGCTCCAGCGCAGGATCCACTCGGCGCGGCAATCGGCCACGCCGCGCAGGCGGCGCGCTTCGATCGGCTCGGCCTCGATGGTGCGGCCGAGGATGGCGCCGACCTGCGCCCGGTGTTCGCGCCAGCCGAACAGCAGGCGCGCCACCTCGGCATAGGCGGTATCGAGCATGCGGTAGGCGTACATGCGGTTCGGGCTGCAGGGGCGGCCGCATGCGGCCTGGTAGTTGTCGCTGTCGACCTTGTCGCGCAGGACGGCATACAGGTCGTTGAATTTCTTGCGCAGCAGGGCGTCGCCGCCCGGCGCTTCCCAGAACGGCCCCATGCGTGCATGCTCGGCCTGCACCGCCGCGCACAATACGGCCCAGTCGCCGGGGCGCGCCTGCAATTCGTAGACCAGGCTCAGGGCCAGCTCGAGGACGGTGTCGCCATAGCTGTTGCCCAGCAGGGCGCCGCGCCGGCCGCTCGCATGCAGCACGCGCGCGACGGCGTCGACGTAGTCCGCCAGCGCCGCCTCGCGGTCGGCGTCCAGCAAGACGGCGTGCCCCGTATGCGCGAGCGCCGCCAGCGAGCACTGCCCCAACAATTTACGGACCTGCTCCCACCCGTGCTCCTGGTACCGGGTTCCCGGCAAACGCATGTCTTCCTCATCCTGTAATGCACCCGCGCAGAGGCGGCTTGTCAACAGATGATGCCATAGAAACACACATTACAGGCGCGCAGCAGAAGGCCAATCCCCCTTTTATTCGGGGGACCGGGCCGCCATCGTGCGCAGCAGGGCGGCCACGACCGGGGCGGCGTGGGCGCCGCCGGTCAGGTCCGAGTGGCTGACGAAGGCCGCGAACGCCAGGCGCCGGGTCTGGCCGGGCAGGCTGCCGGGTTCCAGCCAGCCCATGAACCAGACCGTGCCCTGGCCGTCGGCGCCGACCGGGGCGGTGCCGGTCTTGCCGAACAGGCCGCCGCGCAGGCCGTCGAATTCCTTGCCGCGAAATGCCCCGGCCGCGGTGCCGCCGTCGATCACGCCCTTCATGCCGGCGCGGATGCGGTCCAGGCGCACGCCGAGCTCCGGGCCCATGCTCTTGTTGGCGGCGCGCCCGTCGAGCTCCAGCAGCAGGCGCGGAGTCACGGTCCTGCCCTGCCCGACCGCGGCCGCCACCAGCGCCATCTGCAGGGGCGTGGCCTGCATGCGCAGGCCGATCGCCATCTGGCGCACCTCGTGGCGCGTGAGGATGGGGTCGATCCGCGCGGCGCTGGCCTGCAGCGCATCCCAGGCGCTCCAGCGGAAGTCGCCCGGCAGCAGGCCGCCGTCGAGGCGCAGCGGCGCGCCGAAGCCGAGCCGGCGCGCCATGCCGTCGGCCGGCCGCAACCCGTCCAGCGCGCCCGGCTCGAGCGCGCGCACGCCGGGCACCCCGCCCTGGGCCGCGCCGCCCAGGCTGCGGTCGCCCAGCTCGGCGGTCCAGGCGAACCAGGTGTTGACGCTGTGGGTCAGCGCCTGCGCCAGGCCGAAGCGGCCCTCGACCGCACGCGCGCCGGCGAGCTGTTCGCGGAAGTTGGTGACGCGCGCGCCGCCCGTCTCGGGGTAGCTGGGCGCGCCGATATGGAAGGCGTAGCCGCCGTCACGCGCGACGGCGTCGATGGCGGCCAGCGGCATGCCGTCCAGCAGCCGGTCGAGCCGGGGGTCGCGGCGCGCGGCCTGCTCCAGCCCCAGGCTCGAGATCACCTTGAAGGTCGAGCCGGGCGCCCGGTGCGCGCCGCCGTCGTGCTGGAAGGCGGGCAGGCGCAGCGGGCTGCGCGCCGGATCGGCGCGGTCGAAGTCGCGCACTTCCTGCCAGCGCGCCGGATCGGCCTGGCCCATGCCGGCGCCGGCGGCCGCCAGCACGTCGCCGCTGCCGGCATCGAGCAGCACCAGGCCGGCCTGGCGGCCCGCCGGCGCGGCATGCGCGCCGCGGCACGTCGCGCCGTCCCAGCTGCCGCCGCGCAGGCCGATGCAGTCGAGCGCCGCCTGTGCCGCCGCCTGCAGGCGCAGGTCGAGGCTCAGCGACGCCGTGTGCGCCGCGCCCGGCACCCGCGCCAGCATGCCGGCCACGCTCGCTGCATGGTCGCGGTGCACGCCCAGCAGCGGACCGAGGCCGGCGGCGCGCGCTGCAAGGCTGGCGCTGCCGTCGATCCATAGCGGCTGTCCGTGGCGGTCCGCCAGGCGCACTTCGGCCAGCGCGGCGCGCTGCGGCGCAGCTTCCGTCGGCAGCGCCTGCCATACCGGCTTGCCATTCTCGACCCGCAGGTGGCGGTAGGCGGCATCGGCGCCATCCGCCAGCCGGCCCAGGTCCAGCGCCTCGATCTCGAGTTCGATCCGGCGCGCGCCCGGCATGGGCGACAAGCGCAGCCGCTGCACGGCGTCGCGCGCGGGGCAGGCGCGGCCCTCGCATTCGGCGCTGATCGCCAGCGTGGCGCCTTCCACCTTGCGCACGCGGCCGGCCAGCAGCAGCTCGACCGGCCCGGCTGCGTCGAGCGCCAGCCGCGCCGTCGAGGCGCCGTCGCCATGGTCCCAGGCCGCCACGCGCTGCCACGGCGCCCAGCCCTCCGGCAGGCGCGCGAACAGGCGCATCGCCGCCACCGGCAAGCCCTCGTCCAGGGCCACCGGCACGCCGCCCACGCTGGCCTGCCACGACCCATGCATGCCGGGGCGCACGCGCCAGGCCAGCAGGCGGCGCTCGCTATTGAAGATACGGACCTGCTCGCGCACGAAGGCGCCGTCGGCGCGGTAATACAGGCGGCCGAGCAGCTTGCGGCCGGCGTCGTCGAGAGCGAGGTGGTCCCAGCCGGGCAGCGGCGCGCGGTCGGCGCCATCCGTGCCCTGCCAGGCGGCCAGGTCGCGCGGCGCGAGTTCCAGCAGGCCGCCGCGGCCCAGGCGCACCAGGCCATGCGCCTGCAATTGCTGGAACAGCAAGGCGTCTTCGAGTCCGCGCGGCGCCGCCGCCGGCACGGCGTGGGCGCCGGGCGCCAGGCGCAGCGCCGGCGAGACGGCGCCAGGGCCGAAGGCCTGCACCAGCGCGCCGGCCGCCTCCCCCGGCGCGTAGCGCTGCACCAGCAGTTCCCCGGCCTGCGGACAGGCCGCACTGGCGCGGCGGCTCAGGCGCAGGGCGCCGTCGCGCCAGGCCAGCCAGCCGGTCTGTTCGATGCTGCCGGCGCCGCTCGCGCCGCGGCTGGCCACGCCGCCCGCGCTGTCGGCGATCCAGGCGGCGTTCCTGTTCGCCTGCCAGCGCACGTTCAAGGCGCCGCGCGCGTCGCCGCGCAGCTCGACGCGCGGCACGGTCGATCCTGGCGCGGCCAGCAGCACGTTGCGCGGCGGCGCGCCTGCGGCTTCCTGCAGCGGGTAGCCGATCCGCAGCGGCAGCAGGACCGGCCGGGCCGGGTCCAGCACCTGGGTGCACAGGTCGACCACGACCGGGGCGCCTGCGGTCATCCCGCTGAGCAAAAGCACCGCAGCACCGCCATGCTGTTCGACGACGGCGCCGGGCGTGTCCGGCACGTGCAGGGTGACGCCGCCCAGCAGCGGCTGCAGCGTCGCCAGCGCGCCGGCCGGGGCAGTCTCGAGCGACACCGACAACGAGCGCGCGGCGTTGATCAGGACGGCCGCGCCGAGCACGATGACGGCGAGCGCCAGCGCCGCCAGCAAGTTGATGCCGCGTCGTGGGGCGCGCAGTGGACGGACGCCCGCACGCAGGTTGCGGGCGCGCCGCCAGGCCGTGCGGCTGGCGGCGAGGTGGCCGGCGAGTTGTGCGAGGGTGGCGCTCATCGGGGTCCGCTTCTCAATGCGGCCCTCGGGGCGGACCGCTTCCCGGAGCGCTAGCGGGGGGCCGCTGAAAGCCCTGGCGCGCGCGCATTCGCGGGGGATTTTCGACCGCTCATTCCGCGTTTTCGTCGTCTCGTCGCATGTGGCTCGCGGCTTGGTAAGCCTTGGCCTACAGTGCACACATCGACAAACCACACGCAAGGAGAAACAGCATGAACATCATCAAGAACATGGAAGCCGTCTTCGTCGTCGCGATGGCCCTGGCAGTCCCCGGCAGCTACCTGCTGGACGGTATCCCGCAAGCCCGGGCCCGCACCTATACCGCTGACGCGGCGCAGATCGCCAGCGGCGACAAGGTGGCGGTCGTGACCGTCAGCGCCAAGCGCCTGAGCGCCGAAGACAAGGCCGACGGGAGCCGCGGATGAGCACCTCGGACCGGCCCGCTGTCGCAAGCAGGCGACAGCACAGCCGGTCCATTTGTATCACCGCGCTATACAGTTTTCAGCAGTACCTGTTTCAGATGTAACCCCAGGTTTCAAAGCAGGATTTCCAGCGCCGCCCCCGATATAGTGCGTTCATCCGCTTCACGGACCTGGAGACCGACATGCAATCCACGCACACCCGTACCCTTTCCCTCGCCGCCCTGATCGCCATCGGCGCCGCCTTCGCGCCGCTGCCGGCCCTGGCGCAATCCGATTTCCAACTCTACATCGGTTCGGCCCCGCCGGCGCCGATCTACGAGGTCGTTCCCGCCGCCCGCCACGGCTACGTCTGGGCGCCGGGCTACTGGGAGTGGCGCGGCCACCGCCACGCCTGGGTCCCGGGCCACTACATCGCCGCCCGACCCGGCTACGCCTATGCGCCGCCGATGTGGCGCGAACGCGGCGGCCGCTGGTATATGGAACCGGCGCGCTGGAACCGTTACGACCGCGACCGCGACGGCATCCCCGACCGCTACGAGCGCCGCGGCTATGCCCATGGCTACGGCGGCTACTACGACAACCGCGGCCGCGACTACTACCGCGACGGCCGCGGCCGCTATCGCGACAGCGACCGCGACGGCGTGCCGAACCGCTACGACCGCGACCTCGACAACGACGGCATCCGCAACGAGCGCGACCGCGACCGCGACGGCGACCGCGTGCCCAACCGTTACGACAGCCAGCCGAACAATCCCTACCGCCGCTGACCGCGAAGATCCGGGACGGACGAAGGCGCCTGCGGGCGCCTTTTTTCGTGTGCGCCGGACAAAGCGGTTATGCTTGTCGCCCATGACAGACGAAGCAGAAGCATTACTCCGGGCAGCCGCGTTCAAGGCCGAACTGGCCGCCAGCCGCCGCCTTGCCGAACGCAGCGGCATGAACGACACCGAGGCCCTGCGCGCCACCCTGGCTCATAGCGCCGGCGCGGCCGGGCTCGACCAGCTGCTGCGCGAACGCGCCGCCCGGCGCCTGCGCAGCGAACAGGCCCAGGACGCCCGCCGCGCGCTGGCCGCGGCGTCGCTGGCGCGGCGCCAGGCCGGCCCGGCCGCCGCCCCGCAGTGGCGCGCCTGGTTCGACGGCTCGGCGCGGCCGAATCCCGGGCGCTGCACGCTCGGCGCCGTGCTCGAAGGACCCGGCGGCGTGCAGGTCGAGCTGTCGCGCGCGCTCGGCTACGGCAACAGCAGCGAGGCCGAATACCAGGCCCTGATCGCGGTGTTGCAAGCCGCCGTCGAGCACGGGGCGGTGGCGCCGGCGATCCAGGGCGACAGCCAGGTGGTGATCGACGACGTCCACGCGCCCGAGTCCGCCGCTGCCTCCAGCCTGCAGCCCTACCGGGCGCAAGCGCGCGCCCTGCTGGCGCGCCTGCCCGGCGCCACGCTGCGCTGGATCCCGCGCCACAAGAACGGCCGCGCCGACGCCCTGTCGCAGCGCGCGGCCACCATCGATACCGAAGAAGAATCGCATGCAGGAACCGAAGACTGACCTCGCCACCTGGCGCCCTCGCCTCGCGGCCCTCGCCGCCGGCTCCAGCGGCGGCGACGGCGCCCACGACAGCACCCACCTCGAGCGGGTCTGGCACAACGCGCAGCTCCTGCTTGAACAGCACCCGGAAGCGGATGCGCTGGTGGTGATGGCCGCCTGCTACCTGCACGACCTGGTCAACTTGCCGAAGGACGATCCCGAACGCGACCAGGCCTCACGCCGCTCGGCAAAACTGGCGCGCCACCAGCTCGCCTGGATGGATTTTCCGCCCGCCCGGCTGGACGCGGTGGCCCACGCCATCGAGGCGCACAGTTTTTCGGCCAATATCGCTGCCGAGTCGCTGGAAGCGAAGATCGTGCAGGATGCCGACCGCCTCGACGGCCTGGGCGCTGTGGGTCTGGCGCGCATGTTCTACATCGCGGGGCGGATGGGGAGCAGTCTGGCGCATCCCGACGATCCGCTCGGACTGGAGCGCGAATACGACGACCGCCGCTATGCGCTCGACCACATCATGGTCAAGCTGGCCAGGCTGCCGGGAATGATGCAAACAAGCGGCGGCCGCGCCCTGGCCGAGGAACGGCTGGCGCGGCTGCTGGACTTCAGGCAGGAATTCGCCGCCGAGGGCGGCGCCTGAATCAGCGCTTGGCGGCTGCCTTGCGGCGCGCCGCGATCAGGCCGGCGAGGCCGAGCGCGGTGAGGCCGAGGGTGGCCGGTTCCGGCACGTCGCCGCTCGCAGCGTCGACGCCGAAGGTGAGGTCGTCCAGGGCGATGTCGGCTGCCTGGCCGAAGAACACCACCGAGCGCGCGAAGCCTTCGAAAGCGATGCTTGCTTTGGTGAAGTTGCAGATCAGGTTATTGAAGTCGCGGCAAGCTGCGGAGTTGGCGCTCAGGTCCAGCGTTGCCAGCAGTTCGCCGGTCCCGTTCTGTCCTTCGTAGATATTGACGTAGCCTGCAGAGAGGGCGCCGTAGAATAACGAGAACCCTTTTTCGAAGCCGCCCAAGACAGTGATGGCAGTGTCGTTCCCGTCGAGCCAGGTCGCGACAGTCGTGCCCGATGGATTGTTGACGAAGAGGCCACTGCCGCCTGCGTCGGTGTCGATCATTCCCAGGAACGAGGAGCCGAAGACGATGCCGTGATCGGCGCCGCTGGCGCCGTTCGTGTCGGTCCCGCCGGCGTAGTAAGTGTCGATGTTATGAATATCGCCCACGCCTTCGAAGCTCAAGGTAATCGGCGCGCCAACCGCATTGCCGGCAGCGAGGGTAGCGGCGACGGCGCAGGCGCCGGCAATCTTTTTCAGGTAGCTCATGTTTTTTCCCTATTATTTGGACGATGGCCATTTGGCGCTTCCTGTCCAGCAGGAAACGTGCCAGATGCGCCGCAAGGGGCATGAGCGCGTGTCAGAATCAAAAATGACTACTATGTGTCAATTTTCTCGACGCAAAGTTACGCGCGTCGCATGAGGTAAATACGCCGCTCAACGACCAGCGACCACCCCACCGATCGACCTCGCTTCGGGCACCGCCGCCTGCATGCCCCAACCGGCGCCCGCCACCAGCAGCGTCGTCAGGACGAAGGGAACCGCCGTGCGCCTGACCGCCGCCACCATCCAATGCCGGCGATCCAGATGGCGTAAGCGCCGGTACAGGCCGGCGGCCAGGAAAGCGTCCACCAGGATCTCGGCAAACAGGACCGGCGCCGTCCACACCACGAACAGCGACGACGATAGCAGCCCCAGCGCCAGCAGGATCACCGCCAGCGGAATCGCGCCCTCTTCGGCGTGTCCGATCGCCGCCAGCGGCTTCTCGACGATGGAGGCGCCGACCTCGCCCTCCGTGCCGAAGTCGACGTTGGCGCTGGCCCCGCCGCCATCGAAGCTGCCGCCCCCGCCCGTGAAATCGTCGCGCGCCGCCCCGGGCCCGCAGGCCGGGCCGTCACTTCCATCGACCGGAAACACGTCCAGGTAATCCGACGCGCTGGTATGCAGCCAGACCCACAACAGCGCCAGGAAGGCCAGGTAGGCGGCGCCCATCGCCAGCGCGTAGCGCAGGGCCATGGTCTCGATCCCGGCCAGCAGCATCGCCGCCGACGCCGCGAAGCCCACCGCGCCGGTGAGCGACACCAGGATGAACATCTGGACGCGCGGGAAGCTGTCGCGCAGCAGGCGCGCGCGCATGGTGCGGACCGCGAAGGCGCGGCTCATGGGGCGGGAAGTCGGCATTGGTCGCATGTCGGCAGTGGGCTCATCAGCTGCCCAAGAGTTCGTAACGCGGAGAATCATGACACGACATGTCGGCAACAGTTTCGCGGATTGTCACATGGCTGCCCCATCTTCAGCCGCCGTTAAGTTTTCCCGATGCTAAGATACCTGCCTGTCCTTCGTCCGGGCCCTCCCTGCATGCACAGCCAGACCACCGTCGCCCCGCCCTCCGCCGGCAAACTGAACTTCGTGCTGGTCTGTATCTTCATCGACATGCTCGGCATCGGCCTGATCGTGCCCGTGATGCCGCTGCTGGTCGGCCAGTTCGTCCCTGGCCGCGACGACCAGGCGCTGTGGTTCGGCGTGCTGGCCACCACCTTCGGCCTGCTGCAGTTCCTGTGCATGCCGGCGCTCGGCGCGCTGAGCGACCGCGTCGGGCGCCGTCCGGTGCTGCTGTACTCGATGGGCGGCATGTGCCTGAACTTCCTGATCACCGCCTGGGCCCCCAGCCTGGCCTGGCTGTTCGCCGGCCGCATCATCGGCGGCATGTCCTCGGCCAGCATGTCGGTGGCCTCGGCCTACGCTTCCGACATCTCGACCAAGGAGAACCGCGCGAAAAGCTTCGGCAAAATCGGCGCCGCCTTCGGCCTCGGCTTCATCTGCGGCCCCATGCTCGGCGGCCTGCTGGGCGACGCCGACCTGCACCTGCCCTTCCACGTCGCGGCCCTGCTGAGCGGCGCCAACCTGGTCTACGGCTACTTCTTCGTGCCGGAGTCACTGGCCCCGGGCGTGCGGCCACCGTTCGACGTCAGGCGCCTGAACCCGCTGGCGGCCCTGTTGCGGCTGGTGCGGCGCAAGGACGTGCGCGGCCTGGTGGTCGTCATCACCCTGGTCACCTTCGGCCAGATGATGCTGCAGTCGACCTGGGTGCTGTACACCACCTTCCGCTTCGGCTGGACCCCGCGCGACAACGGCATCGCCATGTTCTGCGTGGGGCTCGTTTCCGCCGTGGTGCAGGCCGGCCTGCTGGCGGTGCTGATCCGGCGCTTCGGCGAAGTGCGGCTGGCGCTGATGGGGATCTGTTCCGGCGCCCTCACCTTCCTCGCCTACGGCCTGGCGACCCAGGGGTGGATGATGTACCTGTTCATCCTGTGTAACGTCCTCGCCTTTGCCGCCGGGCCGGCGCTGCAGGCGATCGTCTCGAAAGCCACGCCGAGCGCGGAACAGGGAGAACTGATGGGCTCGTTGCAGTCCATCGGCAGCCTGGGCGTGATCGTCACGCCGCTGATCGGCACCGCGATCCTGGCCACGGTCAGCCACCTGCCGCCCGGCGACTGGCGCATCGGCAGCCATTTCTTCCTGTGCGCGGCGCTGCAGGCCATCGCGGTGCTGGTGGCGTGGCGCTACTTTCGCAGCCACCACTCGGTCGACAGCAAGGGCGCGCACTGATGGGCCCAGGCGTGCTGGCGGCCGTGCTGTGCGCCGCCTTCCTGCACGCGGCGTGGAACGCGGCGGTCAAGTCGGAACCGGACAAGCTGCTGGCCTCGATGGCGGTGAGCAGCGGCGCCGCCGTGCTCGGTCTGGCCGCCGTCCTGCTGCTGCCGGCGCCGGACAGGGCGAGCTGGCCCTTCATCGCCGCCTCGACCCTGATCCACATCGCCTACTACCTGCTGCTGGCGCGCTCCTACGGCCAGGCCGACATCAGCCTGGCCTATCCGCTGATGCGCGGCTGCGCGCCGGTGCTGGTGGCGCTGGCCAGCGCCTTCGTAGAGCCGCTGCACCCGGCGCAGATGCTGGCCGTGGTGCTGGTCGGCGCCGGCGCCGTCGCCACCTGCCTGGGCGCGCGCCTGTCGCGCAGGGCCGTCGTCCCGGCCCTGCTCACCGCCGTCGTGATCGCGGCGTACACGCTGGTCGACGGCCTGGGGGTGCGGCGCTCCGGCGCGCCCGCGGCTTATACCGCGTGGCTGTTCCTGTGCTGCGGCATCGCGGTGCCGCTGGCCTGCCGCCGCCGGCTGGGCGGACGCTTGCCGGCTTTCCTGAAGACGAAGCCGCAGCTCGCGCTGCTGGGCGGCGCGGCGACCGGCGGATCGTATGCCATCGTGCTGTGGGCGATGACCCTGGCGCCGGTGGCGGTGGTGGCGGCGCTGCGCGAAACCTCGATCGTGTTCGCGGTGGCGATCGCGGCCTGGGTGCTGCGCGAGCGCGTGGGCCGCGCGCGCGTCGTGGGCGCGCTCCTGATCACCTTCGGCGCCGCGGCCCTGCGCCTGGCCTAGAATGTCATCTCGAGCGTGGCGCGCAGCTTGGGGCCGTCCGGGTACATCCAGCGGCGCTTTTCGAGGCCGCCGGCGGGGTCGACGTAGCTCGGCTCGAACACATTGTCTTCGCCCAGCAGGTTGGACAGGGCGATGCGCAGCTGATGCTTCGGGTTGAAGGCCCACACCGCGTAGGTATCGAGGTCGGTGCGCGCCTCGCGGTAGAAGCCGCGGTTGCGCGCCACCTGCACGTAGCCGCCGCTGCGGTGCGCCAGACTGGACCCCAGGCTCAGGGCGCCCGCCTTGTAGTCGATACCGAGGTTGGCGCTCAGGGGCGTCTGCTGTTCCATGCGGTTGTCCGGACCGGGGACGGCGTCCACGCGCGACCAGTTGCGGCTCACGCTGGCGCGCAGCTCGATCGCCGGCGCATCCCGCATCAGCGCCTTGAGCGGGAATTTCGTTTCGATGTCGAGGCTGCGCATGGTGGCGCGGCCGTCGTTCACCGGGCTGACAATCCAGCGCAGGCCGTCGAAGTAGACGCGGTTGCCGATGTAGTCGCGGATGCGCTTGACCGAGCCGCTGACCGACACCATCGCCCCCTCGGCCCAGTAATGCTCGTAGGCGGCGTCCAGCCCCCAGGCCAGTTCAGGCTTCAGGTTCGGGTTGCCCTGCATGTCGGCTTCGGTGGCGCTGTTGTTCTCGAACTCCCCGCGCAGCGGCACGATGTTGTAGAGCTCCGGCGCCTTGTAGGTGCGGCTCAGGGCGAAGCGGATCTGGTCTCCCTTGTCGCCGGGGAGCTTGTAGAGGACCTGGGCGATCGGGCTCAGGACACTCGAGCGCACGCGGGTCGGCACGATCGCATTGCCATCCACGCGGGTGCGTACGCCCTCCCAGCGCGCGCCCAGGTAGACCGACCATTGCGGGTCGATGGTCCATTCGTCCTGGGCGTAGACGGCGGTGCGGCCGACGGCGGCGCGGAAGTCCTCGTCCAGCAGCGTGCCGGGCCGGAAGATGCGCACGCTGTCCCGTTCGGTACGGATGTCGCCGCTTTCGTTGTAGCGCAGGTCCCAGCCGAGCGCCAGCAGGTGGCCGCCGTCGACCGCGCGGGTCCCCTTGCCGGTGGTGTTCACGCCGCGCGCATGGGTGTCGCTCAGGGTGTAGCCGTCGGTTTCCGGCAGCCCGCTGCTGTCGAAGCCCTTGCGGCGCACGAACATCTTGCGCGACGACCATTCGAAGCCGAACCTGGCGTCCAGCTTCAGCCCGCTCTCCGTCTCGCGCGTCCAGCCCAGGCTGGACGTGAGCAGCCGGTCGTCGAATTCGCCCCAGCCGTACAGGTCCGGCACCGGCGGCGGGGCGCCGATCCCGGTGCCCACCCGGGTGTGCGGGTCGTTGCGGAAGCTGTTACTGGCCGCCATCGTTTCCCAGGCCAGCTTGTCGCCGTTGTCCAGCGTCCAGTTGACGCGCGGGGACAGGTTGAGCCGGTTCATCCGGCCATTTTCGAGGCTGTGCGTCAGGCGATACCGGTCCACAAGCCCGTCCGGCCGGATGTTTTCTTCGAAGCCGGTGAAGTCGCGCGTGAGCTTGTCGTGGTTGCCGCTGGCCGAGAACGACCACGACGAGCGTTCGCCGCTGTCGCCCACGTCGGCGCTGAAGGTGGGGCCGCGGAAGTCGCTCGACTGCAGCCAGCCCAGCTTGGCCTCGCGCTGGCGCTTGCGCGCGGCCTTGCGCAGCACGATGTTGATCGTGCCGGCGATCGATTCGGCGGAAAACTCCGCGCTCGCCACGCGCAGCACCTCGATGCGCTCGATCGAATCGGGCGATACGCTGTCGAGCGTGAAGCCGTTCGGGGTGCGCTCGCCGTTCAGCAGGATCTGCGTGTAGCCCGCGCCCAGGCCGCGCATCCGGACCTCGACGCTGCGCCCCGCGCCGGTGACGACCGTCACGCCCGGGATGCGGCGGAAGATCTCGGCCACGTCGGTGTCGCCATAGCGCGCGATCTCCTCGCGCCCCACCACGATGCGCGCCGCCGTGTCGTCGCGCCGGGCGTCGTAACCGCTGCCCTTCACCTCGACCTGCTGCATGGGTTCTTGGGTCTGCTGGGCGGATGCCGGGGCGCACAGTGCAGCGGCAAGTACGGCGAGGTAATGGGGGCGCAGGGGCATGTGGTTAGTCTCCGTATTTTATTGTTCAGTTAGTATGAACGACTATATGCCATGCGATGGCAACATGTAAACTTGACAGGGAACATTTTATTGCCCTTGCATAGCAATCGAACATGCCACGACAAAGAAAAACCCGGCGCGCGGCCGGGTTTGCATGGAAGCGGAGAACGGTCAGAACTTGAACTCGTAAGTCAGGCGATAGCGCACGCCCTGCGGGAAGTTGAAGTTGCGCGTCTGGCTGCCGATGCGCGGATCGTCGATCGTATTCTCGCTCTGGAAGTCTTCGCTGAAGACGTTGCCGACTGCGAAACGCAGCTGGCGTTGCGCGTCGAACTTCCACAGCGCGTAGACGTCCAGGTCGCGCCGCGGCCAGGTATAGGCGCGCTGATTCAGCGAGACCCGCACCGGCCCGCCGCGACGGTAGGCGAAGCTGCCGCCGGTGCTCAACTGGCCGACCTTGTAGTCGACGCCCAGGTTGACGGTCAGCGGCGTCTGCTGGTCGAGGCGGTTGTAGGGACCGGGCACCGATTCGACGCGCGACCAGTTGCGGTTGACGCTGGCGCGCAGGTCGACCGCCGGGGCGTCCTCCATCACGGCTTTCAAGGGGAACTTGGTCTCGATCTCGAGCGAGCGGGTCACCGCGCTGTCCTGGTTGCTAGGGGTCGAGATCCAGCGCGCGCCATCGAAGTACACCAGCGTGCGGGTGAAATCGCTGATCTTGCGCGAGGAGGCGCTGATCGAGACCAGCGCGCCTTCGGCCCAGTAATGCTCGTAGGCGGCGTCGATGCCGAAGGCCAGTTCGGGCTTCAGGTTCGGGTTGCCCTGGAAATCCGGCTCGGTCGAGCTGTTGTTCTCGGACGTGAAGCGGCGCGGGCTCAGGCCCTGCAGGCCTGGCGCTTTATAGGTGCGGGTCAGCGCCAGGCGCACCTGGTCGCCCTTTCTGCCGGGGATCTTGTACAGGGTCTGCATGATCGGGCTCCACACATTGGAGCTGGCGTCGGCCGCGCCGAAGGTATTGCCCTCGGCGTGGGTGCGGATGCCTTCCCAGCGCGCGCCCAGGTACATCGACCAGCTTGGGGTGATGTTCCACTCGTCCTGGGCGAACACGGCCAGGCGTTTCACGCGCGCTTCCGAATCCTGGTCGAGTTCCAGGCCGGACTGGCGCGGCAGGCGGCGGGTCTCGTCGCGCAGGTCGTCGCGGGTGTCGACGCCGCCATCCCAGCCGAAGGCGAAGGTGTGGCCCTTTTCCAGCGTCTTCGCATACTTGCCGGTCGAGTTCACGCCGCGCTCGCGCCCTTCGACGTAGATGCCGGTGTCCAGGCCGGTCGCGCTGCGGTCGGTCATGCTCGTGCTCTTGCCGAGATTGACGCCGACCTTCAGGTCGAGTTTGCCGCCGTCGGCGAACTTGCGCGCCCAGCTCAGGTCCTCGCGCAGGTAGCGGCTGCTGTTGTCCACCGCGTTGAGCAAGTCCGGATACGGCGCCGGCGCACCGAGCGACGCGACGCTGGTCTCGCGGATGTCGTTGTCGAAGCGGTTCGCGGTGACGAAGGTCTGCGAGGTCAGCACATTGTCCTGGCCGAGCGTCCAGTTCAGGCGCGGGCTGAGATTGAAGAAGGTGAACTTGCCGTCCTGCGCCAGGCCGAGGCTGCGCGCCATGTTCGGGCGGCCGGCCGTGTCGACGCCGCGTTCTTCGCCAAGGGAATCGAACTTGAAGCGGTCCTGCGCCAGGTTGGCCGAGATCGAGTACGAGAAGGCGCCGTCGCGGTCGGACATCTGCAGGTTGGCGTTGGGGCCGTAGCCGTTGCTCGAGCCTTGCGCGGAGAGCTTTAGTTCGCGCAGGCGGTTCTTCACCGAGCGCTTGAGGATGATGTTGATGGTGCCGGCCACCGACTGGGTCGAGAACTCGGCGCTGGCGGCGCGCAGCACCTCGATGCGCTCGATCGAGTCCGGCGCCAGCGAATCCATCGAGAAGCCGGCCGGCGCGCGTTCGCCGTTGACCAGGATCTGGGTATAGCCGGCGCCCAGCCCGCGCATGCGGATCTCGCCGCCGCGGCCGTTGGCGCCGGTGTTCACGGTGATGCCGGGCACGCGCTTGAGCACGTCCAGCACATTGGTGTCGCCGTACTTCGTGATCTCTTCGCTGTTCACCACGATCTTGGTGGCGGTGTCGTCGCGGCGCGGGTCGTAGGCATTGGCGGTGCCCTTGATTTCGACCTGCTCGATTTTCTTGTCACTGGCCTTGGGGGGCGGCGGCTTCGGCTGCAGCGCGTCTTGCGCGGCGGCGGGCAGGCACAGGGTGAGCGCCGCGGCAAGCAGCGTCAGGCGGAACGGGGCGTACATATGGTTGCGCATGGAGGGGGACGGTTGGTAGAGGTCGACATTGTCCCAGGCGCAACTCTCCTTGTCTCTGAAAAACGTATATGCATTCGTTTTTATCCGGCACCCATGCCATCGGCGGCTCGCGGCTGCGCTTGGCCGCGATGATCGCCGCTATAATGCGTCCATCGAAAGCAAACCAAGAGGCCTAGCAAAGTGTCCCGTCTAAAAGTCCTGCCCCAATATGTGATGCCGAAAACGGCGCTGACCAACTTCGCCGGCCGCGTCGCCGGCGCCAAGGGCGGCGCGATGACCACGCGCCTGATCCGCTGGTTCGTCGGCAAGTACGGCGTCAACATGGACGAGGCGGCCAATTCCGACATCGCGAGCTACACCAGCTTCAACGAATTCTTCACGCGTCCGCTGAAGGATGGCGCGCGCCCGCTGGCGCAGGCCGATTTCGTGTGCCCGGTCGACGGCGCCATCAGCCAGTTCGGCGACATCGACGACCACCACATCTTCCAGGCCAAGGGCCACAAGTTCACCTCGCAGGAACTGGTGGGCGGCGACGCGTCGCTGGCCGCCCACTTCCAGCACGGCCACTTCGCCAACCTCTACCTGAGCCCGAAGGACTACCACCGCCTGCACATGCCTTGCGACGGCCGCCTCACGCGCATGATCTACGTGCCGGGCAAGCTGTTCTCGGTGAACCCGACCACCGCGCGCGGCGTGCCGGGACTGTTCGCGCGCAACGAGCGCGTGGTCTGCGTGTTCGAGTCGCCCGAGCATGGGCCGTTCGTGATGACGCTGGTGGGCGCGACCATCGTCGGCAGCATGGCGACCGTGTGGCATGGCGTGGTGAACCCGCCGCGCATGGCGCGCATCTGCGAGTGGAACTACGACGACCAGAACATCGTGCTGAAGAAAGGCGAAGAGATGGGCCGCTTCCTGCTCGGCTCCACCATCGTCATGTTGTTCAAGAAGGGAACGATTTCCTTCAACGGCGACTGGTCGCCGGAGCGTCCGGTGCGGCTGGGCGAAGCGATGGGGAACCGTCCCCGCTGACCCTGTCTTCGTGGCCGGCGGCGGCGCAGGCCGCCCCCATCATGTCGAGGAAGGCCCGGGTCTTGGCCGGCATCAGCCGGCGGCCCGGGAACACCGCCCAGCCGCTCGCGGCGGGCAAGTCCCACTCCGGCAGCACCCGCACCAGCTGCCCCGTCTTCAGGTAAGGATCGGCGAAGGTCGAGGAGCTGCCCGCGATGCCGGCGCCGCCGGCGGCGATGCGCGCCAGCAGCTCCGGCGAATTCGCATTCAGGCGCGCGTTCAGCAGGCGCTCCCAGCGCACCTTGCCGCGCGTGAGCACCCAGGGCACCGAACCGCCGTTGCGGCTCAACATGCACAGCACGTCGTGGGCCGGCAGGTCGTCCGGGTGCTCGGGGATGCCGTGGGTGGCCAGGTAGCCGGGCGAGGCGTACAGGCCGAAATGCTGCAGGTTGATCGGGCGCGCGTTCAAGGAAGCGTCGTCCGGCAGGTCGCCCATGCGGATCGCGATGTCGAAGTTCTCGGCGATCAGGTCGACCCGGCGCGGCGACAGGTCCATCTCCACCGAGACGTTCGGATAGCGCGCGATGAAGCGCGCCACCACCTCGTGCATGCCGATGTTGGCGAAATCGGCGGGCACCGAGATGCGCAGCTTGCCCGAGGGTTCGCCCTGGCGGTGCTGGGCCAGCGCGCCGGCCGCCTCGACCTGTTCCAGCACCGCGCGCGCGTGTTCCAGCAGGCTGGCGCCGAATTCCGTCACCACCAGCTTGCGCGTGGTTCGCTGCAGCAAGCGTTCGCCCAGGCGCTGCTCCAGCAGCGCGATGCGGCGCGACACGGTCGACTTCGGCAACTGCACGCGCTCGGCCGCGCGGCTGAAGCTGCCGGCATCCACGATGCGGGCGAACAGCAGCAGGTCGTTGGCTTCCAGGTCCATCATTGTTCCACCATTGTTCCATCAGCAGGATAATGTTATCCATTTTACTGTCTTCCGGATTGTTTTTGGAACCGATAAAGTTCTCCCATCGCTACTCCACCAACAAGGAAGGGACACACACCATGAACATCCTGCAGATCAGCTCCAGCGTCCTCGGCGCCAATTCGGAATCGAACCGCGTGACCAAGCTGGTCGTCGACAAACTGGTCGCCGCCAACCCGGACGCGAAAGTCGTGCGCCGCGATTTCGGCAGCCAGCCGCACCCGCTGCTGGACGGCGCCGCCGTCGGCGCGCTGTTCACCCCGGCGGACCAGCGTTCGCCCGAGCAGGCTGCCCGCGTGGCCCTGGACGACGCCCTGATCGCGGAAGCCCAGGCGGCGGACGTGATCGTGATCGGCGCCCCGATGTACAACTTCGGCATGCCGGCGCAGCTGAAGAACTGGTTCGACGCGATCGCCCGCTCCGGCGTGACCTTCCGTTACACCGAGACCGGTCCGGAAGGCCTGCTGAAGAATAAAAAGGTGTACGTGGCCACCTCGCGCGGCGGCGTGTACCCGACGGACGCCGACCCGCAAGTGCCGCACATCCGCATGCTGCTGAACTTCCTGGGCCTGACCGACCATACCTTCATCTACTCGTCGGGCCTGAACATGGGTCCGGACGCGGCCAGCAAGGGCAAGCAGGCGGCCAACGAAGCGGTCGAAGCGGCACTGGCATAACTCTTTAACGCAACCATCATCAGGAGAACAGCATGAGCGCAGTCCTCACCCCCACCATCGCCAAGTCGCGTGGCGTCGAACGCGTCGTCAGCGGCCAGTTCGTGATGGACGGCGCGGGCGTGAAGATCAACCGCGTGCTGACCGGGACCCTGCAGCGCAGGCTCGACCCCTTCCTGATGCTGGACGCCTTCGGCTCCGACAAGGCCGGCGACTACATCGCCGGCTTCCCGGAACACCCGCACCGCGGCTTCGAGACCGTCACCTACATGCTGCACGGCCGCATGCGCCACCGCGACAGCGCCGGCAACGAGGGCCTGGTCACCGACGGCGGCGTGCAATGGATGACGGCCGGCCGCGGCGTGATCCACTCCGAGATGCCGGAACAGAGCGAAGGCCTGATGGAAGGCTTCCAGCTGTGGCTCAACCTGCCGGGCAAGGACAAGATGTCGGCGCCGTGGTACCGCGACATCCCGGCCGAGGAAGTCCCGCGCTTTGTTGGTGAAGACGGCGTGACGGTGCAGGTGATCGCGGGCGAGACCCATGGCGTGAAAGGCGCCGTGCAGCGCGAACATACGCTGCCGCTCTACCTCGACATCGCCATTCCGGCGGGCGTGACGTGGGAACAGCCGATCCCGCAGGGGCACAATGCCTTCTTCTATGTCTATCGCGGCGAAGCGGTCGTCGACGGCAAGGGGGTGAGCAAGACGCGCATGGCCTTGCTCGATAACGCCGCGGGCGCGGACGGGGTGCGCATCAAGGCGCTCGAGCCGACCCGGCTGATCCTGCTGGCGGGCCGTCCGCTGAACGAGCCGATCGCCCAGCACGGGCCCTTCGTGATGAACACGACGGAGGAGCTGTACCAGGCCTTCGACGACTTCCGCGCGGGCCGCTTCGTGTAAAGCTATACTGGCGGGATGACATACGTGCATCCCGCTTTTTCATGCCTCTGCTAGACACCGTCGCCGATCTCCTCGGGCGCGCCAGCCGCGCGCTCGGATTCGAGACCCTGGAGGCCTTCCCTCCCGGCCATGCCTACGCGCGCACGCGCTGGAACAAGGCGTATTTCGACATCGCCTCGGACACCAGGCCGGACGCCATCGAAGCGCGCATCTGCGAGGCGATCGCCAACACGCCCCATGTGTTCGGCGAAATCGTCAACCCCACGCCGCGCATGCAGCGCGCCTTGCTCGCCGTGATCGAGGGGCGCCTGCGCCGCGCACAGGGCGCGCCGGTGGACCTGGCGGCGCTGCTGGTGAATGCCTACCGCAGCCCGTACACCGTCGAAGTCGTGCCGGGCCTGCGCCAGGCGATTCGCGACACGGCCGAATACGAGCCGCAGGTCCAGGCCAACGCCATCCTCGCCTTCCTGGCCGATGCGCCGGCCGCATTCGGCGTCATCGAGGCGCGGCTGTGAAGCCGGCGGGATGCGCCGCATTGCTCGGCACGTAACGCTCGCGGAGCATCATGAACGGCGTCTCCACCAGCTTGTAGAGCAGCCAGCCGCTCGCGACCGACAACAGCAGCAGCGCGGCGATCGTCAGCGGATGCTCGGCGCCGTAGCCCAGCTCCGCCAGCCACCGCGCCGCCAGCACACACAGCGGCTTGTGCAGCAGGTAGATCGCATACGACCACAGCGCCAGCGAACCCGCGCCCGGCACGCGCAGATTGCGCAGCACCGAGCCCTCCGCCACGCCCGCCACGATCAGGAGCGAGAAACCCAGCGCCATCAGCGGAAAGCCGAACACCGTGATGCCGAAGCCGTAGCGGTCGTCGAGGAAGAACCAGAACGCGGCGCCGCACGCGGCGATGCCGATCAGCCCCACCGCGTTGCCATGTTTCGTCAACCGTCCCCACGCCCCCGGATGATGGTTGCGCAGCAGTGCCAGCGCCACCCCGGCCAGCAGCTCGTCATACCTGCATAAGGTTGAGTAATAAATATGCTTGAAGTAGAAGTAAAGCTTATGAGTGTGGGCATCCATCGCCTGCCACAGGTCGGCCCGCACCAGCATGCCGGCGATGAAGGCGAGCGCGATCCCGGTCCAGGCCAGGCGCAGCGACCCCTTGCAGGCCGCGCCGACCAGGGCCAGCGCCGGCAGCAGCATGTAGAACTGCTCCTCGATCGCCAGCGACCAGCTGTGCGAGAACGCGCTGCCCGGCTCCAGCGCGAAGTTCTGGATGAAGGTCGCGTACTTCCACAAGGGCAGCAGCGGCGCGTCGCCGCGGAAGGCCGGCCACAGGAAGTACAGCGCCAGCACCGCCCAGTAGTTCGGCAGAGTGCGCAGCAGGCGCCGCGCGTAGAAGTGCTTGAGCGAGAAGCCGCCGGGCGACTTCATCGCGGCGAAGATCTGGTTGCCGATCAGGTAGCCCGACAGCGCGAAGAACAGGTCGACGCCGACCCAGCCGACGGTGCCCAACCAGCCGAAGGTCGGCGCGTCGCTCACGAACAGCTCGTAGTGGTGCAGCACGACGACACTGACGGCGAGCGCGCGCAGGGTGTCGAGGCCGTGGACGCGAACGGTGGCGGTGGATGGCATGCGGGGCGGTATGTGGCGAAACGCCGATGATGCCACGCGCCCTCGCCCGCCGCCATCTTTACCGATAGAATATCGGCACCTTTTTATCCGGATCGCCTTGCCATGACTTCCCCCAGCCAGTACCAGTTCAAGTCCGTCAACTACACCGGCATCCAGCCCGGCCCGCGCGTCATCATCATGGGCGCGACCCATGGCAACGAAGTCTGCGGCACCATCGCGATCCGCCGCGTGATGGAGGAAATCGACGCTGGCCGCCTGCACATCAATGCCGGCAGCGTCACCTTCGTGCCGATCGTGAATCCCAAGGCCTACGAGCAGAATACCCGCAACGGCGACCGTAACCTGAACCGCAACCTGTTCCCGAAGGAGCACCCGCAGGACTTCGAGGACCAGGTCGCCAACTGGCTGTGCCCCCTGCTGGCCCAGCATGAGGTGCTGCTCGACCTGCATTCCTTCAATGCGGTAGGCGGCCTGCCCTTCGTGATGGTCGGCCCGCTCGACAACGACGGCCCGCTGCAGCCCTTCAAGCACGCCGACAAGGAGCGCGCCCTGGCCCGCCGCCTGGGCGTGACGCGCTTCGTGGACGGCTGGCTGGCCACCTACGGCGACGGCGTCAAGCGCCGCAGCCGCAACGCCGACGAACTCGAAACCGTGCTGCGCTACGGCGTCGGCACCACCGAATACATGCGCAGCACCGGCGGCTGGGCCCTGACCCTCGAATGCGGCCAGCACGTCGACCCGGAAGCGCCCGAAACCGCCTACCGCGCCATCATGAACACGCTCGCGCACCTGGGGCTGATCGCCGCGCCGGACCCGGAGCCGATCGCCTTCGAGGACATGGAAGCGCTGTCGATGGTCACCGTGCACGACAAGCTGCACGCGGACGACGCGTTCAGCCGTCCGTGGGCCAGCTTCGACCCGGTCAACGAGGGCGACGAGATCGGCGTGCGCGCCGACGGCACCGTGGTGAAGGCGGAGTTCAGCGGCCGCATCCTGTTCCCGGACGCGAAGGCGGCCGCCAACTCGGAGTGGTATTACATGACCCGTCCGAACCCCGCGTTCGGCCGCGAATAAGCCCTTCGCTTCAACCCGGCGACAGGAATTTCAACGCGATGATCCCGGCGGCGATCATCGCGATCGCGCCCAGGCGCATGGCGCCGGCCGGTTCGTTCAGCAGGATCATGCCGGCGATCGCCGTGCCGACCGTGCCGATGCCGGTCCAGACCGCGTAGGCGGTGCCGAGCGGCAGCTGGCGCAGGGCCAGGCCCAGCATGCCGACGCTGCCCAGCATTGCCAGCAGGGTCCACAGTGACGGCATCAGCTTGGTGAAGCCGTTCGTGTACTTCAGGCCGACCGCCCACGCCACCTCCAGCAGCCCCGCGATGAACAGATATACCCAGCTCATTCCTACTCCCCATTCCGACGCAAAAGCACCGAGTATAGCCGCCGCCAGCAGGATTTCCGCATATATCGTAAGATCACGATATTCGGATCGAAAGAACCCGATATAAAGGCAAGAACATGGACATCGACGCGATCCACAAGGCCCTGGCGAACCCGGTGCGGCGCCAGATCCTGCACTGGCTCAAGGACCCGCAGCAGTATTTCGCGGACCAGGAGCACCCGCTCGACCTCGGCGTCTGCTGCGGCCTGATCGACAAGCGCACCGGCCTGTCGCAGTCGACGGTGTCGGCCCACCTTTCCACCCTGCACAAGGCGGGCCTGGTGACGGGCAAGCGCGTCGGCCAGTTCATCTTCTTCCAGCGTAACGAGGAGGTCATCCAGGCCTTCCTCGACCAATTAAACGACGGACTTTAGGAGCAGCACCCAATGACTACGATGTTTGACCCGCTGAAGGTCGGCGCCCTCGAACTGCCGAACCGCATCATCATGGCCCCGCTGACCCGCGCCCGCGCCGGCGGCGAACGCGTGCCGAACGCGATGATGGCCGAATATTATGTGCAGCGCGCCAGCGCCGGCCTGATCCTGTCGGAAGCGACCTCGGTCACCCCGATGGGCGTGGGCTATGCCGACACCCCGGGCATCTGGTCGGACGAGCAGGTCGAAGGCTGGAAGATCGTCACCGACGCCGTGCACAAGGCGGGCGGGCGCATCTTCCTGCAGCTGTGGCACGTGGGCCGCATCTCCGACCCCGAATTCCTCGGCGGCGAACTGCCGGTCGCGCCGTCCGCGATCCAGCCGAAGGGCCATGTCAGCCTGCTGCGCCCGATGCGCAATTACGCGACCCCGCGCGCGCTCGACCTGTCCGAGATCCCGGGCATCGTCGCCGCCTACCGCAAGGGCGCCGAGAACGCCAAGAAGGCCGGCTTCGACGGCGTCGAAGTCCACGGCGCCAACGGCTACCTGCTGGATCAGTTCCTGCAGGATTCCACCAACCAGCGCAACGATCAGTACGGCGGCTCGATCGAGAACCGCGCGCGCCTGATGCTGGAAGTGACGGACGCCTGCATCGAGGTCTGGGGCGCCGACCGCGTCGGCATGCACCTGGCCCCGCGCCGCGATGCGCACGACATGGGCGACTCGACCCCTGCCGAGACCTTCGGCTACGTCGCGCGCGAACTCGGCAAACGCGGCATCGCGTTCATCTGCGCCCGCGAAGCCATCGGCGACGACAGCCTGCGCGCGCACATCAAGAAGGAATTCGGCGGCGTGTACATCGCCAACGAAAAGCTGACCAAGGAAAGCGCGCAGCAGCTGATCGCGTCGGGCGAGGCGGATGCGGTGGCGTTCGGCGTGTGGTTCATCGCGAACCCGGATCTGCCGCAGCGGTTTGCGCAGGATGCGCCGCTCAATACGCCGAAGCCGGAGCTGTTCTATGGGTCGGGGCCGGAAGGGTACATCGACTATCCGGCGCTGGCTTGATACGCTAGCTGTACGCATACAAACTTGGAATCCCGCCTGCGCGGGAAGTCATTACCGCCAGTGGCGGTAATGACGGTCTTCAGGTCAGTGGATAGTTGATGCGCTAACTTGATTCGTTAGCCGAGAAACCGTCGTACGCCCCACTGGGGCCTACGACTTCCCGCGCAGGCGGGAACCCAAGTTCGCAATCCATCCTCCACCCTCTCCTTGCACCCCGTACGTTCACCCTACAAAGTGATATGCATGTGGTGTGGTTGACAGCTGTCTCATGCTATTCTTGCGCGATTCTTTCTAGCGCACCCAATAGCGCGCTGTCCTCCAGGAGACCACGTGAAACACCTCGCACCCCGCGTTCTGGCCTTGGCCGTCGCATCCGCTTTCGCCATCAACGCCGCCCACGCCGCGCCCGCACAGGCCCGCGCGGAGAACGCCTACCTGTCGCAGGAAGACGCGTTCGCCCGCTCGGCGCGCGTGTCGAACGTGGACTACGTGCTCGACTTTACCCTGACCGGCAAGGAGACCTTCGCCGGCACCAGCACCGTCACCTTCGACCTGAAGGACACCGACTCGGCGCTGACCATCGACCTGGATAAAGCGACCGTCAAGTCGGTAACCATCAACGGCAAGCAGGTCACGCCGACCTACAACAACTGGTTCGTCACCCTGCCAGCCGACACCCTGGTCAAGGGCAAGAACACCGTCAGCATCGCCTACGAGCGCCTGCACAGCACCAACGGCGAAGGCCTGCACCGCATGGTCGACCCGGTCGACGGCAAGGTCTATACCTACTCGCACTTCGAGCCGGCCGCCGCGCACCAGATGTTCGCGGTGTTCGACCAGCCCGACCTGAAGGCCACCTATACGGTCACCGTGAGCGCCCCCGCCGACTGGCACGTGATCACCACCACCCGCGAAACCAACGTGGCCGACGCATCCGGCGCCAAGCGCTGGACCTTCCCGAAGACGAAGAAGCTGAGCCCCTACAACTTCTCGCTGCACGCCGGTCCTTACCAGATGTGGGAAGACAAGAGCGGCAAGTATCCGATGCGCCTGTTCGCGCGCCAGTCCGTCGCCAAGCAAGTCACGCCGGCCGACTGGTTCCGCTACACCAAGAGCGGCCTGACCTTCTTCGACAACTATTTCGGCATCCCTTACCAGTACGAGAAATACGACCAGCTGCTGGTGCCGGACTTCCTGTACGGCGCGATGGAAAACGCGGCCGCGATCACCTTCGCCGAAGGCGGCTTCCTGTACAAATCCGAGATGACCCCGGCGCAGAAATCGCGCCTGGCCGAAGTCATCATGCACGAGATGGCGCACCAGTGGTTCGGCAACCTGGTCACCATGAAGTGGTGGAACGGCCTGTGGCTGAACGAAAGCTTCGCCTCCTTCATGGCGACCCTGGCCACCGCCGAAGCGACCGAGTTCAAGGACGCCTGGCAGTCCTTCTACCAGCAGGACAAGCAGGGCGCCTACATCCAGGACCAGAAGGTCTCGACCCACCCGATCGAAGTGCCGGTGCCGTCGTCGGCCAACGCCTTCGACAACATCGATGCGATCACCTACTCGAAGGGCGCCTCGACCCTGAAGCAGCTGCGCCACATGCTGGGCGAGGAAGTGTTCCGCAAGGGCGTCCACAACTACCTGGTGAAGTACTCGTGGCAGAACGCGAAGCTGGAAGACTTCATCGGCAGCCTGGGCCAGGCCGCCAACCGCGACCTGTCGAAGTGGACCCAGGATTGGCTGTACCAGGCCGGCGTGAACACCATCACCGCCAATTACACCTGCAAGGCCGGCAAGATCAACGCCTTCTCGCTGCAGCAGACCGCTGCCAGCCGCGATCTGCCGACCCTGCGCGAGCAGCGCGTACAGGTCGCCGCCTTCAAGCGCGTGGGCGGCAAGCTGGTGCTCGACAAGAACGTGCCGATCACCTATTCGGGCGCGAAGACCAATGTGCCCGGCCTGGTCGGCGCAGCCTGCCCCGACATGGTCTACCCGAACTACCAGGACTGGGGCTTCGTGAAGGTCAACCTGGACCAGCGCAGTTTTGAAACCGCACGCACCACCCTGGCCGGCGTCGAGGATCCGCTGCTGCGCGCTATGCTGTGGCAGGCGCTGTGGGACGGCGTGCGCGACGCCAAGCTGCCGCTGAACGACTTCATCAAGGTCGCTCTCGCCAATGCGCCGCAGGAGAAGGACTACACCCTGCTCGGCGACGTGCTGGGCAAGGTGGCCGGCTCGAAAGGCTATATCAACGCGATGGGCATCGACAATGCGTGGTCGAAGCAGACCGGCAAGCAGCTCGAAGACATGGCCTGGCAGGGCGTGGTTGCCAACAAGGGCAACGACAGCTTCCAGCGCAGCTGGTTCGGCGCCTACCTCGGCCTGTCGAGCAACCCCGAGGCGCTGGCGCGCCTGGCCGGCATGCTCGAAGGCCAGGGCCTTGAGGGCCTCAAGATCGGCCAGGACCAGCGCTGGGCCATCATCAACCGCCTGAACCGCTACAACTACCAGGGCGCAGCAAGCTTGCTGGAAGCCGAACAGGCGCGCGACAAGTCGGACACCGGCCAGGGCGCGGCGCTGGCCGCCACCGTGGTCCGTCCGGACCCGGCGGTGAAGGCCGAGTGGCTGGCCAAGGTCGAAGACCTGCAGACCAAGCTGCCGTTCTCGCGCCTGCGCACCGCGATGGGTTCGATGTATCCGGCCGAGCAGAAGAAGCTGGCCGAGCAGACCGCGGACGAGCGCCTGGCCAAGCTGCCGGCGATCGACAAGGCGGCCGGCCCGGTCTTCATGCGCACCTACGCGGGCACCATGATCCCGGCCAGCTGCACCCCGGAGAGCGTGGCGCGCCTGACCAAGGCCGCGGGCACGATGAAGGACCTGAGCGCCGGCACCCGCCGTTCGCTGCTCGACACGCTGCAGGAAGACCAGCGCTGCGTGGCGATCAAGCAGGCCCTCACCGCGCCGAAGTCCTAAGGACTGGATGCGGCAGCTGGTTCTCGACACCGGCCCGGCGGCGCTTCGGCGCCGCATGCCCACCTGGGGGCTGCTGCTCACCTTCGGCCTGCACCTGCTGCTGGCCGCCAGCTGGCGGATCGCGCATCTGCCGGCGTACGACACCCGTGAGGAACGGGTGTTCGACCTGATTCCCCTTCCCCCACCAAGACCCGCCACACCGGCGCCGCGCATGGCGCCACCGCCGCCCGTGAACGCTGCCGCGCGTGCCGAACGCAGCGCACCGGCGCCACGCGTGCTGCCGGAACCCGAGGCCATCACCGTGCCTGTGGAACCGCAGCGCTTGGCGGCCGATCCCTTCGCGCAGGACCCGGCTCCCGCGCCCGCCGAGACCCCGGCGCAGGCCATGGTCGGACGCGCGAAAAAGGACGCCGTCGCCATCGACCGCGAGGCGCGCAAGGGGAACTCCGGGGTGCCGCAAAACCCCGACACGCCGTGGGGCCGCTTCGTGCGCGGCCTGGAAGGCGCCCACCGCGACACCAGCCTCACCATCAAGACCGATTCCTACACCACGCCCGACGGCCAGACCATCTACCGCTTCCGCCGCGGCGGCAAGTACTTCTGCCGCAGCAGCGGCTTCGTGCGGCCGAAGATCGGCGGGGCCGAAGGCGGCGGCGCGGAACTGTTCGACTCGCGCGGCGCCGAAGGCGGCGCGGGCCAGGTGCGCTGCCCGAGCCAGGCGACCTGGATTGGCGACTAGCCGCCGTTCTGCTTGCTTCCCGAAGAACTGGCCGGAGCGCACAGCTCCGCGACGCGGCGCCAGGCGCCGGTGCCTTCGCACACGACCGGCGGACGATCCTTCAACAAGGCGCCCAGGTCCACCGGCTTGCCCTCGTTGACGATCACGCCGCGATTGACCGGGATGCAGATCGCGTCATGCCAGGCGGCCGCGTAGCCGTCCGGCGTCGGCAAGGGCCCGCGCAGGCGCACGGCCGCCGCCTCGCAAGCCTTTTTCGTCTGAAAGCTTCCTTTCAAGCTGGTGCTCTCCAACATCACATCGCGGTGCTGCTGCAGGTAGAGCAACAGGATCATCGTGAACATGCAATTTCTCCAGAAAGCGCCGGCGTCCCGCACGCCTGCGCTGCTTCAAGCCGGCATCCAACGGTGCGCGCTAGCCTGTGGCACTTGCAAAAGGAATCCCTCATGTTCAAGCTCGTCACCTGGAATATCCAGTCCGGCCGCAGCCCGGACGGCGCGACCGAAATCGACCGCATCATCGCATGCCTCGACCGCTTCTGTCGTTTCGACATGCTGTGTGTACAGGAAGTTTCGACCTGGCCGGACGGGTGACGCGGGTGCGGGTCGACGCCAGCGAAGGCGGGTCGGACCACCAGGCGCTGATGGTCGAACTCGACTGGGGCGCCTGAGCACGCCGATGGCCGGCGCGCCGTACAATGGCGCTTCCGGCGGCCGCGCGCCGCGCCACAGCATTACGAGGCCCTACTTGGATTGGGATTACCCGCACCCCTTCACCCTCCCCGTCACGCCCCAGCCCGGCGACATCGACGGACTGAACCACACGAACAACGCCGTCTACGTGCGCTGGTGCGAGCAGGCCGGCTGGGCCCACTCGCACCATCTTGGTCTCACCCTGGACGACTACCGGCGCCTCGACCGCGCGATGGCGATCCGGCGCGGCGACTACGACTACCTGCTGCCGACCCTGCTCGGCGAAGCCTTGACCCTCGCGACCTGGCTGGTCGCCGGCGACGGCAAACTGGCGATGGAGCGGCGCTTCCAGCTCAAGCGCGACAGCGACGGCGCCACCGTGCTGCGCGGGCGCTGGGACCTGGTCTGCATCGAGATCGCCAGCGGCCGTCCGCGCCGCATGCCGGCCGAATTCCTGGAGGCTTACATGCCGGCGGTGGCGCAGGCGACCGGCGCGCCTGCGGCTTGACTGTCCAGGCGGCGTGTTGAGAACGCTCAAGGAAGACGTTGAGCTAAGCAGCCCCCCTTCGGCTTGTGCCGCGTCAAACTGGAAGGGTCGCCCCGCCACGAGGAAAACATGCCGCGCACACCCGATCATGCCGCTCCCGGCGCCCGGGCCACCGCCCTGACGGCTGGCTGGCTGGCGGCAGCGCTGCTGGCGCTGCTGTTCTCCGCGCTGCCGGGCGGCTGCCGCCTGCGCGACGGCGGCCAGGAAGACCTCGTCATCCCGCAACTGGTGCGCACCGAGCTCTACGTGGCGCCCAACGGTTCCGACAGCAACCCCGGCACCCGCGAGGAACCGTTCCGCACCCTGGCCCGGGCGGCGCAGGCGGCCAGCCCGGGCACCACCGTGCACGTCGCCCCCGGCATCTATTTCGGCGGGGTGCGCACCACCACGCACGGCACCGCCGAGGCGCGCATCGTGTTCCAGTCGAGCGAGCGCGGCGCCGCCCGGGTGGTGCCGCCGCTCGACTCGCGCCAGCCGGCGGCCTGGGACAACCGCGCCAACTACCTCGACATCGTCGGCTTCGAGATCGACGGCACCCAGTACCAGAGCGGCATGAAATGGCTGAGCGGCATCTACAACGCCGGCTCGCACAACGGCATCCACCACAACCACGTCCACCACATCGGCACCGACGTGCCCTGCGAGCCGCGCGGCGGGGCCGGCATCGGGGTGGACGGCTACTACAAGGGCGTCGACGGCGACGTCGCCGGCAACCACGTGCACGACGTCGGCCCGCCCGACTGCCGCACCATGCACGGCATCTACGTCAGCACCACGGCCAACGTACGCGACAACATCATCTACCGCGCCTCGGGCAGCGGCATCCACCTGTGGCACGACGCCAGCCACGTGACCATCCGCGGCAACACGGTGGCCGCGTCCGGCATCGGCATCTTCGTGGGCGGCGGCGACTACTATCACGGCAAGGGGCCGAACGACCACACCCACACGGTGAACAACATCGTGTTCGACAACGCCCAGGGCATCGTCGAACAGGGGGCGACCGGGCCCAACCTGAGCTACCGCCACAACCTGGTCTACCAGAACCCGGGCGGCGACTGGCAGCTGTCGCCGGGGCGGCAGCACACCGGCACCGTCAGTGCCGCGCCGCTGTTCGCCGACTACCACCGCAACCAGCCCGTGCCGGATTTCCGCCTGCGGCCCGGCTCGCCCGCGATCGGCAAGGGCTTGCCGCCGGCGGCGACCGATGCGGTGGCGCTGCATTCGGCCCGACAGCCGGATATCGGCGCCGTGCCGCATGACGGGCCGGGGCCGGCCGGGCTGCCGCAGTCCTCACCCTAGCGATCCCCGCGTCTTGCCGCGGCAGATCGCAGTTCGCACGCGCCGCGGCGCCTACAGGATCTCGTGCACCCGCTCGAAGGGACGGCACAGGCGCACGCCTTTCGGCGTCACCACGAAGGGCCGGTTGATCAGGATCGGATGGGCGACCATCGCATCCAGCAAGGCCTCGTCGTCGACGCCGTCCAGCCCAAGCTCCGCATACACCGCTTCCTTGCCGCGGATCGCGTCGCGTACGCCGAGGCCGGCGGCGGCGATCATCTCGCGCAATTGTTCGCGCGACGGCGGGTGGGCGAGATAATCGACGACCTGCGGCTCGTGGCCGGCGCCGCGGATGGCGGCCAGGGTATTGCGGGACGTGCCGCAGCGCGCGTTATGGTAAATCGTGATATCCATCTGATGTAAGCTCGTCAATATTGGGAAAAATGCGCCACGATGTTGGAATTTATTTGGCGGCATGATAACCACAGCTCATGACTGGCACCAGCTTTTTTCCTTGTTCGTCTTTCTCTAGCGCTATAGAATTCCACGCTCATTTTTCCGCAGAAAGCGGAAATAGCAGAACAACAATAGAGACAGTGACGGAGAATTGATGGACGATTTCACGCTGCGGCCGAGCGCCCTGCCGACCTGGAGCCAGCGCACCGCCCTGCGCCTGCTGAACCTGGCCGGGTGGACGCTGCGCTACAAGCCGCTGCCGGGACCGCACGGCATCGCGGTGGTCTACCCGCACACCTCGAACTGGGACTTCCCCATCGGCCTGCTGGGCAAATGGGCGCTGGGCCTGAAATTCCGCTGGATCGCCAAGGACTCGCTGTTCCGCGGCCCGATGGGCGCCATCATGCGCTACTGGGGCGGCATCGCGATCGACCGCCGCGCCTCGATGGGCGCGACCCGCCAGCTGGCCCAGACCATGCTGGACGAGAAATGGTGCTGGATCGCGATCACGCCGGAAGGCACGCGCAGCTACCGCCCGCACTGGAAGAGCGGCTTCTACCACCTCGCCACGACCGCCAGGGTGCCCCTGCTGCTGGTGTACATCGACTACCGCGCCAAGGTGCTGAGCGTGGCCGACACCCTCACCCTGAGCGGCGACCAGGAGCAGGACATGGCCGCCATCGCCGCCGTCTACGAAGGCCGCCAGGGCCTCTACCCCGACCAGGCCGCCCCGATCAAGCTGGCACCCCCGCGCGACCCGTCGGAACCGCAACGCCGCCGCGCTTGAATACGGCCGGGGTCGTCGGGTGGGCGGTCCTCCGCCCACCCGACATGGCGTCTACTCGACCAGATCGTCCCACGCCATCGCCGCACTCAGATAGAGCCGCCCGCTCAGCGACTGCAACAGGTCACTCTCCTTGAGCCTGTCCATCACCGGCCCCTTCACTTCCGCCAGGTGCAGCAGCACCCCGCGCGCCCGCAGCGAAGCGTTCAGCTCCTTCAGCCCGAACAGCGCCGAGGTATCGATCGCATTCACCGCCGACAGCACCAGCACCAGGTGCCGCGTGTCCGGATGCGCCGCCAGTTCCTCCTCGATACGCTCGTTCACCGCTTCCACGTTCCCGAAGAACAGCCCGGCGTCGACCCGCAACATCATGAGGCCGGGCGCGGTCGCCGCCGAATAGCGGTCGATGTTGCGGAAGTGCTCGGTGCCCGCGATGCGGCCCAGCACCGCGATGTGCGGCCGGCTGGCGCGCCAGATCAGCGCCCCCATCGACAGCGCCACCCCGACCACCACACCCGCCTCCACGCCGAGGGCCAGCACGCCGGCCGCGGTCGCCAGCAGCGCCGCGGCGTCGGCGCGGTCGTAGCGCCAGGCGGTGCGCAGCAGCGACAGGTCGACCAGGGTCAGCACCGCGACGATGATGGTCGCGGCCAGCACCGGCAGCGGCAACAGCGCCAGCCAGCCGTTGGGCGCCACCAGCGCCACGCCCAGCAGCAGCGCCGTGACGACGCTGGCGAGCTGGGTATTGGCCCCGGCCGCGAAGTTGACCGCCGAGCGCGAGATGCTGCCGGTGACCGGAAAGCCGCCGCTCAGGGCGCTGCCGATGTTCGCCGCGCCCAGCCCGAGCAGCTCGGCATTGCTGGCCAGCTTCTCGCCGCGCTTGAGCGCCAGGGTCTGGGCGCCCGACATGCTGATCAGGAAGATCATGAAACCGATCAGGAGCGCCGGCTGCAGCAGCGCCTGCCAGTGCGCGCTCGAGGTTGCCAGGTTCAGGTGCGGCAGACCGGCCCCGACCTCGCCGGTGGTGGCCACGCCCCGGGCGTCCAGTCCGAGGCCGCTGACCAGCGCCAGCGAACCGAGCACCACGGCCATCGGCGCCAGCTTGGCGCCGATGTCGGCCGCGACGGCGGGAATCTTCAGGCGGCGCAGGGTCGCCGCCATCCACTGGCGCGCCCACACCAGCAGCGCCAGCGCGCCCACGCCCAGCAGCGCGCTCGGCGCATGCACGTGGGGCAGCGCGCCGCCCAGCAGCGCCGGCAGCTGGCCCCAGGTGATCAGGATCGCCGAGCCGATGGTGAAGCCGCTCATCACGGGACGCGAGAAGAAGTTGGCGAGAAAGCCGATGCGCAGCAGGCCGCAGGCCAGCAGCACCGCGCCCGACATCAGCGCCAGCTGCGCCGCCAGCACGCCATGCAGCGCGCTGCCGGGCGCGGCCAGCGGCGCCAGGGTCGAGGCGGTCATGAGCGAGATGATGGCCATCGGCCCGATCGACTGGGTGCTGCTGGTGCCGAACAGCGCATACAGCAGCGGCGGCGCGATGCTGGCGTAGATGCCGACCACCGGCGGCAGCCCCGCCACCATGGCATAGGCCATGCCTTGCGGGATCATCATCATGGCGACGACGATGCCGGCGCTGATATCGCCGGGCAGCATCGCGCGCCGGTAGTGCCGCAGCCAGAGGAGCATAAGTATTGCTGACTAGAAAAGCCGCCAGCCTACCACATCGCGGCAGGGCGTACGGCCGACCACTCTACCCCATTGCCAGCTCGACGCAGTTGCGCCCGGCCCGCTTGGCCCGCGCCAGCGCGGCATTGACACGTACCGCCAGGGAGTCGCCCGATTCGGTCTCGCCCAGCTGCGCCACGCCGAGGCTGATGGTCACGTGATCGCACCCCGGAATCTCGGTCGCCTCGATGGCGGCGCGCAGCTTCTCGGCCATCTTGAGGCCGTCGATCGCGCTGGTGTGCGGCGCGATCACCTGGAATTCCTCGCCGCCCGAGCGCACCAGCACGTCGCTCGAGCGCAGCAGGGCGCGCGCGGTGTCGGCCACGGTGCGCAGCGCGACGTCGCCGACCGGGTGGCCGAAGCTGTCGTTGATGTTGCGGAAGCGGTCGATGTCGAAGGCGATCAGGGCCAGCGGCACGCGGTAGCGGCGCGCGCGCTTGATCTCCTGCTCCATCAGGAATTCGCCATGGCGGCGGTTGGCCACGCCGGTCAGGGCGTCGAGCGTGGCCAGCTGGGTCACGCGCCCGAGCAGCGCCTCGCTTTCGCGCATCAGCTCCGCGGTGCGCAGGCCGAAGGCGGCCAGCTGCGCCAGGTCGTCGAAGGCCGCCAGTTGCGCCCGCGAGAAGGTATGGCGCGCGCCGAACATCAGGCTCAGCGAACCGCGCGGCGCGCCCGGTCCCGACGCCGGAATCGGCAGGCCGACCACCATCGCGACGCCGTGCGCGTGCAGGGCCTCGGCCAGCGCCGCTTCGCCGGCCTTTTCCGGCGCGTCGAGCAGCGCGGTCTCGCCGCCGGCCGCCGCCAGCAGGCCCGGGAAGGCGTGGCGCAGCGGCGACTGCAGCAGGCGCTCGCCGCGGCCCAGCAGCGCCGCCAGGTCCAGGCCGCGCGCGCCGGCTTGCGCCAGCTGCTGGCCGCATTGCGCTTCCAGGCGCAGGTCCTTCCCTTCGCACAGCTGGAACATCGCCGCGTGCACCACGCCGGGCCAGGTCAGGAGCGCGGCGCACAGGCGTTCGCCGAAGCGGATGGCGTCGTCCGCCTCCAACAGGGCCTGCTGGGCGCTGGAGCGCACCGCCAGCAGCGCCGCCAGGTCTTCTTCGACGGGCGTCGGCGCATGCACGGGCGCAAAACCCGCATCCAGGCGCGCCGCGAGTTCGTCCGCCAGCGCATCAAGCCCGAGCGGCACGATCACATAATCCAGCGGCCCGTAAGCCATCAGGGCAGGCAGCCAGCGCGCATTGGTGAAGGGGCACAGCGCCAGCACCGGTGCGCCGCAGCGCTTCGCCACCAGTTCGCCCAGGGCCGGCAGGTCGATTTCCGGCTCGAAGCGTTCGAGGTCGATCACCAGGACGCCAGGCGCCTGCGCATCCAGCAGCGCCGCCGCTTCCTCGATGCCGCCGGCCACGCGCAGGCCGTCGAACAGCGCGCCGCAGGCCTGCTGGAAGTCGAGGCGGCGCTGGCCGACCGGGTTGAGGTACAGGCCCGAACGGGCTCGCCCACCTTCCTGCTGAGACATCCTTTTCTCCCTGACGAACACATTCTGAACAAAACGCCGGCAAGTTTGCCATAAAGCCACTCGCCAAGGTAGCGTAAAACTGCGCCCGAGTGTGTGGGAGCGCACTGTCGCCCCCTGGGTGGGGGGTGAATACTCTCCCGGTCGATTCAAACGAATATGGGAGCATAGCGATGGCAAACCAGGACGATGTGGCGAACAAGCAGAAGGCGATCCAGAGCCGCCAGGACCAGAAGGACGGCAGCATGCAGAAAGCGGAGAATGCGCAGTCGGATGATTCCGCCGCGCAGACCGGCATCCGCCAGCCTGCCCCGCCCTTCCCCGAGCAGCACCTGGCCAAGCCGGGTCTCGAGGCGCAGATGGACCTCAAGCCGAAGTTCATGGCCGAGCACTACAAGGGCAGCGGCAAGCTGCAGGGAATGACCGCGATCGTCACCGGCGCCGATTCCGGCATCGGCCGCGCGGTCGCGGTGCTGTTCGCGCGCGAAGGCGCCGACGTCGCCGTGATGTACCTGAACGAACACGAGGACGCCCAGGAAACGAAGCGCTGCATCGAGGCCGAGGGCCGCCGCTGCATCACCATTCCCGGCGACGTCAAGGATGTCGCCTTCTGCAACGAGGCCGTGGAAAAAGTCGTCGCCGAGTTCGGGCGCCTCGACATCCTGGTCAACAACGCCGCCTTCCAGGAGCACGCGAGCTCGCTGCTGGACATCACCGAAGACCGCCTGGAAGAAACCTTCCGCACCAATATCTTCGGCTACTTCCACATGGCGCGCGCCGCCCTGCCGCACCTGAAGCGCGGTTCCTCGATCATCAACACCGGCTCGGTGACCGGCCTGAAAGGCTCGAAGCAGCTGCTCGACTATTCGAGCACCAAGGGCGCGATCCACGCCTTCACCATGTCGCTGGCGGCGAACCTGCTGGACCAGGGCATCCGCGTCAACTGCGTGGCCCCGGGCCCGGTCTGGACCCCGCTGAACCCGGCCGACCAGTCGCCCGAGAAGATCAAGGAGTTCGGCGCCGCCACCACCTTCGGGCGCGCGGCCCAGCCGGAAGAGCTGTCGCCGGCCTACGTGTTCCTGGCCTCGCCCGTGTGCTCGGGCTACATCACCGGCATCATCCTGCCGGTGACCGGTTCGATCGGCGAATAAGGAGACCCCTATGCCGCGCAGCATGTGGAAAGGCGCCATCAGTTTCGGCCTCGTGCACATTCCGGTCGATATGTATGCGGCCGTCGACAACAAGGGGCTGGACCTGACCATGCTCGACCGGCGCGATTTCTCGCCGGTCGGCTTCAAGCGCTACAACAAGGGCAACGGCAAGGAAGTCTCCTGGGACGACATCGTCAAGGGCTACGAATACACCAGCGGCGAATACGTGGTGTTGTCCGACGAGGACCTGCGGCGCGCCAACCCGGAGGCGACCCAGACCATCGACATCGTGGCTTTTGTGGATGCCGAGGACGTGTCGCTGCTGTACTTCGAGCAGCCCTACTACCTCGCCCCCGGCAAGGGCGGCGACAAGGTCTACGCCCTGCTGCGCGAGACCCTGCGCAAGGCCGGCAAGATCGGCATCGCGCGCGTGGTCATCCGGGTCAAGCAGCACCTGGCGGCCCTGGTCTGCGTGGGCGACACCATCGTCATGAACACGCTGCGCTATGCGGACGAGATCCGCGACGCGGGCGACCTCAAGATCCCGGCGAAGAGCGACAAGAAGGTCGCCGTCACCGACAAGGAACTCAAGATGGCAATGGCCCTAGTGCAGGGCATGGCCGAGGACTGGGACCCGGAACAGTACCACGACACCTACCGCGAAGACGTGATGGCCATGATCGAGAAGAAGGTCAAGGCGCACCAGACCAAGACCATCACCATGCCGGAAAAGGGCGAAACCAAGCGCGAGACCGGCAAGGTCATCGACCTGGTCGCGCTGCTGCAGGCCAGCCTGGGCAAGAAGCCCGGCAAGGCCGCGGCCGACGAAGAAGACGATGACGACGACGATCCGCCGCCGAAGAAGCGCCGCCCCGCCGCCGAGGAAGACGACGAGGAAGAGGAAGCGCCGCCGCGCACCCGCAGGACCGCGAGCCACAGCAGCGACCGGGTCGCGGCCAGCGGCGCGGCGCCCAAGCGCAAGACGGCCACGAAGGCGGCGGCCAAGCCGGCTGCAAAACCGGCTGCAAAACCGGCTGCAAAGAAAGCCGCAGCCAAGCCGGCAGCCAAAGCCGCCGCCCCGGCGCGGCGCAGGAAGGCGGCCTGACGGATGGACGCCTTCATCGACTTCCTCCAGTGGCCGGCGATGCTGGTCACCCTGCTGGCCGCCTACCTGATCGGCTCCACCAATCCGCGCCGCCGCGTGTTCGGCTTCTGCACCTTCATCGCCAGTAACATCCTGTGGATCACCTGGGGCATCCACGACAAGGCCTGGGCCCTGATCGCGCTGCAGTGCGCGCTGTTCGTGACCAATGTGCGCGGCATCTTCAAGAACGAGAAGACCGGGAGCGCCGCCACTTCCGGCGCCGGCAAGGAGGTCAGCGGGTCCGCGTGACGTGGGCGTCGCGCGCGGCGCGCCAGCCCAATGCCGCCTCGATTGCGCGGCGGTAGGCGGTATCGATGTGCGCCGGCGTGCAGCGCACGTAACGCTCGGCCTCGGCGCGCTGCTCCGGCGGCATGGCGTCGAGGATGGCGATCACTTCGCGCGCGCTCGGCACCCGGCTTGGTGTGTCATTGGACTTGGCCGGCAGCGCGGTCCAGACCGCGGCGTCGATGCGCTTTGCGCGCAGCCAGGCGGCGATGCGTGGATCTTCCTCCGCGCCCTCCTTGCCCGGGATGCTGCCGATCCAGTCCGGCCGCGCCGGCGTGATCTTTTCGCGCGCGCCGACCATGGCGCGCGCTTCGTCGAGATCCTGCGTGGCCAGGTAGGCCCAGTAAGTCGCTTGCGGGCGCGCGCCCTCGCACAGCACCAGCGCCACTTCCGCGCTGTCGTCGCTGTCGCGCACGAATTCGAGCGGCAGGCGCGGCCCGCCGGGGTGCCAGCCGGAGGCCAGCTTCAGGGGACCGGGTTTCCACAGCAGGGAGCCCCAGGCGATGCAGACGATGTTCATGGTGTGCCTGATAGATTCGGATTATCGGAGTCTAGTCTGCCATTCAAAACAGCCGTGCACGCCTGAGCGCCCCGCCTTTGCCCCGCCAGCGCGCTAGCGTGCGTAAAGAATGCGCGCCCTTTGCGATACTTGCACCATGCCTGACAACGGAACCGATGCAATGCCCCAGACCGCCATGCCCTTCCTCGTCTTGACGCGCGCCGGCTTCGACGACATCGCGCGGCGCGTCGACCTCGGCAAGACTTCCCTCTTCCTCAATCCGGGCCTGCTGACGGAAGACGAAATCGCGCGCCTGCGCGAAAGCGGCGCCGCGCTGCACGTGATGGCGACCGCGGTCGATCCGGGCAATGCGCGCGAGGTGCAGCAAGCCCTGCTCCTGACCCGCGGCGAGACGGGCAGCGCCTGGGTCGAACACGCTGCCCCGCGCGCCCAGGTGTCGACGGCGAAGATGCAGCCCGCCAGCGCACCCGTCACCTCGACCACGCCGTTGAGCCGGCGCCTGGCCCGCACCGCCGGCCAGCTCGCCAGCGGCGCACTGCGGCGCCTGCGCGCCCCCGAACGCGGCCGCGCGCTGATGGCGGTGCCCTACCTTGGCTTCGGCAACGGCCGCCGCATCTGGCTCAAGGGCCGCCTGCTCGACGAGATCGGCTTTCGCGAACAGACCGTGGCCGACAGCGGCTGGGCCAACCTGGTGGCCCTGTACCAGCGCCTCGAATCCGACGAGGTGGCCGATGCGCGCGTGGTGGCGAGCCTGGGCGGGACGAGCGCCGAGACCCGCACCGACGACGGCGGCTACTTTTCCTTCGACCTCGAACTCGGCAGCGAACTCGCGCCCGGCCGCCATCGGGTGGAGCTCTGCTTCCCCGACAACATCCAAGCCGACGGCCAGCCCCTGCGCGCGCACGCCGAGGCGATCGTGCCGGCGGCGACGGCGCGCTTCGGCATCATCAGCGACATCGACGACACGGTCCTGTGGACCAACGTCACCAACAAGCTGAACATGGCCCTGATGCTGGCCCGCACCAACCACCATACCCGCAAGCCCTTCAAGGGCGTGGCCGGCTTCTACCGCGCGCTGCGCGACGGCGCCGGCGGGAGCGAGGACAACCCGATGTTCTACGTCTCGAGCAGCCCCTGGCACCTGTATGGCCCCCTGGTCGACTTCCTCGCGCTGCAGGAGATCCCGCTCGGCCCCCTGCTGCTGCGCGAGCTGAGCGTGCGCCAGGTGCTCAAGCTGAACCAGCACGGCAACCACAAGCTGGAGCAGATCGAGCGCATCCTCGGCTTCTATCCGGACCTGCGGTTCGTATTGATCGGCGACAGCGGCGAGCAGGACCCGGAAATCTACGCCGAGGTGGTGCGCCGCCACCCGCGGGCGGTGCGCATGATCTACATCCGCAACGTGAATCCCGACCCGGCGCGGATCGACGCCCTGGACCGCCTGATCGAGGAAGTCAGCGCCACCGGCATCCAGCTGGTCCTGTGCCCCGACAGCGTGTTCGCGGCCGCGCATGCGGCGGCCGAGGGCCTGATCGCGGTCGATCGCCTGCCGTCGGTGCGGATGGACAAGCGCGACGACGACTCGGCGGCGCCAGCGATGACTGGATTATGAAAAACTATTGAATTGATAAAATCAATCAAATTTCCTAATTGCTCTGCAGCACCTAGAATCTCTTCCATTGCAAGTTCGCACACAAACGAGGAGATTCCCGATGCGCCAACCCCGCCTGACCACCGCCTCCGGCATCCCGGTCGCCGACAACCAGAATTCGCTCAGCGCCGGCCCGCGCGGCCCACTGCTGCTGCAGGACTTCCACCTGATCGAGAAGCTGCAGCACTTCAACCGCGAACGCATCCCCGAGCGCGTCGTGCACGCCAAAGGCTCGGGCGCCTACGGCACCTTCACCGTCACCAACGACCTGCGCCACCATACGAAAGCCAAGCTGTTCGACGAAGTCGGCAAGCAGACCCCGGTATTCCTGCGCTTCTCGACCGTCGGCGGCGAAAAAGGCAGCGCCGACACCGAACGCGACCCGCGCGGCTTCGCCCTGCGCTTCTATACCGAGGAAGGCAACTGGGACCTGGTCGGCAACAACACGCCGGTGTTCTTCATCAAGGACCCGATCAAGTTCCCGGACTTCATCCACACCCAGAAGCGCGACCCGCAGACCAACCTGAAGTCGGCCAACATGATGTTCGACTTCTGGAGCCAGGCGCCGGAAAGCCTGCACCAGGTGACGATCCTGTTTTCAAGCCGCGGCACCCCGGACGGCTACCGCCACATGGACGGTTTCGGCAGCCACACCTATAGCCTGATCAACGCGGCGGGCGAGCGGGTCTACGTGAAGTGGCACTTCAAGACCCGCCAGGGCATCAGGAACCTGAGCGCCGCCGAAGCGGTCCTGCTGGCCGGCGCCGCGCCCGACCACGCCCAGCGCGACCTGTTCGAGGCGATCGCACGCCAGGACTACCCGCAGTGGGACGTGAAGGTGCAGGTGGCGACCGAGCAGCAGCTGGCCGACTGGGAGCAGCGCACCGGCTGGAACCCGTTCGACCTGACCAAGGTCTGGCCGCACCGCGACTTCCCCCTGGTCACCGTCGGCCTGCTGGAACTGAACCGCAACCCGGACAATTACCACGCCGAAGTCGAGCAGGCCGCGTTCTCGCCCGCCAACGTCCCGCCGGGCATGGGTTACTCGCCCGACAAGATGCTGCAGGGCCGCCTGTTCGCCTACCACGACGCCCAGCTCTACCGCGTCGGCACCAACCACCAGCACCTGCCGGTGAACGCCCCGCGCTGCCCTTTCCACAACCAGCAGCGCGATGGGGCGATGGCGATCGCCAACGGCGGCGCGGCGCGCAACTATGCGACGATCGACTCGGTGGGGCGCGGGGCGCTGGGCATGGGGCATGGGGAGCCGGAGTTGCCGATCAGCGACGATGCGGGGCGCTACGATTTTCGCGGGATGGAGGATGATTACACGCAGGCGGGGAATCTGTTCCGGCTGATGACGGCGCAGGAGCGGCAGAATTTGTGTGACAACCTGGCGGGGGCGCTGTCTACGGTGGACGAGGATATCGTGCTGCGGCAGTTGCGGCAGTTTGACAAGGCGGATCCGGCGTATGGGCGTGGGGTGCGGGAGGCGTTGAAGGTGTTGGGGCGGAATGTCGATTAAAGGATAGGTTGGAGGCTGCTGCACGAACTTGGGTTCCCGCCTTCGCGGGAACCCAATTTTCTGCGAGCAGCCGTCACTCCTCCTCAAACCCCAACACCTTCATCGCCTTCGTCATCCCCTTCCCCGCCTTCGCATACCCGCTCCACGGATCATTCCCCTTGTCCAGCCGCGTATGCACATTCATTACCGTCCACTGCGCGCTCGACTTCAGCGCCATCAGCTCATCCCACTCCAGCGGCACCGAGATCCCCAGCCCCGGCCGGGCGCGTGCGGCCCAGGCGCAGATGGTGGTGGCGCCGCGGCCGTTGCGCAGGTAGTCGATGAAGATCTTGCCGACCCGGTTCTTCGGGCCGCTCTTGAAGGCGAAGCGCTCCGGCAGCGTCCCGGCCAGGTGGCGCACGATGGCTTGCGAGAAGGCTTTCACGGTGTCCCAGCCGTATTCGGGCTTCACCGGCACCACCACGTGCAGGCCCTTGCCGCCGCTGGTCTTGAGGAATGAGGGCAGCCCCAGTTCGTCGAGGAAGGCGCGCATGATCTGGGCCGCTTCCTGCATCGCCTTCCACTCCACGCCCTCGCCCGGGTCGAGGTCGAACACCATGCGGTCCGGCTGTTCGTAGGTTTTCGCGACCGCGTTCTGGGTATGGATCTCGATCGCATTCCACTGCGCCACCGAGAGGATGCCCTCGACGCCGGCGATTTCCAGCATCGGCGGATTGCTCGGGTCGAGCGCCGCATCCATCTGCTTCACGCCCGGCAGCTTCTTGACGTCGGCGTGCTTCTGGAACACCAGCTCCGCGCCGATGCCGGCCGGCGCGCGCACCAGGGTCACCGGGCGGCGCTTGAGGTGCTCCATCATGAGCTCCCCCACCAGCGCGTAGTAGCGGATCACGTCCAGCTTGGTGGCGCCGCTGGACGGGTCGATCACGCGGTCCGGATTGGTCACGCGCAGGGTGTCGGGCAGCTTGCCGTGCAGGCCCGCGGGTGGGGGCGACACGGGGGCGTCGGCCAGCGCCGGTTTGTCGACATCATCGATGTGGCGCGGCTCCTCGCGCGTGATGCCTTTGGCCGGCTTGTCCTCGCGCAGGCCCTGGAACACCGGGTGGCGCACCGCGCCGGCGCTGGTCCATTCCGAGAAGCTCACCTCGGCCACCAGGGTCGGCTTGACCCAGTGGTGCTGGCGTCCCGGCACCGCGCGCGGCGGGAACGGGCTCTCGTCCGCCGCCAGGGCTTCCAGGCGCTCGCGGATGTCCTTCAGGGAGGCGTGGTTGAAGCCGGAGCCGACGTTGCCCGCATAGCGCAGCACGCCCTCGCGGTCGTAGGTGCCGAGCAGGAGCGAACCGATGCCCTTGCGCGAACCCTTTGGGTCGGTCCAGCCGCCGATCACGAATTCCTGGCGCAGGCCGCACTTGAGCTTGATCCACTCGGGCGAGCGGCGCGACACGTAGCGCGAGTCGCGCCGCTTGCCGATCACGCCTTCCAGTCCGATGCGGCAGGCGGCCACCACCAGCTCGTCCGGCTTGTCGCCGAATTCGGCGGAGAAGCGCACCCGCTCCGACTTCGCGCCCTCGAGGATGGCTTCCAGCGCCGCGCGGCGCTCGACCAGCGGGACGTCGCGCAGGTCGTAGCCGCCGCAGTAGGGGATGTCGAACAGGAAGTACTGGATGTCGGCCGTGCGGACGCCGTCGAAGGCCAGCTGCAGCAGGCCGAAGTTGGGCCTGCCCTGTTCGTCGTGCACCACGATCTCGCCGTCGTACCAGCCGTCCGGCAGACCCATCCCCTCCAGCTCTTCCTTCAGCGGCAGCAGCTTGTCGGTCCAGTCATTGGCGTTGCGGGTGATCAGGCGCACTTCGCCCTTCTCGACGCGCGCCAGCATGCGGTAGCCGTCGAACTTGACTTCGAACACCCACTCGGCCGGGTCGAGCGGCGCGCTGTCGACCAGGGTTGCCAGTTCGGGCGTGAATTCCTCGGGCAGCCTGGCCTTCTTGGCGCCTTCGGGCATGCCGGGTTCGGCCTTCTTCGCGCGCTTGGCGGCGGGTTTTGCCGCGGCTTTGGCCGCCGGCTTGGCCGCGCTCTTGCGCGCCGGCTTGCGCGGCGCCTCGACCTCGGCTTGCGCCTTCAGCGCCGCCACTTTGCCGCGCCCGCGCTTGGGCATCGGCAGGTCCTTGACGCTGTCCGGCATCTCGTCCACCACCGAGAATTCCTCGGCCGACTTCGCGTACTCGTCGTTCTCCTTGATGAGCAGCCACGCTTCCTGCTTCTCGCCGCGGCCCTTCATGCGCACCAGCACCCAGCGTCCCTGCATCTTGTGGCCGTGGATCTCGAACTTCAGGTTGCCCTTGCGGTAGCCTTCGTGCGGGTCGCCGATCGGGGTCCAGGTGCCCTTGTCCCAGATGATGACCTTGCCCGCGCCGTACTGCTTGGGCGGGATCGTGCCTTCGAAGTCGGAGTACGAGATCGGGTGGTCCTCGACGTGCACCGCCATGCGCTTGTCGTGGGTGTCGTAGCTGGGGCCCTTGGGCACGGCCCAGCTCTTCATGGCGCCGTCGAGCTCCAGGCGGAAATCGTAGTGCAGGCGCGTGGCCCAGTGCTTCTGGATGACGAAGGTCAGCGCCTCCGTCCCGGGCGTGCCGCCTTCGGCAGGCTCCGGGGTGACGGCGAAATTGCGCTTTGCTTTATACAGTTTGAGCGCGTCTGGCATGGCCCCTCCCGGCTGTCGGTGTGGGAAAAGTGTAGGCCGATCGAGGAGGACGCGACTGTACGCCAGCTAACCGTGTTGCCGGACTTGTAAGCGTTTGTAAATACCGTCAACCCGGTGTTTTCCTGCCGCGTTGATGGCTCAGTAGCACGGGAACGTCCCAGCTACTACTTAACCTGAAGAGGAAACGCTATGCGCAAAATCGTCGCTACCCTGATCGCCGGCCTGTTCGCAGCCTCCGCGTTTGCACAGACCGCCGATACCAAGGCCGATGCGAAAGCCACCGAAAAGGTCGCCAAGGCCGACGCCAAGCAGGAGAAGAAAGCCGCCAAGGCGGATGCCAAGGTAGCCAAGGCCCAGGCCGAGGCCAAGGAAGACGTCGCCGAAGCCAAGGCCGATGCCGCCAAGGACAAGGCCAAGGCGAAGAAGGACGCGGCCGAGAAGAAAGCCGAAGCCAAGGCCGACAAGGCGGAAGCCAAGGCCGACGGCATGACCACCGCCAACGCCCACAAATAAACGCCGCCAGGCCCCCATATACCAAAAAGACAGGGCAAGTCCCTGTCTTTTTTCATTGGGCGACTACAATGCGATGGTTGCTTTCTCCATACCCGTGAGCCGCCATGCATAGAATCGTCTTCCTCGACCGCGACAGCCTGCAAGCCCGCCTGCGCGACCTGCCCTTCCCGCACGACTGGGTCAACTACGCCGGCACCCGCGAGGACGAAGTGGTGGCGCGTTTGCAGGGCGCGACTGTCGCCGTCAGCAACAAGGTGCCGCTGCGCGCCGCGGCGTTGGAGCAGCTGCCGGACCTGAAGATGGTGGCGATCGCCGCCACCGGCACCGACAACGTCGATCTCGAGGCTTGCCGCGCGCGCGGCATCGTGGTGTCGAATATCCGCGACTACTCGGTGGTCTCGGTCCCCGAGCACACCTTCGCCCTGATCCTCGCGCTGCGCCGCAACCTGCGCGCGTACATGGCCGACGTCGAGGCCGGCCGCTGGGAACGCTCGAGCCGCTTCTGCCTGCTCGACCATCCGATCGGCGACCTGGCGGGAGAGCGCCTCGGCATCGTCGGCTACGGCGCGCTGGGGCGCAAGGTGGCGCAGCTCGGGCGCGCCTTCGGCATGGAAGTGGTGGCCAGCACCCGCTCGCCGCTCGCCGACGGCGACGCGACCCGCCTGCCGCTGGACGAGCTGCTGGCGACCTCCAGCGTCGTCAGCCTGCACCTGCCGCTGACGCCGGATACCCGGCATATGCTGGGGGCGCGCGAACTCGGCCTGATGAAGCTGGGCGCCATCCTGATCAATACCGCACGCGGCGGCCTGGTCGACGAGGCGGCGCTGGCCGATGTGCTGGCCACCGGGGCGATCGCAGCCGGCTTCGACGTGCTGAGCAAGGAGCCGCCGGCGCCCGACAACCCGCTGCTCGGCCTGCGCCTGCCGAACTTCATCCTGACCCCGCACGTGGCCTGGGCCAGCGGCGGCGCGATGCAGACCCTGGCGGATATGCTGGTCGATAATATCGCAGCCTGGGCGGCCGGACAGCCGCGCAACGTCGTCGTCTGAGCCGCGCTCATGCGGCCGCGGCCTGGGTGTCCGGCGCGCGCAGCGGCAGCTCCAGGATGAAGGCCGTGCCTTGCCCGGTGCGGCTCTCGACCCGCACCGTCCCGCCCAGCAGGGTGGTGACGATATTCCACGTGATGTTCAAACCAAGGCCGGTGCCGCCCTGCCCCATGCGGGTGGTGAAGAAGGGGTCGAAGATGCGCGCCTGGTGTTCCTCGGGGATGCCGCGGCCGTCGTCGCGGAACACGATGCGCACCATCCCGCCCTCGAGCAGCGCCGCCTCCAGCAGCATCGACCCGCCCGCCGTCTCGTAGGCGTGCAGCAGCGCGTTGTTCACGAAGTTGATCAATACCTGGCCGAGCGGGCCGGGGAAGCTGTCCATGACGATCCCGCCCGGCACCGCCAACTGGAGCCGGTGGCCGGCCAGGCGCACCTTGTTCATCATGGTCGCCGCGATTTCCTGGCAGGCCTGGGACAGCTCGAAGCGGCGGCGCTGGGCACTGGCCTGGTCGACCGAGACCTGGCGGAAGCTGCTCACCAGTTCGGCGGCGTTGTGCAGGCTGCGCTGGATCAGGCTGGTCGCCTCGAGCGACGCCGCCACATAGTCGGCCAGTTCCGAGCGGCGCAGGTTGGCGGCGTCGAAGCGCGCCGCGACTTCGCCGGTCCGTTCCTGCAGGGTGCTGGCCATCAGGAGGCTGTTGCCGATCGGTGTGTTGAGTTCGTGGGCCACGCCGGCCACCAGCGAGCCGAGCGAGGCCAGCTTTTCCTGGGCCGCGAGCTGGGCCTGGGTATCCTTCAGCTGGCGGTAGGCGGCCGCGTTGTCGATCGCCACGCCGACGTAGGCCGCCAGGGTCTCCAGCATGTCGAGGTGGACCTGGCCGTAGGCCTGCGGCGCGCGGCTCTGCACGCTCAAGGCGCCGAGCACGCGCGCGCCCACCATCACCGGCACCAGCAGCAGCGAGCGCGGATGCATGCCGGCGCGCGCCGCGCAGGGCAAGGCCGACGCCAGGGCGCTGGACGACTTGACCTGCAGCTGGGCCGGCAGGGTGCGCGCCAGGTCGCTCTCCAGCACTTCGCGGCCATGCGCGATCGACCAGGAGGCCAGGTGCGCCTGCGGGTCTTCCGCGACCTCGAACCGTTCGACCAGTGCGCCGTCGACCACCGCGTGCACGTATTCCACGGTGCCGTGTTCCGGCCGGCGCAGCACCGCCGCGAACAGGCTGGCATCCATCAGCGCCGCCACGTGGCCGTACAGGGTGCGCATGATGGCGTCGGTGTCGAGGTTCGCGGTCAGGGTGCGGCCGATGTCGGACAGCTGCGCGATGTTGCGGTGCGCCTGCTCCACCACCTCCTTCTGCTCCTCGACTTCCTGCTTGCGCCGCTCGGCCGACTCCTTCTGGCGGCGCAGTTCATCGGTGCGGGCGTCGACTTCGCGCGCCAGCAGTTCCTTCTGCCCGATTAGCGCGCGGATGCGCAGCCGGTAGCCGGCCGTGAACAGGGCCGCGAGCAGCAGCAGCGCCGCCAGGCGGAACCACCAGGTCTTCCAGAACGGCGGCGCGATCGTGATGCGCAGCGTGGCCGCATCCGGACTCCACACGCCGTCCTTGTTGGCGGCGCGCACCCGGAATATGTAGGCGCCGGGGTCGAGGTTGGTGTAGGTGGCGAAGCGCCGGCGCGCATCGGCTTCGACCCAGCCGCTGTCGAAGCCGTCGAGCTGGTAGGCGTAGCGGTTGGCGTCGGGATCGGCGTAATGCAGGGCCGCGAATTCGAAGGTGAAGACGGCGTCCTTCCACGACAGGTCGAGCTGGGGCCGTTCGTGCAGGTCGGGGATGCCGCGCGAGCGGTTCAGCACCAGGAAATCGGTGATCGCCACCTTGGGCGGGAAGGGATTGTCGCGCACCGCGTCCGGCTGGAACGAGGTCATGCCCTTCACGCCGCCGAAATACAGCTCGCCGTCGGCGGCGCGCAGGCCGGCCCCGACGAAATAGGCGCCGTCCACCAGCCCGTCCTTGGCGCTGTAGTTCTTGGCCTGGCCGCTGGCCGGGTCGAGCCGGGTGATGCCGGCGGTGGTGCTGGCCCACAGGATGCCCTGGCGGTCTTCCAGCACCGCGCCGATCGCCAGCGCTTCGCGCGCGCGGTTGAAGGGGTAGTAGCGAAAGCGCGCGGCGCCATCCTTGTCTTCCATCCGGTGCAGGCCGCCGGCGGTGCCGACCCACAGCTCGCCGCGCGCCGACTCCATCAGGTAATACACGCGGCTGTGGCGCAGGCCGGCCGGGTTGGCGCCCTCGTGGCGGTAGCGGGTGAAGACGCCCGTGGCCGGGTCGTAGCGTTCCAGGCCGTTCTCGGTGCCGATCCAGACGATGCCGCGGCGGTCTTCCAGCACCGCGAAGCAGTAGTTTTCGCCCAGCGTCGCCGGGTTGCCGGACTCGTGGCGCCAGCTGCGCACCGCCGTCGCCCCGGGCGCCAGCGCGGCCAGGCCGCCGCGGGTGGCGATCCACAGCGTGCCGCTGCGGCCGGCGTGGATCGCCTGGACGTAGCTCGCGCCCGGCGCGGCGCCGAGCGGCACCGTGTTGAAGCCGCCGGCGGCGTCGCGCCAGAGCAGGCCGGTCGGGGTGCCGATCCAGGTGCGCCCGCGCGCCACCGCCAGCGCGGTCACCAGGTCGCCCGGCCCCTTCTTGTCGGGGAAGCGCTCGATGCGCCAGCCCGGCCGCTCGACGCGCAGCAGGCCGTCGCCGGTGGTGCCGATCCACAGCGCGCCGCCCGGCTCCTCGACGATGGCGCGCACCTTGGCGCGCGCCAGGCCCTCGGCGCCGGCATAGCGCACGAAGCCGCCGCTGGCCAGGTCGGTGCGGCTCACGCCGCCGTACTGGGCGCCGGCCCACAGGGTGCCGGTGCGGTCGACCAGCACCGCACTGACCTGGTTGTCGGCCAGCGTGTGCTGGTCGGCGGGGTCGTTGCGGTAGGTGAGGAAGCGCCCGTTGGACGGGTCGAGCCACTTCAGGCCATCCTGGTCGGTGCCGACCCACAGCGTGCCGCCGCCGTCGTGGTAGAGGGAGAGCACGCGCACCTCGCCGATGCCCTCTTCCTCGCCCAGGCGCCGGCGCTCGGGCGCGCCCTGGCCCAGGCGCCAGGCTTCGAGGCCGGCGGCGGTGCCGATCCAGAGCGTATCGCGCGGGCCCATCGACAGCGACAGCACGGTGTTGCGCTGCGGGTCGTGGGCGTGGACCACGTGGTGCTCGAAGCGGGCGGCGCCGGGCGCCAGGCGGTCCAGGCCGGCCCCGGTGCCGATCCACAGGTTGCCCTTGCCGTCCAGGGCCAGGGCGTTGACGCGGTCGTCGCCCAGGCTCTGCGGGTCGTTCGGGTCGTGGCGGTAGGCGCGCACCCGGCCGCTGTCGGGGTCGACGTGCAGCAGGCCGTCGCCGGTGGCCAGCCACAGGCCGCCGCCCGGCGCGGGCACGATCGCCAGCACGCTGCGGTTGCCGGCGCGCCGGCTCGCCTCGTCGGGCGCGGCGTAGCGCAGGAACTTGCCGCTGGCGCCGTCGAAACGCGCCAGGCCGCCCTTGGTGCCGAACCACAGGCGGCCCTGGGCGTCCTCGTAGGACGCGTTCACATAGTTGTCGGGGATGCTGTCGGGGTTGTCCGGGTCGTTGCGCCAGGTGGTGATGCGGTAGCCATCGTAGCGGTTCAGGCCGGCCTGGGTGCCGAACCACATGAAGCCGCGCCGGTCCTGCAGGATGCTCAGCACCGATTGCTGCGACAGGCCTTGCTCCACCGACAGGCGTTCGAAGCGCAGGGTGCGCGGAGCGGCGTGGGTGGGGGCGCACCAGATCGAGAAGAGCATCAGGAGCGCCAGGAGCGCGGCGGCCGGGGCGGATCGGGGGCCCGTATACAAGGCGGACATAGTGGTTCCAGCTGGATCGACCCGCGTAATCTACCAGAGCTTGTTTGCCTATGGAAAAAATTGAGGCTTACGAAAATGGAATCGCGCTGCTATAATGCGTGCATCGGGCGGCTGTAGCTCAGCTGGATAGAGTACTTGGCTACGAACCAAGGGGTCGTGGGTTCGATTCCTGCCAGCCGCACCAAGAATATGAGGGACCAGATTGCAAGATCTGGTCCCTTTTTTCATCCTGGGTACATGGTGAAATGACCACATAACGATGAGGCTTTGCCAACACACAAAGCCCTGCTATAATGCGCGCATCGGGCGGCTGTAGCTCAGCTGGATAGAGTACTTGGCTACGAACCAAGGGGTCGTGGGTTCGATTCCTGCCAGCCGCACCAAGAATATGAGGGACCAGATTGAAAGATCTGGTCCCTTTTTTCGTTGTGGGCCCTCCATGAAATACCCATGTAACAATGAGGCTTTGCCAACAAGCGAAGCCCTGCTATAATGGGTCCATCGGGCGGCTGTAGCTCAGCTGGATAGAGTACTTGGCTACGAACCAAGGGGTCGTGGGTTCGATTCCTGCCAGCCGCACCAAGAATATGAGGGATCAGATTGAAAAATCTGGTCCCTTTTTTCGTTGCGGACCGGTTTTTCAGTCCCCGCCACACGTTGACCGGCCCGTGGAAATGCGTGCATGTTCACGCCAAGCATTCTGCTACGATCGACTCATCCCTTTCATGAGAACCGTTCCCCGCATGAAAAGCGCTGCTGTCCTCATTCTGATCCTCCTCGCCGGCAACGCCTCCGCCTGCCCTCTCTCGAAAGCCGTCATCGACCGCTACGGCATCAGCGACGGTGGCATCCTGTCCCCGCCTCCCCGGACAACCGCGAACGCCGCCCCCTCTTTCCTCCAGTTCACCCTAACTGATTCAGCCCTGACCAGCGACGGATTCCGCAACACGCTGTTCGTCGACCGCCAAGCCGGGCGCGCCTGGCTGCGCCGCACCGGCGGATTCGGCCGCGTGCGCGAATGGTACGGCCCGATCGACGTCGACGCCCATTCCCTCGACGGCTGCCGCGACGATGCCGAGCTGCGCCGCGCCGAGCAGGCCGCGATGGCAAGGGAAGTCGCCGAGTCCGCCACCCGAAGAAATGCCACACCACGCATACCCTGAGGTGTTTGCCAATTCGCCAGGTGCTGCTATAATGCGTGCCTCGGGCGGCTGTAGCTCAGCTGGATAGAGTACTTGGCTACGAACCAAGGGGTCGTGGGTTCGATTCCTGCCAGCCGCACCAACTTCTTCAAGAAAATGGCTCAGAAGCGATTCTGGGCCATTTTTCTTTCTATCGTCGGAAAGCATAACGGTGCATTCCGATTCCACCTTCCCCTCTCGGCCCGCAACTGCAGTCATCCCGCCGCGAACATCCGCACCGGCTTTGGCAAACTCGGCAAAAGCGCTCATCTCTCATCCATATCCCGCCTCCGTTCTTTAAAACGGACTTAAGTCGCGCGGCCTCTGCGCCGGAGTCGCCCTTCTCTTTTTGTAGGATTACGCTGACGCATTTTGAGCAAGCCCAGCATTCTTTTCTGCTCAACAACCCACGAAACCGTCCTTCTCCTATGAAGAGCGCTTGGTTCGCATGTTTGACCGGAAATGTCTTGACTGCTGGAACAAGCACCAGATCTTGCCTGTCCAATCAGGGTTCCGCGTGCTTTTACATGCTGTTTTGTTAGCATGAAGTTCCCCGATACTTGAAACCCAGGCTGCAGGACGCGGCTGATTCTATGCGAGGAAAGAAATGAAAAAATCTCTGATTGCTGCAATTGTGTTGGCTTCCGCTTCGTTCGGTTCTTCGGCCGTGATGGCCCAGGACGTGATCGGTAATTCGCCCCAGGCACTGAACCTGATCGACAACAGCGCCTTCTTCGGCGACACCTTCGAGGCGGACAACCAAGGGAACACCTTTGCTGACCGCTTCACCTTCACTGTCGATGGCGACATGGGCATGAACCTGGATGCGATCATCTCCTCGATCAGCCGCAGCGCCGACGAGGGCCTGGACATCACCGGTCTGGCCCTGTATGGCGAGGACGATACCCTGATCACCAACGGCACCTCGCTGATGAGCGGCGAGATGGATGTCTGGAGCATTTCTTCCGACAACCTGATGGCCGGTAACTACTACCTGCAAGTGAGCGGCACCCTGGTGTCGGACACCGGTGGCTCCTTCGGCGGCGCCGTGATGCTGGCGCCGGTTCCGGAACCGGAAACCTACGGCATGATGCTGGGCGGCCTTGGCGTCCTGGGCTTCCTGGCGCGTCGTCGCAAGGCCAAGCAAGCCTGAACAGCCTGAGGGAATCTTTGGGTCATCGGCGGAAGCGTGCAAACGCTTCCGCTTTTTTTCGTCCGGCGTCTCAGGTGCGCAGCTTCTTGATGATGCTGCGGTTGCCCAGGATTTCCTCGATCTGCTCGAAGCGCACCGGCTTGACCATGTGGTGGTCGAAGCCGGCCTCGAAGGCGAGCTGGCGGTCCTTTTCCTGGCCCCAGCCGGTCACCGCGATCAGGACCGTCATCGCCCCGGCCGGCAGGTTGCGGATCCCGCGCGCCAGGTCGTAGCCCGACATGTGCGGCAGGCCGATGTCGAGGAAGGCATAGTCCGGGCAGAAGCGCGCCGCCGCGGCCAGCGCGTCCGGGCCGTTGTGGGTGATCACCACGCTGTGGCCCATGGCCGTGAGCAACGCGCCGATGCTGTTGACGAAGTCGACGTTGTCGTCGGCCAGCAGGATGCGGTAGCTCTCGGTACTGATGAAGGCGGCCGGGGTCGGCTTGGCGATCGGCTCGGGGTCGACCACGATCGGCAGGCGCACCACGAAGCGGCTGCCCTGCCCCAGCCCTTCGCTGAAGGCCTGGATGGTGCCGCCATGCAGCTCGACCAGTTTGCGCGCCAGCGACAGTCCGACGCCCAGGCCGGCATTGCTGCGTTCCAGGGTCGAGTCGACCTGCACGAACATCTCGAACACCGAGTCCAGCATGTCCGGCGCCAGGCCGATGCCGGTGTCCGCCACTTCCATCACCAGGGTCTTGTCCTCGACCGTGGCCGACAGCGCCACGTGCCCGCCGCGGTTGGTGTACTTGGCCGCGTTGTTCAGCAGGTTCGACAGGATCTGCGCCAGCCGGGTCGCGTCGCCATGCAGGAACACCGGGCGGTCCGGCAAGTCGATCACCAGCTCGTGCCCGTGCAGCTCGATGTACGAGCGCACCACTTCCAGCGCGTCGTTGACCACGGCTTTCAGTTCCACCCGTCCCATCTTGATGGTGAACTTGCCGGTATTGATGCGCGAGACGTCGAGCAGGTCGTCGACCAGCCGCACCATCTGGCGCAGCTGGCGTTCCATGATGTCGGTGGCGCGCTGGGTCGCTTGCGCGTCGCCGCTGCGGATGCGCAGGATGTCCAGGCCGGTGCGGATCGGCGCCAGCGGATTGCGCAGCTCGTGCGCCAGCGTGGCCAGGAATTCGTCCTTGCGGCGGTCGGCGACAATGAGCGCCTGCTCGGCGCGCTCGCGGACGGTCATCTCGTGTTCCAGCGTGCGGTTGGCGGCCTGCAGCGCGTCCGAGCGGCGTCCGATCTCGGCCAGCATGTCGTTGAAGGCCTCGACCAGCACCCCGATCTCGCCCTTCTCCCGGCCCGGCACGCGCAGGGTGAAGTCGCGCCGCAGCATCACCTGGCGCGCCACGTTGGTCACCGCCTGCAGCGGCCGCGTGATCGAGGCCTGCAGGCGCGAGGCCACCAGCGCCGCGATCACCAGCGCGCCCAGCATCACCACGCCGAGGATGGCGCCGTAGCTGAGCACCCGGTCGAACAGGCCGTAGCGCGAGCGCAGGTAGACGGTGCCGAGCGGCTCGCCGTTCTCCACGATCGGACGGAACACCACCAGCTCGCCGCGCTCGATGCGGTGGCCGGCCGCTTCCGGCCGCGCCGGGAAGCCGGCGCCCTTGCCGTCGCGCGACCAGGTCGCGAAGCGCTGGCCGCTGTTGGTATAGATGGCGCCGGCCACGATCTGCGGGCGCACCCGCAACACGGCCAGGTTGCGCGCGGCGCTGGCGCTGTCGTTGAACGAGACCGCCGGGGCGGCGACGTCGGCGATGATGTCGGCCTGGGTGGCGAGGTCGTCGATCCAGACCCGCTGGGCCGAACGCGCATCCACCACCAGCATCGCGACGGCGGCGGTCACCAGCGCCACGATGGTGGTGGCGACGGCCATGAGAATCAGTTTGCTGCGGACCGAACCGGTATCGTGCATGCTCATCACGAACCTCCCTTCTGGACCCGGTTCGCCACGGTCAGCAGGCGCGAACTGAGTTTAACGTTCTTGCGATCGGCGGCGTCGAGCGAGACGTCGAAGCGCACGCGTTCGTCGATGATGCGGAAGTTGATCACGCTGCCCAGGCGCAGCCCGCCGTCGCACTCGGTGACGGTGAGGAAGGCGCCGGGCGCGGCGCGCAGCACGCGGGCCGCGCGCTCGTTGTCGCTGCCGGCCACGAACAGCAGGTGGGCCGCCGGCGGCGCCTCGTCGGCGCGCACCTGGCGCACCGTGATCGGGCGGCCGGCGACGGCGCGTCCGGCCGCGATGCGGGCCAGCTCGAGCGCCATGTCGTCCGAGCCGACCACCACGATCAGCAGCGGCGCGCCGGCGTCGCCGAAGGCGTTGGCGGGAAACTCGGCGTAGCCGAGGAATTTATACAGGAAGGCGGCCTTGACCCGGCGCTCGAGCGCCGGCGCATCCGCCGCCGAACCCGGGGCCGCGGTCGGCGCCGCGGCTGCGGCTCCAGCGGCGCCCGCCGCCAGCACCAGCGGCAGCGCGAGCGCCCGGCAAGCCAGGCGGCGCCTACGGTCGGGAAGAATTCTCGTCATGTTCTAATGATGGTTTCAGAAGCGCAGCGAAGCGCTGGCGAACACACCGCGTTCGGCCAGTTGGCGCAGGCCCGCCGCCCCGAATTCGGGATGGCGCGCATGCAGCAGGTTGCGGCCCACGAGGGCCAGTTCCAGGTCCGGGCGGGCTTGCCAGGCCAGCCGGGCGTCCAGCTCATGATAGCCCGGCACCGCGGGCTGCGGCAGGCGCGCCACGCGCCGCAGCATCAGGTCGGCGCTCAGGCCGGGCCGGATATCGTGCGAGGAGCGCAGGCTCCAATAGCTGCGCGGGTCGTTGGTGGCCAGCCCGGCGCGCGCCGAGGCGTCCAGGCTGGACGGCGCCACGCCGGTATGGATCTCTTGCCAGACCCCGCCCGCCAGCAGGCGCCAGCCGCGCGCCGCCTGCCAGCTACCCCACAGCTCCAGCCCGCGCACCCGGCCGTGGCCGAGGTTGCGGAAGGTCGCCGGCAGGCCGGGGCGGGGCTCCAGCGTGCGCAGGCGCGCGTAGTCGCTGTAGAACACCGTGGCCGACCACGACAGGATGCTGGTGGGCTGGGCGCGCCAGCCGAGTTCGAACACCTTGGCGGTCTCCGACTCCATCTCCGGGCTTTCTTCGACCAGGTAGCGCTCGCCGTCCGCAACGGGGTCGGCCAGGCGCAGGTCGCGGTCGATGCGGGCCGGCGCGCGCACCGTGCGCGAGGCCGCCGCCCACAGCATGGCGCCGGGCGCCGCGTCCCAGGCCAGACGCAGGCTCGGCAGCGCTTCCATGCCGGTATAGTCATTGTGCTCCAGGCGCAGGCCGGCAGTCGCGCGCAGCGTCGGGGCCAGCGCGATCTCGTCCTGGGCGAACAGGTTGGTCCAGCGCAGGGTGCGCCGGGTCGGCGCGAACTGCAGCACCGGCCCGTTCCGGAAGCGGTCGCGCCCCTGGCGGTAGCCGCCGCCCCAGCTCAGCACATGGTGCTGGCCCAGGCGGGTGCCCAGCTGGGCCTCGAGGTCGATGGTGTCGAGGTGGTGGCGGCCGGCGCCGAACTGGTCGCGGCGCGACTGGTCGAACCAGGCCTGCAGCCGCAGGTAGGTAAGGTCGGACAGGCGCGTGTCGTAGCGCGCGCCCAGGTTCCCGCCCGAGAAATCGATGCGCGATTGGTAGCGCGACGCGCGCAGCGCGCCCTGGTAGGCGTCGCCGCTGACGCTCAAGGCGCCCGCGTCCTGCGCCCAGTCAAGGCTGAAGCCGGCCTGGCGCCGCGTGCTGCTGCCGCTGCCCATGGCGAAGGCGTCGCCGGCCGGCGCGTCGGCGTGGTCGCGCTTGGCCCAGGCGCGCAGCGCGGCGCCGTTCGGCAGGCGGGCGCCGTAGCGCGCCGTCACGCCCGCTTCGCGGTTGCCGGCATGGGCCTGCACCAGGCCGCCCTGGGTGTCGGCGGCGCTGCGGGTGATGATGTTGATGACGCCGTTGACGGCATTCGTGCCCCAGATCGTGCCGCCCGGGCCGCTGATGACCTCGATCCGCTCGACGTCCGGCAGCGCCACGTCGAGCGACTCCCAGAAAACGCCCGAGAACAGCGGCGAATACACGCTGCGGCCATCGACCAGCACCAGCAGCTTGTTGGCCAGCTGCGAGGAGAAGCCGCGCGCGCTGATGGCGTACTCGCGCCCGCCGGCGAGCGCCACCTGCAGGTTCGGCGCCAGGCGCAGCGCTTCCGGCAGCGAGGTCGCGCCGGAGCGCGCGATGTCGGCGCCGCTGATCACGTAGACGGAGGCGGGGGTGCTGGCCAGGCGTTCGGGCTGGCGCGATACCGAGGTGACCACGATGTCGGACAGCTGCTCCAGCGAATAGTCCGCCAGCGGATCGGGATCCTGCGCCTGTGTCTGCACCTGCCCGCGGGCAGCGTGCGACAGGAACAGCGCCGCACAAGCGCAGGCGAGCAGGGAAGGTTTTAACATAGTTGCCATCCTAGAACATTTTCCACCGCTCACCAAGCGTGCGCACGGATGAGTGCGCGGGCGTCGCGCCCGCGCGACGTGCAGCTTGACAAATGAAACTCATTAATATCCTTGATGACAGTCATTGCAAATATAAATTGGACGAATTTTCCGCATTGCAGCATCATGCTTCCTGTCTCCTCTATTCTCCTCCAAGGAAATAGATTCAGCCCGCTTCCCAGGAAGCGGGCTTTTTTTTGGGCTGTGTTCGCGATCGTTGGGTGAACCAAAACGCGTTGTCGAAGTCCTACGCATCGTCGAGTTAACTCATCTGGAGTGACGATGCAAGGCCCGCGCTTCGACGAATTGTTTGCTTTTCTGACCGCCGCGCCATTGTCCAGCGCCGATCTTGCCCGGCTGCGCGACTGGCTCGACAGCATCCGCGACCCGGCCGAATGCCTGGCGCTCATCGAAGCGGCCGCGGCAGGCCGGCCCTGTCCGCATTGTGCTTGCGCGCGCTTGCACCGCTCCGGCTTCGCCAGCGGCCTGCAGCGTTATCGCTGCCTGGGTTGTCGCCGCTCCTTTAACGCGCTGACCGGCACGCCGCTGGCCCGGCTGCGCAAGCGCGAGTGCTGGCTGCCATATATCAAGTGCTTGCTGGAATCACGCACCGTACGCGACGCGGCGCTCGTTACCGGCGTGCATCGCACGACGAGTTTTCGCTGGCGCCACCGATTCGCGCCGGGCGCCGCCCGGCACCGGCCCGCCACATTGACGGGCATCATAGAGGCCGACGAAACCTACAGACTGGAATCGCAGAAGGGTTCGCGCACCTTGTCGCGCCCGCCGCGCAAGCGTGGTGGCGCGGCCCGGCGGCGCGGCATCAACCGCGAGCACGATTGCCTGCTGGTGGCGCGTGACCGCATCGGCACGACGTTGGACTTTCATACCGGACGCGGTCCCGTGACCGCTGCGCAATTACATACCTGCCTGCAGTCGGTGCTGCCCGGCGACGGGCTGCTCATCAGCGATGGCGCTGCGGCCTATGTCCGGTTTGCCCTCGACGCCGGAATCATGCACGAATCCATCAACGTGCGGGCCGGGCGGCGCGCACGCGGTGCGATCCACATTCAGAACGTGAATGGCTGGCACAGCCGCTTCAAGAACTGGCTGGTGCGCTTCAAGGGCGTGGCCAGCCGCTACCTGGCGAACTATTCCGGGTGGCAGCGATTATTGGATGCGCACGCGTTGCGTACACCAGCGCAGTGGCTATGTGCTGCGGTACGACAAGTTCAGTGAAGGAGGCTGCAAATCCATAACTAACGCGAACACAGCCTTTTTTGCCCGTTTCCGGGGGATGCACACGCACGGAGCGAAAAGGCAACATTGTGGCGTTTGGTGTAGGATGACCGCCATCTTTTCCTTCCTACAACACCCTGCCCATGCCTGAACTCGTCCTGTCCCCGTGTTCCACCGCTTCCTACGACTGGTCCGCCAGCGTCCTGGGCGATCCTTCGGGCTGGCCGGCGCCCCTGCGCGTGGCCGCCGATCTGCTGCTGAATTCGCCGCTGCCCGGGCTGCTGGTGTGGGGGCGCGAGACGGTGCTGGTCTTTAACGAGGCGTATGCCGCCCTGGCCGGCCTCGGAGCCGGACGCACGCCGGGCGGTTCGGTGCCCTCGGTGCTGCCGCCGCCGCTGTCGAGCGCAGGCGCCGCCCTGCAGGGGGCCTGGAACGGGCAGCCGGCCGTGGTGAACGGCGCCGTGCCCGCGTTTCGCAGCGCGGAGGGACTGAACGAACACCGTTGCGACCTGTGGCTGACCCCGGTCTTCGACGGCGCGGCAGTCGCCGGCGTGATGGTCGCGCTGGCGCCACCCGCTCCCGAGCCCCTGGTGCTGGACGCGGCGCCGGAAGACGCCAGCCTGAGCATCCTGGTGGTCGAGGACAATCTCGATTCCCAGTACCTGGTGTGCGAGATGCTGAAGGCCTTCGGCCACGAGGCCGACGGCGTGGCGCATCCCAACGACGCGCTCGAGCTGCTCGCCGGCCGGCGCTACGACGTGCTGTTCTCGGACGTCAGCCTGCCCGGCATGTCCGGGGTCGACCTGGCGCGCCAGGCCGTCGGCAACCAGCCGGGACTGAAGGTGATCTTCGCCTCGGGCTACGGCGACAGCCTGCTGCGCCACCTCGAGTTCCCCTATCTGTCCCTGCAGAAGCCCTACGAACTGGACCAGCTCCAGGACGCCCTGGCCAAGGTGGCGCGCCTGCCCGCCCACGGCGCCTGAGACGCCAGGCCCACGCCTTGCTTCCTGCTGATGCGCCCTCTTCCCGCCGCGCTGGGCTACAATGGTCCGGCCCGGATCTCCGCTTGCCGCCGCCGTCCCGGCGCGGCGCGCTGCACCGGAGGCCAAGCCCGCCATGATGATTCCCACTGAACCCATCGGCAGCATCCCGCGCCCGCCCGAGCTGGTCGCCGCCGTGCGCGCCGGCGTCCAGGCGCGCGAGCTGGCGCCGCTGCTCGACGAGGCGGTGCGCGTCACCATCGCCGCCTTCGAGGCGACCGGCGCGCCGGTGGTGTGCGACGGCGAACAGGGCAAGCTGGAGAATTTCTGGAGCTATCCCGTGCACGGCGCGCCGAACGCGGCGCCGGACGGCTTCCGCATCCCCGCGCGCCTGTCGGACGCGGACGAGGCGCGCCACCGCATGCCGCGCCTCACACGCGGGCCCTTCCGCTACCAGTGCTATGCCGACAGCTTCCTGGCCGCGGCGCGCCGCCATGCGACCATGCCGCTCAAGCAGGCGGTGATCTCGCCCTCGGCGCTGTCGCTGATGTACCCCGTGGAGGGCATCCCCGGCTACTCGCGCGAGCAATTCCTGGACGACCTCGTGCGCGAACACGAGACCGAGATCCGCCAATGCCTGGAAGCCGGCGCGCACAAGGTGCAGGTCGATTTCGCCGAAGGCCCGCTGGCGATGCGCCTCGACCCCAGCGGCGCCCTGCTGGCCAGCTTCGTCCACCTGAACAACCTGGCGCTGCGGCGCTTCTCGAACGCCGAGCGGGCGCTGATCGGCCTGCACGTCTCGCCGCTCGGCATCCACCCGCCGGGCGGCCCAGGCCACGACGCCGGCGCCGGGTTCGACTACGCCGAGCTGCTGCCGGCGCTGTTCGAGATCCGCGCCGGCAGCGTCTACATCGCCCTGGCCGGCCAGCCGGAGCCAAGCCGCGTGCTGCGCATCGCGCGCGACTACGCGCGCCCCGACCAGCGCGTGTTCGTCGGCGTTACCAACCCCGCCGACACCCGGGTCGAAACCAGCCGCCAAGTGGCCGACCGGCTGCTGCTCGCCGCCGAATACCTGGGCGTCGATCGCCTGGGCAGCACCGACGACAGCGGCTTCGCGCCCTTCTACGACGACGTTCGCGTCAGCCGCGAGACCGCGTTCGCCAAGGTGCGCGCGCGGGTCGAGGGCACGGTTCTCGCAAGCAGCATCCTGGAGCAGGCCGCATGAGCGACGAACGCGAACTCGAGCTGATGCGCACCGCCGCCCTGCGCAACGCCCAGAGCGTGCTGGCCGCGCGCCAGCGCGCCGAGGAAGAGCTGATCGCGGCCCAGGACGCCCTGCGCCGCGCCAGCGAGCGCATGGAAAACATGCTCGAGAGCCTGTCCGACGGCTTCTGCGCGGTCGACCGCGACTGGCGCATCACCTACATCAACGGGCGCGCCCTGCAGATGATCGCCCCGCTCGACAAGAGCCGCTCGGGCCTGGTGGGACGCAATCTGTGGGACGAATTCGAGGACCTGCACGGCACCTCGGTGGCCCAGGACTGCCTGCGCGCGATGCAGCAGCGCGAAACCGTGGTGCGCGATTTCTACTACCGCCGCCTGGGCTGCTGGCTCGAGATGCGCCTGCATCCTTCTCCCGACGGGCTGACCCTCTACTTCCAGGACATCACCCAGAGAAAGCTCGACCAGCAGGCCCTGGTCGAAAACAACACCCGCCTGCAGGTGGCGCTGGCGGCCGGCCGCCTGGGCGACTGGCGCTGGGACGCGGCCACCGACCGCGTGCTGCTGGGCGCGCGCGCCGCCGCCATCCTCGGCCTGCCGGCCGATACCCCGCTGCCCTGGCCGCAGCTGCGCGCGCGCCTGCAGCCCGAGCACCGCCTGCAGGTGCGGCGCGCCGTGCTGAAAGCCTTCAAGGCGCGCGCCGACCTGAACATCGAATGCAGGATTGCGCCGGACGACGCGCCCCAGGGCGAGCCGCGCTGGGTGGCCCTGGTGGGCCGCCCGGACTACGCCGGCGCCCAGGACCAGCTGGCCGGCATGACCGGCGTGGTGCAGGACATCAGCGGCAGGAAAAGCGCCGAGGACACCCTGCGCCAGAGCGAGGAGCTGCTGCGCGCGCTGGCCAACACCATCCCGCAGCTGGCCTGGATGGCCGGCAGCGACGGCGCCATCGTCTGGTTCAACGACCGCTGGTACGCCTATACCGGCCGCACGCCCGAACAGAGCGTGGGCTGGGAATGGCAGGACGCGGTGGCGCCGGACGCGCTGCCGCACCTGAGCCTGCGCTGGCGCGAAACCATCCAGCGCGGCGAGCCGTTCGAGATGGAATTCCCGCTGCGCGGCGCCGACTGCCAGTACCGCTGGTACCTGACCCGGGTCAGCGCGGTGCGCGACCGTCACGGCCGGGTGCAGCGCTGGTTCGGCACGAATACCGACGTCGACACCGTGAAACGCACCGAGCAGGCGCTACGCGACGAATCCGCCGTGCTCGAACTGCTCAACAGCACCGGCAGCATCCTGGCCTCGACCCGCGACCTGCGCTCGCTGCTGTGCGCCGCCACCGAGGCGGCGCTGGGCGTGAGCGGCGCGCGCTACGGCGCCTTCTACCACGTGGCGCAGGATGGCGACGGCACCCTGTTCTCGACCGCGGCCGGGGCCGAGGCCAAGGCGCAGTTCACCCAACTGTCCCTCGCCGAGGCCAGCCGGCGCTTCGGCGCCGCGCTGCACGGCCGGCGCCTGCTGCGCGCGGCCGACATGCTCGAGGAACCGTCGCTGGCCGATTGCGCGCTGCCCTTCGGGCCGGCCGCCAGCTTCATGGCGGTGCCGGTGCTGGCGCCGTCCGGCGAGCTGCTCGGCGCCATGCTGTTCGGGCATCCGGACGCCGGCGTGTTCAGCGAACGCAGCGAGCGCATCGTCACCGGCATTGCGGCCCAGGCCGCGATCGCGGTCGACAATGCGCGCCTGTACGAAGCCACCGCGCGCGCCGCCGAGGAGCGCAAGGTGCTGCTCGAGAACGAGCGCGAGGCGCGCGCCGAGGCCGAGCGCAGCAGCCAGATGAAGGACGAATTCCTGGCCACCCTGTCGCACGAACTGCGCACGCCGCTGTCGGCGATCCTCGGCTGGTCGCAGGTGCTGCGCCGGGGCAGCCGCGACGGCGCCGACCTGCAGCGCGGCCTGCAGACCATCGAACGCAACGCGCGCGCCCAGGCCCAGCTGATTGAAGACCTGCTCGACATGAGCCGCATCACCTCGGGTAAGGTGCTGCTCGACATGCAGACCCTGAATCCGGCCTCCTTCATCGACGCCGCCATCGAGACCGTGCGCCCGGCCGCCGACGCCAAGCACATCGCGATCGAGAAGCGCTACGACGCGCGCGCCGGGGGTCTCCTGGTGGCGGGCGACAGCGGCCGCCTGCAGCAGGTGATCTGGAACCTGCTGTCGAACGCGATCAAGTTCACCGCGCGCGAAGGCATGGTGGCGGTCGAGATCGAGCTGCGCGAAAGCGAAGGCGCGGATACGGTCGCGATCACGGTGCGCGACAACGGCGCCGGCATCCGGCCCGAATTCATCACCCACGTGTTCGAGCGCTTCCGCCAGGAAGACGCCTCGATGACGCGCCGCCACGGCGGCCTCGGGCTGGGCCTGTCGATCGTCAAGCACCTGGTCGAGCAGCATGGCGGCACGGTGCGCGCGGAAAGCGCGGGCGAAGGCCAGGGCGCGAGCTTCACGATCGAGCTGCCGCGCGCCCAGGCGCTGCCGGCCAGCCGCCCGGAACGCGCCGCCGCGTCCGCCAACCCGGGCGCGCCGGAGGGTGCGGACGCCGCCGCGCGCGACCTGTCGGGCCTGACGGTGCTGGTGGTCGACGATACGCGCGACGGCCGCGAGCTGATTGCGCGTATCCTGACCGACTGCCATGCCCGGGTGCGGGTCGCGGCCAGCGCGCGCGAAGCCTTCGAGGCCCTGCGCAGCCACCGGCCCGATGTCTTGATCAGCGACCTGGGCATGCCGGAATTCGACGGTTTCGAGCTGATCGGCTGGGTGCGCGCCCTGCCGCGCGACGCCGGCGGCCAGCTGCCGGCGATCGCGCTGACCGCCTTTGCCCGTCCGGAAGACCGGCTGAAAGCGCTGGAAGCCGGCTTTTCGACCCATATTTCGAAGCCTGTGGAGCCAGGAGAATTGATTGCGGCGGTGGCCTCGGTGGCCCGGCCGCCAGCGCCGCCAACGACCGTTTCCGGTCCTTGACGCTCCTACCCGGACACGCGGCGCTGTCCTACAAGAAATTTTGTAGTCTTTGCTAGACTTAGAAAAGTTGGGATACGCCTATTCCGAATGGAAATAAGGAACATCCGCGCAGAGTAGAAGAGACGAGTATGCCGAGCAGACAAGACATTTTGAACGCGAAGATCCTGGTGGTGGACGACTCGCCCGACAATATCGAACTGATGGAAGAGATATTGCGCGAGGAAGGCTACACCTGCGTGAGTTCGACGATGCTGCCGGAGCAGGTCTGCCCCCTGCACCGCGAGCACAATTACGACCTGATCCTGCTCGATCTGCAGATGCCCGGCCTGAACGGCTTCCAGGTCATGAAGGGTCTGAAGGAAATCGAACAGGGCGGCTACCTGCCGGTGCTGGCGCTCACGGCCCAGCCGAGCTTCAAGATCGCCGCGCTGGAAGCAGGCGCGCGCGACTTCATCAGCAAGCCCTTCGACCTGCTGGAAGTACACAAGCGCATCCACAACATGCTGGAAGTGCGCCTGCTGTACAAGGAACTGGCCCAGTATTCGAAAGCGCAGCAGGAACTGGCCCTGCACGACGCCCTCACCGGCCTGCCCAACCGGCGCCTGCTGGAAGACCGCATCGAAACCGCCCTGCAGCACGCCAACCGCAGCCACGCCAAGGCCGCCGTGATGTACCTCGACCTGGACGGCTTCAAGGCGATCAACGACACCTACGGCCACGCCTACGGCGACGACATCCTGAAGATGGTGTCCCAGCGCCTGCTGTCGAGCTCGCGCAAGGAAGACACGGTGGCGCGCCTGGGAGGCGACGAATTCATGGTGGTGCTGGGCGACATCCACACCCTGGCCGACGCCCAGGGTCCGGCCGCCAAGCTGGTCGAGGCGCTGTCCGAGCCCTATTTCATCAACGACCTGACCCTGCGCCTGTCGACCTCGATCGGGATCAGCATCTATCCGGACGACGCCGAGACGGTGGACGCCCTGATCAACATCGCCGACTACGCCCTGTACGAGGCCAAGCGCGCCGGCAAGAACCGCTTCTGCTCGCCCGCGGCGAACCGGCAGGGCGGGGCCAAGATGCCGGCGCCCGCCGAGAAGCCCGCGGCGGAACTGGCGGTTCCGCACCGCTGATCACCTGCCGCCGCCCCGCGGGGTGTGCGGCTATACACTTGCGTGTGTGCGGCCTGCGGCCTGAACGCCGCACGCACGCACAACTTCCCTTCGGACAGCCGTCATCTCGATTCTTGTGAGCGTTGAACGCGCGCATGGCGCACACGTCGCGTCGGCTCTCCACCCATCGGTCGAGCCGCACACCCTACGAAAAAGCCACCGGGGCTTGCGCTGCCGGTGGCCTGTCGCGTGAAACGAAGCAGTGCTCAGCGGTTGCCGCTCTCCCCCTTCTGCAGGTAGCCGGTGCGTACCGCCGAGCCCAGCGCTTCCTCGCTGTGCGCCTCGATGGCTTGCGCGTGCTGGTGGTCGGTGCTGGCGTCGACCTTGTCCGGCGCCACTTCGATGCGGGTGATGCCCGCGTCGACCGAGATCGGGTCGCTGGCCGGGAAGGTCATTTCGACGGCATCGTCGAGCAGCCCTTCTTCCGCCTGCTGCTTGGGGGTCATGCCTTCGCAGCCGGCCAGCGCCTTGATGGCGACGGCGTAGTTGACGACCTGCAGGCCGGCCAGGTCGCCGATGGTGTTCACGCCGATGCCGGCGAAGGCTTGCGCCTGATGTTCGTTGACGCCGCACAGGGCGGTCAGGGGCGCATTGACGAGCTCGCCCAGCGATTTGCCGTGGAATGGTTGATTTACGATAGAGTCGATATTCATAGGATGTCCTTTCATGGTGGCAGCCCCGTTCTTCGTGGAGTCGGTTGAACTGGACGATTCCACTATCGCACAAGCACCCTGTGGCGTATGTGCGGCACCGTACATCGTCCCCCTGCGCACGATTGATTTTTTGCCCATTTGCACTGATTTGGGCGTGATATTATTCGCTGTTATTACAGTCAATTTCTTAACCGAAACAATCTTGCTCTGATAATATCTTTCCTGAAGGTCGAAACCTTTTGGCGAAGGCAGCAAACGCACCGTGGCACATACCGATAAACCGAAGATCCTGGTCGTCAACGACGACGCCGCCAGCCTGCTTGCGCTGACCAGCCTGCTCGACGGCTGGGCCAAGGAAAGCAACTACACCGTCCATTCCGCCCGCTCCGGCCAGGAAGCCCTGCGCCAGGTGCTGCTGCACGATTTCGCCGTGATCCTGCTCGACGTGAACATGCCGGGCATGGACGGTTTCGAGACCGCCGAAGCGATCCACCAGCGCGCGCGCTCGGCCGACATCCCGATCATCTTCGTCACCGCCTTCCTGGCTGACGAGATCGACCGTTTGAAGGCTTACCAGCGCGGCGCCGCCGACTTCCTGTTCACCCCGGTGATCCCGCAGATCCTGCACGCCAAGGTGTCGGTGTTCGTGGCACTGGCCATGAAGAACGAGCAGCTGAAGCGCCAGGCCGAGAAGCTGTCGCAGCGCACCACCGAGCTGACCGCGACCAACCGGCGCCTGGTGCGCGAGATGGAAGAACGGCGCGACGCCGAGCGCAAGAGCCACGCCAAGGACGAATTCCTGGCCATGCTCGGGCACGAGCTGAGGAATCCCTTGTCGGCGATCAGCAGCGCCTCGAGCCTGATCGGCATGCCGGGCGCCAGTGGCGAAACCATCGCGCGCGCCAAGGGCATCATCCAGCGCCAGAGCCAGCACCTGTCGCGCATCGTCGACGACCTGCTCGACCTGTCGCGTGCGATGTCCGGCAAGATCCTGCTCGCGCGTAAGCCCACCGACATGGCCAACCTGGTCGCCGGCTGCATGGAAACCTTCCGCGCCACCGGCCGCACCGCCGGCTACCGCATCAGCGTCGACCTCGGCGCCGGCTGGGTCGACGGCGACCCGACCCGCCTCGAACAGATCACCTCGAACCTGCTTGACAATGCGCTGAAATACACGCCCAGCGGCGGCAGCATCGACATCGGCCTGAGCCAGACCGGCGACGAGGTGGTGCTGGACGTGCGCGACAGCGGCGTCGGCATCCCGGCCGAGCTGCTGCCGCAGGTATTCGACGTGTTCGTGCAGGGCGCTATCTCGATCGACCGCTCGCAGGGCGGCCTGGGCATCGGCCTGTCGCTGGTGCGGCGCCTGGTCGAACTGCACGGCGGCAGCGTCAGCGCGCACAGCGAGGGCAGCGGCCAGGGCAGCACCTTCACCATCCGCCTGCCGCGCACCGAACCGGCGCAGGCGCCGCAGCCGGCGCCGTCGACGGCGGGCGACAACAGCGGCAAGCCCTCGGTGCTCTTGATTGAAGACAATGAAGACGGGCGCGAGATGATGGCGACCATGCTGGCCGCCCACGGTTTCCCGGTGGCCCAGGCCGCGGACGGGCTGCAAGGCGTGGCCGCGGCGATGGCGGATTTGCCGGCGGCGGCCTTGGTGGATATCGGGCTGCCGGGCATCGACGGCTACGAGGTGGCGCGCCGTTTGCGCAAGGATCCGGCGACGCGCGGGATCCGGCTGATCGCCCTCACCGGCTACGGGCTGGCGGAAGACCAGCGGCGGGTGCTGGAGGCGGGCTTCGACCAGCACCTGGTGAAGCCGGTCAGCATGGACCAGTTGCTGGAGGCGCTGGCGCCGGCGGGTGTGCAGGCGCACGCGGCTTAGCATGGCAACTTGGGCCCCGGCCTGCGCCGGGGCGACGTTCCACTGTGCGTGCCAGGAGTGGGGCCCGTAGTCCGCAACCGATGAGCCGTCATCCCGGCGAAGGCCGGGATCCAAGTCCGTAGCGCAGTGACCGAACTTATTGCAACTCAGCCGCCCGCGCCGCCATCTCCTCCCCGAGCGCCTTCAAATCGAGCTTCAGTTCCTTCATCTTCGGGAACATCTCCTCTTCCTCTTCCTCCACGTGGTGATCCACCAGCTCGCCCAGCACCTTGACCTTGGCGTCGTACAGGTCGTCGCCCGGATCCATCTCCTGGATCTGCGCGATCAGGTCCTTGGCCGACGCGTGCTCGACCACGGCCTCGTCGACCATGTCCTCGGTTTCCTCGGTCGCTTCACGCACGGCCGGATACAGGATTTCCTCCTCGATCGTGGTGTGCATGATGAGGGCCTGGCAGATCTCGTCGGCCAGCTTCTTCTTGCTGACCTTGGCGCGGTCGGTCATGTTCTCGAATTTCTCGAACATGGCGTGCACGTCGCGGTGCTGTTTGGTGAGCAGCGTGATGGCGTCTTGCGGTTTGTTTGCGGTCGTCATGGTAATACCCCCGTTTATTGTTGCGTAGCGTGGCTCGTGCCAACCCCTCCAGCTTCGCCCGAAACTGCTGGGTACACCGTTCGGCAACGCACGCTGTTCCCCGGCATGGCCGGTCCGCTTTGCGCGCCGCCGGTTTGGCAACTGTTGTATTATTTTGGGAAACATTTAACACGAGCCTACGATGACCGAACCGGTACACCCGCAGCCCGTCCCGGGTGCTGGCGCATCGCGCGCCGGCGACGCGGACCGCAGCGCCGACCTCGCCGAGATGCTGGGCTACCTCGCCGCCTGCTGGGACGAGGAGCGCCGCCTGCTGGCGCGCCAGCTGCACGACAGCCTCGGCTCGTCGATGACCGCCCTGACCATGCACCTGGCCCTCCTGAGCCAGCACATCCCGGCCGACAACAAGGCGATGCGCGACCGCAGCGCCCAGATGAAGTCGCTGCTGGCGAACATCATCGAGACCAACCGCAAGATGCAGCTCGACCTGTGGAACGACAAGCTCGAGTTCCTGGGCCTGAAGGCGGCGCTGGCCGAGCTGGTGCCCACCTGGGGCGCCGCCCACGGCGTCAAGGCCGAGCTGAGCTTGCCCGACGAGGACGGGGTCTACACCCGCACCCAGGGCGTGGTGCTGCTGCGCTGCGTCGAGGAAGGGCTACGCAATGTGGCCGCGCATGCCAGGGCGAGCGAAGTGATGGTGGTGCTGGACGACGATGGCGACCAGGTGATGCTGACGGTGCGCGACAATGGCGCCGGGTTGCCGCAAAACGAAGAAGTGCTGGAATCGAACAGCTGCCACGGCCTGCGCCTGCTGCGCGAGCGGGCGCGCTTCCTGGGTGGGACGCTGGAATTGAAGGCGGGCGAACCGGGCGGCGCGATCCTGAGGATGACCTTGCCCAAGTAGGATGGATCGGGCCACGAAAGGCGGCTCTGCCGTCCACCCTATTAATGCAGCTTGACGAGGGGCGTCGCGCGGCGAACGAGGAACCGCGCCAGGGCCAGGACGCCTGTCCGCATCGTCCCGAGCACCGCCCGGTGATGCATCAGGTGCAGGCTCGTATACATCATGCGCGCCATCGTGCCCTGCACGAACCAGCTGGCGCCGCGCAGTGACCCCATCAGGCTGCCCACGCTCGTATCCCTTCCGACCGACACCAGCGAACCATAATCGCGGTACTCGTACGGCGACGCCGAGGGCGCTTCGCCCTTCGATTTGCGGATCAAGGTGGTGACCAGGTAATCCGCCTGCTGGTGCGCCGCCTGGGCGCGCGGCGGCACGGCGTTGCCCTTGCCGTCCACGCAGGCCGCGCAGTCGCCCAGCGCGTAGATATCGTCCACGCCCTTCACGCGCAGGTGGTCGTCGACCTCGACCTGCCCGCCCTTGGCGGTCGGCAGTCCGAGCGATGCCAGCAGATCCGGCGCGCGGATGCCGGCCGCCCACACGCACAGATTGGCAGGATAGACGTTGCCGTCCTTGTCGATCACCCGGTCCTTCTCGATCTGCGTGACGCGGCAGTTGGCGACCACGCGGATGCCGCGCCTGGCCAGCAGGTCGGCCGCCGCCGCCGACACCTTTTCCGGCAGCGGCGCCAGCACCCGCGGTGCGCCTTCCAGGATGGTGATGCGCACGTCGCGCTTGACGTCGAGCTGGTCGAAGCCGTAGGTCACGTAGGCGCCCGAGGCTTCGCGCAGTTCGGCCGCCAGTTCCACGCCGGTGGCGCCGCCGCCGATGATGACCACGTCCAGGCCGCTGCCCTTGCCTTCTTCGCGGTCCTGTTCGGCGGCCAGCATCAGGCGCAGCATGCGCAGGCGGAAGCGTTCGGCGTCCTCGGTGGCGTTCAGGGAAATCGTGTATTCCTGCGCGCCCGGCACGCCGAAGTAATTCGAGACGCTGCCCACGCCCAGCACCAGCGAGCCGTAGGCGATGCGGCGCTCGGGCAGCACTTCGTCGTTGTCCGCGGCGGCGACGATGGCGCCGACGGTGATGCTGCGGCTGGCCTGGTCGAGCCCCGTCATCGGGCCGAACACGAAATTGAATCCATTGTCGTGCGCCAGCATTTGGTAGGACAGGCCTTCCTGGTGGATGTCCAGGGTGCCGGCCGCGACCTCGTGCAGCGACGGTTTCCAGATATGGTAGAGCCGGCTGTCCACCAGCGTCACCTTCGAGGGGCCCAGTTTGCGGCCCAGTTTGCAGGCGAGTTCCAGGCCTCCGGCCCCGCCTCCCACGATCACGATATCGCTACGCAAGCTTCACCTCCGTCATGGCGCCCGTCCGGCAATGCCAGCACATGGGCGATGTGGTAATTTTAATACGTAATGACCCGGGACGTGATTCCGCACGGCGCGCCGCACATCGATGAGCGGCGTTAGGATGAACGGCCATTTCCAGCACACGAAAGGAATCCACGTGACGCAGCGCTACCAACCCATCACGCGCCTGGGCCTCGGCGGCACCGGGCTCGGCGACATGTACCACAAGACCAGCGAGGAATCGGCCAGGGACACGGTGGACGCGGCCTGGGCCGCCGGCATCCGCTACTTCGACACCGCGCCGCATTACGGCACCGGCCTGTCCGAGCACCGCTTCGGGCAAGCGCTGCGCCACCGCCCGCGCGCCGCGTACACGCTGTCGAGCAAGGTCGGCCGCATCCTGGTGCCCGACCTGGACGGCAACGTCGAGCCGCCCTTCGTCTCCTCGATGCCCTACCGCCGCATTTATGATTACACGGCCGACGGCGCGCGCCGCTCGATCGAGGACAGCCTGCAGCGCACGGGCCTCGGCGCGCTCGACATCGTCTACGTGCACGACCTGTCGCCCGACCATTTCGGCGAGCAGTTCGACCATTACTACCGGATCGCGGCCGGTCCCGGCGGCGCCTTCGAGGGCCTGGTGAAGATGCGCGAGGAGGGATTGATCAAGGCCTGGGGCCTGGGCGTGAACACGGTCGAGCCCTGCCTGCGCGCGCTGCGCGATTCGGACCCGGACATCTTCCTGCTGGCGGGACGCTACACCCTGATGGAAACCACGCCGCTGGACGAACTGTTCCCGCTGGCGGAAACGAAGGGCGCGCGCTTCGTGCTGGGCGGGCCGTTCAACTCGGGCTTCCTGGCCGGCGGCGACCACTACGACTACCAGCCGGCCAAGCCCGAACACATCGACAAGCGCGAGCGCCTGCGCGCGGTGGCGGGTCGCCACGGCGTCGACCTGGCCGCGGCAGCGCTGCAGTTCGGCGCCGCGCATCCGCTGGTGGCGGCGACGATTCCCGGCGCCAGCAGCACGCGCCACCTGGAACGCAATGCGGCCCTGATGAACCTGCGCATACCGCAAGCCTTCTGGGAAGAACTGCGCGGGGAAGGCTTGCTCGACCCGCGCGCGCCGCTGCCGAACTGACTTACTGGCCGGGCGGCGGCTGCCAGAGCTCGACCTTGTTGCCCTCGGGGTCGAGCACCCAGCCGAACTTGCCGTATTCCCCATCCTGGGGCTCGCCGACCAGCTGGCAGCCCTCTTCGCGCAGGACGGCGAGCAGCGCATCAAGGTCGGCGACACGGTAATTGATCGTGAAGGGCGCCGGATCGTCGGCGCCCTCGCTGGCGGAGATGCTCCAGACGGTGGAGCCGCCGGTCGGGCGGCCATCGTCGTCGGACCAGTTGAACACCGCCCCGCCCCACGGCAGCACGTCGATGCCGAGGTGCGCCTTGTACCAGGCGCACATGGCCTCGGGGTCGCGCGCCTTGAAGAAGATCCCACCGATACCGGTCACACGTTTCATGCCTGTCCCCTCGTCTTGTCCTGGAGGGGACAGTGTATACGGCTCAGTGACGGCCGTGTCCACGGTCGTCGTGGCGGTCGTGGCCACGGCCATGGCCGCGATCGTGGCGGTCGTGACGGTCATGGTGGCGATCGTGGCGGTCGTGGCGGTCGTAGTGGCCGTGGCGTTCGCGGTAACGCGGCGCGTACACGTCCGAGTACCAGCGGTCCTGCACGAACAGCACCGGCTGGCCGCAGGCGCCGTAGCGGTTGCAGTAGCGGCGCCAGTTGTGGCGGTGGCTGGTCGGCACGCGCAGGTAGATCGGCTCGGCGCGCACGCGGTGGTGGCGCTCGATGATGACCGGCTGCGCCACGTAGACCGGCGGCGGGCCGTAGTAGCCGCGGTCGCCCATGTCGATGCGGCCGTAGAAGCCCGGCTGGCCGATGCTGATGCTGACGTTCTGGGCCATGGCCGGGACGGCAGCGCCGACCAATGCTGCTGCGAGGAAGAGTGCTTTCATGATGGTCTCCGTAGTTCGTTGCGAGGACTTTATCATCGGCAATGCAACGACACGGTTCGCTGGTCCACACTCTTACATACTTCACATCTCCTTACATGTTCCGGAACAGGGTCATGAAGGGCTGGCTGACCGACAGCGTTTCAGGCCGGTTCTTCAGCCGCAGGGTGCCGCGCCCGCTCTCGTCGCGCGTCACGCCCGCCACGCAGCGCAAGTTGACGATGGTCGAGCGGTGGATCTGCTTGAACATCGAGGAATCCAGCACCTCGAGCAGGTCGCGGATCGGTTTGCGCAACAAGGCTTCGCCGTCGGCCGTCATCACCACCGTGTACTTGCTGTCGGCCTGGAAGTAGGCCACGTCGTCCACCAGGATCAGGCGCGTCTCCTGGCCGCGGCTGGCCGTCAGCCAGACCAGCGGCGGCGTGGCCGGTTGTGGCGGGGCGACCGACTGCAGCCGCTGCAAGAGGCTTTGCAGCTGACGCAGATCCTGGCCGCCGCGCGCCAGCCGTTCGCGCAGGCGCCCAACGGCTCCGGCCAGGCGCTCGCGCGCCACGGGTTTGAGCAGGTAATCCACCGCGCCGCGCTCGAAGGCGTCGATCGCGTACTGGTCGTAGGCGGTGACGAACACCACCTCCGTCCTTATCCCGGCCTCCAGCATGCTCGAGGCGACTTCCAGCCCGCTCAAGCCCGGCATGCGGATGTCGAGGAAGGCGACGTCCGGCGCGTGGGCCGCGATGGCTTCCAGCGCGCTGCCGCCATCCTCGCACGCGGCGACGATCTCAAGTTCCGGCCACACCTGGCCGAGCAGCTGGACCAGCGATTCGCGCAGCAGCGCTTCGTCTTCGGCGATCACACATTTAGGCATGATGGGCTCCCACATTGTGCGGCACGGTGATGGTCGCGGCCACGCCGCTCGGAAAGTTGGCGACGATCGAGAAGCCGGCCGCGCTGCCGTAGGCCAGGCGCAGGCGTTCGCGCACATTGCGCAGGCCGACCCCGGTGCCGCCGCCTTCCGCGGTGAAGCCGCGGCCGTCGTCGGCCACCGTCACCGCCACCGCACTGTCGACTTGCCGCGCCAGGATCCACACGGTGCCGCCGCCCGGTTTCGGCTCCAGCCCATGCTTGATCGCGTTTTCGACCAGGGTCTGCAGCATCATGGTCGGGAACAGCACGCCGCGCAGCGCATCCGGCATGTCCACTTGCAGCTGCAGGCGCGGGCCCATGCGGATCTTCAGGATATCGAGGTAGGCGCGGGCGCGTTCGAGTTCCTCGCCGATGGTCGAGGGCGCGTCCTCGGTGCGCGGCAGCGAGTGGCGCAGGTACTGGATCAGGTTACCCAGCATCTCGTCGGCGCGCGCCGGGTCGCTGCGGGTCAGGACCTGGGCGCTGGCCAGGGTGTTGTACAGGAAGTGCGGCTCGACCTGGGCGTGCAGCAGGTTCAGTTTCGCGACCGTGAGTTCCTTCTCGGTGGCGGTCTGGCGTACCCTGGCCGCTTCGCCGCGGCGGCGCTCGGCGATGCGGCGGGTGACGGCGCGCACGATGGCCTCGGCGTTTTCCAGGTTGGTGCCGTGGTCGACCAGGAACAGGTCGGTCCACACCGGACGTTCCGGCTCGCACAGCAGGGTCACGCTGCCGGCGTCGTCGCCGTTCGGCGTCACGGTCGCCAGGATCTGGTTGCGGCGCGCGCCGACATGGTCGAGCGCCCAGCTGGCCGTCGGGTTCTCGGTGCGCGGTTCGCCGCCGTAGGGATCGATGCGCGTGACCTTGGCGCGCACCTGCAGGCTGTCGCGGGTGCTGTGGGTGATCACGGAACCGGGCAGTTCGCGGATGGCGGCGTCGATCAGGTCGAAGGCTTCGCCGGCTTCGAAGGGGATCTCGATCTGGCGCCGCTGGCGGTTCGACAAGGTGCCGCTATTCAGTACGCCGGCCACCAGGCGCACCCGGCGGATGTGGGTGAACACGCCGGACAGCACCCACATGCCGAAGGCCAGGCCGCCCAGGGCGAACCAGCCGCCCGGGTTGTCGTGCTGGAAAGCGGTCTCGGCCAGGAAAATGCAGAAGGCGATGTACAGCACCATCCAGGCCGCCAGGATGCGGATCAGATGAAACGAGCTCGAAATCATGGTGTTCTTTCAGTAGTCAGGGCAGCGCCAGATTAGTCCCGGTCTTCATTGCCGGGTGACATTATGCGACGGAGACGGGATGGCGGCGACGAAACCGGGGCCGGCGCGAACGAAAAAGCGTTGCGCCCACCCCTCACCTTGGAGAGAGTTGCTCGCCGCCACGAAAACCAGCCGCTACAATGCCGGGTTGATCGCAACTCATAAAGGTTTTATCCAGCATGGCAAGCAAGCACATTATTTTCGCCCTCGCCGCTCTCGCGGCAGGCAGCGCGGCCCAGGCCCAGGTCGGCGCCGCAGTCACTCTGGATGCCGGCACCACCGGCGCCGGCCTGCACCTGGTGGTCCCGATGGAGAGCACCCTGAACGGCCGCTTCGGCGCCAACTACTTCAAGCACGACTTCGACAAGCGCTCCGGCAACGTCGACTACACCGCGGACGCCAAGCTGCGCAGCTTCGACGTGCTGTTCGACTGGTACGTCCTGTCGAACAGCAGCTTCCACCTGACCGGCGGCCTGGTCTACAACGGCAACAAGGTCACCGCCCAGGGCAAGCCGAACGCCGGCGGCAGCTTCACCCTCAACGGCAACACCTACACGGCGGCCCAGGTCGGCACGCTCAACGGCGAGATCACCTTCCGCCGCGCCGCGCCCTACCTCGGCATCGGCTGGGGCAACGCCCTCACCCCGAACAAGCGCCTGAACTTCCTGGCCGACGTCGGCGCGGTCTACCAGGGCAAGGCGCGCGTGAAGCTGGTGTCGCTCGGCTGCACCTTCTCGAACACCGTCTGCGGCAACGTGGCGCGCGACGTCGCCATCGAGCGCGCCGACCTGCAGAAGGATGCGGACGACTTCAAGGTGTATCCGGTGCTGCGCGCCAGCGTCTCTTACAGCTTCTGATAGCAAAATTGTATGTAGCCGGGCGCGGTCTGGCGTATGATGGAGACTCACTTCGAGGAGCCGTCATGCACCTGCGCCGCGTCCTGTTTCCCGTGCTCGTCCTTGCCACGCTGGCACTCGCCGGCTGCAAGGACCAGCGCGAACCCGCCAAGCCCATCGTCGACCTGTCGATCGTCGTCGCACACTGAAGCGGCACATTGACTGGTAAACTGCGGCCTGTTCATTTATTCGCCGTAAGTTTCCCATGACCTTTGCTTCGCTTGGACTGATCGACCAGATCGTTCAGACCCTCGTTTCGCTCGACTACACCACCCCGACCGCCGTCCAGGAGCAGGCGATTCCCGCCGTGCTCGCGGGCAAGGACGTGATGGCCGCCGCCCAGACCGGCACCGGCAAGACCGCCGGCTTCGCCCTGCCGATCCTGCAGCGCCTCGTCAAGAAGACCTCGAAGGTCAGCCCGAACTCGGCGCGCGCGCTGGTGCTGGTGCCGACCCGCGAGCTGGCCGAGCAGGTGCACGAGAGCTTCAAGGCCTACGGCGCCGGCCTGCCGCTGCGCACCATGGTGGCCTACGGCGGCGTCAGCATCAATCCGCAGATGATGAACCTGCGCAAGGGCGTCGACGTGCTGGTCGCCACGCCGGGGCGCCTGCTCGACCTGCATCGCCAGAACGCGGTGACCTTCAACGAAGTCCAGACCCTGGTGCTGGACGAAGCCGACCGCATGCTCGATCTCGGCTTCTCGAAGGAACTCGACCAGGTGTTCGCGGCGCTGCCCAAGAAGCGCCAGACCCTGCTGTTCTCGGCCACCTTCTCCGACCAGATCCGCGCCATGGCCAACCGCCTGCTGCGCGAGCCGGTGCGCATCGAGGCGACGCCACGCAACACCACGGCGTCGGCGATCAAGCAGTGGCTGGTCCCGGTGGACAAGAAGCGCAAGTCGGAACTGTTCCTCTACCTGCTGAAGAAACACGACTGGCCGCAGGTGCTGGCCTTCGCCAGGACCCGCAAGGGCGTGGACGAGCTGGTCGGCCTGCTGGAAGCCAAGCGCATCGCCGCCGACGCGATCCACGGCGACAAGCCGCAGCCGGCGCGCCTGCGCGCGCTGGAGCGCTTCAAGGCGGGCGAAGTGAAAGTGCTGGTGGCGACCGACGTCGCGGCGCGCGGGCTCGACATCAGCGACCTGCCGGTGGTGGTCAACGTCGACCTGCCGATCGTGGCCGAGGATTACGTGCACCGCAGCGGCCGTACCGGGCGCGCCGGGGCCTCGGGCGAGGCGGTGTCGCTGGTGTGCGCGGACGAGGTCGAGCAGCTGGCGGCGATCGAGGCGCTGACGCGGCAGACGCTCGAGCGCGTGGAAGAGCCAGGCTTCGAGCCGGACCATCGCGTGCCCGTCACCGAGGCGGGCGGGAAGATCGTCAAGAAGCCGAAGAAACCGAAGAAACCGAAGGGCGAGGCCAAGGTGGTGCAGGAAGACGTGCGTTTCCGCCGGTGAAATATTCTTTCATGTAGAAGGCCTTGGTGAAATAATATTTCATCACAGTATGAGGCGCAGCTCGCGCATGCCTTCCTCGTCCTTGGTCCGCACCGTGAAGCCGAGCTTCTTGACCATGCCGGTAATGCGCGAATTCTGCGGCAGCGCCTCGCCCACGATCTCGCGCGTGCCGCGCGAACGGCAGTAGTCGATCAGCTTTTGCATCATGATCTTCCCGAGTCCCAGCCCCTTCAGGTCCGAGCGCACCGTCACCGCGAATTCGGCCGTGATGTTGTCCGGGTCGGCCACCACGCGGCCCACCGCCAGCGTCTCCGCCACCCCTTGCGCATTGGGACGCGTGGCGATGAAGGCCATTTCGCGGTCATAGTCGATCTGGGTGAACCGCGCCAGCTGCGAGGGCTGCAGTTCGCGGATGCGCACGAACATCCGGTAGCGCACGTCGTCCGGCGTGAGCGCGTTGAAGAAGGCCACGTGCGCCGGGCCGTCCTCGGGGCGGATGGGGCGCAGCAGCAGCGGGCCGCCGTTCCAGTCGATCGTCTGTTCCAGCTCGCGCGGATAGGGGCGGATCGCCAGCCGGTCCAGGGTGCTGCCCGAGCGGTCGGCCAGCGCCAGGCGCATGCGCGCGTCCAGCACCACGCTGCCCTTGCTGTCGGCCAGCAGCGGGTTCAGGTCGAGTTCCACGATCTCGGGGATGTCCGAGACCATGCGCGAGACCTGCACCAAGGAGGCCAGCAGCGCGTCCATGTTCACCGCGGGGCGGCCGCGGTAGCCCGCCAGCAGCCGCGCCACGCGGGTGCGGTCGACCAGGTCGCGCGCCAGCACCAGGTTCAGCGGCGGCAGGCCGACCGAGTGGTCGTCGGTGACTTCCACCGCCACCCCGCCCTGCCCGAACACCACCACCGGCCCGAACACCGGGTCGAGCGCCGCGCCGACGATCAGTTCGTGGGCATGGCTGCTGCGCGCCATCTTCTGCACCGAGTAGCCTTCGAACTTTGCCTGCGGGAACAGCTCCTCGAGCCGGCGGCGCATGCGACCGGCCGCGGCGCGCACCGCTTCCGCGCCGTCCAGGTCCAGGGTCACGCCGCCGAAGTCGGACTTGTGCATCACGTCGGGCGTCAGGATCTTGACCGCCACCGGATAGCCGATGCGCTCGGCCGCCGCCACTGCCTCCTCGATGCTCGCGGCGCTGCGGGTCTCGACCACCGCCAGCCCGTAGGTGCGCAGGATGGCCTTGGTCTCGGGGTCGGACAGCAGATAGCGGCGCGCGGCGATCGCTTCCTTCACCAGGGCGCGCGCCGCCGCGCGGTCCGGCGCCACGGTGCCGGCCATCGAGGGCGGCACTTCCATCAGGAGGTTCTGGTTGCGCCGGTACTGGACCAGCTGCAGGAAGCCGGCCACCGCGTCTTCCGGCGTGCGGAAGGCCGGCAGCCGCGCGCCGGAAGCGATGGCGCGCGCCTCGCGCACCGCCTCCCCGCCCAGCCAGCACGAGAGCAGGGTCTTGGACGCGGTGCGCACCAGCGGCGCGATCGCGTCGGCGACGTCGCGGCTGGCCACGGTCGCGGTGGGCGACTGGATCGCCAGCACCGCGTCCACGCCGGGGTCCTGCAGCAGGATCTCGATGGCCTGCCGGTACAGTTCCGGCGGCGCGGCGCCGCGCAGGTTGACCACGTTCCCGCGCCGCCAGCCGGGGGCCAGCAGGGGCTCGAGCCGCGCGATGGTCGCGTCGGCATACGCCGCTTCGACCCCGCCGCCGTCGGCCAGCGCATCGCGCGCCAGCACGCCGGGGCCGGCGCCGTTGCTGACGATGGCCAGCCGCTCGCCATGCAGCGGGCGCGCGTAGGCCAGGGTCTCGGCGGCCGAGAACAGCTGCTCGGTGCTGTGCACGCGCAGCATGCCGGCGCGCCGGATCGCGGCGTCGAACACGTCGTCGCTGCTGGCCAGGGCCCCGCTCTCGCTGGCGGCGGCCGCCAAGCCGTCCTCCTCGCGCCCGGCCTTCAGCACCAGCACCGGCTTGCTGCGCGCCGCCGCGCGCGCCGCCGACATGAACTTGCGCGCATAGCGCAGGTCCTGCACGTAGAGCAGGATGGCTTGCGTGCCGCCGTCGCTGGCCAGGTAGTCGAGCACGTCGCCCAGGTCGACGTCCAGCGCGTCGCCCAGCGCGATTAAGTGGGAAAAGCCGATGCCGCGCATGCGCGCCCAGTCCAGCACCCCTGACATCAGGGCGCCCGACTGCGATACGAAGGCAATCCGCCCCGGCAGCGCGCTGGCCGGCGCCACGCTCGCGTTCAGGCCGCGGCCAGGCGCCAGCAGGCCGGCGCTGTTCGGGCCCAGCAGGCGCAGGATGTAGGGATGGGCCGCGTCCAGCATCTGCTGGCGCAGGCTGCGTCCGCGCCCGGGGCGGCTGTCGACGCCGCTGCTCAGGACCACCGCGGCCTTCGTGCCGCGCTGGCCCAGCTGGCGCACGATGGCGGGGATCGTCGCGGGCGGCGTGCAGATCACGGCCAGCGCCGGCGCCGCGGGCAGTTCGGCCACGCCGGCGTAGCAGGTCCGTCCCGCCACGGTCTCGCACTTGGGATTGACCGGCCAGATCTCGCCCGTGAAGCCGCCCGCCAGCAGGTTGTGCAGCAGGGTCGCCCCGAGGCTGCCCGGCCGCTCCGAGGCCCCGATCAGGGCCACCGATGCCGGTGCGAACAGGTGCTCGAGGTTACGGACGCTCATGGTGGCCTTGCCTGGTCAATGATGTTGTACAAGAGGATAGCGCCGCCCGGCGCGGCGGCGCGCACGCTCAGTCCTCGCTGCCGCGCTCGCGCGGCAAGGCGCGCAGGCCGGGGGCGTGCTTGCACAGTGCGTCCATCAGCTCTTCGACCAGGGCCGCCACGTGGCGTTCGAGGGCGGCGTCGAAGCCGGCGGCCTCCACCCGGGCCGCGAAGGCGCGCGCCTGGGTCAGCTCCCGCACCGGCACCTTGGCGAGGAAGATCGGCGACTCGATCGGCGGCGCCGCGTAGAAACAGATGCGCAGGCGCCGGTCCAGCAGCATGCTGCCGGCCAGGAAGCGGTCGACGCCGACGTCGTACAGCACCTGCACCACCACCTCGGCGGCGCGGCCGGCGACATCCATCTGGGTTTTCCTGCGCCGCGGGCTGAACAAGCGGAGAAGTAGCGCCATCGTGGGCCTCCTGGGGGGATCGGGCGATACTAGCAGCCAGTCCGGGTATTAGCAAATTATCAAGCATCGGCTGTTGTAAAAACCCATGCTAGAATCGCGGCGTGAAGATGCTTGCCCGTACCCTGCTGGTCTGGTTCGTGCTGCTGGCGGTCCCGTTCCAGGGTTACGCGGCGGCGGCGATGGCCTGCGCCCACGGCGTCGGGCAGCCCGAGCGCGTCACCACCCCGCCCTGCCACGGGAGCGCGCAGAAAGCGGACGCCGACTCGCAAGCCGGCCACAAGAAATATGGCAACTGCCGCGGCGACTGCGCCGCCTGCTCGGTCGGCGCGGCCATCGCCCCGGCATTGCCCGACACCGGCGGCAGCGAACGCCCGCGCGGCCCGCGTCCCGCCAGCACCCCGGCGCCCATCGCGGCCGTCGACCCCGACCTGCCGGACCGACCTCCCCGTCATCGCCTCGCCTGATTCGTCCGGCCGCGTGCGCGCGGCCGTCCCGCATTCATCCGAACGAGGTTCACCATGCACCACCCGCTATCGCCGGCGCTGCTGCTCGCCGCCGCATTGACCGCGCCCGCCTGCGCTGCGCAGGACAGCAACGCCCCGCGTCCCGACCAGGCCAGCGCCGAGGTTCCGGAAACGCGCTATGTCCCGCCCGCGGCCTACCGCCGCCCTGACGTGCCATCCACCACGCCCGACCGTCACTGGATCGAGGCCAACCGCACCGTGCGCAGCTACAACCCGATGATGCTGACCATGCCCGAGCGCCCGGCGCCGAAGGAAGCGCCGCACGCCCACGGCGACAAGGAGGATCACTGATGCGCGCCCTTCTCATGACCGGCGCCGTCCTGCTGCTGGCCGGCTGCGCCAGCACCGATCCGCAGGGCGCCGCAAGCGACATCGCGCGCCAGGTCGAAGCGCGCACCGGCGTCACGCCACGCCTGCAGCGCGCCGGCGACCCGGCCGTCGCGCGGGAAACCGACGCCCTGCTGGCCAGCCCCCTGAGCATGGACGCCGCCCTCCAGGTCGCCCTGCTGAACAATGCGGGCCTGCAGGCCACTTTCTGGGAAGCCGGCATCGCCCAGGCCGACCTGGCCCAGGCCTCGCGCCTGCGCAACCCCTCCTTCGGTTTTTCGCGCCTGTCGGGCGGCGGCGAGCGCGAACTGGAACGCGCGGTCGGCTTCGACCTGGCGGGTCTCTTGACCATGCCGCTGCGCAGCCGGATGGAGACGCGCCGCGTCGAGCAGACCCGCTTGAGGATCGCCGCGATCATCGAAGCGCAGCTGCTGGCCACCCGCAAGGCCTGGGTCGAGGCGGTGGCGGCGCAGCAAAGCCTGGCCTATGCGCGCCAGGTGAACGCGTCCACCGAGGCGGCTGCCGAACTGATGGAACGGATGGTCAAGGCCGGCAACGCCAGCCGGCTCGACCTGGCGCGCGAACAGGCGCAGCACGCCGAGGCCAGCGCCGCCGTGCTGCGCGCCGCGCGCGACGCCACCCAGCTGCGCGAAGCGCTCACGCGCCAGCTCGGCCTGTGGGGCAGGCAGGCCGGCTATGCGCTGCCCGAGCGCCTGCCCGAGCTGCCGGCCACGCCGCGCGAGCTGGCGCGCATCGAGCAAGCCGCGCTCGAACGGCGCCTCGACGTGCAGGCCGCGCGCATCCAGGCCGAACACACCGCTGCGGACCTGGGCCTGACCCGCGCCACCCGCATGGTCAACGTGCTGGACATCGGCTGGCAGGACAAGCGCGAACGTGGGGCCGCGCGCGCCACCGGCTACGAGGTGAGCCTGGAACTGCCCCTGTTCGACTGGGGCGGCGCCCGTGTCGCGCGCGCGGAAAGCGTCTACATGCAGTCGCTGCACCGCGTCGCCGACGCCGCCCTCACCGCCCGCAGCGAGGCGCGCGACGCTTACCTCGCCTACCGCACGAACTACGCCCTGGCGCGCCACTACCGCGACGAGGTCATCCCGCTGCGCAAGCGAATCGCGGACGAGACCTTGCTGCGCTACAACGGCATGCTGGCCAGCCCCTTCGAGCTGCTGCTCGACGCGCGCGAACAGGCACAGGCCGTGAGCAGCTACATCGACGCATTGAGAGACTTCTGGCTCGCCGACGCCGCCCTCGACGGCGCCCTCGGCGGCAAGCCGGCATCGACCGAACGACAGGAACCGCAGCAATGAACAAGCGCAGACACTTCCTCGCCAACGCCGGCGCCACCATGCTCGGCGCCTCCCTGGTCAGCCGCGCCGGCGCCGCCGCGCTGCCCGAAGCCCCGGTGCAGTCGTCGAGCAGCACCGCCGCCCCGCTCGCGCCGCCCAACGGCCGCCCCTACAACCCGGTGGTGACCCTGAACGGCTGGAGCCTGCCCTGGCGCATGAAGGACGGCGTCAAGGAATTCCACCTGGTGGCCGAACCCGTGGTGCGCGAACTCGCCCCCGGCATGCAGGCCAATCTGTGGGGCTACAACGGCCAGAGCCCGGGCCCGACCATCGAAGTGGTCGAGGGCGACCGCGTCCGCATTTTCGTGACCAACAAGCTGCCCGAGATCACCAGCGTGCACTGGCACGGCCAGATCCTCCCCTGCGGGATGGACGGCGTGTCCGGCCTGACCCAGCCCGCTATCCAACCCGGCAAGACCTTCGTCTACGAGTTCGTCGCGCGCCACGCCGGCACCTTCATGTACCACCCGCACGCCGACGAGATGATGCAGATGGCGATGGGCATGATGGGCTTCTGGGTCACCCACCCGAAGGACCCGAGGCAGCACGCGGTCGACCGCGACTACGTGTTCCTGCTCTCGTCCTACGACATCGAGCCGGGCAGCTACACGCCGCGCACCAACACCATGCTCGACTTCAACCTGTGGACCTTCAACAGCCGCGTCTTCCCCGGCATCGACCCGATGGTGGCGCGCCTGGGCGAAAAGGTGCGCATCCGCGTCGGCAACCTGACCATGACCAACCACCCGATCCATCTGCACGGCCACCGCTTCGAAGTGGCCGGCACCGACGGCGGCTGGGTGCCGCCCGGCGCGCGCTGGCCGGAAGTCACCACCGACGTCGCGGTCGGCCAGATGCGCGCGATCGAATTCGTGGCCGACAATCCGGGCGACTGGGCCTTCCATTGCCACAAGTCGCACCACACCATGAACGCCATGGGCCACGAGGTGCCGAACCTGGCCGGGGTCGACCACCGCGGCGTGGCGCGCAAGATCAACAACCTCGTGCCCGGCTATATGGTGATGGGCGACCGCGGCGGCTCGATGGGCGACATGAAGATGCGCTTGCCCGAGAACACGCTGCCGATGATGGATGGGAAGGGGCCGTTCGGGAACATCGAGATGGGCGGCATGTTCACGATGCTGAAGGTGCGCGAGGGGCTGGCGCGCGGGGATTACCGGGATCCGGGGTGGTACCGGCACCCGGCCGGCACCGTGGCGCGCGAGTGGACGGGCGAGGTGCCGCAGGCGCCGATGGCGCCCGACAAGCCGGCGACGGGAACGGTGGAGTACAAGGCGAAGAAGCCATCAGGGCACAGCCACTGATGGTCGGGTGGGCGGGCTTCCCTGTAGCATGCATTTCCGCCCACCCTACAACAGCCGCAGCAGGTCGATCAACTCCTGCGGCGCCACCGGTTTGGTGAAATGCTCGTCGAAGCCGGCGGCGAACGAGGCCGCCCGGTCTTCCTGCCGCCCGCGCCCCGTCGTGCGCCACGTCCACCGTCGCCCCTTCGGAGCGCAGCAGCCAGGCCAGCGACTCGGCCGCGTCGGCGTTGTCGTCCGCCACCAGGATGGTCTTGCGCAGCCGCGGCGGCGCTCTGCCAGCCTCGAACGCACCGGGCGCCGGCAGCGGCGCCGGTATCGCCGGCAGCCACACCGTGGAGACCGCACCCTGCCCCGGCCCATCGCTGCGCGCCGCGATGCGCCCGCCATGCAGCTCCACCAGCCCGCGCGCCAGCGACAGGCCGATCCCTAGGCCGCCCTGGGCCAGGTGGCTGGCGCTGCTCACCTGTACGAAGGCGTCGAACACCCGCTCCACCATCTCCGGCTCGATGCCGACGCCGTTGTCGCGCACTTCCACCCGCGCCTCGCCGTCACGCTCCTTCAGCAGGATCGCGATGCGCCCGCCCGGCGGCGTGTACTTGGCCGCATTGTTGATCAGGTTGGCCAGCACCTGGGTCAGGCGCAGGGCGTCGGCCTCGACCCAGACCGGCTCGTCGCACAGGTCGAGCTCCACCGTGTGGCGGCCGGTTTCGATCAGCGGCATGCTGGTCTGCAGGGTGTCGCGCAGCAGGCGGCCCAGTTCCAGCGGTGCGCGGCGCAGTTCGATCTTGCCGCGGCTGATGCGGGTGACGTCGAGCAGGTCGTCCAAGAGGCGCGACATCTGCGCGGCCTGGCGCCCGACCATGGCGGCGATCCACTCGACCCGCTCGGCGGCCAGGCCGCGCCCGCGCAGCAGCGAGGCGGCATTCGCGATCGGCGCCAGCGGGTTGCGCAGCTCGTGCGCCAGAGTGGCGATGTAGACGTCCTTGCGGCGGTCGGCTTCCTTCAGCTGCTCCATCGCCGCCTCGCGCTCGCTGACGTCAAGCACCAGCGAGAACACCCGGTGGATCGCGCCGCCCTCGTCGTGCAGCACCGAGTTGTACCACTCGCAGCACAGGATGCGGCCGTCGCGGGTGCGGTTGCGGTTGTTGGACTCGACGTAGCGGGTGGCCGAATCGAGCAGGCGGCCGATCGCCTGCGCCACCTTGCCGGCGTCGTCCTCGTGCACGACCGGCAGCGCGTCGATGCGCCGGCCGAGCGCTTCCCCGGCGGTCCAGCCGAACAGCTCTTCGGCGCGCCGGTTCCACAGGCGGATGATGAAGTCGCGGTCCCATTCGATCACCGCTAACGGCGTGTTCTCGATCAGGTAGCGGGTCTGGTCGAGGGCGCGCGCCAGCGCCGCATTGGCCTGGGTCGACGCGGTGATGTCGTCGAGGACGATCACCGCCGCCGCCTCTGGCCCGCTGTCGCGCAGCGGCGCGCCGCTCACCGCATACACCCGGCGGCCGTCGGCGGCCACGCTGTCCAGCGACACTTCGCGGAAGGCGCAGCCCTCGAGCGCGCGCCGCACCGGTTCCCCCAGCTGCGCCAGCATCGCCGCCGGGCCCAGGGTGCCGTCGCCCGCCGCATGTTCGAAGCGCGCCTCGATCTGCTCGGCCTGCTCGTTGGCCATCACGCAGCGTCCCTCGCGGTCGACGATCAGGACGCCGTCGGGCAGCTGGCGCAGCACCGAACCAAGCAGGCCTTGCCAGCGTGCGCGCGCCTGGGTCTCGAGCATCTTCTCGAAGGTCAGGCGCAGGCGCGCGTGCAGCGCGATATTGTCGATCGCGACCGCACCCAGCACCAGCAGCGAGGCCGCCAGCCCGTACAGGCGGCCGGCGTAGAAGCCGAGGTCGAAGCGTCCCGTGTTGAACAGGCAGGACAGCATCACCTCGGCCACCCAGGCCGCCATCGCCACCATCAGCCACAGGTCGAGCAGCGCGCGCGGGCGCTTGCGGCTGATGCGCCACAGCGCGAACAGCGACAGCGCCAGCACCGCGCCGCCCAGCACGCGTTAGGAAGGTTGAAAGCGATGCTGTTCGATCAGCACCGGCAGGTAGGGCGCGCCGGTGGTGCACAGCAGCACCAGGAGCGAGACGAACAGGATGGTGAGCAGAACGCCGACCCGCATGAAATGGTCGGGCAGCGCGCGCCGGTAGACCCGCGCGTAGCCGAGCACGAACAGCGGGAACAGCGCATGCCAGACCATGAACAGCCAGGGCGTGGTCTGGCTGTTGCCGCCCAGGACGCCGTGCGGCGAGAACAGGCCCGGGAAGGTCAGCATGTGGGCCAGCGCGATCAGCGCCGTCAAGAGGTAGCCCAGGGTCAGGATGCCGAGCGACCACGAGCGGTTGGTGTGCACGTGGCCGAGCAGCAGGATGCCGGTCAGGAGGTTGCTGCCGACCAGGATCGACTGCGCCACCGGCACGAACTGGGGCACGGCCGGCATCGCCCGGCCGGCCAGCGGCGCCAGCAGCGCGCACAGCAGGCCCAGGCCGAGCGGCACGACGACCACCGTGCGCATCTGCCCGCCGGTTGGCGGATGGGTCGCCAGGTCCGCCGGTTCCGCCAGCACGCCGTATCGCATCGTGGATCCCATTGGTATGCCGGCCAGCCTGGCCGAAGCCTGCCGTGGCGGACTGTCCGCCCCGCAGGCCCGTGAGTCTAATTAATTTCCATTAGAATATATCCCAAAGTCGTCGCGGAGTGTTGCCTACCGGTTAGTCGAACCGTCCGACGCAAGCACCGGGTAGCCGGCCGCATCGATCGCCGCCGCGATCCGCGCCGGGTCGGCGCCGCTGTCCACGCTGACCCGCTTGCTGGCGAGGTCGATGTCCACCTTCGCGGCCGCGTCCACGCCCTGCACCGCCTCCGTCACCCGGCCCACGCAATGCGCGCAGCTCATGCCGTCCACCGTCAATTCCATCATTGTGTTTTCTCCTGGTTGAAGGGGCGTTTCCGCCCCGTTGATCACATCGTTTGCGGCCGGCCGCCAGCGCCGCAGCAGCAGCGCATTGCTCACCACGCTCACCGAGCTGAGCGCCATCGCCGCGCCGGCCAGCACCGGGCTGAGCAGCCCCAGCGCGGCCAGCGGAATGCCGACCACATTGAAGACGAAGGCCCAGCCCAGGTTCTGGCGGATCTTCGCGTGGGTACGCCGCGACACTGCGAGCGCATCCGCGACCAGGCCCGGGTCGCCGCGCATCAGGGTGACGCCCGCAGCCTGCATCGCGGCGTCCAGGCCCCCGGCCATGGCGATGCCGACGTCGGCCGCGGCCAGCGCCGGCGCATCGTTGATGCCGTCGCCGACCATGGCGACCGTGCGTCCGCCCTCCTTCAGGCCGGCGACCAGCGCCGCCTTGTCGCCCGGCAGGATGCCGGCGTGCCAGCGCGCGATGCCGAGCCGGCCGGCCACCAGGCGCGCCGCGCCGGCATTGTCGCCGGTGAGCAGCACGGTCTCGATGCCGGCCGCCTGCAGGCGCTTGACCGCCGCCGCCGCGCCGGGTTTCAGGGCGTCGCCGAAGGCCAGCACGCCGATCGCTTCCGGCACGGCGCCTGACTGGCGCGCCAGCCAGGACACGGTGCGCCCGAGCGCCTCGTGGGAATGCGCCGCTTGCGCGAACCGGTTTGTTTCCGCCCCAAGTTCCGCCATCAGGGCGGCATTGCCGAGCCAGACCGTGGCGCCGTCGACCTCGGCGCGCACGCCGCGTCCCGGCAGCGCCTGCGCATTCGCGGCCGGCGCCGGCGCCAGATCGCGGGCGCGCGCCGCGTCGAGCACCGCGCCCGCCAGCGGGTGGCTGCTGCCCTGCTGCACGGCGCCGGCCAGCGCCAGCACCCGGTCCGCATCGCCCTCGACCGCCGCCAGGGCCGGCTTGCCCTCGGTCAGCGTGCCGGTCTTGTCGAAGACGACTACGCTGACCGCATGGGCGGTTTCCAGCGCCACCGCATCCTTGATCAGGATGCCGTGGCGCGCGGCGGCGCCGGTGCCGACCATGATCGCGGTCGGCGTCGCCAGGCCCAGCGCGCAGGGACAGGCGATCACCAGCACCGCCACGGCGTTCAGCAACGCCGCTTCCCAGTCGCCGTTCGCGAATCCCCAGCCCAGCAGGGTGATCAAGGCGATCAGCAGGACCACCGGCACGAACACGCTGCTGACCCGGTCGGCCAGGCGCTGGATCGGCGCCTTGGCGGCCTGCGCATCCTCGACCAGGCGGATGATGTTCTCGAGCATGGTGGCCGCGCCCACCGCCGTGGCGCGCACCAGCAGCAAGCCGTCCGCGTTCACCGCGCCGCCGGCCACGCGGTCTCCCGGCGCCTTGGCCACCGGCAGGCTCTCGCCGGTGAGCAGCGACTCGTCCAGGTGGCTGCGGCCCTCCTCGACCACGCCGTCGGCCGGCGCCCGTTCGCCCGGACGCAGCACCATCAGGTCGCCCACCCGCAGCTCCGCCAGCGCGATGCGCACGTCCGCGCCCTCGCGGCGCACCAGCGCGTCCTCGCTTTTCAGGGCTTGCAGCGCCCGGATCGCGGCCACGGTGCGGCCCTTCGCGCGCCCTTCCAGCCATTTCCCGAGCAGCACCAGGGTGATGACGACGGCCGAGGATTCGAAGTACAGGTGCGGCGCGCCATGGCCGTGGGGCTGCAGCAGCAGGTACACGGACAAGGCCCAGGCGGCGCTGGTGCCGAGCGCCACCAGCAGATCCATATTGCCGCTCCCCGCGCGCAGCGCCTTCCAGCCGGCGTGGTAGAAACGCGCCCCCAGCCAGAACTGCACCGGCGTCGCCAGCAGCAGCTGCAGCCAGCCGGGCAGGCTGAACGCCAGGCCGAAGGGCTGGGCCAGCATCGGCAGCAGCAGGGGCAGGCTCAACAGTGCGCTCGCGGCCACCGGCCACCAGGTGGGCAAGGTCCCGGTTTCATCGCCGGGCGCCGGCGCCGCCCCATCGGCCGGGAAGGCCTCGTAGCCTGCGGCGCGCACCGCGGCCAGCAAGGCCTCGGGATCGCCGCCGCGCACGCTCGCTTTCTCGGTTGCCAGGTTGACGCTGGCATCGGTCACGCCCGGCACCGCCCGCAGCGCCTTCTCGACCCGCCCGACGCAGGAGGCGCACGTCATGCCCGCGATGCGCAAGACGCCTGGCGCGGTGTTCATGTTCATTGTCTTCATCCCTACAGGATATTCCTTCCCACGATGGGAAGGTCAAGCACCTTTTTGTCTGCGGTCCACGTCTCTCTTGAGCCCATCAGTGGCGCACGCATCCGGGCCGAACTAAAAGAACAGCTTGGCGATCGAATCCGGAACACTCAACCATACGAACCCTTGGGAGCGCCCATGCACCTCCGCCCGCAACCGACCCTTTTTCCTCCTCTTCGCCTGGCGCTGCTTCTGCCACTCCTATTCGCCCTGGTGCTGTCGGGCTGCCATGGCCGTGACGACGATGAAAATGAGCACCGCACCCAGGCCGAGCAGGCCGAGATCGGCGAGGTGCGCCAGGCGCCGGGCGTCACGGTCTTCATCGCCGACCTCAGCTTCAGGCTCGCCAATTACAGCGACCTGGCCTCGGTCGCCTACAGCGTCACGCCGCTGCCGGGCACGGCGTCCCGGCCGCTGGCCGCCAGCTACGAACGCAGCTGGCTGGACCGGCGCGGCGCCTACGATAGCAATGCCAGGCGGCTGGCCATCCCGCTGATCGGCCTGTACGCCTCGCACACCAACCGGGTCGACCTGACGGCGACCTTCCGCGACGGCTCGAAACACGCGTGGCGGGTCGATGTCGCGACCGGCGCCCATGCCGGGCCCGGCGAAGTGTATGCCCGGCCCGACATCGGCGTCGCCCGCAACGCCAGCCGCGCACCCGGCTTCGACTTCATGCTGATCAAGAACGGGCGCACCGCGCCGGTGGTGGTCGACACCGATGGCCACATGCGCTGGACCGCGACCGCGCTCGGCAACTCCACCTCGTCGCTGTTCGGGCCGGACGCCTTCTACTTCGGCAGCCAGACTACGCCGGTGCTGTCGCGCCTGGACATCGGTGGTGTCCTCGGTTCCATGCCCCTCGGCCCCTCGCCCAGCGGCGCGCTCTGGACCCAGTTCCACCACGACCTCTCACCCGGCAAGACCGGCATGCTGGCCGAACTCGACGCGGTGCGCGACGGGGTGCCCCGCTGGGAATCGATCCTGGCCGAGATCGACAAGGACGGCCAGGTGCTGCGCGAATGGGACCTCGGCCGCATCTTCGCCGCCTACATGCGATCAAAGGGCGACGACCCCTCCAACTTCGTGCGCGACGGCCAGGACTGGTTCCACATGAACTCGGCCATCTACAATCCTGCGGACAATTCGCTGCTGCTGTCGAGCCGCGAGAATTTCGTCGTCAAGATCGACTACGACAGCGGCGCCATCCGCTGGCTGCTGGGCGACACCAGCAAGCACTGGTACGTGAACTATCCGTCGCTGCGCGCCCTCGCCCTGCGCCTGGTGGAAGGCAAGGCGCCGATCGGCCAGCACTCCCTGTCGGTGACGCCGAACGGCGAGCTGCTGCTGTTCAATAATGGCCTGGGCAGCCTGAACTCGCCGCCCGGGGCGCCGCGCGGCGCCACCCGCACCTTCAGCATGCCCTCTCGCTATGCGATCGACGAAAAGGCCGGCACCGCGCGCGAAGTCTGGAGCTACGAACGCGAGCGCACCCTGTTCTCGGACATCTGCTCCAGCGTCTACGAAGCCACCCCCGGCAACTACCTGGTCGCCTACTCGGTGCTGAATGCGCGCACCAGTGCGCGCCTGCTCGGCGTCGACAGCGCGGGCAAGGTGGCTTTCGACTTTTCCTATCCGGCCACGGCCTGCGACACGGTATTCATCGCGGAGCCGATCGGCTGGGCCGACCTGCGGCTGCGCTGACCAGAGCATTGCCGGCCGGCTCCGGTCGGCAGTTGAAAGGAAAAGCGCGGCAGAAGGAGATCAGCAGGAGTATTTGGAAGAACACACCCGGCCACGCCCGGCCTTCTTGGCCTGGTACATGAAGTGGTCGGCTTCCTTCAGCAGTTCCTCGGGCTGGCGGGTGCCGCCCGAGACGTCGAGCGCGATGCCGATGCTGGCGCGCACCCGCACCGCGCGGCCCGGCAGCTCGACCGGTTCCGAGATGCTGTTGATGAGCTTTTCGGCCACCATGTGGGCGTCGTCGAAGGTGTCGGCGAGGTCTTCCAGCAGCACAGTGAACTCGTCGCCCGCCAGGCGGAACACGCTGTCGGTGCGGCGCACGCCGGCGCGCAGGCGCTCGGCCACCACCCCCAGCAGGATGTCGCCGGCCTCGTGGCCCTGGGAATCGTTGACCGCCTTGAAGCCGTCCAGGTCGATGAACAGCATGCCGACCGTCTTGCCGCTGCGGCTGGCGCGCGCCTGCGCAATCGGCAGCGCCTCCATCAGGGCGCGCCGGTTCTGCAGGCCGGTGAGCGCGTCGTGGCGGCTCTCGTAGTCGCGCCGCGCCTCCTGCTGCTTGCGCTCTGTGATGTCGTGCAGGAAGGCGCTGAACACGGTGCCGCCCTCGAGTTCGAGGGCCTGGATGCGCGCCTCCACCGTCAGGGTCGAGCCGTCGCGCCGCACCGCGGGCAATTCGAGGCGCTCGTCCAGCGGCACCGCGCGCATGTACTGGCAGCCGCGCAGCGCGTCGCGGTAGCGTTCGCGGTGTTCCGGCGGCACGACCAATTCGTCCAGGCCACGGCCCATGGCGTCAAGGCGCGGCCAGCCGAAGGTTTCCTCGGCCTGGCGGTTCCAGGCCGTCACCAGCCCGGTTTCATCGAGGCTGATGTAGGCGTCGGTGGCGTTCTCGATCACGCTCGACAGGCGCGCCTCGCTGGCGCGCAGGGCGGCGGTGCGTTCGGTCACCCGGTCTTCGAGTTCGGCGTTCAGTGCGGTCAGTTCCTGCTGCGCCCGCTTCTGCGCGTCGATGTCCTTGATCACCGATACGTAGTACTCGACCTGCCCCAGGCTGTTGCGCTTGGGCGAGACGTTGAGGTTGATCCACACCGTGCTGCCATCCTTGCGGATGTAGCGCTTTTCCATCTGGTACTGGGTGCGGCGGCCGCTGCTCAGCTCTTCCAGCAGCCCCAGGTCGAGGGCGACGTCGTCCGGATGGGTGATCTGCTGGAAGGTCAGGCCCCACAGCTCTTCCTCTGCGTAGCCGATGAGCTCGCACAGCGCCCGGTTGACGCTGATCCAGCCGCCGTCCGGCGCCACCAGCGCGATGCCGACGCTGGCGATGTCGAAGATGGTGCGAAAGCGCGCCTCGCTGGCGCCCAGCACGGCGCTGGACTGCTCCAGCTGCTCGCGTGCGATCGCCAGCCGTTCGCGGTACTGCACTTCCTTGGTCAGGATGGTCGCCAGGTCGTTCAGCACCTCGGCCTCTTCCGCGCTCAGTTCGCGCGGCCTGGTGTCGATCGCGCACAGGGTGCCGATCGCCAGCCCGGCCGTGGTGCGGATCGGCACCCCGGCATAGAAACGAATATTCGGCGGCCCGTAGACCAGCGGGTTGTCGCTGAAGCGCTGGTCCTGGCGCGCATCGTTCACCACCAGCGGCTTGGTCATGCCGATCGCGTGGGCGCAGAAGGCGTATTCGCGCGGGGACTGGTCATCGTCCATGCCGACGCGCGACTTGAAGTACTGGCGGTCGGCGTCGACCAGCGAGAACATCGCCATCGGCACGTCCAGCAGGCGGCTGGCCAGCCGGGTGATGCGGTCGAACACGGGTTCCGGCGGCGAATCCAGCAGGTCGAGGGCGCCGAGCATCGAAAGGCGGTCGAGTTCGTCAGGAGGCAGAGGGGCGGCTGGCATAAACGTTCTTCGGGTCGAATGGTGCGCGGAAAGAAGTGCTGTAGGCGAGACTGTAACAGATTTGCAATTACCTACACAAAATTACAGTGTCTCCAACACCAACAATGTGTCGAAGCCGAGATAATCCGTGACATTTACCCACGGCTCGCGATCCTATAATCGGTGCACGCCGTCATTCTGGAATCGCCATGCGCACCTTGACCATCCTTGCGCTTTGCCTCGCCTGCCTGCCCTCACCTGCCGCGGCCTCGCAGGCCGTGTCCGACTCCGCCGCGCGGGTCATGGGAGCGGCGCCGAGCGGCCAGGGCGCGGCCGGCGTGCGCGAAGCCGAGCGCCTGCGGGCCCAGGCCCTGATCCAACGCGATGTCGATACGCTGCGCCGCCTGATCGGCGGCGACTACTATCACGTCGAAACCAACGGCCGGGTGCGCACCAAGACCGAATTCCTGCAGGCGCTGGCGCGCGACGAGTACCGCATCCGCAACTACGGTATCGAGGAGATGGAGATTCGCCTCGCCAACGACGGCGGCACCGCCGTGGTCACCGGCACCTACCGGTCCGTGGCGCTCGACCAGGCGGCGCCGCAGCGCGGCCGCTACGTGCGCATCTGGACCCGCTCCCCCGACGGCTGGCGCGTCACCGTACACCAGGGCACCCAGATCCGCCCCATCGCCGCCAACACTTCCGAGCCGAGGCCGCAGGAGATGCAATAACGGCGGTGGCAGCCGATCAGATGCTGCCGAAGTCCGACTTCTCGTCCTTCAGGCTGGCCATGTCGATCACGTAGCGGAAACGCACGTCGGCCTTCTCGACCTTTTTGTACGCCTCGTTGATCTGCTGGATCGGGATGATCTCGATGTCCGGCGCAATCCCGTGTTCGGCGCAGAATGCCAGCACCTCGCGCGTCTCGGCCAGGCTGCCGATCAGCGAGCCGGCCACGCGCTTGCGGTGGAAGGCCAGGGCCTGGTTGTCGATCGGCTTCAAGGGCTCGAGCGCGCCCACCACGCACAGCGTCGAATCGCGCTTGAGCAGTTCGACGAAGGGATTGACGTCGTGCTTTTCCGGCACCGTCGACAGGATGAAGTCGAAGCTGTTGGCCAGTTTTTCCAATGCCTTGTCGTCGTCCTCCAGCACGCCCGTCACGCCCAGGCGCTGCGCCTCTTCCAGCTTTTCCTTGTCGCGGGTGAACACGGTGACCTCGGCGCCCAGCGCCTTGGCCAGCTTGGCCGCCATGTGCCCGAGGCCGCCGAAGCCGAGCACGCCGACCTTGTCGCCCGCCTTCACGCCCCACTCCTTGAGCGGCGACCAGGTGGTCACGCCGGCGCACAGGATCGGCGCCGCCGCTTCCGGCGCCAGCCCGGCCGGAATCGCCAGCACGAAGTCTTCGTTGACCACCACCACGTCGGAATAGCCGCCGAAGGTGTTGTCGCGGCCGTAGATGTTCTGGCCGTCGGCTTCCTTGGCTGGCACCATCGGGCCGTTGTAGGTCGCGAGCCAGCTGTTCGGGCTTTCGCAATAGTTTTCCTCGCCGCCGCGGCAGGGATCGCAGGTGCGGCAGCTGTCGATCATACAGCCGACCCCGACCAGGTCGCCGACGGCGTGCGCCTTCACGTGCGCGCCCACCTTGCGCACGCGCCCGACGATTTCATGGCCCGGGACGCAGGGGTAGACCGTGTTCGACCATTCGTTCTTGACCTGGTGGATGTCCGAATGGCAGACGCCGCAGAACAGGACCTCGATTTCGACGTCGTGCGCGCCCGCTTCCTCGCGCTCGAACTGCACCGGTTTCAGGTCGGTGAAGGAATGTTTGGTGCCGTAGCCTTTTGCCGTAATCACGTTAACTCCTGTGGGAATGGGTAAGCAATCGACTCTAGCAAGCGCGTAGCGGGCGGTCTGTTAGTCCGGTAACGGAGTCGGGTGGCGAACGATTTTTCCTGGAGCGTGATGTCGTCGTCACGCTCGTTCCAGGCGAAAACCGGGACCGTCGGACCGGGGACGGGGTGCACGTCAGGCATCACGTGACTGAAGGAAAATCGATGGTCGTATCGTTGACGCGGTTGAACAGGTTGGTGAAGGTGATGCTCGCCACCGCCAGCAGCGTGTCCACCACCTGGGCGTCGCTGTAGCCGGCCGACTTCAGCGCCGCCAGGACATCGGCCGGCACCGCGCCGCCGGTGCCTGCCACGCGGCGCACGAATACGGCGCTGGAACTGGGTCTGGTACCGCAAGGTGAGCGCGGCGGAGCTGCCGGCCCTGCTCACCGGCCGCGATGGACGGCCGCACCCGTTCTCGCTGCCGCCGGGCGCCCTCGGCGATGCCGCCGCGGCGCGGCTGCGGCGCGAGGCGGACGAATGGCTGGCTCCGCAATTCCGGGAACTGGTGAACGTCACCGCCGAGCCCTTCATCCAGGCGATCGCCGACCTGGCGGTGCCGCGCATGGTGTTCGGGCGCGTGATCCTGCTCGGCGACGCCGCCTTCCTGCCGCGGCCCCACACGGCGGGCGGCGCGGCCAAGGCCGCGTCGAACGCCCTGGCGCTGGCGCAGGCGCTGGTGCAAGAAGACCTGCGGATCGACGCACGCCTGGGGCACTGGGAAACGCTGCAGCTGCGCGACGGCCGCGCGTTGACCGAGCGGGGGCGCTGGATGGGCGACCGGATCATGGGACTTCAAGCGGCCTGACACCCTTCCGGCTTTGCTCGTCACGCAATACTGTTATCGGCCCCGGATGGATATTCGGGGGCCAGGTCGCGGCTACAGTGCGGATATCTCAACAAGGAGCCCCGCCATGACCAGCCTGTTCGACCCGATCCGCCTCGGCGCCCTCGATCTTCCCAACCGCGTCGCCGCCGCCCCGGTGACCCGTTCGCGCTCCGGCCACGACGGCGTGCCGACCGCCGACAATGCCGCCTACTACGCCCAGCGCGCCTCGGCCGGCCTGATCGTCAGCGAAGCCGTCAACGTCTCGCCCAACTCGGCGGCCTTCGAACTGGCGCCCGGCCTCTACCTGCCGGAGCAGGTGGCCGGCTGGAAGCGCGTCATGGAAGCGGTGCACGCCGCCGGCGGCACGCTGTTCGCCCAGCTGTGGCACAGCGGCAGGGTCAGCTCCTACGCCCTGCTCGATGGCCGCACGCCGCTCGCGCCCTCCGAGGTCAACGAGGACCTGCATCTGCTGCAGGCCTATGGCACGCTGGCCAACGGCCAGTACACCCGCATCGCGGCTTCGCCGGCGCGCGCGATGACGAGCGCCGAGGTGTACGCCGCGATCGACGAATTCCGCGTCGCCGCGCGCAATGCGGCGCGCGCCGGGATTGACGGCGTCGAGATCCACGCCGCCAACGGCTACCTGCCGCAGCAGTTCCTGTCGCCCCATACCAAGCGTCGCGACGACGAGTTCGGCGGCAGCCTGGAGAACCGCGTGCGCTTCCTCGACCTGGTGCTGCAAGCCGTGCTGGAAGAGCTGCCGCCGGGGCGCGTCGGCGTGCGGCTGTCGCCCTTCGCCGGCTATAACAATGCGCCGGATCCCGACGTCGAGGCGACCTATGCCCGCGTCGCGCGCCTGCTGGACGCCGCCGGCGTGGCGTACATCCACGCGGCCGACACCAATGCCTGGGCCGGCCAGCCGGACATGGCGGTCATCCTGCGCATCCTGCGCCCCGGCTTCGGCGGCGCCATCATCGCCAACGGCGGCCTGGACGCCGCGTCCGGCGCGCAGCTGCTGGCCTCGAACATGGCCGACATGGTCTCCTTCGGCCGCCCCTTCATCGCGAACCCCGACCTGGTCGAGCGCATGCGCCGCGGCGGCCCGTACAACACGCCGGACCCGTTCACCTTCTACGGCGGCGGCGCGCGCGGCCACCTCGATTATCCGGCGCTCGTCAACTGACTTCCGCCGGTCGTCGCGCGCCTGCCCTTCGCGCTAATGTCGGACCCGGACACTCCCCACACGACGAGGACCCGAACGCCATGACCACCCGTTCCCTCCTGCGCCTGGCCGGCGCCGCCGCATTCGCCGCCGGCGCGGTCCTGCTGCGGGCCCTGTATGCCTGGCTGCGGCCCGCGCCCCTGGCCCTGACAACGGCGCCGCCGCCTGCGCCCTCCGACGCCATCCTGGCCGCGGGCGCGCGCGTGGTTGCGCTGGGCGATTGCATGGTCTGCCACACGGCCGGCAAGGGCCCGGCCTACGCCGGCGGCTTCCCCTTGCGCACGCCCTTCGGCACCATCTACAGCACCAACATCACCCCCGACCCGGACACCGGCATCGGGCGCTGGTCGGCGCAGGCCTTCCGGCGCGCCATGCGCGAGGGCGTATCGCGCGACGCCCACCTGCTGTATCCCACTTTCCCCTACATCCACTACACCCGCATGTCGGACCGCGACATCGACCTGGCCTGGCAGTACCTGATGTCGCGCACCCCGGTGAAGGCGAGGCCGCCCGAGAACGAGCTGATGTTCCCGCTGAACTTCCGGCCCCTGCTCGCGTTCTGGAACATGCTCTACCTGGAACCGGGTACCTCCGCGATCCCGGCCAGCCAGCCGACGCCGCTCGCGCGCGGCCGCTACCTGGTCGACACGCTCGGCCACTGCGCGTCCTGCCACAGCGGCCTGAATCCGATCGGCGGCGAGCGCCGGCCGCCGTTCAAGGGCGGAAGCATCGACGGCTGGGATGCGCCCGATCTCACCGCGCTGGCCGCGAATGCGTGGCGCCACGCCGACCTGGTCGACTACCTGCGCGGCGGTCTGTCGCCGGCGCACGGCGCCGCCAAGGGGCCGATGCGCCCGGTCACCGAGCGCCTGGCCGAGGTGCCGCGCGCAGACGTCGAGGCGATCGCCACCTACCTGATGTCGATCCAGGACGCGCCGGCCGTCGAGCCGGTGGCGGCCAGGCAGGCCCCCGCGGTCTTGCCCGGCCAGGCCCTGTTCGCCGCGGCCTGCGCCGCTTGCCACGCCGAACCGGCGCCGATGATGCGCCTGGGCGGACGCCCGAGCCTGGCGCGCAGCAGCGCCGTGCAGGGCGCTAGTCCGATGAAGTTCGTCCAGACCGTCCTGCGCGGCATCCCGTGGAAGCACGGCTCCCCGTTTACATGCCGCCCTTCGCGGACACGCTGAGCGACGAGCAGGTCGCCCAGCTGGCCGCTTACATCCGCACCGGCGTCGCCGCCAGGGAAGCGTGGCGCGGCGTCGCCGCCACCAGCGCCAAGCTGCGCAAGGAGAATTAGCCATGACGACCCGCGTCACCATCAACGGCCGCCCGCACGCCCTTGCGAGCGATCCCGCCACGCCCCTGCTCTACGTGCTGCGCAACGAACTGCGCCTGAACGGCGCCAAGTACGGCTGCGGCCTGGGCCAGTGCGGCGCCTGCACCGTGATCGTCGACGGCAAGCCTGCGTTTTCCTGCCTGACGCCGCTGGGCGCGCTGGAAGGACGCGCGGTGCGCACCGTGGAGGGACTCGGCACCGCCGCCAAGCCGGGCCGGCTGCAGGCGGCTTTCATGGAGCACCAGGCGGCGCAGTGCGGCTACTGCATCGCCGGCATGATCATGCGCGCCCAGTCGCTGCTCGATCGCATCCCGCATCCGACCGACGCGCAGATCCTGGCCCACCTGGAGCCCAACCTGTGCCGCTGCGGCACCCACCACCGCATCCTCGCCGCCGTGCGCGACGCCGCCACTGGGGGCGCCGCATGAGCCGCCTGAACGATGGACGCCGCGCCGTCTTGAAGGGCGGCGCGCTGGTGCTGGGCTTCTCGCTGCTGCCGGCCGCGCGCGCCGAGTTCAACGCCATGGGCGTGCCGCCGGTCGCCGATCCGCGCCTGGCGGGCAGCCTGCAGCGCACGCCCTTCCTCGACGCCTGGATCCGCGTGGCCCCGGACGGCCGGGTGACCGTCTGCAGCGGCAAGGTGGAACTCGGCACCGGCGTGCGCACCGCCCTGGTCCAGATCGCGCTCGAACAGCTCGAACTGGCGCCCGGCGAAATCCGCTTCGTTGGCGGCGATACCGGCCTCGCGCCGAACGAAGGTTTTACCGCGGGCAGCCACACCATCGCCGACAGCGGCACGGCGCTGCTGCACGCGTCGGCCCAGGTGGCGGCGCTGCTGCGCCACGGCGCCGCGCGCCAGTGGAAGCTGGACGACGCGCAAGTTGCCCTGCGCCGGGGCCGCGTCGTGGCCGCCGATGGCCGCAGCATGCATTACGGCGAGGCGCTGCGTGGACTCGATCGCGCCGGCCTGCACCGCATGGCGAAGACCGCGTCGCCGCTGCGCGATCCGGCGCGCTATCGCCTGATCGGCAAGCCGGTCGCGCGCCTCGACATCCCGGCCAAGGTGACGGGCGGCGCGGCCTATGTGCAGGACATGCGCCTGTCCGGCATGCTGCATGCGCGCGTGGTGCGCCCGCCGCGTCCGGGCGCGCGCCTGGTCCACGCCGACCTGGCGTCGGTCGCCGCACTGCCCGGCGTGCGCAAGGTGCACCGCGACGGCAGCTATCTCGCGGTGCTGGCGGACGACGAACGGCGCGCCATCACCGCCATGAATGCGCTCGCTCTCAATGCGCGCTGGGAAGGCGGCGCGCCACTGCCGACGCCGGAGACGATCCACGCGACCCTGGAGGGCCTGCCCGCGCAGGACATCGTGGTCCTCGAACGCGGCCGGATCGGGCGGCCGCGCGGGCCCGTCGTCGAACAGCGCTTTACCAAGCAGTACGTGCTGCACGGGTCGATCGGCCCGTCGTGCGCGGTGGCCCAGCTCGAGGATGGCGTGCTGACGGTCTGGACCCACACCCAGGGCGTGTATCCGCTGCGCGCGGCACTGGCGGAACTCAGCGGCATGCCGCTTGAAAAGGTGCGCTGCATCCACACCGAGGGTTCCGGCTGCTACGGCCAGAACGGCGCCGACGACGTCGCCGCCGACGCCGCCCTGCTGGCCTGCGCCGTGCCGGGCAAGCCGGTGCGGGTACAGCTGATGCGCGACCAGGAAAACCTGTGGGAGCCGTTCGCGCCGGCGATGGTGACCACGGTGCGCGCCTCGTTGGATGCGCGCGGCCGCATCGACCAGTGGGACTATGCGCTGTGGAGCGGCTCGCACAACGAACGTCCCGGCAATGCCGGCAAGCTGGTCCCCGCCTGGCTGCTCGCCCGGCCGATCCGGCCCACGCCCTCGCTGCCGATGCCGCAGCCGGAAGGCGGCGGCGACCGCAACGCGCTGCCGCTGTACGAGATCCCGAACGCGCGCGTGGTCAACCACTTCCTGCCGGTGACGCCGCTGCGCACCTCGGCCATGCGCTCGCTCGGCGCGCACCTGAACATCGCGACGATCGACAGCACCGTGGACCAGCTGGCGGCCCTGGCCGGCGCCGACCCAGTGCGCTTCCGCCTGGACCACCTGGAAAATCAGCCGCGCGCCCGCGCCGTGATCGCGCGCGCCGCCGCGATGTTCGGCTGGCGCCCGCAGGCCACGCCCGCGCGCCACCACGGACGCGGCTTCGGCTTCGGCCAGTACAAGAACCTGATGGCCTTTGTCGCGATCGCGGTCGAGATCGCGTACGACCCCGACCGCAGGAGCATGCGCATCCTGCGCGTGGCCTGCGCCGCCGACTGCGGCCAGGTGGTGAACCCGGACGGCGCCCGCAACCAGCTCGAAGGCGCGATCATCCAGTCGGCCAGCTGGACCCTACGGGAGCAGCTGCGCTTCGGGGTGGACGGCGTCACCAGCATCGACTGGAGCAGCTACCCGATCCTGCGCTTTTCAAGCGTGCCGGAACGGATCGAGGTCGACTTGATCGACCAGCCTGGCGCGCCCTTCCTCGGAGTGGCGGAAGCGGCGCAGGGGCCGATGGCGGCGGCGCTGGTGAATGCGCTGGCGCAGGCGACCGGAGTGCGCCGGCACGCCCTGCCCCTGCTCGGCTGAAGATTCAAGGACGCGGCGGCCGCGGCGGCAGCTGGATCGCCGCCAGCGCGCCGTACAACGGTGGACTGAGCACGCGCGAGACGGTGCTGGCGACCACCGCGCAGGCCATCAGGCTCAGGACCATGCTGTGCCCATCCACCATCTCCATCACGATGATGAAGGCGGTCAGCGGCGCCTGGGTCGCGGCGGCGAGGAATCCCACCATGCCCAGCGCGATCAGCGCGGGACCGTGCGGATAGCCGGTGAGCAGTGCGATGTCGTGGCCGAGACCGGCGCCGATCGACAGCGAGGGCGCGAAGATCCCGGCCGGCACGCCGGACCAGGCGGTCAGCCAGGTCGCGGCGAACTTGAACAGCACGAAGGCGCCCGGAATCGCGGCCTCGTTTTCCAGCAGGCCGCGCGTGGTCTCGTTGCCGCTGCCGTAGGTGGCGCCGCCGCTGAGCGCCCCGAGCGCCGCCACAGCCAGGCCGCATCCGACCGCGAAGCGCACCGGATAGCGGGCGCGCATCCGGCTCGGCCAATCCGGGGAAACGCCGCGCAGGGAGGTGAGCAGCAGGCGCGCGAACAGGCCGCCCGCGCAGCCGCTCGCGAGCGCCACCAGCAGGCCGGGGCCGAGCAGGGCCAGGCCGATCGGCCCCGGATGGATCACGCCGAAATGGGTGCCGTTGCCGTATACCGAGACCGCGATCAGGCCGGCCAGCACGATGCCCGCGACGATCAGGCCGCTGTTGCGCTGCTCGGGCGTGCGCGACAGCTCCTCGATGGCGAACATGATGCCCGCCAGCGGCGTATTGAAGGCCGCCGCGATGCCGGCCGCGCCGCCGGCCACCAGCAGCGAATGGGCGCTGACGCCGCTGCCCTTCGGCAGCCAGCGGCGCGCGGTGAGCATCACGCCCGCCGCGATCTGCACCGACGGCCCTTCGCGGCCGAGCGAGAGGCCGCCCAGCAGCCCGGCCGAGGTCAGCCCGATCTTCGCCAGGCTCAGTCGCAGGGACACGAGCCGGGGCCGGCGTCCGCCCGACAGCATAGGGTCGAGCGCCGCCATCACCTGCGGGATGCCGGAACCGCCCGCCCCGCGCGCGTAGCGGCGGGTGATCCAGACGATGCCGCCGCAGCACAGCGGGGTCCACAGCAGCGGCAGCCACCACGCCAGGCCGGTAATGCGCTCGAACAGTCCGAACGCGCTTTCGGCCAGCCAGGTGAAGCCGACCACGACCAGGCCGGCCAGCGCGGCGGTGCTGACCACGACGATGCGGGTCCGCCACAGCTCGGGCGAGACGAACTCGCGGTGGAAGGCGGAACGGACGTCGTGGGAAGAAGGATCGGGAGGCATGGTGCGCGGTCGTTGCTGCAAGCGCCGATTATATATGCATTTGCAGGAATGTACTTTTCCTTACCGGCAAAGCCATGTTCCGGACCATCGTCACCGCTTCATCAGAAGGTGTGCACCATGCCCGCGCAATACGTCGGGCCTGTGCGTGATCCGCCCGAGCAGGTGCGCGCGGCCCGCACCTGACCACAGTGACCCTCGATCGCAAGGGCGCGTCCGAGGGCAAGAGTGCCACGCTCTGGTCCAGGCGAACGAAGGTTACGCTTCGGCCGTGGTGGACGACATCCGCAGGCCGAGCGCGCGTGCGAGCTCCAGGATGCGGGCCACGTCCTTGCGATAGACGACGAAGATGGTGAAGCGGTCGTCGGCGCCGGTGTCGAACATGACGGCCTCATAGCCGCCTTCCTCGACGGCGCGCTCGGCCAGCTCGCCGTTCAGCCACTTGAAATACACGTTGCCGTCGATGCGGTGGGCGTGGTCGAACATCTCGTGCGGGAAGCCCGGAAAGTCGTCGTCGAACATGTCCTGGATCTGTTCGTGCGCCTCGTCGATCTTGTCGCTGGTGGCCGCGAACTCGCCCATGATGTCCTGCAGTTCGCAGGCCATGGCGATGGATGCGTCGCCCTGCGCCCACGCGTATTCGGGATCGTCGGGCGCGGCCAGGATCTGCCGGGTCAGTTCTTCCGGTTCCTCGGGCTCGAGGTCGTTGCAGGTCAGCAGGCGAAGCAGTTCGGGGTACATGCGGCTCTCCAAGGAATTGTCGAGCACAGTGTACGGGTGTGTGGCGAGCGCACGATTGAAGCGCCGAGGCTGGGGACCCGCAACGTCGCGCAAGCCTTCGAATCAAGCGCCTGGGCGCCACCGGTAGAGCCCCCGGCGAAGCTCCGGTGGAATCATACTCCCTGCTTCCTGGCCGTCGAGCGAATCGGGCTGCCGACCAGCTGAGACAACCCTGGCCGCGATCCCGGCCACGCGCAGACCTCCGGCGCGTGCGGTCGCGTGTCCGCCCGCCGGAGACGAAGGCAGGCGCAGGCGCGTCGTAGGATGCGCCGATCGTGGTCGGGCCCAGGTCGAGCACCTGCTAACCGTCGTAGCGGCGCTGGCGGTCGCGCCCGCGCAGGCTCAGGTGCACGGTGTCCAGGCGCGGTCCTTCGGCGAATTCGCGCGTTGCCCGCATCTCGCCGCTGGTGGAGACGTTTCTGTACGGCGGGTCGACGATCATGCGGAGGAAACTGGATCCGCCTGTTGCCGGTAGGCGTCCCGCTCCAGCGTGCGCCACCGGCACATGCGCAGGATTCACGGCGCCGCGTTCGCTCAGCACCACGATGGTGCCTGCGAACAGGCGTTCTTTGAGCAATCCGTTGAGCAGCGTCGTCTTGCCGCTGCCAAGCGGCCCGGCCAGGACCGTCACCGGCGTACGCTTCAGCACGCGCGCCCCTGCCCGAAGCGGCCGGCTAGACGCCGGCCACGGCCGACATCTCGTCCAGGTACAGCTGCTCCAGTTCGCGCGCGCTCAGCTCCTGCGCCTTGAAGCTGCGCAGCAGGCGCCCGTCGCGCATGATGCCGATGGTGCTTGCCACTTCGCGCGCCCGGAACAGGTCGTGGGTGGCCATCAGGACCGCGGCCCCGGCGTCGCGCTGTCCCAGCAGCAGGCGATGGAACTCGGCGCTGGCCGCCGGATCGAGCCCGGAAGTCGGCTCATCCAGCAGCAGGCCGCGCGCCGAGCGCGCGATCGCCAATGCGATCGCCACTTTCTGGCGCATCCCCTTTGAATAGCCGCCGGCGCGGCGGTCGACCGCCGCCGGCGGCACCCCGGCCGCCTCCAGCCAGCCGCGCAGGCGCTGCGGCGTACAGTCGGGCACCCCGGCCAGGCCGGCGAAGTAGCGCAGGTTTTCGAGTCCGCTCAGCTCTCCGTACAGCGCCACCTGCTCGGGCAGGTAGAGCAGGCGCCGGCGCGCCGCCGCCGGATCAGCCTGCACGTCGATCCCGTCGACCAGGGCCTGGCCCGAGGTCGGCTTCAGGAAGCCCAGCAGCAGCTTGATGGTGGTGGTCTTGCCGGCGCCGTTCGCGCCCAGCATGCAGAAGATTTCGCCCGGCGCGATGTCGAGGTCGAGGCTGTCGAGGGCGCGATGGGCGCCGAAGGTCTTGCTCAGTGCTTGGGTTCGTAGCATGGGATGCCTCAATCGATGTGGAAGGCCTGGCGGCGCAGGCGTCGCACGCCCACTGCCGCCAGCGCCAGCAGGAACAGCGCCATCACGCCGGCGTCGACGGCCAGCGCGCCGAGCCGCGCACCCGGCGGCGCTTCGCGGTAGACGAAGCGCGGCATGCCGTGGTCGTAGTCGGCGGCGGTGAGCAGCCGGTCGTGTGCCAGGTAGCGCTGCGTCAGCCGGCGCACGCCGAGCAGGAAGTCATGCGCCTGCTCCTGGAAGCGCAGCGCGCGGCCGGCATCGGCCCCTGCCAGGCGCTCCAGCGCGTCCTGGAAGGCGATCGCCGGGGAGACGGCCCGCAGCCGCTCCATCCAGCGCAGCCGGCGTTGGTCCTGGGCGCGGTAGGGCCGCACGGCGGCCTGGATCAGCTGTTCGCCGCGCTCGACTTCCACCGCCCGCTTGCGCAGGCTGTCGGGGATGTTGGGCGCTGGCACGCGCTCGGGCGCGGCGGCGTCCGCCCTCTGGCGCACCTCGGCGCGCGCCTGCATCGCCATTGCGCGCAGGGCGTTGGTGCGCTCGGCGGGGCTGGACGGCGGCGCGTACAGGTCGGCCACCCCGAGCGCCAGCGCCGGCGCCAGCACCACCAGGGCCAGCCATCCAGCAACGCAGCCCAGCGCGGCTTGCGCCGCATTGCGCGCGAACAGATTGACGAGGGCTGCGAAGCCGAGCCAGAACAGGCCGTACAGGGCGCTCAGCAGGGCCGCCTGCAGCAGCGCCGCCGGCCCCGCCGCGGAGGTAGAGCGGAGCGCCACCACCAGCGCCAGCACCGCAGGACCCACCAGCAGCAGCGCGCGCGCCGCGGCCTTGGCCAGCAGGTAGCGCGCCGGCGCCACCGGCTGGGCCAGGAGCCAGGGCTCCATGCCGCGCTCGCGCTCGTACGACCACAGCTCGAAGCTGCCGGCCATGACCAGCAGCGGCAACAGCCACACCAGCACGAAGGCCAGGTCGAAGCGTCCGGCCGCCAGCACCGCGGGATTCTCCATCCCCGCCATGTACTCGTCGAAGATGGTATTGCTGGCCACGAAAGGGAAGATCTTCGCCGCCATCGGGTACCCTTCGGCCTGGCCCGCGGTCAGGCCCGGCAGCTCGCCCTGCGGCAAGGTGGCGCGGAAGGACATCGCGGTGGCGTAGATGGCGCCGCCGTAGCGCGCCTTGTTTTCGGGCGTCAGCTCGTTGACGATCTGGTCGCGGCGCATCCGGTGCACCTCGCGTTCCTCGTCCTGGATCGCGGCCAGGGCGGCGTCTCTCTGCTTGCTCCAGGCGGCGCCCTCCGATGCCGCGTAGCCGCACAGCGCAAGGAAGGCGAACCACAGCGGCAGCAGCCAGCGTCCGCGCGCCATGCGCAGCATCTCGGTGCGGAAGATGATGGTGGCGGCGTTCATGCCCTGCCCTCCAGCCGCCAGGCGGCAAACCGCATCAGCGCCAGCGCCGCGGCCAGCCAGGCCAGCAGCCAGGCGAACGGCGCGGCCGTGCGCGGCAGGACCTCGGCCAGCGTCAAGGGCCGCGGTTCGAAGCGCACGCCGCGCGTGACCGCGGCGACGTCGGCGGCGTACTCGCGCATCTCCGGCTTGCGGTTGAACTTGATGTCGCGGTTCAGCGTCTGCACCAGTTCGTAGCGGTAGCGTTCCGCCTGGGCCAGGAAATGGCGGTGCGCCGGCAGGTCGGACTGGGCCAGCGCCGACGACAGCGGCCGCAGCGCCATCAAGGGCGAGACCACGCTCGCCATCAGGCTGTATGCGGCCTGGGCGTCGTAGTCGGCGTACAGGCGGTCGAAGTGGCGGTTGTAGATGTCGGCGGTGGTCTTCTCGCCGTATTCGAACAACAGGCCGCTGTAGTTGATCGGCAGGTCTTCGATCCGGCTCACCTTGTATTGTTTGAGCGTGGCTTCCTGGAATGCGGCGAAACGCGCGTCGCGCGGATTGTGCCCGTCCGGCCCCTTCATGATCTCGTCCACCACACGCGCATGGAACTGGGTCGCCGTCGGCGTCGGATAGCGGCGCTCCGCCAGCATCGGCGCGAGCATCGGGGCCAGCATCGCGCTGAGCACCCAGAATCCCAGTCCTGCGAGCAGCGCGGCGCGCGCGCTGGCCGTCAGCGCCGTGATGGCCAGCACGATGCCGAGCACGGCCAGCCAGTACAGGGCGTAGGCGCACAGCATCAGTCCCAGCGCGCCGAAGTAATGCGCGCTCCACGCCGGCATGCCGAGCAGCGCGGCCAGCATGCCGGCCAGGACCAGCACCCCCAGCAACGCGCCGGCGAACGCGAGGAAGCGTCCGCACAGCAGCTGCCAGGGACTGGCCCCGGCCCCGATCTCCTGCCACATCAGGTTGCGCGCACGTTCGCCCGAGAAGGCGCCGAAGGCGGCGAACACGATCAGGAGCGGCACCAGCACCTGCATCGCGAACGCCGGGCTGAATCCGCCGAAGCGGCTCAGCGCCGCGCCGCCGTCGGTGCCCTTGAAGCGGCTGGTGTTCTGCACGTGGCCTTCGAGCTTGAGGGTGCCGCCCAGGTGCGCCTGCAAGCCCGGGTCGAGCGCCGACAAGGCCTGCACCGGCTTGTACACATAGCGCCCGAAGTGCGCGGCGCCGTGCGGGTTGGCCGCGCCCTGCGCCTCCCACACCTCGGCCTCGACATGGGCATCGTGGGCACGCGCCTGCTGCGCCCGGCGCGCGTCGATGGCGGCGGCCACCAGGGCGATCGCGGTGATCGCCAGCACCAGCACGCCGAGGATGCGCAGGCGCCGTTCGCGCAGCAGGATCAGCCATTGCTGGCGCACGATCTGGCGCAGCACGGCGGCCGAAGCCGGCGCCTCCATCAGCGGCTCCAGCGCGCGCTCAGCAGCACGCTGCGCGGATCGCCGTAGATGTTGTAGGTGTTCAGCCCGCCCACGCGCGCCCAGTAGGTCCGGTCGAACAGGTTGTTCACCGCCAGGCTCAGGGTAACGCCGTTGGCGAAGGTGTAGCCGGCCTGGGCGTTCGCGACCGCGTAGCCGCCCTGCTCGCGCACGCCCGCCACGCCGCTGCCCAGCAGCCTGCTGTTGGCGGTGACGCCGCCGCCCAGGAATACGCCGCGCATCCAGGCCGGCTGCCAGCGCGCATACAGCTTGAGGCTGTGCTTCGGTTCGAATGTCGACCACTGGCTGCCCTCCAGGGTCGGGTGCACGCCGTACTCGGTGCTCAGCCAGGTATAGCCGGCGGACAGGTTCAGCTCGGGCAGCGGACGACCGCCGACCTCGAACTCCGCGCCGCGCACCTCGACCGTGCCGGCCGCGGTGTAGATGTCGCCCACGCCGGTGTACAGGGCGCGGTTGCGGTCCTGGCTGCGGAACACGGCGGCGGAGGCGTTCAGGCGGCCATCCAGGAAAACGCCCTTGGCGCCCAGCTCCACCTGCTTGCCCACGCGCGGATCGAGCACCCGTCCCGAGGCGTCGAACAGCGCCTGCGGGAAGAAGATGTCGGCATAGCTGACGTAGGTGTTCAGGCTGGGCGCCAGGCGCCACAGCAGCGCCGCCGAGGGCGTGACCTCGCCGCGTTCCCTGGCGCCGGTCACGAACGGCGTCAGCGGAGACGGCGCGATCGCGCGGCTCTCGCTGCGGTAGCGCGTCACGCGCGCGCCCAGCGCCAGTGTGAGGGGTTCGGCCAGCGACAGCCGCGCCTGCGAGTACAGGCCGCCCTGTGTGACCAGGCTGTCGTTGCCGCGCGCGTAGTCGCCGGCGGGCTCCGGAACGCTGTCGGGCCGCAAGATGTTCACGTTCGGCACCGCGGCATAGGTGACGTTGCGGTTGCTGGCGAGGCGCCGTTCCCAGTTGTAGCCGAGCACCAGGTGATGGGTGCGGCCGAGCAGGCTGAACGGGCCGGCCGCGTACAGGTCGGCGCCGGTGCGCTGGAAGTCCAGCGCCGCCGCGCGCCGCGCATAAGTCGCTGTCATGGTGGCGCGGTTCACCCCGGTGCTGGGGTAGCCGTCCTTGTAGAACTTGTCGACGGTGCGGTGCACCGCGCGCGCGCGCACTTCCCAGCCTTCGCCGAGCCGCTGCGCGACTTCCGCGCTGCTCTCGTTGGTGGCCCAGAACAGGCGGTTCCAGGACGGGAACACGTGGGTCGAGCGATCGACCTCGAGGAAGCGCCCGTCCAGGTAGGCCGGCAGCCCCATCGACCCGGAATGCAGGTCGTCGACCTGGCGCGCGAAGGCCAGCGACAGCACGGTCGAGGCGGCGATGTCGGCGTCCAGCGCCAGGTAGCCGAGCCACTTGCGGTCGTTGGTGACGTCGTGGAAGTAGTCGCGGTCCTGATGGGTGGCGACCGCGCGCCCGCGCACGGTGCCGTCCGCGTTCAGCGGCCCGCCGGCGTCGATCTCGACGCGGCGGTTGTCGTAGGAGCCGGCGCTCACGGCGGCCGACAGGCGCGACTCGCGCAAGCCGCGCTTGCGCACGAAGTTGATCACGCCGCCCGGTTGTCCGGCGCCCTGGGTGATGCCGGCGGGACCGCGCAGCAGTTCGATCCGTTCGTAGATGGCGAGCTCGAATTCCTGGGTGCCGCTGCCCGGGCTGGCCGCGGGGATGCCGTCGTAGGACTGCTCGAGGCTGTAGCCGCGCGCTCGAAAGTCGGGATTCGCGCCGTCGTAGGGCAGCACGCTCACGCCCGGCGCCTGCTGCATCAGGTCGCCCAGGGTGAACAGGTTCTGGTCGCGGATGCGCTGCTCGGTGAACACCGTCACCGACTGCGGGATGTCGATCAGGCGCAGCGGCGCCTTGCCGCCCACCGTGGCGCTGTCCGGCGCATACGGCTCCTGCGCGCTGGCGCTGACCACCACCTGGGGCAGCGACTCCTGCGCCCAGGCGGCAGGCGGCGCGCCGGCCACCAGCAAGGCCAGGGCCGAATGGCGCAGTGCGCGGCTGCCGCGCGGGACAGGACGGAGGGTGAAGCGTGGATTCATTGTTTTCTTTCGAAAAAATAATTTCCGCGCATTATCTAGTAATGAGAAATCATTATCAAGAAAAATCGGCGGATGTCGTCTGGTGGAAGACATCACCGCCAGCAGGCGCTGCCGGCAATGCCTTCCAGGGTCAGAACTTGTAGTGCAGACCGAGCGTCGCCACGCGCTCCGTTCCCGGATTGACCCAGACCTCGCTGTACGAGCTGGCGTAGTAGGTCTTGTCGAACAGGTTGTCGATGTTCAGCGAAATGCGCACCTTCGCATTCGGCGCATACGAAGCGATCAGCCTGGCGGTCGTATAGGACGGCAGCGTGAACTTGCTGGACGCGGCGACGTTGCCGAGGCGCTCGCCGACATGGTTCAGGCCGCCGCCCAGGGTGGCCATGCCCCCGCCGAGGGCGAAGCGGCGGGTCAGGATGACATTCGCGCTCTGGCGCGGGACGTTGGGGAAGCGGCTGCCGGTGACGATCGTGTTGTCGCCCTTGGTCACGGTGGCGTCGGTATAGGCGTACGCCGCCGACAGGCGCAGGTTCGCGACGATCTCGCCCGACACGTCGACCTCCAGCCCCTTGCTGCCCACCTCGCCCGCCGAGATCGAGTAATCGGTGTTGACGGGGTTGGTGGTCAGGACGTTGGTCTTGTCGATCTTGTACAACGCCACCGTGCTGCTCAGCCTTCCTCCCGCGCTGTCGACCTTCACACCCACTTCGTAGGAACGGCTGCGCTCGGCCGGAAACGCGGTGTTTTCCAGGCTGATGCCGCTGTTCGGCCGGAAGCCGCGCGCGGCATTCGCATACAGGGCCAGGTTCGGCATGGGCTGGTACACGATGCCGATGCGCGGGCTGGTCTCGGACAGCGACTGGCTGTTCGACAGCGCGGTGCGCCGGTTCTCGACCGTCTGCTCATAGCTGTCGTGGCGCAGGCCGACCAGCGCCTTCCAGCGCGCCGACAGGTCGATCTGGTCCTGGACGTAGAGGCCGCGCGCGCGCTGCCTTTCCCTGGTCGACGTCGACAGCGCCAGCGGATCGGCAGTGCCGCCGTAGACCGGGTTGAAGACGTCGATCAGGTAGCCGTTGCCTGCCGAAGGATTGCGGCGCAGCAGGATGCGGGCGTCGTTGAAGCGATAGAAGTCCGCGCCGGCCAGCACGTGGTGGGCCAGCGTACCCGTGCGCAGCTTGCCGACGATCTCGACCCGGCCCGAGGCGTCGGTGGCGGCCCAGTCGCGGTAGCGGTGCTGGCGGCGCGCGGTGCGGCCGTCGGCGAGGATGTTGTTGACTTCGCTGGAGAAGCCGCTCAGCGAACTGTCGCGGTAGGACAGCCCGGCCTGCAGCGACCAGCCGGCGTCGAACTCGTGGCGCAGGAACAGCTGCTGGCCGACCGACTTGACGGTGATCTCGCCGTCGCCCGGCTCGCCCAGGAAGCGCGACACCGGCACCCGTCCCAGCACCCCGTCGATGGCCGGGATGCCGCGGTCGAACGGCGTCTTCTGCTCCGAGGCTTCGATCTCGTAGGACAGCGTGGTGGCGTCGCCGATCAGCCAGATGAACGACGGCGCCAGCAGCGTGCGCTCGACGGTGATCACGTCGCGGAAGCTGTCGCCCTTCTCGTGGGCGGCATTGAGGCGGTAGGCCACGTTGTCGCTCAGCGGACCGGTAAGATCGACGGCGGCGCGGTAGGTGTCGAAGCTGCCGGCCGAGAGGTCGGCCTCGTAGCCCGGCGTGAAGCGCGGCTTCTTGGTGACGATGTTCACGGTGCCGCCCGGCTCGCCGCGTCCGTACAGCGCCGACGCCGGCCCCTTGAGCACCTCGATGCTGTCGGTGTTGGCGCTGCCGCGCACGCCGTTGTAGCCGCGGCTCGAGTTGAAGCCGTTGACCATGTAGTCGGAGCCGAAGTTCGGGTCGCCGGTGAATCCGCGCATGGCGTAGCTGTCCCACAGGCCGCCCAGGTTGCTCTGGCGCGAGATGCCGCTGGTCAGGTCGAGCGCGCCGGAGAGGGTGCGCACGCCCGCATCCGACAGCAGGTCGGCGGTCAGCACGCGCACGCTCTGCGGCAGGTCGATCAACAGCGCGTCGGTCTTGGTCGCGCCGGTGACGGACAGGCTGCGGTAGTTCTGGCGCTGCCCTTCCACGCGCACGGTCGCGCTGTCGGATGTGGCGTCCTGGGCGCGGCTCTCGGCGGCGCAGGACAGGATGGTGAGCATCGCGGCGAGCGCGATTGGAGTGGGTGCCGGTTTGGTCATGGTCGATGTCGTTGCAGGATGAATAATCGAGGCGTGCTTTCAGTCGCGCTCGGCGTACACGGGATAGGTCCAGCGGGCGCGCTCGTCGAAGGGCGAGCGCGCGAAGATCCAGCGCAGGCGCGCCTGCGGATCGGCGGCAAGTGCGGGATCCGCGGCGATGGCCTGCTCGAACGCTGTTCTCAAGTCCGCGTCGTGCGCCAGCAGCTTGTCCGCGAGCGGCGCCAGCAGATGGCGCGGCAGCCCGGTTTCCGCAGGCAATGCCTGGGCGAACAGGCCGTGCGCGTGGAACGAGTCGTCGCTTTCGGGATCGAGCAGCGCGGCCGCCAGCAGGTGGAAGGGCTGGTCGGCGGGAATGCGTACGCTTCCGGCAGGGAGCGCCACGCTTCGCCGCGTGCGTTCGAGCTTCTCGCCGGCCTTGCCCGAGGCGGCCCGCACCACCTCGAGCTGCATCGTGCGCGCATCGTCCAGCACGTCCATCCGGATGCCATGGGCGCGCAGCGCGGCGATCAGGTCGCGGTGCTGCGGCGCGATCCACCAGGCGCGGGGGATGGCGACTTCGCGCGTGGACGTGACGCCGAATACCGGCAAGGCCATGTCCTGCGCCTCGCCGGTCCAGCGCAGCTCACGGGTTCCCGACGCGGGCGAGCGGTAGGATTCGTAGCGATACCCCTTGAACATCTTCGTGGCCGAAGGATTGCTGTCGCGCTCCCACTTCACCATCAGCGTGGCCGGACGCGCCGACCGGTCCGCCGACTTCGCCTGCGCGATCCGCTCGTGCGCACGCCCGACGGTGTCCAGCGACTGCGCCAGCAGCACATAGGTGCCGAGCACGCGCTGGCGGTAGGGCTTCATCCTGTGGTTTTCCACCAGCACCGTCGGGACGCCGGTGAAGTCGCCGTAGCCGGTCGAGTAGCGCGGCCCTTCGGCACTGGTGCGCAGCCCCTGCCATGGGGCGCTTTCATTGATCCAGCTCGGATAAACGTCGGGCAGGTGCCCCGCCGCCGCCAGGGCGCGATTCACGTCGGCGCTGTATTCGCCCATCAGCCAGCCGGCCGTCGCGGGCGAGCGCGCGAACGTGCCCCACCCCGCGAAGGTATAGGTCACGTCGTACTGGTAATCCGGCCCGTCGCTGACATGGACGTCGATGTACAGGGCGGGGTCGAAGCGCCGCAGCAGCTGCACCACGGCGGCGATTTCGGGCGACTGCAGGCGCGCATAATCCCGGTTCAGGTCCAGGCCCTGGGCGTTGCTGCGCGCCCCCTTGCGCCCGGGGCCGCGCTGGCCGGGACGTCCCAGCAGGTCCGCATGTTCGTGACCGTCGACGTTCAGGATCGGAACGAACACCAGGTCGACGCGATCGAGCAGGTCGGCCCGGCCGCGCAAGGCGATGTCGCGCAGGAGCATCAGCCCGGCGTCCTTGCCGTCGATTTCGCCGGCATGGATGCCGGCCTGCACCAGCACCACGGGCCGCGGCGGACCAGGCTTGCGCGCCAGCGCGTAGACCAGGTCCCGCCCCTGGTAGCTCTTGCCGAAGGTATGCAGCGTGACCAGGTCGGACGCCGCGGCGATCGACGCCAGGAAAGCGACGGTCTCGGTATAGGACGGTGAATTGACGAAACCGGATTTTTCGGCCGGCGTGATCCAGCGCTCGCCAGGCGGCGCGATGTGCTTTTCGCTGGCGCCATGCCAGGCCGGCGCCGGAAACAGCACTTCCGGCGCCGCGGCGGCGCCCGCTTCCCCTGTCCACAATGACGACATCGACACGACGGCGAGACCTGCAATTACCTTGAACAAAACAAATCCTTGACTGAGAGTGAGTGGCATCGATGTCCTGCAGCCAAGCCGCAGCGATGATGATGACTTAACGATAATGACTTTTCATTATAAAAAAAACGAGATGCCACTGGCAACCGACATCTCATCCATGGAACGCACCGGTTTTTTCGACGTGCGGCATTTCCGCGCCGGCGCCGGCCGTCCGGTGATACTGCAGGGAATGCGCTGAAGGGCGGCCACCAGTTTGCCAGGCGACGCCCCCCCCTGCACACGCCATGCAGGGCCAGTGCGTGCGACTCCAGTACGAACGGTCCGGCCCGACAGGACCGCCAGGCCCGTTCTCGTGCTACGACAAGCGCCGCAGCCGGCCGAGCCCTGACGCCAGCGCCAGCGCGCCCAGCAAGCACAGCGCGGCCAGCACGCCCGCCTGGGCCGGGCCCTGCGTGGGCTGCGCCTCGTACATCGGCCGTTTTGCGAAGTCATCCTTGCCGAAAGGCCGGTCGCGGAACAGGTAGCCGTAATAGAACTCGCGGATCCGGCGGTGGAAACCGGTGATGCGGTCCTGGTAGGCCAGCTGCGCCGGCAGGTCGGTGCCGGCCATGCGGTGCAGGATGGCCTGGGTGCCGACGCCGGGGAGCAGCCAGCCGAGACGCTCGGTCCATTTCTGCCGTTCCTGCAGACCCTCGCGGTAGGCGAGCACCTGCGGCGCCACCTTCTCGTCGCCCAGCTGGTGGAAAGCGAAGTACCATTTCCAGTGGAAGGTCGACGGCAGCGGCGCCGTATCGCTCCATTCAGGATGCCCGGCGAAGAACTTGCGCATGGTTTCCTCGCGCGGCACCTCCCAGGCGCCGTGCACGGCTTCGCGCTGCGCCAGCATCAGGTCCACGCCCTGGTGGACCGGGAAGGCGCGCATCAGGGCCACGTTCGCCAGAGACGGCAGCACCAGGGTCAGCACTGCCCAGATACCCATCAGCGCGGTCGCATTGGCGACCGAACGGCGGCCGCGCGCAGCGACCAGCAGCGCCACGCCGGCCCAGAAGGCCAGATAGGCGGCGGCCACCAGCAGCACCAGAAGCAGGTCGGCGCCACCCATGCCGGCCACTGCCGCTCCCGCGCAAACCGGCAGTGCGAGGCATGCGAACACGAGTGCGCAGCGCAGCGCGACGCGCCTGCGCCAGAGCGCGCCGCCGTGCGGGATCGCCTGCAGCATGCGCAGGCGGCCGGCCTGGCGCTCGCCCGAGACCAGATCGTGCAGCAGCGCGATGACGAACAAGGGCATCAGGTAGATCAGCACGAATGCCAGGTCGAAGCGGCCGGCCAGCGCCAGCTCCGGATTGATGGTCTCGCCTTCGTAGAGCTGGGCCTGCAGGCCGAGGGCCCGGACGCGCAGCACATACGGGGCGACGTCGCGCAGGCCGAGCGCCAGGAAGGCGGCGTCGGAAGGCGGGTCCCAGGTGGCGTAGAAGGTGTAGTAGGCCGGTCCCCCGCCCTCCTTGCTGCCGGCCTGGCGTTGCGCGACCGCAGCCACGTCCTGCTCGTTGAGCGGCCCGATGCGGGAGATGGTCTCGCGCTGGCGCTCGACCTCGTGCAGGCCGGACCACACCGCCAGCGAGGACAGCAGGAGCAGGAGCAGCAGGGCCGCCGTCATCAGGCGCGAACGCAGGATCAGGCGCAATTCGAAACGCAGCTGGTTCATCGCATGCTCCTTCCGAGCCGGCCGGCGGCGAACCAGCATAGTGCGCCGGTGGCGGCCAGCCATAGCAGGAGCACCACGCCGGGGTAGGCCGCGCGTCGCAGCGAGTCGGCCAGCGGGGCTGGCGTGTAATGGAAGGGAGGGAAAGCTTGCCAGTGCGTGCGCGCCACACGGTTCTCCTTGTCTGGGTTGGTATCGTCTTCGTAGCGCAGGGACTCGGCCTGGATCCGGTTCAGCCCCTGCACCAGGTCGTAGCGATAGCGCTCGCCCTGTTCCAGGAAGCGGCGGTAGGCCGCCAGGTCGGTGCCCGCGGAAGCCATCGACAGCCGGCGCAGCGCCAGTGTCGGACTGATCCAGCTGAAGGCGTCGACCACCGCGTTCTGGCGTTCCTGGCGTTCGAATGCGGCGTCCGCGTAGCGGTTGAACAGTTCGCTCGACATGCGCTCGCTTTCCATGGCGATCACCCCCTTGTAATTGACCGGCAAATCTTCGACGCGCGTCACGCCGTAGCGGGCCAGGAGCTGCTTGCGGAAGGCGCCGAACTTCGGATCGTCCGGATTGTGCGCGTCGCCCAGTGCGAGATAGTCGCGTTGAACCCGGATGTTGTCCTCGAAGCGGCTCGGCAATGCCACCGCGGCGTTGGCCATGTCCGGCGCCCAGCGCGGCACCATGATCACCGCCACCGCCCAGGCGGTCAGCAATACCAGCAGCGCGTCGCGACCTCGCCGCGCCAGGGTCGACACCAGCGCCACGACCAGGCACCACAGGAGCAGCCAGGCTGCGTAGCCTGCCGCCAGGACCAGCGCCGGCTGCCAGGGCGCCTGGCTGCTGACGGCGAACCCGGCCAGGGCCAGGACCGGCGGCGCGAGCGCCAGTGCTGCGAACCCGGCCAGGGCCAGCAGCTTGCCGAGCACCAGTTCGCGGCTGCGCACCCCTTGCGCGAGCAGCACGCGCAGCGTGCCGGACTCGCGCTCGCGGGCCACGCCGGCGTGACCGAAGAAGACCAGCAGCAGCGGCGCCAGCACCTGCAGCACGAAAGCAGGGGTCAGCTGGCCGAAGCGCAGCAGGAGCGAATGCTGGCGCACGTCGCCGAAGTTGGCGCTGTTCTGACGGTGCCCTTCCAGATACAGGGTGTGGCCGGTGAACCCGTCGATGCCCGGGTCGAAAGCCGCCAGAGGATTCAGGGGGCGGAACAGGAAGTGCCCGTAGTGCACCACGCGGTGCGGATGCCGGTCGGGCTGGGCGGCAAACTCCTGGTTCGCCTCGGTCTGATAGCGGGCGCGCTCCGCGTTGGCATGACGCTGATGTTCCCAGGCGTTGAACGACGCCAGCAGCGTCAGCACAGTCAGCAGCAGCAGGCTGAAGACGGCGGCACGATCGCGGAACAGGTAGCGCCATTCATCGCGCGCGATGCGGAATGCAACGCTCATGCGGCCTGGCCTCCATAGCGGCGATGCAGGGCGCGCACGTCGAAACGGTCGGCGCCGTCGGCAGCCACCTCTTCGAGCAGCCGGCCGGCATCCAGAAAACCGATGCGGTCGGCCACGTCGGCGGCGCTGAGCAGATCGTGGGTGACCATCAGGATCGCCACGCCCTGGCTCCGCAGCACTCCCAGCAGGCGGTTGAACTCGACGGTCGCCTGCGGATCGAGACCGGAGGTTGGCTCGTCCAGCAGCAGTACCGGCACTTTACGCGCCAGCGCCAGCCCGATCGCCACCTTCTGGCGCATGCCCTTCGAGAATCCCGCTACCCTGCGGTCGAAGGCCGCGCCATCCAGCCCGGCCGCGGCCAGCGACTCGTCGATGAGACGGTCGTCCGCGTCAGGCTGCTGTCCGGCCAGGCCGAGCAGATAGGCGACGTTCTCGCGCGCGCTCAGGTGCTCGTACAAGGCCACGTTCTCCGGGATGTAGGCGATCTGGCGCCGGACCGTGTCCGGATGCGCGACCGGGTCGACGCCGAGCACCTGCACCCGGCCGGCGCCGGGAGTCACGAAGCCGAGGAACAGGCTCAGGGTAGTCGTCTTGCCGGCGCCGTTCGCGCCCAGCAGGGCATAGATTTCGCCGGCGCGGATGTGCAGGTCGAGGCCGTGCAGGATGGTCTTGCCGCCGTAGCCGGCCACGACGGCCGACGCTTGCAGGACAGTGCTGTCGACGTTCAAAAAGGATCTCCTTGAAATGGGTTAGAACTTGTACGAGACGCTGGCCTCGACGGTGCGTGGGGCGCCCAGGAACACCTGGTGGGGGTATAACGGGTCGCCATAGGCCGCATAGCGGGCGTTGCCGAGGTTTTTCACGCGCAGCGCAAGACGGCTGTCGCCGGCAGGACCGAAGCCGGTTCGCGCTGCGCCGTGAGGATCACGGTGGAATCGGCGCTTGCCGCCCTGCCCGTTCCGGGCCTGGACTAGTTGTGGGAGGCGCCAGCCAAGCACGCCTGAAGCGATGCAGTGCCTGCGAAACCGGATCCGCTTGCCATGCAAGCGTTCTGCAGCGACGGCCGGCGTGGCATGCCAGGCGGATTGGTGCTTTGTCATGGTCAGTCCAGAATGGGTTTGGGTACATCTCGCTTATTTGATAATGCCTCCTCATTATCAACGCATAGGTGAAGCTTGGCAACACCAATGGTGTCTCACTCGCGTTCGTTGTCATCCGTTGGCCGCTTCAAGCCATTCGTCTTGGCCGCGCATGCGCTGTACCTGCTGCCGTGCGCCATCGCCGCCGTGCTGACGTCGGCCATGTGCCCTGCTTGTGCTGGTAATGGTCTGGATCGTGACCACCGTCCTGCTCCCGCGTATCCTGCGACCAAGCGGGCGGAAAGTTTGAATGTGCGCCGTTCTGCGGCCACCTCCACTCGCGCTCCTCGCACTGCGCTTCGTCCACTTGCGTAACGCCGCCGCCACGCCACGCCACCGGATGGCTCCACCAGCCGGGTAGCGGGCTTCCTTCCATCCCCGCGCTAGCGCCCGCACTGCGGCCAACGTCGAGGTCAGAATCCGTAGCGCGCCCCGAATGCGATGCTGCGCCCCCGCAGCGGCGACTGGTTCTTCACGAAAGACGCATGGGAGAACGCCAGTTCATCGGTCAGGTTGGTGCCGCGCGCATACAATTCCAGCGACGTGCGCGCGCCCAGGTCGACGCGGTAGGCCACGGTGGCGTTGACCATGTTGTAGCCCGCGGTCTCGGTTTCGTAGGCGGCGATGCGATGCTGGCTGAAGGTGTGCGCCAGTTCGACATCGGCCGAAAGCGCGCCCCATTTGTGCTCGTAGCGCGCGCCCAGGCGCCCGCGCGGGACCCGCGGCAGATTGGCGCCCCCGCTCTTCATGCGCGCGTGCACATGGTCGCCGAACACGGTGAGGCGCGACGCCGGCGTGAGCCGGTAGCTGGCTTGTCCGTCGACGCCGGCGAAGCGCACATCGGCCGCGGTATAGGCCAGGAAGTTGTGCGCGACACCGGTCTCCCTTTCGGTCTCGACCAGCCGCGCGAAGATATAGTCGCCGATGTCCTGGTAAAACACGCCGACCTCGACATCGAGCCGCCCACCGCTCTTGCGCAGGGTCAGGTCGATCGCGTCGGTGGACTCGAGCACATCGCCGGCCGCACGCTTGCCCTCCTTGAACACAGGGTTGTCGACCGCAATCCCGAGTTCGTAGCTGTTGGTCGCGAGGTTGTTGCCACGCGCGTAGAGTTCGCGCACATTCGGCGCGCGCTCGGTATGGCTCAGCGACAGCCCCATCGAATAGCCCTGGCCGAAATTCCAGATGCCGCCCAGCGACGCCGAGAAGGGCTTGTGCCTGGTGCCCGGATTTCGTTTCAAGAAACTCTTGACCTCTTCGGCCTCGAGGATCTGCCGCCACCCGGGTCCATACCACTCGGTAAACAAGGCTTCGTATTCCGGCGTCATGGTGGCGCGGAACTCAGGCGCCGCCACACGCATCTCGCGCCAGTCCTTGCGCAGCGCGAATTCGATATCGAGCGCGCCGAAAGAGCGGCGCTCGCTGAGGAACACGCCGACATTCCTGGTCAGGTGGTAGTAGGGCGGAACGGTGCCGTAGGCGTTGTCGGGGAATGGCACGTGCAGGTCTTCGACGTTGATTCCGCTGAACGTGCCATCCGTATACTGCGCGCCTACCGTGCCGGTAAAGCCCAGCAGCGGCTGGTGGGTGAGCTCGATGCGTCCATCCGACACTTCATTGGTGTAGCGCGTGAACAGCATGGCGCCGTCGACTTCGTCGTGGGCATAGTCGGTGTGCGAAAGGCGCAGGCGCGTATGCGAAAAACCCGGCAGCAGATCGCGGTAGTCGGCGCGCACATCGACCCGGTCGCTGCGCAGCTTGATGAAGGCGGTGTGGCTGTCGGGCGAGCCGAACGGATCGTCGTACCCCCCGTGCGCCGCGCAGTGCAGGTCCAGGCCGTGCGTATGGCATACGCCATTCAGGTGGCTGTGGCCGGGCAGTCCGTAGTCGCTTTTCACGCGCGTGAAGGCGGCGCCGATATGGCCCTGCGGCGTGATCCATGAGGCGCCGACTGCGTAGCTGGTATTCTCGGCGAAGGAATCGGCCAGCACATCGGCGCCATAGTCGCCCGGCACGTCGTAGTTGCCGGCGTGCCGACGCACGGCCTCGGCATGAAGCGCGAACTGGCCGGCGCCGACGGTGACGCGGCCGACCGCGGTCTTTTCGTTGTCTCCGGTGCCGTAGCGGACCTCGGTGGCGCCGCTTGCCCCGCCTTCCGGCATCCGCGTCGGCACTTTGCTGTCGATCAGGTTCACGGCGCCGTTGACGGCATTGCCGCCGTAGCGAATCGCGGCTGGACCGCGGATGACCTCGATCGCGTCGAGCAGCAGCGGATCTGTGGCGATCGCATGGTCTGGCGACACCGAGGAGACGTCGAACAGGGCAGCGCCATCGCTCAACACTTCAATGCGGGGCAGGGTCTGACCGCGTATGACCGGACGCGAGGCGCCGCCGCCGAAGTTATCGAGGTGCACACCCGGCAAGCCGGCCAGCGTCTCGCCCAGCCCGCCCTGGCGCCGGTGCACCAGTTCGGCGCCGGACAGGGTATGGGCAGGCGTGAAGCTCGATTGCGCCTCCCCTTCCCTGCTGGCGGTGACGGTCACCGTGTTATCGATCGCGCCCGGTTCCGTCTGCGGCGCGGGCGCCACCGTCTGCGCATACAAGATGGCAGGCGTCATGGCCAGTGCGATGGTGGCGCTGCCCAGTTTGGTTCTTTTCTTCATCTATTAATCCTGGTGGCGTCGAAGGATGTGTGGAGGCATCCGCTGGCGCCGCGAGCGGTGCCCGACGGAGTGTCCATCTATTTCGATAATGAGAAAGCATTATCGACAAACCGCGATGCGATGACAAGATATTTGTTGCGGATGCCGCGACATCTCATCTCTTCTGAAACCGGCGAGAAAACTCCCAGGCGCGGCATATCCCAGCAACGCAGGCCGGACGGCACTGAGCAAGACAGGCCCCGGCGGTCACTCATCTGCGACAAGCTGCGTCTGATTCAGGCGCCGAATTGGGCACAAAAAATGTTTGCGCTACGCAGGTGCATGTGGGTGTGGGAATAGGCAGATCTCTGCTGTCGCAGCAGCGGAGGTCAATTGAGGAACTTGGCGCGTCGTCGCGCTGACAAGATCGGGATTCGAACCGAGCCAACACTCGTCCGGTCAATAAAAAAACCCGCTGCCCAAGGGCTAGCGGGTTTTCGCGTTAGAGGATTTCTCTAACAAAGATTCCTGGCGGAGACGGTGGGATTCGAACCCACGATACGGGTATAAGCCGTATGCTTCCTTAGCAGGGAAGTGCCTTCGGCCACTCGGCCACGTCTCCAATCAGTGCTGACTTGTGTATCAGTCAGCGCTGAGTGCACGCATCTTAAGGGCTGGTGCACATTGCGTCAAGGACGCACGCCCGAAAATTTTGAAATTTGTTAACCTTGCTCGAGGTTAAACGCCTTATGCAGCGCGCGAACCGCCAGCTCCATGTATTTCTCGTCGATCAAGACCGAAATCTTGATCTCGGAAGTCGAGATCATCATGATGTTGATGCCCTCTTCCGATAGCGTGCGGAACATCTGCGAGGCCACGCCCACGTGGCTGCGCATGCCCACGCCGACGGCCGAGACCTTCGACACCTTGGCATCGCCCAGCACCTTGGCTGCGCCCAGCGCTTCGCGCTGCGATTCCAGCACGCTCATCGCTTTCACATAATCGCCGCGCGAAACGGTGAAGGTGAAATCGGTCTTCCCGTCCACCGACTGGTTCTGGATGATCATGTCGACTTCGACATTGGCCTCGGCGATCGGGCCCAGGATGTGGAAGGCGACGCCCGGCTTGTCCGGCACGCCCAGGATGGTGATCTTGGCTTCATCGCGGTGAAACGCGATACCGGAGATGACGGCTTGTTCCATATTGCTTTCTTCCTCAAACGAAATCAGGGTGCCGGACTTCGCTTCCTCGTCCAGCGGCATCAGGGGATCGGTCAGCGACGACAGCACGCGCGTCGGGACCTGGTAGTTACCGGCGAATTCGACCGAACGGGTCTGCAGCACCTTCGAGCCCAGCGAGGCCAGCTCCAGCATTTCCTCGAAGGTGATCTTGGACAGGCGGCGCGCCTCGTGCACCACGCGCGGGTCGGTCGTGTAGACGCCGTCGACGTCGGTGTAAATCAGGCATTCGTCGGCCTTCAGCGCGGCCGCGATCGCCACCGCCGAGGTGTCCGAACCGCCGCGGCCCAGGGTCGAGATATTGCCATCTTCGTCCATGCCCTGGAAGCCCGTGATGATCACGATCTTGCCCTGGTTCAGGTCATTGCGCACGCGGGTGTCGTCGATCGACTGGATGCGCGCTTTCGTGAACGAGGAGTCGGTGCGGATGCCCGCCTGCCAGCCGGTATAGGAAACCGCATCCTTGCCGATCGCCAGCAGCGCCATCGCCAGCAGGCCGACCGACACCTGCTCGCCGGTGGAGGCGATCATGTCCAGTTCGCGCGGGTCCGGTTGCGCCATGATTTCCTTGGCCAGACCGATCAGGCGGTTGGTCTCGCCGGACATCGCCGACGGCACCACCACGATCTGGTGGCCGGCATCATGCCACTTCGCCACACGGGCCGCGACATTCTTGATACGGTCCGTCGAGCCCATCGACGTACCGCCATACTTGTGGACAATTAAAGCCATATCAGGAAGGGTTCCAGCTTGTTGAAAGGTCAAAAGGGGACCCTAACAATAGCATGCTGCATCGCACTATCACAAGACTCGGGGGGAGAAAAAGCTATACGAAAAGAAAATAAAGTAATACCTTTTTCGCATAGAAACTAGATGCCGAATCAGGTGCTGGCGGACTCCCAACGCAGTGCGATCAGGCCGCCCTGCCCGGCCCGCATGAACTGGCAATCCATGCCGATCGCGGCCGCGAACAGGAGCGCGTGACCGGTGCTGACGATCGGCGCGCGCTCGCGTTCCCAGCTCGGCACGTCCAGCGTTTGATAGTGCTGCTTGAGTGAACGCGTCGGCCGGTTGGGCGCGGGCTTCAGGCGTTCGCCGCCCTTGCGGAAATCGATGATCAACGGCTGCGCGCGCAGCCAGGCCGGATCGAAGCCGCTGTCGGCCCCGTCGAAGTGCAGCACGCCGCCATAGGCCGGGAAGGCGATGCTCGCCTCCCCGTTCCAGCGGAAGGATTGTCCCGGCTTGTCGAGCACGCCTTCATCGTCGGGGTCGCGCATGCCTGCCAGGTCCGGCAGGCGCGGCGTGATGTGGAGTTTGCCGCGGTGGCGGCGGATATGGCAGGCCGGATGGGTGACCTTCAGTTGGGCGTCGTCGCGCGCCGAAAACAATTGCGCGACCATCTCGCCGAGCCAGGCGGTCGAGGGCATCGCCAGGCCGCGCACGGCAAACAGGTGGCGCAGCAGGTTGTCGATGCGGTCGCGGCTGAACGATTGCAGGCGCGCAAGAATGACCGTGTCGCCCGTCATGCAGGCAGCCAGGTCCTGGCTGGCCACCTCGTCGAGGATGCGCTGGGCCGACTCGACGTGCGCCGCGCCGCGCGCCAGGCGCGCCTGGTAGCCGGGGAAGCTGGCGGCGATTGCCGGCATCACCCCATGGCGCAAGGCATTGCGAGTGTAGCGCGGGTCGCCGTTGGATTCGTCCTCGACCCAGGCCAGGCCTTCCTGCGCCGCAAACTGTTCGAGGGCGCCGCGCGCGACGGTCAACAAGGGACGCGCCAGCACCACGTCCGGCGTGCCCAATAACGCCGGCATGCGGCTGGACGCTTCCATGCCGGACAGGCCGGCCGGCCCCGAACCGCGCAGCAGCTGCAGCAGAACGGTTTCGGCCTGGTCATCCAGGTGATGCGCGCTCAGCAGCAGCGGCACGCCATGCGCCGTGCACATGGCGCCGAGGGCGCGGTAGCGCAGCTTGCGCGCCGCCTGCTCGACGCCATCCTTGCCCTTGACGACCTCCACGCGGCGGTGGTCGAACACGGCGCCGAGCGCGGCAGTTGCGGCTTCGCAGTGCGCGAGCCAGGCATCGGCGTTCGGGCTCAGGCCGTGGTGGACGTGGAACACGTACAGGGGAATGCCCTGCTCGCGCGTCCAGGCGTGGGCAAGCCGCAGCAGGGCCATCGAATCGAGGCCGCCGCTACAGGCAACTGCAATGGGTTGGGGGGAGTTACTTGCGCGCAGGCCAAGCATGGCCTGCGCAAAGACCGCGGATGCGGCCTCGGCTGGGGAACGGCTCACTCTTCGGACGGCAGGGTTTCCTTGAACTTACCGTAGGCCATCAGCTTGGCGTGACGGGCGTCCAGCAGGTCCTTGGTCTTCACGCCCTGGAACTGGCGCAGCGTGTCGGCCAGTGCGCGCTTGAGCAACTGCGCCATCTGTTTCGGGTCGCGGTGGGCGCCGCCCAGCGGCTCGCTGACGATCTTGTCGATCAGGCCGATGGCTTTCAGGCGGTGCGCAGTCAGGCCGAGGGCGTCGGCCGCTTCCGGGGCGCGCTCCGAGGTCTTCCACAGGATCGAGGCGCAGCCTTCCGGCGAGATCACGGAATAGGTCGCGTACTGCAGCATCAGCACCGCGTCGCCGACTGCGATCGCCAGCGCGCCGCCCGAACCGCCTTCGCCGATGATGGTGGCGATCAGCGGCACTTTCAATTCGGCCATGACGTACAGGTTATGGCCGATCGCTTCGGACTGGCCGCGCTCTTCGGCGTCGATGCCGGGGAAAGCACCTGGCGTATCCACGAACGTGAAGATCGGCAGGCCGAACTTCTCCGCCACTTTCATCAGGCGCATGGCCTTGCGATAACCTTCGGGCTTCGGCATGCCGAAGTTGCGCATCGCGCGCTCCTTGGTGTCGCGGCCCTTCTGGTGGCCGATGACCATGCAGGGCTGGCCGTTGAAGCGGGCCAGGCCGCCGATGATCGACTGGTCGTCGGCGAAGGTGCGGTCGCCGTGCAGCTCGTGGAAGTCGGTGAAGATCGCGTTCACGTAATCCATCGTGTAGGGACGCTGGGGGTGACGGGCGATCTGCGACACTTGCCATGGGGTCAGCTTGGCGTAGATGTCCTTGGTCAGCTGCTGGCTCTTCTTGGCCAGGCGGTCGATCTCTTCGGAGATGTCGACGGCGGAATCGTCCTGCACGAACCGCAGCTCTTCAATCTTGGATTCCAGCTCGGCGACGGGCTGCTCAAAATTGAGGAAAGTTGTTTTAGTCATTGTACCTCCGGATTATTTCGTGGCCGCAGCGTTCCGTTTTCGCGCGGCGGTGGACTGATTTTGGGCGTATTCTACCGTAGCCTTGGGCGGCTGGGAGGGGGTAAGCTGCTTGAAGCCGGTTTATTGCGGGTCCAGACTGCGCCACAGATACCAGGTTGCCACCGTGCGCCAGGGTTCCCAGTTGGCCGCCACCTCGCGCGCATCGCTGCGGGAAACAGGTTCCCCCGAGAAATAATTCTGGCTGATGCCCTGGATCAGGCCGGGGTCGTCGAGCGGCAGCACGTTCGGACGGAGCAGATTAAATATCAAAAACATCTCCGCTGTCCAGCGGCTGATGCCGCGGATTTGCACCAGTTCGGCGATCACGGCCTCGTCGTCCATCTGCGACCACAGGTCGGCGTGGACCCGTTTCGCCTTGAAATGGTCGGCCAGGTCGAGGATGTATTCGGTCTTGCGCTTGGACAGGCCGCAGCCGGCCAGCTCGCCCGCACCCGCCTTGATCACTTGTGCGGGAGACAGCTTGGGACTGAGCGCCAGCAGCTTGGCCCAGGCCGCGTCGGCCGCCTTCGGCGTCACCTGCTGGCCCACGATCGAACGCGCCAGGGTGGTGAACGGGTCGGGCTGGCCGCGCAGGTGCAGGTCGCCGATCTGCGGGATGAGCTTGTTCATGATGCGGTCGCGCTCCATCAGCGCCGCCTTCGCCTCCGCCCAGTAGGCGGGGACGGTCAGCTCGGCCCCGCCGGCCGCCTCCACCCTGTCCTTGTGCGCCGCCATTATGCGCGGCGCCAGGTCGTCGTTCCGTCCGGCTTGTCTTCCAGGATGATCCCGGCGGCAGTCAGTTCGGCGCGGATGGCGTCCGCTTCGGCAAAATTGCGGGCTTTCTTGGCGGCGGCGCGGCGAGAAATGGCGTCATCGACACCAGCATCACCCGCGTCGCTGCCGCCCTGCAGGTAGGCTTGCGGCGCGCGCTCGAGCAGGCCCAGCACGCCGGCCAGGGCTTTCAATTGACGTGCGGCGTCGAGCGACTTGCTGCGGTTGACCTCACCCGCCAGGTCGAACAGTTCGGCCACGGCCAGCGGCGTGTTGAAATCGTCGTCCATCGCTTCGCGGAAGCGCACCGCGTGTTCCTCGTCCCAATCGACGGTCGGCGACTCTGCATCGATGTCGACCGTCGACAGCGCCGTGTACAGGCGGTTCAGGGCGCCCTTCGCATCGTCGATGTGCGCGTCCGAATAGTTCAGCGGGCTGCGGTAGTGGGCGCGCAGGATGAAGAAGCGGATGACCTCGGCGTCGTACTGCTTGAGCACGTCGCGGATGGTGAAGAAGTTGCCAAGTGACTTGGACATCTTCTCGTTGTCCACGCGCACGAAGCCGTTGTGGATCCAGTAGTTGACCATCTCGCCGCCGAAGGCGCCTTCGGACTGGGCGATCTCGTTCTCGTGATGCGGGAACTGCAGGTCGGCGCCGCCGCCGTGGATGTCGAAGTGTTCGCCGAGGGTGGCGCTGCACATGGCCGAGCACTCGATGTGCCAGCCCGGGCGGCCCTTGCCCCACTTCGAATCCCATTTGGCTTCGGCAGGTTCCGATTCCTTGGCGGCCTTCCACAGCACGAAGTCGAGCGGGTCGCGCTTGGTACTCTTGAGGTCGACGCGTTCGCCGGCGCGCAGGTCGTCGAGCGACTTGCCGGACAGCTTGCCGTAGCCCTCGAAGCCGCGCACGGCATAGTTGACGTCGCCATCCTCGCTCTTGTAGGCGAGGCCCTTGGCTTCGAGCTGCTCGATGATCGACAGCATCTGCGGCACGTATTCGGTGGCGCGCGGCACGACGGTCGGCGGCAGCATGTTGAGGGCGCCGATGTCCTCGTCCATGTACATCACATTGCGCTCGACCAGCTGCTTGATGCTCTCGCCGTTCTCGACCGCGCGCTTGATGATCTTGTCGTCGATGTCGGTGATGTTGCGGACGTATTTCACTTCGTAGCCCGAGGCCATGAGCCAGCGATAGATGACGTCGAAGGCCATCATCATCCGCGCGTGCCCGACGTGGCAGAAATCGTAGACGGTCATGCCGCACACATACATGCCGACCTTGCCGGCTTCCATCGGGACAAATACCTGCTTATCACGCGCGAGCGTGTTGTAAATCTTCAGTTGGCTCATGGGTAGATTCTGCTGAGGGAGAGGATAGCGACACGGCGAATGTGGGTCGGGATCGTCTGCGGCCTCGGGTGTTGTTCTTCTTTGATAGAATGGGACGTTCTGCGCAAAGTATAGCATTGTTAAAATCCCGGCTGGCCGCATATGGTTCAGCTTTATTTTTCGGGAAAAGACTTGACACCGTTTTGCGCGGTGTCCACCAGAGGAGAGCCTTGACGATGACCACTTCCTTCCGCCGCTCGCTGCTCAAGGGAATCGCCCTGGGCGCCGGCGCCCTTCTCCTGTCCGGCGCCGCGCTGGCGCAGCAGGCCGAGCCGCAGTCCACGCCCCTGACCGAGGAAGCGCCCGCCGCGCCCGTCGTGAAAGGCCCGCGGGTCTCGCTGAAGACCACGCTGGGCGACATCGTCGTCCAGCTCGACGAGGAACGGGCGCCGAAGACCGTCGCCAACTTCATGCAGTACGTCAAGCAGGGCTTCTACAAGGGAACGATCTTCCACCGCGTGATCGACGGCTTCATGATCCAGGCCGGCGGCATGAACGAAAAGTTCGAGGGCCGCAAGACCAACAAGCCGGTCAAGAACGAATCCAATAACGGACTGTCGAACCAGCCATACACGATCTCGATGGCGCGCGAAGACCATCCGGACTCGGCCACCTCGCAATTCTTCATCAACGTGGCCGACAACTCGGGTATCGACTTCCCGAACTACAAGGGTTCCGGCTACACGGTGTTCGGCAAGGTGGTGAAGGGCCAGGAAGTCGTGGACAAGATCAAGGGTGTGATGGTGGACGACGTGCGCGGCATGCAGAACGTGCCGGTGGTGCCGATTTTCATTAAGTCCGTTACCGTGCTCAAGGGCGACAAGCTTGTAAAATAGCGAATGTGCATTCTTGCATCCTTTAACAACACCATAGAACAGGACACCAGATGACCAGCGTACGCATGACCACCAATATGGGCAACATCACCGTCGAACTGGACGCCGACAAGGCGCCGAAGACCGTTGCCAACTTCCTCGACTACGTCAGCAAGGGTCACTTCAGCAACACCATCTTCCACCGCGTGATCAAGGACTTCATGGTCCAGGGCGGCGGCTTCGAACCGGGCATGAAGCAGAAAGCCACCGACGCGACCGTCGAGAACGAAGCCAAGAACGGCCTGAAGAACGACAAGTACACCATCGCCATGGCCCGCACCTCGGCCCCGCACTCGGCCTCGGCCCAGTTCTTCATCAACACCAAGGACAATGCCTTCCTGAACTACCCGGGCCAGGACGGCTGGGGCTACGCCGTGTTCGGCAAAGTCACCGAAGGCCAGGACATCGTCGACCAGATGAACGGCGTCAAGACCACCCGCAGCGGCATGCACTCGGACGTGCCGGTCGACCCGATCGTCATCGAGAAAGTCGAAATTATCTGATGAAGGCGGTGCGCGTGGGGCGGCAGTACCCTTCGGTTCAATGAGCACGCCCGCGCGCGCGTTCGCGCTCTTCATCTCGGACCTGCACCTGCAGGCCTCGCATCCGCGCACGGCCGAAGCGTTCTACCGCTTCCTGGCCGAGCGTGCGGCACATGCCGAGCGGCTTTACCTGCTCGGCGACATCTTCGAATACTGGGCCGGCGACGATGATCTTGCCGAGCCTTTTCACCAGCAAATCATCGGGGCGATCCGCGCGGTCAGCGCCGACGGCACCCGCGTGTACTGGCTGGCCGGGAACCGGGACTTCCTCGTCGGCCCGGGTTTTGCTGAAGCGGCGGGAGTGGAGCTGCTGGAAGAACCGCATCTCATCGAGACCGGCGGCCGCCGCATCGCGCTGGTGCACGGCGACGCCCAGTGCACGGCCGACCTCAAGTACATGGCCTTCCGCGCCCAGGTGCGCGACCGCGAGTGGCAGCAGCAGTTCCTCGGCATGCCGCTAGCGCAGCGCAAGGCGATCATCGCCGGCCTGCGCGAAGGCAGCCGCGAGGCGCAGCAGGGGCAGGCCTACGAGATCATGGATGTGACGCCGGAAGCCGTGGACGCGGTGTTCGCGCGGACCGGGGCGGAGGTGGTCATTCATGGGCATACGCACCGGCCGGCCGTGCACGAGACGGGCGGCAAGCTGCGCTATGTACTGCCGGATTGGGAGCTGGATCAGGAACCGCTGCGCGGTGGCTGGATCGAGCTGGCCGCAGACGGCAGCATTACCACTCACAGCCTTTCGTAGCGTGGGTGGAGGACCGCCCACCCTACCGAACGGCATCCAGTAACTCAGGATGCTTGCCTAGCAGTCTCAAGAGCTTCACCAGCGCCACCGGCGCATGCGCCTCGCCCGCCTCGTAGCGCGCGAAATCTCCCTGCTCGTCACCAAGCAGCTCATCGGCCTTCTGCAAGGTCAAGCCCAGCCGCTTGCGCATCGCCCGGATCGTCTTGAGCTCCTCCGCATCGACCTGCTTGCGAAACGCCTTGATCAGCTCTCCATAATGCTCGTGCTCGCCACTGGCGAACATCACTTCCCTGCACCCCGCGCAGTGCTCGACCGCCACGTCGGCAATCGTCGTGCTCTGCCCCTTGTAGCTGTACTGCATTTCCCTGATCGCATGCGTCAGCGGCGAAACGCCGCAGTTCGGGCATGTCAGCATCGTCTTCTCCTCCTGGTTCGGCCCCCATCCTAGCAAATCGCGCCGGATTGCCGCGCCCGCAAATAATTGTTCGATATGTATGTTTACATTCAGAAAACCACTGTTATACTTCACTACAACACCACTTCAACACAGCACCACATAGGGAGACGCACATGCAACCCGAACCGATACGACAGAGGAGGACTCGACATGACAGTCGGCTGGAATGACAACACCCCCATTTACCGCCAGCTCAAGGAGCGGGTGGTCGGCATGATGCTCGACGGTATCCTGAAAGCCGGCGACGCCCTGCCCTCGGTGCGCCAAATCGCGGCCGAATATCAACTGAATCCGATCACCGTGTCGAAGGCTTACCAGGAACTGGTCGACGAGAACTTAGTGGAAAAGCGAAGGGGAATTGGCATGTACGTTACCGAAGGAGCAAGCGAGAAACTGTTGGCCAGCGAGCGCGAGCGCTTCATCCGCGAGGAATGGCCGGCGATGGTCGAGCGCATCCGCCGTCTCGGCCTGAACGTCGAGCAGCTGCTGCACGCGTCCGGCAACAACGCTCCGGGAGGTTCGGCATGAACGCCGTGATCGAAGCGCGCGGCCTGACCAAGCGTTACGGCAAGCGCACCGCCGTCGACGGCATCGATTTTTCCGTCCCGCCGGGCCGCATCGTCGGCCTGATCGGCCCCAACGGTTCGGGCAAGACCACCACCCTGAAGGCGGCGCTGGGCCTGATCGACTTCGAAGGCGAGCTGTCGGTGCTCGGTTTCGATCCGCGCACCCAGCGCGACGACCTGATGAAGGAAGTCTGCTTCATCGCCGACGTCGCCATCCTGCCGCGCTGGCTGCGGGTGAAGGATGCGATCGACTTCGTGGAAGGCGTGCACCCGCGCTTCGACCGCAAGAAGGCCGAGCGCTACGTGGCGAACACGAAGCTCAAGCCCGGCATGAAGGTCAAGGAGATGTCGAAGGGGATGATCGTCCAGCTGCACCTGGCGCTGGTCATGGCCATCGACGCGAAACTGCTGGTGCTGGACGAGCCGACCCTGGGCCTGGACATCATCTACCGCAAGACCTTCTACCAGAACCTGCTGGAAGACTACTTCGACGAGCAGAAGACCATCGTCATCACCACCCACCAGGTGGAAGAGGTCGAGCACATCCTGACCGACCTGATGTTCATCCGCGACGGCCGCATCGTGCTGGCCGCCACGATGGAGGAGATCGGCGAGCGCTACACCGAAGTAATGGTCCCGCCGGACAAGGTCGGCGCCGCCAGCGCGCTGGCGCCGATCGACCAGCGCACCGTGTTCGGCAAGCAGGTCATGCTGTTCGACGGCGTCTGCCGCACCCAGCTCGGCCAGCTCGGCGAAGTCCGCAATCCCAGCGTCGCCGACCTGTTCGTGGCGACCATGAAAGGAACCTACGCATGAAATCGATGAAATGGCTGCTCCGGCGCGAGATCTGGGAGCACAAGGGCGCCTTCTTCTGGACCCCGCTGCTGATCGCGGCGGCGATGGTGATCCTGATGGGCGGCGGCTTTGCCTACAGCGTGGCCTTCGGCAACGTGGAAAACATCCGCTTCCACGGCGACCTGGTGTCGGTCGATGGCGTGCCGCAGGCGATGCGCTACAAGATCGCGCACATCGCCGCCAGCGCCTACCTGGGCGCCGCCGCGCCGCTGTTCCTGGTGCTGGCCGTCGTCGTGTTCTTCTACTGCCTGTCCGCCCTGCACGACGACCGCCGCGACCGCAGCATCCTGTTCTGGAAGTCGCTGCCGCTGTCGGACCGCGACACCGTGCTGTCGAAGGTCGTCACCGCCCTGTGCGTCGCGCCCCTGGTGACGATCGCGATCAGCGTCGCCACCTCGCTGCTGCTCCTGGTAATCGGCATGCTGGCCGCCGCCGGCAAGGGCCTGAACCTGTTCGCGCCGGTCCTGACCGACCTGAACCTGTACCTGAGCCCCTTCTACCTGCTCGCCTTCCTGCCGCTCTACATCCTGTGGGCGCTGCCGACGGTCGGCTGGCTGCTGCTGGTGTCGAGCTGGGCGAAGTCCAAGGTCTTCCTGTGGGCGGTCGGGATTCCGCTGGTGACCCTGCTGCTGCTGTTCTGGCTCAACTTCATCATCAGCCCGATCGCGCCGGTGCACTTCGACATCGACTTCATCGGCAAGGAGATCGTCACCCGCATGCTCGGCGGCCTGTTCCCGGGCGCGTGGATGAGCGAGGTGGATGGTTCGCGCCTGCGGCAGATGAAGGAGGGCCTGGACGCCGGCGCGGTGCTGGGCGAGTCCTACCGCACCCTGGCCAATCCGGGCGTGTGGCTGGGCGCGATCGCAGGCGGCGCCATGATTGTCGGTGCGATCCGCCTGCGCCGCTGGCGCGACGAGGGCTGAGCAGATGCGCGCCCTCCCCGCCCTGCTGTTCGGCAGCGTGCTCCTGTGCGGCGCCGCCGGCGCCGCGGACCAGCCGGTCCGCGAGCTCGAACCTGTGCACGTGAACGCCATGCGCGATCCGGAAGTCCGCAAGTACAAGGTGATCCTGGCTGGCCTCGATGCGTTCGACGACTACCACCGGATGGCGCCGCGGGCCGACCGGCTGCGCTTCCGGCTGGACAAGCGCAGCAAGGTCGAGGACACGGGTCCCGCGCCGGCGGTGCGCCTGGTCGGCAACGACGGCTTCGAGCTGCCGCTGCCGATCGGCGCCGACGGCCGCTTCACGGTGCCGAGGAGCGATGAGGCGGAGGACGCGGACAGCGAACTCGAACTCAATCGCAAGCGCAAGCTGTACCGGATCGCGGCCGACATCAGGACGCCGGGCCTGGCTCCGAACCAGCGCCGCCTGGGCGACCTGCGGCTCGAATGCCGGGTCACCGTGGCCATGGCCAAGGTCGAGATTCCCTTCGTGCTCCGGGCCCTGATCAACAGCATCCTGCTCACGACCGACTGGTGCAGCTTCTTCGACAACAAGAAGAACACGACCTTCAGCTTCACTGCGGAGCAGCCGGTGCTTGAAGCCGTACTGGTGGAGGGCAACCGGTCGGCGCTGCTGCGCAGCAGCGGACGCTCCTACAGCGTGCCGCTCGGAGAAGGCACGTGGAGCGACGACGCCATCATCGAATTGCAGTACGCCCCACCGGCGGCGGACAAACAGGAGGACGACGCTTGAAAACACTCCACACCCTTGCGCTCGGCGCCCTGCTCGCTGGCGGCAGCGCCGCTGCGGCCGACACCCAGCCGGTGCGCGAACTCGACCCGGTGCACGTCAATGCGATGCGCAATCCGGAAGTGCGCAAGTACAAGCACATCCTGGCGGGCCTCGACACCTTCGACAAGCATCACGCGCTGGCGCCGCGGGTCGACCGGCTGCGCTTCGTGGCCGAGCCGCGCAAGAAGCAGGAAACACCCGCCGTGCTCAAGGTGCGCCTGGCCGGCGACGACGGCTTCACCCTGCCGATCGCGGTCGATGCCGCGGGCCGCTTCGAGGTGCCGCGCAGCGAGGCGGCCGAGGATGCGAAGAGCGAGCTGGAACTGAACCAGAAAAAGGGGGCCTACCGCATCGCGGTCGAGGTGAAGACGCCGGGCCTGCCGGACAACCGGCGGCGCCTGGGCGACCTGCGCCTCGAATGCAAGGTACAGATCGCGATCGCGAAATCGGAGATCCCCTTCTACTGGGTGGGCGTGATCAACGGCTTCCTGCTGCGGACCGACTGGTGCAGCTTCTTCGGTGACGAGAAATCGACGGCCTACGACGGCGCCGCCAGGGACGCGCACTTCGGCTACCGCGCCGGGCGTCCGATCAAGGAGGCGATCCTGGTCGAGGGCAATCGCTCGGCGCTGTTGCGCAGCAAAGGCCAGTCCTTCGAGGTCCCGATCGGGAATTCGACCTGGAGCGACGAGGCGATGGTCGAGCTGACCTTCCTCGATGACGCTCCGCTGGTCACGGCGTCTACTGGAACTGCTGGCGAAACGCCTCGAACTGCGCCTTGAGGTCTTCGAGTTCGCCGCGCAAGGCGGCGACTTCGCCTTCCAGCTGGCCGATGCGGCTGGCGCCGCCGCCGCCGAGGCCGGCGCCGCTGCTCGGCGCCTCGTAGGTGGCGCTGATCTCGCCGCCCAGCAGCTGGCCGTAGCGCGATTCCTTGGTGCCGGGGGCGCGTTCCAGGCGCGCCACCAGCGGTGGGTATTTATCGATCAGGAACTGCAGCACGGTCTCGACTTCCTGCACGGTCTTGAACTCGAACAGGCGGCCGGTGCGGGTGCGGATCTCGCCGGCGGTCTGCAGGCCGCGCAGCATCAGGATCGCCAGCACCGCCACCTTGTCCTGCTCCAGCGTCCACTTGATGCGCATCCGGTGCTCGTACTTCACCACGCGCGCGCCGGCCTGCGAGACCGCGCTGACCAGCTTCTTTTCGATCAGGCGCTGCAGGGTGTCCTGGGCCAGCTCGTCGGTGAGCTGCATGATCGGGTCGCGGCTCGACACCTGGTTGCAGCCGTTGACGATCGCGTTCAGGGACATCGGGTAGTTATCGGAGGTCAGCGCTTCTTTTTCGGCGAGCACCGCCAGTACGCGGATTTCATGCGGGTCCAGCACAGTCTCGTCATTCGTCATGCAATTCCTCAGTCGACCAGTCGGTTCAGTTGTTCGGAATCGAGTTTATCACCCTCGGCCACCTTCGGACAGCACAGGCCGGCCTCCCGCATCGTGGTGCTCATGCGCTCGATCTGCTCGTCCTGGCGCGCCACGTGGTCGACCAGGGCGCGCAGGGCTTTCGAAAGCGGGTCGTCGCCGTTGGCCGTGACGCCGTAGGCCGCGAACAGCTGGGCGCCGCGCGACTGCTCTTCCTTGCGGATGATGTGAGCCGGATTGCCGACCGCCGTGGCGCCGGCGGGGACCGGCTTGATGACGACCGCGTTCGAGCCGATCTTGGCGTACTCGCCCACCGTGAACGCGCCCAGCACCTGGGCGCCGGCGCCGACGATCACCCCGCGCTCCAGCGTCGGATGGCGCTTGGTGCCGGCCACCAGCGTGGTGCCGCCGAGCGTGACGCCCTGGTAGATGGTGCAATCGTCACCGACCACGGCGGTCTCGCCGATGACCACGCCGAAGCCATGGTCGATGAAGACCCGGCGGCCGATGGTGGCGCCGGGGTGGATTTCGATGCCGGTCAGGATGCGGGCGAGATAGGAGATGAAGCGGCCGATCCACTTCAGCTTGACGTTCCAGCAGGCGTGGGCCCAGCGGTGCATGATCACCGCATGCAGGCCGGGGTAGCAGGTCAGGACTTCCCAGCCGTTGCGGGCGGCGGGGTCGCGGCTGATGATGCTATGGATATCGCCGCGAAGATTGGCAAATAAGTTGGAAAACATAATAAGGATGATCGCAAACCAACGCTGATGGTAGCGTATGTTTGGGTGGTTTGCTGAGTGGGGCGGGGAAAGGTGGGGTTACTGACTGCGGAACGAACTTGGGTTCCCGCCTTCGCCGGAACGACGGTTCATGGGGACGTGGCCGAAGTCGATGACGTCGATATGCCAACATCATCAATCAACGTCATCCCGGCGAAGGCCGGGATCCAATCTTGCAAAAGACCAGTTAGCCTTCGCGCACAAGCCGCTGGCGGCGCGCCTCGTACAGGCACACGCCAGAAGCCACCGACACGTTCAGACTCTCGACCGACCCGAACATCGGAATATTCACCAGCAAATCGCAGGTCTCGCGCGTCAGACGACGCATCCCCTCGCCTTCCGACCCCATCACCAGCGCCGTCGGCCCGGTGAAGTCGCCTTCGTACAGCCCCTTTTCCGCATCATCCGACGTACCGATCAGCCAGATCCCGCGATCCTTCAGATCACGCATGGTGCGCGCCAGGTTGGTGACCGTAATGTACGGCACGCTCTCGGCAGCCCCGCTGGCGACCTTGGCCGCGGTAGCATTCAGCCCGACCGCCCGGTCCTTCGGCACGATCACCGCATGCGCGCCGGCGCCGTCGGCCACGCGCAGGCAGGCGCCCAGGTTGTGCGGGTCGGTGATGCCGTCCAGGATCAGCAGCAGCGGCGGGCCTTCGATGGCGTCGAGCAGCTCGTCCAGGTTGCGTGCCAGCGCCAGCTGGCTGGCGAAGGCGATCACGCCCTGGTGGCGGCGGGTGCCGGTGATCTTGTCGAGGCGCGAAGGCTCGACCGGCATGACGCGCACGCCGGCCTCTTTCGCATTCGCGATCAGGGCCTTCATGCGGGCGTCGTTGCGCTCGGCGTCGACGAAGATCTCTTCCACCGACTGGGCCTCGTGACGCAAGCGCGAGGTCACCGCGTGGAAACCGAAAAGCATTTTGTTCTTCATGTCTTACTTCTTCTTCCTGCTGGTTTTGGCTGCGGCGGGCCTGGAGACATCCTTGGCCGCCGCTGTGGTTTTCGGTGCGCTCTGTTTGGCTGCACTCCTGGCTGGCGTCTTCGACGCCGTGGTCTTGCGGGCACGCGGGGGCGGGACGAAGACGACGTCTTCTTCCGCCGGCACTTCCTCGACAGCCGGTTCGGCCGGAACGCCCTTGCCCTTGCGCTTCTTCGGCGGCTTCGGCTCCAGCGCCTCGATGGCGGCCTGGCGCGCGCGCTCCAGCGGCGCCGGCTCGGCGGCGGGGGCGTTGTCGGCCAGTACCAGGTCGATCTTGCGCGACTCGAGGTCGACGCGCGCCACCTTCACGTTGACCTTGTCGGTCAGGCCGTAGCGCTGTCCCGTGCGTTCTCCGCGCAGCTCGTGGCGCGCCTCGTCGTACTGGAAGTAGTCGGCGCCGAGGGCGCTGATGTGCACCAGGCCTTCGACGTAGAGCTGGTCGAGGGTCACGAACAGGCCGAAGGCGGTCACGCCCGAGACCGTCGCGGTGAAGTCTTCACCCAGCTTGTCCTGCATGAAGAAGCACTTGAGCCAGTTCTCGACGTCGCGCGACGCTTCGTCGGCGCGGCGCTCGTTGGCCGAGCAGTGCACCCCCAGCGCGTCCCAGATCGTCAGGTCCTTCTCGTTCTTGGCGGTGCCGGCGGCCTTGTCCTTCGCGGCCTGCTTCCTCGCCGAATTCGACAAGGTCGTGTTCAGCTTGCCCAGCTCGATGCCCTTCGGCTCGTACTTCTTCCCTTGCAGGATGGCCTTGATCGCGCGGTGGGTCAGCAAGTCCGGGTAGCGGCGGATCGGGCTGGTGAAGTGGGCGTAGGCCTCATAGGCCAGGCCGAAGTGGCCGACGTTGTCCGGGCTGTAGACCGCCTGCTGCATCGAACGCAGCAGCATGGTCTGCAGCAGGGCCGCGTCCGGGCGCTCCTTGATCTTCTGCATCACCTCGGCGTAGTCGCGCGCGGTCGGCTTGTTGCCGCCGCCCAGGTTCAGGCCGACCAGCTTGAGGAAGGTGCGCAGCTGCAGCAGCTTCTCTTCGGTCGGCACCGCGTGGATGCGGAAGGTGCCCGGGTGCTTGTGGCGGATCAAGAGGTCGGCCGCGCACACGTTCGCCGCCAGCATGCACTCCTCGATCAGGCGGTGCGCATCGTTGCGGGTGCGCGGGATGATCTTTTCGATCTTGCCGACGGCGTTGCAGACGATGTAGGTCTCGGTGGTCTCGAAGTCGATCGCGCCGCGTTCCTGGCGCGCCTTGAGCAGCGCGCGGAACACCTCGTTCAGGTTCAGCAGGTGCGGCACGATGCCCGGACGGCGCTGCGCCTCGGGGCCCGACGTGTTGCCGAGGATGTCGGCCACTTCGTTATAGGTCAGGCGCGCGGCCGAGTGCATCACGGCCGGGTAGAACTGGTAGGCGACCACTTCGCCATCAAGCGTGACCACCATGTCGCACACCAGGGTGCAGCGGTCGACCGCCGGGTTCAGCGAACACAGGCCGTTGGACAGCTTCTCCGGCAGCATGGGAATCACGCGGCGCGGGAAGTAGACCGAGGTGCTGCGCTCGATCGCATCGACGTCCAGCGCGTCGTTCGGCTTCACGTAGTGGCTGACGTCGGCGATCGCCACCAGCAGGCGGTAGCCTTTCGTGCGGCCGAACTTGACCGGTTCGCAGTAGACCGCGTCGTCGAAGTCGCGCGCGTCTTCGCCGTCGATCGTCACCAGGGGCACGTCGCGCAGGTCGACCCGGTCCGCCAGGTCGGCATCGACCACCTCATTGGGCAGGCGATTCGCCTGCTTCAGCGCGGCCGGGGAAAACACGTGCGGCACGCCGAACTTGCGCACGGCGATCTCGATCTCCATGCCGGGGTCGTCCAGCTCGCCCAGCACTTCGGCGATGCGGCCGGTCGGCTGCTGGAAGCGCGAGGGCTGCTCGATCAGCTCGACACTGACCACCTGGCCGGCCTTCGCCTTGCCCGGGCCGCCGGACACCAGCACGTCCTGGCTGATGCGGTTGTCTTCGGGCGAGACGATCCAGACGCCGCCTTCGTTCATCAGGCGCCCGATGATGTGGGTGTTGGCGCGTTCGACGACTTCCACGATCGTGCCTTCCAGGCGGCCGCGGCGGTCGGTGCCGGTGACCTTGGCGCGCACCTTGTCGCCGTTCAGCACCTTGTTCATTTCCTTGTCGTTCAGGAACAGGTCGTCGCCGCCCTCGTCCGGAATGACGAAGCCGTAGCCGTCGCGGTGCGCGCTGACCTTGCCGGTGATGAAACCGGACTGGTCGGCCAGCGTATAACTGCCGCTGCGGTCGGCGCGGATCTGGCCGTCGCGCTCCATCGCGTTCAGGCGGCGGCCGAGGACTTCCTGGGCGGCGGGCTTGACCTTCAGGGTGCGCGCCAGCTCACTGGCGTCGAGCGGGCCCTGGGCACTGCGGAAGACGGCGAGGATTTCCTCGCGGCTTGGAATGGTGTGAGTAGGTTGCTTCAAATCGTTTTCTTATTTCTCTTTAAAGGATTGCTTAATACCTTGGCAGGCGTAGTGTAAGGGATTGCCATCCGATTCGCCTAACATATGCAGCGAAGCGTGCTCGGGGAAACTGTCGGGCGCCCGACTCGACGCGAATGAGGAAGCGCGGCGTGGGCCTTTGACATTTGAAATCCATCCGCTATAATCTCGGTCTCTTCAGCAACGCAGCGATGTGAAGCAGGAGAGAAAGCAGTAGCAGGAAGAGCGTTCAACGCTGCGATCGAACGAAAGTTGATCTAGCGAAAAATGACAAAGCCTGATATTGTAGCAGAGTTAGCAGTTCAGTGCCCACGTGGCGGAATTGGTAGACGCGCATGGTTCAGGTCCATGTGCCGCGAGGTGTGGGGGTTCGAGTCCCTCCGTGGGCACCACTCTACCGGAGCAGTTATCCGCAAGCAGTTCGTTGTACCGTAGTCGTTGCAGTATCAGTGCCCACGTGGCGGAATTGGTAGACGCGCATGGTTCAGGTCCATGTGCCGCGAGGTGTGGGGGTTCGAGTCCCTCCGTGGGCACCATCTACTGGATGTACTCCGCAGTTGTAGTTTTGTTGTTGTAGCAGTATCAGTGCCCACGTGGCGGAATTGGTAGACGCGCATGGTTCAGGTCCATGTGCCGCGAGGTGTGGGGGTTCGAGTCCCTCCGTGGGCACCAAACTCTACCGAAGGACGACAGTCCCGCAAAACGCCGTAAGCTTTGAAAAAGGCTTACGGCGTTTTGCGTTTTCTGCTTCCGACTCGGACAGTTGCGGCCGTTCGCCCTACACTGCGCCCCATGTCCCTGCTATCAAAGACGTGAACAAATGTGCTCAGCGTCTTCTTCCTGCCCCGAACCGTCTTGTTGACCGTGCTTGTATCTGGCCATCTATTTCTCCGACGAGCCGGCGCGCTACGACGAAGCGGGGCTTCCGCTTCCTGCCAAGCGCCGCCGGCGACGCCTACCATTCCTCGCGCATCCTGCTGCCGGATCTGGCCCACCGCGTGGCCGGCGCCAATCCGCTGGCGATGGTGCCGGCGCGCGGCGCCTTGCTGCTCGCATCCGGCAACGACGTCGAGTTCAGCGTCTGCACCTGGTCGCGCGGCGTCGATTCCCTGCTGCCGCGCACCGACCGGGCCGCGATGGTGGTGTTCGGCGAGGACGAGCAAATGCAGGAATACCATCTGCTGCCCTGGGACGCCCTGCGTGCGGCCTGCGCGGACCTGATGCAGCCGGTGCCGGGGGCCTTCCCCGAGCGTTATCGCGTGACCGGCTTCCCCGATCTCGAGGTGGTGCGCACGCTGGCGATCGCCTGAAGCTAGGTGGCCGCCAGGTCGTCCAGGATCGGGCAGTTCGACCGCGCATCGCCATGGCAGGAGTTGGCCAGCGCTTCGAGGGTGCGGCGCATCGCCCCCATCTCGGCGATCTTGCGGTCCAGCTCCGCGATGTGGCTGCGCGCGAGGGCGCGCACGTCGGCGCTGGCGCGCTTCTCGTCCTGCCACAGGCCCAGCAGGGTGCGGATCTGGTCGAGCGAAAAGCCGAGCGCGCGGGCGCGGTGCACGAAGCGCAGCACGTGCACGTCCTGCCCGGTGTAGAGCCGGTAGCCGGCGTCGGTCCGCTTCGCCGCGCCGATCAGGCCGATCGATTCGTAGTGGCGGATCATCTTGGCCGACACGCCGGAAGCCTCGGCGGCGTCGCCGATGGTGAGATCGCCTTGCTGCATCGTCATCTCCTGTTGTTTTCCAGGGGCAGCATACACCTTCCCATCGCGGGAAGGTCAAGCCGGTGCTTGACTTGGGGCCTGCCTGCGGTAAGCTCGGCAGGTATGAAGAAGATCGCCCTCCTCCTGTCCCTGTCGATCGCCGGCGCCGCCCTGGCCGGTCCCGCGCCGTATTACCAGTGGCGTAGCAAGCTCAACGGAACGATGGCCTGCTCGCAGACGCCGCTCGGCGCCGGCTGGGAAAAAACCGCTGGTCCGTATCGGGACGCGCGTTGCGAAAAACTCATGGTTGCTAAATAATGGGGTGCAAGGCTTAACGACCCCATACCAAGGAGACAACCCAATGTTCACGAGTCCGGAGCAGTTTGCCAACGCCACCAAGACCCTGTTCGACCTGCAGATGCAGACCTTCGAAGCCCTCGCCAGCAAGACCGTCAAGGGCGTGGAGCAGGTTGTCGCGCTGAACATGAATGCGGCCAAGAGCTCGATGGAAGGTTCGCTCGCCGCCGGCCAGGAAATGGCCCGCGCCGGCGATCCGAAGGCCGCGATCGCCGCCCTGCATGCGCGCATGCAGCCGGGCGTGCAAGGGGCCGCCGAATACCGCGAGCAGCTCAAGACCATCATCGACGAGATGCACAACGAGTTCCGCCAGGCCGCCGACACCCATGTCGCCGAGGCCAAGAGCACCTTGTCGGCGCTGATCTACGACGTGACCCAGAACGTCAAGCCCGGTTCGGAAAATGCGGTGGAGATCATCAAGACCGCGATCGACAACGCCTTCAAGGGCTATGAACAGGTGACCCAAGCGACGCGCCAGGCGGTGCAGACGGTCGAGGCGCAGATTGCGAAAGCGTCGTCGATGGTGCAGCCGACGGCACCGCAACAATAAACACGGTAGGGTGGACGGCAGAGCCGTCCACCCTACTTCGCTTCCTCTACTCCCAACAATTCCTCCAACGTCGACAGCGATGCCTGGTCCTTGACCACCGTACGCAGCCACGCGTGCAGCGGCTGCTCGCCCCAGCGCGCCGCCCGTTCGGCCAGGTAGGCCACCGGGCTGTGCGGCTCGGTGCGGCGGAAGAATTCGGCCACCGCACGCAGCTGGGCCAGCGCCCCCTCCCGGCTCTGCACGGTCTCTTGCGCGAACACCCGCGGCGCCGCATGCGTCACGGTCGCCACCGCCCCCGGCGCCACCACCGGCTCCACCTTCGCCGGCACCATCGGCGCCGCCATGTCCTCGAAGTTCTCCAGCGCCGCGCGCGCCGCGCCGAAACTCGGGCCGTCGACGCCGAGGCGCGCGTCGACCACCTTCTCCAGGTCCGCCAGCGCCGCCAGGCAGTCGTGCGCCGCTTCCGCCAGCGCCTGGCGCGCCGCCGGCGCCGCCTTGGCGCGCGCCGCTTCCAGCTCGGCCAGCGCCTCGGGCCCGCGGCCGCGCGCGGCTTCCCAGGCCTGCACGGTGACGCCCTCGGCCAGCGGGAGTTCCTTGACCAGCGGCGCGATACGGGCCGCGGCCCAGGCCAGGTTGCCGATGCGGCGCTCGTCGCCGTCCTCGTCGGGCAGCGGGTGCAGGCCGTCCCAGTAGCGCTCGCACAGGCCGGCCACCAGGCGCAGGCCGGCGGCCATGCCGGCCACCCCACCGGTCCTGGTGGCCGATTCGAGCAGCCAGACCGCGAGCTGCAGGTGCTTGCTGCGCGTTTCCAGCAGCTCGGTGCAGCGCCTGGTGACGAACTTCCAGTCCGCCTCCTTCAGCGCCGTGACCCAGGCGCCCTGCTCGATCGACGGGTCGTCGGCCTGGCGCGCGCGGTTGATGGCGTCGACGTCGGGCGAGAACGCGAGGTCCTCGCCGCAGGGGCGGTCCATGCTGATCGGGACCAGCAGTTTTTCCAGGTTCAGCATGAATGCCCCCTCACTCGATCGCGTACTTGAACTTGCCGGCCTTGGTCGCGCCGACCTTCACCCGGGTGATGCTCCCGCCTTCGGCCATGCGCGCCAGCACGCTGTCGGCGATCTCGGGCAACAGCGTGCCATTGAGGATGTTGTCGACGTTGCGCGCGCCGGAATCGACTTCGGTGCAGCGGTTCAGGACCGCCGCCACCAGCGCGTCGTCGTAGTCGAAACGGGCGCGGTGGTTGTCCAGCACGCGCGCCTTGATGCGGTCGAGCTTCAGGCGGATGATGTTGGACAGGACCTCGTCGCGGATCGGGTAGAACGGCACCACCGACAGGCGCCCCAGGAGGGCCGGCTTGAAGTGTTTCATCAATGCGGGGCGGATCAGCTCCGCCAGCTGCTCGGGCGTGGGCACCTCGTTCGCCGGCTTGTTCAGGCAGGCGGCCATCATCTGGCTCGAGCCGACGTTCGAGGTCAGGATGATGATGGTGTTGCGGAAGTCGATTTGCCGCCCCTCCGCGTCGTCGAGAACGCCCTTGTCGAACACCTGGAAGAACAGTTCGAGCACGTCGGCGTGCGCTTTCTCGACCTCGTCCAGCAGCACCACGCTGTAGGGATTGCGGCGCACGGCCTCGGTCAGCACCCCGCCCTCGCCATAGCCGACGTAGCCCGGCGGCGAGCCTTTCAGCCCCGAGACGCTGTGCGCCTCCTGGTACTCGCTCATATTGATGGTGACCAGCTTGCGTTCGCCGCCGTAGAGGATGTCGGCCAGCGCCAGCGCCGTCTCGGTCTTGCCGACGCCCGAGGTGCCCACGAACAGGAACACGCCCTTCGGCTTGTTCGGATCGTCCAGGTTGGCGCGCGCCGTGCGCACCCGCTGGGCCACCGCGTGGCTGGCGTGCGACTGGCCGAGGATGCGCTCGTCCAGCAGCGACTGCAGCTTGACCACCGTCTTGAGTTCGTCCTTGACCATGCGGCCCAGCGGGATGCCGGTCCAGCTGGCGACGATTTCCGCGACCGTGTGGCCATCGACCTGCACCGGCACCAGCGGCGACTCGCCCTGCACGGCGCGCAGGCGCTCGGTCAGGGCGCGCAAGGCGGCGCCGTCCTGCGACTTGCCCTCTTCCAGCGCGCTGCGCAGTTCGCCGAGTTCGCGCGCGATGCCTTGCTCCTCGTCCCAGCGTGCCTGCAGCGTGATGCGCTGGTCTTCCAGCCTGGCGCGCTGCTGCCCGAGTTCGGCCAGCTTGTCCGCATGGCCGCCGAAGGCCACCGCCTCACGCCCCAACGCCGCCAGCTGGGCGTCGAGACGCTCGATGCTGCGGACGAAATCCTCCAGCGCGGCCGGGGTCGCGCTCTGGCCCAGCGCCACCTTGGCGCAGGCGGTATCGAGCACGCTGATCGCCTTGTCCGGCAGCTGGCGTCCGCTGATGTAGCGGTGCGACAGGCGCACGGCTTCCGTCACCGCGTCGTCGTAGATGCGCACGCCGAAGTGGCCCTCCATCAGCGGCGCCATCGCGCGCAGCATGGCGCAGGCGGTCGGCTCGTCCGGCTCCTCGACCTTGATCACCTGGAAGCGCCGCGCCAGCGCCGCATCCTTCTCGAAATACTTCTTGTACTCGCCCCAGGTGGTGGCCGCGATGGTGCGCAGTTCGCCGCGCGCCAGCGCCGGTTTCAACAGGTTGGCCGCGTCGTTCTGGCCGGCCGTGCCGCCGGCGCCGATCATGGTGTGCGCTTCGTCGATGAACAGGATGATCGCGTGCGGACTCTTTTTCACTTCGTCGATCACGTTCTTCAGCCGGTTCTCGAACTCCCCTTTGACGGAGGCGCCGGCCTGCAGCAGGCCCATGTCGAGGGTGTGGATCTCGACGCCCTTCAACACCTCCGGCACGTCCTCCTGCGCGATGCGCAGCGCCAGGCCCTCGACCACGGCGGTCTTGCCGACGCCGGCCTCGCCGGTCAGGATCGGGTTGTTCTGGCGTCGCCGCATCAGGATGTCGATGGCCTGGCGGATTTCCGGATCGCGTCCGATCACCGGATCGACCTTGCCGTCGCGCGCGCGCTGGGTCAGGCAGGTGGTGTACTGGTCGAGCGCCGGCGTGGCGCGCGCCGGACCGGCCGCGATCTCATCGGCCGCATCGCCCCGCGTCTCCTGGGGTGCGCTGGCCACCGCCTGCGCCTCGATCGAGCCGCGCGTGATCTTCTCGAAGTCGTGCTTGAGGCGGTCGATCGGGATCTTGCGGAACAGGGGCGACGCACGCAGCGCCAGCTGCGACAGCGAGGGTTCGGTGAGCAGCGCCAGCAGCAAGTGACCGCTGCGGATCTGGTTCGGCTGGCCGTTGCCGAGCGAGGCGATCAGCCAGGCATGCTCGAACAGCACCGGCAAGTGGCGCGAGAACACGGGCGTGCGCGCGCTGCCGGTGGCGAAGCGCGCGATCTCGTTGCGCAGGTCGGTCTCCAGGCCCGTCAGGCTGATGTCGCTCGCGCGCGCGATCACGGCCAGGTCGCAGCCCGGCTGCTCGATCAGCCCCAGGAACAGGTGCTCGATCTCGACTTCGTACTGGCCCAGGCCGACGCAGATCGAGGCGGCGCGGGTGGCGGCGGCGCGGGTGGTGTCGTTCAGTTTGCCGATCAGGGTCTTGAGATTGATGTCCATCGTTGTCGTGTCCTTGAATGGGTGGCGGAGCAGATCAGCGGCGGCTGCCGTGCCGCACGGCGTAGTGCAGCGAGGATGGCTGCAGCACCGCGTTGAAGTGCACGGGTTCGGCGCCGGGCAGCGCGCTGAGGCGGGCGTGGATGACGAAGTTGAGGCGGTTGACGCTGCCCGGCTGGAGTTCCAGGGTGGCGCTGACGTCGCGCAGGCGCGGTTCGTGAGCCTCGATGGCGTCCTTGATGCCGGCGCAGACGGCGGCGCGGTCGATGCTGCTGGTGAGGCAGTAGCCGGCGAAGTCGAGCAGACCGTAGTGCAGGAGCGAAGCGCGCGCTTCCGGGTAGCCGTGCAGCAGGCCCGGGTCCAGCGCCAGCCGGGTGTTGAGCAGCGCTTCGAGGTCGCGCGCCACGCTGTCCTTCAGTTGTTCGCTGCTGAACGGCTGGCCGGGGACGGCGTCTGGCCGCTCGTCCATCAGGCGGTCGAGCAGGCCGGGCAGATGGCCCATGATCTACCTCCGGAAAAGAAAAGCGGCGCCGCGCTGCAAGCCGCGTGGCGCCGCAGGTGATCGCGCTAGCGGATCAGGCGACCTTGTTGGCGGCCAGGTCCCAGCCGCCCGAGGTATTGCCGCCCGAGCCGCCGCCGATCTTCTGCTGGGTGTACTTCCATTTGATCTTCGAGAACTTCAGGCCCACCGTCTCCTGGATGATGCTGCCCTCGGCCACGCTCGGCGAGACGCCGCCGATCAGGACGTTCTCCAGCTCGATCTCGAAGTACTTGATGCGCTCGCCCTGGCCGTCGGCGCGCATGAATTCCAGCTTGGCCTTGGGGATGGTCTTGCCGGCCGAGCAGGTCTGCAGCAGGATCGGCGACGCCAGGTCGGCCAGCTTGTTCAGCGTGATCTCCTGGTGCTCGCAGCGTTCGGCCGTGTGGCCGCCGCCGGTCGAGGCGGTGGCCGAGCGCGGCTGCGACACGCCCCAGTTCACGGCCAGGCACTCGATCCAGTCCTTGTGCTTGTCGTCCATCGATTCGCCCTTGATCCCGTCGATCTGCAGGTACACGTCAATTGCCATGTTCTACTCCATTCACGTTGAAAAAGATTAGCCTTTGGTCGACTGCGGCAGCTCCGCGACCAGTCGGAGCGAAACGGACAGCTCGTCGAGCTGGAAGTGCGGACGCAGGAAGGACACCGCGCGATACACACCGGGGCGGCCCGGCACCTCGGACACCTGCACGCTGGCTTCGCGCAGCGGGAACTGGGCCTTCTGGTCCTGGCTCGCGTTGTCGTCCAGGAGCACGTATTGCGTCAGCCAGCGGTTCAGGTAATCCTCGACGTTCGAGGCGGCCGCGAAGCTGCCGATCTTGTCGCGCATCATGGCCTTCATGTAGTGGGCGATGCGCGAGACCGCGAAGATGTACTGCAGCTGCGAGGACAGCACCGCGTTGGCGTTGGCCGCGTCGGTGTTGTACTTCTTGGCCTTCTGCGCCGACTGGGCGCCGAAGAAGGCGGCGTACGAGGTGTTCTTGCAGTGCACCAGCGAGATGAAGCCGAGGTCCGACAGCTCCTTTTCGCGGCGGTCGGTGATCGCCAGCTCGGTCGGGCATTTCAGCGCCACTTCTCCCTCGTCGGTCTTGAAGGTGTGGGCCGGCAGGTTCTCCACCAGGCCGCCGCCCTCGACGCCGCGGATCGCCGCGCACCAGCCGTAGTCCTGGAAGGCGCGGGTCAGTTTCGAGCCGAAGGCATAGGCCGCGTTGCACCACAGGTACTTCTGGTGATCGCTCCCGTCGACATCCTCGACGTAGTTGAAGCCCTCGGTGGTCATGCCATCCGCCGGATGGTAAGGCAGGCGGCCGAGGAAGCGCGGCAGGGTCAGGCCGACGTAGCGCGAGTCCTCGGATTCGCGGAAGGCCTTCCACTTGGCGTATTCGACGGTGTCGAACACCTTGGCCAGGTCGCGCGGGCGTCCCAGGTCGCCGAAGCTCTCGATGCCGAACAGTTCCGGCGCGGCCGAGGTGATGAAGGGCGCATGGCTGGCCGCGGCCACGTGCGACATCTGTTCGAGGAAGTAGATGTCCTCGGGCTGGCGCGAGATCTCGAAGTCGCCGATCAGGGTGCCGTAGGGAGCGCCGCCGAAGGTGCCGAATTCTTCCTCGTAGACCTTCTTGAACATGGTGCTCTGGTCGAACTCCATCGCCGACTGGAAGTCCTTCACCAGCTCGCGCTTGCTGGCGTTGAGCATGCGGATCTGCAGGTTGGCGCTGGTCGAGCTGTTCTTGACCAGGTAATTCAAGCCGGTCCAGCTGCGCTCGAGCTTCTGGAATTCGGGAGCGTGCATGACGGCGGACAGCTGGCTCGAGATCATGCCGTCCAGCTCCGCCAGGCGCGCGTCGATCATGGCCGACAGATTATTGGACACCACCATGGTGCCCTGCATCACCTGGGTCACCAGCTCGCCGATGATGTCGCGCGCGCGTTCGTGCTCGTCTGTCGACTTGGCGACCCGGCTCTGCTCGACGATCTGGTCGAGCAGCGAGGAATCGAGTTCGACCGCCTGGGCGGCCCGTGCCTGCGTGGTATCGAGGACTGCCGCCATCTCACTCCTCCCCTTTCTCGCCATCCTGCTTGCGCAGGCCTTGCAGCTTTTCGGTATTGCCCAGCACTTCGCTGAGGATGTCTTCGAGCTTGTCGTTGCCGGCCAGTTTGTTGCGCAGGTCGGCCAGCTTGGTGCGGGCCTCCAACAGGCCGGCCAGGGGTTTCACCTGGCGCACCACCGATTCGGGCCGGAAGTCGGCCATCTCCTTGAACTGCAGCTGGACCCCGAACTGCCCGCCTTCCGGAGAGAGGTGGTTGTCGACCTTGAAGCTCGCCACCGGCGCCACCGCGCCCAGCACCTCGTCGAAGTTGCCGGCGTCGACGCCCACGAACTTCTTGTCCTTCAGGCGCTTCTTCTCGGCGTCCGGATCGCTGCCGAAGTCGCCCACCACGCCGACCACGAAGGGCAGCTCCTTGTTCTCGATGGCGTCGCCGATCTCGACGTCGTACGTCATCTGCACGCGCGGCGCGCGCACCTTCTGCAAGCGTTTCTGGACGCTTTCATTCTTGGCCATGTCGACTCCAGGGTTGCGGGGAAAGGGGGGGACTTATTTGAGACCGCCGAACGGATCCTTGTCGTTGCTGGCGGGCTTGCTCGACGCCGTGGACGCGTTGCCGGAAGCGGCCGCGGGCTTCTGCTTGCTGGGCGCCTGCTTCTGCGGCTCGTTCCTGGCGATGATGGGTTCGCCCAGCGTGGTGCGCAGCAGCTTGGCCAGATCCTGGGCCTCGCTCTTGACGTCGCCGTTCAGCTTGTTCTTGCGGGTCAGGTCCGCCAGCGCACGGCTGGAGACGCGCAGGCCGCTGACGGCGACGATGCTGTGCGCCACCATGTCGTCCGGGTCGCGCGCCAGCGCTTCCTGGGCGTTGGTGATCGCTTCGCCATAGACGCCGGCGTTGAAGCGGATCTGCGCCATCTTGACCCAGGGCCGCTTGTCGACCGGGTGGGCGGCGCCGGCGGCCTTCAGCATGGCGTAGGCCTTTTCGTCCTGCTTCGAAGCGATCGCGATATCGGCATCAAGGAAAACCTGTTCCCCCGCGGCGGCGGTCGACGCGACGGCGTTCGCCTTCGGCCCGGTCGATTCGCACCCGGCCAGGGCGACGACGCCAATGATCAGGGGCAGCAGGCGTTTGTACAGTGTGACCATCCTCGTTCTCCACGACAGTTAAACCAGCCACCATTATTCGCATGCGGACTGCCCCGAAATTGCGCACTGTCAACCAAAGCCGAGTTCGCTTTTTCGCGCCACAGCGCTGCTTGCGCTTGCGCGGGATCAGGGCGCCCTGGCGCCAGTCCGGTTCAATCCGTCTTCGACCGCATGACTTTGCGTAAAGGAAATGGTGATGAGGACAGCTCTTGTATCGGCCGCCCTGCTCTTGTTGGCCGGCTGCGGCAGCGGCGGCCTGGCCGACAGCGCGCTGCAGGCGACCGGCTTGCGCAAACCCCCTCCCCTGCCTGAAGCGCAGCAGCCGCCGCGCCAGGTCGCGCTGCGCCTGCACGCCGCGCCCAAGCTCAATGCCGACAAAGCCGGCCAGGCGCTGGCCCTCGCCGTGCGCCTGTACGCGCTGCGCCGGAAGGAAGCCTTCGAGGCCACGCCCTACGCCGCCTTCCTCGACCCGCAGGCCGAGAAGCAGAGCCTGGGCGCCGATCTGGTCGAGGTCCGCGAAATCATGCTGGTGCCCGGCCAGCGCTACGAGGTCACGGAAAAGGTCAGCCGCGAAGCCAGCCACCTGGCCCTGGTCGCGCTGTTCCAGCGCCCGGCCGCGGGGCGCTGGCGTATCGTGGTGCCGGCCGCCGAGGCGGAGCGCGACGGCATGATCATCGGCCTGCACGCCTGCGCCCTGAGCGCGGGCGGCGCGTCCCAGGTGGCGACGCTTTCTTCTGTGCGCTGTCAATGAAAGGGTGAACGTTTCCGCCAAGCTAGAGCTTTTCAGCAGACACGGCGAGGCCGCATGAGCATGCCAGCGAAGCTATTGTGGGGCGAGGGACTGTTCCTCCGGCCCCAGCATTTCCAGCAGCAGGACCGCTACCACGAGGCGCGCCTGAACCAGACCGCCATCGCCCTGCATCCCTATGCCTGGGGTGTGCGTAAACTAGTGATCGACCACGACGCCCTGCGCCACGACGTGCTGCGCATCGAGGAGCTGTCGCTGCTGTTCCCGGACGGCGAGGTGGTCCGCGCGCCGGGCGGCGACGCCCTGCCGCTGCAGGTGCGCCTGAACGAGCTGCCGGCCGGGCTGCAGGCGGTGACCTTCCACGCGGCACTGCCGGCGCTCAAGGCCTATGGCGAGAACTGCGCGCCCGGCGCGCCGGCGTCCGGCGCCCAGGATGCGCGCTTCACCAGCCACGAGCACGAGACCCAGGACCTGTTCACGCGCGCGGCCGAGGCGCCGATCGCTTACCTGCGCAAGTCGCTGCGCCTGGTGGCCGACAGCGAGCCGCTCGAAAGCTACGACAGTTTTCCGCTGGTGCGCCTGCGGCGCGTGCCAACCGGCGGCTTCGAGGCCGACCCCGCCTTCGTGCCGCCCAGCCTGTCGATCGACGCCGCACCCGGGCTGCACCTGAACCTGGCGCGCCTGATGGAAAAGCTGCTGGCCAAGGTCAACGCCCTGTACGGCCACCTGCGCGAGCCGAGCAAGAACGTGGTCGAGATCCGCGGCGGCGACGTCTCCGCCTTCTGGCTGCTGCACACCGCCAGCATGGGCTACGCCGCGCTGTCGCACTACCTCGGCCACCGCGACCTGCACCCGGAACGCCTGTTCGGAGAACTGCTGTCGCTGGCCGGCGGCCTGATGACCTATTCGCGCAGCTACCGGCTGGAAGACCTGCCGGCCTACGTCCACGCCGACCCGGGGCCGCCGTTCGCGCGCCTGGACGGCATCGTGCGCGACCTGCTGGACACCGTGATCTCGTCGCGCTACTTCACGATCGCCCTGAACCGCGAGCGCCCGTCGTACTACCTGGGCGCGCTCGATTCGGGCCGCATCGACCTGCAGACCACGCTGTACCTGGCGGTGGCGGCCGACATGCCGGCGCTGCAGCTGGTCGACGTGGTGCCGCTGCAGTTCAAGGTCGGCGCGCCGGAAGACGTCGACAAGTTCGTGCTGTCGGCCCTGCCCGGCGTGAAGCTGGTGCACGCCCCGCAGGTGCCCACCGCGGTGCCGGTGCGGCCCGATACCTATTACTTCATCCTGGAGAACCGTGGCATGCTGTACGAAACGATGCTGAAATCCCAGGCGATCTCGGTCTACGTCCCGAACGGGATCCGCGACCTGCGCCTCGAACTGATCGCGGTGGCCGCATGAACGCCTTCGTCGAGCGGCGCACCGCGCCGCAGGCCGGTGAAAAGCAGGCGCGCCCGCCGCAGCGCCTGTCGGACATCATGTACGAAGGCTTCTACGCCTTGTTCCTGCTGAAGAACGGTTGCGGACCGCAGGACAAGGTCGCCTTTGCCGACAACATGACCGGTTTTCTCGCCGACGTCGACCGCAACGCCAAGGCGCTCGGCATCTCGGCCGAGGACGTGACCGCCGCCAAGTACGCCTTCTGCTCGGCGGTCGACGAGATCATCCTGCGCTCCTCCTTCGAAGTGCGTGAAGCCTGGGAAACCCGCCCGCTGCAGCTGCGCGTGTTCGGCGACCAGCTCGCGGGCGAGCATTTCTTCCACCGTCTCGAAGACCTGCGCGCGAAGGGCGCGGTGCACGTCGAGGCGCTGGAAGTCTTCCATATGTGCCTGCTGCTCGGCTTCCAGGGCCGCTACGCCCTCGACGGCCGCGACAAGCTCGACTACCTGGTGGCGCGCCTGGGCGACGAGATCGCCCGCATGCGCGGCCGCACCCGCGGCTTCGCGCCGCACGCCGAGCGCCCGGACCAGGTGGTCAATCCCTTGCGGAGCGATTTGTCGCTGTGGGTGCTGGGGACGGTGTTCCTGGTGGCGGGGCTGGGGGCGTATCTCGGGTTCCGGACCGCGCTCTCGCGCGAGACCGATGGGGCGCTGGCGCAGTACAACGATCTGGTGAAGCTGCCGCCGAAGGCGGCGCATGTGACGATTACGTTGCCATAGGTTGAAAGTCAACTTGGGCCCCCGGCCTGCGCCGGGGCCCAATTTTGCGTGAATCCCTACTGGATCACCTTGAACTCAATCCTCCGATTCCTCGCCTTCCCCTCCGCCGTCCGATTGTCCGCCACCGGCCGATCCGGCCCCTCCCCCGACACCGCAACCGACTCCGCCGCGATCCCCTTCGCCACCACGTAGCTCTTGACCGCCTCCGCCCGCGCCTGGCTCAGCGACAGGTTGCCCGCGCGCGAACCCGCATTGTCGGTATGCCCGATCACCTCCACCTTCACGCCCCTGATCTTCTGCATCGCCGCGCTCATCTCGTCCAGCACCTTCATGCCCGCCTCGGTCAGCGTCGCCTTGCCCGATTCGAACTCGATGATGCGGTTGGCCAGCGCCGCGTCCAGCACCGCCTGTTGCGACACCGTCACCCGCAGGCCGTTGTTGACGACGTAGGTCGGGTTCAGGCTGGCGGCGATGTCGCCGGCGATCTTCGCGCGCTGTTCCTCGTTGGCGACGTCGCCGCGCAGGCTGACCTGGTTGCCCTCGACCTTCAGCTGGCCGCGGCTCACCAGCTTCAGGTTCGGGTTGATCAGGCGCCCCACGTAGTCGTTCCAGTTGGCCGGCGTGGCCACGGTGCCGACCGAGAGCTGGTCGACCACGCGCGCAGGGCCATAGACGCTGCGCAGGCGCTCGAGCAGCGCCGCGCGGGTCGCCTCGTCGGCCACCGTGCCGCTGACGACGATTGGCGCATCGGGCACGGGCTGCGCGCTCTGCGCACTTTGAGCAGCGGCATCGGTTGCGACCAGGAACAGGACCAGCAGGGAGGCTTTCATGGAAAAGGTCACGGCGCGGCTCCAATGAAGGTTTTCATGAACATGTCGCGCGCCAGGCCGAGGGGCAGGTCGGCCTGCGCCAGGTAGCTGGCCAGCGAACGCACGTCAAGGTCGATGTAGAGCTGCTCGTCGATCCAGCCGGTGTCGCCCAGGCGCACCTGCTGTTCCAGGCCGGCCAGCGGATCGACCACCGCGCGCAGGGTTTCGGCCAGCGCCTCGCAGAAGCCGATCACCAGCACCGGCCGGCCTTCCTGGCGCGTGATGAACAGCGCCAGGTCGAAGTTCGCGCGGCGCAGGAAGGGCGCGACCAGCTGCAGCCAGAACGCCGCCACCGCGAAGCGTTGACCGGGGTCCTGCGGCAGCGGCAGCACCAGGCTCTTGTGCAGCTCGGCCGGCTGGCTGTGCATCACGGGCTGCAGCAGCAGGCCCAGCGCCAGCAGCATGCGCGCGAAACCGCGTTCCCCCAGCAGCGCGCCGAGCGAGCCGACGGTGCCGTTGGCCAGCAGCTGCGACAGGGTCGGCTCGGCCTCGCCCAGGGGCACGGCGGCGTCGGCGATCGCCTGCAGGTGCGGGCCGGGATCGAGTTCGCACAGCACGCGCGGGCACATCGATTCGAGGAAGGTCCACAGCGGCGCGAACGCCAGCGGGCTGCGCGTGACGAAGGCGGCCGGGTCGAGCACCGCATGGGTGCGCGCGGCGAGGAAGGGAAAGCGCCGTCCCGACTGGTCGTGGCTGGCCACCAGGTGCCCGGCCACCGCGTGCCGGCGCCCCGGTCCCACCAGGGCGAAGCTCACCGCCGGCATGGCGTCGTAGTTGATGCGCCAGCGCGCATCCTCGGCCAACTGCGTCATGACCTGGGCAAGCCAGCGGTCCAGCATCGAGATGGTGGCCGGGTCGTCGGCCAGCTTGACGAAGTCGGCGCGCGCCGGGATCTTGCCGAAGTAGCCGATCCGGTCCAAAACGGGGCCGCGCATCATTGGCCTCCCTGGGTGCTGGCCAGCACCGGGCCGCCGGGCGGCCCCTCGGGCGGGCGGCCGACGATGGTGGGCGGCAGGCGCAGGCCCTTGAAGCCGGCGCCCTGCTCGCCGCTGCCGTTGGCCGCGGCGCTCGAGACGATCTTCAGGTCCACCGCGACCGTGACGTTCTGGGCGCTCCAGCGCAGCTCGAACACGCCGCCCTCCTTCTTGTTCTTCTGGGCTGCGTCGATCATGCGCTTCAGGCCCGATTCGCCCGGCGCGTTGAACAGTTCCACGTTGCGGCCGTCGAAGGTGACGGCGCCGATGCGCACGCCGGCCACGCCCTGCGGCCCCGGATGCACCATATTGGTCCAGTTCGGGGGTGTGTTCTTGTAGCGCAGCTGCTGGCCGTCGATGTCGAGGGTGTACTCGAGCGTGCCGGGCGCCGCATGCGGCAGGATCTGGAACACCGTCTGCGGGCCGTTGCCGGTGGCGACGCCGCGCGCCGACAAGGGCGCGACCCAGCCCGGAAAGCCCGAGATGACGGCCGGCGCAAGGGTGATGCCGACGTCGGCCCAGGTGCGCGGCGCCAGCACCCCGCCGCGGTTCACCACCAGCGCTCCCATCGCCGTATTCACGAACTTGGCGACTTCTCCTTCCGGCCCGAAGATCTGGCCGATCTCGGCCGGCGTGGCTTCCACCGAGGACCCGGCGGCGAACGGATACTTGCCGGCCAGCGTGCGCTGGAAGGGTTCGACCACCTGCAGCTGCCAGGTCTTGTTGATCTCGCTCTCGGACGGCAGCACGATCATGGCGAAGGTCTGGATCAGGGGCCGCACCAGCAGCGGACGCAGGGCCGCCTTCTGGCTGTCGCCCATTCCGGTCAGCATCTGCTCGTCGACGTAGCGCAGCGCCTCGGCCAGCTCGGAGCCGTTGCCCTCGAGCGTCTGCTGCATGAACTGCTTGGCGCCGGGGCCGGGGTCGCCCTGGTTCTTCAGCACGTTCAGGCGCGTGCGCAGCTTCGACAGCGCGTCCAGGTAGCCGGTCATGAGCGACGCGTCCTTTTCGCGGGCGCCTACCAGGCGCGCCACGCCGGCGAACTCGCGCCCGATCGGGCCCGTCCCCTGGGCGCCCAGCAGGGTGGCCGGGTCGACGTTGTTGGCCACCGTGCGCACTTCGGATGGCGCGCGGCGCAGGACGACTTCCTTGAACCACATCGCGAACGTGCGCTCGTTCTTGCTCATCGAGGCGGCCGCCATGCCCGGGTTGTCCCACACGGTCTCGTCGTAGATCGTGCGCAGCAGCTTGGCCAGGGGCGAGGCCTGCGGGTCGCCCAGCCGGTTCATGGCCTGCACGCTGCCCTCGAAGCCTTTCAGGTCGGCGACCGTGACGCCCTGCACGAATTTCACCCACTCGCGCGCATACTCGGCCTTGTACAGGTCGATCAGCGCCTTCTGGATCTGCTCCGGGCTGCCTTCCAGGGTCAGGTCGTCCTTGGACACGGTCTTGAGCACCCAGTCGGCGCTCGAGGCTTCGCTGTTCGACGCCTCGCGGATCGCCCCCAGCACGTAATCCTTCCAGGCCGCCCGGGTGAAGGCGCCGGACACCGCATGGCTGCCGGCCACCAGGTTGGCATCCTGGTCGCCGACGATGCGCGCCACCGTCACCGCCGGGAAGCGGGTCGCGGCGCGGGTCTTGATGTCGTTGTAGACGCGCTCGCGCGCCGGGGTCCCGCGCACCACGCGCCGCAGGTGTTCGCGGGTGCTGTCGAGCAGGCCGAGTTTCAGGGTCATCTGCGGCCAGGCCGGATCCTGGACCTGGGACAGGTGGAAGGTCAGCAGGCGCTCGGCGCTGCGGATCATCTGCTCGCGCGGCATGGCGCCGCGGTTGGCTTCCAGCCAGGTGCGCCAGTAGCGGGTCAGCTGGTCGTTCAGGTGGCCGGGTTCGGCGCGCGACTTGTCGCCCAACATGAGGTAGGTCTTGAGCGCGTTGTAGGCGTCGGCCACGCTGGTGGCGGACACGTTCTGGTAGGGCTGGCCGGCCGAAGCCGCGTTCTGGGTTGCCGGTTGCTGGCTGTCCGGCGCGGCGCCCGGGGCCAGCTGTCCCGCGTTGGCGTTCACCTCGGCCAGCATGGTCTCCAGCGCGCTCGTCACCGGCTCGACCATCACCGCGCGCACGCCGGCGAAGTACTCGTCGCGCAGCTTGCGCTCGAGCTTCTCGCCCTGGTACAGGCCGAAGGCCAGCGCCAGCGGCTTGTCCTGCTTGTATTGATCCAGCTGCTCGATGCGGTCCTGCAGGATGTCGAGCGCTTCCAGGCGCGACTGCAGGTCGATGCGGCCGGCCTGCAGCTTGTTCACCTTGTCGAGGTCGGACTGGACGTTCGCCACCAGCTGGCGGTTGCCCATGTACGACCAGCTCCAGCCGCCCAGCGCGGCGCCGAGCAGGATAGTGGCGCCGAAAAAGGCGGCGACCTTCCAGCGCGCGCTGGTCGGATTGGTGTAGCGTTTGACCAGCTCGCGGTCGGCGAAGATCACCTTGCGGAACAGGTCGAGCAGGAAGTAACCGGACTGCTCGGCCACTGCGCCGCCCTGCTGCTCGCGCAGCGCCAGGTCGAAGCGGCTGGCCACGCGCTTGCTCGACAGGTCCTGCACGCTGCCTTCCTGCAGCGCGCTGGTGAAGTAGAAGCCGCGGAACACCGGCTTGAACTGATAGGTGTTTTCCTCGAACAGGGTCGAGAGAAACGCGCGCAGCGGCGTCTTGATCGCCGCGAACTCGAGCGGGAAGGTGAACACGCCGGCCCGCATCGCCGTGCTGCGGTTGGCGCCCATGTTCGCCAGGCTGAGTTCCTTCAGGCCGTCGTACAGCTCGTCGAAGTGTTCGTCGAAAAAGGCCAGCACGTCCTGCGGTGCGCTGCGGCGGTTGTAGCGCAGGGTCGCGCCCCAGATGCGCTCGCGTTCGGCGCGCTCGGTGTCGGCGAAGAAGTCGGTGAAGCCGGCCACCAGGTCGGCCTTGGTGAAGATGACGTAGACCGGCGCGTGCACGCCCAGGCGCTCGGTCAGTTCCTGGACCCGGGTGCGCAGGCTTTTCGCCAGTTCGTGCGAGCTGCTGGTCGGCCCGGCCACCAGTTCGGCCACGCTGACCGCGATCAGGATGCCGTTGATCGGGGCGCGCGAGCGGTGTTTTTTCAGGAGCTCGAGAAAGCTGAACCACTCTTCGCGGTCGTCCTGCTGGACCGAGTAACGCCCCGCGGTGTCGAGCAGGATGCCGTCGGTGGTGAAGAACCAGTCGCAGTTGCGGGTGCCGCCCACGCCCTGCAGCGCCTTGTTGCCGGGGATCGGGAAAGTCAGGCCGGAGCGGGCGATGGCGCTGCTCTTGCCCGCCGCCGGGTTCCCGATGATCATGTACCAGGGCAGCTCGTAGAGGGCCGAGGCGCCGCGCGTCAGGCCCAGCTTGGAAGTCTTGATGGTGGCGATCGCCTCCAGCATGTTCTTGCGCAGCACGGCCACTTCGCCGCCGCCCGTCTTTTCTTCCTCGGGCAGGATGGCGTCGCCCAGCTGGCGCGCCATGCGGCCGCGGATGTGGCGCCGGATCGCCCACCACAGGCCCCAGCAGGCCAGCAAGGCAAGCCCCGCGATGAGGGCCCAGATGGGATCGATGCCGAGCAGGCCGGCGCCGATGATGAGACAAGCCGCCAGTGCGGCGACACCGATCGCGACCAGCAGGCGGCTGTCGGTCAGGAACTGCCAGATTCTTGCCATGGCGGGAGTGGGAGGTGGGTTGGAGGAATGTTCTAAAGGAAATGCTCGCACGCGACCGGCGGGCTACGTTTGCGGCGGCTCAACAGAATCCCGGCCGCTGCCGTGCGTCTCAGCGCCGCATCACGCCGCGCAGGCGCAGCTCGGTGTGGCCAAAATCCATCATCTTCCAACGCCCGCCCCAGGTCAGCCCGAGCGACTCGGCCACCTCGCCATACAGCTGGTAGCCGCGCATGGCCCAGGGGTCTTTTTCCGAGATCACCAGCTTGCCGTCGCGCAGGAAGGCGCAGTCGGCGGCCAGGCCGTACTGGTGCCAGCTCTGGAAGGCGCGCGCATTGGTCACGTGGCTGCCGGCGCTGGCCAGCTCGTCCTGGCGCGCCGGGCTTCGATAGCCTTCCAGCAGAGCCATGTCGTAGCCGTGTTTTTCCTTCATGATCTTGAAGGCCAGCAGCAGGCGCTGGCTGAAGTCCGGATGCAGCAAGCCCCAGTTGCGGCTGGCCGTGACCAGCATCGGCCGCACCAGCTCGACCTCGGCGGTGGTGAACACGTTCGGCGGCAGCGCCACCGGCGGCGCCAGGCGCTCGCCCTGCAGCAGGGCCGCGACCTGGGCGTCGGGCGCCGTGGCCGCGCCTTCGTAGACCGGCAGCATGGCCGGATGGCTCAGGGCCAGCGCCAGCAGCGACGGGATCAGGACCGCCGGCACGCCGATGGCGCAGGCGATGCGGTGGCGCTTGACGAAGCGCACCACGGTCCCGGGCAGGTCGTGCGGCACCGCGTCCTTGATGGCGCCGGCGCGGCGGCTGCCGGCGCTGTGCCAGCTCCTTGCGCCCCCAGCCAGCCGGTGCTTGAGGGCGAACAGGCCGCGGCCAACGAGCGCCCGTCCCTCCGGGAACAGCGCCAGCCAGATCGCGCCGGAAGCCAGACAAAAGTACAGAAGGGCGAGAAAAATCAGCATCGCTTCCCCCAAGATTGTTTCTAATCAGAATTGAGAGAACCAATCTTAGGAGTAATGTCGTGCGGCCTACAGACGAAAATCAAGCACCGTCCATGCGTCCGAACCTGATGTCGCCGAAGCGGGAAAGGACCAGCGGCGAGGACAGCATCCTGGCCATGCTCGAGCGCGACCCGCTGCGCCGGCGCGGCGCCGGTGGCGACATGTCCGGCCTGCGCCTGGCCTGCTACGGCGCCAGCGGCGTCGTCGTGCTGGCGCTGACCGGCGCCCTGGTGTGGCTGGCGGCGGGCAACGACGGGCTGCGACCGGAGGTCCAGCGCGGCGTGCTGGCAGGCGCCGATACGGCGGCGCCGGCCCCCGCCGTGGTCCAGGTCGCGCTCGGCGCCGATGCCACGCCCGCCGCCCGTTCCGGCAGCGCGGCGGTGATCGTCGACCAGCATCCGGACGGCGTACCGCCCTTGCGCATGCTCAAGCCGGTCGCGCCGGAACGGACGCCGGCGCCGGCGCCCAAACCCGCGGCCAAGGCGCCGCCTGCCCCGCCGCCCGCCGCCGTACGGCCGCCGGCTGCCGCGCCATCCCTGGTGGCCAAGGCGCCCGCCCGTGCGCGTCCACCGGCGCCGGCGCGCCCCGCCGTGCGTCCGTCAGCCAAGGCCCAGCGTCCCGCCGCTCCGTCACGCGGCGCGGAGGCGCCGGTCGATCCGGACGTCGCCCTGATCTCGGCCGTCATCGTGCATGCCAACGGCCACGCGCCGAAGGAATCGCAGATGACCGAGCTGCTGTGCCCGAACGACTCCTGCGGGGCGCCGGCGAACCGCCAATAACGTGGCGAAAAGCCACCATCGGCTGCGAAAATCGCCGATATGGCTGGGTTCAAACGACGAAGTGGCGTTATACTGTACATAAGCACAGTAGGGCGTCGCGTCATGATCAGGGTCTTGGAAAACGAGTTTTATTATCTGGACAATTTCCAGCGCGTCCTCGATTGGATCGGCGAACGCTATCGCGACCTTCTTCTCGACGACGAGCTGGCCTTCCTGGCCGCCTTCCCCGCCCTGCCCCAGAATGCGCGCGCGCTGTTCGTGCGCATGGTCATGCGCAAGGGCGACTTGTTCCGTGCCAGCAAACTGGTGTATGCCGAGATCGGCTGTCCCTTGGAAGCGGCGGAACTGCTGCTCGGCGCCGGCTGGGTCGAGCGCGACCCGCAGCTCTGCCTCGACGAGCTGTTCGAGCTGCTGCTGAAAGCCGAGATCGCCACGGCCTTCGGCGCCCAGCTGCCTTCGAAGAACGCACGCAAGGCCGAGCAGCTCGAAGCGCTGCGCGAGCTGTTCCCCGACACCCGCGCCTTCTCGGCCTGGCACCCGGGCTGCGATGACGTCGCGCTGCGCATCCTGGTCAAGCCCCTGTGCGAGCGCCTGCGCCTGATCTTCTTCGGCAACCTGCACCAGGACTGGACCGAGTTCGTGCTGTCCGACCTCGGCATGTTCCGCTTCGAACAGGTCGAACTGTCCCACGCCTCGCGCGGTTTCCGCTCGCGCGCCGACGTCGAGCACTACCTGCGCCTGCACGACTGCAAGCAGCGCTTCTACGCCGGCGAGGCGCTGGACGAAATCGTGCGCGACCTGCCCGAGCACGACTTCGACAACGACTGGCTGGTGGGCCGGCGCGAAAAGCTGCTGTTCCAGGTGGCGCAAGGCTTCGAGAAGCTCAAGGACTGGGACAATGCCTACGCCCTGTATGCGCGCTGCCGTTACCTGGGCGCGCGCGGCCGCGCGATCCGCGTGCTGGAAAAACACGAGCGCTTCGACGACGCCTATGCGCTGTTATTGCAGGCCCAGGCCGCGCCCGAAAGCGAGGCCGAACGCCAGCACCTGGCGCGCATCGGCCCGCGCCTGGCGCGCAAACTCGGCCACGCGCGGCTGCCCGCGCGCAAGGCCGCCGCGCCGTCCCGGATCGACCTGTCGCTGCCGATGCCGCCCGGCGACTGGTGGGTCGAGGGCGTGGTGCGCGAGCACCTGGCCAGCATCGATGCGCCGGTGTTCTACGTCGAGAACGCGCTGGCCAACTCCCTGTTCGGCCTCCTGTGCTGGCGCGCCGTGTTCGCGGCCGTGCCAGGCGCCTTCTTCCACCCTTTCCAGCGCGGCCCGGCCGACCTGCACAGTCCCGACTTCGCCCAGCGCCGCGCGCTGGAATTCGCGGCCTGCCTGGACGAGCTGGAAAGCGGCAGCTACCGCGACACCATCCGCCGCAACTACGCCGAGAAAACGGGCATCGCCACGCCCTTCGTCTACTGGGGCGCGCTGAGCGAGGAGCTGCTCGAACTGGCCCTGGCCTGCATTCCGCCGGCCCACCTGCGCAAGTGGTGCGAGCGCATCCTGCTCGATGTGAAAGAGAACCACACCGGCTTCCCCGACCTGATCCAGTTCTGGCCGAACGAGGGCCGCTATACGATGATCGAGGTGAAGGGCCCGGGCGACCGCCTGCAGGACAACCAGCTGCGCTGGATCGACTACTGCGCCGCGCACGGCATGCCGGTCTCGGTGTGCTACCTGCAGTGGGAGCAGGCTGCTTGACCGATGGCGTGAAGTACACCGTCGCCGTCAGGGCGCTGTGCGAGTTCACGGCCAAGCAGGGCGACCTCGACATCCGCTTCACGCCCTCGCCCACCGCCCAGGAAGGCATGGACGGCCATGCGGTGGTGACCAGCCGGCGCGGCCCCGGCTACCGCACCGAGGTCTCGCTGTCCGGCGACTGGGGCGACTTGCACGTGCGCGGGCGCGCCGACGGCTACGACCCGGACCAGAACCTGATCGAAGAGATCAAGACCCACCGCGGCAAGTTCGCCCACATCCCCGACAACCACCGCCACCTGCACTGGGCCCAGGTGCGGGTCTACGGCCACCTGCTGTGCCGGCAGCTCGGCCTCGAAACAGTGAACCTGGCCCTGGTCTACTACGACATCGGCAGCGGCCACGAGACCGTGCTGCGCGAAACGCGCGAGGCGGGCGAGCTTGCCGCGCTGTTCGAAGACCAGTGCGCCCGCTTCGCCGCCTGGGCCGCGCGCGAAGCCGCGCACCGCGCCGCGCGCAACGCCGCCCTGTCCACGCTGCGTTTCCCGCATGCGGACTTCCGCCCCGGCCAGCGCGAACTCGCCGAGAACGTCTACCGCGCGAACGCCAGCGGACGCTCGCTGCTGGCGCAGGCGCCGACCGGCATCGGCAAGACCGTGGGCAGCCTGTTCCCGGTGCTCAAAGCCTTGCCGCAGCAAGGCCTGGACAAGGTGTTCTTCCTGGCCGCGAAAACGCCGGGCCGGCGCCTGGCGATCGATGCCGCGCGCAGCCTCGGCGCCGGCACGGGCCTGCCGCTGCGCGTGCTCGAACTCACCGCGCGCGACAAGGCCTGCGAGCATCCGGACAAGGCATGCCAGGGCGACGCCTGCCCGCTGGCCAAGGGCTTCTACGACCGCCTGCCGGCCGCGCGCTGCGCCGCCGCCGACGTCGCGATCCTCGACCGCGACGCCCTGCGCGACGTCGCGCTGCAGCACGACGTCTGCCCCTACTATCTCGGCAGCGAGATGGCGCGCTGGGCCGACATGGCGGTCGGCGACTACAACTATTATTTCGACGGCGGCGCCATGCTCTACGCGCTGGCCCAGTCCAACGGCTGGCGCGCCAGCGTGCTGGTGGACGAAGCCCACAATATGGTGTCGCGCGCCCGCTCGATGTACAGCGCGGAGCTCGAGCGCACCAACCTGCGCGCGGCCCGCGCCAACGCCCCGCCGCTCGTGGAAAAGGCCCTGGCGCGGGTCGGCCGCGCCTGGACCGGCGTCGACAAGGAGGCGCCCGCGCCCTACCAGGTGCTGGACGCCGTGCCGGAAAAGCTGCTCGACGCCCTGCAGAACGCCACCAGCACCATCAACGACTTCCTCGCCGAATTCCCCGGCCCGCTCGACCCGGAGCTGCAGCGCTTCCACTTCGACGCGCTCGGCTTCATCCGCCTGGCCGAATCCTTCGGCGAGCATTCGCTGTGCGACCTGACGCGCGCCGGCGTGCGCGACTCGAGCATCAGCATCCGCAACGTGGTGCCCGCGCCGTTCCTGGCGCCGCGCTTCGCGCAGGCGCATTCGGCCACGCTGTTCTCGGCCACCCTCAGCCCCTGGCATTATTTCCTCGACCTGCTCGGCATGCCCCAGGACACGGCCTGGGCCGACGTCGCCTCGCCGTTCACGGCCAGCCAGCTGGACGTGCACATCGCCGCGAACATCTCGACCCGCTACCAGCAGCGCAGCGCTTCGCTCGGCCCGATCGCCGCGCTGATCGCGCGCCAGTACGGCGAGCGCCCCGGCAACTACCTGGCCTTCTTCAGCAGCTTCGACTACCTGGAGCAGGTCCTCGAACGGCTGGCGCGCGAGCACCCGGAAGTGCCGGCCTGGCGCCAGGAACGCCGCATGAGCGAGCCGGAACGCGCCGCCTTCCTCGATCGCTTCACCTTGGCGAGCCGCGGGGTCGGCTTCGCGGTGCTGGGCGGCTCCTTCGGCGAGGGCATCGACCTGCCGGGAGACCGCCTGATCGGCGCCTTTGTCGCCACCCTCGGCCTGCCGCAGGTGAACCCGGTGAACGAGCAGCTGCGCGAACGCATGGGCGCGATGTTCGGCGCCGGCTACGACTACACCTACCTGTATCCGGGCATGCAGAAGGTGGTGCAGGCGGCCGGGCGCGTGATCCGCACCGAGCGGGACCGCGGCGTGGTGTGGCTGATCGACGACCGCTTCGCGCGGCCTGAAGTACGCGCCCTGCTGCCGGCCTGGTGGCAGGTCGACGGCTAGCGCATCAGTTCGCGCACGCGCGCATAGCCGCTGCGGCTGATCGGCAGCCTGGCCCCATCCTTGAGGACGGCGCAGTAGTTGTCCTTGCTGCTCGGTTCGATGCGTGCGATCGACCCCGCATTCACGAGGTAGGAGCGGTGGATGCGGATGAACACCTGCGGGTCGAGCTGGGTTTCCAGTTCCGACAGGCGCCCGTGCTTGAGCCAGGACTTGCCGCCCGCATGGACCTGCACGTAATCGTCCTGCGCCTCGATATAGTCGACCGTCTCCGCCGCCACCACGTGCACCCGCGCGCCGTCCTTGATCAGGATGCGTTCCAGGTGGCCTTGGCGGCGCGCGGCTTCCCGCACCACCGCCTCCAGCGCCTGCGCCTGCGCGGGCACATGGGCGGGCGCCAGCCGGCTGCGCGCGTGCGCCAGCGCCTGGGCCAGGCGTTCGCGGCCGAAGGGTTTGAGCAGGTAGTCGATCGCATGCACCTCGAAGGCGCGCAGCGCGAACTGGTCGTAGGCGGTGGCGAACACGTAATGGGGCTTGGCGCCGGCCAGCTCCACCACCTCGAAGCCGTCCAGCTTCGGCATCTGGATGTCGAGGAAGACCAGATCGGGATCGAGCTCGCCGATCGCCTTGACCGCCTCGAAGCCGTTGGCGCATTCGCCCACGATCTCGACCTCCGGCTCGCCGGCCAGGTATTCGCGCAGCAGCGCGCGCGCCAGGTGTTCGTCGTCGACAATCAGCACTCGCATGAACTACTCCTCCTTCGTTTCCGCTTCCGCCGGCAGCACCAGGTCCACCCGGAATGTCTCGTCCTCGCGTGCCCAATGCACGCTGCTTTCCCTGCCGTAGGCCGCGGCCAGGCGCTGGCGCACGTTTTCCAGCCCGATGCCCTTGCCGCGGCCCTGCGGCGCATCGTCCGCATCGACGTCGTTCTCGACCCGGATGCGCAGCAGCGAGCCGGCGCGCTGCGCCCTCAAGGCGATGCGGCCGCCGTCGAGGCGCTGGCCGATGCCGTGCTTGACCGCGTTCTCCACCAGCGGCTGCAGGATCATCGGCGGCAGCAGGCATGCGGCCGCATCGATGCCCACGTCCTGCTCGAAGCGCAGGCGCGCGCCGAAGCGCACGCCCTCGATCGCCAGGAAGCGTTCGAGCAGCGCGACTTCCTCGCGCAGCGCGATCCGGCGATGCGCTTCCATGCCCAGGGTCTGGCGAAAGAAGCCGGCCAGCTGCAGGGTCATGTCGCGCGCCCGGCCCGCGTCGATGCCGGTCAGCGCGCTGATGGAATTCAGGCTGTTGAACAGGAAGTGCGGATCGATCTGGGTGCGCAGCATGCGCAGCTCGGCGTCCTGGGCCAGCAGGCGCGCTTCCAGCGCCTGGGTCTCGGCGCGCCGCGCACGCTCGAATTCCAGCGCCAGGTAGTGCGCCACCGCCGTCATCCAGTACAGCAGCACGCCGATCCCGAACAGCAGCGCCGCGACGGGGCGCGTCACCGCCACCGCGCGCGCTTCCCCGAGCAGCAGGGCGCACAGCCCGGCCCAGGCGCTGCCGGCCGCGCACCACAGCAGGGCCGCGGTCGAGCCGCTGAACAGGAACACCAGCAGCACCGCTCCCAGCCTGCGCTGCGCCAGCGGATAGGCGCGGCACAGGTAGTAGGCGGAAAAGCCGCAGGCGCTGGCGTAGAACAGCATGGTCGGCAGCGCGAACAGCAAGGCCGCGCCCACGGCCGCCCCCTGGGCCGCGACCAGCAGCGCCGCCATCAGGACGCCCAGCATCAGCCAGGCCAGCAGGTAGAGCGCGACGCTGCGCCGCGCCCAGAAGCCGCCATTCATCAGTTGCGGACCTCGACGCCACCCATGATCGCGTAACCCTGCACGATCAGGCGCTTGCTGTTGTCCGGCGGGGTCGCGGTCTTTTCTTCGAAGCCGCCCATGATCGGCGTGCCGTTCAGGACCACGGTCCAGTCGGGCGGCACCTTCAGGGTCACGCCGCCCCAGAAGGCGAACACGTTGATGACCGCTTCCTTTTGAATCGAGGAGTTGCGCAGGTCGAGCGCGCAGCCGCCCATGATCGCGGTGATCTCGCCGCCGCGGAAGTCGGGCGTATACACGCGCCGCTCGAAGCCGCCCAGCACCGCGGTGACGTCCACCAGGCCTTCGCCGTTCAGGTCCTGCTCGCCTTTCACGCCGTCGATCCGGACCAGGCGCTTGCCGGTGCGGGCCTGCCAGATCGTGTAGATGCCGAAGCCGATGAAGAACAAGGGCCACATGGTGCGGACATTGAAGTCGATGATGTCCATCCGGTCGAGGATGATCAGGACGCCCAGCCCCACCAGGCCGGCGCCCATCAGCTGGCCGCCGCGGGTTTGCGTGTCGTACAGCTTGACCAGGCCGGCGACGATGAACACGATCGGCCAGAACGAGATCGCGCGGTGCAGCTCGAGGATGTCGAGGTTATCGAGCAGGAACAGCAGCCCGGCCATGATGACCAGCACGCCGAGCACCATCTGGCTCTTCGCGCCGCGCGACTTGATGTCATTTTTCATTGCGGTTCTCCGAAATGGTGCTGTCGAAGCGGCGTGCGACCAGCGGCTGGAACACCAGCTTCACGCCCCAGGCCAGGATGAACAGCGGCCAGCTGTTGGCGAAGGTGAGCCCGAACACGTGCTCGAAGCAGGCGAACAGCCACAGGCCGATGAAGATGGTCCAGACGCCGTTGCCAAACTCGCGCGGGCTCGGGTAGCCGATGGTCTGGTTGACCCCGACCACGACCAGCAGCAGCGGCCAGTAATGCCAGTAGGCGCCGGCGTCGATATAGTACAGGCGATCGAGCAGCACGATGCTGCCGACGGCGATCATCATCAAGCCCCAGACCACCTGCTTGCGCCAGCGGTAAGCGTCGACGGTATCCATGGTGCTGCACTCCTCGTATGTGGTTGACATGGACACACGATACCGGTGCGGTGGCCGCCGTGAAAGCGCCTTTCGGCGAACGGCGGCGGAGAAGCGGTGAACGGCGAAGTTTTCGGTGGGCGGCGGTGGAACGAAAAAAAGCCCGCTAAGTAGCGGGCTCCTGAAGCGCGGGCTCGATGGAACAGTGCGTGTGAGATCAGGCCGCGGCGGCGGCTTCCCGGCGCGACTGGCCCTTGACTTCGTTGCGGTACTTGGCGCGGGCCTCGGCGATCTTGACGGCCTCGCGTGCGATATTGGTGCGGCGGATCTCCTGGCGTTCCTTCTGGCCGCGGTGCTGTGCCTCGTGCTTGCTGCCGATCTTGCGGGTCATGGTGTGTCTCCTTGGATGGGACGCCGCGCAGCGGGAGCGATGCCTCCGTGCGCGGCAGGAATCAGGAACGGTTGGCGCCCATCTTGAGCTCGGAAGGCATCAGCATGCCCCAGCCGAGTTGGCGCCGGATCTCTTCCGGCGTCGGCGGCGGCGCCGTGTCCCGCGAGCGGCGCTCGAGGTATGCACGGACCACGTGCTTGGGTGGATGCTTGATCTCGGACATTGGCAACCTCCGCTCCCCGTTGTGGGGCCGTCGTTCATCCCGGAAGATCGAACGCCGGCCCGGATCTGGTGCCGGTCCTCGAGGCGACCGGCTAACCTGTCGAGCTGTCGGCGCATCCTGCATCGCTTGCGATGCCGCGCCTCACTCACACAGGTCCATCTTACCGATGACCCGGGCGCACGACCGTTCGCTGCCGCACACATTTCGATAGGCCGCCTCCTACATGGCCGAGGGTGAGAATGGAAGACGCTGCCGATATGCGAAGAAGCCCCGAAAAAAAAGGGAGCCGAAGCTCCCTTTCCGTCCTTACGCCACGATCAGAACTTGTAGCGCAGGTTCAGGTAGTACTGGCGGCCGCTGACGTCCAGCTTCTGCTGCTCTTCCTCGCTGTAGCGATACTGGGCGCGCTTGGCGTTGGTCAGGTTGTTGGCGCTGAAGGCCAGCTCGATGTTCTTCGTGACGTAGTAGTTCAGCGAGAACGCGAGCGTGGTCACCGCATCGGCATAGGTCGGCGCGGTCGGCATCGCCACGCCGTTGATCACCGACTGGCCCTGGCTGTTCGCGGTCGGCGACGGCGCGGTGGTGCTGTTCACGTACTCGCCGCGGTAGTTGGCGACCAGGCGGGTCGACAGCTTGTCGTTCTCGAAGTACAGGCCCAGGTTGCCGGCCCACTCGGACGCGCCCACCATCGGACGGCCGTCGTCGACCTTGGTCTTGGCGCGGCTGACGTTCGAGGTGAAGCCGAAGCCGGTGTTCCCGATCGGCTGCTCGTACTGCAGTTCCAGGCCGCTGATCTTCGCGCCCTGCTGCGAGGCGGTGTTGATGGCGAAGGTCTTGACGGTCAGGTCGCGCGGGTCGACCAGGTCGACGGTGGAAGTGCCGGTGGCGCCGGTCTTCACGTAGCCATCGATCTTCGAGTGGAAGGCGCTGACCGCCACCACCGAACGCGCACCGAAGTACCAGGCGTAGGACAGGTCCAGGTTATCCGAGATCAGCGGGCGCATGTCCGGATTCGGGCCGGTCACGCGGCAGCCGTTGGCGTCGCAGGTCGGGGTGCCGAAGCCGCTGCCCAGGATGTTGTAGTTCTGGCGGCCGATGGTGCGGCTGGCGCCGAAGCGCAGGATCTGCTCCTTGTCCAGTTCATAGCGCAGGTTCATGCTCGGCAGCCACTTCTCGTAGGTGCGGCTGACCGGCTTCAGGTAGTACACGACGGTGCCGTTCGGGTTGAACACCGTGTTGTCGAAGTAGGCGGCGCCATTGCCGGCGGTGGTGATCGCGCCCGGATAGGCCGGGCATGGGACGGCAGGCTTGCCCGGTTCGGTGCGCTGGCAGGCGCCGGCCGGGGTCGGGGTCGCGATGTTGGCCTCGGTCTTGGTGCGGCTGTAGCGCAGGCCGAAGTTGCCGCCCCAGCGATCGCCTTCCAGGTTCGCCATCAGGTAGGCCGCGGCCTGGCGCTCCTTCATGTCGATCTCGGTGTTCACGCGGCGTTCCCATTCCGGAGACGTGACCTTGGTATTGGCGGCGATGTATTCCTTGGTCGCGTCGCGGGTATAGGTGAAGCCGCTGTTGTCCCACCAGCCGCCGCCCAGGCCGTCGCCGAAGTCGCCTGGATAGGGCGCCCAGCCGGTGGTCGGGGTCGGGGTATTCGAGGTCACCTTGCCGGTGGTGGCGTCGACCGAGATGCCGTTGCGGAAGGCCGGGCCGCGGCGGCCGCTGGTGCGCTCGTGGTCGGCGAAGCGCACGCCGCTCTCGAGCGACTTGAACAGGCCGCGGTCGAGGCGGTATTCGGCGTCGAACTGGCCGCTCCACTCGCGGTCGACGGTGCGCACGCCGGACGCGGCGCGGTCGACGATGGTGTAGCCGCTGCCGTCGGCGTTCAGGCCGGGCCGGTTGCTGCCGGCGTTATGGTATTTCACGTAGGGCGCGTCGTGCAGGCCGCCCAGGGCGTAGGAGATGCCGGTGCCGTAGCGCGCCAGGGTCAGGCCCTGGTCGAGCTTGGTGGAGCCGACGCCGCGGGTGGTCGACAGCAGGGTCTTGACGGTCAGGTCGTCGTTGACGCGGTACTTGGCGTCGAGGTCGAGGAAGGCCGAGGTGGCTTCGGCGCCGTCGCGGAAGAAGCCTTCCGAGTTGCCGACGTATTGCGGGGTGGTCCCGTCCGGGAACACGATGTCGGCGGCCTTCAGCACCTTCAGGTCGTGGCCGTAGACGGTCTTCTCGTTGACGATCACCGGGTTGCGGATCTGGGCGTAGACGCGCTGGCCGTTGGAATTGGTATTGGCGGCGGTGGCGACGGTCGAGCCCAGCGGCTGGTTCTTACCGAGCAGCATCGAGTAGATCGCGCTCGAGGTCAGGCGGCCGTGATTGTCGGCGCCCATCTCGGAGTGGAAGCCCGTCAGGACCACGTCCAGGTCGCGGTTCGGCTTGAACTGCAGCGACAGCATGCCGCCCTGGCGGTCACGCACCGATTCCACGAATTCCGAGCTCATCGAACCCGGCAGGCGCACGCCGTTCAGGTCCGCCGCCTTGTAGCCGGTGCCGGCCAGCGAAGCGTCGGTGATGCCCAGCATGGTCGAGGTGTTGATCACGTCCCAGCCGCTGTTGGTGCCGTAGGCGAAGCGCGACACCGAGTCGCGCCGCACGAAGCGCTTTTCCTTGAACAGCGAGGCCAGCACGCCGAAGGTGCCGGCGTCGTTCTTCCAGGTGACCGAGCCGTTCATGTCCGGACCCCAGCGGCCCGGCAGGTCGGCGTAGGCGGCGCCGACGCTGATCACGCCCGAAACCTTTTCCTTGGCCGACAGCGGACGGCGGGTGGTGACGTTGACGGTGCCGGCCAGGCCGCCGTCGACGATGTTGGCCTGCGAAGTCTTGTAGACCACTGCCTGCTGCAGCACGTGCGACGGCATCAGCGACAGGCTGGTCGAGCGCGAGCTCGAGCCCTGGTCGGCGACGTACCAGTCGCCGCCGCTGACGGTGTGGCCGTTGAAGATGATCAGGGCCATGTCGGGGTTGGTGCCGCGCATCGAGACCTTCTCGGCCTCGTCGTAGTCGGTACGCACGGCCACGCCGGCGAGGCGCTGCAGGGAGTCGGCCAGGTTCTTGTCCGGCATCTTGCCGACGTCTTCGGCGCTGATCACCTCGACGTTGGCGGTGGCGTCCTTCTTCACCGACAGCGAACGCTGGAGCGACCCGCGGATGCCGGTCACCTGGACCTGCTGCACCGGCACTGCCGTATCCGGCGGGTTGGTGTTCTGGTTCTGCGCCACGGCGGGAAGGGTTGCGAGGCTCATTACCGCCATCGACACCGCTGCTGCGAGCGGCTTCTGCTTGAACATATTGGTCTCTCCTGATTTATCGCTATTGTGTACGAGGCCGGCGCCTTCGCCGCCATGATCGGAATATTGATGAACTGCGGCCTTGCTGAATAATCACTTGTTTGGGCTGCTATATAACTAAGAGGAATGTCCATATGCAACTCCCCGATTTCATGGCATGTTTGGTTATGGAATCGCTATAAAATTTCATTATTCATGCGCCACGCGCAAGATTAGCGTGGCGATATCACAACACTACCTAGAGACGACCATGCGCTTCGCTTCCCTCCTGCTCGCCGGCGCCGCCCTCGCCGGCTGCGCCTCCGCTCCACCCACCGCGCCCACCGCGCCACCCGCGCCACCTGCCGATGCGCCCATGAGCGAAGTGCTGCACAAGCAGCTCTACCAGATGAGTCCGCGCGAGGCGGGCCGCTACATCGCCCACATGCAGGCGTCGGAACCGGATCTGCGCAAGCGCATCGCCGCGATCGGCCGCAAGAACCTGGGCCAGCCCTATTCCCTGCACCTGCTGGGCGAGTTCCCCTACGAGATCCACGACGAGCTGCCGCTGTTCAGCCTGAAGGAAAGCGACTGCGTGGTGTTCGCCGAGCACACCTATGCGATGGCCTTGTCGCAGTCGTGGGAAGAGTTCTTCTGGATGCTGCAGCGGATCCGCTACCGCGACGGCGTGATCGGCGTGGCCACGCGCAACCACTACACCGAGATGGACTGGAACGTGGCCAACCGCTGGCTGGTCACTGACGTCAGCGCGGAACTGGCCGGCGCCGGCGGCCCTTCGTATCCGATGACGGTGGACCGCGCGAAATTCCTGCGCACCCGCCACCACACGGTGGCCGAGTTCCCGGTCGAGAGCAGCCGCCAGACGTATGTGCCGAAACAACAGGTAGCGGCGATCGCGGCGCAGCTGCGCGAGGGCGACTTCGTCAACGTGATCTCGACCCGCGACGGCGAGTACTGGGCGTCGCACGTGGGCCTGGTGGTGCTGGGGCCGAACGGCGAGCGCCACCTGCTGCATTCACAGGCGCCGCAGGTGCGCGAGGAGACCTTCGACTCCTTCATCGCCCGCGCTGCCGAGCGCGAGGCAAAGAATGCGCGCGAGGGCAAGAACGGCCAGGTGCTGGCCGGCTTCAAGTTCCTGCGCCTGAACGACCAGATCACGGTGCCGCCGATGGCGCCGCAACCGCGTCCCGGCCGTCCGGCCGGCGTGTGATTCTCCAGCGGGCGCGCGACCGCGCGGCCGCCTCGCCCTCCACTTCTTCCGCAGCGGCGCGCCTGCCACCTCTGGCGCGCCGCCTGCAGCGCCGCAACGGCGCGTCGTTCCGCCTTTCTCCCTCCCGCCGATAGCCAGCGCTCGTCGCCCGCATCCCTCCCCCGCCGGACGCTATCTCCGCGATTGCCCACGACTACACAGGGCAATACTCATCAATAAAATAATTAATGGAAATTAATGGATTTATTTATTTCCTAGCGCCATTTCCTTTTTAAAATTTTAGTACTTTCGACTTAATTCACTTTCCGCCGTTGAGTCAGGTCAAACACCCCACGTTGTGGTCGCACGATAATAAATTTACAAAACTTGCCAATTCAAGATGAGCTTATTCGGAAGCATTGAATTCCAAGCCATTTATTAGCCAATTCCGGCGAGCCGATTCTCAGCATCCAATTTAATACCAGCCAATTTACGCACATCAGTCGAGCTCCACGCCATTCCATCTTCAACCAGCAGCGGATCGCCATGTCGACATTCAGCCCCGATCTTATCAGCCAGCTTCGCGCACGAATGGTATCGATGAACCGTACCAGCAAAATCGCCTTGATGGTCGTGGCGGACCTGCTCGCCCTGCCGGTCTGTTTTTTAATCGCCATGATATTGCGCGGGGGCGATTTACAACTCGCAATGAATTACGGGCCGGCATCCTATGTATTGGTTGCGGTGGTCACGATCGCGGCCTTTTCGATGTCCGACCTGTATCGCGCCGTGATCCGCTTTATCGACCAGCGCTTATTGAGTTTCACCGGCGCCGCACTGGCATTCGCCATATTGTGCGTCTATGTCGTCTTGATCATCATGAATGAGCCGCGCTTTCCGCGCAGCGCATTGGCGATTTACTGGTTCGTGGTATTTTCCTACGTGGTTATTTCGCGTATCGGCTTGCGCAATCTCCTGCGCGGCCACGGCGGCCAGCGCACCGGCATTTCCGATGCGGTCGCGGTCTACGGCGCCGGCGAGGCCGGGGCACGGCTGGTGCAGGCCATGCGCCACAGCGACGAGTACCGGCCGGTCTGCATCTTCGACGACAAGCGCACCCTGAACGACCGCACCATCGCCGGACTGCGCGTGTTCAATACCGCGCGCCTGGCCGAACTGGTGGCCAGCCAAGGCGTCCGCACCATCGTGATCGCCCTGCCCTCGGCCCCGCCGGAACGCCTGCGCGACATCATGCAGCGCCTCGGCCAGGCCGGCGTGCCCGTGAAGATCCTGAGCCGCCTGGTCGACCTGGCCGACGACCGGCCGCCGGCGCGCGGTTCGATCCGCGAACTGAAATTCGAAGACCTGCTGGGGCGCCCGCCGGTGCCGCCGCGGCTCGACCTGTTCGCCCGCTGCGTGCGCGGCAAAAGCGTGCTGGTGACGGGCGCCGGCGGCTCCATCGGCGGCGAGCTGTGCCGCCAGATCGTCACCCTCACCCCGAGCGAACTGCACCTGCTCGACCACTCCGAATACGCGCTGTACACGGTGCGCCAGGAGCTGAGCACGCGCTTTCCCGCCCTGCCCATCCACGCCCACCTGGGCTCGGTGTGCAACAACGACCTGGTCGAACGCATCCTGCGCGACGGCAAGGTCGTCACCATCTACCACGCCGCCGCCTACAAGCACGTGCCGCTGGTGGAAGCGAATATCGTCGAGGGCCTGCGCAACAACGTGGTCGGCGCCCAGGTCGTGGCCAGCGCCGCGGCCCGCCACAAGGTCGAGACCTGCGTCCTGATCTCGAGCGACAAGGCGGTGCGCCCGACCAACATCATGGGCGCCAGCAAGCGCATCGCGGAACTGATCTTCCAGGCCGCGGCGGTGCGCCACGGCGCCCACACGACCTTCTGCATGGTCCGCTTCGGCAACGTGCTCGGGTCGTCCGGCTCGGTGATCCCGCTGTTCCAGCGCCAGATCGCGCGCGGCGGCCCGCTCACCATCACCCACCCGGACGTGTCGCGCTACTTCATGCTGATTCCCGAGGCGGCCCAGCTGGTCATCCAGGCCGGCGCCATGGCCAAGGGCGGCGACGTGTTCGTGCTCGACATGGGCGAGCCGGTCAAGATCGTCGAACTGGCGCGCACCATGATCGCCATGTCCGGGCTCACCGAGCGCACCCCGCAGAACCCGCGCGGCGACATCGAGATCCAGTTCGTCGGCCTGTTCCCGGGCGAGAAGCTGCACGAGGAACTGCTCACCGACGGCACCGTCTTCCCCAGCGAACACCCGCGCATCATGCGCATGAAGGAAAGCGCCCTGCGCCCGAGCGTGCTGGAAACCTGCATCACCTGCCTGATGATGGCCTGCGAGACCCACGAGCGCGGCACGATCGAATCGATGGTCAAGGCCATCGTCGCCGAATACGTGCCGACCGCGCCGGCGAGCACGCCGCCGCTGGTGGCCGACGCCCCGCGTCCGAGCCTGATCAAGCGCTTCGTACCCTTCCGAATCTAGCCCTGCCCAGTCAACCGCATCACCGCACCCACCGACGAGGAAACACATGCGCGACGAGAACACTTCCCCTCACCTGGAGCAGCTGCTCGACAAGCTGCAGGACCGCAGCGCCGTCATCGGCATTGTCGGCCTCGGCTACGTCGGGCTGCCGCTGACGCTCTGCTACGCGGCCCAAGGCTACAAGGTGCTCGGCATCGACATCGACCTGGACAAGGTCGACCGCCTGAACCGCGGGGAAAGCTATATCCGCCACATCGACGCCGGCGCCGTCGGCCAGGCGCGCGAACGCGGCTTCGAGGCGACCGCCGACTTCACCCGCGCCGGCGAAGCCGACGCCCTCATCATCTGCGTGCCGACGCCGCTGAACGCCTACCGCGAACCCGACCTGTCCTATGTCCTCGGGACGGTGGGCGCCCTGCTGCCCTGTGTGCGCGAAGGCCAGGTGGTCTCGCTCGAGAGCACCACCTATCCCGGCACCACCGAGGAAGAGCTGCGCCCGCGCCTGGAGTCGCGCGGCTTTTCCGTCGGGCGCGACCTGTTCCTGGTGTTTTCGCCCGAGCGCGAAGACCCGGGCAACCCGCACTTCGCGACCCGCACCATCCCCAAGGTGGTGGGCGGCTCGACCCCGGCCTGCCTGGAAGCCGGCCTGACACTGTACCGCGCCGGCGTCGAACGGGTGGTGCCGGTCAGCTCGACCCGCGCCGCGGAACTGACCAAGCTGCTGGAAAATATCCACCGCGCCGTCAACATCGGCCTGGTCAACGAAATGAAGATCATCGCCGACCGCATGGACATCGACATCCACGAGGTGATCCGCGCGGCGGCGACCAAGCCCTTCGGCTTCACGCCCTACTACCCCGGCCCCGGCCTGGGCGGCCACTGCATCCCGATCGACCCCTTCTACCTCACCTGGAAGGCGCGCGAATACGGCCTGCACACCCGCTTCATCGAACTGGCCGGCGAGATCAACAGCGACATGCCGCAGTGGGTGATCGGCAAGGTGGCCGATGCGCTCAACGAGCGCGGGCGTTCGATCATGGGCAGCCGGGTGCTGGTGCTGGGCATCGCCTACAAGAAGGACGTCGAGGACATGCGCGAATCGCCCTCGGTGGCGCTGATGGAGATCCTGCGCCGCAAGGGCGCCAGCGTCGACTACTCGGATCCGCACGTGCCGTCCTTCCCGCGCATGCGCGAGCACCGCTTCGAGCTCTCCAGCGTGGCGCTGACGCCGAACGCCATCGCCTCCTACGACGTGGTGCTGGTGGCGACCGCGCACAGCGCCTTCGACTACGAACTGGTGCGGCAGTACGCCAACCTGATCGTCGACACCCGGGGCGTGTATACCGAACGCCTGCCGAACGTCGTCAAGGCCTGAACCAGCACAAACAACACGACGAATAACGAATGACGAACAGCGAATCCGCCAGCCCGGAGAACACGATGCGTTCCTACCCCCCTGCCATCCTCGACCGCAAGATCCGCTTCGCCCTGGTCGGCTGCGGCCGTATTGCGAAGAACCACATGAATGCGATCCGCGAGCACCACGACCGCTGCGAGCTGGTCGGCGTGTGCGACATCGACCCGCGCGCCCTCGAAGAAGCGGCCGGCAGCACCGGTGCACGCGCCTGGAACAATCTCGACCGCATGCTGCGCGAGTGCGAAGCCGACGCCTTCGTGCTGGCCACGCCCTCCGGCCTGCATCCGCAGCAGGCGATCCAGGTGGCGCGCGCCGGACGCCACGTCCTCACCGAAAAGCCGATGGCCACGCGCTGGGAAGACGGCAAGGCGATGGTGACGGCGGCCGACGAGGCCGGGGTGCGCCTGTTCGTGGTCAAGCAGAACCGCCGCAACGCCACCCTGCAGCTGCTCAAGAGCGCGGTCGAGAAGAAGCGCTTCGGCCGCATCTATATGGTCAACCTGAACGTGTTCTGGACCCGGCCCGACGAGTACTACAACAGCGCCAGGTGGCGCGGCACCTGGGAATTCGACGGCGGCGCCTTCATGAACCAGGCCAGCCACTACGTCGACCTGATCGACTGGATCGTCGGCCCGGTGGAGAGCCTGCAGGCCTACACCGCCACCCTGGCGCGCGACATCGAGGTCGAGGACACCGGCGTGATCAGCCTGCGCTGGCGCAACGGGGCGCTCGGCTCCATGAACGTCACCATGCTGACCTATCCGCGCAACCTGGAAGGGTCGATCACCATCCTCGGCGAGCATGGCACGGTGCGCATCGGCGGCGTGGCCGTCAACGAAGTCCAGCAATGGGAATTCGCCAGCCCGGATCCGGACGACGAGCGGGTCAAGGAAGCCAGCTACCAGACCACCTCGGTCTACGGCTTCGGCCATCCGCTCTACTACGACAACGTGATCAAGGTGCTGCGCGGCGAAGCCGAACCCGAGACCGACGGGCGCGAGGGCCTGAAGTCGCTGGAAGTGCTGGTGGCGGCCTACCGCTCCGCGCGCGACGGCAAGCGCGTCGCCCTGCCGCTGGAGTATTGATCCATGGATCAACCCATCCACCCCAGCGCCATTGTCGACGCCGGCGCGGTCCTCGGCGCGGGAACGCGCGTCTGGCACTTTGCCCACGTCTGCGGCGGCGCCCGCATTGGCGCCCACTGCTCGCTCGGCCAGAACGTTTTCGTGGGCAACGACGTGCGCATCGGGAACGGCGTCAAGGTCCAGAACAATGTTTCGATCTACGACGCGGTCACCCTGGAAGACGAGGTGTTCTGCGGCCCGAGCATGGTGTTCACCAACGTCTACAACCCGCGCGCGGCGGTGGTCAAGAAGCACGAGTACCGCCGCACCCTGGTGCGGCGCGGCGCCAGCATCGGCGCCAACGCCACCGTGGTGTGCGGCGTGACGATCGGCGAGTACGCCTTCGTGGCGGCGGGCGCCGTGGTCAACCGCGACGTCCCGGACTTCGCGCTGGTGGCGGGCGTCCCGGCGCGCCGGATCGGCTGGATCAGCCGCTACGGCGAACGGCTGGCCCTGCCCCTCGATGGCGACGGCGAGGCGCGCTGCCCGCATACCGGCGAAACCTATGTCCTGCGCGGCGGCGCCTGTGCGCCCCTCGCCCCCGGCGGCGCCATGGCGCCTGGGGACAATGACCAAGCAGCAGACGACGCGGCGCAGCCCGCACATGCACCGGAACATGAGCGACAGCGCGCCGCTCACCCCGCACAAGGATAAATTATGCAATTCATCGACCTGAAATCCCAGTACCACTCTTCGCGCGAGCTGATCAACAGCCGCATCCAGGCCGTGCTCGACCACGGCCAGTACATCATGGGGCCCGAGGTGGCCGAACTCGAGGGGCGCCTGGCCGACTACACCGGCGCACGCCATTGCGTCACCGTCTCCTCCGGCACCGAGGCGCTGGTGATCGCCCTGATGGCGCTGGGCGTCGGGCCCGGCCACGAGGTCATCACCACGCCCTTTTCCTTCATCGCCACCGCCGAGGCGGTGCTGCTGGTCGGCGCCCGCCCGGTGTTCGTGGACGTCGAGCCGGGCACCGGCAATATCGATGCGCGCCTGATCGCAGCGCGCATCACGCCGGCCACCCGCGCCATCATCCCCGTGTCCCTGTACGGCCAGCCGGCCGACATGCACGCCATCAACCGCATCGCCAACCGCCACGGCCTGGCCGTGATCGAAGACGGCGCGCAGAGCTTCGGCGCCACCTACCGCGGCCTGCAGAGCGGGAATCTGTCGACCATCGGCTGCACCAGCTTCTTCCCGAGCAAGCCGCTCGGCTGCTACGGCGACGGCGGCGCCCTTTTCACGAGCGACGAGGCCCTCGCCACGGCGATGCGCGAAATCCGCATTCACGGCCAGTCGCGCCGCTACGTGCACACGCGTCTGGGCGTGGGCGGCCGCATGGACACGCTGCAATGCGCCATCGTGCTGGCGAAGCTGGAACGCTTCGCCTGGGAAGTCGAGCAGCGCCGGCGCGTGGCCGCCGCCTACGACGTGATGCTGCAGCCGCACGTTCCGGTCCTCGCCTGCCAGCCCGACCGCACCAGCGTCTACGCCCAGTACACCGTGCTGGTCGACGAGCGCGAGCGCGTCCGGGAAATCCTCGACAGCGCCGGCATCCCGACCGCCGTCCACTACCCTCTGCCGATCCACCAGCAGCCCGCCTACGCCCACCTGGCCGCCGGCGAACGCTACCCGGTCTCCGAAGACCTGGCCGCGCGCGTGCTGAGCCTGCCCCTGAGTCCTTACCTGCCGGCGGCCGACGTGCACCGCGTCGCCAACGCGGTGCTGCGCGCGGCCGGCGTGACACAGGGCGGCAGCATCGAACCGGTGGAGGAGCTGGGCTAGGGAGCGGGCCGAGGACGGCAGTCGCCGGGGACAGCAGCGCCGCCAGCGCCGGCGGCCCAGCGCGCGCAGCCGCTCGTTTCACCGCTGCCGCATCCCGCCATGTCGGAACACGAAGGCTGCGGGCGTCGCGCGGCCGTGCACGGCGTGGCCTGGCCGCGGCATCGCCCGCACCGCTCGTCGAACAATTCGCGCCGTACGGCCCTGCCGCGCAAGCGGCGGCCGCGGCGCAAGCAGAGGCATATGTCATGTGCAAGATCGTTCACCTCACGTCGGCCCATCCCCGCAACGACACCCGCATCTTCATCAAGCAGTGCCGTACGCTGGCCGCGCACGGCTACGACGTCACCCTGGTCGTGGCCGACGACCAGGGCGACGAACGGCGCGAGGGTGTGACGATCACCGACGTCGGCCGCCTGCCCGGGCGCGCCAGGCGCATCCTGGTGACGCCGCGCCGGATCCGCGACAAGGCGCTCAGCCTGGACGCCGACATCTACCAGCTGCACGACCCGGAACTGCTGCCGGTCGGCCTGGCCCTGAAACGGCGCGGCAAGACCGTCATCTTCGATTCGCACGAGGACGTGCCGCGGCAACTGCTGGGCAAGCCCTACCTCGGCCCGGTGACGCGCCGGGCCCTGGCGCTCGCCTTCGCGCTGGCCGAGCGCTATGCCTGCGCGCGCTTCGACGGCGTCATCGCGGCCACGCCCTTCATCCGCGACAAATTCCTCAAGTTCAAGCCGGGAACCGTGGACGTCAACAATTTTCCGCTCGTGGGCGAACTCGAGAACGCCGCGCCCTGGTCGCACAAGCGCCAGGAGGTCTGCTACGTCGGCGGCATCGGCGAGGTGCGCGGCATCCGCGAGTTGGCGGCCGCCGGCCGCCAACTGCACTCCGCGGCGCGCATCAACCTGGTCGGGAAATTCTCGGAACCCGCGGTCGAAGCCGAGGTCAGGGCCGATCCCGGATGGCAGCGCGTGAACGAACTGGGCGTGCTCGACCGCGCCGGCGTGCGCGCCGTGATGGAACGCTCGCTGGCCGGCATCGTCACCTTCCACCCGCTGCCGAACCACCTGGATTCGCTCCCGACCAAGATGTTCGAGTACATGTCTGCCGGCATCCCGGTGATCGCCTCGGACTTCCCTCTATGGCGCGGGATCGTCGAAGGCAACCGCTGCGGCATCTGCGTCGACCCGCTCGACCCCGGCGCACTCGCCGCCGCCATCGACCACCTGGCGGCCCATCCGGCGCAGGCCAGGGAGATGGGCGAGAACGGCCGCCGCGCGGTGCTGAAGGAATACAACTGGACGGTCCAGGCCCGCAAGTTAACCGACTTTTATGGAGCGCTATCCCATGTCAGGCAAGCTGTCGCACATGTTTGATCTCGCAATCGATATTGCAAAGCTCCCGGTCGCCAGTCTCGAGTTCCACCTGGCCATGAATCCGAGTGAAGTGCGGCGCATGCACGACCATTGCACCAAGCCGCACCCGAAATACCGGATCTTCCAGAACAAGTCGCTGGGCGCGGCCCTGATCGACCTGCGGCGCTACGGCAGCCCCGACGAATACATGCGGAGCATCAAGGGGCGCAACTCGGCGGAACATCATGCTAGGAAGGCGCGCTCCCGCGGCTACGTCGTCACCGAAATCGACCGCAACGACTACGCCGACGACCTGCATGCCATCAACACCTCGCTCGATTCACGCCAGGGCCGGCCAATGGGCGGCGCCTACCAGGTCAAGGAAACGCGGTACGCGCGCGAGGAAAACTACCGGTATTTCGGTGTGCTCAACAGCGCCGGCAAGGTGGCGGCTTACAGTAATCTCGGTTTCTTCGGGAATTTCGCGGCATTCGACCGGCTGCTGGGCCTGCGCAACAACGACGGCGCGATGCACCTCATGCTAACCGAGATCGTCTGCCAGCTGATCGCCGCGCGCAGCGTCACCTACCTGATGTACGACACGTATTTCGGCGCCGGCCCCGGCCTGCAGACCTTCAAGAAAATGATCGGTTTCGAACCCTATCGCGTCAAGTACTCACTCCAATGAAAGCGTTCCTGCAGCGTCTCTACAGCGACTACGGCATGCCGTCGCGGCTGTGCACCTACGAACGGCTGGTGCGGGCGGCACACGGCGCCGGCTTCGTCCAGACCTCGGTGCGCGACTTCTTCGACCGGGTCCGAAGCGGCCAGGTGGCCGGAAAGAAGTTCATCGTGCACCGCCACGACATCGACACCGACCTGCGCACCACACGCAAGCTGTTCGAGATCGAAAAGAAGCACGGCATCCGCTCCAGCTACTACTTCCGCCTGTCGACCCTCGACTTCGACCTGATGCGCGAGATCGAAGCCTACGGCAGCGAAGCCAGCTACCACTACGAGGAGCTGGCCGCCTTCGCCAAGAAGCACCGGCTGAAAGACCCCGCGCTGGTCCGGCAGCGGCTGCCGGAAATCCGCGACATCTTCCGCGACAACGTCAAATGGTTCGAAGCCCAGTTCGGCCGCAAGATCCGGACCGTCGCCAGCCACGGTGACTTCGCCAACCGGCGCCTGAAGCTGAACAACGCCGAAATCCTGGCCGACCAGGCGCTGCGCCGCGAATGCGGCATCGAATGCGAAGCCTACGACGCCGCCCTGCTCGACCACATCGACCTGTACATCGCGGACCGCCCGCCGCCGCAGTATTACTGCCCGGCCTCGCCCTTCGACATGCTCGACAAGCACGACCGCATCTGCCTGGTGACCCACCCGCGCCAGGTCGAAACCAACTGGGCGGAAAACACCAAGGCCAACCTGTCGCGCTTCTACGAAGCCGTGATCTGGTGAACCCGGCAACGCATCCCCCTTCCGGCAACCGGAGTACGCCATGCCAGCACATCCCAGCGCGCGAAAAATCGTCACCGTGATCGGCGCCCGCCCCCAGTTCATCAAGGCCAGCGCCGTCTCGGCGCGCCTGCGCGCATCGCCCCGGCTGCGTGAAGTCGTGGTGCATACCGGCCAGCACTTCGACAGCAATATGTCGGACGTGTTCTTCGCCGAGCTCGGCATGGATCCGCCGGCCTACCATTGCGCGATCCACGGCGGCCGCCATGGCGACATGACCGGGCGCATGCTGGCCGCGATCGAAGCGCTGCTGCTGGAGGAAAGGCCCGACGCCGTGCTGGTCTACGGCGACACCAATTCGACCCTGGCCGGCGCCCTGGCGGCGGTCAAGCTGCACATCCCGGTCGCCCACGTCGAAGCGGGGCTGCGTTCCTTCAATCCGCGCATGCCGGAAGAAATCAACCGGACCCTGACCGACCGCATCGCGCACTGGCTGTTCACTCCCAACGCCGGCGCCGGCGCCCACCTGCTGCGCGAAGGCGCGCCGCCCGGCCGGATCGAGCAGGTCGGCGACGTCATGTACGACGTCGCCCTGCACCACGGCGCCCGGGTCGATGCGCGCGGCGGCATCCTCGGGGAACTGGGCCGCACGCGCGGTATCCGGGCCGGCGCCTACTGCCTGGCGACCATCCACCGCGCCGAGAACACCGACGATCCGGCCCGGCTGGCCGTCCTGCTCGATGCGCTCATGCGCTTTTCCAGCGAGCTTCCGGTGATCCTGCCGCTGCATCCGCGCACCCGCCAGATCCTCGCCGGCGCAAGGCGGCTGGACGCGCTCGAGCGCGCGCTCGTACTGGTCGAACCCCAGGCCTACCTCGCCATGGTGCAGCTGGAAAAGTACGCGGCGCTGGTCGCCACCGACTCGGGCGGCGTACAGAAGGAAGCGTTTTTCCATCGCGTGCCCTGCGTGACCTTCCGTGACGAAACCGAGTGGGTGGAGTTGCTGGATGCGGGCTGGAATCGCCTGGCGCCGCCGACCGGGGCGGAACCTGTGCTGGCTGCCCTGCGCGCCGCGCTCGGCAGCACCGGCCAGGCGGTCTCCCCCTATGGCGACGGCGACGCCGCCGAGCGGATCGTGCAGCGGCTTGCGCTCGACCTCGCATGATGCCCGCTGCTGCGCGGCAGGCCAGGTGCGCGGCAATCGATGCGGTGGGGCGCCGGGCTGGGGGGCGCCGCCGCCAGCGGGCACGCCATTTTCGTGCCGGTCGAAACCGGCAATGCGTGCGCGCAAACGGCCTTCATGCAATACGGGGCAGAGTCTTCCTGTCGATGACGTCCGACCCGATTTTTCCATTCCTGCCGGTGACGACGCGGCGCCGTTTCGTGCGTCGCGGCCATCCTGCCGGCATCCACTGACCTGGTCAATGCACGCGTGAACGATATGATCGAATTTTTCTGGAAGACGGCTGGCCTGCTCGCGGCGCGCCTGCGCAATCCACGCGCCACAAGCCAGGCGCTGCGAGGTCACAGCGCAGGTACGGAGGGCGAGACGGGAACCCGCGCAGCCAGCGACGGCGCCGTCACCGGCCGCAGCGCGCATGCCCGCCTGGCGGCGGCCGGCCTGGCCATCCTGCTGAGCGCCTGCGCACCGAGCAAGCACCTGTATGTCAGCCCCGACGGCAATGACGCCAACCCCGGCAGCAAATCCGCCCCCTTCTCCACGATCACGCGCGCCGACGAAGCCGCCGCTCCGGGATTCACGATCCATGTGGCGCCGGGGACCTACGCAGTGTCGGCGCCGGGGCCGCAAAGCGCCGGCGTCACGACCCAGCGCAGCGGTACGGCAACGGAACGCATCCGCTTCGTCTCGGACGTCAAATGGGGCGCGAAGCTCGTCGTTTCCGGCACCGGCATGACCTGGCGTTCCAAAGGAAACTATGTCGACATCGAGGGTTTCGACATCAGCGGCACCGGCCGCCACGGCATCGTGGCCGACGGCGCCAACCTGACGATCACCAATAATTTCGTGCACGACCTGACGGTCAGCGGCGGCTGCACCGGCAGCGGGGGTGCGGCCATCGACACCAACGGCGGCCCGGGAAATGTGCTCATCAAGGGCAATGTGGTGCGCAATATCGGCGTGGCGATGCGCGGCAGCTGCCGGACCGTGCAAGGCATCTATATCGCCAATCCGCACAATGTTGTCGTCAACAATGTGGTGTCCGGCGTCGCCGCCGTCGGCATCCAGCAATGGCACGGCGCCACCGATTCGACCATCGTCAACAACACGGTCTTCGGCTGCAAGATCGGCATCCTGATCGGTGGCGGCGACTCGGGCGTGCTTCCCGAAGGTTCGCAAAACAACTATGTCGCGAACAACATCGTTTACGACAACATGACCTTCGGCATCGTGGAGAGCGGCAAGGTCGGCGCCAACAACCACTATGTCGACAACCTGGTGCATGCCAACGGCACAGCACTGCGGGTACACGGCACGGTCAGCGGCACCATCCATGCGGAGCCGGAGTTCGTCAACTACCGGGCCGACGGCACCGGCGACTATCGCCTGAAACGCAACTCCCCGGCCATGCGCGCACGCGCCGTCCCGCCAGCCCAGGCGCCGGGACTGGCGCCCGCATCCCAGGCACTGCGGGACGCGCCCGCCCATCTCGGGGCATGGCAGGCCGTCACGGCGGCAAACTGATTCCGGCTTGCCGCCGGGCGCTGCAGCGGGCGATGCCGGGCGGACTGCAAGTACGTTCGTCACCGCAGCGGGAACCATGGTCATCCGAGATGCGGCTTCTCGGCGCGCACGTGCCGCCAGGCCGGCGCGCCGGCCGAGAGTGGCACATCACTGCCATCAAGGATGTCCGCACATGTGCTCAGCGTCCTCTTCGTGACCCCGAACCGTCCTGTTGACCGAGCCCGTAGCTGCAGGCGTCACGTTCACGCGTCCCGTCGACAAACGGTCGGCGGGAGACCCTGACGTTGCCGTCAGACTCGCCACGGGTAGCGCCGTTATCGCAAGAGCGTCAGGGGCAAACCGAGTCCCCACCAGGTTTCGCTTACCTGGATGTCCTGCACACCCATGATTCTCATCGCCGTCGCCTGGTGTTGCGGCATTGTCGAGTCACTCCAATGGCGCGCCTGGATGCCGGCCCACGTAGCAGGAGACATCAATATCACGACCAACGTTCCGCTCCCACACCGCGAACCAAGGTCGGCCGCATCCTCTCTTCGGCCACGCTTCGTACGTGAGCGATCGGTTCCTGATAGCTACCGGCACGGCCGCCGAACGTCCGCTGCGTCGGGACGGCTCGCGCGCGACGGACGGCGTGATGCGCCGCCGATGTCGACTGTCCAAAGCACGGCGCTCGGACCGATCCCGACAGGCAGGGGCAGTTCAGGGATATGCATGGCGGGGGTGAGCAAGACGCGAGCAGGCCGCATGGCTGGCCATGCGACGAGCAACGCGGTGCACGCCTGCCAAGGGCGCTTGGCCCGACTCCCACCTACCGGGAGTGTCTCTTGGAACCTATCCCGGCAGGGATGGGGAAGCTGGAGGCGATTCACGGCAAGCGGAGGCAAGGCGCGAAGAGGCCGCGTGGCTAGCCACGCAACGACGAGCAACGCAGCATTCGCTTGCCTAGTGCGCCGAAAGCGACTCACTCCCTACCGGGACAGGTTCTTAGCACGACTTGTGCTGCTTGTGCGGCAGCGGGAGCTTGCTGCCGTCCTTCCAGCGGTAAGGCTCCTCGCGGCCGGAGAAAAACAGGGCGACGTCGACCAGGCGGGGGCTGATCGACGATGGTTTCAGGCTGAAGATCAGAACGAAGCTCGCCAGGCTGAGCGGCACCACCCAGGGACGAATGGCCGGCGCCGGGACGCAGGCGGCCGCCCGCAGGAAAGCCAGCCCGGCGCCGATCCCCAGGGCGAAACTGGGGATGACCTCGGATGCCGTGTGGAAGCCGAACACCACGAGCAGGCCCGCCAATGCCGCGCCGAGCAGGACGCCGAGCAAGGCGCCGCGCATGCGCCAGCGTGCGGGCGCGTCCTGCAACACGACCCAGAACAGGACCGGCAGGACCGCCGTGGCGCGCCAGGCATGGCCGCTCAGGGCCTTGAAGCCGAGCGCGGGGATCTGCATGCCCCAGCCGAGATAGGCGATCTTGGAAGCGGCGACGATGCCCAGGCCCGTTGCAAAGATCAGGCACCACCACGCCGCCAGCTTCCAGGCCCGCCCCAGCACCAGCCAGGCGGCGATGGCGCCGGCCAGCGGCACCATCACGGCGGTGTGGCCGATGTCGATGATCTGCATCCACGAGAGCATGGCGCCGCTGTCCCGGAGCGAAACCGCCGCCTTCAGTCCGAACAAGCGACGGGAGCATCGTCGCGCTGCCGGGCCCGTGCAAAGACTTCCGCGATGGCGCCGCACGCCCGGGCCAGGTCGGCCTCGCCCAGGGTCGGATGGACCAGGAACATCAGGCTGGTCTCTCCCAGCTCCTGTGCCACCGGCAGGCGCCGGGGCGGCTGGTAGCCGGCATCGGCGAAGCACTTCTCGAGATAGACTTCGGAGCAGGAGCCGGTGGTGCAGGTGACGCCGTGGGCCGAGATTTCTTCCATGATCCGGTCGCGGCTCCAGCCCGGCGCGAGTCTGGCGGGGTCGACGAAAGCATAGAAACGGTAGCAGGCATGTTCGGCATGGCCGGGCACCGCGGGCACGCGCAGCGCCTCGATGGTGCTGCAGGCGGCAGCCAGGCGCGCCGCATTGGCGCGCCGCTGTGCGCTCCAGGCCGGCATGCGCCGCAGCTGGATGCGTCCGATTGCGGCCTGGACCTCGAGCATGCGCCAATTGCTGCCGAAGGACTCGTGCACCCAGCGAAAGCCGGGCGGGTGCTGGCGCTCGACCATCGCGGCCCAGGACTTGCCATGGTCCTTCCGCGACCACATGGCATGCCACCAGTCGCGCTGATTGGTGGTCACCATGCCGCCCTCGCCCCCCGTGGTCATGATCTTGTCCTGGCAAAACGACCAGGCGCCAATGTGTCCGATGCTGCCGACCATGCGCCCCTTGTAGCGCGCGCCGTGCGCCTGCGCGCAGTCTTCGATGACGTACAGCCCATGCGCCTCGGCGAGCGCCATGATCGGATCCATGTCGCAAGGAAGTCCGGCCAGGTGGACGCAGATGACGGCCCGGGTGCGCGGCGTCAGCACGGCGGCGATGCCGGCGGCGGTGATGTTCTGGCTGTCGCGGTCGACGTCCGCGAACACCGGGACCGCGCCTGCGTTGACGATGCAGCTGGCCGACGCCACGTAGGTGCGCGCCGTCACGATGACCTCGTCCCCGGCGCCGATGCCGAGCGCCTTGAGCGCGCAATCGAGCGCCAGCGTGCCGTTCGCCAGCGACACCGCGTAGTCCGTTCCCACCCAGTCCGCGAACTCCCGTTCGAACTCTCGGCACTGGGTGCCGGTCCAGTAATTCACCTTGTTCGACAGGATCACGTCCTTGACGGCGTTCGCCTCTTCATCGGAATAGTGCGGCCAGGTGGCGCTAGGGATGCTCATGTGGTCCTCGTCCAAAAAGAGTTTGCAGGATGTAGCCGAAATCGCGCAGCAGCGAGTAGTTGCGGATGTATTCCTTGTTCAGCCTGACCTTGTCCGGCCAGATGACCTGGTCGTTGTAGGCAAGCGGATCGTCCATCGAGGCCAGGATTTCCTCTTCGTTCTTGTACTTGATGGAAGCCGGACCGGTGATGCCCGGCCGCAGCTGCAGGATGATCCGGTCGCCGCCTTCCAGCCGGTCCGCGTAACCGGGCACGTCGGGCCGCGGTCCGACGATGCTCATGCTGCCAAGCAGCACATTGAAGAGCTGGGGCAGCTCGTCTAGCTTGTACTTGCGGAAGAAACGGCCGGATCCGGTGATCACCGCCGCGTTGCGGGATGCGATCGGGCTCCTGCGGCTGTCGCCCGGATACATGGTCTTGATCTTGCAGACGTGGATCACGCGGCCGTGCCGTCCGATGCGCTTCTGGATGAAGAAGCCGTTGCTGCGGGTGTCGATCGCGGCGATCGTCCAGCACAGCCCGATGAGCGGCAGCGCGAGCAGCAGGCCGGCCGCCGCGGTCACGATATCGAAGATCCTCTTCAGCAAGCTGTCCATTCTCGACATGAGGCCCCCTCAGCGCGTGTGCTGCGAAACCGGGGCGGCATGGTCCAGCCCGGCCGGCTGCTGCCGGCAGGCGGCCAGGAAGCGTTCGCTCAGGACCGGGTAGGTACAGTGCTGCAGCACGAACTGCCGGCCGCGTTCGCCCATTGCCTTGCGCTCGTCCGCGCCGGCCGCGAGCAGCGTGCGGATGCCCTGGGCGCTGGCGTCGGGGTCTTCCGAGGCGACCGTCAGGCCGCAGCGCGCCTCGCCCACCGGGTCGTTGCCCGCCTCGACCGCATGCAGCACCGGCCGTCCGGCCATCATGTAGTCCATGAGCTTGTTGGGCGCGATGCCGAAGCGGTACAGCGGCTGGCGCCGCCATCCGATGTAGGCAAGATCGAACCATTGCAGCAGGGCGGGAATGTCGTCCTTGCCGACTGGATCGAGGAAATACACTTTGCGCAGCCCGTGCTCCGCGGCGCGGCGCCTGAGGCGCTCCTTCTCCGGTCCACCGCCCACCAAGACGAAAGCGACGCGTTCGTCCCGCATGCGCTGTGCCGCGTCGAGCAGGGTGTCCAGCGAATTCGAGATCCCATGGTTGCCGGCGTAGCCCACGATGGCATTTCCGGCGCCGGCGATGTCGGTGAGGACGCGCCCCACGGGGCCTGCCAGGCGTTCGGCGCCGGCGCGCCAGTCCTGCGGCTGCACGCCGTTCGGGACGATGTGCAGCCGCTCCGGCGCCAGGCCGCGGCTGCTCACGTGCTCCTGCACCTTCGGCAGCATCGAGACCACGGCGTCGGCGTGCCGGTAGACGTGGTTTTCCGCGGCCTGTGCGACCATGATGAAGGGGTGCCACCGCGACATGCCGCCCAGTTCCATCGGGGTCAGCGGCCACAGGTCGTGCAGTTCGAACACCAGCCTGGCTCCGGCCATGCGCGCGATGCGCTGCGCCGGCCAGATATCCATCGGGTAGGTGCTGGAGGCGATCACGACGTCGGGCGGATCTTCCAGCGCCATCCGCCTGCCCTCCTGGTAGAGGCGCCGGACGAAAGCGCCGATATTGCGCACCCGTGCGAGGCCGTTGCCGCGGTAGGCGCCGGTGTGCAGCCAGGTATAGCGGATGCCGTCGATCGTCTCCTCGAGCAGGCGCTGCGAGCCCAGCTCCGGTTCCCTGGCGCGCAAATGCGAATGGCTCGACGCCACGATCCGCACCGTGTGACCGGCCCGCACCCATTCGCGCGCGAGATAATAGGGCCGGTATTCCATACCGTGGCGCGGCGATCCGGCATAGTGGTTGATGTAGAGAATACGCATGGCTGCTTCCTGTCAGCGCTGCGCCATGTCGGACGACATCGCGCCGGGCGAAAAGCGTTTCTTGTAGCGATACCTGGCAAAGGCGCCGAGCGCCGCGCCGACGCACATGTCGGGCATGTTCTTCGCCGTCAGCGCCCACAAGATGGTTACGCTCACAAATGACCAGGCCAGCACGAAGTCGACATCCTTCTTGGCCCGGAAGAAACCGTTCAGAAGCAGCCACACGCCATGCCAGACCAGCAGCGCGGAAAAAAACACGAAACCGAACAGGCCGAAGTCGACCCAGGTGGTGATGATGTTGTGCGCATAATGGCCGTCGGGATAACTGGCGAAATCGCCGAAGATGGGGTTTTCCGATATCGTGCGCAGGGCATCGTGCGCGAAGCGGTCGCGCATGTTCGCCGAACTGGAATGGGACAAGTCGAGCAGCTGCAGGATCCGGTTCTCCGGCAAACTGGCGACGATGTAGTCGACCCCGCCGATCAGGATTACCGAGGCGAGCACCAGGGTGAACACCGCATACAGCCGGTGCCTGGCGAAATAGAGCTCATTGACGGGTATCAGGAACAGGACGGCCGAGAACTCGCTGCGGGCGCCGTTCAGGAACAGTGCGCTGGTCACGACCACGTAGAGGACGTAGCGCAGCAGGACGAACCGGAGCGTGGCGATCACGAGCAGGTAGGTATAGATATAGGAGCGGGCGAATCCCTGGTAGGTGGCGAGACTGTTCGGATCCTTGGCTTCGCCCAGCGCCTGCAGGAAAAAGAAGCCGCCGACCGAAAAATAATAGGTGATCGCCGACATGAGCAGGAGGCTGATCAGGACGATCTTCCGGAAAGACCGGCTCCCGAGGTCGATCAGTCGAAAAATGACGTACGTCTCGAAACAGAAAATGATCACTTGCACGTAGCGCTCGACGATCATGCTGTCTTTTCCGGCGAAGAAATTAACCAGCAAGACTAGCCCATAATAGGCCACCAGGAACACCAGGCAAATATCCACCTGCGACACATAGTTGCGGTGCGCCTTGGCCGACACGACGAAGGCATAGGTCAATGGTGGTAGCAAGGCCAGCGCTACCAGTGTGAAATAGCCACCGAGATAGGCCCCGATTGCGCCAATGCCCAGCAAGGTCTGATAGAAGAAAAACCCGGGAAACAGCAGCATGAATGCGGCGTGCGCGATGAACGTCGGACTGATGGTCCCGCTTCGCCGGCTGATCGCGATGTCGCTCGCTTGCATGATGTGTGTCCGTAATGTCGCCGGTTTCATCCGCCTTCGGCCGGTTCCGATTCGCCCAGCTGCGCGGCCGAAGGCGCCGCGTTCCGCGCATAGCGATAGGACAGGTGGAGATAGATCAGGTAAAGAATCGAATAGGCGATCGTGTAGTGCAGCAGGACTTGTTTCAGGGGCAACGGCGCAATGAAGATGCTGATCGTCGTGACGAACAGGGCGACTTGCCAGACGAGCTCGGCCTTCTGCTTGCCGGCGACGAAGAAAACATAGCTCAGCGGACTGGCGACGAAGTTCAGGAAATACAGCGGCGCCAGGATGCGCGCGAACTCCCCCGCTTCGCGCCAGGGTTCCCCGAATACCCAGGCGCACAGGTCGGGGGCGAAAGCGAAGATCACCAGGGCCGGCCCACAACCGAGCAGGACCAGGGCCTTGAAGGTGCTGCGGAAGGCTTCCGTGCAATGGCCCTGGGTCTGGAATTCATGCACCGACTGGCGCTTGAAGACTTCGAGCACCGACGCTGCCAGCAGGGAGACCGGCGCGGTCAGGATCCGTTCGGTGAGCGCAAACAATCCGGCTTCGAACAAGCCGTACTTGGCCCCGACCAGGAACAGCGGAAACTTGCCGGCCGCCGTATTCAGCAGGCCGGCCGGCAGGGAGAAACGCCAGAACGACTGGTGTTTTTTCAGATAGTCGCGCTGGGGACGGGTCGGCAACAGGGCGAGACGCGGACGCGGGGGAGACAGCAGCACCATCGCGGCCATGACGCCCACTGTGATGCCGAGTATCTGCCCCACCAGCAGGGCAGCGCCGCCGGCGCCGGTCAACAACAGCAAGAGTTGCCCCAGTGCGATGGTGCCGGCACCAAACACTTTCGCCCAGGCGGCTTTCCCGAAGGCGCGGTAGGACGTGGCGTAGGCAAGCAGGGCCGCGTTGTAGGCGGACAGCCAGGCGGCGATCCCGATGGTCATGAGGCCGAACCAGGACATCTTGTATGTCTGCGGGAAGTCGGTGAGCCTGGCCAGGGCCACGACGAGCGTGATCAGGATGGCCAGCACGGTGGAACAATAGGCGATGACGCTGAAGCAGGTTTGCTGCTCGTCGCTGTCGTGATCCAGGATCATGGCGGCTTCGAGCCGCAAGGTGGCGATGGTGGACACGATGGCGACGACACCCAGCCAGACGCTGAATTCACCGAGGTCCTCGGGTGTGCACAGGCGGGTGATGAGCGGCGCGACGAGCAAGGGCAAGGCCTGGGCCACGACGGTCCCGGTCAGGACCGTCGTGGCGTGCTTCCAGAAAACAGGAAAGGATGGATTCATATTCGGCGGCTGTACTCTGTGATTGCAGGCTTCGATATCGCTGCCAATAGAAATGGGAAACAGGAGGCAAGCCGTTTATGGAATTCGGCAAATTGAATTAAATGCCGACTGGACATGGATGAAGTCGCAAACCTTTCGATTGAGTCCACCCACAAATAAATCCTGCGCAGCATAAGCGCCTGCACTTTCTTTTAGCCGATTATCAACTTTTTGCGCATAAACGGATTGATGAGTATCAACCCGTGAGGACCGTCGGGGAAAGAATTCATTTACGTATAAAACTATCTTGGAATCAATAACGGTAGACAGAGATGGATGAACGGACGGAAGAAAAATCCGACATAGCAGGACAGATTTATGGCAGGCTTCTTTCATAAAGCAAATTCCCTTTCCGCAATTAGTCGTCTAAAGCCCACTATTCATCACATTAAGATCGTTGGGTTTGCGTCGATTCAAAGCCGACCACCCATCACTCGTTATCGTTTCGCATATCAGTATTCGGGGAGCGTGAAATGATGACGAGCTGCACTTATTTATTTCATCGTTTCCCTCACAGTTTCGACTTTCTCAAGCCGACCGGTTTCCGCCAGCGCGTTCGCTTCGGTGCCGGCAACAACTGGTGCACGGTGCACCAGTTGTTGTTTCCGTCCGCTGTCTAGCCGACATTATTCGAATACCTGGCTATCACACCCGCAAACAAGCAAGGGAGACACGATGTCCACGCCAGCCCTGCCCCGCGTGACGCTGCAAGGTCACGGCCAGTTCGACGAAACGTGCTGGCATTCCATCCTGATTTCCCTGCTGCGAGGGCTTGCCGCGTTCATCGTCGCCACCGCGCATTTGCGCGCCGCGATGTATCCGGCAGTCCGCGACGTGGCCGATCCCCCTCTGTGGTTCCAGGGTCTGGCGTTCGTCAGCGGCTTCGCGCACCAGGCGGTACTGGTGTTCTTCTTCATCAGCGGCTGGCTGGTCGGCGGGAGTCTCCTGAACCGGATCGGGACGCCGCACGCCGTGGCCAGTTACGCGATCGACCGCGCCACGCGGCTGTGGACCGTCCTGATTCCCACCTTCCTGCTGACCTTCGTCTTCGCGCTCGGCATCGGGTTGGCGAATCCCGAGGATTTCAACCTGTCGCCAGACAATCCCTATTCCGCACTGACTTTCGCGGGCAACCTGTTCGGCCTCCAGGGCATCGCGCTGCCTGATTACGGCGGCAATTTTCCGCTCTGGAGCCTGGCCAACGAGACCTGGTATTACGTCCTGTTCCCCCTGCTGGCGCTTGCCGGCGCCGCGCGCGACCTGACCGTGCGGCTGGCATGCGCAGCGGCCCTGGTGCTGCTCGCCGTGCTGCTGCCGGCCGGGATCGTCGCCTATTTCGTGGTCTGGCTGCTCGGCGTCGCCTTTTCCCGCATCCGGATCGAGTGCGGCTCGGGAGTGCGCTGGGCGTGGCTGGTGCTGGTCCTCGCCGGCGCCGCATATTTCCGGCTGACGGGGGAGCTGGACGAGTTCGAACTATCGACGCTCGGGCAAGACCTGGTGTGCGCCCTGCTCTACCTGGTCTTGCTGTCCAGTCTTCAGTTCAACGCGCCGCCGGCGTCGACGCTGGCGCGCCGGCTTGGCGCCGGCGGCAAGTTCTTCGCAGAGTTTTCTTTCAGCCTGTATGTGCTGCACGTGCCGCTGATCGGCGTCCTGCATTACTGGTGCAACACCCATCTCGGCCTTGATCGCCTGTCTCCGTTCGACCCGCTGCACACGGCACTGTATTTCGGCATGCTGGCGACGCTGATCGTCGCGGCCTACCTGTCCTACCTGCTGTTCGAATCGCGTACGTATCGCATCCGCACCGCGATCAAGCAGCATCTGATCGGGCGCCGCCTCCCGCGGGCCGAGCGCCGGCCTCTGTCGACCGGACAATGAGGCGACATGGACGCCGGCCTGTCTTCAACGTGCACTGGGCTGCGCTGCTTTACTGACGCAGAAAGAAGATGAGCCGACGATGCGACAGCGGTCCGTGCCCGACGAGACGGGTGCTGTTCGCGTCGGAGCGGCGGGTGCCGGCAGTGGTGTTGAAAAGCATTGCTTGACGCAATGCGGAGCTGGCACCATGGCAGGTACAGGCAAAGCGGAGGGCTTGCCCCGCATGCAATCACAAGACGGGACTGCTCGCTCCGCCGCGGCATCGACCGGTGACGCCGGCGGCACGGCGCCGGGCGGGTGACACCTGGTGAGGGCTTGGGTCGCGGGGCATGCGGCCAGGCGCGTTGTTCCTGGGGGCGAGGAAGGCGCGAGGGCTTTTACGAGGATTCGTTTCCCGTGCAGGCCAGCCCGACGCATACTGACCGCACGGCTCAGGAGACCTGGCTACCGGTATCGGCTGGCTGCCCATGAACCGAATTCGCTTCGTGGTCTTTTGTGTTGGGTATCGGGCTCTTCCTGTACAGGGCAGCAAACACTGTTCCCCTTCTCGTCAGGAACCTGTTGAACAGGCGCGTGTCGAGCCAATCCGTCAAGCGCTGGAGAGCCCTGGATGGCATGGTGCCCGCACTGGCAAATCCTTTCCAGATCACGTCGGGCGGATTGGCGCGGCCCGACAGGGATGCGAGTTCCCGGTGCGAAAAATAATGCCAGTTGTTGCCACCCGCATCACCGAAACGCTGGAGCAGCAGATTGTGTGCCGGAGAACACCAGCCTTTGTCGAGAACGACCAGTACACCGTCTTCCGACAGGTTGCCCAGGCAACGTTCGACGGCCTTGGCGAAGACATCCAGCTTGTGCTGGCGGTCGAGGCCGCCAAGGACGCCTTTCATGATGATCAGATCATAGGTTTGCGCCGTTGCAGCGAAGGCATCGTGCAACCGCACGGGCGGGATGGGCAAGCCATGTTCCTGGCATATGCGTTCACAAAACGCCTTCAAGGATGGGGCTTCCTCTTCGGCATAGCAGGTAACTTCGACCGAGGCGCCGCGCCGCAGGAAAAACAGCGAAGGCGCGGAGAGCCGCGACGCGCCGATCTCGAGCACGGTACGGGGTTGAGCGTCGAGCCGGCTGACGGCTGCACAGAATGCATCCGTCCAGGGAACGACATGCCACCCGAAGATCCGATGCAGCAAGGTCTTGTCCTGCACGGTCGGCTGAATGTTCGGCATCACAAACCTTTCAAAGATTGAAACGTGCAGGACGGGATGTGGATGGGCGCGTTGTTTCCGGCGTGGACGCGGCGAGGATGTCGACCGGTCGCCCGTCGATCGAATGAAGCGCACGATGCCTTGCATGCAATGAGCCGGTGGTACGTTCGTCGCCGATAGGGACTCGCCCTGCGAGAGATAGCGTAGCAGTCACCGGAAACGGGCATTTGCGCTACCTTGTGTTCCTGTCGATCAGCACTTGCCTGTGCTTTCGCCGAAAAAGGCGCAGCGAGACCAGGATGGCGTTCCCCGATGAATCGGCCAGCCCGGAGCCGGAAGCGACAAGCAAACACAAGGGCACTTCGGCAGATCGTGCCGATCGTGCAAAGGTGGATGGCGACGCAGGCATTCGGCCAAGCACGCCGAGGTCAGATCGGACTCATCACGCCCGTGACGAGTGCCGAACAAAAAAGGGCGTCCCGGCCGATACCAGTTTTGCTGGTACCGGCACGGGACGCCCGGATGGTGCGCCCCGGCCGGAACCGGGGCGTAAGCTGCAGTGGATTAGTACTCGTATGCGCCGATGTCGATGGCGGCGCCGCGCGGACGTGCCACACCTGCTGCGTCGACCTTCGGGGCCTTGTTCAAGTTGCCGCGATCGATTGCCGGCGAGCTCTTCGACAGCCTGTAGTTGCCGGTGCCGGTCGCCGAGTAACTCACGAACAGCGGATCCGAGGTGATGGTGCCGGTCGCGGTGCCGCTCTTCACACGCATTGCGGTGCCGCTCTTGTACACCAGGTTGTTGACGTATTTGTTACCGCCAGCCATCTTGCCGCCTTCGACGATGCCGTAGGTAGTGTGGTCGTACACGATGTTGTTGGCAACATAGTTGTTGGCCGAACCGGTGGTAGTGCCGGCGTCGCCCTGGCCCAGCAGGATGCCTTCCTTGCTGTGGAAGACGGTGTTGTTGACAATGGTCGAGGCGGTCGCACCGTGCCACTGGGTGATGCCGACTGCAGCGACGCCCGAGACGATGTTGTTGGTCACCACGTTGTTGGGATTGGCAACGTAGATGCCTTGCACGGTGTTGCACTTGCCAATCATCTTGTAGCCGATGTTGCGGACGACGTTGCGGTCGATGACGACGTTGCCGACCGGGCCATAGGTGTCGATCGCCGCGCCGCCGCCGCCGGTGCAGCCACCGCTGATGGTCAGGTCGTGAATGAAGTTGTTGTTGATCGTCAGGTTACGACCGGCAGCCAGGATGCCGTGACGACCGGTGCCGGAGATGTCGAAGCCGTCGATATCGACATAGCTGCCTTTCGAATGCCACGTAATGCCGGTGCCCGACACGACAATCTTTGCACCCCATTTCACGTCAGAAACGAACTTGATGCGAGCCGAAGCAGTGCCACTCTTGGTGGTGTTGATGCCTGCGCTGCCTGCGGAAGGAGCGGAAACCTTGTAAGTACCAGCGGCAACGTGGATGGTCGAGCCAGGACCGGCCAGAGCGTCTGCCCGGGTGATCGTTTTCACCGGTTTCGCCTGGGTACCCGGGTTCGAATCGGAACCGGTGGGCGAGACATAGATGTGGGCGGTAGCGGCCATGGCACTGCTGGACGCTGCGAACAGAACTGCCACGCTAGCGCACGACATCAGGGCGGAACGAGCGGTCGGGACAAACTTAGCTGCTTTTTGCATTTCAAATTACCTTAAAGTGGAATGGAGTAACTTTGAGCGGCGGAAACTTCTTTAGTTCAATGGATTGCGAGAAAAATTTCCTAGCGGTATTAAACTGCAAAGCTGTTTCTGCTGATCACTTACTTTTGCCTTCAGCGGCCCTTTTGTTTTAAAGGAGTAGCTTTGAGCGGCGGAAACTTCCAAAGTTCAATAGATTTGCAGAAATTCTTGCGAAGTATTGAACAGCAAATATTTGTTTCCATTAACCAAATCGATTGGCTTTCCTAAGAGGCCCTGTCGATATAAGGAGTAGCTTTGAGGGCTGGAAACTTCCTAAGTTCAATGGATTCAAAGAAAAATTTTCCTGCCGTAATAATCAGCCAAGGTTTAATTCCACATGGAAACTATCTAGACTGTTTCACTGATGCAGTGAACCCAAAGGAACTACTTTGAGCGCAATGTGCATTCCAAAGTTCAATGGATTCGGCGAAAATTTTTCACGGAATATCGAACTACAAATAGGAATTCCTTAAAAGCAATTTGATAAGTTTTCGATACCGTTGCTACATGCATCTGCTAAAGCCAGGGTGTCGGGCTTGATTCACCCGATCGATCGGTGTCATACCGTCCAGTTGTGCAGAATGAAGACGCCAGGAGCGTGCGTGGTCACGCGATGCGGCCACGAGCGCCAGAGGGGCGGACAAAGGTCCTGGCGAGACAGGGGAAATCGTTGCCCCCCTGGGGCACTGCGCCGCACACGCGAATGGCGGAAAGCAACCCTGCGCGCAAGGAGCCGGGGAGCTTGGGACGACCAGCGATGACAGGCTGTAGTGGATGTTTGGGGAAGGGGCGGAACGCAGTCTTGACTTGCGTGTCTGACGCTATGTAGGCTGGCACGCAGCCGCGCCGTCGAGATGACGCATCTTTTCCGCGAAAACCAAGTGGTGGAGGCGAAATGGGGGCGCGAGGCGTACCGGCCTACCAGCAAGTCTGGGGACGATCCGGTTCGAGACCTACGCGCTCGGAGCGATACCGCCTGACTCGCGGCGGGCTCGATGGACAAGGTCAGGCATTGCCGTCCGCAACTGCCGGTGGTAACTGGAAAGTCACGCCGCCCGGGTGCGCGCGCCATGTGGAACGGATTAACCGGAAGAGACGCTGATCACATTGTTGACGTCTCTGATGGCAGGCGACGCATGAGTCCTGGACACAGCCCAAAGACCTTCGTGACGCATAAAGGCCATGTCATGGTTGCTCGGTAGCCTCAGCCAATCACCTGGATGGCTCTCGTGAAGCTCGGGTAGATCGGTTCGCGAAGCTAGCAGCGTGACCACGGTAGTACCGCCTGCATCTCGGATGTGGCGCTTAGCTCGACCGGGAATTGCCGGCTTGGCCGAAGGCGGTCAGGCCATCTGGTACGACGTCAGTTGGCGATAAGAATTCTGAACAGCTGAGTCCCCTCATCACGCCCCACCAGCGCAGTCTCATCGACGTGATGCCCGCGATGGCCTTGCTTCTCATCGTAGAGAAGCGGGCAAGCACGCCTACGCGGGCGTAACGCATCGTTGCCAGACCCTGGCGTACCGGCTTGCATGGTGCCTTATGTATCCCGTTCAGCCACTTCGATGAAGGCGCCCAGTCGATGCAGCCCTGTTCTGCCGCACATACCGGCGCGCCACACGGGCTGACGGCCCTCAGTCCGCATATTTCAATTGTCCAATCGGATTCGCCTGGAACGGCGTCCGTGATTGGCCGATTGCATAGGTAATATTGTTGAACAGCACGCCCTGCGGCGACAGGCCCGCATGGTTCAGGCGCTTGACCGACTCGGTAATCTCCGCATCGGTCGTCACGTGGGCGCGCGCCAGCAGGAACACGGCGCCCGCGCGTGCACCGACGACCATGGCGTCGGCTGCCTGCAGCAGCGGCGGGGTGTCGATCAGGACCAGGTCGTATTCCGGACTCAGCGTCTCGAGCAGGGTGCTGAAGTTCAGGTGGAGCAGGAAGTCCGAGCGGTTCGACGGCAGTGCGCCGGTCGGGATGAAGTCGAGGTTGTCGACGACGTTGCGGTGGATGAAGCCTTCCACCGGTTCCGCACCGCCGACCGCCAGTGACAATCCCTGCTCGCGGCTGACGCCGAAATAGCGGTGCAGGCGGCCGTTGCGCAGGTCGGCGTCGATCAGCAGGACGCGCTTGCCGCTGGCGGCCATCACCGCGGCGAAGTTGACGGTCACGAAGGACCGGCCGACGCCGCGCGTGGGCCCGGCGAACATGACGATGTTGTTCCTGAAATGGGGCATCGAGAACTGCAGCGCGGCGCGGAAGCTGCGCAGGCTTTCCACCGCCGGGTCTTCCGGCAGGATCTGGGCCAGCAGCGGCAGCACCCCCTCCCCTTTCACCTTGCGCATCAGCTTGTCTTCATTGAGGCTGTGCGGAATCGAGGCGTACACCACCTTGGCGCGCAGCAGGCGCTCGACCTTGGCGGGATCGTCGATGCCGCCGCGCATGGCCTTGCGGGTGACGGCGATCAGGGTGCCGAGGAACAGCCCCGTGACCACGGCCAGCGCCACGATCAGCGGCCGGTTTGGCTTGATCGGACGCTCCGGCGCGATCGGCGCGTCCACCAGGCGCACGTTGCTGACGCGGCCGACCGAAATCAGTCGCAGTTGCTGGGCGGTGTTCGACAGGGCAGTGTAAAGGTCGGTCTTGACCTTGATGTCGCGCGTCAGGCGGGCCTCGTCCTGCTCCATCACGGGCAGCTTGCGGATGCGGGTGTCGATCGCGTCGATCTCGGACTCGACTTCCTTGCGCTGGCGGTTGATGGCCGCCACCACCGGGTGGTCCTCGGTGAAGCGCGCCAGCAGCTCGGTCTTCTTCTGCACCAGCTCCATGCGGCGGGTGCGCGCCGCGGCCGCCTGGGTCAGGCTCATGCGGGCTTCCTCGCGCAGGTCGACGGTGCCGTGGGAGTTGCGGAACTGGTTGTAGCGGTCTTCGGACTGTTCGAGCTGGCGCTTCAGGATGGGCAGCTGCTGGTTGAGGAAGGCCAGCGACTTTTCCGCCTCCTCGGTCTTGCGCGCCAGGTTCTGGCGCATGTACTCGCGCCCGATCTCGCTCAGCAGGGCGTGGATGCGCTCGGCGTTCTCGCCCTGCAGCTTGACCTGGATGACGCCGGACTGCTTGCCCTGCTCGGTGATCACCATCGCGCTCTGGATGTTCTGGATGGTGCCGAGGCGCGAGTTGCGCTTGATGCGGAAGCGCGCGCCAGGATTGGCGTGCAGGCGGTCGACCTTGATTTCCACCAGCCCGGCCGGAGTCGGCACCCGGTAGCGCTGGCCGACAGTGGCGTCGAAGGCGATGCTCTGGCCGCCACCCGAGAAACGGTAGCGGTTGCCCGGACGCGCAGTGATGGTGAAATCGCGCTTGAGCCAGCTGTCGGGGACCTCGAATACCGACACCTCGGCCTTCTCGCCGCCCCAGACATAGCCGCCCTGGCCGAACAGGCCGGGCTGCGACAGCGCGCCGCCGTTCTGGTTGGCGAACCAGGAGCCGACCACCGGGAAGTATTCGGGGCGCACCTCGATATACAGCTGCAGGTTGTCGACCGCGCGCGAGACGACCATCCGCGAACGCAGCAGTTCCATCTCGGCGATCGCCGCCTTCTTGGTCTCGAACAGCGACGAGGCTTCGCTCAGGATGTTCTTCGAGGCGGTCGGGCTTTCCTCCTCGACGTGGATCATCAGGTTGGCCTCGTAGACGGGCTTGGCCAGCAGCGCGTACAGCACCGCGACGACGGTGATGATGCCGGTGATGGTGCCGATCAGCCAGCGGCTCTCGTACAGCGTGTTCAGGTAGCCCTTGAAATCGACGCTCGGCTCCTCGGCGAGCGGCTCGCTCGGGCGCGGATCGAAGGGCACCGACAGGACGGGCGGGGTGGAGAGCACGTGGCTCAGCGAATGCGGATGCGGGTCGTGGGGGGTGGTCATCGCGGTTCTCGTGCGGTCGGTCGCTCAGGGCCTGGTGGTGACGCCGACGGCCTGGGTCAGCGCGCCGGGGAACAGCAGGCTCAGGTGGCGGTTCCAGTTCGCCAGCGGCGAGGCGGCGACGTAGACGACGTCCTTCGGCCGCAGCTCGAAGGATTCGGCCATGGCCAGCGCGCCGCTGGCGCGCGCATCCAGGCGGAACACGCGTGTGCGCTCGGGCGTCTTGCGCACCACGTAGACCTGGCGTGCGTCGCCGCTCAGGGGGCTGATGCCGCCGGTTTCTCCGAGCGCCTCGTTGAGCGTGAGGCGGCCGTTATGCATGGTCAGGGCCTTGGGCTGGATCACCTCGCCGGAGACGAACACCTTGCTTTCCTCGCGCGAATGGACCCGCACCACGTCGCCGTGCGTCAGCAGGATGGTGCCGGGATTCACGCCCTTCCGGATCAGCTCGCGCAGGTTGACGTTGTAGCGGGTGTCGGCGCGCTCGACAACGATGCGGCTCTGGTCGGCGGCCTGCGTCATGCCGCCGGCGCGGTTGAGCGCTTCGACCAGGGTCATGGGGATGTCGTCGATGGCCTGCAGGCCCGGCGTGCGCACTTCGCCGTCGACGTAGACGCGGCGGCTGCGGTAGGACTGAACCCGCAGCGTGACGTTGGGGTGGGCGATGTAGCGTGCGAGCTTCCTGGTGAGCAGCTCGCGCGCCTGCTCCGCCGTCTGGCCCTCCATGGTGAGCAGGCCGATGAGAGGGAACTGGATGCGCCCCATGTGGTCGACGGCGAAGCCGGGCGCGGCGGAGTTCGACGGCGCGCCGCTGTCGGCCAGGGCGGTGGCGGAGTTCATGCCGCCGGCCGCCAGCTCGGGATGGTCCCAGACCACGATGGCGAGGATGTCGCCGCGTCCGATGGTGTACGGCGGCGGCGACGCCACGAATAGCGGACCGAGGTCCGGCTGCGCGACGCTGTCGGCGGCCAGGCGTTCGGTGGCGATCAGATTGTCGGTGATGAGTTCGGTGGGTGGCGCCGCGGCGCCGTCTTCCGTCCGGGAAGTGTCGAAGCCGAGGCCGGTGGCGCAGCCGGCCAGCGCCAGGGCCAGCGCCACGGCAAGCGCCACCGACCGGCAACCCTTGATTGCACCTGAACAAGACAAAGCCATGATTGTTGCCTATCAAAAAGTCCACGGTTTCGATGAGCCGTTCAGCTCAGCGTACGGTGTCCATCAGGCCAGGCTTTGCACCGGATCAAAGGTCGATCCGGGCGTGCTGCGGTGCAGAAAAAGGAAAGGGTTCAGCGCAGCTCTTCGAGGAGCTTGAGGCCTTCGGTGAAGGCCCAGACGCGGCGGATCTCGATGACGTCGAAGCGCGCCGCCACGTTCGGCGGGAAGGCCGCGTAGCGCGCGTTCAGGTGCACGAAACGGCGCACCGCTTCGTCCATGTCGGGCCGGCCGCTCGAGCGCACGATGGTGACGTCGTCGATGCTGCCGTCGCTGCGCAGCGCGACGCTGACCAGCGGATCGGCGCGCACCTCGCCGCGTCCGAAGCGGGCGTCGCCGACGGTGGCGTTGCGTTCGATCTTCTGGCGCACGCTGTCCACGTACAGGCGCAGCGGCGCGTCGCGTTCCGAGCCGTCGGCCAGCGCCCGGCGCGCGTTCGGCAGCATGAAGGCCGGCCGATTCGGCGGCGGCGCCACGTTCGGGATGTTCAGGCCGCGCAGCATGTCCCTGGCGCGCGAGGCGACGGTGCCGGCGGGAGCGCCCGCGCCGGCGCCGGGGCCTGGCCCCGTGGCGGCGCCCACTCCACTGCCGCTGCCCGGGCGCCCCGCCGCGCCATTGCCCGGCAGCGCCTGCGCCTGCAGGCGTTCGGCTTCGGCGCGCCGGGACGCCTCCTCGGCGCGCTGCTGGGCAAGCCGTTCGGCCTGCGCACGTTCTTCCGCCAGGCGGCGCGCACTTTCCTGCGCAGCCTGGCGCTGCGCCAATTCTTCCTGGCGGCGGCGTTCGGCCTCCTGTGCCAGGCGCTGCTCGGCTTCGCGGGCGGCCAGCTGCTGCGCCGCGGCGGCGCGCCGGGCGTCCTCGCGCGCCAGCGCTTCCTCGCGCTCGCGCAGCTGGGCCAGGCGCTGCTGCTGCGCGCTGGCTTCGGCTTCGCGCCTGCGGCGCTCGTCTTCCTCCAGTTGCGCAAGGCGGGCGCGCTCCACGGCCTGCTGCTCGGCTTGCTGCCGCGCGAGCGACTCGGCAGCCTGCTGCTCCGCCTGCCTGGCCAGCTGTTCGGCAGCCAGCCGTTCCTGCGCCGCGGCCTGCTCGAGGCGGCGCCGGTCCTCTTCCTGGCGGGCCGCAAGTCGTGCGCGTTCGGCCTGCTGCTGCGTTTCCTGCCGCGCCAGTTCCTGCGCCCGCGCGGCGTCCGCCTCGCGCTGTGCCGCCAGGCGCGCCTCGTCTTCCGTGGCAAGGCGCAGGCGCTCCTCATCCTGGCGCCGGCTTTCTTCCGCGGCAGCCAGCCGCGCCGCCTCCTCTTCGCGCAGGCGTTCCCGTTCGCGCGCGGCGATCATGGCCTCGTCCGGCGCCGCATCCTTCTCCTCGACAGGCGGCGGCTCCACCACCGCACCCGGTTCGATGTCCGGCAAGCTGGGCGCTACCGTGAAGGGGTTGTCCAGCGTGGTCGAGGCGATCAGCGGCGGCGCCACCGCCGGCCGGCGCTTGACCAGCCTGGGCCGGGCGGGCTTGCGCGCAACGTGCCGGGGCGGCGCTGCGGGAGCAGGCGCGGCGGGCTTGGGCAACGGGTCGACGAGACGCAAGCCCTGCACCGGCGCCGGCGGCAAGGCGGCGACCGGTGGTGGCGGAACGTCGGGAAGTGGCGGCGCAGGCACGGCCGGCGCCGGCACAGGCGGGGGCGGGGTTGTGGGCGGTGGCACTGGCGGCGGCGCCAGCGTCACCTGGATCGGTCCGCCGGACCCGGCATCGAGGCCGGGCACGCCGAATCGCAGGGACAGCAGCAAGCCGTGCAGCAGCACCGAGACCACGATCCCCGTGACGAGACGCCGGTCGCGCCGGACCGGGAATACGTGGGAACTGCGGTGCTGCGCTGGATGCATGCCGTGGCCCGGATGGGAGGATCGCGATATTGTCAGGCTGGCATCTTAGCGTTTACTCGGCGGTATGGCGAGGCGCGCACGATTGAATCCTTCCGGCAACAGCCGTGTCCGCCTGGCGCGCCACTAGCGCTGCACGCGGCGGAAAGCGTAGGTTTCGCCATGGGCAAGATAGACCACCTCGCGCTCGAGTCCGGCCGCCCTGACCTCGCGCGCAAAGTCCTCGAGCGGCGACTTGAAGACGTCGTAGTCGTTGAAGTGGATCGGCACGGTCTTTTTCGGGCGGATGATCTGCATCATGCGCACGCCATCCTTGCCATCCATCGTGACCTTGAGCACGCCGAGGATGCGGGTGCCGCCCAAATGCAGCAGGGCCAGGTCAATGTTGGGAAAACGTTGCGGGATCGCGTGGATGTCGTCGTACACCAGGGTGTCGCCGCTGATGTACATGCGATAGTCGGGTGCGTCCGGGTTCGGTCCGAAGTCGAGCACCGAGCCCATGGTCCTGGGCAACAGCACGGCGACGCCGGCCGGCCCGTGGCGCCCCGGGGTGGCGGTAATGCGCAGGCGCGCCGCGCCCTTGCCGACTTCCAGCCGGTCCCAGGTGGATAGGCCGAACGTGCGGGTGAAGCCCAGGCGCTTGAGCCGCTCGCCCGCTTCCTTGGTGCTGACGATGGGCGTGGCGCGGGGGAGTTTTTCCTGCACCAGCTTGTCGAAGTGGTCGTCGTGGAAGTGCGACAGCACCACCAGGTCGATCGGCGGCAGGTCTTCGAAACTGATCGCGGGGTTGGTCTTGCGCTCGGAGGTCAAGCCATAGCCCAGGTGCACGTGGCCGCCCTTGTGCAGGAAATTCGGATCGGTGAGGATCGTGAAACCCTGGTAGCGGATGATGACGGTGGCCGTGCCGATGAACTGCACGGTGCCGGCGTCGCTGTCCACATTGCCCTGCGGCGCCGCGAGCTGCAGGCTGAAGGTCTCGCCCTGGGCCGGGGTAGCGGCCGCGTCGGCGCGGGCAAGGCCCGTGAGCCCGCATAGAACGGCGAACAGCAGGCAGGTGTGCAGCAGTCGTGCAAGACGCATGGAACTCTCCGGAACGGGCGCATCCGAAGGGCTGCGCGCTGCCGGAACGTTAACACGGCAGCGACGGCGATGGCGTTCGCTTGCCTATGCGACCGTGCCCATGATGTCAGCGGGCGGCCAGCTGCTGGCGCGCCTGCATCCAGGCGCTGCCGGCCAGCGCGGCGCTGCACTGGGCGCAGGATTCGAAGGGATTGCAGTCGTGCTCCAGGGCCACGTAGTTGGCGCCGACCACGGTCTTGCCCTGGTAGCTGTCGACCCTGCCGCCCTTGGACGCGCCAGGGGTGTCGCCGCCCTGCCCGGTCCACTTGGCGAAGGCGGCGGGCGCGACGCCGTCGGGCACGTACCAGCGGCGTTTGGTCGGATTCCAGCGGGCGCCGAGCGCCTTGGCTTCGTCCTTCTCAGCGTAGGGAACGGTCAGGAAGAGCATGAATTGATCGAGATCCTGGAAATGGCCTGCCCAGCTGGGTTCGAACCAGCGACCCTCAGCTTAGAAGGCTGATGCTCTATCCAACTGAGCTATGGGCAGACGAGACGGTACGGGTACCGGCGAAAATGAAACGGGCTGTCGATCGACAGCCCGCGGAGGAAGCCTTGGTCGGAGTACAAGGATTCGAACCTTGGACCCCCTGGTCCCAAACCAGGTGCGCTACCGGGCTGCGCTACACTCCGATGTGTGGCCGATGATACTCGCTGGTGAAGGGCGCGTCAAATCAGGCGGCCAGCTTGTCGGCGATGCGGCGCGCCATGCTTTCCGCCTGGGCCGCTTCCTTCGCCTCGACCATGACTCGGATCAGGGGTTCGGTGCCCGAGGCGCGGATCAGGACGCGGCCGTTGTCGCCCAGCTCGCGCTCGACCGCTTCCTTCTCGGCCACCATCGCCTTGTCCTGGGTCCAGTCGAAGCCCGGCGTGACTTTCTTGTTGATCAGGGTCTGCGGGAACAGTTTCAGTTCGCTGCAGCATTCGGCCAGCGACTTGTTGCTGCGCCGCAGTGCCGACAGCACCTGCAGGGCCGAGACGATGCCGTCGCCGGTGCTGTGCTTGTCCAGCGCCAGCAGGTGGCCCGAGCTCTCGCCGCCGAACAGCCAGCCGCGCTCCTGCATCACTTCCAGCACGTAGCGGTCGCCGACCTTGGCGCGCGCGAAGCCGACACCCAGTTCCTTGAACGCCACTTCCAGCGCCATATTCGTCATCAGGGTGCCGACCGCGCCCGCCACCGGGCCGGTCGCCAGGCGGTCGCGCACCATCAGGTACAGCAGTTCGTCGCCGTTGTAGACGCGGCCGGTGGCGTCGACCATGATCAGGCGGTCGGCGTCGCCGTCCAGCGCGATGCCGAGGTCCGCCTTGTTGGCCACCACCGCTTCCGACAGCGCTTTCGGGGCGGTGGCGCCCACGCCGGCGTTGATGTTGAAGCCGTCCGGCGAAGCGCCGATCGAGACCACTTCGGCGCCCAGTTCGTGGAACACGTGCGGGGCGATGTTGTAGGCGGCGCCGTGGGCGCTGTCGACCACGATCTTCAGGCCGCGCAGGTCCAGTTCATTCGGGAAGGTGCTCTTGCAGAATTCGATGTAGCGGCCCTGGGCGTCGCGCAGGCGGGTCGCGCGGCCCAGCTTATCGGACGGCACGCAGCCCATCGGTTCGTCGATGGCTTCCTCGATCTCGAGTTCGACCGCATCCGGCAGCTTGGTGCCGTGGCGCGAGAAGAACTTGATGCCATTGTCCTGGAAGGGATTGTGCGAGGCCGAGATCACGACGCCGGCCTGCAGGCGCAGCGCGCGGGTAAGGTAGGCGATGGCCGGGGTCGGCATCGGGCCGGCCAGCATCGAGTCGACGCCGGCGGCGGAAAAGCCCGCTTCCAGGGCGGCCTCCAGCATATAGCCCGAAATACGGGTGTCCTTGCCGATCAGGACCACCGGGCGGCCGCTGCTCGACTTGGCGCCGCGCGCCAGCACCTTGCCGGCCGCGTAGCCGAGGCGCATCACGAACTCGGGCGTAATCGGCGCCTCGCCGACCAGACCACGAACCCCATCCGTACCGAAATATTTGCGTGCCATTCTTGTTCTCTTTCCGTGATTAATCGTTATTGGCGGCGTGCCATACCTTCAAGGCATCGACCGTCTCTGCCACATCATGCACTCGCACAATTCTAGCGCCATGTGCTACCGCAGCCAATGCCCCGGCCACGCTGCCGGCGACGCGCTCCTCGACCGGACGGCCGGTGACGGCGCCGATCATCGACTTGCGCGACAGCCCGGCCAGCACCGGCAGGCCGACTTCACGGCGGATGCGGTCCAGGTGGCGCAGCAGCGCATAGTTGTGCTCGACCGTCTTGCCGAAACCGAAGCCCGGGTCGATGCAGATGCGTTCGCGCGCAATGCCCTCTTCCACCATGGCCTCGACGCGCACCTGCAGGAAGGCGATCACTTCCTGCACCACGTCGCCGTAACTCGGCGCCAGCTGCATGGTCTGCGGCGTGGCCTGCATGTGCATCAGGCACAGGCCGCAATCGCTGTCGCGCACCGCCTCGATCGCGCCCGGCGCGCGGAAACCGTTGATGTCGTTGATCATGTCGGCGCCGGCGATGATCGCTTCGCGCATGACGTCGGGCTTGCAGGTATCGACCGACAATGCCACGTCCAGGGTGCGCAGCGCATACAGGGCCGGCATCACGCGCGCCAGTTCCTCGGCGACCGGGACGCTGGGCGAACCCGGGCGGGTCGATTCGCCGCCGATGTCGATCATGGTGGCGCCGTCGGCGATCATTTCCTCGGCACGCGACAGGGCGAACTCGAGGCCCTGGTAGCGGCCGCCGTCGGAAAAGGAATCGGGGGTGATGTTCAGGATGCCCATCACGACCGGATGGGTGGAGGACGGGCCTTCCAGCGCGAAGCTGTACTGGCCGCATTGCAATTGCTTTGACATAGGATGCGAGTGGGGAGCGTAAACGACAAAAGGCATCCGGGTGGATGCCTTTTGCTTTATTGGATCAAGCGACCAGGCCGCGGCCAGGTGCGTGGATCAGGCCGGTGCGGTGGCGTTCGGCGCCACGCCGCCACCGCTGTCGCCCGGCGGGTTGCGCTTGGTCAGCAGGCTGGTCTTCGGCTGGCGCGGCTCGCGGCCGGCCATGATGTCGTTGATCTGCTCGGCGTCGATGGTTTCCCAGTCGAGCAGCGCCTTGGTCATCATCTCGACCTTGTCGCGGTTCTCTTCCAGCAGGCGGCGCGCCAGCGCGTACTGGGTGTCGAGGATGGCGCGGATCTCGGCGTCGACCTTCTGCTGCGTCGCTTCCGAAATGGTCTTGGTGGCGCCGCCGAAGAAGCCTTCGTTCTCGCTGTCCTCGTAGACCATCACGCCCATGCTCTCGGACATGCCGAAGCGGGTCACCATCGAGCGGGCCAGCTTGGTGGCGCGCGAGAAGTCGTTCGAGGCGCCGGTCGACATCTGGCCAACAAAAATCTCCTCGGCGATGCGGCCACCGAACAGGATCGAGATTTCTTCCAGCATCTTGTCCTTGTAACCGGACAGAGCGTCGTGTTCCGGCAGCTGCCAGGTCAGGCCGAGAGCATAGCCGCGCGGCATGATGGTGACCTTGTGCACCGGGTCGGCCTTCGGCAGCAGCTTGGCGATCACCGCGTGGCCCGACTCGTGGTAGGCCGTGTTGCGGCGCTCTTCCTCGCGCATGACCATCGACTTGCGCTCCGGACCCATGTAGATCTTGTCCTTGGCGTCTTCGAAGTCGATCATCTCGACCAGGCGCTTGGAACGGCGCGCGGCGAACAGCGCGGCTTCGTTGACCAGGTTGGCCAGATCGGCGCCCGAGAAGCCCGGGGTGCCGCGCGCCAGGATGTCGGCCTTCACGTCGGTGCCGATCGGCACTTTGCGCATGTGCACGTTGAGGATCTGTTCGCGGCCGCGGATGTCCGGCAGGCCGACCATCACCTGGCGGTCGAAACGGCCCGGACGCAGCAGCGCTTTATCGAGCACGTCGGCGCGGTTGGTGGCGGCGATGACGATCACGCCCGATTGCGCCTCGAAACCGTCCATCTCGACCAGCAGTTGGTTCAGGGTCTGTTCGCGCTCGTCGTTGCCGCCGCCCATGCCGGCGCCGCGGTGGCGGCCGACGGCATCGATCTCGTCGATGAAGATGATGCAGGGCGAGTGTTTCTTGGCGTTCTCGAACATGTCGCGGACACGGGACGCACCCACGCCGACGAACATCTCGACGAAGTCGGAACCCGAGATCGAGAAGAACGGCACCTTGGCTTCGCCGGCGATGGCGCGCGCCAGCAGGGTCTTGCCGGTACCCGGCGGACCGACCATCAGCACGCCGCGCGGGATGCGGCCGCCCAGTTTCTGGAACTTGGTCGGGTCTTTCAGGAAATCGACGATTTCCGAGACTTCTTCCTTCGCTTCGTCGCAGCCGGCGACGTCGGCGAAGGTGACGGTGTTGTTGGTTTCATCGAGCATGCGCGCCTTCGACTTGCCGAAGGAGAAAGCACCGCCCTTGCCGCCGCCCTGCATCTGGCGCATGAAGAACACCCACACGCCGATGAGCAACAGCATCGGGAACCAGGAGATGAACACCTGCTGCAGGAAGCCGGGTTCTTCCGGCGGACGCACGTCGAACTTGACGCCGTTGTCGCGCAGGTCGCCGATCAGGCCGCGGTCGAGGATGGTCGCGGTGGCGCGGACCTTGGTGTCGTCCGAGCGGGTCGCGGTGATGTTCTGGCCTTCGATCAGCACGTCCTTGATGCGACGCGCCTTCACCTCATCGAGCAGCTCGGAATAAGCGATGGTCTTGCTGCCGCCGGCGACGCTGTGGTTGTCGAACTGCTTGAACAGCATGAACAACAGCAGCGCAACGACCACCCAGATGGCGGATTTGGAAAACATATTATTCACGAAAACTCCTCCGATGCGGATTGCATCTCTACCGATTTCAGTATGACGATTTTAACCGCAATAAGCCGACGCTGCCACGCAACGTTAGCAATAGTGCCAAAAAGCCATTTTCACATACTGGCGGGCGACGCAACCGTTTGCGCTGCCAGCCTCACGCGGCTGATGTGCGGTTGCCACGCCGAATATCAAGGCCGAAACACTGAAAAAGCAACAAATTCAGTCCACCGGATTCTTCAAACCGCGTCCAAGCAGGAAAATTTCCGATGATTTGTCCCGGCTTGCCTTGGGTTTGATCTGTTTGACGGTGTTGAACTCGTCGCGGAATTTTTCCAGGATTTGCGTAAAGCCCATATCCTTAAAGCACTTTACTAGCAATGCCCCAGTTGGCTTCATGTGGTTTTGCGAAAACTCAATAGCGAGGTCGATCAGGTGTTCCATCCGCGCCGCGTCGGCGGTCGGGATGCCAGACAGGTTGGGCGCCATGTCGGACAGGACCAGGTCGGCCTTGCGGCCCTGCAGCAACTCATCGAGCTGGCCAAGCACCTCTTCTTCGCGGAAATCGCCCTGGATATACTGGACGTCGGCAATCGGTTCCATCGGCAGCATGTCGAGCCCGATGATGGTGCCATGGATGCCGCCGGCGTCCGCGCCGGCCAGCTTGCGCCGGGTGTACTGGGCCCAGCTGCCCGGGGTGCAGCCGAGGTCGACGATGACCTGTCCCGGCTTGATCAGCTTCTCGCTTTCGTCGATTTCCTTGAGCTTGTAGGCGGCGCGTGCGCGGAAGCCTTCTTTCTGGGCCAGTTTGACGTAGGGGTCGTTAATATGGTCGTGCAACCAGTTTTTGTTTAATTTGTTCTTGGCCATTCGCGTAGAATACTGCTTTTAAAGGTAATCCAAAAATTATTATGCTTAAACTCACTCCGGCCGAGCGCAGCGCACTGCGTGCCGAAGCCCATGGACTCAATCCGGTCGTCATGATCGGCGAATCGGGCCTGACCGAATCGGTCATGAAGGAAATCGCTTCCAGCCTCGACGCCCACGGCCTGATCAAGGTCCGCGTGTTCGGCGACGACCGCGAAGCCCGCATCGCCATGTACGAACAGATCTGCGCCGACCTCGACGCGGCGCCGGTGCAGCACATCGGCAAGCTGCTGGTGCTGTACCGTCCGAAAAAGGAAGCCGTCAAGGAACGCAGCGCCAAGTCCGGCAAGGGCATGCGCGAAGTCACCATCGTCAAGGCCAGCGCCAGCGGCACCAAGAAGCCGAGCGTCACCAAGGTCATGCTGAAGGGGAACGAACGCGTGACGGCGGGCGGCAACATCAAGCGCGCAAAACCGCGCCAGGCGTCGACCAAGAAGAATGCACTGAACAAGTGATGAAAACCGGGGCGACCCGGTTTTTTTTCGTGGTCAGCCACCAACCTTCTTCCACCGCCGACGTTTGAACCGTCGTACCGGCGAAGGCCGCTACCCAATTTCTCATGTGGACCAAAACAGCGCCCTTCTACCTCAGACGAACGAGGGGAAGGGAAATCACGTGGCGCTCACGGGGAATTGGGCTCCGGCCTTCGCCGGAGCGACGGTGCTACGGGTGCAGGTACAAATGACGGGTCAGCGGCTCTTGAGGACCAACACAGCCGCCAGAACGCTCTCGATCACATGAAACAGCTGCGACACCCCGTGCATGACCGCAAACTGCGTCCAGTACGGCGACGCCCTCACCCCGCCCGGCCCGGCCAGTTCGCGCATCTGCGCCATCGCCGGCTGCAACCCCGCCCACATCACCAGCGCACAGGCCAGCATGGCCAGCACCAGCAGGTTCAGGATGCGCTTGCGCACCGCATCCAGGTCGCTCGAAACGCGCACCAGCACGAACATCAGGGCCGCGCACGCAATCGATACCCAGCCCAGCCGCGTCAACAGCTGCGCGACGACGTCGCCGGCCACCAGGCTCGGCACCGCCGCGAACACCGCCGGCGCCGCGATATAGCCGAGCGCCCACAAAGCGCCCGCCCACAGCACCGCCACCAGCAGCCTTGCGGCGGCCACGCGGGAAGCGGAACGAGACAGGCCTGCCCCCATCAGACGTAGCGGACTTCGAGGATTTCGTATTCGCGCGGGCCGGACGGGGCCTGCACTTCGACCACGTCGCCGGCGTACTTGCCGATCAGGGCGCGCGCGATCGGCGAGGTCACCGAGACCTTGTTCAGTTTGATGTCGGCTTCGTCGAGGCCGACGATCTGGTAGCTGACCTTCTGGCCGTTTTCCAGGTCTTCCAGGTCCACGGTCGAGGCGAACACGACGCGGCCTTCGGCGTCCAGGGTGGCCGGGTCGATGATCTGGGCGGCGCTCAGCTTGCCCTCGAGTTCCGCGATGCGGCCTTCGACGAAGGCCTGGCGCTCTTTCGCCGCGTCGTACTCGGCATTTTCGGACAGGTCGCCGTGCGAACGCGCTTCGGCGATCGCATCGATCACGATACGGCGCTCCTTGGTCTTGAGCTGGTGCAGCTCTTCCTTCAGGAGTTCGGCGCCGTATTTGGTCAGTGGTACGGTAGTGTTCATGTCGCTCTATGCTTGTTCGTGATGGGACGTACCAAGTGAAAACCACAGAGGCGCGAGGCGCGAGGCCCCGCGAGCTCTGTGGTTCAGAGGTACTGCGTGTAACTTCTACGTCGATTAGTTTAAGGTTTTATGCAGACCTTGTAAATCATAGACGCGCAGTTCGTCCAGGTGGCGCATGCCCTCGATCGCGGCTTCCGCGCCGGCGATGGTCGTGTAGGTGACCACGCGCGACTGCAGGGCCGAGGTACGGATGGTGCGCGAGTCGGTGATCGCCGAACGCTTCTCTTCCACGGTGTTGATCACCATGACGATTTCGCGGTTCTTGATCATGTCGACCACGTGCGGACGGCCTTCCAGCACCTTGTTCACCTGGCGCACCGGGATGCCGGCCGCTTCGATGACGGCGGCCGTGCCCTTGGTCGCCACCAGCGAGAAGCCCAGCGCCACCAGCTCGCGCGCCACGTTGACGGCGCGCGGCTTGTCGGTGCCTTTCACCGACAGGAACACGGTGCCCTTGGTCGGCAGATTGACGCCGGCCGCCAGCTGCGACTTGACGAAGGCTTCGCCGAAGGTCTCGCCCACGCCCATCACTTCGCCGGTCGACTTCATCTCAGGGCCCAGGATGGTGTCGACACCCGGGAACTTCACGAAGGGGAACACGACTTCCTTGACGCTGTAGAACGGCGGCGTCACCTCTTTCGTCACGCCCTGGCTGGCCAGGGTCTGGCCGACCATGCAGCGCGCCGCGATCTTCGCCAGCTGCAGCCCGGTCGCCTTCGACACGAACGGCACGGTACGCGAAGCGCGCGGGTTCACTTCCAGCACGAAGACCGTATCGACCGTCTTGCCGTCGACGTCAAGCTGCTGGATCGCGAACTGCACGTTCATCAGGCCGACCACGTTCAGGGCCTTGGCCATCAAGGACGTCTGGTGCTTGAGTTCCGCGATGGTCTCTTGCGACAACGAGTACGGCGGCAGCGAGCACGCCGAGTCGCCCGAGTGCACGCCGGCTTGCTCGATGTGTTCCATCACGCCGCCGATGAAGGTGGCTTCGCCGTCCGAGATGCAGTCGACGTCGACTTCGATGGCGTCGTTCAGGAAGCGGTCCAGCAGCACCGGCGAATCGTGCGAGACCTTGACCGCTTCGCGCATGTAGCGCTCGAGGTCGCGCTGCTCGTGGACGATCTCCATCGCGCGGCCGCCCAGCACGTAGGACGGACGCACCACCAGCGGGTAGCCGATTTCCTCGGCCAATGCGAGAGCGTCGGCCTCGGTGCGCGCGGTGCGGTTCGGCGGCTGGCGCAGGCCGAGCTTTTGCAGCAACTGCTGGAAGCGCTCGCGGTCTTCGGCGGCGTCGATCATGTCCGGCGAGGTGCCGATGATCGGCACGCCGTTCGCTTCCAGGTCCAGCGCGAGCTTGAGCGGAGTCTGGCCGCCGTACTGCACGATCACGCCTTCCGGCTTTTCCAGATCGACGATTTCGAGCACGTCTTCCAGGGTCAAGGACTCGAAGTAAAGGCGGTCCGAGGTATCGTAGTCGGTCGACACGGTCTCCGGATTGCAGTTGACCATGATGGTCTCGTAGCCGTCGTCGCGCATGGCGAGGGCCGCGTGCACGCAGCAGTAGTCGAACTCGATGCCCTGGCCGATGCGGTTCGGGCCACCGCCCAGCACCATGATCTTCTTCTTGTCGGTCGGATTCGACTCGCATTCCTCGTCGTACGTGGAATACATGTAGGCGGTGTTGGTCGAGAACTCGGCCGCGCAGGTGTCGACGCGCTTGTACACCGGACGGATGTTCAGCGCATGGCGGCGCTCGCGCACGGCCTGCGGCGTGGTCTGCATCAGGAAGGCCAGGCGGCGGTCCGAGAAGCCCTTCTGCTTCAGCTTGTAGAAGGTCGGCTTGTCGAGGCTATCGAGCTTCTGGTGATCGAGCCACAGCTCGATGTCGACGATTTCCTTGATCTGGATGAGGAACCATGGGTCGATCTTGGTGAGGTTGTGCACCTCTTCCAGGGTGAAGCCCTGGGCAAAGGCGTCGCCCACGTACCAGATGCGTTCCGGACCCGGCTCGCCGAGTTCTTCTTCGATCTTCTCGCGGTCGCGCGTCTTTTCGTTCAGGCCGTCGACGCCGACTTCCAGGCCGCGCAGCGCCTTCTGGAACGATTCCTGGAAGGTGCGGCCCATGGCCATCACCTCGCCCACCGATTTCATCTGGGTGGTCAGGTGCTTGTCCGCGGTCGGGAATTTTTCGAAGGTGAAGCGCGGGATCTTGGTGACGACGTAGTCGATCGACGGTTCGAACGATGCCGGGGTGGCGCCGCCGGTGATCTCGTTGCGCAGTTCGTCGAGCGTGAAGCCGACCGCCAGCTTGGCCGCCACTTTGGCGATCGGGAAGCCGGTGGCTTTCGAGGCCAGCGCCGAGGAACGCGAGACGCGCGGGTTCATCTCGATGACGATCATGCGGCCGTCCTTCGGGTTGATCGCGAACTGCACGTTCGAGCCGCCGGTGTCGACGCCGATCTCGCGCAGCACGTTGATCGACGCGTTGCGCATGATCTGGTATTCCTTGTCCGTCAGCGTCTGCGCCGGCGCGACCGTGATCGAGTCGCCGGTGTGCACGCCCATCGGATCGAGGTTTTCGATCGAGCAGATGATGATGCAGTTGTCCTTCTTGTCGCGGACGACTTCCATCTCGTACTCTTTCCAGCCGAGCAGCGATTCTTCGATCAGCAGCTCGTTGGTCGGCGAGGCTTCCAGGCCGCGCTTGCAGATCTGCTCGAACTCTTCCTCGTTGTAGGCGATGCCGCCGCCGCTGCCGCCCATCGTGAACGAAGGACGAATGATGGTCGGGAAGCCCAGCTCGCGCTGCACCGCCCACGACTCTTCCATCGAGTGCGCCACGCCCGAGCGCGCCGAACCGAGGCCGATCTTGGTCATCGCGTCCTTGAACTTGGCGCGGTCCTCGGCCTTGTCGATCGCTTCCGGGGTCGCGCCGATCAGCTCGACCTTGTACTTGTCCAGCACGCCGTTGCGGTGCAGGTCGAGCGCGCAGTTCAGCGCGGTCTGGCCGCCCATGGTCGGCAGGATCGCGTCGGGACGTTCCTTGTCGATGATGCGCTCGACGACCTTCCAGGTGATCGGCTCGATGTAGGTGACGTCGGCCGTTTCCGGGTCGGTCATGATGGTCGCCGGGTTCGAATTGACCAGGATGACCTTGTAGCCTTCTTCACGCAGGGCCTTGCAGGCCTGGGCGCCCGAGTAATCGAATTCGACCGCCTGGCCGATGACGATCGGACCGGCGCCGATGATCAGGATGCTGTTGATATCACTACGTTTTGGCATATTAATTCTTCTCCGCGGCTTGCATCAGTTTGATGAAGCGGTCAAACAGGTAGGCGACGTCGGTCGGGCCGGGCGAGGCTTCCGGGTGGCCCTGGAAGCAGAACGCCGGTTTGTCGGTGCGCTCGAAGCCCTGCAGCGAGCCGTCGAACAGCGAAACGTGGGTCACGCGGCAGTTGGCCGGCAGCGTTTCCGGGTCGACCGCGAAACCGTGGTTCTGCGAGGTGATGAGCACCTTCTTCGAATCGAGGTCCTGCACCGGGTGGTTGGCGCCGTGGTGGCCGAACTTCATCTTCATGGTCTTGGCGCCGGAGGCGAGGGCCATGATCTGGTGGCCCAGGCAGATGCCGAAGGTCGGGATGCCCTTCTCGATGAGTTCCGCACTGGCCTTGATGGCGTAGTCGCACGGCTCCGGGTCGCCCGGGCCGTTGGCCAGAAAGATGCCGTCCGGGTTCAGCTTCAGTGCGTCTTCCGCCGTGGCTTGCGCCGGCAGCACGGTGACCTTGCAGCCGCGCTCGGCCAGCATGCGCAGGATGTTGCGCTTGACGCCATAGTCGAAGGCGACCACGTGGTATTGCGGGTTCTCCTGCTTGCCGAAGCCCTGGCCGAGCTTCCACTCGGTCTCGGTGAACACGTACGGCTCTTTCACCGACACCACCTTGGCCAGGTCCATGCCGGCCAGGCCCGGGAAGGAACGGGCCAGTTCCAGCGCCTGGGCTTCCGATGGCTCCTTGCCCTGCACGCCGGTGAGGATGGCGCCGGCCTGGGCGCCCTTCTCGCGCAGGATGCGGGTGAGTTTACGGGTGTCGATGCCGGCGATGGCGACCACATTCTCTTGCTTCAGGTAGTCCGACAGCGATTGCGTGGAACGGAAATTCGATGCCAGCAGCGGCAGGTCGCGGATGATCAGGCCGGCGGCGTGGACCTTGGAGGCCTCGACGTCGGCCGGGTTGACGCCGTAGTTGCCGATGTGCGGGTACGTCAGGGTGACGATCTGACGCGAATAGCTGGGGTCGGTGAGGATTTCCTGGTAGCCGGTAATCGCGGTGTTGAACACCACTTCACCGGTCGTGTGACCGGCGGCGCCAATGGAATATCCTTTGAAAATCGTTCCGTCTGCAAGGGCCAGAATGGCCGGGACGGCTGGGCCAGAAAAAAATGGCGGCAAGGGTAACTCCCAATAAAGTTACCGTAGCTGCGCCACGTCAGACCGACATCCAAAAAGCCCGGGCGGAACCGCTTTGCCGGGAGATGGACATCTAGTTGAATGAGGGATGGTGTGTAGGCGCTACGGCTGATGTGTGAATGGTTAAACTTCCAAATTATAGCGCGAATTGCATGCATTCGGCAATGCAGCAATTTTAAAAAAGGGCTTCAATTTTGCCCAATCACGCTGGAAACCGGCGCGCGCAAGATGTTTAGCTGCCGATGCGAAACATGTGAAAAAGGCGCCCGCAGGCGCCATCACATGACATTCGGATGACCTCAACCGTTGAGCAGCGCCGCGATGCCGGCCCTGGCAACCTGCGCATCCTCGTTCGATTTCACGCCCGACACACCGACCGCGCCGATGGTATGGCCATCGACGATCACCGGCACGCCGCCTTCCAGCATGCCCTCGAGTTCCGGCGCCGACAGGAAGGACACGCGGCCGTTGTTGATCACGTCCTCGTAGATCTTCGATTCGCGCCGGCCGAGCGCGGCGGTCCTGGCCTTGGCCGGGGCGATGTAGGACGAGGTGGCCGCCGCGCCGTCCAGGCGCTGGAACCACAGCAGGTGGCCGCCGTCGTCGACGATGGCGAACGACACCGCCCAGTTGTTGCGCAGGGCCTCGGCTTCGGCGCCGGCGGCGATCTTCTTGATGTCCTCGAGGGTGAGATAGGGTTTGGTTTGCATGTGGCTTCCTGTTCTTATGGTTGCTGCCTAGCCTTGAGTTTGGCCTTGATCTGGGGCATCACCGCGGCCGCGGCCTGCTCGCCGGCGAGGATCGCCAGGTTGCGTCCGGTGAAATCGGCGCTGCCCATATTGCCGAGGTTCGGCGTGATGACGATGTCGGCTTCCTTCAGCTCGTAGTAATTCAGGCGCTGGCCCATGATGCTGAAGGTCTGCATCAGCACGTCGAGCGAGCTGGCCGTGGCCGCGCCTTCGGTCGCGCTGGAAATATTCACGGCGATCACGAAGTCGGCGCCCATGTCCTTGACGAACTTGACGGGCACCGGCGCCACCAGGCCGCCATCCACATAGGTGTTCTTGCCGATGGTGACCGGCTGGAACACGCTCGGCACCGCCGACGAGGCGCGCACGGCCATGCCGGTATTGCCCTTGTTGAACAGGATCGGCTTGCCGGTCTTGAGGTCGGTGGCCACGGCGCCGAAGCGGATCTTCAGGCGCTCCATCGGCACATTGTTGACGGCCTTGTTCACGTAATTCTGCAGCGCCTCCCCTTTCAGCACGCCGGGCGACTTGCTGAACAGCGGCAAGGCCCAGTCCGAGATGGTCGCCTCGTCCATGCCCATCGCGGTCTTCTGCAGGGTGAAACCGTTCATGCCGGAGGCGTACAGGGAACCGACCACCGAGCCGGCGCTGGTGCCGACCACGATCTCGGGCACGATGCCCTGGGCCTCGAGGGCCTTGATCACGCCGATGTGGGCGAAACCGCGCGCGGCGCCGCCGCCGAGGGCGAGGCCGATGCGCACCTTGCGCGGCGGCGCGGGCGGCGTGGCTTGCTGGGCGACCGGGGCGGCGGGCGGCGGGGTCGGGGTGCTGCCGCAGGCGGTCAGGAACAGTGCGGCGCAGGCGAACAGTGTGCTACGGCGAGAGTAACGAAAGAACATAGTCGGGGGAAATGGGAACGAGGCACGATTGTACCCCGACTCTCCGCTGCATCGCTCAGGACGGCTGGGCCGGGACGCCGGCCCTCTCCATCCATGCGCTCGGCTCCGCCCTTCCCTGCTCGCCCAGATGGGGCAGCATGGCTGCGTACCATTGCCGCTGCGCATCGGCATCCAGCACGCGGTCGAGGATCTCCGCGCTTTTTTCGAGGAAGGCGTTGAAGTGCATTTCGAATCAGCAACTGGAACTCGCAGAACTGGCCAAAACTCTACAATAAGTCGATTTGCTCGTGATACCGCGCCTGCCTTGCCGAACTCTAAGTTTTCCGCAAAGTCATCGTTGGTTAGTTACAAATTTTGGTTCGACAATAGCTGGCTTCAGCCTGCGCTCTTCGATCTCTTGCGGGACGTCGTCGCACGACCATGCGCCGCGCGGTTCACGCGCTCGAGAAAGCTTCGACCGCCCTGCCCGGCACGCGCAGGTACTCGATGACATTGGTGCTTTGCGCCGAGCCGCCGTCTTCCGATAATTAGGGTCAGAGCGATAATTAGGGTCAGAGTCAAATTATTGAGCAACTATTAAAAGTTTCCTGTAATTCGACTCCGACCCTCATTGCCGGGTCGGATTCATGCGCAAAAGCAATTAGGGTCAGAGTTCAATTATCAGGAAACTTAACAATCTTTCCCATTAATTTGACTCTGACCCTAATTAGTTGGTTTAGCCAGGCAGCGTGGTGTTCGGGAGGCAAGCGGTGAAGGTACTCCCCTGCCCCGGCACCGACTGGATCGTCAGCCGCGCACCATGCCGTATCAGCACGTGCTTGACGATCGCCAGCCCCAGGCCGGTGCCCTGGGTCTCGCGCGAACGGCTCTTGTCGACGCGGTAGAAGCGCTCGGTGAGCCTGGAGATGTGAATCGGCTCGATCCCGATCCCGCAATCCGTCACCGAGAACTGCAGATCGTCCGCTCCACGCGCCCATTTCAAGCGGATCGTTCCGCCATTGGGCGAATACCGCACCGCATTCGAGGCCAGGTTGGCGAACGCGCTGCGCAGCTCTTCCAGGCTGCCCATCACGTCCGGCCCGTCGATCTCGACCGCCACCTCGTGGCGGCCGCCGGACAGCGCGCGCGCTTCCGCCGCGACCGATTCGACCATCGCCCGCATATCGACCCGCTCGCGCTTGAGCGGGAATTCGTCCGACTCCAGGCGCGACAGGGTCAGCATGTCGCCGATCAGGCGCTGCATGCGGTGCGCCTGTTCGGTCATGAGTTCCAGGTGGGCGGTGCGGGTGGCCACGTCCAGGCCCGGGTCCGACATCGCGATCTCGAGGAAGCCGACGATCACCGTCAGCGGCGTGCGCAGCTCGTGCGAGGCGTTGGCGATGAAGTCGCGGCGCATGGCTTCGATGCGTTCGGTGTCGGTGGCGTCGTGGGTCACCAGGATCTGGCGCCGGTTCTCGAACGGGATGATGCGGCATTCGAGCTTCCTGCCGCGGAACGACAGCGTCAAGGGCTGCTCGTAGCGTCCCAGGATCACGTAGTCGATGAATTCCGGATGGCGCACCAGGTTGGTCACGCGCAGGCCCTTGTCGCGCGCCATGGTCAGGCCGAGGTGGCGCTCGGCCGCCTCGTTGCACCATTCCAGGAACAGCACGTCGTCCATGATCGCCACGCCCTCGGGGAGCAGCTGCATCGCTTCGCGGAAGCGCGCCAGCCATTCGGCCATCTCGGCCTGGTGGCGCTCGTCCTCGCGCCGCAGGCGGTACAGGCGCGCGAACACGTCGGTCCAGGCGCCCCAGCCGTCCGGCAGGCGGCTCGAGTGCGGGTCGACCAGCCATTCGCCCAGCTCGTGCAGGTAGCGCAGCTGCACGAACAGCGCCACCACCAGGGCGCCGATCGCGAACACCAGGCCGGCCACGAAGCCGCCCATCCACCAGACCACGCCGGCGGCGGCGAACATCAGCGCCAGGCGCAGGATGGCCGGCACCCAGAACAGCACCCTCGAACTCATCGACCTCATCGTACGCGCATCACTTCTCTGACAGCATGTAGCCGACGCTGCGCACGGTGCGGATCAGGCCATCTGCGCTTTTGAGCGCCTTGCGCAGGCGCAGCACGTGCACGTCCACGGTGCGTTCCTCGATCACGGCATGGTCGCCCCACACCTTGTCGAGCAGCTGGGCGCGCGAGAACACGCGCTCGCGGTGCGCCATCAGGTACTTGAGCAGCTTGTATTCGGCATTGCCGATCTCGATCTGGGTATTCTCGACGCTGACGGTGCAGCTGTTCGGGTCCAGCACCACGCTGCCGGCGCGCAGCGGCGCCTCGGCCAGGTGCGGGCTTTTCCTGCGCAGCAGCGCACGCGAGCGGGCCAGCAGCTCGCGCGGCGAGAACGGCTTGGTGACGTAATCGTCGGCGCCGGTGTTCAGGCCCGCGATCTTGTCCTCTTCCATGCTCTTCGCGGTCAGCATGATGACCGGGATGTCCTGGAAGTCGCGGTCGCCGCGCAGGCGCGACAGCAGGCGCAGGCCGCTCTGGTCGGGCAGCATCCAGTCCAGCAGCACCAGGTCGGGCTTGCCGTGGGTGATGCTGTCCCAGGCGCCGGCGACCGTGTCGGCGGTCCGGATGTCCCAGCCGGCCTCGCGCAGCGAGTACTTCACCAGTTCGACGATCGCGGGTTCGTCCTCGACCACCAGTACGCGTGTGCTGTCCGCCATCGTCACACTGCCGGCTCGATGGCCGCCGGTTTGCTGTGGCGGATGTCGCGCCCCTCCACCACGTAGATCACGTACTCGGCGATGTTCTTCGCATGGTCGCCGATGCGCTCGATGGCCTTGGCCACCCACAGCGTATCCAGCGCCGACGAGATCGTGCGCGGGTCTTCCATCATGAAGGTGATCAGGTTGCGCAGGATGGTGCGGAATTCGTGGTCGATGACTTCGTCGGCCGCGATCAGCTCGAGCGCCTGCTTGCCGTCCAGGCGCGCGAAGGCGTCGAGGGCGTTGTGCAGCAGGTCGACCGTGCCCTTGGCGATGGTGCGCACCATGTCGTAGTGGGCGAACGACACGCCGCCGCGCTCGTGCAGGTTCTTGGCGGTGCGGGCGATCTTCGAGGCCTCGTCGCCGATGCGTTCCAGGTCGGTGATGACCTTGATGGTCGCCATCACGGTGCGCAGGTCGTTCGCGGTCGGCTGGCGGCGCACGATCAAGTGGCTGCAGGCGTCGTCGAGCTGCACTTCCAGCTGGTTGACGGCCTGGTCGTCCAGGATCACGCGCTCGGCGCGCACCGCGTCGCCCACCCGGAACGCTTCCAGCGCCTCGTCGAATGCGGTTTCCACCATGCCGCCCATGAGCAGGACCTTGGAACGGATCCCTTCCAGCTCGTGGTCATACTGTTTGGATGAATGCTCGCCCGTCATATTGCTCTCCGTGTTCTTGTGTGTATTTTACAGATCAGCCGAAGCGGCCGGTGATGTAGTCTTGCGTTTCTTTACGCGCCGGATTCATGAAGATCTGGTCGGTCTCGCCGAATTCGACCAGCTCGCCCAGGTACATATAGGCGGTGTAGTCGGAGCAGCGCGCGGCCTGCTGCATATTGTGGGTCACGATGGTGATCGTGTAGTCCTGTTTCAGTTCGCTGATCAGTTCCTCGATCTTGGCGGTCGAGATCGGGTCGAGCGCCGACGTCGGTTCGTCCAGCAGCAGCACGTCCGGTTTCACCGCCACGCCGCGCGCGATGCACAGGCGCTGCTGCTGGCCGCCCGACAGCGACAGGCCGCTCTTGCTCAGCTTATCCTTGGCTTCTTCCCACAGCGCCGCCTTCTTCAAGGCCCACTCCACGCGCTCGTCCATCTCGCCCTTCGACAGGTTCTCGTACAGGCGCACGCCGAAGGCGATGTTGTCGTAGATCGACATCGGGAACGGGGTCGGCTTCTGGAACACCATGCCGACTTTCGCGCGCAGCATGTTCACGTCCACGCCCGGCTCCAGGATATTGCGGCCGCGGTATTGAATCGAGCCTTCGGCGCGCTGGCCCGGGTACAGGTCGTACATGCGGTTCAGGGTGCGCAGCAGGGTCGACTTGCCGCAGCCCGACGGGCCGATGAAGGCGGTCACCTGCTTGTCGTGGATGTCGAGCGAGACGTTCTTCAGGCTCTGGGTCTTCCCGTAGAAGAAATTCAGGCCGTCGATCTCGATCGTCGTGGCTTTGGCGGCGGCCGGCGCCGGTTTCGTCATGGTGGCTTGGTTCATCACGTTGGTCACTATATTGTCAGGTTCGTTATCGGTCGGATCAGCGCGGGGTCTTCTGGGTGAACACGGTGCGCGAGATGATGTTCAGGGCCAGCACGGTGAACGTCACCAGCAGCGCGCCGCCCCAGGCCAGCGAACGCCAGTCGTCGTAAGGGCTCATCGCGTAGGTATAGATCACCACCGGCAGATTGGCCATTGGCTGGTTCATGTCGGTGCTGAAGAACTGGTTGTTCAGCGCGGTGAACAGCAGCGGCGCGGTTTCGCCCGAGACGCGTGCCACGGCCAGCAGCACGCCGGTGATCACGCCGGCCTTGACTGCCCGCAGGCGCACCGTCATGGCCACCTTCCAGTGCGGCGCCCCGAGGGCGTAGGCCGCTTCCAGCAGGCTGTTGGGCACCAGGCGCAGCATATTGTCGGTAGTGCGCACCACCACCGGAATCGCGATCAGCGACAAGGCGATCGAACCCGCGTAGCCGGCGAAGTTGCCGACCTTCGCCACGTACAGGGCGTAGACGAACACGCCGATCACGATCGACGGGGCCGACAGCATGATGTCGGTGACGAAGCGCGTCACCTGGGCGAACTTGTTGTTCTCGCCGTATTCGGCCAGGTAGATGCCGGCCAGGATGCCGATCGGGGTGCTGACCAGGGTCGACAGGCCGACCATCATCAGGCTGCCGACGATGGCGTTGCGCAGGCCGCCCGGGCTGCCCGGGGCCGGCGTGTCCATCGTGAACAGCGCGGTCGAGAGGCCGCCGAAGCCTTCCTTGACCAAAGTCGCCAGGATCCACAGCAGGACCGCCAGGCCCAGGCCCATGGCGCAGATCGACAGGAAGATGCCGACACGGTGCGCCAGCAGGCGCTTGCGGTAGACGGGGTTTTTGGCTGCTCCGTGCATTACTTGGTTCCTTCCTTGCGATTCATGCCGATCAACATCAGCTTGGCGGCCGACAGCACGATAAAGGTGATGGCGAACAGGATGAGGCCCAGGGCGTACAGCGACGACAGGTGCAGCGCCGAGGTGGCCTCGTTGAATTCGTTGGCCAGGGTCGAGGAGATCGAATTCCCCGCCGAGAACAGCGACCAGGACAGGTCGTGGGCGTTACCGATGACGAAGGTCACCGCCATGGTTTCGCCGAGCGCGCGGCCCAGGCCCAGCATCACGCCGCCGACCACGCCGTTGCGGGTGTAGGGCAGCACCACCTTGCGCACCACTTCCCAGCGCGTGCAGCCCAGGCCGTAGGCGGATTCCTTCAACACGGTCGGGACGATCTCGAACACGTCGCGCATCACCGAGGCGATGAAGGGGATGATCATGATCGCCAGGATCAGGCCCGCGGTCAGGATGCCGATGCCCATGATCGGTCCCTGGAACAGCTGGCCCAGCACCGGGATCTGGCCGAGGGTGTTCTTCAGCAGCGGCTGGACGTGGTCGGCGAACAGCGGCGCGAAGACAAAAAAGCCCCACATGCCGTAGATGATCGAGGGCACGCCGGCCAGCAGCTCGACCGCGGTGCCGAGCGGGCGGCGCAGCCAGTTGGGGCAGATCTCGGTCAGGAACAGGGCGATGCCGAAGCTGATCGGGAAAGCCACCGCCAGCGCGATGATCGAGGTGGCGAGCGTGCCCCAGATCGCGATCAGGGCGCCGAACTGGTCGCCCACCGGGTCCCACTCGACGCGCGTGATGAAGCCGGCGCCGAATTCCTTCAGGGCCGGGGCGGCGCCGAGGAACAGGGACACGATGATCCCGACCAGCACCAGCAGCACGGATGCCGCGAACAGCAGCGTGAGCTTGTGGAAGAAGAAGTCCTGCAGGCGCTGCTTGCGCATGGTGTTGCGCAGGGCCGCGGCCTGGCGCGCTTCAGCCTCGGACATGGCTTGTCCGGTCAGGTCGTCCAGCGAAAGAGAGGGTTGTACGCTCATGGCTGTTTTGTCAATTTTCTTGGCAAACGAAAGGGCCGCCTTTCTTCAGCGGCCCCGTTGGGGGTGGATTACCAGATCGCCTTGCCCGAAGCGTCTTTCACATTGCCGCGCCAGGCATCCTGCACCAGCTTGGTGACGCTGTCCGGCATCGGCACGTAGTCGAGTTCGACGGCAGCGGCGTCGCCGTTCTTGTAGGCCCAGTCGAAGAACTTCAGCACTTCCTTGCCGCGATTGCCGTCGGCCTGGCTCTTGTGCACCAGGATGTAGGACACGCCGGTGATCGGCCAGCTGGCCTTGCCCGGCTGGTTGGTCAGCACCACGGCGTAGCCCGGGGTGCCGCTCCAGTTGGCGCCGCTTGCTGCCGCCTTGAAGGCTTCGTCGTCCGGCTGCAGGAAGGCGCCGTCCTTGTTCTGCAGCTGGGTGTGCTGCATCTTGTTGCGCTTGGCGTAGGCCCACTCGACGTAGCCGATCGAACCCTTGATGCGCTGGACATTGGCAGCCACGCCCTCGTTGCCCTTGCCGCCCACGCCGACCGCCCACTTGACGGTGGTGCCGGCGCCGATCTTGCTCTTGAATTCCGGGCTGACCTGGGACAGGTAGTCGGTCCACAGGAAGGAGGTGCCCGAGGAATCGGCGCGGCGCACCACGGTGATGTCGTCGGCCGGCAGTTTGACGCCCGGGTTCAGGGCGGCGATCTGCGGCGCGTTCCACTTGGTGATCTTGCCGAGGTAGATGTCGGCCAGGACGGCGCCGGTGAGTTTGAGCTGGCCCGGGGCCAGGCCCGGCACGTTCACGACCGGCACCACGCCGCCCATGATGGCCGGGAACTGGAACAGGCCGGAGGCGTTCAGCTCGTCGGCCGGCAGCGGCATGTCGGAGGCGCCGAAGTCGACGGTCTTGGCCTTGATCTGCTTGATGCCGGCGCCCGAGCCGACCGACTGGTAGTTCAGGCCGTTGCCCGAGGATTTCTTGTACATCTCGGCCCACTTGGCGTAGATCGGGTACGGGAAGGTCGCGCCGGCGCCGGTGATGTCGGCGGCCTGGGCGCCGATCGAGATGGCGGCGATGGCGATGGAGGCGAACAGGTGCTTCATGCGCATGATGGAATCCTTTCGGGGTTCATTGACGCTGCGAAGTCTACTGGCCGAATATGACAAGTTCATGACAGATGTAATAATCGCGGCCGGTGGCGCTAGTTTGCGCCCGAAATGACGCCTGCCGCAAGGCGCGTCCGGTGCAGTCGCGGGTCATGGCCGGCCTAGGCCGCCTTGCATGAAATAGCGGCAGAACATTTCCACTCCCACCCTTGTAAATACGCCGGCCTTTGCTAATCTGAAGACGTGTTATTCATAGGGAGGGAATGCTGAAAAGCGTTGATGGTCATGTTCAGTATTATGGTGTTTGGCATACTTGCAGGTCTGGCCGGACTGGTTGCATACGAGATCTATCAAGAGACTCGCAGCGGCTTCGAGCCATACCACGATCACTATCACGAATAGTGCCGGCCCGCGATCACGGGTCATGTCATAAAGCGAAAAAAAAGCGGCGAGGCCCAGAGGGCGCTCGCCGCTTTCATTTCCCCGCCGCGTGTCGCATGCGACATACCGCTGAAGATGACAATCAGCGCAGGTAGCGCGCGATCGCCGTCATGGCATTCAGTTCCAGGTTCAGGAACTGGAAGCCCACCTTGAATTCCCCGCTGCTGAAGATGCAGTACAGGGCCTTGGCGCGGGCGCTGATCGGGACCGACTTGCCGTCGACCAGCAGGTCGAAGGCGACCACGCCGGTCTGCCCCACCAGCAGCGGGTCGGCGAGAGAGATGCTGACGCCGTTGGCGCCGAGGTCGCTGGTGCGGCCCTGCACCGGCGCCTCGCCTTCCATGGCAACCTTGGCCCGGGTACGCAATACCTTGCGCTCTGTTTTCCTTTGCTCTGTGTACACGCTATCCCAAAAGTAAGAGAAATGATCCAGAAAACATTATAAAAGCTCAGTCGAGTTCGCGCAGCTTGGTGAACGCCTGGTCGATCCGCTCCACTGCCACGATGGTCATGCCTTCGATTTTCTGCTTCGGCACATTCCCCTTCGGGATCACGGCGATCGAGAAGCCGAGCTTGGCCGCTTCGCGCAGGCGCTCCTGGCCGCGCGGCGCCGGGCGGATCTCCCCGGCCAGGCCCACTTCGCCGAACACCACCAGCCCGCGCGGCAGCGGCTTGTTGCGCATCGACGAGTTGATCGCCAGCAGCACCGCCAGGTCGGCCGCCGGTTCGGTGATCTTCACCCCGCCCACCGCGTTGATGAACACGTCCTGGTCGAAGGCCGCGATGCCGGCGTGACGGTGCAGCACCGCGAGGAGCATGGCCAGGCGGTTCTGTTCCAGGCCGACCGACAGCCGGCGCGCGTTCGGCAGGTGGCTGGCGTCGACCAGCGCCTGGATTTCCACCAGCAAGGGTCGGGTGCCCTCCTGCGTCACCATCACGCAGGACCCCGGCACCTGGCTGTCGTGCTGCGACAGGAACAGGGCCGACGGGTTCGACACCCCTTTCAGTCCCTTTTCCGTCATCGCGAACACGCCCAGCTCATTCACGGCGCCGAAGCGGTTCTTGATCGCCCGCACCAGGCGGAAGCTCGACTGGGTGTCGCCTTCGAAATACAGCACGGTGTCGACGATGTGCTCGAGCACGCGCGGGCCGGCCAGCGCGCCCTCCTTCGTCACGTGGCCGACCAGGATGATGGTCACGCCGGTCTGCTTCGCCACGCGCGTGAGCTGGGCCGCGCATTCGCGCACCTGGGCCACCGAGCCGGGGGCCGAGGTCAGCGCGTCCGAATACAGGGTCTGGATCGAGTCGATCACCGCCACTTCGGGCTTCAGGTCGGCCAGGGTGCCGAGGATTTTCTCGAGCTGGATCTCGGCCTGCAGTTTCAGCTCGGCCGAATCGACCGACAGCCGGCGCGCGCGCAGCGCGATCTGGGCGCCGGATTCCTCGCCACTGACATACAGGGTGCTGCGCGTGGCGGCCAGGTTCGCCAGCGCCTGCAGCAGCAGGGTCGACTTGCCGATGCCGGGGTCGCCGCCGATCAGCACCACGCCGCCCGCCACAAGGCCGCCGCCCAGCACGCGGTCGAATTCCTCGATGCCGGTGCCGAAGCGCGGCACGTCGAGCGCGTCGATGTCTTTCAACGACAGCACCGGCGCGGTCTGCGCCAGGGCTTTATGCGCCGTCTGCGACATGCGGTTCACGCCCTGCGCCTCGACCACGGTTTCCACCATCGTGTTCCAGGCCTTGCAGTCCGGGCACTGGCCCGACCAGCGCGCGGCAGTTGCGCCGCACTCGCTGCAGGTAAACGCCGTTTTCGCTTTAGCCATCGCTTCCCAATCTCCCTTCCGTGACGCGCACCCGTCCTGCGAGCGCGCACATCAATTCATAGCCGATCGTGCCGGCGCTGGACGCGACCTCGTCGATCGGCAGGCCGTCGCCCCAAAGTAGCACCTTGCTGCCGATGCGCGGGTTGCGGATCGGGCGCAGGTCGACCGTCATCATGTCCATCGAAACCCGGCCCACCAGCGTGGTGCGCACGCCGTCGACGATCACGGGCGTGCCGTGGGGGGCATGCCGCGGATAGCCGTCGGCATAGCCGCAGGCCACCACGCCGACCGTCATCGGACCGTCGGCGACGAAGCGGCTGCCGTAGCCGACGGTGTCGCCGGCCTGCAGTTCCTGGATGCCGATGATCTCCGAGCGCAGGGTCATGGTCGGGCGCAGGCCGTAGTCCGAGGCCGCGCGGCCGCCCGGGGTGCCGCCGTAGAGCATGATGCCGGGGCGGACCCAGTCGTTCGACAGCTTGTCGCCCAGGTCCGGCTGGTGCAGCACGCCGCCGGAATTCGACAGGCTGCGCTCGCCCGCCAGCTCCCCGGCCCCGTACTGGAAGCGGCGCACCTGTTCGGCGATGGTCAGGCGCGGGTGTTCCAGCTCGTCGGCGTTGGCGAAGTGGGTCATGTGGGTGATGTTGCGCACTCCCGGGATGGCGCGCAGGCGCTTGTAGGCCGCCGCGTAATCGTCGGGGCGGAAGCCCAGCCGGTTCATCCCGGTATTCATCTTCAGGTGCACGTCGATCGGGCGGTAGAGCTGGGTGTATTCCAGCATCTTGACCTGCTCGATATTGTGGACCGCACTATTGATATTGTGTTCGGCCAGCAGCGGCACGTCGGCGGCGTCGAAGAAACCCTCCAATAACAGGATGGGCTTGATCCAGCCGGCCTGGCGCAGCTGCAGGGCGCCTTCGGTCTCGACCAGGGCCAGGCCGTCGGCCAGGGCGAAGCCGCGCATGGCGCGTTCCAGGCCGTGTCCATAGCCGTTGGCCTTGACCACGGCCCAGACCTTGGACATCGGTGCGTAGGTACGCGCCTGGGCCAGGTTGTGCTGCATCGAATCGAGGTGGATGGTGGCGAATATCGGGCGGGGCATCGTCGAAACCGGCCGTTTTGGGGCGGTCCGGATGGTGGACTGGGAAGCCCTCCATTCTACCGCAGTCGAGCAGGACCCGCTGGTGACATGGCTTGTTTTCTTTTGGCGCGGCTAGCATTCATGGTATAAAGCAACCCGGACCAGTTATTACTCTTTACGAATGAACCGTGGTTTTTATACCATCATGGCGGCGCAGTTCTTCTCGTCGCTGGCAGACAATGCGCTCCTGTTCGTAGCCATCAGTCTGCTGACGTCGATGAACGCCCCGGCTTCGCTGACGCCTCTGCTGAAGCTGTCATTCGTGCTCTTCTACGTGCTGCTGGCCGCCTTCGTCGGTGCGTTCGCCGATTCGCTGCCCAAGGGCCGCGTGATGTTCATCGCCAACCTGATCAAGATTTCCGGCTGCGCGCTGATGTTCTTCAGCGTGCATCCCCTGCTCGCCTACGCCGTGGTCGGCTTCGGCGCGGCCGTGTATTCGCCGGCCAAGTACGGCATCCTGACCGAACTGCTGCCGCCCGAAAAACTGGTGCCGGCCAACGGCTGGATCGAGGGCCTGACCGTCATGTCGATCATCCTCGGCACCGTGGCCGGCGGCGCGCTGGTGAGCGAACGCGGCGGCAATCTGCTGCTGGGACTGGGGATTCCGGGCGTGGAGACCGGCGCCGAAGCCGCGATGGCGGTGGTGGTCGCGGTCTACATCCTGGCCGCCCTGTTCAACCTGCGCATCCCCGACACCGGCGCGCGCTACGAGCACCAGGAACGCAACCCGGCCAAGCTGATCGCCGACTTCGCCAACTGCTCCGCCACCCTGTGGCGCGACAAGCTGGGCCAGATCTCGCTGGCCGTGACCACCCTGTTCTGGGGCGCCGGCGCGACCCTGCAATTCATCGTGCTGAAGTGGGCCGAGCGCTCGCTGCACATGCCGCTCGACAAAGCGACCAACCTGATTGGCGTGGTCGCCATCGGCGTGGCGCTGGGCGCGGCCATGGCGGCGCGCATGATCCCGCTGCGCAAGTCGCTGACCGTGATCCCGCTCGGGATCATCATGGGCCTGGTGGTCTGCATCATGGTGTTCGTGACCTCGGTCAGCCTGGCCTACCCGCTGCTGGCGCTGATCGGCTTCCTGTCGGGCTTCTTCGTGGTGCCGATGAACGCGCTGCTGCAGCACCGCGGCCACGTATTGATGAGCGCCGGGCACTCGATCGCGGTGCAGAACTTCAACGAGAACCTGTCGATCCTCACCATGCTGGCGCTGTACGCCATCATGATCACGCTGAACCTGGACCTGGACATCATCATCGTCCTGTTCGGCATGTCGGTGGCGGGCATCATGTACTTCATCGGGCGCCGCCACGCGGCCAACCAGCGCGAGCACGATTCGCTGGCGCTGATCGGCGAGCACAAGCACTGATTCATCGGATGTATCACAGGGCGCGATAATGCGCCCTTTGCATATCACCCGCCAAGCGCTTTCACCATCCGGCGCGCGGCGGCGCGTTCGCGCCAATCGTTGGGCACGATGAATCCGCGCTCGATCTCTTCAAATTTTCCAGGTTCGTAGCGTACGCTCGAGACCAGCACCGGCGTCGACGAGGTTTCGAACTGCGCCTCCAGCTCCGCACGCAGCTGCGCGCGGCTCATCATCCACGTGCTTGATGCCGCCTTGAACGGCGCCAGCCACTGCAGGCGCGGCAGGATCAGGAATTCTTCGCCGTCCAGGCCGTCGACCTCGTCCAGCGCGCACCAGAAGCCGCGGCAATGGCCGGCGGCGATGCCCTGCATTTGCGGCCAGCTCCCCTGCGGATAGAACAGCCAGCCCTTGACCAGCGCACGCGCTTTCGACACGGGCCGCGGCAGCAGCGGCCGGGCGGCCGGATGCGCGCCCAGCGACAGCTGGCGCTCGAACACCTTGCGCATCTTGAGCCCGAGGCTGTCGGCCAGGTTCGGCCCCACCAGGGCATCGAACTGTTGCCCGCCCTCCCCGTCCAGCAGATAGAACTTGGTGGCGAACTCGATGTGTTCGACCGCATCCGGCCCGTCTTCCAGCAGGAAGTCGAACTCGCCGATGGTGTCGTTGGCGCTGGCGCGCACCTGCAGGCCGTGGGCGACCAGGCGGCCGTGCTGGGCGAAATAAAAGGCCATCAGCTTTTCGGCGTAGAGGCCGAGGCGGGTGTAGATCTTGCCGCCCAGCGCCGCATCGAGGGGCGCGGGATCGTGGTCGAGCCGGGTCAGCCAGTCGACCAGCGCCGGCGTGACCGGGCCGGTGGTGGCGATGCGTCCGGCCCATTGCGGGTCTTGCGCATCGAGCAGGTCAGGCGCGTCGAGCAGCCAGGCCAGCGCCCGTACCCGGGCGCGCCGCAGGTGGCCCCAGCGGCGGTGAAAGCCTTGCTGGTAACTCTCAGCCGGCGCTTCCATCGGCAACCCTGGCGCGGCACAGGTCGGCCCACGCCAGCGCCTTGTCGGCCGGGCGGCGCAGCAGTTCGCCCGGATGCAGGGTGGCGACCAGCGGCACCGCGTTCAGCGCGTGCACGGCGCCGCGCGTCCCGGCCAGCGGCTCGGCCAGCGGCTTGCCGAGCAGGCCGTTGGCGGCCACCTGGCCCAGGGTCAGCACCAGCTTCGCGCCGGTGAGCTCGCGTTCGCGCTCCAGGAAGGGACGGCAGGCCGCCGCTTCTTCCGCCGTCGGCGCGCGGTCGCCGCCGTTCGCGTTCGCCGGGCGGCACTTCACCAGGCTGGTGACGTAGACGTCGGTCTCGCGCGTGAGGCCGACCGCGCACAGCATATTGTCGAGCAGCTTGCCCGGGTCGCCCGTCAGCGGCTGCCCGGCCTTTTCGTCGACCGCGCTGGCGGTGCCGGCCGCGACCAGCCAGCGCGCCCGGCGCGCGCCGGCGCCCAGCACCGGTTTGCGGCCTTCGCTGCAGGCGCTGCAATGCTTGCAACCCGCGATGGCCTGGCGCAGGCCGGCCCAGTCCAGGGTCGAGACGTCGACCCGTTCCGTCTCGGCCTCGGCGCCCCATGCGCTGTCGTCCTGCACCGGGGGCTTCCAGGCGGGCTTCACGGCCGGCTCGGCGACCTGGCGCGGCATCGGCGGCGGCGCCAAAGGCTGCGGGGCAGCGACAGGAACCGGCGCGGGCTCGGCCACCGGCTCAGCCTCGACTATTACCTCGGGCTCGGACGCAGGCGCGGCGCGCAGCCGCCACAGCGGCCCGATCCCCATCTCGGCCAGGAAGGCCGCGTCGCGGTCGCTCAGGCGGTTCACAGGTCAAACCTCATCACGATGGCGTCCTCGCGCTGGCCGGCCCGGGCCGGGTAGTAGCCCTTGCGGCGGCCGATCTCCTGGTAGCCGTAGCGGCGGTAGACGGCCAGCGCGCGCTCGTTCGACGGGCGCACTTCCAGCAGCACCGACAGCATGCCTTGCGCGCGCGCGCGCGCGCCGATGCAGTCCAGCAGGTAGCGCCCGAGCCCCTGGCGCTGGCGGCCCGCGGCCACCGCCACGTCGAGCAGATGGGCTTCGTCGACCGCGTACATCAGCAGGTAGTAGCCGGCCAGGACGCCGCCGGCGTCGCGCACGGTCCAGGCGTCGTAGCCGCTGGCCAGCGATTCGGTGAAGTTCGCTCGGCTCCAGGGATGCGGGAACACGCTGCACTCGAGCGCGTACACCTCGTCCACGTCGTGCGCCTCCATCGGCGCGAAGCGCAGGCCGGCGGAGGGGTCGGCAGCCTTCACGTCCGCGACCTTCATGCCCCGGCCTTTGCCGCGTTGATCGCCAGGCGCTCGGCGCTGGTATACGCCACCTTGTTGCGCAGGTAGAGCGGCTGGGCCTGGGCCGGCGGCAGCGCCTGGCCGGCGGCGAAGGCCGGCGCGCCCAGCACCGCCATCTCGCGCGCATGCGGCAGGATGTCGCCCAGCGCCGCGGCGGCGAAGTCCTTGCCGGCAAAGGCCTCGGGATAGGCGGCAAAACCATTGCCGCAGGCCGCCAGGCCGTCTCGCGCAACTGGCGCCACCGCTTCCGGCGCGGCCAGCACCGGCGCCACCACCTCGCGCCAGGCGCCGGCCTCATAGGCATACTGGGCCCAGTAGACCTCGTTCATGCGCGCATCCAGCACCGTTACCACCTCGACCGCGCCGGTGGCGGCGCGGCAGCGCTCCGCCATCGCCTCCAGGGTCACCAGCGGCAGCACCGGCAGCCTGGCGCCGAAGGCCAGCCCCTGGGCCACGCCGCAGGCGGTGCGCACGCCGGTGAAGGAGCCGGGACCGGCGCCGAACGCCACCGCGTCGCAGTCGGCCAGCGCGATCCCGGCTTCGGCCAATAATTCCTGCACCATCGGCAGGATCGATTGCGAATGGGTGCGGACACCGGAAGTGGAACGTTCGATGACGTGGTCCCCGATCAGCAGCGCGCAGGAAGCGAGCTCGGACGAGGTTTCGATGGCGAGAATCTTGGGCATGCCGCTATTTTACCCGCTCGTCCCGCGGGCGGCCACGGCCACGGCCGCCCTGCGCCGCACGGCCGTGGCCAGACGCGGTAGAATTCGCCTTATGCAAAGCCTGACCCTGGAATCCAGCACCCGCGACGCCATCCTGGCCGCCATTTCCGGCGACGCGCTGACGGTCGCCTGCCTGTGCGCCGCCTGGTGCGGCACCTGTTCGTCCTACCGCGCCACCTTCGAGGACCTGGCGCTGCGCCACCCGGACAAGACCTTCGTCTGGATCGACATCGAGGACCAGGCCGACCTGGTCGGCGATCTCGACGTCGACAACTTCCCGACCCTGCTGGTGCAGCGTGGCGATACGGTCGCGTTTTTCGGGACCATGGTGCCGGACGGCGGCGTGGCGGATCGGCTGGTGCAGGCGCAGGCCGAGGTGCCGCCGGCGGAGCTGGCGCGGCTGGCGCAGTCGAGCGAGGAACGCCGTGGTTGGCAACGCGACTGCAACCTGCGCGTCTTGTTAGCGGCATAAGAACCGGCAGCCGAGACGCATGCAAAATTGGGCGCCGGCCTTCGCCGGTGCGACGGTTCCACTGTCAGTGGTCCTGAATGATTACCTATCAAGCCAGCCGTAGCGGCAAACTGCGCAACCGGTGCCCCGTCAGCTTGAACACCGCCGCCGCCACCGCCGGCGCGATCGGCGGCACCGCCGGCTCCCCAACGCCTTCCGGATGTTCGCCGCTCGGCATGATGACGGTCTCCACCTCCGGCGCCTCGCTCATGCGCAGCACCGGGTAGTCGCCGAAGTTCGACTGCTGCACCCGTCCATCCTCGAACGTGATCTCCCCATGCAGCGCCGCCGACAGGCCAAAGATCACGCCCGACTCCACCTGCTGCGCCACGATGTTCGGATTGACCACCAGCCCGCAATCGATCGCGCACACCACGCGGTGCACGCGGATCGTGCCGTTTTCCACCGACACCTCGGCCACCTGCGCCACCGTCGACCCGAAGGACCGGTGCAGCGCCACGCCATGCGCCCGGCCCTCTTCCGGCTGCCCGGCGCGCGCCAGCGCTGCATCCAGCACGGCCAGCGCGCGCGGATGCGCTTGCAGCAGGCTGCGCCGCAATTCGACGCTGTCGCGCTTGGCCGCATGCGCCAACTCCTCGATGAAGCTCTCCTTGAAGAAGGCATTGTGCGAGTGCCCGACCGAGCGCCAGTAGCCGAGCGGCACGGCGCTGTCGACGATCACGTGGGCGATGCGCTGGTTGGCGATCGCGTACTGCATGTCGTAGGCCCCTTCGGCCGTGGTCTTGTCCGGCCCCACGCCCGGCAGGCCGAGGTTGCGCGGGAAGTACTGGTGGCCGACGGCGCCGCCGGCCGAGCGCGCGTCCCAGGCCAGGATGTTCCCGTTCGAATCCAGGTGGGCTTTGTAGCGCGCCAGCGCCGCGGGGCGGTAGACGTCGTGCGCGGTGTCGTCCTCGCGGGTCCAGATCAGCTGGACCGGCTTGCCATGCAGCGCCAATGCCACCGTCACCGCCTGCGCCACCATATCGGTTTCCAGGCGCCGCCCGAAGCCGCCGCCCAGCAGCATGACCTCGATCTCGACGTCCTCGCGCGCCACGCCGGCCACGCGCGCGGCCACGTCGACCGCCACGCTCGGCACCTGGGTCGAGGCCCACAGGCGCACCTTGCCGTCGACTACCTGGGCGGTGCAGTTGATCGGTTCCAGCGCCGCGTGCGCGAGGAAGGGTGCGCGGTATTCGGCGGCGACGCTCAGGGCCGCGCCGGCGACATCCTGGGTGCCGGTCTCGTGATAGGTATGGCCGCTCTCCCCGTCGAGCGCGCGCGCGAATTGCTCGAACACGCGCTCGCTGGACAGCTGCGCATGCTCGCCCGCGTTCCAGTCAAGCTTCAGCGCGCCCGCCGCCTGGCGCGCCTGCCACCAGCTGGTGGCCACCACGGCGACGCAGGACGTGCCTGGCACCACCGCCTGCACGCCGGCCATCCGGCGCGCCGCGGCCGCATCGAAGGACGCCAGGGTGGCGCCCGGCGTCGGCGCCATGGTGACGGCCGCGTACAGCATGCCGGGCACACGGGCATCGATGCCGAAGCGCGCGGCGCCGTTCGATTTGATGCGGCTGTCCAGGCGCGGCAGCGGCTTGCCGATCAGGCGGAAGTCGCGCGGCGTCTTCAGCTTCACGTCCGCGCCGTCGATCCCCGCGCCCACCCGCGCGGCGGTTGCGGCCAGGGCGCCGTAGCCCAGCTGGCGTCCGCCCGGGCCCAGCACGAAGCCATCCTCAGTGCGCAGCTGCGCCAGCGGCAGCTTCCACTCCTCGGCCGCGGCCTTGAGCAGCATGGCGCGCGCCACCGCGCCGGCTTCGCGCATCGGCGTCCAGGCATCCTTGACGCTGGTCGAGCCACCGGTGAACATGATGCCCAGCTCGCGTCCCAGCTTGGCCATCATCCACTGCGCGCCATGGCGCAGCCCTCCGTCGTCGTCCGGGTGGAAGGGCAGGTTCTCGCGCAGCACGGTGAGGTTGGCGAAGATCGGGTCGACCGGCGCCTGGGCGATGCGCACGCCTGACAGCGCCACGTCGAGCTCCTCGGCCACCAGGGTCGCGAGCGCCGTGTGCACGCCCTGCCCCATCTCGCTGCGCGGCGCCACCACCGACACCGTGCCGTCCGGGCCAATCGCGACCCAGCCGTTGAGCGCCACCGCGCCGTCGGCGACCGGCAGCGGATCGCTTGTGTGCAGGCGCTGGCGCGGCGGCTGCACGCCCCAGCCGACCAGCAGCGCGCCGCCGGCGGCGACAGCGCCCAACAGGAAACGGCGCCGCGTGAGCCCCTTGCGTTCAGCTGTCACTTGCCCTGCCTCGTTCGGTGCCTCCAGCTTCATCCGCGTCTCGTCTCCATCGTGTCAGTAGTTCGTCCGGCGCCACCGGGCGGCCATACAAATAACCCTGGGCCTGGCGGCAGCCATGGCGCAGCAGGAAGGCGGCCTGCTCCTCGTTCTCGACGCCTTCGGCGATCACCGACAGGTTCAGGCTTTTCCCCAGCTGGATGATCGCCACCGCGATCGCCTCGTGGTTGCGGTCGCCGCCGGCGTCGAGCGAGATGTCCTTGATGAAGCTGCGGTCGATCTTGAGGGTCTGCACCGGCAGCTGCTGCAGGTAGGCCAGGGAAGAGTAGCCGGTGCCGAAATCGTCGATCGCCAGGCCCACGCCGATCGCGTCCAGGTCGTTCACCAGCTGCAGCGCGTCGCCGCTGTTCATGATGACCGATTCGGTCACCTCCAGCTGCAGCCGGCCCGGGCCCAGGCCGGCGTCGCGCAGCACGGTCGAGACCTGCTCGGCGATGCTGCCGCGCTCGAACTGGCGCACCGACAGGTTGACCGCCATCTTCGGCACGACCAGGCCGGCCCGGTCCCAGCTGGCCGCCTGGCGGCAGGCTTCGGCCAGCACCCACTGGCCGAGCGGCTTGATGAAGCCCATGTCCTCGGCCACCGGGATGAAGCGGCTCGGCGCCACCAGGCCCAGCTCCGGATTGTGCCAGCGCACCAGGGCTTCGACGCCGACCAGGCGGCCGGTACCGATCTCCACCTGCGGCTGGTAGTGCAGGAAGATCTCGTTCTTCTCGATCGCACGGCGCAGCAGCGCTTCCAGGCGCAGGCGCTCGAGGCCTTCGCCGCTCATCGAGGGCGAGTAGAACTGGTAGCCGTTGCGGCCGCGCGCCTTGGCCTGGTACATCGCGACGTCGGCATTGCGCACCACCATGTGCACGTCCTCGGCGTCCTGCGGGAACAGGCTGATGCCGACGCTGGCGGTCACGAACAGCTCGTAGCCGGAGACGATGAAAGGCTGCTCGAACAGCGCCACCAGCTTGTCGGCCACGTGGCCCGCGCCGAAGGCGCCGTCGACGTCTTCCAGCAGCACGATGAATTCGTCGCCGCCCAGGCGCGCCAGGGTGTCGCCCTCGCGCAGGCAACCTTCGAGCGCGCCCGCGACCTGCTTGAGCAGGGCGTCGCCGACGTGGTGGCCGAGGGTGTCGTTGACGTTCTTGAAGCGGTCCAGGTCGATGAACAGCACCGCCAGCTGTTCACGCTCGCGCGCCGCACGCACCATGGCGTGCTGCAGGCGGTCGTGGAACAGCAGGCGGTTGGGCAGCGCGGTGAGCGGGTCGTGGTGGGCCAGGTGGTCGAGCTTGTCCTGGGATTCCTTGACCTTGGTGATGTCGCTGAACACGCAAACGTAGTGGGTGACCTGGTCGGCGTCGCTGCGCACCGCCGAGACGGTGAGCCATTCGAGGTAGACCTCGCCGTTCTTGCGGGTGTCCCAGATCTCGCCGCGCCAGAAGCCGGTATCGGCCAGGTCGGTCCACAGCTGCTGGTAGAAGGCGTCGTCGTGGTGCTTCACGCCGCCGGATGCACGCGTCAGGCTGGAATGCTGGCCCACCGCCTCGTGCTCGGTGTAGCCGGTGATCTGGGTGAAGGCCGGGTTGGTGGTGATGATGCGGCCGTAGGCGTCGAGCACCATCACGCCGTCGGCGATGTGCTCGAGCACCGTGGCCGCCAGGCGCAGCTTTTCCTCGGCCTGCTTGCGCTCGGTGATGTCGGCGAACACCCAGATGCTGCCCTCGTTCGGCGCCGCCTGGTCGAGCGCGCAGCCGCTCACCAGCAGCCAGAAGATCGAGCCGTCGCGGCGCCGGAACTGCAGCTCCTCGCCGGTGTCCGGCCCTTGCGCGATGCGCGGGTATTTTTCCAGCCACAGGCGCTCGAACTCGGCGCGGCCCGGGAACAGGACCTCGGTCGACTTGCCGACCATCTCCCCTTCGCCATAGCCGAACAGCGCCTCGCCGCGGCGGTTGGCCGAGACGATGCGGCGCTGGCGCACGAACAGCACGCCGAACATCACGTTGTCGAGGATCGCGCCCTGCTCGGTGAGCAGGGCTTCGATGCGCATCTCGTCGTGCTTGCGTTCGCTGATGTCGTAGATGATGCCGTCGATGCGGAAATCCTCCGCGCCCCAGCTCCCCTGCGGCTGGCCGCTCTCGAGCACCCAGCGCTCGATGCCGCCGGCGCCGACGATGCGGTACTCGACCTCGTAGGGGCTGCCGGCCATCAGTGCCTCGCGCGTGACGCGGCGCTGCATGCGCCGGTCTTCCGGATGGATGATGTCGGACCAGTCGTCGGTGGTGGCCAGCATGAAGCGCTCGGCCGGGTAGCCCGAGATGTCCTCGATGGCGTCGCTGACGAAATCGATCGGGCCGCCGGGACGCGCGCGGAACACCGCGCCCGGCACCTGGGTCACGATGGTGCGGAACTGCTCCTCGCGCCGCCCGATGTCGGCGAACAGCTGGCCGATCGCCATGCGCATGTGCTCCATCTGGCCGCCCAGGCGCCCGAGTTCGTCGTTGCCGGCCAGCTGCAAGGGCGTGTCGAAGTCGCCGCGCGCCAGGCGGTCGGAGAGCCCGGTGAGGGTACGCAGCGGCCTCAGGAGGCGGCGCCTGAGCAGCAGCGCGATCAGCAGCAGCGAGACCGCCAGCTGGACAGCCAGCACCAGCGCATAGCTGCGGCGCTTGCCGGCCAGCTCCTGCTGGGCCAGGTGGTCGCCCATCTCGATCGTCACCCGGCCAATCGTCTGGCCGCGGTACACGACGTCTCGCTCGGCGCGGTAGACCTTGGCGCCGCTCGGGACCGCCACGCGCTGCTCGATCAGGGGCGCGGCTTCCTCGTGGCCGTGCACGGCGACACGCACCACGGCCGGATCGCGCACGAAGGAGGCCACCAGCGAGCGCGCCGCCTCCGGATTCATGTCCCATAATGATTGCTGCATCCCGAGCGCCAGGATGTCGGCGTTGCGCGACAGCGCATCCCGCAGGCTGCGCACGCTGGCGTCGCGCTCCTGCACCCCAATCAGGAAGAAGCCACCGAGCAGCGCCGGCGCCGCCAGTCCGCCGAACACGACCAGCAGCAGCGCGCCGTAGATCGAGCGTCCGTAGAGCTTGCGCAAGCGGGAGGGAAAGCTGCGAAACAGGGAGGTTGACAGGGGCATCGACGCGCGGCGCGGCCCGCCGGGGACCAGAGCCTTTTAATTTATGGCAAGGAAATCGTCCGATTATGCATGCTAGATTGCCATACGTCATCAAATCGCGGCAGGTATGGTCAAGGGTGACAGGCAAGTGTCGGCAGGACGCGACAAGACTTGCTATGATTCAATTCTTTATAAGGGAGACACCATGAGCCTGTCCATCCATTCCGCTTCCGTCCCGGTATTCCGCCACATGCTGGGCGCCCTGGCCGACGTGCTGGAAAAAGCCGAGGCCCACGCCGGCGCCGCCAAGTACGACCCCGCCGCCCTGCTGGGCGCGCGCCTGTTCCCGGACATGTTCCCGCTGATTAAACAGGTGCAGATTGCCACCGATTTCGCCAAGGGCGCCAGCGCCCGCCTGGCCGGCGCCGAGGTGCCGCGCTATGACGATCACGAGCAGACTTTCGCAGAACTGCAGCAGCGCATCAGCAAGACGCTCGGCTTCATCGAGTCGCTGCCCAGCGCTTCGTTTGAAGGCGCCGACAGCCGCCCGATCACCCATGGCGCGGGCGAGCGCGCGCGCCACTTCGACCGGGGCGACGCTTACCTGACCGGGTTCGTGCTGCCGAACTTCTACTTCCACGTCACGACGGCGTACGCGATCCTGCGCCATAACGGCGTGCCGCTCGGCAAGCGCGACTTCCTCGGCATTCAATAAGCCGCAGCGCCCGCCTTTGTAGGGTGGGCGCTCCCGCGCCCACCCTGCCAAACCGGTGTGCGAGCAATCAGGTATTCCGGCGCGGGTAGCCCTGCGCCAGGATCCGCACCCACACCTTCTCCTTTTCCTCGGCGCTCATCGCCACCCAGTTCGCCACCTCGACATAGGTCCGGCCGCAGCCGCGGCAGATTTCGTCGAAGGTGGTCGAGCACACGGCGACGCACGGCGTGTCCGGACGTTCCACCGGCGCGCCGCCGCCGTCAGCGGGCGGGGCCGACATCGAGCTTGTCCCAGCCTTCATGGCCGAGCTTTTCCATGGTATCGATGTTCTTCTCGAAGATCTCGGACGCCTCCGGGAAAGCCTCGACCGCGCGGTCGATGCTGTCCTCGCGCAGCAGGTGCAGGATCGGATACGGCGCGCGGTTGGTGTAGTTCGAGATGTCGTTGGCGTCGGTATCGGAGAACTGGTACTCCGGGTGGAAACTTGCCACCTGCAATTCGCCATCCAGTTGCATGTCCTCGACCGCCGCATCGGCCACGTCGAGGAACTCGTTGTAGTCCTCGAAATCCTGCAGCACGAAGGGGTGGATCAGGAGGGTCGTGTCGATTTCCTCGGCGGGCGTGTCGGACAGCTTCTGCAGCTCGTCCATGAGCTGTTCTAGCAGGGCCTCGGGCGTGGTGGCGCTCGAGACGACGTAGCGCACCTGCTCCTTGACATAGACCGATTTGGCGAAGGGGCACAGGTTCAGGCCGATGACGGCTTTCTCCAGCCAGTGGCGGGTGGCGGCGACGATGGCGTCGTCGTCGGCGTTTGGATTCGGGGTGCGCATGGTAACTAGCTACTCGGGAAACATGAAAGACAGGAGCCGGATTGTACGCACACTTTGCGTCGCCTCATAGATTTACAGGTCGGCAGGGCTAGTTTACCCATGAGCGCAGCCGGTTCCGAACAGTGCCATTCAGAGGCGATCTGGAGCAATATCTTCGCCGATCCGGCAGTTATTTAGCGGCATCTTTTGTTTTAATGATGTCAATTTACATTCATTTAGCTGTGAAAGAAATTTGTAACTCAGGGGACATATTTCTTGACTGACTCGAGCATGACTACGTACACTGGCCCCCTTGAGCAGCACGTTCATTCCTGAACGCAACATAGGAAAGCGATGCACGACATGATCCGAAGCACCCTCGCGACTGCCGCGCTGGCCCTCCTGGCCTCTTCCCCGCTGGCGCATGCCGCGGATAACGCCGCCGGCGTCACCGGCGCCCCCGTCGCACGTGCGGCCCTGCCCCTCGCCCCCGGCGTGATCAAGGTCGACGACTACAAGGAAACCGACGTCTGGGGCCGCATCCGCAGCGGCTATGCGATTCCCGACCTCGACAACAGCCTGGTCGGCCGCCATACCCAGGCCTACAGCGCCCGTCCGGACAGCCTCAAGCGCATCTCGGGCCGCGCCTCGCCCTACCTCTTCCACATCGTGCAGGAACTGGAAAAGCGCGGCATGCCGACCGAACTGGCCCTGCTGCCGGTGATCGAATCGGCCTTCAACCCGCAAGCCCTGTCCACCGCCAACGCGGCCGGCCTGTGGCAGTTCGTGCCGGGCACCGGCAAGGACTACGACCTCAAGCAGAACATGTTCAAGGACGAGCGCCGCGGCGTGCTGGCCTCGACCGACGCCGCCCTGTCCTATCTGCAGCGCCTGTACACGATGTTCGGCGACTGGCAGCTGGCGCTGGCGGCGTACAACTGGGGTGAGGGCAACGTCCAGCGCATCATCAAGAAGAACCAGTCGCTCGGCAAGGGCACCGACTTCGAGAGCCTGGCCGAGCTGATGCCGCCGGAAACCCGCAACTACGTGCCGAAGCTGCAGGCGGTCAAGAACATCGTCGCCAACCCGCAGCAGTACAATGTGATCCTGCCGGCGATCGACAACCAGCCCTACTTCACCGCCGTCGACAAGACCAGCGACATCGACGTCGCCGTCGCCGCCCAGCTGGCCGAGATGTCGCTCGACGAATTCAAGGCGCTGAACCCGCAGTTCAAGAAGCCGGTCATCACCGGCGGTGAAAAGACCAAGATCCTGCTGCCGAAGGACAACGCCGAGAAGTTCCACCTGAACCTGGCCCAGTGGGGCCGCGAGCTGTCGAGCTGGACCACGCACAAGATCACCGGCGCGCGCGTCTCGATCGCCGCCCTGGCTTCGAAGTTCGGTACCACGCCGGAAATCATCCGCCAGGCCAACAATATCCCGGCCAAGTCCACGGTCAAGGCGGGTTCGACCATCCTGGTGCCCAAGGTCTCGGCTTCGAGCGCCGGCGACATCGCCGAGAACATCATCGACAACGCGGTGGTGGCCTTCGAGGCCGAACGCAGCGCCAAGAAGGTGAAGGCATCGAGCGGTTCGCGCTACAAAGCCAAGGCGGATGCCGGCTCGAGCAAGCGGATTGCCCGCAATTCCTCCTCGAAACGCAAGCAGCGTTAATCACTTCGCAAGCCGGGCTTAGCCCTGCCTTAAGCGCCTCCTCCACGCGCCCCCATTTCGGTGGGGGCGCGTGCAGACTTTTCTGAACTGATGTATGATGTCGTTTGTGCGCTGCAAAAGAGCGTCCAAACAGACCGGACGCAGCAGTTGAGCAAGTAGTTCACAGCAGTACAACAAGCAGCATCGCAAGCCTTGGCGACGATCGATCGCCCTTCATTAAAAAGCCCTCCCGCCCTGCGTGTCAGCATCCAGACACCGTCCCGGCGCAAAGCTTTTGTGCCGAAATTTCTTTCATTACTGAGTCATTTCGTAGTCGTTGGTTCGCGTTGCTATTCTGCGCCCGTCATTTGACCCGCGCGATCATGATTTAATCCGAAAGTACAAGTACACATGAGTTTCGAAGCACTAGGTTTACACGCGTCCCTCGTCAAGGCGGTTGCCGCCGCAGGTTACACCAAGCCGACGCCGGTGCAGGAGCAGGCCATCCCCGCCGGCATCGCCGGCCGCGACCTGCTGGTTTCCTCGCAAACCGGTTCGGGCAAGACCGCGGCCTTCATGCTGCCGGCCCTGAACAAGCTGGCCAATATGGAGCCGTCGGCCCCGGCCCGCACCCCGGCGCAGAGCGCCCAGTCGGCGCGCGCCCGCGGCGAACGCGTCCGCTTTACCCCGGCCCAGCCGAAGATGCTGGTCCTGACGCCGACCCGCGAGCTGGCCCTGCAGGTCACCACCGCGACCGAGCAATATACGACCGACATGCGCCGCATTCGCGCCGTGTCGATCCTGGGCGGCATGCCCTACCCGAAGCAGATGCAGCTGCTGTCGAAGAACCCGGAAATCCTGGTCGCGACCCCGGGCCGCCTGATCGACCACATGGAGTCGGGCAAGATCGACTTCTCGCAACTCGAGATCCTGGTGCTGGATGAAGCCGACCGCATGCTCGACATGGGCTTCATCGACGACATCGAGAAAATTGTCGCCGCCACCCCGGCTACTCGCCAGACCATGCTGTTCTCGGCCACGCTGGATGGCGTCGTCGGCAACATGGCGCGCCGCATCACCAAGGATCCGCAGACGATCCAGATCATGAGCGCCGCCAACCGCCACGAGAACATCGTGCAGAAGGTCCACTTCGTCGACGACCTGTCGCACAAGAACCGCCTGCTCGACCACCTGCTGCGTGACGAGTCGATGGACCAGGCCGTGGTCTTCACCGCCACCAAGCGCGACGCCGACATGATCGCCGACCGCCTGAACATCGCCGGTTTCGCGGCCGCCGCCCTGCACGGCGACATGCACCAGGGCGCCCGTAACCGCACCCTGGACGGCATGCGCCGCGGCCAGGTGCGCGTGCTGGTGGCGACCGACGTCGCCGCCCGCGGCATCGACGTCCCGACCATCACCCACGTGGTGAACTACGACCTGCCGAAGTTCCCCGAGGACTACGTGCACCGTATCGGCCGTACCGGCCGCGCCGGCCGCAACGGCATCGCGATCTCGCTGGTGAACCACGCCGAGAACATGAACGTGCGCCGCATCGAACGCTTCACCAAGCAGACGATCCCGGTCGGCGTCGTGGAAGGCTTCGAGCCGAAGCGCGCCGCCCCGACCCGCTCGGCCTCGCGTCCGGGCTGGAAACCGGGCGACGGCCGCAATGCAGGCAAGCCGGGCCAGCGCAGCTTCTCGAAGCCGTCCTACGGTGACCGCGCACCGCGTGAAGGTGGCTACGAGCGTCCGCAGTTCGAGAGCCGCTACAGCGACCGTGGTCCGCGTGAAGGCGGCGGCTTCGGTGACCGTGCGCAAGGCGAGAGCCGCTACGCCGATCGCGGTCCGCGCGAAGCCGGCAGCTATGGCGACCGTCCGCAGCGCGAAGGCGGTTTCCGCCGCGACAACGGCGGCTACGGCGACCGTCCCCAGCGTGAGGGCGGCTACCGCCGTGACGCGGCCCCGCGTGAAGGCGCCCCGAGCGGCGCCCCGCGCGAAGGCGGCTACCGCGGCAACCGCCCCGACGGCGCCCGCCGCGAAGGCGGCTACAGCAAGCCGGCCCACCCGCGTTCGGCCGACAGCACGCGCCGTAGCTTCGGCGACTTCTGATCGCTGACTGCTTCATGAAAAATGGCTGCCTTCGGGCAGCCATTTTTTTGCCAGCGCCGCTCTTCTTCATGGCTGCGATCTTTCCTCTGTGACAATTCACGCATTATTGAGCCAGTCTCATCGCTATGCTAATAGGGATAGACAAATTTATCGTTAACGCATCAATACGTGACCGAGACCGCATGACCTGGAATGACTTGCCCATCGTATGCTGGGCACTCTCAACACTTATCTGCCTTGCGAGACGCCAATGGATCGACGCCACCTGGTCCGCCTGCTTCGGCATCTTCATGCTAATGGATCGCTACTTCCCAACCTCTTCCCCTTGGCTGAGGTACGGCTTCTTCGTCGCGGGTGCGGCACTGGTGGTCTCGCGAGTCATGAAGGATGACGGCAAATACAAGAAAAGCCTGGTCGATCGCTAATGCCCGATGGCTGCCTGGCAGGGTGAGGAACGACAATATGAACTACGAACTGTTCGCGACGTTTGTTTCGCTCGAGGAGAATGACGGGAACCTGGTCTTCGCATTCTCCGATGATGAATGCGGCGCCGGGAAATACGTGATGTTCCAGTGCTCTACCATGAGCGGAGAAGGCGACTTTCCCCTGGACGCCGATGGACTGTATATCGAATGCGACGATCAGTCGACAGCTTGCTACCGCGGCGTCGCATCGATCCGCCGGGTTGGAGAGCGCATGGAAATCGACTTGACCGAACAAGGCCGGCAACACTTGGGCGTCGAGCAAATTCTGATCATGCCCCTCCCCTGGACCGCCACGATTTCCGATGGGCTCGCACGTCTTGCCGATTTGTCGCGCGGTGACTATACGGTGGATCGGTGATCATGACCATAATGAACGCGTTCTCCACCAGGCCCTACCGGAATCGGTTGATTGCCGCCACGCTACTGCTGAGCATCTTGCCGGCACACGCAATCCCCCCGCCTCCAAACAGGCCTCCGCAGCTGCGCGAAGCCAGGATGACTGCCAAGGTCCAATTGATCGAGGCAAGGGACGGAACGGTCAACAAGATTACCGAGCTGTGCAAGGTCAGCGGAAAAATCCCGGTGTTTTCAGACGACGGTCGCTCCGCATTCGCCCATACGCAGACCATCGCAAGCTGCACCATGTCCAGGAATGGAAACAAGTTAGCTGTGAAAGTGGAAGGCGCAAAGGCGGTGTCGAAGAAAGGGGCAACGTATGCGGTTGCCTCCGTCCACGTGATGCCTCCCGACGCCGTCCCACTCTGTCCCGACTTGTGCGGACCACAACCCCTGGCCGATTCCAGCGCCGAAGTGCGGGTCAGTGGCAAGCCCAAGTCGATCGCTTTCAGCCTGCATCCGAATCTTGTTTCGATGATGAATGCCAAACCGACCCTCTGGCTCGAAGCCAATGTGGAGATCAACGACTGATACCCATATCGCATGGAAAGCGACCCCGGACGTATAATCGCATTCCCGTCCTCTGGAGCCTCGGCAGTGCGCAAGCGTATCGTGATCGTCAGCCCGGCGACCGCCCGCGAGAACAATGGTAACTGGCAGTCGGCGAGCCGCTGGAAGCGCTTCCTGCAAAGCACGTACGACGTGCAGATTGCCGGCGGCTGGACGCCGGACGACCCGGCGCCCGACCTGCTGATCGTCCTGCACGCGCGCCGCTCCGCATCCAGCCTGGCCGCCTTCGCCGCAGCCCATCCGGCGCGCCCGTCCATCCTGGTGCTGACCGGCACCGACCTGTACCGCGATATCGCTGACAGCCACGAGGCGCGCGCCTCGCTCGCATCCGCCACCAAGCTGGTGCTGCTGCAGCCGGCGGGCCTCGCTGCGCTGCCGGAAGCGCTGCGCCTGAAAGCGCAGGTGATCTACCAGTCGGCGCCGGCCTTGCGTCCCCATGTGCGCTCGCCCGAAGCTCGGTTCACCGACATCTGCATGATCGGCCACCTGCGCGAAGAAAAAGACCCGCTGACCTTCATCCGCGCCGCGGATCTGGTGACGACGCCCGGCGCGCGCCTGCTGCACATCGGCGGCGCGCTCGACCCTGCGCTGGGCGAGGCCGCATCAAGCGCACAGAAGAATAACCCGCGCTACCGCTGGCTCGGCCCCCTGCCCCATTCAACCGCGCGCCAGCGCCTGAAGCGCTGCCACGCCATGGCCATCACATCGACCATGGAAGGCGGCGCCAACGTCATCATCGAAGCGGTGACCAGCGGCGTCCCGGTGCTCGCCTCGGATATCAGCGGCAACCGCGGCATGCTGGGCGACGACTACGCCGGCTACTTCCCGGTCGGCGACGCCCGTGCGCTGGCGCGCCTGGTCGACCGCAGCATCGCGGACCCGGATTTCGCCGCCCTGCTGCGCCGCCAGTGCGCGGCGCGCGCCGCCCTGTTCACGCCCGGCGCCGAGCAAGCGGCGCTGCGCGACTTGGTGGATAATCTGCTCCTTGCCGCGCCCGGCGCGCCCAACCAACACGAAAGACCACGATGAGCACCCAGCCAGACCAACCCATCAAACTGACTTCGTTCTCGCACGGCGGCGGCTGCGGCTGCAAGATCGCGCCCGGAGTGCTGGCCGAAATCCTCGGCAAGTCGACCGGCTTCCCGATCCCGAAGGAGCTGATGGTCGGCATCGAGACCGCCGACGACGCCGCCGTGTACAAGCTCAACGACGAGCAGGCGCTGATCGCCACCACCGACTTCTTCATGCCGATCGTCGACGATCCCTTCGACTTCGGCCGCATCGCCGCCACCAATGCGATCTCCGACGTGTACGCGATGGGCGGCACGCCGATCATGGCGCTGGCCCTGGTCGGCATGCCGGTAAATAGACTGCCGCTGGAGACCATCGGCCAGATCATCCGCGGCGGCGAGTCGGTGTGCGCGGAAGCGGGCATCCCGATCGCCGGCGGCCATACCATCGACTCGGTCGAGCCGATCTACGGCCTGGTGGTGATGGGCCTGGTGCATCCATCGAAGGTCAAGCGCAATGCGGATGCAAAGGCGGGCGACGTGCTGGTGCTGGGCAAGCCGCTCGGCGTCGGCGTGCTGTCGGCGGCGCTCAAGAAGGACGTGCTCGGCCCGGAGGGCTATGCGGCCATGATCGCCAACACCACGAAGCTCAACAAGCCGGGCCGCCTGCTGGCCGACATGCCGGGCGTGCATGCGCTCACCGACGTCACCGGCTTCGGCCTGCTCGGCCACCTGCTGGAGCTGGCGCGCGGCGCGCAACTGTCGGCCCAGCTCGAGATGGACAAGGTGCCGCTGCTGCCCGGCGTGCTGCAGTTGGCGCAGGACGGTTTCTTTACCGGCGCATCCGGCCGTAACTGGGACGCCTACGGCAAGGACGTGGAGCTCGCCCCCACCATCACCGCATCCCAGCGCGCCCTGCTGACCGACCCGCAGACCTCCGGCGGCCTGCTGGTGTCCTGCGCCCCCGAGAGCGTGGACGAGGTGCTGGCGCTGTTCGCGCGCGAGGGATTCGGCGAGGCTGCCGTCATCGGCCGCATGCAGGACGGCGCCGCGCGCGTCACGGTGGCTTAAGCACTCAGCATCGCTTCGAACCGGTCCGCCAGCGCTTCGGCCTGTCTGGCGCCGTCGAAGCCGGCGTGGCGCCGTGCGAACGCCCGCGCCGCGTCACGGTAAGCGGGTGTGTCCAGCAGCGCGCCCACGACACCATCCCAGTCGCACGGCCCCGGCGCCGCCAGCGCATTGATCCCCGCCCCGATCCGCTCCACCTGGCGCGCCATCAGCAAGCTTTCGGTCGCCATCGGCAGCAGCAGGAGCGGGCGTCCTGCCAGCAGCGACTGGGCGGTCGTCGCTTCTCCCGCGTGGCAGACCACCAGCTCGCATTCGGCCAGGGCCGCGGGCAACGGCACCGGTGTCGACGCGAAGCGCAGCAGCGGACTGTCCAGCGGCGCGGGCGCCCCGCTCGCCACTTCCGGCAGGTAGCACAGCACGCGGCAGCCACGGCGCACCAGCGCCGCCAGCACATCGCGCACCCCCGCCCCCTCTGCTTTCAGATAGGCGAACACGCGCGGCCCCTCAGCTTGCGGCCACACCACCTCGCCTGGAACCGCTGGCGCCAGACTGGGGCCGAGCCAGGGCCCGTCACCAGGGCGGCCGTAATGATCGAGCTGCGGCCAGCCGCACAGCAGCGCTTCATCACCGCGCAGCAGCTCGCAGGCATGCGCCAGCGGCGTCGCGCCGTGCAGCGCCAGCACGCGGTTGACGCTGTCGAGCACGCGCGCCTCGGTACTGCGCAGGCGCTGCTCCGGCAGTCCGGGATAAAAGGCCGGCAGCGGCTGCGCGGCGGGCGGCACCTGGAAGCCGGTGCCGATCGCGGCGCTCCGGATGCCCATGCTGCGCGCGGCCAGCATGGCCGTGGGAGCGTAGTCGGCGATCACGAAATCGGGCCGCCCCTGCCGGAACAGGCCGCGCCAGCCCGCGCACAGGCCGGCCAGCGCCTCGGCGTCGAGGTAGCCGACCGCGAGCAGGATCTCGGCCAGGCTGGCCTGCACCTGCGGCAGACCGGCGGTGCGGTGCAGCCAGACCGGGGCCTGCAGCACCTCGATGCCGTTGTCGCGCAACAGCCGGCGCGGCTGCACCAGGTCGCGCAGCACGTAGGTGACGCGGTGGCCGCGCGCGGTCAAGGGCAGCGCGATCGAGCGCAGGCGGGCCGCGTGACCGAGCCCGGCGCCGAGTTCCCAGCAAAGGTAGAAGTGAGCCATGCCCGGCAGTGTAGCCGAAGCATGGCGGATGCCTACGGGTCCCTGGATTCAGTCTGCGCCGGCGCGCGCACCGGAGCCGGTTCGAGCAAGGACAGCGCCACCACGCTGAAGACAAGCAGCAACACCAGGGCGAAGACCAGCGCGATGGCGACCGGCATCGGAAGGATGAAGGCGAGCATCTGGCTCATGGCATCTCCTCGAACAGAAGTCTTGCGCCGCGCTTAATCTGGCGCAAGACGGTACTGTGCCATTGCTAGAATGCAGGCAATTGACTAACCGCAAGACTCAGACGGTGGGCGGTTCGGTACGCAATGGCTTCGGCGCCGCCGCTTCCTGCCCCTGCCCCACCCGCTCGTATTCGGCGATCACCTGGGCGCCGAGCAGCAGCAGGGTCGCCGCGATCTCGAGGCTGAACATGACGACGATCGCCGTGGTCATCGATCCATACACGACGTTCACCTGCGACAGCGTCGAGAAATACCACACCAGCACATGGCGCGCCACTTCCCACAACAACGCCGCCGTGACGCCGCCGATCGTCGCGTGCCAGATCGACAGCCGCCCGACCGGCATCACCAGGTAGATCGAGGTCAGCACCAGGATCTCGCCCATGAGGCCGAGCAGGTAGAGCAGCACGCCCGAGACGCCGTTCAGCGACCACTGGTAGTTGAACAGCCAGACGCTCTCCTCGCCCATCACCTCGAGCGTGCCGGCCACCAGGGTGACGATCATGACGCCGAAGCCGAGCGCCAGGATGTAGCAGTAAGGCAGCACCGCCGACACCAGGAAGTGGCGGCGCCGGATCTCGACACGGTGCTTGAAGATGACGCTCATCGCATTCTCCAGCACGGTGAAGGCGAAGGAGCTGAAGAACAGCATGGTGATGCCCAGCACCCAGGTGATCAGCTCGCGGTTTTCCAGGAAGTGCGCGACTTCGGCCACGATCGGCCGCGACTGGCCCGGCACCAGCAGGCCCAGGTAGCGTTCCAGGGTTTCGAGCAGCTCGGCCTGGTCGAGGAAGTGCGAGAGCGCCACCACCACCAGCATCAGGAAGGGCACGATCGACAGCAGCGCGTAATAGGCGACGGCGCCGGCCAGCAGCAGGCCCTGGTTGGCGCGAAAGCCCTTGATCACCCGGATGGCGAAGGCCAGCGGATGTGACAGGATCCAGACGTTGGCGCGCTGGTCGAGCATGCGTTCACGCCAACTACGGCGCCGAGTCATCGCGCCAGCCTGATCCCGGTGAACTGCCAGCGCGCGCCTGACGGGAAGAAGTTGCGGTAACTGGCGCGCGCGTGTCCCTCGGGCGTGGCGCAGGACGAGCCGCGCAGCACGTACTGGTTGACCATGAACTTGCCGTTGTATTCGCCGATGGCGCCGGGCGCCGGCGCATAGCCGGGGTACGGCGCATACGAGCTGGCGGTCCACTGCCAGCAGGCGCCGAACATCTGCTGTAGTCCCTCGCCACTGGCAGCTTCCGGATGCAGGGCGCCGCCCGCGAGCGCCGCCCGGCGCGCGGCGAATTCCCACTCGGCTTCGGTGGGAAGGCGCGCGCCGCGCCAGCGCGCATAAGCGTCAGCCTCATACAGCGAAATGTGCGTCACCGGCCGGGCCGGGTCGAGCGCCTGCAGCCCGTGCAGCGTGAATTCCTGCCAGCGACCGTCGTCGCCCTCGACCCAGTACAGTGGCCGGGTGATCTCGCCTGCACAGACCCGGTCCCAGCCCTCGGCCAGCCACAGCGACGGGTCGCGGTAGCCGCCGGCGTCGATGAATGCCAGGTACTCGCCATTCGTCACCAGGCGCGAGGCAAGCGCGAACGGCGCCACATAGGTGCGGTGGCGCGGCAACTCGTTGTCGAAGCAGAAGCCGCTGCCCTTGTAGCCGATCTCCGCCAGCCCGCCCTCGAAGGCGATCCAGTCGGCCGCAGCCGGCTGCGTCCCGGACGCCATCGCCTGCGGCGTGTAGGCTGGATACAGCGGATTCTGCGCCAGCAGGTGCTTGAGGTCGGTGAGCATCAGTTCCTGGTGCTGCTGCTCGTGCTGCAGGCCGAGTTCGACCAGCGCGGCGACCTCTATCCCTTTCGGACCGCCCAGCAGCGCAGCCATGCGGCGATCGACGTCCGCGCGGTAGGCGCGCACCTCGTCCAGCGACGGCCGGCTCAAGAGGCCCCGGTGTGGACGCGGATGCTTGGCGCCGACGCCGTTGTAATAGGAGTTGAACAGCACCCGGAAGGCCGGGTGGAAGGGTGCGAAACCGTCCTCGTTCGGCTCCAGGATGAAGGTCTCGAAGAACCAGGTCGTGTGCGCCAGGTGCCATTTGATGGGGCTGGCGTCCGGCATCGACTGCGCCAGGCAATCTTCCGGCGAGAGCGGCGCCGCGATCTCGAGCGAGCGCGCGCGCACCCGTTGGAAGGCGTGGACCAGGTCTTCGCGCTGCCCGATGCCCATCTTACTTCCCCGCTCCGGCGATCGCCTGCGCGTGGATCACCGCGAACCAGCGCTGCGGGTCGGTCCACACGCGGGTCGCCTCGAAGCCGGAACGCTCCAGCAGCGCGATCGCGTCGGCCTGCTGGTATTTGTAGCTGTTCTCGGTGTGGATGCAGTCGCCCGCTTCGAACACGCGCCCCCCGCGGTTCCAGCGCACCTCCTGGCGTCGCAGCGCTTCCAGGTGCATCTCGACCCGGCCGCGCGCGGCGTTATAGAAGCCGTGGTGGCGCCAGGCGCGGATGTCGAAGTCGGCGCCGATCAGGTGGTTCACGTGGCGCAGCACGTTCAGGTTGAAGGCGGCGGTGACGCCGAGGGCGTCGTCGTAGGCGGCGTCCAGGGTCGCCTTGTCCTTGGCCAGGTCGACGCCGATCAGCACGCCGCCATCGTCCCCGCACTGGGCGCGCAGGCGGCGCAGGAAGCCCTGGGCTTCCTCCGGCGTGAAGTTGCCGATCGAGGAGCCCGGGTAGAAGAACAGACGGCGCTCTTCCCGCACCTGGGGCGGCAGCTCGAAGCGCTGCGAGAAGTCCATGCCGAGGCCTTCCATCGCGATGTGCGGGAAGCGCTGGCGCAGGCGCACCAGGGCGTCGCACAGGAATTCGCTCGAGATGTCGATCGGGACGTACTGGGCCGGCTGTAGCAGCGGGAACAGCGAGGCGGCCTTGGCGCAGTTGCCGGCGCCGAGGTCGACCAGGGTCGAGCCGAGCCCGGCGACCCGCGCCATCTCGGCGCCGTGGCGCGCGAAGATCGCGGCCTCGGTGCGGGTCGGGTAATACTCTGGCAGCTCGCAGATGGCTTCGAACAGTTTCGAACCGAGCGCATCGTAGAGGAACTTGGGCGAGATCCAGGTCTGCTCGGCCACCAGCCCGGCGTGCAGTTCGTCGGCCTCGTGCGCATTAGCGGCGAGAGATACTTCTTCCGTGCAGGAGATGTGCATAAGCGTTATCATTCGTGCCGCCATACCGCACCATGCGCCATGGCATAAGGTTAGTCGAAAACGATGTTGCAGTTTTTGCCATGATAGCGGATTCGCTGCCACGCTGTTTTCCCTGCCGTGCGCGCGTGTCGATGCCGGTTCGCATCATTCCTCTAATTAATAAGAAAGACGATTCAGATGACCTCCTTCTCGCCTTCGCGTGTCCTGAAATCCCTGCTTGCCGCCACCGCCACGGCCGGCCTGATGTTCGCCGCCGGCGGCGCCTATGCCCAGAACACCCCGGGTGTGCTGCGCGTCTCCGCCATCCCCGACGAAGCGCCGACCGAACTGCAGCGCAAGTTCAAGCCGCTGGGCGACTACCTGGCCAAGGCCACCGGCCTGAAGGTCGAGTTCACCCCGGTCACCGACTACGCGGCCTCGGTCGAGGGCTTGATCAACCGCAAGATCGACATGGTCTGGTTCGGCGGCTTCACCTTCGTGCAGGCCAATGTGCGCAGCAAGGGCCAGGTCACGCCGCTGGTGCAGCGCGCGGAAGACGAGAAATTCCGCTCGGTGTTCGTCACCACTAACCCGGCGATCAACAGCTTGGCGGACTTGAAGGGCAAGACCCTGTCCTTCGGTTCGGAGTCGTCGACCTCGGGCCACCTGATGCCGCGCTCCTTCCTGCTGGGCGCCAAGATCAACCCGGACACCGACCTCAAGCGCATCGCCTTCTCGGGCGCGCACGACGCCACCGTGGCAGCGGTCGCGGGCGGCAAGGTCGATGCCGGCGCACTGAACATCTCGGTGTGGGAAAAGCTGGTCGAGTCGAACAAGGTCGACCCGAAAGTGGTGCGTGTGTTCTACACCACCCCGGGCTACTACGACTACAACTGGACCGTGCGCAGCGACATGAACGCGGCCCTGAAAAAGAAGATCACCGACGCCTTCCTGGCCCTGGACGACTCGACCGCCGAGGGCAAGCAGATCCTGGAACTGCAGCGCGCGACCAAGTTCGTGCCGACCAAGACCGCCAACTACTCAGCGATCGAAGCGGCCGCGCGCAACGCCGGCCTGCTGAAGTAATTTGGGCAGGCTGCGCGCGATGACTTACCGGCTCGAGAACCTCACGGTGCGCCACCTGGCGGCGAAGGCGGACGCCCTGCCCGCCCTGGCTGGCCTCGACCTGGGCATCGCGGCGGGCGAGCAACTGGCCCTGATCGGCCCTTCCGGCGCCGGCAAGACGACCCTGCTCGCCACCCTCGCCTGCGCCCACCGGCCCGCCGCCGGAGGGTTCGAGGTGTTCGGCCAGGACCCGTGGGCGCTGTCGCAGGGCGCGCGCCACCGCCTGCGTTCGCGCCTGTTCCTGGCGCCGCAGACGCCGCCGCTGCCGCCGCGCCAGCGCGTGGTGACCAGCGTGCTGGCGGCGCGCCTGCCGTACATGAGCTTGTGGCAGGCCTTTGCCTCGCTGGTGAAACCGCGCGATCCGGATGCGGCGCATGCGGCCCTGAGCCGCTTTGGCCTGGGCGACAAGCTGTATGCGCGCGTCGACCGCCTCTCCGGCGGCGAACGCCAGCGCTGCGGCCTGGCGCGCCTGCTGCTCTCGGACGCCGAAGTGTTCCTGGTCGACGAGCCGATCTCCGCGCTCGACCCGACCCTGGCCCAGCACACCCTGGCCACCCTGCAGCGCGAAGCCGCCAGCCGCAGTGCGCTGCTGGTCTGCAGCCTGCACCAGGTCGAAATGGCGCGCGCCCACTTCCCGCGCCTGGTCGGCCTGCGCGCGGGACGCATCGTGTTCGACCTGCCGCGCGAACAGGTGAGCGACGCGATGATCGCCGCGCTCTACGAAAACGAGCACGTGGCGCAGCCTCCCGAACACCCGCACGAGTCGCCCGACCGGATCGCGGTCGGCGCCTGCTTCTGATGGCGGCGGTGCATCATCCAGACCCGGCCTGGCGCGGCCGGGTCACCGCCACCGTCGTCTGCCTGCTGCTCCTGTGGCCGATGCTGACGGCCAGCGAATTCAAGCCCTGGCTGCTGTTCGACCCGCAAAGCCTGGCGGCGGCCGGCGGTTTCCTCAGCGACTTCCTGCGTCCCGCGCACGACCCCGAATTCCTGGCCATGATGGCGCGCGACACCTGGCAGACGGTGGCCATCGCCACCGCCGGCCTCACGCTGGCGCTGCTGGGCGCCGTTCCCGCCACCCTCGTCATCACCGAACGCCTGTCGCTGTCGCTGCTGGGCACCGGCCGCATGCGCCCGGGCAGCCGTGTGATTCGCCAGCTGCTGCGCTGGGTGCTGGTGTTCCTGCGCAGCGTGCCGGAGCTGGTGTGGGCGCTGCTGTTCGTGCGCATCGTCGGCCTGGGCCCGACCGCGGGCGTGCTGGCGATCGCGCTGGCCTACAGCGGCATGCTGGCCAAGGTGTATGCCGAGATCCTGGAGTCGAGCGACGCCCATGCGCTCGACAGCCTGCTCGCCAACGGCAGCGGGCGTTTGCCGGCGCTGCTGTACGGCGCCCTGCCCGATGCGAGCGCCGAACTGGTGTCGTACACCGTCTACCGCTGGGAATGCGCGATCCGCGGTTCGGCCGTGATGGGTTTCGTCGGCGCGGGCGGCCTGGGGCAGCGCATGGATGAAAGCACGAAGATGATGGCGGGCGGCGAAGTGGCGACCATGCTGATCATGTTCGTGCTGCTGGTCGCCCTGGCCGACGTGGTCTCGAAACTGCTGCGCCGGAGGCTCGGATGAAGCCGGGTTTGCCGCCACCGCCGCCACGGTCGATCGGCACGCCGCTGCTGATGCTGCTCCTGCTGGCCCTGGTCGTGGCCAGCTTCGCCTCGCTCGACCTGCAATGGGCGGCGTTCTTCGCGCCCGATGCCTTGACCTCCGCGCGCGAATTCCTGGCCGGCTTCACGCCGCCCGAGACCGCGCCGGCGTTTGTGGCCAGGACCCTGGGCGCGCTGTGGGAGACGCTGGCGATGTCGCTGGTCGGCACCCTGCTGGCCGTGATCGGCGGCCTGCTGCTGGCGCTGCCGGGGAGCGGCCGCTTCGGCGCCGTGGCGCGCGGCGTCACGCGCGTGCTGCTGAACGTGTTGCGCTCGATTCCGGAACTGGTGTGGGCGGCGCTGCTGCTGGTCGCGGCCGGCCTCGGCCCGTTCGCCGGCACCCTGGCACTGGCGGCGCACACCGCCGGCGTGCTGGGGCGCCTGTTCGCCGACGCGCTGGAAAACGTCGCGCCGCAGCCCGAAGCCGCCCTGCGCGACAACGGCGCCGCGCCGCTCGCCGCGTTTCTCTACGCGACCCTGCCGCAGGCGCTGCCGCAGATGCTGTCCTACACCCTGTACCGCTGGGAGAACAATATCCGCGCCGCCGCGGTGCTGGGCGTGGTCGGCGCCGGCGGCCTGGGACAGATGCTGAAGTACCACCTGTCGCTGTTCCAGATGCAGAGCGCGGCCACGGTGGTGATCGCGATGCTGCTGCTGGTAGCGGCGGTGGACGGCGCCAGCTTCGCGCTGCGGCGCGCCCTCACGCGCTGACTTCCAGCACAATCGCCCGATGCTCGTTCTCGACCAACTGACCAAATCCTACGGCGGCCGCACCGTGCTGGCGGCCCTGTCCCACACCTTCCGCGCCGGCGAATTCGTCGCCATCATGGGCGAGTCCGGGGTCGGCAAGTCGACCCTGCTGAACCTGATCGCGGGCCTGGACACGCCCGACGGCGGCCAGGTGATCGTCGACGGCACCCCGATGGCGGCGCTCGACGACGACGCCGCGACGCTGCTGCGTCGTACCCGCATGGGCTTCATCTTCCAGGCCTTCCACGTGCTGCCGCACCTGACCCTGCGCCAGAACGTGGCGCTGCCGCTGCTGCTGAACCGGGCCCCGTCCGGACGCGCCGACCAGATGCTGGAGGCGGTCGGCCTGGCGGGGCGCGGTGGCGACTTCCCGCGCCAGCTCTCGGGCGGCGAACTGCAGCGGGTGGCGATCGCGCGCGCGCTGGTGCACCGCCCCGCCCTGCTGCTGGCCGACGAGCCGACCGGCAACCTCGACCCCGAGACCGCCGAAGGCATCCTCACCCTGCTGCGCCAGGAAACCCGCCAGAGCGGCGCCGGCGCCATCATGGTCACCCACTCCCATGCCGCGGCCGCCATGGCCGACCAGGTCTTGCTCCTGACTCGTTCCGGATTGAAATTAGCGTAAGTTCCGCGAAGAAAGACGCAAATGGAAACAATTTTGCGTCTGAATCGTGAATCGCGCTAGACGGAGTCGTAGTAATATCACAACGACCCGCCACCCCAGGCAAATTCAGATCAACAGGCAGGGCCTTCCAGAACAAGTCGATCCGTCCCGAATCCACCTTTATATTCGGAGAACCGACATGAGCGTACGACAGAAAAAACAGGAAATGCTCGCCGCGATGCACCGGGCCCGCGCCCTGGAGCCGTCGAGCTTCGTGCCCAACAAGCTGCTCGACACCCTGATCGAGCGCATGCAGCTGAAGAACGACGCGGAGCTATGCCGCGTCCTCGAAGTGCAGCCGCCGATCATCAGCAAGATCCGCCACCGCAAGCTGAATGTGGGGGCGACCATCCTGTTGCGGATGCATGAGAAATCGAATATTCCGATCCGCGAGCTGAAGGAACTCACCAGCGCGTCGATCCACTAGCGGCGGTCGGTTGCTCGCGCGGCCCGACCACATTGTTGCCTTCCGCAGGTCGCACCGGCGAAGGCCGGTGCCTAAGTTTGCATGCGTTTCGACTATTCGACGAACTTGGGCACCGGCCTGCGCCGGTGCGACGGTTTTCCAGCCAACGGTGTTTTCAGCCCCTTAGTCGGCGGCTGGTGGGCGACCCGTCTTCAGCTGCGGCAGCGCCGCCAGCACGGTCTTGAGGGTGGCGATGTCGACCTGGCCCAGGAGCGCCACGCCGATGCGCAGCAGTTCGCTCTTCTTGACGTCGATCCCCGCGCGCAGGCAGGCGCTCTTGACGTCGGCGAGCACCGCGTATTCCTGCTCGGGCATGGTGAAGCTGTCGCGCACAAGCACCGGGCGCGCGGCGTCGCGCGGGGCGGCGACGGCGGGTGCGGGTGGCGCCGCCTTGCGGCTACGCTTGGGTGCGGGCGCCGCCAGGGCGCCGGCGGCGGCCTTGACGGCCGACTTCACCGCCGTCTTGCGTGGCGCCGCGGTCTTGACGGATCTGGCTGCGGGTCTTGCAGCCGACTTCGCAGCCGGCTTCGCTGCAGGCTTCGCAGCTGGTTTGACTACCGCCTTGGCCGGCGCTTTCGCAGGCACGGCCTTGGCTGCCGCCGGCGTGGCGGCTGACTTCCTGGGCATTACAGACTCCATTGTTTCAACAAGCTAAACAATATAGTCGATATGCCCCGTGACTGCCAACGCGCGCGCTTGATCCGGCGCAGTGATATAGCTGCTTACACGCCCTCTTCCTCGGCGTCCCGGTATTCCTCGGCGATGCGCGCGAACTCGTGCTCGATGGCGAAGAAGGCGTCCAGCACGTCCGGGTCGAAGTGGCTGCCGCGTCCCTGGCGCATGATCTCGAGCGACTGCGCGTGGGTGAAAGCCGGCTTGTAGATGCGGCGCGAGATCAGCGCGTCGTACACGTCGGCCACCGCCATCAGGCGCGCCGACACCGGAATCGCGTCGCCGCTCAGGCTTTCCGGATAGCCGCTGCCGTCCCACTTTTCCTGGTGCGAGTAGGAGATCTCGCGCGCGAACATCAGGAAGCTGTTCGAGCCGCCCAGGTGCTTCTCGGCCAGCATGATGGTGTCGCGCCCGTAGGCGGCGTGCAGCTTCATGACTTCGAATTCCTCCGGATCGAGCTTGCCGCGCTTTTGCAGCACATGGTCGGGCAGTCCGACCTTGCCGATGTCGCACAGCGGCGCCGACTTGTACAGCAGCTCGATGTTCTCGTCCGTGAGGTGGCTGGCGAAGCGCGGATGGCTGCGCAGCTTCATGGCCAGCGCGCGCATGTAGTGCTGGGTGCGGCGCAGGTGGTTGCCCGGCCCGCCGTCGCGCGTCTCCGCCATCGAGGCCATGGCCAGGATCAGCGCCTCCTGCATCAGGAGCAGCTGGCTGGTACGCTCGCGCACCATGCGTTCCAGGTTCTGGTTGTGTTCGTGGAGCTGTCGGCGCGCCGCGCGCAGGGTCAGGTGGGTGTGCACGCGCGCGAACAGGATCGGTGGGCTGATCGGCTTGCCGAGGTAGTCGACCGCGCCTACCGACAGGCCCATGGCCTCGTCCTCGATCTGGTTCTTCGCGGTGAGGAAGATCACCGGGATGTCGCTCGTCGCCGGGTTGGCTTTCAACTGGCGGCAGGTCTCGTAGCCGTCCAGGCCCGGCATCATCACGTCGAGCAGGATCAGGTCGAGCTCGGGCGTGGCCAGCGCCACCTGCAGGGCGGTGCTGCCGTTGTTCGCCACTTTCGTGTTGTACTTGTCCTTCAGGAGGCGCGACAGCAGCATGATGTTGTCGGGCGTGTCGTCGACGATCAGGATGGTCGGTTTCTCGGCTTTGCTCTGCAGGGCTGGATTCATATGTGTTCCGCGATGGCAGGAGCGCCGCCGTGCGACTGGGCCAGCACGGCGCGCGCTTCCTCGAATTCGTAACGCGACAGGTGGCTTTCCAGGCGCGTGAGCAGCGCCGGTCCGAGCAGGCGCCCGAGGGGCCCGCGCACCGTGTCGAAAAAGTCGGTGGCTTCGCCGGAGAACTCGGCGAGCATGGCTTCCAGCTGGGCCACGGCCTTGGCCGCGTCCAGCGCCGAAGCGCCCGGCAGCGGCGCGACCGGCGCCGCCGCGGGCCGCCCGGCGAAATAAGTGTCGAGGGCGTCCAGCAGGCTGGCCTGGGCGCGTTCCAGCATCGCGCAGCTGGCCTCCAGGCGCGCCAGGTCGGGACTGGCGCGCCCGGCTTCTTCCTCGATTTCCTGGGCCAGCGCCTGCAGCTCGCGCGCGCCGACATTGCCGGCCACGCCGCGCAAGGCATGCGCGCGCACGGTGACGTCACGCAGGCGTCCGCCATCGAGGCCGGCGCGGATGCTGCAGCCGGCGTCGCGCTGCGAGGTGCGGAACCGGTCCAGCAGCTCGACGTAGAGGCGGCCGTTGCCGCCCACATTGCGCAGGCCGAAGGCGGCGTCGATGCCGGCCATCCCGGCCAGTCCCGGCTCCGCAGCCGTCATGGAGCCGCCGTCGCCGCCCTCCGGCGCGGTGCGCGCCGGCAGCGCCTTGCCCAGCCAGCGCGACAGGGTGGCGTACAGCTTCGCGGGTTCGACCGGCTTGGTGATGTAGTCCTGCATGCCCTCGGCCAGGCAGCGCTCGCGGATCTCGGACAGCGCATGCGCCGTCATGGCGATGACCGGCAGCGCGTCGAAGCGCGCATCGCGGCGCAGCTCCACCGTGGCGGCGTGGCCGTCGAGCTGGGGCATCTCGAGGTCCATCAGCACCAGGCGGTAGGCATCGGGGCCGGCGTCGAAGAGTTTGTCGAGCGCCTGCCGGCCGTTCGAGGCGACGTCGACGTCGATGCCCTGCGACTCGAGCAGCTCGCGCGCGATCTGCTGGTTGACCAGGTTGTCCTCGACCACCAGCACCCGCGCCGCATGCTGGGCGGGACGCACCACGCCGGTCCTGGCGTTCTCGCGCGGCGCTTGCGCGAACAGCCCGGCCAGGGTGCTCGACAGCGACGAGCCGACGAAAGGCTTGAACAGGAAGCCGTTCACGCCCGCCTCTTCCGCGCGCGCCTGCACGTCGTCGCGGCCGAAGGGCGTCACCAGCACCGTCAAGGGCGGGCGCCGCAGCTCGCTGTTTTCGCGGATGCGGCGCACCAGGTCGATGCCGTCCATGCGCGGCATCGTGCAGTCGGTCAGCACCAGCAGGTAGGGATTGCCGGCCGCATCCGCGGCCCCGATCGCGCCTTCCGCATGGCGCGCATCGGACGCGCACTCGACCCGCAGCGGCAGCGCCGCCAGCGCTTCGCGCAGCACCGCGCGCGCCAGCACGCTGTCGTCGACCACCAGCACCCGCGCGCCATTCAGTTCGGGCGGCAGCGCCAGGGACGGTTCGGGCTCGCCCGACAGCGCGAAGTCGAGGTCGAAGTGGAAGGTCGCGCCGGAGCCCGGCTCGCTGTCGACCGCGATGCGCCCGCCCATCAATCCCACCAGCTGCTGCGAGATCGACAGCCCCAGGCCCGTGCCGCCGTACTCGCGCGTGGTCGAGCCGTTGGCCTGGCTGAAGGCGCGGAACAGCTTGGCCTGCTGCTCCTCGCCGATGCCGATGCCGGTGTCGCTGACCGCGAAGCGCAGCCGCACCCGGCCCGGATCCGCCTCGCGCAGGGGAATGCAGGACAGCTGCAGCTCGCCGCTGGGCGTGAACTTCACCGCGTTGTTGACCAGGTTGATCAGGACCTGGCCCAGGCGCAGCGGGTCGCCAATTAGCCGGCGCGGCACCGCCTGCGGCACATGGAACAGGTATTCGAGGCGCTTGTCGGCGGCGCGCTGGCTGGTCACGCTGGCGACGTTGCACAGCACCTCGTCGAGATCGAAAGCGACCTGCTCGACCTCGAGCTTGCCGGCCTCGATCTTGGAAAAGTCGAGGATGTCGTTGATGATCCCGAGCAGCGACAGCGCCGCGCGGTGGATCTTGCCGACGTAGTCCTGCTGCTTCGGATTCAGGTCGGTGCGCAGCGCCAGGTAGGCCATGCCGATGATGGCGCTCATCGGGGTGCGGATCTCGTGGCTCATATTCGCCAGGAACTCGGACTTGGCGACATTCGCCGCTTCCGCGCGCAGGTTCGACTGGGTCAGCTCCTCGGTGCGGGCGGCGATCTTCTGTTCCAGGTCTTCGTTCAGTTCGCGCAGCTGCTGCTCGATGCGGCTTTTCTCGCGCAGCAGGCCGAGGGTTTCCTGCTCGGCGTGGCGCAGGCGGTTCAGGGTGTCACGGAAGCTCCGCACCGCCGACGACAGGCGTCCGACCTGGTCGCGCCGTCCGATGCCGGACAGGCGGATGTCGGTCTCGCCGCGCGCCAGCTTTTCCAGCGCGTCCTGGATGTCGGCGAAGGGTTCGGACATGCGCCGCCCCACCAGGAACACGCAGGCCACGATGGCCAGGGTCAGCAGGATGTTGGCGGCGGCCGTGTGCACGATCTGGCGCCGCAGGTCCTGGTCGATCTGGGCGCGCGAAAAGGCCAGCTCGATCGCGCCCACCGGGTAGGTGCGGGCGCCGTCGTTGTAGCTGATGCGGCGCCGCACCCGCACCGCCGGTTCGCTCTCGTGCCCCGGCGTGTTGCCGAGCGCCGCCAGCAGGGTGCCGTCCGGCGCCAGCACCTGCAGGGTCTGCACTTCCGGGGTGGCGCCGAGGGCGTCGACCACCGAAGACACGGCGGCGCTGTTGATGTCGAACAGCGGCCGCGCCAGCGCGTGCGACAGCACCTTGGCCTGGCGCTCGACCCGCTCCTGCAGGCGCGCGTCGGCCTCGGTGCGCAGGGTGTGCAGCGTGTAAGTGGTATATACCCCGGTCGACAGCGCGACCGCCAGCACGATGCCGGCGCCGAGCCGGAACACGATGTTCTGGCGCCAGTTCTCGACCAGGCGGCGCGGCAGCAGGCGCATGCGCGAACCGCGGCGGCTAATGGCGGCCCCCGTCGCGCGCGGCGATGCGCTCGCCACCGAGGATGGGCAGGTCGACACCGGTATCGACCAGCTTGCGCCGGGCCGCGGTGGCGTAGTCACGCTCGCGCTGGCGATAGCCGGGGCTGTTCCTGACCTCTTCGATCGCATTCCACAAGCGCGCCGCCAGCTGCGGCTGGCGCGCGACGAAGGCATGCGACAGCACCAGGTAATAGGGCTTCTCCACCAGCGGAACCGGCAGCACTTCGAGCTTGCCGCCCATCGGTCCGCGCAGCATGCGGATGGCGTCGCCGCCGCCCATCGCGGCGCCGGCCAGGCGTCCCGCGACCAGCTTCTCGGCCAGTTCGTCGGGGCGCTGGCTGCCCTCGTCCAGCGCCACGCCTTGCAGGCGCAGGAAGTCGCCCACCGAGTAGCCGAGCTGGAAGCCGATCCGGCCTTCCAGGTGGTGGAAGGTCTTGCCGTCCCAGTCGAGCCGGCTGCCCTTGGGCCGCACCAGCACATAGGTATCGATGTGCATGCGCTTGGCCGGATCGGCCTGCGGGTCGGGCGCGTTCGGCGTCACCGCTGCGCCGGCGGGCACCCCCGGGTACACGCCGAGGCCCAGGCGGTCGCGGTTGAAACTGACGGCGAAGGCGCCGCCGACCTGGTTGGCGCGCAGTTGCTCCAGGCAGCGCTTCCACGGCATGCTCTGGTAATCGAAGGTCACGCCCACGCGCCGCGCCACTTCCCCCAGCAGCTCGAAATTCAGGCCGCCGCCGTCCAGCGTGCGCCAGGGCCGCACGTCCTGGCGTTCGAAGCAAAGGGTGATGCTGTCCTGCTTCGCCAGGGCCATGGCCGGGGCCAGCAAGCAGGCTGCCAGCAGCAAACGGTGGGAGAGAGACATGTGATACGGGAAACCGGGCATGGTTGATAGAACAACACGAGTATGCCACCAGAAGTTTCCAAACAACAGCTAAATCAAGCCCCTCGCACTTGAGGTGACGCGCCCGCGCGACGCCGGCGGCGGCGCCGGCGCTGCGCCCCGGTGCAGCTCCCAGATCGCGCCGACACGCAGGCCGGCATGGGCCGGAAGCACGCTGTCGATGCCGCATTCTTCCATCAAGGCGAGCAGCAGCGCCAGGCCGCCGGCCAGGTGCGGAGCGCGCGCGGCGGCCGGCCAGGCCAGGCGGATGCGCGCCACCTGCCCGGCCTGGATGAAGCGCTCGCGCAGCGCCGCCAGGGTCGCATGGTCCAGGCGCCCGTCCGACAAGCCGTCTTCGCGCGCGATCTCGGCCAGCGCGCGCACGGTGCCGCAGGCGCCCCAGGCCAGCGCCGGCGCGCCGCCCGGCAAGGCCGCGCCGGCGAAGCGGCTGCGGCCCGAGCGCACGGCGGCGTCGAAGCCGGCGGCGTCGATCCGGCCGTCGGGGAAGAAGGCCAGGCTCTGACGCGCCGCGCCGACCGCGAAGGTCTCGATGCGCTCGATGCGCGCGCCCTGCCCCAGCACCAGTTCGGTCGCGGCGCTGCCGATGTCGAGCACCAGGCGCGCCGCGCCGTCGTCCGGCAGGGTCGAGGCCACGCCGGTATAGACCAGGCGGCCGGCCTCGTCGCCGGCGATGAGTTCGATCGGGCGGCGCAGCGCGGCCTCGCAGGCCGGCAGGAACAGCGGCGCATTGCGCGCCATGCCGAGGGCCGCGCTGGCCACCACCCGCACCGCGCGCGGGCGCCACAGGTCGAGGGTGCGCGCGAACTCGCGCAGGCATTCCAGTGCATGCCGCAGCGCGGTTTCGTAGGCGCCGCCGTGATCGTCGAAGGAGGTGGCCAGGGCGACGCGCTCGGCCAGCGAAGCCTCGAGCTGCAGTTCGCCGTGGGCGATGCGGGCGACGTGCAGGCGGAAGCTGTCGGCGCCGAGTTCGACGGCGGCATAACGGTCTGGTTCTGGGTGGTGCATGGCGATCGTGTTCTTCCTTCGAGAGCCGAAGGATACGGACGCCATGTGACAGGACCGTGACGCGCGCATGCGCGTCAGGTTCACACGTCGGCGGAGGCGGCGGCGGCCTGGCTGACCCGGTTGCGCCCGGCGGCCTTGGACGCCCGCAGCGCATCGTCGGCGCGCTGGAACAGGGTCACGTTGCTGTCTTCCGGCCGGATCACGGTGACCCCGAAGCTGGCCGTCATGGCGATCATGGCGCGCTCGCTCTTGACCGGCGAGGTGGCGATGGCGGCGCGGATGCGCTCGGCCACCAGCATCGCTTCGTCGGCGCTGGTGCGCGGCAGCAGGATCGCGAATTCGACGCCGGCCAGGCGGCCGACCAGGTCGGAATCGCGCAGCTGGCGCCGGCACAGTTCCACCACGTGGCGCAGCACCGCATCGCCGGCCGGATGGCCGTAGCCGTCGTTCACCCGCTTGAAGTCGTCCAGGTCCAGCACCACCAGCGCGGTCGGCAGGCCGGGACGGCGCGCCAGCGCCATCCAGGGCGCCAGGGCGTTGAAGAAGCCGCGCCGGTTCGGCACGTCGAGCAGCGGGTCCACCACTTCCAGGCGCGCCAGCTCGCGCGCCGCGCCTTCGCGGCCGAGCAGCAGCATGCCGTAGCCGTTGGCCAGCATCAGGAGGTAGAGCGCGGTGTTGGACAGCATGCGCAGCAGGTCGTTCGACAGCCAGCGCCAGCCGCCCGGCAGCAGCAGCACCGACAGGCCGCGCGCGGCCACCACCAGCGCCAGCACGGCGGTGAGCACGGCCAGGAAGCGCTGCAGCAGGCTGGCCTCGCGCCAGCCGCGCGCCAGGGCGGCGGCGCCGGCGAGATAGAAGCCGCCCAGCAGCAGCGAGGCGGCGACGCTGCGCAGCCCCTGCTCGTCGATCAGGTAGCAGGCGAAGAACACCAGGATGGCGAGGCAGGCGGCGCCCACCATCGGGCGGCGCCAGCCGTGCCGGCCGGCGCGTTCGAAGGTGGCGCCGGCCTCCAGGGCGACGCCGGCAAACAGCAGCGCATAGCCGCCCGGCAGCGCCAGCGCTTCCGGCACGATGCTGGCGCCGCCCAGGGCCAGCAGGGTCCAGGCGCCGGCCTGCACCTGCTTGGACAGGGCCCAGGCGCCCAGCGCCGGCGGGCGCACCGGCCCGTGGTCGTAGAAGGTCAGCAGCGCGCACAGGGCCAGGTTGCCCAGGGCCAGCACCAGCACCATCGTGGTTGCGTCCAGGTTCGTCATGAAGAAGTCGGCATCTCGATCATTGGAACGTTGCGGCAGCCCGGGCACGCTTGTTCGAATGATCAGCTTATCAGAAAGGGATGCCCTACAACAAGTTGGCGCGGGGCCGCCAGGGAGCTGCCCTATACTGCGGCCATGCTCCCACCTCCGATCGTACGCACCGAGGGCGACCGCCGCACCCTCGAGTTCACGCCGGGCGACATCCAGAGCGCGATGCGGCTGTCGCGTCCCACCGCGCTGGTGCTGGCCTATACCCGCGCGATGATGTGCTTCGTGCTCCTGCAGCCGCGTCCGCGCCGCATCGTGATGGTGGGCCTGGGCGGCGGCTCCTTGGCGAAGTTCTGCCACCGCCACCTGCCGGACGCCGCCATGACGGTGCTGGAGCAGCGCCTGGAGGTGATCGCCCTGCGCGAACGGTTCGCGCTGCCGCCCGACGACGCCCGGCTGCGCGTGCTGCACGCCGACGGCGCGGCCTGGCTGGCGCTGGCCGCGCCCGGCAGCATCGACGTGCTGCTGGTCGACGGCTTCGGCCCGGACGGCGCGCCGCCGGCGCTGGCGAGCAGCGCCTTCTACGCCGACTGCCGGCGCGCGCTGGCCCCCGGCGGCGTGCTGGTGGCGAACATGCTCAGTGACGATCCTGGCTATGTGACTGCGCTGCAACGCCTGGAACTGGCCTTCGACGGCGCCCTGTGCTGGCTGTCCGGCATCGCCGGCAGCAATGCGATCGTATTCGCCCAGCGCCCGGCGCGCGCGGACGGCAGCCCGGGGCGCGCCCTGCGCCTGCTGCGCGACACCCTGCGCAACCGGGGACTCGGAAGCGGCTGGTGCAACCGGCTGCTGGCGCGCCTGCTGCTGGCCTGGCTGGCCCGGCGCAGGCGATAGTGCTGTTCCCTCATTGGGCGGAATGAGACATTTCGTTTGCCGAACCCGGCCCCCTTGTGACACACTTCCCGTACTAATGCCTGTTGGCAAGCCTTTTCATACCGACCTATTGGATAGACCCGCACCGATGTCTCGCCGCCTGCCCCTGTCGCTGACCCTCGCGGCGGCCCTCACGCTCGGGGGCGGCCTGGCCGCGTCCGGCGCCCTGTTCCTGGGCGTGAGCCACCTCGAGTACGACAATATGGCGCTCAGCTTCGGCCAGCGCTCGGACGAGCGCGTGGCGGCCGTGCGCCAGGGCATCGAGCAGGCGGTCGAGGTGCTGACCGTCACCAACCAGCTGTTCGCGCGCGGCGAGCCGGTCAGCCGCGACGGCTTCCGCGATTTCACCGCCGCCCTGCTGCAGCGCCATCGCTACATCCAGGCCTTCTGCTTCCACCGTTCGGTGGCGGGCAATGCCCGCGTGGCGGTCGAGGCCGAGCTGAGCCGGATCCGCCCCGGCACCGTGTTCACCGAACTGCGCCCGGACGGCGCCGGCCTGGCGGTGGCGCCGCAGCGCGCGCGCTACCACGTGGTCGACTACATCGAGCCGATGGCCGGCAACGAGCGCGCCTTCGGCCTGAACATCACCGAGAACGTGGAGGTGATGAGCGCCCTCGAAGTGGCGCGCGGCGAAGGCCGCGTGGCCGCGACCAGCCTGTTCCAGCTGGCCCAGGACGCCCGGCCGCAGCCGGCCTTCGAATTGATCATGCCGGTGCTGGACCGCCACGGCATGCTGCTGGGGGACACCGCGGTGGTGATCCGCGGCCCGGAACTGGTGCGCGCCGCGCTCGACAACGCCGGCCTGCTGGATGCGCGCGACGCCTCGCGCGACATCGCGGTGTCGGTCTACGCGGGCGAGACCGCCGAACGCGGCGCCCTGCTGTTCTCCACCGGCGACACCGGCCCCGCGGCGGCGAATCCCGGCGGCTGGCTCGACCGCCTGCTGGCGCCCGCCCACAGCAGCCGCAGCGCCGACATCCTGCGCGTGGCCGGCAAGACCTGGCGGGTCGAGGTGGCCGGCGCCGCCCGTCCCTTCCTGGCCGACCACATGGCCTCGACCTCGCTGCTGATCGGCGGCATCCTGATGACGCTGCTGGGCGCCGCCTTCGTGCAGGCCTCCGGCCAGCGCGCGCGCAAGGTCCAGCAGCTGGTGCGCCAGCGCACCGCCGACCTGCGCCGCACCAACCGCCGCCTGGTCGAGGACGTGGCGGCGCGCGAGCGCGCCGAGCGCGCCCTGCAGCAGAGCGAGCAGCGGTTCCGCCAGCTGGTGTCGATGTCCTCGGACTGGTACTGGGAACAGGACCGCGAGCTGCGCTTCACCATGGTCACCGGCGGCTTCACCGAAAAGGCCGGCATCGCGGTCGAAGGCCTGATCGGCAAGACCCGCTGGGAATTCGTGCCTTCGCTGCTCGACAGCGACAGCGGGCGCGCCCACATCGCCCAGGTCAGGGCCCAGGAACCCTTCGCCAACCTCGAATACCGCACCGTCGACGAGCACGGCGACACCCGCTGGTTCTGCGTCAACGGCCAGCCGGTGTTCGACGACGCCGGCCAGTTGACCGGCTACCGCGGCACCGGCAGCGACATCACCGAACGCAAGCTCACCGAGCAGCGCGTGCACCACGTGGCCCAGCACGACGCCCTGACGGGCTTGCCGAACCGCTCGCTGCTGCAGGACCGGCTGAGCCAGGCGATCGCCTACGCCAACCGCAACGGCCGCCCGATCTGGGTCATGCTGATCGACCTCGACCGCTTCAAGTTCGTCAACGACTCGATGGGCCACAAGGCCGGCGACGTGCTCCTGATGACGGTGGCGGCGCGCCTCTCGTCCTCGCTGCGCGACACCGACACCGTGGCGCGCCTGTCGGGCGACGAATTCGTGGTGATCCTGTCGGAACACCACGACGAGCCGCTCACCGGCGACATCGTGCAGCGGGTGATGGATTCGGTGGCCCAGCCGGTGATGCTCGGCACCAAGGAATTCTTCGTCACCTGCTCGATCGGGGTGGCGGTGTACCCGAGCGAAGGCACGCCGGCCGACAGCCTGATCGAGCACGCCGACATCGCGATGTACAGCGCCAAGAAGATGGGCCGCAACAACTTCCAGTTCTACACCCCGGCCATGAACGAGGAGTCGCTGGAACGCGTGCGCATCGAGGGCGCGCTGAGGAACGCCCTGGAGCGCAACGAGTTCGTGCTGCACTACCAGCCGCAGGTCGACCTGAAGACCGGACAGATCGTCGGCATGGAAGCGCTGATCCGCTGGAAGCATCCGGAACTGGGCATGGTGCCGCCGAACCGCTTCATCGGCATCGCCGAGGAGACCGGCCTGATCGTGCAGATCGGCGCCTGGGTCCTGCGCACCGCCTGCGCCCAGAACAAGGCCTGGCAGGATGCGGGCCTGGGCCGGCTGCGGGTAGCGGTCAACCTGTCGGCGCGCCAGTTCGGCGCCGCCGACCTGATCACCGGCCTGGAAGCGGTGCTGGTCGACACCGCGCTGGACCCGGAATGCCTGGAGATCGAGCTGACCGAGAGCTTGTTCATGAGCGACGTGACGCCGGCGGTGGAGCTGCTGCACCGCATGAAGTCGCTGGGCGTGAACCTGTCGATCGACGACTTCGGCACCGGCTTCTCGAGCCTTTCCTACCTGTCGCGCTTCCCGATCGACGTGCTGAAGATCGACCGCTCCTTCGTTGCGGACATCACCCACGACGCCAACGACGCCGCCATCGTCACCTCGATCATCGCGCTGGCCCACAACCTGAAGCTGGCAGTGATCGCCGAGGGCGTCGAAACGCTGGAACAGCTCGACTACCTGCGCAGCCACGGCTGCGACGAGATGCAGGGCTACTACTTCAGCAAGCCGCTGGCGCCGGACGATTTCGAAGCCCTGCTGCGCCAGCGCCGCGCCCTTCCGCCCGCGATTCCAGAGACGGCCGAGGCGGTAGCGCTGCCCGTGTGATCGATGATTCGCCCCCATCCGTGGGGGATTAACGCACAATTTCTCTAGTAAAACTACTAGGAAGCCATTTATTGATGGCTATTTGAATATTGTTCGTTTTAAAATAGCCGTGTCTCTTTTGCAATCCTGGACATACGGATATTTATGATGATGAATGAATTGGGTGAGCTGGCTCCCGCCGCCGACAAGGTGCGCCACAAGCGCCTCGACACCCGCACCCGCGACCTGATCAACCAGGCGGTGGCCTCGGTCCCGACCCTCGGCCTGCAACGCGCGGCCGAATTCCTGGCGACGATGAACGTGCCGGCCGAAGTGGCCGTGCGGGTGCTGGTCTACCCGAACCGCCGCCGCGCCAACTGAACAACTGAAGGCGGACGGCATGCCCGGCGACGCTGACTAGCGTCCCGCCCCTTCGTTGCGCTGGATGTCTTCCAGCGATTCGCGCCCCTTGTCGGTGAGCGCGTGGCCGCCGCCGTCGAGCGCCGCGATGTGCGACTTGATGCTGAGGAAGCGCCCGACGTCGGCGTCGACCGGCGCCATCGGATCGTTCGCCAGTGCCTTCATGGTCTGCACGCAGCGGCGCAGGAACAGCAATTGCTGGCCCTTCTCCGTCAGCGCGATGCGGCCGTCGCGCCCCACCTGCATCATCTTCAGACCCGAGAGTTTCTTCAGGTTGCGCCCGACGCAGGCGCCCGGATTGTCGCGCTTCACGCCGCGGCGGACCAGTTCCAGGGCGTCGTATTCGTCCGTCGTCAGTTGTTCGTTTTTCATTCCTGCTTTCACATAGGCCAAGGCGCGCATGGTATACGGCGCGCCGGCCGAGGTCAACGCAGGGCCAGCCAGGCGATGCCGGCCGCCGCCAGGCCGCAGGCCAGCGCCAGGCTGGCGCGACGCTTCAGGCCGCGGCTGCCGCGGCCCAGGCGGATGGTGTTGTACAGGGTGTGGCCCATGTCGGACTCCGTGCGGTGAGGTGAACCGGTCCATTCTAGGCCGCGCACGTGGCGGCGCCATGACACGCGTCGACCCGGCTTTTGTTGCATCCTTGCTGCACGGCAGGCGCGCGCCGGATGCGGGGTTGCCCTGCTAGGATCATGGGACATCGACAACCACCGGAGCACAGCAATGAATGACCCGACTCGCAAAGTCGATCCCGCGGCGCAAGGGCGCCCCTTGTATGACGAGGCCGACATCGGCAGCGGCGAGAAATCGCCGGGGCAGCATGAAACCGAAGCAATGATCCGCGAGATTCCTCCCCTGCCCCGCAAGGACGGGCAGAAGGACGTACCCCAGGGCAGCCAGGGCGCCTGACCCATCCATCGTGAAAAAAGCGCCTGCCGCAGGAATGCGGCAGGCGCTTTTGATTTTCTACGTCCGCCGGATCAGTCGGCCCGGATCGGCGGATCGGTAAAGCCGGGTTCCTCGACCGGCGCATTGGTCGGATCGGGGACGTCATCGGGGACCGGCGGCTTCGGGTCGGGCGGCTGGCGCTCCGGCGCTTCCGGGTCCGGCGTGCTGTGCAGGCGCTGCTCTGGTGTCGAGGTCATGGCCGGCCTCTTCAGCGCCTTGCCTTCTGCTTGGCGCCGCCGCCCGCGCCCTCGTCCTTGCCGGCCTTCTGGCGCGACATGTGGTCGTGGCTGCTCTTGTCGGCCTTGCCGGCGCGCTGCTTGGCCAGGTCTTGTTCCGACAGGTTGTCCGATTGCTTGTTGGTCTGGCTGCCGCCCGATTTCGATTGGCTCATCGTGATTCCTCCTATGCGAACATGGTTGGCGCCAGCCTAGCATGGATGCCCGGCGCCGGCTTTCAATCGTGCGCGGCACTTGTTTTACCAAAGCCCAAGCTCGGCTATAGTAGATGCCCAGCCATTTTGTTGCCGACCATGAAACTGACCCGCCTTCTGCCGGCCCTGCTCCTCTGCGCCGGCATGCAAGCCGCCTTCGCCGCCGAACCAAAGCCGATGAAACTCGACGAATACCTGGCCCTGAGCGGCCCCGCCCCGACCGCCCACCTGGCCTACGGCCCCGCGCCCTCGCAGTACGCCGAACTGTTCCTGCCGGCGGGTACAGGCCCGTTCCCGGTCGCGGTGCTGGTGCACGGCGGCTGCTGGACCAGCAAGTTCGGCGGCATCACCCAGCTGCGCAATATGGCCGGCGCCCTGGCCGCGCGCGGGATCGCGGTGTGGAACGTCGAATACCGCCGCAGCGACGAGCCCGGCGGCGGCTATCCCGGCACCTACCAGGACATGCACGCGGCCCTCGAGCTGCTGGCCGGCCAGGCCCCGGCGCGCAAGCTCGACCTGAAGCGCATGGTCGCGGTCGGCCACTCGGCCGGCGGCCAGCTGGTGCAGTGGATGGCGGGCCGCGCCAGGATCCCGGCCGGCAGTCCCTTGTACCGCGCCAACCCGCTGCCGATGCCGAACGTGGTCAGCCTCGGCGGCCTGGCCGACCTGCGCAACGAGGCGGCGCTGATCAAGGAAAGCTGCGGGCGCGATACCGTGGAACTGGCCGGTACGCCTTCCAGGGAACGCCCGGACGTGTTCGTCGACACCAATGCGGCCGAGCTGGCGCCGAACGGCAGCCGAACCTGGCTCGTCACGGGCGAATTCGACACGATCTCGCCACCGCGCGTCGCGCACGATTACGCGGCGCGGGTGCGCAAGCTCGGCGACGCGGCGGAAGTCGTTATCCTGCCTGGCGCCAGCCACTACGACGAAGTGGCCGCCAGCTCGCCCGCCTGGCCGCGCGTGCTGGAGGTGATCGAAACCGCGCTCGGGATGGCGCCCGCAAGGTAGGCGATGACGGTCCGCTTCCTGCCCAGCCAGTTCTACGGGGACCTGCAGGACCGCAGGCAAGGAGGCGTGTTCGACATCAGCGTGCTGCAGGCCAGCGCGCCCGAACACGAGGTGCGCGAGCACATGCACGTCGACGCCCACTTCGTGCTGGTGCTCGCCGGCACCTACCTGTCGATCGCGCAGGGCGCCCCGGAATTCGCGCCCGCCCCGGCGCTCGTCTACAACCCGCCCGGCACCGTGCACCGTGACCGCTTCCTGGGCGGCCAGGGGCGCTTCATGGCGATCTCGATCGATCCGGCCCGGCTCGACGCGGACGGCGCGCTGCGCGGCATCCCCGCCAACGCCAGCTACCTGCAGCGTACGCCCTGCCTGCGCACCGCCTTTTCGCTGGCGCGCGAAATGCACGGCGCGCCCGACGCCGCCTGGCTCGAATCGAGCGTGTGGGAACTGCTGGCCGCAACCGACACCCGGACGGCGCCACGCTCGGGCGCGCGCCGGCCGCCAGCGTGGATGCACCATGCCTACCAGGCCGTGATGGACAGCGCGGGCGACGCCGGGCTCTCCATCGGCGACGTGGCGTCCAGCGCCGGCGTGCATCCGGTACACCTGGCGCGCGTGTTCCGCGAGGCGCTGGGCTGTTCGCCCGGCGAACTGCTGCGCTGGCGCCGCATCGAGCGCGCCTGCATTCTTCTGCGCCAGCCGGGGCGCAGCATGTCCGACATCGCCTTCGAGGCCGGCTTCGTCGACCAAAGCCACATGACCCACGCCTTCCGCCGGCGCTTCGGCATGCCGCCCGGCGCCTGGCGCCGCGCCATGTTTCAAGGATACAAGACAGTGCCGCTGCTGGCCGGCTAAGCTGGCCGCTTTCCAGTACAAGGGGTGAGACTCATGGTTCGATATGCGATGGCGGCGGCGCTGCTCGCCGTGGGATTCGGGGCGGGCGCCGCCGATTTCGATGCGCTGACGAAGGAGGTCAAGGCCGGAACCTACCAGCAGATCACCAGCGTGGTGGTGTCGCAGCACGGGCGCGTGGTCTACGAGCAGTACTTCGATGCGGATGGCGCGGACGCGCTGCGCAACACGCGCTCGGTCGGCAAGACGGTGGCCGGCATCCTGGTCGGCGCGGCGGTCGACCGCAAGCTGTTGAAGCTGGACACACCGATCCTGCCCTTCTTCAAGGACCGCCAGCCGCTCGCGAATCCCGACCCGCGTAAAAGCCGCATCGTAGTGGAAGACCTGCTCACCATGAGCTCCATGCTCGAATGCGACGACGACAACCAGTACTCGCGCGGCAACGAGGAACGCATGTACCTGGTCGAGGACTGGAGCCGCTTCTACCTCGACCTGCCGATCAAGGGCTACCCGGAATGGACGCCTAAGCCCGACAAGCAGCCTTACGGCCGCGCCTGGAGCTACTGCACCGCCGGCGTGACCCTGCTCGGCCCGATCCTGGAGCGCGCGACGAAGCGCAGCGTGGCAGCCTTCGCCGACGAGGTGCTGTTCAAACCGCTCGGCATCGCGGCCGTGCACTGGCAGCTGCAGCCGCTGGGCGCGGGCATGACCGGCGGCGGCCTCGGCCTGCGCAGCCGCGATCTGCTCAAGCTCGGCCAGCTCTACCTGAACGGCGGCACATGGGAGGGTAAACGGGTGATCTCGGAGGCCTGGGTGGAGCGTTCGATCGCGCCGCACGCCAATGCGCGCGACAACATCGACTATGGCTACCTGTGGTGGCTGCAGCCGTTCAAGGCCGGGGAGCGCACCGTGCCCACCTTCGGCATGTCCGGCATGGGCGGCAACAAGGTGTTCGTGCTGCCGGAGCAGGATGCGGTGGTGGTCATCACCACCACCAACTTCGGGATGCGCGGCGCCCATCCGAACAGCGAGAAACTGCTCACCACCCATATCCTCCCGGCCTTGATGGCCCAGTAAGGTTCAATCGAAGGCGATCCGGCGCGCCAGCGGCGCCTCGATCTCGAGGTCGCCCTGCGCCACCGCCACGCAGGGCAGGATGTAGCCCTCGCGCTTCTCGTCGAAGGACAGTCCCGGCCACGCGATCAGGTGGGTGGCCGTCCCGCTGCGCAGGCGGCAGATGCAGGTGCGGCAGGTGCCGTTGCGGCAGGAGCTGAGCAGGTCGATGCCGGCGCTTTCCGCGGCCAGCAGCAAGGGCGTGCGATCGTCCGCCGCGAAGCGCAAGCCACTTGGATGCAGCACAATGGTGTGAAGGCTCATGGCGCAATTGTAGCGTTGTCAGGCGCGATTGCTTGAGTTCGTTCACGCACAGACCCCGCCCCCCGCCGCTACTAAGCTGAAGTTTCCAAAAGCAAGTTGCAGGAAACTAAGATGAAAACCACACGCACCGCCCCCCTTCTGTTCGCCGCCCTGATCGGCGCCCTTCCCTTCGCCCAGGCGCAGCAAGCCGCCCCGATGCAGCAACCCGCTGCCGTGCAGCGGCAGGCCGCCGCGCCGGTCGACCCGGCCGCCGCGAAACAGGCGGAATTCGAACGCCTGCTGCACGCCCAGGTCCTGCTCGACCGCGCGCGCTTCTCGCCCGGCGAGATCGACGGCGCCTACGGTTCCAACATGCGCCAGGCCCTGAACACCTTCCAGGCCGCGCGCCGCCTGCCGGTCACCGGCAAGCTCGACGACGCCACCTGGACCGCGCTGAATACGGATGCGACGCCGCCGCTGGCCAATTACACCCTGGAACAGGCGGACGTGGCCGGCCCCTTCCGCCCGATCCCGGACAACATGATGGAAAAGGCGAAACTGCCGGCGCTCGGCTACGCCAGCGTGCTGGAGGGCCTGGGCGAACGCTTCCACGCCAGCCCGGCCCTGCTCCAGCGCCTGAACCCCGGCAAGGATTTCAGCCGCGCCGGCGAGCAGATCGTGGTCCCGAACGTGGGCGGCCTGGCGCCGCTGGCGCGCGCGGCCAAGGTCGTGGTCAAGGATGAAGCCAAGGTGCTGCAGCTGTACGACGAGGCCGGCAGCCTGCTGGCCCAGTATCCGGCCTCGACCGGCAGCTCGAACGACCCGCTGCCGGTGGGCACCTGGAAGATCAACGGCGTGCATGCCAACCCGGTCTACCACTACAACCCGAAGCTGTTCTGGGATGCGAACCCGGGCGACAAGAAAGCCCAGGTCCAGCCGGGCCCGAACAATCCGGTCGGCGTGGTCTGGATCGACCTATCCAAGGAGCACTACGGCATCCACGGCACCCCGGTGCCGGGCCACGTCGGCAAGACCGAGTCGCACGGCTGCATCCGCCTGACCAACTGGAGCGCGGCGGAAGTGGCGGCGGCGGTGGCGGCCGGCACCGAGGTCGTGCTGGAAAGTTGATTATTGAGAACCCGAGCCTGAGCTGACGGAGGATACGATGCGATCGATCATGACCTTCCTGCTCGGCGTGCTGTTCGGCGCCGGCGCCCTGTTCCTCATCCTGCGCGCGGTGCCGGACGATCCGGCGCCGGTGGTGGCCGCCGCGCCGCCGCCCGGCGTATCCGGCGTGACTGGCGTGCCGGCATCGCAGATCGAGGGACAATTGCCGGGCGCGCCGCTGGTCGAGGCCGATCTATCCACGCTCGACCTGCCGCTGCGTCCCTCGCAAGACCTGCCGGCCGCCGATGCGCCGCCAAGCCCCGCCGACGCCGCAGCGGCCGCGGCCGGCACGGGCAAGCTGCTGGTCCCGGTCCAGGGCATCAAGACCGCCGGCCTGACCGACACCTACGACCAGCCGCGCGGCAAGCAGCGCCAGCACGAGGCGCTCGACATCATGGCCGCCAAAGGCACGCCGGTGCTGGCGGTGGCCGACGGCAAGATCGAAAAACTCTTCCAGAGCAAGCCGGGCGGCACCACCCTCTACCAGTTCGACCCGAGCGGCCGCTACGCTTACTACTACGCCCACCTGGACCGCTACGCCGACGGCATCAAGGAAGGCATGGAACTCAAGCGCGGCCAGCTGCTCGGTTATGTCGGCGTGACCGGCAACTCCGACCCCAACGCCCCGCACCTGCACTTCGCCATGTTCGAGCTCACGCCCGAAAAGCAATGGTGGAAAGGCACGCCGGTCAATCCCTATCCCCTGATGGCGGACACCGTCACCCCTTAATTGCCTTCGTGGACGGGCTCGTCGATGTCGGCGCCGACGTTGATGGCGGCGTAGGCGCGCTGGACGGCGACGGATTCGCGGCTGTCCTTGCCGTACAGTTCTTCCGCCGCCAGGATCATCTTGGCGCGCGCGTCGGCGTAGTTGGTGGATGAAGTGAACTTGGTGGTGTTGGCGTGGAACCAGATGCGGTAGGCCTTGTCGACGCCGATGCCGGTCATCGCCTGCGGCTGCTTGACCAGGTACTTGCTGTGGTAGTCGCCCGCGGCATCCATGCGCGAACCCTTGGCCAGGAAATAGAACATGCGGTTGTTGGGGCCGCTGCTGTAGTGGACGTCGAGGCGGCGCAGCGCCGTGCTCCAGGCGTCGGGGCTGCTGCCGTCCTTGCTGGGCTTGAACATCCAGCGCAGCGGCGTCGCGTTCTTGCTGATCTCGGTGCCCAGCTGCCAGTCGTTGCCCTCTTCCGGAAACACCTCGCCCTTGCCGCCGGCGCGGGCGTAGGCTTCGACCACTTCACCGTTGATGTCCGAGGCCGACTCGTTGAGGCCGCCCGACTCGCCCGAGTACACCAGATCGGAGGTGGCGTTGGTCACGCCATGGCCCATCTCGTGGCCGATCACGTCGATCGCGCCGAGGCTGGTGAAATAGGTGCCGTCGCCGATGAATATGCAGCGGCAGGTGTCGCTGTAGTAGGCGTTGTCGTAGCCGCGGTTGACGTGGGCGGCGATGTAGGTGGCGGTGTCGCGGCCGTCGAGCGAGCGCCAGCCGAGCACGTTCTTCAGGGCGTCGTAGGTGTTCATCAGGCCCCACATGGCGTTCACGGCCGCGGTCTGGCCGTTCGGGCCCGTGGTGCTGCCGCCTTCGACGAACTGCTTGCCGTCGCCCCAGATATTGGTGGCGTTGGTGTAGACCTTGCCGCCGCTCGTGCCGTTGTTGGCGTTGGTGATGGCCATGGCGCCGAAGGTCCCGCCCTTGCCGCGTTCCGGGTCGAGCAGCTGGTACTGGCCATCCTTCAGGGTGGTGCTGAGCGGCACTTCGCCGTTGTACTGGCTTTTTCCGACCCCAGTGACCGTCTGCAGCATGTTCCAGCGATCGAGTATCGCACCGTCGCGGGCGCTGACGATGGTGTCGTGGTAGACCGGCTGCTCGCCCATGCGCATGCGGGTGCGCACCAGCCAGGCCAGTTCGTAGCGCTCGACCACGTCCTGCACGTCGACGGCATTCAGTTCTTCTTCCAGCTTGGCGCCGGCGCCGACCACGCGCTGCAGCCGCATCACCGGCCAGATCAGGAGTTCGGCCTGGGGTTTCACGACGTTGACGGCGCCGGCCGGCAAGCTCGCCAGCGCGGCGACGATCGCGGCCTTCGCCGTGATCTGCGGCACGACATTGAAACTGGCGGTCAGCGCGCCCAGGCGGTTGGCGCTGCCGGTGCCGAGGAATTGGCGGCGCTCGGACGCGGTCTCGGACAGCACCTTGCCCTTGGCGTCGAGCACGATCACGGAGTCGGAGCCGAACACGCGCAGGCCTTTCCAGGTATGGGCCGCGCGCAGCACCTGGGTGCCGCCGGCGCCGGGATGCTGGGCGGTGATGCGGTAGTGGTGGTCGGCGTCGAGGCCCTTGGCCTGGCGCCGTGCCGCCAGCTGGGCGAGGACGGAGGATTTCGCCTTGGCGCTCAGCGTCGTCGGCGGGCTCATCATGGGCGCCGCCGGGGCAGCCAGGGGCGCCAGCAGCAGGGCTGCGAACAGCGCTGCCGGGAAGGTGGTGTGCGGGGTCATCTCGTCTCCGTCCGTGTGGACGCGGCCCAGGAATGGACCGCGCATCGGACAGTGTGGACGAGCTCTACGGAAACTTTTTGCTCAGGCGCAAATGTTTTCGTAGGGTGGACGGCTACGCCGTCCGCGCGTCCAACGATATGGTGAGCAGACGCACAGCGTCTTGGCACCGTGTAGTTGAACGCGTGGGCGAAGGATCGCCGACTCTACAAGATCAACGGCGGTAGTGGCGCTCGCGCGCGTACGGATCGTGACGATAACCGTCGTCGTCGTCGCGCCGGCTCAGCAGATACCAGGCTGCGCCCAGCACCGCGCCGGCGACCAGCGCCTTCTTCGCCAGCCCCTGCGGGTTGTGCTTCATCTCGGCCTTGATGCCCATCTCGCCCAGGATGTTCGGGATGTGGCCGCGCGCCAGGTCCTCGGCCACGCCCTCGACCACGTTGACGCGGTCGGCCAGCAGCAGCAGCAGCCAGTGGCGCACGTCGTTTTCGCTGGACTTGAAGGCCAGGCGCCGGATCATGCCGGACAGGCCCGAGGGCGGTTGGACGGTGCCGAAGATCGGCGTGATGCCGGGGCGCTCGGTCGAGACCAGCACCTCGACCTTTTCGCGCTGCTGCTCGAGGTCGCCCCCGGGCTGGTGGATGAAGCGCGGCGGGGTGCGTTCCATCGGCACGCCGGGGCGGTTCTTGCGGTCGAGGTCGGCGCCCCAGCCCTGGATGTGCTGCAGCTCGGCGCGCGAGGGACGGCGCGGCGCGATGTGGCCCTGGCCCGGGTGCTGCTGGACGTGGCCGTGGCCGTGGTCATGCCCGTGGTGGTGATGGTGCTGGTGTTCGGTGACGTCGTTACGTGCTTCCATGTTCGCTCCTTAATGCAGTGCGCTGGCCGAGACCGCTTTTACCTGGTTGGCGCTGGGTGGAATCAGGACGGTCTTGATGCAATTGTCGAGTTTGCTCGAGAAGATGTGGTAGGCGTCCGACACCTCCTCCAGCGGCACCCGGTGGGTGATGATCTCCTTCGGATTCAGGCGGCCCTCACGGATGTGCTCGATCAGGCGCGGCAGGTGGCGGCGCACGCTGGCCTGGTTCATGCGCAGGGTCAGGCCCTTGTTCAGCGCATTGCCGATCGGGACCGCATTGAAGGTCGGGCCGTAGACGCCGACGATCGAGACGTTGCCGCCCTTCCTCACCGAGTTGATGGCCCAGTGCAGCACGGTGGCGGCGCCGGCCTGCATCATCGTGTAGACGCCAGTAAAGGTTTGCATCGCATTGCCGGCCGCCTCGCAGCCGACCGCGTCGATACAGACGTCGGCGCCCATCCAGTCCGTCATCTTCTTGATGTGCTCGGCCATGTCGCGCACTTCCTTGAAATTGACCACCTCGCACTGGGCATAGCGCTTGACGAACTCGAGGCGGTAGTCGACGTGGTCGACCACGATCACCCGCCCCGCCCCCATCAGCCAGGCCGACTTGGCGGCGAAGATGCCGACCGGGCCGGCGCCGAACACGACCACCGTATCGCCTTCCTGGATGTCGCCCATTTCCGCCGCCTGGTAGCCGGTCGGCACGCAATCGGTGAGCAGCACGGCGTCGTCGTCGTGCAGGTCGTCGGGGATCACCATCGGGCCGACGTCGGCCATCGGCACCCGCACGAACTCGGCCTGGCCGCCGTCGTAGCCGCCGGCGGTGTGCGAGTAGCCGTAGATGCCGCCCACGGCGGTGGCTTGCGGATTCGTATTGTGGCAATTGCCGAACAGTTCGCGGTCGCAGAAGAAGCAGGAACCGCAGAACAGGTTGAAGGGCACCAGCACCTTCTGGCCGACCTTCAGGTTCTGCACGCCGGGGCCGACTTCTTCCACCACGCCGATGAACTCGTGGCCGAAGGTGTGGCCGACGCGGGTGTCGGGCACCAGGCCATGGTAGAGATGCAGGTCCGAACCGCAGATGCAGGCGCGGGTCACGCGCACGATGGCGTCGCCCGGGTGCTCGATGACGGGATCGGGCTTCTGTTCGGCGCGGACACGGTAGGGCCCGCGGTAGTTCATTGCCAGCATAACTCCTCCTCGAAAGTGTTCTTGACAGGATGCACGAGGCCCGCCACCTGGGCGGGCCGACGTGGAAACGTTAAGTCAAAACCGGGACGAAGGCGATACGCGCACGGAAACGAACGGGGCCTTTTTGCCGGATTTTCCGGCTACCTGGCTGCTACGAGCATCTGTCCTACAACTGGCGCGCCTCGAAGGTATTGCATTGCTCGACCTGGCCGCTCTCCAGCCCGCGCGTGAACCAGCGCACCCGCTGGGCCGAGCTGCCGTGGGTGAAGGAATCGGGCACGACGGTGCCTTGCGACTGGCGCTGCAGGGCGTCGTCGCCGATCGCGGTGGCCGCGGCCAGCGCGGTCTCGACGTCGCCCGCCTCCAGGATCTGTTCACGCTGGTTGCTGCGGTTGGCCCAGACCCCGGCGAAGCAGTCGGCCTGCAGTTCCAGTTTCACCGACAGCGCATTGCCCTGCTTCTCGGAGGCGCGCTGCTGGGCGTCGTGGACCTGGTCCGAGACACCCAGCAGGTTCTGCACGTGGTGCCCGACCTCGTGCGCGATGACGTAGGCCTGGGCGAATTCGCCGGCGACGTTGAAGCGCTGCTGCATCAGGCGGAAGAAGCTCAGGTCGATGTAGACGGTGCTGTCGGCCGGGCAATAGAAGGGGCCGGTGGCGCTGCGGCCCGTGCCGCAGCCGGTGTCGGTGGCGTTCTCGAACAGCACCAGCCGGGCCGGCCGGTACTGGGCGCCCTGGCTGGCGAAGACCTGGGTCCAGGCATCCTCGGTATAGGCCAGGGTGGTGCGCACGAACTGGCTTTCGCGGTCGTTGGCGGGCGCACCCTGCTGGCTGCTGCGCGGCGCCTGCTGGACCGCGACCGGGCCGCCGCCCCCGCCCAGCAGGGCCAGGATGGTGCGCGGATCGATGCCGAAGATGGCGCCGCCCACCAGGGCGATCACCAGGGTGCCGATCCCGACCGTGCGTCCGCCGAAGCCCCCGAATCCGCCACCGCCGCCCTGCCCCCGGCGGTCTTCCACATTGTCGCTCTGCCGATCGCCTTCCCACCGCATATGTGTGCTCCTTGTTCAGTGCTCCTCAGCGCCCCTGGGGGCGCTTGAGCGAGCAGGTATCCATGCGCTCGCGCGCATCCTTGGTCCGGAATTCGTCCTGCGCATCCAGGCGCGCCCGCGCTTCGTCGAGCAGTTCGCGCTCGCGCCGTTCACGCTCGAGTTCGCGTGCGATGCGGCTGGCCGCGGATGCGCCGTCCTTGTTCGACATGATTCTCTCCCCTTGGTTTGACGTGATCGCGTGAAGACCAGTATGGTCGTCGTCCGTCCACAGGTATGTTCGAATATTCACATAGCGGTGGAAATTTCCAAACGCCATGCATTCATCTAGGTTCGCTACCGTACAGTACACCGGATGCACCCATGCGACCCTGTCGCCATGAGCACTCCCCACGCCAATGCCCTGCTTGCGCTCGGCCACTATCTACGCGACCAGGGTTACCGTTTCATGACGGTGTCGCCTTCGACCCACCGCCGCATCAACCGCCGTCCGGGCAATGAGCGGGCCGGCGACCTGCGCGGCATCTTCGGCTGGAGTCGCCCCTTCGCCGAGAGCGAGGTCGCGCCCGAGCTGCTGGCGCTGATGCGCGAGGCGCGTATCCTGGAACAGGACGGCCAGCTGTGGCGCTCGGCGCTGCGCGCATCGACCCTGCCGGTCTACCACGACGAGCTGCTGGTGTTCCACTCGGCCTACCCGACCAGCGACGATGATTCGGTGTTCTTCGGCCCCGACACCTACCGCTTCGTCGGCACCATGGCGCGCGCCTTTCCCTGGCTCGGCGCCGGCCCCTCGCGCGCGATCGACATCGGCTGCGGCGGCGGCGCCGGCGCGCTGGCGATCGCGCGCGCCTTCCCGCATGCCGAGGTGGTGGGCGCCGACATCAATACCCGCGCCCTGGCCCTGACGGTGCAGAACGCGCGCCTGGCGGGCCTGGACAACCTGACCGCCGCGCGCAGCGACCTGTTCGATGGTGTCGAGGGCGACTTCGACCTGGTCGTCTCGAACCCGCCTTACGTGCTCGACCCGAGCGAGCTGCCCTACCGCCACGGCGGCGGCATGCATGGCGCGGAACTGTCGGTGCGCATCGTCGAGGAAAGCCTGGCGCGCCTGCGCCGCGGCGGCCACCTGATGCTGTACACGGGCGTCGCCATCAGCGCGGGCCGCGACGCCTTCCTGGACGCGGTGCGGCCCAGGCTGGACGCCTTGTGCGACCAGTGGAGCTACGACGAACTCGATCCTGACATCTTCGGCGGCCAGCTGGGAGAACCCGGCTACGAGGAGGTGGAACGGATCGCCGCGGTGTGGCTGCATGCGATCCGGCGCTGAGGGGCACATGAAATACACCATGCTCGCCCTCCTGCTCGGGGCCTTCTCCAGCTGCGCGCTCGCCGCTGCCGACGTCGAGGCGCAATGCAAGGTCTTGACCGCCAAGTCCTATCCTGCCGCCCACCGAGCGCCCGCCGCTGAACAGGGCAAGCTGGCCGGCTGCGTGGCGACCAAACTCTACTACGGCATCGGTACGCCGGTCGATCATGTACGCGCCCGCCAATGCGCCCTTGCCGCCACGGAGGAGCAGTTGCCCTTCCAGGAGGACAAGGGCGTGCTGATGATGGTCTATGCGAACGGCCAGGGCGTGCCGCGCGACTATGCGCTGGCGCGCAAGGCCGCCTGCGAGGCCGGCGGCGCGGTCGCCGAGACGGCGCTGCGGCTCGAGCACCTGGCGGCGATGGAAGCGGGACGCGACAGGAAACCGATCGACATCTGCGACGACGCCACCAGCGGCTACATGGGCGGCTGGTGCGCCTCGGTCGCCAACGACCTCAAGGAACAGAAGCGCGGCGCCGGCTTCGCCAGGCTGATCGCGCCGTGGAGCGCACCGCAGAAGCAGGCCTTCGCCAGGTTGGAGACCCGGGCGCACGACTTCTTCGAACAGCGCAGCACGGAGGAGGTCGACCTGAGCGGCACCGCGCGCGCCGCCTTCACGATCGAGGAAGAAGCGCGCCAGCGCGAGGACTTGCGCGCCTCGGTCGCCGCCTTCGAGAAGGGCGCCTTGCCGCGCGACGGCGACGCCGAGTTCGCGCGCCTCGACGCGCGGCTCAATGCCGTCTACAAGCAGCTCAAGGCCCTGCCCGAGCCGCAGTACGGCACCATCCGCTTCGAAGGCGTCCAGCGCACCCAGCGCAGCTGGCTGGCCTACCGCGACGCCTGGGTGGCGTTCGGCAAGGTGAAGTACCCGCAGGTGTCAGCAAACGCCTGGCGCGCCTACTTCACGCGCAAGCGCATCGCGATGCTCGAGAAACTGCTGAAGAACTGGGGTTCGTAGGGTGGGCGGTCCTCCGCCCACGCGTTCAACCAGACGGTGAATAATCGCGGCGCGTCAGTTCATCAGGGATTTGAACGCGCGGACGGCAAAGCCGTCCACCCTGCTAGAACGTCCCTACCGCGTTGATGAACCACCCGCGGCTGCGATACGACAGATCGGTCAGCTCATCCGAAAAATCGGTGAAGTTGTACCCCACCCCGATCTTCGCATGCTGCCCCGCCTGCCGGTACAGCCCGACCAGCGCCCCTTTGCGCGCATCGCCCGCCTCCTTCGCCGCCAGCCGGCGCGCCTCCACCACCCCGCTCCACTCGCGCGTGAACTTCAGGTCCGCGCGCAGCACCGTCAGGTGCGCGCGGCTGTCGAACCACTCCCCTTCCCCGCGCGTCGTCTTCAGCTGGCCGGTGCGCAGGCCGTACTTCGCCCCCACCGCCAGCCAGGGCCGCAGGTCGTGCGTCACGTCCAGGTTCAGCACGTGGCTCTTCTGCATGTAGTCGAGCACCCCGCTCGTCACGTTGTCGACCTGGCCAGAGGACGGCAGGTTGTGGAAGTAGGTGTACTTGAACAGCCCGTTCCAGCGGTCGTGGGCGACCGGGCGCCAGGCCGCGCCCAGCACCGCCTCGGTGTAGTCGCCGTCGTAGAAGGCGCCCTGGCTGGCCGTGCTGCGCGCCACGTTCAGCTTGCCCAGCAGGCGCCAGTCGGCGTCCACCTGCAGGCCGAGCGAATTGCGGGTCACCCAGCTGCGCCGGGTGTCGCCGCTGGCCACGGACGCGCCCTCGCCCGCGACCACGGCCGCGCTGCGGTCGAAGCGGTATTCGAGGGCGGTGGTGAAGCGCCAGCGCGCGTCGCGGAAGGAGGCCGAGACGCCCACGGCGCGGCGCCGCAGGTCGCCGGCGAACGGGTCGGACAGGGTCCCGACTTCGGCCTTGGCGCCCACGGTCCAGTGCTCGGCCGGGGCCAGGTCGACGCCGAAGGCGTGCACCAGGCTGCGCGGCCCGCTGCCGTCCTGGCGCCGGGTCTCGCCGAACAGCGAAGCGCCTTCCGACACCCGGTAGCGGCTGCCGCCGGTGAAGGTGCCCTGGCGGCCGGCATAGTTGACGTCCGGGTTCTCGGTCTCGAGCGCATAGGCGAGGTAGACGTCGCTGCGGTCGGACGCGCGGTAGTTGGCCGACAGCTCGCCGCCGGCGCCGCCGCTGCCGCCCGAGACTTCGGCGCCCAGGCGCAGCGCATTGCTGGCCTGCCAGGCGCCGCCCGCGCCGACCCGGTCGTTCTCGCTGCGGCCAAGGTCGTGCGCCAGGGTGCGCTGGACGAAACCGTAGAGGTTCCAGTCGCGGTAGGCGCGCCCCGCTTCCGGCGCGGCGGCGATGCCGGCGGCCGCTTCGGCGTCGGCGCTCCGGCGGCGTGCGCCGGCGCCCGGCGCCGCCATCGGCGTGTTCGCAAGCTCGCCGTCCAGCGCCAGCGGCCGGTAATCGATGCGCAGCACCGCGTCGCTGCGGCCGCCCTGCTGGTTCAGCAGCGGGCTGGCGGTCGGCGTGTTCGCGCCGGCCAGGTTGTCGCGGCGGTCATGCCGCACCGCCGCCGACACGCCCCACTCCGGGTCGAGCTTGTGGCGCAGCGCCGCTTCGGCCGCGCGCTGGTCCTGGCTGAAGGCATTGCGCTCGTCGGCCTTGACGGCCACTTCGCTGCGCTGCCCCAGCGGCACGCTGACCGACACGCCCTGCTGGCGCGTGGCTTCGCCGTTGAAGGCGACCTGGCCCGGTCCGGAGAAACCGGCTTCGCGGTCCTGCCAGTAGCCCTTGAGCTGGCCGCGCAGGCCCACGTCGGCGAGATCCGCCTTGGCTTCCACCCGGCGCGCGCCGGCGCGGCCACCCGCGCCTTGCTGGCGCTCGAAGTCGAAGCCGCCGCTCAGCGAGGAGTAGGTCTGCGAGCCGGCGCCGTCCGAGCGCGCCGCTTCCAGCGCCACCCAGGTGTTGGGGGTGTAGCGCACGGTCGCGTCCAGCGCCTTCAGGTCCTGGGTCGATTCGCGCTCGCCCTGGTGGTAGGCCGAGACACCCAGTTTCAGGTGCTCGCCGAACCAGTTCTCGGCGCGCACGCCGGCGGCGCCGCCGCCGATGCGCGTCAATCCCGGCACGTATTCGTAGGTGACCACCAGGTGCACCGGGTCGCCGCTGCGTCCGCCCTGCTGCAGCAGCGAGCGCGCCTCGGCGATCGAGGACAGCGGCGCGCGCAGGGTCACGCGGCCCTGGAGGTAGCTGATCTCGTAGTCCTGCGACGGGGTCAAGGCGCTGCGGTTCAGCACCATGCCGGAATCGCGGTCGCGCACCTCGACCCAGACCCGTTCCGAACCCTGGGTCAGGTCCTGGTGGCGCAGGTAGTAGAGCGAGCCGCCGGTGCCGCGAAATTCCTCGCGCGCCGGCAGGGTGCCCGGCTCGGCGGCGAAGACGCTGACGCGGCTGCTGCGTTCGCCGCTCGTGGTGGCGTCCGCGCTTTGCCAGTCCAGCTTGGCGCCATACAGGCCGCGGCTGAACTGGGCCAGCTCGGTGCCGGTCCACGCGGTCTGGAAGTTGCCCCACATGATGGACGAGTCCTGCCGCGCCAGCCGCACGTACAGCTTGCCGGAGGTCGGCGCATCGTCGGCGATCGTGCTGTCGTCGCCGTAGACCGGGTAGAACTTGTCCGGCTCGATGTTGCGCAGCAGGTAGCGCGGGTCCTTGCTGCTGAAGTTCGAGAACAGGTCGCGCAGCGGGCCTTCGCGGGTGTCGGCGCTGGCCGTCAGCAGCATGTCGCCGCGCACCTTGCCCTTGACGTAGAAGGCGGCGCGGCCGTCGATCCAGTTGCCGTTGTCGTAGTGCTGGGTGTCGCCGGTGACCAGCTTCGCCGGGCCGCTGGTGCGGTCGCGGCCCGCCGTCAGGTCGGCCACCGCGACGTAGAACCAGTCGCGGTCGGCGATCGCCAGGTTGCGCTTGAAGGTGGAACCGGTGCCGTCGGCGTCGCGCACCGAGACCGCCACCGCGTGCGCACCGGCAGGCAGGATCTGGCGCAGCGCGAAGGCGCCCTTGGCGTCGACCGGGACCGGCACGCCGAGCGCCTCGACGTGCTGGGTGGGAGCAATGCCTTCGCCGCTGACGGTCACGCTGCCGCCGGCGGCGCGGATGTTCTGCAGGTGGCGGGTGTTCTCGCCCCAGCCGTCGTAGCGCCGCTCCTTCGGCACGCCGACCGGCGCCCCCTCGAGCAGGGCGAGCTTGCGCGGCGCGGTTTCGTCGAAGCGGCCCTCGGCGTCGTAGACGCGCAGCAGGTAGACCAGCGCCTCGGGCGCATCACCTGGCGCCTGCCACTCGGCCTGCGCGCCCGGCGTCACCGGGACAACCGCCAGCGGGGTCTCGCGGCTGTCCTGGCCGGCTGCGAACACGCGGATCTCGGCGCGCCGCAGCCACCAGGCGTAGTTGGTGTAGGTCGCAAACCGGACCGGCGCGCCGCGCACGGCGGCGTCCTGGGCCAGCCACACGTTCAGCGCGGGCACCACCTCCAATGGATCGTAGCGCAGCTGGATGTCGGCGCGTTCGAGCGCGACGTCGACGCAGCGCTGGCGGTCCGCTTCCTGCTGCGCGCTGTCGAGGTCGAGCGGCTCGCCGTCGACGCTGATCGAGAACGGCTGGCCGCCCTTGCCGGCCTTGGCCGCAGGCGCGCAGGCGTCGCGCACTACCACGGTCTCTAGGGTCTGCGGGGTAGCCGGCGCCGCGGCTGCTTCCTGCATCACCTCTTCGAACCAGGCGCGGATCTCGGTGCGGCGGTTGCGCGCCATGCCCTCAGGCGTGTCGTTGCCGGCCACCGGTTCGCGGTCGGCGCGGCCATTCGCTGCGATCGCGCCGCTCTCCAGCCCAAGGCTGGTCTGGAGATAGGCCGCGACCGCCAGCGCACGCGCTTCCGACAGCGCCTGGTTGTCCGGGTACACCGGGCGCAGGCGCGCGGCGATGCCCTGGTTGTCGGTATGGCCGACCACTTCCAGGCGCAGGGCGCGCTTGCCGCGCAGGCGCGCCGCCAGCGCGTCCAGCGTGCCGCGGGCCTTGGGCAGCAGCACCGCGCGGCCGGATTCGAAATTGGTGCCGTCGACCGTGTCCTGCAGGCTGGCCTGCTGGGTCGGTAAGCCAGCCGGCGCCACCGCCTGCAGCATGCGGCGGCGTTCCTGGATGCCCAGGCCTGACGCTCCAAGCGCATCGAACTCGCGTCCTTCGCGCTCGCCGGACCGCGGGGGCGCGGCCGTGAAGCTGGCGGCGTTGTTCAGCACCTGGCCGCCCGGCTGCTCCTGCGCCACGCCGACCTGGCAGGCAAAAGCAGTGGCGATCAGGACGGCCAGCGGGCGGCGGCGCGGCAGGGTTGGGAAAACGCGTTTCATCGCACGTCCTCCACTTCGACCGCGAGCGGATAGGCATCGCCCAGTTCCTTCCAACGCGCACGCACCGCGTCGCGCAAGGCCGCCACGCGCCTGCGCGCCGCCTCCTCGCCCGCCGCGCCCCGCTGGTAGGCGATGCGCAGCACCGAGGGCTTCTTCTTGAGTTGTTCCATCATCGTGTCGATCTGTTGTTGCCACTGCGCGCGCAAGCCGTCGCCGCCTTCTTCAAAAGCGGCATCGGAAAGCTCGATGCGCACCACGCGGTGGATCGCCGCGCCGAAATTCAGTTTGGTGACCTTGCCGCGCGTGACGCGCGCCACGCCCGGGTTCTCGGTGGTGACGCGGTAGCCCGACGGCAGGGTGCGTTCGTCCAGCTTCATCACGAAGTTGGCGCCGCGGTCCGGGTCCGGCAGCTCGGCGCAGGGCACGTGGTAGCGGCCCTGGGCGTCGGTGGTCACGAGCAAGCCGCGCGGGGTCGCCAGGCGCACCGCCGGCAGGCCCATCTCGCCCTCGTCCTGGTAGCCGTTGGCGTTGGCGTCGTCGAACACCTTGCCGATCACGTCCGGGCAATCGAAGGTGGCGTCCGGCACGATGCGCACCGCCGCCGTGGCCGGGGGCGCCAGCGGAGCGCCGAGGGCGTTCACGGCCTCGGCCTGGTTGACGTACTCGCCTTCTCCCACGCCGGCGCCGACCGCCAGCACCAGGGTGACGGCCAGGCGTGCGCGCGGCGCCAGGGTGCGCGCCGGCCAGGACAGCTCGCGGCCGTCGACCTTCGGCTCGCTCGCCACGCCGTCGACGCGCGCGCTGCCCGGACGGTACTTGAAGCCGGCCGGCATGCGGTCGCGCAGCACCACGCCCGCCAGCGTCGCATCGGTCGCGTTGGCGGCGGTGATGGTGTAGGGCACCAGCTCGCCGCGCGCCACGTTGACCATCGGCGTGGTCTTGGTCAGCACCACGCCGCCGCTCGCCACCGGATCGAGCGGGATGTGGTTGTTCAGGATCGGCGCGGAACCGCCGTTCGTGATCAGGAAGCCCAGGTAGTACTGGGTGCTCTCGGCGCCGCCCGCGACGATGCCGGCGCAGGCTTCCGGCCGGTGCAGCGGCACCGGCAGCGCGGGCGCGCCGTCGCTGCGCTGGACCAGGGCCGGGGTCGGCGCCAGGGTCACCCGTGGCGCGCCCTGGCAGGCCGGCAGCTCCTTCGATACGCCCGGCAGGTAGCCGTTCGGCGCCGCCACCGACAGCGTGTAGACGCCGGTCGGGAAATCGTTCTGCAGCAGGAACTGGTACATGCCGTCGCTGCCGACGGTCTGGCTGACCGCCGCCTCGGCGCCCACCAGGTGGCGCTCCGCGACGAAGCCCGCCGGGCCGGCGATAGTCACCACCGCGCCCGCGACGGGCTTCCTGGTCACCAGGTCGTAGACGATGCCGGCCGGGTCGAGCGGCAGGTTCTGCTCCACCACCTGTTCGCCTGCGCGCAGGGTGATGTCGGTGATGCGTCCGCCGCTGGCCACCACCCTGCCCTTGTTGCCGCCCGACTGGGCGACCGCCGGCAGGGTCGAGCCTTCGCGGCTGAAGGTGATCGCGAAGCCGGAACCGGTCGGCAGGCCGTCCACCTCGTAGCCCGGGCAATGCAGGTTGTCGAACTGGTAGAAGCCTTCGGCATCGGTCTGCACGCGGCAGACCAGGCGCTCGTTCTGGCTCAGTTCCACGGTCCAGCCGCCCAGGCCCTGCATGCTGCCGTCGACCGGACGCACGCGGTTGTGGCCGCGGTCCATCCAGACGTAGCCGTTGACGATCGGGGGTTTCAGGGTCGGGATCGCGGCCTCGCCGAACAGGTAGCCGTCGGCATTCGTGTCGTCGTCGATGCGGATGCCGGTCACCACGTCGTGGTCGCCCACGCCGACCGGCTTGGCGCCCTGCGCGGCGCCGCTCAGGCCACCCGTTACTGTGGTGCGGCCGTCGGCCACCATGGCCGGCTGCACCTCGGCCAGGCGGTAGCCGGCGGCGTCCGACAGCGGCACGCCCTCGAAGGCGAAGCGGCCGTCGGCGCCGGTGGCGGCGCTGCGCTCGACGGCGGCGCCGTCGCGTCCGCGGCCGCTCAGCAGCAGGGTCACGCCGGCCATGCCGGTTTCCTCGTTTTCGCGCAGGCCGTTGCCGTTGCGGTCCAGGTAGACGCTGCCGGCGATGCGGCCGCCCGCCACCGCCAGTTCGGCGAAGCGGTAGCCGCCCAGTTCCTGGCCGGCCAGCACGACGCCCGCAATGACATCCGCGCCGCCGCTGGCGACCGGCTTGGCGCCGGTCTTGCCGGGCTGGCCGTTCGGAACGATGGTCTTGCCGTCGCGGTGGCTGTCCGGCTGCGTTTCGGTGACGGTATAGCCTTGCGCATCGCTCGGCGCCAGGTCGGCGAAGCGCCAGCCGCCATCCGCTGCGCTGACGGTCTCGCGGCGCACCGCCTTGCCGTCGGCATCGACGCCACTCAGGACGAGGTTGACGCCGCCGATGCCGGTCTCGTTCGCGCCTCGCGCGCCGTCGTCGTCGCGGTCGGCGAACACGATGCCCGAGATCGCGCCCAGGCCAGGTGCTTCGCCGAAGCGGTAGCCGTCGAGCTGCTGGCCGGCGGCCAGCACGATGCCCTTGATCTCGTCGGCGCCGCCGCTTGCCAGCGGCTTGGCTGCGGACGCGGCGCCCGGATTGCCGGCCGCGATGGTGGTCTTGCGGTCGCGGTGCGACGCCGGCTGGGTTTCGGTCAAGGTGTAACCCTGCGCATTGCTCGGCGCCAGGTCGGTGAAACGGAAGCTGCCGTCGACGCCGCTCACCAGGTCGCGGCGCACGGCGGCGCCGTCGGCGTCGACGCCGGTCAATGCCAGCGCCACGCCGGCGATGCCGGTCTCGCCGGCGTCCGGGACGCCGTTGTCGTTCGTGTCGACATAGACCCGGCCCGCGATGCTCCCCAGCCCCGGCAGCTCGCCGAAGTCGTAGTTCACCAGGGTCATGCCCTGGCCCAGCACCAGGGCCTCGATGCGGTCCGCTGCGCCGGCGGCCAACGGCTTGCCGCCGGCCACGCGGCCCGGATAGCCCGGCATGATGCTGTTCTGGCCATCGCGGTAGCCGGCCGGCTGGATCTGTGCCAGCACGTATCCTTCCGCGCCGCTCTCCGGCAGGTCGGTGAAGGCGAAGCGGCCGTCGGCGCCGGTGGCGACGCTGCGCTCGATGCGCACGCCGTCGCGGCTGGCGCCGGCCAGGGTGATGGTGACGCCGGCGATGCCCGGTTCCTGGGCTTCGGCGCGGCCATTGCCGTTCTGGTCGAGGTAGACGCGGCCCGACACGTTGTTCGTGAGCGGCACCGGGATCGGGCGCTCGCCGAAGTCGTAGCCGGTGGCGTCCGCGCCGGCCGGCAGCGCGATCGCGCTGATCGCATTGTGGACGGCCTGGTGGTCGAAGATGCTGTTGTCGACCGTGCCGCCGGCGCTGCCGGCGCGTTCGCGGCCATCGAGCACGCCGCCCGGCTGGGTCTCGGTGAGCGTATAGCTGCCGCCGGCCAGGCCGGTGAAGCGGTAGAACCCGTCGGCGCCGCTGAGCGCGACCAGGCGCACCGCATTGCCGCGCGCGTCGGTGCCTTCCAGCGTGATGGTCACGCCGGGCAGCGGGGTCTCGCCGGTGTCGACGATGCCGTTGTCGTTGTAGTCCATATAGACCCGGCCGGACAGGGCCGCGCCCTGCTCGCGGAAGTCGTAGTTGACGCCGGCGGCGGCGCTGGCGGTGACGATGCCGCTCACCGCGTTCGGCGCGACGGTCCCGCCCAGCGAACCGGCGCGGCTGCCCAGCGTCCCGGCGAAGTCGGCGTAGCCGGCCGGCTGGGTTTCAAGCACCGTGTAGCCGGCCGGGCCGGACGGCCGCAGGGTGTCGAAGCGGTAGCCGCCATCGGCGCCGCTGGCGGTGGTCAAGCCGACCGGGTTGCCCAGGTCGTCGACGCCGCTCAGGGCCAGGGCCACGCCGCCCAATGCTTCGCCCGCATCCAGCGCGCCGTTCCGGTTGGTGTCGACATACACGCTGCCCGCGATCGCGGCCGGGCGCAGTTCGCCGAAGTCGTAGTGCTCGAAGGCGCTGCCCGCCACCACCGGGATGCCGGCGATCGCGTTGGGCGCGCCGGCGGACACGGTGCAGCTGCCGCAGCCGGTCCCTTTGCTGACCTTGCCGTCCAGGAGGGTGGCCAGCGGCGCCAGGGTCTGGGCCTGCTGGGTCACGGTGTAGCCGGCCGCGCCGGCGTTCGGCAGGCCACTGAATCGATAAGCGCCGTCGGCGCCACTGACCGCGCCGCACGCTGCCAGGGTGCACACATCAAACCCGTCCGCGCTCTGGCCGGACAGGGTGAAGGCCACGCCCGCGAGCGGCAGTTCGCCGGCGTCGCGCACGCCGTTGTTGTTGGCGTCGATATACGCGTACCCCGACAGGGCGCCCGGCTTCTCGCCGAACAGGTAGCCGTCCGCCGCCACGCCGGCGCCGAGCAGGATCGCCGCCACCTGGCTGTTGGCGCCGCTCAGGCCCACGGCGCCGCCGGCGCCGCCGGCGGCGGTGGTGCGCTCGCCGTAGTCGCGCGGCTGGGTCTCGACCAGGGTATAGCCGGCGGCATTCGCGGCCGGCAGGTCGGCGAAGGCATAGCTGCCGTCGGCGCCGGTGACGGCGCTGCAGGAGCCGAGGATGGTGCAGACGTCGACACCCGCGGCGCTGCGGCCCGACAGGGTGATGGTGACGCCGGCGACGCCCTTGTCGCTTGCACCCAGGGCGCCGTCGTCGTCGAGGTCGACGTAGACGCGGCCGGCCAGGCTGCCGGCGCGTTCGCCGAAATCGTAGCCGGCGCCGAATTGGCCGAGCGCCACCACGATGCCTGAGATGGCGTCGTTGGCCGCGGTCGATCCACCGAGGGTGCCGGCGCGCTCGGCGCCGTCGCCGTAGCCGGACAGCGGGCTGCTGTTCTGGGCCTGCTCGGTAATGGTGTAGCCGGTGGCGTCGCTGGCCGGGAGGCCGGAGAAGGCGTAGCCGCCGTTGGCGCCGGTGAGGACCGTGCATGGGTTCGGGCTGATCGCCACGCACACGCTGACGCCGCTGGAAGTGGAGCCGGACAGGGTCATGGCGACGCCGGCGATGCCGACCTCGCCCGCGTCCTTGACGCCGTTGCCGTTGCGGTCGGCGTAGACGAAGCCGGTCAGGCCCTGGCCGCTCTCGCCGAAGTCGTAGCCGGTGGCGCTGTCGCCGCCCGCGAGCAGCACGGCGTCGATGGCGCGCTTGGTCTGGCCGCGCACCGCGGCGCCGGCGGCCAGCACGGTGGCGCCGTCGCTGCCGCCCTTGCTGCCGATGGTCATGCCGGTATGGGTGACGCCGCCGATCGTGGCCTGTTCGATGCGGTAGGTGCCGGGACGCAGGTTGGCGAAGGTGTACAGGCCGGCCGCGGCGGTGGTGGTGTTGAGGCTGACCGCCCCCAGGTCGTCGGCGCCGGTGAGCGTCATGGTGACGCCCGGGATGCCGGCGGCCTCGCCGGGGTCGCGCAGCGCATTGTCGTTGCCGTCCACGAAGACGTAGCCGGACAGGCTGGCCTTGGCGACTTCGCCGAACAGGTAGCCGCTGGCGCTCGTGTTCCCGCCCAGGACGATGCCGCTGATCGCATCGCTGCCGACCGCGCCCGGCGTGCCGCCCGCGCTGCCGGCCTTGTCGATGCCGTCCAGCCACGCCGCCGGATGGGTTTCGCTCAAGGTATAGCTGCCCGGCGACAGGGCGCCGAAGCTGAAGCCGCCGTCGGCCGCGCTGGTGGCGCCCAGGCTGACCGGGTTGCCGTAGTCGTCGGCGCCGGCGAGCGTCAGCGCGACACTGCCGATGCCGGCCTCCGCGCCGCTCCTCGCGCCGTTGTTGTCGGCGTCGTGGTAGACGGCGCCGGCCAGGCTCGACTGCTGCACCGTCACGCTCGAGCAGATGCTGGTATTGTTGGCCTGGTTCGGGTCGACTTCCGAGGTGGTGGCGCTGGCGCAGTTGTTGCGGCTGCCGGCCGTGACCGACACCACCGGCACCCGCACAACCGCGACCTTGCCGCTTTCCAGCACGCCGATATCGCAGGTCAGCGTGGTCGTGCCCGAGCAGGCGCCCGAGGCGCCATTGCTGGCGCTCCAGCTCACGCCGCCGCTGTAGGGCGCCGTCTTGTATTGGCCGGGCGCACCGGCGGGCGGCGTGTACAGGGCCACGCCGGCCGGCAGGGTGTCCTTGATGGTGGTGACCTGGCTGTCGCCCGGGCCGGCATTGGTCAGGGTCAGCACCCAGTAGAAGGGCTGGCGCACCTGCACGGTGCTGGCGGCGGCGTCGGCCCCGCCGATCCAGGCGCGCGCGCTCTTGGCCAGCTGCAGGTCGGAGCGCATGCGCACGGTGGTGGTCTGCTCGATGCTGTTGTTCGAGGCCACGGTGTCCGGTTCGCTGGAGGCGATGCTGACCATCGAACGAAAGGTGTCTCCCGTGGCCGAGGGCGCGCTGTCGACCCGGAAGTCGAGGAAAAGATCGGTGGTCGCGTTGTTTGCGAGCAGGATGAAGTTCGCCGGGAAGGCGCACGTCACCGTCAGGGGCGCAGCGCCGGTGGCCTGCGCGTTCACGTTGTTGCAGTAATTGCTGTAGGACTGGCCGGTGGCGGTCAGCTTGTCGCCCAGGAAGGTCGCGCTTTTCCCCGCCGGAGGCGTCATTCGGTAGGTCAGCACCAGGCTGGAGGCCACCGAGGGGCCGCGGTTGGTGATGGTGTTGCGGAAGGTGACGACGTTGTCCGGGAAGGTCGGCCCCGCGCCGGCCGGCACGAAGCCGAGCGGATCGGGCGAGTCGCTGTTATTCACCAGCAGGTCGAGGGCGGCCTGGATCACCGCGCTGCTCGCGCTCGCCGTGTTGTTCGCGGTATTGCTTTCCTTGGTCGTGGTGGCGACGGTGGCGGCGCCGGTCAGCGTGCGCGTGGACGGCGGCGACGACATGTAGTCGGGACGCACGACCACGGTCACCGTGGTCGTGGTGTTGCGCGCCAGGCTGTTCAAGGAGCAGTTCAGCGTGTCGGCGTTGTTCCAGGTGCAGCTGCCGCCGCCAGTCGCATGCGACAGGTAGGTGTAGGTGCCGGCCGAGATGTCGAATACCTGGCTCAGGGTGATGCCGCTGGCGGTCGAGGGGCCGGCATTGTTTACGGTGAAGACATAGGTGACGCTGGTGCCGGCTTCGGTCGAGACCGGGGTGGCGCTGGCGCTGACGTGGACGTCCGCGACCGGGTCGACCTTCACCTGTACCGAGGCCGAGTTGTTGCTGGTGTCGACATCCCCGAGATCGGTGGAGGTGACGGTCGCGGTATTGGTGAACTTCGTGGCGCCGCTGTCGAGCAGCGGACGGGTCACCGTGATCCGGAACACCACGGTTTCGTTCCTGCCGATCGTGCCGCCGGTCTGGGAACAGCTGACGGTGGCGCCGTTGCTGCAGTTGAAGGTGGCCGAGGCGGTGCTGGCCGCGGCGTCGCGCACCGCGCTCACGCCGGTGCTGCCGGCGATGTGGCCGGGGATGGCGTCGCTCATCACCACCCCGGTGGCGGGCGCATCGACCAGGTTGGTGACGGTGACGGTGTACACCAGGGTCGTCGCGTTCCAGGCCAGCGGGTCGACGTCGACGGTCTTGCTGATCGCCAGGTCGATCGCGTTCGGCGTGGCGGTCGCGGACACGCTGGCGCTGCGGCAGTTGTTGTCGGGGTTGGCATCCAGCATGGCGCCGACCGAGTCGGTATAGACGGCGCAGGCCTCGTTGGTCAGCGTGCCGGCGGCGCCGGCGGTGGTCTTGAGAAGCAGGTTGCTGCTGTTGCCGTTCAGGGCCAGCGCCGCATTGTAGGTACAGGTCACGACCTGGCCGACCTGGGCGCCGCAACTCCAGTTGCTGCCGCTGAAGCTGGCGAAGGTCTCGCCGGCCGGCAGGGTCTCGCGCACCGAGACTTCGCCGGCGCGCGCGCCCTGCGGCCCATTGTTGGTGACACGGATGGTCGAGGTGAGTTCGCCGCCCTGGGCCACCGGGTTCGGGCCCTTGGACTTGGTGATCGACAGGTCGGCCCCGGGCGGCATCACGTTGACGCTGGCGCTGCCGCTGTTGTTGCCGTTGACCGGATCCGGCGTTGCGCTGCTGGCGATGGTGGCCGTATTCGTGTAGCCCGTCGCGGTCGCCACGTCCGGCGTGGTCGCGGTGACGGCGATGTTGTTGCTGGCGCCGACGGCGTAGCTGGCGCGGGTGCAGGTGACGGTCTGCCCCGACACGCCGCAGCTCCAGCCGGCGCCGCTGGCGCCGATGCCGCTGAAGCCGGCCGGCAGGGTGTCGGTCACGGTCACGTTCGAGGCCCCGAACGGTCCGAGGTTGCGCGGCTGCAGGGTAAAGATCACCGGGGCGTTCGCCTCCGGCTTGGCGGTGTTCGCGCTCACGCTCATCGCCAGGTCGGCGCCCGGATTGACGGTGACGTTGGCGGTGGTGGTGTTGTTGTCGGGGTTGAAGTCGCTGGCGGCGCCGCTGGTCGACACCGTGCCCGAGGTGGTGATGGTGCCGGACACCGCGCCGGTCACCTTGGTCACCACGCTGATCGCGGGCAGCGCGCCGACCGCGCTGAACGCGCGGGTGCAGCTCAAGACCTGGCCGGCCAGGGCGCAGCTCCAGCCGTTGCCGCTGTAGCTGCTGTAGGTGACGTTGGGCGACAGATTCAGGCTGACGGTGGTAGCGGCGGCCGCGTTGGGGCCGAGGTTGCTCACCGCCGCCGTGTAGGTCAGGTTGGCGCCGGCCAGCACCGGGTTCGGCGCGCCCGACAGGCTCAAGGCGAGGTCGGCGCCGTTGTCGATCGTGGTGACCTGGCTCAGGCTGTTGTTGCTGGGGTTGCTGTCGGTCTGGGCGCTGGAGACGGTGGCCGTGGCCCCGACGGTCGCGCCGGCGCCGGTCTTGCTGGTGACGGTGACCACTGCGGTGAACACGTCGGCCGAACCGGCGCCCGACAGGTCGCCGCGCACCGCCGGATAGAGGCAGTTGACGGTGTGCGTTCCGGGTGCGTAGCTGCAGCGCGCCGTGTCCGAGACGCTGTCGAAGCTGGTGTTCGGATCGAGGGCGAAGGCCAATGTGACGCCGGTCGCGGTATCGGTCTCGTTGTTGGTGATGGTGGCGCTGTAGGCGATCCTGCCGCCACGCGTCGCCGGGTCGGGGCTGTCGGTGAAGTTCGAGACCAGCAGGTCGACCGCGCCGGCATGGCTGGCGACGAAGGCGAGCGCGAACAGGCAGGTGCGCAGCAGGCGCGCTAAGAAGTGGACGCCGGGGGTGGGGCCGGCAGGTCGCTGCCTGAAGCTCGTGAGGGTCATCGTGGGTCGGCGCGCAGTGGTCGGCGCGCGCAATGGCATATACAAGACCGCTATTGTCGATGTAGGAATGAACCTACAACAAGCTTGACATAGGGAATGTTGCGAACAAACAACTAATATTCTTCGGCTTCTGCTGGAATTTCCAGCATATTTGTGCCGACGAGCCCGCCAACGTTAATAAAATTTTACTCGTTCTTTGTAGAAACATTTCTCCTGAGTTAACTTTCGGGCGTGCCGGGAACGAGTGCTGGTCGTTATGGTCCAAGACGGAGACGGCCCACTTTTCTCGGAACGACCGTGATGCGCTACCTGGCTGCCCTGGCATTGCTGATCGCGGCCCTGCTGCCGATGCCGGCGCTGGCCGCCCCCGCCTCCGCCCACGCTCCGGTCTGCCTGCTGGGCATCGACGGCGCCCTCGGCCCGGCCACCGCCGACCACGTCGTGCGCGGCATCGACGCCTCGCACCGGCGCGGCTGTCAGCTGCTGGTCCTGCGCATGGACACGCCCGGCGGCCTGGATACCGCGATGCGCGGCGTGATCAAGGCGATCCTGGCGAGCCGGGTGCCGGTCGCCGCCTTCGTCGCCCCCAGCGGCGCGCGCGCCGCCAGCGCCGGCACCTACCTGCTGTACGCCAGCCACATCGCGGCCATGGCGCCGGGCACCAATGTGGGCGCTGCCACTCCGGTCGCCATCGGCACGCGTCCGGGCGAGGCGCCCGCCCAGCCGGGAGCCGGCAAGCCGGACGGCGGCGCATCGGCGATGGAAAGAAAGGCGCTGAACGACGCCGCCGCCTACCTGCGCAGCCTGGCCCAGCTGCGCGGACGCAACGCCGACTGGGCCGAGGGCGCGGTGCGCGAGTCGCTCAGCCTGAGTGCCGGGGAAGCCCAGCGCCTGGGCGTCGCCGACCTGAATGCGCCGGACGTCGCCGCCCTGCTGGCGCAGCTCGACGGCCGCAGCGTGACCGTGCTCGGGCAGGAGCGGCGCCTGGCCACGCGCGGCGCGCCGCTGGTCGAATTCGCGCCCGACTGGCGCACCGAGGTGCTGGCCGCGCTCACCAATCCGAGCGTGGCCCTGCTCCTGATGACGGTCGGGATCTACGGCCTGGTGTTCGAATTCATGAATCCCGGCGCGGTGGCGCCCGGCGTGATCGGCGCGATCTGCCTGCTGCTCGGGCTCTACGCGCTGCAGCTGCTGCCGGTAAACTACGCCGGCCTGGCCCTGATCGCGCTGGGACTGGTGTTCATGGGCCTGGAAGCGTTTTTGCCCAGCTTCGGCATCCTCGGCCTGGGCGGCGTCGCCGCCTTCGTCGCCGGCGCCCTGATGCTGATCGATACCGAGCTGCCCGGCTACGGCATTCCGCTCGGCCTGCTGGTCCCGCTGGCCGTGGCCAGCGCCCTGCTGCTGTTCGCCACCGCGCGCCTGGCGCTGCGCACGCGCCGGCGGCCGGTGGCGGGCGGCATGGTCGGGATGCTGGCGACGGTCGAGCGCATCGGCGACTCGAGCGGACATGAAGCCTGGGTCCACGTCGAGGGCGAATCCTGGCGCGCGCTCAGCAGCGCCGTTCTGGTGCCGGGCCAGGCCGTGCGCGTACTCGGGCGCAGCGGCCTGACCCTGGAAGTCGCGCCCATCGTTGACAAGGAGCTCCCATGATTCCCGGTCTCGGCCTCGGCTTCGCGGCCCTGCTGTTCCTGCTGCTGGCGCTGCTCGCGACGGCGATCCGCATCCTGCGCGAGTACGAGCGCGGCGTGGTGTTCCAGCTGGGGCGCCTCTGGGGCGTCAAGGGGCCGGGCCTGGTCATCATCATCCCGGCGCTGCAGCAAATGGTGCGGGTCGACCTGCGCACCGTGGTGCTGGACGTGCCGACCCAGGACGTGATCTCGCGCGACAACGTCTCGGTCAAGGTCAATGCGGTGATCTACTTCCGCGTGGTCGATCCGGAGCGCGCCATCATCCAGGTCGCGAACTTTCTCGAGGCGACCAGCCAGCTGGCCCAGACCACCCTGCGCGCGGTGCTCGGCAAGCACGAGCTGGACGAGATGCTGGCCGAGCGCGAGCGCCTCAACGTCGACATCCAGCAGGTGCTCGACGCCCAGACCGACGCCTGGGGCGTCAAGGTCGCCAACGTCGAGATCAAGCACGTCGACCTGGACGAATCGATGGTGCGCGCGATCGCGCGCCAGGCCGAGGCCGAGCGCGAGCGGCGCGCCAAGGTGATCCACGCCGAGGGCGAGCTGCAGGCGTCCGAAAAGCTGCAGCAGGCGGCCATGGTACTGGCGCGCCAGCCGGGCGCGATGCAGCTGCGCACCCTGCAGACCCTGAGCGCCATCGCCGGCGACAAGTCCTCGACCATCGTGTTCCCGCTGCCCCTCGACATGCTGGCCGGGAACGCCACGTCCCATCTTGCCCATACCTCGGCCACGCCAGGGCCCGCCGGCGCGCCCTGAACGCGGCGCCGCGCCGCGCGCGCAGCCCCGGCAGGGTCAGCCCAGCCGGCAGCAGCACCCAGGCCGCCGGTTCCGGCACCACCAGCACCGGATCGAGCAGCATCGTGCCGCAGCAGAACACCCCGGCGCGGTCGCAGGAGTGGGCCAGGATCTCGCGGCGGTCCTTGATCGCGACCGTTCGGGCAAGCGCCGAAGGCGCTGCTGGCGGTGGACGATTCGCCCATGGCGGGGAGGGAACTTCCTTCAGTGATTCGCCCTGCCCGCGCCGCCGTAGCGCCGCTCGAACGCCTCGATCGGCATCGGGCGGCCCAGCAGGTAGCCCTGCAGGGTCGGACAGCCCTCCGCCACCAGGAAGCGGCGCTGGGCCTCGTTCTCGACGCCCTCGGCGACGATGTCGAGCTTGAGCGCGCGCGCCAGCGCGATGATGGCTTCCACGATCGGGGCTGCGTCCGGGTCCAGGTGCACGTCGTGCACGAAGGAGCGGTCGATCTTCAGGGCCGCCAGCGGGAAACGCTTCAGGTAGGACAGCGAGGAATAGCCGGTGCCGAAGTCGTCGAGCGAGAACTCGACGCCGTGGCGGCGCAGCGCGTGCATGCGCCCGATGATGGCGGCGGCGTCCTCGGCGAACACGCTCTCGGTCAGTTCCAGGCACAGGCGCCGCGGCGGCGCCCCGGTGTCGGCCAGGATGCGCGCGACCTGGTCCGGGAACTCGGCGCTGCGCAGCTGGTGCACGCTGACGTTGACGGCCAGCTTGAGCGCGCCCAGCGTGGCGTCGGCGCGCCAGCGCGCCAGCGCGCCGCAGCTCTGTTCCAGCACATGGCGGCCCAGCGGCGCGATCAGGCCGGCCGCCTCGGCCAGGCCGATGAAGGCGTCCGGTCCCACCAGTTCGCCGTCCGCGCGGCGCCAGCGCACCAGGACTTCGGCGCCGACCAGGCCGCCGGCGCTGTCGAACTGCGGCTGGCAGAACAGCACGAACTCCCCTTGCGCCAGGCCGTCGCGCAGCGCCCCTTCGAGCGCGAGCTGGCGGTCGGCGGCGGTCTGCATGCCGGGGTCGAAGAAGCGCGCGGTGTTACGCCCGCCCGCCTTGGCCCCGTACATGGCGAGGTCGGCCTGGCGCAAGAGCGTGTCGATGTCGCCGGTGGCGCCGTCGAACAGGACGATCCCGATGCTCGGCGTGCTGAGCAGGGTGCGGCCGGACAGTGCGTAGGGTTCGCCCAGCGCGGACAGCAGCTGCTCGGCCACGTGGCTGGTCTCGTTCACCGCCGCGCCCTCCGCCGCGCCGAGCTGCTCGAGCACGATCACGAACTCGTCGCCGCCCAGGCGCGCCAGGGTGTCGCTGTGGCGCAGCGCGCCGCGCAGGCGCCCGGCCACCTGGCGCAGCAGCGCGTCGCCCAGTTCGTGGCCGAGGGTGTCGTTGAGCAGCTTGAAGTTGTCGAGGTCGAGCAGCAGCAGCGCCCCGTGCTGGCCGGAGCGGGCGGCGCGCGCCAGCGCCTTGTCCAGCTCCTCGATCAGCAGGCGCCGGTTGGGCAGCCCGGTCAGGTGGTCGAAGTAGGCGGCTTCGTAGATGCGCCGCTCGGCCAGCTTGCGTTCGCTGAGATCGGTGTTGGTGCCCGAGACCCGCAGGGGACGGCCGTGGCGGTCGCGCAGGACCAGGCCGCGCGACAGCACCGGCACGTAGTGGCCGTCGCGGTGGCGCAGGCGCAGCTCGACGCTGTAGCGGGTCAGGTCGGTGGCGTACAGATCGTGCATGAAGGTGTCGAGCGCGGCCCGGTCGTCGGGGTGGGCCAGTTTCATCCACACGCCGGGGTCGGCCGCGATGGAATCGGGCCGGTAGCCGAGCATGCTCCACCAGCGCCGCGAAAAGTAGATCTCGCCACTGACCAGGTCGTGGTCCCAGGGCGCGTCGAGCGAGCCGCGCAGGGCCAGCCGCAGGCGCTGCTCGGACTTCTGCAGGCGCTGCTTGGCGCGCTTGAGCGCGGTGCAGTCGGTGAAGCAGACCACCACCTGGGCCAGCTGTCCGGCGCGGTCGAATTCGGGATAGGCATTGCAGATCAGCCAGCGCAGCGGTTCGGGACCGGCGCCGCAAATCCCCACGATCCGCTGCGCCACCTTGCGGCGCGTGCGCAGCACCAGGTTGACGGGAAACTGCTCGGCCCGCATGGGCGTGCGGTTGGTGCGGACCAGGCGCCAGGCGTCGGCGCTGGCGGCGCTGCCGATCAGCTGCGCCGCATCCTGCCCCAGCAGGGTGCAGGCCATCGGGTTGGCGGAACGGATGCGGCCATCCGGACCGTGCACGACGACGCCCGCCGGCAAGTGGCCGAGCAGGTCGTCGAGGCGCCGCTGAATGCCGACGGCCGAACCGGGTTCCATGATCGCTGCGCCGTGCGGGGGCGAAGTTGGTGTGGATCCCATCCTAGCATGCCGGGCCGGATGGCGGCGGCGCGCGTGGCGTGTGCGGGGCGATGGCGACGCATTTGATCAAGGTCAAACACATGAGCCGCGCCAGGCCGGATCGTTCCGGTAACGCCGCCGCGCGGCACCACTCGCCAAGGGAGCGAACCATGATCAAGACCATCGTCGTCCACGTCGACGGCAGCGCGCACCAGGACAGCCGGCTGCGCGCCGCCGCGCGCCTGGCCAGCGAGCACGACGCCCACCTGGTCGGCAGCGCCGCCACCGGCATCTCCTTTGCCGACATGGCCCTGCTGGCCGGCGCGGTCTCGCCGCCGTCGCCGGTGGTCGATCTCGATGCCCTGCGCGCCGGCGCGCGCCGCCGCCTCGACGATTTCACCGTCCAGGCCGGCCGCCTGGGCGTGGCCTCGATCGAGACCCGCCTGGCCGAGGAAGACACCGCCTTCGGCCTGCTGCTGCAGTCGCGCTATGCCGACCTGCTGGTGCTGAGCCAGGACCCGCCCCGCGGCAGCGCCGCGCCCTCCACCCCGCGCGACCTGCCCACCCACCTGGCCCTGCACGGGGTACGCCCGGTGCTGGTGGTGCCGGACAGCTACCACGACGCACCGATCGCCTCCACCATCGTGGCCGGCTGGGACGGCGGCGGCTGCGCGCTGCGCGCCATCGACGCCGCCCTGCCTCTGCTGTGCCGGGCCGATGCGGTCAAGCTGGTGCTGGTCAACCCGGACACCCTGTCCGGACTGCATGGCGAGGAACCCGGCGCCGACATGGCCCTGTACCTGGCGCGCCACGGCGTGGCGGTGGAGGTGATCGTCGAGCGGACCCAGGCCACCGCCGGCAACGCCCTGGCCACGGTCGCGCGCGACAGCGGCGCCGGCCTGATCGTCGCCGGCGCCTACGGCCACAGCCGCCTGCGCGAGTGGGTGCTGGGCGGCGCCACCCGCGAGTTGCTCGAGCGCACCCCGGCGCCGCTGCTGCTGGCGCATTGAAAGGGATGGCGTGAACGCCCGCAACGGGATCCCCGCCAGCGAGCAGCGGCGCGAGGCCAGCGCCTGGCAGGGCGGCATCCGCCCGCGCTATCCGGAAACCCGGATCGAACACGCCCAGATCGACCTGGCGCTGAACGCCTGGCTGGGGCGCCTGACCGCGTGGGTCTCCCCCGCCGCCCTGGGCGCGGCCTGGCAGGACTGGGCCGCGCACCTGCTGCTGTCGCCGGCCAAGCAGATCGAGCTCGGCATCCAGGCCGCCGCCGACGGCGCCGACTGGCTGCGCTACTGCGCCGGCGCGCTGCTCGGCGGCGGCGGCGAAGCGGTGCGCCCGCTGGCCCAGGACAAGCGCTTCGACGATCCGGCCTGGCGGGCCTGGCCCTGGTCCGCGCTCAGCCAGGGTTTTCTCCTGAGCCAGAAGTGGTGGCACCGCGCCACCAGCGGCGTGCGCGGGGTCGCGCCCCACCATGCCGACGTGGTCACCTTCGTCGCGCGCCAGCTGCTCGACAGCGTGGCCCCCTCGAACTTCCTGGCGACCAATCCGGTCGCCCAGGACGTCACGCGCGCGCGCGGCGGCGAGAACCTGCTGCGCGGGGCGCTGCGCTTCGGCGCCGACCTGCGCCGCGCGCTCGCCGGGACGCCCGCCGCGGTCGCTTTCCGGCCGGGGCGCGAGGTCGCGGTCACCCCGGGCACGGTGGTGATGAAAAACCGCCTGGTCGAGCTGATCCGCTATGCGCCGCAGACCGCGCAGGTGCACGCCACGCCGCTGCTGGTGGTGCCGGCCTGGATCATGAAGTACTACATCCTCGACCTGTCGCCGCACAATTCGCTGGTGCGCTACCTGGTCGAACGCGGCCACACGGTTTACATGATCTCCTGGAAGAATCCCGATGCCGGCGACCGCGACCTGACGCTCGACGACTACCGGCGCCTGGGCGTGATGGCCGCCCTCGACGCCATCACCGCGCAGACCGGCGCGCCCGCCGTCAACGCCTGCGGCTACTGCCTGGGCGGCACCCTGCTCGCGATCGCCGCGGCGGCGATGGCGCGCGACGGCGACGCGCGCCTGGCCAGCCTCACCCTGCTGGCGGCCCAGGTCGACTTCACCGAGCCGGGCGAACTGTCGCTGTTCATCGACGACAGCGAAGTCGCCTTCCTGGAAGCGGCCATGTGGCAGCAGGGCTACCTCGACACGCGCCAGATGGCCGGCGCCTTCCAGCTGCTGCGCTCGAACGACCTGGTATGGTCGCGCCGGCTGCGCCACTACCTGCTCGACCTCCCGGACCGCGACAACGACCTGGCCTCCTGGAACGCGGACGCCACCCGCATGCCCTTCCGCATGCACACCGAGTACCTGCACAACCTGTTCCTGCAGAACCGGCTGGCCAGCGCGCGCTACCTCGTCGGCGGCCGGCCGGTGGCACTGAGCGACATCGGGGCGCCGGTGTTCGCGGTCGGCACCATGACCGACCACGTGGCGCCCTGGCGCTCGGTGTACAAGATCATCGCGCTGACCGAGACCGAGGTCACCTTCCTGCTGACCTCCGGCGGGCACAATGCCGGGGTGGTGTCGCCCCCGGGCGTGGCGGGCCGCAGCTACCAGGTGGCCCTCCACCCGCAGGACGCGCGCTACCTGGCGCCGGACGCCTGGCAGGCCGCGAACGCGCTGCACGAGGGCAGCTGGTGGCCGGCCTGGGAAGCCTGGCTGGCGCGCCATGCCGGCCCGGCGCGCGCGCCGCCGCCCCCTGTGGCCGGCGCGGCGGCGCCCGGCAGCTACGTGCTGGCGCCGTGAAGCGGGAGCCGGGAGCGGCGGTGGCGGCGGCGCCGGCGCCGGCCACCCTGGCGGCGCTGGACGCCGGCGCCGCCCTGCGCCTGCTCGGCAGCGGCGCGGACGGCCTGGGCGCCGCCGAGGCGCGCCTGCGGCTGGCGCGCCATGGTCCGAACGCGGTCGCCGCCGCGCCGCGCCGCCCACCGTGGCTGACCTTCCTGGCCGGCTTCGCCCGTCCCCTGCCCCTGCTGCTGCTCGGGCTTGCCGGCCTCGACCTGGCCACCGGCGCGGGCTTCGGCGCGCTGGTGATCGCCGCCATGGTGCTGCTGGCGGCGGTGCTCGGCTTCGCCCAGGAATACCGCGCGGACCGCGCCGCCGACGGCCTGCGCGCGCTGGTGCGCACCACCGTGCAGGTGCGGCGGCCCGGACCCAGTGGGCCCGATGACGCCGGCGCCGTCGTCGAGACCGCGCTCGAAGACCTGGTGCCGGGCGACGTGCTGCAACTGGCCGCGGGCGACCCGATCCCGGCCGAGGTGCGCTTCATCGAGGCGATCGACCTGTTCGTCGACCAGGCCGCGCTGACCGGCGAATCGCTGCCGGTGCGCAAGCACGCGCAGGCCTGCGCGGCGAGTGCGCCCACCGGTGGCGGCTTCGCCGACGCCGCCAACCTCGGCTTCATGGGCAGCCACGTGACCAGCGGCAGCGCGCGCGCCCTGGTGTTCGCCACCGGCGCCGGCACCGGCTTCGGGCGCCTGGCCGCCGCACTCGCCGAAACGCGCGAACGCAGCGACTTCGACCGCGGCATCGCGCGCGTGATCGCCCTGCTGCTGCGCATCATGCTGGTGATGGCGCCGCTGGTGCTGGTGCTGAACTGGGCCGGCAAGGGCGACCCCTACGGCGCGCTGCTGTTCGCCACCGCGGTCGCGGTCGGCCTGGCGCCCGAGATGCTGCCGGTGATCGTCACCGCCAACCTGGCGCGCGGCGCGCTGGCGCTGGCCACGCGCCAGGTGATCGTCAAGCGCCTCGCCGCGGTCCAGACCCTGGGCGCGATCGACGTCCTGTGCACCGACAAGACCGGCACCCTGACCCAGGACCGGGTGGTGCTGGAGCGCCACGTCGACATCCACGGCCGCCCGTCCGAACGCGTGGTCGACTACGCCTACCTGAACAGCTACCACCAGACCGGCCTGCGCAACCTGCTCGACACCGCGGTGCTGCGCTACGCCCACGTGCATGCGCGCCTGCGGCCGGACCTCGGCTGGCGCAAGATCGGCGAGGCGCCCTTCGACTTCGAGCGGCGCCGCATGTCGGTGGTGCTGGAGGATCCGGACGGGACCCGGGTGCTGGTCTGCAAGGGTGCGTCCGAGGAGATCGCACGCGTCTGCAGCGCGGCCGAGGACGGCGACGGCCGGATCGCCTTCGACGCCGGCCACGCCGGCGCGCTGGGGGCGGTGGCGCAGGGCCTGAACGAGGAAGGCCTGCGCGTGATCGCGATCGCGATCCGGACGCTGGCCGCCGGCGAGGAAGCGGGCGGCGGCGCCGCGCTGGAGCGCGGCCTGGTGCTGCTCGGCTACATCGCCTTCTTCGACCCGCCGAGGGAGTCGGCGGCGCCGGCGATCGCCGCGCTGGCGCGCCACGGGGTCGCGGTCAAGGTGCTCAGCGGCGACAACGCGGCCGTGTGCGCCCACGTCTGCCGGATGGTCGGCATCGATCCCGGTACGGTGGTCGACGGCGCCCGGGTCGATGCCGAGGACGACGCCGGCCTGGCGCGGCTGGCGGCGGCGAGCACCGTGTTCGCCCGGCTGGCCCCGGCCCAGAAGACGCGCGTGATCCGCTGCCTGCAGCAGGCCGGGCGGGTGGTGGGCTTCCTCGGCGACGGCGTCAACGACGGCCCGGCCCTGAAGGCCGCCGACGTCGGCATCTCGGTCGACACCGGCGCCGACGTGGCGCGCGCCTCGGCCGACCTGATCCTGCTGCAGAAGAGCCTGGTGGCGGTCGACGACGGCGTGCTGGCCGGGCGCCGGGTGTTCGGCAACATCGTCAAGTACATCCGCATGAGCGCCAGCTCGAACTTCGGCAACATGCTCAGCGTGCTGGGGGCCAGCGTGCTGCTGCCCTTCCTGCCGATGGCGCCGGTCCAGGTGCTGCTCAACAACCTGCTGTACGACTGCGCCCAGACCGCGCTGGTCAGCGACCGGGTCGATCCCGGCTTCCTGGCGCGCCCGCGCCACTGGGACGTCGAGGCCCTGCGCCGCTACGTGCTCTGCTTCGGGCCGATCAGCTCGCTGTTCGACTACGCCACCTTCGCCCTGCTGTGGTTCGGCCTGGGCGCCGGCGCCGCGCCGGCCCTGTTCCAGACCGGCTGGTTCGTCGAGTCGCTGCTGTCGCAGACCCTGATCGTCTACGTGATCCGCACCGGCGCCGGCGCCGACGCCGGGAACCGGCCCTCGGCGCCGCTGGTGGCGACCAGCCTGGCCGCCTGCGGCATCGGCCTGTGGCTGCCTTGGTCGCCGCTGGCGGGGCCGCTCGGCTTCGTGCCGCTGCCGCCGGCCTACTGGTGGGGACTGGCGCCGATCCTGGCCGGCTACCTGCTGCTGACCCGGGCCGCGCGTTCCTGGCTGCACCGGCGCGCGGGGCTGGGATAGAACGCGATTGAGCGATGTCAGTCTTTTTCCCGGACCACGGGATAAGCTGCCCCGACAACCAACCAGAAGGAGGATTGCCATGATCGACACCAAGGTCCACACCGCAGGCGGCGCCATCCTGGGCCGCGTCATCCGCCGCCGCGCGCTCTGCTGCGGCGCCGCCGCGCTGCTGCTGGCCGCCCTGCCGGCCGGAGCGGCCCAGGATGGACGCGCGGGCGCCCAGGCCACTCCGGCGGCGGGTCAGGACGGGACGACCGAGGCCCAGCGCAAGGACGCCGCCGGCCGCCGCCTCGACGACGCCGCCGCCGTCGTGCGCACCATGTCGGCCACCCCGGCCCTGGCGGAACTGCTGCGCATGGCGCGCGGCGTCTACATCGTTCCGCTCTACGGCCGCGCCGCGCTCGGCGTCGGCGCCGCGGGCGGCTCCGGCGTGCTGCTGACCCGCCATGCCGACAGCCACTGGGGCAACCCCGCTTTCTTCACCATCGGCGGGCTCAGCGTGGGCCTGCAGGCCGGCGTCGAGAGCGGCCCCATCGCGCTGCTGCTGATGAACCAGAAGGCGGTGGAGCACTTCCGCAAGCGCAACAACTTCTCGCTGAGCGCCGACGCCGGCCTGACCGTGGTCAACTTCGCGCGCATGAAGCAGGGTTCGACCGCCGGCGACGTGGTCGCCTGGTCGGGCGCCAAGGGCCTGTTCGGCAACGCCGCGACCGTCGCGCTGAACGACATCCGCTACAACGAACGCCTGACCCATGCCCATTACGGCAAGCCGGTCACGGCCCAGCAGGCGATCGACAGCAGCGCGCCCGACCCGCGCGCCGAGGCGCTGCGCGCGGCGCTCGGCGCCGGCGCCGGCGGTTCCACCACGGCCAGCGACTGAGCGCCCGGCGCACCCTCTCAGCGCGGCCGCAAGGCCGCGCCGAAGCGCGCCAGCGCCAGCGCGAACAGGACGGCGCCGATGCCCAGCAGGGCCAGGCAGGGCCGCCACACCGCGTCCAGGCCGGCGCCGCGGAACAGGATCGCCTGGCTCAGTGCGACGAAATGGGTGGTCGGCGCCAGCAGCATCGCCTCGCGCAGCAGCGGCGGAATGCTTTCGCGCGGGGTGGTGGCGCCGGACAGCATCTCGAGCGGCAGCAGCGCCAGGATCACCAGCAGGCCGAACTGGGGCATGCCGCGCGCCAGCGCCGCCATCAGGATGCCGAGCGAGGTGGTGGCGAACAGGTGCAGGGCGGCCCCGAACAGGAACAGCGGCACCGAGCCGGCGACCCCGACCTGCAGCAGGCCGCGCAGCACCACCAGCAGCGCCACCGCGGTGGCCAGCAGCACCACCGCCGCCATCGACCACAGCTTGGCCAGCAGGATCTCGGCCGGCCGCACCGGCATCGCCAGCAGGTGCTCCACGGTGCCGTGCTCGCGCTCGCGGATCAGGGCGGCGCCGCTCAGGATCACCGACAGCATGGTCACGTGGTTGATCATTTCCATCAGGCCGCCGAACCAGGACGGCGCCAGCGCCGGGTTGAAGCGCGCCCGCAGCGCCAGCTCCACCGGCGGCGCCGGCTGCGCCCGCACGCCGCGCACGAAGGCGTCCACCTCGCCCAGCGCGATGCGCTCGACGTAGCCGCTGCCGGAAAATGCCTGGCTCATGCGGGTGGCGTCGACGTTCAGCTGCAGCGCCGGCGCCTGGCCGGCCAGCACCCGGCGCTGGAAGCCGGCCGGGATCACCAGCACGAAGGTGGAACGGCCGCGGTCCAGGCGCGGGTCGAGCTGGTCCAGCGGCACGGCTTCGGGCGGCACGAACTGCGGCGCCAGGAAGGCCTGGCGGATGCGCAGCGACAGCGGCGACGCGTCTTCGTCGACGATGGCCAGCGCGGCGCGGCTCAGCGTGTCCGGCTGCGAGGTGGCGGCGATGTAGACCCCGGCGGTGAAGCTGTACACAATCAGCACCAGCAGCACCGGATCGCGCGCCAGGCTCCACCATTCCTTGACGCCGAGGCGCCAGACCTTGCGCCAGGACGGTCCCACGGCTAGCGCTCCTGGCGCGGCAGCGCCGCGATCGCCAGGCCCAGGATCACGGGGATCGCCGCCAGCAGGGCCAGGAATTCACCGCCCAGGTCGGCGAAGCCGAGCGCCTTGGCGAACACGCCGCGGCTGGCGGTCAGCATGTGCGAGACCGGATAGGCGGCGCCGATGAGCCGGCCGGCGCCCTCGAGCGAGGCCACCGGGTTGATCAGGCCGGCGAACTGGATGGCCGGCAGCATGGTGCCGATCATGGTGAGGAAGATCGCCGCGATCTGGCTGCGCGTGAAGGCCGAGGCCAGCAGGCCGATGCCGGTCGAGCTGACGCAGAACAGGAAGGCGGCCGTCGCCAGCGCCGCCACGCTGCCCTTGAGCGGCACCCCGAGCAGCAGCACCGCCAGCAGGGTCATCAGCAGGAAATTCAGCATGGCCAGCAGCACATACGGCGCCGCCTTGCCGAGCAAGAATTCGCTGCGCCGCAGCGGCGTCACGTAGAGGTTGACGATCGACCCCATTTCCTTTTCGCGCACCACCGCCAGCGCCGCCTGCATCGCCGGCAGGTTCAGCAGCAGCAGCGCGATGATGGCCGGCACCATGGCCGGCATGCTGCGCACGTCGGGGTTGTAGCGAAAGCGCGTCTCGACCCTGGCCGCGTCCGCCGGCGGGCCGGCCGCGCCCGCCACGCGTGCGCGCAGCCAGTGCGCGTGCACGCCCTGCACATAGCCTTGCGCGGTCTCTGCGCGGAACGGGTTGGCGCCGTCGATCCAGGCGCCGATCCGGGCCGGGCGGCCGCGCTCGAGCGCGCGCGCGAAGCCGGACGGGATCTCGATCGCCAGCGCCAGCTCGCCGGAGCGCATGCGCCGGTCGAGCTCGGCGTAGCCGGCCAGCGGCGCCCGCTCGCTGAAGTAGCGCGAGCCGGCCAGGTTGAGCGCATAGTCGCGGCTGAGGGCCGTGCCGTCGCGGTCCAGCACGGCGTACGGCAGGTCCTCGACGTCCATGTTCAGGCCGTAGCCGATGACGATCATCAGGAGCAGCGAGCCGAGCGTGGCCAGCAGGGCCCGCACCGGGTCGCGCGCCAGCTCCAGTGTCTCGCGCCAGCTGCAGGCGGCGGCGCGGCGCAGCCAGGCCCCGCCCGCGCGCCGCGGCGGCGCCTGGGCCGGCGGCAGCACGGGCGGCGCCCCGCCCGCCTCGGGATCGGCCTCGCGCAGCCAGGCCACGAAGGCGTCTTCCAGGCTGGCCGCCCCGCGCGCGCGCCGCAGCTCGGCCGGCGTGCCGCAGGCCAGCACCCGGCCGCCATGCATCAGCGCCACCCGGTCGCAGCGCTCGGCCTCGTTCATGAAATGGGTCGAGATGAAGATCGTGACCCCGCCGCCGCGCGACAGGGCCAGCATCTCGTCCCAGAAGCCGTCGCGCGCCAGCGGATCGACGCCCGAGGTCGGCTCATCCAGGATCAGCAGCTCCGGCGCGTGCACCAGCGCGACCGCCAGCGACAGGCGCTGGCGCATCCCCAGCGGCAGCGCGTCCGGCATCGCGTCCAGCAGCGGCGCCAGGCCGAAGCGCTGCGCCAGCGCCATGCAGCGGGCGCGGCCGGCGGCATCGGGCAGGTCGAACAGGCGCGCATGCAGCAGCAGGTTCTGGCGCACGCTCAGTTCGCGGTACAGCGAGAAGCCCTGCGACATGTAGCCGACCCGGCGCCGCGCCGGCAGGTCGTGGCGGCGCAGCGGCTGTCCCAGCACCCAGGCCTCGCCGCCGCTCGGCGCCAGCAGGCCGGTCAGCATCTTCATGGTGGTGCTCTTGCCGCAGCCGTTGGAACCGATGAAGCCGAAGATCTCGCCGCGCGCGATGCGAAAGCTGACGTCGCGCACCGCGACGAAGGCGCCGTAGCGGCGCCACAGGCCGCGCGCCTCGACCACCGGCGCGGCGCCGGCATCCGGCGCCGGTCGCGGTCCCGGCGCCGGCCGCGACGGCGGCGGCCGTCCCGCGCCCGGCAACAGGGCCACGAAGGCCTGCTCCAGGCTGGCGCAGCCGGTGCGCGCAAGCAGCGCCGCCGGCGCGCCCTCGGCCAGCACCCGCCCGCCGTGCAGCGCCACCAGCCAGTCCATCCGGCCGGCCTCTTCCATGTAGGCGGTGGCCACGAGCACCGACAGGCCCGGGCGCGCCGCGCGGATCGCCGCCACCAGCTCCCAGAACTGGACCCGCGCCAGCGGATCGACCCCGGTGGTGGGCTCGTCCAGGATCAGGAGGTCCGGCTCGTGCACCAGGGCGCAGCACACGCCCAGCTTCTGCTTCATCCCGCCCGACAGCGCGCCGGCCGCCCGTCCGAGGAAGGGCAGCAAGCCGGTGCTGCGGGCGAGCAGCGCGATGCGGCCGCGCGCCGCGTCCTGGTCCAGGCCGAACAGGCGCGCGAAGAACGCCAGGTTTTCCGCGACCGTCAGCGCGGGATAGAGATTGCGTCCGAGGCCCTGCGGCATGTAGGCGATGCGCGGGCTGACGCGGGTGCGGAAAGCCGCGCTGCGCATGTCCCCGCCCAGCACCTCGACCCGGCCCTGGCGCACGCGGCGCGCCCCCGCCAGCACCGCGAGCAGGCTCGACTTGCCGACCCCGTCCGGCCCGATCAGTCCGGTCATGGCGCCCGCCGGCAGCACCAGGTCGACGCCGTCGAGCGCGACGGCGTGCCGGTAGCGCAGGCGCAGTCCGGCGACCCGCGCCACCGCCGCCTGCGACGGCATGCCTTCGCTCATGCGCCGCTCCGCAGCGCCAGCGCCGGCGGCCAGGGCGCATCGCGGTCCACGCGCAGCCAGGCCACGCCCGGCACCCCGGCCTTGACGTAGCCGGCGTAGCGCTGCAGCACGGCGCGGTCGACCTGGGCCTTGACGCGGAACATCAGCTTCTCGCGCTCGCTCGCCGTTTCCACCGACTTCGGCGTGAACTGGGCCGCGCTGGCGACATAGGTGACCCGCGCCGGCACGATGAAGCCGGGAGCGGCGTCGAGCTGCAGCCGCACCTCGGCGCCGAGGGGAATCCGGCCGGCCGCCGCCTCCGGCACGAAGAAACTCATGAACACGTCGCCCAGGTCGATCAGGTTGAGCACCGTGGCGCCGCCGGCCAGCACTTCGCCCGGCTCGGCGACGCGGTACTGGACCCGGCCGGCGCGCGGCGCGGTGAGCGCCAGGTCGCGCAGGTCGGCGTCGATGCGGGCGGTCGCCGCCGCCGCCACCGCCACATTGGAGCGCGCCTCGACCACCTGGGCCGCGGCCGCGGCGCCGGCCGCCGCCGCCGCTTCGCGCTGGGCGCGCGCCGCGGCCAGCGCGGCCTCGGCCCCGCGCACCCGGGCCGTGTCGTCGTCCAGTTCCTGCGCCGCCACGGCGCCCGCCGCCGCCAGCGCGCCGGAGCGGCGCAGGCGGCGCTCGGCCGCATCGAGCTCGCTGCGGCGCTGGACCACCGTGGCCGCCAGCGCCGCCTCGTCGCTGCGCCGCATCGCCCGGCCCGCCTCGGCCTGGGCCACCGCATCGCGCGCCTGGCGCTCGCGCGCCCGCGCCTCGCCGCGCTGGGCCAGCAGCGGCAGCGAATCCATGCGCGCCAGCAACTGCCCCGCCACCACGGTGTCGCCCTCCTCGACCAGCACCGCAGCCAGGCGTCCCGGCAGGCGGGTGGCCACGTCGACCTCGACCGCCTCGATGCGGCCGTTGCCGCTGACGAAGCCCGGCGGCGCGCCGGCGCCGCCGCCGGCCCGCCATGGCCCCGCCAGCACGCCGATCGCCGCCAGCGCGGCCAGCACCAACAGCGCGGCGGCGAGGCGCCGGCCGGACAGCGCGCCGAAACGCAGGCCGGGCCCCGCCTCGCCGCCCCAGAATTTGATCTTGGTCAAACCATCCATCATGGGTAGCCCCAATGCTGTCGATTCAGCGATTGCCGGAGGGTGTCATGTTCCTTGAAAGAGTCTGTATCGCCACCGATGGTTCCGACCTCGCGGTGCGCGCGGCCCAGATGGGCGTGGTGCTCGCCCGCGGCGGCGCCGGCCGCATCGTCGCCGTCGCCGTCGCCCAGCCGCGGTTCTCCATGCCGGAGGCGGCCGGCGGCGCCCTCGCGGCCGGTTCCGCCGCGGTGGACGCCGCAGCGGACGAAGCGAGCCTCGCGCGCCGCGAATTCGAACGCGTCCGCCGCGCCGCGCGCGCCCACCTCGACACCGTCGACCGCATCGCCCGTGCCGGCGGCGTCGCCTGCGACGGGGTCGCGCCGCTGGCTTCCAGTCCGGGCCCCGAGATCCTGCGGGTGGCCCAGGCCCACGGCTGCGACCTGATCGTGATGGGCGCCCACGGCCCGAACGACGCCAACCGCTCCTTCGCCGGCAGCGTCGCGCAGTACGTGCTGGCCAATTCGCCGATCCCGGTGCTGCTGCTGCGCGATCCGCGCGAGGCCGCCCCGCCCGACTTCGCCGAGCCTGCCGCGTGATGGCGGGACGGACCTCACGGCACGATCGCCACCTTCAGCACGCCGTCGCGCTGGGCCGCGAACAGCGCGTAGGCTTCCTCGATCCGGTCGAGCGGGAAGCGGTGCGTCACCAGGGGCCGCAGATCGACCCGGCCGGACGCCACGATGTCCATCAGGCGCCGCATCCGGTGCTTGCCGCCGGGGCACAGCGTGGTGACGATCCGGTGGTCGCCCAGGCCGGCCGCGAACGCGTCCACCGGCAGGCTGAGCTTGCCCGAGTACACGCCCAGGCTCGACAGCGTGCCGCCGGGGCGCAGGGCGCGCAGACAGTTCTCGAAGGTGGGCTGGGTGCCGAGCGCCTCGATCGTCACGTCGGCGCCCTGGCCGCCGGTGAGCGCCAGAATCGCCTCGACCGGGTCGTCGCGGGTATGGTCGACCACGTGGTCGGCCCCCAGGCGCCGCGCCATCTCCAGGCGCTCGGGCACGCTGTCGACCGCGATGATGCGGCTGGCCCCGCGCAGGCGCGCGCCGGCGGTCGCGCACAGGCCGATCGGCCCCTGCGCGAACACCGCCACGGTGTCGCCGATGCGGATCGCGCCGTTCTCGGCGCCGCCGAAGCCGGTGCTCATGATGTCGGGACACATCAGCACCTGCTCGTCGCTCAGTCCGTCCGGCACCGGCGCCAGGTTGGCCATCGCGAACGGCACCCGCACGTACTCGGCCTGGCAGCCGTCGATCGTATTGCCGAAGCGCCAGCCGCCGATCGCATGGCCGCCGCACTGCGACTGGTGGCCCTCGAGGCAGGGATGGCACTGCCCGCAGGGCGTGATGGCGCCGACCACCACGCGCTGTCCGAGCCGGTAGCCGTCCACCCCGGGGCCGAGCTCGGCGATCGTGCCGACCGGCTCGTGGCCGACGATCAGGCCGGGCGCGACCGGGTACTCGCCCTTCAGGATATGCACGTCGGTGCCGCAGATGGTGGTCATGGAGACCTTGATCACCGCCTCGCCCGGCCCGGCGCGCGGCACCGGCCTGCGCTCCAGCACGATCCGTCCCGCTTCCTTGAATACCGCCGCCTTCATCGTGTCCATCCTTGCCTCCTTTTCTCACGGGGCGTCAGCGCGCCATCAGCAGCGGCAGGGTCGCGTCCTGCAGCAGCCTGCGCGTGACCCCGCCCAGGAACAGTTCGCGGAATTGCGAGTGGCCGTAGCAGCCCATCACCAGCAGGTCGTAGTTCTCGCGCCGCGCGAGGTCGAGCAGCGCGCGCCCGCCGTCGACGTTGCGGTGCAGGACCAGCAGTTCGGCCTGCACCTCGTGGCGCGCCAGGAAAGCGGCCAGGTCGGCCTGCTGCTGCGGCTCGTCGAGTTCTCCCGCGCCCTGCGGAAGGAAGGCCGCCACCGTCACCCGCACCGCACGCCGCATCACTGGCAGCGCGGCCAGCAGCGCGCCGGCCGCTTCCTTGCCGCCGTTCCAGGCGGCCAGCACGTGGCGTCCCATGCCGTGCAGGACCGGCGCGCACGGGACCACCAGCACCGGGCGGGCGCTGGTGAAGGCCACGTACTCGGGGATGCGGCCGATGGTGTCCTTCAGGGCCTCGTTCGGATCGTCCTGGCCGACCACCACCAGGTCGGCGAAGCGGCCGATGCGCGCCAGCGCCTCGCTGGCCAGGTCGCACACCAGCCGCTTCTCGAACGACACCCCGGCCCCGAGCGCCAGTTCGCCGAACACCTCCAGCGCGCGCGCCGCCGCGTCGTGCAGGGGCTGGAAATAGCTCGCCTCCAGCGTGCCGGGTGCGGCCTGGTAGCCGTGCGGGAACACCTCGCGTGAGACGCCGGTGACCGCCACCCCGACCAGGTGCGCCTCGTGCTCGGCGGCCAGGCGCGCGGCCAGGCGGATGCGCTGGGGCGCATGGCGCGATTCGTCCACGTGCACGACGATGGTGCGGTAGCTCATGGCGTTCCTCGTATCGACGATGGCGGCAAGGGGCGTTGGATGGCGGGCTAGGTGCGGCGCGGCGCCGGCGCCGTCCGGGAGGCGCGGGCATGGCGCGCCAGCGGGCCCGGCGCGCGGGCGTGGCGCAGCGCGTGCACCGTGCGGCGCGCCTGCGCCAGTACGCGCAGCGAGCAGAAGCGGTGCAGCGACAGCAGGCAGGGCAGCGCGTCCACGACCTCGCGTCCGACGCCGAGCTCGCCCGACTCGACGCGCGCGGCGGCGTGGTGCAGGGCGCTGAGCAGCTGCGCGTTGTCGCGCCGCTGCTCGCGCACGCCGGGAAAGCCGATCGCTTCCATCTGGATTTCCTCGGCCCGGAACGCCGCTTCGACGGCCGCGACCAGGTGGCCGAAGAGGTTGGCGAAGGCGGCGTCCGGCGCGCGGCCGGCGGCGCGCACCCGGACCAGCAGGCGGTTGCGGGCGCGCGCCATCGCCCGCACCACGGTGTGCGGGCCCTGGCCGGGCAGGGGCGGAGAAATCATGGCGATACCTCGTGTGGATGAAAGCTGCGACCGAGCTGGCAGTCTCCGTGCTCTCCGGGTCCATGCGTTTGACCCAGATCAAATCCTCAGGATTCGCCGCGTGTCTTTTCGCCTGGAAATAGCGCAACAGAAGTACGAGGGTTTCGGCGAGCGATTTGACCTGAGTCAAACAAACGGCGGACCCGCTTCGCTAGGCTGGTCCGGACTCTCCCACTAGCAGCCCGGCCATGAGCATCCGCAACCTGCAGCACCTGTTCGCCCCCGCCTCGGTCGCCGTGATCGGCGCCTCGGACCGCCCCGGCAGCGTCGGCGCCACCGTCTGGCGCAACCTGGCGGCCGGCGGCTTCGCGGGCCCGCTGTGGCCGGTCAACCGGCGCCACGCCCGGGTCGGCGGCCAGGCGGCCTGGCCGAGCGTGGCCGCGCTGCCCGGCGTGCCGGAGCTGGCGGTGATCTGCACCCCGGCCGCCGGCGTGCCCGGCCTGGTGCATGAACTGGGCGCGGCCGGCTGCCGCGCCGCCGTCGTGCTGAGCGCGGGGCTCGGCGCCCCCGATCCGGACGGCCCTCCCGGCGCCACCCTGCGCCAGGCCATGCTGGAGGCGGCCCGGCCCTGGCTGCTGCGCATCCTGGGACCCAACTGCGTCGGCCTGCTGGTCCCCGGCATCGGCCTGAACGCCAGCTTCGCGCCGGGCGCCGCCCTGCCCGGCCGGCTCGCCTTCGTCGCCCAGTCCGGCGCCCTGGTCACCGCCGTGCTCGACTGGGCGGCGGCGCGCCGCATCGGCTTTTCCTGCTTCGTCTCGCTGGGCGACGGCAGCGACGTCGACTTCGGCGACCTGCTCGACTGGCTGGCCGCCGATCCCGGCACCGACGCCATCCTGCTGTACGCCGAGAGCGTGCGCCAGGCGCGCAAGTTCATGAGCGCGGCGCGCGGCGCGGCGCGCGCCAAGCCGACCCTGGTCGTCAAGGCCGGCCGCGGCGCCGAGGCGGCGCGCGCGGCCTTCAGCCACACCGGCGCGCTGGCCGGATCCGACCTGGTCTACGACGCTGCCATCCGCCGCGCCGGCATGCTGCGCGTCGGCACCACCGGCGAATTGTTCGATGCGGTGGCGATGCTGGCGCGGGTGCGCCCGCCGCGCGGCGAGCGCCTGGCCATCCTGACCAACGGCGGCGGTCCGGGCGTGATGGCGCTCGACGCCCTGCACGACGCCGGCGGCGTCGCCGCCCGGCTCGGCGCCGGGACGCTGGCGCGCCTGGACGCGGTGCTGCCGCCACTGTGGCCGCGCGCCAATCCGGTCGACATCATCGGCGACGCCCCTGCCGCGCGCTACCGCGACGCCCTCGCGCTGCTGCTCGACGGCCCCGAATGCGATGCCGTGCTGCTGATCCACGCGCCCACGGCGCTGGTGCCTTCCGCCGAGATCGCGGCCGCCCTGCTGCCCCTGCTCGGGCAGGCCGGACGGCCGGTGCTGTGCTGCTGGCTCGGCGGACCCAGCGTGGCCGAGGCGCGCCGCCTGTGCATCGAGGCGGGCGTGCCGGTGTTCGACACGCCCGAGGAAGCGGTCAAGGGCTTCCAGCAACTGGTCGATTACCGGCGCAACGCAGCCCAGCTGCTGCAGGCGCCCGGGCCGGCCGAGCTGCCGGCGCCGGACCGCCAGGCGGCGCGCAGCCGCATCGACGCGATGCTCGCCGCCGGCCGCCTGGAAGGCGGCGACCTCGACGCCAAGGCGCTGCTGGCCGCCTACGGCGTCCCGGTGCTGGCCACCGAGGCGATCCCGGACCGCGCCGGCGCCTTGGCGGCGGCGCGCCGCATCGGCTACCCGGTGGCGCTCAAGATCCTCTCGCCCGACATCCCGCACAAGACCGAGGTCGGCGGCGTGGCGCTCGACCTGGCCGGCGACGCTGCCCTCGCCGCGGCGCTCGACGCCATGGAGGCGCGGGTGCGCGCCCTGCGCCCGCAGGCGCGCCTGCAGGGCTACACGGTGCAGGCCATGGCGCGCCGGCCGCAAGCGCTGGAACTGATCGTCGGTCTCACGGTCGATCCGGTGTTCGGCCCGGTCGTGCTGTTCGGCCAGGGCGGCATCGCGGTCGAGCTCAGCGCCGACCAGGCGGTCGCCCTGCCGCCGCTGAACCGGCTGCTGGCCGCGGAACTGATCGGGCGCACCCGGGTCGCGCGCCTGCTGCAGGGTTACCGCGGCCTGCCGCCGGCCGACCTGGACGCCCTCGCGGACGTGCTGGTCCGGGTCGGCCGCATGGCGGCCGAATTGCCGGAGCTGGTGGAACTCGACATCAATCCGCTGCTGGCCGATGCGACCGGGGTACTGGCGCTGGACGCCCGCCTGCGCCTGGCGCCCGTGCCCGCCGGCCAGGACGCCGCCGCGCGCCTCGCCATCCTGCCCTACCCGGCCGAACTGGAGCGCCGCGCCGACAGCGCGCTCGGCCCCTTGACCATCCGCCCGATTCGTCCCGAGGACGCCCAGGCCCATATCGCCTTCTTCCGCGCGCTCACGCCGGAAGACGTGCACATGCGCATGTTCGGCATGATGCGCGAACTGACGCCGCAGCAGCTGGCGCGCTTCACCCAGATCGACTACGCGCGCGAGATGGCCTTCATCGCCACCCGCCCCGTCCAGGACGGCGCAGCGGCGGACGGCGCCGAGACCCTGGGCGTGGCGCGCGTGGTGCTCGATCCCGACGGCGAGCGCGGCGAGTTCGCCGTGACGGTGCGCTCCGACCTCAAGGGCCGCGGCCTGGGGCGGCTCCTGATGGAGCGCCTGCTCGACTACTGCGCGGAGCGCGGCGTCGCCGTGGTGGAGGGCGCCGCCCTGCCGGAAAACACCCGCATGCACGCCCTCGCGGCCACCCTCGGCTTCGCGCTGGACAGGGGGGCGGACGGCGTGCTGCGCATGCGGCGCCGGTTCAGGCAAGAGGCGGCATGAGCACCATGGGCAAGCGCATCCTGATCATCCAGGGCCATCCGGACGGCGCCCACCGGCACCTGTGCCACGCGCTGGCCGCGGCCTATGCGGACGGCGCCCGGGCGGCCGGCCACAGCGTCGAGACGGTCGACGCCGGCCGGCTGCACTTCCCGCTGGTGAGCGATCCGCGCCGCTGGCTGGACGATCCGGCGCCGGAAGCCTTGCAGCCGGCGCAGCAGGCGATCGCGCACGCCGAGCACATCGTGCTGGTGTTTCCACTGTGGCTGGGCGACATGCCGGCGCAGCTGAAAGGCTTCCTCGAGCAGGTGCTGCGGCCCGGCTTCGCGCTGGCGCGCGCACCCGCCAACCCCATGCGGGCCGGCCTGCTGGGCGGGCGCAGCGCGCGCATCGTCGTCACCATGGGCATGCCGGCCTCCTTCTACCGCTGGTTCTACCGCGCCCACGGCCTGCGCCTCCTGCGCCGCAACATCCTGGCCTTCGTCGGCATCAGGCCGGTGGCCGCGACGGTGGTCGGCGAGGCGGGCGCCATGCCGACGGACCGGGTGGCGCGCTGGTGCGCACGCCTGAGCCGCCTGGGAGCGCGCGCCGCCTGAGCCCGGGCCTAGCGGCGCCGCGCGGCCAGCCGCTTGCGCAATTCCAGACCGCCCAGCGCCAGCACGGCCGTGGCGAGGGCGGCGCCCAGCGCGGCCGGCGGCGGCGGCGCCAGCAGCAGCACCCGCGCCGCCGCCGGCGCCCAGATGCCCACCCCGAGCAGGGCGACGGCGGCGGCCGCGATCGCCCAGAACACCGGGTTGGCGGCGCGCAGCGTGCGCCGCAGTCCCTCGCGCTGGCGGTTCGACAGCAGCAGCGCCAGGTTGCACAGCACCAGCGCGGCGAAGGCGGCGGCGCGCGCCTGCGGCGGCGCCAGCCAGGACAGGGCCCAGCCGTACAGCGCAGCCACCAGCGCCAGCACCCAGCCGCCCTGCAGCAGCGCGCCGAGGAAGGCGGCGCGGTCGAACAGCGCTGCGCCGGGGGCGCGCGGCGGGCGCCGCATCTGGTCCGGCTCGGCCGGCTCGTTCTCGAAGGCGAGCGAACAGGCCGGATCGATCACCAGTTCGAGGAACACGATATGCAGCGGATACAGCATCACCGGCCAGCCCAGCAGGACCGGCGCCAGCGCCATGCCGGCGATCGGCACGTGCATCGCGATCACGTAGCGCATCGACTTGCGCATATTGGCGAAGATGCGCCGCCCCGCCGCGATCGCCTCGACCAGCGCGGCGAAGCGGTCGTCGAGCAGGGTCAGCTCGGCCGCCTCGCGCGCGACGTCGGCGCCGCGCAGTCCCATCGCGACCCCGACGTCGGCGGCGCGCAGGGCCGGGGCGTCGTTGACGCCATCGCCGGTCATGGCCACCACCGCACCGCCGCGCTGCAGGGCCTGGACGATGCGCAGCTTCTGCTGCGGGGCGATGCGCGCGCACACGTCAACCGCGGCCAGCCGCCGCGCCAGCGCGGCGTCGTCCAGCGCCGCGATCGCCGCGCCGCCCAGCAGCTCGGGATCGCCGCGCGCCAGCCCGGCCTGGCGCGCAATCGCGCGCGCGGTTTCCGGATGGTCGCCGGTGATCATCAGCACGCGCAGTCCGGCCGCGCGGCAGGCCGCCACCGCCTCGGGAATGTCGGGCCGCAGCGGATCGGCCAGCGCGACCAGGCCGAGCAGCTCGGGCTGGAAGCCGTCCGGCTCGTCCGGCCAGGGTCCGGCCATCGGCGGCAGCCGTCTGCGCGCCACCGCGAGCACGCGCAGGCCGTCGGCCGCCATCTTTTCCGCGGCAAGCAGCGCCTGCTGTCCCGGTCCCGATGCGCACATCGCCGCCACCGTCTCGGGCGCACCCTTGATCGCCACCAGCAGCATGCCGTCGGCGTCGCCCCAGACCTGGGCCAGGGCCGGGCGCTGCGGGGTCAGGCCGTATTCGTGCAGCAGACGCCATCCCGGCGCCGGCGCGCCGCCCATGCGCCAGAGCGCCGCCTCCATCGGATCGCTGCCTGGCGGACGGCTGGCGTACAGCGCGCAGTCCAGCACTGCGCGCTGCGCCGGCGCCGGCGCCGTCCCGGACGCGGTTTCGTACACCGCGCCATCGCGCCACAGGCGCGCCACCGCCATCCGGTTCTCGGTCAGGGTGCCGGTCTTGTCGACGCACAGCACCGAGGTCGAGCCCAGGATCTCGATCGCCGCCAGGCGCCGCGTCAGCACCCGGCTGCGCGCCAGGCGCCAGGCGCCGAGCGCCGGGAACACGGTGAGGATGACAGGAAACTCTTCCGGCAGCATCGACATCGCCAGCGCGATCCCCGCCAGCAGCGCCGGCAGCGGCGCGCTGCCGCGGCTGATGAGCAGGACCACCAGCAGCACGCTGACGATGCCGCCCAGGATGGCGAAACGACGCGCCAGCGCGGCCGTTTCACACTGCAAGCGCCCCCTCGGCGGGGCGATGCTCCCGAGCGCGGCGCCGATGCGGCCGATCTCGCTGCGCGCGCCGGTGGCGGCGACCCGCGCCAGGCCGTGGCCCTGCACCACCAGGGTGCCGGCGTACACCCAGGGCAGGCCGGTTCCGCCCGGGGCGCTCGGCGCAGCGCCGCCCGGCGCGGCCTGCTTGGCGACCGGCGCCGATTCGCCGGTCAGCAGCGACTCGTCCACCAGCAGGCCGGCGGCCGCCAGCAGCAGGCCGTCGGCCGGCACCCGGTCGCCCTCGCCCAGCTCGACCAGGTCGCCTTCGACCAGCGCGCCGGCCGCCAGGCGCGCCAGGCGCCCGTCGCGCCACACGAGGGCGGTCGGCGCACCGAGCGCACGCAGGGCCTGCAGCGCGCGCTCGGTGCGGCCTTCCTGGAACAGCGTCAGGCACAGCATCAGCAGCACCATGGCGGACAGGAAGGCGCCCTCGAGCGGCTCGCCGAGCGCCAGGTAGACCGCGGCGGCGCCGAGCAGCAGCAGGTACATCGGTTCGCGCGCGGCGTCCAGCGCGATCCGGCGCCAGCGCCGGCCGCCGCTGTCGGGCAGGCTGTTGGGGCCGTCGCGCGCCAGGCGCCGGGCGGCCTCGGCGCTGTCCAGTCCCTGCGGCGGCGCCCCTGGCGCGTCCTGCTTCATGGCTGCGGCGCGCCCGGCGCTTGATCGGGACCCGCCTTTGCCGGATACTGGATGGCGCGGCCGCCACGGCCGCGACGGGGGCTTCCATGCACATCCTGACGCTCGACGGGCCCGAACCCCGCTGCCACGACTGCCCGGTGCGCGCCGCCTGCCTGGCGCCGCAAGCCGGCCTGTGCGGCTGCCGCCGGAGCCTGGACTGCGACCGCCCGCTGTTCGGCCGCGGCCAGCCCTTCGCCTTCCTGTACACCGTGCGCAGCGGCCGCCTGAAACTCTGGCGGCCGGATCATCGCGGCCGGCCGCTGGTGACCACGTTTCCCGCCGCGGGCGACCTGCTGGGCCTGGACGCCATCGGCGCCGGGCGCCACGCCTGCAGCGCGGTGGCGCTCGAACCGAGCGAGGTGTGCGAGATTCCCTATGCCGGCCTGCAGGCCGCCCTGCCCGGCGCGCCGCGCCTGATGCGGCGCTTCCACGCCGCGCTGAGCGAAGAAATCGTGCGCGAGCAGGCCGTGCTGCTGCAAGCCGGGCGGCCGGCCGGCGCCCGCCTGGCCGGCCTGCTGCTGGACTTGTCGGCACGCCAGGCCGCCGGCGGCGGGGACGCCGACCGCCTGCGCCTGCCGATGTCGCGCGCCGATATCGGCAACCACCTCGGCCTGACCATCGAGAGCGTCAGCCGCCAGCTGGGGCGGATGCGCACGGCCGGCTGGATCGCCGTGGACGGGCGCGACCTGACCCTGCTGCGGCGCGACCGCCTGCAAGCGCTGCTGGCGCCGGGCGGAGAGCTTCATTCGTCCGCCTGACGCCCGGCCAGCTCGATGCGGTCGCGGCCGTTCGACTTGGCGCGGTAGAGGGCGCCGTCGGCGGCCGCCATCAGCGCCGTGAAGTCGGCATGCGCGCTCCCCAGCGCCGCCACGCCGAGGCTGGCGGTGCAGCGCACGACGCCGCCGGGCGCATCGAGCCGGATGGCGGCGACCGCCACCCGCATGCGTTCGGCGCAGGCCAGCGCCTCCGCCTCGCCGGTCTCGGGCATCACGCACACGAATTCCTCGCCCCCGACGCGTCCCAGGTAGTCGCTGGCGCGCAGCTGGGCGGCGCAGGCCCGGCTGACCGCGCACAGCAGGCGGTCGCCGACCGCGTGGCCCCAGCTGTCGTTGACGCGCTTGAAGTAGTCGATGTCGAGCATAGCGATCGCCAGCGGACGGCCGTAGCGGCGCGCCGCGGCGAGGTCGTGCCCGGCCAGCTCCATCAGGTAGCCGCGCGCCAGCACGCCGCTCAGGCTGTCATGGCGCGCCGTCCAGGCCAGGACGCGCTCGGCCAGGAAGTCGGCGCGCAGCAGGCGCCGCTGGAACACGGCGACCGCGGCCACCAGGCACAGCACCACGCCGTACACCAGCACGCAGGTGGCGAATACGGGCGGCGCCATCACCTGCGCGGCGAGCAGCAGGAACAGCAGCGAGGGCGGCAGCACCAGGACGGCCAGGCGCGCGGGACGCGGCTCGACCAGGGCCAGCGGAAACATCGCGCCGGTGATCGCGGGCATCGCCAGCACCATCCCGCCCGGCAACAGGGCGGAACTGACGACCATCGCGCTCGCGTGCGTGATGTAGACCAGGGCGCAGCGCCAGGCGACCGGAAAGCGGCCGCCCCAGGAAACATAGCCGGCGGCGCCCAGCAGAACCAGCCCCAGCCGCACCACCAGCGTGCCGGCGGCAACAACGGGGTCGACCCAGTAATCCCAGGCGCTGAACAGCAGCACCCCGATGCCGAACACCAGCCCGAGCGCGGGCAAGGCGTCGGACAGCGAGCGGTCGAGGGCCGCGTCGAACTCGCCCTGCGCTTCCGGGTCGAGCCCGTCCGTGCTGCGCTCGGCCAGGAAGCCGCGGCGCCAACCGGCGCCGGCGCCCCTGCCCGCGTTGGCGACGCCGGGAGCATGCTCCGGCCAGTCGTGGTGCGCCGCCATGCGCAGAGCCGCCGATCCCTTGCCGAAGCGCACCTGTCGGTCCGGTCAGGCGGCGCCGCCCGCCGGCTGGCTGGCGGGACGCGTTTCACGCTGCGGCAATGGCGGACGCAGCACCATGACCGGCGCCGGCGCATAGGCCAGCACGCCCTGGGTGACGCTGCCGGCCAGCAGGCGGCTCAGGCCGCGCCGCCCGTGCGAGCCCATGACGATCAGGTCGCAGCCGTGCTCGCGCGCGGCGTCGGCGATCGCCGCCACCGGGTCGAGCGCGCAGCTGGCCACCGTGGTGCACGGGACGCCGGCCGTGCGCGCACGCGTGGCGACCGCGCCCGCATACTCTTGCGCCTGCCTGAGCAGCTGCTCGGCCTGCAGGCGCGGGTCCCAGGCCACAGCGCCCTCGAAAGCCTGGAAGACGGGCTCGGTGACGGCCACCGACAGGGCGACGATGTCGCTGCCGCAGGCGCGCGCGAAGTCGATCGCCGCATCGGCGGCCTGGATGGCCACCGGCGACCCGTCGGTCGGGACCAGGATGTGCCGGTACATGGCCGCCCCTAGCGGTGCACCAGCACCGGGATCGCGCTGTGCACCAGCACCTTCTGGGTCTCGCTGCCCAGCAGCAGGCCCTTGATGCCGCGCCGGCCGTGCGAGGCCATCACGATCAGGTCGCACAGCTTGTCGCGCGCGGCCGCGATGATCGCCTCATAGGGCTCGTCGGACACCCGCTGCACGGTGCTGCAGGGAACGCCGGCGTCGCGCGCCACCGCCGCCGCCTCGTCCAGCAGGCGCTGCCCGGCCGCGCGGCTGGCCGCCAGGTATTCGTCGCGGGTCTGCTCCAGCATCTCGGCATTCGCGCTCAGGACATGGAATTCCGGGGTCGCCGTCATGGCGACCACCTCCGCTCCCACGTCGCGGGCGAACTCGACGCCCGAGCGGATGGCGCGCCGGGACGCCTCGGAACCGTCGGTCGGCAGCAGGATGCGCTTGTACATGGCGAACCTCCAGGAAAGGGAAGCCGGCGGCGCCGGCGTGGCGTTGATGGATATTCGATTGCTTGCCCCTCAGTCTGTTCACCCCACAAAGCGTGTTGTTTGACCGAGATCAAAAACTTCAACATCGGTGCGGAGCGCGCCGCATCCGGCGGCTCAAGCCGGCGCCAGGTCGTCGCCGAAGCAGACGCCCAGCTCGCGCGCCGTACGGATGGTGTCGCCCTCCAGGGGAACGCGGCGGTTGCGGCCCGCCACCGCGGCCAGCGGCACGGCGCCGATGTCCTGCCCGGCGAGCGCCACCATCACCCCCGACTCGCCGCGCGCCAGCGCCCGCACGGCGGCGGCGCCGAAGCGGGCGGCCGTGACGCGGTCGAAGGCGGAGGGACTGCCGCCGCGCAGCAGGTGGCCCAGCGCGACGCTGCGGCACTCCTGGCCGAGGCGTCCGGCCAGCCTGGCTTCGACCCAGGCGCCGATCCCGCCCAGGCGCTCGGCATGTCCGGCGCCTGCCGCCGCCCGCAGGACTTCCTCGCCGCCGCGCGGGCGCGCGCCTTCCGCCGCCACCACGATGGCGTGCCCGCGCCCGGCCGCGTGGCGCCGCGCCACGCAGCCGGCGATGGCGTCGATGTCGAACGCAATTTCAGGCAGCAAAATCGCGTGGGCGCCGCCGGCCAGGCCGGCATGCAGGGCGATCCAGCCGCCGTAACGTCCCATCGTCTCGACCACCATGACCCGGTGCTGGCTGTCGGCGGTGGCGTGCAGGCGGTCGATGCAGGCGGTGGCGAAATTCACCGCCGTGTCGAAGCCGAAGGCCTGGACTGTGCCGTCGAGGTCGTTGTCGATGGTCTTGGGCACGCCGACCACCGGCAGTCCCCCCTCCTGCAGCCTGGCCGCGATCTCCATCGAGCTGTCGCCGCCGGCCAGCACCAGCGCGTCGAAGCCGCTGGCGCGGATCAGGGCCAGCAGCTCGCCGCTGCGGTCGCGCGCCGCCCCGCCTCCCGGCTCCGGATAGTGCAGCGGATTGCCGCGGCTGGTGCTGCCGATGACGGTGCCGCCCAGGTGGCCGATGCCGTGCACGGCTTCCGGCAGCAAACGCGTCACCGGCTCGCCAAGGCAGCTCGCGGGCGCAAGCAGGCCGTTGAAGCCGTCGCGGATGCCCCAGCATTCCCAGCCCAGGCGGCTGGCGGCGAGCACGACGGCGCGGATCACGGCGTTCAGGCCGGGGGCGTCGCCGCCGCCGGTGGCGATGGCGATGCGGCGGATGGGCGTGGGCATATGCGTCGCTCCGGTGTCGGCTGCGGCTATGGCGGCGCGGGCGCCGCGTCGTCGTCCCGGGCCGCCGGCACCAGCACCGCGGCCCCTTCGACGCGGCCGGCGCGCAAGGCGTCCAGCGCGGCGTTGGCCTGTTCCAGCGGGTAGGACGACACCGCGGTCCTGACCTCGCCATGGGCAATCTTGCGGAAGAACGCGGCGCCGTCCGCACGCCGCAGGTTGGCCACCGAGCGCAGGCAGCGCTCGCCCCACAGCAAGGCATAGGGAAAGGACGGGATGTCGCTCATGTGGATGCCGGCGCACACCACCACCCCGCCAGGACGGACGGCGGCCAGGGCCCGCGGGACCAGCTCCCCGGCCGGCGCGAACAGGATGGCGGCGTCGAGCGGCTCGGGCGGCCGGGCGCCGGCGTCGCCGGCCCAGCCGACCCCCAGAGCGCGCGCGAAGTCCTGGGCGCGGGTGTCGCCGGGCCGGGTGAAGGCGTACACCTTGCGGCCCTGGCGCAGCGCCAGCTGGGCCAGCAGGTGGGCGGCCGCGCCGAAGCCGTACAGGCCGAGGCGCTGCGCCGTTCCCGTCATGGCATAGGCGCGGTAACCGATCAGTCCGGCGCACAGCAGGGGCGCGGCATGCAGGTCGTCATAGGCGTCGGGCAGCGCCAGGCAGTAGCGCTCGTCCGCCAGCGTGTAGTCGGCGAAGCCTCCGTGGCGGTCGTAGCCGGTGAACACCGCATGTTCGCACAGGTTCTCGCGCCCGCCGCGGCAATGGCCGCAGGCGCCGCAGCTGCCCCCGAGCCAGGGCACGCCGACCCGCTGCCCCATGTCGAAGCGCGCAGCCAGCGGCCCGGCGCCGGCCACCCGGCCGACGATCTCGTGCCCGGGCACCAGGGGCAGCAGGTGCGGCGGCAGCTCGCCGTCGACGATGTGCAGGTCGGTCCGGCACACCGCGCAGGCGCCCACCCGGATCAGGATCTCGCGGCCCCGCGGCGCCGGCACGGGCAGGATCGCGCGCCGAAGGGGGCGCCCGGGTGCGTCCAGCAGCATCGCCGTCATCTGCGCGGCCACGGGTGCGCTCGATGGTGCGCCCGATTGCGCGCCCGTGTGTGCGCCCGTGTGCGCCGTCATTGGACCTCCCCGAGGATCGCGGCGGCGCGCGTGTCGCGCCACTCCGGGGCCGGCGCCGGCGGCCCGCTGTCGCCCAGCACCGTGCTCCAGGCGCGGACGATGCGCCGGTACTCGACCCCGGCGCGGCGGATCCGGCGCTCCAGGTCGAACAGCCCGTTGGCCACCACGTGGCCGCGCGCCTCGCGCAGGTCGATGTCCCAGTCGAACTGGTCGGTCAGGCTGTACCAGGTGAAGCCGATGATGGGGAAATCTTCCTGGCGCAGGCGCAGCACGTTGGCCCACTGGCGCTCGAGCCAGAAGGCGGCGTTCAAGCCCTGCATCTGGTTGGTCTCGGTGTGCATGATGGGCAGGCGGTAGCGCTCGTAGTACTGGCGCGTCAGGCCGTAGTAGCCGAGCACGTTCGATCCGCGCGTGCTGCCGTCGGCGAACACCACCGATTCGCCCGCCTCGTAGTAGTCGGTGCCCATGATGCAGGCGGGCCAGCACTGGCGGCGCAGGAAGAAGTCGAGCCGCGACTGCGGCATGCCGTTGCCGAGCAGGTAGTCGACCATGCGCGGCGACGGCCGGCGGCCATAGTTCAGGTCGAGCGAGAGGAAGCGCTGCTCGTTCAGGTAGTCGGCGTGTCCGACGGCGTCGGGGTCCCGGGGGTGGTAGTAGCGCGTCGCCTCGCTCTGCACGAACCAGGGATCGGCGGCGCGCAGGATCGCCTCGCTGGCGCGCACATTGGCTTCGACCAGGTTGCCCAGCGCCGTCACGAAGGCGCGGTCGCTGCGCAGGCGCTCGTTCCAGAAACCGCGCAGGGCGGAGTATTCGGCCGTCACCAGCATCTCGTTGACCGGCGTGTACAGCCAGATCCAGGGATAGCGCCGCGCGAACGCCTCCGCATACTCGGCGAAGTAGCGGGGAAACTCGGGGTTCTGGAAGTCGCCCAGCCAGTCGGGCAGGCCGAAGTGGCAGAGATCGGCGATCGGCACGATGCCCAGGCGGCGCAGTTCACCGAAGGCCGCATCGGCGAAGTCCCAGTCGTAGCGGCCGGGGCCGACGTGGGTCCGGTGGTAAGGCGTTCCGTAGCGCAGGCAGCGCAGGCCGAGTTCGTGCACGAGCCGGAAGTCTTCCCGCCAGCGCCGGTCATGGCCGCACGCAGCCATCTGGTCGACCCGGCAGGGCCGGCCGTCCGGGCCGGCGATGACGGGGGCGCTGTTCTCGATGCCGGTGCAGAACGAGAACGAGCGCAGCAAATTCTCGGGCGTCAGCGGCGGTAAGGCGCGGCCGGCGGGCGGCATCGGCGGCAGCGTCGTGGGCGGCGTCGTCATTGCCGGATATCCGAGCCGCGCCGGGCCTTGCGCTTACTGCACCGCGATCTGCTTGCGCGCCGTGCCGGGCTTCTTCGGCAGGGTCAGGTGGAGCACGCCGTCCTGGTACTTGGCCTCGGTCTTGCTGTCGTCCACTTCCTGGAGCAAGGTGAAGCTGCGGTACTGCGAACCGCTGTAGCGCTCGCTGTAGACCGTATCGCCGACGGTCTGCTCGTCCTGCCCCTGGGTCGTGGCGCTGATCGACACCATGGTGCCGTCGACCGCGATCTTGATGTCTTCTTTCTTGAATCCCGGCATGTCCGCCTTGACCAGGTAGGCCTGGTCGGTTTCCTGGACGTCGATGCGAATCTGGCGCTCCGCGTCGAAACCGCGCATGCCGCCGGCGATCGGGAAGTCGCGCATGAACTCCTCGATGGTGCGCAGGGGCGACAGGCGCATCGTGTCGCGGAAGGGGTCGAAGCGGGTCAGGTTGTTGGCCATGGTGTTCTCCTTGTCGGTTGTTGTATCGTGGACTCATGAAGGGACAGGCGGTGATCGGGAAGCGCTGTTTCCGCCATGTGTTTGACTATGTTAGGTGCGACCAACAAGCTCTATATGAGCCGTATCAATGTGTGCCGCTTGAAAAGCACGGCTTGCGTACTGTACGGGCACGCGGCGCAACGCCGCCACCACCGGCAGGCACGCCGCGCGCAGGTCCTGCGCCCCCGGCGCAGCACCGGTGTCGACCACGACGGCGTGCCGGCGCTCGCCCCGCGACAGCGGCTGCGCCGCCTGCAGCTGCCGCTCCAGCACCTCCGGACCGGCGTCCGACGCGTCGCCGCCCGCACGCCGGCGCGCCGCCACGCGCGCGCGCATGAGGTCCCGCCCGGCCTGGGCCACCACCAGCACGCAGGGCAGGCCGAGGTCGCGGGCGACGGCGCGCAGCCGGGGGCGCTGGACCGCCGCGAGGCAGGCGGCGTCGATCACGACCGGCCAGCCGGCGCCCGTCACGGCGCGCGCCAGCTCGCCCAGGCGCTCGTAGGTCCGCCGCGTCATGTCGTCGCCGTACAGGTCGACGCCGGCGGCCCGGTCCAGGCGCTTGCGTTCCACGTCGGAGCGCAGCTGCACCGCGCCGAGCAGCTCGACCAGCATGCGCGCCACCGTGGTCTTGCCGCTGCCCGCCGGACCGTACATGACGACCATGGCCGGGGCGCCGTAGCGGCTGGCATGGTGCGCGAATGCGAGGTAGGCACGGCCCGCGCGGCGGCAGGCCGCGCGCTCCGGCGCCGGCGTGCCCGGGGCGCCCGCGCGCAGCAGCATCACCCTGGCCCGCACCAGCGCCCGGTGCACGCGATAGTGGCGCAGCAGCGCCAGGCCGGCGTAGTCCCCGCCCTCTTCCAGGTAGCGGTTCAGCAGGCGCGCGGCGAGGTCGGGCCGGCCGCGGCAGGCCAGGTCCATGTGGACGAAGGCGAGATCGTCCATGACGTCGATCCAGCGCAGGCTGTCGTCGAACTCGATGCAGTCGAACGCCATCACCGTGCCGTCCCGTGTCAGGATATTGCCGCAATGCAGATCGCCGTGGCATTCGCGCACCATGCCGCCGCGCTTCCTGTCCGCCGCCAGCGCCGCCAGCGCCGGGCCCTGGCGCGCGGCCCAGGCGCGCAGGCCGGCGAGCACGCCGCGTCCCACGTCCCCGGGCGCCGCTCCTGCGAGCGCATCCAGGGTGGCGCCGAAGGTGTCCGCCACCTGCCGCGGCGTCCCCCAGGGGCTGTCCGGCGGCGCGCGCGCCGCGTCGCGGTGGAAGCGCGCCAGCAGCGCCGCCAGCCGGTCGACTTCGGTTCCCGTCAACAGGCCGCGGGCGATCCGGTACGACCACAGCGCCGACTGCGCGAACGCGCGCATCCGCACCGCATACTCGATCGGCGCTCCCGCCCCGTCGAGGCGGGGACGGGCCGGGTCGCCCGCGACGGCGCTGACGCCGAGGTAGAGGCCGGGCGCCAGGCGGCGGTTCAGCCGGCACTCGCGCTCGCACTGGCGGCGGCGCGCGGCCAGCGTGGCATAGTCGAGAAAGGGCAGGCGCAGCGCCTTCTTCAGCTTGTAGGCGTGCGCGCCGCACACCAGCACCCACGAGATGTGGGTCTCGAAATACTGCACCGGCGTCCCGCCGGCCGCCAACGCGCAGGCCAGGCGCCGGACCAGCGCCTGCTGCGCCGCCGGCGCATCGCCGGACGGCGGCAAGGGCGCGCCGCATGGGTTCGCCGGTACGGCAAGAGCGCGTTTCGATTCTTCGTCCACCCATCTTGGACCACGATCCCGCCGCTTGATTCCGTGACGCGCGCCGACCGCCGGCGCCATTGGGGCCGTCATGTCCAGGGCCGATTCGATTGTATGACGCGCGTCAAAGCATGCAGCATCGCCATGCACTTTTGGCGGAAAACGGATCGAATCATTTCAACATATCCCTTGTCTCATTAACATTTTTTTGAACAGGAGGCCCACATGAACAGGCTGGCGCTCGACATGCCCGTCGTCGGCGAATGCACCGTCGGCGATTGCGCATACAACGCACACCACAGCTGCCAGGCGCGCGCCATCACGGTCGGCGCCGGCATCCATCCCGGCTGCGACACCTTCCTCGCGGCGACGCCCCATTCCAGGGACGCGGGCCGCCATGCCGGCGTGGGCGCCTGCAAGGTCGCCGCCTGCGAGCACAACGAGGATTACGAATGCGGCGCGCAGCAGATCGCGGTCGGCCGCGACGGCGACGGCGCCTGCTGCCTGACCTTCCGGCGCCGCGCGCCGGTGCAGCCGGACAGCCGCGAGCGCAAGCGGGCGGCCGATTAGTCAAAGCCGCGGTATTTGATCTGGGTCAAGGACCGAGCGTGAGGCGCCGGCGTACCTTCGACCCGGTTCAATCCCCAATCTTCCTCCAATCGTGATCTTCGCCCGCAGCGGCCTGGCCGCCCTGTTCCTGGTTGTGGCGGCCCTGCCCACCGACATTCCTGCCGGCGCCGCTGCGCCGCCCCTGGATGCGCCGGCCCGGGTCCAGCGCCTGGATGCCCCGGGCCTGCCGCCGCGCTGGCTCGACGACGGACAGGCCCTGGCGCGCGAGGCGCTCGGCCTGCTCGCGGATGCCGGCTCGCACGGCCTCGATCCGGCGCTGTACGGCACGGCAACGCTGGCGCGGCGCCTGGAGGCGGCGGACCCGGCCGACATCGGCTTCGAGCGCGACCTCGGCGCCGCCGTGCTGCGCTACCTGGCCGACCTGCACGGCGGGCGCACCGCCTCGCCCTACCGGACCGGGCCGCCCGCGGACGGATTCGACCCGGCGGCGGCGCTGCGCCGGGCCCTCGACGCCGGACGCGTGGCCACGGCGGTCGCGTCCGCGGCGCCGGCCATCGTCCTCTACGGCCGGGTGCGGGAAACGCTGGCGCGGTATCGCCTGCTGGCGCAGGAACATCCATCCTGGCCGCCGCTGCCGGCTGGCGGCGCTGCGCCCGCCGCGGCCGCAGAAGCGCTGCGCGAACGGCTGCGCACGCTGGGCGACCTCGAGGATGGAGCGGAGGGAGACGGCGCCGGCGAGGCCGATGGCGCGGCCCTGGCGGCGGCGCTGCGGCGCTTCCAGTCGCGCCACGGCCTGGAACAAGACGGGGTCCTGGGTCCGGCCACCCGCGCGGCCCTGGCGGTGCCGCCGGCGCGGCGCGCCGTCCAGCTGGCGCTGACCCTGGAACGCCTGCGCTGGCTGCCGCCGCTGCATGGGCGCGTGATCGCGGTCAATGTTCCGGCCTATCGGCTGTGGGCCTTCGACGGGGTGCCGGGCGGGCCGCCGGTCCTGGAAATGCGCGTCATCGTCGGCAAGGCGGCCGGCACGCCGACGCCGCTGTTTCTCGGGCAGATGCGCTATCTCGAATTCAATCCCTACTGGAATGTGCCGCACAGCATAGCCGGCGCCGAGATCGCGCCGAAGCTGGCGCGCGACCCGGGCTGGCTGCGTCGCAACGACATGGAGCTGGTGACGGCGGACGGGCGGGTGCTGGCTGCGGCCGGCGCGGATGCGCCCGCCGCCCTGCGCGCCGGGTCGCTGCGGGTAAGGCAACGGCCCGGCGCCCGCAACGTGCTGGGAGCGGTGAAGTTCGCCATGCCGAATCCCATGAACATCTACCTGCATTCGACCGCGGCCAGGGAACTGTTCGCGCGCAGCCGGCGCGACCTCAGCCACGGCTGCATCCGCGTCGAGGACGCGGCCGGCCTGGCGCGGTTCGTGCTCGCCGACCCGCAGCGCTGGGACGCCGAACGGGTGGCGGCCGCCATGCGTCCCGGCCCCAGCCGCACCGTGGCGCTGGCCGTGCCGGTGCCGGTGGTGCTGTTCTACGCCACCGCGGTCGCCGACCGCCACGGCCGCGCCCTGTTCGCCGACGACATCTACGGGCGCGATGCGGCGCTGCTGCGGGCCCTGGGTGGCGGCGGACCGGCGCGTACGATTGAGCCAACGCAAACCGAGCGCTCGACCACCGCGCACGATGGGCGCTTCATGATCGAAGGAGAAGTGCGATGAACGAGCCGACTTCGCGCCAGCCGGACGACGCGGTCCACGACCCCTATGCCGCCCTGCAGGCCCTGGCATCCCCCGCGGTGTGCGGCGGGTGCGGCGCCGTGCATGCCGATGGCCACTGGGCGTGGTCGCCGGCGCCGCCCGGCGCCGCCGCTACCACCTGTCCGGCCTGCCTGCGCGAACGCGACCGCCAGCCCGCCGGCGAGCTGACCGTCGACGCCGCGCTGGCCCGGACGCACCGCGAATCCATCATCGCGCTCGCGCGCGCGGTGGAAGCGCGCGAAAAGCGCCTGCATCCGCTGCAGCGCATCATGGACATCGCCCCGGTGGCGCCGGCGGACGGCGCGCTCACGATCACGACCACCGACCCGCACCTGGCGCGCGGCCTGGGCGAAGCGCTGCAGGAACGCTTCCGCGCCCGCGCCACGTATGCCTTCGCCAGGGGCCAGCACCTGCTGCAGGTCGCGCTCACGCCCTGACCTGCGCCGCACGCGGCGCGATCCCGAGGGCGCTTTCGACCTCGAGCAGGTCGCGCAGCGTCGCCAGCAGCGAATCCGGGTTGAGGCTGATCGCATCGATGCCCTGCTCCACCAGGTAGCGCGCCACTTCCGCATAGTCCGACGGCGCCTGCCCGCAGATGCCGATATGGCGGCCATTGCGGCGCGCCCCGGCGATGGCCTGGCGCAGCATCTCCAGCACGCCCGGGTCGCGTTCGTCGAAGTCGAAGGACACGATGTCGGAGTCGCGGTCCACGCCCAGCACCAGCTGGGTCAGGTCGTTCGAGCCGATCGAGAAGCCGTCGAACAGGCGGGCGAAGGCGTCGACCTGGATCACGTTGTTGGGAATTTCGCACATGACGTGGATTTCGAGGCCGTCCCGGCCCCGTTCGAGGCCATGCCCGGCCATGGCGTCCAGCACCGCCTCGGCTTCCCGCACGCGCCGGCAGAAGGGAATCATCAGGCGCACATTGCTCAGCCCCATTTCTTCGCGCACGCGGCGCATGGCGCGGCACTCGAGCGCGAAGCCGGGCGCATAGGCCGGATGGACGTAGCGCGCGGCGCCGCGGAAACCCAGCATGGGATTGGCCTCGACCGGCTCGAACGCGGCGCCGCCGAGCAGGCCGGCGTATTCGTTGGTCTTGAAGTCGGACATGCGCACGATCACCGGTTTCGGGTAAAACGCGGCGGCGATGGTGGCGACGCCCTCGGCCAGTTCGCGCACGAAGTAGTCGGCCGGCGTGGCGTGGCCGGCGCACAGGCGGGCGATCTCGGCGCGCGCGGCCGGATCGGCCACGCGTTCGGGCTGCACCAGCGCCATCGGGTGGATGCGGATGTGCTCGGCGATGATGAATTCCATGCGCGCCAGGCCGACCCCGTCGTTCGGCAGGAAGCGCGTGCGAAAGGCGATGTCCGGGTTGCCGATATTGAGCATCAGGCGGGTGCGCGGCATCGGCAGCGCGGACAGGTCGGTGCTGGTGCGACGAAACGGCAGCCGCCCCGCGTAGACATGGCCGGCGGCGCCCTCGGCGCAGGACACCGTGACCGCGTCGCCGGTATGGATGCGCGCGGTGGCATCGCCACAGCCGACCACGGCCGGCACTCCGGTCTCGCGCGCCACGATCGCCGCGTGGCAGGTGCGGCCGCCGCGGTCGGTCACCACCCCGGCCGCGGTCTTCATGACGGTGCCCCAGTCCGGCATGGTGGTCGCGGCCACCAGGATCTCGCCGGGACGGAAGGCTTCCAGCGCGGCGGCGTCGGCGACCACCCGGGCGATGCCGCTGGCCACCCCGGCGCCCACCGCGCGCCCGGCGGCGAGCAGCGCGCCGCTGCCTTCCAGCCGGTATTCGTCGAGCAGCGTGGCCGAACGGCGCGCGGCGACCGTCTCGGGACGCGCCTGCACCACGTAGAGCTGGCCGTCGAGCCCGTCGCGCGCCCATTCGATGTCCATCGGCACCGGGTGGCCCGCCCTGGCTCCGTAGTGCTCCTCGATCCGCAGCGCGGCCTCGGCCAGCTCCAGCACGCCGGCGTCGTCGAGGCAAAAGCGCGCGCGCTCGGCCGGCGCAGTCTCGACGTTGCAGGTGGCCTGCGCGGCCCCCGGCGGCGCGTACACCATGCGCACTTCCTTGCCGCCCAGGCTGCGCCGCAGCACGGCGCGGCGGCCGGCGCGCAGCGCCGGCTTGAACACGTAGAACTCGTCGGTGTCGACCGTGCCCTGCACCACGTTCTCGCCCAGCCCCCAGGCCCCGGTCACCAGCACCACGTCGCGGAAACCGGTTTCGGTGTCGAGGGTGAAGATGACGCCGGAACAGGCCAGGTCGGAGCGCACCATCTTCATCACCCCCACCGACAGCCAGACCTTGAAGTGGTCAAAGCCGTTCTCGATGCGGTAGACGATCGCGCGGTCGGTGTACAGGCTGGCGTAACAGCGCCGGACGGCGTCGAGCAGCGCCTGTCCGCCGTCGACATTGAGATAGGTTTCGTGCTGGCCGGCAAAGCTGGCGCTGGGCAGGTCTTCGGCCGTGGCCGAGCTGCGCACGGCCACCGTCAGGCCGGCGCCGTACTGCGCGCGCAGGGCCTCCCAGGCGCGCAGGATGTCCTCCGCGAGCGCCGCCGGCAGCGGCGCGGCCAGCACCACGTCGCGCGCCGCGCGGGCGCGCCGCGCGAGGCCGGCGACGTCGCGCGGGTCGAGCCCGTCGAGTGCGGCGTGCAGCCGCGCCCAGGCGCCGGCGGCGTCGAGGGTGGCGCGGAACGCATCGGCGGTGACGGCGAAACCGTTCGGAACGCGCACGCCGCGCCCGCCGAGTTCGCGCACCATTTCGCCGAGCGATGCGTTCTTGCCCCCGACCGATGGAATGTCGTCGATGCCGATTCCGGCGAACCAACGGATGAAGCCGCCTTCTGTATCCATGTGCCACCCTCCCCGCTACAAGGCCGTATCGGTCGATCCTAGCGAGGCACGCGCCCCGGTATTTAATCTGGCTCAATCGCGCCTCCCCGGAACGGCGTGCCGGCGGGCGCATACTGGGCACCGCTTGCCTTGACGGAGATTGCGATGTACAAGCGCATCCTGGTGCCGACCGACGGCTCCGAAACCGCGATGCAGGCGGCCGAGACCGCCCTGTACCTCGCGCGCCACTGCCACAGCGAGATGGTGGCTTTCGCCGTCGCCTGCCCGCGCGACTACCTCGGAGGCGCCGAGCGCGGCCTGGTAAGCGGCACGGGTCCGCTGGCCGAAAAGCTGCTGCGCGAGGCGGATGGCTGCGCGGAGGCGGTGGCCGCCCGCGCGCGCGGCGCCGGCGTGCCCTGCGATACCGAAACCGCCTGGTCGCTCAGTCCCGGCGAGGCGATCGTCGCCGCCGCCGATGCGCGCCAATGCGACCTGATCGTCATGGGCTCGCACGGCATGCGCCGGGCCACGGACGAGCTTGCGGGCAGCGTCACGCGCCACGTGCTCGCCCGCTCGGCGGTTCCGGTCCTGGTACTGCGCCCATCCGCATAGGCGAAGACGGTCCACGCGCGCTCCGGGGCAGAGCGAACAGGCGCATGTTAGCGGCGGCTCATGCTGCCGCATTGCAAGAAATTCTGGTGCGGCGTAAAATCGTTAGTCACCTAATGATTAGCCGCCTAACATGCACGATCCCACCTTCCCCGCCCGCAGCGAGCGCTTTTCCAAAGCCCTGCACTACGGCGCCCGCGCCTGGCGCCAGTTGCTCGACAAGCGCCTGAAGCATCTCGGCATCGGCCAGTCAGGCTGGATGACCATCGCCATGGTCGCGAAATCCGAGGAGGCGATGTCGCAGAAGACCCTGGCCACCCTGGTCGAGGTCGAAGGCTCGTCGATGGTCGCGATGCTCGACCGCCTCGAGCGCGACGGCCTGGTCGAGCGCCTGCCCTCGCCCACCGATCGCCGGGTCAAGCTGGTGCGGCTGACCGCCGCCGGCCACACCGTCTACCAGGAGGTCAAGCGCGAAGCCGGCGCCATGCGCAACGAGATGCTGGGCGACGTCGACCCGGCCGCGCTGGAGGCCGCGACGCGCCTGCTGGAGTCCGTGCGCCAGCGCATCGAGGACGCCCTGTGAGTTCGGCAGCACCGGTCAACCGCACCATGATCACGGTCTCGATCATGCTGGCGACCATCATCCAGGCCCTCGACGGCACCATCGCCAACGTCGCGCTGCCGCACATGCAGGGCGCCCTGTCCGCCTCCCAGGACCAGATCACCTGGGTGCTGACCTCCTTCATCGTGGCGGCGGCGATCGCCACACCGCTGGGCGGCTGGCTGGTCGACCGCTTCGGCCTCAAGAACGTGTTCCTGGCCTCGGTGGCGGGCTTCGTGATCGCCTCGGTGCTGTGCGGAGTCTCGACCTCCCTGACCGAGATCGTGCTGGCGCGCATGCTGCAGGGCGTGTTCGGCGCGGCCCTGGTGCCGCTGTCGCAGTCGGTCCTGCTCGACATCAATCCGCGCGAGAAGCACGGCTCGGCGATGGCGGTGTGGGGCATGGGCGTGATGATCGGGCCCATCCTCGGCCCCAGCCTGGGCGGCTGGCTGACCGACAGCTACAGCTGGCGCTGGGTCTTCTTCATCAACGTGCCGATCGGCGCGCTGGCCTTCTGGGGCATCTGGCGCTACATCCAGCCGTCAAAAGCGGCGCGCCGGATGCGCTTCGACATGTTCGGCTTCCTCACGCTCTCGATCGCGATCGGCGCGCTGCAGATGCTGCTCGACCGCGGCGAGCAGAACGACTGGTTCGCATCCGGCGAGACCTGGTTCGAACTGGTGCTGGCGCTGCTGGCGTTCTCCTACTTCATCGGCCACACGCTCACGCGCCCGGCCGGCCAGTCCTTCGTCGACTTCCGCCTGCTGAAGAACGCCAACTACGTCACTGGCCTGCTGTTGATCTTCATCGTCGGCGTGGTGCTGTTCGCCACCCGCGCCTTGATGCCGACCATGCTGCAGGGGCTGATGGGCTATCCGGCCGCGCTGGCCGGCCTGGTCACCGCGCCGTCGGGACTGGGCACCATGCTCGCCATGCTGGTGGTCGGCAGGCTGACCGGCAAGGTCGATTTCCGCATCCTGCTCGGCACGGGGTTCGCGATCACCGCCTTCTCGCTGTGGCAGATGACCCAGTACACGCTGGTGCTGTCGCAGTCCGACATCGTGTGGCCGGGCGTGATCCAGGGGATCGGCCTGGGCCTGGTGTTCGTGCCGCTGTCGGCCGCCACCTTCGCCACCCTGTCGCCGCAGATGCGCGCCGAAGGCACGGCGCTGTACAGCCTGGTACGCAACATTGGCTCGAGCATCGGCATCGCGCTGGTGCAGGCCCTCTTGGTGCGTAACACCCAGGTGGTGCACGCGTCGCTCGCCACCCACATCAACAATGCCAACCCGGCCGTTGCGGCCTCCGGCGCCAGCCTGGCGATGATCGACGGCGAGATCACGCGCCAGGCCTCGATGATCGCTTATGTGAACGACTACTGGCTGATGATGCTCCTGACCCTGGCCGTGATTCCCACGCTGCTCCTGATCCGCCCGCCCAAGGCATCCGCCCCCGCGCCGGTGGACCACGCGGCCCTCGACTGACCGAAAGACTTCAAGTGCGATATCTACGACTTCTACCTCTTGCCGCGGCGCTGGCCGGCTGCATGCATGTGCCTACCGACGCCTCGCGCGCGCAGGGACCGGACTTTGCCCGCGCCCAGCACGCCGCCGCCATCGACCTGCCGCTGCATGACTGGCCGAACGAAGCCTGGTGGCGCGCCTACCGCGACCCGCAGCTCGACGCCCTGGTCGCCGCGGCCCTGCGCGACAATCCGAACCTGGCCGTGGCGCAGGCGCGCGTGGCCAGCGCCAACGCCGCGGTTGCCGCCGAGCGCGCGGCCGACGGCGGCCACGTCGGCGTCGAGACCGGCTTCAACCGCCAGCGCTATTCCTCGAACGGCTTCTTCCCGCCCCCGATCGGCGGCGCCTTCTATAACGACGCCTCGGTCCAGCTGCGCGCCGGCTACGACTTCGACTGGTGGGGCAAGCACCGCAGCCTGATCGCGGCCGCCCTCGGGGACACCGACGCGCGCCGCGCCGAAGCCGCGCAGGCGCAGCAGGTGCTGGCCGCCAGCGTGGCGCAAAGCTACCTGCGCCTGCAGATGCTGTGGGCGCGCCAGGAGAACACGGCCGCGCTGATTGCCCTGCAGCGCGACCTGCTGGCCGGCCGCGAGAAGCGCCTGGCGCAGGGCCTGGCGGGCAGCGACGATGCGCGCAATGCCGAACTCGATCTCGCCGTCCTGCAGGAGCAACAGCAGCGCTTCGACACCGACGCCGGCCGCGAGCGCGAAGCGCTGCGCGCGCTGATCGGCGGCGACCCTGCCGCGCTCGGCGAACTGGCGCACGTGCGCCCCGCCCCGCCGCAGGACGCCGTGCCGCGCGAACTCGGCCTGGAACTGCTGGCGCGCCGTCCCGACCTGCAGGCCGCGCGCTGGCGGGTCGAGGCCCAGCTGGGCCGCGTGGCGGCCGCTGAAGCGGCGTTCCGGCCCGACATCAACCTGGCCGGCGCGATCGGCCTCGACGCGGTCTCGCTCGGCAAGCTGCTGCGCTACCCGAGCCGCACCCTGCTGCTGGGCGCGACGCTCGACCTGCCGCTGTTCGACAGCGGGCGGCTGGACGCCCAGCTCGGCCAGGCGCGCAGCAGCCGCGACGAGCTGCTGGCCGAATACAACGGGGCCGTGCTCGACGCGGTCGGCGAAGTGGCGCGCGAAGCCGCGACCCTGCAGGGGATCGCGAAGGAAACCGCGCTGCACGTCGACGCCGCGCGCGCCACCACCCGCCTGGCCGAGAACGCGGAGGCGCGCATGGCGCGCGGCCTGGCGACCCGCGCCACCGTGCTGCAGGCGCGCCAGGCCGTGCTGCGCCAGCGCGACGTCGCGCTGCAGCTGCTGGACGCGCAGCTGCAGACCCAGGTCGCGCTCACCAAGGCGCTCGGCGGCGGCTATCACGCCGCGAACAACAACAACCATTCCTGACCCAGACATGAGCACTGAAAACGCAAACCCGAATTCTCTCAATTCCCCCAAGCGCCGCGCCGTCCTGGCCGGCATCACCGCGGCCTTCCTGCTGGCGGGCGCCGGCTATGGCGCCTGGCACCTGATGGTCGGCGCCAGGAACATCGAAACCGACAACGCCTACGTGGGCGGCAACCTGGTCAACGTGTCGGCGCAGGTCGCCGGCAGCGTGGTCGAGATCCGCGGCGACGAGACCCAGCTGGTGCAGGCGGGCAGCGAACTGGTTCGCCTCGATCCGGCCGACGCCGAAGTCGCCCTCGCCCAGGCCGAGGCGCGCCTGGGTGAAGCGGTGCGCGCGCAGCGCGAACGCTATACCGGCGTGGCCCAGTACGAGGCGGTCGTCGAACAGCGACGCGTGACCTTGAAGACCGCCCAGGACGACCTGGCGCGGCGCCTGCCGCTGGCCGGCGAGAACATCGTGTCGGGCGAGGACGTGGCGCACGCGCGCCAGGCCGTGCAAGATGCGCGCGCGGCGGTCGATGTGGCGGTGAAGCAGCTGGCGGCGGCGCGCGCGGGCGTGAGCGGCGTGGCCCCTGGCGAGCACCCGGCCGTGCTGGCCGCCAGGGCTGACTACATGGCCGCCTGGCTGGCCGCGCGCCGCAACACCATCTCCGCCCCGGTCACCGGCTACGTCGCCAAGCGCAGCGTGCAGGTCGGCAGCCGCATCACCCCGGGCGCGCCGCTGCTGTCGGTGGTGCCGCTCGACCAGCTGTGGGTCGACGCCAACTTCAAGGAATCCGAACTGCGCGACATCCGCATCGGCCAGCCGGCCACCATCGAAGCCGACATCTACGGCGACAAGGTGGTCTACCACGGCGAGGTCGTCGGCCTCGGCGCCGGCACCGGCAGCGCCTTCTCCCTGCTGCCGGCCCAGAACGCGACCGGCAACTGGATCAAGGTGGTGCAGCGCGTGCCGGTGCGGATCTCGCTCGATCCGAAGGAATTGCAGGCGCACCCGCTGCGCGTGGGGCTGTCGACCACGGTGGACGTCGATATCAGCAAGCAGGAAGGCGGCGTGCTGGGGGCTATGGCCCCGCAAGCGCCGGCGTATGTGACGCAGGTCTTGAATCAGCCGCTGCAGCAGGCAAAGCTCGCCACCGACGCGATCGTCGAACGAAACCTGCATTAACGTAGGGTGGGCGGTCCTCCGCCCACGCGTCCAACTTCGGCATGCGCTGTGGCGAATCAACCTTGAGTTGAACGCGCGGTCGGCGGAGCCGACCACCCTACGGTAAAAAAGAAAAAGGCTCCCGGTAGGAGTAATGCCGTTCAGTTAGCAGTAAAACCGTCGCCCCGGCGCAGGCCGGGGCCCAAGTCAAGCGTCTCGACAAAGCATGCAAACTTGGGCGGAACACTGCCAGTGGCAGTGTTCCGGCCTGCGCCGGAAGTCGTAGGCGCCAGTGGCGCGTACGACGTTCAAACGCTAACTGAACAGCATTACTCGCGGTAGGAGCCTTTTTCTTTACTACTGGCGAAGAGGGTGGGATTCGCCCACGTCCCGCGGGCCGCCCTCGCGCAAGTATGCGCGAGTCTTCGAATCCCACACGCAAGGCCCGCGTTGCAGGGCGCCCCACGTCCTGCAACCCTTGCTCCTCTCCGCCACAAAAATAAAAAGGGCCCCGATTGGGGCCCTTTTTATTTTCTTGGCGGAGAGGGTGGGATTCGAACCCACGGTACGGTCACCCGTACGCCTGATTTCGAGTCAGGTACATTCGACCACTCTGCCACCTCTCCTGAATCGGTGCTGCGTGGTCGCGTAAGCGAGGCCGCATTATAGCGACTCAATCGCGTTTCGTGAAGGGACATTTATGTTGAAATATTATTTCATCGAGGCATGTGAAATGAAAGAATATTTCAAATACAAAAAGGGCCCCGATCTGGGGCCCTTTTCTTACTACTGGCGGAGAGGGTGGGATTCGAACCCACGGTACGGTCACCCGTACGCCTGATTTCGAGTCAGGTACATTCGACCACTCTGCCACCTCTCCTGAATCGGTGCTGCGGTCGCTCGTATGCGAGAGACAAGATTATAGCGGCACTCTTGCAAAAACGGAAGAGTAATTTATTCGCGTGCGCGAACAATCACTCACGCGGCCGCCAGACGCTCCTGCCCACCCATATACGGGCGCAGCACTTCCGGAATCACGACCGAACCATCGGCCTGCTGGTAGTTCTCCAGCACCGCCACCAGCGTACGCCCCACCGCCAGCCCCGAGCCATTCAGCGTATGCAGCAACTCCGGCTTGCCCGCCGCATTGCGGAACCGCGCCTGCATGCGACGCGCCTGGAACGCTTCGCAGTTCGACAGCGACGAGATCTCGCGGTAGGTGTTCTGCGCCGGCAGCCAGACTTCAAGGTCGTAGGTCTTGGCGGCCGAGAAGCCCATGTCGCCGGTGCACAGCTGCATGACGCGATACGGCAGGCCCAGCGAGGTCAGGATGAACTCGGCCTGGCCGACCATCTCTTCCAGCGCCGCATACGACTGTTCCGGATGCACGACCTGCACCATCTCGACCTTGTCGAACTGGTGCTGGCGGATCATGCCGCGGGTGTCGCGGCCGTAGCTGCCGGCTTCCGAGCGGAAGCACGGGGTGTGGGCGGTCATCTTGAGCGGCAGTTCGTCCGCCGCCACGATCTGGTCGCGCACCACGTTGGTCAGGGAGACTTCCGAGGTCGGGATCAGGTAGAAGGTCTCGCCCTCGCCTTCCGCGCCGCCCTTCTTCACCGAGAACAGGTCGGCTTCGAACTTCGGCAGCTGGCCGGTGCCGCGCAGCGAGTCGGCGTTGACCATGTACGGGGTGTAGCACTCGACATAGCCGTGCTGGCCGGTGTGGGTGTCGAGCATGTACTGCGCCAGCGCGCGGTGCAGGCGCGCCATGCCGCCCTTCATCATCGAGAAGCGCGAACCGGTCAGCTTGGTCGCGGTATCGAAGTCCAGGCCCAGCTTTTCGCCGATGTCGACGTGGTCCTTCACTTCGAAGTCGAACGCCGGCGGGGTGCCGATTCTCCGCACTTCGACGTTGCCCGATTCGTCCGTGCCCTGCGGGGTGCTCTCGTGCGGCAGGTTCGGCACGGCTTCCATGAAGCGCGCCATCTGGTCCTGCACCTCGGACAGCCTGACTTCGTTGGCCTTCAGCTCGTCGCCCAGGCCGGCCACTTCCGCCATCACGGCGCTGGTGTCCTCGCCCTTGCCCTTCATCATGCCGATCTGCTTGGACAGCGAGTTGCGCTTGCCCTGCAGTTCCTCGGTGCGCGTCTGGATCGCTTTGCGTTCCGCTTCGAGGGCGCCGAAGGCGTCCACGTCGAGCTTGAACTTGCGGGTCGCCAGGCGCGCGGCGACGGTGTCGATGTCTTTGCGGAGAAGTTGGATGTCAATCATGTCGGGTTGGGCTTGCTATGTCGAAAACACAATTGTACCAAGCCGACAGACAATCCTAGCGAGATTCGGCATCCGCGTGCCCGGGCCCGTCGCCGGCCCGCCGTTGCGTTACCTCTGGATTAGTTCAGGCCGGCTTTTTCGGCGACGCTCAGGCGCGGCGCCTTGACGACGACCACGTGCACGGTCGAGTCGATCAGGACGGCGGCGTCCTGCTGGACGATCTCGACCGGACGCGAAGCGGCGGTGGCGTAGCTGGCGACCAGGCCCAGTGCGGCGGCGGTCAGGAAGACGGCTTCGAAGTTTTTGCGGATGTTCATGGTGGGCTCCTTGGGGTTCGTTGAGTGATTCGGTATGGTTGAACTTTACCGATCACGCCCCTCGACCACCATCGACTTGCGATGAAGCGCCAAAAACAGGGCGCAGAATGCGCAACGCGCGGACCGACCGTGAAAAACGGTGCGTAGCCCGCGCTTTGCGTGCAGATACGGGATGTACAGCTCAGTCGACCGTGCCGTCGCCCCTGGCGTCCTGATCCAGCCCGCGCAAGAAGGCCAGCTTTTCCGCCACCTTCGACTCCACCCCGCGCGGCACCGGCTGGTACCAGCCCGGCTCCGGCATCCCGTCCGGCAGATAGGTTTCGCCCGCCGCATACGCATGCGGCTCGTCGTGCGCATAGCGGTAGGCGTGGCCATAGCCGAGCTCTTTCATGAGCTTGGTCGGCGCGTTGCGCAGGTGGACCGGCACCTCGCGCGACTTGTCCTTCTTGACGAAGGCCATGGCCGCGTTGAAGGCGTTGTAACCCGCATTGCTCTTGGCCGCGATCGCCAGGTAGATGACCGCCTGGCCCAGCGCCAGCTCGCCTTCCGGCGAACCGAGGCGCTCATAGGTCGTGGCCGCGTCATTGGCGATCTGCAGCGCGCGCGGGTCGGCCAGGCCGATGTCTTCCCAGGCCATGCGCACGATGCGGCGCGACAGGTACTTGGCGTCGGCGCCGCCATCCAGCATGCGGCACAGCCAGTACAAGGCAGCATCGGGATGCGAGCCGCGCACCGATTTGTGCAGGGCCGAGATCTGGTCATAAAAATTGTCGCCGCCCTTGTCGAAGCGGCGCGCGTTCAGGGTCAGCGCATTCTCGACGAACTCTTTCGTGATGCGCGTGACGCCCGAGGTATCGGCCGAGGTCTTGGTCTGCTCCAGCAGGTTGAGGAAGCGGCGCGCGTCGCCGTCGGCGTAGCCGACCAGGGTGTCGACCGCAATCTCGTCGAACGCCAGGTGCTGCAGCACCTTCTCCTGGGCGCGCGCCAGCAGCTGGCGCATCTCGTCGTCGCTCAGCGCTTTCAGCACATAGACCTGGGAGCGCGACAGCAGCGCCGAGTTGACTTCGAACGAGGGGTTCTCGGTGGTGGCGCCGATCAGCGTCACCAGCCCCGACTCGACGAAGGGCAGCAGCGCATCCTGCTGCGACTTGTTGAAGCGGTGGATCTCGTCGATGAACAGGATGGTGTGCTTGCCGCGCGCCAGGTACTGCTCCGCCTGTTCGACCGCGGCGCGGATGTCCTTCACGCCCGACAGCACGGCCGACAGGGCGATGAACTCGCAGTCGAAGGCGTAGGCGGTCAGGCGCGCCAGCGTGGTCTTGCCCACGCCCGGCGGGCCCCACAGGATCATGGAGTGCGGCTTGCCGGACTTGAACACCAGGTTCAAGGGTTTGCCGGGGCCGAGCAGGTGGCTCTGGCCGATCACCTCGTCGATGGTGCGCGGACGCAGGGCTTCGGCCAGGGGTGGGGCGGGTTCGGTTTTGAAGAGATCGTCCATCTGCCTAGTGTAAACGATAGGCGTCGGGACGTTGGTGCGTGGCGGCGCTATTGGATTGCGCGCAAACTAGGGCCGGTACGACGTTGTTCGAGTTTACCTTTAGCTGAAAAACCGTCATCCCGGCGCAGGCCGGGATCCAAGTCTCTTGCGTAGCCAGCAGCCTTACTGGCTAACCACGTCGGCCCCCTTCGGCATCGCGAAGGTGAACTGCTGGGCGCTCAGCGCCGGATTACGCTGGAAGTTGGTGAACTTCAGCACCGACACCTGGCCGAACTGGTCCTTCAGTTCCATCGCCACCGGCACGCCGCCCTTCAGGCCGATGCCGATCTGTTCGAAGGTGGTGTCCTTGGTCTTCGGCACGGCGGTCAGCCATTCGGCGCCGTCACGCTCGCCTGCTTCCGACAGGGTGAAGTTCTTTTCCAGGTCATTGGAGCCGAACAGGATGGCGGCGGGCGACGAGCCCAGCGCGTTGCCGAGTTTGCGGGTGGTGACCTGGTTCAGGTCCTTGTCGTAGACGTAGAGGGTGTCGCCGTCGGCCTGCAGCAGCTGCTCGTAGGGCTTCTGGTAGGTCCAGATGAACTTGCCGGGGCGAGCGAAGACGAAGGTGCCGCTCGAGACCGGGGCGGCCTTGCCGGATCTCGATTTGCCGGTTTGCTGCTGGGTGAAGTCGCCCTTGGCGGACTTGGTGCCGGCCACGAAAGACTTGAACTGGTCGAGGGCGGCGGCTTGCGCGGCGCCGGTGAAGGCGGCGGCGCTGGTGGCGATGAAGGCTGCGATGACTTGGGGGGTGAATTTCATTTGTCTATTCCTCTTGTTGTGGTGCGCTACGCGCGTTGACCGGGTGGGCGTTTGTCATTCCGGGCATTGCCCGAAATTACCCCGCCCACCCTACGAACAGCATGCAGCCAACGTAGTAGCGGACGCGGGTTATTCGGCGGCGGAGGTGGCGGGCACCAGGATGTCGCGGTTGCCGTTCGACTGCATCGGCGACACCATGCCGGCGTGTTCCATCTGCTCGATCAGGCGGGCGGCGCGGTTGTAGCCGATGCGCAAGTGGCGCTGGACCAGCGAGATCGAGGCCTTGCGGTGCTTGAGCACCACGGCCACGGCCTGGTCGTAGAGCGCGTCGGACTCGCCGCCGCCCTCGCCCGCCGGGACGCCCTCGGCATTGCCCTCTTCCAGCGTGCCGCCCTCCAGGATGCCTTCAATATAGTTCGGTTCCCCGAGCGACTGCAGATGTTTTACAACTCGATGCACTTCGTCGTCCGACACAAAGGCGCCGTGCACGCGGATCGGCAGGCCGGTCCCCGGCGGCATGTAGAGCATGTCGCCCATGCCGAGCAGGGTTTCCGCGCCCATCTGGTCGAGAATCGTGCGCGAGTCGATCTTGGACGAGACCTGGAAGGCGATACGGGTCGGGATGTTGGCCTTGATCAGGCCGGTGATCACGTCCACCGACGGGCGCTGGGTCGCCAGGATCAGGTGGATGCCGGCCGCGCGCGCCTTCTGGGCGATGCGGGCGATCAGCTCTTCCACCTTCTTCCCGACCACCATCATCAGGTCGGCCAGCTCGTCGATGATGATGACGATGGTCGGCAGTTTTTCGAGCGGCTCGGGCGAGTCCGGGGTGATCGAGAACGGATTCGGGATGTGCTCTTCCCGCTTGGCCGCTTCCAGGATCTTGCCGTTGTAGCCGGCCAGGTTACGCACGCCCAGCTTCGACATCAGTTTGTAGCGGCGCTCCATCTCGTTGACCGCCCAGTTCAGCGCGTGGCCGGCCTGGCGCATGTCGGTCACCACCGGCGCCAGCAGGTGCGGGATGCCTTCGTAGACCGACATCTCCAGCATCTTCGGGTCGATCAGGATCAGGCGCACATCAAGCGGGTCGGATTTGTAGAGCAGCGACAGGATGGTCGCGTTGATGCCCACCGATTTACCCGAACCGGTGGTGCCCGCCACCAGCAGGTGCGGCATCTTGGCCAGGTCGGCGCAGACCGGCTTGCCGGCGATGTCCTTGCCCAGCGCAACCGTCAGCGCCGAGGCGGCGTCGCCGTAGACCTTGGAGCCGACGATCTCCGACAGGCGCACGATCTGGCGCTTTGGGTTCGGCAGCTCGAGCGCCATGTAGTTCTTGCCCGGGATGGTCTCGACCACGCGGATCGAGGTGAGCGAGAGCGAACGCGCCAGGTCGCGCGCCAGGTTGACGATCTGGCTGCCCTTCACACCCGTGGCCGGCTCGATCTCGTAGCGCGTGACGACCGGGCCCGGGTAGGCGGCCACCACCTTGGCTTCGACGCCGAAGTCGGACAGCTTCTTCTCGATCAGGCGGCTGGTGAATTCCAGGGTCTCGATCGACACCGCTTCCTGGGCCGGCGGCGCTTCGTCGAGCAGGCTGAGGGGCGGCAGGCCGCCGTCGCCGGAGAGCTCGTGGAACAGCGGCGTCTGCATCTCTTTCTGGGCGCGCTCGGACTTCGGCACGCTGGTCATCTGCGGCTCGATCTTGATCGAGGGCGCGGCGGCTGCCACCGGCGATGGCATGGCCGGCATCGCTGGCTCCAGCTTCGGTTCCGGCTTCGGTTCAGCCTTCGGTGCGCGCGGCGCCTCGAACACTGGCTCGGCCTTGACGATCGGGGTCGGCTCCGGATGCTTCTCGGCGAACTTCTGGCGCTCGTGCACCACCAGCTCGTCGCGCGCCACGGCGGCCGCTTCTCCGCGCCTGCGGTCTTCGTGGTCTTCCATGCGCAGGCGGAACCAGCCGATGGTGTTCTCGACCGACTCGCCGATACGCTCGGCCACGGCCAGCCAGGACACCTGGAAGAACAGCGAGAAGCCCAGGCCGAACAGCAGCAGCATCAGCAGGGTCGCGCCGGTGAAGCCGAAGGCGACGTGGCTCGAATGGCCGATCACCTGCCCCAGCACGCCGCCGGCGGCGCGCGGCAGCTCGACGTGCCAGGACCACATGCGCAGGTATTCCAGGCCCAGGCTGCCGGCGAACATGATGGCGAAGCCGGTCCAGCGCACGTACATCTCGCCGGTATGCACCGGTTCCTCGGCCGGCTCCAGGCGCCCGGTCAGGCGGCGCCAGCCCTGCCAGACGCCGCGCAGGAAGATCACGCCCCACCACCAGGCGGAAAAGCCGAAGATGAACAGCAGCAGGTCGGACAACCAGGCGCCGGCCTTGCCGCCCAGGTTGGCGATCTTGGGGACGGCGTTGGCGTGCGACCAGCCCGGGTCGCCCTTGTTGTAACTTAATAAAATCAGCACGAAATAGAGAAAGGCGACGGCCATGGCGATCCAGCGCGCTTCCATGAGGAGGCGCGAGAGCCGGCCCGGCAGGGGCTGGCGGGACCGCGTCGACTGGGCGGTACGGGTATAAGCTGAGGTGCTTGCTTGGCTGTTCTTGCTCATGCTGGGTACTGCTTGAAGTAATCGCTAACGGCAATCCGCCCATTCTAAGCCATATACCGCTGGGCTGGCCTACGATTCATGCTCGCGTGCATCATCGACTATAATCTTGTGTTGCTCGCCTGTCGCATTCAGCCCTTGATTCCGGCGCAGGCCGCCCCCAGTTTCCGCATGTTCATCTCTTTACGATAAGCTCCCATGACGACTACCAAACACGCCAAAGTCCTGATTCTCGGTTCCGGTCCCGCCGGCTACAGCGCCGCCGTGTACGCCGCGCGCGCCAACCTGCAGCCGATGCTGGTGACCGGCGTCGAGCAAGGCGGCCAGCTGATGACCACGACCGACGTCGAGAACTGGCCGGGCGACCCGCTGGGCGTGCAGGGTCCGGAACTGATGCAGCGCCTGCTGCAGCATGCGGAGCGTTTCAATACCGAGATCGTGTTCGACCACATCCACACGACCTTCCTACAAGAGAAGCCGATCCGCCTGGTCGGCGACAGTGCCGAATACACCTGCGACGCCCTGATCATCGCCACCGGCGCCTCGGCCCAGTACCTCGGCCTGCCCTCGGAACAAGCCTTCATGGGCAAGGGCGTGTCGGCCTGCGCCACCTGCGACGGTTTCTTCTACCGCAACCAGGAAGTCGCGGTCATCGGCGGCGGCAATACCGCGGTCGAGGAAGCCCTGTACCTGGCCGGCATCGCCTCGAAGGTCACCCTGATCCACCGCCGCGACAAGTTCCGCGCCGAGCCGATCCTGGTCGACCGCCTGATGCACAAGGTCGGCGAAGGCAAGATCGTGCTGGAGCTGAACCACACCCTGGACGAAGTCCTGGGCGACGACAGCGGCGTGACCGGCCTGCGCCTGAAGTCCACCGGCACTGGCGAATCGAAGGACCTGACCGTGCACGGTCTGTTCGTGGCGATCGGCCACAAGCCGAACACCGGCATCTTCGAAGGCCAGCTCGAGATGCACAACGGCTACATCAAGACCAAATCGGGCACCGAAGGCATGGCCACCGCCACCAGCGTGCCGGGCGTGTTCGCGGCCGGCGACGTGCAGGACCATATCTACCGCCAGGCGATCACCAGCTCGGGCACCGGCTGCATGGCCGCGCTCGACGCCCAGCGCTACCTGGAAGCGCTGGAAGACGATCCGAAATAAGCGGCAGGAGTACGATGGCGGGCATGAAAGACTTTGCTGACCTCAAGGGCTTGCGCGACAAGCTCGCGGAAGACGAGCGCCTGCGCGCCATCGAACAAGCCGCGCGCGAAAAGCGCGAGCGCATCGCAAAAGAACGCGCCGTGGAGTTCCGCGGCGCGATGGAAGGCGTGCACAAGCTGCCCGAATCCGACCGCTACGTTTACCGCCCGGTCTACGTGGCCTCCGAGCGCGCCTTCCAGGACCGCAAGCCTCTCACCGAGGAAGAGGAAACCGAGGCCGTGCTGCGCGAGTCGCTGTCCGACCTGTTCGACGTCGACGGCCTGCTCGACGAGGATCCGTCGCTCAGCTACGCCCAGCCGGGCGTCGGCCCCGACGTGGTGCGCAAGCTGCGCAAGCGCCACTGGCCGGTGCAGGACGAGCTCGACCTGCACGGCATGAACCGCGACCAGGCGCGCGACGCCGTCACCGATTTCCTGTCGCGCGCCAACCGGCGTGGCGTGCGCTGCGTGCGCATCGTCCATGGTATCGGTTACGGGTCGCCGAAGGGACAGCCGGTGCTGCGCGGGATCGTGCACAGCTGGCTGGTGCAGAAGAGCGAGGTGGTCGCCTTTTGCGTGGCCGGCAAGAAGGACGGCGGCCATGGCGCCCTGGTCGTTCTGCTGCGTGCCGCCCTCGTTGACTAATTGTGACAACGTAAGTCGTAAAAGTTGCGTCAAGCAATTGTCATTCATTGTAAAATGCTGAGCACCGGAATTTGCCGGAATTGACGAGAAAGGGTGGCGCGTGGAGGGAAACATCGTGGTGCCGATGGAGCACGGTCGCCAGGTCGACCTGTTGAATTGCGCAGACGAGCCGATCCACATCCCCGGATCGATCCAGTCGCACGGCGCCCTTCTCTTCTTCAGCGCTGATGGCGCCCTCGCGGGCTGGAGCGCCAACGCCCCCGCGCTGCTCGGCATCGAACTGGCGCTCGGATCGCCCTACTCCGCCCTGGCGCTGCCGGTAGCCGCGCTCGAACTGATGGTCGATTACATCGACCCCGAAGACGGCGAGACGACGCCGACCATGGTGCCGGTGAGCGTCCAGGGCGCCGAGTTCGATTGCATCGTCCATGCCGGTTGCGGGCGCGTCATCGTCGAATTCGAGCGCCGCGAGGCGCCGGCCGACGAGGTCACCCTGTTCGCGGTGAAGGCGCACGGCTCGATCGAGCGCCTGCGCCGCCAGAAGTCGATCGAGGGCCTGCTTGCCAGCGCGGTCGACCAGATCCGCGAGTTCACCGGCTTCGACCGCGTCATGGCCTACCGCTTCCGCCCGGACGACAGCGGGGACGTGGTGGCCGAGAGCCGCCGCGACGACATCGTGCCCTACCTCGGCCAACGCTACCCGGCGTCGGACATTCCGACCCAGGCGCGCCGCCTGTACGTGCTGAACACCCTGCGCTCGATCGTCGACATCGGCGACACCGTGGTGCCGCTGCTCGGCGCGCCGGATGCGGCGCCGCTCGACATGAGTTACGCGGTGCTGCGCAGCGTCTCGCCGGTGCACATCGAATACCTGAAGAACATGGGCGTGGGCGCCTCGATGAGCGTGTCGATCGTGATCAACGGCCGCCTGTGGGGCCTGATCGCCTGCCACCACATGGCGCCCAAGCTGGTGCCCTACTCGATCCGCATGGCGGCCGACGTGCTGGCCCAGGTCATGGCCTCGACCATCCACAGCCTCGAGTCGCGCTCCGAAGCCCAGGTGATCGAACGCTCGGCCTCGACCCGCACCAAGCTGATCGAAGACCTCCTGATCGAGGACGATCCGCTCGAGACCTTCGAGCGCTTCGCCGACGCGATGGTGGAAGTAACGGATGCGCAGGCCCAGGTCACCAGCTACTACGGCAAGCTGCGCGTCCACGGCGACCTGCCGCGCGAGCTGGCCGAGGCCATCGTCGCCACCCTGCCCGAGTCCGGTCACGACCTGCTGGTGCGCGAGCAGCGCGCCGACTGGCCGGAAGCGATCCGCGAGCGGCTCGGCAAGTGGGTCGGCATGCTGGCCCTGCCCTTCGACCCGGCGTCCGGTGGCTGGAACATCGTGCTGCGCGTCGAGCAGATCGAGCAGGTCGCCTGGGGCGGCCGTCCCGAGAAGATCGTCGCCATGGGCCCGCTGGGCGAGCGCCTGACGCCGCGCGGTTCCTTCGACGCCTGGTTCGAGACGGTGCGCGGCCACGCCCATCCATGGGAGCCGACCATCGTCGCCAACGCGCGCCTGACCCTGGCCGAACTGGTGCGGGTGATGGCCTCGCGCCGCGCGCAGACGGAGGCCACGCGCGCCCAGTTGCTGGCGATGCTCGGGCACGACCTGCGCGACCCGCTCCACTCGATCAATATGGCCGGCATGGTCATCGAAAAGGGCAACAGCCAGCCGACTATCGGCCGCCGCATCCAGTCTTCCACCAGCCGCATGCAGCGCATGATCAGCCAGGTGCTTGACATGAGCCGCATCGACGGCGGCCTGGGACTGGGCGTGACGCTCGAGCCGACCGACTTGAGGGCGCTGGTCGAAGACCTGATCGACGAGGCGCGCCTGGCCTATCCGGCGATCCCGTTCCAGCTGGTCTGCGACGAACGCGCCATGGTGAACGCCGACGGCGGCCGCCTGGGCCAGGTCCTGTCCAACCTGCTGAGCAACGCGCGCCACCACGGCGAGCCGGGCAAGCCGGTGCGCGTGTGCGTCACGACCCGAGGCAGGGAGGCCGTCATCGACGTCAGCAACGCCGGCGCCGAGATCCCGCCGGACGTCGCCGCGACCCTGTTCAACCCCTTCAAGCGGGCCTCGCTGAACAACCCGCGCAACCGCACCGGCATGGGCCTTGGCCTCTACATCGCGCAGCAGATCGTGCGCGAGCACCATGGCGAGATCACCTACCGCCATGACGACGGCGAAGTCATCTTCTCGGTTCGCCTTCCGCTGCTGTAGGGTGGGCGGAGGACCGCCCACCCTACCGTCATGCACATCCGCATGGTAGTCTAGCAACACCTCGGGCTACCGTTCACCGCATGACCCTCATCAAGTTCATCGAAATCATGGCGATCCTGGTCGGCGCCTTTTCCGGCTTCATCGAAGCCCGGCGCAAGCGCATGGACCTGGTGGGTGTCTTCACGGTGGCCTTCATCACCGCATTCGGCGGCGGCACGCTGCGCGACATCCTGCTCGACCGCCGCCCTCTGTTCTGGGTCATCCACCAGGAATACGCGATCCTGATCTTCGTCCTCGCCCTGGTGGCCTCGCCCCTGATCCGCACCCTGCGCCAGATCGTCTCCGAACGCCTGATCGTGATCGCCGACGCCGTCGGCCTGGGCCTGTTCTCGATCGCCGGCACCTCGGCCGCGCTGGACGCCAACATGCCGATCTTCATCGCCTCGATGATGGGCGTGATCACCGGGATCTTCGGCGGCGTCCTGCGCGACATCGTCTGCAACGAGGTGCCGATGGTGTTCCGCGACGGGAAACCCTATGCCATCTGCGCATTCCTTGGCAACTGGATGTTCCTCCTGATGGGCAAGTACGGCGCCGAGCACGATTTCGCGCTGTGGTCGAGCGCCCTGTTCATCAGCGGCCTGCGCCTGATTACCTGGAAGTTCGACCTGCGCATGGGCCGCTAGCGCAGGCCGCTGACAGTCCCCTCTTTCGGATAGCCGATCGTGTAGTCCATGTCGAAGCGCGCCGTCTCGTTGGGCTTGAGGCTGCGCTCCCAGCCCACCAGCCCGCGGCGCGCCTGCCAGTCCTTCAGCGTCGGCTGCGGGCCGAGCGCCACCTTCACCTGCACCTGCTCCGACTCGCTCACCGGGGTCGGTTCCAGCACCAGGATGTCGATCGGCGTGCGATGCAGGTTCGTCACCACGTAACTGTCGGCGATGCGGCGCTCGTTGTCGCGCACTAACAGACCCTTCTCGCCCGACTTCTCGTTGCGGTTCTCGACCACCACGCGCACCAGCGGATCGCGGCCGAAGGCCAGCGAGAAGCGCTCGTTGTCCCCGGGCCGCCAGTGCAGCGCGCCGACGTAGGCGCCGTCGCGGCGCAGCTGCACCTGGCCGGGCAGCCAGACACCGTCGAGCCGCGGCGCATCCGCCGTCACCACCGCCAGTTCGTGGTAGTAGCGCGGCGCGATGCGCACGCTCTGCTTCACCGGCACGCTTTGCCGCGACAGCGCCACCGAGATTTCACGCCCGTCCGAGGCCAGGTCGACCCGCGCCGGCACCTCGAACTCGGTGGTGAAGCCTCCCTGGGTTTCCAGCACCGGCGCGATGTAGTCGTCGGCCACCCGCGATCCGCTCACCGCGACCCGGGCACGGGCATCCGGCGCAGGCGGGGCCGGCGGCGCCGGCGCGTAGGCCGGGCGGATATTGCGCGATTCGCCGATCAGCGGCAGCGGCGGCTGCCAGCTCAGGAGCCAGGGCGAGGGATCGGGCGCGTTCACCGACAGGTTCGGCTGGCCGGTCGACAGGCGCAGCTTCACGCGGCTCCAGTCCTCGCCGGTCTTTTGCGAGATCGTCGCCATCCGTTCGATGTCGACCGTCGACGCGTTCGAATCCAGCGAAGCGCGGTAGGCCGGCTTCCAGCCGGCGCGGTTGACCTGGTAGCTCAGCACGATGCGGCCGGCCTGCTTCGCGGCGACGGCCACCGTCATGGTGCGGCTCTCGCGCGTCGCGGCATTGGCCTTGGCCAGGTCGCGCCTGAGCACCTCGAGTTGTTTGGTCAATGCCCGCTTTTTGACTTCGCCCGCGTGCACGCGCAGCAAGGCTTCGCTGGCGCCCTTGCGGATGGCGTCGAGCGTCCCCGCCAGCGCCTTCGGATCGACCGGCGCCGGCCGGCCCGCCGGGGTGTCGGCGCCGCCCAGGCGCTCCAGGTAGCCCTGCACCACCTGCGACGCCTTGGCTTCGGCGTCGATCAGCGCCACCTGGTCTTCGAGCGACTGGATTTTCGCTTCGAGCTCCGCCGCGCGCGGACTCGGGTTGTCCGCCTGGCCCTGGTCGCGCGTGAGAACCTGGCCGACCTGGATGCCGGGGTCGGCCTGCAGGCGCACGGTGCCGGTGTCGAAGTTGGCCAGCAGGCCGGTGATCTCGACCTGGGTCATGCCGGGGCTGACCTGCACGCTACGCTCGACGGTGGCGCTGCCGGGGTAGAGGGTGACGCTCTGGATGGGGGCGTCGGCGGCCGAAGCGCCGGACGCGAGGAGGGTCAGGATGATGGCGCCGTGCCGCTGTATGAATGCCATGGGAACGCTCTGGGTAAGGATTGTCCCACGAGCGTAGCAGATGGCGGGCGTGGCAATACCCACGAAATGTCACCGGGCCCGCGGCTCATACCCTACAACAGCCGTCCCAGCGCCTTGCGCAATTCTTCCTGCGTGTACGGCTTGGCCAGCACGCTGATCGACAGGCCCTGCAGCCGCTCCGGCGCCACCACGTAGCCGCTGGCGAGCAGGATCGGCATCGCGGGCCGCAGCTCGCGCACCTGGCGCGCCAGGCCGATGCCGTCGAGGGCCCCGGGCATCACGACGTCCGAGAACAGCAGGTCGAAGCGATCGAGCGGCTGGCGCAGCGCTTCCTGGGCGTCGCGCGCCAGCGTGGCCTTGCAGCCGAGATTGTCGAGCAGGGTAAGCGTCGCATCGGCGACCTCGGGGTCGTCCTCGACCAGCAGCACGCGCGCACCCGCCACCGTCACCATGCCGGCCGGCTCGCCCGCCTCCACCTTGCCCTGCGCCTCGCTGGCGCGGCTGCGCGGCAGCAGGATCGAGACCGTGGTGCCGTCCGGCGAGCTGTCGATCCAGGCCGTGCCGCCCGACTGGCGCGCGAAGCCGTAGACCTGGCTCAGGCCCAGCCCGGTGCCGGCGCCGACCGGCTTGGTCGTGAAGAAGGGATCGAAGGCCTGGGCCGCGACCTCCGGCGCCATGCCGGGCCCGGTGTCGGCCACCGTCAGCCACACGAATTCGCCGCGCAGCTCGGTGTCGGGCACCTTCGGCGAAGGCAGCGTCAGGTTGCAGGCGCCGATGGTGACCGCGCCGCCGCGCGGCATCGCGTCCTTGGCGTTGACGGCCAGGTTCAGCAGCGCCACCTCCAGCTGGGTCAGGTCGGCGTCGGCCAGCCACAGGCCGGCTTCGATGTCGAGGGTGAGCGGGATCTGTTCGCGCAGCGACTGCTGCAGCAGGTCGCGCATCTCTTCCAGCTGGCGCGCCAGGTCGAGCACGCCGCCGGCCAGGGCCTGGCGGCGCCCGAAGGCGAGCAGCTGGTGGGTCAGCTTGGCGCCGCGAGAAGCGGCGCGCTGGATCGCGTGCAGGGCGCGCTGGAAGCGTTCGCCGCCCGGCTCGACCAGCGGCAGCAGGGTGGTCGAGCCCTGGATCACCTGCAGCAGGTTGTTGAAGTCGTGGGCCACGCCGCCGGTCAGGCGGCCGATGGCTTCGAGCTTGCGCGATTCGTTCAGCGCGCTCTCGACCCGCTTCCTGGTCTCGACTTCGGCATACAGTTCGGCGGTGCGTTCCAGGACCCGCTGTTCCAGCAGGGCGGCGGCGGCCGACAGGGTCTGCATCTGCTCGCGCACCGTGAACTGCCAGGCGCGCGCGCGGCAGGCGGCGTCGAAGGCCGCGCGCAGGACGTTGGCCGGGCTGGGCCGCGCCAGCACCGTCAGGTTGGCGAACTGGCGCAGGAAGGCCCACTGCTCGAGCGAACCGCCGCTATTGGCCTGGGCGCTGAAGACGATGATCGGCAGGTCCGACCAGGACGGCTGTTCGCGCAAGCCCTCGGCCAGCGGCGCCGCGTGCGCCTCGAGCGCATCGTCGGTGACCAGCAGCACGGTCAGGGCGGCGTCGCGCACCGCGGCCGCCAGCGTCTCGCCGTCGCCGCAGGGCCGCGCGCGGGCGCCCCATGCCTCGAGCTGCTCCGCCAGCGCCTGGCCGTCCTGGCCGAAAGGCGCGCAGACGGCGGCGACGACATCCCAGCCGGCTTTGCGCGGATCCGTCATGGCGCGTGGCGCGCGCCCTCGGCGGCCACGCGCGGCACGCCGGTGAGAACGCCCTGCAGGTCTTCCAGCGGCGCGCCGACCTGCACGCCGCGGCTGGTCAGCGAAAACTCGCGGATCGTCGTCTCATGGTGACCCGGACGCTTCTTGATCACCGAGATCGCCTTGCGCATCGCGCCCTCCGCCTCGAAGTAACGCAGCAGGATCACGGTGTCGCTGATGAAGCCGACGTCGAGCGTGTCGCGCACGTCCTGCAGCAGGCCGCTCTGGCTGACGATCAGGAGCGAGAGCACGCCCTGGTTCGCCAGGTAGCTGAGCAGCTCGTGCATCTGCAGCATCAGAGACGCTTCTTCCTGCATGGTCTCGATGTAGGAATTCAGGCTGTCGATCACTACCACCGCGGCACCGTGGTCTTCGACCTGGCGCCGCACCTTCCAGATAAACTCTCCGGGGGTGATGCGGGTCGGGTTGATCCGCTCCCAGTACACCTTGCCGGCGTCGATCGCCTCGGACGCACGCATCGACAAGCCGCTGGCGCGGTCGAGCAGCGTGTCCTTGGTCTCGTCGAACGCGAAGTAGGCGACCTGCTCGCCGCGTTCCGCCGCGACATTGGCGTATTGCAGGGCGAGCGAAGACTTGCCGACTCCGGTCGGGCCCAGGATCATGGCCGACGTGCCGCGCACCAGTCCGCCGCCAAGGATGGCGTCGAGTTCGGCGACATCGCTGGTGACCGCCTCGCGCCTGCGCTCACCCTGGTGTTCTTCGGCGATCAAGCTGGGGAAGACATACACTTCGCGCGACGTGATGGCGAAGTCGTGCCAGCCGCTCTGGAACTCGGCGCCGCGCATCTTGACCACCCGCAGGCGCCGCCGCGCCGCGCCGAATTCGCGCTCGCGCTGGTCGAGCGTGATCACGCCGTGCACGGTGCCCTGCAGGTCGAACTGGCGCGGCTCGTCGGTCAGGTCGTCCATCAGCAGCGTGGTGCATTCCTGCTGCAGCAGGAAACGCTTGAGCGCCACGATCTGGCGCCGGTAGCGCATCGGATCGTTCGCGACCATGCGCAGCTCCGACATCGAGTCGATCACCACCCGCTCCGGCTGCAGCTCGGTGATCGCCGCCATGATGGCGTCGATGGTCTGGCTCAGCTCCGCTTCCGAAGGAAACAGCACGCTCTGCTGTCGTTCGAGCTGCGCTTCGGCCGGCACCACCTCGCGCAAGGCGATGCCGTTCAGCGACCAGCCATGGCTCTGCGCAGTCGCCTGCAGCTCCTCGACGGTCTCGGACAGCGAAATGTAGAGGGAACGCTCGCTCTTCTCCGCGGCGTCGATCAGGAAGCGCAGGCCGATGGTGGTCTTGCCCGTGCCCGGACGGCCTTCGATGAGGTGGATGCGCCGCTTCGGCAGCCCGCCGCGCAGGACGAGGTCGAGCTCGGGAATTCCGGTGTGAATTTTTTCCAGGTCGCTCATGGCATGCTCAATAAAGTGGAAGCACACTGACAATCAATATTGTCAATTATGTAATTTTGCCTCCATCATAACTCAGCTGTTGGCCCGTCCGCTTGAGCGGCTCGCCCGTCACGACGCCGGATAATGCCTACAAACTTCAGGCCCCAGTGACGGCCTCAGACCGCATCCGGTCCGGTCTCGCCGGTGCGGATGCGGATCACCTGCTCGACGTTCTGAACGAAAATCTTGCCGTCGCCAATCTTGCCGGTGCGCGCCGCCTTGATGATGGCGTCGACCACGCCGTCCGCCATGCCGTCATCGACCACCACCTCGATCTTCACTTTCGGCAGGAAGTCGACCACGTATTCGGCGCCGCGATACAGCTCGGTGTGGCCCTTCTGGCGGCCGAAGCCCTTTACTTCGGTCACCGTCAGGCCGGTGACGTTCACGTCCGCCAGCGCCTCGCGCACCTCGTCGAGCTTGAAGGGTTTGATCACGCAGGTAATCTGTTTCATGCTTTGTCTCTCTTTTCAGTCAGGGATATTGTTCAGGTCATCCAGCCACACCGTGGCTTCGGAGTCCGAGGGCGCACGCCAGTCGCCGCGCGGCGACAGCGAGCCGCCGTTGCCGACCTTCGGCCCGTTCGGCACGCAGGTGCGCTTGAACTGGCTGGTCTTGAAAAAGCGCCACAGGAAGATGCCGAGGTTCTTCTTGATCGCCGCCAGGTCGTACTGCCTGTGCGCGCCGGCGGCGTTCGGCCACCTGCCCTGCTCGCGGTCGTGCCAGGCGCTCCAGGAAAGGAATGCGACCTTGCTCGGCTTGAAGCCGTAGCGCAGGGTGTAGTACAGGTTGAAGTCCTGCAGCTCGTAGGGGCCGATGGTGTTCTCGGTGATCTGGGCCGGCTTGCCGTCCTTGTCGTCGCCGGGCACCAGCTCGGGGCTGATCTCGGTCTCGAGGATGCGGATCAGGACGTCCGCGCCGTCCCGCACCACGGCCCCGGTCTCGGCGACCCAGCGCACCAGGTAGGAGATCAGGGTCTTGGGCACGCTGGCGTTCACGTTGTAGTGCGACATGTGGTCGCCCACGCCGTAGGTGCACCAGCCCAGCGCCAGCTCGGACAGGTCGCCGGTGCCGATCACGATCGCGTTGTGGAAGTTCGCGAGGCGGAACAGGTGGTTGGTGCGCTCGCCCGCCTGCACGTTCTCGAAGGTGATGTCGTATTCGGGCTTGCCCTCGCTGTAGGGGTGGCCGAGGTCCTTGAGCATCTGGATGCAGCTCGGCCGGATGTCGATCAGCTGGGCGCTGCAGCCGACCACGCGCATCAGCTCATTGGCCTGGTGCAGGGTGCGCTCGCTGGTGGCGAATCCCGGCATGGTGTAGGCCAAAATGTTGGTGCGCGGCAGACCCAGGCGGTCCATCGCCCTGGCGCAGACCAGCAGCGCGTGGGTCGAATCGAGCCCGCCGGAGACGCCGATCACGACCTTCCTGATGCCGGTGCTGGACAGGCGCTGGATCAGGGCCTGCACCTGGATGTTGTAGACCTCGAGGCAGCGCTCGTCGCGGCGCGCGGCGTCGGCCGGCACGTAGGGGAAGCGTTCGACGGTGCGCGACAGCGGCATCTCCTTGTCCAGCGGCAGGTCGAGCTGGAACTGCACGAGGCGGAACTTCGCCACCTCGTCGGCATGGCGGCGCACCGATTGCGCGAAGGTGGTGGCGTGCATGCGCGCGTTCGACAGGCGGTCCAGGTCGACGTCGGCGTGGATGACGTGCGAATCGTCGCTGAAACGTTCCGATTCGTTCAGCAGGTCGCCGTTTTCGTAGATCAGCGACTGGCCGTCCCACGCCATGTCGTTGGTCGACTCGCCGCGCCCGGCCGAGGTGTAGAGGTAGGCCGCCATGCAGCGCGCCGACTGCTGGCTCACCAGCTGGTGGCGATAGCCGCTCTTGCCCACCACGACGTTCGAGGCCGACAGGTTGACCAGCACCGTGGCGCCGGCCATCGCGGCGAACGAGGACGGCGGGATCGGCACCCAGACGTCTTCACAGATCTCGACGTGGAAGCGCAGCAGGGGCAGGTTCTCGACCTCGAACAGCAGGTTCGGACCGAATGGAACCGTGGCGCCGAACAGGTCGACCTGGTCCACCGCCGCGCAATCCGCGGCGCTGAACTGCCGGGATTCGTAGAATTCGCCATAATTAGGCAAGAAGCTCTTGGGCACCACACCCAGCACCCGGCCATTCGCGACCACGGCGGCGCAGTTGAACAGCTGGTGGTTGACCTTCAGCGGCAGGCCGACGACCAGGGCCAGCGGCAGCGTGTTGGAGGCCTCGACGATCTGGGCCAGGCCGGCAAGGCAGCCGTCGAGCAGCGCGCGCTGGTGGAACAGGTCTTCGCAGCTGTAGGCCGACAGGCCCAGTTCCGGAAAGGCGGCCAGCACCGCGCCATCGTCGGCGGCCTGGCGCGCCAGCGCGAGGGTCTGGGCGACGTTGAAGGCCGGGTCGGCGATGCGGATGCGCGGGATGGCAACCGCGACGCGGGCGAAGTGGTGGGTATAGAGATTGAAGAATTGCTTGTTCATTGGTGAGTCTTTCGCAGGTGCGCATGAAGGCGCAGCTCATCAATTCCTTAGGGATGTCATTTTGAATTATCGCACGCATATCGTTTCTTCCTTGTCCGAGATTGGGCAAGACCAGTGGGATGCGCTGGTCGCCACGCAGGACGATCCCAATCCCTTCCTGTCCTACGCTTTCCTGCACGCGCTGCACGAATCCGGCAGCGCGGCGCCGGAGAGCGGCTGGCAGCCGCAGTACATCGTGCTGTTCGACGGCGAGCGGCTGGCGGCCGCCCTGCCCCTGTACGTGAAGGGCCACTCGTACGGCGAATACGTGTTCGACTGGGCCTGGGCCGACGCCTACCAGCGGCACGGGGTCGAGTACTACCCCAAGCTCCTGTCCGCGATTCCGTTCACGCCGGTCAGCGGACCGCGCCTGATGGCGGTCGACGGCGCGGCGCGCGCGGCGCTGGTCGACGTGCTGGTGGCCACGCAGAACGCGACCGAGGTCTCGTCGACCCACGTGCTGTTCCCGCCCGAGGACCAGGCGCGCCAGCTGCGGGAGGCGGGCTTCATGCTGCGCAGCGGGGTGCAGTTCCACTGGCTGAACCAGGGCTATGCCTCGTTCGACGAGTTCCTGGCGACGCTCGAGCAGAAGAAGCGCAAGAACATCCGCGCCGAACGGCGCAAGGTGCGCGAGGCCGGCGTCACGCTGCGCCGGGTGCGCGGGCGCGACGTCACGGATGCCGAATGGGTGCTGTTCAACCGCTGCTACCGGCATACCTACCAGGCGCATTACTCGACGCCCTACCTGAACCTCGATTTCTTCCGCCGCATCGGCAGCGCCATGCCGGACAACATCCTGCTGGTGATCGCTTCGCGCGACGGGCGCGACATCGCGGCATCGCTCGTGATCCACAGCGAGACCACGCTGTTCGGCCGCTACTGGGGCGAGCTGGAACACGTGCCCTGCCTGCACTTCGAGGCGGCGTATTACCAGCCGCTCGAGTTCTGCATCGAGCAGGGCATCCGGGCTTTCGAGGGCGGCGCCCAGGGCGAGCACAAGATGGCGCGCGGCTTCCTGCCGACCCGCACCTGGTCGGCGCACTGGCTCGCGCACCCGGCGTTCGCGGATGCGATCGAGCGCTTCCTGGAGCGGGAGAAAGGCGGGATCGACGACTACATGGACGAGCTGGACGAGCGCAATCCGTTCAAGCGTTGATATGATGGGCGCATGGCGCCCACGCCTTCCCTGTTGACTGCCTGCCAGGCTGCCGCGATCGACTTCGTGCGCGGCCGCAGCACGGGCGGGCTGTTCGGACTGGCTAGATGCGGCGCTGATCGGCGCGGCGGCGGCGCACACCGGCCGTCATGATTCGCAGGGGCTGAAGAAGGTCTGGCACATCCTGGCCAGGTACGGGGACCTGTCGGCGGCCTGAGTCAGGATCCGGCTGCCGGCCAGTTCGACAGCTGCTCCAGCGCCGCCGGCAGAGCTTCGGCCGGCAGCACGTAGCGGCCGTAGGCGACGCCGCCGATCGGATCGAGATCGCGGTCGCGCGTGAAGCCGAGGGTGGTGTAGAGACGCAACGCGGTCGCCATCATCGGGCTGGTGTGCAGGCCGACGGCCGGGGCGCCGTCGCGCAGGGCGTGGCGCAGGCAGGCGGCCATCAGTTGCCGGCCGATGCCGCGTCCGCGCTGGCCGGGCGCGACGACCAGCATGCGGATCACGGCCCAGTCATCCGGGAAGATCGCGCTGCGCGGCTTGCCGGGGGCGAGGTGCAGGACCGCGCCCAGCACCTCGCCGTCGATGTCGGCGACCAGGAGCTCGGCCTGGCTTGCCAGTTCCGAGGTGCGCGCGCTGAACGCCGGCCAGTCGGCGTAGGCGTGGGCGTATTGGGAGAAGGCGGCCAGCGCCACGCGGTCGACGGCGTCGCGGTCCGCCTTTCGATAAGGTCGTATCGAGCACTGCATGCCGTCAGCCGTCTCCTTGCGCGTCCAGTCGTCGAGTATAGCGACATGGCGCGGCATGTTTGTCACGCTTTTCCACTGGCGGCCGGGGTATGATGGGCGGATGAGATCACGCGCACACCCGTTCGCTGCCGCTGCCGCGGCAGCATTGCTGCTGTCGGCCTGTTCGGATGCCGGCCAGCGCGGACGCAAGGGGCCGGCGCCGTTCACGGCCTTCGATGCGCTGACGGTGGAACAGTCGGGCTGTTATCGCGGCTGCCCGGTATTCGAAGTCAAGATCTTTGCCGACGGGCGGGTGCGCCACTCCGGCCCGGAGTTCGAATTCACGGGCGGCGCCCACGCATCGCGCATCGACCGCCGTGCCCTGGACAGCATCGCCGGCGCCTTGCGTACGGCGCGTCTCGACGATATGCGCGACCGCTACCGGGACCGGACCGACGGTTGCGAATACACCTACATGGACGCGTCGACGCTCAGTATCAGCCTGACCCGGGCCAGCGGTCATCGCAACAAGAGCGTCGACCTCTACACCGGCTGCCTCGGCCCACGCGTTCCGACGGAGCGGATCGGTGCATTGATCGACGCGATCGACAAGGTCACCGGTACGGCCGCGCTGCTCGAACAGCGCAAGCGCTTGCGTCCGCAGAACGGCGAGACGGCCGGGGCGGCGTGGTAGCCCTGCCGTTGCAGCGCCACGGCACGCCAACACGGTATGATGCGCGCATGAGAATTCAAGCGACATGGTTTGCGGCCGCTGCGGCGCTGCTGCTGTCCGGCTGCTCGGACGGCGTTCCGCCCTGGCGGCAGGCGCACTGGCCCACCGGGGGATTCGAGGTCGTGTACCTGGCGCGGTCGGCGTGCTACGGGACATGCCCGGTGTACGAAATCGACGTGTTCGCGGATGGCCGCGTGCGCTACACCGGCGAAGAACATGTGAAAACCACGGGCACCCACGAGGCCCGCCTGTCCCCGCACGCCGTGACACAGCTGGCGGCGGCGGTCCAGGCGGCCCGCTTCGAAACGCTGGGCGGCAGCTTCCAGGACGCGAATGATGGTTGCCGGGATCTCGTTACCGACGCGCCCTCGCTCACCATCGGCGTCAAGCGCACGGGACGATTGCTGCGCGTGAATTACTACACCGGCTGCTCGGGGCCCGCGGTGCCGTCCGCGCGGATCCACGCCCTGGCGGACACAATCGACCGGATCGCCGGTACGCAAGCGTTCATCGTCGGGCAGGCGCAGCCGATTGCCGGGGCGAGGTAGGCGGCGCGAAACAGAAGGGCCGGATCGCATGGTGCGAATCCGGCCCTTCTTGATTTCCTACCCTTGCCGGCATGCGGCAAGGAGGGATGATGTGCTGGCTTAGTTCCAACCGCCCGCGTTCGAGCGGAACTCGACGTGGAAGGGTTTGGACAGCTCGGCCTGCTTGCGCAGCACGTTCAGGGCGCGGCCATTGGCGGCGGACATCAGCACACGGGCGACGTTGTGGAACAAGTTCTTCATGCTCGACTCCTTCTGGTGCGGAGCCCATTCGAGCGGCCCCGCGCAACGGTTTGATCGCACATGCGATCGACACCTACCGTTATAGAGCTCAGTCGAAGCAATTTCCAATTCTGATTTGCAATACCAGATATCGACCTGGTGAATGTTATTCGAGCCGCCTCCCTAGCCAGGAGCGTATCCCGTCGAATGAGCGGAATTCGGTAACGGAACGGCATGCGATGCCTGGGTTGCGTGCTTGCAACATCCGCGACATGGCCGCGCCGGGGCCAAGCTCGAGCGCGACGGTTACCCCTGCCTCGCCGGCGGCGTCCATGCAGTCCATCCAGCGGATCGGCTCGGCAAGTTGGCGCGACAGCACGCGAGTAGCGAGCCCGGCATTGTCCACCTTTTCGGCCGAGATGCCGGACAGGACCGGGCACACCGGTGCGCTCCAGGCTTGTCGCGCCAGCAATCCGGCGAACGGCGCCACCGCTCCCTGCAGCAAGGGCGTATGCGACGCGACCTCGACCGGCAACACGGTGGCGCGGGCGCCCGCATCGGCGGCGGCTAGCGCCAACGCCTCACGCGCCGCGGCCGGGCCGCCGGCGACCAGGGCATCCTCGCCGGTCACGATCGCCGGGAAAAAGCCGAATCGCTGGAGCAAGACCTCGATGGCTTCGAGCGGGATGCCGGACACGGCGACCATGCCCTGCGCCGCACCGGTGTCGAGGCAGGCGTCCATCAACCCTGCACGCTCGGCGGCGAGACGCACCGCGTCGATCGGGGCGAGCGCGCCGGCGACGCCGTAGGCCGCCAGTTCGCCGATGCTGTAGCCGGCCACCAGCGCCGGTGCGGGAACGGTCTCGCGCAGCGCCGCCCACATCGCCAATGTCGCCGCCACGATCGCCGGCTGGGCGACGCGGTTGGCGAACAGGGACGCGCCGTCGGCCACGCCGGTGAGCACGGGCGCGAGTGCGGCGTCGGCGAAGCAGGCGTCCAGCAGGACGGCGGCGGCGGGATCGGCGCGCGCCATGTCGAACATGCCCGGGTGTTGCGCACCCTGGCCGGGACAGAGGATCAACAGCCTGCCTGCCACGTCAACCCTCGCCGCCGCAGACGGCATGCACCAGGCAGACCGCGCCCAGCAGATCGGCCGCACCGCCCGGCGACAGGCGCGCCGCGACGAAACGACGGTGGCAGGCCAGCGCCCGCGCTTCCCAGTCCGGCGCCGCGCTGCCGCCGCGGGCGACGAAGGCGCGCGCCTCGCTGCGCACGGTCAAGGCGCCATTGATGCCGCCGCGGTGGTAGACGTTGGTGTCGCTGATGCTGGCCATCAGGGAGAACAGCGCGTCGATCCGGGCCCGGCGCATGCCGCGTCCCTCGCGCAATGTGCGCTGCAGGGCCGGCAGGCCGACTTCGAATACGGCAGGAAAACCGCGTGCGCCCTCTTCTCTCGCGCCGCTGGCGGCGTAGCGCAGCAGGGCTTTGGCGCCATGCGATTGCGTGCCGGTGTCGACGCTGTGGGCGCCGAGTGCGGCGGCCCAGTGCGTTGTCAGGGCGGCCCGGATTGCGCCTGGGGTCAAGGGTGTCCGTTCAGCTTGGCAGCGGCCGATTGCCGCGCACAGCATGCCGAGGCAGAAGATGGCGCCACGGTGGGTGTTGATGCCGGCGGTGGCGCGCAGCATGCGGGCCTCGGCGGCGATGCCCAGGCGCTTGAGTTCGAAGAAAGGTGCGCCCGCCATGCCGGCTTGGGCGATATCCAGGAAATAGCGGCGCAGGGAGAACATGCTGCGCAGGAAGGTTGCTGCCGTCATGTCGTCGTGGCTGCCGTTGTCGACGAGTGAGACAAGGCCGGGCTTTGGGTACAAGGCTAGTTCCACATAGAGGCTACGTACGGCGAGGCGGGCGACGTGGTGGCAGAACTGTCGGTCGCGGTGGGCGCTTGGTACGCCACTGGCGCTTGTACTATGGTGGAGAAGCATCATCGGACGGCCCATGCTGTCGTGTTCGCTCTCGCAGCGTCATCGTCGAGCTGACGATTGCCGGAAGGCGGGGTTGTGTTCGCCGGCGACCAGTTCGTCAGGATGATTGGACTGGGCAAGGTCACGCGTGGCGAGTATGCGACGAAATTGGGCACCGGCCTGCCCGGGTGCGACGGGGCGGGTGCTTGTGGAAGTCGGGTGGTTTTCGGCTGGGCGACGGCATTGGGCACCCGCCCGCGCGGGTGCGACGGGGCGGGCGGTTGTGGGAGGTGGTTGGTTTTCGGCTGTGCGACGACATTGGGCACCGGCCTGCGCGGGTGCGACGGAGTAGGCACTGGTGGCAAGAGATTGGGCCGCGACGGCGCAGCGGACTTGGGCACCGGCCTGCGCCGGTGCGACGGAGCGGAGGATGGTAGTTGCAACATGGAGCGCCTCATCTCGAGCACTATGTGAGGGATTCCGTGCGGCGCGAGCGAGGCGGTTAGTTCAGGCATGCGCCGTCCTCCAGTGTCGTGATCAATTCCTCGGGCTTGACGAGGGCGACCCGTTCCAGCGCCTTGGCCAGCACCCGGGTGCCGGGGGCGCTTTCGAAGGCGGCGCGCAGTTCTTTCCAGGCCACGGCGCGGCCGTCGGGGAACACGACTTCGCCGTCGAGCGGCAAGCTTGCGGCGTGGGCGTTGAGCAGGTCGAGCCCGGCCATCAGCTGCGCACGGCTCAGGGGACGCAGCAGCAGGTCGATGTCGGATTCGGGCCGTACGTAATGCTGGCCGGTAAGCGCCTCCAGGGCGACCGAGCCGTACACCGCCAGCCCGAGCCCGGCGCCGGCCGCTTCCTGTTCGAGGCGCGCCAGGGCGTCGCGCCATTCCTCGGGCACGGCGTCGAGGGCGCCGACCAGGGGCAAGGCGCGGGTCCGGCGCTTGACGTCGGACAATTCGACCCGGCAGGCGAGGCGCAGCTTGCCGCCGTCCTCCTCCCGGGGCGGCATGGCGAAGCCGATCGCGACTTCGCTGGCGGCCAGCGCCGTCTCGGCGCGCCGCACCACGGCGGGCCAGCCGGCGTCGCGCCAGGCGTCGAGCGCGCTGCGGGCTTCCTGTGGTGCGCCGGCGCGCACGCGGTCCCAGCCGCGGTGGGTCAGCCAGACCAGGTCATGCCGGGCGAACATGGCTGCCCGTCCTGACCGCTTCCGCGACCGGCTGCGCCAGCTGGCGTCCGCCGCGTTCGCGTCCCAATGCCATGCGCACGTCTTCCACGGGACTGTCGGCAAGCGCACGCGACAGCTCGGCGGCGAGGCTTCCTTCCTGCTCTCCCTGCCAGATGCCGTGCAGGCCGCCCATGCGCAGGTAGTTTTCCGGCCCCGGCGCGAACACCGGGTTGTCCCTGGCCAGTTCCGTGAGGCGTTCCTCCGGCACCTTGGTGATGCGCGCCATCGCCGGCAGCCCCATCACGCGGATGGTCGCTTGCGGCAGCGCGTAGCAGCTGCTGGCGATCAGGCCGCTGGTGATGAAGCCGCCGCTCAAGGCCTGGTCGTAGACCAGGCCGACGACCGTGTGGCCCTTGCGGCGCGCCAGGTCGACGCATTTGCCGAGGTGGGCCATGTAGCTGTTGATGCCCAACATTTCGTCGCGGTGGCGCAGGCGCTGGCCGACGGTGTCGACCAGGATCAGGATCGGCCGTCCCGGATGCTCTTGCACGGTGCGCAGGATGGCGCGGGCCTGGCTGAGGGCGATCTCGATGCCGATCGGGACGTGGCCGGTGGTGCCGATCACGTCGACTGTCTTGCCCTCGACCTGGGCGCTGCCGGACAGGAAGTGCTCGTGCTCGACGATGTCCTGCCCTTCGGGGAAGAGCTGCGTTGCAAGTTGGTGCCAATCCATTCCTATTCCCCCTTCCCGGCCTGCACACGGTGCCGGCTCGCCAGCGCCATGAAGGCGTCGGCGTCCAGCATCGGCACTGTGGCCGGCTCCGCGATGCCGAGCCGGCGCCAGATATCCATCGGTTCCGCCAGGCCCTCGCTGAGCGTGATGCGGCGCTCGAGCATGGCCTGCTCGCCGAGCAGTTCTTCCAGGCTGAGGCGGCTGCCGGCGGCCTTGATGTCCGCGATGGCCTGGATGGCGGCGGCGCGGAATGCCGCCGTATCGTCCGGCACCAGCGCCTGGCAATCGCCCATCAGATAGCGGTGCTTGCCGCCTGTGGTGCGCCAGACCAGGGCGCGGTCGCGCGAGTCGAATTCCTCGACGCCGTTGGCGGTTTCGATCACCTCGGGGCCGGACATGGCGAGGCGCCCTTCTTCCGACATGATGACGGCGTTGGCGCAGCGCGCCGAGATGCCCATGCCGCCGAAGCAGCCGTTCGAGCCGCCGACCAGGGCGACGACCGGGATGCCGGCCTCGCGCGCGTCCAGCATGGCGCGCATCACTTCCGACACCGCGATCAGGCCGGCATTGGCCTCGTGCAGGCGCACCCCGCCGGACTCCAGCAGCAGCACGACCGCATCCGCCCCTTCATCGACCGCCCGGCGCAGCATGCCGACCAGCTTGGCGCCGTGCACCTCGCCGACCGCGCCGCCCATGAAGGCGCCCTCTTGCGCCGCGCCGAACACCGTCAAGCCGTCGAGCTTGCCGCGTCCCACGATCACGCCGTCGTCGAAGGAAACCGGGGCGTCGAGCTGGGCCAGGTGCGGGCTGGCCACCCGTGCGCTCGGCGGCAGGAATTCCTCGAAGGAGCCGGCGTCGAAGATCGCCGGGATGCGCTGGCGTGCGGTGAGTTCCAGGTAGCTGCTCATGGCGTGCCTCCGGTCAGCGATTCGACCGCCTGGTCCAGGCGCAGGCCGACCACGGCGGGCGTGGCGCCCATGTCGTTGATGCTGATGCGGGCGTCGCTCAATTGCCAGCGCGCGTGGAAGTCGGCCATCACCGCCTCCCAGGTGGCGCCGAAGCCGACTGCTGCGGTGCGCACCTCGATCTCGCAGGCGCCGTTCAGTTGCGCCGGCTCGATCAGCACCTCGAGGTTGCCCGAGCCGACCACGCCGACCAGCTGCGGATTGCCAGCCAGGGGACGCGTGCCCGCCTCGAAGCGAAAATGTAGGGTTTCCATTCAGACTCCTTGATCACTGCTACTACCAGTTCCTGAAGCGCTTGGGCGGCTCGTACAGGCCGCCGGATGCGCGCACCAGGCCTTTCATGTTCTTGGCGGCCAGCAGATCGCGGGTCGCCAGGCGCTTGTCGATGCCGAGGTCCTCGGCGCGCCGGATCACGCCGCGGTCGCGCAGGTTCTCGACCATGCGCTTGTCGCGGCCCATGCCCACCGGGGTGTAGCCGGCCACGCCGCGGATCGCCTGCTCGCGCTCCTCCTCGCTGCGGCACAGCAGCAGGTTGGCGATGCCCTCTTCGGTCAGGATGTGGGTGACGTCGTCGCCATAGATCATCACCGGCGGGATCGCCATGCCGGCCTGCTCGGCCAGCTGCCAGGCGTCCAGTTTTTCCACGAAAGCCGGCGCCATGTGCTCGCGGAAGGTTTCGACCATCTGCACCACCAGCTTCTGGCCGCGCGGGATGGTGTTGCGCCCTTCCCGCGCCTGCCTGCCCGCCTTGAGCCAGGCCGCGCTCGGGTGCCGGCGGCCGCGCGCATCCGCGCCCATGTTCGGGGCGCCGCCGAAGCCGGCGATACGGCCCAGGGTCGCGGTCGAGGAATTGCCCTGCAAGTCGATCTGCAGGGTCGAGCCGATGAACATGTCGCAAGCATAGTGCCCGGCGGCCTGGGAGAACGCACGGTTGCTGCGCATCGAGCCGTCCGGCCCCACGAAGAACACGTCCGGCCGCGCGCGGATGTAGTTTTCCATGCCGAGCTCGGAGCCGAAGGAATGGACCGATTCGACGAAGCCGGCCTCGATCGCGGGAATCAGGGCCGGGTGCGGGTTCAGGGCCCAGTGACGGGCGATTTTCCCTTTCAAACCAAGGTCGGCCGCATAGGTCGGCAACAGCAGTTCGATGGCGGCGGTATCGAAGCCGATGCCGTGGTTCAGGCGCTCGACCTCGTATTCCGCGTAGATGCCTTTGATCGCCATCATCGCCATCAAGACCTGGATTTCCGAGATCAGGGCCGGGTCGCGCGTGAACAAGGGTTCGATGTAGTACGGAGCCGGCGACTGCACCACGTACTCGACCCAGCCGCCCGGGATGTCGACGCGCGGCAGCTTGTCGACGATCTGGTTGACCTGGGCGATCACGATGCCGCTCTTGAACGCGGTGGCTTCGACGATGGCCGGGGTGTCCTCGGTATTCGGGCCGGTGTACAGGTTGCCCTCGCGGTCGGCCATCTCGGCCGCCACCAGGGCCACGCGCGGGGTCAGGTCGACGAAATAGCGCGAGAACAGTTCCAGGTAGGTGTGGATGGCGCCGATGTTCAGCTTGCCGCTTTGCGCCAGCTTGGCCAGGCGCCCCGCCTGCGGCCCCGAGAAGGAAAAGTCCAGGCGCGATCCGATGCCCTTCTCGAACACGTCCAGGTGCTCGGGCAGCGACAGCACCGACAGCAGCATGTGCAGGTTGTTGACCTGGGCCGGGTCGAGCCGCGTCAGGGCCTTGCCGAGGAAATCGGCCTGCTTCTGGTTGTTCCCCTCGAGGCAGACGCGGTCGCCCGGCTCCAGCACGGCGTGCAGCAGCTCGACAATGTGGGTGGCCTGGACGACTTTGCCGTCCAGCTCGGCCCCGAGCGCGGACCTGGCCCGCGCCAGGCGTTCGCCGCGGTTGCGTTGCTGGGTGGACCAGCGGCCTTCGACAGCATTCATACGATTTCCTTTGATTCCTACTACGATTCAGAGCACCACGAACAACAGCCACACCACCACCGGCGCGACCAGGGTGACGATGCCGCCATAGATCATCAGCTGCCTCAGGAACACGTCGCGATCGATGTGCTGGGCGCTGGCCAATACCAGGGCGCCGTTGGTCGAGAACGGGCTGACGTCGACGATGGTGGACGCCACCGCCATGGCGGCGATGAAGCCGATCGGGTCGACCCCGGTGCCGGACGCCAGGAAGGGCACGGCCAGCGGGATCAGGGAACCGAGCACCGCGGTCGACGAGGCGAAGGCGGACACGATGGCGCCGACGAAGAGCAGCAGCAGCGCCACCATCAGCGGCGAGGTCAGGCTGGCGACGCTGTCGCCGACCCAGGTGATGGTGCCCATCTTCTGCATCACGCCGACATAGGTAGAGACGCCGACGATCAGCATGATCTCGGGCCAGGACACCTGGCCGATGGCGCGCTTCTGCACCTGCGGCGACAGCAGCGAAATGAGCAGGCCGATGGAGATCGCAACGAAGCCGATGTCGAGCTTGTACATCAGGGTGAGGACGGCGAGCGCGATCAGGCCGACCACGGTGACGACCTGGTGCAGGTCCGGCCCTTTGTCGAGCGCTTCGCGCGCCGCGCCGGCCACGCCGCCGGTGCCCTGGGTGCCGCCGACGCCGGCCGCGGCGGAGGCCGAGCGCTGGGCGGTCAGGCGTTCCTCGCTGGCCGCTTCGTTCTCGGCGTCGCCGTAGATCTGCGGGCCTTGCGCGGCCACCGCCACCGGCGGGCCGAAGGGCGAGATGCCGATGCCGCCGCCGCTCGTGGCTCCCCTGGGCGCGGTCTGGCGCATCAGCTTCATGCCGCCGAAGACGAAGAACAACACCGCCGACACCGCCAGGTTGACGCCCAGGCTGGTCAGCGCGGTGGTCAGCTCCGAGATCGGCAGGCCGGCTTCCTGCACCACTTTGTTCGTGATGCCGCCGTAGATGCTGATCGGCGAGAAGCCGCCGCCCTGGGCGCCGTGCACCACCATCATGCCCATCATGAGCGGGTTGATGTTGTACTTGGCGGCGAAGCCGAGCGCGATCGGGGCGATGATGGCGACCGCCGCCGGGCTCACCGCGCCGACGGACGTCAGCACCGCGGTGATCGCGAACATCACCCAGGGAATGGCGGCGATGCGTCCGCCGACCGCGCGCACCGCGAGCCGCACCAGCCAGTCGATGGTGCCGTTGTTCTGGGCCTGGGCGAACAGGAAGGTGATCCCGACCAGGGTCAGGAACAGTTCGGCGGGAAAGCCCGCCATGATGGCCTTGGCCTGCATGCCGGCCACGACGGAGCCGACCAGGAAAGCGCCGACGAAGGCGATGACGCCCATATTGATGGGCAGCGCGGTGGCGATGACGAACATCAGGGCCAGCACGCAGATTGCGATCATGTGCGAAGACATGGGGCTTGCTCCTCCAAGGCGCGGCGCCAGTCGTGCTGTGCCGCTGGTAATACGTCTCCAAATGCATGCCTGGTCCGGTGGTACAGCCGGCCGGGCGTGCTCTTTTGTCATGCTATTTTGTGACGTAAAGGTAGCGCCGAATCCGCATGCGATCAATTAGGCTCGCCGTGCGACGTTTACTTTCAGCGGAACTATCGAGGCTGAACGTGATCGTGCGGCCGGTGTTCAAGCGTGCTTGAGCATGCGGCAGACGGCCGCCAGCGCCAGCAGGTTCGGGTCGCGTTCGCGCACCCGCAGGAAGGAAAGGCCGATGGTCTGGCGCATGTGGAAGTCCGCCTTTAGCGGGATCAGCTGGACCCGGTCGCCGAAGGCGTCGCGCACCCGTCCCGGCAGCAGGGTGTAGCCGATGCCGGCGCCGACCAGATTCATCAACGAGAAGATGTCGCCCACGCGGGTGACGATGGTGGGCGCGAAGCCGGCGATGCGGAAGGCTTCCTGGAAACCGCTGAAGGTGACGAAGCCGTCGCGCAGGCAGACGAATTTTTCGCTTGCGCATTCGCGCAGGTCGACTTCCTTCATCTGGGCATAGGGCGAGCCGGCCGGCGCGGCGAAGAAAACCTCGTCCTCGAACAGCGGGATCGATTCGACGTCCGGGTCGGGGTCGGGCACCGCCATCAGGGCGGCGTCGATCGCGTTCTGCTTGAGCTTGTTCAGCAGGTCGGCGTTCGAGCCGAGCACCAGTTCGGTTTCCAACTCCTGCTTGCGTAGCTTGATGCCGATGATGACGTTCGGGATGGTGCCGGTGGTGAGTGAATACAGGGAGCCGATCTTGAGGTGGTCGGCCGAGTAGCCGGCCGCCGAGCGGGTGGCGGCGATGCCGTCTGCCATCAGCTTGACCACGTCGCGGCTGACGTCGGCCAGTACCTGGGCCGCCTCGTTCGGGATCAGGTTGCGGCCCTGCAGGCTGAACAGCTGGCAGCTCATCGCCTCTTCCAGCGAATGCAGGGCGCGGTGCACGCTCACCGCGCTGATGTCGAGCATGCGCGCGGCGGCGTTCAGGTTGCCGCCCTCCATGTAGGCGAGCAGGACTTCGAGCTTGCGGAAGGTGATGTCGTCGCTGATGCGGCTGCGCATGGAATCCCTTTTTGATGTGGTTACGTATGAGGATACCGTAGGGTGGCCGGCCGTACACCCTACACGAAGAGGTCGGGATGCCCTTCGGCGCATTCGCGCAGCAGATTCCACACCACCTTCACCCTCCGTAACCGGTACAAATCCGTCGGCGCCGCCAGCCAGAACGAGCGCTCGGCCTGGAACCCCGGCAGCACCCGCACCAGCCGCCCATCGTTCGGCACCGCATACGGCGGCGCCATCATCAAGCCCATGCCGAGCGAGGTCGCCTCCAGCTGCCCGGTCATGCCCGAACAGCAGATGCGCCGCCGCGGCGTGAACCCGAGCTCGTTCAGGTAGGACAGCTCGCGGCTGGCCAGCCGGTCCTGCACGTAGTCGACGAAGTCGTGGCGCGCCAGGTCGGCCTGGGTGCGGATCGGCGGATGGCGCGCGAGGTACGACGGCGAGGCGTACAGGTAGAAGTGGAACGACGCCAGCCGCGCCACCATGTAGCGTCCGGTGGTCGGCGGATCGAGCATCACGCCGAGATCGGCCTCGCGGTTGGCCAGGTTGGCGAAACGCGGCAGGTTCAGCAGGTCGATCGACAGGTCCGGATGCTGCTCCAGCAGCTTGGCCAGCAAGGGCGCCACCACCCTCACCCCGAACACCTCGGGCACGCCCAGGCGCACCACGCCGTGCGCCGCCACCTCCGCCCCGCCGATCTGTTCGGCCGCCGCCAGCGCCGCGCCCTCCATCGCCTCGGCGTGCGGCAGCAGGGCCTGGCCGACCTCGGTCAGCTCGTAGCCTTCGCGCGAGCGGTCGAACAGCGTCGAGCCGAGCTGCGCCTCCAAACGGTCGATGCGCCGGGCCACGGTCGTGTGCTCGACTTCCAGCCGGCGCGAGGCCCCGGACAGGGTGCCGGCGCGGGCCAGCTCGAGGAAGAAACGCAGGTCGGTCCACTCGGGCAGCGTGTTCATGGCTTGTCTGTTCTCTATCAAGGCTCATATTGTGCACCAGTGCACATTCCTCCTGCAATCGCTTCGGACAATTTCCATATTGCAGCGCACAAAAGGTGCACGCCTCGATTCCTCCCTAGTCAAGACATGCACGCCACTGCTGCGGGGAGGCTGTGCATTTTTGCACACCGGGTGGGCGATTGTTGACTATCGAAGCAGACCGGAGCGGTGCACACTGCCGACCATGCGACATCCTGAACGCGTGCCGCTATCAAATAATTAGGAGACATCGATGCGTCTGACCAAGAACAAAATGAAGCTGCTGAACCCCGCCATTCAATCCGCCGTGGCCCTCCTGGTGCTGTCGACGGGGAACACCGCGTATGCACAGGAAGCGACCGGCGCCCCGCCGGTGGCAAATGCCGAAGAAGGCGTGAACAAGGTGGTGGTGACGGCCCGCCGCCGCGAAGAGACCCTGCAGGACGTGCCGGTGTCGGTCACCGCCTTCAGCGCCGACCAGCTCTCGAAAGTCGCGACGCCGGACATCACCGCCCTCGCAACCGCCCTGCCGAACACCACCCTGAAGGCCTCGCGCGCCACCAACTCGACCCTGACCGCCTTCATCCGCGGCGTCGGCCAGGCCGACCCGCTGGCCGGCTTCGAGTCGGGCGTCGGCATCTACATCGACGACATCTACCTGGCCCGCCCGCAGGCGGCGGTGGCCGACATCTACGACGTCGAACGCATCGAGGTGCTGCGCGGCCCGCAGGGAACGCTGTACGGACGCAACACCATCGGCGGCGCGGTCAAGTACGTGACCCGCAAGCTGGCCCCGCAGACCGACGCCCGCCTGCGCGCCACCGTCGGCCAGTACGGCCAGAAGGAAATCGTCGCCACCGTCAGCACCCCGGTCAGCGACACCGCCCGCATCGGCGGCACCTTCGCGCGCTTCAAGCGCGACGGCTTCGGCAAGAACCTGACCACCGGCGGCGAGAACTACGACAAGGATGTCACCGCGGCGCGCCTGTCGGCCGAATTCACCCCGACCCAGGACCTGTTCATCCGCATCGCCGGCGACGTCACCCAGGACGATTCCAGTCCGAAGAACGGCCACCGCCTGATCGTCGGCCGCACCAGCGGCGCGCCGATCCTGAGCAACGTCTTCGACACCCGCGCGAACCTGATGAAGGCGATCGGGAAGGACCAGGAAGTCAAGGCGCACGGCGTTTCGGCGACCGTCGAGTACACCCTGAACGACGCCTGGACCTTCAAGTCGATCACCGCCTCGCGCAAGGACAAGTCCTATGCACCGATCGACTTCGACTCGCTGGCGGTGGTCGACATGGAAGTGCCGGCCCTGTACACCAATGAGCAGTTCAGCCAGGAATTCAACCTGACCTACACCGGCGACAGGCTTGCCGGCGTAGCCGGCATCTACTACATCGACGCCAACGCCTTCAACAAGTTCGATACCATCCTCGGTGGCGCGGTCCCGACGTCGACCTTCACCAGCGGCGACATCGACACCAAGGCCTGGGCGGTCTACGCCGACGGCAGCTACAACGTGACCGACGCCTTCAGCGTTTCGCTGGGCGGCCGCTACACGGTCGACGAACGCGACGCCGAAGTGCTGCGCCAGATCTACCTGGGCGACAAGGGCTCGCCGGGCCTGGGCAATGCGGGCGCCATCCTGTTCCGTACCGACACCGACCTGCGTGGCGGCGTGCTGCACCGCAAGGACAAGAAATTCACCCCGCGCGTGGCCCTGAGCTACAAGATGAATGCGGATCACAACGTCTACGCGTCCTACTCGGAAGGCTTCAAGGGCGGCGGCTTCGATCCGCGCCTGAATGTGGTCGGCACCCGCATCCCGCTGGCGACGGCGCGCGCCGGCTATGCGCCCGAGACGATCGAGACTTATGAACTGGGCCTGAAATCGGCCTTCAACGGCGGCCGCATCACCACCAACGCCGCCGTGTTCTACAGCGACTACCAGGACGTGCAGATCCCGGGTTCGGTGGCGATCGACACCAACGGCGATGGCCGCGACGACAGCTTCGCCGGCGTGACGACCAATGCGGGCAAGGCCAAGATCAAGGGCGCCGAACTGGAAGCCATCGCCAACATCACCCCGAACTTCATGATCGCGGGCATGTACAGCTACATCGACGCCGAATACAAGGAATACATCTCGGCCGGCGTCAACGTGGCGGCGCAGCGCACCTTCCAGAACACCCCGAAGAACTCGGCCAACCTGCGCTTCAACTACGATATTCCGATGCCGATCGCGGGCCGCACCGGCAAGCTGTCCCTGATCGGCAGCGCCTCCTACAAGGGCGCGACCGCCCAGTTCGAGACCGCCTCGCTGCTGGACCAGGAATCGTACAAGCTGTATGACGCCAGCATCGTCTGGACCCGCACCGATGGCAAGATCCGCGCCGGCATCCATGGCAAGAACCTGAGCGACAAGCATTACAAGACCGGCGGCTACCTGTTCCCGACCCTGGGCAACGAAGGCACCCTGACCGCCTTCTACGGCAACCCGCGCCAGTGGTCGGCGACGCTAGAGTACCGCTTCTAAGCTTCAGGCTTCCCCGCAGTACCCGCACCCCGCTGGCTGGCGCTTTCGACAGCGCCGGCCGGGGACGGTGCGGTCTCATGAAATGGCAATACGCCAGACAAGCAACGAAACACAGGATCAGCCAGCGTGTCCACCTTCACACCAATCAGTTACACCAGCGGCGACGGGCTGGCGCTGTACGCGCGGGATTATGCTGCCACTGCGGCCACTGCGGCGGCCCCGGACGGCGCCCCGGCGCGCCTGCCCGTGATCTGCATCCACGGCCTGACACGCAACTCCGCCGACTTCGACGAACTCGCCCCGATACTTGCCGCCATGGGACGCCGCGTGATCGCGGTCGACGTGCGCGGCCGCGGCCACTCGGCGCACGACCCGAATCCGGCCAACTACAACCCGGTGGTCTATTCTTCCGACATCGTCAGGCTGATGGAGCAGCTGGGCCTGGCCCGCGCCGTCTTCGTCGGCACCTCGATGGGCGGCCTGATCACCATGACCCTGGCGGCGCGCCGGCTCGACCTGATCGCCGCCGCCGTCCTGAACGACGTCGGTCCGACCCTGTCGGTACGCGGCCTGCAGCGCATCGCCGGCTACGCGGGCCGCTGCAACACGGTCGCGTCCTGGAACGACGCCGCCGACTACGTGCGCGACATCAATGCCTGCGCCTTCCCCGCCAATTCCGACGCCGAGTGGGACAAGTGGGCGCGCCGCGCATTCGAACAGAAGGATGACGGACAGCTGGCGCTGCGTTACGATCCGCATATCGCCACCGCGATCCAGACCGGTAAACTCCGTCCGACCTCGATGGCGGCGCGCATGGCCTTCCGCCGCCTGGCGCGGCGCCGCCCTACCCTCCTGGTACGCGGTGCGCTGTCCGACCTGGTCGAACTCGACCAGGCCAACTGGATGCGCAAGGCGGCGCCGGAAATGCAGTATGCCGAAGTACCCGAGGTCGGCCACGCCCCCATGCTCACCGAGCCGGCGGCACTGGATGCGATCCGCGCCTTTCTGGCCCGGGTGCCGTGAGAACACGCAAGAACAAGGAGACTCCATGAAACACCTGCTCAAACCCCTGTCCGTCGCCATGCTGGCCGCCTTTGCCGCCAGCGCCGCGCCAAGCGTCTTCGCCCAGGGCAAGGACATCAAGATCGCCCTCATCGCCGGCAAGACCGGCCCGCTCGAAGCCTATGCCAAGGAAACCGAGCTAGGGTTCATGATGGGCCTCGAGTACCTCACCAAGGGCACGATGGCCATCAATGGCCGCAAGATCAAGGTGATCGTCAAGGACGATCAAAGCAAGCCAGATCTCGGTCGCACCCTGCTGGCCGAAGCCTATGGCGACGACAAGGTCGACATCGCGGTCGGCACCACCTCGTCCGGCTCGGCGATCGCCATGCTGCCGGTGGCGAAGGAATACAAGAAGGTCCTGATCGTGGAACCGGCCGTGGCCGACGCCATCACCCAGGAAAAGTGGAACAAGTACATCTTCCGCACCGCGCGCAGCTCGATGCAGGACGCGCTGGCCGCGGCCAGCACCCTGAAAAGCGGCAGCATCGGCTTCCTGGCCCAGGACAACGCCTTCGGCCGCGACGCCATCGAGGCCGGCAAGGACGCCCTGAAAGCGACCGGCAGCAAGGCCGCGACCATCCACGAGGAATACGCGCCGGCCGCCACCGCCGACTTCACCGCCCCGACCCAGCGCCTGTTCAACGCCCTGAAGGATAAACCCCAGCCGCGCGTGCTGGCCATCGTCTGGGCCGGCCCGAACCCGCTGAACAAGATCGCCGACATGAAGCCGGAACGCTATGGCATCGCCCTGGCCCCGGGCGGCAACATCCTGCCGGTGATGAAGACCTGGAAGAGCTATGCCGGCACCGAAGGCACGGTCTACTACTACCACGGCTTCCCGAAGAACAAGATGAACGACTGGTTCGTCGCCGAGCACACCAAGCGCTACAAGATGCCGCCCGATATGTTCACCGCCGGCGGCATGGCGGCGGCCAGCGCCGTGGTCTCGGCCTTGAGCAAAGCGCCGAACGCGAAGAACGGCGACGAGATGGTCGCGGCCATGGAAGGCATGAGCTTCGAGACGCCGAAGGGCACCATGAGCTTCCGCAAGGAAGACCACCAGGCGATCCAGCCGATGTACCACTTCCGCATCAAGAAGGACCAGAAGAGCGAGTGGGACCTGCTGGAACTGGTCCGTGAAATCCCGGCGAGCGAAATGCCGCTGCCGGTGAAGAACAAGCGCTGACATGACGGCTCCAGGCACCCAGCCCTCCCTGTCCACCCGCGACCTGACCATCCGCTTCGGCGGCCACGTCGCGGTGAACGGGGTGACGGCGGACTTTTATCCCGGCACCCTGACCGTCATCGTCGGCCCCAACGGCGCCGGCAAGACCACCTACTTCAACCTGATCTCGGGCCAGCTGCCGGCGACCTCGGGCAGCGTCTTCGTGCACGGCCAGGACGTGACCAGGGCCGGCGCCGCGCGCCGTACCCGTCTCGGCATCGGGCGCGCCTTCCAGCTGACCAACCTGTTCCCGAACCTGACGGTGATCGAGAACGTGCGCCTGGCGGTACAGAGCCGCGCCGGCATGGGCCTGAATTTCTTTTCGATCTGGTCGAGCCACAAGGAACTGATCGCGCGCGCCGAGCATTACCTGGAACGGGTGGCGCTGGCGGCGCGCCGCGATGCCTATGTGGCGACCCTGTCGCACGGCGACCAGCGCAAGCTGGAAGTGGCGATCCTGCTGGCGCTCGAACCCGAAGTCATGATGTTCGACGAACCGACGGCCGGCATGAGCGTCGACGAAGTGCCGGTGGTGCTGGACCTGATCCAGGCAGTGAAGGCGGAGCGCAACAAGACCGTGCTGCTGGTCGAGCACAAGATGGACGTGGTGCGCGCCCTGGCCGACCGCATCATCGTGCTGCACAACGGCACCCTGGTCGCGGACGGCAAGCCGGCGGAAGTGATGCAATCGAAGATCGTACAGGAAGCTTATCTTGGAACACCTGAAACCGCAGTCGCCTGAGCCGCTGCTCACCCTGTCCGGCGTGCACACCCACATCGGCCAGTACCACATCCTGCAGGGCGTGGACCTGACCGTGCCGCGCGGCGGCATGTCGATCCTGCTGGGCCGCAACGGCGCCGGCAAGACCACGACCCTGCGCACCATCATGGGGCTATGGAAGGCCAGCGCCGGATCCATCGTGTTCGACGGCCGCGACATCACCAGGATGTCCACGCCCGACATCGCCCGCCTCGGCATCGCCTATGTCCCGGAAAGCATGGCGGTGTTCTCGGACCTGACGGTGCGCGAAAATCTCTATCTGGCCGCACGCAAGGGCGCCCTGGACGAGGCGCGCGTGGACTGGATCTGCGGCTTCTTCCCGGCCCTGAAGAAATTCTGGAACTACCCGGCCGGTAACCTGTCCGGCGGCCAGAAGCAGATGGTGGCCATCGCCCGCGCGATCGTCGAGCCGCGCAAACTCTTGCTGGTCGACGAACCGACCAAAGGCCTGGCGCCCGCCATCGTGGGCAGCCTGATGGCGGCCTTCCGCGAGCTGAAGGACACGAATACGACCATCCTGCTGGTCGAGCAGAACTTCAACTTCGTACGCACGCTCGGCGACACCGTGGGCGTGATGGACGACGGCCGCGTCGTGCACGCCGGCTCGATGCCGGCGCTGGCCAATGACGAGGAACTGCAGCAACGCCTGCTCGGGCTCTCGCTCGACTCTCACCAATAGGAACACGATGAGCGCAACCTTACCCCTTGCCGCCAAGGACACGCCGCTGCCGAAGGCCAAGCGCGACATCGCGCCGCTGCTGCTGGTGCCGGTCCTGATGCTGGCCGTACTGCCGCTGGTCGGCGACTTCCCCACCTGGGTCACCCTCACCGTCGCCGGCCTGGCGATGGGGATGATGATCTTCATCATGGCGAGCGGCCTGACCCTCGTCTTCGGGCTGATGAGCGTGCTGAACTTCGGCCACGGCGCCTTCGTGTCGGTCGGGGCCTTCGCCGCCACCACGGTGCTGATCCCGATGCGCGGCTGGCTCGAAGTCGACTCGCTGCTGCTGAACCTGGGCGTGCTGGCGCTGGCCGTGACGGTCGCCATGCTCGTCACCGCCATCATCGGCTGGGCCTTCGAGCGCGTGATCATCATGCCGGTCTACGGCCAGCATCTGAAGCAGATCCTGATCACCATGGGCGGCATGATCGTCGCCGAACAACTGATCCACGTGATCTGGGGCGCCGAGACCATCGCCCTGCCGCTGCCGACCGCCCTGCGCGGGGCCATCTTCCTGGGTGACGCGGCGATCGAGAAATATCGCCTGGTCGCGGTGGTGGTGGGCTTGCTGGTGTTCGTCGGCATGTTCCTGACCCTGAACCGCACCAAGATCGGCCTCCTGATCCGCGCCGGCGTCGAGAACGGCGAGATGGTCGAAGCGCTCGGCTACCGCATCAAGCGCCTGTTCGTGACCGTGTTCGCGGCCGGCTCGGCGCTGGCCGGCCTGGGCGGCGTGCTGTGGGGCCTGTACAAGGAAACCCTGAACGCGGCGATGGGCGGCGAGATCATGGTGATGATCTTCATCGTCATCATCATCGGCGGCCTGGGCTCGGTGGGCGGCTGCTTCATCGGCGCCCTGCTGATGGCCCTGGTCGCCAACTATGCCGGCTTCCTGGCCCCGAAGGTCGCGCTGGTCTCGAACATCATTTTGATGATCGCGATCCTGCTGTGGCGCCCCGCCGGCCTGTATTCGAAGATGCGAGGTTGAATCCGATGCGCTACCTTCTCCTTTCCGGCGACCTGCCGCGCAGCCGTGCCCTGAGCCTTGTCCTGCTGCTGATCCTGTTCGGCCTGGCCTTCGCGCCCTTCCTCACCAGCGGCGCGCGTCCGCTCAACACGGCGGCCACGATCTGCGTCTACATCGTGCTGGTGGCGTCCTACGACCTGCTGCTGGGCTATACCGGCATCGTGTCGTTCGCCCATACCATGTTCTACGGCATCGGCGCCTACGGCATCGGGATCGGCCTGTCGCGCGTCGACGAGCCAACCTGGGGCGCGGCGCTGGTGGGTCTGGGCATCGCCCTGCTGGTGGCGCTGGCGCTGGCCCTGGTGGTCGGCCTGTTCGCCCTGCGCGTGCGCGCCATCTTTTACGCCATGATCACCCTGGCCGTGGCCTCGTCGTTCGCGGTGCTGGCTTCGCAATTGTCCGACTTCACCGGCGGCGAGGACGGCATCACCTTCAGCGTGCCGGAAGTGCTGACGCCCGGCTTCACCCTGATGGAAAACGAAGTCTTCGGGCGTTCGATCGACGGCAAGCTGCTCAGCTATTACCTGGTGTTCTTCGGCTGCCTCGTGTTGTTCCTGTTCCTGCTGCGCCTCGTGAATTCGCCCTTCGGCCGCGTGCTGCAGGCGGTGCGCGAAAACGAGTTCCGCGCCGAGGCGCTGGGCTACCGCACCATGGTGTACCGGATCTGGGCCAACTGCCTGGCCGCCCTGGTCGCGGCCCTGGCCGGCGCGCTGATGGCGCTGTGGCTGCGCTACGTCGGGCCGAAGACCTCGCTCGGGTTCGAAGTCATGACGGACATCCTCCTGATCGTCGTCATCGGCGGCATGGGGACGATGTACGGCGCGGTGATCGGCGCGGCGCTGTTCATCATTGCGCAGAACTATTTGAAGGAGCTGATGGGCGTGGGGTCGAGCGCACTCGAAGGCGTGCCGCTGCTGGCGGCGATGCTGCATCCGGATCGGTGGATGCTGTGGCTGGGGGTGCTGTTCATTCTGTCGATTTATTTCTTCCCCATTGGGATTGTTGGGAAGCTCAGGCTGCGTAATCTCATGGCGCGGCAGAAGCGGACGTAGCGGCTGCTCATACCAACCTTGGTCCCCGGCCTGCGCCGGGGCGACGGTTTTGAAGGCAACGAAGTTGTCGGCATCATCGTCATCGCGCACGCAACCAACGTCGCTCCGGCGCAGGCCGGAGCCTGATTTTTCCAGCAGTACCCCACGGCCTCCCCTGCGGAGGCCGTTTTCATTTGAGTTCCCACCCCACCCTTGAGCCGACCCGAGCCTTCATCCGCCCGCATTGAATACACGTCAATATTGCCAGTTCGCTTACTCATACCATAAAGACAACAAAGGTCTCGATGTCAGCCAGCGCGGGCCGCCGTCCATCCACCATTCATCTGGCTCAGCATGAAAGGCTCATCATGAAACGACTCACCCGGCTTACCGTTGCGGTTCTGCTGGCTTGCGCCGCCTGGGCGCCGCTGTCCAGCCATGCCGTCGAAGTCCTGAACGAAGGCTTCGGCGACGTCTCCAAGCTCTCGGGCTGGTCCCAGCTCAACAACAGCATGCCGCCGGGCACCGGCTGGTTCCAGGGCTACACGGACGTCTTCGGCGCCCAGCGCGGCCCGGGCAATTCCTATGCCGCCGCCAACTACCTCGGCGCCGCCAACGGCATGGGCGTGGTCGACAACTGGCTGATTACGCCGACCCTGGCGCTGTCGGGCATCAGCACCCTGTCGTTCTGGGCCAGGAGCGAGGGAACGGCCGGCTTTTCCGACCTGCTCGAAGTGCGCTTCGCCTCCGGCAGCGGTTCCACCGCGGAAGACTTCGACGTCCTGCTGCTCACTATCGGCGGCGAAGCGGCATTTCCAAGCCAATGGCAGCAATGGAGCGCGAATCTGACGGTCGAAGGAGAAGGCCGTTTCGCTTTCCGCTACCTGGGCGACGCCGCCACGCTCGACTACGTCGGCCTCGACAGCGTGCGGGTCGTCACCGCCGTGCCGGAACCGACCAGCTACCTGATGCTGCTGGGCGGGCTCGGCGTGCTGGGTGCAAGCGCGCGGCGCCTGCGCCGTGGTCCGGCCAAGGACACGGCCCAGAACGCTACCCGCTAGCGCACACGCGACCGCGCGCAGTAGCGCGGCTGCGCGGCGTCATCGGGCGTTCGTACGCCGCCACAGTTCGACCGGGCGCGCGTCCCTGCGTCTGCTTGACGTGCCTGCCTAACGCGCCTGCTCAACGCGTCTGTTTACCGCGCATGTTTCCCGCGCCTCTTTACGTATCGTCAGGAGAAAGCCATGCCCATCCGTACACCGATGTTCCTGCTGCCGCTCGCCGTGCTGTGTCTGCCGGCCGCCGCACAGCAGGCTGATCAAGAGGTCCCGCAGCCCGCACAGCAGGCCACGCAAGAAGCGGCTCCCCAGTCCGAGCCGGACCAGGGAATGGTCGTCGTGCGCGACGCCCAGACCGGCCAGCTGCGCACCCCCACCCCGGCCGAGATGCGCGCGCTGCAGCCGCGTACGCCGGGCGCTGCCCGCGCACCGGGCCAGGCGAAGATGGTCACCGGCCCCGGCGGCCGTCGCTCGGTGCAGCTGGGCGACCGCCACCTGGTGTACTCGGTCGTCACCCGCGGCCCCGACGGCAAGCTCAGCGACCAGTGCGTGCACGGCGTGCATGCCGCCGAGAACGCCATCGACCAGCCCGCCCGTGCCGGCAAGCCAGAGGAGCATCGCCATGAAAGCCGCTAAGCCCTTCCGCCGCGTGGCCGCGGCCTTCGCGCTCGCCTTCGCCGGGTTCGGCATGGCCGGCAGCGGCGCCGCCCAGGCCGCCGCCACCATCGTCATCGTCAACCAGAACGCGCCGGGCGAAGGCTTCAACGACCCGACCCCGGCCACGCCGGTGGGCGGCAACCGCGGCACCACCCTGGGCCAGCAGCGCCTGAACGCCTTCCAGCACGCCGCCAACATCTGGGGCGCCACCCTCACCAGCACGGTGACGATCCGCATCGGCGCTTCCTTCGTGCCGCTGTCCTGCAACGCCAGCGGCGCCGTGCTCGGCTCGGCCGGCGCCTACGAGATCTGGTCCGACTTCCCGAACGCGCCGCGCACCAACACCTGGTATCCGTCGGCGCTGGCGAGCAAGCTGGCGAATACCGACCTGACCGCCGCGACCGATCCGCACATCATCGCGCGCTTCAACTCGCGCCTGGGCCTGTTCCCCGATTGCCTGCCGGGCTCCCCCTTCTACCTGGGTCTGGACAACCGCCACGGCGGCCAGATCGACCTGGTGACCGTGCTGCTGCACGAGATGGCGCACGGCCTCGGCTTCCAGACCTTCACCGACGACTTCAGAGGCGAGCTGTTCTTCGGCATCCCCTCGATCTGGGATTACTACCTGGTGGATAACCGCAACAACACGGCCTGGGTCAACCTGACCGACGCCCAGCGCGCCGCATCGGCCGTGGCCTGGCGCGGCCTGTCCTGGAACGGCCCCATCGTGACCGCCGCCGTGCCCAAGGTGCTGGGGCCGCGCTCCAACCTGAATATCAGCGGCGCGAATGCGAACGCCGCCGCCGGCGACTACCACGTCGGTGACGCCACCTTCGGCGCGCCGCTGGTCAAGCGCGCGGTCAGCGGCCAGCTGATGCCGGTGGTCGACCAGGGCAACGGCGCCGGCCTGGCCTGCACCACGCTCAGCGCCGTCAACGCCCTCGCCGTGCGCAACAACATCGCCCTGGTGGACCGCGGCAGCTGCGACTTCACGGTCAAGGCGGCCAACGTGCAGGCGGCCGGGGCGATCGGCATGGTGGTGGTGGACAATGTGCCCGGCGACGTGGTCGGCCTGAGCGGGACCGATCCCGGCATCGCCATCCCGGTGGTGCGCATCACCCTGGCCGACGGCAACGCGATCAAGGCCGCTCTCCAGCGGCGCTCGCGCACCAGTTCCGGCGTCATCGCCAGCCTCGGGCTCGACCTGCGGCAACTGGCCGGCGCCGACGCCCAGCGCCGCATCCTGATGTACACGCCGAGCATCTACGTGCCGGGCTCCACTGTGTCGCACTACACCACCGAGGCCAAGCCGAACCAGTTGATGGAACCGTCGATCAACGACGACCTGCTGCACGTCGTGAAGCCGCCGCGCGACCTCACCTTCCCGCTGCTGCGCGACATCGGCTGGTGAGCGACATCGGGGCCTGTCCCTGAACGTAAAAAAGCCGGCGCCCCCTCACGGGACGCCGGCCTTTCCGGACACGCCAGAACGAAATTACTCGCCCTTGGCCTTGAATGCCGCCACGCCCTTGGTGATTTCCGCCTGGGCGGCGGCCTTGTCGGCCCAGCCTTCGATCTTGACCCACTTGCCCGGCTCGAGATCCTTGTAGTGCTCGAAGAAGTGCTGGATCTGCTTCAGGGCCAGTTCTTCGACGTCGTCCAGCGACTGGATTTTCTTGTACATCGGCAGCACCTTCTCGACCGGCACCGCGATGACCTTGGCGTCGCCGCCGCCGTCATCGGTCATGTTCAGCACGCCCAGCGCGCGGCAACGGACGACCACGCCCGGCGGCAGCGGGAACGGGGTGATGACCAGCACGTCGCACGGGTCGCCGTCGTCGGCGATGGTCTGCGGCACGTAGCCGTAGTTGCACGGATAGTGCATGGCGGTACCCATGAAGCGATCCACGAAGATCGCGCCGCTGTCCTTGTCGACCTCGTACTTGATCGGGTCGGAATTCATCGGGATCTCGATGATGACGTTGAAGTCGTTCGGCACGTCTTTGCCGGATGGGACGTTATTCAGGCTCATGGAGTTTCCTTGGTTGCTGAAGTTTCAATAAAGTTTGTCATTATAACGAAACGCACCGGCCCTGTGCGGCGCAGCAGGGGCAACGGTGTGAGAAGAAGGCAGTCGGGTCCGTAGGGTGGGCGGTCCTCCGCCCACGCGTCCAATTCACCAATGTTCAGCAGCGATCTTACCGACGCCAACGATACAGAACCCGATGTTGCGGATGGCAGACGACGCCCCCGCCGCTTGAACGCGCGGACGGCAGTCACCGCGCAGGCGGATCACATCGCGGGGTGAAGCCGTCCACCCTAAGACACTGTCGAGTCAGCTCACAGGATGCTGGCCAGCGCACACTGCCGATAATGATTCGCCGCTTCCTGCTCCTGCCCCAGCGCCTCGTGCATCTGCGCCAGCTTCAGGTGCGCCTCGCGCACCATCGATGCCTCGGTCGCATCCGACAGCGCCTGCTCCAGGTAACGCTGTGCCTTGCCCCACAGTTTCTGTTTCAGGCACAGCGAACCCAGGGTCAGCGCCAGCTCGGCATCCAGCGGACGTTCCTTGAGCCAGGTCTCGCAATGCTCGATCTGGGCCAGCAGCGACGGCGAGCCCGACGGACCGGCCGCCTCCCGATACGCGCGCACCACGCAATCGTCCCAGTTGGCCTTGAGCGCCTCCTCGGCGATCACGCGCGCCTCGTCGTGCAGGCCGCAGGCATTGAAGGCATTCGCCGCCCGCGCCGCGATGAAGGGCACCGTGCGGTCCGCCGGCGGCACGCCGGCCCACACGCGGCGGATCGACTCCGCGTCATGCCCCTCTTCGCCCAGCAGCGCTTCATAGGACATTTCACGCAGGCGCGCCGACAGCGCCGGATGCAGGGCCTTGCGTTTGTCCAGGATGCGCACCAGGCGCAGCACTTCCGGCCAGTTGCGCGCCTGCTGGTTGGCCTTCATCGACCATTGCAGGGCGTGGATGTGGCGCTGGCCGCTGGCGTTGAGCTCGGCCACGGCTTCCAGCGCCGCTTCCGGCTGGTGGTCGTCGACCAGCAATTCCGTGACCGTCATCAGGCGCGCCGTCTTGAGCGCATTGTCGTGGACGATGCCGGCCAGCCAGGCGTCGCGCCGGGCGGGCTCGCGCATGCGGTGGGCGGCGCGCGCGCCGATCAGGGCGGCCAGGCCCGCGTTCTCGGGCAGCTCGGCGGCGCGCATCGCGGCCTTCTCGGCATGCCCGAAGCGGCCTTCGAACAGCGCCTTCAGTGCATCGCGCAGCCCCTTGTTGCCTTCGCGCTCGCGCTTGCGCTGGCGGTAGGCCGCCACCCGTTCCGGCATGCGCATCGTCGACTTCACGGTGCGCACCAGCACGTAGATGACGGCGAACAGCAGCGCCATCAGCACCACGAACAGGTTCAGCGACATGTCGACCCGGTAAGGCGGATAGGACAGCACCACATTGCCCGGGTTGAAGCGCGCCGTCACGGCGATGCCGATGGCCGCGGCCATCAGCGCAACCAGCCAGAGAAGAAGCCGCATCGCTTACCCCTTCGCCTTGTAGTTGCGCACCGCGTTCAGGCTCTCGGCCAGGGTCGGCATCTCGATGTTCAGGTTGTTCGCCTGCACCTGGCGCAGCCCCGATTGGGCCGACTGGGTGGCGCGGGCACGCGTATCGAAGTATTTGAGCAGAATCTCTTGCGCGCTGGCGAGATCATCGCGGAAAGCCGCCTCGTTACGCGACAGCAGCGCCAGGCGCGCGTTCAGCAGGCGCAGCTTGAGGTTTTCGCGCACGAAGAACGATTCGGTCGGCGACAGCAGCAGCGCTTCCGGCGTCTCGACGCTGCGCACCCGCACCAGCTGGCGCAGGTCGTCCCACATTTCCTGGCTCCAGTTGCGCCAGGTCTGGACCATGCGCTGTCCCAGGCCCAGCGACTCGGGCGCCGGCGCGGCCGCGCCGCCCTTGCCGGCTTGCCGGCGCGTCTCGCGCACCGGCGCCACCGGCAGCAGCGGTTTTTCGTCCGACAGCATCGGCAGCGTGTCCACCTGGGCGATCACATTGTCCAGGCGCAGCGCGACCCCGGCCAGGTCGACCGCCGGCATCGCCTTCAGGCGCTCGATGTCGGCGCCGATCGCGCGGCGGATGTTGAGGAATTGCGGCTTGTCGGAGCGGCCCAGCGAGCGGTCGGCATTCTGCAGCGCGATCAGGGCGCCCTGCACGTTGCCGGCCAATTGGAGTTGCTGGCTGGCGGTGCTCAGCACCTGCTCGACCTCGCTCAGCGCCCACTCGTCGCGGTTCTTGGACAGGTCCTGGTAGAGCTGTTCCAGCGCCAGCTGCTGGGTCTGGGCCTCGGCCTGGCGGCTTTCCAGCACGCCGACCTTGACCTGCAGCTCCTTGGCCGTGTCCGACACCTCGCGCGCCAGCGCGGCGGTCTCGGCGTTGACGGCATTGCCCTTCTGCAGGCTTTGCGCCATGTCGCGCCGCAGGGTATTGATGCGGCTGTGCGAAGACACGGTCTGCACCGCCAGCAGCACGGCGAGCACGGTCACCGCCAGCGGCAGGGGACGCTGCAGGGCTTGCAGCAGGCCGCCGGTGCGCTGCGGCGCCACTTTTTGCAGGGCCACGCCGGTCGAAGGGGTCTGGTCTGGATTGTTCGGCAATTCGTTCATTCTTGTGATTGTATCGCGGCAAGTAATCTAGCGTCGCCGGAACCCGTGAGCGTGATCCGGCTGCATCCGAGGGCGCGCGCCGTCTCGGCGATGCGCGCGTGGGGAACGATCAGGTGCTGCTCGCGCAGGCGCTCCGGCCCCGCGGCCGGATCGAGCTCCCGCACCAAGGCCTCCAGCCCGCGTAAAGCTTCCGAGCTCGTGATTATCCAGTCGTTTTGCCCCGCCAGCAAGCCGGCCAGCTGGCTGGCGAGCGCGGCGTTCAGCCGGGGGACGCTGCGGCGGTAGGCGGCGACCGGCTCGACCAGCGCCCCGGCCGCGCGCAGGGTATCGGCCATCAGTTCACGCCCGCGCTCGCCGCGCACGATCAGCACCCGCTTGCCGGCGAGGGCGGCCAGGTCCAGGCTGGCCAGCAGGTGTTCGGAATCGCTGTTCGCCGGGTCCGGCGGGCAATGGATGGTCGTAATGTCCGGGGTGACGCCATGGCGCGCCAGGGCGAGGCGGCTGCCCTCGCCCACCACGGCGACCGGCACCCCGGCCGGCCAGGCGGACAGATGGGCGAACGCCGCATCGACCGCATTCGGCGAGACGAAGGCGACCAGCGCATACGAGGGCAATTGCCGCAGGGCCGCCTGCAAGCCGCTGTTGTCGTCCAGCGGCGCGATCTCGAGCAGCGGCAGCACGGCCACCCGGCGTCCGAGGGCGGCAATGGCCCGCGCCAGGCTGTCAGCCTGGGCGCGCGGCCGGGTGACGACGACCGTCCGCTCAGGCATCCTGGCTGGCATTGGCCGCGGCCGCGGGGTCGGCGGCGGCCGCTTCCTGGCGGCAGGCTTCCAGGATGCCGTGCGCGTCCTGGCTGTCGAGCAGGATCGAGACCTGCTCGCCGAGGAAGTCGGGGTAGTCCCAGGAACCGGCGACTTCGCCATGCGCGCTGCGCAGGCCGTCGGGCGTGGCCACCATGGCGCGCAGGCGCATGGTCGTGCCCTCGACGGTGGCGAAGGCCGCCAGCGGGATCTGGCAGCTGCCACCGAAGATCTTCGACACCTTGCGCTCGGCCGTCACGGCGCGCGCGGTGGCGTCGTGGTTCAGCGGGGCCAGCAAGGCTTTCAGGTCGACGCCGTCGCTGCGCTCGCCGCGCACGATCTCGATCGCCATCGCACCCTGGCCGGCGGCCGGCAGGCTGTCCTCGGGTTCGAGCAGTGCGCGGATGCGCTCGGGCAGGCCGAGGCGGATCAAGCCGGCCGCGGCCAGGATGATGGCCGCGTACTCGCCGCGGTCGAGCTTGCCGAGACGGGTGTCGAGGTTGCCGCGCAGCGGCTTGATGACCAGCTGCGGGTAGCGCGCCGCTATCAGCGACTGGCGGCGCAGGCTGCTGGTGCCGACGATGGCGCCCGGCGGCAGTTCGGCCAGGCTGGCGTAATCGTTGGAGACGAAGGCGTCGCGCGGGTCTTCGCGCTCGAGCACCGCGGCCAGCTCGAAGCCTTCGGGCAGTTCCATCGGCACGTCCTTGAGCGAGTGCACGGCCAGGTCGGCGCGGCCCTCGGCCATGGCGACCTCGAGTTCCTTCACGAACAGCCCCTTGCCGCCTACTTTAGAGAGGGTGCGGTCGAGGATCTGGTCGCCGCGCGTCGTCATGCCGAGAATCTCGACGGAGCACTGCGGATATAATGCGGCGAGACGCGCGCGCACGTGCTCCGCCTGCCACATGGCCAGGCGGCTCTCGCGGGATGCGATAATCAGCTTCGCTGGCGCCTGCGGCGCCGTTTCATTTGCTTTCAACACGTATTCTTTCACTGTCGTCGGGCCCTACCAGGACGATGGCGGTAAACGGCCCTTGCATAAGATCATAAATTTTAGCATGGGCCCTCTTGCAGACCGTGGCGAACCGCCATCGCACAACCGAGCCGTAGTTTCCTATTTCTTAGTGGTCGATAATGGACAATCCAGCTGCATCAGTTAGCCCCGCCGTACAGAACGTGAACAACCAGCGCGATCCGGACAAGGACGCGCCGCTGAAGGAAGACATCCGCCTGCTCGGCCGCCTGCTGGGCGACGTGCTGCGCGACCAGGAAGGCGAGCAGGTGTTCGAGGTCGTCGAGACCATCCGCCAGACCGCCGTGCGCTTCCGCCGCGAAGCCGACCCGAAAGCGGGCGAGGAACTCGCCACCCTGCTGCACCGCCTGACGCGCGACCAGACCATCACCGTGGTGCGCGCCTTTTCCTACTTCTCGCACCTGGCCAACATCGCCGAGGACCAGCACCACATCCGACGCCGCCGCGCTCACCTGATCCGCGGCGCCGCGCCGCGCCAGGGCAGCGTGCGCTACGCCTTGAACAAGCTGCGCGAAGCCGGCGTCGCGCGCGAGGCCGTCGAGGGCTTCTTCCGGGACGCCCTGATCGCCCCGGTGCTGACCGCCCACCCGACCGAGGTGCAGCGCAAGAGCATCCTCGACGCCGAGCACGACATCGCGCGCCTGCTGGCCGAACGCGACCGCGACCCGACGCCGAAGGAACTGCAGAAGAACAGCCAGCTGCTGCACGCGCGCATCGCCACCCTGTGGCAGACCCGCATGCTGCGCTACTCGAAGCTGACCGTGGCCGACGAGATCGACAACGCCCTGTCCTACTACCGCATCACCTTCATGCGCGAAGTGCCGGCCCTGTACGACGACATCGAGGAAGAGATCGCGGCGGAGTACGAAGGCAAGGCGCGGCCGATGGACGACGCCCGCTTCCTGCAGATGGGCAGCTGGATCGGCGGCGACCGCGACGGCAACCCGAACGTCAACGCCGACACCATGCGCCATGCGCTGACGCGCCAGTCGACCACCATCCTCGATTTTTATCTGGAAGAGGTGCACACGCTGGGCGCAGAGCTGTCCACCTCGACCCTGCTGGTGCCGGTGACGCCCGAAATGCAGGCGCTGGCCGACGCCTCGGTCGACACCTCGCCGCACCGCAGCGACGAACCCTACCGCCGCGCCCTGATCGGCATCTACGCTCGCCTGGCCGCCACCGCACGCGAGCTCGGCGTCGGCCACATCCTGCGCAAGGAAGTTGCCGAAGCCGCGCCCTACCTCGACGCCGGCCTGTTCGCGGCCGACCTGGAAGTGATCGCCGACTCGCTGCGCGCCAACCACGGCGCCATGCTGATCGAGCCGCGCCTCGCCGGCTTGAAACGCGCCGCGCGCATCTTCGGCTTCCACCTGGCCTCGCTCGACATGCGCCAGAGCTCCGACGTGCACGAGCGCGTGCTGGGCGAGCTGTTCGCGCGCGCCGGCGCCCAGGCCGATTACGCCAATCTCGACGAAGCGCGGAAGGTGAAGCTGCTGCTCGCCGAACTGGCCCAGCCGCGTCCCCTGTACTCGCCGTTCGAAGCCTATTCCGACGAGACCAACTCGGAACTCGGCGTGCTTCGCACCGCGCGCGAGATCCGCCTGCGCTACGGCGAGCGCGCGATCCGCAACTACATCATCTCGCACACCGAGACCGTGTCCGACCTGCTGGAGGTCCTGCTGCTGCAGAAGGAGACCGGCCTGCTGCGCGTGTCCAGTGGCGCCTGCGACGTGATGGTGATCCCGCTGTTCGAAACCATCCCGGACCTGCAGCGCGCCAGCGCCATCATGGACGAGTGGATGTCGCTGCCGCAGGTGGCGAGCATCATTCAGCAGCAGGGCCGCCTGCAGGAAGTCATGCTCGGCTATTCGGACTCGAACAAGGACGGCGGCTTCATGACCTCGAACTGGGAGCTGTACCAGGCCGAGCTGAAGCTGGTCGACGTGTTCGCGTCGAAGGGGGTCAAGCTGCGCCTGTTCCACGGCCGCGGCGGCACCGTCGGCCGCGGCGGCGGCCCGAGCTACGATGCGATCCGCGCCCAGCCGCCCGGCACCGTCAACGGCCAGATCCGCCTGACCGAACAGGGCGAGATCATCTCGTCGAAATTCTCGAACCCGGAGATCGGCCGCCGCAACCTGGAACTGCTGGTGGCCGCGACCCTGGAAGCGAGCCTGGCGCCGCATGACAAGCAAGCCGCCGGCGGCGCGCGCCTGGCGCGCTTCGAAGCCGTGATGGCCGAGCTGTCCGAGCGCGCCTACCGCGCCTACCGCAACCTGGTCTACGAGACCCCGGGCTTCACCGACTACTTCTTCTCCGCCACGCCGATCGCCGAGATCGCGGAACTGAACCTGGGTTCGCGTCCCGCCTCGCGCAAATCGACGCGCCGCATCGAAGACCTGCGCGCGATCCCCTGGGGCTTCTCCTGGGGCCAGTGCCGGCTGCTGCTCCCCGGCTGGTACGGCTTCGGCGCCGCGGTCAGCGGCTGGCTGAACGACGGCGACCGCGACGAGCGCCTGGCGCTGCTGAAGGAGATGCATGGCGCCTGGCCCTTCTTCGCCACCTTGCTGTCGAACATGGACATGGTGCTGGCCAAGACGGATCTGGCGATCGCCTCGCGCTACGCCGGCCTGGTGGCGGACGCCGAGCTGCGCGAACGGATCTTCCGCCGCATCACGGCCGAACACGGCGAGACCCTGCGCTGCCTGGAAGCGATCACCGAGACCACCGAACGCCTGGCCGGCAATCCGCTGCTGGCGCGCTCGATCCAGAACCGCTTCGCCTATCTCGATCCGCTCAACCACCTGCAGGTGGAACTGATCCACCGCCGCCGCAAGCTGGGCGACAACGAGGACCCGCGGGTGCACCGCGGCATTCACCTGTCGATCAACGGGGTGGCCGCCGGCCTGCGCAATACCGGCTGAAGATGAGGTGACAAGGCCCTGGCGCGGGGGTACAATCCGCCGCTTGAGCGATTGGTGTCCGCCCGCAGGTCTGCGGGAGGATGAAACGGGAAGCCGGTGACGCGCGGGATAGCCATCCCCGCCAGTCCGGCGCAGCCCCCGCTGCTGTAAGCCAGACGACGCCGGCCGTACGCCACTGTGCATTGCACGGGAAGGCAGGGCCGGCGAAGGACGAAGGCGAGCCAGAAGACCGGCCAATCGCGAAACACGTGGCAAGCGCCCGGGGTGTGGCGCTGCCGGTTGGCTGTCCCCGTTTCTTCGGTCCTGGTCTCGACTCCGCACGCGCCTTTCACGGCGCGGCGGGACGCGCGCGGCTGCTCCGGAAAATCCGGGGCCGCCTGGTTTTCGTCCCGAGGTCGACCCGAATTGAGCGCTCGTTTATTCCTTCGCGTCCTGGCGGCTGTGTGCTGCCTGTGCGTCATCCCGGCCCACGCCGGCACCCTGTTCGCCGTCGTCACCGAGCGCGCGGCGCCCAGCGCCATCGAGGCGGCCCATCGCCACCTGACGCGCCATCCGAAGGACCGCATCCTGCTGCGCACTCCGGCCCAGCTGATGGCTGCGAAAGAAGCTGAGGTCGCGCGCTGGATCGGCGGCGCCGACAGCGTCCTCGCGGTCTCGGTGTTTGGCGACCCGGCGCGGCGCCTGAAGGATGCCGTCGAACGTCACGCCAGGCCGGCGACGCAAGTCCTCGCCCTGAACGGCGAAGCCACCCTGAGCCTGATGACGCGCGGGCGCCACGGCGCCCTGCAGGCCTTCTCGCCCGAGCTGCTGCGCCAGCTCTCCAACGAAGCGCCGCCGGAACCCGCCCTGCGCGCCGCCGGGGCCGACCCTGCCGCCGCCCACTGGCTGGCCGCGCGCCGCCTGTGGCAAGGCGGCGGCAGCGACAACACCGCCGCCCTGTTCGCCCACCTGCTGGCGCCGACTACGCCGGTTCCCGCCCCGCGTCCCGAGCCGGCCCTGCGCCTGCGCGCCGGCGAGCGCGAACTGGCCGACGCCGCGGCCTGGGGCCACGCGGCCGAACTCGGCCTCGAGGATCGTCCAAGCGTGGTGGTGCTCGACCTGGCGAACATGGACGGCCTGGCGCCGGCGGCGCTGTGCCGCCAGGTCGAAGCGCGCGGCCAGCCCTGCGTGCAACTGCTGACGCGCTGGGGCGGCGCTTCGCGCGAGGCGCTGGAGCGCCTGCCGGAGCTGGTGGCCCCCGCTCGCCCGGCCGCGCTGGTGGTGCTGCAGGACTTCGTGGTCGGCGCCGCTGAAGGCCGCGAAGCGGTCGAGGAAGCGTTCAAGCGCCTCGACATCCCGGTGTTCAAGGCGATCCGGCTGATGGACCGCACCGCCATGCAATGGCGCCTCTCGCCGGATGGCTTGAGCCCGGATTCGGTGCAGTACCGCGTCGCCCTGCCCGAGCTGCAGGGCATCGGCCAGCCGATCGTGGTGGCCGCGCTGGGCAAGGCCCAGCACGACCCGAAAACCGGCATCGAGAACCGTCCGCCCGAGATCCTGGACCAGGAGACGGCCAGGGTCGCCGCGCGCGTGGACCGCTGGCTGAGCCTGCGCACCAAGGCCAACCGCGACAAGCGCGTCGCCCTCATCTACTACAACCACCCGCCGGGCCGCCAGAACATCGGCGCCGACAACCTGGACGTGCCGGCCTCGCTGTTCGACATGCTGCAGGCGATGAAGCGCGCCGGCTACACGGTGGGCGAACTGCCGGCGACGCCGGAAGCGCTGCTCGACCTGATCATGGCCAGAGGGGTCAACATGCCGGAAGACCGCGCCGCCCTGCGCGAGCTCGCGGGCACGGTGAACAGCGTGAGCGCGGACGACTACCGGCGCTGGTTCGCCACCCTGTCGCCGCGCGTGCAGGGCGAAATGACGAGCGGCCTGCTGGGCCGCCTGCATGCCGACGTGCTGGCGGCGGAAGCCGGACGCGAATACGCGATCGGCCGCAAGCGCGCCGATGTCGTCATCGCCGAGCTGCAGCACCTGGTCGAGGGCGCGGATCACCCCAAGCGCGCGGATGCGCTGCGCGACCTTTCCGCACTGCGCGAAGGCTACACGGCCTGCCTGGATGAACGGGCAAGCCGCCGCTGCGCCGGCCTGGCGCCGCTGCAGCGGCGACTGGTCGGCTACGGCATCGAAGGCATGCGCGGCTGGGGCGCGGCGCCCGGCAAGGTGATGGTCGACGGCGGCAAGCTGCTGGTGCCGGGCATCGTGTTCGGCAACGTCTTCATCGGCCCGCAGCCGCCGCGCGGCTGGGAAGTCGAGGAAGAGCTGCTGCATGCGAACACCAGCATCACGCCGCCGCACCAGTACCTCGGCTTCTACCACTGGCTGCGCGACCGCTTCAAGGCCGACGCCCTGGTCCATGTGGGCCGCCACTCGACCTATGAATTCTTGCCCGGCAAGGCGGTGGGCCTGGCCGCCGACGACTACCCGAGCCTGATCGCCGGCGACCTGCCCGGCATCTATCCCTACATCGTCGATGGCGTCGGCGAAGGCACCCAGGCCAAGCGCCGCGGCCTGGCGGTGATGGTCGACCACCTGACCCCACCCCTGGCCGCGACGCCGCTGTACGACGATCTGCTGGCGCTGCGCCAGGTGGTCGAGAGCTACGAGGCCGCCAGTTCGGAGTCGCTGAAAACCCAGGCCGCCGCCGTGATGCGCGAGCGCGTCATCAAGCTGAACCTGCGCGCCGAGCTGGAGGAATCGATGGCCGACGTGCTGAAGGTGCGCGGCATCGGCTTCGACGCCGCCGACGACGATTTGCTGGCGCACGAGGTCGGCCACTACCTGACCAAGCTGCAGGAAAAATTCATGCCCTACGGCCTGCACGTGTTCGGCCGCGACTGGGACCGCAAGTCGCTGGACCTGATGCTGGACTCGATGAGGAAGGGCGGCATCGCCGACCCGGACATCGAGCGCAAGCTGGCCGAATCGCCGGCGCTGGAGATGCGCGGCCTGCTGGCCGGCCTGGACGGCCGCTACATCGCGCCGGGCAAGGGCAACGATCCGCTGCGCTCGCCGGAAGCCCTGCCGACCGGGCGCAACTTCCATGCGGTGGACGGCGACATCCTGCCGACCCGCCTCGGCTACGGCCTGGGCGAACGCCTGGCCGCGCAGGCCGCGGACCGCGACAAGGACAAGCCGCTCGCCGGCAGCGAAGGCATCATCCTGTGGGCCTCGGACGCGGTACGCGACGAGGGTGTGATGGTCGCGTTTTCCCTGGCGATGATGGGCGCCGAGCCGGTGTGGAATGCGCGCGGCGTGGTCACCGACGTGCGCCTGAAGCCGAATGTGGTGCGGCGCGACGCCATCGTCACCACCTCGGGGCTGTTCCGCGACCTGTATCCGAACCTGATCCGCCTGATCGACCGCGCCGGCCGCCTGGCCCTGGCCGCGTCGAGCGACACGCTGCTGGAGCAGGATCCGCAGCTGCGCGAGCCGCTGCAGGCGGCGCTCGCGCCCCTGCCCGGCAAGGTCGCCTGGGGCCGCGAGCCCCTGGAAAACAACCGCGTGGCGCGCGAGTGGCTGGCGCGCACCCGCACACTGCAGGCGGGCGGCCTGGCGCCGCAAGAAGCCGGCGTGGCCGCCGCCCAGCGCATCTTCGGCGATGCGCCCGGCGCCTACGGCACCGGCGTCAACCGCCTGACCGAACGCTCGGGCGCCTGGCGCGAGCGCGAGGAACTGGGCCGCGCCTACCGCCTGCGCATGGGCCATGCCTACGGGCTCGATGCGGAGGGCGAGACCAGCCATGCCGCCTTCGATGTGGCGCTCGACGGCATCGCGCGCACCTACCATGGCCGCGCCAGCAATCTGTACGGCCTGCTCGACAACAACGACGCCTTCGACTACCTGGGCGGCCTGTCGCTCGCCATCGAAGGCCGCACCGGACGCGTGCCCGAAGCCCTGATCCTGCAGCACGCCCAGCCGGGCCGCGCCGACGTCGAGCCGCTGGCCGGCGCCCTGCTGGGCGAGCTGCGCGGCCGCTTCCTCAATCCCGCCTGGCTGAAGCCGCTGATGGAGCACGGCTATGCGGGCGCCCGCACCATGGGCCAGGAATTCATCGAGAACCTGTGGGGCTGGCAGGTCACGCGTCCCGACCTGGTCAAGAACTGGGCCTGGGACGAGGTCAAGTCCGTCTACTTCGACGACCGCTACGACCTGAAGCTGCCGGAATTCCTGGGTAAGCGCCACAACGCCCAGGTCAAGGCGCACATGCTGGCGGTGTTCATGGTGGCCGCCGAAAAGGGATTCTGGAAGACCGACGAGGCCACCATCCGCAAGATGGGCGGCGAGCTGGCGCGGCTGGTCGCCGCCAACGGCCTGCCCGGCAGCGGCCATACCGCGCCGAACCACCCGATGTGGCAATGGCTGGCGCCGCGGCTGGACGCGGCGGACGCGCAGGCGCTCGGCGTCACCCTGGCGCGTGCGCGCGGCGAGCTGCTGCCGGCGACGTCGATGTCCGCGCCGGCCGTTCGCGCCGCCCAGCCCTCGCCCGGCCAGGCGCCGAGTGCTCCAGCGGAGCCGGCCAAGCCTGCGCCCGCCCCGCGCGCCTACGAATTGAGCCGCCTGGAAGATCCCATCCCCGCCCCGGCCCGCCGCGTCGCCCTGGTGCTGGCGCTGCTGGCCTGCGGCCTGACCCTGTTCTCGCTCGGCCTCTGGCGCGGGCGCCATCTCCCCCAACCTTCGAGGAAAACATCCCATGCTTGAACTCCTGTCCTTCGCCTGGCTGCACGACGCCGTCAGCTGGTTGCTGGTGCCCGCCCTGGCGCTGCTCCTGACCGCCTGCGCGGTGGCGCTGGTGGAAGCCGGCATCGCCGTCGGCGAGCGCTTCCACGGCCTGAAGCAGCTCGGCGCCCAGGGTGACGTCGAGCGCGTGCACCTGGTCGCCCGCAAGCGCCTCGAGCGCGCCGACCTGCTGGCGCGCATCCCGCCGATGCTGGGCCTGATGGCCACCATCATCCCGCTCGGACCGGGCCTGGCCGCGCTGGGACGCGGCGACCCCGCCCAGTTGGCGAGCGCCGTCACGGTGGCGTTCGATGCGACGGTGCTGGGCCTGGTGGCCGGCATCGGCGGCCTGGTGATCGGCAAGCTGCGCCGCCGCTGGTATGAGGAGACCCTGGAAGCGATGGAGCAGCCGGCATGAGCAGGCTGCGCCTGTACTCGCGCCTGGAGGCGCGCTTCGACGACGGCGACGAAGACCCGCGCGCCAGCCTGGTCAACCTGGTCGACGTGATGCTGGTGTTCGCCTGCGGCCTGATCGCCGCGATCGCCGGCACCCAGGGCGCGCGCACGGTGCCGCAGCCGGTCGAGAAGGGCCGCCAGATCGAGCGGCCGCTGGACGGCGCCGGCACCGCCGGCAGCGGCTATGCCCGCGTCGGCGAGGTGTACCGCGACCCGAAGACGGGCAAGCTGGTGCTGGTCGAAGCCCCGGCCGCGAAATAGCTCAAGCGCCGCACATGCCGACCGTGCCGCCATTCTTCACATGGGCCGGCACGGCGTTCGGCGCCACGCAGACCTGGGTCGACGTCTTCTGGCACACCAGCACCTTGCCGCCGTTTCCGCAGCGGGCATCGATCACCTTGACCATCCCTGTCGCCTGGGCGAAGCAGGCTTCCGGACTGGCCGCCTGTGCCGTGATGGCGAAGCTGCCGGCTGTCGTCGCCGTGAACGTCGTGGTGGCTCCACTGCTCGTAGACAGGCCGGCCGCCGAACTCCAGGTGAAGGTGCTGGCGCCTGCGATGTCGCTGGCGGAGAGCACCACGCTCTGCGTCCCATAGCCGAGCGTGATGGTGCTTGCGGGATGTCCGGTCTGCTCGCCCAGGCGGCGCAGCAGGGCGATCTTCGGCTGCGGCACGTGGCCCTCGATCCGGACCGTGGCTTGCGCACTGGCGACATTGCCGCCCTTGTCCGTGACCGCCAGCGCCACCTTGTGCGCGCCGATGTCGGCGCAGGAGAAGGTGGTGCGCGACGCCGCCAGCGACTCCACGCCCCAGTTGTCGCTGCTGCCGCCATCGATGTCGGCGGCCGTGATCGACGCCATGCCGCCCGCCAGCCGCAGCGCCACATCGCGCGTGCGCACGGTCGGCGCCACGAAGTCGTTGCTGACGACGTTCGTGCGCGGGCTCTCGGCGCCCAGGCGGTTCACGGCGGTGACCGCATAATAGTGATACTGGCCCGGCGCCACCCCGGCGTCGATGAAGGCGCCGCTCGCGCCGTCGCTGACGGCCAGCAGCACGCCGGGGGCATCGACATCGATGTCGCGCTGCGCCGAGCGATAGATGGCGTAGCTGCGGGTCTTCTCGAATTCGTCATTCGATTCCGGCGCAGGCCCCCAGGCCAGCTGCACGGCATCGTTCTCGCCCACGCTCGCCATCAGCTGGCCCGGCGCACCCGGCGTGGCGGCGTCCTTCCACGCCATCAGCGGCAGCAGCGCCGGCCGCGCATAGGTGGCGTTCTTCAAGGAGGTCCGGTAGCCCAGCGGGTCGGCCTGCAGGAAGGCGTGGCGGAAGTGGATCTGGCCGCCCACGTTGGCGCTGGCGCGGTTCAGCGCGATCTGGCGGTTGATCTGTTGCGGGTCGGTCCAGCCGGCCGTGTTCATCTTGTAGTCGGCCAGGCCGATGTACATGTGGCGTTCGTAGGCGTTGTCGTTCCACCAGGGGACCAGCAAGCCGTAGTCGGAGCCGGCCTGGCCGATGTACCAGTAGACCTGCGGCGCCAGGTAGTCGACCCAGCCCTCGCGGATCCACTTGCGGGTGTCGGCGAACATGGCGCTGTAGTGCTGCGAGGCGCCGGCGGACGTCGGCGAGCCGATGTCCGGGTCGGTGCTGCTGCGGTAGATGCCCGAGGGCGAGACGCCGAACTTGACCCAGGGTTTGGCGGCGCGGATCTCGTCGTTCACGCGCTTGATGAGCATGTCGATGTTATCGCGCCGCCAGTCGGCGCGGCCCGCGGTCGTTGCCGGGAAGCCGCGCGGGTCGGCGTTGTAGGCGGCGTCGTCGAGGATGGCGCCGCTCGGGTAGAAGTAATCGTCGAAGTGGATGCCGTCGACGTCGTAGCGGCTGACGATGTCCATGATGACGTTCACCACGTGGTCGCGCACCTGCGGCAGGCCCGGATTCAGGATCTTGACGGTGCCGACCGTGAGCAGCCAGTCCGGGTGGGTCTTCGAGACGTGGTTGCTTGCATACTGCGCCGGGTTCGATTCGTTGGCGACGGTGGCGACCGCGCGGTAGGGATTGATCCAGGCGTGGAATTCCATCCCGCGGGCGCGCGTCTCGCCAATTGCGAACTGCAGCGGGTCCCACAGTGGGTTCGGCGCGCTGCCCTGCTGGTTGGTCAGGTAGTAGGACCAGGGCTCATAGGGGCTCGGGTACATGGCGTCGGACTGGCTGCGCACCTGGAAGAAGGCGGCGTTCATGCCGGTCGCCTTGTTGTGGTCGAGGATGGCGCGCAGGGCGGCCTGCTGCTGAGCTGGCGTCTGGGTGCGGTTCGGCCAGTCGAGGCTCAGGTGGGTGCTGATCCAGACGCCGCGCATTTCGCGCTTGGGCGAGGCTGGCCCATCGGTCTGGGCGTGGGCGAAGGACACGGCCAGCATGGCGGCTGCCGCGGCGAGCAAACGTTTTTTCATGGTCGTTATGTTTTGCAGGGTTGTTGGGTACGCCGTCCTTCAAACAGCGTACGCCCGAGCAATTTTGACAACCAATGAAATTACTGCCGCGTTACATAACCGGCGTACATACGACGCCCGGCCTACCGCCTGATCGAAATGCCGAAGGTGAAGGCGTAGTCGGGGGTGCGGCTGTTCAGGCCGCGCGAGAACATGGCGTCGAGCTGGATGTCCTTCGACAGCAGGTAGGCGCCGCCGATGTCGAAGGTGGCTTCGGTGCCGCCATGGCGCCCGCGCGCGATCTGCGGCAGGGCCACCTCGGCGAAGCCGCTGAGGCGCTCGCCGAGCGGCTTCTCGACGATCGCCGCCAGGATGCCGTAGCGGTAGCGGCCGGACGCGTCGCGCTCCACGCCGACGCCCGGCATCAGGCCGAACGACATCTCGTTCGGCAAGTCCCACTCGGCGGCGACACGCAGGTTGGGACGGACGCCCTGGCCGCGGAAGGCGCGCGAGCCGGTGTCGACGTCGGCACTCAGCAGCACGGCGACCGAGGGCAGGCCGCCCGCCGCATCCAGCGCATGCCAGCTGAAGCCGAGCGCGGTGTCGGCATAACCCGCCTCGGTGCTGCGTCGGCCGTCTTCGACCGTATGGCGGATGGTGCGGGCGTCGCTCTCGATGCGCAGCTCCAGCTGTTCGGAGACGCCGAAGCGCAGCATGGTCGGCATCGACAGGGTGCGTTCACGCCCTGCCCCGCCGCGGTCGCGTTCCAGCAGCAGGCCGGTCTCCAGCTGCACCACTCCCTTGCCGACGACGTTGCTCGGTTCGGCCAGGTTGGGACGGCTGCTCTCGATCTCGTCCTGGGCGTGGGCACAGGAGAGGCAGGCGGCAAGGAATACGGCAGATAGCTTCATGAGCTCGACAATAGCCGAAACGCCTCGAGACCGACGCACAAAATAAAAGGCTGTGTTCGCGTTAGTTATGGATTCGCAGCCGCCTTCACTGAACTTGTCGTACCGCAGCACATAGCCACTGCGCTGGTGTACGCAACGCTTGCGCATCCAGTAATCGCTGCCACCCCGAATAGTTCGCCAGGTAGCGACTGGCCACACCCTTGAAGCGCACCAGCCAGTTCTTGAAGCGGCTGTGCCAGCCATTCACGTTCTGGATGTGGATCGCACCGCGTGCGCGCCGGCCCGCCCGCACGTTGACGGATTCATGCGTGATTCCGGCGTCGAGGGCAAACCGGACATAAGCCGCAGCGCCATCGCTGATGAGCAGACCGTCACCCGGCAGCACCGGCTGCAGGCAGGTGCGCAGTTGCGCAGCGGTCACGGGACCACGTCCGGTATGAAAGTCCAGCGTCGTGCCGATGCGGTCACGCGCCACCAGCAGGCAATCGTGCTCGCGGTTGATGCCGCGCCGCCGGGCGGCGCCACCCCGCTTGCGCGGCGGGCGCGACAAGGTGCGCGAACCCTTCTGCGATTCCAGTCTGTAGGTTTCGTCGGCCTCTATGATTCCCGTCAATGCTGCGGGCCGGTGCCGGGCGGCGCCTGGCGCGAATCGGTGGCGCCAGCGAAAACTCGTCGTGCGATGCACGCCGGTAGCGAGCGCTGCGTCGCGCACGGTGCGCGATTCCAGCAAACACTTGATATATGGCAGCCAGCACTCGCGCTTGCGCAGCCGGGCCAGCGGCGTGCCGGTCAGCGCATTGAAGGAGCGGCGACAACCCAGGCAGCGATAACGCTGCAGGCCGCTGGCGAAGCCGGAGCGGTGCAAACGCGCGCAAGCACAATGTGGACACGGCCGACCTGCCGCGGCCGCTTCGATGAGCGCCAGGCACTCGGCCGGGTCGCGGATGCTGTCGAGCCAGTCGCGCAGCCGGGCAAGATCGGCGCTGGACAATGGCGCGGCGGTCAGAAAAGCAAACAATTCGTCGAAGCGCGGGCCTTGCATCGTCACTCCAGATGAGTTAACTCGACAATGCGTAGGACTTCGACAACGCGATTTGGTTCACCTACGTATCGCGAACACAGCCAAATAAAAACGCCGCCCGAGAATGAGGCGGCGTTTTTGACCAACCGGTAAAAAATTACTGGTTGTGCAGGAAGGTCTTGAGCTTGTCCGAACGCGACGGCTGGCGCAGCTTGCTCATCGCCTTGGCTTCGATCTGGCGGATACGCTCGCGGGTCACGTCGAACTGCTTGCCGACTTCTTCCAGCGTGTGGTCGTTCGACATCTCGACGCCGTAGCGCATGCGCAGCACCTTGGCTTCGCGCGGGGTCAGCGAGTCCAGCACTTCCTTGATGACGTTGCGCATCGAGGCGTGCAGCGCGGCGTCCAGCGGGGCCAGGGTGGTGTTGTCCTCGATGAAGTCGCCCAGCTGCGAATCGCCGTCCTCGCCCATCGGGGTTTCCATCGAAATCGGTTCCTTGGCGATCTTCATGATCTCGCGGACTTTGTTCTCCGGCATTTCCATCTTGGCGGCCAGGGTCGGCAGGTCCGGCTCGCTGCCGGTTTCCTGCATGATCTGGCGCGAGATGCGGTTCATCTTGTTGATCGTTTCGATCATGTGCACCGGCACGCGGATGGTGCGGGCCATGTCCGCGATCGAGCGCGTGATCGCCTGGCGGATCCACCAGGTCGCGTAGGTCGAGAACTTGTAGCCGCGGCGGTACTCGAACTTGTCGACCGCCTTCAGCAGGCCGATATTGCCTTCCTGGATCAGGTCGAGGAATTGCAGGCCGCGGTTGATGTACTTCTTCGCGATCGAGATCACCAGGCGCAGGTTGGCCACCGTCATTTCACGCTTGGCCTGGCGCGCGCGCTTCTCGCCCGCCGCCATCTGCTTGTTGATGCGGCGCAGGTCGGCCAGCGGCAGCGCCACGCGCGCCTGCAGGTCGATCATGCGCTGCTGCAGTTCCTTGATCGCCGGCAGGTTACGGCTCAGCACCGCGCTGTACGGATAGGCGCAGTCGACTTCGCGGTCGCCCCATTGCAGGTCGGTCTCGTTGCCCGGGAAGACCTTGATGAAGTGGGCGCGCGGCATGCCGCAGCGGTTCACGCAGATGTCCAGCACGGCGCGCTCGATCGAACGCACTTCATCCATCTGGCCGCGCAGGGTGTCGCACAGCTTCTCGACGATCTTGGCGGTGAAGCGGATGCCCAGCAGCTCGTTCGAGATGATGGCCTGCGCTTCCTCGTAGTCGTCCGAGCCGTAGCCGGTGGTCTTGAAAGCATGGCCCATGCGGTCGAACTGCTGCTCGATCAGTGCGAACTTCTCGAGCGCGCTCTTGCGCAGCTGGACCAGCTGCTCGGTCGAGTAGCCGGCCGCGCCGCCGCCGACGGCGCCGTCTTCTTCCTCTTCCTCATCCTCGACCGTCGCCTCTTCCTCTTCCTCGTCGTCCGCTGCGCGTGCGGGCGCGGCGGCCACCGGGGCCGGGGCGGCGTCGCTGTGGTCGACGAAGCCGTCCACCACGTCGTCTACCTTCAGTTCGTCCGAGGCGATCTTGTGCGACAGCGCGATGATTTCCGAGATCGTGATCGGGCAGGCCGAGATCGCCTGCACCATGTCCTTCAGGCCGTCCTCGATGCGCTTGGCGATCTCGATCTCGCCTTCGCGCGTCAGCAGCGACACCGCGCCCATTTCGCGCATGTACATGCGGACCGGGTCGGTGGTGCGGCCGAAGTCGGAATCCACGGTCGACAGCGCGGTGGCGGCCGCCGCTTCCACTTCGTCTTCGGTGGTGGCGGTCGGCACGTTATCCGACAGCAGCATCATTTCCGCTTCCGGGGCGCGCTCGTAGACGGCGATGCCCATGTCGTTGAAGGTCGCGATGATGCCTTCGATCGCTTCCGGATCGATGATGTTTTCCGGCAGCTGGTCGTTGATCTCGGCGTGGGTCAGGTAGCCGCGCTCCTTGCCCATATTGATCAGGTTCTTGATCTGCTGGCGGCGCTTTTCCAGTTCCGCTTCCGAGAAGCCGTTCTCGCCGCCCAGCATGCCGGCCAGGCCCTTGGCCTTGCGCTCGCGCAGCTTGGAGGCGGCCTTCAGTTCGGCGCGCTCGATGGTGTTCAGCGCCGCGACTTCGTCGTTTTCCGGCACGAATTCGCTAGGCTTGCGGCCACGGCGGCCCGGGACCTTCACCTGCGGCAGCAGGTAGCCCGAGGTGTCGATCGCGGCCAGCGCGGCGGCGTCGGTGGTGGCGCTGACGGCGCCCACGGCGGTCGGGGCCGCGGCTGGAGCGGAGGCATCGGTGCGGCGGGTGCGGGTACGCACGACCTTCGGCGCGGCCGGCGCTTCCTCGGCCACGGCCGGCGCGGCGGCGGCGGCGGCTTCGGCCTGCGGCGCTTCGGCGGCGGCGGATTTCAGTGCGGCCAGCTTCGAGCCGCGCTTCTTGACGACGACGGTGGCCGCGGCGTTCGGCACGGCAGCGGTGTAGTCCTCGAACGCGGCCGGCTCGGCCTCGACCACGGGTGCGGCAGCCACGGCCGGTGCGGCGGCGACCGGCGCGGCCTCTTCCACCACCGGCTCGGCGGCGGCCGGGGTCTCCAGCAGCGCTTCGTTGGCGGCGGTGTCGACGGCCGGCGCCAGTTCGGCTTCCTGCGCAGCCTTGGCCGCGGCCAGGCGCGAGCGGGTTTTCACCACCGTCACTTTGGCCGCCGCTTCCGTTTCGAGGAAGTAGGAGGTCGCGGTTTTCGGCACTGCCAGCTGGGCCGATGCCGTACTCGGGGCTTTCTTGGCGGTCAGTGTCAGTGTCTTGGCGGTGTTTTTCATAGTGAAGCTCTCTCCAGTCGAGGCGAACGGCGCGCCTGCGAAGTCAATAATCCAGCGGGACCCGCGGGCGGGTCCGGGTGAAGGGGAACGGAAGTGGCCCTAGCTGAGGGCGGACAGGCGGACTTCAAGCAGCAATTCCCCGGGGCCGCCCGTCGAGGGACAGGGTCGGCGCGAGAAACAGGAACTGCGGGTGGTCAAAGTCACGTTGTGCATGTCGGAACGAAAAAAAGCCCGTCGGATGAAACGGGCTTGCATCTGTTTGTTCAGGGGAGAACAATCGGAAAGGCGATATTATGCCGCATTGCAAGTTTTGGTGATAATTGAAATATCCGATAATGGATATAAGCAGCCTGAATATGACAGCACCGTGACGCCCACCATCCCCGAGGCCGGCACGATTGCGACGGCACAAGCCGTGCGCAAGGCAAGGGGCGGATCATACACGATTTCGCGGGCGCGCGCGCGTGAAGAGCCGCCTGCTCTCCTGACGCGCTCCCGTTTTGATTGGAACAAGTACAATACGGCCCGCACTGGCGTACGGGCGCCGTGCTATCCTTCGCATTCCCGTTCTTACCATGAAGTCAATGAATACCATTTCCGCTGCCGAGCCGGGCGACATCGCCGCTCCTGCCACTCCTGAAACTCCAGACACGCCGCAGGCCCAGGAAAGCGCCGCCGCACCGGCTGCCGCATCTGCACCAGCCGCTGCCGCCCCGGCCGCGCCGGCCCAGTCGGCGCGCGCGCTGCTCAAGCAGCTGCAGCAGGAGTTCCCGGCCTTCCGCGACTGCCTGCCGCTGGCCATCGGCATCGACAAGCAGCTGCTGGCGCGCATGCCCGGCCTCGACCGCAAGACCATGCGCGCGGCGCTCGGCATCCACACCGGTTCGATGCGCTACCTGCGCGCCATGGAAAAAGCCAAGGTGCGCTTCGACCTCGACGGCGCCGCCGGCGCCGAAGTGACCGACACCCACCGCCTGCACGCCAAGGAACAACTGCAGCAACGCTTCAAGAAGGAAGCCGAGCGCAAGAAGGCCGAGCGCGACGCCGCCGCTGCCGAGGAAGCGGCCCGCCAGCGCCAGGAAAAGCTGCAGGCTCTCGCCAACAAGTTCTCGCGCCAGTGAGCGTAGCGGAGCCGCTGGAGGGCGCGCCGGACGACGGGCTCGCGCCCTACCCTGGCCTCGCGCTGTCGAACGTGCGCCTGGTGCGCACGCCGCAGGATGCGGCCGAGGCCCTGGCGGCCCTGTCGCAGGCCGACGTGATCGGCTTCGACACCGAATCCAAGCCCACCTTCATGAAGGGCGAAGTCTCGACCGGGCCGCACCTGGTGCAGCTTGCGACCGACGACCACGCCTGGCTGTTCCAGATCGGCGCCAAGGCCGGCCTCGCCACCCAGGCGCCGCACCTGATCGAGGTGCTGAAGCCGGTGCTGGAATCGAACGACATCCTGAAGGTCGGCTTCGGCCTCGGCGACGACCTCAAGCGCCTGCGCGCCAAGCTCGGCATCGAGACCCGCAACGTGCTCGACCTCGCCACCGCCCTGCGCCGGCGCGGCGAACGCAATACCCTCGGCGCCAAGACGGCGGTGGCGCGCTTCTTCGGCCAGCACCTGCAGAAATCGCGCCGCATCACCACCACCAACTGGGCCTTGCCGCAGCTGAGCGAGAAGCAGCTGCTGTATGCGGCGGACGATGCGCACGTGTCGCTGCGCCTGTACCGCCACTGGCGTGCGAATCCGCCGGTGGAAGACAAAACTCCGTTGCCACCCCGAAAAGCGTCGTAGAGGGTGTGAAAAAACGGCTGTGGCAAGGCGCCGAGTCGAAGACAGTACACTCGTACGGCGAGACGAGGCAACGCAGCCATGGACGAATTTTTCACACACTCGTAGCGTGGGCCCGGGCGGCCCCGCGGTCCTCTACCCGCGCGTTCAACCAGCATATACATGGACGATGCGCCGGCTCTCACCGTGTATTTGAACGCGCGGCCGGCAAAGCCGACCACCCTACAAGTGCGGTGCAGCAAGACTAGCGGACCCATCCGCGTTATCATTCCGGCATCGCCACTCCCGGGTCGCTCCATGCCGCATCTTCGCAAGCTCGCTGTTGCGCTGTGCCTGGCCACCTCCGCCGTCCAGGCCCAGGTCGCCCCATCGCCCACAGTCCCCGACACCCTGGCCCAGCGCCTGCTGGCCTGCGCCTCCTGCCACGCGCGCTTCGATGCGCAGGGCAACCCGGTCAACGACAGCTACTTCCCGCGCATCGGCGGCAAGCCGGCCGGCTATCTGTATAACCAGCTGCGCAACTTCCGCGAAGGCCGGCGCCAGTATCCCCTGATGACCTACCTGGTCGACCACCTGCCCGACCCCTACCTGCGCGAGATCGCCGCCCACTTCGCAGCCCAGCCGCCGAGTGCGCACGCGGCGCAGGCAAGCGGCGTCGCGCCGCAGGTGCTGGAGCGCGGCCGCCAGCTGGCCATGCAGGGCGACAGCGCGCGCAAGATCCCGGCCTGCGTGGCCTGCCACGGCCAGAAGCTGACCGGCGTCGAGCCCGCGATCCCCGGCCTGCTCGGCCTCCCGCGCGACTACCTGAACGCCCAGTTCGGCGCCTGGCGCAACGGTGCGCGGCGCGCCCACGCGCCCGACTGCATGGCCGAGATCACGGCGCGCCTGTCGCTGGAAGAAGTGAACGCCGTCTCGAGCTACCTGGCCAGCCAGCCGGCGCCGAACGACCCGCGGCCGGCGAGCAGCATTGCGCGCCCGCTGCCGCTGGCCTGCGGCAGCGCCCCGGAGGGCCAGCCATGAAGAAAATCCTGATCGCCCTCCTCGTCGCCGTTCTCGCCGGCGTCGCCCTCGCCTGGCCGCGCGAAGAATTCGTCGCCGCCAGCTCGCCCGCGGCCTGGGCGCCCACGCCGGACAACATCGCGCGCGGCGCCTACCTTGCGCGCGCCGGCGACTGCGTGGCCTGCCACACCGCGCGCGGTGGACCTGAATATGCCGGCGGCCGCGCGCTCGACACGCCCTTCGGCCGCCTCTACGGCCCCAACCTCACGCCGGACACGGACACCGGCATCGGCCGCTGGAGCGCCGACGATTTCTGGAACGCCCTGCACAACGGGAAGTCGATCGACGGCCGCCTGCTGTATCCGGCCTTCCCCTACACCAACTACACCAAGGTATCGCGCGCCGATTCGGATGCGCTGTATGCGTTCCTGCGCAGCCTGCCGCCGCAGCGCCGCCCCAACCAGCCGCACGAGCTGGACTTCCCCTACAACCAGCAAGCGGTGCTGGCCGGCTGGCGCCTGCTCTACTTCAAGCCCGCCGTATTCACGCCCGAACCCGCGCGCGGCGCCGAGTGGAACCGCGGCGCCTACCTGGTCGAAGGCCTGGGCCATTGCAGCGCCTGCCACAGCAGCCGCAACCGCCTCGGCGCCAGCGGAGACACGCTCTCGGGCGGCCTGATCCCGACCATCGGCTGGTACGCGCCCTCGCTCACCGCCCAGGGCGAAGCGGGCCTGGGCGACTGGGACCGGGCGCACATCGTGGCCCTGCTGCACACGGGCGTCTCGCCGCGCGGCAGCGCCACCGGCCCGATGGCCGAGGTGGTCGCGCGCAGCCTGCAGCACCTGAACCTGGACGACGTCGGCGCGATGGCCACCTACCTGAAGTCGCTCCCCGGCAGCGCGGCGCCGGCGCCTGCGGAATTCCAGCTGGCCGGCGAGCAGCTGCTGGCCGAAGGCCGGCGCCTGTACACGACGCATTGCGTGGACTGCCACGGCGCCGACGGCAAGGGCAAATCACCCGCCTATCCGCCGCTCGCCGGCAACCGCGCCGTCACCCTCACGCCCGCCGTCAACGCCATCCGCATGATCCTGAACGGCGGCTTCCCGCCCGGCACCGCGGGTAACCCGCGCCCCTACGGCATGCCGCCCTACAGCCACGAGCTGAACGACGCCCAGGTCGCCGCCGTGCTGACCTATGTGCGCGCCAGCTGGGGCAACGCGGCGCCGCCGGTCGGCACGCCGGAAGTCAACCGCTGGCGCAGCGTGCCGCTCGACTGAAGCGTTATCCAATCCGGGAGGATGACATGGCCTATATCGACTGCTTCCTGGCGCCGGTTCCACGCGCCAACCGCGCTGCCTATGAGGCGTTGGCGCGCATCTCGTGGGATGTGCTGAAGGACCACGGAGCGCTGGCCGTGACCGAATGCTGGCTCGACGAAGGCGGGCCGGATGCCGCGAGCTACCATGGCGCCGACGCGCGCCGCGAGGCCGCATCGTACGCCAGCTTCTTCGGTGCGGCCGGCGCGAAGGACGACGAGACCGTGGTCCTGTCCTGGGTCGAGTGGCCGGACAAGGCCGCGCGCGACGCCGGCATGGACAAGGTCACATCGGACCCGCGCATGCAGTTCGGCGACGGCCCCATGGTCTTCGACGGCGCCAGGCTGGTCGCGGGCGGCTTCCTGCCGATGCTGCGACGGACGGCGCCGGATCAGGGCTCTCGCGCCAGGCCCGCCTGACGAGACCACCAGCCGCTCTACTCCTTGATGGACGCAGCTTGACTCCACGTTCAATTTGTTCTTTAATTTCTGCATTAACAGAAATAAGTGAAGAAAATGAACCTGAGTCCGACCGCGCAGAAGTTCGTCCTGCACTGGGGCGAGATGGGCACGCGCTGGGGCGTGAACCGCACGGTGGCGCAGATCCACGCCCTGCTCTACCTCGCCGAGCGCCCGCTGAGCGCCGACGACATCGTCGAGACCCTGGGCGTGGCGCGCTCCAACGTCAGCAACAGCCTGAAGGAGCTGCAGAGCTGGAAGCTGGTGCGCGTGAGCCATGTGATGGGCGACCGGCGCGATCACTTCACGGCCCTGCAGGACGTCTGGGAAATCTTCCGCGTCATCCTCGAGGAGCGCAAGCGGCGCGAGATCGACCCGACCCTGAGCCTGCTGCGCGAATGCGCGATCGAAGGCTCGCAGGACAAGGAGCTCGAAGACGACACCCTGGCGCGCATGCAGGCGGTGCTCGACTTCCTCGAGCTGTTCAGCGCCACCTTCGAGGACTACCAGCGCCTGCCGCCGCAGACCCTGCAGAAGATGCTCAAGATGGGCGGCAAGGTGGCGCGCTTCCTGCCCGGCGCCAAGGAACGCCCATGAGCGCCGAACTCACCCTCTACTACGACGGCCGCTGCCCGTTCTGCGCCACCGAGATGGCGCGCCTGCAGTCCTGGAACGGCGCCGGACGCCTGGCCTTCGCCGACATCGCCGCCCCCGGCTTCGACCCCGCGCCGCTCGGCGTCGACATGGCGGCCCTGAACCGCGAATCGCACGCCCGCACGCGTGACGGCCGCCTGCTGGTGGGCATCGACAGCATCCTGGCCGCCTACACGCTGGTCGGCCGCGGGTGGCTGGTATGGCCGCTGCGCCTGCGCTGGCTGCGGCCGATCCTGTCCTGGGCCTACCGCGCCTTCGCCCGTCACCGCTACACGATGTCGCGCTGGCTCGGCTATCGCCTGCCGCCGCGCTGCGAAGACGGCGTTTGCCAATTGAAGCATCGCATTGAGGACACACCATGGAAAACGCCATGAATCAAGGCCCAATAAGAACCTGGGCGATCCGCTGGCTGCTCGCCGTCGCGGCGTTCCACGTGCTGGTCGGCGGCCTGCTGCCGTGGGTGGCGTCGAGCGCGCTGTTCGACCTCTATCACGCCGGCGTCACAAGCGCCTTCTGGCCAGTCGATCCTCCTGACCAGGCGCGCGGCATGCAGGCCTGGTGGCTGTCGCTGTTCGGGCCGACCGTGCTGTTGATGGCCTTGTGGATGATCGGCCTGATCCGCCTGGCCGACCGCCTGCGCCAGGCGCGCATCTGGCTGTGGCTGGCCGGCGGCCTGCTGCTGTGGGCGCCGCAGGACATGCTGGTGTCGCTGCGCGCCGGCTACTGGCCGCACGTCTGGATCGACCTGCTGGCGCTGGCCGCCATGCTGCCGCCCTTGTTCTGGCTCTGGCGCTACGACCGCGCCGTCGCCCTTGTCGGCGGGGAGCGCGCATGAACACCCACCTGCTGGCGCTGCAGCTGATGGCCGTGCAGGGCTGCCTCGGCGCCTTCGACACGCTGTATCACCATGAATTCGCCGAAGCCCTGCCCCAGCGCCCCGGCGCCCGGCGCGAGCTGGGCATCCATGCGCTGCGCGCCGCCATCTACGGCCTGCTGTTCGTCGGCCTGGCCGGCTGGGAGTGGCATGGCCTGTGGGCCGGGGTGCTGGCGGCGGCTTTCGCGCTCGAGATCGGGCTGACGCTGTGGGACTTCGTGGTGGAAGACCGCAGCCGCCTGCTGCCGGCCAGCGAGCGGGTCACCCACACCGTCCTGGCGATCAACGGCGGCGCCTTCATCGCCCTGCTGGCGCTGCAGCTGCCGGCATGGGCGGCCCAGCCGAGCGGATTCGCGTGGCAGCCGCAGGGCTGGCTGAGCGTGTTCCTGGCGCTGTGCGGAGCGGGCGTCGTCCTGTCCGGGCTGCGCGACCTGCTGGCCATGCGCCGCCTCGGCCGGCTCGGCGCACCTGCGCCGGCGGAGGCGGTCCGCTTCGATACCACACCGCGCACCGTGCTGGTGACCGGCGCCACCGGCTTCGTCGGCCAGCACCTGGTGCGCGCGCTACTGGCCGACGGCCATGCGGTGATCGCCCTGAGCCGCCAGCCCAGGCAGGCCGCCTGGCTGTTCGAGGGCCGGGTGCGCTGCATCGCGGCGCTCGACGAACTGGGGCCCGGCACGCCGGTCGACGTGGTGGTGAACCTGGCCGGCGCCCGCATCCTCGGCCCGCGCTGGAGCGCGCGGCGCCAGGCAGTGCTGCGCCGCAGCCGGGTCGCCCTGACCCAGGCGCTGGCCGACTGGATCGGCACGCTGGAGAGTAAACCCTTCCTGCTGCTGTCGGCGTCCGCCATCGGCTACTACGGCATCCAGCGCATCGGCGACGACACTCCCCTCGACGAAGCCGCCCCACCGCAGCCGGTGTTCATGTCGGCCCTGTGCCGCGAATGGGAAGACGCCGCCGGCGCCGCGGCGCGCCAGGGCACGCGGGTCGAGACCATGCGCTTCGGCCTGGTGCTGGGGATGGGCGGCGCGCTGCCGATGATGCTGCTGCCGGTGCTGCTGGGCCTGGGCGGTCCGCTCGGCGGCGGCCGCCAGTGGCTGTCCTGGATCCACGTGGACGACGTGGTGCGCGCCATGGCCCACCGCTGGCGGCGCGCGGCGGCCCGGCGCGATCCGCCGGTAGGCGCCAGCAACTTCACCGCGCCGGAGGCCGTCACGCAGAAGCAGTTCAGCCGCACCGCCGCGCGCGTCTGGCGCCGGCCGAGCTTCGTGCCGACGCCGGGGTGGCCGATGCGTCTCGCGATGGGAGAACAGGCCGACCTGCTGCTGGAAGGCCAGCGCGTGGCGCCCACGCGGCTGGAGCGGGAAGGCTTCGTGTTCCGCTATCCCCGCCTGGAAGCGGCGCTGCGCAGCCTGAAGTAAGCGGCTTACCGGCCCAGGATCTTGTCCAGCGCCTTGCCCCTGGCCAGTTCGTCGACCAACTTGTCGCGGTAGCGGATCTTGCGCATCAGCGGATCCTCGACCTCTTCGACCCGCACGCCGCACACCAGGCCAGTGATCAGCGCGGTATTCGGATGCATGGCCGGTGCCCCGTCGAAGAAGGCGCGGAAATCGGCCCCGGTGTCGAGCCGCGCTTGCAGGCCCGCCGCGTCCTGGCCGGTCAGCCACAGGATGATGCGGTCGACCTCATCGCGCGTCCGGCCCTTCCCCGGCGGAGCCGCGGTGAGCCGAACATCAGACCATGTCGGCGAAGCCCACGCGGTCGGTGGTGGCATGGCGGGCGTCCTCGACCCGCACCTTGTGCGAGGCGAGCAGGCCTTCCAGCGCGGCGTTCATGGTGTGGCAGCCGGGGTCGCGGCCCAGGTTCATGTGGGCGCGGATGGCGCCCACGTCGCCGCTCTCGATCATGCGCATCACGGCGCTGCTCGGGACCAGGCACTCGGTGGCCAGGTGGTAGCGGTTGCCCTCGCTCGAGGGCAGCAGGGCCTGGCACAGCACGCCGCGCAGCGCGTGCGCCAGCGCCTGGGCCTGGGCTTCGGAGTTGCCCAGCAGGCGCAGCATCTTCTGCAACCCCAGCTCGGTCGAGCGCGCGTGCAGGGTCGCGAACACCAGCGGCCCGGATTCGGCCAGGGCCAGCGCTTCCTGCGCCGTCTCGGCGTCGCGGATCTCGCCGATCACGATCACGTCCGGGCGCTCGCGCAGCGCGTCCAGGGCGCCCAGGTAGTAGCTCTCCACGTCCGCATCCTCGCCCACCTCGCGCTGGGTGATGATGCACTTGCGCTGCGGGATCAGGGTCTCGACCGGGTCTTCGATGGTGATGATGTGGCCCGAGCGCTGCTTGTTGATCTCGTCGATCATCGAGGCGATCGTGGTCGACTTGCCCTGGCAGGTGTCGCCGATGATCAGGACCAGGCCGCTGGAGAGGCGCGCGAATTCCTGCTCGTCCGGCCACAGGCCGAGCTCGGACAGCGCGATCGGCTCCTTCGGGAAGCGCCGGATCACGCAGCCCAGGCGCTTCTTGCCCTGGAAGCTGAAGCAGTTGGCGCGGATGCGCGCCGTGTGCAGGTCGATCGAACGGTCGAAGGCGCGCACCGCGATGCGCTCGTTCCAGTTCGGTTCGATCACGTCGAAGAATTCTTCCAGCTCTTCGCGCGTGATCGGCGAATCCGTCACCGCCACCAGGCCCTTGGGCTGGCGCAGCATCAGCGGGCTGTTCTGGTGAATGATGATGTCCGAGAACACCAGACGCGAATTCAGCAGGTGCAGGATCTGTTCGACCAGGGTCCCGAACACCGGATGGTCTTCGTTCTCGATATACGACAGGGTGGGAATCTGCGAGGACTGGTGGTATTCCATCTGGCCGGCACATGAATAATGATTAATCAGTGCCGGTCATTATAGAACCATGCCTACCCGAAAGATTGCAAAAGTGAAAGAAAATTGTTTAGCGTGTAAATGCCGCAACGATGCGCTCGCCGAACAATGTGATCGCGACGCCGATCGCCACCACGAAAGCCCCTGCCACCCGCACACCGGACACTTTTCTTACCGCCATATTGATCAGCCCAAAGTGGTCGATCGCCATCGAGGTGAGCAGCTGGCCGGCGATCACCAGCACGATCAGGCTTAAGAGGCCAATGCGCGGCGCCAGGAACACGGTGCCGAAGACGAAGGCGGCGCCGAGGAAGCCGCCGGCGAACTTCCAGAGCGGCTGGTTGGCCAGCGCCGCGAAGGTGGGGCCGAGGCCGCCGCGCGAGAGCGCCACGCCGCCCAGCACGATGGTGCCGCAGGCAAACGAGACAAAGGCGGCGACCACGGAATTGGCGCCGATCGAGGACGCCAGCTGGGTATTCACGGCCGCCTGGACCGACATGGCCATGCCGACGCAAAAGGCCATCAAGAGGAAAATCAGGTTCATGCGTGCTCCACCCGGCACCATGCCGGGTCAAAAAGCGCACGATTCTAGTGCAAATGGCGCGTTCGGGATAGGGACGCACGCCCGCTTGTCCGGTTGACGCGCATTCCAGGGCGCGCTGTGCGCAATCCGTCGCATCGGGCCGGCGGTTTGCGCGGCGTTCATCTAGGATGAGCCAATCGACAATCACCACACCTTCCGGAGACCGCCATGACGACACCTTCCCGCCTTAACCTGCGCACCCTGATGCTCCCGGCCGCGCTGGCCGCCGCCCTCGCCTGCGCCGCAGCGCCCAGCGTGGCCGGCAACTGGTCCTGGGGCGGCGAGCGGGTCGAGGGCAGCGGCGTGATCAAGCGCCAGGCGCGCCAGGTCGGGCGCTTCGACGGCCTGGCGCTGGAATTGCCGGGCAAGCTCGAACTGCGCATGGGCGACAGCGAAGGCGTCACCATCGAGACCGACGACAATGTGCTGCCGCTGGTCGAGACTGTGGTTGAGAACGGCATGCTGAAGATCCGCCCGTCCAAACGCAACCTGAACCTGCGCACCAGGAACCTGCGGATCGTCGTCAATGCGCGCAACATTGAACGCTTGGCGCTGGGCGGATCGGGCTCGATCGTGGCCGACGCGCTACGCGCGCCGCGCCTGGACATCGACCTGGGCGGCTCCGGCGACATCGATGTGCGCGCAATCGAGAGCGGCGCGCTGACGGTGAGCCTGGGCGGCAGCGGCAACTTCAAGGCCGGCGGCGGCAAGACCCGCAAGCTGTCGGTCGCGATCGGCGGCTCGGGCACCGTCGACATGGGCAACCTGCAGTCGGACAGCGCCAGCATCAGCGTCGCGGGCTCGGGCGACGCCACCGTGTGGGCAAGGGATGCATTGAGCGTGACGATCGCCGGCTCGGGCGACGTCAAGTATTACGGTGACCCGCGCGTGAGCAAGTCGACGGTGGGCTCGGGCGAGGCGCGCCGGATCGCGGCGGCGCCGCGTTGATCAATGGCCGGAATGGGCGCTGTAGGACAGCGGCCGCACCGGCGCCGCCACCTTCACATCCTGCTTCTTGCCCGCCGCATCCTGCACGGTGAGGGTGATGGCGACATTCTCGCCTTCCTTCACCTGGCGCTTCAGGTCGAACAGCATCACGTGGTAGCCGCCGCTGGCCAGGTTCACCGGCTTGCCCGCTGGCAGGTCGATGCCGTCGACCCGGCGCATGCGCATGGTCTGGCCATCCATCGCCATCTCGTGCAGCTCGGCGCGGCCGGCCACGTCGGCCTGCACGCCGACCAGGCGCGCGGGCGCCGCCGACTGCACGCGCATGAAGGCGCCGGTCGCCTTCTGGGCCGGCACGGTGGCGCGCACCCAGGGGTCGGACACGCTCACCTGGGCGGACACGGAGGCGGACAGCAGGCTGGCGAAGGCAAAGGTGAAGGCGAAAAACTGACGTTTCATGGCGCGTGTCAAGAATGAAGTGAACGGAAAATTATAGCCTCAAGGCCCGCCGCGCAGGTATTCGCGCTCGACCAGCACGGTGTCGACGCCGTCGGTCAGCCACACCTGCCCGTCCTGGATCGTGCACTGCAGCTGCATATTGCGCTTGGCCATGCGCTCGAGCTGGACGCTGGCCTCGTTCGGGATGTTCACCACCGAGACATTCTTCGCCCGGTCGATGCCCTTGGCCAGGCCCTTGAACCAGATGTCGCTGGTGGCGCTGTAGCTGTACACGATCACCTGTTCCGAGCGGCCGGCGGCTTTCAACAGGCGCTTCTCGTCGGGCTGGCCGACCTCGATCCAGAGCTGGATCGCGCCGGTCAGGTCCTTCAGCCACATGGCCGGCTCCTCGACGTCGAACAGGTCCTTGGTGAAAGACAGCGCCTCGTGGGCGTGCAGGGCGAAGGCCAGCACGCGGATCATCACGCGCTCGTCGGTCTCGGACGGGTGGCGCGCGATGGTGAGGCTGTGGTCGCCGTAGTAGTTGCGGTCCATGTCGGCGATCGACAGGTCGGCTTTGTAGATGGTTGCTTTGAGCGCCATGGTGCGAAATCGGTGGAAGGAATAGCCCGCTATTGTCGCACGCGCCGCGCCGGCTTGTTGCGGAAACGGTATAGTCACGTTGCCAACACCATTCCGGAGACCCAGCCATGACCAATGCATTCCCGCCCAACCAGCAATTCCGCCTCGCCGCCCGCCCCACCGGCATGCCGCGCCGGGAAGACTGGGATTTCCACGAAGAGGCGGTCGGCGAAGCCCCGGAAGGCGGGATCGTCGTCAAGGTGCTCTACCTGTCGCTCGATCCGGCCATGCGCGGCTGGATGAACGAAGGCAAATCCTACATCCGCCCGGTGGCGATCGGCGAAGTCATGCGCGCCGGCGGCCTGGGTGTCGTGGTGGCCTCGAAGTCGCCGCGCTTCGCCGTGGGCGACCACGTGGCCGGCGGCACCGGCGTGCAGCGCTACTGGGCCGGCCAGGCCGACGACAAGACCGCCGCCTTCGTGAAGATCGACCCGCAGGCCGCGCCCCTGACGGCCTGGCTGAACACCCTCGGCATGCCCGGCATGACCGCCTTTTTCGGGCTGCGCGAAGTCGGCCAGCCGAAGGCCGGCGAGACCGTGGTGGTCTCGGGCGCGGCCGGCGCGGTCGGCATGACGGTGGGCCAGGTGGCGAAGAAGATGGGTTGCCGGGTGGTCGGGATCGCGGGCGGCGCGGACAAATGCCGCTTCGTGGTCGAGGAACTCGGCTTCGACGCCTGCATCGACTACAAGGCCGGTTCCGTGCATGCGGGCTTGAAGGAACATTGCCCGCAGGGCGTGGACGTCTACTTCGACAACGTCGGCGGCGAGATCCTCGACGCGGTCCTCACCCGCATCAACATGAAGGCGCGCATCGTGATCTGCGGCGCGATCTCGCAGTACAACGCCACCGACAAGGTGAAGGGCCCGGCCAACTACCTGGCGCTGCTGGTGAACCGTGCGCGCATGGAAGGCATGGTCGTGTTCGACTACGCGCCGCGCTATGCCGAGGGCGTGGCGCAGCTGGCGCAGTGGATGCGCGAAGGCAGCGTCAGGAGCGTCGAATACGTGACCGAGGGCTTCGAGCGCTTCCCGGACGCGCTGCTGATGCTCTTCGAGGGCAAGAACCTCGGCAAACTGGTGCTGAAGGTGGCCGAGGCCTGATCCGCGCTGACAAGGTGGCGCGCATGTGATGTGCGCCACCTCCCCTTCTTCTTGCGGGAACTTCCTCTCGTGCCAAGGGTCTACGGGGTTTCGGCGCATGCGCGCGCCGCTCCCGACGCTTCACGAGGTGACCATGGCTTTTCCTTCGTCCTCCAGCAATCCTGCCGCCGCGTGCCGGCGCTAGCGGGAGGCGCCATGCACCGCTTCCACGATGCCGGCATGCCGCTGCCGGCCGAGGTCCCGGGCGGCATCCTGGCCCTGCTGCGCGCCGAACACGCGCACGTGCGCGCCCTGTTCCACAGCTTCGCCATGCTCGACCCGGAAGAAGAGGCCGAGCGCGAGCGCCTGGTCGACGAGCTGTGCCAGGAACTGCTGCTGCACGCCACGCTCGAGGAAGAACTGTTCTATCCGGCGCTGCGCGAATCGGCCGGCGACGCCCTGCTCGACGACGCTGCCCTCGAACACGACAGCGCGCGCGAACTCATCCTCCAGCTCGAGTCCCTGTTCCCGGGCGACGATTATTTCGACGCCACGGTCGCGGTGCTGGCCGAGGAAGTGGCGCACCACGTGGCGCGCGAAGAGACCCTGCTGTTTCCGCTGCTGGTGCGCGCCGGCGCCGACCAAGCCCTGCTCGGCGAACGCCTGCGCGCGCGCCGCCTGCAGCTGGAAGCCGACCTGGCGGCGCCGCCGGCCGGCATCGACGGTCTGGAGCCGCGCGGCCTGCTGCGCGACGCGGTACGCGGCCTGCGCGAACGGCGTACGCGCCCACGCTAGGTTCCGAACCATGCGAACGGAACTAACCTTCCTTGCCTGCCTCTAAACGGCACGAGCGCATCCATAGGGCGCTCGCGGGTTCCCACATCGATCAGGGCAGACAAGGAGAACGACATGGCGACAAGCAAAGAGAGCGGCAAGGGCGCGGGCAGCCAGGCGGGCAACGGGTCCGGCAGCGCGCAGAAGAGCGGCGGCCAGGCGCCGGCCAAGCGCGGTTTCGCGGCGATGGACCAGAACCAGCAGCGCGAGATCGCCAGCAAGGGCGGCCAGGCGGCGCACCAGAAGGGCACGGCGCACGAATTCGATTCCGAGGAAGCGCGCCGCGCCGGCCAGAAAGGCGGCGAGGCCGTGAGCCGCAACCGCGCCCACATGGCCGACATCGGGCGCAAGGGCGGCGAGAGCCGGCAATCGGCGCAGCGCGCCGCCGCGGCGGCGAAGAATGCCGGTAACCGGCAGGGAGAAAAGGAGAGCTGACACGCGCTCCAAATGGCGCGTTCTTCGTAGGGTGAGCGGTCCTCCGCCCATCCTATAACTGCCGTTCACTTTACTCATGGGGCCGTGCTACAGTATCGGCCCCATGCACAAACTCCCCTACCTCAGCGGCTACCCCGACACCCTGCGCACCCAGGTCATGCAACTGGTCGACGCCGGCCGCCTCGGCGAGGTGCTGCTGCAGCGCTATCCCGACGCCCACGGCATCCGCACCGACCGCGCCCTGTACGACTATGTGCAGGACCTCAAGGGCGACTACCTGCGCCAGGCCGCGCCGGTGTCGAAGGTCGCCTACGACAGCAAGATCCACGTGGTGCAGCACGCCCTCGGCCTGCACACGGCGATATCGCGGGTCCAGGGCAGCAAGCTCAAGGCCAAGCACGAGATCCGCGTCGCCAGCGTGTTCCGCGACGGCCCCCTGCCCTTCCTGCGCATGATTGCCGTGCACGAGCTGGCCCACCTCAAGGAAAAAGAGCACGACAAGGCCTTCTACAAGCTGTGCTGCTGGATGGAGCCGGAGTACCACCAGCTCGAGTTCGACCTGCGCCTCTACCTCACCTGGCTCGACCTGGGCGGACGGCGGCTGTGGGCGGGCGACGAGAGCGCGGCGGGTCGCGTTGCCATCTCACAACAATGATTGTCAGATCGATATCCGAGGCATTCAAAATCTCGACTTTGTTAATTGCCTTAGGTAAAGTTTGAAACAGTGCGCCACGACGCACATCCAGACTCCTTCGGCCGCCAGGCCATGATTTCGACGATGACGTACCCGACCTCCCGTTCCGGCAGCGCGCTGCCGGCCTCCCTGATTTGCGCTGTCCTTGCCGGCCTGCTCGCCGCGACCAACGCGTGCGCGGCCGACACGGCCGATGCCGCGGGCCCGAGCTGGAAATTCTCCGGCTTCGGCACCCTCGGCGCCGTGCACGCCGACACCCGCGAGGCCGACTACACCTCGACCGTGATGCACGCCACCGGCGCCGGGCGCAGCGCGCCCTGGAGCGTGGAAGTCGACAGCCGCCTCGGGGCCCAGCTCGACGTCGCGCGCGGTCCCTGGTCGGCCGTGCTGCAAGTGGTCAGCGAACAGGACCTGGAAGGCGGCTACGCGCCGCGCGTCGAATGGGCCAACGTCAAGTACCAGGCCACGCCGGACCTGGTGATCCGCCTCGGCCGCATCGCGCTGCCGGTGTTCCTGGCGGCCGACTACCGCAAGGTCGGCTACACCCTGCCCTGGGTGCGCACGCCGGTCGAGGTCTACGGCAGCCTGCCGATCTCCAGCAGCGACGGCGTCGACGCCACCTGGCGCTGGAGCGGCGGCGCGCTGCGCCACGCGACCCAGGTGTTCTGGGGCCATACCGACACCCACCTGTACGAGGACCGCCGCCTGCATGCGCGCGGCATCGTCGGCCTGTCGCACAGCATCGAGGGCGGCGCCCTGAGCCTGCGCCTGTCGGCCCTCACCGCCCACCTCACCACCGGCGTCGGCGCCGACCTGTTCCAGGCCTTGCGCGCCTTCGGCCCCCAGGGCCGGGCGCTGGCGGCGCGCTATGCGATCGAGGACAAGCGCGTCAGCATGGCCAGCATCGGCGCCAGCTACGACCCGGGCGCCTGGTTCCTGAACGCCGAGATCGGCCGCGCCAATACCGATTCGCTGCTGGGCCGCACCACCGCGATGTACGTCGGCGGCGGCGTGCGCCGGGGCAGCCTGACGCCCTACGCCGGCTACGCCAGGGTGCGCGCCCACGGCGCCACCAGCGACCCCGGCCTGCAGCTGGCCGCGCTGCCCGCGGGCGCCAGGAGCGCCGCGGCCGCGGTCAACCTCGCCCTCAACACCTACCTGGCGACGATCCCGCAGCAATCCACCGCCAGCGCCGGCCTGCGCTGGGACGTGCTGGACAACGTCGCCCTCAAGGCCCAGTACGACCGGGTGGTCCCAGGCGCCGGCTCGCGCGGCAGCCTGATCAACCCGAGCCGCGACTTCCGCCCGGGGCACGGCATCCACGTGACCAGCCTCGCGCTGGACTTCGTGTTCTGAGGCGGCGCATGATGGATCGCATCCGCCTCCTGCACCGCACTTGCGCCCTGCTGCTGGCGCTGGCCGCCGCCGACGCCAGCGCCGAGCTGGTGGTGATCGTGTCGGCGCGCAGCCAGGCCCCGGCCCTGAATGGCGACCAGGTAGCCGCGATCTTCCTCGGCCAGTCGGGACGCTTTCCCGGCGGGCTGGAGGCGGTGGCGCTCGACCAGCGCCTCGGCTCGCCCGAGCGCGACGGCTTCTACCAGCAGGTGACCGGCAAGACCCCGGCCCTGCTCAAGGCGCACTGGTCGAAGATGGTGTTCACCGGCCGCGGCCAGCCGCCGCGCGAAGCGCCCGACAGCGCCAGCGTGCGCCGCATGGTGGCCGAGAACCCGTCGATGATCGGCTATATCGACCGCGCCGCGCTGGACGCCAGCGTGCGTCCGGTGCTGGTGCTGCGCTGACATGGGCCGCTTCTCGCTCCGGATGCGCGCCGTACGCGCCCCTCGGGTCGACGGCCGCCGCGCCGCCCTGGTGCGCCTGCTCGGGCGCGCCCTCGAGACCCACGTCGCGCTGCCGCTGTTCGCCCTGCTGCTGGTGGCGGCGCTGTGGGCCGGGACCCTGCACATGGTGCGCCAGGAGGAATCAGCGGCGCGCGCGGCGGCGGTCGAGGCCACGCGCGAACTGGTCGACACCTATGAAGCGCAGATGGCGCGCAGCCTGAGCGGCATCGACCAGACCCTGCGCGTGCTGCAGTACGCGGTCGAGATGAACGGACCCGGCGCGGCGCTCGGCGCCATGAGCGCCAAGGGCCTGCTGCCGCCGAGCGTGGTGTTCCGGGTCGCGATCATCGGCGCCGACGGGCGCGTGCTGGCCGCCAACCCCGCCGTGCGGCGCGGCAGCGACGTCTCGCATGCGCCCTGGTTCGCGGTGCACCGCGAGCGCGTCTCGCACATGCCCTTCGTGAGCGAGACCATCGGCCGGCGCGAGCCGCACGTGGTGTTCTCGCGCCGCATCGACGACGCCGCCGGCCGCTTCGCCGGCGTGGCCAGCGTGGCGGTCGACCCGGCCTTCTTCACCAGTTCCTACGAACGCTCGCGCCAGGGCGAGCGCGGCCTGCTCGGCGTGGCCGGCGAGGATGGCGTGGTGCGCGCCGTGCGCATCGGCGACGCCGTCTCCTGGGGCCAGCGCATCGCGCCGGATGCCATCGACGGGGTGGCGCTGGGCCGCGACGGGATCGACGGCGAAGTGCGCTACACCAGCGCCCGCGCCCTGAACGGCTTCCCGCTGGTGGCCGTGGTCGGCCTGTCCGAGGCCGAGCAGATGGCCGTTTTTGCCCAGGGGCGCCGCGCCTGGCTGCTCGGGGCCGGCGCCGGCACCGCGCTCCTGGTGCTGGTGGTGTCGCTGGTGAGCGCCTGGTCCTGGCAGCTGGCCAAGGCGAAGAAGCGCGAGCGCCGCGCGCAGGAGACCTACGCCGCCGCCTCCGAAGCCAGCCCCGACGCCTTCTTCGTGCTGCGCACCGTGCGCGCGCCGAACGGCGCGCTGCTCGACTTCCTGATCGAGACCACCAACGGCCGCGCCGAGCAGCTCACCGGTCTGCCGAAGGCCGCGATGGAGGGCAGGCGCATGTCGGTGCTGCTGCCGGCGTATCTTGGCGCCGCCATCTTCGACGACCTGGCGGCGGTGGCCGGCGACGGCGTGGCGCGCGAAGCCGAATGGCTGGCGCACCTGGCGCCCGCGGCCGGGCGCTGGCTGCAGCGCCAGGTGGTGCCGGTCGAGGGCGGCGTGGTGACGATCGTGCGCGACATCACCGAGCGCAAGCTCGCCGAGCAGCGCATCCGCCACCTGGCCCACCACGACGAACTCACCGGCCTGCCGAACCGCAGCCTGCTGCGCGACCGCCTCGGCCAGGCCATCCGCGAGGCCGAGCGCAAGGGCGGCAGCGTGGGCCTGGCCTTCATCGACCTGGACGGCTTCAAGCTGGTCAACGATGGCCTCGGCCACAACGCCGGCGACGAACTGCTGAAGGTGGTGGGCGAGCGCATGGCGCAGTGCCTGCGCCGCAGCGACACCCTGGCGCGCTTCGGCGGCGACGAATTCGTGATCCTGCTGCCGGATTCCTCTAGCGACCCGCTGGCGCTCACGCCGCTGCTGGAAAAGGTGCGCCAGGCGGTCACCGAGCCGGTCGACGTCGAGGGCCAGGAAGTCCAGGTCAGCTGCAGCATGGGCGTGGTACTCTATCCGCGTGACGGCCTGGATGCCAATACCCTCATGATGAACGCCGATGCGGCGATGTACCGCGCCAAGGAAAACAAGAACAGTTTCCAGTTCTATGCGAGCGAGATGAACGCCAGCATGGAGGAAAAGCTGGTGCTGCTGGAGGGTATGCGCAGTGCATTGGACGCGTGTAATGGCGGGCCCTGCGCGGGCGCCTGCCAGTTCCAGCTGCTGTACCAGCCCAAGGTCGACCTGAGGAGCGGCCGCCTGTTCGGGGTCGAGGCCCTGATCCGCTGGAACCATCCCGAGCACGGCCAGATCTCGCCGCTGCGCTTCATCGGCCTGGCCGAGGAGAGCGGCCTGATCGTCCCGCTGGGCGACTGGGTGCTGCGCACCGCCTGCGCCCAGGTCGAGGCCTGGCGCGCCGCCGGGCTGCCCGAGCTGGCGGTGTCGGTCAACGTCTCGGCCCGCCAGTTCGAGGAAAAGCGCCTGGTCGAACGCATCGCCGGCGCCCTGCGCGACAGCGGCCTGGCGCCGCGCCAGCTGGAGGTCGAGGTCACCGAGAGCGCGATCATGCGCGACCTCGGACGCGCGGTCGAAAAGATGCGCGAGATCGAGGCGATGGGCGTGGCGCTGTCGATCGACGACTTCGGCACCGGCTACTCGAGCCTGTCGGCGCTGAAGTCCTTCCCGATCAGCCGCCTGAAGATCGACAAGAGCTTCGTGGCCGACCTCGCCCACTGCGGCGACGACCAGGCGATCGCGATGGCCGTGATCTCGCTCGGCCACAAGCTCGGCCTGCGCGTGATCGCCGAAGGCGTCGAGACCGAGGAGCAGCGCGCCTTTTTGCGCGCCAACGATTGCGACGAGATGCAGGGCTATCTGTACAGCCGTCCGGTGCCGCCGGAACGCATCGCCGAACTACTGGCCGGGCAAGCGCAATCCGCTGCCGGGGCCGCCGCCATGGAGACTGCATGAAGCGATTGCGCCGCCTCGTCGAACTGGTCTGCGGGGTCGATCCCGGCCTGCGCCGCATGCTGCACTACTGGGCCGCCACCTGCCTGCTGTACGTGGCCTGCATCGTCCAGATCCTGGTCCAGATCGACCACGGCTTCAGCGACCCGGCGGTGGCGCATCCCCTGATCCGCTACGGCTGCGCGGTCGCCGCCGGCTTCTACCTCCTGATCCGCTTCAGCGCCCGCATCGGCCTCAAGCCCGACCAGCTGGCCGTGTCCCAGGCGCTGTTCTCGCTGGTGTGCACCATGTTCCTGTACGCGATCTCGGGCCCGCTGCGCGGCGCCACCCTGGTGATGACGGTGGTGGTGATCGCCTTCTGCATGTTCGCCGCGCGCCCGCGCCAGACCCTGATGCTGTCGCTCACGGCGCTGGCCGGCATGGGCGCCACCATGTGGTACCTGGCCGCCTCGGACCCGGCGCGCTTCCCGCCGGCGCAGGAGGCGCAGAGCTTCGGCTACCTGGCCGCCGCCCTGCTCTCCACGGCGCTCCTGAGCGGCGAGATGCACAAGCTGCGCTCGCGCCTGAAGCACCAGCGGCGCGAACTGTCCGACGCCCTCGACACCATCCGCGTGCTGGCCACGGTCGACGAACTGACCTCGCTGGTGAACCGGCGCCGCATGCACGAGGTGCTGGCGGCCGAGGAACGGCGCCAGCCGTCCACGCGCGGCACCTGCATCGCCCTGCTCGACATGGATTTCTTCAAGCAGGTCAACGACCAGTGCGGCCACGCCGCCGGCGACAGCGTGCTGCGCTGCTTCTCGCAGGCGGCGCGCGCCTGCCTGCGCGGCGAGGACGTGCTGGCGCGCTGGGGCGGCGAGGAATTCCTGCTGCTGTTGCCGGACGCCTCGCTGGACGACGCGCGCGGCGTGCTGGAACGGATGCTGGACGGCGTGCACGCGATGCCGGTGCCGGGCGTCGAGGACCGCCGCATCAGCTTCTCGGCGGGCCTGGCCACGCGCCAGCCGGGCGAGCCCTTCGCCGACGCCATCCACCGCGCCGACAAGGCGCTGTACCGGGCCAAGGAAGAAGGACGCGACCGCATCGTGTCGGCCTGAACGCGCGCGCCCGCATCGGCCGCGTTTTGCTAGCATCGCAGGCCATGACGAAAGACATTCTCCTGGTCGACGACCTGCTGCTCGACGTGATGCTGACCCGGCGCGCGCTCGACGATTGCACCATCCCGCACCGGATCGTGGTCGCCTGCGACGGCGAGGAAGCGTGGCAGCTGGCCGGCGCACAGCGCTTCGACCTGATCCTGCTCGACCTCAAGATGCCGCGCGTGGATGGCTTTGAACTGCTCGGCAGACTGCGCGAGCACGCCGGCAGGCGGGTGCCGGCGATCGTCCTGTCAGGGTCGAACCTGGCGGCCGACCGCAGCCGCGCCGATGCGCTGGGCGCGATCGAGTACGTGCACAAGGCGCTCGATTACACGGAATTCAGGGACGGGCTGAAGGCCGCGCTGGGGCGGCACGGCTTCTGCTAGGCTGCGTGCAGGCTGCGGATCAGGGCGTGCGCGTCCGATTCCACGCGCATCAGGCCCAGGTGCTCGGGCCGCACGAAGCCTTCCGCGCTCTGGTGGCGCACGAACTCCACCAGCTTGTCCCAGAAGCCGTTCGGGTTGTACAGGCCGATCGGCTTGGCATGGATCCCGAGCTGGGCCCAGGTCACCATCTCGAACAGCTCTTCCAGCGTGCCCATCCCGCCCGGCATGGCGATGAAGCCTTCCGACAGCTCGGCCATCATGGCCTTGCGCTCGTGCATGTCCTTCACCACGAACAGGCGCGTCAGGCCCGCGTGGCCGACCTCGCGCTCCACCAGCGCCTTGGGGATGACGCCGGTGGCTTCGCCGCCCAGGCGCAGCACCTCGTCGGCGATCACGCCCATCAGGCCGACCTTGCCGCCGCCGTAGACCAGGCCGATATTGTGTTCGACCAGGCTCGCCGCCAGCAGGCGCGCGGCATCGGTATAGAGAGGATTGACGCCGTGCGAGGCGCCGCAGTAGACGGCCAGGGTTTTCATGGGATCGGGTTCGTTACAGGAATTCGGCGCCGGGGCGGGCCTCGGCGGACAGCTTCTTGAGGTATTCCTCGGACAGCTTCTCGAACAGCAGGCGGGTGTCGCCGCGCAGGTAGGGCCCGAGCATCGACAGCACCTGGTAGCAGCCGCGCGCGAGCGCGTCGGCGATCGCCTGCTGCTCGCTGTACTTGCGCGGGTTGCGCACGTATTCGTAGGACAGCCAGTAGGTCGCCACCACCACCATATTCGTCGCCATGGCGCCGATCTGCTGGTCGGACGCTTCCAATGAACCTTCGCTGCGCAGGTCTTCGCACAGCTGGCGCGCGACCTTGATCTTGTGGGCCAGGATGGCCTTGAAGTGCAGCTCGAGCTTGCGGTTGCGCGACAGCAGGTCGTTGAGGTCGCGGTAGAAGAAGCGGTAGCGCCAGATCAGTTCGAACATCAGGTGCAGGTAGAGCCAGACGTCTTCCATGTTCGAGCGGCGTCCGGCCGGCACCGTCAGGATGCGCTCGATCTCGGTCTCGAAGCCGGCGAAGATCGAGTTGACGATGTCGTCCTTGTTGCGGAAGTGATAGTACAGGTTGCCGGGCGAGATATTCATCTCCTCGGCGATGACGGTCGTCGTGATGTTCGGCTCGCCGAACTCGTTGAACAGCCTGAGCGAGAGCTCGAGGATGCGTTCGCGGGTCCGGCGTGGAGCTTTTTGTTGCATGAAGGGCGCTGTTTATGGTTCCAGCCGCGAGGATAACACCAAATGGTGCCAAACAGGCATTGCCGGCAAGGGCTGCTCAAGCGCCTTCGCCGCCCTCCGGCCCGGATGGGGACTTGGCGGCGCGGCGCTTGCGCGGTGCGGAGGCCGGCGGCAGGCGCCCGGCCAGATCAAGCAGCATGCGTTCGAGTTCGTCGACGCGGCGGCGCAGGGCCTCGACTTCGCTGGCGGCCGGCACGCCGATGGTGGCCAGGGCGCGCGCCACGCGGTCCTCGAAGACCTGCTCCAGCTTGCCCCAGGAGCCGCCGGTGCGGCGGTTCTCGCGCGCGACCGCGCGGCTGGCCTTGCGGCCGACGATGTCGGCGGCTTCCTCGACTTCGCGCGCCCGCTTTTGCAGCGCGCTGCCGTCGCGCACCAGGCGCGTGAAGGCGCTGCCGCCCTCTTCCTGCGCCTTGGCGAAGGCGCCCAGGCCGGCCTGCCAGATTTGCCGGGCCGAGTCGCGCACCGCGCGCGCGAGCGCCTCGTCGTCGTCCGGGTCGGGGAGTTTCTTGCTCATGATGGGTCCTGATGGTCGATGAAGACCATTTTAGGGACGCGCGCTAGAAGCGGGCTTCTAAAGGGAGCGCAGGGCCGCGGCGATGTGTTCGCGCAGGCTTTTTGCGGACAGGGGCTTGGCGTAGTGGGCGTGGGCGACGCCGCTGTGCACGGCGGCTTCGACGCCGGCCAGGTCCTGCTGGCCGGTCAGCATCAGGCGCACGGTGTGCGGATACAGGGCGGCGGCGCGGGACAGCATCTCGGCGCCGCTCATGCCGGGCATCGACTGATCGCATACGATGACCTGGACGGCTTCGCGCGCCAGCAAGGCCAGGCCTTCCTCGCCGGAGGCGGCGCTCAGCACGCGCCAGGGTTCGCCGGCCAGCATTTCGCCCAGGACCGCCAGCATGAAGGGATCGTCGTCGACCAGCAGCACGGCCGGCTGCGCGGCCGGCGGGGCGTCGGCCGGGACCAGGAAGGCTTCCAGCTCGGCCACGAAGCTCTCGGGCTCGATCGGCTTGCTGATGTAGCCGTCGAAGCCGGCCGCCAGCACCTTCTCGCGGTCGCCCGCCATCGCCAGCGCGGTGACGGCCAGCACCGGCACGCCGGCCAGCTGCGGCTCGGCCTTGAGGCTGGCGAGCACCTCGAAGCCGTTCATGCCGGGCAGGTTGACGTCGCAGGCGACGAGATCAGGCCGCTCGGCGCGGGCGGCCGCGACGCCGCGTGCGCCGTCGGGGGCGCTGACGGGCGTGTGGCCATAGGCGCTGAGCAGGAACGCCATCAGCTCGACGTTGGCGGGGTTGTCTTCGATGATCAGGATGCGGGCCAAGACGGCGCTCCGGTTGCGGCGTTGGACCTACTGTACCACGCCCCGCGTCAATACACGCGTTCGCGCCGGGCCTGTGCGATCTCGTCCATCACCACGTCCAGCACGCGCGCATTGCGGCCCAGCGCCACGTGGCCAATGCCGCCGAAAGCGCGGTTGCGCGCACCCGGCAATTCGCTCGAGGTCTGCGGGGCGATGATGTTGTCGTGGTGGCTGTAGAGCGAGGTGACGAGGGCGCGCGCCTGCGCTTCTTCGCCTTGCGCCAGCTCGCGCAGCCAGGCGCATTCGGGCGGCTCGTCCTTGAAGGCCCGCCGCATTTGGGCCGCGTTCAGGCCGAGGCCGAAGGCGGCCAGGCAGGTGCCGTGGTGCGGCGTGCCGAGTGTGATCACGCGCGCTACCCTGGCGGTGCCGTGGGCGCGCATCCAGGCGCGCGCGACCAGGCCGCCCATGCTGTGCGCGACGATCACGACCTGCCCGGCGCCGGTCGCGGCGCACAGCCGGTCGACCGCCGCCTGCACGCGCGGCGCATAGCCGTCGATGTCGCCCATCAGCGGCTCGAGGTCGATGGCGGCGTGGCTGATGCCGGCCGCGTCCAGGCGCGGCGTCAGGTGCGACCAGTAGCCGCTGTTGCAGCCGTAGCCGTGCAGGAGCAGCGCCGGCGGCGCACTCGACCCGTCATTGCTGGCGTGGACGCGCATGCAGGGCCGCGCGCGCGGCATGGTCCAGGACGACTGCAGCATGCTGGCCGCGAACTCCTCGAAGAACATGCGCAGGCTCGCCAGCGGGCGCACCCGGAAGGCGTGCGGCGTCGGGCTGGCGTAGCGCACGCTCATCACGAAGTTGTTGGCGTTGATGAGCAGGCGCACCAGCAGCACGCTGCCCAGGCCCGCCAGCAAACCTTGCCAGCGGCTGGCGCCCAGGATGTTCACGGCGGCGAGGCCGATGGCGAGAGCCGCGAGCGCCTGGATGACGAGGATCAGGCGCAGCAGCTGGCGCGAACTCAGGGTGCTCATGCGTGGCCTTTCAGGGCGGTGGCCAGGCCGCTCGCCAGCTTCGCGGCGAGGCCATAGATCGACAGCTGCGGGTTGGCGCCGATCGAGGTCGGGAACAGAGAACCGTCGTGCACCGAGACGTTGACGAGGCCCCGGTAGCGGCCGTCGGGCGCCGTCACGCCGAGCTTCTCGCTGCCCGACATCGCGCAGCCGCCCATCACGTGGGCCGAGGCCACGCGCGTCAGCTGCAGGCCCTGGGGCAGCGCGGCGATCGCGGTCTTCGCTTCATGCCATGAGCGATAGCGACCGGCCATCTCGTGCGCGGGCAGCACTTCCCTGGCGCCGGCCGCGAACTGGATCTCGGCCATGGTGAGCAGGGCGCGGCGTGCGCCGTCCCACAGGTAGTCGCTCAGAGGATAGTCGAGTTCCGGACTGCCGTCGCCGCGCAGGCGCACGGTGCCGCCGGGCGCCCCGTCGTGAAAGCCGTCGCGCAGCAGGGCCAGCATGCCTTGCAGATGCGGGAATTCGCGCATCATCTGCGCGTGCTGTGCGCCGAAGCCGTTCATGGTGGTGGCCAGCAGCAGCGGATGCAGCGGCGGGGCTTCGAGCTTGTAGCCGATCGGGCCGGCGAGCGGGCCACCCAGGAAGTGGTCCGAATAGACGGTCTGCGGCGCGCCCTGCCAGGCCTCGACCCGCTGCGGGAAGAAGGCGGCCGAGATCACGGTCGGGTGCAGGAAGGTGCGCTTGCCGAGCAGGCCGCTGGGGTCGGGCGCTTTCGAACGCAGCAGCAGCGCGGGCGAGTTGATGGCGCCGCCGGCGACCACGTAATGGCGGGCGCGCAGGCGCAGGGTGCGGCCCGTCGTGTGGACGCCGGCCGCATCCAGCGCGCGGCATTCGAGCGTATCGGCGCGTTCGCCCTGGAAGACGAAGCGCTCGGCGCGAACGCGCGTCAGCAGGGTCGCGCCGCGTGCCAGTGCGGCGGGAATCGTCGTCACCAGCATCGACTGCTTGGCATTGGTCGGGCAGCCCATGCCGCAGTAGCCGAGGTTCCAGCAGCCGTTGACGTTGCGGCGGATGAGGCCAGTCGGGATGCCGAGTTTCTGCGCGCCGCGGCGCAGCACGTCGTTGTTCTCGTTCGGCGCTCCGGGCCAGTCGGCGATGTGCAGGCGTTCTTCCATCAGCGCGAACCAGGGCGCCAGTGCTTCCGGCGTCGCATCCGGCAGCGCGTAGTGGCGGCGCCACCAGTCCAGCGTCGTGGATGGGGTGCGGAAGCTCGAGGTCCAGTTGACCGTGGTCGAGCCGCCCACGGTGCGGCCCTGCAGGATGTTGATGCCCTTGTCCGCGGTCTTGCGCGCGGCTGATTCCTGGTACAGCGCGGGGTAGGCATCGGCTTCGCGCATCTTGAAGTCGCTCGAGGTCTTCAAGGCGCCCTCTTCCACGATGATGGCGGACAGGCCGGCCTTGGCGAGGATCTCGGCGGTGACGCCGCCGCCGGCGCCGCTGCCGACGATGACGACGTCGGCCTCCAGGGCGAGGTCGCCGGCCAGGGCCGACGCATCGATCACCTTCCAGCCCTGGTCCAGGCCCGCGCGGATCGGATCGGGGACGATGCTCACGACAGCTCCTTCATCGGGCCGGGATAGCCGATCGCCGCCCAGCTGCTCTCCTGCGCATACCAGGCGCCCAGCACCAGGTCGTGCAGCGCGTGATAGGCGCTGCGCAGCAGGCCGAGACGGTGCAGGCGCCAGTCCTGCAGGAAGGCGCTGACCTCCTCGATGCGCGCGCCTTCCCAGCCGCCGGAGACGCCGGTCAGCAGGCGCCGCGCAGGCGCCAGCGCCAACAGGCCGAACAGGTCCTGCACTTCTTTTTGGGTGGCGGGCGGCAGGCCGAGGATGGCCGCACGCACGGCGTCGATGGTGGGCTCCAGCGCCGCGCCGGGCGGCAAGGCGCCGAGCAGGATGGCGGGCGCGATCGCCTGCAGGGCGGCGCCCGCCTCGCCGTCCAGGGTGAAGCGGTGCGGCGCGGCGTCCTGACGCAGGCGATACAGCGCCCCACCCGCGGCCAATGCCAGCGCGCCGATGCCGCCCGCTTTCAGGAAGGTCCTGCGTGATGTGCCCATGGCTGTCTCTGGTGTTTTCTCCTGATTAGTGTACGCCAGGCGCGGACCGGGACGAAGGCCGGAACTAGAAGCATTCCTCGGGCAGGAGCGCGGCAGTTCCGGCTGCCGTGCATGCCGGCCTGCCGTATTCGGCTACAGTGCAGCCGGACGGCGATACGATCTTCTTTCAACCTGGGAGGCTCACGATGAATGGCATGGCGGGCGCCTGGATCCAGTTTCTCACTTGCATGGCGGTAATCGGCTACGCCGGCGGCAAGCTCGCGCGCTACGGCGACATCATCGGCGCCAAGACCGGGTGGTCGGGCAACCTGGCCGGCCTGCTGCTGCTGTCGACCGTCACTTCGCTGCCCGAGCTGGCCACCGGGATCAGCGCCGCGGGGTTCGCAGGCAAGCCGGATCTGGCCGCCGGCGACGTGTTCGGGAGCTGCGTCTTCAACCTGCTGATCCTGGCCTTCCTCGATGCCTTGCGCCGCAAGGAACCCCTGTATGGCAGCGTCAGCCAGAATCACATCCTGTCGGCCGCGTTCGGCGTCGGCCTGCTGGCGCTGGCCGGCGCCGCACTCGTGCTGGGCAAGCGCCTGGACGGGGTCGCATTCTGGCAGGTCGGCATCGTCTCTCCCCTGCTGGTCGTCCTCTACGTACTGTCGATGCGCGCCATCGATCTCCAGGAAAGACGCCATGGAGACGAAGAAAAGGACCAGGCCGGCGAGGGCGATGTCGCCATGTCGCGCGCCATTCTGATATACGCGATTGCCGCGGCGGTGGTGGTGGCGGCCGGCGGCTACCTGCCCTTCGTCGCGACCCGGCTTGCGGAGCTGATGGGCTGGGAAAGCTCCTTCGTCGGCACCCTGTTCGTCGCGGCCGCCACGTCCATGCCCGAACTGTCGGTTGCGATGACCGCCCTGCGCATCGGCCGGGTCGACATGGCCCTCGGCAGCATCCTGGGCAGTAATATGTTCAATATGGTGATGCTCGCAGTGGATGACGTGGCCTATCGCCAGGGTCCCCTGCTGTCGGCGGTTTCGCCGGTGCACGCGGTCAGCGTGTTCGTCGCACTGGCGATGTCCGGCCTCGTGATCGGCGCGCTGGTGACGCGCACCCGGACACGCGTGCTGGGCACGATGAGCTGGTACAGCATCGGCGCACTCGTGCTGTTCGGCCTCAACAGCTACCCCCAGCACCGCTTCGGCGCCGGATAGCCGCGCGGCTCACTTCCCGGACACGCCTTCGATGATCGCGCGTGCGATGCCGCGCAGGATGTTGACCTCTTCCGTTTCCAGCCCCGTGCGGGAAAACAGGCGCTTCAGGCGCGGCATCAGCTTCTTCGGATTGTTCGCATTCAGGAAGCCGACCGCCACCAGCGCCTCTTCCAGGTGGGCGTACATGCCGTCGATCTGGGTCACGCTCGCCGCGTCGCCATGAAAACCGACGCCGCGCTCGTCCACCGTGTCGCCGGCCGCCGCCATGCGCGCTTCATACGCCAGCACCTGGGCCGCCTGCGATAGGTTCAGCGACGAATAATCCGGATTGGCCGGAATATTGATCAGGACGTTGCAGCCCTCGACGATCTCGTTCGGCAGCCCGACCCGCTCGTTGCCGAGGATGAGCGCCGGCCGCAGCTCGCCCCGCCCCGCCACGTGGACGCTGAAGGCGCGCGGCGTCCATACGGGCGGCGAGAATTCGCGCAGCCGGGCCGAGACGGCGGCCGCGAAATTGCAGCCCTCGAGCGCTTCCTGGATAGTGCCGACGATGCGCGCATTCTGCAGCACGTCGCCCGCGCCGCTGGCAAAGGCCACCGCTTCCGCATCGTGCAAAGGGTCGGCGCAGCGCGGCGCGACCAGCACCAGGTCGCTGAATCCCATTGTCTTCATGGCGCGCGCCACCGAGCCGACATTGCCGGCGCGGCTGGTCTCGACCAGCACAAAACGCAGCCTTTTGAAGAGAGATGTGTTGATTTCGGTCTGGTTCATTTAAAATAGCGCCATCGCGCGGTGCGAGCGCTTGGAATCCTGGATTGACAAGTCCGGGATTTTAACGGGTTCGGCACCGCTTTGCTCTTTGTCATTCTCTATTCAGCAGACCGTTCACGGCGCATCGAAGCGCGGTGGGCGTTCGCGTTTTTTCCACGGAAAGCTCATGCACCCAATGCTCAACACGGCCATCAAGGCCGCCCGCCGCGCCGCCACCGTCATCAACCGCGCGTCCTTCGATCTCGATCGCATCACCATTTCTGAAAAAAATCATAACGATTTCGTCACCGACATCGACCAGGCGGCCGAGGCGGCCATCGTGGAAACCCTGCTGAAGGCCTACCCGGACCACGCCATCCTGGCGGAGGAATCGGGCGCGTCGAAGAACCTGAATGACGAGAGCGAAAACGTGTGGATCATCGACCCGATCGACGGCACCACCAACTTCCTGCACGGCTACCCCAACTTCTGCATCTCGATCGCCCTGCAACAGAAAGGCGTGATCACCAACGCCCTGGTCTACGACCCGGTGCGCAACGACCTGTTCACTGCCACCAAGGGCGCCGGCGCCTACCTGAACGACAAGCGCATCCGCGTGCGCAACCACGACCGCATCGGCAAGGCCCTGCTGGGCTCGGGCCACGGCCCGGACCCGCGCGCGCTGGCCGAATACCTGCGCATGTACGAAGTGATGGCCTCGCGCTGCCACGGCGTGCGCAGCGGCGGCTCGGCCGCGCTGGAACTGGCCAACGTGGCCGCCGGCCGCATCGACGGCTTCTTCGAGAAGGGCCTGAAGGTGTGGGATATCGCCGCGGGCGCCCTGCTGGTCACGGAAGCGGGCGGCATCGTCGGCGAATTCAACGGCGAATCCGAGTACCTGCACAAGGGCGACGTGATCGCCGCCGGCCCGAAGGTGTTCGGCGCCATGGTCCCGCTGCTGTCGGCTTTTGCCTAATCGCGTAGAATAGCGACCGTGCTACCGGGCGTGTCCGAACACGCCCGTTGTACCGGCTGGAAAGTCCCGGTCAGAAACTTTCCATAGAGAAACAAACTCCTCTATAATCCCGGCTGGCCTGCCCGCATTGTTCGATGCGGGCGGCGGCGTCCGGCGTTCCCGCGGTTGTCTCGCGTCCCGCCTGCAATGACTAATCCGGTTTCCCCAGACTGGCGCCAGGTGGCGGCGGTCGACTTTTGATAAAGAATTTATGTCATTTTCTACTCTCGGTTTGTCCGACGCGATCGTCCGCGCGGTGACTGAACAAGGCTATACTTCGCCGACCCCGATCCAGGCCCAGGCTATTCCCGCGGTGCTGAATGGCGGCGACCTGCTGGCCGGCGCCCAGACCGGCACCGGCAAGACCGCCGGCTTCACCCTGCCGATCCTTCAGTTGCTGTCGAACGACAAGGTCGGCACGGCATTGAAGAACAAGACCGCGCCGCGCGCCATCCGCGCCCTGGTCCTGACCCCGACCCGCGAACTCGCGGCACAGGTCGAGGAAAGCGTGCGCGTATACGGCAAGTATACGAACCTGAATTCGGCCGTCATCTTCGGCGGCGTCGGCATCAACCCGCAGATCAAGCTCCTGAAGCAAGGCGTCGACATCCTGGTCGCCACGCCAGGCCGCCTGCTGGACCACGCCGGCCAGCGCACCGTCGACCTGTCGAATATCGAAATCCTGATCCTGGACGAAGCCGACCGCATGCTGGACATGGGCTTCATCCACGACATCAAGAAGGTGCTGGCGCTGCTGCCGCCGAAGCGCCAGAACCTGCTGTTCTCGGCCACCTTCTCGGACGAGATCAAGGCCCTGGCCGACCGCCTGCTGAACAACCCGCAATCGATCGAAGTCGCGCGCCGCAACTCGACCGTGGAAGTGATCGCGCAAAAGATCCACCCGGTCGACCGCGACAAGAAGCACCCGATGCTGTCGCACCTGATCAAGGAAAACGACTGGCACCAGGTGCTGGTGTTCACCCGCACCAAGCACGGCGCCAACAAGCTGGTCGAGCAGCTGGGCAAGGACGGCATCGGCGCGATGGCGATCCACGGCAACAAGAGCCAGTCGGCGCGCACCAAGGCGCTGTCCGAATTCAAGGACGGCAGCCTGCAGGTGCTGGTCGCGACCGACATCGCGGCGCGCGGCATCGACATCGACCAGCTGCCGCACGTGGTCAACTATGACCTGCCGAACGTGCCGGAAGATTACGTGCACCGCATCGGCCGTACCGGCCGCGCCGGCGCCACCGGCGAAGCGGTGTCGCTGGTCTGCGTCGACGAGCATCAGATGCTGAAGGACATCGAGCGCCTGATCAAGCAGACCCTGCCGCGTCACGTGATCCCGGGCTTCGAGCCGGACCTGAACGCCAAGGCGCAACCGATCCAGCTGCGCAGCGGCGCGCCGGGCCACGCCAACCGTGGCGGCCGTCCTGGCGGCAACCGTGGCGGCAACAGCCAGCCGCGCAGTGCAGGCGCCGGTGCGGGCGGCGGCCGTCCGGCCGGCGGCAACGGCGGGCGTCCCGCGAATGCGAACGGCGGCAACCGCAACGGCAATGGCGGCGGTGGCCGCGGCCCGCGCCCTGCCTCGCGTCCGGGCAACCGCGACTCGTAAGCGTTAGCCAGGCCTTCTCGAAAAACCAGTGCCCGACGACATTGTCCGGCACTGGTTTCTTTTCGCCCAAAAGTGATACTTGAGCACTCAAACACTTGCTAAGTTTCGATGAACGGCCTATATTTGAGTAATCAACTATTTCTCAAGTATGGAGGCCCGCCATGAGCGACCTGAACGACACCACCCCCGACGCTCCCCTCGACAGCCCGACCAGCGAATTTTGCCTGCGCATGGCGCGCGCCTGGGCGGCCCTGTCGCGCCGGCTCGACAACGCCCTCGGCGGCCACCACGGCATCAGCTTCGCCGACTACCAGCTGCTGCTGAACCTGCAGCGCGCGCCGGGCGGACGCCTGCGCCGGGTCGACCTGGCCGAGAAGCTCGGTCTCACCGCTTCCGGCGTGACCCGCTCGCTGTTGCCGCTGGAAAAGATCGGCCTGGTGGCGCGCCAGAGCGATCCGCGCGACGCCCGGGTCGGCTACGCCATCATCACGCCCGCCGGCAGCGAGCTGGTTACGAATGCCGGCGTCGTGGTCCACAACGTCAGCCGCAATCTGCTGGGGGCGCCTTCCCGCGAGCAGATGCAGGCCACCTCGAACCTGCTGGCCCAGCTCGCCGGCGGGCAGTGAACCCATGAACGGCAAACAGGCGCTGCGGCGCGACCCGAATTTCACCTGGCTGATGAGCGGCGGCGTCATCTCCGCCCTGGGCGACCAATTCACCATGATCGCCCTGCCCTGGCTGGTGCTGCAGCTCACCGGCGACCCCTTGGCGCTGGGCGCGATGGTGGCGGCGATGGGCGTGCCGCGCGCCATCCTGATCCTGTTCGGCGGCGCCCTGGTCGACCGCTATTCGCCGAAAAGCGTGCTGATGCTGACCAAGTACGTCAACACGGCGCTGCTCGGCATCCTGGCGCTGCTGGTGCTGCTCCAGGCCGCCACCCTGCCGCTGGTCGCGGCGCTCGGCATCGGCCTGTCGATCGCCTCGGCCTTCAGCATCCCGGCCGGGACCTCGATGCTGCCGCACGCGGTCGCGCCGCAGCACCTGGCGCCCGCCAATGCGGCCATGATGGCGATGCGCCAGCTCACCATGCTGGGCGGACCGCTGCTGGCCGGCCTGCTGTTCGCGCTGGCCGGCGACGGCAGCCATGGGCAAGGCGATGCGCGCGGCCTCGGGATCGCCTTCGCGATCGACTGCCTCACCTATCTCGTCTCGGCCTGGACACTGGCGAAAGTCAGGCCGCTGGCCCGGCCGGCTCCAGAGGCAAGGAAACAGGAATCGGTGTGGCGCGCGGTCGGCGCCGGCCTGGCCACCGTCTGGCACGACCGCACCCTGCGCACCGCCTTCTTCTACTGGGGCCTGTGCGCCTGCGTGGTCGGCGGCCTGATGCAGGTGGCGCTGCCCCTGCTCGCCAGCGAACGCTTGCACGGCGCCTCGGCGCTGGCGATCCTGATGGCGGCCCACGGCGGCGGCATCCTGGCCGGGATGGCCCTGTCCGGCGTGCTGGGCAAGCGGCGCCTGGTCAACCTCGGCATCACCCTGCTGGTGGTGGACGGCTTGTCGGGCCTGCTCCTGATCCCGATGGGGCTGGTCACGCAGAGCTGGCAGGGCGTGCTGCTGATCGCGGCGATCGGCGTGCTCGGCGGTTTCATCCAGGTCGCCGTGTTCACCTGGATCCAGCAGCGCGTGCCGCAAGCCATGCTGGGCCGCATGATGGGCATCTTCATGTTCGTCTTCATGGGCCTGGCGCCGATCGCGGCGGCCGGCGCCGGCTGGCTCGCCAGCATGATGAGCCTGGACGCCCTGTTCGCCGGCGCCGGCATCTTCCTGGCCGCGGCGGCGCTGCTGGCCTGGCTGTTCACGCCGATGTCGACGCTGGCGGATGCGGTCTTGCCGGCCGCGGCGCCGGCGCGCACGGAGGCGGATGCGGCGTGAAGTGTGGCAAGATCGGTTACGATCGCAGGGTTACCCCCGACCCTGTACGCAATGCCGAAATTCGCCGCCAACCTGAGCCTGCTCTTCACCGAGCTCGACTTCCTCGACCGCTTCGCTGCCGCGCGCGCCGCCGGCTTCGATGCGGTCGAGTTCCTCTTCCCCTACGCCTTCGAGCCGCGCCAGATCGCGGCACGATTGCAGCGCTACGGGCTGGAACTTGCCCTGTTCAACTTCCCCTCCGGCGACTGGGCCGCGGGTGAGCGTGGCATCGCCTGCGACCCGCGCCGCGTCGACGAGTTCCGCGAAGGCGTCCAGCTTGCCATCGACTACGCGCTGGAGCTGGGCGTGCCGCGCCTGCACTGCCTGGCCGGCCGCCGTCCACCCCGGGTCGGCGTCGAGCGCGCCCACGCGACCTATGTCGACAACCTGCGCCACGCCGCCGGCGAATGCCGCGCCCACGGGCTCGCCGTGCTGATCGAGCCGATCAACGACCGCGACATCCCCGGCTATTTCCTGACCGGCACGCGCCAGGCGGCCGCCATCATCGACGAATGCGGCGCCGACAACCTGTTCCTGCAGTACGACATCTACCACATGCAGCGCATGGAGGGCGAGCTGGCCGGGACCATCCACCAGTACCTGCCGCTGATCCGCCATATCCAGCTGGCCGACGTGCCGGGACGGCATCAGCCGGGCACGGGCGAGATCAATTTCCCCTATCTGTTCCGGCTGCTGGACGAACTCGGCTACGGGGGTTGGGTCGGCTGCGAGTACGTGCCCCAAGGCGCCACCGTCGATTCCTTCGCCTGGCTGAAGAAGGCGCAAGAAGCCATGCACGGCGCGTAGACAGCACATGGCCGTTCGGGCAACATCGACGCTTCACCCAACCGAGGAGCTGCGATGATCCAGGGCTTGCGCACCGTCATTTACCCCGTCACTAACCTGGGCGAGGCCGCCGCCTGGTACGAACGCGTGCTCGAGCGCGCGCACTATTTCAGCGAAGCTTTCTATGTCGGCTTCGAGGTCGGCGGCTTCGAACTCGGCCTGATCCCGGACGGCCAGCCCGGCGCCAGCGGCGCCACCGCCTACTGGGGCGTGCCGGATGCGTCCGCCGAGCTGGCGCGCCTGCTGGAATTGGGCGCGCAAGCCGACCAGCCGGTCGAGGACGTCGGTGGCGGCATCCGCGTCGCCACGGTGCGCGACCCCGACGGCAATGTTTTCGGCGTGATCGAGAATCCCCACTTCGACCGCAGCAAAGTGGCCTGACGTCAGCGACGACACTTTACCCTCGCTGCATTGCTCTCTTGCCTTTTTTACAAATGTTGCTGGATATAATTTCGTCCGGCTGTAACCATTTGTGAAAGGCAGGTATGGACGAGGGCAAGCTTTCTTCCGAAGACAATAACGGTTCGGACGGCGGACGGCGCAAGCGGTCCTGGCTGCGCATCCCGCTCTACATGCTGGCGGGGATCGGGGTGTTCGCCGTCGCGATCACCATCTACGCGGCATTCCAGCGCCAGGCCCGGACCGAGGCGGAGCCGGACAGCGTCGCGCGCATCACGATCGACGAAGCGGGGACCATCGAGGACGTGATGACCCAGACCTACGGCAAATATTCCGAGTCGAAACGTGGCTGGCTGTACGTGGGTCCCGACGAGCGCACCTATGTGATGAAGGTGATCCAGCAGAACAAGCTGCCCGGCGGGCCCGAGGGCGAGGAAATGTATTTCATGGCCAGCGGCGCGGCCGTCGACGGTAGCGAGGTCGCGCGGCTCGGCGCCTTCCACGTGCGTCCGAATCCCAAGGAACCCGGTGCGCTGGTGGCGATCACCGTGACGAACCTGCATGGCGGCTCGTCCGCGGTGCGGCCCGAAGACGTGCAGTTCCTGGCCCTGAGCGACAAGCTGTGGGGCTGGCTGCTGAAAGTGAAGGATGGCCGCGATCCCAAGGAAGGCCTGGTCAGCGTGAGCCATGTGCTGCTGGCGCCGCACGGCGAGGAAATCGTCAAGCTGGCCGAGTTCCCCCATTCGCGTATCGCCACGATGGAAGAGGATCTCTGCGCGCGTGGACGTGAGACGCACGAGGCGTTCCGTCAGGAGGCAGCGCAGGCGTCAAACGAAGAAGCGGCCGAAGCAAGTAGCGGCGAACAGGACGAGATGGAGCCGGAAGAAACCGAGCCGGAAATGTTCGACCTGTGCCAGGAACGCCGCTATGCCTACAAGCTGGGCGGCGCGAAAGGCGGCATTCCGGCGCCGATCACCGTCTCCGTCAGCGGCACGCTCGACGGCAAGAAGGTCGAGGACAAGACCTGGAAGCTGGTGTTCGATACCAAGGCGTTCCGTTACAACGTGCCGGACGAACTGGACGAGTAATTGACTACCAGCAAAACTTCGAGGACCGGAGTTTGAAACAATGGGACCTTTCGGGCCGGAACGACGGCCAGGAGGGAAGCCATGCTGCGACACCTTGCCCGTTGTCTGTTCCCGCGCCTGATGCTGGTCGGCGCCCTGCTGCTCTCGGCCTGCGCCACCACCACCGGCACCGGCCAGGTCAGCCTGCAGGAAGTGCGCGAATTCGCCGACGCCTCCGCGCGCCTTGGCGGCTATGCCGAACTGGCGCGCCGCTACCGCGACACCTACGAACGAGAGCAGCCTTATCTGTCGCCGGCGGCCGACAAGCTGGCGAAGGAAAACGACGCCAAGCGCCGCGCCGTGTTCGAGGACTTCGTCGCGATCCAGAAGACCCTGGTGCTGTATATGCAGACCCTGAGCCTGCTGGCCGGCGACAGCCGCTACGACCTGTCGACCCGGATCGATGACCTGGGCAATGGCCTGAAGGCGAATACGGAATCCGGCCTGCAGCAGCGCCACATCGCGGCCTATACCGGCATGACGCGCTTGCTCACGCGGGTGATCGCATCAGGCTACCAGAACCGCAGCGTCGAGACCATGGTGCGCGACGGCGACGCCGACGTGCAGGTGCTGCTGGACGCCATGATCCAGCTCACCCGCCTCTACTACAAGACCAACGAGAATGAAAAGAAGACGATCCTCGGCATTTTCGACGTCGAGATCCCGTTTTCGACCCGCAATTCCGACCGCATGCTGGTGACCCTGGCCAAGGTGCACTACCTGAACAAGGCCACCGAATACAAGCTCATCGACCGCCGCTACGAGCTGGCCCTGCAGGGCCTGACCAAGGTGGCGCTGGGGCACCAGAAGATGCGCGAGAACCTCGGCAAGCTGTCCGGCGATGAAATCCGCCGCCTGCTGGGCAACTACGGCCGCGACCTGCGCCTCATCCGCGACGGGTTGTCCGGCGAATGACAGGAGAGCACATGGCCAGCACCGACACCCCCAGCCCGAACAGCCCCGCTCCCGCAGCCGGCGACGGCGGCCTGGCGACGCCCGAGCAGATCGCCGAACTGGCCGACCAGCTGTCGAAGTGCGCCGACCAGATCCACGAGCGCGTGATGCGCGACATCCGGGCCTACGCCGGCCAGCCGGTGCCGGAAAAGGTCCAGGCCAGCGCGCGCGCCCTGTTCGAGGACGAAGTCCTGCTGCGCCAGCGCGCCAACAGCCTGTACGCCGACGCCGCCACCTTCATCATCAAGGCGCTCGGCAAGCCGCAGGCGCAACTGGTCCAGCTGACCGCGGATGCAGCGGAGAAGATCCGCCGCATCGGCGTCATCGGCGAAGTCACGGGGCTGGTGGCCGGCCTGATCGGCCTGGCCGGCGCGGCCGCCAGCGGCCAGGCCGTGCCGGTGCTGGTGGCGCTGGATAAAGTGCGCAAGCAGGTGAAGGCGATCGAGGCGCTGGCGCCGAAACCAACTACGAAGTCACCGGACGCCAGCCCGTCGTAGAGGATGCGAAAAAACGGCTATGGCAAGGCGCCGAGTCGAAGACAGTACACTCGTACGGCGAGACGAGACAACGCAGCCATAGACGAATTTTTCACACCCTCTACGAATTACGAGATCAACTGTGGCCGGCTGGCCGGATCGAAATCCGCCCAGTCGCCGTCGACGATATTTCCTTCGGCCCGTTCGATGTGGCGCGCGCCGAGCTGGCGTAGTACGTCGACCGCCTTGTCCTGCGCGCCGTCATCGCCTTCGAAGGCCACCGCCACCAGCATGCCGGCTTCGCGCGGCGGCACCCGGTTTTCGCTGCTGCCCTCTTCCGCCTCGCCGCGGTCCTTCATCTTGGAAAAACTGAACAGCGAGCCGACGTGGCCGCCGACCAGGCCGCCGACGACCGGGCCCAGCGGTCCGGTGACGGGCGCCGTGGCCGCGCCGATGGCGGCGCCGACCGCGCCGCCGGTGGCGACGCCCTGCACCACGCCTTCCGGCGTTTCCTTGGCGCCCGGCGACTGGATGTGGTCGCCGCCGATCGGGGTCTGGTCGTGCTGGCCCGGCTGGGACAGATAAAAACCGCTGATCCGGTCGGCGTCGAAGCCCGCGTCGGCAAGTGCGCGGCGGGCGCGTTCGACGTCTTCCTGAAGCTGGAAACGCCCTGCAATAATCGTGGACATGTCGATTCCTCCTGGAACGTGGTTAGCTCAACGATACGCCGCCGTAAGGACAGCCTCTGTACGCAGCCGCACGCAGTCCAGCACCCTTGGATCTCAGCGCCACTGGCCGTAATGCACCTGTCCATCGTCCGGCTCCGCGGCCATCGCCGGCTCCGGCAGCCAGGCGCGCGGATCGAGCCGAAAATACTTGAGGAATTCCTCATACAGGTCCGGGTGGCGCCAGGCCATCGCATGCGGCTGCTCGAAGAAGCTTTCGGTAGCGACCGCGAAGAACTCGGCCGGGCTGCTCGCACCGTAGTGGTCGAGCACGCCGTGCTGGCCCCACATGGCGTCGCGCCGCAGGTTCGCATAATTGCGCGACAGGACTTCCGACCAGCTGCGGTAGCGCTCGGTGCTGCCGAGGTAGGGCGCGCCATTCGTGCTGCCCGACTCGCTGTCGAGCTGGTGGGCGAATTCGTGCAGGACCACGTTGTGGCTGGCCTGGCCATCGTCATGCCACGCGTCCGGCCCGCCGCGCCGCACGTGGTCCCAGGACAGGATCACGCGGCCGTCGCCCCAGGATTCGCCCAGCAAGTCCTGGCGCTGTTCGGTGACCACGCCGGCGGCGTCGATCTCGCGCCGCGGCACCAGGAAGGCGCCAGGATAGACCAGCACCGCGTGCAGGCTCGGGTAAAGGTTCGCCGGCACCCGGTCGCCGGCGCGTCCCAGCACCAGCAGGCAGGCCTGGGCGGCGATGGTGACCTGCATCTCCTCGGTGATCTCGATCCCCGCGCAGCCGACAAAATTTTTCTCGTGCAGGAATTGCTGGACCAGGCGCTGCAGCCTTTGCCGCGCCGTCCCGTCCATGCCCGCATACTGCAGCACATTGCGCTCGAGGATGGCGAGCTGCGCGGGCGACAGCGGGCGCGCCAGTGCGCGGCGCAGGCGCCACTTCGGCAGCAGCCAGGCCGCCAGCAGACCGGCCCCGATCAGGCCGACGACAAGTCCTTCCATCAACGCTCCCGCTGCGCCACCCAGGCGACGGTCTCGTCGGCCCCGCCGATCAGCGTGCCGCCGACGAACACCTGGGGCCAGGTCAGGTGGCCGCTGATGCCACGCAGGACGCTGGTCGTGATGTTCTGGTCTTCCGAGATATCGGTAAATACGATGTCATTCTCGCGCAGCGCGGCCTTGGCGCGCGCACAATGCGGGCAGCCGGGCCGCGAGAACATGACGACCGGCTCGGGAATCTTCGCATTCGGGTTGATATGTCTCAGCATCGTATCGGCGTCGGAGACCTCGAACGGGTCGCCTTCCTTGTCCGGCTCGATGAAGATTTTGTCGATCACGCCGTCTTTCACCAACATCGAGTAGCGCCAGGAACGGCGTCCGAAACCGAGGTCGCGCTTGTCGACCAGCATGCCCATGCCTTCGGTGAAGTCGCCGTTGCCGTCCGGGATCACGGTAATGTTGGCCGCGCCCTGCCCCGCCGCCCACTGGTTCATGACGAAGGCGTCGTTCACGGAAATGCAGACGATGTCGTCGACGCCGTTCGCGCGCATCACCGGCGCCAGCTCGTTATAGCGCGGCAGGTGGGTCGAGGAACAGGTCGGCGTGAAGGCGCCGGGCAGCGAGAACACCACCACGGTCTTGCCTTTAAATAGCTCGTCGCTGCTGAGGTCCTGCCACTGGTCGTGGGGCCGCGCCTTGAAGGTGACGCGCGGGACGGGCTTGCCCTGGAGTGACTCGGGGGTGGGGAGTGTCGTGGTCGTTGGCATCTGGCTTCCTTTCCTCATGGGCGGCTCGGCCGCATTGGGAGGCAGGTAGGGATGCTCGACGGGATTTCAACGCGCGGGCATCAAATATTGTTGAAGTGAAAATTTGCACGCTGTGCGGTGCAGCAAAAAACAAAGCCGCGCACATGGCGCGGCATGAAGGACGACAGCGATCGTCCGGCCGGCAGCCGCGGGTCTCAGGCGCGGCTGGCCGGTGCGCCCTCCCGGGCGCCCTACTTGGCGGTCTGGCTCGGGGCCGGGCCGAACAGTGCGGCGACCAGCGGATCGCGGGCGACCGGGCTGCGGTTCACGCGGATGGCATAGTGGGTGTCGTCCGCCAGGATGTGGAAGTGGCGGCCGCTGCCGGCCATGTTCTGCTCGCGCAGGCCCGGACGCTCCTTGCGCGGGGCGGCGCCTTCGCGCTTCGGCTGGCAGATCGCGGCCAGGAAGGCTTTCACGCGCTCCTGGTCCGGGCAGATCTGGTAGACGGCCTTGCCCAGGTAGGTGGCGGTGCCTTCGATGTAACGCGCCAGTTCGATGACGCCGGCTTCGCGCAGGTCGCGGATGTATTTGCGCGCGCCCGACGGCGAGAACTTCAGGAACCAGGCGATTTCGTCGGCCAGCATTTCGTGGGTCGACAGTTCGTTGATCAGTTTCTGCATGTTTTCGATCCGGCGCTGCGTGGCCGAAGTCGAGCGGACACGCTCGATGGGCGCCAGGGAAATCGGCGCGCGTTCGGTCGGTTGCGGCGGGACGCGTTCGATCAGCGCGGAGTTGCTGGAAGTGTGCACTGCGCCAAGGTCGCCTTGCACCGCGTTGTGATGGGTCGTTGCATGCATGTGGTGAGCTCCGTTTTATAGAGTGAGACTTGCGTGGTCCGGGTCGCTGTGTGTCTGTTCGACACCCTGACAACACCTCGGTTCCGCTTAACTAGGCTCAAGATTGCCTGCGTCAGCCCCCTTGGTCTGTGCGCCATCCAACATTCGACAAGATTCCTGTGAGCATTTCTTGATTTTTTGAAACATCTGCTTACACACGATATGTCATGCAATCGTCACAAATTTCCAAAATGGAATATGATGCTGCGCACAACGCGTCCTGTAGCATTTCTGCCACTGTTGTAAATTTGCACAGCATCTGTGGCTTGGGTGCGGTACCGCACCGAGGCTACGGAACTTGCACTGTTATCGTTCATCCAACATCAGTGTCAAGGCATGCGATGTCAACAACCCTTCACCTTATGGGAGTAACCTGTGAATAATACGAAGAAGATCGCCCTGGCTGTCGCCATCCTCTGCTCGGCCGGCACCGCCCTCGCCCAAGAAATCAACCCGTCGTGGTACATCCAGCCGAGCGTCGTGCACGCCAAGCCGGATGCCGATTTCGGCGTCAGCGACCGCGACACCGGCGGCGGCCTGAAGTTCGGCAAAGCCGTTAACCAGTACTGGGACGTCCAGGTTGGCGCGAGCCAGGTGCGCTTTGAAGAGAACGCCGCCAACTACCGCCAGACCCTGGCCGGCGTCGACGCCCTGCTGATGCTGTCGCGTGAACGTTTCCGTCCTTTCGTGCTGTTCGGCCTGGGCGTCGAGCGTGACAAGGTGGAAAACCGCCTGCGCAACGTCAGCCACAACTCGCCGTACGGCACCGTTGGCATCGGCTTCCAGGCCAGCCTGACCCCGCAATGGTCGCTGCAAGCCGACCTGCGCTCGGTGCGCGGCTTCCTGCGCCACGACGAAGAGTACGGCTTCCGCCGCTCGAACAACAAATACCTGACCGTCGGCCTGAACTACGCGTTCAACCCGCCGCCAGTCGCCGCCGCTCCGGCCCCGGCGCCTGCTCCGGTCGTGGAAGCCCCGGCTCCGGCACCGGCACCGGTCGCTCCGCCGCCGCCGCCGCCGGCACGCTTCGAAAAAGTGACCCTGGAAGCCACCAAGCTGTTCGAGTTCGACAAGGCCGACGTCATCATGCCGTCGCCGAAACTGGACGAGATCGCTTCGGCCCTGCAGGCTGACACCAGCATCACCAACGTCGACATCACCGGCTACACCGACCGCCTGGGTTCGGAAAAGTACAACCTGAAGCTGTCGGAACGCCGCGCCAACGCCGTGCGTGACTACCTGGTCAGCAAGGGCATCGACGGCAACCGCCTGAAAGCCTACGGCAAGGGCGAAGCCAACCCGCTGGTCCAGTGCAACGAGAAGAACCGTGCCGCACTGATCGCCTGCCTGGAACCGAACCGCCGCGTCGAAGTCGAGCAGATCACCATCGAAAAGCGCGTGCAGTAATCGCGCCAGGATGCCGGGACCAGCCATGCCCCTCACGGCCTGGCTGAACCGCGGCATCACCGCTGGACAATAGGGGGGCTTCGGCTCCCCTTTTTAATTGGAGGATTGGATATGGCTCTTAAAAAATGGCTACCGTATTCGCGCGAACTGGTGCGCGTCATGCGCTGCGCCGTCACGGAATGGCTCGAGCACCGCGCCTCCAGCAAGGGCGCGGCGCTGGCCTTCTACACCCTGTTCTCGATGGCGCCGATCCTGGTGCTGGTGATCGCCATCGCCGGCTTCTTCTACGGACCGGAAGCGGCGCAGGGGCAATTGATCAACGAATTGCGCGGCCTGGTCGGCAAACAGGGGGCGGAAACCATCCAGGCGATCCTGGCCGGCGCCCGCAACAAGGAAGACGGCCTGTTCGCCACCATCGTCGCCGGCGTGCTGCTGCTGGTCGGCGCCACCACCGTGTTTTCGGAGCTCAAGGACAGCCTGGACGAGATCTGGGACGTGCCGCAACCGAAGAACGCCGGCGTCTGGAGCATGGTGCGCACCCGCCTGCTCTCCTTCGGCCTGATCCTGGTGCTGGGTTTCCTGCTGATGGTCTCGCTGGTGGTCAGCGCCGCGCTGGCCGTGGTCGAGAACTTCATCGGCGGCATGTGGAAGGAAGCGGCCGTCATCATGGGCTGGGTGGCGTCAGGCATCAGCTTCCTGGTGATCGCCGTCCTGTTCGGCACGATCTACAAGCTGCTGCCCCGCATCCACCTCTCCTGGCACGACGTCACCATCGGCGCGCTCGGGACCGCGGCCATGTTCACGCTGGGTAAGTTCGGCATCGGCCTCTACATCGGCAACAGCGGCGCCGCCGACAGCTTCGGCGCGGCCGGTTCGCTGATCGCGCTGCTGCTGTGGGTGTATTACTCGGCCCAGATCTTCTTCCTCGGCGCCGAGTTCGCGCGCCAGTACGCGCTCAAGCTGGGCAGCCTGAAGCACAAGCCGGCGCATGAGACGGGGGACAAGAAGAAGGATGAACCGGTGCAGACCGGGACGTGGAAAGGCGGCAAGGCGGTGTAATTCAGATGGACGGCTTGTGAATTGGTCCACTGGACCAATTCACTCCGCGCGTTCACACCGTGCTGGAATACACGCGACGCGTGGATGTACAGGGGAGTCGAACGCGCGGACGGGAAACCCGTCTACCCTACTCACTCTCCGAGCAGCTCGGCCAGGACTTCCATTCCTTCGACCCGCTCCGACACCACCTTCAGCACCATCACCACCGGCACCCCCAGCAGCAATCCCCACATCCCCCACAGCCAGCCCCAGAACAGCAGGCTGACGAACACCGCCGCCGGATTCATCTTGGCGATCCGCCCCGTCATCCAGGTGGTGACCACCATCCCGACCAGGGTAGCGATGCCGAGCGAGGAGCCGGCCACCAGGATCACCATGCGCAGCGATTCGAACTGGAAGAAGGCCACCGCGCCGGTCGCGATGGTGATCAGGAGCGGCCCGAAATACGGCACCACGTGGGCAACCCCGGCAAAGGCGGCCCAGGCGCCGGCGTTCTCCAGGCCGATGGCGCGCAGCGCCGCCCAAGTGAGCAGGGCCAGCAGCACATTGGTCACCAGCAGCATGAACATATAGGCCTGGATCGCATTGTTCATGTCATCCAGGATGTGCACCGTGACTTTCTTGCGGGTCAGCGACGGCCCGGTCAGCTTGACCAGCTTGCGCTTGAAGGTGTCGCCCGCGAGCAGCAGAAAGAACACCAGGAACACCACCATGGTCGCCTGCGACAGGAAGGTCGCCAGGCCGACCGAGCCGGCCAGCACCCAGTCCATCACGCGGATATTCGACCCGGCCGCGACCGGCGCCGGCGGCACGCTCTGGGTGCGCTTCTGGATCGCCTTGCGCTCGCTGCCGCCGGTGGCGTTGGATGCGGCGCGTTCGATTTCGGCGGCCGCCGCCTGCACTTGCTGGATGGTCGAGCGCTCGCCGCTGTTGCTGGTCAGGATGCGGGTGACCTTGTGCGTCAGCGCCGGCAGCTCGTCGAGGATATTGAAGAATTCGCCCTGCAGCCGGTAGAAGGTGCCGCCCATGGCGCCCAGGATGATGGCCGTGACCAGGGTGGCGCCGATGACACGCTTGACGTGCCAGCGTTCGAGCCAGCGCACGACTGGGTTCAGGGTGTAGGCGATGAAGATGCCGAGCAGGAGCGGCACGAAGAATTTCTGCGCCCACTGGAGGGCGAACACGCAGGCGATGGTGGCCAGGATGCCGAGCGACAGCCCGCGCGCGTTCACATGGACCGGCAGGCGCAAGGCGCCTGCATGCAGCGTCAGCTCGTCGCCGTGCGGCGCGGGTCCGGAGCCGGGTCCGGAGGCAGGCTCGGAGGCGGCGCCCGGCCCGCTGGGGGCCGGCGCCGCCGGGGCGGCATTGTCAGGGAATTGCGCAGGCTGCGCCGGTTCAGGTGGTACAAGCTGCATAGCAAAACGCCTTGACAAGGAGCCGGGCCGCCCCGGCTTTGAGCAGAGACCTCGATCTTATCGAGGCGCCTGCATTATTTCACGCGGATGTCGTTCTTGACCGAGGTCACGCCTTTCACGCCGCGTGCGATCTGCACGGCTTTCTGGGCGTCGCCGGCTTCAGCAACGAAGCCCGACAGCTGCACGTCGCCCTTGTAGGTTTCGACGTTGATCTCGGTTGCCTTGACGGTCGGGTCGGCGGCGAAGGCGGCTTTCACCTTGGTGGTGATGACTGCGTCGTCGACGTACTCGCCGGTCGATTTGGCGGTCGGACCCGATGCGCAGCCAACGGTGGTGATGGCGACGGCAGCAGCGAAGGTGGCGGTGATGAGGCGTTGTGCGATTTTCATGATGAGCTCCTTGGTTAACACTACAAATAAACGAACTGCTTGAACAAGCCCATGCGGGCGGGGTGGGCGGTACCGGCACGCCGGCCCGCAAAACGTAAAAACTTATTTACCGAACTGCGTCTTGGCGGTGCTCACGCACTGGTCCTTGACGGCGCCGGCGTAGGCGTCGCATTTCTCGATCGCGACGCGGTACTGCGCGGCCAATTTGTCTTCGCGCGCATCGAGGCGCGCCTCGATGCTCTTGCGGTCGGCCTTGGCGTCGGCCTGGGCCGCCACCAGGGTCGCCTTGGCCTGCTCCAGGCAGACGTCGCGGTCGTTGCCGGTGACGGCGGCGCAGCGCACCTTGTCGCGGTCAAAATTCGCCGCGGCGATGCGCATGCGGGCCTGGGTATAGGCCGACAGCGTGTTCTTGTAGGCGGCCTCGGCTTCTTCCTCGACACGCACCCGCGCCGCCTTGGCTTCGGCAACGCACAGGTCGTGCGGATTGCCGGCGATCAGGTCGCAGCGCGCCCTGGCCGCCTTGTAGTTCGTTTCGGCCGTGGCGCGGGCCTGCTGGTAAGCCGTCTTGGCGTCGGGCACGGCCTGGGCGCGTGCCGCACCTGCCCAGGCGAGCGCGGCGCCGATCAGCAGGAAGGCATGGCTGGTTTTCATTTGTTGTTCTCCATTTGTCAACACGCTGATGACGTTTTACGCTGAGTCGCGCCGGCTTTCTGTTCGGTGCCGAACACATGAGCATTTGCACAACATTTCCGTTTCGATTCAGTCAAATAAATGGCGAAATAACGAGAAGCCAGGACGGTTAGGAAACGCACAGACCTCTATGTTGGGCAGGCCTACAGTGGAGCCATACTTTTGTCAGGAGAACAACATGAACGCCACCCGTACCTTCGCAGCTGCCGTGCTGGCAACCTCCGCCCTGATCACCGGTTGCGCGAGCACCTCTTCCCAGCCGTACAACAACGGCTACAACAGCGGTTATAACAATGTGTCGATGGGCTATGGCACCATCGAGTCGATCCAGGTCGTGCAGGGCGAGAACCGCACCAGCGGCGCCGGCGCGATCGTCGGCGGCCTGGTTGGCGCACTGGCCGGCAGCCAGGTCGGCAGCGGCGGCGGCCGTACCGCGGCCACTGTCGCCGGCGGCGTGGCCGGCGCGGCGATCGGCAACAATGTCGAACGCAACCGCGGTGCCAACGGCGCCGAGGTGTATCAGGTCAATGTGCGCATGGATAACGGCGAATACCGCACCGTGAACCAGGACAGCGTCTACGACCTGCGCGTGGGCAACCGCGTGCGCATCGTCGACGGCCGCGTCTACCGCTACTGATCGATCAGGCCCGGGACGCGCACGCTTCCCGGGCGCGGTCGATGGCCCCGGCCGGCGTCCTGCCGGCCGGGCGTGTTGCCGCATCCGGCCCGTCGGCGCCGGACCCGCCTTTCCACTCCAGGAGAACACCATGTCCCACCTGAGCATCCTCCTGCGCGGCGCCTGTGCCTGCCTGCTTGGCGCCACCCTGTCCGTCCATGCGCAGACCCAGACATCCACCAGCAGCGACGCCCTGGTCGATCCGGTCGCGGCGCGCCAGCAGGCGAAGGAAATCGCCCAGGGCGATCCGGCGCGCTGGTACCGCGAGGACACGACGCGCCAGGCCCAGCTGCGCACCCTGCAAAAGGAAGCGGGCGCGGCGCTGCAGGAAGCGCGTAATGCGTGCAAGAAGGCGGCGGGCGCCGAGCGCAAGGGCTGCGAGCAGGAAGCGCGCGCGACCTACCAGCGGGATCTGGCCCAAGCCAAGGCGCAGGTGCAGACGCCCTGAGTCGTTTCCGGCGCTGTTGCGTGCAACGGCGCAATGGATGCATGTCGTAGGGTGTGCGGCTGCACCCGATAATGCGCTTCATCGGCGGCAGTGGGGCCGCACGCGCGTTCAACTCCGCTTCGAACCGATGCGCCATCTGCTCTTGCCCTGAAATCCGATCTCTCGGCGCTGAGGGGAGTTGACCGCGTGGGCGGCGCAGGGGCAGCTTGTCATTCATCGACCACGGTGGAGCCGCCCACCCTACGAGTTCGCCACCTCACGCGGACTGCGTGTGCGCTCCACAAACGGACGAAAAAAAACGGCGCCGAATCAGAGATTGCGACGCCGCTCAAGCCCCACCATATTCTTCAGCCACGCGGATTCTTTTGCTTCACTACGTTCCGCGACCGGGTATTACTCCCCTGCCTGCGCCGAACGGCGCTTGTGCACGTACCAGCCCACCACACCGAGCAGGATGGCGGCGGCGCCGGCCTGCTTGCCGAGGCGGCGCTGGCGGATGAAGTTGAATGCCGTCATCCCGTATGGCGCCAGCGTCGCGACACTGATGCCGGTCGGGCGCAGCAGCGCATCCGCGCGCGTGCGCAGCGCCAGCGTGGCGTGGTCCAGTGCGCCATGCAGGATGACATCCGGGCGTGCGCCGTAGCGGATCTCTTCCTTGGCCTGGGCCACGTTGTGGCGGAAATACTGCCCTTCGCGCAGCAGTTCCTGCTTGCGGATAGTCGGATCGATACTGTGCTTGTGTCCGGCCAAACCTGTCGTGCCGTCTTGATTGTGCATGTTTCCCCTCCTCCGTGTCGCCGCTTAGAGCAGCATGTCGCGATCGTTCTTGAGTTCCTTCATCGTGGCCGGGAGACCGAGTTTGTCCTGCTTGATCAGCGCGAGGCCCTTGGCCACCAGCACGCCGGCAATGACGAGGAACACGAGGAACATGATGAGCAGGATCTTCCAGCCCATTTCATCCCAGGCCAGCGCGACGATGGTCGCGGTGCCGTAGGCGATGGCGAACCAGACCGCCAGGATGGCGATGCCGAAGCAGGCCACCAGTTCGATGACGTGGTTGCGCACCTCGGACAGCTCGAGCGCGGCCAGTTCGACGCGCGAGACGAGCAGCCCGAACAGGCTCTTCATGAGGGTGGAGATCCCGCCCACGAGGCCGGGGTTGTGCACGACGGTTTCGTTTTGTTCCATGGCGGTCCTCGGTAATGCTTATTGCTTGCGGCCGAACAGCACGCCGAGGGCGATGCCGATGCCGGCGGCGATCGCCAGCGTACGATAAGGGTTGTCACGCACATAGACATCGGCGTCGTGCGCCAGTTCCTTGCCGCGCTCGAGGGCCTGGTCCTGGTAGCGGCCGGCCTTGCCCAGCGCGCGGTCCAGCAGTTCCATGCCGCGGCTGCGCAGTTCGTCGGCCTTCTCGCCCGTCAGCCCGGTGGCCGCGCTCAGCATCGTCTGGGCGTCGCGCACCAGCGCTTTCAGGTCCGAATGGGCGTCCGCGGCGTGGCTGTCGAGTTCGTAGGCGTGGGCTTTGGCTTTCAGGTTGCTGCGGGTGGTGTCAAGCATGGTGTACTCCAATCGGTTGATGTTGTTGATGATGTCTTCTGGCCCGTGAGGGCCCCGGATTTCTTGCCGGCGCTTCGGCCGGGCGTGCTTGAAGCGCACCCGGCCCGATCGCTCAGCGCGCCGCGGTGCGTGGCGGGATCTGCGCGCCCTCGTTGGACAGCACGATCTCGACACGGCGGTTGAGCTGGCGGTTCGACGCCGTATCGTTCGAGGCGACCGGGAACGCTTCGCCATAGGCCTTCATGGCGATGCGGTCGCGCGGCACACCCATCGAGCTCAGCGCCGAGGCCACGGCTTCGGCACGGCGCTGCGACAGTTCCTGGTTGTACGAGGAGCTGCCGGTGCTGTCCGTAAACCCTTCGACCAGCACGGTGCGGTTCGGGTTCTGCGTCATCACCTCGGCGAGTTTGCGCAAGCTCGACATTCCGTTCGGTGTCAGGGCCGCCTGGTTGGTAGCGAACAGCACGTCGCCGATCGTCACGACGTAGCCGCGCTCGGTCTTGACCGCCTGCAGCTCGACCAGCAGGGCTTCCAGCACCGCGGCGCGCTGGGCCAGGGCGGCGTTCTGCTCCTGGGCGGCGGCGGCCTGCTGCTGGGCCGCCTGGGCCTGGGCCTGGGCCTGCTGGGCGGCGGCCTGGGCGGCCTCGGCTTCGCGCTTGGCGCGGTCGGCTTCGGCGGTGCGCGCTTCCAGGCGCACCTGGTCGCGTTCGCGCGAGGCGTTGGCGATGTCGGCTTCCGCGCCCTTCGCCTTCGCCACCTCCATCGCGGTGGCGATGCGCTGCTTGGCGACGTAGGCCAGGCGGTCGACGTCGTTCAGGCTTTCGCGGCGTGCGGCCGCGGCATTGGCCTGGTCGAGCGCTTCGCTGGCCTGGCGGAATTCGTTCGGCGCGTACTGCGACACTTGCGGGTTGTTATTGGCGGCGACGAAATCGGCGCGCGCCTGGTCCAGGGTCGGGGTGGTGACGGGGGCGGTGGCGCAGGCCGTGGCCAGCACGGCGGCGGCCAGCAGCGACATCGTGGAACGGGTTTTCATGTCCTTGTCCTTTTCTTGGTCTTGGGTGGACGCCGCGCGGCGGCAAAAAACCTGGCGCGGCGGGCGGAACCGTCTTGCTTACTGGCGGGTGGTCGAGGTCGCGGTGGCGGCGGCCGGCGACGGCGCGGCATTCGCGCGGTCGACTTCCTCGCGCAGCACGCGCAGGTCTTCGTTCAGCTGGTTCGAGGCGGCGGTGGCCTTGGTCGAGACGGCCTTGCTCTGGGCCAGCTTGGCGTCGGCCTGGGCCTGGATCGCCAGTTCGCGCGCCAGCTTGTAGTCGCGCGCGGCCAGGGCCTGGTTGGCGCGCATCATCTTGTCGCGTGCCGCATTGATCTCTTCCGGCGCCAGCTCGGCGGCGCCGGCCGACACCGCGTTCTCGACGGCGTTGCGGGACACGGCCACGTCGGCGGTGGCCGGGGCTTTCTGCGGGCTGGTGCAGCCTGCCAGCAGCAGCACGGCGGCGGCAAGCGCGCCGGCAGCGAAACGGGTCATGGCTTGTTGTTGTTGGTCCATTGCGGATCCTCCGGTTGAACAGTTTCGATATGAACTGTATTGAAGAAATGTCCTACGTAACGTTATAAACCTGTTATCGCCTGCTCTCGGTTCGCTGCCGCACATTGACGGCCGATGCGGCCCTGCTCAACAGGTGGGGGTTAGGCAGCGCACATAGATCGGGACGGCCTTTGCGCTAAGCTGGTTTCGACTATGACAACAGGAAGACCGCCATGGCTGACACCCACACCCCGGCGGCGCAAGGCCGGCATCCCGCGCGCCGCAACAAGAAAATATTGCTGAGCATCCTCGGCATCATGGTCGCGATTCCCATCATCGCGATCATCGTCATCCTCACCTTCGACTGGAACCGCGCCCGTCCCTGGATCAACGCCAAGGTCAGCGAGGCCATCGACCGCCCCTTCGCCATCCGCGGCAACCTGGACGTCGAGTGGCAGCGTCCCGCCAGGACGATGGCGCCGTCCGAGCGCACCTGGCGCGACCACATTCCCTGGCCGCACCTGATCGCCAACGACACCCACGTCGGCAACCCGGCCGGCATGCCGGTCCAGGATGCGGGCGTGGCGCGCCAGTTCTCGTTCTCGCTGAACCCCTTCGCCCTGCTCTCGCGCACCATCAACATCCCGCTGCTGCGCTTCGACGGCCCGCGCGTGGACCTGCTGCGCACCGATGCGACCCACTACAACTGGGCCTTCAAGCGCAAGGAGGAAAAGTCGCGCTGGACCCTCGACCTGGAACGCGTGGTGCTGACCGACGGCGTCATCCACATCAAGGATGCGGTAACGAAAGCCGACGTGACGGCGCGCGTGCGCACGCTGGACAAGGACCCGCGCTACGGCATCGGCTGGACCCTGGACGGGACGTATAACGGCGCGAAAGTCGAGGGCGGCGGCAAGGCCGGCGCCGTGCTGTCGCTGAAGGACCAGGGAACGCCCTTCCCGGTGCAGGCCGACATGCGTTCGGGTAAGACCCGGATCGCGGTCGAGGGCACCGTCACCCGCCCCGCCAAGCTGGCCGCGATCGACCTGAAGCTCGAGCTGGCCGCGCCCAGCATGGACCAGCTGTACTACTTCACCGGCGTGGTGCTGCCGACCACCGGGCCGTTCTCGACCTCGGGCCGGCTGATCGGCAACCTGGGCGAGGAGCGCAGCCGCTGGGTCTACGACGGCTTCAAGGGTAAAGTGGGCTCGTCAGACATCGCGGGCCGCCTCGAGTACGTGACCGGCGAGCCGCGTCCGAAGCTGTCCGGCAACGTCCACTCGAAGACCCTGGTGTTCGCCGACTTGGCCCCGCTGATCGGCGCCGACTCCAACGCGGCGAAGAAGGAGCGCAACGCCGACGTGGTGCAGCCGAGCGGCAAGGTGCTGCCGGTCGAGGAATTCAAGACCGAACGCTGGACCAAGCTCGACGCCGACGTGCGCTTTTCGGCCGACAACATCATCCGCGATACCGCCTTCCCGATCAGCAAGCTGTCGACCCACTTGACCATGGACAATGCGGTGCTCAACCTTCAGCCGCTCGAGTTCGCGATGGCGGGCGGCACGGTGCGCTCCAACATCCGCCTCGACGGCCGCGGCCGCGAAGGACCGAAGGCGATCAAGGCGCAGGCCAAGGTCGCGGCGCGCGGCATCGAGATCAAGAAGCTGTTCCCGAAGATCGAGGAATTGCAGGCGACGGTCGGCAGCATCGCCGGCGACGCCAACCTGACCGCCCAGGGCAACTCGGTGGCCAGCCTGCTGGCCGGCTCCAACGGCGAACTCAAGACCCTGATCAACCAGGGCCAGATCAGCAAGTACCTGCTGGAGCTCGCCGGCCTGAACGTCGGCAACGTCATCGTCACCAAGCTGTTCGGCGACAAACAGGTCAAGCTCAATTGCATGGCGACCGATTTCGAGGTCACCAACGGCATCGCGCGCACCCGCTACTTCGTGGTCGACACCGAGGAAGCGCTGATCGAGGTGGCCGGCGCGATCAACCTGGCCGGCGAGCAGATGGACCTGCGCATCGATCCGAAGACCAAGGCGCTGCGCCTGTTCACCCTGCGCTCGCCTCTCTACGTGCGCGGTTCCTTCAGCAAGCCGGACGTGTCGGTGGACAAGGGCGTACTCGCCATGAAGGCCGGGAGCGCCATCGCCCTGGCCGCGGCGGCCCCGGTCGCCGCCCTGATCCCGCTGGTGAACACCGGCCCGGGCGAGGACAGCGATTGCGGCCGCCTGCTGGCCCAGTCGCGGCAGAAGCCGCAGGCGCCGCCGCCGGGCAAGGTCAAGCGCGGCTGATGCGGAAAATGCACGCACTGTGAGTTGTCGAACAGACCAGACTTTAGTGCGCATTTAACCTGAGTACATGGAATCGAAAAAAAGCGTCACGACATGAAGCATCTTCGCTGCACCCCCGCCCTGCTGGCGCCCTTGCTGGCGTTCCTGCTGGGCGGACAATTGGGAGGATGCGCCATGTCGGGGCGTGCCGGGCCGGTGGCGGAAGTCGTCGACGACGCCACCATCACCGCCGGTGTCAGGGCCGCCATCGATGGCGACCAGTCCCTGACAGTGTCGGACCTCGGTGTCGATACCAGGCAGGGCGTAGTACAGCTGAGCGGATTCGTCGGCTCGGCGGATAGTGTGGCGGCCGCGGCATCGGTTGCCCGGACCGTAAAAGGCGTCAGGTCCGTCAGAAATGACCTGCGCTTGAAATGAACCCACCGTTAAGGAGATCCACCATGAAAACCATCAAACAACTGGTCGTGACCGCAACCATCGCAAGCGCAGCCCTGGGCCTGGTCGGCTGCTCGGGCATGTCGCAGCAAGACAAGAACACCGCCATCGGCGCGGGCGCCGGCGCGGTCGTCGGCGGCGTCCTGACCGGCGGCAGCGCTGTCGGCACCGTGGGTGGCGCAGCTGTCGGCGGCGTCATCGGCAACCAGGTCAACAAGACCAACTAATATCGGACAAGGCGCTTCGGCGTCTCACCGACCGCAGGCCCGGCATTGCCGGGCCTTTCCTTTCTGGTGTCCGGTCAGCGTGCCCTGCGCTGGAATTTGAACGGACATGCCACTCACCTCGCCATATACGCGACGCGCCGCAATTGCCGCATTCCTGATGGCTGTGTTCGCGTTAGTTATGTATTTACGGTCGCCTTCACTGAACTTGTCGTACCGCAGCACATAGCCACTGCGCTGGTGTACGCAACGCTTGCGCATCCAGTAATCGCTGCCACCCCGAATAATTCGCCAGGTAGCGGCTGGCCACGCCCTTGAAGCGCACCAGCCAGTTCTTGAAGCGGCTGTGCCAGCCATTCACGTTCTGGATGTGGATCGCACCGCGTGCGCGCCAGCCCGCCCGCACGTTGATGGATTCGTGCATGATTCCGGCGTCAAGGGCAAACCGGACATAGGCCGCAGCGCCATCGCTGATGAGCAGCCCGTCGCTGGGCAGCACCGGCTGCAGGTAGGTGCGCAGTTGCGCAGCGGTCACGGGACCGCGTCCGGTATGAAAGTCCAGCGTCGTGCCGATGCGGTCACGCGCCACCAGCAGGCAATCGTGCTCGCGGTTGATGCCGCGCCGCAGGGCCGTGCCGCCACGCTGCCGCGGCGGGCGCGTCAAGGTGCGCGAACCCTTCTGCGATTCCAGTCTGTAGGTTTCGTCGGCCTCCACGATTCCCGTCAGTGCGGCGGGCCGGTGCCTGGCGGCGCCCGGCGCGAATCGGTGGCGCCAGCGAAAACTCGTCGTGCGATGCACGCCGGTCGCGAGCGCCGCGTCGCGTACGGTGCATGATTCCAGCAAACACTTGATATATGGCAGCCAGCACTCGCGCTTGCGCAGCCGGGCCAGCGGCGTGCCGGTCAGCGCATTGAAGGAGCGGCGACAACCCAGGCAGCGATAACGCTGCAGGCCGCTGGCGAAGCCGGAGCGGTGCAAACGCGCGCAAGCACAATGTGGACAGGGCCGGCCTGCCGCGGCCGCTTCGATGAGCGCCAGGCACTCGGCCGGGTCGCGGATGTTGTCGAGCCAGTCGCACAGCCGAGACAGATCAGCGCTGGACAATGGCGCGGCGGTCAGAAAAGCAAACAATTCGTCGAAGCGCAGGCCTTGCATCGTCACTCCAGATGAGTTAACTCGACGATGCGTAAGACTTCGACAACGCGATTTGGTTCACCCAACGATCGCGAACACAGCCTTCCTGATCGCGGTCTCCGGCGCCATCTTGTTCGCATCATTCAACGCTGAGACAAGCGACGCGAACGATGAAATCGATCCCGCCCGCGCCCATGGCGTCGCCCGCTACCTGAACAAGTACGGATTCGGCATCGAGATCGACGAAAGCGTGGAACGGGAATCAACGAAGCGCTGTCCAGCAAGGGAAACTTTTTCCGCGACGACGGGCGTCGCCTGATCATCCTGCTGCCGCGATCCGCGAAGGTGGTGCTGGCCTACCGGGACTAAGAACCTATCCCAGCAGGGAACCGGTCGTTGCTGACGCGCCTGGCATGCGGGGGCTGCGTTGCTCGTCCTTGCATGGCTCGCCATGCGGCGTCCTCGCGCCTTGCCCGCGCTTGCCAGTCATCGCCATCAACTTCCCTCTCCCTACTGGGATAGGTTCTAAACCGTCTGGACGTGCGCCCCGTGCAGCGGCATCGCCCCCGCTTCGCGCACGATCTCGTAGCAGGTGCAGGATGCGGCCGCGAGGCCTTCGGGATCGAGGATTTCGATATTCCCGCGGCTGTAGTCGATCAGGCCCTGCTGCTGCAATGCGCTGGCGGCCTTGGTCACGCCGACCCGGCGCACGCCAAGCGCATGCGCCAGGAACTCATGGGTCAGGTGGAACTTGTCCGACTGCAGGCGGTCGCGCGTGACCAGCAGCGAGCGCGCCAGGCGCGCTTCCAGCACGTGGAAGCGGCTGCAGACGGCGATCTGGATCGCCTGGGCCAGCAGGGTGTCGGTGTAGCGGTACAGCACGCGCTGCAGCGCCTGGTTGCGCGCCACCTCGGCCTGGAAATCCTCGCTCGCCATGCGGCTGGCGGTGCCGGCGCGCTGCACGATGGCGCGCACCTGGGCGGTGTCATGGCCCAGGGCCACGGTGGCGCCGACCATGCCTTCGCGCCCGACCAGCCCGACCTCGAGCGTCATGCGACCTTCGGCCACGCCCATCAGCGAGATCAGGCAATCGTGGGGAAAATAGATGTGGCGCAGCGGGTCGCCGGCCTCGCACAGGACGTCGCCGACGGCGACCTGCACCGGTTCGAGCAGCGGCAAGACCTGGGCCAGGTCCTGCGGCGGCAGCGCACCCAGCAGCAGGTTGCTGTTGTGCTCGGCGATCGGCGGCGGTACGGCAAAGTTCATCGTGTTCTCGCAATGGGACTGTGGCATACGAGGGGGGCGCCGTCGGATACATTTGTAAACAATTTCATTCAGCGTAACCGTGCCGGTGCGCGCTGGTATGTACGGTGACGCACGGAACACCTTGTTGTTCCTGAGGACAATCCTTTCATGCTTCAGGCAATCCGGACGGCGCCCCTCGACCCTGCGCCGCGGACCCGACAGAATCGACAGAAAGGAAGCGCCATGAACACCACCTCCACCCCGCCCACCCGGGCGCGCCTGCATCCCCTGATGATCCTGGCGGCGCTCGCGGTCGTCCTGTTCTGCATGGTCGGCACCGCCGCTATCCTCGGCTGGATCCCGACCTCGACCGGCGGCACCGCCGAGCGCCAGCTGAGCGAGGCCGACCGCCTGGCCCTGGCCGCCACCCTGCCCCAGGGCGGCGTGCAGCCCGCTCCCGGCGTCGTCACCGCCGCGCCCGGCCAGCAGCTGGCGCCGGGCTACGTCGAGCCGGTGACGGCCCAGGCGCCGGCGGTCCCGGCCCAGGCCTATGCGCCGGCCTACCCGGCCGCGGCGGCGACGGTTGCCGCGGCGCCGGTCCGTGAAGAACCGGTGCAGAAAGCCGCCAAGAAAGACGTGCAGGTGGCCGCCGCCGACAGCGGCCGCAACTGGTGCTCGAACTGCGGCAACGTCGAGTCGGTGCGCGAGATCAAGCAGCGCGCCCAGGGCAGCGGCCTGGGCGCCGCCGGCGGCGCCGTGATCGGCGGCCTGCTGGGCAACCAGATCGGCGGCGGCAGCGGCCGCACCATCGCCACGGCGGCGGGCGCGATCGGCGGCGCGGTGGTCGGCAACCAGGTCGAAGGCAATATGAAAGCCACGGTCAGCTACGAGATCCGGGTGCGCCTCGACGACGGCACCCTGCGCACCTTCCGCCAGAGCAGCGCGCCGGCATGGCGCAGCGGCGACCGCGTGCGCATCGTCAAGGGCAAGCTGCGCTCGGTCGCCTGATACAACAGCTTCGCATCGTCAGGCCGGGATACCGCAAGGATCCCGGCTTTTATTTCTTCTGGGTATTTTTCTTGAATGCAATGTGCGGCAGCGCACGGACCAATGGATGAGCTAACCCGACAATGGATTCGCGCTGCAGAGCGCGTGCGATTCACAACAACACCATTCGAGGGGGAACGCATCATGAACAGCATGGCATGGATCGGAATTATCGTCTGGGGTCTGGTGGTGGCGGCCTTCGGCCTGCTGTCGGCCCATCCTCCGGGCGAAGCGGCGAGCACCGGCCTGCAGGCGCAGGACGTGGTGTTCCTGGTGGCGGGCGGCCTGCTCACCTGCCTGATCGGCGTCACGGGCCTGCTCGGCTTCATGGGCTGGATCCCGGGCGTCAAGAAGGATGGCATCAAGGCCTGAAGAAAGTTGCGCATACGTACGCCATCGTACAGAGGCCGGCCTTATGGATGGGCATACTGGAATCACGACGCAAACGATGCGTATTTCCAGTGAGGTGAATCATGTTATATACAATCGCTGTCATCCTGATCGTCCTGTGGCTGCTCGGCCTGGTGACTTCGTACACCATCGGCGGCTTCATCCACATCCTGCTGGTCGTCGCCGTGATCATGGTCCTGGTGCGCCTGATCAGCGGACGAGGCATATAGGCTTGTAAGCCTTTGCAGTACCTCGTACCATCCGATCCGTTTCGCAGTCGTGCCTACATTGCGAGGTGCGATTCCGAAACGGATTTTTCGTTATAAGGAGAATATTATGTACACGAAATTGACCAAGACCGCAGCCGCCATGGCCCTCGTCGCCTTCACCGCCACCGGTTGCGCCGACATGAGCCCGACCCAGCGCGGCACCGCGCAAGGCGCGGGCATTGGCGCCGCCCTCGGCGGCGTGATCGGCGCATCCACCAGCGGCGGCGGCAGCGGCCGCGCGACCCGCGGCGCGGTGATCGGCGGCGCGCTCGGTGCCGTCGCCGGCAATATCTGGTCCAAGCGCATGGAAGCGCAGAAGCAGGCCATGGAACAGGCCACGCAAGGCACCGGCGTGCAGGTGAGCCAGACCTCGGACAACCGCCTGAAACTCGAGATCCCGAGCGACATCTCGTTCGACACTGGCCGCTCCGACATCAAGGGCAATTTCCAGCCGGTGCTGAACCGCTTCGCCCAGACGCTGAACGAAAATCCGGCCACCACCGTGACCATCATCGGCCACACCGACAACACCGGCACCGATGCGATCAACCAGCCGCTGTCGGTCGACCGCGCCTCGCGCACCCGCGACTACCTGGCCGGCCGCGGTGTCAACGCCAACCGCATCACCATCGAAGGCCGCGGTTCGCGCGAACCGATCGCCTCGAACGCGGACGCCAACAGCCGCGCCCGCAACCGCCGCGTCGAGATCTACGTGGCCGAGCAGGGCCAGGGCTGATCGCCTTTCCTTCTTGGCAAACGCCCGGCCGCGCGCCGGGCGTTTTTCATTGTTTCCGCCACGGAGTCACCATGCAAGACGATCCGATCCGCGTCATCGATGAACAGCTGCTGTCGGACGACCATGCGCCGCTGAAGAAAGTCACCTTCGAACAGCGCCGCAGCGACGGTGCCTGGCAGAGACAGGAGCGCGAGGTGTATGCCAACGCGGGCGGCGCGGCGGTGCTGCTTTTCGACCGTGCACGCCGCACCGTGCTGCTGACGCGCCAGTTCCGCATGGGGGCGCATTTGGCGGGGCAGGATGGCTTCGTGATCGAAGCGCCGGCCGGGATGCTGGACGGTACGGGGCCGGAACAGCGCGTGCGCGCGGAATCGTGCGAGGAAACCGGGTATCGCGCGAAACAGGTGCGCAAGGTGCTGGCGTTCATGCCGAATCCGTCGGCGCTGACGGAGATCGTGCATTGTTTTCTCGGGGAGTACGAGCGGGGCGACAAGGTGGCCGCAGGCGGGGGCAAGGCCGAGGAAGGCGAGGATATCGAGGTGCTGGAGATCGATGCCGGCGAGGCTTTCGCCATGGCGCGCGATGGGCGGATCGTGGATGCGAAGACGATCATCCTGCTCCAGCGCTTGCAGCAGGAAATGTAGAGGGTGTGAAAAAACGGCTATGGCAAGGCGCCGAGTCGAAGACAGTACACCCGTACGGCGAGACGACGCAACGCAGCCATAGACGAATTTTTCACACACTCGTAGGGTGGGCGATCCTGTTTGGCACAGGGACATGGGTAACACATGTCTAGAGACATAGGTTACACACGTCAGCCCATTTTACCGTGCAATGCGCAGGTCGATTTCGCCGACTTGCCGATTGCAGAAAACCACGCTCAGAAGCCCGTCGTTGTCCGTCTGGC
>NZ_JAJNOC010000001.1 GCF_021044825.1 Massilia phyllostachyos | reverse complement strand
GCATCGATGCGAGATCGTAGCGGCGTTGACCACCTTTGGTCCGGCTGGGGATGAGCTTGCCGGCCGCCTCCCAGCGTCTCAGCGTGCTGGCCGAAACGCCAAGCGCTTGCGCGGCAGCGGTGATGGACAAAAACTTGTTCATATGAGTATGACTACTCAAAAATGAATAGGTTCCAAACTAACTGTTAAAACCCCAGCGCGCCAGGCCGAGCGCCACGTCAGATCCCTCAGCGGTCGCTCGTTGCGCCAGTGGCAAGCGCTGGTGCACACCAAAGTCATGTTCTTCGCTGCGCACGACCGCTACGAGAACGACCAGCCTTTCGACTGGACCACGCTGACGCTGGACGAAGGGTTCGCGGACCAGGCCCGCATGCGCCGCGTGACCAAGGAAATTTGCGGATACCCGCCGACCGAGTTCGCGCAGCGCTACGTGGAAGATGAGTCGTTCCGGATCTACCGGCTGTGGATCTGACCTAGAATCGCAACACCACTTTGATAACGACAAGGCGCGCCGCAAGTGTGCCGATGAGGAGACGGAAATGTCGAACAAGATACTGACCATGGTGTGCGCGGGCCTGGTGCTGGCGAGCGGTGCCGCGTACGCCGAAACGCGGGTCGCCAAACCGGCGCCAATGTACGACGCCGCCCTGGCGAAGTCGCTCGGCGCCGACGAAAACGGGATGCGCAGCTATGTGCTGGTGATCCTCAAGACCGGGCCGAAGAAGGCCACCGACAAGGCGGAACGGGCGAAGATCTTCGAGGGCCACTTCGCCAACATGAGCCGCCTGGCCGAGGACGGCAAGCTGGCGGTCGCCGGGCCGCTGGACGGCAAGGAGGACCGGCGCGGGATCTTCATCCTGGCGACCGGGAATATCGACGAAGCCAGGACCTGGGCATCTACCGATCCCATCATCCAGAGCGGCGAGATGGTGGCCGAGTACCACAGGTTCTTCAGCTCGGCCGCGCTGATGATGGTGAATGAGGTGCATGGCAAAATCGAAAAGCCGAAAACACCAGCGAAATAGCAGGGTGGGCGGTCCTCCGCCCAGACCTTCCCTACATTAAAGAATCTCGTTTAGAACAGATCAAGCTGGCTGGCCGACTTGGCGCCCGGCTTGGCCGTAGCCGCAGGAACGACGACCGGCCGGCGAAACCGCGAGCCATCCAGCCGCCCGAAGCGTCCCCGGTAATCTCCCATCCCCAGCCGGTCGACGGCTTTCGAAAACCGCTGCCGGATCAGGTCCGACCACACGCCCTCCCCCTGCATGCGCTTGCTGAAGTCGGCGTCATAGTCCTTCCCCCCGCGTAGATCGCGGATGCGGTTCATGACGCGCTGCGCCCGGTCCGGGAAGTGGGCTTGCAGCCATTCCTGGAACAGCGGGTTGACCTCCCAGGGCAGGCGCAGCACCGTGTAGTGCGCCCCTACCGCGCCGGCGTCGCGCGCCGCTTCCAGGATCTTTTCGATCTCCGGTTCGGTCACGAAGGGAATGATCGGCGCCACGCTCACGCTGACCGGGATGCCGGCCTCGGTGAGCGTGCGGATGGTGCGCAGGCGGCGGGCCGGTGCGGCGGCGCGCGGCTCCAGGGTGCGCGAGATCTGCGGGTCGAGCGTGGTCAGCGTGATGGCGGCGCAGGCCTGCCCCTTCTCGGCCATCGGCGCGATCAGGTCGATGTCGCGTTCGATCAGCGAAGACTTGGTGATCAGGCCGTAGGGATGCCGGCATTCGCTCAGCACTTCGAGCACCTGGCGCGTGAGGCCCAGCTCGCGCTCGCAAGGCTGGTAGGCATCGGTGTTGACGCCGACGGCGATGTGCTCGGGTACGTAGCCCGGCTTGGCCAGCTCGCGCCGCAGCAGTTCGGCCGCGTTCACCTTGGCGAACAGGCGGCTTTCGAAGTCGAGGCCGGGAGACAGGCCGAGGTAGCTGTGCGTGGGACGGGCAAAGCAATAAATGCAGCCATGCTCGCAGCCGCGGTAGGGATTCAGCGAGACGTTGAAGGGAATATCGGGCGAGCTGTTGCGCGACAGGATGGACTTGGCCACTTCGTCGCTGACGACGGTGCGCACACCTGCCGGTTCGTCCTCGTCGCGTTCCCAGCCGTCGTCGAATTCTTCGCGGCCATTGACCTCGTAACGCCCCTGCAGGTTCGACACCGCGCCCCGCCCCTTGCGCGCCGCGAGCGGACGCGGGCCGAGCATGGGCTGCTCGTCCAGGGTCTCTCGTTGCGGCGGTAGTTGGCGTTCGGGCACGTCGGCTCCAATACTGTATATTTGTACAGTATGTTACGCCCACCGCATGCGGAATTCAAGTAGGCCGCGCGTGCGGCATGAAGGCGGCCTGCTGTTCCACAAATCCTGCGAAGGCATCGAACAAAATTCGGAACTTTCCCGGGTTCCCCTCCAACTGCGCCAGTGCGAGAGTCGCCGCCTCGAATGAAGACAGCTGGTGCGGCGCATGCGCCTTGCGGATGCGGTAGCCGGACGGCGCCACATCCAGCAGCGCCAGGCGCGGCAGGCGCTGGAGCAGCGGATTCAGGTACAGCATCTTGCGGCTCTTGCGCCAGGTCGCGTCCAGCACCACCAGCCGCAGCTCGCGCGCCGGCATCGGCACGAAGGGGGGCGGCGCGGGCAAGGCGGCGTCCCCCTCGGTCTCCGGATACAACAGCACCGGCGTGCGCCCCTCCGCATGCAGCAGCGCGTCCAGTTCGGCCGCATCGAAGGTCTCGCCCACCGCCAGCGCGCTCCCGCTCACGCACAGGTGCAGCAGGCGCGCGCTGTTCTTGGCGTTGCCCACTTCCAGCGGATGCTGCAGCACCAGCAACGCCGCCTCGGCATCGACCGCCCTCACCCACTGGCAGATGCACGCGGACTGCGCACGCAGGCACACGCCGCAGCGCGCGCGTTTCGACATGACCCCGCTCATGGCGCCGGCGTCCAGCCCCCGCCCAGCGCGCGGTACAGGTCGACGTGCGCTGCCAGCAGGCTGGCGCGCAGCTGCAGCACATTGGTCTCGGCGCTGAAGGCGGTGCGCTGGGCGTCCAGCTCTTCGAGATAGGACGCGTAGCCGTTGCGGTAGCGGTTGCGCGCCACCCGCAGCACCTCGTTCGCCGCCCGGCTGCGCGCCTCGGCCTCATCGGACTGCCGGCGCAGGCCGTCGATGCCGGCCAGCGCATTCTCGGTCTCCGCGAATCCCGCGCGCACCGCGTTCTCGTAGGCGAACAGCGCGCGGTCGCGCACCGTAGCGGCAATGTCGGCCTGGGCGCGCAGGCGGCCCGCGTCGAAGATCGGCGCCAGCACGCTGCCCCCGATGCTCCACAATTCGACCGGGTCGCGCAGCAGCCGCGCGATGCTGCCGCCCTGCGCGCCGAGCGAAGCGGTGAAGCGGATCGAGGGCAGCAGCGCGTCGCGCGCCGCGGCCAGGCTGGCGTCGCTGGCGGCCACCAGGCGCTCGGCCTGGGCGATGTCGGGACGGCGCCGCAACAGTTCCGACGGCAGCCCGGGAGACGGCGCAGGCAGGCGCACCTCCAGCAGCGGCACGCCGCGCGCCACCGGGCCGGGATGCGCGCCCACCAGCAGGCTCAGTGCCTGCTCCTGCTGGGCGATCGCACGTTCGAGCTGCGGCACCACGGCGGCGGTCGCGTGCAGCTCGGCCTCGGCCTGGGACATCTCCAGGCGCGAGCTGTAGCCGACTTCGAACTGGTGGCGCGCGAGCGTGAACGAGCGTTCGCGCGAGGCCAGCGTCTCGCGTGCCAGCGCCAGCTGGGCGTCCAGGCCGAGCAGGTTGAAATAGCCGGACGCCGTGTTCGCCACGATCGCCAGCGCGGCGGCATCGAAGGCCGCTTCCTGCGACAGCTCCTCGAAGCGCGCCGCTTGCGTCGCGGCGGCGATGCGGCCGAACAGGTCGAGTTCATACGAGGCCTGCACCGAGCCCACGATCGAGGTCGTGTCGATCGGCTGGCCGAGCGGCCCGATGACGCGCGCGCGGGTCGGCGCGAACGACAGGTTCATGGCCGGCTGGTTCGCGCTTTGCGCCACCCGCACGCGCGCCCGGTACTCCTCCAGGCGGCTGCGGGCGATGCGCAGGTCGCCGTTGTTGTCGAGCGCGCGCCGCACCAGGGCGTCGAGCGCCGGGTCGCCGAAGGCGCGCCACCAGTCGCGCGCCACGATGCCCTCGCCGCCCGGCGCCGTACGCCATGCAGCCGGCAGCTGCAAGGTCGGCGCCGGCCTCGGATGCGGCGCCATCGTGCATCCCGCCGCCGCCAGCGCCAGCGGCAGCCAGCGCAACGCCCTCATCGCGCCTCCTTGCCGGCGGAAGCCGTGTCGATGGTCGCCACCACCGACATGCCCGGCCGCAGGCGCCGGGCCAGCGGCTGGTTCGGGTCGATACTGATACGCACCGGGATGCGCTGGGCGATCTTGACGAAGTTGCCGGTCGCGTTGTCCGGCGTGATGACCGAAAATTCGGAGCCGGTGGCCGGCGCGATCCGTTCGACGTGGCCGCGCAGCTTGGCGCCATTGAGCGCGTCGACCGTGAAGGTCACGGGCTGGCCCAGGCGCACGTCGGCCATCTGCGTTTCCTTCATGTTCGCGATGATCCACAGCTGCGCCGGCACCAGCGCCGTCAGCTGGGCGCCGGCGTTCACGAAGGCGCCCTGGCGCACCGTCACCTGTCCCAGCTGGCCGTCGCGCGGCGCGGTGATGCGGGTGTTGGCCAGGTCGATCTCCGCCAGCCGCACCTGGGCCTCGGCGTTCGCCACCGCGGCCTCGAGCGAAGCGCGGTTCACGCCGACCGAGCGCAGATTGGTGCGTGCAATCTCCAGCGTGGCGCGCGCCTGGTTGCGGCTCGCCACCGCCTGGGCATTGGCCGCGCGTGCGGCGTCGCGTTCGCGCGCCGACAGCGAACCGTCGGCGGCCAGTTCTTCGACGCGGCGCAGGTCGAGCGCGGTGCGCGTCGCCAGCGCCTCGCTCGATGCCAGCGTGGCCTGGTTCTGTTCGATGGTAGCCTGCGCCGTGCGGTTGGTCTGGGCGAAGTTCTCGAGCGCCGCGCGGCTGGTCGCGAGCGCGGCGCGCGCCTGCTCCAGGCGCTGGGTCGGGATGCGGTCGTCGATGCGCATCAGGAGCTCGCCCTGCTTCACCTGCTGGAAATCCTGCACCAGCACCTCGACCACGTAGCCGCCCAGCTGGGGACTGATGATGGTCACCTGGCCGCGTACCAGCGCGTTCTCGGTCGCCTGCAGGGTGGAGCGGAACGGCGGCAGCTTCCAGGCATACAGGACGACCAGCACGCCCGCGAGGGCGATGGCGCCGAACAGGGCGGCGCTGACGAGGATGCGGCGCGAACGCTTGTTGGCCGGGGAGGAGGATTGATCTGGCATGGTTCAATCGGTAACGGGTTCGGGTGGTGGCGGAGCGCCCGGCGCGGGTGCGGCGGGCGCGGGCTTGGGCGCGGCGAAGTACTGCAGCCAGACGGCGTGCAGGAAGATCCACAGGGCGCTGGCGGCGGCGATCGCGGCCAGCACCAGGAAGACGTCGTTGAAGGCCAGGATGTTGGCTTCGCGCGTGGCGGAAGCCGCGAGCGAAGCGGCGCCCTGGCGGGTGCGCGCGGCCGGGTCGGCGACCAGCTGGCCGACGGCGGCGGCGCCGGACTGGATGCGGCTCGCCACCAGCGGATCGAGGCTGCTGAGGTGCTCGGTGATGATCGACGAATGGTATTTCTCGCGCAGCACCTGGAAGGTGCCGACCAGCGAGGAGCCGAGCAGGCCGCCCAGGTTCTGGGTCAGGCCGAACAGCACCGAGAAGCTGATCAGGTTGGCCGGGTTGGCGACCACGGTGCCGATCAAGGAAATCACCAGGGGGCCGAGGAACAGCGTGCCGCCAAAGGCGAGCAGGCTCTGGCTCAGGTACATCTGCTCGGGGCGGGTCTGGTTGGTGGCGTGGGCGTCGATCCAGGCGCCGAGCGACATCAAGACCAGCGAGATCACCTGCGGCGCCATCAGGTGATTCACGTTGACCGTCAGCGCCGACGCGACGATGCCGGCCACGGTGGCGCACAGCACCACGGTGTACAGGGTCTGCATCTGGGTGTTGTCCAGGCCGACGGCGCGCAGGAAACCGACCGCGCCGACGCTCTGCTCGGACAGCACGATGCGCACCAGGACCATCGACACCGCCAGCCGCACGATGTTCGCGCTGGTGAAGAAGCGGATGTTCAACAGCGGGTTGGCGCGGTTGTGCTCGACGCAGAAGGCGGCCGCCAGCAGCACCGTCGCACCGGCCAGGGCGACGCCGATCCAGGGCTGCTCGAACCACCACAGCACGCGCCCGAAGCTCAGGGCCGCGCACAGCAGCGCCATGCCCGGCGCGAACAGGGCGAAGGTGACGAAGTCCATCGGCCGGAAGGCCTGGAAGCGGTCGCCCGGCGGGAGTTTGAGCAGCAGCACCGCGCCGAGCGAGACCAGGGCCAGGCCCAGCTCGAACATGTACAGGCCGCGCCACTCGGCGATCTGCAGCAGGTCGCCGGAGAACAGGTAGGCCAGCGGCAGCGCCAGCTGGGCCGTGCCGAGGGCCAGCGCGACGCCGCGCAGGCGCCACTCCTTCTTGAAGGCCTGCAGCACGTAGTAGAGGCCGAGCGGCGAGATGGCCGCGGCCAGCATGCCGTGGGCGGCGCGCACCGCGATGGCCGAGCCGAGGTCGTTCACGAACAGGTGGGCGAAGGTCACCAGCGCATATAGCACCAGGAAGAATTCGGTGAACAGGCGCAGGCCGAACTGCTGCCGGAACTTCACCAGCAGCAGGTTCATCGAGGCGTTGGCCATGACGTAGGCGGCCGGCAGCCAAGTGGTTTCGGTGGTATAGGCGCCGAGCGTGCCCTGCAGGTTGATCAGGTTGACCGAGACCAGGGCATTGCCGAGGCCGCCGGTGATCGTGATCAGGACGCCGACGAACAGGTAGGCGAAGCGCAGCGGCGTCGGATGGGCGGGCGTGGAGGGAGAGCCGGGCAGCATCGGCTTTTCGTCCGGCGCCCACTCGCGCGGCGCGTACTTGCTCATCCGCTCATTCCCCTCTGTTCTTGTCACCTTCGCATGATAACCGGACAAGAACAAGCACGTCGGCACGACTCGCAGGCGTTCAAGATGTGGTCACCTTGATACGGCACGAAAATTTACCTTCGGAATTGCCAAAACCGATATTGCTCTGTCGATTCAGCATACCTAGAATAAATTTGTGCCTTACGGAAATTGTTCCAGAACTGTTCAGGCACGCAGTTTTGACAGAGTCGCCATGCCACCACGCCGCACGCTCCGCCAGCTTTTCGCCGCCGCCCTCGCCGCCGCTGCCATGTATCCCGGCATCGCCGTGCAGCAGGAGTTGCAGCTCGACCACCGCATGAACGAGCACATCGAGCAGGTGCCCGCCGGCCCGCAAGGCCGCGCCATGTTGGAAACCACCGTGTTCCAGCCCAACGGCCCCGGCCCCTTCCCCCTGATCATCATCAACCACGGCAAGGACCCGGGCCGCCCGAACATGCAGCCGCGCGACCGCTTCTATCACATGGCGACCGCCTTCGTGAAACGCGGCTATGCCGTGATGGTGCCGATGCGCCAGGGCTTCGCCAACTCGACCGGCCGCTACCGCGACTTCGGCTGCGACATGAAGGCCAACGGCTATATCCAGGCCGAGGACATCGTGTCGACCCTCGCCTACGCGCGCAAGCAACCCTGGGTCGACGCCAACCACATCGTCATCGCCGGCCAGTCCTACGGCGGCCTGGCGACCATCGCCGCCGGCACCCGGGATCTGCCGGGCGTGCGCGGCCTGATCAACTTCGCCGGCGGCCTGCGCGACGACAGCGACCGCTGCGCCTGGCGCTCGGCCCTGGTGACCGCCTTCACCGACTACGGCAGCAAGGCGAAACTGCCGACCCTGTGGATGTATGGCGAGAACGACTCGCTGTTCGGCCCGGAGCTGGCGTCGCGCATGCACGCCGCCTTCGAGGGCGCGGGCGGACGCGGCAAGCTGGTCGAATTCGCCGCCTTCAAGCGCGACTCGCACGGCATGCTGGCCAGCCGCGACGGCGAGAAGGTCTGGCTGAACGACACCATGGCCTTCCTGCAGCAGGTCGGGATGCCGACCAAGGTGCTGTACGACGTGCCGCCGCCGCCGACCCCGGCCCGCACCGATTACGCGAAAGTCGACGACGTCGAGGCGGTGCCCTTCCTGTCCGAGAACGGCCGCCGCGCCTACCAGGAATACCTGGGCAAGATGACTCCGCGCGCCTTCGCCGTGTCGCCGAGCGGCGCCTGGACCTGGGCCGAGGAAGGCGAAGACCCTGACGGCCGCGCCCTGGCCACCTGCACCGCCAAGAGCACCGAACCGTGCCGGCTGTATTCGGTCGACGATTACGTGGTGTGGACGGGCGATATCGACCAGGCGGCGGAAGCTGCGGTGACGGCGTCGGTGACGCCGAAGGTCGATATGGGGAATTCGGCGCCAACCACGTCCATCGGCAGTAACAAAGCCACGAATTGGTAGGGTGGGCCTGGGCGGCCCCGCGGGCCTCCGCCCACGCGTCCTAACCGTGCATGATAGGCACGCGTCGCATCCATTCATACGGGAGTTGAACGCGTGGGCGGGGGGGCGCCCACCCTACGAAAGCAGGGCTACCGATTTCACCTGCACCCAGGCGGCGCTGCCTGTCTCCAAGCCCAGATCGAACAAGGCGCGCCGCGTGATGCGGGCCAGCAGCGCCGTCTCCCCGCACCTCACCCGCAGCAGCACCTGCGACGGATGGCTCGCCACCGCCACCGACTCCAGCATGCAGGGGAAGTGATTCTGGATGCTGGTGTCGGCCGGCTCGCGCGTGGTGAGGCTGACGTCGCGCGCCAGGATGCGCAGGCGTACTTCGCTCCCGACCGCCACCCCGCTGTCGCGCAGCCACAGGTTCCCGCCGTCGAACGCCACCCGGATCAGCTGCCACTCGGCGCTGCGCTCGGCCACCACGCCATGCACCAGCGCCCCCGCGTCTTCTCCCGCCGCCGCGGGCCCGTCGATCGACGACAGCACCGCATCCACCGGCCCCGCCGCCTTCGCCCTGCCCTGCTCCAGCATGACCACGTGGTCGGCCAGCCGCGCCAGTTCGTCGGCCGAATGGGTCACGTACAGCATCGGCAGCTTCAGTTCCGTGTGCATCTTCTCCAGCCACGGCAGGATCTCCTGGCGCCGCGCGGCGTCCAGCGCGGCCAGCGGTTCGTCCAGCAGCAGGATGCGCGGCCGGGTGGCCAGCGCGCGTGCGATGGCCACGCGCTGGCGCTCGCCGCCCGACAGCTGGCCGACCGGGCGGCCCAGCAGGTGGCCGATGCCGAGCAATTCGATCGCATCCTGCAGGGTGCGCGCGGCTTCTGGCGAGCGGGTGCGCTTGCGGCCGAATTCGAGGTTGCCGCGCACGTCCAGGTGTGCGAACAGGCTCGCCTCCTGGAACACGTAGCCGAGCGCGCGCCGGTGGGTCGGCAGGAACACGCGCGCGGCGTCGTCCTGCCAGGTCTCGCCATCCACCACGATGCGCGCATCCTGCGCCCGTTCCAGCCCGGCGACGCAGCGCAGGATGCTGGTCTTGCCGGAGCCCGAAGGCCCGAACAAGACGGTGGCGCCGCTGCCCGGCAGGCGCAGGTCGACGTCGAGCAGGAAGCCGGCGCGCGGCAGGCGCAGGCGAACGAGCAGCGTCGGATCGCCGCTCACGGCAGCACCCGCGTATCGCTGCGGCGCAGGCTGGCCAGCACCAGCAGCACGGCAAAGCTGAACAGCAGCATGCCGCCGGCCAGCCAGTGCGCGCTGGCGTATTCCATCGCCTCCACGTAGCCGTAGATCTGGGTCGACACCACGCGGGTCTGGCCGGGGATGTTCCCGCCGATCATGAGCACCACGCCGAATTCGCCGACCGTGTGCGCGAAGCTGAGCACCGCGGCGGTGAGCAGGCCGCTGCGCGCCTGCGGCAGTGCCACGGTGAAGAAGGCGTCGATCGGCGACGCGCGCAAGGTGGCCGCCACTTCCAGCGGCCGGCTTCCCATCGCCTCGAAGGCGTGCTGCATCGGCTGCACCGCGAACGGCAGCGAGTAGACGATCGACCCGATCAACAGGCCCGTGAACGTGAACGACAGCACCCCGAGACCCAGCGCCTGCGTCAGCCGGCCGAGCGGCCCGTCCGGCCCCATCGCGACCAGCAGGTAGAAGCCCAGCACCGACGGCGGCAGCACCAGCGGCATGGTGACCAGCGCCGACACCGGCACCCGCAGGCGCGACCGGGTACGCGCCAGCCACCAGGCCAGCGGAGTGGCGAGCAGCAGCAGGAGCACCGTCGTCGACGCGGCCAGCTCGAACGTCAGCCAGATGGCTTGCCAGGCTTCCTTCGCGATCGGCATCAGATCTCGTAGCCGAAGCTGCGGATCAGCGCCTTCGCCTTGTCGCTGCGCAGGTACTTCATCAGGGCGGCGGCCGCTTCGCTGTCCTTGCCCTTGTCCAGCAGGATGGCGTCCTGGCGGATCGGCGCGTGCATCGAGGCCGGGACGATCCAGGCCGAGCCTTGCTTGAGCTTGCCGTCCGCCCAGACCTGCGACAGCGCGACGAAGCCGAGCTGCGCATTGCCGGTGGCGGCGAACTGGTAAGCCTGGCCGATGTTCTCGCCCTGGACGAATTTCGGACGCAGGGTCTCCAGCAAGCCGAGCTTGGTGATGGTCTCGACGGCGGCCGCGCCGTAAGGGGCGAGCTTGGGATCGGCGACGGCGAGCTTCTCGAAACGTCCACCTTTCAGCACCTCGCCTTGCGCATCGACGCCCGCCTGGCGGCTCCACAGCGCCAGCTTGCCGACCGCATAGGTGAAGCGGCCGGCGCCCTGGCCTTCGCGTCCGAGCTTGGCCGGGGTTTCGTCGTCGGCGGCGAGCAGCACCTCGAATGGCGCGCCGTTCCTGATCTGGGCGTAGAACTTGCCGGTCGACCCAAAGGACAGCACCGCCTTGTGGCCGGTGTCCGCGGCGAACATCGGCGCCAGCTTTTCCATCGGCGCGGTGAAGTTGGCGGCAACCGCCACCTGCACTTCGCCCGCCCACACACCCATCGAGAGCGCCAGGCCGCCCGCCAGCACGCACCATGTCTTCATCGTCCGCCTCACTGTTCAAATCGCTATTCAAATTCGGAATAGCGCAACTCTAGCATACGAAACCGCTATTCATGCGCGGAATAGCGCATCCTGCTACCATTGCATGATGAACAAGCACACGCTTCCCCTGGACGGAGTCCTCGGCCTCCAGGCCGTCGACAAGCGCATCGCCATCCTGCGCCGCGTGGGCGAGGCCGGCTCGATCTCCGAAGCGGCGCGCGCCGCCGGGGTGAGCTACAAGGCGGCCTGGCAGGCGCTCGAGACGCTGGCCAACCTGGCCGGCACGCCGCTGGTCGAAAAGGCGGTGGGCGGCAGCGGCGGTGGCGGCGCCACGCTCACGCCGGCGGGCCGGCGCGTGCTCGACGCCGCCGACGAAATGGCGCGGGCGCGCCAGCGCATCCTGGAGAGCTTCGCCCACGGCGACACCAGCGGCCGCGCCGCCTTCGCCCTGCGCACCAGCATGCGCAACCAGTTCCCCTGCACCGTCGGCGCGCTCAGCGCGCACGGGGGCCAGGTGCGTGTGCGGCTGCTGCTGGCGGACGGCGGCGCCCTGCACGCGCGCATCACGCGCGAAAGCGCGCAGCTGCTCGGCCTCGCGCCCGGCATGGAGGTGCTGGCGCTGTGCAAGGCGACCGCGGTGCAGGTCGCCGCGCACATCGCGGTTTCAAGCGCCGGGAACGTGCTGGACGGCGCCATCGTGCGCGCCAGCCGCGCCAAGGCCGGCGAAGTCACCTTGCGCCTGGCGAGCGGCGTCCAGTTGGTCGGATTCGCCGCCGCGGGCGGCATCCTGAAAGCGGGTCAGGCGGCCATGGCCTCGATCGACGAGGCGAGCGTCGTGATCGGCGTTTGATCATCAGCCTGGGAGAAAAACGATGAAGAAGATTGCCCTTGCCGCCTTCGGGTTCGCCTGCGCCCTGCCGGCCGCCGCGCAACAGACGCAGGAGGCCCCAATCACGCTGCTCGCCGCCGGCAGCCTGCGTGACGCGATGCGCGAACTCGGGGAAGCCTGGCGCAAGGACGCCGGCGGCGGCATCGCCGCCACCTACGGCCCGTCCGGCAAGCTGCGCCAGGAGATCGAAGGCGGACGCAAGGTGGACGTGTTCGCGTCCGCCTCGGTCGAACATACCGAGGCGCTGGCGGCGCAGAAGCTGCTGGCGCGCTCCCTCACCTTCGCCTACAACGACCTGTGCGTGGTGTCGACGCCGGCGCTCGGCCTGAGCGAGGCCACGCTGGTCGAGACCCTGCTCAGGCCCTCGGTGCGCCTGGCCACCTCGACGCCGGTGTCCGACCCGATGGGCGACTACACCTGGCAGTTCTTCCGCAACGCCGACAAGGCGCAGCCCGGCGCCTTTGCCCGCTTCGAGGCCAAGGCGCTCAAGCTGTCGGGCGCGAGCGCCCCGGCGCCCGGCGAGAAGCTGCCCTACGTGACCGCCTTCGAAGAGAACAAGGCCGACGCCTACATCATGTACTGCACCAATGCCGCCGGCACCCTGCACGCCCTGCCGCAGCTGAAGGTGCTGCGCATCCCGGACCATCTCAATGTGCGCAGCGCCTACGGGATCGGCGCGGCGCCGGGTTCGCGCGCGGGCGAGCGCTTCGTCGACTTCGTCATGGGCCCGGCCGGCCAGGCGATCCTGCGCCGGCACGGATTCAACTGAAAACTTGCTGGTCTGCGAGCTGCCGGAGCTCGATTCCATTCCACAAGTAATCACTTTTCGCCACCCGGCACTGAGGCAGGGCAAATCACCGACGTCCATCCGCTCCGACAATGGAAATCGCGTCCGACTTCCGAAAGCCCTCCATGCCCCGCATCCTCCACGCCCTGCTCGCTGCCCTGCTGGCGCTCGGCGCGGGCCTGCCGGCCGCCGCGCAGAACAACTACCCGGTCATCCTGGTCCACGGTTTCCTCGGCTTCGGCCCCGACACCTTCGAGCACAGCGGCTTCAATTACTGGGGCGGCTATGGCGACATCGCCGCGCACATGCAGGTCTACCGCGGACCGCGCGCGGTGTACGCGGCGGTGGTCGGCCCGGTCAGCTCGAACTGGGACCGCGCGGCCGACCTGTATGCGCAGATCAAGGGCGGTTGCGTCGACTACGGCGCCGCCCACGTGCGCACGCACGGCCTGCCAGGGCAGCAGCAGACGCCCGCCGGCAAGTGCTGGGCGGCCGACCCGAAGAACAATCCGGAAAACTATCCGCTGGCCCTGTACCCGGCCTGGGACGCCGCGCATCCGCTCCACTTCATCGGCCACAGCCAGGGCGGCACGACCATCCGCGCCCTGGTCGAACTGCTGGAGCACGGCTCGCCGGAAGACGAAGGCGGCCACGAACTGTTCAAGGGCGGCAAGGTGGGCTGGGTGCGCAGCGTCACCACCATCTCGACGCCGCACAACGGCACCACCTTCGCCGACGCCGTGCTGAACCTGGGCTTGCAGACACCCTTGGGGGACGTGCTGAAGAACCGCTGGGCCAACTGGGAACTCTCGCCCGACGGCGCACGCGAATTCAACACTTGGGCGCGCACTTCGCCGCACATCTACTGGTATTCGGTGGGCACGGTGGCCACCGAAGCCGGCGCCTGGTGCTGCAACGCGACCGACCGCGTGATCGCACCGGTGCAGACCACCTATAACCAGTATCCGCGCAACGACATGATCCCCGGATTCAAGGCCACGGCCGGCGAATGGATCGTGCCCTCGGCCCTGCAGCGCGGGCTGGGCGGCTATACCCAGCTGGGGGCGGGCCGGGTGCCGATCGACAGCGACTGGTTTGCGAACGATGGGGTGGTGAACACGGTGAGCATGCGGGCGCCTGGGGGGCATGCGGTGCGGGAGTTCGATGGGAAGTCGGTGAAGGGGACGTGGAATTTTTTGGGGAATTATCGGGGGTATGACCACTTCGATGTGCTGAACTGGCCGAACCCGGGGCCGTCGGCGAATCCTTTGTATGAGCGGATTAGTGACATCATTTTTGGGTTGTAGCACCCAGCATACCACCGACACTTGCCCAAACCGCTAACCGTAGCACCGTCATGCGCGCCACTGGCGCCCATGACTTCCGGCGTAGGCCGGAATCCAATTTCCCATGAGCCGCCCTAAGGCATCCGCGACGCGCCCGTCACTGTGCGACGGAATTGGATCCCGGCCTGCGCCGGGATGACGACTCAACGGTAAGTGGCAAGAAGAGTGACAGTCGTCAGCGAATAGCCACAACCACCTTCAATGCACGCTGCGCAGCCCCCGCGCCAGGTCCGACAGCCGATACGGCTTGCTCACAAACGTATACTCCCCCAAGCGATTCTGATCCAGCCTGAGCGCCGGCTGCGGGTACCCCGAGGCCAGCATCACCTTGATGTTCGGGTAGTTCTCCCGCGTGAACTCCGCCAGCTCGATCCCGTTCGGCCCGTTCGGCATGACGATGTCGGTGAACAGGATGTCCACGTCGCGGCTCGCCAGCATGCCCATCGCATCCTGCCCGCTGGCCGCCGTCATCACGTCGTAGCCCATGCTCAGGAACAGCGCCGAGGCCACGTCCAGCAGGTCCGGTTCGTCTTCCACGATCAGCACGGTCTCGGTGTCGCCGTGCACCGCTTCGCTGCCCTGCTCGGTCACGGCCGGGAGGTAGATCACGATCGCGGTGCCCTCGCCCAGCGTGCTCTGGATGACCACTTCGCCGCCGGACTGCTTGATGAAACCGTACACCTGCGACAGCCCTAGGCCCGTGCCCTTGCCGGTTTCCTTGGTCGTGTAGAAGGGCTCGAAGGCGCGCTGCACGGTGTCGGGACGCATGCCGGTGCCGGTGTCGGTCACCGCGATGCGCACGTAGGGGCCCGGCGCCAGGCCGGTCACTTCGCCTTCGCGCAGCTCGGCCGGCCGCGTGTCCAGGCTCAGCCGCCCGCCTTCCGGCATGGCGTCGCGCGCGTTCACCACCAGGTTCAATAGCGCCGATTCGAGGCGCGCCGTGTCGACCACGGCGCTGCCGGCCTTGGGGTCGAGCTGCAGGCTGAATTCCACGCCGGACGGCGCGGCGCGCCGCAGCACCGATTCGAAACCGGTGACGATGCGGTTGATGCTGCGCGTTTCCGGCTGCAGCGGCTGCTGGCGCGCGAAGGCCAGCAGCTGCTGGGTCAGCGTGGCGCCGCGGTCGATTGCGCGGCGCATGCTGTCCAGGGTCTTGGCGTCGGCGCCGGGACGGGTCATGCTCAAGACCTCGATGCCGCTGGCCAGCACCGACAGCAGGTTGTTGAAGTCGTGCGCGATGCCGCCGGTGAGCTGGCCGATCGATTCCATCTTCTGCGACTGGAACAGCGCGCGCTGCGCCTGCTCCAGCGCTTCCTCGGCCTGCTTCTTCTCGGTCAGGTCGCGCGTGATCTTGGCGAAGCCCAGCAGCTGCCCGTCGTCGCCGGTGATGGCGTCGATGACCACGTGCGCCCAGAAGCGGGTGCCGTCCTTGCGCACGCGCCAGCCTTCGGCCTCGTAGCGGCCCTCGCGCCGCGCGGTGGCGAGCGCGCGCTGCGGCAGCCCGCCGGCGCGGTCTTCCTCGGTGTAGAAGCGCGAGAAGTGGCTGCCGACGATGTCGGCCTGGCCGTAGCCCTTGATGCGCTCGGCGCCGATGTTCCAGTTCGAGACCGTGCCCTCGGGCGAGAGCATGTAGATGGCGTAGTCGGTCACGCCCTGCACCAGCAGGCGGAAGCGCTGCTCGCTCTCGCGCAGCGCGTCCTCGGCCTGCTTGCGCGCGGTGACGTCGCGGGTGATCTTGGCGTAGCCCAGGTGGTTGCGGTGCTCGTCGTAGATCGGGTCGAGCACGACGTGCGCCCAGAAGCGGGTGCCGTCCTTGCGCACGCGCCAGCCTTCGGATTCGTATTTGCCGTGTTCCAGGGCATGCGCCAGCGCCCGCGCCGGCAGGCCGGCGTCCCGGTCTTCCGGCGTGTAGAAGCGCGAGAAGTGCTGGAACAGGATTTCCTGCGGCAGGTAGCCCTTGAAGCGCTGGGCGCCCGCGTTCCAGCTCTTGACGTGCCCCAGCGGGTCGAGCATGTAGATCGCATAGTCGCTGATGCCGGCGATCAGGTACTGGAGTCGTTGTTCGTCAGTCAGCGTGGGGAGTGCGGGATGGTGCGGATTCATGAGCCTTGGACACTCGCGGGTCAGTACGAAGGATCGTATCATAGCCCTGCTCAGCAATACGCGCCGCGCACTTGGCGCCAGCCCCTGCGGGCGCGGCAATGTTGGAAAATCAGCCACCGGCGTGATTGAAGTGCCGAATTTGACGTTACAATGTTGAATTGTATCTTTCCTGCGCCTTCTCTTGGCAATATGACACAGGCTTCCACCGACCTCCTCGACCTGACCCACTGCGCGAACGAGCCGATCCGCACGCCGGGCAGCATCCAGCCGCACGGCTTCATGCTGACCATGTCCGCGGACCCGGACGCGAGCCGCGCGATCCAGCAGGCCAGCGACAACCTCGAGCACTGGACCGGCGTGCCGGTCCGGGACGCGATCGGCCAACCGCTCGCGCGCATCGTCGGCGAGGCGGCCGCGGCGCGCCTGGCGCCGGAACTCGCGGGCGAAGGCCTCGGCTCGCGCCCGGCCTACATCGGCACCATCACCCTCGCCAACGGCGCCCACTTCGACGTGCTGGCGCATGCCTGGGACGGCCTGGTGATCCTCGAATGCGAAGGCGTGAACCGCCCGGGCGCGGCCGACTTCCGCCACCTGTATCCGCTGATCGGCGACTTTCTGCTCAAGGTGAACGGCTCGGCCGCGATCGCCGAACTGTCGGAGCTGGCCGCGCGCCACGTGCGCGCCGTGACCGGCTACGGCCGCGTGGTGGTGTACCAGTTCGACACCGACGGCCACGGCAAGGTGGTGGCCGAATCGAAGGAAGACGGCTACGAGTCCTACCTGGGCCAGCATTTCCCCGCCAGCGACGTGCCGGCGCAGGCGCGCGCCCTGTACGCGCTGTCGCCGATCCGCGTGATCCAGGACGCCAACTACACGCCGGCGCCGCTGGTGCCGGAACTGAACCCGGTCACGGGCAAGCGCAACGACCTGTCGTTCGCGGCCCTGCGCAGCGTCTCGCCGGTGCACCTGCAGTACATGCGCAACATGGGCACGCTGGCCTCGATGTCGGTCTCGCTGATCGTCAAGGGCGAGCTGTGGGGCCTGATCTCCTGCCATAACGAAGGCCCGCGCCCGGTGCCGGTCGAGAAGCGCACCGCCTGCGAGCAGGTGGGCCAGATCCTGGCCCTGTGCATCGAGTCGCGCGAGGACGCCACCGAACTCCAGTTCCGGCTCGAGGTGCGGCGCATCATGGTCGAGATGCTCGGCCACCTGACCAAGGGCGCCGACTTCCTGGAAAACATGAGCGGCGTGTTCCCCGAGCTGCTGCGCTTCGGCCGCGCAGGCGGGGTCGCCATCGTGGTCGACGAACGCGTGCTGACCTTTGGCGATACGCCCGCCGAGCCGGCCATCCGCCAGCTGGTCGACTGGCTGGCGATGCAGGGGCACTCTGACGTGTTCCACACCGACCACCTGATGGAAGTCTATCCGGACGGCGTGGCGCTGGTGCGCAACGCCAGCGGCCTGCTGGCGCTGCCGATCTCGCGCATCCACAAGCACTATCTGCTGTGGTTCCGCCCGGAGGTGGTGCAGACCATCGAATGGGCCGGCAACCCGCGCGGCAAGGCCGCTTCGGCGAACGATCCGGTCCAGCTCTCGCCGCGCCTGTCCTTCGCCGCCTGGCGCGAGACCATTCATGGCCGCAGCCTGCCCTGGCACGCGGGCGAAATCGAGCTCACCATCGAGTTCCGCAGCGCCCTGCTCGGCATCGCGCTGGAACGCGCCGAGCAGATGGCCGAACTGGCCGAGGAACTGGGCCGCGCCAACAAGGAGCTCGAAGCGTTCTCTTATTCGGTCTCGCACGACCTGCGCGCCCCCTTGCGCCACATCGTGGGATTCTCCGACCTCCTGATCGAGTCGGCCGGCAGCGAAGATCCGGAACGGCGCCAGCGCTTCCTCAAGAACATCAAGGAGTCGGCGCGCCTGGCCGGCAAGCTGGTCGACGACCTGCTGTCGTTCTCGCAGATGGGCCGCGCCGCGCTGCGGCCGACCAACGTCGACATGAACGACCTGGTCTCGGCCTGCATCGACAAGCTCGGCATCGAGATCGGCCAGCGCAACGTCGACTGGCACATCGAGCAGCTGCCGACCATCTGGGCCGACCCGACGTTCGTGAACCTGGCGGTGTTCAACCTGCTGTCGAACGCGGTGAAATTCACCGGCGGGCGCGACCCGGCGGTCATCACCATCAGCTCCGAAGAGAATGACGAGGAATTCGTGTTCCACGTTGCCGACAACGGCGCCGGCTTCAATATGGACTACGTCCACAAGCTGTTCGGCGTGTTCCAGCGCCTGCACCGCATGGAGGACTTCCAGGGCACCGGCATCGGCCTGGCCAACGTGCGCCGCATCGTCGAGCGCCACAACGGCCGGGTCTGGGCCAATTCCGTACCGGGGGAAGGCGCGACCTTCTCCTTCAGCATTCCGAAACACCCTACTCCCTGAGGCAGCCATGCTCAAGCCCATCCTTCTCGTCGAAGACAATCCGCACGACCTCGAACTGACCCTGATCGCGCTGGCGAAAAGCCAGCTCGCCAATGAAGTCGTGGTGGTGCGCGACGGCGCCGACGCCCTCGACTACCTGCACCGCCGCGGCGAGTTCAAGGACCGCGCGGAAGGCAATCCGGCCGTAATCCTGCTCGACCTGAAGCTGCCCAAGGTGGACGGACTGGAAGTGCTGCGCGAGATCCGCAACACCGAAGGACTCAAGAGCATCCCGGTGTGCATGCTGACCTCGTCGAAGGAAGAACAGGACGTGGTGCGCAGCTACGAGCTGGGCGTGAACGCCTATGTGGTGAAGCCGGTCGACTTCGCGGAATTCCTGCGCGCGATCGCCGACCTGGGCGTGTTCTGGGCGGTCCTGAACGAACCGCCGCCGGGCTCGCGCCGCTACGTCAAGCCCAAGTGAGATGAACCGGCCGGCGGCGACGCCGGCTTGATTTCCTGCGCGGCGCGCTCGCGCCGGCGCAGCAGGTGGCGGATGCGCGCCGCCAGCGCTTCAGGATGATACGGTTTCTGCAGCAGGTGCAGCGACGCATCCAGCTTCCCTTCGTGCACCAGCACCCCTTCCGCGTAGCCCGAGGTATACAGGATCTGCGCGTCCGGCAGCCGGCCTGCCACGATCTCGCCCAGCTGCAGGCTGCTCACCGGCCCCGGCATGATCACGTCGCTGAACACCAGGTCGATGTGGCGGCCGCTCTCGATGATGTCGACCGCCTGCGCGGCGTCGGCCGCCTCGATCACGTCGTAGCCCAGCGCCGACAGGATGCCGGCGGTCGAGGCGCGCACGTGTTCCTCGTCCTCGACCACCAGGATGGTCTCCAGGCCGCCGGTCAGCTGGGCGCTGTGCACCGCCTCCACCGGCGCCGGCGCGGCGTCGCTGCGCGGCAGGTAGATGCGCACGCTGGTGCCGCGCCCGACCTCGCTCTTCAACACGATCTCGCCGCCGGACTGCTTGACGAAGCCGTAGGCCATCGACAGGCCCAGGCCCGTGCCCTGCCCCACCGGCTTGGTGGTGAAGAAGGGCTCGAAGGCGCGCTGCAGCACTTCCGGCGGCATGCCCTTGCCGGTATCGGCAATCTCCAGCATCACGTAGCCGCCGGCCGGCACTTCGGGCGGCAGCCCGGCGTCGGCGTTCATGGCGCGGATGGTCAGCGTGCCGCTGCCGGCCATGGCGTCGCGCGCATTGATGGCCAGGTTCAGCAGCACGTTGTTGAGCTGGTTGGGGTCGACCATGGTGCTGCCGAGATCGTGGTCGATCTCGGTGACCACGTGCGCGCTGGGGCCCAGTACGCGGCGCATCATGTCGTCCATCTCGCGCAGCAGGTGGGCGGGATCGACCACCACCGACTGCAGCGGCTGGCGCCGCGCAAACGCGAGCAGGTGGGCGGCCAGCTTGGCGCCGCGCTCGACGCCGGTCAAGGCCATCTCGACGCGCCCCTTGGCGTTGTCGTTCAGGTTGCCGACCAGTTTCAGCAGCTGCAGGTTGCCGCCGATGATCTGTAGGACGTTGTTGAAGTCGTGGGCGACGCCGCCGGTGAGCTGGCCGATCGCCTCCATCTTCTGGGCCTGGTGCAGGGCCGACTGGCTGGCCGCGAGCTGTTCCTGGCTCACCCGCAGCGAGGCGAAGGCTTCGTCGCGCTGGCGCCGCATGGCATAGGCGTCGTTGTGGTAGCGCACGCGCGCCACCAGCTCGCGCGGATCGGGCCACTTGACCAGGTAGTCGTTGGCGCCCACCGCGAAGGCGCGCGCCTTGATGTCGGGGTCGTCCTCGGAGGACAGCACGATGACGGGAATGTCCGCGGTGTCGGGATGGGCGCGCAGGCGCGCGGTGACTTCGAAGCCGTCGAGGTCGGGCATGCGCATGTCGACCAGCACCACGGTCGCCCGCACTTCGCGCGCCACCTCGACCGCCCGGGCCGGGCTCGACTCGTAGCACAGGTTGTGGCCGACGCAGCCCGTCAGCCCATGCGCGACGATGTCCTGTGAAAAGGACTCGTCGTCGATGAGGAGAACGGAACAGGTTGGACGATCTACAATCATTGCGGCAGGGAATCGTAATGTCACGATCTTGCAATTTGATAAGCTTTGATTCTACTACAATGTGCGGTCTTTAACATAATTGACGACTCCGTCCGGTGCATCCGTATTGACGAGCGCCTTGCAGGATGGCGCAAGCGTCGCCATCTGGACGGCATGCCCAAACGCCAGCCCATCCCCGACCAGAGCGCCGCCGCCCTACCCGCGGCCGATACCCCGTGCCCCCTGTGCGGACGGGCGCTGGGCACGGTCAACGTCGACCGTCACCACCTGATTCCCAAGACCTTCAAGGGCAAGGTGCAATTCCCGATCCACAAGGTTTGCCACCGCAAGATCCACTCGGTCTTCACCGAACGCGAGCTGCTGCAGGGCTATCATACCTGGGAAGCGCTGCGTTCTCATGAGGATATCCGCAATTTCATCGATTGGGTGGCAAAGAAGCCTTCCGGCTTCTATACTCGTACGTACACCACGAACAAGAAGAAGTACCGCTGAACTTCGTTTCATGGGCAGCGTCCGATGCACATCGACTGGACCCAGGTCACTCCCTGGACCTCGCTCGCCGGCGGCCTCCTGATCGGTGCCGGCGTGGCGCTGTTCGTACTGCTGAACGGTCGCGTGGCAGGCATCAGCGGCATCGTCGGCGGCCTGCTGCGGCCGCGGGAAGGCGAAACGGCGTGGCGCATCGCCTTCCTGGCCGGCCTGGTCGGCGCGCCGCTCGCCTGGGGCCTGTTCGCGGTGCTGCCCGAGGCGCAAGTCGATGCCGACTACCGTTCCTCCAAACTTACGTAAAGCTACCTGATACAGCTTAAGGCTCACCATACAGTTGGATTCCTGCTTCGTAGGGGCTGGTTTCACCTTAAGCCTAAGCACAAGGCCAGCGCCTTCCCCTCCACAGGCAGTCACGGTGGAACTCACCGCGATGCTCCTCAACTCGTCTCTCATATGGGCATGCCACCTATGCCCTGACGTCAAACGAATTGAAGCTACCTTTGTATGACAAGTAAGAAATGAACAAGTTTCGTACGAACTGTAAAAACCCGTGCTGGCGCTGGCCGGCCTGCTGGTCGGCCTCGGCACCCGCTACGGTTCCGGCTGCACCAGCGGCCACGGCATCTGCGGCCTGTCGCGCCGCTCGCCGCGCTCCATCTCAGCCACTCTCGCCTTCATGGCGGCGGGCTTCGTCACCGTCTGGCTGCTGCGCCATCTGCTGTCATGAGCCTGCCTTATGCGCTGCTCGCCGGCTTCGTGTTCGGCATCGGCCTGCTGCTTTCGGGCCTGGCCGATCCGCACAAGGTGCTGGCCTTCCTCGACCTCGCGGGCGACTGGGACCCGTCGCTGCTGTTCGTGATGGGCGGCGCCCTGCTGGTCTCCGTGCCCGCCTTTGCGCTCGCAAGCCGGCGCGGCCGCACGCTCGACGGCGGGCCGCTGCACCTGCCGGCGCGCGGCAAGGTCGACCGGCGGCTGGTGCTGGGCAGCCTGGTGTTCGGCGTTGGTTGGGGGCTGGCCGGCTATTGCCCGGGGCCGGCGTTGGTGTCGCTGGGCTGGGGTGGGCTGAAGCCGCTGTTGTTCGTCGCGGCGATGGTGGGTGGGATGGCGGTGTATGAGTTTGTCGAGCGGCGCACATGACGCGCAGTGCGGCGGCCACGACCGAAGTAGACATGGCCTGATCTGCCGCTCCCTCCACCAACGTCGCCCCGGCGAAGGCCGGGGCCCAATTCCGTAGAACAGTGACGGGCGCTTCGCGAATGCGATCATGATCTGCATGAGAAATTGGTTTCCGGCCTGCGCCGGAACCACGTGCAAGTGTGCAGTGATTCATCTGCCAACTCCGCATTCTGACGCCGCAAACGAAAAAGGCCGCATCTCACGATGCGGCCTTCCGTATTCTGGCTCCCCGACCTGGACTCGAACCAGGGACCTGCGGATTAACAGTCCGTCGCTCTACCGACTGAGCTATCAGGGAATTGAGGCCGCATTATAGCGGCCCGTTTTCGTTTTGACCAGTGCCGCGCATAAACGGCTGCTTGCCTGCGCCATCGATGACGCTTTGCTATAGTCCCACATCCCCAACCAACAGTAGACCCCATGACGACCGCACGCACTTTCGGCACGCCCCTCTCCCCTTCCGCCACCAAGGTCATGCTGCTCGGCTCCGGCGAGCTCGGCAAGGAAGTGATCATCGCCCTGCAGCGCCTGGGCGTGGAGACCATCGCGGTCGACCGCTATCCGAACGCGCCCGGCCACCAGGTCGCGCACCGCGCCCACGTGATCGACATGACGAACGGCGAAGCCTTGGCCGCCCTGATCGCGCTCGAGAAGCCCGACCTGGTGGTGCCGGAGATCGAGGCGATCGCCACCGAGACCCTGGTGGCGCTGGAAGAAGCCGGTCGCATCACCTGCATCCCGACCGCGCGCGCGGCGCTGCTCACCATGAACCGCGAAGGCATCCGCCGCCTGGCCGCCGAGGAACTCGGCCTGGCGACCTCGCCCTACCGTTTCGCCAGCAGCCTGGAAGAACTGCAGCAGGCCTGCGAAGCGGTCGGCTTCCCCTGCGTGGTCAAGCCGGTGATGTCGTCGTCGGGCAAGGGCCAGTCGAAGCTCGACAACGCGGGCGACGTGGCGCAGGCGTGGGAGTATGCGGCCAGCGGCAGCCGCGTCGATGCGGGCCGCGTGATCGCGGAAGGCTTCATCGACTTCGACTACGAGATCACGCTGCTGACGGTGCGTTCGCTCGATGCGAACGGCGAAATCGAAACCAGCTTCTGCGAGCCGATCGGCCACAAGCAGGTGCAGGGCGACTACGTCGAATCGTGGCAGCCGCATCCGATGAGCCCCGCGGCCCTGGCGAGCGCGCGCGACATCGCCGGCAAGGTGACGGCCAACCTGGGCGGCTGCGGCGTGTTCGGCGTCGAGCTGTTCGTGAAGGGCGACATGGTGTGGTTCTCGGAAGTGAGCCCGCGTCCGCACGACACCGGGATGGTGACGATGGCGAGCCAGGTGCAGAGCGAGTTCGAGCTGCATGCCAAGGCGATCCTCGGCTTGCCGGTGGATGTGGCGCTGCGGGCGCCGGGGGCGTCGGCGGTGATCTATGGGCAGCATGAAGCTGCGGGGATTGCGTTCGAGGGCGTGGCGGATGCGCTGCGGGTGCCGGGGGCGGAGTTGAGGTTGTTTGGGAAGCCGGAGTCGTTTGCGCGGCGGAGGATGGGGGTGGCGTTGGCGACTGCTGGGGATGTGGATACGGCGCGGCAACGGGCGTTGGAGGCGGCGTCGCGGGTCAAGCCGGTTGTTCGCTGAGCGGCGCGCTCGCTAGCAAATCCGAAGTCGCACTGCCTTACAGACCGTTAGCTCAACCAACGTCGCCCCGGCGGAGGCCGGGGCCCAATTCTGTTGATTAGTGACGGGCGCTTCGGATGGATCGGGGTTTGCGAGGGAAATTGGGCGAAGGAATGCCAGTGGCATTCCTTCGGCCTGCGCCGGAACGACGAGTTGGGCTGAAGAGAATTCAAACGTCGGGGCCGCATTCTGGCGGCGCAAACGAAAAAGGCCGCATCTCACGATGCGGCCTTCCATATTCTGGCTCCCCGACCTGGACTCGAACCAGGGACCTGCGGATTAACAGTCCGTCGCTCTACCGACTGAGCTATCAGGGATTAGAGGCCGTATTATAGCAGCGCTTTTCGATTTCGCGAATAGCTGAGCAAGATTTCTAGTCCGGCAGCCGCGTGATCAGCTTCTTCAACGCATCCAGCACCAGCTGCGGCTCGGTCATCTGCGGAAAATGCGCACTCTTCTGCGCGATCACGCGCTGGCCCAAGGGCGACAGCCGCGCCAGCCCTTCCTGGTTACGCGAACGCTCCTCGACCGAGGCACTCGACACCATCCAGCGCGGCAAGCGCCTGCCGCCCGAGATCACGGTCACGGGAACCGGCGGAAAGTCCGGCGCTTCCGCAATCTCCGCCACGGTCTCGTCTTCATTGCCGATCTCGTCGTTCGCATCCGGCGGCGCCACCCGGTCCAGCAACCCCGCCACCGCGCGCTGCATGGCCGACCGATACTGCTTCAGCTTCGCCACGTCATCCGGCGCCGTCGCTTCCAGGAACAGCACGCCGCAGGTTTCAGCCGCATACACGCGCGCAAACAGGTTCGCATGCAGCCCGCCGAAGGAATGCGCGACCAGCAGGAACGGCGGCTTTGCCGCGATCTCGCGCAGCAGCGCGCGCAGCTGCATCACGACCGTGGTGCCGACCTGCGGCTCCTTCGGAGGCGGGCTGGCGCCGACGCCGGGACGGTCGTAGCTGACCACCGCCCCCAGCGCCTCGATGTCGGGATACAGCTTGTGCCACCCTTCCAGCGGCCCACCCGCCCCATTGATCATGACGATGGTCGGCTGACCCTGGCCGGACATCGAGAAGCGCAGCACCTGCTTGCCGATGGCGATGCTTTTGCTCTTTGGTAAATGCTTCACATTACAGTCCTGATGAAAAGAGATTGCCAGCCTAGCAGACGCCATAACAAAAAAGGCCACATCTTGCGATGTGGCCTTCCGAATTCTGGCTCCCCGACCTGGACTCGAACCAGGGACCTGCGGATTAACAGTCCGTCGCTCTACCGACTGAGCTATCAGGGAATTGATGACAGCATTATATGTTTGCAGTGACACGCTGTCAAATTTGAACGTGCCGTGCAGCCACTTTTGCTGCTCTTCGGAATCAACTTGCGGTCAGTTCCGAAGAGCCAAGATTTTAAAGAACTTTTGCGACGGCGTCAACGACGCGGTCGAGATTGGTCGAGTTCAGCGCGGCGACGCAGATGCGGCCGGTGTCCACGGCGTAGATCGACTCGTCGCGCAGCTTGCCGACCTGCTCCTTGGTCAGGCCCGAGTACGAGAACATCCCGACCTGCTCGCGCACGAAGTCGAAGTCGTGGCCTGGCGCCTTTTCCTTCAGCTTTTCGACCATCAGGTTGCGCATTTCCTTGATGCGCACGCGCATGCCGGCCAGTTCCTCTTCCCACAGCTGACGCAGTTCCGGCGTCGACAGCACCATCGCGACCACCTTGGCGGTATGGGTCGGCGGGTTCGAGTAGTTGGTACGGATGACGCGCTTCAGTTGCGACAGTACGCGCGCCGCTTCCTCGGCACTGGTCGCGACGATCGACAGCGCGCCGGCGCGTTCGCCGTACAGCGAGAACGATTTTGAGAACGAGTTCGACACCAGCAGCGGAATGTTCTTCTCGGCGAAGCGGCGCACCACGGCGCCGTCTTCCGCGATGCCCGCGCCGAAGCCCTGGTAGGCCATGTCGAGGAAGGGCACCAGGCCGCCGGCGACGACAGCATCGATCACCTGGCTCCACTGGTCCTGGCTCAGGTCGGCGCCGGTCGGGTTGTGGCAGCAGGCGTGCAGCACCACGATCGAACCCTGCGGCATGGCCTTAAGCGCGGCCAGCATGCCCTCGAAGTTCACGCCGTGGGTGGCGGCGTCATAGTAAGCATAGTTGTTGACCGTGAAGCCCGCGCCTTCGAACAGCGCGCGGTGGTTTTCCCAGCTCGGATCGCTGATGTAGACCTCGGAACCCGGTGCGAAGCGCTTGAGGAAATCGGCGCCCAGTTTCAATGCGCCGGTGCCGCCGAGGGCCTGCACGGTGATCGCGCGCTTCTCTTGAATTACGGCGCTGTCGGCCCCAAATACCAGCTCTTGCACGGCTTTGTCGTACGCTGCCAGGCCTTCGATCGGCAGGTAGGTACGCGGAGCCGGCTGCTCCATCAGCTTCGCTTCCGCCTTCCGCACGCACTGCAGCAAAGGCACCTTGCCATTATCGTCATAGTAGACGCCGACGCCCAGGTTGATCTTGGCCGGATTGGTGTCGGCGTTGAATGCTTCGGTAATGCCCAGGATCGGGTCGCGGGGCGCCATGTCGATGGCGCCGAAGAGGCTGGCGGAGGCTGTGGAAGTCATCGTGATAGACTAAACTTTACTGAGTGAGTTTGTCGGTGGGTTCGCAGCGGTTGTATAGACGTTGACGGCAGTGCTGCACTGCGTCAAGTGGACTCCCATTCTAGCAAAGGTCTGAAAGTATGGCAGATTTATCCATCGCAAATGCCCCCGAGCCGACCGTCCTCACCTTCCCCGGATCGCCCTTCAAGCTGCACCAGCCCTTCCCGCCGGCGGGCGACCAGCCGACCGCGATCGCCGGCCTGGTGGAGGGCATCAACGACGGCCTGATGTACCAGACCCTGCTCGGCGTGACGGGTTCCGGCAAGACCTATACGATGGCCAATACCATCGCGCAGGCCGGCCGCCCGGCCATCATCTTCGCGCCGAACAAGACGCTGGCGGCCCAGCTGTATGCGGAGTTCCGCGAATTCTTCCCGCAGAACGCGGTCGAGTACTTCGTCTCCTACTACGACTACTACCAGCCGGAAGCCTACGTGCCGCAGCGCGACCTGTTCATCGAAAAGGACTCGTCGATCAACGAGCACATCGAGCAGATGCGCCTGTCGTGCACCAAGTCGCTGATGGAGCGGCGCGACGTGGTCATCGTGGCCACCGTGTCGGCGATCTACGGTATCGGTAATCCGAACGAATACCACAAGATGATCCTGACCCTGCGCCACAAGGACAAGGTGGCGCAGCGCGACATCATCGCGCGCCTGATCCAGATGCAGTACACCCGCAACGAGATGGATTTCTCGCGCGGCTCCTTCCGCGTGCGCGGCGACACCATCGACATCTTCCCGGCGGAGCACGCGGAACTGGCGATCCGCGTCGAGATGTTCGACGACGAGATCGAATCCTTGCAGCTGTTCGACCCGCTGACGGGCCGCGTGCGCCAGAAGATCCCGCGCTTCACCGTGTACCCGGGCTCGCACTACGTCACCCCGCGTTCGACCGTGCTGCGCGCGGTGGAGTCGATCAAGGCCGAGCTGCGCGACCGCCTCGAGTACTTCCGCAACGAGAACAAGCTGATCGAAGAGCAGCGCCTGGAACAGCGCACCCGCTTCGACCTCGAGATGCTGGCCGAGATCGGTTTCACGAAGGGCATCGAGAACTACTCGCGCCACCTGTCCGGCTCGATGCCGGGCGAACCGCCGCCGACCCTGATCGACTACCTGCCGAAGGACGCGCTCATGTTCATGGACGAGTCGCACGTGATGATCGGCCAGCTCAACGCGATGTACAACGGCGACCGTTCGCGCAAGGTGAACCTGGTCGACTACGGCTTCCGCCTGCCCTCGGCGCTCGACAACCGGCCCCTGAAATTCCAGGAGTTCGAGAACAAGATGCGCCAGACCATCTTCGTTTCGGCGACGCCGGCCGAGTACGAGAAGGAAAAGGCCGACAACGTGGTCGAGCAGGTGGTGCGCCCGACCGGCCTGGTCGACCCGAAGGTCATCGTCAAGCCGGCCCGCTCGCAGGTCGAGGACCTGATGAGCGAGATCACCGACCGCATCGCCAAGGACGAGCGCGTGCTGGTGACGACGCTGACCAAGCGCATGGCCGAGCAGCTGACCGAATACCTGAGCGACCACGGCATCAAGGTGCGCTACCTGCACAGCGATATCGAGACGGTCGAGCGCGTGGAGATCCTGCGCGACCTGCGCCTGGGCACCTTCGACGTGGTGGTCGGCATTAACCTGCTGCGCGAAGGCCTGGACTTGCCGGAAGTGTCACTGGTGGCGGTGCTGGACGCGGACAAGGAAGGCTTCCTGCGTTCCGAACGCTCGCTGATCCAGACCATCGGCCGTGCGGCGCGTAACCTGAACGGCGTCGCGATCCTCTACGCCGACCAGATGACCGACTCGATGAAGCGCGCGATCGACGAGACCGAACGCCGCCGCGCCAAGCAGATCGCCTTCAACGAGGCGAACGGCATCACGCCGAAGGGCGTGAACAAGAAGATCAAGGACATGATCGACGGCGTCTACAGCAATGCGGCGCAGAAGGCGATGGTCGAGGGCATCCAGGAAGATGCGGCGACGGCCAAGGTCGAGTCGATGAGCGAGAAGCAGATCAGCAAGGAGATCAAGCGCCTCGAGAAGCTCATGGTGGACCACGCCAAGAACCTCGAGTTCGAGAAAGCGGCGCAGGTGCGGGATCAGCTGCATGTGCTCAAGCAGCAGGCATTCGGCGCGCCGGGGGCCGACAACGTGGTCTCGATGCTCGGCAAATAAACCCGGTGCTACCGGGTTTTCGTAGGGTGGGCCTGGGCGGCCCCGCGGTCCTCCGCCCACGCGTTCAACCAGCGTTTGAACGGACGATACGTCTGCTCAACCGTTAGTTGAACGCGCGGACGGCAGAGCCGCCTCTCGTGGCCCGGTCCACCCTACTTCGATTCTCCCCCTCCTTTCGACAGTCAGCGCGCGGCCGGATCGCGCACCTGCGCCAGGATGCGCAGCAGTTCGGACAGGTCGGCCGGCTTCACCAGATGACGGTCGAAGCCCGCTTCGCGCGCGCGGTCGCGATCGTCGCTCTGGCCGTAGCCGGTCAGCGCCACCAGCACCGCGTTCGCGGTTTCCGGCGTGGCGCGCAGGCGGCGCGCCAGTTCGTGGCCGTCGAGGTCGGGCAGGCCGATATCGAGCAGCATGACCTCGGGCCGCTCGCGCAGGGCGCGCGCATAGCCCGCGGTGCCGTCGTACTCGACGCTGACCGCGTGGCCGTGCGCCTCCAGCAGGGTCGCCAGCATCTGCGCGGCGTCGGCGTTATCGTCGACCACCAGCACCCGCACCGGCCCCGTGGCCGGGTGTGCGCCGTCCTGTTCCGCAGCCGGCGCCGGCGCATCCTGCAGCACCGGCAGGCGGATCGAGAACTCGCTGCCCTGGTTCAGGCCGGGGCTGGTCGCCGCGACCCGTCCGCCGTGCAGGGCCACCAGGCTCTTCACCAATGCGAGACCGATCCCGAGGCCGCCCTGCGAGCGGTCGGGCGTGCGCTCGGCCTGGGTGAACAGGTCGAAGATATACGGCAGCACCTGCGGATCGATGCCTTGGCCGTTGTCGCACACCGAGATCACCGCTTCGTCACCGTCGCGCCGCGTGCGCAGCACGAGCTGGCCGCCGGGCGGCGTGTACTTGGCGGCGTTGTTCAGGATGTTCGAGACCACCTGCACCAGGCGCGTACGGTCGCCGCGCACGTGCAGCGCCTCAATCGCGGTCTCCTGCCGCAGCACATGGCGCCGCGCATCCAGCAACGGGCGCACCTGCTCGACCGCGCCGTGGACGATGTCGGCCACGTCCAGCTCGTCCTTCTCGATGGTGGCCAGGCCGCGCGTCACGCGCGAGACGTCGAGCAGGTCGTTCACCAGGGAGGTCATGTGCTCGGCCTGGCGCGCGATGATGTCGCTGGCGTGGCGCATGCGCTGCGGGTCCATGTTCCCGCGCTGCAGGAGCTGGGCCGCGGTGGTGATCGGCGCCAGCGGGTTGCGCAGCTCGTGCGCCAGCATGGCGAGGAACTGGTCCTTCTGGCGGTTGGCGGCGCGCAGCTCGTCCTCCACGCGCTTGCGCACGGTGACGTCGCTGCCCTCGACAAAGATACCTTCGACGTCGCCCTTCGGCCCGCGGATCGGTTGATAGACGAAGTCGATGAAGCGCTCTTCCAGCGGCCCGTCGGCTTCGCGCTGCACGCGCAGCGGCACCGCATGGCCGACAAAGGTCTCGCCCGAAGTGTAGACCTGATCGAGCAGTTCGAAGAAGCCCTGCCCGGCCACTTCGGGAATCGCTTCGCGCGCGGGCTTGCCGATCAGTTCGCGCTGGCCGATCAGCTGAAGGTAGGAGCGGTTGGTGAGCTCGAACACGTGGTCCGGGCCGCGTAGTACGGCGATGATACCGGGCGCCTGCTCGAACAGCGTCATCAGGCGCTGGTTCTCTTCCTCCCGATAGCGCTCAGCCATCACCTCGCCGGTCATCTCGACGCAGGCGCAGTACATGCCGGCCACGTCGCCGTCTTCGTCGCGCACCAGCGAATAGGAGAAGCGGAACCAGGTGTCCTCGTCGTAGCCGTGTCGGTTCATGCGCAGCGGCATGCGATCCTGGTAGGTCGCCTCGCCCTTCAGAGCACGCACGATCAGTGGATGGATGTCGTCCCAGATCTCGCGCCAGATGTCGTGGAAGCGGCTGCCCAGCGCCGCCGGGTGCTTGTCACCGAGGATGTTGGCGTAGGTGTCGTTGTACAGGAAGCCCAGATCCGGCCCCCAGGCCACGAACATTGGAAACTTCGAGTTGAGCATGAGCCCGACCGTGGTGCGCAGGGCCTGAGGCCAGTTGCGCGGATGGCCGAGCGGCGACGTCGACCAGTCGTGCGCCCGCATCATGGCTCCCATCTGGCCGCCTCCGCTGAGGAAGGGCAGCCATTCGGAGGGTGTCGCGTGCTCGGTTTTCATACTTCTGGCGATGCGGTCAGGGCCGTTGTGGTCGTGATGACAAAAGTTTGCCAGAAATGTGACATTCGCCCCGCACAGAAGGCGTTAGAGGGTCTTCACGAACTCCCTGATTCCGCCCAGCAGCATCTCGACCGACATGGCGGTCAAAATCAGGCCCATCAGGCGCTCGAAGGCCGTCATGACCTGCGGGCCGAGCTTCTGCTGCAGGCGCTCGGCCGACAGGAACACCGCCAGCCACACCACGCCGACCGCGGCCAGGGCCGCCACGTGCACCAGGGTGTCGGTCATGCTGCCGGAGGTGAACAGCAGCACGGTCGCCAGCGCAGAAGGGCCGGCCAGCGCGGGGATGGCCAGCGGCACGATGAAGGGCTCGCCGTGCTCGTTGCGGCCCAGCACGCCGTCCGGGTGCGGGAAGATCATGCGGATCGCGATCATCAGGAGGATGACGGCGCCGCCGATCCGCAGCGCGACCGGGCTCAGATGCAGCGCCTCGAGGAAGTGCTGGCCGAAGAACATGAAGACCAGCAGCAGCAGAAAGGCGATCGCGCATTCGCGGATCACGATCTTGTTGCGCCGTTCGATCGGGACGTCTTTCAGGGCGGCGACGAAGATCGGGATATTGCCAAAGGGGTCGGTGACGAGGATGAGCAGGATAAAGGTCTGGAAGAAGCTTTGGGTCATGGTTCTTATTGTTGAAGTTGACTAGACAGGTAGCGCCGCATTTTACAGGAGGGTGTGAAAAATTCGTCGATGGCTGCGTTGCCTCGTCTCGCCGTAGGAGTGTACTGTCTTCGACTCGGCGCCTTGCCATCGCCGTTTTTTCACACCCTCTACGGTTCGACGGAGTGCGTACGCTTCAGGGTACGCAAGACGAACGTCGAGCGGCTATGCCGGATACCGGGAATTTTGTACAGACGCTGGCGCAGGAAGCGCTCGTATCCCTCGGTCCCGGCCACCGCCACCTTGATCAGGTAATCGTAGTCGCCGGTCAGCAGGCTGGCCTCCATCACCTCCGGCAACCGCGCCAGCGCCTCGCCGAAGCGCTCCAGCATGTCCTCGTCATGCCGCTCGAGCGTGACCTCGATGATGACGGTATCGGGCAGTCCCAGCGCGCGCTGAGAGAGAATCGCCGCGTACTCCTCGATGAAGCCGCCCTCTTCCAGCGCACGCACGCGGTTCCAGCAAGCGGTCGGCGACAGGTGGACGCTGACTGCCAGGTCCTGGTTACTGATGCGCCCATCCGTACGCAAGGTGCGCAAGATTTTGCGGTCGATTTCGTCCAACTGGCCGTCTTTCATGCCACTTCCTTCGCTATATAGAAGATTCAACTATATCCAATCCAAATCATAGAAGATTCTCCTATAAGATGCAGAAAGGAATAAAACTTTGAAAGCACCTTTTCGCTGCCTGCATCTACGATGGAAGCACTCCACCGAGACATTCCCGCGCCGCCCAGAACCTCTGCCACGACCGGAGCTGCATCGCGCGCCGCGGACGCCCCTTCACGAGAGAGGCCGCCAGAAAGCAGAACGGGCAGGAAAGGCTTGCGCCTTCCCTGCCCGTTCGCTTTGCCCTTGCGGACTAAAGCAAATTACTTTTCGAACTTCTTCATCCACGCCGACAGCTGGTGCGGACGCAGGCCGTCGTAGTCCTCGAACGGCTGGTGAATCCACGGATTGTGCGGCAGGTCTTCCAGGTGGTAATCCGGCTTGAACGCCGAAGTACCCTTGACCCAGATGACGGCCGAACGCACTTCGCTCACGTCCGGGTAGTTGGTCTGCAGGTGCTCGCGCACCTTCTGCAGGGTCACGCCCGAATCCGCCAGGTCGTCGACCAGCAGGATGCGGCCGGCCAGCGGGCCCTTGGTCATCGTCATGTACTTGGCGATGTCCAGGTTGCCTTGCTTGGTGCCGGCTTCTTCGCGGTAGGAGCTGGTCGACAGGATCGCCAGCGGCACGTCGAAGATGCGCGAGATCACGTCGCCAGGACGCACGCCGCCGCGCGCCAGGCACAGGACCATGTCGAACTTCCAGTTCGATTCATACACTTGCAGCGCGAGGCGCTCGACCAGGCGGTTGTACTCGTCCCACGAAACCCAGAGGTCCTTGTCGGTCGATGCAGGGGTGTTCATTTTCAGGCTATTCCTATTTTTATTGATCAGGCTGCGAACGGATGGCGCAGCACGATGGTTTCTTCGCGGTCCGGACCAGTCGACACCATGTCGATCGGGATACCAACCAGTTCTTCGATGCGCTTGATGTAGGCGCGGGCGTTGGCCGGCAGGTCTTCCATCGACTTGGCGCCGACGGTCGAGTCAAGCCAACCCGGCATTTCTTCGTACACCGGCTGGCAGCGCGCGGCTTCTTCGGCGCCGACCGGGAAGATGTCGACATTGCGGCCATCGACGGTGTAGCCGGTGCACAGCTTCAGCGACTCGAGGCCGTCCAGCACGTCCAGCTTGGTCAGGCACATGCCCGACACGCCGTTGATCTGCACCGAGCGGCGCAGCAGGGCGGCGTCGAACCAGCCGCAGCGGCGGGCGCGGCCGGTGACGGTGCCGAACTCGTGGCCCACGCGCGACAGGTGCTCGCCGACGCCCTGGTCGGTCGGCAGTTCGGCCGGGAACGGGCCCGAGCCGACGCGGGTGGTGTAGGCCTTGGTGATGCCCATGATGTAGTGCAGCATGCCCGGACCGACGCCGGCGCCGGCAGCAGCATTACCGGCGACGCAGTTCGACGAGGTGACGAACGGGTAGGTGCCGTGGTCGACGTCGAGCAGGGAACCCTGCGCGCCTTCGAACAGCAGGTTGCCGCCAGCCTTGTGGGCCGCGTACAGTGCCGACGAGACGTCGCCGACCATCGGACGCAGGCGCGGGACGAGCGCCATCGCGTCGTCGAAGGTCTTCTGGAAGTCGATCGCTTCGCCGCCCAGGTAGTTCACCAGCACGAAGTTGTGGTACTCCAGGTTTTCCTTGAGTTTCTCGGCAAAGCGCTCTTCGTTGAGCATGTCCGCGATGCGGATCGCGCGGCGCGCCACCTTGTCTTCGTAGGCCGGGCCGATGCCCTTGCCGGTGGTGCCGATCTTGTTCTCGCCGCGCTTGGCTTCGCGCGCCTTGTCGATGGCGACGTGGTAAGGCAGGATGACCGGGCAGGCTTCCGAGATCTTCAGGCGCGAGGCGACTTCGACGCCGGCAGCTTGCAGCTTGTCGATTTCGCGCATCACGTCCGGGACCGAGACGACCACCCCGTTGCCGATGTAGCAGGCCACGCCTTCGCGCATGATGCCCGACGGGATCAGCTGCAGCGCGGTCTTCTGGCCCTTGATCACCAGGGTGTGACCGGCGTTATGGCCGCCCTGGAAACGGACGACGCCGGCCGCATGGTCGGTCAGCCAGTCGACGATCTTGCCCTTGCCCTCATCGCCCCATTGGGTGCCGATGACGACGACGTTCTTTGCCACGTTAGTATTTGACATCACTTAACCTAAGTTTTTGAGAATCCAATTTCCGTTTTCGAGGACGAGCACGCGGTCGCACTCGAACTCGTCCTGAACATTGTCGTGACCCGGCATGGACTGGATCACGACTTCGCCTGCCTTGCGCAGGTCAGCGATTTTTTCCTTCAGTTCCGGCGCATTGCCCCAGGGCGCGCGGATCGAATGCTTGCGCTCGGCGGTCGGCAGCAGCCGCGCCAGTTCGCGCAGGTCGAGCGAGAAGCCGGTCGCCGGACGCGCACGTCCAAAGGCCTCGCCGACGTGGTCGTAGCGCCCGCCCCGCGCCACCGCGTTCGGCAGGCCCGGCACATAGAGCGCGAACATGGCGCCGCTTTCGTACTGGTAGCCGCGCAGATCGGCCAGGTCGATCGCCACTTCGGCCCGGCCGATGGCGCTCGCCGCCAATGCCGCCAATTCGGCCAGCGCGCGGGTGATGCCCGGCAGCGCCGGCAGTTCCTCTTTCGCACGCGCCAGCACCCCGACGTCGCCGTACAGCTGCGGCAGCGCCATCAGGGCCTTGCGGGTGTCAAGCGCGTAATGCTGCGTGAACTCGTCCAGGCCCGGCGCATCCTTGGCGCGCAGCAGGCCGATGAGTTGGGCTTCGTCGCGGCGCGCGGCCGGGTCTTCGGCCAGGACGGCGCGCAGGATGCCGACGTGGCACAAGTCCAGGCGCACGCTGTCGAAGCCGGCCAGGGCCAGCGCACACAGGGCCAGTTCCTGGATCTCGGCGTCGGCTTCCAGGCCGGCGTGGCCGTAGATCTCGCAGCCGATCTGGATCGGTTCGCGGGTGGCGTGCAGGCCCGACGGACGGGTATGCAGCACGCTGCCGGCGTAGCACAGGCGGGTGACGGTGTCGCGGTTGAGCAGGTGGGCGTCGATGCGCGCCACCTGGGTGGTCATGTCGGCGCGCAGGCCCAGGAGGCGCCCGGAAATCTGGTCGACCACCTTGAAGGTGCGCAGCTCGGTGTCCTGCCCTGCGCCTGCCAGCAGCGACTCGACATACTCGAGCAGCGGCGGCATCACCAGCTCGTAACCGTAGAGGCGGAAGGTATCGAGCATCTTGCGGCGCAGATCCTCGATCTTGCGCGCTTCGGACGGCAAGACATCGGCGATATTTTCAGGCAGAAGCCAGTTCGGCATGGGCAGACAGCGAAGGAGTTGTTATTAAGAACAATGACAAACGCACAGGCGTGCTGGCGCACGGTGCGAGCGCCGAATCGGTGATTTTACCCGAAAATGGGGAGGTGCAGGACGGGGATATGGTTTTGACAGCCTTTCAGGGTTGCCAAAGTGCCACTGTGCGGCGCTTGTCTATACTGAAGAGTTAACACTGTACTACGTAAACTTGGATCCCGGCCTGCGCCGGGATGACGTTGTCTTTTGTCCGTGGATGAGTGGAGTTATCGACTCCTGACACCACAATCCTTAAAACCGTCATCCCGGCGAAGGCCGGGATCCAATTTCTGCCGGCAAACCACTAGCGCTTACTTCGAACCCGGCTGCTTGAAATACTTGAAGAACTCCGAATTCGGATCCACCACCATCACGTCGCCGCGATTCTTGAAGGTAGCGCGATACGCCTCCAGCGAACGATAGTACTTCGCAAACTCCGGATTCTTCCCGAACGACTCCGCATAAATCGCCGTCGCCTTCGCGTCCCCATCACCCTTGATCTTCTCCGCCTCGCGGAATGCCTCGGCAATGATCACGGTCCGCTGGCGATCCGCATCCGCGCGAATCTGTTCGGATTCCGCAGCACCGGTCGAACGCAGCTCATTGGCCACGCGCACGCGCTCGGCCTTCATGCGTTCGTACACCGAGTTGTTGATCTGGTCGATGTAGTCGACACGTTTCAAACGCACGTCCACCACGCCGACGCCGATCTCCTTGGCTTCGGCCACGACCTTTTCCTTCACCGCTTCCATCACGCGGCCGCGCTCGCCCGAGATCACTTCGCGCACGGTGCGCTTGGTGATTTCGTCGTTCAGGGCCGCCTTGATGATCTGCGACATGCGGTCACGTGCACGGTTCTCGTCGCCGTTGAAGGAGACGTAGTACAGGCGCGGGTCGACGATGCGCCACTTGACGAAGGCATCCACCAGGATGTTCTTCTTCTCGGCGGTGATGAAGCGGTCGGCGTCCGGCGTGTCCAGCGTCAGGATGCGCTTGTCCAGGTAGATCACGTTCTGGAACGGCGGCGGCAGCTTGAAGTGCAGGCCCGGTTCGGTGATGACGTCACGCACCTGGCCCAGGGCGAACACGATGGCGAAGCGGCGCTGGTCCACCACGAACACGGTCGAGGACAGCAGCATCAGGGCAATGAAGCCCGCCACAAATAAAGTTACGAGGCGGTTCATTAACGGCTCTCCCGGTCACGTGAGGAATCGCGGCTCCGGCTGTCGCGATGACGCACCGAATCCATGGCTTGCATGACGTCCTGCGGCGCATTCGACTGCGGCGCGGCCGGCACCTGCTGCGGGCCGGAACGGCTGCCCACGCCGTCGTTGCCGGCGCCCTGCCCGATCAGTTTATCCAGCGGCAGGTAGATCATCGGATTGCCCGCGCGCGAATCGACCATCACCTTGCTGGTGCTGGAGAAGATCTGCTGCATGGTGTCGATGTACATGCGGTCGCGGGTGACTTGCGGCGCCTTCGAATAGGCGGCCACCACCTGGTCGAAGCGCGAAGCGTTACCGGTCGCGTTTTCCACCACCATCGAGCGGTAGGCTTCGGCATCCTGCGCCAGGCGGAAGGCCTGGCCGCGCGCCTGCGGGATCACCTGGTTGGCATACGCCTCACCTTCGTTGCGGGCGCGGGCGCGGTCCTGGCCGGCTTTCACGGCGTCATCGAAGGCTTCCTGCACCTGCTCCGGCGGCTGCACCGCCTGCATGGTCACGTTGGTGATCAGGGCGCCGAGCGCGTAGCGGTCGACGATCTGCTGCATCATCTGGTGCACGTCGCTCGCGACCTTCTCGCGGCCCTCGTACAGCACGAAGTCCATCTTGCTGCGGCCGACCACTTCGCGAATGGCCGTTTCGGCGATCTGGCGCACGCTGTCGTCCTGGTCGCGGTTGTTGAACAACCACTGGACCGGGTCCTTCAGGGTGTACTGGACCGCGAACTGGATGTCGATGATGTTCTCGTCGTCCGTCAGCATCAGGGCTTCCTGCGGCTGCTTGTTGCGGACATTCGCGCGGTAGCCGATCTCGGCGGTGCGGATCTGCGAGACGTTGACGGTCTCGTGGGCCTGGATCGGGTAGGGCCAGCGCCAGTTGAAGCCGGCGCCGGTCCGGTGGCTGAGTTTGCCGAAGGTGGTGACCACGCCGACCTGGCCTTCCTGCACGATGAAGGCGCCGCTCGCCAGCCAGATCAGGCCGACGATGACGGCGACGACGCCGGCGGTGATGCCGGCGCCGCTCGAGCCGCGGTAAGGACCGCCGCCGTCGCCGCCGTTGTTGCCGTTGCCGCGCGCGCCGAACAGGCGGTTCAGGCGCGCGTTGAAGTCGCGCCAGAGTTGATCGAGGTCGGGCGGGCCTTCACCCGGCCGGCGGCCTTCCTGGGCCTTGTGGTCACCCTGGGGTTTATGGCCCCAACGTGGATCGTTGAGCGACAGTTTGATGCCGCAACGCTTGAGGAAAGAAACGAGCATAGGCTAGTGGGGCCCGAATTGGGTGGAAGTTGGCATATTGTCGGCAGGACCGCTGAGAAGACCGCCACCCGGCTCGTCCTCGGCGAAGCCATCGGCCTCGTCCTGCCCTTCGTTGGTGTAGTTGTTGCCTCGTGCGGCCTTGGCCGCCTCGACGATCGCATCGCGCAGCAGGTCCAGCCCGGCGCCGCTATGGGCGCTGATGAAAACGCGGCTGATCTTATCATACTCATCACGCTCGACCCCGGGCTCCAGCCCGGCCGCGTCGATCTTGTTCCAGACCAGGATCTGGGGGACGTGATCGGCGCCGATCTCGCGCAGCACCTCGTTGACCTGCTCGATCTGTTCCATGCGCACCGGCGAATTGCCGTCGACCACGTGCAGCAGCAGGTCGGCATGGATGGTTTCCTCGAGCGTCGCGCGGAACGCCGCCACCAGCTGGTGGGGCAGCTCGCGCACGAAGCCAACGGTATCGGAGATCACGACGCTGCCTACCTCGTCGCCCAGGTACAGGCGGCGGCTGGTGGTGTCCAAGGTCGCGAACAGCTGGTTCGCAACATACACGCCGGCCTTGGTCAGCGTATTGAACAGGGTCGACTTGCCGGCATTGGTATAACCGACGAGAGAGACCGAGAAGGTCTGGTTGCGGCCGCGCTGGCGGCGCTGGGTCTCGTGCTGTTTGCGCAGCTTGGTCAGGCGGATGCGCAATTGCTTGACGCGCTCACCGATCAGGCGGCGGTCGGTCTCGAGCTGGGTTTCGCCGGGACCGCGCAGGCCGATACCGCCCTTCTGGCGCTCCAGGTGGGTCCAGCCGCGGATCAGGCGCGTGGCCAGGTGCTGCAGCTGGGCCAGTTCCACTTGTAGCTTGCCCTCGTGGCTCTGGGCGCGCTGGGCGAAGATATCGAGGATCAGGCTGGTGCGGTCGACCACGCGCACTTCCAGGCGGCGCTCGAGGTTGCGCTGCTGGGCGGGCGAGAGGGCGTGGTTGAAGATGACGATGTCGATCCCATCGACCTTGCAGGCCATCTTGATTTCGTCGGCCTTGCCGCTGCCGACGAAGTGGGCGGGATCGGGACTGCTGCGCTTGGCCGTGATCGTGGTGATCGGATCGGCGCCGGCGGAGCGCGCAAGCAGGGACAGCTCTTCCAGGCTGGCGCCGAAGTCGCCAGTACCGAAGTCGATGCCGACCAGCGCTGCGCGCATGGAGGTGTTGCCGGGGGCGTCAGCCATCGGCCTTACTCGGCTTCGGAGTCGAGGTTAAGGTTGACGGCGCGAGCCGGGACGACGGTGGAAATGGCATGCTTGTAGACCATCTGGGTCACGGTATTACGAAGCAGGACGACGTACTGGTCGAAGGACTCGATATGGCCTTGCAGTTTGATGCCGTTGACCAGGTAGATGGAGACGGGGACGTGCTCCTTGCGCAAAGCGTTCAGGAATGGGTCTTGTAACAGTTGCCCTTTGTTGCTCATAACAGCTCCGTAATGTTGTTGTAGTTTAAAAGTAATGGCGGTTTGCCATAATTCAAGTGCTTGGGCCACATTCCGCTATAGCGAATGAAAGCCCTGAGCTACTGTAACCTGTTTCGCCACTTTTTGTCGTACTGCACCGGCCTATTTCTGCTCCTTGGCAAATGGATTCTTGCCTGTACGCAGCTCGAGGCGCACGGGGGTGCCGACGAGGTTGAAGGTGTCGCGGAAATGCTTCTCCAGGTAGCGCTTGTACGGCTCGCTGACGGCTTCCAGGGCATTGCCGTGGATGACGATGATCGGCGGATTCTGGCCGCCCTGGTGGGCGTAGCGCAGCTTCGGACGGGTGCTGCCCTTGCGCTTCGGTTCCTGCTTCTCGATCGCTTCCTGCAGCGCACGCGTCAGGCGCGGAGTCGACAGGTTGGCGGTCGCCGCGGCGTATGCCGAGTCCACCGACTTCATCAGCTGGCTGATGCCGGTACCCTTCAGTGCCGACACGAAATGGGTCTTGGCAAAGGAGAGGAAATCGAGCTTGCGGTCGAGGTCCATCTTAACCTGGTCGCGGTCGTCCGACTGCAGGCCGTCCCATTTGTTCACGGCCACCACCAGCGCGCGGCCCGATTCCAGGATGAAGCCGGCGATGTGGGCATCTTGCTCGGAAATGTCTTGCTGGGCGTCCAGCAGCAGCACGATCACGTTGGCGTCCGAGATCGACTGCATGGTCTTGATGACCGAGAATTTCTCGATGGCCTCGAAAATCTTGCCGCGGCGGCGGATACCGGCGGTGTCGATCAGGGTGTACTTCTTGCCGTCGCGTTCGAACGGCACTTCGATCGAGTCGCGGGTGGTGCCCGGCATGTCGAAGGCGATCACGCGCTGCTCGCCGACCAGGGTGTTGATCAGGGTCGACTTGCCCACGTTCGGGCGGCCGACGATGGCGATCTTGATGCCGTGGTCCGGGTGCTCCGCCTCGTTTTCCTCGTCCGGACGATTCTCGAAGGCGAAGTCGAGCGCCTCGTTGACCAGGTCGTGCACGCCGTCGCCGTGGGCGGCCGAAATGACGTACGGGTCGCCCATGCCGAGTTCGTAGAAATCGGCGGTGACCGAGGTGTACTTCATGCCCTCGGACTTGTTGACCACGAGCATGACCTTGCGGTTCTGCTTGCGCAGGTAATCGGTAATGGTCTTGTCGTGCGGGGTCAGGCCCTGGCGGCCGTCGACGATGAACACGACGACGTCGGCTTCCGCCACCGCCTGGCGCGTCTGCTGCGCCATTTCGTGCATGATCCCCTCCTTGGCCACCGGTTCGAAACCGCCGGTGTCGATGACCAGGAAGGGGCGCTCGCCGATCCGGCCCTCGCCATAGTGGCGGTCGCGGGTGAGACCTGGGAGGTCGGCCACCAGCGCGTCGCGCGAACGGGTCAGGCGATTGAACAGGGTCGATTTCCCGACGTTGGGGCGACCTACGAGTGCGATTACCGGCTTCATGTATTTATTCTATTCGACCGCGATGGCGGTCACAGTTCCATTTTGTGTTTGAAAAATCAGGTGCGATCCGGCCACCAGCGGGGTGCCGATGATCTGGCTGCCGTCGGTGGCGGCGCGCGCCAGGAAAGAGCCGTCTTCGCGCGACAGGAAGTGCACGTAGCCCTGGTAGTCGCCGACCGCCACCGCGCGGCCGTAGGACACCGGCGTCGACAGGCGGCGGAAGGCCAGCTTGTCGTTCTTCCAGGCGTTGGCGCCGGTGTCGCGGTTATAGGCGAACAGCGAACCCTTGTCGTCGGGTGCGAAGACGTAGAGCTGGTCGACCGCCACGCCGGCCTGCGACGACAGGTCGCGGGTCCAGCGCTGCGAACCGCTGGCCGCCTCGAAGCAGCCCACGCGGCCCTGGTAGGACACGGCGCAGACGTCGGATTCGAACAGCACCGGGTAGCCGCCGATGTCGGTCACGCGCTCCAGCTCGGTGGCGCCGCGCGAGACGCCCACTTCCAGGTCCCAGCGCGGCGCGCCGGTGGCCAGGATCAGGGCCGACAGCTTGCCGGCCGGCTGCGCCACCAGCACGTCGGTGCCGGTCACCACCATGCCCGGCGCGGTGCGCAGGGTCAATGGCGGCGAGGTGCGCTGGGTGGTCCACTTGGCCTGGCCGGTCTTGGCGTCCAGGCCGACGATGCGGTTGTCGAGGCTGCGCGCGACCACGATGCCCTGTCCCACCACCGGCGAGGACAGCAGTTCGCTCGAGAGTTGCGCATCCCACAGCTTCTTGCCGTCCATGTCGAAGGCGAGCAGCTTGCCCTTGTCGCCGCCGACCACGATCAGGTTGCCGTCGGTGCCGACGCCGCTGGCGAGCTCGGTGCCCGCCTTGATGCGCCACAGCAGCTTGCCGGTGGCGGCTTCGACGCGCGCGATGTCACCGGCGTTGCTGGCCACCACCACGGTGTTGCCGGCCAGCGCAGGCGAGAAGGTGTAGGCGCCGGCTTTGCCGATGTCCAGTTTCCACGCGGTGCGCACCGCCATCGAGCCCTTCAGCTCGACGAGCTCGGCCGGCTGGTCGGTCGTCTTCTTGGACGAGAAGGGATTGAGCTTGCTGAGCGAGGACAGCTGCGGAATGCTCGAGCAGCCCGTCACCAGGGCCAGTACACCAACACCAACAAGTTTGCTGCTAATACGCATATTCTTTAACCTTTTAGAGGACATAAGCCCGCGCCCACCTGGCCGGCGGGCGCGGGCCTTCATTCTGGGGTTTTACGCGGCTGCTTTCGCCTCGTCTGCGGCTGTCGCATCTTTCTCCGCCGGCACGCTGCCGCCGATGGCTTCGAGCTTGACCTGGACCAGCTGGCGGCCCGGGTTTTCCTTCGGCATCGCGGCGTAGGCGGCAGTGTAGGCCTGGCGCGCTTCCGCCAGCTTGTTCTGCGCCACCAGCACGTCGCCCTTGCGGTCCGAGACTTCGGCCGAGAAGGCCGCCGGGAACGAGTCGTTCAGCAGCTTCAGGGCGGCGTCATACGACTTCTCGTCCAGCAGCACGCCGGCCAGGCGCAGCTTGGCGACCGCCTTGTACTCGTCGTTGCCCTTGTCGACCGCCCACTGCAGCTGCGCCTTGGCGGTCTTCAGGTCGTTCGCCTCGAACGCGGTCTTGGCGGCGCCCAGGGCGGCCATCTGCGCGTAGGCGGTGCCTTCGTACTTCTTCTGGATGTCGCCGGCGATGCGCTGGACCTTGGCGTTGTCGTTCGCGGCCAGGGAGACCTGCAGCTCGTCGTACAGCGCCGAGGCCTCGACGGCCTGGTTGCGCTTGTGCGAATTCCAGTAGTTGTAGCCGGCGTAGGAACCGAGGGCGATGATCAGCACCCAGAGGATGATGTTGCCGAAGCGGGCCCAAAAGGCCTTGAATGAAGCAATCTGTTCCTGTTCTTCGAGATCGTATGCCATGGTAACTCTGCTGTTGTAGTTGTTGTGGATCGGTGGGGAATCGGTGTTACGGACGGTGGTGGTGGCCGTGTTCCGCGCAGTTCTCGTCGTCGCAGTCGTGCTCGCCGCCGCCGATGATCTGGTCGACCACGTGGTCCACCAGTTCCTCGAAGGCGACGCTGGCCTGCTGCTGTTCGCCGGCTTCACCGCGGAGGGATTTCACGGCGGCCTGGCCCTTGGCCATCTCGTCTTCGCCGATGATGACGGCGAAGGCGGCGCCGCTGCCGTCGGCCTTCTTCATCTGGCTCTTGAAGCTGCCCGCGCCGGCCGGCGTTGCGCAATGTAACACAACATCCAGGCCGGCATCCCGCAGGCGCTCGGCCATGATGAAGGCCTGCATCTGCGCGCCTTCGCCCTGGTGCACCATGTAGACGTCGCACTGCGCCGGGGCCTGGGCTTCGCCGAGGCCCTTCATCAGCTCGATGATGCGTTCCATGCCCATCGCGAAGCCGACCGCCGGGGTCGGCTTGCCGCCGAACTGCTCGATCAGCGGGTCATACCGGCCGCCCGCGCAGATGGTGCCCTGCGAGCCGAGCTCGTCGGTGACCCACTCGAACACGGTGCGGTTGTAGTAGTCCAGGCCGCGCACCAGGCGCGGGTTGATGGTGTACTGCACGGCGTTGCGGTCTAGGATGTTCTTCAGGCCGTTGAGGTGGGCCAGCGATTCCTCGCCCAGGTAGTCCAGCAGCTTGGGCGCGCCGTTGACCATGTCCTGCATCGCCGGGTTCTTGGTGTCCAGGATGCGCAGCGGATTGCTGTGCAGGCGGCGCTTGGCCTCGGCGTCGAGGATGTCCTCGTGCTTTTCCAGGTAGGCGATCAGCTCGGCGCGGTGGCGCAGGCGCTCGTCGGCGTTGCCGATCGAATTGAGTTCCAGGCGCACGTTCTGCAGGCCGAGGTCGTCCCACAGGCGGCGGCACAGCATGATCAGCTCGGCATCGATGTCCGGGCCCGAGAAGCCGACGGCTTCGGCGCCGAACTGGAAGAACTGGCGGTAGCGGCCGCGCTGCGGACGCTCGTGGCGGAACATCGGGCCCTTGTACCACAGGCGCTTGGGGCCGTCGTAGACGAGGTTATGCTCGATGACGGCGCGCACGGCGCCGGCGGTGCCTTCGGGGCGCAGGGTCAGCTGGTCGCCGTTCATCGAGTCTTCGAAGGAGTACATCTCCTTCTCGACGATGTCGGTCACGGCGCCGATGGCGCGCGCGAACAGGCTCGTATCCTCGACGATCGGGGTGACGATCTTCTGGTAGCCGTAGCTTTTCAGGATGGTCTCGGCGGTGTTCTCGAACAGCTCCCACATCGGTGCGTCTTGCGGGAGGATGTCGTTCATGCCTTTGACGGCGACGATTTTTTCTGGTTTGGACATGATTTCTTTCACTTCTGTATTGGGCGCTGCTTCAAGCCGCGGTTCTGCAAGCTCTCCACAGCCCCCGGCTCACGCCAGGGTCGCTGCGCCGGCGGACGACATGTCGTCCGAAACCCCGGCTCGCCCATAATTTTTCTGGACGTAGTTCAGCACGATGGTCTTGAACTCCTCCACGATGCGCTCGCCGCGCAAGGTGGCAACCTTCTGCCCATCGACAAACACCGGCGCCGCCGGCGATTCGCCCGTGCCCGGCAAGCTGATGCCGATGTTCGCGTGCTTCGATTCGCCCGGCCCGTTGACGATGCAGCCCATCACGGCGACGTTCATCGCTTCCACGCCCGGATAGGTCTTCTTCCACTCCGGCATCTGCTCGCGCAGGAAGGTCTGGATATTGTCCGCCAGTTCCTGGAACACGGTCGAGGTGGTGCGGCCGCAGCCCGGGCAGGCGATCACCATCGGCGTGAACTTGCGCAGGCCCATGGTCTGCAGGATTTCCTGGCCGACCACCACTTCGCGGGTGCGGTCGCCGCCCGGTTCCGGGGTCAGCGAAATGCGGATGGTGTCGCCGATGCCTTCCTGCAGCAGCACCGACAGGGCCGCGGTCGAGGCCACGATGCCCTTGCTGCCCATGCCGGCCTCGGTCAGGCCCAGGTGCAGCGGGTAGTCGCAGCGGCGCGCCAGTTCGCGGTAGACCGCGATCAGGTCCTGCACGCCCGACACCTTGCAGGAGAGGATGATCTTGTCGCGCGCCAGGCCGACTTCCTCGGCCCGCACGGCGTTCTCGATCGCCGAGGTGATGAGCGCTTCGTACATCACGGCCTGGGCGCTCCACGGATTCGCCCGCGACGCGTTCTCGTCCATGATGCGCGCCAGCAGCGACTGGTCGAGCGAGCCCCAGTTGACGCCGATGCGCACCGGCTTGTCGTACTTGGCCGCGATCTCGATCATCTGGGCGAACTGGGTATCGCGCTTGGCGCCCTGCCCCACGTTTCCCGGGTTGATGCGGTATTTCGACAGCGCCTGCGCGCATTCCGGATAGTCGCGCAGCAGCAGGTGGCCGTTGTAGTGGAAATCGCCGACCAGCGGGGTGTCGATTTCCATGCGGTCGAGCTGTTCGCGGATGGCCGGCACGGCGGCGGCGGCGGCCGGGGTATCGACCGTGATGCGGACGATTTCCGAACCGGCGCGCGCCAGTTCCTTGACCTGGATCGCGGTGCCGATTGCGTCGGCCGTGTCCGTGTTGGTCATCGACTGCACCACCACCGGCGCGTCGCCGCCGACCCAGACGGTGCGGTTGCCATGCGAGACCGCGACCTTGCGGCTGGCGCGGCGCGCCAGCGGGCCGGACGGGATTGGTTCACTCATGTTCTGTTCCATTGCTTACTTCAAGGAGACTTGGGCGAATTTCTTGCCAGGCGTTTCCTGCAGGCCGACCGCGGCGCCACGCAGGGTCGCGGTCACACCACCCGGATTGCCGACGGTCAGGGTGACCGGTCCGGCCAGGTCGATGGTTTCCGTAGCGCCGGCCTTGACCTCGCGCCACAGCAGCGGCTTGCCGCCACCGACCGGACGCACGCCGATCCAGGAATCCTCGCGCACGTTCAGCACCAGGGCATTGCCGCCGGCGGCCGCGGGTGCGGCAACAGGCGCCGCGGCGACCGGTGCGGGCGCCGTCGCGGCAGGCGCGGCCGGGGTCGCCGTCGCGCCGGGCACAGTGGCCGGGGCGGTCGCCGGCGCAGCCGGGGTGGTGGCCGGGGCGGCGCCAGGCGCTGCACCTTCGGCTGCCGGCGCCGGCACGGAAATCAGGGGAACGGACGGGCTCTGCAGCGCATCCTGGCCGGCCGGGGCGATGCCGCCCGGGGTCGCCATCGGCGTCTCGATCACGGCGCCATCCGGATTGCTATGCGGCGCCGGCTGGTTGCTGCCTGGCAGCAGGCCGAAGTGCCACAGCGCGGCGCCGGCGGCGGCCAGCACGATGACGCCGCCGATCAGGCCGGCCGGCACCTTGTTGCGCTTGCCGCCCACCGGGAAGCGGCTCTTTTCCGAGAACGAGGCCGGACGCTGCTCGCGGCGCACATTGCTGGCGCCCGCCTGCGCTTCCGGCGGCATGTTCATCTCGATCATCGCGACCAGCGGGGCGGCGTCAATCTTGAGCAGCTTGGCGTAGGCGCGCACGAAGCCGCGCGTCACGGCCGGGCTCGGCAATGCGGCATAGTTGCCCGCTTCCAGCGCCAGGATCTGGCGCGGGGCCAGCTTCAGCTGGTCGGCCACTTGCTCCACGCTCCAGCCCATGGCTTCGCGCTGGGATTGCAGGGTCTTGCCGGGAATGCCCGTGTCCTTGCCCGGGGTTGCCGGCTGGTCTGCATGCTCGTTCATGTTCCTCGTCTCACTCATCAAATGCGCCGCGCTCGAAAGCCGCGTACTCGGCCGATCCCGGGAAACGGCGCCGCAGCTGGGCTGCCAGGCTCGCTTCATGCGTCCGTTCACCCAGCTTGCGCTGCACCCGCAGCGCCAGCCACAAGGTGTCGGCCGGCAGCGTGTCGAGTTTCGCCGTCTCGATCAGGCGGTTAATGAAAAAACCGGCGCGCGGGTAATCGCGCCGCTCGTAATAGATCCGCGCCAGGCCGGCATTGGTCGCCTGCAGGTCGGGGTTGTAGCGCAGGGCCTCGAGCAGGTGGCGCTCGGCGGCCTCGAAATTGCGGTTGCGGATGCCGCACACGCCGGCGTTCACCAGCGCGCTGACCGGGGTCTGGTAGCTGCGGTTGTTCAGTGCGCGTTCGAAGTACGGCATCGCCTGGGCCGGCTTGTTCAGCGACTGGCACAGGAAGGAGCCGTAGTTGTTGGCCAGGTCCGGGTTGTTCGGCTGCAGGCGCAGCGCGTGCTGGTAGTTGTCGTCGGCCAGCTGCAGCTGCCCCATCGCGGTATAGATCAGGGCGCGCAGGCCGTAAGCCTCGGCATAGCCGGTGTCGATCGCGATCGCCTGCTTGACCTCGTCGAGCGCGGTTTCGTACTGGGCGTTCTGGTAATAGCCGACCGCCAGCTGCATGCGGATGTTGGCGCGCTTTTCCACCGCGGTCTGGTCGGACGCGGTTTTCAGTTCGCCGCCGCCGGTCCCGCCATTGCTGGCGCATCCGCCCAGCACTGCCAGGGCGAAGAGACTTGCTGCTGCGCGGCCGGCGCGGCCCATCAGGAAGGAATCTCCACGATGCGCCCGAAGTCGGCGCCGAACTTCTTTTGATATTCGGCCATCTTGCCCATGCGCTCGGCCACGCGGGTACGGTCCTTGACCTCGCCCGCCAGCTGGCCGCAGGCGGCGTCGATGTCGTCGCCGCGCGTCTTGCGCACGGTGGTCACGATGCCGGCGTTCATCAACACTTCGGCGAAGGCCTTGATGCGGGGGTTCTTGGAACGGAACAGGCCCGATTCCGGGAAGGGGTTGAACGGGATCAGGTTGAACTTGCAGTTCACGCCGACGACCGGGTCGTTCACCAGCGCGATCAGTTCGCGCGCGTGCTCGTCGCTGTCATTGAAACCGTCGAGCATGCAGTACTCGAAGGTGATGAAGTCGCGCGGCGCGAATTCGAGATAGCGCTTGCAGGCGGCCAGCAGCTCGCGCAGCGGATATTTTTTATTCAGCGGCACCAGGATGTCGCGCAGGGCGTCGTTCGACGCGTGCAGCGACACCGCCAGGGCGACCGGCACGTCCTGCGCCAGCTTGTCGATGTTCGGCACCACGCCCGAGGTCGACAGGGTTACGCGGCGGCGCGACAGGCCGTAGGCGTTATCGTCCAGCATCATCTTGAGCGCGGTGACGGTTGGCTCGTAGTTCAGCAGCGGCTCGCCCATGCCCATCATCACCACGTTGGTGATCTGGCGTTCGCCCTTCGGGCCGGGCTCGATGCCCTTGGTACGGCGCAGCTCGAATTCCGCCATCCACAGCTGGCCGATGATCTCGGCCACGGTGAGATTGCGGTTGAAGCCCTGCTTGCCGGTCGAGCAGAAGCGGCAATTGACGGCGCAGCCGGCCTGGGTCGAGATGCACAGGGTGCCGCGGTTTTCTTCCGGGATGAACACGGTTTCCACGGCATTGCCGTTGCCGACGTCGACCAGCCATTTGCGGGTGCCGTCGCTCGAGGTGTTGTCGCTGATGATGCCCGGTGACCGGATCTCGGCGCGGGTCTTGAGTTTTTCGCGCAGCGATTTGGCCAGGTCGGTCATCTCGTCGAAGTTTTGAGCCCCGAACTGGTGGATCCAGCGTTGCAGCTGTTTTGCGCGGAACGGCTTCTCACCCAGCTCGGCGCAGTAGGCGATGAGTTGCGCCGGATCGAAGTCCAGCAGGTTGGTGAGCGTCGTCATGGTGAAATCCTTTTGTTTCCGAAGCTACCCGCGCCAGCCCTGGGCTGCGGGCGGGTAGCTTACTCATTCAATTAGTCCGGGGGAAATTTGCCGGGGAACGCCCCGGATGCGCTCCCCCATTCTAATTAACGCGAGTAGACGTTCAGTGCCGGGAAGAAGTAAGCGATTTCCACGGCAGCGGTTTCGGCAGCGTCCGAACCGTGCACGGCGTTGGCGTCGATCGAGTCGGCGAAATCGGCGCGGATGGTGCCGGCGTCGGCTTTCTTCGGATCGGTTGCGCCCATCAGGTCGCGGTTCTTCAGGATCGCGCCTTCGCCTTCGAGCACCTGGATCATGACCGGACCCGAGATCATGAAGTTGACCAGATCCTTGAAGAACGGACGTGCGGCGTGCACGGCGTAGAAGCCTTCGGCTTCGGCTTGCGACAGCTGGGTCATGCGAGCAGCGACGACCTTCAGGCCAGCGCCTTCAAAGCGGCTATAGATTTGGCCGATCACGTTTTTTGCAACTGCGTCCGGTTTGATGATCGACAGGGTGCGTTCGATTGCCATGTAAAAACTCCAATAAAAAGAAAGGTTTGGATCAAGAACTTAAGTAGAATTTCGGGACTCAATCAACCTTTAATTTTACCATACATCCCTCATATAGCCGATATTGCGGTACTAGCAAGGAAAGTGCTAGAGTTGGGGCGAGAATTCGTCCTCATTAAGCCGAAATTTAAGCGACCGCTAAGTTTGCGGCCCTATTTTTGACAGTGACGCTCATCCACCAACCGGAGGCACCATGTTCCCCAACACCCCATCGCAAAGCACCATCGACCTGACCAAACGGTCGCGGGTCGCACCCCGCAACAATGTGTTGCGTAACACCTACTGGCTGCTCGCGCTGTCGATGATCCCGACCGTGCTGGGCGCTTACATCGGCGTGTCGTTCAACCTGATGGCCGGCATCGGCGGCCTCGGCTTCCTGGCCTTCATGCTGGTCGCCTTCGGCTTCATCTTCGCGATCGAGAAATTCAAGGATTCGGCCGTGGGCTTGGGCTTGCTGCTGGCCTTCACCTTCGTCATGGGCCTGATGCTCACGCCCCTGCTGCAGCACACCCTGGGCTACGGCAACGGCGGCACCCTGATCATGACCGCCTTCGGCGGCACCGCCTGCGTGTTCGCCGTCATGGCCAGCATCGCCACCACCACCAAGCGCGACTTCTCGGGCATGGGCAGCTGGCTGATGGCCGGCGTGATCGTCCTGATCCTGGCCGGTATCGCCAACATCTTCCTGCAGATGTCGGTGCTGTCGATCGTGATCTCGATCATGGCGATCGGCATCTTCTCGGCCTTCATCCTGTTCGACGTGCAGCGCATCGTCAACGGCGGCGAAACCAACTACATCACGGCCACGCTGTCGATCTACCTGGATGTGTACAACATCTTCACCAGCCTGCTGCGTTTGCTGGGTATTGCGGGTGGTAGCGACGATTGATTCGTCATCCCGCTGAACGAGAAAGCCGACCAGTGGTCGGCTTTTTTTCGTGCGTTTGCCTGGGCTAACTGGACGCTACGAACTTGGGTTCCGGCATTCGCCGGAACCCAATTTTGCTTACTGCACCACCTCAGCCGGCACTTCGAACGCCACAGCCGAAGCCACCGGCTTCTCACCCAGTTCAAACACCGCAATCGACTCCACGTGCGACGTATGCGGGAACATATTGCACACCCCCGCCTTCTTCAGCACATAGCCGGCCTTGTGCACCAGGATCCCCGCGTCGCGCGCCAGCGTCGACGGGCTGCAGGACACGTACACGATCCGCTGCGGCATCAACGCCTCGTGCGTCTCGCGCAGGTCGGCCAGCGCCAGCGACAGGGCCATGGCGCCGTCGCGCGGCGGGTCGACCAGCATGCGGTCGAATTTGCCCAGGGCGACCAGGTCTTCCTTGGTCACTTCGAACAAGTTGCGGGTCGAGAACGAGGTCTTGGCCGCCAGGCCGTTGGCCTGGGCATTCTCGAGCGCGCGGGTCGTGAGCGCGGTGCTGCCCTCGATGCCGACCACTTCGCGCGCCTGGGTCGCCAGCGGCAGGGTGAAGTTGCCGAGGCCGCAGAACAGGTCGGCCACGCGGTCGTTCGGCTGCACTTCCAGCAAGCGCAGCGCCTTCGACACCAGCACGCGGTTGATCTGGTGGTTCACCTGGGTGAAGTCGGTCGGCTTGAACGGCATCTTGATGCCGAAGTCCGGCAGCGTGTAGTACAGCTCCTTGCCGAGCGGGTAGTAGGGGTAAGCCGTGTCCGGGCCCTTGGGCTGCAGCCACCACTGGATGTTCCACTGGTCGGCGAAGGCCTTCGTCAACGCCTCGTCGGCGGGCGTGAGCGGCGCCATGATGCGCAGCACCAGCACCGTGACCTCCTCGCCGATGGCGACCTCGATCTGCGGCATCTGGTTGTAGATCGACAGCTTGCCGACGAATTCGCGCAGCGGCACGATCAGCTGGGCCACGTGGTCCGGCAGGATCTCGCAGTAGGTGATGTCGGCGACGTAGGACGAGGCGCGCTCGTGGAAGCCGACCAGCACCCCGCCCTTCTTCGCCACGTGGCGCACCGACAGGCGCGCGCGGAAGCGGTAGTCCCAGGTCGGGCCGTACATCGGGCGCATGATCATCTCGGACTTCACCTTGCCGAGGTGCCAGAGATTATCTTCCAGCACGCGCTGCTTCATCGCCACCTGGGCCGACGGCTCCAGGTGCTGCATCGAGCAGCCGCCGCAGTAGCCGAAGTGCCGGCATTTCGGCTCCACCCGCATCGACGAGGCGCGCTGCAGGGTGACCATGCGGCCCGATTCCCAGTTCTTCTTCTTGCGCAGCGTCTCGAAGCTGACGCGTTCGCCCGGCAGTGCGCCTTCGACGAAGATCACTTTGCCTGGCGTGCCGTCCTCGTTCTCGAGATGGCCGACGCCGCGGGCGTCCGCATCCAGGGATTTGATGTCGATGAAAATTTCTTGCATGGTGTGTGGGAGAAGGGAATGAGGCGCAGGACAGGCTGCGCGGGGAGTTCGCAGGTAAGCCCGCGATGATAGCAAGGAAACAGAGGGGGCGCTACTTTGGGGGCGGGCCTCAAGGGATGAGCGACGACGCATGGGCTGGTTGAAATTGGGTTCCGGCCTTCGCCGGAAGTCGTAGGCGCCAGTGGCGCGTACGACGTTGGTTTGGTGAGGTGGTCGGATAACGCTAGTGCTTTATTCACCGTTATCCGCAAGACCGTCGCACCGGCGCAGGCCGGTGCCCAAGTTTGCAAACCGAAGCCGCTACAGCAAGGAATCCCGCACCACCCCACGCGCCGCCATCGCCCGCTTGAGCTTGACGAGCGCCTCCTGCTGGATCTGCCGCACCCGCTCGCGCGTCACCCCCATCTCCTCCGCCAGCGTCTCCAGCGTGGCCGGATCGTCGTTATCGAGCCCGAAGCGCCGCGTGACGACGATGCGCTGCTTGTCCGGCAAACGCGCCAGCCAGTCGCGCACCAGCAGCGTCATCTCATGGTGCTCGGCCAGGGCATCGGGCATCGCCTCCCCTTCGTCGGGCAGCATGTCCATCAGGCTCGATTGCGGATCGTTATCGAGCGGGGCGTCGAGCGAGGCCGCGTGTTCCGACAGGGCCAGGATGTCCTGGACTTCTTCCACCGGCCGTCCGACCAGGCTGGCGATGTCCTCGGCGGCGGCTTCCTTGCCGTCGTGTTTCTGGGCTTCGAGGTGGTACTTGGCGCGCAGGACGGCGTTCAGTTCGCGCACCATGTGCACCGGCAGGCGCACGGTGCGGGCCTGGTTCATGATGGCGCGCTCGATGCTCTGGCGGATCCACCAGGTGGCGTAGGTGGAGAAACGGAAACCGCGCTCGGGCTCGAACTTGTCGATGGCGCGCATCAGGCCGATGTTGCCTTCCTCGATCAGGTCGAGCAGCACCACGCCGCGGTTGATGTAGTGCTTGGCGATCGAGACGACCAGGCGCAGGTTATGCTCGATCATCTTCTGGCGCGCGGCGAAGTCGCCGGCTTTGGCCAGGGTGGCCACCTGCACCTCTTCCTGCGCGGTGAGCAGCGGGCGGGTGCCGATCTGGTTCAGGTAGTGCTGGGTGGTGTCGGTCGCGAGCTCGGCCTGCAGGACCTTGCGCAGCTCGTCGACCGTCTCGGCTTCCTGCACGGGGGCGATGACCTCGGCCCCGTCGGCAGCCGCAAGCGCGCCGTCGCTCTCCGGTTCATCCGGAAACTCGTCCGTATCCTGCGAATCCAGCGAGTGCGTCGGCGGCTGCGTCATACATCCTTATCTACCGGGCAGGAACCTCGACGGATCGACTGGCTTGCCCTGTTGGCGGATCTCGAAATGCAACTTCACCGAGTCGGCGTCCGAATCGCCCATTTCCGCGATGATCTGCCCCTTGGAGACGTTGTCGCCTTCCTTGACCACGATCTTGCGGTTGTGCGCATACGCCGACAGCAGGCTGTTGCTGTGCTTGACGATAACAAGGTTACCATAGCCGCGGATACCGCTGCCAGCGTACATCACCTTGCCGGCGCCGGCGGCCATCACCGCCTGGCCCGGTTTGCCGGCGATGTCGATGCCCTTGTTGCGGCCTTCGTCGAAGGTGGCGACGATGCGGCCGTCGGCCGGCCACATCCAGCTCAGCTTCTCGTTGTCGTTGGCGCTGACGATGCTGCCGGTGGAGACGCCCCCGGACGGCGCAGCCGGGGCCGGCGCCGCTGCCGGTACGACGGTGTCGGCGCGCGCGCCCGACTGCGGCGCGCTGGCGACGGCGCCTTCGGTATACGGCTGCTTGTCGGCGCGCGGCGCGGTCTTGCGCGGCGGCGCGGCCGGCGGCGGCATCGGGACCGGCGCAGTCTGCATATTGGCGGTGCGCTCGCCCTTCTCCGGCGCTTCCACGCGCAGGGTCTGGCCGACCTTGATGTCGTCCGGGTCGGCCAGGTTGTTCCAGGCGACGATGTCGCGGTAGTTCTGGCCGAAGTCCAGCGCGATGCGCAGCAGGGTGTCGCCGCGGCGCACGGTGTACATGCCTTTGTCGTCCGCCTTCGGCTCTTCGGCCTTGACCGCCGGGGCTGGACGCGGATGCGAGGCCGGCACTGCGGTGCGTTCGACGACCGGCGCCTGGCGCGTGAGGGAGTTACAGCCGGCCAGCAGGCCGAGGGCAAGGGTGAGCAGTGCTAATCGGGGTGCTTGGTTCATTGTCTTTCTGTTTTCTGTTTCATGTTCGTAGGCCGTGCGCTATTGAAAGCGCGCAGGCCGCGCCGGCGGACCAGGGTGGGTCATGCCAGGCAGGGAGTCCGGGCCACAGGGGCCGGACCGCGACAGAGTGCCAGACTCTACAACGCCGCTGATGGGTACGGCGATGACACGGCTGTGTTTACCGGGGTCTTTTCAGATGATACCCGGACGCAGCGGCACGAAATGGCAGGCTTCCAGCGTCTCGCTGGTCCATTCGCTCTTGCCGATGCGGGTAATGCGTTCCAGGCGCTGGTCCTGGGCGCCAACCGGGGCGACCAGGTGCGCGCCGATGGCCAGCTGTTCGAGCAGGGCCCGCGGCACCTCGAGGCCCGCGGCCGCGAGGATGATGCCGTCGAAGGGTGCAACCTGCGGCAAGCCTAGCATACCATCGCCGTATTGCAAACGCAGGTTCGAGATCCGCAGCGGCCGCAGATTGGTCTTGGCCAGCTCGTGCAGGGGTTTGATGCGCTCGATCGAGTACACCTCGCGCGCGACGAAACTCAGCACCGCCGCCTGGTAGCCGCAGCCGGTGCCGATTTCCAGCACCTTGTTCAATTGTCCACCCGGCGCGGTCGCCGCCCGCATCGCCTCGATCATGCGCGCCACGATGTAGGGCTGCGAGATCGTCTGGTTGTGCCCGATCGGCAGCGAGGCGTCGATATACGCCTGCGCCGACAGCGCCGGCTCGATGAACAGGTGGCGCGGCACCGCCTCCATCGCGGCCAGCACCACGCCATCCTTGACGCCCTGGCGCGCCACCCGCGCCACCATGGCGCGGCGCACCGCCTCCGAGGCCATCAGGTCGGAGCGCTGCGCCACCGGCGCGCTCGGCACGTGCGCCTGGGCGTAGCCGGGCGGACGCGGCGACGGCTGCGAGGCGGCCGGCGGCAGCGCGGCGCCCTTGTTCACCGCGGTGTGGGCGGCGTTGCGGGTCGCGGTCTGGGGCGTGGCGATTGGTGCCGGCGCGGGCGTGCGCGGCTTGCGGCTGTCGCCGCCGGTCACCGAGGACAGCGGCAGCGGGAAGGTGCTGCGCTTGTCCGTCATACGATCCCCTTGAGCAGGTCGAGCTGGGTCCGGTGGGTCAGGTCGATCTGCAGCGGCGTGATCGACACCTTGCCCTGCGAAGTCGTGTGGAAGTCGGTGCCCTCGCCGGCGTCGCGGCAGGCGCCGGGCGCGCCGATCCAGTAGATCTCGCGGCCACGCGGGTCCTGCGACTTGATCACCGGCTCGGCCTGGTGGCGCCGGCCCAGGCGCGATGGCGTCAGCGGGCCGATCTCTTCATACGGCAGGTTCGGGATGTTCACATTGAACAGGAACGGCGCCTCGAGCTTGTCGAAGCGGCGCTCGACGATCTCGCGCGCTACTTTCGCCGCGGCGTCGACGTGGGCCCAACCGGCGTTCACCTGCGAAAAGGCGATCGCCGGGATGCCAAACAGGTAAGCCTCGGTGGCGGCCGCGACGGTGCCGGAATACAGGGTGTCGTCACCCATGTTCTGGCCGTTGTTGATGCCGGAAACCACCAGGTCGGGCGGCGCATCGCCCATCGCGGTCAGTGCGATGTGGACACAGTCGGTCGGCGTGCCGTTGACGAAATGAAAACCATTTGCCGCCTTCTGGACCGTCAGCGGCCGGTCGAGCGTCAACGAATTCGACGCACCCGAGCGGTTGCTGTCGGGCGCGACCACCACGATCTCCGCGATCGCAGACAGCGCATCAGCCAGCGCACTGAGACCAGGCGCCAGGTAGCCGTCGTCGTTACTGATAAGAATTCGCATCCTGCGATTTTACCTGAAGCAACGCCAGCTTCGTTCGCCTGTGGCGCGATTTTTGTTTCCGGACGGCGATTTTTTGCCACCGCTGGTCAATAGTTTTATTAAGCTGATCATGTCTTCATGACAAGGCCGGTGGCCCGCCGCGCTCGGCCAGGAACAGGGCGCCCTCCAGTGAAGCGACCACGTCCTCGGCCCAGGACAGCAGCGCATCCTTGTCGCCATCCTGCTGGTAGACCCGCTTGATCATCTCGGCGCCGCGCTTGCGTAGCGGATGTGCCACACCCTGGTTCAGGACGGACGGCCGCAGGCTGTCGGCCAGGGCGCGCGCCTCGCGCGGGCTGTCGCTGTCGATCAGGCTTTGCAGCTGGGCCAGCTGGTGCTGGAGGCCGGTCGAGGCCGGATGGGGTTGGTGGCCGGCGGGCAGCGCGGCGGCGTCCTGGCTGGTTTGTCCTGCTTCCGCTCCCGTCATCCACTCACCCGTCCACGGCAGCCCGTCGTGGATGCGGCGCACCGCCGTCACGTCGCCCTGGGCCGCATAGACGTCGGCCAGCGCGGCGCGCGCCTGCAAGGTCGCCGCTGCGTCCGGTCCGTCCTGGCGCTCGCGGGCGCGCAGCACCGATTCCAGCAGCCGGCGCGCGCTGCCGAGGTCGCCCATCTCGCCGAGCAGCCCGGCCAGGCGCCGGCCGCAGCGCAGCGTGTCCTCGTGTTCCGGGCCGTTCAGGCGGCGCCGGCCGTCCAGCACGCGTTCCAGCAGCAGGCGCGCGCGCTCATATTCCTGGCCGTGGCAGAGGGTCAGGGCCAGGTCTTCGAGGCTGTCGAGCGTGGCCGGGTGGAAGGCGCCGAACAGGCGCTCGCAGCCCGCCACCACCTGTTCGTGCAACGCCAGTGCACGCTCGCCCTCCTCCAGCCGGCCGAGCACGCCGGCCAGGCGCGAGCGCGCGCCCAGGGTCTCGGGGTGCTCCGCGCCGACGCTGCGCAAGCACGCCTGGGCCAGCGTTTCGTAGCCGCGCCGCGCTTCCTGCAAGCGATCGCCAGCGGCGTGCAGCTCGGCCAGCGCGCGCAGTCCGGCGCGGGTGTCCGAATGGTCTTCGCCGAGCATACTGCTGCGCAGGTCCAGGCTCCGGCGCAGCAGCGCCTCGGCCTCGGCGTCGCGCCCTTCCTCATGGCACAGCGCGCCCAGGCGCGCGAGGCAGCCGGCCAGCACCCCAGTCGCGCCTTCGCCCTCGCCCTCGGCGCGCGCGATCGCCGCATGCAGGCGCGCTTCGCGCAGCGACTGCCAGGGATAGCGTCCTCCCGCGAACCATTCCAGCAGGCTGGCGGCCGGTCGCGCCAGCGCCCCGTGGCCGGCGCCGATGCGCCGCACGGCCACCGCGTCGCACAGGGCCGGCTGCACCTCGTCGAACCAGCTGGCCAGGCGCAGCAGCGAATTGCCGTAGACCTCGCGCAGCAGGGCCTCGATGCGCGGCTGGTAGCCGGCCATGCCGAGCGCGGGGTCGCCGCGCCGCCAGCGCTGGCCGGGGTCGCTGCCGGCGCCGAAGCCGGGACAGGCAACCGGGTAGACCAGCAGCGGACGCTGCTCGTCCTCGTGGGTGCAGCGGTAGTCGATGGCGCGCCGCACGACGCCTTCGAACCCTTCGAGGCTGCCGGGCGCCGGCGTGAACAGGCCGACCAGGCGGTCCGGCAGCAAGGCCGTGCAGGCGCTCACCGCCGCCGAACGGCCGGCGCGGCTGGCCACCAGCACATGGCGATAGTGGCGCGCCATGCGCGCGGCGAAGCGGCGCAGCAGCGCCGGGCAGGCGTCGAACAGGGCGACCCAGTCGAGGCGCGCGGCGCGCTCCGCGTAGCCGTCGTCGAAGCGGCCGGCGCGCATCAGCCACAGAGGATGGCGGCCGTCGGCGCGCTCGATGTAGTTGCGCCAGTCGACGGCGTCGAGCACGGCGTCGGCCAGCGCCTCGGGGTCGGCGCCTGCGGTGCGCTGGCGCGGCAGCGCACCGCGCAGGGCTTCGACATACTCGACCAGGCCCGGTCGCTCCCCCTCCCCGTCGACCTCGAGCGCGGCGCCGTCCAGGTAGCCGTGCAGCGCCGGCGATTCGAGGTCCCAGTCGATCACCAGCACCGGCGCCTGCGCGGGGTCGGCCGCGAGCTGCTGCGCCATCGCGGCCAGCAGGCCGTTGCGGGCAGGGCCGCCCTCGTAGGCATAGAAGGTCGTGACCGCGCCGGGAGCGCCCGGCAGTTCGGGGATGAAGCCATGCTGGTCCATGTTGCTCCTCATTTTTTCGGGAAGGTCAGGTTCGGCACCGCGCGCCATTCGGGTGGGACATCGGGGAGCACGAATTGGTTGCAGTCGTGGCCGGGCGGCGTGTGCTTTTTTTGATAGTGGTAGTGCCTGGCGATGCGGCTGACCATCTTCTCGATGTCGGGCAGGAAGTCCGGATTGGACTTGAGGTCGCTCGTCGCCATCGTGAAGTGGGAGAAGTCCACGTAGAAGCTGCTGTCGGTGATCTGCGGCGGCAGCGAATCGGGATGGCGGGTCATGATCACCGGGATGATCAGGTGGCCCGGCAGCGGATACCAGGCCGCGCGCTCCGCTTCCAGCAGGCGCATGGCTGCATGCTCGCGGCGCGTGTAGGCGTGCGCTTCGTACTTCGGCGTATAAATCAGGATCATGCAGACGCTCTCGCACATGGCGCGCGCGATCTTGCGGTCGAGGTCGTCGCCCCCGCCCAGCTGCTCGGTGTCGATAAACAGTTCGTCTTCGTTGTCGAAGTGAGGTTCGAGATAGCAGCGCAGCGCGTCGGCCAGGGCGGTCTTGAACCGCCGCATGAGTTCATGCCTGCCGTGCGCATAGCTGAAAAAGCATCCGTAGCGGATCGCCATTTGCCTGTCCCTGTTCTGGTGTATGGAGGCCTGCTCTCCCGACTCTAGCGCCGCCGACCCCGGCCATTTTGCGGACGCACAAGCGCTCCGGCGGACTCGTCCGCAGCAAGATGCGAATGGTCTTGAGGCATAATCCCGCGGGAAAATATTGAACGTCACTGAAGGAGAGAACATGAAAGCCGTGCGATGCAAGGATTGGGGACCGATCGACAGCCTCGTCATCGAGGACTTGCCGGACCTCGCGCCCGGCGCGGGCGAGGTCGTGGTCGATGTGAAAGCGGCCGGCGTGAATTTCCCGGACGTGCTGACCGTGCAGGGCAAGTACCAGGTGCGGCCCGAGCTGCCCTTCACGCCGGGCAACGAGTTCGCGGGCACGGTGCGCGCGGTCGGCGCGGGCGTCACCGCGTTCGCGCCGGGGCAGCAAGTGATCGGCTTCACCCGCACCGGCGCGTTCGCCGAGCAGGCGGTGGCGCCGGTCGAAGCGCTGATGCCGATGCCGCCCGGGATGGACTTCGACATCGCGGCCGCCATCACCCTCACCTACGGCACCTCGCACCACGCCGTGGTCGACCGCGCGGCCCTGCAGCCGGGCGAAACCATGCTGGTGCTGGGCGCGGCCGGCGGCGTCGGGCTGGCGGCGATCGAGATCGGCAAGGCGCTGGGGGCGCGCGTGATCGCGGCGGCGTCGAACGACGAGAAGCTGGCGACTTGCCGCGCGCACGGGGCGGATGCCGTGATCAACTACGAGAAGGAAGACCTGCGCGAAGCCTTGAAGGCGGCGACCAAGGGGCGCGGGCCTGACGTGATCTACGATCCGGTCGGCGGCCCGTATAGCGAACCGGCGCTGCGTTCGATCGCCTGGCGCGGGCGGCATTTGGTCGTCGGCTTCGCGGCGGGCGAGATTCCGAAGCTGCCGTGGAATCTGATGCTGTTGAAAGGCGCTTCAGTCGTTGGCGTGTTCTGGGGCGACTTCGTGCGGCGTGAGCCGCAGGCGAATTTGAAGGCGATGCGGGAGATGCTGGGGTGGATGGCGGAAGGGAAGCTCAAGCCGCTGGTGTCGGGGCGTTACAAGCTCGAAGATACGGCGCAGGCCCTGAACGATATGGCGGCGCGCAAGGTCACCGGCAAAGTCGTGATCAATCCCTGAATACTGGCGCACCTACTTCTGACACGCTATTTAAAAGGCTGTGTTCGCATTAATTATGGATTCGCAGCCGCCTTCACTAAACTTGTCGTACCGCAGCACATAGCCACTGCGCTGGTGTACGCAACGCCTGCGCATCCAGTAATCGCTGCCACCCGGAATAGTTCGCCAGGTAGCGGCTGGCCACGCCCTTGAAGCGTACCAGCCAGTTCTTGAAGCGGCTGTGCCAGCCATTCACGTTCTGGATGTGGATCGCACCGCGTGCGCGCCGGCCCGCCCGCACGTTGATGGATTCGTGCATGATTCCAGCGTCAAGGGCAAACCGGACATAGGGCGCAGCGCCATCGCTGATGAGCAGCCCGTCACCCGGCAGCACCGGCTGCAGGCAGGTGCGCAGTTGCGCAGCGGTCACGGGACCACGTCCGGTATGAAAGTCCAGCGTCGTGCCGATGCGGTCACGCGCCACCAGCAGGCAATCGTGCTCGCGGTTGATGCCGCGCCGCCGGGCGGCGCCACCACGCTTGCGCGGCGGGCGCGATAAGGTGCGCGAACCCTTCTGCGATTCGAGGCGGTAGGTTTCGTCGGCCTCCACGATTCCCGTCAGTGCTGCGGCCCGGTGCCGGGCGGCCCCCGGCGCGAATCGGTGGCGCCAGCGAAAACTTGTCGTGCGATGCACGCCGGTAACGAGCGCCGCGTCGCGTACGGTGCGTGATTCCAGCAAGCACTTGATATAAGGCAGCCAGCACTCGCGCTTGCGCAGCCGGGCCAGCGGCGTGCCGGTCAGCGCATTGAAGGAGCGGCGACAACCCAGGCAGCGATAACGCTGCAGGCCGCTAGCGAAGCCGGACCGGTGCAAGCGCGCGCAAGCACAGTGCGGACAGGGCCGGCCTGCCGCGGCCGCTTCGATGAGCGCCAGGCACTCGGCCGGGTCGCGGATGTTGTCGAGCCAGTCGCGCAGCCGAGACAGATCAGCGCTGGACAATGGCGCGGCGGTCAGAAAAGCGAACAATTCGTCGAAGCGCAGGCCTTGCATCGTCACTCCAGATGAGTTAACTCGACGATGCGTAAGACTTCGACAACGCGACTTGGTTCACCCAACGATCGCGAACACAGCCATTTAAAACGTCGTACCGGCGAAGGCCGGTACCCAATTTCTTCGCGTATCGGTAGCGTTTGATCGAACCGGTCCGCATGCAAAATCGGATCCCGGCCTTCGCCGGGATGACGTGCGTCTGCTAACGACAATCGACGAATTGGCGGGCCAAGCCAAGGCGATTTGAACGCGCGGACGGCGGAGCCGTCCACCCTACAACGGCCAAGCGCCAACGAACATCACGCGTTCAGGTCCGCCGCGTCGGCGATGGTCCCCGGCTGGAAAAACTCGATCACATCCGCCTGCACCCGCGTACGCTTGAACGGCGGCAGGCTTTGCCAGATGCGGCGGCCATACGGCTTGGTGATCAGGCGCGGATCGCAGATCATCAGCACGCCGCGGTCTTCGACGTCGCGGATCAGGCGTCCCGCGCCCTGCTTGAGCGTGATGATCGCTTCCGGCAGCTGGTGGTGCATGAAGCCGTTCATGCCCTGCTTTTCCATCACCTCGATGCGCGCCGCCAGCACCGGGTCGTCAGGCGGGGCGAAGGGCAGCTTGTCGATGATGACGAGCGAGAGCGCGTCACCGCGCACGTCGACGCCTTCCCAGAAGCTCTGGCTGCCCACCAGCACGGCGTTGCCGGCGTTGCGGAAGGAATCCAGCAGCTCGGTGCGGCCGCGCTCGCCCTGCACGAACAGCGGGAAATCGAGGCCGCGTTCCGCGAACTCGGCGCGCAGGCGCTCGGCGACCTTGTTCACGGCGCGGATGGTCGTGCACAGGAAGAAGGTGCGCCCGCCCGCCGCTTCGATCACCGGCAGCGCGGTGTCGACGCAGGCGTCGGTGTAGTGCATCGAGTTCGGTTCCGGCAGGCCGGTCGGCACGTAGAGGATGCCCTGCTCGCCGTAGTTGAAGGGGCTCGGCCAGGTCATGGCCGGCTCGCCGGTCAGGCCCATCTGGTCGGAGAAGTGCTTGAAGTCGTTCTTCACCGCCAGGGTCGCCGAAGTGAAGATCCAGCTGCGCGGCGTGCCTTCGCGCTGGCTGGAAAAGACCGGCGCGATCGACAGCGGCGTCTTGTGCAGCTGCAGCGAGGACGAGAAGGCTTCGACCCACAGCACGGCGGCGTCTTCACCGCCCACCTTGGGCTTCTTGGGGTCCGGCTTCCAGGCCTCGAACGATGCGGCCAGTTCCTGGGCGCGCACGCGGCAAGCCTCGATGGTCTCGGCGCGCGCGGCGTGCTCTTCCAGCACGGTGATCATGCCGGACAGTTCTTCCTTCAGTTTGTCCAGCGCCGGGAAGAAGCTTGATGTCGGCAGGATCTGCGGCAGCGACAGGCGGATGCCGCCGTCGGGGAAGCTCAAACGCAGGTCGCGCGCGGCCTTTTCGACCACCGTGACCACCTTGGCCCAGTCCGGACCGCGCGCATGCGCCAGGCCTTCGGCCAGCACGTCGCGGCACAGTTCCAGCACCTGCGAAGTCGACACCGACTGGCCGAAGAACAGCGTCGCGGTATCCGGCAGCTGGTGCGCCTCGTCGAAGATGATGGTGTTCGCCGAGGGCAGCAGTTCGGCCACGCCGGTATCCTTCAGCGCCACGTCGGCGAAGAACAGGTGGTGGTTGACCACCACCACGTCCGCCTGCTGCGCTTCGCGGCGCGCCTTCATCACGAAGCAGTCCTGGTAGTACTGGCACTCGGCGCCCATGCAGCTGTCGCGGGTCGAGGTCACCAGGTTCCAGACGGTGGCGCTTTCCGGCACCTTGGCCAGTTCGGCCTTGTCGCCGGAATTGGTCATCTTGATGAAGCGCGAGATTTCGCGCAGGTGGCCGACGTCGTCGCGCGAAGTCAGGCGGCCGTTGTTCAGGGTGCGTTCGAGGTGGAAGTGGCAGACGTAGTTCGAGCGGCCCTTGAGCAGCGCCACCGAGACCGGGGCGCGCAGGGCGGCGCGGATGGTCGGGATGTCGCGCAAAAACAACTGGTCCTGCAGGTTCTTGGTGCCGGTCGAGATGATGGTCTTGCCGCCCCACAGCAGGGCCGGGACCAGGTAGGCGAAGGTCTTGCCGGTGCCGGTGCCGGCCTCGGCCATGAGCACTTTCTGGTCGGCGATCGCGGAGGCGATGGCCTTGGCCATCTCGGTCTGCGACTGGCGCGGTTTGTAGGTGCCGACGTTGGGCGCGAGCGGGCCTCCCGCCCCGAACAGGCGGTCGAGCTCGTCGTCGTATTTGCCGGGGGGGCGCGCCGCAGCGGGAAGGACATCGCCCTGCTGCGCCGGCGCCACTGCCGGCCCGGTGTCTACGCCGGAAGGGAGATGGTCGGTCAAAATGCGTGTTTCTATCTAGGCCTTTTCAGGCGGGAATATCGGGTACCAGCTGCATCTTCAGCAGCGTAATATGATCCTTCAGCTGCAGCTTACGCTTCTTCAAACGGCGCAGCTGGAGCTGGTCGGCATGGCCGTCGGCGGTCAGCATCGAAATGACGGCATCGAGGTCGCGGTGTTCCACGTCGAGTTCAATGATACGGCGCTGGAGGTCCTGGACGTCGGTCATGATTGAGTTCTGCTAGGTAAGCGTTTGCGGGATCGGGTGGGCGCCCGGGAGCCGCGCGAGTGTATGGCTTGCAACACCGGGGCTTCTCGGTGCATAGTTTAATCTACGCTGAGGTTGCCGCCAACAAAGATCGGCGCGGGCGCCTGGAAAACAAGCTATTTATGACAACTTATAAGATCGAAGCGGGAACCGCGCAACACATCGGAAACCGCCCGCAGCAGAACGACCGCGTTGCCTTGCTGACCGGCGCCCGCGCCCCCGGTTATGTCTTGGCGGTGCTGTCGGACGGGATCGCCGGCAGCGCCGGCTCCGAACAGGTGCTGCACACGGCGCGCCAGGTCTTCGACGCCTTCAAGCCGGGCGACCGCCCCAGCCTGGAACGCATCGGCGAGCTGCTGCGCGAGATCGTCAGCGAAACCCACCTGGTCATGAACATGAATGCGGTCGCCAACAAGAGCGAGGCGCACGCCAGCTTCGTCGGGCTGGTATTGACGCCGCACCGCGAGGCGGTCTGGGCCCATGTGGGTGAATCGCGGCTGTACCGGTTCACGGACGGCAAGTGCATGGCGCGGACCAACGATGCGGCCTATGTGGAGCACCTGGTGGGCAGCGACCGGCTGCCGGAGGAAGCGGCCAGGAACCATCGCAAGTCCAAGCTGCTGCTCAATGTGCTGGGGAATAGCCGCAAGGATCCCTTCGTCACCGTCGGCAGCCATGCGGACCTGGCGCCGGGGGATGCGTTCCTGCTGTGTTCGGATGGCTTGTGGCACTTCTTCACCGACGCCGAGCTGGGCGCGGCGACCAGCAAGGCCACGCCGCGGCAGGCGGCGGAGATGCTGATCAACAAGGCGCAGGAACGGTCGCAGGGCAAAGGGGGGAATTGCACCATGGCGATCGTGAAGCTGGTGAAGGCGGTGCCGGAAGGGATGGCGGCGTGGGGTGGGCGGACGGTGTAAGCCGCCTTCTCCACCTTAACCCTCCAGCTTTCGCACGTCATGCGCGCCACTGGCGCCCATGACTTCCGGCGAAGGCCGGAATCCAATTCCGTCGCGTCCCGACAGCGCGTGATGTTAGTGGCGACTCAAGGGAAATTAGGCTCCGGCCTTCGCCGGAGCGACGGTCTCTAGGCTAACGGGTAAAGGGTACGTTCGCGGTGCCCCTAACCTTACTTCGCGGCCGGCGCCGCCTGCTGGGCCTTCTTCTTCTCTTCCTCCGCCCTCTTCGCCGCAGCCTTCGCCTCCCGCTCGGCCACCCGCTCCGCCACTTCCTTCTGCTTCTGCTCCGCCTTGCGCTTGCGTTCCTCGAACGCGGCCGCGCTGGCGGCTGCGCGCGCCGCTTCTTGCGGCGCGCGGGCCGCTTCTTCCTTGGCCTTGGCGTTGCGGCGCGCCATGCGCGAGGCGGCCGGGGATGGTTTCGGCGGCGGCAGGTCGGCGTTGGCGCGCGGGGCGGCAGCCGGTTGGGCGGCCAGGGCGGCTTCCTCGGCCTTGTACTCGGCTTCGGCGGCGGCCAGTTCGCGGTCGCGCTCCTCGACCTTCACGCGGCGCTTGAAGCGCTCGGCTTCGATTTCGATGTTGCGCTGGGCGACCAGGGCCACGCGACGGCGTTCCTTGGCTTCGTCCAGGCAGTGGTTGACGAAGAACTTGTCGTAGCAGACCGCCTCGCGTTCGGCGAAGCGCGCCTCGATCGCGGCGCGTTCCTGCGCCACCGCGGCCAGGCGCGCGTCGGCCTGCTCGACCGAGGTGGTCGGCTCGACCGCCGCCACCGAGGGCCCCGCTTCCGGCGTCGCGCAGGCGGCCAGGCTCATGGCGATGGCGGCTGCGGCCAGGACACGCATTGGAACAGACTTCATGGTTTCCTTTCGATTCAGGCGATGGCGTCGGCGGCGCCGCGGCGCTCGGCCAGCATGTATTCGCGCGACTGCATTTCAATGATACGCGAGACGGTGCGGTGGAATTCGTTCGCCAGCATACCCTGGGTGTAGAGCTCTTCCGGCTCGACCGCGGCCGACATGATCAGCTTGACCTTGTGGTCGTAGAACACGTCGATCAGCCAGGTGAAGCGGCGCGCTTCCGACGACTGGCCGGCCGACATCGCCGGAATCCCGGACAGCACCACGGTGTGGAAGCGCGAGGCCAGCTCCAGGTAGTCGTTCTGCGAACGCGGGCCGCCGCACAGGGTGGCGAAGTCGAACCAGATCACGCCGCCCGCACGGCGCAGCGCGCGGATCTCGCGGTTCTCGATGTGCACGATCGGGCTCTCGTCGGCGGTGTCGGCCACCTTGGCGTAGGCGTCACGCAGCGCCTTGTCGGAGGCGGCGTTGAGCGGCATGTAGTAGGCCTGCACCTGCTCGAGCGCGCGCTTGCGGTAGTCGTTGCCGGCGTCGACGTTCAGTACGTCGAGCTTGTCCTTCAGGAGCGCGATGGTCGGCAGCATGCGGTCGCGGTGCAGGCCGTCCGGGTACAGGGTCGAGGGCTCGTAGTTCGAGGTCATCACGAAGGAGACGCCGTTGTCGAACAGGGCTTTCAACAGGTTGTACAGGATCATCGCGTCGGCGATGTCGGAGACGTGGAATTCGTCGAAGCAGATCAGGCGGTATTTCTTGGCGATGCGCTTGGCGACTTCGTCGAGCGGGTCGGACACGCCTTTCAGCTCGTCCAATTGGCCGTGCACGGCGCGCATGAATTCGTGGAAGTGCAGGCGCGTCTTCCTCACCACCGGCACCACCGAATAGAAGGAGTCCATCAGGAAGGACTTGCCGCGCCCGACGCCGCCCCACATGTACACGCCCTTCGGCACGTCGGGACGGTTGATGAGGCGCTTGAAAGCGGACGACCGCTGGGCCTTGTAGTGGACCCAGTCGTCGTACGCCTGCTGGAGGCGGTCCACTGCGGCTTGCTGGGCAGGGTCGGATTTGAAGCCGCGCTCGGTCAGCGCGTGTTGATAGTACTCTTGAACGTTCATCGGATGCTTGGTGTTGAACGCAACGCGGGCGGCCATGCCGCCCGCGTTGCAAGACGTGTCCGCGCATCGATCGATGCGCGGATGTCGGTGAGGCTTAGAAGTTCAGCGAACGCTTGTCCACCGCCAGCGCGGCTTCCTTGACGGCTTCCGACAGCGACGGGTGGGCGTGGCAGATGCGGGCGATGTCTTCCGACGAAGCCTTGAACTCCATCGCCACGACAGCTTCCGAGATCAGTTCCGAAGCGACCGGGCCGACGATGTGCACGCCCAGGATTTCATCGGTCGTGGCATCGGCCAGGAACTTCACCATGCCCGAGGTATCGCCCAGCGCGCGCGCACGGCCGTTGGCCATGAACGGGAAGGTGCCGGCTTTATAGGCCACGCCTTCGGCCTTCAGTTGCTGCTCGGTCTTGCCGACCCACGCGATTTCCGGCGAGGTGTAGATCACCCACGGAATGGTGTTGAAGTTGACGTGGCCGTGCTGGCCGGCGATGCGCTCCGCAACCGCGACGCCCTCTTCTTCCGCCTTGTGCGCCAGCATCGGGCCGCGTACGACGTCGCCCACCGCCCACACGCCCGGCAGGCTGGTGCGGCATTCGTCGTCGACGACCACGAAACCACGCTCGTCCAGCGGCAGGCCGACGGTCTCGCCGCCCAGGCCATTGGTGTTCGGCACGCGGCCGATCGAGATGATCAGGCGGTCAAAAGTGGCGGTCTGCTCGGCGCCGGTCGAATCCGCGTATTCCACGGTGACGTTGTTCTCGCCCTTGGTGATCTTGCCGATCTTGCAGCCCAGGTTGATCTTCAGGCCCTGCTTGGTGAACAGCTTGTGCGCTTCCTTGGCGATCTGCTCGTCCACGGCGCCCAGGAAGGTCGGCAGTCCTTCCAGCACGGTGACGTCCGCGCCCACGCGGCGCCACACCGAACCCATTTCCAGGCCGATGACGCCGGCGCCGATCACGCCGAGTTTACCCGGAACCGCATCGATCGCCAGTGCGCCGGCGTTCGACAGGATGATCTTTTCGTCGAATTCCGCGCCCGGCAGCTGGCGTGCGTTGGAACCGGTGGCGACGATCACGTTCTTCGCGGTCAGCGTATCGGTGGTCGGGCCGGTCACGTTGATGGTGTAGCCGGCATCAGCCTTGCCGGCGAAGGCGCCGCGGCCGTGGAAGAAGGTGACCTTGTTCTTCTTGAACAGGAACAGGATGCCGTCGTTGTTCTGCTTGACGATGGTGTCCTTGCGCTTGAGCATGGTCGGCAGGTCGAGTTCCAGGCCGCCGACCTTGATGCCGTGGTCGGCGAAGGCGTGGCCGGCGTGCTCGAAGTGTTCCGACGATTGCAGCAGGGCTTTCGACGGGATGCAGCCGACGTTGGTGCAGGTGCCGCCCGGGGCAGGTTTACCTGCCGCGTTGCTCCATTCGTCGATGCAGGCGGTCTTGAAACCGAGCTGCGCTGCGCGGATCGCGGCGATGTAGCCGCCAGGGCCGCCGCCGATGACGACGACGTCGAATTGTTTCTCGTTACTCATGAATAGCTTCCTTATTTATTCTTCTGGGACAAAGATCCACAGCGCCAGATAGGCCAGTGCGCCGGCGCCGGAGGTCACCAGCGTGAGCAGGATGAAGACCAGGCGCCAGGCATAGATGTCCATGCCGAAGGTCTCGCTCAGGCCGCCGCAGACGCCGGCCAGCCAGCGGTCGCGCCGCGAACGGCGCATGCCGCGCAGCTTGGTTTCGAAGCTGCCGGGCGGGGCCGAGGCGCCGGAACTCGAGCCATCACTGCGGTCCTTGTCCAGGCTGACCTTGTCGCCGGCCAGGACTTTCGCCTTGGCCTGCTCGAATTCGGCGTCGCTCAGGGCGCCGGCCTGGTGCAGTTCGTGCAAGCGCCGGATTTCATCGGAGATCATGGCGGTCCTCACTGGTTGGGCTGCTGTGACGCGGACATGTTCATAATGAACATGTCCGCACTCGCATTACAGGCTGCCGATTACAGGTCGAGCAGCAGGCGCGACGGATCTTCCAGCGCGTCCTTCATCGCGACCAGGCCCAGCACGGCTTCGCGGCCGTCGATGATGCGGTGGTCGTAGGACATGGCCAGGTAGTTCATCGGGCGGATGACGATCTGGCCGTTTTCGACGACGGCGCGTTCCTTGGTCGCGTGCACGCCCAGGATCGCCGACTGCGGCGGGTTGATGATCGGGGTCGACAGCATCGAACCGAACACGCCGCCGTTCGAGATCGAGAAGGTACCGCCGTTCAGGTCTTCCAGGGTCAGCTTGCCGTCCTTGGCTTTCTGGCCGAATTCGCCGATCTTCTTCTCGATCTCGGCGATGCTCAGCTGGTCGGCGTTGCGCAGGATCGGCACCACCAGGCCGCGCGGCGAACCGACGGCGATACCGATGTCGAAGTAGCCGTGGTAGACGATGTCGTTGCCGTCGACCGACGCGTTCAGGATCGGGTACTTCTTCAGGGCTGCGACGGCGGCCTTGACGAAGAAGGACATGAAGCCCAGCTTGACGCCGTGTTCTTTCTCGAACTTGTCCTTGTACTTGTTACGCAGGTCCATGACCGGAGCCATGTTCACTTCGTTGAAGGTGGTCAGGATGGCGTTGGTCTGTTGCGATTGCAGCAGGCGCTCGGCGATACGGGCGCGCAGGCGGCTCATCGGCACGCGCTCTTCCGGACGGTCGCCCAGGTTGGCGCTCGGGGCGGCGACTTGCTGCAGTGCCGGCTTGGCGGCGGCAGGAGCCGGTGCCGAAGCTTGCGCAGGCTTGTTGGCGACAGCGGCCAGGGCGTCGCCCTTGGTCACGCGGCCGTCGCGGCCGGTGCCGGTGGCGTCCGAAGCGCTCATATTGTTGTCGGCCAGGATCTTGGCGGCGGCCGGCATGGCGACGTCGCCTTTGGAACCGGTGGCTGCGGCGGCAGGAGCGGCGGCAGGCGCTTCAGGGGCCGGCTGCACCGGCGCCGAACGCACGGCGACCGGGCTGGTCTGCTCCGACGCTTCGGTGTCGATGATGGCGATGACTTCGCCCGACACGACGGTGGCGCCGTCGGCCTTGATCAGCTGGACGATCACGCCTTCGTTCGGGGCCGGCAGTTCCAGGACCACCTTGTCGGTTTCGATGTCGATCATGTTCTCGTCGCGCGCAACCTTTTCGCCGACTTTCTTGTGCCAGGACAGCAGGGTTGCTTCAGCGACCGATTCCGACAGTTGGGGGACCTTGACTTCGATTTGTGCCATTTGTGTGTAGCTCCGTTTAAGTATTCTGTGCAAAAGCCCCGGGCCTCAACCCGGGGCATCTTTTTCTTATTTCGTCAGGATGAAGCCTTTGAGCTTCGAGAACGCGGTTTCCAGCAGTTCCTTCTGCTGCGCCACGTGCTTGTCGGCATAACCGACCGCAGGCGACGAGGAAGCGGCGCGGCCGGCATAGGCCAGGCGCTGGCCGTCTTCCATGCTCTCGAAGACGTTGTGCTGGATCTGGAACCACGGACCCTGGTTCTGCGGCTCGTCCTGCACCCACACCACCTCGAGCGCGTTCGGATACTTCTTGAGTTCCGCGGCGAAGGACTTGTGCGGGAACGGGTACATCTGTTCGATACGCACGATGGCCACGTCGTTGGCATTGCGCGCCTTGCGGGCGTTGACCAGGTCGTAGTACACCTTGCCCGAGCAGACCTGCACGCGCTTGACCTTCGACGCTTCGATCTTCTCGTCGACTTCGCCGATGACGGTCTGGAAACCGCCCTTGGCCAGGTCGGTCAGCGGCGAGCCGGCGTCCTTGTTACGCAGCAGCGACTTCGGCGTGAAGATCACCAGCGGCTTGCGGAACTGGCGCACCATCTGGCGGCGCAGCAGGTGGAAGATCTGGGCGGCCGTGGTCGGCTGCACGACTTGCATATTGTTGTCGGCGCACAGTTGCAGGAAGCGCTCGATACGGGCCGACGAGTGCTCCGGACCCTGGCCTTCATAGCCGTGCGGCAGCATCATGACCAGGCCCGAGGCGCGGCCCCACTTCACTTCGCCCGAAGCGATGAACTGGTCGATGACGACTTGCGCGCCGTTGACGAAGTCGCCGAACTGGGCTTCCCAGATGGTCAGCGTGTTCGGTTCGGCGGTCGAGTAGCCGTACTCGAAGCCGAGCACCGCTTCTTCCGACAGCACCGAGTCGATCACGGTGAAGTTGGCCTGGTTGTCCGAGACATTGGCCAGCGGCAGGTAGATGCCCTGGTCCCAGCGCTCGCGGTTCTGGTCGTGCAGCACGGCGTGGCGGTGGACAAACGTACCGCGCCCTGCGTCCTGGCCCGACAGGCGGATCGCATAGCCCGAGGACAGCAGCGAGGCGAAGGCCAGGTGCTCGCCCATGCCCCAGTCGAGGTTCATCTCGCCCTTGCCCATATTGGCGCGGTCGTTCAGGACCTTCTCGACCAGCGAGTGCGGCTTGAAGCCTTCCGGCACCTTGGTGATGCGTTCGGCCAGGCGCTTCAGTTCGGTGATCGGCACCGCGGTGTCGGCGGCGTCGGTCCACTTCTTGTTCAGGAACGGCGCCCAGTCGACGGCGTACTTGTTCTTGAAGTTGGTCAGCACCGGATCGACCGTGTGCTTGCCGGCGTCCATCGCGTTGCGGTATTCGGCGACCAGCTGGTCACCGCCGTCGGCGGCGATGGTGTTCTGCGCAGCCAGTTTCTCCGCGTACAGCTTGCGGGTGCCCGGGTGCTTGGCGATCTTCTTGTACATCAGCGGCTGGGTCAGCGCCGGCGTGTCCTGCTCGTTGTGGCCCAGTTTGCGGTAGCAGACGATGTCCACCACCACGTCCTTGCCGAACTCGGTGCGGTAGTCCATCGCCAGCTGCGAGGCCAGCACGACCGCTTCCGGGTCGTCCGCGTTCACGTGCAGCACCGGTGCTTCGATCATCTTGACGACGTCCGAGCAGTAGATGGTCGAACGGGCGTCGCGCGGGTCCGAGGTGGTGAAGCCGATCTGGTTGTTGATGACGATGTGGACGGTGCCGCCGGTGCCGTAGCCGCGGGTCTGGGCCAGGTTCAGGGTTTCCATGACCACGCCCTGGCCGGCGAACGCGGCGTCGCCGTGCACCAGGATCGGCAGCACTTCCTTGCCCTTGCGGTCGCCGCGGCGTTCCATGCGCGCCTTGACCGAACCTTCGACGACCGGATTCACGATTTCCAGGTGCGACGGGTTGAAGGCCAGCGACAGGTGGACCGGGCCGCCCGGGGTCGAGATGTCGCTCGAGAAGCCCTGGTGGTACTTGACGTCGCCCGCCGGCAGGTCGTCGGCGTGCTTGCCTTCGAATTCTTCGAACAGGTCGGCCGGGCTCTTGCCCAGGGTGTTGACCAGCACGTTCAGGCGGCCGCGGTGGGCCATGCCGATGACGATTTCCTGCACACCTTTTTCACCGGCGCGCTGGATGACTTCGTCCATCGAGGCGATGAAGGATTCGCCGCCTTCCAGCGAGAAACGCTTGGCGCCGACGTACTTGGTGTGGAGGTAGCGCTCCAGGCCTTCGGCCGCGGTGAGTCGCTCGAGGATGTGCTTTTTCTTTTCGGCCGAGAAGGTCGGGGTCGAGCGGATCGACTCCAGGCGTTCCTGCAGCCAGCGCTTTTCGGTCGGGTCGCTGATGTACATGAACTCGGCGCCGATCGAACGGCAGTACGTGTCGCGCAGCCAGTTCAGGATGTCGCGCAGGGGCGCGGTTTCCTTGCCGAAGTAGGTATTGCTGATGTTGAAGACGGTGTCCAGGTCCGCCTCGGTGAAGCCGTAGAAGGCCGGGTCGAGTTCCGGCAGGGGCGGACGTTCCTGGCGCTGCAGCGGGTCCAGGTTGGCCCAGCGCGAACCGAGGTAGCGGTAGGCGGCGATCAGCTGGGTGACGGCGACGCGCTTGCGGCCGAGTTCGGCGTCGGGGGTCGCGGTGACGGTACGGATCGGGCCCTGCTTGGCGCGTTCCGCGAACGAGGCGATGACGGACGAGTGGACCACGTCCGGGCGGGCGCTGCCGTCGACCGCAGGCACGTGCTGCATCTGGTCGAAGTAGGCGCGCCAGTTGTCCGGGACCGAACCCGGATTGTTCAGATAGGCCTCGTACAACTCTTCCACGTACGGCGCATTACCGCCGAACAGGTAGGAGTTGGCTGTTTGTTGCTGCATCATTCTTGCTCACCTTTCTTCGCGCTTCGCGAGTGTGGGGCGGGTTAGTCTAACCTTCCGCGACACGGCCTGACCGGTTAGCGGATCGCACTTACTTCTCAAGTTGTGGGGGAAGGACGAATTCCAGAGGACGGCTGCGCCATCCTGCCAATTTGCGCTGGGTATTGTAACGCAAGCGAGAAGTCAAGGCGGACCCTGCGCCCATAAATTATTTATTTCTATTTGTAAAGCGACATTCCAATGTTGACCAGGTAAATGATAATCGTTATCATTTAAGGATGAACTCAACCGGTCCTACCACTTCCATCCCGAACAAAGCGGCCCCGACCTTGCCCGGCGCAGGCCGTGCCATGTATTTGAAGCAGTTGCACCAGTGGCACTGGATCAGTTCCGCCATCTGCCTGATGGCCATGCTGCTGTTCAGCTTTACCGGCATCACCCTGAACAACGCCGTCCACATCGAGGCCAAGCCGGAAGTCATGCGCCTGAAGGCCACGCTGCCGGCGCCGCTGCGCGCCCAGCTGGAGAAATACGCCCAGGACCACGTCGACGCCGAAGTGCCGCTGCCGAGCGAGATCGCGGACTGGGCCAATGCGTCCTTCCCGGTCGACGTGCGGGGAATCCGCGCCGAATGGAGCGAGGACGACGCCTACGTCGCCCTGCCCCGCCCTGGCGGCGACGCCTGGCTGCGCATTGCGGTCGACGGCGGCGCCGAATACGAGAAGACCGACCGCGGCTGGATCTCCTGGCTCAACGACATGCACAAGGGCCGCAACACCGGCGCCGTGTGGAGCTGGTTCATCGACATCTTCGCGGTCGCCTGCGTGATCTTTTGCGTCACCGGCTTCCTGATCCTGAAATACCATGCGGCCAAGCGGCCTTCGACCTGGCCGGTGATCGGTTTCGGCATCGTGCTGCCGGCGGTGATCGCCCTGCTCTTCGTCCATTGATCCAGAAGCTCAGTTAATAGTCCACCTCTATATATAAGGCAATCCGATGAAACTGTCCCACTCGCTCGCCCTGACCCTGCCGCTGGCCTCCAGCTGGGCCACGGCTGCCGACCTGTCCGTCAAGTTCGAGCTGCCGCGCCTGAACGTCGCCGAATACCACAAGCCCTATGTGGCGATCTGGGTCGAGAAGGCCGACCAGGCCGTGGCCGCCAACCTGGCCGTGCTGTACGACGTCAAGATGCGCAACAAGGAGGGCGAGAAGTGGCTGAAGGACCTGCGTAGCTGGTGGCGCAAGGCCGGGCGCGACGCCACCATGCCGATCGACGGCGTCAGCGGCGCCACCCGTGCGCCGGGCGTGCACACGATGAAGTTCGAAGGCGCGAAAGCGGGCCTGGACAAGCTGCCGGCCGGCGACTACACGCTGGTGGTGGAAGCGGCGCGCGAATCGGGCGGCCGCGAAGTGGTCAAGGTGCCGTTCACCTGGACCGGCAAGGGCAAGGTCGACGCCACCGCGGCGGGCAAGGACGAGCTGGGCGCGGTGTCGCTGCAGTTCCAATAAATCGAATAATCATCATCAGGAGAATTCCATGCAACAGAATCGCCTCAGCAAGTCCATCGCCCTCGGCCTGATCGCCGCCACCCTGTCGCTGGGCGCCCAGGCCCACAACGCCTGGCTGCTGCCGAACGCCACCATGATCGATTCGAAGGAAGCCTGGGTCTCGCTCGACGCCGGCATCTCGAACCAGCTGTTCGAGTTCAACCACGCGCCGCTGCGCCTGGACAACCTGATGATCACCGACCCGGACGGCAACACTACCAAGGCCGAAGGCGCCGTGCTCGGCAAATTCCGCAGCACCCTCGACCTGCGCCTGCCGAAGGACGGCACCTACCGCCTGGCCATCGTCAACAACAACGTGATGGGCAGCTACAAGCTGAACGGCGAGACCAAGCGCTTCCGCGGCGCCCAGGGCAGCCCGGGCGCGCAGATCCCGTCCGGCGCCACCGACGTGCAGACCACGCAAGTCCAGACCCGCCTGGAGACCTTCGTCTCGGCCAACAAGATGAGCGAAGGCGCCCTGAAGCCGAGCGGCAGCGGCCTGGAACTGGTCCCGATTACCCACCCGACCGACCTGCGCGTCGGCGAGCCGATCAAGATCCGCTTCCAGCTCGACGGCAAGCCGGCCGCCAACCTGGCCTTCAGCGTGACCCCGGGCACCGCCAAGTACCGCGGTTCGTCGGGCGAGCAGCGCCTGACCACCGACGCCAAGGGTGAAGCGAGCTTCACCGTGCCGGCGGCGAACATGTACTGGCTGAACGCATCGTTCCCGGGCGGCGAGCGCGGCGCTCCAGGCCAGCAACAGCAGGCGCCGGCCAAGCGCTACACCTACGCGGCGACCTTCGAAGTCCTGCCGCAGTAAGGGCAGTCGACCGGCATGCGCGACGTCCTGGTACCCCACGCGATCGACCTCGCGCTGCCGCCTCCCGGCAGCCGCCTGCACGAGGCGCAAGGCCACAGCATGGGTACGACCTGGTCGGCCCGGATGCTGGCGCCGCCCGGCTCGAGCACGGACCTGGACGCCCTGCTCCAGCGCGAGCTCGATCTTGTGGTGGCCCAGATGAGCCAATGGGATCCGGATTCGCTGCTCTCGCGTTATAACTCGGCCCCGGCCGGCAGCTGGCATGCGCTGCCGCCGGAATTCTTCGAAGTGATCGACTTCGCGCTGCGCGTGCACGAGGACAGCGCCGGCGCCTACGATCCGGCCGCGGGCGCGCTGGTCAACCTGTGGGGCTTCGGTCCCACGGGGCGCCACAGCCAGGCCGGCTTCACGACACCGTCCGACGCCTCCATCGCCGCCGTGCTCGCGGCGCGCGCCACCCCGCAGCTGGATCGCGCCGGCCGCCGCCTGCTGCAGCCGGGCGGCGCCATCCTCGACCTCTCGTCCATCGCCAAGGGCTACGGCGTCGACCGCCTCGGCCTGTGCCTCGAGCGCCAGGGCGTGCGCCACTACCTGGTCGAAGTCGGCGGCGAGCTGCGCGGATCCGGCGTCAAGCCGGGCGGCGAACCGTGGTGGGTCGAGATCGAAGGCGTGCCGGATACGGGCTACAACCCGACCCAGGCCATCGTCGCCCTGCACGGGCTCGCGGTGGCTACCTCGGGCGACTACCGCAGTTATTTCCACGACGGCCCACGCCGCGTCTCGCATACGCTGGACCCGCGCAGCGGCTTGTCCATCGCCAACCAGGTCGCTTCGGCCACCGTGGTGGCGTCCACCTGCATGGCGGCCGATGCTCTCTCCACCGCGCTTACCGTGATGGGCGTGGACGCGGGCCTCGCCTTCGCCGACGCGCGCGGCATCGCCGTGCGCTACCTGGTCCGCCTGAACGGCGGACTGACCGAACACACCTCCGCCGCCTGGCGCGACCTGCTGCAATGATGATGACGATCGACCCCGTGCGCCTGGGCGGCGCGCTTGCCCTGTCCGGCGGCTACCTCGCCATGTGCGCCGCCATCTGGCGCGCCCGCGCCGGCGCCCGCCGCACCGTTCCCGCCGCCGGCGCCGACTGGCTGGTGGTCCACGCCAGCCAGACCGGCAGCGCCGAACACCTGGCCGAACGCAGCGCCGCCCTGCTGTCCACCGGCGGCCTGTCGGCGCGCGCGCTCTGCATGTCCGAACTCGAAGCCGGCGCGCTCGCGGATGCCACCCGCGTGCTGTTCATCGCCAGCACCTACGGCGAAGGCGACGCGCCCGACACGGCCGCGCGCTTCGCCGGCCAGACCATGGGCACCACGCCCGACCTGCGCCACCTGCACTACGCGGTGCTGGCGCTGGGCGACAGCACCTACACGCAATACTGCGGCTTCGGCCGCGCCCTCGATGGCTGGCTGGCGGCGCACGGCGCCACGCCGCTGTTCGAGCGCATCGACGTCGACCGCGGCAATGCCGGGGCGCTGGCCGAATGGCAGCACCACGTCGGCCGCCTGGCCGGCACCAGCGACGCGCCGGACTGGGAAGCGCCGGGCTACGGCGACTGGCGCATCCGCGAACGCACGCTGCTCAATCCGGGCAGCGCCGGCGCGCCGCTGTACCGCCTGGTGCTGGCGCCTCTGGCGGGCGCGCTGCCAGCCTGGGAAGCCGGCGACCTGGCCCAGGTCAGCGCACCGCTCGACCCCGACCACCCGCGCGAATACTCGATCGCCTCGGCGCCCGGCGAAGGCCACCTGGCCCTGCTGGTGCGCCTGCAGCGGCGCGACGACGGCAGCCTGGGCGCGGCCTCGGGCTGGCTGTGCGAAACCGCGACGATGGAAGATGTGATCCAGCTGCGCCTGCGCGCCCACCAGCGCTTCCGCCTGAACGGCAACGCCGCGCGGCCCCTGATTGCGATCGGCAACGGCAGCGGCCTGGCTGGCTTGCGCGCGCTGATCAAGTCGCGCATCGATGCGGGCCACGGCGACAACTGGCTGCTGTTCGGCGAGCGCAACGCCGCCCACGACTACCTGTGCCGCGAAGAGCTGCAGGGCTGGCTGGCCGCGCGCAACCTGGCCCGCCTCGACCTCGCCTTCTCGCGCGACCAGGCCACGGCGCGCTACGTGCAGCACCTGGTGCGCGAGCACGCGGACGCGCTGCGAGCCTGGGTCGAAAAGGGCGCCGCGATCTACGTGTGCGGCAGCCTGCAGGGGATGGCGGGCGGCGTGCACGAGGCCCTGATCGAGGTCCTGGGCCAGCAACAGGTCGAGACGCTGACGCTCGAGGGCCGCTACCGCCGCGACGTCTACTAACGCACTTCGGTGTCAGGTCTGACATTCGGACACGAACTCTGCCGTAACCGCAACTAGCGCTGAACCCGTGTCTGAATGTCAGACCCCGGCGTTACCGTGCCAGCTTTGCAGTTGCCGCCTCGAGGTTTCGGTGCCATAGTTGCCGCCTGTTCACTCGCGTCGACATCGTGAAATTTTCAATCGGTCACCGCCTTTTCCTTTCGGTCCTGCTCGCCATGCTGACGGTGGCCGCCGGCGCCGTTTACCTGCTGCGCCAGAACGTGCTGGCCGGTTTCGGCGACTACGCCGTCGGCATCGAACTGGACCGCCTGGACGAACTGTCGACCGCGCTGGCGGCCCGATATCGGTCGCAAGGCAACTGGAACTTCCTCCCCAAGGGCGATGCGAAGCGCGACTGGATCGCGCAGGAGCTGCTGCGTCTGCAGGATGAACGCGAGCGGCGCGCCCTTGCGGTTCCGGCCCCGGCGGCTCCAGCGGCGCCGGCAGCCGACGCGGTCGACGCCGCCCCCGCCGCCGAGCTGGACGCCCCGGCCAGTCCCTTCCACGTCCCGCCGGCCCCGCCCGCGCCCCCGGCCCCACCCGCCCCGCCGGCGCTGCCGTTCCCGGCACTACCCGCGGCCGCACCCGGCGACGATGGCGTCGCCTACGACCTGCACCAGCGCGTCACCCTGCTCGATGCCGACGGGCGCTACCTGGCCGGCCGCCGGCCGGGCGCCCTGCCGCTGGCGCAGCGCCCGATCGAGGTCGGCGGCCGCACCGTCGGCTACCTCGGCGTCGCGCGCAGCCACCAGCCGAGCGATGCGATGGCGCTCGCCTTCCTGGAGCAGCTGCGCAGCAGCCTGTGGCAGATCGTGGTGGCAGCGGTGGCGCTGAGCGCCCTGGCCGGCGCCCTGCTGGCGCGCCACTTCCGCCGGCCGATCGGGCAGCTGGCCGATGGCGCGGCCGCGCTCGCGGGCGGGCGCTACGACGTGCGCCTGCCGGACACGCGCAGCGACGAACTGGGGAGCCTGGCGCGCCACTTCAACGCTTTGGCCGCGCAGCTGGACAGCATGGAAGCCGCGCGCCGCCAGTGGGTGGCCGACACCTCGCACGAGCTGCGCACCCCACTGGCAGTGCTGCGCGCGCAACTGGAAGCCCTGCAGGATGGCGTGCGCAGCGCCACCCCGGACACCTTGAACGCCATGCTGCGCCAGGTGCTGGCCCTGAACAAGCTGATCGACGAGCTGTACGCGCTGGCGCGGGCCGACGTCGGCGCGCTCGACTGCAAGCCCGTGCCGCTGGACCTGTGGCGGCTCGCCACCGAGGCGGCGCGCGGCTTCGAAGAGCGCCTGCGCGGCGCCGGCCTCGCGCTGGATCTCGATCAGCCGCCGCCATCGGCGCCGGTGCTGTGCGACCCCGACCGCCTGCGCCAGGTGCTCGACAACCTGTTCGAGAACAGCCTGCGCTACACCGCCGCCGGCGGCCGCATCGCCGTGCACGCGCACACGGCGAACCGCCGCATGTGCCTGGTGATCGACGACAGCGCCCCCGGCGTGCCGGACGAGGCGATCGCGCGCCTCGGCGAACGCTTCTACCGCGTCGACGCCTCGCGCAGCCGCGCCCACGGCGGCGCAGGTCTCGGCCTGGCGCTGTGCCGCCGCATCCTCGAAGCGCAGGGAGGCGACCTGCAGTTCGCCCACGCGCCGCTGGGGGGCCTGCGCGTGACCGTGTCGCTGCCGCTGGCCAGGGAGGCCGAATGAATCCGCGCATCCTGGTCGTCGAGGACGAGCCGGAACTGGCCGGCCTGGTGGCCGACTACGCGCGCGCCGCCGGCTATGCGCCCGAGGTCTTCGGCGATGGCGCCGAGGCCCTGGCGGCGATCCGGCGCGAGGCCCCGGCGCTGGTGGTGCTCGACCTGATGCTGCCCGGCCTGGACGGCCTGTCGGTGTGCCGCGCGGTGCGCGCATTCAGCGAGGTGCCGATCGTGATGGTGACGGCGCGCGTGGAAGAGATCGACCGCCTGCTGGGACTGGAGGCCGGCGCCGACGACTACCTGTGCAAGCCCTTCAGCCCGCGCGAGCTGATGGCGCGCATCAAGGCCATCCTGCGGCGCGCGGGGAGCGCCGTCCCGGCCCGCGTGCTGGACATCGACGAGACCGCGCGCCGCGTCCGCCTGCACGGCCAGGCGCTCGACCTGACGCCGAGCGAGTTCGCGATCCTGGCGGCCCTCGCCCGCCGTCCCGGCCAGGTGTTCTCGCGCGCCCAGCTGCTCGACGCCGCCCGCGCCGACAGCCTGGACGCGACCGACCGCGCCATCGATAGCCACATCAAAAACCTGCGCCGCAAGATCGACGCCGCCGCGCCCGGCCTGGAAGCGATCCGCTCGATCTACGGCCTCGGCTACCGCTGCGACGTGTAGATCCACTCCATTTTTTCTCCACATTTGGCGCGCAGGATGCATCCATGGCCCGACACACCTGCGCGGGCCGCAGCCAAAGGAGAAACGAAAATGAAGACGACGAACGCCATGCTGGCGACCATCCTGCTCGGGACCCTGCTGGGCCTGGGCGCGGACCGGGCCGAGGCCGCGGTCCACTATGTGTGCAAGTCGACGGTGAACGGCAAGTGCCCGGCGCCTCCCGCCCCACCGGCCCCGCCGGCGCCGCCGGCGCCGCCCGCACCGCCAGCACCGCCGGCGCCACCGCTCGAGCGCTTCGCCCATGCCGCGCCGCCGGCCCTGCCGGCGATGCCGGCCATCCCGGCCGTGCCTCCGGCACCGCCGATGCCGCCGGAACCGCCGCCGATCCCGGACGTCCCGGCCGGGGCCCACGCCGCCTGCTCAGGCAAGGCGCGCGGCGCCCGCGTCACCTACGCCGTCGCCAAGGGCGAAACCATGATCGGCGTCTGCGGCCGCGAGCACGGCAAGCCGGTGTTCCAGCTACGCGAATACCACGTGGAGGATTGAACTGAGTTGTGCTGAGATCAGCGCACGTCCAGCAGCTCGACTTCGAACACCAGGGTGGCGTTCGGCGGAATCGGGCCGGCGCCGCCCTCGCCATAGCCGAGGTTCGCCGGCACGATCAGGGTGCGCTTGCCGCCGACCTTCATGCCCAGCACGCCCTGGTCCCAGCCCGGGATGACCTGGCCGCCGCCGACTTCGAAGGCGAACGGTTCGCGCCCGATCGAGGAATCGAACTGGGCGCCGCGCTGCATGGTGGCGGCCGGGTCGTACAGCCAGCCGGTGTAGTTGACCACGGCGGTCGAACCGGCCACCGCTTCCTTGCCGGTGCCGGTCACGCCGTCGATTTTCTGGAAAGGCACGGCGGCGGCCGGCGCGGTGGCGGCGGCCGTGGCGGGCGTCTGCGGCGCTTCGGCGCGCTTGCAGGCGGACAGGGTGGTGGCGAGCGCCAGGCCGAGGGCGCAGCAGGTGAACAGTTTTTTCAAGGCGGTCTTTCGTAGGTTGGTCAACAAGGATGCCGCAGCAGCATACCGCGCGCGCCGCCGTGATGACAAGCTTGCTAGATCACGTTGGCGACCCAGGCGATCAGCATCGCCGATGGCACCAGGAGAGCCTGGGCCAGCAGGGTCCCGGCCAGCCGGCTGCCGACCAGCCACACGATCGCCTTCCGGAACTGTCCCTCGCTGACCTTGCCCTCGATGACATCGTCGGTCATGCCCGACATGTGCGGATCGATGAAGATCGCCATCATGATGGTGGCGCCGCCGTTGATGATCGAGGACAGCGTGCTCGAGGTGACCCGCACCGACGGGTCCAGCACGCCGGCATAGAGCGAGGCGAACACGCCGACCGTCCACAGGGCGGTGGCGGCGACGTTCAGCACGGTGATGCGGACCGAGACGCCGTGGCCGGAGCGCATGTCGGTCATGTTGCGCGCCGCCGGCACGCTGGCCACATCCTTCACGTACGACAGGCCGCCCTTGAAGAAGCCGTGCAGAATGAGCTTGGGCACCGAGCGGTGCACCTGGAAGTGCAGCACCGCGCGGCAGAACACGCGCTGGAAGGTCGGGATCAACAAGGCGCCGATGATGGTGGCCAGGCTGGCCGAGACCAGCAGCCAGCGGAAGTCCCACAGCAGGGCTCCCGCCGCCGCGCCGTCGAGATTGGTCTCGACCCGCTTGGCCAGGAAGGGCCCGAGGAAGGAATTCGAGGTGCGCGAGACCAGCACCAGGATGCTGAACAGGGCGAACGAGACCGCGATGCGGCGGGTGCGCACGCCGGCGATCCGGACCGAGTAAGCCAGCGTCCCGATGAGGTGGATGACGAAGGTCAGGAAGCAGATCAGGAGCAGTTGGGTATCCACGTCGCCATGCTTTGGATAAAGATTGCAATCGTATCATCGACGCTGCCCTCTAGATCATTTATTCTAGACCCATGAACACGGTTCCCGCCAAGCCCACCCCGTCCGAACTCGAGATGCTGCGCCTGCTGTGGCAACTCGGCCCGTCCACCGCGCGCCAGGTGCACGAGGCGGCCGTCGAGACGCGGCCCGACATGGCCTATGCGAATGTGCTGCGCCTGCTGCAGATGATGCATGCGAAGGGCCTGCTCACGCGCGACGAAAGCGCGCGCGCCCACGTCTATGCCCCCGCCCAGCCGCAGGACAACTTGCAGGCCGGCCTGATCAAGGACCTGATCCACAAGGCCTTCTCGGGCTCCGGCAAGGAGCTGGTGCTGGCCGCCCTGCGCGGCCACGTCAGCAAGAAGGACCGCGAGGAGATCCAGCGCATCCTCAACGACGAGGAGTGAACATGCCTGGCCCGCGTCCCGTGCCGCCGGTCCAGCCCGAGCTGGAAGATTGCTGCCGCAGCGGCTGCACGCCCTGCGTATTCGATCTCTATGAGGAAGCGCTCGAACGTTACGAGCGCGCATTGGCGTCATGGGAAGCCGCCGGCCCAGCCGGGCCGGCTCCCGCGCAGCCGGATCCGCTGCGCTGACGCCTCAGCTGTGCTGCCCGACGGCGGTGCGGGCGCGTCGCCGGCACAGCGGCAAGCGCATGGTCAGGGTGCTGCCCTTGCCCGGACCGTCGCTCGCCGCCGCCACCGATCCCCCGTGCAGCTCGACGATCTGCTTGACCAGGTGCAGGCCGATTCCCAGGCCGGCGCAGGCTGGCGAGACAGCCTGGTCGAGCTTGACGTACAGGTGGAAGATCGAGTCGAGCACATCCTGCGCCATGCCGGCGCCGTCGTCGCGCACGGTCAGCGCAGCCATCCCGTCCGCCTCGCGGCGCAGGCAGACGCCGACATGGCCGCCGGGCGGCGTGAACTTGCAGGCATTCGTGACGAGGTTGACCATCGCCTGCGTCAACCTGCCCTTGTCCCCTTTCACCAGCAGCTCCTCGTCCGGCAGCGCGACCGCCAGGGTGTGCCCGGCGCGCTTGACGACCGGCGCACAGACCTCCATCGCCTCGTTCACCATGGCGTTCAGCGACATCCGGGCGCGCTCGAGCTGCAGTTCGCCGCTCTGGATGCGGCGCAGGTCGAAGATGTCGTCGACCAGGCGCGCGATATGGCCCAGCTGTCGCCGCATGAGCTCTTCGATGCGGCGCGGCGCCCCCTCGCCCAGCGCCGGACCGAGCAACTGCAGGCCGGCCGACAAGGGGCTGAGGTAGTTGCGCAGTTCGTGCCCCAGGGCGAACAGGAATTGCGATTTGCGTTCACAGCTCTCGCGCAGGACCGCCACCGTGTTCTGCAAGGCATTCCTGGTCGCCACCTGTTCGCTGACATCCAGCATGGTGCCGGTCAGGATACGGAACCCGTCCGCGTCGTCGATCGCCTTGCCCATGCACTCGACCCAGCGCACCTGGCCGTCGCAGGCGCGCACGATACGGCCTTCGAAAGCGAAACGGTCGGTCCCGTCCTCCAGGAAACGCCGGGTGGCGTCGAAGAAGGCCAGGCGGTCGTCCGGGTGCAGCAGCCTGGAGAAACAGGCGGCGCCGCTTTCACAGCCGCCCTCTTCCGCGGGAATGCCGAGGATCGCGCGCACGCCGCGGTTTTCCCACTCGAGGACATCGGTCTGCGGATTCCAGCGCCAGATGCCGAGGCGCGCGGCGTCGAGGGCCAGCGCAAGCCGCTCGGTCTGTCCTTGCAGCGCATGCAGCAGGCAATGGCTCTCGGTGACGTCCTGCGCGGTGCCGTGCAGGCCGACGATCACGCCGGCGCCGTCGCGCTCGACCTCGCCGCGCGCGGCCAGCCAGCCGGTATCGCCGCCGGGCCGGTAGAACTCGAGCTCGATCGCATAGGGCGTGCCATGTTTCAGCGCGGCGCGCACGCTGTCCTTCAGCAGGCGCCAGCTGCGCGGCGTGTAGAGCCGCGCATGCTCCGCGTAGCCCGGCGGCAGGCGGCCGGGATCGCGTCCGAACAGGCGATACAGCCCGCTGGACCAGCTCGTGATGTCGGACTCGATCTCCCAGTGCCAGCTGCCCATGCGGCCCAGCTCCTGGGCCGCTTCCAGCGCCGCCTGGTTCCTGTCCAGCGCAATGGCCATGCGCTCCCTGGTCGCAAGCTCGTCCCCAAGCCTGGCTTCCAGGTCCTTGATGGGCCCGACATCGGACACTTCGGCGATGAACCCGGCCACGGCGCTGTCGATTACGTCGGGGTGGTAGCGCACGATGCCGCGCCGGCGGATTCCGTCCGGCCCCGTGATCGTCCTCTCGAAAGTCTGCGCCTGCCCGTCCAGCACGGCCCGAACGTAGGGTTCGTTGAGCGCCGCGATCTCCGGCCCCAGCAGGTCGGACATATGCATGCCGACCAGCTCGGCGCCAGGCTTGCCGAACCATTTCTCGTAGACCCGGTTCGCATAACGGCAGGTCAGCGAACGATCCCAGTAGGCCAGCATCGACGACGCATGGTCCAGCACACGCATGGGAAGAGAGGTTTCAATGCTCATGCACTGCATGGTTCCTCCAGGCTTTGTCGCTATCGATAAGACCCCCAGCCGGAACGAAACCCTGCAGCGGGACGCGGCTTCACGCAGAATACACGAGGGCAGCGCGCCGAGTAAATACACAGCCAGCGGCAAAGGCGGGTCGACAAACGATGGAAACCATCCCACCGCTATTCCCGCCGAATGCACATGGCAGGCGCGTGTGGATGGCCGATCTGACTACAATGGCTCATCGGTTCAAACTGGTGGAGAAAATATGTTCGACATGGATCTTCCCTGGTGGGAATTTATCGTGCGCGGCCTGGCCGTGTACCTCCTGCTGCTCATCATGGTGCGCATTTCCGGGCGCCGCACGGTCGGCCAGTTCACTCCCTTCGACCTGCTGGTGGTGATGCTGCTGTCGGAATCGGTCTCCAACTCGCTGAACGGCGGCGATGCTTCCCTGGCCGGCGGCCTGATCTCGGCGGCGACCCTGGTCGCGATCAATTCCTCCATCGCTGTGCTCACCTCGCGCAACGGACGCATCGAGAAACTCCTCGAAGGCAGCGCCGTCCTGATCGGCCGTGACGGCGTCTTCTTCGACAAGGTCGTGCGCCGCTGCCGCCTGTCCGAATCCGACCTGGAGGAAGCGTTGCGTGAACACGACTGCCCGCGACCCGAGATGAAATGCGCCTTCCTCGAAGCCGACGGTGAGATCACGATCATGCGCAATCCGCAGTAATTTCTCAAAGGCTTGTACCCATCCGTATGGTGTGAACTCGCCGTTCTTCATGTGCTAATTTTTCCGGCAGCGCTGCCAGGTCGGTGGCGTGTCGGGAGACTTTCCTGATCAGGAGGTATGCCATGAAGAAAGCAATCACCGCAATTGCGCTGGCCGTGGCCAGCCTGGCAGCCGCACCGCCAGGCATGGCCCAGGACATCTACCGCGCCGTGGCCAGCGGCCCGGCGGAATCGCCGCCGAACGGCTCGCCCGGTTCCAGCGTCGCCACCTTCGAAGTGGACGGCTCGCTGATGCGCGTCGAGGCGCCCTTCCGCGACCTGCTCGCCGGCACCGTCTCGGCCCACATCCATTGCTGCACGACCGAAGCCTTCACCGGTGTGGCGCCGGTGGCGATCCCCTTCCCGGACTTCCCGCTGCAGGTGACGGCAGGCACGTACAGCGCCACCTTCGACCTGAGCGACGCCGCCGTGTACGACCCGGCCTTCCTGGCTTCCTTCGGCGGCACCCCGGCAGCGGCAAGCGAGGCGCTGTTCGACGCGATCGCCGCCAACGAGGCCTACCTCAACATCCACAGCAGCCAGTATCCGAGCGGCGAGATCCGCGGCTTCCTGGTGGCCGCGCCGATTCCGGAACCGGCCACATGGGGGATGCTGGGGGCGGGCCTGGCGGGGCTGGCATTGCTTGCGCGGCGCCGCCCGCGGGGGTAGTTTTTCGTAGGGTGGGCGGTCCTCCGCCCACGCGTTCAAACCGTGCGTGAATAAACGTGTCGCGTCCGTTCACGTGGGAGTTGAACGCGCGGAGTGATTTGGTCCAGTGGAGTGATTTGGTCCAGTGGACCAAATCACGAGCCGTCCACCCTACGGGTGTGTGAAAAATTCGTCTATGGCTGCGTTGCCTCGTCTCGCCGTACGGGTGTACTGTCTTCGACTCGGCGCCTTGCCATCGCCGTCTTTTCACACCCTCTACGCGCGTTCGCGCAGCAGATTGGCCCACGCGGGGACGGCCGCGCGCCAGAAAGCATCCAGCGACTCCACAGGCGCGAGCTGCAGGCCGAGGAAGCGGGTCGCATCCGAAAGCGCCGCAACCGCAGCCTGCTCATCCCCCGGCGCCACCGCCAGCGCCCCCGTCTGCTTCGACAGCTTCTCCCCCAACTCATTGCGCACCACCGGCACGTGCAGATAACGCGGTGTCGGCACATCCAGAACCCGCTGCAAGAAGATCTGCCGCGGCGTCGAGTCGAGCAAATCGGCCCCGCGCACCACGTCGGTCACGCCCTGCTCCGCATCGTCCACCACCACCGCCAGCTGGTAGGCCCAGAACCCGTCGGCGCGCTTGAGCACGAAGTCGCCCGACTCGCCCGACAGGCGCTGCGTGACCTCGCCCGCGAAGCGGTCCTGGAAGCTGATCACGTCGAAGCCCGGATCGGGCACCCGCAGGCGCAGGCTGCGCATGCTGCGCCCTTCGGCCAGGCCGTGGCGGCAGGTGCCCGGATAGATCGCCGCGCCGTCGGGAGCGAAGCCCAGGCGCGAGTCGGCGATCTCGCGGCGGTTGCAGCCGCAGGGATAGGTATGCAGGGCGATGCGCTCGGCCGCCGCCTGGTACAGCGCTTTTCTCCGGCTCTGCCAGACGATCTCGCCGTCCGCATGCATGCCGAGCTGTTCGAGCAAGGCGAGGATGCCCTCGGCGGCGCCCGGCACGGCGCGTCCTTCGTCGATGTCCTCGATGCGCACCAGCCAGGTCCCGTGGTGGGCCCTGGCGTCGAGGTAGCTGGCCAGCGCCGCCACCAGCGAGCCCGCGTGCAGCGGGCCGGTGGGCGATGGCGCGAAGCGGCCGATGTACGGCTCGTTCACTGTGTCACCTTACTTCTTCGACGCCTTCTTCTCGAACTCCTGGATGGTCTGGGTGACCCCGTCCACCACCTCGTTCGGCACCGCCACCGACAGCTGGTAGTGCACGATCTCGAAGCCCTTGGCGGTCTTGCGGATCACGCCGCTGGCCATGCAGTGGCCCATGTTGGCGGTGTCGAGCAGCTCGTCGAACCAGATCAGCGAGCCGTCGGCGGAGGCGTAGACGTTGCGGCGCGTGGCCTTGAAGCTCCACGCTTTCTTGGCGTCGAAGTATTTCTTGGCCCAGGCCTTGAATTCGTCGCGGCGCCACAGTTCGCTGCGGTCGGTGCCGATGTAGACGCCGTCCTTGGCGATCTTGTCGAAATAGGCCATGCGGGCGTTCGCCGCATCCTGGTGCCATTCGTCGACGAAGGTGTTGACCTGCTTCGTGAGGACGGCATCGGTTTCGGCCTGGGCCAGGCCGAGCATGCCGAAGAACAGGACGGCGGCGGCGAAGAATCGTTTCATGGTCTCTTTCAATGGGTTGCACAGCGCTTTTCATGCGCGGGAGTGGATGGAAGCGGCAAGCCGCCAACGATAGCGCAGCCGTGGGCAGTTTGCCAACCGCCTGCGTTCGGCCGCGCGCATGCGAACACCGCGGTATTGTCAAAACGGTTATAGTCCGATGCGCCTTGCCGCGTCCGATTACGCATTTCTTACCTGTTCCCGCCATGCCTGACCTTTCTTCCGACCAACGCCATCGGCTCCTCGTCAACAGCGCGCTCGAATTCGCCATGATCATGATCGATGCCGACGGCGTGATCCGGGAATGGTCGCGCGGCGCCGAGGCGCTGCTCGGCTGGACGGCGCAGGAAATCGTCGGGCGGCCCGCACAGGACATCTTCACGATCGAGGACCGGGCCGCGGATGTGCCGCGCGCCGAGCTGCACACGGCACTGGCCCTGGGTCACGCCGCCGATGTGCGCTGGCATGCGCGCAAGGACGGCTCCAGCGTGTTTTGCGACGGCACCGTCAACCGGATCATGGCGGACGACGGCGTGACGCTGCTGGGATACGGCAAGGTCATGCGCGAAGCCTATACCAGAAAGAAGGATAGACCGGGCGAGGCGATCAGCGCGCGCTCGGAACGGCGCTCTTTCCTCGCGGCCGTCCTGGAAAGCATCGAGAACGGCATCGTCGCCTGCGACCGGCAGGGCAAGCTGACCTTCTTCAACGACGCCGCCCGCGCCATCCACGGCATGCAGGAACATCCGGTATCTTCCGAGCACTGGGCCGAACAGTACCGGCTGTACCGCCCGGACGGCGCGGCGCTGCTGGAGCGCGAGGACCTTCCGCTCTATCGCGCCCTGCAAGGCGAACGGGTCGACGCCGAGCGGATCGTCGTGGAGTCGGCCGACGGCACGCGCCGGCACGTCCAGGTATCGGGACGCCCGCTGGAAGATGCCGCCGGCCAGGTGCTGGGCGCGGTGGTGTCGATGCAGGACCTGAGCGCCCAGCAAGCCGCCCATACTGCGCGCGAGGACGCGGTGCGCGAACAGGGCCGGCGCATCGCTGCCGAGGAAGCCCAGTCCGGACTGTCCAAGACGCAGGAGCTGCTGCGCCTGGCGACCGAGGCTGCGCAGCTCGGCATCTGGGCCTGGGACGCCGGACGCGATGCCGGAACCTGGGAGAACGCGCGCATGTACGAGATCTTCCAGCGCCCGGTGGACGGCCCCATCGTCAACGCAACCGAACTGCTGAACGGCTTGCTGCACGCGGACGATGCGCCGGCCTTCCTGCATGCCGTCGACGCCACCTTGCAGCACGGCGAGCGCCTACAGTTCACCGGCCGCTTCCGTCCGGCGCCGGACGCGGACATGCGCTGGGTGGAAATCACCGGCATGCTGCGGGCGGGCGCCTCGGACAGCCCCGTGATCATCGGCACCGCAGCCGACGTCACGCTGCGCAAGCAGCTCGAAAAAGCTGCGGAGGAAGGGCGGGTGCGCCTCGAAGCCACGCTCTCCGCCGGCGACGTCGGCATCTGGATCTGGGACATCCAGGGCGACCGCGTCACCGGCGACCGCAACCTGGCTTCCCTGTTCGGCGTGGCGGACGGCGACGCCGCGGAGCTGCCGCTGTCGATGTACACCGACGCCATCCATCCGGACGACGCCGAAGAAGTCGCCCGGCAGATCCGGCACGCCACCGATACCGGCGAGGCCTACCGGGCCACTTACCGCATCCGCGACGGCCAGGGGGGCTGGCGCTGGGTCAATGCGCGCGGCCGCATCGAATTCGACGCCCAGGGACGCCCGGGGACGCTGGCCGGCGTCATGCTCGACATCACGCCGCAGGTGGAAGCCGAGGCCGGACTGCGCGCCGCGGAAGAACGCTACCGCACCCTGATTACCTCGATGGACGAAGCCTTCGCCATCGTCCAGGTGCTGGTCGACGATGCGGGCCGGCCGGTCGACTACCGCTTCGAGGAAGTCAACCGCGCGCTCGAACTGCAGTCCGGCCTGGTCAACGCCGCCGGCCGCACCATCCGCGAGATGGTGCCCGACATCGAGGAGCGCTGGATCGAACGCTACGGCAAGGTGGCGCTGTCGCGCCAGCCGGTCCGCTTTACCGAGCATTCGGCGGCGATGGGCTACTGGTGGGACGTGTATGCCACGCCCATGGGCCATCCGGACGAACGCCGTATCGCCATCCTGTTCACCGACGTGACGGCCAGGCGCAAGGCCGAGGAGGAGCTGCGCCAGTTGGCTGCCGACCTGTCCGAGACCAACCGCCGCAAGACCGAGTTCCTGGCCACGCTGGCACACGAGCTGCGCAATCCGCTGGCGCCGATGCGCACCGGCCTGGACCTGATCCGCATGGCCGGCCGCGAGGCGCCCGGCGGACCGAAGGTGATGGAGATGATGGACCGCCAGCTGCGCCAGATGGTGCACCTGATCGACGACCTGATGGACGTCTCGCGCATCAACAATGGCAAGATCGTCCTCAAGAAGGAATGCATCGACCTGCAGTCCGCCATCGCCAACGCCGTCGAGACCGCGCTGCCGGCGATCGAGGCTGCCGGGCACGCGGTACGGGTGGACCTGCCCCCGGACGCCCTGATGGTCGAGGTCGACCGCACGCGCCTGGCCCAGATCCTGGCCAACCTGCTGGCCAACGCCGTCAAGTACACGCCGAACGGCGGCGCGATTACGGTCGCGGCGGCGCGCAGCGGCGCCGCGATGCGTATCGAGGTGAGCGACACCGGGATCGGGATTCCCGCGGAAGAGCAGGCGCGCGTGTTCGACATGTTCAGCCAGGTTTCGCGCAATATGGGAAGGGCCCAGGGCGGCCTGGGGATCGGCCTGTCGCTGGTGCGCAGCCTGGTCGATCTGCACGATGGCAGCGTCGCCGTGAGCAGCGCCGGCATGGGCAAGGGCAGCACCTTCACCGTCGAACTGCCGGAAGCGCCCGACTGCCCGCCTCCCGGCGCCGATACGGGCGCCGCCGCACTGGCCGCACAGGCCAGGGACGCTGGACTGCGCATCCTGATCGCCGACGACAACGTCGACGCGGCGCATCTGCTGGCCGACCTGCTCGAGATATCGGGCCATGCGGTGAGCGCGGTGCACGACGGCCGCGAGGCGCTCGAGCACATCACGGCGGACCGACCCGACATGGCAATCCTGGACATCGGCATGCCGGGCCTGAACGGCTACGAGGTCGCGCGCACCATCCGCGCCACGCCCGGCATGGACGGCACCGTGCTGGTCGCACTGACCGGCTGGGGCGGAGAACTCGACCGCAGCCGTTCGAAGGAGGCGGGTTTCGACGCCCACCTCACCAAGCCGGCCAGCGTGGACGAGCTGGAACGGATGATCGCGCAAGTGCGCGGCGCCCGGCCTGCGGCCTAGCGCTCCTTGCAGGCGCTCTCCCTCAGGCCGTACTTGTTGCGGGCGCAGGCGCGCTCCAGGCGGACGGACAGCGCATGCAGCATGCTGGAAACCACGCCCGACGCCGGGATTGTCGCAGTGGCGAAGGCGGGGTCGGGCTCCGGCTTGTTCTGTTCTTGGAGGGTGAAAGTGACCACCACGTTTTCCGGCAGCGCCGCCTGCCGGCGCTCGACCAGTGTCTTGAGAATCAGGACCAGCACCATCACCGCCTTGTACAGCCAGCCCATGCCCGGACCCGGGCACGCTTGTTAACGCGGATTTAACGGCGTGCGCGCTAGGCTCCGGCATCCAGAGCATCATTAGGCATGCAGTGACTTCCTTCGAGCACGTCCATTCACCAACCATCCCGCACCAGCACTACCTGGTGCTGGAGGAGGTCGCGCGCCGGCTCGCCCAAAAATATCCGCCCGACTGGCTGGAACGCCACTGGCGCAGGCTGTACGCGGCCACGCTGGCCGTCACCTTCCTGCTCGCGTTGGCCCTGGCCCTGGCATGGGCAACGTGGTGGAGCGTGCTGGTGCCGCTGTGCGGGCCGACCCTGCTGCTGATCGCGCTGCCGCGCCTGCTGTTCGGGCGCACGCCCGGCCATCCGCGCTGGGCCCACCGGCTCGCCGTGCTCGACCGCCAGGACCAGGCACTGGTGTGCTCCCTGCTGCGCCTGCCCGACGACGCGCCGCTGAGCGGCGAGCAGTTCTTCGAACTCCTGCGTCATGCCAGATGCGCCGCCGCATACCGCCGTGGCCACGGCGGCGGACAGCTACTACAATAGACGCATGCGCATCCTTATCGTCGAAGACCATCCCGATATTCTCGCCAACCTCTACGGCTTCCTCGAGCCCAAGGGCCACCAGCTCGACTCCGCCCGCAACGGCTACGGCGGCCTGGCGCTGGCCTCCGAACACGACTACGACGTCATCGTCCTCGACGTCATGCTGCCCGGCCTGAACGGCCTGGAGCTGTGCCAGAAGCTGCGCGAGGAACTCGGCAAGTCGACCCCGGTGCTGATGCTGACCGCGCGCGACAGCCTCACCGACAAGGTGGCCGGCTTCGACAGCGGCGCCGACGACTACCTGGTCAAGCCCTTCTCGCTGGTCGAACTCGAGGTGCGCCTGAAAGCCCTGGTGCGGCGTTCCTCCTCGGCCCACGCGCTGCACGCCACCATGCGCTTCGGGGAACTCAGCTACGACCCCGACACCCAGGAAGCCTCGCGCGCCGGCGTCCCGGTCACGCTCACCCGCACCGGCTATACGCTGCTGCGCGCCTTGCTGGCGGCCGCGCCGCGCATCGTCACGCGCGAGACGCTGGAGCAGGCCGTGTGGGGCGAGGACCGCCCCGACAGCGACGCCCTGCGCACCCACATCCACGCGCTGCGCCAGGCCATCGACAAGCCCTTCGCCACGCCGATGCTGCAGACGGTGGCCGGGGTCGGCTACAAGCTGGTCAGCCCAGAGCCCAAGCCGCATGCGGCCCGCTGACTCGCTGCGCCGCCGCATCGTCGTCGCCTTCCTGCTGTTCGGGACCGGCGCCTCGGCCTTCTTCGCCCTCACCGCGGCGCTGGCGATTGAAGGTATCGAGGTGCAGCTGGTCGACAAGCGCCTGGAAGCGGCGGTGGCCTGGGCCGCGCCGCGCCAGGCGGCGGGGCTGGACGTCGACATGCCGGCCGGCCTGCGTTTCCACCGCAACGAGGCGATTCCCGCGCCGCTGCGCAACCTGGACGACGGCGTGCACAAGATCGACGTCGGCAGCGTGCGCCTGCACGTGCTGGCCGGCCACGACGCACGCGGCGGCTGGGTGCTGGTCGACCACGAAAGCGACTACGACAAGATCGAGTTCGTGGTGTATTCGATGTTCGCGGCGGTGTTCCTCGGCTTCGTGCTGCTGGCCGCCCTGCTCGGCGGCTTCCTGGGCAAACGCGTGGTTGCGCCGATGCGCGAACTGGCGCAATCGGTTGGCATGGACACCGCCCCGCCGGAACTCACCGGCCGCGCCGACGAACTGGGCGTGCTGGCGCGCGCCCTCGAAGCGCACACCAGCGCGATGCGCGCGGTGCTCGACCGCGAGCGCTATTTCACCGGCGACGTCAGCCACGAGCTGCGCAGCCCGCTCACCGTGATCATGGGCGCCGCCGAGATCCTGATCCAGGATGCCACGCCGGCCATCCGCGCCCCGGCCGAACGCATCTACCGCGCCGCCCACGAAGCGGCCGAATGCGTCACCGTGCTGCTGCTGCTGGCGCGCGCACCCGAGCTGGGCGCGCAGCCGCCGGTCGCGATCGAGCACGTGGCCGAGGACGAGGTCGAGAAATACCGCCCGCTGGTGGCCGGCAAGCCAGTCGCGCTGCGCTTCGTCGAGGGTCCGGCCTTCGAGGTGCGCGCTCCGCGCGAACTGTGCGCGGCGGCGATCGGCAACCTGGTGCGCAATGCCTGCCAGTACACCGATGCCGGCGAGGTGCGGGTGTCCTTGCTGCCGGGAGGGGTGGTGGTCGAGGATACCGGGCCGGGACTGCCGCCGGCGGTGGTGGCCACGCTGGGCCGCGGCGGCAGCCCGTCGAGCGGATCGGGCGGCACCGGCCTCGGCCTCGCGCTGACGCGGCGCATCTGCGATTTCCTCGGGGCCGGCTTCGCCTACGAACCGCGCGAAGGCGGCGGCAGCCGCTTCACGATCAGCTTCCCGTAGGGTGCACGGCTCTGCCGTGCGCGCGCTCAGCTCCCCTGTGAAAGGATGCGGCGCGGATAAACACCAGCTGGTTGAACGCGCGCACGGGAAACCCGTGCACCCTACGTTCACGCTGACTTAACGGCTTACTGACGAGCGACTCACAGCCCGGTCGCTATCGTTCCACTTGACCATCCGAAGTGGAACACCATGCAAATCGCCCATCAACGCCCCATCAGCGCCAACACCCTGGTCCTGGCCGTCGCCCTGCTCCTGGCCAGCGCCGCCAACCTGAATTTCTGGACCACCCTCACGCACGCGGTCGGCGGCCTGAGCGCGGCGCGCCTCCCGCTGCTGCTGGGCTGCTTCGCGATCGTCGCCCTGCTCTTCCACGGCCTGCTGACCCTGGCCAGCTTCCGTTTCGTGGTCAAGCCGGTGCTGATCCTGATGCTCCTGAGCGCCTCCGCCGTGGTCTGGTTCATCTACGAATACGGCATCGTGATCGACCGCTCGATGATCCAGAACGTGTTCGAGACCGATACCCGCGAAGCCGCCGAGTTGCTGAACTGGCGCCTGGCGCTGTTCGTCTTCCTCACCGGCGGACTGCCGTCGATGCTGGTCGCGCGCGCGCGCATCGATTTCCCCGGCGGCGTGCGCGGCCTGCTGCGGCGCATCGGGATCAGCGCCGGGTCGCTGGCGCTGGCCGCGCTGATCCTGGTCATGCTGTTCAAGACCCTGGCGCCCGTGGTGCGCGAGCACCGCGAACTGCGCTTCCTCCTGACCCCGACCAACGTGTTCCAGGCGCTCAACGGCTACCTGCGCGACCGCTTCAGCGCGCCGGTGACGATCACCCCGCTCGGCCGCGACGCGGTCAAGGGCGTCCACTGGGCCGGGCAGGCGCGCCGCACGGTGACCGTGATCGTGGTCGGCGAGACCGCGCGCGCCGCCAATTTTTCGCTCAACGGCTATACCCGTCCGACCAACCCGCTGCTGGCGCGCGAGCCTGGTCTGATCAACTTCTCCCGCGTGCAGTCCTGCGGCACCGCCACCGCGGTGTCCGTTCCCTGCGTGTTCTCGGTGCTGGGGCGCGAGCACTACGACGACGGCAAGGCGCGGCGCCAGGAAGGCCTGCTCGACGTGCTGGCGCATGCGGGCTTTCGCGTGATCTGGCGCGACAACAATTCCGGCTGCAAGGGCGTGTGCGACCGCGTCGAGTTCGTCGACATGGCGGCGCCGTCGAGCGGCAACACCCACTGCGCCGGCGACGAATGCTATGACGAGGGATTGCTGGCCGGGTTGCCGGAGCTGATCCGCCAGCCCGGCCCGGACCTAGTCGTCGTGCTGCACCAGAAAGGCAGCCACGGACCGTCCTATGCCAGGCGCTACCCCGAGGGCTTCGGGCGCTTCGGCCCGGTGTGCAATACCGGCGACTTCGAAGGCTGCAGCCGCGAATCGATCGTGGCCGCCTACGACAACACCATCCTGTACACCGACTACTTCCTCGGCAAGACCATCGACATGCTGCGCGAGGCAGCGGGCGAGGCCGAGGCCGACACCGCGATGCTGTACTTCTCGGACCACGGCGAATCGCTCGGCGAAGGCAATATGTACCTGCACGGCGCGCCCTGGATGTTCGCGCCGGAACAGCAAACCCACGTGCCGATGATGCTGTGGATGTCGAATGGATTCCAGCAGCGCTTCGGCATCGACCGCGCCTGCCTGGATGCGCGGCGAGAGCAGGCGCTCTCGCACGACAATGTGTTCCACTCGGTGCTCGGCATGCTCGACGTCGACACCGCGGTGCGCAACCCGAAGCTCGACCTGTTCCATGCCTGCGTGCGCCATGCTTGAGCGCCGCACCGCATGGGGCATGGCCGCCTGGCTTGCCGTCGCCGCCATCGCCATCTTCGCCCTGGGCCGCTGGACCAACGCCGACCTGTGGCTGGCGGACCGGATGTACGACCCGGCCAGCGGCGCCTTTCCCTGGCGCGAATCGTGGCTGACCTTGACCTTCAGCCACCGGATCGCGAAGGGCGCGCTGACCCTCTTCGCGCTGGCCCTGATCGGCGCCGCCCTGTTCGATGCGGCGTGGCCGCAGGCGCCGCTGGACGCGCCGCTCGCGCGGCTGCGCCTGCGCGTGCTGGCCTGGTCGGCGCTGCTGGTGCCGTCGGCGATCAGCCTGATCAAGCAGAGAAGCAGCGCTCACTGTCCCTGGGACTTGGCGCGCTACGGCGGCGCGGAACCGTATGTGCGCCTGTTCGATGCGCTGCCGGCCAACGTCCTGCCCGGCCACTGCTTCCCGGCAGGGCATGCGTCGAGCGCATTGTGGCTGATGGCGCTGGCGGTGCTGTGGCTGCCGGGCAGTCCCCAGCGTGCCTGGCGCGCAGGCGGCGCGGGCTTGAGCGCAGGCCTGTTCCTCGGCTGGATGCAGCAGCTGCGCGGCGCCCACTTCCTCAGCCATACCCTGTGGTCGGCCTGGATCGCCTGCGCCATCGTGCTGCTGCTGGTGCTGCTGCTGCAGGGCGCTAGCGGTGATATACGCCTTCGCGCTCCGGCTGGTACTCGATCCCGCGCACGGTGAGCTCGAACATGGCGCCGTCCGGACGCTGCCAGCTGATTGAATCGCCGGTCTTCAGGCCGAGCAGCGCGGTGCCGACCGGGGTCAGGATCGACAGCTGGTCAGGGTTGGATCCCATATCCTTCGGATAGCTCAGGGTCATCGCGACTTCCTCGTCCGCGCCGTCGAAGGAAAAGCGCACGCGCGAATTCATGGTGACGACGTCGGGCGGCATTTCCCAGGGTTCGGCCAGCGATGCGCGTCCGAGTTCGTCGAGCAGCGCGTCGCGCGCCGCGGCCTGGGCGGCCGGCAGCGAATCGAGCATGCGGTCGAGGCGGTCCATATCGAGCCACGATACGAGGATGGATGGTTTCATGTTGACTCCTTGAAGGTTGCCCGCCTGCTGCGGGCGATGACGTGGGCGCCGTCGCGGGGACGGCGGTGTGCGGCGATGGGGAAGGCTCGGGAGGACGAAAAACGGCGTGCGGCTGTCCTCACCGAGCCTGGACGAGCCAGGCGGTGTTAGGGGACGTGAGCAGGGATGTGAGACGTGAAGCGGTCATGGCAGGACCAGTATAGCCTGCTGGCCGCGGGCGTCAACCTCGGCCTTGCCTGACTTGCAGGCCGGCGCAGACCGCGAACGGCACGAGGAAGGGATACAGTCCCCACACCGCGCGCCCGTCCACGCGCACGCACAGCGCGGCGTACAGCGGCGGCAGCGCCATCAGGAACAGCAGGCTCGCCAGCGGCCGCAGCACGGCCGGCGCGCTGCGCCAGCCCCGGATTGCCAGCGGCACGACGAGGATGGCGGTACCGCCGATCGACAGCAGCGAGCGCACGTCCTGCAGCGCATGCACGACCGTCCACCAGCTCGGCGCCCAGGTGTAGCCCGGCAGGCCGGTGATCAGCAACCAGCGCAGCGACACGATCCAGGCGCCGGCCGCGGCCAGGAAGGCCAGGCCGGGGAGGAAGGCGATGCGGCGCATCGCCAGCAGCCACACCAGCAGCAGGATGTTCTCCTCGCGCACCGCGGTGCCGACCAGGCCCGCCGCGGCCGCCAGCCAGGGCTGGCCGGTGACGACCGCCAGCACGAAGGCGGCGCGCGCGCACACCGAGCCCGGGTCGACCAGCAAGTACGGCGCATACCAGAAAGTCGGCAGCGCGACGATCATCAGGAGGCCCGCCGCGACGGCGCGCTTGTGCCCCAGGCCGGCGCGCAGTACCGCGGCCGACATCAGGCAGGCGCCGGCCGTGACCAGCACCCAGTTCAACGCGGCGAAGGTGTTGCGCAGGTCGCCCGGAAGGATGGCGGCGATGGCCGGCACCAGCACGCGGTAGGGGAATGGCGCCACCAGCTGACTCGCGTCGATCTCGCCGCGCAGCCAGCGCGCGGTGTCGTAATAGGCCTGCGAATCGGCCACCGTCCCGCCCCAGCGCCAGATCATCACGCTCAAGGCCAGCAGGGCAAAAGCGGGGACCAGGAAGGACCAGCGGATGGGGTGCGCGGTGGACGTCGGGGAAAGTGATGGCATTGCAGGCGGCCGGGATAAAAAACGGGGTGATCATATCACCCCGTCCCGCCGGCACATGTCCCGAATTTGTCGGGTGCTTACACAGCCATCGGCATCTTGGTGATCAGCTTATCGAGCGTGATCGGATACTCGCGCACCCGCACGCCGGTCGCGTTGTACACCGCATTCGCAATCGCCGCCGCCACCCCGCAGATCCCCAGCTCCGCGATCCCCTTCGCCTTCATCGGCGACGACATCGGATCCGTCTCGTCCAGGAAGATCACCTCCTGGTGCGGAATGTCCGCGTGCACCGGCACCTCGTAGCCGGCCAGGTCGTGGTTGACGAAGTAGCCGAGGCGCTTGTCCACCGCCAGCTCTTCCATCAGCGCCGCGCCCGCCCCCATCGTCATCGCGCCGATCACCTGGCTGCGCGCCGTTTTCGGATTCAGGATGCGGCCCGCCGCGCACACCGCCAGCATGCGGCGGATGCGCACCTCGCAGGTGGCCGCATCGACGCCGACCTCGACGAAGTGGGCCCCGAAGGTCGACTGGTGGAAGCGCTTGTCGATGTCGCCGTACTCGATCATGTCCTCGCCCACCAGCTCGCGCTCGCCCACAGCCTGCGCCAGCGGCAGGCTGCGATCGCCCACGCGGATCAGGCCATCGGCGAAGATCGCGCGTTCCGGCTCGAACCCGGCCTGGCGCGCAATCGCTTCGCGCAGCTTCATGCAGGCGGCGTAGACGCCGGCAGCCGAGTTGTTGCCGCCCCACTGGCCGCCCGAGCCGCACGATGCCGGGAAGCTCGAGTCGCCCAGCCGCACCTTCACGCGCTCGAGCGGGATGCCCATCATCTCGCTCGCGGTCTGCGCCAGGATGGTGTAGCTGCCGGTGCCGATGTCGGTCATGTCGGTTTCCACCGTCAGCATGCCGCGTCGGTCGAGGCGCACGCGCGCCGCCGACTTCATCAAGAGGTTGTCGCGGAAGGCGGCGGCGACGCCCATCCCGACCAGCCAGCGGCCGTCGCGCACCTGGCCCGGCTTGGCGGAACGCTTGTTCCAGCCGAAGCGCTCGGCGCCCTGCTGCAGGCACTGGACCAGCTGGCGCTTGGAGTATGGCGGGGTCGGATTGTGCGGGGCCTGCTCTTCCGGCTTCTTCGACTGCGGGTCGCTCGAGCCTTCCTTCTTCGGATTGTCCGGCACCACCTGGGTGTCGTTCACGATGCGGAACTGGACCGGGTCCAGCCCCAACTTTTCCGCCATCTCGTCCATCGCGATCTCCAGCGCCGCCATGCCCGGCGCCTCGCCCGGCGCGCGCATCGCGTTCGCTTCCGGCAGGTCCATCACGGCCACCTTGTTCGCCGTCATGCGGTGCTCGCCCGCGTACAGGGCGCGGGTCTGGGTCGCGGCGTTTTCCGGCGAACCTTCCGGCAGGTTGCCGGACCAGCTTTCGTGGCCGATCGCGGTGATCTTGCCGTCGCGGTTGGCGCCGATGCGGATGCGCTGGATGGTGGCCGAGCGGTGCGTGGTGTTGTTCGGGATGAGGGCGCGCTGCAGCGGCACCCTCACCGGCCGCCCCGCCGCTTTGGCGCCCAGCGCCGCCATCACCGCGTCGGCGCGCACGAACAGCTTGGAGCCGAAGCCGCCGCCGATGTAGGGCGACATCAGGTGCACCTTGTCCTTCTTGAGGTTCAGGGTCTTGGCGACGTCGCCCTTGCCCCAGGCGATCATCTGGTTCGAGGTCCAGACGGTGAGCTGGTCGCCGTCCCAGGCCGCGATGCTGGCGTGCGGCTCCATCATCGAGTGCGACTCGTGGGCGGTGTGGTATTCGGCGTCGAGGCGCACCGGCGCGGATGCGAAGGCGCCGGTGAAGTTGCCGACCGCGGTCTCGGCGTTCTCGCCTTTCGGCGCGGTGGCTTTGGTCTTGACCGCCTTCAGGTCGTAGTCGCCCTTGTCGCGCTCGTACTTCACGCGCAACAGGTGGGCGGCGTCGCGCGCCTGCTCGAAGGTTTCGGCCACCACCAGCGCGACCGCCTGGTGGTAGTGCTGCACGCGCGGGCCGGCCAGCAGGTTGGCGGTATTGAAGTTGCCCTTGGTGAGCTTGCCTGCGTTCTGGGCGGTGACGATGGCGATCACGCCCGGCGCGGCCTTCGCCGCGGTGGTATCGATCGACACGATGCGTCCCTTCGGGATCGCCGAGCCGAGGATGTAGCCGTGCGCCTGGTTCGGCACCACGTCGTGGCGGTCCATCGCGTAGGGCGCGGTGCCGGTGGTTTTCAGCGGGCCGTCGACGCGGTCGATCGGCTGGCCGACGACCTTCAATTGGTCGATGGGATTGGTGGTGGCTGGTTCGTTGAATTTCATGGCAGTTCCTTTATCCCTAAGCTTTCGCTTCAGCGATGATCGAGGCCAGCGTGCGTTCCACCAGCGGCACCTTGAATGCATTGTCGTCGGTCGTGCGCGCGCCCTGCAGGATGCCGGCGGCGGCAGCCTGTGCGCCGCGCGGCATGGCGGCTTCCGCGGCCTCGACGCGCCACGGCTTGTGCGCCACGCCGCCCAGCGCCACCCTCCCCGTGCCGTCGCGCTGCACGATGGCGGCCACCGAGACGATCGCGAAGGCGTAGGAAGCGCGGTCGCGCACCTTGCGGTAGACGTGGACGCCGCCGACAGGTGGCGGCAGGGTCACGGCCGTGATCAATTCACCGGGCTGCAGGTTGTGGTCGATGTGCGGCGTGGTGCCCGGCAGGCGGTGGAAGTCGGCGATCGGGATCACGCGCGTCGCGCCGGTCGGGGACACCGTTTCCACCTGCGCGTCGAGCACTCGCATGGCGACCGCCATGTCGCTCGGGTGCGTGGCGATGCAGGCCTCGCTCTGGCCGACGATGGCGTGCAGGCGGGTGAAGCCGCCGATGGCGCTGCAGCCGCTGCCGGGTTTGCGCTTGTTGCAGGGCTGGTTCGTGTCGTAGAAATAGGGGCAGCGGGTGCGCTGAAGCAGGTTGCCGGCGGTGGTCGCCTGGTTGCGCAGCTGGCCCGAGGCGCCGGCCACCAGGGCGCGCGACAGCACGCCGTAGTCGCGCCGCACGCGCAGGTCGGCGGCCAGGTCGCTGTTCCTCACCAGGGCGCCGATGCGCAGGCCGCCGTTCGGCAAGGGCTCGATGCGGTCCAGCGCCAGGTCGTTGACGTCGATGAGGTGGGACGGCGTCTCGATCTGCAGCTTCATCAGGTCGAGCAGGTTGGTGCCGCCCGCCACGAAGCGGGAATTCGGGATGCGCGCGGCGGTGGCGGCGGCTTCCTGCGGCGTCTTGGCGCGTTCGTAGGTAAAGGCCTTCATGGTTTCACCCCCGCGACTTCGGCGATCGCTTCCTGGATGTTCGAGTAGGCGCCGCATCGACAGATATTGCCGCTCATGCGCTCGCGGAATTCCATCGGGCTGGCCACCACCTGCGCGGTCAGGTCGGCCGTCACGTGGCTCGGCGCGCCGGCGCGGATCTCTTCCAGCATGCCGACGGCCGAACAGATCTGCCCCGGCGTACAGAAGCCGCACTGGAAGCCGTCGTGCTTCACAAAAGCGCGCTGCAGCGGGTGCAGGTTGGTCGGGGTGCCGAGGCCTTCGATGGTGGTGATCTCGTGGCCTTCCTGCATCACGGCCAGCGTCAGGCAGGAGGTCGTGCGGCGGCCGTCGATGAGGACGGTGCAGGCGCCGCACTGGCCCTGGTCGCAACCCTTCTTGCTGCCGGTCAGGTGCAGGCGATCGCGCAGCGCGTCGAGCAGGCTGGTGCGCGGGTCGACCATCAGCTGGTGTTCGATACCGTTGACTTTCAGGCGGATGCTCATGGTGGTGGGCGTCGTGTTGGTTGCCGGCTGGGCGGCGGGAGCGGCCTGCGCGGGCTGCGCAAGCTGGGAGGCGACCGCGACGCCGCCGACGGCGACGGTCGACGCCTTCAGGAGCTGGCGCCGGTTGGGATCGAAGTCGGGCATCGTTGTTCCTTTCTGGACGGTGAAATGGGGGCGATTTGACGGAAACGCGCATGCATGGGCGAAGCCGAGAACATAACGCTTTTCCAACTTTTTCGGCGTGCGCTTGACGCCATGTGGATGCCGCGCCAAATCCCCCCATTGTAGGGCCCGGGGAAGCGCGCTCTTTTGTGCCAGAAGAGCAAGACCTTATGAATTGTGCTCATGAATACGGCACTGGAATCAGTACCTGGCGTACTGATACTGCCGGCTTTGACTTCCCTTGAATGATTTCCGGGTGGCTACCGCGCGCTCGTTCCGAATCCCTCCACCTACACTTGCTCCACTTGCCAAGCTCACCCATGTCATTGATATTGTTGAGCTTTTCCCCACACGAGAATCAGGAGATCGATTATGAAACAGCAGACCCTGTTGAAAGCAATGCTCGGCGCCTCGGTCGCCGCCGCCATGAGCATGTCGCCCATCGCCTCGGCACAGACCAGCACGAGCGGGAGCCAGGCGGGCTCGCAGGCCAGCGGCCAGAGCTCGGCCAGCGGCAACACCGGCACGCGCAGCGCGACCAGGCAGCAGAAGAACAAGACCGGCCGCACCGCCACGGAGAGCAGCGGTTCGATGAACGGCACGGGCACCATGGGTAGCAGCGGCACCACGGGCACTACCGGCACCATGGGTACCACAGGTACCACAGGTACCACCGGCACGACGGGCACTACCGGAACCACCGGCGCCACAGGCACGATGGGTACGACGGGCACCATGGGGACGAGTGGCACTACCGGCACCACCGGCACTACCGGAACCATCGGCACCTCCGGTACGACCGGCACCATGGATGCCACTGGAAGGGCCGGCACCGTCGGCACGACGGGCACCATGGGCACCAGCGGCACCACTGGCACGACGGGCACCATCGGCACGACAGGTACCACGGGTACGACCGGCACCACGGGCACCAGCACCTCCTCGACCGGCACCGGCACGACGGGCACGGACGGCATCCGTCGCTGATAGGCCCTGGCGCCTCGCCAGCCCGCGAGTGCGTCTCCGGCGGCTGCGTTGCCTAACGCAAGCCGCCCTCTTCGATCATCGCTTCCTTGCTAACCTCCGCCACCTGCTTGTCGTCCTCGGTCAAGCGCACCGTCTTCCAGCTGCCGCGCGCGAACCACGCGAGCGAGATCAGCGCCACCGCGACGTTCGTCACCGGGAACGACCACCACAGGCCGTCCGCGCCCAGCGTGGTGTGCTTGGCCAGCACGTAGGCGAGCGGGAACTGGATCATCCACTGCGACACCATCGCGATGATCATCGCGCCCAGCATGTTGCCGGAAGCGCGGAAGGCCGACACGATGCACAGCTGGACGCCGATGCCGCCCCAGGCCAGGCACATGATGCGGATGAAATGGGCGCCGTTGGCGATCACCTGCGGGTCGTCGGGAATGAAGAAGCGCACCAGCCAGGGTGCGCACAGCCAGGCGACGCCTCCCAGCACCGAGAGGATGAGGAAGCTGGCCGCGGTGCCCAGCCAGGTGATGCGTTCGGCGCGCGCGATGTTGCCGGCGCCGATGTTCTGCCCGACCAGCGTCGCCACCGCCATCGCCACGCCCATCACCGGAATCGTGATCACCTGCAGGATGTTCGAGCCGACGCCGTAGGTGGCGATGGTGAGCGTGCCGAAGCTGGCGACCAGGAAGGACATCACCATCAGGCCCAGCGCGCGCGTGGACAGCTCGACCGAGCCCGGGACGCCAAGGAAGAAGGCGCGCTTCAGGTAGACCGGATCGGGCTTGAAGGCGCGCCAGTGCAGCGCGATGCCGTGCCGGCCGCGCAGGAAAATCAGCATGCCGATGCCGGCCGCGATCGCCTGCGTGACCAAGGTCGCATAGGCCGCGCCCATCACGCCCAACCCCGGCACCGGGCCCCAGCCGAAGATGAAGAGCGGGTCGAGCAAGAAGTTCAGCAGCACGGTGCCGGCCACGATGTAGAGCGGAATCCGGGTCTGCCCGACGCCGCGCATCAGCGACTGGAACATCGCGTACATGAACACGAAGATGATGCCCACAAAGGAAACGCGCAGGAAGCCGAGCGCCCCCACGAATACTTCCGGCGCCACGCCGAGAAGGCGCAGCAGCATCGGCGCCAGCACGTAGCCGAGCGCGCCGAACACCACCGAGGTGATCACGACCATCAGCATGGTCTGGGCCGCGACGTGGTTGACCATGTCCTGGCGGCCGGCGCCGACGTACTGCGCCGTCATGGTGGCGCCGGCCATCGCCAGGCCCGAGCCGAGGGCGATGACGAGGAAGGTGACCGGGAAGCTCACCGACACCGCCGCCACCGCGGACGCGCCCAGGCGGCCGACCCAGAAGGCATCGGTCAGCTGGTAGCCGGTCTGCAGCAGGTTGGCCAGGATGATGGGGATCGCCAGCGTCACCAGCGCGCGCGGAATCGAGCCTTCGAGGAACAGGGTTTTGCGGTCGGGTGCCATGGGGCGAGTGTACGCAAGCCGGCGTGGGCGCACTGTGGTGGAGCGCACTTATCCACCTCACATGAAATTGGCGCCGTTAATATGGACTTAAGAACTGCCGGGCTACAGTCGCCGGATGAAAACCTGGCCCCTACCCGCCCTCGCCCTCGCCACCGCGCCCCTGTTTGCCGCCTATGCCGACTGGCAGGAGGCGACACCGCACGTGGGGAAGGACCCGTTCGCGCTGCCCGACACGCAGGCCCCGCCACCGCCCGCCGGGGCGCGTCCGAGCGACGAGGCGATCAGGAAGGCGGTGCGCGAGGTGATGGCGGATTATCCGGATAAACCGTTTACAGCCTCTGACGGCACGGCCCTCAGCGGTGGGGCGTACAAGGAATTTGCGCGCCAGTTCTCGGAGGCGAAGAAGCCGCATTGCATGGGACCGGATCCGCTGAAACACCAGCCCCATTCGATCGAGACCAAGAGCTGGGTCATCGGCGCCAGCGGGATCTTCGCCCTGCCCTTCTGGGCCGCCGCGATCGTGCGCGGGAAATGCAACTGGACCCGCTGAGCGCAACTTTGGCCCGCTACTCGTAAACGTCGCACCGGCGAAGGCCGGTGCCCAATTTTGCATGCGTACCTGCTGCGCTACGAACTTGGGCACCGGCCAAGGGGAAGCCTAGTCCCGGTGCGACGGTCTTGAGGGTAACAACCATCGGCGTCAGAACGCCGCGCGCACGCCCACCGTGATGTTCCGCCCCGCCAGCGGCGCGATATCCTTCAACACCGACGTCGACACCCGGATTTCCTCGTTCAGCAGATTCTTCCCGATGATGAACCAGGTCAGGTCCGCATTGCGCAGATGCTGGGTGTACGACAGATTCGCATCGAGCTGCGTGTACCCCGGCGTCGGCGTGGTCTCGAACGACGCCAGCCGCTCCTGCTTCAGCGCGCGCAGCACCGACACGCCGCCGCGCAGCGCGCCATGCTTGTAGCCGGCCTCGAACCCGACCCGCTTGGCCGGCTGCAGCGGCAGGCTGCCCGCATCGTCGAGCGAGCCGCGCGACAGGTCCCCAAAAGCACGCAGCGACAAGCCCTGGCTGCCCGGATGCTGGTTGTAGCTGATCTCCGCTTCCGCCCCGCGGATGGTGGCGTCTGCCTGGCGGAAGATGCGCTCGCGCAGCTCGTCGCCCGGCATGCCCTCGTCGTCCAGCAGGGTGTCGTTCACTTCGCCGTAGATGAAGTCGCGCACGCGGTTCTCGAACAGGTTGGCCTGCCAGCGCAGCATGCCGGTGCTCTTGCGGAACGAGAGCTCCAGGTTGCGCGACGTCTCCTTCTTGAAGTTCGGGTTGCCGATGTCGTAGGTCAGCGTCGATTCGTGCGGGCCACCCGAATACAGCTCGTCGGTGCCCGGCGCGCGCTGCGCCACCGAGGCGGTCACGCCCACCGAGTAATCCTGCGCCACCGGCCACACCGCGCCCGCCGAGTAGGACAGCAGGTCGAAGCTGCGGCCCGGCATGCCGCCCTCCGGCTCGCGCTTGACCGACTCCAGGCGCACGCCCGCATTCACGCGCGCGCTGCCAACCTGGCGCTGCTCGACCAGGAAGGCCGCATATGTGTCCGACACCGTCACCGGCACCGTCGCCGATTCTCCGCTGTCCGCACTGAGGCCCGAGAAGCGCGTGTGCTCGGTCTGCACGCCGAAGCTGCCGTCCCAGCCGGCGATCGGCTTGTGGGTCAGCTCCAGGCGGGTTTCGGTGGAGCGGTTCGAGAAGATGGTTTCCGGACCGCCCTCGGCGTTCAGCTCGACGTGGCCATAGTCGGTATGGCCGGCCTTGAAGCGCAGCTTGTCGAAGCCGGGCATCGGTTGATCGAGCTGGCCGTCGATGTCGTAGCGGGTCTGCTCCATGTCGATGCGGGCGCCCTCGCCGCCCGGGATGCCGTACAGCTTCTTGAGCGAGCTGACCGAGGCGCCGAAGAAGCCACGTTCGCCGATATAGGAGGCGCCCGCGCCCAGCGTGTGCTGGCGCAGCGCCGAGTTCAGGACCGTGTCGCCGTCCGGCCCATCGGGCACATGGTAGTCGCCGCTATCGTTCCCGCTGCCGTCGACGTGCAGCGCGACCTGGCCGGCGGCCGCGTCGCCGGAGAAGGAGACGGCCTTGCCGTGGTCGACGCTGCTGTAGCGGGTCTCGGCCACGCCGGTCGGCTTTTCGTGCAGCTCGGTCGGGATGCGCTCGTTGACGACGTTGACCAGGCCGCCGATGGCGCCCGAACCGTACAGCAGCGCTGCCGGCCCGCGCAGGATCTCGATCTGGCGCGCGGTCGCGCTTTCGCCGGTGACGGCGTGGTCGTTCGACAGGCCGGACAGGTCGGACACCGACATCCCGTTCTCCAGCACCTTGACGCGGTTGCCTTCCAGGCCGCGGATGATGGGACGCGAGGCGCCGGCGCCGAAGGCCGAGGCCGAGACCCCGAGTTCACTGGAGAGCGTATCGCCCAGCGAGCTGCCGAGCTTCGCGCGCAGCTCGTCGCCGGACAGCACCTTGGCCGGCGTGAGGATCTGGTCGCCTTCGGCGGCGGCAAAGGGGCTGGCGGTCACGACGACCGTGGAGATGGGCTGCTGTTGTTTCGTGGTGGTCTGGGCAAACGACAATGGAGCGAGTGCGGCCAGAACCGCAGTCGCCAGGATGGTACGCTGGACGTGCATGATGAATTCCTAGAACAAGAACTGAACGGACGCGCGGGCTCTAGCCGGGGCCAGGGCGTGCGTGTCGATGGCGTCGATGTTTCAGGCGAAGGGCGGCGCGCGGGACGAGAAGTACGGCGCGAACGGCGCGCTCCAGGAATCGAAGGCGATCCAGCGCGCGAGGATGCGGTCGGCGATGACGACCGCGGTGACGCAGGTCGGCGTATGCAGCACATCCGCGACCGTGGCCGCATCGTAGGCCAGGCAATCGTGCGAGATGTTCTTCTGGTGCGAGGACGCCAGGCCGTTCGCCGCGTAGTCGGCGGCGGCGGTCGGATACTGCGTCGCGTGCGCGATCCGGTGCACCAGCCCCTGCCAATGCGCGCAGACCATCGCCAGCGTCAGCACCAGGGCGATGACGAAGCGGAATGAATCTTGGCGTGGACGGCGGGAGACCATCTGCATACAGGAAAGCGGAAAGCGGTGCGGCATGAAAGCGCTGATTATAACGCCACCGCAACCAGTCGAGGCAGGCGGAATTTTTCCTGCCTAGATGCGGTCGTCCGGGTGATTCACCCCATCGTTGGTCGGAACGTCGCCGAGATCGAATGGATTGACACCCTCGAGGCAACCCACGTTGTAGCCGTACTGCTCCGGATTCGATCGCCGCTGGTGATGCGTGTAGATCCCGCAGACGGAACAGAAATAGTGCTTCGCCGTCATCGTATTGAACTGGTAGAGCTTCAGCACGTCCTCGCCCTTCACGATCCGCAGGCCCGACAACGGCACGGACGCAACGATGGCGCCCTTGCGCCGGCAGATCGAGCAATCACAGCGACGCGGACTCTCGATACCATTCGGCAGGCTGAGTTCCAGCTCGACCGCGCCGCAGTGACAGGAAGCCTTGTGCCTGGGCTGAATGACCGTCGCGCCAACCTGCCTGATCATGACTCTACCTCCCTTCGAACATCACACTACTGCGCCACCGGCCCTTGTGCGCAGGTACTCCCCTCCCCGCGCCGGCTGAGCAGCGCGAGCCCGACCAGCCCCGCGGCGATCATGCCCGAAGCAATGAGCTCCGCCTGCGTCGCGTGGATGCCCGCGAAGCTGTACGGCGGATTCACGCGAATCTGTTCGATCAGCAGCCGCTCGATCCCGGCCAGCAGCATGTAGAGCGAGAACAGCCAGCCGGTCCGGAACGGATGCTTGCGCAGCACCCACAGCAGCGCAAAGCACGCCAGCGCCATGATCGACTCGTACACCGGCGTCGGATACACGCCGGGCGCGGCAATCACCTCGCCATAGATGTTGTTCTCGTAGGTCTGCGCCCAGAACCAGGTCGGCAACCAGTCCGGCTTGAGGGCCATGTTCACCGCGATGCCCCAATCGCCGTCGCCCGACACCTGGCAGCCCAGACGCCCGATCGCATACCCCAGCATCATGGCCGGCGCCACCGCATCCAGCATCGGCCGCACCGGCAGCTGCCAGCGACGCACGTAGACCAGCCCCGCCAGCGTTCCGACGATCAGGCCGCCGAAGACGCTGAGACCGGAGCGGCTGAAGATCATCGACCACGGATCCAGCGCGAACTGGTGGGTATTCTCGAGGATGTGGAAGAGCCGCGCACCGACGATCCCCGTGAACATGACCAGCATGGTCAGGTTGGACACGAGTTCGTGCGGCGGCTTGACGATCCAGTTGCCGTTCACGAGGCGTCGGCACAGCAACAGCGTGCCGGCTTCGTACAAGCGTTTCAGCTCGGAAGTAAGGCAGGCGGCAGCGGCGAACATGGCGCAGGCGACCAGGATGCCGAACGTTGCGAAATGAAGAGGAACGTCGATGCCGGTAAGTGCTTTTACCATGTCGCTCAGGTAGGGGTATGACATTGCCTGCTCTTCCATGTTGTTCGGCCAATGCGCTACTGTACCTGAAGCGCAACGCCGGTGTCAGGTCTGACATTAGGACATGAGTTCAACATTGCAGGCAATCCTGCCCGCTGAAAAATCATTGGGAGAGGCCGCCCTTATTGCAGAGGCCGTGTCCATATGTCAACCTGACACCATGAGTATGACTCCTCCCTTAAACGTCCCACTACTGCGCCACTCGTCCTTGTGCGCAGGCACTCCCCTCCCCGCGCCGGGTGAGCAGTGCGAGCCCGATCAACCCCGCGGCGATCATGCCGGCAGTGATGAGCTGCGCCTGCGTCGCGTGAATGCCTGCGAAGCTGTACGGCGGATTCACGCGAATCTGTTCGATCAGCAACCGCTCCATCCCGGCGAGGAGCAAGTAGAGCGAGAACAGACAGCCCGCCTGGAACGGATGCTCGCGCAGCACCCACTACAGCGCAAAGCACGCTAACTCCATTGATCGACTCGTACACCGACGTGGAATACACCACCTGCGCGACAGCTAAGCGACACCCTCCCCAAGTGCCGGTGCGCAGTCTCCACCGTTTGACACCTTACCACTTGCCTACTGCGTCAATTAACGCCTGTGAGTCGATAGGACTGAGTTAGAAAGAAATGCACCGCCCGACACCTAATCCAGACGGCGCCTCAAGGAGAATAACATTCTTTATCCTCGCCCTAAGAATCTCTCAACCCAGTAATAGAAACAAAAATGTTACTAAGTGTGAAAAAGTTCAAACCTGAATAAGAGATAATATGACGTCAACCATGCATACTTAGACACTAAATTGCAAGAATGCTCACAGTTCATATATTCCGCCAGCATACGCGAATTAACGTGCGACACTTAATGCTTCACATATCTAAAACTTAAAGGTGATTGAATAATGTTACCAACATCCATGATCAGTGCTTTCAAAGAGCGCAAACTAATTCCGGTGATAGGTGCCGGCGTTTCGATGTCACTACGTCGTAGAAATGGAGAGGCCTTATTTCCAAGTTGGTTGCAATTATTGGAACTTGCTGCACAAAGAGTTGAGGCAGAAGGGCAGGTAAACCTTGCTCAAGCGCTTAGAGTGATGTTGCCCATTGGCAGATATAAAGAGGCGGCTGATTTTGCTCGTGAAGGCCTTACTGGTTCGACGTGGGAGCGCTTTTTCCACGACGTTTTCTTAATAAGTCGAGATGAAATAAATCCAGAGAGCTTAGCACTACCACGTGCAATATGGAATTTAGGCAATAGAATAGTGACGCTAAACTACGATAAGGTTTTACGCATTGCCTCAAACGAACCAGAAAATATCTTAGAAATCGACAACTCAAACCGTGTTGAACTAGCCAAATTTGTGCGAAATGAGGATGAAAGAAATAGTGTTTGGCATTTGCATGGGAGACTTGATAACTCAGCATCAATTATTTTTACGAGCGAAAGCTACGATCAGTTATATCTTAAAAAAGATCCATCACAAGCTGCCGGGCTTGATATTTTCAGGTCGTTATGCAGAGATGCAACTTTATGTTTTGTAGGCTGCAGTTTGGATGACGCAGATTTACTCGCGGAAATGGCAAAAGTTCAAAAATTATTCGGCGGAAATGTCGGGCCACATTTTGCGATTGTTCGAGAACGTGACGCCACCCAAATTTCTCAAAAGCTCTCTGAAACAAATATTTCACTATTAAAAATTACAGAATTTGGTCAGCCACTTATAGAGTTATTGGCCGAAATTTCAGCCTCAAAACAATCAAAGCCAGTACCAATAAAGAAAACCAGCTCTGTAGAAAATAGCAATAAAACAAATCAGATTGCAGTACTTGCTGCACACCCGCTAAATAGGGCTTGGAATTACGACAATATACTTCGCGAAACTAAGCGGATGAAGTGCCATGTAGACTATTACCATCTTAACGAAAGATCGTTAAACGAGCTCTCCCACTACGATTTCATCTTAATTCTAACCCATGTTAATAAGGGGCGAATAGTAATTGAAGACGAATTCTTAGTTTCAAGGTCCATTACATTTAAGGAATGCGAGGATTTTATTGGCGCTAAGGATACAGGTGGCGTTTTCGCGTTCACCAATATGGATGATGACACTCCTATTCCAACAGCTGACACTGACTCACTTCAACTGCCATTCGTCATTTTACAAGACATACCAGCAACTCAAATTGGTAGTATCTTCTTCCAGATTTTTAAATTAAATAAATTAGATTACTTTAAAGGTAACTTAATTGTAAACCTCGAAAAGTTTAGTTTCACTCCTTTATCAGGCAATCATACTGAGAGCCGCTTCGAATCGGGTTTACCAGAAGCAATTGATGCTAAGACAACTCAAAAATTTGTTGGTCGAACTACTGATATGGAGATCATCTGTAAGAAATTGCTTGCGCTACGGGATGCATCGAACATTTTGACAATCAAAGGATCTGGAGGAATTGGAAAAACCTCAACAATTAAGAAAGTGACAGTCGAGTTAGCGAAACGAGGTTATTTTAACGATGGAATTTCCTTCATCGACTGCGAATCCATTCCTGATTACAGAAGTTTTGAGAACAGCGTTGCATTTAATTTCGACATAACAAATACAAAGGAAGTTAAGAGGCAGATAAAGGAACTCGCATCAAAGCAAGATAATCTAATTATTTTCGATAATGTCGAAACCCTCTTGCACTTGGAGGATGCGAGTGAAATTGTACAACTGATTGATTTTCTTGCCGAATATGCAAGCGTAGTAACTACATCACGCGAGGTTTTGAAAGTATCCTCAGAAGAGATTTTTGAGCTCAGGCAATTTACTACTGACGAAGCTATCAAATTGTTCGAACAAGAACTTCATCAAGAGATCTCAGACGAAAAGACTCGAAAGTTCGTCCGAAGCGAGATTCTCGAACGCCTGCTTGATAATAATCCGTTAGCAATTAAATTGATCACCGCAAACATTCCCAGAGGAAAAGATTTTAATGTCCTTCAGCACGAGCTTGAATCCGATTTTTTTAGAAAAGTAAGCGATGATGAGATTGAAGTCTACGATGGGTTACCTGATACCAATATTGAGCGAAAAAAGTCACTCTATGCATCAATAAATTATTCATATGTCCATCTAGATGAAAAAGAGAGGTTTGCTTTTGAGTTGCTTTCCCTATTCCCTGATGGAATTAACATCGAGAGCTTCAAACGCTTTTCTGAACTAAGTAACGCTAAAGGTAAGAAATCAAGCAAAAACACGTTGCGTCAGTCCGATAACTTTAAGGTCACAGATCCGATAATTCGTGCACTAGAGAACAAATCGATAATTCAAGTCAATAACCATCTCGTGAAATTACAATCGATCGTTCGAAAATTCGCAGAGCGTCAGCTTGCTTTAAGAAAGCCAAGCGATCTTCAACGATATCACCGCAATGCATTATTGTACAATATTGAATTTACTCGAATACTGTTGGATGTGCTCGGCAAAAACCACTCAAAAGTCAGCCGAATCATTCAAGGACAGCAGAATAACTTTATAAAAAGCGTCGAGTTTGTTGAAACAACACAGTTACCGAAAATTGACCTGCTTAACTACCTGGATGACCTGACCATTCTATTTAGTAGAATCACCGCAACCGGCGCAATTTCGAAAGCCATTGAATCAAAGCGAGCGTTGTTTACAAATAACGAGGATGAAATTCTCTGTTTCGACATTATCAAATTGAACTCCGACTACTTCGATGGTCAATTTGACCAATCGATTTCTAAACTAAATCGCGTTCTTCCTCTTGATCGCATTCGTGAAATGGACTTATCTAACGATCTCCAGAAACTGGCCGGTGCGAACGCTAGTGAAATATATGCAATGGAGGGATACGCGTTAGATTGCATTGAATTCGATATCAGACGCGGTAAAACAAGTAACTTTTACCCCCTACCTTTGTTTACACTTGGAGAATTTGATGAAGAGCTGGCAAACATGTCTTTTGAAGGATTTTCGAAATTTTCCGTATTGGACGCAATAGGCAAAGCAAATCTGGCAATGATTGACGAGTACCTTCAGTCAATTTATGAAAAGACTCATATAGAGAAAATGCAAACCGCCTATCTGCGCTGCAAATACTCGCCAATTCCTAGAGTTCAGTTAGATAAACTCGTAGTTGTCAATGAATACACTGATGGTATAAAGATGCTAATGCGTGCTCTAATAAGCGATAATCACTCCGAAGCACAGAAATATTACGAGAAATCAATTGAGAAGCTAACGCATATTAAATATTTTCATACAGAAGCAATCCTGCAATATTGCACATACCTCAAAGCTTCAGGAATTAAACAAAAATTTGATGAATATCTCAATATAGGAATCAATCTTGCTCGCAAATGCAATTTTAGATATCTCAACTATAAGTTTAATCAACTAAGTTCTCCGTCAGATAAAATGTATGATTCTTCGGACTATCCTCTTCCCCGAGAGGTTGATTTAAAGTCTTATGTTAAATTTCTGATTAAAAATCGCCCCTAATTTTTCGAAGAATTGTTAGGTGCGGCATAGCAATAGGTTCAATAACCTAACCTTAATTGCCGCCGAAAGTGCAAAAAAAGAGCGGGCCGAAGCCCGCTCTCTCTATACCGCTGCCCTTTCGCGGGCCAGTCAAATTAACGCTTGTCGATCCCCGGCACATCACGCACCGGCGAACCCACGAATAGCTGACGCGGACGGCCGATCTTCTGTTCCGGATCAGCGATCATTTCGTTCCACTGGGCGATCCAGCCGATGGTACGGGCCATCGCGAAGATGCCGGTGAACAGCGAGACCGGGATACCCAGGGCGGATTGCACGATGCCCGAGTAGAAGTCGACGTTCGGGTACAGCTTGCGCGACACGAAGTATTCGTCTTCCAGCGCGATGCGTTCCAGTTCCATCGCCAGCTTGAACAGCGGGTCGTCCTGCAGGCCCAGTTCGTTCAGCACTTCGTGGCAGGTTTCGCGCATCAGCTTGGCGCGCGGGTCGAAGTTCTTATAGACGCGGTGACCGAAGCCCATCAGTTTCACGCCCGAGTTCTTGTCCTTGACCTTCTCGATGAAGGCCGGGATGTTCTCGACCGAGCCGATTTCCTTCAGCATGGTCAGGGCGGCTTCGTTGGCGCCGCCGTGGGCCGGGCCCCACAGGCAGGCGATGCCGGCTGCGATACAGGCGAACGGGTTGGCGCCCGACGAACCGGCCAGGCGGACGGTCGAGGTCGATGCGTTTTGCTCGTGGTCGGCGTGCAGGATCAGGATGCGGTCGAGGGCGCGCACCAGCACGTCGTTGACCTTGTACTCTTCGCACGGGTTGGCGAACATCATGTGCATGAAGTTGGCGCTGTACGACAGGTCGTTGCGTGGGTACATGAACGGCTGGCCGATCGAGTACTTGTAGGCCATTGCGACCAGGGTCGGCAGCTTGGCGATCAGGCGGATCGCGGAGATTTCGCGCTGTTCCGGATCGTTGATGTCGAGCGAGTCGTGGTAGAACGAAGCCAGGGCGCCGACGGTGCCGACCAGGACCGACATCGGGTGCGCGTCGCGACGGAAGCCGCGGAAGAAGAAGTTCATCTGTTCATGGATCATCGTGTGCTTGGTCACGGTGTCGGTGAACGTGGCTTTCTGTTCTGCGTTCGGCAGTTCGCCGTTCAGCAGCAGGTAGCAGGTTTCCAGGAAGTCGCAGTTGACGGCCAGTTGCTCGATCGGGTAGCCGCGGTACAGCAGCTCGCCCTTGTCACCGTCGATGTAGGTGATGCTCGAGTTGCACGAGGCGGTCGACATGAAGCCAGGATCGTAGGTGAACTTGCCGGTCTGGCCGTACAGCTTGCGGATGTCGATGACGTCCGGGCCGATGGTGCCTTTGTAGATCGGCATGTCGACCGACGGGCTGCCGTCGGAGAACGACAGGGTGGCTTTGGTATCAGAGATATTCATGGCACTTCCTTCTTGTGGGAGTGGATCTAAAAACGAAAAACGGGTGTCTCAGGCTTGCAGCAGGCGCGCAAGAAGAGCGCGCACGTGCGGCTGGTCGACCTCGCCTTCGGGCTCGGCGCGGCCCAGCAGCAGGTCCATCAGCGGATTGTCCGCCAGGTCCAGCAAGCGGGTCAGCGCATCGACGTCCTCGTCGCTCAGAGTCTCTTCATGCGCATCCAGGAAGCGCGTGAGGATCAAATCGTTCTCGAGCAGGCCACGGCGGGCGCGCCAGCGCAGGCGGGCGCGGTTCGTGGGGTCGGATTGATGCGTGTTCACTAGAGTCCGTTGTTGGGTCAACATCATACTCCGCATGCCGGGATTCGGCAGTACGGTACTTTTACTGTATTTGCGGGCATCTTTAAGAACGAGATGCTGCAAGTTGCTGCTTGATGCATGCGTGAGTCGAACGCGCGGTCGGGGGACCCGACCACCCTACGTAGGGTGCACGGCTATGCCGTGCGCGCGTTCAAATCACACTTGAAGTGAAGCGACGCCCTTAGATGGCGCGGCGAACCAGCAATTCCTTGATCTTGCCGATCGCCTTGTTCGGATTCAGGCCCTTCGGGCACACGTCCGTGCAATTCATGATCGAGTGGCAGCGGAACAGGCGGTACGGGTCTTCCAGGTTGTCCAGGCGCTCGTTGGTGGCTTCGTCGCGCGAGTCGGCGATGAAGCGGTAGGCCTGCAGCAGGCCGGCCGGGCCGACGAACTTGTCCGGATTCCACCAGAACGACGGGCAGGAAGTCGAGCAGCAGGCGCACAGGATGCACTCGTACAGGCCGTCGAGCTCTTCGCGCTCTTCCGGCGACTGCAGGCGCTCTTTTTCCGGCTTGATCGAGTCGTTGATCAGGAACGGCTTGATCGAGTGGTACTGCTTGAAGAAGTTGGTCATGTCGACGATCAGGTCGCGCACCACAGGCAGGCCCGGGAGCGGACGGAGCACGATCGGCTGGGTCAGCTCGTTCAGGTTGGTGGTGCAGGCCAGGCCGTTCTTGCCGTTGATGTTCATCGCGTCCGAACCGCACACGCCTTCGCGGCAGGAGCGGCGCAGGGCCAGCGAATCATCGACGTCCGACTTGATGCGCTGCAGGGCGTCGAGCAGCATCTTGTCGGTGTCTTGCAGCTCGACGGTGACGTCTTGCATGTAAGGCTTGGCATCCTTGTCAGGATCGTAGCGGTAGATCTTCAGTTGGACGGTGCGTGCCATGTTTTTACCTGTTTATACGGACCGCGACGAAAGACGCGGCCCTCAACAAAAATTTAGAAAGTACGGGCCTTCGGCTTGAAGGTGTCGACGGTCAGCGGCTTGGTCACCACAGCCTTGTACTCGAGGCGGTTGTTCTCCGAGAACCACAGCGTGTGCTTCATCCAGTTCTCGTCGTCGCGGTTCGGGTAGTCGCTGTGGGCGTGGGCGCCGCGCGATTCCGGGCGGGCCGCGGCCGACACGATGGTCGCCTTCGCGGTCTCGATCAGGTTGTCGAGTTCCAGCGCTTCCACGCGGGCGGTGTTGAACACCTTCGACTTGTCCTTGAACGAGACGTGCTTGCGGCGCTCGTCCAGCTTCATGATTTCCTTGACGCCCGCATCCAGCAGTTCCTGGGTGCGGAACACGCCGCAGTACTTCTGCATGGTGGCGCGGATGTCGTTGGCGACGCCCTGCACTTTTTCGCCCCCTAGCGAGGTCTCGAGCTTGTTCAGGCGGTCCAGGCCGAAGTCGGCCGCGTCTGCCGGCAGCGGCTTGTTCAGCTTCTGCTTCAGGTTCGACGCGACCACGTGGTTGCCGGCCGCGCGGCCGAACACCACCAGGTCGAGCAGCGAGTTGGTGCCGAGGCGGTTGGCGCCGTGGACCGAGACGCAGGCGCATTCGCCGATCGCGTACAGGCCGTTGACGATCTTCTGGCCGCCCGTGCCGTCGGGAGCCACCACCTGGCCGTGGATGTTGGTCGGGATGCCGCCCATCTGGTAGTGGATGGTCGGGACCACGGGAATCGGTTCCTTGGTCGCGTCGACGTTGGCGAACTTGTGGCCGATTTCGAGAATCGACGGCAGGCGCTTCTCGATGGTGTCCTTGCCGATGTGGCGCAGGTCGAGCAGCACGTGGTCCTTGTTCGGACCGCAGCCGCGGCCTTCCTTGATTTCCTGGTCCATCGAACGCGAAACGAAGTCGCGCGGCGCCAGATCCTTCAGGGTCGGCGCATAGCGCTCCATGAAGCGTTCGCCGTTCGAGTTGATCAGGATACCGCCCTCGCCGCGCACGCCCTCGGTAATGAGGACGCCCGCGCCGGCCACGCCGGTCGGGTGGAACTGCCAGAACTCCATGTCCTGCAGCGGCAGGCCGGCGCGCGCCGCCATGCCCATGCCGTCGCCGGTGTTGATGAAGGCGTTGGTCGATGCGGCGAAGATGCGGCCTGCGCCGCCGGTGGCGAAGATGGTGGTCTTCGCTTCCAGGATCATGATGTCGCCGGTTTCCATTTCCAGGGCCATCACGCCGACCACGTCGCCCTCGGCGTCGCGGATCAGGTCGAGGGCCATCCACTCGACGAAGAAGTGGGTGCGGGCACGGACGTTACGCTGGTACAGGGTGTGCAGCAGGGCGTGGCCGGTGCGGTCGGCCGCGGCGCAGGCGCGCTGGACCGGCTTCTCGCCGAAGTTCGCGGTGTGGCCGCCGAACGGACGCTGGTAGATGGTGCCGTCCGGGTTGCGGTCGAAGGGCATGCCGAAGTGTTCGAGCTCGTACACGACCTTCGGGGCTTCGCGGCACATGAATTCGATCGCATCCTGGTCGCCCAGGTAGTCGCCACCTTTGACGGTGTCGAACATGTGCCAGTACCAGTCGTCTTCGCTCATGTTGCCGAGCGAGGCGCCGATGCCGCCCTGGGCAGCGACGGTGTGGGAACGGGTCGGGAACACTTTCGACAGCACCGCCACGTTCAGGCCGGCTTCGGCCAGCTGCAGCGATGCGCGCATGCCGGAACCGCCGGCGCCAACGATGACCGCGTCAAAACGACGGGTAGGGATTGCAGTTTTAATTGCTGCCACGATTACACACTCCAGAGAATTTGCACGGTCCAGGCGGCGCAGGCGAGCAGCCAGAAGATGGTCAACAGCATCAGGAACAGGCGCAGGCCTGCCGATTTGATGTAGTCCATCCAGATGTCACGGATGCCGACCCAGGCGTGGTAGAACAGGCCGAGGAAAGTCACCAGCGAGAACAGCTTGAACCACTGTTTCGCAAACAGGCCTGCCCAGGCTTCGTACGAGAATTCCTGTGCGGTCAGGAAGGACACCAGCAGCACGATGGTGTAGACGGCCATGACGATGGCGGTGACGCGCTGCGCCAGCCAGTCTTTCACGCCGTAGTGGGCGCCGACGACGAGGCGGCGCGGGCCGATATTGTTTTTAGTTGCCATGATTTAAAACACTCCGAACAGTTTCAGGCCGACCAGCGCGGTCAGCACCAGGCTACCGACCAGCACCCAGCGTGCGGTCTTCTGCGCTGCGTCCTTGTCCAGGGCCAGGTGGTTGTCCATGAACAGGTGGCGAACGCCGGCGATGAAGTGGTGCAGGTAGGCCCACGACAGGCCCAGCAGGATGATCTTCACGAACACGTTATCGACGATGCCCGCGAAGTGGGCGAACGAGATCTCGGAACGCAGGCTTTCCTGCAGCAGGTACAGCGTGAACGGCAAGAACAGGAACAGCCCGGCGCCGCTGACGCGGTGCAGGATCGACACGATGGCCGATGGCGGCATGCGATATTTACCCGTAATATCCCCAATGCCAACGTTGCGGAACTCCGGCCGCCCTTTTTTTGCTGCTTCCCTCACGGCTTCGGACATGTAACACCTCCCTTTATGACGACAGTTTTTTAGTGAACCCTTGATTTTCGCCGATTTCGAGTCTGGCTCCAAATTCCATTGCCAGAATCATCAGCCGCGCAACAAACCGGGTGCTGTTCGTCGCTTACGCAAAACCAACTAATTTTAATCGCTTCATGCGATTGTTGCTGACGCCGCCCCTGCGGGTGTCGTCCATGCATTTGCTACGACAATTCGTTCTGGTAGTGGTGGCGGGCGGTCGAATAGATCCCGCGCCGCAGCTCCACTGGTTTATCTCCGTACGAGAACGACACGCGATCGGCGCACAACAAGGGCGTGCCTTCCGCCACCTTCAAATGCTCCGCCGCCTGCGCATCCGCCGACACCGCCCGGATCTTCTCGGTCGCACGAATCATGCGCGTGCCGAACTCGGATTCGAACAGCCCGTACATCGGCCCCTTGTACTCCACCAGCCGCTCCGCCGTCAGTCCCTTGAACAGGGCGCCCGGCAGCCACAGCTCCTCGAGAATGGTCGGCACGCCGTCGAACGACTGCACCCGCTTGATGTACACCACCGTATCGCCCGAATTCAGCTCCAGCAGGCGCGCGACTTCGGCCGTGGCGCGGATGCGCAGCACGGCGATGAAGCGGTTGTCGGGGTGATGGGGGACGCCCTCGTCGGGCATCAGGCGCAGGAAGCGGAAATGGGCGCGTTCCTCGGCGTGGCTCGCCACGAAGGTGCCCTTGCCCTGGCGGCGCACCACCAGGTTCTCGGCCGCCAGTTCGTCGATGGCCTTGCGCACCGTGCCCTGGCTGACCTTGAAACGTCCCGCCAGTTCGACCTCGCTCGGCATCAGTTCGCCGGGCTTCCACTCGCCCGACTGCAGGCTCTGCGTGATCAGGGCCTTGATCTGCTGGTACAGCGGACGGAACGACGGCGATGCGTCGGTGCTCGCGGCATCGCTGCTGTGGGGCGGGACGGGATTCATAGACCGCGATTTCACCACAAATGCGCACCCGAGTCCAGTATAAGACCGTCAGGACATGTGTCTTATATAAGACATATGATATGAATTGACAGAGTGAAGCCCAGAGGCATACACTCGCGATCGGTTTGGACCTCGGCGTGTCCACGCACGGACCCGCGCGATATCCATTTGACAGGGTGTCTGTTTTGGTATCATTGCTGCTTTCCCCTTTCAGGCACCCCTTCGGCTCGACCGTTTTCATTCCCACTTTGGAGATTCATCATGGCTAAAACCCCAATGCGCGTCGCCGTGACCGGCGCGGCCGGCCAGATCGGCTATTCCCTGCTGTTCCGCATCGCCAACGGCGACATGCTGGGCAAGGACCAGCCGGTCATCCTGCAGCTGCTCGAGATCGACAACGAGAAGGCACAGAAAGCGCTCAAGGGCGTCATGATGGAAATCGACGACTGCGCATTCCCGCTGCTGGCCGGCATGACCGCCCACGCCGACCCGATGACCGCCTTCAAGGATGCCGACGTGGCCCTGCTGGTCGGCGCGCGTCCGCGCGGCCCGGGCATGGAACGCAAGGACCTGCTGGAAGCCAACGCCCAGATCTTCACCGTGCAAGGTAAAGCCCTGGACGCCGTCGCTTCGCGTGACGTGAAGGTCCTGGTGGTCGGCAACCCGGCCAACACCAACGCCTACATCGCGATGAAATCGGCCCCGAACCTCCCTAGCAAGAACTTCACCGCCATGCTGCGCCTGGACCACAACCGCGCCCTGTCCCAAGTCGCCGCCAAGACCGGCAAGGCCGTCAAGGACATCGAGAAGATGGCCGTGTGGGGCAACCACTCGCCGACCATGTACGCCGACTACCGCTTCGCCACCGTCGACGGCCAGTCGGTCAAGGACATGATCAACGACCAGGAATGGAACGCCAACACCTTCCTGCCGACCGTCGGCAAGCGCGGCGCCGCCATCATCGAAGCGCGCGGCCTGTCGTCGGCAGCATCGGCGGCCAACGCGGCGATCGACCACGTGCGTGACTGGGTGCTGGGCACCAACGGCAAGTGGACCACCATGGGCATCCCGTCGGACGGTTCGTACGGCATCCCGGAAGGCACCATGTTCGGCTTCCCGGTGACCACCGAAAACGGCGAATACAAAATCGTCCAGGGCCTGGAAATCGACGCGTTCTCGCAAGAGCGCATCAACCTGACCCTGAAAGAGCTGGAAGAAGAGAAAGCCGGCGTCGCTCACCTGCTGGGCTGAGTACTATCACGGCGCAGGCACCCGCCTGCGCCAACCGTGCCATGCCATCCCGCGATGGCGTGGCCGATTCGTTTCAAGACATACCATGCATCCTTCCGAGGTTTTATTCCAGGGCAAACGCCAGCCGCTCCTCCTCCCCGCCTGCGATCACTATTGCGGCTCGGAGAAGCTGATGCGCAAGTCGATGGCCCTGCAACAAGAGCTTGGCCCCGTCTTCGACATCACCTTCGACTGCGAGGACGGCGCCGCCGCGGGCAGCGAGATCGAGCACGCTCTGCTGGTCACGCAATTGATCAATAGCGAGGACAACCGCTTCAACCGCATCGGCGTGCGCCTGCACGACACCGGCAGCGTCCACTTCGCCGGCGACGTCGCCGCCATCGTCGGCGCTTGCGCCGCGCGCCTGGCCTACGTGGTGCTGCCAAAAGTGGAAAGCGTCGACGAAGTGCGCCGCGCCATCGACCTGATCAACCAGCACGCCGCGAAAGCCGGCCGCACGGATCTTCCCGTGCACGTGCTGGTCGAAACCCATGGCGCCCTGCACGACGCCTACGATATCGCCGCCCTGCCGCAAGTGGAGTGCCTGTCGTTCGGCATCATGGATTTCGTCTCCGCCCACTATGGCGCGGTGCCGGCCAGTGCGATGCGCACGCCGGGCCAGTTCACCCACCCGCTGGTGGTGCGCGCGAAACTGGAGATGGTCGCGGCCTGCCATGCCCACGGTAAGGTGGCCTCGCACAACGTCACCACCGACATCAAGGACAGCGCGGTGGTCGCCAACGACGCCCAGCGCGCCGGCGCGGAATTCGGCTTCACCCGGATGTGGAGCATCCACCCGGACCAGATCAAGCCGATCCTGAAAGCCTTCATGCCGCGCCTGTCGGAAGTGAACGAAGCGACGAATATTCTGACGGAGGCCATGAATGCGGGATGGGGGCCGATCGCGCAACACGGCCGCTTGCACGACCGCGCGAGCTACCGATATTATTGGACCGTGTTGCAGCGCGCAAAACTGGCTGGCCTGGCGCTGCCGGAAGCCGCTGCGGCCATCGTCAACCAAACGGATTCCCAATAATGGCCCCCCTCCTCTCCCGTCTCCTGGCTGCCGGCGCGTTCGCGTTCGCGGCCATCGGCGTTTGCATGCCCGCATCCGCCGCCACTGAAAAACACCCGAAGGCCGAAGCTGTCCTGAAGGCGCAGGCCAAGGCGAAAGCGAAGCCGAAGAAGGCGACCAAGGCCGCCGCCGCCGTCACCGCCGCAGCAGTCGCCGCGGCGCCCGCGGCCAGCGCCGAGGAAGTCGACGAGCCGGACATCACCGACACCGTCGTCACCGAATACGCTTGCGAACTCGGCAACAAGATCACGATCTACACCAACGCCCAGGACGACGCCCACATCGCCCTGCGCTGGAAGAAACGCCTGCACCGCCTGAACCGCGTGGGCACGACCACCGGCGCGCTGCGCTTCGAAAACCCGCACTGGGGCCTGATCTGGATCGGCATCCCGGCCAAGGGCATCCTGCTGGATTCGAAGCTGAACCGCCAGCTGGCCAACGAATGCAAGAATGCCGAGCAGTCGGCGCCGGTGACGGCGTCGCTCCCGGTCGAGAAGAAAAGCTGATCCGGGGCCGCACGCCATGGATCGCCTGCAGTTTTGAACGAAAAAAATCCCCACTGAAGGAGAGATGATGTCTCACAACACCCTGAACACTCTGAAGGAATTCCCGGCCGGCGCCGGCCAGACCGGCCAGTACTACTCGCTGCCAGCCCTGGGTGAAGCCCTCGGTGTGAACCTGTCGCGCCTGCCGGTGTCGATCCGTATCGTCCTCGAATCCGTCCTGCGCAACTGCGACGGCAAGAAGGTCACCGAAGAGCACGTGAAGCAGCTCGCCAACTGGGGCGCGACCGCCGAGCGCACCGACGAGATTCCGTTCGTCGTTGCCCGCGTCGTGCTGCAGGACTTCACCGGCGTGCCGTTGCTGGCCGACCTGGCCGCGATGCGCAACGTCGCCGCCAAGACCGGCGCCGATCCGAAGAAGATCGAGCCGCTGGTGCCGGTCGACCTGGTGGTCGACCACTCGGTCACCATCGACCACTTCCGCGAGCCGGGCGCGCTGGACCTGAACATGAAGCTGGAATTCCAGCGCAATAACGAGCGCTACCAGTTCATGAAGTGGGGCATGCAGGCCTTCGACACCTTCGGCGTGGTGCCGCCGGGCTTCGGCATCGTCCACCAGGTCAACCTGGAATACCTGGCGCGCGGCGTCATGAAGCAGGGCGAAGTGTTCTACCCGGATACCCTGGTCGGCACCGACTCGCACACCACCATGATCAACGGCGTCGGCGTGGTCGGCTGGGGCGTGGGCGGCATCGAGGCGGAAGCCGGCATGCTCGGCCAGCCGGTCTACTTCCTGACCCCGGACGTCATCGGCGTCAACCTCACCGGCAAGCTGCGCGAAGGCTGCACCGCGACCGACCTGGTGCTGACCATCACCGAACTGCTGCGTAAAGAGAAAGTCGTCGGCAAGTTCGTCGAGTTCTTCGGTTCGGGCACCCGCTCGCTGTCGACCACCGACCGCGCCACCATCGCCAACATGGCCCCGGAATACGGCGCGACCATGGGCTTCTTCCCGGTCGACGAAGCGACCGTCGACTACTTCCGCGGCACCGGCCGTACCGAAGCCGAACTGGCAGCCTTCGAAGGCTACTACAAGGCGCAAGGCATGTTCGGCATCCCGCAAGCCGGCGAGATCGACTACACCCGCGTGCTGGAACTGGACCTGTCGACCGTGACTCCGTCGCTGGCCGGCCCGAAGCGTCCGCAGGACCGTATCGAACTGGGCTCGGTGAAGAACACCTTCACCGACCTGTTCAGCAAGCCGACCACCGCCAACGGCTTCAACAAGTCGCCTGACGACCTGAACAAGGTCTACGAGACCAGCAACGGCGTGCGCGTGAAGAACGGCGACGTCCTGATCGCCGCGATCACCTCGTGCACCAACACCTCGAACCCGAGCGTGCTGCTGGCCGCCGGCCTGCTGGCCAAGAAAGCCGTCGAGCGCGGCCTGACCGTGGCGCCGCACATCAAGTCCTCGCTGGCCCCCGGCTCGCGCGTGGTCACCGAGTACCTGACCGCCGCCGGCCTGCTGCCCTACCTGGAAAAGCTCGGCTTCGGCGTGACCGCCTACGGCTGCACCACCTGCATCGGCAACGCCGGCGACCTGACCCCGGAACTGAACGCCGCGATCATCGAGAACGACATCGTCGCCTCGGCCGTCCTGTCGGGCAACCGTAACTTCGAAGCGCGTATCCACCCGAACATCCGTTCGAACTTCCTGGCCTCGCCGCCGCTGGTCGTCGCCTACGCGATCGCCGGCAACATGACGCGCGACCTGATGAACGAGCCGGTCGGCAAGGACAGCAACGGCGTCGACGTCTACCTGGGCGACATCTGGCCGACCTCGCAGGAAGTCGGCGAACTGATGCGCTTCGCGATGAACTCGGAAGTGTTCCAGAAGAACTACGCCGACGTGAAGGGCAACCCGGGCGAACTGTGGGAACGCGTGTCGTCGACCGAAGGCCAGGTCTACAACTGGCCGGAATCGACCTACATCGCCGAGCCGCCTTTCTTCAGCGATTTCGAGATGACCCCGAAAGCCGCCGCCACCGGCATCACCGGCGCCCGCGCGCTGGGCGTGTTCGGCGATTCGATCACCACCGACCACATCTCGCCGGCGGGTTCGATCAAGGAAGACGGTCCGGCCGGTAAATGGCTGAAGGACCACGGCGTCCTGAAAGCGGACTTCAACTCCTACGGCTCGCGCCGCGGCAACCACGAGATCATGATGCGCGGCACCTTCGCCAACGTGCGTATCAAGAACAAGATGATCCCGCCGAAAGCCGACGGTAGCGCAGTCGAAGGCGGCATCACCATTCACCAGCCGTCGGGCGAACAGCTGTCGATCTACGACGCGGCGATGAAGTACGTGGCGGAAGGCACCCCGACCATGATCTTCGGCGGCGAAGAGTACGGTACCGGCTCGTCGCGCGACTGGGCCGCCAAGGGCACCCAGCTGCTGGGCGTGAAGGCCGTGATCTGCCGTTCGTTCGAGCGCATCCACCGCTCGAACCTGGTGGGCATGGGCGTGCTGCCGCTGCAATTCATCGGCAACGACAGCGTCGAGTCGCTGGGCATCACCGGCAAGGAAACCTACGACCTGAAGGGCCTGGAAGGCGAGATCAAGCCGCAACAACTGGCGACCCTGGTGATCCACCGCGAAGGCGGCGAATCGCAGGAAGTCAAAGTGCTGCTGCGCATCGACACCCCGATCGAGGTCGACTACTACAAGCATGGCGGCATCCTGCCGTTCGTGCTGCGCCAGCTGCTGGCTGCGTAATGCTGTGCAGGCCCGCTTCGTGCGGGCCGCTACAAGTCAAAAGGCCGGGACCTGTGAAGGTTCCGGCCTTTTTTATCACAGGGCAGCTGTCAGCGCCCAATCCCGAAACCGATCCCGACGCCGCCGCGCCCTCCACTCCCGACACCGACGCCGATCGAGGTCGACACGCCTCCCCGTGCGCCGCCGTTCTGGCCGGCGGAGCGCAGGATGCAATCGCGCCACGGGTCCGTGTTCGGCACGAAACCCATCTGCGTGCATGCCGGCCCGTACTCGAGCATCATGCGCCCCACTTCGTTCTGCTGGGCCTGGGCCCGATCTTGTGGGGTGGCACATCCCAGCAAGCATAGCCCGCTTGCCGCCATCAATATTGCAATGCGCATAGCAGTTCTCCTTGAGCAATATGGCTTCAACTCGACAGCCGATGGGTCGATCATACGCCTCAATCGGGTTCGCTAGCCCGGCTCGGCGGTCAAGCGAAACAGGCGTCGCAAGGCGCTGTGATAAGGTCGCCTTCAACTGTTTCGACCAGATCAAAGGAGAAAGGATGAACCGTTTCAGCGATAAAGTCGTACTCGTCACCGGCGCCGCTTCCGGCATCGGCCTGGCCGCCGCCCGCCGTTTTCTCGATGAAGGCGCGCGCGTCGTCATGCTCGATATCGACGAGGACTACCTCAAGAAATCCGCTGCGGAACTGCCGCAGGACCGCGTGCTCGTGCACGTCGGCGATACCGCGAAGAAGGAAACCGCTTCCGCTGCCGTCAAGGCGGCCGTCGACCGTTTCGGCGGGCTGCATGTCCTGATCAACAATGCCGGTGTCGCGACCGAAGGCGACATCATGAAGACGAGCGAGGAAGACTTCGACCACGTCATGTCGGTCAATGTGGCCGGCTATTTCCACATGGCCAAGGCGGCGATGCCTGAGCTGGTGAAGACGCGCGGTTCGATCGTCATGACCTCCTCCGTCTCGGGATTGGGCGGGGACTGGGAAATGTTCGCGTATAACACCTCGAAGGGCGCGGTCAGCAATATGGTGCGCGCGATGTCGATGGATGCGGCCAAGGACGGCGTGCGGGTGAATGCGGTCAACCCCAGCTTCACGGTGAGCCGCCTGACCGAGGACATGCTGGCCAAGCCCGAGCTGGTCGCCGAATTCAAGAAGCGCATGCCGCTCGGCGCGCCCGAGGATCCGGAAGGCGTGGCGGCGGCGATGGCCTTCCTGGCGAGCGAGGATGCGCGCCTCATTACCGGCGTGAACCTGCCGGTCGATAACGGGTTGAGCGCCTCCAACGGACAGCCGCACCAGTAGTTCGCAGCGCTCGCAAGCGCGCGCCCCGTGGCGGGCTTTCATATTAAGATCGCGTCAACTAACGTTATCATTTTACTATGAAAGCACGTTTGCTATCGTTCGCACGCCGCTGCCGGGAACGCGGCTTCACGCTCGTCGAGACGACCGCCGTCATCGCCATCACGGGAACCCTGGCCGCCACCGCGCTGCCCAGGCTGACGGCATTGGGCGGCGAGGCGCGCCAGGCCGCCCTCGGCAGTGCCCAGGGCGCCCTCGCCAGCGTGGCTGCAATGTCGCACGCGAAATTCCTCATCAACGGCGAGACGACGCAGACCTTCGAGGACAGCACCATGACGCTGGTGCACGGGTATCCGGCGGCGAACCAGGCAACGGCGGACGCGGCCGGATTGAGCATCGGCTATGTGGTCTACACCGGGGCGTCGGGCGGCGGCGCCACCACGCCGCCGGTCTTTGCCGGTTCGATGTCGCTGGTCCCCAAGGCCATCGCAGGCACCGCCAGGGCGCGCGCCTGCTACCTGGTGTACGAGCAGGCGTCGGCTGCCAGCCCGAGGCCGAAGATCAGGATGGGCGACAGCACGACTGCCGAGACCTGCATCTGATCCTGGAACTACCTGGTTGGAAGCTCGATGGCTTCCAGCACCCGGCTCGCCCCGACCCCGACCTTCTCGCCGCCACCCATCAGGAAGATACGATTGCCGACGCTGGCTGCGCCATGACCGTGCCGTGGCGTCGGCATGGGCGGTAGCGCGGACCAGCGGTCGGTTCCGGGGTCGTACACCCAGGCCTCCGCGAACACCTTGGCAGCCGGCAGGAACTGTTCACCGCCGAACGCGTAGAATTTGCCATTGACCGCGGCCGCAGCCAGGCCGCCCTGGGCCTGGGGCATCGGCGCGCGGGTTTCCCAACGCCTGGTGGCCGGGTCGTAAACTTCCAAGGTCGCCAGGTTGACCGGGCGCTGCCGGCCATCGGCCTGCTTCACCATCTGGCGTCCGCCCACCACGTAGATCTTGTCGTCGATGACGGCCGCCGCCGCGCTGTTGCGCGCAGTCGGGGCGTCGGGGATGCGCTCCCAGCGGCCCGAGGCGACGTCCAGCGCTTCGCTGCGGGCGCTATCCATGTGCTCGTTGATGTGCGCCGCATCCGGGCTGTTCGGGACGCGTCCGCCGATGAAGTAAACTTTGCCCCGCACCGAAGCGACGACGCCCTCGGCGCGCGGCTGAGGCAGCGCGGGGCCGGACGACCAGCGGTTCGCCTGCGAGTCGTAGACGAACACCGTCGCATGCGCGCGCCAGTCGGGAATCGCGCCGGAAAAGCCGCCGATGCCGTAGAGCTTGCCGCCTGCTTCGGCCAGGGCGATGTGGTGCCTTGCCTCGGGCAAGGGCGCCAGCGTGGTCCAGCGGTCGGTTTTCGGATCGTAGGCTTCGACCCGGTCCGTGAAGCCCGGCGCCTGGGACAGGATGCCGCCTGCGACGACGATCTTGCCATCGATTACGGCGGGATAAAGTTCTTGCCGGGCGATGGGAGCGTCGGCCAGCCGCGACCAGTGCGGCGCCTGCGCTGCCGCCTGCCATGGAACCACGATCGACGCGGCCGCAAGCGCGCCCAGCAAGCTGGAATTCAAGGCCATCTTCGTTCTTCAGAAAAAATGATCAAAAAACTAAGCGCATTGTACGGCCACGCACGGAAGAGACGGGTACAGGAGCGGATGATGGACTCATCGGGAAACCAGACAGCGCGTCTGGTCTGCGACTCTCTTACCCAAGTGGAGGCCTATTATGCTTTATACCATTGCTATCGTACTTCTCGTCCTGTGGCTGCTCGGCATGGTCACGTCCGTGGCTGGTGGACTGATCCACATCCTGCTGGTCGCCGCCGTCGTCGTGATCCTGGTGCGCCTGTTCACCGGCCGAAAAGTGTTATGACGAACCCGGGCTGCAAACGAAAGCCGGCGCCTTGATACGCGCCGGTTTTTTTTCGCCGACTCGGTCACCCTATTCACTCTATTAACTGTCGGCTAACCTTACATAAAACACCATCACGAAGATCGACGTGAGTGTCGGTTTATGTAAATTCCTGATTCTCAGGCGCTATTTCAACGCGCAATTTCCTGGCATACGATTTGCATGAGCACGAGCGTCCCGCCCGCTGCGCTTACGCAGCGTTCACTCATGCAGTCAACCTCAGGAGACTTACCGTGAAAATAGTACGCATGGCTCTTGCTGCACTCGCTTTCGCCTCCTTCAGCGCACACGCCGAACTGACCAGCTACGCACCGTGGGACGCCGCTTATCCCAACATCGCCGGCGTCCAATTCAACGTGCAGAACAGCACTGGCGCCGGCACCACCGGCACCATTGCCATGGGCGCGCATGCCTACAAGAACGGCGTCACCCTGCCCAACGACGGCAGCAGCGTGTTCCATGCGTCCAGCGGGCTGTACGAAGCCAACCGCGCCAACTGGAGCTTCGACTACGCCTGGGACCTGAGCGGCTGTACCGGCTGCTTCGTCCAACTGTGGGTCGACGTGGATGCCGGCTCGGGCGTGGATTTCAGGCAGCTGGCCCTGGTAAATGCGAGCGCGTCGAGCTACTTCGAATCGTGGAATATGGAGATGACGTTCATCGACGGCGCGCTGTATGACTTCGACCCGTACTCGCCCAGCAGCACCGCCTTCTCGCTGCGCCTGCTGGCCGCTACCGGACTCGAGCTGGCACGCTCCGACATCCGCGTCGACGTGCCGGAACCGGGCTCGATGGCCCTGCTGGGACTGGGCGTGCTCGGCATGGGCGTGGCCGCACGTCGTCGCCGCCGCGCCTGATCGACAGGATTGCCGGCGGCTTCGCCACGTCGCCAGCAGACCCAAAAACAACATGGTAGAGTTCTCGATCCAGGCCACCAGGACTTCTCCTTCCAGCCTGTCGCGGAGAATTCCATGGACGACAAAGTAAATATCCCATCGGCACTGGCTGGCCTGACGGAATTCTGGTCACAGCAAACGGTGGCGCAGGCGAACGGACAACTGTTCAAGGTGGCCAAGGGGATTGGCTCGACCCGCTGGCACAAGCATGACGACCAGGACGAGCTCTTCGTCGTCTACGCGGGCCGGCTCACCATCCAGCTGCGCGACCGCGACGTGGAGCTCGGCAGCGGCGACATCTTCACCGTGCCGCGGGGCGTGGAACATTGCCCGAAGGCCGATGTCGAGGCGCAGTTCCTGATCGTCGGCTTGAACATCACTTCGAATGCGGCAGGCGGGAAACCGGAGATGGTCGCCCAGCCCTAGCCGATCGGCGCGCGGCTACAGCTCCGCCCACATCCTCAGCAGGTTGTGGTAATGCCCGGTGATCCCCACCGTGGCATCGCTCTCCCCGTACGCCGCGCGCAGCTTCTGGATATTCGTGTCCAGCTCGAACAGCATCCCGCGCTTGCTGTCGTCGCGCACCATGCTCTGGGTCCACAGGAAGGACGCCACGCGCTCGCCGCGCGTCACCGGCAGCACCTGGTGCACGCTGCCCGAGGGATAGACGATGGCGTCGCCGGCCGGCAGCTTGACCTCGTGCGTGCCGTAGGCATCCACCACCACCAGCTCGCCGCCGTCGTAGTCTTCCGGCTCGGACAGGAACACCGTGGTCGACACGTCCGCGCGCACCGGCGGCAGGCCGCCGCGCTGGGCGCGCACGGCGCCGTCCACGTGCAGGCCGTAGTGCTCGCCGCCGTTGTAGGCGTTGAAGTAAGGCGACAGCACGCGCAGCGGCAGCACGCTCGAGAAGAACAGCGGATTGTTCATGAGCGCCGCACTGACGATCTGCCCGAGCTCGACCGCGAGCGGCGAGCCTTCGCGCAGCTGGCGGTTGCGCTTGACCTGGGCGCCTTGCGGGCCGACGCTCTCGCGGCCGTCGACCCACTCCGGCGCGCCCTCCATGCGCATGCGGATGTCGCTCACCTGCTCGCGGCTCAGCACACCGGGGATATGCAGCATCATGATCGTTTCCTCGTGATGAAAAAAGCCCCCCTGACGGGTATCAGGAGGGCGAAGTCCGGTTTCCCGGCGGGGGTGGTACTCGTCAATTCGGGCACTGCATCGGCCGGCAGGTCCAGCACACTACCGCCGGCAAACAAATGAGAATGATTCGCATTATCCTTATACTTGGCGCTTTTGGCAAGCGTTCCGCGCTGCGCGGACCTGCGCCGGGTGTTCATGGCATGTGGCCGAATCAACTACAATACCGGGGATATGGGTTTATCATGACCCGTGGACCAACTTCAGAAAAAGAGAGACCCTCAGCGCCATGCGTCGTCCTTCCAAAGATTCAACCCCTAAACTCTCCGTCGAAAGCCAGCGTCTCGTCAGCCTTGCGCAAGCCATCATGCAGGCCGCCAGCCGGGTCGAGGAACGGACCTGGGAGCGCCAACTGGACACGCACCTGCAGAAGCTGCTCAAGACCAACCACCAGGACAGCATCGACGCCGCCCTGAACGCCCTGTTCAAGGACGACCTCGCCTCCTACGACGTGCTGATGGACGCCGTCGAGGCGGTCAGCGAATCGGCGACCATGGTGGAGCAGGCGGACGGCGGCGACGTCACTTGGCAGGCCCTGCTGGTGGCCGCGCCGGTGCTCGCCTGGACCCGTTTCAACATTGCCTCGGGCAATATCCCGGCTGAGATCCTGACCACGCTGCAAGCCCACTTCTCGGCCCACCTGCTGGCCGAGGGCACCCGCATCGCGATGGCGCCGACCCTGTACTCGATCGACCAGCTGCCGCGCACCCATGCCGAGACCTATGCCCTGACCCACAAGCTGGCAGCGGCCGCGCACAAGGGCGGCACGGTCAAGCCGGCCGCACGCGGCGACGAGACCGCGCCCTTCCTGGCCGACACCCGCTACCTGCTGGTGGCGATCGTGGCCCCGCAAGGCGCCCCGATGTTCCGCTGGCAAGAGCCGCAGCATCACATCCAGTTCGCCGAGGAACGCAACCGCGCACTGGAACAATGGCGCGCCCAGGGTACGGCGAACATCGCGCGCCTGCTGCCGGGCTGCGGCGTCGAGCTGCTGCTGCCGGAAGCCTACTACGTCGCCTGCCGCGAAGCGGACAAGCTGATCCGCCCGATCTCGATCCGCGCCGCCGTCCACTACCTCACCCACACCCTCGGCGTGGAAGCATCGGACTTGCGCGCCGTGATCGCCGGCTTCGGCGAAGAGTCGGCCGATATCCAGATCGACGAATACCGCGTCTCCTTCACCATGCGCCAGGACAGCGACGTCATGTACGGCATCGTGTGGCCGCTGTACGGCCAGGAAGATGAGAACGGCACCCCGATGGAAGGCCCGTTTGCCATCGGCCCGGCCCCGCTGACCCCGATCAACGAGATCGTCGCCCACCTGAACGAAGCCGGCATCGCCCACATCAAACGCATCGGCGAGCGCTACGTCGCCGAATACTGCGACGACTGCGGCTCTCCCCTGTTCGCCGACCCGACGGGCGAGCTGGTGCACGCCGAGATGCCGGAAGACGCCCCGAGCGGGACCGAACACTTCCACTGAGCATCCACTCAGCGCCAACATTCGCACGTCGCCCCGGCGCAGGCCGGGGCCCCATTCCGCACCGCCGCCACCAGCGGCGCCCAAGGAAAAAACGCCGGCATTGCCGGCGTTTTCTTTGTCACGCCCGGTCGCTCGACCGGGCTCCACGTCAACTTAGAAGCGGAAGTTTGCCGTCAGGCTCGCCGAACGCGCCGCGCCCGGGGTGTAGCGGTAGCCGCTCTTGTTGATGCTGGCCACGTACTCTTCATCCGCGACGTTGTACACGTTCAGGCGCAGGTCCAGGTTCGGGCTGATGCGGTAGGACGCCATCAGGTCGAACACCCAGTAGTCCTCGGTGTACTTCGGCGTGCCGACGGCGCCGTCGGTGCCGCGCTTGAGCTCGTCGCTGTAGCGGGCGCCGCCGCCGACCTTGAAGCTCGGGGTCACGTCGTACGAGGTCCACAGCGTGAACGAGGACTTCGGCGTGTAGGTCAGGCTGTTCTCGCCGCTCGCGGTGATGGCGCGGCCCGCTTCCACCGTATTGTCCATGTACAGGTAGCCCGCGCTCACCAGCCAGTTGCTCGACAGCGCGCCGGTCACGCCCAGTTCCACGCCCTGCACGCGCTTCTTGCCGGTCTGGTACCACTTCAGGTCGACCGGGTCCTGCTCGACCTCGTTCTTCACGTCGGTGCGGAACAGGGCCGCCGACAGGGCCAGCTTCTGGCGCAGCAGGTCGACCTTGGCGCCCAGTTCATAGGTCGTGGTTTCCTGCGGATCGAAGATCGGGTTCTGGGCGCTGCTGGCGCTGGTCGAGGCCGTGAAGTTGGCGCCCGGCGGCTGCTTCGAGGTGGCGACCATGCCGTACACGCTGCTGTTGGTGGTCGGCTTGTACAGGAGCGAAGCCTTGCCGTTGACCAGGGTGTCGCCGACGTTGATGCGGGTCGGAACCAGCACATTGTTGGTCAGGGCGACGGCGTTATAGGTGCCGCGGAAACGGTCCACGCGCACGCCGCCGTTGAAGATCCACTTCTCGCCGAACTTCATGGTGTCGAACAGGAACAGGCTCTGGGTGTCGATGTCGCCTTCGTTGTAGGCGCCGGTCCGGGCCAGAGCCTGGCCGGTGACGGCGTCGGCCGGGTTCGGGTTGTACAGGTTGGCCGGCTGCAGGGTGCCCAGGCCGGTGCGGCCGTAGGTTGCCTGGGTCTCGTTGACGAATTCCAGGCCGGTGACGATGGTGTGCGCCACGTCGCCGGTGTTGAAGTCGGCGGTCAGGGTGGTCTGGTTGGTCAGGATCTTGTTTTCCGCGTCCTTCGAGGTGCGGGTGCTGCGCGCCACGGTCCAGGTCGACGGATCGGCGACAACCGGGGTGCGGAAGTTGGCGGTGCTGGCCAGCCAGGCGGTCAGGACGTAATCCTGGCTGGTGCGGCCATAGCGGCTGACGTTCGACAGGCGCATGTTCGGTGCGAACTCGTGCTCGACGCGGATGGTCGCCATGTCGGCCTTGACCTTGTCGAAGTCGCTGTTCGAGCCATAGAAGTTTTCCGGGTTCACCGGCGCGGCGTTCGTCAGGAAGGCGCGGGTCGGATCAGGGCTGGTGTAGCCCGGCAGGCCGATGGTCGGCACGCCGCCGTCCGGGGTGTTGTCCTGGTCCACGTGCAGGTAGTCGAGGTAGACGCGGGTCTGGCCGTTCAGGCCGAAACCGAGGCTCGGCGCCACGGCCCAGCGCTTGTTGTTGACCACGTTGCGGCCCGGGGTGTCCGAATCCTGTGCCATCGCGTTCAGGCGCAGGGCGATGCCGCGCTCGGCGTTCAGCACGGTGTTGACGTCGACGGTGGCGCGCTTCTGCGAATCGGTGCCGCCCAGCACCGAGCCCGACATGTTCGAGCTCATGTTGGCCTTCTTGCTGACCAGGTTGATCGAGCCGGTCGGCGAACCGCGGCCGGTGTCGGTGCCCGCCGGGCCCTTCAGGACGTCGATCTGTTCCAGGTTGAAGGTGTCGCGCGAGATCGAGCCGATGTCGCGGGCGCCGTCGACGAAGATGCTGCCCGAGGTGTCGAAGCCGCGCATGAAGATCGCGTCGCCGGTATTGGTGTTGCCGTTCTCGCCCAGGAAGAAGGCGCCCACGCCCGGGGTGTTGCGCAGCGCTTCGGTCAGGGTCACGGCGCCCTGCTGTTCGAACAGTTCCTTCTTGATGACCTGTACGGTCTGGGCGGTGTCGAGCAGTTTTTCGGTGTACTTGGCCGACGATGCGTGCTCGGCCTTGAATGCGTTCTCGGTCTTGCCGACGATCTCGACCTTGGCCGAGCTCTGGATTTCCGGCGCCGGCTTGTCCGCGTCGGCCGCATGGGCGGCCAGCGGCAGCAGGACTGCCGCCAGGGCTGCGCCCATCACGTGCGGTTGCGGGTGTTTGCGGCTTTTTATTGTTTTCATTTCAGGCATTTCCTTAGGTTCGAAAAATGAGAGGTTCAAGAATGAAAATTATTGTAAAGAAAATGCTCACTCATGTAAACAAGAATCATTCTTATTCGCGTTAAGAACTACGTTCCATGCGAAACGCTTGACGCTCCATCGGAAAGCACGACGGCCCGCAGAAGCGGGCCGTCGGAGGGGTGGGTCGAGGATGGATCAGCGCGGCAGGCTGGCGATGACCCTCGTCGCGAAGTCGGCCACGTTGCCGGCATGCCAGCGCCAGACGATCACCAGGTCGTGCTCGGGCGAGACCAGGATGGTATTGCTGCCGGCACCGAGCGCGGCATAGGCAGTGGCGGGCAAGCCCGGCAGGTTCTTGCCCTTGGTATTGAGCCACCACAGATAGCCGTAGTCGGGCCCGTGGACGCTCGGCGTGAGTGCCGCCTTCACATAGTTTTGCGGCAGGATCTGCTTGCCGTTCCAGGCGCCATTTCTCAGCCACAGGTAGCCGAAACGCGCCATGTCCCAGGAATCGATCCACATGCCGCCGCCCCAGCGGGTGCCGCCGCTAACCGACGGCGTCATCTTGCCGTTCAATTCCACGTAGCTGTTGTAGTAAGGCACCCACTTCCAGCTGTTCGAGGCGCCGATCGGCCCCATCACCTGTTCCTGGAACACCTCCGGCACCGGCTTGCCGAACACGCGCAGCAGCGACAGGGCGAAGCGGTTGATGCGCACGTCGTTGTATTCGTAGAAGCCGCCCGGCGCCTGCAACACGCGCGGCTTGCGCTCGCCCGCCCCGAAGGCTTCCTTGCCGATGAAGTCGGCGTTCTTGCCCCACAGGCTGCCCTCCCACTCGGACTCCTGCTGCAGGTGATGCTTCCAGGTCACCTGGGCGTTGCGGGGCGAGGCATAGCCGCCATCGTCGACGCGCTTCGCAACCGGCTCGTCGACGTTCAGGCGGCCATCGCGCACGGCCACGCCGGCTACGGTCGCCAGCATGCTCTTGGCCACCGAATAGGTCGGGTCGACAAAGTTCGTGTCGCCGAATTCCGCGACCACATAGCCCTTGTAGATCACCAGGCCATTGGTATGGGCGCGCATGGTCGGCATCGACCCCAGGCGGCTGCCGAAGGTCGCGTCCTGGTCCGAGAAGTCGAGGGCGCGCCTGGTCTCGTGCGCTTGTGCGAACTGGACGGCGGAGGCGAGCGCCTGCGCATCGATGCCGAGCTCGGCGGGCGCCTTGCGGGCCCAGTCGCCGGCTGGCGGGAAATAGCCCTGCTGGGCCGACGCGACGCCGGGCAGCACGGCGGCGAAGGCGGCAGCAATGGTGAACGCCAGCAGGCTGCGGCGCGATGCATGGATCATGCGGTGGTCCACTTCGAGAAAGGCAGCCTGATCAGGCTGGAGTTGTAGTAGCGGCGCTCGCCCGTGACTTCCCGGCCGATCCACTCGGGCCGTTCGAAAGCGGTGTCTTCGGCCGGCAGCTCGATCTCGGCCACCACCAGGCCGGCGTTCTCGCCGAGGAACTCGTCGACTTCCCAGGTAAACCCCTGGTAGTCGATGCGGCGCCGGATTTTTTCGACGAGGGGGCGTTCGCACAGGCGGTCGAGCAATTCCTCGGCATCCCGCAAGGGAAGCGGATACTCCCATTCGCCGCGGCTGGCGCCCTCGTTCTTGCTCTTGATCGTGAGCACGCCCTGCTCGCCCTCGATGCGCACGCGCACGGTGCGCTCAGGGTCCGCGCACAGGTAGCCCTGGCGCAGCAGGGTCGCCGCGCCCAGCGTGCGCCAGGCGTCGCCGCGGACCAGGAACTTGCGTTCGATTTCGACGCCCATGCCGCTCCCCTCAGTCGAGGGTCTGCAGGATCGGCTGCAGGATCGCCGCGCCGAGGGCCGCGCTGCGCGCGCCGTTCCAGCCGGTGTGCGGGTCGGGCAGGTTGGCGTTGTCCTTGAACGGCATCTCCAGGGTCAGCGACAGGCACTTGAAGGTGTGGCCGATGTACTTCGAGGCCAGGGTCAGGAGTTCCTCGTTGTACTTGCTGGCCGCATAGCCATAGACTTTCTGGAAGTCCGGGCTGGCCGCGATGTAGCGCTCGATGAAAGCGTTCTGCTCCTGCAGGCGCTCCGGGGTGAAGTCGGCCAGCATCTCGCTGCCGGCCACGAAGTTGTAGGGCAAGGCTTCGTCGCCATGGATGTCGAAGAACATGTCGACACCGGTTTCGTGAATCTTCTCCTTCACACACAGCACTTCCGGGCTGCGCTCGGGCGTCGGGGTCATCCACTCGCGGTTCAGGTTGGCGCCGGCGGCATTGGTGCGCAGGTTGCCGCGCACCGAGCCGTCCGGGTTCATGTTCGGCACGATGTAGAACACGGCGCGCTGCAAGAGCTTGCGCGCCACCGGGTTGGCGTCGTCGAGCAGCGCATCCATCATGCCTTCGACGAACCATTCGGCCATCGTTTCGCCCGGGTGCTGGCGCGCGATCACCCAGATCTTCTTTTCCGCCTGCGGGTTGCCGATCACGACCAGGTTCATGTCGCGGCCGTCGATGGTGGTCCCGATGTCGTGCACGCGCGCGATCGGGTTCTCGGCGACTTCGCCGAGCAGGCGCAGGTGGCGCTCCCAGGTGTAGGGCTCGAAGTAGGCGTAGTAGATGCTGTCGAGTTCGGGCGTGTGGTTGACCGTCATCACCTGGCCGTCGAAGCTGGTCGGCACCCGGAACCAGTTTTCGGTGTCGTAGCTGGCCGCGACCTGGTAATCCTCGAAGCCCTTCGGATAGGTCGCCTGGCCGGCGTTCAGGAAGCGGATCGTGCAGGCCTGGCCGCGCGCGCCCTGCAGGCGGAAATGGAACCACTGGTGGATGTCGGCGTGCGAATCCTTGCGCAGTTTCAGGTCGATCTGTTTCGGGTTGCTGGCGTCGACGACGTCGATGGCGCCGGAGTCGAAGGTCTGGCTGATTTTGATGGGCATGGCTGATCCTTGTGAAAGCTGAAGCGTGGCGCTGCGTGCGCGGCTACCGGCAATCATAAGGCAGCGGGCCTGCCCTTCCCCGGCGCCGCGACGGAATTCTTACTGCGCGTCGAGATCGATCAGGTCCTTGGTGTAGGCGATCATCACCTGGCGCATCAGCTCGACGTTGCTGCGGTCCAGCACCACCACCAGGTCTTCCTTGGCGTTCGAGACGAAGGTCATGCGCAGCTTGCCCGGCATTTCCTTGCACTGCACGTATTGCGCACGCGGGGTGTAGGGATTGTCCCAATCCTGCTGCGTGATCGGCGAGGGAGCCGGCGGCGGCTGCAGGCGCGGATCCTGGTTGACGGGCAGGTGCTTGAGCAGCCAGAACACGATGTTGGCCGGCACCTGGATGCACACATCGCTCGCGCCCTGCGCAGTGAACTTGACCAGCAACAGGTTGCCGACCTTGTCGCACGACATGGACATGCTCTTGACTTCACGAATGACCGCAGATTTCACGACTTGGATCCTAGGGAAAAGGTTGAAAAAGGCGCAGCGATTCTACCGCATCCCCGATCCAAATAGAAACAAAACGGGAAGCCTGCGCTCCCCGTTCCACTTCCACCGCGCCCGGCCGTCATGCGGCAGCGGCGCAAGCCGGCTTACTCTTTCGAGCCGCCGCGGTTGCCGCCCTGCGAAGCGCGGCCGCCCTTGGACGAGGCGGCGCGCGACGGGCCGCCCGAACCGGTGCTGGCCGACTGTCGGTTGCCATGGCTCATGCTGCCGGCACGGCGTGCCTCTTCCGAGGTGAATTCGTGGGCAGTGCCTTTGGCGTGGGCCGCCTTGCCGCCCTGGCTGGCGATTTCACGCTGGCGGGCCGGATCCATCGAAGCGAAGCCGCGATTGCGGGTGCCGCTGCTCTGGCTGTTGCCGCCCTGGTTGCTACCCTGCTTGTTACCTTGATTACCTGAGGCCATGATGATTTTCTCCCTGTTCACTTATAAACCGCCGCGTCCTGCGGCAGGATGCTCCGTCGCTCCGCTGAGTGAGCGCAAAATCATCTTAGGCAGCGCAATTGGATGAGGGTATAGGACGCTTTCAGATGACTTTGTAGGAATTCGCGCGACAGAAAATGCACCAGTGAAAATATACTTCCAGTAGTCAACAAAGCCATCAGTAACAGTCCTACAGGGCCCCCCTACGTCTTCCTATACTGAAAGCGTAGGACAGCGCGCATCATGACTCTTTCAGGGGCGCAGGCGCGCTTCCCTGTGCAACGAAAGGAGTCGACATGGATGCGAACCAACGCAGCGAAGTGAACAACCAGACGAACAACGGCGCCAACGAAAAATGGACACCCGGCGCCAAGGGCAATACCACCGACGGCCCGCTGGACCACACCTATCCGCAAGAGAGCAGCCGGAAGCAGGACATTCGTGGCGAGAACGAGATGCGCGGCGCGCAACCGCCGTCGCGCATGGGCCGGCAGGAAGTCGCCGCGGAGGACGGCGCACGTTCGGATCACGAAACCACGCTGGCGGGCGCCGTGCCGGACGACCTGCCGGGCGGGTCGCTGCAGAGCCAGCAGACCGGCGGCTCCGGCGCGCAACAAGGCATCACCGACAGCCACCAGCGCCAGATGGAACAGCATTCGGGGGCCTGGGGCCTGCTGGAGCAGCCGGTCGGGCATCGGGACAGCCATTCGGGCACCGACGTCCACCCACACGCGGGCAACAGCCAGACCACCGGCGGGATGAACCCGCAACATACCGCCCAACCCGAGTTGCAGGGCGGCTCGCTGGGCCGCCACCATGACGCGCCGCCCGGCACTTACCAGGCGCAGGCGGGCCCCGGCAACCGGCAAAGCGACACGCATGGCGAAGGCACCGGCATGGCGATCGGTCCGAACGTGAAAAGGAGCCGGCCATGAGCGCCCAGGATCGGCAGGGCCGGTCGAGCACCGACCGCGCGGGCTCGCAGACCGACGCCGCCGCACGCGAGGGCAAGGCCCCGGTGCCCGACACGCCGGTAGTGCACCAGTCGAACGACGTGTCCGGCGGCCTGCCGCGCAGCCCCGGCAACAGCGGGCCGCGCGCCGACAACCCGGGCTGGCAGCCGGCCCAGAGCGTGGACGCCGAAAAGAATCCGGTCCACGAATCGAACGACCTGGGCGGCGGCCTGCCGAAGAGCCCGGCCGGCGCCAACCGCCTGGCGGGCGACCGCAAGATGGACGACGATACCGGCTTTTCGCGCGGCTGACCGCCGCATCCTCTCCTCCGTGCGGGCCGGCAAGGCGCCGTCCCGCACGGATTCTTGATCCACCTCCAAGCAGCATCGGCTCAACGGAACCCGACCGTTCGGCGCCCACTCCAACCGCACTCAACACGCCTGCCCGAACGCATCGCCGCCGTCGCACGAAGCGACCCGCGTGGCGCCGGGCGGCGGACCAACGCGGAGGTGGATATGCCTGCAACGGATGACGCAACGCTCGCGGTTTCGGTGGTGGTGCCCGCCTGCGGCCGCATGGACCTGCTCGATCGCAACCTGGACGCCCTGATGCGCCAGGGGCTCGATCCGGCGCGCTTCGAAATCGTCGTCGTCGACGACGAACCCAACCACAACACCCTGCACCTGGTCGCCGGCTGGCGCACCCGCACCATCGAGCGCGGCCCGCGCCTGTCCTACGTCGCCAATCCCGGGCCGAGCGGGCCGGCCTCGGCGCGCAACCGCGGCTGGCGCGCGGCGCGCGCCCCCATCGTCGCCTTCACCACCGACGATGCCGTGCCCGAAGCCACCTGGCTGGCCGAGGGCCTGGCCGCATGCCAGGACGGCGTCGACGTCGTCTGCGGCCGCATCCGCACGCCGGTGCCGGCCCGCCCCACCGAGCAGCAGCGCAGCGCGCGCGTGCACGAAGAGGCCGACTTCACCAGCGCCAACTGCTTCTTGCGCAAGCCGGTGCTGGAGCGCCTGGAGGGCTTCGACGAGCGCTTCAGCGTCCCGCGCGGCAGCGACGCCGACATGCACTTCCGCCTGCTGGAACACGGCATCGCCATCGCGCGCGCGCCGCGCGCCCTGGTGGTGCACCCGGTGCGGCTGGCGCCCTGGGGCGCCAGCCTGCTGCAGATCCGCCACGCGGTGTTCGACGCGCTGCTGTACAAGAAGCACCCCGCCCTGTACCGCCAGAAGATCGAGCCGCGCCCGCGCTGGGACCACTACGCCATCGTCGCCGTGCTGCTGCTGGGCCTGGCCTGCCTCCTGATGGGCCTCACCATCTTCGCCACGCTGGCGTTCGCCGCCTGGCTGCTGCTCACCATCCGCCTGTGCGCGCACCGGCTGCGCGGGGTGGCGCACACGCCGGCGCACGTGGCGGACCTGGTCCTCACCTCCGCCCTGCTGCCGCCGCTGGCGGTGTTCTGGCGCCTGACCGGCGCGCTGCGCTACCGCGTCCGCTTCGCCTGAGCTTTCCATGCAAACCGCTTTCGACCCTACCTGTCCGGCCGACGGTCCGGCGCGCTTGCGCATCGCCATGCTCACCGGCGTCGCAATGGACGATCCGGCCGCGCAGAGTGCCGCCGTGCACCTCGACCGGCTCGTTTTCCAGCTCACACGTATGGGTCACAGCGTCGACCTGGCCGACCGGCGCGCGGGCGCGGAGGCAGATGATGTTGCGGGCGAGGCAGGCGCCGCCCCTTCGCGCACACCAGGGTCGACGCTGGCGGCAAGCCGCATGGTCCGGCAGGCACGCCACGCGCCACTCGGCCCGCGTGGGAAAGCACCCGGCGATTGCGCGCAGTCACAGGGCGCGGACTTCGACATCGTCCATGCCCTGTCCCTACGCGCCGGGGAAACCGCGTTGCGCCTGCAGCAGGCAAGCGGCATTCCCTTCGTGCTCGCCATGGAGACGTTCGGCGCACCGCCATCCTGGTTGCGCGCTCCTCACGGCGCCCACGCCCCGGTGCTGCATGCTGCCGCCCGCATCCTGTCGCCGGGCACGCAGCACAGCCGCCAGCTGGAGCGCCTGTACCGCATCGCAGCCGCACGGGTCGTCCCCGCGCCGCGCGGCTTCGCGCCCGAAGAACTCTGGCCCCAGCCCATGGCCGAGGCACGCGCCAGCCTCGGGCTCGCCCAGGAACGCTTCCTGGTCCTGTACCTGGGCCGCGTCGCGCCCCGCAAAGGCATCGATACCCTGATCCAGGGTGTCTCCCTGCTGCGCCGGCGCCATGCCGTCGACGCCGGCCTGCTGGTCGTGGGCGGCGGCCCCGGCGAATGGGTCGAGCTGGCCCGTCTCGGCCACCTCGCCTCCGAGCTGGGCGTCGGCGCCCACGTGCAGTTCGCCGGCCCGCAACCGCGCGCCAGCCTGCGCGCCTTCTACGCCGCCGCCGACGTCTGCGCCGCCACGCCCTGGTACGAACCGTTCGGCATGGCGCTGATCGAAGCCATGGCCTGCGCCCGTCCCGTCATCGCATCCGAGCTGGGCGATATCGGCGCGCTGGTCGACGACGGCGGCAGCGGCTTCCTGATTCCGTCGCGCGATGCGAACGCGTTGGCCGACCGGCTGGCGCGGCTGCACCGGCATCCCGGCCTGGCGCGCGCCATGGGAGAGGCCGGCCGCCGCCGCGCCTGCGAACACCATACCTGGCGAAGCCAGGCCACGCAGTTGCTTGCCCTGTATCGCGCGGCGCTGTGCGAGCTCCGCCAGCCTGCCCATCCACTCACTTCCTGACAAGAGGACTATCGCCATGCCCATCCGGCATTCATCCCGCCTGCATGCTCGACCCGATCGGCAAGACCAGTGCAGGTCGACACTGCTGCGCCTCACGCGCCCAACGGGCCGGCCGGACGGAATGCGCGGATGAAAGCCATCTTCCTCGACAAGGACGGCACCCTGGTCGACGACCTTCCCTACAACGTCGAACCGCGCCGCATACGCCTGGTGAGCGGCGCCGGCGCCGCGCTTCGGCTGCTGGCCCGGCTCGACTACCGCTTCTTCGTCATCACCAACCAGTCCGGCATTGCCCACGGCTGCTTCGGCGAAGACGCGATGGGCCCGGTGGCCGACCGCCTGTCCGACCTGCTGTTCCGCGAGAACCTGACGATGGACGGTTTTTACTATTGCCCCCACCATCCGCTCGGCACCGTCGGCGCCTACGCCATGGTCTGCGCCTGCCGCAAACCTTCGCCCGGCATGCTGATCAAGGCCTCCCACGACCACGGCATCGACCTGCGCGCCTCCTGGATGGTCGGCGACATCCTGCACGACGTCGAGGCCGGCAACCGCGCCGGCTGCCGCACCCTCCTGATCGACAACGGCAACGAGACCGAATGGCGCCTCGGCCCGCGCCGCGTCCCCACCCGCATGGCGCCAGACCTGTACGCCGCTGCAGTGCTGATCGCCAGCCATGAAGAGGACCGGCAAGCATGATCTGTATCGCGCCTGGCGCCCGATGGCCGCATGCCATGCATGCGCTTCGCTTGGCTCGGCGATAGTTTCCGTTGAGCTTGGATTTCGGTGCTTTCAGCAAGTAAAGCTGACGTCGCAACATGGCGGCAGGGCTCAAGCTGCTGGTCTGAGCACCGCTCCTTACCCCACCAGAAAACGTCATAGCAGGGGCCTACGCACGGAACTGTCGAGTCCGAAATGGACAGGGGCGCGCCTGTTCACCGACATCGGCTAGTGCTGATGCCAGCTGCACCGCGGTGATGTCAGGGACGGGAATAACATGGTCGTGCACGACCTGACGCACGGCAGTTCGACGGTCATGTGGTCGGTCGCCTGCACGACGGGCGGTGGCAGCGCAGCGACGATCTCCTTCCATACCGCGCGTCGACCGCGACTGAAGTAGCAGGACTGCATCGGGTCGAACGTGGTGGCTCGCAATCTTCGCGGCGGAGATTAGGATCCTTAAGCATGGAGCGAAAGGGGGCAGTGCTTTGGACGTGAAATGCTATATACGGTGTCGATTTTTTTTACAACCTTGCAAGTTTCTTTACATAAATCTTTGATTTTATTGCTTGGCACAAATATTGCTCTGCATACCGATTCAAACTAACTAGGGAATATAAAAGATGAAAAAAATGATTCTTACGGCTCTCCTCGCTTGCTCCACCATCGCCTCTGCAGCCACCATTCCAACTGGTATTCAAACTAATGTCAGCAATACGCAGGTTGCCAATTGGGGGTGGACCGAGTGCTCGCGGACTGGTGCGAACTTCGCCGTATCGATGGCGAGCGTCCTGTCCGCGTGTCAAGGCAACTATCTAGCGATGGGCGTGTGGGATGCATCAGCTGGCGCCTATGCCGTTGTCGGAATGGGCGAGTGGGATGTGGCAAGCAAGATCCTGTACGCCGACCATAGCGGCGATAACAATGGCACAACACAGAATTGGTCCAACGGCCTGAACTGGTATCGCACGTCGACCTATGGCTCCTGGGGATTCACGACTGCCAAAGAAACTGCATTAAACACCGCAGACACCAACCTCTACAACGGGTTTAACAATCCCGGTTCCAATGGCAAGGCCGAGACCACGCTGGCTGCTGGCCTGTCGTTTCACGTGAATAATGGAAATCTCACTTCGGGTTGGGCCTTCAACGCTACAGGTTCGGACTTCACCGAAATGACCGCCCAAGATCAACGTGTGTTCTGGGTAGCAAACGTCGCTGCCATTCCGGAGCCTACGTCGATCGCTCTGTTCGGTCTTGGCGCTCTCGCCCTCGTCCGTCGGCGCAACCGTAAGTAATCCTGCCTCATCCAGCCTCACGCTTACCGTGTGGGGCTGTACATCCTTTCCAGAAGCTGCGGCAATTTCTGGAAATCGGCTGTTAACGACAAAGGCCAGCTCCGCGGCTGGCCTCAGTGATCGATTTTGTTGGTCGGGGCGAGAGGATTCGAACCTCCGACCCCCTGCACCCCATGCAGGTACGCTACCAGGCTGCGCTACGCCCCGACTAACTCCGGAATTATAACAGAGCTCGGCGGAAAGCTCGGGCTTTTGTTAGTGAATGCGCATGTTTTCTTGCGTCGGCGCATGCGAAGTCGCCGGCCAGGCGAAACAAGTCGAACGGTCGCGCTACCGGCGAGAATGCTATTCTGACGCCTCTACCGTCCGGATTCCAGTTACCGACATGGCCGCCCTGTCTCTCCTGTGTTCTCTTCTTACCGTCTGGACCAGCTGGCTGGTGCTGCCCTTGTTCGTCTTCGGTCCGCTCGCCATCTACCTCGGCTGGAAGTCGTACAAGCAAGCCAGTGCGCATCTTCCTCGGATGAAACCAGGGCGGCGCCTGGTGGCGCTCGCGCCCATGCTCATCGGTATTGCGGCGATTCCTGGCGCATTGGTGTTTCTGAATGCCACTTATCGGGCTTGAGAAGGGAGCGGGCCGGGAGGCGTGATTTGAACGCGTGGGCGGAGGACCGCGGGGCCGCCCAGGTCCACCCCACAAAACCTTACTTCCAGTCCCCGCGCAGCGCCAGCACCTGCTGCTGCAAATACTCCGGCGACGCCGACTCAGGCGCCACCGGCACGCCGACGGCCAGCGCCAGCTTCGAGCGGATGCCGCGCGCGAACGAGCGCTCGAAGATGTTCGACGGGTCGCGCGTGAACACGCTGCCCCACAGGCCGCTCAGCGCCATCGGGATCACCGGCACCTTGCTGCGCTCGACGATTTTCGAGATACCGCCGCGGAACTCGTTGATCTCGCCGGTATGGGTCAGCTTGCCCTCCGGGAAAATGCATACCAGCTCGCCCTCATGCAGCGCCTCGGCGATGTCGACGAAGGCGCGCTCCATCAGGAAGGGGTCGTCCTTGGCCGGCGCGATCGGGATCGCTTTCGCCGCCCGGAACAGCCAGCCCAGGAATGGCGTCTTGAAGATGCGGTGGTCCATCACGAAGCGGATGGGGCGCGGGCTGGCGGCGCCGATCACCAGGGCATCGACGTAGGACACGTGGTTGCAGACCAGCACCGCCGGGCCCTCGTCCGGAATGCGGTCGGCGTCGATGGTGCGCACGCGGTAGCCGGTGTGGATGAGCATCCAGGCCATGAAGCGGATCAGGAATTCCGGCACCAGCGAGAAGATGTACACCGCCACGCAAGCGTTCAGCAGCGCGGTGATGAGGAAGAGTTCAGGGATGGTGAAACCCTGCCCCAGCAGTGCGATCGCCACGCCCGCGGCCGCCACCATGAAGATCGCATTCAGGATGTTCATGCCGGCAATCGTGCGCGAGACGTGCTGCGGGTCGCAGCGGGTTTGGATCAGGGCGAACAGCGGCACGATGAACAGGCCGCCGAACACACCGATCAGCACCAGGTCCATCATGATGCGCCACACGCCCGGCAGCGTGACGAGGGTCATGGCGCCGACCGTCGCGGTGTTCGTGTACGCCACGCTGGCGAAGTAGAGGTCGATGCCGAACACCGACAGGCCGATCGCGCCGAAGGGCACCAGGCCGATCTCGACCTTGTGGCCCGACAGTTGTTCGCACAGCAGCGAGCCGGCGCCGATGCCCAGCGAAAACACCGTCAGCAACAGCATGATGACGCTGTGGTCGCCATGCAGGTAATCCTTGGCATACAGCGGGAATTGCGACAGCACCAGGGCGCCATAGAACCAGAACCAGGAGTTGCCCAGCATCGACAGGAACACCGTGCGGTTCTTGCTCGAGAACTTCAGGTTGCGCACCGATTCCACGAAGGGGTTCAGGCTGACCTTCAGGTCCGGCACCGGCGCCGGCGAGGCCGGGATGCGCCAGCTCGCCGCCAGCCCCAGCAGCGCGCACAGGATGGTGCCGCCGACGACCAGCTCGATGCCCCACGGCTTATAGCCGACCAGCAGGGTGCCGACCACCTCGCCCAGCAGGATGCCGACGAAGGTGCCCATCTCGATCACACCATTGCCGCCGACCAGTTCTTCCGGTTTCAGCTGCTGCGGCAGGTAGGCGTACTTGACCGGTCCGAACAGGGTCGAATGCAGACCCATGCCGACCACGGCGGCGATCAGGATCCACAGTGTGTGGGTCAGCCAGCCGACCGCCGCCACCGCCATGATGCCGATCTCGAGCAGTTTGACGAACCTTGCCATGCTTCCCTTGTCAAACTTGTCGGCGATCTGGCCGGCGGTCGCCGAGAACAGCACGAAGGGCAGGATGAACAGGCCGGCGACCAGGTTGTTCATCAGCGCCGGGTCGGCGTCGGTCCAGTTGGCGGTGTCGAAGGTCAGCGCGACCAGCAGCGCGGTCTTGAACAGGTTGTCGTTGAAGGCGCCGAAGAACTGGGTCCAGAAGAACGGGCCGAAGCGGCGTTGCGTCAGCAGGGAAAACTGGCTCGGTTTGCTCATGCAGGTAGGCTCGTCTGAAAGAAGGAATCCGTAATCTACAACAGCGCGAAGGGGGTTCCGCTCTGCTTTACTCTTGCGTCGCAGATACTAAACCGTAAAGTCGCGGCTGGCGATACCGAATGGGTAAAAAGCATAGACCGCAGCCTCGTTCAAGCGGCGTCCCGCGTAAATCCGTCGCATCAAGAAGCGCCGTTGAAACCGCGCAAACGTGCTCGCATACGCATGAATTGTGCAGCGCAGCGCAGGTAGAATCCGCGGATGACTTCTCCCGACTTCCTCCTTTGCTACGCCAGCGTGACGACCGCGCTGTTCGACCAGATCGAACACGATATGCTGGCACTCGCTTCCGCCTTCATCGACGATGACGAGGCGCCCGCCACCCTGTCCTGCGAGGTCTTGCCAAGCTATTGTCCGCAGCCCATGGGTATCTCGATGACATGACAAAACGATTCGGTCCCGGGCACAGCTGCGTCCCGAAATCGAATCGTTCCCACTTCCGCAAGCCGCCCGGTTGAACCCAGCTCAGCTCAGCGTCTCGAGACGGATGCGCGTCACCTTGCCGATCACCGCCGGCAGCGTTTCGATCTTCGCGATCGCCGCATCGATGTTTTTTTCGCGGGTCTGGTGGGTGAGCATGATGATGTCGAGGTTGACCTGGTTGCCCGGTTCTTTCTGCAGTACGGCGTCGATCGAGATGCCGGCGTCGGCCAGGATGCGGGTCAGGTCGGCCATCACGCCGAGCTGGTCCTTCACGTAGACGCGCAGGTAGTAGCTGGTCGTGATCTCGGCCATCGGCACGATGGCGACGTCGGTCATCTGGTTCGGCTGGAAGGCCAGGTGCGGCACGCGGCAGTAGGGGTCGACCGTGGCCAGGCGGGTGACGTCGACCAGGTCGGCGATCACGCTCGAGGCGGTCGGCTCGGCGCCGGCGCCCTTGCCGTAGTAGAGCGAGGCGCCGACCGCGTCGGCCTGCACCAGCACCGCGTTCATCGCGCCTTCGACGTTGGCGATCAGGCGCGAGGCCGGAATCAGGGTCGGGTGCACGCGCAGCTCGATGCCCTCGCCGGACTCGGTCTGCGTACGGCGGGTGATGCCCAGCAGCTTGATGCGGTAGCCGAGCTGCTCGGCGTAGCGGATGTCGCGCGCCTGCAGTTGGCTGATGCCTTCGATATAGGCCTTGTCGAACTGCACCGGGATGCCGAAAGCGATCGCCGACATGATGGTCAGCTTGTGCGCCGCGTCCACGCCTTCGATGTCGAAGGTCGGGTCGGCCTCGGCGTAGCCCAGTTCCTGGGCCTGCTTCAGGACCGTGGCGAAGTCCAGACCCTTTTCGCGCATCTCGGACAGGATGAAATTGGTGGTGCCGTTGATGATGCCGGCTACCGACGCGATGCGGTTGGCGGTCAGGCCTTCGCGCAGCGCCTTGATGATCGGCACGCCGCCGGCCACCGCCGCCTCGAAGGCGACCGTGACGCCCTTGTCCTGGGCGGCGGCGAAGATCTCGTTGCCGTGCAGCGCCAGCAGCGCCTTGTTGGCGGTGACGACATGCTTGCCGTTGGCTATTGCTTGCAGCACGAGACTGCGCGGCAGCTCGTAGCCACCGATCAATTCCACGACGATATCGATGTCCGGATTGTTCACCACCGCAAAGGGATCGCCGGTCACTTCCACCCCGGCGCCGACCACGGCACGCGCCTTGTCCAGGTTGCGGGCGGCCACCATCGTAATCTCGATACCGCGGCCGGCGCGGCGGCGGATCTCCTCCTGGTTGCGCTGAAGAACGTTGAAGGTGCCGGCGCCGACGGTGCCGACGCCCAGGAGGCCTACTTTGATGGGTTTCATGAGTTATCCGTTGTATACGTGATGTCAGCGCGCGTGGCGTCGTCGGTAGCCGTCGAGGAAACGCGCGATACGACCACAGGCGTCTGTGAGGTCGTCGGAGTTGGGCAGGAAGACCAGCCGGAAATGGTCCGGGCTGATCCAGTTGAAGCCGGTGCCTTGCACCAGCAGCACTTTTTCCTCGGACAGCAGTTCGCAGATGAACTGCTGGTCGTCCGTGATCGGGTACATCTTCGGATCGAGGCGCGGGAACATGTACAGCGCAGCTTTTGGCTTCACGCAGGTCACGCCCGGAATATCAGTCAATAGTTTATGGGCCAGGTCACGCTGCTTGAGCAGGCGACCGCCCGGGCCGACCAGGTCGGCGATGCTCTGGTAGCCGCCCAGCGCGGTCTGGATCGCGTACTGGCCCGGCGCATTGGCGCACAGGCGCATCGAGGCCAGCATGTTCAGGCCCTCGATATAGCCCTTGGCATGGCGCTTTTCGCCCGACACCACCATCCAGCCGGCGCGGTAGCCGCAGGAACGGTAGTTCTTGGAGAGGCCGTTCAGGGTCAGGAACAGCACGTCGTCGGCCAGCGAGGCGATCGAGACGTGCTCCTCGCCGTCGTACAAGGTCTTGTCGTAGATTTCGTCGGCGTAGATGATCAGGCCATGCTGGCGCGCCAGCTCGACGATCTCGAGCAGCACCTCGCGGTGGTACAGGGCGCCGGTCGGGTTGTTCGGATTGATGACGACGATCGCGCGCGTGTTCGGCGTGATCTTCTTGCGCATGTCCTCGATGTCCGGCAGCCAGCCGCTCTGCTCGTCGCAGACGTAGTGCACCGGGTTGCCGCCCGCCAGGCTGACCGCCGCGGTCCACAGCGGATAGTCGGGCGCCGGCACCAGCACCTCGTCGCCGTTGTTCAGCAGGCCCTGCATCGCCATGACGATCAGTTCAGACGCGCCATTACCCAGGTAAATGTCGTCGATGCCGACGCCGGCGATGTTCTTGCCTTGCGTGTAGTGCATGACGGCCTTGCGCGGCGCGAACATGCCCTTGGAATCGGTGTAGCCGGCCGCGCCATGCATATTGCGGATCATGTCGTGCACGATCTCGTCGGGCGGGTCGAAACCGAATACGGCCAGGTTGCCGATATTGAGCTTGATGATCTTCTGGCCGTCGTCTTCCATCTGACGGGCCTTTTCCAGCGCCGGGCCACGGATTTCGTAGCAAACATCGTCCAGCTTGTTCGATTTCAGGATCGGTCGCATGTGTCTCCAGCTCGGTGGGCGCTTTGTTGCAGTGCGAAAAATACCATTCTGCCGAAACCGCCCGATTTAAGCAACCTCGCCTCTCCGGGTACAATGTCCCTTACAGAAAGCAACCGGATCCGCCACCATGAAGCTCCATTCCGACAATAACGAGAAGTACCAGACCGTCACCGGCTACGACGCCGGCGGGGTCGAGATCAATGCCCAGCGCTTCAACTTCAGCCTGATCGTCATGCCCGAGGTGGCGCCGCGGCCCTGGCCGGTGACGCGCTTCGAAGACCTGAGCGCCGCCCACTTCGAACAGATCGCCGCCGACAAGCCCGACGTCGTGGTGCTCGGCACCGGCGCGCGCCAGCGCTTCGTGCACCCGAAGCTGGTCGCCAGCCTCTCCGCCATGCACGTCGGCGTCGAAAGCATGGACAGCCAGGCCGCCTGCCGCACCTATAACGTGCTGATGGGCGAAGGACGCAAGGTCACGCTGGCCCTGATCATCGACGACGGCGCCGGGGCATGAGTCCCGCGGCATTTGCCTTCATCATCACCGGCGTCATCCTGAACGCCGCCGCCCAGCTCCTGCTCAAGGCCGGCACCAACGCCCTCGGCGGCGCCATCCACCTCACCCGCGACAACTGGTTCGCGACCGGACTGAAGGTCGCCACCCAATGGCCGATCATGGCCGGCATGCTGTGCTACGTGGTTTCGCTGGTGGTCTGGATCATGGGCCTGTCGCGCACCGACGTGACGGTGGCTTACCCGATGCTGTCGCTGGGCTATGTGATCGGCGCGGTCGGCGCCTGGATGTTTCTGGGAGAAGCGATCTCGCTGCAACGCCTGCTCGGCATCGGCGTGATCATGCTGGGCGTGGTGCTGCTGGCCCGCAGCTGAGCGGGCCTGCAGGAGCGGCGCCCGGGAGGCGCCGCGAAGACATCTTCAAGCCTTGCGGCGGGCTGCGGCAAAGCCCAGCAGGCCCAGGCCCAGCAGCGCCAGCGAAGCCGGTTCCGGCACATCGCCGCTTGCCGACGGATCCGTCACGATGAAGGAACCGAACAGCGGGCCGGTGTAGCTGTAGTTGTTCTCGTCCATGCTGCCGCCGACGGCCATGAAGCCCCATGCCTCGCCCAGGCTCAGGTTCACGGTGTAGGTGATCGAGACGGCGTCGCCGCCGGGTACGCCCGCCAGCAAAACCTTGTTGCCGATGTCGCCCTGCCAGATGTACATGGCGTTTGCCAGGCCCGGCCATTCGGCGTTCGAGACCAGATCGATGTTCAGCTTCAGTTCGCCGGCCTTGGCCGCCGTCGTGCCGAATACATAGGTCTGGGTCGGCGTACCCCAGGCTCCGCCGCCCGACAGGTAGTCGTAGGACAGCGTATTGCGCGCGATGGTTACGTCGCTGGCCCACTCGTAGCGGTTCCAGCCCTCTGCCCAGCTGCCGGTCCACTGCTGGCCAAGCGGACCCTTGCCCTCGACTTTATCGTAGATATTCACGTATTCGGCGAATGCCGGAACGGCGGCCAGGGCGAGGCCGGCGGCGACGATGAGGTTACGGATGGTACGCATGGGAGTCCTTTAATAATGGATTGCAATTTACAATCTCTAAAAGCAACTTTCATGCCAGTTTGAAATTGTTATTTAAAACAGTACTTTAGTTCGGTGCCCCGTTCGAACTGTAAAAAATGTCGACACCGGGGACGACCAATCTCGCAATGCAAGAAATAATTTCAACTTGATATCTTGAAATTTTGAAACATTACCTCACCTTTCCTGCCAACAATCCGTCCATACAGAACTAGCGAGGGAGCACAGCGCCGATTATCATTCCGGTATTCGTCCCTGCCCCGCCAGGAACCCGGCAGCAATGCCGCCATGACCCGCCAGGAGAACCCCGTGGCCGAAAGCCTCACCGCCGCACCCGTCGACAATTTTTCCGCGCCCATGACCGGCGAGCAGACCTTCGAACTGGCCGGCCGGCCGGCGAAGTACACCGTGCTGTATTTCTACCCCAAGGACAACACGCCCGGCTGCACCACCGAGAGCATCGCCTTCCGCGAAGCCTATCCGGAGATCCAGGCCCTGGGCGCCGAGATCTACGGCATCAGCCGCGACTCCCTGCGCTCGCACGAGAACTTCAAGGGCAAGCTCGGCCTGCCCTTCGAATTGATCTCTGATCCGGAAGAAAAAGTCTGCAATCAGTTCGCTGTCATGAAGATGAAAAACATGTATGGCAAACAAGTGCGCGGGATTGAGCGCAGTACGTTTATCATTGACGCTCAAGGCCGATTGGTGAAAGAATGGCGTGGCGTGAAAGTCAACGACCACGTGGCCGAAGTGCTGGAATTTCTGAGGAGCCAGCCCTGAATATGGATGGCTCCAGTAATCAACTTGACACTAAGCTGAGCTGCCGCCTATTTTGAGTCACACGTTTCAATCAAACCTGCACCAACCATTCCTGGCTCCAGCCGGACCGGCATCCTCCGGCTTGCAGCCCGCATTCCACCAAGCCTTCCTAGTTGCATCGTTCCCGCGCCGCGGCGTCGCCCTGCCGCGTCCGTGCGCGTCCCCACCAAGTCATTTTTCGATATAGAGAACAAGATGCCACTGCCAAAAATGCCTACCAAGCCAGCGACCATGCTGCTGGCAAAAGATTATCCGAAGGCTGAACCGGGCAAGTCGCCCGTGCGCCCGGTGTCCGCCAAGACCGACGCCGACCTCGAAGACCTGATCAGCGGCCAGGCCGTGCCGACGCCGAAGGCGACGAAAGCACGCAAGACCAAGGCCGCCGCCAACGAACCCGCAGTTGCTCCAGTCACCGCCGTCCCCGCAGCGGCGCCGCGCGCCGAAGCGCCCGCCGCCAATGCCCCCGCCCGCAAGGCCAAGGAAGCGCCGGTCGCCCGCCTCAAGGAAACCGACGCGGACCAGCCGCATCCGGCCAAGCACAAGCCGGTCGAAGTCACCGTCAAGTCGTCCACCAGCCGCAAGGCAGACAAGGCCGGCGCCGGCAAGGTGTTCGTGCTCGACACCAATGTGCTGATGCACGACCCGACCTCGCTGTTCCGCTTCGAGGAACACGACGTCTACCTGCCGATGATGACGCTGGAAGAGCTCGACAACCACAAGAAGGGCATGTCGGAAGTCGCGCGCAATGCGCGCCAGGTCTCGCGCACCCTGGACGCCCTGATCGCCAACATCGACGACGATGCGATCGAGGCCGGCATCCCGCTGGCCAAGCTCGGCAACAAGGACGCCAAGGGCCGCCTGTTCTTCCAGACCAGACTGGACGCCGCCCCGCTGCCGGAAGGCCTCCCATCGGGCAAGGCCGACAACCAGATCCTGGGCGTGGTGCGTGCGCTGGAAAGCCAGATGGGCGGCCGCGCGATCGTGCTGGTGTCGAAAGACATCAATATGCGCATCAAGGCGCGCGCCCTGGGCTTGCCGGCCGAGGATTACTTCAACGACCATGTGCTGGAAGACACCGACCTGCTGTACTCGGGCATCGTCCAGCTGCCGGACGATTTCTGGAACAAGCATGGCAAGGACATGGAGTCCTGGCAGGAAAACAAGAACGGCAACTCGGCCACCTTCTACCGCGTGACCGGTCCCGTGATTCCGACCCTGCTGGTGAACCAGTTCGTGTTCATCGAACCGCAGAACGGCGAAGCGCCCTTCTATGGCCAGGTGAAACAGATCAATGGTAAGACCGCCGTGTTCCAGACCCTGCGCGACTATAGCCACAACAAGAACAATGTCTGGGGCATCACGGCGCGCAACCGCGAGCAGAACTTCGCCCTCAACCTCTTGATGAATCCGGAGTGCGACTTCGTCACGCTGCTGGGCCAGGCCGGTACGGGTAAAACCCTGCTGGCGCTGGCCGCGGGCCTGGCCCAGGTGCTGGAAACCAAGCAGTACAACGAGATCATCGTCACCCGCGTCACCGTGCCGGTGGGCGAGGACATCGGCTTCCTGCCGGGCACCGAGGAAGAGAAGATGTCGCCGTGGATGGGCGCTTTCGACGACAACCTGGAAGTGCTGATGAAGTCGGACAGCGACGGCGGCGACTGGGGCCGCGCGGCGACGCAGGACCTGATCCGCTCGCGCATCAAGATCAAGTCGCTGAACTTCATGCGCGGCCGTACTTTCGTGAACAAGTTCCTCATCATCGACGAGGCGCAGAACCTGACGCCGAAGCAGATGAAGACCCTGGTCACGCGCGCCGGTCCCGGCACCAAGATCCTGTGCCTGGGTAACATCGCGCAGATCGACACGCCGTATTTGACCGAAGGCTCGAGCGGCCTGACCTATGTGGTCGACCGCTTCAAGGGCTGGGGCCACAGCGGCCACGTCACCCTGGCGCGCGGCGAACGCTCGCGCCTGGCGGACCACGCCAGCGACGTGCTCTGATTGTTTTAGCCTGCTACTCGAAACGCCCGCTTGCGAAAGCGGGCGTTTTTTATTTCAACTCCCTATTCATCCCGCATGCTTTTTCTCCTGAAGCTTCTGCTCGTTCCGGCCCTCATTGCCCTCGTCACCCTGGCCGGACGCCGCTGGGGTCCGCTGGTCGCCGGGTGGTTGTCGGCCTTTCCCATCGTCGCCGGCCCGATCCTCTTGGTTCTCGCGCTGGAACAGGGCGCCGCCTTTGCCGCCGTCGCCGCCGCCGATACCCTGATGGCGGTGCTGGCCATCCTGGTCTTCAGCGTCGCCTATGCGCGCAATGCGCGGCGCGGCATGCCGCGCGCAATGCTGGCCGCCCTGCTGGCCTATGGATTAACTGTGGTGGTGCTGCAGGCGGTGTCGCTGCCGCTGGGGGCCGGCTTTGTCGCCGTGCTGGCCGGCCTGTCGGTGGCGCCCTTGCTGTTCGGTCCTGCGCCGCAAGAGGAGCCTGTCACGGGCAAGCCGGCGAACGACCTGCCCTGGCGCATGCTGGCCGGCGCGGTCCTGGCCATGAGCGTGACCTATGCCGCGGCCTCGCTCGGCCCGCGCCTGTCCGGGCTGTTCGCCATGTTCCCCGTCATGAGCACGGTGCTGGTCGGCTTCTCGCACCGCGCCAGCGGTGCGGGCTTCGCGGTCGCACTGCTGCGCGGGATGATCAAGGGCTATGTCGCATTCGCCGTGTTCTGCGTGACATTGTCACTCCTACTGCGGCAGCAATCGATCGGCATGGCCTTCCTGCTGGCGACCGGCGCCGCCCTCGTCGTGCAGTTGGCCATGAAATGGTGGATGGGTGCGGCGCAGCGTGCCAGCCGCGCCAACGCAGCTTAGAATAGCCGGGTCCAACCACGAGGAGAACCCCATGCCGCACATGCTGTTGATCCACGAACCGGTCGGCCAGCGCAGCGACCGCAGCGAAGCCGAAGGCCGCGTACTCTACGGGCGCATGCTGGACTGGGGCGACGATTTGCGCCGCCAGGGCCTGCTGCTGGCGGCCGAATCGCTGGCGGGGCTGGAGAAGTCGGCGCGCGTATCCACGCCCGGGGGGAAGGCGCGCATCGTCGACGGTCCCTTCGCCGAAGCCAAGGAGATGGTCGGCGGCTTCTTCCTGGTCGACGTCGACACCCACGAGGAAGCGGTGGCGCTGGCGCAGCAGTGTCCGGCGGCCGAATGGGCGACGGTCGAGGTCCGCGGATTGGGGCCCTGCTTCATGCGCTAGGCCCGGCAAAAAAATTTTAGCGCGCGATGTCGAATCGCCAGTCCTTCCCTCGTCGTGGGGATGGAAGCGTCCGAAAAACACTTCGATCCCAAGACAAGGAGACCACCATGCGTTTCATGATCATCGTGAAGGCCTCGGCAGACTCGGAGGCCGGCATCCTGCCGAGCCAGGAGCTGTTCGACGCCATGCACGACTATAACCAGGAGCTGGCCCGGGCCGGGGTCCTGCTCGAAGCCAACGGGCTGCGGCCGTCGCACGACGGCTGGCGCGTCCAGTTCCACGAAGGGCGGCGTTCCTTCACCGACGGGCCGTTCGCCGAGACCAAGGAGCTGATCGCCGGCTACACCCTGATCCAGGTGCGTTCGCGCGAAGAGGCGATGGAGTGGTCGCGCCGCTTCCCGGCCCCGCACGGCGAATCCGCCGACGCCGAAATCGAAGTGCGCCCCTTCTACGAACCCGAAGACCTGCGCACGCTGTGCACCGCCAACCAAGCCACCGCCTGAAAGGAAGCCTCATGAAAAAGCAGCTCGCCATTACCCTCCCGGTCCGGGACCTCGCCCGCAGCCAGGCCTTCTTCACCGCCCTCGGCTTCAGCTTCAATCCGCAGTTCAGCAGCGAGCAGGGCTCCGGCATGAACATCTCCGACGACATCTTCGTCATGCTGTGCGAGGAATCCTTCTTCGGCACCCTGACGAAGAAGCCGATGGCCGACCCACGCTCGAGCACCATCGCCCTGCTCTGCCTGTTCTGCGACAGCCGCGAAGAAGTCGATGCGCTGGCCGCCAAGGCCCTGTCGCTCGGCGCCACCCTGCCGGAAGACCCGGAAGACCACGGCTTCATGTACCAGCACGGCTTCGAAGACCTCGATGGCCATATGTGGGCGCTGACCCATATCGCCGAGATGCCGGCACAGCAACCGGCCGCGGCCTGATCAACCAGAAGGAGACACCCATGAACAAGCAGATCTTCGTCAACCTCCCGGTCAAGGACCTGGCGCGCAGCAAGGCCTTCTTCGAAGCCCTCGGCTTCGTCAACAACCCGCAGTTCAGCGACGACAAGGCGGCCTGCATGGTGGTCAGCGACACCATCTACGTCATGCTGCTGACCGAAGCCTACTTCCAGACCTTCACCGCCAAGCCGGTGGCCGACGCCTCGAAGAGCACCGAGGTGCTGCTATGCCTGTCCTGCGACAGCCGCGCCGCCGTCGACGACATGGCGGCTGCGGCGAAAGCGGCCGGCGGCGCCTGGCCGAGCGCGCCGAAGGACCATGGCTTCATGTACCAGCATGGCTTCGAAGACCTCGACGGCCATATCTGGGAACTGGTGTACATGGAAGCCATGCCGGAGCAGCAGCCGGCAACAGCGGATGCCGCCATCTGACGATGAGCGCGGAGGTCGAACGCAGCATCGCCGCCGTCTGGCGCATCGAGTCCGCTAAGATCGTGGCGGTGGTCGCGCGCATGGTGCGCGACGTCGGCCTGGCCGAGGAACTGGCCCAGGACGCCCTGGTGTCGGCCCTCGAGCACTGGCCGACCTCCGGCATCCCGGACAACCCCGGCGCCTGGCTGACCACGACGGCGAAGCACGCCGCGCTCGACCGGCTGCGGCGCGACCGCCTGCTGCAACAGAAGCTGGAGCAGATCGGTCTCGATCTCGAAGCACAGGAGGCGCTGGTGGCGCCCGATTTCGTCGACAGTCTCGATGCCAGGCGCAACGACGTGTTCCAGGACGACCTGCTGCGCCTGATGTTCACGGCCTGCCACCCGGTGCTGTCGCTCGATGCGCGCCTGGCGCTGACCCTGAAGCTGCTGGGCGGCCTGTCGACCCAGGAGATCGCGCGCGCCTTCCTGGTGCCGGAGTCCACCATGGCCCAGCGCATCGTGCGCGCCAAGCGTACCTTGGGCGAGGCCAACGTGCCCTTCGAATTGCCGCCGCCCGCCGAACTGGGGATGCGCCTGGGCGCCGTGCTGGAAGCGGTCTACCTGATCTTCAACGAAGGCTATACCGCCACCGCGGGCGAGGACTGGATGCGTCCCGCGCTGGTGGACGAAGCCCTGCGCCTGGGCCGCATGCTGGCCGAACTGGCGTCCGGCGAGCCGGAGGCGCTCGGCCTGGTGGCGCTGATGGAGCTGCAGGCCTCGCGGATGGGCGCGCGCCTGGACGCCGACGGACGCCCGGTGCTGCTGCTGGACCAGGACCGTTCGCGCTGGGACGGCGTGCTGCTGCGGCGCGGCCTGGCCGCGCTGGAGCGCGCGCAGCACCTGGGCCGGGGGCGCGGCCCCTACCTGCTGCAGGCCGCGATCGCCGCCTGCCACGCGCGGGCGCACAGCGCGCCGGAGACCGACTGGCCCGCCATCGCGGCGCTGTATGGCGAGCTGGCCCGGGTCCAGCCGTCGCCGGTGGTGGAACTGAACCGCGCGGTCGCGGTGGGCATGGCCGACGGCCCGGCTGCCGGCCTGGCGCTGGCCGACGCGATCTCGTCCAGCGGCAAGCTCGATGGCTACCACTGGCTCCCCAGCGTGCGCGCCGACCTGCTCGCGAAGCTGGGACGGCGTGACGAAGCGCGCCGCGAATTCGAGCGCGCCGCCGGCATGACGGCCAACGGCCGCGAACGCGCGCTGCTGCTGGAACGGGCGCGCGCCCAGCTTTCCTGAATCCTTAACGGACCTCGCAGTCGACCTGCGCCGACTTCGGCGGCACGCCGCCCGGCGCGCCTTCCGTCCCGGCGCCCGGGCCGTTGCCGAAGGCCGGCGGCGGCGTGAACTGGATGCCCGGATTGGTCGGCACGATCACCGGCGGCTGCGTCGGACCCGGCACATAGCCGAACTGGCCCGCGGCGAAGCCGAGCGAGCCGCCAGGATTGCTCACGACGATGGCGCCGTCGCTCACCGACAGGTGCAGGCCAGGCGGCAGCGCCGACGGCCCCGGCGTGGCTTGCGGCGCCGTCGCATCGACCCATTGCACGATAAAGGTGGTCCCGCGAATGCCGATGGTGGCGTTCGGCGTCTTCAGCGAGAACTTCTCCTTGTTGCGCTTGCCCATCAGGCCGGTGATCGAGCGCAGCCCGCCCTTCACCAGGTTGAAGCTGGCCTGGTCGCCCTCCGGCCGGCCTTCGTCGTAGGCGAAGTTCTCGACCTTGAAGGTGGTGCCGGGACGCAGCGTGATCTCGCTGTTGTCGATGAATTTGATCTGGGCGTAGGTGTTCTTCTCCGAGACCAGGGTGTCGCCGCTCTCGATCTCGGATTTGACGGCCAGCACCTTGACGCTGCCGTCCGCCTTCTTCGCCATCAGGGGCCCGCTCAGGCGCTCGACCCGGCCCGCCACCTGGGCGGCCCAGGCGGCATTGCCGAACACGAGCAGCGCGGCGAACAGCAGCGCACTCCAGGCGCCTGCGATCCCCTTAGTTGCAGTACATTTTTGCTGCTGGTTTTTCATTGTTTGCTCCAGTATTCGGGCCTTGCGCCGGGCCGGGCTGCTTGTCGGCAGGCTTGCGGCCGTCGCCACCGCCTTCGCCCGGACCGCCCGGCGCGCGCTCGGGCGTGTTCGGGGTGCGGGTATTGATCAGGTGTACCGCGGCCTGCTGGGCGCTGGCGACCGGCGTCTTGCCCTGTCCGCCGGCGGACGGTGTCGGCTGGAACACCACGCAGCTCGCATCGCCCGGATGGGTGGCGCAGAAGTCGGGCTTGGGCAGCACCGCCACGCAGCCGGGCACGGACGCATTCGCCGCGCACTGCTCGATGCGCGGCAGCTGCACCGAGCAGCCCTGCAGGCTCGGGCTGCCGATGCACTGCTCCAGCGTCGGCAGGACCACCTGGCAGCCGGCCGCGGACTTGTCGATCACGCACTGCGACAGGGTCGGCAGGATGCCGCTGCAGGAAGCGTCGCCGGGATTGAGCAGGCAGGCGTTGAAGGTCAGTTGCAGCACCTGGGCGCAGCCCTCGACGCTGGAACTGGCCTTGCAGACCGGCAGGCTTGGCAGCACCGCGGCGCAGCCGACGCCGGCCGGGTTGGCGAGGCAGGCGTCGAACGTGGCGCGCGCCAGCACCGGGGCGCAACCGAGCACCCCGGCGTCGATGCGGCACTGCGCCAGCGGCGGCAGGATCTCGCCGCAGGTGGCGCCCTTCGGATTGGCGATACAGGCTTCCAGGGCCTGGCGCGCCGCCAGCACCGGCGCGCAGCCCAGGGTGCCGCCGTTGACCGCGCAGGTCTCGTACGGCGGCAGGATCGCGCCGCAGCCGGCGCCTTTCGGATTCACGATACAGGCTTCCAGGGCCTGGCGCGCCGCCAGCACCGGCGCGCAGCCGAGGATGCCGCCGTTGGCCGCGCAGGTTTCATAAGGCGGCAGGATCGCGCCGCAGCCGGCGCCCTTCGGATCGGCGATGCAGGCGTCCAGCGCCTGGCGCGCTGCCAGCACCGGCGCGCAGCCGAGGATGGAGCCGTTCACCTTGCAGCTGTCGTAGCTGGGCAGGATCTCGCCGCAGCCGGCGCCTTTCGGATTGGCGATGCAGGCGTCGAGCGCCTCGCGCGCCGCGATCACCGGGGCGCAGCCGAGCCGGCCGGCGTCGCTCTTGCAGCTGTCGTAGCTCGGCAGGACCGCGCCGCAGCCCGGGCCTTTCGGGTTGGCGATACAGGCCAGCAGCGCCGCGCGCTCCAGCACCACGCCGCAGCCGAGCAGCGCCGGGCTGGCCTGGCAGACGCCCGCCGTCGGCAGCACCTGGCCGCACTGCGGGCCGTCCATGTTGGCAATGCACTCGCGGGTCTTGGTTTCCAGGACCGCGCCGCAGCCGCTGGTGTTCGGGTTGCCGATGCAGGCATCCAGCGGCGGCGGTGGAGGTGGAGGTGGAGGTGGAGGCGGCGGCGGCGGCGGCGTGCTGGTGCTGGTCACGCTCAGCTTGTCCGGGTTCGCGACCTGCACGCTGCCCGCGGCGATCGACGTGGTGCCGCCGGTGAGGCTGATGTTGCCCGAGCCGGAGGCCACGCGCGCGCTGCCCGAGATGGTCAGGGCGCCGCCGTTATCGGCCAGCATGCTGATGTTGCCGCTGTCGGTGGTCACGTTGCCGTTGACGGTCAAGGGGCTGTGGGTGACCAGGCTGATGTTGCCGCTCGAGGTCCTGACGCCCTGGCCTTCGCCTTCGCTCCGGGCGACGGTGAGGCCGCCGGTGGTTTCGATCGCGATCGCGCCGCCGTTGCCGGCGCCGGCCTGCACCACGTCGTACAGGATCAGGGCGCGGTCGTTGACGATGTTGATCGGCGCATTGCCGGTCTGCGCATTCCAGGCCGCCAGGGTGGTGGCGCTGGTGCGCACGGCGTTCGTACTGGTGCCGATGCCGCCGCGCGCGGCCAGGTCCACGTGGTAGCCCTTGACCAGGCCATTGCCGCGGATCGCGTCGGCGTCGATGAAGACGCTGCCGCCATCGATGCCGGCGCCCAGGTTCAGGATACCGCCGGTGATGCTGACGTCCGCCGCCGCGGCGCGCACGCCGCTCACGCTGCCGACCGTGCCGAGCGTGACGCTGTCGCGCCAGTTGAAGCGGAAGGCGCCGTTGGTGGCTTCGCCGGCCAGGATGCCGGCGCGGTTCACGCCCGGCAGCTCGACCTCGGCGGCGCGCGCCAGCAGGATGGCGGCGGAGATCGAGGCGGCGCTGTCCTGCTTGATGCGCCACTGCGCGTTCAGGGCCGTCGCGCCGCTGCTCGCGAGCGCGCTGCCGGCCTCCAGCTCGATGCCGCCGGCGCCGGCGTCGATGGCGATGTCCTGCGACGTCAGGCCGCCGAACACGCGCACCCAGCCGCCCTCCAGGGTGATCTTGCGGCCGGCCGTGATGGCGCCACCCTCCGTCACGCGGATGATGCCGCCGCCCAGCAGGGGATGCAGCCTGGCGCTGAACTGGCTGGCAGCGCCGCTCAGCACCACCGGCGCGCGCACCGTGATGGCGCCGCCGGTGTCGATCGACAGGTGGCCGGCCAGGTGCAGGGCTTCGTCGATGAAGATCTCGGCAGTGTGCGCGCTGCTGCCGATATTGATGCTGTAGGCTTCGATGGCCGCCAGGCGCGCCGGGTCGAGCATCAGCGCGATGCCGATGTCGTCGCTGCCGACCACGATCGGGGTGCCGGCATTGAAGGTGGTGAAGGAGACCGCCGGGTCGACCCCGTCCGCGCCGCGGATCCGGCCGGCCAGGGTCATGCGGTCGGCCTTCAGGTCGATGTATTCGCTCGTGCGCAGTTCGCCGTCGGCGCCCAGGTTCAGGCGATTCCCGGCGCGCAGGTCGATGTCGCCGACCGCGCGGATGCGGGCGTCGACGTTCAGGTTGTTGCCCGCTTCGGCGCGCACGCTGCGCGGCGCGTCGAGGTCGTCGGCGAAGGTCAGGTCGTTGCGCGCCTGCAGGACGATGTCGGCATCGGCGCTCGCCAGGATGCCGGGGTCCACGATGGCCTCGGTAGCGCCGGGCAGCTTGTCGAACATGTCGGCGTCGCCGGGCAGGGTTTCGCCGCCGGTGCGCACGACGATGTTCCAGGGGTCGAGCAGCCAGCTGCCGTTCTTGCCACCCTGCGCGCCGCCGCCCGCGTTCACGCGGACGCCGGTGGTGGAGAGCTCGTGGCCGGACGTTTCGATCAGGCCGCCGTTGCCGCGCCCCGCCCCGCGCGCCGAGATGCTGCCGTAGGCGCCGGTGGCGCCGTCGGACCACAGCACCACCTTGCCGCCCTCGCCCGACGCCAGGGCGTCGGCGCGGATGCGCGCGTCCTTGCCGAACCAGGTCTGCTGCGCATTCGGCAGCGCCGCGTTCTTGCCTTGATAGTCGCCGCCGGCCAGCACCGTGCCGCCTCCCAGCTCGCCGCTGGCGTCGACCAGGGCATCGCCCTGCAAACCAACGCGGCTGCCGAGCAACTGGATCTCGCCGCCACGGCCGGCGCCGCGCGCACTGGTCACGCTGCCCGCTTCCAGCACCGTGTCGCCGCTCGCCTTCAGGACGATCTTGCCGTTCGCGCCGACCACCGCGCTGTCGGCGTTGACCACGCCGCGCTGGTTGACCAGCGCGGCGTAGATGCCGATGCTCCCGCCGCTGGAGACCACCTGGCCGAGGTTGATGGCGCGGTCCTGCGGAGCCGCGACCACCACGTCGAGGTCCGGGTTATTGGCATCGACCAGCTTCACGCTGCGTCCCGCCGCCAGCACCACCTGGCCGTCCGGGGCCTGGATGATGCCGTTGTTCTCGACGCTGGTCGCGACCAGGAAGACCTTGCCGCCGCTTGGCGTCGCGATGGCGCCGTCGTTGCGGATGGTCCCGGCATTGGCGCCGGCCGCGAAGCTGTGCTTCCCGGCCAGGAAGTCGCTGTCGCTGATATTCAGGGTCGAGGCCACCAGGCCGTTCACGTCCACGCGCGCGCCCTGGCCGAACACGATGCCGTTCGGGTTGATCAGGAAAACCTTGCCGTTCGACTGCAGCGCGCCGAGGATGCGGCTGGGGTCCTGGCCGACGATGCGATTCAGCACCGCGCTGTCGCCGCTTTGCTGGATGAAGCGCGTGATCTCGCCCGCGTTCACGTTGAAGCTCTGCCAGTTGATGATGGCGCCGGGCGTGTTCGTGATCGAGAACACATTGCCCTGCTGGGCGAAGGTCGCCTGGCCGGCCACGACCTGTGGCGAGGTCGGCGCGGCTATTGCCTGGCCACTGCCGAAGCACGCGGCGACGCACAAGGCGGCCCGGGCCAGCTTGACTAATCCGTTCTTCATGAATCTCTCCTAGTAGGCCAGGCCGACGCGCACGTGCAGCCTGCCATTGCCGGCGCCGCCGAGCGCGCCTTCCTTCACCACCGCGCCGTAGTCGACCTGCACGCTGGCCGAACGGCCGGCGGCGATGCGCAGGCCCAGGCCGGCGCCGGCGATCGAGGTGCTGCGCAGTTCGCCCGGCAGCGCGTCGTTGCGCTTGCCCCAGGCGGCGTCCACGAAGCCGAGCAGGCGGCACTGCCAGCCGGCGCGGCCGCACAGGTTCGGGGTGTACAGTTCCAGGTTCATGCCCGCGCCGGTATCGAGCGACAGGGCGCGTTCGTCGAAGCCGCGCACCGAGCCGCCGCCGCCCAGGCCGATCTGTTCGCCCGAGACCAGGGCGTCGCCGCTCCACTGGCCGTTGAACAGCACGCGCGACTGCCAGTCGCCGGCGCCGTAGGCGCGGGTCCAGGCGCCGGCCAGGCGCAGCGCCGTGTAGCCGGCTTTCGCGCCCGCGCGGGCGGCGGCGAGATCTTCCCTGGCGCCGCGCGAGCCGCCGGGGATGTTGCGCAGCACGGTCGCGCTGAAGCTGGCCTCGCCCTCGTCCAGTCCGACCCGGCCGACGTAGCCGATGCTCAGCGGACGCACGGTGACGTCGTTGCCGAAGTCCTGCTCGAACAGGCGCACGCTGTTCTTGTAGGCCTTGATGTCGAGGCCGTAGACGATGCGGCCTTCCAGCTCGCGCGTCCCGAAGGCGCGCCTGGCCAGCACCTGGCTGTAGCGCGCGCCGTAGACCGCGCCGCGGCCGCTGACCGCGAGGTCGAACAGGCCGGCCGTCACCACGCCCGAATCGACGTCCGAATAGCTGGCATACAGGTCGAGCGCGCCGCCTTGCGCGTAGAAGGGCACGTGGTAGCCGACGCCCCAGACGCCGACCTGCGAGGGCTCCTCGACGGTGGTCGTGTACTGCAGGCTCGCGACATGGTCGCGGCCCCACAGGTTGGCATGCTGGAGCACGGCGCCGGCGTGGGTCTTGCCGGTATCAACCGTGCCGGTGTTGTCGAAGTTGGCCATCACGGTCCAGGGGCGTTCGTCGGCCACCTCGATGCGGGCGTCGACCGTGTCTTCCAGCTTGCCGCCTTCGAGACTCAATTTGATGCGCTTGGCCGGGTTCTCGTTGGCCAGCTTCAGGTTGGCGGAGACCTGCAGCAGGTTCGGCGTCTCGCCTTCGCGCAGGGCCGGCACGCTGCGGCGGATGTTGGCGGTGTCGAACACGGTATTGCCGCTGACGGTCACCGTGCCGACGCGGGCCTGCGCCACGTTCAGGCGCACCACGCCGCCATTCAGTTCCTGTTCCGGCAGCTGGACCGTGACCACCTTGTAGCCGCGCGCGTGGTACAGGCCTTCCAGGGCCTCCAGGGCGCGCTGGACGTCGCCGAAGTCGCGGTTCGCACCGGTGAACGGCGCCACCGCGCGCTCCACTTCGTCGCGGGACAGCAGCGTGTTGCCGCTCACCTCGAAGCGCGTGATCGCGAAGCGGACCACGTCGTCCGCCGGCGCCGCGGTCTCCTGCGCCCAGGCCGCACCGACGGCCACGGCGAGCACGGAGCCTGCGAACAGGCGTGCAAAGCGTTGTTTCATTGGTTTTGCTTTATGAAGAGGGATTTCCGGGGCAGTGTAACGAGCTTTGTGTTGCAAGGGAGAAAAATAAAGACAAGTCCGCCAAGTTCCCCCTTGTGAAGGGGGGAAGGCGTGGCATTTGTGTTGCATGGGTGTGACAACCCACGCCGCATCGCTATTTGCTGTCGAAGGTGGTCACGCCGTCCCAGCCCGGGCCCGGCGGATGGGCGCGATAGTAGCCGATGCGTTCCAGGTAGAGGGCATACAGGCCGCATTCCGGATGGCGCGCGGCCAGGGCGCCGATCGCCGCCTGGGCCGTATCCCAATCCTGGGCGCGGACCTGCGACAGCGCGGCCTCCCATTGGGCCAGCTCGTCCAGCACACCGGGAGCCAGGTCGGCCGGTTTGCCGAGCGGCTCGAAGATCGCCACCGGTTCGTTCTTGCCTTTCACGCGCACCAGGTCGAGTTCGCGCCAGGCGAATTCCGGCGCCGCCAGGCGGGTCGCCGCGCCCACGGCGATGCCGACACCGTACACCTTGGTGATGCCTTCCAGGCGCGAACCCAGGTTCACCGCGTCGCCCATGACGGTATAGGCGCGCCGGATCTTCGAGCCCATGTCGCCCACGTGCATGGGGCCGGTGTTCAGGCCGATGCCGATCTTCAGCTCGGGCCAGCCGCGCGCCAGGAAGTCGCGGTTCAGGCGCGCCGCGCTGTCCTGCATCAGGAGCGCGGTGGCCACCGCCCGGCTGGCGTGGTCGGGGAAAGCGACCGGTGCGCCCCAGAAGGCCATCACGGCGTCGCCGATGTACTTGTCGAGGGTGCCCTGGTGGCTGGAGCGGATGTCCTCGGACATCGCGGTGAGGTACAGGTTGATGTACTCGCGCAGCGCCTTCGGGCTCAGGCCCTCGGAGATGGTGGTGAAGCCGCGCACGTCGACGAACATGACGGTCAGCTCGCGGCTCTCGCCGTCCATATTGTAGGCGGCCGGATCCTCGGCCATGCGCTCGACCAGTTCGGGCGCCACGTACTCGCCGAAGCGCGAGACCAGCGCCCTGCCCTTGCGCACCTCGAAGAACCAGCCCCAGGCGAGGTTCAGCACGAACAGGGTGGCGACCAGCAGCAGGCAGATGAAGACGTTCAGGATCGCGTCGTAGCGGCTGTACATCACGTAATTGAAGGCGCCGCAGGCGAGGAAGGCGCCGGCCGCCAGCAGCACCGCCCAGGCGGGGCTGAGCACCGCCAGCAATAAGGTCAGCACGACGCCGAGCGCCGCCACCACGATCGTTTCGACCGGCTGCGCCCAGTAGGGGCGAACCTTGAAACGCCCGTCCAGCATCGACTTGATCATGTTCGCGTGGATCTCGACGCCGGGGTACTGGGCGTTGACCGGCGTCGCGCGCAGGTCCTGCAGGCCGGGCGCGGTGGTGCCGACCAGGACGATGGCACCTTCGAGCACGTCCTTGGCCACTTTGCCTGCCAGGACATCGGATGCCGACACGTAGCGGAAAGCGCCGCCGTCCGGGCCGCCGGGGCCACGGAACCGGATGGTGGCGATCATCCCCTCGCCAACGGGGAAGGACACCGGCTTGCGGTCGACCCACATCTGCATCGTGTCGAATGCCGATGCGTCGCGATCGGCCTGCGACAGGGTATCCACGGTGCCGACCAGCTTCGGCTTGATCGCGGTGGCGCCCAGGGCGGTTGCCAGCGTCGCCGCCGACAGCGACGGGTAGTAGCCATCGCCGATCCTGAACAGTACGGGCGACGACCGCACCAGGCCATCGGCATCGGTCGTGGCGGTAAACACCCCGGCGCCGGCGGCGGCTTCCTGCAGGCGTGCGATGTTCGCTTCATACCCGTTGACGGTGTAGGCATCGCCGGCGCGCCCGTTCAGGAAGTCGGTCGTGAACGCGGGCTCCGGCAGGACGCCCTTGCGCTGGCCTTCGGACAGGTTAAAACCGAGCACCACCGGCTGCCCGCGCAGCGCTTCGGCGAACATGCCGTCGTAGTCCAGCGCCGGCTTCAGGCGCCCGAGTTCGTCCTTCAGCGCGGGGATGCTTTTCAGCTCGCGCTCCGCCAGCTGCGCCAGCACATCGTAGCCCGAGCTGGTGTCGGGTTCCGGAAAGGAGACGTCGAAGCCCACCGCGCTGACCTCGTAGTGGCGCGTCAGCTGCTCCACCAGCCTGGCCATCACGTTGCGGCTCCAGGGGAAGCGTCCGACCTCGTTCAGGCTCTTGCTGTCGATGTCGACGATGACGATGCCCGGCTCGGGCACGAACGGCTCGAGCCGCATGCGCAGGTCGGAAATGATGGTGTCCTGGCGCGCGATGGCATGGCTGGTCCAGACGTCCAGCGTGTACAGCACCGCGGCGAGGGTGAACAGCAGCCCGAGCGACCAGCGCGCCCAATAACGTGACAGCAGCTGGCGGATCCGCTTCATCGCCTACGGCCGGTAGCCCGGAATCGCCGCCTCGTCCACCTCGTCGATCTGGTGGGCGTCCATGTTCTTGTGCGCGAACTGCAGGTAGACGCGGTTGCGCACGAAGATGTCGAACAGGTCCGGGTCGATGTGGCCGTTGAGGGCGAAGCGTCCCAGGATGTGCAGCGACTCGGACAGCATCTTGCCCTTCTTGTAGGGCCGGTCGCAGGCGGTGAGCGCCTCGAAGATGTCGGCAATCGCCATGATCCGCGCCGGCACCGACATCTGCTCGCGCGTGAGGCCGCGCGGATAGCCCTTGCCGTCCATGCGCTCGTGGTGACCGCCCGCGTATTCCGGCACGTTCTTGAGGTGCTTGGGCCAGGGCAGCGACTCGAGCATCCTGATGGTGACGTCGATGTGGTTGTTGATGATCTTGCGCTCGGCGTCGGTGAGGGTGCCGAAGCGCACGGTCAGGTTGAAGACCTCGTTCTCGCTCAGGAAATCCTGCTCGCGGCCATCCGGCCCGGTCCAGCGGTGGCGGGCGATGCGGCGCACGCGCTCCTGGTCGTCCGGCGACATCCCTTCGCCGCCGACGTTGGCGCGGCGCAGGAACTCGCGGTCGGCGATGAGGCCGGCCTGGTCGTGCGCCAGGCGGTCGTCGATCGCGGCGTGGTCGGCGCCCGGCTCGCACTTGGCGCGCAGCGCGCGGATCTCGCAATCGCGCAGCAGCACTTCGAAGCGGGTGTCGACCAGGTGGATGCGGTCGAAGATGGTTTCCAGCTTGGTCGCCTTGTCGACGATGTGCACCGGCGTCGTGATCTTGCCGCAATCGTGCAGCAGGCCCGCCAGCCACAGCTCCTTGCGGTCGGCATCAAGCATGCGGAAGTTCGCCATCGGGCCGGAGGTCGTGTCGTGCACGGCCTCGGCCAGCATCATGGTCAGCTCCGGCACGAACTGGCAGTGGCGGCCGGTGTAGGGCGACTTCTCGTCGATGCCGATGTTGATCAGGTTGACCAGCGCTTCCAGCAGGTTCTCGAGCTGGGCGATCAACAGCTGGTTCGTCAATGCCACCGCGGCCTGGGCCGCAAGCGCCTCGATGAAGCGCTGGTCGGTCTGCGAGAACGCGCGGATGGCGCCGGTCTGCGGGTCCTTGGCGTTGATCAGCTGGAGCACGCCCAGCAGCTCGCCTTCGTGGTCGGTCATCGGCACCGTCAGGAAGGATTGCGAGTGGTAGCCGAAGGCGGCGTCGAAGGACCGCATGCCCGAGAAGTTGAACACGTCCGCCTTGTAGACGTCTTCGATGTTCACCGACTGGTTGAAGTTGGCGGCATAGGCGGCTACCGAGGCCAGGTTCTTGTTGCCGTAGCTGTCGCACAGCGGCACCGGTGCGATGTCGATCGGGCTTCCGCTGACGCCGCCCTGGTAGATGCCGAGGGTGTCATTGATCGAGATGTGGTAGCACAGGCTGCGCCGGTCCTCGCTCGGCCGGTACAGGGTGCCGCCGTCGGCGTCGGTCATGTGCTTGGCCACGCGCAGGATGCGGTCGAGCAGGCCGGCAGTGTCGTGCGTGTCCCCGAGCGCCACGCTGACTTCGGTGAGCTGGTGCAGGCGTTGCGCGATTTGGGTGGGGTTCAGCTCTTGCATGGTAGGCGCGGGGCGTTGTTCCTGGCGGAAGCTATTTTGCCGTTTGGTAATTCTCGGCAGTGTAGCTTCGTTACGCCCGGCTGTACATGCTCGGCCGGATATTTACAAAATTTCAGCCAAAGCGCGCCACAAACTGGCTATCATGGCCGTTGTTTCATGACAATAATTACCAGGCAGGGGAGCATTGATGAAATTCCGTTTCTGGGGGGTGCGGGGATCGATTCCGTCCCCAGGCCCGCGTACCGCACGCTATGGCGGCAACACCACCTGCATCGAAGTGCGCGGCGACGACGGCACCCTGATCATCCTCGACGGCGGCACCGGCCTGTTCCCGCTGGCCCAGCACCTGCTCACCACCCTGTCGCAAGGACCGATCAGCGCCAACATCTTCATCACCCACAGCCACTGGGACCACATCCACGGCCTGCCCTTCTTCACTCCGCTGTTCATCAAGGGCAGCCGGGTGCGCCTGCACGGAGCCCACGACCCGGTCACGGGCCACGGCATCGAGCACGTGATGGGCGTGCAGCTGCAGAACAGCTACTTCCCGGTCAGCGAAACGCAGATGGGCGCCACCATCGAGTACCGCACCCTCGACGTCGGCGTGCCGGTCGCGGTCGGCGACGTGGTGGTCGACAACGTGGTCATGAACCACCCGGTCACCAACCTGGGCTACCGGATTGCTTGCAATGGCCGGTCGCTGTTCTTCACCGGCGACCACGAACCCTGGCACAACCCCTACCCGCCCGCCGACCCGGCGTTCGCCGCCTGCGAGGCCCACCTGCTGGCGCGCCAGGATGCGATCGACGCCGCCATGCGCGACGTGGATGCCCTGATCGTCGACTGCTCGTACACGCGCGAAGAGTATCCGTCCAAGGCCGGCTGGGGCCACGGCACCTTCGACGCCGCGATCGAGATGGCGCTGCGGGTGGGCGCGAAGCGCCTGTACTGCACCCACCACGAACCGACCCGCGGCGACGACGACCTGGAAGCGGCGTTCGCCGAGGTGCTGGCGCGCTACCGGGGCCGCCTCGGCGCGCTGCAGGTCAGCCTGGCCTTCGAGGGCCTCGAAGTAACCCTGGCCTGAGGCATCCGCCGAGGGTAATTTGCGGCAAGCGGTCTGCCACCGCCCTATTCCGGCACGGGCCGCACTACAATCGTCCACTCTTGAGACCCACATGAGAATGGAGTTGGAACGATGAAGAAGTTGATGCTGGCCGCCGTGGCGTTCACCCTGCTGGGCGGCTGCGCCCATGACCCTTCCGCCCCGCGCGAGCCGCGCGCCCGAGACAAGGACGACTCGATCATGGTCGGCAGCAATCTGCGCAAGAAGGGCCCCGGCACCAGCAGGGCCGGCACCGCGAGCGGGGCCGACGTCGAAGACGCGCGCATGGGCAGGTAGTCCGCCTCCGGCGGGGATAGCCGACAACAAAAAGGCCAGGGAATCCCTGGCCTTTTTGCTTGCATGCTCACATGCTTACATGATGTGCGTGCCGATCCACCAGGCCACCGCCGCCATGAAAGCCGACGCCGGAATCGTGAAGATCCAGGCCCACACGATATTGCCCGCCACGCCCCAACGCACCGCCGACGCCTTCTGCGAGGCGCCCACGCCGACGATGGCGCCGGTGATGGTGTGGGTGGTCGAGACCGGGATGCCCCAGAAGCTCGCCATCAGGAGCGTCATGGCGCCGCCGGTCTCCGCGCAGAAGCCGCCGACGGGCTTGAGCTTGGTGATCTTCTGGCCCATGGTCTTGACGATGCGCCAGCCGCCGAACAGCGTGCCGAAGCTGATCGCTGCGTAGCAGGAGATGATGACCCAGGTCGGCGGATGCGCGTCGGCCGGGTTGGTGTAGCCGGCGGCGATCAGCAGCATCCAGATGATGCCCATGGTCTTCTGCGCGTCGTTGCCGCCGTGGCCCAGCGAATAGCCGGCGGCCGACACCAGTTGCAGGCGGCGGAACCAGACGTCGACCTTGCGCGGCGTCGAGCGCACGAAGATCCACGAGACCAGCAGCATGATGATCGAACCGAGCACGAAGCCCAGCAGCGGCGCGACCACGATGAACACCACGGTCTTGATCAGGCCCGCCGAGATCAGCGCGCCGGTGCCCGACTTGGCCACCGCGGCGCCCACCAGGCCGCCGATCAGGGCGTGCGAGGACGAGGACGGAATGCCGTAGTACCAGGTGATGATGTTCCAGACGATGGCCCCGACCAGGGCCCCGAAGATCACGTAGTGGTCGACCACGTGGGGATCGATGGTCCCCTTGCCGATGGTCTGCGCCACCTTCATGCTGACCACGAAGATCGCCAGGAAGTTGAAGAAGGCGGCCATGGCCACGGCCGACTGGGGCTTCAGGACGCCGGTCGAGACGACCGTGGCGATCGCGTTGGCCGAGTCGTGGAAGCCGTTCATGAAGTCGAACACCAGCGCCAGCAGCACGAGCAGGCCCAGCACGTAGATGCTGATATGTAGAGATTCCATAATTATTCTTGTTCCGCGCGGCGCTTTACGCGTTCTCGACGATGATGCCTTCGACGATGTTGGCCACGTCTTCGCAGCGGTCGGTGACGGTCTCGAGGATCTCGTAGATCGCCTTCATCTTGATCAGGTTGCGCACGTCCGGCTCGTCGCGGAACAGCTTGGACATGGCGGCGCGCATCACGTGGTCGGCGTCCGACTCGAAGCGGTCGATCTCTTCGCAGATGGCGACGATCTTCTGGGCGTTGCCCATGTCGTGCAGCAGGCCGACGGCTTCCTGCACCTTCAGGCAGCACGACAGGCACAGTTCGGCCAGGCGCTTGGCTTCCGGGGTCACCGCGTGCAGGTCGTACAGCGAGATGGTCTGGGCCGCGTCTTCCATCATGTCGAGGATGTCGTCCATGCTGGTGATCAGCTTGTGGATGTCGTCGCGGTCGAGCGGGGTGATGAAGGTCTTGTGCAGCAGGTCGACGGTGGCGTAGGTGATCTTGTCCGCCTGCTTCTCGATGCTCTCCACGGCGTGGGTGCGGTTTTCCAGGTCGTCGAAGTTGGTCATCAGGCCGACCATCTCCTGCGCGCCCTTCACGCACAGCGCGGCGTGCTGGTTGAACAGGTCAAAGAACTTGCCCTCCTGGGGCATCAGGCGTCCAAACATTTTATTCTCCGTTGTGAATCTCTTGGGACTTCGAAACCGCTGCCACGGCTGGCGGCGGCAAAGTGAACCGGCTCGGGGCCGGCTGTTATAAGGAATGCGTTTTGCTACTTCTTCAGAAACTTGGTCGCCCTGTCAGTCACCCTGATAGATGGCGAGGTTACCGCTGTAGTTGCCAAACTTGGTGTAGGAGCCGATCCAGGTAAGGCGAATCGCCCCGATCGGGCCGTTACGCTGCTTACCGATGATGATTTCGGCGGTTCCTTTATCCGGCGAGTCGGGGTTGTAGACCTCGTCGCGATACAGGAAGATGATAACGTCCGCATCCTGTTCGATAGCGCCCGATTCGCGCAGGTCGGACATGACGGGACGTTTGTTGGGTCGTTGTTCCAGCGAGCGGTTCAGCTGGGACAGCGCGATGACCGGGCAGTGCAATTCCTTCGCCAGGCCTTTCAATGATCGCGAAATCTCCGAGATCTCCGAGGCGCGGTTGTCGCCCGGCGTACTGCCCTGCATCAGCTGCAGGTAGTCGACGATGATCAGGCCCAGCTTCCCGCACTGGCGCGCCAGGCGCCGCGCGCGCGCGCGCATCTCGATCGGGTTCAGCGCCGGGGTCTCGTCGATGTAGAGCTGGGCGTCGTTCATCTTCTGGATGGCGTGCGTCAGGCGCGGCCAGTCCTCGTCGTTCAGGCGGCCGGTACGCAGGCGGTGCTGGTCGAGCTGGCCGACCGAACCGAGCATACGCATGGCCAGCTGGGCGCCGCCCATCTCCATCGAGAACACGGCCACCGGCAGGCCGGCTTCGATCGCGACGTTCTCGCCGATGTTGACCGAGAACGCGGTCTTGCCCATCGAGGGACGGCCGGCCACGATGACCAGGTCGCCCGGCTGCAGGCCGGAGGTCATGCGATCGAGGTCGATGAAGCCGGTCGGCACGCCGGTGATCTCGCCCTGGTTCTCGCGCGAGTACAGTTCGTCGATGCGCTCCACCACCTGGGTGAGCAGCGGCTGGATCGGGTTCCAGCCCTGCTGGCCGCGCGCGCCGGTCTCCGCGATCGCGAAGATCTTCGACTCGGCCTCGTCGAGCATCTGCTTGACTTCCTTGCCCTGCGGGTTGAAGGCGTTGCCCGAGATTTCGTCGGCCACCGTGATCAGGTTGCGCAGGATGCCGCGGTCGCGCACGATCTCGGCGTAGCGGCGGATGTTGGCCGCCGACGGCGTGTTCTGCGCCATCGCGTTCAGGTACTGCAGGCCGCCCACTTCCTCGGCCTTGCCGAGCATATTGCAGGCCTCGTAAACCGTGATCACGTCGGCGGGCTTGCCGGCGTTGATCAGGCGGACCATCTGTTCGAAGATGATGCGGTGATCGTAGCGGTAGAAGTCCTCCGCGTGCATGAAGTCGGCGATGCGGTCCCACGCGGCGTTATCGCGCAGCAGGCCGCCAATGACGGACTGTTCTGCTTCGATGGAGTGCGGCGGGATGCGCAGGGAGTCGACTTGCGGATCGGCTGGGGAATTCATGGCGGGCATTATACCTTCTCCTGTCATACGGCTGTCATAAATGACCGGTTTTTCAGGACGTAAAAAAAGCCGGGCGAGCCCGGCTTTTTCTAATTTACAACAGTTTCTTAGGCGGCTTCGCCGACCACAGCAATGGTGATCTCCGAGACGACGTCGGTGTGCAGCGCGACGGCGACCGGGAATTCGCCGGTGGTCTTCAGCGGGCCGGTCGGCAGGCGAACCTGCGACTTCTCGACTGGGAAGCCTTGCTTGCTCAGGGCTTCGGCGATGTCGAAGTTGGTGACCGAACCGAACAGGCGGCCGTCGACGCCGGCTTTCTGGGCGATGGTGACGGTCATGCCGCTCAGCTTGTCGCCCTGGGCTTGTGCTGCCGACAGCTTCTCGGCTGCAGCTTTTTCCAGTTCGGCGCGCTTGACTTCGAACTCGGCCACGGCGGCCTGGGTAGCACGGCGTGCCATCTTTTGCGGGATCAGGAAGTTACGTGCGTAACCGTCCTTGACTTTGACGACGTCGCCCAGGTTGCCGACGTTGACCACTTTTTCGAGCAGGATAACTTGCATATTTATTCTCCAGGTATTCTGACTGACGAGCCGCGCTTTAAGCGTTGTGCAGGTCGGTGTACGGCAGCAGCGCGAGGTAGCGTGCGCGCTTGATGGCGGTGTCGACCTGGCGCTGGTAGTGCGCCTTGGTGCCGGTCAGGCGTGCCGGCATGATCTTGCCGTTTTCCTGGACGAAGTCTTTCAGGGTATCCACGTCCTTGTAGTCCACTTGCTCAACGCCGGCGGCGGTGAAGCGGCAGAACTTCTTGCGCTTGAACAGCGGGTTCTGCTGTTTACGCTTGAGTTTTTCTTTTGCTTTGTTTTTGTCGAACTTTTTACCGAATGCCATTTTAGGCTCCTGTATCTAATCTAGTTTGCGCCGATTGTTTAAGCGGCACTGAAATCAATGATGTGAAACACCAAGGCTTTGCTGTTGCGGTTCTTCCTGGCGAGGAATCCTTCGAAGCGGTAGGCGGCGCCGAGCTCGGCGCTGTCCAGTCGGCCTGAAATCTGGCCCGCGCCGAGCGCAGGCATTTCAAACTCGACCAGTCTTGCCACCCCCGCCTCTTCCTGCTGCGAACTGTGCTGCAGGATCACGCCCACGATGGGGACGCCGGCCGGGGTATATCGCAGTACGTCTCGCTCCGCGATGGTCGCGATGAGCTGGAACTGGTTCACTGCGATGCTTTACTTTCGTTCAGGGATTCCCGGGAAAAACTTAGGCAGCTGCGGCCGGGGCAGCGGCGGCTGCTTCTGCGCGGTGGCTCTTGGCTGCGTCTTCGCGCTGGACCGACTTCATCATCGGCGACGGTGCGGTTTCAGCCTTCTTCATCTTGACGGTCAGGTGACGCAGGACGGCATCGTTGAACTTGAATGCGGTTTCCAGCTCGACCAGGGTCTCGTTGTCGCACTCGATGTTCATGCAGATGTAGTGGGCTTTCGGCAGCTTCTGGATCTGGTAGGCCATTTGACGGCGGCCCCAGTCTTCCACGCGATGGATGTTACCGCCGCGGCTGGTCACCGTGGTCTTGTAACGCTCGATCATCGCCGGGACTTGCTCGCTCTGGTCCGGGTGGACGATAAAAACGATTTCATAATGACGCATGCAACACTCCTTAAGGACGTTTAAACAAATGCCCACCTCGGCGTCAAGACGAGTGTGGGAAGGGTAAGCCGGCAATTATAGCCTGAAAAACGGGCATGTGGGAAGCCGGGGTGGATGTCGATGTTCGTTGGACGCGACGCACTTGGGTTCCGGCTTGCGCCGGAACGACGGTCTTACTGCTAGTTGCCAAAGCATGCACGTCGTTCCGGCGAAGGCCGGAACCTAAGTTGACGTGCCCCACGCCACAAAATCCTTGCACTCCGGGCAGCGCCGCACAATTTTTTTGCACTTTTCCCGTGTACCCCCTTGCGCATCCTGGAATACTGTACAAAAATACAGTCTACTCTCACAACCCGTTGCTGTAACACATACATGCTCAAGCTCACTGCAAGGCAAGAACAGATCCTGAACCTCATCAAGGAAGCGATCGAGAACACCGGTTTCCCGCCGACACGCGCCGAAATCGCGGCCGAGCTCGGCTTCAAGTCGGCCAATGCGGCCGAAGAACACCTGCAGGCCCTGGCGCGCAAGGGCGCCATCGAGATTTCGCCGGGCACCTCGCGCGGCATCCGCCTGGTCGGCGCCACGGTCGAGCCCGTGCCGATGGTCCCGGCCGCCCTCATGATGTCGCTGCCGCTGGTCGGCCGCGTGGCCGCCGGTTCGCCGATCCTGGCCCAGGAACACGTGGAAGCCACCTATTCGGTCGATGCCGCGATGTTCTCGGCGCGTCCCGACTTCCTGCTGAAGGTCAAGGGCTGGTCGATGCGCGATGCCGGCATCTGCGACGGCGATTTCCTGGCCGTCAAGAAGATCGACAGCGCCAAGAACGGCCAGATCGTGGTCGCCCGCCTGGGCGAGGAAGTTACCGTCAAGCGCTACCGCAAGACCGGCAATATGGTCGAGCTGCTGCCGGAGAATCCGGACTTCAAGGTCATCCAGGTGTCGCCTGAGGACGAGTTCGCACTCGAAGGCCTGGCTGTCGGCCTGATGCGCAGCTGGCACTAAGCTTTCACCGCGAGACAAATAGAACGGGGTAGCCGGGCCATTGGCCCGCGCTACCCCGTTTTCGTTGGTAAATGCCCGCCTTACTGGATCTTCTTGTCCGACCAGTAGGAATCCTTCTTGGCGTTCTTGACCATCTTGTTGTGCTCGTTCACGTAGTTCTCCGTCGCCGTGCGCCAGGCATCGAAATCGGCCAGCAGCAGCTTCGAACTCACCCGCGCCTCTTCGCTCAGGTTTTCCTGCAGCTGGGCCAGGTAGGCGTTGGACTTCGCCGTCTCTTCCTTGTTCATCAGCTTCTGGACGTCGGCGGGAATCCGCTTGGTCAGCGGCATCTGGTTGTTCAGGTGGGTGACGTACTTGTTGTAGCACTCCTGCCAGTTCTTGACGGCGGCGCCGATGCGGTCGATTTCCTCGTTGATCTTGGACATGGTCGGGATGCGCGGCGCCTTGCACTGGTACTCGCCGGTCTTTAGGTCGGCGCCGTCATAGCCCTTGATCCAGTAATCGATGTCGGCGCGGCGCTTGGCGCGCTCCTCGATCAGCGCGAGCGAGGCGCCGGCGACCTTGTTGCCCTTGGCGGCCGACTTCTTGAACAGCTCCGCCGCCTTCGCTTCGTCGACCTGCCCCGCCTCGCCGTAGAAATACATCTGGCCGAGCGCCTGCTGGGCTTCCGGATTGCCGGCATCGGCCAGCTTGGTATAGATCTTCATGGCACCCGCGTAGTCCTTCTTCTCGAACAGCGCGTTGGCGTTTTCCAGCTCGCCGGCAAATGCGGCGCCGCAGATCAGCAGGGAGGCGAGGAACAGCTTGGTCTTCATGGGGGCAGGCATTCGGGTGGAAAGAAGACCCATGATAGCGGCAATCGCCCGCCTTGCTCAACCGCTGAAACAATTCCGGCAAGCTGTAAAGAATTCGCAGCTTGCCGGAACAGGGTCTCAGATGTCGAGTGCCTGGCGGAAGTCCGCCAGCAGGTCGTCGGTGTCCTCGATACCCACCGAGACCCGGATCAGGCCCTCGGCAATGCCCATGCTGGCGCGGCGATCGGCGCCCATCTCGAAGAAGATGGTGTGCGCCACGGGGATCACCAGGGTGCGGGTGTCGCCCAGGTTGCTGGCCGGGATGCCGAGCTGCAAACGGTTCAGGTAGTCGAAGGGATCGATGCTCTCCTTCAGCTCGAAGCTGAGCAGCGAACCGCCGGCGCGGAACAGCTCCTGCGTGATACCGTGCTGCGGGTGCGAGGCCAGGCCCGGATAGTACACAGCCGCCACCCGCTCGTCGCTTTCCAGCATCCGGGCCAACGCCAGCGCATTCGCGCTGGTGCGCTCCATGCGCAGCGCCAGGGTCTCGGCGCCGACCGCGATGTGGTGCGCCGCCTCCGGCCCGAGGGCGGCGCCGAAGTCGCGCAGGGCCTTGGCGCGCAACTGGGCCAGGCCCTGGTTCGCACTCGGCTGCTTGCGGAAGTTCTGCGCGATGTTCGGGTAAGCGCTCCAGTCGAACAGGCCGGTGTCGGTCAGGGCACCGCCCAGCGCGTTGCCATGGCCACCGATCGACTTGGTCAGCGAGTTCACCACCAGGCCCGCGCCCACCGCCTTCGGACGGAACAGCCAGGGCGTGGTCATGGTGTTATCGACCACGTAGAGGATGCCGCGCGCACGGCACAGTTCACCGATGCGCGCCAGATCCGCCACCTGGGTGCGCGGATTGGCGATGGTCTCGACGAACACCATGCGCGTCTCGGGCTTGATGGCCGCTTCGACGTTTGCCACGTCCGTCGCATCGACGAAATCGACCGCCACGCCCTGCCCCGCCACCGTCTGCCACAAGCTGTTGGTGTTCCCGAACAGGAAGGAGGACGAGACGATGTGGTCGCCCGCCCTCAAGAGCGCCTGGAACAGCGCGCCGATCGCGCCCATGCCGGTCGCGAAACAGATCGTGCCGACGCCGTCTTCCATCCTGGTGATCTTGTCCTCGAGCGCGCCGACCGTCGGGTTGCCCTGGCGGCCGTAGCGGAAGCCCGGCTCCTTGCCCTGGAAGACCGAAGCCAGCTGGCGCGCATCCCCATAGCCGAAGGCGACCGAGGTGTGCACCGGCTTGTGCAGCGAGCCCTGCTCGATCGCTTTGCGGCGATCGTTGTGCAGGATGGTGGTGGTGAAACCGTAGTTCGGCTTGTCGCTCATGCGCTTACTCGGTGATGGCCGGGCTGTTGAGGTTCAGCTGGGTGCGCACCGGATCCTCGACCTGGTTCTTCTTCGGATTGTGGCGCGCGGTTTCCTGGCGGTCCAGGTATTCCGGGGTCACGTCGCCGGTCACGTAGACGCCGTCGAAGCAGGACGCTTCGAAGTTCTTCAGCTCCGGATTCACGTCCGAAATCGCGCGCTTGAGGGCGTCGACGTCCTGGTAGACCAGGCGGTCGGCGGTGATCTCCTTGCAGACTTCCTCATTGGTGCGGCCGTGGGCAATCAGCTCGTCGCGGGTCGGCATGTCGATGCCGTACACGTTCGGGTACAGCACCGGCGGCGCGGCCGAAGCGAAGAAGACCTTGCGGGCGCCGGCGTCGCGCGCCATCTGCACGATCTCGCGGCTGGTGGTGCCGCGCACGATGGAATCGTCGACCAGCAGCACGTTCTTGTCCTTGAATTCGGAGGCGATCGCGTTGAGCTTCTGGCGCACCGACTTCTTGCGCATGCCCTGGCCCGGCATGATGAAGGTGCGGCCGATGTAGCGGTTCTTGATGAAGCCTTCGCGGTACTCGACGCCGAGCTTCAGCGCCAGCTGGATCGCGGCCGGGCGCGAGGAATCCGGGATCGGCATGACCACGTCGATCTCGTCGACCGGGATCTCCTTGCGAATCTTGTCGGCCAGGTATTCGCCCATGCGCAGGCGGGTCGCGTAGACGGAGGCGCCGTCGATCACCGAGTCGGGGCGCGCCAGGTACACGAATTCGAAGGCGCACGGGTTCAGGCTCGGGTTTTCCGCGCATTGGCGCTCGTGCAGGACACTGTCGTTGTCGATGAAGATGGCTTCGCCCGGCGCGATGTCGCGGACAAAACGGAAGCCCAGGCCTTCGAGCGCCACCGATTCGCTGGCCACCAGGTATTCGACGCCGTGCTCGCCCTCGTTCACGCCCAGGCACAGCGGACGGATGCCGAAGGGGTCGCGGAAGGCCAGCATGCCGTGGCCGGCGATCTGCGCCACCACCGCGTAGGCGCCGCGCACGCGGCGGTGCACCGCGCCGACCGCCTTGAACACGGCGTCGGTGTCAAGGTTATAGCCGTCGGCGGCTTCCGAGATCTCGTGGGCCAGCACATTCAGCAGCACTTCCGAATCGGAGTCGGTGTTGATGTGGCGGCGGTCGTTACGGAACAGCTCTTCCTTCAGCGCGGCCTGGTTGGTCAGGTTGCCGTTGTGCGCCAGCGTGATGCCGAACGGCGCATTCACGTAGAAGGGCTGCGCTTCCTCTTCGCTCGAGGAACCCGCGGTCGGGTAGCGGCAGTGGCCGATCCCGGTATTGCCCTGGAGCGAACGCATGTTCCGGGTGCGGAACACGTCGCGCACCAGGCCATTGGCCTTGTACATCGAGAACATGCTGCTGTGATTGGTCGCGATGCCCGCCGCGTCCTGGCCGCGGTGCTGCAGCAGCAGCAACGCATCATAGAGAAGCTGGTTGACGGGATTGTTCGAGACGACGCCGACGATGCCACACATGGTGTGCTCCTAAAGCTGGACTGCTGATTGCAAAAAAGTGGAACTATAGATCAATTCAAAACCGGACGTGCTCCGCCAGGGCGGCGGGAAGGAAAGGCTTGACCGTCCGCGCGCCCGTTTCCGCCATCGGCGACAGCAGCGCGTTCCTCCAGAAATCCTGCTGCGGAATGGACGTCATCCCGCACAATATGACGGCGGCCAGCACGATTACAATGCCGCGCGCCAGGCCGAACAATCCACCCAGGCCGCGATCGGCCAGCGTGAGGCCGGTGGCGGCGATCACGGCGCCGATCGCCAGCGACAGCAGCCCCATGAGGATGCGCACGCCGAGGAACAGCACCACGAAGGCCATGATCAGGCGCGCCGCCGCGCCCGGCAGCACGTCGGGCAGCATCGGGGCCAGCTGCGCGCCGTAGGCGTTGGCCACCACGAAGGCGACGATCCAGCCCAGCAGCGAGAGGATTTCCTTGACCAGGCCGCGCAGGGTGGAGATGACGACCGACGCGATCAGGACGAACAGCACCAGATAGTCGAAGATCGTCACGCCGCGCAACCCTGCATCAGGCCATTCCTCAGAGCGGGACCAGCGAGCCCGAAAGGCCCATGGAAATCAGCTTGGAACGGATTTTTTCGCCCTCTTCCTTCGTGTACGGACCCACGCGCACGCGGATCAGCTCACCGCTCTTCTCGGTGAACGAGGACACGCCGGCGGCGCGCAGGCGGCCCTGCAGCTCGGTGACCTTTTCCTGGGTCGCCAGCGCCGCCACCTGCACCACGTATTTCTGCGACGGGCCTTCGGCGCGCACGGCCGCCGGCTTGCCCTCGAGGATGGCCATGGCGCGCGCCGCGTCGTCCTTGGCCGCGCGCGGCTTCTCTTCCGCGGGCTTGGCGGCCGCAGGTTTCTCGGCCTTCTCGGCCTTCTTCGGTTCCAGCTCGGCGACCTTCGGATGCAGCTCTTCCGGCTTGCGCTTCGGTTCCGGCTTGACGGGTTCGGGCTTCACCGGCTCGGGCTTCGGCACAGGCGGCTCGGCGCGCGGGATGTCGAGGGTGCGCAGCGGCGGCGGATCGTTCGGCGCGGCGACCACCGGCACCGACGACTGCGGCGGCACGGCGGTCGGGAGATCAGCCGCGGCATCGGTCGGCTCGACGATCTCCTCGCCGCTGTCGACCGTCGCGGCGGCCGGCACCGGCAGCGGCGCCGCCTTGTCCTTGGCGGGAATGTTGATGGCGATGTCGGCGCCGAGCGGCTTGGGCTCGGAGTCGAGCAGCATCGGCAGGCCGACGGCGGCCGCCAGCGCCAGCGCGATCGCGCCGACCAGGCGGCGGCGCGCGCGCTTTTTCTCGGGCAGGATCGGGTCGGCGCCGCGCTTGCTGCGCGCGCCCTCGCCTGCATGCGACGCGCGCTTGGCGCGGGCCTGCTGGCCGTAGGCGGCATCGTCGTCCTTGACGAAGTGGCCGCTGTCCCGGACAGTGTCTTGCTTGTTTTTGCTACCGAACGAGAACAAGCCCATGCGTTTTTACTATTAGTGGAGAGAGTTTTTGCGGGCCGCCATCACACCGGCGACCGTGTAGAACGAGCCAAAGACCACAATTCTATCATTCTCCCCTGCCCGGCTCACGGCATTCGCGTAGGCCTCGCTTGGCGTGGCGAAGGCGGTGACCGAGAAATCGTCCGCCTTGGCGCCCGCGGGCTTGAGTTCCTGCAGCTTTTCGGACAATGTGGCCGGGTCGGCCGAGCGCGGCGAATCCAGCGCGGTGACGCACCAGTGATCGATGTACTGGGCCATCGGCGCGATCACGGCGTCGATGTCCTTGTCTTCCATGATGCCGAACACCGCATAAGTAAAGCGGTGGAAGCCCATATTGCCGAGGTTCTGGGCCAGCGTCGCCGCGGCGTGCGGGTTGTGCGCCACGTCGAGCACCTGGGTCGGGCGGCCAGGCAGCACCTGGAAGCGACCCGGCAGCTCGACCATGGCCAGGCCCGCGCGCACTTCCTGGGCGCCGCAGGGCAGCTGCATGCGCAGCACCTCGAGCGCGGCCAGCGCGGCCGAGGCGTTGAGCAGCTGGTTGGCGCCGCGCAGGGCCGGATAGGCCAGCGAATTGCGGCGCTGTCCGCGCCCGCCATAGCTCCACTGCTGCTGGTCGCCCTGGTAGTTGAAGTCGCGGCCCAGCAGCCACAGGTCGGCGCCGATGCGCTCGGCGTGCTCGACCAGCGATTGCGGGGGCACCGGGTCGCTGCAGATCGCCGCCTTGCCGGCGCGGAAAATGCCGGCCTTCTCAAAACCGATCTTCTCGCGGGTGTCGCCCAGGTAGTCGGTATGGTCGATGTCGACGCTGGTCACGATGGCGACGTCGGCGTCGATCACGTTGACCGCGTCCAGGCGTCCGCCCAGGCCGACTTCCAGGATCGCCACGTCGACGCCGGCTTTCGAGATCAGGTGCATGATCGCCAGCGTGGTGAATTCGAAGTAAGTCAGCGACACGTCGCCGCGCACGCTTTCGACGGCATGGAAGGCTTGCACCAGCGCCGCGTCCGAGGCCATCTCGCCGTTGATGCGGGCGCGTTCGTTGAAGTCGAGGAAGTGCGGCTTGATGTACAGGCCGACGCGGTACCCAGACTGCAGCAGCACGGCTTCCAGCATGGCGCAGGTCGAGCCCTTGCCGTTGGTGCCCGCCACCATGATCACGGGGCAGTCAAAGGCGAGCGCCATGCGCTCCTTGACGGCGCGCACACGGTCCAGGCCCATGTCGATATGGGTTTCGGCATGGCGCGACTCGAGCAGCGCCAGCCAGTCGGGCAAGGTGGTCGGGAGTGGGGACATAGATCGGATGCTTCGGTGATGGCTCAGGGCGAGCGCGCCGGTGCGGACGCGTCGCGCCCGCACCGATGGGATGGAATCAAGCCAGGACGTCGGCGGCCTGGTTTTGCAGCAGTGCCAGCAGGCGCGCGATCTCTTCGCGCATCTTGCGGCGGTCGACGATCATGTCGACGGCGCCCTTCTGGACCAGGAACTCGGCGCGCTGGAAGCCTTCCGGCAGCTTTTCGCGCACGGTGTTCTCGATCACGCGCGGGCCGGCGAAGCCGATCAGGGCCTTCGGTTCGGCGATCACCACGTCGCCCATGAAGGCGAACGAGGCGGAAACGCCGCCCATGGTCGGGTCGGTCAGCACGCTGATGAACGGCAGCTTTTTCTCGGACAGCTTGGTCAGCATGGCGGTGGTCTTGGCCATCTGCATCAGCGACAGCAAGCCTTCCTGCATGCGCGCGCCGCCGGTGGCGGTGATGCAGATGAACGGCACCTTCTGCTCCAGCGCGACCTGGGCGCCTCTAGCGAAGCGCTCGCCGACCACCGAACCCATCGAGCCGCCCATGAATTCGAATTCGAAGCAGGCGACGACGACCGGCAGGCTCATGATCGAGCCGCCCTGCACGATCAGGGCATCGGTCTCGCCGGTGGCGTCCATGGCCTGCTTGAGGCGGTCCGGGTACTTCTTGGAATCCTTGAACTTCAGGGTGTCGACCGGCAGGGCTTCCTGGCCGATGTCGTAGCGGCCGCCTTCATCGAGCAGGCTATCGAGGCGCTCGCGGGCGCGGATGCGCATGTGGTGGTCGCACTTCGGGCAGACGTGCAGGTTCGATTCCAGGTCGGCGCGGTAGAGCACCGCTTCGCACGACGGGCACTTGACCCACAGGCCTTCCGGCATGGTTTTGCGATTGGCGGCATCGGAGCGCTGGATCCTTGGGGGCAGCAGTTTTTCTAGCCAACTCATCTGTTCTCCTTTGCGGCAAGTCTTCGAGGTGGCGGTAGTGTAGCCGCAAGCGTCGCGCTTGTCGAATCATGCCTACCCGTCAATTGCCATGCAGATAACACCACTGGGGTCAGAGTTGAATTGTTGAGCAATTCTCCAGAATTGCCTGCAATTCGACTCCGACCCTAATTGCCCTTCTTCAAGACTGCCCAACAGCAATTAGGGTCAGAGTCGAATGATTGGGAAACTTTTCAAAGTTGCCCAATCATTCGACTCTGACCCTAATAGGATTTTCTTACTGAAAAGTCTAGGATTAATTACTGCTCTCAGTGGTGGTGAACTCGAAACCGCCAACGCGCGCCGCGACCAGGTTATAGACCCAGGCGCCGATCGCGGTGAAGATGAAGCCAAGGACGGTGTACAGGATCGGCATCAGGACCAGCATCCCTAGCGTCATCCCGGCCGCCGCCCCCTGAGTGCCCATCATGGCTGGGATGGCCATGATCGCGACCATCGGGATCGACAGGACCAGGTACAGCACTGCCATCACCTTGGCCGATTGAAGAACAGAAACGTGGACGACTTGTTTTTTCATCGAGGAGTCTCATTTGAGTTGGCCGCTAGGCAATATAGGCAATGTAACTCAATGCTGTTCTTCGGCAAACCCATCCGATAAGAATTACCCATGGCAGCTAAACCAGTGGGGTCAGAGTCGAATTATTCGGCAAGTTTTAAATGTTGCCAGATAATTCGACTCTGACCCTTATTGGCTGTGCTGACGAGCAATTGCCCAACAATTAGGGTCGGAGTCGAATTATGGGAAATTTTTAAAAGTTTCCCAACAATTCAACTCTGACCCCATGGGTGTGTCAGGCGTCGAGTGCGCTGCGGATGCCGGCGGTGAAGGTGCGCACCGCTGCCACGGCCTGCTCCTGCGGCACCGATTCCAGTTCCTGGATGATGCGGCTGCCGATCACCACCGCGTCGGCGACCTCGGCCACGGCGCGGGCGGTGGCGCCGTCGCGGATGCCGAAGCCGACGCCGATCGGCAGCTTCACGTGCTCGCGGATCGCGGACACGCGGCGCGCCACGTCTTCGGTATCGATGCTGCCGGCGCCGGTCACGCCCTTCAGCGACACGTAGTAGCTGAAGCCGCTGCCGTACCGGGCGACCTGCTGCACGCGCTTCGTCGTGGACGTGGGCGCCAGCAGGAAGATCAGGTCCAGGTCGTTGGCGCGCATCGATTCGGCGAACGCCGCGCATTCTTCCGGCGGATAGTCGACCACGATGGCGCCGTCGGCGCCGGCCTCTTTCGCGCAGCTGATAAACGTGTCCGGGCCGATGCGCTCGATCGGATTCGCGTAGCCCATCAGCACCACAGGCGTAGCAACGTTCGTCTTGCGGAATTCGCGCACGAAACCGAAGACGTCCTGCAGGCCGATGTTGAACTTCAGCGCGCGTTCGCAGGCGCGCTGGATCACCGGGCCTTCGGCCATCGGGTCGGAAAACGGGATGCCCAGTTCGAGGACGTCGGCGCCGCCCTCCACCAGGGCGTGCATCAGCGGCACGGTCACTTCCGGGCCGGGGTCGCCGGCGGTGATGAAGGTGACCAGGCCGGTTTTATTGGCCGCCTTCAGGGCGGCGAAGGTTGGTTCGATGCGGGACATGCTGTTCTTTCTTATCGAAGGTTCACGGGAGAGCCAAAGCAAGGACGGGTCAGCTGAAATCCAGCCCCATCCTCTGCGCCACCGTGTGCATGTCCTTGTCGCCGCGGCCCGACAGGTTGACCAGGATGAGCTGGTCCTTCGGCAGGGTCGGCGCCAGCTTGGTCGCGTAGGCGATCGCGTGCGAGGACTCCAGCGCCGGAATGATTCCCTCGATGCGGCAGCAGTCGTGAAAGGCCGCCAATGCCTCCTCGTCCGTGATCGTCACATACTCGGCGCGCTTGATGTCCTTCAGCCACGCGTGTTCCGGCCCCACGCCGGGGTAGTCCAGGCCCGCCGACACCGAATGGGTCTCGATGATCTGGCCGTTCTCGTCCTGCAGCAGGTAGGTGCGGTTGCCGTGCAGGACGCCCGGAATGCCCGCGCTTAGCGAGGCCGCGTGCTTGCCGCTGTCGAGCCCCTCGCCCGCCGGCTCGACGCCGACCAGTTTCACGCCCGGCTCGTCGATATAAGGGTAGAAGATGCCCATGGCGTTCGAGCCGCCGCCGACGCAGGCGACCACGTAGTCCGGCTGGCGCCCGGTCATGGCCGGCATCTGCACCCGGCATTCCTCGCCGATCACCGACTGGAAGTCGCGCACCATCATCGGGTACGGGTGCGGTCCCGCCACGGTGCCGATGATGTAGAAGGTGCTTTCGATATTGGTGACCCAGTCGCGCATCGCTTCGTTGAGCGCATCCTTCAGGGTCTTCGAGCCGGATTCCACCGGCACCACGGTCGCGCCGAGGAGCTTCATGCGGTAGACGTTCTGGGCCTGGCGCTTGACGTCCTCGCTGCCCATGTAGACCACGCACTCCATGCCAAAGCGCGCGCAGATGGTCGCGGTGGCGACGCCGTGCTGGCCGGCGCCGGTCTCGGCGATGATGCGCTTCTTGCCCATGCGGCGCGCCAGCAGGGCCTGCCCGATCACGTTGTTGATCTTGTGGGCGCCCGTGTGGTTCAGGTCTTCGCGCTTGAGGAAGATCTGCGCCCCCCCAAGCTGCTCGGACCAGCGCCGCGCGTGGTACACGGGCGAGGGACGGCCGACGAAGTGGGCCAGCTCGTAGCGGAATTCCTCGAGAAATTCGGGATCCTGCGAGAAGCGCGCATAGGCTTCGTTCAGCTCGGCCAGCGCGTGCGACAGGGTTTCGGCGACGAAGCTGCCGCCATAGGGGCCGAAGTGCCCGCTCTGGTCGGGCAGCTGGTATTCAGGGGTCTGGAACAGCGGGGTGTTACCGCTCGGACGGTCTTTCATGATGGTTCTCACTAGAAGCAATGGCGTCTGCGGCCCGCACGGCGCCGACGAAATCGGCAATCTTACGGGCGTCCTTGATGCCCTTCTGCGCTTCGACGCCACTGCTGACGTCGACCGCGAAGGGACGAACACGTACCGTCGCGTCAGTCGCGTTTTGTACGTTCAAGCCACCACTCAAAACGACCCGAGGCGCGAGCTCTTTTGGGACGAGAGACCAATCGAAAACCTTTCCTGCGCCGCCGTAGGCGTCGACCCAGGTATCCAGCAGGAGGCCGGAGAACCAGGGGCTGGCGGCGCGGTATGTGCGCTCGTATTCTAGCAGTTCATCCGGCCTCGTGTCCGGCCTGACGCGGAAGGCGCGGACAAAAGGACGCGACACCGCGGCCGCCAGTTCCGCACACTGCTCGGCCGTTTCGTCGCCGTGGAACTGGATCAGCGCCAGCGGCGCGCTGTCGGCCACCGCCCTCACCTCTTCCACCGTCGCGTTCACGAACAGCGCCACCGCGGACACATACGGCGGCAGCGCGGCGCACAGCTCGGCCGCCTGCCGCGGCGTGACGTAGCGCGGGCTCTTCGGATAGAACACGAAGCCGAGCGCATCGGCCCCGGCGTCGACGGCCGCGCGCAGGTCTTCCTGGCGCGTGATGCCGCAAATCTTGATACGGGTGCGTTGCATGATGATTCCCGGAAGGCGGCTTACAGCCAGGGCAGCGGCGACGCCGGCTCCTGCGGCAATCCCCACTTCGGATCGTAGTCGATTTTGGCGAGGTACAGGCCGTCCGGCATGAAGGTCGGCGCGGCGACGTCGCGCGAGCGGCTCTCCAGCACCTCTTTCATCCAGCCCGGCTCGTTGCGGCCCGTGCCCACGTAGATGAGCGAACCGACGATGTTGCGCACCATGTGATGGAGAAAAGCGGAAGCGCGCACCGTGAACACGATCACGTCGCCATGGCGCGCGATGCTCACCTCGTGCATCTGCTTGACCGGCGACGTCGCCTGGCAGCCGGAGGCGCGGAAGGCCGAGAAATCGTGCTCGCCGAGCAGGTGCTGGCCCGCTTCCCGCATGCGTTCCACATCCAGCGGACGGAAGGTCCACCCGGCGCGCCCGGCCAGCAGCGCCGACGGGTTCGGGTGGTTGTAGAGCACGTAGTGGTAGGTGCGCGAACGCGCCGAGAAGCGCGCGTGGAACTCGTTGCCCTCCGGGTCGGGCGCCACTTCATGGGCCCAGCGAACCACGATCGACTCGGGCAGGAAGGCGTTCACGCCGCGCACCCAGCTCTGCATGGCGCGGTTCAGCTCCGTATCGAAGTGGACCACCTGCTCGATGCCGTGCACGCCGGAATCGGTGCGGCCGGCGCAGGTCGTGGCCAGGAACGTGCAGGCGAACTTTTCGAGCGCGATCTCGAGACGGTCCTGGACGGTGTTACGTTCCGGCTGCTTCTGGTAGCCGTTCCAGCCCGTTCCGACGTACTGGACACCGAGAGCGATGCGCCTCACGCCAGCAGGGAGCGCATGGCGCTGGCCTTGCTCACCTGTTCGCTGCTGCCACCCTTGATGACTTCGTCGAGCAGTTCGCGTGCGCCTTCCTTGTCACCGATTTCCTGGTAGGCGATCGCGAGATCGAGCTTGGTTTCCATCTCCATGTGCTCGGGCGACATGGCGGCCGGCTCGAGCGCCTCGCCGACGTCCGGCAGGGCCGGCGCGGGCGCGGCCTCGGCGCGTTCGAAGTCAGGGAGCTCGAGGTCGATGTCGGCCATCTCGAAGCTCGGCTCGACCGGCACGCCCGGGCTCGGAGCCGCGACGTTCGCCGGCGCGGCGGCCGGGGTGTCCGGCAGCGCGAACGGGTCGTCCTGGTCCGGTTCGGCCAGGTCGAAGGAGAACGCGTCGGCCGGCGCGGCGGCGGGCGCCGGCGGCGGCGCGTCGAATTCGAAGGGTTCGACGGCCGGCTGGGTGCTTGCCGCCGGCGCCGGCGCCAGCGCGGGTTCGGCCGGGCTGCCGAAGTCCATGGTGTCGAGATCGAACAGGGGATCGTCGGCGATGCCCGGCGCTGCCGGCGCCGGCGCCGCGAGGATGGTCGGGACGTCGCCGTGGAACGGCGTCGCCTCGGCCACGGCGGCCGGCTGGACCGGGGTCGGCGGCAAGCCGAAGTCCATCGAATCGAGGTCGAACAGCGGATCCTTGTCGAGCGCCAGCGCGTCGGCGCTGGCGGTAGCGGTGGCCGGCTCTTCCTGCACTTCCGGCAGCGGCGGCAGGTCGAACTCGGCGGCCAGGCCGGCCATGTCGACCGGCGCGGCCGCCGGGGACGCGGCCGGGGCCTCGGCCTGGGCGGCCTGCGGGTCGCCGAAGCTCATGTCGAAGGCCAGGTCGAACGGCTCTTCCTCGGCCGGGGCCGGGGCGGCGGTGACGTCGGGCGGGGTGATCGGGTCGAGCGCGAACTCGAGGTCCGGCACGGCGGTCTCGTCCTGCGCATTGTCGGTCGCTGCCGGCTCGTGGCTGGTCACCGGCTCGAAGGCCAGGCCGCCGAGGTCGAAGTCGAGCGAATTGTCCTCGCTGCGCGCGCCGGCAGGCTCGGGTTCGAAGGACGGGACCGCGGTCGCGTCGTCCCGCGGTTCGTCCGTGTCGTCGTGGTCCATCGCCGCGTAGGCCGCGCCTGCGGCGGCGCCGGCGCCGAGGGCGGCGACCGGTGCGCCGCCGCGGAAGGAGTCTTCCAGCTGCTTGGACAGCAGCGACTGCTGGTCGCGCTCCTGCGGGCTCTGGGCGGCGGCGACCGGGGCGGCGCCAGTGGCGCTGGCGTACAGCGGGTTGGCCGGGTCGATGCCCTGGCCGAGCGCGGCGGCTTGCGCCCACTCGTCGCCCTGGCCGCGGGTCAGGCCATACAGCTCGCCGGCCTGGGTCTCGAAGGCGCGCAGGTCCTTGCGCGCGGCGTAGATGTCGAGCAGCTTCAGGCGCACCGGATGGCGTTCCGGATTAGTGCGCAGCGCTTCCTTCAGGATCTCTTCGGCCTGGGCGTCGCGGCCATAGGCGATGTAGACGTCGGCTTCGGCGACCGGATCGACTTCGTTGGTGTCGAGCTGGGAAGCCGACGGCGCGAAGCTGGAATTGAACACGCTGTTGCTGGTGTCGACGCTCTGGCCGCCCGCTTCCGCGAACAGCGAGTGCGCGCCCTGGGTCGGCACGCCCAGCACCGATGGCTCGGCGTCAAGCTTCTTGCCATCCTTGGCGCCCTTCTTCTTGCGGCGCTGCGAGATGCCGAGGGCGGCCAGCAGCAGCACGGCGGCGCCGGCGGCCACGATGTTGATGTTGTCCATCAGGGTGTCGGCCAGGCCCTTCTCTTCCGGCGCGGCGGCCTTGGGCGGGGTGGTCGGCTTGGCCGGCTTGGCGGCGGGCTTCGCGTCTTCCGGCGCCGGCGCCAGCGGCTGGGCGGCCGCACCCGCTGCGGCGCCCTGGGCTTCGCTGCCGGAACGGCTCTTCACCGTCATCAGCTGTTCGAGGTCGTTGACGTTGCGCTCGAGTTCCTTGACGCGTTCCTGGGCCTGGTCCAGTTCCTTCTGGCGCGCGATCGCGTCTTCGGTGCTGGCGGTAGCCGGGGCCGCGCCGTTCGCGCCCGTGGTCGGCTGGGTCGCTTTCGACAGCTGCAGCTTGTCCTGCGATTCCTTGGCCGCGGTCGGGCGTTCCTCGACCTTGGCGGTGATCTTGCCGGCCGCGCTCTGGCCCGCCTGCGGGGTGCGCTGCGGCGCCGCGTTGGCAACCTGGCCGGCCAGCTTGTTGCGGTAGGCGTTGAAGTCGGCCGCGTGGGCGACCACGATCGAACCCGCCTCAAGGCCGTCGGTGCCGCGCAGGGCGTCCGAATCGGGCACCTTCAGGATCTGGCCCGACTTCAGGCGGTTCATGTTCTGGCCGATGAAGGCGTCCGGATTGGCGCGGTACAGCGCCACCAGCATCATGTCGAGCGAGATGTCGGTCGGCTTCAGGCGGGTAGCGATCTTGCTCAGGGTATCGCCCTGGCGCACGCGGTAGCTCGAAGGCGTGTCGATGGCCGGCTCGGCGGCGCGCGGCGCCGGCGTCTCGCGGCGCGGCTGCTCCTGCGGCGCTTGCGCGACCGGTGCGGCCGCTTGCGGCGCCGGCGCGGCAGCGCGCGGCTGGGCCGCCGCACGCGCGGTCTCGGCCGCCACTTGTGCCGGCTGGGTCGCGCGCAGTTCGGCCGGGTCGAGCAGGAAGGTGTACTCGCGCACCAGGCGGCCGTTATTCCAGGACAGCTCGAGCAGCATGTCGACGAAGGGCTCGTTCAGCGGCTGGGTCGAGCTCACGCGGATGATCTGGCGGCCGGCGCGCTGCTCGACGTTGAAGCGCAGCGACAGCAGGGCCGGATTGAATTCGATGTTGGCGGCGCGGAAGGCTTCGGTCGACGCCAGCTTCACGGCCAGACTCGACGCATCCTCGCCCGCGGTCGTCGTCAGTTCGATCTCGGCGCGCAGCGGCTGGCCGAGCGCCGACAGCACCGTCAGTTTGCCGAGACCGGCAGCCGAGGCGGCGGACGACAGGAGCACGGCGCTGGCCACGGCCGCGGTGACTGTTTTCAACGCGGTTGCCATGAGCGGAGGACGGTGAGAAAGGGGCATAGTCGGGATGCGAAAGAAGTTGGCCGGAGGAAACACGATTTCCTGGGAGTCTCAACATATCATCATGCTCTGGAGCATGCAAGCTTCCCGCGCACACCGGGGGTGTCGCGGGGAGCGATGTGTGGCCAGAATGACCGATGTGGCGGACGTTTGATAGCGTTTGATTACGAGCGCTTAGCAATTTTACAGCGGTCGTGGCAACGATGCCAATATGCGCATGTGCGGCGGAAGGCCACGCCGCCCGCCATGCGTTTTACTTGTCGAGCACGATGCGCAGCATGCGGCGCAGCGGCTCGGCCGCGCCCCACAGCAGCTGGTCGCCGACGGTGAAGGCGGACAGGTAGTCGTCGCCCATCGCCAGCTTGCGCAGGCGGCCGACCGGGATGCCCAGGGCGCCGGTGACGGCGGCCGGGGACAGGTCGCGCATCGAGGCTTCGCGCGTGTTCGGCACCACCTTCACCCACTGGTTGTGCTGGGCGATGATGTCGGAGATCTCGTCGAGCGGCACGTCCTTGGTCAGCTTGATGGTCAGCGCCTGCGAGTGGCAGCGCATCGCGCCGATGCGCACGCACAGGCCGTCCACCGGAATCGCCTTGGTGCCGGCGAAGCCCTCGCCGCGGCCCAGGATCTTGTTGGTCTCGGCGCCGGCCTTCCACTCTTCCTTCGACTGGCCGTTGCCCAGGTCCTTGTCGATCCACGGGATCAGGTTGCCGGCCAGCGGCACGCCGAACTGCTTGGTCTCTTCACCGCTCAGGCCATGCTGGGTTGCCAGCACGGTGCGGTCGATTTCGAGGATGGCCGAGGCCGGGTCGTCCAGCAGCGACTTGACCGATTGGTTGATGGTGCCGAACTGGCTCAAGAGTTCGCGCATGTGCTGGGCCCCGCCGCCCGATGCGGCCTGGTAGGTCATCGAGGTCATCCACTCGACCAGGCCCTGCTCGAACAGGCCGCCCAGGCCGATCAGCATGCAGGACACGGTGCAGTTACCGCCGATGTAGTTCTTCACGCCACGCGACATGGCGTTCTTGATCACGTCCTTGTTGACCGGATCGAGCACGATGACGGCGTCGTCGTTCATGCGCAGGGTCGAGGCGGCGTCGATCCAGTAGCCGTTCCAGCCGCTGGCGCGCAGCTTCGGGAACACGTCCGAGGTGTAGTCGCCGCCCTGGCAGGAGATGATGATCTCGCACTTCGAGAGCTCGGCGATATCCGTCGCGCTCTTCAGGGTGGTTTCGTTCTTCGCCATCTTCGGCGCGGCGCCGCCCGGGTTCGAGGTGGTGAAGAACACCGGCTCGATGTGGTCGAAATCGCCCTCTTCCTGCATGCGCTGCATCAGGACCGAGCCCACCATACCGCGCCAGCCAACCAGGCCTACTAATTTCATTATCTTCCCTCAGGTTTAAAAATATTCTTTATAACGTCTCAGCCGAGCGCCGCGACGACAGCGTCGCCCATTTCTTTCGTGCCGACCTTGGTAGAGCCCGGCTCGTGGATGTCCGGGGTGCGCAGCCCTTGCGCCAGCACGCGCTTGACCGCGGTCTCGATGCGGTCCGCCTGTTCCGTCTTGCCGAAGGTGAAGCGCAGCATCATCGCGGCGGACAGGATGGTCGCCAGCGGATTGGCCACGCCCTTGCCGGCGATGTCCGGCGCCGATCCGTGCGAGGGCTCATACAGGCCCTTGTTGTTGGCATCGAGCGAAGCCGACGGCAGCATGCCGATCGAGCCGGTCAGCATCGCGGCGGCATCCGACAGGATATCGCCGAACATATTACCAGTGACGAGGACATCGAACTTCTTCGGGGCCCGCACCAGCTGCATGGCCGCGTTATCGACGTACATGTGCTCGAGCTCGACGTCCTGGTATTCCTTGTGCACGCTTGTAACGACGTCGCGCCAGAACTGGAAGGTCTCCAGCACATTGGCCTTGTCGACGCTGGTCACGCGGCGGTCGCGCTTGCGTGCGGCCTGGAAGGCCACGTGGGCAATGCGGCGGATCTCGCCTTCGGCGTAGCGCATGGTGTCGAAGCCTTCGCGCTGGCCCGCGAACGGGCCGTCGGGGCATTCGCGCACGCCGCGCGGCTTGCCGAAATAGATGTCGCCGGTGAGTTCGCGGATGATCAGGATGTCGAGGCCCGACACCACTTCGGGTTTGAGCGTCGAGGCGCCGGCCAGTTCCGGATAGAGGATGGCCGGACGCAGGTTGGCGAACAGGCCCAGTTCCTTGCGCAAGCCGAGGATGGCCTGCTCGGGACGCAGGGCGCGCTCGAGCGTGTCGTACTGGTAGTCGCCGACGGCGCCGAACAGCACGGCGTCCGCTTCCTTGGCCAGCTTCAGGGTGCCCTCGGGCAGCGGGTGGCCGTGGGCCGCATAGCCGGCGCCGCCGACCTGGGCCATCTCCATCTCGAAGGAGTCGCCCAGCGCGCTCAGGACCTTGACGGCTTCGTGCGTGATTTCCGGACCGATGCCGTCACCCGGCAGGACTGCAATCTTCATGCGTGTTCTTTCTCTTTCAGATCGTGTTGGCGAGCCAGGGCTGGGCAGCCAGGTGCCGTCCTTCGAATGCGCGGATGTCGTCGGCGTGGCGCAGGGTCAGGCCGATGTCGTCCAGGCCGTTCAGCAGGCAGTACTTGCGGAAGTCGTCGATGGCGAAGCCGTAGGAGATGCCGCCGTCTTCGGACGCGATGCGCTGCTGTTCCAGGTCGACCACCAGCTTGAAGCCGGGGTTCGCCTCGACCGCCTTGAACAGGCCGTCGACCGCTTCTTCGCTCAGCACGATCGGCAGCAAGCCGCTCTTGTAGCAGTTGTTGAAGAAGATGTCGGCGAAGCTCGGCGCGACGATGGCGCGAAAGCCGTACTGCTGCAGCGCCCACGGCGCATGCTCGCGCGAGGAACCGCAGCCGAAGTTCTTGCGGGCCAGCAGGATCGACGCGCCGGTGTAGCGCGGCTGGTTCAGCACGAAGTCCGGGTTCACGGGGCGGCCGCTATTGTCCTGGCCCGGCTCGCCGTGGTCCAGGTAGCGCCACTCGTCGAATAGATTCGGGCCGAAGCCGGTGCGGCGGATCGATTTCAGGAACTGCTTGGGGATGATGGCGTCGGTGTCGACATTGGCGCGGTCGAGCGGCGCCACCAGGCCTGCGTGTACGGTAAATTTGTCCATGATCGTTCCGCGTCCTTATTGATCGTTTATTTGCCGCCGGCGCCGGTGATGACCTGGCCGGCCTTCTGCACGTCGCGGCCGATGCCGGAGATGGTGTTGCAGCCGCTCAGGACGATGGCGGCGAGTGCGATGACGAATGCTTTCTTCATGATGTTCCGTGATTCCGTATAAATGATTTACAAGGCGCGCACGTCGACGAAGCGGCCGGCGATGCCCGCCGCCGCCGCCATGGCCGGCGAGACCAGATGGGTGCGGCCGCCCTGCCCTTGCCGTCCCTCGAAGTTGCGGTTCGAGGTCGAGGCGCAGCGCTCGCCCGGTTCCAGGCGGTCGGCGTTCATAGCCAGGCACATCGAACAGCCCGGCTCGCGCCATTCGAAGCCGGCATCCTTGAAGATGCGGTCCAGCCCTTCGCGCTCGGCCTGCTCCTTCACCAGACCCGAACCCGGCACCACCATCGCCAGCTTGACGTTGGCGGCGCGCCGGCGCCCGCGCACGACGTCGGCGGCGGCGCGCAAGTCTTCGATGCGCGAGTTGGTGCAGGAACCGATGAAGACCTTGTCGATGGCAATCTGCTCGATCGGCGTGTTCGGCTGCAGGTCCATATAGGCCAGCGCCTTTTCGATGGCGCCGCGGCGCACGGCGTCCGGCTCGGCCGCAGGGTCAGGCACGCGGCCGTCGACCGAGGTCACCATCTCGGGCGAGGTTCCCCAGGTGACTTGGGGGCGGATCTCCGACGCGTCGAGCGTGACGACGGTGTCGAACACGGCGCCTTCGTCCGAATGCAGGGTGCGCCAGTAGGCGACCGCCTGCTCCCATTGCTCGCCCTTGGGCGAGAACGGGCGGCCCTTCACATACTCGATGGTGGTGTCGTCCACCGCCACCATGCCGGCGCGCGCGCCCGCCTCGATCGCCATATTACAGACCGTCATGCGGCCTTCCATCGACAGCGCGCGGATGGTCGAGCCGCCGAATTCGATGGCGTAGCCGGTGCCGCCCGCGGTGCCGATCTGGCCGATCACGGCCAGCACGATATCCTTGGCGGTGACGCCCGGCGGCAGCGCGCCGTCGACCTGCACCAGCATCGATTTCGATTTCTTGGCCAGCAGGGTCTGCGTGGCCAGCACGTGCTCGACTTCCGAGGTGCCGATGCCGTGCGCCAGGCAGCCAAAGGCGCCGTGGGTGGACGTGTGCGAATCGCCGCAGACCACCGTCATGCCCGGCAGGGTCGCGCCCTGCTCCGGGCCGATCACGTGGACGATGCCCTGGCGCTTGTCGTTCATGTCGAAATAGGTCAGCCCGAAGCCCTTGGCATTGGCGTCCAGCGTCTCGACCTGCAGGCGCGAGGTGGGATCCGCGATGCCCTGGGCGCGGTCGGTGGTCGGCACGTTGTGGTCGGCCACGGCCAGGTTGCTTGATGTCCGCCATAGTCCCCGGCCGGCCTCGCGTAGCCCTTCGAAGGCTTGCGGGCTGGTGACTTCGTGCACCAGGTGGCGGTCGATGTAGAGGACGGTGGTGCCATCGGCGTCGGCACGCACGACATGGGAATCCCAAAGTTTGTCGTAGAGCGTTTTTTGCATGGTCTATCCAGTGAACGCGCCCTGCTCATGCGAGGACGGTTTTTGATTATGCCATAATTGTGCACTGCCGCACCAAGAGGGGGAGACGCATTTTTCTGCCAAGGACGCTAAATTCATGCAAATATTATTTGCATATGCAACTATATATGCAAATAAAAAAAGCCTGAGCGGGAAAGCTCAGGCTTTTGTTTGCGTTTTTATGACACGATGGCGCGGCATTCGCATGCCGCAGCGCGTCACGCGCTATTCACACGCTCACGCGGCGAGACGCACGTTCGAGCGGCAGCCATCCATCAGGAAGGACAGGCCGACCACCAGCACCAGCTCGCCCTCGGCCGAACGCGCGGTGCCGGTGATGCCTTCCACCGACAGCGCCGTCATCGGCTTGATCACCAGGTCGGCGGTGCCGTCGACTGCCGCCACCGCCAGGATGTAGGGCTGCGGCGCGTTGACGACGATGCCGACGCGCTCTGAGCAGGCTTCGTAGCCCAGCGCCAGGGCCAGCGAGCGCACCGGCAGCGGGCGTCCCTGGTCCTTCAGCACCGGGGCGCCGCCCACGCACTGGAACTCTTCCGGCAGCTCGACCACGCGCTCGACCACGGCCATCGGCAGCGCCAGCTGGGCGCCCGAGGTCGAGACCAGCATGGTCGGCACGATCGACAGCTCGATCGGCAGGCGGATCGCGAACTTGGTGCCGTGGCCGAGCGAGGAGTCGATGCGGATCGCGCCGCGGTTCTTCTCGACCGCGGTCTTGACCACGTCCATGCCGACGCCGCGGCCCGAGACCGACGACGCCACTTCCTTGGTCGAGAAGCCCGGCAGGAACACCAGCTGGTAGGCGTCGTCGTCGTTGGGGGCGCCGTTCTCGCCGATCAGGCCCTTGTCGATCGCCTTCTTGCGCAGCTTGATCGGGTCCATGCCCTTGCCGTCGTCCTGCAGCACGATCATGACGCTGTTCGCTTCCTGCCAGGCTTTCAGCAGGATGAAGGCCTTGGCCGGCTTGCCGGCGGCGACGCGTTCTTCCGGCGACTCGACGCCGTGGTCCAATGCGTTCCTCAGCATGTGCACCAGCGGGTCGTACAGGCTGTCCACCACGACGCGGTCGACTTCGGTCTCGGCGCCTTCGATGGTCAGCTCGACGTCCTTGCCGAGGTCCTTGGCCAGCTCGCGCACCAGGCGCGGGAACTTCTGGAACAGGCGGCCGACCGGCTGCATGCGGGTCGCCAGCGTGGCGCGCTGCAGTTCGGCCGAGTAGCGCGAGGCGCGTTCCAGGGTCTCGGTCAGCGTCGCCATCAGGGCGGCGGCGGGACCTTCGAACTTGAACTGCTGCAGGCGCTCGAGCAGCACGGCGGCCTGGTTGGCGGCCTGCACCGATTCGCCGGCCACTTCCAGCAGCGCGTCCAGCTTGACCGCATCGATACGGATGCTTTCGTCCTTGGCCGGCGCGGCGGCGGCGCGGGCGTCGGCGACCTTGTCGTTGCCGCGGCGTTCGACACCGTCCCAGCCATTCGGCTTCGCGGCCGGCGCGGCTTCGGCCGGCGCTGCAGCAACTGGTGCGGCAGCTGGCGCGCCAGCCGGTGCGGCGACCGCCGCCAGCACGACCGGCGCGGCGGCGATGGCGGAGCCTTCCGGCACCACGGCGTTGTACATGCCGACCCAGTCCAGGCCATCCTCGCTCGCAGCGGGAGCCGCGGCGACGGGCGCCACGACCGCAACCGGGGCGGCGGCGACGGGCGCCGGTGCAGCGGCCGCCGCTGCCGGTGCGCTCGGCGCGCCCTTGCCTTCGATCGCGTCGGTCAGGATGCGCTCGAGGGCGGCCGGCATCTGCGCCAGGCCTTCCGGCGGGGTGCCGTTGTTCAGGTCATTCAATTGGTCGGCCACGAAGCCCGAAGCTTCCAGCGCCGCCTCGATCGCCAGCGGCGTGACCGGCGCCTGGCCGGTGCGCAGGGCGTCGAACAGGTTCTCGGTCAGGTGGCAGGCCGCGACCAGCGCGGGCAGGCCCATGAAGCCGGCGCCACCCTTGATCGTGTGGAAGGACCGGAACACCGCATTGAGCGTTTCCTTGTTGTCCGGATCGCGTTCGAGGCGCAGCAAATGTTCTTCAACATTCACCGCAAGGTCCATCGCCTCGACGACGAAGTCCTTGAGCATATCGTCCATTAGAACCCCAGATCGGCCAGAAGATCGTCAACGTTGGTTTGGTCCAGTGCCGCTTCCGGCACCGACGGGCCCTGCATCAGCGGCGCGGCGGCGGGCGGCGCGTCCTTCTTGGCCAGTTTTTCCTTCAGCTCGGCCGGCGCGTTGTCGCGCAGCAGCTGGGCCAGTTCGGATTCGACCGTCTGGGTGATCTTGACCACCTTCTTGATCAGCTGGCCGGTGATGTCCTGGAAGTCCTGCGCCATCATGATCTCGAGCAGGCGCGCCTTCTCGGCTTCGGTGGCGACGTTGACGGCGGCCGCGAACTGGCGCGAATCGCCGGCCAGGGCCTTGAATTCGTCCAGGCTCAGCTTGCCCGAGAACAGGTCGCTCCAGCGGGTTTCCATGTCCTTGGCCTGCTTCGACAGCAGGTCCTGGGCCGGCATGCCCTCGTCCAGGGTGTTCAGCACCTTGTTGGCGGCCTGTTCGGTCAGGGTGGCGACGTATTCCAGGCGGTCCTGGGCGTCGACGATGGCCGAGGAAGCTTCGGTCAGCGCCTTGTCGTAGCCGAGTTCGCGCAGCGAATCGTGCAGCAGGCGGACGATGCCGCCGAGGCGTTCGAACATGCCGTGTTCGCCGTCGCCGGCGGCGGCGGGCGCTGCGGCGGCGGGTGCGACCGCGGCCACGGCGGGAGCTGCCGCCACCACCGGTGCGGCGGAGGCCGACACCTGGTCGAACAGCGACTCGAGGTCGTCTTCATCGGCGGCAGCGGCGGCCGGCTCCGGGGCCGGCGCGGGCGCCGGGGCGGCGGGGGCACTGGCGCGCTGCGCCGCCACTTCCTCGAATAGTGCGTCGAAATCGTCAGCGGCGTCGGTCATAATCCCTGCTTCTCCATGATGTATAAGTTCGCAATCAGCGTGTGCAATTCGGTCGGTCCTGCGTCCCATCCGCATCGTTCGAACGCGTTAAAAGATGGTAAGAGTCTGCACGCGAGTGTATCAGCGTGGTTGCCGTAGGTAAATCTCGGAGACAGAGACGCAACAAAATGGACAAGAAAACTTAATTCCGCGACAATGAAAACGTGCTGTTCCTGAATATTTACACAAGGGAGGTGTTGTTTTTCGTTACGCATCGGCTGCTGCAGCGGCGTTCACGGGACCTCGACGCTGCGGGCTGACGTTTGATCGAACTCAACTGCTTGCGTTCTCGCAATCGCCGCCGCGTCCAGTACGCTTCAGAATGACGTGGCCATAGGAGGAGTCATCATCATGTACCGCAAAATCCTGATCACCACCGACGGCTCGGCCGTATCGCAGCATACGGCTTGCGCCGGCGTCAAATTCGCGCAACAGATGGGCGCCGAGGTGCTCGCCCTGTTTGTCGCCCCCGATTACCAGTATCCCGTGTACGTGGAAATCATTCCCCCCTCCTATCCCAGCGAAGAAGAATACATCGCGCAGATGCGCCGCCTGGGCGAGGAATACATGGGCAAGATCATGCGCTCCTGCGGCGCCGCCGGCCTCCGGCACCAGTGCATGACGGCGTTTTCCGATACCGCCGCCCTCAAGATCGTCGACGTGGCCGAGCAGGAAGGCTGCGACCTGATCTTCATGGGCTCGCATGGGCGCAGCGGCTGGGGCCAGTTGCTGCTGGGCAGCGTGACCAACAAGGTGCTGTCGCACACGACCCGGCCGGTGCTGGTGCACCGCCTGATCAGCGAGCCGGACGCTGCCTGAGCGATATAAAAAGTACAAGACAGGACTGATCGTGGCTATACTAGCCTGATCGGGTCAGCGCCGCTTTCATGGAAGGATGATCATGATTCGCATTGTCATAGCCGACGACCACACCATCATGCGCGAAGGCCTCAAGCGCATCCTCGACGGCGCGCCGGACATCGAGATCGCCGGCGAGGCGACCAATGGCTTCGAGGTATTGGCCCAGGTGCGCCAGGGCGGCTTCGACCTGCTGTTGCTCGACTTGTCGATGCCGGGCCGCAGCGGCGTCGACCTGATCCGCCAGGTGCGCAGCGAAGCGCCCAAGCTGGCCATCCTTATCCTCACCATGCATGAGGAAGAACAATACGCGGTGCGCGCCATCCGGGCAGGCGCCCAGGGCTACCTGACCAAGGAGAGCGCGGGCACCCAGCTGGTGGGGGCGATCCGCAAGGTGGCGTCGGGGCGCCCTTATATCAGTACCGAAGTGGCCGAACAGCTGGCGCTGAACATCATGGCGCCGAACGAGCAACTGTTGCATAAACAGCTGTCCGACCGTGAGTTTGAGGTTTTTTCGCTACTCGTCAGTGGCAAATCCATCACAGAGATCGCGAACGGCCTGCATTTGTCGGTGAAAACCGTCAGCACCCACAAGACCCGCATCATGCAGAAGATGGGCATGACTTCGCTGTCGGAAATGGTGCAGTATGCCGTCGCGCACCGCCTGCTGGCGCCGATGAAGGCTTAACCGTATTAGACAGGCGGGCCGGCCCTTGGTGCGGGCCCGCCACAGCAGTTTTCCTGCCTCTGCCGCCCGCTCCCCCCGGCGGATTACTCCCCCGTCTCCCTTCTCTCCCTCTGGCGCCAAGCCCGCCGGTCAGATTATTCCTACAAGCCTAGCAACCGTCCTACCTACATATTCAGCAATGGCTGATATTCGTGCCGAACTCGTGTTGGCATACTGAATTCACCGTTTCGACTTGCTTGCGATCCAAGTCCCAGCGTGAGCAAGCCGACAGCGGGGTTCGCCTCCACAGAGCCGGCAGCAAGCATTGCCCCGTGGTCGCCGCCTAAACCATGAGTCTTTCACTGGAGATGAGCATGCAGTCCCAGCCAACAGAACAACGCAACGTCACCCAGCCGACCCTGCACTCGCCCATGGAAGCCGGCCGCCAGCGCCAGGGACGTCTCTGGTCCAACCTCAAGGAAGTGTGCGACCTGCTGCGCATTCCCGCCAGCGTCTCGGTCACTTCGGAAGAACTGCTGTTCCAGCACGTGCAATTCAAGACCGGCCAGCGCGTCCACACCATCGGCCAGGCCTTCGACACCCTGTACATCGTCAACTCCGGCTTCCTCAAGACCGTGCTCATCGACGAGTTCGGCAACGAACAGGTGCTGAGCTTCCCGATGAAGGGCGACATGCTGGGCGTGGACGGCATCCACACCCGCCACTACGCCTCGGAAGCCGTGGCCCTGTCCGACTGCGACCTGATCCTGCTGCCGTTCAAGAAGCTCACCGCCCTGGGCCGCGTGCATGCCGAGCTCGAGAACATGATGTACGGCGTCATGAGCCGCGAACTGGTGCGCGAGCAGACCATGATTGGCATGCTCGGCGCCCTCTCCGCCGAAGCGCGCGTGGCCCGCTTCCTGGTCTCGCTGGCCGACCGCTTCGCCGCCATGGGCTATTCCAGCAAGCTGTTCAACCTGCGCATGACGCGCCACGAGATCGGCAGCTACCTGGGCCTGACCCTGGAAACGGTCAGCCGCACCTTGTCGGCCTTTAACGAGATCGGGCTGATCACGGTCGACCAGCGCACCATCGGCATCAAGGATGCCGAAGCGCTCAAGACCCTGCGCCGCCTGCCGCCGTCACGTTCGCGCACCAAGGGTGCGGCGAAGCAGAAGGCGGAGTCGGAGCAGCCGGGGGATGATCAGGTGTTGGCGACCGCCTGACAGCATCACCTTTTAAATGAAGAGGCCGGAGATCCTTGCAGACGCCGGCCTCTTCTATATGTAGGGTGGGCGGCGGACCGCCCACCCTACGAGTGTGTGAAAAATTCGTCTATGGCTGCGTTGCCTCGTCTCGCCGTACGAGTGTACTGTCTTCGACTCGGCGCCTTGCCATAGCCGTTTTTTCACACCCTCTACGATGTTTACTGGTCGCGGGTGAGAACGCCGTTGCTGACACGCACGCGATCGCCCTGGCGGAAACCGGGATCGTTGTCATACTGGAGCGTTTGGGTGGCGCCACTGGTCGAATACCGCACCACGACTTCGTACCGCTGTTCCTTGTTCATATTGCGCTGGATATTGCGCCCAGCCAGGCCACCCGCCACCGCACCGGCCACGGTCGCCGCGGTCCGGCCACTGCCGCTCCCAACCTGGCTGCCCAGCAAACCACCCACGACGGCCCCACCCGCCGTGCCCAGGTAGTTGCCATTTCCCGACACTTCGATCACGTTGACCCCTTCGACCACCGCGCAGTTGGTGCAATAGCGGGCCTGGCGCGGGGCGTCGGCGCGGCCGCCGGACTGCAGCGGACGGTTCAGCACCGAGGTCACGCTGCGGCCGTCGGCGCGCAGGGTCGCGGTCACGCGGCTGCCCGGATCGATGCGGTCGGCGTTGCGGATGGTATAGATCGCTTCGTACTCGCCCGGACGCACTTCCGGCAGGAAGAACACGCCGCGGGCGCCGGCGATCGCGACCTCGACCCGCGCGCCGGGCGTGCCGGCGACCATGAAGCGCAGCTCGTTGCCCGGGCCGAGCTCGGGGCTGCCCTGCACGTCGAAGCGGTCCACCCGCGCCTGCGTTGCCAGTTGACCACGCTGCGAGCGCGGCGCGTTGGTGGCCAGCAGCGATTCGCGCAGCAGGCTCGTCGCCACCTGGTTACCCTGGCGCAGGTTGGCGGTCACGCCGCTTTCCGGGCGGATGCGGTCGTGGGTGCCGATGGTGTAGGTGCCGGAATACTGGCCGGGCTCGACTTCCGTCATGTTCAGGTTGCGGGTTGCGCCATCGATGCGCAAGGTGGCGACGCCGCCCGGGCTGCCGTACATGTCGAAATGCAGCTCGACGCCCGGGCTCAGGCGGCGCACTTCTTCCACATTGAAACCATTGATCACCGGCGCGTAGTTGCGCCCCTGGTAGGCGTGGGCCGGTCCGAAGGCCACGAGGGCGGCGAACACGGCGAATAAAAACTTGCGGAACAACATGGCGTTTCCTCCATGAGCGATGGCGGCCGCTGGGCCGAAGGCGGTTGGTTTTATGTCATTACAAAACTTACGCCTCGGCACAAATGGAGTCAGTACGCTAACGTACGCAGTGGACAGCGTCCCCTGACGTCACATAGATGCTGTCGCCCGGCTCGGGCTTGAGCGCATGGCCGCCGGTGAAGGCGCCGAAGGATGGCAGGATCATGCGCTCGCTTCCCACCACGAAGCACGGCAGGCGCAGCGCGTCGAAGCGGGTAGCCAGCACGTAGACCGGGTGGATGTGGCCGGCCAGCGCATAGCCCGGCGTGTCGAGGTCCGGATGGTGGCAGAAGGCGAACGGTCCCACCATGTGCGGCTCGTCCACCAGCGCGATGCCGAGCGCCGCCGCCGGGTCGCCCGCATGCTTGTCGTGGTTGCCGCGCACCAGCGTCAACCGCAGGTCGCGCCGGCGTTCGCGCCAGGCCAGCATGGCCTGCTGGGTCGCGCTGGCATGGGCCGCGCGCGCATGCAGGAAGTCGCCGAGGAAGACGATGTGCTGTGCGCCATGGGCATCGACCAGGGCGTCGAGCCCTTCCAGGTTTTCGGTCGTGGTCCCGCGCGGCACCGGCACGCCGAGCGCGCGGAAGGCCGCCGCCTTGCCGAAGTGGATGTCGGCCACGATCAGCATCTTCTCGGCCGGCCAGTACAGGGCTTTCTCGGGCAGCAGCAAGACCGTCTCGCCGGCCACGCGCACTGCCACGCTCGTGCTTCCACTCATGCAGCCGCCGCCTTTTCCAGTTCCCGCACCATGCGCGCCACCCGGTCCGACAGCTTCTCGGTGCTGACCTTTTCGCGGAAGCGCTCGACCATCAGCGCGAAGCCGAAGGGCGTGGCGCGCTTGACTTCGCGGAAGGCGATGCGCCGGCCATGCAGCTCGTCCAGCGTTTCGCGCAGGCGCGTCAGTTCCAGCTCCTGCTCCAGCACCTCGCGCTGGGCCTGCGTGAGCAGCAGGTTGCCGCTGTCGTGCTTGCGGAAGACTTCGAAGAACAGGCTCGATGAGGCCTGCAGCTGGCGGTTCGACTTCGGCTGGCCCGGATAGCCCTGGAACACCAGCCCGGCGATGCGCGCCACTTCGCGGAAGCGCTGCTGCGACAGCTGGGTCGCATTCAGGCTGCCCAGCACGTCTTCCAGCAGGCAGTCGGTGCTGAACAGGTCGACGTCCGCGCCGGTCGCGCCTTCGAACATCCGCGCCCAGTCGACCGGCTCGGGCGTGAGCAGCTCGAAGCCGTAGTCGTTGACGGCGATCGAGAAGGTCGACGGCTGCATGCGCCCGATCCGCCAGGCGAACAGCGAGGCCAGGCCGGTGTGCACCGAGCGTCCCGCGAAGGCGAACACGAACAGGTGCCAGCCTTCGCGGCTCTTCATGCTTTCCAGGACCAGGGTCTCGCTGGTCGGCAGCGCGGACCAGCGGCACTGGATCTCGATCAGCGGCCGGATCGCCTGCATTTCCGGGCTGTCGTAGATGCCCTGTGCGGCAAGCCGCAGCTCCTCCAGCGCCGCATGCGCCAGTTCGGAGGACATCGGCATCTTGGCCCCGCCCCAGCGCGCGATCGCGCCGCGGTTCGTGTTCGCGCGCTTCACAAAGGCGGTCATCTCGTGCACGCGCACGAATTCCAGGATGCGCCCGCCGAACAGGAAGTGGTCGCCCGGCTTCATGCGCGAGATGAAGGATTCCTCGACGCTGCCGATGCGTCCCCCACTCATGTACTTCACCGAGATGGTCGAATCGGACACGATGGTGCCGATGCCCATGCGGTGCCGGCGCCCGATCGTCGCATCCGGCACCCGGTAGACGCCCTCCTCGTCCGGCAGCACGCGCCGGTATTCCGGATAGGCCAGCAGGCTCTGGCCGCCGCGCGCGACGAAGTCGATCGCCCACTGCCATTCTTCCTCGTCGAGGTGGCGATAGGACCAGGCGCTTTTCACTTCCTCGTATAGCTCCTTCGAAATGAAGCCGCCGCCCAGCGCCACCGTCACCAAGTGCTGCACCAGCACGTCGAAGGGTTTGTTGGGCACGTAGCGCCCCTCGATGCGGCGCGCCGCCACCGCCTTCTTGGCGCCGGCCGCTTCCAGCAGTTCCAGGCTGTTGGTCGGCACCAGGGTCACGCGCGAGACCCGCCCCGGCGCGTGGCCGCTGCGCCCGGCCCGCTGCAGCAGGCGCGCGATGCCCTTGGCGCTGCCGACCTGCAGCACGCGCTCCACCGGCAAAAAATCCACGCCCAGGTCGAGGCTCGCGGTGCAGATCACCGCCTTCAGCTCGCCCTTCTTCAGCCCCATCTCGACCCACTCGCGCACCTCGCGGTCGAGCGAGCCGTGGTGCAGCGCGATCACGCCGGCCCAGTCGGGACGTTCATCGAGGATGTTCTGGTACCAGATCTCGGACTGCGCGCGCGTGTTGGTGAACACCAGCGTCGCGTCGTAGTGCTCGATCTCCTTGATCACGGGCCCCAGCATCTGCAGGCCCATGTGCCCGCCCCAGGGGAAGCGCGCGACGTTCTCCGGAATCAGGCAATCGACCTGGATCTGCTTCTTCATGTCGCCTTCGACCAGCACGCCATGGTCGCCGCCCAGCAGCACCTGGCGCGCCAGGTCCAGGTTGCCCATGGTGGCCGACACGCCCCAGATCAGCAGCTCGGGACGCCAGTGGCGCAATCTCGCCAGCGCCAGCTGCACCTGCACGCCGCGCTTGCTGCCCATCAGCTCGTGCCACTCGTCGATGACGATCATGTCGAGATGCTTGAACTGCTCGGCGCCCGCGGCATGGCTGAGCATCAGGCTCAGGCTCTCGGGCGTGGTGACGAGGGTGGACGGCATCTTGCGGGTCTGGCGCGCGCGCTCGGCCGAACTGGTGTCGCCGGTGCGGGCGCCGACCTGCCACTCGGGCATCAGCTCGGCGGCCGTCGCCTCCAGCGCGCGCATGGTGTCGGCCGCGAGTGCGCGCATCGGCGTGATCCACAGCACGCGCAGGCCGGCGGTGTGGCGCGCCTTCTTCAGGCCGGTGCGCTGCAGGGCCGCGAACCAGACGGCGAAGGTCTTGCCGGCGCCGGTGTTCGCGTGCAGCAGGCCGGACTCGCCCTTCAGGGCCGCCTTCCACACATTGCGCTGGAAGGGAAAGACCTTCCAGCCTTTTTGCGCGAACCAGGCGTCGATGCGTTCGGTGACCGGATTGCTCATGGGCTCGCGGCGGCCAGCAGGCCTTTCAGGGTATCGAGCGTATCGGCTTCCTCGACCGGCTTGTCGAAGCGGCGCCGCAGGATGCGCGGGAAGCGCACCGCGATGCCGGCCTTATGGCGGGTCGACAGGGCGATGCCCTCGAAGCCGATCTCGAACACCATGGTCGGCTTCACCGAGCGCACCGGCCCGAACTTCTCGATCGTGGTCTTGCGCACGGCATTGTCGACCTGGGCGATCTCGGCGTCGGTGAGACCCGAATAGGCTTTCGCGAAGGGCACCAGCTTGCGCTCTTCTCCCTCGCCGTCCCACACGGCGAAGGTGTAGTCGGTGTAGAGCGAAGCGCGCCGCCCGCTGCCGGCCTGGGCGTAGATCAGCACCGCGTCCACCGTATACGGGTCGATCTTCCATTTCCACCAGGTGCCGACGTCCTTGGTGCGTCCCACGCCGTATTGCGCGCTGCGCGCTTTCAGCATCATGCCCTCGACGCCGCGCATGCGCGACTCTTCACGCAAGATGGCCAGCTCATCCCAGCTGTCGGCCCTGATCACGGGCGAGACCTTCAGTTGCGGCGAATCGATGGCCGCAACTTCCGTCTCCATCAGCGCGCGCCGCTCGTGCTGGGGCAGCGCGCGCAGGTCGACGCCGTCGAACTCCAGCAGGTCGTAGCAGCACAGCACCGCCGGCAGCTCGCCCAGGATCTTCGGGCCAAGCGTCTTGCGGCCGATGCGCTTCTGCAGGTCGGCGAAGGGCGCGGGTGCATCGCAGCCGGGCTGCCAGATCAGCACCTCGCCGTCGAGCACCGTCCCTTCCGGGATGCGCAGATTGGCCAGCTCCGGGAAGCGCTCGGTGATCAGGTCCTCGCCGCGCGACCATAGATAATTCTGGCCGCCGCGCCGCACCAGCTGGGCGCGGATGCCGTCGTACTTCCATTCCACCTGCCAGTCGTCGACTTCACCCAGCGCTGCCGGATCGCCCTGCAGCTGGTGCGCCAGGAAGAAGGGATAGGGCTGGCCGCCGCGCAGCTTGTGCTCCTCATCCGACTGCTCGGCGATCAGCTGCAGAAAGCTGGCGGCGGTCGGCCGCACGGAATTGTCGGTCCAGCCCATCAGGCGCTGGGCGATCAACTTGCTGTCCACGGCGGCGATCGCCGCCAGCGCGCGCGTGACGAGCAGGCGCGAGACGCCGACGCGGAAGCCCCCGCCGATGAGTTTCACGAACAGGAAGCGCTCGCGCCAGTCGAGTTCATCCCAGGCCGCATATAGGGCCTCGCGGATGGTGCCCGGGTCCGCGCCGCGCAGGGGGCCGATCCGCCCTTCCATCCATTGCGCCAGGCCGACGTCGCTGCGGCTCGAGGGCGGCGGCAGGATGTGGGCGATGGTCTCGGCCATGTCGCCCACCGCGTGGTAGGACTCGTCGAACAGCCATTCGTCCAGGCCCGCATACTCGATCGCGTACTGGCGCAGCAGCTTGGTCGGCACCGCCTGGCGCGGCTTGCCGCCGGCCAGGAAGTAGACGGCCCAGGCGGCGTTCTCGGGCGCGGCCTTCGAAAAATACGTTTGCAGGGCGTCGAGCTTGCGGGTGGTGGAAGTGGTCTCGTCGAGCTCCGCGTACAGGCGGGCGAATTCACGCATCGGGCTCTCCCGCAGCCGCCTCCTGGTGGGCTTCCTTCGACGCCGCCGCGCCCGCGGGCGGCAGGGCTTCGTCCTCTTCCTCGTCGCCGTATTCGGTATCGAAACCTTTCGCATCGAGCCCGTTCTGGCACAGCCAGCGCACCATGGTCGGAATCGAGCCGTGGGTGACGATGATCTGCTCGGCCTCGGTGGCCTTGATGGCGCTCATCAGGCCGGGCCAGTCGGCGTGGTCGGACAGCACGAAGCCGCGGTCGACGCCACGGCGCCGGCGCGCGCCGCGCAGCAGCATCCAGCCGCTGGCGAAGGAATCGCTGTAGTCGCCGAAGCGCTTCATCCAGGGCGAGCCGCTTGCCGACGGTGGCGCGATCACGATGGCGCGCCGCAGGGCCGCCTTCTCGATCTCGCTGACCATCACGGTTTCCGGCAGCGCCACGCCTTCGGCACGGTAGACGCGGTTCAAGGGCTCGACCGCGCCGTGGCAGACGATCGGCCCGATCGACGGATCCAGGCGAGAGAGGATGCGTTGCGCCTTGCCGAAGGAGTAGGCAAACACCACGCTGCAACGGCCCTCATCCGCATTGCGGCGCCACCAGGCGTTCATCTCGTCGATGACTTGTTCCTCGGGTTCCCAGCGGTAGATCGGCAGGCCGAAGGTCGATTCGGTGATGAAGGTGTCGCAGCGCACCGGCTCGAAGGGCGCGCAGGTTTTGTCCGGCTCGACCTTGTAGTCGCCAGATGCCACCCACACCTCGCCGCCGCACTCCATGCGGATTTGGGCGGAACCGAGTACGTGGCCGGCCGGATGCAGCGAGATGGCGACGCCGTTGTGCGTGACCGTCTCGCCGTAGGCGAGGCCGTCGATGTGGATGTCGCTGCCGAGGCGCGCTTTCAGCACGTTGACGCTCGATTCGGCCGACAGGTAGTGGCCGTGCCCATAGCGCGCATGGTCGCCGTGGGCATGGGTGATCACGGCGCGGTCGACCGGCTTCCACGGGTCGATGTAGAACCCGCCGGGAACACAATACAAGCCTTCCTTCCTGACGACGACCATGTCCCCCATGCGGTCCTTTCTCGGGCCTTAAGCCGGTTCCAAGTAGTCGGCCAGGAAGGTGCGGGGTTCGTCCTGGTCCGGGAATGCCAGTGTGATCTGGTCACCGGCGACGGCGACGATCACGCCCTCGCCGTATTTCGACGACCTGGCCCTGGCGCCGACTTCATAATGCGGCCCGGCGGGCTCCGGCGTCGGTTCGCGATCGAACTCATCGTCGCGGATTTCGATGTCCTCGAGCAGCGCGGCCGGCGGATTGCGGCAGTTGTCGCACTTGCAGCACCTCTCGAAGCCCTCGACCTCGTCGCCGAAATAGTCGAGCAGCAGCTTCCAGCGGCAGAAACCGCTGACGGCATAGCCTACCATCTGGTCCAGGGCCACACGGTCCCGTTCCGCCTTCTGGACATAGACCTCGGCCAATTCCCCGAACAGATCCGGGTCAGCGACCTTGTTGGTCGGCACGTATTCGAGCTTGCGGTTCTGGCGCAGCAGCTTGCCGTCCTTGAGCAGCTTCAGGCAGACCTTGAGCTTGGCTTCGCCCGCCTCCGCCAATTCCTCTTCCAGGCGCGCCATGGTCACCGGGCCATCCTCGGCCAGCTCGCGCACCACCGTGTGGACCGTCTGCAGCTCGGCCGCGGCCGGGTAGTGCTTGACCAGGAAGAATTGCTGGATGCGCTTGTCATCCTGCAGGAACAGCAAGGTGCACTGGGCGTCCAGGCCATCGCGACCAGCGCGGCCCGATTCCTGGTAATAGGATTCGAGGTTGGCCGGAATCTGCAGGTGCACGACGAAGCGGGTGTCGCTCTTGTCGATGCCCATGCCGAAGGCGTTGGTCGCGACCATCACGCGCCGCTCGCCGTTCATGAACATGTCCTGGTTCAGCTTGCGCTCGGCGGCCGACAATTTGCCGTGGTAGATCGTGACCGATTCGCCCGCCTCTTCCAGCACCGCCAGCATTTCCTCGGCCACCTTGACGGTGGCGGCATAGACGATGCCGACGCCCTCGCTCTGCTGCACCAGCGCCAGTGCCCGCCCCAGCTTTTCCTGCTGGCTGGTGACCTGCACCACGCCGTAGTGCAGGTTGGGCCGGTAGATGCCGGTGTTGACCACGTTCAGCTTGCGGCCCAACTGCTTCGAGATGTCGGCCACCACGTCCTCGGTGGCGGTCGCCGTCAGCGCCAGCACCGGCGGCTTGCCGAGGGCGTCGATGGCGGCGGACAGGCCGATGTAGGCCGGGCGGAAATCGTGACCCCATTGCGAGATGCAGTGGGCCTCGTCGATGACCACGATGTCGAGCGTGACCTGCTTGAGCACCGCGATGAATTCGGGCGAGACCAGGCGCTCCGGCGTGCAGAACACGATCTCGCAGGCTTCATTCGCGATCGCCTCGATGGCGTTCGCCTCTTCCTCCGCGTTCAGGCTGCTGTTGACCTGGACCGAGCGGATGCCGAGCTGTTCCAGCTTTTCGAGCTGGTCCTTCATCAGCGAAATCAGGGGAGAGACGACGATCGTGATCCCTTCCAGCATCTTGGCGGGAATCTGGTAGCACAGCGATTTGCCGCCGCCGGTGGGCATGATGGCCAGCGTGTCCTTGCCGTCCAGGACGCTGTCGATCACTTTTTGCTGGCCTTCGCGCAGCTGTTCGATCCCGAAGACGGAACGCAGCAGGCGACGGATGGTATTGCGGCGCACGGCGAGCAGGCCGCGGTGCAGGAGGGTGGGTTCGTGTCGGGTCATGATGGACGCTACTCTAGGCCCGGCGCGCGGCACGCACTATAGGACGGAACCTACCTGACCCGTAGGAACTCAACTTTACACTTGACCCCTGGTCGATGTGACATTGTCACAAGGTTTATTCCTACAAACCTGCGGAGGTTTTGCCGATGGTTACGGCGAGGCCCAAGGCCTAAGATGGCACCATCACCACTACGAATCGATCGATCAAGGAGCTCCATCATGGCACGCCACCATCCAATGACCTGGACCGCAGTCCACCTGGCCCTGGCCAGCGTGGCGACATGGCTGCTGCTGGAGACCGAGGCGCTCACCGGGGCCTTGCTGGTGGCGTTTCATTGATCATAATGCATCTGATCGGGGTATATGCGCACGGTTGGTCTGAGCGTGCAAAATTGGATCCCGGCCTGCGCCGGGAGTCATAGGCGCCAGTGGCGCGTATGACGTGCATCAGTAGCCGACTACGGTTCAGTTAACAGTTAGCCGAAAAACCGTCGTTCCGGCGAAGGCCGGAACCCAATTTCGTCGCACACCGCTACCGCATCCCCGCACCACCAAACAAAAACGCCACTACCCCGCAGGATTAGTGGCGTTTCTCATTCAACAGGCCCTCCAGGGACCCACACTTCATCAAGCCGCCTTGGCCTCTTCCGTCAACGCTTCCTCTTCCACCGGCTGCCGCATCAGATAATCAAACGCCGCCAGCGATGCCTTCGCGCCCTCGCCCACGGCGATCACGATCTGCTTGAACGGCACCGTGGTCACGTCACCGGCCGCGAACACGCCCGGCACCGAGGTCATGCCCTTGACGTCGACTTCGATCTCGCCGTGGGCAGTGAGGTCCACCGTGCCCTTCAGCCATTCCGCATTCGGCACCAGGCCGATTTGCACGAACACGCCTTCCAGGTCGATGCGCTTGACGTCACCGCTGGAGCGGTCCTTGTACGACAGCCCATTGACGATCTTGCCGTCGCCATGGATCTCGGTCGTCTGCGCCGACTTGATCACGGTAACGTTCTTCAGCGAATAAAGCTTGCGCTGCAGGACCGCATCCGCACGCAGTTCCGCGCCGAACTCGATCAGGGTCACTTCCTTGACGATGCCCGCCAGGTCGATCGCCGCTTCGACGCCCGAGTTGCCGCCGCCGATCACGGCCACGCGCTTGCCCTTGAACAGCGGGCCGTCGCAGTGCGGGCAGTAGGCAACGCCGTGGTTGCGGTACTCGCGCTCGCCCGGCGCGTTGATCTCGCGCCAGCGGGCGCCGGTGGCGATGATCACCGACTTCGATTTCAACACGCCGCCGCTCTCGGTATGCACCTCGATCAGCTTGCCCTCGACCAGCTTGGCTGCGCGCTGGGTGTTCATGATGTCGACGTCGTAGTGCTTGACGTGCTCTTCCAGGGCGACGGCGAATTTCGGGCCGTCGGTTTCCTTCATCGAGACGAAGTTCTCGATGGCGAGCGTGTCCAGCACCTGGCCGCCGAAGCGGTCGGACAGCACGCCGGTACGGATGCCCTTGCGGGCGGCGTAGATCGCCGCGGCCGCGCCGGCAGGGCCGCCGCCGACGATCAGCACGTCGAACGGGTCTTTCTTGTTCAGTTCCTTGGCCTTGCGCTCGCCGGCGCCGGTGTCGATCTTCGACAGGATCTCTTCCACGCTGGTGCGGCCCTGGCCGAAGTGCTGGCCGTTCAGGAACATCATCGGTACCGCCATGATCTGGCGCGCTTCGACTTCGCTCTTGAACACGCCGCCGTCGATGGCGACGACCTTGATGCGCGGGTTGATGACCGACATCGCGTTCAGCGCCTGCACCACTTCCGGGCAGTTATGGCAGGACAGCGAGATGAAGGTCTCGAAGACGAAGTCGCCTTCCAGGTTCTTGATCTGCTCGATCACAGCGGCGTCGAGCTTGATCGGGTGGCCGCCCACCTGCAGCAGGGCCAGCACCAGCGAGCTGAACTCGTGGCCCAGCGGGATGCCGGCGAAATCCACGCCCACATCGGTGCCCACGCGATTGATCGCGAACGAGGGCTTGCGGGCATTGTTGCCGTCGTTGCGCACGGTGATCTTGTCGCTCAACGCGGCGATTTCGCGGAGCAGTTCATCCATTTCGCGCGCTTTCGGCGAATCATCCAGCGATGCAACGAGCTCAATCGGCTGCACCACTTTTTCCAGATAGGCTTGCAATTGCTTTTTGAGAGTTGCGTCCAGCATGATGTTTTCCTTGACGATGATGTTGTTCTTAGGGGTATGACAGTACCTGGAACCAATAACTGGTCCCCAAAATGCACCGGGCCGCCACGGCGGCCCGGGACAGGTACTACTGAGCTGCTATTTAGATCTTGCCGACCAGGTCCAGCGACGGGGTCAGGGTTTCAGCGCCTTCGGTCCACTTGGCCGGGCACACTTCGCCCGGGTGCGATGCGACGTACTGGGCAGCCTTGACCTTGCGCATCAGTTCCGATGCGTCGCGGCCGATGCCGTTGTCGTGCACTTCCATCAGCTTGATCTGGCCTTCCGGATTGATCACGAAGGTGCCGCGCAGCGCCATGCCTTCTTCTTCGATCATGACTTCGAAGTTACGCGACAGGGTGCCGGTCGGGTCGCCGATCAGCGGGTAGTTCACCTTCTTGATGGCGTCCGAGGTGTCGTGCCATGCCTTGTGGGCGAAGTGGCTGTCGGTCGACACGCCGTACACGTTCACGCCCATTTCCTTGAATTGCGGCTGGAATGCAGCCAGGTCTTCCAGTTCGGTCGGGCAGACGAAGGTGAAGTCGGCCGGGTAGAACATCAGCACCGACCAGGTGCCCTTGAAGTTCTCTTCCGTCAGATCGATGAACTTGCCGTCGGCGTAGGCGGTTGCTTTGAACGGCTTGATCTGAGTATTGATGAGGGACATGTGTTCTCCTGTTTTCGGGTAGTAAATAATGTGAACAACGATTTGATAGACGTCAGTGTACCGAGATCAACGTCTTTTGTGAAATTGATTGAAACGATACTGTCAATTGATTTTGACTATCGAACGCGTATTGCTCTTCCTCTTTCGAGAGGAAACCGGGCAGCCCAGGCTGCGCGATCCGGCAAGTGTGGAGGAAACGACAGCCGCGTGCAAGCAGCTAGGCAATCGAGCGGAGGAAATTGATAGGTTTTACAAACCCAAAGGATATTGCCCGTAGAGGGTGTGAAAAAAACGGCTATGGCAAGGCGCCGAGTCGAAGACAGTACACTCGTACGGCGAGACGAGGCAACGCAGCCATAGACGAATTTTCACACCCTCATAGGGTGGGCGGTCCTCCGCCCACGCGTTCAAATACACGGTGAGAAGACGCGCATCGTCCATTTTCCTGCTGGTTGAACGCGTGGGCGCAATTCCGGGCATTGCCCGAAATTGCCCGCCCACCCTACATATAGAAGAGTTCAGGCCGTCGTGGCTGCAGCGACGGTTTGTTCGCAGGTCGGCAAGATCAGGGTGAACGTGGAGCCTTCGCCCGGCTTGCTGGTCACCCGGAGTTCGCCCCCATGCGACACCGCCAGCTGCCGCGAGATGTACAGCCCCAGTCCGAGCCCCTTCGGCTCGCCATTGCGCGCGCCGCGCTCGTACGGCTCGAAGATCCGCTCCAGATCCTGCACCGCAATCCCCTTGCCCTCGTCGCGCACGTGGATGCGCACCTGGTCGTCCGCATACTGCACGCTGACCTCGACCGGCTGCCCGCCCCCATAGCGCAGCGCATTGGTGAGCAGGTTGACCACCACCTGCTCGATGCGGAACTCGTCCCAGCAGCCCTGCACGGGGGGGTGCGGCTGCAGCGAGAGCTTGCAGCCGGTGGCGTTCGCCTGCAGCGACAGGTCGCTGATCACGCGCTCCAGCAGGTTCATGAGCTCGACCTGGCCCGGGCGGATCGACAGCTGGCCGCTCCTCATGCGCGAGACGTCCAGCATGTCGTCGATCAGGCGGATCATGGCCTTGATCTGGCGCTCGTCGCGCTTGATCATGGCGTCGAACTGGGTCGGGTCGATGCTGGCCAGGGTGCCGCGCTTGAGCTGCAGGCTGCGCATCTGGGTTTCCAGGAACAGGGTGTTGAGCGGGGTGCGCAGCTCGTGCGCCACCAGCGACATGAATTCGTCGCGCATGCGCAAGGAGCGCTGCAGCTCGGCCTGGGTCTGGTTCAGTTCACGCAGCAGGGTTTCCTGCTCCTGGCGGCTGCGCTCCAGCGCCGCCATCTGGCGCTGCATCTGGCGCCGCTGCTGGTCGAGCGTGACGAAGACGTTGACCTTGCTGCGCACCGCATCCGGGTCGAGCGGCTTGTACAGGAAATCGACCGCGCCGGTCTCGTAGCCCTTGAAGGCGTAGTTCAGTTCGCGGCCGGCGGCCGACACGAACACGATCGGGATGTTGCGGGTGCGCTCCGTCCCGCGCATCAGTTCGGCCAGCTCGAAGCCGTCCATGCCCGGCATCTGGACGTCGCAGATGGCCAGCGCGAACTCGTGCTGCAGCATCAGCGCCAGCGCTTCTTCGCCGCTCGAGGCCTGGAACACCAGGCGTCCCTCGCCGCGGATCAGGGCGTCGAGGGCGCGCAGGTTTTCCGGCAGGTCGTCGACGATGAGGAGTTTGCTTGGGTCTTGGACGCTCATGGGGTCTCCAGCAGGGGAAGCAATGCCCGGATCTTCGGCAGGGGCAGCACCAGGTGCGGGGCGCAGCGGCGGATCGCCTCGCCCGGCATGGCGCTCGCCTGTGCCTCTTCAGGGTCTTGTACGACGGTCAGGCCGCCACGCTCGCGGATCCGGCACATGCCGTCGGCGCCGTCGTAGTTGGCGCCGGTCAGCAGGATGCCGGCCATGGCCGGACCGTAGGCGTCGGCGGCCGACTCCATCAGCACATCGATGGCCGGACGCGCGAACTGCACCGGCGGATCGCAGCTGAGCGAAAACGTGCGCTCGCGCTCGATCAGCAAATGATAGCCCGAACCGGCAAAATAGATCACGCCCGGCTCAATGGTTTCCTTGTCGCGCGCCTCGCGCACCGGCAGCGCCGTGCGCATGCCGAATACCTCGGCCAGTCGGCTGTCGCGGTCGGCCGGCACGTGCAGGATGCACACCACGCTCGAGCGGAAATCGCGCGGGATCGACGGCAGCAGGCCGACCAGGGCGTCGACCCCGCCGGCCGAGCCGCCGATCACGACCAGCTCGATGCGCCGGCCCGCGATCAGGTCGGTGGCCTCTTGCGGCAATACGGCGGCGGGTTTCACGCGGCACCCTTGCGGAACAGGCGCTCGCGCCGCGCCAGCGGGTCGAAGCGATCGGCATAGCTGGAAAAGTCGATGCTCTCCTTGCTGCCCAGGCCCAGGAAGCCGCGGTAGCACAGCGACTCGTGGAACAGGCCGAGCACGCGGTCCTGCAGCTTGCGGTTGAAGTAGATGAGCACGTTGCGGCAGCTGACGAAATGGGTTTCCGAGAACACGCTGTCGGTCGCCAGGCTGTGGTCGGCGAAGGTCACGTTTTCCACCAGCGCGCGGTCGAACAGGGCGCCGTCGTAGGCCGCCGTGTAGTAGTCGGAAAAGGCGCGCTTGCCGCCGGCCTTCTGGTAGTTCTCGGTGTACAGGCGCATGCGCTCGAGGTTGAACACCCCGCGCCGCGCCGCTTCCAGCGATTCCGGATTGATGTCGGTGGCGTAGATGATGGTGCGTTCCAGCAGCCCTTCCTCATGCAGCAGGATGGCGAGCGAATACACCTCCTCGCCGGTGCTGCAGCCCGCGATCCAGACCTTCAGCGAGGGATAGGTCTTCAGGAAGGGCACCACCTGCTCGCGGATCGCCTGCCAGTATTCCGGGTCGCGGAACATCTCGGTGACCGGAATCGTCAGGTACTGCAGCAGCTGGGCGAAACCGTCCGGCTCGTGCATGACCTTGGCCTGCAGCGCCGAGACGGTCTCGCAGTCCATCTCGCGCATGGCGACCAGGATGCGGCGCTTCTGCGAGGCGCCGGTGTAGTCGCGGAAGTCGTAGTTGTACTTCAGGTAGACCGCTTCAACCAGCATCTTGAGCTCGATGTCGAAGGCGTCCGGGGCCTGACTCAGTGGTGGCAGGTTCAAATCCGCTCCAGGGTCGGCATCCACACGCGCAGCAGCGAGTACAGGCGCGAGAGGTCGATCGGCTTGGCCAGGTAATCGTTGGCGCCGGCCGCCAGGCACTGCTCCTGGTCGTCCTTCATGGCTTTCGCCGTGATCGCGATCATCGGCAGGCGGTCGAAGCGGCCGTCGGCGCGGATGCGGCGCATCGCTTCCAGGCCGTCCATCACCGGCATCATCACGTCCATCAGCACCAGGTCGACGTTCGGCACCTCATCGAGCTTGGCGATCGCCTCGAAGCCGTTGCGGCCGACTTCGACCTTGGCCCCGCGCGCTTCCAGCGCGCTGGTCAGGGCGAACACATTGCGCACGTCGTCGTCGACCAGCAGGATGGTGCGGCCCTCGAACACGCGGTCGCGTCCGCGCACGGTCTTGAGCATGGTCTGGCGCTCGGACGAGAGCTCGCTCTCGACCTTGTGCAGGAACAGCGTGACCTCGTCCAGCAGGCGCTCCGGCGAACGGGCGCCCTTGATGATGATCGAGCGCGAGTACTTGAGCAGCTCGGCCTCCTCGTCGCGGGTCAGGTTGCGGCCCGTGTAGACGATCACCGGCGGGAAGGAGCACAGCTCTTCCTGCGACATGCGCTCGAGCAGCTCGCCGCCCTGCATGTCGGGCAGCTTGAGGTCGATGATCATGACGTCGAAGATCTCGCCGCGCAGCAGCGCCATCGCTTCGCCGCCGGTGCCGACGGCGCGAATCTCGACGTCGGTGTCGGTGATCAGCTGCACCACGCTCTCGCGCTGGCGCTCGTCGTCCTCGACCAGCAGCACGCGCTTGATCTTCTGGCTCGATTTTTCCTGCAGCTTGCGGAACACCTCTTCCAGCTGCTCGCGCGAGGTCGGTTTCAAGGCGTAGCCGATCGCGCCCAGGTGCAGCGCCTCGCCGCCGTTCTCCATGCTGGACAGGATGTGCACCGGGATGTGGCGGGTGGCCGGGTTGTCCTTCAGCTGCTGCAGCACCGACAGGCCCGAGCTGTCCGGCAGGCGGATGTCGAGCAGCACCGCGTCCGGCTTCTGGCTGGCGGCCAGCGCCAGGCCCTCGCCGGCACTCAGGCCCACCAGGCAGCGGTAATCCATCTCGTGCGCCAGGTCGAACAGGATGCGCGCGAATTCGGGCTCGTCCTCGATCACCAGCACGGTGCGCGTGCCTTCGGCAGGCACGTCGCGGTCGTCCGGGAACACGGTCGGCGGGTCGACGTTGGCGGGGCCCGGCGCCACGGCAGCCGGTGCGGCCGCTGCGGGCGCCGCGGGCGCCGCGGGCGCAGCGGGCGCAGCGGGCAGTGCCTGGCGCACCGGCGCCGGCATGGCGGGCGCCGCCGGCGGCGTCGCCGCCACCGCGCCGTTGCGCGGCAGGCTGAGGGTGAACAGGCTGCCCTCGCCCGGCGTGCTGGACACGGAGAGCGAACCGCCCAGCAGGCTGGTAAGGTCGCGCGAGATCGACAGGCCGAGGCCCGTGCCGCCGAAGCGGCGGCTGGTGGTGCCGTCGGCCTGGTGGAAGGCGTCGAAGATCTTGTCCTGCTGCTCGGGGGCGATGCCGATACCGGAATCGCGCACGCCGAACTGGACCCAGCCTTCCGGCGTCACCGAGACCGTCATGCCGACCGCGCCGGCGTCGGTGAACTTCACCGCGTTCGACAGCAGGTTCTTGAGGATCTGCTCGACGCGCTGGCGGTCGGTGGTGATCGCCAGCGGCACGTTCGGCTCGACCGTCACGCTGAACTGCAGGTTCTTCTGGCGCGCCAGCGGCTCGAAGGTGCGCGCCATGCCCTCGACCATGCGGCGCAGCGGCACTTCTTCCGGCACCAGTTCCAGCTTGCCCGCCTCGACCTTGGAGATGTCGAGGATGTCGTTGATGAGGTGCAGCAGGTCGTTGCCGGCCGAGTAGATGGTCTGGGCGAAGCGCACCTGCTCTTCGTTCAGGTTGCCGGCCGCGTTGTCGGACAGGAGCTTGGCCAGGATCAGCGAGCTGTTGAGCGGCGTGCGCAACTCGTGCGACATATTGGCCAGGAACTCGGATTTGTAGCGGCTGGCGCGTTCCAGTTCCAGCGCGCGCTGGCGCAGCTGTTCCTGGGCGCTGGTCAGGGCCGAGTTCTTCATGTCGAGGTTCAGGGCCTGCTCGGCCAGCTGGTCGTTGGTGGCGCGCAGCTCGGACTGCTGGTTCTCCAGCGCCGACTGCGATTCTTCCAGCGCGCGCGACTGCTCTTCGAGTTCTTCGTTGGCGGTGCGCAGCTCTTCCTGCTGCACCTGCAGTTCCTCGTTCAGGGTCTGCGTCTCTTCCAGCGCGTGCTGCAGGCGCAGGCGGTACAGCACGGCCGCCATCGAGGCGCCGACGCTAGGGGCGATCAGATCCATGAATTCGCGGTCACGGTCCGTGACCGGACGCAGGAAGCCGATCTCGATGATGCCCTTGATCTTGCCGTGGTTGTGCACCGGCGAGATCAGGAGCTCGCGCGGCGGGGTATCCCCCAGGCTCGAGCTGATCTTGATGTAGTTCGGCGGCAGGTCGTGCAGCACCAGCAGGCGGTTCTCGCGCACCGCGCGGCTGGCGAGCGAGTCGCCGGCCTGGATCACCTGCTTGTCGTCGCTGCCGTCGAAGGCGAAGCCGTAGGCGCCGATGCGGCGCAGCACGCCATCCTCGCCGTTCACGTACATCGAGGCCACCACGCCGTCCAGGTAGCGCGTGACGTGGCCCAGCACCGCTTCGGCCAGCGGTTCGAGCGAGTGAATACCGGTGCTGGCCGCGGCCAGCTCGGCCTGGCCGGTGCGCAGCCAGTCCTGGTGGCGCAGCTGGGCGTTGTGCTCGGCCTCGTGCTCGAGCGTCTCCTGGTAGGAATTCGACAGCACCACCAGCTGGCGGCGGCCGAACAGGGCCAGGCCGATGCCGACCGCGATGCTGAGCAGCAGGAAGCTGGCGACCGACCAGGTGGTGACGCGGCGCGCCGAATCATTCCGTTCCTGTAGCAGGCGGCGCTCGGCGTCCAGGAAGAGTTCGAAGGTGCGGCGGATATCGTCGGTCAGGTTCTTGCCGCGGCCGGTGCGTACCGGGGTCTCGACGTCGCCATTGGCGCGGCGCAGTGCGATCATCTCTTCGGCGAACTGCACCCACTGGGTTTCTATCGACTGCACGCGGCGCACGCGATCGGTCTGGACCTGGTTGTCCTTGACCAGCTCGGCCAGGGTGCGCAGTCCGTCTTCCATGCGCTGGCGCGCCAGCAGGTAGGGCGACAGGAAGTTTTCGTCGCCGGCGATCAGGTAGCCGCGCAGGCCGGTTTCCATCTCGGCGGACAGCTTGCTGACCTCCTGGCCCTGGCCGATGACGCGCTCCGAGTGCTCGACCCAGCTCAGGACATTGATCAGGTAATAAATGATGCCGACAAAAACGATCGCCGTGACAACACTCATGGCCAACGGCAGGGCCACGTTACGGGTCAGGATGCGGCGAAACTGTGAGTTATCGATGGATAGGCCGGGCATGCGTGACAAATGTTAGGGAAAAATATCCTAAGTGTAACGCATCAACATGCAATCCCTCACACAATTGAATGCCGCAAATTCATCGCAGTTGTCCATTCGGAAATATGCTTACCCGGCTGCGATGTGGGCTGCCAGATAGGGCGCGGTACGGCTGGCGCGGCAAGCCGCCACCTCGGCCGGCGGGCCGGCGCAGATCAGCCGCCCGCCCTCGTCGCCGGCGCCGGGACCGACGTCGATCACCCAGTCGCAGCCGGCCACTACCCGCATCGTGTGCTCGACCACGATCACGGTATTGCCGGCGTCGACCAGGCGGTTCAGTTGCAGCATCAGGCGGTCGGCGTCGAGCGGATGCAGGCCGGTGGTCGGCTCGTCCAGTATATACAAGGTGTTGCCGCGCCCGGCGCGCTGCAGCTCGGTGGCCAGCTTGATGCGCTGGGCTTCGCCGCCGGAGAGTTCGGTGGCCGGCTGGCCCAGGCGCAGGTAATCCAGCCCGACCTCGCGCAAGACCTGCAGCGCGCGCTCGACCAGCGGCTCGCCCTCGAAGAAGTCGAGCGCCTCGCCCACCGTCATGCCCAGCACCTCGGCGATGTTCTTGCCGCGGTAGCGCACCTCGAGCGTCTTGGCGTTGTAGCGCGCGCCCTCGCAGGTCGGGCACGGCGCGTACACGCTGGGCAGGAACAGCAGCTCGACCATGACGAAGCCCTCGCCCGCGCAGTGCTCGCAACGCCCCTTCGCCACATTGAAGGAAAAGCGCCCGGCGTCGAAACGGCGCTTCTTCGCATCCGGCGTGGCGGCGAACAGCTTGCGCACCCCGTCGAACAGGCCGGTGTAGGTGGCGAGATTCGAGCGCGGCGTGCGGCCGATCGGCTTCTGGTCGACCCGCACCATGCGCCGCACATTTTCCATGCCGGCGACGATGCGGCCTTCCAGCGGCAGCGCGGCTTCCTGTTCCAGGCCCGGCTCTTCCGGCTCGGCGCCCTCGCCTTCCGGCGCGCCCTGGCCGAGCGCGGCGCCGACCAGCTCGACCAGCACCTGGCTCACCAGGCTCGATTTGCCGGAGCCGGACACGCCGGTCACGGCGGTGAGCACGCCGAGCGGGAATGCCGCGCTGATGCCGTCCAGGTTGTTGCGGCGCACGCCCTCCAGGCGCAGCCAGTCCGCGGGTTCGCGCGGGGTGCGCGGCGCCAGCGGCTTCTCGTTGAACAGGTAATGGCGGGTCTGCGAGCTTTCCACCTTCCTGAGGCCGTCCGGCACGCCGCTGTACAGCACCTGCCCGCCACGCTCGCCGGCCTGCGGCCCGACGTCGACGATCCAGTCGGCGCGCCGGATCACGTCCAGCGCGTGCTCGACAACGAACAGCGAGTTGCCGGCGCTTTTCAGCTGGGCCAGCGCATCGAGCAGGGCCTCGGTGTCGGCCGGATGCAGGCCGGCCGAGGGCTCGTCCAGCACGTAAACCACGCCGAACAGGTTGGAACGCACCTGGGTCGCCAGGCGCAGGCGCTGCAATTCTCCCGGCGACAGGGTTGGCGTGCTGCGCTCCAGCGCCAGGTAGCCCAGGCCCAGGTCGAGCAGCACCTGCAAGCGCGCGCACAGGTCCTGGGCGATGCGCTGGGTGACGATCATCTGTTCCGGATGTTCCTTCGCGCGCGCCTTGTCGACCTTGGCCTGCCCCGCCGCATAGGGGGTCAAGAGATCGGCCAGGCGCGCCAGCGGCATGCGCGACAGTTCCATGATGTCGATGCCGGCGAAGGTGACCGCCAGCGCTTCCCGGCGCAGGCGCTTGCCGCGGCACAGCGGGCATTCGGTGCTGACCATGTAGCGCGCCACCCGCTTCTTCATCGACGCGCTCTCGGTATTCGCGAAAGTCTGCAGCACGTAGCGGCGCGCGCCGGTGAAGGTGCCCTGGTAGCTGGGCGTGTCCTTGCGCCTGAGCGCCGCCTTGGTTTCCTTCGGCGTCAGGCCGGCGTAGACCGGCACGGTCGGGGTCTCGTCGGTGAACAGGATCCAGTCGCGGTCCTTCTTCGGCAAGTCGCGCCAGGGTGTGTCGACGTCGTAGCCCATCGTGACCAGGATGTCACGCAGGTTCTGGCCATGCCAGGCCGGCGGCCATGCCGCCACCGCGCGCTCGCGGATGGTGAGCGTATCGTCCGGCACCAGCGACTGCTCGGTGACTTCGTAGACCCGGCCCAGGCCCGAGCACTGCGGACAGGCGCCTTCCGGGGTGTTCGGCGAGAACGATTCGGCGTACAGGATCTCCTGGCCGGGCGGATAGTCGCCGGCGCGCGAGTACAGCATGCGCAGGGAATTCGACAGCGTGCTGACGCTGCCCACCGAGGAACGCGCCGTCGGCGAGCCGCGCTGCTGCTGCAGCGCCACCGCCGGCGGCAGGCCGTCGACCTCGTCGACTTCCGGCACCGGCATCTGGTGGAACAGGCGGCGCGCGTAGGGCGAGACCGATTCCAGGTAGCGCCGCTGGGCTTCGGCATACAGGGTGCCGAAGGCGAGCGAGGATTTGCCGGAGCCGGACACGCCGGTGAACACGACCAGGGCGCCGCGCGGGATATCGACGTCGACGTCCTTCAGGTTGTGTTCGCGGGCGCCGCGCACGCGCACGTAGCCTTCGCGGCGCTCGCCGGAATGGTCGGTTGGCCTGGTTTGCTGTTCCTTGTTGCGCATGCGCTCTCCCGCCGATACGGACTTCGATGGGGCATTCTCGCCTCCTCCTGGCCGCTTGACGGTGCGTTTCCCCACGTAGGGCCGGCAGGATCGCCCACCCTAGAAAAGCATGAGCAGGCGCTCGATCACCGCCTCGATTCCGTTGCTCCCCTGGAACCTGCTGGACACCTCCTTCGCCCGCGTGGCGATCGTAGGCCCGCTCACGCGCCGCAATGCCGGGATCAGGCGGCCAGTGGTCAAGCGGGACGCACGAAGGTGAGTCCCGACACCCAGCGCAGCGACGCGAGCGGCATTGTCGAACTGGTCGTGCGCCAGCGGCGCCACCAGCTGCGGCGTGCCGGCGCGCAGGGCTTCGGCCGTGGTGCCGATGCCCCCGTGGTGGACCAGCGCCGCGACGTGAGGCAGCAGCAGGCGCAGCGGCACGTAGTCTTGCCATAGCACTGAAGAAGGCAAGGCGCCGGGAAGCTGCTCGCGGTGCGGAGTGAGCAGGATGGCGCGCAGGCCGAGACGGCTCGAGGCGTCCACGGCAGCGCGGAAGTAGGCCGCCGCCTGGCGGTTGCCAGTCCCCGGCGTGAACACGACCGGCGGTGGCCCCGCTTCCAGGAAACGCGTGATCGCAGGCGACAGTTCCGTCTCCGGCGACGGATCGTAGAGCGGAAAATCGCCCTCCGCCAGCGGCCGCGGCCAGTCCGGCGGTGCGGGTGCGAACCAGGCCGGGAACAGGGTCAGCGACAGGTCCGGCACTTCGCCGACGTGCCGGATCAGGTCCGTCACCGGCGCCAGGCCGGAGGCGACGCGCGCCGCGTTCACGTCCGGCAGCGCCACTGGATTAATGAGCGCATCACCGAGTTTGCGCCATAGCCAGCGCCGCGCGCCCAGCGGCACCCAGCGCGGCACGGGGTAAGGGCCGAGCAGCAGCGGATCGTGCACCGTGGGCAGGTTCGATGGCGCGAGATAAGCCGCCGCCACCTTCAGGCCCGGCCGGCGCGCGCGGCACAGGTCCGCTTCCGGCAATGCCAGCGGATGGGCCAGCAGCAGCACCTGCTCGTCCGCCGGCAGCGCGCCGACGATATCGGGAATGCGCGCCATGGCCGGACGCGTGGCGCGCCAGACCACTGCCAGGCCGCGCGTCGGATGCCACAGGTCCGGATGGTCGAGCACCGCCTCGTCGGCCGGCAGGCCGTGGAAGGCCAGGCCGGTCGGCGCAACGTAGGGCCGGTGCTGCTCCGGTCCCAGCATGGTGACCCGCTGGCCGCGTTCGCGCAGCGCCAGGGCCAGGCGCATGAAGGGAAACAGGTCGCCGGCCGAACCGATGGTGACGACGACGACGTGCGCCATGCCTTTAGAAAGTCAGCGTGCCTTCGATCGAATCGTCGAGCGTCTTGCCGATCACGGCGCCGACCGCCACCTTGGCGCCGGCGACCACGTCGCCATGCTTGTTGTCCCAGTAGTAGCCGCGGCGCGGGGTGACGCGGATCGCGGTGATGCGCGGGTCGTCCTCGCCCTCGGTGAACCAGGTCTTCAGCATGAAGTTCCACAGGTCCTTGATGCGCTGGCGATCGGTCACGATCTCGGCGTGACCCTCGACTTCGACGAAGCCGGCATGGGCGTTCTTCTGGAAGTAGAGCTTCACGGTGGGATTCGCCTCGATCTCGGCGTTCTTGTGGCTGTCGTTGGAACTCAGGAACCACAGGTGGCCGGCCTCGTCGGCCTCGCGGAAGCTCATCGGGCGCACACCGCGGCTGTCGCCCTGGCCGTTCTGGGTCACGAAGAAGCAGGAGTCGGCGTCCTTCGCCATCTCGCGCAGGCGCTCGGCCGCCTCTTGCCCGCTCAGGTCGCGGCGGTTGTTTTCGGGCTGGTTACGGTTGATCGAATCCATGGTGACTCCTCGTTGGCAATGATTGCCGACTCTACCTGCGATCCGGCGCCCGGTATGTGGGCGCGCGTACGCAGGCCAGCCGTGGATGCGGGTCAATCGCGTGGCGCGCCCGGCATCATGGGATCAGGCGGGCGGCGCGCAACTGGCCAAACAGGTCGAAGAAGGAGTCGTCCGTGGCCTGGTAAGCGCTGAAGCCGAGCCTCCGGCTGTTCGCCATGTCGGTCATGACTTCGATCGGGCGCCCCAAGTCCAGGTCGGTGTGCCAGGGCGACGCCAGTCGGCCGAGGTCCGATTCGGCCAGGCCGTGGCGGGCCGCGATGTCCGACCACACGCCCGCGTCGTTCGCCATCGCGGCCTCCAGCGGCTGCACGGTTCCGTTGAAGCCCGCAGCCTGCACGCCGAAGAACTCGGCGATGCGGCCCCACAGCCAGCTCCAGCGGAACAGGTCGCCGTTGACGATGTTGAAAGCTTCGTTGCGCGCCGCGTCGGTGTCCGCCGCCCAGACCAGCTGCCTGGCCAGCATGCGCGCATCGGTGACGTCGGACAGGCCGTTCCACTGCGCGGCCGAGCCGGGGAACTGGAAGGGACGCCCGGTCTCCTTGCAGATGGTGGCGTAGACAGCCAGCGTGGTGCCGAGGTTCATCGCATTGCCGACCGCCATGCCGATGACGGTATGCGGCCGGTGCACGGTCCAGCTGAAGCGGTCGCGCGCGGCCGCGGCATAGACCTCGTCTTCCTGCGCATAGTAGAAATTTTCGACCGGCAGACGCGGCTGGCTTTCACGCAGCGGCGTGTCGGGCAAGGTGCCGGATGCGGCGTAGGCCTCGAACGGCCCGAGGTAATGCTTGAGGCCCGTGACCAGCGCCACGTGGCGCACCGTGCCCTTGCCCGATAAGGCGTCGAGCAGGTTGCGCACCATGGCGGCGTTGACGCGGATGTTCTCGGCTTCGGTGTCCTGGCGCATCCAGGTCGTAATGAACACGTGGGTTGGCGCCACGTCTGCCAGCGCACTTGCCAGGCTGGCCGGGTCGAGCAGGTCGGCCGCGACCGGCTGCAAGCCGGGGATGCGCGTATCGGGCCGGCGCGCCAGTCCGTGGACCGTCCACCCCTGCGCCAGCAGCGCCCGCGCCGTATAGTTGCCGCCGATCCCGCTCGCCCCCACCACCAGTGCCGTCCGCTTCATCATCGCCTCCCCTGTTCAGAAGGGCGACGATAGCATGTGGAACGGAAGCGCCGCGCCTTACAGGAAGCGGTCGAGGATCCTGCGGCTGTGCTTATCGATGCGGAACATGTCGCGCACCAGGAAGTTGATGCCGTGGTTGTCGGCGATGAGCAGGGAGGTCTCGCCTACGCGGCGAATGTCCTCGTCCACCTTCAGCACGAACTCGGTGTCGCCGCGGTCGGTCTTCACGTACCAGGTGCAGGGCGTGGCGAAGCTCGACACGTCCTTGATGGTGAGGATTTCGGGGATGAATTCGCGGCCCTCGATCTCTTCCTGGACCAGGGCGCGGATCTGTTCCGGCACGTCGGCCAGGTCGTCGATCCAGGCCGCTTCCTTGCCGCCGTCGCGCACCAGCGAGATGCCGCGGGTCGGCGCCTGGATCGGAAAGGCGCGCACCGGGATGACCCCCACGTGCTCTTCACCCTCGCTTGTCGTCAGCACCAGCTTGCCGAACGGGTCGCGGCGCAGTTGAAAATTCACGCTCATCTTCTTATTCCTTGTCGTCGGGGTCCTGGTCCACGTTGCGCGCCTGCGCTTCGTAGAGACGGTGGTAGGCGCCCTCGCGCGCCATCAGCTCGTCGTGGCTGCCCTCTTCCACCACCACGCCGCGGTCCAGCACCACCAGGCGGTCGGCCCGGTGCAGGGTCGACAGGCGGTGGGCGATGGCGATCGTGGTGCGGCCCTGCACCAGGTTGTCGAGCGCCTTCTGGATTTCCTTTTCGGTCTCCGAGTCCACCGAGGACGTGGCCTCATCCAGGATCAGGATCGGCGGATCGATCAGGAGCGCCCGCGCGATCGAGATGCGCTGGCGTTCGCCGCCCGACAGGCCCTGGCCGCGCTCGCCCACCATCGAATCGTAGCCCTGCGGCAAGCGCAGGATGAACTCGTGGGCGTGGGCCGCGCGCGCCGCCGCGATGATTTCTTCGCGGGTCGCGCCCGGCTTGCCGTAGGCGATGTTCTCGGCGATGGTGCCGAAGAACAGGAAGGGCTCCTGCAGCACCAGGCCGATGTTGCGGCGGTAGTCGCTCACGGCAAACGTGCGGATGTCCTGCCCGTCGAGCAGGATCGCGCCCTCGGCCACGTCGTAGAAGCGGCAGATCAGGTTGACCAGCGTGCTCTTTCCCGAACCCGAATGCCCCACCAGGCCGACCATCTCGCCGGCCTTGATGTTGAGCGAAATGCCGCGGTTGACCGCGCGGTTACCGTAGCGGAAACCGACTTCGCGCAGCTCGATATTGCCCTCTACCTTGTCGACCTTCACAGGATTGACCGGGTCCGGCACGCTCGAGACGTGGTCGAGGATGTCGAAGATGCGCTTGGCGGCCGAGGCCGATTTCTGGGTGACGGACACGATGCGGCTCATCGAGTCGAGTTTCACGTAGAAGCGCCCGCTGTAGGCGATGAAGGCGGACAGCGTCCCGACCGTGATGTCGCCCTGCGACACCTGCCAGATGCCGAAGCACCAGATCACCAGCAGGCCGATCTCGGTCAGCAGCGACACCGTCGGCGAGAACAGCGACCAGACCTTGTTCAATTTGTCGTTGACGGCCAGGTTGTGTTTATTGGCTTCGCGGAAGCGGCGCGCCTCGCGCTTTTCCTGGGCAAAGGCCTTCACCACGCGGATGCCGGGGATGGTATCGGCCAGCACGTTGGTCACTTCGCCCCAGACCCGGTCGATCTTCTCGAAACCGGTGCGCAGCCGGTCGCGCACCACGTGGATCATCCAAGCGATGAAGGGCAGCGGGACCAGGGTCACCAGCGCCAGCCACGGGTTCATGCTGAACAGGATCACGCCCGTCATGATGATCAGGAGAACGTCCGACAGGAAGTCGAGCAGGTGCAGCGACAGGAAGACACTGATCCGGTCCGAGCCGCTGCCGATGCGCGACATCAGGTCGCCGGTGCGCTTCCCGCCGAAGAACTCGAGCGACAGCCGCAGCAGGTGCTCGTAGGTGGTCGAGCGCAGGTCGGCGCTGATGCGCTCCGAGGCCAGCGCCAGCACATAGGTCTTGCCCCAGCCCAGCGCCCAGGCCAAGAGCGAGGCCCCGAACAGGCCGCCCATATATAAATAGACGAGCGAGACGTCGATGGCCTGGCCGTTCTGGTACGGGATCAGGACGTTGTCCATCAGCGGCTTGGTCAGGTACGGCGGGATCATGTGGGCGCCGGTCGACCCCACCATCAGCAGGAAGCCGATCAGCAGCTGGACTTTATAGGGCCTGGCGAAGCGCCACAGGCGGAACAGGGTCCAGGTCGAGGGCGGCGTGTGCAGCACCTTGGCGCAGACCGCGCACTCGGCGTCGTCGGCATCGAGCGGCGCCTTGCAACTTGGGCAAGTATGCTGCTCCGGCGGCACCACCGGCACGCCGGTGGCCTGGCTTTTCGCCTGCTCGGCGAAATGATCGGCGACGCGCGTCGCGTTCAGATTCTGGCCGAGGGTGAAGCGCCAGGCGCCGAGGCGGCTGTGCTCGTCGACCAGTTCGAGGTGGCCGATGCCGGCGTGGTCATGGTGGCGCAGCGCCAGGCCGGGGCGATAGGCCCAGTCGCGCCACGTCTCCTCGCCCGGTGCGCGCGCCAGCAGGCGGTGGTTCGTGACCACCACCAGGCCCTTGGTGAAACGTAATTTCGCGTCGAGGTCAACCTCCACGCTGGCCAAAACGTTTTCCCCTGGTGCAAGCTGTTTCGTGACGTCACTTTGCCAGTGTTCTGGCAAGAGTCCGGCGGATACCGCCAGGGACGACGGAATAGCAAGTTGTTGAGTTGTCATGTATTGCGCCCGAGATCAGGCTTTCATTCTGGTAGGGGGAGGACAAGGCAGTCGGCTCGCCAGCGCACGAAGAGCACCGGGTGCCTGTTTGCGTGAAATGCTCCACAAACAGGCATAACGTTTCAACGTATTCTTTGGATGACAGGGAACGGTGCTGGAGGTAAAGGTTTCGGCCCGGCATGCTGCGGGCCGGCAAGTATACATGATGTGCGCTCCGGTAAACACGCTTTGGGTACCGTAGCGGCAGGCAGTCAAACAAGGGTGAAACGCCGGGGATGGCCGACAAGGCTGGCGCCGGCAAACAAACTTCATGAACAAGAAGAACGACATCAAGTTCCTCCGCGTGAACCATCTTCGCGGCCCGAATATCTGGACCTATCGACCGGTGATCGAAGCCTGGATCGACATCGGCGAACTCGAAGACTACCCCTCGAACCTGCTGCCCGGCTTCACCGAACGCCTGACCGCCTGGCTGCCTGGCCTGGTCGAGCACCATTGCGGCGTCGGCCACCGCGGCGGCTTCATCGAGCGTCTGGACAGCGGCACCTGGGCCGGCCACATCCTCGAGCACATCGTGCTCGAGCTGCAGAACCTGGCCGGCATGAAGACCGGCTTCGGCAAGACCCGCTCGACCGGCGAGCACGGCATCTACAAGATGGCCTTCCGCACCCGCGACGAGACCGTCGGCCGCGCCGCCCTGCAGGCCGGCCACGACCTCCTCATGGCGGCCGTCAACGACACGCCCTTCGACCTGCCGGCCACCGTGGCGCAGCTGACCGACCTGGTCGACCGCTGGTGCCTGGGCCCCTCGACCGCCCACATCGTCGACGCCGCCACCGAGCGCCGCATCCCCTCGATCCGCCTGACCGAAGGCAACCTGGTCCAGCTCGGCCATGGCGCCGCGCAGCGCCGCATCTGGACCGCCGAGACCGACCGCACCAGCGCCATCGGCGAAGGCATCGCCAGCGACAAGGACCTGGCCAAGACCCTGCTGTCCTCCTGCGGCGTGCCGGTGCCGGAAGGCGCGCTGGTGCGCAGCGCGGAAGAAGCCTGGGAAGAAGCCCAGGACATCGGCCTGCCGGTGGTCCTGAAACCGGTCGACGGCAACCACGGCCGCGGCGTGACCCTGAACCTGATGAGCGAGGCCGACGTGGTGGCCGCCTATGCGATCGCCTCGGAAGCGGGCGCTAGCCGCTCGGTGCTGGTCGAGCGCTTCATTCCCGGCAACGAACACCGCCTGCTGGTGGTCGGCCGCGAAGTGGTCGCCGCCGCGCGGGGCGAAGCGCTGTGGGTCACGGGCGACGGCACATCGACCGTGCTGCAGCTGTGCGACAGCCAGATCAACACCGACCCGCGCCGCGGCGAGAGCGAGGAATTCCCGCTCGGCCGCGTCCACCCGCACGACCACGAGATCATGCTGGACCTGAAGCGCCAGGGCCTCACGCCGGATTCCGTCCCTCAGGCCGGCCGGAAGGTGCTGATCCAGCCGAACGGCAACGTCGCCGACGACGTCACCGACCTGGTCCACCCCGAAGTCGCCCACGTGGCGGCGCTGGCGGCGCGCGTGGTCGGCCTCGACATCGCCGGCATCGACCTGGTGTGCGAGGACATCTCGCGTCCGCTGGCCGAGCAGCGCGGCGCCATCATCGAAGTCAATTCGAGCCCGGGTCTGCTGGCCCACATCAAGCCGGCCAGCGGCAGAGCGCGCAACGTCGGCAAGGCGATCGTCGACAACCTGTTCGCTCCGGAGGAAACCGGCCGCATCCCGGTGGTCGGCGTCACCGGCACGCTCGGCGCGAGCCTGATCGCGCGCCTGGTCGGCTGCCTGGTCCACATCACCGGCAAGCACGTCGGCGTGGCCAACGGCGAAGGCCTGTACCTCGACGCGCGCAAAGTGTCGAACCGCGATTCCACCGGCTTCGAAGCCGGCCAGCGCCTGCTGATCAACCGCACCGTGCAGACCGCCGTGTTCGAATCGAACGCGCGCACCATCCTGGCTGAAGGCCTGCCCTACGACCGCTGCCTGGTCGGCATCGTCACCGACATGGAAGGCCTGGACGGCCTGGACGAGTTCTACATCCGCGACGAGGATTCGCAGTACAACGTGATCCGCAGCCAGGTCGACGTGATCCTGCCGGAAGGCGCGGCCGTGCTGAACGCGGCCAACGAGCGCGTCGCGGCGCTGGCCGAACTGTCGGATGGCCGTGTGATCTTCTATGCGCTCGACGAGCACAACCCGGTCATGGCGGCGCACCGCGCGCAGGGCGAGCGGATCGTGTTCGTGCGCGACAACCGCATCGTGCTGGCGGAAGGCGCGGACGAATCGCTGCTGCTCGACCTGTCGAAGATCCAGCCGGCGACCGTGAAGCATCCGGACAGCGTGCTGGCGGCGGTGGCCGCGGCCTGGGCGCTGGGCGTGCCATCGGACCTGATCTGCGGCGGCCTGCGCGCATTCGACGCCACGCCCAGGAAAGCGTAACAAGAAAAATTGACACCGCCCGGCGGCCATGCCGGGCACTGGCGCCCTTCCCCGCATGACGGGAGGACGCCGCGAAAGGACGAACGGTTTATGGAAGTATCTCGCGTACGGGCCCTGCGTGGCCCCAACCTCTGGAGCCACCACACCTCGGTCGAGGCGGTCGTGTCGTGCACGCCGGAAGAAGAATCGGTCGGCGACCTGGCCGGCTTCCCGATGCGCCTGCGCGCACGTCTTCCGCAGCTGGGCCACCTGCAGCCGCTCGGCCATGACGACCGCGTGTCGATGGCCCACGTGCTCGAGCGCGTGGCCCTGGTGCTGCAGGAGGAAGCCGGCTGCCCGGTGACCTTTGGCCGTACCACCGCCACCGTCGAACCCGGCATCTACCAGGTGGTGGTCGAGTACAGCGAGGAAGACGTCGGCCGCCTGGCGCTCGAACTGGCGCAGGAGCTGATCGACGCCGCCCGCAGGGATGCTCCCTTCGACCTGGCCGCCGCCCTGGCGAAGCTGCGCGAGGTCGACGAGGACGTGCGCCTCGGCCCCTCTACCGGCTCGATCGTGCAGGCCGCCGTGGCCCGCAACATTCCCTTCCGCCGCCTGACCGAGGGCAGCCTGGTGCAGTTCGGCTGGGGCAGCCGCCAGCGCCGCATCCAGGCCGCCGAGATCGACGCCACCGGCGCGATCGCCGAGACCATCGCCCAGGACAAGGAACTGACCAAGAAGCTGCTCGACGCCGCCGGCGTGCCGGTGCCGATGGGCCGCAGCGTGAGCGACCCGGAAGACGCCTGGGCCGCGGCGCTGGAGATCGGCCTGCCGGTCGTGATCAAGCCGAAGGACGGCAACCAGGGCAAGGGCGTGACGGTCAACGTCACCACCAGGGAGCAGCTGACCGCGGGCTTCCACACGGCCTCCGAATTCCGCGACGACATCCTGGTCGAGCGCTACCTGCCGGGCCACGACTACCGCATGCTCGTCATCGGCGACAAGCTGGTGGCCGCCGCGCGCCGCGACCCGCCTTTCGTGGTCGGCGACGGCGTGCACACGGTGCGCCAGCTGGTGGAAGAAGTGAACAAGGACCCGCGCCGCGGCGAGGGCCATTCCACCTCGCTCACCAAGATCCGCTTCGACGACATCGCGCTGGCGACGCTTGCCGCGCGCGGCATGGGCGCAGACTCGGTCCCCGACAAGGGCCAGCGCGTGGTCCTGCGCAACAATGCCAACCTGTCGACCGGCGGCACCGCTACCGACGTGACCGATGACGTGCACCCGGAAGTCGCGGCGCGCTGCATCGCGGCCGCCCACATGGTGGGACTGGACATCTGCGGCGTCGACCTGGTCTGCGACAGCGTGCTGAAACCGATCGAGGAACAGCACGGCGGCATCGTCGAAGTCAACGCCGCGCCGGGCCTGCGCATGCACCTGTCGCCCTCCTTCGGCAAGGCGCGTCCGATCGGCGAAGCCATCGTCTCGACCCTGTTCGACGAAGGCGACGACGGCCGCATCCCGGTGGTCGCCGTCACCGGCACCAACGGCAAGACCACCACCGTGCGCCTGATCGCCCACCTGCTCACCGCATCGGGCCTGCGCACCGGCATGACCAACACCGACGGCGTCTACATCGAAGGCCGCCGCATCGACAGCGGCGACTGCTCGGGCCCGCGCAGCGCGCGCAACGTGCTGCTGCACCCGGACGTCGACGCCGCCGTCTTCGAGACCGCGCGCGGCGGCCTGCTGCGCGAAGGCCTGGCCTTCGACCGCTGCCAGGTGGCGGTGGTGACCAATATCGGCGCGGGCGACCACCTGGGCCTGAACTACATCACCACGCTGGAAGACCTGGCGGTACTGAAACGCGTGATCGTGCAGAACGTGGCGGTCGGCGGCATGGCCGTGCTGAACGCGGCTGACCCAGTGGTGGCGGCGATGGCCGAGACCACCCGCGGCGACGTCACCTTCTTCGCCCAGGACGTCAGCAACGGCATCATGGCGATGCACCGCGCCCAGGGCCGCCGCGTCGTCTTCGTCGAAGACGGCCAGCTGGTGGCGGCGCAGGGCAAGTTCGAGATGCGCATTCCGCTTGGCGACGTGCCGATCACCCGCGGCGGCGCCGTCGGCTTCCAGGTCGAGAACGTGATGGCCTCGGTGGCCGCCGCCTGGGCGGTGGGCATCGACTGGGACCGCATCCGCGTCGGCCTCAAGACTTTTGTTGGCGAAAGCGACAACGCGCCGGGCCGCTTCAATGTGTTCGACTACCGCGGCGCCACCGTGATCGCCGACTACGGCCACAACCCGGACGCCATCGCGGCGCTGGCCAGTGCGGTCGAGGCGATGCCGGCCAAGCGCCGCTCGGTGGTGATCAGCGGCGCGGGCGACCGCCGCGACCAGGACATCACGCAGCAGACGCAGATCCTGGGCCAGGCCTTCGATGACGTGCTGCTGTACCAGGACCAGTGCCAGCGCGGCCGCGCCGACGGCGAAGTCATCGCCCTGCTCCGTAAAGGCCTGGATGGCGCCACCCGCGCCAGCCACGTCGAGGAGATCGACGGCGAATTCGTTGCCATCGACCGCGCCCTGTCGCGCCTGGAATCGGGCGACCTGTGCCTGATCCTGATCGACCAGGTCGACAAAGCCCTGGCGCACATCGCGCAGCGCGTCGCCGAGGGTTGAAGCGCGATTCACTTTCCCATGTGCCGGCGCTGCCGGCCATGGGTGTCTCCCTGCTGCTGCGGGTGCTGTGCAAGCGCCCGCGGCATCCTGCTCCGGCCACGGAACTCACCAGCGCCTATCGTCTCGACCATCTGCCGCTGGACGAGATCGCCCGCTATCGCACCGCCTTCGGTTTCGACGATGCCCGCATTCCACTGACGTGGTGGTATCTGCCGGCCCAGCGCGCCCATCTCGCGACCATGCTGGCGCCGGGCTTTCCCTTCCGGATCGCCGGTCTCGTCCACATGGACAATGCGCTGCGCGCGCACTGCGAACCCGTGCCCGGCCAGGCGCTGCTGATCGAGACCGTGCTGCGCTTTCCGCCACCATCGTCCAGCGGCGCCCTGCGCTGCGTGCTGGAGACTACCGGCAGCGCCGATGGCGAGCCGGTGTTCAGCTGCACCAGCACCTACCTGGTCCGGCGCGGCGCGGGCGGCGGCAAGCGGCATGAAGATGCGGCCGCACCGCAAGGACCGGCGCTTGCGCAGTGGAGGCTGGATGCGGCTGCCGGCCGCCGCTATGCGCGGCTGTCGGGCGACTGGAATCCGATCCACCTGGCCGGCTGGAGCGCCCGCCTGATGGGCATGCGCGCGCCGATCATCCACGGCATGCATACCCTGGCCGCGGGCTGCGCGGCGCTGGAACAGGAAACAGGAAAGCACGCGCGCGCCATCGACTGCCGCTTCCGCATGCCGGTGGCGCTGGGAAGCAGCGTGTCGCTGTCGTTCGACGCGGCGGCGCGCGAATTCGTGGTGGCGGCCGGCGGCAAGCCGGCGGTGACGGGATCGATCATGCTGGCCTGAGCCAGCGCTCGTTTAGATGGCGCGGCGCTGGCGGCGGCGCAGCGCGCCGAGCGCGAACATGCCCGCGCCGAACACGGCCAGGCTGCCCGGTTCCGGCACATCGGCCGGCGGGGGTTCCACGCTGTTGAAGATCAGGCTCGAGGAAAACACTTCCAGCGGATCGCTGCCGAAGGTGTCCTCGACATACAGCCGCCACTCGCCGAACATGTCCATGCCGTCGAACATGCTCAGCTGCCCGAGCGGGCGGAAGGCGCCGGCCTGCACGCGCTTGCCCAGGGCCTGTCCCTCGTCGGTGAAGGTCATGGTGATGCGGCCGATGCCGGCTGTGTCGCCCTGATCGAAGGTATCTTCCTCGATGAGGTTGACCACGCGGCCATCGGGGCCGATCAGGCGCATGACGATTTCGTTTTCGAAGGGCGTGCCCTGGCCGATGCAGCGGCTGCCCTCAGGATCGATGTAGGGGTTGTCGCATTTCGAGAACTCGACAGCCACGTTCACGTCGTTGATCGTGCCATGGCTGGTCACGTTGAAGCTGACGTAGCCAAACGACTTGTCGTAGTCGCGATAGGTAGTGTCGGTAACGATCAGCTCGGCATGGGCCGCTGCCGACGCCAGCGTCATGATCGCAGCTATAAAAAACGAAGTCATTGCTTTCATAAGAAATCTCCTTGGACTTCTTACGCTAAAGCAAGATTCGCACCATGTAGCAGATTCCTAATAAATACAAATGCTTGGCCGCGATAACGTTCCGCTCCCATCCTCAATTGTAAGATTTTCCGACAGGGCATTCATCCGTATCAGGAGTGTTCACGTCTAATTCTTCGGCACGCGGCTTCCAGCTCTGCACTTCCTGTGGTGGGTGCGAACCTGCACCCAGTGCGGCTATGAACATGCTTGCGGGCACCACTTCCTGCACTGGTCCGGCCGCAATAAGGACCTTCGCGTTGCGTTCTTGATGAGGGCGATGTTCGACTTGGCATAAATATGTCGTCCTGTTTTCTACATAGCCAGATCGTAATCAGTAGGTGCTCGTCAATAGTGCCAGCTTACGGAGCATCCCCCTGTCGGACGAACGCTAGCTGATTTGTGATAGATCCGACTACTATCATTGCTGGAGCGAACAGCATGTCCGCCACCCGGCGGCCCATCATCGGTCACTCGGCGGAATTCATCCTTCCTCTCCTGTTTCACGGTCTGAGCTCAACGGATCGCGGTAAAATGGCAAGCCTTGGCCACGCCCCCGCTTTGCCGCACGATCACCATTGAGATGAACGCTCCCTCCGAAATCAACGCCGCCGCGCTCAAGAGCAGCGCGACGGAAAAGCACACCCCGATGATGCAGCAGTACCTGCGCATCAAGGCGGACTACCCGTCCATGCTGGTCTTCTACCGCATGGGCGACTTCTACGAACTCTTCTTCGACGACGCCGAAAAGGCCGCGCGCCTGCTCGGCATCACCCTGACCGCGCGCGGCAAGTCCGAAGGCGAGCCGATCAAGATGTGCGGCGTGCCGTTCCACTCGCTGGACGGCTACCTGGCCAAGCTGGTCAAGATCGGCGAATCCTGCGCGATCTGCGAGCAGATCGGCGACCCGGCCCTGAGTAAAGGCCCGGTCGAACGCAAGGTGGTGCGCGTGGTCACCCCGGGCACCCTGACCGACAGCGACCTGCTCCCCGAAAAAGCCGAGCGCCCGCTGCTGGCCCTGTGCATGCACAGCCAGCGCAAGACGATCACGGTCGGCATGGCCTGGCTGTCGCTGGCCAGCGGCGTGCTGCGCTTGATGGAGTTCGCCGGCGAACAGCGCGCGGTGGAATCGCGCCTGGCGCATGAACTCGAGCGCATCGCGCCGGCCGAGATCCTGCGCGCGGACTGCGCCGACCTGTTCGAATCCGAGCCGGTCGCGCACACCCAGCGCATGCCGGAGTGGCACTTCGATGTCTTGAAGGGCCACCAGGCCCTGCTCGACCAGCTGGGCGTGGCCACCCTCACCGGCTTCGGCGCGGACGGCCTCGGCGCCGCCTTCGGCGCGGCCGGCGCGCTGCTGCGCTATGCGCAATCAACGCAGGGACGCGGCCTGCAGCACGTGAAGAGCCTGGCCTGCGAACAGGAAAACGAATACATCGGCCTGGACGCCGCCACCCGCCGCAACCTGGAGCTGACCGAAACCATCCGCGGCCAGGAATCGCCGACCCTGTTCTCGCTGCTGGACGGCTGCCGCACCGCGATGGGTTCGCGCCTGCTGCGGCACTGGCTGCACCATGCGCGCCGCAACCAGCGCGTGGCGCGTTCGCGCCATGAGGCGATCGCCGCGCTGGCGCAGGCGGAAGCGACCCACGGCTTATCGAGCACGCTGGCCAACGTGCCCGACATCGAACGCATCACCACCCGCATCGCCCTGCTGTCGGCGCGCCCGCGCGACCTGTCCTGCCTGCGCGACGGCCTGAAAGCATTGCCGCTGCTGCGCGAAGGCGTGGCGCGCTGCTTCGTCCCGGGCGATACCTCCCTGCTGCGCGAAATCCACGACCTGCTCGATCCGCCCGCCGCCTGCCTCGACCTGCTGTCGCGCGCGATCGCGGAAGAGCCGAGCGTGCAGGTGCGCGACGGCGGCGTGTTCGCACGCGGCTACGATGCGGAACTGGACGAGCTGCGCGCCCTGTCCGAGAACGCCGGCCAGTTCCTGGTCGACCTGGAGACGCGCGAGCGCGCCCGCACCGGCATCGCCAACCTGCGCGTCGAATACAACCGCGTGCACGGCTTCTACATCGAGGTCACCAACGGCCAGGCCGACAAGGTGCCGGTCGACTACCAGCGCCGCCAGACCCTGAAGAACTGCGAGCGCTACATCACGCCCGAACTCAAGGCCTTCGAGGACAAGGCGCTGTCGGCCCAGGACCGCGCGCTGTCGCGCGAGAAGATGCTGTACGACGTGCTGCTCGGTGAACTCGCACCCTTCATCACGACCTTGCAGTCGGTGGCGGGCGGGCTGGCCCAGATCGATACGCTGGTGGCGCTCACCAACCATGCGATGCGCAACAACTGGTGCGCGCCGCAGCTGGTGGATGCGCCCTGCCTCACCATCAATGAGGGCCGCCACCCGGTGGTCGAGAACCAGATCGAACGCTTCATCGCCAACGATTGCCGGCTCTCGGACGACCGCCGCCTGCTGTTGATTACCGGCCCGAACATGGGCGGTAAGTCGACCTTCATGCGCCAGGTCGCGCTGATCACGCTGCTGGCCTACGTGGGCAGCTACGTGCCGGCGACCAGCGCCACGATCGGCCCGATCGACCGCATCTTCACCCGCATCGGCGCCAGCGACGACCTGGCCAACGGCCGCTCGACCTTCATGGTCGAGATGACCGAATCGGCCGCCATCCTGAACGGCGCCACCGAGCACTCGCTGGTGCTGATGGACGAAGTGGGACGCGGCACCTCTACTTTCGACGGCCTGGCGCTGGCCTGGGCCATCGCGCGCCATCTGATCGAATCGAGCCGCAGCTTCACGCTGTTCGCGACCCACTACTTCGAACTGACCCAGCTGCCCGAGACCCACCCGAGCGCGGTCAACGTGCACCTGTCGGCGGTCGAGCACAAGGACAGCATCGTGTTCCTGCACGCGGTGCAGGACGGCCCGGCCTCGCAGAGCTACGGCCTGCAGGTGGCGCAGCTGGCCGGCGTGCCGCCCGCCGTGATCCGCGCCGCGCGCAAGCACCTGGCGCGCCTGGAATCGCAGGCGCTGGATGCGTCGCCGCAGCTCGATCTGTTCGCGGCGCCGAGCGAAGACATCGACGCGGCGCCCACCTTTGTGGACAGTGCGCCGGAAGACGATGCGCTGAAGTCCGCGCTCGACGCCATCGACCCGGATGCGCTCACGCCGCGCGAAGCGCTTGAACGGCTCTACGAGCTGAAACGGCTGGCCGCCTGATGCGGGCGCGCCGTCCCTTCCTTCTCACCGCGCTGCTGGCTGCCGCGCTGCTGGTCTCTGGCGGCGCCTGGGCCGCCGCGGCCAAGAAGAAGGAGAAGGACAAGGACGGCAATGCGCAACACTTCGCCGTCGTCGGCCACCGCGCCGCCATCGACGGCGAGGACGGCTTGAAAGATACCCTCGACGAGGCGAAGGACGAGGACCTCGCGTTTGTCGTCGTCACCGGCATCAAGGGTGCGAACGAGCCCTGCGGCGACCGCGTCTACCAGAAGCGGCGCGAGCTGTTCGACAAGGTGAAGCGCCCGGTGATCGTGTCGCTGTCGGGGAACGACTGGACCGGCTGCCGCAATTCCCTAGGTCGCACCAACGCCATCGAACGCTTGAACCGCCTGCGCGAACTGTTCTACGGCGAGCCCGAATCGCTGGGCAAGGACAAGCTGCCGCTGACCCGCCTGTCGAGCAGCCCGCGCTTTCGCAGCTATGCCGAAAACGCGCACTGGAAGGTCGGCAAGGTGCTGTACGCCACCATCAACCTGCCGGCGGCGAACAACCACTACCTGGCCGCAGCCGGCCGCAACAGCGAATTCGAAGACCGCGCCGTCGCCAACCGCTTCTGGCTGAACCGCCTGTTCGCGATCGCCAAGCAGGACAAGGTGAGCGCGGTGGTGCTGTTCGCGGAAGGGAATATGCAACCCTTGCTGCAGCCGGCCAACGGCCTGCGCGCGCTGTTGCAGCGGGCGCCGACGGCTTACGACGGGTTTGCCGACACACGGCGCCAGGTGCAGATGCGGGCGGCGAAGTTCATGGGACAGGTGCTGGTGGTGGACAGTGCGGGGTTGCCAAAGGAAGCGAAGCCGGGGATCGAGTGGCTTGGCAATGTGGGGCACTTGTCGGTGGGGGCGCACGCGGTGGAGGTGCGGGTGGCGGGGGATGGGAAAAAGGTGTTCAGTCTGGGGGCGGTGCGCTGAGGCGCTATCGGCTGCTCACAGAAAATTGGGTTCCGGCCTTCGCCGGAAGTCGTCGGCGCCAGTGGCGCGTACGACGCTCTATAGGCTAACAGCCAGATCGTGCGCCACGGTACTTCCATCGTTAGCAACAGCACGTCATCCCGGCGAAGGCCGGGATCCAAGTTCGTCGCGTCACCGCAGCGCCCACAAAGCGCCGCAGGCGCGCACCGCCAATCAGTTCAGCGGCTGACTACGAAAATGATCCCCCTCCTCGCCATCATCCATCTCATGATGATGCCCATGCTCGCCATGCACGTGACCATGTGCGATCTCTTCGTCCGACGCCGCACGCACGTCGACCACCGACAGGTCGAAGCGCAGCGCCATGCCCGCCAGCGGGTGGTTGCCGTCGAGGACGACCTTGTCGTCGGCGATGTCGGTGACGGTGAAGATGGTCGGCTCTTCGTCCACGCCTTCGGCCATGCCTTCGAACTGCATGCCGACTTCGAGCGGTTCCGGCAGGCGCTTGCGCTCCTCGACCTTCACCAGCGCCGGGTCGTAGTCGCCGAAGGCGTCTTCCGGCTCGACCTGGATCGTCGACGAATAGCCCTTTTCCTTGCCGTCGAGTTCTTCTTCGATCTTCGGCAGGGTATTTTCGTAGCCGCCGTGCAGGTACACCATCGGCTGGGAGCCCTCCTCGATCAGGTTGTTCTGGGCGTCCGACAGCTTGTAGTTCACCGTCACGACCGTATCCTTGGCAATCTTCATCGCAAATCCTTTCGTTGTGAGGTCGGGATTATAACCCCTGCCCGGTCGTGGCCCTGGCCTGGCTGGTTATAATGGCGCATGAAAAAATTACAGCTACTCGGGAATATTACTCCCGCCCAGTTCCTGCGCGATTACTGGCACAAGAAACCGCTGCTGATCCGTAACGCGATTCCGGGCTTCAAGCCTTTGCTGAAATTCGAGAAGCTCGCCGAGCTCGCCACCCTGAACCACGTCGAATCGCGCCTGGTGACCATGCGCGACGGCCAGTGGGACATGCAGCACGGCCCGCTGGCCGAACTGCCGGCGCGCAGCGAGCGCGAATGGACCATGCTGGTGCAAGGCATCAACCTGGTCGACGGACGCGCCGACGAGCTGCTGCGCCAGTTCCGCTTCGTGCCGGATGCGCGCCTGGACGACCTGATGGTCAGCTTCGCCACCGACGGCGGCGGCGTCGGCCCCCACTTCGATTCCTACGACGTGTTCCTGCTGCAAGCCCACGGCAAGCGCCGCTGGCGCATCGGCGCCCAGGAAGACTTGAGCGTGGTCGAAGGACTGCCGCTGAAGATCCTGGCCAATTTCGAGCCGGAAGAAGAGTTCGTACTCGAGCCCGGCGACATGCTCTATCTGCCGCCCCACTACGCCCACGACGGCGTGGCCGAAGGCGAATGCATGACCTACTCGATCGGTTTCCGCTCGCCTTCCTTCCAGGAACTGGGCGAAGCCTTCCTGCAGTTCATGGCCGATTCGATCGACCTGCCGGGCCGCTACGCCGACCCCGACCTGCAGCCGGCGAAGAACCCGGCCGAAATCCCGCGCGAAATGCTCTCCACGATGGTGGAGGAACTCAACAAGGTGCGCTGGGACGAGGAAGACGTGGCAATCTTCATGGGCGAGTACCTGTCCGAGCCGAAGCACAACGTGTTCTTCACCGGCCCGGCCAAGCCGCTGGTGGTCGGCAAGTTCATGGAAGCGGCGACCAAACGCGGCCTGAAGCTGTCGAGCAAGACCCTGATGCTGTACCGCGGCAAGAACGTCTTCATCAACGGTGAATCCTTCGCGGTCGGCCGTGCCGACAAGGCGGTCCTGGACGTGCTGGCCAACGACCGCCGCCTCGACGGCGCCGCCCTGGCGAACGCGACCGACGACGTGCTGGAAGCGCTGTACACCTGGTACCAGGACGGCTGGATCGAACTGGGCTGATTACGGAAGGAAGAGGCCATGCAGGAACCGAGCAGCACGCGTTTCGATACCCGGACCGAGTTCGCCACGCATTTGCAAGCGTGCCTGCAGGCAGCCGAGCACTCGCTCGACCTGTTCGACCCGGACTTCGCCGTGTTTCCGCTCGGCTCGAGCGACTTTGACACCCTGCTGCGCGCCTTCCTGGCGCGTGGCGGCGTGCTGCGCCTCGCCATGCATTCGCCGGCCCACATCGAACGGCATTACCCGCGTCTGCTGCGCCTGCTGCGCGACTACAGCCACCTGGTCGAGTGCCGGGTGACGCCGAAGGCGCTGCACAACCTCACCGATTCCTTCTGCATCGCCGACGACCGGCACGTACTGCGGCGTTTTCATAGCGACCACATGCGTGGCGAAATGGCATTCGACACGCCGGCAAGCGTCGATATTCCGCGCCAACGCTTCGATGCGATCTGGGCCGAATCGCGCCCGGCATTGCAGCCAACAATTACCGGTTTGTGATGTCAACCGAACCAGAATATGGGGCGTTAACCGCACAGTTACACGAAATTTTGCTGCAGTTGCATCTTGTAACAAGATAAAGCTTGTTATGCCATAAATTGCTTTCGTTGGAGCATGAGTTTCCTGTTGCGATTCAGTAAATTTGGCTATAATATCAGGTCAGGAGATTCCGTTGCTTAAGCGGCAGTATTGCCTCTTACGAAAGAACGAGAGTTCCTCTGAGCAATAATTACCGGTAATTATTATTCAAACAAGCAGTACTTACTTTTAAGATATTAAGGAAAATCATGAAAAAATCCCTGCTGATCGTTTCCCTGATGGCTGTTGCTCTGGCTGCTTGCAGCAAGAAAGAAGAAGCTGCTCCGGTCGCTCCGGCTGCTGTCGAAGCACCTGCTGCTACCACCACCGACGCTGCTGCCACCACCCCGATGGCTACCGACGCTGCTGCTACCACCGCTCCGGCTGACGCTGCTGCTGCCGCTTCGGCTGCTGCTTCGACCGCTGCCGACGCTGCTGCTGCCGCTTCGACCGCTGCTTCGCAAGCTGCTGACGCTGCTGCCAAGTAATCAGCGCGAGCTTGATTCGGAAGACCGGCCTTCGGGCCGGTTTTTTTTCGTCGGTGCTCTTTAGGCTAGTGGCTGCGGATGCAAAATTGGATCCCGGCCTTCGCCGGAACCCAAGTTCCCATGCAAACCACGCACACATAAAAAAACCGGCCTCAAAGGCCGGTTTTTCACGAGAACGTAAAACAGCGATTACTTCAACTCATCCGTCAACAGACGCAGAATCTTCGCCCCCGTCTCACCCGTCTCCGACTTCCCATCATTGGTCTGCACCGTCACCTGGCTAGCCGACGCCCCCTGCTCCGCCTTGACCAGCACGCGATAACGCTGCGCTTCCTTGGCCTTCTCGTCCGAGCCGAAGGTGAACAGGCGCTTGAAGAAGCCTTCCTTGTTCGCGGCGTCCGGGTCGACGTAGCGCACGAAGTACACGCCCTGCACGCGGTCGCGGTCTTCCACGGTGAAGCCGACGCGGTCGAGCGCCAGGCCGACGCGGCGCCAGGCGCGGTCGAAGCCTTCGTCCAGCTGGATCACGCCGCCGTCGAGCCTGGCCTGCGGCGCCGCCACCGGCGCGTTGGCGACCATGGTCTCGGCCTGCCTGGTTTCCTTCTGGCCGGTGAGCTGGGCCACCATGCGGCTCAGGAATTGCGATTCCAGACCCGGGTCGTTCGGGCGCACGGTCCAGATCGTGGTTTCCTTCTGCGAACCCTGCAGCACCTCTTCGGCGCCGCGGTGGCTGACCCAGATCTCGGTCGAGCCGTCCGGCAGGCGCTCCAGGCGGGTGCGGAACTTGTCGCGCTCGCCGGTCGAGTAGGCGCGGTCGAACACCTTGCCGATCGCGTTGCGGATGAAGTCCTGCGGGATCTTCGAGCGGTTCTCGACCCAGTTGGTTTCCATGGTGCCGGTCGTGAGCGATTCGGTCTCGATGGCGAAGCCCTGGTTTTCCCAGAACTGGCGCACTTGTGGCCACAGCTGTTCCGGGGTCTGCTTGACCACCAGCCAGCGCTGGTCGCCGTTGCGCTGGACGCTCACGGCGTCGGTCGAGATCGGTCCGACCGGGCCGACGCCGCCACCACCCACCGGGCCGCTGACCTGGCCGCCCTGCTGTTGCTGCTGCATGCCGGACGCGGTGGCCACGCCCTTGCCGTCCGGGACGGCGTAGCGGTTGTCGCGCTGCAGCGCGGTCAGGTCCGGCGGGACTTCGAGGTTGGCGGCGCGTTTGGCGCCGCGGTAGTCGACCTTGTCCGATTCGAAGATGGTGGTGCAGGCCGAGACGCTCAGCGCGATCGCAGTGAGCGTCAGCACGCGCGCGGCGGCAGGAGTCGTGTTAGTGCGTTTAGTCATGTCGTTCGATATCAGGTACTAAGGACCGGAACCCTCGCGGGTTCAGGCAGAGAGAAGGCCCGCCTGGGCCAGTGCGCCGCGCAGGGTAGCGTGGAAGGACGAACCCAGCGGCGCCAGCGGCAGACGCAGGCCGGCCGGCATCTTGCCCATCTCGGCCAGCGCCCACTTCACCGGCACCGGGTTCGGCTCGACGAACAGCTTGGCGTGCAGGTCGAGCACGCGGTTGTTGATGTCCACCGCGCGCGCCACGTCGCCGGCCATGGCGGCCGCGCACAGCTCGTGCATCGCGCGCGGGGCCACGTTGGCGGTGACGGAGATATTGCCGGCGGCGCCGCAGAACATCAGCGCCATCGCGGTCGGATCGTCGCCCGAGTAGACAGCGAAGGATTTGTCGACGCTGCGCAGCAGTTCGATGCCGCGGCCGACGTTGCCGGTGGCGTCCTTGATGCCGACGATGTTGTCGACTTCGGACAGGCGCACCACGGTCTCGTTGGCCATGTCGGCCACGGTACGGCCCGGCACGTTGTACAGGATCACCGGCAGGTCCACCGCCTCGGCGATGGCGCGGAAGTGGCGGTACATGCCTTCCTGGGTCGGACGGTTGTAGTACGGCACCACCTGCAGGGTGGCGTCGGCGCCGACTTCCTTGGCGTGGCGGGTCAACGCGATGGCTTCCACGGTCGAATTGGCGCCCGCGCCGGCGATCACCGGAATGCGGCCGGCGGCGTGCTCCACCGCAAGCTTGATCAGTTCGCCGTGCTCTTCCGGAGACACGGTGGCCGATTCGCCGGTGGTGCCGACGATGACGATGCCGTCGGTGCCTTCCGCGATGTGCCAGTCGATCAGCTTGCGCAGGGAATCGCGGTCAAGACTGCCGTCCTCGAACATCGGGGTGACGATTGCTACGATGCTGCCCTTAATCATATGCGTGACGCTGCCAGTAAGTTTAGAAAAACCATAAAACGCTGATTGTAGCGGATCACCCGCCACTATGGCTCATTTCCGGCCACATTATGGTCGAGCTTCGCCTCGGTTTTGACGAAGGCCGGGCCCGCCGCGCACAGACGCTGCACCTGGGCCGGGTGCGGATGGTCGACGTGGCCGTCCTCGTAGGCCAGCACCTGCAGCCCGCCGTCCCGGGCCAGGCCCAGCAGTTCGCCGGGCGCCAGCAGGAAGTCCGGATTCGAAGGCTTGCCGTAGACCTGGTTGCCCTGGGCGAAGGTTTCGTAGACCAGTACGCCGTCCGGCGCCAGGCTGCGCGCCAGGTCGGCGAACAGCGGGCGGTGCAGGTAATTGGTAACCACGATCAGGGAAAACCGCCCCGCGTCGAAGGGCCAGACCGCGCCCTCTGCCTCGAGGTCGTGCTGCAGGGTAGCGATGCCAGCCTCGGCCAGCGGCGCCAGCAGCTCGGCCTTGCGGTCCAGCGCGACAACCTTCATGCCGCCTGCGGCCAGGAACCGCGCATGGCGGCCGCTGCCACAAGCCAGGTCGAGCGCTTCGCCGCGCGGCGCCAGCGGCGCGAAGCGCTGGACCCACGGCGACACGGGCAGGTTCATCATGTCCTTCACAACAGCAGCCTCAAGGGCGACGTCAGCAGGTGCACGACGATTTCCCCGAAGGCCATGACCGGCACCAGCCAGAACGAGAGCACTTTCAGGAAGATCAGCCCCAGGACGATGAAGAACCCGTAGGGCTCGATCCGCGCGTATTTGTAGGCGAGGCGGTTCGGCAGCAGGCTGGTGACCACACGGCCGCCATCGAGCGGCGGGATCGGCAGCAAGTTGAAGGCAAAGATCACCAGGTTAACGAAGATGCCGGCCTGCGCCACCTTGTGCGGGAATGCCTCTTGCACGTGCATCGCGCTCAGCAGGATCCAGATGCTCATCCATCCTAGCGCCATGATGAGATTGGCTCCCGGGCCGGCGAGCGCCACCCAGGCCATATTGCGCTTCGGGTTACGCAGCCGGCTGAACTCGATCGGCACCGGCTTGGCATAGCCGAACACGAAACCGGTGGTCAGGTACAGCACCACCGGGATGATGATGGTGCCGAACAGGTCGATGTGCACCAGCGGGTTGAGCGTCATGCGCCCCGCGGCATAGGCGGTGTTGTCGCCGAAATAGCGGGCGACGTAGGCGTGGGCGGCTTCGTGCAGGGTAATCGCAAAAAGAACGGGCAGCGCGTAGACAGCGATGTTGCGTATCGTTTCATCCATAACCGGATTCTATCAGAGGCTGTCGGGTGGCTGTCCGTGCCTTCAGGCAAGCTTAAGGACAGCTTACAGCCCGAAGGCGGCCGGATCGCCCCTGCCCTCGCGCAGCAATTCCGGTGCCGGTCCGGTCAGGTCGACCACCGTGGTCGGCTCCAGCGTGCCGGCGCCGCCGTCGATCACCAGCTCGATCTGCTTGCCGAGGCGCTCGATCACCTCGTCCGGATCGGACAGCATGTGGTCGTCGCCCGGCAGTTGCAGGGTGGTGCCGATCAGCGGCTCGCCCAGCTCCTCGATCAGGCCGAGCAGGATGGCGTTTTCCGGCACCCGCACGCCGATGGTCTTGCGCGACGGATGCGACAGGCGGCGCGGCACTTCGCGCGTCGCTTCCAGGATCACCGTGTAGGGGCCGGGCATGGCGGCTTTCAGCAGGCGGTACTGGGCATTGTCGACGCGCGCGAAGTGGGCGATCTCGGACAGGTCGCGCACCAGGAGGGTCAGGTGATGCTTGTCGTCCACGCCGCGGATGCGGCGCAGCTTCTCGACCGCGGCCTTGTCATCGAGGCGGCAGACCAGCGCATAGGCCGAATCGGTTGGCGCGGCGACGATGCCGCCGCTGCCGATGATCTGGGCGGCCTGCTTGAGCAGGCGCGGCTGCGGATTCTCGGGATGGATCTGGAAATGCTGGGCCATCGGCTACCTTTCTTTTTCTAAATGGTGCTCAGCGCAATGCCTGCAGCGCGGCGATGCGCTGCTCCATCGGCGGGTGAGTGGAAAACAGCGCGCCCCAGCCGCCGCCGCTGCCGGAAATGCCGGAGGCCGCCATCGACGAGGGCAGCGCACCCGGCGCCAGGCCGCCCAGGCGGGCCAGCGCGTGCTGCATCGGCACGGACGAGCCCAGCAGCTTGGCGGAGCCGGCGTCGGCACGGAATTCGCGTTGGCGCGAGAACCAGGCGACGATGATCGAGGCCAGGATGCCGAACACGATCTCGCACACGAACACGGTGATCATGTAGCCGATGCCGGGGCCGCGGTCTTCGCTGCGGAACAAAATCTTGTCGACGAAGAAGCCGACCACGCGCGCCAGGAACACGACGAAGGTGTTGACCACGCCCTGGATCAGGGTGAGCGTGACCATGTCGCCGTTGGCGATGTGGGCGACCTCGTGGCCGATCACGGCCTCGACCTCGTCCTGGTTCATATTGGCCAGCAAGCCCGTGGACACCGCCACCAGGGCCGAATTCTTGAAGGCGCCGGTGGCGAACGCGTTCGGTTCGCCATCGTAGACGGCCACTTCCGGCATGCCGATGCCCGCGCGCTCCGACAGGCGGCGCACGGTGTCGACCAGCCAGCGTTCGGTGCTGTTGGTCGGTTGCTCGATGACGCGCGCGCCGGTCGACCACTTGGCCATCGGTTTGCTCATCAGGAGCGAGATGAAGGAACCGGTGAAGCCGACCACCAGCGAGAACACGGCCAGCGCGCCGACGTCGATTCCCTCTCCCGTGACGGCGCGGCCCACGCCGAGCAGGTTAAGCACGAGCGACACCACCAGCACCACGGCGAGGTTGGTGGCAAGGAACAACACGATACGTTTCATGGACAGGCCTCCTGGCAGCTGAAAAACGATGTCAGGGTGCCAAGATAGGGATGAGATGGGCGAAACTCAAGGGCAGGACTGCCCACTTAAGTTCGACCTCAGGGAGGGTCGGCGCCCCTTCGCCCTCAGGACCAATCGTGCCAGATCGGCGTCAGCTTACCCGGCAGCGGCGGCAACTCAGCAAACTCGACCCGCGATTCCCCCGGCGCATGGAAATCCGTCCCGCGCGACGCCAGGAACCCGTAACGCCGCGCCTTCTCCGCATATTCGCCGTACTGGTCCGGCGTGTGGCTCCCCGTCACCACCTCGATCGCCTTGCCGCCGAGCTGGATGAATTCGTCGAACAGCGCCCCTTCCGCCGTATCGCTGAAGGGATAGCGCCCCGGATGCGCGATCACCGGAATGCCGCCGGCGCCCTTGATCCAGCCGAGCGCCTGCCCAAGCGTGGCCCAGCGGTGCGGCACATAGCCCGGCTTGCCTTCGGTGAGAAATTTGCGAAACACCTCGGCCGGCGTCGCGCAGACGCCGATCTCGACCAGGTAACGCGCGAAGTGGGTGCGCGAGATCAGGTCCGGGTTGCCGACGTAGCGCAGCGCGCCCTCGTAGGCGCCAGCAATGCCCGCGCTTTCCAGCTGGGCCGAGATTTCCATCGCGCGCGCCTGGCGTCCGTTGCGGGTCGCGGCCAGGCCGGCGATCAGGTCGCGGTTGTCTTCGTCGACCTGCAGGCCGACGATGTGCACGGTCTCATTCGCCCATGTCACCGAAATCTCGACGCCGGCCACGAAACGCATGCCCAATTCGCCGGCCGCCTGTCGTGCCGCCTTGATGCCGCCGACCTCATCATGGTCAGTGAGCGCCCACATATCGACGCCGCTCTTACGGGCATAAGCCGCCACTGCGGCGGGCGCGAGCACGCCGTCGGAGACGCTGGAATGGCAGTGGAGATCGACTTTCATGGCAGGCTGATTCGAAAGCAATGGAACATGCCATTGTACGCGTCAATGGTCTGTTCCGCTTCCCATTGCGTCGCCGATGCTTGCGCTCGCAGCCAAAGGTAGTGCCGTCGTTCCGGCGAAGGCCGGAACCCAATTTTGCTTGATCAGCCCGGAACCTCAGCCCCAATTAGAAATGCCTCGATCATCCCCGCCAACACCTCCGGCTGATCATGATGCAACATATGCCCCGCCCCCGGCATCATGCGCGCCGTCACCCTGGCCAGATGCTCGCGCCGCCGGTCGATCTCGGCGCGCGCCTGCTCCTTCGGCCCCATCCAGCGCCACATTTCCGTCTCTTCCGCCTCGACCCACAGCACCGGCGCCGTGATCTGCGTCCAGCAAGCCAGCACCTCGTCGGCGTGGTATAGCAGCGGCCCGGTCATCTTGTGCGCCGGGTCGCCGAGGATGCGCCACTGCCCGTCGGCTTCCCTGGCAGACCAGTGCGCCGCCAGGAAAGCCGCGCGCTCGCCCGACAAGCGCGGATTGGTCTTCTGCAGCCGCGCCGCCACCTCTTCCAGCGACGCATAGCCGCGCATCTCCGGCTTGGCGCGCAGTTCGTCCAGCCATTTGGCGTAGCGCCCCGGCGCCTGCGAGGGCCGCGTGGCCGGCAGGCCGAAGCCCTCCAGGTTGATCAGCCTGGCGATCCGGGCCGGGCGGATGCCCGCATACAGGCTGACGATATTGCCGCCCATGCTGTGCCCCAGCAGGTTCACGGGCTCGCCCGGTGCGTAATGGTCGAGCACGGCTTCGAGGTCGGCCAGGTAATCCGGGAACCAGTAGGTGTCACCGGGGGTACGGTCGCTCAGGCCGAAGCCGCGCCAATCGAAGGCGATCACGTGCCAGTCGCCGGCAAGGGCGTCGACCACGAACTGGAACGAGGCCGCCACGTCCATCCAGCCGTGCTGCATGAAGATCTTGGGCGCGCCTGCGCGGCCCCAGTGGCGCACGTGGCAGCGCAGGCCACGGATGGTCAGGAATTCGGAACGGGAAGCGTGCATGGCATCTCGGGAGAAAAAGAACGATCGTTCGCATTATACGGCGAGGAACTTGATTTGGCACGAGATGGCCCCATTTGCTGGCGACCGGACGAGCGCGGACGCAAGGTTTACAATAGCGGCATTTCAACCTTCCGCGAGCACATCCATGGCGATTTACCAGCTGGGCGAGCATGCGCCCGAGATCGAAGAGTCGAGCTTCGTGGCCGACTCGGCAACCCTGATCGGCAAGGTCACGCTCGAGGCCAACGCATCGGTCTGGTACGGCGCGACGCTGCGGGGCGACAACGAACGCATCACCATCGGCGAGAACAGCAATGTGCAGGAAGGCACGGTGATGCACACCGACATGGGCTTTCCCCTCACCCTTGGCAAGAACGTGACGGTCGGCCACCAGGCCATGCTGCATGGCTGCACGGTCGGCGACGGCTCGCTGATCGGCATCCAGGCCGTGATCCTGAACGGCGCCCGGATCGGCAAGGGCTGCCTGGTCGGCGCCGGCGCCCTGGTTACCGAAGGCAAGGAGTTCCCGGACAATTCCTTGATCCTGGGTTCGCCGGCCAAGGTTGTGCGCACCCTGACGGAAGAAGACCTGCTGCGCCTGCAGGCCAGCGCCGCGAGCTACGTGGCGCGCGGCCAGCTGTTCAAGGCGCAGCTCAAGCAAATCGGATAAAAGAATGACGACTACGACACGCGATACCCTGCAAAAATTCATCTTCGACAACGCCGCCGTGCGCGGCGAGCTGATCGAGATTTCCGACACCTGGCGCGAGATCCAGGCCCGCCACGCCTACCCGAAAGCGGTGCGCGCCGCCCTGGGCGAGATGGTCGCGGCCAGCGCCCTGCTGTCGGCCAACCTGAAGTTCAACGGGTCGATCGTCATGCAGATCTTCGGCGACGGCCCGGTGCGCCTGCTGGTGGTCGAATGTGACGCCCAGCTGCGCATCCGCGCCACCGCCAAGCTCGCGCCGGACGCCGAGATCCCGGAGGTCGCGTCGCTCACCGACATGTTCAACGTGAACGGCAAGGGCCGCTTCGTGATCACCCTCGACCCGGCCGACAAGGTCCCGGGCCAGCAGCCCTACCAGGGCGTGGTGCCCCTGACCGGCGACGACATGGCGACCGTCATCGAGAACTACATGCTGCGCTCCGAGCAGATGGACACGCGCCTGTGGCTGGCGGCCGACGACAACGTGTCGCGCGGCCTGCTGCTGCAGAAGCTGCCGCGCCATAGCGGCAAGGACGACCAGCAGAAGCAGGCTTCGGAAGCCGAAGACCTGGAAACCTGGAACCGCGCCGTGATGCTGGGCCAGACCCTCAAGCGCGAGGAACTCCTCTCGACCGGCATCGAGACCCTGCTCAAGCGCCTGTTCTGGGAAGAGACCATCCGCGTGTTCGACCCGCAGCACCCGGAATTCCACTGCAGCTGCACGCGCGAAAAGGTGGGCAACATGCTCAAGATGCTGGGCCAGCCGGAAGTCGAATCGGCGCTGGCGGACCTGGGCGAACTGGGGATCAACTGCGACTTCTGCGGCAAGCACTACGCCTTCGACAAGATCGATTGCGCGCAGCTGTTCGCGAGCGATACGCCGGTGGAGACCATGATGCCGGCGAGTGGCAGCATTAACTGATTCAACTCCCGTGTGCACACACGGGGCGCGAATGCTCGCTGGCTGGTTGGACGCGTGGGCGGGGGCCCGCCCACCCTACAACCCCAGAGCCGTCATCACCTTGCGAATGTCGGCGGCATTTACCTGCTTCATCGGCTGATACGGCGTCTTGCACGGCATTGCCAGCGTCGTGCCATCCTCCAATCCCAGCTTTACCTCCTGCCGCGCGGTGCAGGCCGCCACGACGGCCGGCAGCGCCTCCGCACCGCCGAACACCGGCAATCCTTCCACCCGCACCACGGCCGCATCCTGGCGCAGCGTGCGGCACTTCGACATCGCATCGAGCAGGACCCGGTCCGGGGTCGGCGTGATGCTGCGCCCGCCCGCGCAATCGTCCTGCTGCAGCCGGGTGAGCGCCTGCAGCATCATGGCGTCGACGTGCGCCTGGCGCGGCGGCTGCGGCGTGGCCAGGCCGGTCTCCCGCAACGCCTCGCCCCAGCGCGCCGCGCCGCCCAGCACCGCCGGCAGCATGCGCGGGGTGCAGGACACCTCGCCGCATTCGATCGCCCGCGCGAACTCGGGCCGCGCTCCCGCGCGCAGCTGCTCGTAGAAACGATCCAGCCGCGCATGCGGCGTGCCCGCTCCCTGGCGCGCGGCCAGCGCATACACATAGGCCGCCAAGCCGCAGCTGTATTCCGGCCGGCTGGCGCCGAGCATGCAGTCGGCCAGGGCGTCGTCCAGCTCCGCGGCCGCCTGCGCGGGCGTCAGCCAGCCCTGGCGCAAGGAGGCGGTCCAGCGCAGGAACTCGGCGCCGCCCTCGTGGATCAGGCGCGCGTCCGGGTAACCGTCGACCGCGTCGCGCAGCTGGAAGCAGTGGCTCACTTCGTGCGCTACCAGCTTGTTCATCTGGCGCTGGTACTGCGGCGCGGGGTCGGCCGGCCAGTTGAACAGCGAGAGCAGCAGGATGTCGCCGGCGCTGCCGCCGATGTTCGGCCCGCCCGGCTCCTCGGCCAGTCCGGCGGCGATGATGGGGCGGTGGTAATCCGCTTGCGGCATTGCCTTTCTAAGGTAGCGTGTGGTGCCCGCGGCCACGCTGCGGATCTGGGCGACCGCGGCCTCGCTCAGCGCCGGGTCGAAGTAGTCGATGTCGCCCGTCTGGCGTGTTGCGAACAGCAGCGCGGGCGCGTCGGCATCGGCAGGCGCGCTCATGTCAAACGAGCGGCCGGCCGTGCGGATCGTCGCCGGGCCGGCGTAGCGATACGCCACCTTCCCGCATTCCGGGCCGACCGCGTAGTTCGACATGTGGGCGTACAGCGCCTGCCCCACCGGGAAGGAACCGGGATAGCCGGCCACCTTGTCGCTGGTGGCCGGCACCGTGAAGCGCAGCGCGGCGCAGGCCTTGGGACCGCGCGCGAGGGCACCGCCGCCGGCGGCGCCGCAGCCGTCCTGCGCCTGCCAGCGCGCACGGATGCGGGCGGCGGACGGGCCGTTCTTCAGGAAGGACAGGCGGCTGCAGGCGGCCGGCAATTCGTAGCTGGCCTCGATTGCGTCCGGCGCGGCCAGGCGCACCGTGACGGTGACGCCGGCGGCGGCCTGTCCATGCAGGCCGGCCAGCAGCAGGATGAGCGCCGCCCGCATCACGGTTTCGCGGTAGCGGCGGCGGCGTCGGCGAACTCGTAGACGATCAGCGCATCGTTGTCCCAGTTCTTGTCGCGCAGCGGCGCCTGGAAGCCGTTGCCGTTGTCACGCAGCGGCAGGCCGGACTTGCGGTCGCCGGAGACCACCGTCGCCGACAACAGGCGCTGCGGCGCGCGGAACAGGTAGGCCGTCATCGGCAGGTTGCAGATCCCGCCCGCGGCCACAGCGCCGGCACGCAGCATCAATGAAATCTCTTCCTTGCGCACCGCCGCCCCGACCTCGCACTCCATGCGCAGGTCGCCCAGCCGCCGCGCGTTGGCCGGCACGCCGGGGGTGCGCACGCGCGGACGCCAGCGGAACTGGTCCTTCTTGCGGTTCAGGATCAGGTCCGCCTTGTCAGCCAGCGCTTCCTGGCTGCGCGGCAGCACGAAGGTGCCGTCCGCGTCGAGCGGCAGCGCGATATCGACCTCGTTGCCCGCCAGGCGTAGTTGCAGCCCTTCGCCGCCCGCCATTTTTCCATCCCTGGTCCAGAGCTCGAAGCGCAGGCTGGCGCCCGGCGCCAGGCGCGCATGCTTGTCGTCCCAGGCGTCGAGGCCGCGCACCATGTGCCGGTAAGGCTGCAGTTCCGGATCCTTGATGCTGCTGACCTGGACCTGTTCGGCCGGAACCTCCTGGGAGGTGGCGTCCTGCGCGAATGCGGGACCGGTCATCGTCAGGAGGACGGCCATGATCGACAAGGGTTTCATGCATCTCCAATCAGGGTGTTCGATCCATCGATTCTATAGACTTCGGCGAGGCAAAAATGCGTACATCATCACGACCCGCAGATGAACCGGGGCAGCCGGAACACGCGTTTTTTTCAGGAGTGCTAAGCTGATGCATCTTTGACAGTGTTGTCGAATTATACAAACACTGCAGTACTCACCACAGGAGAAATGCGATGCACATCAATACCGGAATTAGCACCGAAGACCGCGCGAAGATCGTCGAATCCCTCTCGACCGTCCTGGCCGACGCCTACATGCTGTACCTGAAGACCCACAACTTCCACTGGAACGTGACCGGTCCGCTGTTCTCGAGCCTGCACGTGCTGTTCGAAGAGCAGTACACCGAACAGTGGAACGCGCTGGACGAGATCGCCGAACGCATCCGCGCCCTGGGCCACTTCGCCCCGGCCACCTACAAGCGCTATGCCGAGCTGTCGAGCATCAAGGAAGAGCCGGAAGTGCTGTCGTCGAAGGACATGCTGCGCCAGCTGGTGGACGGCAACGAGACCCTGATCCGCACCCTGCGCGCGGGCGTCAAGATCGCCGACGACCTGGAAGACTACCCGACCGCCGACATGCTGACCACCCGCATGGAAGTGCACGAGAAGAACGCGTGGATGCTGCGCTCCTTCCTCGAGCAGGGCGCGGGCGCGTCGCAGGGCGATGCGTCGTCGGATTGATCGACGTAGCCGCCAAAGAAAAAACGCGCCGTGCGGCGCGTTTTTTTATTTAACTTCGTCCGCCCGACATATGCAGGTCGACGACCTTCATGATCTCGAGCGTGAGATCCAGGTTGAACTCATCGGCCATCAAGGCCGCCTGCAGTTCCCCACTTGGCATGCCAACGGCAGCCGCCAGCTCGCCCAGGCCAGGCGCCTGCGCCACCGTTTTCATTGCGGTCGAGATCAGGCCGCCGTCGCCGTCTTCGAAAGCGTCGGCCAGGCAGTCGGCGATCGCATCGAGCGAATCGAGGGTGGCGGGATCGATGGGCTGGTTCATGGTGTTCAGTGAGACGGTTTGTTCTTGTCCTTCGGCGCCGGCGGGGGCGGCGGCACGGTCATCGAGACCGCCGGCTGCTCGTCCTTGCGCAGCACCTGCACGAAGATCTCGTTCTGCTTGATCATGCCGAGGTCGAAGCGCGCGCGCTCCTCGACCGCGCCCAGGCCGTCGCGCAGGTCGCGCACTTCCGATTCGAGCATGGCGTTGCGCGCCTTGAGCTGCTCGGTCTTGAGGCGGGTCTGCTCGACCTGGTCGCGCATGTCGGCGACCAGCAGCCAGCTGCCCTTGCCCAGCCACAGCGGGTACTGGATCAGGAGCAGCAGGGCGGCAAGCGCGATGGTGATGAGTCGCATGGCGGATACGGAAAGGCCGGCCCACATCGCGGGCCGGCCGGCTTCCTGACGATTACTTCAGGTTGTAGAAGGCGTCGCGGCCCGGGTAGCTGGCGACGTCGCCCAGGTCTTCCTCGATGCGCAGCAGCTGGTTGTACTTGGCCATGCGGTCCGAACGCGACATCGAGCCGGTCTTGATCTGCAGGGCGTTCAGGCCCACGGCGATGTCGGCGATGGTCGAGTCCTCGGTCTCGCCCGAACGGTGCGAGATCACGGCGGTGTACCCGGCGCGCTTGGCCATCTCGATGGCGGCGAAGGTCTCGGTCAGGGTGCCGATCTGGTTGATCTTGATGAGGATCGAGTTGGCGATGCCCTTCTGGATGCCCTCTTTCAGGATCTTGGTGTTGGTGACGAACAGGTCGTCGCCCACCAGCTGCACCTTCTTGCCCAGCGCGGCGGTCAGGGTGGCCCAGCCTTCCCAGTCGCCTTCGGCCATCGCGTCCTCGATCGAGATGATCGGGTACTTGTCGACCCAGGTGGCGAGCATGTTGGTGAAGTCGGCGGCGCTCAGCGACAGGCCTTCGCCCTCCAGCACGTACTTGCCGTCCTTGTGGAATTCGCTGGCGGCGCAATCGAGGCCGATCGCGATCTGCGGGCCGGCGACGTAGCCGGCCTTCTCGATCGCCTGCATGATCAGCTGGATCGCTTCCTCATGGCTGCCCACGTTCGGCGCGAAGCCGCCTTCGTCGCCCACCGAGGTGGCCAGGCCCTTGTCGTGCAGGATCTTCTTCAGCGAGTGGAACACTTCGGCGCCCCAGCGGATCGCTTCCTTGAAGCTCGGCGCGCCGACCGGGATGATCATGAATTCCTGGATGTCCAGGTTGTTGTCCGCGTGCGCGCCGCCGTTGATGACGTTCATCATCGGGACCGGCATCTGCATCGCGCCGGAGCCGCCGAAGTAGCGGTACAGCGGCAGGCCGGCTTCTTCGGCCGCCGCCTTGGCGACCGCCATCGACACGGCCAGCATGGCGTTGGCGCCCAGGCGGCTCTTGTTTTCGGTGCCGTCGAGATCGATCAGGGTGCGGTCCAGGAAAGCCTGTTCGTTGGCGTCCAGGCCCATGATCGCTTCGGAGATCTCGGTGTTGATATTCTCGCAGGCCTGCAGCACGCCCTTGCCGAAGTAACGCGCCGGGTCGCCGTCGCGCAGTTCGATCGCTTCGCGCGAACCGGTCGAGGCGCCCGACGGCACCGCGGCGCGGCCCATCACGCCCGACTCCAGCAGCACGTCGCATTCGACGGTCGGATTGCCGCGCGAGTCAATGATTTCGCGGCCGATAATATCAACGATAGCACTCATGTTCTACAGTCTCCAGAAGAGTAAATAGTGGGTACGTCTTGTATGGGGTACGCGCATGCGCCCGAGCCGCGGGGCGCATGCGGCGGGAAACGCTTACTTGAAGTCCGCTTCGATGAAACCGGTCTTCTTGACGATGCGGTCGATCTCGACCAGGGTCGTCAGCAGTTCCTTCATGCGGCCGAGCGGCACCGCGTTCGGGCCGTCCGACAGGGCCTTGGCCGGGTCCGGGTGGGTTTCCATGAACAGGCCCGCGATGCCGGCGGCGACCGCGGCGCGCGACAGCACCGGCACGTGCTCGCGCTGGCCGCCGGACGAGGTGCCTTGGCCGCCCGGCAGCTGCACCGAGTGGGTCGCGTCGAACACCACCGGGCAGTTCGATTCGCGCATGATGGCGAGACCGCGCATGTCCGACACCAGGTTGTTGTAGCCGAAGGAGGCGCCGCGCTCGCAGGCCATGAAGTTGTCTTCCGGCAGGCCGGCTTCGCGCGCAGCGGCGCGCGCCTTGTCGATCACGTTCTTCATGTCGCCCGGCGCCAGGAACTGGCCCTTCTTGATGTTGACCGGCTTGCCCGAACGCGCGCAGGCGTTGATGAAGTCGGTCTGGCGGCACAGGAAGGCCGGGGTCTGCAGCACGTCGACCACGCTCGCCACTTCCGGGATCATCTCTTCGTCGTGCACGTCGGTCAGGACCGGCACGCCGATCTCGCGGCGCACGTCGGCCAGAATCTCCAGGCCTTTTTCGCGGCCCGGGCCGCGGAACGATTTACCGGACGAGCGGTTGGCCTTGTCGAACGACGATTTATAGATGAAGGGGATGCCCAGCGCGCTGGTCATCTCTTTCAGGGCGCCGGCGGTGTCCATCGCCATCTGGCGCGATTCGATCACGCAGGTGCCGGCGATCAGGAAGATGGGGTGGTCGAGGCCGACGTCGAAACCAGCGAGCTTCATGCTGCGTCTCCTTGCAGGGCGGCGCCATTGTTGGCGGCCACGTTGGTGTTGGCGGATTGGTGGGTCAAGGCGGCCTTGATGAAGGCGGTGAACAGCGGGTGGCCGTTGCGCGGGGTCGACTTGAACTCCGGGTGGAACTGCACGCCGATGTAGAACGGGTGCGCGTCCGCGCCGTCGCGCGGCAGTTCCATGATCTCCAGCAGGTCTTCGTTCGGGGTACGTGCCGAGACCACCAGGCCGGCCGCTTCGATCTTTGGCAGGTAGTAGTTGTTGCCTTCGTAGCGGTGGCGGTGGCGTTCGGTCACCAGGTTGCCGTAGATCTCGGCGGCCAGCGTGCCCGGGTTCACCGCGCAGGTCTGGGCGCCCAGGCGCATGGTGCCGCCGAGGTCCGAGTTCACGTCGCGCTTCTCGACCTTGCCGTCATGGTTCTGCCACTCGGTGATGAGGGCGACCACCGGCTGGTCGGTTTCCGCATCGAACTCGGTCGAGTTCGCGTTCGGCAGGCCGGCCTTGTTGCGCGCGTATTCGATCAGCGCGACCTGCATGCCGAGGCAGATGCCCAGGTAGGGAATCTTGTTTTCGCGGGCATAGCGGGCAGCCTGGATCTTGCCTTCCACGCCGCGCTTGCCGAAGCCGCCCGGCACGAGAATCGCGTCGTACTTGGCTAAATGCTGGCACCCTTCCTTTTCGATCTCTTCCGAGTCGAGGTATTCGATGTTGACGCGGCTCTCGGTATGGATGCCGGCGTGGCGCAGCGCCTCGGTCAGGGACTTGTACGATTCGATCAGGTCGACGTACTTGCCGACCATGCCGATGGTGACTTCGTGCTTCGGGTTTTCCAGGGTGTGGATCAGCCTGGTCCACATCGACAGGTCGGCCTTCGGTGCTTCCAGGCCCAGGGCTTCCAGGATGATGTCGTCCAGGCCCTGGTCGCACAGGACCTGCGGCACCTTGTAGATGGTGTCCACGTCCCACACCGAGATCACGGCCTGCTCCTCCACGTTGGCGAACAGCGAGATCTTGGCGCGCTCGTCGTCCGGAATGCGGCGGTCGGCGCGGCACAGCAACGCGTTCGGCGAGATGCCGATCTCGCGCAGCTTCTGCACGCTGTGCTGGGTCGGCTTGGTCTTCAGTTCGCCGGCCGACGAAATGTACGGGACCAGGGTCAGGTGGACAAACGCGGCGCCCTTGCGGCCCGAACGCAGCGACAGCTGGCGCGCGGCTTCCAGGAAGGGCAGCGACTCGATGTCGCCGACGGTGCCGCCGATCTCGACCAGCGCCACGTCGACGCCTTCGGCGCCGCGGCGGATGTAGTCCTGGATCTCGTTGGTGATGTGCGGGATCACCTGCACGGTCTTGCCGAGGTACTCGCCGCGGCGTTCCTTACGAATGACGGATTCGTAGATCTGGCCGGTGGTGAAGTTGTTCACCTTCTTCATGCGGGTGCTGATGAAGCGCTCGTAGTGGCCGAGGTCGAGGTCGGTCTCGGCGCCGTCGTCGGTCACGAACACTTCGCCGTGCTGGGTCGGGCTCATGGTGCCCGGGTCCACGTTGATGTACGGGTCGAGCTTGAGCATGGTGACTTTGAGGCCGCGCGATTCGAGGATCGCTGCGAGGGAAGCGGCCGCGATCCCCTTGCCGAGGGAGGACACGACGCCGCCAGTGACGAATACGAATTTGGTCATTTGTACTGAAGGTGCCGAATGGCACGCGCGGGAAATAGAAATTATACCTTAAACCGCGCAAATACTCCCGGCGGCCCCGGCGAATCCCCGACAAAAGCGCTGTTAATTCAGGAAAACATGCAGGAAAACACGGCATCTCTCCAATAGCAGAGCGCCGCGCCGCTTCACTCTATGCCCCACAAATTGACCGCCGGGAGGGGGCCGACCCTATACTTCGCCATGCAAACCCTCATCGACCAGCCCGCCGGCGCCATCGCCGCCCCGCCCGCCCCGGGTCCGCGCATCCTCTCGCCCTCGTTCAGCGGCGACGGCCGCGAATACTTCCGCATCTGGGTGGTCAACCTGCTGCTGTCGCTGGCCACGCTCGGCGTCTACTCGGCCTGGGCCAAGGTGCGCCGGCTGCAGTACTTCGACCGCAACACGCATCTTGCCGGCGCCACCTTTGACTTCCACGGCAACCCGCGCGCGGTGCTGGTCGGGCGCCTGCTCTCGGTGGTGCTGCTGGCCGCCTACCACTACGCCTTCGGCTTCTCGACCGCCTTCGGCGTGGCGGTGATCATCGGCCTGCTGGCCGCCTTCCCCTACCTGATGCGCGGCGCCCTGCGCTTCCGCCTCGGGAACACGCGCTACCGCGGCCTGTGGCTGGGCTTCGACGGCGCGATCGCCCAGGCCTACCTGGCCTGGCTGCCGCCGGCCCTGGTCTTCGTGCTGCCGGGCGCGCTGCTGGCGACGTATCCCGGCAGTCCGGAGCTGGCGGGCCTGGTGCTGCCCTTCTATGTGTTCTGGCCGCTGATGCATGCGCGCCTGCGCCGCTTCCAGCACGCCCACCTGCTGTTCGGCGACCAGCATTCGGGCTATGCGGTCAAGGCGCGCAGCTTCTACAAGCCCTACCTGGTGGTGTTCGTGGCCAGCCTGTGCGCCGTGATCGCCATGGCGCTCATCGTCGGCGTCACCACCTACCTCGCCGACGGCCGGAACGGCGGGCTACTGGGGCCGATCGTCTCCGCCGTCCTGGTGAGCTACTTCATGTACCTGCTGGCCGGCCCCTACATGGTGGTGCGGATCTCGAACCTGGCCTGGTCGAACACCACCTTCCCCGGCGTGCGCATCCGCTCCACCCTGCCGGTGGGCGCCTTCATGCGGCTGCAGACGAAGAACGTGCTGCTGACCCTCGTGACCCTGGGCCTGTACCGCCCGTTCGCGGTGGTGGACGTGTACCGCTTCCGCCTGGCGCACGTGCAGATCGAGGTCGACGGCGACATCGAAGCCTTCGCCAACCACGTCGCCAAGCGCGGCGGCGCGGCCGGCGACGGCGCCGCCGACGGCTTCGGCATCGACCTTTCCTGGTAAGGACACCATGAGCGCAGCACACTACTTCGACGGCCACAGCGCCCGCCTGCACGTCGTCCAGCTCAGCACCGGCAACGGCGCCATCCACCTGCACGGCGAAGCCGCGCGCAGCTATTCGCTGGCCGGCGCCCGCCTGGCCGAACCGTTCGCGCACAGCCCGGCGGTCCTGTATTTCAAGGACGGCAGCCACGTGGAAGTGCCCGACCCCGCCATGCACCCCATGCTGATGGACGTCCTCGGCTACCGCAAGTCCTGGGTGGTGCGCTGGCAGGACAATATGGCGGCCAGCCTGGCCGCGCTGGCGCTGCTGCTGGCCCTGATCGCGGCCACCTGGTTCTGGGGCTTGCCGGCCGCGGCCGAGCGCCTGTCGCGCCACGTGCCGCCGTCGGCCGACCACGCGATCGGCAGCAACGCCCTCGCCCTGCTCGAGCGGCAGGGCTTCATCAAGCCCTCGCGCCTGAGCGAAGACCGGCAGGCCGACCTGCAGGCCCTGTTCCAGCGGGTCCAGCCGCCCGGCTCGCGCATCCCGCTGCGCCTGCGGCTGGCCGACACCCCGCTGCTGGGGCCGAACGCGCTGGCCTTCCCCGACGGGACCATCGTCCTCACCGACCAGTTGGTGGGGGTCGCGATCGAGAAGCAGAGCGTCTTCGACGCCCACGCCGCCGCCATGCTGGCCGGGGTGCTGGCGCACGAGATCGGCCACATCGAGATGCGCCACAGCGTGCGCAGCATGACGCGCGCCTCGCTCACCGCGGCGCTGTCGGCCACGCTGTTCGGCGACTTCAGCGCGGTGGCCGCCGGCATGCCGGCCCTGCTGGGGAACATGAAATATTCGCGCGAGATGGAGCTGGCCGCCGACGACTACGCGGCGGCGACCCTCAAGCGGCGCGGCATCTCCACCCTGCCCCTGGCCGATCTGTTCGACGATGTCGAAGAGGCGACGGAAGAAGCGATGCCGGCGATGTTCCGCCAGGCGATGACGTACGCCTCGACCCACCCGGACGGCCATGCGCGCAGCCGGCGCCTGCGTGCGACCGAGCCGGAAAAGGCAGAACAAACGGACCAGGAAGCGGAACACTAGGCAACTGTTGCAAATCGTCTATACAACGCACTCGGCATGCATATTCCGAGTGCGTTTACATTTCGGCTGAGCAATAATCCTGACTTTCGGTTTTCGTCAAGCAGGCACGCCCATGCGCACTTTCAACAACCTCACCATCGGCGTGCGCCTTGCCGCCGGCTTCGCCCTGACCCTGTTCATGGCCGTCCTGATCGCCGGCACCGGCATGTGGCGCCTCGACCAGGTCGCCACCGCCACCCGCGTCACCCTGGCCACGCCGCTGGCCAAGGAGCGCGTGATCAGCGAGTGGTACACCCAGATCTTCGGCGCCGTGCGCCGCACCGCCGCCATCGTCAAGAGCAGCGATCCGTCGCTGACCGCCTACTTCAAGGACGACGCGGCGGCCACCGCCAAGGCATCAAGCGACCTGGTGAAGCAGCTCGAGCCGCTGATCGCGGGTGACAAGGAAACCGCCCTGTTCGGCCGCATCACCGAGCAGCGCAAGGCCTACGGCGCGGCGCGCGACAGCGCCGTCAAGGCCAAGGAAGCGGGCGACCAGGCGCTGGCCGACCAGATCCTCGACCAGCAATTCACGCCGATCGCCAGGGCCTACCAGGAATCGATCCACGAACTGCTGGCCCTGCAGCGCGAGACGATCGCCGCCACCGCCGCCGGCATCGACGCCAACGCCGAGCGCGGCGCAGCGATGATCGCCGGTCTGACCGCCCTGATGGTGGTGCTGGGCGCGCTGTTCTCGTGGATGCTCACGCGCGGCATCACGCGCCCGATCCGCGCCGCCGTGCAGGCCGCCGAGACCGTCGCCGCCGGCGACCTCACCGTGCGCATCGATTCGGATCGCCGCGACGAGACCGGCGCCCTGCTGCGCGCCCTGGCCCACATGAACGACAGCCTGGCGAAGATCGTCGGCGAAGTCAGGAGCGGCACCGACACCATCGGCACCGCCTCCGGCGAGATCGCCGCCGGCAGCATGGACCTGTCCAGCCGCACCGAACAGCAGGCCGCCTCGATCGAGGAAACCGCCGCCTCGATGGAAGAGCTGACCGGCACCGTGCGCCAGAACGCCGACAATGCGCGCCAGGCCAACCAGCTGGCGATCAACGCTTCCAGCGTGGCGACCCAGGCCGGCGCCGTGGTCGGCCAGGTGATCGCCACCATGGGCTCGATCAACGATTCGTCGCGCAAGATCGTCGACATCATCGGCGTCATCGACGGCATCGCCTTCCAGACCAACATCCTGGCGCTGAATGCGGCAGTCGAGGCGGCGCGCGCCGGCGAACAGGGCCGCGGCTTCGCGGTCGTGGCCTCGGAAGTACGCACCCTGGCGCAGCGCTCGGCCGCCGCGGCCAAGGAAATCAAGGAGCTGATCGGCGACTCGGTCGAGAAGGTCGAGGCGGGCACGAAACTGGTCGACCGGACCGGGGAGACCATGGACCAGGTGGTCGGCGCGATCGCGCGCGTGACCGACATCATGGCCGAGATCTCCTCGGCCAGCCAGGAGCAGATCCACGGCATCGACCAGGTCAACCAGGCGATCGGCCTGATGGACGAGGCGACCCAGCAGAACGCCGCCCTGGTCGAGGAATCGGCCGCCGCCGCCGGCTCGCTGCAGGACCAGGCCGCGCGCCTGGCCGGCCTGGTGAACGTGTTCAGGCTCGACGCCCGCAACGGTAGCGGCGGCAGCGCCGCTCCCGCCGCTCCGCGCGCGCTGGCGCTGCCGGCCAAGGCTGCGCGCACGCCGGCAGGCAAGCCGGCCGTGCGCAAGTCGGCGCCGGCGAAGGCTGCCGCAGAGGAAAGCGAGTGGGAAACGTTCTGAGTGATTGGCAGGACCCGGTAGCTAATACCGTCAAGTCAAGCGCCGTCGGGGTTCTGTAGGGTGGGCAATCCTTTGCTCACGCGTTCAACTAGCACAAGCGTCGTCTCGATGCATCCGTGAGTTGAACGCGTGGGCGGAGGACCGCCCACCCTACAACTTTTGAATGATTGACAGGCCCGGGTAGCGTTTTGCGCGCCCGGGCAAGGCATCCGGCGCCACCTTGCCGGATGCTGCTGCGTTGGCAGGACGCAGGCGGTAAGATGCGGCGCATCGAAGCTCCCGCCACCCTTGCCATGTCCATGCCGTCCATTCGCCCCCTCCTGCTCGCCGCCCTGCTGGCCCCGACCGCCCTCCCCGCCGGCGCCGGCATCCTCGACGAAGTCCCCGACATCAGGGCCGTCACCGACTACCAGCCGAAGATCCCGCTGCGGGTGTACTCGGCCGACAAGGTCCTGATCGGCGAATTCGGCGCCGAGCGCCGCGAATTCGTGCCGATCGGGAAGATCCCGCCGCTGATGAAGGCGGCCGTGCTGTCGATCGAGGACGCGCGCTTCTACGACCACGGCGGCATCGACTGGATCCGCGCGCTGGGCGCGGCCAAGGCGAATCTCTCGGGCAGCTTCCGCCAGGGCGGCTCGACCATCACGATGCAGGTGGCGCGCAACTTCTTCCTCACCCGCGACAAGACCCTGCCGCGCAAGCTGACCGAAGTCGCGCTGGCCTACAAGATCGAGGAGTCTTTATCGAAAGACCAGATCCTCGAGGTCTACATGAACCAGATCTACCTGGGCCAGCGCGCCTACGGCTTCGCCAGCGCCGCGCGCACCTATTTCGGCAAAGGGCTCGATCAGCTCTCGCTGGCCGAGATGGCGATGCTGGCCGGCCTGCCGCAGAATCCGTCGCGCCACAACCCGGTCGCCAATCCCGAACGCGCCCAGGCGCGCCAGCGCATCGTCCTGCGCCGCATGTTCGAACTGAAGCACATCAGCGAGACGCAGTACCGCCGCGCCCTGGCCGAGACCCTCACCGTGCGGCGCGACGGCGGCGGCCCGATGCCGGGCGCGGAATACGTCGCCGAAATCGCGCGCCAGGCGGCCCACGCCCGCTTCGGCCAGGCCGCCTACGAGCGCGGCTACAGCGTCACCACCAGCATCCTCGCGCCGGAACAGCGCGCCGCCTGGGAGGGCGTGCGCAAGAGCGCCATCGCCTACGACCGCCGCCACGGCTACCGAGGCCCGGAAGCGCGCATCGCCTTGCCGAAGGACGAGAAGGCACGCGAGGAAGCGATTGGCGAGGCCCTGCAGAAGCGTCCCGCGGTGGACGGCTTCACGCCGGCCGTGGTGCTGGCGGCTTCGCCGAAAAAGGTGAAGGTCGCGCTGCGCGACGGCGACACGGTCGACATCACCGGCGCCGGCCTGGCCCTGGCCGCGCCAGGCTTGTCGGGCAACGCCAGGGCCGCCCTGCGCCTGGCGCCGGGCGCCGTGGTGCGCATCAGCGCCACGGGTAAGACCTGGGCCATCAGCCAGGTGCCGCAGGTGGCGGGCGCCTTCGTCGCGCTGGACGCCCAGACCGGCGCCTACCGCGCCATGGTCGGCGGCTTCGACTACGGCCTGCAGAAGTTCAACCACGTGACCCAGGCCTGGCGCCAGCCGGGTTCCGCCATCAAGCCGTTTGTCTATTCGGCGGCGCTGGAGCGCGGCTTCTTCCCCGGCACGCAGATCCTCGACGAGCCGATCGATTTCTCCGGCGAGCCGGCCTACGCCAACTGGTCGCCGCGCAACGACCACGGCGGCTTCGAAGGTCCGATCACGGTGCGCTATGCGCTGGCGCATTCGAAGAACGTGCCGGCGGTGCGCCTGCTGCGCACCATCGAGATGGACTACACCCGCGAGCACCTGGCGCGCTTCGGCTTCGACCCGGCGCGCCAACCGAAGACACTGAGCCTGGCGCTGGGTACCGGCGCGGTGACGCCGCTGCAGCTGGCGGGCGCGTATGCGGTGGTGGCCAACGGCGGCTACCGCATCGAGCCCTACCTCATCACCGCGATCCAGGACCGCGACGGCAAGCCGCTGTTCGAGCACAAGCGCCCGCCGGCGCCGGCCGAGGGCGCCCGCGTGCTGGACGCGCGCAACGCCTTCATCACCGACAGCATGCTGCGCGACGTGACCCGCTACGGCACCGGCGCGGAAACGGTGCGCCAGCTCAAGCGCGGCGACATCGCGGGCAAGACCGGCACCACCAGCAACGCCGTCGACGGCTGGTTCGCCGGTTACGGCGGGGGCGGCAAGGTGGTTGCGGTGGCCTGGATGGGCTACGACGACGCGCGCCCGCTGGGCGAGCACGAATACGGCGCGACGGTGGCGATGCCGGCCTGGATCGACTACATGCGGGTGGCGCTGGCGAAGGCGCCGGAACGCGCGCCGCTGGTTCCCGAGGGCGTGGTGCGCGCGGGCGAGGACTGGGTGTATGCGGAGTTCGCCGAGCAGCCCGCGGTGCAGGAAGCGGCGCCGATGCAGGATGCCGGTGCGGCGCCGGTCGCCGTGCAGCTGCCGTGATGCGGGCGTCTTACTTCGGCGGCGCCGGGAACTGGATATAAGGGCCGGCCGGCGTCTGCCCCGGCGGGACCCAGGCCGGCGCCGGCTTGCCGGCCTTGCCGAGGTGGCGCACGTAGCGGTAGATCGCGCGCAGGTCGTCCTTGTCCATGGCATGCAGCGTGAACCAGGGCATCGGCGGACGCGTCTTCATGGTCTGCGCCATCCGGATCCAGTCGTCTTCCTTGAGCGCGTTCATCGACAGGCGCAGGTTGCTCGGGTAGGTCGTGCCCCAGGGGCCGCGCCAGCCGAGCGCATCGCCGGTCAGCCATTCCTTTTCCGGCACCTGGCCGGCGCTCATGCCGTAGCCGGGCGTGTGGCAGTCGTTGCAGCCGCCGACCTTGACGAGGTAGCGTCCGCGCTCGATGTAGTTGCCGTGCGGTGCCGCGGCCGCCGGCAGGACCAGCGCCAGCAGCGCGGCGGCGCACATGGTGTTCGTTATCATGGTAGTCCACTCCTGGAAATCGTCGTGACGCCATGCTGCACCGGCAGTGCAGGCATGGCTTGATGTGCACGAAGATATCCGGCGTAAGCGCCGGGCAACAGCCCCACCCGGGGGGGGTCAGTCGAGACCGCGTTCCGGTAGGGATAGCAGGGCCTGCTCCACCAGCCGTTCCAGCGCGTCCTTGACGTCGAGCGTCACGCCCGCTTCATCCGGCTGCAGCGGCTCCAGGTCCCGCAGTTGGCTGTCCAGCAGCGCGACCGGCATGAAGTGGCCGGTGCGCGCCCCCATGCGCTGCGCGATCAGGGCGCGCTCTCCGTGCAGATGCACGAAGCGCACGTCGCCGCTGGCGGCGCGCAGGATGTCGCGGTAGTAGCGCTTTAGCGCGGAGCACGCCAGCACGACCACCTCGCCCGCCTGCCATGTCCGCTCGATCTCCGCGCGCAGCGCCTCCAGCCAGCCGAGGCGGTCATGATCGTCCAGGGCTATTCCGGCCGACATCTTCTTCAGGTTCGCAACGGGATGAAAGCGGTCGCCTTCGATGAAGCGTGCGCCGACCGTCTGCGCCAGCCGCGTCCCAACCGCGCTCTTGCCGCAGCCGCTGACTCCCATCACCACCCACGCAATTTGTGTCATCAGCCCATTTCCTCATATTGCTGTTGTTGCGTTTAATCACAGTCGCGAAGTTTCACTTTTACCGATTCAGCATTTGCTCTACACTCGATAGTATTTACGTTAGACAATTTTTCTTTACCCAGAGGCATTCACATAAGGAGAGAGCCATGCGACTCAATACGCCTGTCACGAACAAAGAAGTCGTTCTAGCGGAAGGAAAGACGATCGTGTCGACGACCGACTTGCAGGGTAACATCCAGTACGCCAATCCCTATTTCGTGCAGGTCAGCGGCTTTACTGAAGACGAATTGATTGGCGCCCCGCAGAACCTGGTGCGCCACCCGGACATGCCGGTCGAAGCCTTCGCCGACCTGTGGGCCACGATCCGCGACGGCATGCCGTGGAGTGGCATGGTCAAGAACCGCTGCAAGAATGGCGACTACTACTGGGTGATGGCAAACGTGACGCCGGTGATCGAGAACGGCCGGGCGGTCGGCTTCATGTCGGTGCGCACCAAGCCTTCGCGCGAACAGGTGGCCGAAGCCACCGCCCTGTATGCCGAATTCAAGGCCGGCAACCCGCGCAAGCTGGTGCTGCAGCGCGGCCGCGTACTGGAAGGCGGCCTGCACGGGTACATCGCACGCATCAAGCGCCTGTCCCTGCGTACGCAAATCAATGCCGGCATGGGCCTGGTATCCCTGACGCTGATCGCGAACCTGGTGCAAGCCTGGCAACTGCAGATGTCGCCCTGGAGCGCGCTGGCGATGGGCCTCTCGCTCGTCATCGTCGCCAACCTCTGGCTGAGCCTGCGCCGCAACGTGCTGGCGCCGCTTGCGCACGCCACCGACTTCACGCGCCGCCTGGCCGGTGGCGACCTGACCGGCCGTATCGAGCACGGCGCCGACAACGAGATGGGCCAGCTGGCCGGAGCCCTGCGTCAGACATCGGTGAACCTGTTCAGCGTGATCGGCGACGTGCGCGCCAACTTCGACGAGATCCGCCATGCCACCAGCGAAATCGCCAATGGCAATCTGGACTTGTCCACCCGCACCGAGGCGCAGGCGTCCAACCTCGAAGAGACCGCGGCCAGCGTTGAGCAGCTGACCCAGAACGTGGCCCAGAATAGCGACAACGTGAAGACCGCCAACGATCTGGCGCTGCGCGCGGCCGGCATGGCCACCCGCGGCGGCGCGACTGTCAGCGAAGTGGTCAGCACCATGGAGGCCATCAGTACATCCTCGCACAAAGTGCTCGACATCATCGGCCTGATCGACGGCATCGCCTTCCAGACCAACATCCTGGCCCTGAACGCGGCGGTGGAAGCCGCGCGCGCCGGCGAGCAGGGACGCGGCTTCGCGGTCGTCGCGGGAGAAGTGCGCAACCTGGCGCAGCGCACCGCCGGCGCGGCCAAGGAGGTCAAGCAGCTGATCGACGTCTCGATCGCCACCGTGGACAGCGGCAGCCGCCTCACCGCGATGGCCGGCCAGACCATGGGCGAAGTCATGGACGCGGTCGAAAGCGTCAAGCGGGTGATGGAAGGGATCGCGGCCGCCACCCACGAGCAGGCCGGCGGCGTGCGGCAGGTGAATCAGGCGGTCGGCAACCTCGACGGCATCACCCAACAGAACGCGGCGCTCGTCGAGGAAGCGGCAGCCGCCGCGGCGACCCTGGCCGAACAGGCGGACAGCGTGGCGCAGGCGCTGGCGGTGTTCCGCCTGGAGACGCATGCGGCTGCGGCGCGCGTGTTGCCGGTGCGTGGCGCGCAGCAGTTGCGTCTTGGGGCTGAGCGAGGCTAGTGCGCAGCGTCCGGCGCCGGTGTGGCCGGAACAGGTTCTCGCAGCTCGGGGGCGCGCGGTTCCCACGATTGCATGTCGGCGCTCACATGCTGGCAGGCGATGCTCTGGCTGGCCACGAGGCGCGGCGGCGGACTGCATTTGCACAGGCACAGGTCGTCGCCGAGGGCGACTTCGCGGCCGTCGCAGCGCTCGCTCAGGCGCGGGCCGTCGAGGGCGATCACGCCTTCCGAACGGCAGTTCGGGCACGCCACCCTATCGCCTTCGAGCGCGATGCCGACGCCGTCGATGGTGTCGAAATGGCTACTCGACACCACCTTGCCGCCGGCGGTGGTATCGGCGCCGAGCGTGATGTAGTAGCGCTTGATCATGGTCCTGCCCCCGAGTGGTCGTGACCAGCCAATCTAAGGGGCAGCCGCCCCGTGTGCCTTGAGAGGAATCAGCAGAAATCGCGGCTCGGCGCGCGCAGCCTGCCCAGCAGGTGCGACATGTCGACCAGGCGCTTGGCCACCAGGTGGCACACCTCGCCCTGGCGCTGCCACACGCCGTACACGCCCAGCAGCGGCGCGTTCAGCACCTCGCGCCGCTGCTGCTCGACCAGGGTCGGCCAGACGATCACGTTGACGTTCCCGGTCTCGTCTTCCAGGGTCACGAACAGCACGCCCTTGGCGGTGCCGGGGCGCTGGCGCACCGTCACCAGGCCGCAGGCGCGCGCCAGCTGGCCGTCGGCGTAGTCCATCAGGGTGGACGCCGGCATGAAGCGCTTGGCCAGCAGGCTGTCGCGCAGCAGGGCCAGCGGATGGCGGCCGAGGGTGAGACCTTGCGAACGGTAGTCGCCGACGATCTCGTCGGCCTCGGACGGCGCCGCGAGTAGCGGCGCTTCTTCCTGCGGCGTGGTCGGACGCAGCAGGTCGCGGTCCGGCACCGCGCCCACGGCCTGCCACAGCGCTTCGCGCCGGTTCCCCGCCAGCGAACGCAGGGCATTCGCCGCGGCCAGCACCTGCAGGTCGGCGCGGTCCAGATGGGCGCGGCGCGCCAGGTCGGCCACGCTGTCGAAAGGGCGGATCGCGCGCGCATCCTCGATGCGGCTGGCCGCTTCCTGCTTCAGCCCGCGCTGCAGCGAGAGCCCGAGGCGCACCGCCGGCTGGCGCGACCGGTCGACCGGGTCGTATTCTTCCAGGGTCGAATCCCAGCCGCTGATGGCCACGTCCACCGGACGCACCTCGATGCCGTGGCGGCGCGCGTCCTGCACCAGCTGCGAAGGGCTGTAGAAACCCATCGGCTGGCTGTTGAGCAGCGCGCACAGGAAAGCGGCCGGCTCGTGGCACTTGAGCCAGGAACTGGCATAGGCCAGCAGCGCGAAGCTGGCCGCGTGCGACTCGGGAAAGCCGTATTCGCCGAAGCCCTGGATCTGGCTGAAGATGGCTTCCGCGAATTCGAGCGTGTAGCCGCGCTCCAGCATGCCCTTCACGATGCGCTCGTAGTATTTCTCCAGCCCGCCCTTGCGCTTCCAGGCCGCCATCGCGCGGCGCAGCTGGTCGGCCTCGCCCGGCGTGAAGCCGGCGCCGAGGATCGCCACCTGCATCACCTGCTCCTGGAAGATCGGCACGCCCAGCGTGCGCTCGAGCGCCACCTTCATCTCGGGGCTCGGATACACGACCGGCTCGAAGCCCTGGCGCCGCTGAAGATAGGGATGGACCATGCCGCCCTGGATCGGCCCCGGGCGCACCACCGCCACCTCGATCACCAGGTCGTAGAAGCGGCGTGGCCGCATGCGCGGCAACATGCTCATCTGGGCGCGCGACTCGATCTGGAACACGCCGACGGTATCGGCCGCGCAGATCATGTCGTAGGTGGCGACGTCGTCGGCCGGGATGTCCTGCATCTCGAACAGGTTGCCGTGGCGCTGGCCGACCAGTTCCAGGCCGCGCCGCATCATCGACAGCATGCCCAGCGCCAGCACGTCGACTTTCATGAGGCCGAGTTCCTCGAGGTCGTTCTTGTCCCACTGGATCACGCTGCGGTCCGCCATGGTGGCGTTCTCGATCGGCACCAGGCGCGAGAGCTTGCCGCGCGCGATGACGAAGCCGCCCGGATGTTGCGACAGGTGGCGCGGGAAGTTCAGCAGCTTCTCGGCCAGGATCGCCCACTGCTGCGCCAGGCGCGATTCCGGGTCCAGGCCGGCTTCGGCCAGGCGTCCCAGCAGGTCGGCGCGGCTGTCGAACCAGTGGTGGGTCTTGGCCACCTTCTCGACGATGGCGAGATCGATGCCGAGCGCGCGGCCGCTGTCGCGCAGCGCGCTTTTCGGGCGGTAGCTGATCACGACCGCCGCCAGCGCGGCCCGCTCGCGCCCGTATTTTTGATAGATGTACTGGATGACTTCTTCGCGCCGCTGGTGCTCGAAGTCGACGTCGATGTCGGGCGGCTCGTTGCGCTCGCGCGAGATGAAGCGCTCGAACAGCAGGCTGGCGCGCGCCGGGTCGACCTCGGTGATGCCGAGGCAGTAGCACACCGCCGAATTGGCAGCCGAGCCGCGTCCCTGGCAGAGGATGTGCTGGGAGCGCGCGAAGCGCACGATGTCGTAGACGGTGAGGAAGTAGTGCTCGTACTTCATCTCGGCGATCAGCGCCAGCTCGTGTTCGATCTGGGCCTGCACCTTGGCCGGGATGCCGTCGCGGAAGCGCCGGTGCGCGCCGATCCAGGTTTCCAGGCGCAGGTAGCTGGTGGCGTCGTGGCCGGGCGGGACCACCTCGTCCGGATATTCGTAGCGCAGCTCGTCGAGCGAGAAGGTGCACAGGCGCGCGATGCGCACCGTTTCGGCCAGCGCCTCGCGCGAATGGATGTTCGCCAGGCGCAGCCGCGCGCGCAGGTGCTGCTCGGCGTTCTGCGCCAGGCCGTAGCCGCATTCGGCCACCGGCTTTTTCAGGCGCGTGGCGGTGAGCGTGTCCTGCAAGGGCTTCCTCGATCGCACATGCATCGTCACGTGGCCGAGCGCCGTGATCGGCAAGCCGTGCTGCCAGCCGACTTCTTCCACCGTGGCGCGGTGCGCCTCATCAAAAGCGCGGTGCAGCAGGGTCAGGCCGAGCCAGGCGCGGCCCGGGAAGGTGTTGGCGATCCAGGCGGCCTGCGCGTGCAGGCGGTCGACGTCCTGCGCTTCGTGGCCCGGATAGGCCGGCAGCAGGATCGCCAGGCAGTCGGGCATGTGGCGCAGGTGGGCATACGCCGGCGCGGGGTCGGCCAGGTCTTCCGGTGTGAGAAAGTAGCTGCCCTTGTCGGCGCGGGTGCGGCCCAGGGTGATGAACTCGGCCAGGTTGCCGTAGCCGTTGCGGTTCTGCGCCAGCAGGATCAGCGACAGGGCCGGGCTGCCGTCGCGGTGCTTCAGGTGAAAATGGGCGCCGATCACCAGCGGCAGGCCGGCCTTCTTCGCTTCGGCATGGGCGCGCACCACGCCGGCCAGCGAGCATTCGTCGGTGAGGGCCAGCGCGAAATAATCGAGCTGCACCGCCCGCGCCACCAGTTCCTCCGCATGCGACGCTCCCTCGAGGAAGGAGAAGTTCGACAGGCAGAACAGCTCCGCATACGGCGGAAGCACCTGGTTGGGCGGCTGGAACGGATCGGTCATCGGCAAGGCTGGAGCAAAGGCGCTACAATGCAGTCAAAGTAGCAATACTGTATAAAAACACAGTATAACCGACGCGTGTCGCACAACAAGAGGAAAGCCATGCAGGTCCATGCATTGAAGTGTTTCGGAGAGCGCCCGGGCGACGGCAATCCGGCCCTCGTCATCGAAGGCGATGCGTCAGGCAACGAAGCGCGCCGCGCCTTCGCCCGTTCCCGCAACACCACCTGCGTCTTCCTCGATGGCGACGTCGTCGACTTCCACTATCCCCATGCCCGCAGCCCCTTGTGCCTGCATGCGACGCTGGCCGTGGCCCATGTGCTGTTCGCGCGCCGGCCCGATGCGCCCCTGCTCGCAGTGACGACGGCGATGCGTGGCCAGCGGCTGGAACTGGCGCGCGATGGCGACGCCTTCTTCATCCGGCTGCAGGCACTGGACGTGGTCCAGCCCGCGCTCGAAGCAAGCCTGCCTGCACGCCTGCTCGCCATGCCGGGCTTGACACCCGCGTCGACGCCGCGCGTGGCCTCGATCGGCAGCCCCAAGCTGCTGGTCGAAGTGCCGGACGCCGCCACCCTGCACGGCCTGCGCCCAGACCTGCAAGCCATCACGGCCTGGGGCAAGGAAGCGGGCATCAACGGCGTCTATGCCTGGTGCCGCCGGCCAGACGGGCGCTTCGAGGGCCGCAATTTCAATCACCTCGATCCCCTGCTCGAAGACGGGGCCACCGGTGTCGCCGCCGGTGCGCTCACGGCCCTGCTCGGGCAGGGACTCGTGCTGCTGCAGGGGCGCGCGACAGGCCAGTCCTGTCTGATCGCCACCCGCATCGAAGACGGCGCCATCCTGGTGGGCGGACGCGCCGAAACGGCGGCCATCGTGACCTCCCTCGCCGGACGCTGAATCCGCAACGCCGCCCGTACTTACAGGGAAATTTGCCTGTTCGCCCCCGGCAAGCTGGTATACACTTTCGCGCACAATAAAGCGCCCATCCCGGACGCATACCACAGAGCGGACATGAAACCTACCTTCCTTGCCTACGCCCTCCCCCTGCTTCTCCTCGGCGCCAGCGCCACCGCGCGCGCCGACGTCGACTACCAGCTGAAGATCACCGACGCCGCCCAGCACCTGGCCGAAGTGCGCGCCACCTTCCCGGCCACGCAGGGCGCCACGCTCGACGTCTCGATGCCGAACTGGCGCACCGGCCGCTACAACATGCTGAACCTGGCCAACGGCGTGCGCCTGTTCAAGGCCTTCGACGCCAAGGGCGCGGCGCTGCCGGTCGAGAAGACCGACAAGGGCACCTGGCAAGTCAAGACGAAGCCGGGCGACGCGGTCACCGTGCAGTACGAGCTGTATGCGAACACCCTGGGCGAGCGCACCCGCCACATCGACGACACCCACGCCTACCTCGACGCCAGCGGCGTGTTCGTCTACGCCGCCCCGTTCCGCAAGGAGAAGGTCAACGTCAAGCTGGACGTGCCGCAGGGCTGGAAGTCGCGCTCGGGCATGGATGCGGGTAACTGCGACCACTGCTTCGTCGCCGCCGACTACGACGTGCTGATCGACGCGCCGATCGAGACCGGCCTGCACGAGTTCTACACCGACAAGGTCGATGGCCGCACCATCGAACTCGCCATCTGGGGCCGCGGCAACCACGACGGCAAGCAGATGATGACCGACCTGAAGAAGATCGTCGCCGAGACCGCGAAGCTCTACGACGGCAAGTACCCGTTCCAGCGCTACCTCTTCATCGTCCACGCCACCGACGGCGCCGGCGGCGCCACCGAGCACGCCAACTCCACCGTGATCCAGAAGCCGCGCTGGACCTTCGCGCCGCGCAAGGCCTACCAGGGCTTCCTGCGCGTGGCCGCCCACGAGTTCTATCACACCTGGAACGTCAAGGCCTACCGTCCGAAGGAGATGGTCCCCTACGACTACCAGAACGAGAACTACAACCGCCTGCTGTGGGTCGCCGAAGGCCACACCTCCTACTTCGAAGAGCTGATCGTGCTGCGCGCCGGCCTGGTCAAGCGCGACGAGTTCTACGAAGAGTACGCGAAGCTGATCGACGACTACCAGCACCAGCCGGGCCGCTTCCAGCAAAGCGCGGCGGACTCCAGCTTCGACGAATGGATCGCGGTCGGCGGCGAGCGCGCGCGCAACGCCTCGGTCAACATCTACTCGAAAGGCCAGCTGCTGGCGCTGATGATGGACATCGAGCTGCGCCGCCAGACCAATGCGAAGAAGGGCCTGGAAGACGTGCACCGCATCCTGTTCGCGAAGCATTCGACCGCCCAGGGCGGCTACGACGTGCCGGCCGTGCTGGCCGCGCTGCGTTCGGTCAGCGGCCAGGCTTGGGAAGGCTGGTGGGCCCAGTACGTGGACGGCACCGCCGAGATCCCGTTCGAGACCCTGCTGGCGCAAGTCGGCCTGCAGAAGCTGATCGACGTGCCGAAGGACGCCGAGCAGAAGCAGGAATGGTGGGCCGGCTGGACCCTGCGCGACGGCGACCCGGCCGTGGTGATGGTGGTCGAGCGCGACAGCCCGGCATGGAAGGCCGGCGTGGTCGCGGGCGACACCCTGCTGGCGGTGAACGGCCTGCGCGTGTCGAGCAAGGACATCGGCGACAAGATGTCGCTCTCGAAAGCCGGCCCGTTCAAGGTCCACCTGTTCCGCCGCGACGAACTGGTCGAACTGCCGGTCACCCCGGTGCTGCAGCCGAAGGGCAAGGCCAAGGTCAAGGCGCTGGACAAGACCAGCGCGACGCAGCAGTCGATGAATGCGGCGTGGACGGGTGTGGCGTGGCCGAAGGACGAAGCAAAGAAGCCTTGACCACCAGCCCAAAGACCGTCGCACCGGCGCAGGCCGGTGCCCAATTTTGCCAGCGCAGTCGAGACGCCCGCAAACTTGGGTTCCGGCCAAGGGGGACGCCTAGTCCCGGAACGACGTGGCTGATCAGATTCAAACGGTAAAACCGCGGTCCCGGTCTGCACCGGCACCGCGGTTTTTTACGTCCAGAGTGGTGCAGGATCGCACCAAAATAGCACGGTTGTTCTATAGATTTTAGTTATTTGGTGACAACGTTGCGTTAACGTTACAGCCTCATGTTGGCACGGAGCTGAATTGATTAATATTCAATTTTGCCCCTGGAGAGTTCCGTGTTCAAACTGAGACTGTTACCGCATGCCGTGCTGCTCGCCCTCTACGGCAGCGCCCTCGCTTTCGCCCCCGCCGCCCAGGCGCAGACCACGGACGCCCCCACCGCACCCACCACGCGGAACCCGGAGGGCTTCATCCCGAGCGTGAGCGTGGTCGGTTCGCGCCGCGTCGGCAACGCCTCGTCCACCGACACCCCGGTCCCGGTCGACTTCATCCCGATGACCAAGGCCACCGAACAGGGCGGCCAGTTCGACCTGGCCCAGGTGCTGAACAACGTCTCCCCTTCCTTCAACTCGACCCGCCAGACCGGCGCCGACGGCGCCGACCTGGTCGACTCGGCCGCCCTGCGCGGGCTCGGTTCGGACCAGACCCTGGTGCTGGTGAACGGCAAGCGCCGCCACACGGTCGCCCTGGTCAACCTGTTCGGCGCGCGCAACCGCGGCAACACCGGCACCGACATGAATGCGATCCCGCTGATGGCGATCCGCAACGTGCAGGTGCTGCGCGACGGCGCCGCCGCGCAGTACGGCTCGGACGCGATCGCCGGCGTGATCAACGTCGAACTCAAGAAAAGCCTGGGCTGCGAATCGGTGGCGGGCTACGGCAAGTACACCGAGGGCGACGGCGAGAACTGGCTGGCCTCGGCCTACTGCGGCGTGGCCGTGGGCGGCGGGGTGCTGGGCATTACCGGCGAATACTACGACCGCGGCCGCTCCAACCGCGCCGAGGCCGACAGCCCGCGCATCATCGGCGACACCAAGTCGCAGAACCAGACCATCTACCTGAACGGCGAATTCCCGGCCGCGGGCGGGAAGCTCTACGTCACCGCCGGCGCCCAGCGCCGCGACGCCTCGTCGGCCGCCTGGGCGCGCGAAGGCATCGGCTCCGAGGACATCCCCTCGCGCAATTCGGCCGCCATGTACCCGGACGGCTTCGTCCCCTTCATCAACGGCGACGTCGACGACCGCTGGGGCACCGTGGGCTACCGCTTCCAGGCCGGCGAATGGAATGCCGACCTGTCGCAGACCTACGGCTACAACCGCCTGATGTACACCATCGCGAACACGCTCAACGCCTCGATCGCGAACCAGAATTTGCTGGCCGGCCGCCCCGCCACCAGCGCCAACAGCTTTGACGCCGGCGGCTTCTCCTTCCGCCAGGCCACCACCAACCTGGACTTCTCGCGCTTCTACAACGGGATCGCGAACGGCATGAACGTCGCCTTCGGCTTCGAACACCGCCGCGAGAACTACAAGATCTTCGCCGGCGAAACGGGTTCCTGGATCGACGCCGACGGCGTCGGCTTCGGCGGCAATGCCGGCAGCCAGGGCTTCCCGGGCTTCCAGCCGGGCGACCAGACCGACGCCGACCGCCACTCGAGCGCCGCCTACCTCGACATCGAGACCGACCTGACCGAGCGCTTCAAGCTGCAGACCGCGCTGCGCCACGAGCGCTATTCGGACTTCGGCTCGACCACGACCGGCAAGCTGGCCGGCGCATACCGAATCAACACAAGTGTGCTGCTGCGCGGATCCGCGAGCACGGGCTTCCGCGCGCCTTCGCTGCAGCAGGCTTACTTCTCGTCGACCTTCACCGACTTCGTCAACGGCCAGCCGCTCGACGTGGTGCTGGCGCCGAGCGGCGGCCGCGTCGCCAATGCCGCCGGCATCCCGGCCCTGAAGGACGAGCAGTCGAAGAGCTTCACCCTGGGCCTGACCTTCACCCCGACCCAGTCGACCTCGATCACGGCCGACCTGTACCGCATCGACATCGACGACCGCATCGTGCTGTCGGGCCGCTTCGACGCCGAGAACTACCCGGCGCTGGGCGCGACCCTGCAGCAGCTGGGCGTGGGCCAGGCGCAGTTCTTCGTCAACTCGGTCGACACCAGGACGCAAGGCCTGGACATCACCATGTCGCACCGCATGGATGTCGGCGCCGGCAAGCTGAACGCCTTCCTGGCCATGAATTTCGGGAAGACCGAGGTGAAAGGCGTGCATGCGCCGAGCTCCCTGGCCGGCTTCGAGGACGTGCTGCTGTCCGAGCGCGAGCGCCTGTTCATCGAGGAAGGCGCGCCGCGCCGCAAGGCCACCCTCGGCTTCGACCACACCCTGGGCAAGCTCGAGACCGGGCTGCGCATCGTCCACTTCGGCCCGCAGACCCTGGGCACCTTCTCGGGCCCGCCGGTGCCGAACCAGTATTACGAGGCGAAGACCTCGGCCGACCTTTCCTTCACCTGGGCCTTCACCGAGAAAACCAAGCTCACGCTCGGCGGCACCAACATCTTCGACGTGAAGCCGACCGCGCAAGACCCGAACGAGACCGACAACGGCTTCAAGTACGAGAGCGTGCAGTTCGGCCTGAACGGCGCGGCCTGGTTCGCGCGCCTGGCGCACCGCTTCTGATCCACGGCGCCCTGCCGGCGCCTCGCTCAGTTCCGGCAACGATGGCAATGCAGCCCTGCGCATGCGTATAATGGACCGGGTCGCGCGTCCCCGACACCCGACCCACTCATCGTACTTCGACAGGGTTACATGAACACCGTTGCACCCGCACGCATCTCCACCGGCATCGCCGGCCTCGACGACATCCTCAACGGCGGGCTGACGCCCCAGCGCGTCTACCTGGTGGAGGGCTCGCCCGGCGCCGGCAAGACCACGCTCGGCCTGCAGTTCCTGCTCGACGGCGCCGCCAGGGGCGATGCCGGCCTCTACATCACCCTGTCCGAAACGGCCGACGAACTGGCGGCGGTGGCGCGAAGCCACGGCTGGTCGATCGATGCGCTGGACGTATTCGAACTGGCAGGCGAAGCCGCGCTCGACATCGACGCCCAGCAGTCGGTGTTCCACCCTTCCGAAGTCGAACTGGGCGAGACCACCCGCAACGTGATGGACCGGGTGGATGCAGTCAAGCCCGTGCGCGTGGTGTTCGACAGCCTGTCGGAGATGCGTCTGCTGGCGCAGAACCCGCTGCGCTACCGGCGCCAGATCCTCGCGCTCAAGCAGTTCTTCACGGCGCGCAGCTGCACCGTGCTGCTCCTGGACGACAAGACCAGCCAGTCCGACCAGCACCTGCACTCGATCGCCCACGGCGTCATCAGCCTGGAGCAGATCGCCAAGGAATTCGGCAAGGAGCGCCGCCGCGTCAACATCGTCAAGATGCGCGGCATCCGCTTCCGCGGCGGCTACCACGACTACACCCTGAACACCGGCGGCATCACGATGTTCCCGCGCCTGGTGGCGGCCGAACACCTGCGCGACTTCGTGCCGGCGGTGCGCGCCACCGGCTCGAGCGGCATCGACGCCCTGCTGGGGGGCGGCCTGGTGCGCGGCACCAACACCCTGATCGTCGGCCCTTCCGGGATCGGCAAGACCACGGTCGCGACGCGCTGCCTGCTCACCTCACTGGAGCGCGGCGAAAAGGCCGCCTTCTACCTGTTCGACGAAGGCCTCGGCACCTTCTTCGCGCGCAGCCTGGCGCTCGGCATGGACCTGCGCCCCTACGCCGACAGCGGCCAGTTCCTGATCCAGCACATCGACCCGGCCGAGCTGGCGCCGGGCGAGTTCGCCCAGATGCTGCGCGACGCCGTCGAGCAGCGCAAAGCCGATTTCATCGTCATCGACAGCCTGAACGCCTACCTGCAGGCGATGCCGGGCGAGCAGTTCCTGGTCCTGCAGATGCACGAACTGCTGTCCTACCTGAACCAGCAGGGCGTGACCACGCTGCTGGTGCTGGGCCAGCACGGCATGATCGGCGACGTGAAGTCGGACGTCGACCTGAGCTACCTGAGCGACGGCACGATCCTGATGCGCTTCTTCGAATCGAACGGCCGCCTGCGCCGCGCCGTCACGGTCATCAAGAGCCGCGCCGCCGAGCATGCGCTCACCATCCACGAGCTGCAGCTGGGCCGCAACGGCATCCGGATCGGCGAAGCGCTGGAGGGTTTCGACGGCGTGCTCACCGGCCTGCCGAGCTACCGCGGCTCCACGCCCATGATGGCGCCCGCAACGGATGCGGACAGCTAGCCCGCACGACCAGCGCATCCTGATCCTGGCGCCGCGCGGACGCGACGCCGAGGTCATGTGCTCGGTCCTGGCGCCGGGCGGCTCCATGTGCAAGGTAGTGCCGGACCTGACCGCCCTCACCGCCGCGATCGGCGAAGGCGCCGGCACCGCCCTGGTCGCCGAGGAAGCGCTGTACGAGGCCGACGCCGCGCCCCTCTACGCCTGGCTGGCGCGCCAGCAACCGTGGTCCGACTTCCCCTTCGTGATCCTGCTGGCGCGCCAGGTCGGCCTGCCGCCCGACGGCGCGCGCGCCCGCCTCGACCAGCTGGGCAACATCATCCTGCTGGAACGGCCCTTGAACGCCCAGACCCTGCGCAGCGCGGCCAATTCGGCCCTGCGCGCGCGCCGCCGCCAGTACCAGGCGCGCGACCTGCTGGCCGAACGCGAAGCCGGCGCCGCCAGCCTGCGCCAGAGCCGCCAGGACCTGCTCAGCCTGAACGAAACGCTGGAGTCGCGCATCGAGGAACGCACCCGTGCGCTGGCCCAGGCCAACGACCGCCTGATGAACGAAGTCATCGAACGCGAACGAGTGCAGCAGGCCATGGTGCAGCTGCAGAAGATGGAAGCGATCGGCCGCCTCACCGGCGGCATCGCCCACGACTTCAACAACCTGCTCAACGTGGTCCAGGGCAGCATGGACCTGATCCTGATGCTGTCGAAAGACGAGGTGGCGCGCCAGCGCGCCGAGATCGCGCGCCGCGCCTGCCAGCGCGGCGGCAAGCTGACCGGCCAGCTGCTCGCCTTCGCGCGCAACCAGAACCTCGACCTGCGCCAGGCAGATCCCGCCGCCCTGTTCGACGGCGTGCGCGAACTGGTCGCCACCTCGGTCGGCTCGGGCATCCGCCTCGCGTTCGAGGTCGAGCCGGATTGCCCGGGCGTGCTGGCCGACACCAACCAGATGGAGATGGCGCTGCTCAACCTGGCCATCAATGCACGCGACGCGATGGAAGACGGCAGCGGCGAACTGTCCTTCCACGCCCGCCGGGCCGAAGCGCCGGATGGCCTGCTGCCGGACGGCGAGTACGTGCGCATCGCGGTCACCGACAACGGCCCCGGCATGCCGCCGGAACTGGTGGCGAAGGTGTTCGAGCCCTTCTTCACCACCAAGGAAGTCGGCAAGGGAACGGGCCTGGGCCTGAGCCAGGTCTACGGCATGGCGCGGCAGTCGGGCGGCGCGGCCCGCATCGTCAGCGAGCCGGGGGCCGGGACCACCGTCGAGATCTGGCTGCGCGTCTGGGACGGCAGCGAGGCGCGGACGGCGTCCGACGCGGCGCCGGCCACCCTTCCCCACACCCGCGACGGCGCGCGCATCCTGGTGGTCGAGGACGATACCTTCGTGCGCGAATCGGTGGTCGCCTCGCTCGAAGCCTTCGGCCACACGGTGATCCAGGCCGCGGACGGCGAAGCCGGCCTGCGCGCGCTGGCCCGGGACCGGCCCGACCTGGTCATCACCGACTACCTGATGCCCGGCATCACCGGCGCCCAGCTCATGCAGCAGGCGCGCGCGGTCTACCCGGGCATCCCGATGATCATCGCCACCGGCTATGCCGACATGCACGCAATCGAGCAGGTGCTGGGCGACGACATCCTGCTGCGCAAGCCCTTCCAGCTGGCCGAGCTGGCGGACAGTGTCGCGCGCGCGCTGGGCCGCGCCTAGGCGGACGCCGCCGAAAAGAACTCTGTGCCACACTGACTCCGAACGCAATCGGAGGCAATCATGAGCACTGAGCAGAAACCGCACGACGCGGGGCAAGGCAATGAAACGAAGGCGGCGGACGTCGACGGCCTGAAGGACAAGAAACCGGAAGAGCTGACGCCGGACGAGCTGCGGCTGATGGCGGACACCATGCCCGGCGAAGGGCCGGGCGACTGATGTTCCTGTTCTTTTCCAATAAGCTGGGCTGCCTCGGCTCGATCCTGGTGTCCGCCGTGCTGACCCTGCTGGTGCTGCTGTTCCTCGGCGTGCTCTAGCGCGTCAAGGGGCCGGCGCCTTCACGAGCCGCCCGGCCTTCATCACGAACACCACCCGGTTCAAGGCGTCCAGGTTGGCCATCGGGTCGCCCAGCACCGCGATGATGTCGGCGTGGGCGCCAGCGTCGAGCACGCCCAGTCCCGGCACGCCGAGCAGGCGCGCACCGTGGATGGTGGCCGCCTGCAGCGCGTCGCGCGGCGCCATGCCGGCTTCGCGCCATGCGAGCAGCACGCGCCGCGCCGCTTCGCCGCGCTCTTGCGGCGCACCCGTGCCGAAGCCGGCGTCGGACCCGGCGGCCAGCGCCACGCCCTCGTCCCTGGCCTGGCGCAGGCGCTCGCCGTAGGGCGGCAGCGGCACCAGCGGCACCGACTCCTGGCGCATCCGGCGCAGCGTCTCGATCGATGCGCCCTCGCCCTGCTCGACGGCGTCGACCCCGGCCTCCAACGCACGGGCGATGCCCGCGTCGCTGGCGGCGAAGGCCGTCACTTTCAGGCGCGCCGCATGGGCTTCGGCCACGGCGGCCTGCATTTCCTCGAGCGAGAGCGCGGGCTGCTCGGCGCTGCCGTCGGCGTCGATGCGGATCAGGTCCACGCCCTGGCGCGCATGTTCGCGCACCGCCGTGCGCGCATCCTCGGCGTCGCGCACCGCGCGCCGGTCGCCGGACGGCGCGAACGACACCAGCGCCGGGCCGGAGACGAACAGGCGCGGACCGGGCACGCTGCCCTCCTCGATCGCGCGCTTGAGCGCCACGTCGGCGTAGCGCCCCGACTTGCCGAGGTCGCGCACGCTGGTGTAGCCGGCTTCGAGATAACTGCGCGCATGCGCCGCGCCGCGCAGGGCGCGCAGCGATTCGCCGACCGCGGGGCCGGGTTCGGCGCCATCCACCAGCAGGTGGGCGTGCGATTCGATCAGGCCCGGCAGCACGGTATAGGCGCGCAGGTCGATGCGGCGCGTGCCCGGCGGCACCGCGAGCGCCGATCCGATCTCCGCGATCCGCCCGTCCTGCACCAGGATCAGGCGCGGGCCCACCATCTGTCCCGCCGCGCTGTCGAAGACGCGGCCGGCGTAGATCAGGGTGGCCGGTTCGGCCGCCGCGACCGGGCCCGCCACCAGCGCGCCCGCCAGGGCCAGCAGCGCCCTACAAGGCGCGCGCATGGGCCAGCACCTCCTGTTCGCGTCCTTCGGCCACCGCCTGCGCGGGCGACTTGCCGGCCAGCGCATCGAGCGGCCGTTCCATCCACGCGCTGGCGGCATCGTCGCCGCCAAGCGCGCCACGCGCCGCGTGCATCACGGTGTAATAGGCTTGCGCCTTCTTCGACTGCTGGCCGAACCGGGCCTGCAGCGCCGCAAAGGCATCGGGAGAGACTCGCTTGTCGGCCATGGTCGGTTTCCTTGGTTTCCTTACTTGGTCACGGTGAGCAGCGAACGCTTGCCGCCCTTGAAGCCGTACAGGGTGATGGTGCCGTCCTTGATGTCGCCGCGCGCGTCGAAGGCGATCGGGCCGGTCACGCCCTTGTGCTGGATCCTGGCCAGCACCGGCAGGTATTTCGCCGGCTGCCAGGAGCCGGCCTTGACCATCGCCTCGGCCATCGTCATCACCGCATCGTAGGCATAGGGCGCGTTGATCTGGACGTCGACGCCGAATCGCTTCCTGTAATCGGCGCGGAACTTGTCGAGCGCCGCGCGCGCTTCGCCCTGCACGCCGCCGGCTTCCGCGCACACCACCTGGCCGTCCTGCATGGTGCCGCCGGAGAGCTTGTGGATCTCGTCCGAGCAGATGCCGTCGCCGCCCATCATGCGCACGTTCATGCCGAGCTGCTTCATCTGGCGCAGCATCGGGCCGGCGGTGGCGCTCATGCCGCCGAAGAAGACCAGGTCCGGTTTCGACGCGCGGATGCGGGTGATGATGGCGGAAAAATCGGTCGCCTTGTCGTTGGTGAACTCCTTGGCCACCACGGCGCCGCCCTGCTTCTGCAGGCTGCGCGAGAATTCCATCGCCAGGCCCTGGCCGTAGGCGGTGCGGTCGTCGACCACGGCGACGCGGCGCGCCTTCATCTCGCCAATCGCATAGCGGCCCAGCGCCTGGCCGAGCTGCACGTCGTTGGCGACCACGCGGAAGGTGGTGTTGAAGCCCTGCTGGGTGTATTTCGGGCTGGTGGACGAGGGCGAGATCTGCGGGATGCCGGCCGCATGGTAGATCTTCGAGGCCGGAATCGTCGTGCCCGAGGTCTCGTGGCCGACCATGCCGTGGATCTTGGCGTCGGCCAGCTTCTGGGCCACGCTGGTGGCCTGCTTCGGGTCGCCCGCGTCGTCCTCGGCCAGCAGCTGGAAGGTCACCTTCCTGCCGCCGATCGTCACGCCTTTCGCATTGAGCGCCTCGACCGCCATGCGGGCGCCGTTCTCGGTATCCTTGCCAAAATAGGCCACCGGGCCCGTCACCGCGGCCGCGTGGCCGATTCGCACCACTTCCTGGGCCGAGGCCATGCCGGCCGCCGCCAGGGCCGCCAGCAGGACTGCTTGCTTCTTCATCGATTCCTCGTCTGTTCTTTATTGCAGGTACGCCAAACGGCCCATTCTACATTTACCCGGCGCGCGCTGCATGACGATTTGCCACCACCCTCACATCGACTGTTCCCACACCAGGCGCACGGTCGGGCGCATCTCGAAGCTGGTCGTGCGCGCGAGCGGCACGGCGCCTTCGTGGACGAGACGCTCCTGGTAGCGACGCTGCCCCAGGTTGGCGACCGACAGGCGCAGGCGCGATTGGGCGCTGGCCTTCCAGAGCGCATACAGGTCGAGCTGGCGGCGCGGCCCGTCATCGCTGAAGACAGGGCTGGCGGCGCGGCTGGTGGCGCTGCCGCGATAGCCGAAGGCGCCGCCCAGGTCGATCCGGCTGGCCGGCGCCGTGTAGTCCAGGCCGAGATTGCCGCTCCATGCCGGCTGGTCCTCGATGCGGCTGTCCGGCGCCTGCACACTATCGAGTCGCGACCAGTTGCGCGCCAGGTTGACGCGCGCCGCCAGGGACCCGCGCGTGAGCCGGCCTTCGAACTCGAGGCCGCGCACGGTGGCGCCGCCGTGGTTGTCCGGCATCGCGGTCCAGACGCTATTCCGTTCGCTGATGCGGGTCAGGATGATGTCGCGGATGCGCTTGTGGAAGGCGCTGACGCTCACCATGCCGGACTTGCCGAAGTAGCGCTCCCAGGCCAGGTCGACGGCCAGAGAGAGTTCGGGGCGCAGCGCCGGGTTGCCCTGCTGGTCCGGGTTGGTGGCGCTGTTGTTGTTGTCGACCGTGTAGCGGCGCGGCATGAGCTGGACGATGTCCGGCGCCTTGTAGGTGCGGCCGACGGCGAGGCGGAACTGGTCGCGCCCACCGGCATCATCCTCGGCACGCTGCGGCTTGAACAGCGCCTGGAACACCGGGCTCCACGCCCCCGCGTCGACGTCGACCGGCGCCGCCGCATTGCCCTGCCCCGTGGTGCGCAGGTCTTCGCGGCGCAGGCCGAGGTAGGCCGACCAGCCGGCAGCCAGGTCCCATTCGTCCTGGACGAACAGGGCGCTTCTGCGCACCTCCGAACGATAGTCCTCGTCGCTGGCGAAGACCTGGGCGCCGCCGGCATCCAGGTGGCGTTCGCGCCGGTACTCGCTGCGCTCCTTGCGGCCCAGCTCCCAGCCGGCGGCCAGCGCGTGGCTACCCCCTAGTGGCCGGCGCCAGCTGCCGCTGAAGGTCCATTCGCGTTCGACCGGGCCGGAGGCCACCAGGTGGGTCTCGCGCAGCCGGTCCCGCAGGTCCATGCCCTCGTACACGAAGTCCGCCGTGCGGCGCATGTGGAAGCCCGCCAGCTTGGCGTTCAGGCGCGCGCCGCCTTCGACCTTGCGGGTCCAGGCGACGTCGGCGTAGCGGTGCAGCGGGCGCGTCTCGAAGCGCTGGCGCGCGTGCGGGAAGGGGGTCAAGGCGCCGACCTCCGTGGTTTCGCTCTCGCGCTTGACGTTGTCGACGTGGCGCCAGCGCACATAGCTTTGGGAGGTGATGCTGTTGGCCGCATCCGGCTGCCAGGCCAGGCGCGGCGCCAGTTCGGCGACGTCTTCGACCAGCTGGTCGGTCCAGCCGGTGCGGCGCAACAGGCCGGGCGCCTCCTCGGTGCTCAGGGCCGCGACCGGGTTCACGGTGCGCTTCACGGTCGCCGCCAGCGTGTAGGCAAGCGCGCCGTGCCTGCCGCTGTGCTGGGCCAGCAGCTGCGGCATCGCGTGGCCGCGCTGGAAGGCGCTGCCGGCCTTGATCTCGTTCGCGGGACCGCCCCTGGCCGGGCCGGCGCGCCGCATGATCACGTTGATGGTGCCGGCCACCGCCTGGCTGCTGGTCTCGGCGGTGGCGGCGCGGCCGATCTCGATGCGTTCGATCAGTTCGGGGCTGATCGATTCCAGCGAAAAGCCGCTCGGCGCCGGCAGGCCGTTGAGCAGGATCGCGACGTAGCCGCTGCCCATGCCGCGCATGCGGACCTGCGCCTCCTTGCCGGGCGTGGCGTCGAGCGTGATGCCGGGCTGGCGCTTCAACACCTCGGCCAGGCTGGCGTCGCCCTGGCGCAGGAGTTCGTCGCGATTGATGACGATGGCGGTGGTGGTCGACTGGGCGCGCAGGTCCGCGCCGGCGGCGCTGACGACGACCTGCTGCATCGGTTCGGCGCTGGACTGGGCATGGGCGGCGGCCGGCGCCGCGAGCAGCAGCAGCGCGGCAAGGCTGCCGGATCTGGAAATTCGCATGGTGGTCAATCAGGTGAGGTGGAAAGACGTGCGGTCAGCCGCGCCAGGCGATGCGCCGGCGGCAGGCGCGCAGACGTGGCCGCCGTCATGGCTCGCCCGCCCCGCCGGCGGCGACCCAGCGGATCAGGCTATCCAGCACCGATCTGCCGTCCTCGAGCCGGGGATCGTTGACGAAGGCCGCCACGATCCAGTCGCGTCCCGCGCGGTCGCGCACGTATCCCGACAGCGCCGCGGCGTCGCGCAGCGTGCCGGTCTTCAGGCGCGCGCCGCTTGGCGCGGGCAGGTCCTCGAGGCGCTTGCGCATGGTGCCGTCCAGGCCCGCGACCGGCAGGCTGGCGGCGAACTCCGGATACCAGGGACTGGCCACGGCCGCGCGCAGCAGCGCGGATAATTGGGCGGGGCTGATGCGCTCGATGCGCGACAGGCCGGAGCCGTTCTCGATGACGATGCCGGCCGGGTCGACGCCCTGCACGGCAACCCAGTCGAGCACGCGCCGCCGCGCGCCTTCGAGTGTCGGCACGCCGGGGGCATCGTTCGCGGTCGCGCCCAGGGTCAGGTAGACCAGGCGCGCCTTGACGCCATCCGAGCGCTTGTTGACCGTGCGGATGGTCTCGCCCAGGGTCTCGAACTGGCGCGCGGCCAGCAGGGCCGCCCCGGCCGGCGTCCGGTCTTCGCGCACCCGCCCGCTCCACTGCCCGCCCAGCTCGCGCCACAGCGCGCGCACCAGGCGTTCGAGGTAGAGGTCGCGCTCGAGGGTGGCGAGATCGATGGACGCCGTGCAGTCGCGCGGAAAGCCGCCCTCCAGCACGATGCGCACGGCGCCGCCGGCGTCCCGCTCCACCCGCGGCCGGCGCCATCCGGCTTGCCAGCCGGTGCAGGGCGTATCGTTCGGGATCAGGCGGTTCACCACCGTCACCCCGTCCAGCGGCGGGGTGGTCCGCACCGCCACCGCAGTGGTGTTCGAAGACAGTGTGTAGGTGACCAGGTAGTCCGACACGTTCAGGGCGTCGGGGACCACGTTGTAGGCGGCGTCCGGGGTATCGTCGAAGGGCGGCGCGGCGACATCCGGGCGGGCCGGCGCGAACAGCGAGCGGTCCAGCACCAGGTCGCCGGCGATGGTGGCGATGCCCTTCATGCGCAGTTCGCGCAGCATGCCGCCCAGGCGCTCCCAATCCAGGTTCGGATCGCCCCCGCCGCGCAGGTACAGGTTGCCGGCGCCGTCGCCGTACAGCGCGGTGGTCCAGCGATACGCGGGGCCGAGCGCATCGAGGGCGGCCAGCGTCGTCACCTGCTTCATGGCGGACGCCGGATTGAAGAGGCGCCCCGCCTGCCATGCGTGGCGGGGCAGTTCCGGGGACAGCGGCGTGACCTGGAAAGCCAGCGCGCTCGCGGGCAGTCCCTGGCGCGCCAGTTCCTGCGCGACCGGTGGCGGGACGGCGTCGGCGGCGCGGGCGCAGGCCCAGGCGGCGGCCAGGCACAAGGCGCCGGCGCCGCGGATCACGTGGTGGAGGGGCAGCAGCATGGCGGCTTTCGGAGTCGGGACCGGCCCATTGTGCGCAGTCCCGCGCCGCCCCGTGCACGGCGTGTGACGAATGCCCGCATCGGTGTGACGGCCGGCTCCCGGGCACCGTTTTGGGGCCGGGCGCGCTGCTATACTTTTCGGATGACGCAGCTCCTTCACCGCATCCCCTCCTCCGCCAGGATCGTCCTGTCCGTGCTCGTGCTCTGGACCGCGATCAGCGTGCTGGGCGCGCTCCAGACCTACAGCGACAACCTGCGCGCAGGCCTGGACAGCCACTATCCGGCGCTGCTCGCGACCTGGTTCGTCGAGTACGCGGTGCCGCTGATCGTGCTGAGCTGCGGCATGTCGCTGGCCCTGGCGCGCTGGCCATCCCTGCTCGACCGCCCGCGCAACGTCGTGTTCCTGTTCGCCGCGCTGGTGCTGCTGTTCCAGCCCTTGCAATGGACCTACATGGCCTGGCAGCGCGACTACCTCGACCTGGCCAGCCTCGACGACGCGAGAAAACTCCTGATGAAGATGCTGCTGGTGGGCTGGTTCTCGACCACCGGCACCTTCGCCGCCGTCCTCGCCTTCTTCTATTCGCGCCGCGCGAAGGAGCGCGAGCTGGCCTGGCAGCGCTCGCAGACCGACATGCTCAACCTGCGCCTGGCGCTCGAGGAGCAGCGCATGCTGGCGCTGCGCGCCCAGCTCGAGCCGCACTTCCTGTTCAATGCCCTGAACGCGATCAGCGCCCTGGTGCGCAGCGGCGACAAGCCGCTGGCCCTGAACGGCGTCCAGCTCCTGAGCGACCTGCTGCGCTACGTGCTCTCCGCCAGCGCGCGCAACACCGCCACCCTGGCCGAGGAACTGCGCTTCGTGCAGGATTACCTGGCGCTGCAGCGCCTGCGCTACGGCGAGCGCCTGCAGGTGCACGTGGACGGCGCGGACCGCCTGGACAGGATCGCCTGCCCGCCGCTGCTGCTGCAGCCGCTGGTCGAGAATGCGCTGCGCCACGACCTCGAATGCTGCGAGGAGGCCAGCGACATTCGACTGTCCTTCGTCCGCGAGCACGGCGCCATGCTGGTGCGCGTATCGAATCCCGCCCGCCGCGGCGTGAAGGCGAATCCGGGCGCGGGACTGGGTTTATCGAACACCCAGGACCGCCTGCGCCTGATGCACGCCGAGGCGGCGCTGCGCGCCGGCTTGCAGGGCGAGCGCTTCGTCGCCGAGATCCGCCTGCCCTTGCCGGGACCGGCATGAGCATCCGCTACCTGATCGTCGACGACGAAATGCCCGGCCGGCTCAACCTGCGCCTGGCGATGGGCGCGCATCCGGCCTGGCAGCTGGTGGCGGAATGCGGCGGCGCGGCGGCGGCCAGGACGGCGCTCGCGGCGCAGTCGGTAGATGTGGTCTTCCTCGACGTCCGCATGCCGGGACAATCCGGCCTGGCGCTGGCGCGCGACATCAGCCGCTTGCCGGAGCCGCCGCTGGTGATCTTCGTGACGGCCTACAGCGAACACGCCATCGACGCCTTCGAGGTGCACGCCCTCGACTACCTGCTCAAACCCCTCGACGATGCGCGCCTCGGCCAGGCCGTCGAACGCGCCGCCGCCATGCTCGAGCAGCGCCAGCGCGAAGCCTACGGCGCGGCGCTGCGCCGGTTCGTGGAGACAGACGAGAAGGATAAGCGGCCGTTCGAGACGATCAGCGTGCGCTCGGTCGGCCGCATCGAGCAGGTCGCGGTGGGCGACATCCTGCGCATCGAATCGGCGGGCAACTACGTCGAGCTGCGCCTGGCGCAGCGCACGGTGCTGCACCGGATGCCGATCAGCCGCCTGGAAAGCCTGCTGCCGCCGGGCGACTTTCTGCGCGTGCACCGCGGGACCATCGTGCGGCGCGCGCAGATCGCCAGTTTGGCGAGCGGCGACGGCGGCTACAGCCTGCGGCTGCGCAATGGCGACATGGTGGCGGTCAGCGAGCGCTATGTGGCGGCGCTCAAGCTGGCGATGTGACAATTCGATAGAATCGCGCCCCGCGAAGTCTTGTATGCTGGCCGGCTTATCTAAAAAGAAAGAGGGTCCGGCGTCACCTGGCGACCCTCCAGCATCCGGAGAGACCACCATCAAACCCTATCCGATCCGGCGCGTCGGGCGCGCAGCGCTGGCTGTCATTGTCCTCGTCGGCGCAGCCCCAATGGTAGCCGCCCAGCTCCCTGCACCTAGCCGCACCATCTACAAGTGCCAGTCCAACGGGAAGGTAAGCTATTCGGACGAACCCTGCCTCGGCGCACTGCGTCTGGACGCCACCCCAACACGGGGCGTCGATCGCCTGTCAGGCAAAAGCAGGATCGGGAGCGACGTCGCCGGAGAAATCCGAACCGAGCAGTTTGCTCAAGCGCTTCATCCCTTGACCGGCATGACAGCGTCCGAGTTCGCCACGGCATCCCGCCGCCAGCGCCTGAACGCGGAAGCGCAGCGCGACTGCCGCATCCTGGAATCGGCCATCCTCGAATCGGAACAGGCGGAGCAGCGCATGCGCGCGGCGATGATCGAATCGGTCCAGCAGGACCTGCTCATCCTGCGCAAGCGCTACCGCAGGCTGGGCTGCTAGAAGTTCAAGCGGTCACCGGAACCGGGAAGGTGACGGTGGCCGCCAGGCCGCCCAGGCGTTCCGACTGGCCGAGCGCCAGGGTGGCGCCGTGGCGTTCGGCGATGGCCTTGATGATGGCCAGGCCCAGGCCGCTGCCGGCGGCTTCGCTGCCGGCCACGCGGTAGAAGCGGTCGAACACGCGCTCGCGCTCGTCCGGCGGGATGCCGGGGCCGCTGTCCTCGACCGTGACGCTGACGCGCGCGGCGCCCTCCACCACGTCGCTCTTGACCGAGATGTCGGCGGTGCCGCCGCCCGGCGTGTACTTGATGGCGTTGTCGACCAGGTTGCGCAGCAGGATCTGCAGCGCGTCCGGCTGCCCTTCCACGCTGGCGGGGTCGGCTTGCTGGATCCCGACGTCGACGCCCTTGGCGGCCGCCACCCCGGCCAGGTCGGCCACGGTGCGGCGCGCCAGGTCGGACAGCTCGACCGGGCTGGTGACGGCGCCGCCGGCGGCGGTGGCTTCCTGGCGCGCCAGCACCAGCAGCTGCTCCACCAGGCGGGTGGCGCGGTCGATGCCGGCGGTCAGGCGCGACACCGCCAGCTTGCGCGCTTCCAGCGACTCGGCGCGCTCCAGGCTCTGGGCCTGCAGGCGCAGCGCGGCCAGGGGCGTGCGCAGTTCGTGGGCGGCGTCGGCGACGAAGGTCTGCTGGGCCTCGAAGGCGGTCTTCACGCGGCCGAACAGCAGGTTCAGTTCCTGCACCAGCGGACGCACCTCGTCCGGCAGGCCGGTGTCCGACACCGGCGACAGGTCGTCGGCCGGGCGCGAGGCCACCTGCGAGCGCAGGCGCGCCACCGGCTCCAGCGAGCCGCTCACGACCCACCACACCACCAGCATCAGGATCGGCATCATGACCGCGATCGGTCCCAGGATGCGCAGGGCCAGGTTGCCGGCCATGTTGCGGCGCACGGCCAGGTCCTGGGCCACCTGCACGGTCTGGTTCGCGGTCTGGATCGAGAACACGCGGTAGGTGGTGCCGTTCGACTTCACGTTGGAAAAGCCCAGCACCGCGCGCTGCGGCAGCTTGGCGCGCGAGACGCTGTGGAACACCTGCACCCCGTCGGGGGACCACATCTGCACCACCATGTCGTCGCTGTTGGCGCCGCCTTCGGCGCCGGCTTCCGCCCCGGGGGTGGGGTTCTCGGCGGCCTGGGCGGCGATGCGCTCCTGGGCCTCGGTGTTCGACAGCGGCGTGCCGGAGCGCAGCGACAGCGCCATCTGCTGCATGTGGTAGTCGAAGATCTGGTCGGCGTCGTGCAGCGCGGTGCGGTAGGCGATCGAAGCCTGCGCCAGGGCCGCGAGGGTGATCGCCGCCAGCAGATACCACAGCAGCCGCCCACGCAGCGAGTGCGTGACCCTGGGCCGGAAATTCATGCCTTCGGCACCATGTAGCCGACGCCGCGCACGTTCTGGATCAGGTCACTGCCCAGCTTCTTGCGCAGGCCGTGGATATAGACTTCGACCGCGTTGCTCGAGACTTCGTCGCGCCAGCTGTACAGCTTTTCTTCGAGCTGGGCGCGCGACAGCACCGCGCCGGGACGCGCCACCAGCGCTTCCAGCACCGCCCATTCGCGTGCGGAGAGCGCCACCGGGGCGCCGTCGACCAGCGTTTCGCGGGTGGCGGGATTGATGGAGATGTTCTTGTACTCGAAGATCGGTTCGGCGCGCCCGGCGGCGCGGCGCAGCAGCGCGCGGATGCGCGCCAGCAGCTCGTCGAGGTCGTAGGGTTTCAGGACATAGTCGTCGGCGCCGGCGTCCAGCCCGGCGATGCGCTGGGCCACCGAGTCGCGCGCGGTGGCGACCAGCACCGGCGTGCGGTCCTTGCGCGAGCGCATCGAGCGCAGCACTTCCAGGCCGTCCTTGCGCGGCAGGCCCAGGTCGAGCAGCACCAGATCGTAGTTCTGGTTCTGCAGCAGGGCAGTGTCGGCCATCTCGCCGTCCTTGACCCAGTCGACGGCGTAGTGCTCGGCCCGTAACAGGTCGAGCACTACTTCGCCGATCATCGTATCGTCTTCCACCAGCAGTAGCCGCATGAATTCCCCGTTCTTGAAACCGTGCCGGTGGAAGCTTCTACGCTTCCTTAACCAATCCGCACAGGAATGAAGATTGTGTCATTCCCGCGCTGGATCAGCAAGGCCACCGACTTGCTGGCCTTCGCCACCACGTCGCGGACCTGGCCGACCGAGTTCACCGGCCGGCCGTTGACTGAAATGAGCACGTCGCCCGGCACCACGCCGGCCAGCTCCGCCGCGCCCGATGCATCCTGGACCAGGAGGCCGTTCGCGATGCCGCTCTGGCGCCGTTCGATCGGCTCGAGCGGACGCAGGGCCAGGCCCAGCTTGGCGCCGCTGTCCTCGTTCGCCGCCAGCTCTTCCTGCGGCGCACGCTTGGCCTTCTCGTTGGCGTCGCCGAGGGTCGCATCGATGCGCACCAGCTTGCCGTTGCGCCAGACGTCGAGCGCGACCTTCTCGCCCGGTTTCGACAGCGCGATATTGCTGGACAGGTCGAGCGAGGACACGACCGGCTGGCCATTCATGCGGCGCACCACGTCGCCCGTCTTGAGGCCGGCGCGCTCGGCCGCGCTGCCGCGTTCGACGCCGGCGATCAGGACGCCATCCGGCGACTCGAGGCCGAAGGAATCGGCGAAGTCCTGGCCGATCTCCTGCACGCTCACGCCCAGCTTGGCGTGCTGCACCTTGCCGGTGGCGAGGATCTGGTCCTTGACCTTGACCGCGACGTCGATCGGGATCGAGAAGGCCAGGCCCTGGTAGCCGCCGGTCTGGCTGTAGATCTGCGAGTTGATGCCGACCACTTCGCCGCGGGTGTTGAACAGCGGCCCGCCCGAGTTGCCCGGGTTGATCGCGACGTCGGTCTGGATGAAGGGCACCTGGCCGTCCTGCAGGTTGCGGCCGGTGGCGCTCACGACGCCGGCGGTGACGGTGCTCTCGAGGCCATACGGCGAACCGATGGCCAGCACCCACTCGCCCGGCGACAGGGTGCGCGACTTCCCGAGCGGCGCCACCGGCAAATTCTTGGCGTCGATCTTCAGCACGGCCACGTCGGTGCGCGCGTCCGAGCCCACGACCTTGGCGCGGAATTCGCGGCGGTCCTGCAGCTTGACGGTGACTTCGTCGGCGCCTTGCACGACGTGGGCGTTGGTCAGGATGACGCCGTCCGGGCTTACGATGAAGCCCGATCCGGCGCCGAAAACGGGAGCTTCGCGACCACCGCCGCCGCCGTAGCGCGGATCCTGGAACTGTCGGAAGAACTCATACAAGGGGTGATTGCGCGGCAGGCTCGGGACGTCGGCGCCGCCGCGGTTGGCGGTCTTGATGCCGCCGACGACGCGGATGTTCACCACCGCCTTGCCGTTGGTGGAGGCGATGCGGGTAAAGTCGGGAAGCGTGACCGTGGTCGCGGGAAGCGGCGCGGCGGCCGGCGCAGGCGCCACGGCGGCTGCCGGCGCGGGAGCCACGGCTGCGGCGGCGGCGTTTTCGGCCGCGACGTTGTTGTGGTTGACTGCAAGTGCACCGACCGCTCCGCCGACGACGCCCGCGGCACACAGGGCCAGCGTGAGGCGTTTGGCAGTGATGGCAGTGACGGCACCCTGGTTAGGCATGGTTGTGCTCCTGATGAAAATGGTTGACCGATGATGGAGACTATCGATGGGCTTATCTTCCCAAAGCTGGCTTAGAACATGCTTAATTTGATACTTAGACCGTTCTTAAGCGCATGGTCCGATCATCAAAAAGGGCGCCACCAGGGCGCCCTCTTTCAAGCTGCTACAGCTGCCTTACGCGGCGCGCTGTTCCAGCGTCTGCACATTGCTGGTATTGCCGTTGGCGTCGCCGATGGCGATCTTGCGCGGCTTGAAGGCTTCGGGCACTTCGCGCACCAGTTCGATGGTCAGCATGCCGTTGTCGAAGGACGCGGCGGTGACCTTCACGTGGTTCGCCAGCTGGAAGCGCTGTTCGAAGTCGCGCGCTGCGATGCCACGGTGCAGGAAGGTGCGCTGGGTCTCGTCCTTCTGCTTGCGGCCGGTGACGTGCAGGGTGTCGCGCTCGGTCACGATTTCCACTTCGTCGCGGGTGAAGCCGGCCAGGGCCATCACGATGCGGTATTGGTCTTCGCTCACCAGTTCGATGTTGTACGGCGGGTAGCTCGGCTCGCCACGCTGCTCGAGCAGGTTGGCCAGGCGATCGAAACCGATGGCGGAACGGTACAGGGGGGTCAGGTCAAAAGTACGCATGGTATATATCCTCGTGTAAGTTAAGCGATATGTTGCCGGACCTCATCGTGAGCATCCGGTGAGTCCAATCTAATACCCGGCCAATGGATTTTCAAGGCATACGAAATACGGATTTTTAACCAATTCTGCAAATTTTATTTGCATTCAATCATCGGAGCGAAACACGATGAAAACCATCGGCCTGATCGGCGGCATGAGCTGGGAATCGACCATCCCCTACTACCGCATCATCAACGAAACCGTGCGCGAGCTGCGCGGCGGCCTGCACTCGGCGAAGATCGTGATGGCCAGCGTCGACTTCGCCGAGATCGAACACCTGCAGCGCCTCGGCGACTGGGACAGCGCCGGCGCGATCCTGGCCGATTGCGGCCGCAGGCTGGCGCTGGACGGCGCCGACTTCCTGGTGCTGTGCACGAACACCATGCACAAGGTCGCGCCGGCGATCGAGGCGCAGGCCGGCATCGAACTGCTGCACATCGCCGACCCGACCGCGCGCGAGATCCGCGCCGCCGGCCTGCGCACGGTCGGCCTGCTCGGCACGCGCTTCACGATGGAGCAGGATTTCTACCGCGCGCGCCTCGAAGCGCATGGCCTGACGGTGATGACGCCGGACGCTGCGGGCCGGGACCTGGTGCACCGCGTGATCTACGAGGAGCTGTGCCAGGGACGGGTGCTCGACGCCTCGCGCGACGCCTACCGCGCGGTGATCGAACAACTGGCCGACGCCGGCGCGCAGGCCGTCATCTTCGGCTGCACCGAGATCGGGCTGCTGGTCACGCAGGCCGACAGCCCGGCGCCGGTGTTCGACACCACCGCACTGCATGCGCGCAAGGCCGCCGAACAGGCCTTGAAGTGAGGTATGGTGACGTTCCCTGCACTGTAGAGCGTCTCGCATGTTTTCGATCGTCCTGAATATCGTCGGCTCGCTGTTCCATCTTTACGTCGCCGCGCGCCTGTACGCGCTCGCCCCCGTGCGCAGCCGCATCCCGGCACGCGCCTGGTGGATCGGCGCCCTGCTGCTCTGGTGCGTCTACATCGCCGGCGTGCACCTGGGCGACGCGGCCCTCGACTGGCGCTGGTGGCCGGGGCAGTTCGCGGTCACCTGGCTCGGGATCAGCTTCGTGATGTCGATGTGCCTCCTGCTTGCGGACCTGGCCAGCGGCTTCGGTTTCTGGTGGCGCGCGCATACGCAGGCGATCCGCGCGGCCGGCGCGGTTGCCGGCGTGCTGCTGGCGGCCTTCGCCCTGTATCAGGGCATGCGCGCACCCGTCATCGTCGAGCAGGAAGTCGTCATCGAGAACCTGCCGCCGGCGCTGGACGGCGCCGTGATCGCCGCCGTCAGCGACATCCACCTGGGCGCCCAGCGCCGCTCGGACTGGATGGCGGCGCGCGTCGCACAGATCAACGCCCTGCAGCCGGCGGCCGTGCTGCTGGTGGGCGACCTGGTCGAGGACGAGCCGATCGGCGAGCCGCAGCTGGCCGGCGTGCTACGCGGCTTTCGAGCGCCGCTCGGCGTGTGGGCGGTGACCGGCAACCACGAGTTCTACGGCGACGCCGAGACCACGGTGTCCGAATTCGCCGAAGGCGGCGTGCGCTGGCTGCGCGACCGCCAGGTGGAGCTGGCGCCCGGCCTGGTGCTGGCGGGGATCGAAGACATCGGCGCCACCATGCGCCGCGGCGGCAGCCTGACCGACGGCCTGGCGCGCATCCTGCCCGATGCGCACGGCAAGGCGACGATCCTGATGTCGCACATCCCGGCCAGCGCCGTCGTCGAGGAAGCGAGCCGGCGCGGGGTGGGCCTGATGCTGTCCGGGCACACGCACGGCGGCCAGATCTGGCCCTTCAGCCATGCGGTGGAGCAGCGCTTCCCGAAGTATGCGGGCGCCTACGAGGTCGGCGGCATGACCTTGTTCGTGACGCGCGGCGCCGGCAGCTGGGGGCCGCGCATGCGCCTGTGGAAGGCGGGCGAGATCGTCAAGATCACCCTGCGCGCGCCGCAAGGGGCGACGACATGAGCAGGCGTAGCGCGGACGGCGGAGCCGTCCACCCTACCGATCATTCGGCGGAGGCGGGTTCGAGCGCGGCATACCAGTCCGCATACGGCGTATTCGCCGCCATCCTGCGATTGAAATCCGGCGCGCCGTCGGTCCACCACACCGGCCCGCGTTCGCCGAGGGCGCGCTTGGCGTCGTCGACCCGGGCGCGGGCGGCGCGCTCGGCATCGGTGTCGCCGGCCTTCTTCGCGCGTCCGACCTCGCGGCGCGCATCCATCAGGCGCTTGACCAGGCGCTCGCGCTCGTCCGGCGGCAGATGCGGATTGCTGGTGCGCCAGAGGCGCCCCTTCACCACGAAGTAGCGGCCGTCCGGCGTCGAGGGATAGCGTTCATTGGGCATGCCCTACTGTAGCCGAAACCGGCGGCGGGCCTAGTCCGGCAGGCGCGTGTCGCGGGTCACCATGTCCTGCAGGGTTTCCTTCGACAGCGCGGGGCTGAAGTAGTAGCCCTGCATCTCGTCGCAGCCGTGCTTGCGCAGGAAGGCGAGCTGCTCGCGCGTCTCGACGCCTTCGGCGATCACCTTCAGCTTCAGGTTGTGGCCCAGCGCGATAATGGCGCGGGTGATCACCAGGTGGCCGTCGTGGCCGACGTCGCCCAGGAAGGAGCGGTCGATCTTGATGTAATCGACCGGGAATTTCTGCAGGTGGCTGAGGCTCGAATAGCCGGTGCCGAAGTCGTCGATCGACAGGCGCACGCCGAGCGCCTTCAGTTCGCCCAGCGCCGCGAGGGCGTCGTCGGGATGGTCCATCAGCTGGCTTTCGGTGACTTCGAGCTCGAGCTGGCGCGGGTCGACACCGTGGCGCTCCAGGGTGGCGGCCAGGCGGTCGGCGAACTGGCGCTGGCGCAGCTGGCGCGCCGACAGGTTGACCGAGATGACGAAGTCCTCGATGCCGAGCATGCCCATGGCCTTGAGCGCGCCGCAGGCCTCGTCGATCACCCATTCGCCGAGCGGCACGATCAGGCCGGTCTCCTCGGCCACCGGAATGAAGCGGTCGGGCGCGATCATGCCGTCCACCGGATGGCGCCAGCGCACCAGGGCTTCCGCGCCCACCACCTTGCCGCTGCGCAGATCGACCTTCGGCTGGTAGCCCAGCACCATCTCGTGGTCGCGGATCGCGCGGCTCAGGCTCGCTTCCAGCAGCAGCTGGTCGTGCACGATCCGGTTCAGCTCTTCGGAGAAGAACTGGAAGTTGTTCTTGCCGAGGGTCTTGGCGTGGTACATGGCGGCGTCGGCCGCGCGCATGATGCGGTCGTCGTTGTCGCCATCCTCGGGGAACAGGCTGACGCCGATGCTGGTGCCGGGGAAGATCTCCTGGCCGTCCACGTGGACCGGCCGCATGACGCTGCGGCGCACCCGCTCGACCAGGTCGGCCAGGCGCTCGCGGCTGGCGACGTGGTAGACCAGGATCACGAACTCGTCGCCGCCGAGGCGGGCGATGGTGTCTTCCTCGCGCACGTTTTCGCGCAGGCGCTGGGCGACTTCGCGCAGCACCACGTCGCCGGCCTCGTGGCCGAAGTTGTCGTTGATGTGCTTGAAGTTGTCGAGGTCGAGGAAGGCCAGCGCGCCGCAGGTCTCGCTGCGCACCGCCGTCTCGATGGCGGCGCGCAGCCGTTCCTGCAGCAGGGTGCGGTTGGCCAGGCCGGTGAGCGGGTCGTGGTGGGCCAGGTGGTGCAGGCGGCGCTCGTAGTGGCGCGCCTCGGTGATGTCGTTGATGACGCCGACGAAGTGCGTGATCTCGCCATCGAGATTGGCCACCGGGTCGATGCGCAGATCGTTCCAGAAGGTCTCGCCGTTCTTGCGCACGTTGCGCAGCACCGCGCGCACGCCCTCCTTGCGCTTGAGCGCATCGCGGATGCGGCGCCGCTCTTCCAGGTCGCAGCCTTCGGCGCGCATGAAGCGCGGGTCGCGTCCCTTGATCTCGGCCAGCGTATAGCCGGTGATGTGCTCGAAGGCCGGGTTGACGTACTCGATGCGGTGCTCGCCCGCTTCGCACTGGGTGATCACGATCGCATTCAGGCTCGAGGAGATGGCGCGCTCGCGCACCAGCATCGCATGTTCGCTGCGCTTGCGCGCGGTGATGTCGACGCCGGTGCCGAACACGCAGGGCACGTTGCCCAGGCTGCTGCGGGCGCACTGGAACAGGAAGGTGGTGCGCTGGCCATGCTTGCCGATCATCTCGGCTTCGTGCCAGGACGCGCCCTGCTCGAAGGCGGCCAGGATCTTCTCCACCACCAGCGGGCGGTCCTTTTCGTCGAAGAAATATTTGACGTTGGTGGTGGGCAGCTCCTCGGCTTCCATCTCGAGCGCCCGTTCAAGCTGGCGGTTCCACAGCAGCAGGTGGCCGCTCTGGTCGATGACGTAGAACACGCAGGGGAGCGCCTCGATGATGTCGTTCAGCGGCAGGTCCTGGATCAGGGCGTAGCGCGGCGGCAGTTCGCCGGCGCGCGGGATCACGATCACGCTGTAGGTGCCGGGCTGGTCCGGATCGAATGATTGCGGCGCCACCATGATCCGCACCGGCAGGCGGCGCCCGTCGGCGCAGACCAGCACCGCCTCGTTCTCGGCATCGACGCGCGCCGCCATGCGCGGATGGACGCCGGGCGGATCGTCGAACTCGATGATGCGCTCGACGGTCATGCCATGGATGTCGGCCGGACCATAGCCGGCCAGCTTTTCGCAGGCCTTGTTCCAGCTGGCGACAACGCCGTCCGCATCGACGACGAACACGGCAAGTGGCAGGGGCGAGAGGTTCAAGGGGTCTCCGGCATGTCCAGGGTATTCGGGCGTCTTCAGGCCGGTCGGGGCCGGCGTTGCGGACCATCGTGGTCAATCAGTAAATACATGATAGCGCAGCAATCCGTTGGGAGCGAATGGGCGCTGTTGTCGTGCGGCACAGGAAATCGACGGTCGCGGGCCGTACAATGCGGGCTGAATGGAACAGGACAGGCAGATGGCAGCGATCGATCCGGCGGAAGTGGAATTCAGTGCGATCCGGGCGCAGGGCCCGGGCGGGCAGAACGTCAACAAGGTCTCGTGCGCGGTGCATGCGCGCTTCGACATCGCGGCGTCCTCGCTGCCGGAACACGTCAAGGAGCGCCTGCTGGCGCTGCGCGACGGGCGCATCACCGGGGAAGGCGTGATCGTGCTCAAGGCGCAGGCTTCGCGCAGCCTGGAGCAGAACAAGCTGGAGGCGCTGCGGCGCCTGCAGGAACTGGTCGACGTGGCCAGCGTGGTGCAGACGGTGCGCCGCCCTACCCGGCCGACCCGCGGCTCGCAGCTACGGCGGCTCGATGCCAAGGCGAGGAGCAGCCGGACCAAGGCGCTGCGGGGCAAGGTCGGCGACTGAACCCTTTCTGGATCGGTTGGTGCGGGCGCGCTATCATCGCCTGGAGTTTGCCGATACTTCCTACCGACAGCATGAGCCCATTCGACCTCTCACCTTCCCTGCATGCGGCGCTGGACCGGCCGGTCTGGTCGTCCTTGACGGGCGGCCACCGTCATCTCGCGCTCGGCGGCTCGCTGGCGCTGCGCTATCCGCGCGACATCGGCCCCTTTGCCGCGCTCGCTGACGATGGCCCGGATGCCTGGACGGCGCTGGCCGCCCTGCTGGCGCCGGATGAAGCGGTCATGCTGGTGACGCCGGAGGCGGTCGCGGCGCCTGCGGGGATGGTGTGCGCGCCGCTCGAGCCGGTGCTGCAGATGGTGGCCACGCGCGTGCCGCCAGCATCCATCCTCGCCTTCGAGGTGCTGGGGGAGGCGGATGCGGAGGCGATGCGCGCGCTGGCCGGGCTGACCAATCCGGGGCCGTTTGCGGCGCGGACCCACCTGTTGGGCGAGTTCATCGGCATGCGCGAGAATGGCGAGCTTGCCGCGATGACCGGGGAAAGGATGCGTCCCGAGGGAACGGTCGAGGTAAGCGCGGTGTGCGTCCACCCGGCGCACCGCGGCAAGGCGTATGCGCGCCATCTGCTGGCGGAACGGACCCGTCGCATCGCGGCGGCCGGCCGGCTGCCCTTCCTGCACGTTTATCCGAGCAACCTTGGGGCGATCGCGCTGTACGAATCGCTGGGCTTCGTGGTGCGTCATCGTTTGCACCTGACGCGGGTCGTGCTGGCCGGCTGAAGTGTCCTAGCTGCGCAGAAGCGTGAGCAATTGCTCGATGCGATAAGGCTTGGCGAGAAACAGGCGCCTGAGCGGCTGGCCCTGCGTCATGTCGGGCGCCATGTAGCCGGATGCCAGCACCACCTTCACTTTGGGATAGCGTTGGTCGATCTGCTCGGCGAGCTCGAGGCCGGTCATGCCGGGCATCATGACGTCGCTGACCACCGCGTCGATATCCGGATGGGAGGCCAGGGCCAGGAGCGCGTCGGCGCCGGAATAGGCGACCACGGTGTCCAGCCCATGGGCCGCCAGCAGCACTTCGGCCATGTCGGCGACATCGGGCTCGTCGTCGACGAGCAGCACTTTGCGGATGAGGCCGACTTCTTCTCCAGCGTCTTGTCCGGACACCCTGACGCCGCCAGGACGCGAAGGCGGCTGCCCCTGGCCCGACAATCTGCGGCTGTACATTGCTCCGAACACTAGACCCCCATGATGGAATTGCTGGCTTGCCGCGCATGGCTGCGTATGCGGCGTCAGGCATAGTATCGGCGAAGATGGGGAATCGAAGCGCCCGCTTACGCCTGCTCAGGGCTTGCGAAATACGATCGCATGCTGGATCGGCAGCGATTTGATGCTGCGCTCCCACTTCAGGCCATGCGCCGTGGCTTCACGCCGTATCTGCCGCTCGCTCATCTTGTGCAGCGGCTTGATCGCGACGGCCGGATCCTCGGCCCGGTATTCGACGAAGACGACGCGCCCGCCCGGTTTGAGGGCGTCGACGATGCTGTCGAGGACCTCGGAAGGATAAGCGAGTTCGTGATAGACATCGACCATGATTGCCAGGTCGACGCTGGCCGGCGACAGTTTGACGGTGGTTTCGCTGCCCAGCACCGAGACCACATTGCGCACGCCGCGCTTTGCCATCTGGCTGTCGAGCATGCTGATCATTTCCGGCTGGACGTCGACTGCATACACACGTCCGCCGGGCCCGACCTGTTTCGCCAGCTGCCAGGTGTAGTAGCCGGTGCCGGCGCCGATGTCGGCCACCGTCATGCCCGGCGCCAGCGCCAATTCCCGCAGAAGCAATTCCGGACGTTCCTCATGTGCACGGCTTTCGCGTTCGAGCCACTGTGCGCCCTCCCATCCCATCACACCGGCGATCTCGCGGCCCATGTAGCGCTTGCCGATCCCATCCGGGCTGCGTGCGACGCGTTCATAGCGCGTATCGGCGGCGGCTGCCTGTGCCGCGGCATCGCCACTGGCAGATGACAGTAGCGTTAATGCCGACAGGCAAGCCAGCAGGATTGGTAACGTACAGTGACTGTGAAAGATGCGGCGACTGCGCAAGCGGATGAGGGGCATGATCGGTTTCCGTAATGAGGCGCTGCTGGCAATGACGTGGGCAGGCTTGCCGTGAATGGACAAGAACAGTGTAGTGGCCTTGGCCGCGGACGCGCGTTCGCTACATCAGGATTCCCGGTCATGTCGCGTTGACTGAGCAGTTGTCGCGGATTGGTTCGACGGTATTCGACGCTGTCTGTCAGTTGGAGGGTTTTTACCGTTGGCAACCGGTCATGCTGAACCGACCGGCTGGAAATTCCTGTATTTTGAGGGGTTGCTCCGGGCCGGGTGCACCTTGGTGACAGTTGGCGACTCTTCGCCACTGGTGACCTGCTATGCTGGGCTCAACGGCCGCCTTCGGCCAGGAGCGGACATTGGCTGATAGTTCAGCCCTTCTTAAATCGGATCTTTATGCGCGCCCAGCTTATTGCAATTTTTTGCCTGATTTTCCTCTCAACCCAGAGTCTTGCTTCTGAGACTTTCGTTGGCAAAACAGTCTCCCAAGTGATTCAGGTGCTCGGAGTTGACTTGGCAAGCGGGACAGTCATTGATGAACCACCAGCCGTCGCACGGGGGATAGAATTCCGTCCCCAGGAAGGAATTGAAATACAGGTCTTCATCAAGCGCGGCCAGGTTCCGCTAACGATTGAGGGTGGCGACAACATGGCGCTGTATAAGGATCTAAAGGTGATAGGTATCAGAAAAGTCGAGAATCGCAATGTCTACTGTGAGGGCGACGTGCTGTGGCATTTTCAATGCTGAAAATCTACTGTCGAACCTGGCTAAATACACTGGCCCTTTGGTCCGCTTAGGGTCGTTAGCGGACGCTACAATAGGTTTACAACCGGCTAAAAGCGAAGGTTTCCGGTGTACTTCAGCCGAGTTTTGCTGAATGAGATCTGAGCGATTAATATACAAATCAGATTTTGAACTGAACGTACTGACGAATACACCATGCCAACGAAACGTATGACGACGATACGTCGCAGGTATATCAATGACGATTGGTGTTACCAAGTTTTCGCAGACAATCTTCCCCAAGACCGCGATTCATCTCCCTTCGTGCCATGGACAAAGCTTCCGCCAGAAGTAATGTGTTTGATAAGCCTCTGCCTGATGGGACTGCAAGAGGGTCTCAAACCGATAGCTGCTGATGAGTGGCAAGTTCCTTCACGCGCGCTTGAGAGTTGGACAAATTCCACTCGCGAGACTGCGGACCAAATTGCTTATATGGAACGCGATTTCCGCTTTGAAGAAACGAAAGTAAAACTGGTAGCGGCCTCGCTGCCCGCTGAATACGAAATCCGGGTTGAAATGTGTAGCGATCCAGACCAAGCAAGTAAAAGCTGGATTGAGACGGGATTCACGGTCATTGGCCGGGTGGATACCGTGCTTCGCGGTGATGGAGAGCCGCCGGAACGGCCTGCTGTTATGCAGGCAAGGCAAGTGGGCGCTACGGCCGTGCTCTACAACCTCTGGCCTGTAAAGTTAAAAGCTATCAAGCGTCTTCCAGACCAGTCGATAGAGCTCGCTTCCATACTAGCTGATCCGCCAAAAAAGCTTCGTCAGGACGGATTTTATGTCGTAAAGGCGATTTTTTTAAGGAAGTAAAAGATGAATCCAATGTCCAGTTTGGGTCGGTTCCTGCCGTCCAGGTAGGTGAGCAACCGGCCAGGAGCGGATTCCTACACCCAGAAGGACAGCCGAGGACATATGAGCGCATGGATGAAGGCTGGATGTGAAGAATGCAGAAATGGTGTGCTTTCGGGAATGTACTCTCCCGCGGCAGCAGCGCGCCAAGGAAAGGAGACCACGCCTCCAACTTTAGTCTACAGTTCGATCGCGGCACATGCTCATTTGTACCGCTGCCAGAGTTGCGGAGCGTGGTGGGAATTTAATGCGCGTGAAGCTCATGTTATAGCCGAGGACGAAGCGAAGATCACATTCGCGGGGTACTTCAACGGATTGGAGACTCGACGCTGAACAACACCGTGTCCGCAGTGGGTCGACTGCAGCCTGTGGGCTCGACAGTCGACCACAGCATTGACCGCGGCTGCCACGAGACCGGCTAGACCTCGGTTTGCTCCGCAATCTCAAGGGCATCATCTACTTCGATGCCGAGATACCGCACGGTGCTCTCAAGCTTTGTGTGTCCAAGTAGTAGCTGCACAGCTCGCAGATTTTTCGTTCGCCGATAGATGAGGGTTGCCTTCGTCCTCCGCATAGAATGAGTGCCGTAAGCCGTCGCATCGAGCCCAATCGATTGAACCCAACTGGCGACAATGCGAGCATACTGACGGGTCGACAGGTGCGGCGAATCGGTAACCCGGCTCGGAAACAAGTACTGGCTTCCGGAGAGTTTTCGCCGGTCGATCCAGGCAAGCACGGACTGTCGGGTTTGCTCCGTAATTTCGAACTGAACGGGCCTGCTGGTCTTACGCTGCATGACGATCGCGCGGTGAAAGATGCTTCGCCCTTGCGAGATGTCCTTTACGCGAAGACTGACCAGGTCGCAGCCTCGCAGCTTGCTATCGATAGCGAGATTGAAGAGCGCAAGGTCTCGCACTTGTTCGGATAACTGTAGCCGAATTCGGATCGCCCAAATCTCGCGTAGCTTCAACGGAAGCTTCTGCCCTACAAGACGGCCTTTGTTCCAAGGCCCTGCAATTGCCGTTTTCCTCCTAATTGAATCCATGAGACCTCCGTCGTTGAGAAGTCTCATTGTGATCATCTGAAGACCAGCGACCGTTACCGCGGGCCTATGCTTGCCCAAAAGGGAACAACACCCGTACACTGACCTGCACTAGCCGGCGGGGTTCGGCCAAGAGCGGGCGCCCCGACAAACGAGGATAAACATATGACTTTAGCGAAGGTAGTTCAGGAGCGAGTGTTTTTTCCTTACACGCCATATATAGAGTCCGCAAAGCACTTCTGCGAAGAGTTAACACGTAAAGACTACGTAAGTTGGCACGACCTCTTAGCGGCTACTACGCTACTCAGTTTATCGGTAGAAGCGATTGCGAATACAATCGGAGAGCTTGTGGTGCCAGACTTCAAGGACTTTGAATCAAGCTCGCCAAGAGCAAAAATACGAATTATCTGCGAGACCATTGGATTAGAATTTGATCGGAACAAGTCGCCGTTCATCGAAACCCTACATCTTCTAAAAATTCGTAATCAGCTCGCTCATCCAAAGTATCAGCGGTTACATTACGAATCTAAAAAGATGCCGTTAGAGCAAGCTCAGAAGCATTACAACGATCTTGGTGAAATTTTGCACGATATTGAGAAGGCTCTTTCACCTGAGTTTGCAAAAACGTCGCTCGCGGCGGTCACGAGGCTCGCAGGGAAGTTAGGGGCAGCTCTCGATCCTAAAATATTGCAGACGAGCAGCAAACGACTCGTTATCGATGGAGAGGATTTTTTCGCTAAACAGGTATGAGTAACAGCGAAATATGTGAGATCAACGTCTGACATCGGCCAATAGCGAACGTTAGCTATAACGAAAATCTCTTGGCAAAATCTGAAGTTGGACCGCAGCATCGCGCCGTCGCACCTTACATCCATAAACATATGTTCAAGAAAATACTTAGTATCTTCGGCATCTCCGCGCTAGCGGCACCTGTACCAGCAATCGGTCAGTCACCTATTGAGTTTATTGAGACGTCGAAACAAGGCTTGATGCAGCAGACTTCAGCTCACGTAGCTACGTGGCATCTAGGGGAGGAAGATCGTTGGGCTGCTGATCTAGATACTGGAACAATCACGTTCTATTTCAAAAACGGAACCATCGCTAGCGCGTCGATTCAGATTGTTGGCACGTATAACACATTGGACGGGACGTTTCTGTGGGGTTGGGATCATCCTTCGGTCCCTGAAATCTGCGCCACCACGCACGACTTGCACAGCAGTGGGGTGAGAAAAACAAAATGACGAGCTTCGCTACCCGCAAAATACATTGTTCTGAAGACGAGGCCTGGGCCTTCGCAGCCGTAGCAAACCGTTTGGGGAATGCAAATGGTGTTTATCGCGGTCCAGACGGTACTGCATTAGTTTTTATGACTTTCGGAGAGGTAAAGCTTAGCACTCCTAAGTCCCGTTAGATCGTGCAGCAGATTGTCCGTCGTGCTTCACAATGTCCGCTTCGGGTCGATAGCGGAAGGCTACAGACTCCGTTAAAGCACTGGTCCAGCTACCCAAACAGCCCATGCAAATACCAGCGCGGCTCGGCATCCACCCCAGCCCCGATGATGCGCTCGCGGTAGATCCAGTACAGCGTATGGTCCATCCCCTCGGCGATGAAATAGTCGCGCGTTTGCGTGTCGCTCCACCAGCCCGCCTCGATCCGCTCGGGCGTCGAGGCGACTTTCAAGGGTGAACCATAGAAGGGCCGGTGGTTGCGCATCAGGAGCGCGATCGGCTTGGCCAGCAGCCAGCTCGGGCGCGGCAGGCTGGCGACGTCCTGCGGCAGGCGCGCGGCGCGCTCGGATGGGCGCACCTTCTGCTGCACCGGCACCCATTCGTTGGCAACCTCGGGCCGGTAGTCGGCCTGCGGCAGCGCTTGCAGCACGTTGTCCGGCCCCAGGCGCGCCACCAGCAGTTCCAGCATGCGCATGCGGTCTTCCTCGGTGCCGCCGGGCTCGGGGAACAGCGACTCGGTGGGCGGCGCCATCGCCCGCACCTGCAGCGCTTCCAGCGCCAGCCCGATCACGGGCGCGGGCAACTCCTGCTTGGCCAGGCGTTCCCGCAGGAGGCGCAGCAGGTGCTCGTCGCGCCAGGTGGGCTCGGACAGGGCGAGCTCGAGCGGTGTGGGCGGCATCGCCACCCTGCCCCGCTCGTGCTCCATCAGGAGAGTGATGCGCTCGACCGCGAACTGGCGCGCGCACAGCCAGCCGACCAGCTGCAGCACCAGGTGGCGGGCGCCGGCCAGCAGCAGGTCGGCCTGCTCGATGCGGTCGAACAGCTCCAGCCGGGCGCGGAAGTGCTCGGGCGGGGCTACCCAGTCGAACAGCTCCGGACACAGGCCGTAGGCGGCGTCGAGCATGTCGAGCAGCTCGCGCCCGCAGCGGCGCTGCAGGCCGGGACGCGGCAGGCGGCGCAGGTCGCCCAGGCGCTCGCAGCCCAAACCTTCGAACCAGGACATATACAGCCGCGCCGGCGGCAGCAACGCCACCGGCAGGCGGTCGAGCCGGCGTTCGAGCGAGGCCATGCGCAGGGAACGGCCAGGCACGCGGATGCGGCCAGACGCTCGGGCGCCGCCGCCGCCGCCGTTTGCATCGCCGCTTGCATCACTGACGCCGCTCGCGCCATCTGCACCGCTCCGCCCCGCCCCATGCCCTGCCCGATGCCCGCCATGGCGCGCCAGCAGCCAGGCCCCACGCGCCGTCGGCGCGCAGCTGACCGCGCCGGTGAAGCCGAGCGCGCGCAGGCTGGACTGCACCCGCGCGCACAGGGCGCGGATGCCGCCGAACAGGCGCAGGCTGGCGCCGATGTCCATCAGCAGCGTGGCCTCCTCGGCCAGCGTGACCTGGGGCGTGTACTGCAGCATCGCCAGCGCTACCGCATCCAGGGCCTCGGCTTCGCGCGCCGGGTCGCGCTCGTAGAGGCGCGCCTCCGGCATCAGCATCAGGACGCCGCCGCGGCGCATGCCGCGCTGAACTCCGGCCGCGCGCGCCGCCGCCGAGAGGGCCACCACCCGCTCCTGCTCCAGCACGACGCTGCCGGGATCACTGCACCAGCTGGGGCTGAAGACCTCGAGCGGCAGCTGGGACAGGGACAGGCCGATCCACAAACGCATGTCGTTGCAACAAAGAAGGAGTTAAAGGCAGGAACAGCGGCGCGTCGCGCTGCGGCCCCCGGCGTTTGACGAAGTCGATGCTCAAGCCGCCCGCCGCCGGGCGCAGCGCCAGGCGCAGCGGCGCCGGCGAGGCGTCCTGCGCGGCGGCCAGCGGGCGCAGCATGAAGAACAGGGTTTCGCCATGCTGGGCCGCCAGGTGCAGGCGGCGCAGGCTTTCGCCGCGTATGTGGTTGGCCCAGAACAGCAAGGCGCCGCAACTGCCGCTGCGCAGCACCTGCTCGGCCGCCCACAGGGCATCCGCGCTGCGCTGCGCCCGCAGCCACAGCAGTTGCGAGGTCGGCAGGCCCAGCGCGGCCAGCGCCAGGGCTTGCGGCGGATGCGGCGGCTGCAGCAGGACGATGCGGCGCTCGGCGCAGGCTTGCAGGGCCGGACGCAGCAGGCGCATCTCGCCGATGCCGGGCTGTTGCTGCAGCAGTTCGACCAGGGTGCCGACCGGCCAGCCGCCGCCGGGCAGCTGGGACGAGAGCGGCGCATGCCCGGTATCGACACAGCGCGTGCTGCCCCGCGCCAGCTGCGACGCCCGCCAGAGCGCCGGGTGCAAGGCTTCCGGAGCCGTGGAAATGGATGTGAAATTCATAGGAGTTGGCAAAATATACTGTATAAACATACAGTACTCGCTGAGCCCGGATTTGGCAAGATGTATTCAAACAGGCCATACCAGTCAAATGATTGGTATTGACAGAAGTTAAAGGTGCGGCACAGTCCGAAAAGCCCGGAACGACGCAAGAAACGTGAAATAATGGAGGCTTATCCATTAGCATCAAAGCAATGAAAAAACTGTCTCCCGCACGCCACGGAGTCCATCCGTGACCACCATCCAGCTCGCCGGCGCCATCCTGTTCGCCATCGCCCTCATCCATACCTTTTCCACCAAGCTGTTTCACTCGCTAGCCAAGCGCCATCCGCGCCATGCCGGCCTGTTCCACCTGCTGGGCGAAGTTGAAGTCGTGTTCGGCTTCTGGGCCTTCGTGCTGGTGCTCGTCATGGCCCTGCTCGCCGGCGGACAGGACGCGATCGGCTACGTCGAAACGCGCCAGTACACCGAACCGCTGTTCGTGTTCGTGGTGATGGTGATCGCCGCCTCGCGTCCGGTGCTGGACGCGGTGCGCGACTTGCTGGCCCTGCTGGCGAAAGTGGCGCCGGTGCGCACCGAGGTGGCGCTGTGCTGGCTCGGCCTGGCCCTGGTGCCGCTGTCCGGCTCACTCATCACCGAACCGGCCGCGATGACCCTGGCGGCCCTGATGCTGGCGCCCCAGGTGTTCCGTCCCGGCATCCCTGAATGGATGAAGTACGGCGCCCTCGGCGTCCTGTTCGTCAACGTTTCGATCGGCGGCACCCTTACCTCCTACGCCGCGCCGCCGGTGCTGATGGTGGCCGGCGCCTGGGGCTGGGACAGCGCCTTCATGGCCTCGACCTTCGGCTGGCGCGCCGCGCTAGCGGTGGTCTTCAACGCGACCGTCATCACCCTGATGCTGCGCCGGCACCTGACGCCAAGCGAAGTGGTCGAGGACGTCAGGATGCCGCTGCTGGTCTCCAGCGTGCACCTGGCCCTGCTCGCGGGCGTGGTCCTGCTGGCGCACCACCCGGTGCTGTTCATCGGCCTGTTCCTGCTCTTCCTCGGCTATACCCAGGCCTACCCCAAACAACAGTCGCCCCTGATCCTGAAGGAAGGCTTGCTGGTCGGCTTCTTCCTGGCCGGCCTGGTGGTGCTGGGCGGGATGCAGCAATGGTGGCTGCAGCCGCTTGTCTCGAACCTGGAGCCGACCGCCCTGTTCTTCGGCGCGCTGGGCCTCACGGCAATCACCGATAATGCGGCCCTGACCTATCTCGGTTCGCTGATCGAGGGCTTGTCCGACCATGCCAAGTACATGCTGGTGGCCGGCGCGGTCGGCGGCGGCGGCCTGACCGTGATCGCCAACGCCCCCAACCCGGCCGGCGCCGCCCTGCTGCGCGACGGTTTCGACGACGGCTCGATCGGCATGGGCGGGCTGTTCCTGGGAGCGCTGGGGCCGACCTCTGTGGCGGCGGCACTGTTCCTCCTGTAAGACCTGAAAGGGAAGCGCGATGGACGACGACATCCTGGTAAGCAAGGCCGGCACCATCGAACGCTGCTGCCGGCGCGCCCGCGAAGAATACGAAAAGGACCCGACCACGTTCGTGAGCGACCTCACGCGCCAGGATGCGGCCACCCTCAACGTCATCCGCGCCTGGGAAGCGGCGATCGAGATGGGCGACTACGTGGTCGGCAACGCCCGGCTCGGCCTGCCGCACGACGAGCGCGAAGTCATCACCCTGCTGGCCGAGCACGGCTGGATCGAGGCGCTTCTCGCGGAAGACCTCAAGCGCACCGGCGAGTTCTGCCGCGCGGAGTGGGATTACCAGGAAGCGCCGCTGCCGGCGCTGGTGACCATCATCAAGCGCGGGCTGGATGATTTCAGGGTGTATGCGCAGGCGCTGGTGACGGGGGCGGGAACGCCGCCGGACTGAAATCCTGCGAACTGCCGCGCTCGTAGGGTGACCGGGCCATGAAAGGCGGTTTCGCCGCCCACCCTACAACAGCGATTCAAGCGTGCTTCAGCAGCGACGGCTTCGGCTGCGTCGACAGCGCCACGATCGCCGCGCCTGCCGCCATCACGAAGGCATCCTCGATCAGGCCGCTCTTGGTCTGCCCCATCTTCGCCATCGCCTGCTTGCGGCCGGCCAGGGTCAGGTAGGCCATCGGCACGGCGGTCGCGATGGCGGCGGCGGCGCCGGCCTTTTCGCGGCCCTTCGGCGCCAGGGCGGCGCCGGCGATCCCGGCGCTCATCACGCGCGCGATCAAGCCGAGGGCGACCGTGCGGTCCGGCGCCGATTTCATCTTGTCGCCGGCCAGTTCACCGACGCCCATGGCCAGCGCGCCATATTTGAACATCGGGCGGTCCAGCAGGTAGAGGTCACCCGGGGTCTTGCGATGCGCCAGGCGCGCGGTCGCGATGGTGGCCATGGGGGTCATGGACCTGCAGCTGGCAACGGCGCCGATCAGGACGGAAGACAACAGGCTGCGCATACTCATTTTCTTGCTCCTATTCAAGTAGAAATTCCTCTTGCCGGCACGCCTTGCGGCTCCGGCTCGTGTACATCGTCGACCTCCACCGGCTCGGCCGCGATCTTCTCGTCCGCCAGCGCGTGGTCTTCCTCGTCGGCCTCCAGTCCTTCTTGCTCCATGCCGTTGGCGCGGTCGTAGGTGAGCTCGACCAGCATCGGGAAATGGTCGGAGCCGAAGGACGGCAGGCGCCGGATGAAGGACAGGGTGAAATGCTCGCTGTGGAACAGGTGGTCCAGCGGCCAGCGCGCGAACCAGAAGCCCGCGTGGAAGGTATTGAACATGCCGCGCCCGATGCGCGGGTCGAGCAGGCCGGAAATCTTGCGGAACAGCCGGGTCGTGGTCGACCACGCGACGTCGTTCAGGTCGCCGGCGACGATCACCGGGGTGTCGATCTCGGCCACGCTCTTGGCCACCACCAGCAGTTCGGCGTCGCGCTGGGTCGATTCCTCGTGCTCGGTCGGGCTGGGCGGCGTCGGGTGCAGGAAGTGCATGCGCACCCGGTGGCCGCTCTTCAGGGTCACCAGGGTATGCATGGAAGGGATGTCGTCTTCCACCAGGAACTGGATTTCGCTATCTTCCAACGGCAGGCGCGAGTACACGTGCATGCCGTACAGGTTGTCGAGCGGGCACTTGATCGAATACGGGTAGTCGGCGTCGAGCACGTCCAGCCGCTCCTGCCACCAGGAATCCGTTTCCAGGGTGACGAAGATATGGGGCTGGTGCTCGCGGATCAGGGCGATCAGGCCATCCACATTGCGGTTCGGCGTATACACGTTCGCCGTCAGGATGCGGATTTGCCGGTCGGGCGAGGCGCCGGCCGAGACTTTTACTTCATGCGAGAAGACCTTGGTGTACGGAATGATCCACCAGGCTTGATACGCCAGACAGGCGACGTTTACCACCAGCAGCAGGTGGAACAGGTGGTCGCTCCAGTCGAGGAAGATGCATTGCGCCACCAGCACGGCCAGGGAAAAGATGGCCAACTGCAGGCGCGGGAAATCCAGGTCGCGAATCCACCACTTCGTGCAGCTTGACAGCGGCAGCAGGGTTGCAGCGACGATCAGGACCAGCAGAATCTCAAAAATAGGAAACATGGTGGACAGTGCGCCTGAATTCTCATAACAAAAATGCAATGTCACGAGAATGCACTGTCCGAATGCGACAGTCTGTGCGTTAGCGTGCACAACGCGCGGTCACCGCCCTGACTGTCTGTTTTCAGTCCAGCGTGCCGACCAGGATGAGGGAGACCGGCTTGCCGGTGTCCGGATGCACCGGCTCGCGCATTTCCACCAGGCGCAGGCCGTGGTCCGTGAACAGGGCGATCCAGCTCGATATCGTACGGAAATACCACGGCGGCGCATCGGCAAAGCCGCTATTGAAGCCGGCCCAGCTGCCGCTGCGCCAGCCATCCGCATAGGCGGCATCGCCACAGGACGCCATCGGATGGACGGTCTGCACCACCAGGGCGCCGCCCCGGCGCAGGTAGGTCGGCGCGGCGCGGAACAGGCCGTCGACGGCGTCCTTGCCGATCAGGGAGAAATTGCACACCGCCAGGTCGACCGCCAGCTCGAGCTCGCCGGCCGCGATCCGTTCATACGACAGCTGCCGGAACTCGCCGCCGCCGGCCAGCCGGGCCGCTTCGACCAGCCCGGGGATGGCGTCGACGCCCACCATGCGCACTTCCGGCAGGGCGCGCACCAGCCAGCCTTCGCCGCAGCCGAGGTCGACCGCCGTGCGCGGCTGCCGGGCCCGGATCGTGTCGACGATGGCGGCGTTCGTAACCAGCACGCGGGAAGCGATCTCGTCCTCGCGCACCGCCGTCACCCAGGGATCGGCGTTGCGGGACCAGGAAGCGAGGACGGCGTCGTCGGACATGCATATCTCCAGGAAGTTCATTCAATGATGCTGGATGTTGCCGGATTACAGAACCTTACACAAATCTTCCCCTTGCCGCCTTCTCAACCCTTGCCCACGCTTGTAACATGGTTCCTGTTTAGCATAAGCAAGAAAGACACTCATGAACTTCAGCACCATCCTGCGCGCACTTGGTCTTGCCGCCTTCGCGGCCGCCGCCGTCGCGCCGGTCCAGGCCGACAGCTTCACGTCCTCGGCGTCGAGCGCCGGCTCGGCTTCCTCGGCCAGCATCTCCGACAGCATTTCCGACTCGGTCGGCAGCTCCAGCAACTCGGGCGACGAGAAGCGCGTGGCCGCAGGCGAATACCGCGTGATCGACGTCGCCAAGGCGCCGACAAAGCAGGACGCCACCCGCATGACCCTGCGCGCCACGACGCCCGGCGCCGTGCGCGAGTTCCATCTTGACGTGCCGAACCGCGCCCTGGCCGCGCGTCCGGTTGCCGCCGGCGAACTGGTGCAGGTCAGCGAACGCGCCTACGGTTACGAATTCGCGCATGCGGACACCAGGCGTTCCTTCTTCCTGGCGCTGCAGGACGACTGGTATCGCGAACTGGGCTCGCGCAAGGTCACGATCTAAAGAATGTTCTTCCGCGCCGCGCTGGCCGCGCTGCTCCTGACGGCGAGCGCGGGCGCATGGGCAGGCCTGCCCACCTTCTGCGAACGCTCGACCGAACTTTCGGCCACCGAACAGGACCGGGTGCTGCGCTTTGCCGGCGCCGTCAAGGACGAGTTGAACCGGTCCGGAGCGCGCGTCGCCGTGATTGCCCGCGCCGGCCTCGACCTGAGCCGCTTCGGCCTGCTCTACTCCCACGCCGGCATCGCCCTGCGCGACAATCCCGGCGGCCGCTGGGCCGTGCGCCAGCTGTATTACGCCTGCGAAGAATCGCGTCCCCAACTGTTCGACCAGGGCATCTCGGGTTTCGCGCTGGGCGCCGACGAGCCGTCGCGCGGCCACATCGCCCTGCTGTTTCCGCCGGACAAAGCGGCGGCGCCGCTGGAGCAGGCCGCGCTCGACAAGCGCCTGGCCCTGTCGCTGCTGGCCGGCCAGTACAGCGCCAACGCCTATGCCTTCGGCACCCGCTACCAGAACTGCAACGGCTGGGTCGCCGAGCTGATCGCCAGCGCCTGGGGCCGGCTCGATACGGGCGACCACGCGCGGGAACACGCCCAGCAATGGCTGCGCGAACAGGGTTATACGGCAGGGCCGGTAAAAATTCCCTCGCACTGGCTGATGTTCGCCGGGCAGTTCGTGCCGCTGGTGCACCTGAATGACCATCCGCTGGAAGATACGCATGCGCTGGCCCTGCGCGTCAGCGTGCCGGACGCGATCGAAACTTTCGTGCGTCAACAGGCGCCGCAGACGAAGCGGGTCGAGCTGTGCCACGCCAACGGCCGCATCGTCGTGCGGCGCGGTTGGGAGCCGCTCGGCGCGGCGTGTGAGCCGGGGCCAGACGACGAGGTCATCCCGATGGCGCCTTAATGCCTGGAAAACCCTAGGGTGGGCAATCCTTTGCCCATGCGTTCAACTACACCATGCGCTGTTACTGTGCATCCGTGAGTTGAACGCGTGGGCGGAGGACCGCCCACCCTACCGCTTCGCAACCGCGGTCGTTAACGACCGTAGAGGCTCAGGATATTGCCATCCGGGTCTTTCAGCCACGTCACCTTGAATCCGTCCGACACGTAGAGTTCGCCTTCCAGGCGCATGCCGGGAACGTCGTAGCGCTCGAAGGTGGCGCCCTTGGCCTTCAGGGCATCGACGATTTCCACGATGCGCTCGCCAAGGTCCCAGGTGATGGCGGTGGCCTGGTTGCTGCCCGCATAGTCCGAACGGTAGACCTGGACCCGGGAATTGCCGCTCCTGAAGATCAGCACCCCACCCTGTTCCTGATCGCTTTCCTCTTCCAGCAGTCCCAGGACATTGCCGTAGAACTCGCGCGCCGCCTCGATATCGCGCACGCCCACTGTTGCAATCGCATCCGCATGTGCCAGCATCGTCGCCTCCACAAAGGTTGTCAGCTTCCCGTGTAAGCATAACCGCAGCGGGAACCGGCGCAACATCCCTTTGACAGAAAAACAAACGCCCTGCTCGAGGCAGGGCGTTTCGATCGGGGCGGAGGCGGATCAGGCGGCGTTCTTCGCCAGTTCGCGCAGCACGGCGGGCGACACCGAATCGCGGCCGCGGCTCATGTTGTACAGGGCCCGGAGATCGACGCCGTCGGTCTTGCGTGCCGGCGCCTTGCGGAACAGGCGCGCGATGTAAGCGAATGCGAGACTGGCGACGTTGGCGGAAACCGGCAGGGAGGTAGGCATGATGTTCTCTTCAAGAAAATTTTTGGATACCTCCAGTATGGACGCTTCAAGATAGAAATCAAATTGCGATCCATGATAGTCGCCATTCACGAAGTGACTATCTCAGGGAAATCCTTTAGTTTCCCTATGGAACAGAACTATCAGCACCGCCACTTCACAGAGGCTTTAAAAACAAGATGCTGCGCAGATACCACACCTGCATTTGTGCAAATCTATTGCTTCGGCTACAATACAGCCCGACTGGCCCCTGCCAGCCTGCAATTCCGCTCGCCCGAATCATGGGCTCATCCATAAAACGGCACGCCCGCTGACCGACACCGGAGCGCCGTGCCGCCGCGGCATCAACCATGCCCACCCAACCAGCCATCCCGGTTTCCGACCGCGCGCCCCGCCGCGCCTGCACCCCGGATGGCGCCGCATGCACTGAACAAGGAGGCGCCATGCAAATGCTCTGCTCTGCGGGCTTCATTTTTCTGATCGTTTTATGGGGCATCATCGCCCCGACCAATATGGCCGGCGTATTCGACACCATGCTCGCCGCCCTCACCCGCAACTTCGGCTGGTTCTATCTCTGGGTGGTGCTCGGCCTGGTGCTGTTCGCGGCCTACGTCGCCTTCAGCCGCTACGGGCAACTGCGCCTGGGCGGCGAGGATGACGAACCCGAATTCAGCATCGGCAGCTGGTTCGCCATGCTGTTCGCTGCCGGCATGGGCATCGGCCTGGTGTTCTGGGGCGTGGCCGAGCCGGTCTCGCACTACGTCACGCCGCCGCCCGGCATCACCGGCGGCACGCCGGAAGCGGCGAATGCCGCGATGCGCTATGTGTTCTTCCACTGGGGCATCCACCCCTGGGCCGTGTACAGCGTGGTGGCGCTGGCGATCGCCTTCTTCCAGTACCGCCGCGGCGGCAATTCCCTGATCAGCACCGTCACCGAATCGCTCCCCTGGCGTCCGGTGCGCACGATGTCGGGACTGTTCAACGGCCTGGCAGTGGTCGCCACCGCCTTCGGTGTCGCCGCCTCGCTCGGGGTCGGCGCGCTGCAGATCAACAGCGGCCTGAACGCCGTGTTCGGCCTGGACATCAGCCCCACCTCGCAGGTGGCGATCATCATCGTGACCGCCGCCATGTTCATCGCGTCGGCAGTCTCGGGTGTGGAAAAAGGCGTCAAGCTGCTGTCCAACCTGAACATGATGGTGGCGGCCCTGCTCGCGCTGGTCGTGTTTCTGCTCGGGCCGACGGTGGCGATCATCGACACCTTCACGAATACCCTGGGCAGCTATGCCAGCGAACTGTTCCGCATGAGCCTGCGCGCCACGCCCTTCCGCGACAGCAGCTGGGTGGCCAACTGGACCATCTTCTACTGGGCCTGGTGGATCTCGTGGTCGCCGTTCGTCGGCCTGTTCATCGCGCGCGTCTCGCGCGGGCGCACCATCCGCGAATTCATCGTCGGCACCGTGCTGGCGCCCTCGCTGGCTGCCTTCGTCTGGTTCTCGATCTTCGGGGGCACTGCGCTCTACATGGAAATCTGGCAGCACGTGCCGCTGTCCGAAGCGGTCAAGGGCGACGTCGCCACCGCGCTGTTCGCGCTGTTCGATGCCATGCCCTTCGGGAGAATCATGTCGGTGGTCGCGACCCTGCTGGTGGTGGTGTTCTTCGTGACCTCGGGCGACTCGGCCGTGCTGGTGCTCGGCATGATGAGCCGCGGCGGCGACCCGAACCCGCCGACCCGCACCAAGCTGGTGTGGGGCGTGCTGATCGCCGGCATCGCCATCAGCCTGCTGCTGGCGGGCGGCATCGACGCGGTGCAGACCGCGACCATCCTGTTTGCGCTGCCGTTCGCGCTGGTGATCGTGCTGATGGTGATTGCGCTGTGGCGCGGGCTGCGCGAGGACTGGCTGGTGGAGGCGCGGCGCGAAAAGGAGATTCGCCGGAAGATGCGGGAGATGGCGTCTCGTTAGCCGCAAGACCGTTGCACCGGCGCAGGCCGGCGCTTAATTTTGTTGAGCAGTCGGTACGCATGCAAAATTGGACCCGGCCTTTGCCGGGGTGGCGGTCTTTCGGCTAACTAATCAAACGTACGGTCTGTCCGCGAACAAAGGTGGCGCGTGCGGCCAGTGTGGCTGAACTGGTATCATGCGCGTTTTCCGGACCTTGGCTCCCGACGCTGTCCGACAGCGCGCCCGTCCCTTACCCCTGCAGAACATCAAGAATGAACACTCCAGCCCAGCTGCCCGGCTTCTTCAGCCGGCTTTCGATCGCCTTTGGCGCCTTCTTCAAGTCGCTCGGCGACGCCGAGTTCGCCGCGCGTGTGCGCGATGACGGGGTTGGCCCGGTCGCCGCACCGGCGCCTGCGCCAACCCCGGCCCCGGCTCCTGTGCCGGCCGCCCCGGTCCTGCGTGCCCCGAGCGCCGAATCGGCCCTGCAACTGCTGAGCCTTTTCCAGCGCGAAGCGCGCCTGATCGACTTCACCCAGGAAAACCTGGCCGCCTATTCGGATGCCGACATCGGCGCCGCCGCCCGCGTCGTGCACGAAGGCTGCGCGCGCGTACTGCGCGAGCACTTCACCATCGAGCCGGTGCGCGCCGAGGCCGAAGGGTCGCGCCTGACGCTGGAAGAAGGCTTCGACGCCGCCAGCGTGCGCCTGACCGGCAACGTGGTCGGCCAGGCGCCGTTCAAGGGCACGCTGTCGCACCGTGGCTGGCGCGCGAGCAAGGTCACGCTGCCGCAGCTGGCCGAGAAGCACGACGCGCGCGTGCTGGCCCCGGCGGAGGTGGAACTGTGAGCGGTCCTGACAACGCACGCTACGCCATCGGCATCGACCTGGGCACCACGCACAGCGCCCTGTCCTATGTCAACCTGCAGTCCAGCGACGGCGAGAAGACCGTCGACGGCGTCCTGCCGGTCCCGCAGCTGACCGCGCCGGGCACCGTCGAGGCGCTGCCGCTGCTGCCCTCCTTCCTTTACCTGCCGCACCCGGACGAACTGGCGCCGGGAGAACTCGGCCTGCCATGGAACCCGAACGGTGAAAGCAAGATCGCCGGCGAGATGGCCCGCAGCCGCGGCGCCACCACGCCGATCCGCCTGGTGTCCTCGGCCAAGAGCTGGCTGAGCCACCCGAGCGTGGATCGCCGCGCCGCCATCCTGCCGCACGACGCGCCGGACGAAGTCGCGCGCGTCTCGCCGCTGGAAGCCTCGACCCGCTACCTCGACCACCTGCGCCAGGCCTGGAACGCGGCGCATCCGGACGCGCCGTTCGACCAGCAGCAGGTCACCGTCACGATTCCGGCGTCGTTCGACCCGGGTGCGCGCGAACTCACCGCGGAAGCGGCGCGTAACGCAGGCTTTGCGCCGACCCTGCTGGAAGAGCCGCAGGCGGCGCTGTACAGCTGGATCCAGGGTTCGAAAGGCGCCTGGCGCAAGCAGGTCAAGGCCGGCGACATCGTGCTGGTCGTGGACGTCGGCGGCGGCACCAGCGACTTTTCGCTGATCGCGATCCTCGAGCGTGACGGCAAGCTGGAGCCGCACCGCGTGGCCGTGGGCGACCACATCCTGCTGGGCGGCGACAATATGGACCTGGCGCTGGCCCACTTCGTTGCACGCAAACTCCAGGCCACCGGCACCCAGCTGGATTCCTGGCAGATGCGCGCCCTGACCTACGGCTGCCGCAGCGCCAAGGAACACCTGCTGGCCGACGCGAATGCCACCGTGTGGCCGATCGTGGTCCCGAGCCGCGGCTCGAAACTCATCGGCGGCTCGATCCGCACCGAACTCACGCGCGACGAAGTCACGGCATTCATCACCGACGGCTTCTTCCCGCGCGTGGAAGCGACGGCGCGTCCCGCCGTGCGTACCCGCGCCGGCCTGACCCAGGTCGGCCTGCCATATGCGCAGGACGCCGCGATCACGAAGCACCTGGCGGCGTTCCTGGCGCGCCAGGCCGGCGCCACCGCGGAGCTGGAAGGCTTCGGCGGCGCAGTCAATGCGGACCACACCTTCCTGCACCCGAGCGCGGTGCTGTTCAACGGCGGCGTGTTCAAATCAAGCATCCTGGCCAAGCGCGTGATGGACACCATCAACGACTGGCTCTACATGGAAGGCGCGGAACCGGCGCGCATGCTCGAAGGCGCGGACCTCGACCTCGCGGTCGCGCGCGGCGCGGCCTACTTCAGCTACGCCCGCCGTGGCGGCGGCGTGCGCATCCGCGGCGGCACGGCGCGGTCCTACTACGTCGGCGTGGAATCGTCGATGCCGGCGATTCCCGGGATGGAGCCGCCGATCGAGGCACTGTGCGTGGCGCCGTTCGGGATGGAAGAAGGCAGCGAGCTCGAACTGCCGGGCCAGGAGTTCGGCCTGGTCATCGGCGAGCCCGTGAACTTCCGCTTCTTCGGCTCGACCACGCGCCGCCAGGACCGCATCGGCGAGGTGCTGGAGTTCTGGGGTCCGGACGAGCTGCAGGAACTGGGCGAGATCCAGGCGACCCTGCCGGCGGAGGGCCGCGTGGCCGGCGACGTGGTGCAGGTCAAGCTGCATGCGCTCGCCACGGATGCCGGCACGCTGGAACTGGCGGCCGTCGCGCGGGACGGCCAGCGCTGGAAGATCGAGTTCGACGTCCGCCAGCAGTGAAGTACCTCGTCAGCATCGACCTGGGCACCACCAATACGGTGCTCGCTTATGCTGCGCAAGGAAAAGCGCAGACCCAGGCGCAGGTCGACTTGCTGGCCATCGAACAGCTGGTGGCGCCGGGCGAAGTGGCCGGCAGCCCGCTGCTGCCGTCGATGCGCTATCACCCGCTTGATAACGAACTCGCGGCCGGTGAACTCCAGTTGCCGTGGGTGTTCCATGATCCCGCCGGCGTCGAGCGCGTCGCCGTCGGCCGCCTGGCGCGCGTGCTCGGCGCGCAGACGCCGGGACGGCTGGTCGCCAGCGCCAAGAGCTGGCTCTCGCATGCGGGCGTCGACCGCATGGCGCCCATCCTGCCCTGGGGCGCCGAAGACGCGGATGTGGCCAAGGTCTCGCCGGTCGCGGCCAGCGCCAGCTATCTCGCGCACCTGCGCGCGGCCTGGGACAAGCGCTTCCCGAAGTCTCCGCTGGCGAAACAGCAGATCGTCCTCACCGTCCCTGCTTCCTTCGACGAAGGCGCCCGTGCGCTGACGCTGGAAGCCGCGCGCATGGCCGGCCTGCCGGAGCTGCGCCTGCTGGAAGAGCCGCAGGCCGCGCTCTACGACTGGCTGTACCGTCATCGCGCAACCCTGGCGCAAGATCTTGCTGAAACAAAGCTGGTGCTGGTGGCCGACGTCGGCGGCGGCACCACCGACTTCAGTCTCGTGAAAGTGGAAGTGGGCCAGGACGGCCAGCCGACGCTGACCCGCATCGGCGTCGGCAACCACCTGATCCTCGGCGGCGACAATATGGACCTGGCGCTGGCGCACCTGGCCGAATCGCGCCTGGGGAACCCGGAACGTTTAAGCGCCGCCCGCCTGGCCCAGTTGATGGAACGCTGCCGCGCCGCCAAGGAACAACTGCTGGCGCCCGACGCGCCGGACCAGGTCAGCGTCACCCTGCTCGGCGCGGGTTCGCGCCTGATCGGCGCCAGCCGTTCGGCCACCATCACGCGCGAGGATGTGCAACGCATCGTGCTGGACGGCTTCTTCCCCCTGAACGAAGCGCAGGAAAGCCCGAAACGCGCGCGCGCCGGCATCGTCGAATTCGGCCTGCCCTATGCGAGCGACCCCGCGATCACGCGCCACCTGGCCGCCTTCCTCGCCCAGCATGCGCAGGGCGTGCCCGACACCCTGCTGCTCAACGGCGGCGTGTTCCGCGGCGCGGCGCTGGCCGAGCGCCTGGCAAGCGTGCTGTCGCACTGGCGCGGCGCGCCGGTCACGGTGCTGCACAACGAGGATCCGGACGTGGCCGTCGCGCGCGGCGGCGTCGCCTATTCGCTGGCGCGTGCTGGACAGGCGCCGAGCATCGAAAGCGGCTCGGCGCGCAACTACTACCTGCTGCTCGATGCGGAGCAGTCCGGCGACACGGTGCGTGCGGTCTGTCTGCTGCCGCGCGGCGCGCCGGCCGGCGAGGAAGTGCGCCTGACGGAACGCAGCTTCGCCCTGCGCCTCGGGCGGCCGGTGCGCTTCCACCTGGTCTCGTCGAACAGCGACCCGGGCGGCGCGCTGCCGCAGGCGGGCGAGCTGTTCGACCTGCCCGCCGCCGACATCGTGCGCCTGCCGGCCATCTCCACCGTGCTGCGCAGCTCGCGCACGACGGACATCCCGGTGCAGCTGGCGACGGCGCTGTCCGAAGTCGGCACGCTGGAAATCTTCTGCGTCGCCGAGGACGATCCGGCGCAGCGCTGGCGCCTCGAATTCCAGTTGCGCGGCGAAGCGGAAGCAGCGGAGGACGAGGTCGCGCTGCCGATGGCGCTGGACGATGCCATCGCCCGCATCGACCGCATCTTCGGCAACCGCTCGCAGCAGGTCGACCCGCGCGAGGTGCGCCAGCTGCGCGCCAACCTGGAACACCTGCTCGGCGCGCGCGAGCGCTGGACCACGCCGCTGCTGCGCCGCCTGTTCGACGCCCTCCTCGCGCGCGCCAGGGGCCGCCGCAGGTCGAGCGAACACGAACGCGTGTGGCTGAACCTGGCCGGCTACTGCCTGCGTCCCGGCTTCGGCCACCCGCTCGACGAATGGCGCATGGAGCAGCTGTGGGCCATGTTCGAGACCGGCGTGCAGTACCACAAGGACAGCCAGGCGCGCGCCGAATGGTGGACCCTGTGGCGGCGCGTGGCCGGCGGCCTGTCGCTTGATGCCCAACTGCGCCTGCTCGACGACTTCGCCTTCAACCTGCAGGCCGACGAATCGGAACGCGGCCGCCGCCCGGTCACCCTGGTCGACGGCAGCGAGGACGACATGCTGCGCGTCGGCGCTTCGCTCGAGCGCATTCCGTCCGCCTACAAGGCCGAGATCGGCGACTGGCTGATCGAACAGATCATGGAGATGCCGACGGGCCCGAAGATCGATGCGCGCGCGAGCGCCCGCTATGCGCGCTACCTGTGGGCGCTGGGCCGCGTGGGAGCGCGCCAGTCCTTCCACGGCGCCGCGCACGAGGTGGCGCCCGCCGCATCGGCGGAAGGCTGGCTGAACCAGCTCCTGCAGCTGGACTGGAAGAAGATCGAACCGGCCGGCTTCGCCGCCGCCCACATCGCCCGCATGACCGGCGACCGCTCGCGCGACGTCAAGCAAGCGGTGCGCGACGAGGTCTTGAAGCGCCTGTCCGCCAGCGGCGCCCCGCCCGCCTGGCCCGCGATGGTGCGCGAGGTCGTGGAACTCGACCAGGCGGTCGAGACCCGCATGCTGGGCGACGCCCTGCCGCCGGGACTCAGGCTGCTGCGCTAGGCGCCACCGCCGCCGGCTTGTTGTTCGCCGCCCAGGCGACCAGCAGGAAGGCCAGCACGCTCATCGCCGCGCCGCCGAACAGCACCGCCGGATACGCCATCCCCGCATTCAGGATCGCCGCCCCGAGTGCCGCGCCGATCGCATTGCCCAGGTTGAAGGCGCCGATATTGACCGACGACGCCATCCCCGGCGCCTCGCTGGCGGCGCGCATCACGCGCATCTGCACCGGCGGCACCAGGGCGAATGCCGCTGCCGCCCAGACGAACAGGCCGATCGCCGCTCCCGCCTTGGTCGCGGCCAGCCACGGGAAGGCGATCATCGTCGCGGCTTCCACCAGCAGGAAGAACAGGATGGTGCGGTCGACCGAGCGGTCCGCCATCTTGCCGCCGATCGTGTTCCCGACCGTGAAGCCGATGCCGACCAGCGCCAGCATGGTGGTGATGAAGACGGGCGATGCGTTCGTGAAGGTCTGCAGCACCGGATTGATGTAGGTGTAGAGGGCGAACATGGCGGCCGAGGACAGCACCGTGGTCAACAGCGCCTGCAGCACCACGGGACGGCTCAAGACCTTCAGTTCGCGCCGCACGTCGGGCGCCTCGCCGCGGCTGCCCGCCGGCAGGAACATCAGCAAGGCCCCCATCGCGACCACGCCCAGCACGCCGATCGCGGCGAAGGACTGGCGCCAGCCCAGGTGCTCGCTGACCCAGGTCGCGGCCGGCACGCCGCCGATGTTGGCGATCGTCAGGCCCAGGAACATCATCGCCACCGCGCTGGCCTGCCGCTCGCGCGGCACCACGCTGGCCGCCACCACCGAGCCGATGCCGAAGAAGGCGCCGTGCGCCAGGCTGGTCACCACGCGCGCCGCCATCAGGCTGGCGTATTCCGGGGCGAGGGCCGACAGGATGTTCCCGAGCGCGAAGATGGCCATCAGGGCGATCAGGGCGCGCCGCCGCGGCCAGCGCGCCAGCAGCAGGCTCATGATGGGCGCGCCCGCCATCACGCCGATGGCGTAGGCCGACACCAGCATGCCGGCCGCCGGGATCGAAACCCCAACGCCGCCGGCGATCGTGGGCAGCATGCCCATCGGGCCGAATTCGGTGGTGCCGATGCCGAAGGCGCCGACGGCCAGCGCCACCAGGGCCAGGCCGGCGCCATTGGAAGACGACGAAGAAGATGAATCGTTGGATGTGGAAGATGCGTGCATGGGCTCGGCTTTCGTGTAACAGGCCGAGCATTATCGCGGACATCATTTTCCAGATAAAGTAGATAATCCGAGAAATACTTTTGCGGATTCCGAGAAAATGAAGATCGAGCTGGAAGAACTCGTGGTATTCCTGGCAATCGTCGACACGGGCTCGATGACGGCCGCCGCCGAGCGCCTCGGCCAGCCGGTATCGACCGTGAGCCGCCTGCTCGGCCGCCTGGAAGAAAAGCTGGCCACGCCGCTGCTGCGCCGGACCACGCGCCGCCTCGACCTCACCGACGAGGGCAGCGCCTTCGTGCCCGATGCGCGCGGGATCCTGCATGCCGTGCAGGCGGCCGAGGACCGGCTGGTGGAGCGCCGCGGCCAGCTCTCGGGCCAGTTGCGCATCGATGCCGCCACGCCCTTCATGCTGCATGCGCTGGTGCCGCTCATTCCGGAATACCGCGCGCGCCACCCGAACGTCACGCTTACCCTCAGCAGCAACGAAGGTTTCATCGACCTGCTCGAGCGGCGCGTCGACCTGGCGGTGCGGATCGGCGAACTGAAGGACTCGACCCTGCACAGCCGCCTGCTGGGCCACGCCCGGCTGCGCCTGGTCGCCAGCCCCGCCTACCTGCAACGGCACGGCACGCCGAAGGATGTGGCGGACCTGATGCGCCACGAACTGCTGGGCTTCAGCGAGCCGGACAGCCTGAACGTCTGGCCCCTGCTCGACCCCGAAGGCAAGCGGGTGCGGATCGAGCCGACCCTGAAGTCGTCCAGCGGCGAGACCCTGTGCCAGCTCGCCCTGCAGGGCATGGGAATCTCGAATTTCTCGGACTTCCACACCTGGGCCGACCTCGAGGCGGGCCGCCTGGTGCAGGTGCTGGCCGAGCTGACCATCCCGGCCAGCCGGCCGATCCACGCGGTGTACTACCGCCAGTCGGCGGTGTCGGCCAAGATCGAATCGATGGTGAGCTACCTCGCCGAAGCCCTGCGCCGCCAGCCGTGGCTGGTGTGAAGGCAGGTTCAGAAGAACACGAAATCCTCGTTGCAGCCCGGGCACAGGCGCAGGATCGACGCGGCGAGATGCCAGACGAAGCCGGCCACGGGAAGCGACAACAACCAAAGCGCAGACATCATGTTCTCCTTGCTCACAAGATTTCGCACACCTGTGCGAAATCAATCCAAAAAAGGGGGCGGGCGCACCCGTCCACCGCGGCGCCCCGCTACAGGTCGCCGAAACTCTTGTAGGTCGAGATCAGGCGGTTGAAGGCCCGCTGCGCCCGCCGCGGCGTGGCGTCGGCGCGCAGGAAGCGCGCGTCGTGCATGACCCCGATCGCCAGGCTGTAGATCTCGAACACCAGCTGCCCGGGCTCGGTATCCGGCCGCAGGTGGCCGGCCTCCATCGCCTGCAGCACCGTCTTGCGCAACGATGCGCGCCAGCGGTTGACGCCCTCCTCGATGCGGTCGCGCAGCAGCCCCGGCACGTCGTCGAACTCGAAGGCGCCCGCCGTGTACAGGCAGCCGCCGCGCGCGGTCTCGTTGCCGATCTTCCTCAGCCACAGCTCGACCTGCATCGTCAGGCGCGGCAGGCCGCGCGGCGCCGCCAGCGACGGCTGGAACACGTCTTCGGCGAAGCGCCGGTCGTATTCGTCCAGCACCGCCGACTGCAGGGATTCCAGCGAGCCGACGCGCGAGAACACGCCGCTCTTGCTGATGCCGGTGCGCTTGGCCAGCTCGCCCAGCGACACCTTGCCGACACCCTCGGCGGCCGCCATGTCGTAGGCGGCTTCCAGGATGGTCGCGTAGGTGGCTTCGCTTTTGGTCGTGGTGTTCATGGATCCACTTTAGCACAGGTGTGCGAAACTACAAGAAAAAAGAGCGGCCCCAGACAGCGGACCGACTCCTCCCTTTTACCAGAACTTGTAGCTGGCCGAAAACGCGTACTGGCGGCCGAACAGGTTCTGGCTGTGGTTATAGCCTTCCCAGCCGTTCGGGTCGTAGTACGGTTTCTTGTCGAGCACATTCTTGATGTTGAGGCCCAGGTTCAGGTTCTTCATCGGCTTCCAGTTGAAGCCGAGGTTCACCGTCGTGGACGAAGGCGCCCCGCCGCACAGGTTCGCCGGCAGCGAAACGCCGGCGGCCAGGCAGCTCTCCGGCGTGTTGACGGTATCGAACTGGTCGTAGGCCCATTTGGTCTTGCCCGTGTAGTTCACGAACAGGCTGGTGGTGAAGTCGCGGTAGACCCAGTCGGCATTGAAGGTGCCGCGCAGGCGCGGCGAGCCGTAGTAGCCGACGTAGTTGCCCGAGAAGCCACTGCCATCCTCGTAGTCGTAGGTCTCGCGGCGGCGGATCGTCAAGGCGGCGCCCAGGTTCAGGCGGCCATAGTTGCCCAGCCCGACGCGGGTGCGCGCATCGATGTCGAAGCCGTCGACCAGGGTGCCGCCGCGGTTCAGGTAGGAGTTGATCAGGCCGCCCAGGTTGCCCACCGAGTAAGTCGGCAGCGGGCCGGCGCAGGCCGCCGCGTTGGCCGGGTTGGCGCACATCGTCGCCACGGCCGCCATATTGGCGCGGTCGGCGTCGGTAAGGTCGTTGCGGATCGCCTGGGTGGTGCCGGCCAGGGCCGGGCCATGCTCGGCAACCAGCAGGGTGAACAACTGGTTGAAGTCCTGGCGAACGATCTCGTTGCGGCGGTTGATGTACCAGTAGTCGAGCGAAACGCTGACGTCGCGCACCGGCTGCAGCACCACGCCCAGGGTGGCGATCTTCGCCTTCTCGGGCTTCAGGTCGGGATTCGGCGGCGTCAGGCCGCCCACCGTGGTCGAGCAGTTCGAGTTGAGCAGGCTGCGGCCCAGGTCGACCTCGGCGCGCGATACCGACTTTTGCAGCAGCCGCGCCATCGCATTGGTCTCGTCGCAGCGCACGGTGTCGCGGATGCCGCCCACCTGGGCGAACACGCCGCCCTCGCCGGATTCGGCCAGGTTGGGTGCGCGGAAGCCATGCGAATAGGTGCCGCGCACCATCACGTCGGGACGCGCGCGCCACACCACGCCCAGCTTCGGCGCCAGGTTGGCGCTGAAGTTCGGGTATTTGTCGAGGCGCGCGGCGACGTTCAGTTCCAGGGTCTCGGTGAGCGGCGCCACGACCTCGCCGAACAGGGCCGAGATGGTGCGCTCGCCGTCGAACCAGGAGCCGCCCTGCTGGGTGATCAGGCCGTTGGCGGCGTCCGCATTGCCCGGGGTCTCGAAGCTCTCGCGCATCAGGCTGGCCCCGAAGGCGGCGCGCACTTCGCGGTCGCCGATCTTGGCCAAGGCGCCCTCGATCTTGCCGTCCCAGGTGATCAGCTTGGTCCAGGACTGGATGTCGAAGGTCGGATAGGCTTCGCGGATCAGCGCGGCGTTGGCTTCGCTGATCTCGCCGAATTTATAGGCCGGATTGTCCGAAATATAGGTGCGGCCCGTCACCGGGTCCTTCGTGAAGGGACCGAAGGCCTTCTCGAAACCCTTGGTATTGATGTTGACGGTCTGGTAGAGCGTCGAGTGGCTGCCCGCCACCGCGACCGCGGTCTCGAACTCCCAGTCGCCGAACACGGGGCCGCGCACGCCGGCCAGGGCGCGGTAGCTGTCGTCGATGTTGCGCTGGCCGAAGTGGTTGGTGGCATCCTGCAGCAGATAGTTCAGACCGGACGCCCCGCCCATCAGCGCGGCCATTTCCGGCGCCAGCCTGCCCTTCAGGTAGACGTTGTTCGGTCCCAGGTAGGGCGTGGTGAAGGTGTTGAGCCTGGTGCCGGTATTGCGCGAGAACCAGTTGCTGGTGCTGCCGCTGTTGAAGCTGGTCGGGCCGTTGCGGCCGACCATCTTGATGTGGGTGTAGGCGGCTTCCGCGAAGCCTTCGAAGCCGTCCCCGAAGCGCATGCGGCCCGAGAGGAAGCCGGTCGCGCGGTCCGAGGTCGGGCCGGTGTCCAGGCCGTTGGGCAGCGTGTTCCAGACGCAGCGCGTGCCGGAAGCCTCGGTGATCTGGGTCGGGCAGCCGCCCACCGCGCGCTGCACGCGCGCATTGTTGCGGTTCGGGTCGAACACGAAGAAGGTGCCCGGATTGAGCTGGCCCGGCTCGCTGCCGACGCCGATGCGCATGTTCGGGATGAAGTTCGGGTTGTTGACGTAGAAGTGATCCGGACGCTTGTCGTAGGTATCGGCCAGGGCGATGCGGTCGCGCTGGTAGACGTTCAGCGAGCCGATCACGTTGAAGCCCTGGCTGCCCAGGTCGCCAGTGCCGAACACGATGCCGCCCTGCTTCTCGCCATAGGAGTCGACGCGCTCCGACATATCGTAGGTGCCGCGCACTTCCAGGCCCTGATAGTTCTTCTTGGTGATCACGTTGATCACGCCCGCCACCGCGTCGGAGCCGTACACCGCCGAGGCGCCGTCGGTCAGGATCTCCATGCGTTCGATCGCCGCGGCCGGAATCGCGTCGATGTTCACGAACATGGTCTGGAAGCCGGACGGCGCGCCGTAGAAGGACAGGCGGCGGCCGTTGAGCAGCACCAGCGTGCCCTGGGCGCCGAGGCCGCGCAGGTTTGCCTGCGAGCCGCCGTCCGAGCCGGTGAACATCGAGCGGAAGTCCTGCTGGGCCGGACGCGCCGCCGGCAGGTTGTCGAGCACCTGCATCAGGGTGCGCGCCCCCATGTTCTCGATCTGCTTGGCGTCCACCACCTGCACCGGCGACGCGGTCTCGGCGTTGATGCGCTTCAGGCTCGAGCCGGTGACTTCCACGCGCGCCATCTTGCCCTCTTTCGCCTCCTCCGGCGTGGTGGTCGCGTCCTGCGCCAGGCTGCTCGTGGCCAGCCCGGCGGCCGCCAGCGCGGCCATCAGTTTCTTGAGTTTCATGTGTACCTCTCCTGTTGTTATAAGCGTGCGGGGTCTCTTCATTGCAGCGGCAGCGTGCCGACGTCCACCGCGGGGGCGCTGCCGGTTGCGGGACGGGTGAAGTTCTGGTTGAGCGGGACGTTGTTGCTGAAGAAGCCGCCGTTGCGCAGGTAGAAGCGGCCGTTGCGCAGGCCGCCCGCATAATCCAGGCGCTGGCCGTTGGCGGCGGTGGCGTCGCCGGTAAACCGCGCACTCGTGATCTCGCTCCAGGCGCCGGCGGTGCTGCGCGCCCACTGGTTGCCGTGTTCCGCCTGGCGTCCCAGGTAGCCCTTGGTGTCGATGAAGTTCTCGAGGAAGGAGTAGACGCCGGCCAGGTAGGTCGTGGTGGCCGGGCGCTTCCAGGTGGCGATGTAGCGCCAGCTGCCGGTCTCCGGCGCGAAGAACCAGGCCGAGAAGTCGGTGCCGCCGGCGCCGTCCGGCCGCGCGCGGGTGACGAAGCGGTAGGTGTTCCCCGCCACCCAGTTGTAAACCAGGTAGGACTGGCCGCCCGTGCCTTCGCCGCCGAAGCCGTTGTCGATCACGCCGGCGCCCTTGCTCACCAGGGTCGTCTTGGCGCCGTTGTCCGCATCCCAGACCGAGAACAGCACCCAGCGCTCGGAAGGCGACTTGACCTGGATGCCGAAGTAGCCGCCGTTGAAGCCGTTGGCCATGTAGTAGGAGCCGATCGCGTCCTGGCCGGACGGCACCGTGACTTCGCTGTAGAAGTACTCGGTGTCGGCCGGCACGGTATAGCCCAGGTGGACCGAGGGTCCGCGCCGCGACCAGTAGTAATTGGCCGCGTCGTTGGCGTACTGGAGGTTCGCGCTGGTCGTGACCTTGATGGCGGCGACGTCGCCGAAGTAGCCGCCGTCCTTGCTGACGCCCTGCAGGTCGACACGGATGTAGCCGGCCGGCAGGCTGAGGGTGCCGACGCCATAGGTCTTCAGGGCGCCCTTGGTGAGGTTCACCTGGAACGGCGTGCCACCCACCGTCACGCGCACCGTGCTCTGGTTGCTGCCGGCCAGGCTGGCATCCAGGCCGATGGTGGCGCTGCCCGCCTGCGCCATGCGGAACCAGACGCTGGTGACGGTGGACGGATTGGTCCAGTTGGCCAGTCCGCTCGTGGTGATGGTCTCGGTCGCGCCGCTGCCGGCGGTCGTGACGAAACCGTTGCCCGGCAGGGCCACGGTGGCGGGGGTCTGGGCACCAGCAGGCAGGCTGGCGGAGCCAAGGATGATCAGTGCGGTACTCAACATCAGCTTCAGGCGTTTCATCGTGTTCTCCCGGGAAGGTGGAAAAGCGGTGATGCGGTCGGTATCAGTCGTGAATCGGTTGTGGATCGGTCGTGGATCAGTAGCGGTCGTCGAAGGCGAAGATCGGTTTGCGGGTGCGCCATTTGCCGCCCGTGAAATCGGGGAAGTCCAGGGTCTGGAAGCCCAGCGCGATCGATTGCTCGGACAGCGGCGTGATCGCGCTCCAGGTGACGGCGTCGTAGATATCGATCGGCATCGGCGCGTTCTCTTTCAGCGCCTCGACGAAGGCGTGGATCACGAAGAAGTCCATGCCGCCGTGGCCGGCGCCGGCCGCCTGTTCGCCGTACTTGCGCCACAAGGGATGGTCGTATTTGGCGAACCAGGCCTGGGCGTCGTCCCATTCGTGGGGCTTGCTCACGCCCTCCACGTGCACGCCGCGGTTCAGGTCCATCCACAGGCCGCGCGTGCCCTGCACCCGGAAGCCCAGCGAATAGGGGCGCGGCAGCGAGGTGTCGTGCTGCAGGATGATGGTTTCGCCGTTGTCGCAGGACAGCGTGGTGGTGACGATGTCGCCCAGCTGGAAGCGGGTGCGGGCGTTCGGGTGGTCTTCACCGCCGTTGCGCACCACGTAGTCGTGCAGGCCGGCGGCCTTGCTGGCGAAGGCGTTGATGCGGGTGAAGCGGTTGCCGCGGTTGATGTTGGTGTACATCGCGCAGGGGCCGATGCCGTGGCTCGGATACAGCTCGCCGTTGCGGCGCACCGAGTGCTCGGTGCGCCAGCGCGCTTCCGACCAGCCCTTCTGGCCGAACTCGACGCCGCCGCCATAGGGCTTGCTCGGATCGCCGCTGTTGAACTTCACGGCACGCAGGTCGTGCTGGTAGCCGCCCTGCAGGTGCACCAGGTCGCCGAACAGGCCAGAGCGCACCATGCGCAGCACCGCCAGCACGTCGCGCCGGTAGCACACATTCTCCAGCAGCATATACGGCGTGCCGGTCTTGAGCTGGGCGTCGAGCACGTTCCAGTGGTCCTGCAGGCTGACGCCGGCCACCACCTCGCAGCCCACCGGGACCTTGGCCTGCATGGCGTCGATCGCCATCTGCGCATGCCACTCCCAGGGCGTGGCGATGATCACGCCATCGAGCTTGCCCGCGTCCAGCATGCGGCGGTAGGCGTAGCCGTCGCCGTTCTCGCCGAAGGTGGCGGGGGCCGGCTTGCCGGCGGCCATGACCATCTGCACCGCGCGCCCCAGCATGATCGGCTCGATGTCGCACAGGGCGGCCACCTCGACGTCGGCGCGCCGCACCAGTTCGCGCAACAGCACCTGGCCGCGCATGCCGGTGCCGATCATGCCGATGCGCAGGCGCTCGCGGCCGGCCGCCTGCGCGCCGGGAAGCGCGCCCGCATACAGGGCGCTGCCCGCCAATGCCGAACCGAGGGAGAGAAAATTGCGTCGCTTCATATGCTGTTTCCGTTCTGTTTTTCAGAGGTCGAAGGATGTAGGAGCCCCTCCCCGTCCGTGGAGGGGCTCCGTGACTGCTAGGTTGTTGGAGGACTTAGCGCAGCTTGAGCGTGGCGCCTTCCGTGCCGGTCAAGGCGGCGTTGGCCCAGTTGCCGCACGTTCGGGACGTCTTGTCGCCTAGGGTGCGCAGGCTGAGCTGGCGCAGGCCGCGCACGTCGATCTCGGGTTTCACGACGGCCGGCGCCTTGACGATACCGCTGTCGTACAGCAGGCGTTCGCCGTTCCAGACCTGGAAGCGCATGCTGCCCGCCGACCGGCAGCTGTCGTCGACGCCGAGGTCGGCGCGCAGCAGGTGCCACGTACCGGCCAGCTCCAGGTCGAGGCGGCTGTTCGGGCCGGCGCCGACGCCCTTGTTGAAGCGCAGGCCGTTCATGCGCATCTCGGCGGCCTTGCCGGCGGGCTTGTCGCGCCCGAAGGTCTTCGGCAGCGGCAGCTCGCTCAGGTAGCGGCGCAGCTCGCGCCCTTCCGGCAGCTGGTGTTCGAGCACGCGGAACTCCGACAATGTCAGCGGCGACACCTCGAGCGGCGCGGCTGCGTCGAAGGCGCGGGCCGGGGCGGCGCCGTTGGCGGCGGTAACCATCGGGTCGAGGCTGGAGGCGCCGCTGCCGTCCGGGTTCTGGGTCGAGAGGACGCGGAAGCGCAGCAGGCGGCCGGCGGTGGCCGGGAAGGCGATCGTCTGCGCGCCCTCTTGCAGCTTGAGCGTGCCGCGCTGCACCGGCGCGCCCCACTCGCCATTGCTGTCGGCGATGTAGATCTCGTAGTCGCGCACCTGGCCGTGCTTCCAGTTCTTGTCGTTCCTCGGCGCGATCTCGATGCCGTCGACCAGGCGGCGCTCGGTGAAGCCGATGGTCCACTCGTGGGCGCCGCTCTTGACCGCCTGGCTGCGCACGGTGCGGAACCAGGTGTCCGGCTTGCCGTCAAAAGCGTTTTCCAGCGGATGGCCCGCTTCCTCGGCCGGACGGTTCACCACGACCATCGCATCCGGCGGCAGGGCGCGGCCCGGCTTCGGCGCGGCCGGGAAGGCGTCGTCGCCGGCCGGGCGGGCGACGCCCTGCAGGGTGAAGGCCAGCGGCTGGCGGATGTCCTGGCTAGGGGCCTTCACGTGTACAGTCCCGAGGCGCTCGTTCGCATCGAAGAACCAGCCGGCGTCCATCGCGTCGAACTCGGCACGGCTAGCCGCCTGCTTCAGCGCGGCGGTCCCCAGCGTGACGCCGCCCGGCGCCTGCCGGCTCGGCAGGCGCAGGCTGTAGCCGCGCCGCGCTTCCTGGCCGTCATAGGAACCCTCGACCGGATGGATGGCGACATCCACGCGGCCGCCCTGCTCGCGCATCGTGATCTTCTGGCGGCTGGACGCGCCGTCCAGGTATTTGCGGGTGTTGCCGTCGTCCTCGTAGAGCAGGTATTCCGACTCGCCTTCCGGGTAGAGATCGAGGGTCAGGCGGTCCTTCGGCTTGTGGCCGTCGTAGAGCATCTCCGGGTACATCGGGATGATGGCGCCGGCGCGGACGAACACCGGCAGCTTGTCCAGCGTGACCTGCAGGTCGATGTCGCGCCCTTCCGTGCCCGCCGCCAGCTGGCGGCCGTCCCAGTAGTCGATCCAGCGGCCCTGCGGCAGGTGGATGCCCTTGCGCCAGCCCTGGCTGACCGCCTGGCTGCGGTAGACCGGGGCGACCAGCAGGTCGCGCCCGAGCAGGAACTGGTATTTGTGGGCTTCGCCGAGGGCGCTCGGGTCGTTCGGGTAATCCCACATCAGGCCGCGAACCAGCGGCGCTCCCTTCTCCGCCGCCTCCTGCGCCAGCGTGTACATGTACGGGGTCAGGCGCATCTTGAGCTTCAGGTAGCGCCGGTTGATGCTCCGGTAAGGCTCGTCGAACCACCAGGGATGCTTGCGCGCCGCCGCCGACCAGCCGGACATGCCCATCAGGACCGGAGTAAAACTCTTCCACTGCAGGTCGCGGGTAAAGGTTTCGGGGCTGCCGCCGAAGATGGCGTCGACGTCGCCGGTGGCGTAGGCCTGGCCGGACAGGCCCGAACCGATCAGGGTCGGCACGTGCCAGCGGATGTAGTCCCAGCTGGCGCTCTGGTCGCCGGTCCATGCCACCGCATAGCGCTGGGTGCCGGCCCAGCCCATCACGGTCCAGATGAAGGGACGGCCGTCCGAGTTGTTCAGGATGCCGTCATAGGCGGCCTTGTTGGCGTCCAGCGAGAACTGGTAGCCCTTGCCGGTCCAGGCCACATCGAGCTTCTGGGCGCGCGAGCCGGCCTGGCCGACTTCCCAGGCGATCTTGTCGACCCCGTTCTCGGTCCACAGGCCGGTGCGGAAGCCATATCCGGCCAGGCCCCGCACGGTTTCCGGCAGGGCCGTGTAGCCGCAGCCATAGCCGTCATTCGGCAGGATCCAGCCGCCCGGCATGTCGTGCTCGCGGTACTGGCGCGCCACGCTCTCGATCACGTCCGGGGTCTTGCCGGTGGGGCCGTCGGTCCAGCCCTTGGGCGCCGTGCCCGGCTTCTTGACGTTGTCGCCGTCGTTGTAGCAGTCGGCGTCGCCGTATTCGAAGGCCCAGCGCGGCAGCAGGCGCGCCCGGCCGGTCCATTCGGTATAGCGCGCCAGCACCTCGCGCATCGACTTGCCGACGAAGTAGTAGGCGTCGAAGCGGCCTTCCGCATGCTGCAGGGTGACCTGGCCATCCTCGCGCAGGTCGTAGTTCCCGTCGGCCCAGGTATTGCGCAGCATGCCCCAGCCGCGCGAACTCATGAGGAAAGGCGCGGGGTTCGGGCGGTCGCCCTCTTCCCAGCCGCCGGAATACGACACCGGCAGCTCGCGGCCCTTGAACTCGAAGCGCCCGTTCTGCTGGCCGCCGCCGTAGAAACGCTCGTCCTTGCTGCTCGAGAGCACCTGCACGTTCTGCTTCTCCGTCAGGTCGAGCGGCTGCAGCTCGCGCCACAGGGGCTGGGCTTCGCCGCTGCGGTAGAGGGTGAAGCGCAGCGGCGCGCGGTCCACGCGCAGGGTCAGGGCGCTGGTCTTCAGCACCAGCTGGCCGTTCTCTTCCCTGAATTCGTGCGGCACGTCCTTTGCCGCATGCGCCACCACGATCGGCGCCGCCTTGTCGCCCGGGCCGCTCAACTCCTTGCGGCCGGCCTGGATGTGCAGCACGTCCGCGCGCGGCAGGCTGACCCGCACCGTGGCGCCGGATTCCGAGACCAGGTCCCAGGACGGACCGTCCGCATTCCCCGGGCTGACCGTGCGCAGCTTGCCGAGCGGCGCAGCATAGGCCAGGGCCGGCAGGGCCAGCACCAGCGCGGAGACAGTGAAACAAGGGCGCAGACGGGACGTGTATTTCATGACGGTCTTTTGGTTCATGTTGCGTTTTGATGAAGATAATGTATGAACAAAAACAAAGACGGTCAACAAAAAGGAAAGGAAAAATATAAAAATATTCGAAATGACGTACAAACCATGCCAAAAACCTTTCGTTTCACAGATTTTATACGCATATACCTTTCGTAATGATTGAAAGATGATGCGAAAAACGCACACCGCTCTGCATCCCATGCCTTCCGCACCGTCTGAAGATGCCTGCATAACTTTCGATATCTTTCGTATTTGACTTTCGTAAGCTTTCTATTTAAGATTGATCACACTGAAAACTTTTTAGATATCTTTCGATGACTACTCTTCTGCAGCGAAGCCAACAAGCGTGGCGCGACATCGGCGGCCTGCATACCGCCGAGGAGATCGCACACCAGCCCGCGCTCTGGCGCGAACTGGCCGGACACCTGCAGGACGAACGCCACGCCGTGGCGGCCTTCCTGGGCGCCAGCCTGGCCGATCCGCTGCAACGGGTGATCCTGACCGGCGCCGGCAGCTCGGCCTATGTGGGCGAGATCATCGCCGACGAACTCAATGCCGCCTGGCCGGCCCAGGTGCGCGCGATCGCCACCACCACCCTGCTCACCCATCCCGAGCTCTATCTGGAAGCCGGCGCGCCCACTTTACTGGTTTCCTTCGCGCGCAGCGGCGACAGCCCGGAGAGCCTGGCGGCCGTGCACCTGGTGCGCGACCTGGTGCCCGGCGCCCGCCTGCTGAACATCACCTGCAACCCGGAAGGCCGGCTGGCGCGCGACAGCGCAGAAGATGCGAATGCCTTCAACCTCCTGATGCCGGCCGCCAGCTGCGACCGCGGCTTCGCCATGACCAGCAGCTTCACCTGCATGCTGCTGGCCGCGCTGGCGGTGCTGGGCAAGGACGCCCCTGGCGAGCGCATCGACATGCTGGCCTGCCTGGCCTTGGCCGCGATGCAGGCCTGGGAAGCGCCGCTGGCGGACCTCGCCGCCCGCGAAGCCGGCCGCGTGGTCTACCTCGGCAGCGGTCCGCTTGAAGGCCTGGCCAAGGAAAGCGCGCTGAAGCTGCTGGAACTGACGGCCGGACGCGTGCCGGCCATCGCCAACACCCCGCTGGGTTTCCGCCACGGCCCCAAGTCTGTGCTGACGCCCGACGCCCTGGTCTTCGTCTTCGGCAGCGGCAAGCGGCTGGCGCAGCGCTACGAGGCCGACCTGGTCGAGGAACTGCGCCGCGACGGCGTGGCCGGGCGCGTGCTCACCATCGGCATGGGCGGCGACATCGGCATCGATACGCCCGACTGGCCGGATACCTGGCTGGCCCCGCTGTGGCTGCTGGCCGCCCAGCAGATCGCCCTGCACCAGTCGGCCGCGCTGCGGCTGCGTCCCGACAATCCTTTCGCCAGCGGCACGGTCAACCGTGTCGTCAAGGGCGTCACCATCTACCGCCATGACGAACACTGATCCGCGCGGCTACCACGGCATCGACATCGGCGGCAGCAAGATCGAGCTGGTCGCCTTCGATGCCGGGTTCGCCGAAGCCTTCCGCGAGCGCGTCGCCACGCCCGGCCACGACTTCCCCGCCTTCGTGCAGGCCGTGGCCGCACTCGTCGAGCGCGCCGACCGGGCCCTCGGCTGCGGCGCGCCGGTCGGCATCGGCCTGCCCGGCGTGGCCGATGCCCGCACTGGCCGCCAGCTCAGCTCGAATGTGCCGGCCCTGAACGGCCGCCTGGTCGCGCCGGCGCTCGAGGAAGCGCTCGGCCGGCCGGTCGTGATCGGCAACGACTGCCAGTGCTTCGCCCTGTCCGAAGCGCAAGGCGGTGCGGCCGACGGCCTGCCGACCATGTTCGGCGCCATCCTCGGCACCGGCGCCGGCGGCGGCTACTGCGCCGGCGGCCTGCTCCAGCGCGGCTTCAACGGCGTGGCCGGCGAATGGGGTCACTGGGCCGTTCCCAGCCACCTGCTGGCGCGCTACGGCCTGCCCGTGATTCCCTGCGCCTGCGGGCGCCAAGGCTGCTTCGAACGTTACGTCTCCGGCCCCGGCATGGCCATGCTGCACCGCCATCTCGGCGGAGACGGCGCCGAACCGATGGTCGTCGCGGCGCGCGCCAATGCCGGCAACGCGCCGGCGCAGGCCGCCCTGGACGCCCACCTCGACCTGCTGGCGCACGCGTTTTCCAGCCTGGTGCTGGGGCTCGATCCGCATGCCATCGTGCTGGGCGGCGGCCTGTCCCAGCTGCCGCATCTCTACGAGCAGCTGCCCGGCGCGGTACGCCGCCACCTGTTCCCGGGCGCGCAAGTGCCGCCGATCCTGCCGCCGCGCTTCGGCGACGCCGGCGGCGCACGCGGCGCGGCCCTGCTGGCGCGCCAGCACACTCCTTCGACCTGAACGCGAGCCCCCATGAACCAGGACCTCTCTCCCATCCAGCAGCTCGTCAAGGCGCACCGCCGCGGCGAGCCGGTCGGCCTGTACAGCGTCTGCTGCAGCCATCCGCTGGTGCTCACGGCCGCCATGCAGGTGGCCAGCCGCTACGATACCCTGCTGCTGGTCGAAGCGACCTCGAACCAGGTCGACCAGTTCGGCGGCTACACCGGCATGAACCCGCAACAGTTCCGCGACTACGTGCACCGGCTGGCGCACGAGCGCGGTTTCCCGCTGGAGCGCCTGGTGCTTGGCGGCGACCACCTGGGCCCCAACGCCTGGCAGGGCCGCCCCGCCCTGGAAGCCATGGCGAACGCCGAGGTCCTGATCGCGGCCTATGCCGCTGCCGGCTTCCACAAGATCCACCTCGACTGCAGCATGCGCTGCGCGGACGACCCGGCCACCTTGGACGACGAGACCGTGGCGGCGCGTTCAGCGCGCCTGGCCGCGATCGCGGAAGCGGCGGCGCAGGACGCCGGCCACCCGCCGCCGGTGTACGTGATCGGCACCGAGGTGCCGGTGCCGGGCGGCGAATCCGCGCTGGCCGAAGCCGGCGCGCCGACCTCGCCGCAGGCGGCCGCCCGCACCCTGGAAGTGCATTGCCGCGCCTTCCTCGACGCCCGCCTGCACGCGGCCTGGCGCCGCGTGATCGCGATGGTGGTGCAGCCGGGCGTTGACTTCGACGCCAGCCATATCCAGCACTACGAGGCCGCCCAGGCTTCGGCGCTGTCGGCCTTCGTCGCCGGCCAGCCCGGCTTGGTGTTCGAGGCTCACTCCACCGATTACCAGCGCGAGTCGAGCCTGCACGAGATGGTGCGCGACCACTTCGCCATCCTCAAGGTCGGCCCGGCCGCCACCTTCGCCCTGCGCGAAGGCTTGCTGGCCCTGTGCCAGATCGAGGACGAGCTGCTGCCGCCGGAACAAGCCTCGCGCCTGATGGCGGTGCTGGACGAGGTCATGCTGGCCAAGCCCGAGCACTGGCGCAAGCACTACCCGGGCAGCAGCGAGGAACAGCGCCTGATGCGCCGCTACGGCCTGTCGGACCGCTGCCGCTACTACTGGAACGAGGCGCCGGTGGCCGCCGCCGTGGAGACGCTGTGCGCGAACCTCGACGCGATCGGGATTCCGCTGCCGCTCCTGAGCCAGCACCTGCACGAGCAATACCTGGAAGTGCTGCAGGGCCAGCTCGCCGCGAAGCCGCGCGCCCTGCTCGAGCACAAGATCGGAAGGGTGCTGGCCCAGTACGCGCGGGCCTGCAACCGGAATGCCGCGGCGCCCGTCAACACGCCGGCATCGATCTGTTAAGCTCGGCGTTTTTGAACGCCAACCGAGCCGCCACCATGCGAAACACGACCCAACGCCGCGAAGCCATCCTCCAGCAACTGACCCGCAAGGGATCGGTCCAGGTGAACGACCTGGTGCAGGAGTTCGGGGTCTCGGCGGTCACCATCCGCAACGACCTGAGCGCGCTCGAATCGCAGGGCCTGGCCTCGCGCAGCCACGGCGGCGCGACGCTCACCCGCACCCCGCCGCCGGAACAGTCGATCCGCCAGAAGGATGCGATCAACCAGGAGCAGAAGGACCGCATCGGCGCCCTGGCCGCCACCCTGGTGCAGGAAGGCGACAACATCATCATCGACTCGGGCACCACCACGATCTCGCTGGCGCGCCACCTGCGCGAGGCGAACGGCGTGACGGTCATGACCAATGGCCTGAACATCGCCTGGGAGCTGGCCGACACCGCCGGCGTGGAGCTGATCCTGACCGGAGGACTGCTGCGCAAGCAGTCGCTGTCGATCCAGGGCAGCCAGGCCGAGGCGACCCTGCAGGCCTATAACTTCGACAAGCTGTTCCTCGGCGTGGACGGCTTCGACCTGCAGTTCGGCGTCACCACCCATCACGAGGCCGAGGCAAGCCTGAACCACAAGATGGTCGAGCGCGCGAAGAAGATCATCGTGCTCACCGACGCCTCCAAGTTCGGCCGGGTCAGCCTGCACCGCATCGTGCAGCTGGACCGGGTCGATACCGTCATCACCGATGCCAGCATCAGCCAGGAATACCGCGAGGGCCTGCAGAAGCTCGGCATCGAATTACTCATAGCGGACTAAATGCTCAGCGGCAGAATCCTGACTCCTTCCGGCTGGATCACAGGCAGCATCGATTTCAGCGAACGCATCCACCGGATCATCGAAGGCCCTGCCGCAAGCGGGCACACCATCCTCCCCGGCTTCGTCGACCTGCACGTGCACGGCGCGGCCGGTACCGACATCATGGAAGGCGGGAATGCCGGCGCCGTCGTGGCCCGCAGCCACGCGCGCCACGGCACCACCTCCCTGCTCGGCACCACGCTGACTGCAAAGGAAGACCATATCCGCCGGGCGCTCGCCGGCATGGCCGGCATGATCGCGCAGCGCCCCGCGGGGGCCGCGCGCATGCTGGGCGTGCACCTCGAGGGCCCGTTCCTGAACCTGCAGCGCCTGGGCGCCCAGCCGCCCGACGTGGTGCCGGCGCGCCTGGACCTGGTGCGCAGCCTGCACGCCATCGCCCCGATCCGGGTGCTGACGATGGCGCCCGAAGTCGACGACAATCTCCAGCTCATCCCGCAACTCGCCGCCCTCGGCATCCGCGTCCAGATCGGCCACAGCGCCGGCAGCTACGAGGACGGCGTGGCCGCGCTGCGCGCCGGAGCTAGCGGCTTCACCCACCTGTTCAACGGCATGAGCGGCCTGCTGAACCGCGACCCCGGCATGGTCGGCGCCGCGCTGGCCAACGCCGAGTATGCGGAAATCATCCCCGACCTGCAGCACGTGGCGCCGGGCGCCCTGCGCGCGGCCTTGCGCAGCATCCCGCGTCTGTACGGCGTGACCGACGCCACCTCGGCCACCGGCATGCCGGACGGCGAATACGCGCTCGGCACCCAGCGCGTGTTCAAGTGCGGCGCCTGCGTGCGCCTGGCGACCGGCTCGCTGGCGGGCAGCGTGCTGACCATGGACCAGGCCCTGCGCAACTTCGTCGGGCTGGGCCTCGACCTGGCGGAGGCCTCGATGCGCCTGTCGCGCTATCCGGCCGACTACCTGGGCGAGCACGAACGCGGGCGCCTGGCGCCTGGCGCCTGGGCCGACATCGTGGTGCTGGACGCAAATTTGCGGCCGGTGGCGGTGTATGTCGAAGGCGAAGCGATCGGCCTCGCGCACTAACGATACAAACACAACAAACGGAGACGACATGATTACCACGCCAGAACGCGCGCGGCGCTACCTGCTGTTCATCGCCGGCATGGGGGGCCTGCTGTACGGCATCGACGTCGGCATCATCGCCGGCGCCTTGCCCTACCTGGAATCGACCGCCACCCTGGCCTGGAAGCTGAGCACCCAGCAGTTGTCCTTCATCGTGGCGGCGGTGCTGCTCGGTTCCGTGCTGTCGTCGCTGTTCGCGGGACTGCTGGCCGACCTGGTCGGGCGGCGCTGGTGCATGGTGCTGGCAGGCGCCCTGTTCACCATCAGCATCCCGATGATCGCGCTGTCCGACGGCTATATCCCTTTGCTGCTGGGGCGCCTGCTGCAAGGGATCAGCGGGGGACTGATCGGCGTCGTGGTGCCGCTCTACCTGGCCGAGTCGCTGCCTGCGGACGGGCGCGGACGGGGCGCGGCCCTGTTCCAGCTGATGCTGACCATTGGCCTGGTGGGCGCCGCCGTGATCGGCCTGTCCCAGGCCCGCAACGTCGACGCCGTGACCCAGGCCGCCGCCGCGCTGGATCCGGCGCAGCGCAGCGCCATGGTGTTCGCGGCCCAGGACCATGCCTGGCGCACCATCTTCTGGCTCTGCCTCGCACCCGGCCTTGTGTTCACCGTCGGCAGCCTGGCGCTGAAGGAGTCGCCGCGCTGGCTGGCACAGCGCACCGGCACGAAGATGAAGGCCGCCGAGGCGCCGGTTCCGGTCCGCGATGCGCTGGCCAGCCGCCGCTACGTGCTGCCCTTCCTGCTGGCCTGCCTGGTGCTGGCCCTGACCCAGGCCACCGGCATCAATTCGGTGCTGGCCTATGTCGTCACGATCCTGAACCAGGCCGGCCTGCCCGGCGCCACCGCCAACGCGGCCGACGTGGCCCTCAAGGTGCTCAATGCGGTCATGACCGTGGTGGCGGTGGCATTGGTCGACCGCAAGGGCCGCAAATTCCTGCTCATGCTGGGCAGCAGCGCCATCGTCGTGGCCCTGGTGGCGGCCGGCCTGCTATTCCGCGGCGCGGAAAGCACGCAAGCCGATGTGCGTGCGCAGATACAGGCGCAAGTGCGCGACGACGGCCTGGCGCTGCGCCTGGACCAGAAGCTGCTCTCCCGGCTCGGCGCAGATGGCAGCACCCCACAGCAGCTGACGGTCGCCTATGCCTACGGACCCTTCACCAATGTGAAGTCGCTGCGCAGCGACGACCCGCTGCTGCCCACGGTGACGCTGCGGCGCGAGGACGCGATCGCGCAGGACAGCGTGATCGGCGCCACCCTGCGCCGCTGGCGCCTGAATCCCTTCTCCGACCCGGCCGCCGGCCGCACGGCGCCGCTGGTCATCGAGCGCGCCTGGCTCGGCGCCGTGCCGGCCGAGGCGCACGGTTGGCAGGTGGCGCTGGCGATCTGCCTGTTCGTGGCCGGCTTCGCGGTGGGCCCGGGCGTGTGCGTGTGGCTGGCCCTGTCCGAGCTGATGCCGACCCGGATCCGCTCGAACGGCATGAGCATCGCCCTCCTGATCAACCAGTTCGTCTCGACCCTGATCGCGGCCATGTTCCTGCCCACGGTCGGCTTCTACGGCTACTCGACCGTGTTTTTCGTCGGCGCGGGCTTCTCGCTGCTGTACTTCCTGACGGCGGCCTTCCTGCTGCCCGAGACCAAGGGCAAGACCCTGGAAGAGATCGAATTGCACTTTACTGGTGCAGGAAAGCCGCAAGCCGGCTGAGTTTCTTTCTGCCGAGCTAGCTGGCTCCATGTCTTTTCGATCAGGTCTACCATCGCTTGCTCCCGCGTGGCCGCTACCAGCGGCCCTCGTTCACCTTCAGGAGCTTCAGCATGGATTCGAACAAGAAAAAACCTGACGAGGTCGCCCCCTCGCGCCGCCGTTTCGTCAGCACCGTCGCCACCGGTATCGCAGCCTCCGCCGCGGTCGCGCCCGCGATGGCCCAGCAGGCCGGCGCCGACATGGCGAACCAGCCGGCGCCCGGCCGCGCCCGCGAAGCGGCCAAGCGCTACCCGGCCCCGCCCTTCCCCAACCAGTCGCAACCCTGGCCGGGCCTGGCCAGCAAGATGACGCCGCGCCCGGACCATGGCGAAACCACCTACCGCGGCAGCGGCCGTTTGGCCGGCCGCAAGGCGCTGGTGACGGGCGGCGACTCGGGCATCGGCCGCGCCGCCGTGATCGCCTTTGCGCGCGAAGGCGCGGACGTCGCCATCAACTACCTGCCGGCGGAGGAAGCGGATGCGCGCGAAGTCGTGGAACTGATCCGCCAGGCCGGCCGCAAGGCGGTGGCGATCCCCGGCGACATCCGCGACGAAGCCTTCTGCCGCAAGCTGGTCGACGAAGCCGTGCGCCAGCTGGGCGGGCTGGACCTCTTGGTGAACAACGCCTCGCGCCAGAAGTCGCAGGACTCGATCCTGGACATCTCGACCGCGGACTTCGACTGGACCATGAAGACCAATGTGTATGCGATGTTCTGGATCACCAAGGCGGCGGTGCCGCACCTGAAGGCGGGTAGCTGCATCATCAACACGGCGTCGCAGCAGGCCTTCAATCCGTCGGAAAACCTGGTGGACTATTCGATGACCAAGGCGGCCGAGGTGGCGCTGACCAAGTCGCTGGCCAAGCAGCTGGCGCCTAAAGGGATCCGCGTGAATGCGGTGGCGCCGGGGCCGGTGTGGACGCCGCTGCAGGTGTCGGGCGGGCAGACCCAGGAGAACCTGAAGAAGTTTGGCGAGGATACGCCGATGAAGCGTCCGGGCCAGCCGGCCGAACTGGCGCTGGCCTACGTCACGCTGGCGGCGGACGAATCGAGCTTCACCACCGGACACGTCTACGGCGTGGCCGGCGGCAACGGTCAATAGCAGTAAAGGTCTGAGACTGACGCGCGCGGGCTGGGCCAGCCCGCGCGCGGCGCCCCGGTTCAGCGGCGGCTGAACCAGCTCAGGCGGGCGAACCAGGAATTCAGGGAGCGGGTCGGGATGAGTTTGCCCAGCGGACCAGCTTGATTGCAACGCGAAGTGACAGTCATTTCTTTTCTCTCCGAAACATTGCTTAGCACAATAACCACGTTGCAACGAATCTTCTGTGCGCCAGTTCGCATAGCGCTGCGCCGGCGACGGCCTGTCGCGCGCGCCCCCACACGATTGAGTCATATCATCCGCAAAGCAGGGTCGGGCCCTACCCTTGACGGGTAAGCCCGCAGCCTTGCGGGCAACCCAACAGGGAGGTAAACCATGAGCTACGCAGATCGCGACAAATACGGGATGTACAGCAACACGCGCAGCACCGGGCCCGGCCCGGCGCTGATGGGCGCCGACACCTTGATCGGCGACAGCGTCGTCAACGACGCCGAGGAAGACCTGGGCGACATCAAGGACATCATGCTCGACATGCAGACCGGCCAGGTGGCCTACGCCGTGCTGGCCTTCGGCGGCTTCCTGGGCATCGGCGAAAAACTGTTCGCCGTGCCGTGGCAGGCGCTGCACCTGGACACCGTGAACAAACGCATGGTGCTCAACGTGGACAAGGAACGCCTCAAGGGCGCCCCCGGCTTCGACAAGGACGCCTGGCCCGACATGAGCGACGCGAGCTGGGCAAGCGGCATCCATTCCTTCTACGGCACCGACCCGTCACGCTCCGGCGCCCCGACCATGGGGCCGGGCTCATCGTTCAGCAGCATGGGCAGCGGCGCGGCGATGGGTGGCATGGGGTCGAGCGTGGGGGCGGGTTCGGCAGGCAGCAGCAGCGGGGCCGGCAGCGGCCTGGGCAGCGGCGCTGGCGGCGGTTCGCTGCATGGCGATTCGTACGGGGTCAGCGGCAGCGCGGATCCGCGGCCGGGGCATGATGGGGATGACAAGGATTTGAGCCGGATTCGGGGGAGCAATATCGGTTGATCTTGCTTGGTCGACGAAGGAGACCGCGTGGGGTGACACGTACGACCTTCAGCAACGTATCACTCCACCTCTAACCTCAGCACGTCATGCGCGCCACTGGCGCCCATGACTTCCGGCGAAGGCCGGAATCCAATTCCGTTGAGAGCAGTTAGCGTCTGCGTTTTGCGTTAACGATACGCTTAGGAACTTGGATCCCGGCCTGCGCCGGGATGACGTTCTAAAGAAGCGGGCCATCAAAGCGCCGGCGAATCGCCAGCACACACCATCAACGAATCATCGACTCCCACACCTTCTGCAACCGCTTCGCCGACACCGGCATCGGCGTCCTCAACTCCTGCGCAAACAAGGACACCCGCAACTCCTCCAACATCCACCTGAACTCCAGCATGCGCGGATCGTTGTTCTTGCCCGCCTGGTTCTTCAAGGTGCGCTGGAACTGGCTCGCCGCGTTCTGCCACTCCGCCATCAGCTGCGCATCGCGCGACGGATTCCCGCGCAGCTTCTCCAGCCGCACATTGATCGCCTTCAGGTAGCGCGGGAAGTGCGCCAGCTGGCTGTACTCGTTGTCCGCGATGAAGCGCTTGTGGATCAGCCCCTGCAGCTGCGACTGGATATCCGACTGCACCGCCTGCGGCAAGCTCTGGACCCGCTTCGGCATGCCGTGGAACTCGGACAAAATCGACCCCACCAGACGCGCGATCTCGTTGATCAACAAGCCAATCCGCCCCTTGCCCTCATCCTTGCGCTTGTTGAACTCCCCGGAATTGATCGGCAGCGGATCCTGCAGGCAGGCGATGTCGATCGCCTTGGCGATGATCTGGTCGCGCAGGTCTTCCTGCGTGCCCACGGCCATGAACTGCATGCCCATGCCCTGCAGGCCCGGGATGTTCTTTTCCGCGAACTTGAGCTGGTCCTTCAGCTGCAGCGCGAACAGGCGGCGCAGGCCGATGCGATGGGTGCGCGCCGCCACGTTCGGGTCGTCGAACACTTCCAGGTCGCAGTGCGTGCCCTTGTCGACCAGCGCCGGGAAACCGATCAGGGTCAGCTTGCCCTGGGTAATCTCCAGCAGTTCCGGCAGCTCGCCGAAGCTCCAGGTGGTCAGGCCCGTGTGCTGGATCGCGCCGGCCGCGGGCGCAGGCGCCGTCGGCGTCGATGGCTTCGCCCCCTGAGCATTGCCCTTGCCCTTCACAGGCGCGGCGGGAGCAGCGGGCGCCGCGGCCTGCAGCTTGGCCGGCGCCGCCGTCGGCGTCGCCTCGGCCATCTTCTGGAAGCTCTGGCGCGCCTGCCCGCCCAGCTCCGCCTGCAGGGTCGCGAGATTGCGCCCCATCTCGAGCTGGCGTCCGTGCTCGTCGATCACCTTGAAGTTCATGAACAGGTGGGCCGGCAGGGTCTCGAGCTTGAAGTCGGTCGTCAGCACGCGCGCGCTGGTGTGCATATGGATGTCGGCGATCAGCGCATCGACCAGGTCGCCCCGGGCGAAGCGCAGCGGGTCCTGGTGGCGCTCGAAGAACTTGGCCGCGTAATCCGGCAGCGGCACGCAGTGGCGGCGCAGCTTCTGCGGCAGGGATTTGAGCAGCAGGTGCACCTTCTCCTTCAGCATGCCCGGCACCAGCCAGCCCGCACGCTCTTGCGGAATCTGGTTCAAAGCGAACAGCGGCACGGCGAGGGTCACACCATCGCGCGGGCTGCCCGGTTCGAAGTGGTAGGTCAGCCCCATCTCGATGCCGGTGACGTTCATCGTCTTCGGGAACAGCTCGGTGGTGACGCCGGCCGCCTCGTGCCGCATCAGCTCTTCGCGGTTCAGGAACAGGAGCTTCGGATTGTCGCGCGACGCGTCCTTGTACCACTTCTCGAAGCCGGCGCCGTTCACGACCGTGTGCGGGATCTCCTTGTCGTAGAAGGCCGCGATCAGCTGCTCGTCGACCAGCACGTCGAGGCGGCGCGACTTGTGCTCGAGGTTCTCGATCTCGCGCACCAGCTTGTGGTTGTGCGCGTAGAACGGCGCACGCGTCTCGTAGTCGCCGGCCACCAGCGCGTCGCGGATCAGGATCTCGCGCGCCTCCGCCGGGTTGTGCAGGCTGTAGTTGATGCGGCGATTGCTGTAGACGACGATGCCGTACAGGGTCGCACGCTCGGTCGCCGTCACCTGCGCCTGGCGCTTCTCCCAGCGCGGCTCGCCCCACGACTTCTTGAGCAGGTGACCGCCGATCTTCTCCACCCACTCCGGCTGGATCTGCGCGATCGTGCGCGCGTACAGGCGCGTGGTCTCGACCAGTTCCGCCGCCATCACCCAGCGTCCCGGCTTCTTGGCGAGGTAGGACCCCGGCCAGATGTGGAACTTGATGCCGCGCGCGCCCAGGAACACCGGCTCGTCCTCGGCCTTGAAGCCGATATTCCCCAGCAGGCCGGTGAGCAGCGCCAGGTGCAGCTGCTCATAGGTCGCGGGCGCCGCGTTCAGGCGCCAGCCCTGCTCGCGCGCCACCGTCAGCAATTGCGAGTGCACGTCGCGCCACTCGCGCAGGCGCAGCTGCGACAGGAAGTTGGCGCGGCAGTTGTCCTGCAGCTGGCGATTGCTCTTCTTGTGTTCGATCGCATCCTCGAACCAGGCCCAGATCTTCAGGTAGCTGAGGAATTCGGATTTCTCGTCCGCGAACTTCTTGTGCTTCTCGTCGGCCTGCTGCTGGTACTCGATCGGCCGGTCGCGCGGGTCCTGGGTCGACAGGGCCGAAGCCACGATCAGCATCTCGGTGAGGCAGTCGTTGTCGACCGCGGCCAGGATCATGCGGCCCACGCGCGGGTCGAGCGGCAGCTTGGCCAGCTTGCGGCCCAGCGGCGTGAGCGCATTGCTGTCGTCGACCGCGCCGACTTCCTGCAGCAACTGGTAGCCGTCGGCGATCGCGCGGCCCTGCGGCGGCTCGATGAAGGGGAAGGTCTCGACGTCCGTGAGGTGCAGCGACTTCATGCGCAGGATGACCGAGGCCAGCGACGAGCGCAGGATCTCCGGGTCCGCGAACTTCGGACGCTTGTTGAAATCGTCCTCCTCGAACAGGCGGATACAGACGCCGTCGGCCACGCGGCCGCAACGGCCGGCGCGCTGGTTGGCCGAGGATTGCGCGATCGGCTCGATCTGCAGCTGCTCGACCTTGTTGCGGAAGCTGTAGCGTTTCACGCGCGCGAGACCCGTGTCGACCACGTAGCGGATGCCGGGCACCGTCAAGGACGTCTCGGCCACGTTCGTGGCCAGCACGATGCGGCGCGCATTCGTGGTCTTGAACACGCGGTCCTGCTCTTCCACCGACAGCCGCGCGAACAGCGGCAGGATGTCGACGTGCGGCGGATGGTGCTTGCGCAGCGCTTCGGCGCAATCGCGGATTTCCCGCTCGCCGGGCAGGAACACCAGCACGTCGCCCGCACCGATGCGGCACAGCTCATCGACGGCGTCGACCACCGCGTCCATCAGGTCGCGCTTGTCGCGCGCCACCTGGGCCTTCGGTGCGGGTTCGCCCGGCTTGGGCTGGATGGTGACCGGGTCCTTGTCCACCGGACGGTAGCGCACCTCGACCTTGTACAGGCGGCCCGACACCTCGATCACTGGCGCCGGCTTCTCCGCCGTGCCGAAGTGGCGCGAGAAGCGCTCGGCGTCGATGGTCGCCGAAGTGATGATGACCTTCAGGTCCGGCCGGCGCGGCAGCAGTTGCTTCAGGTAGCCGAGCAGGAAGTCGATGTTCAGGCTGCGCTCGTGCGCCTCGTCGATGATGATGGTGTCGTAACCGCGCAGCAGCGGATCGGTCTGGGTCTCGGCCAGCAGGATACCGTCGGTCATCAGCTTGACCGAGGCGCCCTTTTGCAGCGTGTCGTTGAAGCGCACCTTGAAGCCGACGTGCTCGCCCAAGGGCGAGCCGAGTTCCTGCGCGATGCGCTTGGCGGTCGACGACGCCGCGATCCGGCGCGGCTGGGTGTGGCCGATCAGGCCAGCCTGGCCGCGGCCGAGCTCCAGGCAGATCTTCGGCAGCTGGGTGGTCTTGCCGGAGCCGGTCTCGCCCGACACGATCACCACCTGGTTTTCCAGGATCGCCTTCGCGATCTCGGCGCGCCGGCCTGATACCGGCAGGTCTTCGGGGAAGGTAATGGCCGGGAGCGGATTCCTGAACGGCGGCGTGCGCGGTTCCGACGGCCGCGCGCCATCGCGCGGCGCGCGCGTGCGCTGCCCGCCTTCCGGCCGCGGCTTGCGCTGGACGGTGGCGGGCGTGTTGGTGGAAGCGGCGCGCGCCGAGTGCGTCGAAGGCTTGTTACTCTGTTCAGACATTGATTTTTACAAGGTATTTGGTGCGCACAACGCGCAGCGAATTATAATGCGGCAAATGGAAAATCCTACCCAATTCGTCCAGTGGCTGCGCTCCGTCGCGCCGTATATTCATGCCTTCGGCGGCAAGACCTTCGTGGTCGCCTTCCCGGGCGAACTGGTCGCCTCGGGCGCCCTGCCGGTGCTGGCCCAGGACCTGTCCCTGCTGCTCGGCCTCGGCATCCGCCTGGTGCTGGTGCACGGCTCGCGTCCCCAGGTCGCCGAGCAGCTCGAACTGCGTAACGTCGAGGGCCGCTTCCACAACGGTATCCGGATCACCGATTCCGCCGCGCTCGAATGCGCGAAGGAAGCCGCCGGCGAACTGCGTCTCGACATCGAAGCGGCATTCAGCCAGGGCTTGCCGAACACCCCGATGTCGAACGCCCAGATCAGCATCGTGTCGGGCAACTTCGTCGTTGCCCGCCCGCTCGGCGTGATCGACGGCACCGACTTCGAACTCACCGGCGTCACCCGCAAGATCGTCGCCGAGAAGATCCAGCCGATCCTGCAGACCGAGGACAGCCTGGTGCTGCTGTCGCCGCTGGGCTTCTCGCCGACCGGCGAGATCTTCAACCTGACGATGGAAGACGTCGCCGCCTCCGCCGCGATCGCCCTGCACGCCGATAAGCTCATCTACATCACGGAGACCCCGATGATGAGCGACGCCACCGGCGTCGAGATCCGCGAACTCTCGTCGCACCAGGCCGAAGCCGTGCTGCAGGCCGGCTTCCTGCCGCCCGACGCCGCCTTCTACCTGCAGCACGCCATCAAGGCCTGCAACAGCGGCGTCGACCGCGCCCACATCGTGCCTTTCGAGATGGACGGCTCGGCCCTGCTCGAGCTGTTCACCCACGACGGCGTCGGCACCATGATCTCGCACGAGAACCTGGAAAGCCTGCGCCAGGCCACAATTGAGGACGTCGGCGGAATTATCAAGCTCATCGAACCGCTGGAAGCGGACGGCACCCTGGTCTACCGCGGCCGTGAGCTCATCGAGCGCGAGATCGACCAGTTCTCGGTCATCGACCACGACGGCGTGATCTTCGGCTGCGCCGCCCTCTATCCCTTCCCGGAATCGAAGATGGGCGAGATGGCCTGCCTGACGGTGAGCCCGGACGCCCAGACCCAGGGCGACGGCGAACGCATCCTCAAGCACATGGAAAACCGCGCCCGCGCCGCCGGCTTGAGCAAGCTGTTCGTCCTGACGACCCGCACCGCGCACTGGTTCAAGAAGCGCGGCTTCGTCCCGGCCACCGTGGACGACCTGCCCAAGGATCGCCAGCACATGTACAACTGGCAGCGCCGCTCACAGGTCCTGATCAAGACTTTATAATACCGGCCTGACCCGATTAGATAACAGGAGTACACCATGGCCCGCACCGTCCAATGCATCAAACTGAACAAGGAAGCCGAAGGCCTCGACTTCCCGCCGGTACCAGGCGAAATGGGCAAGAAGCTCTACCAGTCGGTCTCGAAAGAGGCCTGGCAGGCATGGCTGAAGCACCAGACCATGCTGATCAACGAAAACCGCCTGAACCTGGCGGACGACCGCGCGCGTAAATACCTGGCGACGCAGATGGAGCGGCATTTCTTTGGTGATGGGGCGGCGGATCAGGCGCAGGGCTACGTGCCGCCACCGGCCTGATTAGCACCCGTAACGCTCGAGCCGTCGCTCCGGCGAAGGCCGGAGCCCAAGTTCGTGGCGTGCCGCTTACCTCAAGCGTTAGTGGCATGCATAGGACTTGGATTCCGGCCTTCGCCGGAATGACGTTTACGGGGCGCGGATCATAGGGACGTTAGCGACATCGCCCTGATCGGTCCCGGCGTCACCCCCGTCCACCGCTTGAACGACCGCCTGAAATTGGCCGCGTCGTGAAACCCCAGATACCGCGCCACCTCCTCGTTATCCGCCCGCTGCACCTGCAGCAGCCATAGCGCCACGTGCGTCCGCACCTGATCCAGTTCACCCTGGAAATGCGTATGGTGCCGCAGCAGCTGCCGCTTGAAGGTCGCCGGGCTGACGCCGAAATCGCTGGCGGTCCGCTCCAGCGTCGGCCCCGCCCGAACGTTCTCCAGCAGGTAATCGTAGAGCGCCGCCAGCAACCCCGGCGCCCGCACCGCCTCGAGCGCCGCATCCTGCTGCGCCAGCCGTGAAGCCAGTTCGCTCGCCCGCGGCCATGGCCGGTCCAGATAGGAAGACGGCAGCAGCATCGCATCGAGCTGGCAGCCGAAGCGCAGTTCGGTCCCGAGGTGGACATGATGCTGCTCGACGTGGCGCGGCGCGCTGCGGTTGAAGCAGAAGCGCCACGGCAGGCGCTCGCCGCCCAGCCAGCGGCACAGGCCGACCAGCGCCGTCATGTGCATCTCGACCAGGGCCGCCTTGATGCCGGGCGCCCCGTAGGCATCGACCCAGTACACCAGCGCCACGCCATCCCAGCTTTCGAAACGCGGCCGCAAGAGCGGCGTCAGGCGCGCGTGGAAGCGGCACAGGGTCTCGAGCAGCACGCGCAGGGTCGGCGCCTGCACCAGCGCGTGGCTGGCCGCGCCGTCGTGGCCGGGCAGGAGCAGCTGGCCGAGCATGAAGCTGGTGTCGGGGCTGTCGAGCGCGCGCAGGGTGTTGGCCAGCTGCTGCAGGTACTGGCCGGGCGAGACCAGGCTGTCCGGCGCCAGGCCCGTCATCAAGCCGGTGTCGCGCAGCAGCGCGGCGTCTTGCGCATCGCGCGAGCGGCCGTATTCGAGGGCCAGCGCCGGCTGCTGGCGCGCCGGGATCGAGGGTTCTCCCGCCGGCTGCCAGGCGATCACGCCGCATCCATCCGGCGGCACAGGTCCGCCAGCAGCGCATCCGGCGCGCCGCGCGTCGGCGCGCAGCCGTGGCGCAGCGTGATGGGGACCGGCCCGCCCGGCGCGTGGTGGCGCATCGTCGAGACCATCGTGCACAGGTGGCGCGCCGCGTCGGCCGCCGCGTCGATGTCCAGGCCCGGCATCAGGACGGCGAAGCGGTCGCCCGCATAGCGGCACAGCAGGTCTTCATTACGCAGGTTCAGCAGCAGCATGTGCGCCACCGCCTGCAGCACCCGGTCGCCCTCGGCGTGGCCGTGTTCGCGGTTGATGCGGTGGAAGCCGTCGATATCGAACAGCACCAGCACGCAGCCGGCGCCGCCGTCGCGCCGGATCTCCAGGCGCAGCTGTTCGCGCAGGTAGGCGGCGTCGGCCAGCTGGGTGATGCGGTCGAACGGACGGTGGCTACGGAACAGGCGCTCGCGCTTGCGCATGTGATCCGACAGCGTCGCCTGCTCCAGGCGCCAGTAGTACAGGCCGACGGTCAGCACCAGCATCCCGAGCGGCAGCAGCGCCTCCAGCGCGTTGTCCCACAAATGGCGCTTGTCGATGTCGATCGCCTCGTCCAGGCAGTCGGCCCAGGAACCCAGCATGATGCAGGCCAGGCCGCCGGCCAGCAGGCGCGTCACGCGGCCGTCCGGGCGGCTGTTCAGGACGATCAGGCACCACACCGCCGCCAGCAGCGCCGTGCCGCCCTCGCCGGCGATGTCCATCCAGTTCCACTGCGCCAGCGGCAGGATCGTGCCGGTGGCCGCGAACAGCAGGACGAGGCTGAGCAGCAGGCCGGCAACCAGGAGGATGGGACGGATGGCGAAGGTCATGGGGCGCGGGGCTGGAGGTGAATCGCCCTACGCTAGCGCAGGCGCGTGACAGCAGCATGACAGGATGACAAAGCTGTGGCGCCGCCGCACGGGTCCGAACGGCTCACATGCCGGCCGCATCTTCTCACCATACGGGACGCCGCCGCAGGGCGGGCCGCGAGCGGTGACGGGTCATTTCGGCTCATTCCGGCCTCATTGCCCGCGGCGCGGGGAAAGGCGTCACCGATACGTCATATTCCGCCACCAGAATCCGGCCCATTCCAACAAACCCGGTGCCCCCATGCGCTACTTCGCCCTCCCCGCCCTCACCGCCGGCCTGCTGGCATCAGCCGGTGTCCACGCCGCCGATCCGAGCGTCGTCATCACCGGCCAGCGCGCCAGCCTGGCGCGCGCCATCGCCGCCCAGGAGCAGGCGGACAACATCGTCAGCGTCGTCAGCAGCGACGACATCGGCCACCTGCCGGACAAGAACGCCGCCGAAGCGCTGGCGCGCATGCCGGGCGTGTCGGTGCAGCGCGACCAGGGCGAAGGCCGCTACGTGGTGGTGCGCGGCCTGGACGCCGACTACAACAGCGTGACCATCAACGGCGCCCTGGTGCCCTCGCCCGAAGCCTCGCGCCGCGCGGTGGCGCTGGACGTGCTGCCGGCAGGCCTGGTGCGCTCGCTCGAAGTGTCGAAGTCCGCCACGCCCGACCAGGACGCGAACTCGCTCGGCGGCAGCGTCGAAGTGAAAACCCTGTCGGCCTTCGACCTGCCCGGCACCCTGTTCAGCGTCGGCGCCGCGGTCGGCCGCGACGGCAACACCCGCCAGTACAGCCCGCAGGGCAACCTGCTGTGGGCGCAGCGCTTCATGGACGGCAAACTCGGCATCGCCGCCGGCCTGTCCGGCGAGAAGCGCAAGTTCGGGTCGGACAACGTGGAAACCGGCGGCGCCTGGTCCGGCGACCGCCTGGAAGGCTTCGAACTGCGCGACTACCTGCCGCAGCGCGAACGCCGCGCCGGCGCCGTCAACCTCGACTACCGTCCCGATGCCCAGACCAGCGTGGCCGTGCGCGGCTTTATCAGCCGCTTCTCGGACGAGGAATCGCGCGACCGCCTCACCGTCGGCGACTTCGAGGACGACGACGTCGCTGCAGGAGAACTGGGCACCGCGCGCCTGGAACGGCGCCTGCGCCAGCGCAAGTACACGCAAGAGATCCGCTCGCTCACCGGCGCGCTGGATCAGCGCTTCGGCGACGGCTGGAAGCTGCACCTGGAAGCCGCCACGAGCCAGGCCACCGACGACACCCCGGATGCACTGGGCGACGCGCGCTTCCGCAACGTCGACGACTTCTCCGGCGTCGGCTTCACCAACGGCCGCGTGCCGCAGCTGATCGCACCGGCAGCCGCATTCGACGCCGCCAATTACGAGCTGAACGCCTTTGCGCTCGAACGCAGCCATGCGAAGGACAAGACCCGCCAGCTGCGCATCGACCTGCAGCGCGACTTCGGCGCCGGCGACTGGAGCGGCACGCTGAAATTCGGCGCCAAGGCCACGCGCCGCGACAAGGACAACGAATCCGAGCAGTGGGAATTCGGCAGCGACGATCCGGAAGACGGCGACTACTTCGGCGCCGGCCCGACTTCGCTGGCCGCTTTCGTCGCCGGCCACCAGCTGGACTACAAGCTGGGCCGCATCGGCTACGCGATCGACCCGGCCCTGGTGCGCGCGCGCATTGCAGGCCTGAACCGCCTTGAGGCCCGCCTGGATGCCGAATCGGCGCTGGACGACTTCCGCATGCAGGAAGACCTCGACGCCGCCTACCTGCAGGCCAGCCTGCGCAGCGGCGCCTGGTGGCTGCTGGCGGGCGTGCGTGCCGAACGCACCCGTTTCAAGGCCGCCGGCTTCCAGGTGTCGGAAGACGAGATCGAAGCCCGCAATGCCGGCCGCTCCTACACCAACTGGCTGCCCGGCCTGCACCTGCGCTACGACCTCGACGGTTCGACCAGCGTGCGCGCCGCCTGGACCAACTCGGTAGTGCGCGCCAACTTCGCCCAACTGGCGCCCGCGATCAGCATCGACGGCGACGAAGCCACGATCGGCAACCCGGACCTGGCGCCGCTGCGCTCGCACAACCTGGACCTCGGCATCGAGCGCCTGGTCGGCAAGGAAGGCGTGATGTCGGCCTACGTCTTCACCAAGCGGATCCGCGATTTCACCTACGCCACCAACCTGGCCGGCAGCGGCGCCTGGGCGGACTATGCGAGCGCGGTCTCCTACGCCAACGGCGACGACGCGAAAGTGCGCGGCATCGAGCTGGCCTGGCAGGAGCCGCTGCGCATGCTGCCCTCTCCCTTCAACGGCCTGCTGGTCGGCGTCAACGCCGCGGTGACACACTCGCGCGCCCGCATCGACAGCGCCATTGATGCCGGTGTGCGCTCGACCCGCACCATCCGCATGCCGGGCCAGTCGAACCGGGTCGGCAACATCATGGTCGGCTACGAGCGCGGCCCCTTCAACGCGCGCCTGGCCATGAATTACAAGTCGCCCTACCTGCTGGAGCTGGGCGAAGACACGCTCGATGCGCAGCAGGACCGCTGGGTCGATACCCAGAAGCAGCTCGACCTGTCGATGTCCTGGGCCATCAACAAGCGCTGGCAGCTGACCTTCGACGCGAGTAACCTGAACAACGAAAAATACTATGTCTACCAGGGCGACAAGCAGCGCAACGCCCAGTACGAACAGTACGGCCGCACCTACAAGATCGGCCTGAAAGCGAGCATCTTCTGATGAAACGAATTCTCATCCCGACAATCCTGTCCCTGCTGCTGGCTTCCGCCGGCGCGGCGGAAGTACCCGCGTCCTTGAAAGGCGCCGAAGAACTGGCGACTTTGCCGAACGGCGCCTGGCTCGCCCTCGACAAGCGCGGCCTGCGCCTGGTCGGCAGCGACGGCCGTGAGTTGGCCGTGCTGCCGCTACGCGGCGAGCAGCTCGACCTGCGCCCGATCGACGGTGGCGCGCTGGCGGTCGTGGTCGACTCGAACGCCGAGCGCCTGCAGCCGGTGCGCGTCGACACCCGCGCCGGTACGCTGGCCGCGCTGCCCGTGCTGCCGGATACTGGCTTCGGCATCGAGGCGGCCTGCATGTACCGCGACGGGCAACAGCTCGACCACGTCTTCCTGGTCGCCAAGGATGGCCAGGCGCAGCAGTGGCTGTTGACTGGCGAACCGCACCTGGTGCGCCGCCTGGCGCTGCCGACCGGCGTCGAAGGTTGCCGCGTCGACGATGCACAGGCGACGCTGTTCGTGTCCGAAGAGGAGATGGGCGTGTGGGCCTATGGCGCCGAAGCCGAAGGCCCCTCGGCGCGCACGCCGGTCGCCTTGCGCGCGCCATGGGGCAAGTTGAAGGAGGCGGTCGGCGCGCTGGCCGTGCTGCCGGGCGGCCTGGCCGCCATCGACGCGAAAGGCGCCCTGCTCGCCTGGCGCCGCGACGGCGCGAACTGGCGCGCCGTGCAGCCACGTTCTCTCGGCGCGCAGGGGCGCGTGGCCGGCAAGCTGCTGGTGCAGACCGCCGGCGAGTGGAAAGCGCCGGCGCTGCCGATCGTGATGCCGCGCATGCAGACCGAACCCGTCGCCCGCGCCGGCGATGCGGCCGACGATCCGGCCATCTGGGTCCATCCGGGCGACCCGTCGAAATCACGCATCCTCGGCACCAACAAGAAGCAGGGCCTGCTCGTCTACGACCTGCAAGGCACGCAAACCCAGCTCCTCGAATCGGGCCGCCTGAACAACGTCGACCTGCGCCAGGACGTCCGCTTCGGCGCCGAACGCTTCGACCTGGCCATGGCCACCCAGCGCGACGAGAATGCGATGGTACTGTTCACCATCGACGCCAACGGCAGCCTGGCCGAAGCGGCGCGCCTGCCGACCGGCCTGGGCGACATCTACGGCGCCTGCGTGTACCGCACGCCTGAGGGTGGCATGGATGCCTACGTCAACGACAAGGACGGGCGCTACGAGCACTACCAGATCACGCGTGCCAACGGCCGCTTCGGCGCCAAGCTGGCGCGCAGCTTCAAGCTGGCTTCCCAGCCGGAAGGCTGCGTGGCGGACGACAGGAGCGGCCTGCTGTTCCTGGGAGAGGAGCGGCGCGGCGTCTGGGTAACCTCGGCTAGAGCCGACCAGCCGGCCACGCTCAAGATGGTGATGCCGGTGGGGCCGCTGCTGCATGCGGATGTCGAGGGCATGGGCATCTACCATGGCGCGGACCAGAGCTATCTGGTGGTGTCGAGCCAGGGGAACAACAGCTATGTGGTGCTGGATGCGAAGGCGCCGTTCAAGGTGCGCGGGGCGTTCAGGATCGGGATGGATCCGGCCAAGGGGATCGATGGCGCGTCGGAGACGGATGGGCTGGAGGTGACGTCGGCGAATCTCGGTGGGGCGTATGGGCGCGGGATGCTGGTGGTGCAGGATGGGTTCAAGCGGATGCCGGATGGGGCGCAGAACTTCAAGGCGGTGGCGTGGGAGGATATTGCCGAGGCGCTGAAGTTGGAGTGACACCAACGCCATTCCATTGCTAGCCCTAAAACCGTCGCTCCGGCGAAGGCCGGAGCGACGGTCTGCGGGCTAGGTGAGCGAAAAAGCGTTTGCGTAATGCTTACATCTTTACGCACTGCCGCAGTTCGCACCGCGCCGTCAACACCTTGCCCTGCATCGCACCACTCTCGCACCGCATCCGGTAAACCTCAACCGGCCCCGCCTCGGTCATCAGCCCAGCCCCCTGTCCACCCAGACACCCATGCTCCTTCGCCATCTTCTCGACAGTCGCAGACGACACCCCAGTCCTGAACGGCACCCGCTCGATTGGCGTCCCGTTCGGATCCTGCAAACCAGGAACGGCCGGCTTGACGGCGACAGGAACGGGACGGCGCACCGGTTCCGGCCTGGATTTGAACAGCGAACAGCCGCCCAGCATCACGGCCACCACCAGCACCAGCGCGCGTCGTGTCATCGTGCGTCTCCGCTTTAGAAAGTCAGGGTCTTCACGCCTTCGCCCGTGCCCAGCAGGCAGACGTTGGCGCCGGCCTTGGCGAACAGGCCGACGGCGATCACGCCGACGATCTGGTTGATTTGCTCTTCCAGCGCCACCGGGTCGGTGATCGACAGGCCGACCACGTCGATGATCTCGCCGCCGTTGTCGGTGATGTAGGCGTCCTGCGTGCCTGCCTTGACGCGCAGGCGCGGTTCGCCGCCCAGCGCCGCCAGCTGGCGCATCACGCAGGCGCGCGCCATCGGGATCACTTCGACCGGCAGCGGGAATTTGCCGAGGGTGTCGACCAGCTTCGAGCCATCCGCGATGCATACGAATTTCTTCGCCACCGAGGCCACGATCTTCTCGCGGGTCAGCGCCGCGCCGCCGCCCTTGATCATGGCGCCGCTGTTGGTGATCTCGTCGGCGCCGTCGATGTAGACCGCCATCGACTCGACCTCGTTCAGGTCGAACACCGGGATGCCGTGGCCGCGCAGGCGCGCCGCGGTGGCTTCCGAGGAGGCGACGGTGCCCTTGATGCGGTCCTTGATTTTCGCCAGCTCGTCGATGAAGAAGTTGGCCGTCGAGCCGGTGCCGACGCCGATGATCTCGCCGTCCACCACGTAATCGATGGCGGCGCGGGCCACGGCTTGCTTGAGTTCGTCCTGGGTCATGATGCTTGTGCAAAGTAGAAGAGAATGCGCCATTCTAGCGGATCACGCAGTTCATTCCCCGAAATCGGCAGTTCATCGCACCAGCTCGTCGGTCGATGCAACATGCATTGCAAAGGAGGCAGCCAGGCAGCACACTGCACTTTTCAAGGCTCCTGGTACAAGCAAAACAAGATGAAACTCTTCACGAAGAAGCGCGTGGCCATTGCGGCCGGGGTAATCGTAGTCGGCGCCGCGGCCGCCGCCTGGCTGGCGCCGAAAGGCCCGCCCAAGGTGCCGCCGTCGAAATACCGCACCGCCGTCGTCGACATGGGCGCCATCAACCAGACCGTCACCGCGACCGGCACCATCAACCCGGTGGCGCTGGTGAACGTCGGCTCCCAGGTGTCCGGCACCGTGGTCGAGCTGAACGCCGACTTCAACGACCGCGTCACCAAGGGCCAGGTGCTCCTGAAACTCGACCCGACCATCTTCAACGCCCAGATCCGCCAGGCCGAGGCCAGCCGCGCGTCCGCCGTCGCCAACCTGAAGCTGGGCGAAGCGAACTACAACCGTAACCAGCAGCTGGTCGCCCAGAACTTCGTGTCCTCCACCACGCTGGACCAGTCGCGGCGCGAAATGGACGTGGCGCGCGCCAACGTCCAGCTGGCGCAGGCACAGCTCGACCGCGCCAGGGCGGACCTGAACAACAGCGTGATCCGCTCGCCGATCGACGGCGTCATCATCAAGCGCACCATCGACCTGGGCCAGACCGTGGCGGCCTCGTTCAATACGCCGAACCTGTTCCAGATCGCGCGCGACCTCACCAAGATGCAGATCGACACCAGCGTCTCGGAAGCCGACGTCGGCGCGCTAAAGGACGGCCTGCCGGCGCGCTTCGTGGTCGACGCCTACCCGGACCGCGAATTCCACGCCACCATGCGCCAGTTCCGCCTGGCCGCCAACGTGGTGCAGAACGTGGTCACCTACAACGTGGTGCTCGACGTCGACAACCAGGACGAGATGCTGAAACCCGGCATGACCGCCCAGGTGCGCCTGGTGGTGGCGAACCGCCCCAACGTGCTGCGCATCCCGACCACGGCGCTGCGCTTCCAGCTGCCCGAGGAAGAGCAGGAAAAGCTGCGCAAGAAGGAAAAGGAAAGCGGCGTGAAGCAGGCGTCCCTGCCCCCCGCCCCGGCGCCGGACGACGACCTGGCCTTCCGCAGCGCCGCCGAGACCGCGCGCATGTTCAAGGTCTACCGCCTGGACGCGATGAACCAGCCGCAGCCCGTGGACATCCGCGTCGGCCTGTCCAACTTCCGCTATACCGAAGTGCTGTCGGGCGGCCTGAAGGCGGGCGACAAGGTCGTCACGCGCACCCTGGCGGAGCCGAAGGCGGATTGATGAGCACTCCCCTGATCGATATCCGCGGCGTCACCAAGACCTACATGAGTGGCAGCGTCGAGACCCGTGTCCTGCACGGGATCGACCTGCAGGTGGCGCGCGGCGACTTCGTCTCCATCATGGGCCAGTCGGGTTCCGGCAAGTCGACCCTGATGAACATCCTCGGCTGCCTCGACCAGGCCACCGGCGGCACCTACCTGCTCGACGGCACCGACACCCGCTCGCTGTCGCGCGCCCAGCTGGCCGACATCCGCAACCGCAGCATCGGCTTCGTGTTCCAGAGTTTTAACCTCATCAAGCGCATGAGCGTGGCCGAGAACGTGGCGCTGCCGCTGATCTACGCCGGCTCGAGCCGCGGCAAGGCGCATGCGCGCGCGCTGGTGGAACTCGAGCGCGTGGGTCTCGCAGGCCTGGCCAAGCGCACGCCGAGCCAGCTCTCGGGCGGCCAGCAGCAGCGCGTCGCGATCGCCCGGGCCCTGGCCACCGACCCGCCGATGTTGCTGGCCGACGAACCGACCGGCAACCTCGACACGCAAACCAGCGACGACATCATGAACAGCTTCCGCCAGCTGAACAAGGAGCGCGGCATCACCATCGTCCTCGTCACCCACGAAGCCGACGTCGCCGCCTACAGCCAGCGCCTGGTGCGCCTGAAGGATGGACGGGTGCTGTACGACGGCCCCGCTGCAGAGGGCCTGCGCCAGCTCGCGGCGAGTCCGCATCTCCCTTCTCCTGAGGTGCCGGCATGAACTTCATCCAGATCCTGATCGAGTCGTTCCGCTCGATGGCGGCGAACCGCCTGCGCACTGCCTTGACGATGTTGGGCATCATCATCGGCATCGCCTCGGTGGTGCTGCTGCTGGCGATCGGCGACAGCATGCAGCGCTTCATCGGCAAGGAGCTGCAGGCGCTCGGCACCAATATGGTCTATGTCTTCCCGGGCGGCGACCGCACCGCGGCGCAGCGCGCCCGCACCGGCTCGGTGGCCTCGATTTCCAGTTCGGACGCGCAGGCGCTGAACGAACTGCCCAGCCTGACCGGCGCGGCGCCCGCGCTGCAGGGAAGCTTCAAGCTCAGCGCCGGCAACGAGAGTTCGAGCAGCCAGGTGCTCGGCGTGACCCCGGCCATGTTCAAGATCCGCAACTGGAAGCTCGACCAGGGCAACCTGTTCAGCGAGGCCGACGTGCGCTCGGCGGCGCGCATGGTCGTGATCGGACAGAAGGTGGCGGACCAGTTCTTCTACAAGACCGACCCGCTGGGCCGCTACCTGCGCATCGAGAACGTCGCCTTCCAGGTGATCGGCGTGCTGGCCGGCGAAGGCAAGCAGATCGACGGCTCCGACATCGCGGAGCTGGTGCTGGTGCCGATCACGGCGGCCAGCTCGAACCTGATCCGCTCGCCCTTCCCGCAGAACGTGCACTACATCGCGGCCCAGGGCCGGCCCGACATGGCCCTGAACGATGCGATCGAGGACATCAAGGACACGCTGCGCAACCGCCACCGCATCCGCCTCGAGGACCCGGACGATTTCCGGGTGCAGAACATGGCCTCGTTTGCGGAGACGGCCAACAAGATCAGCGCGGGCGTGGCCCTGCTGCTCGGCCTGATCGGCGCGATCTCGCTGGTGGTCGGCGGCATCGGCATCATGAACATCATGCTGGTGTCGGTGACGGAACGGACCCGCGAGATCGGCATCCGCATGGCGATCGGCGCGCGGCCAAGGCACGTGCTGCTGCAGTTCCTGGCCGAGTCGGTGGTGATCTGCGTGGCGGGCGGGCTGATCGGCGTGGCGATCGCGATGGGCGGTGCGGCGGCGATCACGGCGACCGGCAAGTTCGACGTGTATCTGACCTTCCAGGCCGTGCTGGTGGCGTGCGGCTTCGCGACGGCGGTGGGGGTGTTCTTCGGCTTCTATCCGGCGCGCCGGGCGTCGCGCCTGCTGCCGGTGGATTGCCTGCGGTATGAGTGAGGTGCGGCTGCGGCGCGCCCGCAGCGCCGACATCCCCGCGATGTCGGCGATCAGGCTGTCGGTTACCGAGAACGTGCTGTCCGATCCGGCACGCGTGACCGTGCAGATGTATAAGGACTATCTTGACAAGGATGGACGCGGCTGGGTTGCGGAGGTCGACGGGAAGGTCGCCCGGTTCAGTTATGCCGACCGTGCGCATGCCTCGATCTGGGCGCTGTTCGTCAGCCCGGGATACGAGGGACTCGGACTGGGCACGGCCCTGCTCGACCTGGCCATGCAGCGGGCCGCCAGCAGAAAAATACGGCTGGCTCTTTGAAATCCATCAGGATATGCTCAGCAGTGCGGCGTTTCGCCGATGGTACGCTGATCTCATCGATTCACGCTTCGCCCTTCCGGAGGTGACATGACGGTATCCAGTTTGCGCACATTGACCGCGGTGGCGCTTGCCGGGTGCTTCATGATGTGCATGGCGCTTCCAGCGTTGTCTGCGCCGGCGCCCCCTGCCGGCGAACAGGATGCGGCAATGGTTGCCTCGCTGAAAAGGGAACTGGCCCGCACCTTCGCGCTGCCGAAAGACGCGGCGCTCGACCCTGCGCTGCGCAAGGAGGCCGAGGACATCGGCGCCGCGCACCTGGAGCGCATCGGCCGGCTCTTGCCGGCCTGGCTGGACGAAGAAAAGCGTGCGGGAGCCAGGCCCGGCGAAGTGCGCGATCCAAACTACCTGTATGCGGCCGTCTTCGCCCGCCTGCTCAACGAACTGGCCCTGTGGCATCTCGACACCGGCGATGCCCGCTATGAAGAAGCGACCCTGTCGGTGCTGAAGGCATCGCCGCAAGCATGCCGGATGGAGGGCGACTCGCGCTTCCAGGACTATGCCAGCCGGATCAGGCGCATCCAGGCCATGCCGCCCGCATTCCGCCCGGCCGTCCTCGCCACCGAACGCCAGTTGCTGGAACGCTGGGGCAAGCCGCGCGCCGTGGCGCTGGCGTGGCCGCTTCCCTTGCCACAGGATGCCGCCGCCGAGGCGATCGACCGGCTCCGCAGCGGCGGCGCACGGGTGCTGCCCCTGCCTCCCGTCCTGGCCGCGAGCCTGTTGGCCGAAGGCGAAGCCTATGGCAAGCTTGGTTTCGAAGACCGTTGCATCCTGCAGCAATGGTGGCTGCGCGCCAGCCTGGCGCAGGGCGCCGCGCCGGCAGCTGTGCTGAATGCATTCCGCTACGGCACCCTGATGACCGCCACCGACCGTTTCGGCAATGCCTTCGACCCTCCGGGAAGCGATGTTACGCCGCCGGATGCGCGAGCGTCGCCCGCCTACCCCAGCCTGGCGCAACGCTTCGACGTCACCGGCTCCACCACGGTCACCCGCGAACTCGATGCCGCGGGCAAGCCGCTCAGGGCTAGCGTCACCGCACGCGAGATCACGGTGCGCGGCATCCGGGGCATGCGGCCGGTGGTGTTCGAAAACACCTTTGACGCCGCGTCGGTGCAGTTTGCGCTGCAGGGCAGCGCCAGCCCAGGCGCTCGCCTGCCCGAGGTGTTCAACATGAACTGGAGCCTGGATCCGGCAGCTTCCGCAGCCCCGAAAAAGACGGGAGGAAAAACGCCATGAAACGCAGCATGTCCGTGCCTTACCTCATGCTCAACCTGTCGGTCGCCGCCGCGCTCTCGCTCGTCGCATTGCCGGATGTCGTGTGGGCGGCCGAACCGGCCCCGAACGCGCCCATCACCAAGGCCGCTGCCGAAAGCTTCTGGTGGGGCGACTTTGCCGAACTGGAAAGGCAGAATGCCTTGTACCGCCAGCCGAACCGTTTCGAACCGGACGGCACATTGCAGCTCGACCTGTTCCGCACTGGCCTCACGCAGGTGTTCGGCAACAACGTCAGGAACGTCGAGTCATATCTGAAGGAGGTGGACGCACTGACGCTCCATTGGGCGCAGGAGTATCCGAAGTCGGCCCTTGCGCATATCCTGCATGCAGAGGCGTTGATGAAGCACGGCTGGTCGTATCGCGGCGGCGGCTATATCAGCAAGGTGCCGCCGGAAGCCCTCAAGGAATTTTATGCCTACCTGCGCCGCGCCGTGGATTACCTGCGCACGCATGCCGACGTCGCGCTGACCGACAGCCATGCGCACCTGCTCCTCCTGCGGGCCGGTACGGCGCTGGGCTGGAATGTCGAGCAATTATCCGCGATTGCACGGGAGGGGCTGCAGCGCAATCCCGATGACATCACCTTGTATTTCGAGATCGTGATCAGCCTGCTTCCCAAATGGGGAGGCGACGCCAAGGTACTCGACGACTTCATCCGCAAGACGACCGAGGAAACCCGGGCGCGCTACGGCATGGGCATGTATGCCCGTCTGTACTCGTACGCTGTCGACGGCCAGTTCGGACACACGCTGTTCGAGAACAGCCTCGCGGACTGGAACAAGATGAAACAGGGCTACGAGGACATGTTCGCGCGCTACCCGAACAGTCCCACGCGCCTCAATCGCTACGCCTACATGGCATGCCTTGCCAAGGACAAACCGACTTTCCTGAAAGTCTACGGCCAGGTCGGGACGAAGATCGTGTTGAAGGAGTGGGGAGAGAACCCGGAACGCAATGTGGAAGCCTGCCGCCGCTGGGGTACGCAGCTGTAGCGTTTCATGGCGTCAAGCAGGTGCGCTTACCGGCCAGCAGTGCGCCACCCCTTCGCGTGCTTTCCGAGCATCTCCAGGTCATAGGCGGCCCACTGTGCCGGTTGCGAGTTCGTTGAATCATCGATCTCGAAGATCGGTTCCCGCTGCCCAGGCACTGCCGGCCACGGTGTGTAATAGATGAGCCAGCGCTCCGGCGGCGCGGCGCGGGGTCGAGTTGGCTTGCCAGGGCTGAACGACACCCATTGGCCATGCCGTACGCCGCGGCCGCAGGCGGTGACGCCGGAATCGACGTGAAAAGCCGCGCCCTTCGCCAGCTCGCCCTTGAACGCCTGCTGCACCCGGAAGGTCGCGCGCTCCACCTCGATCCTGAAATCCCCATCGCCGGCGGGGACCATCACCTCCTCGACACGGGTAAGCTCGGCCAGCACGACAAAGCGCGCGCCGTCGAACCGCGACTTTACCTTCGTCAGGGATTCCCCGTAGGCCGAGGAAGGCAGCGGCTGGCATGCCGACGCGCCAGCCGTCGCGAGACATGCGGCACTGGCGACGGCGAAGCCGGCAACAGCAGCCTTCATTTGGCGCCGTCGCGTGCTCCCGCGAGACGCCAGCGCAGCAGCCCCGACGCATACACCAGGTAATAGCCTGCCACTACGCCCATGATCCCCATCGTGAGCGGGCTGCTGCCGAACGACGGCACCTGCCCCGCTCCGAGCGTGAACATTTCATAAACGCGGTACAGGACGCGGACGATGAAGATCATCGCCACCACCATGCCGATCGGCGCGTACGGCGTGTAGAAGTAGTCCTCGCCGACACGTTCGAATCCCGTGCGGCGCAAGGCATGCCAGCCCAGCAGGCCGCCTGTGGTCGTGCCGAACAACAGACTCGCCAGCGCAGGCGGATGCGTGAGCAGGAAAGCACCCATCGTGAGCAGCGCAAGCGGCAGGAAGATGACGCCGAACCAATGGCGCCACATGCGCGATTGCTGGCGCACAGTCAGGCGCTGGACCCGCTTGTAGACGCGCCACATGATGAGGGGCGCCATCGCGAGCATGATGATGTTCGACTGCGTCATGGAATGCCTTTCAGTGAAATGAAGCCTTACTTCGCCGGGACCGGGTCACCGGCCGGCCAGGTGGTGGAACCGATGCGCCTGAGCGTCATGTCGAAGAAGCGCACCGGCTCCTTGCCGGGCATGATGCGGTCACCCACTTCGTGCCAGACACCGTCCTTCACGGTGGCCGTGTACTTGATCGTCATCGGGCCGGCGGGAATCTCCCAGGCGAAACCGTCCGGGATCGGGCTCAAGACGAAATTCCCCGTATAGCCCTGGGCGGTCGATTGCATGCTGTAGGCCTTCGTGGCCGGATCATAGGTGATGACGCCGAGCGCATTGAAGGCCAGCTTGCCGTCGGCCTCGTAGCCGCGCCCTTCCACCATCTTGAGCGCGCCGTCGAGGAAGCCGCCGACCCTTTCGGTCTGCGTGATCTCGTGCTTCTGGCCGTTCGGCAGGGTCATGGTCGCCTGGCCGCGCCAGGTGCCGTCGAGTGCGGCGAAACGGGCCATGGCGTCGCGCTGGGCGGCGATGCGTTCGGCTGGCGCCTGGGAGGATTGGGACAATGCAGGCGCGCTGCACAGCAGGCTGGCGGCAATCAGGACGGCATGGGCAAGGCGCATCGGACTACTCCTGGGGTCGTCGCACATAGGCACCCATGCAAGCTGGGTGAAGCCGTCCGGCGCGCTCGGACGAGCATGACTAGCTGCCTATCATATTGAATTTCCATGAGTGGCGCTACAAGGCGATGGCTAGATGCCGAATGCCTTCAGACCAGCGTCCAACAGTACCTCGAGCGGGTTGCTTCGGCGGCGGCTGGCCTGGGCATTGCGCGGCACTTCCTCGTACAGGAACCAGGCCGTGCTTCCTTCGAAGCTGTCGTGGAACAGCGGCTGCCTGCCGCGCAGGTAGGGCAAGAACGGTTCGGCGCGCACGGTGGCGTAGCGCGCGTGGGCGCTGAAACCCAGCGTCGCGTCCTGGCCGATCGTGCGTCCGGCCGCTGCGCGTTCCATCCGCACGCCGCGGCATCCTCGCACGATCAGGGTCGCAGGTCCCTCGAACGCCAGGTAGCGCAGCTGCAGCGTGAGCCAGGCATGCAGGGTGCCAATGCGCCAGTGGCTGCGGATCGCCGGTGCGGCTTCCGCCTTGCATATCACGCCGACCAGGGCGCGCGGCTGCAGCACCAGCGCCTCCCCCGCCGGGATCTCGACCAGGGCGACGTCGTCGAGCGGGTCCGATGTCGACGACACGACGACCTGCGCGACCGTGCTGGTGCGCAGGCGCGTGAGCATCCACAGGTGGGCGGCGATGCTGGTCAGGGGATGGCGCCAGTCGAACAGCAGCTTCGTGTTGGCGCCAACGCCCACGGGAATGCTTTGACAATATGCGGGGCGGATCAGCATCTCGTCGCCCGGCGCCAGGATCACGCGCCGCGACACGGCCGAGATGAGGGCGTGGTCGGCATCCGGCTGCTCCGGCGGCAAAGACGAAGCATGACGAACGCGCGCATCGATCACGATCGGCGGCCTGCGTGCAGCCAATGGCGCCAGCACGAAGTAGAACAGCGTGCGCAGCGCCGCGGGAAGCAGCCACCACCCGGCCAGTACGCCGAGTGCCGCAGGCAGTACGGGAAGGACGGCCTGGTAGGCCTGCCAGAGTCGATTGTGGCGGGCCAGGTGTTCGGCCTGCGCCAATTGCGCGCGCAGCGCGGCGGTGGTGTCTGCGAGCCGCTGCGCATCGACCCGGAAGACGGCGGCGGAACCGGGCGCCGGCAGCCGCTCGACGATCGTGCGCTGCGCGAGGAAGTCACGGTGCGCCTGGTTATTCGCGGCCAGCAGCCGGCTCGCTGCTTCCTCGCGCTGCTTCAGTTGCTGGTAATGCGGGGTACCGGGAATGCGCGCAAGCCAGCCCGCATCCGCCCGAAACCGCACCGCTTCCCTGTGCGCGCGCAGATAGGCCTGATAGGCGCTCACATGCGCCAGCCGCAGTTGCTCGAGCCGGGCGTAGGCAGCCCGGCGGTCCAGCATGACCACGGCGTAGGCGCGCACGGTAGCGAGGTGCTCACGCGCCTGGCGGCGGGTTTCGATGCGCAGCTCGCGCATGGCCTGCTGTTGCAGGCGCGCCGCCAGCGCGTCCTTGCCCGCCACTGCCGCGGACAGGATGCCTTCACCGGCGGCCTCCTGCCGCAGCGCCGCGATCTCGGCATCGAGGCGGCGGATTTCGCCATCGAGCCCCCCGATCGATGCGCCCGACAGTTGGCCTATGCGGCGGGCAACGTCGTCCGCCAGCGCAGCCTGGTTTTCGCTCACCACCTGCACCGACTCGCGCAGCGCCGGCAGCTCCCCGACGATTCGCTGGATATGCCCCCATTCGCGCTGGACCCATGGCGCCGCGGCCAGGACGAGCACGATCAGCGCAAACATGAGCAGGTTGCGCCGCAGGAACTGGAACAGGATGGAAAGAAGCTGGCCCACGAATCGCGCGCCTACCGCAAGAACCTGCCGCCGCGGCGCACCAGCCAGCGCGCCAGTCCGCGGTGCAGGTTGCGCGGGTCAAGGGGATCGGCCAGGAAGGAAGCCAGCACCCGCTCGTACAGCGCCAGGCTGTCGCGGTAGCGTCCCTGGCGCATGGCGCCGGGCTTCTTCAGAAACTTCAGCACGAAATAATCAGCCAGCAGGTCGCCCTGCGCCTCCATATTGTAGTCGGCCAGCGTCGCGTCTTCGCGCAGCGTGTAGCCGTAAGGAAGGCCAATGCGCACTGCGCCGCGCAGCCGCACCGGATAGCCCAGCTGGTGCTGCCACACGTGCACCATCTCGTGCATGAACCAGTGGATCGCGCCGGGGTCCGCGCGCGTGTAGTCGGGGAGGAAACAGGAACGGTGGAAGTACATGCTGCCGTTCGGCGTCATGCAGCAGTTCTTCGGCTGGAAAGGCATGTAGCGGCGCCCGTGGATGCGGACGCGCCGGTAGTCGATGGCGTCGCCGAACAGCAGCGACGCCATCGCGATCTCGTTCTCCGTCAGGGGACGGGAACGGGACCGTTGCGGGAGATGCTTATGCGGCGGCACGCAGCGCGCTAGCCGCTTTCGCCAGTTCGGTGATGCCGGCCCAGTCGCCGGCGGCGATCAGGTCCTTCGGCGTGAGCCAGGAGCCGCCCACGCAGGCCACGTTCTTGCAGGCCAGGAACTTGGGTGCGGTCTCGATCGAGATGCCGCCGGTCGGGCAGAAGGTCACGTCAGGCAGCGGGCCGCCGATGGCATTGAGCATGCCGACGCCGCCCGCCGGCACCGCCGGGAACAGTTTCAGCTGCTTGAAGCCGTGCTCGCGCGCGGCCATCACTTCGGACGGGGTCATCACGCCCGGCAGCAGCGGCAGGCCGCTTTTCTTGGCCGCCTCGATCATGGTGGCGGTCAGGCCAGGCGAGACGCCGAACACGGCGCCGGCGTCGCGCGCCGCGTCGAATTCGTGCGGCTGGGTCAGCGTGCCGACGCCGACTATCGCGCCTTCGACGCCGCTCATGTCGCGGATCGCCTGCAGGCCGTGCTCGGTGCGCAGCGTGACTTCCAGCACGCGGATGCCGCCGGCGACGAGCGCCTTGGCCAGCGGGACAGCGTGTGCGGGATCGTCGATGGCGATGACGGGAATGACGCTCGCCGAGCGCATGATTTCAAGTAAGGTCATTTTTGCGTCCTAAAGAGAAAGTCTTCGTCCGAACCGGGCTGCCCTTCTTCGACATGCTCGCCTTCGTGCAGCGGTACGGTGGTTTCGATCGGCGACGGCAGGGGGAACGTCGCCGCGCCCTCTTCCGCCGGGCTGGAATGGGTGCGGAACATCGCGAACAGTTCGCGGCCCATGCCGATGTGGCTCTTGGACAGGTCGGCGCTCGCCATGCGGCGCGAGGCCCACACTTCGTCCGGCACCAGGGCGTCCAGCTCCCCGGTGGTGGCGTTCACGCGGATCAGGTCACCGTCGCGCACCAGGCCGAGCGGACCGCCGGCGAGGATCTCGGGCGACACGTGGATCGCCGCCGGCACCTTGCCGGAGGCGCCCGACATGCGGCCGTCGGTCACCATCGCGACCTTGAAGCCGGCGTCCTGCAGGTTCGACAGCGCCGGGGTCAGCGCGTGCAGTTCCGGCATGCCGTTGGCGCGCGGGCCCTGGAAGCGGATCACGGCCACGAAGTCGCGATTCAGTTCGCCGGCCTTGTAGCGGCCCATGAAGTCTTCCTGCGAATCGAAGGTGATGGCCGGCGCCTCGATCACGTGGTACTCGGACTTCACCGCCGAGATCTTCATCACGGCGCGGCCCAGGTTACCCTGCACCAGCACCATGCCGCCGTTGTTGGCGAAGGGCTTGCCGGCCGGGCGCAGCACCGCTTCGTCGCCCGATTTCTCGGCCACGTCGCGGAACACGACCTTGCCGTCCTCGCCCAGGAAGGGCTCCTTGCAGTGAGCGCGCAGGCCATGGCCGAGGATGGTGTTGACGTCTTCGTGCGCCAGGCCTGCATCCAGCAGTTCGCGGATGATGAAGCCCGGGCCGCCGGCGGCCTGGAAGTGGTTCACGTCGGCTTCGCCGTTCGGGTAGATGCGGGTGAGCGACGGCACCACCTTCGACAGCTCGTCGAAGTCGTTCCAGTCGATCACGATGCCGGCCGCGCGCGCGATCGCCACCAGGTGCAGGGTATGGTTGGTCGAGCCGCCGGTCGCGTGCAGCGCGACGATGGCGTTGACGATGCTCTTCTCGTCGACGATGCGGCCGATCGGCATGTAGTCGCCGCCCTGCTGCGAGATCTTCACCGCCTGCTGCGACGCGGCTTTCGTGAGCGCGTCGCGCAGCGGCGTGCCCGGGGTGATGAAGGCGGAACCCGGCATGTGCAGGCCCATCATCTCCATCAGCATCTGGTTGCTGTTGGCGGTGCCGTAGAAGGTACAGGTGCCGGCGCCGTGGTAGGAGGCCGACTCACCGGCCAGCAGCTCTTCGCGCGTCGCTTCGCCCTTGGCGTAGCGTTGGCGAATGGCCGCCTTCTCTTTGTTCGAGATCCCGGTCGTCATCGGGCCGCCCGGAACAAAAATGCCCGGAATATGGCCGAAGTGCAGTGCGCCGATCAGCAGGCCCGGCACGATCTTGTCGCAGATGCCCAGGTACAGCGCGGCGTCGAACATATTGTGGGACATCGCCACCGCGGTCGCCATCGCGATGGTGTCGCGCGAGAACAGCGACAGTTCCATGCCCGGCTGGCCCTGGGTCACGCCGTCGCACATGGCCGGCACGCCGCCCGCGAACTGCGCCACCGCGTCGACTTCGCGCACGGCTTCCTTGATCACCTTCGGGAAGTATTCGAAGGGCTGGTGGGCCGACAGCATGTCGTTGTACGACGAGACGATCGCCACCGACGGCTTCTTGTATTCCTTGAGTTTGAGCTTGTCGTTTTCCGGGAAGGCGGCGAAGCCGTGCGCCAGGTTCGTGCACGACAGCGCGCCGCGCTGCACGCCCTGGATGCGGGCGGCTTCGAGATGCGCCAGGTAGGCCGCGCGCGAGGGGCGGCTTCGCTTGATGATCCGGTTCGTTACCTGTTCGACTACGGGGTGCAGCGCCATGATCGTTCCTTCTTGAATTTAGTATCTGAAATTTTACTACAGATTATTGTCGACTGCCTGAGCCCGGCCTTTCGTAGGGTGGGCCGGTTCCCCGTCCACGCGGTGCAAATGTCGAGCAGCCAACAGCGGCGATTTTTTATGTAGTGATTTTACGCCCGCCTATTGTATTATTCGATAATCTGCTATTGACAATATTGTTGCTTCCACACGACCCCATGCGCACGCCTTCCCTCACCAGCACCACCAGCTTCCAGGCCCTCGAAAACCACGCCGTCCAGGCAGAAGATTGGGAGATGCGCGACCTGTTCGCCGCCGACCCGCAGCGCTTCGAGCGCCTGTCGTGCGAGGGGGCCGGGCTGTTCCTAGACTATTCAAAAAATCGCCTCGACGGGCGCACGCTTGAACTGCTGGCAGAGCTGGCGCGCGAGCGCGGCGTGGAAGCGCGCCGCGACGCGATGTTCGCCGGCGAACGCATCAACAACACCGAGAACCGCGCGGTCCTGCACACCGCCCTGCGCGCTCCGCGCGGCAGTAATTTGATCGTCGACGGCCAGGACGTGAACGCGGACGTGCACGCGGTGCTCGACCGAATCAAGACCTTTACCGACGCCGTTCGCAGCGGCGAATGGCTGGGCCATACCGGTAAACCCATCACCGACATCGTCAACATCGGCATCGGCGGCTCCGACCTCGGCCCGAAGATGGTCGTGCTGGCCCTGCGCCACTACGCCCACCCGCGCCTCAAGATGCACTTCGTGTCGAACGTCGACGGCCACGACATGGACGCCGCCCTGTCGCAGGTCGATCCCGAAACCACGCTCTTCATCGTCGCCTCGAAGACCTTCACCACGGCCGAGACCATGATGAACGCGCAGACCGCGCGCAGCTGGTTCCTGGAACGCGCGAGCGCTCAGTCAGCCGATTCTGCGCTGGCCAAGCACTTCGTCGCCGTGTCCACCAACCTTGAGGCCATCAAGACCTTCGGCATCGACCCGGCCAACATGTTTCCCTTCTGGGATTGGGTCGGCGGCCGTTATTCCGTGTGGTCGGCGATCGGCCTGTCGGTCGCGCTGGCGGTCGGCTTCGGCTACTTCAGCGATTTCCTGGCGGGCGCCCACGACATGGACGAGCATTTCCGCACCGCGCCGCTCGAGCAGAACATGCCGGCGATCCTGGCCCTGGTCGGCTTCTGGAACCGCGAGTTCCTGGACGCGCACTCGGTCTCCATCGCCCCTTACCACCAGGACCTGAACCGCTTCCCGGCCTACCTGCAGCAGCTCGACATGGAGAGCAACGGCAAGTGCGTCACAAGGGAAGGTGAACCAGTGGATACCCCCACCTGCCCGGCGATCTGGGGCGAACCCGGCACCAACGGCCAGCACGCCTACTTCCAGCTGCTGCACCAGGGCACCGACGTCACCCCGATCGACTTCATCGCCGCCCTGCGTCCCGCGCACGAGATGGAGCACCACCACACCGCCCTGCTGGCCAACTGCTTCGCCCAGTCGGAAGCCTTCATGAAGGGCAAGACCATCGACGAGGTGCGTGCCGACCTGCAGGGCCAGGGCCTGTCCGCAGAAGAAGTGGAACGCCTGGCGCCGCACAAGACCTTCCCGGGCAACCGCCCCAGCAACACCATCCTGATGGAACGCCTGACCCCGTCGACCCTCGGCGCCCTGATCGCGCTGTACGAGCACAAGACCTTCGTGCAGGGCGTGATCTGGAACGTCAACAGTTTCGACCAGTGGGGCGTTGAGCTGGGCAAGGTGCTGGCGAAGAAGATCGAAGCCGAGCTGCTTGGCGAATCCCAGCCGAAGGACGGTAAACTGAGTCACGACAGCTCCACCAACGGCCTGATCGCCCGCGCCAAGGCCGCTTTCTGAACCCATCCATTCATACACATGGCAACGGATAAATTCGAGGTAGTGCACGACGCGCCCATGCTCGTCGGAGAAGCGGCGACCTGGCACGAGGTCGAGTCGGCGCTGTACTGGGTCGACATCAACGGCATGACCGTCAACCGGGTCCACCCGGCCAGCGGCAAGTACACCTACTGGAAGATGGGCTCGGAGCCGTCGGCGCTGGCCATCGACAGCGACAATAACCTGGTGGTGTCCCTGCGCACGGGACTGATCTGCCTGAACACGACCAGCGGCAAGGAAACGCCAATCGCCGACGCGCCTTACGACCCGAAGATCGTGCGCTTCAACGACGGCCGCGTCGACCCGGCCGGCCGCTTCTGGGTCGGCACCATGTACGAGCCGCGCGACAAGCCGGCGGCCGAGATGTACGTGCTCGATCGCGGCCAGCTGCGCCAGGCCTGGGCCGGCGGGATGACGAATTCGAACGGGCTGGCGTGGAGCCTGGATGGGCGGACGATGTTCCATGCCGATACCACGACGCATCGGGTCGATTGCTACGACTACGATCCGGAGACCGGCGTGCAGTCGAATGGGCGGACGATCAAGACCTTCTCGACCGATAAGAGCGCGGCGGATTACGGCGGGCGCCCGGATGGGGCGACGGTCGATAGCGAAGGGGCGTACTGGGTGGCGATGTTCGAAGGGGGGCGCGTGCTGCGCTTGTCCCCGGATGGCGAGATCCTGCGCGAGATCGCGTTGCCGGTGCGCTGCCCGACGTCAGTGGCGTTCGGCGGGTCGGATCTGCGGACGCTGTTCATTACCAGTGCCAGCCATGGGCGTTCGGCTGCCGAGCTGGAGCAGTATCCCCTCAGCGGTAAGGTGCTGTCGATTCGTGTCGACGTGGCTGGGCGTGAAGAGCCGGAATACCTGCACCGTTAATCTCTGCGCTACCCCATGAACGTCGTTCCGGCGAAGGCCGGAAGTCGTAGGCGCCAGTGGCGCGTACGACGGTCTTACGGTTAACGGTACAAATGCTGTAGCCAGGTTGCGAGCTCAAAAGTAGTAGATTTTCTTGTTCAGCCCATATTCGTGTAGTAAATTTACAAAACGCTTTTACTTTTCTGAAGAACACCCATGGCTCTTTCCGATTTCGATCTCGTCTTCTTCGGTGGCAGCGGCGATCTTGCTATGCGCAAGCTGCTTCCTGCAATGTATGCGCGTGACGTCTGCGACGACCTGCCCGCAACCGCCCGCATCATCTGCGTCGGCCGCGACGACTTCTCGCAGGAAGAGTTCCTGCGCTTCGTCGAAAAGAACTCGAAGCCGAACATCAAGGAAACCCCGGCCGAGGCGACCTGGGCGCGCTTCCTGCAGCGCATCGTCTACGTCGCCCTGAACGCCACCGACGTCAAATCCTATGCCCCGCTGGTCGAAGTGCTGCGCCCCGACGAATCGCTGACCCGCGTCTACTACCTCGCCACCCCGCCCCACCTGTTCGCGACCATCTGCGACAACCTGGCCGCGACGGGCCTCGCGACCCCGAATTCGCGCGTGGTGCTGGAAAAGCCGCTGGGCCGCGACCTGGCCTCGGCCAAGCAGATCAACCTCGACGTCGGCAAGGTCTTCGCCGAATCGCAGATCTACCGGATCGACCACTACCTGGGCAAGGAGACCGTGCAGAACCTGCTGGCGCTGCGCTTCGGGAACATCCTGTTCGAGCCGCTGTGGCGCCGCGAGTACATCTCGGACGTGCAGATCACCATCGCCGAGAAGATCGGCGTGGGCAACCGCCTCGGTTACTACGACACCTCGGGCGCGCTGCGCGACATGCTGCAGAACCACCTGCTGCAGCTGCTGTGCATCGTCGCCATGGAGACCCCGAGTTCGATCTCGCCGGACGCCGTGCGCGACGCCAAGCTGCAGGTGCTCAGGTCCCTGAAGCGTTTTACCCCGACCACCCTGTCGCAGAACATCGTGCGCGGCCAGTACCGCAGCGGCTACGTCGACGGCCAGCCGGTGCCGGGCTACCGCGACGAACCGGACGCGCCGAAGCAGTCGAAGACCGAGACTTTCGTCGCGATGAAGGCCGAAATCGACACCTGGCGCTGGGCCGGCGTGCCCTTCTACCTGCGCACCGGCAAGCGCATGGCCGACCGCCTGGCCGAGATCGTGGTGCGCTTCAAGCCGATCCCGCATTCGATCTTCAACCAGCCGACGTCGAGCTTCCAGCCGAACAGCCTGGTGATCCGCCTGCAGCCGGACGAAGGCCTGTCGATGAACCTGATGGCCAAGACCCCGGGCGACGCGATGCGCCTGAAGCAGGCCGAGCTCGAACTCGACTTCCGCGAGCAGTTCAAGAGCCCGCGCATGGAAGCCTACGAGCGCCTGCTGGTCGACGTGCTGCGCGGCCAGCTGACCCTGTTCATGCGCGGCGACGAGCTGGAAGCGGCGTGGGAGTGGGTCGAGCCGATCCTCGAGCACTGGGAGCAGGACGATTCGTCGCCGGTGCCCTATACCTCGGGCACCTGGGGCCCGGCCGCGTCGAGCGCGCTGATCGGCCGCGACGGCCTGCAGTGGCGCGAAGAAGTGCTACCCGAGGATTGACAGCCAATGCTGCTCGACTCCATCCGCACCCAGCTCGACTCGCTCTCCAAATCGGAGCGCAAGGTCGCGCTCGCGGTGCTGGCCGCGCCCAACGTCATCGTGAGCCAGAACATCACGGCGCTGGCCAAGAGCGCGCAAGTGTCGGAACCCACCGTGGTGCGCTTCTGCCGCACCCTGGGCTACGACGGCTGGCACGAATTCAAGCTCAAGCTGGCCCAGGGCCTGGCGCTGGCCCTGCCCGGCGCCAACGAGCAGCCGGCGCCGGACGACCTGGCCTCGGACCTGGTCAATAAAATCTGCAGCCGTTCGATCAACACCCTGCTCGACCTGCGCAACAACCTCAAACCCGAACTGGTGCAAAAGGCGCTCGACATCCTGTCGCGCGCCAACAAGATCGAGTTCTACGGCCAGGGGTCCTCGGGCTTCGTCGCGGCCGACGCCCAGCACAAATTCTTCCGTTCGGGCGTGCCGACCGTGGCCTACACCGACCCGGCGATCCACTCGATCGCCGCGGCACTGCTGCGCGAAGGCGATGCGGTGGTGGCGATTTCACAGAGGGGGAACAACCCCGCTCTCACCCGCTCGGCCAAGCTGGCGCGGCGCGGCGGCGCCGACGTGATCGTACTGGCGCCGTCCGGCACGCCGCTGGCCGAGATCGCGACGTTGTTCATCCCGATCGACCTGGTGTTCGCGATCGACCCCTACACGCCGATCTCGGCGCGCCTGGCCTATCTCGTCGTGATCGACGTGCTGGCCGTGGGCCTGGCGCTGCAGCGCGGGCCGGAATTCCGCAAGAAGATGCAGAACGCCCAGAAGGCCTTGCAAGAATTCGATATGCAGTTTGATTCTTTCATCGGTTAAGGCAAACCCGTCACAGGTGTAAAATACCCGGTTTCCAAAGCATCCCCGGGTATGTCCATGCACATCAATCCAGAACGCAGCTCCCGTCCCGACTACGCCTTGCTGGTGCGCCAGGTCGAGAGCGTCCTCGAAGGCGAACGCAACCTGATGGCGAACGCCGCCCAGTTTTCCGCCCTCGTCTACGACACCCTGGCCGACCTGAACTGGGCCGGTTTCTACTTCACCGTCCCGGCGCGCAAGGGCGACGGCAATGACCTGCTGGTCGGGCCCTTCCAGGGCAAACCCGCCTGCGCCCGCATTCCGTTCGGGCGCGGCGTGTGCGGCACCACCGCCGTCGAGCGCAAGACTATTGTTGTGCCGGACGTGCATGCCTTCCCCGGCCACATCGCTTGCGATTCGGCCTCGGCTTCCGAGATCGTGATTCCGGTGATCAAGGATGGCGAGCTGCTGGGGGTGTTCGATATCGACAGCCCGAAGCATGATCGCTTTTCGGATGAAGACCGTGCGGGGCTGGAAGAAATGCTGGCCGCTTTCATCGACGGGACCGATTTCGTTTAAGGTGCGTTGAACTTGGGTCCCGGCCTTCGCCGGGACCCAATTTCCGCACCGGAGCCACACACAAGAATTCACCGTATCCCCACTTAACACCGAGATCTCATGAACCAACTCGAACAACTCAAGCAATACACCACCGTGGTCGCCGACACCGGCGACTTCCAGTCGATCAAGGCCTACGCCCCGCAGGACGCGACCACCAACCCGTCCTTGATCCTGAAAGCCGTGCAGAAGCCGGAATACCGCCCGCTGCTGGAAAAGGCCGTCGCCGAAGCCAACGGCGCCTTGGTCGACGCCATCGTCGACAGCCTCTTGATCGCCTTCGGCGTCGAGATCCTGAAGTACGTGCCGGGCCGCGTCTCGACCGAGATCGATGCCGCCCTGTCGTTCGATACCGAAGCCACCGTGGCCAAGGGCCGCGAACTGATCGCCCTGTACGAGAAGAACGGCGTGTCGCGCGAGCGCGTGCTGATCAAGATCGCCTCGACCTGGGAAGGCATCCGCGCCGCCGAGATCCTGGAAAAGGAAGGCATCCACTGCAACCTGACCCTGCTGTTCTCGCTGTGCCAGGCGGTCGCCTGCGCCGAAGCGGGCGTGAAGCTGATCTCGCCCTTCGTCGGCCGCATCTACGACTGGTACAAGAAGTCGACCGGCACCGACTACCAGGGCGCCGACGATCCGGGCGTGCAGTCGGTCAAGCGCATCTACCAGTACTATCGCAAGTTCGGCTACACCACCGAAGTGATGGGCGCGAGCTTCCGCAATACCTCGCAGATCCTGGAACTGGCGGGCTGCGACCTCCTGACCATCTCGCCGGACCTGCTGCAGAAGCTGGCCGATACGGATGCGCCGGTCGAGCGCAAGCTGACCCAGGACGCGAATGCCGACATCGAGAAGATCGCGATCGACGAGAAGACCTTCCGCTTCATGCTCAATGAAGACGCGATGGGGACCGAGAAGCTGTCGGAAGGTATCCGCGCGTTTGTTGCGGATTCGATCAAGCTGAAGAAGATGATCGAAGAGCTGCTGAAGTAAAAAGAAACCCGCTGCAAGGCGGGTTTTTTGTAGGGTGGGCGGCCCCCGCCCACGCGTTCAGACAGCTCGCATATGGTCCCTCTACGACCGCAAGCCATTCAGGTAAGTATCGATCACCGTCCCACCCAGCTCCAGCAAACCGAACATGGTCGGCTCGAAGATCCAGTTGCGGATCAGGCCATCCACCATGATCCAGCCGCCCTGCGCCGCCGCCACGGTGGACACGCCGGCGCGCAGCAGTCCCTTCTCCTGCGCCTGCTTCAGGTGCCCTTCCATACGCTCCTGCCACAGGCCGATCGACTCGCGCCGGCGGGCGCGCACGGAATCGACCTCGTCGATGAATTCGGTCTTCAGGGTGGCGATCTCGAACACCCGGCGCGCCTTCTCGTCTTCCTTCACGATGCGCAGCACGGTCATCATGTCGTCGCGCAGGCATTGCAGCGGGTCGCGTACGTCGCGCGAATTGTCGAGCACCTGCATCGCCTCATCCATCGGCATCTTGGCGCGGTCGAACATCGCATTGAAGAGCGCGCCCTTGTCCAGGAAATGCCAATAGATCGCACCGCGCGTCACGCCCGCAGCGCTTGCAATATGCTGTAAAGTCGTTCGTGAAACACCTTGTTCAGCAAACAATTTCTCGGCCGCATCCAGGATGCTGTCGCGGGTCGCTGCAGCTTCCGCTTTTGTCTTACGTGCCATTTTTTTGATGCCCTTCCATTTGAGGGGGCGTGCCAGCAATAAACATACAGCCGTGATAGTATATAAAACTGTACCTAAAAGCCAGTGACGATTCGCGAGCGGTCGCAGCGTCTGCAAGCGGTAGTCGATTCAATAACGAGAAGGAAGCATACGTAATGCGTTCAGACCACTCCTCCCTTTCCCTGACCCGGATTGCCGCCGCCACCGTGGTGGCTGTGACCCTGCTGTCGGCTTGCGGCAAGAAAGACGCGCCGGCCGCCGGCGCCCCTGGCGGCGGCATGCCCGCCCCTGAAGTCGGCGTCATCACCACCAAGTTCGAACCGGTCGCGCTGCAGACCGAACTGCCGGCGCGCGCCGAGCCGTTCCGCACCTCGCAGGTGCGCGCGCGCGTCGACGGCGTGATCCTGAAGCGCCTGTTCACCGAGGGCAGCGAAGTCAAGGAAGGCCAGTCGCTGTTCCAGATCGACCCGGCCCCCTACCAGGCGCAGCTGGCTGCCGCCCAGGCCGACGTCGGCAGCGCCCAGGCGACCCTGAACCAGGCGACCGCCCAGGCCAACCGCTACAAGCCGCTGGTCGAGGCGAACGCCATCAGCCAGCAGGAATACACCAATGCCGTCGCGGCCCAGAAGCAGGCCGAAGCGGCCGTCGCCGCCGCCCGCGCCCAGGTCCGCATCGCCCAGATCAACCAGGGCTACGCCAACGTCTACGCCCCGATCTCGGGCCGCATCGGCCGCGCGCTGGTGACCGAAGGCGCGATCGTCTCGGCAGCCCAGGCGACCGAGCTGGCGCTGATCCAGCAGACCAACCCGATGTACCTGAACATCACCCAGTCGGCTTCCGAACTGCAGCGCCTGCGCAAGCAGGCCGGCGGCAACGGCTCGTCGGCCAACGTGCCGGTCACCGTGCTGCTGGACGACGGCACCGAACTGGCCGCGCGCGGCAAGCTGCTGTTCTCGGACGTCACCGTCGACCCGAGCACCGGCCAGGTGACCCTGCGCGCCACCGTGCCCAACCCGGACAACTCGCTGCTGCCGGGCCAGTACGTGCGCGTGCGCATCGCCCAGGCCCAGATCCCGAACGGCATCATCGTGCCGCAGCAGGCCGTGACCCGCGGCGGCCCGCAGGGCGACACCCTGATGGTGGTCGGCGCCGACAACAAGCCGGTCCAGCGCACCGTCAAGATCGGTTCGCAGCAGGGCTCGGACTGGGTCGTCACCGACGGCCTGAAGGAAGGCGAACGCGTGATGGTCGACGGCTTCCAGAAGCTGCAGATGCTGCCGCCGGGTACTCCGGTGAAAGCCGTGGCATGGCAGCCGACCGCCGCCAACGGCGCGGCCCCTGCCGGCCCCGCGGCCCCTGGCGCGGCCAACGCCGCCGCCGGCGCCGCGCAGACGGCAGGCCAGGTCCCGGCTTCGGCGCCGTCCGGCTCCACCGCGGGCGCCGCCCCGGCCGCCGGCACGCCGCGCCGCTAAGCACCGGAAGAAAAAAGAACAGGACTAATTCATGGCACGTTTCTTTATTGACCGCCCCATTTTTGCGTGGGTGATCGCGCTGTTCATCATGGTGATCGGCGGTGTGTCGATCACCCAGCTGCCGATCGCCCAGTATCCGAACGTGGCGCCGCCATCGATCGTGATCAACGCCGCCTATCCGGGCGCATCGGCGCAGACCCTGGAAGACTCGGTCATCTCCGTCATCGAACGCGAGATGAACGGCTCGCCGGGCCTCGTCTACATGGAATCGAGCAGCACCGCCAACGGCAGCGGCTCGATCACCCTGACCTTCGAGACCGGCACCAATCCGGAACTCGCCCAGGTCGACGTCCAGAACCGCCTGTCGCGCGCGGCCCCGCGCCTGCCGGCGGCGGTGAACCAGCAGGGCGTGCGCGTCGACAAGGTGCGCGCGAACTTCCTGCTGTTTACCATCCTGTCGTCGGACGATCCGAAGTGGGACCCGATCGCGCTGGGCGACTACGCCTCGCGTACCGTCCTGCCGGAGATCCAGCGTATCAAGGGCGTCGGCACCGCGCAGCTGTTCGGTACCGAGCGCGCGATGCGCGTCTGGATCGACCCGGCCAAGCTGGTCGGCTATCGCCTGTCGCCGGGTGACGTCAACAACGCCATCCGCAGCCAGAACGCCCAGGTGGCCTCGGGCACCATCGGCGAACTGCCGCTGGCGAAGGGCCAGGAAATCACCGCGACCGTGGTGGTGACCGGCCAGCTGTCGACCATCGAACAGTTCGGCAACATCGTGCTGCGCGCGAACCCGGACGGCTCCACCGTGCGCCTGAAGGACGTGGCCCGGCTCGAGATCGGGGCCCAGGCCTACGGCACCTCGGCGCGCCTGAACGGCAAGCCGTCCACCGGTATCGGCGTGCAGCTGGCGCCTTCCGGCAACGCGCTGGAAACCGCGCGCCTGGTGCGCGAGCGCATGGACGAACTGTCGAAGTTCTTCCCGGCCGGCGTCAAGGCCACGGTGCCGTTCGACAGCTCGAAGTTCATCGACATCTCGATCGAGCAGGTGCTGCATACCCTGGTCGAAGCGCTGGTGCTGGTGTTCCTGGTGATGTACCTGTTCCTGCAGAACTTCCGCTACACGATCATCCCGACCATCGTCGTCCCGGTCGCGCTGCTCGGTTCCCTCGGCACCCTGCTGGCGCTGGGCTACTCGATCAACGTGCTGACCATGTTCGGCATGGTGCTGGTGATCGGCATCGTGGTCGACGATGCGATCGTGGTGGTGGAGAACGTCGAGCGCATCATGTCCGAAGAGGGCCTGCCGCCGCTGGAAGCGACGCGCAAGGCCATGGGCCAGATCTCGGGCGCCATCATCGGCGTGACCGTGGTCCTGATGTCGGTGTTCGTGCCGCTGGCCTTCTTCGCCGGCGCGGTGGGTAACATCTACCGCCAGTTCTCGGTCGTCATGGTGTCCTCGATCGCCTTCTCGGCCTTCCTGGCGCTGTCGCTGACCCCTGCCCTGTGCGCGCACCTCTTGAAGCCTGTCGAAGCGGGCCACCACCACGAGAAGCGCGGCTTCTTCGGCTGGTTCAACCGCAAGTTCGCCCGCACCGCCAAGGGTTACGAAGGCATCGTCGGCAAACTGATTCGCGGCTCGGGCCGCGCGCTGGTCGCCTTCGTGCTGGTGATCGGCCTGGTGGTGCTGTTCTTCACCCGCATGCCGAACTCCTTCCTGCCGAACGAAGACCAGGGCTACGTGATCGCCAACATCCAGCTGCCGCCGGGCGCGACGCTGGAACGCACCAGCGAAGTGATGCGCACCGCCGAGAACTTCATCATGAAGCAGCCGGAAGTGGCGAACATGGTCAGCGTGCTGGGCTTCTCGTTCTCGGGCGCGGGCCAGAACATGGCGCTCGCCTTCATCCCGCTGAAGGACTGGAGCGAGCGCAAGGGCGCGGACTCGAACGCCGGCGCCGTCGCCAACCGCATCATCGGCGGCCTGTCGGGCGTGCGCGACGCCTTCATCTTCGCCCTGTCGCCGCCGCCTATTCCCGAATTGGGCCGCGGCACCGGCTTCAGCTTCCGCCTGCAGGACCGCGGCGGCAACGGCCACAACGCCCTGCTGGCGGCGCGTAACCAGCTGCTCGGCATGGCCGCGCAGAGCCAGATCCTGGCCGGCGTGCGTCCGGAAGGCCTGGAAGACGCGCCGCAGGTGAGCCTCGACATCGACCGCGACAAGGCGCAGGCCCTGGGCGTGACCTTTGACGCGATCAACACCGCGATCTCGACCTCGCTCGGTTCGAGCTATGTGAACGACTTCCCGAACGCCGGCCGCCTGCAACGCGTGGTGGTGCAGGCCGACGCGAAGGACCGCATGCAGCCGGACGACCTGCTGCGCATCAATGCCCTGAACCTGCAGGGCCAGCCGGTGCCGCTGTCCGCGTTCGCCACCACCAAGTGGATCACCGGCCCGATGCAGACGCTGCGCTATAACGGCTACCCGGCGATGAGCATCTCGGGCGACGCCAAGCCGGGCTATTCGACCGGCGACGCGCTGGCCGAGATGGAACGCCTGGCAGCCAGGCTGCCGGCCGGCTTCGCCTTCGAATGGACCGGCCAGTCGCGCGAGGAACAGCTCTCGGGCGGCACCATGGGCATCCTGATGGCGTTCTCGCTGCTGGCGATCTTCCTGGCCCTGGCGGCCCTGTATGAAAGCTGGTCGATCCCGGTGTCAGTGCTGCTGGTGGTGCCCTTCGGTATCCTGGGCGCGGTGCTGGCGGCGATGCTGCGCAGCTATCCGAACGACGTGTACTTCAAGATCGGCCTGGTGACCATCATCGGCCTGGCGGCGAAGAACGCGGTGCTGATCATCGAGTTCGCGAAAGACCTGCAGGCGCAGGGCAAGTCGCCGATGGAAGCGGCGATCGAGGCGGCGCACCTGCGCTTCCGCCCGATCATCATGACCTCGCTGGCCTTCATCCTGGGCGTGCTGCCGCTGGTCGTCGCAGGCGGCGCCGGCTCGGCCTCGCAGCGCGCGATCGGTACCGGCGTGATGGGCGGTATGATTACGGCTTCCACGCTGGGCGTGATGTTCGTGCCGATGTTCTTCGTCGTGGTGCGCAAGATCTTCAAGGGCAGCAAGCGCCAGCAGGAGGTCTACTCGCATCACGCGGAAGGCGCGGCAATCGAAGGAAAACAACCATGATCGACAAGATGAAAAAACTGACCCCGCTGGTGCTGGCAATGAGCCTGGCGGGCTGCATGTCGCTGGCGCCGAAGTACGAGCGTCCGGCAGCACCGGTGGCCGGGGCCTTCCCGGAACTGCCGAAGCCGGCCAACGCGCCGGCCGCCCTGGTCGCCAACGAGGCGCCGGTCAACCTGGCCTGGCAGCGCTTCTTCCCGGATGCGCGCCTGCGCGGCCTGATCGAGCAGTCGCTCACGAACAACCGCGACCTGCGGGTGGCGATCGCCAACATCGAGCAGGCGCGCGCCCAGTACCGCATCCAGCGCGCCGACCGCCTGCCCTCCGTGGGCCTGGCCGTGACCGGCCAGCGCCAGACCACCGGTGAAGACCAGCCGATCAACAGCGTCTACCAGGCCGGCTTCTCGGTCTCGGCCTTCGAGCTCGACCTGTTCGGCCGCGTGAAGAACCTGTCGGAAGCGGCCCTCGCCCAGTACCTGGCGACCGAAGAGGCGCGCAAGTCGACCCAGATCAGCCTGGTGGCGTCGGTGGCCAACGCCTACCTGCAGCTGCTGGCGGACGAGGAACTGCTGCGCATCACCCAGCAGACCCTGGAAACCCGCCAGGAATCGCTGCGCCTGACCAACCTGCGCTTCGAGAACGGCGTGTCGTCGCGCTTCGAGCTGCAGCAGGCGCGCTCGCTGGTGGAAACCGCGCTCGCCACGCTGGCGGCGACCCAGCGCCAGCGCGCCCAGGACGTCAATCTCCTGACCTTGCTGGTGGGCGCGCCGATCGGCGACAGCCCGGCCGGCACCACGCTGGCGCAGACCGAGCTGCCCGACCTGCCGGCCGGCCTGCCCTCGGACCTGCTGGCCAACCGTCCGGACATCCGTTCGGCCGAGCAGCAGCTGATCGGCTCCAACGCCAACATCGGCGCGGCGCGCGCGAACTTCTTCCCGCGCATCACGCTGACCGGTTCGGTGGGCAGCGCCAGCACCGAGCTGTCCGGCCTGTTCAAGTCCGGCTCCTACGGCTGGACCTTCGCGCCGCAGGCGATCCTGCCGATCTTCGACTACGGCCGCAACACGGCGGTGCTGGGCAGCGCACGTGCGCAGCGCGACATCGCGGTGGCGCAGTACGAGCGCTCGATCCAGCAAGCCTTCCGCGAAGTGGCGGACGCGCTGGCCGGCCAGTCGACCTTCAGCGAACAGCTGCGCGCCCAGCGCGCGGTGGCCGAGGCCGAAGCCGACCGCTTCAACCTGGCCGACCTGCGCTACAAGAACGGCGCGGCCAGCTACCTAGACCTGCTGGACGCCCAGCGTTCGCTGTTCCAGGCGCAGCAAGGCGCGATCCAGGCCAACCTGCAGCGCCTGCAGAACCAGGTCACGCTGTACCGCGTGCTGGGCGGCGGCTGGAGCGAGCCGGCGCAGCCGGTGGCGGCGCGCTGAGCGGCGTTCGTATCGAACGGAATCGGGCCCTTCGGGGCCCGATTTTTTTGGCTGTGTTCGCGATCGTTGGGTGAACCAAATCGCGTTGCCGAAGTCTTACGCATCGTCGAGTTAACTCATCTGGAGTGACGATGCAAAGCCCGAGCTTCGACGAATTGCTAGCCCTCTTGACGGCCGCGCCATTGTCCAGCACTGATCTGGCCCGACTGCGCGACTGGCTCGACAGCATCCGCGACCCGGCCGAGTGCCTGGCGCTCATCGAAGCGGCCGCGGCAGGTCGGCCGTGTCCGCATTGTGCTTGCGCGCGTTTGCACCGCTCCGGCTTCGCCAGCGGCCTGCAGCGCTATCGCTGCCTGGGTTGTGGTCGCTCCTTCAATGCGCTGACCGGCACGCCGCTGGCCCGGCTGCGCAAGCGCGAGTGCTGGCTGCCATATATCAAGTGCTTGCTGGAATCACGCACCGTGCGCGACGCGGCGCTCGTTACCGGCGTGCATCGCACGACGAGTTTTCGCTGGCGCCACCGATTCGCGCCGGGCGCCGCCAGGCACCGGCCCGCAGCACTGACGGGAATCGTGGAGGCCGACGAAACCTACCGCCTGGAATCGCAGAAGGGTTCGCGCACCTTGTCGCGCCCGCCGCGCAAGCGTGGTGGCGCCGCCCGGCGGCGCGGCATCAACCGCGAGCACGATTGCCTGCTGGTGGCGCGTGACCGCATCGGCACGACGCTGGACTTTCATACCGGACGTGGTCCCGTGACCGCTGCGCAACTGCGCACCTGCCTGCAGCCGGTGCTGCCGGGTGACGGGCTGCTCATCAGCGATGGCGCTGCGCCCTATGTCCGGTTTGCCCTTGACGCTGGAATCATGCACGAATCCATCAACGTGCGGGCGGGCCGGCGCGCACGCGGTGCGATCCACATCCAGAACGTGAATGGCTGGCACAGCCGCTTCAAGAACTGGCTGGTGCGCTTCAAGGGCGTGGCCAGCCGCTACCTGGCGAACTATTCCGGGTGGCAGCGACTGCTGGACGCGCACGCCTTGCGTACACCAGCGCAGTGGCTATGTGCTGCGGTACGACAAGTTCAGTGAAGGAGGCTGCAAATACATAACTAACGCGAACACAGCCATTTTTTTGTCCTTGCGAATTGAATCGCGGAATCGTAACGCTGCCGGCGCCGCGGGCTGGCTACACTTGGGCCATGAACCGCTGCATGCTGACCCGGACGCCATGCGCAAATTCGCCCGCACACACTGGAAAATCCTCATCGCGATCCTGTTGGCGATCGCACTGGCCACGCTGACCCTGGAAACCGACTCGGCCGAACCCGACGGCGCCGCACGGCTGCAGGCGCACGCCGTGGCGCTTGCCGGCGCCGGGGGGCATGGGGCCATGCCGCACGTGACGGCGACGCTGCGCGGCTATGGCTATCGCCCGCGGCGCGATGGGCAGGATGTCGAGGCGGTGCTGTCGAACACGGCGTCGGGCGCGCGTGCGGAGCGGACCTTCATCGTGGGGGTGCGCCTGGGTGCGGATGCCGGGAGCGCGGCCGCCCTGCTCGAGCTGGCGCGCCTGCTCAAGGATGTGCGGCCCAGCCGCGGGACCGCGCTGCGGCTGGTGTTTCTGGGAGAAGGAACGGGCAACTTCATCGCGTTTGCCGGACCGGCGGCGGTGTCGGCCCGGATGCGGCAGGCGCTGGGCGGGTTTGCGGCCATGCCCGACAAACCGGCGCAGGGACTGGCGGCGCCGGCGCATGCGATGGGGGTGACGTTGTCCAGTCACGCTTCCACGGGCCAACCGGCGCTGCTGGTGACGGAGACGGCGTTCCTGCGCTATCCCTACTATCACACGGCGGAAGATAGGCCGGAGCAGCTGGATTATGCGAGCATGGCGCGGGTGGTGCAGGGCTTGGCGCGCACCATCGAATCACTCGCGGGAGCGGCGAAAACGTAGGGACCCGTTTACCCTACAGGAACATCTCCTGCAGGTCGTTCAGGAAGCGCTGGCCCAATTCCGTAGGCTTGATCAGCTTGTGGTCCCTGTGCAGCAGCCCCTTGGCCTCGGCCTCGTTCAGCGCCTTCGTGATCGCGCTGATGTTCATCCCGGTACGCTCGCCGAACAGGTTCGGATCGAAGCCCTCGGTCAGCCGCAGCGCGTTGAGCATGAACTCGAACCCCATCTCGCCGCGCGCGATCTCGTGCTCTTCCTGCACCGGGTTGCCGCGTTTCGCCGCCTCGATGAAGGAACCCGGCTGCTTGTAGCGCGCCTGGCGCAGCACGCGGTGCGGGAACGAGATCTTCGAGTGGGCCCCGGCGCCGATGCCGAGGTAGTCGCCGAACTGCCAGTAGTTCAGGTTGTGTTTCGCGCGGTGGCCGGCCCTGGCATAGGCCGAGACTTCGTAGTGCTGGTAGCCGGCGGCGGCCGTCGCCTCGAGGATCATGTCCTGCATGTCGGCGCTCAGGTCGTCGTCGGGCAGCGCCGGCGGGTACTTGGCGAAGACCGTGTTCGGTTCCATCGTCAGGTGGTACAGCGACAGGTGCGGCGGCGCGAACGAGAGCGCGGTCTGCAGGTCGCGCCGCGCTTCCTCGAGCGTTTGTGACGGCAGCGCGAACATCAGGTCGAGGTTGAAGTTCTCAAAAGTAGAGCGTGCGATCTCGACCGCGCGCAGGGCCTCGGTTTCGTCATGGATGCGGCCCAGCGCCTTCAGGTGCGCGCCGTTGAAGCTCTGGATGCCGATCGACAGGCGGTTCACGCCGCTGTCGCGGTAGGAGCGGAAACGCTCCTGCTCGAAAGTGCCGGGATTGGCTTCCATCGTGATCTCGGCGCCGATTTCGAGCGGCAGCAGGGTGCGCACGTCGGACAGCAGGCGGTCCAGGCCCGCGGCCGACATCAGGCTCGGGGTGCCGCCGCCGATGAAGACGGTGTGGATCTTGCGGCCCCAGATCATGGGCAGCGACTGCTCCAGGTCGAGGCGCACCGCGTCCAGGTAATCCTTTTCCGGCAGCTCGCCTTTCGCCTCGTGCGAGTTGAAGTCGCAGTAGGGGCATTTGCGCACGCACCAGGGGAAGTGGATGTAGAGCGACAGCGGCGGCAGCGCGGCCAGGTTCAGGGCGCCGGGCTGCAGGTATTGCAGGGCCGTCGTGGCCGGGGAACGCGGTTCGCTCGGCGCCGGGCCGGCGACTTTGATCGGGATCATTTCAGTTTTTCCACCAGGGCGCGCAGGGCCTGGCCGCGGTGCGAGTGGGCGTTCTTGACGCCCGGTTCGAGTTCGGCGGTGGTCTTGCCGAGCGCCGGGATCAGGAAGTGCGGGTCGTAGCCGAAGCCGTTGCCGCCACGCGGGGTGTCGATGATCTCGCCGCGCCACATGCCGTCGGCGATCACCGGCTGCGGGTCGTCGGCGTGGCGCACGTAGACCAGCACGCAGTAGTAGTAGGCCGACTTGTCGGCATGCTGCTTCAGGTCCCCGACCAGCTTCTCGTTGTTGCGGGCGTCGGATTTCGGCTCGCCGGCGAAGCGCGCCGAGTACACGCCGGGGGCGCCGCCCAGGGCGTTGACGCAGACGCCGGAATCGTCGCTGAGTGCCGGCAGGCCGGTCAGGCGCGCGGCGTGCCTAGCCTTGGCCAGGGCGTTTTCCACGAAGGTGCCGAAGGGCTCCTCGGCTTCGGGGACGTCGAATTCGCCTTGGGGGTGCAGCTCGAAGCCGATGGGGGCGAGGAGCTGGGCAAATTCCTTCAATTTGCCGGCGTTGTTGGAGGCGAGGACGAGGCGTTGGGTCATGGTGAGGTGGTGTGGATTGCTGCGGAGGGGGGATATTTTAGCGCTTCGGGGGGAAGGATGCTGGAGTGGCGGCGATACGAACTTGGGGGGGAACAATGCCAGTGGCATTGTTCCAGCTTTCGCGGGAACGACGGTCTTCAGGCTACAGGTGTACGCACGTCGTTCCCGCGCAGGCGGGAACCCAATTTTGGTGATCAGCCGCCCAGGCCGAGCGACTGCTTCTGCAGCCTGATCAGCTCCGCAATACCCAACTGCCCCAGATCCAGCAAGCGGTTCATCCCGGCGCGATCGAACGCCGCCCCTTCCGCCGTCCCCTGCACCTCAATGAAATGCCCCTGCTCCGTCATCACCACATTCATATCGGTATCGCAGTCCGAATCCTCGACATAATCCAGGTCCAGCACCGGCACCCCGCGGTACACGCCGACCGAGATCGCGGCGACGAAATGCTTCACCGGCACCGCCGCCAGCAGGCCCTGCTCGACCAGCACGCTGAAGGCGTCGTAGGCCGCCACCATCGCCCCGGTGATCGAGGCGGTGCGGGTGCCGCCGTCGGCCTGGATCACGTCGCAGTCGAGGTGCAGGGTGCGTTCGCCGAAGGCTTCAAGGTCGAACGCGGCGCGCAGGGAGCGGCCGATCAGGCGCTGGATTTCCTGGGTGCGGCCGGTCTGTTTGCCGCGCGCGGCTTCGCGGTCCATGCGGCTGTGGGTCGAGCGCGGCAGCATGCCGTATTCGGCGGTCAGCCAGCCCTGGCCCCTCCCCTTCAGGAAGCCCGGCACCTTCTCTTCGATGCTGGCGGTGCAGATCACCTTGGTGTCGCCGCACTCGATCAGCACCGAGCCTTCGGCGTGTTTGGTGTACTGGCGGGTGATGCGGATGGCGCGCAGCTGGTCGACCGCGCGGCCGCTCGGGCGTTGTTCGAAACTCATGAATGGTCCTTGTCTATTTGAGTAACTGGGACGACTTCTCGATCGCCTGGCGGATCTCGGCGATCGCCTTTTCGATTTCGTCTTCGTCGAATGCGTCCGCTCCGGAGGGCAGCGGTGCGCCGGCGGTGATGGTCGAGCTGACCTCGTTCTCGGGCAGCATCTGGGTCGAGATCACGCCCGGCGCATTCGATGCCCCCGCGCCCTGCCAGGTGATCGCCAGCGCGGTGGTGTTGTCGGCACGCGCGCCGCCGATCGCGGCGGCCATCGCGACCAGGTTGGGCACGGCCTGCACCACGGTGGAAGCCGACAGGCGGTGCACGATCTCGGTCTCCGGCAGCATCGACCACAGGCCGTCGGAACACAGCAGCAGGGTGTCGCCCGGCTCCAGGCTGGCCTGGTCCGAGATCTCGATCTTCGGCAGCTGGCCGGCGCCGAGGCAGTTGTACAGCTTGTTGCGGTCCGGGTGGGTATTGCGCTGGCTTTCGGTGGCGCGGCCGCGTTCGATCAGGTATTCGAGGTGGGAATGGTCGCGGGTGCGCGCCAGCACCTGGTTGCGGCGCAGCCAGTACAGGCGCGAATCGCCGCAGTGCGCCCACACGGCGCAGTTGTGCTGGACCAGGCAGGCCACCACGGTGGTGCGCGGCGTCTCGGGCAGCTTGTGCTGTTCGGCGTAGGCCAGGATGTCCCAATGCGCCTGCGTCAGGGCCTCTTCCAGGAAGCGCTCGGGCTTCTTCACATAGGGCGCGGCCTGCATCCGGAACATCATCGACAGGGTCTGCAGCGCGATGGTCGCCGCGATCTCGCCGCGCATGTGGCCGCCCATGCCGTCGGCCAGCACCAGCAGCAGCGCATCGCGCGTGAAGCTGTAGCCCATGCGGTCCTGGTTGACCTTGCGCCCGCCGATGTGGGTCTGCTGGTAGACGGAAAACTGCATGCTGCCTCCTTAGCCTAGCTTGATGCCGATACGCTGGGCGATGCCGCGCCAGCCGCCCGGCGCCGGCGCCGGTTCCTCGTCCTGCGGCGCGACCGTCGGCGCCGCCTGCAGCACCTTCTGCATCGCGAACACGCTCTGCGGGCGCGCCAAGGGGTCGAGGTCCAGGCAGGCGCGCACCATGTCGACCAGCTCCGGCGAATAGCTGCCGGCCAGCGCCGCCAGCTGTTGCTCGAGCTTGTCCTCGCTCTTGCGTGCTTCGACCGGCTGCGGCATGGTGCGCGTCATGCAGGCGTACATGGCGGCGCCGATGCTGTAGATGTCGGTCCAGGGCCCGAGGGCGGCGGCCTTGCCGTACAGCTCGGGCGCGGCGAAGCCGGGGGTGTACATCGGCGCCAGCATCGGCGCGTCGATGTTGATGGTCTGGCGCGCCGCGCCGAAGTCCAGCAGCAGCGGCGAGCCGTCGCTGCGCAGGTAGATGTTGGCCGGTTTCAGGTCGAGGTGCAGCAGCTTGTTGGCGTGGACTTCGCGCACGCCGGCGCAGACGCCGTTGAACAGCTGGCGCAGCGCGGTCTCGTTGACCCGGCTGCCCTTGGCGTGCAGGCGCGCGATGTGGTCCTGCAGCGTGTGGCCGGATTCGTAGGCCATCACCATGTACACGGTCTCGTTGGCACGGAAGAAGTTCACGACGCGCACCACGTTCGGATGGACGATGCGCGCCAGCGCCCTTCCCTCTTCGAAGAAGCACTTCAGGCCGATGCGGAATACCGGCAGGTTCGGCTTGGAGACGGTCGGCGCGAGCTCGCCGGGGGCGCGCAGGGCGAGCTGGCTGGGCAGGTATTCCTTGATGGCCACGGCGTTGCCTTCCGGGTCATATGCCAGATAAACAATACTGAACCCACCGGACGCAATTTTCTTTACAATGCGATATCCAGCAATTTCCAGCCCATCAGGCAGGGGTGCGTTATTCTGTGCGGCCATCCGGGAAGTTTCCTTGCTTAACAGGGCAATTGTGTGGGATAAATGTCGGCCTTGTAAAGAATAAAAACCGGGGATCCCTTTGAGCATTTCTAGCATGACAGGTTATGCGGTCGCCACGAGCGAAGGCGCGGCCGGCACCCTCACGATCGAAATCAAAAGCGTCAATTCGCGCTTCCTCGATCTCCAGTTCCGCATCAACGACGACCTGCGCGCGCTGGAACCCGACCTGCGCTCGGCCATCATGGCCGCCATCACCCGCGGCAAGGTCGAAGTGCGCCTCTCCTTCGGCCGCAAGACGTCCGGCGGTTCGCAAGCGCTGAACGGGGAACTGCTGGCCGACCTGGCCCGCCTGCAGGGGGAAATCACGAAGCACTTCGCCGGCGCGCCGCAGATGACGGTGGCCGAGCTGCTGCGCTGGCCCGGCGTGATCGAAGAGTCGACCGTCGGCCAGGAGTCGCTGCAGGCGGACGTCGCGGCGCTCACCGCGACCACGGTCGCTGCCTTTGTCGACAGCCGCCGGCGCGAAGGCGCGGCCCTGTCGACCATGCTGCTGTCGCGCATCGAGTCGATGGAAGCCATCGTCAAGCGCATCACGCCGCTGATTCCGCAAGTGATCGCGCAGTTCCAGCAAAAGGCGATCGAGCGCATGCAGGACGCGCTGGGCCTGGCCGGCCACGGCAACCCCTCGGTGCTGAGCCGCCAGGAAGTGCTGGAGCGGATTCGCCAGGAAGTGACCTTGTACGGCATCCGGATCGACGTCTCGGAAGAGCTGTCGCGGCTGTCGGCGCACCTGAACGAGACCCGCCACATCCTCAAGAAGGGCGGGCAGGTCGGCAAGCGGCTGGACTTCATGATGCAGGAGCTGAATCGCGAGGCGAATACGCTGGGCGCGAAGGCGTCGGTGAAGGAGCTGGCGGATGCGTCGATGGAGCTGAAACTGCTGATCGAGCAGATGCGCGAGCAGGTGCAGAACCTCGAGTAATTTGATTGTTGTCGTTGCGCAACAACGCGGCGACCATTTGAACGCGTGGGCGGAGGACCGCCCACCCTACATGAGGGATTTCGTAGGGTGGGCGGGTTTCCCGCCCACGCGTTCAACTTTATGATGAACACACGTACTACACGTTTTAACCAAGGACTCAAGCCATGATCACTCCCGCCCTCTCCGGCAGCCTGTTCGTCGTCGCCGCCCCCAGCGGCGCCGGCAAATCGACCCTGGTCAACGCCCTGCTGAAGCTGGAACCGGGCATCAAGCTGTCGATCTCGACCACCACCCGCCAGCCGCGTCCGGGCGAGCAGGATGGCCGCGAATATCATTTCACGACGCCCGACGATTTCGTCGCGCGCGCCGACCGCGGCGAGTTCCTGGAATGGGCGGAAGTGCACGGCAATTACTACGGCACCAGCCGCCTGACGGTGGAACAGGAAATGAAGACCGGGACCGACATCCTGCTGGAGATCGACTGGCAGGGCGCGCGCCAGGTGCGCAAGCAGTTCCCGGACGCCGCCGGCATCTTCATCCTGCCGCCGTCGATCGAAGCGCTGGAAGAGCGCCTGCACAAGCGCGGCACCGACGAGCCGCACATCATCACGCGCCGCCTGCTGGCGGCCGGCGGGGAGATGGCTCACGCTCCGGACTTCGAATATGCTATCATCAACGAAGAGTTCAACGTCGCCCTCGCGGAACTGCAGGCGATCGTCAAAGCGACACGTTGCCGCTTCGCCCAACAGGCGGCCCGCAACGCCGACTTGTTTGCCCAGCTGGGAATCCACGCGCAACAACCTACGTTGTAATCCATCAGCGTGCGGCGCCGTCAGGCATGCCGCACATTTGTCCATTCAGGAGTGACACATGGCCCGCATCACCATCGAAGATTGCCTCAAGAACGTCCCGAACCGCTTCCAGCTGACCCTGGCCGCGACCTACCGCGCACGCCAGCTGCTGCAGGGCCACACCCCGAAGGTCGAAGCCAAGGACAAGCCGACCGTGGTCGCCCTGCGCGAGATCGCAGCCGGCAAGGTCGGCCTCGAGATGCTGAAAAAGGTCCCGATGTAATACCCCCTTGGATGGGCGGATTTCGTTATATCGATATTCTGTTATTCTGTGCCTACACTGGCTGATCGATATTACATATGAGTTTGTCTTCCCCGGATTCGACCCATCCAGGAACCCCTGCCCGCACCAAGCGTCCGGGCAAACCCCAAGACGCCGAACCGGCGCCCGCGCCGGGCGTTGCCTCGGTGACGCAGCTCATCAACAAGCTGTCCGACTACCTCACCCCCGCCGAGCTGAAAAAGGTCAAGGAAGCCTATCGCTTCTCCGACGAGATGCACCTCGGGCAGGTCCGCAAGTCGGGTGAACCCTACATCTCCCATCCGATTGCCGTCGCGGAAATCTGCGCCGAGTGGAAGCTCGACGCCCAGGCCATCATGGCGGCGCTGCTGCACGACGTGATCGAGGACCAGGACGTCAAGAAGGACGAGCTGATCGAGCGCTTCGGCGCCCAGGTCGCGAACCTCGTCGACGGCCTCTCCAAGCTGGAAAAGATCGAGTTCCAGAGCCAGGTCGAAGCGCAGGCGGAGAACTTCCGCAAGATGCTGCTGGCCATGGCCTCGGACGTGCGCGTCATCCTGATCAAGCTGGCTGACCGCCTGCACAATATGCGCACCATGGGCGTGATGATCCCGGCCAAGCGCCGCCGCATCTCGCGCGAGACCATGGAAGTCTACGTGCCGATCGCCCACCGCCTCGGCCTGAACGACATCTACCGCGAGCTGCAGGACCTGTCCTTCTCGCACCTCTACCCGCTGCGCTACTTCACCCTGGCCAAGGCGATCAAGGCGGCGCGCGGCAACCGCCGCGAAGTGGTCAAGAAGATCCTCGAGGCGGTCAAGAACCAGCTGGCGACCGCCGGCATCGAGGCCGAGGTGTATGGCCGCGAGAAGACCCTGTACGGCATCTACAAGAAGATGCGCAACAAGCACCTGTCGTTCTCGCAGGTGCTGGACGTGTACGGCTTCCGCGTGGTGGTCGACACGGTGCCGAACTGCTACGTGGCGCTGGGCACCCTGCACGCCCTGTACAAGCCGATGCCCGGCAAGTTCAAGGACTACATCGCGATCCGCAAGATCAACGGCTACCAGTCGCTGCACACGACCCTGATCGGTCCCTACGGCACGCCGGTGGAATTCCAGATCCGCACCCAGGACATGCACCGCACCGCCGAGAGCGGCGTGGCGGCGCACTGGCTTTATAAAACCGGCGACTCGAACATGTCGGACCTGCAGCAGCGCACCCACGCCTGGCTGCAGTCGCTGCTCGACATCCAGCAGCAGACCGGCGACTCGGCAGAGTTCCTGGAACACGTGAAGGTCGACCTGTTCCCGGATTCGGTCTACGTGTTCACGCCGAAGTCGAAGATCATCGCCCTGCCGCGCGGCGCCACGGCGCTCGACTTCGCCTACTCGATCCACACCGGCATCGGCGACCACACGGTCTCGGTCAAGATCAACAACGAACCGGCGACGTTGCGCAACGAGCTGCACAACGGGGACATCGTCGAGATCGTGACCGACCCGGAATCGCGCCCGAGCCCGACCTGGCTGAGCTACGTCCGCACCGGCAAGGCGCGTTCGGCGATCCGCCACTACCTGCGCACCGTGAACGTGAACGAGTCGGTGGAGCTGGGCCAGGAACTGCTGGCCGGCGCCCTGGCCGCGCGCAACATCGGCCCGGACCTGCCGCCAACCACCGTCGAGCGGCTGCTGGCCGAATCCTCGGCCAAGTCGATGGAAGAGCTGTATGCCGACATCGGCATCGGCAAGCGCATGCCGGCGCTGGTGGCGCGCCACATCTTCGGCCTGATGGAAGCCGACCCGGAACACATGCCGGCGGCCCAGCCGGTGGCGTCGAGCGACATCGACCCGGTGACCATCTACGGCAGCGAAGGCGTGTCGGTGCAGCTGGCGCCGTGCTGCCTGCCGATCCCGGGCGACGCCATCACCGGCCAGCTGCGCCGCGACCAGGGCCTGGTGGTCCATACCTGCGACTGCCTGCCGGCGGCGCGCATCCGCGCCAAGGAGCCGGACCGCTGGATCGCCGTGCAGTGGGGCGAAGAGCTGAACCGCCGCTTCGACTGCCGCGTGCGCCTGCTCATCAATAATGAGAAAGGCATCCTGGCCCGCGTGGCGGCCGAGATCGGCGAGTCCGACGCCAACATCACCTATGTCGGCATGGACGAGGACGACGAACACCTGATGACCCAGCTGCGCTTCACCATCCAGGTGAAGGACCGGGTGCACCTGGCGCAGCTGATCCGCAACCTGCGGCGGGTGGCGGGCGTGAACCGGGTCGAGCGCGAGCGGTCGTAATCAACATGACCGGCGCGGCCTACGACTCATTGGCCGAGCGCTGGCATGACGCCGCATTCAATCCGGACAACGGGGTCGCGCTGCACCGGCGCGCCCTCTCCTTGCTCGATACAGTCGACGATGGCTGGGCCCTGAATGTGGGCTGCGGCTGCAACACGCGCTTCAATGCGCCCATGCGCGGGCACGGCCTGCGTATCGAGGGTGTCGACGTCTCGCAGCGGATGGTCGCACTGGCGGCGCAGGCCGATCCCGGCGTGCTGCTGCATCACGCGGACATCCGCAGCTGGCCGATCGCGCGCAGCTACCGTTTCATCACGGCCTGGGACAGCATCTGGCACGTGCCGCTCGTCGAACAGCGCGCGGTGATGCTAAAGCTGATGGCGGCCCTGGCGCCCGGTGGGGTGTTCATCTTTTCCGCGGGCGGGCTGGATACGGCGGGCGAACACGTCGACGATGCGATGGGTCCGGCGCTGCCGTATGCCACGCTCGGCATCCCTGGCCTGTTGCAGGCGATTGGAGCAGCGGACTGCGACCTCCGGCACCTGGAATTCGACCAGCTGCCGGAGAAGCACCTGGCCGTCATCGTCCAGCGCCGCGGCGCGTCCAACTAGCAATCAGTGGCGGCTGCCGGCCGGCGCCACGGGAGCCAGCGCCGTGAACACCAGTGCCTCCCCGGACAGCAGCCCTTCGTCGTGGCGGTAGCCGCCGAGCGCGGTGGCCAGCATGAGCGGCACTTCGAACAGCCAGTCCACCTGCGCTCCCTCGCCGCCGTCTTCGTCCTGGGCCGCCTTCATCTCGCTATGGATGGTGTCAAGCAGCGCGGGCGGCGCGCCGTTCACTTCGAGGTGATACAGGCCCTGGTCCGCCAGGTGCACCACGTCCCACACCTTGGCGCCGTCCTTGTAGAAAAATGCGGCGCTCGCCATCACGTTCTCTTCCACTTGGCAGCCCAGCGCCTCGCAGCCCTTCGACACACGCGCCATGCTCGCCGCCTGGGTGGCGGGATGGGCCATGTCGTTGAAGCACAGCAGGTAGGCGCCTCCCGGCAGCGCGGCCACGGCGACCTGGTTCTCGACGAAGTCATCGCGCTCGCCCGCGTCGGCCAAGCCCAGCTGGGCGAGGATGTCCTCCTTGGTCTTGCCGCGTACCAGAATCCAGGCGATGGAATAGCCCATGTGTTGCGTCCTTTCTCAGTCATTGAATCGTGGGGGCGCCAGTGTGGGGCAATCCACCGCGCATGGCAATGGCGGACACAGATCACTGAAGTTCAGACTTGACTTTCCGAGCCAATGGGTAAATACTGAAGTTCAAACTTCATCAAGGAGATGGTCATGACGGCAGCAGTCCAGTTCGACACCTTCACCATGGAGCGGGAATTTGGCGCCAGCCCGGCGCGCGTCTACGCCGCATTCGCCGATCCGCGCCGCAAGCGGCAGTGGTTTGCCGAGAGCGACAACCACACGGTCGAGGCGTTCGCGATGCAGTTCGAAGTGGGCGGACGCGAGTCGGCAAGCTACCGCTTCAACGCGGGCTCGCCATTCGCCGGCGTGCTGCTGGAGTCCGACGGCGTCTACCTGGACCTGGTGCCGGACCAGCGCATCGTCAGCGCGGCAACCATGGCTATCGGCGGCCGCAGGATCTCGGCCTCGGTCCATACCTTCGAATTCAGCCCGGCGCCGGGCGGCGGCACGCGCCTGCGCTTCACGCACCAGGCGGCCTTCTTCGAAGGCGCGGACGGCCCGGACATGCGCCGCGCAGGATGGCAGCAGCTGCTCGACCAATTGCAGGCGGCAGTCGCGAAGGACGCGGCATGAGCCACGCGTCCGCGCTGCAGCCGAACGAGGCCGACGGCATCTTCGCGGCGCTGGGCGACGCGACCCGGCGCGCGATCCTGAAAATGGTGCTGCAGGGCCCGCAGTCGGTCAGTGTGCTGGCCGGGGCGATCGACGTGACGCTCACCGCCGTCTCGCAGCACCTGCGCATCATGGAGTCGTGCGGGCTGGTCCGGACGCGCAAGGTCGGCCGGGTGCGCATGTGCGAAGCCGACCGCCGCGGCCTGGACGTGCTGGCGGACTGGGTCAGCCTGAACCGCCGGATGTGGGAAGAGCGCTTCGACCGCCTCGACGCCATGCTGCGCGACGAGGAGTCGCCCGCGACTTAAAGCGCCTAATCAAACCCTCTAGTTGTTCAGCGGGCAACAGCCGAGTACACTGAGCCGTACCGACTGTCCGCAATCGGCCAGAAGCGGACGTTCAGGCTTGCCTTGACTACCCCTATGTTGCAGTGCAAAATGGCGGGCTATGCCCAATCACTTCCGTACATCTGACCCGATCTCGCGTGCGAAACACGTTGCGGATTGTGCTGGCCTATGTCTCGATCGAGATGATCCTTCCTACCCGGGCGTAGGTTTGCCGCGCGGTTATTTCTGCTCCGTTACTCCTCCGTAAAACACCTTCTCTTCGACCGTTAGGCCGATGTCGCCTTGACATCGTGCTGTCGATGCTCGTTCCAGATCCCCTGTACGTACGCATTCGCGTACCGTGCTCATTCATCTGTACTCAGCGATATCCGCTTGAGAAGAAGGTAAATTTATGTTTGTTCAAACAATCCGCCAAGACTGGTTTTCTAACGTTCGCAATGACCTACTTGCAGGTCTAGTTGTCGCACTCGCACTCATCCCAGAAGCGATTGCCTTTTCCATTATTGCAGGCGTGGACCCGAAAGTTGGCCTGTACGCTTCATTCTCCATCGCGACCCTAATCGCCTTCTTCGGTGGCCGTCCTGGCATGATTTCGGCCGCTACTGGGGCAATGGCCCTCGTCATGGTCACCTTAGTAAAAACCCATGGCCTCGACTACCTGCTCGCAGCGACGATCCTTGCCGGGGCTCTTCAAATTGCTGCGGGATGGATCAAGCTTGGCCGGCTGATGCGCTTCGTGTCACGCTCGGTCGTAACCGGCTTCGTGAACGCACTCGCCATCCTGATCTTCCTGGCCCAGTTACCCGAGCTGACGAACGTTTCCTGGCATGTATACGCCGTTACTGCAGCCGGTCTGGCCATCATCTATGGCTTGCCGTATGTAACGCGCGCTATTCCGTCTCCGCTGGTTGCAATCGTCGTACTGACGGGGGCTTCGATCGCACTCGGCCTAGATATTCGTACCGTCGGCGACATGGGACAGCTCCCGGATAGCCTGCCATCGTTCCTGATCCCGAACGTGCCCATCAATCTCGAAACCTTCCAGATCATCCTTCCATACTCGGCGACCTTGATGGTCGTAGGGCTGCTTGAGTCACTGATGACAGCCACGATTGTCGACGATCTCACTGACACCAAAAGCGACAAGAACCGGGAATGTGTCGGCCAGGGCGTCGCAAACATTGCGACCGGCTTCATCGGAGGCATGGCGGGTTGCGCGATGATCGGTCAGTCGGTCATTAACGTGAAGTCCGGCGGGCGTGGTCGACTTTCGACCTTAACGGCCGGTGTCGTGCTCCTCATCCTGGTAGTGTTTCTTGGAGAGTGGGTCAGGCAAATACCGATGGCAGCGCTGGTCGCGGTGATGATCATGGTGTCCATCGGAACATTTAACTGGGGCTCGATCAGCCATTTGCGCGAGCACCCGGTCAGCTCCAACATCGTAATGCTTGCCACGGTCGCCGTTACGGTAGCAACCCATGACCTAGCGAAAGGCGTCCTGACCGGCGTCCTGCTGTCCGGCATTTTCTTCGCTCAGAAGGTCAGCCGACTCTTGGATGTTAGCTCGCAGATTGGCGACACTGGTCGCACTCGCCGCTACCGCGTTGCAGGACAGGTCTTCTTCGCTTCTTCGGATCAGCTTGTTCATTCGTTCGACTACACTGAGGCCCTGGAAAAAGTACACATTGATCTTACCGATGCACATTTCTGGGACATCACTGCAATCAGCGCTTTGGATAAGGTTGTGTTCAAATTCCGCAAGCTTGGTGCGCAAGTAGAAGTGCAGGGTCTCAACGAAGCAAGTGCCACCTTGGTCGACAAATTCGGTGTTCACGACAAACATGACGGCCATGATGTGCTAGTCGGTCATTAGGCTTAACACTCCACTCGTAAAGGTCCGCTTTGGGTCCAGGCTGTGTAAAAACGCGAGAAAAACCGTCGAACAAAAAAATCGACCCCTCAGAACGGCCGCTATGCGATTTTCTCGAGGTCGGGAGGGGTCTCCCTACCCATGAAAATTTTAAGTTTTTGCGTTTTTACACAGCCTGGGCCGATAGCGGACATACGCTGTCCCCGAGCTAGGGCATTAACGTGGCGTCCATGTTTGTAGATAAACTGCACCAAGCGTTCCTGCCGCTCACCTGCTTGCTAATCTGTTGGCGATATGTCGAGAAATTTTGCTAGTCGCTCTTAGGCGATAGCCAGGCGGGCGGCCGGGCGCGCGAGCGCTCCCCGCTCGCCCGGCGCCAAGCTGAAGGTGCCGACCAGCGCCGACAGCGCGGCCGCCTGGTCCTGCATCGCCACGGCCGCGGCGGCCGCTTGTTCCACCAGCGCCGCGTTCTGCTGGGTCACGCGGTCCATCTCGACGATGGCGCCGCCCACCTGCTCGATGCCGGCGCGCTGCTCTTCGCTGGCGTTGGCGATCTCGCTGACGATGGCGGTCACCTGGCCGATGCTGCGCACGATTTCCTTCATCGTCACGCCGGCGCGGTCGACCTGGCCGCTGCCCTCCTCGACCCTGGCCACAGAGTCGTCGATCAGCAGCTTGATTTCCTTGGCCGCCGCGCTCGACCGCTGGGCCAGGCTGCGCACCTCGGTCGCCACGACCGCGAAGCCGCGGCCCTGTTCACCGGCGCGCGCCGCTTCCACGGCCGCGTTCAGCGCCAGGATATTGGTCTGGAAGGCGATGCCGTCGATGACGCCGATGATGTCGACGATCTTGCGCGAAGCCTCATTGATGGCGCCCATGGTCGACACGACTTCCGCCACCATGTCGCCGCCGTGGTCCGCGATCATCGCGGCCTCGCCCGCCAGGCGGTTGGCCTGGCGCGCATTGTCCGCGTTCTGCTTGACGGTCGAGGTCAGCTCTTCCATCGAGGCCGCGGTTTCCTCCAGCGCGCTGGCCTGCTGCTCGGTGCGCGCGGACAAATCCTGGTTGCCGGCCGCGATTTCGTTCGACGCCACCGTGATGGTGTCGGTGCCGGTGCGGACCTGGCCGACGATGGCGGCCAGGCTGTCGTTCATGGCGCTCAAGGAGCGCATCAGCTGGCCGGTCTCGTCGCGGCTGTTCACCATGATGCGGTTGCCCAGATTGCCGCCGGCGATCTGCTCGGCCACGGCGACGGCTTGCCGGATCGGCGCCGTGATCGAGCGGCCGATCAGGATGGCGCAGGCGGCGCCCAGCACCACGGCGGCGATGCCCAGCGCGATCAGGAGCACGCGGGTGTTGGCATAGGATTCGAGGATGGAGTCGGCGACGCCGTCGGCGGCCGTGATCTGCATCGTGGCCAGCTTGTCGATCGCCGCTTCGAAGGAGGCGGCGCGCGGCGCCATCTGCTCGCGATAGACGGTGATGGCCAGTTCGTTGTCGCCCGCCAGCTTGGCCTTGAACAGGGCGTCGCGCGCGGCCAGGTAGGCGCCGCGCTCCCCCTTGACCACTTCGAACTGCGCCTTCACGCCCTCGTTGCGCAGCGAGGCGCCGATCTCGTTCTGCAGCTCGGTCGAGCGTGCCGAGACCTTCTTCATGCGTTCGTTCATCTCGGCCACCAGCGCCGGGTCGGTCGAGACAAAGACGGTCTCGATCCGAGCGCTGTTGAGCTCGATGAGCTTGGCCCATTCAGCGACGTTGCGCTGGTTCTTGATGCTGGTATTCACCAGGCGGTAGGTCAGGTCGCCGGCCGACTGCATGCGTGCCAGGGCGGTCAGTGTAACGACGAGCAATAGGGCGAGGACAATGGTAAAACCAATGCCGAGGCGGGCACCGATCTTGAGGTTTTTCACAGCTGCTTCCTTCTGGGGAGTAGGGCGCCGTGCGGCGGCCAGGACATAGTTGAATCAGTGACGGGGACCCGTCGGGTGTGGGATTGTGTCAACACGCGGAGCGCCGCGACACAAACGAGCAGGATAACATTGCTGCATGGAAACTAGTGCGCGATTCGGTAAATCCGCAACTCAGTGTTTTTACCGATTCACAGCCGCGCCACAGGATGCGGCGCCCGGCCCGGCGCCCGCATCCAACGCGATGCTCAACCGGCCAGGGAGGCGCGCTGGCGTTCTTCCTGCGCGCGCAGTTCCGGCGTCATGGCGTCGCCGAAGTCTTCCATTTCGAAGATCTGGCGGATCTCGATCTCGGCCTCGCCGCCCGACATCGGCATCGGCACCCGCTTGACCCAGTCGATCGCCTCTTCCTTCGATTTCACCTGCCAGATCCAGAAGCCGGCCAGCAATTCCTTGGTCTCGGCGAAGGGGCCGTCGGTCACGCGCACGCCGTCCTTGCCGAAATGCACTCGCGCGCCGCGCGAAGATGGGTGCAGGCCATCGCCGCCGACCATCACGCCGGCCTTGATGAGTTCCTCGTTAAAGTTGCCCATGTCCTTGAGCAGTTGCTCGCTCGGCATCTCGCCCGCTTCGCTGTGTTTGTCCGCTTTCAACAGAATCATGAACTTCATCGCATCCTCCGCTTGGTGTGTGAATGGCCGGCGGTTTCTTCCGCCTTCGACAACACGACGATCCGGATGGCCGCGATTCGACACGGCCGCCGGATTATTCTTGCAGCGGCGCCAGTGCGAGGATGGCGTCGAAGGCCGCGCAGGCGCCGGCGCAAGCGTCGGCGATCTGTTCCGGCGACTGCACGTGGCTACGCAACGCGCCCATGAAGTCGCGCCAGCGTGGGCCCGGACCGGCGTCCGCGCCGCGCAGGTAGCGCAGCGGATGCGGCGCCAGGCGCGCATGCAGCTGCTTGTGCAGGACGGCTCCGCCCAGCTGCGAACCTTCGATCACGTAGGCCACGCCCCAGCGGTAGGCGGCGCTGGCGTCGAGCGGCCAGCCTGGTGCGGGACGCATCGGCCTTACTTCCGGCATGCCGGGTTCGGCCAGGTCGGCCTGGATCAGGGCCAGCCAGTCGACAAACGGCAGCGACGGCTCGGCCTGTGGGCCGTCGCCGAAGCCGTTCAGCCAGGTTTCCAGCGGCGCCAGCCAGTCGCGCACCATGCGCAGGTGGCTGGCGTAATCGTCGAGCGAGGGCGCGGGGGCGGACAGCGGCAGTCCGCTGTCGAGCCGCTCGTGGCGGGAGGCCGTCGCGGTGCGCAACGCGGCCAGCGCATCGGTGTGATGCGCGGTGTCGTTAAATGGTTTCATCAAAGGCCAGGAGCGGCAGGATCAGCGGCGAATCGCTCATCTTACCAGCCCCGGCCGGGTTGTACGTTTCCCGGACCTTTCTAATCGGCGATCGGCTCAGGATACTCCACCGACAGGATTTCCAGCTCATCGACGCCAAGCGGCGTCTGCAAGGTCACGACGTCGCCCTCGCGCCCCTTGGTCAGCGCCCGCGCCACCGGCGACACCCAGCTGATCTTCCCTTTCAGCGGATCGAGCTCGTCCACGCCGACGATGGTGACCATATGCTCCTCGCCCGCCTTGTTCAGGTAGCTGACCGTGGCCCCGAAGAACACCTGGTCATTGCCATGATGAACACCCGGATCGACCACGAAGGCCGAGTCCATGCGCTTGGTGAGGAAGCGGATGCGGCGGTCGATCTCGCGCAGGCGGCGCTTGCCGTAGATATAGTCGCCGTTTTCCGAGCGGTCGCCGTTCGAGGCCGCCCAGTGCACGATCTTCACGACTTCCGGCCGGTCGACGTCGATCAGCTGCAGCAGCTCGTCCTTGATCGCCTTGTAGCCGGCGGGCGTGATGTAGTTCTTGGCCCCGGCGGGGATGGCTTGCGCAAGCGCCAACGCTTCCGCGTCGTCGTCGTCGTTGTCGCTCTCTTTTACGAATGCCTTGTTCATGCCTTTATTGTAACGGCAACTTGCGCCGGTCCATCGAAGCTTGCCGTATCATGCGCAGCATGAGACGAGCCCACCAGCGCCCCCGTTTGCTCGCGCCCCTGGTCCACCTGGCGGCGCTGGCGCTGCTCGTCGAAGCCTGGTTCTGGGAGACCGGCAGCCGCATCGCCGCACGCATGGCGATCTGGCCGCCGCTGCGCTGGCTGGAGGGCCGGATCCGCACCCTGCCGGCCTGGGCCGCCCTCACCGCCTTCGTCCTGCCCGGCCTGCTGCTGTTGCCCGTTAAACTGCTGGCCCTGCTCGCCATCGCCCATGGCCACGCCTTCTCTGGCGTCGCCGGTTTCATCCTTGCCAAGCTGGGCGGCGCGGTGGTGGTGGCGCGCATCTATGTGCTGACCCTGCCGACCCTGCTCACCCTGGGCTGGTTCGCGCGCTGCCACGGCGGCTTCCTGGCCTTGCGCGACCGCTGGCTGACCTTCCTGCGCGCCAGCCATTTCTGGCGCAGCACCAGCGCGGCCATCGCGGGCATGCGGCGCCTCATGCGCCGCTCGCTGCGGCATGCCGGCCGCCAGCCCAGCCACCTGCTGCGCGTGCTGCGCCGCTTCAGCACGCGCTTCCGCGCACGCCGCCAGGCCGGCCGCGCCGACAAACCCGAAACCGAACGCCCATGAACGCTTCCCCCGCCCTCGCCGCCGAAATGCAGGCGGCCGCTTCCGAGATCTACCTGTTCGATGCCGGCACCCTGGCCGTGGTCGACGCCAACCAGGCGGCGCGCCTGAACCTGGGCATGGATTGCGAGGCCCTGCAGGCGCGCGACATGTACGCCCTCGCGCCCGAACTCGATCCGGTGCGACTGAATAGCCTGTTGGGAAGCCTGGGCGAGGAAGTCGGCGCCCAGGTCGGCTTGCGCACCCGCCTGCGGCGTCTCGACGGCAGCGACTATCCGGTCAAGTTCTGCTTCTTCCGCATCGTGCGCGACGGCCGCGCCCTGCTGCTGGCGGTGGCCGACGACCTGACGCTGGAACAGGCCGCGGCCCAGGCCCTGGCCCAGTCGCAGGCGCGCTTCGATGCGGTGGTGCGCAACACGCCGGGGCTGGTCTACCAGTTCATGCTGTACCCGGATGGACGCATGGAATTTCCCTGGCTGAGCGACGGTTGTTCGGCCCTGCTCGGCCTGTCGGTGCTGGAACTGCAGCACGACGCCAGCCTGTTCGAGCGCCTGATCCTGCCCGAGGACCGCCAGGGCTACCTCGACTGCATGCGCGCCTCGCGCGACGCCTTGTCGGGCTGGAACTGGGACGGCCGGATCTGGATCGACGCCTGGCGCGACATCAAATGGATCAACCTGCGCGCCACCCCGCACCTGGTCGACGGCGGCGCCGTGCAGTGGGATGGCGTCATGAGCAATATCACCGCCAGCAAGCAGGAGCAGGAGGAAGTGGTGCGCTCGCGCGCGCGCCTGGCCGAGCTCACCGAGCACATCGAGCAGGTGAAGGAACAGGAGCGCACCCGCATCGCGCGCGAGATCCACGACGACCTGGGCGGCAACCTGACCGCCATCAAGATGGCGCTGTCGATGATGGCGGCGCGCCTGCCCGAGGACCGGCCGCAGCTGCTGGAAAAGGCGAACTACCTGGACGACCTGGTCGACCGCACCATCGAGGCGGTGCACCGCATCTCGCTCGACCTGCGCCCGACCATGCTGGACCTGGGCATCGTGGCGGCGCTGGAATGGCAGGCGCGCGAGTTCGAGAAGCAGGTCGGCATCGCCTGCGTGTTCCGCGGCCCTGGCGAGGACATCGTGCTCGACGACGACCACACGGCCGCGCTGTTCCGCATCTTCCAGGAAGCGCTGACGAATATCGCCAAGCATGCCGGCGCCACCCGGGTGACCGTGAGCCTGCGGCGCGAGGGCGAGCACCTGCTGCTGGCCATCTGCGACAACGGCCGCGGCATCCAGGCCGCCGACCGCCTCAAGCCGCAGTCCTTCGGCCTGCGCGGCATGAGCGAGCGGGCCAAGGCGCTGGGCGGCACGCTGGCCTTGTCGGCGGCGCCCGGAGGTGGCACGATGGTGACTATCAAGATCAGGCTGGCGAGCGCCGGCGCAGAAGAAGAATGACTGACAAAGCAACAGCAACGGTTCGCGTATTCATCGCCGACGACCATGCCATCGTCCGCGAAGGGCTGAAGCAGATCCTGGCCGAGCAGCGCGACATCATCGTGGCGGGCGAAGCCGAGACCGGGCTGGACGCCATCAAGCTGGTCGGCAAGGCCAGGCCTCACGTGATGCTGCTCGACATCTCCCTGCCCGACCGCAACGGCATCGAGGTGCTGAAACAGATCAAGAAGGACCGGCCCGAGCTGTCGGTGCTGATGCTGTCGATGCACCGCGAGGACGAGTACGCGATCCGCGCCCTGAAGGCGGGCGCGTCCGGCTACATGACCAAGCAGAGCGCGCCCAAGGAACTGGTCACCGCGATCCGGCAAGTGGCCGCCGGCCAGAAATACGTCAGCGCCGCCCTGGCCCAGACCCTGGCGTCGCAGGTCGGCGAGGACCACGAGGCGCCGTTGCACGACAGCCTGTCGGACCGCGAATACCAGACGCTCACCATGATCGCCTCCGGCATGTCGGTCAGCGACATCGCGCGCGAGCTGTCGCTGTCGGTCAAGACGGTCAGCGAATACCGCGCCCGCCTGTTGGTGAAAATGAAACTCAAGAACAGCGCCGAGCTGACGCACTACGCCATCCGTAACCAGCTGGTGAGCTGAATCCGTACGATCCCACCACGGATGGTGTTGTTGTAAAACAAGAATTCGCCTCTTTGTTACCGTTTTTTAATTGATGGTTGGCAAGAAAGCTGATTATCATGTCGTCAGCCTGAAACCCGCGTCATTACAGCCATGTCCATCACGTCGTCCCCAGCCGCCACCGCGCAGAATCCCGCCGACATTGCCCGCGAAGCCTTCCGCCGCCTGGCGACGCGCCGCATCGCGCCGACGCCGGACGCCTACCGCGCCATCTACGACGAGATCGCCGGCACGCCGGCGGCCCCGCCGGCGCCTGTCGCCGCCGCCGCAGTTGCCAATCCTGCCGCCGACGTGCTCTCGACCTTCGCCCGCAAGCTGGCCGAGACCCCGGGCGAGGTCTCCGAATACGGCCGCCGCCTGCTGCGCGCCGTCAAGACCGAGGACTGGAGCGGCTATGCCCAGGTGCTGGGCCAGGTAGCCGAGCGCCACCTGCGCCGCAACACCCCGGTGATGGCGCTGGGCGACGAGGATCCGGACGCGCGCCACCTGCGCGAGATGCTGGGCCGCTCGCTGGCCTATGCGCTGGCGACCCTGCTGGCCGGCGAACCGGCCCAGGTGGCGGAGGCCGAAGCGCTGGGCGCCGCCGTCAAGACCGCGCATGGCGAGACCGAGATGGGCGAGCTGTCCGGGCGCCTGAAGCAATTGTGCTACCAGATCGAGCTGAGGAGCGGCGACGCCGCCGAGCAGCGCGAACTGCTGCTGCGCCTGTTCCGCCTGCTGCTGGAAAACGTCACCGAGCTGCTCGACGACGACAGCTGGATGCGCGGCCAGATCGCCGCCGTGCAGGACCTGATCGCCGGCCCGCTCGACACCCGTTCGCTGGAAGACGCGACCCGCAGCCTGAAGGACGTGATCCTCAAGCAGGGCCAGCTGCGCCACAGCATCTCGGACGTGCGCGCCACCATGAAGAACATGATGATGACCTTCATCGACCGCCTCGGTTCGGTGGCGGCGTCGACCGGCGACCACCATGCGAAGCTGGCCGGCTACTCGGAGCGCATCGGCCGCGCCGCCAATATCGGCGAGCTGAACGAGGTGATGGACGAGGTGCTGCGCGAGATGCGCGCGGCCCAGGACGAGGCGCTGGCCTCGCGCGACCGGATGGTCGCCGTGCACCAGGAGGTGCAGGAAGCCGAGGAACGCATCCGCGCGCTGGAATCCGAACTGCAGCATATGAGCGAGCTGGTGCGCGAAGACCAGCTCACCGGCAGCCTGAATCGCCGCGGCCTGGACGACGTGTTCGAGCGCGAGAGCGCGCGCGCCGACCGCCGCAACACGCCACTGTGCGTGGCCATGCTCGACCTCGACAATTTCAAGAAGCTCAACGACACCTACGGCCACCTGGCCGGCGACGGCGCCCTGAAGCACCTGGTGAAGGTGGTGCGCGACACCCTGCGCTCGATGGACGTGATCGCCCGCTTCGGCGGCGAGGAATTCCTGATCCTGCTGCCCGAGACCAGCATCGAGGCGGCGGCGGCGGCCATGGTGCGGGTGCAGCGCGAGCTGACCCGCCACTTCTTCCTGCACGATAACGAGAAAATGCTGATCACCTTTTCCTGCGGCGTGGCGCTGCGCCATCCGAACGAGGACCAGGCCGCGCTCACCGCGCGCGCCGACCGCGCCATGTACCAAGCCAAGAATAGCGGCAAGAATCGGGTCGTCATCGCCGATTGAGGAGGCGGGAGGGCCGCATACACTGGCAGGATCGAATTTTCCTGTCTAGATCATGGCCATCCTGCACCCGACCCGCACCCATACCGCCCTGCTGCCGCGCTACGTCAGCCGCTTCCGCTGCATCGGCTCGGCCTGCACCGACAATTGCTGCACCGGCTGGACCGTCACCCTCGACAAGAAGACCTTCAACGCCTACCGCCAGAGCCGCCATCCGGAACTGCAGGAGGTGTTCGGGACCAGCCTGCGGCGCCAGCGCAGCGGGGCCAGCGACTCCTTCTACGGACGCATCGAGATGACAGAGGGCGAGATCGCCTGCCCGATCATGCGCGATGGCCTGTGCGGCGTGCACAAGCACATGGACGAAAGCCACCTGTCCCACACCTGCTTCACCTATCCCCGCGTCTCGGCCAGTCTGGGCGGCCAGGTCCAGCAGGCCCTGCAGCTGTCCTGCCCGGAAGCGGCGCGCCAGGCGCTGCTGGCGCCGGACGCCTTCGACTTCGTCGAAGACCAGATCACGGTGCGCAGCGCCGAGGTGCGCCGGCTGGACGCCGGCGCCTCCGTCAGTCCCGAGCTGCTGCACGATGTGCGCATCTTCTGCCTGCAGCTGATGCGCCTGGAGGGCGTGGAACTGTGGCAACGCCTGGCCCTGCTGGGCGTCTTCTGCGAGCAGCTGAGCCAGGTGGGCAAGGCGGCCGGCGCCGCCGGCATCCCGGCGCTGCTGGACGAATTCACTCGCCTGGCCGAGAGCGGCGCCATGCTGGACGCCCTGGGCGACCTGCGTCCGAACCACGAGGATCAGGCCATCGTGTTCGCCACCTTGTGGAGCGGCAAGGAAGCCCCGGGGCGCACCGCGCGCCAGCGCGCCGTGATCGACGCCGTGGCCAGCAACCTGGGCGCCGACCCGGAAACCGGCGTGGCCAGCATCGAGAGCCTGGTGGCCGCCTACACCCGCGGCGTGGAGCGCTTGCCGCAGGCGCTGGCGGCCGCCCCGCACCTGCTCGACCACTACGTGCTCAACGAGATGTTCCTGCACCTGTTCCCCTTCGATGCCGCCGACGCCTACGAAAGCTATCTGCAACTGGTGTCGCGCTACGGCCTGCTGCGCCTGATGCTGGCCGCCCAATGCGCCGCCGACGCGCCGCTGCCCGGCGTCGACACCCTGGTGGAAACGGTCCAGATCTTTTGCCGGCGCTTCCGTCACGACCAGGGTTTTGCCAAACAGACCAATGAGGCGCTGCGAAACGGCGGCTGGGACAGCCTGGACAAGCTGTACGGCTTCCTGCGCTATTGATTTGGCTAGGCAGGATGACATCGAAACGCGGCTCCGGCCGCGTTTTTTCTTGCCTTGAAGGCCGGCTTGAGGATTTTTTCGAAGAAAAATAAATCTTTTTTTGCCCTAAAGTTCCCAAAAACCCTGTCGTCTAGACGCAGCGCACCGCCAAACTTGAGCGAAATTTCTCCGATTTATTTTCGTTGCCCACCATAAAGCTTTTACGGGGCACTCCGTTACCAGCATCAACAGCGGTGTGATCGTCACGGAACAGCGTGGCGCACCAAAGTGAACAGGGTACAGTCGCCCGCCCCATAAAGTAGTAAGTCTGGAGAATTACCATGGCATCCGTCATCAACACCAACATCGCTTCGCTCAACTCGCAACGTAACCTGACCTCGTCGCAGACCTCGCTGACCACCTCGCTGCAGCGTCTGTCCTCGGGTCTGCGCATCAACAGCGCAAAGGACGATGCGGCTGGCCTGGCGATTTCGGACCGCATGAACTCGCAAATCCGCGGGATGAACCAAGCTTCCCGTAACGCCAACGACGGCGTCTCGATGGCACAAACCGCAGAAGGCGCTCTGGCAAACTCGGGCGACATCCTGCAGCGTATCCGCGAACTGGCCGTCCAGTCGTCGAACGCTTCGAACTCGGCCAGCGACCGCAAGGCACTGCAGACCGAAGTCACCCAGCTGTCGTCGGAACTGAACCGTATCGCCACCACCACTTCGTTCAACGGCCAGCAACTGCTGGACGGCACCAGCGGCACCTCGAACTTCCAGGTCGGCGCGAATGCAAACGAACTGATCTCGATGTCGGGCTCGAACTTCACCACCAGCGCCTACGGCAACAACCAGGTGGCAGTCGATGCAGTCCAGGCAACCGCCACCAGCAACCTGGCTTCGGGCAGCGCCATCACCATCAACGGTTCGCGTGGCACCGCTACCGCCAGCGGCACCAGCGCCAAGGCGATCGCCGCATCGGTGAACCAGAACTCGGGTTCCACCGGCGTGACCGGCAGCGCACAGACCCAGACCATGCTGGAAGTGGGCGCGAGCGAAAGCTACACCCTGGAACTGAAGGGCGACAACAGCACCGCCGTGAAGATCTCCTTCTCGACCGGCGCCGGCACCTCGGCAACCGACCTGGCAGCGGGTATCTCGGCCTTCAACGCACGTTCGGCCGAAACCGGTGTGACCGCTGAATACGATGCCAAGAACAAGGGCATCAAGCTGACCCACGCCAGCGGCGAAAACATCGACCTGAAGAACGCCAAGACCACCAACAACACCAAGCTGGACCTGAAGAACTACAAGACCGACACCACCACCGCCCAAGGTGAACTGGTGGCTGGCACCCTGGACATGAAGACCGCAGCAGCGACGGGTATTGCCAACGGTCACGTGACCTTCGACTCGGAAAGCAGCTTCTCGCTGGTCGACGCCGGTTCGGGCCTGGCAGCAACCAAGAGCTCGGACATGAAGACCGTCGCGTCGCTGGACATCAGCAGCTTCGCCGGCGCCCAGCAAGCGATCAAGATTGCCGATGCAGCACTGGCAACCGTGAACACCAAGCGCGCCGAGTTCGGTGCACTGCAATCGCGCTTCTCGTCGGCCATCTCGAGCCTGCAGTCGAACACCGAGAACCTGTCGGCATCGAAGAGCCGCATCGTCGACACCGACTTCGCAGCTGAAACCGCGAACATGACCCGCGGCCAGATCCTGCAGCAGGCAGGCACCGCGATGCTGGCCCAGGCCAACTCGCTGCCGAACGGCGTGCTGTCCCTGCTGCGTGGCTAATTCGCTGAAGTCCTAGCGCCGTAGTACGCTCCCCGGCTGATTCCGATCAGCCGGGGATTTTTCAGTTTGGGGTCCCATCATGAACATCCAGCCTTTTGGTGCGTCCGTCACGCCGAAGCTCGACGATCGGCCGGCGCCCGACAGCATCGCCACCCGCGCGCCCGCCACGCGCCAGCCTGACGCCGCTCCGGCGGAACAGGAAGCAAAGCCGCCTTCGCGCAAGGAACTCGACGAGGCGGTCAAGAAGATCAACGGTTCGATGCCGCCTGCGGCGCGCAGCCTCGAATTCTCGGTCGACGACGAAAGCAAGCAGACCGTCGTCAAGATCATCGACGTCAGCACGAAGGAAGTGGTGCGCCAGATCCCGACGACCGAAGCGCTCGAGATCGCCAAGTCGCTCGACAAGGCCATGGGCCGCCTGATCAGCCAGAAAGCCTGAGCCTGTAGCAACCGTGCAAACGCCGCTCCCACGAGGAGCGGCGTTGTGTTTCGTATAGATATTTCCCCAAGCCACAAATAAGCAGGTAATTCCTGCTCTCAAGTCCGGTTTGCTCCTGTCGATAATGACTTACATTATCTACTTTCGTAGGAGAAACAAGTGGCCATTTCCTCAGCCGGCGTCGGTTCCGGTCTCAACGTAGACGACCTCATCAGTAGGCTGATGGCGGCCGAGTCCGCGCCGCTTGCCAAGTACGACACCCGCACCGCCGCGTTCCAGAGCAAGCTCGACGCATTGAGCAAACTGAGCAGCGCAGTGAGCAGCTTCCAGGGTTCCCTGTCTTCCCTGACTTCCGCCGCCACCTTCAAGGCGGTCAGCGCCAGCGTCTCGAACCCCGACATCCTCAAGGGCAGCGCCACCAGCGAAGCGGCGCCCGGCACCTACAAGATCAGCGTCAGTCAGCTGGCCCAGTCGCAGACGCTCAACAGCGCCGGCCACGCCAGCATGACCTCGTCGATCGGCAGCGGCGCCAAGACCACCCTGACCTTCCAGTTCGGCACCACCTCGGGCGGCCGCTACGGCGTCGATGCCAGCGCCCTGAGCGCCGCGGTGGCCAGCACCGGCATCGCCAACGGCTCGCTGACCATCAACGGCACCGCGATCACCACCAGCAATACCACCCGCAGCGCCCAGGCCCTGGCCGCGGCCATCAATGCCGAAACCGAGGACACCGGCGTCACCGCCGTGGCCCAGCAGACCGCCACCAGCGCCACCATGTTCGGCGGCGCGGGCGCGGCCAGTTTCGGCGCGGTGACGACCGCCGCCGGCGCCAGCTATTCGCTGTCGGTGGGCGGCGTCAGGATCGCGGCCCAGGAAGGCGGCATCGCGGCCGGCGCGGCGGGCAGCGTGAGCGCGGCCTCGATCGACGACGCCCTCAGCGGCAACAACGCGACCACCCAGGCCCTGAGCGCGGCCGGCATCACCTTCACCGGTTCGGCCGCCAATGGCGACCTGCAGTTCTTCTCGGCCGAGGGCGCCAATATCACGGTCAGCGAAAGCGTCGAAGGCGCCGTTACCGGCGGTCTGAACAACAGCGGCACGGCCAACAACGGCATGACCACCACCGTCACCGCCGGCGTCAGCCTCAGCTCGAGCAGCGGCAACGCGATCTCGGTCGGCGGCAGCAAGCCTGCCCTGGCCGGTCTCACCGCGGGCAGCAACGGCAGCTACATCGGCGCCGGCTTCGCCCAGGACGGCGACAAGGCCAGCGGCGTGGTCACGCTGGAAGCCGGCGACCAGTCGCTGCAGGGCATCCGCGACGCCATCAACAAGGCGAATATCGGCGTGCAGGCCAGCATCGTCTCGGACGGCAGCGCCGAGCCCTACCGCCTGGTGCTGACCTCGACCAAGACCGGCGAGAAGTCGTCGATGAAGATCAGCGTCAGCGGCGAGGCCGGCGTGGATGCCGACCCGGCGCTGCAGGCCCTGCTCGGCTACGACCCTGCCGGCGCCCAGGGCCTGAAGCAGACCAGCGCGGCCCAGAGCGCCAAGCTGGACGTGAACGGCGTGGCCGTCACCAGCGACACCAACAACGTCAGCGGCGCGATCCAGGGCGTGACCCTGGACGTGAGCCAGACCGGCAAAAGCAACGTCACCATCGCCAAGGACACCAACGCGGTCAAGAACAGCGTGGATGCGTTCGTGAAGGCCTACAACACGCTCAACAGCACCATGAAGAGCCTGACGGCCTACGACGCCACCACCAAGAAGGGCGGTCCGCTGGTGGGCGACTCGACGGTGCGCTCGGTCCAGACCCAGCTGCGCGGCCTGCTCGGCACCGCGGTCGGCGACGGCAAGCTGACTACCCTGAGCCAGGTCGGCATCACCTTCCAGAAGGATGGCAGCCTGGCCGTCGATTCGAGCAAGCTGAACAAGGCGATGACCGAGAACTTCAGCGAGATCAGCGGCCTGTTCGCCGCGGTCGGCAAGGCCTCGGACGCCAACATCAAGTTCAACAACTCGACCGCCAAGACCCAGCCCGGCAGCTATGCGGTGAACATCACCGAGATGGCGAGCAAGGGCAACGTCACCAGCAAGGACGCGCTGGCCGCCACCACCACCATCGCTCCCAACACCAGCTGGCTGGTGACCCTGAACCAGACTGACCCGGAAAGCGCCAAGCGCACCGCGACCGTCAAGCTCAACGCCGGCACCTACACGCCGGACCAGCTGGCCTCGATGATCCGCGCCGCGATCAACGGCACCTCGAACTTCATGGAGAACGGCGACACCGTCGAGACCAAGCTCGAGGACGGCAAGCTGTCGCTGTCCTCGACCAAATGGGGCAGCGCTTCCAACCTGACGATCGAGAACATCGCCGGCGGCTCCACGGTCGAAGAGGTGTTCGGCGCCGAGCCGAAGTTCAACAAGGGCAAGGACGTGGCCGGCACCATCGGCGGCGCCCCCGCCACCGGCAACGGCCAGACCCTGACCGCGGCCGCCGGCTCCAAGGCCGAGGGCCTGAAGATCGACGTCACCGACGGCGCGGCGGGCGAACGCGGCACCATCAGCTTCACCCAGGGCTACGCCTACCAGCTGAACAACCTGGCCACCAGCTTCATGGGCAAGGAAGGCCTGATCACCAACAAGGCCGACGGCCTGAACGTCTCGATCAAGGCGGTCGACAAGGAGCGCGTGCGCTTCACCGAACGCCTCGAGCAAACCGAAAAACGCTATCGCGCGCAGTTCACCGCGCTCGATTCGATGCTTGCCTCGATGCAGCGGACGCAATCCTATTTAACGCAGCAGCTGGCCGCCATCGCGGCCAACAGCTAAACAATCCATATCCTGGAGAAGAACATGTTTGGTTCCATGCAACGCGGCGTCAACGCCTATGCCAAGGTCGGTCTCGAGACCGGCGTGAGCGCGGCCTCGCCCCACAAGCTGATCGTCATGCTGTACGACGGCGCCCTGGTGTCGATCCTGAACGCCGGCGCCAACCTGAAATCGGGCAACGTCGCCGCCAAGGGCGCCGCCATTTCGAAGGCCATCAACATCGTCGACAACGGCCTGCGCGCCGCCCTCGACAAGAAGGTCGGCGGCGAGATCGCCCAGAATCTCGACGCCCTGTACGAATACATCAGCGCGCGCCTGTTCAAGGCCAACCTGGAAAACGACCAGGGCATCCTGGACGAAGCCCATGCCCTGCTGTCCGACCTGCGCGACGCCTGGAACGCGATCGATCCGCAGGCCGGCCAGGCCGCGCCGGCCGCCGCCGCCGCGCCGGCAGCCCAACTGCGTACCCCGTCCCTGATGAGTGCCTGAACCATGTCGCAAATGCAAATGACCAGCGAAGATATCGTCGAGACCTACGAAATCATGGCCGTGATCAGCGACCAGATGCTGCGCGCCGCCAACGACAACGACTGGGACCGCCTGGCCCTGCTCGAGCAGCAGCACGCCCTGCACCTGCGCCAGCTGACATCCAGCGAGCCGCAGCCGCTGGCCGGCGCCCAGCGCGTCAAGAAGGTCGACGCGATCCGCCGCATGCTGGACGCCGACCGCCAGATCCGCGACCTGACCACCCCGTGGATGGCGCGCCTGTCGGCCATGATCGGCAACACCTCGACCGAACGCCGCGTCGCCCGCGCCTACGGCATCTGAGGCCGCTGGCCTGTTTGTAGCACCGCATGCTGCCGCGCGAGCTCGTCTCCACCGTCCAGCCCACCGCGCCGGCCAGGCCGGCCGAGGGGCTCGCCGATCCGCGCCAGCAAGCCCTGCAGCGCGCCCTCGCTCCCCAGCTGGGCAAGGCGCTGCACGGTGAAGTCCTCACCAGGCTGACCGACGGCAGCTTCGTCGTCAAGGTCGCCGACATCCCCACCCGCATGCTGCTCCCGCCCGGCGCCAGGGTCGGCGCCGACGTGCCGCTGACCCTGGTCTCGGTGCAGCCGCGCCCGACCTTCCAGATCGGCACCGGCAACCCGGTGTTCAGCGAAGCCGGCCCGCCGCTGCCCGAAGGCGCCGACCCGGCCAAGGCGCCGCTCCTGATGCGCGAGGGCGCCACCGCCGCCAGCGTGGCGCGCGCCACCGCCCTGCTGCAAGCCGCGGCCGGCGGCGCCGCGGCCCTGCCCGGCGGCGCCGAAGCCCGGAACACCACGCTCAGCCGCACCGGCCAGGCGATCGGCGGCGTGCTGGCCGCCGCGGCGAAGGCCGAGTCGCCGCAGACCGCGGCGCTGGGCCGCGCCCCGGTCGTAGGCGCGCCCACCGGTGACGCCGCCGGCATCGCCCAGGGCCTGCAGCAGGCCGTCGGCAAGAGCGGCCTGTTCTACGAATCGCACGTGGCCGAATGGGCGCAGGGCGGGCGCGCACTGTCCGACCTGAACGCCGAACCGCAGCAGCAGGCCGCGCGCGAAGGCCAGCGCCCGCAAGCGAACGACCCGGCCACCGCCCAGTTCATCAACCTGCAGCTGGCCACGCAAGAGCAGGCGCAAGTCGCCTGGCAGGGCAATCTGTGGCCCGCACAGCCGATGCGGCTCGAGCTAGGGCGCGAGGTCGAGAACGAGGGGCAAGGAGACGGGGGCGGAACCGAAGAGCGCGCCTGGCACAGCCGCCTGCGCCTGAATTTCCCCGGCCTGGGCGAGGTCGACGCGCGCCTGACCCTGCATGGCGGCGCCCTGCAGCTGCGCGTCTCCGCCGGCGACGACAGCGCCGCCCTGCTGCGCCGCAACCAGGCGAGCCTGGCCGGCGCCCTGGACGCCGCCGGCACGCCGCTGGCCGCCTTCGAGGTGCGCGCCACCGGCAGTCAAGACGCGCCGTGAACGCCCCTCAGGACAAGCGCCGCCAGAGCGCCGTCGCGCTGGCCTACGGAAAGGGCGACCCGGCGCCGAAGGTGGTGGCCAAGGGCCAGGGCCTGGTCGCCGAGCAGATCATGCAGCGCGCCAGGGAAGCCGGCGTGTTCGTGCACGAATCGAAAGAACTGGTGCAGCTCCTGATGGGCGTGGACCTGGACCGCGAAATTCCGCCCGCCCTGTATCGCGCAATTGCGGAACTGTTGGCATGGCTATATCATATTGAGTCGGCTCAAAAACAGGGAGCGCCACTGCCGCCTGCCCCGGATCCGACGCCCCACCTCAACCTGGACGATGCGGCGAAGGCCGAACCAAGCAATGAATAATCAGGAACTGGACAACTGGCACGACTACGAGGTGGGGTCGCGCCGTGAGATCGTCGCCCTGCTGCGCCAGATCGGCGAGAAGCACCAGCTGGTGCGCATGCTGGTCAAGGGCGAGGCGGACGTCTGCGTCACCACCATCCTGGCGGTCGACCCGGACGCCGGCACCATGGTGCTGGACCGCTCGATCGACCGCGAGCAGAACGAGCGCATCCTGTCTGCCGGCAAAGTGCGCTGCGAGACCTACCTCGACAAGATCCGCATCCTGTTCACCGCCGAAGGGCTTGCGCCAACCCTGTTCGAAGGCAATGCCGCGCTGCGCGCCGACATCCCGGCGACCCTGATCCGCCTGCAGCGCCGCGAGTTCTACCGCATGGAGACCCCGGTGTCGAACCCGGTGCGCGCGATCCTGCCGCTGCCGCTCGAACTGGGCCTGGGTAGCGCGGCGTTCCCGCTGCACGACATCAGCTGCGGCGGCATCGCGGTGATCGACCACAAGAACCAGCTCAGCACGGTCATCGGCGAAGACCTGCCGAACTGCCGCATCGAGCTGCCGGAGATCGGTCCGGTCAGCGTCACGCTGCAGGTGCGCAACTCGCTCGACATGACCATGCTGAACAACAAGACCAGCCGCCGCATCGGGCTGCAGTTCGTGAACATGTCGCGCGGCGGCGACGCCGCGGTGCAGCGCTACATCACCAAGCTGGAGCGCGAGCGCAACGCGCGCCTGGCGGGACTGGCCTGATCCTGCCCCTACGTACTGCTACGTAGCTTCGACCCGCATCCGGGTCGGCTACACTAGGCGATCCCGTTCACGCGTAACGCCGATGCCGAACAGTCTTTCGCCAGCCCACTTCTCCGCCGCCTTCGACCAATCCGCCGTGGGCATGGCCCTGGTGGGGCTGGACGGCCGCTGGCTGGAAGTGAACGCGGCGCTGTGCGCCATGCTCGGCTACCGCCGCGACGAGCTGCTGGCCCTGACATTCCACGACATCGCCGTGCTCGACGAGCTGCCGCAGGACCGCGCGCTGGCCGCGCGCCTGTTGTCCGGCGAACTCGCCTCCTGCCAGCTGGAGAAGCGCTACCGCCAGCCGGGCGGCGCCATCGTCTGGGGCCTGCTGAACGTCACGCTCGGCCGCGAGAGCTGCGGCGCGCCGCTGTGCTTCTTCGTGCAGGTGGTCGACATCACGGCGCAGAAGCGCGCGCAGGAAGAGCGCGACGCCCTGTTCGCGCTGTCGCCCGACCTGCTGGCGGTGGCCACGACCGAAGGCGCGCTGCTGCAGGTCAATCCGGCCTGGCGCGAGGTGCTGGGCTGGGACGAGGCCACGTTGCTGGCGCGTCCCTATTACGAGATGATCCACCCGGACGACCTCGCGCACACCCGCGATCTGCTGCAGGGCCTGACGGAAGGCGGGCCGGTGCACCGCATGCGCAATCGCCAGCGCCACGCGGACGGCAGCTGGCGCTGGATCGAGTGGAGCAACCGGCTGGGCCCGGATGGCCGCCTGTTCGCCTCGGGCCGCGACGTCACCGAGCAGATCGAGAACGAGGCGCGCCTGCGCGGCCAGGAACAGAAGATCCGGCTGCTGATCGAGCACGCCAACGACGCTTTCCTCGGCATGGACCGGCACGGCGTGGTCACCGAGTGGAACCGCCAGGCCGAGACCACCTTCGGCTGGAGCGCGAACGACATCATCGGCCAGCCGATGGCCGATCTGCTGGCCCCGGCGCGCCTGCGCCAGGCCCACCTGGACGGCATGGCGGCTTTTCTCCGCAGCTGCGCCCACGCCCCCGTCCTGCCGGCGCACAAGCGGGTCGAGGTGCCGGCGCTGCGCAAGGACGGTAGCGAGATCCTGGTCGAATTCTCGGTCGGCGTGGTGCTGCTCGACGGCGAGCCCTGGTTCCACGCCTTCCTGCGCGACGTCTCGAAGCAGCGCCGCCTGTCCGACCAGCTGCACTACCGCGCCACCCACGATTTCCTCACCGGCCTGCCCAACCGCTACGAGTTCATAAGCCGACTGCAGCTGGCCCTGGCGATGCCGGGCGCCGCGCCGGCCGTGCTGTTCATCGACCTGGACGGGTTCAAGGCGGTCAACGACGTCTTCGGCCACGATGCCGGCGATGCGGTGCTGATCGAATTCAGCCGGCGCCTGCTGGCGACGGTCGGGGAACAGGGCCTGGCGGCGCGCCTGGCGGGCGACGAGTTCGTGGTGCTGCTGGAGACGGGCGAAGACGCCGAGGCGCTGTGCGCCGTCATCCTCGGCGCCGCCAGCCTGCCCTATGCCCTGCCGCAGGGATGCAATCCGGTCACGGCCAGCGTCGGCCTGGCGCTGGCCACGCCCGGCGAAAGCGTCGACACCCTGCTGGCGCGCGCCGACAGTGCGATGTACGCCGCCAAGCGCGCCGGCAAGCACTGCTACGCCTTCGGGCGGCGCGGCCAATGGACAGTAAAGGCCGGTCCGGAGTAGCCGGGATCGTTCAAAGCTGGATCGGGCCGGTCCCGGGGCGGATCAGGCCGCGCTGGGTCGCCACCACCACCGCATGGGTGCGCGCGGTGGCGTCGAGCTTGCTCATCACGCCCTTCACGTGGGTTTTCACGGTGCCGACGCCGATGCCGAGCTTGCGCGCGATCGACTTGTTGCAGCAGCCCTGCGCCAGCAGTTGCAGGACGTCGGTCTCGCGGCCGGTGAGCGCTTCGCGCGTCAGGCTCTCGGCCACGCTGCGCGTCATCGATTCGCTCAGGTAGCGCTGGCCGCGCACCAGCAGGCCGACGGCGTGGCCCAGCTCGTCCGGAGCGCAGGACTGCGGCAGGTAGCCGGCCACCCCGGCGTCCATCGCGATGCGCACTTCCCACTCCTTGTCGAACTGGCTCACCACCAGCACCGCGGGCGCCTGGGCGCCGACGCCCTGGCGTGCCAGCGCGACGCCCGTGTCATAGTCGGCCACCAGCACGCGGGCGACGCGCTGCGCCTCCGGCTGGCGCAGCTGCGAGGTCACGCGCAGGCCCGGCTGTTCGGCCAGGATGGTGTGCATCCCGACCGTCATGATCGGATCGGCGTGCATGATGTGGATGGCGGTAGTTGGCGCTTGCATGTAGGTACTCCTGCTGGTGGCAGCGGACAATGGCGCGGCCTCACGTGGTCCCGCCTCCGACATATTGGAACGACAAGAACAAGAAGACAAGTAATCGTTTGTAATTACCGGTTTATATGCATAACGGGCAATAGAACGGGCGATGCTGTATACTTGGTCGATGCGTCTGACTTCCTTTACCGATTACACACTGCGGACCCTGCTCCACCTGGGCAGCAATCCGGGCCGCCTGGTGACGATCCAGGAGATCGCGGACCTGCACAGCATCTCGAAGAACCACCTGATGAAAGTGGTGCACGAGCTGGGCCGCAACGGCGTCATCGAAACCGTCCGCGGCCGCAACGGCGGTTTCCGGCTGGCCCACAAGCCCGAGGACATCAATATCGGCGCCGTGGTCCGCCAGAGCGAGAGCGACTTCTACATGGCCGAGTGCTTCGACCCGGAAGGCAACCCCTGCGGCCTGGTCAAGGCCTGCGCCCTGAAGGGCGTACTGAGCAACGCCACCGCGGCCTACCTGGCCGAACTCGACCGCCACACCCTGGCTTCGCTGCTGCCGGAACCGGCCCCGCGCGACGGTTCGATTCCCGTCACCTTCCGCCGCAAGGAACAGCGGGCGGCCTGACGCGCCCGGCCCTTCGTCCTCCCGCCGCGCCGCCAGTCCGAGCGGCCGCCTCTGCACGCCCGCATAGTTGCAAATCCACATCGATTTCGATAGTTTACATTATCGATTTTTCCGATTTCGTCATTTATTGACGTAAAATAGTTTCCTCTCGTAAAAAGGCGTTTAGCCAATCAACGACATGAGGAAGCACACTGGGCTGTTCCTCCGGGACGGCCAGCCATGATCACCCTGCCAGGCGCACGCCGCCGCTATTCCGTCGCCAGGCACCTGCGCGCGCTGGTGCTGGCCTGCCTGTTGCCGGGCATTGCCGGGATCGGCACCATGCTGGTGTGGGAATACCGCGAAGAACGGGCGCGCTCGGCCGGCGAAACCGCCGCGGCGGCGCGTGCGCTTTCGCACGACGTCGACGCTTGGCTGCTGGGCGCGCAGGCGCTGGCCGGCACCCTGGCCGCGTCCGACGAAATCGCCGCCGGCGACCTGCCCGGCTTCGCGCGCCACGCTACCCGCGCGCTGGGCGCGGCCGGCATGGGAAGCGCCATCCTGCTCTACCGTCCCGACGGCAGCCTGGTGCTGAGCCTGTCGGCGGAGGCGGGCCGGCCGGCGCCCGGCGGCGCCCAGGACGGGTCGCATCGCGCGGCCATCGAGCGCGTCGTGCGCCACGGCGAAACGGTGGTGTCGAATCTCGCCGCCGCCCCCTCCCACGGCGCGCCCGCCTTCGGCGTGTACGTTCCGGTGCACGGTGCGACGGGCAGCACGGGCAAGGGCACGGCGGACATCACCGGCGTGCTGGCGGTCGCGATCCCGTCGACCAACCTGAGCGCGATGCTGGCCGGGCGCCAGCTTCCGCCTGGCTGGCTGGCCACCGTGTTCGACCGCGGCGGCATCATCGCCGGCCGCAGCCGCAACGCCACCCGCTTCGTGGGCCAGCCGGCGCGCGAGCGCCTGCTGCAGGCGTTCGCGCGGCAGCCGTCGGGCGTGCTGGAAACCGTCAGCCGCGACGGCGTGCCCAACCTGACCGCCTTCGCGCGCTCGCCGCGCACCGGCTACACGGCGATCATCGGCGTGCCGCTGGCCGAGCTGACCGCGCCGCTGTGGCGCAAGCTGGGCCACGTCGCGGCCCTGGCCCTGCTGCTGGGCAGCGCAGGCCTGCTGCTGGCGCGCCACATGAGCCGCCGCATCGCCGGCTCGATCCAGGCCCTGACCGAGCCGGCCGCCGCGCTCGGGCGCGGCGAGGCGCTGGCGGTGCCGCAGGTGGCGCTGGCCGAAGCGGCCGAAGTCGGCGCCGCCATCGAACGCGCCGCCGCCCTGCTGCGCGAGCGCGACGCGGTGCTCGGCGCCCAGCGCGAGGAACTGCAGCAATTCAAGTTTTTCGTCGAGCACGCCAACGAGATGCTGCTGCTGCTCGACGAACGGGGCCGGATCCGCTACGCCAACCGGATGGCGGCCGAGCGCCTCGGCTACACCAATGCCGAACTGCTGGAGATGACGCTGTACCGGATCGACCCGCACGCCACGCCGCAGCAGCTGGCCGCCGTGTTCGCGCGATACCGTACGAACTCGCCGCCACCCTTCGAGCGCGTCTACCGCTGCCGGGACGGCGCCGAGATTCCGGTCGAGATCACCGCCACCGTGCTCGAGCACGGCGGCGAATGGCTGGTGCACGTCATCCCGCGCGACATCCGCGAACGGCGCCAGGCCGAGCAGGCGCTACGCTGGGCCGCCACGCACGATCCGCTGACCCGGCTCGCCAACCGCACCCAGGCCTCGGGTTTCCTCGAGGACGCGCTGGAGAAGGCGCGCGCCGGCGCGCCCGGCGGCGCCCTGCTGTTCATCGACCTCGACCGCTTCAAGCCGGTCAACGACGTGCACGGACACGAGGTCGGCGACGCGGTGCTGGCCGAGATCGCGCGCCGGCTGCGCAGCTGCGCCGCACCCGGCGACCTGCTGGCGCGCATCGGCGGCGACGAATTCATGCTGGTGGCGCGCTGCGTCCCCGGCGCCCCCTGCGAGGCGCGCGAGCGCGCGGCGGCGATCCTGGCCGCCGTCGCGCAGCCACTGCGGATCGACAAACTCGACGTCGCGCTGTCGGCCTCGATCGGCATCAGCCGCTTTCCCGAGGATGGCCTGAATCCGGACGCCGTGGTGCACGCCGCCGACATGGCGATGCTGCAGGCCAAGGGCAAGGGCCGGGCCGGCTACGTGTTCTACTCGGCCGAGATGGGCGCCCAGGCCCAGTTCACGCTGGACGTGGAGCGGCGCCTGCAGTCCGCCCTCGACGGCGACGGCCTGCGCCTGCACTACCAGCCGATCGTCAACCTCGCTACCGGCGCGGTCGAGGGCGTGGAAGCCCTGCTGCGCCTGGAAGACGACGTGGCGCCGCCGGTGGGCCCGGCCACCTTCGTCCCGGTGGCCGAATCCTGCGGACTGATCGCCCCGCTCGGCGAATGGGTGGCGCGCGCCGCATGCGCCCAGCTGGCCGACTGGCACAGCCGCGGCTTGCCGCTGTCGGTCTCGATCAACGTCTCGCCGCTGCAGTTCCGGCGCCCCGGCTTCGCCGCCTTCGTGCGCCGGCTGCTCGCCGCGTCCGGCATCGCGCCGCGCCGGGTAATGATCGAAGTGACCGAGACCGCGGTGATGGAAAACCTGGCGGAGGCGATCGCGGTCCTGCAGGAGATCAAGGCGCTGGGGGTCAAGATCGCGCTGGACGACTTCGGCACCGGCTATTCCAGCCTCGCCAGCCTGTCCACCCTGCCGCTCGACAAGCTCAAGATCGACCAGTCCTTCGTGCGCCGCATCGGCAGCGACCGGGCCAGCCGCGCCGTCATCGACGCCGTGATCGCCCTGTCGCGCAGCCTCGACCTGGAACTGGTGGCCGAGGGCATCGAGACCGAGGCCGCCCTGCGCTATCTGCGCGAACGCGGCTGCCACCTCGGCCAGGGCTACCATTTCAGCCGTCCGCTGCCGCTGGCCGAGCTGGAAGCCTGGTGCGCGGGGCAGGTGCTGCGCGAGGCGCAAGCCTTGCCCGTCCAGAAACCGGCGCACGGGCTGCGCCGGCTGCACTGAAACGGCTCAAGCGCCGCGCGGCGCCGGCTCGACGTCGACCACCCAGGTGATGCCGAAGCGGTCCTTCAGCATGCCGTAGAGCGGCGTCCACGGCGCCGGGCTCAGGTCGCGCAGCACGGCCGCGCCGACGGCCAGGCTTTCCCAACGCCGCGCAAGTTCCTTGGCGTCCTTCCCTCGCAGCGAGACGAAACAGGCGTTCTCGCCCGGCTGCCATGGCGTGCCGCTGGCAAGGTCGCAGGCCATGATGCGAAAGCCGTCGGCGGCCGCAACCTGGCCCCAGATGATGTGCTCGGCATCGACCGGATCCTGGACATTGCCCATGTCGGCATAGGTGACGAGCGCCAGCTGGCCGCCGAACACGGCGTGGTAAAAAGCGAGCGCGGCGCGCGCCTGGCCCTGGAAGTTGAGGTGCGGGGTGACGGTGATGGACATGGTTTTCCTTATCGATATCCGGCTGCGGCCCGGTGCCGCAGCGCTGGAATGGCTGTTACTATATCCACCTCTACTGCCAGGAATTGTCAGTTGCCGATGTCCCGCTCCGAACGCCTGTTCCGCCTGCTGCAAGCCCTGCGCACCCTGCCCGCGCCCGTCACCGCCGCCCGCCTGGCGCAGGAAACCGGCGTATCGGTGCGTTCGGTCTATCGCGACATCGACAGCCTGCGGGCGTCGGGCGCCGGGATCGGCGGCGAGCGCGGCTACGGCTACACCCTGGTCGAGGACGGCGCCCTGCCGCCGCAGATGTTCGACCGCATCGAAATCGAAGCGCTGGTGCTGGGCCTGGCCGAAGTACGGCAGATGGGCGACCCGGCCCTGGCCGGGGCGGCCAATGCCGCGCTGGCGAAAATCGCCGCCACCCTGCCCTCGTTGGCCCAGCAGCACCTGCTGCACGCGGTATCGCAGGCGCACCGCTTCGGGCAACGCTTTCCGCCCCTGCCCGACATGGCCCTCATCCGCGATGCCTGCTGGCGCGAGCGCGCGCTGCGGATCCGCTACACCGATCGCAACGGAGAAGCCAGCGAGCGCACGGTGTGGCCGCTGGCCATCATGTACCTGGAAAACATCCTGGTCCTGCTGGCGCGCTGCTGCCTGCGCCAGGATTTCCGCATGTTCCGGCTCGAGCGCATCGAGTCCGCCGAGCAGACCGGCGAACTGTTCCGTCCACAGCGGGCGGCGCTGCTGCGCGCTTACCTGGCGCGGCTCGACTGGCCGAAAGAGGAAGAGCCCAATGCGAATGGCATGAAATCGCGTGCGTCTAGAGATTAATCAAGAAAAAGCGTGAATTCCCGCAGCCGGGGGATATTTGCCTCATGCCAAGAGTGGTAAGGTGGACGGTTTCAACACGGGAGCACGGACATGTTCAAGAAACTGGCGGCGGAAGCACTGGGCATCAGCGATATCGGCGTCATCGTCGGCCCGGCCGACTACAGCAAGGTCGATGCGGACGACTACCTGTTCAACGAGGACGGCGAGCAGATCTTCTTCCTCATCAAGAGCAAGAAGGACGAGTACTGCTTTACGAACCTGGCGCTGGTCCACGTGGACGGCGACTCGGCGGTGTCCTCGAAGCGCTCGATCAAGCGCTACGACTATGCCTCGCACAAGATCTCCAGCGTCAGCATCGAGACCGCCGGCACGCTCGACCTGGACATCGAACTCAAGTTCAACCTGGACGACGTGAAATTTTCGATCGACGTCAAGAAGGCCCACATCGAACAGCTCAAGGACATCTACAAGGCCTTGATCACCATCGGCAAGCAGCAGAAACGCGACGCGGTCTGCCGCGACAACGCCCTGCGCACCCTCGACGCCACGGCCTCGGTGCACAAGCTCAACATCGCGCCGGGCGCGGGCAGCCTGGTGAGCCAGTACGGCGAGCTGCTGGAAGCGCTCAACACCGCCATGCTGGACACGCACACCAAGCGCGACTTCAGCGACGTGTTCGCCAAGTACATCCACAACTGAGGAAATTTCCTCCCTACGCCGTCTTCCTGTGCGGGACCAGCGGGTCGAGCAGCTGCCCCGCCAGCGTATCCGCCTGCGGCGCGTCGAGGCCGACCTCTTCCGGCCAGTGGCGCGGCAGGTAATGGGTGCCGAACAGGCGGTCGAGCACGGGGAGAGTCGGCGCGTAGTTGCGGTTGATGTGCTCGCGCCGGCTGTGGTGCCAGTGGTGAAAAGCGGGCGTGCTGACCAGCCATTCCAGCGGCCCCAGGCGCCAGCGCAGGTCGGCGTGGATGAAGAAGCCCCAGAAGGTGCCGAGCACCAGCAGCAGCGCCGGCATGGCGCTGCCCGCGGCGTTCGGGCCGGCCAGGCCCAGCAGCAGGAGCGGCACCACGCCGCACAGGCGGGTGACGATCATGTCGACCGGATGCGAGCGCGTGTTGGCCATGAAGTACATCTGTTCGGTGCTGTGGTGGACGGCGTGGAAGCGCCACAGCCAGGGGATCTCGTGGCTCAGGCGATGGCCCCAGTAGAAGCCGGTTTCCGCGACCACGAAGGCCAGCGCGATCCGCGCCGCGGTGGGCAGGCCGTGCACGGCCGTGCGCACGGCGTCCGGCACCAGGGGCTGGAGCAGCGCCGCGAGCAGCGCGATCGGCGCGCTCAGCAGGACGACCGGCACCAGGCTGCTGATGAAGTAATAGACCAGGTTGTGGCGCAGCTCCGCCCGCGGCACGGGCGCGGCGCGCCTGCCGAACCAGCGCTCGAGCGGCACGAAGATCGCCGTCAGGAGCGCCAGCCAGACCCACAGGCGCGCGGCGCCGACGAGCATTTCCTGGACCGGCAGGCTCATCGTGCGGCGATCCTTACTGCGCGGTCGCCTTGCGGCGGCGCGCCATGAAGCCCAGCAGGCCGAAGCCGCCCAGCATCATCATGCTGACGGTCGACGGTTCGGGCACGTCGGCGCGCAGGTCGACGTTATCGAGCAGCATGAAGGGCGGCGCGCCCGGCGAATTGCTCAGGGCCAGGAAGGACAGCACCTGGTCGGCGCTTTCCGCGGTGAACTTCATGGTCGCCGTCTGCCAGCCGCTGAAGCCGCCGTTCTCGATCGACAGCTTTTTTGAATCCTGGACGGCCTTGCCGAAGCCGACGTGCCAGAAATTGTTCAGGTTGGGGCCGTCGAAGCCCGACTGCTGTCCCAACGCGTAATCGAAGCTGAGGAGGTAAGAGGCGCCCGGGGTCAGGCCGGTGATCGACTGGGACAGCACACCCGGGTAATACAGGGCGTCGGAAGCGAACACGTTGCCGTGGCTGACCACGGATTCGTACTTCTTGAGCGCGATGGCCGAGGCCCCGGTCGTGATCAGCCCGGTGTCGAGCACAAAGTTGTAGCCGCCGTCGTTGCCATTGCTGCTGGTCCACCCGACCAGGGTGGTGCGATTGGCCACGTTGAGCGGTTTGCTCGACAGCTGCTTGTTGCCGCCATTGGTCATCAGTTCGAAGTTGCCGTTGACGACCAGGGGAACGGCGCCGGCAGTATTGGCGGTGATGATGGCCAGCACGGACAGGCAGGACAGGATGGAACGGATACGCATGCGAAAGCTCCTTGGACGATATTGGCTGATTGTCGAGCGAAGCTGGAACCTCATCGTCAATTTCACCAGATTTTTACGTATCCTATCAGCAAATTGCCGATTTGAATCAATGATTGCTAAATTTTAATAGATTGTTATTCATATATGCAACTTTTGTTGCCCTAAACACACACTCCACCAGCGCTCAGTAGTCCGGCAGATCGATACTGTTCGAATCGCGCGCGAATCCCTTGCTGACGATCTTCTGGCCGAGCGAAGTCCCCGCCACCCGCAGCACGGCGCGCAAGATCGTCAGTCCCGCTTTCGAGTATGGCCACAGCAGGCGCGGCACGATCTTGGGCAAGCCCTGCCCTTCGTCGACGAAAGGCCGCAGCATACGCTCGTACCGCGCCAGGGCCGCCGCCGGATCGCCGCCCTTCGACACTTCGCCCGCCAGCACATAACTGCCGACCATGGCCAGCGTGGTGCCGATGCCGGACAACGGGGTCGGGCACCAGGCCGCGTCGCCGGTCAGCACCACCCGGCCGTTCGACCAGCGCGGCATGTGCACCTGGCGCAGCACGTCGAAATAGAAGTCGTCGACGTCGCGCATGGCGGCGAGGATGCGCGGGAATTCCCAGCCTTCGTCCGCGAACAGCGCGTGGATGAAGCGGCGCTGCTCCTCTTCGCTCCACTCGTTCTCGCCTTCCGGCTTCTTCTGGACGCCGAGGTAGGCGCCGAGCCTGCCGTTGCGCCCCGGCTTGAGCGTGGCGCCGCGGCCGCCGGTGGTGTTGTACTGGCGCGCATAGTCGCTGTCGCCGGGCTGGCCGGGGATGCTGAAGTAGGCGATCGTGATGTCCATCCAGCGCGGCGTGTTTTCGCCGGGGAAGACCAGTTCGCGGGTCGCGGAGCCGACGCCTTCCGCGACCACCACCAGGTCGTAGCGCGCCTGGCGCCCGCTCTCGAACGTCACGTCGACGCCGGACGCATCCTGTTCCAGGCCCTTGACGCGGTCGCCGAAGCGGAACGCCGCGCGTTCGCACACGGCGTCGTAGATGAGGCGGGCGATGTCGCCGCGCAGGATCTCCAGCTCGGCGGTCGGGCCGCTGTCGCCCTCCTCGTCACCGGCCTCGAAACGGGCGACCTCGCTGTCGTCCTCGGTCACCCAGGCGGTGCCCTCTTCCACCGTGCGCAGGGCGAAGGCCTGCTCCTCCAGCCCCATCCTGCGCAAGACCTCGCGCGCATTGCCGCGCACGTCGACGTTCTGGCCGCCGCCGCGAAATTCCGGCGCGCGTTCGACGACCTCGACCTCGAAGCCATGTTTGGTGAGCCACCAGGCGGCGGTATTGCCGGCGACGCTGGCGCCGGTGACGAGTATGCGAGCGGCCATGATGATCTCCTCGGGATGGAGGAAATATCATACCTGATATTATTTTTCCGCCGGGTCCAGGTTGTCAATCAGACGCGTGAGCAGGCTGACGCACTGCGCCGCCTCGGCCTGCGTGAAGCCGGCGACGCCGACCTCGTTGACCTCGACCAGCACGCGCCGGCCGACGGCGGCCGCTTCCTCGCCGGCGGCGGTCAGGCGCACCATGGCGGAACGCTTGTCGGTCTGCACGATTTCCCGTTGCACCAGGGCCATGCCTTCGAGCTTGTCTAGCAAGGCAACCATTGCCGGCTGTTTCACGGCCACGCCACGCACCAGGTCGCGCTGCAGCATGGAACCTTTCCAGGAGAGATACAGGAGCGGCGCGATCAGCGCCAGGCTCAGTCCGTGGTCGCGCAGGCGCGCATCGACCAGGCGGTTGAACACGCGCGCCGCGTGGTTGGCAAGATAACCCGGCGCGACGACCGCTTCGGGGTGGATGTCGGATTTCATCGGCGCAGCTTAGCGCACCGGCGAGCAGCGCTGCAACTACCTGACCCCGATGTTGGGTTGCCGTTTAGACCTGCATGTTCATGATGTCGTGATAGGCTGACACCAGTTTGTTGCGTACTTGCACCGTTCCCTGGAATGCGATGCTGGATTTCTGCATCGCGATCATCGTGTCGGACAAACTCACGGTATCATCACCCATCGCAAATCGCTGGCCCAGTTCTTCCGCGGTCTTCTGGGTGTTGCTGACCTGCTGCAAGGAGGTCTTCAGCGCGTCGGCGAAGTCGAGCTTGGCGACGCCGCCCTGGGGAGCCATCCCGCCCAGCCCGCTCGGCGCGACAGGGCCGGCAGCCGGCTTGGCCGCCGCCGCTTTCAACTGTTCCATCATCGCCTGGATGCGGCTGCTGTCGATACCGCCGATTCCACCAATACTCATCGTTTTCTCCGCTTGTCCCGGGCATGGCCCGCGAGACGTTCGTTTCAGGCTGTCAGAATATCAGCCGCGTTCCAAGTTCCTCGTTTGAAGAAGCACGGTTTCTCCCCCCTATTTCAGGGTTTGAATGTTGCCCTACGGCTTCATAATCTCGTCCAATCCCTCCATCCTGGAAGCAACTATTAACCATGGCAGCTGTCGCTGATGATTTGATCGATACCCCGGCGCCCGAACAGACGGGCCCGCAGGGCTTTTTCCAGACCACCATGGGCAAGCGCGTCGCCCTGGGCGGCGGCATCGCCCTGGTCGTCGCCATCATGGCGGCGCTCTGGATGTGGAGCCAGGCGCCGGAATACCGCGTGCTGTTCTCCAATTACAGCGACCGCGACGGCGGCGCGATCACCGCCTCGCTCGACCAGATGGGGGTCAAGTACAAGTTCTCCGAAGGCGGCACCGCGATCCTGGTGCCGAGCGAGCAGATCCCCGACCTGCGCCTGAAGCTCGCCGCGCAAGGCTTGCCGAAGGGCGGCAACGTCGGCTTCGAGCTGCTGGAAAACCAGAAGCTGGGCACCTCCCAGTTCGTCGAGCAGGTGAACTACCAGCGCTCGCTCGAAGGCGAGCTGGCGCGCTCGATCCAGTCGCTCGGCCCGGTCAGCAGCGCCCGCGTGCACCTGGCCATGCCCAAGCCCTCGGTCTTCGTGCGCGAACAGCAAAAGCCGACCGCCTCGGTCGTGCTGAACCTGCAGGCCGGCCGCGCCCTCGATCCGGGCCAGGTCAGCGCCATCGTCCACCTGGTCGCCTCGAGCGTGCCGGAACTGACCATCGGTAACGTCACCGTGGTCGACCAGACCGGCAATTTGCTGTCGGACACCTCGACCAAGGGCCCGGGCAAGCAGCTCGACCCGACCCAGCTGAAGTACGTCGACCAGGTGCAAGCCAACATCATCAAGCAGGTCGAATCGATCATCGCCCCGCTGGTCGGCAAGGAAAACGTGCGCGCCGAAGCGACCGCCGAGATCGACTTCGCCCAGGTCGACACCGCCGCCGAGATGTACAAGCCGAATTCGCCGCCGGAGCCGCAGGCGATCCGCAGCCAGCAAACCTCGGAATCGACCCAGCCGGGCGCCGGCGCCTCGGGCATCCCGGGCGCGCTGTCGAACCAGCCGCCGGGCGTGGCCACCGCGCCGATCGACGGCCAGGCGCCGCCGGCGGCCGCGGCACCGGCCGCCGGCCCGACCCGCAAGGACGCGACCACCAACTATGAAGTCGACAAAACCATCCGCTACGAACAGCGCCAGATGGGCGGCATCAAGCGCCTGACCGTGGGCGTGGTGGTGAACTACCGCCGCAGCGTCGACCCGAACACCGGCAAGGTCACCGTCAAGCCCTTGACCACCGCCGAAGTCGCCCAGATCAACGAACTGGTGAAGCAGGCGATGGGTTACTCGCAGCAGCGCGGCGACACCTTGAACGTGACCAATGCCCCGTTCAACGGCGTCGACAAGCCGGACGACACCCCGCAGGATCCGGACTGGTGGCGCGACCCGGCCAACCTGCCGCTGGCCAAGGAGATCGGCAAGTACCTGCTGCTGTTCGCGGTCCTCGCTTTCCTCTACTATCGCATCCTGCTGCCGCTGATGCGCCCGGCGATCAAGAAGTTCGACGAGGTCACGGCGCTGCCGCCGGAACCGGAGCCGGAAGAGGAAGAAGAGGCCGAGGAAGACGCCCTGCCGGACGAGGAAGAGCTGGAAGAACAGGAAGTCGAACGCCGCGCCCAGGGCTACCGGGCGAATCTGAAAATGGCGCAGGAACTGGCGAAACAGGACCCGCGGATCGTTGCTAACGTCGTGAAAGCATGGTTGGGATCAAATGAGTGACAAGGACAAGGAAGGCGTAACCCAGGCAGCGATCCTGATGCTGGCCCTGGGTGAAGAGGAAGCGTCGGAAGTGATGAAGTTCCTCGGCCCGCGCGAAGTGCTGAAACTCGGCGCCGCGATGGCGCAGATGAAGGCGGTGCAGCACAACGACGTGGTCAAGGTGCTGGAAGAGTTCGTCGAAGAGACCAATCTGCACTCGACCGTCGGCCTGGATTCGGACGAATACATCCGCCAGGTGCTGACCAAGGCGCTGGGCGACGACAAGGCCGCCGTGCTGCTCAACCGCATCCTGGGCGGCAAGGACGCCTCGGGCATCGAAAGCCTGAAGTGGATGGACGCGCCGTCGGTGGCGGAACTGATCCGCAACGAGCACCCGCAGATCATCGCCACCATCCTGGTCCACCTCGAGCGCGACCAGGCTTGCGAAATCCTGGCCAACTTCACCGAGCGCCTGCGCAACGACGTGGTGCTGCGCATCGCCACCCTGGACGGCGTGCAGCCGGCGGCATTGCGCGAGCTGAACGACGTGCTGACCAAGCTGTTGTCGGGCAACGAGAACATCAAGAAGTCGTCGCTGGGCGGTGTGCGCACCGCGGCCGAGATCCTGAACTTCATGAGCGGCGAACAGGAATCGGCGGTCATGGACAACATCAAGAACTACGACAACGACATGGCGCAGAAGATCATGGACGAGATGTTCGTGTTCGACAACATCATCGACATCGACGACCGCGGCATCCAGCTGCTGCTGCGCGAAGTGCAGTCCGAGATGCTGATCATCGCCCTGAAAGGCGCGTCGCAGGACCTGCGCGAGAAGATTTTCAAGAATATGTCGCAGCGCGCCAGCGAGATGATGCGCGAAGACCTGGAGTCAAAAGGTCCGGTGCGCCTGTCGGAAGTGGAATCCCAGCAGAAGCAGATCCTGCAGATCGTGCGCCGCCTGGCGGACGAGGGCCAGATCGTGCTGGGCGGTAAAGGTGAGGATTCGTTCGTCTGATGATTCCGAAGGAACAGCAGAGCGCTTACCAGCGCTGGGAAATGACCTCGTTCGGCGACGAGCGCCCGAGCACCGTGGCGCGCCGCGCCGCCATGGCGCCCGCCCCTGCCCCGGCCTCCGTTCCGGAGCCGGTGGAGATCGTGCAGCACGTGGCGCTGCCGACGCTCGAGGAGATCGAAGCGATCCGCGAACAGGCGCGTGCGGAAGGCTACGCGGAAGGGCTGGAGGAAGGCCGCGCGGCCGGCCACGCCGACGGCTATGCCGCCGGTGCGGCGCAAGGCCAGCAGGAAGCTTCCGCCGAACTGGAACACCTGCGCGCGATCGCCGCGACCTTCAGCGACGCCGTGGTGCAGGCCGACGAGACCATCGCCCACGACGTGCTGGAACTGGCCCTGCGCCTGGCGCGCGGCATGGTGCGCACCGCCTTCGACGTGCGTCCGGAACTGATTTTGCCGGTGGTGCAGGAAGCGATCGGCTACCTGCCGGTGCTGGCCCAGCCGGCCGTGCTGACCCTGAACCCGCAGGACGCCGGGATCGTGCGCGATGCGATGGGGCAGGAACTGATCAAGGGCGGCTGGCGCATCGCCGAGGATGCGACGATGGCGCGCGGTGGGTGCAAGGTGGATACGGCGTCGAACCAGATCGATGCGCAGGCGGCGGCCAGGTGGCAGCGCCTGACGCATTCCTTGGGCCAGAATATTGAATGGTTGGGTTCGTAGGGTGGGCGGTCCCCCGCCCACCCTACGGTTCGCGACGGATCGGACGGTAACAAAAAAACGCCCCGTGCATCGCTGCCGGGGCGTTTTGTCTTATGCGCCCAATCGCGCCCGCAGGTGCTGGTTCTCGCGCTCCACCGCCTGCGCCCACGACACCACGCCGAAGCGCCTGGTGTCGACGCCCTTCCAGAACTGCCCCGGGCTGCGCGCGTGCAGCGGCAGCAGCTCGAGCGCCTTCGCGCACTGCGCGCCCATGTCGGCCACTTCGGCCAGCTCGCTGAAGCCGAACGCGAACGGCGCCTCCGGATTGCCGATCGCATTCACGTCGTCCGCATGCAGCGCACGGCGCGCCGCCGCCACGCCGCGCGCGAAGTGATCGCGCGCGCGGGCGGCATCGCCTTCGGCCAGCGCCATCGCGCCGAGCTGGAAGCTGGAGGCGATGGTCTTGGTCGCCAGCAGCGGACTGAAGGCCATGAAGTCGGCGCCTTCCACCGCCCCGAAGTACATGCGCGCCACCTCGCGTTCGCCCAGCGCCAGCGCCAGGCGCGCGGCCGCGTAGCCGGACGAGATCTGCCAGCGCTGCACGTGCGGGTTGGTCGATGCCAGCTGCACGTACTGCTCGGTCAGCGCCAGCACGTCGCCGGCCAGGGCCGGTGCGCGCTCTTCCAGCATCGCGTAGGCCAGCACGGTGAGCGCGGCGCCGAAGTCGGCGCTGTCGCGGCGCGCGCCGTCGACCGTGCGCGCGGCCAGGTCGAGCAGCACGGCGCGGTCGCGGATGCGTTCGCCCAGCTGCACCAGGGAGCGGTACAGCCAGGGATTGTCGAAGTGCTGGGAGAAGTCGACCAGCCAGCCGGCTTCCTCGAGCGCGCCGAAGGCCGGATGGTGGAAGCCGCGGCCGGCCCCCTTCGCCAGCGGGTCGACCGAGGCGACCACGATCAGCCACTCGGTGTCCTCGCAGGCGTCAAGCGCCAGGTCGATCGGCAGCTGCTGCAGGGTGCGCGGCGCATCCCACAGCTTGAAGCCGCCCGGCGCGGTCTGGGCCCAGCGTTCCTCGACCAGGAAGTACTCGGCCATGGTGGCGCGGAAGAAGGGGTAGTCGAAGGCGTGGAAGTGGTAAGGATTCGGGTCTTTCCCGGTCTCGTCCACCCACAGGTTCGGCACGCTGGCGATGATGCGGCCGTCCGGACGCAGCACGCGCCGGGCTTCGCGCAGGAAGGCGTGGTAGTCCTCCAGGTGCTCGATGGTCTCGAAGCTCACCACCAGGTCGATGCTGTCGTCCGCGATGTGGGACAGGTCGGTGGCGCTGGCGGCCTGGTATTCGACCCCGTACTGGCGGCCGAAGTTGGCGTTGGCGTAGGCCACCGTGTCGGGGTCGAGGTCGATGCCGATGAAGCGCGACCCGCTGGACTGCGCCGCCAGGATGGCGCTGCCGTAGCCCAGGCCGCAGGCGCAGTCGAGCACCGTGTCACCGGGGCGCACCAGGCTGGCGGCCAGCGCGTAGCGCACCATGTGGGCGTCGGCGCGCGCGCCGCTTTCGCGCGACATGTCCATGTGCAGGTCGCGGTCCTTCAGCAGGCGCGCCAGCGGCCATTCTTCGACCACCGCATCGTCGATGCGCTCGAAGACCAGCAGCAGCGGCAAGCGCTCGGACGCGCCCGGGCTGCGGTACTCCTCGACCGACACCGCCACCGGCGCGCGGCGCAGGCCCGCGGCCACGGCCGCGTTCTCGACCGCGGCACGGTCCAGCGCGCGCCAGCTGCCGGCCAGGCTGCTGAAGCGCAGCACCACGAAGCGGCCGCTCTGCGCGCGCAGGCCCGCGAACGCGGCGTCCAGGCTCGGCTGGCCGAGCAGCCAGCTGGCCTCGGCGACCACGCATTCGGCGCGCGCATCGGGCGCCGCTTGCGCCATCCACTCGGCCAGCGCGCCCCGCTGTCCGAGCGCGCGCGCAAAGTCCTCGTTGGCGCCGCCGACGTGCAGCACGCTGCCGGCGCCGCACAGGCGTAGCAGCGCCTCGGCGTCCTGGAATTCGCTGCCGGCGTGGTGCACCGTGATATTTACCGGAGCGACCAATGCGGCCGGCGCATCGGAGGCGCCGATATCCGCGCGTTCGCCCGGTCCGGCCCAGGCCACCGGGCGGAACACCACGCGGCAAGCCATGCCCTCGTACTCCGGACGGCCCGGCACGAACATCATGCCGCGCGGGCCGAGCTCGAACAGGCCGTTCGGGTGGGCCGCCATCTGGTCGAACAGCAGGTCGGCGCCGGGCGCCAGCAGGGTCTCGCCGGCTTCGCTCAGCAGGTGCACGCTGTCGATCTGCAGCCAGCCGTAGTCGGCGCCGAACAGCACCGCCACGTCGCGGCTCGGGGACACCGGTAACAGCAGGGAGAAATAGCCGTCGTAGGTGGACGTCGCCAGCAGCGTTTCCCTGAAATGCTGCCGGGCGCCGCGGAACAGCACCTGCACCGGCTCCTGGCGGTAGGACACCTGCCCGACGTCGATGCCGAAGCCGTAGCGCTCGTGCGCGAACAGCAGGGACGACAGCGACAGGTCGAGCGGACGCAATTCCATGCCGTAGTTGGTGCGGCTCTTGTCGAGCGAGGTCCTGGTATAGCCCAGGCCCTTGCGGCGGATGTCGGCCAGGCCGGCGCCGGTGTCGAACAGCGACAGGCGCTTGTCGGTGCCGAGGTTGAAGTCGAACTGGAAGGCGGCGAAGACCTCGATCTCGTCGACCGTCGGGAAGTACAGCATGCGGCCCAGGTCGATCGCGGCCTGGCGCGCCAGTTCCTGTTCGCCGGCCTGCGCGCGGAAGGGCGCGTCGAGCGCGCGCAGCGCCGCGATGAAGGCGAGCGCGCCGTCCTGGATCGCCGCCACCGCCGCATGCTGGGCGGCGTCCAGCGCGGCGCCGGCATACAGCGGCGCGCCTTCCTCGGTATAGCCGACGGTGCTGGGCGCGTCGCTGGTGCACAGCATCTCGAGCGCGGCGATCTGCTTATTGGTGAGCACGCGGATGATGCGCGGGTCGACGTGGGCGGCGTCGATCAGGCCGCGCCGGTCGCCGTTCACCGGCGCGCTGTGGTCGGCCAGCAGGTAGGCCCCGCGCACGTCCACGCCCAGGTCTTCCTTCAGCACGTCCTTGAGCATGGTCTGGGCGGTGCCGCTGTAGCCCAGGTCGACGAACAGCAGGGTGTCGCCCGCCTCCACCCCGCTGGCGCGGCGCACGTGCTCGACCAGGCGCCGGCGGAAGGCGGTCGACGCTTCCACCACCACCTTCACGACCTCGTCCTTCAGCACCAGTTCGGCGAACGCCGCCACCGGACGTGGCGACGCCGCCGCCCCGTCCAGGATGCGCTTGGCCATGGCGGGCGGCAGCAGCAGCTGGCGGGTCAGCGGCTCCATCGATTCCTCGCCCAGCATGCGCACCAGCAGCGCGGCGATGCGCTCGCGGCTGTCCAGGGTCGCGGCCAGGGCAGTGAAGCGGCTGATGTTGAGCAGGCTGCCGGGCGGCGCGCCGCTGTCGTCCAGCGCCTCGACCGCGCGCCAGGGCAGCCAGCCGTCGCGCAGCAGGTAGCCGAGCTTCACCTGCTTGCCGCCGGCGCACAAGCGCGCCTTTTCGCGCAAGATGAAATCGGCGAAGGCCTGCATGATCGGGCCGACGGCAACGAAGCCGAAGCGGCGCGCCGGATCGTCTTCGCGGCAGGCGGCCAGCTGGGCGTGGAACAGGCTCGGGAACGGCGCGTCGCGCCGCAGTTCCGGCAGCAGCTGCAGGCCGGCCTGCTCGCGGCCGCGCAGCAGCAAGGTGGTGTCCGGGTCCTGGTGCACCAGGTGCACGGCGCGGATGCCGAAGCGCTGCGGGCTGCTGAGGTCGGAGACGGCGTTGTCGCCCAGGTGCAGCACCTGGGCCGGCTCGACTTTCCACAGCGGCAGCAGGCGGCTCCAGATCCCGGCCGCCTTCGACAGGCGGAAGTCCGAGGAGGTGTGCACCGCGTCGACCAGGCCTTCCAGCGCCGGCTGGGCCGCGAACAGGAGGCGGCTCAGCTCTTTCGACGAAAAATAGGTGTCGCTGACCACCACCACCCGGATGCCGCGCGCTTTCGCTTCACGGATCAGGTCGAAGGTCGGCTGGAACACGAAGCAGTGCTCGATCTCGCAAGCCAGTTCGGCTGCGGCCAGTTGCGCGACCAGCGCGGGCGAGGCCTCGGGCAGGGCCTGGCGGAAGATCTCGGCCAGCGTGACTTCCATGCTGCCGTTCAGGATCCAGTTGCGCCGGCGCGCGTTCGCCTCCGCCGTGACCCGCAACGCCGCCGTGATGCCGGCGCGCCGGAACGGTTCGCTTGCGGCCAGGGCATGGAACACGTCCGCCGGCTCCCCGACCTTGCGCCACAAAATGGTGTCGAAGCAATCGAGCGAGAGAACCTTGACGTCGTCGAAAGCGGCAAGCCAGCCCGCTTCGAGCGCATTGGCGCGTAAGGTGTGCTGCATGGTGGTCGGTCCTGAAAGAGAGGCGGAAGTCGGGGGAAAGAGGCCCGGGGATGATAGCAGATAGTTGCCGTACGGAATAATCGCAAACCGCCCTGACCTTGATCAGGACCGTAAATCCAGCCCTGTTCCGGCCTTGGTTTGTTGTTTCCATGCGGCACAATAGCGACGCTGTCCCAACTTCCTGCCCATTCCATGACCGTTGCCGATCACGCCCCCGACCGCCACACCGCCCGCTGGAAATCCTTCATCAAGGATTGCGACGCCTTGGTCGGCTTCGCCGAGCCGATGCAGGTCTCGGGCCGCGTCACGCGCGTGGCCGGCCTGGTGATGGAATGCGTCGGCCTCAAGCTTGCGGTCGGCAGCGCCTGCACGATTCCGGTGGCGAATGGACAACGCATCGAAGCCGAAGTGGTCGGCTTCGAGGGCGAGCGTCTGTTCCTGATGCCGCAGAGCGACGTCGAGGGGGTGGTGCCGGGCTCGCGCGTGTTCCCGGTCGAATCGGCCCTGCCGAAGCCGGGCAGCGTGCAGCACCCGCGCCGCCGTCCGAGCGACCGCGCGCGCCACCTGCCGGTCGGCATGCAGCTGCTGGGCCGCGTGGTCGACGGCGCCGGCCGCCCGCTGGACGGCAAGGGGCCGCTGAATACCGACGAGGTCGGCCCGCTGAACGCGCGCCCGATCAACCCGCTCGACCGCGCGCCGATCTCGGAAACCCTGGACGTGGGCGTGCGCGCCATCAACGCCATGCTGACCGTCGGCCGCGGCCAGCGCCTGGGCCTGTTCGCCGGTACCGGCGTCGGTAAATCGGTGCTGCTGGGCATGATCGCGCGCTACACCACGGCCGACGTGATCGTGGTCGGCCTGATCGGCGAACGGGGACGAGAAGTCAAAGAATTCATCGAGCAGATCCTGGGGCCGGAAGGCCGCGCCCGCTCGGCCGTGGTCGCCGCGCCGGCCGACTCCCCACCCCTGATGCGCCTGCAGGGCGCGGCCTATGCCACCGCGATCGCCGAGCACTTCCGCGAGCAGGGCAAGAATGTCCTGTTGATCATGGATTCGCTGACCCGCTACGCGATGGCGCAGCGCGAGATCGCCCTCGCCATCGGCGAGCCGCCGGCGACCAAGGGCTATCCGCCGTCGGTGTTCGCCAAGCTGCCGGTGCTGGTGGAGCGCGCCGGCAACGGCGTCGAGGGCGGCGGCTCGATCACCGCCTTCTATACCGTGCTGTCCGAGGGCGACGATCAACAAGACCCGATCGCCGATGCCGCGCGCGGTATTCTGGACGGCCACATCGTGCTGAACCGCCACCTCGCCGAGGCCGGTCACTATCCGGCGATCGACATCGAGCAGTCGATCTCGCGCGCGATGCACGGCATCACGACCCACGAGCACCAGTTGGCGGCCCGTAAACTGAAACAGTTGTATTCGCGCTACCAGCGTTCGCGCGACCTGATCAGCGTCGGCGCCTATGCCGCCGGCAGCGACCCGGTGCTGGACCAGGCGATCGCCAAGAACGAACAGATCGAGAATTTCCTGTGCCAGGAGATCCACGACAACGCGGGGATGCTGGAGAGCTTGGGGCAATTGACCTCTCTATTCCACGGTTAAAAAATGCCGGGCAGAACTATACTGTCGCTATTTACTGTAGGACTGCATGGCCATTACTTCCGCTTTAGAGACCCTGATCGACCTGGCGCAGCGCGATTCCGACGCGATCGCCAAGCGCCTGGGCGTGGCCCTCAAGAATGTCGAGGAAGCCGAGCAGAAGCTGGTGATGCTGGACGGCTACCGCGAGGAATATGTGCGCAAGCTCGATGCGGCGCAGACGAACGGCATCACGCCCTTCGCCTACCAGAACTTTGTCGCCTTCATCGGCAAGCTGGACAACGCGATCACCGGCCAGCGCGAAGTGATCAAGCACGCGAAGTACAAGGCGGATACCGAAAAGAAAGCGTGGCAGGAAAGCGAGCGCAAGCGCCTGTCCTACCGCACCCTGAACGAACGCGCGGCGGCGGAAGCCCTCGCGATCGAGAACAAGCGCGACCAGAAAGCGATGGACGACCACGCCGCGCGTGGCGCCCGCTACAAGCAACAATGAGCACGACCGAGGCAGAACAACCATGACGATGCAGACGACCACCCTTCCGTTCCAGGTCTCCGGCGCCAATGCCCTGACCCAGCAGCCGCAGCGCAATGCCGCCGCCGGTGTGCAAGCGTCCGAGAGCAATGGCTTCGGCGCCACGCTGTCGCGTGAGATCGCCCAGCGCCAGGCCGCCCCGGCGGCCAATGCCGCGCCGGCCCCGGCGCCTGCGGCGAACCGCCCGACCAGCCAGAACACGCAGGCCAAGGCGGCGGACAAGCCGGCCGCCCAGGGCCCGAAAGCCGCCGCGCGCGAGCCGGCCAAGCAGAACGAGGCCGCGTCGGACGCGCCGGCGACCGCGCAGGCCGCCGGCGCCAACGGTTCGGCCGAGTCCGCCGAAGGCGCCGAGGAAGCTGCAGAGTCCGCCAGCGCCGCAGCGGCCGCCGCCAGCGATCCGGTGACCGACATGCTGGCCTTCATGGCCAGCCTGACCCAGCCGGCGCAAGCCGCCGCGCCCGCCGCCACCGCGGCTGTCGCCGCCGAGACGCCTGCCGCCGCTGCCGGCGACGGCGCCGAGCTGCAGCTGGCCGCCCTGCAATCCGCCTTCGCCAAGCTCGACGGTGCGGATGCCGCCGCAACGAGCGCCGACCCTGCCCTCGCGAGCGCCAGCGAGGGCGAAGCCGGCGCCGGCTTCTCGCTGGCGGCCGGCGTGCAGCCGACCGCGGGCGAGACCGCGGACTTGCGCGCCGCCCAGCAGGGGGCGCAGAATGCCGTCCCGGCCGATGCCGGCAAGCTGCAGGCCCAGGTGCGCGACACCGCGCTGCAGGCCGAAGCGCCCGTCGAAGCGGCGCCGGCCCCGTCCGCCGTCCAGCTGCAGGCCCAGGCCGCCAAGCTGGACGCCCTGAATCCGGCCGCCGTGCCGGGCGACCGCATCCCGGCGCGGGTCGGCACCCAGGCCTGGGACAACCAGATCGGCAACCGGGTGGTTTACATGATCGGCAAGGAACAGGCCGCCACCCTGACCCTGAATCCGCCCGACCTCGGCCCGGTGCAGATCGTGCTGAACGTGAGCAACGACCAGGCCAGCGTGGCCTTCTCCTCGAACCAGATGGAAGTGCGCCAGGCCCTGGAAAACGCCCTCCCGCGCCTGCGTGACATGATGAACGAAAGCGGGATTGCGCTGGGCAATGCGACGGTGGACGCGGGCGTGGCCGATGGGCGCCAGGCGCAGCAGGATGGCGAGCGCCGTCCGCAGGGCAGCAGCCGTGGCGGCAATGGCGTGGACAATGGCACTGTCGCCGCGAATGACAATGTACGCACGGTAAGCCGTACCGTGGCGACGGGCGATCGCGGCGCGGTCGATATCTTCGCCTAAGGCCATGCTTGCGGCCGGCACGGCCGGCCGCCCTACAAGTGCAACATCGTCGGCTTGGCTCCGCTACGATCATGCATAATGTCAGACACAATGTTTCCCTGTTAAAGGGCAGTAAAAGGTATTTTTGATGGCAACCGCAAAACCCAAAGCCGCCGCTCCGGCAGCCGACGCAGCCGCAGCGGCCCCCGCCGGCGGCAAGAAAAAGCTGATGATCATCATCGCCGCGGCCGTGCTGCTGCTCGGCGGTGGCGGCGGCGCGGCCTGGTTCTTCATGCATGGCAGCGGCGACGCCGCGGCCGAGCACGAGGAAGCGCCGAAGGAAACCAAGAAGAAAAAGAAAAAGGACCCGGCGGCCAAGCCGGAATACGTGCCGGTCGAGGCCTTCACCGTCAACCTGCAGCCGGAAAACGGCGAGCAGTACCTGCAGGTGCAGTTCACCCTGCAGGTCGAAGGCGCCGAGCAGGCCACCGTAATCAAGGACAATATGGCGATCGTGCGCAACCGCGTGCTGCTCCTGCTGTCGAGCAAGAAGGCGTCGGAGATCGCGACCCTCGAGGGCAAGCAGCAGCTCGCCGCCGAGATCCAGGCGGTCATCACCGATCCCTTCGAGAAAGGTGGCGACGAACAGGGCGTAAGCGACGTACTCTTTACCTCGTTCATCATTCAGTAACAACACCGAAGCAACATGGCCGATAATTTCCTCTCCCAGGAAGAAGTCGATGCCCTCTTAAAAGGGGTCAACGGCGACCAGGACGACATTGCCGCTCCTGAAGACACCTCGGGGGTACGCACCTATAACCTGGCGACGCAGGAGCGGATCGTGCGCGGCCGCATGCCGACGCTCGAGATCATCAACGAGCGTTTCGCCAGGTATCTGCGGGTGGGCCTGTTCAACTTCCTGCGCCGCAGCGCCGAAGTCTCGGTCGGCTCGGTGCGGGTCTCGAAGTACAGCGAATTCATCCGCAACCTGGTGGTGCCGACCAACCTCAACCTGATCCACATGAAGCCGCTGCGCGGCACCGCCCTGATGGTGTTCGACCCGGGCCTGGTGTTCCTGCTGGTGGACAACCTGTTCGGCGGCGACGGCCGCTTCCACACCCGCGTGGAAGGCCGCGACTTCACCCAGACCGAACAACGCATCATCATGCGCATCCTCGACATCGTGTTCGAGGCCTATGCGAAATCCTGGGAACCGGTGTATCCGATCGAATTCGAGTACATCCGTTCCGAGATGAACACGCAATTCGCCAACATCGCGACCCCGAACGAGGTCGTGGTGTCGTGCACGTTTACCATCGAGCTCGGCTCGGTGTCGGGCCAGATCCACTTCTGCATGCCCTACTCGATGATCGAGCCGATCCGCGACGCGCTGACCTCGAGCATCCAGGGCGAGGCGCTGGAAGTCGACAAGCGCTGGGTGCGCCTGATGACCCAGCAGATCCAGGTGGCCGAGGTCGAGCTGGTGGCGGTGCTGGGCGAGGGGCGCGCCAACTTCGACGAGATCCTCAACATGAAGATCGGCGACGTGATCCCGATCACGGTGCCGGAGACCCTGCAGGCGACGGTGGACGGGGTGCCGGTGATGGATTGCAGCTACGGGGTCTTCAACGGCCAGTACGCGCTGAAGGTCGAGAAGCTTCTCGCCAATAGCGACAGCTTCAACAAGTAACGAGTACATTACGCAATATGAACGCAGGAGAACACCATGTCTGACAACCAGGACGACCAGGACAGCCTCGACGACGATTGGGGTGCGGCGATTGCCGAGCAGGCCGCGGCCGAAGCCGCCGCGCTCGAGCGCCAGCAGCAGACGGCGGCGGCAGCCCCGACCGCGGCCGTGTTCAAGGACTTCTCGAACAAGGGCGCGCGCAACGAGACCCCGAACGACATCGACTTCATCCTCGACATCCCGGTCCAGCTGACCGTGGAGCTGGGGCGCACCAAGATCGCGATCAAGAACCTGCTGCAGCTGGCCCAGGGCTCGGTGGTCGAGCTCGACGGCCTGGCCGGCGAGCCGATGGACGTGCTGGTCAACGGCTGCCTGATCGCCCAGGGCGAGGTCGTCGTCGTGAACGACAAGTTCGGCATCCGTCTCACTGATATCATTACGCCATCGGAACGGATCAGAAAACTGAATAAATGACGCCAAGCAATCACGTAGGGTGGGCGGCTGTGCCGCCCACGCGGTCAACCAGCGCCGGATCGATCGCGACGGATTCTCGTTCACGTATCACCGCGTGGGCGGGAAACCCGCCCACCCTACGGATCGCGGCTGCATTCATTTTCGCGGTGGCGGCAAACGCCTCTTTCGCTCAAGACACCGCCCCGGTCCCGGCCACGCCGACGGCCTCGATGGACACCCAGCCGCTGCCGCCCGGCGCCACCACCGCCGGCCAGCCGGCCACCGAGGCGCGCCCCGCCCCGAGCCCGCAAGCCGTCACCCAGGACCCCGCCCTCGCCCCCGCTCCCGCCCAGCGCGCACCGCAAGTCGTCATGCCCGGCAGCGCCACGCCCAACACCGGCGGCCTGCTGCAGACCATCTTCGCCCTGGTCCTGGTGCTCGGCCTGCTGCTCGGCCTGGCCTGGTTCATGAAGCGCTTCGGTCCGCGCAACATGATGGGCGGCGCCAACGTCAAGCTGGTCGGCGCACTGAACATCGGCGGGCGCGAGCGCATCATGGTGGTCGAGGTCGGCGACCAATGGATCGTCGTCGGCGCCTCGCCCGGCCGCGTGAACGCCCTGGCCACCATGCCGCGCCGCGAAGGCGCGGAGCCGCATGCCCAGCTGGCGGAACACGCCCCGCCGGCCGCCAGCTTCGGCGACTGGCTCAAGAAAACGATCGACAAACGCAATGCGAACTAAACGATTCCTGCTGGGCGTGGGCCTGGCAAGCCTGGGACTGCTGCCGCTGCTGGCCCTGGCGCAACCCGGCATCCCGGCCTTCACCACCAGCCCCGCCGCGGGCGGCGGCACCGCCTATTCGCTGCCGGTCCAGACCCTGATCCTGCTGACGGCGCTCACCTTTTTGCCAGCGGCGCTCCTGATGATGACGGCGTTCACCCGCATCATCATCGTCCTGTCCCTGCTGCGCCAGGCCATCGGCACCCAGACCGCGCCGCCGAACCAGGTGATGGTCGGACTGGCGCTGTTCCTGACCTTCTTCGTGATGGGGCCGACCTTCGACCGCATGTACACCGAGGCTTATCTGCCGTTGCAGCAGAACCAGATCCAGATGGGCCAGGCGCTCGACCGCGGGGTGGTGCCGCTGAAGGAATTCATGATCAAGCAGACGCGCCAGTCGGACCTCGCCCTGTTCGTCAAGATCTCGCGCTCGCCGGCGCTGCAGGGCCCGGAAGACATTCCGCTGCGGGTCCTGATCCCGGCTTTCGTGACGAGCGAGCTGAAGACGGCGTTCCAGATCGGCTTCGCGATCTTCATCCCCTTCCTTATCATCGACATGGTGGTCGCCTCGGTGCTGATGGCGATGGGCATGATGATGATGTCGCCGGCGGTGATCTCGCTGCCCTTCAAGCTGATGCTGTTCGTGCTGGTCGACGGCTGGCAACTGCTGCTGGGCTCGCTGGCCCAGAGCTTCTACTAGGGAAGGCGCCATGACTCCCGAATCCGTCATGACGATGGGCCGCACGGCGATGGAAGTGACGCTGATGGTGTCGGCCCCGCTGCTGCTGGTGGCCCTGATCATCGGCCTCGTCATCAGCATCTTCCAGGCCGCGACCCAGATCAACGAAGCAACCCTCTCCTTCATCCCGAAACTGATCGCGGTGTTCGTGACCCTGGTGCTGGCCGGGCCCTGGATGCTGGAGATCATGCTCGACTACATGCGCCAGGTGTTCACCAACATCCCCGGCATGATCGGCTGAGCGGGACATGCTGAGCCTGACCACGGGCGAGATGAACGCCTGGATCGCCGGGCTGCTGTGGCCGCTCACGCGCATCCTCGGCCTGGTAGCCAGCGCCCCGCTGTTCGGCAACGCCGGCGTGCCGATGTCGATCAAGCTGGCCCTCGGCGTGCTGCTCGCTTCCGTCATCGCGCCCACGGTCCCGGCGGTGCCGGCGCTCGACCCGACCGGCTGGGCGGGCCTGTTGATCCTTGTAAAAGAATTGCTGATCGGCGTGGCGATGGGGCTTGCCATGCGCATCGTGTTCGCCGCCATCGAGTACGCGGGCGAGGTGGCCAGCATGACGATGGGCCTGGGCTTTGCCGTGTTCTTCGACCCGAATTCACGTGGCCGCTCGTCGGCGGTGAGCCAGTTCATGGCGCTGGTCGCCACCATGGCCTTCCTGGCCGTGAACGCCCACCTGGTGCTGCTGGCGGCGCTGGCCGAAAGTTTCGTCGCGCTGCCGATCTCGGAGACGCCGTTTTCCGGCAATGCGCCGCTCGAGCTGGTGCGCTGGGGCGGGAAGATCTTCTCCACCGGGCTGCAACTGTCGCTGCCGATCGTGGCCGCCCTCCTGATTACCAACGTGGCGCTCGGCATCCTCACGCGCGCGGCGCCGCAACTGAACATCTTCGGCATCGGCTTCCCGATCACGCTGGGAGTCGGCTTCCTGACCCTGAGCCTGGCCATGCCCTATCTCGGCATGCCGATCGTGAACCTGTTCAATGCGGGGATCGAGGCGGGACGCGCGGTGCCGCGTGCCGGAGCGAACGCCACGCCGCCAGCGCCCCCACGCGTCCAGCCGGCGCCGGGCTGAGCAAAGCGAGAAAAGGAACGGCCGACGACCGTTTCAACACAATGCTATCAAGAAACATATGTTTCTATAATGCATGTTATGCTATGCGCTTTGGATAAACCGCGCCATCATGTCGAACGCCGTCAACCAGCATTATCTCGAAAAGGTCATTGAGCTTGCCGAACAGATGCCGGTGGTGGCCACCGAGGACATCTACGATGCGCGCGGCAACAAGCTGCTGGCCAAGGGGGCCAAGGTCTCGCGCGCCTTGCAGGAAAAGCTCATCATGCACAAGCTCACCAGGCCGATCGAGGCGTCCCTGCGCGTCAGCGGGGGCGTCGATGCCGGCAATGTGGTGAGGACGGCCGAACGGCTGCTGGCCGGCGATCCGGCGCTGGCAGCCCTGCTGGCGGCCGTGCCGGCGACCGGACCCTCGCCGCTTGCCATGTTGTCGCGCCTGCAGTTCGGCAACGCGACGACGATGATGCTGACCATCGCCGAACGCGGCGGCGAAGCGGCGCTCGACCATGCCGTCACGGTGGCGATCGTCGCGGCCTGCCTGGCCAAGTGCCTGGCGCTGACGCCCGAACTCCAGCAATCCTGCGTGCTGGCCGGCCTGCTGCACGACATCGGCGAGCTCTACGTCGACCCGGCCTACCTGGTGCCGGGCCGCCAGCTGCTGGCGCACGAATGGTCGCATCTCGTGGTGCATCCCCGCACCGGACAGATGCTGATCGAAGAGCACGAAGCCTACGCGCCGGAAGTGGCGCGCGCGGTCGCCGAGCACCATGAACGCCTGGACGGCTCCGGCTACCCGCGGCGCCTGGCCGGCGCCCAGATCAGCCCCTGCGGCCAGGTGCTGGCGGCGGCGGAAGCGATCAGCGCCATGATCCGCAGCGACAACGCGCTGGACCAGGCCGACATCTCCCTGAAGCTGATGACGGGCGAGCACGACCGGCGCATCGCCGGCGCTGTTTCGCGCGCCTGCAAGTCCCAGCGCGCGCAGAGCTACGACAGCTGGACGCGCGGCGCCAGGCCCGACCCCGACGCGCGCCTCTACCGCACAATCGTCGACACCGCGGCCGCCGCCCAAGCGCTGGCGGGCAGTCACGGGCTGAGCCCATCCACGCGCGAGCTGGTCGAGCGCATCGGCGCGCGCCTTGGCCTGCTCCAGCGTGCGGCCCTGAGTTCCGGCCTGAACATGGGGCTGCTCCCCGAAGGCGACGGCGCCTTCGACGGCGTGCTGCAGTTCGAACACGCCATCGCTTCGCGCGAAATCCACTGGCGGATGCGGGAACTGTCGCGCGAGATCGCGCTGGCCACCTGCACCATCGGCGAGCGTGCGCTGCTGGCGCCGCTGGGGGCCCTGCTCGATCCGCTCGCGCCACAGGACGCCACGCAGGCGGCCTGAGGGCGGCGCTCAGGCGCATCGATCCGATGGCTGCGCCCGCGACAGGGCGTTTACGGTAAGGTTGGCGCCATGCCGATCTTTCTGCGCATCTTTCTGACGGTCCTGCTCGCCAGCCCGAGCGCCGGCGTCCTCGCCGGCCCCACTCCCCCTCCCGTGCGCGCCGAGATCGAGGCCCTGCTGGGCAGGATCACCGCGTCGAACTGCCAGTTCGAGCGCAACCGCAGCTGGCACAGCGGCGCGGAGGCCCGCACTCACCTGTTGCGCAAGCTGGACTACATCGAGAAGCGCTCGGAGACCATCACGCGCACAGAGCAGTTCATCGAATTCGCGGCCTCGAAGAGCAGCTTCACGGGCCGGCACTACCGCGTCAAGTGCGGGAGCGGGGAGCCGGTGGAAAGCCGGGCGTGGCTGACCCACGAACTCGAGACGCTGCGCGCCGCGAAGTAAACGAAAAAAGACCAGGCCGAAACCTGGTCTTTTTGCATCATCTAAAACTTCAGACGATTAGTAGGTGTAGCTTGCAGCCAGGCCGAAGCGGCGGAACTGCTGGCTCCAGCCACCGCGCCAGTCGATCGGTGCTTCGCGGGCAAAGATGTTGTCGACGTAACCGGTCACCCGGACATGCGGGATGCCGGTGAACGCCACGCTGTAGTTCCAGGTGGTGTTGCTGCCAACGCGGGCGCAGGTGTCCAGGTACTGGGCCGCGACATTGTTGGTCGTGCAATAGGTCGGCGACGCGATGCTGTTGGTGCTGTAGCTGCTCGAGAAGTTGGCAGCAACCGCATGGTCGAAGTTACCCTGCTTGACGTAGGCGCGAGCGACCAGGTTCAGGCGTGGACCGTAGTCGTAGGTGCCGGTCTGGTTCGGGCCGTAGGAGCCGTCGGTAACGCTGTATTCCTGGAATTTCCAGAGGTAGCTACCGTCCAGGGTCAGGCGCACCGGCACGCCCCATGCATTGAAGCGGCCCTTGGCATCGAAGTCGAAGCCCTGCACGCGGGTCTGGCCGCTGTTCACGTACGGGTTGTACACCATGCCCAGCTGGCCGACGCCACCGTAGTTGATGGTGTTGCCCGGTGCATATTTGCGCACCAGTGCCAGGAACTGATTATCGTTGGCGCTGTTGTCGATACGGATCAGCTGGCCTGCAGGCAGGCTGGCTTCGCCGCGCAGGACGTCGACCACCGAGCGGGTGCCGATTTCGTTACGACGCTCGATGAAGAAGTAGTCCAGGCCGACGCTCCAGTTCTTGATCGGCTCGAAGATCAGGCCGGCGGTCAGCGAACGCGAGGTTTCCGGCTTCAGGTCCGGGTTCGAGGACACGAAGCTCGGCAGGCCGGCCGAGCATTCCGCGTTGCGGAAGCTGTTGGCCTGGGCCTTGTCGGTGGTGGTGGCGCCGGCGGCGTTCTGCACCAGTGCGTTGAGCTGGTTGGCGATCGGGCAACGACGCGGATCCTGCACGCCGGTCGCGACCGAGGAACGGCCCAGGCCGTTACCCGATTCGACGATGTTCGGTGCGCGGAAGCCGCCCGAAGCCGTTGCACGCAGCATCAGGCTGTCGGTTGCGTTGTAGATCAGGCCGAGTTTCGGCGAGACGTGCGCATCCTGGTTGTCGGTCTTGTCGATGCGGGCGGCAGCTTCCATTTTCAGCTTCTTGGTCAGCGGCACGGATGCTTCGGTGAACAGCGCGTACTGGTTCACGTCGTCGTCGACCTGCAGGCCGAAGATGCCGACCAGCTCGCCGCGGAGCACGTTGTCCGAACTCTTCATCATGTACGAATTGTTGCGGATGTCGGTGCCGAAGGCGATGCTCACCGGACCTGCCGGCAACTGCCATACTTCTTTCGAAATGGTCGCGTCGAAGAACTTCACGACCGACTCACCGTCGGTGGTACGGACAGGGAACATGGTGTTCAGCAGCGTCGGATCGTTCTGCTGGCCAAACTTGTAGGCGCCGCTGACGATTGCATCGGTGTAACCCTTGGCGCTGACGGCGCGAGTGGCTTTCGACGCTTCCGACTTGGCCCATCCGCCTGCCGATTTCCAGTCCCAGCCTGCGTAGTTGCCGGTCAGGGTCAGCATCACGCGCGACTGCTTGGTGTCGGTGGTATTGAAGTTGAAGCCATCGCCGGTATCCATCATGCGGGCGCGGTATTCGACCGGCACGGTGTACGGATTCTTCGGATGGCCGACCGGCAGCTTCGGATACGAGAACGGGCCGACCATTTTGCCGCCCAGCACGTTATACCAGATCGAGGACGAAGTGGTGGCGCTGCCATTGCTGACGCTGAACGGCGCGACGATGTAGTCGCTGGTAGCGTCGGCATAGGTAATTTCCAGGGCGGCATCGATGTTGTTGCCGATACGGAAGCTGGTATTGCTGACCAGCGCATTACGCTTGTTGTTGGTGACCAGGCCGCTGTAGTTCAGGGTGTCGAATTTGCACAGCTTGTCGGTCGGATCGATGTCGCCGGCAGGGCAGCCAGGGGCAGCAACGATGTTGGTCGAGCTCAGGTAGTAGTTACCGGTTGGCGAAAACGAGCTCTTCGCGTCCCAGGTCGAGCGGCCCGGGGTCAGGCGATGCCATGCCGGGTAGTAGTTACGCAGGTCGCCGGTGCTGTAACCGTCGCGACGGTAGGTTTCAGCGGTCAGGTAGGTATTGAAGCCGTTGGTGTCGATGTCACCCCAGCCAACGATCGCCGACAGGTTTTTGTTGCGGTTGTCGTTGAAGTGCTGCGACTCGCGGTAGCTGGCGCGAACGCGGGCACCGGTGAATTCCTTGCGCAGAACAATGTTGACCACGCCGGCGATTGCGTCGGAACCATAGATTGCCGATGCGCCGTCCTTGAAGATCTCGATGCGCTCGATCGCGTCTGCAGCGATGGCGTCAAGGTTGGTGAACTGCTGCTGGGCGCCGTCCGACAGACCGTATGGTGCAATGCGGCGGCCGTTGACCAGGACCAGGGTAGCGACCTTGCTCAAGCCGCGCATGCTGATGCCCGAGGACCCGGTTGCGAAGCTCCCCGAGCTTGCGGTTGCCGAGCTGATGTCGGTGCTGATCGATGCAGTGGTAGTCAGGATCCCCAGGGCCGTCGTTTCGCCGGTTTTCTCGATGTCGTCGCGATTCAGGATCTGGACGGCGGCAGCGGCTTCAGCTTCGGTACGCTTGATGCTCGAACCAGTCACTTCGACGCGTTGCATCTGTTGCGGCTGAACCGGTGCAGCTTCCTGCGCGCCGACGAATGCCGGGAAGGCCATGCTCAGAGCGACTGCGATGGCGCTCTTGTTGAAAGTACTCTTATGCTTCACAACAACTCCTGGATAGTGAATTTTCTCTAGCTTGGTTGCAGCCCTACCTGAACTTTGTTTCATCTTCATGTAAAGGTGCACAGGTCCACTTTTACATAACAATTGACTTTCCGCAAAGCAGCAAAGTGAGTTTTTGCAAGGAAATTTTGATAATCGCTACAATCGTCGCGTGGATGATACGTTTTGTTACGTATGACCAACATGACTGCTACATAAGCGTCAATACAACCCTATGCTTTTGTCATAAAGTTATCCACTTTTGTAATGAAACTCCGGATGTGTTTGCAAACAATATTTGCCGCTTATTGCAACGCACCAAATATTCCATTTCCGTTTCATGCATAAAAAAAGCCGGCTTGCGCCGGCTTCGTTTTCTTGCAGAACAGCTCACAGGTAGTTAAACAGCGACAACCCCGACATCGTCTTGAACGACATCTGCGCCGCCTGCAAGGTGGTTTGCTGCTGCGAGAAGTCCGAAATCGCCTTCACCACGTCCAGATCCTGCAGGTCGCCCAGGGTCGCCGCGTACTGGATGTCGAGGTCGTCCCCCGCGCTGTCGAGGTAGTCGAGTTCCTTCATATGGGCGCCGACCGAGGCCTGCACCGTCAGCACGTTGTCGTGCGCCTGCTTGAGGTTGTCGAGCGCCGTATTCAGGCTGTTCGACAACGCCGCCTTGCCGCTCGAGCCGTCGGCCGGCGCCTTCAGCGCATTGATCAGGTTAGTGACGGTGGTGAACACCGACTGCTTCTCGCTCGGCTCCATGGTGAAATCGTCGCCGTCGGCCGGCTCGCCCTTGATGTCGAAGCTGATGCCGCCGAAACTGATCGCCTTGCCGGCCTCGTAGGGGATGCCGGTCTGGCCCGCCACCGGCGTCTCGACGCCGGCCACGGAAGTATCGACCACGCTGTAGGTGGTCACGGCCGGGGTGCCGGTCACCGCGAAGCTCAGCTTGTAGCTCTTGCCCTGCTCGGCCAGGCTGCGGTCGATCACCGAACCCGAGGAGATGATGGCGGCCCCGGTATTGGTTTTATCCGCCTGGGTCTGGAAAGTGCCGTTGCCAGTAAGATTGTTCTCGAACACGGCGCTGCCCGAGGCCGACAGCGGCATCTTGCGCGAGGCGCCCACCTGCAGCATGCGCTGGCCCTGGTCGCCCTGGTAGGAAGCGCCGGTGCCATTCTGGTTGAACGGTTGCGTGGTCGCCATATAGCCCGAGAACAGATAGCCGCCGGCGCCGTCGGTGCTGTTGGCCACGCCCAGCAAGTCCTGCAGGCGCCCTTCCAGCTCGGTGGCCAGCTTGATGCGGTCGCCCTGCACCATGGTGCCGTTACCGGCGTTCACCGCCAGCTGCTGGATGTCCTGCAGCAGGTCGCCGGCGTTCTGCAGCGCCCCTTCCACCGTCGACAGCGAGGAACGCGCGCTGGAGCGGTTGGTGGCGTACTGGCTGTTCATCTCCTTCGACTGGCTCACTTCCAGCGCCCGCGCCGAGGCGACCGGGTCATCGGCCGGCGTGATGATGCGGCGGTTGGTCGACAGCTGCATCTGGGTGCGCGCCAGCGCGCTTTGCAGCGTGTTCAGCTGGCTGGTGGCGTTGCTGTAGATCGACAGGGTGCTGATGCGCATGACTGCTCCGGATGACGTGATGCTTGAATTGACTTAGCGGCCGATCGACAGCAGTGTGTCGAAGATGGTGCCGGCGATTTGCATGACCTTGCCCGCGGCCTGGTAGGCCTGCTGGTACTTGAGCAGGTTGGTCGCTTCCTCGTCCAGGTTCACGCCCGAGACGTCCTGGGCGGCGGTCTTGGTCTGGGTCAGCAGGGCGTCGGCGGCCTGGCCGTTGACCTGCACTTCGCGGGTCTTGTTGCCGACCGTGCTGACCAGCTGGGCATACGAGGATTGCAGGGTCGCGCTGCCGTTGTTGAAGATGTTCTTGGTCTGCAGGTCGCCCAGCAGGCCGATGTTGCGGGTGTCGCCCACCCCGCCGCTGTTGCTGGCGATCTTGAAAGTGTCCTTGTCGCCCGGGGTGCCGCTCATGGTGACGCTGACGCCCCCAAAAGTGTAGGTGGATCCGGCCTTGAATTCGACATTGGTGGCCGGCGCCGGATAGTTGGTCACCGTGCCGTCGCTGCCGACCACGCGCACCGGCATGCCGGCCGGGAAGCCGCCCAGGTCGCCGCTGGCCGCGTCGTAGGACAGGGTCACCGGCAGGGCCGTGGGGTTGGCCAGGAAGTCCGCGGTGACCTTGCTCTCGCTGATCCTGGCGGTGCCGGTATTGTTCAGCGGCTCGCTGGTGACGATCGGGGTGGCGGCGGCGATGCCGGCGGTTTCCTTGACCAGCAGGTTGAAGCCGGAGGCGCCGTTGAAGGTCGGGCGCACCAGGAATTCGTCGCCCGCGGCGGCGTTGCCGGTGATGGTGAAATCGACGCCGTCGATCGAGACCGGGTTGCCGTCCGGCGTGTAGTTGGACAGCACCGGCTTGTTGTCGGACAGGCGGATCACGTTGTAGCCGCTGCCGCTGTACTCGACCTTGTAGTCGCTGTCGACCAGCTTCGACGGGTCGGTGACGACCGCTTTCACTTCCGTGGTGCTGGACGCAGCGTTATTGATGTTCTTGCCGACATAGGCCGGCGCCACGCTGAAGAAATCCTTGCCGGGCTTGCCGTCCTGGTCGAGGCCGAGCTTGTGCTGGTTGTTGAATTCCACCGCCAGGCCGATCGCCACCTTGCCCAGCGCGCTCTGGGCCGGGTCCAGGGTCTTGCTGCGGAATTCCAGTGCGCCGCCGAGGGTGCCGCCGCTCAGGGCGTTGTCGGCCAGTACCGAAACCTTGCTGCCGGTGACATAACCGACTTCGACACGGGTCAGGTCGGTCGGCGACTTCATGGCCGCGAGCTGGAAGGCGCGCTGGCCCACCACCAGCGGCTGGCCGCTGCCGATCGAGATCGTCAGGCTGTTGTTATCGCCCGGCATGACGTTGGCCTTGACGTGGGTGTTCAGCTCCATCACCAGCTGGTCGCGCTTGTCGAGCAGGTCGTTCGGCAGGTTCTGCCCTGCCGAGGAAAAGTTGCTGATCTGCTCATTGAGCTGGGCGATCTGGTTGGCGTAGGCGTTGATCGTCGTGACGCTGGTCTCGATGGTGCTGTTCACGCCTTCGCGGATTTCGCCGAGGCGGGAGTCGAGCGCCTGGAAGCGCGTCGCCAGGGTATCGGCGCTTGAGAGCATGGCCTGGCGCGACGGTACCGAGGCGCGGTTCGCGGCCATGTCCTGCACGCCCTTGAAGAAGCTCTGCAGCGAGGGCGACAGGCCGGCGGTCTGGTCGGCCAGCATATTGTCGATCTGGCTGATCTGGGCGTAGTAGGAGTCCAGCCCGCTCTTGCTGGCCTGGGCGTTGCGCACCTGGGTGTTCAGGAATTCGTCGCTGTAGCGCTTGATCTGCGAGACCTGGGTGCCGGTGCCCTGGAAACCGACGCCGGTATCGAGCATGGGCGCGGTGGCCTGCACCACGACCTGGCGGTTGTAGCCGGCCACGTTGGCGTTGGTGATGTTGTGGCCGGTCGTGGACAGGCCGGCCTGCGCCGCGTAGAGGCCGCTTTTGCCAATGCTGAGGAGGTTACCGGACATTTATTTTTCCTTCTTAACGGTTCTATCTACGGCAGCGATCCGGAAAACTTGATTTGTCGGATCGACAAGGACGCAACCATTACGCCAGCGACTGCTTGATGATGCGGGTCAGCTTGGACGCATACAGCGGGTCGGTCGCATACCCGGCGCGCTGCAGGCCGTGGGCGAACTGGCTGGCGTCGCCGCCGCTGTTGATGACTTTTTCGTAACGCGGATTCTTGGCCAGCATATTGGCGTAGTCCTTGAACGAATCGGCCGGCGTGTCGTAGGCGCGGAATTTTTCCACCTTGCGGTGCGCCACGCCGTTCACGTATTCGGTGGTGACGGCGGTGGCGACCTTCCCTTTCCAGCCCGGGCCGGCCTTGATGCCGAACAGGTTGTTGCTGTTGCTACCGTCGGCATTGCGGATCATGCGCTTGCCCCAGCCGCTTTCCAGCGCCGCCTGGCCCAGCATGAACTTGGCCGGCACGCCGGTGGCGCGCTCGGCTTCGGCCGCGTGCGGGTGCAGCTTTTCCTGGAAGGCGCGCACATGCGGCGCCTGGACCCGGCCCGACTCCGTGGTGAGCGGCAGCGCCGGCGCGCCCGGCTGCCTGGCGCCGGTCTTGATCATGGTGGCCGCGTCCATGCCAGGACGCATGCTGCCGTCCAACGGCGCCAGGGCCTGGGCCTTCGCAGCCGCATTGCCGGCCGCCATGCCGTCGGCGCCGATCGCGAGCGCCGCGGCACCGGTCTGGTTGGCGGTCAATTGACGGGTCAGCACGTCGGCCAGGCCCATGCCGCGCTTGGCCAGGTTTTGGCTCATCTGCTGGTCCAGCATGCCGGTGAACATCTTGGTCTGGTTATTGTCCATCAGGCCATCCGCCGGGGTCGCGTCGCGCATGCTCTTCATCATCATGTTGATGAACATGGCTTCGAACTGGGTGGCGGCCTCCTTCAGCGCGGCGGGCGAACCATTCTTGGCGCCCTGCTTGAGTTCGCCAAGGCCCTTGGTGTCGAGGGCGAACTTGCTGCTGAGGTCAGTGGACGGGGAACCGATCATGATGGTCGTGTCGAGTTTCTGCTTACGCTTAGATGATTTCGAGTTCGGCGCGCAGCGAACCGGCGGCCTTCAGCGCCTGCAGGATGGCCAGCAGGTCTTGCGGGGTGGTGCCGATCGAATTCATCGCCTTCACCACTTCGGCCAGCGAAGCGCCGCCCTTGACGTTCAGCACGCGGCCCGGGTCCTTCTTGATGTCGACCGAATTCTTCTGGGTGACCACGGTCTGGCCACGGGAGGCCGGATTCGGCTGGCTGACCTCGGTGTCGGCGCCGACGGTCACGGTCAGGTTGCCGTGCGAGATCGCGCAGTTTTCCAGCATCACGGCCTGGTTCATCACGACCGAACCGGTGCGCGCGTTCATGATCACTTTCGCGGCATCCTTTGCGCGGCCGACATCGATGCTTTCCAGCTGGCCGAGGAAGGCCACGCGCTGGTCGCTCGAGGACGGGGTGCGCACGCGGATCACGCGGCCGTCGAGGGCGGTGGCGATGCCGGCGCCGAACTGGTCGTTGATGGCTTCCACCACCTTGGCCGCGGTCGAGAAATCGGTTTGCTTCAGTTCCAGGCGGATCTGGTTGTCCGCGCCCAGGTTCGAAGCCACGGCGCGCTCGACGGTGGCGCCGTTCGAAATCTTGCCGACCGACAGGTGATTCACCTGCACCTGGGCGCCGCCGGCTTGCGCGCCGACACCGCCGACCAGCACATTGCCCTGGGCCATGGCATAGACCTGGCCATCGGCGCCGTGCAGCGGGGTCATGAGCAGGGTGCCGCCGCGCAGGCTCTTCGCATTACCGATCGAGGACACGGTGATGTCGATGTTCTGGCCCGGCTGGGCGAAGGCCGGCAGCGAGGTGGTGACCATCACGGCCGCCACGTTCTTCAGTTGCAGCTGGGTGCCCGGCGGCAGGTTGACGCCCTTTTGCTGCAGCATCGCCTGGATCGACTGCACGGTAAAGGGGGTCTGGCTGGTCTGGTCGCCGGTGCCGTCCAGGCCCACGACGATGCCGTAGCCGGACAACTGGTTTTCACGCACGCCGGCGACGTTGGCAAGGTCCTTCAGGCGCTCGGCCTGGGCCAGCGGGGCCGCGCCCAGGAGGGCTGCGCAGATCAGGGCGATGGAAGCGAATTTCATGTTAACCCTTGCCTCAGAACGGCAGCATCGACTGGAAGAAGCGCGAGAACATATTGCTCAGCTCGGCTTTGTCGACGCGGCTGTTGGTGCGGTACTCGACCCGTGCATCGGCCACGACGGTCGAGGCAACCATATTGCCCGGCTGGATGGTGTCTGGTGCGACCATGCCCGAGAAGCGGATGTACTCGACGCCCTTGTTCATGGCGACCTGCTTCTCGCCGGCGACGATCAGGTTGCCGTTCGGGAGCACTTCGGTGACGGTGACGCCGATCGTGCCCGAGAAATTGTTCGAGGCGCTCTGGGTGTCGGCGTCGGCAAACTTGTTCGCGCCTTCCAGGCCCACGCCCGCGCCGAGTTTCGCCTGCATCGGGCCCGGCACGGTGAAGCTGGCGCTGCCCGACTTGCTGCCGGTGCTGGCGCCCGACTTGCCGGCCGAGGTGCGCTCGGTGATGTTCACGGTCAGCAAATCGCCGATGTGGCGCGCGCGGCGGTCTTCGAACATCGGGCGGTAGCTGTTGGCGTTGTAGATGGCGCCGTCGTTGGCCGGCGCGGCCTGCACCAGCATCGGACGGGCGGAGGTCGGCCCTTGGACGATGGAGCTTGGGGTGGTCGAGCAACCGGCCAGGATGGCCAGCGCAGCAACGAAAGCGAAAGTGGATTTCATGTCTATGAAAAATTAGAGCTGGGACAGTTTTTGCAGCATCTGGTCGGAAGTCGTGATCGCCTTCGAGTTGATCTCGTAGGCACGCTGGGTCTGGATCATGTTGACCATTTCCTCGACCACGTTGACGTTCGACGATTCGACATAGCCCTGCATCAGCACGCCGGAGCCGTTGGTGCCCGGCACGTTCAGGTTCGGGTTGCCCGAGGCGCCGGTCTCGACGTACAGGTTCTCGCCGCGCGACTCGAGTCCTGCCGGGTTGATGAAGGTGGCCAGCTGCAGCGAGCCGACCTGGGTCGGGGCCACGGTGCCCGGCAGTTTCACGGAAACGACGCCGTCACGGCCGACGGTGATCGCTTCGGCATTCGCCGGAATGGTAATCGCAGGCTGGATCACGAAGCCGCTGGAGGTGACCAGCTGGCCGTTGGCATCGGTCTGGAAGGAGCCGTCGCGGGTATAGGCCTGGGTGCCGTCCGGCAGCAGCACCGGGAAGAAGCCGGCGCCGTTGACCATCACGTCCTTGGAGTTGCCGGTCAGCTGGGGATTGCCCTGGGTGTGGATGCGCTCGGTGGCGACGGTGCGCACACCGGTACCGATCTGCAGGCCCGACGGCAGGTTGCTCTGCTGCGAGGACTGGGCGCCGGGCTGGCGCACGTTCTGGTACAGCAGGTCTTCGAACACCGCGCGGGAGCGCTTGAAGCCGTTGGTGCTGACGTTGGCGAGGTTGTTCGAGATGACGTCGAGGTTGGTTTGCTGCGCCTCGAGGCCGGTCTTGGCGATATACAGCGAACGGATCATGGAATTCTCCTAAAGACGGCAGACGAGGTCTGCCGCGACAGAAGAATTATGCCCGGGCAACTATCAATTCAAAGCGAGGATCTGGGTGGCTTTCGCGGCGTTATTCTCCGCGTTCTTCAACATGCTCATTTGCGTCTCGAAAGAACGTGCCAAACTGATCATCTCGACCATCGAGTCGATCGCGCTGACGTTGCTGCCCTCGAGCGCGCCGCCGGCCACCGTCACGGACGGGTCGGCCTGGGCCGTGCCGCCATCCTTCAGGCGGAACAGGCCGTCGTCGCCGCGCACCAGGTTCTGGGTCGGCGGATTGACCAGTTTCAGGCGGCCCAGGATATTGCTGGCCGCCGGCTGGTCGGTGGTGGAAATCGTGGAAATGGTGCCATCGCCGCCCACGGTCACGGTGACGTCGGGCGGAATCGTGATCGGACCGCCCTCGCCCGCCACCGTCATGCCGCCGGCGGTGGTGAGCAGGCCGTTGGGGCTGGTCTGCAGCGAACCGTTGCGGGTGTAGGCCTCGGTGCCGTCCGGCATCTGCACCGCCAGCCAGCCGTCGCCCTTCACCGCCACGTCCAGGTCGCGCCCCGTCACCTGCAGCGCACCGGCCTGGAAGTTCGAGCCCGCGGTCGAATCGACCACGAAGGCGCGCGTCGGCAAGCCTTCGCCCTGCACCGGCGCGGAACGGAACACATCCAGCTGGGCGCGGAAGCCCGTGGTGCTCACGTTGGCCAGGTTGTTCGAGGTCGTGGCCTGCTTTTCGAGGATGTGTTTCGTGCCGGAGGCGACGGTGTAGATCAGGCGGTCCATGTTTTTTCCAGGTGCGGTGGCGCGGCAGGCGTATTAATTCATTAACGCAGATTAACGAGGGTCTGCAACACCGAATCCTGCGTCTTGATGGTCTGCGCATTCGCCTGGTACACGCGCTGCGCCGTGATCATGTTGACCAGTTCCGCCGTCAGGTCGACGTTCGAGCTTTCCACCGCCGACTGCTGCAGCACGCCGAAGCTGCCCGAGTTCGGGGTGCCCAGCAGCGGCACGCCCGAGTTGGCCGACTCCGCCCAGGCGTTGTTGCCCAGCGGCTCGAGGCCGTTCGGGTTGGTGAAGTTGGCCAGGATCACCTGTCCCAGCGGCCGGGTCTGGCCGTTGCTGTACTGGCCCAGGATGGTGCCGTCGGTGCCGGTGGTGAAACGCTGCAGGTTGCCGGCCGCGTAGCCGTCCTGGGTCAGCTTCTTCTCGCTGGTGGCGGTGCCGTACTGGGTGGTGCCGTCGTAGTCGATGCTGATCGGCATGGTCGGCTCGGAACCGGTCGACGGGAACACCGGCAGGGTCAGCGACATCTTGCCGGCGTCGGTGGTCAGGACCTTGTTCATGCCGCCGTTGGTGTCGAACACGAGCTTGCCCACCGGCTTGGCCGGCACGCTGATGGCCTTGGCCATGGCGGCGTCGATCTCCGACGGGGTGGCGCCCGGCACCAGGGCGGCGTTGGTGGCGGCGGTGCCGATCTCGGTCTGGTTGGCGGCGGTCGCGCCGGCGGTGCCGGCGGCGGCCGAGACCGCGGCCGAGGCGGCGGTCGCATAGGCGTTCAGGGCGCTCGCGATGGTGGCGGGCACCGGCGGCACGGCCTTGGTCGCGGCTTCCCAGGCGGCGCGCGCGCTGGTCACGCCGGCGTTGCCGGTAGCTGCGGCCGCCACCGCCAGGTTGGTCATCTCGGTGCCGTCGTTGGCGGCGTACACGTCCCAGGTGCCCGGGCCGCTCTTCACGTAATAAGTCGACAGCACGTGCGGATTGCCCAGCGTGTCGTACACGCTCATCGGGGTCTGCTTGTTGTAGGTGGTGGGATCGTCGGCGTCGAACGGGGCGTTGACCGGCTCGGTGCTGCGCGAATCCAGGTTCAGTTCCATCTTGACCTTGCTGGTGGTCACCGGGGCGAGGTCGGAGGTGTCGATCTGCAGCGGGGTCGGGGCGCCGGCGACCAGGGCGCCGTTGGCGTTCAGGCCATAGCCAGTCAGCTTGGCGCCCTGCGCGTTGATCAGGAAGCCGTTCTTGTCGAGCTGGAACTGGCCATTGCGGCTGTACTGGACCATGCCCGAGGCTTCGGTACGGAAGAAGCCGGCGCCGTTGATGGCGATGTCGAGCGGGTTGTTCGAGGCTTCGACGTTACCTTGCGTGAACTGCTGGGAAATGGCCGCGACCTTCACGCCGATACCGGCCGAGATGCCGCCGGCCCCGTTCAGCGAGCTGGCGTAGACGTCGGCGAACTGGGTGGTCGAACCCTTGAAGCCGACCGTGCTGGCGTTGGCGATGTTGTTGCCGATGACGTCGAGGGATTTGGCTGCGCCGTTCAAGCCGCTCAGACCTTGTTGGAAAGACATGGTGTACTCCTGAAAAGAGAGAAAGAAGTAAGCGGCTCGGCTTACAGGACTTGTTTGATATCGGTAAGGGTGACGGCGCCCTTGACCGGCAGATTCAGCTTGACGCCGTCCTTGCCGTTCGTGGTCACGCTGGCCACGCTGTCGAAGGACAGTGCGCGCGCATCCTTGACTTCCTCGCCGCCGCGCATGGCGACGACTTTATAGGTGTAATTGCCATCCGGGAGCTGGACCGGCTTGCCGTTGGCGTCCAGCTTGTCCGGGTCGGGAATGCCGTCCCAGGCGATCGGCACCACGCCGGCTTCCTGGGCACCCAGGTCGATGGTGGCGACTTCCTTGCCGGTGGTGGTGCTGGTGATGACCACCTGCAGCTTGTCGACCGCCTTGTCGATTTCCGCGCCGAGGATGGCCTTGCCTTCGTACAGGCTCAGCTTGTTGCCCTCGACCAGCACGCCGTGGCCGATCAGGTTGGTCGCCTGCAGTGCTTCGGTCGACTGGTAGCTGGTCTTCAGGGTTTCCAGGGTGGCGTTCAGCTTGTTGACGCCGGTGACGGTCGACAATTGGGCCAGCTGGCTGGTGACCTGGGCGTTGTCGAGCGGGTTCAGCGGATCCTGGTTCTTCAGCTGGGTCACGAGCAGGGTCATGAACTTGTCGGTGTCGGCCTGGACGCTGTCGACTTCGGCCTTCTTGCCGTTCATGGCCGACATCACATCGCTGATATTGTTGGCGCCGGAATTGGTGTTTACGGTGGTCATGGTGGAGTGTTCTTAAAAATCAGGAACCCAGGGTCAGGGTCTTGAGCAGCATGGTCTTGGCCGCGTTCATGGTTTCGACGTTGGTCTGGTAGGAACGCGAGGCCGACATCATGTTGACCATCTCGTCGACCACGTTCACGTTCGGCATCGACACATAGCCCTTGTCGTCGGCCAGCGGGTGTTTCGGGTCGTAGACCTGTTTCAGGGGCGATGGATCCTCGACCACTTCGCGCACCCGCACCGCGGTGGCGCCGGACTGCTGCGGCACCGCCTCGAACACCACCGCCTTGGCGCGGTAGGCCTCCCCCGTCGGGCTGGTGGCGCTGTCGGCATTCGCCAGGTTGCTGGCGGTGGTGTTCAGGCGCTGGGCCTGGGCGCTCATGGCCGAACCGCTCACATTGAAGATATTGAAAAGGGACATGGCTGCTTACCGTTTATTGACCTTGGATCGCGGCCAGCAGGCCCTTGATCTGGTGGTTGATCATGGTGATGCCGGCTTCATAGCGCAGGCCGTTGTCGGCGAACTGGTTGCGCTCGACGTCCATGTCGACCGTGTTGCCGTCGACGCTGCCCTGCACCACGCCGCGGTACAGTACCGGGGTGCCGTTGGCCAGCATGTCGCCGGTCGGCGCGCCGCGGCCGAGGTGGCCGCTGTTCGTCGTGGCCAGCGGGCCGGATGCCGCGCCTTTGCTTGCCAGGGCGCCCTGCAGCGCGCTGTTGAAATCGATGTCGCGCGCCTTGTAGTTCGGCGTGTCGGCATTGGCGATGTTCGACGCCAGCAGTTCCTGGCGCTGGGCGCGCAGGGACAGGGCCGTTTCATGGAAACTCAGGTACTGGTCGATCTTGCCGATCATGCCGCCTCCTGGCTGGATGCTTGTTGGGACAGAAGCGATGATACGCAGGAGCAACAATCGGGGATCGAAAGAGAAAGGCGAAGAAACCCCGGCTATTCAAAGTTTCGCCAGGGAATCACACGCCTACAATGGCTGCATTCTCTCTTTCCCACCGGGGAATCATGAAACGCCTTGCCCTCTTCTTTCTCGCCGCGCTGGCGGCGGCACCGTTCGCATCCGCGCAACAGACTGCCGCCCGCCAGAACCTGCCGGCCCTGCGCGCGGTCGCCGAACAATTCCTGCAGACCCAGACCGCCGGCCTGCCCGGCCAGGTGACGGTCAAGGTCGGCAACGTCGACCCGCGCACCAGCCTGGCCGCCTGCCCGGCCCCGGAAGCCTTCCAGCAGCCGGGCGCCAGGCCGTGGGGAAAAACAACGGTCGGCGTACGCTGCACCGCCCCGAGCCCGTGGACGGTGTATATTCAAGCCACCGTCAACGTGGTCGCCGACTACGTGGCCGCCGCCGTTCCCCTGGCCCAGGGCCAGGCGGTCGACGCCAGCCAGCTGGTCATGATGAAGGGCGACATTGCCGCCATGCCGAACGGCATCATTACCGACATGGCCCAGGCCATCGGCCGCATGCCGACCGCCTCGCTGCCGGCCGGCACGCCCCTGCGGCTCGACACCTTGAAGAGCAAACCGGTGGTCCAGCAGGGCCAGGCGGTGCGCTTGGTGTCGAAAGGGTCGAATTTCTCGGTGTCCGCCGAAGCGAAGGCGATCAACAATGCCGGTGAGGGCCAGGTGGCGCAGGCGCGTACCGGGTCGGGCCAGGTCGTGAGCGGTACGGCGCGGCTGGGCGGCATCATCGAGATCGCCATCTAGAATATTTTTCCAAAGCCCTTTTCTGCTCTAAAGTTTGTGAAATCCGCGCCGATACACGATGCAGATACCGGAGTTTCCGGCTCCGACCAGAGAAGGATGATGCTGTGAAAATCAACGATAACCTCAAGGGCGCAGGCCTCCAGCCAGCCAACACCCCGGCGAACAACACGCGCGCCGCGGACAAGGCCGCCACCACGACCGCCACCACCCAGGCGCAGACCGACAGCGTGCGCCTGTCGTCCCAGGGCCAGGCGATGGCGAATGCCGTGGGCAGCAACAACCAGGTGTTCGACACCAAGAAAGTCGAACGCATCAAGATGGCCATCGCCGATGGCCAGTTCCAGGTCAACTCCGAGAAAGTCGCCGACGGCCTGCTCGACACCGTGCGCGACTTGCTCCATTCCCGCAAGCGATAACCTTTCATGCCTACCAGCCCGATCTCGACCGTCTCACAAGAACAGCAACACCTCGGCTCTCTCATCGAGCTGATGAAACAGGAACAGACGCTGCTGGTCGCAGCGGACGCCGATGGGCTGGCGGAACTCACTCCACGCAAGAATTCCTTGCTGCAGCAACTGGGCGAGCTGTCCAGCCAGCGCCACGCCGCGCTGGTGGCGGCCGGCTGCGAAGGTGCGGAAACGGGCATGGAACCGTGGCTGGCGGTGAGCGGCAACCCGGATGCCCGCGCGCAATGGGAAGCCCTGCTCGACCTGGCGCGCCAGGCCAAGGAACTCAACCGCGTCAACGGCATGCTGATCAACAAGCAGCTGGCGCACAACCAGGGCGTGCTCAACGCCCTGCGCATGCCGGCCGGCGCCGGGGCCGACGTTGGCGGCGTCTATGGCGCCAGCGGCCAGACGCTCGGCAGCGGGCCGTCGAAGCGCTACGTGATCGGCTGAGCGGCGCCCACGGGCGTCATCCCGCGCCGCCGAATACCTCCTTCAAACGTTCCCGGAGTTCTTCCGCCTTGTCCGCCGTGGGCGCGTGCTTCACGGCGAGCGCGGCAGCGGTCCTGGCGTCTGCCCTTCTATCCATCGCGAATAACACCTGGGCCTCCTGATAGCGTGTGAGCCAGCTTTCCGGCGCATGGCGGATCGAAGGAGCCAGGGTGTCGAGCGCGCGCTCGAGATGGCCGAGCCGGAGCAGCTGGTCGGCGAGAAAATAACGCGCCACGATGGTTGGCGAAGACCCCTCTTCGTATCCCTGGGCGATTTCGGCGGCCAAGGCCTTTTCCATCTGCTCGGTGGCCTGTTCTCGCTGGCCAAGGTAGTTCAGCAAGCTCGCATACTGTCCGTGGTACATCGGTAAACCAAAATGTTCCGGGTCAGCCAGGGAAATAGCCTCGTCGTATAGCACCCGGGCTTGCTCAAGGTTCCCGGCTTGCCAAAGGTCGAATGCTTCGTTGGCGAGCCTGGACGCATTTGCCTGGTCGGTCATTCAGTCTCGATCATGGTGGATGGAAGATTGGCGCTCGAGCGCGGCCGTCCGCGCCAGCTTGGCAGATTGTGTTGTGGCATGGCCACTGATTGACTTTAGGGCAGTTGTCGACCCAGGCTGTGTAAAAACATAGAAACTCGAAAAATTCATTGTTAGGGTGACCCTTCCCGACCTCGAGAAAATCGCGTAGCGGCCGTGTTGAGAGGTCGATTTTTTGTTCGACAATTTTTCTCGCGTTTTGATACAGCCTGGACCCAAAGCGGGCATCTGCCTCGCCGGCTTTTCAGACGCAGCGAGCATGCAATTTTTTCAACGTGCACGACTTGATCGGAGCTATGCTCGGCAAGCGGGCCAGTGCAACTCGAACCGTCCTCCTCCACGCTCGCTTGCGCTGTATTTTGCGGCGCCGCCATGTGCATGGGCGATGGCTGCAACCACGGCAAGCCCCAGGCCGCTCCCCTTGCGGTCCTTGTTTAGACGGTGGAAAGCCAAGAACACCTCTCCAGCCGCGGCGGCCGGTATGCCGGGGCCGCTGTCCTCTACATACAGGCTGCAGCGCTCGCCAATCAATTCGCCGCCGATGAAAACCGTTCCGGGCGATGCATGCACGCGTGCGTTTTCCAGCAATGCGAGCAGTGCTTGGCGCATGCGAACCGGATCGCAACTGACTGTCACGCTGGCGGCCCGCACCTCGATCGCCTGGCCGGCGGATCTGGCTGACTCCCTAAATATATCTGCTACCGCCTCGGCCTCCGATGCGAGATCGGTGTCCTGCCATTGCAGGTCGAGATGGCCGTTTTCCGCAAGGCTCACCACCCGCAAGTCTTCGACGAGGCGATTGAGTGCTTCCACCTGAGCCAGCAGGCTGCGGAATTGCGCTTCACCCGGGGGAAACACGCCTTCCGCGAGTCCCTGCAGGCGGCCGCGCAGTATCGTGATCGGTGTACGCAGTTCGTGGGCGATTGCCGCGTTCCAGAATGCCTGTTCCCCGGTCACTCTTTGCAGCTGGCCGGCCAGCGCGTTGAAGTCATCGGCCAGCCGCGACGCCTCCCCCAGCGAACGATCACCGGCGGCAGCCCTCGCGCCAAGATCGCCCGCTGCGACCCGCTGGATGGCGCCGGCGACCGAATTGAGCGGCAATAGGATGCGACGCGACAACCTGCTGGCCACGGCAGCAGCCAGAGCAAGCGTTGCCATGGTCGTCAAGCCGAGCCAGACCCACTCCGGCCCTGTCGGCAGCAAGGTCGGCTCGCACGCTTCGCCCGACCAGAAGTACTTGAACGCGACGTAGTAGAAGATATAGGACGTCACCACGACGAACAGGGTGACCCCAAAGGCCACCGCGGTCATCGAGCGCACGATCTGGCTGCTGAGGCTTCCAGTCTTCATGGTGCGGTCACGAAACGATATCCCACTCCACGAACGCTGGAGATGGTGTCCCCGACACCGACATCGTCCAGCTTGCGGCGCAGCTTGCTGATATGGCTGTCGACGGTGCGTTCCAGCGCGTCGCCTTCCGGGAGGCAGCTTGCCAGCAATTCGGTGCGGCTGTAGACGCGGCCTGGCGCGCGCAGCAACTGTTCCAGCAGGCGGAACTCGGTCAGCGTCAGCTCCAGGACGTGGCGCTTGCCATCCGCCACCACCAATGCCTCGTGCCGCGCTTCGTCGATCTCGAAAGGTGGAACGCGCAGAACACGCCTCTCCGAACGCTGGCCACGGCTGCGCCGCATCACGGCCTGGACCCTGGCGACCACCTCGGCCGGATTGAAGGGCTTGACGACGTAGTCGTCGGCCCCGATGCGCAGGCCGGTCAGCTTGTCGACGTCCTGGTCACGCGCGGTGAGCATGATAACGGGCGTATCGCTAGCGTGCCGGATGCCAGCCATTACCTGCCAGCCGTCGACCTTCGGCAGCTGCACGTCAAGCAGGACGAGGTCGGGCCGCAGCGACTGGTGCAGGGCCAGCGCTGCGGCGCCGTCGGCCGCATGAGCCGTGCGCAACCCATCGCGTGCGAGATAGGCCTGGAGAATCTCTGCGATCTCGGGTTCGTCCTCGACGATGAGGACCAGGCCGGGGTGGTCGGCGACCCGGCGTTCGGACGGATATGGAACGAGCATGGTGGGCGCCACTCTAGCACTATTTCCTGTCTCCATCGAATCTCCACAATTCCTTCGCGAAACTCCAACGAATGTATTCCATCATCCTGCTTTATTCCGGCAAAGGGCCGGTCATTTGCAAGGAGCTGCTGTGGTCTTAGTTTCAATCGCGCGTGCGTGCCGCGTCGGCGGGGCATACGCATTTACCGCGCTGATCCTGGGCGGCTGCGGCAAGCCGGCCCCGGTCCCACAAGCCCGACTGCCAAAGGTGTCGACCCTGACGCTCGATCCAAGGCCGTTGACGGTATTCGAAGAGCTACCGGGCCGTGTCGTTCCTGTGCGGATCGCTGAAATACGCGCCCAGGTGAACGGCATCGTCCAGCGCCGCCTGTTTGAACAGGGCGCAGAGGTGAGGCAGGGCCAGCCGCTCTTCCAGATCAATGCTGCACCGTTCAAGGCCGATGCCGATGCCGCCGCCGCAGCGCTGGCACGCGCCCGTGCCGCGCATGCCCGCGCCCAGGCCCAAGCCGAGCGCCTCGCGCCCTTGATGCAGGCGGACGCCATCAGCCGCCAGGAGTATGACGATGCGGTTGCCCATCGGGACCAGGCCGCGGCCGACGTCGAGCAGGCCCAGGCCGCCCTGGCAAGGCGGCGCCTGGACCTGCGCTTCGCTACCGTCGATGCACCGATTTCAGGACGCATCGACCAGGCACTGGTCAGCGAGGGCGCGCTCGTCGCACCGGGCGACGCGACGCCGCTGGCCCGCATCCAGCAGATCTCCCAGGTCTATGTGGACGTCCGCCAGCCTGAAGCCCGCTACGCGGCACTGCGCGCCGCCAGCGACGGCCTGTCGGGCTTGGACCTGCCGGTTGCCATCCTGCGCAGCGGTGGCGCTCCCTACGGCCGGGCGGGACGCCTCCTGTTCTCGGGTAGCGCCGTCGACACCGGCACTGGCGACGTCCTGCTGCGCATATTGGTCGACAATCACCAGGCCGAGCTGTTGCCCGGCATGTTCGTGCAGGCGCGGATTCCATTTGAGCGCCACCGCGCCGCGCTGATGGCGCCACAGCAGTCGATCGTTCGCCTGTCCGGCAAGCCGCACCTGTGGATCGTCGACAAGCACGGCGTCGTCCGGCTGACCTCAGTGACCCTGGGCGCGCTGGTCGAGCAACGCTATCACGTGACGGCGGGTGTCGCAGCCGGCCAGAAGATCGTGGTCGAGGGCATGGAGCGCCTGTCCGCCGGCGCCACGGTCGACGCCATGGTGTGGAAGGATCCGGCGCTGGCAATGAATGCCCGCAGCCTGCGCTGATCGGGGACGAACATGCCACAATTCTTCATTCGCCGGCCTGTATTTGCCTGGGTGATCGCGCTCTTCATCGTCCTGTTCGGCCTGATCGCCATTCCCAAGCTGCCAATCGCGCGCTACCCCTCCGTTGCGCCACCTACCGTCAGCATCGCAGCAAGTTATCCGGGCGCCACGCCGCAGGCGCTGAACGACAGCGTCGTGAGCCTGATCGAGCGTGAACTGTCCGGCGTACGCAACATGCTCTATTTCGAATCCTCCACGGACGCTTCGGGTTCTGCATCGGTGGTCGTCACCTTCAAACCGGGGACGGATGCGGAAATGGCGCAGGTCGACGTGCAGAACAAGCTCAAAGCCATCGAACCGCGTCTGCCGCAGGCCGTTCGCCAGAACGGCCTGTCCGTGGAGTCGGCCACTTCCAGCTTCCTGATGATCGTTGGACTACGCGGAAAAGCGGGACAGTTCGATGAGACGGAGCTGAGCGATTACATGGCCCGCAACGTGGTCGAGGAACTGCGCCGCATCGACGGCGTCGGGCGCGTGCAGTTGTTCGGCGCCGAGCAGGCCTTGCGCGTCTGGGTCGAACCGGCCAAGCTGACCGGCTATGGCCTCACGATGAGCGACGTCTCGTCCGCGATCGCCCAGCAGAACGCGCAAATCGCCCCGGGCAGCGTGGGCGCATCTCCCGCGGTGGCAGGCCAGCGCGTCACGATACCGCTGACGGTACAGGGTCAGCTCGACTCCCCGGAGAAGTTCGCCGCGATCGTACTTCGCGCGAATGCGGACGGCTCCCAGGTCGTGCTGGGCGACGTCGCGCGCGTTGAGCTGGGCGCCCAGTCCTACGGCTTCGACAATCGCGAGAACGGCCAGACAGCGACGGCCGCCGCAGTGCAGCTCGCTCCCGGGGCAAACGCCGTACGCACGGCCGAAGGTGTCAGGGCGCGCATGGCAGAGTTGAGCGCGGCGCTGCCGGAAGGGATGATGTTCTCGGTGCCTTTCGACACCGCGCCCTTCGTCAAGATATCGATCGAAAAGGTAATCCATACCCTGGCCGAGGCAATGGTGCTGGTTTTCCTCGTGATGTACCTGTTCCTCCAGAATGTCAGGTACACCCTGATCCCGGCCCTGGTCGCACCGATCGCCCTGCTGGGCACCTTTGCCGTCATGCTGCTGGCAGGCTATTCCGTCAACGTGTTGACGATGTTCGGCATGGTGCTCGCCATCGGGATCGTGGTGGACGACGCCATCGTCGTGGTCGAGAACGTCGAGCGGCTGATGACGAGCGAGGGCTTGTCGCCGCGCGAAGCCACGCTCAAGGCGATGCGGGAAATCACCGGCGCCGTCATCGGTATCACCCTGATGCTGACCGCCGTCTTCCTGCCGATGGCGCTGGCCGCGGGCTCGGTCGGGGTGATCTACCGCCAGTTCACGCTGTCGATGGCCGTGTCGATCCTGTTTTCGGCATTCCTGGCGCTGAGCCTGACGCCGGCCCTGTGCGCTACCTTGCTCAAGCCGGTTGCTGCAGGCCAACACGCACAGCATGGATTCTTCGGCTGGTTCAACCGCCGCTTCCATGCAATGACGCAAGCCTATGGCCGTGGCGTACATCGGCTGCTGGCACGCGCCGGTCGCGTCATGCTCGTCTTCGCCGCCCTCTGCGCCGTCCTCGCATGGGGATTCCTGCAGCTGCCGTCGTCCTTCCTTCCGGAGGAAGACCAGGGGTATTACATGACGAGCATCCAGCTTCCGGCCGACGCGACGAGCGAGCGGACCCTGGACGCCGTCAAGCGCTTCGAAGCACATGCTGCTTCCCGGCCCGGCATCGACTCGTATTTCTCGGTTCTCGGCTTCGGCTTCTCGGGCTCCGGTCAGAATGCGGCCATGGTCTATACCCTGCTGAAGGATTGGGACAAGCGCGGCGACGCCACGTCCCGCAAGGAAGTGCAGGCTGCGGACGAAGCGATGGCGGAACTACCGGAAGGCAGCGCGATGAACCTGATGCCGCCCGCGATCGAGGAACTGGGCACCAGTTCCGGATTTTCCCTGCGCCTGCAGGACCGCGGCACCCACGGCCCGGCGGCCCTGAAGGCGGCGGAGGAGCAACTGCTGGCGCTCGCCGCGCAGAGCAAGGTCGTGACCAGCGTGTACACGGATGGTCTGCCCGCCGGGACGGCGGTGCGGCTCGAGATCGACCGCCGTAAGGCCGAGGCTCTCGGCGTGTCGTTTGCAAACATCAGCGACACCCTGTCCGCCGCCATGGGCTCGCAGTACGTCAACGACTTCCCCAACAAGGGCCGGATGCAGCAGGTGATCCTGCAGGCCGACGCCGGCGCCCGCATGCAGGTCGAGGACGTCCTGCGCCTCTACGTACGCAATGCACAGGGCGGCATGGTAGCGCTGTCGGAAATGGTCGCGCCGGTGTGGACCGACATGGCGCTCCAGACAACCCGCTATCTCGGCTATCCGTCCACCCGGATCTCCGGCAGCGCCGCGCCCGGCACGTCGAGCGGCGAGGCGATGGCTGAAATGGAGCGCCTGGCGCAGCAGCTTCCGCGAGGGTTTTCGCTGGCCTGGACCGGGCAATCGCTCCAGGAACGACAGTCGGCTTCCCAGGCGCCCATGCTGATGGCCTTGTCGATGCTGGTCGTCTTCCTGGTCCTGGCGGCACTGTACGAGAGCTGGTCGATTCCGTTCTCCGTCATGCTGGTCGTACCGCTCGGCCTGCTGGGCGCGGTCGCCGCGGTTCTCGTGCGCGGTCTGCCGAACGATGTGTTCTTCAAGGTAGGGATGATTACCGTGATCGGTCTTTCGGCGAAGAATGCAATCCTGATTGTCGAGTTCGCCAAACAGCTTCGCGAGCAGGGGGCCAGCCTGGTCGAGGCTGCGGTTCGTGCATCGGTCCTTCGTCTGCGTCCGATTCTGATGACCTCGCTCGCCTTCGGACTCGGCGTGGTCCCGCTGATGGTCGCCAGCGGTGCCAGCGCCGAAACCCAGCACGCCATCGGCACCGGCGTCTTCGGCGGCATGCTTAGCGCGACGGTCCTTGCGGTGTTCTTCGTGCCCGTGTTCTTCGTCGTGGTGATGCAGGCCCAGGAATGGATCACATCGAACAAACGGAAGGATCGATGACATGCGCAGCTTAGGCTTGCTTCCCTTCGTCATCGCCATGTCGGCGTGTTCGCTCACCCCATCCATGGTCATGCCGCCCTTGCCGGTCCCGGCCGCCTTTCCAGACGCGACCGATAGAGGTCATTCCCCGGCTGCGGCCATGCTCGACTGGCAAACGGCGTTCATCGATCCACGCCTGCGGCAGGCGATCGGGCTTGCGCTGTCCAACAATCGCGACTTGCGGCTGGCGATGTTGAACGTGGAGATCGCACGTTCGCAGTACGGCATCGCACGCGCCGCGAAGCTGCCTGCGATCGACGCAACGGTCGGCAGCGTGCGCCAGCGTGGCGGCGACACCGGCATGGCGACGCCGGGCACGACCGGCCAGCACACCGCCAACATGGCCATGCAGGCCTTCGAAATCGACCTGTTCGGCCGGGTGCATGCCCTGTCGGAGGCTGCCTTCGCGCGCTACCTTGCCACCGAAGCGGGTTTCAGCGCTGCCAGGCTGGCATTGATTGCAGCCGTCGCCGATGCCTATCTGGCAGACAGGTTCTCGGACGCGCAGTTGGCGCTCGCCGAGCGTACGCTGGAGGACTGGCGTCAATCGCTCTCGCTTGCGCTTTCCCGGCATGCCGCCGGCCAGAGCGGCGGCCTTGACGTGGCGCAGGCGCAATCCCAGTTAGCGGGCGCCCAAGCCGATGTGGAAGCGCGGCAGCGCGAACGCGCGCACGCGCGCCACGCGCTCATGCTCCTGGTCGGTGCGGAATTGCCGCCGGATGCGGCGCGGTCGCAGATCGACAGCGATCCGCTATCAATGGATTGGCCGACCGGTCTTCCGGCCGACCTGCTTGCGCGACGCCCCGACATCGTGCAGGCCGAGCGCAGGCTCGTCGCTGCGAACGCGGACATCGGCGCTGCGCGCGCGGCCTTCTTCCCGCGCCTGTCGCTGACGGCGAGCCATGGTTATGCCAGTACCGCCATGGAAAGCCTGTTCAAAGGCGGAGGGCGCGCGTGGTCCTTCGCACCTCAAGCAGTCCTCCCCATCTTTCACCATGGACGCCTGCGCGCCGAGTTACGTGTGGCCGAATTGCGCAAGTCGTCGGAGGTGGCTGAGTATGAGAAAGCGATACAGACCGCATTCCGCGAAGTGGCCGATGGCCTGGCCGGCCGGCGTACCTACCAGCGTCAGCGGGCAGCCCAACAAGCCGTCGTTGCCAGTGCCGAACAGCGCGCCGCCTTGTCAGACATGCGCTACCGCGCCGGTGTCGAGGGCCGTCTTGAATTGCTCGATGCGCAACGCCAGCTTTACGCCGCGCGCCAGGCAATGCTCGAGCTGCGCCGTGCGGAGTATGCGAATACGATCGCGTTGTACAAGGCGATCGGCGGAGGAATGCCCGCTGCGGACAGGGGTCCATGAGATGAATTCAGTGCTGGCCGGCACGCCAGTATGGGTGGATCAATGCCGGCGTACCACCGCAAGTCGAACCGATTTCTTGCCACCCGATACCGCCATGACCGGCGCGAACGTCGAGAACTGAAAACTTGAGAGGATTGATGAACATGCCACGGCCCCCCCCCGAGGTCAGGCTCGAACCCATCAGCCATGCCGACCTCCCATTGTTCAGATCCGGCCTGCAAGACGCATTCGGCGCTGGTGTCGCAGAGGCGTTCGGGTCGCTGCCCGACGAGCCCATACCATCCGACGACGATATCGACGAAACGGTCAGCAGCCCGGGCGCCGTGGCCTACCATATGATTGCAGGTGGCGAACGGGTGGGAGGCGCCGTGGTGGTGCTCGACGAACTTACACAAAGAAATTCGCTCGCCTTCTTTTTCGTTTCTCCCCAACTGCATGGCCACGGTATCGGATACCGTGCCTGGCTCGAAATCGAGAAGATCCATGCCGGCACGAAGGTGTGGGAAACGCACACTCCTTACTTCGACAAGCGGAACATTCACTTCTACGTGAACAAGTGTGGATTCAATGTCGTCGAGTTCTACAATCGGCATCATCCGGACCCGCACCAGCCATCCATCGGCGCTCCGGCCAGCGAGGAAGACGCCGACTGCATGTTCAGGTTTGAAAAAGAAATGGACGTCCCCTGATGAATGCCTGCGGCACGGGCGCCTGTATATCCAGATTCCAGGGGTGTTGGCTGTTCTGGCAATGACTGCTTCTGGCCGACAGCTGCCCTACAGTGTACTGTAGGAATCGACCCGAAGCGGACGGTCAATCCGCTGTAGCACGAGCAGGATGATCGGCCGGAATTATTGACACAGGCACATCTGCCATCGAACATGTTGGCGCCTGCAATGCTCGGTCAACAAGTTCCTCATCCGACATTGGCTCAAGACACTCCACTACGAGCCACCTGGCCCGGACGGGATCGGGGCATCCAGCGCAGAAATCGATCAAAGTCTTTTCAAGCGTCTCGTGGGTTAGACCGTGCGCTTTAGGCTGACTCATCACTTTCAGTTTTCCCAGCAATTCTGTCTTGCTAAGTTTGTGGTCCATTGTTGTCGTTAATGATGTGCTGAGTAAGCCGGATTGTGCATTGGGGTTAAATGTCCGCTCGTGGCCGAACTTGGCCGAATTATCATGATGGCGGAGCCGGCATCAACTTTCCATCGAGATTTCCTCGACCTTCCCGGTTTCATCGAAGCGGACGCTGATCACATAATCCGTCACGTCGCCCGGCAGCGTGAAGTCGAGGACCTCCAGGCCATCGTCGTCATCGTCTGCACAATGCGAGCGCAGCTCGAGGATGTCGAGGATGCGCACTGGTTCCGGATTCCTTGTTCCAAGGTGTTTCTGCCAGTATTCGCCGTTTAATTCTTCCAGATGATGGGATGCGAACAAGCCGGCGCCCGATTCATCGTCCGCTGCTTCAAAAGACTGCTTGATCGCTGCACGGGCCGCGGCTTCGCGCTTGAGAACTCCGTCTGCACGCATCAATCTGCTCCAGTTGTTTGACAACTAATTCCGAGGGTCCAGGCGATTGCGCCTCCCCGCTCACGCGTATGGATGCCGACCGCCTTGCCGTATATCTCAGTTTCCGCCTCATAAGTCAATCCAAGGCGCATGGCAAGGCGCAGCGATGATTCGTTGGCGGGATCGATGAGCGCCCGCACTTTCGGTTCACGCCGGATCTCGAGCGCATGGTGCAAGACTGCCGCCGCCGCTTCGTGCGCGAATCCCTGGCCCCAGAAAGTACGCCAGGTATTCCAGCCGAGCTCCATCACCGTGGATTCTTCGCGAAAGAAGGCGCCGACAGTCCCGACGAGCCTGCCCGTCTCCCTTTCCTCGACGGCCCACCAGCCGGCGCCGTGAATGAGCCAGAGCCCCGCCTGCGAGCAGAAGATGCGCCATGCGGCATGGCGGTCGGCCAAACCCAGGTGGGCCGCGCTGACGGGGTCGGCCAGATGCGCCGCGAATGCGTCGAAGTCCTCGCGCCGGTATTCACGCAGCAGGAGTCGCTCCGTATGAAGACGCGGAACGGAAGCGGTGAACTCGCCCGTCATGCGCCCGATTCCTTCTGCATGAATACCGAGCACGGGTGATCCGGATAATCACCGAACGGGTCACGGCGCCGGTAACCCATCCGTTCGTACAGCGCCAGCGCGTCGTCCAGCGTCGGACCGGTCTCCAGCATGAAGGTGCGGCAGCCGTGTTCCAGCGCCTTCGCTTCCAGCACTTCCATCAATCTGCGCGCCACGCCCCGGCCGCGCGCCTGGGGCCGCAGGTACATCCGTTTCACTTCACCGTATTCCGGCTGGATGACGATGGCGCCGCAGCCGATCGCGGCGCCATCCGGCTCGCGCACCACGGCGAACAGGACGCCCGGCGCGCACAGCGAGGCGATGTCGAGGGCGTAGACGTTTTCCGCCGGATACAGGGAATAGAGGTGCGCATCGAGCTCGCGGATCAGCGCGTGCACCGCCGGCTGGTCCGGCGTCTCGAACGTGATGTTCATGGTTCTTCCTCCAGCTGTTTGTAATAGAAGGCCGTGGCGCAAGGTTCTCCGTTCGGCAACAGCGCGTAGGCGGGCACGCTGCCAACGCGCTGCCATCCCAGTCCCTCGTAGAGCCGCTCGGCCGCGGCGTTCGCGGTGTCCAGCACCAGCAGCGTTTTTCCCTGCGCGCGGGCCGCGTCTTCCAGCGCCAGCATCAGGCGCCGGCCGATGCCGCCCTGTCGCACGCGGCGGTGCACCAGCAGCTTGGCGACGTCGGCGCGGTGCGGCTGGTTTTCCGGCAGGCCGGTGATCAGCTGGACGGTGCCGACCACGCCCTGCCCGTCCTCGGCCAGGAACACGGTGCGTTCGCCGCGTTCCACACCGCCGGCGACCTCGTCCCAGAAGCGCAGCGCCGTGGCGCGCGCCATCGGCAGCATGAAGCTGACCGAAGCACCGCCTTCGACGCAGTCGAGCAGCACGTCGGCCAGGCCATCGCGTCGCGCGGCGACTTCCCGCGCATCGGCTTGCCGTACAGCGATTTCGGTGCTCATGCATCCTCCTTGCGCGACTTGTGTGGCTGGGTGACCAGGGAGACCAGGTAGCGCACCGCCTTGTCGCCCGGGTTGTGGAAGCTGACCGGCTGGTCCACCTTCATGGCCAGGCAGTCGCCGGCATCGAGGGTCCACAGCGTGTCGCCGAGCGTCAGCTCGAGCCTTCCGTCGATGATCCAGATCTGCTGGTAGACGTCGGCGTTGCGCGTCGCCGTCTCGTAGGCGACCCTCTGATGCGGCGGGAAACTGACTTCCACCATCTGGATCGGCGAATAGCCCGGCGGCGACAGGTTGCGGCGCACGTAGCCGGATACCGGATCGGTCCAGACCGGCTGGGTGTCGGGCCGCGACACGGGAGACGGCGTGTCGGCCGGCTTGTCGAACAGCGAGGCCAGGGTGACGTTGAGGGCGGCACTCAGGCGGTCGAGCACGGTGGCGGTGGCGCTGCTTTCGCCGCGTTCGATCGACGAGATGTTCGAGCGGCTGACGCCGCTGCGTTCGGCCAGGGCGGCCAGGGTCAGGCCCTGGGCGTCGCGCAGTTCGCGCAGGCGGGTGGCGATGAGCTGGTTGATGTCCATGCAATCCAGTATATAGGAATATAAAATCCTGTATACCGGAATTTATCGACTGCCAGGTAGCTTCTCCTTGTGGCGGGAGAAAGCTGGAAGCGTGCTTTCTTCCGCATCCGCGCGGCTATGCGAGGCGAACAGCAGCAGGGCGACGAAAGCTGTGGCGAACAGTCGATTGATGAGCTTCATGAGGGCATCCTTGTGTGGGCAGATTCCGAGTGTAAAGATGCCTCCCGATCGAAGTGAGCCCCATGCGTGGTGTGATCGTCGGCGCCGACTGTCGCGCCGGCCCCACGATCGGTCAGACCAAAATTTGTAATGGTCTGACCAAATTCGATGCATCCGTGCTAACCTTCGTATTCCACTGCCGACTCCGGCAATGGGTGCAACAGCAGCACGTTCCTCCCACGACAAGCAAGTCCGCACACCGGACCCGGGGCATTCACGATCCCTGGCCGGTGCGCCGGAACTCGCCTGTTCCATTCATCACGCTCGAACAGGATCAGGAAATGAAAACCAAAAAAATATTGGAGACAGTTGTATTCGGAGCGGCACTGATGGCCGGCCAGGCCGGCGCCGCGCCGATTTCCCTGCAAGGCAGCACCATTACCGGCAGCTATAACGACAGCCCTGCCGGCATGCTCGGACTCGACCACTCCTTCGCCGCGGAACCGGGCAGCAACACCACCGCCTTCGCCGCGAACGACCTCGAATTCCTGACCGGCGATACCCTGTTCGGATTCGATTTCGCCACCGGCGGCCAGCTGACCGTGTATCTCAATGACCTGACCGTGACGCCCGGCGACTACCGCGTGGTATTCGACTTCGGCACGACGCTTGCCCAGAAGATCGGCAGCTTCGAACTGCTGGACACGAGCGGCATCGGCGCCCTGCCCACCCTCTCCATCCTGAACGACCATCGCATCGCGCTGGACCTGTCCAGCGTCACCTGGAACGACGCATTCGGCTCCTTCACCGCGCAGATCGGCACGGCGGACGTGCCCGAACCAGGTGGCATCGCCCTGCTGCTGGCCGGCACGGCCGGCCTGGCCCTGGCCCGGACCCGCCGCCGCAAGGCAGGCGCCCAAGGCTGATCCTTTTCCCGTTCCAGGAGAATCCCATGAAACATGCAGGTTTCAAGGCAGCGCTATGCGCGGCCTTCTTGCTCGCGACCGTGTCCGGCATGCCCGCCCACGCGGCGACCGACCCGGCGCGCCAGACCGCACCGGTTGACGGCTGGGCCGGCCAGGCCGGCGGCACGGTCGGCGGCTCGGCGGCCGCCACCAATCACATCTACACCGTCACCAAGCGCTCGGAACTGCTCGCCGCGCTGGCCAATGGCGGCGACAATCCGAAGATCATCAAGCTGGCCGGCACCATCGACATGAGCGAGGGCCAGCCCTTCACCTCGACCGCCGACCAGGCCGCACGCAGCGCCATCCGGTTGAAGAGCAACACCACGCTGATCGGCGCGGACGCGAACGCCGGCATCGTCAACGGCACGGTACTGGTGACCAATGTTTCGCAAGTCATCATTCGTAACCTGAAAATCGTCAATCCATGCGACGTCGAGCCGGTCTGGGACCCGACTGACGGTTCTACCGGCAACTGGAATTCGGCCTATGACGCGATCGGCATTTCCGGCTCGCACCACGTCTGGGTCGACCACGTCACCTTCACCGACGTGCCGCTGACCGACAACTTCCTGCCGATCGAGAACGGCCACAAGAAGCAGTGCCACGACGGCTCGCTCGACGTCACCAATGCCTCGGACTACGTGACGGTCTCGTACAACGTCTTCGGCCAGCACGACAAGACGACCCTGGTCGGCGGCAGCGATTCGGCCACCGCCGATGAAGGCAAGCTGCGCGTCACCTTCAGCAACAACGTCTACCGCGACGTGGTCCAGCGCGCCCCGCGCGTGCGCTACGGGCAGGTGCACCTGTTCAACAACTACTTCGTCGGCAGCAAGTCGGCCGCCCCGTACGCGCACAGCTACAGCGTGGGCGCGGGCAAGGACGCCAAGATCCTGTCGAACAACAATGTGTTCGAGATCGCCGGCGCCCAGGGCTGCGACCGGGTCGTCAACAATATGAGCAGCGCCAACCCCGGCGCCTTCAAGGACAGCGGCTCGCTGCTCAACGGCGCCGCGCTGGGCGCCTGCGCGGTGTCCAACGCCGTCAGTTGGAGCGTGCCCTACGCCTTCACGGCGCGTCCCGCAGCGCTGGTGAAAGCCAATGCGCTGGCCCAGTCCGGCGTCGGCAAGGCCAACACCACGATCAGCGGCACCGGCAAGGTGACGGTCGACCAGAACCCGACCCTGGCCTGCCCCGCCACCGGCCTGTATTTCTGCGACGACTTCCAGGACGGCACGAGCGGCAAGTGGAACCTGCTGCCGATTGCCGGCCCGAACGGCCGCTTCAGCGTCGTCAGCGAGATCGCGGGCGGCAGCAACAAGGTGCTGCAGTATGCGGCCGCCAGCACCGGCGGCGTGCTGGCGCTGGTCAAGCCGGATGCCTTCGGCGGCGTGCCCTCGGGCGACTACTACGTTGAAGCGCGTATCCGTCCGATGACCAACGGCACCACCGGCAACAAGCTGCTGTATCTCGTCACGCGCTACGTCGACCCGGCCAACTGGTACGGCGCCGGCCTGAACGTCCAGAACAGCAACGCCAGCACCCAGGTCGAGATCGCCAAGATGCTGAACAATTCGCTGAGCCGTCCGCGCCAGGTGCGCACGCCGATCGACATGGACGCGCAGTTCTACACGGTGCGCTTCGAGATGATCGGCAGCACGCTGACGGTCTACCTCGACGGCCGGAACATGGGCTCGGTGACCGACACGGCCTTTGCCGCGCGCGGCCTGATCGGCCTGTACACCGCCAACAAATCCTTCATGATCGACGACGTGCGCGTCGGCGACCCGCGCCAGAAACCGGTGCAATTGACCGTCGATCCGGCCGGCCTGGCCTGGTCGGCCGAGGTGGGTGACGCGCCCTACCAGGTGACGGTGACGGCGGTCGGCGCCGACAACCGTCCCGACAGCTTCAGCGCCGAATCGAGCAACCCGGCGGTGGTCGCGGTCTCCACGAGCGGCAACACCGTCACCCTGCGCGCGGTCGGCGCGGGCCACGCCAACGTCGTGATCCGCAGCGGTTCGGAACCGTCGCTGACGCGCACCATCGCCGCTACCATCGCGCCGGGCTTCACGCAGCCGACCCAGGTGTACGCAATGCATGGCGCCAGTTTCCCGGCGGCGCTTGCCACCGGCGTACACGTCGATTCGTCACTGAAACTCGTCTTCGACCGCCCGCCCACGCTCGGCAACAGCGGCAGCATCCGCATCTTCCGCAAGGCCGACGACGCCCTGGTCGACGTGATCCGACTGGGCGGCGAGACCGACGTCCTCGGCTACCCGGGCCAGGCGCTGGTGCGCAAGGTGAATACGACGCCGATCCGCATCGTCGGCAATACCGTGACGATCAAACCGCACAGTAACAAGCTGGCCTACGGCACCGAGTACTACGTGGCGATCGCCGACGGCGTGTTCCTGAACACCAGCCTGGGCGGCACGCCCTTCGTGGGCCTGGGCCGCGCCGCCGGCTGGACCTTCGGCACGCAGGACAGCGCACCGGGCGGCAGCAGCGTGGTCGTGGACGACGACGGCGAGGCCGACTTCCGCACCGTGCAGGGCGCATTGAACCATGCGATGCAGCACTTCGCGAAGGCGGAACCGGTCACCATTGCGGTGAAGAACGGCAGCTACGAGGAATTGCTGTACCTGAACGGCAAGGACAACGTGACGATCCGTGGCGAAAGCCGCGACGGCGTGATGATCTCGGCCCTGAACCACGAGACCATGAACCCGGGCACCGGCGGCAGCCAGTCGGCCACCGCGTCCGGCGCGCCATCCGGCGGCCGCGCGGTGATGCTGGTCGAAGCCTCCGACATGCTGGTGCTCGACACCCTGAGCCTGAAGAACACGACGATCCGCTCGGCCAGCATCTCGGGCCAGGCCGAAACCATCTACTTCAACAGCGGCGACGGCCGCCTGGTCGCGAAGAACGCCGCCTTTTACAGCGAGCAGGACACCCTGAACCTGAAGGGCTGGTCCTGGTTCTACCGCACGCTGGTGGCGGGCAACGTCGACTTCATCTGGGGCAGCAGCCGCGCCGCCCTGTTCGAGGAAAGCGAGATCCGTTCGGTAGGCGACAGCGCCAACGCCAACAGCGGCGGCTACATCCTGCAGGCCCGCGTGGGACAAGCCAGCGACATCGGCTACGTCTTCCTCAACAGCACGCTGACCCACGGCCCCGGCCCGGGCCCGCTGCGCGGCGACGTGCCGAACGGCGCCACCTACCTGGCGCGCAGCCCGGGCGGCACCGGCAGCTGGGACAACATTGCCTTCATCAACTGCAGGATGGACACGCACGTGGCGCCCGTCGGCTGGGCGGGATTGGGCGTAAACGGCCAGCCGGCGCCGAACCCGACGGTCGCGCGCGCGGACGCCGGCTGGCGCGAGTACGGCAGCCTTGATATGGCCGGCAATCCGCTCAATCTCGGCGCGCGGGTCGGCGGCTTCATCCTGAGCGAGAGCGACGTGGCGGCGCGCTTCGCGACGCGCGAGAAAGTGTTCGCGGGGTATGGGAATGGGGCGGGGTGGAGTCCGCAGCCGTAAGGTGAACTACTGTCGGGGCCGGGTCTGATATCCGGACGCGGCCTCGACGGCAGCCTGCGAACGCCGTATCGAAACCGCAACATTGTATTGACGACAGGTGGCATTTCCAGTGCACAATGGCTCACCCTTTTTGCATAGGTCAGTCATGAATGCCATATTGTGTCCTGCCGTATCCGGCCCCTGCGATCCGCCGGGGGTCTATCGCACCCTTCTTGAATCGACCAAGGCCATTCCCTGGCGCATCGACTGGTCGACCATGCAGTTCACCTACATCGGGCCGCAGATCGAAGCATTGCTCGGCTGGAGCCCGGCGAGCTGGCTGTCGGTGAACGACTGGGCCGAGCGCATGCATCCGGAAGACCGCCAGAAGACCGTCGATTTCTGCGTCGCGCAGTCGCAGCAGGGCGTGGACCACGAAGCCGACTACCGCGCCCTCACGCGCGACGGCGATTACGTCTGGATCCGCGACGTGGTGCATGTGGTGCGCAAGCCCGATGGCAGCGTGGAAGCGCTGGTCGGCTTCATGTTCGATATTACCGAACGCAAGCAGGCCGAGGACAAGATCCTGCAGCTGCAGCGCGACCTGGAAGCGCTGTCCTACCGCGACAGCCTGACCGGCATCGCCAACCGCCGCATGTTCGACACCATGTATCCAGTCGAATGGGCAAAGGCGCAGGCGACGGGCGAACCGCTGTCGCTGGTGATGATCGACATCGATTATTTCAAGCAGTACAACGACCGCTACGGCCACGTCCAGGGCGATGCCTGCCTGCGCCGGGTGGCGGCGGTGCTCGATACGTGCGCCTCGCGTTCACGCGACCTGTGCGCGCGTTTCGGCGGCGAGGAATTCGTGCTGCTGTTGCCTGCCACCGATGCGGAAGCGGCGCGCGGTGTCGCCGAGCGCTGCCGCAAGCTGCTGCGCAACGAGGCGATCACCCACGCCAGTTCCGGCGCCGGCCGCACGGTCACCATCAGCATGGGCGCCGCGACCATCGTGCCCGGCTCCCATGACGACGCGGCGGTGTTCCTGGACCGGGTCGACCGCCGCCTCTACCAGGCCAAGTCCGCTGGACGCGACCAGGTTTGCGACAGCGAGGCGTGATGCGGCCCGCTCAGCGGCTCTTCGCCACTCGCCACACGGTGTTCGACAGGTCGTCCGCCACGATCAATGCGCCGCGCGGATCGACGGTCACGCCGACCGGACGCCCGCGCGTCTTGCCGTCGTTATCCCGGAAGCCCGTGACGAAGTCGACCGGCTGCCCGGCCGGACGTCCATCGGCGAACGGCACGAAGACCACCTTGTAGCCCACCGGCTGGCTGCGGTTCCAGCTGCCGTGCTCGCCCACGAACACGCCGTTGGCGAACGCCTCGCCCATCACAGGCGATGAAAACGCCAGGCCCAGCGCCGCGACGTGCGAGCCCAGCGCGTAATCCGGCTTGATCGCCGAGGCGACCTTCTTCGGATCCTGCGGCTGCACGCGGTGGTCGACGTTCTGGCCCCAGTAGCTGTAGGGCCAGCCGTAGAACGCGCCTTCCTTCAGCGAGGTCAGGTAGTCCGGCACCAGGTCCGGGCCCAGTTCGTCGCGCTCGTTGACCACCGCCCACACCTGGCCGGTGCCGGGCTGGATCGCCAGCGCGGTCGGGTTGCGGATGCCGGTCACGTAGGGTTTGTAGGCGCCGGTGTTGACGTCGATCTGCCACACCATGGCGCGGTCGCGCTCGGCTTCCATGCCGCGCTCGGTGATGTTGCTGTTCGAGCCGATGCCGACGTAGGCGAAGCGGCCGTCGGCGCTGATCGCCAGCGACTTGGTCCAGTGGTGGTTGATCTCGCCCGGCAGCTTGGCGATGCTGGTGGGCGTGCTGGCGGCCCTGGTCTGGCCTTCCTGGTAGTCGAAGCTGACCAGCTCGTCCTGGTTGGCGACGTAGATCTTGTTGTTGGCGTAGGCCAGGCCGTAGGGCGCGTTCAGGTTTTCCGCGTATACGGTGCTCAGCTCGTACTTGCCGTCGCCGTCGGCGTCGCGCAGCAGGGTCAGGCGGTTGCCGCCCTTGACCGAGGTATTGCCCTTGGCCTTGATGTAGCCGGCGATCACGTCCTTCGGCTTCAGCTTGGCGGCATTGCCGCCCTTGCCTTCCGCGACCAGGATGTCGCCGTTCGGCAGCACCAGGGTCTGGCGCGGCACCTTGAGGTCGGTCGCGATCGCGGTGACGGTGAAGCCCTGGGGCACGGTCGGCTTCAGGTTGCCCCATGCTTCCGGCTCGGCGATCTTCATGCTCGGCAGCAGGCCGCGCTCCGGCGCGGGCAGCTTGGGATCCGCGCCGCGCGCCTGCGTGTCCGCGCCCTTTTCGCCGCATGCGGCCAGGAGCAGCGCCATCGCGGCCAATGCCAGTGGTGTCAGGCGCTTCATGCCGCACCTCCCACGCGGGTGGTGAGGCCGACCCAGGCGGCGGCGATCGCCAGCACGGTGACGATGACCGAATAAATCAGCGCGCCCGGCATGATGGCCCAGGCATCCTTCGCATGCTGGAAGCAGTTGATCAGTCCCAGCACGAAGGTCAGCAACAGCAGTACGAAATACAGCAGGGGGCGCCCGGCCTTGCGCTGTTGGCGCAGCAGATTGACCAGGGCGAACAGCAGGGCCAGGCCGCAGAAGAGCTCGGCGCCGGCGAGCAGCCAGGAGGCAAAATTGCTCCACTGGATCTGGTGGCTGTCGTTGTAGGCGAGATCGCTCAGCAATGCGCCCAGGTACAGGGGAACGGAGCCGGCAAGCAGGATGGTATGCACAGGTCCGGGTGTGCTGCGATAGGCCGGGCTGGCCGTCATCGTCGTAGACATGGAATGGTCCTTGGTGATTTTCTTGCTTAGATCATATCGGCCATGAAAACTTCCTGTCGCCTTGTTGGCGTCATTACATTCGCAACGCCGCTGGCATTCGCTTGTCACGATGTCACCCATCTGTCACGAAGCTGCAATATGACAGTGATAACGTTAGGCAACTTCAGCTTGTGTCCCCCTCGCAAGTGCCTTATTCCACGCCGTCCACCTTGTCCGCGCTGCGCCACCACGTCCTGGCCATGGTCAGCTCCGCCCTGATTCCCGTGACATGCATCCTGGGCGTCACGATCATGATTTCGATCTGGCTGTTCTACGCCGACCGGGTGGAACAGGAAAAGGCCGTGGCCCGGCATACTGCGACCACCAGCGGCGAGAACATCGTGCTGATCGTCGCCACCAATCTCGAGGAAGTGCTGGGCCGCGCCAGGCTGTATGCGCGTATCGCCGAAGACTTCGGCAAGTCCGGCCCCGCCAATGTGTTCCGGCTGAACCCGCAGCAGGTCGGCGACTCGGCCTACGTGCGCGCGGCGGTCTTCGATGCCCGGGGCGAGCTGGTCTACTCGTCGGCCGGGCGCGGCCAGGAAGCCGAGCTGCGCGCGGTTCTCGCGCGCGCGCTGGGCGGGGGAGATAAAGGAGCCCAGGCGGGCGAGGCGGCGCGCATCGCGGTCGGCTACCCGTCCGCCGGCGAGCGCACCCCGTGGCGCCTGCCGGTGCTGGTCCGGCTCGGGGAAGAGCGAGCGGCGCGCGGCTATTACGGCGCCCTGGTCGACCTCGGCTACTTCCTCGGCAGCTACCGCAACGTCGACCTGGGGCCGGGCGGACGCATCGAGATCGTGCACCAGGACGGCACGCCGCTGGCGGTGATGCAGGGCGGCATCCTGATGCCGCAGGCGGCGCCGGCCGAAGGCGGCGGCGTCGGGCAGCTGCTGGCGCAGCGGGCGCTGAACGACATTCCGATCCGGGTCTCGGTCATCCAGGATCCTGCCCTGCTGCTCGGCAAGCTCGAAGCCCAGCACCATTCCTACCTGGTGCGCTCGAGCGTCTACTCGGCCATCGTGCTGGTGCTGACGCTTGCCGTCTCGATGGGCCTTTGGCGCCAGCAGCGCCTGCACCGGGAGGTGGCGACTTCGGAACAGGAAAAGCAGCGCCTGATCGGCCAGCTCGAACAGGAAAAGGTGCGCGCGCTGGCGCTGGCCTCGCAGGACCACCTGACCGGCCTGGCCAACCGCCGGATGTTCCAGGAAATGGCGGCGGCGGAACTCAAGCGGGCCAGGCGCAGCAGGAACCTGTACGCGCTGCTGTTCTTCGACCTGGATCGCTTCAAGCTCATCAACGACACCCTGGGCCACGGAGTCGGCGACCAGCTCCTGAAGGGGGTGGCGGCCCGCCTGCGCGCCGCGGTGCGCGACTACGACCTGGTGGCGCGCCTGGGTGGCGACGAATTCGTGGTCTTGCTGTCCGAAGTGCCGTCGGAAGAGTTCGTCGCCCAGCTGGCCGGCAAGCTGGTGCAGAACCTGTCGGCGGTCTATCCCGATCTCGACGGGCACGACGTCGACACCACGCCGAGCGTCGGCATCGCGCTCTACCCGCGCGACGGCCAGGATCTCGACCAGCTGCTGCTGCATGCCGACCAGGCGATGTACAGCGTCAAGTCGCGCGGCCGCGGCTTCTTCAGTTTCTACGACGTCTCGCTGAACGCCTCCAGCGCGCTGCACACCGAGCTCGCCGCCCGCTTCCGGCCGGCCCTGCAGGAGGGCGAGTTCCGCCTGCACTTCCAGCCCAAGCTCCTGCTGGAAACCCTGGAGGTGGTCGGCCTGGAAGCGCTGATCCGCTGGGACCACCCGGAGCATGGCCTGATCTTCCCAGGCGACTTCATCCCCCTGGCCGAGGAGCAGGATTTCATCGTCCGGCTCGGGCGCTGGATCATCGATGCCGTGTGCCGCCAGCTCGCCGCCTGGCGCCTGGACGGGGTGCCGCTGGTGCCGGTGGCGATCAATGTCTCGGCGCGCCAGCTGCGCGACGACAAGCTGACCGGCGACTTCATCGCCACCCTGCTCGAGCACGGCATCGAGGCGGCGCTGATCGAGATCGAGATTACCGAGAGCAGCCTGATCGAGGACACGCCGGTGGCGCAGCGCAACCTGGACGAACTGGCCCGGGCCGGCATCCGGCTGGCGCTGGACGATTTCGGCACCGGCTTTTCCGGCCTCAGCCGCCTCAAGCAGCTCCCGATCAGCACCGTCAAGATCGACCGCTCCTTCATCGGCGACATCCGCAACGATACCAACGACGCCGTCATCGTCGCCTCGACGATCTCGCTGGCCCACAACCTCGGCCTGACGGTGGTCGCCGAGGGCGTCGAAACGCGCGACCAGCTGGTGCACCTGAAGGCTGCCGGCTGCGACCAGGTGCAGGGCTTCTACCTGCAGCGGCCGGTGGCGGCGGAGCAGGCCGCGGCCATCCTTCACAAGAAAATCTATTCCTTCTGAGCGCCATGAATCCATCGACGCGCCGCCGTACGCTCTGCCGGCTGCCCATGCTGCTGGCGCTCGCCGGCCACAGCCCTGTCTCGTTCGCAGCAAGCTGCGAGAACCCGGCGCGGCTGCGCTTTTCCATCATCCCGCGCGGCGACGTCAAGCAGGAGCTGGCCGAGCTGCAGCCGCTGCTCGACAAGCTGCGGGCGGCGCTCGGGGTCCCGGTGGAGGCCTATGTCGCGCCATCCTACGGCGCGGTGGTGGAAGCGCTGGGCTCCGGCGCGGTCCAGCTGGCGCGGCTCGGGCCGGCTTCCTACGTGTCGGCGCGGCGCGCCGATCCGCAGCTCACCGCCTTTGCCAGCTACGCCAACAAGGCGGGACCGTTCCAGCCGGCCGGGCCCTTCTATCATTCGCTGCTGGTCGTCCGGGCCGACGGCGGTCTCGCGAGCATCGATGCCCTGCGCGGCAAGCGCCTCGCGCTGGTCGATCCGGACAGCACTTCCGGCGCCCTGATTCCGCGCCACGTGTTCGGCAAGCTCCTGGGGGGCAGGCTGGAATCCTGGTTTGGACAGGTGGGCTATACCGGCAGCCACACCGAATCGGTGAACAAGCTGCTGGCGCGCCAGATCGACGCCGCCTTCGTGGGCAGCCAGAACCTGGCGTCGGAAGCGGCGCGCCATCCGTCGATCGCGGCGCAGCTGCGGGTGATCTGGCGTTCGGACGCGATTCCGACCGACCCCTTCGTGTTCCGCGGGCAGCTGTGCGCCGCGGTCAAGGAGAAAATCCGCGACGCGTTCCTGAACCGCGGCGGGCCGCAGAGCGCGGCGGTGCTGGACCGGCTGAACGTGGCCCGCTTCGTCCCGGTGGCGGACCGGGACTACCAGATCGTGCGGGAGATTTATTGAAGGCTTACTTCAGGCGCAGGAACATCACCTTGTCGGCGTCGAAATAATAGGTGTCGCCTTTCGACTTCACCAGCGCATAGATATTGTCCTGCACATGCTCGATGTGTCCGGTACGGCTTTCGTCGCCGACGAAGTGCACCTGCCATTCGGCGTGGTCGCTGGCATCCTGGTGCTGACTGGCGTACTCGAGTGCGGCGCTGACGACGTTGCTCATCTTGTTCTCCAAATTAGTTCAAGGACGTTGCTTGTGAGTTACAGCTTACAAGCAACTGCGTGCCGGTTCAATCCCATGCCTGCGGATTGTCCCGGGTCTGCGCATCCTCCCGGCGGATGGCGCCACCCGAGAGCACGCGGCCCATCACCATGCTTTTGACCCCATTCGACTTGAGAAATTCGACCGCGCCAGGCGTTCCGATGGTTCCCTGGAGCAGCACAGCCTGCCGGACGATGCGTTCGGTGTCGAGCGGCCGGGGGTGGCCCGATGCGGGCGATGGAGAAGCACGGCGTTCAGCTAGTAAGGTTTCCATGACGACTTCCTTGAGAACATGCACGCATCGCATGCGGCAAAAAAAATCCGCCGACTCGCAAGTCGAGTGGCGGATAACACGTTGGTTACGTGAGGAGACGCATGCACTTTAGCGCGCCTTCATGTCGTGTTCATGACAGCACCTGCCCTGTGCGTCGCTTAACAGACGCATCCACGCCTTGTCCGCCACCCTGTACACCGGACCTGGAGAAACCATGAGCATCGCGCACGACAGCAAGGCAGCCGCAGAAACAGTTCAGGAGGCGCCCCGCAAGGATTCGCAGAAAGTCATCTACGCCGCCATCGTCGCCAACCTCGGCATCGCTTGCGCCAAGTTCATCGTCGCCGCCATCACCGGCAGCGCGGCGATGGTGGCCGAAGGGATCCACTCGGCGGTCGACACCGGCAACGAGTTCCTGCTGCTGCTGGGCGAGCGCCGCGCCGCGCGGCCGGCCGACCGCAAGCACCCTTTCGGCTACGGCAAGTCGGTCTATTTCTGGGCGCTGATCGTGGCGTTGTCCGTGTTTTCGCTGGGCGGCGGGCTGTCGATCTACCATGGCGTCGAGGCGCTGCAGAACCCGCCACCGCTGGAAGACCCGACCTGGAACTACGTCGTGCTGGCGGTGGCCGCGCTGTTCGAGGGCTATAGCTGGAACGTGTCGCGCAAGGCGCTGAACGCGGTGCGCCAGCCGGGCACCAGCCTGTGGCAGGCGGTGCGGGCCAGCAAGGACGCCTCCGTGTTCACGGTCTTCATCGAAGACTCGGCCGCGCTGCTCGGCCTGGCGATCGCCGCCGCCGGGATCGCCATCGGCCACGCCTTCGACAATCCCTACCTTGATCCGGCGGCCTCGATCCTGATCGGCCTGCTGCTGGTGGGCGCCGCCTTCATGCTGGCGCGCGAGACCGGCGGCCTGCTGGTCGGCGAAGGCATCGGCCGCGAGCAGCTCGCCAGCCTGCACGCGCTGTTTGCGCGCGAACCGGCGCTGGATTCGGCGGCGAGCCTGCGCACCATGCAGATGGGGCCGGAAGAGGTGCTGCTGGCGGCCTCTGTGCAGTTCCGGCGCGGCATGCGCATCGATGAAGTCGAGCAGGCGATTGCGCGGCTGGAGGCGGCGATCGCGGCCGAGCATCCGGTCATCAAGCACGTGTATTTCGAAGCTTCGGCATTGCGGGCGGCCATGCATTGACTGGACGGTGGCGGTGGTACGATTGCCGGGTTTCCCCGCTCAACCGCCCCGGAGCCGCCATGTCCCTGAATCCGCAGCAATCCTACGTCTACCTCGCCGAAGACGGCTCCTCGCAGTGCTTTTCGGCGGAGACCTTCTGGAAGCAGCCGCCGTCCGAGCTGGACGAGGCGCCCGGCGGCTGGCTGATCAGCGAATTCGCGTTTACCGAGGATTGGCCGACCTGGGAAATGCATCCGCATGCGGACGAATTCGTCTACCTGCTCTCTGGTGCGGTCGAGCTGCACCTGGAACAGGGCGCGTCGGTTCGGAAGATTGCCTTGAACGGCAGCGGCGCGGTCGTCGTGCCGCGCGGTGTCTGGCACACCGCCAAAGTGCAAGCGCCGAGTCGCATGCTCCACGTCACGCGCGGCGCCGGCACCGAAACGCGCCCGGCCTGAACCTTTCGTCCTCCAGGGTCGACCCGCCGCCAACCGTATGGCGGAGAAACTACGCCGCCCGGCGCAGCATTGCCGCGATTCCCTGCGGCGCCACCGGCCTGCTGAAACAGAAACCCTGCATCTGGTCGCAGCCATGCTGCTGCAGGAAGTCCAGCTGCTCGCGGGTCTCGACGCCTTCGGCGATCACGTTCAGCTTCATCGAGTGCGCCAGCGCGATCACGGCGTTGACGATGGCGGCGTCGTCCGCGTCCTGGGTCAGGTCCATCACGAAGGAGCGGTCGATCTTGAGGCTGTGGATCGGGAAGCGCTTCAGGCTGGCCAGGCTCGAGTAGCCGGTGCCGAAGTCGTCGATCGCCAGCTGCACGCCCATCGCGGCCAGGCGGCCCATGGTTTCGGTGGCGGCGGCCGGATTTTCCATCAGCACGCTCTCGGTGATCTCGAGCGTCAGGCAGGCCGGGTCGCAGCCGGTCTCCGCAAGCAGCGCCCTGACGCGCTGGGCCACGTCCTGGCCGAGGAACTGGCGCGCCGACAGGTTGACGCTGACGCGCAGGCTCGGCAGGCCGGCCTCGACCCAGGCCACCTGCTGCTTCATGGCGGTGGCCAGCACCCAGTCGCCGATCGGGACGATCAGGCCGGTCTCCTCGGCCAGCGGGATGAAGTCGGCGGGCGAGACCATCTCGCGCTCGTGCGGCTGCCAGCGCAGCAGGGCTTCGACGCCCGTCACCGTGCCGGTCTCGATGTCGACCACCGGCTGGTAGTGCAGCAGGAATTCCTCGCGCTGCAGGGCGCGCTGCAGCGCGCCTTCCATGCGCAGGTGCTCGTAGGCCTGGGCGCCCATGGCGGCGGTGTAGAAGGAATAGTCGTTGCCGCCCTGTCCCTTGGAGCCGTACATCGCGCTGTCGGCGCACTTCAGCAAGGTGGTGCTGTCCTCGCCGTCGCGCGGGTACATCGCGATGCCGATCGAGCCGGAGGGGAAGACTTCCTGGCCGCGCAGCACCAGCGGCTGGAACAGGTTGCCGAGCAGCTTGCGCGCCACCTTGGCGGCGTCTTCCTCGCCGGCCAGGTCGGGCAGCACCACCACGAATTCGTCGCCGCCCTGGCGCGCCACGGTGTCGCTCTCGCGCAGGCTGGTCGACAGGCGGCGCGCGATCTCGACGATCAGCTGGTCGCCGGCGTCGTGGCCGAGGCTGTCGTTGACGTGCTTGAAACGGTCGAGGTCGATGAACATCACCGCCACCTGGCGCTTGGTGCGGTGCGCATGCATGATGGCCTGGCGCAGGCGGTCCTGCATCAGGACCCGGTTCGGCAGGCCGGTCAGGGCGTCGTGGTTGGCCATGCGCAGCAGCGCCTCCTCGGCCTGCTTCTGGCGCTGGATGTCCTTGACCACGCAGATGAAGCGCTGGTTGCCATTGGCGTCACGCATGCTCGACACCGTGACGCTGACCCAGACCGGGCTGCCGTCGCGCCGCATCAGGCGCTTCTCGCGCTGGTACTCGGTGATCTCGCCCGCCTTCAGGCCGCCGATCAGGGCCAGTTCCTCGGCCAGGTCTTCCTCGCACATGAACTGCTGGTAGAAGCGCGCCAGCAGCTCGACCTCGGTGTAGCCGAGGATGTGCGACATCTTGCTGTTGGTGCGCAGCACGCGGCCGTCGCTGCCCAGCAGCACGATGCCGACCGCGGCCTGGTTGAAGGTCAGGCGGAAGAATTCCTCGCTTTCCTGCAGGCGCATGCGCGCCTTGCGGCGGAAGGTGATGTCCTGGCCGATCAGGAGCAGCATCGGGGCGCCGTCCTTGCGGGTGCGGCGGATATTGAATTCGACGTAGCGCACGCCGTCGGCGCGGCCGTCGAACGTGGCCATCACGTGGTCCTGGGCGGCGCCCGAGGCCAGGGTCTCGATCGCGCGGTTCACCAGCTCGGTGCAGGGGATCAGCTCGTCGAGCGGGATGCGGCGCTCCTGCAGGGCGTCGTCGGGCGCGCCCAGCAGGTCGGCCATCATGCGGTTCATCGAGCAGGCGCGCAGTTCGCTGTCGACCACCACCAGGCCGGCCGGCATGCCGTCGATGACCTGCTCCAGGTAGTTCTGGTTCTGCAGGTTGCTGCGCTGGTCGGCGTGGGCGTAGGTGTCGAGCGCCAGGCCCATGTCGAAGCAGACGATCTTGAGGATCGCCTCGACGGCGGCGCGAAAGCGTTCAGGCTGGCCCTGCAGGCGCTGCCACAGGATGTCGTGCAGCTCGGACAGGTATTTGCGGTAGGCGCCGATGTACCACTTCGGATCGAGGCCGATGCGCTGGTGGGTCACGCCCACGCGTAGTCGTTCGCGGATGTAGTCCTGGCCGTAGTCGCCCGCCGTCAGGCTGCTGAAGTAGGCCGCCTGCAGGTGGCGCAGGCGGGTCTCGGCGCCGGCGCCGAGCAGGATGCGCAGCTGCGGGAAGGACAGCAGGTGGGCGTAGAAACGGTCGGAGAAGGCATGGCGCTGCGATTCCAGCAACTCCCGCACGTCGCGCAGCGCCGCCACGTCGGCATCGTCCAGCTCGAGGTAGGCCTTGCGCGCCGCGATTTCGTCGGCATCGAGGCCGATCTCGAGGGCGATGCCGTCGACCAGAAGGTGGAAATCGGCGGGATTACTTCGGTGCTGGGATGTCATACGGGGACCTACAGCTCAAATATTTACGCGAGGATAGTGTCATTGCATGATAGCAATCACCTCTTAGGCAATCGAGTAAATATTCACTAAAACTCACACAGCGTTGTTAATCAGCCATACAAGATCTGTGGTTGTGTTGCCACCAGTAAATATATCTTTGGGATTGCACAAAACTCCTTTTTTATGCGGGCGCACAGTAGGACGATTCCCATCCCGAGGAGACCGTCATGCAAGGCCAGCCCCTACTTCCCCTGCTGCTCGTCCTGGCCGCCAGCCCGGCCCTGGCCCAGGACCTGAGCGTCACCGTCACGCCGCTGCGCCAGCAGTTCGGCCGCAGCGACGAGGTGCAGGTGCGCGTCACGCTCACCAATACCGGCGCGGCGCCGCAGTACGTGCTCAAGTGGCATACGCCGGTGGAGGGCTTGACGGCGCCGCTGTTCGACATCCAGCGCGACGGCCTGCCGGTGCGCTATCTCGGGATCAAGGCCAAGCGTGCCGCGCCCGGCCCCGGCGACTACCTGCGGCTGGAGCCGGGCGCCGCGCTCGCCAGCACGGTCGAGCTGTCGGCGCTGTACGAGATGCACGTGACCGGCACCTATACCCTGCGCTACCGCACCAGCGCGGCCGGCCTGTTCGCCCCCCCTTCGCTGCAGCCGGCCGCCGGCGCCCTGACCTCGCCCCCGGTCTCGATCTGGGTCGAGGGCCGCCTGCCGCGCGGCGCCCGCCCGCCGGCGAAAGTGGCGGCCACCGGCAGCGGGCTGGAATTCAGCAAGTGCTCGAACGCCCAGCAGGAGCAGGTGGCGACAGCGGTCGACGCCGGCCGCGCGATGACGGTCGACGGCCACGCCTACCTGGGCGCCGGCCACGGCTACGGGGCGCGCTACACCAGCTGGTTCGGGGCGCTGGACGCGACCCGCGGCGCCAAGGTGAGCGGCAATTTCGCGGCGATCCGCGACGCCTTCGAGAACAAGCCGCTCAAGGTCGACTGCGGCTGCAAGGAGCCCTACTTCGCCTATGTGTACCCGGCCCAGCCCTACACGATCTATGTGTGCAAGGCGTTCTGGACCGCGCCCGTCACCGGCACCGACTCGCGCGGCGGCACCCTGCTGCACGAGCTCAGCCACTTCGACATCGTGGCCGGCACCGACGACCACGTGTATGGGCAGTCGGGCGCGGCCGAGCTGGCGCGCACCAATCCCGAGCATGCGATCAACAACGCGGATTCACACGAATACTTTGGCGAGAACACGCCGGTGCAACAGTTACGGTAGGCTGTATCGCGCCCTGGCGGACTGGAATGCTGTGTCACTGCGCCAGCAAGGGTTGCGGCGTGGCCGCCAGGATCATCACCGCCACGCGCCGGTTCTTCGCCTGGTTCAGGGGTGTGTCGTTCGGCGCCACCGGCCGCGTGGCGCCGTGGCCGATGGCCGACAGGCGCGCATCCTGCACGCCCTGCTCGATGAACAGCCGCACCACGCTCGCCGCGCGCACCGCCGACAGTTCCCAGTTCGACGCATACTTTTCATTCGTGATCGGCAGGTTGTCGGTATGTCCTTCGACCTCGATCGCGTGCGGATCGTTCTTCAGGAGGCCCGCGACCTCGCCCAGCACCTCGCGCGCATCAGGCTGCAGCACGGCCTCGCCCTGGTCGAACAGCACGCTGGCGTTGAGCTCGATGCTGATGCCGCGCGCGTTCTGCGTCACCCGCACCTGGCCTGATTTCACCAGCGGCATCAGGGTCGCGGTCAAATCCTTGGCCAGCGTTTCCATCCGTTCGCGCTCGCGCCGCGCCGCTTCCAGGCGCTTGCGGTTGACGATGTGGGACAGCGGCAGCACCGGCTCGACATTGGTGTTGACCTGCGGCGCCGCGCCGCGTCCGCCGAAGGCGTCGCCCAGGGCTTCGGACAGCACCGCATACTTGCCCTCGTTGACGATCGAGATCGCATACATCACGACGAAAAAGGCGAACAGCAGGGTGATGAAGTCGGCATAGGAGATCAGCCAGCGCTCGTGGTGCTCGCCGCAGGCCATCTGATCGTCGTAGCGTTTGCGCGCCATGAGAGACGGCCTAGTGACGCGCCAGCAGGCTGGCCACGCGCTCGTCGACCACGCGGGTATGGTCGCCGCTGGCCAGGTCGTGGAAGACTTCGGCCAGGATTTCGTACTGGCCCACCTTGTCGCTGACGATGGCCTTCAGTTTATTGCCGACCGGGTAGAAGAACAGGTTGGCCAGCCCCACCCCGTAGACGGTGGAGACGAAGGCGATGGCGATGCCCGAGCCCAGGCGCGACGGGTCGGACAGGTTTTCCATCACGTGGATCAGCCCGAGCACCGCGCCCAGGATGCCGATGGTCGGCGCATAGCCGGCGGCCGATTCCCAGATGCGCGCCGCCTGGCGCTGCGAGAATTCGTAGGCGTTGATCTCGCCTTCCAGCAGGCTGCGGATCTTTTCGGGGGCGATGCCGTCCACCACCAGGCGCAGGCCCTTCTGGACGAACTTGTCCTTGGTCCCCATGTACTGCTCGAGCGAGAGCAGGCCGTCGCGCCGCGCAGAGAGACTCCACAGGGCGATCTCCTGCGACAGCTTCTGGCGTCCGGATTTGGGCGGGAAGAACACCCAGCGCAGCATGCGCACGCCGAGCAGGAAGCTGCGCTTCTCGCTTTGCAGCAGCACCGCGCCGAAGGTGCCGACCACCACGATGGCGAAGGCCGCCGGCTGGACCAGCGAGGCGAAGCGACCGCCGTCGAGCGTGTGCCCGACCAGGATGCCCGCGATCGCGAGCGCCAGTCCGGCTACGCTTGCCCAGTCCACAACTGCTCCTTGAGGGCGGCGCGCAGCCGCGAGACCGCCTGGGTGTGCAGCTGCGACACCCGCGATTCGCTGACGCCCATGACGGCGCCAATTTCCTTCAGATTCAGTTCTTCCTCATAGTAGAGGCCCATCAACATCTTCTCGCGCGGCGGCAAGTTGTCGATGGCGTCGATGACGGCCTGGCGGAACCCGGTGTCCAGCAGGCTGCGCAGCGGGTCGGCATCGTCCACCGCATAGCGGTCGAGGAAGCCGTCGCTGCCTTCTTCGTTGTCGTGGAAGTCTTCGTAGTAGACCAGCTGGTGGCCGCCCGAGTCGCCCAGCATTTCCTGGTAGTCGGCGAGCGACATCTTGAGCGACTTGGCGATCTCGGATTCGCTGGCGGGACGGCCCAGGCGCTGGTTCAGCGCCTCCATCGCGGCCTCGACCTTGCGCATGTTCTGGCGCGTGCTGCGCGGCATCCAGTCGCTGTTGCGCAGCTCGTCGAGCATGGCGCCGCGGATGCGCAGCACCGCATAGGTCTCGAACTGGGCGCCGTGGTTGTCCTCGTAGCGGTTGATCGCGTCGAGCAGGCCCATCATGCCCGCCTGGACCAGGTCATCGACTTCCACCGAAGGCGGCAGCTTGGCCTTCATGTGGTGGGCAAGGCGCTTTACCAACGGCATATGCTCCGTCAGCAAATGGTTCTTGTCCGCTTTCCCTTTGACCGTGTACATGCGTTAAATGTTCTTTTTCTCTCTTGATCAGCTTACGCGGTTTCATGCCCGCATCGCGTGCAGCGCGAACTTCCCGGCGAGGCGACGGAAGGCGACCGATGCGCCCGCCAGCGGGAAGGCATCGACCACGGCCCGGCCCAGGCGCGCGGCGCGGTGCAGGTACTCGTCGGCCGGCACCGAGCCCATCGAGCTCAGGGTCACCGCCAGGTAGCGGCTCGCTGCGGTAGACATATTATCGTATACAACCTTGGCCTCGGCCTCTGTTGCTCCGGTAACCAGGATGCCGAAGGGACGGCGGCCCAATTGCTGGGACAGGCGCTTGATCAGGGCGTAGGCATTCGTGATCGAGGTGGCGGACGTTCCGACCTGCACCACGATCTCGGACGAGGCCATCAGCGGCAGCGGGAATTCGCCATCCGGGCCCAGTTCGCCATCGACCATCACGATGCCGGCCTGCTTGACCAGCACGTCGAAGGTCTTGGCCAGGCGGCGGGTGTCCGCATTGCCTTCCGGCGTGCCCAGGGTGGTGACGGAAAAACCCTGCGGCACCGCGTGCATGACCTGGTTCAGGGCCGCTTCCTGGCGCGCCACGTGGGCCAGGGTGGCCGAACGGGTCAGGCCCAGGCGGCGGGCGACGCCATAGTCGCGCTCGCAGGCGTCGACGATCAGGACCTCATTGCCGGTCTGGGCCAGCGAGGCGCCCAGGTTGACCAGCATCGCGCCCTTGTCGTCTTCAGGCGTGGCGGAGAGGAAAGTGACGATGCGCGGGCGCGGGCCCTGCAGCATCCGGCGCAGGCCTTCGGCCTGGTCGAAGTCGAAACTAGCCAAGGGTCACCTCGCGCATGCGGTCCGCATTGCTCATCGATCCCGCGGCGGCCATCATCAGCGGCAGGTCGGCGTCGCCGAACTGGGCTGCCGCGTTGCGGTTGTTGCGGAAAGCGCGGTCGATCAGCATGGCGCGGTCGGCCAGGTGCAGGTCTTCCGGCACGCGCTGGCCGTTCGAGATGTAGTGCAGGTTCAGTTTCTGGCGGATCACGACGTCCAGCACATTGCCGATCGACGCGGCTTCGTCCAGCTTGGTCATGATGCAGCCGGCCAGGCCCGTGCCTTGATAAGCACGCACCACTTCGTTCAGGGTCTCGTTGGTCGAGGTCGCGTTCAGGCACAGCAGGCGCTTCACGTCGGCGCCGGAGTCGCTCAGCATGGCGACCTGCTCGGTGACCATCTGGTCGCGCTGCGACATGCCGATGGTGTCGATCAGCACGGTGTGCTTGTTCTTCAGTTCCTTCAGGGCGATGCGCAGGTCGGCCTCGTCCTTCACCGAGTGCACCATCACGCCCAGGATCTTGCCGTAGATGCGCAGCTGCTCGTGGCCGCCGATACGATAGGCGTCGGTGGTGATCAGGGCCAGCTTGTCCGGGCCGTGGCGCATCACGCAGCGGGCCGCCAGCTTGGCGGTGGTGGTGGTCTTGCCGACGCCGGTCGGGCCGACCAGGGCGAACACGCCGCCCTTGTTGAGCAGGTCGTCTTCGTTGGCGATGGTGGTCAGGTTGCGGGCCAGCACGGTCTTGATCCAGCGCAGCGCGTCGGCGGCATCCTTGGTTGCCGGCATCTTTTCGATCAGGTAGCGCGCCAGGGTCGCCGAGAAACCGGCGGCCAGCATCTCGCGCAGCACGGCGGCCTTCTGCGGCTCGCGCTGGGCGGTGGCGTTCCACGACAGCTCGGCCAGTTGCGTTTCCATCAGGCCGCGCATGGCGCGGATCTCGTTCATCATGCCGCTCATCTCGCTGGCGGCGGATTCCTTGGCCTGGGCGATCGCGGCGCTCATCATCTGGGTCATGGCGGCCATGTCGATGCCCGGTTCCTGGGCAGGGGCGCGGCGGTTGACGTAGGTCGGCGGGACTTCCGGTTCTGCTTGCGGGGCGGCGCGGCGTTCGACGTAGGGCCGGGCCACGTCAGGCTGGCCGGCGAACGGGTCCATGGCCTGCGGTGCGGGCGCGGCGGCGCGCGGCGCCGGCTGCTGGCGCGGTTGCGGATCGCGCGCGGCGGCGGCGAAGGCGCTGCGCGAGAAGGTCGGTTCCGGGTCGAAATCGTTGTCGAAGGCGCCGAAGGCGGCCGGCTGCGGCTCTTCGACGGCCGGAGCGGAGAGCGAAGCGACGTCGTCGTTGTCCAGCGCCAGGATCTCGACCACGCCGTCGACCGGACGGTTGGAGAGGATGACCGCGTCAGGACCCAGCGCTTCGCGCACTTTGCGCAATGCATCTCTGGAAGTCGCTGCAGTAAATTTCTTCACGTTCATCAAGTTCTCCGCACTTCAAATCAGGTTCGCCGCGGGCGAAAGCGCCCGTCCATGAACAGCATTATTGGCGATGCCGTGCGGAAACCATCGGGGGAGAAAGAAGGGGAAAAGGGCCTATTTCAAAAGGCCGGAGTTGACAGCGGAAGCGCTCGCCGGGCGACGAATCACACGTATCCGCCCTTCAAAGCAACCAACGTCGGCCAACGTCGCATCATCTGCCCACTAACCAACGTCATCCCGGCGCAGGCCGGGATCCAATTTTGGGTCCGAAGTCAGCGCTATCGACTGACCGACAACATTGGGTTCCGGCCTTCGCCGGAAGTCGTAGGCCCCAGTGGGGCGTACGACGGTTTTTAAGCAAACGACTTCGTTTGCCTTGTCGGAAGGCCGCATTGCACGGCCCTCCCCTCTTACATCGGCACACCCACCAGGCTGGTCACCCGAATCGTCTTGGTCTCCGGCACCTCGTTGTGCGACAGCACCTTCAACTGCGGCACCGCGCGGCGCAGGAAGCGCGACAGCAGCACGCGCAGCGGGGCCGGGACCAGCAGCACCGGGGTGTGCCCCAGTTGCTCCTGCTGCTGGGCGGCGTTGGCCGCCTGCTGGGCGATGGTGTCGGCCAGGCCCGGTTCGATGCCGGTGCCGTCGCCGCCGGCGCCCATGGCCTGCATCAGCAAACGCTCGAGGCGGTTGTCGAGGGTCATCACCGACAGCTCGTTGGTGCCCGGGAACAGCTGCTGGACGATGGCGCGGCCGAGGGCCACGCGCACCATGGCGGTCAGCTCGGTCGGGTCCTGGGTCTGGCCCGCGTACTCCGACAGTGCCTCGATGATGGTGCGCATGTCGCGGATGTGCACGCCTTCCTGCAGCAGGTTCTGCAGCACTTTCTGCAGGGTCGACAGCGAGACGACCTTCGGCACCAGCTCGTCCACCAGCTTCGGGCTTTCCTTGCCCAGGTGATCGAGCAATGCCTGGACCTCGAGGCGGCCCAGCAGTTCCGACGCGTGCATCGTGATCAGGTGGTTCAGGTGGGTCGCCACCACGGTGCCGGCGTCGACCACCGTATAGCCCATGCTCTGCGCCTCGTCGCGCAGGCTGGCGTCGATCCAGGTCGCCGGCAGGCCGAAGGCGGGGTCGGTGGTGACCAGGCCCGGCAAGGTGCCGCTGGCCATGCCCGGGTTGATCGCCAGGAACTGGCCGCTCATCGCTTCGCCGGCGCCGACTTCCACGCCCTTCAGGGTGATGCGGTAGGCGGACGGTTTCAGTTCCAGGTTGTCGCGGATGTGCACCGGCGGCGCCAGGAAGCCGACTTCCTGGGCAAACTTCTTGCGGATGCCCTTGATGCGCTTGAGCAGCTCGCCACCCTGGTTCTTGTCGACCAGCGGAATCAGGCGGTAGCCGACTTCCAGGCCCAGGGTGTCGACCGGCATGACGTCCTGCCAGGTCGCTTCTTCCGACTCGGCCGGCGCGGCCGCACCACCCGCGCCGCCTGCGGCGCCGCCGGCGGCCGCGGCTTGCGCCTCGGCGGTCTCGGCGTCCGGCTGGCTCGCCTTGCGCTTGGCGATCATGTAGCCGCCGCCGCACAGGGCGCTGCCCAGCAGCAGGAACACCAGGTTGGGCATGCCCGGGATCAGGCCCAGGGCGAAGATGATGCCGCCGGTGATGTACAGGGCTTCCGGACGGGCGAACAGCTGGTTGGTCAGCTGGCTCGAGATGTCTTCGTCGCTGGCGACGCGCGACACCACCATACCGGCCGCGATCGAGATGATCAAGGAAGGGATCTGCGCCACCAGGCCGTCACCGATGGCCAGCAGGGTGTAGGTCTTGGCGGCTTCGCCGAAGCTCAGGTCGTGCTGCACCACGCCGACGATCAGGCCGCCGATCACGTTGATCAGGGTAATCATGATGCCGGCGACGGCGTCGCCCTTGACGTACTTCGAGGCGCCGTCCATGGCGCCGTAGAATTCCGCTTCCTGCGCCACTTCGTTACGGCGCTTGCGTGCATCGGCTTCACCGATCAGGCCGGCGTTCAGGTCGGCGTCGATCGCCATTTGTTTACCGGGCATCGCGTCCAGGGCGAAGCGCGCGCCGACTTCGGCGATACGGCCCGCGCCCTTGGTGACGACCGAGAAGTTAATGATCGTCAGGATGACGAAGACCACGATACCGACGGTGTAGTTGCCGCCGATCAGGAAGTGGCCGAAGGCCTCGACCACTTTACCGGCCGCGGCGCCGCCGGTGTGGCCTTCGGTCAGGACAATACGGGTCGAGGCCACGTTCAGCGACAGGCGCAGCATGGTCGAGACCAGCAGGATGGCCGGGAAGGCCATGAAGTCGAGCGGCTTGACCGTGTACAGGGCGGTCAGGAGCACGATGACGGACAGCGCGATGTTAAAGCTGAAGAACACGTCCAGCACGAAGGCCGGCAGCGGCAGGATCATCATCGCCAGCAGGACGATGATGAGCAGCGGGGCCGCGACGGCGCTGCCGCCGCGGTTGCCGAGTCCTGCCATCCATGCCGGTAGTTTGATGCTGTTCATCAGTGCATTGCTCCGTTGTTGCCGTTACTGGTCAAGGTACTGCCGGGGCCGGTGTAGGCCGGGTCGTTCGGGTCCATCTCTTTCGGCACCGCCAGCCTGGTCGGGCGATCCGGGTAGATGCCTTCGCCTTTCTTGTAGGCGCGCAGCTGGTAGACGTAGGCCAGCACTTCGGCCACCGCCGAGAACAGCTTCTCGGGAATCTCTTCGTCGATGTCGGTGTGCTTGAACAGCGCACGGGCCAGGGCCGGGGCTTCGAGCATCGTCACCTTGTGTTCAAGGCCCAGTTCGCGGATCTTGGCGGCCACGTCGTCGACACCCTTGGCCACCACCCGCGGCGCGCCCTTCTGGCCGTCGGTGTACTTCAGCGCCACCGCGTAGTGGGTCGGGTTGGTGACGATCACATCCGCAGTAGGCACATTCTGCATCATGCGGCCGCGCGCCATTTCGCGCTGCATCTGGCGAATCTTGCCCTTAATCTGAGGATTGCCGTCCGATTCCTTCGATTCCTGGATGACTTCCTGGCGCGTCATCTTCATCTTGTCGTGGTAGTGATACAGCTGCCACGGGGCGTCGATCAGGGCGATCACACCATAGGCGCCGACGATGAAGAGGAAGGCCTTGGCCATCAGCGCGCCCACGTGGGCGCTGCCGACGTTCAGCGGCTCCAGCGCCAGGCCGAGCATCGCCTCCTTCTGGCCCATGATGACCACCCAGGCCACGGCGCCGATCACCAGGGTCTTGGCGACGGCCTTCAGGAGTTCGACCAGGGAATTGGTGGAGACCATGTTGCCGATGCCCGAGATCGGATTCAGCTTCATGAAGTTCGGCATGAAGGCCTTGCTGGAAAAGTTCCAGCCGCCGATGAGCAGGGGCGAGGCGAGCGCGATGAACATGATGGCGCCGGCCAGCGGCAGGCAGGCCAGCAGCACGCCCACCAGGTCGCTGGTGATGCGTTCGATCAGGATGGAAGGGTTGTGGACCTGTTCGCGGTCGAGCGAGAGGCCGGACTGCAGGGCGTGTTCGAGCTTGCCGACCAGCGAGCCGCCGGTCATCCACAAGCCGGCGCCGGCGACCATCAGGACAGTAAACGTGGCAAGTTCGCGCGACCTGGGAACGTCGCCGTCTTCGCGGGCCTTGTTGAGCCTCTGCTGTGACGCTGGTTCTGTCTTTTCTGCGTCGCTGTCACCTGCCATCCGTCGCGCTCCTGTTACTGATGCTTATCCGAAACCACGATTATCTCAGGTGTTGCCGTACGGCTAGAAGCGAAACAGGCTCGGAAACACCCTTTATTTAGCCTTGTTCGCAGGAAAGCGACTCAGCAATTCCAGGTTTGCTGCCAGGCTGGCAAGCAACGTGCAAGAGCAGCATTATCAGTTGACCTAGTAAATGTACGTATATAAAGTTATCTATAAGCAAGGATACCCGCCGTACAGAGTTTCACGCCGTCAACCCTTTCATCCAGACTCTCGATGCCATTTCACCTTCTCATTTCCGTCCAAGTGCTTGCGACTGCCGCCATCAGCCTGCTCGCGATCCATCTTGCGGGCGGCGGCAATGCATCCCTCGCCATCCAGGCAGGCGCCTTCGTGCTGGCCGGCCTCGTCGCCAGCCGCCGGCGCTGGGCTGGGCTGGTCGCACGGATTCCCGCACCCTGGCTGATCGGTGCGATCGCGCTGCTGGCGGCAAGCGTGCTGCTGTTCGGGATCGAGATCGAAGGCGCGCGCCGCTGGCTCAGGCTCGGGCCGCTGGTGCTGCAACCGGCGGTGCTGCTCGGCTCCTTCCTGCTGCTGGCGATGGCGCGCGCCGATGCCGGTCCCACAAGCGCTCTCCTCGCCGGGCTGGCGCTACTGCTGGTCGGGATCGGCAACGATGGCGGCACCAGCCTGGCGTTCGCGCTCGGCATGACCGGGCTGTTGGCGGCCAGGCCGGCGCATTCGAAACGTCTGCTGCCGGTCTGGCTGGTCGCTTGCGGCATGGCCGCCTGGGGATGGATGCGGCCGGATGCGCTGCCCGCCGTCGCGCACGTCGAAGAGGTGCTGTCGCGCACGGCGGCGGTGTCGCCGGCAGCCGGCGTGGCCGCGTCGATCGCGCTGGCGCTGCTGCCCCTGCCCTTCCTGCTGGCGGCACGCGGAAATACCGAGCGCGGCGCTCCCCTTGCGCTGGCCGGCTTCTGGACCGGTCTCGCCCTCGCCGGCGTGCTTGGTAATTACCCGATTCCCGTGATCGGTTACGGCGCCAGCTTCGTGATCGGCTGGGTGCTGGCACTGGGAACGTTGTCGCGGGCGGCGAGACAGGCTACTCCCACCAATTGAGCGGCTCCCCCGCGATCAGGTCATACACATTTGCATACTGCCATTGGGCTCCGGGAAACGCATCGACGGCCTCCGCAAAGATCTGCTCGATGGCCGGAAAACCTGTTTCGATCGGGATGGTATAGACCATCGGCCCTGTGGTGTGGACGTCCAGCCGCCCTCCAGCCGCTACGACCATGGACGTGATGCTGCTCGCCGCCTCAGCCGTGACTCGCGGATCGCCCCATTCCGCAAGATAAAACTGAGCAGCAACGTTGCCTCCACGTGCTACGACTTCAAAGGCGTCAACTTCGTGATCGAGGATTCGTATCGTGTCCCCCGCTGCCAGTCCCATCGCATACAAGGGGGACCGGAGCAAAAGCCAAATGCCTTCTTCCAGCTGGTGTGCCGAAACCTTCTCGACGCCGGTTGTGGCAGATCCATCTACTGCGATATCGGCGTGATCATGCGCCATCACCTCCGGTCCTGCTCCAGCAACTGCGATTGAAATCTGCTCCCAGCCCTTCGGTCAGCTCCAGGACGCGCCACGTTCTTCCCGAGCCGTCCGTTTTCTCCACGCGGACGTTGACGATTTCCATACCTGCTTCACCAACCACCAGGTAACGGAAATCGGCACAGCCAGCAGAGCCACTGTATTTTGAAGAAGATCCGGTCAGAATGATCTTCTCCACTCGACCAATCGTTTTCATCACATCGGCCGACCGGAACACCCCATTCGTCGCCGCCTTGTTTCCATCTGAAATCAGAAAGGTAAGCAGTAGGCTGATAAACAACACGGTGACCGCCGCGAGCGAAATCAATACCAGATTTTTTTTCTTTAGCAGGAATTTCATTTTTCGCCAGACCAGATATGTCCTCTTTGAGTGCACTAAAGCAGGCAGCAGCGCCACTAAACTGAGGTGGCGACGAAGGCGATACATAGGCAAACACTCCGAACTTCATTATCGTTGAGCAAACTGCAATTTTGATGATGGAGACACCGTGAAAAGCATATTTACCCTGCTCGCATTCGCCATGGCCGCCTACGGCCCGTCCGCCCACGCCGGCAACCCGATCGTCCCCGGCTGGTACGCCGACCCCGAGATCCACATCTTTGGCAAGACCTGGTGGATCTACCCGACCTATTCCGCCCCCTACGGCCCGCCGGTGCGCGCATCGAACCTCACGCCCGAACAGCAGCGCATGCGCGAGCGCAAGGACCTGATCTGGGAGCCCTACCTGCACCAGACCTTCATGGACGTGTTCTCCTCGCCCGACCTGGTGCACTGGACCAGGCACCCGCGCGCGCTCGACGTCGAGAACGTCAAGTGGGCGGCCTATGCCCTGTGGGCGCCGTCGGCCATCGCGCACAATGGCAAGTACTACCTGTTCTTCGGCGCCAATGACATCAAGAGCAATGGCCAGCTGGGCGGCATCGGCGTCGCCGTCAGCGACCGCCCCGAGGGCCCGTTCAAGGATGCGCTGGGCCGCCCGCTGATCGACCGGATCGTCAACGGCGCCCAGCCGATCGACCAGATGGTGTTCAAGGACGACGACGGCCAGGTCTACATGTATTACGGCGGCTGGAAGCACGCCAACGTCGTCAAGCTGGCGCCGGACCTGCTCAGCGTCGTGCCCTTCCGAGATGGCAGCACCTACAAGGAAATCACGCCCGACCCGGCCTATGTGGAAGGCTCCTTCATGGTCAAGCGCAAGGGTGTCTACTACCTGATGTGGTCCGAGGGCGGCTGGACCGGGCCGGACTACAAGGTGGCGTATGCAATGAGCGACTCGCCCTTCGGCCCCTTCAAGCGCATCGGCACCATCCTGCAGCAGGACGCCCGCATCGCGCGCGGCGCCGGCCACCATTCGGTGGTGAACGTGCCCGGCACCGACGAGTGGTACATCGCCTACCACCGCCGCCCGCTCGAGAAGACCGACGGCAGCCACCGCGAGATGGCGATCGAGCAGATGCACTTCAATGCGGACGGGACCATCCTGCCGGTGACGCTGACCAACGAGGGCGTGAAGCCGCGGCCGCTGGCGCCTTGAAACCTACGCCGCCGCTTTCGGCGGCGGTGGCGGCGCCTTGCCCGGGAAATTCACCACGGTGCCGTCGAACTGGTAATCCTTCGCCTCGTGCAGCTCCCATCCACCCTCGCCCGTCAGGCGCAGCACGTGGGTATGGAAGCGCAGCACGGCCGGACGGTGGGCGATGCTGACCAGGGTCGCGCCGCGGGCGCGCAGCAGCGCGTACAGCGCCGCCTCGTTGCTGCTGTCGAGCGCGCTGGTCGCTTCATCCAGGAACACGATGCGCGGCGCATGCACCAGCACGCGTCCGAAGGCCAGGCGCTGCTGCTCGCCGACCGACAGCAACTTGTCCCAGTCCTGGGCCGCATCCAGGCCGCCGGCGCGCTCGGCCAGGCGCGGCAGCTGCACCTGCTCGAGGATGCGCAGCAGCTCCGCGTCGCTCAACGGAGACGCGCTGCTCGGGTAGATCAGCTGGCTGCGCAGGGTGCCCGGCTGCAGGTAAGGCCGCTGGGGCAGGAAGAAGCAGTCTTCCTTGGGCGGATGGTGGATGGTGCCGCTGCCCCGGCACCACAGCCCGGCGATCGCGCGCAGCAGCGAACTCTTGCCGCAGCCGCTCTCGCCGGTGATCAGTAAAGCGTCGCCCGGCGTCAAGGCCAGGTTCAGCCCCTCCACCAGCACCCGGTTCGAGCCCGGCGGATGCAGGGTGAGCGCATCCAGCGCCAGCTGCCCGCCCGGCTTCATCGCGATGCGCGGCTCGTTCGCCGCATCCTCCTGGCGCGCATCCGGCAGCACCAGCCGCGACAGCGCATGCAGGCGGCCGATGCCGGCCACGAAACGGCTCAGGCTCTCGAAATTGTCGACGATGACGCCGACCGCCGACAGCACCGCGGTGAACGCCCCGGCGGCCTGCACCGCGCGCCCCACTTCGAGCTCGCCCGACAGCACGCCGCGCGCCAGGATCACGAAGGGCAGCACCAGGGTCAGCTGGCTGAAGGTGCGCTGGAACAGGTTCAGCGAACGCTGGCGCTTGATCAGGCCCGCGTAGTTGCGGAACACCTTGCCGAAGGCGCCGTCGATGTGGGCGCGCTCCTGCGCCTCGCCGCGATAGAAGGCGATCGATTCGGCGTTCTCGCGCAGGCGCATCAGGCTGAAGCGGAAATCGGCTTCGCGCCGCAGCTGCCAGAAATTCAGGTGGATCAGCGGGCTGCCGAACACCCACAGGGCGACCACGGTGCCGACCAGCGCATAGGTCACCAGCACGCCGACCAGCAGCTGCGAGATCGACCACAGCACGGCGCTGAAGGCGACCAGTTGCATCAGCGAGCCGAGGAAGATCAGGAGGAAGTGGATCGACCGGCCGGTGAAGGTGTTGATGTCTTCGCTGATGCGCTGGTCGGGGTTGTCGATTTCCTTGTCGGCGCCGAGCGCATAGTACTTGCGCTGTTCCAGGTAGCCGTCGAGGAAGCGCCCGGTGAGCCAGCGCCGCCACTGGTTCGCGAACAGGTCGCGCATGTAGTAATAGAAGGCGTAGGCCGGCACCGCGAAGGCGAGGATGAACAGGCAGGCGCGCACCGAGGTCCAGAAGCGGTCGCCGTCCTTGCCGGCCAGCGCCGAGGTCATCTCGCCGGCCTGGTCGTTGAGCATGACGGCCAGCTTGGTCTCGACCAGCATCAGGACGACCAGCAAGAGCATCAGGCTCCAGGCCCTGCCCTTCTGGTCGCCCAGCCAATAGGGCTTCGCCACGCTGAGGAACTGTTTCCAGGCGGCGAGCGACAGGGACGCTGCCCGGGGAGGTCTTGCTGGCGCCGCCGCTGCCTCGGACTGCGAAGCGGCGGTGGTCGCGGATGGTGGCGTGCTCATGGCGGTGACTGCGGTGTGAATACGCCTCCAGAATACGGCTGGGCACGTTGGCGTTCCGTGCGAAAACGGACATAGCGCGGGCCGTACCGGGTCAAGCCCGGCACGCCTATTTCAGGACGACCCGGGCAACAACCGGATGGTGATCCGATGGGTAGCGTCCCTCGACGGAGTCGCTCAGCACGCCGTACTTGAGCACGTCCAGGTGGCGGTCGACGAAGATGTAGTCGATCCGCTCGCGCATGGGCGCATCCAGGCGGAAGCCGTTGTAGGTGCCGGCCGGGCCGTAGGGCGGCGTCTTGCTCGCCTTGGCGGCGTCGCGCATCGCCGTCGACATCGACCGGATCTGCACCGTCTCCGGCGTCGAATTGAAGTCGCCCACGCAGATCGCCGGTTCGCCGCGGCTGATCTCGGCGATCTTGCGCAGCATGAGCTCGGCCGAGGCGCGGCGCGCCGCTTCGCCTTCGTGGTCGAAGTGCACGGAGAAGACGTAGAAGGCGCGCCCATTCGTGCGGTCGCGCAGGCGCGCCCACGAGGCCAGGCGGTGGCAGCACTTCGCGTCCCAGCCGAAGGAAGGCCGGTCGGGCGTCTCGCTGAGCCAGAAGTCGCCCTTGTCCAGCAGCGTGAAGCGGCTCTTGCGGAAGAAGATCGCGGAGTGCTCGCCGGCGCGCTTGCCGTCGTCGCGGCCGATGCCGACGTGGCCGAATTCTTCCATCCGCGCCAGGTCGTCGATCTGGTCCGCCAGGCCTTCCTGGGTGCCGACGATGTCGAACTCGTGGTAGCGGATCAGCGCCTTGACGGCGTCCCTCCGGGCCGGCCAGGCATTCGGGCCGTCACCAGGATTGTTGTAGCGCAGGTTGTAGGTGGCGATGTTGAAGGCGGCGGGTTGGGACGCGGCCGACGCGGCAGGCGCCCAGCTCAGGGCGATCAGGATGGCGCAGGCGCAGATGCGCGCGAAGAACGAGAAACGGGTGTGCATGTGGATGGGCTCCGAAACGACAACCGGCAGAGTTAATCACATTCCGGAGCCCATGTTGCGGAAATGCCGGCGGGAGCGGGCGGTTTTAGGCGCCCGCGCTAAAACCATCCCTGCACTTGCGGCCTGGCGGCCGGCCGCCTGTGCTGTTCATTGCCTCGTTTTCCACAGCGCACGCAACACCAGTGCGGTGACCGCGAAATACACCGCGATATCGAGCATCAAACCACTCACGAAAAATTTGTCTTCAAAAAAGGAAAGTCGTCCCTCGACCGATATTCCGGTTTTGTCGTACAAATATGCAAATGGAAAGCCACCCTTCAACGCAGGCTTGTAGCAGAAGTCATTTCCGGATGGGCCGCACAGATTGCCGGCAACAACCAGTTCCGGACCAAGACGCTCTATCCATACCGACAGGAGTGCCAGCGCAATTGCCAGGATGAGGGCAAGGACCAGAAAGCTAGGTTTGAACAAGCGCCGCTTCATGCTGATCGATGGCTCCTGAAGGCAAAGTTAGCGAGCGAAGGCAGGTCTCGTGTATGAATGTCAGATCCGAGACCTGTCTTTTTCGGCAACAGCAGCGAAGATCAGCGCACCGTCCTCTGCCGCATCTTCTCGCTGGCTTCGTCCATCAGAAATGGCCTGTTCGCCAAATTGCGCCGCATGTTTTCGCCGCGATCGATCAAGGCGAAATTGGTAACGCAGCCGCTATCGCGGACACAGGCCAGGTCGATGACGGCATCCTTCCAGTTCCACGAGGTGGACGTGATCGATCCATTCTGGCCGGTCCCGCGCGCCGGTCCGCCAAAGCGCACGCTGAGCGCATGCCTGATTTTTTCGAACTCGTCCGGCTGCGACGAATGCACACCGACGGAAATCAGCTTGCCGTCGTAGCCGACTGCCACATGGTAGACGCCAGAAGCGGACCACTGCCCACCGTCGGCCGACGCGCTGACCTTCAGGGTCCCGACCGTCCTGTCCTCCAGGTCTCTCGGTGGCTTGACCCAGCACAAGGCCGCCGCCTCGACGCCGGCTTCCTGTTCCGCGCAGGGAAGGATAGGCATGGCCATTTTTTTACCGAGCGGCATGCCCAGCTCCGGCATGGGCTCGGCGGCTTGTGCGGCGCCGATCGTGCAGACCAGCAGAATTGCAAGACGAGAGATGTTGTTCATGTTGTTTTCTCTGAAAGTGTTGACGGCACGAGGGAGGTTGATGCCGTTACGAAACTATTATATTGAGCACGCCTTGTTGAACTCTCACCAATTATTGCCACCCTACTTCAAGCATACACCTCGGCCGTCGCGAACGGCGTGCCCTGCCCGTCGCGGGCCGACAGGATCGGCGGCCCGGCCAGCGGCCAGGCGATCGCCAGCTGCGGGTCGTCCCAGGCGATGCAGCGCTCGTGCTCGGGGTGATAGTAATCGGTCGACTTGTAGACGAATTCCGCGCTCTCCGACAAGGCCAGGAAGCCGTGCGCGAAGCCGGGCGGGATCCACATCTGCTGGCGGTTTTCGGCGCTCAATGTGTGCCCGACCCACTGGCCGAAGGTCGGCGAACCGCGGCGCAGGTCGACCGCCACGTCGTAGACGCTGCCGGCGATCACGCGCACCAGCTTGCCCTGCGGGTGCTGGATCTGGTAGTGCAGGCCGCGCAGCACGCCCGCGCCCGAGCGCGAATGGCTGTCCTGCACGAATTCGACCGGCCAGCCGAGCGCCTGGGCGAAGCGGCGCGCGTTGAAGCTCTCGTAGAAGAAGCCGCGCTCGTCGCCGAAGACTTCCGGCTCGATCAGCAGCACGTCGGGAATGGTTTGCGGAATGACGTTCATCGCTTCACGCCCCGTTCGCTCAGCACGCGCAGCAGGTACTGGCCGTAGCCGTTGCCGCGCATCGGTTCGGCCAGCGCGGCCAGTTCCGCGGCGCTGATCCAGCCCATGCGGAAGGCGATCTCCTCGGGGCAGGCCACCTTCAGGCCCTGGCGCCGCTCGAGGGTGGCGATGAACTGGCCGGCCTCCAGCAGCGATTCGTGGGTGCCGGTGTCGAGCCAGGCGTAGCCGCGGCGCAGGATCTCGACCTGCAGACGCTGCTCCCGCATGTAGTGGCGGTTGATGTCGGTGATCTCGAGTTCGCCGCGCGCCGACGGCTTGAGCGTGCGCGCGATCTCGACCGCCTCGCCGTCATAGAAATACAGTCCGGTCACCGCGTAGTTGGAACGCGGCTGGCGCGGCTTTTCTTCCAGGCCGACGATGCGCCCGTCCTCGTCGAAGTCGACCACGCCGTAGCGTTCCGGATCCTGCACGTGGTAGGCGAAGATGGTGGCGTCGTTGCGCGCGCTGGCACGGCCCAGCAGCTGGAACAGGTCGTGGCCGTAGAAGATATTGTCGCCCAGGACCAGCGCCGACGGGCTGCCGTCCAGGAAGTCTTCGGCGATCAGGTAGGCCTGGGCGATGCCGTCCGGCGACGCCTGCACCGCGTAGGAGATGGCCAGGCCGAAGCGCGCGCCGTCGCCCAGCAGCTGCGCGAAGCGCGGCGTGTCCTGGGGCGTGGAAATGACGAGGATGTCGCGGATCCCGGCCAGCATCAGGGTGCTGAGGGCGTAGTAGATCAGCGGCTTGTCGAACACCGGCATCAGCTGCTTGGAGACGGCCAGCGTGGCCGGGTACAGGCGGGTGCCGCTGCCCCCGGCGAGGATGATGCCCTTGCGTTTCATGAAGTCGGGTTCCTGTTCTCGGCCGCCAGCGCGGCGACGAATCGGTTGAGGTGATGGCGCCAGTCGGGCGGGGCCAGGCCGAAGGCGGCGCGGAACCTGGCGCTGTCGAGGGTTCCGTTGGCGGGGCGCACGGCTTGTGCCGGCCAGTCCCTGGTGGCGATGGGCAGGATGGCCTCGGGCTGCGCGCGCAGGACGAAGCCGCGGGAAACAGCCTCGGCCACGACGTGGCGCGCCAGCGCGTGCCAGCTGGTGCGTCCGGCGGCAGCCAGGTGGTAGGTGCCGGACAAGGCATCCGCCTGTGCGCCCAGGCCCGCGATGTGGTGCAGCGCCAGCACGGTGGCGTCGGCCAGCAGGTCGGCGCCGGTCGGCGCGCCGAACTGGTCGGCCACCACCCGCAATTGCTCGCGTTCGCGCGCCAGGCGCAGGATGGTGCGCGGGAAATTGGCGCCGCGCCCGAACACCCAGCCGGTGCGCAGGATCAGGTGGCGCGCGCCGGCGGCGCGGATGCCCGCCTCGCCCGCCGCCTTGCCGCGGCCGTAGACGGACAAGGGGCTGACTGGATCGTCCTCCCGGTAAGCGCCCTCCTTGCGGCCATCGAAGACGTAGTCGGTCGAGTAGTGCACCAGCCAGCTCCCCAGCCGCGCGGCTTCCTCGGCCAGCACCGCGGGGCCGGCGGCGTTGACCGCGTAGGCCGCCGCTTCCTCGGTTTCGGCGCGGTCGACGGCGGTCCAGGCGGCCGCGTTGACGATCACGTCCGGTCGAACGGCGCGCACGCGTTCGCGCAGCCGGCGCGCATCGCCCAGGTCGGCGTCCTGGCGCCCCAGCGCATGGAGTTCGCCCAGTAGCGCCAGCGCGCGCTGCAGTTCCCAGCCGACCTGGCCGTCCTTGCCGAACAGGAGGATCTTCATGGCTGCCCGTACTGGCGCGCGATCCAGTCGCGGTAAGCGCCGCTGGTCACGCCCTCGACCCAGTCGCCGTGTTCCAGGTACCAGGCGACGGTCTTGCGGATGCCGGTGGCGAAGGTTTCGCGCGGGCGCCAGCCGAGTTCCCGTTCCAGCCTGGACGCGTCGATCGCATAGCGGCGGTCGTGGCCGGGGCGGTCCGTCACGAAGGCGATCTGGGCGGCATAGGGGGCGCCGTCGGTGCGCGGGCGCAGTTCGTCGAGGATGGCGCACAGCAGCAGCACGACGTCGATGTTGGCCATTTCCTGGTCGCCGCCGACGTTGTAGGTCGCGCCCGGCGCGCCCCGGTCCAGCACGCGGCGCAGCGCGGCGCAGTGGTCCGCGACGTAGAGCCAGTCGCGCACCTGGCGGCCGTCGCCGTAGACCGGCAGCGGCTCGCCGCGCAGCGCCTTGTGGATCACCAAGGGGATCAGTTTTTCGGGGAACTGGTAGGGGCCGTAGTTGTTGGAGCAGTTCGTGGTGAGCACCGGCAGGCCGTAGGTGTGATGCCAGGCGCGCACCAGGTGGTCGGCCGCCGCCTTGCTGGCCGCGTAGGGGCTGTTCGGCTGGTAGCGGTGGGTTTCCGCAAAGGCCGGCGCCTCGGGCGCGAGCGAGCCGTAGACCTCGTCGGTGGACACGTGCAGGAAGCGGAAGGCCGCGCGCGCCGCGCGGTCCAGGCCGGACCAGTAGGCGCGCACCGCTTCCAGCAGAGCGAAGGTCGCCATCACATTGGTTTCGACGAATGCCGCGGGGCTGTCGATCGAGCGGTCGACGTGGGTTTCGGCGGCGAAGTTCAGCACCGCGCGGACCCGGTGTTCGCGCAGCAGCCGCGTCACCAGGCCCGTGTCGCCGATGTCGCCATGGACGAAGGTGTGGCGCGCGTCGTCCAGGCCGGCCAGGCTGGCGAGGTTGCCGGCGTAGCTCAGCTTGTCGAGGTTGAGGACCGGCTCTTCGCCCAGCGACAGCCAGTCGCGCACGAAGTTCGCGCCGATGAAGCCGGCGCCGCCGGTAACGAGGATGGTCATACGGTCTCGGGTTGGTGGATATCGGGCCTGCGCCCCCAACCCGGATTATCGCTCAGAGACCGCGCTGGATGAAGGAGGAGTTGGACGGCTCGAGCGCGATGTCGGCCAGTGGGACGGTGCGCACGGTGCGGCGGCGGCGCGCCCACCAGGCCGAGACCACGAAGGAATACACGGAGAGGTAGAGCAGGAAGCTGGCCAGCACGCCCTGCATCAGGGCTTCGGGCATATTCGCGTAGCGCACCGCCAGCAGCGCCGGCACGGCCGCCACCGCCCACGAGAACGGCGAGACGCAGGCGTTGCGCAGCGGCGCCGGCAGCGCGCGGAAGTAGCGCGCCGCGATCGCGGTCTTGACCAGGCTGTGCAGGTGCCAGCTGTCCGGGTGGCCCGGATGGCGGCGGCACCAGAGCCGGCGCACGATGGTGAACACGGTCTCGAAGATCGGATAGCCGCAGGCCAGCAGCGGGGCCCAGGGCGAGACGTCCGGGTTGCGGTAGACCAGCAAAATCGACAGCCAGGACAGCAGGAAACCGAGCAGGTAGGCGCCGCCGTCGCCGAGGAACAGCTTACCGAACGGGAAATTGATGACGAAGAAGCCGGCGGTGACGGCGCAGACCACGAAGCACAGCTCGGCCAGGGTGGCGTCGCCGGCGTCCTGGGCGATCAGGCCGAGCGCGGCCATGCCGATCAGGACGGTACCGCTGGCCAGGCCGTTGAAACCGTCGATGATGTTGACGGCATTCGCCACGCCGCCCACCGCGAAGGCGGTGAACAGCACCGAGAACGGCAGCCAGGCGAGCAGCAGGTCGAGCGAGGCGACGCCGCTGTGCAGCAGGCTGACGCCGGTCAGGGCCCAGCAGCAGACGCCGCTGCCCATGGTCGCGAGCAGGCGCGCGCGCACCGAAACGTTACGGGTGAGATCTTCCGCCAGACCGAAGACGAAGGCCGGCATGGCTGCCACCAGCACCGGCAGCAGCAGGTCCTGCTGCTCGCCCGGCATCGCGCCGAGGGCCAGCCACAGGCCGAGCATGATGGCGGCGCCGCCGATGCGCGGGGTCGGCGTGATGTGGAATTTTTGCACGCCCTGGGTCGCGTCGAGCGAGTAGCGCCCGTGCCAGCGCGTCGTCAGGACGAGCAGCAGCGAACAGGCGAGCGACACGGCAAACCCAAGCTCGAGGCCGGCAAATGGCAGATTAATAATACTCATAGAACCACTTTGTTAACTCGTCAATTCTATCGCATTTCTTTTTAACCAACGTTGAATCGTGTTACAGGGCGTAACACATCCGGCCGCAAGTCACTGATTGTCAAAGAACAATGAGGCGATTCTGGAACCTTAAGAATTCGCAATCAACCTCCCAGAAACTTCTCCTAATATTCTCGACAATTTATTACACTTTTCTTACGGCAAGTTTTCACTAACAAATTGCCGTTCCCGGAGGCCCCCGCATGGCCCTGCTACGCGCCCTTCGCGCCATCCTGTTCCTGCTGCTGCCGGCTTTCCTGCCGGCGTATGTATATGCACAGTCTACGGCCGAGTTGGCCGAACTGCGCGCACGCGAGGCCGAAGCCGAGGCGCGCCAGGCGATCGCCGAAGCGGAACGGGCCGAACTGATGGCGCGCCTGCCGCCGGCCCAGTCGAAGGCGCTGGGCGGGTCGACCGACACCCGCCAGTTCGGCGCCGCCGGCCTGGTGCGCGCCGTCGACCTGGCGCGCGCGCTGGCGACGGAGGTCTGCGCGCATCTGCCGGCGGGGCGCGCCGCCATCCTCCACGACCCGGCGGCGAGCCAGGGCATGGTGGCGGCGCGCACGGTCGACAGCGCCCTCGCCCGCCTGTCCGGCGACATGGCCGACAAGAACAAGGAGCTGCAGCGCTACCTCGACCTGCGGCGCCCGCCCGGCACCGGCATCGCCGCCCTGCCCCTGGGCGTGCTGGCGGCGGTGCCGGCCACCTTGCGCGCCGGCGCCGACATCGCCGCCCTGCTGCGCAGCGACGTCAGCGCCTCCGGCAGCAGCTTCGGCGAAGGCACGCGCGCCCTGTTCGCCAGCGCCCTGGCCCAGGCCTGTCCGCGGCAGCTCGCCGGCCTGGGCGCCGGTTATCTGGGCGAACTCGACTGGGCGCGCTACGACAAGCTGCTCGGCCGCGTGGCCTCCCTGGCCGGCCACCGCGCCGCCTACGCCCAGCGCATCGCCGAACTGCAAGCCCTGCTGGACGGCGCCAAGGGCGACCAGAAACGGGACATGGCGGCCGTCAACCAGGCGGCGCTGGCGCAATTGAAGGTGGTCGATGCCTTCATCGATTCGCTCAAGGCCGGCGAAGCCAGCGAGAAAAGCCCGCTGTTCAATGCCGCGCGCTACCTCGGCTACAGCGAACGCACGGCGGGCGCGCTGGTGCTGGACGCCGAGCTGCTCCTGGAAGGCCTGTCGATCGTGAAGCAGCACCTGTTCGGCAGCCAGCAGCTGCGCCTCTCCGGCGTGGCGATCCTGTGGTACCGGCTGCACGAGCCGGACGGGCGCCTGCTGCGCGCCGAGGTGCTGCGCCGGGTCAGTGCGCCGGTCGAGGTCGACCTGCGCGGGGCCAGGGCGGCGGACGATTTCTGGTCCGGGAAATAAACGGTCAGCGTTCCAGGCGTTTGACGCTCTGCTCGATCGCCCCGAAGATCGACTTGCCCTTCTCGTCCAGCATCTCGATGCGGATCGTGTCGCCGAAGCGCATGAAGGGCGTGCTGGCCTGGCCGTCGGCGATCATCTCCAGGCAGCGCTGCTCGGCGATGCAGGAATATCCCTTCGACGCATCCTTGTTCGACACCGTGCCCGAGCCGACGATGCTGCCGGCCCGCACATTGCGGCTCTTGGCCAGGTGCGCCACCAGCTGCGGGAAGTTGAACACCATGTCGGTGCCCGCATGCGGCTGGCCCACCAGGTGGCCGTTCCACGTCGAGCGCAGCGGCAGGTGGACCTTGCCGTCGCGCCAGGCCTCGCCCAGCTCGTCCGGCGTCACCGCCACCGGGGCGAAACTGGTCGCCGGTTTCGACTGCAGGAAGCCGAAGCCCTTGGCCAGCTCGTCGGGGATCAGGTTGCGCAGCGAGACGTCGTTGGCCAGCATGAGGAGGCGGATCCCGCCGTAGGCTTCGTCGGGCGTCGCCCCCATCGGCACGTCGCCCGTGACGACCGCCACCTCGGCTTCGAAATCGATGCCCCACTCCTCGTGCGCCAGCACGATATCGTCCTGCGGCCCCAGGAAATCGTCGCTGCCGCCCTGGTACATCAGCGGATCTTCCCAGAACGAGGCCGGCATCTCGGCCTTGCGCGCCTTGCGCACCAGCTCGACGTGGTTGACGTAGGCGGAACCGTCGGCCCACTGGTAGGCGCGCGGCAGCGGCGCCATGCAGCGCGCCGGGTCGAAATCGAAGGGACGGCGCGCGCGGCCTTCGTTCAGCAGCAGCGACAGCTCGGCCAGCTGGGGCGCGATGAAGCCCCAGTCGTCGAGCGCGGCCTGCAGGGTCGGCGCGATGCCGTCGGCGACGTGGGCGGTCTTCAGGTCGCGCGCGACGACCAGCAATTGGCCGTCACGGGCGCCGTCGTTGAGCGTGGCGAGTTTCATGAAATAGCGGCTAGAGTTGGCAAACCGCTATTGTAGAGTGGTCAGTACTGGACGACCACGCCGGCGCCGATGGTGCGCTGGAAGTAGTTGTAGTCGATCAGGCTCTGGCCATAGCCCGAGAACCAGTGCACATAGCCCTTGAGCGGCCCGGCCAGCGGGAAGGCCCAGCCCAGCTGGGTTGCGCTCTTGCTCGTGTGGAAGTTATGGCGCAGCAGGGCCGAGAACTCGTGGCCATCGATGCGGTAGGTGCCGGCCAGTTCGCCGCGGCCCATGTAGTTCACGATGTCGGGGTTGTTGTCGTCTTCCAGCGACTCGTTGACGCGCTTCCACACCTTGGCCGTCATGGCGAAGCGGCCGCGCTCCAGGCCGACCTGGGCATAGAACCGGTTCCAGCTGCGCGACAGGGTCGAGGACTGGCCGTTCGACTGGTGGGTGAAGCCCAGGTTCAGGAATTTGAGGTTGGCGCCCAGCACGCTGAAGTTCAGCGGCGTCACCAGCATGACTTCAGGCTGGTAATTGGTTTCGCGGAAAGGGCTGGAGGCTTCGCGGTTGCCGGCCTGCCAGAAGCTGTTCTGGGTGTAGCCGAACCAGACGTCGACCGGCAGCTCGAAGGCGGTCTCGACCGCCTTCATCTTGAAGCCGAGCTGGAACTGCAGTTCGGCGTGCGACAGGTCGCCGGTAAAATCGGAGGCGCGGAAGGGTTCGTAGGGCGCCTGGTTCGGGCGATAGCTGCGCGCCGCGATCAGGTAGTTCGGATTGTGCGGGCGGAACACGAAGATGCCGCGGCGGTGCTTGTCGTCGAGCTCCCAATGGGCGGCCATCGTGTATTCGCTCGCGGCCTCGACCAGCGGGTCGATCGAGGCGGCCGGGTCCGGCTGCGGCTTGGCCGGGAAGGCGGTCGGCTGCTGGCCCGGGGTCATGGTCGCGACCGCCGGCGCGGCTGCCGGCGCGATCGCCGGTGCAGCCGGGGTGGCGCCGCTGGCGGCGGCCATGCGGTCGAAGCAGGCGAGGCGCAGGGTGGTGTCGGTGAGCTGGGCGCACTCGCCCAGTTGCTGGGTCAGTTGCGGTGCTTGCTGGGCGAAGGCTGGACAGGCGAACAGGAGCGGCAGCAGGGCTGCGGGGATCTTCTTCAGGTGCATGGGCTAGTCTGCGAAAACGGCTGAGGGCCGCCGGAACATGGCGGATAGTCAACACAGTGTCGCGGAAAAGCGTAAAAGGTGTCGCACGCAATGCCGTACGGCATTGTTGGGGCCGCCCATGGGCCCCGCATTCACATCACGGCACCAACAGCGCCAGCTGTTCCGGCTCGAGGAAACACCACTCCCCCTCTTCCAGCCCGAGCGATTCCAGGGTCAAGCCACCGATCTGCGAGCGATGCAGCGCGCTGCAATGGTTGCCCGCCGCCGCCAGCATGCGCTTGACCTGGTGGTACTTGCCCTGCTCCAGCACGATCTCGAGCTGGTGCTCGCCGCGCTGCACGCAGGACAGCGCCTTCAGGGGCGCCGGTTCGTCGTGCAGCTGCACTCCGGCCAGCAATTCGTCGACCAGCGCCTGGGTCACCGGCTCGGCGGTCGTGGCCTGGTAGACCTTCGGCACGTGGCGCTTGGGCGAGGACTGGGCGTGGATGAAGGGGCCGTCGTCCGACATCAGCAGCAGGCCCGTGGTGTCGTGGTCGAGACGGCCGACCGGCTGCACGTCGCGCCACTCGAACTGTTCCGGCAGCAGGGTCAGTACGCCGGGGTGGTGGCTGGGCTTGCGCGAGCATTCGTAGTCGGCCGGCTTGTACAGGGCGAGGTAGACGTGTTCGCGGTAGCGCCAGTCCTCGTCGAAGACGGTCAGGACCAGGTTGCCGGTGTCGAAGGTGGCCTTGTAGTTGTCCACCACGGCGCCGTTGACGGCGACGTCGCCGTCCTCGATCAGGGCGCGGCAGTATTTGCGGGTGCCGAATCCCTGCGATTGCAGGATGCGGTCAAGGGAAAGTTTGCTCATGGGGCGCCACTGTAACAGAAGCGGCATCGAAGAGGCAGGCTGGTCCAGCCGCCTCACCCCATCCGACCTGACACGGGAACGTTTCCACTCCTTTGGCTGAATGCGCTCATACATTTGACGAAAGTCAAGCTTCGGAAATTTCCTATTGATAGACTTCAACGCGTTAGGAATCCGCCTAACGCCGCGAGGAAGTTCTTTACAGCAGAGTAATCCTCGCCTCCAACAATAGGACACCACCGTGCATACCGAAGCGCAACCGACCGAAGGACTGTTTCCGCTCCCGGCTACCCCCGCCGAGCGCCGCCAGATGGCCAGCATCCACGCCGCCCTGTTCCCGACCAGCCTGGCGCTCGCGCGCTGGCAGCATGGCGGCCACCTGCCCCACCTGCATGGCGGTGAGCCCGCCCTGCGCGCAGCCTGGTTCGCCACCGCGCGGCGCGACTTCCAGGCCTGGCTCGAACGCGGCGGCTTCAGCCAGTACGACGATGACCCTCCCTGCGCTGCCGGCTCGCCGCTCCTGGACGGCGACACCTGCCACGCCGACGCATGCTGAGACCGCTCCCAGGAAATGAAAACGACGGCCTGGGCCGTCGCTTCCACTTCCTGAGAAGGAACACTACTGTGAGGAATTGAATTCTCTCGAAGCTGCACCCGCGGTGCAGTGGGGGACGTCTTGCAGTCGGTCCGGTCACGGTGTGGCGCCGTGGAGAACTTTCCCGCTAGCCGCTACACACAATATAGAACATGCGCCGCGAGATGCAAGGAAAACATCATCGCACCTGCGGCATGGCGCCCCGGGCGACCGCCTTCACCGCGCTCTCGCCGACCGCCGCGCCGAATTTCTTCAGCACGCGCTCCGGCAAGCCTTCGTGGGCGGTGTAGTCGACGATGTCCTCGGCCTTGACGATGTCGCGCGCCACCGTGTCGACCGTGCCGAAGCCGTCGGCCAGGCCCATCTCGACCGCCCTGGCGCCGGTCCAGTACAGGCCCGAGAAGGTTTCCGGGGTTTCCTTCAGGCGCTTGCCGCGTCCGGCGCGCACCACCGCGATGAATTGCTGGTGGATTTCGTTGAGCATGGCCTGGGCGTGCTGCTTGTGCTTGTCGGACTGCGGGCTGAACGGGTCCAGGAAACCCTTGTTCTCGCCGGCCGTCAGCAGGCGCCGCTCGACGCCGAGTTTCTCCATGGTGCCGACGAAGCCGAAGCTGTCCATCAGCACGCCGACCGAGCCGACGATCGAGGCCTTGTTCACATAGATGCGGTCGGCCGCCGAGGCGATGTAGTAGCCGCCCGAGGCGCAGATCTCGTCGACCACCACATACAAAGGCTTGTCCGGATAGCCGCGCTTGAGGCGCTGGATCTCGTCGACGATGATGCCGGCCTGCACCGGGCTGCCACCGGGGCTGTCGATGCGCAGCACCACCGCGGCCGAGCCGGCGTCGGAAAAGGCCTTGTTCAGCGAGGGAATGACGGTGTCGGCCGCGCCGCTGCCTTCGGCTTCGATCTCGCCGTTGATTTCGATGAGGGCGGTATGGCGGCCCAGGTTCTCGTCGCCGCCCAGGCCGAAGGTCGAATCGTAATAGGTCAGCAACGCCAGGATCGCCACCAGCAGGAAGCCCAGCTTGAAGAAGATGCCCCAGCGGCGCGCGCGGCGCCGTTCCTGCACGGTGGCGAACACCAGTTTTTCGAGCGTGGCGCGCTCCCAGTTGCCGACTGTCGGGTCGGCGGCGAAGCGCTGCTCGCCACGGTCTTCGACGCGTTGTTCCACTGCAGGTTTACCCGGAAGATCGTGCGGAGTCTGGTCGCTCATACTCGCTTGTACTGTATTTAGTCGTTAAATTGCCGTATTGTCCGCCAACGCCCGGATCCGCCCTTCCGGCTGCCACCAGACGCCGCCATCGCGCTCGACCACCGGGATCGGGTGCAATCGTCCGCCACGGCAGGGGCCGCCTGCGCACTTGCCGGTATCCGGCGCGTAGACTGCGCCATGGGTCTGGCACATCAGGTACAGGCCGCCGGACTCGAAAAAGTCGCCCTGCTTCCAGTCGAGTTCGATCGGCACGTGTGCACAACGGTTCAGGTAGGCATATGGTTTACCGGCATACCGTACCACAAAGCCGGTGGCCGCCTGCCCGAAGGCAAGCACGGGGAAGCGCACGCCCTTGCCGCCATCGAGCAAGCTGGCCGCTTCGCACACGAACACGCCGTCTTCCACTGCCATTCCTACGCGTTCTCCAGCAGCCAGGCGTGCAGCTCGGGAATCGACCTGGCCGAAAACAGCGGGTGGCAAGCCTGCAACTGATGCACCGGATGCGCGCCGAACTCGACCGCGATGCCGGCGGCGCCGGCATTGGTCGCCATCATCAGGTCGTGGGTGGTGTCGCCGATCATGACGGTGCGCTTCAAGTCCTGGCCCAGCTCGCGGGTCAGTTCCTGCAGCATGGCCGGGTGCGGTTTCGAGAAGGTTTCGTCGGCGCAGCGGGTGGCGTCGAACGTGGACAGCAGGCCGGCCGCGTTCAGGGCGCGGTTCAGGCCCACCCGGCTCTTGCCGGTGGCCACGGCCAGGAAGTAGCCTTCGTTCGCAAGATCGCTCAACATGTCGCGAACACCCTTGAACAGCACCAGCTCGTGGTCCTTGGTCAGGAAGTGGTAGCGGTAGCGCTCGACCATGCGCGGGTACAGGGCGGGGTCGATATCGGGCATCACGGCCTGCATCGCTTCCGCCAGGCCGAGGCCGATCACGTGGGCGGCCGAAGCGTCGCTCGGCACCGGCAGGCCGAGGTCGCGCGCGGCCGACTGGATGCACTTGACGATCGTCGCCGTGCTGTCCATCAGCGTGCCGTCCCAATCGAAGACGATCAGGTCAAATTGCTTTCTTGTCATAGTTATCGTTATTTGTTCATGTAGGGTGGGCGATCCCTCGCCCACGCGTTCAAACCGAGTTGGAATAGCGGATGTGTCTATTCATGAGCCGGTTGAACGCGTGGGCGGAGGACCGCCCACCCTACCGAAAAGCATTCACATGGTAATTATGTGATCGGTTGCCCCAAGCTTACCAAGAATCGGTCGCACTCGGCCGGCAGCGGCGCGCGCAGGGTCAGCGGCTGGCCGGTGTCGGGGTGGGTGAAGGTGATCTGGTAGGCGTGCAGGAACATGCGCTTGAGCGCCCCGCGCGTTTCAGTTGCCTTCTGAAGCTGCTTGTTGAGCGCAAAATCGCCGTATTTCTCGTCACCGAGGATGGGGAAGCCGCTCGAGGCCAGGTGCACGCGGATCTGGTGCGTGCGGCCGGTCTTGAGCTCGGCTTCCAGCAGGGCGAAGTCGTGCCACTTGCGTTTCAGGTTGAACACCGTGTGCGCTTCCTGGCCGCCGGCCTGCACCACCACGCGGCGCTCGCCGTCCGGGGTCGTGAACTTATGTAAAGGGAGCTTGACATGCTGGCGTTTATTCGTCCAGTCGCCGACCACGGCGGTCAGGTAGCGCTTGTCGGTGACGCCGTCGCGCATCTGGTCGTGCAGGTTGGTCAGGGCCGAGCGCTTCTTGGCGATGAGCAGCAGCCCGGACGTTTCGCGGTCGAGCCGGTGCACCAGTTCCAGGAACTTGGCTTGCGGCCGCGCCGCGCGCAATTGCTCGATCACGCCGTAGGACACGCCCGAGCCGCCGTGCACGGCCACGCCGGCCGGCTTGTCGATCACCAGCAGGTGGGTGTCTTCGAAGACGACGGCGAACTCGGCGCCGGGCGCTTGCTGGCTGCTGCTTTTTTCGGCGATCCGGATCGGCGGCACCCGCACCACGTCGCCTTCGGCGAGACGGTACATCTGGTCGATGCGGCCCTTGTTGACCCGCACCTCGCCCGACCGCAAGATACGGTAAACATGGCTCTTGGGAACGCCTTTGCAGATGCGCAACAGGTAATTATCGATGCGCTGGCCGGCTTCTTCTTCGCCGATGATGAGGAACTGCGCCTGGAGTACTTGCTGCGATGAAGGGGGAACAACATCATTTTGCATCGTGGTTCGCATTGTCTTCCCAGAAATTCTCTCTAAGTCCTTCATTTTGAATATATAATCGACAGGCGGCGGTCAAACCTCTGCTGGTGTAAGAATTAAAACGATATTTTACACAGGGGCGCGCTCCATCGGCCCCGCCAACGTGCAAATTCGATGGAAAAAACGTGTACGCACATTCAGGCGCGAACCAGGGTTGCACCTGCAGTTGTTAATCGGGTTGCGCGCGTGAATGCAGGATTGGATTGTTTGGATTTACAAGGACAAGTGCCTGCAAGCCGGCGTTTTCAAAGGCTCGCAGGTTGATGGTGTCGATAACGCTTGTCGTTTTCGCCTGACCGACGAGGTCGTGAAAATTCCCTGTGGGAGTTTTCGTGGACTTCATGCAGCTCACCTGTTGGCTTGGAGTAAAGGCTGATCGCTACCGATCGCCTCGAAGTCCTGGTTGTTCGCTGGCGACGGTCTGGTACGTTGTTGCACACCGCCCCGCCGGGTCCTGTCGTGTTCACCCCAACGTGGTGGCAGGCAGAGCCCGGTCGCTGGTCGCGGCGTGCGTAGACAATGACGTTCGACTTCCATCTGCGCCCTGTGCGGCAGCGACGCTTTGCGTCGTCGTGCCCACGCGTGGGCATTCCCCCCTCCAACATTCCTCTTCCGCGTACATCCCCTGTACTTTCGCCGCGCCTGGCAAGCGCGGCATGAAACGGCCCACGGGCCGCGGAGTTTATAAAAATGAAACGTATGCTGTTCAACGCTACGCAGCAAGAGGAGCTGCGCGTAGCGATCGTCGACGGTCAAAAACTGATCGACATCGACATCGAGACCGCCGGTCGCGAGCAACGCAAGTCGAATATCTACAAGGGTGTCATCACCCGCATCGAACCCTCCCTCGAAGCCTGCTTCGTCTCCTACGGCGAAGACCGCCACGGATTCCTCCCCTTCAAAGAAGTTGCCCGGTCCTATTTCCGCGATGGCGTCGACGTGCGTAACTGCACCATCAAGGAAGCCCTCAAGGAAGGCCAGGAAATCATGGTCCAGGTCGAGAAGGAAGAGCGCGGCAACAAGGGCGCGGCGCTGACCTCCTTCATTTCGCTGGCCGGCCGTTATCTCGTCCTGATGCCGAACAACCCGCGCGGCGGCGGCGTGTCGCGCCGTGTCGAAGGCGAAGAGCGCCAGGAACTGCGCGAGACCATGGACAAGCTCGACCTGCCGCAAGGCATGTCGGTGATCGCCCGTACCGCCGGCATCGGCCGTACCGTCGAAGAGCTGCAGTGGGACCTGAACTACCTGATGCAGCTGTGGCGCGCGATCGAAGGCGCCGGCAAGTCGGCCGCCGGTCCCTTCCTGATCTACCAGGAATCGTCGCTCGTCATCCGCGCGATCCGCGACTACTTCCAGCCGGACATCGGCGAAGTCCTGATCGACACCGACGAGATCTTCGACCAGGCCCAGCAGTTCATGTCGCACGTGATGCCGGACATGGCGCACCGCGTGAAACGCTACAGCGACGACGTGCCGCTGTTCTCGCGTTTCCAGATCGAACACCAGATCGAGACCGCCTACGCGCGCACCGTGCCGCTGCCGTCGGGCGGCGCGATCGTGATCGACCACACCGAAGCCCTGGTCTCGATCGACGTCAACTCGGCGCGCGCCACCCGCGGCTCCGACATCGAAACGACCGCCTTCAACACCAACTGCGAAGCGGCCGACGAAGTGGCCCGCCAGCTGCGCCTGCGCGACCTGGGCGGCCTGATCGTGATCGACTTCATCGACATGGAAGTGGCCAAGAACCAGCGCGAGGTGGAAACCCGCCTGAAAGAAGCCCTGCACCATGACCGTGCGCGCGTCCAGATGGGCAAGATCTCGCGCTTCGGCCTGATGGAACTGTCGCGCCAGCGCCTGCGTCCGTCGCTGTCGGAAGGCTCCCACGTGACCTGCCCGCGCTGCTCGGGCACCGGCCACATCCGCGACACCGAATCCTCGGCCCTGCAAGTCCTGCGCATCATCCAGGAAGAGGCCATGAAAGAGAATTCGGCCGCGATCCACGTGCAGGTGCCGGTCGACGTCGCCGCCTTCCTGCTGAACGAAAAGCGCGGCGAAGTGCTCAAGATCGAGAACCGCCACCGCATCACCGTGATCCTGATCCCGAACAAGCATCTGGACACCCCGCACTACAAGCTCGAGCGCATCAAGCACGACGACCCGCGCCTGGAAGACGTCGCCGCCAGCTATACCATGGCGGAGTCGGCCGAGACCGACATGAGCTTCGCCAAGCGCCAGAAGGAAGAGCAGAAGCCGCGCCAGGAAGCCGTGGTCAAGACCATCACCCCGGCCCAGCCGGCGCCGATGGTGGACCGCAGCGAAACCGCGAAACCGGTCAAGGCCGCGGCGCCAAGCGCAGCCCCGGCCCCGGTCGCTCCGGCCCCGGCCGAGATCGGCTTCTTCGCCCGCATCCGCAACTTCTTCATGGGCACCCCGGTGGTCGCCCCTGCCCCGGTGGCGCCGGCCCCGGTCGTGACCGAGAAACCGGCTGTGCCGGGCGGCGATCGCGGCGAGCGCAACGGCCGTGGCGGCCAGCGCAACCGCAATGGCCGCGGCGGCAAGGGCGGGCGTGAGCGCGACGAGCGCGATGTCGGCGCCAAGTCGGAAGAGACGGTCAAGGCCGTCGAGACCAATGAAGGCAAGCCGGCCCGTCCGCCGCGCGAGCCGCGTCCGCCGCGTGAACCGCGCCAGCCGCGCGAAGCGCGCGAGCAGATCGAGGGCGCAGCGGCCGCACCGCGCGCCGAACGTGCCGAAGGCGAACGCAAGGAACGCGCACCGCGCCAGCCGCGTGAGCGTGGCGAGCGTACCGAGCGCACCCAGCAGGCGATCGAGGCCAAGCTGGACGAAGTGAAAGTCCAGGCTGTCACCGTGCCGGAAAACGAACTGGCCGCCACCACCCCGCACGGCGACGTGCTGGAGCATGCGGTGAAGGTCGCCGCTGCCGGCCCGAACGGCGAGGAACTCGACGCGGAAGGCGGCGACGAGCCGCGCCGCCGCCGCCGCCGCGGTGGCCGCAACCGCAACCGCCGCGACCGTGACGGCGCCGAGGGCATCGAATCGGCCGACGGCAATGACGGCGCACCGGCGTTTACCCCGGTCGCCGACGAGGAAGCCGCCAAGGTGGCCGCCGAAGCGAAAGCCGCGCCGAAGGCCAAGCGCCAGGCCGCATCGACCGAACCGGGTCCGTGGCCGTTCCCGACCGCCGCTTCGGTGGCTGCCAAGGCGAAGGCCGAGGCGGATGCCCAGGCTGCCGCTGCTGCTGTCGCCGCCGCCCCGGCGCCGGTTGCCGCGCCGGTTCCGGCGCCGGCGCTGGTCGTCAGCACCGATCCGGGTCCGTGGGTCTTCCCGACCGCGGCGTCGATGGCTGCCAAGGCGGCCGCCGCTGCACCGGCTCCGGTTGCCGAGGCTGCACCGGCTCCGGTTGCCGAGGCTGCACCGGCGCCTGCCGCCGCGGCTCCGGTCGTTGAAGCGCCGGCGCCGGCCGCTGCTCCTGCGCCTGCTCCGGCTCCTGCGCCTGCTTCGGCTCCGGCCCCCGCCCCTGCAGCGGCGCCGGTCGACATGAGCGCCGTGCTGGCCGACGCCGGCCTGCAGCTGGCCTCGACCGACCCGGAAAAACTGCGCGCCGCGCAGGAAGCCGCCGCCCAGGCCAGCACCGCACCCCGTTTGGGCCGTGCCCGCAAGCCGGTGCAGGCGCCGGTGGACGAGCCGCTGGTGCAGGTGGAGTCGCGTCAGTAAATCTGTTCTTTATTGAGCGGTGAAAAAGGGAAGCTTCTGCTTCCCTTTTTTTGTTCTTGTAGTGGCTGTTCTAGCAAAATTGGCCGGAAGTCGTAGGCCCCAATGGGGCGTACGACGGTTTTTAGGTAAGTGGCTAATAGCTGATGCTGTTTTGCTCACCTAACCTAAGAACCGTCATCCCGGCGCAGGCCGGGATCCAATTTCCCCACCGAAGCCGCACAACCAACAAAGCCGACACATTGCCGGGTTACGATACCGCATGCCCCCAACCGTCACCCTCCGCACCGCCCTGCTCTACTGGCTCAAACTCGGCTTCATCAGCTTCGGCGGCCCCGCCGGCCAGATCGCCCTGATGCACGCCGACCTGGTCGAGCGGCGCCGCTGGATTTCGGAAGGCCGCTTCCTGCACGCCCTGAACTACTGCATGCTGCTGCCCGGCCCCGAAGCGACCCAGCTCGCCGTCTACATCGGCTGGCTGCTGCACCGGACCTGGGGCGGGATCCTGGCCGGCCTGCTGTTCATCCTGCCCTCGCTGCTGCTCCTGATCGGCCTGTCCTGGATCTACCTGACCTGGGGCCACCTGCCGGTGGTGGCCGGCATCCTGGCCGGGATCAAGCCGGCGGTGGTGGCGATCGTGGTCGCGGCGGCCTGGCGCATCGGCAGGCGCGCGCTCAGGAATGCGCTGCTGTGCGCGGTCGCGGCGCTGGCCTTCCTGGCCATCGTGCTCGGCCTGCCGTTTCCGCTGATCGTGCTCGGCGCCGCCCTGATCGGCATGGCCGGCGGCAGGCTGGCGCCGCACCGTTTCCAGCCCGGCGGCGCCGCGCCGGGCGAGCGCCGGGATTATGGCCCCGCCCTGATCGACGACGACACGCCCACGCCCGGCCACGCCCGTTTCACGCTGCGCGGCCTGTTCACCGCCGGCGCCATCGGCATCGGCCTCGCGCTCGCCATCTGGCTCCTGTTGGCCGCCGTCTACGGCGTCGACGGCACGCTGGCGCGCATGGGCTGGTTCTTCACCAAGGCCGCCTTGATGACCTTCGGCGGCGCCTACGCCGTGCTGCCCTATGTCGTGCAGGGCGCGGTCGAGCACTACGGCTGGCTCAGCGCGCCCCAGATGATCGACGGCCTGGCGCTGGGCGAGACCACGCCGGGTCCGCTCATCATGATCGTCGCCTTCGTCGGCTTCGTCGGCGGCTGGACGCACGCCCTGTTCGGCCCCGCCGCCCTGCCGCTGGCCGGCGTCGCCGGGGCGCTGGTGGCGGCGCTGTTCACCTTCCTGCCTTCCTTCGTGTTCATCCTGGCCGGCGGGCCGCTGGTCGAATCCGGGCGCGGCAATGTGCGCCTGACCGCCCCCTTGACCGCGATCTCGGCGGCGGTGGTCGGCGTGATCGCCAGCCTGGCGCTGTTCTTCGGCCAGCACGTGTTCTTTGCCGGCGGCCAGCTCCAGCCGGGCGCGCTCGCCATCGGTGCGGCGGCCGCCGTCGCCCTGCTGCGCTTCCGGGTCGGGCCGATCCGCCTGATCGGAGCCTGTGCGCTGGCGGGGCTCGTGCTATCGTACTGGCATGCTTGAGAAAATCATTCCAATCAATGACCTGCGCTCGCCGACGATGGCGGTGCCGGCGGTGCTCGAAGCGCCGAACGGACGGCTGGCCGACGCCCTCGGCCGGCCGCTGCACGACCTGCGCATCTCGGTCACCGACCGCTGCAACTTCCGCTGTGTGTATTGCATGCCGAAGGAAGTGTTCGACAAGGACTACGCCTACCTGCCGCACGGCGAGCTGCTCTCGTTCGAGGAGATCACCCGGGTGGCGCGCATCTTCATCGCCCACGGTGTCGAAAAGATCCGCCTGACCGGCGGCGAGCCGCTGCTGCGCAAGAACCTGGAGCGCCTGGTCGGCATGCTGCGCAGCCTCGGCACCCCGAGCGGGCGGCCGCTCGACATCACCCTGACCACCAACGGCTCGCTGCTGGCGCGCAAGGCCGCTGCTTTACGGGACGCGGGCCTGGACCGCGTCACGGTCTCGCTCGACGCGCTGGACGATGGCGTGTTCCGGCGCATGAACGACGTCGACTTCGCGGTAGCCGACGTGCTGCACGGGCTGGACGCGGCGCATGCGGCCGGCCTCGGCCCGATCAAGGTCAATATGGTGGTCAAGCGCGGCACCAACGAGGACCAGGTCCTGCCGATGGCGCGCCACTTCAAGGGCTCGCCCTTCATCCTGCGCTTCATCGAGTACATGGACGTGGGCGCCTCGAATGGCTGGAACATGGACGAGGTCATTCCCTCGGCCGAACTGGTGCGCCGCATCTCGGAACAGCTGCCGCTCGTCCCCGTCGACGCCAACTACATCGGCGAAACCGCCGCGCGCTGGCGCTACCTCGACGGCGGCGGCGAGGTCGGCTTCATTTCCAGCGTCACCCAGGCCTTCTGCCACGACTGCTCGCGCCTGCGCCTGTCCACCGAGGGCAAGCTCTATACCTGCCTGTTCGCGACCCGCGGCCACGACCTGCGCGCCCTGCTGCGCGCCGGCCGCACGGATGCGGAGCTCTCGGGCGCGGTGGCCCAGCTGTGGCGCGGCCGTACCGACCGCTATTCGGAGACCCGCACAGTCGAATCCTCAGGCCCGGTGCGCGGCGCGAAGAAAGTCGAAATGTCGTACATCGGCGGGTAGAACATCATGGACAAGCATCTGATCACGGGACTGATCCTGGCGGGCGGCCGCGGCTCGCGCATGGGCAATGTCGACAAAGGGCTCCAGCCCTTCCGCGGCACCACGATGGCCCAGCACGTGCTGGAGCGCCTGGCGCCGCAGGTCGACAGCATCATCATCAACGCCAACCGCAATCTGGAAGATTGGCGCGCCTTCGGCGTGCCGGTGTGGCCGGACCAGACGGCGGACTTTGCCGGGCCGCTGGCCGGGCTGCAGGCGGGCCTGCGCCACTGCACCACACCCTGGCTGCTGGCGGCGCCCTGCGATTCGCCCTTTCTGCCGCCCGACCTGGCGCAGCGCCTGGCCGCCGCCGTCGAAGCCGAGGATGCCGACCTGGCGTACGCGGCGACGCAGGAGCCGGGCATGCGCGCGCAAGCGCATCCGGTGTTCTGCCTGGTGAAGGCAAGCCGGCTGCCGGAGCTGTCGCAGTACCTGCTCGAGGGCGGGCGTCGCGTGGACGGCTGGTACAAGGATCTGAAGGCGGTCGAGGTGCTGTTCGAGGATGCGGACGCCTTCCGCAACATCAATACGCTGGACGAACTGAAGGGGCTGGACAACATGCTTGCGCCCTCGCTGGCGAGCGTGACGAGCTGCCTGTCGAGCTACGATCCGGACGCCCTGCCGGTGCGCGACGCCCAGCGCATCATCCGCGACTTCGTGCAGCCTGTGAGCGCGGTGGAAAAGGTCGCGCTGCGCGCCGCGCTCGGCCGCGTGCTGGCGCAGGACGTGGTGTCGCCGATCGACGTGCCGTCCCACGACAACTCGGCGATGGATGGCTTCGCGCTGCGCGGCAGCGACCTGCGTAGCGATGCGCCGGTGACCCTGCGCGTGATCGGCACCACCTTCGCCGGCAATGCCTCGGGAATGGTCCCGGCGGCCGGCGAATGCGTGCGCATCATGACGGGCGGCGTCATGCCGGAAGGCTGCGACAGCGTCGCGCCGCAGGAATTCGTGCGCCAGGACGGCGACACGATCGAGCTTTCCGCCGGCGTGATCCGGCCGGGCGACAACCGCCGCTTCGCAGGCGAAGACCTGAAGGCCGGCAGCCCGGCCCTGTCGAAGGGACGCGTGGTGCGCCCGCCCGACCTCGGCATGCTGGCCTCGCTCGGCGTGCCAGAAGTCGCGGTCCAGCGCCGCCTGCGCGTCGCCTTCTTCTCGACCGGCGACGAGCTGCGCTCGGTTGGCGAACCGCTCGGCGAAGGCTGCGTCTACGACAGCAACCGCTACACGATCTACGGCATGCTGCAGCGCCTGGGCTGCGACATCGTCGACATGGGCGTGGTGCGCGACGATCCGGCCGCGCTGGAAGCGGCCTTGAGGAGCGCCTGCGAGAACGCCGACGCCATCATCACCTCGGGCGGGGTGTCGGTCGGCGCGGCCGACTACACCAGGCAGATCATGGCCAAGCTGGGCGACGTCACCTTCTGGAAGATCGGCATGCGTCCCGGGCGTCCGCTGGCGTTCGGGCGCATCCAGTCGAACGGCCGCAGCGCTTTCCTGTTCGGCCTGCCCGGCAATCCGGTGGCGGTGATGGTGTCGTTCTACTTCTTCGCGCGCGAGGCGCTGCTGCGCATGATGGGGGCGGAAGCGCCGCTGCCGCTGCTGCGCGCGCGCTCGTCAGGGGCGATCCGCAAGAAACCCGGCCGCACCGAGTACCAGCGCGGCATCCTCACGCGCGGCGCGGACGGTGAGCCGGAGGTGCGCATCACCGGCTCGCAAGGCTCGGGCATCCTGCGCTCGATGTCGGAGGCGAACTGCATGGTGGTGCTGCATGACGAGCAGGGGAACGTCGCCGCCGGCGACGCCGTGGATGTGCTGGTATTCGAGGGTTTGATGTAGGGTGGGCGGTCCTCCGCCCACGCGTTCAACCATCGTTGCGCTGCCGAACAAGCGATGAATGTGTGACGGATCTGAGGGGCGTTGAACGCGCGGGCGCGGGAGCGCCCACCCTGCGAGTGTGTGAAAAATTCGTCCATGGCTACGTTGCCTCGTCTCGCCGTACGAGTGTACTGTCTTCGACTCGGCGCCTTGCCATCGCCGTTTTTTCACACCCTCTACGGATCCGGCTGTTCCGATCCCAACAATAACTGCGCCGCTTCGCTCGGCAATGCTTCGACCGATTTCAGTTTCTTCGCCATCACCCGGCTGCGCACCTCGGCGCTTTCGATATTCTTGGCCGCCCTCTCCAGCGTCGTCTTGGTCGCGGCCAGCACGTCGCCGAACTTGGTGAACTCGGTCTTCACCGCGCCCAGCACCTGCCACACCTCGGACGAGCGCTTTTCCAGCGCCAGGGTGCGGAAGCCCATCTGCAGGCTGTTGAGCAGCGCGCTCAGGGTCGAGGGGCCGGCGATGGTCACGCGCAGGCTGCGCTGCAGGTCGTCGGCCAGGCCCGGGCGGCGCATCACTTCCGCGTACAGGCCCTCGGTCGGCAGGAACAGGATCGCGAAGTCGGTGGTCTGCGGCGGCGACACGTACTTTTCGCAGATCGTCTTGGCCTCGCCGCGCACCGCGCGTTCCAGTTCGTTGCCTGCGCGCGTGACACCCTCGGCGTCGGCCGTCTCGGCCGCTTCCAGCAGGCGCTCGTACTGCTCTTTCGGGAACTTGGCGTCGATCGGCAGCCACAGGGGCGGGCCGCCATCGACAACGCCCGGCAGCTTGATCGCGAATTCGACGCGCGCATTCGACCCGGCCACGGTCTCGACGTTCTTCGCGTATTGATCGACCGTCAGCACCTGCTCGAGCAGCATCTCGAGCTGCACTTCGCCCCAGGTGCCGCGGGTCTTGACGTTGGTGAGCACGCGCTTCAGGTCGCCCACGCCGATGGCCAGCGCCTGCATTTCGCCCAGGCCCTGGTGCACCTTTTCCAGGCGCTCGCTAACCTGGCGGAACGATTCCGTCAGGCGCGTCTCCAGCGTCGCGTGCAGCTTCTCGTCGACCGTCTGGCGCATCTCTTCCAGGCGTTTCGCATTATCGGCCTGCAGGTCGCGGATTTTGGTCTCGAGCGTGCCGCGCACCTCGAGCATGCGCTGGGCGTTCGATTCGGTCAGGTTCGACAGCGTCAGCTGCAAGGTGTCGGCGAAGCGCTTCAGCGAACGCGCCTGCTCCTCGCGGCCGCTGCTCGATTGCAGCTGCATCTGCTGGCGCATGCTGTCGAACTGCTGCACCGAAGCCGCGTGGTACTGGCCCATATGCCCCGCCACTTCCTGGCGCGTGGCCTGGGCGGTCGATTGCATCTCGAGGCGCAGTTCGCGCTCCAGGCGTTCGATGTGCTGGCCGTCGCCGTTTGCGCGGGCCCGGGTCAACAGCAGGAACTGCAGGGCGATCACGACCAGCACCGCCACCAGCAGCAGGATCTCGACGATGTTCATCGCTTAATCCGCCTTGTTCCGCATCCAGTCGGCGGTATTGAAGAAGGCCTGCATCAGGCGCACGCGCAGCGCGTCGTCGTAGCCCAGGTCTTCCATCGCCCACGCCATGGCGCGCAGCCACTGGTCGCGCTCCTTGGTGCCGATCGCGAACGGCAAGTGGCGCGCGCGCAGGCGCGGGTGGCCGTAGCGTTCGACGAAGAGGTCGGGCCCGCCCATCCAGCCGGACAGGAACATGAAGAGTTTTTCGCGCGAGCTGTCGTTGGGGACCGGGTGCATCGCGTGGATCCCGGCGAATTCGGGCTCGAGCTGCATCAGGTCGTAGAAGCGGTCGACCAGTTCGCGCAGGCGCGCTTCGCCGCCCATGATCTCGTACAGCGTTCGTGCTTCGGGGGTGTTCGATTCGGATTCAGACATGCCTGCATGATAGCGCAGCCGGGGCGTCGAATGACAGCCCCGGCTGCGCTTGTTGCAATCCCGCTCAGGCTTCGCGCAGGGTCTGCAGCGGCGGCTGGCGCAGCACGCTGCGCAGTCCCAGCCAGCCGCCGATCAGCGCGCACACGGCGCCGACCGCCACGCCCGCCAGCCACACCTGCGGCTCGAAGCGCCAGGCGAACTTGAACGCATACTCGGCCAGCGCCCAGCCCATCGCCGCGGCGCCGCTCGCGGCCAGCATGCCGGACAGGCCGCCCACCAGCAGGAACTCGATGCGCTGCGCCTGCGCCAGTTGCCCTTTGGTGGCGCCGAGGGCGCGCAGCAGGCCGGCCTCGCGGGTGCGCTCGGACTGCGACCCCATCAGCGCCGCATACAGCACCAGCACGCCCGAGGCCAGGGTGAAGGTGAACAGGAATTCGACCGCCACCACCACCTGGTCCAGCACGTCCTGCAGCTGGCGGATGATGCCGGAGACGTCGATCACGCTCAGGTTCGGGTAGTTGCGGCTCAGGGTATTGGTCAGGTCGTTCGGGCCGGCCTGCGCGCCGCCCGGCAGGTGGAAGGCCGTCATATAACTCTTCGGCGCATTCACCATCGCTTGCGGATTGATGATGACGAAGAAGTTGGCGCGCATCGAGCCCCATTCCAGCTTGCGCAGGCTGGTGATCTTCGCCTCGACCGGGATGCCGCCCATGTCGAAGCGCATCGTGTCGCCCAGCTTCAAGCCCAGGCGCGCGGCCAGGCTCTGCTCGACCGAGGCCTCGGCCACGCCGGGGCCGTCCTTGTACCAGCTGCCGGCGATGATCTCGTTCGTCTCCGGCAGGTTCGCCGTGGTCGACAGGTTGAATTCGCGCTCGGCCAGGCGGCGCGCGTCGCCGTCCTGGTAGGTGTCGCGCGTGACCGGCTTGCCGTTCACGGCGGTGAGGCGGCCGCGGATCATCGGGTACAGCACCGGTTTGTTCACGCCGGCCCCGCGCAGCTGCTGCTCGACGCCCGCCGCCTGCTCCGGCTGGATGTTGATGATGAAGCGGTTCGGCGCGTCCGGCGGGGTCGCCGTGCGCCAGGCCGACATCAGGTCGCCGCGCACCACGGTGAGGATCAGGAGCGCCATCAGACCGAGCGACAGCGACACCACCTGCACCACGGTGGCGCCGGGGCGGCGCTGCAGCGAGGTGATGGCGAAGCGCCAGGACTGGTGCTTGAACAGGCCGCGCAGGTGGCGCAGCGCGCGCAGGCCGAGCCATGCAACCAGCGCGAACAGGCCCAGGCCGCCGAGGAAGCCGCCGGCCGTCATCAGGGCGATCTTCGTGTCCCCGGCCTGCCACAGCAAGAGCGCCAGGAACACGCCGATGCCGAGGCCGTAAGTGGCCAGCGCCAGCGGCTGCGGCGCCGCGGCTTCGCGCCGGATCACGCGGTTGTGCGGCACGTTGCGCAGTTGGAGCACCGGCGGCAGCGCGAAGCCGACCAGCAGCAGCATCCCGGTCGCCACGCCCTGCAGGGCCGGCAGGAGCGAGACCGGCGGCAGGTCCGGCGGCAGCAGGCTCTTGACCAGTTCGAGCAGGATGAAATGGGCGCCGAAGCCGACCAGCACGCCGAGCAGGCTGCCCGCCAGCCCGACGATGGTGAATTCGATCAGGTACATGGCGCCGACCTGGTTCTGGGTCATGCCGAGGCAACGCAGCATGGCGCAGGCGTCCAGGTGGCGCTGCATGAAGCGGCGCGCGGCCATCGCCACCGCGACCGCCGCCAGCATGGCCGACAGGAGGCCGACCAGGGACAGGAAGCTGTCGGCGCGGTCGAGCGTGGCGCGCATCTCGGGGCGGCCGTTTTCCAGGGTCTCGATGCGCACGCCGCGCACATTGTTGGTCTTGATGTCGTTACGCAGCCACTGTTCGAAGGCCTGCACGCCGGCCAGGTCGTTCCGGGAGCTGGACGCCACCTGCAGGCGGTAGGCCACGCGAGAGAAGGCGTCGACCAGTTTCGTTCCCGGCAGGTCCTGCAGCGACAGCATCACGCGCGGCGCGAAGTTGGCGAAGGATGCCCCCTTGTCCGGTTCGGCCGCGATCAGCTGGGCGATGCGGAACGTGGTTTCGCCGAGCTGGATGCTGCCGCCCACCTGCGTGCGCAGGGCCGGCAGCAGGTTGGCGTCGACCCAGACGGTGCCCGGTTCCGGGGTGCTCGTGGTCTTCGTGCCGAGCGCGCGGCTGGCGGCAACCGGGTCGGTGGTGATGGTGAGCTGGCCGCGCAGCGGGTAGCCGTTCGAGACCGCCTTCACGGCCGCCAGCTTGGCCTGGGTATCCTCGCCCTCCCCCGCCTGCGCCATGCTCTGGAAGGAGACGAAATCGGCCACCACCAGGCCGCGCCGGCGCGCCTCCTCGCGCCAGCGCTCCGGCATCGGGTCGTCGCCATTCACAAGGAGGTCGGCGCCCAGCAGCTGGTGCGCGTCGCGCTCCAGGCCCGCGCGCATGCGGTCGATGAAGAAGCCGCTTGATGCCAGGGCCGACACGGCCACGATCAGGGCGACCAGCAGGAAGCGCAATTCGCCGGCGCGCCAGTCGCGCGCGGTCATGCGGAGGGACTGGAGGAACATGCGGATCCTTCGTATTCAGTGATTGGCGTTGGCGAAGAATGCATCGACCTCGGCCAGGTAGGCGCGCTTGCGCTCCGGGTCGAGGAAGGAGGCGGTGAAGCTGTTGCGCGCCAGCTGGCGCGCGTGCGTGACATCCAGCGGCAGCGCCTCGAAGGCGGCGATGAAGTTATCGTTCATGTAGCCGCCGAAATAGGCCGGGTCGTCCGAATTCACGGTGGCGGCCAGGCCCCGGTCGAGCAGCTCGCGCAGGTTGTGGCTCCCCATCACGTCGAACACGCGCAGCTTGATGTTCGACAGCGGGCACACGGTCAGCGCCATGCCCTCGCGCGCCAGGCGTTCCACCAGGGCCGGGCTTTCCAGGCTGCGCACGCCGTGGTCGATGCGTTCGACCTTGAGCACGTCGAGCGCGCTTTCGATGTAGGCGGGCGGCCCCTCCTCGCCGGCATGCGCGACCAGGCGCAGGCCGAGCTGGCGGGCGCGCTCGAACACGCGCGCGAATTTTTCCGGCGGGTGGCCGACCTCCGACGAATCCAGGCCCACGCCGATGAATTTATCCCTGTGCGGCAGCGACGCTTCCAGCGTGGCCAGCGCGTCTTCCTCGGACAGGTGGCGCAGGAAGCACATGATCAGGCTCGCGCTGATCGGGCCTTCCTGGCAGGCGCGCCAGATGCCCTTGATGGCGGTCTCGAACGGCACGCCGCGCGCGGTGTGGGTCTGCGGGTCGAAGAAGATCTCGGCGTGGCGCACATTGTCCGCGGCCGCGCGCTCTAGGTAAGCGGCGGTCATGTCGTGGAAATCCTGCTCGGTGAGCAGCACGCTGGCGCCGGCGTAATAGATATCGAGGAAGGATTGCAGGTCCGTGAAAGCGTAGGCGGCGCGCAACGCCTCGACGGAGTCATAGGGCAGCGATACGCGGTTTCTTTGTGCCAGCGCAAAGATCAGCTCAGGCTCCAAAGAGCCCTCGATATGGATGTGCAATTCTGCCTTCGGCATGCGTTCCAGGACGCTGCGCAGCTGCTCGTTCAGCATGATGTTTCTCCCGCAATGAGGCGGTGTTGGTGATGTCGCCGACAAGTGTAACGCATGGGCGCGGACACTCTGCATCACAGGGAAAAGCACGCCGAAATGGGGCATCGCCTGGCCGGTATGCGTGCGCCACAGCTTGAGCATATCGTGCACTATCGGACCACGAAGTTGCTATCCGAGCAGCCTCGAGCGGCACGAAAATCGCGCCTGCCGTGTCCTTGCAGACAGCCCTCGCAAGCTGTGTTTACGGGCTGCCGATACGGGCTTTGAGAAGGCAGTTTTCTTATGTGATTCAAGCACTTGGACATGCATGAAAGGGGCGCACGGCACTACTTTGACTTCGGCAACCAATAGGCCCATAATAAATTTCACCAACGCAAAAAAAGACGCTCTTCGAACTGCGGCAGACCGGACCGGGCCCCACCGGCACATCCGGGACTAGAAGAAGAAAATCGCACCGTGTTTCCGCCGCCGGCCATCCCGGCGCCGCATGCGGGCGACCGACCGGGAGCACGCCAGACCAGCGCCGGGGCTTCAGGCAGTCCGCCACAAGGGCTGCCGAGACAGTGATTGTTCGCACACGGATTTCGCACGCGGCTCCGCACCTGACTCGCTACGAATCCGCCCACTAAAGGACATTCGAAATGAGCATCTTTGATAACTACGCAGCCCGCTACGAGCGTACCCGCGAAGAGGAATACTCCATGGCGGAGTTCCTGGCGCTGTGCAAGAAAGATCCCCTGACCTACGCCAGCGCGCCGGAACGCATGCTGGCCGCCATCGGCGAACCTACCCTGGTCGACACCCGCCTCGACCCGCGTCTGTCGCGTATTTTTGCGAATAAAGTGATCAAGGTCTATCCGGCCTTCCGCGAGTTCTACGGCATGGAAGAAGTGATCGAGCAAGTGGTCTCCTACTTCCGCCACGCGGCGCAAGGCCTGGAAGAGCGCAAGCAGATCCTTTATCTGCTGGGCCCGGTCGGCGGCGGCAAGTCCTCGATCGCCGAAAAGCTCAAGAGCCTGATGGAACACGTGCCCTTCTATGCGATCAAGGGCTCTCCGGTCAATGAATCCCCGCTGGGCCTGTTCAGCGAAGCCGAGGACGGCACCATCCTCGAGGAAGACTACGGCATCCCGCGCCGCTACCTGCGCGCCATCCCGAGCCCCTGGGCCGTCAAGCGCCTGCACGAGTTCGGCGGCGACATCAACAAGTTCCGCGTGGTCAAGCGCTACCCCTCGATCCTGAAGCAGATCGCGGTCTCGAAGACCGAGCCGGGCGACGAAAACAACCAGGACATTTCCTCGCTGGTCGGCAAGGTCGACATCCGCAAGCTTGAGGACTATGCCCAGGACGATCCGGACGCCTACAGCTACTCGGGCGGTCTGTGCCTCGCAAACCAGGGCCTGATGGAATTCGTCGAGATGTTCAAGGCGCCGATCAAGGTGCTGCATCCGCTGCTGACCGCGACCCAGGAAGGCAACTACAAGGGCACCGAGGGCTTCGGCGCGATCCCCTTCGAGGGCATCGTGCTGGCGCACTCGAACGAGTCGGAGTGGAAGACCTTCCGCAACAACCGCAACAACGAGGCTTTCCTCGACCGTATCTATATCGTCAAGGTGCCCTACTGCCTGCGTGTGTCGGACGAGATCAAGATCTACGACAAGCTGCTGTACAACTCCTCGCTCGACAAGGCGCCTTGCGCGCCGGGCACCCTGCGCATGATGGCGCAGTTCGCGATCCTGTCGCGCCTGAAGGACCCGGAGAATTCCAGCATCTATTCGAAGATGCTGGTGTACGACGGCGAGAACCTGAAGGACACCGATCCGAAGGCCAAGTCGATGCACGAGTACGTCGACTACGCCGGCGTGGACGAAGGCATGAACGGCCTGTCGACCCGCTTCGCGTTCAAGATCCTGTCCAAGGTCTTCAACTTCGACAATACCGAAGTGGCCGCCAATCCGGTGCACCTGCTCTACGTGCTCGAGCAGCAGATCGAACGCGAGCAGTTCCCGCCGGAGACCGAGCAGCGCTACATGTCCTATATCAAGGAACACCTGGCGCAGCGCTATGTCGACTTCATCGGCAAGGAAATCCAGACTGCCTACCTGGAAAGTTACTCGGAGTACGGCCAGAACATCTTCGACCGCTACGTGACCTTTGCCGACTTCTGGATCCAGGACCAGGAATTCCGCGACCCCGACACCGGCGAGAGCTTCGACCGCGAATCGCTGAACGCCGAGCTCGAGAAGATCGAAAAGCCGGCCGGCATCTCGAATCCCAAGGATTTCCGCAACGAGATCGTCAACTTCAGCCTGCGCGCGCGGGCCACCAATGCCGGCAAGAACCCGGCCTGGACCAGCTACGAGAAATTCCGTAGCGTGATCGAGAAGAAGATGTTCTCGAACACCGAGGAACTCCTGCCGGTGATTTCCTTCAATGCCAAGGCGAGCGCCGAGGATGCCAACAAGCACGCCGACTTCGTCGCCCGCATGGTCGAGAAGGGCTATACGCCGAAGCAGGTGCGGCTGCTGTGCGAATGGTATCTGCGCGTGCGGAAGTCTTCGTAGGCACATGCGGCGGCCGGATGCGCCGGATGACGGCGCATCCCCTGTTTCTGGCCCGTGCGTCCGCAAGCACGCGCGCGCCACACGCGCATTCACGCAGCGTATTAAGATAGGGGCACCGGAAGGCTGCCGGTCCGCGAATTAGAGCAGGAGGGAATGTTTTGACTTACCTCATCGACCGTCGCTTGCAGGGCAAGAACAAGTCTGCGGTCAACCGCGAACGCTTTCTGCGCCGTTATAAATCGCAGATCAAGGACGCGGTGGGCCGCGCCATCAAGGGCCGCTCGATTACCGATATCGAAAACGGCGAAAAGGTCACGATTCCCGTGAAGGACGTGAACGAGCCCCACTTCGGCCACGCCCACGGCGGCGTCTGGGAAACCGTCAATCCCGGCAATACCGAATACCAGAAAGGCGACCAGTTCAACCGCCCGCGCAGCGGCGGCGGCGGGCCAGGGCGCGGACGCGCCGGCAACAGCGACCAGACCAGCGAGGACGATTTCATCTTCGAGCTGTCGCGCGAAGAGTTCATGAACTATTTCTTCGAAGACCTCGAGCTGCCAAACATGGTCAAGACCCAGCTGTCGCAGACCGTCGAGTTCAAGAACCAGCGCGCCGGCTACAACGTGTCCGGCACTCCGTCCAACATCCACGTGCTGCGCTCGCTGCGCGGCGCGCTGGGGCGCCGCATCGCCGTCGGCGGCCCGGCCAAGCGCCAGCTCAAGGAGGCGGAGGAAGCGCTGCAGGCCCTGTTCGACGAGGGCGCCCCGGCGGACGACGAAGACGTCATCGCACTCAAGGACAAGATCCACCACCTGCACATCCGCCTCAACGCGATTCCCTTCATCGATCCCTTCGACCTGCGCTACTCGAACCGCATCAAGGTGCCGAAACCCAGCACCCAGGCGGTGATGTTCTGCATCATGGACGTGTCCGGCTCGATGGACGAGACCCGCAAGGACACCGCCAAGCGCTTCTTCATCCTGCTCTACCTCTTCCTCAAGCGCGTGTACGAAAAGATCGAAGTGGTCTTCATCCGCCACCACACGGCGGCGGCCGAGGTCGACGAGAACGAGTTCTTCCATTCGCGCGAATCGGGCGGCACCGTGGTGTCCTCGGCGCTGAACCTGCTGCAGAAGGTGATCGCCGAGCGCTACGGCAGCGCGGACTGGAACGCCTACGTGGCGCAGGCATCGGACGGCGACAACTGGGACAACGACTCGGTATTGTGCAAGCAGATACTGAACCAATCCATCATGCCGCGGGTCCAGTACTACACCTATGTCGAGATTACCGACGGCCCGCCGCAGAACCTGTGGGAGCAATACTGCGAGGTGGCCGACCACCACAAGAACTTCGCGATGCAGAAGATCGTGACGCCGGCCGACATCTATCCCGTCTTCCGCGAGCTGTTCAAGAAGCAGCCGAAATAGCGACCGAGAAAAGGGAGGCACCCCATGCCAAGAGACCCCAGCAACCCGCGCGCCCTGCCCGAACAGTCCGAATGGACCTTCGAGCTGATCGAACAGGCGCACGAGGAAATCAAGCGGGTGGCCAAGCGCTACGGCCTGGACACCTACCCGAACCAGCTCGAGATCATCACCGCCGAGCAGATGATGGACGCCTACACCTCGGTGGGGATGCCGGTGTCTTATAACCACTGGTCCTTCGGCAAGCATTTCCTGTCGACGGAAAAGAGCTACCGGCGTGGCCAGATGGGCCTGGCCTACGAGATCGTCATCAACTCGAATCCCTGCATCGCCTACCTGATGGAGGAAAACAGCCTCACCATGCAGGCCCTGGTGATCGCGCATGCTGCTTATGGGCACAATTCATTCTTCAAAGGCAACTACCTGTTCCGCACCTGGACCGATGCCGACGCCATCGTCGACTATATGGTCTTTGCCAAGAACTATATTGCAGAGTGCGAACAGCGCTACGGCATCGACGCGGTCGAGGAGCTGCTCGATTCCTGCCACGCCCTGCAGAACTACGGCGTGGACCGCTACAAGCGTCCCGCCAAACTCTCGGTGGCGCAGGAAAAGGCGCGCCAGAAAGAGCGTGAGGAATACGCCCAGTCGCAGGTGAATTCGATCTGGCGCACCCTGCCGCTGCGCGAAGAGCAGATCGCGGCCGCGGCGCCGACCCGCTTCCCGCCCGAGCCGGAAGAGAACCTGCTCTACTTCATCGAGAAATACGCGCCGCTGCTGGAACCCTGGCAACGCGAGCTGGTGCGCATCACGCGCAAGATCTCCCAGTATTTCTACCCGCAGCGCCAGACCCAGGTCATGAACGAAGGCTGGGCCACCTTCTGGCACTACACCATCCTGCAAGACCTCTATAAAGAGGGCATCGTCGGCGACGGCTTCATGCTGGAATTCCTGCAGAGCCACACCAACGTCGTCTACCAGCCCCCGGCGACCAGCCCGTATTACAGCGGCATCAACCCGTATGCGCTCGGTTTCGCGATGATGACCGACATTCGGCGCATTTGCGAAGATCCAACCGAGGAAGACCGCGTCTGGTTCCCGGACATGGCCGGCAGCGACTGGCTCAAGACGCTGGACTTCGCGATGCGCAACTTCAAGGACGAGAGTTTCATCGCCCAGTATCTGTCGCCCAAGCTGATCCGCGACTTCCACTTCTTCGCCGTGCTCGACGACGACCGCAGCGACAAGCTGACCATCTCCGCGATCCACGACGAGCAGGGCTACCGCTATGTGCGGCACAAGCTGGCCGAGCAGTACAACATCGGCAGCCGCGAGCCGAACATCCAGGTCTGGCAGGTGAACACCCGCGACGACCGCGCCCTGACCCTGCGCCACACCCAGTTCAACCGGCGTCCGCTGAACCAGCAGGCCCAGGAAGTGCTGAAACACGTGGCGCGGCTGTGGGGCTTCGACGTGCGCCTGGAGACGGTCGACCCGAACGGCCACGTAGTCAGCTTCCTGGAGTGCCGCCGGGAGAAACGCGGCCGCTGAGCCTTCCGCCGCGCCCGATCGAACACGCAAGTCCGCAAGAAACATCTCGTCGCACGCCACCAGGCGTGCGGCGTCCCCCGCAGCCGCTCGGTTGCCTTCCCCATTTTCCCGGCACGTCAAAAAGCATCGCCGGCGCACTGTCGCGGTGCGCGCTGCGGTGCGCCATGGAGCGCGTGCATCGTACCCGTGCAGCCCACCCATTTCTTCCACGTCCGACCGCACGTTTTGCCACCTCTTTCCCGCCAAACGACCAGGGGACAGAAATTTATTTTGCTCGTCAGTACGCTAACACACTGTTCAAAACGCCAAAATCCATGTAGTTTTGCTATGCATGAGAGGCAGATATCCGCGTGTTGGTTGCCAGACGCACAACTGAAGCATATCAAGACGCGGTTTTCCCATTACTTCCAGCTATGCGCCGCATGGAGCAAGCAGGGGTTTTCGGGGTGCTCAACAGTACGCACTGCTTCGATGAAACTAGCTATAGTTTGCAAAAAGATCAGTAACTCATCATATGATATTTGCTACTGGTCTATTTTGGCGTGAAAAATTTGGCAAACACGGCGTCCATGCCTGACGATCCACAGATGGAGGAGTGACACGACACAAAATTACAATTTTCCCCTGCTTTCTGGACCACGGATACCCCAGTGCCGCAGTTGTATAGATGAGCCCGTTTCCCTGCAATTACAGGGCGTTAAGGCCTCTTTCGACGGTGTAAAAATGTCTCCTCAAAAAAGAATTCGTAGGTATAATTCTTTGATGTCCCGGATGCGGCCCTTGGATTTTTGTCGTGTTTAGTGGGTTTAGTGGCAACAAAAAAAGTTGGTATTGGAGAAAGATGGCATGAATTTTACGCATGATAAGCAACCGGGCAGGAATTTCACCGGTCTCGCCATTGTTATCCTGTTGCACGTTCTGGTAGCTTGGGCCGTCATCAACGGCCTCGGTACCCGGATCGTGAGCAAGGTGGCCGAGGCTGTGGAAACGAAACTGATTGAAGAGGTGAAGCCGCCGCCACCGCCGGAAACGCCGCCGCCGCCGCCGCCGCCGGAAATGAAGGCTCCGCCACCGCCGTTCATCCCGCCGGTCGAAGTCCAGGTGCAGCAGCCGCCGCCGCCGCAGAACACGATCTCGGTCGCGACCAATACGCCGCCGCCGACCACGAACCTGGCTCCTCCGGCACCGCCGGCCCCGCCAGCGCCGCCGGCGCCGGCAGCACCGCGCGGTCCGAGCCGGACCGAGGCAGTGGCAGACTTCAACACTTGCGCACGTCCGGAATATCCGCGCTCGTCGCAGCGTAACGAAGAAACGGGTACCACCACCCTGCAGTTCCTGATCGGGGTCGATGGTCGAGTAATGGATTCCAAATTGCAGAAGTCGTCCGGCTTCCGCGATCTGGATCGGGCCGCGCAATCGGCCCTGGGCAAATGCCGATTCAAGCCGGCCACGGTCGATGGTCAGCCGCAACAGGCGTGGACAGCGGTGCAGTACGTCTGGACGCTGGAATAAAACCGAGACAGAACATCGTCTCAACTCTATGATTTTCGTTGTCACTAGTTCAGCGAACTGTCTATTTTATATTTTTGGAGGAAGCATGTTTAAGAATACCCGTTTGTCCGCTATGCTGGCGGCTGTCCTGTTCTCGGTAACGGCGGCATCGGCCCTGGTCTCCGCACCGGCCTTCGCTGACGCTCCTGCCGCAGGCGCCACCGCTCCGGCGGCTGACGCGGCTGCACCGGCTGCCGACGCAGCTGCTGCACCGGCAACCGACGCTGCCGCCGCTCCGGCCGGCGACGCGGCCGCTCCGGCTGCCGCCGGCGGCGAAGCCACCGAAGAAGTCCACAACCCGTACGGCTTCGCCGCCATGTGGGAAGAAGGCGACTTCGTCAACAAGGGCACCATCATCATCCTGTCGCTGATGTCGATGGGCTCGTGGTACATCATCATCACCAAGCTGATCGACCAGCAGAAGATCATGCGCCAGTCGAAGGAAGCTTCGGCCAAGTTCTGGAAAGCACCGTCGATCGCTGCAGGTTCGGCACAGCTGAAAGAAGGCTCGCCGTTCCGCTTCATCGCTGAAACCGGCACCAAGGCAACCCAGCACCACGACGGCGCCCTGCTCGAGCAGATCGACCTGTCGACCTGGGTGACCATGCAGATCCAGCGCGCCGTGGACCGCGTCCAGTCGCGTCTGCAAGATGGCCTGTCGTTCCTGGCAACCGTCGGTTCGACCTCGCCGTTCATCGGTCTGTTCGGTACCGTCTGGGGCATCTACAACGCGCTGACCGCCATCGGCATGTCGGGTAACGCATCGATCGACAAAGTGGCAGGCCCGGTGGGTGAAGCACTGATCATGACCGCCTTCGGTCTGTTCGTCGCGGTTCCTGCGGTTCTGGGTTACAACTGGCTGGTTCGCCGCAACAAGTCGGTCATGGAAGACATCCGTTCGTTCTCGGCTGACGTTCACTCGGTCCTGATCTCGGGCGCAATGTCGACCTCGAACGCTGCTGCTGGCGCCAAGAAGGCTGGCTAATCATGTCGATGAGTGTCGGCTCCGATTCCGGAGATGAAGATGCAGTGATGTCAGAGATCAACACGACGCCCCTTGTGGACATCATGTTGGTTCTTCTGATCATCTTCCTGATCACCAGCCCGGTCGTTCTGAACCTGCAGAAAGTTACCCTGCCTGCAGAATCGAACCAGGTCACCAAGACCAAGCCGGAAGACGTCAACATCACCATCAACAAAGATGGCGAGATGTACTACAACCAGACGCGCCTCGCGAACACGGACGAGCTGTTCAAGTTCCTCGCGGAGCAGTCGGTGAAGCAGCCGCAGCCTGCTGTGAAAGTTCGTGGCGACCAGCAGTCGCGCTACGAAGCGATCGGCCGGGTGATCTACACGGCTCAGCGTGCTGGGATTGCGAAGGTCGGTTTCGTCATCGAACCGCCTGACAAGGGCTAAGACCCTGTCCGCGATATCGGGGTTTTTCACGGAAGACCTTGATATCGCGTCCAAGACCCCAACATTTGAAAAGGAAACACCATGGGCATGAACGTAGGTTCGGGCTCCGCCAAAGGAGCTGATCCGGAACCGATGATGGAAATGAACATGACGCCGCTGATCGACGTCCTGCTCGTTCTCATCATCATGATGATTATCACGATTCCGAAGCAAGACCACTCGGTCAATCTGAACATGCCGGTCGGCAACCCGCCGCCGCCATCCGACGTGAAACCGGTGGTCGTGACGATCGACGTGGACTTCGACGGCACCATCCTCTGGGATGGCCAGGTTGTTGCAAACCGCTCGGAGCTGGAAGCGAAGATGAATGCCGTGGCGGCAACGCCCAACCAGCCGGAAGTGCACCTGCGTCCGAACAAGCTGGTCGAGTACAAGGTGGTCGCCGGCGTCATGGCAACCGCTCAGCGCCTCGGCGTCACCAAGATCGGCATGGTCGGTAACGAGCAGTTCCAGTAATCGATCCATGTTTGACCAACACGGCAGGGTTTCCCTGCCGTGTCCATTTTGAAGAAGGATGTTTTCAGATGATTAAATTCCGTCTCGCACACCTTGGCCTCGCGATGGCCGCTCTCGGTTTCACCGCCGCCGTCCCGGTGGTCGGCCTGGCCCCTGTGCACGCCGCGGTCACCCTGCGTCCGGAAGTCGGCAAACCCCTGCAACAAGCGCAATCGCTGATGAAGCAAGGCAATGCCAAGGGCGCCCTGGCTGCCCTGCGCGACGCGGACAAGGCTGCGAAAACCGACGACGAACGCTTCCTGATCGAGCGCGTGCGCGCCTCGGCCGCGTCCTCCGCCGGTGACTGGAACACCGCTGCCGCCTCGTTCGAAAAGCTGCTCGATTCGGGCAAGCTGAGCGCCGGGGAACGTTCGCAGTTCTCGGAAGGCCTGGTCGGCATCTACATGCGCGCCGGCGACCTGAACAAGGCCAACGCCACGATCATCAACCTGCTGAAAAAAGGTAACGATCCGAAGCTGCGCGCCTACCTGCTGCAGAACTACTACAAGCAAGGCAACGTCGCCGCGCTCGAGCAGGAACTGCGCAACGCCGAGAAGAGCGGCCGCCTGAGCGAAGACGAGCTCGGCATGCTGGCGAACATCCAGCTGAAAAAGAACGACAAGGTCGGCTACGTCAACACCATCGAGAAGCTGGCCGCCAGCTACCCGAAGGCCCAGTACTGGAACGACCTGCTGAACCGCGTGCAGGGCAAGCCCGGCTTCTCCGGCCGCCTGTCGGTCGACCTGTATCGCCTGAAGCTGGCGAACAACCTGATGAAGAAGCCGAGCGAGTACATGGAAATGGCCCAGCTGGTGCTGCAGGACAAGGCTCCGGCCGAAGCCCTGAAGGTCATCGACAAGGGCTACAAGGCCGGCGCGCTGGGTACTGGCGCCGACGCCGAACGCCACAAGCGCCTGAAGGACCTGGCCGAGAAGAACCTGGCCGACCAGAACAAGAACGTCGCTGCCCTGGAAGCCGAATACACGGCCGCCAAGGACAATGACGCGCTGGTGGGCCTCGGCTACGCGCTGGTGCAATCGGGCCAGGCCGACAAGGGCCTGAAGATGATGGAAGCCGCGATCAAGGCTGGCGGCCTGCGCCGCGCCGACGAAGCCAAGCTGCGCCTGGGCGAAGCCTACGCCGCGGCCGGCAAGAAGCAGCAAGCCATCAGCACCCTCAAGACCGTGGGCGGCAAGGACGGCTCGGCCGACCTGGCGCGCTACTGGATCATGGCGATCAACCGTCCGGTTGCCTGATCTCCTCGCTTGAGCACGCAAACGCCGCCTCTCGAGGCGGCGTTTTTTATTGTTTCACCGGCCTCCGCCTCCACTTCCTTCCCCGGTAGCGCTTGCCCGGAAGCGGCGGTCTGGTTCCACGTTGCTGTGCAACATTCGACATACCGTATAATCCTCATTTCGCGCCGGAGCGTCCGGCAGCGCCAAGGAACCATTGATGAAGGTATTTCGCGGACTTCCCAACGACAGGGCGCGCGCGCCCTGCGCGCTCACGATCGGCAATTTCGACGGTGTCCACCGCGGCCACCAGGCATTGCTGGCGCACGTGCGGGGCGCTGCCGCCGAGCTGGGCATCGAAGCCGCTGTCATGACCTTCGAACCGCATCCGCGCGAGTATTTCGCGCGCCGCACGGGCGACCTGAGCAAGGCCCCGGCCCGTATCGCCAACCTGCGCGACAAGCTGAGCGACCTCGAGCGCGCGGGCATCGACCGCGTCATCGTCGAGCACTTCAACGAACACTTCGCTTCCCAGTCGCCCCAGGACTTCATCGAGCGCGTGCTGGTCGAGGGCCTGCACGTCAAGTGGCTGATGGTGGGCGACGACTTTTGCTTCGGCGCGCGGCGCGCGGGCAATATCGCCATGCTGCAACAGGCCGGCCGCGAGTACGGCTTCCAGGTCGAAACCCTGGGCGCGGTGATGCACGGCGCGCGCCGCATCTCCTCGTCGGCCGTGCGCGAAGCCCTCAAGGACGCCGACTTCGGCGCCACCCAGCAGCTGCTGGGCCACCCGTACGTGATGTCGGGCCACGTGATCCACGGCCAGAAACTGGGCCGCACCCTGGGCTTTCCGACCCTGAACCTGCGCGTCGCGCACCGCCCCGCCCTGCACGGCATCTTCGTGGTGCAGGTGCACGGCCTGGCCGAGCAGCCCTTGCCGGCGGTGGCCAGCCTGGGCGTGCGCCCGACCGTCGAGGATGCCGGCCGGATGCTGCTCGAAGTGCATGTCTTCGACTATGCGCAATCCGCCTACGGCAAGCTGGTGCGGGTCGAATTCCTCGCCAAGCTGCGCGACGAGGAAAAATACGTCGACCTGCCCACCCTCACCGCCGCGATCGACCGCGACGCCGCCCAGGCGCGCGCCTTCTTCGCCCAGCGCAGCGGCGCCCTCACCGCGACCGACCGAATTTGACGCGCGCCGTACCGCGCATCGACGCGTGGACGGCGCCATTGATCCAGGATGCAGCATCGACGCCGTGGCCCCGCCGCGGCAGCAACGAATACCCTTAGAGAAAACACCTATGTCCGATACGAACCAGAAAAGCGCCGAGCAGAACAAGACCCCGAAGGGTGCGAAGAAGCCTGAAAGCAAATACCCGGTCAACATGACCGACACCCCCTTCCCGATGCGCGGCGACCTCGCCAAGCGCGAGCCGGGCTGGGTCAAGCAGTGGCAGGACAAGAAGATCTACCAGCGCATCCGCAAGGCGGCGGCCGGCCGTCCTAAGTTCATCCTGCACGACGGTCCGCCGTATGCGAACGGCGACATCCACCTGGGCCACGCCGTGAACAAGATTCTGAAGGACATGGTCGTGAAATCGCGCACCATGGCCGGTTTCGACGCGCCCTATGTGCCTGGCTGGGATTGCCACGGCATGCCGATCGAGATCCAGATCGAAAAACTGTACGGCAAGAACCTGCCGACCGCCGAGGTGCTGCAGAAAGCCCGCGCCTACGCGCTCGAGCAGATCGACCGCCAGCGCGCGGGCTTCATCCGCCTGGGCGTGCTGGGCGAATGGGAAAATCCCTACATGACCATGGCCTACGGTAACGAGGCCGACGAACTGCGCGCGCTCGGCAAGCTGCTGGACAAGGGCTACGTCTACCGCGGCCTGAAACCCGTAAACTGGTGCTTCGACTGCGGCTCGGCCCTGGCCGAGGCGGAAGTCGAATACCAGGACAAGCGCGACCCGGCGATCGACGTCGGCTTCCCCTTCGCCGAACCGGAAAAGGTCGCCCAAGCCTTCGGCCTGGACAAGCTGCCGACCGCCAACGGCTTCATCGTGATCTGGACCACCACCCCGTGGACCATCCCGTCGAACCAGGCGCTCAACGCGAACCCGGAAGTGACATACGCGCTGGTGCAAACCGAGCGCGATGGCGCGCCCCTGCTCCTGATCATGGCGCAGGACCTGGTCGAATCGACCCTGCAGCGCTACAAGCTCGACGGCACGGTCATCGCCACCACCCTGGGCGCGAAGCTGGACGGCATGCGCTTCAAGCACCCGCTGCACGCGCAGGACCCGTTCTACGACCGCACGTCGCCGGTCTACCTGGCCGACTACGTCACCGTCGACAGCGGCACCGGCGTGGTCCACTCGGCGCCGGCCTATGGCCAGGAAGACTTCCAGTCCTGCAAGGCGCACGGCATGCGGGACGACGAGATCCTGACTCCGGTGATGGGCGACGGCCGCTTCGCGCCCTCGCTGCCGCTGTTCGGCGGCATGACCATCTGGGAAGCGAGCAAGCCGATCTGCGACGCCCTGCGCGCAGCGGGCGCCCTGTTCGAACTCAAGATGTTCGACCACAGCTACATGCACTGCTGGCGCCACAAGACCCCGATCGTCTACCGCGCCACCAACCAGTGGTTCGCCGGCATGGACATCACGCCGAAGGACGGCGGCCCGACCCTGCGCGAAACCGCGCTGGCCGGCATCGAGCAGACCCGCTTCTTCCCAGACTGGGGCCAGGCGCGCCTGCACGGCATGATCGAGAACCGTCCGGACTGGACCCTGTCGCGCCAGCGCCAGTGGGGCGTGCCGATGGCCTTCTTCATCCACAAGGAAACCGGCGCGCTGCACCCGCGCACCCCGGAACTGCTGGAGCAGGTCGCCAAGCTCATCGAAGCGAACGGCATCGAAGCCTGGCAGCAGCTCGACCCGGCGACCCTGCTGGGCGAGGACGCCGCGGTCTACGAGAAGAACAAGGACACGCTCGACGTGTGGTTCGATTCCGGCGCCACCCACCAGACCGTGCTGCGCGGCTCGCACAAGGAGCAATCCGCCTTCCCGGCCGACCTCTACCTGGAAGGCTCGGACCAGCACCGCGGCTGGTTCCACTCCTCGCTCCTGACCTCGTCGATGCTGAACGGCCGTCCGCCCTATAAAGCGCTGCTGACCCACGGCTTCACCGTCGACGAGAACGGCAAGAAGATGTCGAAGTCGCTCGGCAACACGATGGCGCCGCAAAAGATCTCGGACACCCTCGGCGCCGACATCCTGCGCCTGTGGGTGGCCTCGACCGACTACACGGGCGAGCTGTCGATCGGCGAAGAGATCCTCAAGCGCGTGACCGAATCCTACCGCCGCATCCGCAACACGCTGCGCTTCCTGCTGGCCAACACCTCGGACTTCGATCCGGGCAAGCACGCCGTGCCGGTCGCCGAGCTGTTCGAGATCGATCGCTACGCGATCGCCGCGATGGATCAGCTGCAGCAGGACATCGCCGGCCACTTCGAGCGCTACGAGTTCCACCCGGTGGTATCGCGCCTGCAGAACTACTGCTCGGAAGACCTGGGCGGTTTCTACCTCGACATCCTGAAGGACCGCCTGTACACCACCGGCGTGGATTCGCAGGCGCGCCGCTCGGCCCAGACCGCGCTGTGGCACATCGCGCACAGCCTGCTGCGCGTGATGGCGCCGATCCTTACCTTCACCGCCGAGGAAGCCTGGGCCGTGTTCGCGGGCCAGCAAGCCTTCGCGGACAGCGACGAGACCATTTTCACCCAGACGCTGTGGACCTTCCCGCAGATCCCGGATGCCGAAGCGCTGCTGGCCAAGTACGCGGCCCTGCGCGAGGTACGCGCCGACGTCACCAAGCAGCTGGAAGAAGTGCGCGCCTCGGGCGCGATCGGCTCCTCGCTGCAGGCGGAGCTGGCGATCATGGCGGCGGGCGAGAAGTACGGCCTGCTGGCGAGCCTGGACGACGACCTGAAGTTCGTCTTCATCACCTCGCAAGCCAGCGTCGAGCAGGTCGGCGACGCGGCGAACGAGGCGGTGACCGTGACCCCGTCGACGGCGGACAAGTGCGAGCGCTGCTGGCACTACCGCCGCGACGTCGGCCACGATCCGGCGCATCCGGGCCTGTGCGGCCGCTGCACCAGCAACCTGTTCGGCAGCGGCGAAGCGCGCCGTTTCGCTTGAGCTCACGCTTTCACCGCCATGCCGGATGCGGCATGGCGGCCACCTCCTCCTGAGGCACCATGGCCACCAACACCAAAAAAGCTTCCCCGGGCGCCAAGCCCGTCTACAAGAGTTCCGCCAGCCTGCTGCCGTGGTTCGGCCTGGCGCTGATCTTCGTGCTGCTCGACCAGATCACCAAGATCACCGTCGAGTGCACCTTCGCCTATGCCGAGACGCTGCCGATCACCGGCTTCTTCAACCTGATCAAGGTCTACAACCCGGGCGCGGCGTTCAGCTTCCTGGGCGACGCCAGCGGCTGGCAGCGCTACTTCTTCCTCGCGATCGCGCTGGCGGCGGTCGGCTTCTGCCTCTACATGATGAAGAAGAACGCCAGCCAGCGCCTGTTCTGCTTCGCCCTGGCCCTGATCATGGCGGGCGCGATCGGCAACGGCATCGACCGCGTGATCCACGGCCACGTGATCGACTTCCTCGATTTCTACTGGACCGGCATCGGCCACTTCCCGGCCTTTAATATCGCCGACATCGCCATCTCGGTGGGCGCCTTCCTGTTCGTCGTCGACGAACTGCGGCGCGTGAACAAATCCTGACGACTGCTGGAGGAAGCATGGACCTCAAGGGCAAGAACATCGTCCTCGGCCTGACCGGGGGCGTGGCCTGCTACAAGGCGGCGGAACTGTGCCGCGCCCTGGTCAAGAAGGGCGCGAAGGTGCAGGTGGTGATGAGCGAAGCGGCCACCCACTTCATCGGCACGGTCACCATGCAGGCCTTGTCCGGCCAGCCGGTCTACACCGACCAATGGGATGCGCGCATGGCCAACAACATGGCCCACATCGACCTCACGCGCGATGCCGACGCCATCCTGATCGCGCCCTGCTCGGCCGACTTCATGCGCAAGCTCGCCCACGGCGCCGCCGACGACCTGCTGTCGACCCTGTGCGTGGCGCGCCCGCGCCGGGTGCCGCTGCACGTCGCGCCGGCGATGAACGTCGAGATGTGGGAGAACCCGGCGACCCAGCGCAACGTGAAACAGCTGCAGGAAGACGGCATTTGCCTGTTCGGCCCCGCGGCCGGCTCGCAGGCCTGCGGCGAAACCGGGCTGGGGCGCATGCTGGAAGCGGACGAACTGGTCGAGGAACTGGTCGCCTCCTTCCAGCACAAGGTGCTGGCGGGACGGCGCGTCCTGATCACGGCCGGGCCGACGTTCGAACCGATCGACCCGGTGCGCGGCATCACCAATCTCTCGTCCGGCAAGATGGGCTACGCGGTGGCGCGCGCCGCGCGCGAAGCGGGCGCCGAGGTCACGCTGGTGTCCGGCCCCACCGCCCTGGCCACCCCGCACGGCGTGCGCCGCATCGACGTGCTCACCGCCCAGCAGATGCACGACGTGGTCATGGCCGGCATCGAAGGCCAGCACATCTTCATCGGCGTGGCCGCCGTGGCCGACTGGCGCGTGGCGAACACCAGCGACCAGAAGATCAAGAAACTTGATAACGGCGGCGCGCCGCAGCTGGAATTCGTGCAGAACGCCGACATCCTGGCCACGGTCGCCGCCACCACCACCCTGTCGGGCTGGCCCTACTGCGTCGGCTTCGCCGCCGAGTCCGAGAACCTGATGGCCTACGGCGCGGCCAAGCGCGAGAAAAAAGGCATCCCCCTGTTGGTCGGCAATATCGGCCCGCAGACCTTCGGGCAGGATGAAAACACCATCATCCTGTTCGACGAGACCGGCCACACCGTGCTGGAACGCGCCGACAAGCTGACCCTGGCGCGCCAGCTGGTCTCGGAAATCGCGAAGCGCCTGGAACGGCGTTCGCTGCTGACTTAAGAAAGCCATGAAACAGATCGACCTGAAAATCCTCGACCCGCGCATGCAGGCGTTGCTGCCGGCCTACGGCACCCCCGGCAGCGCCGGCCTCGACCTGCGCGCCTGCATCGACGCGCCCCTCACCATCGAGCCGGGCCAGACCGTGCTGGTGCCGACCGGCCTGGCGATCCACATCGGCGATCCGGGCTATGCGGCCATGATCCTGCCGCGCAGTGGGCTCGGCCACAAGAACGGCATCGTTCTCGGCAATCTGGTAGGCTTGATCGACTCCGACTACCAGGGCCAGCTCATGGTCTCCACCTGGAACCGCAGCCACGCGACCTTCACGCTGCAGCCGATGGACCGGCTGGCCCAGCTCGTGATCGTGCCGGTCCTGCAGGTGGGCTTCAACGTGGTCGAGGAGTTCGCATCGAGCGAACGGGGCGCCGGAGGGTTCGGCAGCACCGGCAAACAATAACAACACCATCCAGGAGGAACATGAGCCGTATTCATTTGCGCCGGGCCGTATTCGGCATTGCCACCGCCGTCCTGCTCTCGGCCTGCGCCACGCAAGGCCCGATGCAGCCGAGCGCCCCGCTCCCGCCGGGCCAGGTAGCGCCGGAGGCGCCGCAAGTGACGCCCGAAATGACGGCGGCCGCCGAAACGCTTACCCGCATGGCGGCGCTGCAGGACCGCCTGTACAAGGTGTCCGCGCCCCTCCTGATCGACAACGCCGAGCTGTGCACGCGCCACGCGCGCAACCTGCTCGGCTTCACCGCCAAGAACCGCTACACCTACCCGGGCGCCTTCAACGACGCCGCCCACGCCGTGCTCGGCATGGGCGAACGCCTGCAGGTCACCAACGTCCTGAACGGCAGCGGCGCCGCCAAGGCCGGCCTGCGCCAGGGCGACGAACTGGTGGCCGCCGCCGGCACCCCGCTGCCGACCGGCCCCGACGCGCTGGCCAAGGTCGGCGCCGTGTTCGGCCCGATCGTGACCAAGCAGGCTTCGCTGCCGCTGACCATCGCGCGCGGTGGCAAGGAACGCGACCTCACGGTGCCGGTCACCCGCGCCTGCGCCTTCGCGATCGAACTCGGCAACGCCGACAACGTCAACGCCTACGCCGACGGCGGCCGCATCATGGTCACGCGCGGCATGATGGGCTTTGTCCAGAACGACGACGAGCTGGCCTACGTGGTGGCCCACACCATGGCGCACAATATGCTCGGCCACGCCGCCAGCCAGCGCAACGCCGCCACCATCGGCAGCATCATCGACAACCTGACCCGCATTGCGCCGGACACCTCGATGCTGATCGGCAGCGGCGGCATCAAGGCCATGCCGGCCAACCTCGACATCACGGCCGACCGCCTCGCGATCTACCTGCTGGCGCGGGCCGACTACCGGATCGAGGGCGCAAGCGCGTTCTGGAAGCGGTTCGCGGCGACGTATCCGGCGACGGTACTGAATAGCCACTCGGCGAATCATCCGGCGCTGGCGCAGCGGACGGCGACGATCGACAAGGCAGTGGCGGAAGTCAAGGCCAGGAAGTCGTCCAACAAGCCGCTGACGCCTTGATGTCCGCATCGGTGGACGCTTGCGCCGTCCACCGTGCGGTCCGACGTCATGGCCGCGTTTTTTGTATGATTGTCCATCTCCGGCAACAACGCACCTCTCCATGGACAGCATCGACCTCGACGTATTGAAGACCTGCGACGCCTGGCTCAGCGCCGGCCGCCGCTGCCAGCTGGTCACGGTCATCAAGACCTGGGGCTCCAGCCCGCGCCCGATCGGCGCCACGCTCGGCGTCTGCGAGGACGGCGCCGTGGTCGGCTCGGTCTCGGGCGGCTGCATCGAGGACGACCTGATCGCGCGCGTGCGCGCTGGCGGCGTCGCGCTGGCGCTGCCCGAGGTCGTCAGCTACGGCATCAGCGCCGACGAGGCGCACCGCTTCGGCCTTCCCTGCGGCGGCACCATCGAACTGTCGATCGAACCGCTGACCGGGGACAGCCGCATCCGCGAACTGCTGGAGCGCCTGGCGTCCGGCGAACTGGTCGAGCGCCGCGTGCTGCTTGCCAGCGGGGCGGTGACGCTCTCCTCTGCTTCAGCGGGCGCCGTCGTGAGCGTCGAGGACGGCGTCCTCACCACCGTGCACGGCCCGCGCTGGCGCCTGTTCATCATCGGCGCCGGACCGCTGTCGCGCTTCCTGGCCCAGGTGGCGAGCGGCATGGATTACCGCGTGGTCGTGTGCGACCCGCGCGAGGAATACCGCAGCGGCTGGAACCTGCCCGGCGTCGAGCTGGTGCACACGATGCCGGACGACCTCGTGATCGAAGCGCGGCTGGACGCGCGCAGCGCCGTGGTGGCGCTGACCCACGACCCCAAGCTGGACGACCTGGCGCTGATGGAAGCGCTGAAGTCCGACGCCTTCTACGTCGGCGCGATCGGCTCGCGCCTGAACAATGAAAAACGCCGCGAACGCCTGAAGCTGTTCGACCTGGACGAGACACACTTGGCGCGCCTGCATGGCCCGATCGGCATCTACATCGGCAGCAAGACCCCGAGCGAGATCGCGATCTCGATCATGGCCGAGATGACGGCGGTGAAGAACGGCGTGCCGCAGCACCTGCTGGTGCCGCACGCCGCGGCGCCGCAGCCGGCCGTCAGCGCCGCCTGCGCGGTCCTCGCCGCCTGAGCAATTCCAAAGCAATTCCAAGGCAAGATTCGGATAGCCCGGCGCAAGCCGCGCTATCATGCTTGTCTTTTTGGCTTCAAGCCGTTCCATGAATACCGTGAATATGCTGCGCCTCGTGGCGCTGGCCGCCATCTGGGGCGGCTCCTTCCTTTTCATGCGCATCGCCGCGCCTGTGCTCGGGCCCGCCGTGCTGATCGAATACCGGGTGCTGTTCGCGGCCCTGTTCCTGCTTGGCGTGGCCTGGGTCATGGCGCGCCGCGGCAAGGGCGCGCCGCTCGACCTGCGCGCCAACTGGAAGCATTACCTGATGCTGGGCTTCTTCAACTCGGCCCTGCCCTTCCTGCTGTTCGCCTTTGCCGCGCGCACGCTGTCGGCCTCGGTGCTGTCGGTGCTGAACGCCACCGCCCCCATGTTCGGCGCGCTGGTCGGCGCCGTGTGGGCGCGCCAGAAGGTGTCCGCACGCGCGGCGCTCGGTCTGGTGCTGGGCACCGTGGGCGTGAGCCTGCTGGTGGGCTTCGACCACGTCTCGGAGCGCCCCGGCGCGGCCATCGCGATCGCGGCGGCCCTGATCGCCGCCTTCAGCTACAGCGTCGCCAGCCAGTACGCGAAGTCGGCCAGGGCGGTGGCGCCCTTCGCCAACGCGCACGGTTCGATGTGGGCCGCCACCCTCTGCGTGATCCCGGCGCTGGCCTTCTTCCCGTCGCCGGGCCAGCCGACGGCGGGCATCTGGGCCGCGGTGCTGGCGCTGGGCGTGCTCTGCAGCGGCATCGCCTACATCCTCTACTTCAAGCTGATCGAGGAAGTCGGCACCACCTCGGCGCTGACGGTGACGTTCCTGAACCCGATGTTCGGCATCCTGTGGGGCGCGATCTTCCTGCACGAGGTGATCGGCTGGCATACGCTGGCCGGCTCGGCCATCGTTCTGGTCGGGACCGCGCTGGTGACCGGCTTCGTGCCCGCCTTCCTGCGCCCGCCTGCCGCGGCGCAGGGCAAGTGATGCGCGGCGAACTGCGCCTGGCGCTGCCGGCCGGCTACCGGGTCCGGGACGTGCTGGCCTTCCACAGCCGCGACGCCGAAGGGCTGGCGGAACAGGTGAGCGCGTCCGGCCTGCGCAAGGGCGTGCTGCTCGATGGCGTGCCGGTCGTGCTCGAGGTGGCCTTCGGGGAGGATGAGGCGCGCTGCACGGTGGATGCCGACGGCGCATCGACGGACGCGCTGCCCGGGCGCGCGCGCGAGGCCCTGCTCAACATCCTCGGCCTGCGCATCGATCCGGCCGCCTTCGCCGACTTCGTGCGTGACGATCCGGTGCTCGGCCCGGTCGTGGCGCGCCAGCCCGGCCTGCGCATCGTGCAGTCGGCAACCATCTTCGAAGCGCTGACCTGGGCCATCATCGGGCAGCAGATCAACCTGCCCTTCGCGATTTCCCTGCGCCGCACCTTGATCGGGCTGGCCGGACGGCCGCATCCGAGCGGCCTGTGGTGCTATCCGGAAGCACCGGACGTCGCGCGCCTCGCGCTGGAAGACCTGACCTCCCGCAAGTTCTCGCGGGCGAAAGCCGAGACCTTGCTGCGCTTCGCGCATCTGGTCGTCGACGGCAAGGTCGTGCTCGACCGCACGCGTTCACTGGGTGAAGTCGTGGAGGAACTGCTGGCCATCAAGGGCATCGGCCCCTGGACCGTGAATTACGCCCTGCTGCGCGGCTATGGCTATCCGGACTGTTCGCTGCAGGGCGACGTGGCGGTGCGCACCGCCTTCCACCGCCTGCTGGGCGGGCCGGAACGTCCCGGCATCGCGGCCACCGAACAACTCTTGCTGCGCTACGCGCCGCACCGCACGATGGCGGCCGCCTACCTGTGGGCCAGCTTGATCGACCCACCGGCCTGACCGCCTGGCTGTTTCAAGCGGACAGGCCCTTCTGCAGCAGTTCCGCTACCAGCTGGTTCAGCTCGATGTCCTGCTCCTTGCTGCGCTGGTGCAGTTGCTGCACCAGATCGCCGTTGAGCTTGACCGCGAACGGCACCAGCCCCAGCGCGCGCTCGCGTTCGCGCTGTTCGCGGCGATCCAGCGGCGCGGCCTTGGCCGCAGCACCGAAGGCGGCATTTTTCGCGCTCATCTGGTTCATCAGTTTCTTGGCGTCGCTCTTCGCCAGATCGGTTTTCTTCATTGCTGGTCCTCGGTTCGTGAAGCCCGGATTCTAACCGCGCCAGTGCAGTCACGCCCGACAATTCTTCCAGCGTATTCAATTCCAGCGCGGCAAGTCATCGAATTGCTGCGCGCCCTCCCCTGAAAACCGGATCAGCTCTGGCAAGGGCACCGTGGCCAGGTTGTCCCGGCCATAGTGCCCGCCGAGCGCGCTCGGGATCCTGAGGCAGTACTTGCGGTCATCTGTCAGCGGTCCCAAGGTCAGCTCCGCCAGCTTGACGACTTCCGGCATATACCAGTCGTTCAGGAAATCCTGGTCATAGGCCAGCGCGTCGAAGGCCGCGCGGCTGTCGGCCACCGGCTCGCAGCACAGGTCTTGCGGCCTCAGCCGCCAGAAACGGCCTTCGTCGTCGCGGATGATGAGGTTGCCAAATGCATTCGCCCCGAGGACCTCGACCGCGTTCAAACCGGACCAGCCCCAGGCCTCGTTGATGTCGTCTACGTTGATCATGGTTGTCCTTGTGCTTTGCCGACGCATGTTGGACCAGGCTGGACGGACAAGATTGCAGGCGGACGCATCGGGTTTGCGCTGCGTCGAGCGCGTTGCCGGGAAGCGAGAAAAGAGGGCAGCAACGAAAAAGCCGCTGACTCTTGCGAATCAACGGCTTCGAATTTGGTTGCGGGGACAGGATTTGAACCTGTGACCTTCGGGTTATGAGCCCGACGAGCTGCCAGACTGCTCCACCCCGCGTCTGATGGAATGAATTATACGCCGAAACAGTGCTTTAGGCAAATCCAATGCTCCCGAGGTGTGCGATTGCAGCACGGTATGGCTCATCCATGTCGTCCCGGGAGGGCGGCGCCGACGGCATGGCGGCCCCGATTCAGTGTAAAGTAAGCACAATCTCAACCTGCCGCTGACCTATGAAATTCTGTTCCGAGTGCGCCCATCCCGTCGCCCTGGCGATTCCCGAAGGCGACAACCGGCCGCGCTACGTCTGCCCGCACTGCCACACCATCCATTACCAGAACCCGAAGCTGGTGATCGGCTCGATTCCCGTGTGGGAACAGGACGGCAAGCTGCAGATCCTGCTGTGCAAGCGCGCGATCGAGCCGCGCTACGGCTACTGGACCCTGCCGGCCGGCTTCATGGAGAACGAAGAGACCACCGAACAGGCGGCCGTGCGCGAGACCGAGGAAGAGGCCGGCGCCAACGTCGAACTCGGCATGCTGTTCACGCTGCTCAACGTCGCCCACGTGCACCAGGTCCACCTGTTCTATCTGGCGCGCCTGCGCGACCTGGACTTCGCCCCGGGCGAGGAAAGCCTGGAAGTGGCGCTCTACACGCAGGACGAGATCCCTTGGGACGAGCTCGCCTTCCCCACCGTGCGCACCACCCTGGAACTCTTCTTCGCGGACCGCGTCAAAGTGCGCGAAGGCGGCAGCTATGGATTCCACAGCCGCGACATCGTGCGCCCGATGCTGGCGCCGCGCGAACCCGACTGATCCACGAGGGCCGCATGATCCCCTGGCTCGAGCCGACATCGCCGTTCCCCGACGTATCCGAAGCGCTGACGATGGATGCGCCCGGCCTGCTGGCCGCCGGCGCCGACCTGTCGCCGCAGCGCCTGCTGCTGGCCTACCAGAACGGCATCTTCCCCTGGTTCTCCGAGGGCCAGCCCATCCTGTGGTGGAGCACCGACCCGCGCATGGTCCTGCATACGGAACACTTCAAGGTCAGCGACAGCCTCAAGAAGACCCTGCGCAAGGTCGAGCGCAGCCGGACTGAAGGCGGGCCGTGGAACGTGCGCTTCGACAGCGCCTTCGAGGACGTGATGCGCGCCTGCGCCGCCCCGCGCAAGGACGGGCCCGGCACCTGGATCTCGGAAGACATCATCGACGGCTACACCGGCCTGCACGCGATGGGCTATGCCCACTCGTCCGAAGTCTGGCTGGACGGCGAACTGGTCGGCGGCGCCTATGGCGTCTGCATCGGCCGCATGTTCTACGGCGAATCGATGTTCGCACGCGCCACCGACGCCTCGAAGGTCGCGCTGGCCTACCTGGTGTCCTTCCTGCGCGGACACGGCGTGAAAATGATCGATTGCCAGCAGGAGACCGGCCACCTGGCCTCATTGGGGGCCGCCCCGATCCCGCGCAGCGCCTTCCTCGCGCATCTGCGCGAAGCGATCCGCGAACCGGCGATTACCCGCTGGGAAGTCGCGCCACCGTTGAACGGCTAACGGTGCGCGGGGGCGATTTCGTTAGAATAGGTCCATCACGTCGTCTCGAGAGCTTTTTGCATGACGCACCTTAATGACCTGCCCTTCGCCACGCTGCAGTTCTACACCACCGCGCCCTACCCGTGCAGCTACCTCGACGCACGCCAGGCCCGCTCGCAGGTGGCGACGCCTTCGCACCTCATCAATGCCGACGTGTATTCCGAACTGGTGCGCAACGGTTTCCGCCGCAGCGGCATCTTCACCTATCGCCCCTACTGCGACGGCTGCCAGGCCTGCATCCCGGTGCGCGTCAAATGCGAGGATTTCACGCCCAACCGCACCCAGCGCCGCGCCTGGAAGCGCCACGGCGACCTGGTCGCGATGGTGGCCAACCTGGCCTTCTCGGACGAGCACTACGCCCTCTACCTGCGCTACCAGACCACGCGCCACGTCGGCGGCGGCATGGACCAGGACAGCCGCGACCAGTATGCCCAGTTCCTGCTGCAGAGCCGCGTGAACACGCGCCTGGTCGAGTTCCGCGAGCCGGACGGCACCTTGCGCATGGTCTCCATCATCGACGTGCTGTCGGACGGCCTGTCCTCCGTGTACACCTTCTTCGACCCCGACGTCGAAGGCGCCTCCTTCGGCACCTACAACGTGATGTGGCAGGTGAACCAGGCGCGCGAACTGGGCCTGAGCTACGTGTATCTGGGCTACTGGATCGAGCAGAGCCCGAAGATGGCCTACAAGATCAACTTCCGGCCGCTGGAAGCGCGCATCGGCGGACGCTGGGGCGTACTGGAGCGCTGAGTTCCCACACGGGTAGAATGGCGGGAGTCCCCATTACGAGTCTCCCATGTCCGACAAGCTCCTGTACTCCCTCGCCCGCCCGCTGCTGTTCTCGCTCGACGCCGAAAAAGCCCACAATCTCGCCCTGCCGATGCTGCGCCGCGCCGCCGCGCTCGGCCTCACGAACCTGTCGCCGAAGCCCGCGCCGGACCCGCGCACCGTCATGGGCATCACCTTCCCGAACCCGGTCGGCCTGGCCGCGGGCCTGGACAAGGATGGCGCCTACATCGACGGCCTGGCCTCGCTCGGCTTCGGCTCGATCGAGATCGGCACCGTGACCCCGCGCCCGCAAGGCGGCAACCCGAAGCCGCGCATCTTCCGCCTGCCGCAGGCGCAGGGCATCATCAACCGCATGGGCTTCAACAACGGCGGCGTCGACGCCTTCGTCGCCAACGTGCAGGCGTCCCGCTTCTACCAGGACAAGCAGGGTGTGCTCGGCCTGAACATCGGCAAGAATGCCGACACCCCGATCGAACGCGCGGCCGACGATTACCTGCACTGCCTGCGCAAGGTGTATCCATACGCGAGCTACGTCACCGTCAACATCTCCTCGCCGAACACCAAGAACCTGCGCCAGCTGCAGGGCGAATCGGAACTGGACGCCCTGCTCTCGCAACTGAAGCAAGAGCAGCTGCGCCTGGCCGACCAGCACAAGCGCTACGTGCCGGTGGCGCTGAAGATCGCACCGGACATCGACGGTGACCAGGTGCGCAACATCGCGGGCGCCCTGCTGCGCCACAAGATCGACGGCGTGATCGCCACCAACACGACATTGAGCCGCAGCGCCGTGCAGGGCATGCGGCACGGCGAGGAAGCCGGCGGCCTGTCGGGGGCGCCCGTGTTCGAGCTGTCGAACACGGTGATCCGTTTATTGAAGGCCGAGCTGGGCGAGGCGCTGCCCATCATCGGCGTGGGCGGCATCATGCGCGGCGAGGACGCGCGCGCCAAGATCGCCGCCGGCGCCCAGCTGGTGCAGCTCTACACCGGCTTCATCTACGCCGGGCCGGCGCTGGTGCGCGACTGCGCCGCGGCATTGCGCCGATAATGCCGGTTCGTCAGGAGAACCCCGCATGGAACGCAAGCAGCTTGGAATGACCGACCTGGTGGTGTCGAAGGTAGCCCTCGGCACCATGACCTTCGGCGAACAGAACACGGAAAGCGAGGCGCACAGCCAGCTCGATTACGCGCTCGAGCGCGGCATCAACTTCATCGACACCGCCGAGATGTACCCGGTGATGGCGCGCGCGGATACGCAGGGCTCGACCGAGCGCTACATCGGCAGCTGGCTCAAGAAGACCGGCCGCCGCAGCGACGTGATCCTGGCCACCAAGATCGCCGGGCCGAACGTCAACATGCCGTGGATCCGCGGCGCCAACCACTGCCTCGATGCGACCAACATCCGCGCCGCCGTGGAGGACAGCCTGCGCCGCCTGCATACCGACTACATCGACCTGTACCAGATCCACTGGCCGAGCCGGAACCTGCCGATCTTCGGGGCCAACAGCTTCAATCCGCAGGCCGAACGGCCGGCCGTGCCGATCGAGGAAACGCTTGGCGCGTTGAACGAGATGGTGCAGGCGGGGACCATCCGCTATGTCGGCGTGTCGAACGAGAGCGCGTGGGGGGTGTGCGAGTACATCAAGCAGGCGGAGATGCAGGGGTTGCCGCGGATTGCGACCGTGCAGAATCTGTATAACCTCACGGCGCGTGGTTTTGAAACCAGCTTGATGGATGAGGCCTGCTATCGTGAAGGCGTCAGCCTGCTGGCGTATAGTCCGCTGGCGTTCGGGCAGCTCACGGCGAAGTACCTGGATGATCCGCAGGCGCGTGGCAGGCTGACGGTCTTTCCTCAGAACTGGAGTCCGCGCTATGTGCGGCCTTCGGTGCTGGCGGCCACGGCCGAGTATGCGGCGCTGGCGCGGGCGCATGGAATGAAGCCGGCGCAGATGGCGCTGGCGTGGTGTTATTCGCGGTGGTTCGTGGGGTCGACCATTATTGGAGCGACGAATCTCGAGCAGCTGAAGGAGAACATCGATGCGGCGGACGTCGTGCTCTCAAGCGAGGTGATGGCGGGGATTGATGGGATTCATGCGAAGTACACGAATCCAGGACAGTAGGCGCTAACGGTATTCACGCAAAATTGGATCCCGGCCTTCGCCGGGAGTCATGGGCGCCAGTGGCGCGCATGACGTGCTGACGGTGCGTGGCAAAAATTTACCGTGAGCTGCTTGTCGCAAAACCGTCGTTCCGGCGAAGGCCGGAACAATGCCACTGGCATTGTTCCGCCCAAGTTCGCACCGCAGTCACGAACGTTATTCAGCCGCCTGTAACGCCTTCTCGATATCCGACCGCGTATACCCCTGAGCAAACCGCTCGATGAAGTGATACGCATACGCCCGCAAATACGACCCTTTACGCACGGCGAGCCGCGTCACATTCGGCGCAAACAGATGCGACGCCTCGATCGCCCGCATCCCCTTGTCGCGCCCATGGTCGAAGGCCATCGACGCCACGATCCCCACGCCCATCCCCAGCGCCACGTACTGCTTGATCACGTCCGAATCCATCGCCGTTAAAACGATGTCCGGCGCCAGCCCCGCTTCGCGGAACGCCGCATCGATATGGCTGCGCCCCGTGAAGCCGACGTCGTAGGTGATGAGCGGATACTCGGCCAGGTCCTCCAGCCGCAACGGCGTACCGGAAGAGAAAATCGGATGCCCTTCCGGCGCCACCACCAGGTGGCTCCAGCGGTAGCAGGGGAAGGACACCAGGTCCGGAAACGCCGACAAGCCTTCGGTCGCAATGCCGATATCGGCCTTGCCCGACAAAACCCATTCCGCGATGTGTTCCGGGGCGCTCTGCTGCAGGGCGATGCGCACTTCCGGGTAAGCGTGGCGGAAGGCCTGCACCACCTGCGGCAGCGCGTAGCGCGCCTGGGTGTGGGTGACGGCCACGGTCAGGGTGCCGCTGTCCTGGGCCGCGAATTCGGCGCTGGCCTGCTGCAGGTTCTCGGCCTCGACCAGCAGGCGCTCGACGATCTTGAGGATGCCCTTGCCCGGCGGCGTGAGACCAGTCAGGCGTTTGCCGTTGCGCTCGAAGATGACCACCCCGAGCTCTTCCTCGAGCTCGCGGATCTGGCGCGACACGCCGGGCTGCGAAGTGAACAGCGCATTGGCCACCTCGGTCAGGTTGAAATCGCGCCTTGCGGCTTCGCGCACGGAGCGCAGCTGCTGGAAGTTCATATGCCTTCTCCTGCATCGACGAACACTTCGATCCGGCGCGGCTTGACCACCAGGGTGTCGCCTTCGCGGAAACCGTGGCGGGCGAACAGTTCGTTCGGCATCACCGCCTCGATCAGCTGCTGGTTGTCGGCGCGCTCGAGGTCGAGCTGGGCCAGCGGGCCGATCGCGTGGGCGCGGCGCAGCTTGGCGACCACGCCTTCGGCGCCCGGCGTATAGCGCTCGACGTCGAGATCATGCGGTCGCACGTAGCCGATGCCCTGGCCGTCGCGCGCACCGGCCGCCTGCAACTTCACGTCGCCGCTCGCCAGCACACCCTCGTGCACGCGGCCGTGGAACAGGTTGACGTTGCCGAGGAAGCCGTAGACGAAAGGTGAAGCCGGCTGGTTGTACACGGCGTCCGGCGTGCCGAGCTGCTCGACGCGGCCCTTGTTCATCAGGACCACCTGGTCGGCCACTTCCAGCGCTTCTTCCTGGTCGTGGGTGACGAAGATCGAGGTCACGTGCAGCTCGTCGTGCAGGCGGCGCAGCCAGCGGCGCAGCTCCTTGCGCACCTTGGCGTCCAGCGCGCCGAAGGGTTCGTCGAGCAGCAGCACGCGCGGCTCCACGGCCAGCGCGCGCGCCAGGGCGATGCGCTGGCGCTGGCCGCCCGAGAGCTGCGGCGGATAGCGGTCGGCGATCCAGTCGAGCTGCACCAGTTCGAGCAGCTTCCTGACCTTGTCGCGGATCTGCTGTTCCGACGGACGCTCCTTGCGCGGTTTCACGCGCAGGCCGAAGGCGACGTTCTCGAACACCGTCATGTGCTTGAACAACGCGTAGTGCTGGAACACGAAGCCGACCTGGCGCTCGCGCACGTGGCGGTGCGAGGCGTCTTCGCCGTCGAGCAGCACCGCGCCCGCATCGGGGTGTTCCAGACCCGCGATCACGCGCAGCAGGGTGGTCTTGCCGCAGCCGGAAGGCCCCAGCAAGGCGGTCAGCTGGCCGTCGGGGAATTTCAGGGAAACGTCGTCGAGCGCGGTGAACTGGCCGAACTGTTTGCGGATGTGCTGGACTTCGATGGTCATGCTGCTTGCTCCAGATTGCGTGCGTCCGTGGTCTTCGCCTGATGCAGGCGCCATTCGACAAAACTCTTCACCGCCAGCGTCACCAGCGCCAGCAGCGCCAGCAGCGACGCCACGGCGAAGGCGGCCGTGAAGTTGTATTCGTTGTAGAGGATCTCGACGTGCAGCGGCATCGTGTTGGTCTCGCCGCGGATGTGGCCCGACACCACCGAGACGGCGCCGAACTCGCCCATCGCGCGGGCATTGCACAGGATGACGCCGTACAGCAGGCCCCATTTGATGTTCGGGATCGTCACCCGCCAGAAGGTCGACCAGCCCGAGGCGCCCAGCACCAGCGCGGCCTCTTCCTCTTCCGTCCCCTGCTGCTGCATCAGCGGAATCAGCTCGCGCGCCACGAACGGGAAGGTGATGAACACGGTGGCCAGCACGATGCCCGGCACCGCGAACAGGATCTTGATGTCGTGTTCGAGCAGCCAGTCGCCGAACCAGCCCTGGCTACCGAACAGCAGCACGTAGATCAGGCCCGCGATCACCGGCGAGACCGAGAACGGCAGGTCGATCAGGGTCAGCAGGATGCTCTTGCCCCGGAATTCGAACTTGGCGATGGCCCAGGCGGCGGCCACCCCGAACACCAGGTTCAGCGGCACCGAGATGCCGGCCGCGATGAGGGTGAGCTTGATGGCCGAGACGGCGTCCGGGTCGCGGATCGATTCGAGGTAGACGTCCCAGCCTTTTTTCAGCGCCTCGGTGAAGACCGCGGCCAGCGGCACGAACAGGAACAGGGTCAGGAAGGCCAGCGCGACCGTGATGAGGGCGTAGCGCACCCAGCCCGGTTCCAGCGTATTGGTCTTCGGCCGGCCCTTGGCCGCGGCGGCCGTTGGCGCCGCCTTGATGTTGTCGAGGACTGCGCTCATTTTTTTCCTGCCCGCTTGCGTGTCCAGGCCTGCAGCAGATTAATCGTCAGCAGCAGGATGAAGGAGATGACCAGCATGACCACCGCGATCGCCGTGGCGCCGGCGTAGTCGTACTGTTCGAGTTTGGTGATGATGAAGAGCGGCGTGATCTCGGACACCATCGGCAGGTTGCCGGCGATGAAGATGACGGAACCGTATTCGCCGGTGGCGCGCGCAAAGGCCAGTGCGAAGCCGGTCAGCAGCGCCGGCACGATCGAGGGCAGCACCACGCGGATGAAGGTCTGCAGCGGCGAGGCGCCCAGGCTGGCGGCGGCTTCTTCCAGCTCGCGCTCGGCCTCTTCCAGCACCGGCTGCACCGTGCGCACGACGAAGGGCAGGCCGATGAAGGTCAGCGCGATCAGCACGCCCAGCGGGGTGAACGCGACCTTGATGCCGACCTTGGCCAGTTGCTCGCCGATCAGGCCGTTGTGCGAATACAGGGCGGTGAGCGTGATGCCGGCCACCGCGGTCGGCAGCGCGAACGGCAGGTCGACCAGGGCGTCGATGAAGCGCTTGCCGGGAAAGGTATAGCGCACCAGCACCCAGGCGACGATGCCGCCGAAGATCACGTTGATGAAGGCGGCCAGCAGCGAGGCGCCGAAGGTGAGCCGGTAGGAGGCGACCACGCGCTCGGAGGTGACGGCCGACCAGAAGGCGTCCCAGCTCATCGTGAAGGTATTGAGAAACACCGCCGACAGCGGGATCAGGACGATCAGCGCCAGGTAGAACAGCGTGAAGCCGAGCGAGATGCCGAAGCCGGGAATCACCCGGCCCGGCGATTTCCGCTGCGGCAAGGCAAGCGAGGTCATGGAGGCCCTTATTACAAATTCTTCTAACGGGCTACCATAATCTCACGCCGAACTTATATTACAAACGACGCAATCCTTATTTGCATAGACAGTTCCGCTATTAGTTCTCAGAACACCAGCTTGGCTGCGACGCCGGTCAGGGTCATTGCCAGCAAGGCGCGCAGCACGCGCTCCGGCACCTTGCGCGCGGCCATCGCGCCGAGGGTGATGCCGGGCACCGAGCCGATGAGCAGGGTCAGCAGCAGCATCCAGTCGATCGAGCCCAGCCACCAGTGGCCGACCGCCGCGATGGCGGTCAGCGGCACGGCGTAGGCGATGTCGGTGCCGGCGACCTCGGCCGGCGTCAGACGCGGATACAGCAGGACCAGCAGGGTCGCGCCGATCGCGCCCGCGCCGATCGACGACACGGTGACCAGCACGCCCAGCACCGCGCCGCTGACGATGGTCGCAGCGGCCAGCGCCCTGCCCTGCAGCTGGCGTTCGGGGTGGGTGTTGATCCAGGCCAGCATGCGCGCGCGGAACAGCAGCGCCACCACGGTCAGCATCACGGAGACGGCGATCGAGTAGCGGATGACTTCGCCGATGTGCCGGTCAAGCGTGCCGAAGTGGTTCAGCGCCAGGGTCGCCAGCAGCGCGGCCGGCAAGGCGCCCAGGCACAGGCGGCCGACGATCGGCCACTGCACGGTGCGGTTGAAACGGTGGGTGATGGTGCCAACGCCCTTGGTGATCGAGGCGAAAGCCAGGTCGGTGCCGACCGCGACGGAAGGAGACACGCCGAACAGCAGGGTCAACAGTGGCGTCATGAGCGAACCGCCGCCGACGCCGGTCATGCCGACCAGCAGCCCTACTGCGAAACCTGCGATGATATACGTTGTCGACATTCAGATACCCTTATGCTGAGCCACAGCGTAAGGGTACTCGCTGGCGAAGCCAACAACAGGATTCTTATTTGCTTATGCGTAGAGGGTGTGAAAAAACGGCGATGGCAAGGCGCCGAGTCGAAGACAGTACACTCGTACGGCGAGACGAGGCAACGCAGCCATAGACGAATTTTTCACACACTCGTAGGGTGGACGGACGCCATCCACCCTACGAAAAACGGTTTATTTGTTCGGCTGCGGCGTGAGGCGCAGGTAGGGACGCGGCGAGGTATAGCCCTTCGGGTATTTTTGCTCGATCACGGCCGGATCCTGCACGGTCAGCGGAATGATGACGTCGTCGCCATCCTTCCAGTTGCCCGGTGTCGCCACGGTGTAGCCGTCGGTCAGCTGCAGGGCGTCGATCACGCGCAGCACTTCGTCGAAGTTGCGGCCGGTGCTCATCGGGTAGGTGATGATCAGGCGGACTTTCTTGGCCGGGTCGATGATGAACAGCGAGCGCACGGTGGCGGTGGCCGATGCTTCCGGGTGGATCATGTCGTACAGATTCGAGACGGTCTTGTCGGCATCGGCGATGATCGGGAAGCCGACCACGGTCTGCTGGGTCTCCTCGATGTCCTTGATCCAGTCCCGGTGCTTGTCGGCCGGGTCGACCGACAGCGCGATCGCCTTGACGTTGCGCTTGTCGAATTCCGGCTTCAGCTTGGCGGTCAGTCCCAGTTCGGTCGTGCAGACCGGCGTGAAGTCGGCCGGGTGCGAGAACAGCACCACCCAGGAATCGCCCGCCCACTCGTGGAAGCGGATCTTGCCGATGCTGGATTCCTGCTCGAAATCGGGCGCGGTGTCGCCGAGGCGTAAGGTCATGTCATTTCTCCGATGGTTAAGCTACACGAACTGCATTGTTCCAGGCCTCTAGTCTACGGGCAGGCCAGGATTCATCAAACGACAGCTTTCTTATTTGCTTGTGCAACCAGCGCATGAACTACATGAAACGGTTGTACAGCACCACAGCCCAGGTCGCGAATGCCAGCAGCAGGGTCAGTGCAACCGCGGCGCTGCCCATGTCCTTGGCTACCTTGGACAAGGGATGGCGGTCGAGCGAGATGCGGTCGACGATGGCCTCGATCGCCGAGTTGACGATCTCGACGATCAGCACCAGGATCAGCACGCCGATCAGCACCAGCTTCTGGAAGCTGGACACCGGCAGCAACAGGGCGGCGACGGTGGCGATGGCGATCACCACCACTTCCTGGCGGAAGGCGGCTTCGCTGCGCCAGGCCCAGGACAAGCCGTCCCAGGTATTGCGGCAGGCCGCCAGGAGGCGCGCGATGCCGCGCTTGGTCTTGAATTCGCTGATCGGGTCGTTCATGGTTTCACTGAGGTTCATTGCCGAACTGGCATTATGCCCCGGCGCGCAACTGTTGCACACCGTAACCCATTGGTTTGCATGGTCGTTTCACATCATGGTATAAAGTGTTGAATACTGCACTGCACCAAGCACATCATGAAAATGGAAACCCTCGACGCGGCGCCCGGCGCCCTGCCTGCCAAGACCTCGATCCAGGTGATCGAGCGCATGATGGCGCTGCTCGATGCGCTGGCCACGTATTCGGATCCGGTGAGCCTGAAGGAACTGTCGAAGGTCTCCGGCCTGCATCCCTCGACCGCGCACCGCATCCTGAACGACATGGTCGTCACGCGTTTCGTCGACCGGGTCGAGCCGGGCACCTACCGCCTCGGCATGCGCCTGCTCGAGCTGGGCAATGTGGTCAAGAGCCGCCTGTCGGTGCGCGAAGCGGCGCTCGATTTCATGCGCGCCCTGCACAAGAAGACCCAGCAGACCGTGAACCTGTCGGTGCGCCAGGGCGACGAGATCGTCTACATCGACCGCGCCTATTCCGAGCGCTCCGGCATGCAGGTGGTGCGCGCCATCGGCGGCCGCGCGCCGCTGCACCTGACCTCGACCGGCAAGCTGTTCCTGTCGATCGACGACGCGAAAACCATCCGCGGCTATGCGACCCGCACCGGCCTCGCCGGCCACAACAAGAATTCCATCACCGACCTGGCGCGCTTCGAGCGCGAACTGAGCCTGGTGCGCGCGCGCGGCTATGCGCGCGACAACGAAGAGCTGGAACTGGGCGTGCGCTGCATGGCCGCCGGCATTTTCGACGACAGCGGCAAGCTGGTGGCGGGCTTGTCGATTTCGGCGCCGGCGGACCGGCTGCAGGAAGAGTGGCTGGAAGATCTGGTGCAGACGGCGTCGAGCATTTCGGCGACGCTGGGGTATCGGCCTGTACCGGCGATTTGATTCTGCGCTGCGCGTTTAGTCAGCGCATTTCCTGCCACTACCCGCAAGACCGTCGCACCGGCGCAGGCCGGTGCCCAAGTTCGTAGAGCAGTGGGTACGCACGCAAAATTAGGCACCGGCCTTCGCCGGTGCGACGTGCTGAGGTAGCAGGACTAGCGTGAAATTTCAGTGCAATGCCGGCGCCGGCGCCGCGGCGCTGAAGGTCCCGATCGCCGGCGTCCCCACGCTTTCCCCCAGCGTCCCCGGCGCCAGCACGTTGAGCTTGCCCGGCGCCAGCGCTTCGAGGAAGCGCCGCACCCGGCCGGCGTCGGCGGTGCGCGACATCTTGCCCTTCGAATCGAGGAATACCATGATCACGTTGCGGCCGTGGATGGCCGCCTGCATCACCAGGCAGCGCCCCGCTTCGTTGATGAAGCCGGTCTTTTGCAGGCCGATGTTCCAGTCGGGCAGCGCCACCAGGTAGTTCGTGTTCGAATAGCGCATCGGACGGCCGCTGGCCTTGACGGTCGAATTCGGGCTGGTCGAATATTCGCGCAGCAGCGGTTCGCCATAGGCGTGCGACACCAGGCGCGCCAGGTCGCGGGCGCTCGACACGTTCTGGCTCGACAGGCCACTCGAATCCACGTAGCGCGTGTCCTTCATGCCCAACTCGTCCGCCTTGGCGTTCATGGCGGCGACGAAAGCGCCGATCCCGCCGGGGTAGTTGCGGCCCAGCGCGGAGGCGGCGCGGTTTTCCGAACTCATCAGGGCAATGTGCAGCAGCTCGCGGCGCGTCATGCGCGTGCCGACCGGCAGGCGCGAGCTGGAATACTTGTGGCGGTCGACGTCGGCATCGGTGATGCGCAGCACTTCGTCGAGGTCCTGGCCTGCTTTCACCACGACCAGACCGGTCATCAGCTTGGTGATCGAGGCGATCGGCAGGGCGACGTTGGCGTTCTTTTCGAACAGCACTTCCGAGCTGTTCTGGTCGAGCACGAAGGCGACGTTGGAGCGCAGCGAGAGCGGATCACTGGTGCCGCGCAGGCCGGCGGCGTCGCCCAGGCTGCGCGGATCGATGGCGGCGGGCGCGGCGCGGCGCACCACCTGGTAGGTCACCTTGCGCTTGCCGCGCACCATTTCCACGCGGCGCACCATGCGCTGGCGGTTGTCGTCGGCGATGGCCTGGGCCAGGTCCTTGCGCTGGGGACGCGCGGCCTTCTTCACGGCCTTCTTGCGCACCGGTTTCCTGGCGCCGCTGCTCTTTTTCTGCTTCTTCTTGGCGGCCTGGGTCGTACCGGCGCCCGCCCCCGCCCCGGCGCCGGCGGCATGCACGGACTGGAAGGCAAACAGCAGCGAAACGATGGCGGCCAATGCAAGCTTGAACATCGAAGGACCCTTTGGCGCGAACGGATGAGATACGTGATGCAGTGTAACGGAAGCAGGCCGCATCGCAAACGAAATGTAAGTTCCGTGCGGCAAGAGTGCAAACTAAAACCACGGCTCAGGCCATACATTACTCCATAAAACGGGCAAAACCTTGCGCGCTTTCGCGCTCGGTGACCAGGGTGTTTTCGATGCGCTCCGGATCGGCCCAGCCAAGGGCCATGCCGCACACTACCATTTCGTTGGCCGGCAACTGCAATTGCTCGGCGATCACCCGGTGATACTGGGTGAAGGCGGCCTGCGGACAGGTGTCGAGGCCGCGGCCACGGGCGGCCACCATGATGTTCTGCAAGAACATGCCATAGTCCAGCCAGGAGCCCTGCTCCATGATGCGGTCGATCGTGAAGATCAGGCCGACCGGTGCGTCGAAGAAGCCGTAGTTGCGCGCGTGCTGGGCCGCCATGCCGGCCTTGTTGTCGCGCGTCAGGCCGAGCAGCGAATACAGGTCCCAGCCGACCTTGCGGCGCCGGTCGATATAGGGCGAGGTCCATTCGCGCGGGTAGTAGGCGTATTCCTCGGTATGCTCCTTCGCCTGCTGCGGGTCGGCGTTGACCCGCAGGATCGCCTCGACCAGGCGCGTGCGCGCCTGCCCCGTCAACACGTACACCTTCCACGGCTGGGTATTGGTGCCGGACGGCGCGCGCGCGGCGACGTCGAGGATGCGTTCGATGTCTGCGCGCTCGACCGGACGGTCCAGGAAAGCGCGGATCGAACGGCGCGAGGTGATGGCCGCATCGACGGCTTCCTGCTGGGGGCTGGTGATCATGGCGTGTCTCCTTGTTTTTTGACGACGAATGCGACGCCGAGCACGGCCACCGCCATCCCGGCCAGCGCGAGCGGGCTGAAGGCCTCGCCGAACAGGAGCCAGGCCATGACGGCGGTGGTGGGCGGGGTCAGGTAGAGCAGGCTCGTGACTTCCGTGGCCTGGCTGCGGCGGATCAGGGTAAACAGTAAAAAGATCGCACCGATCGACAGGGCGAAGATCGACCATAGCCAGGCGACGATGAAGTCCCGGCTCCAGGTGACACTGGAAAAGGCCGGGTCGAGGTCTTCGAGCAGGATCGCCAGCGGCAGCAGGGCCAGCACGGTGGCGCCGAACTGGATCACGGTGCCGGTGCGCAGGTCGAAGGCGGGGCACCAGCGCTTCTGGTACATGGTGCCCGCGGTAATACTGAACAGCGCGAAGATGCACAGCAGCAGGCCGCTCGCGCTCAGGCCGGCCAGGTGCAGCTTGGCGTATACCACCAGCGCCACGCCCGACAGGCCGAGCACGAAGCCGAGCCACTGGCGCGGCCGCACCCGTTCGCCGATCAGGGAGGCGCCGGCCGCCGTCAGGATCGGCTGCATGCCGACGATCAGGGCGGTCAGCCCGGCCGGCATGCCGAGCTTGATCGCGGCCCAGACGCCGCCGAGGTAGCCGGCCTGCAGCAGCAGCCCCGCCACCGCCACGTGCAGGATCCGGCCGCGTGGCCAGGGTGCGCGCGACAGCAGCACCAGCGGCAGCAGCACGGCGAGCGCGCCGAGGCAGCGCAGGATCAGGAAGGTCAGCGGCGGGGCATACGGCAGGCCGAGCTTGGCGACGATGAAGCCGGTGCTCCACAGGAAGACGAAGAACAGCGGCACGGGCGACAGCCAGGAGGCGGAGGTGGCTGCTTGCGCGTGGGAAGGCGTGCCGTGCGTCATGGGTCGGAATGCTGCGCAGCAGCTTGATGAAACACAAGTGGCTAGTCTAGCATGCTGCCGCAAGCCTCGTTCAGGCGGCGGCAAGACACAATTTCTTGCGTTGAATCAATAACAAGATCGTAAAATTTCTTAGTAACAATGCATTCAAGAAATTAATGCACGCTCTGATGGTGCGGCGCGTCAAAATCGCTTGACTCCCCTAATCAATTGCGTGAAAATTCGCCCTGTTGCGGTGCACAAAAAAAGACATTCGTTCAAAAAACGACGGAAAATCTGCCTCACCGGTCCAAGCAACATTTCATCCACTGTACACATTGAATTTTGGAGAACCACATGTTTGCAATTCCTGAGCAGTTCTCGAACGCCACCAAAGCCAACCTCGAATCCCAGTTCGCGCTGTTCTCGTCGCTGACCACCAAGACCTTCGAGAGCATGGAGAAGCTGGTCGACCTGAACATCAGCACCGCCCGCGCTTCCCTGGAAACGTCGTCGAACGTGACCCGCCAGCTGCTGGGCGCCAAGGATCCGCAGGAATTCTTCTCGGTCACCGCGTCGCAGGCCCAGCCGACCGCCGAAAGCGCGCTGTCGTACAGCCGCCAGCTGGCCTCGATCGCCACCAGCACCGGCGCCGAGTTCTCGAAGGCCGCCGAAGGCCAGATCGTCGAAGCCAACCGCAAGGTGATCTCGCTGGTCGACGAAGTGAGCAAGAACGCCCCGGCCGGCTCGGAAACCTACGTCGCCGCCGTCAAGACCGCGATCAGCAACGCCAACGCCGGCTACGAGCAGTTCAGCAAGACCACCAAGCAGGCCGTCGAAGCCATCGAGTCGAACCTGAACGCCGCCGTGAGCCAGTTTTCGGCCACCGCGCGCAAAGCCACCAACACCGCGACTGCTGCGACTGCCGCCGCTGCAGCCTAAGCTGCGGGTCGTGAAGTGAAAAAAGCCGGGACAGAGACGTCCCGGCTTTTTTGTTTTTTGATCGGTCGAGCCTCACCGTTTTTTCTTAGTTAGCGTGTAAATCGTCATTCCCGCGAAGGCGGGAATCCAAGTTTGCATGTGGACCGTCAGCTTGTGAAGTCTGTGGAACGCGACGAAATTAGGTTCCCGCGTTCGCGGGTCTTTGGGCTAACGACAGGGCTTGTTATTCCCCCAAATACGCCGCCTGCACCCGCGGATCATCCAGCATCCGCGCCGCCTCCCCGGTCATGATCAAGCTCCCCGACTCCATCACATACCCCCGGTCCGCCGCCTGCAGCGCCAGCTTCGCATTCTGCTCGACCAGCAACATCGTGATGCCCTGCCTAGACACGTCGCGGATCACCTCGAAGATCTTCTCCACCATGATCGGCGACAGCCCCATCGACGGCTCGTCCAGCAGCAGCAGGGTCGGGTGGCACATCAGCGCGCGCGCCATCGCCAGCATCTGCTGCTCGCCGCCGGACAGGGTGCCGGCCAGCTGCGCCGAGCGCTCCTTCAGGCGCGGGAACACCGCGTACCATTTGTCCACATCCGCCGCGATCCCCGCCTTGTCATTGCGCGTATAAGCGCCCATCAGCAAATTCTCGTGGATCGTCATGCGGGTAAACACGCCCCGCCCTTCCGGCACCATGGCGAGCTTTTGCTGCACCATGCGGAAGGACTGCGTGCCGCGCAGGGGCTGGCCCAGGTACAGGATCTCGCCCTCGATTCTGCATGGCGGAAGGGTGCCGGTGATGGCCTTGAGGGTGGTGGTCTTGCCGGCGCCGTTGGCGCCGATCAGGGTCACCAGCTCGCCCCTGTTCACTTCCAGGTCCAGTCCCTTGACCGCCTTGATGCCGCCATAGGCGACCTGCAGGCCGCTCACTTTCAGGATGTTTTCGCTCATCTCAGTGCGCGCCTCCGAGGTAGGCCTTGATCACGGCCTCGTTCTTCTGGATCTCGGACGGCAGCCCTTCGGCGATCTGCTTGCCGTATTCGAGCACCGTGATGCGGTCGCACAGGCCCATCATGAGCTTGACGTCGTGCTCGATCAGCAGCACGGTCTTGCCCTCGTTCCTGATCTTCACCAGCAACTCGCGCAGGGCCAGCTTCTCGGTGGCGTTCATGCCGGCCGCCGGTTCGTCCAGCGCCAGCAGCTGCGGCTCGGTGGCGAGCGCACGCGCGATCTCGAGGCGGCGCTGGTCGCCGTAGGACAGGTACTTGGCCGTGCGCTGCGCGTACTGGCCGATGCCCACGAAATCGAGCAGCTCCTGCGCGCGGGCGCGGATCGCCGCCTCCTCGATGCGCGCCGCCTTGTGGCGGAAGATCGCGCCGAACACGCCCTGGCGGGTGCGCACGTGGCGGCCGACCATCACGTTTTCCAGCGCGCTCATCTCGCCGAACAGGCGGATGTTCTGGAAGGTGCGCGCGATCCCGGCCTTGGCCACTTCGTGCGGGGCCGACGGCGAATAGGGCTTGCCGCCCAGCCGGAAGGTGCCGCTGTCGGGCTGGTACAGGCCCGTGATCACGTTGAAGAAGGTGGTCTTGCCGGCGCCGTTGGGGCCGATCAGCCCATGGATCTGGCCGCGCGCGATGCGGATGCCGACGTCGGTCAGCGCCTGCAGGCCGCCGAAGCGTTTATTGACGCCCGCGATGTCGAGCAGGATCTCGCTCATGCTGTCGCTCCTTCGGCCTCGTCATGCGCGAGCGCCGCGTTGGGACGCTCCTCGCGATTTGGCGACGGCCACAGGCCGGCCGGATTGACCAGCATGATCAGCACCAGCGCCAGGCCGTAGAGCAGCTGGCGCAGCACCTCGGCCTCGATGAGCACGGCGCCGAACAGCGCCTGCTGGGCCGGCTCCACCACGTGGCGCAGCACTTCCGGCAGCGCGGCGAGGAGCACGCCGCCCAGCACCACGCCGGGGATGTGGCCGATCCCGCCCAGCACCACCATCGCCAGCACGGCGATCGACTCGGTCAGGGAAAAGGATTCAGGCGATACAAAACCCTGGAAGGCGCCGAACATCGCGCCCGCCACGCCCCCGAAACTGGCGCCCATCGCGAACGCCAGCAGCTTGACGTTGCGGGTATTGATGCCCATGGCCTTGGCCGCGATCTCGTCCTCGCGGATCGCGACCCAGGCGCGGCCCAGGCGCGAGTGCTGCAGGCGCGAGGTAATGAAGATGGTCGCGATGCACAGCACCAGGAACAGGAAGTAATAGGCATTCACCGAAGGCATGGCGTAGCCGCCAATATTCACCGTGCCGCCCGAGCCCTGCTCCCCTGCCAGCGACACGCCGAACACGCGGATCGGGTCGATCATATTGATCCCCTGCGGCCCGTTGGTGAAGTTGATCGGGTCGTTCAGGTTGTTCATGAAGATGCGGATGATCTCGCCGAAGCCGAGGGTCACGATGGCGAGGTAGTCGCCGCGCAATTTGAGCGTCGGGGCGCCCAGCAGCGCGCCGGCCAGGCCCGCCACGATCGCCGCCAGCGGCACGATCGCCCACACCGACAGGTGGATGCCGTCCTGCTGGATCCCGGGACCGAAAAAGGCGACCAGGGCCTCGCCCAGCGCCGGCGAATAATAGATCAGCGACTCCAGCAGCGCCGCGAACTGGGGCGAGGCAAACAGGCCGACCAGGTAGGCGCCGACCGCGAAGAAGGCGATGTAGCCGAGGTCGAGCAGGCCGGCGAAGCCGACCACGATGTTCAGGCCCAGCGCCAGCATGATGTAGAGCAGCGCGAGGTCGATGATGCGCACCCAGGAGTTGCCGAACTGGGAAGCGATGAAGGGGAAGACCAGCATCAGCGCCAGCAGCGCCGCCATGCTGGCGGTGGCCTGGCGCGGCTTGTGCTGGAGGTCGAAAGTCAGGAGTGCCATGGTGTCCTTCTCCTCGAAGTCAGGCGCGGTCCGCCACGCGCTCGCCCATGATGCCGGACGGGCGCAGGGTCAGCACCAGGATCAGGACGACGAAGGCGAAGATGTCCTGGTAGTGGCTGCCCAGGAAGCCGCCGGTGAGGTCGCCGATGTAGCCGGCGCCGAGCGCTTCGATGAGGCCCAGCAGGATGCCGCCGATCATGGCGCCGTAGATGTTGCCGATCCCGCCCAGCACGGCGGCGCAGAACGCCTTCATCCCCGGCAGCACGCCCATGGTGAAGGTGATCGAGGCATAGTTGGCGCCCCACATCACGCCGGCCACCGCGGCCAGCGCCGCGCCGATGGCGAAGGTGGCGACGATCACGCGGTTCGAATCGACGCCCATCAGGCCGGCCACGCGCGGGTTCTCGGCCACGGCGCGCATCGCCCGGCCCATCCGGGTACGCTCGACCAGCAGCACCAGCGCGACCATCGACGCGGCGGCCAGCACCAGCAGCAGGATCTGGGTCTGCGAGATCAGGGCGCCGCCGATGTTCACCGGTTCGGGCGAGAGCAGTTGCGGGAAGGGCAGCGGGCTGCGGCCCCAGATCATCATCGCGAACGTCTGCAGCAGGATCGAGACGCCGATCGCCGTGATCAGGGGCGCCAGCCGCGGCGCATTGCGCAGGCGGCGGTAGGCGACCCGCTCGATCAGGATGTTCACCAGCACCGCCACCGGAATCGCACCGAGGATGGCGATCCCCAGCTGCAGGCCACCGGACAGGCCGGGAGCGTGGGCTTCCAGGAGCTTGAGGATGCCGAGGCCGATCATGGCGCCGATCATGAGCACGTCGCCATGGGCGAAGTTGATCAGGTTGAGCACCCCGTAGACCATGGTGTAGCCAAGCGCGACCAGTGCGTACATGCTGCCCAGCACCAGGCCATTGAGGATTTGTTGGAGGAAGGTTTCCATCGTATGCACAGTGTGTTGTGGCCCAAGAAAAACGGCACTGCCGGGTCGCCCCGCAGTGCCGCTTCTGGCCGATGGCCGTCATGATAACTTGGCAAATGGAAAACTTGCACGGAAAACCGTACGGTGTCCGGATTTTGTACGACGGCCGGCGTTGCCGGCCACCGAATCACGCGGCTTTGATGCCGTCCAGGCCCTTCGGCAACGGGAACACCACGTTCTCTTCGACACCCTCGAGCGCGCGCACGCTCGCCACACCGAGTTCCTTCAGCCGGTCGATCACCGCCTGCACCAGCACTTCCGGCGCCGAGGCGCCCGCCGTCACGCCGATGCGCTTCTTGCCCGCGATCCACTGCGGGTCAATGGCGTCGGCCTTGTCGACCATATAGGCCGGCGTGCCCATCTTGTCCGCCACTTCGCGCAGGCGGTTCGAGTTCGAGCTGTTCGGGCTGCCGACCACGATCACGACCTCGACCTGCGGCGCCAGGAACTTGACGGCTTCCTGGCGGTTGGTGGTGGCGTAGCAGATGTCGCCCTTCTTCGGCTCGATGATGTTCGGGAAGCGTTGTTTCAGCGCGGCGATGATGTCTTCGGTGTCGTCGACCGACAGGGTGGTCTGCGACACATAGGCCAGCTGGTCCGGATTGTTGACGACCAGCTTCTGCACGTCGTCGACGGTCTCGACCAGGTGCATGCCTTCTTCCGCCTGGCCCATGGTGCCTTCGACTTCCGGGTGGCCGTCGTGGCCGATCATGATGATCTCGCAGCCCTGCTTGCGCATCTTGGCCACTTCCACGTGGACCTTGGTCACCAGCGGGCAAGTGGCGTCAAAGATGGTCAGGCCACGCGCCTCGGCGTCGGCACGCACGGCCTTCGAGACGCCGTGGGCCGAGAACACCAGGGTATTCCCGGACGGCACGTCTTCCAGTTCCTCGATGAAGATCGCGCCCTTGTTGCGCAAGTCTTCGACGACATAGGCGTTGTGCACGATCTCGTGACGCACATAGATCGGGGCGCCGAACTGGCGCAGGGCGCGCTCGACGATCTCGATGGCGCGGTCGACGCCAGCGCAGAAGCCGCGCGGCTGGGCGAGGAGAATTTCGTTTTCCATGGGTTCCATGCTCCTGTTACAGGACCGAGATCAGTTTCACTTCGAAACGCAGGGCCTGGCCGGCCAGCGGGTGGTTGAAATCGAACAGTGCGGTGGTGTCGCGCATTTCCAGCAGCACGCCGGCGAAGCGGCCGCCCTTGGGCGCGTTGAATTCGATCAGCTCGCCGACCTTGTAGTCGGCGTCCGGCACCGAATTTTCCTCGAGGGTCGCCTTCGACACCGGCTGCACCAGGTCGGGATTGCGTTCGCCGAAGGCGTCCGCCGCGCTCAGTTCGAAGGTCTGGTGGGCGCCTTCGGGCAGGCCGATCAGGCGCGACTCGAGGAAAGGCGCCAATTGGCCCTGACCCAGCAGCAAGGTCGCCGGGGTGCCGTCGAAGGTAGTGATCAGATCAGTACCGTCGGCGGTGGCGAGCCGATAATGCAGGGTCAGGTAGGAGGATGCGTTGACGACGGGTGCGTTGGACATGTTCTATGTTGTGAAAGCAAGCCCTGTTCAGGCAAACCGCTATTTTACCGCTACTAGGCCTGGGGCGCGCCGCGGCGCCGCAGACTGCCCCATTTATTGGCAAGGATCCCACATGAGAATTACCGATTTGCCGGAAGAGCAACGCCCGCGCGAACGGCTGATGCGCGCCGGCGCCACCGCCCTGTCGGACACGGAATTGCTGGCGATTTTCCTGCGCGTCGGCGTCGCGGGCAAGAGCGCGGTGGCGCTGGCGCGCGATATGCTCGACCATTTCGGTTCATTGCACCGCCTGCTGCACGCCTCGTCCAGCGAATTCGGCCGCCTGCACGGGCTCGGGCCGGCCAAGTACGCCCAGCTGCAGGCGGCGGTGGAACTGACCCGGCGCGCGGTGGGCGAGGAATTCCAGCGTAAGGGCCTGTGTTCGCCAGACGCGGTGCGCCATTACCTGCGCAACCAGTTCGCGCTGCAAGCCCACGAATCCTTCGTGGTGCTCTTCGTCGACGTCAAGAATCGCCTGATCAGTTTAAATGAAATGTTCCGAGGGACGCTGACCCATACCAGCGTCTATCCGCGCGAAGTGGTCAAGGCCGCCCTGCACTGCAATGCGGCCGGGGTGATCCTGGCGCACAACCACCCGTCCGGCGTGGCCGAACCGAGCGAGGCCGACCTGCGGCTGACCTCTAGCCTGGTGCAGGCGCTGGCCCTGGTCGACATCCGCGTGCTCGATCACTTCGTGGTGGCGGGAACGCAGGTGCATTCCTTTGCTGAGCACGGGCAGTTGTAACTGGATTTAGGGCTGGAGCAAATCCTTGAGCTTGCTAAAGTCCAGGAACTGGGTGTAGTTGTTGACCGAGCTCGCCACATTCTGGTTTGACATCAGCTCAAGCATGGCGACCTCACCCAGCGAACCAAAGGCTTCTTCCATGCGCGCTTTCCGCTCCTGCTTGCCGAGAGCGCGAACCTCACCAACGCAAGTGACTGAGATCAGACGCGACACTAGGGCGGCGACCTGCTTGTCGGTCTCGGTGCGAGCAGCCTCGCTAACGGTGCTCAAGCCCTGGATGTCAGGATGGGCTGACATCGCCATGAACATCCATCGAGCCATGAGCTTGCGATCTTTCCCAGTTGTATTGTCCTTTATGCATTCGCCTAAGGGATTGGACGCACTCTGGGCAATGGCCGCCTGCGGTAGAAAAAGAAGCATGGCGACAACAACAGAAACGAAAAGACGCATCAGTACACCCAAGTCGTATTTATAGTCGGCTGACTCTACCATGGACGCATCAAAGCAACCAATCGCCATGGATAGACGTAATGCTGTAAGCCCAAAAACAGAGGTAGAACCGAATACAAATAAGCTCATCCACAATTGTTAAATAGTGCTCTAAAAGAAAGACACCATTGTTTTTCGCAAGTGATTGATTTGCCGTTGGTTTTCACGCTATACTCTCGTTTTTCCAAATCTGGATATTCTTAAGGAGTGCACTATGGCACGTGTCTGCCAAGTTACCGGCAAGGGAGTGATGGTTGGCAACAACGTCTCCCACGCTAACAACAAAACCAAGCGTCGTTTCCTGCCGAACCTGCAGAACCGCCGCATCTTCGTGGAATCGGAAAACCGCTGGGTCTCCCTGCGTCTGTCCAACGCCGGTCTGCGCGTGATCGACAAGCTCGGCATCGATGCCGTGCTGGCCGACATGCGTGCCCGTGGCGAAAAAGTTTAATTAGGGAGCTATCATGGCAAAAACTGGCCGCGACAAAATCAAGCTGGAATCGACCGCAGGTACCGGTCACTTCTACACCACCACCAAGAACAAGCGCACCATGCCGGCGAAAATGGAAATCACCAAATTCGACCCGAAGGCACGCAAGCACGTGATCTACAAGGAAACCAAGATCAAGTAATCGATCTTGCTGTTCCCAAAAAAAGCCGCCCGTCCCAGACTGGCGGCTTTTTTGTTTTTCAGCGACAGGAACGCAACAATTCCTGCGGCGACGCAGTGCGCATGCATGCATGGATTGCAATTCTCGTCAGAGCGTGGAAGCATGAAGCGTCGCGACTCTCCGCCGACCAGCATGCGCCCGCTCCCCACCCTCTTCGCCGCTGTGTTCCTGTACGGCCCCTCCGCCCTGGCGCAGCCGGCGCCGCCGGCGTTCGACAGCCCTGGCCGGCTGCCGACCGTCGAGGTCAAGGCCGCCAACAATCGCCTGGCCGCCTACAAGGACTTGTTCTATCCGATGGCGAAGGCCGTGCAGCAGGGATTGGGCGGACGCGCCGCGCTGGCCGTGCAGCTGCGCGCCGCCCGCGCCGGCGTGCGCACCGACGACCTGGCGGTCTGGCTGGAAAGCGGCGGCGAGTCGCTGCCGGTGCGTGCTGGCGAGCATGGGCTGTACGTGGTGCCGGTCGAGGAGCGCTTCGTCCAGGACGGCCGTGTTGCGATCAACAAGAATCCGAAGGATGTGCGCGCCAACCTGGTGCTGGTCCCGACCCTGGCGCCGGACGCCTGGACCATCGGCGAAGTCCGGCGCCTGCTGCGCGACGTGCAGACGACCATGGCGCCGCTGATTCCCTGGCATCACCGGCTGCTGGGCTGGGCGTTCACCCGCAGGCTCGGGGTCGCCGTCTGCAGCGGCTCGCCTCTGGCGCAAGTCGAAGTGCGCGACGGCGGCGGCGTGCTGGCGCGTTATCCGACCAGCGAGCCGGGGCGCAACCATGCGAATGCCCCGGTCTATTGCCACCGCTTCAATGGCAATGAACACTTCGATCCACGGGCCCGGCTGGTATTGCCGGAAGATGCGCAAGTGCTCCTTATCTAGACCCATGAAAAACGGCTCCCGCAGGAGCCGTTTGATGTTCAAGCCAGGCAGGGCTTACGCGTAGCTGCGCAGACGCAGCGAGAAATCCTGCAGCGACTTGATGCCCGACGCTTCGGCGCGCGCGCACCAGTCCTGCAGCTGGTGCAGCAATTGGTCGCGGGTCGAGTGCGAACGCTCCCAGATCGCGCCGAGCTCGACGCGCATCTGGTGCATGGTTTCCAGCGCCTTGCTGTGCTGGAACAGCTCGACCAGCTGCTGCTTGTGAGAGGCTTCCAGCTTGCCCGGCTCGCGCTGCATCAGCTTGCGCGAGCTCTTCAGGAAGCGCGACTCCAGCTCGGCCTTGTGTTTCAGGTGCTCGAATTCCTCGCGGAAAGCGTGGCGCACCGACTTGGCATACTTCGCCATCACGTCGTAGCGGTTGGCGATGACCGACTGCAGGGTGTCGAGGTCGGCCACCAGCTTGTCCTTGGCGAACTCCGGCTTCGGCGCGACCTTTTTCACCTTGGCCAGGCGCAGCGTTTCCAGGATGCGGATATAGCCCCAGCCCAGGTCGAACTCGTACCACTTGCTCGACAGCTTGGCCGAGGTGGCGAAGGTGTGGTGGTTGTTGTGCAATTCCTCGCCACCGATCAGGATGCCGAAGGGAATGATGTTGGTCGCCGCATCGCTGCAGTCGTAGTTGCGGTAGCCCCAGTAGTGGCCGATGCCGTTGATGATGCCGGCCGCGGTGATCGGGATCCACATCATCTGCACGGCCCAGACCGAAATGCCGACGATGCCGAACAGCGCGAAGTCGATCAGCAGCATCAGCACGACGCCGGTGGCGCTGTATTTCGTGTACACATTGCGCTCGATCCAGTCGTCCGGCGTGCCATGGCCATACTTCTCCATGGTCTCTTTATTCTTGCTCTCGGCGCGGTACAGCTCGGCGCCTTCGAAGAACACCTTCTTGATGCCGCGGGTCTGGGGGCTGTGCGGGTCTTCCTCGGTATCGCACTTCGCATGGTGCTTGCGGTGAATGGAGGCCCATTCCTTGGTAACCTGGCCCGTGGTCATCCACAGCCAGAAGCGGAAGAAATGGCTTGGAATGGCGTGCAGGTCGAGCGCGCGGTGCGCCTGGTGACGGTGCAGGTAGATCGTCACGGCCGCGATCGTGATGTGCGTCAGCGCCAGCGTGACAAAGAAGATTTGCCAGCCGGTGAGATCCAGCAGGCCGGTCGACAGGAAGCTCAACACGGCTTGCACGGGTTCGCTACTCAAGAAATTCATTCAGTCTCCATGGATAGTGCGTCAGCGCATCGCTTGTTGGCGACGGCCCGCAACCCACTATTTTACGCGTTTCCAGTGATGCAGAGCAGGTTCACACGCCCTATTTCACTGCGATTTGTCCAGAGTTGGAGTGCGCGCCACGACTGATGTGATATGGGCATCGAGAAGCCGGGTATCAATGGCCGGATGGCCCAGTTTGATTTGACCGGATTGGACCAGGTCATGGATTTTCTTGTTGACGTCGGAAATCGGCCCGCCCTGCCCGTTTTCCGGGTCGCCCAGCCAGAAGCCGACTTCCAGTTCGTAGCCATGGGCGCCAAAGGCGTTCAGCAGCACGTTCGGCGCCGGCGCCTCGAGCACGCGCGCCACTCCCTTCGGCTGCGCCTCCAGCAGCGGCATCACGACGGACAGATCGCTGTCGTAGGAAACAGTCAATTTCGTCACCGCACGCACGTTGCGGTTGGTCGCCGACTGGTTCAGCACGACGCCGGTGATCAGCATCTCATTCGGCAGCAGGGTCTGGGTGCCGTCGGTGCTGCGCAGCACGGTGTAGCGCGTATTGATGCGCGCCACCTTGCCCGAATACTTGTCGATGGTGACCGGGTCGCCGATGTTCAGGCTGCGCTCCAGCAGGATGATGAAGCCGGACACGTAGTTGCTGGCAATACGCTGCATGCCCAGGCCGAGGCCGACGCCGAGCGCGCCGCCGAACACCGACAATACCGTCAGGTCGAGGCCGGCCAGCGATAGGCTGAACAGCACGGCGACCAGGATCAGCAGCGCGCGGCTCATGCGCGCCAGCAAGACCCGGATCGAGGTGTTCATGCGCTCGACCTTCATCAGGCGCTCTTCCAGCGCGGCGCCGGCCCACATCGCCAGCATCATGAGCACCACGATCGACACCGCGCCCTCGACCAGGTCGGCCAGGGTCGGCTTGTGCGAGCCGATCTTGAGCTGGGTGGTGTCGAAGATCCGGATCACGTCCGGCAGCACGCCGGTGATGTGCAGCGCCACGCCGAGCCAGACGACCACCGCGAAGATCTTCTCGAAGGTCTGCAGCGCCTCGCCCAACTGGCCGTGGCGCGCGAACACGCGCCGCAGCAGATAGAACACGGTGCGGATCACCGCCAGCGAGGACGACAGCGGCACCGCCACGTCGAGCAGGTGCACGCTCTGGTAGCGCGCCATCACGGCGCGCGTCGTCACCAAGAGGCCGAAGATCAGCAGCGGCGGCAGCACGCGGCTGAAGCTGCCCATGCCCAGGCCGATCAGGCCGGTATGTTCACGGTTCGCCAGCCAGGAACGGTGCATCAGCCGCGCCAGGACCCAGCCGACCGCCACGCACAGGACGATCGCGAGCACCTGCCACAGGATGGCGGGCTGGTTGAAGTCGCCGAGCAGGTCGGCCAGCAGTTGCTGGAGCGGCATGTGTCGGCGTTACTCTTCGGCTTGCGGGATTTCCGATTCGTCGGCAGCGGACTTGTCGGCAGGCGCCTTCACCTTGGCCTTGCGCTGCAGCACGGCGGCGAAGAAGCCGTCGGTCTGGTGCTTGTGCGGCAGCATTTTGAGGTACTGGTCCATGTCCAGTGCGATCTTCTGCTCTTCCAGCACCGCCTTCATCGGCACCAGCTCGAAATCCGGGTGCGTCGACAGGAATTGCTCGACGATCACGTCGTTCTCTTCGTTCAACAGGCTGCAGGTGGCGTACACGAGGCGGCCGCCGGATTTCACCAGGCGCGCGGCGCCGTCCAGGATCGAAGCCTGCTTTTCCTGCATCTCGCCGATCGCTTCCGGGCGCTGGCGCCATTTCACGTCGGGATTGCGGCGCAGGGTGCCCATGCCGCTGCACGGCGCATCGACCAGCACGCGGTCGATCTTGCCGGCCAGGCGCTTGATCTTGGCGTCGCGCTCGTGCGCGATCAGGACCGGATGCACGTTCGACAGCCCGCTGCGCGCCATGCGCGGCTTGAGTTTCGACAGGCGCTTGTCCGAGACGTCGAAGGCGTACAGGCGGCCGGTATTGCGCATGGTCGCGCCCAGCGCCAGGGTCTTGCCGCCGGCGCCGGCGCAGAAGTCGACCACCATCTCGCCGCGGCGCGCGCCGACGATCTGGGCCAATACCTGGCTGCCCTCGTCCTGCACCTCGATGGCGCCGTCCTTGAACAGCGGCAGGTTCTGCAGCGCAGGCTTTTTCAGGACGCGCAGGCCCAGCGGCGCATACGGCATCGGCTCGGCCGCGATCGGCGCCTTGGCCAGCTCGGCGATCACGTCGTCGCGGTTGGCCTTGATCGAATTCACGCGCAGGTCGAGCGGCGCCGGGGTGTTCAGCACGGCGGCCAGCTGCAGCGCTTCTTCCTGGCCGAACTGGGCCACCAGCTTGTCGAACAGCCAACCCGGCAGGTTCGCCTGGATCTGCGGCGGCAGCAGCGAACGGTCGACTTCCTTGACGCGGGTGAGCAGGTGGGTCTCTTCCTCGCTCAGGCCACCCAGGGCATCGATGCCCGCGGTCTCGGCCAGGCCCAGCAGGGCCAGCTTGCGCATCAACGGCGTGTTGCCGGCGCCGGCGAAATCGGTGAAGAAGGATTTGTTGCGCAGCACGGCGTACACGGCCTCGGCGATGACGCCGCGCTCGCGGCCGCCGAAGCGGGGGTGGTCCTTGAAGTAGCGCGACAGGGTGACGTCGGCGGGCGACGTGAAGCGCAGGATCTCGCGCAATACTTCTTCGGTATTGGCGATGATCGCTGGAGGCAATCTCATGGTGTTCCTTAGTTTTAAATGCTTGTGGTTTCGGCGGCGGCATCCTCGAGGATGCGCACGTCGCCATTTTCAATCTTGAGCCTGTCTTCGACGAAGAGGCGCACCGCATGCGGGTAGAGCTTGTGTTCCTCGGCCAGCACGCGGGCAGACAAGGTGTCCTCGGTATCGCCCGGCAGCACGGGAACGCGCGCCTGCGCCACCACCGGGCCGTGATCCAGCTCGGCCGTGACGAAGTGCACGGTGGCGCCGTGCTCCTGCTCGCCGGCATCCAGCGCCTGCTGGTGGGTGCCGAGTCCCGGGAACAATGGCAGCAGCGAGGGGTGGATGTTCAGCATGCGGCCTTCGTAATGCTGCACGAAGGGCGCCGTCAGGATGCGCATGAAGCCGGCCAGCACGACCAGGTCGGGCTCGAACCGGTCGATCGCTTCCTGCAGGGCCGCATCGAACTCGGCGCGCGAGGCGTATTCCTTGTTGGCCACGACCGCGGTCGGGATGCCGCGGGCCCGGGCGAACTCCAGGCCTTTTGCTTCCGGTTTATTACTGATCACCGCTGCGATGCGGGCCGGCCATTGCTGGCTTTCCGCCGCGCGCACGACCGCTTCCATATTGCTGCCACGGCCGGAAATGAGGATCACGATGTTTTTCATAGCCGGCATTGTACCGTATTGCCGGTCGCCGGCCGCTGCCGGCGGGGCCTGCCGACGAGCCTAGACGGCTTCCGTGGCGGGAATCGTGAAGGAGTAGAATACGCGGAACGGGACTTTTTTCTCGGCCCAGAATTCGGCCGCGTCGCGGAACACGTCGAGCAGGTTTTCGCGCGCTTCCTTGTCGAACTTCTGCGCAGTAGGCAGTTGTTCCAAAACGACGAGGAAACCCGGTTGCGGCCCGGCCGCGCTGACGGTCTCGGTCAGGCAGGTGCGCAGGGCGTCGAAGTTCTTGCTGCAGGGTTTAGGGAAATAAAAGTTTTCGCCGATGCGGGCGCAGACTTGCTGCTTGGTCAAGGTATTCGCACAATGCGCATACAGGAAGTGCTGACCCAGGCGCGCAGCCTCCTGCTGCAGCTCGGCGACGCGAAAGGCGCGGATCGACTGCACAAGATTGGGCGGCACTCTCATCAACAAACTCATTTTTTCCTCAAGTTGACCAGCTCGATGTCATGCGGTGCAGATTTTTGCTGCACCGCGCCTGATGGCGGTTGGCATCCGCCGCTCTTTGCTCTCCCGCTGTCGTTTCCACGCGCCAATGCCCCTAATTTACGTAAGGGTAACGTTTTGTGGTATTGGAAGCAACCCAAATGTGATCTCGCGAATCGCATTTGTAAGAATTGGTAGAGGTACATATGCCTCTGAATACCCGGTTTCGACCGTTCTGCCATTCTGGCAAGGCTAAGGCCGGCCGCATTCGCCTGTTACATTTTGTTGCCATGGGGATTCGGGCATTACTCCCAACAGGATTACCATAGAAGGCATGAAAGTCCGGTCGGTTCCAATCCCCCCCCCACCAGACGACATAACGATTATTCCAAACCAAGCCTATTGCGAGGTAGACCATGAACTTCAATGCCAAACTGATCATTGCCGCCCTGGGTGTCAGTGCCCTGCCGCTGGCCCAGGCACAAACCGATTTCGAAGACTTCGGCCGAGTCACCCGGGTCCAGCCGCGGGTGGAGCAGATCCGCACGCCGCGCGAGGAATGCCGTACCGAATATGTGCAAGTGCCGGTGCAGCAGCAACGCGGCGCGGGTGGCGGCATCATCGGCGGGGTCGTCGGCGGCCTGTTGGGTAACCAGGTGGGCAGCGGCAGCGGCCGTGTGGCGGCAACGGCGGCCGGTGCGATCGCAGGCGCCATGATCGGCGACCGGACCGAGAACAACAACCGCCCGCAAGGCGTGCAGGAACAGGCTGTGCGTCAATGCCGCGTGGTCGATGCCTACGAGTCGCGGACCAGCGGCTACGACGTGACCTACGAATACCGTGGCCAGACCTACAACACCCTGATGAACCGCGACCCGGGCAACCGCGTGCGCCTGCGCGTCTCGGTGCAGCCGATCGACGGCTATTAATTTGTTGGCATCGATCGTTCTGCCGACGCCCTGCGCGCTGGCGTGATCGACTACCGCGGCGCAAGCGCGTGCTTGCGCTGCGGGAACCCCTCCCCCGATAATAGGGCGATTCCATCAGGTCGCCCTATGCTCATCAAACGCAAATCCATCGAACAGGCCGAATCCTCGCGCCGTCCCACGCGCAAGCCCAAGTTCGCCCCCGTCACCTTGTCCGAACAGGACGGCGTGCGCTACCTCCATTTCGGCACCGAGTGGGTGCAGGGCGCGATGCGCATCCGCAAGCCCGACTGGCCCGAGCTCGAATATGCGCAGCAGATGATGGCCTGGATGCTGTTCATCGCGCAGCCGCAAGCCATCGCGCAGCTCGGTCTCGGTGCTGCTACATTGACCAAGTTCTGCTATCGCCAGTTCCCGGAATCGACGGTGACCGCGGTCGAGCTCAATGGAGCGGTCATCGGCATCGCCGCCTCGATGTTCAAGTTGCCCCCCGTTGACGAGCGTCTGAACGTGCTCGAGATGGATGCGATGGATTTCGTGCTCGACCCCGCCAACCAGGGCGCCTTCGACGTGCTGCAGTGCGACCTGTACGACGCCACCGCGCGCGGGCCGGTGCTCGACACGCCCGAGTTCTACCAGGCCTGCAACGCCTGCCTGGCGGACGGCGGCATCATGACCGTCAACCTGTTCGGTGACCACCCGAGCTTCGCCAAGAACATCAAGGCCATGAAGTTCGCCTTCGATCACGTGATCTGCCTGCCGGAAGTCCATGAAGGCAATGTGGTGGCGCTCTGCTTCCGCGATCGCCCCACCCTCGACAAGGACGCGCTCGCCGCACGCGCGGCGCAGATCGTCGCCGATACCAAATTGCCGGCGAAGTCTTGGGTCAAGGGCATCCTCGCCGCCGACTGAGTTTTTTCCCACTGGGAGCTGAACGTTGAACACGCATGCCGTCCCACCCGCCGCCACCGCCAAGGCCCCGCGCCTGCGCACGCTCGACCTGCAGTCCATTTTCTCGTGGCTGCTGGCCGACGGCATCGTCACCAAGGACCACGTCAAGGCCCAGTTCGCGCAAGCCCAGGCCATCCTGAAGAATGCGGCCGGCTCGATGCATCCGCTGACCGCCGTGGCCCAGTGCAAGCTGGTGTCCAGCCAGCCGCCGCACCGCCTCCTGACCCTCGACGTGCTGACCGAATGGTGCGCAAGCAAGGTCGGCCTGCCCTTCATCCGCATCGACCCCTTGAAAATCGATTTCACCAAGGTGGCGGACGTGATGTCGGCCAGCTATGCGGCGCGTTTCAATATCCTGCCGGTGGAAATGAGCGGCTCGACCCTGGTCGTGGCCACCGCCGACCCCGCGAATACCGAATGGGAGGCGGAGATCGCCAAGATCTCGCGCCGCAAGATCGAACTGGTGCTCGCCAATCCGCTCGATATCGCCCAGTACATCTCGCAGTTTTTCAGCCTCGCCAAATCGATCCGCGACGCCAACCGCAATACCGGGCAGGACCTGGCGATGCGGAGCAATTTCGAACAGCTGGTCGAACTGGGCAAGGCCAACAAACAGTTCGACGCGAATGACCAGCACATCGTCAACATCGTCGACTGGCTATGGAGCTATGCCTTCGAGCAGCGCGCCTCCGATATCCACCTGGAGCCGAAACGCGAAGTCGCGGTGATCCGCTTCCGCATCGACGGCGTGCTGCACCAGGTATACCAGGTGCCGGCGGTCGTCATGATCGCGATGACCGCGCGTATCAAGCTGCTCGGGCGGATGGACGTGATCGAAAAGCGCCGGCCGCAGGATGGACGGATCAAGACCCGTACCGCGGGCGGGCAGGAAGTCGAATTGCGTTTGTCGACTCTGCCGACCGCTTTCGGCGAAAAGCTCGTCATGCGTATTTTTGACCCGGAAGTGGTGGTCAAGACGCTGCCGGAACTGGGCTTCCCGCCGGACGATGCGGCGCGCTGGGATGCGCTGACCAATCGGCCGCACGGGATCATTCTCGTCACCGGGCCGACTGGATCGGGCAAGACCACCACGCTGTACACGACGCTCAAGGCGCTGGCGACCAGCGAGGTGAATGTTTGCACGGTGGAGGATCCGATCGAAATGGTCGAAGCGTCATTCAACCAGATGCAGGTGCAGCCGGGGATCGATCTCTCGTTCGCCGATGGCGTGCGCGCGTTGATGCGACAGGATCCGGACATCATCATGGTGGGCGAGGTGCGCGATCTGCCAACGGCGGAAATGGCGATCCAGGCGGCGCTCACCGGGCACCTGGTGTTTTCGACGCTGCACACGAACGATGCGCCGTCGGCGGTCGTGCGTTTGCTCGAGTTGGGCGTGCCGGATTACCTGCTCGAAGCGACCCTGATCGGCGTGATGGCCCAGCGCCTGGTGCGCACGCTCTGCCCGGATTGCAAGGCGCCGGGTGGAGAACTGAGCGACGAGGTATGGCAGAGCATCGGCGGCGCGTGGAATATCCCGAAGCCGGCGACCGTGTATCGGCCGATCGGCTGTCCGGAATGCCGGCAGACGGGGTATCGCGGGCGTACCGGCATCTACGAACTGCTTAGTGTGAGCGAAGGCTTTGCGCACCTCGTGCGCGAATCCGGCGATATCCAGCAGCTGCGCCAGCAGAGCGTCGCGGACGGCATGAAGCCGTTGCGCATTGCCGGCGCCATGAAGGTTGTGGAGGGCGTGACGACGGCCGACGAGGTGCTGAAGGTGACTGCGGCGCTGGTGTGAGCGCACATTGTTCAGGTAGCACTAGCGCAAACCGGAACTGCCGGCTATAATACTGCCTCTTTCGGGTCGTTAGCTCAGCTGGTAGAGCAGCGGACTTTTAATCCGTTGGTCGCAGGTTCGAATCCCGCACGGCCTACCACGAACATACTAGGAAGCCCACGAATTTCGGTTCGTGGGCTTTTTTGTTTCTGGTCCATATCTGGTCGCTTCAACTTACTTCAACTGACGTACGACGACTAGGTTAGCTCCTCAGACCGCCCACCGCACGGCCATTACAAGGGACATGCCCGTTCGGCATTCCTGCATGCCCATAAATTTAGCGCCTTGCGAAGATGGGATCGCCCTCAAGTAAGTTGCTGGATTGACAGCACTTGGCTTCTGCACCATTATGCATCCTCAAGTATCTACGCTGCATTCTTCCAAAATCCACCACCTAAATCTATGACATTGCCGCTCGCCGTCAGCTCTCAATCCCATGTTACCGTTGAAGTCGATAACTTTACTCTCGCCCTCACGGGCTACTTGACGGAACTCGGGCTGCCGACCGAAAAGGTACTGGTGGATGTGACTGAACGGCGGCGAGTGATCAATAATCTTCCGGACGTTATTAACTCGCTTGATGGTGCCAGACGAAGCCAATCGCTGTATCTTTCGAAGTTTGTTGCGGCTTGCGGGGCAGGACTGTTCGATGCTGCGCTGAATTTCATTTGGGATGAAACGGTAGTAAATCTTAGGGCCAAGGTTGCCCAATTTGATCTTGAGTACTTCTATGACAGCGTCATTACGGACAGCAGCCGCCGTCCGAAATTCAAAGACGAGGCGGATCTTGCCAAAATAGAGGAATGGGAATTGGTTCGAGGATGCCACCTGACAGGCATACTCTCTGACATTGGTTATAAACACCTAGACTACATTCGCGATATGCGTAACTGGGCAAGTGCCGCCCATCCTAATCAGAATGATTTGACCGGTTTGCAGTTGGTATCTTGGTTAGAGACTTGCATTCGCGAGGTCATTGGTAAAGATCCGGAAGCACCAGCCATCGAAGTCAAACGCTTCCTGAACAACATTCGCAATGCCACGCTAACCCCATCGGACGCTCAGTACATCAACGCAGGGATTGAGCAATTACCTTCTGATATAGCGAAATCGCTTCTTCGGACCTTGTTTGGAATGTACACTGCCGAAAGCGCGGCCGTACAACTTAAAACAAATATTCGCCTCGTCGCGGAAAAATGTTGGCTACTCGCACCAGAAAGCGCTAAACACGAGTGCGGTTTTCGCTATGCTACGTTTGCCGCTAACGGTGAGGTCGCTCGTAAGGCAGCGGCAAACGAATTCTTGACAGTTGTAAATGGCCTTCCATACTTGCCAGGCGACACTCTGGCTCTTGAGCTATCGGAAAAAATCAACAACTTATCAATCGCTCATAACGGCTTTAACAACTTCTACAATGAACCCGCCCACGCCAAGGCATTGGCGTCCTATGTCTCGTCGACAGGACATATTCCTGATGCCGTACGACACAACTATGTAAAGGCAGTGGTTATGGCTAAGATCGGCAATGGACACGGAGTTGCTAACATGGCTGTGCCCTACTATGATGAAATGATTTCGAAGTTTGGTGACAATGAAATTAAAGAATTCATCAAACTACTTTCAGATCGAGAATTCTCTTCACGTGTGGCATTGCGGAACTGCACTCAAAGTTATCGTGCACATGCTCAGTACTTAGCCAGCCGTACCACTAATCAAATCTGCCTGCAAGCTCTCGCAATCATTACGACCGCAACTGACCCGCAGCTTCCACAATTGGGCAAGGACTCTGCATTTAAACGTCTGACAGATGTTCTCTGAGTGTCAAGTCAACGCCACGAAGTCCAACTAACGCGCCCCCCGTAAAGTTATTTGACAGCCTCGCACACCTTTTTGATAGCTATAAAACATGGACATCGAAACCTCCAGCGCAGTTAAGCTATTTTTTCCAAATCCGTCCCTTGCATTAGTTTATTTCGAGGCGATTGCTAATTCGCTGGACGCTGGCGCAACCAAAATCCATGTTGAAATATCAATTGACTCATTTACCGCGTCTGACACACTGACAATTAGGATAACAGACAACGGGACTGGATTTAACGATGAGAGCTTTGCTCGCTTTAGGACGTTAATGAAACCAAAGGATGGCTTCCATAAAGGGATCGGTCGTCTGGTTTTCCTCAACTACTTCAGGCAAGTAGCTATTCTCAGCGAATGGTCTGGGTTGCAACGGCAGTTCATCTTTAAAGACAACTTCGACGGGAAGGGTGACGCAGAACCAACCAAAGAAGGCACCCCTAGGAATCAGACTACGCTCACCTTTAGTGGCTTCGCAAAAGATAAAGTTAAAACCTATGACGATCTAAAACCGCATAGCCTTAAAGAGAAAATTATTTTCCATTTCCTGCCGACCCTTAACTCGCTGCGGGATCGTGATATCGACTTCAAAATTCAGATCAGCCTGAGAACTCAAGAAGGAAGTGCGCAAAAGGATTTCTTTTCTAGCGAAACTTTTATCACTCCCTCTGACCTACCTGAGCTACAGGTAAAGGATATCCAAGATGACCTGATTGATATTCATGCCAGTATCCGGATGCATTACCATATTAAGCGAAGTGACGTCGCTGCAAACCTTCTTACAGCTGTGAGTATCGACGGGCGTACAATACCTATAAGTTTACTCCAAACGTCTTCAATCCCTTATGGATACTCGATAGTTATTATATTCTCATCGACATTCTTTGGAGCAAGCGCAGATAGCTCGCGGCAAAAACTGATACTCCCAGATGGCCTCACTGAAGCAGCATTATATGCAAAACTCCGTCAAGAAATCGGAGAATTGCTGACTGAGAACATCCCAGAGATACATGAGAAAAATGAGCGCACTAAGAAAAATTTTGAGGATCAGTTCCCCCATCTGCTAGGCTACTTCGAAGGCGCAACCGTTGGAATAATTGACAAAGAGGAAGCATTAAATACAGCACAGCAGAGATTTTTCCGGGTTCAAAAGGAAATTTTGCAATGCGAATACCTTAATGACGAAACATTTCAGAAGTCTTTGGAAGTAGCTTCGAGAACCTTAACAGAATACGTCCTGTATCGCGAAAAAATCATAGCCAAAATGAAAGCTATGACTCATGAGAATTCGGAAGAAGAAATTCATAATTTGATCGCGCCAAGAAGGAACGATTTTACACAAGGCAAAATTGCTGACGATGTCTATCAGAATAATGCTTGGCTTCTCGACGACAAATTCATGAGCTTCCGAACCATACTCAGTGAGTCGCGTATGGATAAGGTCATCAACGCAATCCGTCTAACCGATGAGATTTCGGGGGAGGCGGGACGACCTGACATTACGATGATATTTTCAGCCGATCCTGCCGATTCGCTGCCAGTTGACGTGGTCGTTGTAGAGATCAAGAAAAAGACCGAAAACGAAAAAGAAAATCAGTACTCCATAAATCAGTTACTTGATCGAGCGGACAAACTTGTTCAGTATTGCCCAAATATTCAGCGAGTGTGGTATTACTCGGTAATGCAGGTAAATACTTCCTTTGCAAGGAGTTTACGTCAGCAAAAATGGATTCCATTATTTTCGTCTGGCCGCGTTTTCTATCAGGAATTCCAGACTTATCGGGATGATGACACGATCGTTCCTACACCGATGTTTGTAATGTCATTCGACGCGATCGTTGCCGATGCTGCATCTCGAAATCATACATTCTTAGAAATACTTCGTTCCGTCATGAAGAGAAACCATACACCTGTGTCGGACTCGGCTAAACCTGATGAGACGTTGGACGCGGCTTAAATAGGAACAAAGTAATTCGGCTAGGAGAATATTGATGTCCGACACGGCCATCATCGTGGAACTACCAGAAGTAATTAAGAATTTATGGGCCGCTCAACAGGCTCTTGCAGAGCACTACAACGATACCGGTTTAAAATTCACTTTAGACGGGCGTTTGGTAGGTGATATTGCTGAAGCCATAGCGCTACAGCATTTCAACCTTCTGCTGCCGCAGTCTCGAACAGGTGGAGTTGACGCCATTACCCCCACCGGTAAAACCGTGCAGGTAAAGGCGACAGGGAATCCGAAGTCCGGGCCAGCATTTACACCAGGCAGAGGCTGTGCTGATTATCTACTCTTCTTCGCCATAAATTTTGAGGCTAATACTGCCTCGGTCATATATAACGGCCCTGAAGCGCCGGTTCGTGCGCTCCTTCCCTCTCAAGGGTGGGCAGGAACGAAGGTTATCCCGTTAGCTGATATGCATAGGCTGGCGAAGAACGTCGCTCCTTCCGCCAGGATCGCTTACTCCCCGCGCTCGACGGTACCAATCATCTGATTCGACAGCACCGCTGTTCGTTTGATAACCGAAATCGGTGTGCAGTGTGTGCAAAACCCCACTGCGCACCGAATATCGAAAAATCTGCTGATTAGGCACGCCTAGATTGGACCTAACACATAGAAAAAGGCCCATTTTGAGCGGGTTACGGAGTGCGCTGAATGGCCCCCAGTGATCTATGTAACCCTTGCACCGCTTTTCCCCAGCTACAACCGCTGTGAGACATCTGTCACCTTAGACAGCAATCGACGAATTTCCGTATATGACTATACCGGCGGAGCTGAAAATGGCCTGCAAGATATTATTCGCGATCAGATACTGTGTAATGCCACCGCCCTGTAGATTCGCGTGACGAAAGGAAGGTTGCACTACCGATCTTAGAAGGGCTGTCCTGCCAATGCGTCTGGCCTTGCTCACCAATTTTCTTCATGATGTAGTGATTATTTTGAGGTGCGCCACAATGAATGCACACGTTACAGAACGGGAATCCTGGTGCGTTCCCCTTAAGGCGTTCGAATTTCCCAATCGTATTCAAACCCAATGCCTGCAACTCGTCTTTCGATATGATGTCGCTAATTTTCTCCAGAACGGTAGACATATTCGGCACAGTCTTGGCAGCATCGCCATAGACGTCGATGCTCCAGCCGAATACCTGCCTGACTTCGCCACCGCATGCCCAGCACTGGTCGTAAAGAAAATGAATTCCGTACTCCCACGGATCGCTTTTCCATGAAAGGCGCTTCGACAGCATCCCGATAACGAATTCGGACAAGGTCACTCCGTACCCGTCCAACAAGGGATCGCACCCCAGTTCTATCGCTGGCAGAACGAAAAACGGGATATGTTGCGACGGAGAGAGATAGCCCGCCTTGAACCGCTGACCACAGGCAAACCACGCGGCCCGAACACTAGAACTAGCATAGGTTTCCTGCCGGGCCCTAAGCTCCTGTACGGTCTGGTAAGAAAGTTGAATTTCTAGTGCGATGGTCGCTCTGCCATTCACACACAGCACATCCGCAATCCAGTCAGCGCCTTGCGGACTTATACCTGCCTTCTCGGTAGTAACGGTCCAGCCCGCCTTGACAGCCGCCTTAGCAACCAGCGTCTTGAGGAACACATGCTCCGCGCTTTCTGGCGCAGTTGTGCATTCCCCTCGCCTTGCATGCGAAAAAAAGAAATTGCCGAGCTTGCTGGTCTTCGGTATGGCTAGGCTATCGCAGCATGGCATTCGAAGATCAGCCGTCTTATAAGTCCGCTTGACGTATTCCCATGCGATTAAATCGCAGTCGAACGCATAGACGTCGGCGTCACCTCTTCGAGCTCTAAGCGGCAAAATTAATCTCCAGATTACCTATCCAATCCACTCGTCTTGTCGGCCGAAGCTTTTCGAACCACCCAGACGGTTGTACGGGGATCGTAGCCTTCATCGTTCCTATGTGCAAGATGTGCAGGACCCTTTCGGTTCTAGGATGCACGGGCTACTGAACAGGTGTGCCGCGTGTGCAAAACATCACTTGGGATACGACATCGAGAAATCTGCTGGTTAGACTCACCTAGATTGGACGTGGCACATCAAAAAAAGCCCATTTCGACCGGGTTACGGAGTGCGCTGAATGGCCCCCGGTGGTCTATCGAGTCCTTCCACTGTTTTTCCCTAGCTGTAAACGCTATAAGAGCTCGTCGAGAATCGACCCCGCCGCGTCTGGTTCAACTGACGACAGCACTCCACGCCACCGCGCTCTTCCTGCAGCTGCCGACAAAGATCTCTCCCCAACTAGTGTGCAAGGTGTGCAGGCCCGGCCTGTACGCCCTGCACAGTCATATCAACACACCATGAAAAATCACGAAGACAAATTCCCCTTATTTTCCCTTGGCGACATTTACATCACCAAACGCGCGGAAGCCGAGCTGACCGCTCGCGCCGTCACCTCGGCAACGCTACTGGAACGGTACGTTACCGGCGACTGGTCAAACCTGTCGGCTGGAGACATCAAGGCAAACCGCGCCGCTATCCATGATGGCGGACGTATCCTCGCCTCGTACCGCATCGCGCCCACGGTCCGCATTTGGATCATCACCGAGGCCGACCGCGCCAGCACGACGATTCTGCTACCCGACGAATACTGACCCCTCAGCTGTTTCGCCTAATGGCACCGGCCCGCCGCCACCCCGACCGGAAATAGACCGGAGGCCATCCCGGCAGCGGAGCCGAAAAAGCATGCGTTGTAATGACCCACGCCCAGCCACAACCATTTGACTGTGAACGCCGCCGTTACGGTCCGCTCCACGGATTCGAACTTCCCGGAACGCCTACGGCGCTCCGCATCTGCGCATTAATCCATCATCGAGAACCTAAATGTATGAACAGACAATTTCGCTTCAACAAAAAACTTATCGATGCCCTTCCCCCGCACCCCGAGGATGCCAAGTCCAAGGAAAGCGAGTATTCCGATACCGAGGTCGCGGGACTGCGCATCATCGTCAGCCGGCGTGGCCGCAAGTATTTCCTCTTCCGTTACTCCTTCGATGGAGCCAAGCGCAGCATGAAGCTGGGCGATTATCCGCAGATGGAAGTCGCCGACGCCAGACACCGCGCGCTCGACTGTCGCCGTCAAGTAGCTACTGGGACAGACCCGCAAGCAGCGGCCGCAGCCGCAGCGGCATCACAACTGACACTGCGTCGGTTCGTGATCGACGACTACCTGCCGCACGCTTATGCCACCAAACGTAGCGCCAAGGATGACGAGGGCCGAATGCGCAACATCCTGCCGGAGTTCGGCGATTTACAACTGTCGCAGATAAGCAGCCATGCCATCCAGCAGTTCCACGACCGGTTGCGCGTGCAGAAGTGTGCAGCTACCGCGAACCGCCATCTTGCACTGCTAAAGCGATGCTTCAACCTCGCCATCATATGGGGCAAGCTCGACGGAGCGAACCCAGTACGGGGAATACGCATGCATCAGGAGAATAACCAGCGGCAGCGCTACTTATCAGGCGGCGAGCTGCGCTCGTTTTTGACGGCGCTTGACGAGGAACCGAACCGCCCGCTGGCCGACGCGTTGCGCTTCTTACTCATGACCGGCGCACGCCGTAATGAGGCGCTGATGGCACGGTGGGATTCGATCGACCTCGACAAGGGTCAGTGGTTCCTGCCGAACACGAAGAGTGGCAAGAGCAGATTTATCTTGCTGAACGACGGCGCCATCGAGTTACTTCGCCAGTGTGGTCGGCCTGCTGGCCATGTTTATGTGTTCCCAGGTAAGAATGTGGGCGAGCCCATCTGTAACCCGTATAAGGGCTTCAAGCGGGTACTAAAGCGGGCCGGCATTAGGGATCTGCGGATTCACGACCTGCGACACAGCTTCGCCAGCCTGGCGATCAACAACGGGGCAACGCTATACGAGGTGCAGCACCTGCTCGGCCACGCCGATAGCAAGACCTCGCAGCGATACGCGCACATGGCATCGGACAACCTGCGCAAGGCTAGCGCACAAGTATCCGCAGTGATCGCTCAGGCCCGGCCACAAGCCGAGTCAGTAGCGTAAACGAAAAATCGCTCAAGAGTGACTTGAGCGATTTTTTTTACTCCGTTCGGAGTGGGCATTAAGCTGCGATCGGGACTCCATCTGGCCAGATGCGTTTGGTAACGATGGCGTAGCCACGGAAGCGATTGTTGCAGAAGCGGTGGACTCGTCGTCCAGGCTGTTCCGTCTTGAGTGCACCCAACCCGGCCAGTTCATCGAGAATCCGCGTCGCGTCGTCACCAAGTTCGCGGTTCAACACATCGACGGGAATAACCGTGATGTCGTCATCTACAAACGCGACGGCCTCGCAGTCTAGGTCAGGTCTACCTCGATGAAGCTCCTCGATCCGAACGTTGAGAAGCTCACGAACACGCGCTAACGAACTGGCCCGTGTACTCCACCACAGTTCAGTCACCATCTTAAGCGCTGCGTCGATCTTTTCGTCCGCATCCTCATCGAATACGCCTGCCATTACGGCGATCCGTCCGGCTACAACCGCTCCGGCAAGCCGCTTGACGACGCGGCGCTCACCAGATTCGCAATCGGCGGGTAACAGGACGTTTTCGATGTCTGGGGCCATCGCCAGGAGCTCGTTTAATTCCTCCGGATTGTCGCAGCAATATTGGATGATTGCCTCGCCAGCCGTACCGTACTGCTCGCTGCAGGCACGCTTGAGGTGGCTAGTCGCAGCATTGAACGAATCGAACTCTCCGTAGTGAGTCAGCACCCCGACATCGGTAATCGGGATGTCGATAGCACGGTCTGCCTGACCACCATGCATTTTTCGCCCGCTCGCCGCGATGGTGTCAGCGATCGTCACTTCCGCCGACACGATCACATTCGACTGCCAGCGCTCGCGGTCCGCCGCTTCGCCCGTCGATTTCATGCGATGCTTGCCTTCGCCGGACGCCATCATATAGCACGCCTGATGGACGACCGCCGCGCTGCTTTCAGTCAATTCGTCGAGAAGCGTCGGCAGTGGGCTTTGCTTGCCGAGCAATGCCTCGAAGCCGTTGAGGGTGCCATTGAACCGTGCGATAAATGCAGGGTCCTCGACCTGCGCACCTTGGGCGGGATCGACTCCATTACCGAAGATGCTAGCGGCGCATTGTTCGGCGAGCGTTTTTCCGAGACCCTTCTGTCCGCAGAAGTTGAACATGCTCGAGCTGAGGCCGAGACGGTCCAGGACGACGCTTGCGATGGCGATACAGGTCATCGCGAGGATGATCGGGTTTTCGACGATCAGCACGCCGATCTTCGCGCGCCATTCGTCGCGCGTACCGCGCGAACACATCGCGCCCGCGCCGGAAGACTCGATCCAGAAGTCGTCCGGATTGTTGTCATGGCTGCCGATCAGCTTGCGCCCGGTGAAGAATGCGCGATGACCTGCGATCCAGCGGGTGCTCGTGACCAGCTCGCGCGTCGGAAGCTTGGCGACCGCTGCTGCGGATGCCATCAGGTAGTCCGACAACAGCTTGGGTTTGTAGACGATCGTTCCGCGCGCACTGAGAATTTCGCTGATCGCCTTGGGTGTGCCGAGCGTTCCGAGGTCAACACGCACCATGCAGGGAAGTACGCCCTCGACAAACGGGGTAATCGCCACCGCGCACGAGGTGGTGTTCGTTGCGGGATCGAACACGAAGCGCTCGACGTATGCTTCGCCATGCATGACAACAGTGAACCGTTCGTCTTGATTGAGTTGCACGGAGCCGTTCTGGACAATGTATTTGTCGACCGTGCTCGGCGCGGCGGTGTTGCTAGGCTTATTCATAGTTAGCTCTTAGATGTTCTTGTTCGTTTCCACCCATGCACGCACGTCTTCGCATGCGTATCGCACCGCTCGGCCCACCTTGACGAACGGGATTTGCGGACCCAGTCCGGTAGAGCGGGCTTTCTCCAGGGTCTGCGGCGCGATGCGCAGCAACGTTGCCACTTCCTTCGTTGTTAGATAACTGCTCGGTTCGTACATTCGATGCTCCTCCAAATTGCGTTAAGAAAATTAAGCAAGCCCATATTAAGCGGATGAGCCATCGAATAAAAGCCTTTAAAAACAGTAACTTACACTAGAAAACATAAGTAAATGGAAGGCGGCGGATGAGGGTTTTACCAGCCTCCAAGACCGTCAATCGATTTTGTCCAGATAACTCGTTCACGCACCAAAAAATCGGTGGCATGCCGATACTTCAGCCGGGCAAGGCAATTTCCTGCCTGTTTTAAGCTCCGACCAGCCGCCTTTTTTCGCTGTCCACCGAGACAAAATATTTTTTGAATGTGGCAGTTTTGCGACATTCCGGCCCCCTCAATCACACCATCTCGCCAACCAAGTTGTTCGCATCGATCAATGCTTGGTCCTGCAGGTGTGCATAGCGTGCAGCCGTGACGTTCGGTGACGAGTGACGCAGCGCCTTGGAGACGGTGAACAGCGGCACGCCGGCGTTGACGGCGATCGATGCCCAGGTGCGGCGCAGGTCGTGGATCGTGAAGCCCTCGATGCCCGCGCTCGCGCAGATTCGCTCGAACGCCTTCGCGGGCCTCGTCATGGGCTTGGCCGGGTCCTTGCCCGGAAACAGATAACCGGCCTTCCGTTTGCCGATTACCTCGCGCAGCAGTTCCACCGCCGCCGAGCTGAGGCAGATATGTGCCGACTTGCCCGACTTTGTCATCGGCAAATGCCACGTGCGGCTTGCCAGATCGACGTCATACACCTTGGCCGCGAGCGCTTCGCCGAGCCGAGCCGCAGTCAGAAAGAGCAGCATGAACAGCGATGCCGCAGCCCGGTTGCTCTCGTGCTCGCAAGCCTCCTTGAACGCGGCACGCTCGGCGGCATCCAGCACTCGGGTACGGATGTTCGCCTCTACGAGCGGACGGATGTGCTTGGCGGGGCTCTTCGTATGCAGGTCATTCTCGACGGCGTAACGGAATATCGCCTTCAGCAAGGCGAGATAGCGATTGACGGTCGCGGGCGACAGATGCTCGCGCTCGCTCAGCATGTCGAGGAAGGCCACGATGTTCGACGACTTGATGGCAGCCAGCGGCAGGTGTCCGAATTCGCTGGACAGCCAACGCTCGAATTTCTGCACGTCGTCCTTGATGCTGCGCTTACGAGCTTTTACAGCCGGGTAGTAATGGTCGGACCAGAGCTGAGCGAACGTGATGCCGACGCGGCTCGGTGCGCGCGGATCGATGCCCTGTGCAGCCTGGAGGCGTGCAGATGTGCAGGCGAGACGTGCCTGTTCGACCGTGAAGTGGGCGCTGTAATCCCCGAGCGCCAGGGATAGGCGCTGCTTGTGCAGGACCGGGCGGGCGCGGAAGTTGATCCGACCGCTGCGATACAGGACTGCGATCAGCCCGACGCACTTCGTGTCGTAGCAGTCGAGTTGGTCCTTGTCGCTGTGGGTAAGGAACGAAGCCAAGGCCGTGTTGAGGCTGGCCTTCGTGAAGCAGAACTTGGTTGAAAAATTGTGGTTACTTGTTTTGTCGGGCGGCATGTTGATAGTCCTTTACTAGGACTACCGGGATCAATCATAACGATCCGCCATCGAGAGCGCATCCCTGACCGTCAAGCTTGGTCAAGGAACCCGACTGCAACATTAGGAAGCGCTCGCCGGTGAGACACTTATTTGCTTCGCCTGAAGGGTAAATCACGCATAGAGCCGATCAACATCCAACGAGCCAACTGGGCTATCACCCTAATTAGTCCCAAGGTGCAGGTTCCGAGTTAGAGATGCCAACAGCGTGCCGGCCTACCTCTTGTGTACGTTGCAGGCCCTGAGCAGCATCTTCGATCATTTTCCGTAACCTCTTTAAGCGCACCTTTAACTGTGCCCCTTCGGACGGATGAAAGCTGTTCAACAGACCAACACGGCTCGATACCGTTAAAAGCTCTTTATGAAGTGCCTTATCATGCTCGCCAAAGGCGGCTCTTGCCTCAAGCTGAAAGACTGACGCGCGAATGCCTCGGCGCATTTCTTTAGGCAAAGAAACTCTGACGTTATGCACGAGCTTTGTTGTTACGATTCGCGTCCCTGCTGTGTGCACCTCATGCTTCTGGCGCTTGGGTTGCACGCCAGCGCTGCGGAGCATCGCATAGACACTGGAGATAATTTCCGACTTCTCGCTATCGGTAATGCGCCGCTTACATGAAACGCTAATGTCGTCGACGTAGCGGGTGTATCGATAGCCGCGCCGTCGAAACTGCTTGTAGAGTTGGGGTTCCCTAGCCCAAAAGACCAGGTTAGCCAAGTAGGAGCTGGTGACGGCTCCCTGCGGGACGCCATCATCCTTCACCGTGAGCAGCGTCAAGAGATTTGCGACCTCCTCAGAAAACCCGAAAAGGCCGCGCCACATCGCCTTCACAAGCGTAGACGAAATTGTCGGGAAAAAGTTGGCAATGTCTTCGCCAATTGTAATTTTTGCGCCTACGTGGGCTTCAGCATTTTTACGAGGACTGCGCCCTTTAAGACTTCCGTTCAAGTAATCTGGGTACTCAACACGGCTTAGAATGCGATCTTTAATGCGTCTTTGGGCATATTTCAGGCGCGGATAAGCGTCGAAGGTCTGCCGTTTGCTTCCGTCTTTTTTTATCTCTTCCGCTGCTAGTCGATAGGATTGATTTGCTGCCGAAGCGATACGCCTTAACCATCGCTCAGGTATTCCCAACGCCATTTCGAGCGCAGCGATACTATGGATTGGCTCGCACGGATAATACGGAACACTCTTGTCACTGTTCGGGGGCTTTTTCATCCAAAAGCTCCAAAGCTGTCAATGCTAACTGTCCCGCGAGCTCCTTGTTGATGCCTGCAAGTTCGCCCTTCTCGGCAGCAAGAAAAAACAAAATCTCGACAGGAACCTTTAGTGCAGCTGCAATCTTCTCGACCGTAGATATGGTTGGGTCGCGCTTGGAGTTCTCAAGCATCGAAAGATAGGAAACCGAACACCCGGCCAGCTTCGCAAGTGCCTCTTGAGAAAGCCTACGACGTTGGCGACTAGTCTGGATCGCTTTGCCAAGGTTCATGATATTCAATCAAAAAAATTAATGGGCTTGTTGTGCAGGAGCTCGGCTAAACATCACATCAGGTCTTGAATGTTGCTAACCAGACGAAGGAATTCTGCAATTACTTGAAACGCGCGATAGCAAGCTACCTTTCTGCGCTCCGATCCTTCCTGTCGGCTGACAATCTCCAATTCAGCGATGACGGTGTTCAACTCAGCAACTGCACGAATGTCGAGCTGGCTATGATACGTATCGCGCAGGCTTTTCAACGTGCGGATACTTGTTTCGAGAGTATGTGGCTGCATAATAAGCGTCCTTCAATCCGGGCGAAATTGCCCTGCCCCGTTAGCAAATAAGCCGGAAGGTGCCAGCCCGACATAACAAGCCCATTACCAGTCGAAACCCTTCGAGCGCTGCCCCACCGTTCGTTCGCTGCACATCGCAACTGGCTCGCGGTCGGTTGGCACTTGTCGCTTCGGGCAATGCGGCCCGTTGCGGGGAATTTAGCCTACTTCTGGAAGTGGGCAATCCTGAGAACGTCCAGGATCGTTAAGCAGCTCTTTGCTATCAAACTTCGGGTACTGAAGTACACATACATCGAACATCATCCGAGCGGTATCACTCGGCCTGAAGCTATTAAAACACAGCCGTAGTGCAGAAATCAATCGAAATTTTCACTGTCAGTGAAAATTTACACACATTGAGCTATGACCCAGTAAGGACATAGGGAAGAGGAAAGAGCTTCAGGCGCGCTGCTTGGACCAAGTGAGGAAGCCTTCCTTCCACTGTCATGCGCCTAGGTCTGCTAGTTGGAAGTAGCCAGCGCGTTCCAGCCGAGCGCGGCCATTGCTGCTTGTCACTGCATGGCAGCCCTGCGTTCACGGCGCACTTAGGCCGTGCTTGCTAAAGCAGCGCTATACGCATCTGCGCAAGCCTCTTGAAAGGCATACGGGGAGATCATAGTCCTGCGAAAAGCGAATTCCTTGATCAAGAACTTTCTGCAGGCCTTCGACACTGCGCGCAGGATGAAGAGCGATCTTCAAGCTTATACCCAGCGAGCCAAAGCGCTATCGTGGGTATCGCAAATGATAGCGGGAGACGACCCTTTCGACGCTGTGGCGACCTTATGCACACCTGTCTCTACACCCGGCAAATGCCGCGCGTTCATAAACAACTGCGTTGTGTTTATAACATCGGTACTCACTGGGCTGATGCGCAAGGCACTGACTGCACCTAGCAAGGTTCGAAAGTGCAGCGTTTCCGGTCATATATTATTTATTTGCAACACCTCATAGAGCCCCTTGCCCGCAATCCGGACAAGGGGCTTTTCCATTTCAGCGTACCCAAGGAACCCTAACCAATGAAGAAATACATCGCTCCTCCGAACTTGCAATGGTCGAGCAAAAAGCCCACCGGATCGGCCCGGGCGACTATGCCGAACAACTTACCGAACGCACTGCCCGACATCAAACAGGCATTCCTGCCGAGCAGTCTGGACCTGACGTTCACGCTGAGCTTCCGGCGCTAGAGCTGCCGGACGGTCAGCACGCACCGCGCCGCGCCGCGCCGCTAGAGCATCACCGAAAGCCCTATACGAGTCACACGGCGCGGGTTTTTCTTATCCCACCTACTCACACGACCTGTAGAGAAACCGAATGAACCAAACAGACACGACAAGCATCGGCGATGTACCCGCCGAAACGACCGGAGCTTCCGGCCTCCGGCCCTGCTGGCTGCTTAAGTCCGCCAAGGCTAACAAGCTGGGCAAACACGCCGAGGGCGGAATCCATTATCAAATCCTGACCGACAGCCAACGCCAGGACCCGTCGTTCAGGATCGTGGGTAACGAGGGCGGCGGCTACTTCAGCAAGGAAGTCGTGGCCTTCGGCAACGTCGAAGCCTGTCTCGCCACGCATCCGCAGGAGCAACCTTTCCCTTCCAAGCTGCTCCAAACGGCGTTTACCGGCCGATCCAGCAATAACGCAGGATTTCTCGCCGCCATCTTGCGCGCCGAAGGCCTGCTCACCCTCGCTCCCGACACGGAAGGCCGTCATGTTATATCCGGCGATTGGGCTGCCTGGAAAGCGTCAGTGCTCGCCGAGCAGGGGCAGCCGGTCGAATCGGAGCCAGCGGGCAAGGAAGAGAAGGCCGGGGGAAACGAAGCCGCTGCGTCGTCCGCTGACGAAAAAGACCCACCCCGACGAGGTAAGAAATAGCAAGCACGATCACTCAAGGACCGACCTCATGACCTGCAACTACTCAACAACCTGGGAAACCGGGCGACTGGTGCGTTACCTGATGCGCGTGCCGAACGTCTACATCTTCGGTGGGCTACTCAAGCATATCGTCTGCCCCGCCGTACACCCCGACTTCACCGATATAGACCTCATCGCAACCGACAGCCGGGAAATGGACCGGATTCAGGACGCCTTCGACTACGTGTTCAGGGAGCTGCCCAGGATCGGGAACGGCCCGCGCTACTTCATCGGAAAGTCAGGACGAACCGACAAGGTAATCCAACTCGTCTTGATGCCCTCCCACGTCCAGGCAATGCAGTTTGCAGTCGAGGGACCGCAGTACGACATTGACCGTGCAGCGTTCGGCAACTGTCGGTTTTACTTCGATGCGTTCATTGGAGAAGAAGCCATCCGGCGGGCCATCAGGACGAAGCGAGCAAGCCGCGTCACCGCATCCCGCAACTTAACGCATTACGCCCCACATCGGCCGCAGATCGAACAGCGTCACAAGCTCAAGCTGATGCGCAAGGGCTTCACCGTTATCGACTACCCCGCCCCATCACCAATCACTGAAAAATACCTATGACCGTCACGATCTACGTAACAAAGCAAGCGATGGCGACCGTCCTGAAAATCAAGGATCTCGACTACTACGACCGCTGCTGCTTGGCGGACAACGAAGCAACGGATCTCACCCGCAAGGAGGGCTACTATCTCAAGGCCACCCACAAGCTTAGTCTCGCCCCGTTGCCGGAGGACGCCCTGCTCGTCGCCAGCTTGCGCACCGGCGACGCCGATTACTCGGAGCGAGTGAGCATTCCCGCTAGCCTGCGCGGCTGCATCTTCGAGAAGGCTCCCAATCTTCCCCCGCGCTACAAGGAGATCATCGAATACTGGTCTGGAGAACCACTGAACACGAATGCGGGCGGCGCTGTCTATTACCAGAACCCAATGAACGCCTACGTAGTCGACCTGACACCTCTCGATGCAGCAAACGCGGCGGGCAATTACGGCGGCAACGTGGCCGGGATGGATGCTCTCCTGTCGGAAGGGGTCGTCGTGCACATAGCGGGGTTAAGTAAAGCCCTCGGCAGCGCTCCAGACGGGGGGTTTGTCGAGATCGAAATCCCTTTGGACGACGCAATGCTTGCCCTGGACAACTCCAAGTTCCTGACGGGTCGGCCCTACGCGCAATCGACGGGCCAGCGCTCCGAACGCATCTTCTTGAAAATGGCGGATATCCGCCGCTCCCCCGACCCCAATCAGATTTTCGTGGACGCACTTCGCTACGAAGAACTGGATTACGGCTTCTACTATTGACGCCATTGCGGTGTGCAGGGCGTGCTAGGCATGCAAATAGGCCGCATAAAAAAGGGTGCTGCATAGCAACACCCTCTCTCACCTGGAGCGCGTTTAAGTTAAGCCAGCTTCTTGACGATCTGGTTCACGCGGCCCGGGCTCAGTTGATAAACTTTAGCAACTTTCGTTTGTGGCACGCCTTGTGCCACATGGGCCTTGATTTCGAGGTCACGAATGCGGCGCTCTTGCTTATTGGTTGTCATCTCGACTTTGGCATGCAAAATACCTGTCTGACGTTGCAAGCCCTTAACTTGGCGCTCAAGTTCCTCAATGCGACGCTGATGTTCATCCTGCTTAGCCATGGTAAACTCCTATAGAGGGTTGCGTGGATTAGACACTGGTTCACTTCTTGGCCGAAGACCAGTGGCTTGCATTGTAACCCTCTTTTTTCGGAAAAATTTGTCGATTTAGCGAGAATTTAGTTTTTTGCTAGGTAGATGAAAAAAGTCCTTTAAAAACAATAACTTAAAGTTTCATATTTTTTCAAAGCCAGGCCAACTCAATCGTGCGCCTTGCCTCTAGTTGAGCAAGCGGAGGATAGTTTTCAAATTGCATCATTTTGAGCATAGAGGACTAGGGCGCGTGCTTGCCTCGGCTTACCGCCGGCGTTGGATACCGATCCATAGGTTGTAGCCGTTTGGGGTGAGAAACCTGATGCTGCACGGAACGGTCGACCTGAGCTACTGCAACTGACCGTCGATCTGCGACGGGTAACGTAGTTAGCACCTTTTATAGGTTGCGGTCATTCAGCAGTAGCAGTTGCTGTTCCGCTGGAGCTAGTTTAGCGCCCTTTGTTAGCCTCAGGCCCAGCTGAGTGTGAGATATGCGGACGTACAAATTGCCGTGGCTCACTTGAATTCAGAACTGCTCCCGGTACCATCTCAGCACGAGGTTCTGGTCACTCTCTGGTCGGGCCTAGGGAAAATACGGTCAAGCGGAATCCATCACCGTAAAGTTGCAGCCGAGCCGACCAAAACCGTTCCATGCAAGCATGAATCTGGCGGAGCAAGGACATACCTGACACAACCAGATAGAATGCTAGAGAAGAGACCGTGCAATCGTGGCCGCTACTGGCACTTTTAATCCGTTGGTCGCAGGTTCGAATCCCGCACGGCCTACCACGAATAAACAGGAAGCCCACGAATTTCGGTTCGTGGGCTTTTTGCGTTGTGGCGTGCTCTGCGCAACGACTTTCAATTCCTAGGCGACCTTGCGTCTAGTCAAGCCAATCCACGGCAACGTCCCAAATAATATCGTTTGCTCATCCGCATGATCGAGTCTCGACGTGCTCTTGTGCGACTGTATCAGTACCCGGATCAGCGGCGACCGCCTGCGCTGGAAGTAGGCGGATTCACTGGCAGCTACTTCGAACATCTCGAAGTCAACAATACCCAGATCTCCTGAGGGACAAAGCCGATGACTGACCTGCAAGCACTGCTGGAGTCCCACCAAAGCACTCGCCTGCTACGCCTGTCGTTCCCGCGGAGCGACGGCCCGCAAGCCAAGTTGATGGTAAACCGGTTCGCCGGCACGGAATACTTGTCACGTGACTTCGAATTCAAGGTGGAACTCCTGAGCGACGATGCCAGGATAGAACTTGAGGCGATGCACGGCAAACTGCTGTGCATCTCGCTCGTGCAGGCTGACGGCACCCTGCGTCCGTTTACCGGCTATGTCACGTCGTTCAAGCTGGTTAAAACGGATGGTGGAGTGGCCTTCTACGAAGCCGTGCTGGTGCCATGGCTGGCCTATACACGCCTGCGCCGGAACAACCGCTTGTTTCATGCGCAGAGCTTGCGCGAGCAAGCGGAAACGATTTTCGACGGCTACGGCGCCCTGCCGGCCTGCGATTGGGAAGTCGCCGGCGAACAGCCGCAGTTCACGATGGCTACCCAATGGGATGAGACCGATCACAATTACCTGTGCCGGCGCTGGGAAGCGGCGGGCTACAGCTATTGGTACGAGCATACCAGCGAAGGTCACATGCTGAAGGTCTGCGACGACACGCGCACGTCTGCGCCGATCGACGGGCCGTCGCCCAGCATCCGCTTCCATGGCGCCGGTGGAGCGGCCGAAGAGGACGCGATTGACCACTGGAGCGCAGTGCGCCAGTGGGCGTCCGGACAGGCGGCGGTGAGCGGCTTCGATTTCAAGAATCCGCGCCCGGTACATGCGGATACCGTAACCATTAACCAACAAGGCGATATTCCACGGCTGGAGGTGCACAGCTATGAGGGGCATTACGGCTTCAAGCACCAGTCGGGCGCCAACCAGCTTGCGCGCTTGCGCATGGAAGAAATCGAAGCCCGCGGCAAGTTGTACGAAGCGCACGGCAATAACCGGCGCGCCGCCCCGGGCAGATGGTTCAGGCTGTTCGACCATTTCAATGAGAATGAAGGTTGCGAGTTCCTGATCCTGGAAGTACATCACGAAGCCAGCAACAATTACCTCCAAGGCAAGGACACGGTCGCAGAGTACAAGAGTCGCCTTCTCTGCCAGAGCAAGGCCCTGCCTTGGCGTCCCGGACGCGGCTTCAACAGCACTGACACCAGACTGCTGGCTCTGCAGACCGCCACCGTGGTGGGCTCGGAAGGCCAAGGCAGCCTGAACGTGGACCAGTACGGCCGCATCCAGGTCAAATTTCACTGGGACCGCGACGAGAGTGGTAGCTGCTGGGTACGGGTAAGCAGCAACTGGGCCGGTGGCGAGAAGGGTTTGACCAGCCATCCGCGAGTTGGCTCGGAAGTCATCGTGCAGTGGCTCGACGGCAATCCCGACCATCCGATCGTGACCGGCTCCGTCTACAACCAGAGCTATATGCCTCCGTGGAAGTTGCCCGAACAGCGGGCCCTGACGGGGCTTAGAAGCCGCGAGCTGACGGCGGGCGGGGGCAATATGCCTGGCGGACGCAGCAATCATCTGGTACTGGACGACACGGAGGGGCAGATCCAGGCTCAGCTCAAGAGCGACCATCTGGCAAGTCAGCTCAGTCTCGGCCATATCAAGCGCATCGAAGACAATGCGGGACGCAAGGATGCGCGCGGACAGGGCTTCGAGCTGCGTACCGACGGCATTGGTGCGGTGCGCGCGCAGCGAGGCCTGCTGCTCAGCACCGAAGGACGGCCGAACGCCCGCGCCCATATCACCGACATGGCCGAAACGGTGGGGCGCATGGCCCAGGGCCAGGAGTTGCACGACAGCCTGTCGCAGGTCGCGCAACAGGCGCAGGCACACCAGCCGGGCGACCAGGACCAGGTCGTCGCCGCGCTGCAGGCGCAGGTCGAGGCCATCAAAGGCCAGGGTGGCACGCCCGCGCAAGGCGAATTCCCGGAATTCCAGGCTCCCCACCTGCTTCTAGCCAGCCCCGCCGGCATCGAAACCAGTACGCAGGGTTCCACCCACCTGATGAGCGTGGAGCACACCGCTCTGAGCAGCGGCGGCCATGCCAGCCTGAGCGCGGGCAAGAGCCTGCTCGTCAGCGTCAAGGAAGCGGTGCGCATGTTTGCCTACAAGGCCGGCATGAAGCTGGTGGCGGCCAGCGCCGACATCGACATCACCGCCTTGAAGGACAGCGTCAACGTCCTGGCCAAGCTCAACATCACCCATACCGCCAACCGGATCACGATCACGGCCAAGGAAGAGGTGGTGATCAACGGCGGCACCAGTTTCAGCCGCTGGAACGCATCGGGAATTGTCCATGGCACCAGCGGCAACTGGGTCCAACACGCGGCGCATCATAGCTTCGAGCCTGGCAAGAGCGAAGGCACGCCGGCCCTGCCGCAGCCTGTGCAGCTGGCGCCGGGGCAGCTCGACCTGTATCACCAGTACGTGAACCCGGCAGGCAGCAAGAAGCAAGGCATCCGGCAAGGCGACTACACAGTTGTCGACGCCGAGGGAGGTACCCACCAGGGGACGCTCGATGGCGACGGCTTTGCCAGCGTAGCCGGCCTGCCGATGGGAATGGCCACGGTCAGCTATGGCAAGGACCCGCGCGACCCGTGGGATGAAGACAGCTACTTCGGCCAGGGAACCGAATGGCCGACCGTGGCGCTGCCCGAGGCTGGCGCTGACGCTGCAGCAACGTCTGACCGGCCAGCGCCGACGACCAGGGCGCAGAACCCTGGACTGCTCGCCGGCGCACAAGCTGCGGCGAGCAGCCTCAATGGCGCAGCCGGCAAGCTCGGCACGATTGCGCAAGCCGCGCAGCAAGCAGCAAGCGCGGTGCAATCACTGCCAAAAGGCGGCGCGCAAGCACTGCTGGCCGCTGCAGGACCGGCGGCCTTGGCCAACGTTGTGGGCAAGCTCGCAGGCGGTGCGACAGCCGGCGCGTCAAGTGTCGGCAAGTCTGCCGCCGCCATCGCGTCGATCGTCAGTCTGCCCGGAGCGCTGCCGCGCATGGGCGCTGAAGTACCGTCCCCGAACCCGAAAAAATCCGTCATATAAAAGCCACCATGACCGAACTCACGCAGGCCCCGGCCAAGCCCGCCGAGCGCGCGCCGGAAGTCGCAGTCGCCCCGCTCGACACCATCGACCAGCAAGACGTCGGCGCCGGTGCCGCCGCTTTCGACAAATGGCTGCGCAAGATCAGCAACGACTACTTCACGCTGGAGCGCCTGAGCACCGTCGCCGGCAGCCTGCCGGTAATCGGCAACATCATGGCGCTGATCGACGCCATCATGGACATCGTGGCGATAATCCAGAAGGGCCTCGCCAAGGGTGCCAAGGAAATTGATTTCCTGCTATGGGTAAGCCTTGGCATCAACCTGATCGGAATAGCACCGGGGGCAGGCAACGCGGCGCGCATGAGCCTGCGGCCGGCGCTGCACCTGGTCCGGCAAAAGCTGGCCTCGGGCGTCAAGGATCTCGGCAGCGCGCTGATCGAGGTGCTGGCCGTGCACCTCAACGCCAGGCTGGCCGGCGAGATCGATACCTTCGTCGACAGCGCAATGAGCAAGCTGGCCGGTATCCTGGACGATTGCGCCAATACCGCCGACGGCATCGCCGACGACCTGATCAATGTCCTCAATCGCTGCATCGGCAAGGAACCGCTGTTCGACGTCGCCACCCCGGCGGAAGTGGAGACCAAACTGCATGACCCAAAAGCGCAAAGCAGCTGGCGCCGCATGCTGGGCGCCCTCGGCCGGCAGTACAAGATGAGCGCGAACTACGTTATCGCGGCGGCGGCCAGCCAGCTGCCGGAAAGCGCAAAAGCGGGCGTGAAAGGCATGGTCGATCACCTGACCAACTTCAAACCGGCGTTTCGCGGCAAGCTCGCCGCCCTGGCCGACGAACAGACTCAGATGAGCATCCGGTGGATACTGGCGCGGCTGCGCGACGCGGTCACCAAGCACAAGAAGCGGGGCGCGGCGATGATCCCATCAAGCAAGGGTGCGGATCACAAGAAGACTAACCCCGGCCACGAGTTGGGCGCCACCAGCCGGCAACGCCCGGCCACGGGCGACGCCAATGCCTGCAAGCTGTGCCCGGCAAAAGGCGGCACCGCGCACTCGATCAGCTTCGCCACCGGCGCCGAAACCTTCACCCATCTTGACTTCGTGCTGGATGCGCCGCTCCCCATCACCTGGAGCCGCACCTACCGCAGCCAGCTGATCGCCTATGACCGCGGCAATCTCGGCGCGCGCTGGCTCACCCCGTACAGCACCCGCATTGACGTCGTCGGCCAGGGCAAGCCCGACGCCCTGCTCTATCACGCGGCCGACGGCCGCACGCACCGCTACCCGTACCTTGGCATCGGCCAGCGTCACCACGACCCGGTCGAACAAATCACGCTCACCCGCATAGCCCCACCCTGCTGACGCTCGACTTCGGCAAGCCGCTGCCAGAGGGCGAACCCAGCCCCTGGCGCGAAACCTACGAGCTGATCGACACCGCACGCGCCAAGGCGGCCGAGCAGGGCCGGGAGCATTTCCGGCTGATCGCGCTGCATTCCCGCGATGGCGCCGCCCTCGGCCTGCGCTACGACCACGTCGTTGCCAATGGCCCTCACGCCGGCGAGGAGGTGCTCAGCGACATCATCAGCAAGCAGGGCGAGATTATCAATGCCCATGTCGGCACCCAGATCGACCTTGGTAGCGACCGCATCCGCGCGCTCTGGGAAATCAAGGAAGGCAAGCTGCTGCGCCAGCTCGCCGCCTACGACTACGACAATCTCGGCGACCTGGTCCGCGCCCAGGACGAAAACGCCGCCGCCTGGCAATACCAGTACGACCGCCACCTCGTCACCCGCTACACCGACCGCACCGGGCGCGGCATGAACCTCGCCTACGACACCAGCATTGACAGCGGGCTTCATGCCAAGGCGATCCGCGAGTGGGCCGACGATGGCAGCGACGACACCCGGCTCGAGTGGGACAAGAACATCCGCCTGACCTATGTCCTTGATGCGCTCGGCCACGAGACCCGCTACTACTACGACATTGCCGGCTATACGTATCGCATCGTGTATCCGGACGAGGGCGAGGAATGGTTGTTCCGCGACGACGCCAAGAACGTCGTCCGCCACATCCACGCCGACGGCAGCAGCGAGCATCACCGTTACGACGACCACGGCAACCTGCTCACGCACACGCGCGCCGACGGGAGCCAAGTCCACTTCGAGTATGACGGCCAGCACCGGGTCACCGGTATCCGCGACTGCGAAGGCGGCACCTGGAAGCGTGACTACAATGCCCAGGGCCAGCTGGTCGAAGAAACCGACCCGCTCGGCAACAAGACCCAATACGCGTACGACAAGGCCGGCCGGCCGATCGAAGTCCTCGATGCCAAAGGTGGAGTCAAGAAGCTCGCCTACACTCCGGACGGCCAGCTCGCCAGCTACACCGACTGTTCGGGGCACAGCAGCCAGTGGGAATACGACAACCGCAAGCGCCTGGTCAAGAGCATCGACGCAGCCGGCAACGAGACCCGCTACCGCTACACTCCGCTCAGCGCCGAAACGCTGGCGCAAGCACACAGCGAAGGCACTGATAGCGGCAATCATCCCGGACAGCTCGAAGCCGTCAACCACCCCGATGGCAGCCAGGAGCAGTTCCGCCACGACGCCGAAGGCCGGCTGCTGGCGCACACCGACGCACTGCAACGTACTACTGCCTACCGCTACACCTCCGCCGGACTGATCGCGAAGCGCACCGACGCGCTGGGACACCGCCTGCACTATCAGTGGGATGCGCTCGGCCGCCTGTCCGCACTGGAAAACGAAAACGGCAGCGTTTACCGCTTCCAGTACGACCCGGTCGGCCGCCTGCTGCAGGAACAGGGCTTCGACGGCAAGGCCACCGAGTACCGCTACGACGAAGCCAGCGGCGTGCTGGCGGAAACCGTCGAAGCCGGCGTCACCACGCGGCTCGACTTCGACCCCATGGGCCGGCTCGTGCAACGCCGGGCCGCGTCCCCCGGCCAGCTGGAGCAAATCGAAACCTTCGCCTACAACGCCAACGGCCAGCTGGCCGAAGCAAAGAACGAACACGCCAGGCTGCAATGGTTTTACGACGCGGCCGGCAACCTGGTCCGCGAGCACCAGCACTACCAGGGCCCGTTCCACCTTGAGAAACGCACCGCGGTCTGGCACCACCACCACGACGAACTCAACCAGCGCACCGGCACCACCCGCCCCGACGGCCTTCGCATCGACTGGCTGACCTACGGCGCCGGCCACGTGCACGGCCTGCTGCTCGACGGGCAAGACCTCGTCTCCTTCGAGCGCGACGCGCTGTACCAGGAAACCGGCCGCATCCAGGCCAACGGCCTGCTGCAAACGATGAAGTACGACCCGCTTGGGCGCCTGATCGAACAGCAGCTCGGCGCCATCGCGCAGGTCAGCCGGAAGAACGGGCATTTCTCCCCCACCCCGTACCGGCCCGATGTCCAGGTCGGCATGCAAGCCGCGATCCTGCGACGTTACCGCTATGACCCATCCGGCCAGCTGACCAGCCTCGAAGACAACCGGCGCGGCCGCGTCGAATACCGCTACGACCCGGTCGGACAGCTGCTGGCGGCAAACAGCGCATTGGGTCATGAAACCTTCGCCTTCGACCCAGCGGGCAATATCCAGGCAGCCGATACCGCGCAGCAGGAGCCCGTTACCCGCCGCGCACCGCTGCCGAAGCTGCTGGACAACCTGCTCAAGGAATATGCCAGTGTCCGCTACCGCCATGACGAACGCGGCAACGTCGTAGAACGTACCCAGGACGGCCTTCGGTCCGAGTATGAATGGGATGCGTTCAACCGGATGACCCGCGCCAGGACCTGGCATGGCGTCACCACCTTTGCCTACGATCCACTGGGGCGGCGCATTGCCAAGCACAGCGGGACAATGGAAAGCACTGCCTTCCGGGAGACGTCCCGGACCATGTACGGCTGGGACGGCGACACGCTGGCGTTGGAAAGCAGCGTGCACCGGGGCCATGTGGCGGGCGAACGTACGGTCCACTATGTGTACGAGCGCGACAGCTTCGTGCCGCTGTTACAGGCCACCCGACACCGGGCACTTCGGCTGCCGCCTACTACGGGTGTGAAAGCGCTGATGGCGGGCAACGACGGTAAGTATGACATTGCGCTCGATCCACTATGGAACGGCGAGTGCGAGCAGGAAGCCGAGCCGTTCGAGAGGGACGAGATCGCCTTCTATCAATGCGATCATCTGGGCACGCCGCAGGAGTTGACCGACCATGAAGGCAAGGTCGCGTGGTCGGCGCAGTACAAGGCGTGGGGGCAGGCGAAGGAAGCGATCAGCGAGGCGGCGTACAAGGCCGGGGTACGGAATCCGATACGGTTCCAGGGGCAGTACCTTGATGATGAGACGGGGCTGCACTATAACCGGCATCGGTACTACGATCCGGACGGCGCACGTTACATAACGTCTGATCCTATCGGCCTACTCGGCGGGATGAATGCTTATCAGTACGCGCCTAATCCGACGGGCTGGATTGACCCGCTGGGTTTGCGGAACAAGAAGAAGAAGGCGGCTTGTCCTGCATGCAGTGGAACGCCATGTGGAAATACGAAAAATCCGTCGCGCGGTGCGGCACGCTTTCAAAGCGGCGATCATTACCCTAACAAGGATCGTTGGTCAAATGTGATCCTGCCTAAAGGAACCACTGTCTATACACTATATCCTTACGGCCCGAAGCCAGGTGGATTCTTTGCTGACGCGTCGACTCTTACCGCATCGAAGAAATCCGTTAGCACATATCATGAGGCGACACAAGTAGGGCATTCTGGAAAAAACTCTAGGTTATTCCCGTTCGGCCCGAGACAGAAGGTGCAAGCATTCACGCTAAAAGAGGATCTCTGCGTAGGAAAAGCCTACGCCTTAGCTAATGACCAATATGGACCAGGTGGCGGAACGCAGTATTACGTCACCGCAAAAGATCGTATGAGTATGGAAAAAGGCCCACTTATGGAGTTGACAAGCCCATGATTAATCTCATTGAAGGAAAGGTCAAGCTCGGCAAGAAAGATATCTCTGTCGCGTCTGATTATGAAGACTTACGTGCCCTTGCCGAAGAAGGTTTAATTGAGAAACGAGAAGACGCTGGAGGTATTTACTACTATGTCGAATCTGAGGCGGACGACATGAGATTTGGCGTTTTCATCTCGTTGCGAGGAAAAAGGATTGAGTGGATATTATTGCGCTGGTTAGACCGTCCTATGAAAAGTTGGGATGATGTAAGTGAAAAGGCAATGACAGATGAATATCATCTGCTATCGAATTTCATAAAAAAGCAAGTTGGAGCTCCACCTAATAATATAAAGACTGGGACGCGTACATGGCGCTTCAAGTGGGGTCAAATTAATTTGAGCTATGAAGTACGTTCCTTTGATGTAGCCATCTTCATGAAACCTCAATAAGTGCGTCCGACAGGTACGCTTGTGATAAGCATCAATTTTTTGCAGCTAGCATTGGCAAACGATGGAGTGAACCTAGTATCTCCTATGCCTAAGGCACCTGCGAAATCGTACGAGGCGTTGTTGGCCAAGATTTGCGACCTGGCAACATCTAGGAAGGCTATGAGAAATGCGCGCTCATGAAAAATCCCGCGGTTGGCCAAATCGACATTATTGACCCGAAGCACGGAAACTCGAAGACTATTTTCAAGAGGTGATGTATGAATTTTGAAGTTGTTCACGTCTCACGGGGAGACATGCGGTTGAAATTCGATTAAAGGCATGATGGTTTGTACTTGAAGCAGGCAATTCTTTTTGTATGGTGAGTGCCTGATCAACAAGCAGAACAAGCCCCATCGTCGACATGTAGACGCCCGCGTTACCGCCGCCCCAGGCACGACGTTATTAATTCCTTGGTGTCTGGCCGAACAGAAGAGAAGTCCCTGCCAATGGTACAGTCCCGAGACAATCCATATCGAGGTGTCCGGTGAAGTACTTACAAAAAATCAGCTCGCTCGGCTACGTCTTCATCGCCCTGCTCTTCTTCATCTGCGGCTTCGGCCTGATCGTGCTGGCCGCGGTGGAAATCTGGTCGGCCCTGTTCGGCGACGGCTACCAGTCGGTACAAGAACGCTTCCAGCTCATCCTGGAATGCGTCGGCCTGCTGACGATCTCGGTCGCCGCGTTCGAACTGGGCCAGACCGTGCTGGAGGAAGAAATCCAGCGTGAAGTGCACGTCAGCTCCCCGACCCGCCTGCGCCGCTTCCTGTCGCGCTTCCTGATCGTGGTCGTGGTATCGCTCGGTGTCGAATGCCTGGTCGGCGTGTTCCAGTTCCTCCACACGAAGCCCGAGCAATTACCGCAGGTTGCCTCGATTGGCGTCGCCGCGGCGGTCCTGCTGGCGGCCTGGGGCCTGTTCGTGCGGCTGAACGTGGAAGCCGAGAAGCTCGAACCGGAAGCCATGGAGCAGGCGCAGGAAGAAGACAAGCACGTCGAAACCTGACATTTCACCGCCCCATGCACGATCACGCATGAAGTCCTTGGAAAATCGCAAGAGTGCCGCTATAATCTTGGCTTCTTCGGGTCGTTAGCTCAGCTGGTAGAGCAGCGGACTTTTAATCCGTTGGTCGCAGGTTCGAATCCCGCACGGCCTACCAAAGATTCAGCAGGAAAGGCGTCATGAGAAATCGTGACGCCTTTTTTGTTTTTGACTGTCACATCGTTGTCATCGACGCTCCCTATGCTGTCGGGTTTTCAACCCTGGAATCCCGACCATGCCGATCTTCTCCCTGTCCGCTCCGCCGACTCCCCTGCGCCTGATGAGCGCCGCCATCCTCGCCGCCACCCTGCTCACCGCCTGTGGCGGCGACCACGATGACGAAGAGGAGCTGACGCCCCGCACCTTGAGCATGGAAAAGATCGGCGGCTACAACGGCGGCGCGGTCGGTGCGGCGGAGATCACGGCCTTCGACGCGGCCAGCAAGCGCCTGTTCGTGGTCAATGGCGCCAACGGCACCGTCGACGTGCTCGACCTGGCCGCTCCCGCCACGCCGAAACTGGTCGGCACCATCAATGTGAGCAGCCTCGGCAAGGGCGTCAACAGCGTCGCCATCCACGACGGCCTGGTCGCGCTGGCGATCGAGGCGGATCCGAAGACCAGCCCCGGCACGGTCGCCTTCTATAACGCCGCCGACCTGAAGCTGGTCAACAGCGTCAAGGTCGGCGCCCTGCCCGACATGCTGACCTTCACTCCGGACGGCCGCACCGTGCTGGTCGCCAATGAAGGCGAGCCGAACAGTTATGGCCAGGCTGGTTCCGTCGATCCGGAAGGTTCGATCAGCGTCATCACCGTCAACCGCGGCGGCACGCCCTCGGTCGCGACCGCCGACTTCCGCGCCTTCAACGGCCAGGAAGCAGCTCTGCGCGCGCAAGGGATCCGGATCTATGGCCCGGGCGCCAGCGCGGCCCAGGATATCGAGCCGGAATACATCGCCGTGAGCGAAGACGGCCGCACCGCCTACGTGACGCTGCAGGAAAACAATGCCGTCGCCATCGTCGATGTCGCCACCGCCAAGGTCACCGCAATCAAGCCGCTCGGCACCAAGAACCACAACGTGGTCGGCATGGGCCTGGATGCCTCGGACGAGGACGGCGGCACCAACACCAACAGCGGCACTCCCGCCATCAAGATCGCGCCGCAGCCGGTGAAGGGCATGTACCTGCCGGATGCGATCGCCCGCTTCACCGTCGACGGCAACACTTACCTGATCACCGCCAACGAGGGCGATGCGCGCGCCGACTGGCCTGGCTTCAACGAAGAGACGCGGGTGCGCACCCACTGCACCGCCGGCCTCGACCCGACCGTCTTCCCGGACGCCGCCAACCTGATCCTCGACTCGAACCTGGGCCGCCTGCGCATCACCACCACGCCGAACGGCGGCAGCGCCGGCAAGAATGCGGCCGGCCAGTGCAACGAGCTGTACGCCTTCGGCGCGCGCTCTTTCTCGATCTGGGACAGCAACCTGACCCGCGTCTACGATTCCGGCGACGAGTTCGAGAAGAACACCCAGTCGCTTGCCAACGTGAAGTTCAACGCCAGCAACGACAATAACGACCTCGACGCCCGCAGCGCGTCCAAGGGTCCGGAGCCGGAAGGCGTCGTGGTCGGCCGCTTCGGCAAGAAAACCTATGCCTTCATCGGCCTCGAGCGCGTCGGCGGCGTGATGGTCTATGACGTCAGCAAGCCGTCGGCGGCCAGCTACGTCACTTACCTCAACACCCGCACCGCAACCGGCGGCGATTCGGGACCGGAAGGCCTGGCCCTGATCCCGGCCGATAAATCGCCGAACGGCAAGCCACTGCTCATCGTCGGGAACGAGACCAGCGGCACCACCGCGATCCTGCAAGTCAATCTGAGTTATTAACCCTCGGCAGTTGGCAATTGGGCTGGCGCCACCGATAATCGGCGCCATGCCCTACTCGATTGCTTCTCCCGTCCACTTCGAACTCATCATCAAGAAGAGCCGTTTCATCGCCTGCGTCCAGCCCATGCCGGACCGCGCGGGCGCCCAGCAGATCGTCGCCAGCCTGCGCGCCGCGCATCCCGGCGCGGCCCACGTCTGCTGGGCCCTGCTGGCCGGCGGGCAATCCGCCGCGGTCGACGACGGCGAGCCGAGCGGTACTGCGGGCCGACCGATGCTGGACGTGCTGCGCCACCAGGACCTGGAAGGCGTGCTGGCGACCGTGGTCCGCTACTTCGGCGGCGTCAAGCTGGGCGCCGGCGGGCTGGTGCGGGCCTATACGGACAGTGTCGCGCAAGCCCTGTTGCAAGCCGAGAAAGTGCCGATCATCAAACTCACGCGGCTGCGCTGCACCGCGCCGTATGCGCTCGAGGGCATGATCCGGCGCGAGCTCGACGCCGCAAAGGCTCGCCTCGACGACGTCACGCACGGCGACGACGTGCGCTTCGCCTTCAGCCTGCCCCTGCAAGACGCCGAACCATTACGCACCCGGCTCGACAACACCGGCCATGGACGCATCGCCTGGCTGGATGTGAAAGACGACGAGCACTAGCCTGTATTTCATATCCCCGCGCTATACCAGCCATCACGACACGAAAGCGGACACAGCCGTTCCCGCGGCGCATAATGGCCGGTTCCTCCAAAGACCAGTTAGCGCACCTTGAAGAAAAGCCTCATTCCCCTCGCCCTCGGCGGTTTCGGCATCGGCATGACCGAATTCGTCATCATGGGCATCCTTCCCGACATCGCCCATGGCTTGAGAATCAGCATCCCGCAGGCCGGCCACCTGATCACCGCCTACGCGCTCGGCGTCGTGGTCGGCGCCCCGACCCTGGTGAGCCTGATGGCGCACCGGCCGCCGCGCAGCGTGCTTGTCTGGTTCATGCTGATGTTCACGGTGTTCAATGCGATGTCGGCCTTCGCTCCGAACTTCGAGTTCATGATGGCGTCGCGCTTCATGGCCGGCTTGCCGCACGGCGCCTTCTTCGGCGTCGGCGCGGTGGTCGCCAGCCGCCTGGCCGACGAGGGCAAGGTGGCGACCGCGCTGGCCACCATGTTCACCGGCCTGACGGTCGCCAACGTAGTCGGGGTGCCGGCCGGCACCTGGCTGGGCCACAACATGAGCTGGCGCGCGGTCTTCCTGGTGGTGGCGTGCATTGGCCTTGTCACCATGTTCGCCCTGCACCGCCTGGTGCCGCCGATCGCGGCCAAGGAGCGCACTGGCATCCTGCAGGACCTGCGCATCTTCCGCCAGGGCGCGCTGTGGCTGGCGCTGGGCATCACCTCGATCGGCACCGGCGGCTTCTTCGCCTTCTTCAGCTATATCGCGCCGCTGCTGACCGACGTCACCCACATGGCGCCGGCGCGCATCCCGATGGTGATGACGGTGGTCGGTCTCGGCATGACGGTCGGCGTGCACCTGGGTGGCCGGCTGGCGGACCGGGTGGCGCCGCTGCAGGCGATCCTGATCCTGCTGGTGAGCATGACGACCCTGCTGCTGTGCAATGGCCTGTTCGCGGCGTCGGAGCCGGCGATGCTGGTGCTGGCCTTCGCCACCGGCGCCAATGCGCTGGCGCTGGGGCCGCCGATCCAAGTGCTCCTGATCGCGCACTCGCGCGAAGCGGAGATGCTGGGTTCCTCGCTGGGCCAGTCGGGTTTCAATATCGGGAATGCCCTGGGCGCCTTCCTGGGCGGGATTCCACTGACCTTGGGCTATTCCTATGCGTCGCCGCAGTGGGTGGCGGCGGGCCTGGCCTTCAGTGGGGTGCTGCTGGCGCTGGCCATGCTGGCCCAGGGACGGACGGCGGCGGCGCGCGCCGCCGCATAAAGGGGCTGGATCAGGCGCAGGCTTGTGCCGCAGGACGGCGCACGCGGCGCGCCGCCAGCGCCATGCCGACGCCGGCGAAAGTCAGCGCCAGGGTGCCCGGTTCCGGCACGTCGGTCGGGTCCGGCGTCACGACGATCGGGTCATCCGGAATCACGATCGGAGGCGTTGGCGTGTCGCGGAAGCCGGCCAGGTTGACCGGCGTGAAGTAGTGATTCGAATTGACCTGGATGGTCGAGTTCCAGGTATCCACGACCACCTGACCATTGATCACGCCCCAGTTGTCGTCCACGGTCGCGTTCGGCGCGAGCACGCTGCCGATGATGCCCTTGACGTTCAGGGTCAGCGCATCCGGGAAATTGAACAGCACGTTGTAGCCGCTCAGCGGCTCGAAGCTGATGCCGCCTTCGTTGAAGGTGGCGTCGGTGCCGCTGACGTTGAAGATCAGGGTCTGGCCCTTGACCAACTTGTCCAGGGTCCAGCTGCTCGAATATTGGAACATGTCGGCCGAGACATTGAACACGTCCACGCCACCCTGGCCGCTGCCGCTGACCACCACCCCGCTCCACAGCTTGCTGACGCTGCCGGTAGCCGCTACCTTCGACAGGTCGCCCGACAGCGTCTGGTAATAGGCGGCCGAGGCCACGAAATCGATCGGGTTCTCGGTCGTGCGCGGCGGCTGCGCGGCCCATTGCAGGTCGACATTGCCACCGGCGTACATCTTGCCATTGTTGATCGAGCCGCCCTTGAGCTTGACGTCGCCGCCCGCGATCAGCGCATAGCCACCGGTGTCGACGTTGTTGTTCGGCTTGGCATTGATCGAATAGGAGCTGATGTTGACGTTGCCGCCGGCCACCACCTTGCCCTCCACATCGCTCGAAGGCGCCGAGAAATTTCCGATGGTGTAAATGTTGGCATTGCCCACCATGCTGCCCAGGTCGAGGATGCCGGCCTGCGCCGTTCCAGTTGCCAGGATCGTTGCAAACGCCAGGACTGATCGATGCATGATGGTTCCATAGGGAAATTTTTGATTCCCAATAGTATCACTTTCTCATGCAGGATGCGCCCAGCCTGTTGCAAACCCGCTATACAGGATGGAATCGAACGTTCAGACCAGCGTCGCCTCGCCCAGCGCAAGGGCGGTTTCCTCGGCCTCTACGCGCAGCAACTGCAACGTGGCCTCGTCGATGGCCGGGAGCCCGGCATCCAGCTCCGCCTCGCCCAGCGGCGACACCACCGGCGCCAGCCGGTTCGCCAGCAGCAAGGTGTCGAGCAAGGTGTGCGGTTCAGGATTCAACACACCGTCGCGCATGGCGCCGATCGCTTGCGCGACATTCGCCGGAATCGCCAGCTTGCGCATCACCTCGACGCTGACCACGTCCTCGCACAAGGCGCCCCAGTTCTCGGCATCGTCGTCCAGCAAGCCGGGGAATTCGTCGGCGCGCGAAAGCAGGTAGAAGCCCCCGACCTCGTGCACGATGCCGGCGAACAGCGCGGTGTCGGGATCGCTGCGGGTGACGTGGCGCGCCAGCGCCTGGGCCAGCGCCGCCACCTGGGCGCTGTGGGTCCACAATTGCTCGGCCTTGGCGCGCAGGACCGGGTCGGCGATGCGGTGGCCGAACTGGCGCACCAGCAGGGCCGCGACCAGGCCGCGCAGGCGGCGGTAGCCGATGCGCAGTACGGCGGCGCGCACATTGCTGACCTGTCCGCCGCTGCTGCCGAAGGCGGCCGTATTGGCCAGCGCCACCGTGCGCGCCGCCAGCTGCGGCTCGGACAGCACCAGCCGGATCGCCTCGTCCACATGGCAATCGGGGTCGTCGAGCGCAATCTGCAGGCGCAGCACGGCGTTCACGCTGGTGGGAAAGCTGATTTCCCCGCGCGCCGCCTGGGCGGTAATGTAGCCAAAGGCTTCCAGTTTGTTCACGCGAAGAATTATACCTCCGGTAACTAAACACGCACGGGCGCCGCCATGACGTAAAAAAGCCCGCACGCGCCGGGCGTACGGGCTGCTCCAGGCCAGGTGGATTACTTGACCTTGATGTTGCTCTTCACGCTGGACACGCCGTCCACGCCCTTGGCCAGTTTCTCGGCGCGATCCGCCTCGGCCTTCGATGCGACGAAGCCGCTCAGCATCACGACACCCTTCTCGGTCTCGACCTTGATCGCCAGCGCGCTCAGGTCCGGCTCGGCGGCCAGGCCGGCCTTGACCTTGGCGGTGATCGCGGTGTCCGACATGGCGGTCGCGGCGCGGCTGCCGGCGCGCTCGGTCTTGTCGCCGGCATTCTCGGCGACGTTTTCGCCGCGGCCCGTCATCTCACGGGTCTTGTCGGCCACGGTGCGGCCTGCCTGCTTGGTCTTGTCGACGACGGCGACCGCGGCGGCGCGGGTCTTCTCGCCGGCGCGCTCGAGCGCGGTGTCGGCCGTGCCCTTGTTCTCGACCAGGCAGGCGGTCTTGTTGCCCTGCTCTTCGCACTTCTGGACGGCGGCGGCCTTCACCGGATCGCGGGTATCGGTGCTGGCGACCAGGCCGGCGCTGCCCGCGGTGGCGGCAGTCGTGCCGCTGCCGCCGGTGGTGGCGGCGGCGCCCTCGCGGCCGGCCTTGGCGTCGGCCAGCGCGGCGGTGCGCACCGACTTGGAGTTGTTCTCGCAGCTGTCCTTCTCGTTGCCCTTCATGGCGTCGCATTTCTCTTCGGCCAGCTCGTACTCGGCGTCGGCCAGCTTGCGGCGCGCGGCTTCCAGGTTCGATGGGGTGTTGTCGTGCTTGGTGACGGCGGCCAGCTCGGCGCGGGCGCGGGCCACGTCGGCCTGCTCTTCGCACACGTCCTCATCCTTGAGCGCGTCGCACTTCTGCTTGGCCGCCTTGTGGTCGGCCTCGATCTTCTGCATGGCCGTGCGATAGGCCGTGTTGTCCGATTTGGTCTGGGCGGCGGCGGGCGCGGCCGCGATGGTGGCGCCGGCCACCGAGGCCAGCAGCGTAGCGATGAGCTTGTTCATGTCGATGTCCCTTGTGCTCGGTTGTTGTGATGGCGTCCATTAAACGCCCCACCGCAAGGGACCATCTGTGCGAGAACGTACGCTGATGGAAAAAGTGTCTGTACAGCCAGTGCCCGGGGATTATTCAGGCTGTGTTCGCGTTAGTTATGTACTCACTGCCGCCTTCACTGAACTTATCGTACCGCAGCACATAGCCACTGCGCTGGTGTACGCAACACTTGCGCATCCAGTAATCGCTGCCACCCGGAATAGTTCGCCAGGTAGCGGCTGGCCACGCCCTTGAAGCGCACCAGCCAGTTCTTGAAGCGGCTGTGCCAGCCATTCACGTTCTGGATGTGGATCGCACCGCGTGCGCGCCGGCCCGCCCGCACGTTGATGGATTCGTGCATGATTCCAGCGTCAAGGGCAAACCGGACATAGGCCGCAGCGCCATCGCTGATGAGCAGCCCGTCGCCCGGCAGCACCGGCTGCAGGCAGGTGCGCAGTTGCGCAGCGGTCACGGGACCACGTCCGGTATGGAAGTCCAGCGTCGTGCCGATGCGGTCACGCGCCACCAGCAGGCAATCGTGCTCGCGGTTGATGCCGCGCCGCTGGGCGGCGCCACCACGCTGCCGCGGCGGGCGCGTCAAGGTGCGCGAACCCTTCTGCGATTCGAGGCGGTAGGTTTCGTCGGCCTCTATGATTCCCGTCAATGCTGCGGGCCGGTGCCGGGCGGCGCCCGGCGCGAATCGGTGGCGCCAGCGAAAACTCGTGGTGCGATGCACGCCGGTAACGAGCGCCGCGTCGCGCACGGTGCGCGATTCCAGCAAACACTTGATATAAGGCAGCCAGCACTCGCGCTTGCGCAGCCGGGCCAGCGGCGTGCCGGTCAGCGCATTGAAGGAGCGGCGACAACCCAGGCAGCGATAACGCTGCAGGCCGCTGGCGAAGCCGGACCGGTGCAAACGCGCGCAAGCACAATGTGGACACGGCCGGCCCGCCGCGGCCGCTTCAATGAGCGCCAGGCACTCGGCCGGGTCGCGGATGCTGTCGAGCCAGTCGCGCAGTCGGCCCAGATCGTTGCTGGACAATGGCGCAGCGGTCAGAAAAGCGAACAATTCGTCGAAGCGCGGGCCTTGCATCGTCACTCCAGATGAGTTAACTCGACGATGCGTAAGACTTCGACAACGCGACTTGGTTCACCCAACGATCGCGAACACAGCCATTATTTACCGTCCAGCAGCCCCTGGCGCCACAGGCTGTCGGCATCCTCGAACGGAGCGCCGGACCGGCCGAAGCGGGCGCCGTCCCCGGCCAGCTTCACCCAGGCGCGGGTGTCGTGGCTGCTGCGCGGCACCGCGACCTTGTCGCGCACGCCGGCCAGCCAGCGGTAGACGCGGGCGTATTCGTCCGGATTGCTGTGGCGGGTCCAGGCCAGCGCGGCGAGGTCGGCGAAACCTTCCTCGCGGCGGGTCTCGCGCATCGCCTTCGAGGCCGCCAGCAGCGAGGCATCAGCGGCGCTCTCCTCGTTCACCTCGACGAAGCCGGCCGGCAGCGCATGCCAGGCGCCTTGCGCGCGGCGCCAGCAGTGGGCCAGCTCGTGCGCCGCCATCGCCGCGATCAGGGGCGCCTGCTCGGCTTCGGGCACACCGGCCAGGACGGTTTCCGCATCCGGGTTGTTGCGCAGGGACATGACCAGCTTGCAACGGCCATTGTCGAAACCCATCGCCAGCGGCACGTCGTTCGCGCGCGGCTGCGGCTGCACCGTGATGTCGAGCGGCAGTTTCAGTTGCTGGGAATAGGCGAGGACGGGGCCGGCGGCCTTGAGCCAGCGCTGTTCCAGCGCGGTCAGTTCCGCGGCCTGCAGGGCCGGGGCCACGCACAGCGCGGCGAGCAGGAGAGGCTTGAGCATGGTGCTTCTTTCGGAGACAGTGAAATGCCTACTGGCAATTCTAGCCCCATATCAAGCACTGCTTTCAGGAAAATCTTTCTCTGTTTTAACAAGATCAAACTTGTCAAATCAGCCTTGCAGGCTGACGCCGGGCGCCTCGATGGCATGCGCCAGGCGGCGCGCGCCCTGCTCCAGCGCGGTGGCGGCGGAAGCCGCGCGCAGCAGCGCCGTTTCGCGGCGCGCCGTCTCCAGCAGTTCGGCGCCCGGGACGATGACCGACATCACCGCCGTCACCCGCGCCGCCGCGTCGGCAATCGCCCCCAGGGCCGCGGCTTCCTCGCGCTGCGCCGCCGGGCTGGCAAGCAGGCGCCGGATCTCGCCGGCCACCGCGTCGGCACGGCCGGCCAGTGCGCGCACTTCCTGCGCCGCGCCATCGTCGAAGGCGCCGCTGCGCACCGCTTCCACCGCCGCGTCGAGCGCCAGGATATTCGCCTGGAAAGCGATGCCGTCGATGGCGCCGACAATCTCGTCCGCACTGCGCGATGGGACCGGCGTTACCGGGGCAGCGGCGGGTTCGGCCGCGGGCAGGGGCGCCGCGCGTCCCAGGCCGCGGGCGATGAACCAGGCGCAGGGCAGGGTCGCCGCCAGCGCGGCCAGGCACAGCGCCGCCATCCAGCCGGGGAAGCTGGACGCCAGATCGCGCGCCGCGCCCATGCCGTCGCCGGCGAGCTTGTCTTCGAGTTCGATGAAACGGGTGAGGCTGGCCATCCAGTCCGCGAAGGCCGGGCCGGCCTGCTGGTTCAGCAGGGTGGCGGCTTCCTGGCCATGGCCCTCGGCTTGCAGGGCGATCACGCGGTCGAGCAGCGGCCGGGTGCGGCGCTCCTGCTCCTTGATCGCGGCCAGCGCCTTCTTTTCTTCCGGCTGCAGATCCGCCAGGTCCTGGACCAGGGCGTCCAGGGTCGAGGCGGCGCGCGCGTAGTTGTCGTTGTGGGTCTTGATGCGGCTGACGGGGCCGGCCGCGGCGGCGGCGTCGGGCGCCAGCACCACGTCGCGCAGGACGGTGGCGCGCTCGCGCACGCTGCCGCGCAGCTCCATGGCGTGGCGCTGCTTGGCGCGGGCGGTGCCCTCGACGCTGTCGAGCAGGCTGCCGATCTGGCCGACGCGCAGCACCGCCAGGGCGCTCAAGGCAATGATCAGGAGGAGCAAGGCGCCGTAGCCGATGGCCAGTCGCGCGCCGATCGTGGTGGGCTTCGTCTTCATGTCGTGGTTTCCAGCAGCACCGTGGAAAGACGCGGGCGACGACAGGTGCGCGCAAATACTTTCCCTCAGGCAATGGAGTCACTATAACATGGGCTTGTATGGATTGACGGAGCCTTCAGTTTAAGTTAAGTAAAAAGCAGCGCAAGTGTTGCGCCGATGCCATGCGGGCGGCTGCGGGAGATCCGAAGCCGCCACTTTCCTTGCTATTTCGTCAGGCTCGCCGCCGTCGTAAACGAGGGACGGATATCGTTCGGCACCGAGGACTTCAGCTTGTCGAGCGCCTTCTGCACTTGCGGACGGATCACCACGTACTTCTTCATCATCGCCTGCGCCCGCGCATAGTCGCCGGTGGCTTCGATGGTGAGGAATTCGCGGTCGAGGTCGGCGACCGCCGCCTTGATCTTCTTGAAATCGACCGCGAAGGTGCCGTCGCCGTTGGCGACGAAGGCGCCCTTGTCGAGCAGGTAGTTCACCTGGATCGCCATGCCGCGCGCGTGCGAGGACGTCAGGCCGAAGTGCAAGGTGCGGAAGCTCGAGGCCAGGAAGGTGTTGTACAGCTTGCGTTCGGCCGCGGCGCCCTGCCCCAGCGTCTCCTTGAGCAATCCCTTGTCCATCATGTAGCCCAGGGCCCACAGGCCGGTGATGTCGGCCTTGGCTTCCTCGATGGTGGAATAAGTGTCCTTCAGGTCCTGGCGCGGGGTCGATTCCTTGCCGTCCTTCTTGGTCGTGTGCGGGCCGAGGCCGTGCATGATCTCGTGCGCCAGGATGTGGGTGAAGAAGGAGTCGAAGTCGAGGTCCTTCTGGTCCTGGGCGCGCAGCACCAGCTTCGAAATGGGCTTCAGGGTCGATTCGAACTTGGCTTCCTGCACGTTCTTGAGCATCACCCGCTTGGAGCCGCGCTCGCGGATCACGCGCTCGTCGTTGGGCAGATTATAGGCCGCGGTCTGCACGCCCATATTGCCGTCGCCGGCGCCGTAGACTTCGTTGACCACCACCATCGGGGCGATCGCGCCGACCTTCGGGTTGCGGTACTGCTTGTCGAGAGGCAGGTTGTCCTCGAGTTCCTGCAGGTGCTTGCCGAAGAAGGCCAGCTTCTGCGTTTCCTGCTGGTCGCGGATGCTGACGTAGGCTTCGAAGGCCGCCTTGTAGCCGAACAGTTCGTCGTTATAGGTCTCGTAGGGGCCGATCGTGATGTCGACCGGCGAATCGAGGTCCATCCAGGCGAAGTCGGACGCCAGGTAGTCGTTCGACAGGAAGGCGTCGGCGCGCAAGGTCAGGAATTTCTTGAGCGAGGCGTTGTCGGTGCTGGCGGCGGCGTCGCGCAGCAGCTTCGCCAGCTTTTCCAGGTCGGCGCGGTATTCATCCGAGTACTTCACGGTCTTGAACTTGCCGTCGGCGCCGCTGCGGATCACGGTGAAGAACCACTGCGCCTCCGCCTTCTGCGCGGCGGGCAAGCCGTTCATCCAGCCTTCCAGCGCGGACTTGCTCGCGTTCTCCGGATAGAAATTGGCGCCTTCCGGCTTCTTGGCCGGGATCTTGATGCCGGCATACTCGGCGGGCATGAAGGAACGGTTGTCGTCCAGCGACGACCACGGGCCCTTGTTCAGCCAGAAGGCGTCCAGGCGCGCGCGGCCGAGTGCCGACGTGTCTTTCTGCAGCGCGGCCCACAGGGCTTCGTTGCCGGACCAGCGCTGGCGCAGCTGCAGGGTGTCGACGATCTTGGCGGCCTCGATCAGCTTGGCGATGGCGGCGCGGTCGCCTTTCGAGAGCTTGGAGGTGTCCGCCCTGAGTTCGGCCGGCGCGAAGCGCTTGGCCATGGTGTCGAGCTGGGCGACGCTGGCGGGTTCGGCGAACGCCGTGCCGATGGCCGCGAACAGCACGAGAGGAGCGAGCAGTTTGTTCATGGTGTCTCCTTGTTTATTTGTTCAGCGCAGGGCCGGTGTACTTCATCAGCAGTCCCTTCGGCCCCACCGCCCAGCCCTGGCTCGGGCTGGCGAAACCGACCGTGTTCATCGGCGTCGTGTCGAGCGCGGTCCAGTTGCGGCCGCCATTCGTCGAGTAACCCGATCCGGCCAGGCCGGCGGCAACCAGCGCGCGCGGAGCGCCGGGCACCGGGACCACCACCGACATGTAGCCGGCCGGCGCCACTTCGACCGGGGTCCAGCTGGCGCCGCCGTCCTGGGTGTAGGCGCCGTTGATGCCGGCCATGCGGGTTTCCTTGTAGTCGCCGCCGGCGGCGAAGCCTTCCCTGCTGTTCAGGAAGCCGACCGAGAAGACGCCGCGCGCTGGCGCGCCTGCGGGAACCGGCGTGGAAGCCGCGCGCCAGGTCTTGCCACGGTCGGAGGAATGGAAGACGCGCGAGGTGGCGCTGCCGCCGGTGGCGATCCAGGCGTCGTTCGACCCGCTCACGGTGAGGCAGGTGCCGCTGGCGGCAAAGGCGCCCTCGTTCGGCATCGCTTCCAGCCCCCTGGCCGCGACTTCGCGCCAGCTGACGCCGCCGTCGCTCGTGGTGTAGACCTGGAAGCTGCCCTTGACCGGGTCGCCGAACAGGATGCCGTTATCCTTGTCCCAGAAGGCCATCGCGTCCCAGAAGCCCTCGGCGACCGCATTGGTGGTCATCAGCTTCCAGGTGGCGCCGCCGTCGGTCGTGCGGTAGATGCGCGATGCCTCGCCGGGCCCGGCGCCCATCACGACGGCGGTCCTGGCGTCGAAGGCCTGGATGTCGCGGAAGTCGATCTTGTCGGCGTCCGGCACCTGCATCGCCTGCCAGCCGGCGCCGTCGACGGTGCGCAGCACGGTGCCCTTGGCGCCGCTGGCCCAGGCGACCTTGTCGCTGACGACGGACAGGCCGCGCAGTTCGGCGGCCGTGCCGCTCGGGACGGCTTGCCAGGATTGGGCGTTGGCGCCGGTGGATGCCAGGAGGGCGGCGGCGATCAGGGCACGCGCAGGCAGGGACATGGGCGATCCTCGTATGGTTGAGTGATCACCCATTGTAGCCTGCCCGTAGCCGCAAAACCGGCTGACATTATTGTTGGCCGCGAGACCGTCGCACCGGGCATCAGTTAGCGGCGTTGGCGATGGTCGCGAGCGGCTCGCCCTGCTCCCAGCCGCCGCCCAGGGCACGCGCCACGGCCACCGTGGCCAGCAGGCGCTGGGTGCGGATCTGCGCCGCCGCCCGATCCGCCGCCAGCGCATTGCGCTGCGCATCGGTCACGTCGAGATAGGTCGACACGCCGCGCTCGTAGCGCGCCTGCGCCACCAGCAGCGCGCGCGCCGCGGCCTGCTGCGACTGGGCCTGCACCTCGCCCTGCTGCTGGCGCTGCTGCACGTCCGACAGCGCATCCTCGACTTCGCGCAGCGCGGTCAGGAGGCGCGTCTCGTGGTTCGCCACCGCCTCTTCGTAGCGCGCCTTCGACAGCGCCAGGTTGGCGCGGTTGCGGCCGCCGTCGAAGACCGGCAGCGACAGGGCCAGCGGGCCGAAGGAGAACTGGCGCGCGCCGCCGCTGGCGAGGTCGCGCAGGTGCTCGGAGGCGTAGCCGAAGTTCGACGTCAGCGACAAGGAAGGATAGAAGGCGCCTTGCGCCACGCCGACCTGCGCATTGAAGGCCCGGATCTGCGCCACGCTGGCGGCCAGGTCCGGACGCTGCCCCACCAGGCTGGCCGGCAGGCCGACCGGAATGCGCGGCGGCTGCGGCAGCTGGACGCCCGGCGTCGTGGCCAGCAGCGGCGCGCTGGGCGAGGCGCCTACCAGGGTGGCCAGCGCGTGTTCGACCGCGTTGCGCTGGCGCTGCACCTCGTGCAGGTCCGCTTCCGCGTTGGCGCGCTCGATGCGGGCGCGCGAGACGTCGAGTTCATTCGACAGGCCGGCATTGAAGCGGGCCTCGACCAGGTGCTGCGCTTCGCGGCGGGCGTCCAGCGCGCCGCGCAGGATCGCGAGTTCCGCATCCAGGCCGCGCAGCTGCCAGTAGTTCGACGCCACCTGGCTGGATAACAGCAGGATCACGCCATCGCGGTCGTCCTGCGCCGCCAGCGCCTGGGCGTCGGCCGCTTCGACCACGCGGCGCACGCGGCCCCACAGGTCGAGTTCATATGAGAGCGAGGCGCCGATTGCAAAGTTGTTACCCTCGATCGAGCGGCCGCCGAGCGCGATGCCCTGCGAGGTTTCGGCGGAGGTGCGCGAGTTCGAGATGCCGGCGCTGACCGCAAGATTCGGCGCCTGGCCGGCGCGGACCACGCCCAGCTGGGCCTGCGCCTGCAGCAGGCGCTGCGCGGCGGCTTTCACGCCCGGGTTGTCGCGCAGGGCGCGGCCTTCGAGGCCGTCGAGGGTGGCGTCGCCGAACACGGTCCACCACTGGGCCGGCAGGCGCGCCACGTCGCTCGTCACCGCAGCGTGGCGGTAGGCGGCGTCCGCGGCAGTCGCCGGCGCCTTGAAGTCCGGGCCGATGGTGGCGCAGCCGCCCAGTGCCGCGGCCAGTGCGCTAACGAGTACAAAATTCTTCAGCATATGTGTTCTCTCTACTTGATCAGTGTGCGCCAGAGGCGCCGCCCGGGGACTTCACCTTGTCGGCCAGCCAGATCGCCGCGATGCAGCCGATCAGCACGATGCCGATGATCCAGAAGCCGTCGTTGTAGGCCATCACGTAGGACTCGCGCCGCACGATGCGGTCGACCACGGCCAGTGCCTGGTTCGCCGCCGACGCCGGGGCCATGCCGTTCGCCATGAAGCTCTGGGTCAGCGCATCCAGGCGCTGCTGGGTCGCCGGCGCGAAGTTCGACACGGCCTCGCCCAGCACTGCCGAGTGGAAGTGCTCGCGGTTGGTCAGGCTGGTCGCCAGCAGCGCGATGCCGATCGAGCCGCCCAGGTTGCGGGTCATGTTGAACAGGCTCGAGGCCGACGGCATGTCCTTCGGCGGCAGGCCCTGCATCGCGAAGTTCGACAGGGTCAGCATCACGAAGGGCTGGCCGATCGCGCGGATCACCTGGGTCACCATCAGCTGGTCGTAGCCGGTGGAGGCGTCCATGAAGGCGTTCATCAGGCAGGAGCCGCCGAACAGCAGCAGGCCAAAGGAGCACAGGATGCGGTTGTCCACTTTCGAGGACAGCGCGGCCGCGAACGGCATCACGATCAGCTGCGGCAGGCCGACCCAGGCGATCACTTCGCCGATCTGCATCGGGGTGTAGCCGGCGATCTGGCCCAGGTAGAGCGGCAGCAGGAACGAGGAGCCGTACAGCCCCATCCCGGTGACCGCCGACAGCACGGTCGCGACCAGGAAGTTACGCTGTCCGTAGAGGCGCAGGTTCACGAAGGGGTCGGGGCGCGAGAAGCTGACCACCACCCAGCCCAGGATGCCGGTCAGGGACAGCGCGGCGAAGGTGACGATGAAGGAAGACTCGAACCAGTCCTTCGAATTGCCCTCTTCCAGGAAGATCGTCAGGCAGGCCAGGCCCATCGCCATCATCGCGATGCCGAGCCAGTCGGCCTTGACCAGCATCCCGGCGTTGGTCTTTTCCTTGTCCAGGCCATAGATCATGCCGGCGATGAGCAGCACGCCCGGCACCCAGTTGATGTAGAAGATCGAGGGCCAGCCGTACAGCTCCGACAGGTAGCCGCCCAGGGTCGGGCCCATGGCCGGCGCCAGCGTGGCGGTGAGGCCGAAGATCGCCATGCCGGTGGCGCGCCTGGATGCCGGCAGGCGCGTCATCACCAGCGTCATCGCCATCGGGATCAGCGCGCCGCCGGTGAAGCCCTGCAGCATGCGGAACACGATCATCGATTCCAGGTTCCAGGCCGCGCCGCAGAGGGTCGAGAACACCAGGAACAGGGCCGTGGTCCCGATCATGTAGTTGCGCGCGCCGAAGGCGCGGGTGAACAGCGCCGTCATCGGGATCACGACGATCTCGGCGCACAGGTAGGCGGTCGAGATCCACGAGCCCTCTTCCTGGGTGGCCGAGAGCGTGCCCAGGATGTCGCGCAGCGAGGAGTTGGTGATCTGGATGTCGAGCACCGCCATGAAGGCGCCCAGCATGCCGGCGGCCACCGCCATCCAGGTGCGCGCATCGATGCGGGCGCCGTTGGCGGGCGCGCCTGGCATGGCGCCAGGCGCGGCAGCCTTGGTAAGGCTAGTCATGGTCGATCCTTAGTGCGCGGCCGCCGCGGTCTGGGTGTGCTTGACCTTCTGGTCCAGCGCCACCTCGGCCACCACCGACATGCCCGGCACCAGGCGGCCGGCGTACTTCTTGACGTCGGCCGGGTCGAGCACGATCTTGACCGGCACGCGCTGGACGATCTTGGTGAAGTTGCCGGTCGCGTTATCGGCCGGCAGCAGCGCGAACTGGTTGCCCGAGGCAGGCGAGAAGCTGTGCACGCGGCCCACCAGGTGCTTGCCCGGCAGCGCGTCGACTTCGAGTTCGACCGCCTGGCCCGGCTCCAGGCCCGCCAGCTGGGTTTCCTTGAAGTTGGCGGTGACCCAGACGTCGTCCTCGACCACGGCCAGCAGCTGCTGGCCCGGCTGCACGCGCACGCCGACTTCGACGCTGCGCTTGCCGATGCGGCCCGCCACCGGCGCCACGATGCGGTTGTAGGCGACCTGCTGCTGCGCGTCCTTCAGCTGCGCCTGCAGCACCTTGATCTGGGCTTGCAGCACGTCGCGGCCGGCGGCGGCGGCGGCGACTTGCGCCTGCGCTGCGCTGGCGTTGTCGCGGCGCGCGGCGACGTCGGCGACGGCCGAGGCGCGGGCGGCGCTCGACGCATCCACTTCGGCCTTCGAGACCGCCTTCATGGTGTCGTTATAGAGCTGGCCGAAACGCTCGGCGTCCTGGCGCGCGCGCACCAGCTGGGCCTCGGCCTGCTTGATCTGGGCGCCGGCGGCGGCGGCCTGCGCCTTCACCTGCAGCACCTGGGCGTCGGCCTGGCCGATCTGCTGGCGCACGCTGGCGATCTGCGCCTCGATCTGCTCGACGCGCACGGTGTGGTCGGCCGGATCGAGTTCGGCGATCACGTCGCCCGCCTTGACCATCTGGTTGTCGTCCACCAGCACGCGCGTGACCACGCCAGCCACGCGGCTCGACACCGGGTGCACGCGGCCGGTGACGTAGGCGTTCTCGGTCTCCACATAGTGGTTGCTGCGGTACCACATGCGGCCGCCGGCGCCGAGGGCGACCAGGGCGATCACGGCCACCACGCCGAGCACGCGCTTGTTGGGCGGACGAGAGGATGACTGCGTGCCGGGCGCTGCAGGTGCTGGTGCTTGCTGGGCGGGCTGCTGCGCGGCCGGGGTGTGCGATTCTGCCATGACGGTCAAACTCCGAAGATAAATGAAATGGGTCAATCGCATTATTCGACAAGCGGTGGCCGAAGTCAAGAAATGAAACGGTTGCATTTCATTTTTAGGTCGTTTACTCTACCCACCATGTCCAAAGCCATCACCGAGTCCATTTCCCCCGTCAAATCCTCCGGCCGTCCCAAGGCCTCCGAGGTCGAGGCGCGCACCCAGGAACTGATCTGCACCGCCGGCCAGCTCTTCCTCAAGCACGGCTATGCGGGCGTCAGCCTGGAAGCGATCGCACGCGAAGCGCGGGTCGCGGTGCGGACCATCTATGTGAAGTTCGGCGGCAAGGCCGGCCTGTTGAAGGCGGTGCTGCAACAGCGCCGCGAGCGCTTCTTCCCGGTCGGCAAAATGGACCTCGACCAGCGCCCGCTGCGCGAAGTGATCGACGAGTTCGCCGGCTATTTCTATGACATGCTGTGCGAGCCGGATGCGATGGCGCTGCAGCGCGTGGTGATCGCCGAAGCCGGCAGCAGCCCGGAACTGGCCGAGGCCTTCTACGAGGCCGGCCCGCGCGCCACCCGCGAAATGCTGGAACGCTACTTCGCCCGCCCCGACATCCGCGCCCAGCTGCGGTCCGACGTGCCGATCAACCTGCTCGGCGCCCACCTGATCGCCTGCATCAACGGCGACCCGGTGATGCGCTTCCTGTTCCCGGAACGCGAGCCGGTGCGCGAGGAAGCGCGCCGCCTGCTTTCCGAACGTCTAGAGTTGTTTTATCGCAGCATTCTTTGACCAGATGGTCAAAAAATGGTCTGTGCGTCAACGCACCGACCCGGATTGCATTTTTGTGTCATTCTGACATCCTTACCAAAGGAGGATGTCATGAACAAAAAAACGACAGCGGCGCTTTGCCGCGAGGAGGAAAAATGAGTAAGTCTTCCCGATACGAATGGCGTGACCAGCAGGCAGCCCTGCAGGAACGCATGAAAGGTTTCCTGCAAAACCCGAGCAACGAACAGCTCGACGCCGTCGTCGCCGACATGCGCGCCTACGCCGCCGCCGCCCAGGCCGGCACCATCGATATCCCGGAACGCTGCACCGCGTTCAGCTGATCGAACGAATCCGGCCAGCCGCACATGCCGCCCGCGCAAGCCGGGCGGCTTTTTTTCGCCTGTCCGGTTCAGGTGAGGGCCGGCGCCGGCACGCCCTGGGCCGCGGTTTCGAAATCGAACAGCCGGGTCAGGCAATACACCTTGCGCGGCGCCCGGTGGCGTTCGTGGATTTCGCGGGTCATGACTTCGACCCGGCGCGGCTGCATGGCGAGCTGGCGCGGATCGATCGATCCGCGGCGCCTTCCGCGAAGCGCGTCGCCAGTTGCTGGGAAATGGTGCCATGGACGACGGCGGGCGCACCGTGCACGGTGGTCTTCAGTTCGAAGCAGCGCGTTTCGGGCAGGACGAATACCGTCCCGATATATTCATTGCCGTACTCATACATGGCGATCTCCTCTGGCTTGACCTTGCGAACGGCGGCCAGCGGCTGGCCGCCACACGCTCCCATCATAGCGTCAATACGCCGCCACTACCCTCGGCACGATTCGACAAATGCGATTTGGTTCATCCGACGGTCGCAAACACAGCCTTTTCATTGGCTGTGTTCGCGGTCGACCTCACCCGGCCTGCTCCGCCTGCCTGAGCCAGGCGCGTGGCGATACCCCCATCCGCGCGGTGAAAGCGCGGGTAAAGGTGGAAGGGCTGGTGAACCCGGCGCGGGCGCCGACCGCCTTGACCGGCATGCCCTGGCGTAGCAGGCGAACGGCGAGCGCCATGCGCGAGCGGACCAGGTATTCGCCTGGCGGGACACCTGTCACTGTGCGGAAATACTCTGCGAAGGCAGCACGCGACATGCCTGCTTCAGCAGCCAGCGTCTCCAGGGTCCAGGCTTCATGAGGACGGTCGTGCATCGCCCCCAGGGCTGCGGATAAATGGCGATCGGCAAGCGCAGCGAGCAGGCCGGGCGACAGGCTGCCACCCTCGAACTCGCGCCGCATCAGCTGCACCAGCAGGATGTCGCACAGCCGGTCCAGCACCAGGTCGCGCCCCGCCCCCTCCTGCGCCGCCTCGCGGAACAGGAACTCCAGCGTGGCGTCCAGGCCGGAGATGGCCGCCAGCGGCAGATGCAGGCGGTCCGGCAGGATTCGCAGCAGGGGGTTGTTGCCGCCGTCCCCGAACATGATCTCGGCGCACAACAGGGTGGCGCTGTGGCCCGAAGGGATGCGCAGCAGGTGCCCAAGCCCGCGCGGATAGAACACCAGCGCCGGTTCCTCGACGCGGATCAGGCTCCCATCGTCGTGCACGAATTCAACCATGCCCTGCCGCACCAGGTGCAAATGGCCGGAGATCCCGCTGCCGCGGAAACGGTTGGCGTCGCAAAAGTCGCCGTTGAAGAACACCCGGGCGTGGAAGGCGTGGCGGCCAAGGAGTTGTGAAAGTCGGTCCATGCAATCAAATTTTGACGATTTGCAATCAAAACTGGACGATATGCAAAGTTTCCTTGTAGAAATTTATCGAAATTGCGTCCAGAATACCCATCCTTAACGGCAGCCTGCCGTCTTTCTTTCGCTCCTTTCCCTCGAATATGAAGAATATCCGCATCAAGCACCTCATTACGCTGGTCACCGGCGCGCTCATCCTCGTGACGGTCGCCGTCGGCGGCCTCGGCTATTTCTCGGCGCGCCAGTCGGTCGACCTGCTCGAGAACGTCGCGCTGCGCTCATCCAGCCAGCAAACCGCGCTGGCGACCATCGCCTATCGCATGGAAACCAACCGCAGCCAGTTGCTGCAGGCGCTCCAGCACAACCCGGAGAGCAAATATGCGGTCATGCATGACCACCCGCTGGCCAACCACTTCAACAATATCCTGGCCAACACCGCCGAGCTGCGCAACGCCCACGGTGCCCTGGTCGCCTCCCTGCGCCGCCCGGAAATCAAGCACGCGTTGGGACGCTGGGAAAGCGCCAGCGCCGGTTTCGGCATCGACATGATCGCGCGCGCCACGCGTGCGCTGGAACAGGGCGATTGGGACCTGGCGCAGGGCATCCTGATCCGCGAGGTCAATCCCACCTACCTGAAAGGACAGCAGGCCTACGCCGCCATGCAGGAATTCATCAGCGCGCGTAACCTGCGCCAGAGCGAGGAGTTGCACGAGCGCCTCGACCTGCTGAATCGGCTGACCATCGGCGCCATGGCCTTCGCCGTGCTGCTGGCGGCCGCCGCCACCGTCTACCTGGTGCGCGCCATCACCCGCCCGCTCGACGCCGCCGTGCAGGTGGCGCGCCGCGTCGCCGACGGCGACCTCGGCGCCCGCATCACGGTCGACTCGCGCAACGAGTTCGGCCAGCTGCTGGCCGCCCTGCGCGACATGACGGCGAGCCTGTCCGGCATCGTCGGCGAGGTGCGCAGCGGCAGCGACCTGATCGCCACCGCCTCGAGCCAGATCGCGATCGGCAATATGGACCTGTCGGCGCGCACCGAGCAGCAGGCCAGCTCCATCGAAGAGACCGCCGCATCGGTCGAGGAACTCACCGGCACGGTGCGCCAGAACGCCGACAATGCACGCCAGGCAAACGGCCTGGCGGCGAATGCCTCCAGCGTGGCCACCCGCGGCGGCGCGGTCGTGGCCGAGGTCGTGGACACCATGGGCGCGATCAATGCGTCGGCGCGCAAGATCGTCGACATCATCGCGGTCATCGACGGCATCGCCTTCCAGACCAATATCCTTGCGCTGAATGCGGCCGTCGAAGCGGCGCGCGCCGGGGAGCAGGGCCGCGGGTTCGCCGTGGTCGCTTCCGAGGTACGCAGCCTGGCCCAGCGCTCGGCCAATGCGGCCAAGGAGATCAAGGCATTGATCACCGACTCGGTCGAGAAGGTCGACAGCGGCAGCCTGCTGGTGGGCCAGGCCGGCGCCACCATGGAAGAGATCGTGCAGAGCGTGCGCAAGGTCGCCGCCATCATGGAGGCGATCACCGCCGCCAGCAGCGAGCAGAGCGCCGGCATCGACCAGATCCACCAGGCGATCAGCCAGATGGACCGGGTCACCCAGCAGAACGCGGCCCTGGTCGAGGAAGCGGCCGGCGCCGCCCAGTCGCTGGAAGAAAGCGCCGCCAGCCTGGCGCAGCGGGTCAGCGTGTTCCGCACCGGTGACGAGCAGCCGGCGCGGCGCCCCGCCCTGGCCGGCCACGACGCCGCCCGGATCGCCTGGTCGGCCGCCTGACGCTTCCGCGTAGCACCTGCGCATTTCGCGCCGGCCCCATGCAGTTCGCGCCGGTGCGCCGCCGTTTCGTCGCAAGCGGCGGCGCGGCGCCGGGCGCCTCGCTAGAGTGGCTCCATCGACAACCGAAGGAGACCACACCATGCACCCGATCCGCAGCGCCGCCTGCCTCGCCCTGACCCTCTGCGCCATCGGCGCCGCCAGCGCCGCCGACCTCACCGTCCGCATCGAGGACATCCCTTCCGCCCAGGGCAGCATCATGGTCGCCCTCTACGACGGCCCGGGCAACTTCCTGCGCAAGCCGGTGCGGAGCGCCCGTGTGGATGCCGCCAAGGGCGCCGTCGACATTGTCCTCAAGGACCTGCCGGCAGGGGGCTACGGCATCGCCGTGTTCCACGACGCCAACGGCAACGGCAAGATGGACAGCAACGCCATGGGCATCCCGGTCGAGGACCACGCCTTCAGCAACAATGCGCGCGGCACCATGGGCCCGCCGAGCTTTGAGCAAGTGAAAGTCGACCTGCCGGCCGCCGGCGCCACCGCCGCCATCAGCCTGCGCTAGGAACCGCCATGGACCGCCGCCGTTTTCTCGAAGCCGGTTTCAGCCTGGGCGCCCTGAGCCTCGCCGGCGCCGCGCGCGCCGACCAGGAAACCTTCCGCCGCTTCCACGCAGCGCTGGCGCGCGAGCCGGCCCTCGGCGTCTACGCCGACACCGTCGGCAGCCAGGCGGGCGAAGCAACCATCGTGGGCCGCATTCCGGCAGACCTGCAGGGCAGCTTCTACCGCAACGGCCCGGGCCGCTTCGAGCTCGGCGGCGAACGCTACCAACACTGGTTCGACGGCGATGGATTCGTCCAGCGCTGGACGATCGGCGGCGGCAAGGTGCGCCACCAGGGCCGCTTCGTCGAAACCAGGCGCTACCAGGACGAATCGGCCGCCGGCCAGTTCCTGTACCCGTCCTTCGGCACCCATGTGGCGCGCCGGGGCTTCCGCGACAACGATACCCTGAACGCGGCCAATACCAACCTGGTGCCGTTGAACGGCCGCGTCTACGCGCTGTGGGAAGGCGGCTCGGCCTACGAAATCGATCCGGAAACGCTGGCCACCGTCGGCGTGAAAGCCTGGCGCGGCGATCTGCGCGCCATGCCCTTCTCGGCCCATCCGAAACTCGACCCGCAGGGCGGCCTGTGGAACTTCGGCGCCCTGCCCGGCTCCGGACGCATCGCCTTGTACCAGCTGGGCGCCGACGGCTCCGTCCTGCGCACCGGCGTGGTCGAGGTGCCGCAGCAGGCGCTGGTGCACGACTTCCTGGTGAGCAGGGAACACCTGGTCTTCATGATCCCGCCCTACGACCTGAAGGACGGCAAGGACCTGAGCTTCGCCGAGCGCCATGTCTGGGCGGGCAGCGGGACGAAGGCGCGGCCGATGCGCATCGTGGTCGTCAGCAAGGACACGCTCACGGTGCGCCAGGTGTTCGAACTGCCGCCACGCATGGTGTTCCACTTCGGGAACGCCTGGGAAGATGGCGCCTGCACCCGCTTCGACGCGGTGCTGCACGACGGCGACGTGCTGGCCGAGCTGGGCGGCCTGATGTCCGGCCAGCGCCCCGACCGCCTGACGTCGCGCAGCGAGGCGGTGCAGGTCTGCCTCGACTACGCGGCCGGGCAGGCACGCACCAGCCGCCTGTTCGGTTCCAGCGAATTCCCGCGCGTGGCGCCGCAGTCGGTCGGCGCACGCCATCGCCGGCTGGTGCTGCTGGGCATGGGCGACACGGTGCTGTCGAGCGTGAACCTGGTCGACACCGACAGCGGCAGGGTCGACGGCTACCGCTTCGGCACCGGCTGGCAGGTCGAGGAACATGTGCTGGTCCCACGCCGCAATGCGCGCAGCGAGACCGACGGCTACCTGGTCGGCGTGGCCCAGGATTTCAAGAAGGGCGTCGGCGTGATGACGGTGTTCGATGCGGCGCGCGTCAGCGCCGGCCCGGTGGCGCTGGCCCGTTTGCCCTATCGCACCCCGCACTGCTTTCATGGTAATTTCTTGTCTGCATGATTACCGCCGACAAAGCCCAGGCAGGACGCGCCACCGAGCGTGTCCGCACCCATCCGCTGGAACTGCTGCCCGTGTTCCGGCGCTGGCCCTCGTCCCCGGCGCGCAACCTCGTCTACACGGCGATCTGGAGCAGCCTGATCGCCGTCGCCCTGACCGTCCTGCAGGCCGTATTCGGCCGCTCGGGCGTGCCGCTCGGGCGGGTGCTGTTCTTCACGCTCGCGATCAGCAACCTGATCGGCTTCCTGATCCATGGCGCCCTGCAGCTGATCGAATACAGCGTGCGGCGCGAACATGGCTGGCTGTTCCGCGCCGCTCAGCTGCTGGCGGTCGGCGCGGTGAGCGTGATCGGCATCCCGCTCGGCAATGCCCTGCTGCTGGGCCGCCACCCCCTGCACTTCTTCCGCTACAGCGACGCCTGGAGCATCCTGCTGGCCTTCGGCATCCTGACGGCGGTGCTGATGGTGCTGGTGCTGGCCGCCGGCGAACGGCGCATGCGGCGCGAGGCGGAAGCCGCGCGCCAGCAGGAACAGATCGCCGCCGCCGGCAAGCTCGTCGCCGAAGCGCGCCTGCGCGCCCTGCAGGCCCAGATCGAGCCGCACTTCTTATATAACACCTTGGCCAATGTGGTCAGCCTGATCGACACCCAACCGGCCAAGGCCAGGCGCATGCTGGAACGCTTCATCGACTACCTGCGCGCCAGCCTGGCCGCCAGCCGCGCCGAACACGCCACCGTCGGCAGCGAACTCGATCTGGCCGGCGCCTACCTCGACGTGCTCGGCGTGCGCATGGGCGAACGCCTTCGCTGGCGCTTCGAACTCGAGCCCGCCGCGCGTGCGCTGCCGATCCCGCCGATGCTGCTGCAGCCCTTGGTCGAGAATGCGATCATGCATGGCATCGAGCCCAAGCTCGAAGGCGGCGAGATCGTCGTGTGCGCGCGGGTCGAGGACGGCCTGCTGTGCGTCGAGGTGCGCGACAGCGGCCTCGGCCTGCGCATGGCGCCGCCACGGCCCGGCGGCGGCGTCGGCCTGTCCAACCTGCGCGAACGCCTGCGCCAGCTGTCCGGCCCCGGCGCACGGCTGGAACTCATCGAAAACCCGACCGGCGGCGTGACCTCGCGCCTGCTGCTTCCACTATGACCGACCAAGCACATGCCCTGATCGCGGACGACGAGCCGCACCTGCTCGACTACATGGAATCACAACTGGCCTCCGCCTGGCCGGGCCTGCGCATCACGCGCGCCGCCAACGGCATCCAGGCGCTGCAGCTGATCGACGAGCTGGCGCCGGATGTCGTCTTCCTTGATATCCAGATGCCGGGGCTGAACGGGATCGATCTCGCTGCGCGCTTGTGCGAAGGCGCGCATCCGCCGCGGGTGGTGTTCACCACGGCCTATGATCACTACACGCTGCAGGCCTTCGAGCATGCGGCGTTCGATTATCTGCTCAAGCCGATCGGGCTGGAGCGCTTGTCACGCACCGTTTCAAGGCTGAAGGAGACGCTGGCCAAGCCGGCTACTTCACCACCCGCGGATGCGCTGGCAGCGCTGCTGCGGCAGCTCGGCGTGGCCGCGGCCGCGCCTGCTCCGCTGCAGTGGATCCGGGCGGCCAAGGGGCAGGAGACGCGCTTGATCTCGATCGATGAGGTAATTTATTTTCAGAGCAATGACAAGTACACCAGCGTGTTCTTGGCGGAGGGGGAGAGCCTGATCCGCACGCCGCTCTCCAAATTGAAGGAACAGCTGGATGCGCAGCAGTTCTGGCAGATTCACCGCGGCGTCATCGTCGCGGCGAAGCACATTGCCGGAACGCGCACCGACTTCCGCGGGCGGCTGCACGTTCGTTTGAAAGGGCGCGACGAACAGCTGGTGGTGAGCCGGAACTACGTCGACCTGTTCAAGCAGATGTAGACGTCACGTCACCAGGGAGACCTGCGACGCAGCGAGCAGCGCCTTGGCTTCCGGACCGATGTAGTCGCCGCCATGCTTCGTCAGGATGCTCCTGATACGGCGGACGACTTTCCTGCCCCATTTGACGAAGGCTTCATCCTTCATGACCGGCGCGCCGTCCGGGCCGAAATACGAACTGACGAAGTAGACTCTGCCGCGCCGGATGATCCTGCCGTCGCTGAAGCAGCGGTTGAACTCCAGGACAGGGTCGCGCTGCACGTCGACTGTCCAGTAATCGGGCCCCGCCACGTGGCGAACTGGCAGCATGGCGAGATCGGCAGGCCGCACCAGGTCGAAGAACAGCCAGGTATGGCCGTCTTCATCGTGGCGCAGCGACGTCAGCACCCGGGGCGCCGGGCCTTTCGAGCGGCGATGCAGGATGGCCACCGGCTCGATCGCGCGGATCGCGTCCTCCACCATCTCGGTATCCTTGAGCGTCAGGTACAAGTTGAGCTGGTGTCCCATGTGCCGTTCACAGAGTAACGCCTGGGCCGGGCGCCCCGAATGCGATGAGATCCTTGTCGACGGCCTCCCAATGCTCCATCAGCGCATCATGGCCTTGCTCTTTCCAGATCCGGTGCTCGTCATGGGTAAGAAAAACGACGGTCAGTATCTGGTACCTTTCTCCCTCACACTCGATATCGCCCGGCAGGTTGTCCAGGCAGTTGAACAGGTCGGACACCAGGAAGATCACGCCGCAGACATCGTGGGTCCGCAGCCTGGCATCGTCCAGCAGGAGCACGTTTCCCGGCAAGACCCCGGACTCCAGCTCCTGATTCTCGACCGTGCCGAGCACCGTCCGCACCAGCATCGGGTCGGCATCGCTCACCGTGACATAAACGTTGCTGGTGATCGTCGGGAGGGTAAACACCAGATGGGCGGCCTGGTCGAAACCGCTGGGCATGACCACCGTGTAGAGGCGGCGGTCGGTTTCGTCCTCCCACGACCGGATGTCGCCGGACCGATCGAAATGGCCCTGCTCTCCAATGAGGTCGGCCATTTTCTGCAGCAGCACCGGAGAGTAGGTCTTGTTCATCCGCGATCATCTTCCTTAAAAAAACGGGACCATCGAGGTCCCGTTTCATTCTACGCTATCGCGAGATCACTTCTTCCGTGCCGGCGGCAGGTCGGTACAGACGCCCTTGTAAGCCTCCGCCGCCATCCCGATCGACTCACCCAGCGTCGGGTGCGGGTGAATGGTCTTGCCGATGTCCACCCCATCCGCGCCCATCTCGATCGCCAGCGCCACTTCACCGATCATGTCGCCCGCATTGGTGCCGACGATGGTCCCGCCGATGATGCGCTTGGTCTCCGCATCGAACAGCAGCTTGGTGAAGCCTTCGTCGCGGCCGTTGGCGACCGCGCGGCCGCTGGCGTTCCACGGGAAGTGGCCTTTCTCGACCGCGATGCCCTTCTGCTTGGCTTCGTCCTCGGTCAGGCCGACCCACGCGACTTCCGGATCGGTGTAGGCCACCGACGGAATCACCTTGGCGTCGAAGAAAGCCTTCTCGCCGTGCGCCGCTTCGGCAGCGACGTGGGCTTCATGCACCGCCTTGTGCGCCAGCATCGGCTGGCCCACCAGGTCGCCGATGGCGAAGATGTGCGGCACGTTGGTGCGCATCTGGCCGTCCACGCCGATGAAGCCGCGGTCGGTCACGGCGACGCCGGCTTTGTCGGCGGCGATCTTCTTGCCGTTCGGGCTGCGGCCCACGGCCACCAGCACCAGGTCGTACAGCTGCGGCTCGGGCGCCGCGACGCCGGCTTCGGCGGATTCGAACGAGACCTTGATCCCTTCCGGCAGCGCTTCCACGCCGACGGTCTTGGTCTTCAACATGATGTTGTCGAAGCGGTGCGCGTTGTACTTCTGCCAGACCTTGACGGCCTCGCGGTCGGCGCCCTGCATCAGGCCGTCCATCATCTCGACCACGTCGATGCGCGCACCCAGGGTCGAGTACACGGTCGCCATTTCGAGACCGATGATGCCGCCGCCGATGACCAGCATGCGCTTCGGCACCTGGCGCAGTTCCAGCGCGCCGGTCGAATCGACGATGCGCGGGTCTTCCGGCACGAAGGGCAGCTTCACGACCGCCGAACCGGCGGCGATGATCGCTTTCGCGAATTTCACGACCTTCTTCGAACCGTCGGCTGCGGTGACTTCGATGTGGTTCGGGCTGAGGAACTGGCCCACGCCCTGCACCACATTCACCTTGCGCGCCTTGGCCATGAAATTCAGGCCGCCGGTCATCTTCTTGATCACGCCATCTTTATAGGCGCGCAGCTTGTCGATGTCGACGTCAGGCTTGGCGAAGCTCACGCCCAGGTCGGCCATGTGCGCCGTCTCGTCCATGATGTGCGCCACGTGCAGCAGCGCCTTGGACGGGATGCAGCCCACGTTCAGGCAGACGCCGCCCAGGGTCGCGTACTTCTCGACCAGCACGGTGTTCATGCCGAGATCCGCCGCGCGGAAGGCGGCCGAGTAGCCGCCGGGGCCGGCGCCCAGCACCATCATCTCGCACTCGATGTCGACCTGGCCGCTGTAGCTGGCCGCGCCCGGCGCCGGGGCCGCCGCGGGAGCGGCAGCCGGCGCCGGATGGGCCGGTGCGTACGAGTCGGTCGGGCCGGCGGCGGCGGTCGGAGCCACGGCTTGCGCGCCGATCTGCGCAGCCGGCTTGTCGCTGGCGGCGCCCGGTGCGGATGCGGCCGGTGCGGATGCGGCCGGTGCGGCAGCGCCGGCGCCCGACTCTTCCACCATCAGCAGCAGCGAACCTTCGTTCACCTTGTCGCCGACTTTCACCTTGACTTCCTTGACCACGCCGGCGTTCGTCGACGGGATCTCCATGCTGGCCTTGTCGGATTCGACGGTCACCAGCGACTGGTCGACCTTGATGGTGTCGCCGGGCTTGACCAGCAGTTCGATGATCTCGACGTCCTTGAAGTCGCCGATGTTCGGAACCTTCACTTCAACAGTGCTCATTCGCTGGCTCCTTACAGAAGGGTCTTGCGCAGGTCGGCCAGGACGTCGGCCAGGTAGGCGGCGAAGCGTGCGGCGCCGGCGCCGTCGATGACGCGGTGGTCGTACGACAGCGACAGCGGCAGCATCAGGCGCGGCTGGAAGCTCGATCCGTCCCACACCGGCTTCATCGCCGACTTCGACAGGCCCAGGATCGCGACTTCCGGCGCATTGATGATCGGCGTGAAGGCCGTGCCACCGATGCCGCCCAGCGACGAGATGGTGAAGGTCGCGCCCTGCATGTTCGCCGGGGACAGCTTGCCGTCGCGCGCTTGCGCGGACAGTTCGCCCATCTCGACCGCGATCTGCGAGATCGTCTTCTTGTCGGCATCCTTCACGACCGGGACCACCAGGCCGTTCGGGGTGTCGGCGGCGAAGCCGATGTTGTAGTACTGCTTGACGATCAGGCTGGCGCCGTCTTCGGACAGCGACGAATTAAATTGCGGGAACTTCTTCAGCGCGGCGACCGACGCCTTGATGACGAAGGCCAGCATGGTCAGCTTGACGGTCGACTTCTGCTTGGCCAGCGCGGCGTTCGAATCGACGCGGAACTGTTCCAGGTCGGTCACGTCGGCATCTTCGAAGTGCGTGACGTGCGGGATCATGACCCAGTTGCGGTGCAGGTTCGGGCCCGAGATCTTCTTGATGCGCGGCAGGGCCACGGTTTCGGTCGGGCCGAACTTCGAGAAGTCCAGCGACGGCCAGGCCAGCACTTCCAGGCCATTGCCCGGGCCGCCCGACTTCGACGGTGCAGCAGCCGTTGGGCCGGCAGCCATCACGCCCTTGACGAAGTTCTGCACGTCCTGCTGGGTGATGCGGCCCTTCGGACCGGTGCCCGGCACGCGGCCCAGGTCGACGCCCAGTTCGCGCGCGAACTTGCGGATCGACGGCGAGGCGTGGGCCTTGGCGCCGGTGACGCCTTGTGCCGGCGCTGGCGCAGCGGCCGGCGCCGGGGCCGCGGCAGGTGCGGCTGCAGGCGCCGACGGTGCAGCGGCGGCAGGCGCCGGAGCGGCAGCTTGCGCAGGCGCGGCGGCCGGTGCGCCACCGGTCGACTCGACCAGCAGCACCAGCGAACCCTTGGCGACTTTGTCGCCGACCTTGACCTTGATTTCCTTGACGGTGCCGGCGTGGCTGGACGGGATCTCCATGCTCGCCTTGTCCGATTCGACCGTGATCAGCGACTGGTCGACCTTGATCTGGTCGCCCGGCTTGACCATCAGCTCGATGACTTCGACTTCCTTGAAGTCGCCGATATCCGGCACGGTGACTTCGACCACGCCGCCCGCTGCGGCGGGGGCGGCAGCGGCAGGCGCCGGTGCGGCTTCGGCGGCCGGTGCGGGTGCAGCGGCTGCAGGCGCAGGCGCAGGCGCGGCGGCGGCAGGCGCAGCGTCAGCACCGCCGGCTTCTTCCACCAGCAGCACCAGCGAACCTTCGGCAACCTTGTCGCCGACCTTCACTTTGATTTCCTTCACGACGCCGGCGTGGCTGGACGGGATCTCCATGCTCGCCTTGTCCGATTCGACGGTCACCAGCGACTGGTCGACCTTGATCGTGTCGCCCGGCTTGACCATCAGCTCGATGACTTCCACTTCCTTGAAGTCGCCGATATCGGGGACTTTGACTTCCACAATGCTCATAGTGTTAGCTCCAATTATTCTTTGAGTTAGCCTTCGAGCCGTCGCCCCGGCGAAGGCCGGGGCCCAAGTTTGCGTGCACTCATACAAACTTGGGTTCCTGGCGGGGGCGCCTAGCCCTGCGCCGGAACGACGAGCCTCGTGAGCATTTACTGGGTCACAGGATTCGGCTTGTTCTGATCGATGCCGTACTTGGCAATCGCCTGCGCCACGATAGCACGGTCGATCTTGCCCTCGTCCGCCAGCGCGCGCAGGGCCGCCACGGTGACGTAGTAACGGTTCACCTCGAAGAACTCGCGCAGCTTGACGCGCGAATCCGAGCGGCCGAAGCCGTCGGTGCCCAGCACTTTATAGGTGCGGTCCTTCGGCATGAAGGCGCGGATCTGTTCTGCGAACATGCGCATGTAGTCGGTAGTCGCGACGATCGGGCCCGCAGTGTTCTGCAGCAGCGAGGTCACGTACGGCACGCGCTGCTCGGCGTCCGGGTTCACCATGTTCCAGCGCTCGCAATCCTGGCCGTCGCGCGCCAGCAGCGTCAGCGAAGGCGCCGACCACACGTCCGCATCCACGCCCCAGTCGTTCTTCAGCAGCTCGGCGGCGAAGATCGACTCGCGCAGGATGGTGCCGCAGCCGATCAGCTGGACGCGCTTGGCGTTGTCCTTGCCGCCTTCGATCGCAGCGCCTTCCTGCAGCAGGTACATGCCCTTCAGGATGCCCTCCTCCTGGCCGGCTTTCAGGCCCGGATGCGCGTAGTTCTCGTTCATGATGGTGATGTAGTAGAACACGTCTTCCTGTTCCGTCACCATGCGGCGCAGGCCGTCCTGGATGATCACCGCCACTTCGTGGCCGAAGGTCGGGTCGTACGGCATGCAGTTCGGGACCGTGGCCGCGATGATGTGGCTGTGGCCATCCTCGTGCTGCAGGCCTTCGCCGTTCAGCGTGGTGCGGCCGGCGGTGCCGCCCATCAGGAAGCCGCGCGCGCGGATGTCGCCCGCCAGCCAGACCAGGTCGCCCACACGCTGCATCCCGAACATCGAGTAGAAGGTGTAGAACGGGATCATCTGGCGGTTGTTCGACGAGTACGAGGTCGCCGCGGCGATCCACGAGCTCATGCCGCCCGCTTCGTTGATACCTTCCTGCAGGATTTGGCCGGCCTTGTCTTCGCGGTAGTACATCACCTGGTCGCGGTCGACCGGCTCGTACAGCTGCCCTTGCTGGTTGAAGATGCCGATCTGGCGGAACAGGCCTTCCATGCCGAAGGTACGCGATTCGTCGACCAGGATCGGGACGATGCGCTGGCCGATGCTCGGGTCCTTCAGCAGGCTGGTGATCACGCGCACGTACGACTGGGTGGTCGAGATCTCGCGGCCTTCCGCGGTCGGCTCGATCACGGCCTTGAAGGTTTCCAGCGGCGGCACCACCAGCTGCTCATCGGCCTTGGAACGGCGCTGCGGCAGGTAGCCGCCCAGGGCCTTGCGGCGCTCGTGCAGGTACTGCATTTCCGGCGAATCGTCGGACGGCTTGAAGAAGGGGATGTCGGCCAGCTTGTCGTCCGGGATCGGGATGTTGAAGCGGTCGCGCATCTCGCGGATGGCGGCGTCGTCCAGCTTCTTGGTCTGGTGCGCGGTGTTGCGCGCCTCGCCCGACTTGCCCATGCCGAAGCCCTTGACGGTCTTCACCAGCAGCACGGTCGGGGTGCCCTTGTTCTCCTGCGCGTTCTTGAAGGCGGCGTAGATCTTGTGCGGGTCGTGGCCGCCGCGGGTCAGGCGCCAGATGTCGTCGTCGCTCATGTTGGCGACCATCTTCAGCAGCTCCGGGTGCTTGCCGAAGAAGTGCTTGCGCACGTAGGCGCCATCCTTGGCCTTGTAGTTCTGGTATTCGCCGTCGACGGTTTCCATCATCACGCGCTGCAGGATGCCGTCCTTGTCTTTTGAGAGCAGGGCGTCCCACTGCGAGCCCCAGATGACCTTGACCACGTTCCAGCCGGCGCCGCGGAAGTCCGCTTCCAGCTCCTGGATGATCTTGCCGTTGCCGCGCACCGGGCCGTCCAGGCGCTGCAGGTTGCAGTTGACGACCATGACCAGGTTGTCGAGGCGTTCGCGTGCGGCCATGCCGATCGCGCCCATCGATTCCGGCTCGTCCATCTCGCCGTCGCCGCAGAAGACCCAGACCTTACGGGCTTCGGTATCGGCGATGCCGCGGGCGTGCAGGTACTTCAGGAAGCGCGCCTGGTAGATCGCCATCAGCGGGCCCAGGCCCATCGAGACGGTCGGGAACTGCCAGAAGTCCGGCATCAGTTTCGGGTGCGGGTAGGAGGACAGGCCCTTGCCGTCGACTTCGCGGCGGAAGTTCAGCAGCTGTTCTTCGCTGATGCGGCCTTCCAGGAAGGCGCGCGCGTAGATGCCGGGCGAGGAGTGACCCTGGATGTACAGCAGGTCGCCGCCGTGTTCTTCGGTCGGGGCGTGCCAGAAGTGGTTGAAGCCGATGCCCAGCATATTGGCCAGCGAGGCGAAGGAGGAGATGTGGCCACCGAGGTCGCCGTCGGCGCGGTTGGCCTTGACGACCATCGCCATCGCGTTCCAGCGCATCCACGAGCGCAGGCGCTCTTCGTATTCGAGGTTGCCCGGGCTGTTCACGTTCAGGTGCGCCGGGATGGTGTTCACGTACGCGGTGTTGCTCGAGAACGGGATGTGGGCGCCGCGGCGGCGGGCCAGGTCGACCATGCGCTCCATCAGGTAGTGCGCGCGCTCGGTGCCTTCGTGTTCAATCACCGCTTCCAGCGCGTCCAGCCATTCCTGGGTTTCGAGCGTGTCGGGGTCGTTGGCAGCTTGTGCCGTCAACTGGTCGAGTTGAGCTGACATTAATGCGTCTCCTTGAGTTTGCGCCCCACCCGATCCCTTATCAATGGCTGGCGGCGATGGTGAAATTTCAACTATTTGAAAATAAACCCTTCGATTCTACCAGTGCGGTTTGCCTTTTTCAAATTGCGATATGTCATTTCATAGTATGAAATCCAATGCTGCAAGCGCACATTTTTCACTCTGAGGCGTGATGACAATCCTATAACGGCACGCCTGGCGCTTGCTCCCGCTTTCGATGGGGTTCGCGGCGTAATATGACGATGCTTGGGTCCTTGCGGCGCGCGATATGTTGTGCAACCCGTATAATTTCGTTTTTGCCTAGCCGTGAGCCAAAACATGCCAGCCCAGAACATCGATGGAGTCCTCCTTTCCCAACAACTGCGCGGCGAAATCGCCGAGCGCGCCGCCAAGCTCACCGCCGCCGGCAAGCAGCCCGGCCTGGCCGTGATCCTGGTCGGCGAGGACCCGGCGAGCCACGTCTACGTGCGCAACAAGGTCAAGGCCTGCGGCGATGTCGGTTTTCATTCGGTGCTGGAAAAATACGAGGCCGACCTGAGCGAAGCCGACCTGCTGGCCCGCATCGACGCGCTGAACAAGGACCCGGCCATCCACGGCATCCTGGTGCAGATGCCGCTGCCGAAGCACATCGACCCGAGCAAGGTCATCGAAGCGATCGCCACCAGTAAAGACGTGGACGGCTATTCGGTGCTGTCGGCCGGCGAACTGGTCGCCAACCTGCCGGGCTTCCGTCCCTGCACGCCGTATGGCTGCATGAAGCTGATCGAGACCACCGGCATCGACCTGCGCGGCAAGCACGCCGTCGTGATCGGCCGCTCGAACACGGTCGGCAAGCCGATGGCCCTGCTGCTCTTGCAAGCCAACGCCACCGTCACCATCTGCCATAGCGCGACGCCGGACCTGGGCCTGTACACCCGCCAGGCCGACGTGGTGGTCGCGGCCGTCGGCCGCCGCAACACCCTGACCGCGGACATGGTGAAACCGGGCGCGGTCGTGATCGACGTCGGCATGAACCGCGACGACGCGGGCAAGCTGTGCGGCGACGTCGACTATGCCGGCGTGCGCGAAGTCGCATCGCACATCACCCCGGTGCCGGGCGGCGTCGGTCCGATGACGATCACCATGCTGTTGATGAACACCCTGGAGTCCGCCGAGCGCGTGCACTCGAGTAAACAAATCGTGCCGGGCCAGGCCTCGGGAATGGATCCGAAGCCTGGCGTGGCCTGAACCATTCAGCCAGGAAGGAAGACCATGAGCACCAGTACTAGCAACGCACTCCTCGACTTTTCCGGCCTGCCGCGCTTCGACCTGTTCAAGCCGGAGCACGTCACGCCGGCGATCGAAGGGCTGATCAAGGAGGCCGCCGAGGTGGTGGCCAAGCTGGAAGCGCCCAGTGATAACGTCACGTGGGACAACTTCGTGGTGCCGCTGGAAGAAGCCACAGAACGCCTGGGCCGCGCCTGGGGCGTGGTCAACCACCTGAACCACGTGCGCGACACGCCCGAGCTGCGCGCCACCTACAACGAGAACCAGCCGAAGGTCACCGAGTTCTGGACCTCGCTCGGCCAGAACGAGGCGCTGTTCGCCAAGTACAAGGCGCTCCGCGCCAGCAGCGACTACGACAGCCTTACGCCGGCGCGCAAGCGCATCGTCGAGAACGCCCTGCGCGACTTCCGCCTGGGCGGCGCCGAGCTGCCGGAAGATAAAAAAGAGCGCTTCGCCGAGATCCAGGAACAGCAGGCCGCGACCTCGACCCGCTTCTCGCAGAACGTGCTGGACGCGACCAACGACTACAAATTGCTGGTCGAGTCGGAAGACGAACTCTCGGGCGTGCCGGACGACGTGAAAGCCGCCGCGCGCGCCAGCGCGGAACGCGACGGCAAGGCCGGCTGGCAGTTCTCGCTGCACTTCCCGTCCTACTACCCGATCCTGCAGTTCTGCGACAACCGCGCCCTGCGCGAAACGATCTACCGCGCAAGCAGCACCAAGGCGTCCGACGCCGGCACCATGTTCAGCAAGAGCGCGGACTGGGACAATACCCAGAACATCGTCAAGCTGCTGCAACTGCGCCACGAAGAAGCCCAGCTGCTCGACTACGCCAACTTCGCCGAAGTCTCGCTGGTGCCGAAGATGGCCGAAAGCCCGCAGCACGTGGTCGAGTTCCTCGAAGACCTGGCCAGGCGCGCCCGCCCCTTCGCAGAAAAAGACCTGGAAGAGCTGCGCACCTTCGCGCGCGACGAGTTGAAGATCGAGGACCTGCAATCCTGGGACGTGGCCTACGCATCCGAAAAGCTGCGCGAGCAGCGCTACGCCTTCTCGGAGAAGGAAGTGAAGGAATACTTCCCCGAGCCGAAGGTCGTGCAAGGCCTGTTCGACGTGATCCAGGGCCTGTTCGGCGTACAAATCAAAGGGGACGACGCGCCGGTCTGGCATCCGGACGTGCGCTTCTTCCGCATCGAACGCGACGGTGAACTGGTCGGCCAGTTCTACCTCGACCTGTATGCGCGCGAAGGCAAGAACCAGGGCGCCTGGATGGACGACGCGCGCGGCCGCCGCCTCACCATGGGCGGCATCGTGCAGACCCCGATCGCCTACCTGACCTGCAACTTCACGCCACCGGCAACGGTGGACGGCAAGCAGCAGCCCTCGCTGTTCACGCACGACGAAGTCATCACCCTGTTCCACGAATTCGGCCACGGCCTGCACCACATGCTGACCGAAGTCGAGGAACTGTCGGTGTCGGGCATCTCGGGCGTCGAATGGGATGCGGTGGAACTGCCGTCCCAGTTCATGGAAAACTTCTGCTGGGAGTGGGACAAGCTGCAGCAGATGACCGCCCACGTGAAAACGGGCGAGCCGCTGCCGCGCGCGCTGTTCGACAAGATGACGGCCGCGAAAAACTTCCAGTCGGGGATGATGACGCTGCGCCAGGTCGAGTTCTCGCTGATCGACATGCACCTGCACTACGACTTCGACCCGCAGGCCGAGCGCACGGTGCAGGAGCTGATCGACGCCATCCGCAAGCAGTTCGCGGTGCTGATCCCGCCGGCGTTCAACCGCTTCCAGCACTCGTTCGGCCACATCTTCTCGGGCGGCTACGCGGCCGGCTACTACAGCTACAAGTGGGCCGAGGTGCTGTCCGCCGACGCCTATGCGGCCTTCGAAGAGGCGATCGAAGTGGGCAACCTGGTCGAGACGGGCAAGCGCTTCCAGCGCGAGATCCTGGCGGTGGGCGGCTCGCGTCCGGCGCTGGAATCGTTCAAGGCCTTCCGCGGCCGCGAACCGTCGATCGGCGCCCTGCTGCGCCACAGCGGCATGAACGCTTGAAGCGGATGAAATGAACACGCGCGTCGACTTCCACACCAACATCCCGGACAAGCTGGCCTACGCCTGCCGCCTGGCGCGCAAGGCGTATGGCGCCAAGGCCAAGGTCGTGCTGCTGGCCGAGGATGCGGCCCAGGCCGAGGCGCTCAACGCGGCGCTGTGGACCGTGTCGGACACCGACTTCATCCCGCACGTGCTGGCCGGCGACCCGCTGGCCGCGCAGACGCCGGTCATCGTCACCGTCGACGAGGCGTCCGCACTGCCGCACTACGAGATGCTGGTCAACCTCACCCGCCGCGTGCCCGCCACCGTGGACCGCTTCGCGCGCGTGTTCGAGATCATCTCGACGGACGAGCAGGACGCCGCCGAAGGCCGCAAACGCTACGTCGCCTACAAGAAGCAGTCCTATCCCCTGACCCACTTCGTCGCAGGACAGTCATGAACCAGAACGCTTACGATGCGAGCATTCCAGTACTGACAGAAGTCGTCACCGATCCGGGCGCCGTCGCCGAGCCGGCCACGCCGGCGCCCGAACCGGTGGCCGAACGCCTCGAGCGCCGCGCCACCGAGCGCTGGACCGGCGAGGAATGGAGCGTGCTGGAACGCCGCGTGACCGAGCGCGTGCTGCAGCAGCTGCAGGGCCGCGTCGACTTCGTCCTTGAACAACGCGTGCGCGACGCCATGGCCGACGCGATGCAGCGGACCTTGGAGACCTTCACCGCCGATCTGCGCGATGGTTTGAATGAGGCGCTTGGCGACATCGTCGGCCAGGCCGTCAGCCAGGAAATCGCGCATCTCCAAACGCTCGGCAGATAATTTTCATCGTTCGCGGGGGTGGGCGACATCGTCGCCACGCATCGGCTAAGATTGCAGACTCTGCAATTCACTGACCGGCCCTTGTGAACCGAAAGATCCTCATCGCGGCGCTTGCGGCCGCAGGCGTCGCCATCGCAGGCGCCGTCCTCTACTTCACCCACACCATCGAACGCCAACCGGGCGCGCTGGGCGTGTTGACGCCGAAGGCGGCGAAGACGGTTCCGTTCTGGCCGGCGCGCGTCACGACCCTGGCCGGCGACGGCATCCCGGGCGCTACCGACGGCCCGGCCGCATCGAGCCGCTTCGACGACCCGTTCGGCGTGGCCCTCGACGGCAAGGGCAGGATCTACATCGCCGACGCCGGCGACACCAACCGCATCCGCACCATCGCGCCCGACGGCAGCGTCACGACCTTCGCCGGCAGCGGCGAAGGCTTCGCGGACGGCGTCGGCGCCGCGGCAGCCTTCCATACCCCGTCCGCGATCGCCTTCGACCACGAGGGCAATCTCTACGTCGCCGACACCGGCAACCACGCGATCAGGAAGATCGACAAGACCGGCATGGTCACCACCCTGGCCGGCGACGGCACGCGCGGCGATAACGATGGTGTCGGGCGCGCGGCCCGCTTCAACGGCCCGGTCGGCATCGCGGTGGACGACGCCGGAATCGTCTGGGTCGCCGACACCTACAACGACCGCATCCGCCGCATCGGCCGCGACGGCAGCGTGACGACCATCGCGGGCGGCGCCCGGCCCGGCAGCGCGGACGGCATCGGCGCCGCAGCCAGCTTCGACACGCCGAGCGCCATCGCGATGGCGCTTGACGGCACGCTCTACGTCGCCGACACCGGCAACAACGCGATCCGCAAAATCGCCGCGGACGGCACGGTCACGACCCTCGCCATGCCGCTCGAAGGCGAACGCCGCCCCGTGCTGCGCCGCCCGGTCAGCCTGGCCCTGACCCGCGACGGCTACCTCTACATCGGCGCCAGCGCCGGCGGCCGCATCCTGCAACTGACGCCGGAAGGCGAATACCGCGCCCTGCTCGACGCCGACGTGCCGCCGTCCAGCGACGGCTTCGGCCCCGACGGCACCGTCCAGCTCTACGGCCCGCGCGGCATCGCGGTGGAGCGCGACGGCAGCCTGGTGGTGCTGGATGCGAACGCCCACCGCCTGCACCGCCTCTCCAGCCCGCGTCCCAACGAGGCCGCGCCCGCCCGTCCCCAGCCGGTGGCGGTGCGGCGCGAGGCGCCGATGCCGTGGCCGGTCGGCCCGCAGGACATGGTCCATGAAGTCGTGGGCGTGATGGGCGAGGTGCGCGGCAGCTACACGGGCGAGAACCGCGACCACTTCCACGCCGGCCTCGACGTGCGCGCCGACGTCGGCTCGAAGGTGCTGGCCGTGTTCCCCTCGAAGATCTCGGACCCCTACGCCAACTGGGGCTTCGACTCGCTCAGCGAGGGCCTGAGCCTGGGACCGCTGTCCTACATCCACATGCGCGTCGGCCGCGACAGCCGCGGCAAGCCGCTCGACCAACGCTTCCAGCTGCTGCTGATCGAAGAGGGAAAGGGACGCGGCAAACCGGAGCGCGTGCGCGTCCCGCGCGGCACCCGCTTCGCGGTCGGCGACGCGCTCGGCACCATCAACGCCATGGCCCACGTCCACCTCGACTATTACCAGGGCGGCGCGGTGGTCAATCCCTTGAGCCTGCCCTTCGTCGGCTTCATCGACACGGTGGCGCCAACCATCAACAGCATCGCCCTGTTCGACAGCACGGGAAAACGCCTGCGTCCGCCACAGGGCACGCGCAAGAAGCCGGTGCTCGACAAGCGCCTGCGGGTGCCGCGCGCGCTGGGCGAAGTCAACATCGTGGTCGACGCCTACGACCAGGTGAACGGCAACCTGGCGCGCCGCCGCCTCGGCCTGTACAAGCTCGGCTACCAGATCCTGCGCGCGGACGGCAGCGTCGTTCCCGGCTACGAGCGGCCCCTGATCACGCAGGTCTACGACCGCCTGCCGCGCAATCCGGAGGCGGTCAAGGCCGTCTATGCGCCGAACAGCGGCATCACGGTCTACGGCAGCAAGTCGACCCAGTTCGCCTACGCGCTCGACAGCCGGCTGCAGGATGGCGAAGCCAGGACCGGCAGCTGGAAGGTGGGCACCCTGGCGCCGGGCGACTACATCCTGCGCGTCTACGCGGCCGACTACGCCGGCCAGGTGGCGCTCGAAGGACGCGACCTGGCCCTCGTCATCGAGTAGGCCTACAATGCATATCGGGTAGCCGCTGCGGCGGCATTCCGTGCACGACTCCAAGGGGAGGGCATCATGGACCGATATGACGTACTCATCGCCGGCGCGGGCCCGACCGGCATGGTGCTGGCGCTGGCGCTGGCCAAGCAGGGCATCCGGGTCTGCATCATCGACAAGGCGGACGGACCGGGCGCCACCTCGCGCGCGATGGCGGTGCAGGCGCGCACGCTGGAACTCTACCGCCCGCTCGGGCTGGCCGACGAGGTCGCGAACGCGGGCCGTCCGAACCCCTGCATCAACCTGTGGGTGCGCGGCAAACGCCGCGCCCAGCTCGCGCTGCGCGACGCCGGCGCCCGCCTGACACCCTACCCCTACGTGCTGATCTACCCGCAGGACCGCCACGAAGCGCTGCTGGAACGCCACCTCGAGGCCGCCGGCGTGACGGTCCGGCGCCGCACCGAGCTGGCCGCCTTCGAGGACCGGGACGACCACGTGCTGGCCACGCTGCGCAGCGCCGGCGGCGAGAACCTGCAGCTGGAAGCGCGCTACCTGGCCGGCTGCGACGGCGCGCGCTCCTTCGTGCGGCGCCAGCTGGGCACGGGCTTCGCCGGCGGCACCTACGACCACCTGTTCTACGTCGCCGACGTCCAGGCGCGCGGACTGGCCGCCAACGGCGAGATCCACCTGTCGCTGGAAACATCGGACTTCGTGATCCTGCTCGGCTACGACGACAGCGGACGCGGGCGCCTGGTCGGCACTGTCCGCGACGACCGCGGCGAGGCCGGGGCGCTCAGCTTCAACGACGTCAGCCACCGCGCCATGGCCAGCCTGGGCCTGGAAGTCGAGCAGGTGCACTGGTTCTCGACCTACCGCGTGCACCACCGCGTGACCGGCCATTATCGGAAAGGACGCGCCTTCCTGCTGGGCGACGCCGCCCACGTGCACAGCCCGGCCGGCGGCCAGGGCATGAACACCGGGATCGGCGACGCCATCAACCTGGCCTGGAAACTTGCCGCGGTGGTGCGCGGCGAGGCGCCGGACGGCCTGCTCGACAGCTACGAGCGCGAGCGCATCGCCTTCGCCCGCAAGCTGGTCGACACCACCGACCGGTTGTTCAGCTTCGTGACGCTTGACTCCGGTTTCGCCGATTTCATCCGCACCCGCATCGCGCCGACCTTCGCCAGCGCGGCTTATGCCATCGGACCGGTGCGCGAGATGATCTTCCGGATCCTGTCGCAGACCACCATCAACTACCACGACAGCCCGCTGTCCAGCGGCGTGGCCGGACGGGTCCAGGGCGGCGACCGCCTGCCCTGGGTGCTCCGGGAAGGACAGGACAACTACGCCGCGCCGGCGCGCATCGACTGGCAGGTGCACGTCTATGGCCAGGCCTATCCGGACCTGCGCGCCTGGTGCGACCGCCACGGCATGATGCTGCGCGAATTCGACTGGGGCCGCGAGCACGACGAGGCCGGCCTGGCGCGCAACGCCGCCTACCTGCTGCGGCCGGACGGCTACGTCGCCCTGTGCGACCCGGGCGCCTCGGCGCAGGCATTGGAAGACTATTTCTGCGATCTCGACTACCGGCGCTACCGTGTCTGCGAGCCGAAACAAGTTGCTCTATGAATGCCGCATAAATCGCTGCCTCGTGAGGAGAAATTTATAGACAACATTGTCTAGATAATCTAATGTCGAGGCATTCCTGTCCACCTGGAGCGCCTCCCATGCTGAAACAATTCGCCGTCGCCGTGTTCCTATCCGCCGCCGCCCTGGCCGCTGCGCCGATCCTTGCGGCCGACCTGCCCAGCCATCCCTTCATCCACGTCAACGCGTCCGCCGAGTTCTACGTGATGCCCGATCTCGGCGAGATCGACATCGACATCGTCTCGCTCGACACCGATCCGGACACGGCCTGGAAGGAAGTCAACGACGGCCTGGAGACCGTGCGCGCGCTGTTCGTGCAGCACGGCGTGGCGATGGACGACATCCTGGTGCAGGACATCGTGCGCCGGCCGCGCAAGGTCGAGGTGCTGCCGGAAGGCCAGCCGCTGCCGATGGACACCCGGGTCTCGATCCACCTGACGGTGCGCGACCTGGGGCAATGGACCCCGCTGCTGCGTTCCCTGCTGGTGATGAAGAACATCGAATCGCTGGCGGTCTCGTTCAACCGGAGCGACCGCGGCAAGATCGAGGACGACCTGCTCGAGGAGGCGCTGGGCAAGGCCAAACTCAAGGCGCAGAAGATCGCCAAGGGCGTCGGCGCCAGGCTGGGCGCGGCGGCCGGGGTGTCGGTGGGTGCGTTGAAGAACCTGTCGAACGCGATGGGCATGTCCAGCGACCCGTTCGCGCGCAATGTCGGCGAGCGGCGCGCGTCGCCCAAGGGCAGCGAGATGGCGCTGGTGCAGGCGATGCGGCTGGGGCAAGCGGTCGACGTGATCTACCGTATCGGCAACGCCGGCCGCTGACCGCCGTATAAAAACAAAAGCGCGCCTGCTCGTGCATGGCGCGCTTCTTTCATACCGGGATGACGCAGCTTATTTCTGCGTCAGCACCCATTTCACCAGGCTGCGGGCTTCCGCCTCGCTCACCTGCGGGTTGGCCGGCATCGGCACCGGGCCCCAGGTGCCCGCGCCGCCCTTCATGACCTTCTGCACCAGCTTGTCCTCGGCGCCCTTCTGGCCTTCGTACTTGGCGGCGACGTCCTTGTAGGAGGGGCCGACCAGCTTATTGGCGACCGCATGGCAGGCCATGCAGTTCTTGGCTTTCGCGAGGTCGGCTTGTGCGAACGCGCTCGTGGAAGCGAAGGCCGACAGTGCCACACACAACAGCAAAGACCGTTTCATTTGTTTCTCCATGTTCATAACATCTGCATTCTACCGTGAATTTCCACGGTGGCCATGGGAGGAAACACTCTGTAGCGGCGGATACACTCTGTAACGCACATACAACGTCACCATCACGACCGAGCTGGATTTTGCCACGAAGCATCATTTTATTTGTAAGATGGCCGCCTAAGGAGTCATTCATGCCGCTCATCCTCTTGATCGCCGCCCTGTGCGTGCTGCGCTTTTTCGAAGTCTGGCGTTTCGCCGAACTGTCCTGGTGGTGGATCGTCGGACTGATGGTGGTCGCCTTCATCTGGTTCGAATTCATCGAAAAGATGCTCGGCCTCGACAAGAAGAAAGCACATAACGTCGATAACCAGCGACGCGAGGACCGCGTAAGAAAGGCCTTCGACAAGAACGGCAAGCGCAAGTAAATCTTTCCGATACCGCAGGGTGATATGCTGCATGTATCACCGGGCCAGACTCATCTACTGCGCGTATCAATGAACCTCGAACTCCGCCAGCTCCGCCATTTCGTTACCGTCGCCGAGGAGCTGCATTTCGGCCGCGCCGCCGAGCGCCTGCACATGACGCAGCCGCCGCTGTCGCAGAGCATCGCCAACTTGGAGGCCCAGCTGGGCGCGCCGCTGTTCGTGCGCAACCGGCGCCAGGTCACGCTCACGCCCGCCGGCAGCGCCCTGCTGCCGGAAGCGCGGCGCCTGCTCGACGACGCCGGCGCCCTGCCCGGCCTGGTGCAGCGCGTGGCCGGCGGTGAAGCGGGCCGCCTGACCCTGGCCTTCGTTTCCACCGCCGACTACAGCGTCCTGCCCGCCATCCTGCAGCGCTACCGCGCCGCCTATCCACAGGTCCAGCTGGTGCTGCGCGAAGCGACCAGCGACGTGCAGGCCGAGGAGCTGCTGCACGGCCGCATCGACGCCGGCTTCGTGATCCCGCCGCTGCCCGGCCGGCTCGACGCCACGGTCGCCTACCGCAAGGTGCTGGAAGAGCCCCTGATCCTGTGCGCGCCGGCCGGGCTTGATGCGCTGCGGACCGACGGCCCCGTCAGCCTGCGCGACCTGCCGCCGCTGCCGCTGGTGATCTTCCCGCGCGCGCTGGCGCCGAAGCTGCACGACGCCATCCTCGCCACCTTCCGCGACGCCGGCATCACGCCCGTGATCGGGCAGGAAGCAATCCAGATGCAGACCATCGTCAGCCTGGTCTCCGGCGGCATGGGATTGGCACTTGTGCCACAATCCGTCTCGAACCTGATGCGCGCGGGCGTAGAATACCGGGCCTTGCGCGAGTCCACGCCGCTGACCGAACTCGGTGTGGCCTGGCGCCGCGACAGCGATTCGCCCGTGCTCAGGGGCTTCCTGGAACTGATCGAGAAAGAATAGAACATGCTAGTACACCCGCAGCCGGATCCCATCGCCTTCGCCATCGGCCCGGTGCAAATCCATTGGTATGGCCTGATGTACGTGGTCGCCTTCGCCCTGTTCCTGATCCTGGGCCGGGTGCGCATCAAGCAGCCGCACATCGCGGCGCAGGGCTGGAAGGCCGAGGACCTCGACGACATGCTGTTCTACGGGATGCTCGGCGTGGTGCTGGGCGGGCGCCTGGGCGAGGTGCTGTTCTACCAGCCGCTGTACTTCCTCCAGCATCCGCTCGAGATCTTCATGGTCTGGCGCGGCGGCATGTCCTTCCACGGCGGCTTCCTGGGCGTGCTGATCGCGATGGCGCTGTGGGCGCGCAAGTCGAAGCGCAACCTGCTCGACGTGTACGACTTCATCGCGCCGATGGTGCCGCTCGGGTATGCGGCCGGACGCCTCGGCAACTTCATCAACGCCGAGCTGCCGGGGCGGATTGCCGACCCGAGCCTGCCCTGGGCCATGCTGTGGCCTGGCGTCGAAGGTCCGCGCCATCCGTCGCCGCTGTACCAGATGCTGCTGGATGGGATCGTGGTGTTCCTGATCCTGTGGCCGTATGCGCGCAAGCAGCGCCCGCGCCTGGCGGTGGGCGCCATGTTCACCCTGCTGTATGGCTGCGCGCGCTTCACTACCGAGTACTTCCGCGTGCCGGACTGGGAGACCACCGTGTTCGGGCTGCCGATCACCTCGGGGCAGGTGCTGTCGCTGCCGATGATCGTCGGCGCACTGGTCATGCTGGCGTGGGCGTATCGCCAGGCGCCGGGGCGCGCGGCGCACGCATAAGGTCGCACACCACGGCACGTCGCACCGGCCTGCGCCGGTGCGACGGTTTTTCGGTTAACGAAAATAGTTACGCAGCCGTCAGGGCGCGGGCCAGATCGTCGAGCGTGGCAGGCTTGGTCAAGTGCAGCGCAAAGCCAGCCTCCAGCGCCTGCGCCACGTCCGACTGCTGCCCATAGCCGCTCAGCGCCACCAGCCGCAATCCCGGATCCGCCCCATGCAGGCGGCGCGCCAGGGTGTAGCCATCCATGTCGGGCAGGCCGATGTCGAGGATCGCCACGTCGGGCGCCTGGCGCGCCGCTTCCGCGATCGCCTCCTCGCCGGTGGCCGCGACCCGCACCGCGTGCCCCATGTTCTCGAGCAGCGCCGCCGTCGTCACCACCGCGTCGTAGTTGTCGTCCACCAGCAGCACGTCCAGCCGGGCGGGCATGGCCGCGACGGCGGCATCCGGCCCGGCCTGCGCCGCATCGCCCAGCGGCAGCCAGACCTCGAAGCGGCTGCCCTTGCCTTCTCCCTCGCTGTAGGCCTTGACGCTGCCGCCATGCAGCTCGACGATGCGGCGCACGATCGCCAGCCCCAGTCCGAGCCCGCCGGTATGGCGCGCCAGCGGCTGCGGCGCCTGGAAGAAGGGGTCGAAGATCCGCTCCAGCATGGCCGCGCTCATGCCGGCGCCGTCGTCGCTGACGAGCAGGCGCGCCATGCCGTCGCGGCTGTCGAGCGCCACGTCGATGCTGTCCTTGCCGAAGCGCGCCGCGTTCGACAGCAGGTTGTTGAGCACCTGGGTCAGGCGGCTCTCGTCGCCGCGCACCCACAGCGCATCCGGCGCCGCCAGCGCCACCCGCACAGCGGGGAAAGCCGTCACGGCGTGGCGCACGATGTCGGCCAGGTTCACGGGACTCAGTTCGACCTGCAACTTGCCGCTGGCGATGCGCGAGACGTCGAGCAGGTCGTCGACCAGGCGCCGCAGGTGGTTCACCTGGCGCCGCATGATGGTGCGTTCGCGCGCGCTGGACGCTTCGCCACGCATGTCCATCAGGTCGAGCGAGGCGACGATGGGGCTGAGCGGATTGCGCAGCTCGTGGCCGAGCATGGCGAGGAACTCGTCCTTCACCTGGCCGGCGGCGCGGCTGTCCTCGAGCGCGCTTTCCAGCGACGCCAGCAGGCGCGAGCGCTCGGCCTCGTGGGCGTCGCGCTGCAGCGCGGCGGCCTGCAGCGCCTCCTGCATCTGCACGATCTCGACGATGCGCGACGGCGCCACCGCGACCGGCTGCCCGGCGCCCAGCGCCGCCGTGCCTTCGCCCAGGTTGCGGAAGGTGCGCACGATGCGGTTCGCCAGCAGGGTCGAGGCGGCCAGGCAGGCCAGCAGCGAGGCCGCCAGGCCGGCCGCGTAGAAGGTCAGGCCCTGCAGCGACGCCGGCGCCAGCCCCGCGGTGGGCACGCCGATCGCCACCGACCAGCCGTAGCGCGAGCGCACGAAGCCGGTGGTGACCGCGTCGCCGTCCAGGGTCGTGGTGCGGCCCACCGCCTCGTTCCCCGCGGTGCGCATCAGCTGCGCCAGCGAGGGCGAGACCGGGGTGCCGACCGCCGTCTTCTGTCCACGCGAGCGGGCCACGATGGCATTGCTGACGTCCATGATCGCGATCACCGAGTCGTCCGGCACCTGCTGCCGCTCCAGCACGCGCAGCATGCGGCCGGGCTTGACGATGGCGCTCAGGATGTAGTCGCGGCCCAGGCTGTTCTCGACCGGCACCCGCACCGGGAAGGCGGCGCGGCCGCCCTTGCCGCGCGCGACGCTGCCGGCCACCGGCTGGTACAGGTCGATCGCGCGTTTCAGGCTTGCGGGGTCGGCCACGGGGCCGCCCGGCTCACCGTATGCGGCCGTGGTGCGCAGCAGGATCTCGCCGCGGGTGTCGCTCAGAAAAATCGCCAGCCATTCCGGCTGGGCCGCCATCTGGCTGCGGGCGAAGGCGTGGAAGGCGGGCAGGTCGCCCGCGGCCAGCGCCGGCGTGCGCCCGATGGCGCCCAGCGCGGCCACGGCCGCATCGAGTTCGGCGTCCACGGCGCTCGACAGCGCGCGCGCCTGGTCGAGCAGCGCGCGCTCCTGTTCGCGCTGCTGGTATTCGCCGACCAGGTGCAGGCCCCAGACGCCCAGCAACGCCAGCGGCAGCAGGCCGAGGGCGGTCAGCAGCACCAGCAGGCGCCGGAGCGAAACGGTGAAGGCCTGGCGCAGGAGCATGGACGGTTGGCCGGAATGTCAAACAGACATTATAGGCACAAACGCCGCTGTGTTAGCCGCTGTCTTAGTCAGTCGAAGTCTTCCGCCAGGTTCTTCCAGCCGCGGCTCTTGGCGAAGGCCGTGAACTCTTCCGGCGCCTCGAGCACGATCAGGCGGCTCTCCTGCAGGCCCGGGTCGCTGTGGCCGAAATCCGGCCCCTTGTAGCCCAGGCCGCGCAGGCGCTCCACCAGCTGGCGCACCAGCACGGCGTCCTTGTAGGCGCCCGGCTCCAGCCTGGCCTTGAAGTCGACGTAGACGTCGATGATGCCGTAGCCTTCGTCGAAGATGCGGATCGCCTTGACGTCCAGGGTATTGCCGGCGCCGTCCTTCACCTGGAAGGGCCCGGACAGTTCAATATCGGAATCGGTAGTCATGGCCCCAGCATACCACTCGCGGCCTCACCCCGTGCGCGCCGCGAGATGGTGCGCGACCAGGGCGTTGGCATGGCCGTGCCCGAGCCCGTGCTCGGCCTTGAGCCAGGCGACCAGCTCCATGTGCTTCGTGCCGGCCTGGGTGTCCAGCAGCGCGAGCCAGTGCGCGACCGGCTGGCCGTATTTTTTCTCGATCGAGGGAAAGTAGGATGCGGGGCCGCGCACGGGTTCGGACATGGTGCTCTCCATTGAAGGTGGTTGAACCGGCACGACGAACGGGAGCGCCCGGATTCGACATCCGCCCCGTCGTGACAATCGGTGGATTTGCATGTACAGCTTTTCGGTAGCATGAAGGCTTTTTGACCGGGACGCCACCATGCAACGACTTCTCCTCGCCGTCATGCTCTGCCTGACGCTGGGCGCCTACGCGGCCGAGCCGCCGGCCGCACCGAAAGAACCGCAGCAGACCGCCGAGCAGTTCCTGGCCTCGCTCGACTTCCAGAAAGGTAGAATCACCCTGCCCGGCAACATCGCGACCCTCGACCTGCCGCCCGCCTTCCGCTACCTGGCGCCCGCCGACACCGCGCGCCTGCTGGAACAGGGCTGGGGCAATCCGCCCGGCGGCGCCACGCTCGGCATGATCGTGCCGGCCGAGGTCTCGCCGCTGAGCGAAGAGGGCTGGGGCGTGGTGGTCACCTACGACAAGGACGGCCACGTCAAGGACGACGACGCCGACAGCATCGACTACGCCGACCTGCTGAAGGAAATCCAGGAAGGCATGGTCGAGGACAACAAGGCGCGCAAGGAGCAGGGCTATCCGGCCATGACCATTGTCGGCTGGGCCGAGAAGCCGCACTACGACAAGGCGCAGCACAAGCTGTACTGGGCCAAGGAGCTGCATACCGAAGGTTCTGATGCGAATGGCCTCAACTACAACATCCGCGTGCTGGGCCGCGAGGGCGTGCTGGTGCTGAACGCGGTGGCGGGCCTCGACCAGCTGGCCAAGGTGCGCACCGAGATGCAGCAGGTGACCGCCTTCACCAATTTCAACCCGGGCCACCGCTACGCCGACTTCAACGCCCAGACCGACAAGGTCGCGGAATACGGCATCGCCGCCCTGGTCGCCGGCGGCGTCGCGGCCAAGCTGGGCTTCTTCGGCAAGCTGGTGGCGCTGCTGGTCGCCTTCAAGAAGCTGATCATCCTGGGCTTCGCCGCCCTCGCCTCGCTGCTGTGGAAGTTCTTCAAGCGCGAGAAGCCGGCAGCGCCTGCGCCCGCCGTCAGCCTCGAGAAGGATCCGCACGCCTGATATCCCGCCCGATCCATGCGATGATGGCGGACTGAAAGGCTGGCGTTCAGCTTGCGGTGTGCGCGAACGCACCGATGCCTACCCGCCAAGCCGCCGACAATCGTCGTGAGGAGGAAGGCCGGGGATGAAACAGGCAAGGCGTCATTACAGGTGGTGGCTGGCGGGGGCGGTCTGCGTCCTGCTGCTGGCCGCCGCATGGGCCATCATGTGGCGCCCCGCCCTGCCCGAACGCGGCGGCGCGCCCGCTTCCTTCGACAGCGCGCGGATCCAGCGCGGCGCCAACCTGGCGCGCCTCGGCATGTGCGCCGCCTGCCATACCGCCGATGTCTCCAAACCCTTCGCCGGCGGCCTGCCGCTCGAGACGCCCTTCGGCACCGTCCACAGCACCAACATCACGCCCGACCCGCGCACCGGCATCGGCGCCTGGTCCGAGGAAGCGTTTACCCGCGCGATGCGCAAGGGCGTGTCGCGCGACGGCCACCTGCTGTATCCGGCCTTCCCCTACAACCATTACACGAAGCTGGCCCAGGACGATATCCGGGCCCTGTACGCCTTCTTCATGACGCGCCGCGCCATCGCGGCCCCGGCGCGCGACAACCGCATGACCTTCCCCTTCGGCTTCCGGCCGCTGGTCGGCTTCTGGAACCTGCTCTACCTCGACGACTCGGCCTGGCAGGCGGACAAGGGCAAGCCGGCGGAATGGAACCGCGGCGCCTACGTGGTCGAGGCGCTGGCGCACTGCGCCGCCTGCCACACGCCGCGGGGCGTGCTCGGTGGACCGAAGTTGAGCAGGCAATTCGACGGCGGCGAGGCCGAGGACTGGTATGTGCCGGCGCTGAACGCGAAGTCGCCGTCGCCCGTGCCATGGACGCGCGCGCACCTCGCCGAGTACCTGCGCACCGGCATCGCGCCCGGCCACGCGGTGGCGGGCGGCCCGATGCAGGACGTCGTCGTCAATCTCGGCCAGGCCGACCCGAAGGACGTCGAGGCGATCGCCACCTACATCCACGGCTACCTGGCCCAGGCGCCGGCGCGCACGCCGCCCGCGCCCGGCCCGCTGCCCGCGCCGCCGGAGAACGAGCTCGATGCGCGCATGCGCCTCGGCCACGAGACCTATGTGATGGCCTGCGCGCGCTGCCACGATGCGGGCCGCGAAGCCAGCTCCGGCGCGGCCCTGAACCTGCAGCAGGCGGTGGCGCTGTACGACCCCGACCCGCGCAGCCTGATCCACATCGTCCGCGAAGGCATCGTGCCGCCGGACGGCGAGCCGGGACGCTTCATGCCGGGCTTCGCCACCATCCTGAACGACGAACAGCTGACGGCGCTCGCCGCTTATTTGCGGCACTACGGCGCCGGGGCGGAACCTTGGGAGGATCTCGAGGAGACCGTGAAGAAAGCGAAGAAGCCATGACGAAGTACACCCTGCAGGTCAACGGCAAGCCGCACGAGGTCGACGTCGATCCCGACACGCCGCTGCTCTACGTGCTGCGCAACGACCTGAAACTCAACGGCGCCAAGTTCGGCTGCGGCCTGGGGCAATGCGGCTCCTGCACCGTGACGGTGGACCGGGCGCCGACCATGTCCTGCCTGCTGCCGGTGTCGATGGTGGGAGCGAAGGCGATCCGCACCGTGGAGTCGCCCGGCACGCGCTGGGTGCCGAGCGTGGTGCTGCAGCAGGCCTTCGTGGAAGAGCAGGCGGCCCAGTGCGGCTACTGCATCGCCGGCATGATCATGCGCGCCACCGCGCTACTGGATGCGGTGCGCGAGCCGACCGACGCCCAGATCCGCGCCTGGATGCAGCCGAACCTGTGCCGCTGCGGCACCCACATGCGCATCCTGCGCGCGGTGCGGCGCGCGGCCGATGCGCTGACGGCGGCGCCCGCGAGGAAGAAGCGGTGAGCGGCGCACCCGCACGTCCTTCGCGCCGGCGCTTCCTGCAAAGCGGCGGCGCGCTCACGGTCTGGTTCGCGCTGCCCTTGCGCGCGCTGGCGGCGCCGGAAGGCGATCTGCCCGGCAGCCTGGGCAAGGCGCCCTGGCTCGACGCCTGGATCCGGGTCGGCGCCGACAACCGCGTCACGGTCTTCACCGGCAAGGCCGAACTCGGCCAGGGCATCAAGACCGCGCTCTTGCAGGTGGCCGCGCACGAGCTGCGCCTCGACCCGGGCCGCATGATGCTGGTCACCGCCGACACCGCGCTCACGCCCGACGAGGGCTACACCGCCGGCAGCCACTCGATGCAGGACAGCGGCACCGCCCTGCGCCACGCCGCGGCCCAGGTGCGCCAGCTGCTGTACGAACGCGCCGCTGCCCGGCTGAAGGCGGCGCCAGCGACGCTGGTGCTGTCGAACGGCGTGTTCCGCACCCAGGACGGGCGGCGGGTCAGCTTCGCCGAACTGGTGGCCGGCAGCGACCAGCACGTGCGCGCGAGCGCCGCCCTGCCGCCCGCGCCACCGCTGGCGCCGGGCACGCCGCGCTATGCGGGCGTGACCCTGCCGCGCATCGACATCCCGGCCAAGGTCACCGGCGGCCGCGCCTACGTGCACGACCTGCGCCTGCCGGCCATGGTGCATGCGCGCGTGGTGCGCCCGCCGTCCGCGAACGCGCGCCTGCTCGGCGTCGACACCTCACAGGTGGCGCGCATGACGGGCGTGCTGGAGATCGTGCGCGACGGCCGCTTCCTGGCCGTGATCGCCGACGAGGAGTGGCGCGCCGTGAAGGCCGCGACCGCATTGGCCCGCGCCACGCGCTGGGAAGTGCCGGCCGCGCTGCCGGCCGGACGCTCTCCCGCCGACATCGTGCGCAGCCTGCCGAACGAGCCGCAGACGGTGCTGGATCGCGGCACGCCGGGCGCCGGCGGCAAACAGCTGCGGGCCACCTACACCCGCCCCTTCCAGCTGCACGCCTCGATCGGCCCTTCCTGCGCCGTGGCCCAGCTGGACCAGGGACGCTACACGGTCTGGACCCACTCGCAGGGCGTGTTCCCGCTGCGTAAAGCGCTGGCCGAACTGCTCGGCGCGCCCGAGGGGGCGCTGCATTGCATCCACATGGAAGGGTCCGGCTGCTACGGCCACAACGGCGCCGACGATGTCGCCGCCGACGCCGCGCTGCTGGCGCGCGCCTTCCCCGGGGTGCCGGTGCGGGTGCAGTGGATGCGCGAGGAAGAACACGGCTGGGAGCCCTACGGCCCCGCGATGGTGGTGGACGTGCAGGCCACGCTGGACGCGCGCGGCCTGATCGCCGACTGGCACTACGAGGTCTGGAGCCAGTCGCACAATACCCGTCCGGGCAAGGCCGGCAACCTGCTCGCGGCCACCCACCTGGCGCGGCCGTTCGCTCCGCCGCCGCCGAAACCGATCCCGCAGCCGGAAGGCAGCGGCGACCGCAACGCGGTGCCCTATTACACGCTGCCCAGCGCGCGCGTGGTGCACCGCTTCCAGCCGCAGGGCGTGTTCCGGACCTCGGCCGTGCGCTCGCTGGGCGCCTACTGCAACGTGTTCGCGATCGAGAGCTTCATGGACGAACTGGCGCGCGCCGCCAAGGCCGATCCGGTGGCCTTCCGCCTGCGCCACCTGGCGGACCAGCGCGCCATCGACTGCGTGCGCACCGCCGCCGCGAAGTTCGGATGGGAAGCCTACCAACGCAAGCCGGGCCGCGGGCGCGGCTTCGCCTTCGCCCGCTACAAGAACCTGGCCGCCTACTGCGCCATCGCACTGGAAGTCGAGGTGGCGCTGGACACCGGTTTTGTACGCATCGTGCGCGCCGACGCGGCGGTGGACTGCGGCGAGATCGTCAGCCCGGACGGGGTGCGCAACCAGATCGAGGGCGGGATCATCCAGTCGTGCAGCTGGACCTTGCTGGAGCAGGTGCGCTTCAACGACAAGGAAGTGGTGAGCCGGGATTGGGGCGGGTATCCGATCCTGCGCTTCAACCAGGCGCCGGAGCAGGTGGCGGTGCATTTGCTGGATCGGCCGGGGCAGCCTTTTCTTGGCACCGGCGAAGCGTCGCAGGGGCCGGCGGCGGCGGCGATTGCCAACGCGGTGGCGGATGCCTGCGGCCAGCGGGTGCGCGATCTGCCGCTGGATCGTGCACGCATGCGCAAGCTCGCTTGAATCGGCCGTATTTCCATTGTTAGCTTACGAGTCGTCATCCCGGCGAAGGCCGGGATCCCATTCCGAAGAGCCGTCGAGATGCATGCAAGCTTGGGCACCGGCCTTCGCCGGTGCGACGGTGTTGAGGTTAGTGGACGGCTTTCCAGAACATGTACGCGGCGAGCGCATACAGAATCACCGCGAACACCTTCTGCAACTGCCTGACCGGCATCTTGTGCGCCGTGCGTGCCCCCAATGGCGCCATGGTCACGCTGGCCAGCACGATCACCGCCAGCGCCGGCAGGTAGATGAAGCCGAGCGACCATGCCGGCAGCCCCGGCTCCCCCCACCCGAACCAGATGTTCGACAGAGTCCCCGACAGCGCGATCGGAAACCCCAGCGCCGCGCTGGTGGCCACCGCATTGTGGATCCGCACCCCGCACCAGGTCATGAAGGGCACCGAAATGAAACCGCCGCCCGCGCCGACGATCCCCGATAGCGTGCCGATAAAACCCCCGGCAGCGAACATCCCCGGCGTGCCGGGCAGCGCGCGCGCCGCCGCCGGCTTCTTCCCGATCAGCATCTGGGTCGCGGAAAAGGCGACGAAGACGCCGAAGAAGGCGGCCAGGAAGGAGGAGTTCATCTGCTTGCCGATCCAGGGCCCGATCCACGATCCGATCACGATGCCCGGCGTGAGCAGCTTCACCACCGGCCACAGGACCGCGCCGTGCTTGTGGTGGGCGCGCACCGAGGACAGGGACGTGAACAGGATGGTGGCGAGCGAGGTGGCGATCGCCATGTGGATGGTGAGCTCGGGCGCGATGCCGCGCGCCGTGAAGATCATCGTGATGAAAGGCACCAGCACCATGCCGCCGCCGATGCCGAGCAGGCCGGCCGCGAAGCCGCCGAAGGCGCCCATCAAAAGCAGCGCCACGATCAACGCGAAGTCCATCAACGCTTCCCTTCGCGCAGCAGTTTGAGAATCGCATTCCACTGCCCTTGCGTCACCGGCGAGATCGACAGGCGGCTGCCCTTCTGCAGCAGCACCATGTCTTCCAGCGCCGGATTGGCGCGCATCTCGGTCAGCGGCAGGTAGCGCCCCTGCTCCACCGCACGCACGTCGACCGAGATCCAGCGCGGGTTCTCCTGCGTGGCCTTGGGATCGTGGTAATGGCTCTCCGGGTCGAACTGGCTCGCGTCCGGATACGGTGTGCTGGCCACTTCGGCGATGCCGGCCACGCCGGGCACCGCGCAGCTGGAGTGGTAGAACAGGACGCCGTCGCCGACCGACATGGCGTCGCGCATGAAGTTGCGCGCCTGGTAGTTACGCACGCCGAACCAGGCCACGGTCTGCTTGGGTGCTTTGATGACGTCGTCGAAACTGACTTCGTCCGGTTCGGATTTCATCAACCAGTAGCGCATGTCAAATCCCATGAACAAAAAAAAAGCGGCTGCGTACCAAGGTGCGCAACCGCTCGTGTGTGTAGCCCCGCCTGTGTCGTTATTGCCGGCATCCCGAACCAGAAGGCTCAAGGTGGTCGCAGTCAGCTCAATTTCGGGTTCGTCAGACTAGTGACGCTCGCGCCCACCAAGCATGTCCCACAACCTATGCGAAAGAATGGTTCAAGGAATATATGACAAATCTCGAACACCGCAGGGTGAAGCGCAGTTTACTCTGTTGGCCGAGCATGTCAATCGAATCCGCATCCCGGCGAGCGTCAGGCCGGATTTTCCTGCGAGGCCAGCGCCGCATCGAGCACGGTGTGCATGGCTTCCAGCTTCTGCTTGACCTCGAGCACCGACATGCCGGCCAGCGGTCCCTGCGGCGACTTCACCGACAGGAATTCGGCGGCCACGCTGAGCGCCGCCATCACGGCGATGCGGTCGGTGCCGCGCACCTTGCCCGAATCGCGCAGCGCGCACATCTTGCCGTCGAGGTAGTGGACCGCTTCGCGCAAGGTACGCTCCTCGCCTTCGCGGCAGGCCAGGCGGTAGGACTGGCCCATGATGGTGCAGTCGAGATGGATCATCGTCCGGCCTCCTCGCCATGCGCGTCCGGCGCCGCCGCGGCGGCTTCGCCGTCTTCCGTGGCCGCGTCGTCGAGCTGCGCGGCGGGCGCGGGGAAATGCTCGAGCAGCGCCTCGACGCGCGCCTGGGCTTCCTTCAGGCGGTGCTTGAACGCGATGTTCTCGGCGCCCAGCAGGCTGTTGGCCTTGCGCAGCAGCTGGTTCTCGGCGCGCAGCGACTGGGTCAGCTGGGCGAGCCGGTCGATTTTGTCGGAGAGGTCTTGGAATTCGGAAATCATTCGACACTATAGGACCGAGATGGTTTTTCAGTCAACCGAATCGCAGGCGTGCGGCGCGGGCGCGCCAAGCGGTGTACCCTGCCCGGCTATTGTCGGCGTGACCATGCGATTGATGGTCACAGCCCCCTATTACATTGTGAGCTGTCAAAAAAGTCGGTTCGCCCACGCACACTGACGCTTGAAATGGGGTGTTATGATCCCTATAATTAGCACTCGTTGGCAGAGAGTGCTAACAAGCGCAGCACCAATTTCCAGGCCGGCGCCCCACGGTGGCGGCCTTCGATAGCTAGTCAAACCATTGAAAATTAAGGAGTTTTGCATGAACCTTCGTCCTCTGCACGATCGCGTTATCGTGAAGCGTCTCGACCAGGAGACCAAGACTGCATCCGGCCTGATCATCCCCGATGCGGCCGCCGAGAAGCCGGACCAGGGCGAGATCCTCGCCGTCGGCAACGGCAAGGTGCAGGACAATGGCCAGGTTCGTCCGCTGGAAGTGAAGGTCGGTGACCGCGTCCTGTTCGGCAAGTACTCGGGCCAGGCCGTCAAGGTCGATGGCCAGGAACTGCTGGTCATGCGCGAAGAAGACATCATGGCCGTCGTCAACCAGTAATCTTCAGCCGGTAATCACACTCCACCCCACCCATACTCGAATTCGGAGAACAAGAAATGGCAGCTAAAGAAGTAGTGTTCGGCGACGCAGCGCGCGCCAAGATGGTCGAAGGCGTCAACATCCTGGCCAATGCGGTCAAGGTCACCCTGGGCCCGAAAGGCCGCAACGTGGTGCTGGAGCGCTCGTTCGGCGCCCCGACCGTCACCAAGGACGGCGTCTCGGTCGCGAAAGAGATCGAACTGAAGGACAAGCTCATGAACATGGGCGCGCAGATGGTGAAGGAAGTCGCCTCGAAGACCAGCGACAACGCCGGTGACGGCACCACCACCGCGACCGTGCTGGCGCAAGCCATTGTCCGCGAAGGCATGAAGTTCGTCGCCGCCGGCATGAACCCGATGGACCTGAAGCGCGGCATCGACAAGGCCGTCGCCGCCACCGTCGAAGAACTGAAGAAGATCGCCAAGCCGACCACCACCTCGAAAGAGATCGCGCAAGTCGGCGCCATCTCGGCCAACTCGGAAACCTCGATCGGCGAGCGCATCGCCGAGGCGATGGAAAAAGTCGGCAAGGAAGGCGTCATCACCGTCGAAGACGGCAAGTCGCTGAACGACGAGCTGGACATCGTGGAAGGCATGCAGTTCGACCGCGGCTACCTGTCGCCGTACTTCATCAACAACCCGGACAAGCAAGTCGCCGTCCACGAGAACCCATTCGTCCTGCTGTGCGACAAGAAGATCTCGAACATCCGTGACCTGCTGCCGGTGCTGGAGCAAGTCGCCAAGGCCGGCCGTCCGCTGGTCATCATCGCCGAAGACATCGAAGGCGAAGCGCTGGCAACCCTGGTGGTCAACAACATCCGTGGCATCCTGAAGACCGTCGCCGTCAAGGCACCGGGCTTCGGCGACCGCCGCAAGGCCATGCTGGAAGACATCGCCATCCTGACCGGCGGCCAGGTGATCGCCGAAGAAGTCGGCCTGACCCTGGAAAAAGTCACCCTGAACGAACTGGGCCAGGCCAAGCGCGTCGAAGTGGGCAAGGAAAACACCATCATCATCGACGGCGCCGGCGCCGCCGAATCGATCGAAGCGCGCGTCAAGATGGTCCGCGTCCAGATCGAAGAAGCGACCTCGGACTACGACCGCGAAAAACTGCAGGAACGCGTGGCCAAGCTGGCCGGCGGCGTTGCCGTGATCCGCGTCGGTGCAGCCACCGAAGTCGAGATGAAAGAGAAGAAGGCACGCGTGGAAGACGCGCTGCACGCAACCCGCGCTGCCGTCGAAGAAGGCATCGTCCCGGGCGGCGGCGTGGCCCTGCTGCGCGCGCGCGCTTCGCTGGACGTCAAGGGCGACAACCCTGACCAGGACGCCGGCATCAAGATCGTCCTGCGCGCCATGGAAGAGCCGCTGCGCATGATCGTCCAGAACGCCGGCGACGAGCCGTCGGTCGTGGTCGCCGCTGTCCTGGGTGGTTCGGGCAACTACGGCTACAACGCCGCCAACGGCACCTACGGCGACATGGTCGAAATGGGCGTGCTGGATCCGGCCAAGGTCACCCGCTCGGCCCTGCAGAACGCAGCGTCGATCGCCGGCCTGATGCTGACCACCGACTGCATGGTCTCGGAAGTCACCGAAGACAAGCCGGCCGGCGGCATGGGCGGCATGGGTGGCATGGGCGGCATGGGCGGTATGGACGGCATGATGTAATGTGCCGGATGGCGCTTGCCAGCGCCATCCATCGCGAACGAAGCCTGCCGGGTGCAAACCCTGCAGGCTTTTTTCTTTCCAGGACCAAAGACGGTGTCAGGTCTGACATTCGGACACGAGCCCAGCCCTGGCGCGGCCGGCAACACGGCGCGGCCGCGGCGCATGCAGGCCGAGAAACACCAGCGCGCTGCCGAATTCCGCCAGGACGGCGGGCCAGCTCAAGGGCAACGGCAAGCCTTGCGCCATGAGCGCCAGCGCGAATGGCCCACTGGCGAGCGCCGCCAGCGTCAGGAATCCGAGCGCCAACGACAGGGCGCCGAGAGTCAGGCGCAACAGCAGCGCGGCAAGGTGGACGGATTGGTTCATGGCGGCTCCTTCGAAGTGGATAGTGGAGTCCTCACTCTATCGATGCATGGACGCATATAAAATAGGCATCCATGAAACCATCCTATGCACAGCTGCAATCGCAACTCGGCCTGCAGGACCTGGAACTGGTGCTTGCCCTGCACCGCGGCCGCACCCTGGCCGGCGCCGCCGAGCGCCTGAAGGTCGACACCTCCACGGTCTTCCGCGCCATCAAGCGCATCGAGAAGGACATCGGCGAGCTGCTGTTCGACCGCAGCCGCCAGGGCTACACGGCGACGGAACTGGGCCGCGTGCTGGCCAGCCACGCCGAACGCATCGAGACCCAGCTCGAGGAAGCGCGGGAGGCCGCCTTCCACCAGGCCAGCGAGCCTTCGGGCCTGCTGCGCATCACCCTCACCGACACGCTGCTGCACGCGGTCCTGCTGCCGGTGCTGGCGCGCTTCACCGCCCAGCACCCGCGCATCGACCTGGAGCTGGCGACCACCAACGTGCTCGTCAACCTGAGCCAGCGCGAAGCCGACATCGCCATCCGCGTCACCAACGACCCGCCCGAGCACCTGGTCGGCATCCGGCTCGGCACGATGCGCTCGGCGGTCTACGCCGGCACGGACTACCTGGCGGCGCAGCCGGAAGGAAAGCACTACGGCGAGATGGACTGGATCACGCTCGACGACAGCTTGCCCGACCACCCCTCGCAGGGTTGGCGCCGCGAGCACTACCCGCAGGCCGCGCCGCGCCACAAGGTCGGCAACCTGCTCGCGGTAGCGGGCGCCGTGGTGAACGGCCTCGGGGTCGGCGTCGTGCCGCTGGCGGTGATGCGCGACCATCCGCAGGCCACGCTGCTGGACGGCCCGCTGCCGGAACTCGACATCGGCCTGTGGGTGCTGGCCCACCCCGACACCCGCTACCTGGGCCGCATGAAGGCGATGTTCGATTTCCTGCGCACCGCCATCGAACTGCCCGCATCATGTCCGCCATGACCCCGACCTTCTTCGCCGATGCCCAGGCTTTCCGCGCCTGGCTGGAACAGCACGCCGCCAACGAAACCGAACTGCTGGTCGGCTTCCACAAGGTCGGCAGCGGCAAGCCCTGCATGCGCTGGCCGGAGTCGGTCGACGAAGCCCTGTGCTTCGGCTGGATCGACGGCGTGCGCCGCCGCATCGACGACGATACCTATTCGATCCGCTTCACGCCGCGCAAGCCCTCGTCGATCTGGAGCGTGGTGAACATCGCCAAGATGGACGCGCTGCGCGCGCAGGGGAAGATGCTGCCGGCCGGCGAAGCCGCCTTTGCGCTGCGTTCGGAGGCGAAGTCCGGAGTCTATTCGCACGAGCGCAGCGACCTGCCGGCGTTATCGGAAGCCGAACGTGAACGCTTCCGGCGCGAACCGGCGGCCTGGGATTATTTCGAGGCCTGCCCACCCGGCTACCGCAAGACCATCCTGCACTGGATCACGAACGCGAAGAAGGAAGAAACGCGCGCGGGCCGGCTCGCTCAGCTCATGCAAGCCTGCGCGGCCGGCAAGCGCCTGAGCTGAGAAGACCGTGCATGCGCATCGACAATCCGCAGGAGTCCGACTTCGACCAGATCCGGCAAGCCGTCCAGGCCGGCCAGACGGTGACCGTGCAATACGTGGAACCGGTCTACACGCCCGCCTCCCTTGCCTTCCTCAACGAGCAGTGCAAGGCGCTGGGCGACAAGCTGTGCGTGCGTTTCTACGGCCACTACTTCAAGGCCTTCGATTGCGCGCACCTGCGCCACCTGGGCGCGGTCAGGAACCTGTACCTGGACTGCCTGACGAAGGTGAGCAACTTCGACACCCTGAAGGAGCTCGAACACCTCTCGGAACTGAGTGTCGGCATCTTCGAGCTCGACGACATGGATTTCCTCTGCTGGGACAACCTGCATCGCCTGTCGGCCCTGACCCTCGCCCAGACCAGGCGCAAGAACCTGGACCTTGCGGCCTTGTCCGCCTACCGCATGCTGGAGAGCCTGTTCATCGGCGGACATACCAGGAACCTCGCCGCGGTCGGACAAGCCCGCGCCTTGACGCGCCTGTCGCTCAACCTGCCCGCGAGCGCCCCGATCGGATTCGTCAATCTCCTGCCCTGCCTGGATGAACTACGCCTGCTGCTGGGCGGACGCGCCAGCCTGGACGAAGTCCACGACTTCGCCGGCACATCGCTGGAGATCGTCCGGGTCAGGGGGTTCGGCAGCTTCGACAACCTGAAGGACTTCGTCAACCTCCAACGCTTGACGATCGACGACCAGCTCCAGCTCCGGCACCTGGATGTCGGCGAGCGCCTGGGCAGACTGGAAACCCTCGAGATCCTGAATTGCCAGAACCTCGGCCGCCTCGATGGCCTCGCCCACCTGGCGCGGCTGCGTCATCTGCGCATCTACAAGACGCGCATCGACGTCGACGCGTTCATCGAACAGGACTTTCCCGCGTCCCTGCGCACCCTGGCGTTTCATACCGGGAAGCGAGGACAGGACACGATCATCCAGGAGCGCCTGGCCGCAATGGGCTACACGGCGCGCGAAGCGTGACCTGCCGGCCTGTCCTCCAGCCGCTCCGCCAGCACCGCCGTCGCCACCGCCTGCAGCACGTGCACCGCCCAGCGTTCGCTCGCCTTGCGCGGCCCCGCCTTGACCTCGCCTTCGGTGATGCCGAGCAGCGGCGCGATGGCGCCGATGTTCACCGCGTACAGCGCGGTGCCGTACAGCGCGCCGATCGCAACCGGCGACAGCGACGGCGCCGCCTCGCGCAGCTTCGGCACCGCCAGCGCGAACGCCGCCGACGCGCCCAGATGGTTGGTGAATTCCACGATGCTGGTGCCGGTGTCGCCGATCACCTCGCGCGAGCCGGTGAGGTCGTCGATCCAGTCGACCGCATCGCGGTCGAGCGTCTTGGTCAACAGGCCGCTCTTGCGCCCGGCGACCATGACGGCGGTCGTCAGCACGCCGGCGATCAGGCCGCCCGTCACTGCTGCTGCGTATCGTTGCATTTGAAATCCTCCAGTCAGGGTTTCAACATACGTCCTTGTCCCGCAGCGGTCGGTACGGTACTGCACCGACTTCGCGACCGCTCATGCCGGCGCAAGCCGCTGCCTTGCAGTGCCGGGAACATTGGGCAGCTATGCCAGGATGTCGGTCGCCAGGTGATCCGCCGGCAACCCGTCGACCAGGAACACGGTGCTGGTCGCGTTCCTTGTGCGCAGCGGCAGGATGTCATGGTAGGCCGGCGAGCGATACCAGGCGCGCGCATGGTCGAGATCGGGGAATTCGATCACGACGACGTCCTGCTCCAGGCTGCCCTCGAGCACTTCCGGCTTCTCTCCATGCAGCAGGAAGCGGCCGCGATACGGCGCCAGCGTCGCGTCGATCCGTTCGAGGTACTGGACGATGTCCGGCCCCATATTGATGTCCTTTAGTAAGCCAACGGCATAGGCAGTCATGGTTCGTATCCTTTGAAAATCGGGAGCGGGTTGTTCCACCGAAGTATCCCGTTGACCTGCACTGCCGACAATGACGTCGCAGGTAATCGCCGCGCTTCCCAAAAGCCCATGCATATGTTGACGCCTGGGAAACCGGATGCTACTGTACTACGTGTAATAGTACAGTCAGGAGCCCCCCCATGAGCCGCCGTACCCCCTTGATGCTGAACATCGCCACCGGCGATACCCGGCCGATCAACCGCCAGATCGTCGACGGCGTGCGCCGCCTGATCGCAAGCGGCGAGCTGCCGGTCGGCGCCGCCCTGCCCAGCGTGCGCGGCCTGGCCCAGCAACTGTCGATCAATCCGAACACGGTGGCCAAGGCCTACGGCGAGCTGGCCTCGGGCGGCTGGGTCGAATCGCGCGCTGGCCTCGGGCTCTTCGTGCTGCCGCCGCGCCAGCTGCTGTCCGACGCCGAGCGCGCGCGCCGTCTCGATGACGCCGTCGACCGCTTCACCGGCGACGTGATCGGCCTCGGCTACTCCAGCGCCGAAGTGCTCGGCCGCGTCGAAGCCGAGCTGGCCGCCTGCCTGCCGCGCAAGGTCGCCTGAGGAGCCGCCCCATGAACGACCACGTCATCGAAACCGCGGACCTGAACCTGGCCTACCGCGGCAAGCAGGCCATCGACAAGCTGTCGCTGCGCCTGGCGCGCGGCGGCGTGCACGCCATCGTCGGCGCCAACGGCGCCGGCAAGTCCACCCTGTTCCGCGTCCTGCTGGGCTTCGCCTGCGCCGACAGCGGCAGCGCCAGGGTGCTCGGCTGCGACAGCCGCGCGATCCCGCCGCAACTGCGGGCGCGCATCGGCTTCGTCAACGAAGAACATACGCTGCCCGCCTGGATGCGGGTGCGCGAGCTGGCCGCCATGCAGGGCCGCCTGTATGCCGGCTGGAGCGAAACGCGCTACCGCCAGGTGCTGGCCAACTTCAACGTCGGCGACGCCCAGAAGATCGGGGAGCTGTCACGCGGCGAACGCGCCGGCGTCAGCCTGGCGCTGGCCCTGGCCCAGGGTCCGGAACTCCTGATCCTCGACGAGCCCACGCTCGGCCTGGACGTCGTCGCCAAGCGCGCCTTCCTCGACGCCCTGCTGCAAACGAGCCTGGACGACGGCGCCACCGTCGTCTACTGCTCCCACCAGATGGAAGAGATCGAGCGCGTGGCCGACAACCTCGTGATCATGGAGCGCGGCGTGCTGCGCCACATGTCGCCGCCGGGCGACTTCTGCGAGCGCGTGGCGTTGTGGATCGCCGACTTCCCGTTCAAGCAACCGGATGCGGGGCACCTGCCCGGCGTGCTGGAACTGCGCGTCATCGATGGCCTGACCCACCTGGTGGTGTTCGACGGCGGCGAGGACTTCGGCGCGCGGCTGCGCCTGATGGGCGCGCGCACGGCCCAGTGCATGCCGGTGAGCCTGGACCGCGCCGTCAACGGCTTCCTCGCGCGCGGCCATGCCGGCGTTCCTCCCTTGTCCGCAGCAGCCTGAAAGAGCGCGCCATGAAAGACCTGTTCATCGCCGAGTGCCGGCGCTTCCGCAACCTGGCCTGCATCGCGGCCGCCGTCTGGCTGGTGCTGCTGCAGTTCTCCACCCGCGTGGCCGAACCGCTGCAGCAGCAATGGCAGGGGCAGACCCTGTTCCTGCTGGTCAGCGCGGTCGCCGGACTCGCCTTCGCGGTATTCCAGTTCAGCGGCTACCGCCAGCCCAGCCGCTGGCTGTGGCTGATGCACCGCCCGCTCCCACCAAGCCGCATCTTTGGCGCGCTGGCGCTGGCCTCGTTCGCCGTGCTGGTGTTCGTGGTCGCCCTGCCGGCCCTGCTGGTGATCGCCGGCATCGACCAGTACACGGGCAACACCGTGGACGCGCGCCATTACCTGATTCCGCTGCACCTGCTGCTCACCAGCTTTACCGCCTGGCTGGGCGGCGCCTACCTGATGCTGAGCGGCCGCCGCGGCGCCTTCGTGGTGCTGTTCGTGCCCGTGCTCCTGAGCTGGCACCTGGCTTCCGGCGCCGCGCTGCTGCTCCCGGCGCTGCTGGGCGTGGCCGTGATGGCGGCGCTGGCCTGGACGGCCTTCAAGCCGGACCGCACCGCGCCGCCCGCCGGCCTGCCCGGCCGCCTCGCCGCCGGCATCCCGCTGGTGCTGGGCTGCTACTGCCTGCTGCTGTGGGGCGGCGCGGCGGTCTTCCAGACCGGCCAGATGCTGCTCGGCCAGAGCCCGATCAACCGCCCGGTGCCGCCACCCGGCGGCCGCACCGAATTGATCCGCACCGATGGCGCCGGCAACCTGCGCCGCGCGCTGAAGGACGCGCACGATCCGCGCGCCGCGCATTGGACCCGCCAGCTGGCGCTGCTGGAGGTCGGCAAGGTCGAGCCGGAAGGCTACGCACATCCGGTGCGCGGGGCGATCGCGAATCTCGACAAGACCCAGTGGGGCGACGGCGCCCACAACATCATGTGGACCTTCAACCACGACCATATGATGTACGAGGGCCGCGACATGCACACCGATGCGCCGCGCGGCTGGTTCGGCATGAACGGCATGAATGACCCGCAACCCTTCGATTCGGTGCCGGTCATCCCCGGCAAGTTCCTGATGACGCGCCAGCACCTGCTGCAGCTGGAGACCGAAACCGGCCGCGCCACCACCCTGGTGTCGGTGCGCGCACCGGAGGTCCTGACCGGCGGCATCCAGGAAGTGGGCCGCCAGGGCTTCGTGCTGACCAACCAGCGCCTGATCGCCCTGCGCAGGAACGCCGATCCGCAGGCGCGCATGGAAGAACGCTACAGCGTCGCCCTGCCCGGCCCGTTCGGCGACCTTGGCCGGGTGGACGTGGCGCGCCTGCTCGACGGCACCCTGCTGTCGTTCAACTTCGGCCGCCGCATGACCTGGGGCGAGACCGGTTCGCGCCAGCACGTGCTGTTCGTCGACACGGCCGGCCGGGTGCAGACCGTGTCCGTGCGCGAGCTCGCGCACGACTTCCCGCTGCTGTTCGAGCACCGCGACTGGTGGCTCTCGCCGGTGGTCCATGCAATCGCCACGTTGCCGGAACGCCTGCTCGACAAGGGCCAGATCGCGGATGCGCCGTCGACGCCGATTCTTGATGCCGGACGTCCCGGCGCCGTGCTCGCCGCGGCGGTGATGGCTTCCCTGCTGTCGGCCGGGCTGGCCGCCTGGCGCCTGCGCGGGGATCGGCCGCGCCGCAGGCTGGCCTGGACCGCCGCCGCGCTGGTGCTCGGCCCGCCCGGCGTGGCCGCCATGTGGATCCTGGAGCCGCGCCTGCCGCGCCGGCCGCGCACGATTCCCGAGCCGGCGGCAGCAGGCATCCCCGCACACGCCTAAAGGAGATTCCATGCGATTCTTGAATAGCGCCGCGAAGGCGCGGGCCGGCGCACGCCTGCTGGCCGGGCTGCTGCTCGCCATCTCATACGCCCACGCCGCGCCGCTGGACGAGGCGATTGCCCGCAACGCCGCGCTGCCGAAGGCGCCGCTGCTCGCTCCCGCGCTGTTCGATGCGCCGGAACGGCTGCGCGAGGTACGCCTGTCGCCCGACGGCACGCAGCTCGCCTGGCTCGAGGAGATCGACGGCAAGGCTGAACTGAGCGTGATGCCGGTGGCGGGCGGCGCCGCGCGCCCGCTGCTCGCCCTCGATCCGCAGGACCGCATCCAGTGGTCGCGCGACGGCGCGGTGCTGTTCGTGAGCCAGGCCGGCGGCGTGGCGGCGATCGGCGTGCGCGACGGCGCCGGTGGCCGCATCGCCGCCTTCCCCAAGGACGGCAGCGAACGCCTGCTGGGAATCGACACCGCCCGGCCGCGCCACGTCGTGCTCCAGCACGAGGACAGCGTACGCGGAACGACGCGCCTGACCAGCCTCGCCGCCGACGGCGCCCGCTCGGTGCTGTACGACGGCCCCGGCGTCGTGGGCGCCTGGCTGCCCGGTCCGGACGGCATGCCGCTGGTGCTGCGGCGCCAGGAAGCGGACTTCCGCCAGACGCTGTTGCGGCGCGATGGCGCTACGTGGCGCGAATTCGGCAGCTGTAAAGCGCTGCGCACCTGCGCGCCGCTGGCGCTGTCGCCGGACGGCAAGCGGCTCCTGCTGCGCACCGTGCATGCGGATGACCGCGAGGCGCTGGTGGAGATCGCCCTCGACAGCGGCGCGCGCCGCCTGCTGCACCAGGACCCGCAAGGCCTGGCCGACATGGTCGCCACGATCCCTTCGCCGACGACCGGCCAGCCGATGCTGGCCGCCTACCAGCTACCGGCGCTGCGCGTGGCCGGCCTGGACGAGCAAGGCCGGCGCATCGAAGCCGCGATCCGGCGGCGCTTCCCCGACGGCGGCCTGCTGGTCGAATCCTGCGCGGCGAACTCCTGCCTGCTGGCCGAGCGCGGCGCCCGGCTCGCGCATGCGCGCTTCTGGCTGCTGGACCTGCGTACGCATGCCTTCCGCCCGGTGCTGGACGAGGTCCGCGCGCGCGCCACGATGCCGGCCGAAGCGCACCTTGCCGAACGCATCGCGCTGCGCTACCCGGCGTCCGACGGCACGACCGTGCACGGCTACCTGACCCTGCCGCGCGGCCTGCCGGCGCGCGGCCTGCCGCTGGTCACCGCGGTCCACGGCGGCCCCTGGGGCCACGTCGACGGCGGCTACGGCCCGATCTCGCAGATGCTGGCCAACCGCGGCTTCGCCGTGTTCGAGCCGAACTTCCGCGGCTCGACCGGCTACGGCGAGCGCTACACCCTGGCGCCGGGCGCCGACTACGGCAACGGCCTGGTCCAGCGCGACATCGTCGACGGGGTACGCTGGCTGCTGGCGCAGGGCGTGGGCGACCCGAAGCGCCTCGCCATCATCGGCGGCTCCTTCGGCGGCTATGCGACACTGCTGGCGCTGACCCACACCCCAAGCCTGTTCCGCTTCGGGATGGCGGCCCAGCCGACGCCCGACTTCGCGCACACGCTGCGCGTCTCGGCCGCCGAGCCGCCGCGCCCCGGCCAGCCGCCATTCCGGCAGACCCTGGCCACGCTGGGCATCGACCCGGCGCACACCGATGCGATCGCGCGCGACGCCCCGCGCCGCCTGGCCGACCGGGTGCGCGCGCCGCTGCTGGTGGTCGCCAGCGGCAAGGACGAGAAGATCGAGGTGGAGCTGGTGGTCGACTACGTGGCCACGCTGCAGGGCTTGAAGAAACCGGTCAGCGTGCTGGTCGATCCGGACGAGGGCCACAATCCGCGCAGCCCGGTGGCGCGGCGCGCCCAGGCCCACCTGCTGCTGCGGATGCTGCAGCGCTACCTGGGCGGCCCGCCGGCGCCGCCGGCGGACGAGGAAGTGAAACGCTACCTCGCCCGCACCTTGCGCGCCGACGGCGCCGGCCTGCTCACAGGCGGCTGAACGTCGCGCCGCTGGCCTGGTAACGCACCGTCTTGCGGAAGTTGCCGGCGCCGTAGGAGACTTCGAACCAGCCCCCGTTCGGCGCCTGCACCACGCCGTCGCCGTCGCTCCGGGCGCCGTTCGCCAATGTCACCGTGTTACGGAACCAGAAGCTGCTGGCCGACTTTTCCGTCACCACGATGCGCTCGATGTCACCGTTGCTGGTGACGATGTCGACCACGCCCGTCTCGACGGCGGCATAGTCGAAGTCGAGCGGCGCCTTCAGCTCGATGCCGAAGCTTCCATAGGTGAGCGTGGCCGGGCGCATGGTGAAGCCGCTGTTGAAGACGGCGAGCGTGGTATCGTCCCCCGCCATATAGGCCAGGCTGGCGTTCCACGCAGTGTTGAAGGCTATCCAGCCTTCGGTGTAGCCGGCGCCCGCGTTCGGCGCGAACGGATAGGCCGCTTCCTTGGGCGCGCCGTCGATCACGCCATGCACCGCCATCAGCTGGCCATTGCCGCCGTTGAGATAAGTGCTCCAGCCGACTTCGACGCCTTCCACTTCGCGCGCCGCATCGTAGGAAAAGTGGCGGCCGTGCGGATTGCGCCCGAAACCATTGTCGACCTGGGCCATCGCGATCTCGCGCAGGCGCTCGCGCGTCGCCGCATCCGGCAGCACCTGCACGGCGGCGAGGGCCGCAGCCGGGAAGCCCAGCACATTGCCGGGCTCGTTGTACTCGGGGATCACCCACAGGGTCGCGCTGTACCTGCGGAAGTCCCACATGTTCTCCGAACGCGCGACCATCACCGCGGCCCAGTCCTCGATCTTCGCCAGCAGTCCACTTGGTGCCTGGACCGGGAACATCTGCTGGTAGAAGGCCAGGCCCTCCATCGTCTTGTGCTCGCTCATGCGCTGACCCTTGGTGGCCGTGGGGTCGTCCCAGTCGAGGTTCGCGATGATCCACTGCGCCTGGTTGTAGGCCGCATCCAGATACAGTTGGGCGTCGGAGCGGCCTTCGCGCAGGGCCACCGCATGCATCATGAGATTCGGCGCCACCGAGTGCCCTGGCGGGAACTGTCCCTTGCCGCTGCCCATGACGGTATAGGTCGAGAACATATTACCGGTCGGCGCCGGCGACAGTTCGTACCACGCGACGCTGCCGGTGCCGGCATGGCCCCAGTTGCCGAAGGTGTAGTCGCGCACGCGCTCGTAGTCCGCCTGGCTGATCCAGGGTTTCAGCATCGGCCAGGCATACAGGAAGGCCGCCAGCTCGCCCTTGAGCAGCGGATGGTTGCCGCTGGTCCCGCCGTTCACTTTCAGGATGCGGTCCGCGCCCCAATGAATCAATTTCACGATGTCGGGCGCATTGGCGTTCGGCGGGTTCAGGGTCTGGTAGGACGGGTTGAAGCTGTATGCGACCTTGCGCGGCAGCCGCTCCCATGCGCTCGGATTCGACATCAGCATCTGCACCAGGGTCGAGACCTCGAAGGAGAACTGGTGCGAGTCGCGCCAGGCCAGGCCCGTGATGCAGGTGTTGCTGACGTTGTTGTAGCAGCGCGCCTCGATCATGAAGTCCAGCGCCAGCTGATAGGAAACCCGCTCGATCCAATTGGGCGCGATGGTGAAGGGATACGATTCCTTGCCGCCGGCCTGGATCACATATTCCAGGCTGCCCGCCGGATTGAAGTCGCTGAAGTCGCCGACGTTGCCGGTAATCGTCCCGCTGTGCACCACGCTGCCCGCCTGCAGGATCGAGAACGGCGTGCCGTCCGCCATGCGCGGCGCGGTGAAGCGCTTCGGCTTGCCGATGTCGTAGCCGCTCAGGTTGACGAGGATGTCGGTGCGCGGCGAGCCGGCCGGCACAGGCGCGCTGCCCAGTCCCGGGCAGCCCGACAAGGCGCTGGAGAACAGCTTCAGCTCCTTCACCCGCACATAGCCGTTGTCGCTCGCGACCAGCCGCACGCGGCTGGTGGTGACCGGGTTGGTGAACAGCAGTTGCACGTCGACGTCGCTGTTGCCGCTCATCGCCGAGCCGGGAATGTCGGTCCAGGCGCTGCCGTTCCAGGACTGCAGCTTCGCGTTCGCCACCGCGCTGCCGGCGCCGTAGCCGGTGTGCAGGTGGGCGCAGATCAGGGTGCTGCTTGCGCCCAGGTCCACCGTCAGCGTGTGCGGGCCATTGGTATTGGCGCTCAGCCAGCGCGAGGAGTCGGCGATGACGCCATCGACCGCATTCGCACCGGCGTTGGCCCCATCGGTCGAACTCACGGAGACCGGCTTGTCGAGGGCCACGTTGGTGCTGGTGGCGGGCTCGAAGCGCACCGCGTCGGCGATCGTGTAGCCGGGACTGCTCGCATGGATGCGCACGTAGTTGCCGGTTCCCGCCGCCAGCGCGTATTGCCCGATCAGCACCCAGTTGCCGCCGCCCGTCTGCTGGTTGACGGTCCTGCCGCTGTCGATGCCGCCGGCGTGCTTGATCTCGACCGGCGCGGCGCTGGGGCGGTTGGGGGCCGCCGGCCAGCGCATGTAGACCAGGTAGTCGCCGGCGTTGGGAATCGTCGGCGTCCAGGTCGCGGACTTGCCGCTGTCCGCCGCGGCGCTGCCGTCGTGCAGGTAATTCGTGCCGTGGTAGCCGGCGTCGAAGGTGCTGGCGGTCCAGCTGCCGGCGGTGGCGAAGCCGGCGCCGCCGTTATCGATGACGATGTCCTGGGCGGCGGCTCCCAGGGTCGTCAGGCACAACAATCCGGACAGCGCGAGGCGTGAAACGCTTTTCATTTCTGTCTCCAGTCTTTTATTGTATGGGTGTGCCCAACGCTCTGGGCGGTCTTACGGCATGGCGGCCCCCTCGATCAGGAACAGGCCGCCGGAGCCCGGTGCGTCCGCCAGCTGGCGGGGTCCGAGGCGCATGCGCGAAGTGGTGACGTACAGCTTGCCGCCGGGGGCGAAGCACAGGCTGCTGACATGGGGAGCGGGAATGCGTAGCTGCTGCTGCAGCGCGCCGTCGGGCGCCAGCTGCACCACGCAGCCGCCGCCCCACATCGCCACCCACAGGCTGCCGTCCGGCGCCACCGTCATGCCGTCCGGCTTGCCGGGAATGTTCATGAAGTCGCTGACGATGACCGGTTCCGACAGGGCGCCCGCCTCTGCGTCGACGCGGTAGGCCAGCAAGGTGCGCGCCAGCGTGTCGACCAGGTAGAGCGTGCCGCCATCCGGGCTGAAGGCCATCCCGTTCGGCACGCCCAGGTTCGCGGCCACCTTGCGCGGCTGCGCCTTGGGATGGCCGGCGTAATAAAGGGCGCCGGTGCCGGCCAGCAGCCCGCCGTGCATGGCGCCCACCCAGATGCCGCCGCGCGCATCCACCGCCATGTCGTTCAGGCGCAGGCCCGGCGCGAGGTCAATGGCGGGGCCGCGCTCGATGGCGCCCGTGACGGCATCGACGCCGCACAGGCGGTTCGCGGTAGCGCCGACGATGCCGCCGTCCGGCAGCGCGGCGATCCCATACAGCGGCTCCTCGACAGCGATGGCGCCTTCGGGATGCAGCAGGCGCCGGCCCGGCGGGTCGGTCCACAGCAGGCGCTGCGACGCTCGATCCCACAGCGGCGATTCGCCGATGGTCGCCTGCGGATTGCAGACCAGCGCCGCCTTGCGCGCCAGCCAGCCTGGCGCGAAATACGGCAGCATGGCGCTGGCGCGTGCGCCCACCTCCTCCGCCGTCATGCCGGGCTTGTACAGGTCGCCGCCGATGCCGAAGGAAGACGCGCCTGCGGCGGCCAGTTCCGCGCCGTTGAGCGCATTCACGCCGCCGACGCCGACCAGCTGCACATCACGTGGCAGCACGCTGCGCAGCGCGGCAAGGTCGCCCGCGCGGCCGGCGGCCGGGAACATCTTCAGGTGGCGCGCGCCCGCCGCCACCGCGGCGAAGGCCTCAGTCGGGCTCAGGAAGCCGGGCGCCGGCGCCATGCCGTGGGCGATGGCGGCGCGGATCACGTCCGGATCCGTGTTCGGCGACACGCACAGGCTGGCGCCGCAGGCGGCCAGCTCGGCGACCTGTTCGACCGTGAGCACGGTGCCGCCGCCGAGCACCATGCGCTTGCCGAAGTGCGCGACCAGGGCGCGGATGGTGTCGAAGGGCTGCGGCGAATTCAGGGGCACCTCGGCCACCCGGATGCCGGCCGCGTACAGCGCCTCGACGATATCGATCGCCTCCTCCGGCCGGATGCCGCGCAGGATGGCGATCACCGGAACCTCTGCCAGGGTGGCGTCGAGGCGTGCCACCGCCAGTGCGTGCGCGTTCATCGGCCGGCCTCCCGGTGCAGCGCGCTGAAGCCCATCAGGCAGGCCACGCGCGAATCGACGAAGCTGCTGCGCACGCCCAGGCGCTCTAGTGCGGCTGCATACAGCCGGCATACGGGCCCGCTGCCGATCAGCGGCACCGACGCATCCTTCAGGCCGGGATGCATGGCCAAGGCGTCGGCGATCTCGGAACCGATCAGCAGGCCGCGCAGGAAGGAACTGGATTCGCTGCGCGCCAGCTGGCCGCGGATCACCCGCGCGCGGGCGCCGAACAGCAGCGTGCCCAGGCCGAGCGCGCGCTCGCTGCCGAGCCGCACGCCTTCATAAAACGCGTCGCCGGCATGCGCCTCGCCTTCCACGATCGAGGCCAGCAGCCCGGCGGACGTGAGGCGGTCGAACATCTCGCCCGACATGCTGGTGAAGAAGTCCAGCAGCTGGCCGCCGCCGAAGCGCACCCATTTGGTGTGGGTGCCGGGCAGCGCGACGAAGCCGTCCCATTCCGGATGCAAGCGGGCGAAGCCGAACAGCTCGATCTCTTCTCCGCGCAGGATGTCGGGGCCGCCGTCGTGCTCGCGGGTGCAGGTCATGCCCGGCACGATGCGCAGCATGACGCCGCCGATCGTCGCGGGAACCGTTCCTGCGCCAAGTTCGCGCAGGCCGGCCGGCGCCACCACATAGGGCGCTTCCTGCCAGCCCACGTTCGAGCCGATCATGCCGGCCGCGTACACCGCGCTATGGTAGCGCGAGGCCGGCGGCACGTGCTCCGGCCACTGCAGCGCCAGCTCGCGCATCAGCGCTTCCATGCCGGGGCGGTCGAGTTTCGCGACACCGGCCGGGCGGCTGAATTCGTCGAGCAGGACGCCGTCGGCGCCGATCAGGTAGGCGCGAAAGTTGGTGCTGCCCCAGTTGATGCCGACGATGCTGCCGGCGCCCTGGGAATCATCTGCGAGTGACACTGGCGCCTCCGTCGATGGGGTAGATCGCTCCGGTGATCCAGCCTGCCCTGCCTGAGGCAAGGAACAGGGCCAGCTCGGCCACCTCCTGGGTGGTGCCGAAGCGCGAAAGGGGGTGGCGCGACTTGTTGGCGTCGAGCGCGCCTGCCGGGCTGTCCGCATACGAGCCGCGCAGCATCGGCGTGTCGATCGAGGCCGGCGCGATGGCGTTGACCCGGATGCCATCGGGCGCGAATTCCAGCGCGGCGGTCTTCGTCAGGTTTTCCAGCGCCGCCTTGGAGGCCGCGTAGGCGGCCAGGGTCGGCGTGGCGAAGCTGGCGTTGATCGACGACAGCAGCACGATCGCGCCTTCTCCGGCCTGCCGCATGTGCGGCACGCAGCGCCGCATCAGGCGCACCGCGCCGAGGACGTTGACGTCGTAGGCGTCGGCATAGGCCTGCGGGTCGGTATCGAGCACCCCGCCCTTCGGCTGCAGCGCGGCCGCGTGCACCACGACGTCTGGCATGCCGATGCTGTCCAGCGCGATGGCGAAGGCGTCGTCGAGCTGCGCATCGCTGCGCAGGTCCGCCACCAGCGAACACGCCACGCCTTCGCAGCGCTTGAGGTCGAGCCCCGCCACCAGCGCGCCCGCCTGGGTGAAGCGCGCCGCGATGGCCGCGCCGATGCCGCTGGCCGCGCCGGTGACGAGCACCCGCTTGCCCTTCAGGTTCTCTTGCATAGGCTCCCTATCAGAATTTCAGGCTCACGCTGGCCTTGAAGATGCGGCCATATTGCGCGTTGGTGCGCAGCGCCTCGACCGCGCCGTCGTAGGTGCGCTGGCGGCTATTGAGCAGGTTGTTCGCTTCCAGGTTCAGCGACACCGATTTGTTGATGTCGTAGCGCACCGTCGCGCCGACGTCGGTGAAGGAGCCGCTGTAGATGCCGGTGTTCGCCGCCGACAGGCTCACCAGGTATTCGTCGCGCCAGTTGTAGGCGGTGCGGATGCTGAGCGGGCCGCTTTCATAGTACAGCACCAGGTTGACGTTGTTCTTCGACAGCCCCGGGAACGGCAGCACGCGCTTCTCGGCGTCGCGGATCGGCGTGCTCGAGTCGATGTACGAATAGGTCGCCATCACGCCGAAGTCGCGCAGCACTTCCGGGGCGAAGTAGAACGGCAGCTGGACCAGCAGTTCGGCGCCCTTGACCTTGGCGCCCTGGCCGTTGACCTTGCGGTTGATGAAGTAGTTCACGCCGTTGTACGACTCGGCGCTCTGCTGCTGCACGATGAAGGAGGAGATGTTCTTGTTGAACAGGCCGAGCGAAGCCAGCGCCTGCTTGCCGAAGTATTTTTCGAAGGAGACGTCGACCTGGTTGGCCTTGAACGGATCGAGGTTCGGCGAGCCGCCCGAGCCGGAACCGACGCCGGTCTGCACCCCGTTCACGAACACCGCATTGTTCGACAGGGTCACGCCGTTGTTCAGGTCCGCCGTATTCGGGAAAGCCGCGACCCGCGCCGCTCCCAGGCGCACCAGGTTGCCGTCGCCCAGGTCGACGCGCGCCACCGCCGACGGCAGCGCCTCGGTGTCGTCGCGCAGGAAGGTGGTCGGGGTCGAGGCGCCGGAGGCGTTCATGATGTTCCCGGTCGATTCGAGCTTGCGCTGCACGAAGCGCACGCCGGCATTGCCCGAGACGTTGACGCCGCCGACGTCGGTGTCGTAATTCAGCTTGGCGTAGGCGTCGGTGAACTTCTCGCGGATGTCGAAGGTGCCGGCGCGCGAGTTGACGGTGCTGGCCGGGTCGATGCACTGCGGGTCGCGCGCGATCGCCGGGATCGAGGCGAAATCGGCGCAGGAACCGAAGGCGCCCTTGGCCGCCACCGTGTAGTTGGCCGGCAGGCCGGCGATCGCGCCGGAGCTGGCGTACTGGCCGAGGAAGGCGCTCATCTGGCTGGCCGGGATGCCGCCGCTTGGACGGATGTCGGCGCGCAGCGGGTTCTGCAGGGAGTCGATCACGTTGTAGCGGGCGCCGAACTCGATCGAGTCGACCACGTCCCAGCCGGTGCTGTGGGTGAAGTCGGCACGCAGGGCCTTGGTGTCGGTCTCGGCGCGGTACAGGTTGTCGAACAGGATGGTGTGGCGCAGGGTCGCCGGGTTGGCGAAATCGATGCCGCCGATGGCGTACTCGCCGAAGCGGCCTTTGCTCAGGTCGAAGTCGACCACCGGCTGGATGCCGGCCAGCGGCTGCAGGCGGAAGTAGAGCTGGTGGAAGCTGGCCTTCGAAGTGCCGTAGGACGCTTCCACATTCGCGCGCAGGCTGTCGGTGACGGCGAACCTGGCGCGCACGGCCGAGGACTTGACGTCGGAATCGACGGCGGCGAATTCGGTGTTCGACAGCACCGCGGTGGTGGCGCGGCCGGACAGCAGGATGTTGTTGCTTGAATAGCGCGCGTTGCTCAGGCCATCGGTCGGGTTGAAGGAGAGCCAGTAGCGGTCGCGGTCCGATTCCAGCTTCGACATGAAGGTGTCGGCGCTGATCTCGAGCCGGTTGCTGGGGCGCCATTGGACGGCGGCGCTCAGGCCGCGCTTCTCGCGCTTTTCCGCGATGTCCTGGGCGCGCACGTCCTGGTTGCCGAAGCGCGCGACGGTAGCGCCGCCGACGGTCTGGTTGTAGGCGCGGTAACCGGAGAAGGTGTCCAGGCCTTCCTGCGCAAGCTTGCGCGTGTCGGCGGAGACGGACAGCAGGAAGCCCAGGGTGTTGTTGGCGAACTTCCCGGACCACATGCCGAACAGCTCCGAGCCGGTCTTGCCGGGCAGCTGGTCGTAGGTGGCGGCGGCGCGCACGGCGACCTGCGATTCCGGGCCGTCGAGCGGCATGCGGGTGCGGATGTCGATGATGCCGCCAAGGCCGCCCGAGACCTGCTCGGCGCCGGCCAGCTTGGTCACGTCCAGGCGCGCGATCAGGTCGGACGGCACCAGCGCCATCACGCCATAGGTCGAGGTGCCGTTCTGGTCCAGGCCGATGCCGCCGCGGCCGGTGGAGTCGAAGATCTCGCGGCCGTTGAACAGGGTGACGTTCTGGCGCAGGCCGCGGATCGAGACGCTGGTGCCTTCGGCGATGCCGCGGTCGACCTGCACGCCCGAGACGCGCGACAGCGATTCGGCCACGTTCCGGTCCGGCAGCTTGCCGATGTCGTCCGCGACGATCGAATCGACGATCTGGGAAGCGTTGCGCTTGGCGTTACGGGCCGATTCCAGGCTGCGGCGGATGCCGCTGACGATCACGGTTTCGGCCGGCATGGCGGCCGGCGGTTCGGTCGCCGCCTGCGAGGAAGTCTGCGCGGCCTGGCCTGGCGCCACCGGGCCCGTCGCCTCGCCCTGCCCCGGCGCGCTCGCCTGCGCTTCCTGCGCGGATACCGATTGCGAGGCGAGGCCGGATGCGGTGAGGGCCGACGACAGCAGCAGGCCGTAGATGGTTGCGTGTTTCATCGATGCTTTCCTTTTATTCGTCGTTTTTGTAGGAGCTGCGCCCAACAGTGTACAGGCGGGATCGTTCCATCCCACCCCGCAGCTGCCGCGGGTTCGATGCCGTCCGACGTCTCCTCATCGGCATTTTTTTGGCATCTCGTGTATACCCTATAGCAACAAAAAGATGAGTGCAATCAATTTATTAGCAGTGCAGCACCTTCTATGCGCCAGTATGAAAAAACTTCTAGGAAAAAATTTTAATGCGAGCTATGCTAATACAGCAACACGAGAAAACGAGCTCACTCATAGGGAAAACGCCCCTCTGCCCTAGTAGCAACTAGGTGCTGAATGGGGCGCCGAAAAGTCTCCACCCACGAAAAATCGACAAAAATTTGTTGCTTTTTTGTGTAGCGAAATCGCTACAATATTTTCAAGCGGGGTCGACAGCGGAACGCAGACATGCGCCGGCGACCAATTTGCTATAGCAGCAACGACAAGGAATCCAGTCCATGACGCAAGAACACAGCAGCACGCAACCGGCCCTGGAAGGGGTGCTTCCGATCCTGCCCACCATCTTCACCGAGCAGGGTGAGGTCGACGAAGCCGGCATGCGGCGCGTGCTGGACTACACGATCGATTCCGGCGCGAGCGGCATCGTGTTCCCCGGCCTGGCCAGCGAGTACGACATGCTCACCAAGGAAGAGCGCCTGCACCTGACCGCGCGGGTAGGCAGCTGGGTCGACGGCCGCATCGACTTCGTGGTCGGCGCCAGCGCCCGCACCACGGACGACGCGGCGGCCTATGCCCTCGCCGGCAGCCGGGCCGGCGCCTCGGCCGCGATGATCCTGACTCCGCACGGCATGGCCGAGGACCTGGACGCCATGGCCGCCTTCTTCCGCGACGTGCATTCGGCATCCGGCATCGACATCATGCTGCAGAACGCCCCGGCCCCGATGGGCATCGGCCTGGCGCTGGACCGCGTGGCCGCGCTGGCGCGCGAGGTGCCGGGCATCCGTTATGTGAAAGAAGAAGCGCCGCCTTCGGGCCAGCGCATCACGGAACTCAGCGATCTGGCGGGCGATGCGCTCGACGCCGTGTTCGGCGGCGCCGGCGCGCGCTACGTCATCGACGAACTCACGCGCGGCGCCAAAGGGACCATGCCGGCCTGCGAGATCACCGAGCTGCATGTGGCCATGCACCGCCGCTTCGTCGAAGGCGACCAGGCGGGCGCGCGCGAACTGTTCGAGCGCACCCTGCCGCTCTTGAACATGCAGGCCATCTTCCGCTGGCGCCTGACCAAGGCGGTCTTGCAGCGCCGCGGCCTGATCGACAGCGCCTTCACCCGCGCCAAGGGCCCGGCGCTGGACCGCTTCGACCTGATCGAACTGGACGCCCTGTTGCACCGCCTGGCCGACCTGCTGCCCTTCGTGAAGGCCGCGGCATGAGCCAGCCCGGCATGCGCGCACGGCGCGTCAGCAAGGTCGAGACCTTCATCGTCACGCTGCCGCGCGACACGCCCTACCTGGGGCCGCTCGCCCCCGGCGAATCCGTCAACGAGCGCGGCTACATCGTCCGCAAGGGCAACGGCACCATCTACCCGACGGTGGACCGCTCGATCGCGGTGCGCGTGACCTTGGACGATGGCGCCCACGGCTGGGGCGAGACCTACGGCATCTGCGCGCCGCGCGCCACCTGCGAGATCATCAACGACCTCCTGGCGCCGGTACTGATGGGACGCGACCCGGAAGACGTCGAACGGATCTGGGACGAGCTGTACGGCCTGATGCGAGTGCGCGGCTGCGGCGGGGGCTTCCACGGCGACGCCCTCGCGGCGCTCGACATCGCCCTGTGGGACCTGCGCGCACGCGGCCGCGGCCTGCCGCTGTCCGCCTTGCTGGGTGAGGGACCGCTGCGCCCCGTGCCCGGCTACCTGTCCGGCCTGCCCGCCGCCACCCTGGACGAACGGGTCGCGATGGCGCAGGCATGGCAGGCGCAGGGCATCGACGCCTTCAAGTTCGCCGCCGTGGTCAGCCACGAAGGCATCGCCGACGAGTTCGCGGCCCTGCGCACGGCGCTGGGCGAGGACGCCGACATCATGGTCGACCTGCACTGGAAGTTCGACGCCGAGGAGGCGGTCGCGCTGGGCCGCAGCCTGCTGCCTTACCGGCCGCGCTTCCTGGAAGCGCCCGTGAAGCCGGAGCTGGTGCAGGAACTGGCGGGCGTCTGCCGCGCCTTCCCCGGCCTGGTGGCGGCGGGCGAGGAGTGGTACAACGACTACGAGGCGGCGCTGCGCCTGCCGGCCGCGCGCCTGGCCTACATCCAGCCGGAGATGGGCCACACCGGCATCACCCAGTTCCGCCGCATCGCCGCCCTGGGCGCGCGCCACGGCGCCCTGGTGGCGCCGCACGCGACCATCGGCACCGGCATCTTCCTGGCGGCCAGCCTGCACGTCTCGAGCACCCTGCCCAACCTGTGGAAGCACGAGTGGCAGCACTCGGTCTTCGCGCGCAACCTGGCCCTGCTCGACACCGACATGGGCTGCGAGCGCGGCGTCTACCGCCTGCCCACCGGACCGGGCCTGGGCGTGACGCCCGGCGCCGCGTTCTGGGAACATGCGCGGCTGGTGGCGTGATGGATGCGCTTTCGGTTAGGCTTACGCTGCCGCACCCCGCCCAACCACCCGAATCGAGAAAGCTACCCTTTATGCGCTACCAACCAGGCGCCCAGCCCAACCAGAGCCTGATCGACGGCATCGCCACCCTGCAGGCGCTGGCGTCCTCGCCCGAGCCGGTCGGCTGTCGCGAGATCGCGCGCCAGCTGGGTATCGACCCGACCAAGGTCAACCGCCTGCTGAAGACCCTGACCTGGCTCGGCATCGCGCGCCAGACCGCCAACCGCAAGTACACCGCCGGTTCCGGCATGCACGTGCTGGCCGCGCAAAGCCTGTTCGCCTCCGGCCTGATCAACCGCGCCCTGCCGACCCTGGAAAGCCTGCGCCGCTTCGGCCACACGGTGGCGCTCGGGGTGCTGTGGAACGACAGCGTCAGCTACCTGTTCCACGCCCCGCCGGGCCTGGAAGTCTCGCGCGGCCTGGGCCGGATCGGCCTGCTCCCGGCCAGCACCAGCGGCATCGGCATCGTGCTGCTGGCGGAGCTGGACGACGCGGAAGTGACGGCGATCTACGAAGGCAAGGAGATTCCGCGCTTTCCGGGAGGGATCGAGCAGCTGCTCGACAAGCTGGCCGAGGTGCGCGAGCTGGGGTATGCGCGGATTCACGTGGATGACGAGCGCAATTTCGACGTCGTTGCGGTATCGACCGGGGAACCGGCGCATGCGGGGCTGGCCTTGTCGGGGTGGATTCCGGAAGGGGCGACGGCGCCGTTGGTGGAGGCGTTGCGTGGAGCGGCAAAAGAAATCGGTTAATCCTCGCTACCATCGCCGCAGCGTGTTTAGTACCACCGGCCTCAAGACCGTCATGCGCGCCACTGGCGCCCATGACTCCCGGCGAAGGCCGGGATCCAGTTTATGCGTGCGTAGCAGTGCAATCTCCTTTTGGTGGCATGCGCACAAAATTGGGTTCCGGCCTTCGCCGGGACGACGGTCTTACGGGTACAGGTAGTAGTTGAGCAGTCAGATTTGAGAACATAAAATAATCAGGAGACCAGCATGACCGACGCATTCCAACCGAGCCGCTGGCGCTGGTTCATCCTCGCATTGCTGTTCGCCTCCACCATCCTCAACTACGTCGACCGCCAGACCCTCTCCATCCTGGCCGCCTCGATCCAGGGCGAACTCGGGATGACCGACGGCGACTATGCGCGCATCGTGCAGGTCTTCCTGTTCACCTACACGCTGGCCTACCTCGGCGCCGGCTGGGTCACCGACCGCCTCGGCACCAAGCTGAGTCTCGCCCTGTTCGTCGGCTGGTGGTCGCTGGCGAACATGCTCACGGGCCTGGTGCAGAACGTTTTCCAGCTGGGCGCCGCGCGCGCGGCCCTTGGCCTGGGCGAGGCGGGCAACTACACGGCCGGCCCGAAAGCCGTCTCCGAGCACTTTCCGCCCGCCGAACGCGGCTTCGCGGTCGGCGTCTACACGGCCGGCGCCATGATCGGCGCCACCATCGCGCCGCCGCTGATCGCCTGGCTGGCCCTCGCGCACAGCTGGCGCGCCGCCTTCGTCATCACCGGCGCGGCCGGTTTCGTGTGGATCGCTGCCTGGTTCTGGGTCTACCGCAGCGCCAAGGCGCCGGCAGCAGGAGCGCAGGTATCAAGCTACCCCTGGTCGCGCGTGCTGCGCGACCGCACCGTGTGGGGCCTGGCCGGCGCGCGCATGGTGGCCGATCCGGTCTGGTACTTCTATCTCTTCTGGCTGCCGAAATACATGGGCGACCAGTACGGCATGGGGCTGGTGCAGGTGGCGCAATTCGCGTGGATCGTGTATCTCGCCGCGGACTTCGGCAGCATCGGCGGCGGCCTGCTGTCGGGCGCCCTGGTCAGGCGCGGCATCGACGCCCAGCGCAGCCGCCTGCTGGCCCTGAGCGTGGCGGCGGTGCTGGGGCCGATGGGCATGTTCATCGCGGGCGGCGTGGGCTTCGGCGCCATGCTGGCGCTGGCGGCAGTGGTCACCTTCGCCCACATGGTGTTCCAGGTGAACCTGACCTCGCTCGTGGTCGACCGCTATCCGGGCCACGGCGTGGCCACCGTGTTCGGCGTGATCGCGGCCGGCAGCGGGGTCGGCGGCATGCTGTCGACCCAGGTGGTCGGCCAGCTGGTCGGCACCACCGGCTATGCGCCGCTGTTCGTGATGATGGGCTGCCTGTACCCGGTGGCCTGCGGCCTGGCCTGGTGGGCGGTGAGCGGCAAGCGCGCGCAGCCCAAGGGACAGGCGCTGGGGCAGCAGGCCTGAGTTGCCGTGCCAACAGACGCGGTGTAGACTGCCGCAACCATGTCCAAGCGCTTTCTCGTCCCTCCTCTGCTGGCCACGCTGGCCCTCGTCCTGACCTTCGGCGGCTGCAAGCGCAGCGAACCCGAGCCGCCCAAGCCAGCCCCAGCGCCCGTCGTCAAGGAAGCGCCGGTACGCAGCAAGGAGCAAGCGATGGATGCCCTGCTCGCGGTGCCCGAGCTGAAGGCCTGGTCGGCGCAGATCGAGCAGCGCTCGCACGGCAAGGCGCACGGCGCGGTGATCGAGGACGATCCGGTGCCGCGCGAGGTCAACGGCAAGAAGTACTACCAGCTGACTTTTGTGGAGAACCGCGCCGCCGACGTGCGCCGCCGCGAGAGCTTCCTGGTGTCCCAGAAGGGCGACGAGATCCTGGTCGAAGACGCCGAGACCGACGAGCTGCTTACCCTGTCGGAATGGCGCCGCACCATCGAGCGCGTCAACCTCAAGAGCGCCGACTAGCCGCGCCGGCCAGGTACGCCCGTGGCGCGCGACAACATCAACGACATCCTGGTGTTTCTCGCCATCGCGCGCGAGCGCAGCTTCACGCGCGCCGCGTCCAAGCTCGGCATGACGCAGTCGGCGCTCAGCCACATCATGCGCGGCCTCGAAGAACGGCTCGGCGTGCGCCTGCTCACCCGCACCACGCGTAGCGTCTCGCCGACCGAGGCCGGCGAGCGCCTGCTGCAGAACGTCGGGCCACGGCTGGAAGAGATCGAGGCCGAGATCGCGGCCATCTCCGACCTGGGCGACAAGCCCGCCGGCCTGGTGCGCATCACTGCGGTCGACAACGTGATCGACAACGTGCTGTGGCCGCGCCTCGCGCCGATCATGCCGCTGTATCCGGACCTGCATCTCGAGATGAGTTCCGACTACCGCATGGTCGACATCGCGGCCGAGCGCTACGACATCGGCGTGCGCTTCGGCGACCAGGTCGAGAAGGACATGGTGGCGGTGCGCCTGACGCCGGACGTGAACACCATGATCGTGGGCTCGCCCGCCTACTTCGCGCACCGGCCGGCGCCAGGCTCGGTCCAGGACCTCATGAAGCACAACTGCATCGGCCTGCGACTGGCCACCAGCGGCGGCGTGTATGCGTGGGAGCTGGGCCATGAAGGCCGCGCGATCGAGTTCCGCCCGCGCGGACAGCTGATCTTCAATACTGTTTATCCGATGGTGAACGCGGCCCTGAGCGGCTGCGGCCTGGCCTTCCTGACCGAGGACCTGGTCGGCCACCACATCCGCGCCGGCCGCCTGGTGCGCGTGATGCCCGACTGGTGCCCGCCCTTCCCCGGCCTGCACGCCTATTATCCGAGCCGGCGCCATGCCTCGCGCGCGCTGGCGCTGGTGATCGACGCGATCCGTCATCGGGGCTGAATCCGGCCGGCCCCTGGAACGCCTCAACGTTCCCTGGACTGGACGCTCGCCTCGATCATCGAACGGATGCGCTCCGCCATCGTCTCCATCGAGAACGGTTTGGTCAGCACCGCCATCCCCGGTTCGAGATACCCGTTGTTGAGCACGGCGTTTTCCGCATAGCCCGTGATGAACAGCACCTGCAGTCCCGGCCTGCCGACGCGCCCCGCATCCGCCATCTGGCGGCCGTTCATGCCGCCGGGCAGGCCCACGTCCGTGATCAGCAGGTCGACGCTGGCGTCCGACTGCAGGATCTTGAGGCCGGTCGTGCTGTCGGCGGCCTCGATCCAGGCGAAGCCGAGGTCCTGCAGGATATCGATGACGAGCATCCTCACCGTCGGCTCGTCGTCCACGATCAGCACGGTGGCGGCCTGCCCGGACTGCTCGAGCGCCGTCATTTCCGCCATGGCGAGATCGCTGTCCGCGCTGCCGTCGCCATGGTGGCGCGGCAGGTAGATGCACACGGTCGTTCCCTGCCCCACCTCGGAATAGATGCGCACCTGGCCGCCGGACTGCTGGGCGAAGCCATAGATCATCGACAGCCCGAGCCCGGTCCCCTGGCCGATGGGCTTGGTCGTGAAGAAGGGTTCGAAGGCGCGGGCGACGACTTCCGGCGACATGCCGGTGCCGGTGTCGCTGACACAGAGCGAGAGATACTGTCCCTCGGCCATATTCAGCTGGCGCGCGGCGCGTTCGTCGATCCATTTGTTGGCGATTTCGACGGTGATGCGGCCGCCGTCGGGCATGGCGTCGCGCGCGTTGATGCAGAGATTCAGCAGTGCGTTCTCGAGTTGCGAAGGGTCGACCAGGGCGGTCCAGGCATCGGCCATGCGCACGACTGCGATCGGAATCGCGGGACCCACGGTGCGCTGGATCAGCTCCTGCATGTCGGCCACCAGCCGGTTGACGTCGGTCGCCTTGGGCGTGAGCGTCTGCTGGCGAGAGAAAGCCAGCAGGCGATGCGTCAGGGCCGCCGCCCGCCGCGACGCCCCCAGGGCGGTCGTGATGTAGCGCTCGAAGTCGTTGAAGCGCCCCTGCTGCATGCGCACCTGCATCAGCTGCAGGGCGCCGGAAATGCCGGCGAGCAGATTGTTGAAATCGTGGGCCAGGCCGCCGGTCAACTGCCCCACGGCTTCCATTTTCTGGCTTTGACGCAGGGCATTCTGCACCGTTTCCAGTTCCGCCATCCGTTCCATGTCGCGCGTGATGTCGCGGCCCACCGCATTGATCAGCCGGTCCTGCGCGCGCGTCGACCAGGATATCCAGCGGTAACTGCCGTCGCGGTGGCGGTAGCGGTTATCGAAGCGCTGGTGGCTGATGCCGTCGGCGAGTTCCCGGGCGCCGGCGGCGGTGTGCGCCATATCGTCGGGGTGGATCAGGTCGAACAGGTTGGCGCCGACCAGCTCGTGTTCGCGCCATCCGAGCACGGCGGCCCAGGCGGGGTTGGTCGCCGTGATCACGCCGTCCAGGGTACAGCGCAGCATGATGTCGGACGACAGCGTCCAGAGGGCGGCGCGGTCCTGGGAGCGCTCCGCGACCTGCCGCTCAAGATCGATCTGGACGCGCTTGCGCTCGTCGATGTCGTCGAGCACCAGGATGATGCCGGACCGCTCGCCGGCGCCGCCCTGCAGCGGCACCGCGCTGAGCGCCACCCAGACTTCCGTCCCATCGTCCTTTTCGAGGAGGAACTCGTCGCCCGGCGCGACCAGTTCGCCACGGAAGGCGCGCGCGGCGGGGTAGTTTTCCGGCGTGAGCAGCCGTCCCTGGGCATCGTAGCCGCGCCAGCGCTGCCGTCCATCGTCCGCTGCGTGCGCGGGCAGCGGATAGCCGGGCAGAAATTTTCGAAACACCGGATTGCTCAAGAGCGCTTTCCCGCTTGCGTCGAGCAGGCAGACGCCGACCGGCAAGTGTTCGATCAGCGTGGCGAAGCGATTGACCGCGTCCTCGCGCGCAACGACTTCCTGCTCCAGCGCCAGGTGGCGGGCACGGAGTTCGACCTCGGCCGCATCGCGCTGGCGCGCCGCCAGCACGCCTACGGTCGTTTCGTTGGCGATGTTGAGGATGCCCATGACCTGCACACCGTCACGGATCGGGCTATAGGCAAATGACCACCAGGTATCTTCATCGTAGCCATTGCGCGTCATGACGAGGTGCATGTCGACAAAGCTGACCGCCTCGCCGGTGAGGACGCGCGCCACCAACGGGCCGATCTCGCTCCACACGTCCGACCATACCTCGTGCAAGGGCTGTCCGAGGGCGGCGGGATGGCGCCTGGCCAGGAATGGAGCATAGGCGGCGTTGTAGAGCAGCGTTTGCGCGGGTCCCCAGGTTGCGCACATGGCGACCGGCGTGCCCAGCATGGTGGCAAAGATCGCTTCGAGCGAGGCCGGCCAGTCCTGCCTTGGGCCGAGCGGCGTCGTGCTCCAGTCGAACCTTTCCAGTTCGGCAAGGACGGCGCTCACGCAAGCGTCCCCGCGCGGGCTTGCTTGCCATGCACATGCGACTGGCGAGTGAAACGTTGAGGGGATGTTGGGTGGTTCGGCATGACGGATTGGAAGATTGAAGGGACGAAGTGGGTGCTAGTGTAATTTTTGCACAGATTTGCTGAGCGCTTCAAACGCCTCGGTTCGCAGGTGCACCGTGAGTTTGTGTGCATTTTGCCCGGCGCCATTCATCTATGCTGATGGGATTTTAATCCCGGAAATTTCAATAAAGTTCGTCGTCCGCTCACTCGTCATCGCTTCCCTGCTGGCTTGCGCTACCGCCCACGCCCAGTCCCCTGCCCCGGCCCTCGCCGCCGACCAGGTCGCCGTCGGCGCCAAGCCCTATGCCGGCAAGTTGCCGGACGTGCCGGTCGTTGTGCTGACCTCGGTGCAGCAGGCCGAGAAGCCGATGTTCTTCCTCGAGACCGCGGATGCGGTGGCGGTCAAGAGATCGCTGCATGCGGATTTCCTGAAGCAGTTCAGCAAGGGGTCGCAGGTGGTGACGGATAGAAGCGGGCACAGTATCCAGATGGAGGAACCGGAACTGGTGATCGCGGCGGTGCGGGAAGTCATTGCCCTGGCTGACCGGAACGGCGCCGAGGCGCGTTGATGTGCGCTTGACGAATCGAAGGGTATTTCTGGCACACCGCTGTCTGACATTCGGACACACGCTCTGCCCTGATCTCTACCAACGTCAAGCCCGTGTTTCAATGTCAGACCCCAGCCTTGTCCGTCCTGATGCTGGCCATGCCCATGCGCATGCTCGGCTGGGCCATGCTGTCGAGGGGCGCGTATCGGGTAGAGCTGTTCGACGGCCTCTACCTGCCGGCGATCATGCGGCACAGCCCGGTGGCCTGCGGCCGCTGCATGGGATACTGGCCTGCCTGCTGTTCTTTACCGTCATGGCCCACGTCGGCGCGGCGCTCTGGCATGCATGGATACGCCGGGATAACGCCCTTGCGCAGATGACCTCGGGCGAGGGACCGCTCCGTGATGGCGTCGTTAGCCGTGGACGAACGCCGGAAATGTGACATCTGTCCTGTAGAATGTTTACATATGAACAAACGCGTACTGATCGTCGACGATTTTCCGCTCGATGCCGAGTTGACGAGACGTGTCCTGGAGGCCTGCAAGGACATCCCGGAAATCGTCATCGTCGCCGATGGCGCGGAAGCGCTGAGCGAACTGGAGCGCCGGCACGATTATGCGGTGATCCTGCTCGATTTACGCTTGCCCAAAGTCGACGGATTCGAAGTACTCAAGCAACTCTCGTCGAAACCATTTCTGTCCGATATTCCCATCATTGTCGTTTCGGGTAACCGCAACGATTACGACCGGATGCGCGTACTCGTGATGGGAGCAACGGACTTTGTGGAAAAGACAATTGACTATGCCCAATTCCGGGACGAGCTGTTCCGGACGCTGGCGCGAAACCGGCTTTGCTGTGAGGACTTCGTATCGCCCGCCTGAGTACACACTCCTTCCAAGCAGCAGCGTATCCACGCGCGTGCATGCCAAGTGCGGCTCCAACGTAGTCTGAATAATCTAGTAGCACGTAAATTTAAAAACATCAATTCTTTTAAATTTTGAAATAATTCGCCAAAACGTTTCGTTCGCCGGTTATGCCATGTTAGGCTGAGCAAGTTCACAATCCGCTCGAGGGATGCCATGCTCTCTGGTCGCTCGCACTACCGCATCCTGATTGTCGATGACAACGTCGATGCCGGCGAACTCCTGCAAATGATGATGGAGATGGAAGGATACGAGGTCCATGTCGCCTGCGATGGTCGTGCGGCGCTTATAGACGCCAGAACATTTCGCCCACATATCGTCCTTTCCGACATCGTCATGCCTGGCATGTCAGGCTACGAGCTGGCGGCAGCATTGCGGCGCGAAGGCTTTGGTTCGGAAACCTTGATCATCGCCATTTCGGGTTACGCCGGAAATTATCCTGAAGCCGAAAAGGACGCGTCGCATTTCGACGCCTTTCTCAGCAAGCCGGTCGCCTATGCCGACATCTGCGACCGCCTTGCAAGCCACGTCGCACACGCCAGCCTACTGCAAGCTCAGGTATCCCGCTGAGGCAGCCGGCGCCCGTGCCGCCACTCACTCTGCCCCGTTCACGCTCCAGGACATCGACGGCGGCGCCTGCCGCGGATCCTCCCCGCACTCCTTGTCCGGTTCCGCCCCCATGGTCAACACGAGCGTGCCGCCGTTGCCGATGTCGGCCTGGCTGAACCATGCCTTGTTCCATGGCTTGCCATCGAGCGTCGCGGACTGGACGTACACATTGCGCGCCGAGTTGTTGCGCGATGATGTCGAGCACCTTGCCGTTCCCCAGGCGCAGGCGCACCCGGTCGAAGATCGGGCTGCCCAGGATGTAGTCCGACGTTGACGGGTCGACCGGATAGAAACCCATCGCGCTCATGACATACCAGGACGAGGTCGAGCCCTGGTCGTCCATGCCGGGATAGGCGTAGCCGCTGGCGTCGCTCCCGTATGCGCATGGCAAAACGCCCGCGGCAGGCGGGCGTTTCGGTTCGAGAGAAAATGCTTACTTCTTCAGTTGCTTGCGGCGGCTTGCCACCAGGCCGGCGACACCCAGGCCCAGCAAGGCGACCGAGGCAGGTTCCGGCACTTCGGCCAGGGAAATGCTGCCCATGTGCTTGTCGTTATTGGCATCGAGGGTTGCGGTGTACAACAGACTGCCATTGACGCCGTAGAAGTCGAGCTTGTAGATATCGCGGTAAGAACAGCACTCGGAGCGACCGAACATCGTGATGCTGTCGAGAGTCACGGCGCTGCTGAACGAAATGTTCAGCCAGTCGGACAGGCTGCCGCCGCTACTATGCCACATGTTCGGGAAGGTCGTGTCGGCGTATCGGCCGTCGATGGCTTTCGCTGCATACGAATCCCAGCTCCAGGTCGACGAGGCGGTCGCCACGGTGCCATTGCTTGCGAGAGCGACGTTGCGGCCGGTTTTGGCCTCGAACGCCTGGAACTCGGTGACCTGAATATTGGGATTGTTCGACGCTTGGGTGACACGGATATCCTTGACGCCGACGAGCCCGGCGTGGGCGGCGCCAGCGAAAACGACGGTCGACAGGATGAGGCTGGAGATGAGAGAAGTGGATTTGGACATGATTTTCCTAAAAAAATTTATGATTAACTCGTAGCAATTACTGTGCCTGGAAAGCAATCTTCTTTCGAATCATGTACTTACAAATCCTGTCAATGAATCTGAGAGGCAGTATGTAAAGTTTGCCGACAGTGTTTATAAGGATCAGGGCGTCGTCACTCCTGTCAGCCCTGATCGCTCGCTTGACCTTATAGTTACTTCAAGGTTTTTAATGCAGATATGTTGAAGGAGGACTTATGTCTGCATGTTGCTCCGGAGGCTGCTCCTCGGACAAACCACCCGCCGATGCCAGGTACCGCCGCATCCTGTGGATCGCCTTGGCCATCAATGCCATCATGTTCGCCGTCGAAATGGCCAGCGGCTTCCACGCCGGTTCGGTCTCTCTCGTCGCCGACGCGGTCGACTTCCTGGGGGACGCGGCGAACTACGGGATTTCCTTGCTGGTACTGGGACTGGCGCCGATCTGGCGAACCCGCACCGCACTGGTCAAGGGGATCATGATGGGCGGCTACGGCATCTTCGTCCTGGGTCTGACCGGCTGGAACATCGCCAGCGGAACGGTGCCGCACGCCGAAACGATGGGAACCATCGGCCTGCTCGCCCTGGTCTCCAACGCCACGGTCGCCGGTTTGCTGTACGCGTACCGCAACGGCGATTCGGACATGCGTTCGGTATGGCTTTGCTCGCGCAATGACGCGATCGGGAATGTGGCGGTGATGTGTGCGGCGCTCGGCGTGTTCAGCACCGGAACCGGGTGGCCGGATGTGCTGGTCGCCGGTGTCATGGGTCTGTTGGGGACCACTGCGGCGCGGACCGTGATTGCACAGGCACGCGTCGAGCTTCGCAAAACCCAGGTTCGCGAGGCTGGTGCGAGCGTCCGTCCCATCGAGTTGAAGCGACGCTAGTGCGGAAATTCGGCACTGGCCTTCGCCGGTGCGACGGTCTTGTGGCTAGCGGTGCAAGGCAAAGTTGAAGGGTATTAGCCGTCCAGGTGCGAAATTAGCATACGACCCGCATCGCGGCCTTGCGCCTCGCCGTTCTGGCCGTCCACCGAAATCCCCACCGCCAGGATGTCGATCAGCAGCAGCTGCAGGATCCGCGAGATCATCGACAGGAAGCTGGTGCTGTCTTCCGCATGGTCGACCGCCAGGCACACGGTCGCTTTCCGCGCCAGCGGCGACTGGCTGTTGCTGATCACGATGACGTCGGCGCCGGCCCGCCGTGCGATATCGACCGCTTCCAGCAGCTCGGCGATGCTGCCCGAATTCGATACCGCGATCACCACGTCGCCCGGCTGCAGCAGTTCCGCCGCCAGCTTGAACAGGTGCGAGTCGCCATACAGCGAAGTCGGAATGCGGAAGCGGAAGAATTTGTGCTGTCCGTCCAGCGCCACCGCGCGCGAGTTCCCCATCGCGAAGAACTCGACGCGGCGCGCGCGGCTCACCAGTTCGATGGCGCGGTCGAGCGAGCGCACATCGAGCTGGTCGCGGAAGCGCAGGATGGCCGACACCGTGTTGTCGATCACCTTGGCCGACAGGTCATGGGTGCTGTCGCTGGTGCGCACCTGGCTGTGGCGCACCGGGATCGAGCCGGTCAGGCTGCTCGCGAACTTCAGCTTGAACTCGGCCAGGCCGGCGAAGCCGAGCGAGCGGCAGAAGCGGATCACGGTCGGCTGGCTCACTTCAGCCAGGCGCGCGATCTCGGCGATCGGTTCGTTCAGGACCAGGCGCGGCTGCTCGACCACCAGCGCCGCGACGCGCTGCTCGGCGGGACTGAGTTCGTGGCGCAGGTTCTGGATGCGGTCGGTCAGGGAGTTGGCGCCGCTGCGGCCGCGCAGGTGCTCGGCCAGGATGGTCGCCACGCCATGCAGGGCCGGATAGGGTGCACTGATCACATAGGTCGGGATCTGTGCAATGTAGTCGGTAAAGCGCCCCTTGGCTTCGAAGCGGGCGCGGAAGGGCGATTGCTGGAACCACTCGCCCATGCGCGGCACGATGCCGCCGCCGATGAAGATGCCGCCGAAAGCGCCGAGCGTCACCGCCAGGTTGGCGGCGGCCGCGCCCAGCATGCCGCAGAAGCATTCCAGCACCTCCAGGCACAGCGGATCGCGCTGCTCGAGCGCGCAGGCGATGATCTCGGCCGACTTGCGCGGCGGCGCCTCGACGCCGTTACGCTCGGCCAGCGCGCGGTGGATGATCTCCATGCCGGGGCCGGAGATCAGGCGTTCGTTGGAGACGTGCTGCCACTCGCGCCAGGCGGTCTCCAGGACGGCGAACTCGCGCTCGTCGCCGGGCGCGAAGTTGACGTGGCCGCCTTCGCTGCCGAGGGTGACGAAGCCGTCCTCGGTCGGGATCACACCCGAGACGCCCAGGCCCGTGCCCGGCCCCAGCACGCCGATCACGGCCTTCGGCACGGGCGTGCCCTGCCCCACCTGCAGCAAGTCCTGCTGGCCGAAGCCGGGAATCGCCATCGCCAGCGCGGTGAAGTCGTTGACGATCAGAAGCGTGGTCAGGCCCAGCTCGCGGCGCACCGCGTCGGTCGAGAATTCCCAGGCGCGGTTGGTCATGCGGACGAAGTCGCCGCTGATCGGATTCGCCACGGCCAGCGCCGCATGGTGCAATTTGATGCCTGCGTGATCTTGCAGGTAGTAGCGCAGCAGCGCGACGATGCCTTCGAAGTCCTCGCATTTCAGGACCCGCACCGCGCCGAAGGCGCCGGGGCCGGTCTGCAGCGCGAGCCTGGCGTGGGTCGCGCCGATGTCCGCCAGCAGGCGCGGACCGTCGGCGAAGGCCGCACGCAGGAACTGGTTCGCCTCCTGCTGGCTGCCCATTACCTGGCGTCCGCCGCCACGCTGCCGAACCAGGCGCCATACGGCGGCAGAGTCACGCGGCCGGCGGATGCCTCGCCCGGCAGGCCCTGGACCGTCAGCGAGGACGCCTGCGCAGTCAACGGCCAGTCGAAGCTGACCGGCTCCGCGCTCAGGTTGAAGGCGGCCAGCACGCTGTCCATGCCTTCCACGTCGCGGCGCAGGGCCAGCGCCGGTTCCGGCGCGTCGAAGAATGCGATCTCGCCGCGGGTCAGCTGCGGCATGGTCTTGCGCCAGGCGATGAAGCGGCGCTGGAAGTTCAGCATCGAGTCCGGGTCCTTGTCCTGGGCCTCGACGTTGGCCGCCAGGTGCGGCGCGGCGACCGGCAGCCACGGGGTGCCGGTGGTGAAGCCGGCATTCGGCGCCTCGCTGGTCCACGGCATCGGCGTGCGGCAGCCGTCGCGGCCCTTGAACTCGGGCCAGAAGGTGATGCCGTAGGGGTCCTGCAGCAGTTCGAACGGGACGTCGGCCTCGGTCAGGGCCAGCTCGTCGCCCTGGTACAGGCAGGGCGTGCCCTTGAGCGAGAGCTGCATCGCCAGCACCAGCTTGCCCAGGTTCGGCGAAGGGTTCTCGCCGCCCCAGCGCGTCATCACGCGGATCGCGTCGTGGTTGCCGACCGACCAGGAGCCCCAGCCGTCCTTCACCCGCTCCTTGAAGTCCTCCACCTGCTTGCGCACGTGCGCGGCGCTGAATTCCGGCGTGAGCAGGTTGAAGCTGTAGGCCATGTGCAGCTTGTCGCCGCCTTCGGTGTACTCGGCCATCTGCGCCAGCGCGTCGTCCGAGCTGACTTCGCCGATCGAGACCGCGCCGAATTCGTCGAGCTGGGCGCGCACGCGGCGCAGGAATTCGATGTTCTCCGGCTGGGTCTTGTCGTGAATGTGCGCCTGCATGCCGTAGGGGTTCACGTCGGTGACGGTCGAGGTGTCGCGCACCAGCGCCGGCGGATTGCTGCGCAATTGACGGTCGTGGAAGTGGAACACGCAGGCATCCATGCGCACGCCGTCCACGCCGCGCGCCAGCCAGAAGCGCTGGGCGTCGAGGTGGGCCTGCTGCACGTCCGGATTGTGGAAGTTCAGCTGCGGTTGACTCGTGAGGAAGTTGTGCATGTAGTACTGCTTGCGGCGGGTGTCCCATTGCCAGGCCGAGCCGCCGAACACGGACAGCCAGTTGTTCGGCGGGCAGCCGTCAGGGAGCGGATCGGCCCACACATACCAGTCCGACTTCGCGTTGTCGCGGTTCTTGCGGCTCTCGACGAACCAGGGGTGGGTGTCGGCGGTGTGCGACATCACCTGGTCGATCATGATCTTCAGGCCCAGGCCGTGCGCCTTGGCGATCAGGGCGTCGAAGTCGGCCAGGGTGCCGAACAGCGGGTCGACGTCGCAGTAGTCGGCGATGTCGTAGCCGAAGTCCTTCATCGGCGACTTGAAGAAGGGGGACAGCCAGACGATGTCCACGCCCAGGCTCGCGATGTAGTCGAGCTTCTCGGTGATGCCGGCCAGGTCGCCCACGCCGTCGCCGTCCGTGTCGAGGTAGCTGCGCGGGTACACCTGGTAGATGATGGCTTCTTTCCACCAGTCGGGGTTGGTCGAAATCTGGGTCATGGCTGGTCCGTCGAGGTTCATGGAATTCTAGGCAATATACAGGATGAGGAAAAAGATGACAATTGCCCAGCATTTGAAGAATTGCTCGCATAATCGTTAATAAACAATGACTTATAAATACCGCTGCTGCTAACACTTGAGGCATGAAGTAGCTAAACTACGAAATTTCATGATCGCGTTTGTTTCATCGCGATATTTTTATTGCAAATTTCCATGAGGTCGGCATAGGATCGCGTCTGTTTCGTTTTCCGAGGACGCCATGAATTCCCCCGCCCCCGCCGAGGTCAAGAGCACCGGCCGCATGCCGCGCCAGATCCCCTACATCATCGCCAACGAAGGCTGCGAGCGTTTCAGCTTCTACGGGATGCGCAACATCCTGACGCCCTTCCTGATCTCGACCCTGCTGCTGTTCGTCGCCGAGTCCGAGCGCGCCGGCGAAGCGAAGCACGTATTCCACACCTTCATGATGGGCGTGTACTTCTTCCCGCTGCTGGGCGGCTGGCTGGCCGACCGCTACTTCGGCAAGTACAACACCATCTTCTGGTTCAGCCTCATTTACTGCGCCGGCCACGCCTGCCTTGCCATCTTCGAGCACAGCGTCGAGGGCTTCTACTTCGGCCTGTTCCTGATCGCCTTCGGCTCGGGGGGCATCAAGCCGCTGGTAGCGTCTTTCGTCGGCGACCAGTTCGACCAGACCAACAAGAGCAAGGCGAAGGTGGTGTTCGACGCCTTCTACTGGATCATCAACTTCGGCTCCTTCTTCGCTTCGCTCCTGATGCCGCTGTTCCTGCGCGACTACGGTCCCTCGGTCGCCTTCGGCATCCCGGGCATCCTGATGTTCATCGCCACCATGGTCCTGTGGAGCGGCAAGAAGCAGTACGTGCACGTGCCGCCCGCGCCGAGCGATCCGCACTCCTTCCTGCGCGTGGTGCGCACCGCTTTGATGAAGCAGAACTTCCCGGGCCAGGGGCGTCCGGGCCTGGCCGTTGCCGGCTTCGGCGCCGCGGTCGCCGTGGCCTCGCTGGCCATGACCCCGAGCTGGGGCTTCGTCATCGCCGCCTGCACCGCCCTGGTGCTGCTGCTGGCCTGCGTCGGCATTGGCGCCTCGATGCAGCTCGAGCGCGCCCGCGGCGTGCATCCGGACATCGCGGTGGACGGCGTGCGCGCGGTGCTGCGCATCCTGATCGTGTTCGGCCTCGTGACACCATTCTGGTCGCTGTTCGACCAGAAGGCCTCGACCTGGATCGTGCAGGCCAACGCCATGTCCACCGAGGTGAACCTGCTCGGCTGGAGCTTCGAAGTGATTCCGGCGCAGATGCAGGCCCTGAATCCGCTGCTGGTGATGATCCTCATCCCGTTCAACAACCTGGTGCTGTTCCCGCTGCTGACCAAAATGGGCCTGCTGCCGACGGCGCTGCGCCGTATGACCGCGGGCATCGCCTTCTCGGCGCTGGCCTGGATCGTGGTCGGCAACCTGCAGGTGCAGCTCGATAGCGGCGACGCGGTGTCGATCGCGTGGCAGATCCTGCCTTATGCGCTGTTGACGCTGGGTGAGGTGCTGGTGTCGGCCACCGGGCTCGAATTCGCCTACAGCCAGGCGCCGGCCTCGATGAAGGGCGTGATCATGGCGCTGTGGTATCTCGCGGTCACCGTCGGCAACCTGTGGGTGCTGATCGTGAATGCGGGCGTGAAGAACGAGGCGGTGATCGCTCACATCGAAAGCTCGGGTGTGGGGGTGATGGCGTTCCAGATGTACTTCTTTGCCGGGTTTGCGCTGCTGGCGGCCGCGATTTTCGGGCTGTATGCGAAGCGTTACAAGATGGTCGATCATTACCGCGGCTGATTTTTTCCACTTTCAACGGCGAAATCCCTGTCGCTTGAAAATTGCTGGCGTTCGCATTTCAGGCCACCGGCCTGAAATGCCCGCCCACCCTACATGAAACGACTTCGATTTACCGCTCTGGCGGCAGCTCTACTCACGTCTTCGGCGCATGCCGCCGTTCCTCTGGCGGCTTGCGATAACCCATCCTTCCAGGAAGTCTTGCATGCGTCCGACGCTTCGCTGGACGCGCGTGCGGTCTGGCTCGACGGCACGCGCCTGACCTGGCCGGGCGCGAATGCCGGGACCTTCAAGCTTTATTACTCGGCCAAGGCGTCGATCGTCGCCAAGCCTGGCGCCAGGATCGAAGGCGCCGACGGCGCGCTCACCCTCGACTCGTTCGACACCGCCCTGCCCGTCCGCTTCAAGTACGTCGCGGATGGTCAGGTGCTGGCGCTGCAGGCGGCCGACCTGAAACGGATCAAGGCGCTGCACCGCGGCCAGCTGGTGCTGGTGCAGGAAGCGCCGGACGGCACGGTGCGCGACGCCACCCGCATCCAGTCGGCCGGCGCGCTCGACGACCTGTACGCGGCGGCCGAGAACATTCCCGACCTGGGCGCCACGCCGAAGAAGCACCGCACCACCTTCCGCCTGTGGGCGCCGACCGCGCGCAATGTCGCGGTCTGCACCTACGACAGCGGCAGCGGCCGCGCGAGCGCCGTGCATGACATGGCCTTCGACGCGAACACCGGCGCCTGGAGCGCACAGGTGGCCAGGGACCTGTCCGGCCGCTATTACAAGTACGCCGTCGACGTCGCGGTGAACGGCATGGGCCTGGTGCGCAACCTCGTCACCGATCCCTATTCCGTCAGCCTCACCACGGACTCGAAGCGCAGCTACGTCGCCGACCTGGACGCGCCGAACCTGAAACCGAAGGGCTGGGACGCCACCCGGGCGCCGGCGACCGTCAAGGCGCAGACCGACATGGTCATCTACGAACTGCATGTGCGCGACTTCTCGCTCAACGACCCGAGCGTGCCCGAACCGAAGCGCGGCAAGTACACGGCCTTCGGCGAGGCGAATTCGAACGGCATGCGCCACCTGAAGGCGCTGGCCAGGGCCGGCCTCACCGACATCCACCTGCTGCCGGTGTACGACATCGGCAGCATCCCGGAAAAGGATTGCGCCGTGCCGCGGCCGTCGGGCGCGCCGGATGGCGAGAGCCAGCAGGCGCTTACCCGCAAGACCGCGCACCTTGATTGTTTCAACTGGGGCTACGACCCCTACCACTACAGCGCCCCGGAAGGCAGCTACGCGAGCGACCCGTCGGACGGCGCGCGCCGTATCCTCGAATTCCGTCAGATGGTGATCGACCTGCACCGGGCGGGCCTGCGCGTCGGCACGGACGTGGTCTACAACCACACCTTCATCGCCGGCCAGGAAGAAAAATCGGTGCTGGACCGCGTGGTGCCCGGCTACTACCACCGCCTGAACGCTGTCGGCGCGATCGAGCGCTCCACCTGCTGCGACAACACCGCGACCGAGAACCGCATGATGGCCAAGCTGATGATCGATTCGGCCGAGCTGTGGACGCGCCACTACAGGATCGACTCCTTCCGCTTCGACCTGATGGGCCACCAGCCGCGCGACGCCATGGAGCGCCTGCAGAAGCGCGTGGACAAGGCCGCCGGACGCCACGTGCAGCTGATCGGCGAAGGCTGGAACTTCGGCGAAGTGGAGAACGGCGCACGCTTCGTGCAGGCGTCCCAGCTGTCGCTGAACGGCTCCGGCATCGGCACCTTCAGCGACCGTGCGCGCGACGCCGTGCGCGGCGGTTCGCCCACCGATTCGGGCGAGTCGATGATCCGGCGCCAGGGCTACATCAACGGCCTGGTCTACGATCCGAACCCGCTGGGCGGCGAGCACAAGACGGTCGACCTGCTGCGCGCAGCCGACATGATCCGCGTCGGCCTGGCCGGCTCGGTGCGCCCGTACACCTTCCAGACCTTCGACGGCCAGACCCGCAGCCTGGAGAGCATTCCCTACGGCGGCGGCCAGCCGGCCGGCTACGCGAGCCAGCCGGGCGAAGTGGTGAACTACGTCGAGAACCACGACAACCAGACGCTGTTCGACATCAACGTCCTGAAGCTGCCGCTGAACACCAGCGCCAGCGAGCGCGCGCGCGTGCAGGTGCTGGGCATGGCGATCAACGCCTTCAGCCAGGGCGTGGCCTATTACCACGCCGGCATCGACACGCTGCGCTCGAAGTCGCTGGACAAGAACAGCTTCAACGCCGGCGACTGGTTCAACCGCATCGACTGGACGTACCGGGACAACTACTTCGGCACCGGCCTGCCGCAGAGCGACGACAACGGCAAGGACTGGGCGCTGTTGAAGCCCTACCTGGCGCAGGCTGCCGCCATCAAGCCGGCGCCGTCGGACATCGCCTTCGCCCGCGACGCCTTCCGCGACCTGCTCGAGATCCGCGCCAGCTCGACGCTGTTCCGGATGCGTTCAACAAGCGACATCGTCCGGCGCCTGCGCTTCTTCAACACGGGGCCGCAGCAGCAGCCGGCCGTGCTGGCCGCCTGGATCGACGGCGCGGAGTATCCTGGCGCGCACTTCGCCGGCCTGAGCTACCTGGTGAACGTGGACAAGGTGGCGCACACGGTGGCGGACGAGGCCCTGCGCGGCAAGCGCTTGGTGCTGCATCCGGTGCACATGAAGAACGGCGCCGCCGACAAGCGCGCCACCCAGGCGACCTTCGAGAGCGCGAGCGGCAGCTTCACCATCCCACCGCGTACGGCGGTGGTGTTCGTCGTCCAGTAATCGAAGGGGTCAGCCTGCCGCGGGACCATTCAGCAGGCGGGCGATCTCGACTTCCCCCTTCTCGTCGAAGATCGGGCAGGCCTCGGCCAGCGCAACGGCTTCGTTGAAGTCGGCCGCGGCGATGATGGAGTAACCCGACAGCGACGACGCACTGGTCTTCGGGCCGCGCAGGCGGCTCGGCACCTCGACGCTGCTGCGCGCCAGCCCGCCGCGGTCGACCAGGGCGCTGCCCAGCGAAGTGAACCAGGCGTCCCAGCGGGCGGCATCGTGCTGCGGTCCTTCGGACTCGTCGAGGGTCGAGCCCCGGTAAACGATCAGGTAGCGTTCCATAACGGCTCCTTTGCTCAGGTTCGGCAAACCTTAGCAGAAGCCCCATGGAGGCGACGCACAGCTCAGTTGGACGCCGACACGTTGTAGCCGCTCACGCGCCACGCTCCATCCTTGTCGTGCACGGTGGTGACGGTTTCCACGACCTTGGCATCCTGCTGGAACTTCGATTCGTACTCGAAGGCGAGCTGGCCGTTGCCCTTGTCGTGGCTAGCTTTCAGCTTGCGCGACTTCAGGTCGCCCAGGGTCGCGCGGCTGAGGTTGATGATCGAGTTCCAGAAGAACTGGTTGTTATCCTCGCGCACGTTGGCCGAGCTGGCGCGCCAGGCGGCGCCGGTGTCGCCGCCGTCGACCAGCTTCAGCCAGCTTTCCGCCGCGCCGCGCGCGGCGGCGGCCTCCTTGGGGTCCTGGGCCAATGCGCCGGCGCTGAACAGCAGGCTGGCGGCAAGCAAGGTGGATACGATCATTTTCACGCTGTTCTCCTGAAATCTGATGCTGGCATCGTAGCGCGGCGTGATACCGGACGCAGCACCGCCACGACAGAATGCCGCAAGCCGGGAATGAACGGTCGAAAACCTGCGAAAACCGGTGTCAGACCTGACACCGAAGTTGGAAGTCGAACTGAAAAACCGGTTCAGGCTTCGCTGATGCCGAGCTGCGCGAGGATGGCGTCCTTGATCTCCTGCAGCGCCGGCTGCGACACCTTGCGGGGGTGAGGTGTCGAGATCGGGAACACGGTGCGGATGGTGGCCGGGCGGGTCGACAGCACCACCACGCGGTCGGCCAGGTAGATGGCTTCCTCGACGTCGTGAGTGATCAGGAGCACCGTGTGGTTCTCTTCGCGCAGCACGCGCAGCAATTCGTTCCTCATCTTCAGGGCGGTGAGCGCGTCGAGCGCCGAGAAGGGTTCGTCCATCAGCACGATGTCCGGCTTGACCGCCAGCGCGCGCGCGATCTCGACGCGCTTGAGCATGCCGCCGGATAGCTCCTGCGGGTAGGCTTTCTCGAAGCCCTTCAATCCCACCATCTCGGCGTAGTGGTCGGCGGTGGCGGCGCGTCCTGCCGGATCGCCGTCCAGGAGGCCGAACATCAGGTTCTCGCGCACGGTCAGCCACGGGAAGACCGATCCCTGCTGCGAGATGACGATGGCGTTCGGCGAGGGCCGCGTTACCTTCACGCCGTCGATCGCAACGTGGCCGCTGTCGGGTAGCTCGAAGCCGGCCAGCAGCTTCATGAGGGTCGACTTGCCGCAGCCCGACGGTCCGACGATGGCGACGAATTCTCCCGGCGCGACCTCCAGGTCGATGCCGCCGACCACCGGCAGCGAGCGGAATCCCTTGCGCAGGTCCTTGATGGCGATCTTAGCGTCCATAACGCCACCTCACTCCTTTCAGTCCCTCGAGCCGGCGCATCAAGACGTCGATGCCCAGGCCAATAAGGCCGATGATGATCATGGCCGCCACCACCAGGTCGTAGCGGTTGCCGGCGTTGCGCGCGTCCATGATCAGGAAGCCCAGGCCCGAACGCCGCACGATCATCTCGGCCGCCACCACCACCAGCCAGGCCACGCCGAGGCCGATGCGCATGCCGGTCAGGATCTCGGGCAGTACCGCCGGCACGATCACCTGGCGGAACAGGCGGGCGCGCGAGACGCCGAAGTTCTCGGCCGCGCGCAGGTAGCGGCTCTCGATGGCGTGCACGCCGGCCGAGGTCTGCAGGATCATCGGGAACACGGCGGCCAGGAAGATCAGGAACACCGGCGACATGTCCCCTACCCCGAACCAGAGGATGGCGATCGGGATCCAGGCGATCGGCGAGATCGGGCGCAGGATCTGGAATACCGGGTTCAGGGTGCGGTAGGCCGCGTCCACGCGGCCCATCCACAGGCCGAGCGGCACCGCGACCACCAGCGCAATCAGGAAGCCGGTCGCGACCCGCGCCAAGGATGCGCCGATGTGTTCCCACAGGGTGCCGTTCTCGATCAGTTCCAGTACGCCGCGCCCCACTTGCAGCGGGGTCGGGAAAATCAGGCTGCCGCTTTGCACGACGACGATCCACCACAGCGCCACCACGGCGGCGAGCACCGCCAAGGGCGGCCATATCCGGTTCAGTCTATCCATCATCTCGATAAGGAATCAAAACGCCAGCGCAGGCGCGCCAGGCCGGGCGCCGGCGCTTCCTCGACCACCACCGTCATCTTGCCGCTGGCGTGCGCGGTGCAATCAAAAGGGTGCTCGCCGGTTTGTTCGAACGGCAGCCGGAAATCCTGGCCCGGCATGATGAGCACCGGCCCGAAGATCTGCGGCACGGTGTCGCTGTTGCGCAGCAGGAGCACGTCGCGCACGCCGAGCGTCAGGGTGATCGTCTCGGGCAGGATGCTGGTCTTGTCGCCCTTCATGCGGCGCTCCCAGGTGCCCTTCGGGATCTCGAACAGCAGCTCGCGCGAATCGCTCGTCACCGGCGCCAGCGCGGCCCAGGCCAGCAGCGCCGCCAGCACGGCGGCCAGGGCGATACCGATGCGCTTCTTCATTCCGCGGCGAGCACGTTCACGTCGTGCACGATCTCGTCCGCCGGGCGGCCAAAGGGCATCAGGGCGCGCAGCATGCCCTTCTTGTCGACGAAGTAGAGATAGGAAGAGTGGCCCATCTGGTAGCTGTCCGGGCCCGTAGGGACCTTGGTCGCGTTAATGCCGTAGTCCTTGCGGATCGCAGCCATCTGATCCGCCGTGCCGGTCAGGCCGATGAAGCTCTTATCGAACTGCGCGAGGTAGGTCTTCAGGCGCGCCGGCGTATCGCGCTCCGGATCGACCGAGACGAACACCACCTGCAGCCGGTCCGCGTGAACCCCGAGCTTCTGGCGCGCCTGTGTCAGGAGCGCCAGCGAGGCCGGGCAGATCGCCTGGCAGTGGGTGAAGCCGAATTCCAGCACCACGATTTTCCCGCGCAGCTTCGACAGACGGAAGTCGCTGCCGTCAGCTGCTTTCTGCGCGATTTCGGGCGCCGTGCGTGGCGGCGTGAAGGTGCCGGATTTCAGCGGCTCGGCGGCCTGCGCCATTGCGGCAACGAGCATCAGCGATAGCACAAGACGGCGTTTCACAGCATCACCTTCACGGGACGGACATTCTTGACGAAGCTCTCGTCCACGTACTGCTCGTAGCGCACCGGACGCTTCAGGGTGCCGGCCTGCACCGACAGCTGCATCAGCTCATCGAATTCGTTGCGCAGCATGCGCAGGTCGCCATAAGTGACGCGGTCGGAAGGGTTGTCCATGACGAACTTGATGATCTTGGGGTCCTGGCCGAAGAAGTCGCGCTTGGCGGCGATGTGCGCCGCCTTGTCGCGGTTGACGGGCGAGGCGTCGAGCCAGTTGCCGGCCGCCTGCACGTAGTTGACCAGCTCCTGCACCAGCGGGCGGTTGGTCCGGATGAGTTCCTCGCGCACGGTCAGCACGCAGCAGATGTAGTTGCGCCACTCGTCGCGCGTCATCGACAGCGGCCGCGCATAGCCGGCGCGCTGGGCCGCAGCGCCGAAGGGTTCGCCGGTGCAGTAGCCGTCCACCGCGCCGGCGTACAGCGCGGCCGGCATGTCGGGCGGCGCCATCTCGATGACCTCGATGTCCTGCGGCGACATGCCCTCGCGCGCCAGCATCTTGCGCAGGAAAAGATAGTCGACCGCGAAGCGGCTCGGAATCGCGATCGCCTTGCCCTTCATGTCGGCGAACCTGCGATAGCGCGAATCGGTGCGCACCATGATGACCGCGCCCGAGCGGTGGCCGAGCGAGACGATCTTCAGTGGGATGCGCCAGTCGGTCAGGTCCATCACCAGGGGCGCGAGCATGTAGGCGGCCTGGATGCGGCCCGTCATCAGGGATTCCTTGATCTCGGGCCAGCCCGAGTACTTGTTGTACTCGAACAGGGTGGCGGCCGCCTGCGGCTTGCCGTCGGCAACCGCGCGCGCCTTGCAGGCGATCGGCAGGGTCAGGTTGCAGGTGACCGGCAGGCCGCCGACCTGCAGCGGCGCGCGCAGCGGCGCGGGCGCGGCGAGCACGCCGCCCGCGAACGGCAGGCTGAGTGCGCCGCCCAGCAACTGGCGCCGGCGCGGGGAATGCTGGTGCATGGCGCTCGTCCTCACACGTCCAGGTGCGAGATCAGGGCCTTGCGCTGGGCCTCGCCCTCACCCGCCGAGGCTTCCTGCGCGCCCAGCGAGATCCCGACCGACATGATGTCGATCAGGAGCAGCTGCAGGATGCGCGAGATCATCGACAGGAAGGTGGTGCTGTCCTCGCTGTGGTCGACCGCCAGGCAGACGCTGGCCTTCTTCGCCAGCGGCGACTTGCTGCTGGTGATGGCGATGACGTCGGCCCCGGCGGCGCGCGCGGTGTCGACCGCCTCCAGCAGTTCCGGCAGCTTGCCCGAGGTCGAGATCGCGATCACCACGTCGCCCGGCCCCAGCAGGCCGGCGGCGAGGGTGAACAGGTGCGAGTCGCCGTAGAGCGCGGCCGGAATGCGGAAGCGGAAGAACTTGTGCTGGCCGTCCAGCGCCACCGCGCGCGCATTGCCCATCGCGTAGAACTCGACGCGGCGCGCGCGGCGCAGCAGCTCGATGGCGCGGTCGATCGAGTTTACGTCGAGCTGGTCGCGGAACTTCAGGATGGCGGACACCGTGTTGTCGATCACCTTGGCCGACAGGTCGTGGGTGCTGTCGCTCATGCGCACCTGGCTGTGGCGCACCGGGATGGTGCCGGTCAGGCTGCCGGCGAACTTCAGCTTGAATTCGGCCAAGCCCTGGAAGCCGAGCGAGCGGCAGAAGCGGATCACGGTCGGCTGGCTGACGTCAGCCAGGCGCGCGATCTCGGCGATCGGCTCGGACAGCACCTTGCGCGGATGCTCCAGCACCAGGGCGGCGACGCGCTGCTCGGCCGGCGAGAGTTCGTGGCGCAGCTGCTGGACGCGGTCCATCAGGGTATTCGCGCCGCTGCGGCCGCGCAGGTGTTCGGTCAGGATCGCCGACACGCCGTGCAGGGCCGGGTTCGGGGTCATGATCACGTAGGTCGGGATCTGCGCAATGTAGTCGGTGAAGCGGCCCTTGGCTTCGAAGCGCGCACGGAACGGCGATTGTGCGAACCACTCGGCGATGCGCGGAACGATGCCGCCGCCGATGAAGATGCCGCCGAACGCGCCGAGGGTCACCGCCAGGTTGGCGGCGGCGCTGCCCAGCATGCCGGCGAAGGTTTCCAGGGTCTCCAGGCACAGCGCGTCGTGCTGGTCGAGCGCGGCGCTGACGATGTCGGCGGTGCTGCGGCTCGGGGCCTGGACGCCGTTGCGGCGCGCCAGCGCGCGGTACATCACCTCGATGCCGGGGCCGGAGATCAGGCGCTCGTTCGAGACGTGCGGCCACTCTTCCCAGGCGTATTGCAGGATCGCGAACTCGCGTTCGTCGGCGGGGGCGAAGTTGACGTGGCCGCCCTCGCTGCCCAATGTGACGAAGCCATCGATGGTCGGGATCACGCCGGACACGCCCAAACCGGTGCCCGGACCGAGCACGCCCGACACCGCATGCGTCTGCGGCGCGCCGCCGCCGACCTGCAGCAAATCCTTCGGCTGGAAGCCCGGCAGCGCCATGGCGAGCGCGGTGAAGTCGTTCACGATCAGCAGCGTCGACAGGCCGAGCGTGCGGCGCACCTCGTCGGTCGAGAACTGCCAGGCGCGGTTGGTCATGCGGATGGTGTCGCCGCTGATCGGATTGGCCAGCGCGAAGGCCGCATGGTTGATGCGCACGCCGCCGATCTGCGCCAGGTAGGCATGGAGCAGCTCCACGATGCCGCCGTAGTCGTCGCAATGCAGCACCGCCACCTGGCGCAGCACGCCGGGCGCGGTCTCGAGGCCGAAGCGCGCGTGCGTGGCGCCGATGTCGGCCAGCAGGCGGGGGCCATCGGCGAAGGCGGCGCGGGAGGGTTTCAGGTCGGTGTCGGGGTCAACGGTCATCGCGGATCACAGGCTGGTCGGGACGGGTCCCGGATCGCGTAAGGATACCATTGATCGATTGGCAAAAATACGCCCCGCCGACCCATCGACGCCGCTCAGCGCAGCAGGCCTTTCAGCAGCGCCTTGTGGAACCGGGCCGGATCCTGCATCTGCGGCGCGTGGCCCATCTCCGGGAAGCTCACCAAAGTCGCCTTCGGAATCGCCTTCTCGGTGCGCTTGGCCAGCTCCGGATAGTTGCCCAGCTTCGGCCGCAGCTCCGCGGGCGCGGCATCCTTGCCGATCGCGGTCGTGTCCTTCAGGCCGATCATCAACAGCACCGGCATGGTCAAGCGCGGGAACTCGTACACCACCGGCTGCGTATAGATCATGTCGTACAACAGCGCCGAATTCCACGCCACCGCCTGCTTGCCCGGCCCGCGGTACATCCCGGCCAGCATCTGCACCCAGGGCTCGTATTCCGGCTTCCAGGTGTTCACGTAATAGGTCGACTTCTCGTACTCGCGGATGCGCTCGGCCGTGGTCTTCAGCTCGCGCTCGTACCACTTGTCGACGCCCAGCGAGGGCACGCCGAGGGTCTTCCAGTCTTCCAGGCCGATCGGGTTGATCAGCACCAACTGCTCCGACTGCTGCGGGAACATCAGGCCGTAGCGCACCGCCAGCATGCCGCCGGTCGAGTGGCCCATGATGATGGCGTTCTTCACGCCGATCGACTCGAGCAGCGCGCGCGTGTTTTCGCTGAGCTGCTGGAAGGTGTACTGGTAGTGCGCTGGCTTGGTCGACTTGCAGAAGCCTACCTGGTCGGGCGCGACCACGCGGTAGCCGGCGTTGCTCAATTCCTTGATGGTCCCGGCCCAGGTCGCGCCGCAGAAGTTCTTGCCGTGCATGAGGACGACGGTGCGGCCATTCGGCTTGGCCGGCTTGACGTCCATGTAGGCCATCTGCAGCTTCACGCCCTGCGAGGTGAATTGATAGCGCTGGACGGGATAGGGATAGTCGAAGCCTTCCAGCTCGGCGCCGTAGGACGGTTCGCTCGCTGCGTGGGCAACGCCGAAGGAAAGGAGGGAGAACGCGGCGCAGGCAAGCGCGCGAGAAAGACGGGTCAGGACAGGCATGGTCGCAAGGATGCTGAGTCGACGGAGCGGCCAGTCTAGCCCAAATGCGGCAGCCGCGTGGCCGCCGCCCGTCAATCGGATCAGTCCTGCGAAATCAGCGCCACCGATGCCGGCTGCGCAAACTGCACCTTGCCATCCTTGACCACCGCCGCCTGGCCCGAATACGCGTCACGCACGGTCTGGCCGTCGTTGAACACGCCGGCGACGGTGATCGCCACCGCCTTGTCCTTCGGCAAATCCAGCGCCACGACCACGCGGTCGCTCACGCCATCCTTTTCCCAGGTGCGCTTGAAGGTGTAGGGGCTGTGCGCCAGCATCTGGTGCACGCCCGCCCCCACCGCCGGGTGGGCGGCGCGGAAGCGGCCCAGTTTCGACCAGTGGTCGTGGATGTCCTTGATGCGGTGCTGGCCGCGCTGCGCATTGGACGCCAGCTCGTCCCAGTTCATGAAGGAGCGCAGCTTGGCGTCGCCGGTGGCGCCTTCGATGTTCAGCAGGCGCGCGGTTTCGTCGCCATAGTAGATCTGGGCCGAACCCGGCGCCAGCAGCAGCTTGTTGGCCGATTCGATAGGACGCTGGCGGCTTGGGTCGAAGGGGCTGCCGTCGTCGTGCGAGCTGAGGTAGTTCAGCACCGAATAACCCTTCATCGGACCTTGCAGCGCCTTCGAGTACGACGAGAACAGCTCCTCGTAGCCCTTGGTGGCGTCGTTCTTCATGGTGAAGTTGATCATGCTGTCGAAGCCGTTGGCCAGGTAGTCGACCTTGGTCCCGCCGCCCAGGTCGAAGCTGCGCGCATGGTGGATCGAATAGTTGTAGACCTCGGACGTCATGAAGAACGGCAGGTTGCCCAGGCGCTTGCCCGGATTCGCGCGCTTCCATTCTTCATAGGCCAGGCTGGCCTCCTGCTTGACTTCCTTCCACACGCCCGGCTCGGTGTGCTTGACGGTGTCGGCGCGGAAGCCGTCCACGCCGTACTTGCGCACCCAGTCGGCGTGCCACTTCACCAGGTAGAAGCGCGGCGCGCGCGGGTAGCCGGTGCGCTTGAAGAATGCGTCCAGTTCCTTCACCTCGCGCTCGTAGCGCCCTTCCCTCTTCCACTTCGCCACCAGCTGCGGCGGCAGCGGCACATTCGCATTGCTGTTGGTGAGGATGTCCGGCAGGTTGTCGACCAGGGTGCAGTCGATGGTCGTCGGGGCGTCTTTATAGGTGCACTTCGGGCCGGTGCGCACCCAGTTCGACGGCCAGACCGGGTCAAGCTCCGTCACCGGGCCGGTGTGGTTCATCACCACGTCGAGGATCACGCGGATGCCGTTGGCGTGCGCGGTGTCCACAAAGGTGCGGAAGTCCGCCTCGGTGCCGACGTTGGCGTCGATCGCGGTGAAGTCCTTGGCCCAGTAGCCGTGGAAGCCGTAGCTCTTGCCGGTGCCCTCGTCGGTACCGGCATGGATCTGCTCGACCGGCGGCGTGAGCCAGATGGCGTTCACGCCGAGGTCCTTGAAGTAACCGTCCTTGATCCTGGCGGTGATGCCTTTCAGGTCGCCGCCCATGAAGCCGCGCAGCTTGGCCGCGTCGTCCTTGCGGCCGTATGCGTGGTCGTTCGCCTTGTCGCCGTTGTTGAAGCGGTCCGTCAGCAGGAAGTAGACGGTGGCGTTCTCCCAGACGAATGGCTTGGCGGTCTGGGCGGCTGCTTCGGAAGCGGCGCCGAAGGCGAGCAGCATGGAGGCGGCAAGGACGGGAAGTTTCATGCAGGTTCCTGTTTGGTGGGTGGAGGATCAGGTGATCACGGACGGGCTTGCGCGCCCGGTACGCCCGTGCAGTTCGGCGACATCGTCGGCGATGGCGATCAGTTCGGCGAGCGCTTCCTGGGTGTCGATGTCGTGGCGCGCCGGGTCGGCCTCGTAGCGCTCGAGGTAGAGGCGGATGGTGGCGCCTTCGGTGCCGGTGCCGGACAGGCGGAACACGATGCGCGAGCCGTCCGCCATGGCGATGCGGATGCCCTGGCGCGTCGACAGCGAACCGTCGACCGGGTCGGTGTATTCGAAGTCGTCGGCGACCGCGACGCGGAAGCTGCCCAGGGTCTGGCCGGCAAGTTGAGGGAGTTTCGCGCGCAGGGCCGCCATCAGGCCGTCGGCGGCGCTGGCATCCACGGCTTCGTAGTCGTGGCGCGAGTAGTAGTTGCGCCCAAAACGCGCCCAGTGTTCGCGCACGATCTCGTTCACCGATTGCTTGCGCACCGCCAGCAGGTTCAGCCAGAACAGCACGGCCCACAGGCCATCCTTCTCGCGGATGTGGTGCGAGCCGGTGCCGTAGCTCTCTTCGCCGCACAGGGTCGCGAGGTTGGCGTCCATCAGGTTGCCGAAGTACTTCCAGCCGGTCGGGGTCTCGAAGCAGGAGATGCCGAGGCTTTCGGCGACGCGGTCGGCGGCCTGCGAAGTCGGCATCGAGCGCGCGATGCCGGTGATCCCGCTCGCATAACCCGGCGCCACGGTGGCGTTGGCGGCGATGATGGCGAGGCTGTCCGACGGCGTCACGGCGAGGTTGCGGCCGACGATCATGTTGCGGTCGCCGTCGCCGTCCGAGGCCGCGCCGAAATCGGGCGCATCGGGGCCGTTCATGTGGGCGATCAGGTCGGCCGCGTTGACCGGGTTCGGGTCCGGGTGGCCGCCGCCGAAATCTTCCAGCGGCAGGCAGTTCACAACGGTGCCTTCCGGCGCGCCGATCTGGCCTTCGATGATGGCTTTCGCATAGGGGCCGGAGACGGCGTGCATGGCATCGAAGCGCATGCGGAAGCCGCCGGCGAACAACGAACGGATTGCGCCAAAGTCGAACAGGCGCCCCATCAGTTCCGCGTAGTCGGCTACCGGGTCGATGATGTCGACCACCATGCCCTCGATGCGCGTGGCGCCGATCTGGTCGAGGTCGACCGGGCCGGCGTCGCTGATGCGGTAGGCGTTCAAGGCCTGGGTATTGGCGAAGATCGCTTCGGTGACCTTCTCGGGCGCCGGGCCGCCGTTGTCGATGTTGTACTTGATGCCGAAGTCGCCGTCCGGGCCGCCCGGGTTATGGCTGGCCGACAGCACGATGCCCCCGAAGGCCGCGCGCTTGCGGATCACGCAGCTGACGGCAGGCGTGGACAGGATGCCGCCGCGCCCTACCAGCACGCGCGCCACGCCGTGGGCGGCGGCCATGCGCAGGATGATCTGGATCGCTTCGCGGTTGAAGTAGCGGCCATCGCCGCCGATGACCAGGGTGCGGCCATCGCCTTCACCCAGGGTCAGGAAGATCGCCTCGACGAAGTTCTCGAGGTAGCCGGGCTGCTGGAATTCAGTGACTTTCTTGCGCAGGCCCGAGGTCCCGGGCCGCTGTCCGGAGAAAGGCGTGGTCGGGACAGTCTGGATGGTCATGCTTTGCTCCTGTCGACATAACGTTGCGATGTTAATAAAACGCTACGATACGACAGGCGCAAATTCACTGGCGCGCGGGGGAATCAGATGGCCGACTTCACCGGCGCGGCGCGGTCGGTGACGAACAGCGTCAGCACGGCCGCCAGCAGCATCGCGCCGCCGCCCAGCGCCACCGTCATGACGGTATGGCCGTCGAAGAAGTGCCTGGTCACGCCGCCCAGCAGCAGGCCGCTGCAGATCTGCGGGATCACGACGAAGAAGTTGAACAGGCCCATGAAGTAACCCATGCGCCTGGCCGGCAGCGAGCCCGCCAGGATCGCGTAGGGCATGGTCAGGATCGAGGCCCAGGCCAGGCCGACGCCGATCATCGGCACCATCAGCATGTTGCGCTCGGTGATCAGGGCGATCGACGCCAGGCTCACGCCGCCAATCGCCAGGCAGGTGGCGTGCACGATCTTGCGGCTGGTCGCACGGGCGAAGATCGGCAGGATGAAGGCGGCCAACGCCGATACGCCGCTGTACACCGCGAACATGATGCCCACGAAGCTGCCGGCGGCCTGGTAGGCGGTCGACTGCGCATCACGGGTGCCGTAGACGGTGTCGGCGATCGCCGAGCCGGTATAGATCCACATCGCGAACAGCGCGATCCAGGTGAAGAACTGCACGAAGGCCAGCTGCACCATGGTCTTCGGCATCTTGGCGAAGCCGCCGAAGATCTCGGCGATGGCCACACCCAGGCTGCGGGAATGCTGGCGCTCCTTGTTGAAGGCGTCCATGTCCGGCGGCGGCAGTTCGTCGGCGGTAAGCACGGTCCACAGCACGGCCAGGAAGAAGATCGCGCCGCCGGCGTAGAAGGAGTAGCGCACGGTGTCGGGGATCATGCCGCCCACCGCTTCGTTCGACACGCCCATCGATTCGAAGAACCACGGCAGCAGCGAGGCGATCACGGCGCCGCAGCCGATGAAGAAGGTCTGCATCGCATAGCCGGCGGTCTGCTGCGAGGCGTCGAGCTTGTCGCCGACGAAGGCGCGGAACGGCTCCATCGACACGTTGATGGCCGCGTCCATCATCCACAGCACGGCCACCGCCATCCACAGCATGCTGGAATTGGGCATCAGGAACAGCGCGATCGCCGCCAGCAGGGCGCCGATGAAGAAGAAGGGACGGCGGCGGCCCCATTTCGGGTGCCAGGTGTTGTCGCTCAGGTAGCCGATCACGGGCTGCACCAGGAGGCCCGTCACCGGGGCGGCCAGCCAGTACAGGGACAGGTTGTCGGGGTCGGCGCCGAGCGTCGAGAAGATACGGCTGGTGTTGGCGTTCTGCAGGGCGAAGCCGAACTGGATGCCGAAGAAGCCGAAGCTCATGTTCCAGAGCTGCCAGAACGACAGGCGCGGCTTGATGGCGCCGGTATGCATATCCATTGATGTCCCCAATTGGCCCGGACCGTGCCGGACTCTCGTGTTATGCAGGCTGAAGAAAGAGGCAGCCTACCATTCCAAGCAAATAAGCTGTAGCAAAATAACATGGGGATTTCACAGTGTCAATCGAAGAGCTGTCATAGTAGAATTGGCACCACAAGGCCAGCTCGACAGCCCGGCTCTGTAGTCAAACAACATAACAAGACACAGAAGGAGACCCCATGCGATCGATCCGATCCGCTGCACTGCTCATGTCGCTCGCCATCCTGGCGACCGGTTCCGCCGGCGCCGCCCCGGCCATCGCCAAACCCTCGACCGCTCTGCCCGGCGTCAGCCTGCTGGGCGAACCGATCGAGATGCCGGGACTGCAGCGCAAGCGCCAGTTGCGCCTCTACCTGCCGCCCGGCTATGCGGCCTCGAACAAGCGCTACCCGGTCCTCTACATGCACGACGGCCAGAACCTGTTCGATAACGCCACCGCCTACGCGGGTGAATGGAAGGTCGACGAGACCCTCGACGCGCTGGCGAAGGAAGGCAAGCTGGAACTGATCGTGGTCGGCATCGACAACGGTGGCGAAAAGCGCATGACGGAGCTGAACGCCTGGGACAACCCGCAGTTTGGCGCCGGCGAGAACCGCGCCTACACCGACTTCATCGTCAAGACCGTGAAGCCGATGATCGACCGCCAGTACCGCACCCTGCCCGACCGCGCCAACACCGCCATCATGGGCAGCTCGATGGGCGGCCTCGCCTCGCACTATGCGCTGGTGCAGTACCCGGACGTGTTCAGCAAGGCGGGCGTGTTCTCGCCGGCCTACTGGACGGCGCAGCCCTCGTTCGCCTTCGTGGCGTCGAAACCGACGCCGAAGGATGCGCGGGTGTTCATGCTGATGGGCGGGAAGGAAGGGCCGCAGATGAATGCGGACGTCAAGCGCATGGCCGAGGTGGTGCGCGGGACCGGGCATCCGGCGGAGAACACGGTGCTCAAGCTCGTGCCGCAGGCGGAGCACAACGAGGCGTTCTGGGCCGGCGAGCTGCGCGAAGCGCTGCTGTGGATGTTCCGGTAGGCTCGTCGTTCCGGCGAAGGCCGGAACCCAATTCCAGTGCTCAGTGAAGCCATTCTCCGGAAACACGAACCATGCAAACCTGGGTCCCGGCCTTCGCCGGGACGACGTTCAAAGGGCGCGGGTAAGACAGGAACCCGTCAGCCTTTACGATGCGGCTTCTTGGCAGCAGCATCCTTCTTGAAGAACTTCTTCTTCGGCGCCACCGAGATCGGCGCTTCGACCCCATCGCGCGTCATGTTCAGCTGCTGCCCCGCCACCCACACCGTCTTGAGGTGGTCGATCAGGTCGGGCGTCATGTCGTCCGGCAGGTCGAGCGTGCTGTAGTCGTCGTAGATCTCGATGCGTCCGATGTACTTGGCCGGCATGCCGGCTTCGTTGGCGATCGCGCCGACGATATTGCCCGGCTTGACGCCGTGCTGGTGGCCGACTTCGATGCGGAAGGTGGCCATGCCCGGTTCCGGCTCGCGCACCACGCGTTCCTTCTTGAAGCCGGGGTCACGCGGTTCGCGCGTCGCACGCGGCGCGCGATCTTCCCAGGCGCCCTGCTCGCGCGGGGCGAAGTCGGCACGGGACTGCTCCGGCTTCGGCTCGCGGTCCGGCTTTTCCAGCAGCAGCGGCACGTCGCCGCGCGCCAGCTTGGCCAGGGCCGCGGCGATGTCGACCGCCGGCACGTTCTGTTCGCGCTCGTAGTCTTCGACCAGGGTGCGGAACACGTCCAGGCCGCCCTCGGCCAGCGTGGCCGCGATCTGCTCCTTGAACTTGGCGATGCGGACTTCGTTGACCGCCTTCACCGTCGGCAGCTGCAGCGGCGCGACCGGCTGGCGGGTGGCGCGCTCGATCGCTTTGAGCAGGCCGCGCTCGCGCGGGGTGATGAACAGGATCGCGTCGCCGCTGCGGCCGGCGCGGCCGGTGCGGCCGATGCGGTGGGTGTAGCTTTCCGGGTCGGACGGCACGTCGTAGTTGATGACGTGGCTGATGCGCTCCACGTCCAGGCCGCGGGCGGCGACGTCGGTCGCGACCAGGATGTCGATCTTGCCGGTCTTGAGCTGGTCGATGGTGCGTTCGCGCGCCTGCTGGGCCATGTCGCCGTTGATGGCCACCGCCGCGAAACCGCGCGCCTGCAGCTTGGTCGCCAGTTCTTCGGTGCCGAGCTTGGTGCGGGCGAAGATGATCATGCCGTCGAAGGGCTCGGCTTCCAGGATGCGGGTCAGCGCGTCGAGCTTCTGCATGCCGGCGACCAGCCAGTAGCGCTGGGTGATGTTCTCGGCGGTGCCGGTCTTGGCGGCGACGGTCACCTCGGCCGGATCGCGCAGGTAGGTCTTGGCGATGCGCTTGATCGCCGGCGGCATGGTGGCCGAGAACAGCGTGGTCTGGCGCCCTTCCGGGGTCTGCTGCAGGATGTGCTCGACGTCGTCGATGAAGCCCATGCGCAGCATCTCGTCCGCTTCGTCCAGCACCAGGGTCTTCAGCTGCGACAGGTCGAGCGAGCCTTTTTCGATGTGGTCGATCACGCGGCCCGGGGTCGCCACCACCACGTGCACGCCGCGGCGCAGCGCCGACAGCTGCGGGCCGTAGCTCTGGCCGCCGTAGATCGGCAGCACGTGGAAACCCTTGATGTGGGCGGCATAGCTCTGGAAGGCCTCGGCGACCTGGATCGCCAGCTCGCGCGTCGGCGCCAGCACCAGCGCCTGCGGGGTCGCCTGCTTGATGTCGATGCGCGACAGGATCGGCAGGGCGAAGGCGGCGGTCTTGCCGGTGCCGGTCTGGGCCTGCCCCAGCACGTCGCGGTTGGCCAGCAGCAGCGGAATGGTGGCGGCCTGGATCGGCGACGGCGTTTCGTAACCGACTTCCTTCAGCGCCTTGAGGACGGGCGCGGAGATATCGAGGTCGGAAAACGACGGGGTAGGAGTGTCAGACATTGCAAAACTTTCAAATTAAATACACGAAAGCGCCAGTTTACTCTCTTGTTCAAAGAGGGCGGGCACTATTTGGAACGGGGTTAAAAGCAAAAAACCCCATGCGCCGACGACGCATGGGGTCGCACATGATACAGGGTCGGGGCTACATCTTCTTCGCCGCGCACATCCTGGCGATGTAGGCGTCGTGCGTCGGCATCACCTCCACGCACTTGGCGATCACGCCGCGCACGCTCTCGAGGTACTCGGCGATGTCGGCTTCCGACTGGACGTCGGCCAGCGGATGGTAGCCGTCGATCGGCATGTTCTGCCCTTCCAGCACCTGGATCCAGCCGACTTCCGAGAACAGCTCGTTGTCGACCCGGACCACGCGGCCATGCGCGCGGTACATCGCCATCTTGTGGCGCAGCGTGTCGGGAATCGCCATGTTCGCGCATTCCGTCCAGTAGGCGGAATCGGTGCGCTGGTTCAGGTGGTAGTGCAGGATGATGAAGTCGCGGATGCGCTCGTAGTCGAAGCGCGACTGGCGGTTGTACTCGTCGCGGTCGATGCTGCTCCAGCCGCGGTCCGGGAAGAAGTCCAGCAGGCGCTGGATGCCCGACTGGATCAGGTGGATGCTGGTCGACTCGAGCGGCTCGAGGAAACCGCTGGCCAGGCCGAGGGCCACGACGTTGCGGTTCCAGGCGAGCTTGCGCATGCCGGTCTGGAATTTGATCAGGCGCGGCTCGGCCAGCGCCTTGCCGTCCAGGTTGGCCAGCAGCGTGCTCGCCGCTTCGTCGTCGCTGATGAAGCGGCTGCAGTAGACGTGGCCGTTGCCGGTGCGGTGCTGCAGCGGGATGCGCCACTGCCAGCCTGATTTGTGGGCGGTCGCGCGGGTATAAGGCGTGATGCTCGGCGCGGACTCGCAGGGCACGGCCAGCGCGCGGTCGGCCGGCAGCCAACCGGTCCAGTCCTCGAAGCCAGTCTGCAGGGTCTGTTCGATCAGCAGGCCGCGGAAGCCCGAGCAGTCGATGAACAGCTCGCCCTCGACGCGCGTGCCGTTTTCGAGTTCAACCGCATCGATATGACCGTCGCCTTCGCGCTGGGTCGCGCGCGTAATCTTGCCTTCGATGCGGGTCACGCCGCGCGCTTCGGACAGCTTGCGCAGGTATTTCGCGTACAGGCTGGCGTCGAAGTGGTAGGCATAAGCGATGTCGCGCAGCGGCGAATTCTGCACATCGAAGCGCGGCGGCATGAATTTGTTTGCCTTGGCCGCCATGCGCGTGATCGAATACTGCTCGAGCGGCGCGGCCTTGCCGGCGCGGCGCATCTTCTGCCAATACTGGTCGAAGGGCAGCGTGGCCAGGTCCTGGCCCAGGCGCCCGAAGCCGTGCATGTAGCGCTCGCCGAGCTTGCCCCAGTTGACGAACTCGATCCCGAGCTTGAAGCTCCCCTGGGTCTCGCGCATGAATTCGTTCTCGTCGATGCCGACCACGCGGTTGAAGCGCTGGATCATCGGGATCGTCGCTTCGCCGACGCCGACGATGCCGATCTCGTCGGATTCGACCAGGCGGATGTTGTAGCGGCCATTGAGAACGGTCGACAGTGCGGCCGCGGTCATCCAGCCGGCGGTGCCGCCGCCGACGATGACGATGTCCTTGATTGGTTCAGTAGTCATGTTCGTTACCCGGTGCGTATGACGAAAATCGACCCCTGGCGGACCGAAGTCCGGCAGGGGTCGATACTTTACCTCAGTTCAGCTCAGCTTAAAACTTGTAGCTGGCGCCGAAGTGGTAGGTGCGGCCATAGTCCACGCGGTTCGACGGATTGTTCTCGTCGGTGGTGTACTCCAGGAACGGTGCGTTGTTCCAGTTCTGCGCCTGGGCGAACAGGCTCACGCCCTTCAGCCAGCCGGACTGCACTTCGTAGGACACCTGCAGGTCGACGATGGTGTCGCCCTTGATGAAGGTCAGCTGCTGGTTGTCCTGGAAGTCGGACACCTGGCCCAGGAAGCTCGAACGCTTGCGCGCCGCGGCGGCGATCTGGAAGCCGTTCTTCTCGTAGTACAGGCGCAGGTTGCTGACCTTGCGCGACAGACCCGGCAACGGGATCGTGACCGAGTCGCCGTTCACGTTCGCGAAGCCGATTTCCGGCAGCTCGATACCCGAACGGGTGTCGGAGTGGTTGACCATCACGCCGAAGCCGTCCAGGTACTCCGAGACCATCGAGAACGGCACGTTGACCGCCAGCTCGTAGCCCTTGATGTTGCCGCCGTCGCCGTTGGTCGGCTGGGTGAACAGGCCCTGGGTCGAACCCGCGAACGGACCGGTGGTCGGCAGCGGGGTGGTCGGCGTGATGTACGGCGCGTAGTTGAACGCACGCGGCGCACGCAGGATGTAGGTGTCGAGCTTCTTGTAGAAGACCGCGGCGCTGATGTAGCCCTTGTTGCCGAAGTACTTCTCGTACGACAGGTCGAGCTGCTTGGCGCGGAACGGCTTCAGCTGCGGGTTGCCGCCGCTGCCGGTCAGGATCGACACGCCCTGGGTCGCCAGGCCGAAGTTCTGGCCGGCGCGCAGGTCGTCCAGGTTGGCGCGCGAGACCACCTTGGCGGCGCCGAAGCGCAGCGCCTGGTCATTGCCCAGGTCGAAGCTTACGTTCAGGCTCGGCAGGACGTCCCAGTAGCTGTCGCCATCGCTGACGCGCTGGGCCGGGCAGGTCTGCGCGGTATTGCCGACGCAACGCGCCTTGTCGATCACGTAGCCGCCGCCGGTCTGGCGGGTGTGGATTGCCTGCAGGCCCACGTTGCCGCGGTAGTTCAGGCCGAACAGCTCGCCGTCCAGGTCGCCCATGAAGTAGGCGGTGTTGATGCGCTCGGAAACGTCCCAGAACTTGTTGTAGATGTCGGCGTCGACCTTGTTGGCCAGCTCGTAGACGGTGCCGAGCGAACCGCGCGGATCCCACGACACCACGTTGAAGCCGGAAGCGCCGGCCTGGGCGACATCGCTGCCCGGCACGCCAACCGCCGCGTACGGGCCGCTGCCGCCCTTGATCACCAGGCGACCTTCGTCGCCGGTGCGCGACTTGTCGCGCGAGGTGTGGTTGAAGCCGTAGGTGGTGCCGGTGATCGGGCCCCACTCGACAGCCTTCTTGGCGGTCAGGCGCACGGCCTTGACCTGGTCCTCGACGTAAGGCTGGGCCAGGTAGCCGGCCTGCGGCGAAGCTTCGCCGCCGGACCAGCCCATCACGTCGGTCAGGCGCGCGATGTTGCGGTCGGCGTAGTTCGAGCCCGGGGTGTACTTCACCTGGGTGACGTTGCCGCCGTCGAAGCCGCTGTAGCGCAGAGTATCCTGGGCGCGACCGGCGATGCCGGCGGTGGTCTCGTAGCGCGAACCCAGCTTGGTGGCCTTCGACCAGGTCAGGTCGGCCGCGGTGGTCCAGTCGCCGATCTTCAGCTCGTTGTTCCAGCCGATGGTCTTGAGGTCGTCCTCGTTGCCTTCGTAGTGGTTGCGGACCACGCCCTTCCAGTTGCTGATGGTGCCGCTGGTGGCGACCCCGTTGGCGACGGTCGCGCTGCTCAGCACGTGCGGCAGCTCGTAGGTGCCGCCGCCGTTGTAGGCGACGCCGCCTTCGAAGCCGGTCTTCTTCAGGCCGGTTTCGCCGGCAGAGTAGAACAGGTCGACGGTCGACTTGAAGTTGCGGTTCGGGCGCCATTGCAGCGAAGCGAAGGCGCCGTCGCGGTTGTGCGAGCCGACTTCGGTGTCGTAGCCGAAGCCACCCGGGGTCTTCACGTCGACGCCGTTGTACGGCATGGTCGCGGTGCCCCAGGAATTGAACTTGGCCTGGCCGCCGCCCATTTCTTCATAGCGGGTGAAGCCAGCCGCCACACCGATGGTGCGGTTCGCGAACTGGTCGATGTAGGACAAGGTGTAGCGGTCGCCATCGCCTTCCGGCAGGCCGTCGCGCTGCTTCACACCCAGGCGGCTCTTCTTGTAGCTGACGGCGACGGTGCGCTTGCCGAAGTCAAGCGGCTGCACGGTGCGCAGGTCGATGGTCGAAGCCAGGCCCTGGCCGACGACGGTCGCGTCCGGGGTCTTGTAGATCATGATGGAACCCATCAGTTCGGCCGGGAACAGGTCGAACTCGGGGGAACGGGCATTGCCGGTCGAGGCCATTTCACGGCCGTTCAGCAGGGTGCCGTTGAAGCTCGGCGAGAGGCCGCGCACCGAGATCTCCGCAGCCTTGCCCGAGCTGCGGCCGCGCTGCACGGCCACGCCCGGCAGGCGCGAAATCGATTCGGCGACGCTCTGGTCCGGCAGCTTGCCGATGTCTTCGGCCGACACGGCTTCGACGATCGAATTGGAATTCTTCTTGATCGAGATCGCCGCCTCGATGCCGCGGCGAATACCGGTCACGGTCACGGTCGAGACCTGGCCGTTGGCGTTCGAAGTCGCGCCCGGCGGGGTCGGCTCGGCGGCGGTGGCCGCCTGCTCGGCCGAATTCGGCGCGGTGGCGACGCTCGACGTAGCGCTGGTAGTGGTCGTCGTGTTGTCCTGGGTTTGCGCGTAGGCGCTGCCGGCGAACACGGACAGGAAGACTGCGCAGCCGGCGGCGACCGGGCTCAGCAGGAAGGCTTGGCGGACCGGCTCAGCGGCGCGCTTGGTTGCGAAGATACTCATTTGTCCCCTCAATAAAGACCAATAATTTTTTTCCCGAAACTACAGCGCGTCAGGCAGCTTGCACCGGCAGCCTCAAGTAAACGTAATGCAACGTTCTGTCGAGGATTCTGTATTAAAACTAGATGCACTGTCAACGGGAGTTGCTTGTTACTACGATAATGGCATGTTTCTCAGAAAATCGTCATAAAAACACAGAGCGCACGTTGTATTTGGGCTACAACGGTGCATACAGAGGGTTGTAGTCCTACTACAAACGATGAATTTTTAAGCAAAATGCATTGAAATGCACCAAGACGGTGCAATTCAGCTCAGCGAGCGGCACGCGGCTATTCGACGGGCTAGACCGACAATTGGCATTTACAAAAGGAAATCTGTACTTTGACTAGATATCGAACTTGCCACATTTTTGTACCTCGACTACTTCCGTAGTATTCTCCAGGCAATACAACCAGAAAGGGCAACTCTCTTGTCCAGCATGCACAGCGCTGTACTGTAGTCTGACTACGCTGGAACAGGAGGTCCCTACCATCATGAGACAACTCCTCACCCTCCTCCTGCTCGGCGGCGCCTCGCTCGCCGCTTCCGCCCAGTCCCCTGCCATTGCCCACATGGAGCCGCCGTTCTGGTGGACCGGCATGCAGCACAAGGGGCTGCAACTGATGGTGCATGGCGAGGGCATCGCCGCGCTCGAACCGTCACTCACCTTCCCCGGCGTGCGCATCGCCACCGTGACCCGCGTCCCGAACCGGAACTATCTGTTCATCGACCTCGAGATCGGCCAGGATGCGAAGCCCGGCAGCTTCGACATCGTCTTCAAGGGCGCCGCACGCCCGACGTCGTATACCTACCGCCTGCTGGCGCGCGAGCCCGGTTCCGCCCAGCGCGTCGGCTTCAATAGCAGCGACACCATCTACCAGGTGATGCCGGACCGCTTCGCCAACGGCGACCCGTCCAACGACAGCACCACGGACACCCGCGAAAAGGCGAATCGCGCCAACCCCGGCGGCCGCCACGGCGGCGACATCGCCGGCATGATCAAGCGTCTCGACTACATCCGCGACCTCGGCTTCACCCAGCTATGGCCGACGCCGCTGGTCGAGAACGACATGCCGGGCTTCTCCTATCACGGCTACGCCGCCACCGATCATTACCGGATCGACCCGCGCTACGGCAGCAACGAAGACTTCCGGCGTCTCTCGGTGGAAGCGAAGAAGCGCGGCATCGGCCTGATCCAGGACGTGGTGCTGTCGCATATCGGCAGTGCGCACTGGTGGATGAAGGACATGCCGACCTCGGACTGGATCAACTACGGCGGGCAATTCGTGCCGACCCACCACCACCGCACCGCGGTGCAGGATCCGTACGCCTCGAAGGAAGACGCCGACAACTTCACGCGGGGCTGGTTCGTCAAGAACATGCCGGACCTGAACCAGAGCAATCCGCTGGTCGCCAACTACCTCATCCAGAACAATATCTGGTGGATCGAATACGCCGGCCTCTCGGGCCTGCGCATCGACACCTTCGGCTATTCGGACGGCGCTTTCCTGTCCGAGTACACGCGCCGCCTGATGCAGGAATACCCGAAGCTGAACCTGGTCGGCGAAGAGTGGAGCACGCGCCCGCCGGTGGTGGCGCGCTGGCAGCGCGGCAAGGACAACTTCGACGGCTACCGCGCCTCGACGCCGAGCCTGATGGACTTCCCGGTGGCCGAAGCCATGCGCACCGCGCTGGCCGACACCAAGGGCCACAACGTGTTCAACGAAGTCTACGAGACGCTCTCGCTCGACTACCTGTACCCGGAACCGGGCAACCTGGTGCTGTTCGAGGCCAACCACGACATGTCGCGCATCTGGAGCGTGGTGGGCGAGGACTTCGACCGCTACCGCATGATGATGGTGTTCCTGATGACGATGCCGCGCATTCCGCAGCTCTACACCGGCGACGAGATCCTGATGACCAGCGCAACGAAACAGCGCGACGACGCCAGCTACCGCCGCGACTTCCCCGGCGGCTGGGAGGGCGACAAGGTCGACGCCTTCACCGGCAAGGGACTCGGCGCCCAGCAGCGCGCCGCCCAGGACCTGGTGCGCAAGCTGGCCACCTGGCGCAAGAATCAGCCGCTGATCCACCACGGGAAGATGATGCACTTCGGCCCGCGCGACAATACCTGGGTCTACTTCCGCTACCAGGGCGACAAGAAGGTCTTGGTCGCCTTCAACAACAACCCGAAGGAGATGGTGCTCGACACCGCGCGCTTCCGCGAGATGCTGGCAGATGTGCCGGGCGGCGTCGACGTGCTGAGCGGCCGCCGCTTCGACCTGCGGCGCGAACTGCGCCTGCCGGCGATGGCCAGCGTGGTGCTGGAACTGGAGGCCGCCCGATGATGCGCCGTGTACTGGCCCTTGCCGCCCTCCTCGCCTGCCTGCCGGCTGCCGCCCAGGACAAGCACCTGTACGTGCGCGGCGCCTTCAACGGCTGGGGCACCGATAACGCGCTCACCAGGAAGGCCGACCAGGTCTACGAAGCCGACATCCTGGTCGGCCCCGGCAACCACGCCTTCAAGGTCGGCAGCGGCGACTGGAGCGACGAGTGGGTGGTCGACAGCACGCAAAGCGTCACCGTGGCGCCCGACAAGCCCTACCGGCTCGAGACCCGTTCCGGCCCCGAGGACTACCTGTTCGTGCGCCGGACCGGCACCTACCGCTTCACGGTCGACACACGCGACCCGGCCGCGCCGCAGCTGCGCATCGTGCGCCTGGCGGATCAGGCAACCGCCGGCGCCGCCGATCCGCACGCGGGCCGCCCCGTCGTCGCCCTGGACTGGCCGACCTGGGACGGCAGGCAGGAAACCGCCCGCTTCTCCTCGCCCGATCCGCAGGCGCGGCTGCGCAGCTATACCCACTCGAGCAGCATGAACCTGCGCGACCCCGGCCCGCAGCACGTGACGTATCGCGAGGAGGCCGGCCTGCCGCGCATCCGCACCGGCAACCTGGCCTTCGACGCCCTGTTCGCGCTGGCCGGCCACGAGATGCGCCAGGACTCGGTGAGCCAGATCCGTGACGGCAACTACAACGGCGGCGCCGCGATACCCTGCGACTGCTTCGCCACCGGCGAGAAGTGGCACTACGTCTGGACCCGCGACCTCTCCTATGCGGCCGACCTGGGCCTGGCCCTGCTCGACCCGCAGCGGGTGCGCAACTCGCTCGATTTCAAACTGTCCGGCTGGCGCGCGGGCGTCCCGATCGCGCCGCAGATCGCGGGCACGAAGGACGGCCTGCAGATCGTGCAGGACACAGGCAGCGGCGGCAGCTGGCCGGTCAGCACCGACCGCATGAGCTGGGCCTTCGCGGCCGAGGAAACCCTGCGCACCCTGCCGGCAAGCGAGCGCGCGGCCTTTGCACGGCGTGCGCTGCAGGCCCTGTCGAACACCATCGAGAACGACCGCATCGCGGCCTTCGACGCGCAGACCGGCCTGTACAACGGAGAACAATCCTTCCTCGACTGGCGCGACCAGAGCTACGCGGCCTGGATGCCGACGCAGCTGGCGGCGATGTCGACCTCGAAGTCGCTGTCGACCAACGTCACGCACTACCAGGCGCTCACCCTGGCGGCGCGGCTGGCGCGCGAACACAAGGACGCGGCGCGCGCGCAGCGCTACGAGGGCTGGGCGGCGCAGCTCAAGCGCGCCATCAACGAGCAGCTGTGGCTGAAGGACGCCGGCATGTACAGCAGCCTGACCGCCGGCTACCTCGACGGCGCGCCGCTGCACAAGTTCGACTGGCTCGGCCTGGCGCTGGCCATCGTCACCGGCGTGGCCGATGCAGACCAGGCGCGCTCGATCCTGGCGCACTACCCGCACGGCCCGATGGGCGCGCCGGTCATCTGGCCCCAGCAGCCCGGCATGCCGGTCTACCACAACCGCGCCATCTGGCCTTTTGTTACCGGCTATGGCCTGCGGGCGGCGGCGCAGGCGGGCAACGTCGCGGTGGCCGACGCGGCCTACGCCACGTTGATGCGCGGCGCGGCGCTGAACCTGTCGAACATGGAGAACCTCGAGTGGCTGTCCGGCCAGCCCCTGCTGCTCGACGAAGTCAATCCCTCGCTGATCGGGCCGGTGATCAATTCACGCCGCCAGCTGTGGTCCGTCGGCGCCTATATCGGCATGGTGGTCACCAACGTCTTCGGCGTCTCGGCGCGCGACGACGGCATCGCCTTGAAGCCTTTCGTGACGGCGAAGCTGCGCCGCGAGTATTTTGGCGGCGCCAAGGAGATCGCGCTGCAGGACCTGCGCCTGCATGGCAAGCGCCTGGACGTGCGCCTGCGCCTCCCCGCGGCCAGCCGGGAGGACGGCTACTATGCGGTGGAGCGCATTCTCCTGAACGGCAAGCCGGCGCAGGACACGATCCGGCTGCGGCAGCTGGGCGAGCACAACGACATCGAGATCGTGCTCGGCAGCCTGCAAGCGGGCCAGCAGGCGATCCGCCGCGTGCAGGACGACCCGTATGCAGCGGACGGCGCCACCTTCGGCCCGCGCGAGCCGCTCATCCTCGGGCTCGCGCGCGACGGCGGCGCCGTCACGGTGCCGTTCGAACCGGGCGGCGCGGAGCAGGGCGCGGTCTACAGCGTCTACCGCGACGGCAAGCTGGCAGCCGACGCCCTGCCGGCCGGCGAGTGGCGCGACACATCCGCCAGCGCCACCGCCTGCTACGCCATGGAGGCGCGCTTCCCGGCCACCGGCAACCGCAGCCACCACAGCGTCCCGCGCTGCGTGGGCGACAACATCGAGATCCCCGTCACCGATCCGCGCATCGTCTCGAACATCAAGCCGGTTGCGCCGGACGCGCAGTTCACGATGCCGCGCATTGCCGGCTGGGGCCAGCCGGCTGACCGCTTCGCCGTCGAGCGCATCGAGGTGGGCACGCCGGGGCGCTACCAGGTGCAGCTGCGCTATCACAACGCGGCCAACCTGGTGAACCTGGGGATCAGCAATGGGGTGAAGTGGCTGACCGTGAAGAACGCGGCCGGCAAGACGGTGGCGCAGGGCGTGATCCAGATGCCGCATGCGCCGGTGGCGAAGGCGGATACGCCGGTGGCGTATTCGACGCCGCTGGCGGCGCAGCTGGCAAAGGGCAGCTATCGGATCGAGATGAGCGATTTCTATAATATGAGCTACCTGGAGAGTAACAGCAGCTTCAGTGGGGCTGGTGGAGCAAAGGGGCCGTACAACCGCTTCGACATCATGGGCATCCGACTGCTCCGCACCAGCCGTTAACCGCCGATCCGTCGCACCGGCCTTCGCCGGTGCGACGGTCTCCGAGCCAACGGATTACTCGTCTTCCGCCCCGGCCGACACCGCCCTTGCCTCCTTGCGCGACGCCCCCTGCACCATGAGCGCCAGTCTCCCTTCCAGCACACGAAACTCCAGCGGCATCGCCATCTGGCTCACCTCCCCGTCGGCGGCCACCTTCAGGCGCTTGCGGCCATACACCGCCGGCGTGCGCACCGTCAGGCGCTTGAAGGCGAAGGCCTCGACGTCCGCATCCTTGAGCCGCCCCAGCATCCCGCGCACCAGCAGGCCGAGCAGGCCCAGCTTGCCCATCGGACGCGGCGCGATGGCGACCAGCTGGCCCTCTTCCACCGCCTCGGTCAGCCCCTCCATGCCCACCTGCTCCAGCTGCAGGCGGTTGTTGCCGACGAACAGGGTGGTCGTGCGCAGGCGGCGTTCCTTGCCGTCCTGCTCGAGGGTGATGCGCAGGTGGCGGTGCGGGCGCAACGCCATCTTGATCGCGGAGAAGAAGGCGACCACGCGGCTGCGGCCGTATTGCTGCTTGTCGTGCTCGCGCTCTTCGAGCAGCTTCGGATACAGGCCGACGCTGGCGTTGACGAGGAAGATCTTGTTGTTGAGCAGGCCCACCTGCACCGGCCGCACGCGCGCGCGCAGCAGCGAGTACACGGCTTCGGCCAGGTCTTCGGGAATCCCGTGGGTGCGTCCGAAATAGTTGAACGTGCCCTGCGGCAAGACGCCGAAGATGCAGCCGGCCAGCACCGCTTCATGCGCCACGGTATTGATGGTGCCATCACCGCCCGCCGCCACCAGGATGCCGTCGCTCTGCAAGGCTTTCTGCGCCATGTCGCGCGCGATGTCCTGCAGCCGCGCCGGGTCGTCGACCATCTCCAGATGGCAGGCGCGGCCCGCGGCGGCCAGCACCGATTCGATGGTCGAGCGCCGTATCGCCGTTTCGGAATGGCCCGAGCCGGCATTCAGGACGATGAAGATGGGCGCGTCGGGACGCGGCTCGGGGGGAGATTCGAAGGGCATCGCTGGCTCGGTGACAAGTGGTGGACATTCAGGCACCGCAATCCTACCACCGGCGCTTGCCGCGCTGCGTCAGCCAACGCACACAGCGCTCAGCTTTCGCGGCGTAGCAAGGCCATGCCGTAGACGTTCACGCCCGGCTGCCCCGCCACCAGCACGGCGAAACGCTCGAAGTCCATGCCCAGCTTGCGCAGCAGGCCGATCGACGCCGCGTTGGCGGGATTGGTGATGGCCACCAGGCGGGCAATGCCGATCCTGGCCGCATGCGCGGCGACCGCCTGCGCCGACTCGAAGGCATAGCCGCAGCCGCGATGTGCCGGCAGGAAAGCGTAGCCGATGTCGACGTCGTCGAGGGTGTCGCGCTTGATCAGGCCCGACATGCCGACCGGCTGGCCGTCCTCGATGCGCTCGACGATATACAGCGAGTGGCCGCGGGTGCGCTGCATCGCCACCGGGCCGTCCTCGATCGCGCGCGCCGCCGCGTCCAGGGTGCGCAGGCCGCGGTCGCCGATATAGGCGATGAAATCGGGGTCGTTGACGAGGGCGAGGTAGAAGGCGGCGTCGTTCGCATCGGCCACGCGCAGGCGCAGGCGCGCGGTGCGCAGGACCTCGCTCACGCGTCCACCGTCGGCCAGTGGTCCGGGTCCTGCAGCAGCTGGTACATCACGTAGGCGTCCACGTAGCCGAGACGCCGGTGGCGGTAGGCCTTGGGCAGGGTGCCGACGATCGAGAAGCCGAGTTTTTTCCACAAGCGCACGGCGGCGGTATTGGTGCTCACCACGTGGTTGAACTGCATGGCGAGGTAGCCCTGGGCGCGCGCCTCGCCCAGGCAATGCTCGCCCAGCATGCGGCCCACGCCGGCGCCTTGCGCCGAGGGGCTGACCATGAAGGAGGCGTTGGCCACGTGGTGGCCGCGCCCGACCTGGTTGGACAGCAGGCGGTACATGCCGAGCACGCGCCCGCCGTTCGAGGTCGCGACGAAACTCGACACGCCCTGCCCGAACCAGTAGGCATGGCCGGCGTCGCGCGAGGTGGCGGTGGTGAAGGGATAGCTTTCGCCGGTGGCGAGATGGGCGCAGAAGATGCTCCACATCGCATCGAAGTCCTGGTCGCCGGCGGGGCGGATCTGCATGTCTTTCACGGAGTCGGAAGCGCCAGAGTAGACTGGAAAACGGCCTATTCTAGCGCCAAACCGCGCCGGGTTTCGTACAATATTGTTACCTATTGTGAGTACCCGCCTGCGTACCCGCCGCGGGAATGCGGAAATCGGTGGCGGCAGGCCTGCCGGGCAGGTGCAAGGTGGCCTGGCTTGGTGCTGTCTCCGACACGATGGCCCCGCGCCGCACCACGAGCTTGCGCGCCGCGCGCAGGCGGATCGCCTCCACCGGCGAGCCGGCGTCGAGCAGCACCATGTCGGCGTAGCGCCCGGTCGCGATGCCGTAGTCTTCCAGGCCGAGGATGCGCGCCGGCGTCTCGGTGACGGCGGTGAAGCAGGCCGCCATCGCCTCGACCCCGGTCATCTGCGCCACGTGCAGTCCCATGTGCGCCACTTCCAGCATGTCGCCGGAGCCCATGCCGTACCAGGGGTCGAGCACGCAGTCGTGGCCGAAGGCGACGTCGACGCCGGCCGCCATCAGCTCCGGCACCCGGGTCATGCCGCGCCGCTTCGGGTAGCTGTCGTGGCGGCCCTGCAGGGTGATGTTGATCAGCGGGTTGGCGATCGCCGCGACCCCGCTTTCCGCGATCAGGGGCAGCAGCTTGCTGACGTAGTAGTTGTCCATCGAATGCATCGAGGTCAGGTGCGAGCCGGCCACCCTGCCCTGCAGGCCGAGGCGCTGGGTCTCGTACGCCAGCGACTCGATGTGGCGCGACATCGGGTCGTCGGTCTCGTCGCAGTGCATGTCCACGCGCAGCCCCTTGTCGGCCGCGAACTCGCACAGCAGGCGCACCGATTCGGCGCCCTGCGCCATGGTGCGCTCGAAGTGCGGGATGCCGCCGACCACGTCGACGCCCATGGCGATGGCGCGCTTCAGGTTGTCGAAGGCGCCAGGGCTGCGCAGCAGGCCGTCCTGGGGGAAGGCCACCAGCTGCAGGTCGAGGTAGGGCGCGACGCGGCGCTTGACGTCGAGCAGGGCCTCGACCGCCAGCAGGCGCTCGTCGCAGACGTCGACGTGGGTGCGGATCGCCAGCAGGCCGCGCGCCACCGCCCAGTCGCAGTAGCGCATGGCGCGTTCGACCAGCGCGTCCTGGCTGAGCTGGGGTTTCAGTTCGCCCCAGACGCGTATGCCTTCGAGCAAGGTCCCGCTCTGGTTGACGCGCGGCAAACCATAGCTGAGTACGGAATCCATGTGGAAATGGGCGTCGACAAAGGGCGGGCTGACCAGGTCACCGTCCGCATCGATTTCGCGGGCGCCCTGGGCGCGCATCCTTTGCTCCACCGCGACGATGCGCTCGCCTTCGATGCCGATGTCGATGCCGTGGCTGCCGTCCGGCAAGGTCGCATTCCGAATCACGAGATCCATGGGGTTCCTCCTGTTGTTTTCCCGATTGTAGCGATTTCCTTCAGGATCGGTCCGCTTCAGGATGAACGGCGCACGACACATGCTGCACTGCAATAAGTTTGTTGCAAATTAAAGCAGAACGCCTTTGCAAGCGAGCCGAATCATGGCTACACTAGCCGATATTGCAGTGCGCCATAATTCAAAAAGGAATCCGTATGACTTCGCTTCCCGAGCAATTCTCCGCAGCACGCAAGGCCCAGTTCGAAGCCGGCTTCGACATCTTCCAGTCCTTCGCCAACCAGGCGTTCGAAAGCGCCAGCCGGGTCGCCGCCCTGAACCTGGCGACCTCGCGCGACACCCTGGAGCGCTCGGCGCGCACCGCCACCGCCCTGTTCGCCTCGAAAGATCCGCGCGATCTCCTGATGCTGGGCGGACATGCCGAGGAACAGGTGCGCAGCCTGTTCAGCTACGGCCGCGAACTGATGAATATCGCCGGCGGCATCCGTCCGTATGCGCTGCGCGCGCCGACGCAGGCCCCGGCTGGCAACGATATCGAAACCGTGGCGTTCAAGCCGGTCCTTGCGCCGGCGCCCCTACCAGAGCCGGTCGTCGAGACGCCCGCGCCCGCCGTCGAAGCGGCCGCGCCGGTGCTCGCCGGGACGCCCCCGGCGGAGCCGGTTGTGGTTGCCGAGCCGGAACCGGCTGTCGAGCTGATCGTCACGGCGACCGAGCCGGCCCCGGTAGCCGAGCCGAAAGCCATCGTCAAGGCCGTCGGCAAGGGCGCGGCGCGCGCCGCCGTGGTGCCGCACCCCGCCGCCGCGCCGATCCCTGCTGCGGACGAGGTCGAAACACCGAAGGTGCAACTGGCGCCGACCTCCCCGCGCCGCAAGAAATAATGCAGGTATGACACACGGGGCGCCGCGCTGCGCCTGAGTGGCAAAACGACTACACTAGCGGGCTTCGGCCCGCTTTTGTTTTTGGGCGCAAAAATCTCCAAGGAAACACTGCATGAGTCTCGCAAGGCTGATCGGCGGCTTCGTCCGCCGTCACTGGCCGGCCTATGTCTCGTCGGCCTTCATGCTGGCCGGCGTGGCGATCTGTACCGTCCTGATTCCGCGCAAGGTCGGCGCCCTCATCGACGGCCTGGCCGCGCACAGCCTGGACCAGCGCGCGCTGATGCTCGGCCTGGCCCAGCTGCTCGGCCTCGGCGTCGCCATCTACGTGCTGCGGGTCGGCTGGCGCATCCGCCTGTATTCGGCCGCCTACAACCTCGGCGTCGAGCTGCGCACCCGCCTGTACGCGCGCTTGGCAAGCCAGGGCCCCGGCTTCTACCAGCGCCAGCGCACCGGCGACCTGATGGCCCTGGCCACCAACGACATCGACGCCATCGAGATGGCGGCCGGCGAAGCGATGCTGGCCGGCTTCGACGGCACGCTGACCCTGGTCATGGTGCTCGGCATCATGACCCTCGGCGTCGACCCGCGCCTGGCCGGGGTCGCCCTGCTGCCCTTCCCGCTGATGGCCTTCGCTTTCTGGCGCATCTCGACCCAGGTCCACCATGCCGAAGCCGACGCATTGAAACGCTTCTCGGCGCTGAACGACCACGTGCAGGAATCGCTGTCCGGCGTGCGCACCCTGCGCGCCCTCGGCCTGGAAGCGCGCAGCTCGGCGCAGTTCAGCGAACTGGCCGGCAATGCGGCCAATGCGAGCCTGAACGCGCAGCGCTGGGAAGCGGCCTATGAGCCGGCCGTCGGCCTGACCCTGACCGCGGCCACCGGCCTCACGCTCGGCCTGGGCGGTTACCTGGTCTGGAACGGCGAGCTGACGGTGGGCGACCTCACCAGCTTCACGATGTACCTGGGCCAGCTGATCTGGCCGATGTTCGCGGCCGGCTGGGTGCTGTCGCTGATCGAGCGCGGACGCGCGGGCCTGAACCGCCTGCAGCCGCTGCTGGACGCGCCGCTGACGGTCGAAGACAAGGGCACGCTGGGGTCCATCGGGCGCGGCGCGCTGGCGCTCGACGGCGTCAGCTTCGCCTATCGCGACGCCGAGCGCCCCGCATTGGACAAGGTCTCGGTGACGGTGGAACCGGGCCAGACCCTGGGCCTGGTCGGCCCCACCGGCGCCGGCAAGTCGACCTTGCTGCGCGTGCTGCTGCGCCAGGCTACGCCGCAGAGCGGCACGGTCACTTGGGCGGGCGAGCCCCTGACGGCCTACCGTCTCGAAGCGCTGCGTGCCGCCATGAGCTGGGTGCCGCAGGAATCCTTCCTGTTTTCAAGCACCATCGCCGAGAACATCGCCCTGGCCCGCCCCGGCGCCTCGCGTGCGGAAGTCGAAGAAGCGGCGCAAATGGCGTCGATCCACGACGACATCCTGCGCTTCCCCTTCGGTTACGACACGCCGGTGGGCGAAAAGGGCATCACCCTGTCGGGCGGCCAGCGCCAGCGCGTGGCGATCGCGCGCGCCCTGCTGGCCGACAGTTCCCTGCTGCTGCTCGACGATGCGCTGTCGGCCGTGGACACCGGCACCGAGACCCGCATCCTCGAACACCTCGACGAACTGCGCGCAGCGCGGCCGGAACGCGCCGCCATCATCGCCAGCCACCGCCTGTCCGCCGTGGCTGGCGCCGACCGCATCGTGGTGCTGCGCGACGGCCGCATCACGGAATCCGGCACCCATGACGAACTGCTGCAACTGGATGGCTGGTATGCCAGCCAGTGGCGCTACCAACAACTCGAGGCAAGCATCGATGCCGATTGAACAAAAAGAAGAAGCCAAGGACATGCGCGTGCAGACGCGGGAGGCCGCCGGCCTGCTGCGCCGCGCCGCCGAACCCGACAAGCGCCACCTTTATTGGGCCACCTTCTGGCTGGTCATCGCGGCCGCCCTCGAAGTGGTCGGCCCGCTGCTGGGCAAGCTGCTGATCGACGACCACCTGCTCACCAGGAACCTCGACTGGCCGCGCATGTCGCTGCTGCTGGGCGGCCTGGTCGTCACCGGCTGGGCCTCGTCGTGGATCCGCTACCTGCAGCTGATCCGCCTGTCCGGCCTGGCGATGCGCTCGGTGCGGCGCCTGCGCGAGTGGGTCTACGAGCACGTGCTGCGCCTGCCGATGGCGTTTTTCGACCGCGCCATCACCGGCCAGCTGGTGAGCCGCGTGACCAACGATACCGAAGCGGTCAAGACGCTCTACATCCAGGTGCTGTTCGTGATGCTCGATTCGACCATCGTCCTGGTCGGCACCATGATCGCCATGGCCTGGCTCGACTGGCGCCTGATGCTGGTGGTGCTGGCGCTGGTGCCGGCGGTGGTCGGCATCGTCTGGCTCTACCAGCGCCTGTCGGCGCCGGCGGTGACGCGCGCCCGCGCGCTGCGCAGCGACATCAACGGCCAGATGGCCGAGTCGATCGGCGGCATGTCGGTGCTCCAGTCCAGCAATGCCGAGAAGCGCTTCGGCGAGCGCTTCCTCAACACCAACCGCGCCCACCGTGTCGCGCGCCTGGCTGAATTGAAGGCCAACGCCTTCCTGCTGCGACCCGCGCTCGACCTGCTGAACGTGGTGCTGCTCACCATCGTCATCTACGGCTTCGGCCAGCGCGAGATGAACGCGGTGGAAGTCGGCGTGCTGTACGCCTTCATCAGCTATATCGCGCGGGTGGTCGAGCCGCTGATCCAGATCACCATGCAGTTCAGCGGCCTGCAGCAGGCGGTGGTGGCGACCGCGCGCGTCTCCACCCTGCTGGAAGAAGGCGGCGCGGCCGAGCACCTGGCCGGACGGCTGGAGAACGCCGCCGCCTTCGACACCACCGCGCCGGCGGTCAGCGTGCGCCATGTGAATTTCGCCTACATGGAAGGCCAGCGGGTGCTGCACGACGTCTCGCTCGACATCCCGCAGGGCGCCTTCTTCGGCATCGTCGGCCACACCGGCAGCGGCAAGTCGACCCTGCTCTCGCTGCTGCTGCGCTACTACACGGCGGACGAGGGCACGATCGAGATCGGCGGCCTGCCGCTGGCCTCGATCGGCAACGAGCGCTTCCGCAACGAGGTCGGCCTGGTGCCGCAGGACCCGTTCATCCTGGCCGCGACCGCGCGCGAGAACATCGACATGGGACGCGGCCTGCCATTGGAGCGCATCGAGGCGGCGGCGCGGGCGGCGCATGCGCACGGCTTCATCGCGGCGCTGGAGCAGGGTTACGAGACCCAGCTCGGCGAAGGCGGCTCGCGCCTGTCCTCGGGCCAGAAGCAGCTGGTGGCGATCGCGCGCGCCCTGGCCGGCCAGCCGCGCATCCTGCTGCTGGACGAAGCGACCTCGCGCATCGACAGCGCCACCGAGCAGATCGTGCAGGAAGCGCTGGAGGAGCTGCGCGGCAAGGTGACCATCATCGCGATCGCGCACCGCCTGTCGACCATCCGCGCGGCCGACCGCATCGTGGTGCTGAACCACGGCCGCATCACGGAGGCCGGCTCGCACGAGGACCTGATGCGCATCGAGGGCGGCTTGTACCAGCGGCTGTATCTGCTGCAGCAGATCGCGATGTAAGGCTACACCGCGGCGACACCGCCATCGACGAACAGCTCGTGTCCAGCGACGAAGCTGCTCTCGCTCGATGCCAGGAACAGGACCGCGCGTGCCACCTCGTCCGGTTCGCCCAGGCGCCCGAGCGGAACGCTTTGCTTCAGCGCGGCTTCGACTTCGGGTTGCGAATCAAGGTAGCTCCGGATGAGGCGCGTTTCCGTTCCACCGGGCGAGACCACGTTCACGCGAATGCCGCGCTCCTTCAAGTCGTTCGTCCAGCTTCGGGCGAACGAGCGCACCGCCGCCTTGCTGGCGTTATAAAGCGACTGGCCCGGCAAGCCCTTGCTACCGGCGATGGAGCCGTTGAGGACGATAGCGCTTCCCGTTGCCATCAGCGGCAGCGCTTTTTGCACCGTAAACACCATCCCTTTCACGTTGACGTCGAAGATTGCGTCGAAGTGCGCATCGTCGATCGCATCGAGTGGAACGACCTCGTACCTGCCGGCATTGGCGAACACGACATCGACACGCTGGTGGTCGCGCTGGATCATTTCGTACAGCCGGGCGACATCGGCCGGGTTGGCGACGTCACCTTGCACACCCACCGCCCCATGACCGATCTCCTTCACGGCCTCGTCGAGCAGTTCGCGCCGGCGTCCCGTGATCGTCACGTGCGCACCCTCGATCGCAAACAATTTTGCCGTTGCGAGACCGATGCCGTCACTGCCTCCCGTGATGACCACAACCTTGTTTTCGAAACGCTTCATCATTCCTGGTAGCCCTTTTCATTAAGTGGAGGATTGCTCCACTTATAATATGGAGGTATCCTCCACTTGACAAGTGAAAGAGGAAAATAGTGAGTGATGAACCTGCCCTCCGGGCCGACGCGCAGAAAAATCGTGAACTGATCCTGTCAGCCGCCGAGGCGCTTTTCCTGGAAAAAGGAGCGAATGTCCCGCTCGAAGAAGTCGCCAAGCGTGCCGGTGTTGGCATCGGAACGCTGTATCGCCGCTTTCCCACGCGCGAGGCCTTGCTGGCAGCCACCAGCAACGAGCGCTTCCTGGCGCTGGCAGAAAGCAGCGGTGCGCGCGACGCACATCTCGCTCCAGTCGATGCGGTAAGGGCATACCTTGAAGAGCTTGCCAGGGACACGAGCACTTATCGGAGCCTTGCCGCATCGATCGGTACAGTCATTCAGTGTGGGACGCCTGGATGCAATGCGATCACCGCCGAAGGACAACGGCTGCTTCGGCGTGGGCACGAGGCCGGTGTCATCCGCCGCGACGTCACTTACGACGATGTCATTTACGTGGTGACCGCGATTTCCATTGCAATCGAACATGACCGTTCATCGACGATGCGCATCGGGCATTTGGTCGACTTGTTCCTGAATGGCATCAGCGTTAAAAACAGGGACCAAAAAGCGGAATCGATGAGGCGCTAGCGGTTTCGCAGGACGGCCAGGCGCCGCGCATCGCGGCGCCGGATGTCGTCCAGCACCCGCGTGGCCACCCGGTCGACCACGGCGTAATCCTTGCCCAGGCCCTGCCGCAGGGCGGCGGGAATGCTGACGGCGCACCAGCCTTTTTCCATGCACAGTTCCAGCGTGCGGACCGAACCGGGCCCGCAATCCGCACCGAGGCGGCAGGCGACCAGCAGGGAACCAAAGGGCAGGCCGAGCGCCGTCGGCTCTTCCGGCGTCGTCTGCGCGGGCATGCCATCCTTGACGGCCGGCGCGATCAAGGCCGCGATGATTTCCGGGTTGCCTTGCTCGAAAGCGGCCAGCAAAACCTTTTCCCGCGCTTCGAGGCTGTCGGCGGCGATGTAGTCGAACATGCTGTTCGACAGGACGTCGTCGCGCGGACCCAGTTCGCGCACGGCAGTGAGCGCACGTTCCGCATCCTCGAGTTCCGACGTGCTGAAATCGCAGCGCTGCTGCAGCGCCGCCGCGGCGGCGCGCCTTGGTCCCGACAGCGCGGGAGTGAAATCCTTGAGCGCGAACCTGCACGAATGGAGGACGCTGATGGCGTAGTACATCGCGCCCTGATCCGGCTTGCGCAAGGTCTCGTAGAAGAAGGCGCGCAGGTTCGGCGCGGCCGCGTATTTCGCATGCAGCTCGCGCCATGAAGCCGCCGGCTCCTTCATGGTGGCCGGTGGCGTGGCCGCGATGGCGGGTGTCCGGGTCTCGGGTGGTGTGGACACCTTGATGGGCGCCGGAACAGGCGTCGGCGGGACCAGCGGTGTGGGAGACGGGATGGTCAGCACCACCCCGCCCGCGAGCAGGGCGGCAAGGACGGCGCCGATGGCGAGTTCACGGATGCGCATCCGGGCATCGTATCAGGCTTTGCCGAAGTTGAAGCAGCCGGCCGGCGCCCCTGCCCCGCTCACCAGCAGCGCGCCGTGGCGGTAGAAGCCCCAGCGCTGATCCGGCGCCACCGCGACCACCACCACGCCCATCGCGCGGTCGCTCCACACCAGCCGCGCGTCCAGGGCGTCGAGCGCCGCGAACACGTCGCGCGGGCCGGCGCCGGGGGCGAACACGACGGTGGCGAAGCCGTTCTCCGCCGGCGGCAGCATGGCCCAGGCGCCGGCGCCGGAGGTCAGCAGGCCGAGCACCAGCATCGCCGCCGCGCCGCTCATTCCCGGTCCTCCCCCGCCGCGCCGCAGGCGCCAGCCGAGCAGCAGCGGCGCGATGCCGAACAGGACCAGCCACAGCAAGTCCCAGGCCAAGGGATTGTCGCTGTCGATGCGGATGCGGTGGATGCCGAGCAGCCAGTGCGAGAGCAAGGTATCGACCACGTGCCAGAGCCCGAAGCCGACCAGCACCGCGCCGACCAGCGGCCAGCCCCATTCGCCGGCGCCGCGCCGGTGCAGACGCCACAGGCCGATCAAACCGGCAAGCGCGATCAGATACATCAGCGCATGGAACCAACCGTCCCACAGCACCTGCAGGCGCAGGTCGTCGATCCCCGGCACCAGGCTCAACAGGTGATGCCATTGCAGGATCTGGTGCAGCAGGATGCCGTCGAAGAAGCCGCCCAGCGCGAAGCCGAGCACGGCGCCCCAGCGGCCCCAGGGGGTCTTGAACATCGCGGTCTCCCGGAGGACGAGGTGCGGGCCAGTATAGCGCCGGCGCCGTCCCCGGGACGCACCGCTAGCCGCGCCGGCTCCAGGCGATGCCGGCCGCTACCGCCGCCAGTCCGGCCGCGAGGAAGGTCGCCGCCGAGCCCGGGGTGGCCGCGCCGTGGAAGCCCACCACGTCCATCATCGGGATGCCGCCGGCCTGGATCGCCACGTAGAGACCGAACAGGAACAGGCCGAGGAAGAGGCGCGGCGTGCGGCTGAGCAGCCCGAACAGGGCGGCGCAGCCGGACAGCGCCACCAGTCCGCCCATCAATGCAAAGGCGCGCAGCGGTTCGATGACACTCCAGCGCAGCGTCACGCTGCCGGTGAACAGGAGGCCGAGCAGCAGCGCGGCCGCCCACTGGCGCAGGAAGCGGGCTTGCGCGCCGCCGGGGACCGCGGCGCTCAGGCCATCGCAGCCGGCTTCGATGTCGCGCGTCGTGCTTTCGCTGCACAGGATGCCCCAGAAGGCGACCGCGCCCGCCACCAGACCGGGCAGCGCGGCGCCCGGCAAGACCAGGCCGGCGCCCAGGCAGACGGCGATGGCCAGGACCGCGCTCGGCGCCGCCATCAACACCAGGCCGGCGTCGGCCAGCACCTGCCCCGGCAGGCCGGGCAGCCGCGCGGCCAGGCGCAGCAGCGGCTGCACGAGACGGGCCAGCGGACGCAGCCAGCCATTGAGGATCGCCAGCGGCGAACGGCGGCGGCGCGCCTTGCCGGCCCTGACGCGGTCCGGCGAGAAGCGGTGGAACAGCAACACGGCCGGCAGCAGCGGCAGCAGCGCCAGCAGGCCGCACAGCAGGCGTTCGCGCGCCATCGCGCCGGTCCACAGCCACTGCTTGATTTCGATGGGTGGCAGGGCGGCGTCGAAGGTCATCATGCCGATGCCGAGCGCCGTGGTGTCGAGCTGGCTGCGCAGGCCGACCATGGCGTTGGCCAGGCCGGTGAAATCCAGCAGCGCCAGCGGACCGCCGCCGTCTTTCGCCATCGAGGCGCCGATCGACAGCTGCGCCATCCAGAGGCAGAAGTACAGCAGGTCGCCGCCCTTGCCCATCAGCGGGCTCCAGCTGTCGAACAGCACCGCGCAGCTGGCGGCGAAGCAGGCCATCGGCAGCAGCATCAGGGCGTAGGTCTGCAGGTAGACCAGCGGCTGGATCGGGCCGTCGCCGCGCAGCAGGTGGCAGGCGAAGGTGGTCAGCATGAAGGCGCCGAGCAGCAGCACCAGCCAGGCCATGGCGCCCAGCCAGCGGGTCAACACCAGCAGCGCATTGCCCGCCGTGGTGGACCCGATCACGCCGCCGATGCCGCTCCGCAGGTCTTCGCCGGTGCGGCCGCGCGCCAGGTAGAAGCCGGCGAGGCTGAACAGCAGGCTGGCCATGGTCGCGCTGCCGATCGCCAGCGCGGAACTGGTGTACAGCACGCGCGCATCGTTCATCACCAGCAGCGCGCTGCCGCTGCTGGTTTCCGGAATCATGGCCCAGGTGACGGCGGCCACCGCCAGCACCGCGGCCAGGGTCGACAGGCGGCGCAGGCGCAGCCGCATTTCGTTGGCGGCCAGCAGGAACAAGGGATGCGTCATCATGCCGCCTTCTCCTGCGCCGCATAGCGCTGCGCCATCAGCGCTTCTTCCAGGGTCGGCTCGGCTTCGCGGGCGCCCAGGCAGGGCAGCTCGGGGTGGGCGATGCGCAGCTGCATGCGGCCGTCCTGGCGCTGGGCCTGCAGCACGTGGACGCGCTCGCGCAGGGCCGGGTAGTCGGCTTCCGTCACGCTGGCGGTCCAGACCTGGCCGCGCGCGCGGCGCAGGATCGTGTCCGGCGTCTCGTGCGCCACCAGGCGGCCGGCGCGCATGATCGCCAGCTCGGTGGCGATGCTCTCGACGTCGGACACGATGTGGGTCGACAGGATCACCAGCTTGCCGTATCCGAGCTCGCCCAGCAGGTTACGGAAGCGCAGGCGCTCCTCGGGATCAAGGCCGGCGGTGGGCTCGTCGACCACCAGGATGTCGGGGTCGTTCAGCAGCGCCTGCGCGATGCCGAGGCGCCGCCGCATGCCGCCCGAGAACGAGGCGGCGGGACGATCGGCCTGGTCGTGCAGGTTGACCAGTTCGAGCAGGCGCCGGATGCGGGCGGGATCGCGCACGCCCTTGAGAGCGGCGAAGTACTGCATGAATTCGAGGGCGCTCAGGTTCGGGTAGACGCCGAAGTCCTGCGGCAGGTAGCCCAGGCGCTTGCGAATGGCGTCCGGGCTGCGCGCGATGTCGGCGCCGTCGAACAGGATCTGGCCGGAGGTCGGGCGCGCGAGCGTCGCGATCATCCCCATCAGGGTCGACTTGCCGGCGCCGTTGTGGCCGATCAGCCCGACCACGCCCTGCCCCAGCGACAGGGTGACATCGTCGACCGCCTTCACATCCTTGCCAAAATGTTTTGTGACGCCGCGCAGCTCGAGCATGGAACTCTCCCTCCTGTTGTTGTTGCCTGGACTATAGGAGTTATCCCTCCCTGCCGTGAAAACTTTGCGACAGAAGGCGGGAAACGGCGACTGAACGCGCAATGAGAAGCATTTTAGTTGCATCAAGTATGTGTCTTTTTAGTGACATTTGTAGAGAAATTGAATTTCTCCGTTGCAACAGGACTATAATCAAACTCATCAATTCCGGATGTGTTAGCCGTCGCTTCGAGACCCCGCATGCGTTTATCCTTCCCTATCGCACTGGCGCCCTGCCGGCGCACGGCCTTGGCCGTGGCGCTTTGCCTTGCCGTCGCCGTCGCCGGCGCGGGAGAAGTGATCCCGGTCCAATCGACGCTGGGCGACAGGCTGGCCCAGATCCGTGAGCTCAACAAATATGTTCCCGAGCGCGCCTTGCCGATGTTGCTGGAGCTGGAAGCGCAAAGCCGCGCCGCGCCGCTGCCCGAGAAGATCGAGTTCCTGAACCAGCTGTCGGAGGCGCAGGACAAGCTCGGCCATGCCGCCCAGGCTGCCGCCGCCGCCGACGAGCTGGTCGCCATCGGCCGCCAGTATGACAACAAGGTAGCGCTGGCCAAAGGCCTGCTGGGACACGGCTATATGGCGTTCCGCCAGCAGCGCCTGACGGAAGCCCACCGCCTGATCTGGGAAGCCGAGAAGCTGGCGCATCAGACCGACGACATTTCGCTGCGCGTGCGCGCGACGGTCTCGTCGGGCGAGTCGTATGCCGAAGAGGGCAACTTCCCGGCCGCGCTGGAGCGCCTGCAGGGGGCCGCCACCCTGGCGCGCCAGCACCGCAACCCGACCCAGATCGTCATCGCCCTGAATGCCCTGATCCGCCTGTACGGCCAGATGCGCGACCACGAGAAGGGTTTCGCCATCCTGGCCGAGGCGCTGGAAGTCGCGAAACAGGGCGCCTCCCCGGGGCGCACCGCGACCCTCAAGCACGCCGAATATGGACTGGCGATCGACACCGGCCAGAACCAGCGCGCCCTGAATGCACTGCTGGAGAGCCTGGAGATCGAGCGCGGCATCGGCGCGAACGCGATGGTGACGCGCACCCTGGTCAACCTGTCGGATTGCTACCTGAAACTGGGGGACTATCCGAACGCCACCCGCTACGCCGAACAGGCGGTCGAGGCGGCGCTCGCGCTGAACAATCCCACCGTGCTGGCGACTGCGCGCCTGAACCTGGGCCAGGCCTATCTCGCGACCGGCCGCCTGGACGAGGGCAAGCGTTATATCGAGGCCGGCATGCAGGCCTACGAAGCCAAAGGCGACAAGCCCGAGCTGCAGCTGGTGCTGGTCGAATACGGCCAGGCGCTCGAGCGCGCCGGCGACCTGGCGGGAGCGCTGAAGGCCTATCACCGCGAGCGCACGCTGTCGAACGAGCTGTTCGAAAAGCGCCGCCAGCGCGCCGTGCTCGACCTGCAGCAAAAATATGATACCGAGAAGAAGCAGCGCCAGATCGAGCTGCTGCGCACCGAAAACGAAGTCAACCGTTTGCAGCAGCGCGTCTGGTGGCTGCTGGCGGCGGTGTTCGCGCTGGCTTCGGTGGTGGTCGGCATGTTGTACCGCAAGGTGCGCCAGGCCAACGCCCAGCTCTACCTGAAGAACAAGGAACTCAAGCAGCAGAGCGTGCGCGACCCGCTGACCGGCCTGTACAACCGCCGCCACTTCCTCGACTTCATGCGCACCCACACGCCGCAGGAGAGCGGCGGCGAGCGCTGCGGCGGCCTGTTCCTGCTCGACGTCGACCACTTCAAGCACATCAACGACACCTACGGCCACGCCGCCGGCGACGCGGTGCTCACCGCGATGGCGGCCAGCCTGCGCGAGATCCTGCGCGAGACCGACATGATCGTGCGCTGGGGCGGCGAGGAATTCCTGGCTTTCCTGCCGTCGATCCCGCACAGCGGCCTGGACGAAGTGGCGCAGCGCATCCTGAGCGGCATCCCGGCGGTCACGATCGCGCACGGCGACCAGACCCTGACGGTGAACGTGTCGATCGGCTTCGCGCCCTTCCCCCTGAGCTGCGGCGGCGAGATGCTGCCGTGGGAACGCGCGGTGAACATCGTCGACATGGCGCTGTACCTGGCCAAGGCGCACGGCCGCAACCGCGCCTACGGGGTGCAGGGCTTCGCGGAGCCGTCGCATGTCTGCATCGAGGAGATCGAGCAGAATCTGGAACGCGCCTGGCGCGCGGGGCAGGTCAGGTTGTCGGTGGTGCAGGGGGAGTGGCAGGAGCCGCAGCGGGCATCTGCTTGATCTGTTGACGATCCATGATGGCGTAGAGGATGTGAAAAAACGGCGATGGCAAGTCGCCGAGTCGAAGACAGTACACTCGTACGGCGAGAAGAGGCAACGCAGCCGTAGACGAATTTTTCACACCCTCGTAGAGGGTGTGAAAAAACGGCTACGGCAAGGCGCCGAGTCGAAGACAGTACGTTAGTACGGCGAGACGAGGCAACGCAGCCGTAGACGAATTTTTCACACCCTCGTAGGATGGGCGGAGGACCGCCCACCCTACATTAGTCGGCGGCTTTCTGGATTTTCTCGCCGGCGTCCTCGACCTTCTTGCCGACTTCCTCGGTCGCCCGCTTCAAGCCACCTTTCGCATCCTGCGCCGCATCCTTGATCTTCTCGCGCGCCTCCGCCGTGGCGCGGTCGGCCTTCTGGAGTTGCTGATCGACCTGGCGCGACACCTTGGCGCCGGCGTCGTCCAGCGCCTTGCCGGCGCGCTGGGCCGGGCCGACCTCGCTCTCGTCGCGGCTGCAGCCTGACAGCGCGGCCAGCACCAGCAGCGATCCGAATAGCATCGTTTTCATGTCCGTCTCCTGGCGATTTGCTTGCCAATAAGCATACACCCGGCGCAAAAAACGCGGCTGACCATTACATATTGGTGAGTGCTCACTCGCCACGCGATGGGTCTGCCAGCGGGCGGTCGCGTTCGATCTCCAGGCGTTCCTTCAGTGCGCGGGTCTCGTCATCCTCGCCCCAGCGCCTGGTGAACGTGCCGAGGCGCGCCAGCGCCTTGTCGTAGCTGCGCGCGCGGCGCAGCTTCTGGACCGCGCCGCTGGCGTCCTCCCACGCCTTGGCGCGCTGCTCGGCGCGGGTGCAGTCGGCGGCGGCCTTGTTCAGCGACTGCTGCACCTTGCGCAGCTGTTCCGGCGTGGCGCGGGTGCCGCGCAGGGCGATCAGCTCGTCCTGCGCCTCGCGCGCCTTGCACTCGACCGCGAGGCTGACGGCGCGCTCCATGCGCCGCTCGATGCGGGTGCCCTCGGGACGCACCCCCAGCCAGATCAGCCACAGCGCGGCCAGCGAGACGATCCACCAGCGCAGGCGGATCGGCGCGCGCTGCGGCGGACGCGCCGGCATCGGAGCGCCGCGGCCGACGCCGGGCGGCGGCGGAATGCCGCGTCCCTGCTGCGGCTGACTGGCTGCGGATGGCGGAGATATCGGCGCCGCCGGCGCGGGCGGTGGCGTGACCACCGGCTGGACCGGGGACGGGGCCGCTGCCGCGGCGGCCGGTTCCACCACCGGTTTGGCCAGGCTCGGCGGCGGAGCGAGCGGCGCCTGCACCACGCCCTGCGACGTGCCGCACCAGGGGCAGAAGTTCACCCGCCTCGGCATCATGCGCCCGCATTGCGGGCCGACGCAGCGGTAGATCGTCTCGTCCATCCTGTCCATGCCGTCCTTCATTCGGGGTCAGGAATGCCGTCGCCGGCATCGTCAGGGTCGGGAATCGCATCGCCCAGCAGCGCCGCCAGTTCCGGCAGCGCGCCGACCGTGCTCCATTTGTCCTGCTTCGGATTCCAGGCCATGTTCCAGGCGCGGGTCGATGCATCGACCTCGCCGCGCGCGGCCTGCTGCGCGATCTCGGCGACCGTGAACGGGCCGCGCTGGGCGCCCTGCACGAAGAGCTTGAAGCGCGGGCCGGCGTCGATCGCTGGCTGGGGCTTGGCCAGTTCCACCGCAGGCGCCGCCGCCCTGCCCTGCAGCACCGCCGCCGCGCGCGCGTCGCTGGCGAGGACGTCGGCCAGGATCACGCGCTTGTCCACCGGCCGCTCGACTTCCCAGCTGTAGGCGTCGCTGGCCGAATCCGGCACGGTCTCGGTCCAGCCTTGAATGCCGGCCAGCGCGGTCTCGATCTGGCTCGGCGACAGTGAGGGGTCGAGCGAGGCGGCGCGGCGGATCCAGGCATCGTACAGGCGCCGCGCCGTGATGTTCGGCAGCGAGGGGGACGGCAGCTGGGCGCCGGTCTCGTCGACCTCCAGGCGCGGCTCGTAGACGCGCAGCTGGTAGTAGCGCATCAGCGCCGCGAGCAGGGTCAGCTGGTGCGGGCCGGCGTTGGCCAGGCGGTGGCGCACCGCCTGGACAACGCCGTCGCGGTAGTACGGCGGCAAGCCATTGGAGCGGATCGCGAACTCGTTGCCGATCTGGAGCCATTCGCCCGACCCCGGCTCGACCTCGAACAGGTACTGGCCGCGCGGCTGGAAGCTGGCTTCGCGGTCGCCGAGGTCCGGCTTCCTGCGGATCACGCCGAGCGCGATCGCCTGCAGGAACCATTCGTAGTCGTCGGCCAGGCGATTCAGTTCGTCCATCGACGGCGACAGCGGATGGCGGAAGCGCGTGGCGTCGAAGTGCAGATGGGTCGGGATCTTCGGGTTCTCGATCTGGTACGAGGCGCGCCAGGTCGGCAGGCCGCGCAGCACCGTCATCGGGTAGCCGGACAGCTCGACGTAGCACACCGCCCGGCCTGGAATCCCGGTGTTGACGATCGACAGCGCATCGCCATGGAAGTACCCGGTCGGCACCGCGGCGCGCAGTTCCGCTTCCATGCGGCGCCAGGCTGCGACGTCGCCGACGCCGATGAAGCACTTGAACTGGTCGGCGTTCGGCGTGAACTCGGCCGAGAAGCGCGCGTTCACCCAGGGCATGGCGCTGCGGATCCATTCGGCGAAGACGCGCTGGCGTTCCTGCGGGCTCAATGCGGACAGCTGCTCGAGCAGCGGGTCGACCGGTTCCGGCTGCTCCAGCTCCTGGCTGGACAGCTGCAGCTGGGCGCGGCGGAAGAGTTTGAGCAGCAGGTCGGCGCGCAGGCGCTCGTCGCCCAGCTGCGGGAACAGCCGGGCCGAGCCGCCGAATTCCAGCAGCACCTCTTCGCTCCAGGCGCTCACGTCGCTGCTCAAGCGCACCGGCGGCGGCATCGTGTCGCCAGCCAGCTTGATGTAGGTGGCGTGCTCCTGGCGCGCATCGGCGCGCAGCTGGCTGATGCGCTGGTCGGCGGCCGCAAGCATGGCCTGCACCATGCGCCGGCCTTCCTGGAATTCGCCGGCGACGCCACTCCACTGGGCATTGCCGTGTTCGTCGGTGCTCTGCGGCTCGCCCAGCCAGGACGACATATTCCGCATCACCTCGATCGACTGGCCGGCGGATACCGCCAGCAGGTGGAAGCGCAGGTAGTCGGCGATGTCGCGCTTCAGGTGATTCATCACCTCGCGCGCCTGCGGTTCCTTGCCGAACAGGCGGCCGGCCGCCTGCGACAGGTTGTTCAGCGATTCCTCGACCTGGCGCGTGCGCAAGGCGTCGCGGATGTCGCGGTAGCGGCGGCCGTTGCGCTCGGCGACGGCGAGATCGCGCTGCGACAGGCGCGCTTTCACCTGCTCCAGCAGCGAGAGCACGAATTCGAGGCCGCCCTGCTTGCGGTCGTCCAGCAGCGCATACAAACGGTCGCGCACGCGGGTCTTCAGACGCGCGCTCAGTTCACCCGTATGGCGCTTGATGCGGTCTTCGCTGGTCTCGGCGGTGGCGCCGGCTTCGCGGATGGCGTCGCGCTCCAGCTGCGGCAGCAGCTCGGCCACCTTTTCGCGCCACAGCTTGATGTCGTAGGCGGCCATGATGCGGTCGACCTCGAGCTGCACCTTGCTCTCGACGCGCTCGAGCAGCGAGCGGCCGTCCTTGTCGAGCAGGAGGGTGTTGGTCAGCGCGTATTCGTTGAAGGGGGTGACGTCGACCGTGCCCTTGCGGAAGTCCGGGAAGGTGTCGAAGGGGCGCTCGCTCATCTCCATCTGGTCGCGCATGAAGGCGTCGCGCTCGGCGTCGCCCGCCCTGCGCGCCGCGGTGCCGTCGGTGCTGACCATGCCGAAGAAGGCCTTCACCATCAGGCCGGCCAGCTCGTAGGCGCGGATATCCTCGCGCAGCGATTGCTGGGTGTCGAGCACCGACTGGCCGAAGGCGGAGTACACCTTCGAGTAGGACAGGCGCATGTCGCCGAAGCGCTGCTCGGGCACGCGCGGGTTGTAGGGTCCGAGCTTGTGCTGCTGCTGGTTGACGGCCACCGAGCGCTTGCGGTTGGCGAAATCGGCCGAGGCGAAATCCTCGAACAGAGTGTCGGCCACCATCTGGTAGACGTCCTTGATGTCGGCGGTCGCCTTGTTGGCCAGGTTCGCGGTGTCGACGAAATACACGTCGTCGTAGGGCGCGCCCTTGCCCTGGATGCTGTCCGGGTCCATCCACGACACGCGCGCGTTCATGTCGCGCATCGCGGTTTCCAGTTCCATCAGGGTGGCGTAGGCATTCGCTTCGGTGCGTTCCTTGTTGGCTTTCGCGAAACCGGCCGGCATCAGGAGCACCAGGTCGACCTGGCTGTCCGACACTTCCTGGCGCGCGATCGCTTTTGATAACCAGCCCAGATCGAGCACGCTGCCGGCGCCGGTGCCGCCCGCGCAGGAGGCGATGACGACAATGCGGAACTTCGAGGTATCCACTTGCAGGCCGAGGCGCTGGTAGTTTTCCTTGCGCTCGATGCCGGCATTGCTGGCCAGGCCGTTCAGCGCGCCCTTGATGCGGCCGCGCAGCTTCGGGTATTTGTCGTAGAGGTAGAGCCGCGCCAGCGAGCGGATCTGGCCCGCCCCCTTCGACGGATCGATGCCGAGCGAACGCAGCTTCTTGGGCCGCAGCGGCATCCAGCTTTCGATCAGCGGAAAACGCGCCAGGCTGTCGTCGGACTCGTGGTATTGCGGCAGGTCGAGCGGCTCGACCAGGCGCTCCTCGTCGCTGAGTTTCACCAGCTCGTACCAGGGGTCGGTGCGCTGCGACTTGCCCTCGTCGATGATGGCGTTGTTGTCGAGGTCGAAGTGCAGGAAGCGCGCCACCGGGAAGTCGCCAATCGACTCCACGCGCGTGGGGTTATGGCGGTTCCAGACGGCCGACAGGATGCGGCGGCGGATGCGCATCATGACTTCCATGCCGGTGCCGCCGGCGCCGATGAAGAGCGTCGGACGCAGGTCGACCTTGAGCTCGGACTTTGCGTTCAGGGCTGCGGGGTTCGGGAAATCTGCCATATCGTTTATCTCGATGTCTTTCTCGATTGCTCAGCGGCGGCCGACGAACAGCGCCGCCACCAGCGCCACCAGGCCCACGGCCACCAGCGGGCCGGTCACGGCGAAGGTGAGGAACTTGCTGGCATTGATGATGGCCAGCACCGCGGCCGCCGACAGGAAGCCCAGGCCCACGAACAGCAGCCAGCCGGCGCTGCCCGCCGAGGACGGCGCCACGCGGCGCACCACCAGGTGGTGCACGTAGGCGTTACGCACGAAGAAGTAGACGACCAGCAGGACGATGAACACCACCGCGCCGATGGCCAGGTCGCGGGTGGAGGTATCCGTGGCCGGCACCGGCGCCGTCGTCGTTCCCGGCAGGACCTCGACCGGGCGGCCGGCCGTGTCGGGCGCGGTCTGCGGCAGCGAGTCCTGGGGCGAGGCCGATTCTTCCGGCAGCTTGAAGCCCGGGTCGGACGGGGACGGCGCGGTGGCGGGTGGCTGGGTGCCTTGCATGTGTCTTCTTCCTTTCTTCTTAGCGGCCGAGCCTGACCTGCGCGCCTTCGCGCAGGTCGATCAGCTGGTGACCGAACATCGTGGTTTTCAGTTGCGCCACCTGGGCGCCTGCCTTGTCGTAAATCGGTTGGGTGGTGCCGGGGCGGGCGCGCATGGTGCGCAGTTCGTCCTCGACGGTGACCTGGGCCACGCGCGGGCGGCCGTAGGCATAGGCCGCGGCGCCGGCGGCGGCCAGCAGGGCCAGCGCGACACCGCCCAGCGCCGCCAGCGGCCCCATGCCGTAGTGGACCCGCACCTCGATCGGCAGCACCGCGTTGGATGCCTGCACGGTGGCGGGCGGCGTGAAGATGTCCGGCAGCGGGTCGCCCGGGAACAGCGCCGCCATGCGCTGGCGGAAGGCCTGCGACAGTTCCAGGCGCTGGTTCGCCAGGTGCAGCTCGATCCGTCCCGGCAGCACCCAGGCCGAACCGGATGACTTGAGCGCCGCCATCGACCATTTGTCCGGCAGCTGCGCGACCGGCAGCTCCATGGTGGAGCCGAGCGGCGCCGGCTTGCCGGGGGCGAGGTTGCTGACTTTCGTGTCGGCCAGCGCGATCTTGCGTTCTTCCCCCGCCAGCGCGGAACGGGCGCTGAGCGTGGCCGACGTGATCGTGTACGGATACATCGTGTTTTCCAGCTGCCAGCGGATGCTGGCGCGCGGCGTGCGCGCGTCAGGATCGACGTCGGCGCGCAGGCCGCCGTTCGGAGCCTGCGAGAAAGCCACGCCCGGCGCGTTCTCGACCTGGGCCGGAACCAGGCGCACGGTGTCGCGGTCCAGCGGCTTCAGGCGCGCCGGCTGCTCGGTGATGACGCGGGCGATGCGGCCGGAGGCGAGCAGGCCGTCGAGCGCGCGGCTGCCCTCCTTTCCGACCGCGAAGGCATACACCATCAGGCCGTTGGCGCTGTAGTGCCTGCCCTGGACCGGCATCTTGAGCGGGAAGGCCACCACTTTGTCGATCGCCGCGCCGCGGTGGATCAGCTCATAGAACTCGCGGTTGCGCGCGCTGGTCGCCTGGTCGTTGTTCGGGCTGTTGCGGTTGTTCGTGATCAGCCAGACGATGCCGGGCTTGCCGCCCAGGGCGGAGGTGATCGCGGCTTGCACCGCTTCGCCCAGGTCGGTGTCGGCCAATGCCGTGCTGCTCGGTTTGCGCGCCGTGTCCAGGGTTTCCAGCGCCGCATTCACGCGGACGCGCGTGCTCTTCTCGCCGGCCTTCATCGACAGCAGCGCCTTCGGTGACGGCGCGCCGGGCAGCGATTGGTTGAAGGCCGCCAGCACCAGTGCGTCACCCGGCTGCACCACGGCGCCGGCCAGCGCGCCCACCAGGGGCTTGAACTGCGATTGCGGGTCGCTGTAGAAGGGTTCCATCCAGCCGGAGTTCTGGACCAGGATGACGTGCGGGGTGGCATGCGCGCTTGCCGACACAAACAGGAACAGCGCACAAAGAAATTGGAACGCCGCCATCACGCAGCCCCTCTTCCTTTGTTGTCCTAAAACCGTCGTTCCGGCGAAGGCCGGAACGACGTGCTGAGGGCAACTCGAATCGATAACGTTCGCCATCACGCCAGCTCTTCCAGACGCCACCCGCGCAGCGCATTCCAGTCCGGATGATGCAGCCACAAGCACCCCGCATACACGACCGGCACGCACTCGAGCGGCCGCGCCAAACGCACGATCTCATCCAGGATCACGTTGCGCCGCCCGATCCACTCCACCGTGGTGCGCGGAATCACGCGCTCATGCAGCGCTTCCTCGGCGCGCCCCGTGACCTTGTGGAAGCGCAGCACCAGCCCGCTCGGCTGGCTGCGGTTGTTGTTGAAGGCGCGCAGCAGCGGCAGCACCAGGGTCTCGTCCTGGCCCAGGTCTTCGATGTGCTCGCCCGACCAGGGTTCGTCCACCACTGGATGGCCGCGCCGGAACAGGAAGTTGGCGAAGCCCAGGCGCGCGCCGTCGATCGGCGCGCCCTGCGGGTTGTCGGAACCCAGCTCGAGGAAGGAGTAACCCTGTCCGTCATGGCCGATGTGCCACAGCCGCCCATCGCGGCTCTGGGTCGGCCCGCCGAATTCGAGGCGCGGCTGCCAGCCCATCGGCCAGGGCGTGAACTGCGGCGCCTCGCCGGGACGCCAGGCCAGCTGGCCGGCCTCGTGCAGCCAGAACAGGCGGCCGTCGTAGCCGATCGGGCGCGACCAGCCGGATGCCGGCACGTCGGGACAGGCATATTCCTCGACCTCGCCCGTCTCGGCGCGTGCGCTCCACAGCCGCACGGCGCCCTCCGGGTTGACCAGGCAGGCGATATGGCGGCGCATGGCGCCGGGCGAGGCGACCAGGGGCGCCGCCAGGACCGGCTCGGTGCGGTAAGTCTCGCTGATCGGATTGATCCACAGGCGCATCAAGCCTCCAGACGTCGGCACCAGCGCGACTTCGCCGCGGCGCGGTTCCTGTACCGGCAGCCAGGCATAGTCGGATGTGGTGAAGGCCAGGCTGGCCGCGCCCTCGTCCGGCGTCATCACGTGCCACAGCTGCGCCACCGGGTCCCAGTACTGCAGCACGCCGCGGGTATAGGCCAGCGCCAGCAGGCGCTGCTCGGGGAAGCCGTAGTGGGCGGCGGCGAACACGCAGGTCGAATTCGGCGGCGCCGGCATGCTCACATCCGCGCGGCCGACGTGCGGCGCGGCGGGACGCTCTTCGAGGCTGTCGCCGAGCGGCAGCGAGGTCACCGGCAAGCCGTGCGGCACGTGGCGCGGCAGCATGGCGTCCTGGCCCGGCCCCCACCATCCGGCCAGGCGCGACGGCGTGCCCGGCAGGCGCTCCAGCGGACGGCCGCAGTTGGGGCAGAAGGCGAATCCTTCGGGATAGATGGGCGCGCCATCGGGCCCGCAGGCGCAGGCGCCGGGCAGCGAGGCGCCGAGCAGGCGGGCGACGTCGGGCAGGCGGCCGTGGGCCTGGGCCTGCCAGTCGATGCGGCCCAGTCCTTCGGTCGCCAGCAGTTCGAACTGCCTGCTGCGCTCATCCTCCTGCCAGACGCTGGCAGGGGTTTCCCATCGATATGCCATTCCTGTGCCTACTTCCCGTTTCGCGATGCCATTTGATTGGTTGAAAACCGGCCTGTCGAAGCCCTTGTGCCTGCGCAAATCATAGCGTCCAGAACTGTCGCGCGGCGCGCCGTACATAGGGTAGCGCAGGCTGACACCTCATGGATCAATATTCAGGCCGAAGAGGCCCAAAAACAGGGAACTTTCGGTCGACATACGTATAATGGCGGCCGGATTCCTGCCTTCGATTGCCATGCATACGCCAGTTTCAACGCCCGATCTCCCGCCAGCCGGGGACCTTCCCGACCACGCGATCGACGAGGCCACCGCGCACCTGCGCGACGTGCTCGCCCACGCGATCGAGCACGGGCCGGATCACGCGGCGCTGGTCGTCTTCGACACGCACACGCCGCTGGCGCGCGCGCTGACCGAGGCCTACCGCCGCAACCTGCCCGGCGCCGCCTTCATCGACTTCGACGCGGCCACGCCGGACGCCGTGCTGGCCGCCTTCAAGTCGATGCGGGCGAAAGACCTGGTGGTGCTGGTCCAGTCGACCAACTTCCGACTTGACGGCTTCCGCGTGCGGGTCGAACTGTTCAAGCTGGGCCTGAAGGTGGTCGAGCACGTGCACCTGTCGCGCATGCCGGGACAGCAGTCCGAGCACTACATCGAAGCGCTGGCCTACGATCCTTCTTACTTCCGCGGCACCGGCCGTGCCCTGAAGGGCCGCATCGACGCGGCGCCGCATGCGCGCGTGGTCGGCGGCGGCGAGACGCTTCATTTTTCCTCGCCCTTCGAGCCGGCCAAGCTGAATATCGGCGACTACAGCGAGATGAACAACGTCGGCGGCCAGTTCCCGATCGGCGAAGTGTTCACCGAAGCGCTCGACCTGGAAGCGGTGCATGGCCGCGTGCAGGTGCACGTCTTCGGTGACACCAGTTACCGTTCCAACCATCCCGACGTGCCGGTGACCCTGATCGTCGAACGCGGCCGCGTGGTGGGTACCGAGAACGCGACCCCGGCCTTCCAGGAAGTGCTGGACAAGATCACGCTCGATGAAGGCGAAGTCTGGGTGCGCGAGCTCGGCTTCGGCATGAACCGCGCCTTCACGCGCGAGCGCCGCGTCGACGACATCGGCACCTACGAGCGCATGTGCGGCATCCACCTCTCGCTCGGCGCCAAGCACGGCGTCTACACCAAGCCCGGCTTCAAGCGCAAGGACGCGCGCTACCACATCGACGTGTTCGCGGTGACGGACGCCGTCTACCTGGGCGAGGAGCGCGTCTACGAAGACGGGCACTGGACCTGTTCTTAGAACCTATCCCGGTAGGTGGGGGGAAGTTCATGGCGATGCATGGCGGGCGTGAGCAAGGCGCGAGGAGGCCGCATGGCTGGCCATGCAACGACGAGCAACGCAGCGCACGCCTGCCAGGCGCGGCAGGAACGACTCCCACCTACCGGGATAGGTTCTTAAGCATTCCGCGCTTGCATGTCATGACCTGACTCCGGATACTGATGAGCTGACCACTCACGACACGGAGGCAGGATGGAAGCAGGATTCAAGAGCCGGGCGCTGGCCGTATGCGCACTGGGTAGCGCGGTCTGCATGGGCAGCGCATGGGCACAGGACGCCAACGAAATCGCCCGCATCGAACGCGGCTTGCGTTCCGCGGTCGGCATCCAGGGCGCCAAGCCCGATACCCGCACGCTGGATGCCGAGATGCGCCGCCTGCACGTGCCCGGCGTGAGCGTCGCCGTCATCCGCAACGGCAAGCTCGCCTGGGCCAAGGGCTATGGCGTCGCCGGCCCGAACGGCGCGCCGGTCACGCCGCAGACCCTGTTCCAGGCCGCCTCGATCAGCAAACCGGTGACGGCCATGGCGGCATTGAAGATGGTCGAAACCGGCCAGCTCGATCTCGACGCCGACATCAACACGGCGCTGTCGTCGTGGAAGCTCCCGCCCTCGCCATCCAAGCGCCCCGCCACCCTGCGCCAGCTGCTGTCGCACACGGCCGGCACCACCATCTCGGGCTTCCCCGGCTACGCCGCCAGCGCCCAGGTGCCGACCCTGCTGCAGGTCCTGGACGGCAAGGCGCCCGCCAACACGGGGCCGGTGCGCATCGAAGGCGCGCCGGGCGACGCCTGGAATTATTCGGGCGGCGGCTACACCGTGGTGCAGCAAGCCATGATCGACCGCTCGGGACGCCCCTTCGACGCCGTGCTGGAAGAAACCGTGCTCAAGCCCCTCGGCATGCTGGATTCCAGCTTCGCCCAGCCGCTGCCCGCCGCCCTGCTGGCGCGCGCCGCCGTGCCGCACGACGCGCAGGGCAAGCCGTATACCGGAGGCCCTTATACCTATCCCGAACTCGCCGCCGCCGGCCTTTGGACGACGCCGAGCGACCTGGCGAAGTTCGCGCTGGCGATCCAGGGCGGCGGCGCGCCGGTCCTCTCGACCACCATGCAGCAAACCATGCTGCGCCCGGTGATGAACGACTATGCCCTCGGCCTGAACATCGACGGCAAGGCGCCGCGCCACGCCTTCGCGCACGGCGGCAGCAATATGGGCTACCAGAACACGATGTATGCCTACGTTGCGAAAGGCGACGGCGTGATCGTCATGACCAATGGCGACGCCGGCGGCGAGCTGGCGCAGAGCGTGGTGCGCTCGGTGGCCAGCGAATACCGCTGGCCGACCTACCAGCCCAAGCTGAGAAAAGCGATCACCCTGCCCGCTGCGACCCGCGCCAAACTGGCCGGCCGCTACGAGATCAAGGACCTGGGCGACTTCGAGATCGCCGAACGCGAGGGCAAGCTGATGGTGGCGCTGCGCGACGGCCAGTGGGAACCGCTGCACGCGGAATCGGCGCGCACGCTGTTCGTGCTGTCGCGCGAACTCGAACTGCGCATGGATGGCGGCAATGGCCGGCTGCTGAGCGGGTCCTTCGACGTCGCCTTCAAGAAGGTGAAGTAAGCGGGCAGGCGTCGAGCGGGTCCTGGAGGCGCCGCGCCAGGGTGGCGCGCAGTTTAGCCAGGCCGGCGATGCGCGCGTCGATGTCGTCCAGCTTGCGGCGCAGCGCGGCCTGCAGCGCTTCGCCAGCATTCGCCGGTTCAAGCAGCAGCGGCATGCCGGCCTCGATCTCGGCCAGCGTGAAGCCGAGCGACTGGGCGGCGCGCAGGTAGCACAGCCACTCGACCGCCTCGGGCGGATAGTCGCGGTAGCCGTTATCCAGTCGGCGTGCGTTCAGGAGGCCGCGCGTCTCGTAGAAGCGCAAGGCGTCGCGGCTCAAGCCGGTGGCGGCCGCCAGTTCTCCGATCCGCATGGTCGTCCCTCGAAAAATGCTTGACCCTGGAGTGTACTCGAGGGTTGAGGATGGCGGTTCCTTCACATTCCGGACACCGCCATGCATCTCTCTCCCACCGCCAGCCGCCGCCTCGTGCGCGCCAGCGCCTTGTACGACCTGCTCCTGACCGCCGGCTTCGCCACGCCCTGGACCTTCGCCCTCGTCCATGGCCAGCTCTCGTCCATCAATGTCGCGCTGGGCGGCGCTGCCCTGCCCGCTTTCACATCCTTCCACCTGCTGTTCGCCTGCCTGATGGGCAGCGTCGTGCTGGTGTGGTCGACCCTGCGCATCCTGGAGCCGAGCACGCGCCTGGGCCGCTTCGACGGCGCGGCGCGCTTCCTGTTCACGCTGTGGATGGCCTGGTGCCTGCACGCGACCGGCGCCCCGTTGCTGTGGCTCTTCATCGTGCCGGAGTTCGCATGGGGCGTGGCGCAGTGGTGGCCGGTACGCGACCGCAGCTGACGTTCAGAACCGCATGCGGGCCCCGACATATACCGAGCGCGGCTCGCCCGGCGACAGGATGGCGGCGTTCGGGCTTGATGCCGCCGTCACGCTGTGGCGCGCGATGAAGTCCTTGTCGGCCAGGTTGCGGGCCTCGGCGTACACCTCCCAAGCCTTCGTCGTATAGCCGGCGCGCAGTCCCCACAGCGTGTACGACGGGATCTCGTAGCTGTTGGCGAAGTCGGCGTAGCGCTTGCCGACCACGTCGAGCGTCGGGCCGGCGAAGAAACCTGACGAATTGCGGTACAGCGCCTCGGCGCGCAGCGCATAACGCGGCGCTGCCGGCAGGCGCTTGTCGCCCCAGCGGCGGTCGCCGTCGAAGCGGAAGTGGTTCAGGGTCAGGTTCAGCAGCGGCTCGATGCGGTGGGCGCCGCTCTCGCCCAGCGGCAGGCTGGCGCCGGCCAGGGCCTCGACGCCGGCGTGGATGGTCTTGCCCACGTTCGCCGACAGGCTGGTGCCCGGTGCGGTGGGGTCGTCGACCGACAGGATCTCGTCGCGGATGCGGGCGTAGTACAGCGCCGCCTCCCAGTGCCAGTGACCGCGCCCGAGCGCCTGGCGGCCGCGCGAGCCGACCTCGAAGGAGACGCCCTTCATCGCGTCCAGGGTCTGGTTGTTGCCGGCTTCCTGGTCGTCCATCTGGTAGGTCGTCGGCGCCTCGTACAGGCGGCTGACGTTGGCGAAGACTTCGGCCTGGGGCGCCAGCTGGTAGATCAGGCCCGCGCGCGGGTTGATGCTGTCGAAGTCGGCCGCCGGATCGCGCAGGGCGCCGGTGGCGACCGTCACGTTGCGGATCTGGCGGGTGGACGACACCGCCTGGGCGCCGTAGACCGCGGTCCAGCCGGGCGCGAACTGCCAGCGGTCCATCAGGAAGGCCTCGGTGGCGTGGGCATCGTTGTCGACCAGGGTGGCGAGCGCGGTGCGGCGGCCGCCGTCGTTGCCATAGTTAGCGCCCTCGACCTCGGTGCGGCCGTAGTTCAGGCCCGCCAGCAGTTCATGCGCGCCGCGGCGCTGCTGATAGCGCAAGGAAACGCCGGCGTTGCGCTGCTCGGTGTCGATCAGGAGGCTGAAGAACGGGCTCTGGACGATCGGGTGGTAGAGCTGCTGGGTCTCGTACGAGAAGCCGATGCTCACACTGCTGTCGGCGTCGATGTCCCAGGTGGTCTTGTTGGCGACGCGCGCGGTCTCGACGTTCCACTGGTAGTGGCCGGCGGCCGCTGCCGCCTGCGCCTGGCGCGGATCGCGCCGCCATTCGTCGCGCGTCAGCACGCCCGGCAGCTCTTCGTCGTTCTTGACGTAGTCGAGGTAGAAGCGGGTGCGCACGCTGTCGCTCAGCTTCCAGCCGCCGTTGGCGTAGGCGGCGCGGCGCTGCTGGTTGTTGTGGCCGCGGTAGCCGTCGCGGTCCTTGGCTTCCAGCGACAGCAGGCCGTCGACGTTGCCGGAGGCGCCGGCCGCCGTGACTCTCGCCTGGCGCTGGCCGAAGCTGCCGGCATTCACCGACACTTCCAGCGGCGCCGAATCGAGGCCCGTGGGCGAGATGAGATCGATCGCGCCGCCGAGCGTGCTGGCGCCGTAGGTCAGCGCATTGGCGCCGCGCGCGATCACGATGTGGCGCGCGCTGAGCGGGTCGACGAAGCGGTTGTGGTTGTTGCCGTCGGCGGCCGTCACCGGCAGGCCGTCCTGCAGCAGCTTGACGCCGCTGTTGTCGTAGTCGACGGCGTCGAGGTTGGAGCCGCGGATCGACAGGAAGGTCGCGTCGCTGCCGGAGCTGCTCGCCGACCACACGCCGGGCACGAAGCGCAGCATGTCGGCGGTGGTGGAGACGTTGCGCTGCGCGATCTGGTCGCGGTCCAGCAGGGTCACGGCGCCGGGAGTGCGCGCCTGTTCGGCTTCCAGGTCCTTGCGCGACTGGTCGGGTGCTTCCCCGGTGACGACCACCGAGGGCACGGTGTTCGTGTCCTGGGTCTGGGCAAAGGCCGCGGCATGCAGGCAGAGAAGCGCGGGGATGAGGCTGAGTCGAAGTGTGTTGTTCATGTTGTTGTTTGTTGTATTGTTCAGGTTCAGGAAGCGCGCAAGCGGCTCCATAGCGTTTCGCAGAAGGCGGCAATGAGCATCGAGGCGCCGAGCAGCGGGAAGACCAGGCCCAGCGCAACGGCGATGGCGACCACGCCGGCGGCAAGCCGGTCGCCGTCCTTGCGCTGCGGCGCGGCCAGGCGGCCGGCGGGACGGCGTTTCCACCACATCGCCACGCTGCTCACGCACAGCAGCATCAGGGCGATGCAGCCGGCCAGCATCAGGAGCTGGTTGGGCAGGCCGTACTCGAGGCCCTGGTGCACGCTGATGCCCCAGTCGGTGACGCGGGCCACCGCGCCCACGTCCTGCGGCTTGACGTCCATCAGCGCCCTGCCGCTGTACTGGTCGAGGTGGATGACGCGCAGGCCGGCGTCGGCGCTGCGCAGACGCACGGCGCTGTACACGCCTTCCGGACCGTTCGGCAGCACCAGCCGGTAGCCGCCCTTCAGGCCGGCCGCCGCGAACACGGCTTGTGCGTGGTCGATGCCGATCGCGCCCTGCGCCGCCGGCGCGGCATGCACCGGCATGTCATGGCCATGATGGGCATCCGGCGGCGTGGAGGCCGGCATCGGCTGTCGTTCCAGGCTCCACGACACCTCACCGATCGACCCCATCGGCACGGTGGAACGCGGCGCGCCGAACCAGACGCCGACCGGCGTGCCGAGTCCCTTCGAAGTCAGCCAGCCATTGACCTGGGAACCCCAGACCAGCGACCACGGCATGCCGCTCAAGGCCAGGAACAGGATCACGACTGCGGAAAAGGCGCCGGTGACGGCGTGCAGGTCGCGCCACCACACCCGGCCGCTGGCCTGCGGACGGATGCGCACCACGCCGGCCTTGCGCCCGCGCGGCCACCACAGATAGGCGCCGCTCAGCACCAGCACGATGACCCAGCCGGCCACGATCTCGATCAGCGCATTGCCGACGTTGCCGGCGACGGTGAGCGAATGGATGCGCTTCACCAGCGGCATCAGGCGGTCGGTTTCCAGGATGCTGCCGGCCACCTGTCCGGTAGCGGGGTCGAGGAAGACCTGGCGCACCGTGCCGCCCTGCTGCACGTCCACCTGCACCGTGTGACGCGCATCCTGCGGCCAGACCAGCGCGCGCGCCTGGCCAGGCTCGGCGCGCAGGGCCTGCTCGACCAGCCGCCCCGCCGGCAGCGTGGCGGCGGCGGTGTCGGAGCGCAGCAGCAGGTTCGACAGCATCACCTCGTCGACCTGCTTGTTGAACAGGTAGACCGAACCGGTCAGGGCCAGCAGGAAGATGAAGGGCAGGCACAGCAGGCCGGCGAAGAAATGCCAGCGCCACACGCGTCGATACAGGCTTGAATCGGGCGGCGCCGTGCGCTCGCTTGCAGCCGGCATCATTTGTGACCGTGGCCGCCGGCGGCCAGGCCGCGCACCGGCGCGCTGACCTGGACCGGCGTGCGCTTGCCGTCGCGGGTTTCGATCATCAAGGTCACGGGCACGGTGTCGCCCTCGCGGACTTGTTTCGTCAGGTTCAGGAACATGATGTGATAGCCGCCCGGCTTGAGCGCCACGCTCTGCCCTGCCGGCAGCTCGATGGCCTGCACCTGGCGCATGCGCATCACGTCGCCTTCCATCGACATCTCGTGGATCTCGACGTCGGGCGTGAGCGGCGAGTTGGCGGACACCAGGCGCGCGGGGACCGGCGACTGCAGCTGCATGAAGGCGCCGGTGGCTTTTTGCTGGGGCACGGTGGCGCGCACCCACGGGTCCTTGACAGTGATTTGGGCGTTGGCAGCGCTCGCGAACAGAGCGGTGGCGGCGGCGAACAGGGCAATGATGGTTTTCATGTGCGTTTCCTTGGCGACGTAGTTCATCGGGATTTGAGCAGCGTGCGGATGTCCGCGGCGTATTCCTGGGCGCCCAGCGCATGCGCCAGCTGGAGCCGCAGGCGGCCTTGCGGGTCGTAGATGTAGCTGCTGGCCGTATGGTCCATGCTGTACGAGGAGCCGGTGGGCACCTTGCGGTACATGGCGGCGAAGGACCTGGCGGTTTCGGCGGTGCGCTCCGGCGTGCCGTACAGGCCGAGGAAGGTCGGGTCGAAGGCGGCCGTGTAGGCCTTCAGCACTTCCGGCGTGTCGCGTTCCGGATCGACGGTGATGAAGACGACCTGCAGGCGCTCGGCGTCGTCCTTGCCGAGCAGGCGCTTGACCTCGACGGCGCGCGAGAGCGCGGTCGGGCAGACGTCCGGGCATTGCGTATAGCCGAAGAAGACGGCCACCACCTTGCCGCGGAAATCGGCCAAGGTGCGCTCCTTGCCGTCGGGGTCGGTCAGGCGGAAATCCTTGCCGATAGATGCACCCGTCACGTCGTTGCCGTGGAAAGACGGAGGGGTATTGCGGTCGCAGGCGCCGAGCAGGAGCGTGCAGCCGAGAAGGCCGGCCAGCAGCAGCTGGCGGCGCAGGGTAAAACTTTGCATATTGTTTATCCGGTTGAGATGCGGGCGCCCGCAAACGGACCTCGCTCAATGGCGGTCCACATGCTCAGGGCGACTCGATGCGCGAACGGTCGGCGATACGGGCGGCAACCGGCCTGGCCGGCGCGGCTGCATGCGATATGGGTGACGGACCGTTTCGCGTGCGCGAAACTCAGGCGCGGGCAGGCGGACCGCGGGCCGGAAGTGGAGCGCCGGCTGGCGCGTGATAGCGCGACGGCGAAAAGTGGAGCGGCGCGGCGAACGTGGAGACCGGCGCCGGCAAGGACATATACGGGGCCGGCGGCGCGCCCACGACGGGAAGACAGAGCGGACAATCGAGCGAAGCCTGGCTGGCCGTCACGACCTGGCCGTCGGCATCGATAACGACAGCCTTCCTGCCCTCATGTGAACACAGCAGCACCAGCGTCTGCGGCGAAATCACCGGCGACGCCACCGCGACACCGACGGTCAGCATGAACCACGCCAGTACGAGGCGGGTCAGCGTGAGCGATGTGCGGAGGATGTGCATGATTGGCAATTGTGGGACAGCGGGCGATGGTCTGTCAAACGGCGCGCGAACTGGTAGCGCGGCGACGGCGCTAGAATAGCCTTTTCTCACGGATCCTGCTGCCATGCTGACTGCCCTGCAACGCGCCGAGTACGAGCGCGACGGTTTCATCGTCATCCCGGACTTCAAGAGCCTCGACGAGATCGCGCTACTGCGCCGCCGCGCCGAGGAAATCGTCGACGCCTTCGACCCGAACGAATCGCGCGCCATCTTCACGACCAGGGACCAGGAGCGCGCCAGCGACGCCTGGTTCCTCGGCTCGGACAACACGGTGCGCTGCTTCTTCGAGGAAGAAGCATTCGGCCCGGACGGCCGGCTGCGCCAGCCCAAGGCGCTGTCGATCAACAAGATCGGGCACGCGATGCATGATCTCGACCCGGTGTTCGAAGCGTTCACGCACGACCCGAAACTGGCGGCCGTAGCGCGTGACCTCGGCCTGGAAAATCCGCAGGTCTGGCAGTCGATGTACATCTTCAAGCAGCCCGGCATCGGCGGCGAGGTGCGCTGGCATCAGGACGCGACCTTCTTCGACAGCGACCCGATCACGGTCACCACCTTCTGGTTCGCGCTGGAAGATGCGACGGTCGATAATGGTTGCTTGTGGGCGGAACCGGGCGGGCACCTCGGCCCGCTGCGAGAGCGTTTCCTGCGCGACGGCGACAGCATCACCATGGAAAAGCTGGACAGCACGCCGTGGCCTGACGACAGCACGGCGGTGCCGCTGGAAGCCAAGGCCGGCACCCTGGTCTGCTTCCACGGCCTGCTGCCCCACTACAGCGCGCCGAACCGCTCGCCGGTGTCGCGGCATGCGTTCACGCTGCATGCGACCGACGCTGGCGCACGCTACTCGTCGCGTAACTGGATCCAGCGCGACGAGAGCCTGCCAGTGCGCGGCTTCAACCCTCTCTAGCCCGAAAGAAATACCATGGGGAGCAATCGACATGATCCGTCCACCTCGGGCATGCTGCAAGAAGCATCGGATCAAGGCGCCGGTGCCGCCGTGGCCCCTGCCGGAGGGCGGACCAGGGCGCATCGGCCCTAAGGGCCGGCAAGGTTTCCCGTTGATTCACTCTCCGGCTCCGGGCCGCGCGTCTTGCCCGACGGCGGCGACAGCTTCACGGATTTGCCGCTGCGCGCCGACGCATAGATCGCCTCGATCACGCGCTGGTCCTGCAAGCCCTCTTCGCCCGGCGTGTGCGGCTCCTGGTTCTTGCGCACGCACTGCGCGAAGTGGTCGAGTTCCCTGGCGAACTGGTTGCCCTCCTCGATCTGCAGTTCGGCCGTGTGCTCCTTGCCCTCCACCTGGCGCGAGATCCGCAGCTTGTTCCCTTCGTAGGCATAAGCAGGGCTCATCTCCGCCCACGCCGTATCGGCATTGAGCCGGAACATCTGTGACTTGTGCGAGCTGTACCCGGTCGAGCACGACGCCGTGAAGCCGCTCGGGAAGCGCAGGATGAACTGGCAGTGCTCCTCGACTTCCTCGAAGCGCGCATCGCCCGGCGTCGACCAGGTGTTGCCGATCACGTCGACCGGCTCTTCCCCGCTCAGGAAACGCGCCTCGTTGATGCAGTACAGCCCCACGTCCGGCAGCGCGCCGCCGCCGGCGAGCGCACGCTTCAGGCGCCAGTGCTGCGGGTCGCCCATGTTCTGCGAATTCACCGAGATGAACTCGCGCAGCGGTCCGAACCTGCCTTCGCGGATCATCTTCAGCAGCGCGCGATCGAGCGGAGAATACTGGCGTCGATAGGCGATCATCAGCTTGCGGCCGGCCTGCCGGCAAGCGTCGATCATCTGTTCGCATTCGGCCACCGTGTTGGCCATCGGCTTCTCGCACAGCACGTGCTTGCCGGCGCGGGCGGCGCGGATCGTGTACTCGGCGTGCATGCTGTTCGGCAGGGCGATGTAGACGCCCTCTACCGCCGGCATCTGCGCCAGCTTGTCGTAGTCGCGGTAGTCGAGCACCGCGCTCTCGGGGATGTCGTACTGCTTCGCAATCTTGAGGGCCTTGGCGCGGTCGCCGCTGACCAGGACTACCGGCTTGCAGTGTTTGCTGTGGGCGAAAGCCGGCAGCACTTCGTTGACCGAGATGCGGCCCACGCCGACGATGGCGATGCCGACCCGCTGGTCCCGCGGGTCGCCCGGCGGCGCGGTCTTTTCCGGCTTTTCGCTGCTGGTTTCGATGGGCGGGAACACGATATCGAGCTCAATGGCAAAAGAAGGAAGCACATCCTCGCACAAGCGTGTCCACGCCAGCGTTCGATTGCCTTGCCCCCGGTCCGGGGAAGCCCCCGCCTACATCACGCTCACCCAGCCGCCCTTGTACAGGATCGGTCCGCTCGGTCCGTTCGGATCGGGCGAGCCGCCTTGCGGTTCGAGGCTGACCGCCAGCAGCGCGACGTCGGCGCCGATCGCCTGCGTCGTCAGCGGCAGGGTCAGTTCCCGGCCCGCTCCCAGCACGCCGAGCGATCGCGGCTTGCCCTGCTGCGGCACCGCCCACAGTTGCAGCGCACGGTCCGCGGCAAGGGGCTGGGGCTCGACCAGCCGCACGGTCAAGGTCTTGCGTTCGCGGTCGGCCGTCACCAGCAGCGCGGTGCGGGCCTGCGCGTCGGTCAGCGTGGCGATGGCGTCGACCGCGGGCGTGCGCGGTTCCTGCAGCACCGTCACGAGCAGCAGCGCAGCGACCATGCTCGAGACCACGCCGAGGCTGCGCCACCAGGCCAGCGCGCCGCCGCGCCAGAACTGCCAGGCCGGCGCCGGCGCGCGCAGCCCGAGACGGGTCTCGATGGCGCGCCAGACCTGCATGCGCGGCGCGACCGGCGGCACGAACTCGGCCATCGCGCCGATGCGGTCGCGCCACTCGGCCACCGTGCGGCGCAGGGCGGCGTCGCCATGCATCAGGCCTTCGAAACGGCGCCGCGCCCGGCCGCGCAGGGTGCCGAGCACATATTCCGCCGCCAGCCGCTCACGCAGCACTTCCTTGCCGCGCAGGTTCATGCGGTCCTCCCGCCGGTCAGGCAGGCATGCAGCCGCACGAGGCCGCGGCGGATCCAGGTCTTGACGGTCCCTACCGGCAGCGCCAGCCGGCGCGCCACGTCGCCGTGCGACAGGTCATGGAAGAAGGCAAGGCCGATGACGTCGCGCTGCTTTTCCTCGAGCACCGCCAGGCAGGCTGCCAGCGCCCTGGCTTCGCTGCTGAGCTCGAACGCATCGGCGGGATTCGCCCCCATATCGCGCGCGCCGGCCATCACGCGCTGGTCGAAGTCGCCCGCATCGAGGTCGACCTCCTCGCCCGCGCGGCGCAGCAGGTCGAAGGACTTGTTGCGCACGATTGTCGTCATCCAGGTCATGGGCGCCGACATGCTGTTCTGGTACTCGTTGGAGTGGTTCCAAATCGCAATGAAACTTTCCTGGAGCACTTCCTCAGCCAGTTCAGGGCGACGCACGATGCGCAGGGCCAGGCCGAACAGTCGCGGCGAACAGGCGTCGTAGAGCTGGCGGAAGGCAGGCGCATCTTTCTGTGCGGCGCCGCGAATCCAACTATTCAGTTCTAATGCATTTGGCAGATTTGATGATTGAACCACGTGCCCGCCTTGTCTCTGGAATCGATATTTGACATCTTTACTTTTGTTTTGGCAATACTCAGTGGCGAAATTAACATATTTACCATTTAATCATGTAAGAAAATAAATTGAATCCAATTCAATCGGGCCTGCGTATATACATCATGGCTGCCGTCACCCGTCGTGCCGGCCGCAATCCCGCCGCTTCGCCCATCAGTGGAGATAACAACATCATGAGGAGAAAAACCATGCAATCCGTAAGCAAGCACACCCGCTGGGCCGCCGCCATCCTGTCCGGCGCGGCCCTCGCCGCACTGGCCATGCCCGCCGCGGCGTCCAGCCACCGCGAGGCGCCGTTCCTGACCAATGCGCCGAAGGTCGACGGCACCGACTTCTACCTGTTCCGCAGCTATGCGCCGGGACGGGAAGGCTACGTGACGATGATCGCCGACTTCATTCCCTTCCAGGATCCCCAGGGCGGACCGAACTTCTACCAGTTCGACCAGAACGCGCTGTACGAGATCCACGTCGACAACAACGGCGACGCCAAGGAAGACATCTCCTTCCAGTTCCGCTTCAAGAACACCTCCAAGCGCACCGCCCTGAACGTGGGCGGCAAGCAGGTCCTGATCCCGCTGATCAATTCGAACACCGTCAGCGGCGTCAACCCGGCCTCGCTGAACGTGCGCGAGACCTACACCATCGACATGGTCAAGGGCGACCGCCGCAGCGGCACCCGCACCCGCCTGGCCGCGGCCACCGGCGGCGCCACCGAATTCGACAAGCCGGTCGACAACATCGGCGAGAAGACCTTCGGCAGCGGCGCCGCCTACGAGACCTATGCCAGCGCCCACATCCATGAAGTGAACATTCCCGGCTGCGGCGCCGCGCGCGTCTTCGTCGGTCAGCGCAAGGAACCGTTCTATATCGCCGTCGGCAAGATCTTCGACCTGGTCAACCTGAATCCGCTGGGCGCCGAAGTCAACGGCAACAAGAACGACCTGGAAAACAAGAATGTCAGCGCGATCGCCCTCGAAGTGCCGATCTCCTGCCTGACCGTGGCCGGCGAGCCGGTGATCGGCGCCTACGCCACCGCCAGCATGCGCCAGGGCCGCCTGATCAACCCGGCGCCGGCCAGCGGCATCAACAACGCGGTGAAGGAAGGCGGCGCCTGGGCCCAGGTCTCGCGCCTCGGCATGCCGCTGGTGAACGAAGTCATCATCGGCATGGACGACAAGGACCGTTTCAATACGTCGAAGCCGAAGGATGATGCGCAGTTCCTCACCTACGTCACCAACCCGACCCTGCCGGCCCTGATCGAAACCCTGTTCCCGTCGGCCAAGGCGCCCACCAACTTCCCGCGCAACGACCTGGTCACCGCCTTCCTGAAGGGCATCCCGGGCGTGAACCAGCCGAAGAACGTGGTGGCCTCCGAAATGCTGCGCCTGAACACCGCCATCGCGCCGACCGCGCTGGCCGCGCAGAATCCGATGGGCGTGGCGGCGGGCGACAATGCGGGCTTCCCGAACGGACGCCGCCCCGGCGACGACATCGTCGACATCGCGCTGCGCGTGTCGATGGGCGCCCTGTGCGCGCTGACCGGCGCCAACGATGCGCTCGGCGTCGGCTGCAAGCCGTCGGACGCCCCGGCCGGCGGCCTGGCCCTGACCGACGGCGTGCGCAAGAACGCCGCCGCGTTCAAGCCGGCCTTCCCCTATCTGAACGCCCCGCTGCCGGGCAACCAGTAAGGAGCGCGCCATGACGACCAAGCATCCGAACTGGCGCCTGCGCGCCGCCGCCGTGGCGCTGGCAAGCGCCGCGGCGCTTGCCGCCTGCGGCGGCCACCACGACCATCCGCACCCGCCGCCCGCGGGCGGGGGCGGCGCCACCACGCCGCCGCCGGTGGCGAGCGACTCCTTCTTCTCGCTGGTCGCCGCGCGCGTGGCCTCGCTGCTGGATAACGACGAACCCGTCGCGATCGATGCGGTGACGGTCACCACGCCCGAGGACACCGAGCCGCAGGCGCTGCCCGCAACTTGAAGAGCCGCACCGCGGGAGCGCAGTCCGGCTCCCGCCTATCCTGTCTGGAGACCCGATGAGCGCACGTTGCTACGCGCCCCTGCTGCTTGCCGCCCTGGCGGTATGCCACAGCGCACGCGCCGAACCCTACCTGCCGGCCAGCGGCGCCCAGGTGCTGGAGCGCCTGCCCGCTCGCCTCGACCCGGTCCAGCGCGAGCTGGCCCGGCTGCGCGCCGACCTGGCCGCCAGTCCCGCCGACCTCGCACGCGCCACAGCACTGGCCCAACGCTACATCGAGCAGGCCCGCCGCGACGGCGATCCGCGCTACCTCGGCTACGCCCAGGCCGCCCTGGCGCCGTGGTGGAACCAGCCGCGCACGGCCGCCCCGGCCGAGGTGCTGGTGCTGCGCGCCACGCTGGCGCAGAGCACCCATGATTTCGGCGCGGCGCTGGCCGACCTCGACGAGGTGCTGCGCCGCGACGGCGCCAATGCCCAGGCCTGGCTGACCCGCGCCACCATCCTGCTGGTGACGGGCGACTATCCCGCCGCGCGCGCCAGTTGCGCGCGCCTGCTGGGACGCGCTCCGGATCTGGTGCTGCAAACCTGCCTGGCCTCGGTCGGCAGCGTCAGCGGCCAGGCCCGCGCCAGCTACCGGAACCTGCAGCGCATCCTGGCGGCGCGGCCGGATGCCGCCGTCCCCCTGCGCGCCTGGGCCGCCACCCTGCTGGGGGAAATGGCCGAGCGCCTCGGCGAACACGGCGCCGCCGAGGCCCACTTCCGCACGGCCATGCAGGCCGACCCGGAAGACAGCTACCTGCAGGCCGCGTATGCCGACTTCCTGCTCGAGCGCGGCCGCGCGCCGGAGGTGGCGCGCCTGCTCGCCGCCCGCACCGCCAACGACGCCCTGCTGCTGCGCCATGCGCTCGCGCTGCAGGCGACCAGGTCGCCGCAGGCGGCGCAGCAGCGCGCCGTCCTGCGCGCCCGTTTCGAGGCCGCGCGGCGCCGCGGCGACACCGTGCACCGCCGCGAGGAGGCACGCTTCGCGCTGGAACTGGCCGGCGATCCGCGCGAAGCGGTGCGCCTGGCCAAATTGAACTGGGCGGTGCAGAAGGAGCCGGCCGACCTGCGCATCCTGGCAAAAGCCGCTGCGGCCAGCGGCGACGCCGACGCCGCGCGCCTGGTGCGCGACTGGCTGCGCCGCAGCCGGATCGAAGACCGCCTGCTCGACGCCGTTCCCGGCGCGCGCGCGGCATGATGCGGCGCTGGATTGCCCTGCTCGGGGCCTGCGCCGCGCTGCTGTGCGCCGCACCGGCCATGGCCCACAAGCCCAGCGACAGCTACCTGAACCTGGAAGTGAAGGGGCAGCGCATCGAGGGCCGCTGGGACATCGCCCTGCGCGACCTCGAGATGGCGGTCGGCGTCGACGGCGACGGCGACGGCAACCTCACCTGGGACGAGGTGCGGGCCCGCCACGACGCCATCGCCGCTTATGCGCTGGCGCATCTGAAGCTGGCCTCCGGCGGCCAGGATTGCCCGCTGCAGGTGACGCGCCAGCTGGTCGACCACCACACCGACGGCGCCTATACGGTGCTGATGCTGAGCGGCGCCTGCGCCGCGCCGGTCGACACGCTGACGGTCGACTACACCCTGCTGGCGGAGTTCGACCCGCAGCACAAGGGCCTGCTGGCGCTGAAGAACGGCGCCACCACCAGCACCGCGATCCTGGAACCCGGGCGCGCGCGCCAGGACCTGGCGGTGGCCGGACCCGGCCGCTGGCGCCAGTTCGCGGAATACGTCCGGCAAGGCGTCTGGCATATCTGGATCGGCTTCGACCACATCCTGTTCCTGCTGTCGCTGCTGCTGCCGGCGGTGCTGCTGTACCGCGAACGCGCATGGGTCGGCCGCGACGGGCTCAAGCCCGCCGCCTTCGACGTGATCCGCATCGTGACCGCCTTCACGGTGGCCCACTCGATCACGCTCACCCTGGCCGCGCTGGGCGTGCTGGCGCTGCCTTCACGCCTGGTCGAATCGCTGATCGCGGCCTCGGTCATCGTGGCGGCCCTGAACAATATCCGGCCGCTCTACCAGCGCGCCCGGGTGCTGTTCGCCTTCGGCTTCGGCCTGCTGCACGGCTTCGGCTTCGCCAGCGTGCTGGCCGACCTCGGCCTGCCGCAGGACGCTTTACTCACCTCGCTGGTCGGATTCAACGTGGGCGTGGAACTGGGCCAGCTGGCCATCGTCGCCGTGTTCCTGCCGCTCGCCTACCTGCTGCGCAACGGGCTGTTCTACCGCCGCCTCATCATGCTGGGCGGCTCGGCGACGATCGCCCTGGTCGCCGCGGCCTGGCTGGCGGAGCGCGCCCTCGACCTGCGTTTGCCGGCTTGGTCGACGCTGTTCGCATGAGCACCGGACCATGCCGCTCACATGCATATGCACGATGTATCAGCTTTTTTACAATTCCCCTGAGCATTGCTTTAAAGGTAAAGCTAGAATACTTTTTCTTATTCCAATTAAAATTTCAGGGGAAATATGATACGTCTGCCCTTTGGACTGGCAGCGCTGTGCCTCACCGCCTCCGCTTTCGCCGCCCAGCCTTTCGACGACAAGTTCCGCCAGCTCGACGAGCTGCTGCCGACCCCGGGTACGGTCCGTACCGCTTCCGGCGCTCCCGGCCATGCCTACTGGCAGCAGCGCGCGGACTATTCGATCCGCGCCAAGCTGGACGAAGCCAACCGCAGCTTGAGCGGGTCCGGCACCATCACGTACTACAACAATTCCCCTGACACCCTGAAATACCTCTGGCTGCAGCTCGACCAGAACATCTACAAGAAGGATTCGGGCGCCCGCACCACTGCGGCGCTGCCGTCGCGCGAAGCCTGGGCCCAGGCCCGCGGTCCGGAACAGGGCGTGAAGTTCGACGCCATCCGCACCCTGCTGGAAGGGAACGCCTTCGACGGCGGCTTCAAGATCAGCAATGTGCGCGACGGCGGCCGCCAGCTGAAGCACACCATCAATGGCACCATGATGCGCATCGACCTGCCGACCCCGCTGAAGCCGGGTGGGCGCGTGTCGTTCAGCCTCGACTGGTCCTACAACATCAACGAACAGAAGATCCTGGGCGGCCGCTCGGGTTACGAGAAGTTCGACGACAAGAACGACCTGTTCGAGATCGCCCAGTGGTTCCCGCGCATGGCGGCCTACTACGACGTCTACGGCTGGCAGCACAAGCAGTTCCTGGGCGCCGGCGAATTCACGCTGGAATTCGGCGACTACGACGTGCAGATCACCGTCCCGTCCGACCACATCGTCGCCTCCACCGGCGAACTGCAGAACCCGGGCGAGGTATTGAGCGCGGCCCAGCGCGACCGCCTGCGCCAGGCCAAGACCGCCAAGAAGCCGGTCATCATCGTGACCCAGGCCGAAGCCGAAGCCGCCGAGAAGGTCCGTGCCAACGGCACCAAGACCTGGCACTTCAAGGCCAAGAACGTGCGCGACTTCGCCTTCGCTTCCAGCCGCAAGTTCATCTGGGACGCGCAGGGCATCAAGTCGGGCAATACCGACGTGATGGCGATGTCCTACTACCCGAAAGAGGGCAACCCGCTGTGGGAAAAATACTCCACCGCGTCGATCATCCACACCATCGAGCAGTACAACAAGTACTCCTTCGACTATCCGTACCCGACCTCGATCTCGGTGAACGGCCCGGTCGGCGGCATGGAATACCCGATGATCACCTTCAACGGTCCGCGTCCGGTCAAGGACAAGAAGACCGGCGAACTGACCTATTCGAAGCGCACCAAGTATGGCCTGATCGGCGTGATCATCCACGAAGTCGGCCACAACTACTTCCCGATGATCGTCAACTCGGACGAGCGCCAGTGGACCTGGATGGACGAGGGCATCAACTCCTTCGTGCAGTCGCTGGCCCAGGAAGCCTGGGAAGAAGGCTGGGACGAGATGCGCGGCGACCCGCGCACCATCGTCGGCTACATGCGCAGCCAGAACCAGGTCCCGATCATGACCAACTCCGAGTCGCTGCTGCAGTTCGGTAACAACGCCTACGCCAAGCCGGCCGCCGCGCTGAACGTGCTGCGCGAGACCATCCTGGGTCGCGAACTGTTCGACTTCGCCTTCAAGGAATACGCCGAGCGCTGGAAGTTCAAGCGCCCGACCCCGGCCGACTTCTTCCGCACCATGGAAGACGCGTCGGGCACGGACCTCGACTGGTTCTGGCGCGGCTGGTTCTACACCACCGACGCGGTGGACATCAGCATCGACGGCATCAGTGAGTACACGATCAGCAGCAAGGATCCTGAAGTCGAGAAGGCCCTGGCGCGTGCCCGCAAGCAGTCGGAGCCGATCTCGATCACCGACCAGCGCAACAAGGGCATGGTCCGCAAGGTCGACCAGCAGCCGGATCTGAAGGATTTCTACAACCAGAACGACGACTTCACCGTCACCAACAAGGATCGCAACGCGTACAACGAAAGCTATGCGGCCCTGGAAGACTGGGAGAAGGCCCTGCTCAAGGAAGGCAAGCACTTCTACCTGGTCGACTTCTCGAACAAGGGCGGCCTGGTGATGCCACTGATCGTCGAACTGACTACCCAGAGCGGCAAGAAGTACATCGAGCGCATCCCGGCCGAGATCTGGCGCTACTCGCCGAAGAAGGTGACTAAGCTGTTCATCACCGACGAGCCGATCGTGGCCCTGACCCAGGACCCGTACTGGGAGACCGCCGACATCGACGTGTCGAACAACTCGTGGCCGGCAAAAGCCACCCCGTCGCGCCTGGAGCTGTTCAAGACCAACCGCGACATGGGCACCAACCTGATGCGCGACTTCAACACCAAGCTGAAACCGGCTGGCCAGAAGGAAGCGGCTGAAGCACCGAAGGCCGAGTAATCGTCTAAACGATATGTAGCGATAACGGCAGGGCACCGAAGTGCCCTGCCGTTTGTTTATGAAGACCCGATATCAAATTCGCATGAAGACCAAACACCTGCAGGCGGCCCTGAGCGCTGCCCTCTTCGCCGGCGCTGCCCATGCTGCGCAGCCCTTCGACGACAAGTTCCGTCAGCTCGACGAGCTGCTGCCGACCGCCACCGACACCCGCACCGCTTCCGGCGCCCCGGGCCACCGCTACTGGCAGCAGCGCGCGGACTACCGCCTGCGCGCCACCCTGGACGAAGCGAAGCGCGCGATCACCGGCTCCGGCACCGTCACCTACACGAACAATTCGCCGGACACCCTCTCCTACCTGTGGGTGCAGCTGGACCAGAACATGTTCCGCAACGATTCGGACAACCGCCGCATCGCCTCCCTGCCCTCGCGCGACGCCTGGCAGGCGCGCGGCGCCGATGGCGTGAAGTTCGACACCCTGCGCTCGGTCCTGGACCAGCACCGCTTCGACGGCGGCATCAACGTCACCAGCGTCACGGACGCCGGCGGCCGCCCGCTGCGCCACACGGTCAACAAGACCATGATGCGCATCGACCTGCCGACGCCGCTCAAGCCGGGCGCACGCGTCTCCTTCAACCTGGCATGGACCTTCAACATGCCCGAAGCGAACGTCGTCGGCCGCCGTACGGGTTTCGAGAAGTTCGACGACGGTAACGACATCTACCTGTCGGCCCAGTGGTTCCCGCGCATGGCGGCCTACTACGACGTCAAGGGCTGGCAGCACAAGCAGTACATGGGCGACGGCGAGTTCACGCTGGAGTTCGGCGACTACGACGTGCAGCTGACCGTCCCGGCCGACCACATCGTGGCCTCGACCGGCGAACTGACGAACGCCGCCAGCGTGCTCACCGCCGCCCAGCGCGACCGCCTGCGCCAGGCGCGCACTTCCAGGAAGCCGGTCATCATCGTCACCCAGGCCGAAGCCGAAGCGGCCGAGAAGGCGCGTTCGAAAGCCACCAAGACCTGGCACTTCAAGGCCAAGGACGTGCGCGACTTCGCCTTCGCCTCGAGCCGCAAGTTCATCTGGGACGCCCAGGGCGTCAAGAGCGGCAACAAGGACGTGCTGGCCATGTCCTACTACCCGAAAGAGGGCAACCCGCTGTGGGAGAAGTATTCGACCGCCGCCGTCATCCACACCCTCGAGCAGTACAACAAGTATTCCTTCGACTACCCCTATCCGACAGCGATCTCGGTGAACGGCTCGATCGGCGGCATGGAATACCCGATGATCTCGTTCAACGCCGGCCGCCCGGTCAAGGACAAGAAGACCGGCGAGATCACCTACAGCAAGGGCACCAAGTATGGCCTGATCAGCGTGATCATCCACGAGGTCGGCCACAACTACTTCCCGATGATCGTCAACTCGGACGAGCGCCAGTGGACCTGGATGGACGAGGGCCTGAACAGCTTCCTGCAGTTCCTGGCCGAGGAAGCCTGGGAAGACAACTACCCGGCGCGCCGCGGCGAGGCGCGCCACATCGCCGACTACATGCGCAGCGCCAACCAGGTGCCGATCATGACCAACGCCGAGTCGACCCTCCAGCGCGGCAACAACGCCTACGCCAAGCCGGCCACCGCCCTGAACATCCTGCGCGAGACCATCCTCGGCCGCGAGCTGTTCGACTTCGCCTTCAAGGAATACGCCGAGCGCTGGAAGTTCAAGCGCCCGACCCCGGCCGACTTCTTCCGCACCATGGAAGATGCCTCGGGCACGGACCTCGACTGGTTCTGGCGCGGCTGGTTCTACACCACCGACGCGGTGGACATCAGCGTCGACGGCATCAGCGAATACACCATCAGCACCAAGGACCCGGAGATCGAGAAGGCCTGGCAGCGCGCGCGCCGCCAGGCCGAGCCAACGCCGGTGATCGACCAGCGCAACAAGGGCATGACCCGCCGCGTCGACACCAATCCGGAGCTGAAGGACTTCTACAACGAGAACGACGACTTCACCGTCACCAACAAGGACCGCAACGCCTACAACGAGACCTACGCCGGCCTGGAAGACTGGGAAAAGGCGCTGCTCAAGGAAGGCAAGCGCTTCTACCTGGTCGACTTCTCGAACAAGGGCGGCCTGGTGATGCCGCTGATCGTCGAGATCACGACCCAGAGCGGCAAGAAGACCATCGAACGCATCCCGGCCGAGATCTGGCGCTACTCGCCGAAGAAGGTGACCAAGCTGTTCATCAGCGACGAACCGATCGTCAGCGTGGTGCAGGACCCGTACTGGGAGACCGCCGACATCGACGTGTCGAACAACGCCTGGCCGGCCAAGCCGACCCCATCGCGCCTGGAGCTATTCAAGACCAACCGCGATGCGGGATCGAATCTGATGCGCGACTTCGCCACGCCGCTGAAAAAACCGGCTGAGGCGAAACCTGTCGAGAAAAAGGCCGGGGAATGACCATGCAGCGCTTTCGCTTCAACCTGAAAGCGCTGCTGGCCGCCGCGCTGCTGTGCGTCAGCGCGGCAGCCGGCGCGCACCGCTTCCACATGGGGATCACCGAGGTCGCCTACAACGCGCGCACCAAGAGCACCGAGATCGTCCACACCTATATGGCGCACGACATCGAGGCCCTGATGCTGAACATGTACCAGCGCCAGTTCGACCTCACCGATCCCGAAGACCAGCAGGTGTTCCGCAAGTACCTCGAGGAGCGCTTCGCCCTCAAGGGCGCGGACGGCAAGCGCCTGCCGGTGCGCTGGGTCGGCATGACCATCGATTCGCAAAGCGTCACCGTCTACCAGGAGCTGGAAAACGCGCCGCTGGCCAAGACCGTCAGCATCCGCCATGCGATCCTGGTCGACTTCCTGCCGGACCAGGTCAATACCGTCAACCTCAACGACGCGGGCAAGATCCGCTCGCTCACCTTCACCGGCAACGTTGCCGAACAGCCAACCGCACGCGCCGTACAACAACACGCCCAATGAACACTTTGCATATCACGCCGCTGGCCGGCGCCCTGGCGCTTCTCTTCCTGAACGGCGCCGCCCGCGCCGACGATTTCGTCCTGCAGCGGGTGCTGGTCGAAGGCTCGCGCATCAACCAGATCGGCAAGACCGATTCGGCAAGCTCCGGCACCGTGAATGCGAAGGACCTGGCCAACCGCACCGTCTACCGACCGGGCGAGCTGCTCGAGGCCACGCCCGGCCTGATCGCGAGCCAGCACAGCGGCGAAGGCAAGGCCAACCAGTTCTACCTGCGCGGCTTCAACCTGGACCACGGCACCGACCTGGCCACCTTCGTCGACGGCATGCCGGTCAACCAGCGCAGCCACGCCCATGGCCAGGGCTGGACCGACCTGAATTTCCTGATCCCGGAACTGGTCACCCGCCTCGACTACCGCAAGGGCCCGTATTCGTCCACGGATGGCGATTTCGCCTCGGCCGGCAAGGCCTCGCTGGCCTATGCCAACCGGCTGGTCGAGCCGGTGGCCAGCGTGACCCTGGGCCAGGACGAGTACGTGCGCACGGTGCTGGCCGGCTCCCCGGAGGTCGCGGGAGGCAACCTGCTGTACGCGCTGGAGCTGTTGAAGAACGACGGTCCCTGGACCCGTCCGGATGGCTACCGCAAGATCAACGCCGTGCTGCGCTACAGCCGCGGCTATTCGAACAATGGCTGGACCGTCACCGGGATGCACTACCGCGGCCACTGGAACAGCACCGACCAGATCCCGCTGCGCGCCGTGCAGAACGGCCAGCTGGGGCGCTTCGACGCCCTCGACCTGAGCGATGGCGGCGAAGCGCAGCGCAGCAGCGTGTCGGGCAGCTGGCGCCGCACCACGGACGACGCGGCGACGGCGCTGAACGCCTATGTGATCCGCAACCAGCTCGACCTGTACTCGAACTTCACCTACTTCCTGAACGACCCGGTCAATGGCGACCAGTTCGCCCAGCCCGACCGCCGCGTCACGACCGGCGTGGACGGCAGCCACACCTGGCACGCCTACCGCGGCGCCACCGTCCTGTCGGACTTCACCGCCGGCTTCCAGCTCCAGAACGACAACATCTTCAACGGCCTTTACGACACCCGCGCGCGCCGGCGCATCGCGACCACGCGCGAAGACCACATCGTCGAGACCAGCGGCGCGCTCTACCTGGAAAACGCGACCCTGTGGAGCGATTCGCTGCGCACCGTGGTGGGCATGCGCGCCAACCGCTACCGATTCGACGTCGACGGCGACCGGCCTGAAAACGCCGGCCGCGCCTACGATACGCTCGTCACGCCTACCTTCAGCCTGGCCTACGCGCCGTGGAAGCACACGGAGCTCTACCTGAACTACGGCCACGGCTTCCACAGCAACGACGCGCGCGGCACCGTGGCGACGGTCGATCCGAAGTCGCTGAACCCGGTCGATGCGACGCCGGGCCTGGTGCGTTCGCGCGGCATGGAGCTGGGCCTGCGCACCATCGCGATTCCGAAGATGGAGACCACGGTCTCGGTCTACCGCCTCGACTTCGCTTCCGAGCTGACCTATATCGGCGACGCCGGCAACACCGAGGCCGGCGACCCGAGCCGCCGCTATGGCGTCGAACTGTCGAACATCTACCGCGCCAACAAGTGGCTGGCAGTGAACTTCGACGCGGCCTATGCGCGCGCCCGTTCGCGCGGCGGCAATCCGGATGGCGACCGCATCCCAGGGGCGATCGAAGGCGTGGCCCAGGTCGGGCTGACGGTGGACAATCTCGGCCCATGGTCGGGCGCCCTGCGCCTGCGCTACTTCGGCCCGCGTCCGCTGATCGAGGACGATAGCGTGCGCTCGCATGCGAGCACCACGCTCAATGGCCGCATCGCGTATCGCCTGGCCAAGGACATGCGCCTGGAGCTGGAAGGCTTCAACCTCACCAACCGCCGCGACTCGGCGATCGACTACTACTATGAGTCGCGCCTGGCGAACGAGGCGCAAGGGGTGGAGGACATCCACTTCCACCCGATCGAGCCGCGTACCTTCCGCCTGACCTTCGTGAAGAACTGGTAAGCGGGCGGGGGCAGGGGCCGGACGGCGGGCGCCGAAAGGTGCTACGCTGTCGGGATGATGACTTCGCAACTGCCCTATTCCGACCCCGCCTACCTCGCCGCCTTGCTGCGCGGCGAGGGCTATGCCCTGCTGCGTCCCGAGGACGTGGCGCAACTGGCGGGCTGCACCCTCGACGAGCTGCAGGCGCTAGCCCCGAGCTGGGACCGCCTCGAGCTCGACAACTACCTCAAGGACGGCGGCCGCTACCGGCGCCGCCGCCATTCCTGCTTCATCGACGACGGCCAGGCCCTGCTGCAGACGCCGCACCGCGCGCACTGGCAGCCGGTCGAGTACAACGCCCTGCACGGCGGCATGCACCGCCTGTTCGAACCGGTCGAACCGGGCACGGTGGCCAACCCGGCCTGGGAACACCTGGTACGCGCGCTCGGCGCCGTCTGTTCCCAGGTGCGCGGCCAGCAGCCCTGGTACGTCGAGGCGCACCAGTTCCGCATCGACACCGCCGACGGCATCGGCCGGCCGACGCCGGAAGGCGCGCACCGCGATGGGGTGGATTTCGTGGCCGTGATCCTGGTCGGGCGGTCGAACATCAAGGGCGGCGAGACGCGCGTGTTCGAGGCCGACGGGCCGGCGGGCAAGCGGTTCACCATGCTGGAGCCGTGGACCTTGCTGTTGCTGGACGATGCGGCCGTGATCCACGAGTCGACGCCGATTCAGCCGGTGGGGGAGCATGGGCATCGCGACACACTCGTGCTGACCTGGCGCGCCGGCTCCTTCCAGGGCGCCGACGTCTGATTCATCGCCGTTGAAAAACACAAAAAAAAGCGCCCGCGAACCTTGCGGCTGGCGGGCGATAATCCAATTTCGGAGAAACTGGAGGAGACAGGTTCAATATAACCCAGTTTTTTGTGCACCGCAATACAGTAGAACTACGTAGCTTGTTTCGTGCCGGAAGCGTTTCCATTTGATATTGCTCAAATGCTTTTGCTGCATTGCGGCATTTTTTCCTGGCAACATCACCCTCTTCCTGCTACTCGCTGCCAGTGCAGGATAAAACTCAGTAGAGCACCCCCTCCATCCGCGTGAACTGTGCTGGTAAATATCGCCCAGCACGCGTATCGTATTGCAGTTTCGATACACTTCACCGCTGATTTGTAGCCTGCCCACCACTATGCCGACTTTCCGCCGTCTACCTCCTGTTCCCGTGGTCGCTGCCGCCGGCGCGACCTTGTGCTTCGCCCTTGCCCTGACCATTCCCGAACGCGCCAGCGCGAAAGATGAAAAACCGGCCGCGCCGACGCCGGCGCTGACCGTCACCACCGGCCTGCCCTCGACCGCCTCGCTGCCGGTCGGCCTGACCGCCAACGGCAGCGTCGCCGCCTGGCAGGAAGCGGTAATCGGCAGCGAGTCGAACGGGCTGCGCCTGAGCGAGGTGCGCGTCAACGTCGGCGACGTCGTGAAAAAGGGCGAGACCCTGGCGGTATTCGCCAGCGACACCGTGCGCGCCGACGTCGAGCAGGCGCGCGCCGTGCTGCAGGAAGCGCAGGCCAACGCCGCCGCAGCCAAGGCCGATGCAGACCGCGCGCGCAAGCTGCGCAACACGGGCGCGTTCAGCGAGCAGCAGATCACCCAGTACCTCACCACCGAGGCTACCGCCCGAGCGCGCGTGAGCTCGGCCCAGGCCACCCTGGCCCAGCAGCAGCTGCGGCTGCGCCAGGCCACCGTGGTGGCGCCCGACAGCGGCATCATCTCGGCCCGCAGCGCGACCGTCGGCGCCGTGACCGGCCCGGGCACCGAGATGTTCCGCATGATCCGCCAGGGCCGCCTCGAGTGGCGCGCCGAAATCACCTCGAACGACCTGGGACGCATCAAGCCGGGCATGCGCGCCACCGTGCGCGCCGCCAGCGGCAGCGAGATCACGGGCAAGGTGCGCACCGTGGCGCCGACCGTGGACCCGCAGACCCGCCTGGCCCTGGTCTACGTCGACCTGCCGCCGTCGATGTCGGCCAACGCGCCGCTCAAGGCCGGCATGTTCGCCAGCGGCCGCTTCGAATTCGGCGCCACCACGGCGCTCACCGTGCCGCAGCAGGCCGTGGCCGTGCGCGACGGTTTCAGCTACGTGTTCCGCCTGAACCGCGACAGCCGCGTGAGCCAGCTGAAGGTCACCACCGGCCGCCGCCTGGGCGAGCGCGTCGAGATCACCGGCGGCCTCGCGGCCGACACCCCGATCGTGATCAGCGGCGCCGGCTTCCTGAACGACGGGGATTTGGTACGACAGGTGCCAAATCCGGTCCGCCCTGCTACGGCGCCTGCCGCAGCCCCGGCCCAGCGCCAGGCCGCGCGCTGAGCGGAGACCGTCCATGAACTTCTCCGCACTATCGATCCGCAACCCGATCCCGGCGATCATGCTGTTCGCCCTGCTGACGCTCGCTGGGCTGCTGGCCTTCAAGGCCAACAAGATCCAGGACTTCCCGGACATCGAGCTGCCGATCGTCACCGTCGCCGCCACGCTGGAAGGCGCGGCGCCGGCCCAGCTGGAAACCGAGGTCGCGCGCAAGATCGAGGACTCGGTCGCGACCCTGCAGGGCGTCAAGAACATCTATACCAAGGTGCTCGACGGCGTGGCCACCATCACCATCGAGTTCATCCTCGAGAAGGACCTCGCCGAAGCCGTCAACGACGTGCGCGACGCGGTGGCGCGGGTGCGCGCCGACCTGCCGCCCGAGATGCGCGAGCCGAGCGTGACCAAGGCGGCGACCGCCGGCCGGGTGGTCGCGACCTTCACCGCGGAAGCGGCCAAGGGCGCACGCATGGACGACCAGGAACTGAGCTGGTTCGTCGACAACGACGTCTCCAAGCGCCTCTTGAGCGTGCCGGGCCTGGGTTCGGTGAAACGCGTCGGCGGCGTCACCCGCGAAGTGCGGGTGGAGCTCGACGACGCGCGCATGGCGGCGCTGCAGGTCTCGGCGCTGGATGTCTCGCGCCAGCTGCGCAACGTGCAGCGTGAGGCGCCGGGCGGACGCGGCGACGTCAGCGGCGCCGAGCAGTCGGTGCGCACCATCGCCACCGTCGGCTCGGCCCAGGAACTGGCGCAGATGGACATCCCGCTCAACGATGGACGCCACGTGCGCCTCGACCAGGTGGCGAAGGTCAGCGACACCGTGGCCGAGCCGCGCGCGATCGCGCTGCAGGACGGCCGCAAGGTGGTCGGCTTCGAGGTGTTCCGCACCCGCGGCGCGGGCGAGGTCGACATCGCCGAAGGCGCGCGCGCGGCCGTGGCCCAGCTGCAGAAAGAGAACCCGAACGTGGTGCTGCGCGAGGTGATCGACAACTCGGCGCCGGTCGAGGAAAACTTCGACGCCTCGATGGAGATGCTGTACGAAGGCGCGGTGCTGGCCGTGCTGGTGGTGTGGTGGTTCCTGCGCGACTGGCGCGCCACCCTGGTGGCGGCCGCCGCCCTGCCGCTGTCGGCGATTCCGGCCTTCCTCGGCCAGTACCTGTTCGGCTACACGCTGAACATGGTGACCCTGCTGTCGCTGGCGCTGGTCATCGGCGTGCTGGTCGACGACGCCATCGTCGAGATCGAGAACATCTCGCGCCACCTGCGCATGGGGAAGACCCCGATGCAGGCGGCGCTGGAGGCGGCCGACGAGATCGGGATGGCGGTGATCGCCACCACCTTTGCCCTGGTCGCGGTGTTCCTGCCGACCGCCTTCATGGGCGGCATCCCGGGTAAATTCTTCAAGCAGTTTGGCTGGACTGCGGTGCTGGCGATCCTGGCCTCGCTGGTCGTCGCGCGTCTATTGACGCCGATGATGGCGGCCTACATCCTGAAGCCCTCGAAGCACCACGGCGAAGAGAAGGACGGCCCGCTGATGCGGCGCTACATGAAGGCGATGCAATGGTGCCTGCGCCACCGCCTGGCCACGGCGATTGCGGCCGGCGTGTTCTTCGTCGGCTCGATCGCCCTCGTCCCGCTGCTGCCGACCGGCTTCGTGCCGCCGGCCGACCGCTCCCAGACCCTGATCACGGTCGAGCTGCCGCCGGGTTCCACGCTGGCCGAGACCTATGCCGTGGCCGAGCAGACCCGCAAGGCTGCCATGCAGGTGGCCGGCGTGAAGAGCGTGTTCAGCTCGATCGGCGGGGGCTCCAGCGGCGACGCCTTCGCGCCCGGCGCGGCGGCCGAAGCGCGCCGCGCGGTGCTGACCGTGACCACCATCGACCGCCATGACCGTGACGTGGGTCTCTCGAGCATCGAGAAGGCCCTGCGCGAACGCGTGTCGCAGATCCCGGGCGCGCGCTTCAACGTCGGCGCCAACGACACCGGCACCAAGATGCAGCTGGTGCTGCGCAGCGAAGACGCCCAGGCCTTGACCACCATCGCGCGCCAGGCCGAACGCGAGCTGCGCACCCTGCAGGGCATCGGCAACGTCAGCTCGAGCGCCTCGCTGGTGCGCCCGGAGATCATCGTGCGGCCCGACTTCGCGCGCGCAGCGGACCTGGGCGTGACCGCCGCCGCGATCGGCGAGACGGTGCGCGTGGCCACCGCCGGCGACTACGACCTGTCGCTGGCGAAGATGAACCTGTCCGAGCGCCAGGTGCCGATCCGCGTCAAGCTGCCCGACAGCGTGCGCGCCGACCTCGATGCGCTGGGACGCCTGACGGTGCCGGGCGCGCGCGGCCCGGTGCTGCTGGCGAACGTCGCCACCATCACGATGGAAAGCGGCCCGGCCCAGATCGACCGCCTGAACCGCACCCGCAACGTGACCCTCGACGTCGAGCTGCAAGGACGTTCGCTGGGCCAGGTGAACGAGGAAGCGCGCGCCCTGCCCGTGTTCAAGAACCTGCCGCCGAACGTGCAGATCGCGGAACTGGGCGACGCCCAGGAGATGCAGGCGCTGTTCGCCAGCTTCGGCGTGGCGATGCTGATCGGCGTGCTGTGCATCTACGGCGTGCTGGTGCTGTTGTTTAACGACTTCATGCAGCCGGTGACGATCCTGGCTGCGCTGCCGCTGTCGATCGGCGGCGCCTTCGTGGCCCTGCTGCTGACCAGCAGCGCGCTCTCGATGCCGACCATGATCGGCCTGATCATGCTGATGGGGATCGTGACCAAGAACTCGATCCTGCTGGTGGACTACGCGATCCTGGCGCGCGAGGCGGGCATGAACCGCTTCGACGCCTTGGTCGACGCCTGTCACAAGCGGAGCCGCCCGATCGTGATGACCACCATCGCCATGGGCGCCGGCATGCTGCCGCTTGCGCTCGGCCTGTCGGGCGACCCGAGCTTCCGCGCGCCGATGGCGATCGCGGTGATCGGCGGGCTGATCACCTCCACGCTGCTGAGCCTGCTGGTGGTCCCTGCGGTGTTCACCTACATCGACGACTTCGAGCACCTGCTGAAGCGCGGCATGGCCAAGCTGCGCCGCAAGTCGGCGCATGTTCCGGAAAAGGAAGCAGCGCCGGTCAAGTAGGGTGGACGGCTTTGCCGTCCGCGCGTTCAACTCCCGCATGAACGGATGCGAACCATACTGATCACGCACTGTTTGAACGCGCGGAGTGATTTGGTCCAGTGGAGCAAATCGAGCTGTCCACCATACAAAAAACCCCGGCAAGCGCGAGCTTGCCGGGGTTTTCATTTGGCTGACGCCGTAACGTATCAGTCGCGATAGTCGCGGTAGTAGCGGCGGTTGCTGCCGCTGTCCGAGCTGCTCAGCAGCTTGGCCAGCAGGAAGCCGACGGCGCCGGCGACCAGCAGGGCGGTGCCCGGGTTGGTCTTGACGTACTCGGTGCCTTTTTCCGAATAGGCGCTGTAGGTCTCGCCCAGCTGGCCCTTGCGCTGGCCGATGCTTTCCGATGCGCCGCTCAGCATGCCGCTGATGCGGTCGACGCCGGCGTGGGCGGTGCTGACCAGGCGGTCGACCAGCGGCTGCGCACCTTGCGCGACCTGGTCGATCTTCTCGTGCAGCTTGTCCGGCGACACATTGGCCATGGCGGCCTTGATGCCGCTCTGGGCGCCTTGCGACGACGACTGGTCGCCGCTGTCCGACTGCTGCGAGCTGGAACCCAGGCTGCTGCTCAGGTTATTGCCCGACGACGAGCCGGTGCTGCCGGTGCTGCTGCCCGAGGTGCTGCCCGACGAGCCCAGCGCGCTGTTGCCGCCGCTGGTGCTGCCCAGGTTGCCGCTGCTGCCTGCTGCGCTGGAGCCGCTCTGCTGGCTGCCCAGGTTGCCCGAGCTTTGCGAGCTGCCGGCATTGCTGGTGCCGCCGATCGAGCCGCTGCTGCTGCCGGTGGCAGGCTTGGCGGTGCTCGGCGAGGCGTTGGCGCTGCCGAGGCTGCCCGACGAGCCGCTCTGGCTGCTGCCCGAAGCGCTGCTGGCCTGGCTCAGGCCGGAATTCTGGCTTTTACCGATGTTCGAACCCAGACCCTCGCGGCTTGCGTCGCTGCCTTTTCCCTCGGTAGATTTCTGATTATCCATAATGTATCCCTCGTAAAAATGTAGACCAACGCGAAGTTAGACTGTTACCCGACTATCCACCACATTCTTCCTCGATTCCGCCCGAAACAGAATGAAGGGACGAGATTGGCATGCGCTACCTCAATGTGGCACCTGGGCACTTGCTTGAGGTCACGCCTTCGTTGTCGTGACCTGAAGCGAGCGCAAAAGTTTCACCCTTGGCGCAAACGGCCATCCCGTCGCTGCCGAAGCGGTCGCCTGTGGCGGTCCGAATCGCGCGCAGTGTCGGAAAACTGCGGCGCGATACAAAAAATACAATGCCCAGCCAGTCAAGACCGTGCGTTGACTAACAGAGCTCCGCTGCCGGGCTGCGCACGCCTGGCGAATCCGCTTGCATCCTTTCTCAGCCACGCTACAATGCAAATGATAATCATTATCAATTGAGGCCAGCCGGCCGCCCTTGAAAGGACACGCGCATGTGCGACAAACACGCTTCCCTGCATGAATCCTGCGCCGCCGGTTCGCGCCGCCGCCGCGTCTGGGAACTGAGCTCGACCAGCCACTGCCCGCTGGTGGGCGTGGCCCTGCCCCTCGGCGCCCTGCGCAAGCTGGTCGAGCGGGTCACGGGCGGCAAGCTGCTGCACGACGACTACGACATCCACGTCGGCGCGGTCAGCGAATGCGCACAGCGCAATCCGCTGTCGGAAGCGCTGCAGAAGGAACTGGAACGGCGCTACGCCGGCGACATCGCCCGTTTTCGCGCCGCCAAGACCACCGGGGACGTCGGCGCCCTGTGGGACAAGGCGGTCGCCGCCGGCAACGTGCCCGGCGCCTTCTGGGCCGGCCTGACCCACGCGCGCTGCGACGCCGGCCTCGAGCAGCGCATGTGCCGCGACATCCACATGGTCCAGCACCAGGCCGGCGCCTGCGTGCGCGCCGACATGGACAAGTACAACGCGCTGGTCGCCGACAACGCGCGCCTGATGCGCGAACTGGTGCGCACCCAGCAGCGCTGCCAGTCGCTGCAGCAGGACAAGACCGGGATGGCCGAGCGCCACGAACAGCAGCTGATGCAGGCGCGCGCCGCCGGCATCGCCAAGGACACCGACATCTATCAATTGCGCCACGCCCTGGCGCGCCTGGAAGCCGAAGTGCCCGAACTCGACGAGCGCAAGCGCCTGGCGAACCGGCTGGCGCAGATGGAAGAACGGGAAGCTGCATTGAAGGCCCAGCTGGCGGCGCTGAAGGCGGCCCGCCCCGCCGCCGCCGCCGAGCCGGTCGCCCCGGCGCCCGAGGAAGAGGCGGCGGCGCCAGTGGAAATCCCGATCCGCCTGGTCAACCGCAGCGTGCTGTGCGTCGGCGGACGCAGCGGCAGCGTGCCGGTCTACCGCACCGTGGTCGAAAAGGTCGGCGCCCAGTTCGCCCACCACGACGGCGGCCTGGAAGACAGCGCCGGCCAGCTCGATGCCAGCCTGGCCGCGGCCGACCTGGTGATCTGCCAGACCGGCTGCATCAGCCACCACGCCTACTGGCGCGTGAAGGACCATTGCAAGCGCACCGGCAAGCGCTGCATCTTCATCGACAATCCGAGCGTGTCGAGCCTGGTGCGGGGATTGCAGGAAGTGGCGACAGAAAAGGTTTGACAGTAAAAATCGCCGAGGTGACATGCCGCTATTGAAAGCGGCATGGTGACTTCATCACCATCTACCGCCACCACCTCCTATCAGCGAACACTGAGCGATAGCGATCTTCAATATGCGATCGCCCCGGCGTCGCGCATTCCCGACAGTTCAATATCTCCTCGATACGTAAAAAGGGGAAATTGTTCAAATCGGGGCAGCTTGTTGTTGAGGTCGCTTAACTATACGTATAGCATTTTCCGTATAGCAATACCTAAGTTTAGCCTCGTCAGTCAACCAGCTGTCATCACAGCATTCCCGAGACACCTTCCCATGCTCCAGCTTTCCAATGGCGACGCCGCCGCATTCCCTGCCGACGCCCCATCGTGTTCGGCGGCGCCGGCAACGATTACATCGACGGCGGTGCCGGCACCGACACCATCCGTCTGATGGGCGCCAGCCGCGCCGAATACACCATGCGCATCAAGGATGGCGCGGTGGTGATGACGCACCTGAAGCCGGATGCGGACGGCATCGACACCGTCGTCAACGTCGAGCTGCTGCAGTACGCGGGCCAGACCGGCACGGTCGATTTCAACAAGAGCGAGATCGCGGACCTGGTGCGGCTGTACAGCACCGCCTTCGACCGCAACGCCGACACCGGCGGCATCAACTTCTGGATCGACAAGGCCGAACAGGGCATGTCGCTGATGCAGCTGGCGCACTTCTTCATGGCCAGCGCGGAAGGCAAGGCCGACTTCGGCTCGCTGTCGAACCACGACTTCGTCACCAAGCTGTACGACGTGGCGATGCACCGCACGGCCAGCGCGAATGAGGTCGACTTCTGGACGAACCACCTGGATCGCGGCGCCCTGGACCGCGGCGAGGTGCTGTACTACTTCGCGACGTCGGAAGAGAAGGCCGAGCTGGTGGGCGTCGTCAATACCTCTATTACGACGACCTGAAACTGCTGGAACACATGAGCAAAAATGCCGCTGACACTAGCGGCATTTTTTTTGCTGAAATTGCCGAAAAGAAAGTTTATGTACGGCGTTTTTGCGGGCGGATAGATTGTAAATGGCTTGAGTGAAGAGATTTTGACAATGTCGTATTTCAACAAAAAATGACGAAAATGATGACTTGTGGCAAGGAGTCCACTATTATTTCCAAAACAAAATAATTCTTCCACTAAACTACATCACTGCCATGACATTCTCGCATCTCACCATCCGCACCCGGCTACGCCTTGGTTTTGCGAGCGTCCTCGCCGCCGTCGTTCTCGTCGCCGGCATCGGCATGTATGAACTCGGCCGCGCCAACGACGCCACCACCCACATCGTCCAGGCCAATCTCGCCAAGATCGACCACCTCGAAGAGATGTCGGACGCGGTCCATGTCGTTGCGCGTGTCATCCGCTCGATCGCCCTGCTCCAGGACCAGGATGCGGCCGCGCGCGAAAGCGCCAAGATTGCCGCCGCGCGCGAAAAATACGATGTGGCCGTAAAAGGGCTCGCTGCAATGCCGCTCGACGAAGCGGGCAGGGATTTCGTTGCGAAGATCCGCGCGCTGCAGGACAAGGTACTCCCGATGAACGATCGCTTCATGGAGATGAGCCGGGCCGGTGACGCCGGCGCGATCAGCTACCTGCTGAAGGAAGCCGGGCCGGTCACCGGCGAATGGCAGGACACCATCCGCGAGTTCATTACCCTGCAAAAGAAAAAGAGCGTGGATGATGCGCACATCGCCGCCGAAGCCTACGATCGCGCGCTGACCCTGATGGTGGCTGTGACCGCCCTCACGCTGCTGGCCGGTGGCGCCTTCGCGTATGTCACCGCGCGTTCGATCACGGCGCCGATGGAACAGGCGGTCGGCCTGGCGCGCACCGTCGCTTCAGGCGACCTGAGCAGCACAGTCGAGGTCGACGAGGCCAACCGCAGCGAGACCGGCGACCTGCTGCGCGCGCTGGCCGACATGAACGGTTCGCTGAACCGCATCGTGCGCCAGGTGCGCGAAGACTCGGGCGTCCTGGGCGAGCATGCACGCGAGATCGCCACCGGCAACCTGGATCTCTCGAGCCGCACGGAACAGCAGGCCAGTGCGATCGAGGAGACCGCGGCGTCGATGGAAGAAATCTCGTCGACCGTGAAGCAGAACGCCGACAATGCGCGCGAGGCGAGCGACCTGGCGGCCGGCACCGTCAGCATTGCCGGCCGCGGCGGCCAGGCGGTCGGCCAGCTGGTCGAGCGCATGGCCTCGATCGAGGAGACGTCGGCGAAGATCGTCGACATCATTTCCGTCATCGACGGCATCGCCTTCCAGACCAATATCCTGGCGCTGAACGCGGCGGTCGAAGCGGCGCGCGCCGGCGAACAGGGCCGCGGCTTCGCGGTCGTGGCAAGCGAGGTGCGCAACCTGGCGCAGCGCTCGGCCACGGCGGCGCACGAGATCAAGCATCTGATCACGGCCTCGGTCGAGGAAATCCGCGACGGCGGCCAGCTCGCGCGCGACGCCGGCGCGACCATGGGCGAGATCGTGGACGGCATCGGCAAGGTGGCGCAGTTCGTGACCGACATCGCAGGCGCCAGCCGCGAGCAGTCGACCGGCATCGAGCAGACCTATGCGGCGGTGAGCGAGATCGACCAGATCACGCAGAGCAATGCGGCGCTGGTGGAGGAGCTGGCGGCGACGGCGCAGGGCTTGAATGACCGGGCGGAGGCGCTGGGGGTGCTGGTGCAGCACTTCAGGGTGGATGCGCAGCGTGTGGCCGCGGGCAGCTTGTCGGGCGAACGGGCATTGGTCCTGCACGCCGCCTGATCCAGCAATGGAAAAAGCCCGTGTCCCTGAAGGGGGACACGGGCTTTTCTGTATTCTGGTGCCGCTGACCGGAATCGAACTGGTGACCTTCGCATTACGAATGCGCTGCTCTACCGACTGAGCTACAGCGGCTCTACGCCGGGCGAACCGGACGAAGAGCCGTATTCTAGCAAACAAGTCCGCAAACTTGCTAGTCCGACTCGGCAATTTCGCCGGAAAGTCGGCTTATTCGGCGTGATAGCCGGTCACCAGGTCCACTTCGGCCTTCGAGCCCAGGAACACCGGCACGCGCTGGTGCAGCTTGGTCGGCTGGATTTCCATGATGCGGCCACGCCCGTCGGTGGCGGCGCCGCCGGCCTGCTCGACGATCATGGCCATCGGGTTGGCTTCGTACATCAGGCGCAGCTTGCCCGGCGATTGCGGGTCGCGCAGGTCGGCCGGGTACATGAAGACGCCGCCGCGGTTCAGGATGCGGTGCACGTCGGCCACCATCGAGGCGATCCAGCGCATGTTGAAATCCTTGCCGCGCGGGCCGGTGGAACCCGCCAGCATTTCATCGACGTAGCGCTGCACCGGCGGGTGCCAGTGGCGCTTGTTCGACATGTTGATCGCGAATTCCTTGGTGGTTTCCGGGATCTGCATATTGCTCTGGGTGAGGACCCAGGATCCTTGCTCGCGGTCCAGCGTGAAGCAGTGCACGCCGTTGCCGGTGGTGAGCACCAGCATGGTCTGCGGGCCGTAGACCGCGTAGCCGGCCGCCACCTGCTGGGTGCCGGGCTGCAGGAAGTCCTGTTCGGTCGGCTCGACCATGCCTTCCGGCGCCTTGAGCACCGAGAAGATGGTGCCGATCGAGACGTTGACGTCGATGTTCGAGGAACCGTCCAGCGGGTCGAACATCAGGAGGAATTCGCCTTTCGGGTAGCGGCTCGGGATCTTGCGGATGGTTTCCATCTCTTCCGACGCCATCGCCGCCAGGTGGCCGCCCCACTCGTTCGCTTCCAACAGGATTTCGTTGGAGATCACGTCGAGCTTCTTCTGCACTTCGCCCTGGATGTTCTCGGTGTCGGCGCTGCCCAGCACCTCGCCCAGCGCACCCTTGCTGACCGAATAGCTGATGCGCTTGCAGGCGCGGGCCACGACCTCGATCAGGAGGCGCAGCTCGGCGTTGATGTTCTGGCGGAGGCGTTGTTCCTCGACCAGGTATTGGGTCAGACTGACGCGTTTCATGGACTTCCTTTGGTTTGGTTTGAATCTTGTTGTTGTGGGTGGACGCGTCTGCTCACGCACTGTCTGAACGCGTGGGCGGGGGACCGCCCACCCTACGTTAGTTGGCGAGCGCTTTGGTGACGATCTCGCGCACGTCGTTCGACAGGCGCTGCTGCCCGGCCACCTGCTGCAGCGCGGTCTTCATGTGCTGCTGCAGCTCCGGGGTGTAGCGGCGCCAGCGGTCCATGGCGCGGGCCAGGCGGGCGGCGACCTGCGGGTTGAGGGCGTCGAGCAGGGTCACGTGCTCGGCCCAGAACAGGTAGCCGCTGCCGTTCGGTGCGTGGAACTCGACCGGGTTGTTCATGCAATAGGCCGCGACCAGGCTGCGCGCGCGGTTCGGGTTGCGCAGGTTGAAGGCCGGGTGGCGCATCAGTTCGCGCACCTTGGCGATGTCGGTGGTCGGGGCCGAGGCCTGCATCGCGAACCACTTGTCGACCACCAGCGCCTCGTCCTTGAACTCCTCGTAGAAGCGCGCCAGTTCGGCGTCCGCTTCCGGCGCGCGCGCGTGGATCAGGGCGCTCAGGCTCGCCGCGCGGTCGGTCATGTTGTCCGCCTCCCGGCACTGGCGCAGGGCCAGGGCGATGGTTTCCTCGTCGGGCGCGGCGTTCAGGTAGGACAGCGCCAGGTTCTTCAGCGCGCGTTTGCCGCTTGAGACGGCATCGGGGCTGTAGGCGCCCGGGGTCTGGTTGGCCTCGTACTGGGCCAGCAGTTCGCTGCGCAGGCGGGCGCCGATGTTGGCGCGCATGAACTGGCGCGCCATGTGCACGGCCAGCGGGTCGACCACGGCGAGCTGCTCGGCGATCATGGTCTCGGTCGGCAGCAGCAGCGCCTGCTCGCGGAAGGCGGCGTCGAGCGAGTCGTCCGTCAGCATCTTGCGCATCGCTTCGATGAAGGTGTCGTCCAGGTTCAGGCGGTCGGACACCGCCGCTTCGCCGGTGAGCTTCAGGAGGCGGCCCATCGCCAGGCGCTGGCCGGCTTCCCAGCGGTTGACCGGATCCGAATCGTAGCTGAACAGGTGCAGCAGGTCGCTGTCGCTGTAGCCGTGCTGCAGGATCACCGGCGCCGAGAAGTCGCGCAGCACCGAGGGCACCGGCTGCTCGGCGACGTTGCTGAACACGAAGGTCTGCTCGGCCTGCGTCAGTTCCAGCACGACGGTGGCGCCGGCATTCTTGCCGTCCAGCGTGAGCGGCATGTCGCGGCCTTCGCGGTCGAGCAGGCCGACCGCTACCGGGATATGGAAGGGACGTTTTTCCGGCTGGCCCGGCGTCGGCGGGCAGGACTGGAACAGGGTGATGCTGTAGGTGCGGGCGGCCTCATCGTAGCGCGCCTCGAAGCGCAGCACCGGGGTGCCGGCCTGGTCGTACCAGCGCTCGAACTGGCTCAGGTCGCACCCGTTGGCGTCGGCCATCGCCAGGCGGAAGTCGTCGCAGGTCACGGCCTGGCCGTCATGGCGCTGGAAATACAGGTCCATGCCCTTGCGGAAACCGTCGCGGCCGAGCAGGGTCTGGTACATGCGCACCACTTCGGCGCCCTTCTCGTACACCGTGACGGTATAAAAATTGTTGATCTCGACGAAGGAGTCGGGGCGCACCGGGTGCGCCATCGGGCCGGCGTCCTCGGGGAACTGGGCCTGGCGCAAGGTGCGCACCTGGTCGATGCGGGTGACCGCGCGGCCGGACTCGGTGCCGATCATGTCGGCGGTGAATTCCTGGTCGCGGAACACCGTCAGGCCTTCTTTCAGCGACAGCTGGAACCAGTCGCGGCAGGTGACGCGGTTGCCGGTCCAGTTGTGGAAATACTCGTGCGCCACCACCGCCTCGATGCCCTGGAAGTCGATGTCGGTCGCCACCCGCGGGTTGGCCAGCACGAACTTGGTGTTGAAAATGTTCAGGCCCTTGTTTTCCATCGCGCCCATGTTGAAGTCGCCCGTGGCGACGATCATGAAGCGGTCGAGGTCGAGCTCCAGCCCGTAGCGTTCCTCGTCCCAGCGGATGCTGTGCTTGAGCGACTGCATCGCGTAGTCGGTCTTGTCGAGGTTGCCCTCTTCGACCCAGACCTGCAGCAGGGCGTCGCGGCCGTCGGCCAGGCGGAAGGTTTCTTCCTGGCACACCAGGCGTGCGGCGACCAGGGCGAACAGGTAAGACGGTTTCTTGAACGGGTCTTCCCATTTGGCGTAGTGGCGGCCGTCGCCCAGGTCGCCTTCTTCGACCAGGTTGCCGTTGGAGAGCAGCACCGGGTAGCGCTCCTTGTCGGCACGCAGCATCACGGTGTAGACGGCCATCACGTCGGGACGGTCCGGGAAGTAGGTGATGCGGCGGAAGCCCTCGGCCTCGCACTGGGTGAAGAAATTGCCGTTCGAGGTGTACAGGCCGCTCAGGGTCGTGTTCAGCTCGGGCGTGCAGACGGTCTCGATCTCGAGCGTGGCTTCCTCGGGCGCGTTCGGGATCGTCAGCATGGTGCCGTTGATCGCGTAGTCGCGCTCTTCCAGCAGGCGGCCGTTCAGGCGCAGCGCCACCAGTTCGATGTCCTCGCCGACCAGCTCGATCTCGCGCTGGGCGCTGTCGGGATTGCGCCGGATCGTCATCCGGTTGGCGACGACGGTGCGGGCGGGATCGAGGTCGAAGCCGAGTTCCACGGTGTCCACCAGGTAGCTCGGTGGGGTGTAGTCGCTGCGGTAGATCGTCTGGGGCGTGTCGGTGCGCATAGGAAAATCCGCGAAGGCAGGTTAAGGATCGAGAAGGTGCTTATTCTACCAACAAGATTTTCGGGCGCTTGCTCCGTTTCGGCATGTATCGGAATGTGGCGGTGGTAACCGCGTGTAAATTATTCTGCGAGAATGATGAACAGAACTTAGTATTGAGGATCGGAAAAGTCCGCACACAAATTGGAGATAGCAATGAAACGCCTGATGATCGCCGCCGGCGCAGCAGCGGCGCTGCTGCTGACGGGTTGCGCTACCACGATCCGTAGCGACGTGACCACCTTCCACAAGTGGCCCGCGCAGATCGAAGACAAGAGTTATGTATTCGAAGTTCCGCCGCCCCAGGACGACACCCTGGAATGGCGCGCCTACCAGGACCTGGTCCGTGGCGAGCTGGCCAAGCTGGGCTTCCGTGACGCCAACGGCGCCACCCCTGCCCTGACCGTGTCGATGCGCTTCACCACCACCGACATGCCGGTGCGCGTGGTGGAACCGGTGATGTCGCCGTTCTACGGCCCGATGTACGCCCCGCGCGTCGCCTACTTCCGCGCCCGCAACGGCGCCATCTACCGCCGCTACGTGGGCGGCGGCTTCTACAGCCCGTTCTACGATCCGTTCTGGAACCCGGGCTACCAGGTCTCGATCGAGCACCAGTACCGCCGCGAGCTGCAGGTTGGCATCAAGCAGGCGCGCGACGGCCAGCGCCTGTTCGACGTCACCGTGCACAACACCAGCCGCGAGATGTCGACCCCGGCCCTGATGCCGGCGCTGGTGCAGAGCGCGTTCCAGGGCTTCCCCGGCCCTTCCGGGGTGGCAAGGCGGGTGACGCTGGAGCAGAAGGAAGGCTGAGCATTTGCTCGGCGTAGATGAGGACGGGGCTTCGGCCCCGTTTTTTTTGCTCCGGATCGTCCTGCTTCCCTTCGGATGCCGCTCAAGCCTCTCCAGGCCTGTCGATACGGCGTCAAAAGACGATTTTCATGCGTGCGGGAGTATTGACACCCGCTCTGCTACCATGCTCCATGCTAAAAATTTTGCTGGTTGACGACGCGAACGTCGACGTGATGCTCACCAGCATCGCGCTTGAGAGCTGTGCCATTCCGCACCAGCTGAGCGTCGCCCATGATGGCGCCGAGGCCTACGAGATACTGCTGGAACGCCGCATCGACCTGCTACTGCTCGATATCAAGATGCCTCGGGTGAACGGCTTCGATCTACTCGAGAAGCTGCGGTCCGCGGGACGCCCGCCGATTTCCACGATCATTCTCTCGGGCTCGGGACTCGAGGCCGATCGCCTGCGGGCTCATCATCTCGGAGCCATTGAATACATCCAGAAAGCAGTCGACTTTTCCGCGTTCAAGCATGAGCTCAGGGGCGCCATGCAAAAGCACGGCTTTTGCTGAACTGCCCCTGCTACGCACATCAGCTGAAGTAGGCTTCCGAGCCGAACGTGATCGCCACGATCAGGATCAGCGCAAAGGCCAGCACGATCAGCAGCCGCCCGAACTTCGGCACGCCGGGGTCATGGGGCGCGGCGGCGCCGTTGTCGTCGTTGGTATCCCTCATGGCAGCAGCACCGTCGAACCGGTGGTACGGCGCCCCTCCAGCGCGCGGTGCGCCTCGGCCGCGTCAGCCAACGCAAAGCGCTGCTTGACCTCCACCGTAATCTTCCCGCTCTCGACCATCCCGAACAATTCGGCCGCCATGGCTTCCAGCTTCTCGCGATCCGACGCGTAGGCAAACAGCGTCGGCCGCGTAATATAAAGCGACCCGCGCGACGCCAGTTCACTGAGCGCGAACGGCGGCACGGCCCCGGAGGCATTCCCGAAACTGACCATCAGCCCGCGCGGCTGCAGGCAGTCCAGCGAGCGGATGAAGGTGTCCTTGCCGACCGAGTCGTACACCACCGGAACCCTGGCCCCGCCAGTGATCTCGAGCACGCGCGCAACGACATCCTCGGTGTTGTAGTTGATGACGTGGGCCGCGCCGTGGGCCCGCGCCAGTTCCGCCTTTTCCTCGGAGCCGACGGTCCCGATCAGGTTCACGCCCAGCGCCTTCGCCCACTGGCAGGCGATCAGGCCGACGCCACCGGCCGCCGCGTGGAACAGGATGGTCTGGCCGGCTTGCAGCTCATACGTCTGGCGGAACAGGTACTGCACCGTCAGCCCCTGCAGCATCATGGCCGCGCCGGCCTCGAACGAGATCGATTCCGGCAGGCGCACCAGCATAGCTGCCGGCATCACGCGCGCTTCGCTGTAGGCGCCGCCGGCCCCGCCCGCATACACGACGCGGTCGCCCGGAGAAAGGTGCGTGACGCCCTCGCCCACCGCTTCCACCACGCCCGCGCCTTCCTGGCCCAGCACGGCCGGCAAGGCCATCTTGTACAGGCCGCTGCGGTAATAGGTGTCGATGTAGTTCAGGCCGATCGCGTGGTGGCGCACGCGCGCTTCGCCCGAGCCGGGTTCGCCGACCTCGACGTCCACGTATTCCAGCACTTCGGGGCCACCTAGGGCGGCGATGCGGATGGCTTTCACCATGGTGGTGACCTCCTTCAGGCCTGGGCCCGGGCCGCGATCAGCTGCGACAGCACCAGGCGCGCGGTGGAGACATTGGTGGCGCAGGCGACGTTGTGGACGTCGCAGGCGCGCACCAGGGCGTTGATGTCGGGCTCGTGCGGCTGCGGGGTCATCGGGTCGCGCAGGAAAATCACGCAGTCGATCTCGCCCTCGACCAGCAGGGCGCCGATCTGCAGATCGCCGCCGACCGGGCCGGAATGCTTGCGCTCGACGGTGAGCCCGAGCTCGTTGGCGAGGCGTCCGCCGGTGGTGCCGGTGGCGGAGAGGGTACACATCTTGAGAAACTCGATGTACTCGCCCGCGAGCGAGATCATGTCGTCCTTCTTCTTGTCGTGCGCGATCAGCGCAATCCGGGGTGTGGTCGTCGTCATTTTTTCGAAAGCAGGTAGATCCCAAGCAGCACGAGCCCCGTGCCGGCCAGCTGCACGCCCGTGATCGGCTCGCCGAGGATCAGCGCGCCGAGGAAGAGCGTGGACACCGGCCCGATCATCCCGGCCTGCGAGGCGGTGGCGGCGCCGATGCGCTGCACCGCGGCCATGGTCATGAACACGGGGAAGATCGTACAGAATACCCCATTCACCAGCGAGAGCCAGTAAACCTCGGCCGGCTGCACCAGCATGCTCGCGGGACGCAGCAGGAAGAACTGCAGCAGGCAGGCGGCGCTCGACACGCACATCGCGTAGGCGACCAGGCGCAGCGAGCCGATGCGGCGCACCATCTCGCCGGTGCCGAGCAGGTAGAAGGCGTAGCTCAGCGCCGAGCCCAGCACGAACAGGGAACCGAGCACGGTGCTGCCCGCGCCGCCGGCCAGGTCGTGCACGAACACCAGCACGATGCCGCAATAGGCCAGCGCCAGCGCCGCCCATTCGATGCGGCGCACACGGCGCTTGAACACCATCACGTTGATCAGGAGGACGAAGGTCGGCGTGAGGAACAGGATCAGCCGCTCGAGGCCGACCGAGATGTGCTGCAGGCCGAGGAAATCCAGGTAGCTCGACAGGTAATAGCCGACCAGGCCGAGGCCGGCGATGCGCCAGCGGTCTTGCGGGCTGAGCGGCGGGCCGACGCGCATCTTCCAGACCGCCACGGCGATAAACACCGGAAGCGAGAACAGCATCCTGAACGCGATCAACGTAACTGCGTCGATGTGGTAGCGGTACAGCAGTTTCGCCACGATCGCCTTCGTTGAAAACAGGATGGCGCCGGCGATGGCGATCGAGAGTCCGGCGAGGACGGCGGCGCGTGGCAAGGGAGCAGCGGATTGGCTGGAGGAAGCATCGTTCATCCTACGATTGTAGGAGGAAATGGCCGCGCTTGCCGGCGGCGGGCTGGAGCGGATGGGAGAACGAAGGGCGGGAACTTGCTGTCGAACAGCGCAATTCAACCATGGGAAGAGGGACGCCATGAACCAGACCAGTACCCCGCCGCGCCTGCCATTGCTGCCGAGCGGACGCCTGCGGCTGCGCGGCGGGAGCGCGCGATGAATGTCTCCGTGGTGGACGAACGTCCCGGCCCGCCGCTGGCGATGGCGCTGGCCTGGGCCGCGCTGCTGGCTTGCGCCTGCTGGGCGTGGCTGGCCTTCCAGGGCATGCAGGCGCCGCCGGCCCCGGTGCAGCTCTCGAGCCCGGCCGTGGCCGGCCCGCCGCCGGCGCCGCTGCGCGCCGGCCAGCTGGTGCTGGTGTTCGCCATGTGGACCGCCCTGTACGTGGCGCTGCTGCTGCCGGCCGCCGCCGTCGCGGTGGCCGCGGTGAGCCGCATCGCTGGTCGCCGCAGCTTGGCTGGAGCGCGCCTCGCGCCCTGGCTGTTCGCGCTCGGCTGCCTGCTGGCCTGGACCGGCTTCGCCGCCATCGTCACGCTGCTGTTCTGGACCCTGCACGACGCCGGCATGCTGGACGCCACGCTGGCGGTGCGCCATCCCGCCGCCTCCGGACTGGTGCTGGTGGCGGCCGGCGCCTGGCAATGGACTTCGTCCAAGCACGCCTGCCTGCAATACTGCCGCGCGCCCTTCCCCGCCCTGCTGTCCGGCTGGAGCAAGGGCCGGCTGGCCGCCCTGTGGCAGGGCGCCGAGCATGCGCGCACGGTGCTGGGCTGCTACTGGCTGATCGTGCTGCTGCCCTTGACGGGCGGGCCCGGCAACCCGGGGATGGTGGCGGCGGTGGGCCTGCTGCTGCTGGCCGAACTGCGGCTGCGCGACGCCACCCTGCCCGCCTGCCTGGCCGGTCTCGGGATGGTCGCCTGGGGCACCAGACTGTTGTTTCCGTGACATGTCACAGCGTTCTCGCGGCGATTTTGCAAGAGGGGCCTATGTTAGAATGTCGGCCACTCTTGCATACCAACTGGGGAATTCTCGACATGGCTGGACACAGCAAATGGGCCAACATCAAGCATAAGAAAGCCGCCACCGACGCCAAGCGCGGCAAGATCTGGACGCGCCTGATCAAGGAGATCACCGTCGCCTCGCGCATGGGCGGCAGCGACATCAATTCGAACCCGCGCCTGCGCCTCGCCGTGGAAAAAGCGGCCGATGCGAACATGCCGAAGGATAACGTCACCCGTGCGATCCAGCGCGGCGCCGGCGAACTGGAAGGCGTCAACTACGAAGAGATCCGCTACGAAGGCTACGGCATCGGCGGCGCGGCGATCATCGTCGACTGCCTGACCGACAACCGCGTGCGGACCGTGGCCGAAGTGCGCCACGCCTTCAATAAATACGGCGGCAACATGGGCACCGAGGGTTCGGTCGCCTTCATGTTCAAGCACGTCGGCCAGTTCCAGTTCGCGCCGGGCGTGGAAGAGGACAAGCTGATGGAAGCGGCCCTGGAAGCCGGCGCCGACGACGTGGTGCAGGACGAGGAAGGCGGCTTCGAAGTGCTGTGCGACCCGTTCGCCTACGCCGGCGTGAAGGAAGCGCTGGAAAAGGCCGGCTTCAAGGCCGAAGTCTCGGAAGTCATCATGAAGCCGGACAACGAAACCGTGCTCACGGGCGACGACGCCGTCAAGATGCAGAAGATCCTCGATGCGCTGGAAAACCTGGACGACGTCCAGGACGTGTACACCAACGCGATCATCGAAGAGTAATTAAGGTTCTCCATGAAAATCCTCGTAGTCGGCTCCGGCGGCCGTGAACACGCCCTGTCCTGGAAACTCGCGCAATCGGAGCGCGTCCAGACCGTCTTCGTCGCCCCCGGCAACGGCGGCACCGCATCGGATTCGCGCCTCGTCACGGTCGAGATCACCGATCCGGCGGCGCTGGCCGACTTCGTGGTGTCCGAAGGCGTGGCCCTGACCCTGGTCGGACCGGAAGCGCCGCTGGCGGCCGGCATCGTCAACCTGTTCCGCGCGCGCGGCCTGAAAATCTTCGGGCCGACGAAAGAGGCGGCGCAGCTGGAAAGCTCGAAGGATTTCGCCAAGGCCTTCATGCAGCGCCACGGCATCCCGACCGCCAAGTACCAGAGCTTCTCGGATGCGGCGCAAGCCCACGCCTACATCGACGCCAACGGCGCGCCGATCGTCATCAAGGCCGACGGCCTGGCGGCCGGCAAGGGTGTGGTGGTGGCCATGTCACTTGCTGAAGCTCATTCCGCGGTCGACCACATGCTGTCCGATAACGCCTTCGGCGACGCCGGCGCGCGCATCGTGATCGAGGAATTCCTGGCGGGCGAAGAGGCCAGCTTCATCGTCATGTGCGACGGCAAGAACGTGCTGCCGCTGGCGACCAGCCAGGACCACAAGCGCCTGAAGGACCACGACGAAGGCCCGAACACCGGCGGCATGGGCGCCTACTCGCCCGCCCCGATCGTGACCCCGTCGATGCACGCGCGCGTGATGCGTGAGATCATCAACCCGACCATCCAGGGCATGGCCAGGGACGGCATCGTGTTCACCGGCTTCCTGTACGCGGGCCTGATGATCGACAGCGAAGGCAACCCGCGCACCCTGGAATTCAACTGCCGCATGGGCGACCCGGAAACCCAGCCGATCATGGCGCGCCTGAAAAGCGACTTCCTGACGGTGCTGGACCACGCCTGCAACGGCACCCTGGACACCGTCGAACTCGAATGGGACCGCCGCACCGCGGTGGGCGTCGTGATGGCGGCGGCAGGGTATCCGGACAGCCCGCGCAAGGGGGACGTCATCGACGGCATTCCGGCGGAGACGCCGGAGTGCGTGACCTTCCATGCGGGGACGCAGCAGGTGGCGGGGTCGCTGCAGACCAGTGGGGGGCGGGTCTTGTGCGTTGTCGGCCTGGGGGATAGCGTGAAGATGGCGCAGAAGCAGGCGTATGAGACGGTGGAGAAGATTCACTTCAATGGGGCGCAGTATCGTCGGGATATCGGCTGGCGCGGGTTGAAATAAGCGCTGTCGGTCTTCACACAAAATTGGGTTCCGGCCTTCGCCGGAACGACGTTGTTTGAGTTCACCGTTAGCCCAAAGACCGTCGTTCCGGCGTAGGCCAAAGTGATGCCACTGGCATCACTTCGCCCAAGTTCGTGGCACGCCACCAACTCCTCCATCCACCACAAGAATAAGTACACCCTCGAAGCAGGTGTACAATCCGTCCCATTTCCGACCCAACCCGTTCGCATGACCACCCCCACCCCCACCGCCATCAAGACCTGGCTGCTCGACCTGCAATCACGCATCGTGCAAGCCCTGGAGCAGATCGACGGCAAGCCCTTCCTGACCGACACTTGGGAACGCCCCGAAGGCGGCGGTGGCATTTCGCGGCTGATCGAGGAAGGCAATGTGTTCGAGCGCGGCGGGGTGAACTTCTCGCACGTGATGGGCGCCAGCCTGCCGCCCTCGGCCATGGCCGCGCGGCCGGAACTGGCGGGCCGCGCCTGGGAAGCGATGGGCGTTTCCTTGGTGCTGCACCCGCGTAACCCCTACGCCCCGACCGTGCACATGAACGTGCGCTTTTTCGAAGCGACCGCGGAAGGCAAGGACCCGGTCTGGTGGTTCGGCGGCGGCATGGATCTGACGCCGTATTACGGCAACATGGACGATGCGCGCCACTTCCACCGCACCTGCCACGACGCCCTGGCCCCCTACGGCATTGAGCTGCACCCGCGCTTCAAGAAGTGGTGCGACGAGTACTTCTACCTGAAGCACCGCAAGGAAGCACGCGGCGTCGGCGGCATCTTCTTCGACGATTTCAACGAACTCGGCTTCGACCAATCGTTCGCCATGGTGCAGCAGGTCGGCAACGGCTTCCTCGACGCCTACCTGCCGATCGTGAACGCGCGCAAGGACCAGCCCTACGGCGAACGCGAGCGCGACTTCCAGGCCTACCGGCGCGGCCGCTACGTCGAGTTCAACCTCGTCTGGGACCGCGGCACCCTGTTCGGCCTGCAGTCGGGCGGGCGCACCGAGGCGATCCTGATGTCGATGCCGCCGATCGTCAAATGGCGCTACGACTGGCATCCGGAACCCGGCGGCCCTGAAGCGGCGCTGTATTCGGACTTTCTCCCGCACCGGGACTGGCTGGCCTCGTGACCCGCTGCGTTGCCCTGCTGGGTGGGAGCTTCGACCCGGTACACCACGGCCACGTCGCACTGGCCGCGCTGTTCGCCGAATTATTGCGGCCGGACGAGCTGCGCATCCTGCCGGCCCTGCCCTGGCAGAAGGCCAGCCTGCAGGCCGGCGAGCGCGATCGCATCCGCATGCTGGAACTGGCCTTCGCCGGCGAATCGTTCGATGTCGTGATCGATACGCGCGAGATCGACCGCGGGACGCCGACCTACACCGTCGAGACCCTGCGCGGATTGCGCGCGGAGCTCGGCGATGCAGCCTCGATCGTCTTCCTGATGGGCGCCGACCAGCTGCAAAAGCTCGACACCTGGCGCGACTGGCAGGAGCTGTTCGCGCTGTGCAACCTGGCAGTGGCGGCGCGTCCCGGCTATGCGCTGGACGAAGACCGGCTGCCGCCCGCGGTGGCGGACCAACTCGCACGGCGGCTGGCGGCGCCCGGGGAAGTGCGCGCCGCGTCGCACGGCAAGGTATGCCTGGCCCGTACCCTGGCGGTGGATATTTCCGCCACACAGATTAGAAACGCCCTCGGCAAGGAACCGGCTACCGGCGCGGATCAAGGTACAGACCTTGGCGCGCTCGTTCCGCGCGGAGTGCTAGACTATATTCAACAACATAACTTATATAAAAGCTAATGGATATCAAGAAACTGCAGACCCTCGTCGTTGACGCCCTCGAAGACGTCAAGGGCCAGGAAATCGTCCTGTTCGACACCACGCACCTGACCAGCCTGTTCGACCGCATCGCCGTCGTCTCGGGCACCTCGAACCGCCAGACCAAGGCGCTGGCCGCCTCGGTGCGCGACAAGGTCAAGGCCGCCGGCGGCGACGTGGTCGGCATGGAAGGCGAGGACACCGGCGAATGGGTGCTGGTCGACCTGGGCGACATGATCGTCCACATCATGCAGCCGGCCATCCGCCAGTACTACCGCCTGGAAGAAATCTGGGGCGACAAGCCGGTCAAGCTGGGCGCCGCCAAGCGCAAGTCGACGCCGGAAGCGGCCGAAGCCGCCGAGTCGAAGGTCAAGTCGAAGCACCTGGCCGCCAACAAGGACGAACCGGAAGCGCAGCCGGTCAAGGAACGCAAGCCTGCGGCGAAGAAAGCGGCCGCCACCACGACCACCGCCGCCAAGAAGCCGGCTGCGAAAAAGGTCCCAACCGGCAAGACCGTGAAGGTTGCGCCGAGCAAGAGCGAAGTCGCCGCCGTCGAAGCCACCAAGGCCAAGCCGCCGAAGCGTACGCCGAAAGCCGCTCCGCTTGACGCCGAGCCGGTGAAGAAGGTGATCCGCCGCGTGAAGAAGGCTGCAGAATAAGTCTCTTATGCAGCTGATCATTGCCGCAGTCGGGCACAAGATGCCGGCCTGGATCGAGTCCGGCTTCGGCGAGTACACCAAGCGCATGCCGCCCGAGCTGCGCATCGTGCTCAAGGAAATCAAGCCGGTCGAGCGCTCCGGCAGCAAGACCGCCGCCACCGCGATGGCGCTCGAGCGCGAGCGCATCGAGGCCGTGCTGCCGAAGGGCGTGCGCATCATTGCCCTGGACGAACGCGGCAAGGACCTGACCAGCGTCGGTCTGTCGCAGATGCTCGAAACCTGGCAGCAGGAGGGGCGCGACACCGCCTTCCTGATCGGCGGCGCCGACGGGCTCGATCCGGCCCTGAAGGCGAAAGCCGAAGGCATGATCCGCATCTCGAGCATGACGCTGCCGCATGGAATCGTGCGCGTCATGCTTGCGGAACAGTTGTACCGTGCCTGGTCGATCACCCAGAATCACCCGTACCACCGCGTCTGAACCGGCCGCTCCCTTCCCCATGAGCACATGAGACATCGCGACAATAAAATCTACCTCGCTTCCAAGAGCCCGCGCAGGCGCGAACTGCTGCGCCAGGTCGGCGTCGAATTCGAGTTGCTGATGCTGCGCAGCGACCCGGCGCGCGGCGCCGCCGACGTCAGCGAGGACGTGCTGCCGGGCGAAGACCCGCACGTGTATGTCGCCCGGGTGGCGAAGGAAAAAGGCGCGTTCGCCTGGAACATGCTGCAGCAGCGCAGGCAGCCGCTGCGGCCGGTGCTGACGGCCGATACCACCGTCACCATCGACGGCGAGATCCTCGGTAAACCGGTCGATCACAAGGAAGCGATTGCCATGCTCGAGCGCCTGTCGGGGCGCACGCACCAGGTGCTGACCTCGGTGGCGATCCATGCGGAGCGGGTGGCGGAGCAGGTCACGCAGCTGTCGGAGGTGCGGTTTGCCAAGCTGACGCCGGCGCAGATCAGGGCGTATTGCGCGACGACCGAGCCGTATGACAAGGCCGGTGGCTACGGCATCCAGGGGCTGGCGGCCTTATTCGTCGAGCATATCGAGGGCAGCCATTCCGGGATCATGGGGCTGCCGCTGTTCGAGACGGCCAATCTTCTGCGCAAAGCCGGCTACCCGGTTTAACGCCTGCATTTCGACGACATCCGAGCTGGTTGAACGCGTGGGCGGGGGAGCGCCCACCCTACGGAAAACCGGGGTTCGGTCGTCCCGCGGATGTGCCCACCGTGTATCATGTCGCTCTGAACAATACTGCACGGCCGGCCATGAACGAAGACATCCTCATCAACATCACCCCGCAGGAAACGCGCGTGGCGCTGGTCCTGCAGGGCGCGGTCCAGGAGCTGCACATCGAGCGCACCCTGACGCGCGGGTTGGCGGGGAACGTCTACCTCGGCAAGGTCGTGCGCGTCCTGCCTGGCATGCAGTCGGCCTTCATCGACATCGGCCTGGAACGCGCGGCGTTTCTCCACGTCGCCGACATCTGGGAAGCGCGCAGCCACGAGGGCGCGGCTACGGCGCCGATGCCGATCGAGAAGCTGCTGTTTGACGGCCAGGTACTGACCGTTCAGGTCATCAAGGACCCGATCGGCACCAAGGGCGCGCGCCTGTCGACCCAGATCTCGATCGCCGGCCGCATGCTGGTCTACCTGCCGCAGGACCAGCACATCGGCATCTCGCAGAAGATCGAAAAGGAAGCCGACCGCGAACTGCTGCGCACCCGCCTGGCGGGCCTGCTGCCGAAGGACGGCAAGGGCGGCTACATCGTGCGCACCCAGGCCGAGGAAGCCTCGGACCAGGACCTGTCGGCCGACGTCGACTACCTGCGCAAGACCTGGGGCGCCATCGTGCAGGGCGCGCGCACCCGCCCGCCGACTTCCCTGCTCTACCAGGACCTGAACCTGGCCCAGCGCGTGCTGCGCGACTTCGTCCACGACGAGACCGCGACCATCCAGGTCGACTCGCGCGAAAACTTCAACATGCTGGTCGACTTCGCCCAGGTCTACACCCCGAGCGTGCTCTCGCGCCTGGTCCACTACACCGGCGAGCGCCCGCTGTTCGACCTGTACGGCGTCGAGGAAGAAATCCTGCGCGCGCTGGGCCGCCGCGTCGACCTGAAAAGCGGCGGCTACCTGATCGTCGACCAGACCGAGGCGATGACCACCATCGACGTCAACACCGGCGGCTACGTCGGCGGCCGCAACTTCGCCGACACCATCTTCAAGACCAACCTGGAAGCCGCGCACGCGATCGCGCGCCAGCTGCGCCTGCGGAACCTGGGCGGCATCATCATCCTCGACTTCATCGACATGGAGAACAACGAGCACCGCAACGCCGTGCTCGCGGAACTCAAGAAAACCCTGGCGCGCGACCGCACCAAGGTCTCGGTGAGCGGCTTCTCGGCGCTCGGCCTGGTCGAGATGACGAGGAAGCGCACGCGCGAGTCGCTGGCCCACATCCTGTGCGAGCCCTGCCCGGCCTGCAGCGGCAAGGGGCAAGTCAAAACCTCGCGCACCATCTGCTACGAGATCCTGCGCGAACTGCTGCGCGAAGCCAAGCAGTTCAACCCGCGCGAATTCCGCATCGTCGCATCCCAAGAGGTGGTCGACCTGTTCCTGGAAGAGGAATCGCAGCACCTGGCGATGCTGGGGGACTTCATCGGCAAGCGGATTTCGTTGCAGGTGGAGAAAGGCTATCACCAGGAACAATACGACGTGATTTTGATGTAAGCAGAAACTTAATAACGATGAGATAGTTTCGGTACCGCGCTGTGTAGAGGACTTGGCGACTCGACGTGGTGGCTCGTACAGTATTACGTGTACCAATCAGTGCCCGGATGTGAGGTTTTCGATTTTCGGCGGACTGGGCTGGACTGTTAGTGCTTGCTAGAGCGCGTTCAGTCCGTCAATTGTCCTGATTAGCATGCCAGAGATTGATGTTCCATTTCACGTCATGCCCTATTAGGCAGTTCAGTCCGCAAAAATTTGATCCGTTGATCATCATTCTCTCAAGCGCCATGTAACTCATGCAGTTGTAGGCCAGAACAAACAGGACAAGCACGCCTGTTGTTTTCTTGAGTCCCCGCACCCGCACGATACCGCTCGGGATCAAACCCATTCTGACGACAATCTGAGCCTGCGTACCGGTGTTGTAACCGCTATTGGGCATCTTCATGATCGTCTGCTGCATTGGCCCAGTCGCAAATCCACAGGCTCGCATCCTTGCCCTCAGATGGGATGGGAATCCTTCATGTCACGCAGCTTGCATACTTTACATAATAAAATGACAATATTTGTTTGCTAGCCTAGCTTGTCAATCTAGCTATAAAAGCAAAAAACAGGGGCTGCTTGATACCATACTGCTACAGATTTTGTTGTTCGGTAACGATATTTTTTTGTAGGACTATTCCTGCGCGGCAAGATGATTGCTACCATTCTTCACAGTCACCAGTAAAAAGAGAGCCAGCCTTTTCAGCTCTAATGAGCCGACCACCTATCCTGCTCTGTTCAGCCGATCACTTACCGTCGCAACGAGACGAAAGTGATACCCACCTTTTCTTTACGTGTACCCCATGACGACTGCCGTTACGAAACAAATCATTTTCATTGACGCCGCCATCAACAATGTGCAGGCCATCCTCGACAGCTTACCGCAAGGTGCGGAAGTGATTCGCCTCGATGCCAACATCGATGGCTTGAGTCAGATCGCCACCGCTCTCGCGCAGCACCGCGACGTCACGGGCGTACACATATTCAGCCACGGCAGCGCCGGCGTTCTGCAGCTCGGATCGGTTACCATCGGTTTGAACAGCTTCGATACTCATAGTGCAGACTTCGCCGTTATCCGCGCCTCCCTGAAGCAAGGCGCCGACCTGCTGCTGTACGGTTGCGATGTCGCCGCCGGTCCGACCGGCCAGGCATTCATGGCAACCCTGGCAGCCGCCACCGGCGCCGACGTCGCCGCTTCCACCAACCTTACCGGAGCCACGTCGTTGGGCGGCGACTGGACGCTGGAAGCCAGCACCGGCAGCATCGAGACCGCGACCATCGCGGCCAATGCCATGCAAGGGACGCTGGCGGCACCGACCATCAACGGGCTGGCCCCGAGCATTACCTATACCGAAGGCGCCCAAGCCATCGCGGTCAACAATAACGTGACCTTCAATGGCGGTAGCGCGTATGGCGGTGGTTATGTCCGCTACGAGGTCGGCAGTGCGAACGGCGCCGATGTCCTTCAACTGCAAAGCGCGGCCAACGCCAACGCAGCTGGCGCCGTGACCGTCGACGACGGTACCGTGTACCTCGGGAATGGCACTGGCAAGGACGCGATCGGCTCGATCGACGCCAATTTCAACGGCGTGAACGGCAAAGCCTTGCAGGTCAACTTCTCGGCCAACTTCACCAACCCGAGCTTCGAGGCGAACGGCGGCAGCGTTACCGGCTGGACCATCGGCAACCAATGGGTCAATCTCGGCACGACCGTGATCGGCGGTTTCGTGTCGCCCGAAGACACTACCTTCGCACCCAATTCCGGTGGCGACAACGAAGCGCCTGTCAGCGCCTCGTTCAATTCGCAAATCGCCGCCGGCGGTTCGACGGCCAGCCCGGGTGGCGGCAACAGCTCGTTGCGGCTGTACAGCGACATGCAGACGGCACAGGGTTATGACACCGTCCACGGCCCGTATGCGATGTCCAACGTGTTCGAAGCGTCGAAAGGCGACGTCCTGTATTTCGACTGGAAGGCAGCCGGCGGCTCCGATGCTTTCGATGCATTTGGCTATTTGCTCAATGCCCAGACCGGCCAGGCTACCGTCGTGCTCAACCGCACCGGCGCCAATGCCAGCGAGACCACTCCCTGGACTACCGCCAGCGTCACGGTTCCGACCAGCGGCGACTACCGTTTCGTGTTCGTCTCGGGTACGTGGGACGCAACCGGCGGCCGTGCGGCCGGCGGCTCGCTGTACGTGGACAATTTCAAGGTCTTCGGCAACAAGGTCACCGACGCCGTCACGACCTCCATTGCCCAGCAGATCACCTACCAGAACACCGCCCATGACGCGCCGCCGAGCCGTACGCTGACCATCACTGCAGCCGACGGCAACGGCGCCAAGACTACCGCCACGACCACCCTGAATGTCGCCGGTGTCAACGACGCGCCGGTCTTTACGGGCGGCGCCATGCTGGCCGGCGTGCTGGAGGACGCCGCCAACCCGATCGGCGCCACCGTGAGCAGCCTGTTCGGCAACAAATTCACCGACGCCGATAACACGTATAGCCCGACCGATAGCCTGGGCGGCATCGTCATCACCGGCAACGCGGCGAGCGTGGCGCAAGGCAAGTGGCAATACAGCACCGATGGCAGCAACTGGAACGACGTCGGCGCCGTGTCCAACGCCAGCGGCCTGGTGCTCGCCGCCACGGCCAAGCTGCGCTTCCTGCCGGGCGCCGACTATCCGAGCGGCAGCGTGGCGCACAACGCCGCCGCCGCCCCGGGGGGCCTGACCATCCACGCGGTCGACAGTTCGTATGCCGGCGCCTATACCAACGGACCGGGCAGGCAGCTGTTCGACACCACGACCGACGACGCCACATCGGCGGTATCGGCTGGCGGCGTGAGCCTGGGCACCACGGTGACCGAAGTCAACGACGCTCCACGCTTCGATTCCACCCCGGCGTCCGGCGCCCTGGCCGACACCGATGCCTACGACGCCGGCGGCGCCATCGCCGCCGCCGGTACCGGTATGTCCGGTACGCTGGCCGCCCACGACGTCGAAAGCGATACGTTCAGCTATGGCATCCGCGGCGGCAACGACGATGGCCACGGCCATATCGTGCGTACCGGCCTCTACGGCACCCTGAGCATCGACAAGGCATCCGGCGCCTGGACCTACACGCCAAACGAAGTCGCCGTCAACGCACTGCCGGCCAACACGAACGTCATCGACCATTTCGAGTTCCGTGTTACCGATTCGCTTGGCGCCTCGTCGGTGCAGACCTATGACGTCAACATCTCGGGCGTCAACGACAAGCCGCTGGCACATGCCGGCAAGATGCCGGACGTGAGCGCCACCACCAGCGACTGGGCCTACCAGCTGCCGTCCACGGCCTTTACCGATGCCGAAGGCTCTGGCCTGACCTATACCGCGACCCTGGCCGATGGCAGCGCGCTGCCGAACGAAATCAAGTTCGATGCAGCTAGCCGCACCTTCTCGACCAAGGGCGCCGACATCGGCGACTACGAGATCAAGGTCACCGCAAGCGACGGCGAGTACAGCGTCAGCGACACCTTCAAGCTGACGGTGGGGAATAGCGCGCCGGTGCTGAGCGCACCGATCGCCCCCAAGGTCGTGGCCGACAACCCCGCCTATACCGTATCGATCCCGGACACCACGTTCACCGATCCCGATGGGGATCCGCTGAGTTATACCGTGCTGGTGAATGGCCTCGATGTCACCGGCGCCAACGGTACCTCCGCCTTCAGCTTCGACCCGCTTACCGGCAAGCTGACCGGAGACAGCACCACGGCGAACGACACCAACCTGGTTGAAGTCCGCGCGAACGACGGCAGCACTACCAGCAGCACCACCTTCGCGCTCACCTTCGACCGCGGCAACCACCCGACCAGCACGGCGGGCACTCCGGTGCCGGAACACACCTGGACCGGCGCCGGCGACAAGCAGTTCCAGCTGCCGGCGGGGAGCTTCCAGCTCGACAAGGCTGGCGTCGCCCAGACCTTCAAGGCAACCCTGTCCGACGGCACTACGGCGCTGCCGGCCTGGCTGCACTTCGACGAACAAACAGGTACCTTCTCGGGCAACCCGCCGGACGGCTCGGCAGGCAAGTTGAACCTGCTGGTCACCGCGTTCGAGAATGGCGCCGCGACCTCCGCCACCCAGCCGGTCGTCCTGAACATCGTCGATCCCAACGATGCGCCCACGCTCATCGGCAGCCAGGCGCTTGGCGACAAGACCCACACCGATACGAGCAATTTCAGCTTCACCTTCGGCGACCTGTTCGACGACGCCGATGGCCCTTCCGCCGACATCGCCTACAGCGCCAAGCTGGCCGACGGTAGCCCGCTGCCGTCCTGGCTGACGTTCAATGCCGCCACCCATACCTTCAGTGGTGTCCCAACCGGCGGCACGCCTTACCTGAACATCGTCGTCACCGGCACCGATGCCGGCGGCAAGTCCGCGTCGTCGAGCTTCACCCTGAACCTGCAGGACGTTACCGACACCGCCACCGTCGGCACCAACGACACCAACACCGTGGGTGTGGTGAACATCGTCGACCAGAACGGCGGCACCCTGCTGCAGAACGACGTCCTGAAAGCCACGGTGACCGATGCCAACAACGGCAACCAGAACGTCAACGTCGTCTACCAGTGGCAAGCGTCCAGCGACAATGGCGCGACCTGGAACGACATCGCCAACGCGACCGGCGACCAGTTCACGCTGGGCCAGGCCCAAGTGGGCAAGCAGGTGCGCGTCCAGGCCTTTTACCTCGACGGCGGCGGCGTGGCGGAAAGCCCGGTCGCCAACGCGCTGGGACCGGTTGTCAACGTGAACGATGCCGGCGTCCTGACCTTCAGCGGTTCGCTGTCCGTGGGCAGCGAGCTGCGCGCCACGCTGTCGGACATCGACGGCCTGTCCGGCGCCATTCCGACCTATCAGTGGGAAACCTCGACCGATAACGGCGCCACCTGGACCGCGATCGACGGTGCCACGTACAGCACCTACACCATCACGAATGCCGATGGCGGCAAGCATATTCACGTCAAGGCGACCTATACCGACGACCAGAACACCACCGAAACCGCCACTGCGACGGGTTCGAAGATCGCGCTGGGTTCGGTCGCACCGGTGGCATCGAACGTCAATGTCGATGCGGTCGAGAGGGGCGGACAGAACAACAGTGCCGGCGGCCAGAACCCGACCGGCGACCTGTTCGCCGCGGTGACCGACGCCAACGCCGGCGACACCAAGGCGATTCAGTCGCTGCGCGTCGGCTCCTCCGAAGGCCTGGGCTCGGACGCCCGCGACGATGGCGCCTTCCTGGTAATCCAGGGCAACTACGGTACACTGACGGTGAACAAGGCCACGGGGGCCTACGTGTACGAAGTCGACCAGAACCAGGGCGATGTCCAGAAGATGAACGTCGGCAGCTCTCTGATCGACGCGTTCAACTACACCGTGGTCGACCGTGACGGCCTGACCGATACCGCCGTGCTGACCGTCACCGTCAAGGGCGCCAACGACGCACCGGTAGTGCTCGCTACGCCGACCGTCAGCGTGATCGAGGACACCGAAGCCACCATCGACCTCTCGAACGTCAACATCACCGACAGCGACGGCGGCACCGGCTTCAGCTTCAAACTGGTCGCCAGTGAAGGCACCCTCGCAGCCGCCGACGGCACCGGCGTGACCGTGACCGGCAGCGGCACCGGTACGCTGGTACTGACAGGTTCGATGAGCGACGTCAACGCCTACCTCAAGAACCTGGCAGCGATCAAGTACACCGGCGCCCTTGACGACAACGGCGCCCCGGGCGCAGTGATCAGCCTGTATGCCAACGACGGCGGCGGCGACGTCAAGGTCAGCGAAGCCAGCGTGTCGATCACCGCGGTGAACGACGCCCCCGCCGGCACCAATGGCGTCGTTACCACCCTGGAAGACACCCCATATGCTCTGCAGGCCGCCGATTTCGGCTTCACCGATCCGAAGGATGCGGTGTCGAACACCGCCAACCAGCTGGCTTCGGTCACCATCACGACCCTCCCAACGGCAGGCAAGCTGACCCTCGGCGGCGTCGCCGTCGAGGCTGGCCAGCGCGTCACGGTGGCCGACATCGGCGCGGGCAAGCTGGTGTTCGCGCCGGTGGCCGACGCCAATGGCCAGGGCCACAGCAGTTTCACCTTCCAGGTGCAGGATGACGGCGGCACCGCCAACAGTGGCGCCGACTTCGACCTGAGCCCGAACACGCTCACCATCGACGTCACTCCGGTCAACGATGCTCCGGTGCTGGTCAATGCCGGCACCAGCACCCCGCATCTGAGCGTCATCGACGAGAACAACGTCGCCAGCGCCGGCAACCTGATTGGCGACCTGGTGCGTCCGGTCGACGGCGCCTCGACCCCGGCAGCGGGCGAGGAGCGCAGCTTCTTCACCGACGTCGACTTCGCCACCAAGGGCACCGTCGGCGCTCCGGGCGAGCGCTGGGATGGTGGCGTGGCCATCTACAATCTGAAGAACGAGGGCCCGGCCGACGGCGGCACGTGGCAGTTCTCGACCGACAACGGCACGACCTGGAACGCCGTCGGCGCCGTGGCGGCCGGCCAGGCCCTGCTGCTGGCCTCGACCGACAAGCTCCGCTTCGTGCCGGACACCGACAACGGCGCCATCGCCACCTTCGACTACTACCTGTGGGACGGCTCGAGCGGCACGCACGGCACCAAGGCCAGCGTCGAGGTTCGGGGCGGCACCACCGCGTTCTCGCTGGCCGGCGACAAGGCCAGCATCAGCGTCACCCACGTCAACGATGCGCCGACCCTCGACCTGGATGCCAACGTGGCGGGTACCGGCTACAAAGCCGACTTCCTGATTCGCGGCAATGCGGTCGCCATCGCGGCGCCGACCATGAAAATCGCCGATGTGGACAAGCTGGGCGCCACCCAGCCGGATACGATCACCTCGGCGACCGTGGCGATCACTTCCGGCGCGATCGATAACGAGTCGGGCGCAATCTACGAGACCCTGAACTCGTCGTTCGGAGCGAACTACGCCGGCAGCCTGGGCACGATTGTCATCAGTGGCAACGGTACGCCGTCGCTGAGCCTGAGCGGCGCCGGTACCTGGGCCGACTACGAGGCGGCGATCAAGAGCGTCAGCTACCGCAACGCCAATCCGAACGCATACCATGGCGAACGCACGGTCACGGTCACGGTCAGGGATGGTTCGATCACCGATCCGGGCCACTCGCTGTCCGCCACCGCGGTCACCACGATCGACAACATCTGGGCGCCGGCGATCGACACCAACGGCGGGGCCGAAGGCCTGATCTACACCACTACCTACACCGAGGACGACGCGCCGGTGCGCATCGCTAGCGCGGACTCGACCATCACCGACGAGGATAGCCACCTGAAATCCGTGGTCGTGTCCATCAGTAACGTCAAGGACGCCGGCAGCGAAACGCTGGGCATTCCGGCGGCGACCGTGACGACCCTGACCGGCCTGGGCCTGACGGTGACGGGCAACGGCACCACCTCGATCACGCTGTCGGGCGACATCGCTCCCAGCCTGTACCAGCGCGCCCTGCGTGCGATCACCTACGAGAACACCTCGCAGCATCCGGACCAGGCCCAGCGCGTCATCACGATCCAGTCGACCGATATCGACAACCACAAGGGCGACGTCGGCTACTCGCACATCAACGTGGTCTCGGTGCAGGACGCGCCGGCGGCGCTGCCGCCGCGCGGCCCGGTGCCGGGCACGGTTGCCGGCGACCCGGGTTACGGACCGGGCGTGAAGGAACTGCCGTCGAACTTCGTCGACGTCGACGGCGACGTGCTGAAATACAGCGCGACGCTGGACGACGGCTCGCCGCTGCCGACCTGGCTGAAAATCGATCCGGACACCGGCACCCTGCGCGGCAACCCGCCGGCCGGCCTCGACGGCAAGACGCTGACCATCAAGGTCACCGCGACCGACCCGTTCGGCAACAAGGGCACTGACACCTTCACCTGGAGCTTCAAGGACACCAATGACCTGCCGGTGGTGACGACCCCGATCCCCGACCAGGCCAAGAATGGTTCCGGCACGTTCTCGTTCCCGATTCCGACCAACACCTTCACGGACGGCGACGGCGAGAAGCTGGACTATACCGTCGGCCTGGCCGACGGCAACGGCGGCGGAACCAAGCCGCTCCCGGCCTGGCTGCACTTCGACCCGCTGACCAATACCTTCAGCGGTAATCCGCCGGCAGGAGCCGAGTCGCCACTGACGGTGCGTGTCAAGGTGACCGATGCCGCGGGCGCAACAGTCTACGACGATTTCGTCGTCAATCTGAGCGGCAACCTGAACGACGTGCCGACGGTGGGCAAGCAACCGGTGCCGCCGCAATTCACCACTGGTACCGCGCTCGACTATAAGCTGCCGTCCGACACCTTCGTCGATGGCGATGGCGATCCGCTGCACATCACGGCGGTAGTGGTGAACGCGGACGGCAGCACCGGTCCACTGCCAAGCTGGTTGACCTTCGACGAATCCACCGGCACCTTCAGCGGCAAGACCGGCGAAGCGGTCAACCTGACAATTCGCCTGACCGGCACCGATGCCAGCGGGACCGCGGCCAGTACCGAGTTCAAACTGGCCAGCCAAGCCCCGTTCAGCCCGCCGTCGACCCCGGTCGATGGCGACAACGACGGCCAGCCGGACAACGAGGAAATGGGCCTGGATACCGACAAGGACGGTATCCCCGACAATCTCGACACCGATGACGATAACGACGGCATCGATTCGACAACCGAGTCGAAGGCGCCCGCGCTCCATACCGGCGGCCTGTCCGGCGACGGCAACGGCGACGGCATCGCTGATACCCGCCAGGCCAATGTGTCCTCGGCCCCGCTGGTGCGCCACGACATCAAGAATGCCGACGGCAGCGCGATGCAATCCTATGTGACGCTGGTGGCCGACTCGCACGAAGGCAAGGTGGATGCCGGCAGCCTGTCGAAGCTGCTGACCTTCGAGCAAATCGATTCGCCAGGATATTTGCCAGTGGGCATGAGCCATCCAATGGGCATGATTGCCTTCACGTCGAAGGTCGCCCAGGCTGGCGCCACCGAGTCGTTCAGCCTGTATGTCGACAAGTCGGTGGCCGTGAACGGCTACTGGAAGGTCGACAAGTATGGCGACTGGGTCAACCTTGCGAGCGAAGAATATGGCGGCAAGGTGGTAGCCGAGGGCAACAAGCTGCGCCTGGACTTCAAGATTACCGATGGCGGCCAGTTCGACGAGGACGGCAAGGCTGACGGCATCATCACTGACCCGGGTGCAGCCGGTTGGGGCATCACGACCAAGCTGGCGGACGATATGGACAACGACCAGTTCCCGGATCACCTGGAAGCAGCAAATGGCCTCACTGTCGGCACGAAGGACAACGATGTCTTTGGCAGCAGCAAACTGTTCGTGATGCAGATGTACCGCGATACCCTGTTCCGCGAGGCGGAATCGGGCGGACTTGACTTCTGGAAAGGCTTGATCGACAAGGGCACGCTGGACCGTGCACAGGTCGCCAACGCCTTCCTCCATTCGGCTGAATTCCAAAGCATGGCTGGTACCGTGGCCCGCTTGTACCTCGGGGCAATGGACCGCGTGCCGGACGATGCTGGCCTGAGCGCCTGGCTAGGTGCGATGAAAGGCGGCATGACCCAGGCCGAAGTTGCCAAAGGCTTCGCTGAGAGCGCCGAATTCAAGACGATCTACGGCGCCCTGGACAATGCCAGCTTCATTTCGCAGCTGTACCACAATGTCCTGGACCGCGCGGTTGGCGCATCGGAACTGCAGGCGTGGACGAAGTCGATGGACAACGGCGCGAGCCGGGGCGACGTCCTGCTTGCTCTGAGCGAGTCGGCCGAAAACATCGCACACATGGATGGCACGGTAACGGTGGCACTGGCGTATACGGGCCTGCTCGGCCGTACTCCGGATAGCGCTGGCTTCGACTTCTGGATGGACAAGATCGAGCACGGCGTGTCCCAGGAAGCAGTCATTGGCGCCTTCATCGGCGTACCAGAGTTCCACGACCGCTTCTTGCCCTGACCGGCAACCGACCGGGTAATCCCGGTCGACTAGAGGGATGCAACGGATCCACTTCGACGTGGATCCGTTTTTTTATGCGCCAGGAATGGCACGTAGCGCAGTGACTGACGCTGCCTCACTGTTGTGTGATGAGCTAAACGACTTGAGGATGAAAATCCTCTACACACCTGGCATGAGAAAGTGTTGGCTGAACGGTAAGAATGTCTGGCAAAAGGAAGATTTTGAAGGATCAGGTCTGCTGTAAGCAACGGACACGCTTTTCTTACCCCTGTCGCTGTTCGCTGAAGAATTCGGCGAATAATGTTGGCAGAACAAAGCCGATGCGGGAATGGCGCCGCTGTCGGTTATAAAAGATTTCAATATTTTCTTGAATCGAGGGCTCGCCTCATCATCGGTGGTATAGCGGCGATGATGGACAAGTTCATTCTTCAGTGTGTCTCAGAAGCTCTTCATCGGCGCGTTGTCATCGCAGTTACCGCAAAGCGACATCGACGTACGCATGTCGAATTGCGCCACCGGCGCTTGGTAGGAGTGCAGTACTGGGTCCACGGCCCGAATGGCCGATCTCCGAAACCGGCCGCTTGTGGCTCAAGGCGCGCCATAAGGCCTGCGTCGTCAGCTCGTGCGTCATGCGCTCGCTAGCTAGGCATACTAGTGACGACATCATGGTACGTCAAAGGACGATACAGACAATAAACCAATATAAAACAAAGGCTTACATGAATTGAACGATGCCATCAGACGGTGATGGAGCATCAAAAAATTACGATGTGATCCTGATGCAGGCGGGCGTCAGGCGGAAAGGCCGTCGTAGATCTCCTCTTCCTGGACGAAGTGCATGCGCAGGATCGACTCGAGCGCGTACAGGGTGCGGCGCAGCGCGATCCTGGACGCGCCGTCGTCGCACGCGCCCAGGGTGGCGTAGCGCTCGACGGCGCGGCTGAGCCGGAAGATCTCGCGATGGGTGCCGCTCATCGATGCCATCGGGTCTTCTCCTCCCATCATGCGCGCCAGCCGCGGATACAGGGCGGCGTCGTCCTGCGACTCGTGCGGCAGCAAGTGCTCCTGCAGCGCGGCATTGAGCTGGACGAGTTCGGCGATCAAGGCGGGCATCGGCATGTCATCGGTTCCGTCCGCCAGGGAGGCGACGCGGTCGACCAGCGGCAGCAGCCGGGCATGTTCCTCCCTGAGCTTCGCGACCTCTTCCGGCCCCATGGTGCGGCCGGCGCGCGCCATGTCCAGGCGCAGCACGCGCAGCGCATTGAGGATCACCGCGACGTCGATCGATTCCTGCAGCACCGCCCCGGCCACCGGCGGCAGGTAGCCAAATGCGGCGGCGATCATCGCCGCGATCGACAGGCCCATCCCCGCGGCCACGCTCTGGAGGGCGATCCTGCGCGTGCCGCGGGCGATCCGCACGGCGAAGGCGAGACGGTCCAGCCGGTCGACCAGCAGGACGACCTGGGCCGATTCGGCGGCCGCGGCGGCGCCGCGCGCGCCCATCGCCACGCCGATATCGGCGGCGGCGAGGGCCGGCGCATCGTTGATGCCGTCACCCACCATCATCGTCACCCCGCCCGCCCGCGCCATCGCGATGGCCTCGAGCTTCGATGCCGGCGTCTGGTCCGGCATGACGCTGTCGATGCCCAAGGACCTGGCGATCGTTTCGGCCACATCGCGGCGGTCCCCGGTCAGCATGGCGATCCGCTTCACGCCGCAGGCCTTCAGCAGCCGCAGCGCCCTGGGCGCATCCAGCCGGGCCGCATCGGCCATCAGGAGCACGCCGCACAAGCTGCCGTCCACGGCCACGCAGACCACGGCGGAGCCGTCGTATCCGGCCCGTTCCAGGATGCCGGCCGCCCAGGCGGGGCGGGACGCATTTCCCGCCACGAAGGCGTAGCTGCCGACACGCACCTCCCGGTCCCCGACACGGCCGCTCAAGCCGGCGCCCGGCGCCTCGCTGGCGCCGGCGGGCGTGTCCAGGCGCAGGCCGCGTTCGCGCGCCGCCTCCACCACGGCCTGCGCGATCGCATGGCCCGACAGCTGCTCCAGCGAGGCGGCCAGGCCGAGCACCTGCTCCGGCCGCAGCGCCGGGTCGTTCGCGCTCGCCGCCAGCCGCGCCCTGCCGCCGGTGAGCGTACCCGTCTTGTCGAAGAAGATGGTCTCGACCTGCGCCATCTTTTCGAGCGCGGCGCCGTGCTTGACCAGCACCCCGCGCTGGGCGCAGCGCGACATCGCGCTGACGATGGCGACCGGCACCGCCAGGATCAGCGGGCACGGGGTGGCCACCACGACCACGGCAAGGGCCCGATTCGGATCCCCTGTCAGGAGCCAGGCGAGTCCCGCGGTCCCCAGGGCCAGCGGAACGAACAGGAGCGCGTAGCGGTCGGCCAGGCGCGCCGCCGGCGCCTTCGACGCCTGTGCCGCCCGGACCAGGCGGATGATGCCGCTGAAGGTACTGTTCTCGGCGGTGCTGGTGGCCAGCATGTCGAAGGCGTCCCCCGCGTTCACGGCGCCGCTGCCGACCGCAGTGCCGGCCGCGCGGGTCACCGGCAGCGATTCGCCGGTCAGGCTCGACTCGTCCAGGATGGCGGAGCCGGACAGGGCGCCGTCGACCGGCACCGTTTCGCCGGGCCGGACCAGCAGGCGGTCGCCAGGCGCCACCGCCGCCAGCGGCACCCGGACCACGGCGCCGTCTTCATGGCGGTTGGCGTACCGGGGCGCGCGCGCGAGCAGCGCCGACATCTCGTCCCGCGCGCGCTTTTCCGCGTAGTCTTCCAGGGCGCGGCCGCTGGCAAACATCAGGGCGATCACGGCTGCCGCCAGGCTCTCCTGCAGGGCCAGTGCGCCGGCGATCGCGACGACGGCGATCAGGTCGAGTCCGAACTGCCTGCGCCACAAGGCGACGGCGGCATCGGCCAGAACGGCGAGCAGGACGACGCCCGCCCCCACTGCCCAGGCCCCGCCCGCCGTGCGGCCGTCCCCGAGCGCCGACAGCAAGCCGCCGGCTGCCAGCGCCGCGCCGACGAACGCCATCAGGAGCACATTGCGTTGCGTGTTCTGCAGCTTCATCATGGATTCATCGTCCGGCGATACGTGCCCGCACTCCGGCGCGACATGTCCCCGGCCGAGCGCCACGACACGCGCCAGGATGGCGACGGAAGCGCCGGCCGCGCGCTCAGCGGCTGCGCCGCGCACGGCAGGCGGTGACGGCCACCATGCCGGCCAGCAGCATCAGCCAGGCCCGGGGTTCCGGCACCGGCGTGAGCACGGCGCCGAAACAGCCGGACGCCGCGTCGTTGCCGGTAAAACAGGCTCCTGCAAGGATCTGTTCCCGGTCGTTGACGTCGAGCGCATCGCGCAGGGCAAAATTCCGGCCTGCCGGCAGCAGGCTATCCAGGTCGAACAAGATCCCGTCGCGGTAGAGGAAGGGTCGTTCGCCGGCGATGCCGACGATGTCGCCGAGGTTGTTGATATCGGACGGCATGCTGCCTGCGGGAAGATCGTCGAGCCTGTGCACGACGCCATCCTGAAACAGGAAGGCGCCCGGCACGCCTGCATCGGTCGCCCCATAACCGACGATCGCGCCCACGTCGTTGATCGCAGTAGCAGTGCCATATGACCATCCGACCGTGCCCAGGTCGGTCAACTTTCCTTCGCTATACATGAAAGGATGCCCGCGGCCGCCGGGAAAGTTCAGCGCGCCGACCACGACGCCGGATTCGTTCATATCGCTCACGCTGCTATTGCTCGTCCCAAACTGTTCGAGTTTGCCCTGGCTGTACAGGAAGGGGCGGTCATTGCCGCTTCCGGCGACATCGCCACGGTCGTTGATGAGCGTAGGCGGACCCAGGTCCCGGCTGGGCAAGAATTCCCGCATCGTTCCATCCGAGTAGAGGAAGCCGGCCTGCCCGCCGTGCGCGAGGTCGGATACGCCGACGGCGCCGCCGCGATTGTTGATGCCGTACACCTCGGCATTCGAGCCCCCGAGTGTGCCATAGTCGAGATAGCCGCCCGGCCAGTTCAGCGAAGCGCGGTTCGGAATAGTAGCTTCGTGGTTATTGACAGCAACCTCGCCCCGCTCGTTCATGGCGATGGCCGACGAGTACTTGCCGCTATATGGCGTCAAGGTATAGACCGGCGCCGCAAAGGCTGGCCGCACAGTGCAGACGGCCAACAGGCAGGCAGACAACAATTTGATGAACATCAACTTCCCCCTTGAATGATGGCCTCGTGTCCTCGCCTCTTCATCAAGATAGACCGCCTAATCAGCTTCTAGCAAGGTGAGCACCTGGCATATGCGCATGACGCGCCTGCCGGCGGGACGATGTCATCCGGATGTCACATCGAAACGGGATTCCGGACAGCGCACAGTAAGATGGACTCGACAGAACGAATAATGATTTGCGAGGAAATTCAATGGAAACCGAACTCAAACTGAAGATCGCCGCGTCCGACGTGGCGCGCATGCGCGAGCATCCCCTGCTCGCGAACCTGCCCGAGGCCGCGCGCCGCGAGCACGAGCTGACCGACACCTATTACGACACCCCGGCCCTCGACCTCTGGCGCGCCGGCCTGAGCCTGCGCGTGCGGCGCGATGGCGACGCCTGGATCCAGACCGTCAAGACCGCGTCCGCCGGCTCGCCCACGCTGCACGAACGCGGCGAGTGGGAATCCAGCCTGGATAACGCGCAGCCGGATCCGGCCGAGCTGGCGCGCCAGGTCAAGCCGCAGCGGCTGCGCGAGGTGCTGTCCTCGCCCGCGATCACCGGCCAGCTGCAGCCGGTGTTCACCAGCACCACCCACCGCACCACCTGGGACATCGGCCTGCCCGGCGGCCAGCTGGTCGAGTGCGCGCTCGACAGCGGCAGCATCGACGCGAACGAGCGCAGCGTCGACGTGGGCGAACTGGAACTGGAACTCAAGCGCGGCAACCCGACCCGCCTGTTCGAGCTGGCGCTGGCCCTGCATCAGGACATTCCGCTGGAGGTCGCGAACGACAGCAAGGCAGCGCGCGGCTATGCCTTGTTGCAGGGTGCGGCGCCGGCCCCGGTCAAGGCGGCCAAGGTGCGCCTGACGCGCAAGATGCGCATGGAAGACGCGCTGCTGTGCATGGGCTTGAACTGCATGGCGCAGATCGAATCGAACGTGCCGGGCGTACTGGTGCAGAGCGTCGAGAGCCTGCACCAGATGCGGGTCGGCCTGCGCCGCCTGCGCGCCCTGCTCGACATGGTCGGCGACCTGGCGCCGCTGCCGCCGGAGCTGAAGGAAGGCCTGGACTGGCTGTCCGGAGAGCTCGGCGCGACGCGCGACTGGGACGTGCTGGCCGAGACCACGCTGCCCGCCATCCATGGCATCCACACCGAAGCATTGCAGGCGGCGGCAAAGGAACGCGCGCGCGCCCTGCACAAGGCCATGCTGCCGACCCTGCATTCGCCGCGCTACACCCAGCTGATGCTGCAGATGAACGGCTGGCTGCGCGGCCGCCAGTGGCGTCCCGCGACGGGTCTGCCGAAGCACGATCCGCTGGCCGAGCGGGCGCTGGATGGCCTGGTGCCGCTGGTGCGCAAGGCCCAGAAGCGCCTGCGCAAGCGCATCGAGGCGCTGGACGAGCACGACGCGCCGGCACGCCACCGCGTGCGCATCGCGGCCAAGAAGGCGCGCTATGCGGCCGAGTTCTTCGGCGACCTGCTGCCGGCCAAGGAGGTCAAGGCGTATGCGAAGTCGCTGTCGGCGCTGCAGGATCGCCTCGGTCACCTCAACGACCTGGCGGTGGCGGACAAGCTGCTGCCGGTGCTGGAGAACAGCGGGCATGCGCACGATGCGGCGTTCGCACGCGGCTATGTCAATGGAGCCGCTGACACGGCGAGCCATGGATTGCGCGACGCGCTCGGCGCGGCTGCGCGATTGAAACTGGCCTGAGCTCCGGGCTCACCTGTGCGGGCTGCCACATTCGTCATGCGCATCCGGTACTGATTCGCCTTCGCATGGCAGGAACGGAAATCCTGCCATGTTGACTTAATAAATACTCTTCCAGACACATTTTCTTAACGGAATTCTAACGTACGACATCTTTGTAATAATTATGTCATTATCAAAATATTACAAAAGTGCAACTCGCTAAGGCAAGTCTGCCTGGTGGATTGCGTCAACCGGGAGAGAGCCGTGCCAAACCAACTGTCCATCGATTCGCGACGGATCGTCGTCAACCTGTTGTTCATCGTTGCTCTTCTTTTGCTTGCCAGCGTTGCCGGGCAATTCGTCCGTTTCCAGTTCGGGTACGACAGTGTCAAGGGATTGGTCCAGCTGTTCAACGTCGACAATGAATTGAACGTCCCCACCTTTTTCAGCTCTCTCCTGGCGCTTTCCAGCGCGGCCCTGCTGTTCCTGACTGCGAGCGCGGCCCGGTCGAAAGGCCATCCGGATACGAAGTACTGGTTCGCACTGGCGGCCGGCTTCCTGTTCCTGGCCTACGACGAAACCTTCCAGGTCCATGAAGGCATGATCGAGCCGATGCGCGCCATGCTCGGCGGCGGGGAACTGGGGATTTTCTACTTCAGCTGGGTCGTGCCCGGAATTGCGGGTGTCTGCGTCCTCGCCCTGGTATTCATGCGCTTCTTCCTGCGCCTGCCACGCCGTACACGCGACAGTTTCCTGCTCGCGGTCGGCATTTACCTGAGCGGCTGCCTGGGGATGGAACTGCTGGACGGCGCCTATTTCGAATCCTATGGCAACGACTTCACCTATGCCTTGCTCGTCACCATCGAGGAAGGACTCGAGATGTGCGGCCTGATCATGTTCGTCAGGACGTTCCTGAATCACCTCGCGGGCGATGTCAGGCTGATCGCGTTCGGCCAGGCGGAATCGGCCCTGCCGGCCTTCGCCATGCAGGCTGCAAACGCGCGGCCATGATGTTGTCTTGCGCCTGAGGCAGCGCCATGGATCGCCGCGCGGCGAAAGGATGGACTGCCGCATGGCGCACGCTCGGCGTCGCCGAGCCGGCAGGCTTGTACAACCGGCTCCTCGACGCCTGGTCGGAACCACAGCGGCACTACCACACGCTGCAGCACCTGACGGAATGCCTCACGCTCGCCGATGGACTGCGCGAGGAGATGACGCATCCCGAGGAAGTCGTGCTCGCGCTCTGGTTCCATGACGCCGTCTACGACGTGCGTGCGCACGACAACGAGGCGCGCTCGGCGCAGTGGGCCGTCCAGGCCCTGGGTGACGCCGGCCTGGCGAAGGATGCCTGCGAGCGTGTCGAGGCGCTGATCATGGCGACCTGCCACGGCGCCGCCGCCTCACCAGGTACGCCGGACAGCGCGCTCCTGGTCGACATCGACCTCGCCATCCTGGGCAGCGACGAAGCGCGCTTCGCCGAGTACGAAGCGCAGATCCGCGCCGAGTATGCCTGGGTCCCGCCGGACGTGTTCGCGGTCAAGCGGCGCGAAGTCCTGCGCGGCTTCCTCGACCGCGCGCGCATCTACACGACAGACACGATGGTCGCGCGCTTCGAGGCGCAGGCGCGGCGCAACCTCGCCAGCGCCTAGTCAGGCGCAGGTCTCGAGCACCAGGCCGCGCAACCAGCGGTGGGCCTGGTCGGCGTCCATGCGCGGGTGCCACAGCATCGACACCGTCAGCGGCGGCACCTCGATCGGCAGATCGAAACTGTGCATGCCCTCGCGCAGCACACCGGTCTGGCGCGCCGGCACCGTGGCGACCATGTCGCTCGCCCGCGCCAGCGCCAGTGCGGCGGCGAAGCTGCCGGTGGTGGCGGCGATGCTTCGTTCAGCGCCTTGCAAAGCCACGTCCACCGGCGACTGCCGTCCACCCTGGCGCGCCACCAGCACGTGGCTGGCGGCCAGGTAGCGCGCCAGCGTCATCCTGCCGCGCGCGAGCGGATGGCCGGCGCGGACCACGCCGATAAAACGATCCTGAAACAGCGCGCGGGTGCGCACTTCCGGATCGGCCTCCGCACCGACGATGCCGGTTTCCAGGTCGACCGTCCCGTCGCGCAGCAAGGTGGTTTCGCGGTCGGCCTTCGGCATGAAGTGCAGGCGCACGCCGGGCGCTTCCGCGGCAACCCGCGCGACCAGCACGGCGCCGAAATTCTCGACGAAGCCTTCGCGCGTGCGCAGCGTGAAGGTGCGCGCGAGCGTCGACAGGTCGAGCGGCGCGGCCGGCCGCAGCGCCGCCAGCGCTTCCTCGACCAGGCGGTGCACCGGCTCGCGCAGTTCGAGCGCGCGTGGCGTCGGCACCAGGCCGCGTCCGGCGCGCACCAGCAGCGGGTCGCTGGTGGTCTCGCGCAGGCGCGCCAGCGCGCGGCTCATGGCCGAGGCGCTCAGGTTCAGGCGGCGGGCAGCGCCGGCCACGCTGCCTTCGGTCAGCACGGCGTCGAGCGTGACGAGCAGGTTGAAGTCCGGTTGATCCATCCCGCGAGTCTACATCATGGCGTTTCGCGCAGGTATTCATTGCAACCCGTGCGTCTTCCGCCATCGCTCGCTGCGACCTAAGCTGGAGACATGAACGCCGCCTCCGCCCTCTCCCTCTCGACCTTTCTCGCCGCGCTCGGCGCCGGCATTGCCAACGTCGGCCTGCCCGCCTTCGCCGCGCACTTCGCCGCGCCCTACGCGCGCATCCAGTGGATCGTGCTGGCCTACCTGGCCGCCGGCACGGCAATGGCGGTGGTGGCCGGGCGGCTCGGCGACCGCCATGGCCGGCGCCGCGTGCTGCTGGCCGGGATCGCCCTGTTCTGCGCTGCGTCCGCCGCCTGCGCGCTGGCGCCCTCGCTGCCGCTGCTGGTGGCGGCGCGGGCGCTGCAGGGCGCCGGCGCGTCCACGATGCTGGTCCTCACCCTGCCCTTCGCCGCCGGCAGCGGCCGCGCGGTCGGGCTGCTGGGCACCATGTCCGCCGCCGGCACCACGCTCGGCCCCGCCGTCGGCGGACTGCTGCTCGCGGCGTTCGGCTGGCCGGCGCTGTTCGCGGCCGTCGTCCCGCCGGGCGTGCTTGCCTTCGTGCTGGCCTGGCGCAGCCTGCCGCATGAAGCCAGCCGCGCCGCGGTCGCGGCCAAAGGAGCGACGCCGTGGGCCGAACTGCTGGCGAATGGCGCGATGTCGGCCCTGGTGATGGCGACCATGGTGATCGGTCCCTTCCACCTGGCGCGCACCCTGGGGCTGGGCAGCGCGGCGGTCGGCCTGGCGATGGCCTGCGGGCCGCTGGCGGCGGCGCTGGCCGGCGTGCCGGCGGGTCGCGCGGTGGACCGCCATGGCGCGTCCCGCGTCGGCCGCATCGGTTTGATATGCGCGGCGGCGGGCTGCGCGCTGCTGGCGCTGCTCCCCGCGACGATCGCCGGCTATGTGCTCCCGCTGATGCTGCTGACCACCGGCTACGCGCTGTTCCAAGCCGCGAACAACAGCGCCGTGATGGCGACTTGCGATAGCGCCCGGCGCGGCGCGGTCTCCGGCCTGCTGGCCCTGTCGCGCAATCTCGGCCTGGCGGCGGGCGCCTCGGTCATGGGCATGTTGTACGCAGCGAGCGGCATGCGTATCACCTTCATGGCCGCCCTGCTGCTGGCCGGCGCGGCTGCTCTTACTTGGCGGCGGTCGGGAAGAACAGCTGCTCGCCGTCCGGCTTGAAGGCGGCGATCCTGGCCTGGCCTTCGGCGGACGTGATCCATTCGATCAGCTGCTTGGCGCCCTTGTAGTTCACGCCCTTGTGCTTGGCCGGATTGACCGCGATGATGCCGTAGGGGTTGACCATGCGCTTGTCGCCTTCGACCAGGATCGCCAGGCCGGTCTTGGCCTTATAGGCGCCATAGGTGGCGCGGTCGGTCAGGGTGTAGGCGCGCATCTCGGCGGCCATGTTCAGCACCTCGCCCATGCCCAGGCCCGCCGACACGTAGCTGGCGCCCGCCGGCTTCGTTCCTGCCTGCTGCCAGTAGCCCTTCTCCATCACGTCGGTGCCGGAATTGTCGCCGCGCGAGATGAACTTGTTGCCGCTGGAGGCGATCTTCTGGAAGGCCGCGATCACGTCCTTGTTGCCCTTGACGCCGGCCGGGTCGTTGGCAGGGCCGACGACGATGAAGTCGTTGTACATCACGTCGCGGCGGTCCACACCCCAACCCTCGGCGACGAACTTGTCTTCCATCGCGCGCGCGTGCACCAGGGTGACGTCGACGTCGCCGTTCTTGCCCAGTTCCAGGGCCTTGCCGGTGCCGACCGAGATCACGGCGACTTTCATGCCGGTCTTGGCTTCGAAGGTCGGCAGCAGGTATTTCAGCAGGCCCGAGTTCTCGGTGCTGGTGGTGGTCGACAGGCGCAGCGTTTCCTGGGCTTGCGCGAACGGCGTGGCCAGGGCGAGGCTGAGCAGCAGGGTAATGAATGGTCGGCGTTGCATGGTTGTTCTCCTAGTATTAGCGATACTCGAGGCGTCCATCGCGCAGTTTGAGGCGGTGGATGCCGGGGAGCCCGATCAGGTCGCGGTCGTGGCAGGCCATCACCACGCTGCCCCCTGCATCGAGCAGGGTGGGAATCAGGGCCATCACCTGTTCGCGCGCGGGGCCATCCAGGTTGGCGGTCGGCTCGTCGAGCAGCAGGAGGCGCGGCTGCAGCACGCGTGCGCGCGCCAGCGCCACGCGCTGCTTCTCGCCGCCCGACAGGCGGGTGGGATCGGTGTCGCGCAGGTGCTCGACGCCGGCCCAATGCATCGCGGCCTCGACCACCGGCGCGACGGCGCGTTTACTCTCGCCGCGCGCCAGCAGGCCGTAGGCGATGTTGTGGAACACGCTGGTCGAGAACATGATCGGATGCTGGTGCACGAAGACGATCGCCTTGCGCAAAGCGGCCGGATAGGGATGCAGCGGCAGCCGCTCGCCATCGAATTCGACCGTGCAGGCCTCGCACCGTTCCAGGCCGGCGAACATGCGCAGCAGGGTGGACTTGCCGGCGCCGTTCACGCCGGTGAGCACGTAGCCGGCCGCGGCTTCGATGGTCAAGGTATCGATCTCGAACAGCAGGCGCTCGCCGTGGCGCTTGCGCATGCCGTGGATGGTGAGCAGACTCAAGGATTTCAAATTCGTCCCCCCGCCGTATTCGCCTCGCCCTGCAGCAGCACCAGTACGCCGTTCATGAACAGGGCCAGGGTCACCAGGACGATGCCAAGCGCGATCCCCTGCGCGAACTCGCCCTTGCTGGTCTCGAGCGCGATCGCGGTGGTGATGGTGCGGGTCTGTCCTTCGATGTTCCCGCCCACCATCAGCGCGCAGCCGACTTCCGAGATCACCCTCCCGAAGCCGCTGATCACGGCCGCCATCACGCCATATCTCGCCTCGTGCAGCACGGTGGTCATCACGCGCCAGCGCGAGGCGCCCAGGGCCACGGCCGTCTCGGCATAGCGCGGATCGAGCGCCTGCACCGCGGCCAGGGTAAACGCCAGCAGCACCGGCAGGCCGATCACCATCTGGCCCAGCACCACGCCCTGCTGCGAGAACAGCCATTCGAGCCCGCCCATCGGCCCGCGGCGCGAGAGCAGCAGATACAGCAGCAGGCCGATGAGCACCGTCGGCAGCGACAGCGCGGCCTGGGCGATCCAGACCGCCACGCGCCGGCCCGGGAAGCGGTGCATGGCGATCACGTAGCCGAGGAAGACCGCCGGCGGCGCCGCCAGCAGCAGGCCGAGGACACTGGTCTTGAGCGAGACCCAGACGATGTGCCACAAGGCGGCATCGCCCGAGAACAGCAGCCGGAAGGCGTGCGCGATGGCGTCCAGCAGCGACATCAGGCCACGCTGGCGGGGACGGACCGGGGCGCATTCAGGGGCTCCAGCAGACCGGGCTCGAACACCAGGCGCTCGTGGCCGGCCAGCAGCAGGAAGTGCTTGCCCGAGCAGCGCGCCAGCAGCGACATGCCGACCCGTTCGGCCACCATGTGGCCCATCTGCGTGGTGCCGGAACGCGACAGCAGGAAGGGAATGCCCATCTGCGCGCCCTTGATCACCATCTCCGAGGTCAGGCGGCCGGTGGTGTAGAACACCTTGTCCGCGCCTTCGACGCCGTCGAGCCACATCAGGCCGGCGATGGCGTCCACCGCATTGTGGCGGCCGACGTCTTCGACGAAGTAGAGAAGCTCACCCGCATCGGAGAACAGCGCGCAGCCATGCACCGAGCCGGCCTGCTTGTAGATCGATTGCTGGGTGCGGATGGTCTCGACGATGCGGTAGACCACCGACTGCCGCAGGCGCGCGTCCTCGGGGAGCGCGATCTGGTCGACCTCGTCCATCAGCCCGCCAAATACCGAGCCCTGGCCGCAGCCGGTGGTGACGACCTTCTTCGCCGTGCGCTCCTCGATGTCGAGGATGCCGTTTCGCGTGACCACCGCCACCGCGTCGACCGACCAGTCGACCTGGATCGACACGATATCTTCCAAGGCCCGCACCAGGCGCTGGTTGCGCAGGTAGCCCAGCACCAGCGCTTCCGGCGCGCCGCCCAGGGTCATCAGGGTGACGATCTCGCGCTTGTCGACGTAGACCGTCAGCGGGCGTTCGGCCGGAATCGCGATGGTGGATTCGCGGCCACGCTCGTCCAGCGCGCTCACCTCGTGGGTGAGGCGGGCGCTGGCTTGGGACAGTTCAGGGCGGTAGCGTGGCGATTCCGGATGGCTCATCTTGCCAATTGTGCCATGCCGGCCAGGATTTGGCCGCCACCGTAGCTGCCCTGGCGTGCGACCTCCCCGCCCGGCGCGACCTTGATCGCGCAATACTTGAATTCCGGGATCTTGCCGAAGGGGTCGAGCGCCGCATTGGTGAGGCGGTTGATCGCCGCCTCGTAGTAACAGAAGGGCACGAAGATCGCGCCCACCGGCGAGCTGTCGTCGGCGCGCGCATACAGCACCACTTCGCCGCGGCGCGAGGCGATGGTGATGGCGTCGCCCGGTTTCACGTTCAGACGTTCCATGTCGAGCGGATGCACCAGCGCCACCGGATCGGGCTCGATCGCGTCGAGCACGCCGGCGCGGCGCGTCATGCTGCCCGTATGCCAGTGCTCGAGCTGGCGGCCGGTGATGAGCACCATCGGGTACTCGGCGTCGGGCCGCTCGTCGGCCGGAATGATGTCGGCCGGGACGAAGCGCGCCTTGCCGCCTTCGCGCGGGAACAGTTCGGTGAACACCACCGGCTCACCCGTGTCGCCCTCGTTCATGCAGGGGTAGACCACGGCGCCATTCCTCTCCAGCCGCTCCCAGGTGATGCCGCCGATGCTGGCCATATTGCGGCGCATCTCGTCGAACACCTCCGCCACGCTGCCGTAATTCCACGGCAGGCCGAGGCGGCTCGCCATCTGCTGGATGATCCACAGATCCTGTTTCGCCTCGCCCGGCGGGTCGATGGCCTGGCGGCCCAGTTGCACCAGGCGGTCGGTGTTGGTGAAGGTGCCGGTCTTCTCGGGGAAGGCGGATGCGGGCAGGATCACGTCGGCGAGGTAGGCCGTCTCGGTCAGGAAGATGTCCTGCACCACCAGGTGCTCCAGCGCGGCCAGCGCGGCGCGCGCGTGGTTGGCGTCGGGGTCGGACATGGCCGGGTTCTCGCCCATGATGTACATGCCGCGGATTTGCCCGGCATCGATCGCGTCCATGATCTCGACCACCGTCAGCCCGGGTTTCGGGTCGAGCGTGGCGCCCCATGCCTGCTCGAAGCGGGCGCGCGCGCTTGGATTGTCGACGCGCTGGTAGTCCGGCAGCATCATCGGGATCAGCCCGGCGTCCGAGGCGCCCTGCACATTGTTCTGGCCGCGCAGCGGATGCAGGCCGGTGCCGGGGCGGCCGATCTGGCCCGTCATGAGGCTCAATGCGATCAGGCAGCGCGCATTGTCGGTGCCGTGCACGTGCTGCGAGATGCCCATGCCCCACAGGATCATCGAGCCCGCTGACGTGGCGTACAGGCGCGCCACGTAGCGGATGGTGTCGGCATCGATGCCGCAGATCGGCGCCATCGCTTCCGGGCTGTAGTTGGCCACGTTGGCTTCCAGCTCGGCATAGCCGATGGTACGGCTGGCGATGAAGGCTTCGTCCACCAGTTTTTCATGGACGATCACGTGCATCATCGCGTTGAGCAGGGCGACGTCGGTGTCCGGCTTGAACTGGAGGAAGCGGTGGGCGTGGCGCGCCAGGTCGGAGCGGCGCGGGTCCATCACGACCAGCTTGACGCCCGTCTTCACCGCATTCTTGATCCAGGTGGCGGCCACCGGGTGGTTGACGGTCGGATTGGCGCCGATGATGACGATGACTTCGGCGCGGGTCACGTCCATCACCGGATTCGACACCGCGCCCGAGCCGATCCCTTCCAGCAGGGCTGACACCGAGGAGGCGTGGCACAGGCGGGTGCAATGGTCGACGTTGTTGGTCCTGAACCCGGTGCGCACCAGCTTCTGGAACAGATACGCTTCCTCGTTGCTGCCCTTGGCCGAGCCGAAGCCGGCCAGCGCCGCGCCGCCATGGGCATCGCGGATGTCGGCCAGCTTGCCGCCGGCGAGCGCCAGGGCCTCTTCCCAGCTCGCTTCGCGGAATACGTCGAGCACGCGGTCCGGGTCCATGGTGAACTCGCCGCTTTTCGGCACGCCTTCGCGGCGGATCAGCGGTTTGGTGAGGCGGTGCGGATGGTGCGCATAGTCGAAGCCGTAGCGGCCCTTGACGCACAGGCGCCCCAGGTTGGCCGGGCCCTGGCGGCCTTCGACGTAAAGAATCTTGTTGTCCTTGACGTTGTAGGTCAGCTGGCAGCCGACGCCGCAATAGGGGCAGACCGAATCGACCTGCTTGTCCGGGATGTTCAGGGCCACGCCCCGCGCCGGCATCAGGGCGCCGGTCGGGCAGGCCTGCACGCATTCGCCGCAGGCCACGCAGGTGGAATTCCCCATCGGGTCGTCCTGGTCGAACACGATCTTGGCGCCCTCGCCGCGGAAGGCCAGGCCGATCACGTCGTTGACCTGCTCGTCGCGGCAGGCGCGCACGCAGCGCGTGCACTGGATGCAGGCGTCGAGGTTGACGGTGATGGCGGCGTGGCTCGCATCGAGTTGCGGCTGCGCGCGGGTGGCGGGGAAGCGCGGCTTGCCCACGCCGAGCTTCTCGGCCCACAGGTCGACCTCGTTCCTGCGGGTGTACTCGGCTTCCGGCATGTCGGCCAGCAGCAGTTCCAGCACCATCTGCTGGGCCTTCAGGGCGCGCGGGCTGTCGGTCTTCACCTTCATGCCGGCGGATGGGTGGCGGCAGCACGAGGGCGCCAGCACCCGCTCGCCATCGATCTCCACCATGCAGGAGCGGCAGTTGCCGACCGCCTCGAAGCCTTCCTTGTAGCACAGGCGCGGCACCTCGACGCCTTCGCGCGCGGCGACCTCGATCAGGGTTTCGTGCTGCAGGGCCTGGACTTCGCGGCCGTTCAGCTCGAACGTGACGACGGGAGAGGGAGCGTTCATGATGGGTTCAACTCATGCGGGAAGTATTTGATGACGCAGTCGACCGGGTTCGGCGCCGCCTGCCCGAGGCCGCAGATCGAGGCGTCGCGCATCACCTGCGACAGCTCGCCCAGCAGGTCCGTGTCCCACTGCGGCTGATGGATCAGCGCCAGCGCCTTGGCGGTGCCGTTGCGGCAGGGCGTGCACTGGCCGCAGGACTCGTCCTTGAAGAAGGCCATCGTGTTGCGCGCGGCGCCGACTGCACTGTCGTGCTGGGACAGCACCACCACGGCGGCCGAGCCGATGAAACAGCCGTAGGGCTGCAGGGTGTCGAAGTCGAGCGGGATATCGCTCATCGACGCCGGCAGGATGCCGCCCGAGGCGCCGCCCGGCAGGTAGGCGTAGAAGTCGTGGCCATCCTGCATGCCGCCGCAGTATTCATCGATCAGTTCGCGGATCGTGATGCCGGCCGGGGCCAGCTTCACACCGGGCTCGCGCACCCGGCCCGAGACCGAGAACGAGCGCAGGCCGCGCCGGCCGTTGCGCCCGTGGCTGGCGAACCATTCGCCGCCGCGCTCCAGGATCTCGCGCACCCAGAACAGCGATTCGAAGTTGTGCTCCAGGGTCGGACGGCCGAACAGGCCGACCTGGGCCACGTAGGGCGGACGCAGGCGCGGCATGCCGCGCCTGCCTTCGATCGATTCGATCATGGCCGACTCTTCGCCGCAGATGTAGGCGCCGGCGCCGCGGCGCAGCTGGATCGGCGGCATCTCCGGCACGGGCGGATCGGCGCGCAATTTGTCGAGTTCCGCTTCCAGCATCGCGCGGCAGCCGTGGTATTCGTCGCGCAGGTAGATGTAGATGGCCTCGATGCCGACCGCCCAGGCCGCGATCAGCATGCCTTCCAGGAAGCGGTGCGGGTCGCGCTCGAGGTAGACGCGGTCCTTGAAGGTGCCGGGTTCGCCCTCGTCGATGTTGACGGCCATGAGGCGCGGACCTGCTTCGGCCCGCACGATGCGCCATTTGCGGCCCAGCGGAAAACCGGCGCCTCCCAGGCCGCGCAGGCCGGAGCTTTCCATCGTGGCGATCACGCTCTCGACGTCGCGGCGGCCTTCGGTGCAGTCACTCAGGAGCGCGTAGCCGCCGGCGGCGCGGTAGTCGTCGTAGCCGATGTGGGTCGTCACCGCATCCGTCACCTGGCCGGCGGCGGCCTTGGCGAGCACGGTCTCGAGCGTGGCCTGGGGAATCGCGTGCTGTCCCACCATCGCCGCGGGCGCCTGTTCGCAGCGGCCGACGCAGGGCGCCTCGAGCACGCGCACCTCGCGGCCCAGCAGGGCCGGCAGCTTGTCGAGCAGCGCGCGTGCGCCGGCCATCTCGCAGGAGAGGCCGGCGCAGACGCGCACCGTGAGCGCGGCGGGGGCGGCCTCGCCCTCCTTCACCACGTCGAAGTGGTGATAGAAAGTGGCGACCTCGTAGACCTCGGCCTGGGCCAGGCGCATTTCCTGCGCGAGCGCGGCCAGGTGCTGGCTGGACAGGCAGCCGAAGGCGTCCTGGATGGCGTGCAGGTGTTCGATCAGGAGGTCGGGCTGGCGCGATGCGGCGCCGAGCAGGCCCTGCACGTCGAGGAGGGCCTGCGGGTCGACGCGGCGGCCCTTGGGCGCCTCGCGCTTGCGCTGGCGGCTGGCCCCGGCGGGGGCGATCGGGATGACGGGATGGTTCATGGTGCGTCCCTGCTTGTTCTGTTAAAGCTTGACTCTGTTAGATGCGGTGTCGCAGTTCAAGTTCTGCTGACCGCGTGGGCAGGAAACCTGCCCACCCTACTTGACACGGCCAACGTACGTGACCTACTTGAACAACACCGCCGCCTTCTGCAGCGTGACCCAGATGCCGAACAGCAGCGGGATCCCCACCGACATCCAGGCAAACGCCGTGAGCGCCGGGTTGACGGTGGCGACAGTGCCGCCGGCGCGTGCGCCGCTGGTGGCCGGGAGATCGCGCTCCTGCGCCAGCTTCTTCTCCGCGGCCAGCTCGGCGTCGGTCATGAAGTACTTGTCGTCGAGCGGCTTGATCATCGCATTGAGCACGATGCCGACCACGACCAGGCCCGCCAGCACGTACATGGTGATGTCGTAGGCCTGCGCCTTGGGCACGCCGTGTTCGATCTGGTATTCGCGGATGTAGTTGATCAGGATGGGGCCGAATACGCCGGCGGCGGCCCAGGCGGTGAGCAGGCGGCCGTGGATGGCGCCGACCATCTGGGTGCCGAACAGGTCGGCCAGGTAGGCCGGCACGGTGGCGAAGCCGCCGCCGTACATCGACAGGATGATGCAGATGAAGCCGACGAACAGGGCCAGCTGGCCGTTGTGCGCCATCGACGGGATCGCCGCGTACAGGAAGAAGCCGAGGCCGAGGAAGACGAAATAGGTGGCTTTGCGGCCGATGTAGTCCGAGCAGGAAGCCCAGGCGAAGCGGCCGCCGATGTTGAACAGCGACAGCAGGCCGGTGAAGCCGGCGGCGATCGCCGCGATCTGTCCCTTCTGCGCCGCGTCGAGGTCGTTGAAGCCGGCCTCGATGCCGATCAGGCGGCCGCCGAAGACTTCCTGCAGCAAGGGGGAAGCCATGCCGAGGATGCCGATGCCGGCCGAGACGTTCAGGAACAGCACGCCCCAGATCAGCCAGAACTGCGGGATGCCCCACACGCGGCTGGCGTGCACATGGCGCGTGGTGACCATGGTGTTGGCGGCTTTCGCCGGTGGCGTCCAGCCTTCCGGCTTCCAGCCGGTCGGGGGCACGCGGTAGGTCAGCGCGCCCGCCACCATGAAGACGAAGTAGATCGCGGCCAGGGCCAGGAAGGTTTCCCAGACGCCGACCGAGGCCGGGGTGGCGAAGTGCTTCATCAGCTTGTCGGCCAGCGGCGCGCCGATCATGGCGCCGCCGCCGAAGCCCATGATGGCCATGCCGGTCGCCATGCCGCGCCGGTCCGGGAACCATTTGATGAGAGTCGAGACCGGCGAGATGTAGCCAAGGCCCAGGCCGATGCCGCCGATGACGCCGGAGCCGAGCCACATCAGCCAGATCTGGTGGGTGTAGACGCCGAGCGCCGAGATGACCAGGCCGCCGCACCAGCACACGGCCGAGACCAGACCCGCCTTGCGCGGCCCCGCGTGCTCGAGCCAGCCGCCGAACAGCCAGGCCGCGAGGCCCAGGAAGACGAAGAACAGCGTGTACATCCAGCCCAGCATCGAAATCTTCCAGTCGCAGCTGGTGGACATGATCTGGGCCCAGAAGCCCATGTCCGCCGGGCAGGCCAGCGATTCGGTGATGCCGAGCGCTTTCGACAGCGGCAGCCAGAACACCGAGAAGCCGTAGGCCATGCCGATGCACAGGTGGATCGCGAGCGCCGCCGGCGGCACCAGCCAGCGGTTGAAGCCAGGCCCTGCGATGGTGTGTTCCTTGTCCAGAAAACCCATGTCCCCTCCTTTGTTTTAGGTATCGGAATATGCTCGAAAAAGCATATTGGATTGTCATTTTTTTGTTGTTTGGCGGAGCCTAACACGATGTTTTTTAGCAAGAAATAGGCTATTTTTAGCATATGCTCACCATCCACATCCGCCCGCACTGGGAAATCAGCGTCAAGGGCGAAGCGCCGCTCGATACCGCCGACCTGCTCGGCCTGCTGCTGTCGATCCAGGACACCGGTTCGATCGCCCAGGCCGCGAAATCGGTGAAGCTGTCCTACCGCTACGCCTGGGGTCTGCTGCGCGCGGCCGAGGAGCTGTTCGGCGAGCAGCTGCTGCACACCGGACGCGGACGCGGCACCCTGCTCACGCCGCTGGCGCAGAAGCTGGTGTGGGCCGACCGCCGCATCGCCGCGCGCCTGTCGCCGACGCTGCAAAGCCTGGCCTCCGAACTCGAGGTGGAGCTGGGCCGCATCACCGCCGGCCGCACCCGTCCGCTGCGCCTGGACGCCAGCCACGGCTTCGCGGTCGCGGCGCTGATGGGCTGCGTCGACCGCGACCTGCTGCCCGTCGATTCGCGCTACCGCACCAGCACCGACGCCGTGATGGCGCTGGCGCGGCGCGATTGCGACCTGGCCGGCTTCCACGTGCCGATCGGGCGCTTCCGGGCGCCGACCGTGGCCTGGTACCTGCGCTGGCTCGATCCCGAGCAGCACTGCCTGGTGCAGGTCGCCGGCCGCGAGCAGGGCCTGATCGCGGCGCGCGGCAATCCGCTCGGCCTGCGCGGCTTGCCCGACCTGGTGCGCCCGGACGTGCGCTTCGTGAACCGCCAGGCCGGCTCCGGCACCCGCATGCTGCTCGAGATGATGCTGGCCGATGAAGGCCTGGCCTTCGACGCCATCAATGGCTTCAACAGCGCCGAGTTCACCCATTCCGCGGTGGCCGCCTACATCGCCAGCGGCATGGCGGACGCCGGCATGGGCATGCGCGCGGCCGCCGCGCAGTTCAAGCTCGACTTCATTCCGCTGCTGCGCGAGACCTATTATTTCGCGCTGCGCCGCGACGCCCTCGACGGGCCGGCCATGCAGCAGCTGCTCGGCCTGATGCGCGAGCCGTCCTACCACCGGCTGGTGGCGGCGTTGCCGGGGTATGACGCCACCGGCACCGGCGAGGTGCTGTCGATCCGGGACGCGTTCGGGCTCTAGCGCTTGCAGGCTGGCTGGCTTGCCGGTATAAAGCAGGCCGTCATGATCGATCCCGCCACCCTCCCCGCACGCATCTGCGACATCCTGCAGCGCCACCCGCCGCACGCGCCCGCCCTCGTCGACAACGGCCGCACCTGGACCTATGGCGAACTGCGGGACGAGGCCGAACGCCGGGCCGCCTGGCTGCGCGGACTGGGCGTGCGCGCGGGCGACCGCGTGATGCTGGTCAGCGAGAACTGCGCGGCGCAGGTGGCGCTGCTGTTCGCCGTTGCGCGGCTCGATGCCTGGAGCGTCAACGTCAACGCGCGTTTGAGCGAAGGCGAGCTGGCCGCGATCCGCGCGCACTGCACGCCGCGCCGCGTGATCCACGCCACGCCGGCAGGCTTGACGGCCGGCCCGCTCGATGCTCACGCCGTGCCGGAATCGGACGGCGCCGGGATCGCCGCCCTGGTCTACACCACCGGCACCACCGGCAATCCGAAGGGCGTGATGCTGAGCCACGCGAGCCTGCTGTTCGTCGCCGCCACCTCGAGCCGCCTGCGCGGGCTGGTTCCGAACGACCGCGCGGCCGGGGTGCTGCCGATCTCGCACGTCTACGGCCTCACCTCCGTCCTGCTGGGCACCCTGTACGCCGGCGCCTGCCTGCACCTGGCGCCGCGCTTCGATGCGGCGGTATTGCTGGCGCAGATCCGCGCGGGCGAACTCACCATCGTGCAGGGCGTGCCGGCCATGTATGCGCGCCTGCTGGCCCTGGCGGGCACGGAACCGGTCGCATCAAGACTGCGCTTCTGCTACGCCGGCGGCTCGCCGCTCGACCCGGGGCTCAAGCGCGCAGTCGAGGCCATGTTCGGCCTGCCACTGCACAACGGCTACGGCCTCACGGAGAGCGCGCCCACCGTGTGCCAGACGCGCCTGGATGCGCCGCGCGCCGACACCTCGGTCGGCCATTCGATTCCCGGGGTCGAAGTGCGCATCGAGGGCAATGGCGAATTGTGGGTGCGCGGGCCGAACGTCATGGCCGGCTACTACCGCGACCCGGTTCAAACGGCGGCCGTGCTGCGTCCCGGCGGCTGGCTCGCGACCGGCGACATTGCCGAAATGGGCGAGGACGGGGCGCTGTTCATCCGGGGGCGGCTGAAGGAGCTGATCATCCGCTCCGGCTTCAATGTGTACCCGCCCGAGGTCGAGGCGGCGCTCAACAGCCATCCGGCGGTGCTGCAGTCGGCGGTGGTGGGGCGGCCCGTGGCGGATGGGAACGAGGAAGTGGTGGCGTTCGTGGAGGCCAGAGAAGCGGTCGACGCGGCTGGCCTGCAGGCGTGGCTGGTGACGCGGCTGGCGCCCTACAAGCGCCCGGCGCGGATCGTGTTCATGGAGACGCTGCCGGCTTCTCCCAGCGGCAAGGTGCTGAAGCACAAACTGTAGGGTGGTCGGGTCCCCCGACCGCGCGTTCAGCCAGCCGAAAGATGGACGATGCGCCAATCAGCATCGTGCAGCTGGACGCGCGCACGGCGGAGCCGTGCACCCTACTTCCGGCGCTTCTTCCAGTTGTACTCCGGTCCCGTTACATCCACACCGGGATGCCCCACCAGGTCCGGATGCTCGGACGCCATCGTGATGAAGCGCACGCCCCCGCCTTCGCGCTGGCGCTTGCGCAGCTCTTCCATGTGCTGCATCGCCGCCACCATCTCCGTCGTCTCGAACAGCTTCTCGTGCGGCGTGCACCTGTCGTCCTCGACGACCGTCCAATACACCATATACATCGCAACCTCCAGTCCGCCCCATTTTCGCCCGTTTCGCCCCGCCATGGCGCACTGTGACCACCATTTCCATGCACCGTGAAATTTCCAGTTTGAAGAAATTAGCAGCAGAAATAAGATACATGCCTACAGAAAGTAGGATTTGTCCGAAAAAGGCTTTTTATGTGGGCTACTTCACACAACCGGTCGCACCTGACCTTTAGGCTTTAGCCTGTCTTCACAAATAGCGGGTCAGAACATGAACACACAGACGGATTCCCAGACCACGAGCCAAGAAAGCAATGCCCCTGAGCTGGAACTGTGGGGCGGTCTCGAATGCACGGTCAACCGTGTGCGCGACAATTACTTCAGCCAGATGGACCGCAACGGCCACGCCGAACGCCTGCAGGACATCGAACGCTTCGCCTCCCTCGGCATCAAGGCCATCCGCTATCCCGTCCTGTGGGAACGCACCGCGCCGGACGGCGTCGAATCGGCCGACTGGACCTGGTCCGACGAACGCCTGCCGGCGCTGCGCGACCTCGGCGTCAATCCGATCGTCGGCCTGGTCCACCACGGCAGCGGCCCGCGCCATACCAGCCTGGTCGATCCCGCCTTCCCCGAAAAGCTCGCCGAGTACGCCGGCGCGGTAGCCCGCCGCTACCCCTGGGCCGAGTACTACACCCCGGTCAACGAACCCTTGACCACGGCGCGCTTTTCCGGCCTGGCAGGCGTGTGGTATCCACACGGCTCCGACGAAGCCACCTTTGTCCGCGCCCTGATCCACGAATGCCGCGCCACCGTGCTGGCGATGCGCGAGATCCGCGCCGTGAACCCAAGTGCCAAGCTGGTCGCCACCGACGACCTGTCGAAGACCTACGGCACCCCGGAGATGCACGAGGTGCTCACCTTCTTCAACGAGCGCCGCTGGCTCGGCTGGGACCTGCTGTGCGGGAAGGTCGACGCCAACCACGCGCTGTGGGACTACCTGCTGGAATCGCAGGCGACGCCGGAAGAACTGCTCTGGTTCCGCGACAACCCCTGCCCGCCCGACGTCATCGGCGTCAACTACTACGCCACCAGCGAGCGCTGGCTGGATCACCGTCCCGAGCGCTATCCGGAGAACCGCCGCCACGTCTACCGCGGCATCCCGCACGCCGACATCGAGACCCCGCGCGCGCTGGCCACGCCGACGCCCGGCATCGCCCCGCTGCTGATGGAGACCTGGGAACGCTACGGCCTGCCGATCGCGATCACCGAGGCCCACATCGACGCCAACCGCGAAGACCAGATGCGCTGGCTGGTGGAGATCTGGAACGCCGCCCGCAGCACGCGCCAGCAGGGCGCCGACGTGCGCGCCGTGACGGTCTGGGCCCTGCTCGGCTCCTACGACTGGAACTGCCTGGTCACCGAATGCCGCGGCTACTACGAGCCCGGTCCCTACGACGTGCGCGGCGGCGAGCCGCGTCCCACCGCCGTGGCCACCCTGATGCGCGAACTGGCGACAAGCCGTCCGCTGACCAACCCGGTGCTGCAGGGCGAGGGCTGGTGGCGCCGCCCGGGCCGCTTCTTCTGCAAGCCGGTGGCGACCCGCACCGCGGTGGCCGACATCGCGATCCGCAGCCAGTTCAAGTCGAGCGTGGTGCAGCCGATCCTGATCACCGGCGCCACCGGCACCCTGGGCTCGGCCTACGCCCGCATTTGCCAGAACCGCAACCTGGCCTACCGCGTCCTGAGCCGCCAGGAGATGGACATCGCCGACCCGCAATCGGTGGAAGCCGCGATCCGCAAGTACAAGCCCTGGGCCATCATCAACGCGGGCGGCTACGTGCGCGTCGACGAGGCCGAAGGCGACAGCGAACGCTGCATGCGCGAGAACACGCTCGGCCCGACCGTCCTGGCCCTGGCCTGCATCCGCCACCAGCTGCGCTTCATGACCTTCTCGACCGACCTGGTGTTCGACGGGACCAAGGGCGCGGCCTATGTGGAGTCGGATGCGGTCAACCCGCTCGGCGTCTACGGCCGCAGCAAGGTGGAAGCCGAGCAGCGCGTGCTGGACGCCGACCCGCAAGCCCTGGTGATCCGCACCAGCGCCTTCTTCGGGCCCTGGGACCGCCACAACTTCGTGACCCAGGCGCTGAACGCGCTGGAAGCGGGGCTGCCGTTCCAGGCGGCGGGCGATATGACGGTGTCGCCGACCTACGTGCCGGACCTGGTCAACGTGTCGCTCGATCTGCTGATCGACCGCGAGCGCGGGGTGTGGCACCTGACCAATGCGGAGGCGCTGAGCTGGGCCGAGCTGGCGAAGCGGGCGTGCGAGGCGGCGGGGGTGGATGCCTCAGGGCTGGAGGTCGTGTCGGGCAAGAGCTGCGCTCTGGCGGCGCGGCGGCCGGAGTATAGTGCGCTGTCGAGCGAGCGGGCGTTGATGTTGCCGTCGCTGGACGATGCGCTGCGCAGGTATGTGGAGGCGATGCAGGATCGGGCGCATGGGAGGGATACGGAGCAGCCGGGGGAGGCGGCGCATTACGCCAGCTAAGGTCAACGTCAAATTGGGTCCCGGCCTGCGCCGGGACGACGGTCTTTGAGCTAGCAACTAGCGGCAGAGTCGTCGTACGCGCCACTGGCGCCTACGACTTCCGGCGAAGGCCGGAACCCAATTTTGCGTGAGCAGCCGTCAGCCTGCATCGGCAGCGACGAACTGCAGGCGGTAGAGATTGGCATACATCCCATTCGCATCCAGCAGCTCCGCATGCGTGCCTTGTTCGACAATGCGCCCATGCTCCATCACCACGATCCGATCCGCCCGCTCGATGGTCGACAAGCGGTGCGCGATCACGATGGTGGTGCGACCCGCCATCAGCGTCTCGAGCGCCGCCTGCACCGCGCGCTCGGACTCGTTGTCCAGCGCCGACGTGGCTTCGTCCAGGATCAGGATCGGTGCATCCTTGTAGATCGCGCGCGCGATGGCCACGCGCTGGCGCTGGCCGCCGGACAGGCGCATGCCGTTCTCGCCGATGCGGGTCTCGACGCCCTCTTCCAGCTTGGCCACCACGTCCGTCAGGTGCGCGGCCTTGACCGCCGCCGCCAGGCGCTCGTAGTCGATGGCTTCGACGCCGTAGGCGATGTTGGCGGCCAGGGTGTCGTCGAACAGCACCACGTTCTGGCTCACCATCGCCAGCTGGGCGCGCAGGCTGGCCAGGCTCACGTCCTGGTAGGGCACGCCGTCGATCAGGAGGCGCCCGCCTTGCGGATCGTAGAAGCGGGTGACCAGGTTGACGAAGGTGGACTTGCCGCCGCCCGAGACGCCCACCAGCGCCACCGTCTGCCCCGGCTGCACGTCGAGCGTCACGTCGGACAAGGCCGCATTGTTCGTGTTCGGATAGCGGAAGGTGATGTTCTCCAGGTGCAGGTGGCCGCGCGCGCGCCCCAGGTCGAGGGCGCCGGTATCGGGCTCGGGCTGCGAATCGATCAGCGAGAACACCGTCTCGGCCGCGGCGATCCCGCGCTGCATCGGGCCGTTCACCTCGGCCAGCGATTTCAGCGGCGTGAGCAGCATCAGCATCATGGTCACGAACTGCACGAACTCGCCCTGCGTCATGTTGGCCTGGATCGCCAGCACCACCACCAGCGACAGCGCCATCGCGGTGGCGATCTGCGTGATCGGCGTAGTGGCCGCAAAGGCCACCGTCATGCGCTGCGAAAAGCCGAGCAGGGCCTGGCTGCGCTTGTGGAAGCGGGCGCGCTCGTAGCGTTCGCCCGAGAACACGCGGATCACCTGGTGGCCGCGCGTGGCTTCCTCGACCACCTGCGTCATCTCGGCCGTCACGCGCAGGTTGTCGCGGTTCAGGCGACGCAGGCGGCCGGTGGTGGTGCGCACGATCACGGCGGTGAGCGGGATCACGACGATGGCGACCAGGGTCAGCTTCCAGTTCAGGTACAGCAGCGTGGCGAGCAGGCCGATCACCACCAGGGTGTCGCGCACGCAGGCCACGAACACCGACTGCAGCATGTCGACCACCTGGCGCACCTCGTTCACCACCACGTTGATGATCTTGCCGGTCGACTCTTCATGGAAGCGCGCCACCGGCAGGCGCAGCACGCGGTCGAACACCTGCGCGCGCAGGTCGTTCAGCACGCGGCTGGTGACCCAGTTGTTGAGGTAGGCGGTGGAGAAGGTGCCGATGCCGCGCAGGACGAAGATCGAGACCAGCACGCCCGGAATCCACCACAGGCTGAACGGCACCTTTTCCTTGAAGCCGAGGTCGATCAGGAGCTGCAGCGCCTTGCCCAGCAGCGGCTGGGTGGCGGCGGTGAGCGCCATCGACAGCAGCGCGAGCCAGGCCCGGGTCTGGTAGGGCTTGACGACCGCCAGCAGGCGCTTGACGATGATGTTGTTATCCATGCGGGTTTTCCATTGTTGCCTTTGCATTCAGGCAGAAGCCCATGAGCAGGAACACCATGAGCGCGTAGAACATGCTGCCCTTCAGGGACCAGAAAATGACTTCGGTCAGGCCGAAGCTGAAGTAACCGAGCACCACCAGCATGCCGGCCAGCGCCGGCGCGAACAGCTGGGCGGCCCGGGGGCTCAGCGGCGTCTCGCCGCGATAGGCGCCGCGCCCCAGCGCGCGCGCGAAGAAGGCGAACGGCGCGGCCAGGATGCCGATCCAGGCCGCCAGGCCGAACACGCCGCCGGTGGCCAGCGCCTGCAGCGCGTCGTTGTGCAGATGGTCGGGCGCCAGCACCACGTCCTGCAGGCGGCCCTGCTCGACCATGTGGCGCAGCCCTTCGCGCACCGCCGCCGGGTCGCGTCCGAACAGCGGCTTTTCTTCGATCAGGTAGCGCGCCCCGCTCCACAGCTCGAGGCGGATGCCGACGTTGGTGAAGGCGCTGCCGCCGTCCATCCAGGTCTGCACGTCGTAGATGCCCTGGCCGACCCGCTGCGCCATGCCGGTGGCCGGGATGAAGAAGGTCGAGGCGAACAGCGCGAAGCTGCCCACCACCAGCAGGCGCACGCGGCGGCTCTTGAGCAGGCGCGCGTAGGTCAGGAACAGGATCGCCGCCAGCGCCAGCGCGACCCAGCCGCCGCGCGTTCCCGTGACGATCATCGCCGCCAGACCGGCCACCGCGCCGGCCGCCGGCAGGATCGCCTTGCGGGTGCTGTGGCGGTAGTCGATGGCGGCGGCCAGCGCCACCAGGCACAGGACCAGCGCCAGGTCGCCGAAGGTGATGGGATTCAGGAAGCCGCCGGGGCGCAGCACGTCCAGCACCACGCGCTGGTAGGCGACGAAGGGCAGCGCCGCCACCGCGCCGGCGGTCACGCCCCACCACAGGGTCGAGCGCGACGGCCGGGCCAGCACGACGAGCGCCGCCGCGCTCAGGCCGAGCAGCATGCGCGACGGCTTGTCGAGGAAGCGCAGGTCGGTCTCCGGCCGCAGCAGCACACAGGCCAGCGCCAGCAGCAGGTTGAAGGCGAACGCCGCCACCACCCAGCGGATGTCGCGCCAGTGGGCGGCGAGCGCCGTCCACGCCTTGCGCGGCAGGCACAGGAAGGCGAGCAGGAAGACGATGCTGCTGAAGCCGATGCCCGAGGGAGTGATGAGGCTGAGGAAGGGGAACAGGAAGACCAGGATGCCGATCAAACGCTGCACCGGCGCCCCGATTTCCATCGGATTATTGTTCATTCATGTTCTTGTAGGATATTCTTGCGAGCCTCAGCACGTGTTTCTTGGACTTCGATGCAGCAATCCCCGACCATTTCTGTCGTGATCACCACCTACAACCGCCCGGATGCGTTGACGGCGGTCGTGGAAGCCTGTTTCATGCAGGACGACAAGAATTTTGAAATCATTATCGCTGATGACGGCTCCACTGCCAACACGCGGGACGCCGTCGCCCAGCTGGCCGCGCGCGCGCCGATGCCGCTCCGGCACGTGTGGCAGCCGGACGCGGGATTCCGCGCCGCGATGGCGCGCAACCGCGGCACGCTCGCGGCAACGGGCGACTATATCATCTTCCTGGACGGCGACTGCGTGCCACAGCGCGACTTCATCGCCCGCCACCGCGCCTTGGCGCATCCGGGCTTCCTGGTGTCCGGCAGCCGCATCCTCTTGAGCCAAGCCCTGACCGAGCGCGTGCTGCGCGAACACATCGACGTCGCCGGCCTGCCGCTGCTGGCGCGCCTGCGCCACCGCCTGCGCGGCGACATGAACAAGGTGCTGCAGACCATGCTGCGCTGGCCCGACCTGGGCCGCGTGCGGCGCGGCTTCAGCTGGCGCCGCATCAAGAGCTGCAACCTGGGCGTGTGGAAGGCCGACCTGGAACGGGTGAACGGCTTCGACGAGAGCTTCGTCGGCTGGGGCCACGAGGATTCCGACCTGGTGCTGCGCCTGTTCCACGCCGGGATCAAGCGCAGGGACGGCGCCCTGGCCACCGAGGTGCTGCACCTGTGGCACCGCGAGGCCAAGCGCGACGAGGAATCCAGCAACCGCAAGGTGGTGCTCGAGCGCGCCGCCAGCAAGACGGTGCAGGCGGTGCGCGGGCTGCGCGAACATGCGGGCGAGGTGGACTTCAATTTCCCCGGTTGATGCGCTGCGCATGGAATGGACATGCATAGATTGCTCTTCCGGAATGAGCGTGCAATGATCGTCGGCATTGCCCATTGCCCGGAAAGGAAGTCAACGTGCGTCATCTGTATGCATTTCTTCTCGCAGCAGTCGTTTCAGGCGCAGCCAGCGCGCAAGCCTACCGGCCGGACTTCGACCCGAGCAAGCTGAAAGGCCCGGCCAAGGGCCCCGCCAACGAGGTGCTGGTGCTGGGATCCCCGCACATCTCCTACTTCCCGAAGACCTTCGACCCGGCCACCCTGCGCGGCATCGAGGACCGGCTGGCGGGCTGGCGCCCGGACGCGATCAGCATCGAGGCGTTGTCGGGCGCGCAGTGCGACCATATCCGCCGCTATCCCTTCCGCTACCAGGACACGATCAAGTCGTATTGCTGGGACCCGGCGCCGGCCCAGGCGGCCACCGGCCTGGACGTGCCGGCGGCCACCGCCGAAGCCGACAAGCTCTTGAAGGCCTGGCCCGCCAACCCCACGGCCGGCCAGCGCCGGCGCCTGGCCGCCGTGTTCCTGGCGGGCGGCGAACGCGCCTCCGCCGTCGTGCAGTGGCTGCGCCTGCCGCAGGCCGAGCGGCGCGCCGGTGACGGCCTGGACGACGGGCTGGTCGAGCTGCTGGACAAGCTGAAGGACCGCCGCGACGAAAGTTACCTGCTGGCGGCCCGCCTGGCCGCGCGCCTCGGGCACGAGCGCCTGTACCCGATGGACGACCACACCGCCGACAGCATGAGCGAGGACGAGAAGGCCTGGGGCGATGCGATCATGAAGGCCTGGACCAATCCGGCGTCGGAGAAGCGCCGCCGGCAGGGCGATGCGCTGCAGGCGAAGCTGGGCACGCCGGAGGGCGTGCTGGCGATGTACCGCGCCTACAATGCGCCGGAAGAGATGCGGCTGGCGTTTCAAGGCGACTGGGGCGCCGCGCTGGAAGAGCCGTCGCCGCAGCGCTTCGGGCGCCAGTACGTGGGCTACTGGGAGACCCGCAACCTGCGCATGGCGGGGAATATCCGCGACGTAATGGGCTTGAAGCCGGGGATGAAGATGCTGGTGGTGGTGGGGGCGTCGCACAAGGGCTACCTGGAAGCCTACCTGCACCAGATGCATGACGTGCGGGTGGTGGATACGGGGCCGCTGTTGCGGTGAGGCGGTGCTGGCGTGCTACTAAACTTGGGTTCCCGCCTGCGCGGGAACGACGTGCTGATGGACGTGGCTCAGAACAGCGTTGCTACGATTCTTTACCTGACCTTGAAACCCAGGTTCGCATCGCAGCCATTAGTCTGAATTAGTACTCCACCGACTGCGCAAAAGCGTTGCATCCTGCCTCCAGCCCGTCGAACGCTGCTGGTGGAGCGATAAGCTCGACGGCATAACGGTCGAACACGACGGCAACCGAGGACCGCTGTTCGTTTGTATAAACCATGACGACATTGCCCGGCTCGCGGCCCTGCGGCTGGGTAAAAAGATTTCCGACATGCACCGGGAAGTCCTTGGCACGCGCCTCGAATGACAGCTGTCGTTTCGCTTCGAAGGTCGACAGATTCAGCAGCTGTCCCGATAAATCGGGCGATGCCGTGCAGTGCCGGGCGGGGCGGCCATCGGCAAAGGTGACCTGCACCGCGAAGGGACCGCCGACACGGGAACGTTGCGCCGTGAACGTGCCCTTGGCAGTCACGAACACCAGCGCCGACACGTGGTCTTGTACGATGCCGCTGACGACGGTGCCGGGGATGATGTCCGGCGCGTCCTGCCCTGCCCTGCCCGCATTCCCAAGTGCGTATCCGCCGAGAAGCGCGACAAGGACAAGCAAGGGTAGATACCGGCTCTTCATGCCACATGCACCTCTGTCTGGTAAGGCGCCCAGAAAAACAAGGTACGCGCATCAGCTTCGCGTAGCCGAACGCAGCCTGCGGATCCCACCATATCGCTCACGTACTTGCGGGTATTGCGCATCAGGCTGAAATTCATCAGGCCATGGTACTGGTGGATTGCCTGTCCCTGATAGAAAAACATAGCATAATCCATATCCACCTTGTATTCCCTGCTGCGGTAGTCCTGCTCTTTCCGGAAAATGCTCCACTTGCCGCGCCGCGTCGCATTGAGCGCGTCGCCGGTAACGCACTCGAATTTGTAAATGCGTTCGTCGCCTTCGAACGCCTCCAGGATTTGCAGCGCAAGATTGACCGTGATGCGCTTTTTGGGCTTGGCTTTGCTGGTGGGCTTTGCAGGCGCTTGATTCGGTGACTTGGGAGAAGCTGGGTTCGACATGCGTGGCTCCTGAGATGACCTTTGAAAAAGGTCCAGCACGCATTGTTACGGAGGGGGAGGATTGGCTGCTTGGGCTTGCTCAAGGCAGGTGGCTGAGAGGCTGGCTGCACCTGATCGATGGTGTGCGGATGGTGGATACGAGACCGCTGTTGCGGTGAGGCGGTGGTGGTGCGCTGCTAAACTTGGGTTCCCGCCTGCGCGGGAACCCAAGTTCGCACTGCAGCCATTAGTCCGAATTAGTACTCCACCGCCACATCCTTCGCCCCCACCACCAGCTCCAGCTGCTGCTTGAGCGTATCCGACGGCGCCACCCGCCACTCGTCGCCCAGCTGCAGCGTGGCCTCGACGCCCTGCGGCTTGATGCGCAGGCTGACCGGCATGCCGTCCTGCAGGCGGTGCGGCTGCAGGACTTCCATCAGCTTGGCGGGATTGAGGTCGCACGACACGTCCATCTCCAGCTTGAAGCCGTACTGGATGCGCGCGGCGGCGATGTCGAAGGCCTTTTCGGCAGTGATGCGCAGGCCGCCGTTGAAGCGGTCTTCGGACACCTTGCCGACCACCAGCAGGAATTCGTCTTCCTTGAAGATGTTCTTGTTCTGCTCCATCAGCTCGCTGTAGATCGTGACCTCGACCACGCCTGTCTTGTCGTCCAGCGAGACGATCAGGATCTTGCCGCGCTGGGTCATCTGGGTGCGCACGCCGGTGATCACGCCGCACAGCATGCGCGGGTCGCGCGATGGTTCCAGGTCCTTCAGCTTGGTCTTGGCGAAGCGCCGCACCTCGCCCGCGTAGGAGTCGAACATGTGGCCCGACAGGTAGTAACCGAGCGCGATCTTTTCTTCGGCCAGCTTCTGGCGGTCGGTCCACGGGGTCGCCTTCACGTACTCCGGCGGGGCGACCAGGTCGGAATCAATGCCGCCGAACAGGCTGACCTGGTTGGCGGCCGCCGCGGCCTGGCCGGCCGCTTCCATCGCGAAGCCGACCGAGGCCAGCAGGACGGCGCGGTCGACGCCGAAGCAGTCCATGGCGCCGGCGCGGATCAGGCTCTCGATGGTGCGGCGGTTGATCTGCTTGCGGTCGACCCGCATGCAGAAGTCGAACAGGTCCTTGAACTTGCCTTCCTTGCGCGCGGCGATGATCGCTTCGATCGCGCCCTGCCCCGCGCCCTTCACGCCGCCCAGGCCGTAGCGGATGTTGGCGACCTGCTTGCCGGTGACGGAGCGCGGCGGGCCCTCCGGCGTGAAGCGGAACTGCGATTCGTTGACGTCGGGCGGCAGGATGGTGAGTTTGCAGACATCGATCGCATCCTCGACCAGGATCTTGATCTTCTCCGTATCTTCCATCGCCAGCGACATGTTGGCTGCCATGAACGCGGCGGTGTGGTGCACCTTCAAATACGCCGTGTGGTAGGACAGCAGCGCATACGCGGCGGCGTGCGACTTGTTGAAGCCGTAGCCCGCGAACTTCTCCATCAGGTCGAAGATCTCGTCGGCCTTTTCGGTGGAGAGCCCGTCTTTCGCCGCGCCGGCGCGGAAGATCGCGCGGTGCTCGGCCATCTCCTCGGCCTTCTTCTTGCCCATCGCGCGGCGCAGCATGTCGGCGCCGCCCAGCGAGTAGCCGCCGACGATCTGCGCCATCTGCATGACCTGCTCCTGGTAGACCATGATGCCGTAGGTCTCGGACAGGATCGACTCGGTGCGCGGGTCCGGATAGTCGAACTTCTCGCCGTGTTTCCGTTTGCAGAAGTCGGGGATCAGGTCCATCGGGCCCGGACGGTACAGCGCCACGAGCGCGATGATGTCCTCGAAGCGGTCGGGACGCGCGTCCTTCAGCATGCCCTGCATGCCGCGCGACTCCAGCTGGAAGATCGCGACGGTCTTCGCATCCGACAGCAGTTTATAAGACGGCCGGTCGGTCAGCGGCAGGGTCTCGAGATTGAACTCGGCGTCCTGCGGGTCGAGCGCGCGGATGTAGTTCACCGCGCGGTCGAGGATGGTCAGGGTGGTCAGGCCCAGGAAGTCGAACTTCACCAGGCCGACGGCTTCCACATCGTCCTTGTCGTATTGCGAGACCACGCCGGCGTCGCCGCCCTGGGTGTACAGCGGGCAGAAGTCGGTGAGTTTACCGGGCGCGATCAGCACGCCCCCGGCGTGCATGCCGATGCCGCGGGTGATGCCCTCGACCTGCTGGGCGAGGTCGAGCAGCTGCTTGACCTCTTCCTCGTTTTCCAGCCGCTCCTTGAGCAGCGGTTCCTCTTCGATGGCTTCCGCGATCGACACCGGTTTGCCCGGCTTGAAGGGAATCAGCTTGGAGATGCCGTCGCAGAAGTTGTAGCCGAAATCGAGCACGCGGCCGACGTCGCGGATCGCGCCCTTGGCCGCCATGGTGCCGAAGGTGGCGATCTGCGAGACCGCATCACGTCCATACAAATCTTTTACGTGCTGGATCACGAGTTCGCGCTTCTCCTGGCAGAAGTCGATGTCGAAGTCGGGCATCGAGACGCGTTCCGGGTTCAGGAAGCGCTCGAACAGCAGGTTGTACTTCAGCGGATCCAGGTCCGTGATCTTCAGCGCGTACGCGACCAGGGAGCCCGCGCCCGAGCCGCGGCCCGGGCCGATCGGCACGCCGTTATTTTTCCCCCACTGGATGAACTCCGCCACGATCAGGAAGTAGCCCGGGAACTTCATCTTGATGATGGTCTGGTTCTCGAATTCCAGGCGCGCCTCGTAGCGCGGGCGCGCCTCTTCGCGCTTGGCTTCGTCCGGGTAGAGCTGGACCAGGCGCTCTTCCAGGCCCTTCTTGGTTTCCAGGACCAGGAAGTCGTCGATGCTCATGCCGTCCGGGGTCGGGAAGTCCGGCAGCTGCGGCTTGCCCAGCGTGAGGGTGACGTTGCAGCGCTTGGCGATCTCCACCGAGTTGGCGAGCGCGCCCGGCAGGTCCGCGAACAGCTCGGCCATCTCGGCCTGCGACTTGAAGCACATCTCTTCGTTGAAGCGGCGCACGCGCTTGGCGTTGGCCAGCATCTCGCCTTCGGCGATACAGGTGCGCGCCTCGTGGGCGATGAATTCGTCCTTGCTGATGAACTGCACCGGGTGGGTCGCCACCACCGGCAGCTTCAGGCGCGAGGCCAGCGCCACCGACTGGCGCACGATCTGCTCCTGGTTGGCCTGGCCGGCGCGCTGGATCTCGAGGTAGAAGTGGCCCGGAAAGATGCGCGCCCAGCGTTCGGCGGCGCGTTCGGCGCGCTCGATGTCGCCCTGCTCCAGGGCCTGGCCGACGTCGCCGAAACCGGCGCCCGACAGCACGATCAGGGCGTTCGACTGGTCGGCCTCCGGCTCCAGCGTGGAGGTGCTGGTGGCGAGTGCTTCCAGCCACTCGACGCGGATCTCGGCGCGGCCCTTGTACTGGTTGGTGAGCCAGGCTTTCGACAGCAGGTCGCACAGCTGCAGGTAGCCGGTGCGGTTCTTCGCCAGGATCAGCAGGCGCGACGGCTTGTCGCGGTTGTCGTCGTTGGTGATCCAGGCGTCGACGCCCATGATCGGCTTGATCCCCTTGCCGCGCGCCGCCTTGTAGAAGCGCACCAGGCAGAACATGTTCGCCAGGTCCGTCACCGCCAGCGCGGGCTGCCCGTCCTTCGCGGCGGCTGCCACGACGTCGTCGATGCGCACGAGGCCGTCGACGATGGAGTATTCGGAGTGGATGCGGAGGTGGGTGAAGATCGGGGAAGTCATCCCGACATTTTACCGCGACAGGGACGGCTAGGGCAGCTCCGACATGCCTTTCGGCGAGCCTTTCAGCATGCCGTCATGGAAGGTCTGTAGCCAGGAAGCCAGGCTACAGACGCGCAGCATGCTCAGGCTGCCTTGCGGGCACCACGCCGACGCACCGCCATCAGGCCCATAGCTGCCAGGCCCAGCAGCGAAACGCTGCCTGGCTCCGGCACGTCCGTGATCGAGATATCGGTGAAATTCACCGTGACGCCGTTGAGATTGGCCGTACGGACGCCGATGTTGGAGAAAGAGCTGAAGCCGCTATTACCGGTGGCAAAAGCGTCCCAACCGGTCAGGGAAGCCTTTTCCTGCTCGGTCGGGTTCAGCCACAGGTCGAAGCGGTTGTAGTTATTGCTGGTACCGGTCTTGTGCAAGCGTCCGAACAGGGTATAGCTGGCCGGCAATGGAGCGATGTCGGAAGGATTGACATAGTTCTGCGGCAGCCAGTTCGATCCGGACATGCGCACGAACAGGTCGTTGGTGCAGGAACTGTCGCAATTGGCCTTGAGGCCAATGTTCGGCCCATTGCTGTCACCAAAATAAAAGACGGCGAAATCGTTATTGCCGAGCACGCCCGTATAGCTGACCGTGAATTCGATCAGGATGTCGTTTTGCGCAGCCGAAGGCAGTGCAAAGCTTGCTGCGGGATTGGCATTGTTGCTGAAAGTCTGATCCGGCGGGGTAACGACCGAAGCCTGTGCTGATTGGGCAGCCAGGCCGAATGCCAGGGCTGCAAGTGCGATACGAATTTTTTTCATGGATATCCCCTGTAGTGATGGCATGTGCCGACCGACTGTCATGCAAATAGCGTGCCATACCAGCAGTTACAGAGGAGGAGCGACAGGAAACACCAAGCCATCGGCATCACAGTGTAAAGACTTCCGACAGTGTGAGGCTGAACGCCAGGCAAGCTGGCTTAACTCTTGCTCCGCAGTTTCTGGAACGGCCGGAACAGGAATTCGCGCAGGTTCTGCGCTTCGTCGTTCTCGTCGATGCCGGTGTCCGGCCACTCGTGGCGCTTGGGGAAGTAGGCGGTGCGGAACAGCGTGTCCCAGATCGAGGTGATGGAGCCGAAGTTGCGGTTCCAGTGCGGGCGCTCGACCGAGTGATGGATGCGGTGGAAGTGGTTGTCTGCCACCAGGTAGCGCAGCGGCCCGAACGACAGGCGGGTGTGCGAGTGGATGAACTGGCCGTGCACGCCGAACAGCAGCCAGACAATGGCCGGCGCGAAGCCCGGGTCCATCTGCACGAGCAGGCTCATCGGGATCACCATGAAGGGAATCCGCAGCAGCTCTTCGCTGAAGTGGTGGTTGCTGTTCCAGGCGCTCATCTCGCGGATCGCGTGGTGCTCGGCGTGGAACACCCACAGGAATTTCCAGGTATGCTGGGCGCGGTGGAACCAGTAGTAGAAGAAGTCGCTGACGGCCAGCGCCAGCAGCGGCGCGGCGACCCAGCCGATCACGGTGATGATCTTGTTCTCGGAAGCGAACCAGGCGCCGACGCTGATGACGGCCAGCGGTTTGACGCCCAGCTTGCCCCAGAACATATTGAAGGCGGTGAGCAGGGACACGGTAATGGCGATATACACCACCCAGAACATGGCGCCGCGCAGGCGCGACTTGAGCGAGTAACGGTTCCAGCCGATCGCCAGTTCGAGCACGAACAGGATCATGGAGGCGTACAGGATGCGCCATCCGTAGTCGACCATGCCCTTGCCTGCCAGCGTCAGATATTCCATCGTCCTCGTTACCCCTGCTTGAAGATGGCGGACATGATAGCCGAAAACAGGCCCTGCCGCTGCGCCGGCCCAACACCGGCGAATGCATTCGGCCCGGGCTGGCTTATAATAGCGGGTTGTATTTTCCTCGCCACGCCGCCATGTCCCACGCCACCCAAGTCAACATCGCCGCTTATAAATTCGTCACCCTCGACAACCTCGAGGAGCTGCGCACGCAGTACCAGGCGCAGTGCCTGCAGCTCGGCCTGAAGGGCACCGTCCTTTTGACCCCCGAAGGCATCAATATGTTCGTGTCGGGCACGCGCGAGCAGATCGACCGCTACCTGGACTGGGTGCGCAGCGACGCGCGCCTGGCGGACCTGGAGTGGAAGGAAAGCCTGTCGGCCGAGCAGTCGCACAAGCGCATGCTGGTGAAGATCAAGAAAGAGATCATCACCATGCGCATGCCGCTGATCAAGCCGGAACTGGGCCGCGCGCCGTCGGTGGACGCGAAGACGCTCAAGCGCTGGCTCGACCAGGGCCATGACGACGACGGCGTGCCGGTGGTGATGATGGAAACCCGCAACGCCTTCGAAGTCGACGTCGGCACCTTCGAGAACACGCTCGACTACCGCATCGAGAAGTTCACCGAATTCCCCGAGGTCGCGGCGAAGCACAAGGACGAGCTCGAGGGCAAGACGGTGGTGACCTTCTGCACCGGCGGCATCCGCTGCGAGAAGGCGGCGATCCACATGAAGAACATCGGCTACGAGCGCGTCTACCAGCTCGACGGCGGTATCCTGAAGTACTTCGAGGAAGTCGGCGGCGAGCACTACAAGGGCGACTGCTTCGTGTTCGACTACCGTACCGCGCTCAATCCGAAGCTGGAGCCGACCGAGACCGTGCAGTGCTTCGCCTGCCGCGCCGTGGTGACGCCGCGCCAGCAGTTGTCGCCGGAGTTCGTGGTGGGGGTGTCGTGCCCGCATTGCGCCGGCAAGAGCGCCGCGGCTGCCTGATGTAGGGTAATCGGGTTCAAAATGGCAAAAAGGCCTGGGACGCTGCGAAGCGACCTGGGCCTTTTTTGTTTCCGTTATCGCGCCGCGTTAGGACGCTGCCTGCGTTATAGCGCGTATGACGCTCGATACCGGCACTGCTTTTTGATGCAATAAAATTTCAAAAACCCGCTTTTACTGAAATAATATTTCAGGCGACAAACCCCATATCGGCAACCATGCCGCTCGGCGTGCCGACGATGCGCGCGATGGCGGCGTCGATCTGGCCCGGGTCCATGTGCTGGGCCGCGGTGGTGATGTCGCGCACGCCGCCGACGTAGTCCATGGCGATTTGCATCGCCGCCGGGCCCGCGTAGGCGTTCTGCTCGGCCGGCAGGTTCAGGTGCTCGGTGAATGCGGTCGCCACGCCCACACGCGCCTTGAACACGAAGCCATCGTTGTTGTTGGCATTGACAGCGGACTGGGCCAGCGCGACCACGGCGTTGCCCACGGTAATGTCGCCGGCATCCAGGCGTGCGGTCCAGAAGTCGACGCCGCCCTGGTCGCCTTCACGGCCGAACACGTTACGGTAGATGTCCAGCACGACTTCGCGGTTGCTCTGGCCGCCATACATCTGCTGGTATTCCGGCGAAGTCGAGAACGCGTTCGAGATCATCTCGTAGCCGGACGGATTGTTCTGCAGCTGGTTCACCCAGAAGCCCATGCCGCTGGTGTCGGCCGGACGGCCAAAGTAAGCGACGTAGAGCTTTTGCACTTCATTCACGTAATCAGTTGCCATCACTGCCTCCTTGTCAAGTAATGAGCAAAATATTACCGGAACAAGAAAAAAGACGGCGAGAATCACTCATCCAATCGTGCGCGATTCCTCAATGAAATCAATTACTTAGCGAAATGTTTTGCCAGAACGCATGCGTTTCACAGGGTAGAAACGCCCCTGCAAAAAGATGGAAGAAAGCGCCAGAAACAAGCATCCATGCGGCTTCCAATTGATGAGCAGGGGCCATGTTTCACATGCCGGATGAGCTCGGACCTGTTATAGGTCTGCAATAAATTGCGAAGCATAAACGGGCAGCCGCCGCCATAAAAACGACAAGGCCGGCATGTAGCCGGCCCGTCGGGATGCGTAAAAGCGCCGGTCGATCAGGACCGGAAATACGCCGCGATCGCGCGAATGTCTTCGCTGCCGACTTCGCCCGTGAAGGCGCGCAGGCGCAGCACCGCGATCAGGTAGGCATAGCGCGCCTGCGCCAGGTCGCGCTGGCCGATGAACAGCTGCTGCTGGGCATTGAGCAGGTCGAGGTTGATGCGCACACCACCCTTGATGCTCTGCTCGGTCGCCGTCATCAGGAGCTTGGCCGACTCGGTCGCCTTGACCAAGGCATCGACCTTGCGCACGCTGCTCTGCACCAGGCTGTGGGCGCGGCGCACCTCGACCAGCAGCTTGTCGGTGCGGGCGTCGAGGTCGGCGCGCGCGCGCTCGTAGTTGGCCGCGGCCTGGCGCGTCTGGGCGTTGATGGCGCCGCCCTGGTAGATCGGGAAGTTGATCTGCACGCCCAGGCTGCGGTTCAGGTTGTCCTGGTTCAGGGTATTGATGGTCTCGTTGTCGCCCTTGCTGTAGGTGGCGACGAAGTCGATGCGCGGCGCGTGGCCGGCCTTGATGCGGCCGATCTCCAGGCGCGCGTTTTCCACGCCCAGGCGCGCGACTTGCAGCTCGTGGCTGTTGTCGATCGCCCGCTTGCTCCACTCCTCGAAGGAACCCTGGATCAGATCGCCGACGCGGAAGGCCTCGCTCAGCTGGTCCAGCTTGCCTGCGGGACCGCCGATGATCCCTTCCAGCACATTGCGCTGCACGACGGCCTGGTCCTGCGCCTCGATCAACTGGGCCTCGGCCAGGTCGAGCCGGGCCTTGGTTTCCAGCATGTCGGTGCGGGTGCCCTCGCCTTTTTCGAACAGGCGCTCGTTGACCTTCTGCTGCTCGGCATACATGTCGCGCTGCACACGGGAGAGCGCCAGCTGGTCTTCGGCGAACAGGGCGTCCAGATAAGCGGTCAGCACGCGCACCGCGACTTCATTGGTGTCGACCTTGAACTGCTCGGCGCCGGCTTCGGTCTGCACCTTGCCTTGGCGGTAGCGCTGGACCGCGTCCAGGTTCAGGATCGACTGGCGCAGCTGCAGGGCTGCCGAAGTACTGGCGTAGCGCGGATGGCTGAGAATCGGCGCTGGAAGACGCGGATCCGTCAGCTCCTGGTCCACCACGTTCTTGTTGCGGCTATAGCTCGCCGACACGCTCGGCAGCAGCTGCGAACGGCCGAGGATGCGGTTTTCCTTGGCCGCCTCGTTCGCCTGGATGCCCATGCGGTAGGTCGGATCGTTCTTCAAGGCGGCCTCGTAGGCCTGCTGCAGGGTGACCGCGCCGGCCTGGCCGGCAACCACCAGCGCGGCGGCCGCCACGGCGAGGGCGCGCAGGCGCGCCGGGATGCGTCGGGTTGCGCTCATCGTGATCAGTCTCCACCCACGGCCGACTGGGCGCGGTCGAACACCGGACGCAGCAGATAATTCATCATGGTGCGCTCACCGGTCTTGACGAACAGTTCCACCGGCATGCCCGAGACGATGTTCATCTTGTGCGCCGCCACTTTCTTCGCGCCTTCCGGCGACACCTTCACGCGCACCGTGTAGTACGGCATGCCGGTATGCTGGTCGACCGAGCGGTCGGCCGACACCTGCGTCACTTCGCCTTCGATGTGCGGGGTCTTATTGGTGTTGAACGCCGAGAACATCAACTCCACCGGCAGGCCCGGGTGCACCTTGTCCACCAGGTTGACCGGCAGTTGACCCTCGACCACCAGCGGGTCGCCGCTCGGGACGATGTCCATCATCTTGTGGCCCGGCGGGACCACGCCGCCGTTGGTGAACACGGTCGAGCCAACCACCACGCCGTCTGCGGGCGATTTCACTTCGACGTTGGCCAGTTCGAACTTCTGGGCGTCCATGCGGCCGGCCAGCGCTTCGGCTTCCTTCTGCGCCTCGGTCAGCTGGGTGCGCACTTCCTTCTGGTAGTCCGACATGCGCTGGGTGCGGCGCAGGCTCAGTTCCATCACCTGGCGCTGCGAGCGGCCGATGTTGCCGATGTCTTCCGAGATCGCGCCGCCCAGCTGGGCATAGGTGCGCTCCAGGTCGAGCAGGCGGTTGCGGGCGACGTAGCCATCCTTGGCCAGGTCACGCATGCCGGCCAGCTGCTCCTTCAGGAAGCCGACCTGCTCCTTCTTGCTGTCGCGCGACTCTTCCAGGCCGCGGATCTGCAGCTTCAGGCCGGCAATGCTTTCGTCGACGCTCGACAGCTCGCTCTGCAGCGACATCTGGCGCGACATCAGCAGCTGCTCCTGCAGCGACATGATCTCGGCCACGCGCGGGTCGTTGCGGCGCGACGCGAGTTCGGGCGGGAAGGCGATGCTCTTCTTGTTGCCCATCTCGGCCATCAGGCGGGCTTCGACGGCGCGCGCGCTCAGGTACTGCGCCTCGGTCGTGCTGAAGCCTGCCTGCGCCATCACCGGGTTCATGCGCACCAGCACCTGGCCCTTCTTGACGGTGTCGCCATCCTTCACCAGGATTTCCTGGATGGTGCCGCCGCTCAGGTGCTGCACGGTCTGGCGGTTCGATTCCTTGGCCACGGTGCCCGACAACGGCACGCCCTTGTCGAGCGGGGCCAGCGAGGCCCACAGCACGAAGCCGAGGAAGCCGACGATGACCACGATCCAGCCAATGCGCGCAAAGCTGCGCGCGTCAGTGCTCACTTCCACCGGGGTCACGTCACGTGCGACGACGTCCGCGGTTTCCTTTTTCACGAGTTGCATCAGTTATTCTCCCCTGCCGCGGCGTTCGCGGCTGCCTGCGCCTCCGCCTGGGCGCGCTGTTGCTGCATGGCTGCCTGCTGCGCAGCCGCCTGGGCCGCGGCCTGCTGCTGGGCCGCCTGTTGGTTCTGCTGTTGCGCTGCTTGCTGTTGCTGGATCATTTTCTGTTGCGCCTCCTGCAGCGCCGCCATCACTTCCTTGGTCGGACCGAAGGCCTGGGCCGCACCGTCACGCATCAGGAGCAGCTTGGTCGTCACGCCCAGCACCGTGGTGCGGTGGGTGATCAGGACGATGGTCTTGCCGCGCTGGCGCAGGTCGAGCACCGCCTGCACCAGGGCCTGTTCGCCAACGTCGTCCAGGTTCGAGTTCGGCTCGTCCAGCACGATCACCGCGGGGTCGTCGTACATGGCGCGCGCCAGGCCGATACGCTGCTTCTGACCGCCGGACAGGCCGGCGCCGCCGTCGCCCAGCTTGGTGTCGTAGCCGTTCGCCATGTGCAGGATCATGTCGTGCACGCCGGCGCGCTGGGCCGCCTGCACCACCTTGTCGGAATCGACTTCGCCAAAGCGGGCGATGTTTTCGGCAACCGTGCCGCTGAAGAGTTCAATGTCCTGCGGCAGGTAACCCATGTGCGGGCCGAGTTCGCCCTTGTTCCACTGGTAGATATCGGCGCCGTCCAGGCGCACCTTGCCCATCATGGACGGCCACACACCCACCAGCAGGCGCGCCAGGGTCGACTTGCCGGAGCCGCTCGGGCCGATCACGCCGAGCACGTCGCCCGGCTGGATGGCGAAGCTCAGGCCCTTGATCACTGGCATCTTGGCACCCGGCGGACCGGCGGTGACGGCTTCCACCGACAGCGCGCCCTTCGGTTTCGGCAGTTCCATGCCGGCTTCACGCGCCGGATTGGCTTCCAGCAGCTTGGTCAGGCGCTCGAAGGCGCTGCGGGTGGTGCTCAGCGACTTCCATACCGCGATCACCTGCTGGACCGGCGCCAGGGCGCGGCCGACCAGGATCGAGGCGGCGATCATCATGCCCGGGGTCATCTTGTTTTCGAGGACCAGCAGCGCGCCGAAGCCCAGCACCAGCGACTGCAGCGAGATCTGCACGAACTTGGTGGCGGAGGCGATCTTGGCGGCCTTTTCGCTGGCCTCGGCCTGCAGGCTCAGGAACTTGCCATGGGTCTTGAACCAGCGCTGGATCAGGTTCGGCAGCATGCCCATCGATTCGATGACTTCGGCATTGCGCAGGTTGTTGGTCGCCATGGTGTTGGCGGCGATCGCCATGCTGTTGGCTTCGGTCAGCGGCGCCTTGGTGGTGCGTTCGTTGACGAAGGCCAGGATGATCAGGATGACGGTACCGCCCACCGAGAACCAGCCCAGCGCCGGCTCGAACATGAAGATCACGGCCAGGTAGATCGGGAACCACGGCGCGTCGAAGAAGGCGAACAGCGCGTTACCGGTCAGGAACTGGCGCAAGGTGGTCAGGTCGCTCAGCGACTGGCCGGCGTTGGCGCCCGCCTGCTTCAGGTTCTGCTCGAAGGCCGCGGTGTACACGCGCTTGTTGAGCTTCATGTCGAATTGGGCGCCGACACGGACCAGCACGTAGGAACGCACCAGCTCGAGGCCGGTCATGAGCAGGTAGGCGCCCAGCATCAGCACCGTCAGCATCACGAGCGTCAACTCGTTGCGGCTGGCCAGCACGCGGTCGTAGACCTGCAGCATGTACAGCGACGGCACCAGCATCAGCAGGTTGGTGATGGCGCTGAAGGTGCCGACCGTCCAGAAGGTGCTCTTGAAACCGAGCAGGGCCTGTTCGATTTCGTTTTTCTTGTTGAAGAGTTTGGTATTCATTGGGTCCGTGAAGAACGCGTGGGAGATTCGCCCCTTTCGTTCGTCAAGCGGACTCGACAGGAGCGAGCGAACATTATCGCTCAAATCCTGCGGGAAATGTGATGCACATCACATTTCGAGATATTTTGGAAACGCTAGCCCTCCGTTTTTACGTTAGGCGTGGCGCACGGGCCACAGGCGAACTGCAATAGGTCCGCCTGTTATTTAGCTTGCATCAGCATTCGATGCGCAAGGCTTTCAACATCGGCAGCATCTTTTCGTTGAAGGCAGTTGCCATCCTGATCGCCTCGTCGAGTTCCGCCTCCGGCGTGTCCAGCGGCTTGCCCTCCTTGACGATGCGCGAGCCGCCCAGAGCCAGGTTGGCGATAACGAAACGCGCCGACGTTTCAGGGTCTTTCGAGCCCTTCGCTCCCGCCAGCAGGAGCAGCTTGTCGACCCGGTTCATGTGGATCGCGCCGCCAGTGACAGGCGAGGCCATCGCCAGCACTTCGTCCGAATACCGCGCCTTCTCGCACAGCATGCGGTTGAGTCGCTTGCAAGCCGGCAATGTCGTCTTGATCACCGCATCGCTCTGCGCCGGATGCAAAATGGACCTGGAGGCGAGGATCAGCAGGGCCTGCGCCAATGCTTCCAGGCTGACCCCTGCTGGTCGAACAGCGTCTTCCAATTCCTTGAACGACAAGATGCGATAGCCGTTGAAGCAGTCGAGGATCGGTCTGTAGACGGCCTCGTTCATATCCGCTTCTCCGAGGATGCCCTTGACCTTGAGCGTTATCTGGTCGACCGGGGTAGCCATGGCGAAGCGCAGCTCGCGCAACCCTTCGACACGTTGCACCATGTTCAGCTGGCGAGCACCGCGCACCCAGTAGTCTCGACGGAACAGACTGTTGACCATGAAGTCCCGCACCGTTTCACGGAACATACGGTCGGGAATTTCATTGAGCAATTCTTGCTGCCCGGCCGTCAGATTCATGGCATCGACATGATCGAGATAGTGCGCCGAACACGCATAGGTCAGCTTCGCCTCTTCGAACCAGTTGCGCAGGCTGGAAAACGACATCGGCACCCAGTCCTGGTTGAAATATTCATGCGCAAGGTATTGGCGGTTCTGTCCCTTCAGCGCACCGAGGCGTTCTGCGACGTGCGGATTGGCACGCCCATACAAGGCGCCGCTGCTGAGGACTTTTTCCGCAAAATCGAGCGAGGCGTCGATGCGCGGCACGATGCCCTGCCCCGGCGCCGCCATCAGCTGGGCATGCTCGGTCAACAGGTTGCGCAAGGGGACCATGGCGGCCCATCCCGGCTGGGTGTTGTAGCTGATATAGACCACACCGCCGACCTTCAGCTTGCGGCGGATGAAATCGACGATGACGTGGCGGTTGGCGTCGGAGATCCAGCTCCAGATGCCGTGCAGTCCGATGAAATCGAATTCGGGAAGATCGGCTCGGTTGCAGAATTCGTCGAAAGCCTGATCGTATAGCTTGACGTCGGCGCCGGAGGCCGCCGCCAGCTCTTGGGCAAAGCCCGCCTGGGCTGGATTGAAATCGGTGCCGTACCAGCTCGTGACAGATGCCGCGGCATGGACGTTGGTGCTGACGCCCTGACCAAAGCCGAGCTCGCAGGCAGTTCCGGCTTCGGGGAAGGCATAGCCTGCGGCCAGGAAGGCCAGCTTGATGCGCAGGGGATTGAGTTCGGCGTAGTAGCCAGCTGTGTATCCGATCTCGGCGACGTAGCCACCGGTCCAATCCGACATAGTGTCTCCCAGCAAAATTTAAAGATTTCACATGGTATCACTCGGCTCGGAGGATGATGACAAGGTTTTTTTGGCTCTGAATAAAAAAACCCCACCCCTCTTGCGAGGGCTGGGGTCTCGATCTCATCTCAGCCACCCGCCGAGGCGGGTGCTGATGCCGGGTCGATTAGACCAGGCCGATGGTGCCGTAGGTGCTGTTGAACGACACGCCGTCGAGGGTGTTGACACCGGCGATCTGGATGATCGCGTCAACGCCGTTTTCGAAGGTGGTGACTTCGGACACGCCGCCGCCGGCCGGGGTGCCGTTATCGATGACGACGTACGAGTTACCGCCGAAGGCGAACCAGACAGCTTCGCCGACCTTAGCTTGCGCGATTGCTGCGTCAACGTAGTTCGAGAACACCGAGGTGGACTCGTTCAGCGAAGCGGACAGCTTAGCGAAGACCGACACATTGGTGGTGCCAGCTGCACTTGCGGTTGCGCCAGCTTTCAGCTGCAGCAGATCGCCGGCTTGCATGTCGGTGATGATGCTGTAGGTGTTGGCTTCCTTGGTGCCGGCCGACAGGATGAACAGGTCGTTGCCTGCGCCGCCGGTCAGGCGGGCGCCGTTGCTGCCTGCCACCAGGGTGTCGGTACCAGCGCCGCCGATCAGGACGTCAGCGTGGCCGTTCACACCAGCCGAAGCGGTCAGCTTGTCGGCGCCCGAACCACCAGTCACGGTCACGGCGACGCCGTTGTGTGCCGACAGATCCAGGGTCAGCGCGCCGGTTGCTGCGCTAGCGTTGACGGTAGCAACGTTGGTGTCGGTTGCAGCCAGGGTCAGGCCCAGTGCTTTCGAACCGGTCACGTTGATCGCGGTCAGCGAGGAGTTGCCAGCCACGGTCAGCGACGATGCTGCGTCAGCTGCGATGTTGATGGTTTCCACGTTGTTTGCGGTCACGGTGCCCAGGCCGGTAGCCTTGGCAACGATGTTCAGCACGTCGGCGGTGCCGGTGCCTGCATCCTTGATATTGACCATGGCGCCCGAGCCAGCAGCGGTCAGCTCCAGGGTACCGCCACTTGCCAAGTTATCGATGGTCAGCGCAGCTGCCGCACCGGCTGCAACGCCGTTGACGCCTTGCGAGATGCCGAAGGTAGCAGGGGTGCCGCTGTTGTCCGCATCGTTGAAGGTGAAATCACCAGCGACAGGAACCACAGTGCTGGTACCAGCAGTCTTGGCCACGAAAGTAATCACACCGTTCGACGAACCGGTGGCTTCCCAGGTCGGGAAAGTCAGGCCAGCCAGCTGCGAAGCCAGTTGCGCTGCGGTCGGATTGCCAACCACGGTCAGGGTCTTGCCATCGAAGGTGATCTGGTCGCCAGCGGTTGCGCCGTTGGTGACGGTCAGCGAGAAGGTCGACTTGGTAGCGGTCGAACCTGCCGAGTTGCCACTGATGACGTAGTTGATGTTGTCCAGGTTTGCCAGGTTGATGGTGCCGCTGGTGTTGGCCTTGTCGATGCTCAGGACTTCGAAGCCGTCCATCTTGGCAGCGAAGTCGCCGTTCTTCGACAGGGCGATTGCGTTGTCAGCCGACATCATGATGGTGTCGCGGCCATCGCCACCTTTCAGATCAACGGTCGGGATAGCGATGGTGCCGACGGTGGTGATGTTCAGCGTGTCGTCGCCAGCGCCCAGGTTGATCGATTTGCCCATCGCGGCAGTAGCGTTGGCGATGGTGACCATGTCCTTGCCTGCGCCGCCAGCATAGCTGGAAGTGCCGTTGATGGAGATGGTGGTGTCGCCGGTGGTGCCGGTGGTGTCGACCGAGGTCACGTTGGTGCGTGCGGTGACGGAGCCCAGATCCAGGCCGGCCGAGCCGGTGACCTTGATGGTCGCGACGTTGGCCAGGGTCGAGCCGGTAGCGGTCAGCAGGCCAGTGCCCGAGACGTTCAGGGCGTTGGTCAGGGTCGAGCTGCCCAGGTCCAGGTTGGCGAAGTTGGCGCCGTTGCTGGTGACGTTCAGGGTCTTGTTCAGCGAGCTGTCCAGATCCAGCGATGCCACGTCGGTCGACATGCCAACATTGGTCAGGTTGATGGCGAAGGTCTCGGCGAACTGGCCGACACCGAAGTCACCGCCGTTCAGCAGGTTCAGGGTTGCCAGGCCGGTCGAGCCGGTGCCCATCATCTTCGAATCAGCTGCGGTGTAGCCGTCGACGGTCACGGTCTTCAGGGCTGCAGCGCTCGAAGCATCGATGACGACCTTGCCGGTTTCCACGCCCATCACGCCGCCGGTCACTGCGCCGGTAGCGGTGGCTGCCACGCCCTGCACGATGGTGAAGGTCGGAGCGGTCGAGTTGGTCGAGGTGTTGGTGAAGGTCACCAGCGATGCGTCGTTGAGGTCGGTAACGTTGGTGTTCTTGCTTGCCGAGGTGAACACGACGGTGTCGCCGGTAGCGGCGCCGCTGGTCCACTTGGTGGTGTCGAACACGTTGGTGTAGGTGCCCTTGGCGAAGGCGCCACCGGCTTGGGTGTCGCCTGCGACCGGCAGGGTGTTCGCGACCAGGTTGGCAAACGCGGCAGCCACTTCGTTGGCGGTCAGGTCGGCGTTGGCCTTGAAGGTCAGACCGTTCATGGTGATCGAATCGCCGTTCTTCAGCGCGCCGAACTTGACGGTTGCGACTTCGTTGGCGCCGCCAACCGAAGCTGCGGTACCGTTTTTAGCTGCGACATCAGCGGTCTGCTTGACGTTGACGGTGGTGGTCGCTGCGTTGGTGATGACGTCGACCGCGCCCTGGGTCATCTTCGAGGCGGTGGTGTCGGCTGCGGCAGCGGTCATGCTGGTAGCGGCCGTCTGGTTCACGGTGATGGTGGTGCCGCCGGTAACCTTGATGGCGCCCATGGTCAGGTTGCCAACTGCTGCGTCGTATGCCTTGCCTGCGGCGTTCACGACGACGTTGCCGGTGGCCGCGGTGCCGGTGCCGACGGTGATGGTGTCTGCGTCAGCTGCAGCGCCCATTTCGGTAGCGGTCACGGTGACGTTCTTGCCGCCGATGATCTGGTGTGCGCCAGCAGCGCTCAGCTCACGTGCCGACAGGGTGATGTCGGTTGCGGTGCCTGCGGTTGCCTTGACGGAGCCAGCCGACTTCAGGATCGCCAGTTCGGTCACGCCGGTGGTGTTGGTGCTGTCGACTTCCACGCCGGTGCTCGAAGCGCTGTCGATCTGGACGATCTCGACGTTCGACAGGTTGCCCAGGGTGACTGCGCCGCCTGCGTGCTGGACTTTCAGGAAGTCGATGCCGGTGCCGCCGTTGATGATGTCGATGCTGCTCAGGGTGTTCAGCTCGGCATTGGTGTTGTCGATCGAAGCGACGAAGGTATCGCTGCCCGAAGTGCCCAGGAAGTTGTCCAGGCCCTTGGTCAGGGTGTACGAGGTGCCGCCAGCCTGGGTGCCGGTCTGTGCGATGGCGGTGACGGTTGCTGCCAGGGCTGCCGGCTGGGTTGCAGCGGTCAGCGATGCGTCGGTGCCGATGCCCGACAGCCACACTTTAGCAGCGTTGTTGGCAGCGGTGCCGCCGTAGCCGATGATTTCCGAAGCGGTGTTCAGTTCGGCGGTGAAGGCGGTAGCAGCCTTGACCTTGTTGGCGTAGGTGGTCTTGTCTTTGTCGATGCCAGCGTCCGAAGCGGTGTCAGCGATGACTTTGACGATCTGGTCGACGGTGAAGGTGCCGGTGCGCAGCTTGTCAGCCCAGAATTCCAGGCCGCCCACGTCCGCGTCGCGGTTGAACAGGTTTTGGTAGATCTGGTTGACGATCTGGAAGTAGGACTTGCCGACGTTCTGGTCTTTGTATTCGTTCGACTGAGCGAAGAAGCTCGAGACGAAGTTGATGTTGCCGTTGTTGTTGGTCAGGACGCGTTCCCAGTGTGCCAGACCTTCATAGTCCGCTGGGCGGTTGAAGTAGGCAACATACAGCTTCTGAATTGCTTCGGTATAAACAGCCATTTAATACTCCTAGGTTTCGGGATGTGTAATTTGCAGTCGCTCGATCGACTCCTGCAATCCAACGGGGCGAATGATGACAGACGCAAGTCGCACGTTCGTGTGACGGGCGTCACACGAAACACACATTTTTGTCGATCAGTTGTAAATTTTCATCAGCCTTTTGTGGCCGGTCATTATCAGAGAAGCGCCATGCTTGTGCAAGATCGTATTGTTAATCACGGCGTGTGGCATAAATTGCAGAATTTCACTGGGCACGCAGAAGAGGACCCACGTGTCTTCAACTCCCAAACTAAATATGATTATTTGCTAAATCATCAACCTACAAAGAGGTAGTCCGAACGCTCTTCCTTACCCAGCGTGGGTATTGAATCGACAACCGAATTTTCAGGATTTCGATTGCAATCCATATAAACAAAATGCCCTGCGAGCACGTTGTCTCGCAGGGCATTTAATTCATAGCCAGAATGCGTTACTTGTTCGCACCCCATACAGTGACACCTTCTAGATTGCGGTTGTCTTGCAAGGTGCGCTTGAAGTGGTAGGCCGCCGCTCCACCATTCTGATTACTCAGGAAGCCCGTCACTTCCATATTGTTGGTGTTCGGACGTGTGTATTGATCCGTCGTGAAGTTACCAAAACGCCCACCCGGGGTGACATAACCATCCGCCTTCATACTGAAAGTCTCGGCGCCACTGACGACATCGAAGCTGGTGGTGTAGCTGGCTTTTCCAAAATCAACCGCCAGCAAACCGTTTTTCAGGTCGGTCGTCGTCGTGGCAATCGCGTTATCGGCGGTACGGATGGTTGCCTCACCGCCCTGAAGCACGAAACTCGCATTGCCGCGTTCTGGAGCAACATATTCGCGTCCAGCAGTACGATAGACTATGTAGCCACCCAAGCGCACGCTGTCGGAGCCATCAGGAGTAGTGTCGGCGATGGTCGGACCACTGTTACCGATCGTCGCGTAACGCCCCCACTCGATCTTCCGCTCAGGCAGCTGCGGCACCTCCGGCTTTGGCGGCTCCACCGGCACCACCACCGGCACTTCCACCACTGGCGGCTTGTTCTCCACCGGCGGAGTTGGCGGAATCACGACCGGATCCGGCTTGTTGCTGTTCTGCTGCTGAATCTGATTCGCCAGCTTCTCAATGGTTTCGCCCTTACGCGCATCCAGGCTCGGCGTCGCCGACCCACCGGTCTTGGCCACCGGCTCATCCGCCCGCGGCGGCGACACCTGGTCCGGCCCGTTGCCGCTGACCTGCATCAGCTGCGGCGCGGTCTGCCCGCGCTTGACCTGCAGCAGCTGGCCGCGCTGGGCCGCGAACAGCTCGCGGCTAGCCCCGCCCTCGCAGGGGCCGCCGCCTTCCGGACGGCAGCCGTCGGCGAAGCCGCTGACCACCACGCCGCCGGTCAGCACCGTCACGCGCGAGGAATCCTGGTCTGTATACACGGTAAAGTCCGTGCCGCGCACGCCGATCGCCGCCACCGGGGTGTTGAAGCGGAAGTTCTGGCGCGCCTGCTTGACGGCATCGCCCGACTTGCTGCGCGCGATGCCGCTGATGAGTTCCAGCTTGATGCGGGTATTCGCGGGGTTCTTCGCGTCCACGTGGTAGGAGACGATTTTCGCCTTGGTGTTCGGACGCAGGATGAACAGGCCGTTGTCGATCGTCTTCACGTAGAGGAAGCCGTCCGCGCCGGTGGAGAGCAGCTCGCCCTCCTGCACGGGCGTGCCTTCGGCGCCGGCCTTGTCAGCCACCTGCGCGGCGCCGGCGGCAAAGATGACTTTGCCAGCCTCGGCCGCGTGCAGCTGGGCCGCCAGCGCAAACAGGCTCATCGTTAGTATTGGACGCAACATGGTTTTCCCCTTTTCGCGCAATTATCCGGGCCAGGCGCGCGCTTTCCGTGACGGCCGTCACATTTTAAGGCAAACTCAGGTATTACCCGCTGTGCTTACAATTTGTATCACTTGCCCGCTGAGCAACACTTCCACGTTATACTGATCGTTTCTTCCGATCCATTTTCTTCGTCACGGCGTGGCCGATCTCCCTACTAACAAGAGTGTGCACAAGCTGGCGCCGGGCCGGCAGGCGCGGCTGGCGCGCACGCTGATCGCGTTCGCCGCGGTCCTGCTGACCGTGCTCGTCCAGTGGGGAGCAAACAAAGAGCTGTCGTATGCGAACAACATCTCTTTCGGCAGCGAGATCCTGCGCGACCAGTTCATCCGCTGGCGCGCCACCACGGAACCGGAACCGCGCATCCTGGTCGTCGACATCGACGAAGCCAGCCTGGCGGCCGAGGGCCCCTGGCCCTGGACCAGCAGCCGCATCGCCGACCTGGTCGAAATCCTCCTGAGCCGCTACGAAGCGCGTGGCGTGGCGCTCGACATCGTGCGCTCCAACGCCAGCGACGCCGAGGGCGACATGCGCCTGGCCGCCCTGGCCACCCACGGCCCGCTGGTGCTGGGCCAGATGTTCGATTTCGACTACGAGGGCAAGCGCCCAGCGCCGCTGCGCGAGGGCGTGCCGGCCGGCGCCCTGCCCCGCCTGCAGCCGCAGGCCCGGCCGGCCGACGGCTATATCGCCAACCACGCCGGCTTTGCGAGCGCCCGCCACGTCGGCAATATGGGCTTCGTGCCGGCCCCGGACGGTGTGCTGCGCCACGTGCCGCTGGTCACCCGGTTCCAGGGCCGCGACTACCCGGCGCTCACGCTCGCCCTGGTCGACTGCTGCAGCGGCGCGCCCCTGCCCGCCCTGCCGGACGCCGCCCACATGCGCATCCCCTTCCAGCGCGACTGGGAAGCGTTCACGCTGGCCAGCGCCACCGACATCCTGAACGAGACGATCGACCCGGCCAGCGCCAAGGGACGGCTGGTGCTGGTCGGCTCGTCCTCGCTCGGCCTGGGCGACCGCGTCACCACGCCGCACGCCGCCAAGCGCCCGGGACTGGGGGTGCAGGCCGAGGTGTTATCGAGCCTGCTCGACCGCCAGGAGGGCAAGACCCCGGCGCCGTGGCCGGGGCGCCTGATCGCCTGCGCCTTCGCCCTGTTCTCAGCCCTGCTCGCAACCTTCGCCTTCCCGCGCCTGCAGGCCTGGGCCTGCGTCGCGCTGCTCGGCCTGTCGTCGCTGCTGTGGCTTGGCGCGGCCTATACCATCGCGCCGCACGACCCGCTGTTCTCGACCACCGCGCCGCTGGCGAGCAACCTGTTCCTGCTGGCGGTGGCGGTGCCCTACCAGTGGCAGCAGGCGCAGCGCCGCTCGCGCCGCCTGCTCGGCACCCTGCAGCAGTACGTGGCGCCGTCGGTGGTGCAGGAACTGCTGCGCAGCGACCTGGAAGACCCGCTGGCCCCGCGCCAGCTCGACGTGACGACCCTGATCGCCGACATGGAGGGTTACACCACCCAGGTCGAGTCGCTGTCGATGGAAGAATCGGCACGCCTGACGCGCGAATTCCTCGACTGCCTGACCGGCCCCGTGATCGCCACCCGCGGCACCCTCGACAAGTACACTGGCGACGGCCTGGTCGCCTTCTGGGGCGCGCCGCTGCCGATCGAGCAGCACGCCGACCTGGCGCTGGACGCGGCGCATGCGATCGTGGAACGGGTGAATGCGCTGTCGAACGCGCGCGAGGCGCAGGGCTATCCGCCGCTGCGCGCGCGCATCGGCATCGAGAGCGGGCCGGCGGTGGCGGGCGATTTCGGCACCAGTTTTCGCAGCATTTATACGGCGGTGGGCGACAGCGTGAACACCGCTTCGCGGCTGGAGCAGGCGGCGCGCGATTTTCCGCACGATGTGATCGTCGGTGCGGGCACGGTGGAACGGGCGCGGCGGCATGCTTTCGTGGCGCTGGGCGAGCGCAGGCTGCGGGGCAAGGGCAAGGCGACCGCGCTGTTTGCGCCGCGGGATTTTCCGCTGTCGCGCGTGGCCGAGTCGATGGCGGCCGTTGCCGAGAAAGGCAGCGCATGACGCCGTTCGTAGGGTGGACCGGGCCACGAAAGGCGGCTCCGCCGTCCGCGCGTTCAAATCACGGTGCTGCAGCCTGCGCGGCTCTTCACATTCCAACTATCACCGCGTGGGCGGAGGACCGCCCACCCTACCGTTTACCACTGCTCGGCACATGATGTCCGTTTCGCTGCGCGCCGCGTGCGCGCTTACTCTCCTGCTGCTGGGCGGCGCGGTGCGCGCTCAGGATGTGGCCGCCCCGCCCGACCAGGACCTTTACCTGCAGGCGCTGCAGTCGATCGCCGAGGGCCGGCGCGCCGATGCGGCGGCCGAGCTGCGGCGCCTGATCGAGCAGGCGCCCGAGCACGCCGGCGCCTGGCTCGAGCTGGCGCTGACCCAGTGCTCGCTCGGCAATTCGGACGAGGCCGAGCGCCTGTTCGCCACCATCGAGACCCGCTTCAAGCCCTCGCAGGCCATCCTGCAGCTGATCGCCGAAACCCGCGAGGAAGGCTGCTCGCGCTGGGATGCGTTTTCGAGCGCGGTGGTGACGGCGGGACGCGGCATCGACCAGAACGTGAACCAGGGCGCGCGCACCAACCGCTACGTGGTCGACGCGCCCGACGGCCAGGTCGAATACGAGCTGTCGGGCGACTTCACACCGCGCCACGACCAGTACACGCAGGTCTCGGGCGAGTACATGCGCGAGGTGACACCGAACGGCATGCTCGGCTTCGCCCAGTACCAGATCCGCCACAACGACCGCCTGCACCAGTACGACACCAGTTCCCTGTTCGCGGGGCTGGAAGCGCCCTACCGCTTTGGCGGCTGGCGTCTGCGCGCCACGGCAACCGTCGGCCTGGTGACCCTCGGCGGCGACCTTTATCAACGCCAGGCCCAGCTGCAGGCGCGCGTGGTGCCGCCGCTGCGCCTGCCGCAGACGATGCAGTTCAACGTGGTGGCGGGCGTCACCTACAACACCTTCCCCTCGCTGACGAATTTCGATTCGAGCACCCAGGAGCTGCGCGGCCACCTGTCCTGGCGCAAGGGCCCGAACTATGCCGGCGCCACGCTCGGCTGGCAGAACGACCATGCGCTCGCGCACCGCCCCGGCGGTAACCGCAACGGCAGCTTCGCCAACCTGCTGCTGCGCCGCAGCCTCGGGCGCGGCGTCAACACCGAACTCGGCTACTCGCGCCAGACCTGGCACGGCAGCCGCGCCTATTCGCCCGGCCTGATCGAGCAGGTGCGCGACCAGGCGACCCAGGTGCTGCGCGGCAGCGTCAGCTACGCGATCGACAAGCAGCAATCGCTGGTGCTCGAGGGGCGCCTGGTGCGCAACCAGGAAAACATCTCGATCTTCCAGTACAACAACCGCCAACTCCAGCTCAGCTGGCAATGGCAGCTTCCCTGATCCTCCATGGCACAGCATTCCCAAGGCCGCACGCTGGAAGCGGCGATCGGCACCCACGACAACGGCTTCAACCTGGTGCGCCTGGTGTGCGCGCTGGCGGTGGTCGTGTACCACACCTGGATGATGAACGTGGCCGAGCCGATGCGCGACCCGGTCACCCGCTTCCTCACCCCGAACACCGACCTGGGCGCGGTGGCCGTCGGCGTGTTCTTCGTCATCAGCGGCATGTTCATTGCGCGCAGCTGGATGGGCGACCCGCACCTGGGCCGCTTCGCCGCGCGCCGCGTGGCGCGCATCGTGCCGGGGCTGTTCGCCTGCCTCTTGGCGACGACGGTGGTGGCGGTGGCCTTCTTTTCGACCTTCGGCGCGCGCGGTTTATTCGACAGCGCGCCGTGGCGCTACATCTTCGGCAACACGGTGCTGCACGGCCTGGTCTACCACATCCCGCCCGAGCACCTGCGCATCGAGGGCGTGCTCGGCGGCCAGCCGCTGAACGGGCCGCTGTGGACGCTGTACTGGGAAGGCCGGATGTACGTGATGGTAGCGCTGATCGGCCTGGCCGCCGCGCTGCCGCTGCGCAGCTGGATGCGCGGCGTCGCCCTGTTCCTGCTGCTGGCCGCGAACGTGTATCCGGAAGTGGTAAGCGGCTACGTCTGGGAGACCCGCATGTGGTCGCTGTTCCTGACCGGGATCGTGCTGCAGACGCTGGCGCCGGAAGTGCGGATCGGCTGGCGCCACGTGGCCTGCGCGCTGGCGCTGGCCCTGCTCAACTGGACCCGCTCGGCCGACCAGACCCCGAGCCCGCTGACCTGGTTCGGCATCGCCCTGGTGGCGGTGACGCTGGCGCTGTGCGTCGGCAGCCGGCAGCTGCCGGCCTGGGCCGCGCACATCCAGCGCCACGACTACTCCTACGGCATCTATATCTGGCACTGGCCGGTGATCGTCATGCTGCGCGAGGCGCTGCCGCCGATGGGGCCGAAGCGCCTGACCGTGGTGGCGCTGGCGCTGGTGATTCCGCTGGCCATGCTGAGCTGGCACCTGGTGGAACGGCCGGCGCTGCGCGCCGTGCGCCGCTGGCTGGGGCGCGACAGCGCGAGGGCCGCCACGGTCTCCTAGCGCACCCCGGTCAGCGGACGGGCCGCACGCCGGCGGCCGCGCCGGCCGGCGTGATCTCGGTGCTCTGATGAACGGTGTTGACCCAGGACGCCCCCTGCCTGACCCAGACCCGGACGTAGTGGGCACGGATCCGTCGCGCGTCCGCGGCTTTCGATACAGCGTTGAATGTGCCGACCACGACTGCGGACCCGCCGTCGGGCGCAACCTGCACCTCGCTGTCATCGATCTGGTAGTTGCCCGTCGAAAAAGTGTGCTCCGCCACCGCTTGCAGGAAGGCGGTGCGGGTACGCAGCCGGCCATTGCTCTCGACGTGGTAGTACTGGCGGCTGATGAGACGCTTGAGCGTTTCCACATCGCCGCCGGTCACCGCTTCCATGCGTTTCCTTTCGACGTCGAGGATGTCCTGTACCAGTGTGTCGGCTTTCATTGCTTGCGGCGGCATGCTGGCGGCGACGCCATGGTGCGTACCAAGCATGACAGCGACAACCACCAGACGCTTCCAGCCTTTCAACCCGTTCATCATCTCGCTCCGTTCTGATTCCCTTCAAATAACCTTTGTGCAAAACTTGTTTATGTAAGTCAATTATAGCCAGCAAAATGACGCGATCAGCTGACTATGTAAAATCGCCAAGGCTTTCGCGCAACATCGCCTCCAGGTGCTAGCTCAGGCAGCGCAAAGGAGCTTTTCCCGGCTTTTAACCGCCGCGTTGTGGCCGGAATGCTGCGTTCCTGCAACGCCGACGTGAAAATTCACACACCGGATGGTTTTTGGTTTCCATCCGGAATTACACTAAAAATCACCGTAGCCGCCCCGCCGGGGCGACCGTCCGCCGGAATGCCCATGATCAGCCTCGCCAGTTTTTTCGAAAACGTCCGCCTGCCGACCATCTCGGAAGTCGCACACGCCCTCATCGCCACCCTCGACAACGAGGATGCCTCGGCTAAAAGCATCGCCGCCATCATCGCGCGCGATCCGGCGTTGACCGCCAAGCTGATGCGCCTGGCCAACAGCGCCCGCTTCGGCTCCAGCCGCAATGTCAGCTCGCTCGACGATGCGATTGCGCTGGCCGGCATGGCGCACATCCGTACCCTGGCGCTGGCGGCCTGCTTCGCCGATTCCTTCCCGCAGCTGCCGGGCCTGGACAGCGATGAATTCTGGAAGAGCAGCATGGCCTGCGCCGGTTACGCCAAGTGGCTGGCCAATGGCGCGGGCGCCGATGCCAGCGATGCCTGGCTGGCCGGCATGGTCATGCGCCTGGGCGAACTGCTGATCTACCAGGTCGCGCCCGCCGCCTTTGCCGAAATCGAAGAGATGCCGCACCTGCCGGGCGCCCGCTGGGAACGCGAACAGCGTTTGCTGGGACTGGCCGAGGGCGAGATCACGGCCGAGCTGTGCCGCCGCTGGAATTTCCCGCTCCGTATCGTCAGCGCCGTGGAACGCTCCTCCGATCCGATGGCCGCCCTGCCCTTCTGCAAGCTGGCCGGCGTGGTCCACCTCGCCAGCCTGCTGGCCGATACGCCGAGCGACGATCCCGCCATTCTCGACACCCTGCCCGGCGAGGTCGTCGACGCGCTGGGCCTGGGCCGCGACTGGATGCGCGCCCGATTCCCCTCCCACGATTCCTTCGCCGCCGCGGCTTAGTTCAGACGAACAGGCTGCGCAGGTCGGCCCTTGGCGCCGTCTCGCACAGCCTGCCCTGCCAGCCGCGCAGCATGTGCTCGGCCCGCTCGGCCGGTTCGGCCTTGCAGAAGTACCAGCCCTGCACGCAGTAGGCATGGTGTTGCCTTAGCCAGTCGAGATCTTTCTCGCGCTCCAGTCCTTCGCACAGCAGCTCGGCGCCCGATACCCGGGCCACGCCCTGGATCAGCTGGAACAGGCTGGCGGTGGTGTCGCTGTCGGCCACCCCGTGGACGAAACGGCGGTCCACCTTCAGGCGGTCGAAGCGCAGGGTGGCGATCGCATCCAGGTTCGAGTAACCGATGCCGAAATCGTCGATGGCGATGCGCAGGCCGAGCGCACGCAGCGCCTCGACGCAGGCGTGCAGGGCCTGCGGCGCATCCAGCAACTGTCCTTCCGTGACCTCGACCTCGAGCGACGCGCCCGGCAGGCCGTGCTCGGCCAACAGCGCCGCGACCGCATCCGGCAAGCGCGGATTGACCAGCGAAGCGCGCGACAGGTTCAGCGACACCGGCACCGCGGGCAGGCCCGCGTCGCGCCAGCGCCGCACCATCCGGCAGACCATGCGCGCGATGCGCATGTCCAGCTCGAAGCAGTGGCCGCTGCTTTCGGCCAGCGCGACGAAGGTCTGGGCCGGCACCATGCCGAGTTGCGGATGGCGCCAGCGCGCCAGCGCCTCGAAGCCGATCAGGCTGCCGTCGCCGAAATTCACCTGCGGCTGGTAGAACACGGTCAGCTCGCCCGCGCCGGGAGCATCTTCCAGCACTTCGACTAGGGCCTGGAGCATGCGCGAACGGTCGCGCAGGACGCCGCCGTATTCGCGCACGACCGAGAATCCATGCATGGCGCCGATCATGGCGGCCGCCGTCTCGGCCATGTCGAACAGCGCGCCGGCGCTCAGCCGGGTCGGCAGGGCCTCGCGCACGATGCCGATACGGGCGCTGAGCGCATGCAGGCGGCTGTCGGGCAAGGAACAGGGCGCGTCGATCGCCAGCCGCAGGGCGTCCAGCCGCTCGCTGCTAACGGGTCCCTCCAGGGCGAAACCGAAGCGGTCGCCGCCGAAGTGGCCCGCCATCCCGTCCGCGCCGATCCAGCGCTGCAGCCGGTGGGCGAACTCGGCCAGCAGGTAGTCGCCGGTATCGCGGCCGTGGATCTCATTAATCTGGTGAAAGCCCGTCAGGTCGATGTAGCCGACCAGCACGTCGGAGGCATCGGCCAGCGCCACCTTGTCCTGCACCTGCTGGACCAGCGCGGTGCGGTTGTGCATGCCGGTCGTCCCGTCGTAGTAGTACATCTCCAGGGCATCGACCGCCAGCCGGCCAAGACCCTGCAGCAGCAGGCGCTGCGATTCGTCCAGCCTTCCTGGCGCGCAGGACATGACCCACAGCGTGCCGAGCACATAGCCGCGCCGGCCGAACAGGGTGGCGGCCGCGTAGTGCCGCATCTCGGGAAACTGCCTGGTGACGAAGCGCGGCGCGGCATGCAGGTCGGGCACCTCGAAGAAGGCGGACTGGGCATCGACCGCATGCGAGCAGATCGCATCGGATCGGTCCAGCCGTTGCGGGGCGATGCCGGCGCCGGTGACGACGGCTGCATACGCATGGTGGATCAGGGTGATGCCGCCGATGTCCATCCCGGTCGCCTTGACCGCCAGCTGGGCCAGCAGGCGCAGTTTCGGATCCGGGTCGTCCTGCGCGATATGGTAGCGCGACATTTCCTGTGCGCGCAGCAGTTCCGCCGCTGCGCTGCCATCGGTTCCGATGCCTGTCTCCATGCCCCACCTCTATAGTTGTATTTACAGGCTACGATGGATTGCCTGGAGATGCAACATGCATAACTCGGGATGCGGGGCAAAAGCGCGACAGGATGGGGATGGGGATGGGGATGGAGAATGGGGCGTACTGGCGCCCCCCCCTGCAGGCCGGCCCTGCGTGGCGCCGGCTTTCTGCATCAACGCCTGGTCAGGCGCGCTTGCGGCGGCTGACCGCCAGGCCGGCCAGCGCCAGGCCGAGCAGAGACATGGTGGCCGGTTCCGGTACTTCGCTCACTTGCAGGTTATCGATCTGCAGCGCCGATTTGCTGTCGATGTTGGCAGTACGGATGCCCAGCTTGTCGACCGAAGTGATGCTGGTCGTGCCTGTGGCGCTCGCGTTCCAGCCGGTCAGCGATTGCATTTCGGCGGCGGTCGGGTTCAGCCAGGCGTCGAAGCGGTTGTAGGTCGCGCTGCCGTTGTCCTTGTAGAGGCGGCCGAAGATCGTGTAGGTGGTGTTTGCAGCCAGGTCGCTGTCGAGCATCATGACCGTGTTCGAATCGCTCATGCGCACGAACACATCGTTCTTGCAGGCGCCGGTCTTGTCGTCGCAGTTGGACTTGATGCCGATGCTCGGCGAGCTGAGCAGGCCACCGAAGGACACGCCCACGAAGCTGTTCACGGACATGACACCGCTGTAGGAAAAGTCGAAAGACACCATCAGGTCGTCGTCATGGCTCTTGAAGCTGGTCGTAACGGCACTGTTCGAGTTGCCGGTGAACTGGAGCACCTTGTTGCTCGGGTCGTCGGTTGCGGACACGAACTTGCTGGTGTTCGCCGCATAGTTCCAGCCTGCGGTTTTTCCGTTCTGGAAGTCGTTCGACGTGATCAGGATCGATGCTTGCGCCTGGGCGGTGACGGCGGACAGGGCGAGGACGATGGCGGATGCGTAAATGGATTTCATGAAGGTACCGGTAAATGAACGATACCTTCACATAAGCAACTTTGATGCCAGATTGCAAAAATTTATAGAAATCAAGAACTTGTAGTTGGCAATGAATATATATTCATTCTTACTGTAAAGAAAACCGACAATGCAGCATGCATAGCCTCCTGTTCGTTACAGTGAATAGCGTCAAACACGTGCCCGACCGGCCACAGCCACTTCTTCGGCCTGGATTGCTTCAGGCAAGGCGGCGCCACCGAAACCGGCGGCCACCGCAATGCACAACGAAGCCAGCATCGAATGGCGGCGCCGCGCTTCCGAGCGCTTCTTCGACGGCACACCCTCGAGATCCGGTTCCGCCAAGGGCGCACAGGGCAGGCTGAAGTCGCCGTCGGCGCGTTTGGAGGCGCCCATCTCGTCCCACAGCTGGTCGTAGTCGGCGTGCACGGTGCCGTTGCGGATGGCGCTGCGCACCACGCGGTTGGCGTTGGCCACCAGGCGCAGCTCGCCGCAGCCGAATTCGTGGCCCAGGTGGCGAATCACAGTTACCAATAATTGCTTGGGACGCAGGCCATGCAGCTGGCGCGTGGCGCGCCGGATCGCCTCGCGCGTGCCCTCGTCCTTCGCGCCCTGGATGCAGCCGATGTTCACCGCCAGTTTGCCGTCGCGCTCGGCGAAGGTGAAGGCCACCGCGTACAGCGGCATGCCGGCCTCGCGCAGTTGCAGCACCAGCTCGCCCTCGCGTTCCAGCGGGGTGATGGCGCGCAGGGCAATGTCGTACTCGCCGCCGTCGCGCCCTTCGAAACGCACCAGCGGCAGCGGCGCCGCGGCCGCCAGCGCCACCATCCCGTCCAGGCCGCGCTCGAACACGGTGGTGTAGTGCACGGCCAGGGCCGCCAGCCGCGCTTCCATCGGCAGCTGCAGGGTCATGTAGGGGCGGTAGATCTTGTACATCAGGCGCGGACTGTGGCGCACGTACTCGGCGAAGGCCGGGTGCGAGTTCAGCAGGCGCAGCCAGCGCCGCGTCGCGCGCGGATGGGCCAGGGAACGGAGCTTGAGTTTGATGAGTTCGCGGACATAGGGCACACGTCCCTGCCTGCGTGAAATGCCCATGCCGATGGTGACTTGGGGTACTGCGCCCGGGCGCCGGAATGGCTGGGCGAATGCGCTGAACACGGCGATGTCTCCTGAAATTTGCCTGGAAGCCGGCATACGTACGCCGCGCTCTTGGCAAATATTTACTTATGTAACCTAATGTATCCTATTGTATCAATAGCCAATAGGCAACGTAAGTACGCCAAGAGAAATCTCACGAATTGTTGCAGTTCCTACACAGGGGGCTGTCCGTCAGGCGCTTCGATAACAAGCTGTCCACGCTTCGTTGCGGGCACGCGCCACCTTGGCGCTTGCGCGGCCTGGGAGCGGCCGCCGGACCACCTTAAGCAGGCTCGACCGTATACAATCACGGCTGTTGGACATTCTCGAAGGGAATGCCTTCGTCGCCTCCGCAACGGATCCGTATGTAATTTTTCTGAAGTTCTCGTTCAGAGAGTCAATGACCGCAACCGCCAAATCCTCCGCCCGCAAGACCACCGCCGACAGCGACGCCGCCGCACCGGAAGAACGCCACGTTCAGATCCACCTGCGCAAGATCCCGCTGCTGGCCGAGCTGTCGGACGAGGAAATCATCCGCGTCAAGCAGGACTTGCGCATCCGCCAGTACAGCAAGCGCGACATCGTGCTGCAGAAGGGCGGCCATGGCGACGGGCTGATGTTCCTGCTGTCGGGCCAGCTGCAGGTGATCGACGTGACCGAGGACGGCCGCGCCATCGGCCTGCGCATGCTGGCGCCGGGCGACTTCTTCGGCGAGATCGCCTTGATCAACAACTCGACCCGCTCGGCCTCGGTGGTGGCGATGTCGGACGCGCTGGTCGCCTTCCTGCCGGCCGCGACCGCCATGCACCTGTTCGCGCACGCGCCCTCGGTGGCGACCCACATGCTCAAGCACCTGGCGCAGAAGATCCAGCGCGATTCCGAATTCCGCTCGCTGCTCAGCATCAACAACACGGCCAAGCGCATCTACACCTACCTGGTGCTGATGCAGAAGAACAAGCAGGACGAGCCGGGCGCCCCGGCCGTGGTGGAGAACCTGCCGACCCACCAAGACATCGCCAACATGATCAACACCAGCCGCGAGACCGTGACGCGTGCGCTGACGGCGCTGACCCAGCAGGGGATCGTGCAGAAGGATGCGCATCGGCTCATTATCGTGAAGCCGGATGCGTTGCAGAAGCTGGTGCAGGGATCCTGAACAGCTATTAACAGCACCCACCTGCATCCGGCGGCATGCTAGAGTATTGTCATACTGATTCCATCATCCCGGAGACATCCATGAGCACGCTGACCGGCAACGCCCTCGTCAAACCCCACCTGGGCAAGTCCCTGCTGGCCGTCGCCGTGGTGACGGCCGCCATCCTGATGATCCCGCTGGTGGCGATGCAATTTACGCGCGAAGTCGTATGGACCGGTTCCGATTTCGTCGCCGCCGGCGTGCTGCTGGCCTTTGCCGGCCTGGTGCTGGTGGCTGCCCTGCGCAGGTTGCGCACGGCCAAGTCGCGCGTCATTGCCGCCGGCGTCGTTGGTCTCGCTTTCCTCTACTGCTGGGCCGAGCTGGCCGTCGGCATCTTCACCCATCTCGGCAGCTGATTTGTCGCGGTGGGCCAGTCCAGTAGGCTGGAGCACGCTTTGCCGACCGCGCGTTCAAACTTCGGTACTGCGGCCTGCGCGTTTGTTCGTCCACTGCTTGAACGCGCGGACGGCGCGATGGCAGCGTAGTCATTGAATTGTCGTGTGGAGCCGTCCACCCGACCGACCCTACGCCGCTTGAACGCCTGACGTCCCCACCCCGCAAACCGAAGGTTCAAATTCTCTTGCTTTGCGCAAGCTCATGCGCATTACATTTCTCGATTGACTTAGGACAAGTAGTTACATCTGTAACAAGGAACGGCGTATTGGATGAAGTATAATTTTGGGCTCATCCGGCTCAGCCTTTCCAAATGCACATTACCTTGACGCACCCGAACGGGGCGCTGCCAGAGCGGGCCGCCCCATGATTTCCCCAATGATGCTGCGCGGCCTGTGGGCCTACCGCGGTTTCGTGCTGGGCAGCGTCAAACGCGAATTCCAGTCGAAATACGTGAATGCGATGCTGGGCGCCGTCTGGTCGGTTCTCAGCCCACTCGCGATGATCCTCGTGTACACCGTGATCTTTTCCGAGGTCATGCGTTCCAAGCTCCCCGGTCATTCCTCGAGCGCCGCGTATTCCATCTACCTGTGTGCCGGCATCCTGACCTGGGGCCTGTTCGCCGAGATCGTCGCGCGCGGGCAGAACATGTTTCTCGAGCAGGCGAACCTGATCAAGAAGATCAGCTTCCCGCGCATCTGCCTGCCGATCATCGTCGTCATGAATGCGCTGGTGAACTTCGGCATCATCTTCGGCCTGTTCCTGGTCTTCCTCCTCGTCTCGGGCAATTTCCCGGGGCTGGTGTTCTTTGCCATTTTCCCGGTGCTGGCGCTGCAGATCCTGCTGGCCATTGGCCTGGGCATGGTGACCGGCATCCTGAACGTGTTCTTCCGCGACGTCGGCCAGTTCGTGACGATCGCCATGCAGTTCTGGTTCTGGCTGACCCCGATCGTCTACCCGGCCACCATCCTGCCGGAGTCGGTGCGCCCGCTGCTGGCCTACAACCCGATGGCGGCCGTGATCCAGGCCTACCAGGCGATCCTGGTCGAGGGCCGGATGCCGGACTGGAACGCGATGATCCCGGCGTTTTTATTGGCGCTGCTGCTGTGCATTCTCGGCCTGCGCCTGTTCCGCAAGCGCTCCGGCGAAATGGTGGATGAACTCTGATGGGCGCGATCGTCGTACAACAGCTGGGCAAGGCCTATAAACAGTACCCGACGCGCTGGTCGCGCCTGGGCGAATGGCTGCTGCCCCTGCGCGGGCCGCGCCACAAGCTCAAGTGGGTGCTCACTGACATCAACTTCCGGATCTCGCCCGGCGAAGCCGTCGGCCTGATCGGCATCAACGGCGCGGGCAAGAGCACGCTGCTGAAACTCATCACCGGCACCACCATGCCGACCACCGGCTCGGTCTGGATGGAAGGGCGCGTGGCCGCCCTGCTAGAACTGGGCATGGGCTTCCATCCCGATTTCACCGGCCGCCAGAACGTCTACATGGCCGGCCAGCTGCTCGGCATGTCGGCCGACGAGATCACGGCGCTGATGCCGCAGATCGAATCCTTCGCCGAGATCGGCGAGTACATGGACCAGCCGGTGCGGGTCTACTCGAGCGGCATGCAGATGCGCGTGGCCTTCTCGGTGGCCACCGCGCGCCGTCCGGACATCCTGATCGTCGACGAGGCGCTGTCGGTGGGCGACGCCTACTTCCAGCACAAGTCCTTCGACCGCATCCGCCAGTTCCGCAAGGAGGGCACTACCCTGCTGCTGGTCTCGCACGACAAGCAGGCGATCCAGTCGGTGTGCGACCGCGCCATCCTGCTCGATGGCGGGCGCCTGGCGAAGGAAGGCAAGCCGGAAGAGATCATGGACTACTACAACGCCATGATCGCCGAGCGCGAAAACGAAACCGTGCGCCTGAACGAGACCGCCGACGGCAAGGTCCAGACCATCTCCGGCACCGGCGAAGCGACGGTGGCCGACATCGCCCTGCTGGACGACGCCGGCCAGCGCGTTGAAGTGGTCGACGTCGGCGCGGCCGTGACCCTGGAGGTGAAGGTGCAGGTCAAGGCGCCGATCCCGCGCATGGTGCTCGGCTACATGATCAAGGACCGCCTCGGCCAGCCGATGTACGGCACCAATACCCACCTCAAGGGGCTGCCGCTGGACGACGTCGCGGCCGGCGAAGAGGTCGTGTACCGCTTCGCCTTCCCGATGAACCTGGGGCCCGGCACCTATTCGGTCGCGACCGCGATCGTCAGCACCGAGACCCACCTGGTCAACAACTACGAGTGGCGCGACCTGGCGCTGGTGTTCACCGTGATGAACATGCGCCGCCCGCACTTCGAAGGCTCGGCCTGGCTCGATCCGGCCGTCGACATCCAACGCCCATGAAACTCATCTCCTACGCCCAGAACCTGGAAGACGTGCTGCTGTGGCGCGCGCTCGGCCACGTCACGAACGGCTTCTACATCGACGTCGGCGCCAACGACCCGGTCGAGCACTCAGTCACCAAGGCCTTCTACGACGCCGGCTGGCGCGGCATCAGCATCGAGCCGCTGCCCTCCTTCCACGCTGCCTTCCTGGAGCAGCGCCCGCGCGACGTCAACCTGGCGATCGCCGCCGGCGCCGAGAACGGCGAGCTGACCTTGTACGACGTGCCGGCCGTGCGCGGCTGGGCCTCGCCCGAGCAGTCGGTGGCCGAGCTGCACCGCCTTGACGGCCACGAGGTGGCCGAGATCACGGTGCCGGTGCGTACCCTGGCCTCGGTCTGCGAGGAATACGTCGACAGCGAAATCCACTTTTTGAAAATCGACGTCGAGGGCTTCGAGGGCGAAGTGCTGCGCGGGATGGATTTCCGGCGCTGGCGCCCGTGGGTGCTGGTGATCGAGGCGACGTTGCCGAACAGCCGTGCCCTTAATCATGGCGCGTGGGAGCACCTGGTGACGAGCCAGGGCTACCGCTACGCCTGGTTCGACGGCTTGAACCGCTACTACGTGGCGGAAGAACACGCCGAGCTGCTGGCCCACCTGGACATCCAGCCGAACGTCTTCGACGACTACATCCCGTCCCACCTCGACCACGCGTGGCGCCAGCTCGACGAGCTGCGCGAGCAGGCCGGCAAGGGCTGGGAGCAGGCCGCCGCCATGGAACGCCAGGCGATCGAACTGGATGCGCTGCACCAGGGAGCCGCGCGCCGCGCGCAGGAACTGGAACAGGAGAGCGCCGCCGCCCATGCGCGCCACGAGCAGGCGGTGCAGCACCTGGAAGCGCTGGGCGCCCAGCTGCGCCAGCAGCTGCGCGAGAGCGAACTGCACGCCCAGCAGCTCGACCTGCAGGCCCAGAGCCTCACCGCCCAGCTGCACGAATCCGCGGCCTGGGGCAAGGACCTGGAGACGCGCCTGGTCGCGACCCTGAACAGCACCTCGTGGCGCATCACCGCGCCGCTGCGCTTCATCGCGCGCCGCGGCGAACACAGCCCGGCCGCGATCGCCCGCCGCAAGGCCAAGGGCGCCGCGCGCCGCGCGCTGAAATGGCTGACCACGCGCGAAGCCCTGCGCCGCGCCCTGCTGCCGCTGATCATGCGCTCGCCCAGGCTGCAAGCCCTGGTCGCCCAGACGCTCGCCGCCGCCAAGCAGGCCACCGCGCCCGAAGGCGCAGCCGCCGGCCCGGCCGTCCCGGCCGCCCTGCGCGAACTGCCGCAATCGGCGCGCGACGCCCTCGAGCAGCTGCGCCGCGCCTACGAACCGACTAGTGAATGACACGCTGACATGCGCCTGATTTTCGATTTCCACGCCCCGCAAGCCGCGCCCGCCCAGGACACGGCGCTGCTGCGCACCCTGGCGCTCAACCTCGCGCAATCCCTGTCGCGCGGCCAGTACCAGGGCCGTGACCAGCACGACATCCACGTGGCCGTCAGCAGCCGCCACCCGAGCGACGTCGACGTGCTGCGCCACGCCTTCGAGAACGTGCTGGCGGCGGGGCGCTTCCACGTCTACGCCCAGCCGAACGGCGCCGATCCCTTCGCGCGCCATAGCGCGGCGACGCTGCGCGCCGGCTTCCTGGCCGCCTTGCATGCGGATCTCGTCGTCAGCATGTGGCAGCCCGATGGCGGCGCCACGAACGTGCTGGGCGTCGCCGACGCGGCGGCCGTGCTGGGCGCCACGCGCCAGCAGCAGGCCTGCTTGCGCGCCGCCGCACTGGTGCTGGCGCCGGATGCGGAATCCGCGCGCCGCCTGGACGCCGCGCTGGCGCCGGCGCCGGTGGTCGGCATGGACGATGTCGCCGCCGTCTGGCGCGCGCTCGAGAAGACACCGGCGTCCCTGCCCGCGCCCGACAAACCCGCCAGAGCGCGCCTGGCCCTGGTCTCGCCGCTGCCGCCCGAGCACTCCGGCATCGCCGACTACAGTTCCGAACTGCTGCTGGAGCTGGAACGCCATTACGAGGTCGAGCTGGTGCTGACCCCTGGCGCCACGCCGGACCCTTCCCTCGCGCGCTTCCCCCAGCGCGACGCCGCGTACTTCGAGCGCCATGGCGGGTCCTACGACCGCGTGCTCTACCACTTCGGCAATTCGAACGTGCACAAGCACATGTTCGCGCTGCTGCGCCGCCATCCGGGAACCGTGGTCCTGCACGACTTTTACCTCAGCGGTGTGCTGGACAATATGGAACGCGACGGCGACGTGCCGGAAGCCTTCCTCCAGGCCTTGTATGCCTCGCATGGCTACACTGGCCTGCACTACCACGCGGAACACGGCCGCAACCCAAGCATCTGGCAGTACCCCTGCAACAAGGAAGTGCTGGACCGCGCCGCCGGCGTGATCGTCCACAGCGACTTCTCCTGCCGCCTCGCCGAACAGTGGTACGGCCCGGGCGCCGCCGACGGCTGGCGCACCATCCCGCTGCTGCGCGGCCAGGTGGCGCAGGACGCCGACCATGCGGCAGCACGCGCCCAGGCGCGCGCCCACCTCGGCCTGGCCGAAGGCGACTACGTCGTCAGCTCCTATGGCATGCTGGGCCCGACCAAGCTGAATCACCGCCTGCTCGACGCCTTCCTGGCCTCGCCCCTGGCGCGCGACCCGCATTGCAAGCTGGTGTTCGTCGGCGCCAACGATCCGGGCCAGTACGGCATCGAACTGCTGCGGAGAATCGCCGCCAGCGAAGCCGCCGCCCGCATCACCATCACGGGTTTCGTCAGCGCCGCCGACTACCAGCACTGGCTGGCCGCCAGCGACTGCGCGGTCCAGCTGCGCACCCAGACCCGCGGCGAGACCTCGGCCTCGGTGCTCGATTGCCTGATGCACGGCCTGCCTGCGATCGTCAATGCGCACGGCGCCAGCGCCGACCTGCCGCCCGATACGCTGTGCATGCTGCAGGACAGCTTCGAAGACGCGGAATTGTCCGCCGCCCTGGGCGACCTGCACGCATCGACCGAGCGCCGCCAGGCGCTGGCCGCGGCCGGCCGCGCCCACATCGCGCGCCACCATGCGCCAGGCGCCGTCGGCGCGCTCTACGTCGAGGCCATCGAAGCCTTTGCGCGCACCAGCGCGCCGGCCCTGCGCCGCCAGCTGGTCGCGACCCTGGCCGCGCCGGACGCCCCGCGTCCGCCGCACGACGCCGCCCTGGTCGACACCGCCGCCATGATCGCCGCGAACACCCCGGCGAGCGCGCCGCGCCAGCTGCTGGTCGACATCTCGGCGCTGGTGCAGGCCGACTACAAAACCGGCATCCAGCGCGTGGTGCGCAGCATCGTGCTGGCGCTGGTCAAGGAACCGCCGCCGGGCTACCGCATCGAGCCGGTGTACAGCGACGGCGGCAACCGCGCCTACCGCTACGCGCGCCGCTTCAGCTGCGCCATGCTGGGTGCGCCCGCCTTGACCATCGAGGACGCGCCGATCGAAGCGCGTCCCGGCGACACCTTCCTGGGCCTGGACCTCGCCACCAATATGACGACCCAGAACCAGCAGCAGCTGCTCGGCCTGCGCCGCAAGGGCGTGGCGATCTGGTTCACAGTCTACGACCTGCTGCCCCTGCTGCGCCCCGACTGCTTCCCCTTCGGCGCGCAGAAGTACTACGGCGACTTCATCGACACCATCTCGCTGGTCGCCGACGGCATCGTCACGATCTCGCGCGCGGTGGCCGACGAGACCCAGGAATGGCTGGCGGGCCGCCCCAACCGGCGCCTGTCTCCGTTAAAACTGTCGTGGTTCCACTTGGGCGCCGACATCGACAACAGCGTGCCCAGCACCGGCATGCCGGACAATGCCGAACACGCCTTCGCCGCGATGCGCGCCGCGCCGTCGCTGGTGATGGTCGGCACGCTGGAGCCGCGCAAGGGCCAGGCCCAGGCGCTGGCCGCCTGCGAGCTGCTGTGGGCCAAAGGCGTCGACGTCAACCTGGTCATCGTCGGCAAGAACGGCTGGCTGGTCGACGCGCTGGCCGAGCGCCTGGAAAAGCACCCGCAGCGCGAGCAGCGCCTGTTCTGGTTCAACGGCGTCTCCGACGAAATGCTCCTGAAACTGTACGACCACAGCGCCGCCCTGCTGGCCGCCAGCGAAGGCGAAGGCTTCGGCCTGCCGCTGATCGAGGCGGCCCAGAAGGGCTTGCCGATCATCGCGCGCGGGATTCCCGTGTTCCGCGAAGTGGCGGGCGAACACGCCTTCTACTTCGAGGGCGGCAAGCCGGAAGACCTGGCGCAGGCCATCGAAGCCTGGCTGGCGCTGCACGCGGCCGGCAAGGCGCCGCCGTCGAAGGAAATGCCGTGGCTGACCTGGCGCCAGAGCGCGCGCCAGCTGATGGAAGCGGTGCTGTACAACCGCCACCACGCGGTGGCCGGCGGCGAGAAGATGGCGCCGCAGCTGCTGGTCGACGTCTCGGCCATGGTGCGCGAAGACCTCAAGACCGGCATCCAGCGCGTGGTGCGCGCCCAGCTGCTCGAACTGCTGCGCGGGCAGGGCCGCGACTACCAGGTGCTGCCGATCTACCTCAGCGACGAGGGCGGCTACTGGCATTACCGCTATGCGCGGCGCTACCTGCACCAGCTGGTCGGCACCGTCGGCGACGGCGTGCACGACGAGGAAGTCCACGTCTCCGGCGGCGACGTGTTCTACAGCCCGGACGTGTTCCCCGGCCCGATGGCCGAAGCCGCGCGCCTGGGCCTGTACCGGCGCTGGCGCGAACAGGGCGTGCGCGTGCATTTCCTGGTGCACGACATCCTGCCGGTGCTGCGTCCCGACTTCTTCCCGCCCGGGGCGGATGCCGATTTCGCGCGCTGGCTGCGCGCGGTCGGCGGCGAGGCCGACGTGCTGGTCTGCATCAGCGCGGCGGTCGCCGATGAAACCCGCGACTGGCTGGCCGGCCAGGACCTGGGACGTCCGCTGCCGGCATTCCAGGTGCTGCACCACGGCGCCGACATCACTGCTTCGCAGCCGAGCACCGGCCTGCCGCCGGATGCGGACAAGGTGCTGGCCGACATCGCCAGCTCGCCGAGCTTCCTGATGGTCGGCACCGTCGAGCCGCGCAAGGGCCACGCCCAGGCGCTCGACGCCTTCGAGCAGCTATGGGCGGATGGCGAGAACGTGCGCCTGGTGATCGTCGGCCACGAAGGCTGGAAGGGCTTGCCGGACACCAGCCGCCGCACCATCCCGGCGATCGCCAAACGCCTGCGCAACCATCCGGAACTGGGCAAGCGCCTGGTCTGGCTGCAGGGCATCAGCGACGAATACCTGGATCGCGTGTATGCGGCCGGCGCCTGCCTGCTGTTCGCCAGCGAAGGTGAAGGTTTCGGCCTGCCGCTGATCGAGGCGGCGCGCCACGGCGTGCCGCTGCTGGCGCGCGACATCCCCGTGTTCCGCGAAGTGGCGGGGGAGCACGCCCACTACTTCAGCGGCAGCGCGGGCGCCGATTTGGCCGCGGCGTTGCGCGACTGGCTGCGCCTGCATGCGGACGGCGGCCATCCTGCGCCGCACGGCATCCCGGCGCGCAGCTGGGCCGACAATGCACAAGAGCTGGTGCGTACGCTGTTCCCGCAGGCGGCTGCCACGCCATGACGATGACGACGCAGCGGCCGCGCCACGCCTGGCGCTTCCCCGTCCTGCTGGCCCTGGTGCTGGCGGCGCTGGCCGCGCGCGTCGATCCGCTGTACTACGGCGACGTGGTCGAGTACATGGTGAACACCGTCGCCATCGCCGACCACGGCACGCCCGACATCCGGACCCAGGACGTGGCGCGCATGCGCACGCTGCTGCCCGGCCTCTTCGTCGAGCCCTACGACCAGCTCGAACAGGGCCTGCGCGACGCGGCGGCGCCGCTGCTGACCGGCTTCGTGCGCGGCCGCGATGGCGACGTCTTCGCGATCCACTTCTTCGGCTACCCGCTGCTGGCGGCCGCGCCCTTCAAGCTGTTCGAGGCGCTCGGCCTGCCGCCCTTCAAGGCCTTCGTGGCCCTGCATGCGGCGGCGCTGTTCGTGCTCGGCCTGGCGCTGCGCCGTTTCCTGCGGTCCGACCTGCGCGCCTGGATCGGCGTCGCGCTGTTCATGCTGTCCGGCGGCGTGCTTTACCTTCGCTGGATCAATCCGGAATTCGTCAGCGCCTCGCTGCTACTAGCGGGCCTGCTGTTCTTCGGCAGCGGCGCGCCCATGGTCGGCAGCGTGCTGGCGGGGATCGCCGCCCAGCAGAACCCGACCATCTTCCTGTTCTTCGGCTTCGCGCCGCTGTTCAAGCTGGCGCTCGATTACGACCGTGCGCTCGGCTTCAATGCCAACCTGCGCGCCCTCCTCACCCGCCGCACGCTTGCGGGACTGGCGGCCGGCATCGCCGTGTTCGCGATGCCGCCAATGTTCAACCTGTGGCAGTTCGGCGTGCCGAACATCATCGCCAAGCTGTTCTCGGATGCGAGCCTGATCGGCCCTACGCGCCTGGTCTCCTTCTACTTCGACCTGAACCAGGGCATGATCATCGGGATTCCAGGCGTGGCGCTGGCGCTGCTGTGGCTGGGCCGGCGCGCCCCCGGGCTGCCGCTGGTGGCGCTGCTGTTCACCCTGGCGCTGGCGCTGCCGACGATGGCGGTCCTGAACTGGAATTCGGGCGCGGCCGGCGTCATGCGCTACGCCTTCTGGGCCAGCATGGCCTTCGTGTTCGCGCTGCTGGCGCTCCTGCGCGACCTCGCGCGCTGGCCGCGCGTCCTGCTCGGCGCCGTGGCGGCGATCCAGCTGGCGGCGATGCTGCACGGCGGCAGCTACAGCTATATCGACTTCAGCCCGGCCGCGCGCCTGGTGCTGGCGCACGCGCCGCGGTTCTACCACCCGGAACCGGAAATCTTCGGCGAGCGCGCCACCCGCCAGGACAACAACACCATCAGCCCGGGCCAGGTCTATACCTACCGCCAGGGCGATGCCATCATCAAGACGCTGGTCAACGACGCCAATCCGAATGCATGTGGCGCGGGCACGGCGCTGGCGCCGGACCTGCCGCAGGTGACCAGCATGCACGGCTGGCGCTACATCGACGGCCCGCTGCGCTGCGTGCCCGCACTTCCCAACTCACCATGAACTCACTCGCTCCCCCAATCGTGAACGCTCCCGCCGCTACCCACACCGCCCCGATCGCGGTGGTGATCCCGAGCTACAAGGTCACCCGCCATATCCTCGGCGTGATCGCCGGCGTCGGGCCGGAAGTCACGCGCATCTACGTGGTCGACGACAAATGCCCCGACCATAGCGGCGACTACGTGCGCGCCAACTGCCAGGACCCGCGCGTGACCGTGCTCGAACATCTTGAAAACCAGGGCGTGGGCGGCGCCGTCATGACCGGCTACCGCGCCGCGATCGCCGACGGCATGAAGGTGATCGTCAAGATCGACGGCGACGGCCAGATGGACGGCTCGCTGATCCCGGCCTTCGTGGCGCCGATCCTGGCGGGCGAAGCCGACTACACCAAGGGCAACCGCTTCTTCAACCTGGAGCGCCTGGGCGCGATGCCGCCGATCCGCCTGTTCGGCAACGCGGTGCTGTCCCTGATGACCAAGCTGTCCTCCGGCTACTGGGACCTGTTCGACCCGACCAACGGCTACACCGCGATCCACGCCGACGCCGCGCGCTTCCTGCCCTTCGAGAAGATCAGCAAGCGCTACTTCTTCGAGTCGGACATGCTGTTCCGCCTGAACATCCTGGGCGCGGTGGTCACCGACGTGCCGATGGACGCCGTCTACGGCGACGAGGTCAGCAACCTGAAGGTGTCGAAGGTCGTCACCGAATTCTTCGGCAAGCACGTGCGCAACCTCGGCAAGCGCATCTTCTACAACTACTACCTGCGCAATATGTCGCTGGCCTCGCTCGAGCTGCCGCTCGGGATCCTGCTGGCCGGCTTCGGCGCCGTGTATGGCGTGATGCACTGGATCGCCTCGGCGCGCTCGAACGTCGAGACGCCGGCCGGCACCGTGATGCTGGCCGCCCTGCCGGTGATCATGGGCGTGCAGCTGATCCTGGCCTTCCTGGCCTACGACATCGCCGCCGTGCCGCGCCGTCCGCTGCACAAGAAGACCCTGTTCCGCAGCAAGCCATGACCGCCGCTTCGCTCGCTTCCAAGTTCATGACGCGCCAGTTCGCCCTCTTCGTGACGGGCGGCCTGATCTGCGCGCTGGCCGACGTCGGCCTGATGCAGCTCCTGATCGGGTCCGGCGTGCCGGCCACCGCCGCGGCCACCGCCGGCTTCGCGGCCGGCCTGCTGGTCAACTACGCCTTCCACAGCCGTGTTACCTTCAATGCTGCGGCCAATCCGGCGAATTTCGCGCGCTATCTGTGCGTGGTCGGTGTCAATTACCTCCTGACCATTGCTTGTGTAGCGCTGGGACAGGCCATCTTCGACAATCCGCTGGTCGGGAAGATCGTCTCGCTGCCGCTGGTGGCGGCGAACGGCTACCTGCTCGGCAAATACTGGATCTTCAAGTGATGGTATTCCGCTTCGCACCCGTCCAGCACGACCCCGCCATCCTGGCGCAGTACGGCGCCCTGTTCGCCGCCTGCTTCCCCGGCACCGACAAGTTCACCCCCGCCTACCTCGACTGGCTGTACCTCGCCAACCCGGACGGCGCGGCGGTCGGCTACGACGCCTGGGACGGCGAGCGCCTGGCGGCCCACTACGTCTGCGTGCCGGCGCGCGCCTGGGTCGAGGGGCAGGAAGTGCGGGTGCTGCTGTCGCTGAACACGGCCACCCATCCCGACTACCAGGGCAAGGGATTGTTCACCAAGCTGGCCGCGATGACCTACGAGGCCGGCGCCGCCCAGGGCTTCGACGGCGTGTATGGGGTCGCCAACGCCAACAGCACGCCGGGCTTCGTGCGCAAACTCGGCTTCCAGCTGGTGCGGCCGCTGGAGGCGCGCATCGGGCTCGGATCGCTGGGCCATACCACCAAGGCGCAGGCGGCCACGCTCTCGTTCGAGCGCAGCTGGAGCCCGGAAGCGCTGGCCTGGCGCTGCGCCAATCCGCACAACCGGGTCGCGCGGCGCAACGGCGGCGCGCGCCTGCAGTTCCACGCGGCCGCGGTCGGCGTTGTGCCGGCCTATGCCGAGCTGGATGCGCGCAGCTTCCCGGCGGGCACCGTCGACGGCCACGGCCCCGCGGCTTCGCCGCTGCGCCTCTTCATCGGCCTGGCGCCGGACGCCGCGGCCAGCTACTGGAACTACGCCAGCATCCCGCAGCGCCTGCGTCCTTCGCCGCTGAACCTGATCTGGCGCGCATTTACCCCGCGCACGCCCCAGCTGGACCCGGCGCGCATCCAGTTCACCTTCCTCGACTTCGATGCCTACTGATACGGCCCCGGTGGCGCTGTTCCTGTTCGCCCACCAGGACGACGAGTTCGGCGTATTCCAGCGCATCCTCGACTACCGCTCGCGCGGCGTGCGGGTGGCCTGCGCCTACCTGACCGACGGCCAGACCGCCAGCGCCAGCGCGGCGCAGCGCAACGCGGAGTCGCTCGCCGTGTTGGCCAGGCTCGGGGTGGAGGCGAGCGACGTGTTCTTCGCCGGCGGCGAGCTGGGCATCGGCGACGCCCGCCTGCCGCTGAATCTGCAAGCAGCGGCCGATTGGATCGGGCGCTGGTTCGACAGCTTTACCGCGATCGAGGCGGTCCACGTCACCGCCTGGGAGGGCGGCCACCACGACCACGATGCCCTGCATGCGCTCACCGTGACCCTGGCCGCCCGGCGCGGCCTGCTGGCGCGCACCTGGCAGTTCTCGCTGTACCAGGCCAAGAACCTGGGTGGACCCTGGTTCCGCGTGCTGGCGCCGCTCCTCGAGAACGGTCCGGCCCAGGCCATTCGCATCCCCTGGGCACAACGGCGGCGGCACCTGAAAGCCTGTCTGTCCTATCCTTCGCAGCGCAATACCTGGCTGGGCCTGTTCCCCTTCGTGCTGCTGCACTACCTGCTGCGCGGCGTCGAGCAGGTGCAGGGTGTCGACCCCGCGCGCCTGAACGAGCGGCCGCATGCCGGCGCGCTGTACTACGAGAAGCGCAAGTTCTTCACCTGGCCCGAGATGCAGTCGGCATTGGCAGCCTGGCGCACCACCCTTTCCACCTAATGCATAGCAAGAGGCTCACACCGATGATCCCGAACGACGCCACCCGGCGCAGCCCCACCTGGCCACTGGCCCTGCTCCTCTCGCTGGCCGTCGTGGCCTGGTTCGTCTACCAGCGCAACCACGGCCTGCACCCGACGGTCTTCGCCGACGAGTGGTACTACAGCAGGATGGCGCGCCTGGTGCCGCTGGCCGATGCGATCGTGCCCTCCTACTTGTACCTGTGGATCTTCGGCGCCAGCGCGTCCTGCGGCGACGGCTTCCTCGAATGCGTCCGCGCCGGCAACCTCGCCTTTTATCTGGCCGGCTCGCCCTTCGTCTACCTGACCGCGCGCCGCTTCACCTCTGCCCCCGTCTCCTTCTTCCTGGCCCTGCTGGCGGCGCTGGCGCCGCTGAACGTCTACACCGCCTACTTCATGCCGGAGGCGACCTATTACTTCGGCTTCTGCGTGCTGGCCTGGATCGCGCTGACGCGCACCGGCTGGCATCCGGTCCTGTACGCGCTGGCGGCCGGCGTCGTGCTGGGCGCCATGAGCCTGGTGAAGGTGCACGCCATCTTCCTGCTGCCGGCCATCGTGCCCTTCCTGCTGTACGCCAGCTGGGACCGCGGCGGCGCCTGGTTCCTGCGCGGCGTGCTGATGGCGCTCGTCGCCACGGCGGCCACCTTCGCCATGAAATTCGGCCTCGGCTGGCTGCTGGCCGGCGAGGCGGGCCTGAGCCTGCTCGGGCCCTTCTACCAGGGCGGCGTGGGCGGCGGCTCGCGCCTGAAACTGATCGCGCCGGCCTTCATCAACGGCCGCGCCCACCTGGCGATCCTCACCATGCTGTACGGCGTGCCGCTGGCGATCCTGCTGTACGAGCTGTGCACCCGATCCCTGCGCGCGCGCGGCGACGCCCGCAATCTGCTGCACGTGTTCGTGTTCCTGACCCTGGGCGCGGCCGCCGGCCTGACCGTGGTCTACACCGCCAGCCTGGCGGCGCCCGGCAGCAACGAAGGCCTGCGCATGCACCTGCGCTACTACAGCTTCGTGTTCCCGCTGCTGTACATCGTCGCGGCCGCCGCCATGCACGTGCGCGCCCCCGATGCCCCGGCGGTGCGCGAATGGCCGCGCCTGCGCTGGGCGCTGGTGCTGGTGATGGCGGCGCTGCTGGTGTTCGCGCTGCTGCGCCTGCACACCTATGCGCTCAACACCGTCGACGGCCCGGACATCGGCGGCATCGACCTCACCGGCCCCGCCGGCCGCATCCTGATGGCGCTGCAGTTGGCCCTGCTGGTGACCTGGGCTGCGCGCAAGCGCATCGCCGCGCCCCTGTTCGTGTTCGTGGCGCTGCCGGCCGCGCTGTGGGCCGGCCACGTGGGCTCCGATAAATACCTGCAGGCGCACCGCCCGCCGGGCCAGGCCGACCTGGCCGGCAAGTACGTCAGCAGCGTGGTCCCGCGCGCCGAACGCGGCAGCGTGGTGGTAGCCGGCGACGACATGGGCCTGATCATGCGCGCCCAGTTCCAGATCGACCATCCGGACAGCGTGCCGATGCTGCTCGACAAGCCGGGTCCGCTGCCCGAATACCTGATGCCGATCAACAAGAAGTGGATCGTCCTGCTCGGCGCCAACAACTCTCTGCCGACCAGCCTGACGCCGGCCCTGCGCACGCCCCACTACACGGTGGTGCGCCTGCCCGACCCGGATCCCGCGCTCGGCCGCATGCCGCTCTCCACCGAGCCGGACGGCAAGTTCGTGACGAAGCTGGAAGGCCTGTCGCATGCCGAACCCTGGGGCCGCTGGTCGGACGCCAAGCAGGTCGTGATCCACTTCGCCGAGCCGCTGCCGCGCCGCGTCGGCGTGGTGCTCAACGCCCGCGCCTTCGACGACAACGCCGACCTGCCCTTCAAGGCCACGCTGGGCGGGGTCGAGAAGGAATTCCGGATCGGCTGGCACCTGCAGGAAATCGGCCTGCACTTCGACACCGACGGCAGCGCGCGCACCCTGGTGATCGAGGTGCCCAAGCCGGTGTCGCCGGCCGAACGCGGCAACCCGGGCGACCCGCGCAAGCTCGGCATCGGCATCGCCGAGATCACCATCACCGACGGCACCCGCACGGTGCACGCGGCGCGTTGAGCCTCGGCGCACCGCGCCAGGCCAGGCTGCTGCTGGCGCTGGCGCTGGCGGCGGTGTTCGCCTGGCTGCTGCACCGCAACCTCGGCCTGAACCCGGCGATCTTCGCCGACGAGTGGTACTACTCGCGGATGGCGCGCCTGCAGCCGCTGTCCGAGGCCGTGGTGCCGTCCTACCTCTACCTGTGGCTGTTCCGCACCACGCTGGTGTGCGGCGACGGCTTCCTCGACTGCGTCCGGATCGGCAACGCCCTGTTCTTCGTGGGCGGCGGCCTGCTGTTCTACCTGGCCGCGCGCACGGTCCTGCCACGCCTGGCGGCGCTGGGTGTGGCCGTGGCCGGCCTGCTGGCGCCGACCAATGTGTACACCGCCCTGTTCATGCCGGAAGCCAGCTATTACTTCGGCTTCGCCGCCCTCAGCTGGGTGGCCCTGCGGCCGTCGACCTGGACGCCTTTGCGGCGCGCGCTGGTGGCCGGCCTCGTGGTCGGCCTGATGAGCCTGGTGAAAGTGCACGCCCTGTTCCTGATGCCGGCCCTCGCGCTGTTCCTGGCGCTGGATGCGTGGCTGGCCGGCGGCCCGGCGCGCCTGCGGCAAGCCCTGGGCGCCGCGCTGGCCGCGCCGCTGGCGGGCCTGGCGGTGAAGTTCGGCCTCGGCTGGCTGCTGGCGGGCGCGCCGGCCCTGAACCTGTTCGGCAGCCTGTACGCCAGCGCCGCCTCGCCCTCGGGCGAGGGCTCGGCGCTGCGCCTGCTGGCGCCGGCCTTCATCAACTTCCGCGGCCACCTGATGGCGCTGACCGTGCTGGCCAGCCTGCCGCTGGCGATGTTGCTGCACCTGCTGCTCAGCCATGCGGCCCTGCGGCGGACGGATGCGCCGCTGGCGCGCCTGCAGCTGTGGACCTTCCTGATGCTGGGCTCGGCCGCGGGCCTGACGGTCGCGTTCACCGCGTCGATCTCGGCCATGAACCCGGCGGAGGCGCTGCGCCTGCACCTGCGCTACTACAACTTCGTGCTGCCGCTGCTGTTCACGCTGGCGGCGGTGGTGCTGGTGCGCCCGGGCGCGCCGCTGCCGTCCAGCGCGCGCCGCACCGCCTGGCTGGTCGCCGCCGGCCTGCTGGGCGTGCTCGCCTTCGCCGTCTGGCGCCTGCCGACCTATGTGGTCAGCCCGGTCGACGCGCCGGAACTGGCCGGCGTCAGCCTGCAGGGCGGCGCCGGCCAGCTGCTGGTGCTGGTGAGCGCGGTGGCGCTGATCCTGTGGGCGCGCGGCAGCAGCCATGCGGCGCGCATCTACCTGTTCCTGGCGCTGCCGCTGCTGCTGTTCCAGGGCGCGCGCGCGAGCGACGCCTTCCTCGGCCAGCTGCGCGGCGGCTGGCCGGCCGACCATGGCGGCCGCTTCGCCCACCAGCAGGTTCCGGCCAGCGAGCGCAACGACATCACGGTCGCCGCCACCGGCATCCTCGAATTGATGCGCGCCCAGTTCCACGTCGACGCCCCCGACTCCGGCATGCTCGAGCTGGAACCTGGCGCGCCGATCCAGGACTACCAGCTGCCGGTGCGCAAGCGCTGGCTGCTGGTGATCGGCGAGCACCCGCTGCCGGCCGGCGTGACGCCGTGGAAGACCGGCCCCGGCTTTGCGCTGGTGCGCCTGCCGCGCAACCGCGCCCCGCTAGTAGGCAGCTTCGCCATGGCCCAGCCCTTCGGCGGCCTGGTGAGCGCGGCGCGCGGCCTGTCCTACGCCGAGCCCTGGGGCCGCTGGTCGGATGCCGGCCGGGTCGAGCTGGATTTCAGCCGGCCGCTGCCGCGGGAGGCGCTGCTCGTGATGCGGGTGCAGGCCTTCGGCCCCAACACCGCCCTGCCCTTCACCCTGCAGGTGGGGAGCGAGACCCGCAGCTTCCGGGTCGGCCCATCTCCCCAGGAAGTGCAGTTCCGCGTGCGGACCGACGGCGCCCGGCGCGGCCTGGCGATCACGGTGCCGCAAGCGGCGTCGCCGCGTGCGCTGACCGGGATGGGCGACGTGCGCACCCTCGGCATCGGCATCACCGACATCGCCATCTTCGACGCCGCGCCGCCGCAGTCGCCTTGATCCGCCACGAGCCCAGCAGGCTGTGTGAAGTCACGAACGGAGTACAAGGCGGCGTCCGGGTAAAGTGAAAGCGTGACAGCCCCGTCGCTATTGCGCGGCGGGCGGCGCTTCCCAGGATTCCCCAATGGCAACCGGACAGGACAAGGACGAACACCTCGACAGCCCGCTCGACGTGCAGGGCGACGGCCAGAGCGCCGGCGTGCACGCGCGCGGCGAGGTCGAGGGCAATTCCGTCACGCCGACCGGCGGCCCCGGCATCAACCACTGGCAGGCCAGCTACATCGGCGCGCCCGGCCTCGACGACCGCGGCAACATCTTCTTCGCCGCCGTCGAGATGACGCGCATGCCGATGGTGGTCACCGACCCCAACCAGGAAGACAACCCGATCGTGTTCGTCAACGGCGCCTTCCTCGACCTCACCGGCTACAAGGAAGAAGAAGTCCTGGGGCGCAACTGCCGCTTCCTGCAGGGCCCCGATTCCGATCGCGCCACCGTCGCCGAGGTGCGCAAGGCCCTCGAGGAACAGCGCGCCGTCTCGGTCGACCTGCTCAACTACAAGGCCTACGGCGAAGCGTTCTGGAACGCCCTGTTCATCGGCCCCATCTTCGACCAGCACGGCAAGCTGCTCTACTTCTTCGCCTCGCAGATGGACATCACCGAACGCCGCAGCGCGCTGGAATCGAACCTGCAGGCGCAGAAGATGGAAGCGATCGGCCAGCTCTCGGCCGGCATGGCCCACGATTTCAACAACCTGCTGCAGGTCATCAACGGCAACCTGGAACTGGCCAACCTCACGGCCGGCAAGACCCCCGCCGCCGAACCGATCCGGCGCGCCCAGCGCGCCACCATGCAGGCCGGCAAGCTCACCCAGCAACTGCTCAGCTTCGCGCGTAAGCAGCGCCTCGAGCAGAAGCCGATCAGCCTGAACAGCCTGGTGATGGAGTTTTCCGACATGCTGGTGCGCACGCTCGGCAAGGAAGTCGAGCTGCGGCTCGATTTGCGCCCCGGCCTGCCGACCTGCTCGCTCGACCCGACCTACCTCGAGATGGCGCTGCTGAACGTCGTCATCAATGCGCGCGACGCCATGCCGCAGGGCGGCGTGGTGACGGTGGGCACCTCGGTCGTGAGCGAAGCGCGGCGCGGGGCCAACCGGCTGCCGCCGGGCGACTATGTGTCGGTCTGCATCGCCGACGAGGGCGAAGGCATGACGCCGGACGTCGCCAAGCGCGCCACCGAACCCTTCTTCACCACCAAGGGCCTGGGCACGGGCCTGGGCCTGGCGATGGTGCACGGCTTCGTGCAGCAGTCGCAGGGCCGGCTCGAGATCGACAGCGAGCCTGGCCAGGGCACGCGGGTGCGCATGATGTTCCCGGTGGCGCGCCACGAAGCCCGCGACGAGGACGGCGGCACGGACCTCGCCAGCCTGGCCGACGCCGCCGGCCGCAAGTGCCGCATCCTGGTGGTGGAAGACAACCCCGACGTGCGCGAACTGGCCGAAGCCATGCTGGCCGCGGCCGACTACGAGGTGGTGTCGGCGCCCAGCGGCGAGACCGCGCTGGCGCTGTTGCAACGGGAATCGGTCGACCTGCTGTTCACCGACGTCATCATGCCGGGCGGGATGAACGGGCTGCAGCTGATCGAGCAGGTGCACGCGACCACGCCAAGCATGCCGGTACTGGTGACGACGGGGTATATGGACGAATTGCCGGCGCGCGGCTCGAAAGGGCAGGCGCTGGAGGTGCTGGCCAAGCCCTACGACCACCAGGAGCTGCTGGATCGGGTGCATGCGGCGCTGCACGGGCGCCGCGCCGCCTGATTACGCCCGAACCGGAATCGGGATTCGAATCACGGTGATGCTTCCCGTGCGGCTTCTCAACTCCCAACTATCACCGCGTGGGCGGGGGACCCGCCCACCCTACGGAAATGCAGCCGTCAGGCCGTGGTACGCGGCCCGCCACCGAGCAGGAAGGCCAGCTTCTGCTTGCCCTGCTTGGCCGGCGCCGCCGGCGCGGTGACGGTCTCGCGACGCGCGGCGGTCGACGGCTCGTAGGGCTTGAGGAACCACGGATCGACCTTCTCGCGGCGCGGCGTCGGGCTGTAGCCATTGTTGTAGCCGCCACGTGCCGGACGCTCGCCGCGCTCCGAACCACGTCCGCCCGCCTCGTCGCGGCGGCCGCGGCGTTCGCCGCCGAACTCGCGTCCGGATTCACGGCCGCCGTCGCGCGACCCTTCACGCGCACCCTCGCGCCCACGGCTCGACGGCGCCACGAAGCCCGCCAGTTCGCCGCGCGGGATGGTTTGCTTGATCAGCTTCTCGATGTCGGCCAGCAGGCGCTCGTCCTTGTCCGAGTACACCGACAGGGCGTCGCCCGAGGCGCCGGCGCGGCCGGTGCGGCCGATGCGGTGCACGTAGTCCTCGGCGTTGTACGGCAGGTCGTAGTTGATCACGCAGGGCAGGTCCGAGATGTCGAGGCCGCGCGCGGCGACGTCGGTCGCCACCAGCACTTCGACCGCGCCGCCCTTGAAGGCGTCCAGCGCCGCCATGCGTTCCTGCTGGGTCTTGTCGCCGTGGATCGCCGAGGCCTTGATGCCCTTCTGCTCCAGGTGGCGCGATAGGCGCGAGGCGCCGATCTTGGTGTTCGAGAACACGATCACCTGCTTCAGGCCGCGCTCGCGGATGATGTGCTCGACCACGTCGCGCTTGAGGTCTTCCTCGACCTTGTACACGGTCTGGGTGACCTTGTCGGCGGTGGCGTTGCTGCGCGCGACCTCGATCAGCACCGGCTTGTTCAGGAAGCTGTTGGCCAGCTTCTTGATCTCCGGCGAGAAGGTGGCCGAGAACATCAGGTTCTGGCGTGCCTTCGGCAGCAGGTTGATGATGCGCTGCAGGTCCGGCAGGAAGCCCATGTCGAGCATGCGGTCGGCTTCGTCCATCACCAGCATCTGCACCTGGCCCAGGCTGATGTTCTTCTGCTCGACGTGGTCCAGCAGGCGTCCCGGGGTGGCGATGACGATCTCGACGCCGCCCTTCAGGATGGTGGTCTGGCCCTTCATGTCCATGCCGCCGAACACGACGGTCGAGCGCAGCGGGGTGTGGCGGCAGTAGGCCTTGACATTGTCGGCCACCTGCACCGCCAGCTCGCGGGTCGGGGTCAGCACCAGGGCGCGCACCGGGTGGCGCGCCGGCGACATGCTGGCGTTGGCGTGCGCCATCAAGAGCTGAATGATCGGCAGCGAGAAGCCGGCGGTCTTGCCGGTGCCGGTCTGGGCGGCGCCCATGACGTCGCGGCCCTGCAGCACCAGCGGGATGGCCTGGGCCTGGATCGGGGTCGGATGCACATAGCCCTGGTCGGTCAGGGCGCGCAGGATTTCCGGCGCCAGGCCGAGGTCGGCGAAGCGCACGGTCGGCGCCTGGTCGGCGGCTACCTGGACCACCGGCGTATCGTCGCCCATCGGCAGGTTGTCGACCGGATCGGTGCTGGCTTCATTTTGGATATCAGACATTTTCTTTTTCGACAGTATTTCGTTAGCTCTACGGCGCCGCCTGCGGGCACGATGGGGCCTGCGCGGGAAGCTTCCTGAGGGGATGGCGGGCCGGGCGACCGGACCGCTCTGCCGCGAAAGGCGCCGGCGGTACGGGCGCGCGGAGGTAGAGGCACTTTAGCGGGTGACACGATACCTCAAATCCACCCTACTGTATATAAAGTCCTGTTTTCGGGGCCGATTTTCGGCCGGACGGCGCCCATCGTCCACCGTCATCACGGGGTCCAGCCACGCTGCTGGGCGGCGCGTTCGGCCTGCGGGTCGAGCGCCGCGCCGACGATGCGCGCGTCGATCGCAGCCTGCACCGCCGGCGGCGGCACGCTGCCGTCGAGGTAGGCTGCGCCGGCCGGGGCCTGGGCCAGCACGGGAATGGTCCAGCGCCCGTTGCCGCGGCAGGCCAGGCCGGCGCTGGTGTCGACCACGAAGCTGCGGCAATAGCCGCCGTCCTTCGACACGAAGGTGACGCCGATCCGCACGCCGGTCTCGGCCGGGCCCGGGCTGGCCAGCTGCTCGCCGAGGGCGTCGACCAGGCGGCCGCGCGCGACCAGGGCGCCGTCGCCGGCCACCAGCATCACGAGCCGCGGACCGCCCTGCAGTTGCTGCCAGCCGAGCGCGCCGGCCACCAGGCCGGTCGCCAGGGCGGCAGCCAGGGCGCCGCCCACAGCCAGCCAGTGGCGCGCGCGCCAGCCGTGCTGCGCCGATGGCGCGGGCGGCGGCACGGGGCGGCCCGGGCGGATCGCGTCCAGGTGCACCACCTTGGCGCCCTTGGGCGGCAGCTGGCGCTGCGGCTGGCCGCCGTCGTGGTGGCCGTTGGCCGAGACGCTGAAGATGTGGGCGCGCGCTTCGCTGCGGCGGTGCTGGGCGATGCGGGCGGCGAGCACCGGGTCGGCGCGCATCGCCCGTTCGACCGCGGCGCGCGCCGGCTCGGCCAGCTCGCCGTGGAGGTAGGCGATCAGGAGGTCGTCCGAGAATTTCATGGCCGCGGCTTCTCCCTGCTAGGACGTGATCAGGCCGTGCTCGTCGAGGACATCGTGCAGCAGTTCGAGCCGGATCACGGGGTTGTCCAGCATGAGCATATTGTGCTTCTGCCGGTTGGGCAAGGGCAGCAGTTCGCACCAGCGGTTGGCGACCCAGCCGCAGTCGTCGAGCCGGAACGGCGGCTGCACCGGCCAGCGGTGCTGGGGCACGTCGTGCAGCGAATTCAGCACCCGGTCGAGGGCGTCCGAGGCGCCCTGCAGCTCGGACGGGATGCGCACGTCGTGGTCGTCCTCGCACAGCTCGGCCTCGGCCATCCACAGGCCGTTCAGGCGCTGCTCGGCCGTGATCACGGTGAAGCGCGAGCCGCCGCGGCACAGCACCTGCAGCAGGCCCGGGGTGGTGCTTTCGGTCTCGGTGACGGAAGCGATGGTGCCGGACGCCACGAAGCGTTCCGGCTCGCGTTCCGGCTGGCGCACCTCGTGCCCCTGGGTCAGCAAGACCACGCCGAAGGGCATGTCCTCGGTCAGGCAACGGCTGATCATGTCGAGGTAGCGCACCTCGAACACCTGCAGCGGCAAGACCCCGTCCGGGAACAGTACCGTACTGAGCGGGAACAGGGGCATGGAGATCGTCGGCATGATGCCCATGATGACAGAATCGCCGGGGGGCGCGGTGCACGATTGGGCGCTTTGCCGCCTCAGTCGGGGCCCTGCAGCGGCAGGGTCCGGACCGCGTCCCCCAGGTTGCCGAAGCGCCAGCGCAGGCGCTCCCAGCCCGGCGAGGGCATCGGCACCACCCGCACCCGCAGCACCCCGCCCTGCAGGATCGGCATCGGCATCGCCTGCTCGCCCTCCTCCCCGAACGGCAGCCGCACCTGGGCGCCGGGCGCCAGCTGCAGCGGCCCGAACACCAGCGGCCGGCCGCTGCGGTTGCGCAGCAGCAGCACGTCGCGCACGCCGGCGGTCAGGCGCACCTCGGCCGGCACGCCGCGCGCGCCGGGCGGCACCTCCAGCAGCAGCTCATGGCTGCCGCCGCCCAGCGGCCACAGGGCACCCCATAGCAGGGCCAGGCCGAGCAGGCTGGACAACAGCGCCAGCGGCCAGTGGCGGCGCAGCAGGGGAAGGCTGGAAAGTTGCACTAGACCAATTTTAGAGGATAATGCCGTTGCCAAATGCGCAAAGTGGCGTGCGCCCCGACAGGGCAAGGATGCGTATGCTACACGTTTGTGCGCGTTTTCGATCCCGATCAACTCGCCGCCGCCAAGGCGCCGCCGCGCGCCCCGAACCATGCCGCTTTCCCAGCCTTCTTCCGCCAGCCGCAGCACGCCGCCCGAATCAGGGCATCTGCCGCTGCTGCTGGCCATGCTGGTATGCCTGGTCACCCTCTTGGTCACGTTCTTCACCTGGAGCGGCGCCAGGCAGGCCGTCGAGGCGCGGCTGCTGGAAACCTTCGATTACCGCACCCGCGACATGGTGTCGTCGATCAGCCGCCGCATGGCGGTCTACGAAGAGGTGCTGCGCGGCGCGCGCGGCTACCTGCGCGGCTCGGTGGCGCTCGAGCGGCGCGACTGGGCCGAGTACTACCGGGTGCTGGGCCTGCAGCAATCCTTCCCCGGCATGGAGGCGCTCGGCATCGCCACCGTGATCGCACCCGGACAGCTGGCCGCGCACGAAGCGGCGGTTCGGCGCGCAGGTTTTCCCGATTACCGCGTGACGCCGCCCGGCGAACGCCCCTTGCTGACCGCGATCACGCATATCGAACCATTCGGCGGGCGCAACCTGCGCGCCTTCGGCTTCGACATGTTCAGCGAGCCGGTGCGGCGCGCCGCGATGGAAGGCGCGCGCGACAGCGGCCGCGCGGCCCTGAGCGGCAAGGTGGTGCTGGTGCAGGAGGGCCCGCACGGGGCCGCCGCCGCGCCGCAGTCGGGCGCCCTGATGTACCTGCCGGTCTACCGCGCCGGACAGCTGGCCGGCACGGTCGAACAGCGCCGCGCCGCCCTCGCCGGCTGGGTCTACGCGCCCTTCCGCATGGACGACCTGATGCGCGGCCTGGGCGGCGCCCACTCGGCCGACCTCGAGATCGAGATCCACGACGGCGACCCGCAAGGCGAGGCCACCCTGCTGTACCGCTCCACGCATGCCGAGCCGGCGCGCGTTCCGCGCCTGAAGGCCAGCGCCCAGATCATGCCGGGCGGGCGCACCTGGACCGTCAGCATGCGCTCCAGCCCCGCGCTCGAAGAAAGCGTCGACAGCACCCGCCCGCGCCTGGTCGCGCTCACCGGCATCAGCCTGAGCGTGCTGTTGAGCCTGGTGGTCTGGCTGCTGGCCAGCTCGCGCCGCCGCGCCCTGCTGCTGGCGCGCGCCATGACCCTCGAGCTGCGCCAGTCGCACGACCAGGTCGCGGCCGAGCGCCAGCGCATCCAGGTCATCCTCGAGCACACCCACGACGCCTTCCTCGCGGTCGACGCCGGCGCCCGCATCACCGACTGGAACGCCCGGGCCGCGGGCCTGTTCGGCTGGAGCGCGGAGGAAGCCATCGGGCGCGGCGTGGAAGAGCTGCTGCCGCCTGACGCCCGCGCCGCCTTCCGCGACGGATTCGCGCGCTTCCTCGCCGGCGAACCTTGTCCCCTGCTGGGCGGCCCCACCGAGCTCGACGTGATCGACCGCGCGGGCCGCCGCATTCCCGTCGAACTGAGCGGGGCAGTGCTGCCGATCGGCGCCTCGTTCGGCGCCACCATCTTCGTGCGCGACATCAGCGCGCGGCGCGAAGCCTTGCTGCGCGAACAGCAGCGCCAGCAGCGCCTGGTCGAGGCGCGCCAGGCGCTGGCGCGGGCCCAGAAGCTGGAAGCGGTCGGCAAGCTCACCGGCGGCGTGGCGCACGACTTCAACAACATCCTGCACATCATCAGCGCCAACGTGCAGCTGATGCTGCGCGCCGGCCGCATCGACGACGGCGTGCGCAAGCGCCTGCTCAGCATCCTCGACGCGGTCGAGCGCGGCGCCAAGCTGGCCGGCCAGCTGCTCGCCTTTGCCCGCCGCCAGCCGCTGCACCCGAGCGAAGTCCACGTCGACGCCCTGTTGGCGCGCATGGACAGCCTGGTGCAGCGCGCCGCCGGCGACGCCGTCACCATCGAGCGCAGCAGCCCGCCCGTGCTGTGGCCGACCCTGGCCGACCCGAACCAGCTGGAAAACGTGCTGCTGAACCTCGTCATCAACGCGCGCGACGCGATGGACGGCGCCGGCCGCGTGCGCCTGGTGCTCGACAACGTGCACGTCGAGGACGACCCGGAGCTGGCGCCCGGCGACTACGTCACGGTGGCGGTGGCCGACAGCGGCCACGGCATGCCGCCCGAAGTGATGGAGCGCGTGTTCGAACCCTTCTTCACCACCAAGCCCGAGGGCAAGGGCACGGGCCTCGGCCTGTCGATGGCGCATGGCTTCGCGCGCCAGAGCGGCGGCGATATCCGCATCGCGAGCGTGCCGGGCGAAGGCACGACGGTGACGATTTACCTGCCGCGCCATGTGGCGGTCGCACCGCGCGCCGTAACGGAAGACACGGCCGCGCAACCGTAGGGTGGGCGATCCCTCGCCCACCCTACGGTTCGCTGCGGTGGCTTTCTACGCGGTTGCGCCCGTGCGACTTGGCGTCGTACATGGCCAGGTCGGCGCTGCGCAGCAGGCTGTCGCCGTCCAGCCCATCGTCCGGGTAGAGCGCGATGCCCAGGCTGCCCGAGATGCGGTGGGTCAGCTCGCCGTCCTCGAAAGGCTGGTTGAGCTGGGCCAGGATGTTGTCGGCCACCGTGGCCGCGTCCTCGCTGCCGGCGCAGCGCGGCAGCAGCACGACGAATTCGTCGCCGCCGACGCGCGCCAGGGTGTCGGACTCGCGCAGGCCGGCGCGCAGGCGGCGCGCCACCAGTTGCAGCAGGCGGTCGCCTACCGCGTGGCCGTGGGTGTCGTTGACCGGCTTGAAGCGGTCGAGGTCGAAGTAGACCACCGCCACCTTGTGGCCGTCGCGGCCGGCGCTGCGGATCGCCTGGCGCAGGCGGTCTCCCAGCAGCACCCGGTTCGGCAGGCCGGTCAGCGCGTCCTCGTGCGCCATGCGGCGCATGCGCGCCTCCTCGTTCTTGCGCACGTCGATGTTGGAGAAGGTGCCGACCATGCGCAGCGGCTGGCCCAGTTCGTCGCGCTCGCTGACGGTGCCGCGCGCTTCGATCCAGCTCCAGTCGCCGCGCCGCATGCGCACCCGGAATTCGGCCGCGAAGTCGGCGCTGCGTCCCGCCAGGTGGCTGCGCAGGGCGCTGCGCAGTTCCGGCAGCTCGTCCGGATGGACGATGCCGTCGAGCGCGCTGCCGTACCAGGAGAGCACGGCGCGGTCGGTGTCGAGGATCAGCTGGGCGCGCGAGGACAGCGTCGCCAGGCCGGTGACCACGTCGCAATCCCAGACGCCGTCGCCGGCCGCGTTCAGGGCCAGCTTCCAGCGCGTCTCGGCGGCGGCCAGCGCCTTCAGGGCGCGCCGGCGGCGGTCGGTGGCGGCCAGCGCGGCCCAGCCCAGCAATGCCAGCAGCAGCGACACGCCGCCGCCGATCCCGGACAGTACGTCGCGCTGCTGCGCATAGCGCGCTCCGGCGTCCTGCACGGCCTGGCCGACCGTCACCACCATCCCGTACTCGGGCAGCTTGTTCCAGGCGAAGTAGCGCTCGACGCGGTCGATCTGGCTGCTGCGTCGGAAGCTACCCGTGAGCAGGCTGGACTCGCTGTACGGATTGTCCTGCAGGACGCTGCCGATGCCGCGGTGGCGGTCGTTCCGGGTGCTGCGCGCCAGCAGGACGCCGTCGACGCTCAGGAGGGACACCGACCCGCTCGGCCCCAAATCGATGTCGTCATAGAATCGCACGAAGTAGTCGGGCGACACGGCGGCCACGATCACGCCCAGCAGGCGCCCCCCCTTGCCGCGGATCGGGCGGCTGAACTGGATTGCCCAGGCATGGGTCAGCGGAGACTCGACCAGATGTCCGCTGTAGAAACGATCCTCTTTTGTCTCGAGGTGGGTTCGATAGGCAGCGTAGGCGCTCAGGTCGCGTCCCGCGTGCGACGGCCCTGCGTTGGTGTACACCAGCCGCCCCGCCGCATCGACGACGGTGATTACCATCGGGACCCGGTTTCGCAGGTAGTGCGCATGCTCGCCCACCGTCAGGGCGAAGCCGTCGCGGTCGCGCAGCCAGGTCGAGCGCAGCTGCAGCAGCGACAGGTCGACGATGCCGACGGTGGCGCGCACTTCCTCGGTGCACACCCTCGCGTAATTGCGCAGGTCGCGCCGGGTAGCGGTTTCGGCCAGCGCGGTGAAGCGCGTCTGCTCCACCGCCACCAGGCCCCAGACGATGGGCAGCATGCAGGCCAGGTAGATGGCAAGGTCGCGCAGCACGCGCGGGCGGAAGAAGTCGCCCGGGCGCCGGCTGCGTCGGGTTGAAGCGCTTGAAGAGGAAGTCGTGGATGGAAACATGGACGGCGAAACGCGGCACTTGGCAATGAGGCGGAGCCGGGCGTCATGCTCGCGCCTGTTCATTCATGAATCGCGCCCGTCAAATTTGACACGATTATACCGCTTGTTTCCTTGTGGAACTTAGTGTTGCCTTTTAATTTGCTGAAATTGATTACTCATCGCTGCCATTTCACAACGATGAAATATTGTTTCATTCGCAAGCCTCTCATGAAATATTCTTTCATGCCCGCCTCTTCAGCCGCACGTCGGCCCGCATGCTAGAGTGACATCATGAAATCCCTGTACAACCTGGCTGGCGTGATCGCCGTGCTGCTCGGCATCCTCGGCATCTTCCTGCCCCTGCTGCCGACCACGCCCTTCCTGCTGCTGGCCTCCTGGTGCTTCGCGCGCGGTTCCGATCGCCTGCACGGCTGGCTGCTGTCGCACCGCGTGTTCGGCGAGTACCTGCGCAATGTCGAGGCCGGGCGCGGCATCCCGCTGCGCGCCAAGATCGTGGCGACCGTGATGCTATGGGGTTCGCTCCTGATGGGCATGCGCCGCTTCGAGGGCATGCTGGCGCCGGCGCTGCTGGGGTTGACCGGCGCCTGCGTCAGCTACTACATGTGGCGCGTGTTGCCGACCCTGCGCCTGCCGCCGCGCTGATCCCGTTTTCGCATGTCCGCGCACACGGCCGGCCAAATTTGTAATATCATGAGTTACATGAGACGCGACAGCAAACTATCCTCGGTGCTCCACGTGCTGCTGCACTTGGCCCACAGCGACCATCCGATGACCTCGGAAGACATGGCGCGCTTCCTCGACACCAACCCGGTGCTGGTGCGGCGCGTGCTGGCCGGCCTGCGCGAGCGCGGCTATATCAGTTCGAACCGCGGCCACGGCGGCGGCTGGAGCATCACCTGCGACCTGGCGCAAGTCACGCTGCGCGACATCTACGAAGCGGTCGGCGCCCCGCCCTTCTTCGCCATGGGCAACCGGACCGAGTCGCCCGGCTGCCTGGTCGAACAGGTGGTCAACGCTTCGCTCGGCGAAGCCTTCGACGAAGCCGAAGCCCTGCTCATGCGCCGTCTCGGGCACGTGAGCCTGGCCGACCTGTCGGCCGAGTTCAACCGCAAATACGACCATCACCTTGCACAACACGGAGGCCCCCACCATGACCACCCCGAACTTTGACGCCATCGTCGTTGGCGGCAGCTACGCCGGCCTGTCAGCCGCCCTGCAACTGGCGCGCGCGCGCCGCCGCGTGCTGGTCGTCGACGCCGGCCAGCGCCGCAACCGCTTCGCCCGGGAGTCGCACGGCTTCCTCGGCCGCGACGGCCAGGGCGCCGCCGCCATCGCGCAGGCCGGCCGGGACGATGTCGCCGCCTATCCGAACGTCAGCTGGCACCAGGGCGCGGCGCTGGACGCGCGCGCCGAGGGCGAGGGCTTCGTCGTCGAACTCGAGGGCGCGCCCGCCGTGCACGGCCGCCGCCTGGTGCTCGCCACCGGCGTGCGCGACGAGCTGCCGCCGGTGGAGGGCCTGGCCGAGCGCTGGGGCCGCAGCGTGTTCCACTGTCCCTACTGCCACGGCTACGAGCTGCAGGAGGGCGCGATCGGCATCCTCGCGACGGGCGAACTATCCTTCCACCAGGCCATGATGCTGCCGGACTGGGGCCGCGTGACCCTGTTCACCAACGGCAATTTCACGCCGAACGAGGAACAGCGCGCGGCGATGGCGGCGCGCGGCGTGGCCGCCATCGAAGAGACCCTGGTCGCGCGCATCGAGGACGCCGCCACCGTGGTGCTGCTCGATGGCCGCCGGCTGCCGATGGCGGGCCTGTTCACCTACGGCCGCACCCACATGGCCAGCCCGCTGGCCGAGCGCCTCGGCTGCGCTTTCGACGACGGCCCGTTGGGGCGCTTCATCCGCACCGACGAGCGCAAGCAGACCAGCGTGCCGGGGGTGTACGCGGGCGGCGACGCGGCGCGGGCGGCCGGCAATGTCGCGATCGCGGTGGCCGACGGCGCCATCGCCGGCGCCGGCGCGCACCAGTCGCTGATGTTCGGCTGAAGTTGCGTCGGCTGCGCTAGTCGCAGGCGCGCTGCAGCCGGCCCGTGCCATCGGCCGGGTATTGCAGACGGATGAGGTCGTTGTGCGGCTCCCAGCTCACCTCGACGTCGCGCTCGCGCGAGGCGAAGCGGTTGACGCCCACCTCCTCCAGCCGCACCGGCCGGCGCTGCTCGAACACGGCGACCAGGTCGCCGTAGTAATCGACCAGCTTCAGGCGCTGCCCGTTGGACAGCGTGTACATGCCGCGGATGTCGGTGCCGGCCAGCACCGAGGCGCCCGCCTGGCGCCCGGTATCGGTCAGCGCGGCGCGCGAGACCCTGCCGCTGCACTCGGCAGCGGATGAAATCGGCGCGGCCAGCAGGCATGCTGCCGCGATCAGCATCGTTGAAGTACCCATGACACCTCCTCGTAGTCGATGACGGTGGCAGCCGCGCCACGGCGGCCGTCCTGTCACGTCAGACAAAACGCGGAATGCATACGCTTTGCGAAATATCAAACATTTCGCCGATTGCGTGATAATGGGGCATTGTCATCGCAGCCCCATCCCATGGAAATCCAGTTCCTCGGCACTTCCTCCGGCGTGCCCACCCGGAGCCGCAACATGACGGCGATCGCGGTCCGCAACAGCGGCGCCAAGACCTGGTCGCTGGTCGATTGCGCCGAAGGCACGCAACACCGCCTGCAGCGCGCCGGCCTGTCGCCGATGAGCCTGCGCGCCATCTTCATCACCCACCTGCACGGCGACCACTGCTACGGCCTGCCCGGCCTGCTGGCCACGGCCGGCATGCTGAACCGCCGCGAGCCGCTCGTCATCGTCGGCCCGGCGCCACTGCGCGCCATGATCGAATGCATCATGGCGGGGACCCAGCTGGAGCTGCCCTATGCGCTCGACTGGGTGGCGATCGAGGCGCTGCCGCAGCGTGCGGTGCTGCCCGACCTGCAGGTGCGCGCGACCAAGCTGTCGCACCGCATCGACTGCTGGGCCTACAGCTTCACCGAGGCCGCGGTCGAACGGCGCCTCGACCGCGACAGGCTGCGCGCCGGCGGCGTGGCATCCGGTCCGGCCTGGGGCGAGATCCAGCAAGGACGCGACGTCACCCTGCCCGACGGCCGGCGCATCGCCGCCGCCGACTACCTGGCGCCGCCGCGCAAGCCGCGCAAGGTGATCATCGGCGGCGACAACGACACGCCTTCGCTGCTGGCGATCGATGCGCGCGACGCCGACCTGCTGGTGCACGAAGCTACCTATACCGAGGAAATCCTGCACAAGATCGGCCCGGGCCCGCAGCACAGCTCGGCGGCCATGGTGGCGCGCTTCGCCCGCGAGGCCGGGGTGCCGAACCTGGTGCTGACGCACTTCAGCCCGCGCTACCTGGACCGGCCGGGGAACGGCGCGCCGAGCCTGGACGACATCGAGCGCGAGGCGCGCGAACACTACCAGGGCACGCTGGCGCTGGCGCGCGATCTCGATCGCTATGAGCTGGGCAAGGATGGCGTGCTGCGGCTTGCCGCATGAACCGCAGAGCCTCCGATCCTCTACAATCGCCCATGCCCAAAAAATCCCCCCTCTTCCCCGGCCCCACGACCGCGCGCGGCGCCGTCCTCGCCGTCCTGCTGTCCAACGAGGACCAGCTGGGCGCCGAACCGATGCGCGGCCGCATCACCCTGGCCGCCATCGTGCGCGCCCTGAAGCGCAAGTACCACTGGCCGATCGAGACCACCAGCTTCCCGTCCAACGCCGCCGACGGGCGCGCCACCTGGGCCACCGTCTACAGCCTGCCCGCCGACGTCATCGCGAAAGCCCTCGCCAACGGCGGGCGCGACTGGCTGAAGAGCCGCGGCGGCGCCCGCCCCGCCCCCGCCCCGGACGAGGAGGCGGACGATTCTTGACCCTCGCCTGCCCTTGCTCTATTGTGTCGCAGTAACGCCGGGCAACATGCCGGCATGCGACAGGCGCATCCGACGCCGTCGATACCCTTGGACGTCCCGCTTCGCAGGCTAGCACTTCATGCAAGAATTCACGCAGTCATCCCCGAGCGACGAAGCCCTGCGGCTGGCCGATGAAGCGATCCGCTCGGCCCGGCTGGAAGCCGGCGCCGGCCGCGGCGAGCAGGCCGGTGCGCTGTACCAGGCGGTCCTGACCCTCGTGCCGAACCACGCCGGCGCGCATTTCGGCCTGGCCGCGCTGGCCTGCGCGGCCGGCCGCCTCGACCAGGCCCTCCCCCATTTCGCCGACGCGCTGCAAGCCGACCCGGGCGAGGAAGCGCACTGGCTCGCCTATCTCGACGCCCTGATCGTGGCGCGCCAGTTCGGCACCGCCCGATCCGTGCTCGACCTGGGCCGCGATCATGGCCTGCAGGGCGAGGCGGTGGACGCGATCGCGCGCCAGCTGGCGGCGGCCGGGGCGCCGGACGCGCAGGCGATCGACGCCGCCAGCGACCTGTTCGCGCAGGGGCGGCTGGACGCCGCCCACGCCACCGCGCAGGCGCTGGCCGCGAACTATCCGCAGCATCCCTTCGGCTTCAAGCTGCTGGGCGCCATCCACCACCTGCGCGGCGACATCGCCGCCGCGGTCGCCGCCATGGGCGCCGCCGCCGAGCGCGGCCCGGACGACCCCGAGACCGTCAGCAACTTCGGCATGCTGCTGAAACTGGCCGGCCGCCTGGCCGAGGCCGAGCAGGTGCTGCTGCGCGGGATATCCCTGCAGCCGGACAGCGCCAGCGCGCACAACAACCTGGCGGTGACCCTGATGGAAATGGGGCGTCTGGAAGCCGCGCTGGCCAGCGCGCGCAGCGCCGTGGCGCTCGATCCGCTCGACGCCGACGCCGGCAATACCCTGGCCGCGATCCTGGCGCGCCAGGGCCGCGCGGCCGAGGCGGTGGCGGCCTACCGCAAGGTGCTGGCGCAGCGGCCCGACTTCACGGATGCGCACAGCAATATGCTGTTCTGCATGAGCCAGATGGAGGGCGTCGCCGCGGACGAACTGTTCGCCGCCCACCGCGCCTTCGGACGCCGGCTGGAAGAACGTCTCGGCGCGCCGCGCGGCTGGGACAACGGCCGCGAGCCGGAACGCCGCCTGCGCATCGGCTTCGTGTCGGGCGACCTGCGCCACCACGCGCTGACCAGCTTCATCGAACCGGTGCTGCGGCAGCTGTGCGGCCGCCCGGGCGTGGCGCTGTACGCCTACTATACCTATCCGGCCCGGGATGCGGTGAGCGAACGCCTGCGCGGCTACATGGACGGGTGGGTCGACGCCGCACAGCTGGATGACGACGCGCTGGCAGCGGCGATCCGCGCCGACGGCATCGACATCCTGATCGACCTGGCCGGCCACACCGCGCACAACCGGTTGCCCGTGTTCGCACGCAAGCCGGCGCCGCTGCAGGCGACCTGGATCGGCTACCCGTTCAGCACCGGCCTGGCGGCGATGGATTACTACCTGACCGACCGCCACATCCTGCCGCCCGGGCAGTTCGACCACCTGTTCACCGAAAAGCTGGTGCACCTGCCGGCGTCGGCGCCATTCCAGCCGGCGCCCGATGCGCCCGACCTGGCCCCGCTGCCGGCACTGGCGAACGGCCACGTCACTTTCGGCAGCTTCAACCGGATCAGCAAGATCAGCCGCCAGGTGGCGGCCGCGTGGGGCCGCCTGCTGCGCGCCCTGCCTGCCTCCCGGCTGCTGGTCGCGGGCCTGCCGGAAGGCGGCGGCCAGGAAGCGCTGCTGGCCTGGCTGGAGGAGGAAGGCATCGACAGGGCGCGCGTGCGCTGCCATCCGCGCACCGGCATGCGCGACTACCTGGCCCTGCACAATGCGGTCGACATCAACCTCGACACCTTCCCGTATTCGGGCGGCACCACCACCCTGCATGCGCTTTACATGGGCGTGCCGACGCTGACCCTGGCCGGCGACACCGCCGCCGGGCGCCAGAGCGCCTGCATCCTCGAGCACAAGCGCCTGCCCCAGTTCATCGGCCACGACGCCGACGATTTCGTGGCGCGCGGCCTGGCCGCCTGCGCCGACTTGCCAGCGCTGGCGGTCCTGCGCGCCAACATGCGCCGCCGCTTCCCGGCGGCTTCGTCGACGGACATGGTGCTGGTGGCCGACGGCGTCGAGCATGCGCTGCGCCTGATGTGGCGGCGCTGGTGCGCCGGGCTGCCCACGGCCAGCTTCGAGGCGCCGCTGTACATGGAACCGGTGGCCGACCCGGTCGTCCCGGCGCCGGCGCCGCCCCCTATCTACGTGACCCAGCCCGAACTGCCGCCGCTGCAGGACTTCGTCGCCGCGCTCGAGCAGATCTGGGACAGCAAGTTCCTGACCAATGGCGGGCAATTCCACCAGCAGTTCGAGGCGGCGCTGTGCGAGTACCTGGGCGTCGAGCACGTGTCGCTGTTCACCAACGGCACCATCGCGCTGATGACGGCGCTGCAGGCGCTCGGCATCGGCGGCGAGGTCGTCACCACGCCCTATTCCTTCGTCGCCACCGCCAACGCCCTGCTGTGGAACGGCCTGCAGCCGGTGTTCGCCGACATCGACCCGGCCACCTTCAACCTCGACCCGGCCCGCATCGAAGCCGCGATCACGCCACGCACCACGGCGATCATGCCGGTGCACTGCTACGGCAATCCCTGCGACGTCGAGCGCATCGAGGCCATCGCCAAGAGGCACGGCCTGAAGGTGATCTACGATGCCGCCCACGCCTTCGGGGTGCGCCAGGACGGCCGCAGCATCCTGCGCCACGGCGACCTGTCGGTGCTCAGCTTCCATGCCACCAAGGTCTTCAACACCTTCGAGGGCGGCGCCATCGTCTGCCGCGACGCCGCGATGAAGCAGCACATCGACCACCTGAAGAATTTCGGCATCGCCGACGAAGTAACGGTAGTCGCCGCCGGCATCAACGGCAAGATGAACGAGGTCAGCGCCGCCTGCGGACTGCTGCAGCTCAAGGGCGTCGACGCCGCGATCGGCAAGCGGCGCGCCGTCGCCGCGCACTACCGCCGCCTGCTGGCCGGCGTGCCGGGCGTGCGCTGCATGCCCGCCCCCGTGCACGAGGCGAACGACGGCTACTTCCCGATCCTGGTGGGCGACGACTACCCGCTCGGACGCGACGGCCTCTACCAGAAGCTGCGCGACGCCGGCATCCATGCGCGCCGTTACTTCTACCCATTGATCAGCGACTTCCCCATGTACCAGGGGATTGCCTCGGCCGCGCCGGAGAACCTGCCGCAGGCGGCGGCGGCGGCGCGCCAGGTGCTGTGCCTGCCGATCTATCCGGGGCTGGAACCAGGCGCCATCGACAGCATCGCCAGCCTGATCAAATCCTCCTGAAAGGAACACCCATGCAGTCCTTCACCACCGATTCCCTCGTCTCCCATCTCGGGCTCGGAAACTTCGATCCCGAGGACGCCTTCCTGGCCACCGCCGAGTTGTACCGCAAGGATCCGCTGTTCTGCGTACCGGCACGCGCCCGCGAGATCCTGTCGCGCCGCGGCGCCGATACCCCCATCGTCATGCTGGGCCGCAGCCACTTCGGCGCCAACTTCATGAGCGCGCTCGGCCAGCGCGGCAAGCTCCTCGCGGTAGTCGACGACTTCCGCGCACGCCGCGGCGAGCAGTACTACGGCGTCGACATCACGACCACCGACGGCTTGCTGGCGATGGCCCGGCAGGATCCCGACATCGTCACCATCAACGCCTGCCGCGCGGACTTCTCCAAGCGCTACTTCGACGACCTGTGCCGCAACCACGGCATCCCGTGCATGACCTTCGAGCAGGGCGCGCGCGCGTTCGACCTGAACGACACCCTGGACCACCGTGTCGCCGACTGGGGCAGCGTGATCGGCGAGAACGTCCAGTCCTACCACAAGCTGGCGCAGCGCATGGGCGACCGCTATTCCGCCGAGACCCTGTACGGCGTGCTGGGTTTCCACCTGACCGGCAATCCCGAATGGCTGCTGAGCGTGGCCCGTCCGATTCCGACGCTGTACTTCCGCAGCGGCCTGTTTTCGCTCTCGGCGCACGAAAGGATGGTCGACTGCGGCGCCTCGGTCGGCGAATCGACCAATGCCCTGAACAGCGCCACCCAGGGACGCTTCGACCGTTCCTGGATGATCGAGCCGGACCGCCTGAACATCGCCGGCCTGCAGGTCCTTCTCAGGAAGTACGCCGGCACCGACATTGCCGCCAAGCTGACGCTGCACCAGTGCGCCGTCGGCGAGCATGACGACGAGGTCCCCTTCCAGCACCTGGGCAACCATGGCAGCGCGGTGCTGCCCGCAAGCGGGGCGCCCGACGTCCCGCGCGCCGACTACGTGCGGGTACGGCGCGTCGACGACATCGTCGACGACAAGCCGACCATCATCAAGATGGACGTCGAGGGTTCCGAACTGGCTGCATTGAAGGGCGCAGCCGGCGTGATCCGCGACGCCCGCCCCAAGCTGATGGTCTCGGGCTACCACCGCTCCACCGACCTGCTGGGGATCCCCGCCTTCATCGACACGGTCGCGCCGGACTACCGGATCGGCCTGCGCCACCACACGGAAGACCGTTGGGACACCTGCCTGTACTTCTACTGATCGATCGGTCCAAGGAAAACCCGGAGAAATGAAAGACTATTCACTGAAAAGCGGCGAGCGCTATGGGTCCTTCGACTTGACGCTCATCGGCGGCGACCACCTGTGGCGCTATCAATACGTGGTCGAGCGCATGGCCGGACAGGAGGGAAGCCTGTTCGGCGCGGACGTGTTCTGCGGTTCCGGCTACGGCGCGATGCTGATGTCGCAAGGGCTGAACGCGACCATCCTCGCGATCGACGGCTCGAAGGATGCGATCGATTTCGCGAACCGGAAACTGAACGCGTCCAATGTGATCTTCGCGAACAAGCTGTTCCCCTTCGAATTGCCGGAGGCCGCCTTCGATTTCATCGCCAGCCTGGAGTCGATCGAGCACGTCAAGGACTTCGAGACCTTCTTCTGGACCCTGGCGAAAGCGCTGAAACCGGGCGGGCGGCTGTTCATCTCGTCGCCGAACCAGGACACCATGCCCTATGACGGCTACATCTGGCACTACAAGCATTTCCAGCCGGCCGAGGTGCGCGCACTCGCCGAACGCTACGGGCTGGCCGAGATCGCCGCGTTTTCGACCTCGTGCCAGGCCTACAAGGACGGCGTGGCGCGGCTGTTCTATCCCTACCAGATCGACAACCAGCGCCCGCTCGACCTCGAGGCCGGCGACACCCTATTTTTCGAGTTCCAGAAGAAATGACTATGAAAACCTTCGCTGCGGGGTGGTCGCTCCAGAAGCCGCATGAGAACTATTTCAAGAAATTCCTGCGCCTGAACGGCATGGCGCTGGCCGGCATCGTGTACCCGAAAAAAGTGCCCGACGATATCGAGGGCATTCCCGTGCTCGACTTCGAGGCGGCCCGGGAGGCCGTCGGGCCGGACGACACCGTCCTCGATACGGCGGCCAATCCCGCGCTGCAACAAGAGCTGGCCACGTTCTTCGCGGCGCAAGGCATCCCGCTCGTCGGCATCCCGGCCTTCCTCGATCGCCTGATCGGCGACGACCGGCAGGACGCGTTGCAGCTGCCGGTCGAGGGCATCAAGGCGAGCGACATCAGGAAGCTCAAGACCCGGCCTGCACCCGGCCCCTTCGACCAGCATTTCCTGGACCCGGCATCGAGCAGGCTGGCCGCCACGCTCGACGGCGTCTTCCGCCATTCGGAATGGCACCACCTGATCGGCTTCGACCAGGACGATACGCCGGACAGCGCGGTCTTCACGATCCTGCTCGATCTGGGCCGGCAAGGCCTGCTCAGGCACCTGATCGTGCTCGATACGCCACGCCTGTTCCTCGACGCCATCCTGAAGCTGAAGCATCACGATGCGAACGCATCGTTCACCGTGAGCGTGAGCGAGGCTGCCATGGCGGACCTGGGCGGGCGCGCCGAGTTCTATCGCCGCAGCCTGTCCGACTGCCTGGCGCCTTTCGCCCGCGATGAGGCGGCGCGGGACCCGCGATCGATCCTGCTGAGCGGATCGACGGCGCCGGTCCTGCCGGCCGGCGCGCTGCTGTCGGCTGTGTTCTTCATGCGGCGCTCGATCATCGACTATGTCGCCGTCGCGGATGCCTGCCAGGGGCGCCAGTACCGCATCCTGCTGCGCCAGCCGGATACGACGGCCAGCAATCTGGTGGCGGCGATCCTGACGCCCGCGCTGTTCGGCGCCTGATTCGACCTCCCTGCAAGCCGGCCTCCGGCTGCAGGGCTTATTCGCCGACGATCACCATCGGATTGGCATGCGACGCCTGGATGAAGGTCCTGGCCGCGATGTCGGCATCGACCCGCATCGGCTTGTCGACCACGCACAGCTTGCCGATCTCGACCTCGTTGGCGACCACCACCCCGCCGCCCAGCGTGACGTGGGCGCCGAGTTTCACCGCGCGTCCCACCACGACGCCATCCTCGATCCAGCAGGAGTTGCCGATGCTGGCGCCGTGACCGATGCGGGCGCCGGCGCCGATCACGGTATTGAAGCCGACCTTGACGCCCTGACCGACGATGGCGCCCGGCCCGACGTAGCTGTTCTCGGAAATCTTCGCGCTGTCGCTGATGATGGCGCCGCGGCAGACCAGCGGCGGCATGCGCAGGCCGTGCATGCGGAAGGCGCCCATGCGCTCCAGGCGCGCGAAATTCAGGTGCAATGCGTCGAAGGTCACGAAGGCGGTCGCGCCGGCCAGCGCGCGTCCCGCCAGCAGCGCCTCGACCTCGGCGGCATCGGCGATCGAGGTCATCGCCAGCGGCACCAGTTCCAGTTCGGGCGCGGCTTCGCGCCAGGCGCCCATCGCCCAGTCCAGTGCGGCGCCCGTGCCGACCACGAATTTACAGGACAAATTTCCCCTCCATGAGGTTCATGTACCAGTGATGGATGATCGCGTTCTCGGACTCGTATTCGCCGAGGCTGGCGTGGCAGGCGGCCGGATGCAGCGTGCGCTGGATGTCTTCCATGACGTCGATATCCTCGCGCAGCACCTTGTCCGCCCCCATCATGGTCGCGTGCAGCACCGCCGCCGACGCCGCATATGGCCGCTTCTTCTTCGCGGTCATGTAGTACACGATCATCTCGGTGCGGCCGGGCGACACCGGAATGTGATGCTCGATGGTGAAGGAATAGCCGCCGTTGGCCGACGCGATGTGCATGTTCGGGAACGGCAGCCAGTTGTAATAGTCGTCATGGTGCTCGCCGTCGCGGTCGCGGAAGCGCTCGACCAGCGGGTGCCAGGCATTCGCCGGTTCCTGCTCCAGCGGCGCGTCGCGCCCGCCGGTGCTGAAGGAGCGCAGGGCCGCCAGCGCCTGGCCACGGTCGGTGATGTCGCCGGCCCGTTCCATGCGGCGCAGCAGCGCCAGGTTGTCTTCGTTGATGACCGGCTGGAAGCGGGTTTCCTGGTACAGGGTGCGCGAGTGCACGTAGCGCGCGTGGTTGGCGTCGCGCAGGTTTTCGTACACCAGCTTCCAGTTGAAGCGCGCATCGTAGGTGGTCATGATCACCTCGCTGTCGAAGGCTTCCGACGCGCTGGCCAGGTAGGCGAGATAGTCGGCGCCGAACTGCTCCTCGATCGGCAGCGGCTGCGGCGACAGGTTGATGAACACCAGGTTGCCCACGGTTTCGAGCGCGAAGCGACGCAGGTGCAGGCACTCCTTTTCCTGCGGCGTGAAGCGGTAGATCGTGTCTTCGAACGGGATGTTCACGGGCGCCCCGTCCTGGCCGAAGCTCCAGCCGTGGTAGCCGCAGAACAGCGGGCGCACGCCATGCGGCTGCAGCTGGATCGGGTTCTGGCGGTGCGGGCAGACGTTTTCGAAGGCGCGCAGCTCGCCCTTCATGTTCTGCACCACGATCGGCATCCCGAACAGGGTGCGGGTGACGAAGGCGTTCGGCTTGTCGAGCATCGTCCTGGGCGCGATGAATTGCCAGAGCGGCTTGAACAGCAGGTCGCGCTCACGTTCGAACCATTCCTGGTCGATGTAGGCTTGCGGCGGTATCCGGGTATGCATTTACTTGAACTGGAAGATCCGGGCGGGATTGCCCATCATGGTGACGCCGGGCGGCACGTCCTTGATGACGACGCTGCCCGCGCCGATCACGCTGCCTGCGCCGAGCTTCACGCCGGGCAGGATGGTGGCGTGCGGATGGATGATCACGTCGTCGCCGATCTCGGCGCCGCCGCCGACGAAGACGAAGCTGCCGATCGTCACGTAGGAGCCGATCCGCACTTCGTAGCCGATGATGGTGGTCGACTGGACGATCACGAAGTCGCCCATGCGCAGGTCGACGCCGGTGCGCACGTGCTGTTCGAAGATGCAGCCCTGGCCCATGACCGGGCCGCCGTAGTCGATCAGGCCGGTGCACAGGTTCATGAACACGGCGCCCTGCGCCAGCAGTGGCGCGGCGAAGCGGCGGCGCTGGCGCGGGTCGCCCAGCGCGCAGATGAATTCCTCGCCCGGCTGGCGCTGGTAGGTAAGCGGATCGCCGACGATCGGCAGCGCGGTCTTGCCGGCCATCTCGGGACGGCTGTCGAGGAAGCCGGCGATGCGCCATTCCTTGCCGCTGGCGGGATCGTCGCGCACCATGCCGTGGATGGTGCGGCCGAAACCGCCCGCGCTGATGACCAGGATGCGCCGCAAGGCCGGATCCGGGCTCAGGTCCATACGATGCCCCCGTCGAGGTGCAGGTGGATGCCGGTGACCTTGCGGCTGGCGTCGGCCAGCAGGTAGACCGCGCCCCAGGCCACGTCTTCCGGTTTGCCCAGGCCGAGCGGGTACTTCTTTTCCTGCTCGGCGAACCACTCCTCGGCCCAGGATACCAGCGGGGTGTCGACCAGGCCTGGCGCCAGGGCGTTGGCGCGCATGCCGCGCGGCGCGACCTCCAGCGCCAGCGCGCGCATGAAGCCTTCCAGCGCCGCTTTCGAGGCGCAATACGGACCGACGCCCACGGTGCCGGTATGGACCGAGATCGACGACACGTAGACCAGCGAGGCCCCGTTGCGCAGCTTCTTCTGGAACAGCAGCTTCTGCGTCAGCATGGCCGGCGCGATGTAGTTGGTGGCCATCACCGATTCCAGGTGGGCCTGGCGGAACATGCGCACCGGCGAGGTGCCGTGGGTGCCGGCGGCGAACACCACGCCGTCGAGCTGGCCGACGGCGGCCACCAGCTGCGCCAGCTGCCCGGCATCGGTCAGGTCGGCGGTCACCGCCTGGTGCGCGCCCTCGGCCGGCGCGGCCAGCAGGGCCAGGGTGTCATCGAGGCGCGGCCGGTCGCGGCCGGTGATGACCAGGCAGGCGCCGGCGCGCGCGCATTCGACCGCGACCGCGCGCCCGATGCCGCTCGAGGCGCCGGTCACGAGCACGGTCTTGCCGTGCAGGCTGAAGGGATTCTGGAACATGGTCGATCCGTCTATCGATGGTGCAGGGTCAGGCCGGCGTCGATCGGCAGCGAGGCGCGCGAGACCCAGCGGCTGGCCGGCGCCAGCAGGTACACGATGCCGGCGGCGACGTCGTCGGCCTCGATCGGGCCCAGCGCCGCCATCTCCATCTTGCTGTCGCTGTTCATGACGTTCTGCAGGCCATCCATCATGGGCGTGGCGACATAGCCGGGCGAGACGCAGTTGGCGCGCATGCCCTGCTTGGCGACCTCGGAGGCGATGGTGCGGACGGTCGACTCGAGCGCGCCCTTGGTGCCGGAATACACGCCGGTGGCGTACGGCGCGGTATGCTCGGCCAGCGCCGACAGGTACACCAGCGAGGCGCCAGGGGCCAGCTTGCGCTTGGCCAGCAGCGCCTGGGTCAGCAGCACCGGCGCGTCGTAGTTCACCGCGAACAGGGCGTCGAGGTGGCGCTGCGACGCCATCCGCATCGGCGCCAGCGCGACCACGCCGGCGCTGAACACGCAGCCGTCCAGCGCCGGCACGGCATCGACCAGCGCATGGCGCGCGGCAGGATCGGTGAGGTCGCCGGCGACCATCTGGTGGCCGCTGCCGGCCAGGCCGGCCACGACCGCCTCGAGACGCGCGGTGTCGCGGCCGCAGGCGACGACCGTCGCGCCCATATTGGCGCACATGCGGGCGCTGGCCTCGCCGATGCCCGACGACGCGCCGGTCACCAGGATCCGGCGCCCTTCGAGGCTGAAGGGGTTCGACGGCGCGTCGCTCACGATATGACCAGCTCCGGGAACACCGCGTTCTCGATGTCGACGATACAGCTGCCCCAGGACAGGCCGATGCCGAAGCCGGACATCAGGACCCGGTTCTTCTTCGCCAGCAGCGCGTCGCGGATGCGCGCCGTCATCGTCACCGGCAGCGACGCGCCGCTGGTGTTGCCGAAGTCCTGCAAGGTGCTCGGCACCTTTTCCACCGGCAGTCCGAGTTTCTTGCGGATGGTCTCGTTGATCATCCGGTTGGCCTGGTGGAAGATGAAGTAGTCGATGTCGTCGATGCCGCAGCCGGCATACTCGAGCAGGTTCTTCACCGCCGGCGGCACGCGCTGGGTCGAGAAGCTCAGCACCGCGGGACCATCCAGGATCAGCGCGCCGGGATAGCGCCAGATGCCGTCCTCGTCCTTGGTCGGGATCATGTGCTGGGTCGCGAAAGGCTCGCGATGGCCGCCGGCCGGCAGCATGATCGCCTGGTAGCCGCTGCCGTCGCTGTTCAGGTCGAAATACATCGGCGGCGCATCCGGATCGTACTCGAGCGCGGTGGCGGTGCCGGCGTCCGAGAACAGCGGCTCGATCACCGAGGCCGACTTGTCGCCCACCAGCAGCAGACCCTTCCTGATGCCGCCGGACGCGATCATCGACCCCAGCACGTGCAGGCCGAAGGCATAGGCCGAGCAGCCCAGGTTGATGTCGAAGGCGATGGTGGTCTGCTTGAGCTTGAGCCGCTCCTGCAGGATGATCGCGGTGGCCGGGATCAGGTAGTCCGGCGACTGGGTCACCACGATCAGCGCGTCGATCTCGTCGCGCTCCCATTCCAGCTCGGCCAGCAGGCGCTCCGTCGCGTCGAACGCCAGGTCGGAGAAATACTGCCATTCCGAGCAGATGCGGCGGGTCTCGATGCCGATGTTGCGCACCACGCGTTCGCGCGCCGAACGCATCTGCGGCGGGCAATCGTCGACGTTCGACAGCACGCGCCTGGGCACGCAGGTCGCCATGCCTGCGTAGCGGACGTTATGGATGGTCGCCTGTGCCATGGAGTTCTCAGCCGATGAGTTTGTAGACGTCGCTGACCAGCTGGCACTGGACCAGATCCTTGCCGGTGATGGCCTTGCCGTATTCCATGTCGAACATGATGATCACGCCGAGGGCGGCCAATGAATCCCATTCCGCCAGGGCCTTCAGGTTGGTATCGCCGCTGAGTTCGACTTCTTCCTGGAAGTCGACGGCATTCTTGAATTTTTCGACGAATTGATCGAGGGTGTCCATTGCTGCCTTGGTTCGTTTACTTGGGTAAAAATCACATCAGATGTCCTTGATTATCTGACGTTGACTGGAGGAAGCACTATAAAGCAAAACCAAATGTATCGGGGAATGAGCTAGGGGGATTTTGGCAGTTTGCAGCAGGAAGCGCCATGGGACGCCTGCGATGTGTGCCGCTTCGCAGGATGGCAGGCTGCGCCGCGTTCGACAGTCAGGCCGTCGGCCCGAATGCCCGTCCACCCTGGCCGATCAGCGCCAATTGCGCGAATTGCTCCAGCGAAAAATCTACAAAGGCACGCAAGCGCGGCGCCATATGCCGCCCACTCGGAAACACCAGCTGCACAGGGATCGGGTCCGGCTCGTACGCGCCCAGGATCTGCTTCAGCGTGCCCGCCTCCAGGTCCGGCGCTGCCTGGTAAGACAGGGCCCGCGCAATCCCGAACCCTTCGCGCGCCGCATGCAGCACGCCCTCGACGTCGTTCATCTGCAAGCGCGGCGTGAAGCGCACCACCTGCTCCCGCTCGCCCGTCCGATAGCGCCATTCCGCCAGGCCGTGCACGGCCGTTCCCAGGATCAGCTCGTGCCCGGCCAGTTCCTCGGGCCTGCGCGGCTCGCCCCGCCGCTCCAGGTAAGCGGGACTGGCCAGCGTCACCCGGCGCACCGTCCCCAGCTGGCGCGCGACCAGCCCGGAATCGTCCAGCGCCCCGATCCGCAGGGCCACATCGATACCATTGTCGATCAGGTCGACATTGCGGTCGGCCAGCACCAGGTCGACCTGGATTTCCGGATAGCGCATCAGGAAGCGGGTGACGACCGGCGCCATGTGCCGGCGTCCGAACACCATCGGCGCGGTCACCCGCAGCAGGCCGCGCGGTGCGCTGGAACCATGTTCCTGGATCGCCGCGTCGTAGTCGGCCAGCAGGCGGCGCGCCCCGTCGGCCAGGCCCAGCCCCTCGCTGGTCGCCGTCAGCCGGCGCGTGCTGCGCTCGAACAGGCGCGCGCCGACCCGCTCCTCGAGCGTCGCGAGGACGCGGGTCACGCTCGACGCCGAGCGCCGCAGTTTATGCGCGGCCGCCGCCATGCTGCCGGTGTCGAGGATGGCGAGGAATACCTGCAGTTCGTCCAGTCGGTCCATTGTTGCGAAATTCGAAAGAATGAATTGTCATTATGCCCCATTCCGCAATGGTGTTTTTGTACCTACGATGAAGCACCTCCCACCAACTCTTCGCAGACATGAACCCGACCCTCACCTTGTACGGCACCGCGCTCTCCGGCCATACCCACCGCGTGGCCTTGTTCCTGCACTTGCTGCAACTGCCCTACCGCCACGTCGATGCCTCGGCCGCGGTGCGCCGGAGCGCCGAATTCCTGCGCCTGAATCCGCTCGGCCAGATCCCGGTGCTGCAGGATGGCGGCCTGGTGCTGGCCGACAGCAACGCCATCCTGGTCTACCTGGCCAAACGTTACGCTCCGGACAGCGGCTGGCTGCCCGAGGACGCCGTGGGCGCCGCCCGGGTCCAGCGCTGGCTTTCGCTGGCAGCCGGAGAAATTGCCTTCGGCCCGGCGAGCGCGCGGATCTCGGCCCGTTTCTACGACACCGGCGTGCCGCCGGAACTGACGCACCGTTTGGCGGACAAGGTACTGGGCTTCATGGATGTGGCGCTCGCCCCGGACGATTACCTCGCCGGCGCCGCGCCGACCCTGGCCGACCTCGCCTGCTACGCCTACATCGCGCACGCGCCGGAGGGCGGCATCGCGCTCGATCCCTATCCGAACGTGCTGGACTGGATCGCGCGCATCCAGGCCCTGCCCCATTTCGTCGCCATGCCCGAGGACTGACACCATGATGGACGACCGCATTCCCGAACCCTTCCACGCCGGCGAACTGCGCGCCCAGCAACTCGCCGGCGGCGGCCCGCCCGGCGCGCCGATCCGCAGCCGGATGCCGGAACAGCACCGGCAGTTCTTTCCCCTGCTCCGTTTCCTCTGCGTGGGGGTGGCGGACGCGAGCGACTGGCCGCTGGCGACGCTGGTGCATGGCGCACCGGGCTTCGTGGCTTCTCCCGACCCCGGCCGGCTGCGCATCGACGCCTTGCCCGATGCGGACGATCCGGCGCTTGCCCTGGTGACGGATGGCGCCGCCATCGGCATGCTCGGCATCGACCTCGCCACGCGCCGGCGCAACCGGGTCAACGGCGTCATCGCACGAGCCGGCGACGGTGGTCTGCTGGTCGATGTGAACGAATCGTTCGGCAACTGCCCGAAGTACATCCACGTGCGCCAGCTCGGTCCCGTCACGCGGCAAGCGCAGCCGGTAGAAACCTTCGGCTCCGAACTGCCCGCGGACGCGGCCGCGCTGATCGCGCGCTGCGACACCATGTTCGTCGCCACCTCGAGCGGCGCGTCCCTGCATGGCGCCGGCCTCGACATCTCGCACCGCGGCGGCGAAGCCGGCTTCCTGCGCCTGGACGGCAATGTGCTGACGGTGCCCGACTACTGGGGCAACCGCTACTTCAACACGCTCGGCAACCTGCTGCTGCAACCGCGCGCCTCGCTGGTGATGGTCGACTTCGGCAGCGGCGACATCCTGCAGCTGCAGGGCCTGGCCGAGGTGCACTGGCAGGTCGGCGACCAGGCCCGGGACGTGCGTGCGGAACGCGAATGGACCTTCCGCATCGCGCGCGGCTGGCTGCGCCGTGGGGCATTTCCCCTTGGCGAAAACTTATCGCCATCATTGATTTAATTTGATTGTCGTGTCGATCACTTTGGCTTAGGCTGAACGCGCTGTTGACTGAAGCACTCCAATACTGTGCCCCTATTCGATGGAGACCGACATGGCAGACAAGGACAATACCCGCAGCGTCAGCGAAAGCGAAAACCCGGCAATGCCGGCGCCCACCCCGAAAGTCGGGCGGCCGCGCCGGAACCAGGACTGGTGGCCCAACCAGCTGGACCTCTCCATACTCCACACCCATTCCCACCTGTCCTGTCCCCTCGAAGAAGAATTCGACTACGCCGAACAGTTCAAGGCGCTCGACCCCGAGGCCCTGAAGCGCGACCTGGTCGAGGTCATGACGAAATCCCAGGAGTGGTGGCCGGCCGACTACGGCCACTACGGCCCCCTGTTCATCCGCATGAGCTGGCACGCGGCCGGCACCTACCGCATCGCCGACGGCCGCGGCGGCGGCGGCGAAGGCCAGCAGCGCTTCGCGCCGCTCAACAGCTGGCCCGATAACGCCAACCTCGACAAGGCGCGCCGCCTGCTCTGGCCCGTCAAGCAGAAATACGGCCAGTCCGTGTCCTGGGCCGATTTGCTGGTCCTGGCCGGTAACGTCGCCATGGAATCGATGGGCTTCAAGACCTTCGGCTTCGGCTTCGGCCGCACCGACGTCTGGGAACCCGAAGACATCTTCTGGGGCCCGGAAGACACCTGGCTCGGCGACGAGCGCTACAGCGGCGAACGCCAGCTCGCCAAGCCGCTCGCCAACGTCCAGATGGGTCTGATCTACGTGAACCCCGAAGGCCCGGCCGGCAACCCCGACCCGCTGGCCGCCGGCCACGACATCCGCGAAACCTTCGCGCGCATGGCCATGAACGACGAAGAAACCGTGGCCCTGATCGTCGGCGGCCACACCTTCGGCAAGGTCCATGGCGCCGCCCCGGCGGTCGGCAACGTCGGCCCCGAACCGGAAGGCGCGCCGCTCGAAGACCAGGGCCTGGGCTGGAAGAACAAGTTCGGTACAGGCAAGGGCCCGCACGCCATCACCAGCGGCCTCGAAGGCGCCTGGACCGCCAACCCCACCAAGTGGGACAACGGCTTCCTGGAGAACCTGTTCAAGTACGAATGGGAACTGACCACCAGCCCCGCCGGCGCCAAGCAATGGACCCCGAAAAATCCGGAACCGCAGGACCTGGCGCCGGACGCCCACGACGCCGCCAAGCGCCATCCGCCGATGATGCTGACCACCGACCTGTCGATGCGCATGGACCCGGTCTACGGCCCGATCGCCAAGCGCTTCCACGAACACCCCGAGGAGCTCGCCGATGCCTTCGCCAAGGCCTGGTTCAAGCTCCTGCATCGCGACATGGGCCCGCTGTCGCGCTACCTCGGCCCCTGGGTGCCGGAGCCGCAGCTGTGGCAGGATCCAGTCCCGCCGGTCGACCATCCGCTGGTCGACGAGAACGACATCGCCGCCCTCAAGCGCACCATCCTGGCATCCGGCATCGCCCCCGCCGACCTGGTCTCCACCGCCTGGAACGCGGCCGCGAGCTTCCGCGGCACCGACAAGCGCGGCGGCGCCAACGGCGCCCGCATCCGGCTGTCGCCGCAAAAGGACTGGGAATCGAACGAACCGGCGCGCCTGGCGCAGGTGCTGGCCGGGCTGGAACAGATCCAGCAGCAATTCAACGGCGCGGCAGCCGGCGGCAAGAAGATTTCGCTGGCCGACCTGATCGTGCTGGCCGGCTGCGCCGCGGTCGAGGATGCAGCCGCCAGGGCAGGCGTCCAGATCACGGTCCCCTTCGTCCCGGGCCGCACCGACGCCTCCCAGGAACAGACCGACGAAGCCATCTTCGACGTGCTCGAACCGATGGGCGACGGCTTCCGCAACTTCTTCCGCCCGGACGACCCGTTGCCGCCGGAAACCCGCCTGCTCGACCGCGCCAACCTCCTGAAACTGACCGCGCCGCAGATGACGGTGCTGGTCGGGGGCCTGCGCGTGCTGGGCGCCAACCACGGCCAGGCGCCGCACGGGGTGTTCACCGCGCAGCCGGGCGTCCTGAGCAACGACTTCTTCGTCAACCTGCTCGACATGGGCACGGCGTGGCGGCCATCGACGTCGGGCGAGAAGCTCTACGAGGGCAGCGACCGTGCGACGGAGGCGGTGCGCTGGACGGCGACGGCGGCCGACCTGGTCTTCGGCGCGCATTCGCAGCTGCGCGCACTGGCCGAGGTGTATGCGAGCGACGATGCCAAGGAACGGTTCGTACGCGACTTCGTGGCGGCCTGGGACAAGGTCATGATGCTGGACCGCTTCGATCTGCTGCAGCGGCGCAATCCGAGGCGGGCGTTAAAGATGGCGGCATAGCCCGGTATGCGGAGGGAGCGGCGTTTCGTCGCTCCCTGCACGGTTTCGTCGGAAAGCCGAGGCGCGTGCGGAGGCTTGCCAGGACACTTGCGTTTTCTTCCAGGGAGACGCCATGTTCGCCTATGCACGCTTTTTATCCACAATCCTTTGCCTGTTCTGCCTGATTACATCCATGGCCGTGGCGGCCCAGCCGGCGCCGGCATCGCAAACCTGCGCGCTGCCCAGGGCGCCGGCCAGCAATTTCACCGCGCGCCTTCCTTTCGACGTCGTCGATGGCCGCATCTACGTGCAAGTCCGCGTCAACGGCCGCGGTCCGTTCAGGTTCGCCGTCGATACGGGAGCGAGCGGACTCGGCCGTGCGGACAAGACGCTGGTGGCCGCGCTGGGCTTGCCGATCCACGGCGCGAGCGCCAGTTCGGATGGCGTGCAATCCACCACGGTCGACACGGTATTACTCGATTCCGTGGAACTGGGCGGACTGTCCCGGCGAGCGTTAGAGGTGATCACGCGCGACTACGGCAGCCGCATGAAACCCGAAGCGGCATTCCACGGCATCCTGGGACGCGACTTCTTCGCGGACGGCCTCCTGATCCTCGACTATCCGGCCAGGACCCTGTCCTTCAGTCCTGCCCTGTCGCTCGCTGCAACGGGCAGCAACGTGCTGAAGTATGAACGGGCATTTCGCGTCCCCGTGTCCATCGGCGGGAACAAGCTCGAGGGCAATCTCGACACGGGTGCGAACGTCGGCCTGGTGATGCCGCAGGCGATGTTCGACAAGGTGTCGCGCGCTTCCCTGCGGGATGCCGGTCAGGGAATGCTTACCAACACACGGATCGACACCAAACGCGGCGTCCTCGATCAACCGGTCACGCTCGGTTCTTCCAGCCTGTCGGGCGTCGACGTGCGCGTATCGGAGCGCTTCCCGGAACTGCTGGTGGGCGCGCACATCCTGCAACGCTACACGGTAATGATCGACCAGCGCAGCAAAACGATCGCACTGTGCGACTGAGTCAGGACCGGGATTATCCGCAGGTCTCGACGTACGCCACCGCCGGCTGCAACCCGGCACGCACCTTGGTCACCTTGCCGCCGGATTCCTCCAGGATGATGGCGGCCTTGCCGTCGGCGGTCGGGAAGGTCACGTAGTGGCCGTTCTTGTCGTACTTGTGCGTGCTGACTTGCGCTTCCGGGTGCTTGTCGCGCACCTGCGCCAGCGTGTCGCCGACCGCCACGCCCACGGCATTCTCGACACCGGCCTCGGCATCCGCCCGCTTCACGACGTTCTCTTCCAGCATGAAGCGCAGCTTGGGCAAGGACGCGAAACGCACCATGCTGCAGACCGGATCGAAGGGCTCGGGCAAGGTCGCCTTGCCGGCCGCCGCCTCCGCTTCCGCCAGGGTCATGCCGAAGCGGACCGCCCCGATGCCCTGGGCGCTCAGCGCATTCGGCGCCGGCGCAGGGGTTGCCGCGGGAACTGCCTGCACCGGCGCCTCGCTCGCCGGCGATGCTGGAATAGCCACGGTCGTGGCAGGCGCATTCGGCGCGGCGGGTGGCGCCGCCTTGTCCGAGCATGCGCTGAGGAGTGCAATCGCAGTCAAGCAGAAGATTTTTTTCATGTCCAGCCTTTCCCTGTCAATATGATTCGATGACCGACTATACCGGGAACGCGGCGATATCGACGCACCGGGTGGATGGGTTCGGCTCATCGGTATCGGTGTTGACTGGACGATTTGAAGTGCGGAGTACGCGTTACAGATCAGTTGGGCAGCGGGTGAGCAACCTTGACAATCCAGCATGGAAACAGGCGTTGACACCGTATCGAACACGTCACGCCACATCAGGCGGCCCTGTCGGTCCGCCCGCCACTCCGGTATCATTCGGGGATGAATCAGATTTCTTTCCAACCGTTTGTCATCGGTGTCGCTGGAGGAAGCGGCAGTGGCAAGTCAACGGTGACCCAGCAGGTACTGGCCTCGTTCGGTACCGAGATGGTCTCGGTCGTGATGCAGGACGACTACTACCGCGACCAATCCGACCTCACCCCCGAAGTCCGCCGCAAGCAGAACTACGACCACCCGGAAGCCTTCGACTGGCCGCTGCTGGTGGAGCACGTCCAGGCCTTGCGCAATGGCCAAACGATCGCCATGCCGGAATACGACTTCACGATCGACAACCGCTCCAACAAGACCATTCCCGTCAAGCCCGCCCCGGTCATCGTGATCGAGGGCCTGTTCGCCCTGTACGACGCCGACCTGCGCAACATGATGTCGCTGAAGATTTTTGTCGACACCGCCGCCGACGTGCGCTTCATCCGCCGCATGCAGCGCGATATCGCCGAGCGCGGCCGCACGACGGAAAGCATCGTCAACCAGTACCTGGAAACGGTGCGGCCGATGCACAAGCAATTCATCGAGCCGACCAAGCGGCACGCCGATGTCATCCTGCCGCATGGCGCGAATGGGCCGGCGGTCGATGTCATCACCACCAAGGTGGCGAGCATTATTGGCCAGTTGAAGCGTCCCTGATCCGGGTACGGCCAAGAACAAATTTTTGGCGCGAAATATTCTCTCAATGTCTTGCGACTGACCAGAAGAAGGGCAGTGACGAGGTGTCTCAACACATTACTCATGAGGAATACGTCCGGTCCGTATGCCGGCAGGTCGTCTCTACAACACAGGCAATGCTCGAGGGACAGCTGAGCTTTCTGATCGGTTCACGACAACTGGCTGCCTTATGCGATGAGACTGGCATGGCTGCAGACGACGCTGACTTCGTGACTTTCGTTGCTATTGCGTCGGAAACCGATGATTTGCCGCTTGGCGCGGTTCAAGAGCATTGGGACCGGGACGCCTTGGCTCGCCTTCAGCCTGAGATCGAAGAGGCTGAACAATGGGCTTCAAGTGTTGCTGCTGATGCCTGTAGGTCACTGATCGCAAAATTTGGTGAGCACAAACCAAACACATGAAGGTCCGCTTGGGTTAATAGCGAATTACTTCGAAGGCAATTTCGTTTTGCGGACATGGGGCTTTGCTAAAGCACTCCACATACTTGACTGAATTGGTAGGCCTCCCCGGAGTCGAACCGGGCACCAACGGATTATGAGTCAGCTGTGAAATTCAATAAAATCAAACACTTAGATTTAAAATCGTTCCGCAAAAATCAAAATTTCGCGCCGTTTTCCTCAGGCTTCGAACGTTTCCTAGACACTTTTGCGGAACTGCAGGGTGCTCGAAAAAAGGCCTTGTCGGCCAAGGCCTTCCTTGCCTTGAGGCCACTGCGGTCGTACACTCAGCCATCGAACTTCCGCTAGCGGCCAGGAGCGGACATCGGAACGACTACCAACGAACAACATAGAACATGACGAATTCTTCAGCTGATTCGAGGCTTTTCGAAGCTGCACAGAATGGACGCGTCCCGTATGCGCTGTTGAAGGATGCCGCTATTCAGTCTGGACGGAGCGCCCCTGATCTTCTTGATGAGCTCTCCTATGTAGTAGCGTCGCGATACTCTGCCAATGAAATAGATTTTGAGGTAGCAGACGCGGTCATGAATGCCCTTTGGGCCGTCTGCGTTTCCGAAGAGTTTTGGGCTGATTACGACCGAACTATTCCCCCTGCGACGAGTGCCGTCTACGCGGCGTTCGACGCCGGAGAATATTACCGAGAGACTGATCCGCCGGGTACTGATCCAGAGGTCAAGTACACAAGGCCGTTGATTGACGCATTCCTTGCTGAGCATGGCTCAACAAGATCATATTCGGCCGCAGATTCGCGCCAATCCTAGTCAACGATGCGATGACCGCTTTGGGTCGATAGCGGACCTCGGCAGACGCAAAATTCGCTTTGCGGAACTGCGCCAATCGCAAAAAGCACGCTAAGTGCTTGATTTTATTGGTAGGCCTCCCCGGAGTCGAACCGGGCACCAACGGATTATGAGTCACCTACTAAACTCAATAAAATCAAGCACTTAGGTTAAAAATCGTTCCGCAAAAACCAAGATTTCTCATTAAATTCCTTAGGCTTCCAAGGTTTTCCAGAAACATTTGCGGAACTGCCTATTGCACGAAAAACAGCTTGCCGGCCAAGACCTTCTTGCCTTGAAGCCAACTCTGTTTGTACACTCAGCTATCAATCGTCCGTTATCGGCCACAACCAGAGACAGTAAGCACTACTGTTCGACACCGCAAGCACGGTTAGGAATCGTCTCCTTGATCACAAAGATAAACGCTTTTCGACGGGTACACGTTGTCATTCTCTCTGTGCTATTAGTCGGGATAGCAAGCTACTTCGCCTACGTCGCCGGAATGAATAGTGCTATTGGCCGCTCGGCGTATGTGAACGCTACATTTGTCCGTGTTGAAGAGCAGCAGTGCATCCGGTCAAACGACATGGAATGCATGAAAGCGTTTTGGCGCATTCGTGCCGAGGCAGCAGCGGAGAGTGCACGGCGCTCTAATAACGGATTTGGTAACAGTTCAGTAGAAAAGGAGCTGGCAGAATATATCGGTTGGGTGGAGACCTTGCCTCCTCCGGGACGCCGCAAAAAATAACGCAACGGCACGTGTTCAACAGGTCGTTAGCGGACCTTTGCAGACGCAAAAATCGTTTTGCGGAACTGCGAGAATCGCAAAAAGCACTCTAAGTGCTTGATTTAATTGGTAGGCCTCCCCGGAGTCGAACCGGGCACCAACGGATTATGAGTCACCTGCGAAAATCAATGAAATCAAGCACTTAAGCAAAGAATAGTTCCGCAAAAATTAGAACTTTCGCTTATTCCTCTTGGGCTTCTGCAGAATTTGAAGTGTTTTTGCGGAACCGCATTCCACTTCCATACTTGCCTCATGGCTAACGTGGGTTTTACACTCAGCCGTCGGTCCACCGCTAACGGCAACAAGCGGCCAGTCAACAGTTTGCCGGCCTATACTAAGAGACAGCTAGCCCATGTTAAGCTGGCATTTCCGATCTATAACACGTCAACCCTCATGGATGCCGAACGTAAAAGACAGCTCAAAAACCTCGGGAAGGCTGAGGTTGCGCGGCAGTCAGCAGAGATTCATGCCGCCTTGAAGACCGCAAACCCCGCCACGTATGATGATCCTAAATGGGGAGCTAACTACAAGAACGGTATGCGTCGAGAAAAGTGGCTCCATCACAGGCTACCGCTTCTGACACGCAAGCGGCTTAACGAGTTGTTTGTAGTGCTTCCTAACGGCAGCGCGGGTTGGCGTCCGACCTTGGGAGGGTATGTGCAGTGCCTTACCTGTGGTTCGGTATCACCCTCGTCAATCCCAAAGCAGCGGCTCTTCTATTGGGCCCGCTGCGACTGCGGTAACATCAGTTGGCGATGCGTTGGTCCATTTCGCCAGGTAACTGTAAAAGCACCTGATCAAATCCTTCCGGTGAAGCTAATAGGTCGAGGCTAACACTTCATTCTAGGGAGCCGCCTGCAGCGCACTAACTTTTGCGCATTGGCGGCGTACATTGCCTCATCTGGCGTTTGACTGTGAGCGGCGGCTTTGGGCGGCTATTGCGAACCTTTGCAGACGCAAAAATCGTTTTGCGGAACTGCGCAAATCGCAAAAAGCACTCTAAGTGCTTGATTTTATTGGTAGGCCTCCCCGGAGTCGAACCGGGCACCAACGGATTATGAGTCCGCTGCTCTAACCAGGCATGAGCTAGAGGCCCAAAAATCGGAACTACGGCCAGAAAGTGATCTCGCCACACGCTCCAGCGGTGCGATACCGTGAAGCAGAGTGGCGAGAGGATATTGCTTTTAGTGCAGGTACGTCAAGGCCAGACTACAACGATCACGAACTGCCTTCGAGGAAGCTCTTCAGCTTGTCCGAGCGCGACGGGTGACGCAGCTTGCGCAGCGCCTTCGCTTCGATCTGGCGGATGCGCTCGCGGGTGACGTCGAACTGCTTGCCGACCTCTTCCAGCGTGTGGTCGGTGGACATCTCGATGCCGAAGCGCATGCGCAGCACCTTGGCTTCGCGCGGGGTCAGCGAGTCCAGCACGTCCTTCACCACACCGCGCATCGAGGCGTGCAGGGCCGCATCCGACGGCGCCAGCGTGTTGTTGTCCTCGATGAAGTCGCCCAGGTGCGAATCGTCGTCGTCGCCGATCGGCGTCTCCATCGAAATCGGTTCCTTCGCGATCTTCATGATCTTGCGAATCTTATCTTCCGGCATCTCCATCTTGATGGCGAGGGTGGCCGGATCGGGTTCGGCGCCGGTCTCCTGCAGGATCTGGCGCGAGATCCGGTTCATCTTGTTGATCGTTTCGATCATGTGCACCGGAATACGGATCGTGCGCGCCTGGTCCGCGATCGAACGGGTGATGGCCTGGCGGATCCACCACGTCGCATACGTCGAGAATTTATACCCACGACGGTATTCGAACTTGTCCACCGCCTTCATCAGGCCGATATTGCCCTCCTGGATCAGATCCAGGAACTGCAGGCCGCGGTTGGTGTACTTCTTGGCGATCGAAATCACCAGGCGCAGGTTGGCCTCGGTCATCTCGCGCTTGGCCTTGCGCGCCTTCATTTCACCGGCCGCCATCTGGCGGTTGATGTTGCGCAGGTCCGGCAGCGGCAGCACGACGCGCGCTTGCAGGTCGATCAGGCGTTGCTGCAGTTCCTTGATCGTCGGGATGTTGCGGCCCAGGATGGCGCTGTAGGCGTGGCCGGCGTTGACTTCGCCATCGACCCATTCCAGGTTCGTCTCGTTGCCCGGGAACACCTTGATGAAGTGGGCGCGCGGCATGCCGCAGCGGTTCACGGCGACGTCCAGGATCTGCTTCTCGATGTGGCGCACCTCGTCGACCTGGCCGCGCAGGGTGTCGCACAGTTTCTCGACGACCTTGGCCGTGAAGCGGATGCCCAGCAGTTCGTCGGAGATCGCATCCTGCGCCTTGACGTAGGCCTTGGAGTTGTAGCCATCCTTCTCGAAGGCCTTGCGCATCTTGTCGAACTGGTCCGCGATGTTGCGGAACTTGTCGAGCGCCGACTGCTTCAGGGCTTCCAGCTGCTCGGCCGAGTAGCCGGCCGCGGCGGAACCGCCGGACGCTTCCTCTTCTTCCTCTTCGGCTTCTTCCTCTTCGTCCTCGTCCTCGTCCTCGTCGTCGGTCGAGGTCGGGGCGACCGCGGTCGGCGAGGTGTTCTCGTCCTCGTCCGGGTCGACCATGCCGTCGACGATCTCGTCGATCTTGATCTCGTCCTTCTCGATCTTGGCGGCGGCGTCGATGATCTCGGCGATGGTCACCGGGCAGGCGGAGATCGCCTGGATCATGTCCTTCAGGCCATCCTCGATGCGCTTGGCGATCTCGATCTCGCCCTCGCGGGTGAGCAGCTCGACCGAACCCATTTCGCGCATGTACATGCGGACCGGGTCGGTGGTGCGGCCGAAATCGGAATCGACGGTCGACAGGGCGGCTTCGGCAGCCGCTTCGGCCTCGTCGTCGCTAGTGGCGTTCGGCACGTTATCGGACAGCAGCAGCGTTTCCGCGTCAGGGGCATGCTCGTAGACGGCGATGCCCATGTCGTTGAAGGTGCCGATGATGCCTTCGATCGCTTCCGGATCGACGATGTTTTCCGGCAGGTGGTCGTTGATTTCCGAGTAGGTGAGGAAGCCGCGCTCCTTGCCCGACTTGATCAGGGCCTTGAGCTTGTTGCGGCGGATTTCGAGCTCTTCCTCGCTCGCTTCGGTATCGGACGAGAACGCGTCTTTCAGCAGCGCTTTTTCCTTGGCCTTGCGGTCCTTGGCCTTGGCCTTGTCCGCAGCTTTCAGTTCGGCGCGCTCGACCGCGTTCAGCGCGGCGATCTCGTCGTTCTCGGGCGTGAATTCCTTCGGCTTGCGACCACGGCGTCCCGGGACCTTGACGGACGGCAGGACATAACCGGACGTGTCGATCGCGGCCAGTGCTGCCGCATCGGTCGTCTGGCTGACAGGCGCCGGGCTCGCGGTACGAACCTCGGCCTTGTCTTGACCTTGATCCGCCTTGGCGGACGCTCTCGTGGTTTTAGCAGCCACTTTGGTTTCGGGTTTCTTGGTTGGCACAGGCGCTTTCGAAGTCACAACGACTAACTTTACGATGGTTAAAGATAAAGTTTTGTTACCTTACATCACCCTGCAGACAACAATCTGTTGCCTCGCTAACTGAAACACCACGCCCCGATTGAAACAAAAAATGGTTTCAAAGGTTGCAATAGTTAGCGTTTTATTATAGCACGCACCCCTATTTTTCCAAGTTGCACAAATGTACACAGTTGTGCTTGATAGTCTTGATCAACGGGGCGTCATCTCTGCCGCTGCTTCTCGGGCCAGGAGGTCCTGCTGGGCGGTAATTTCGCGATAGCGAGTACTTACCTGATCTGGGGTTAGCCCGGAAGAAAACAACTGGTTAAGTTCCTGCTTTAACGATTCCATCTTGATTTGCCGCACAGCACTCATTAGCCATATGCGATCTGCATCAACTTCCGACTCCGGCTCCGCCGCAATTTCTGCGATCAGACTGTCGTATTCTGTCGTCACTTCCTTTAATTGTTGTGACAGGGCAGCGAAAGTGCCGTATTCACCCAGCGCCTGGGCCATGCCGACCAGGTGGCGCAGATTGTCCGCGGCTTCCTGGCCGAAATAGTCGAAGGACTGTTGCGCGGCCTCGTCGAGCTGGCCCGCCAGGTGCGGATGCGAGACCAGGATGCGCAGCATCTGCAGTTCCAGCCCCACCGGCTTGGGCCGGCCCTGGCGCGGCGGCGCCCGGCGCGCCACTGATACCGGCTTGGACAGTTCGAACAGCGATTCGATCTCGGCCGGCGTCGATTCCGTGAGGCTGGCCAGGCCGCGCACGATCTGCAGGCGCAGCGAGGTCGGCGCCATCGCCTGCAGCATCGGCTTGGCCTCGTGCTGGGCGTGGGCGCGGCCTTCCGGCGTGTCGAGGTCGTGCTCGGTGGTTACTTCGCGCAGCAGGAACTGGGACAGCGGCATCGCATCCTGGATTTCCTGGTCGAAGGCGTCGGCGCCGCGTTCGCGCACGAAACTGTCCGGATCGTGTTCCTGGGGCAGGAACAGGAACTTGATGGTCTTGTCGTCGGTCACCTGCGGCAGGCAGGCCTCCAGCGCGCGGCGGGCGGCGCGGCGGCCGGCCTTGTCGCCGTCGAAGCTGAAGATCACGGTATCGGTCTGGCGCAACAGCTTTTGCACGTGGGTGCTGGTGCAGGCGGTGCCGAGCGTTGCCACGGCTTGCGGGAACCCGAGCTGGGCCAGCGCGACCACGTCCATGTAGCCTTCGGTCACCAAGACGTAGCCGGCGTCGCGGATCGCCTGGCGCGCTTCGAACAGACCGTACAGTTCGAGGCCTTTCTGGAACAGCGGCGTTTCCGGCGAGTTCAGGTATTTCGGTTCGCCGCCGTCGAGCACGCGGCCGCCAAAGCCGATCACCTGCCCTTTGGTATTGCGGATCGGGAACATGACGCGCTCGCGGAAGCGGTCGTAGCGTTTCTTGTTATTGCCGTCCTCGTCGACCTTGTCGATCACCAGGCCGGATTCGACCAGCGCCAGGGCGTCGTAATCGGGGAAGACCGAGCGCAGGTTGTCCCAGCCGCCGGGGGCGTAGCCCATGCCGAAGCGGGCCGCGACTTCGCCGGTCAGGCCGCGGTTCTTCAGGTAGGCGATGGCGTTGGGCGCCTCGCGCAGCTGGGCGCGGTAGAAGGCGCAGGCCTGGGTCAGCGCGTCTGTCATCGCCAGCGCCTGCGCCTGCTGGGCGGCGCGCTGCTGGGGCGGGATCTTGTCGTCCTGGTCCGGGACCACCATGCCCACGTTCTGGGCCAGGTCCTTGACGGCGTCGACGAAGCCCATGCCCGAGTATTCGATCAGGAAGCCGATCGAGGTGCCGTGGGCGCCGCAGCCGAAGCAGTGGTAGAACTGCTTGGTCGGGCTGACCGTGAAGCTGGGGGATTTTTCGTTGTGGAACGGGCACAGGCCCATGTAGTTGGCCCCGCCCTTTTTCAGTTGGACGTAGCGGCCTACGATGTCGACAATATCGACACGATTGAGCAAATCGGTGATGAAGGATTGCGGAATCACTAGGAGGTACTCAGTGTTTGTCTCAACTCAGACTATACCGCAGCGGTGACTGCAAATTGATTTATGCCAAGGCGGGTGGTCTTGATGGGGTTGGTTGTGGGGAGTGCGCATCACAGGCATTCATGAGCCGGTTGGACGCGCGTACGGCATAGCCGCCCACGCGTTCACGACACGACGATCAGCCGCCGGACAGCGCCTTTTTCACCAAACCGGACACCACCGTCATGTCCGCACGCCCGGCCAGCTTCGGCTTGAGCACGCCCATCACCTTGCCCATGTCCTGCGGACCTGCGGCCCCAGTCGACGCCACGGCAGCCTGCACTTCGGCAGCAATTTCCTCGTCCGACAGCCCAGCCGGCATATAGGCCGACAGGATCGCCAGCTCGCCCTTTTCGATCTCGGCCAGGTCGGCGCGGCCGCCGGCTTCGAACTGGGTGATCGAGTCCTTGCGCTGCTTGATCATCTTCTCGACGATGGCCAGGGCCTGGGTGTCGTCGACTTCGATCTGCTCGTCCACTTCCTTGCGCTTGATCTCGGCGAGGATCAGGCGGATGGTGGCCAGGCGGGCGCTTTCCTTGGCGCGCATCGCCGCTTTCATGTCCTCGGTAATTTGTGCTTTCAGGCTCATGGGTTCTCCGTGTTCGATGGATATAAACGACAAAACCCGCCGCGGTAACAACCGGAGCGGGCTTGCGGACGCTCAGCGGCTCGCCGGGACAATGGTGTCGCCGGAGCAAGCCGCGGGTGCAGTCTGATTAGTACAGCTTCTTCGGCAGCTGTTGGCTGCGGATGCGCTTGTAGTGACGCTTCACTGCGGCAGCCAGCTTGCGCTTGCGCTCTGCAGTTGGCTTTTCGTAGAACTCGCGAGCGCGCAGTTCAGTCAGCAGACCGGTTTTTTCGATAGTGCGCTTGAAGCGACGCATAGCGACTTCGAACGGCTCGTTTTCTTTAAGGCGGATAGTGGTCATGTAAAAATCAAACCGTTGGATTTAGGGAAGAACGAAATTCTAGCACCATTTGCCGAACTGTGGAAGGTTTTATCACGCTGTGCCGCAATTGACACATGTGCTTCACACGCTGCTGCCGGCAGCAAATCCCGAGGCCCAGGCCCACTGGAAATTGTAGCCGCCGAGCCAGCCGGTGACGTCGACGGTCTCGCCGATGAAGTAAAGGCCCGGCACCTTGTTCGCCATCATGGTCTGCTGGGACAGTTCGCGCGTATCCACGCCGCCCAGCGTCACTTCGGCCTTTTTATAGCCTTCGGAACCGGTCGGGACGATGGCCCAGCGGTTGATGGCGTCGCCCAGCTTGCGCAGTTTCGCGTCGGCCATGTCCGCCAAGCGCGCATCGGGCGCGAAGCCGTTCGCCAGCAGCAAGCCCTCGGCCAGGCGCGCCGGCAGCCATTGGGCCAGCACATTGCCGAGCTGCTTCTTGACCGTGGTTTTCGACGAGATCAATTCCTCGGCGACATCCATCTCCGGCAGCAGGTCGAGCACGATCGGCGTGCCCGGTTGCCAGTAGCTCGAGATCTGCAGGATGGCCGGACCGGACAGGCCGCGGTGGGTGAACAGCAGGTCTTCGCGGAAATGGCCGCCGCCCTTGTTCTTCTTCCCTTTCCCGGTGCCGCCCGTGCTGACCTCGACTTCGAGGGCGATGCCGGCCAGCGGCGCGAACGCTTCCCAACTGGGGCCGTCGAAGGTCAGCGGTACCAGGCCGGGGCGCGGTGCGACGATCTGCAGATCGAACTGCTGCGCGATGCGGTAGCCGAGGTCGGTCGCGCCGATCTTCGGGATCGACAGGCCGCCGGTGGCGATCACCAGGCTGTCGCAGGCGATGTCGCCGCCTTCCGCCGTGATCAGGAAGCCGGCATCCAGCTTTTCGATGCCGCCGATCTTGCACGGCATGCGCCAGGCGACGTCGCCCTGCTGGCACTCGGCGCGCAGCATGCCGATGATCTGCTCGGAAGAATCGTCGCAGAACAATTGGCCCTTGTGCTTTTCGTGCCAGGCGATGCGGTATTTCTTGACCAGGCCGAGGAAATCCTGCGGCGTGTAGCGCGACAGGGCGCTGCGGCAGAAGTTCGGGTTTTCGGACAGGAAGTTGGCCGGGCCGGCGCCCACGTTGGTGAAATTGCAGCGCCCGCCGCCGGAGATGCGGATCTTCTCGGCCAGGCGGGTGGCGTGGTCGAGCAGCACCACGCGCTTGCCGCGCGCAGCGGCCACGGCGGCGCACATCATGCCGGCGGCGCCCGCGCCGATTACTGCCACATCATACTGTTTTGCCATGCTCCTGCCCCTGAATCTTCCGCCAAACCGACCATTGTAAACGGTTGATGAGCCAGGCGAAAGGCGGGGGCAGCTCAGGCGCGCAGGGAACGTGCGACGCGCACGCAATGTGCAACTTGCGCCGCGATCGGACGCGGCACCGGCACCTCGCCACGCAGGGCGGCGGCGATCCAGGCGGCGGTGGTCGCGGCGTCGCGTGCTTCCGGCACTTCGGCCAGCTCGTCGGCCGGCGCATCGCGCTCGGCCAGCACGGTGCGCTCGCCGCCATGGAACCAGTCGATCTGCTGGGCGCGGTGCGGGTTGGCCACCGTCTCCCCTTCGGTGCCGCGCATCAGGAAGGCGTCGCCGCGCGCCGATGGCGCGGCCGTCATGAAGTAGGCGCCCAGGGTTTCCAGGTACTCGGGGTGGGTGTAGGACACCAGGCGCAGCGCCGGGCCCTCGAAGGGTTGCAGGATCTTGACCAGGGTGTGGGTGGAATTGCGCACGCCCAGGATGCGGCGCAGGGACAATTGATGCGCCAATTCCGGCGCCAGGCGCTCGATCGGGATGAAGGCCGGGCGGCCGCTCGCCATCGCGTCCAGGATGTCGGCCGAGCCGCCGGCTTCGGCCAGGCCGAGTTCGGCCAGGATCTCGGCAGTGGTAATGCGGCCGGGATCGTTCCTCACGCCATGCACCAAGGTCGGCACGCCCTCGCGCGCCAGCAGCAGGGCCAGCAGCGGCGTCAGGTTGGCCAGCTTGCGCGCGCCGTTGTAGCTCGGGATCAGGACCGGGGCATACTGCCCCGGTGGCGCCGGCAAGGGTGCGAAGGAACGTTCCGCCGCATCCATGAAGCCGGCCAGTTCCTCGACCGATTCGCCCTTGATGCGCATGGCGAGCAGGATGCCACCGAGTTCGAGGTCGGAAACGCGGCCCTCCAGCATGGCGGCATACAGCGCGCCGGCATCTTCGCGCGACATGCTGCGCGCGCCTTTGACGCCGCGGCCGATTTCCTTGATGAAGGGCGCCGCGGCAAAACGTTCAGTGTTCTTGTCCATGACGCCAGCATACAACGCGTTGCCGAAATGCGCCCTGATTGTGCATTCGCAGCAATTTCGGTCTACACTGGTATGTCCACCAGAGACCATCGCACCATGATCAATACCCCAGCAATCGAAAATACCAACGTCAGTTCCTTCGCACGCATGCCGACGCCGACGGAACTCCACGCCACCCTGCCGCTCAGCGACAGCGCCTTCGCCACCGTGATGCGCGGCCGCGAAACCCTGCGTAATATCCTGGATCGTAAGGACAAGCGCCTGTTCGTGGTGGTCGGGCCCTGCTCGATCCACGATCCGGAAGCGGGCCTGGACTATGCGCGCCGGCTCAAGGCGCTGCAGGACGAAGTGGCCGACACCATGGTGCTGGTGATGCGCGTGTATTTCGAGAAGCCGCGCACCACCACCGGCTGGAAGGGTTATATCAACGATCCGTTCATGGACGATTCCTTCCGCGTCGAGGTCGGCATGGAACGCGCGCGCCGCTTCCTGCTGGACGTGTGCGAACTGGGCTTGCCCACCGCCACCGAGGCGCTGGATCCGATCTCGCCGCAGTACCTGGGCGACCTGATCGCCTGGACCGCGATCGGCGCGCGCACCACCGAATCGCAGACCCACCGCGAGATGTCGTCGGGCCTGTCGACGCCGGTCGGCTTCAAGAACGGCACCGACGGCGATGTGAGCATCGCGATCAATGCGGTGCTGTCCTCGGCCAATCCGCACGCCTTCCTCGGCATCAATGGCCAGGGCAATGTGTCCATCGTGCGCACCAGCGGCAATGCCTACGGCCACGTGGTGCTGCGCGGCGGCGGCGGGCGTCCGAACTACGACTCGGTGTCGGTCGCGATCGCCGAGGGTGCGCTCAAGAAGGCGGGGCTGCCGGCGAACCTGGTGGTCGACTGCTCGCACGCGAACAGCTACAAGAAACCGGAACTGCAGCCGCTGGTGATGTCGGATGTGATCCAGCAGATCAAGCATGGCAATGGGTCGCTGGTGGGGGTGATGATCGAGTCGAACATCGTCAGCGGGGCGCAGGCGATTCCGGCGGATCTGTCGCAGCTGAAGTATGGGTGCTCGGTAACGGATGGGTGCATCGGGTGGGAAGAGACGGAAGCGATGTTGCGTAGCGCGCACGCAGAGCTGCTGCAACGCCCGTAACGTTATCGGCTCCGGTTTCGCGCCGGATGATCTGGCTGCCATGTATCACCGCGTGGGCGGAATCCGCCCACCCTACGTTACAATGGCGGATTCCGCTTTACCTTTCTCTCCCATGATTGTCCTCGGCGTCGAATCCTCCTGCGATGAAACCGGCCTGGCTCTGTACGACACCGAGCGCGGCCTGCTGTCCCATGCCCTGCATTCGCAGGTCGCCATGCACGAAGAGTACGGCGGCGTGGTGCCGGAACTCGCCTCGCGCGACCACATCCGGCGCGCCCTGCCGCTGCTGGAAGAAGTGCTCAAGCGCGCCGACCTTCCCGCATCGAACATCGACGCCATCGCCTACACCCAGGGCCCGGGCCTGGCCGGCGCCCTGCTGGTCGGGTCTTCGGTGGCCTGCTCGCTGGCCCTTGCCCTCGACAAGCCGGTGCTCGGCGTGCACCACCTGGAAGGCCACCTGCTCTCGCCCCTGCTGGCGAGCGAGCGTCCGGAATTTCCCTTCATCGCGCTGCTGGTCTCGGGCGGCCACACGCAGTTGATGCGGGTGGACGGCGTCGGCCGCTACACGCTGCTGGGCGAGACGCTGGACGATGCGGCCGGCGAAGCCTTCGACAAGTCGGCCAAGCTGCTCGGCCTCGGCTACCCCGGCGGTCCGGCGATCTCGCGCCTGGCGGAATTCGGCGACCCGGCCGCCTACACGCTGCCGCGTCCGATGCTGCACTCGAAGGATTTCAACTTCAGCTTCTCGGGCCTGAAGACCGCCGTGCTGACCGTGGTGAAGAACCACAACGAGGCGGTGGCGAACATCTGCGAACAGGACAAGGCCAACATCGCGCGCGGCTTCGTCGATGCGATCGTCGACGTGCTGACGGCCAAGTGCGTCAACGCGCTGAAGCACACGGGCTTGAAACGCCTGGTGATCGCGGGCGGCGTCGGCGCCAACCGCCAGCTGCGCGCGTCGCTCGATGCCGCGGCCGCCAAGCGCAAGTTCCAGGTCTATTATCCGGAGCTGGAATTCTGCACCGACAACGGCGCCATGATCGCCTTCGCCGGCGCCCTGCGTCTCGAGCGCAACCCCGATCTGGCGCAGCGCGATTACGCCTTCAATGTGCGTCCGCGCTGGCCGCTGGACGAGCTCGAAGCGGCCTGATTCTCTGCTGAAACGCTTGTTAGCAGGATTGAACTTGCTAGCTTGACACCGATCCTACCGTGTGACCGCCCCCTGCCAAACAGTGGCAATATCCGGCGGTAAAGTTTTACGGAGGTATCGTGATGCGCGTAGTAAGTTGGAATATTCACTGGGGCTGTGGCAAGGACGGAAGGATTCGCATCCACGCGATCATCGACGTCCTGCGCCGGCTGAATCCGGATGTCGTCTGCCTGCAGGAAGTGGCGGCGAATCATTCGGAGCTGGAGGGCGGCGCCACCGCCAACCAGTTCAAGCAGCTGGGCGGCGCCTTCGGCGGCTACCACATGATGGAGCATGCCCCGAGTGAACTCTACAAGAACAACTCGCCGCGCCTGTTCGGCAACCTGATCCTCTCGAAGTACCGCATCTCGCAGGTGCACCGCCACCTGCTGCCCTGGCCAGCCGACCCCGAGCGTCCCGCCGGCATGCCGCGCGGCCTGATGGAAACCGTCATCGATGCGCCCAGCGGCAAGCTGCGCCTGATGACCACCCACCTCGAGTACTATTCGCCGCTGCAGCGCATGGCGCAGGTGCGCCGCATCCGCGAGCTGCACATGGAAGCCAGCAGCCGGGCCCGCATCTTCCAGCCCGATCCGAACCTCGACGCGCCCTTCCAGCTGGGCTTCCGGCCGGCGTCCGCGATCCTCTGCGGCGATTTCAATTTTGCCCCGGACGCGGAGGATTACACGGCGCTGCTGAGCCCGATGGAGGGCGGCGCTCCCGCCTTCCAGGATGCCTGGCGCGTGGCCCACGGCGGCGTGGCGCGGGCGCCGACCACCGGCCTGCACGGCTATCCGTGGCCGGAGCGGCCCGAGTGCTACGACTATTTCTTCGTCACCGAGGACCTGGCGCCGCGCGTGGTCTCGGTCGACGTGCAGTCCGAGACCGCGGCCTCGGACCACCAGCCGATCGTGCTCGAACTGAATTAAGCGAGCTTACTCAGGCTGGGGCGTATCGCCGCGTGCGGCGATCTCGCGCAGCGCCTGCTCGAACACTTCCGGCGGCTGCCCGCCCGAGATCAGGTGGCGCTGGTTGATGATGATGGCCGGCACCGAATGGATGCCGGCGCGCTGGAAGAATTGCTCGCGCTCGCGCACCTCGTCCGCAAAGGCGTCCGACTTCAGGATTTGCTCGGCGGTGTCGCGGTCCAGGCCGACGCGCTCGACGGCGCGCAGCAGCACGTCGTGCTTGCTCGGATCTTCACAGCGGGTGAAATAGGCTTCCAGCAAGGCCACCTTCAGGTCACGCTGCTGGCCTTCGCCCTCGGCCCAGGACAGCAGGCGGTGGGCGTCGAAAGTGTTGTAGATGCGGCCGCGCCGTTCCATGTCGAAGGTGAAACCAACGTCGGCGCCGCGCTGGCGGATCATCTCGCGGCTGCTGGCCTGCTGCTCGGCGGTCGCGCCGTATTTTTCCGTGATGTGCTCGACGATGTCCTGGCCGTCCGGCCCCATGTTCGGGTTCAGCTCGAAGGGCTGGAAGTGCAGGTCGACGGTCACCTCGCCGCCCATGCGCAGCAGCGCCGTTTCCAGCGACTTGTAGCCGATCGCGCACCATGGGCACGAAACGTCCGATACGAAGTCGATCCTGAGTTGCTTGGTCATGACGCCACCTTTCAAATAATTGCGGGCACGAGGATGTGCCGGGTGGCGTATGGTAACGCGATGTGGATATTGGCGTGGCGCGCCGGCTACTTCGGCGCACCAGTAGCCGGGGCTCTATTTCTTTGCAGCGCCCTTGGCCTTGCTGCCGATTTTCGACTCCTTGCCGGCGATCAGGTTGGCGATGTTCGCGCTATGGCGCCACAGCAGCAGCGCGCTCATCACGACGACCGCGAACAGGATCTCGTCGGCGCCGAACAGCAGGCCGTAATAGAAAGGTGCGAAGACCGAGGCGATCAGGGCGGCCAGCGAGGAATAGCGGAAAGCGTAGGCGACGATCAGCCAGGTCGCCAGGGTCGCCAGGCCGAGCCAGACGTTAATGCCGAGCAGCACGCCGAGCGCCGTCGCCACGCCCTTGCCGCCGACAAAACGGAAGAACACCGGCCACAGGTGGCCCACGAAGACCGCGATCGCGACCAGCGCGATGCCGCCCTCTTCCAGGCCGTAGGACGGGCCGAACTTGACCGCCAGCCACACCGCGAGCCAGCCCTTGGCGGCGTCGCCGACCAAGGTCGCGATCGCGGCCTTCTTGCTGCCGCTGCGCAGCACATTGGTGGCGCCCGGGTTCTTCGAACCGTAGGTGCGCGGGTCGGACAGGCCGAAGGCGCGGCTCATCACGACGGCGAAGGAAATCGAGCCGATCAGGTAGGCGGCGATGGTGGCGATCAGGGTATTCATGGGGTTTCTCTGAATGTGTTCTTGCTGTTCTCGTCAGTACATGTACTGGGGCGCACGGGACTATACACCATTGCCCGAGCCACTTGGAAGCTCACTCGGCCAGCGCGCACTGGACCGCGCGCGCGCCCAGCACGACGCTCAGGACCTTCGGGTCGATGCCGATCAGGAAGCCGCGGCGGCCGCCGTTGATATAGATTTTTTCCAGCGCCAGGATCGATTCCTCGACATACACCGGCATCGCCTTGCGGATGCCGAAGGGAGACGTGCCGCCGACCAGGTAGCCCGAATGGCGCTGCGCCACCTCAGGCTTGCACGGCTCGACCGACTTGCAGGGAATCGCGCGCGCCAGGTTCTTGGTCGAGACCTTGCGGTCGCCATGCATCAGCACGATCAGCGGACGCGCCGCCTCGTCCTGCATCACCAGTGTCTTCACAACATGGTGCTCGGGCACGCCCAATTCACGCGAGGAAACGGACGTTCCACCATGTTCTTCATAGTCATAGGGATGTTCCGTGAAACTCACGCCCTGCTTGCGCAGGAACTGGGTTGCGGGTGTCTCGGACACGTGCTCTTTCTTGGCCATGCGTGGTACGCTAAAGACGAATATAAGGGATTTCCATTATGCAGCAAGAAATTCGCTTTGCCACCTTCAATACCTATAACCTCGCCCCGCCGGGCATGCGCTGCTACGAAAATCTCGAGCCGTGCAGCGCCGAGGAATACGAGGCCAAGCTGGAGTGGACGGCGCGCCAGATCGACCTGCTCAATGCGGACGTCATCGGCTTCCAGGAGATTTTTTCGCAGGCCACCTTGCGCGAAGTGCTGGCACGCACCCGGCGCTTTCGCGACGCGATCCACCTCGGCTTCGATCCCGATCCGGAAGCGCCGCGCCTGACGCCGAGCGTGGCGCTGGTCTCGCGCCTGCCGGTGGTCGGCCATGCGCGGCCCATGACCATGTTCCCGGAGAGCGTGTCGATGCCGGCCGGCAGCCGCGACCCGGACCGCTTCACGCGCGCGCCGCTGCATGCCGAGGTCGAACTGGCGCCGGGCATCGTGATCGACGTCATCGTCGTGCACCTGAAGTCGCGCCGCCCGGACTACCGCGCCAGCGACACCGGCGAAGACCCGAACCTGTACGCCCTCGCCTGCCTGCGTTCGCTGGTCCGGCGCGGCACCGAAGCCACCGCCCTGCGCGTGCTGCTCACCGATATGGCGCGCGAACAGCAGCGCCCGCGCATCGTGCTGGGCGACTTCAACGACGTGGCCGATTCGGTCACCACCGAGATCGTGCTGGGCGAAGGCGCGCCGCTGGCAGAGCGCATGTTCGATGCGGCGCGCCTGCACATGCACCAGGATAACCTGCGCAGCGTGGGGTTCTCGATCGTGCACGAAAGCCGGCATTCGACCATCGACCATATCCTGGTATCGCAGGAATTCAATCCGGTGCTGCCGGATGCGATCGGGGAAGTGGTGGATGTGGTGTACCTGAATGACCACCTGGACCTGGGGCTGCCGGAGGCGTCGGACCATGGGCAGGTGCTGGCGCGGATTCGCTTGTATCCGCAGGCGGGGCGGTTCGACGGCGAGCGGGATTAGGCGCGCGACGCGCGACACGTCTCCCGTGTGTTGGGTGGATCGGACCACGATTGGCGAATCCGTTCGTTGACGTGTGGGCGACGTGATGCCATTACCGCCCAGTAGGGTGGACGGCTTCGCCGTCCGCGCGTTCAAATCACGTGTCCCGGCATGCTCCGTGTTTCGGACCCGTTCGTTGACCGCGTGGGCGGCGTTCGGGCCGTTGGCCGGTCACATTTAAGGGTGGAGCCGCCCACCCTACAGAAGAACCGGCCTGAAATCCGGGCGGCTGCTCGCCCCGGCAGCATAAAATCCCTGGTACTGGTCGCAGCCGTGCTGCTGCAGGAAGCGCAGCTGCTCCGCCGTTTCCACGCCCTCGGCCACCACGCGCAGGCGCAGGCTGCGGGCCATGGCGATGATGGCGGGGATCAGGGCGGCGTCGAGCGGGTCGTGTTCGATGTCGCTCACGAAGCTGCGGTCGATCTTCAGCTTCGACAGCGGATAGCGCCGCAGCGACGACAGGCTCGACAGGCCGGTGCCGAAGCGGTCGATGGTCAGTTGCACGCCGCGGGTGCGCAGGGCGGCGACGATGTCGTCGAGGCCGGCGTCGCCGCGCATGATCGCGCCTTCGGTGATTTCCAGGTCGAGGCAGTCGGGCGCCAGGCCGGACTGCTGCAGGGCGTCGTCGACGGTGTCCAGCAGATCCGCGTGCAGGAACTGGGCGTCGGACAGGTTCACCGCCACCGAGACCTCATGCCCTTCGTCGCGCCAGTTGCGCGCCTGGCGGCAGGCTTCGCGCAGCACCCAGTCGCCGATTGGGACGATCAGGCCGCATTCCTCGGCCACGGGCAGGAAATCGTGCGGCAGCAGCAGGCCGCGTTCGGGATGGCGCCAGCGGATCAGGGCCTCGACGCCGATCACGCGGCCGCTGCCGACCTCGAGCTCGGGCTGGTATTCGAGCAGGAATTCGCCCTGCGCCAAAGCCTGGCGCAGGCGCCGCTCGAGCACGCCGCGCTCGAGGATGCGGGCGTTCATTTCGGGGCTGAAGAAGCGGAAGCTGTCGCGCCCGTTCTCCTTGGCGTGGTACATGGCGACGTCGGCGTGGTGCATCAGGGTGTCGACGTCGACCCCGTCGGTGGGACAGATGGCGACGCCGATCGAGGCCGAGAGCGTGAGCTGGACGCCGCCCGCCTCAATGGGCCGCGCCACCGCCTGCATCACGGCGTTCGCCACGTGGGCGGCCTGGTCGGCGCCGCCGATGTCGGCCAGCAGGATCACGAACTCGTCGCCGCCGAGGCGGCTGATGGTGTCGACCCGGCGCACGCAGCCGCGCAGGCGCGCCGCCACCTCGCGCAGCACGGCGTCGCCGGTCTGGTGGCCGTTGTTGTCGTTGATGGCCTTGAAGCGGTCGAGGTCGAGGAACAGCACGGCGAAGTTGTCGCGCTGGCGGCGCCAGGTGGCCAGCGCGTGGTGCATGCGGTCGAGGAACAGCGCGCGGTTCGGCAGGCCGGTGAGCGGATCGTGCTCGGCCTGGTGGCGCACCCGGTCTTCGGCGCGCTTGCGCTCGCTGATGTCGGACAGCATCGCCATGTAGCTGACTGCCTCGCCGCGCGGGTCGCGGATGGTGGTCAGCGCCACCCAGGCCGGGTAGCGCTCGCCGTTCCTGCGCATGGCCGCGACCTCGCCCTGCCAGTGGTCGTTGCCGTCCAGCTGGGACCAGATGCTCTCGTAAAAGCCGGTCTCGGTTTCGCCCCAGGGCAGGCTGGCCAGCGTGGCGCCGACGATGTCGGCGGCGGCGTAGCCGGTAATCGCCGTAAAGGCCGGGTTGACCGACTGCACCCGGTATTCGGCGTCCATCAGGATCATGCCCTCGTGCGCGTTCTCGAACACGCGCGCGGCCGACACCAGGTTGTCCTCGACCTGCTTGCGGCCGGTGATGTCGACCTCCATGCAGAACACCTGCTGGGTGGCGCCCTCGCGCTTGACCGGGAAATGGTTCGAGTGCAGCCACAGGCGGCGGCCGGCGGCGGTTTCGACCTGCCAGTCGCGCGGCGCCGGTGCGCTGCCGTCGCGCCAGATGCCGGCGATGGTGGCGTCGAATTCGGCCTGGCGTTCGAGGTGGAAGACCAGATCGCGAAACGGCCGCCCCAGCGCATGGCTGGCCGGGATCCCGAACAACTGGGCGCAGGCATGGTTCCAGAAGCGCACGATGCCCTTCGCGTCGACCGAATGCACGGCGACCGCCGGCGCCAGCTCGATGGCCGTCACGAAGCGGTACAGCCAGTCCAGCGCTTCGCGGCCGGGACTATCGCTGTGGAAGACGCCGGCCTGGCCTTCGCTGCGTGCGAACGGCTTGGGCCGGCCAGGATCGCCGTCGCCGGGCGTCCCCGGCCGGCCAGTCTGATCCTGTTTGAATTCGTCCACGGGAAAGTTCCTTGTCTGGAGGGGAAACATCGGGCAACCGATGACAACCCCGCCATTCTTCCCCTTCCCGCGATCGACCGTTTGCGGGCACGCAAACGGTTCGGCGGCTGCATTTCGTCGCGCATGGGCGCATTCCAGACCCGCCGCGCCGCCGCCTGTCGCACGCCGGTGGCGGCGCATGGCTAGTGCGCCTACAGTCACACCATGCGCAAGGAGCTCCATCTTGCATCCAAGACGGAGCCTGAGCGCCCACTATGCGCGCGCTGGCGGCTGGCGCTCAGGCAGCGCCCTGCTGGGCCGCCTCGTCTTCCGCCGGCGCCTCGCCTTCGCTGCCTTCGCCGGCCGGCGCGCCATCCTGGCCTTCCGGGGCCGCCAGCTTGGCCTCCTGCTTGCGCCGCGCCTTTTCCTCGGCCTTGCGCTTCTTCTCGAGTTCCCGTTGCCGCTTTTCGTACTGGAAATTGGTCCGTGCCATGTTCACCTCATGTCGCGCTGTGCCGATTGAAGAAGGATGTCCACTGCCATGCTGCCCGGCCATTATGGACGAGGGAATGCGCCGCGGTTTGAATTAACCCCGCGGATGATGCTGGGCGTGCAGGTGCTTGAGGCGCTCGCGCGCAACATGCGTGTAAATCTGTGTGGTAGAAATGTCGGCGTGGCCAAGCAGCAGCTGCACCACGCGCAGGTCGGCGCCATGGTTCAGCAGGTGGGTGGCGAAGGCGTGGCGCAGGGTGTGCGGCGACAACGGCCCCTTGATGCCGGCCTTGGCCGCATGTTTCTTGATCAGGATCCAGAACATCTGACGCGTCATCGCCCCGCCGCGTCCGGTGACGAACAGGGCATCGTCGACCTGGCCGTTCAGGATGATGCCGCGCGCATCCTTCAGATACCGTTCCAGCCACAGCCGCGCCTCCTGTCCGAACGGCACCAGGCGGGTCTTGCTGCCCTTGCCGGTGATGCGCAGCACGCCATCGTTCAGGCTCACTTCGACCAGTTTCAGGGCCACCAGTTCCGACACCCGCAAGCCGCTGGCATACATCAGTTCCAGCATGGTGCGCTCGCGCAAACCGAGCGGCGTGGATACATCGGGCGCGTCCAGCAAGGCGTCGATCTGGCTTTCCGTCAGGGTATGGACGAAACGCAGAGGCTGCTTGGCCGAAGCCATCTTGAGGCAGGGATCCTGCGCGATCTGGTTGCGGCGCAGCGCCAGCCCATAGAAGCGCTTGAGCACCGACAGGCGCCGGTTGGCCGAGCTCGGGCGGGTGTCCTCGTGGCGTTCGGCGAAGTAGGCGGCGATGTCTTCCGGCTGCACGGCCAGCAGGCTGGCGCGCCCGGGGCGCGTGGCCTCCAGCCAGCCGGCGAACAATTTCAGGTCGCGGCGGTAGGCGTCGAGCGAATTTTTGGCCAGCCCCTGTTCCAGCCAGAGGGTGTCGCAGAACTCGTCGATCAGTCCCAGATCGATTGCTGCTGCCATGGAGATGCGGTGGCGCCTTCGTGGCGCAGCAGCCAGCGCTTGACGGATAAATGAAAGCCGTTTTCGTCGTCCTGGTTCGAGAAGCCGCCCAGGCCGCCGGATGCGGTGACGCGGTGGCAGGGAATGATCAGGGGGAACCAGTTGGCGCCGCAAGCCTGGCCAACCGCGCGCGGGGCCGAGCCGAGGGTCTTGGCCAGCAGGCCGTAGGTCTTGACGCTGCCGCGCGGGATGCTGGAAATCTCGTCCCAGACGCGGCGCTGGAAGTCGGTGCCGGCCGCAAACAGGGGCAGGTCGAAACGGAAATCGGGGTCTTCGAGATATTGCGCGACCTGGTGGGCGGCCTCGGCGGCCACCGGGTTGTCGGCGGCCTGTTCCTCGAACGAGGGCGGCAGGTAGACCAGCTCGCGCACCGAATTATCCTGCGTGCGGATGCCGATCGCGCCGAAAGGGGCCGGCACGATGGCGTTGAACGAAACCTGGTCAGTCTTCATGCGCTTATTCTAAACCGCCGGGCGGGCGGCGGACGAAAAAAAAGCGCACTCGAAGGTGCGCTCCAATTCGGGTCACGTCCCCGGCCGTTTAGCTGTGCTAACGGCTTCTGTAAAACGTGTGTCTCCTCGATTGTTCTCCGGTATGGATTACCGTGATTTTCTCTATGCTCCCCAAAACCGTGTGTGTTCTGTTCGCGTACGCACCATGTGAGTGCGTGAGGTCCCCATCATAACGCAAGCTTTAATTGGAAACGTATCTTTTCGACCACATTCCAGGAAATTATTTTAGTTATCAAGAAAACGCATGAGCGTTCGCATCGCTTGTCATCCCGCTGTCATGGCCGGGCGACTTCGCGCTGGATCGCCCCGACTACGTCTTTGCCGATGCGCTCTTCCATGCGTGCATACACCGGCGCCATCGCCTTGCGCCACTCGGCCTGCTGCTGCGGGCTGAGCGTGTGGATGGTGGTCGTCCCCGCGCGCCGGATCGATTCCAGCGCGGCGTCGTTGGTGCGCTGGGCGATCGTCTTCTCGTAGGCGGTGGCCTCTGCCATGGCGCGCTCGAGGATGCGGCGCGTGCCGGCCGGCAGGCCGTCCCAGAATTTCTTATTGACGATCACCGCATAGCCCAGGTAGCCATGGTTAGACAACGTCAGGTGCTTCTGGGTTTCATGCATGCGCTGGGTGTACATGTTGGAGGGGGTGTTCTCGGTGCCCTGCACCACGCCCTCGCGCAGCGCCGGCGCGGTTTCCGAGAAGGCCAGCGAGAGCGGCTGGGCGCCCAGCACGCGCATCTGCTCGTCCAGCACGCGCGAGGACTGGATGCGCATGCGCAGGCCGCGGAAATCGGACGGCGCCAGCAGCGGCTTGTTGGCCGACATGATCTTGAAGCCATTGTCCCAATACGCCAGGCCGGTGATGCCCTTGGCTTCCAGCTTGCGCAGCAGGCCGCGGCCAATGCGCCCTTCGGTGACGGCGTACAACGCCTGCTTGGACGGGAAGATGTAGGGCAGGTCGAAGGCTTCGAATTCCTTCACGCCCAGCGGCGAGAACTTGGCCAGCGAGGGCGCCAGCATCTGCACCGCGCCCAGCTGCAGGGCTTCGAGTTCCTCGCGGTCCCTGTAGAGCTGGCTGTTCGGGTAGACTTCCACCTTCACCCGGCCATTGCTCATCTGCTCGGCCAGGGCCTTGAAGCGCAGCGCGGCCTGCCCCTTCGGCGTATCGGGCGTGACCACGTGGCTGAACTTGATGATGATCGGCGCGCCCTGCGTCTGCGCGAAGGCGCCGGCGCTGGCGGCGAGTCCGGCGCAGGCCATCAGCGCCGCGGCCAGGAGAGGGAATCGCATGGCGGTGTTCCAGGTTTGACGGGTTAAACAAAGAGAATAAGATGATCGCAGTCTGCGCGCCGCATGGCCGGCGCACCATCGTGGACTTCCACAATCGCCCGACAGTGTAAGGGATGTCGACGTGCCCATGAAATTTCCTTCCGCCCAGCCCGCGGCCGCCCAACGCGCGCGCTCCTGGCGCTGGCTGGTGCCGGTGCTGCTGGTGCTGCTGTTCCTCGCGGTGCTGGTCTGGCTGCCGTGGCAGGCGCGCCAGATGGAGGCCACCGAGCGCCAGGAGCAATTGATCGCTGACACGCTGTGGGTCGAACAGACCCTGCGCTTCGAACTGGCGCGCAGCGAGGAAGCCCTGGCCGGCCTCGGCGCCGACCTGGTCAATCATCCGCCCACGCCAGCCGCCCTGGACGCGCGCTTCAAGCAGATGTTCAACAACGGCCACGAGCTGGTGCGCGCGGTCTGGTACGGCGTCGACGGACAGGTGCTGGCCAGCCACGGCCTGGAGCCGCCCGCCGCCCTGCCCGCGCCGACGCGCCTGGCCGCCGACATCGCGAACGGCACCCGCCGCCCCCGCTACAGCGAGCCCTACGGCGCCACCTCCGCCACCCCGGGCCTGCTCGACTACGTGCTGCCCCTGTACGCGAACGGGCGCCCGGCCGGCAGCCTGGTGGCGACCTACAGCCTGCAGATCCTGCTCGACGAAACCGTGCCCTGGTGGTTCGCCCAGGACAATGCCCTGACCCTGCTCGATCGCGACGACGATCCGGTGGCGCGCCGCGCGGCCGGCGGCCCGGGGCGCGGCATCTACACCCACCGGCGCGAACTCGACCTGCCGGGCGCGCTGGTGATCCTGTCCACCGACAGCACCAAGCGCGCGCCGCAACTGCTGCCCAACCTGCTGGTCGGTTCGGTGATCGTGCTGGCCCTCGGCCTGGTGCTCAGCCTGGGCGCGCTGTGGCGCCACATCTCGCGCACCCTGGCCGCCGAAAGCGCGCTGCGCCAGCAGATGGCTTTTCGCACCGCGATGGAAAACTCCCTGATCACGGGACTGCGCGCGCGCGACCTCGAGGGACGCGTGACCTACGTCAACCGGGCCTTCTGCGAGATCGTCGGCCACTCGGCGGAAGAACTGGTCGGCAAGAAACCGCCCATGCCCTATTGGGCGCCGGAAGCGATGGCCGAGTACGAGGAACGCTTCCGCGGCGTGCTGTCCGGGAATATCACGCCGCAATTCGAGACCGTGTTCCAGCGCCCCGACGGCGTGCGGGTGCCGGTGCTGGTGTTCGAGGCGCCGCTGGTGGATGCCTACGGACGCCAGAGCGGCTGGATGAGCTCGATCCTCGACATCACCGACCGCAAGCGCGCCGAGGAACTCAATCGCCAGCAGCAGGCCAAGCTGGAAGCCAGCGCGCGCCTCGCGACCATGGGGGAGATTTCCTCGATGCTGGCGCACGAGCTGAACCAGCCGCTGGCGGCGATCTCGAGCTACACGGCGGGCGCGATCAATGTCCTGGAGCGCAACAACACATCCGGCGAGCCGGTCAACGGCGGCATGCTGCGCCACGCGCTGGAACAGGCGCGCCAGCAGGCCCAGCGCGCCGGCCAGATCATCCGCAGCGTGCACGAATTCGTGAAGAAACGCGAACCGCGCCGCGAACAGGTGACGATCCGCAGCGTGATCGACGGCGTGCGCGCCCTGGTCGAGCTGCAGGCGCGCCAGGCCGGCGTGACCCTGCGGGTCGAGCTGCCGCCCCAGCTGCCCGCGGTGCTGGCCGACCGCGTGATGCTGGAGCAGGTGCTGCTCAACCTCACCCGCAACGCTATCGAAGCGATGCAGGACACCGCGCCGGGACAGCGCGTGCTGCGCATCGCGGCCGCCCATATCGAGGACAAGGTGGCGGTGTCGGTGATCGACCGCGGCCACGGAATTCCGGAAAACGTCGCCGCCGGCCTGTTCGAGCCCTTCTATTCGACCAAGGCCGAGGGCATGGGCATGGGCCTGTCGATCTGCCGCACCGCGATCGAATTCCACGGCGGCACCCTGACGCACGCGCCGAACCCCGGCGGCGGCACCGTGTTCACCTTCGCGCTGCCGACCCAAGCGGCGAACGGGACGCTGGGCTAAAATCCGCCTGCAACCCAGCATAACAACATCGACAGACGGAGACACCCATGCTGCACATCGTCGACGACGAAGACGTCATCCGCGACGCCCTGGCCTGGCTGGCGCAGTCGCGCGGCCTGCAGGCGCGCGGCTATTCGGGCGGCCAGGCCTTTCTCGACGAGGTCAGGCAGCCCGATCCGGAAGGCGACTGCGTGCTGCTGGACGTGCGCATGCCCGACATGAACGGCATCGCGGTGTTCGACCAGCTGGTGGCGCGCGGCCTGCTCGCGCGCCTGCCGGTGATCTTCCTCACCGGCCACGGCGACGTGCCGATGGCGGTCGACTCGCTCAAGCGCGGCGCCTTCGATTTCTTCGAAAAACCGTTCAACGACAATATGCTGATGGACCGGGTCGAGGAAGCCCTGGCGGCCTCGCGCAAGGCGGCCGACTCGGCGGCGGTGCAGGAGCGCCTGGCAACCTTGTCCGCGCGCGAGCGCGAGGTGCTGGATTTGATCCTGGCCGGGATGATGAACAAGGTCGTGGCGGACAAGCTGGGTATCAGCATGCGGACGGTGGAGGTGCACCGCGCCCACATTTTCGACAAGATGCAAGTCAAGACGGCCGTCGAACTGGCCGGGCTGCTCAAGTAGAGGGTGTGAAAAATGGGCGGTCCTCCGCCCACGCGTTCAACCACCCGATAAACAGCCGCGCCGCCACCATTCACAAGGGAGTTGAACGCGTGGGCGAGGGATCGCCCACCCTACGGATATCCGATCGTCATGGATTTTTGCACGCATGCAAGCGTTCGAGCCTCTTGAACGAAGCCTTGTAAAATCAGCCTGAACGCCTCGCCGCATTGCGCGGCGAGCAATTGCATTTAGGAATACTCATGAACGAAAAAACTGTCGCAGACAAAATGTTCCTGAGGACGGCCAAATCGATGCTGATCCTCAATGGCCAGGCCAACCCCAGCGTGGCGGCGCAGATGCCTGCCGAGCTCGTCAAGGAAGGTGACGGCCCCTTCGACGTCATCCTGATGTTCGCCCTCAACCGCAAGGAACTCGAACAATACCTCCCCACCGCCAAGGAACGCCTCGGCGACAAGGGTTCGCTCTGGATCGCCTACCTCAAGCAGACCGCCTCCAAGGCGACCGACATCCACCGCGATTCGATCAATGCCTACGCCAAGGAAAACGGCATCACCGGCGTGGCGATGATCTCGATCGACGGCGACTGGTCAGCCCTGCGCCTCAAGCGCATCGAGTGATGCGCCGTGGCGCGCCAGCGCCCACCCCACGTGCTCGCGCACCAGGCTGGATGGGTGCGCGGCACGCTTCCGCAGCGCCGCCACGATCGCCGCCACGTCGGCGCCTTCCTCCCCCGCCGCATTCCCCAGCCCGACCGCCAGGTTGCGCAGCCAGCGCTCGTGGCCGATGCGGCGGATTGGACTGCCTTCCATCCGGCGGTTGAATTCTTCCTCGTCCCAGGCGAACAACGCGATCATCCCCGCTTCGCCCAGGCCATTTCTCTCATCGAAATCCGGCACGCTGGCGCGTTGCGCGAACTTGTTCCACGGGCAAGCCAGCTGGCAATCGTCGCAGCCGTAGATGCGGTTGCCGATCAGCGGCCGCAATTCTTCCGGGATGCTGCCCTTGAGCTCGATGGTGAGATAGGAAATGCAGCGCCGCGCATCCAGCCGCCCCGGACCGAGGATGGCCTGGGTCGGGCAGGCGACGATGCAGGCGCTGCAGGCGCCGCAGTGGGCGCCGGTGGGCGGATCGACCGGCAATGGCAAATCGACCAGGATCTCGCCGATGAAGAAGGTCGAGCCGGCGTCGCGCGACAGCAGCAGGGTGTGCTTGCCGCGCCAGCCCAGGCCCGCCTTTTCCGCCAGCGGCAACTCCATCACCGGCGCCGAATCGGTGAACACGCGGTAACCGAGTTCGCCGACCGCCGCCTTGACCTTTTCCGCCAGCGCCTGCAGTCGGTTGCGCAGCACCTTGTGGTAATCGCGGCCGCGCGCATACACCGAGACCACGGCCGCGCCCGGATCCGACTGGCGGGTGCGCTCCTGCTCGCGCCAGCCCTCCTCGCGCCCCATCGGCAGGTAATCCATGCGCGCGACGATGGCGCGCACCGTGCCCGGCACCAGCTCGCCGGGCCGCGCACGCTTCATGCCGTGGCTTGCCATATAATCCATCTCGCCGTGGTAACCCGCGTCCAGCCAGGCCTGCAGGCCGGCTTCGGCATGCGCCAGGTCGACGTCCGCGATGCGCACGTCGGCGAAGCCGAGTTCGCGCCCCCACGCCTTGATGGCGCGGGCTAGTTCTGGCAGATCTGGGGTGGTGGTGGACATGGCAGGATGGAACTCAGGCGGCGTAACCGGCCGCGAATCAACTCGCTATTTTATTCGATGCAGCCCTTCAAAGCCTACTTGCCCGACGAATCCGCCACCATCGCCCTGGGGCAGGCGCTGGCGCGCGCGCTCCAGCCTGGCCTGGTGATCTACCTGCACGGCGACCTCGGCGCCGGCAAGACGGCGCTCACCCGCGCCCTGATCCAGGCCAGCGGGCACGGCGGTACGGTCAAGAGCCCGACCTACACCCTGTCGGAACCGTATCGCGTGAGCATCGATGGCCAGCCCGGCAACATCATCCACTACGACCTGTACCGGATGTCGAGCCCGGAAGAATTCCTGGATGCGGGCTTCCGCGACGACTTCGACGGGCGCAATGTCTGCATCGTCGAATGGCCGGAAAAGGGCGAGCCGGTGTTGCCGCCACCCGACGTCCGGGTATTGCTGAGCGTCAGTGGGCTCGGCCGTGAGGTAGAATTGCAGGCGTTGTCTCAATTGGGCCTGCTATGCCTCGACCGTCTCGCCTACGCCCCGCCGCCCTGACTCCCGCTTCCTCGCACCGCCGCACCCTGATCAAGGCGGGCGGCACCCTGCTGCTGTCCGTGTTCACGCCGCTCACCGCCGGCGCGGCCCAGATCATGGCCGTGCGCGTGTGGCCGGCGCCGGACTACACCCGCGTCACGCTGGAAAACGACAGCGAGCTGAAAACCACCCATTTCCTGGTGACCGATCCGCCGCGCCTGGTGGTCGACATCGACGGCCTGGCGCTCAACGCCACCCTGAAAAGCCTGGTCGCCAAGGTCGAATCGAACGACCCCTACATCAAGCAGGTGCGCGTCGGCCAGAACCGGCCGAACGTGGTGCGCCTGGTGTTCGACCTGAAGGAAGAGATCAAGCCGCAGGTGTTTACGCTGGCGCCGGTGGCCGGCTACCAGCACCGCCTGATCTTCGACCTGTACCCGGTGAGGCCGGTCGATCCGCTCGCCGCCATGATTCAGAAGGGCGAGTGGAGCACCGACGCCCCGGCCGCCGCGGTGGGCAGCGCCAACCCGGCCTCGCCCCTGCCGGCCGCGCCGCCGGCCCAGACCGGCGTGGTGCCGGACGCCATCGCCAAGCTCGAATCCGAGATGTCGGCCCAGAACGGCACCCCGCCGCCGCAGGCGATCCAGCCGACGCCGGGCAAGCAGGTCGCCAAGGCGCCGGCGCAGAAGGTGGTGCGGATGGTGACCATCGCGCTCGACCCGGGCCACGGCGGCGAAGACCCGGGCGCGATCGGCGCCACCGGCGCGCGCGAGAAGGACATCGTGCTGGCGGTCGCCAAGCGCCTCAAGGCCAAACTCGAGCAGATGCCCAATACCCGCGTGATGCTGACCCGCGACGGCGACTTCTTCGTCCCGCTCGGCCAGCGCGTGCAGAAGGCGCGCCAGGTGCAGGCCGACCTGTTCGTCTCGATCCACGCCGACGCCTGGGTCTCGCCCACCGCGCGCGGCTCCTCGGTCTTCGTGCTGTCCGAGAAGGGCGCGAGTTCGAGCGCGGCGCGCTGGCTGGCCAACGACCAGAACAAGGCCGACCTGATCGGCGGCGCCAACACCGCCGCGGTGCAGGACAAGCAGCTCGCCAGCGTGCTGTTCGACCTGTCGACCACGGCCCAGATCAACGACAGCATGAAGGTCGGCAAGGCCGTGCTGAAGGAGATCGGCGGCATCAACCGCCTGCACAAGGCCGCCGTCGAGCAGGCCGGCTTCGCCGTGCTCAAGGCGCCGGACATCCCCTCGATCCTGGTCGAAACCGCCTTCATCTCGAACCCCGACGAGGAAGCGCGCCTGCGCGACGACGGCTACCAGAACCAGCTGGCCGACGCCATTACCAAGGGCATCAAGCGCTATTTCGCCGACAACCCGCCGATGGCCAAGAACCGCCAGACCTGATTTTATCAACCATGACCCACGCCACCGCCATCACCTTCGGGCAGCTGCCCGCCATCCGCATCGCGGCGCCGGACGGCGCCCAGGCCATCGTGACGCTGTACGGCGCTCACCTGGTGTCGTGGACGGGGGCGGACGGCGGCGAGCGCATGTTCCTCAGTGCGAACTCCGCGCTGGACGGCGGCAAGGCGATCCGCGGCGGCGTGCCGGTGATCTTCCCCCAGTTCGCCGAACGCGGCGCCGGCATGCGCCACGGCTTCGCGCGCGTCAGCACCTGGGAGCTGGCCGCCAGCGGCCTCGATGGCGATACCGCCTGGGCCGAATTCCTGCTCGCGCCGCGCATGCTGGCCGAGCCGGTGCGCCAGGCCTGGGCCCACGACTTTGCCCTGCTGCTGCGCGTGGCGGTGTGCGCCAACGCGCTGTCCATGACGCTCACCGTGCGCAACGCGGGCGGCGCATCCTTCCCCTTCTCCGCCGCCCTGCACACCTACCACCTGGTGCCGGACGTGTGCGCGGTGCGCATCGAGGGCATCTCGTCGGACGAGATCTCGATCATCGACAAGCTCGACGAGGTCTATCAGCACGTGAGCGGCCGCGCCACCCTGGCGACCGGCGAGCGCACCCTGCTGCTCGAACAGAGCGGCTTCCTCGACGCGGTCGTGTGGAATCCGGGCGCGGCGGACACCGCGGCCCTGGCCGACATGGCGGACGACGAATACCAGCGTTTCGTGTGCATCGAGCCGGCGCTGCTCGAGCCGCATACCCTGGCGCCCGGCGAAACCTGGACCGGCACTTATCGCGTAAGCTGACCAGCGGCGGGCCGTCAAACTATCCGGGGCCTTGCCACCGTGATAAATTGAACGGATTACCCACCGTCCGTCCTGCTCGATGAAAAAACTCGCGATCGCCGCCGCCTGCTCCCTGCTCACCGCCTGCGCCACCACCGCCCCACCCGCTTCCCTCAGCAACTACACCGTCGATTCCGGCGTCGCCCGCAGCCCGGACCAGCTGGCGCTCAGCTTCGAGAAGGCCGATCTCAAGATCCGCGTCGAGCCCAAGACCCGCAGCATCCAGGGCGACGCCATGCTCACCTTCGGCACCCGCCAGCCGGTCGACCGCATCGAACTCGACCTCGACCGCAACCTGCCGATCGACGCCATCGAGGTGGATGGCCAGCCGCTCGCCGCCGGCGGCTGGAGCAATCCGGAGGGCCGCCTCACCGTGAAGCTGCCGCAGCGCCTGGAGCCGGGGAGGCAAACCACGATCCGCGTGCGCTACCACGGCACGCCGCACGTCGCGAAGAATGCGCCGTGGGACGGCGGCTTTGTCTGGTCGCAGACGCCAGACGGCCAGCCCTGGGTGGCCAGCGCCGTCCAGGGCGAAGGCTGCGACCTGTTCTGGCCCTGCATCGACCACCCCACCGGCAAACCGAAGCAGGTCGACCAGCACTTCACCGTGCCGTCGCCGCTGGTCGCGGCCGGCGCCGGGGTCGCGCAAGGCATGGAGGAGAAGGACGGCTGGCGCACCTGGCACTGGAGCACGAAGAACCCCAGCACCTACGGCATCTCGATCAACGTCGGCCCCTATAAACTCCTGGAAGGGAATTACGCCAGCCGCTACGGCAACACCATCCCGCTGCGCTTCTGGTACCTGCCGCAGTACGACAAGCAGGCGGCGGAGCTGTTCAAGGAATTCCCGCAGATGCTCGAGTTCTTCGAACGCACCGTCGGCCCCTACCCCTTCGGCGACGAGAAGATGGGCGTGGTCGAGACTCCGCACAAGGGCATGGAACACCAGACCATCAACGCCTACGGCAACAAGTACGCCAAGACACAGTACGGCTACGACGAGCTGCTGCAGCACGAGCTGGCCCACGAGTGGTTCGGCAACCAGCTGACCAATGCCGACTGGGACGATATGTGGCTGCACGAGGGCCTCGGCACCTATATGCAGCCGCTCTACATGCAGTACCTGCGCGGCCAGCAAGCCTATTTCGCCGAGCTGATGGCGCAGCGCGCCGGCATCCAGAACAAGGCGCCGATCGTCTCGGGCAAGCCGCGTACCGAAGGCCAGGTCTACTCGCTAGAGCGCGGCGGCCCGGGCCAGGACATCTACACCAAGGGCGCGCTGGTGATGCACACGCTGCGCGGCCTGGTCGGCGACGACGCCTTCTTCCGCACCGTGCGCGAGAGCGTCTACGGCACCCCCGACCCACGCCCCGGCAACTTCCAGCCGCGCCTCGGCACCACCAGGGAATTCATGGAGATCGCCAAGCGCGTGAGCGGGCGCGACCTCGACTGGTTCTTCCAGGCCTACCTCTACCAGGCCAAGCTGCCGGAGCTGCAGGCGACCCGCAACGGCAACACGCTGAACCTGGCGTGGAAGACCGAGAAGGACACCCCCTTCCCGATGCCGGTCGAAGTGCGCGTCGGGAACCGCATCGTGAACGTGCCCATGGCGGACGGCCGCGGCACGGTCACGCTCGACGCGGATGCCCACTACGTGCTCGATCCGAATTCGAAGATCCTGCGCCGCGAGGAACATATCGAGCGCTTCCAGCAATACCGGGAAGAGCAGCGCAAGAAACGCAGCGCCGCGAAATAAGCACCGGCCTTGTTCGGGCACATTGTCGATAACCGTACCTTATTCGCAACATCCGCTTTTTCCGATTCAAATAGTTTGTTTCTTTGGATAGTGACAACGCTACTATTCCGAATTAGCAAAGAATCTTTGATAGGGAAAACTGATGCATACGAAGTTGAACGCGGGCGCACGCGCCGTGCGCGGCGCACTGCTCGCCGGCGCCTGGATGGCAGGCGGCGTGCTGGCGCTGCCGGCGCTGGCGCAGGAAACGCCGCAGGCGCAGGAACCGCAGGCGCAGCCCGCGCCCGCCGACATGCCGAAGGTCGAGATCACCGGCTCGGCGATCCGCCGCGTGCAGTCGGAGACCGCGCTGCCGGTGCAGATCGTCTCGCGCGCCGAGATCGAGAAGGCCGGCGTGACCACCGCCGCCGAGATCCTGGGCCGCGTCTCCGCCAACGTCAACGGCCTGACCGACGGCGCCAGCATCAATGTCGGCGGCGACCAGCGCGGCTTCAACAGCGCCAACCTGCGCGGCATCGGCACCTCCTCCACGCTGGTGCTGCTCAACGGCCGCCGCATGGCCAACTTCGCCTCCCCGGGCGACGACAGCGGCGTCGACCTGAACAACATCCCGGCCGCCGCGCTGGAACGGGTCGAGGTGCTGCTCGATGGCGCGTCGGCGCTGTACGGCACCGATGCGATCGGCGGCGTCATCAACTTCATCACGCGCAAGGACTTCCAGGGCCTGGAGCTGAACGCCTACGGCGGCAAGACCGATGAGGGCGGCGCCGGCAAGCGCACCGCCAGCATCAGCGCCGGCAAGGGCGACCTGGAACGCGACGGCTACAACGTGTTCGCGGTGGCCGACTTCCAGCGCACCGACGCGCTCAGCACCGCACAGCGCAAGTTCATCCCGAACCTGGAGGTCGAGAAGCGCCTCGGCCACCTGCTATCCGGTTACACCAGTCCGGCCAACATCCGCCTGACCTCGAACCAGCGCGACCGCCTGCAGGAACTCGGCTTCACCATCAATGGCCAGCCGATCACCAACCGGCTGATCAACCTGTCGGCGCCGAACTGCGCGCCGCCGGCCAACGTCTACCTGCCCGCCGGCACCGGCGGCGTCGATGCCTGCACCTACAACTACATGGGCGACACCGAGCTGTATCCGAAGACGGAAAAAGCGAGCCTGCTCAGCCGCGGCGTCGTGAAGCTGGGCGGCGGCCACCAGGCCTATGCCGAGGTGGCGCTGAGCCGCGCGAAGAGCTGGTACACCGGCTCCTCGGCGCGCGTGACCGGCTACATCGATTACCGCCTGGTGCCGCAATTGGTCGGCACCGGCCTCGAAGACCTCGACGACGACTATCCGGGCGAACTGGAACTGCGCATGCGCTTGAACGAAGCCGGCCAGCGCTCCAGCGAACTGACCAGCGAAGGCATGCGCTTCGTGGTCGGCGCCACCGGCGCCGTGGGCGGCTGGGATTACGACGTCGCCTACAACCACAGCGTCAACACGGTCAAGGACCGCGACACCCACGGCTATGTGCTGTATGACGAGCTGATGACGGGCATCCAGGAAGGCCTCATCAATCCCTTCGGGCCATCGAGCCAGGCGGGCCGCGACCTGATCGACAGCATCCAGGTCGACGACGTGGTGCGGCGCGCGCGCGGCACCCTCGACTCGGTCGACTTCAAGCTCTCGCGCACCTTCGGCGCCATGGCCGGCGGTAACCTGGCGCTGGCGGTCGGCGGCGAGGTGCGGCGCGAGAAGAACCGCTTCGACCCGTCCGCCCTGCTGCTGAGCGATAACATCAACAACGACGCGGCTCCGGAAGGCGGCCGCTCGACCCGCGACAGCCGCGACGTGGCCGGCCTGTACGGCGAAGTGCTGCTGCCGTTCGCGAAGCAGTGGGAAGCGCAGCTGTCGGCGCGCTACGACCGCTACGAGCAGGTCGGCGGCGCCGCCAGCCCGAAGATCGGCCTGAGCTACCGCCCCAGCGACGCCCTGCTGCTGCGCGCCTCGGCCGGGCGGGGTTTTCGCGCGCCGACGATGAACGAACTGTTCCGCCCGACCGTCTACAGCGCCACCGCCACCCTGCCCGACCCGGTCTACTGCGCCACCGTCGAGAACAACTACTCGGACTGCGCCGACAACTGGGACACCCGCCGCTACAGCAACCCGGACCTGAAGCCCGAACGCAGCCGCCAGTTCTCGCTCGGCGCCGCCTTCGCGGCCGGCCGCCACGTCAACCTCTCGCTCGACTACTGGAACATCAAGCGCACGGACCTGATCAGCGAGATCGGCGACGACATCATCCTCGGCAACCTGGCCAAGTACGGCGACCTGGTGTACCGCGACGAGGACGGCCTGATCGACTACATCGAGCTGCGCAAGGAAAACCGCGGCGCGCAGGTGGCGCGCGGCCTGGACCTGGCGGTGACGGTGCGCGGCGTCGACACCGCAATCGGCCGCTTCGGCGGACGCCTGAACGGCACCTACGTGCTGGCTTCGCGCATCCAGAATGCGCCGGGCGATGCGTTCGTCAGTAACCTGAACAAGTTCGTCACCGACGGCGTGGTGCAGCGCTGGCGCCATACGGTCAGCTTCGACTGGGACCGCGGCCCGCTGTCCGCCAGTTTGCAGAACACCTGGTCGAGCGGCTACGACGACCAGAACACCGCGATCAACATCGACGACGGTTCGGTGGTCGCGGCCAACAAGGTCAAGTCGTATTCGCTGTGGGATCTCTCGGGCGCCTGGCAGGCGACGCCGACCCTGAAGCTGCGCGCCGGCGTGCAGAACCTGTTCGACGAGAGCCCGCCGTATTCGAACCAGGCGTATTACTTCCTGTCGGGTTACGATCCGAGCTATACGGATCCGCGTGGGCGGCGCTTCTATGCCAGCGTGAATTACTCGTTTAAATGATTGGTGCGTGTCCAGGCGCCGAACAGCCTCTGCGCCCGGACATGATTCCGTCATGCCAAGTGTAGGGTGGACTTGTTTGAGGGAGACATGAAAGCGCTTAGTGATTACAACTTCTGCAACTCATGGGTGCTGCGTGAAGTGAACCTCACGCCGAATGAGGACTACCTGGTGCTGATGGACGTGGGCGAACTGAAACAGGGCGAACGCGTCAGGTTCGTCGGCTTCGATGACGTCGACAACCACTACGGCATCTTCGTCTTCGTGGATGCGCAGGACCGGATACTGGAGGTGTCCGGGGACTGCGCGGGAGAGAACCACTCATGCGTTCAAAACGTGAAACGGGCCCTGTGCAAGCCGTGATGCGGGAGTCGTCGGGCTAGCGGCTTCCGAGCTTTTCCACCACATAGGACAACCACTTGTCGTCGGAATTCGGCCGGCCGCGTACAGTCTCGATGCGCTCGAAACTGCGCCAGGTGGCCGGCTTGTCGCGGAAGATCAGGTAGCTTTCGCCGACCGTGAAGTTCGGCCGCAGCACGCAATCCGAATCGTTGTACAGCCGACCGCCGCCGCGGTTCCAGAATCCTTCGTCGCCATGGTCGCCGGCCGCTTGCGTCATCCGCGTTTCGCCTTGCGCGCCGGCGATGACGAAGCGCGCCTCGTCCGGGCCGAGGATGCGCTGGACCACTTCGAACTCGTATTCCACGGGCTGACGCCCACGGCCCGACCACGCCGCCGACGGCGTCGCGCGCACGACTTTGGCAACCGAGACGTCGGTGGCCATGGCGACCAGCTCTTCCGGTGTCACGTTCTGCGCGCGCGGCGGGGCGTGGCAGGCATGGGCCTCCAGGACGGCGAACGCACCGACAGCTAGGGCGACGCAAGCACGTTTCATCCAGCCGGGCGTCAAAGACAGCATACTCATGGACAGCCTCCTCATCGTATCGGGACAAGCGATGGTAGCAGCCGGCGCGGGCGCGAAAGTACGCGCACTGTCACGCAGACGGGTAGGCGGCAGCGGGCCAGGCCGGCTTCGCGCCACCCGCCGGATACCAGCGCGCCCGCAGCCGCATGAACGGCGTCTCGACCACCCGGTACAGCAGCCAGCCGCCGCCGATGCCGGCCGCCATGACGGCGGCGATGGTGAGCGGCGCGCCCGGATCGATGCCGCGGCTGGCAAGCTCCGGACGCAGCGCCATGAACACCGGCTTGTGCACCAGGTAGACCGCGTAGGACCACAGCGCCAGGCTGGCCACGCCGGGAACCTGCAAGCGGTTCAGCAGCGCGCCGGGGCTGAGCGCGGAAAGGGTCAGCAGCGCGAAACTCGTGGCCACCAGCGAGAAGCCGAAGGTCGAGGCCATGAAGGCGGTCGGCGCCTCGTTCATCACGCCGTACAGGACCGCCGCCGCCATCGCAAGACCAGCCGCCAGGAGAGCGTTCCCGTGCCGCAGGAGGCGCGCAAAGGCCGCCGGATGGAAGTTCTTCAGCATCGCGATCGCCACGCCCGGCAGCAGTTCGTCGAAGCGGCAGAAGCTCGAGTAGTACACCGGCGCCGCGAACACGTCCTTGCCGTCCATGAAGGCCAGGCCGCGCGCCATCATGCCGGCGCCGATTGCCGCGAACAGCGCGCACCACAGCAGGCGCGGCGAACGGCGCGCGCCGACCAGCGCCAGCACCGCGAGCGGCAGCACCAGGTAGAACTGTTCCTCGATGCACAGCGACCAGGAATGGGTGAAGGTCTCGCCGTAGTTCAGGCCGAAGTTCTGGGTAAAGGTGAGGAACTGCCAGGCTGGCGCCATGCTTTTTCCCGCGATCGGGCTGTCGGGCAGCAGAAGATAAACGGCCAGCACCGCGTAGTAGTTCGGCAGCGTGCGCAGCAGGCGCCGCGCGAAGAAGGATTTCAGTTCCAGACTCTCGCCGCGCGCCGCCGGGGCGAGGAGCTGGTTGCCGATCAGGTAGCCGCTCAGGACGAAGAACAGGTCGACGCCGGCCCAGCCGATGGCGCCGGCGATGCCGAAGGTCGGCGCGCGGCTGACGAAGCCGTTGTAGTGGGACATCAGGACCAGGACGATGGCGAGCGCGCGCAGGGTGTCCAGGCCGGCGAGCCGGGCCGGCTTCGAATACATGGGGATCATGCGGATTTGCGTTGTTGGAGGGCTTCCGCCAGGGCGGGCATATAGGTGCGGCTGGCGCGCAGCACGCTGCCGTCGCGCAGGCGCAGCAGGGCGTCGCGGTTGGTGAGGGCGCGCAGCTCGGCGATCATGTCGAGCCGCACGATGCTGGAGCGGTGCACGCGGTGGAACCGGCGCGGATCGAGCTGCAGGGCGAGGGTGTGCAGGCGCTCGCGCACCAGCCAGGTCTTGCCGTTCGCATGCAGGGTTGCATAGTCGCCGTCGGCCTCGATGCGCTCGACCTCGGCGACCGGGACCAGCACCGTGCGCGCGCCGACCCGCACCGAAAAGGCCTGCACCGCCGGCGCGGCGGGCGCGGTGGCGCGGCCCTGTCCCCGGTAGGGAAAGGCCTGCTGCGCACGGTCCAGCGCTTCGTCCATGCGCTCGTCGTCGACGGGCTTGAGCAGGTAGTCGATGGCGGCCAGGTCGAAAGCCTGCAGGGCGAAGCCGTCGTAGGCGGTCAGCAGGATCGCCATCGGCCGCTGCGCGGGCGGCAGCGCGGCCAGCACCTCCAAGCCGGTCCGTCCCGGCATTTCGACGTCGACGAACACCAGGTCGGGACGCAAGGCCGCGATGCCGTCATGGGCGCTGTCGCCGTCGCCGAATTCGCCGACCAGCGTGAAGCTGCCGCGCTGCGCGAGCCGGGTCTTGACCGCGAGGCGGGCCAGCGGCTCGTCGTCGATGATGACTACGCGGATCGTCATGCCGCCGCCTCCGCAGCGCGCAGCGGCATGGCGATGCGCACGCCGAAGCGGCCATCCTCGTCCCACGCTGCCTCGACCTGCTGCTCGGCGCCGTACAGATGGCGCAGGCGCTCACGAACGTTGGCCAGGCCGATGCCGCTGCCCGCCTGCGCCGGCGCCAGGCCATCGTTGTGCACCTCCACCAGCAGGCGTGCGTCCTGGCGCTCGACGCGGATGTCGAGCCGGCCCGGCGCCGCCAGCGGTGCGATGCCGTGGCGGATCGCGTTCTCGACCAGCGGCTGCAGCATCAGGTAGGGCACCACGGCCTCCAGCACGTCGGGGCCGGCCTTCATCGTCAAGCGCAGGCGCTCGCCCAACCTCGCCTTTTCGATCTCGAGGTAGGCGTCGAGCAGGGCCAGCTCCTCGGCCAGCGCGTGCTCGTGGCGGCCGTCGTGCGCCAGCGTGGCGCGCAGGAAGTCGGAGACGCAGGCGAGCATGCGGTTGGCCTCGCGGTTCGACTGCGCCGCCACCAGCGCCGAGATCGCGTTCAGGGAGTTGAAGAGGAAGTGGGGATTGACCTGCAGGCGCAGCGCGCGCAGCTCGGCGTCGCGCGCCGCAGACTGCGCCTGGGCCAGGTGCAGGCGCACCTGCTGCAGCGACAGGTAGTAGCCCGCCACCGCGTGCACCGCGCAGAAGGCGATCAGGGCCAGCCAGCAGCCGTCCAGGCCCTCGACCAGTTCGGACCAGCGGTACTCGGTCTCCAGTCCGAGCGAGATCGCCAGGCGCTGGCCCAGCACGGCGTTCAGCACCGACATCGCATAGCTTGCAAGCAGCAGCACCAGCGCCATGCGCAGCCAGGGCCATTCGCGCCGCCACATCGCGCGCTGCAGCAGCGCCAGCGGCATCAGCCAGGCCAGGCATGCCAGGAAGTACAGCGTGCGGAAGGCCGCGCCATGCTGGTGGCTGAAGGCCGGCAGCCCGAGGATGGCCATGCAGGCGCAGACCGGCAAGGCGGCCAGCACGGGGACGAGCAGGGGCGTTTCGACTTTCACGCTGGACGTTCCGATTCTTGTGATGCGTACGATTCTAGCGCGTCAGTCGCCCATCGAGAACAGCATCGAGCTGATCTTCCAGCCGTCTTCGGCGCGCACCATCTGCCAGCTTTCGCTGCCGCGGTTGGTCACCTTCCCGTCGTCGAGGAAGTCGAAGTCGAACCACACCGAGGCGACCGCGCCGTTGGTGTCGATGCGCACGTTGTAGAAGCGTTCCTCGACGGGCTTGTCGGCGTTCTGGATCATCTCGGCGAACTTCTTCCAGCTGCCGGGGAAGACCTTGCGCGCCTTCGGATTGCGCGCCTTGACCTTGGCCCAGACCCCATCATCCGCCACCGACAGCCAGCTGTCGTGGTCCTGCAGGAACAGGCTGCCGAGGGTCTTGCCGTCGTGGGCGATGATGGCGGCCTTGAACTGCTCGACCACCTTGTTGATGGCCGCGACGTCGGCGGCCGGGCCGTTGCCGGTGACTTTATCGGCGCCGTGCGCGGGGAGGCTCAGGCAGAGGGCGAGCAGGATCGAGGAAAGGGCGAGACGCATGGGAACTCCTGGAGTTGGAATGTTCCCACCTTAAGTGGTCGCCGGGCGGCGATCCAGCGCGATGCGTCGAGCCGTGCAGGCGGTGCGGTGAAACGGTGGAGCGCCTGTTAATTCGATTCCTTGATCATGCGGCCGTTGCTCGGCTGGACCGGACGGGCGTTCAGGGGATAGAGGCGCGAGAACAGCGCCATCTGCGCGGGCGAGGCCTGCATCGGCTGCTTCATGACGATCCACAGCACGTCTTCGGTGCAGGGCGGCTCGGTCAGCGATCCCATGTAGGTGAAGTATTCGCGCTTTTCCGGCAGGCCTTCGTTCGGGTCCAGCACGATCGAGGGCGAGACCGAAGTCAGCTTCTCCAGCGGCAGGTTGTTCCACACGGTCTGGATCAGGGAATTGGCGCGGCCGCGTTCCAGCAGCACGGCCAGCACCAGGAGCTTGCCTTCGAAGCTGCGGTGCACGAAGTGGATCACCATCTCGGTGCCCTTGCCGTTGATGCGTTCTTCCGACGGGCGGTGGAAGTGGAATTGCTGCAGCTCGTAGGTCTGGTTGCCGACCGTGAGGAAGTTGCCGCCGCCGACGTTGACCTGGATGGTGTGGCCGTTGTCGATCTCGCTGAACGAGGTCGGGTGGTAATCGAAGGCGATCTGCTCCAGGTCGACCTTCATGCCGTCGCGCAGGTCGATCGGCGACTGGCGGTTGCCGGTGCTGCACTTGGCCCAGTTCGAATTGATGTTCGACCAGTTGGCCGGGCCGTACTCGCCCTCATAGGTCCAGTGGGTGCCGTTCTTCGGCTTGTTGGCGGCGGCGATCGCGGCTTCGGCTTCCTTGCGGCGTTTCGCGTCCGCCGCCTTTTTCGCCCTGGCGGCCGACGCCACGCGCGCGGCCTGCTGCTCGCGCAGCTGGGCCAGGCGTTCGGCGATGCGGACCGACAGGTCGACCTCGGACTGGTCCTCGTCATGGGCGGCCGGCGCAGCGGCGGCGGCCGCGGGCGCCTGGGTGCGGACGGCGGCGGTCTTCAGGTCCGGCTTGATCGAGGGCTTGGCGGGCGCGCTGCCCTTGCCTTCGAGGATGGCCTTGACGTCGGCCGACTTGCCGTCGAGCTTGGCGTCGCTGGCCTTGAATTCGGCAACCGGCTTGGCCGGGGCGGCGGGTTTTGGAGCGGGGTCGCTCGCGCTTGCGCCGGCCATGGCAAGGCTGCAAGCGAACAGGGCGATAAGGTGGCGCATGGGATTCCAGTGTGTTCTCTCCTCAGTCTTATCGGCAAATCGTCGTCAAAACTTGAGTGCACCAAAGCAACAACGCCCCGAAAAAATCGGGGCGTTGGAAGAGCGGCAAGAGGTGAAATCAAAGCGGCAAGACTATCTGCCAAGCATGCGCCGTGCGAATTTGTACATCCCGCCAATGGCCAGCGGCACCATCGCCGCCGAGATACCGATCAGCACGATCTCGGTCAAGTGCTCCTGGATGATCGGGATATTGCCGAACAGGTAGCCGGCCGTGACCAGGCTGACCACCCACAATACCGCGCCGGCGATGTTGAACATCTGGAAGCGCGCATGGGTCATCTCGGACACCCCGGCGATGAAGGGCGCGAAGGTCCGCACCACCGGCACGAAGCGGGCGATGATGATGGTCTTGCCACCATGTTTCTCGAAAAAATCGTGGGTGCGCTGCAGCGCTTCCTTATTGATCCAGCGGTAATTGTGCGAAAACACCCGGTGGCCGATGCCACGGCCGATGTAGTAGTTCAGGGTATTGCCGAGGACCGCCGCCGCGACCAGCAGGCTGGTGAGCAAGGGATAATTCATTTCGCCGGTGGCGCAGAAGGCGCCCGCGACGAAGAGCAGGGTGTCGCCAGGGAAGAAGAACAGGACGACCAGGCCGGTTTCGCAGAACACGATCGCGAACAGCACGATATAGACATACAGGCCGTACTGGGCCAGCAGGGTGCCCAGCGTCTTATCGACATGCAGGATCATGTCGACCAATTGCATCAAATCCATATTCGTCCTAGAGGTAGCCCGCCATCATATCACCCCGGCGGCATACGGCTTTACCTTGTGACCACATTGCCGCACAATCGCCCGATTACGCATCCATTCGGGAGACTGCATGACCGCCGTGTTCGCTTCGCGCCTCGCCACCGCCACCCTGGCCCTGCTCGCCGCCGGCGCCCAGGCCGCCCCCGAGCAGGCCAAGCCCCTGCCGCCAAGAGCCAGCGTGGCCGACGTGGTCAAGGCCTCGAAGTCGGCCGACTGGCGCCCGCTCGACCCCGAAAACACGGTCTACATGGACTTGCCGACCGGCCGCGTGATCATGGAACTGGCCCCGGCCTTCGCGCCGGCCACCGCCGCCAACATCCGCGCCCTGGTGCGCGAAAAATACTTCGACGGCCTGTTCATCATCCGCTCGCAGGATGGTTTCGTGGTGCAGTGGGGTGACCCGGACGAGGAGAATCCGAAGCCGTTCAAGGCCGCCAAAACGGTGAAGGAAGAGTTCACGGTATCGATCAAGGCCGCGAGCAAGGGCGGCGTCTTCACCCGCCTGAAGGACGGCGACGTCTACGCGCCCCAGGTCGGCCACGTGAACGGCTTCCCCGCCGCGCGCGACCCGGCCAAGGGCGAGACCTGGCTGCCGCACTGCTACGGCATGGTCGGCGTGGCGCGCGACAATGGCTTCGACAGCGGCAACGGCTCCCAGCTCTACGTGGTCACCGGCCACTCGCCGCGCCACCTGGACCGCAACATCACCGTGGTCGGGCGCATCGTGCAGGGCATGCCCCTGCTGTCCGCCCAGCCGCGCGGAACCGGCGCGGCCGGCTTCTACGAGAAGCCGGAGCAGCGCATGCCGCTGCAGACGGTGCGCCTGGCGGCCGACCTGCCGGAAGCCGAGCGCAGCAAGTTCGAAGTGATGCGCACCGACAGCGCCACTTACCAGGCGGTGGTCGAGGCCCAGCGCAACCGCGGCGGGCCGTGGACCAAGGTCGCTAGCGGCAAGATCGACCTGTGCAACGCGCCGATTCCGGTGCGCGAGCAACGATAAGGCCGCCGCCGTAGCCCGGCGGGCGGGCTATAATTTGCGCATGAACGCGCCCGCCCCCACCCACCGTCCGATCCAGCAGCTGCCTGACCAGCTCATCTCGCAAATCGCCGCCGGCGAGGTCGTCGAGCGGCCGTCCGCCGTGGTGAAGGAGCTGCTCGAGAACGCGCTCGACGCCGGCGCGACCCAGATCACCGTACGCCTGGAAGAAGGCGGCGTCAAGCGCATCGCCATTACCGACAACGGCCGCGGCATCGCGCCGGAACAGCTGCCGCTGGCCCTGGCGCGCCACGCGACCTCGAAGATCGCTTCGCTGCACGACCTGGAACACGTCGGCACCCTGGGTTTCCGCGGCGAGGCGCTGGCCTCGATCGCCTCGGTGGCCGCGGTGCGCATCACCTCGCGCACGCCGGGCGCCGCCCATGCCCATGAAATCGTCGGCTCGCACGAAGGGACGGTGGCGCCGTCGTCGGGCGCCTTCGGCACCACGATCGACGTGCAGGACCTGTATTTCAATACGCCGGCGCGGCGCAAATTCCTGAAGTCGGAACAGACCGAATACGGCCACTGCGCCGAAGTCGTGCGCCGCATCGCGCTGGCGCGGCCGGACGTCTCGTTCAGCCTGACCCACAACGGCCGCACCATCGACCACTGGAACGTGAGCGAAGCGGCCAAGCGCAGCGCCCATATCCTCGGCAACGACTTCGCCGAGGCGCGCCTGCCGCTGGACGAATCCGCCGGCCCGCTGCGCCTGCACGGCTACGTCGGCCTGCCGACCGCCTCGAAGGCGCGCGCCGACGGCCAGTTCTTCTACGTGAACGGGCGCTTCGTGCGCGACAAGGTGCTGGTACACGCGGTGCGCGCGGCCTACCAGGACGTGCTGCACGGCGACCGCTTCCCCTGCTACGTGCTGTCGCTGGACCTCGATCCGGCCATGGTCGACGTCAACGTCCACCCCTCGAAGATCGAGGTGCGCTTCCGCGACAGCCGCGCGGTGCACCAGTTCGTGTTCCACGCGGTGCAGCGCGCCCTGGCCCAGACCTCGGCCACCGCCCACGGCAGCGCGCCGGCGCCGATCTCCGCCGCCGAAGTGCGTCCCACCGGCACGCCGGTGTGGGCGCCGCGTCCGCACGAGCAGACCTCGTTCGGCGCGCAGCTGGCGCCGACCTTCTCGCCCTCTCCGTTCGCGCCGGGCAGCCGCTGGGACGATGCGCGGCCGCAGCCCGCCACCGGCGGCGTGGCCCAGACCACGGCAGCCTACGGCGCCCTGTTCGCATCGAACGAGCCGGCCAAGGCCGCGGCGCCGGTGGGCGTGCCCTTGTCCGCCTCGGACCGCCCGCTGTCGAACGACGACTTCCCGCTCGGCTTCGCGCTGGCCCAGCTGCACGGCATCTACATCCTGGCCCAGAACACCAAGGGCCTGGTGCTGGTCGACATGCACGCGGCCCACGAGCGCATCCTCTACGAGCAGATCAAGAATGCGCTCGACGCTCGCGCCGACGGCGAGGAGCTGCAGGTGCAGCAGCTCCTGATCCCGGTGACCTTCTATGCCGACGCCATCGAAGTGGCCACCGCCCAGGACCATGGCGAGACCCTGAAGACGCTCGGTTTCGACATCGCCGCCCTGTCGCCGACCACGCTGGCCGTGCGCACGGTGCCGACCCTGTTGAAGAATGCCGACGCCCAGACCCTGGCGCGCGACGTGCTGCGCGACGTGCGCGAATACGGCGGCTCGCGCGTGCTGATCGAGCGCCGCAACGAGCTGCTCGGCACCCTCGCCTGCCACACCGCCGTGCGCGCCAACCGCATCCTGTCGAACCAGGAGATGAACGCGCTGCTGCGCCAGATGGAAATCACCGAGCGCTCCGACCAGTGCAACCACGGCCGCCCGACCTGGGTCCAGCTGGAGATCGCGGCGCTCGACAAGCTGTTCCTGCGCGGTCAATGATGGTGTCTCAAACGAAGAAGCCGATGGCCGTGGCCATCATGGGCCCGACCGCGTCCGGCAAGACCGCGGCGGCGCTGGCGATCGCGAAGACGCGTCCGGTGGAGATCATCTCGGTCGACTCGGCCCTGGTGTATCGCGAGATGGACATCGGCACTGCCAAGCCTTCTGCGGAAGAACTGGCGGCCGTGCCGCACCACCTGATCGACATCATCGACCCGTTGGAGGCGTATTCGGTGATGCAGTTCCGCGAGGATGCGATCCGCCTGGTGGGCGAGATCGCGGCGCGCGGCGCGCTGCCGCTGCTGGTCGGCGGCACCATGATGTATTTTAAAGGGCTGACCGACAGCCTGGACGATCTGCCGACCGCCGACCAGGCCGTGCGCGCCGCCATCGAAGAAGACGCGGCGCGCATCGGCTGGCCCGCCATGCATGCGCGCCTCGCCGTGCTGGACCCGGTCACCGCCGAGCGCCTGAAGCCGAACGACGCGCAGCGCATCAACCGCGCGCTCGAGATCATCCAGCTGACCGGCCAGCCGATGTCGGAACTGCTGGGCAAGCGCGAGAAGCCCGAGCTGCCCTTCGACCTGGTGTCCTTCGCGCTGGAACCATCGGACCGCGCGGTGCTCCATCAACGGATCGCACAGCGTTTCGACGGGATGCTGGGCACGCGCGACGACGAGGGGCTGGTGGCGGAAGTGGCGCGGCTGCGGGCGCGCGGCGACCTGTCGCCGACCCTGCCCTCGATGCGCTGCGTCGGTTATCGCCAGACCTGGGATTACCTGGACGGCACGATCGGCCGGGAACAGCTGCGCGAACTGGGCATCATCGCCACGCGCCAGCTGGCCAAGCGCCAGATCACCTGGCTGCGCGCGATGCCGGAGCGGATCGTGATAGACTGCCTCGGTACGGACCCGACACGGACGCTGCTCGACCAGTTGTCCGCGTTGGAAAAATGACATCGGCGCGAGATTTTTGCGCAAGGGAACAGTGTCCAGCCTTGACAGGCGTCGCGCTGGCCCCGATAATGCCTGCCGTTGCGGTGATATAGCTCAGCTGGTTAGAGCACAGCACTCATAATGCTGGGGTCGGTGGTTCAAGTCCACCTATCACCACCACAGAATTCCAAACGGATGGCTTGGCTCTCGCAGTCAGGCCATTTTGTTTTACCGCGCAAGTACGAGTTTCGGTGATATAGCTCAGCTGGTTAGAGCACAGCACTCATAATGCTGGGGTCGGTGGTTCAAGTCCACCTATCACCACCAGGATAAAACGGCGAGATCTGCGATCTCGCCGTTTTCATTTCAGCGCTCCTTATCCTGTCGCCGCCCCATGCGCACGCTTGACGCCCGGGAGCGTCTTATCACCATAGCAAGAACCTCTTCGCGGTGACATCCGGTCGATTCGGCACGACAACGTCATTGAATCCTTTGCGGTCGAACTTCTCCAGCAATTCGTCCGTGCCAAGACGCAACTTGAACGCCATCTCATTGGCATGAAGCGGCACCACTGAAAAGAAGGTGATTGTTTTCACCCCGGGTATGCCGAGGACATGAAAGCTTTCCGGAACGCTCACCGAAGGGAGAACGATCGCGCCGGAGAACGCGGTATTGGCGGCGTAGGGCTCCGCCGGGTCGCCATTCGGAATGGTATGGCCATAGCCCAGCCACGTCTGGTATTTGTGCGGGAGACGTGCAAGCTGCTTGAGCAGCCGGACCGGCCAATACCAGCATTCGTCGTCGAACGAGGACTGGTCGGTTTTCCAGTCGGCGGGAAGCGTCATCAACAGCTCGACGTATTTCGGCGCGTCCGACTCGTCTGGCGTGCTCATCGGCAAATCGCTCATGCCGGACGTGACTAACCGGGTATAGGGGAATTCTGCTGTGGGTTTGACGATATGGACATCGATATGGACAGTGTCCGACACCAGCTCGTGGAAGACGGCGTCCACCGGTCCGAGATGCTTTTCGATGTGGTCCGATATCTGCCGAATGAATTCCTCGCCTTGCGGCGTACTCCACGGCGCAGGATCGTCATGTCTGTAGATGGGATGACCGCTTAGTGAAACAACATCAGCGGTTTGCTTCGGCTTCTCTGCTTCCATGGCTTCCTTTTCGCGGTCGTCGCTACCTGTGATACCAATCCCGCGGTTCTTCAAAAATATCCGAGTTGTACGGATACAGGTCCGCGTTCACGTGCTCATACTTGAACCGGACATTGAATTCCGGGTTCGACATCGAAAAACATTTATCGGAATGGAAAGAAGCGACCACGTCGGGCGCTTCTTCCCATGTTCCTGTCATCGAGATCTCAAACAAGGAGTGAAACGACAGCCGAAGCTGGGCGCTGTCGCACCCTCGTGCAATCCACCTGGCTGGGCTGCCGGATGGAAGCGAGGGAAAATTCAAACTGATATACATGGCGCCAGCATCGAGGACGAACTGCGCCAGGACCAGCTTGTCCAGCGCAGGAACCTCTCCGCCAAAGATGTTATTCAATGCGAGGCGATTATCCAGGTAGTCGATCCAGCTCGACGGGTCTTTGCTCATGACTCGGACATTCCGGGTATGGTCAGTGCTGGATGGCCCGACTGCGCGTCGGCCTTCAGCGCAAGATAGGTCCAGATACCGCCGAGCAGGTCGATCACGCCGAACAGCGCGAGCATGGGGCTGCCCAGCTCCAGAACAGCAAAGGCGGTCAACGCAATGAAGACGCCGAAGCGGGTATAGACCGAGGCCTCGAGAAACGGCCGCAGCTCATGCTTGGCCGCAACCCAGCAATAGACCCCCAGCATGAAAACGATCACGCCGACAACGCGGATCCAGACTTCGGCGGTGGCTGGAATGCCGAACAGCGACAGCAGGACGTTGGGCGCGACCACCAGCACGGGCCCGAGGATGAACAGGTAGACGGCGAAGACCCTGGCAGTGAAGGCGGCCTTGGACATGGTTTCCTCTCGCGTGGATGTACTGATCGGCAATCTTGCCGACTCTAGCATGCGCCACGCCCGGTATCCACGTCCACGTCCGCCGCATAATCCGCCCCCACGCGCCGCAACGAAAAAGCCCGGCTCGCTGGAACCGGGCTTTTCATGAGAAGCGCAAGAATCAGTGCTTCTTGCCGCCACCCGAGACCTTGTTCTCGGTGGCCCAGGCGCGCCGTTCGGCTTCCTTCTTGCCGACGCCCTTCTTCTCGTACCCTTCTTCGATGTGCTTGACCTGGCGCTTCTGCTTGTCCGTGTAGGACGATTTATCACCTTGAGGCATGATGATTCTCCTTGATTGGTGGGTTGGTCCACGCAAATCAGCCTACGCCTCCGCCCGTTCTCGCAACGTTCGCTACCTCACGCAAGCCAGCGTTCTACTCATCCGTAAACGACTCGTCCAGCGCATAGTCGCCGCGCGCCAGGCCCGCCAGCACGTCGGCCGACTGCTGCAGAAAGTCCGACGGCACCAGGATGCGCACCCCGCCCAGCGCCGGCGCCAGCAGCAGGTCCGCCTGCATCAGGTGGGCGTCGGCCAGGACGGCCGGGATGCCGGCGGCGGCCAGGCAGCCTTGCGCCAGGGTGGCCTCCATCGGGATCAGGTATCGGGCGATGATGAACAGGTCGCGGCCCGGGATCTGCACCACGTCCGGGTGCGCCGCCAGCCAGTCGTCCAGTGCGAGTTGCGCCATGGTGCTCTCCTTATCCGAACAATGCGGGCGCCTGCGACAGCAGGTACAGGGTGACCCCGATCAGGCCGCCGACGATGGTGCCGTTGATGCGAATGTACTGCAAGTCCTTGCCGATGTTGAGTTCGATTTGCTCGGACATCTCGCGGTCGTCCCACTGCTTCACGGTGTCGGCGATGTGGCGGGTCAGGAAGCCCGCGAATTCGGGCGCCACGCCGCGCGCGGCCGATTCCAGGTTCTCGCTGAGCGACGCGCGCAGCTGCGGGTCTTCGGCCAGCACCTTGCCGACCCAGGAGCCGGTGGCGACCAGGCGCTGGCGCAGGCTGGAATCCTCGCTTTGCAGGTCCTGTTTGAGCCAGCCTTTCAGTTCGCCCCACAGCGCGCCGAGGTAGCCGTTCAGGGTCTCGTCGCCCAGCAGGTAGCTCTTGATTTCGTCGGCCTTCTGCGCGAATGCGGGATCGCGCTTCAAACGTTCGATGAACTCGGCCGTGAAGGTATCGAAGCGCGCACGCAGCGGGTGGTGGGGGTCGGCCGCCACCTTGTTCAGGATGCCGGACGCCAGCCGCACCGCGAGGTCGGCGCCCTTGCGGCCGATGAGTTCCGAGGGCAGCATCTTTTCGATGAAGGCATAGTCTTCCTTGAGCCAGTCGACGATGCCCTGGCCGATGGTGTCCTGGGTGTCGGCGTTGTCGAGCAGGCGCGCCAGCTGGGTGATGCCTTCGTTGAGCAGCTCCTGGTGGCGGCCGTCGCGGGTCAGGCTTTCGAGGATGGTGCCGGCGGATTTCGACAGGTCGACGCTGCCGACCATCGCGTGCACCGCGCGGCGGATGAAACCCTGCACCGCGCTGTCCTCGATGAAGTCGAGCATCCACACGCCGACCCGCACCAGGTGCTGGCCGAGCAGCTCGGTGTTGGCCGGCTTGACCAGCCACTCGGCCACTTTCTGCACCGGGTCGTGGCGCCGGATCAGGCCCACGATGGAGTCGGTGTCGAGGAATTTTTCGCGTACGAAGAGGGCCAGGTTGTCGGCGATGCGCTCCTTGTTCTTCGGGATGATCTCGGTGTGGCGCACCACGATCGGGATCGGCACGCGCTTGAACAGGGCCACAACGGCGAACCAGTCGGCCAGGGCGCCGACCATGGCGGCTTCGGAAAAGGCGCGCAGCAGGCCGGTCCACCAGTTCTGGGGCAGGAACAGGGTGAGCACGAACAGCGCTGCTGCGCCCACGAAGAATGAGAGGGCGAGCTGCTTGGATTGTCGGAGTTCGACTTCCTTGGTCATCGGGATGGTTGTGTGGGGATCCGTCCACCACCATCCTATATGACTTCGCTGGCACTCAGCGCTTCGATTGACTCTGCCGTAAAGCCCCAGTCGCGCAGGATGGCGTCGCTGTCCTGGCCCGGGCTGGATGGCGGCGCGGGCTCTGGCGGGACGGTGCGCGAAAAGCGCGGCGCCGGCGCCGGCTGGACCACGCCGTCGATCTCCACAAAAGTACGGCGCGCCGCGTTGTGCGCGTGCTGCGGCGCTTCGGCCATGTCCAGCACCGGGGCGAAGCAGACATCGGTCCCTTCCAGCAGGCGGCACCATTCCTCGCGCGTCCGGCTCGCGAACAGCGCGGCGAGGCGCTCTTTCTGCCGCGGCCACTGCGCCTTGTCCCAGCGCTGGGCGAATTCGTCGACTTCCGTCCCGGTCAGCGCCAGCAATTTGGCGAAGAACTGCGGCTCGATCGCGCCGAGCGCAATGAATTTACCGTCGCTGCAGGCATAGCTGTCGTAGAAGGGCGCGCCGCCGTCGAGCAGGTTGGCTTCGCGCTCGTCGCTCCAGGCGCCGAAACCGCGCAGGCCGTACATCATGGCGCCGAGCAGCGCCGCGCCGTCCGTCATGGCGGCGTCCACCACCTGGCCCTGGCCGGAACTGCGCGCCGCCAGCACCGCGCACACCACGCCGAAGGCCAGCATCATGCCGCCGCCACCGAAGTCGCCCACCAGGTTCAGGGGCGGAGCCGGCGCCTCGCCCGTGCGCCCCATCGCGTGCAGCATGCCGGACAGCGCCACGTAGTTGATGTCGTGCCCCGCCGCCTGCGCCAGCGGCCCGTCCTGGCCCCAGCCGGTGACGCGGCCGTAGACCAGTTTCTGGTTGCGCTCCAGGCAGACGTCGGGACCCAGGCCGAGGCGCTCCATGACGCCGGGACGGAAGCCTTCGAGCAGCGCGTCGGCGCGCTCGACCAGGCGCAGCGCGGCCAGGCGCCCGGCCGGCTGCTTGAGGTCGAGGGCGAGCGAGCGCCGTCCGCGCGCCATCACGTCGTGACGCGTGCCCAGCATCGGGTAGGGATTGTCCTCGCCGGGCGCCGCCTTGCGGTCGATGCGGATCACTTCCGCGCCCATGTCGGCCAGCATCATGGCGGCAAAGGGGCAGGGACCGATGCCGACCATCTCGACCACCCGCACGCCTGCCAAAGGTCCTGCCATCGTCATCTCCTTCCCGGGGTTCACAGTGAGCGCGCGATGATCTCTTTCATGATCTCGTTGGCGCCGCCGTAGATGCGCTGCACCCGCGCGTCCACGTACATCTGGGCGATCGGGTATTCCAGCATGTAGCCGTAGCCGCCGAAGAGCTGCAGGCACTGGTCGACGACCTTGCACTGCAGGTCCGAGATCCAGTACTTGGCCATCGAGGCGCGCACGGTGTCCATGCGGCCCGCCAGCATGTCTTCGATGCAGCGGTCGATGAAGATGCGGGCAACCGTGGCCTCGGTCTTGATCTCGGCCAGCACGAAGCGGGTGTTCTGCATCTCGATCAGGGCCTGGCCGAAGGCGCGGCGCGCGCGCGTATGGTCGATCGTCAGCTGCAGGGCGCGTTCGATGGCGGCTACGCCGCACACGCCGAGGATGGTGCGCTCATAGGGCAACTCCGTCATGAGCTGGGCGAAGCCCCTGCCCTCCTCGCCTCCCAGTATGTTCTCCAGCGGCACGTGGGCCTCGTCGAAGAACAGCTCGCAGGTGTCCTGGCCCTTCTGCCCGACCTTCTCCAGGATGCGGCCGACACGAAAGCCCGGATTCTCCTTTGTCTCGAGCAGCAGCAGGGAGACGCCCCTGGCGCCAGCTTGCGGATCGGTCTTCGCCACCACCAGGATCAGGTCGGCCAGGTAGCCGTTCGAGATGAAGGTCTTGGAGCCGCTCACGCGGTAGCCGTCCGCCCCGCGCACGGCGCGGGTAGCGATGCCCTTCAGGTCCGAGCCGGCTCCCGGCTCGCTCATGGCGATCGCCGCGATCATCTCGCCGCTGGCCAAGCGTGGCAGGTACTTGCGCTTCTGCTCCTCGGTGCCCTGGTTCAGCAGGTAGTGCGCGACGATGGCGTGCACGTGGATGCCGAAGGCCGTATCGCCGGCATAGGACAGCTCTTCGAACACCACGGCCATGTGGGCGAAGCCGCCGCCGGCGCCGCCGTAGTCTTCCGGGATGTCGGCCAGCAGCAGGCCCAGCTCGCCGGCCTTGCGCCACACCTCGCGGTCGACGCGCCGCTGCTCGCGCCAGGCCTCCTGGCGCGGCGTGACTTCGCCCGCCACGAAGCGGCGCACCGCGTCGCGGAAGGCGCCCAGCTCTTCGTTCATCCACGGGGACGTCATGTCCATGTCGTCACCCTTTCCGGTACATGGTGACGACGCAGGCGCCGCCCAGGCCCAGGTTGTGCTGCAGCGCCACCTGTGCGTCCGCCACCTGGCGCGCGTCGGCCGTGCCGCGCAGCTGGTGGGTCAGCTCGTAGCACTGCGCCAGGCCGGTCGCGCCGAGCGGGTGACCTTTCGACAGCAGGCCGCCGGACGGGTTGGTGACCACCTTGCCGCCATAGGTGTTGTCGCCCTCGACGATGAACTTGTCGGCGCCGCCTTCCGGGCACAGGCCCAGCGCTTCGTAGGTGATCAACTCGTTGTGCGCGAAGCAGTCGTGCAGCTCGACCACGTCGAGGTCTTCCGGCCCCAGGCCGGACTGCTCGTAGACCTTGCTCGCCGCGGCGCGGCTCATGTCATAGCCGACCAGGCGCATCATGTCGCCGGACTCGAAGGTGTCCGGGCGGTCGGTGGTCATGGCCTGGGCGGCGATGTGGACGTCGCGGCGCAGGCCGTGGCGCTGCGCGAAATCTTCCGACACCAACAGGGCCGCCGCTGCGCCGCAGGTCGGCGGACAGGCCATCAGGCGCGTCATCACGCCGGGCCAGATTTCCGGCGCGTCCAGCACGTCCTGCGCCGTGACCTCCTTGCGGAACAGCGCCAGCGGATTGTTCACGGCGTGGCGGCTGGCCTTGGCGCGGATGCGCGCGAAGGCCTCCAGTGGCGTGCCGTACTTCTCCATGTGCGCCAGGCCCGCGCCGCCGAAGTAGCGCAGCGCCAGTGGGATCTCGGGCTTGCCGACCACGCGGTCGGTGACGGCGTCGAAAGCGTCGAAGGGCGTGGGGCGGTCGGTGAAGATTGAACCGAGGGCGCCGGGGCTCATCTGCTCGAAGCCCAGCACCAGCACGCAGTCGGCCGCGCCGCTGGCCACCGCCTGGCGGCCCAGGAACAGCGCGGTGGAACCCGTCGAGCAGTTGTTGTTGACGTTGACGATGGGGATGCCGCTCATGCCGACCGCATACAGGGCCTTCTGGCCGCTGGTGGAATCGCCGTAGACGTAGCCGGCATAGGCCTGCTCGACCAGGTCCCACGCGATCCCCGCATCCTCCAACGCCGCGCGCGCCGCCTGCGCGCCCATCTCGTGATAGGGGCGGCTCGCGCCCGGCTTGGCGAAGGGGATCATCCCGACGCCGCTCACGACCACCTTGTTCATGCTGTCTCCTCGTTTTAGGTCGCGCGACCTAGTTATCGCTCGATTCTTGCATGCCGATGCGATAATCGCAACATGACACCGCTTAACGACAGCGCGCTGCGCAACAAGCCTTCGCTGACCACCGAAAAAGGCCTCGGCCGCGCCCACGCCATCCTGCAGGCCGCGCGCGCCCTGCTCGCCGCCGAAGGCTACGCCGGCCTGTCGATGCGGCGCGTGGCCCAGGATGCCGGCATGAGCCTGTCCAACGTCCAGCACTACTACGGCAGCAAGGAGCGCCTGCTCGAAGCGCTGCTGCTCACCACGATGGACGAATTCCAGGCCAAGATGGACCGCATCGCGGTGGCGATGGCGGGCCGGCCGCAGGTCGAGCGCTTCCTCAGCACGATCGACATGTTCCTGGACGAGATCACGGAACCCGTCACGCATGCGATCTTCTTCGAAATCTGGGCGCTGGCCTCGCGCCACCCCTTCGCTTCCGACCTGATGGGCAGGATGATGGCGCGCGAGCGCAAGGCCGTATATGGCCTGATCCGCGGGCTGAACCCGGCCATCGACGACGAGGAAGCGATGCAGCGCGCGGTGCTGATCGTGGCCCAGGTCGAGGGCCTGATGCTGTTTCGCCCGGACCGCCGCGCGCGCCCCGCGCAATTCGCCGCCATGCGCGCATCGGTGCACAAAGTGCTGTTATCGCTCGCGACCGTGCCGTGAATTGGCGTTAACTTTTTCCCGGCAGGGAGCGTCGGTACTTTATACTCGTGGCGTTAACAACCTGTCACGGAGGCCGCACGGATGCACCATGAACTCAGCCTGATCACCACCATCGCCGCCGCACTGGGCCTCGGCCTCGTGTTCGGCATGCTCGCCATACGCCTTCGACTGCCCGCGCTGGTCGGCTACCTCGCCGCCGGCGTCCTGATCGGCCCCGCCACACCGGGCTTCGTCGCCGACGTGCAGCTAGCGTCCCAACTGGCGGAAATCGGTGTGATGCTGCTGATGTTCGGCGTCGGCCTGCACTTCTCGCTCGGCGACCTGCTCGACGTGAAGAAGATCGCCCTGCCCGGCGCGCTGCTGCAGATCACGGTGGCGACGCTCATGGGCATGGGGCTGGCGCATTGGTGGGGCTGGGGATTGGGCGCGGGCCTGGTGTTCGGCCTGGCGCTGTCGGTCGCGAGCACCGTGGTGCTGCTGCGCGCGCTGGAAGCGCGCGGCGTGCTCGACTCGATGAACGGCCGTATCGCGGTCGGCTGGCTGGTGGTCGAGGACCTGGTGATGGTGCTGGTGCTGGTGATGCTGCCGGCGCTGGCCGGCCCGCTGGGCGGCAAGGGCGATGCCGGCGCCGAGCTGTGGCCGTCGCTGGGCAAGACCCTGCTGCAGGTGGGCGCCTTCGTCGCCTTCATGCTGATCGTCGGCCGCAAAGTGTTCCCGTGGTTCCTGTGGCGCGTGGCCAAGACCGGCTCGCGCGAGCTGTTCACCCTGTCGGTGATCGCGGCGGCGGTCGGCATCGCCTACGGTTCCTCGCACCTGTTCGGGGTGTCGTTCGCGCTGGGCGCCTTCTTCGCGGGCATGGTGCTGCGCGAATCGGAACTGAGCCACCGCGCGGCCGAAGAGTCGCTGCCGCTGCGCGACGCGTTCTCGGTGCTGTTCTTCGTCTCGGTCGGCATGCTGTTCGATCCGATGGTGGTCATCAACTATCCGCTGCAGGTGCTGGCGGTGGTAGCGATCATCCTGGTCGGCAAATCGATCGCCGCCTTCGTGCTGGTGATCGCGCTGCGCTACCCGATCAACACCGCGGTCACGGTCTCGGCCTCGCTGGCGCAGATCGGCGAATTCTCCTTCATCCTGGTAGCGCTGGGCATGCAGCTCGAGTTGCTGCCGGCGCTGGGCCAGAACCTGATCCTGGCCGGCGCCATCATCTCGATCGCCGTCAACCCGCTGATGTTCAGCCTCGGCGCGCCGCTGGAAAAATGGCTGAAATCGAAGCCAGAGCTGGCGCGCAAACTCGAACGCCCGGCCGACCCGCTGGCCGAGCTGCCGATGGAAACCGCGCACGAAAAGCTCAGCGGCCAGGTGGTGCTGGTCGGCTTCGGCCGCGTCGGCCGCCGCATGGCCGACGACCTGATGGCGCGCGGCGTGCACTTCGTGGTGGCGGAACAGAACCGCGAGATCGTCGAACAGCTGCGGGCCAAGGGCATTCCCGCGGTGGCGGGCAATGCGGCGGAGCCGGCGGTGCTGATCCAGGCGCACATCACGCACGCGGCCTTGCTCGTGATCGCGACGCCGGACACCTTCCACGTGCGGCGCATGGTGGAGATCGCGCGCATGCTCAATCCGGCGGTGAAGGTGGTGGTGCGCAGCCACAACGAAGGCGAGGCGGCGCTGCTGCGCCAGGAGACGGGCGGCAAGGTGTTCGTGGGCGAGCAGGAGCTGGCGGCGAGCATGTCGCGGCATGTGCTGGAGACGCTGAAGGAAAGCGCCGCGGCGCACTGACCGAAGCCCGCGACCTGCTCTATACCCATACCGTTACCAACGTCATGCGCGCCACTGGCGCCCATGACTCCCGGCGCAGGCCGGGACCCAATTTCCTTCGCATCCTACCAACGCTTGCGTGCACCTGCTAACGTGACGCGACGATATTGGGCTCCGGCCTTCGCCGGAGCGACGGTCTTCAAGCTAACAATCTTGTTTCACGTCCGCGCAGCGCAGCGCACGCAAAAAAAACCCGCCGGCTTGCGCGCGGCGGGGTTAAGAACAGCAAGGAAAAAACGGTCAGTATTTAAGCGGCGGCTTCTTCGACGCACAGCTTCAGGTTGGCGTGGCGCCCATGCAGCTGCGAGTAGATCATCTCGCTGCGCTCTTCCAGCAGGGCGAACACCGCATCCTTGGACAGCACGTACTCGTCCATCAGGGTGTCCTTCAGCGATTCGATCACCAGCTTGTAGTCGTGGATCGCGTTCAGGGTGTAGCTGTACAGCTCATCGGCCTTTTCTTCCACCAGGCGCAGCGTGTGTTCGCCGCCGACTTCCTTCGACAGCTGCGAATAATCCAGCTTCGAACGCGAGTACATCGACAGGCGGCTGACCATCAGGTTCAGCATCTTGGTGATCTTCTCGATGTCGTTCTGGCTGCCGACCGAAATGCCGCGGGCGCCGTAGAACAGTTCTTCCGCCGCCACGCCGCCGTACAGGCCGACGACATCGCGCTCCAGCTCTTCCAGGGTGCGCAGCGACATGTCTTCGCCCGACTGCAGCACGTAGCCCAGGGCGCCGATCTTCGACACCGCTTCGGTCGAGATCTTCAGCAGGTGCGACTTTTCCTTCACTTCGGCCAGGCTCAGGCCCTGGCGCAGCCAGGGATCGATCTGCATGAAGAAGTGACCCAGTTCGTGCAGGGCGATGCGCTCGCGCTGCTTGGTTTTTTCGGCGGTCGTCGCGCGGTCGGTCAGGCCGATGGTGGCGCGTTCGTAGGCACGGAACAGCAGGTTGGTGTTGATGATCGCCTTTTCCTGGATCGACAGCATCGAGGCGCGTTCGACCACGGTTTCCAGCAGGGCCGGGCTCAGGTTCTGGGTGATCTCGGCCACCTGGTCCAGGTTGGTGTCGGTCCAGTCCACCAGGCCGTCCTTCTTGCGGGCCAGGAAGCTGCGCAGCAGTTCCTTGCGCTCGCCCTTGTTCGGCAGGCGGAAGTTGATCTTGACCGAGAAGCGGCGCAGCATCGCTTCGTCCATCTCGGTGTTCGAGTCGTCGAAGTTCGAGGCAACGACCCAGATCACGCCCTGGCCCTTGTCGCTCTTCACGCCGTCCAGCAGGCCCAGCAGGGTGTTGGCGGTGTCGTCTTCCCACTTCTTTTCGCTGCGGCCGCGCGGCATGAACAGGCTTTGCGCTTCGTCCAGGAAGATGATGCACTTGCCCTTGGCGCAGGCTTTCTTGTACAGCGCGTTCAGCGCTTTCGAGCCGCCGCCGACGTAGCCCGATTCCAGGGCCGAGCCCGAGGCCGAGATCAGCGGCATGTCGAGGCGCTTGGCCAGGTAGCCGACCAGCTTGGTCTTGCCGGTGCCGGCGGGGCCGGTCAGCATCACGTTGAAGGGCTTGTCGATGTTGTGCGACTGGTATTCGTCGCGGTTGCGGATCATGTCTTCCAGGTGCAGCACTTCCTGCTTGATGTCTTCCATGCCGATCAGGTCGTCCATGCTGCCCTTGAGCTTGTCCGGGGTGATGAGCGAGGCGCCGGCCGTGTTCATGCCCGGCAGGCCGAATTTGAGCAGGTAGAGCACCAGCAGCACCAGGCCGATCTGCAGGCCGTAGTTCTTGAAGAAAGTGCCGGTCTTGTCGAGGAAGCTTTCGCCCTCGTCCATGACGGCCTTGTGGCTGGCCAGGTAGTCGTCCTTGGCGATCGAATACGGAATCGCGTTCTTCAGCAGCACTTCGCGCTCGAGCGACAGGTGCGAGGTGCTCGGCACCTTTACCACGTGGATGCTGGCGGCGTCCTTGAATTTATAGACGTAGCGCGGCGACTCCGACAGCGGCTTGGCGATCAGGAGGTATTCGAGGCGCGCCTTCTGGGCGGCCAGTTCGGTGATCTCGGCAATGTTTTGCGACTGCACGACCGGCGCCGGGTCCTGGCTCACGGTCGACTTCCAGATTGTCACGGCTGCAATCACGCCGAACAGCGCTGCGAGCGCCAGACGGACGTAAACGCTCTTGAACGCGTTCTTGAAAGCAACTTGCAATTGGGAGAAATTCGGCATGGTTGATCTCTGGCTTGGGTTGGAACGGCGACGCTACGACGATGCTGCTGCTGGGTGCCGTGCCGGCGTGGTCTGCGCGGGATCGGCTGCGGCGCGTGGGCCGCTCTGGAGTCCAAACGTGCACGTTTGGTATTGTTTTGATGCCCGAAGGCAATAGGAATATGGAGACTATACCCGCAAAAAAAACCGAGGTGTATACCGTGCGACGAAAAAAATGCCGATTACTCCGATAGTGAAAACAACGATAATGATTTTGCTTGTCAGACTGTCAGGAAATATTATTGGAGTAGTAAAAGAATTCGCATTACTTATTCAAATGCCATTACAAAGTATTCTTACGCTTGCCATAATGTCAGCCATGGGCGAGGCTATTTTGCGACAGTGAAAGATGTGTTTGTGTGAGCTCAACAGTAGGCATCTTTGTGCATAGTGTTGAGATCTTTGCGCAACTCATCCTTTCAATTGAACGCATCCATTCACGCAGTTTTGCTATGCTGATTCCGACATTGGGTTCGCCCTTTCCTACTCTTCAAGAGGAATGGCTATGAAACGATACGCACTGGCAGCAGCGCTTGCATTCTGCCTCGGCAGTCCGGCGCAAGCTTCCCTGATCGACCTCCATACCGGCGCGGCGGCCACCGCCACCCAGCAGCCGGTCCGCAACCTGTCCGTGACCCAGCGCCAGGACGTCGTCACGCCGCCCAGCCACATGTCCGAGCTACCGGAGCCGGAAGTGTTCGCGATGATGCTGCTGGGCCTGGTCCTGATCGGCTACCGGGCGAGCCGCGACAGCAGCGAGAAGTTCAGGTAAGCAGGAATTGAATGAGGCCGGGCGCCCTGCCCGGCCCTGAGGTCGAGGCTTCAGGACGCGCTGCACATGGCGTGCAGCTTCATCAAGGTACTCCAGTTGCGGGACGTGGTCCCGTCTCCCAGTTGCTTGCCGAGCGCCAGCGCCGGCGCGCTGTCCAGCACCCCTTCCGGACACCAGACATAGGCGGCGCGCTCGCCCAGCGCCAGCTGCTCGCAGCCCCAGTCCTGTTCGGCCAGCGCCGCGAGGCGGCCGCGCTGGTCCGGGTCGCCGAGCACGAACACCATCAAGCGCGAATGGTTGTCCGCCACGTCGAGCAAGGGATTGGCGGCCACGATGGCTGCCAGCTCTTCACTGTCCAGCACGAAGACGCGCGCCGCGACGCCCAGCTTGAGCACCAGCGCTTCCTCGATCGCCGCGGCCGCCGCCCCGGCGCTGGTGCCCTCGGCCTGGAACACCACATTACCGCTGTTGAGCAGGCTGCGCACCTGCGTAAAACCCAGGCCCTCGACCAGCTGGCGCAGGTCGGCCATGGCGACGCGCTTGGCGCGTCCAACATTGATTCCTCGCAAGAGGGCGACGTAGCATTGGCTCATGGATCGATGGTAGCCGAGGCGGTTCGGTGATGGCGCTCAGGCCAGGCCCTCGGCGCGCAGGGCGTCCTTCACGGCGGGGATGGCGGCGACGCGCGCGTGGTAGGCCTGCAATACCGGCCAGGCGTCCAGGGTGAAACCGGCGAAGCCGACCCAGTTCAGTACCGTGAACAGGTAAAGGTCGGCGATGTTGAACTGCTCTCCCATCAGGAAGCGCTGGCCCTCGAGCTTGCCGGCCAGGTAGCCGATCGGACGCGCCAGGGCAGTCCAGGCGGCTTCGCGGCCTTCTGGCGTGACGCCGGGCGTGAAGATCGGCGAGAAGCGCTTGTGCAGTTCGGTGGCGATGTAGTTCAGCCATTCCATGACCTGGTAGCGCTCGAAGCTGCCGTGGCTGGGCGCCAGGCCGGATGCCGGCGCCTGGTCGGCGATGTACTGCAGCAGCACCGCCGCCTCGGTCAGCAGCTTGCCGTCGTCGAGTTGCAGCGCCGGCACCGAGCCCTTGTCGTTGATCGTGCGGAAGTCGCCGCCGCCGGCCATCGACTTGCTCTTCAGGCTGACGCGCTCGACCGTGAACGGCAGGCCGGCGATGGTGAGGGCGATGTGCGGGGCGAGCGAGCAGGCGCCCGGGCTGACGTACAGTTTCATGCGAATCCTTTTCAACGATAAATGCGGTGATGACCGCGCGATTGCAAGCGTACAACATTTTTGCGCCGGACTTTGCGGGAACGCCACAGCCTGCACCGTTCATCCTCGTCCATCACATTGCGGTGTTAAGATCGACAGGCTTTACGTACAAGAAACTACGCGGGGAAACAATGAGCGATACCTATGAAATGACGCCGCTGGCCCACCTCTACCCGGGGATGGTGCTGGCCGACGCCGTGATGGACGAACACGGACACGTCCTGCTGGCGGCGGGCGCGGTCCTGAACGAGGCGGCGATCGCGTCGCTGGCGCGGCATGGCGTCGGCGCCGCGCCGGTCCAGCGCGCGGCCCCGCTGGCGGCTCCCGGCGACGCCGAGATCCAGGCCAGGATCGATCACCTGTTCCGCCGCAACGACCGCGACGACCTGGGCGACTGGGCCACCGGCCTGCTGCGCCGCTACGTCGAGGACTATCGCCTGAAACGCGGGGTGGCGCCATGAACGATCTCGACGCCCCCCTGTCGATCGAGGAATTGATTGGCGGCGTGGACGACCTGCCCTCGCTGCCGGACATCGTGATGGAACTGCTCGGCAGCATCGAGCAGGAAGACATCGACACCGCCGTGCTGGCGAAAAAGGTCGCGAGCGACCCCGCCCTGATGGCCAAGACGCTGCGCCTGGCCAACTCCTCGGCCTACGGGCTGCAGGTAAAGGCGACCACGGTCCAGCAAGCCATGACCTTCCTCGGTTACGAAACCATGCGACAATTGATCACGGCCGCAGCGCTGACCGGATGCTTTCCGGCCGGACGCTGCCCCGGCTTCAATGACCGCGCCTTCTGGCGCCACTCGATCGCCACCGCGGCCTGCGCGCGGGTACTGGCGCGGCGGGTGCGCTTCAATCCGGACTACGCCTTCTCGGCCGGCCTGCTGCACGGCATCGGCCGCCTGGTGTTGGTGACCCGCTTTCCCGAACGCTACCAGGCCGTGCTTTCGCTGCGCGACAAGCGCGACTGCGAACTGGCCGAGGCCGAGCGCGCCCTGATGGGGCTGGACCACGTCGACGCCGGCGTGGCGCTGGCCGAGCACTGGCATTTCTCGGATACCATGCGCCAGGCGATCGCCTTCTATCGCCTGCCGGAAGCGCCGGGCGCGGGTTTCCTGGCGACCATCGTGCACGTGGCGAGCGCGGTGGTGCATGCGCTGGACCTGGCCGGCAATCCGGACGAGCTGGTTCCGCGCGTGTCGGCGGTGGCGTGGACGGCGCTGGGATTGTCTGAGGAAGCGTGGCTCGAGGTGTTCCACGAGACCGAGCTGCAGGTCGAGGAGATGGCGGCCATCCTGATGGCCTAAAAAAAACAGCCGACTGATCGGCTTGAGGACGTACTGGCCAAGCTGGCCAAAAAGACGAAAGGCGTCTTGATCTATGTGGGACGCGGCGCCGCCCTTCAGGGCGCGGCGCCGCAGCCCGCTGGTACCGAAGGCATGACCGGCGTTTCCGTCATGCCCACGGCATCAGTGAGCATAATTGCCGGACGAGGACGACTGGTTCTCGTTGGTCGATTGCGGCTGCTGTGGTTGCTGCTGGGCGGCGGCCGCTGCGGCTGCCTGGGCTGCCTTCTCTTCTGGTTTCGGGCGGCCTTGTGCGTCCGACAGGCGGTATTTGGTGCGGCGATCGCCCATCAGGTCGCGCAGGTCGCGGATGCTCATGCCGGTGACTTCATGCATGCGGATCAGCAGCGAAGCGCCGACCGGCAGGCGGTGGTGGCGGATCTTGCTGATGACCGGCGGCGCAACTTCCAGCATGCGCGACAGCGCGGCGTCGTTTTTCAGTTGCATCTTGCCGAGCAGGATATCCAGCAGATGGTTCGGGTTGTAGCTTTCTTGCGATGACAATGCATGGTGCTGTTGTGCCATGATGTTTACCTCTTAAGTTGGTTAAAATAGTTCCCTTACGAACTTTTGTTAAAAGCGACCTCGTCAACATAAGTTCCCCGTCTTCCTTGAGGAAATTAAACAGGTGGTTCCTGAAAATCTCCTTAAAGAAACGTACTGGACCGCATGCCCCTGCGTGCCTCTCCCCACATGCGCACTTGTCTTTCGAACAAATTATCAGGCCCATACGCCCTCAGTACACCCGAGCTACGCATGTGACTCATTGTTAGAAATCAAGCTATCGTGTGGAAAGCTTGTCACATAGGCATTTCAGCACATGGGGATGTTTTGTGGCGCACGCAAGAGATTTCTTTAATAAATTTTCCTAATCAGAATTCCGTTCGAACCCATTGATTTACAAGAAGAAACAGTTTGCTGTCGACATACTGTCCGATATTACTCCAGCGCTCGGTTAGCGAACACACATTTAACAATCTGAACAGTAAGACAACGACTTTAGGTTAAGAAACTTATCGTTCCCTGAGGCATGAAAACCGGGAGCGCACGGGCCGATTTCCGGCCCATTTAGTGATTTACGATAAACTGGGCGCCGCACTTGCCGCGGCAGCTGCACTTCCATTCAACACAGCATTCCATGCAGAAAAAAGTATTCATCAAGACCTTCGGCTGCCAGATGAACGAGTACGACTCGGACAAGATGGCCGACCTGCTCGGCTCGACCGACAACCTGGTCCGTACCGACACGCCGGAAGACGCCGACGTCATCCTGCTGAACACCTGCTCCGTGCGCGAAAAGGCGCAGGAGAAAGTGTTTTCCGACTTGGGCCGCTTCAAGGCGCTCAAGCGCGACAAGCCGGACCTGGTGATCGGCGTGGGCGGCTGCGTGGCTTCGCAGGAGGGGCAGGCAATCGTCAAGCGCGCGCCGCACGTGGACGTGGTGTTCGGCCCGCAGACCCTGCACCGCCTGCCGCAGATGATCCGCGAGCGCCGCGCCACCGGCGCCGCCCAGGTCGACATCAGCTTCCCGGAAATCGAAAAGTTCGACCACCTGCCGCCCGCCAAGGTCGACGGCCCGGTCGCCTATGTGTCGATCATGGAAGGCTGCAGCAAGTATTGCAGCTACTGCGTGGTGCCCTACACCCGCGGCGAGGAAGTCTCGCGCCCCTTCGAGGACGTGCTGACCGAATGCGCCGGCCTGGCGGCCCAGGGCGTGAAGGAAATCATGCTGCTGGGGCAGAACGTGAACGCCTACCGCGGCGTGATGGAAGGCGGGGAAGTCGCCGGGGGTACAGCTGATTTTGCCCTGCTGCTGGAATACATCGCCGACCTGCCCGGCATCGCGCGCCTGCGCTACGTCACCAGCCACCCGAAGGAATTCACCCAGCGCCTGATCGACGCCTATGCCAGGATTCCGCAGCTGGTGAACCACATCTACCTGCCGGTGCAGCACGGGTCGGACCGCATCCTGGGCGCCATGAAGCGCGGCTATACCGGGCTGGAATACAAGTCGATCATCCGCCGCATCCGCGCGGTGCGTCCCGAGATGACCTTCTCGTCCGACTTCATCGTTGGCTTCCCGGGCGAGACCGAGGCCGACTTCGAGGCGATGATGAAGCTGGTGGAAGACGTCGGCTTCGACAACAGCTTCAGCTTCATCTTCAGCAAGCGCCCGGGCACCCCGGCCGCGAACCTCGAGGACGATACCCCGCACGAGGTGAAACTGGTGCGCCTGCAGCGCCTGCAGGCCTTGATCGACGCGAATACGCGCAAATATAGTGCGGCGATGGTCGGCAGCGTGCAGCGCGTGCTGGTCGAAGGGCCGGCCAAGAAAGAACCAGAGAAGCTGCAGGGCCGCTGCGAAAACAACCGCGCGGTGCTGTTCGACGCCGATGATATGGCGGGCCTGGTCGGCCAGCTGGTCGACCTGCGCATCACCGCCAGCCATGACTATTTCCTCCGCGGCGAACTCGTCGCCAACCTAGAAACGATTGCCAAAGCCAGTTGAAAAACACACCACAACAGCCTTCGTACTTCATCCCCGAGCCGCTCGACAACACGCGGCTCGCCCATCTGTGCGGCCCGCTGGACGAGAACCTGCGCCAGATCTCGGCCGCGCTCGACGTCACCATCTTCCGCCGCGGCGAGAAATTCATCGTCAGCGGCAGCAATGCCGAGCGCGCGGTCGAACTGCTGGAACGCTTTTATGCGGTCGCCAACAAGGTCGTGCCGATCGAGGAAGTGCAGCTGGCCCTGGTCGAGCAGCGCTCGGGCCTGAAGCCGCGCGTGCCGGACGACGCGGCGCCGGACGCCCCGGCCGCGAAGGACAAGGAGCCTGACGATGCGGCGGAGGATGGCGAGCCGTCCGAGCTGGTCAGCCCGACCCTGAAAACCCGCCGCAGCGACCTGCGCGGCCGCACCGTGCACCAGATCCAGTACCTGAAATCGGTGCTCGAGCACGACATCAGCTTCGGCATCGGCCCGGCCGGCACCGGCAAGACCTACCTCGCCGTCGCCTGCGCGGTGGACGCGCTGGAACGCGACGCGGTCAAGCGCATCATCCTGACCCGCCCCGCGGTGGAAGCGGGCGAGCGCCTCGGCTTCCTGCCGGGCGACATGAGCCAGAAGGTCGACCCTTACCTGCGCCCGCTGTACGACGCGCTGTACGACCTGCTGGGTTTCGACCGTACCCAGAAGCTGTTCGAGAAGCAGGTGATCGAGATCGCCCCGCTGGCCTATATGCGCGGGCGCACCCTGAACCACGCCTTCGTGATCCTGGACGAAGCCCAGAACACGACGGTCGAGCAGATGAAGATGTTCCTGACCCGCATCGGCTTCGGCAGCAAGGCCGTGATCACCGGCGACGTGACCCAGGTCGACCTGCACAAGTCGCAGCGCTCCGGCCTGGTCGACGCCATGCACGTGCTGAAGAACGTGCGCGGCATCGGCTTCACCCAGTTCTCCAGCGTCGACGTGGTGCGCCACCCGCTGGTGGGACGCATCATCGACGCCTACGAAGCCCATTCCTCGGTCGAGGACCTGGCCTCCTTACCCAAACCGCTACCGGTGAAAAATGCAAGAAAAAAAACATAAGCTCGACCTCGACGTCCAGTACGCCGACACCCGCCTCGAGGAGGAGATCACCGAGGAGATGCTGCAGCGCTGGGTCGACGCGGCCCTGCTGGGGCCCGCCGAACTGGCGATCCGCTTCGTCGACGCCGAGGAAGGCCAGGCCCTGAACCGCCAGTACCGCGGCAAGGACTACGCCACCAACGTGCTCACCTTCGCCTACAACGAGGGCGAGGAACTCGGCGACGAGGACCCGACCCAGGCCGACATCATCCTGTGCACCGACGTGCTGCTGCGCGAGGCCGAGGAGCAGAAGAAGACGGTCGAGGAACACGCGGCCCACCTGGTGGTGCACGGCGTGCTGCACGCGCAGGGTTACGATCACGAGCACGACGAGGAAGCCGACGAGATGGAGCAGTTCGAGCGCGACATCATGGAAGTGCTGGGCTATCCGGACCCGTACGCGGACTGATGCCGATGGTGGACGGCGGCGCCGTCCACTGCCATTCTTTACGGCAACGGTGCGCTTTGTGGGGCATCTGCCCTTTTCGTGTATCCTATACCCATCGCAACAACGGCTTCACGCCAACTATGCCCGAGTATCCCAGTGACGTCCGATCGGACGCCAAACCCCACCGGTCGCTGTTCGAACGGCTGACCGCACTCATCTCCCCCGAGCCTGAAAACCGCGCGGAACTCCTCGAAGTCCTGCACGAAGCCCACGAACGCAACCTGATCGACGCCGATGCGCTGTCGATGATCGAAGGCGTGTTCCAGGTGTCCGACCTGTCGGTGCGCGACATCATGGTGCCGCGCTCGCAAATGGACGTGATCGACATTTCCAAGCCCATCGAGGAATGGCTGCCGATCGTGCTCGAGACGCAACATTCCCGTTTCCCCGCCATCGAGGGCGAGCGCGACAAGGTGGTCGGCATCCTGCTGGCCAAGGACCTGCTGCGCTACTATGCCGAAGAGTCCTTCGACGTGCGCAAGATGCTGCGCCCGGCGATCTTCATCCCGGAATCGAAGCGACTGAACGTGCTGCTGCGCGACTTCCGCGCCAACCACAACCACATGGCCATCGTCGTCGACGAGTACAGCGGCGTGGCCGGCCTGATCACCATTGAGGACGTGCTCGAGCAGATCGTCGGCGACATCGAGGACGAGTACGACTTCGACGAGGAAGAAGACAACGTCCTGTCGATCAAGGAAGGCCAGCTGGGCCCGCGCTGGCGGGTCAAGGCGCTCACCGAGATCGAGCAGTTCAACGAAGAGATCGGTGTCGACCTGCCGGAAGACGATGCCGACACCATCGGCGGCCTGGTGGCCAGCCACCTGGGCCGCATGCCGCACAAAGGCGAGGTGTTCGACCTTGAGAACCTGCGCTTCGAAGTGCTGCGCGCCGACGCGCGCCAGATCCACGTGCTGCTGGTCGAGAAGCTGCCCGCGCTCGAATCCGACCACGACTGATGCTGCGCCGCCGTACCCAGCCCGCCACCAGCCCTGACCCCGCCCTCAAAGCAAGCAGGCCTTCCGCCAGAGCCCTGGCGCTGATGGCGCTTGCCGGCGCCACCTCGCTGTTCTCCTTCGAGCCCTTCGGCTGGTGGCCGCTGCAGTTCCTGGCGCTGGCGTATTTCTTCTACCAGGTCGGGATGGGGACCTCGTCGCGCCGCGGGGTCTGGCTCGGCTGGGCCTTCGGCTTCGGCTGGTCGGTGGCCGGCATGCACTGGCTCTACATCGCCATCACCCGCTTCGGCGGCCTGCCCGCCGTGCTCGGCGCGATCGCGATCGCCCTGCTCGGTCTCTACATGGGCCTGTTCGGCGCGTTCGCCGGCGGCGCCGCCAGCTGGCTGCGCCGCAAGTGGTCGCTGCCCGTGCCGGCCTTCGTGCTTCTGGTGCTGCCCGCAGCGTGGGGCGTGTCGGAATGGATGCGCGGCTGGGTCTTCACCGGCTTCCCCTGGGCGGCGGCGGGCTATGCGCACAACGTTTCGCCGCTGGGCGGCTACGCGCCGATCGTCGGCGTCTACGGCGTCGGCGTGCTGGCGGCCCTGTGCGCCGGCTGCATCGTGATGCTGACCCAGCGTGCGCGCTGGCCGGCGCTGTCGCTGTTCGCGGCAGTGATGGTGGGCGGCTTCACCCTGAAATTCGTCGACTGGACCCATGAAGTGGGCCAGCCGCTCACCGTGCGCCTGCTGCAGGGCGACGTGCGCCAGGACCAGAAGTTCGATGCGGCCTACCTGATGGACATCGTCGGCCGCTACCAGGGGCTGATCACGGCGGCGCCGGCCGACCTGATCGCCACGCCGGAGACGGCGATTCCGGTCTCGCCCCAGTACCTGCCGCCCGACTACCTGGCCGGCCTGCAGGACTTTGCGGCCCGGACCCGCAGCCACCTGATGCTCGGCATTCCGATGATGGACAGCCCGACGAAATACGGCAACAGCGTGATCGCCTTCGGCCCCGGCTCCTCGCCCTACCGCTACGACAAGCACCACCTGGTGCCCTTCGGCGAATTCATCCCGCCGGGCTTCCGCTGGTTCACCGACCTGATGAGCATTCCGCTGGGCGACCAGACCCGCGGCGCGGCGCTGCAGGCGGCCTTCCCGATCAAGGATCAGCTGGTGCTGCCGAATATCTGCTACGAGGACGCCTTCGGCGAAGAAATCGCGGCCCAGCTGCGCAACGCGCCGCGTCCCGCGACCCTGCTGCTGAACGTGTCGAACCTGGCGTGGTATGGCGAGTCGGTGGCGATCCCGCAGCACCTGCAGATCTCGCAGATGCGCGCGATCGAGACCGGGCGGCCGATGCTGCGCTCGACCAATAACGGCGCGACCGCCATCATCGACGGGCGCGGCAAGGTGACGCAGGCGCTGCCCTTCTATGGACGCGGCGTCCTGAGCGCGACCGTGCGCGGCACCGAAGGGTTGACGCCTTACGTCCGCTTCGGCAACCAAGCCTTCCTGCTGCTGGGCGCCCTCATGCTGCTCGGCGCCTGGTTCGCCGGCCGCCAGTACCGCCAACGGGTTTCGTAGGGTGGGCGGAGGACCGCCCACCCTACAAATTCCTACTGCTGAGTCGAATCACGCCCCAGCCCCTGGCCAAAATTCAGTAGAATTGGTCATTTGGCAAATTTACCGCGACCGCGGCACCAACCCCGCGGCGCCCACCACATGCTCACATTCCAACAAATCATCCTCACCCTGCAGACCTACTGGGACAAGCAGGGTTGCGCCCTGCTGCAGCCCTACGACATGGAAGTCGGCGCCGGCACCTTCCACACCGGCACCTTCCTGCGTGCGATCGGACCGGAGCCTTGGCGCGCCGCCTATGTGCAGCCCTCGCGCCGCCCGAAGGATGGCCGCTACGGCGAGAACCCGAACCGCCTGCAGCACTACTACCAGTACCAGGTGGTGCTCAAGCCCGCCCCGGAAAACATCCTCGACCTCTACCTCGGTTCGCTGGAAGCCCTGGGCCTGGACCTGAAGAAGAACGACGTGCGCTTCGTCGAGGACGACTGGGAAAGCCCGACCCTGGGCGCCTGGGGCCTGGGCTGGGAAGTCTGGCTGAACGGGATGGAAGTCACCCAGTTCACCTACTTCCAGCAGGTCGGCGGCCTCGATTGCAAGCCGGTGCTGGGCGAGATCACCTACGGCATCGAGCGCCTGGCGATGTACCTGCAGGGCGTCGAGAACGTCTACGACCTGGTGTGGACCGAGTGGGAAGAAAACGGCGTCAAGAAGACCCTGTCATACGGCGACGTCTTCCACCAGAACGAAGTCGAGCAGTCGACCTACAACTTCGAGCACGCGAACACCGAGCTGCTGTTCCAGGCTTTCGCCAACCACGAATCCGAAGCCAAGCGCCTGATCGAACTGCAGCTCACGCTGCCGGCCTACGAGCAGATCATGAAGGCCTCGCACAGCTTCAACATGCTGGACGCGCGCGGCGCCATCTCGGTGACCGAACGCGCCGCCTACATCGGCCGCGTGCGCACGCTGTCGCGCCTGGTGGCGCAGGCCTATTACGATTCGCGCGAGAAGCTGGGCTTCCCGATGCTGCCAGGCGCCGCCAAAGCCGCCGCCTAAGAAGAAGAACAGAACATGACCATGAACCAGACTCTCCTCGTCGAAATCCAGACCGAAGAACTGCCGCCAAAGGCGCTCGTGAAACTGGGCGCCGCCTTCGCCAACGGCATCGCCAATGGCCTGAAGGCGCGCGACTTCCTCGAAAGCGACAGCGTCGCCACGGCCCACGCCACCCCGCGCCGCCTGGCCGTCACCATCACCAATGTGCGCGGCACCTCGCCCGACAAGTCGATCCGCGAAAAAGTGCTGCCGGTGTCGGTCGCGCTGGACAAGGACGGCAACCCGTCCGCGCCGCTGGCCAAGAAGCTGGCGGCCCTCGGCTTCCCCGACCTGCAGATCAGCGACCTCGAACGCGCCCAGGACGGAAAGGCCGAATCCTTCTTCTACACCTACACCGCAAGCGGCAGCGCGCTGGCCGGGGCCCTGCAGGACGTGCTGCAGGAGACCGTGTCCAAGCTGCCGATTCCGAAGGTCATGAGCTACCAGCGTCCGGACGGCGCGACCGTGCAGTTCGTGCGCCCGGTACACCTGCTGCTCGCCCTGCACGGCGAGCAGGTGCTGCCGCTGTCCCTGCTGGGATTGACGGCCGGCCGCCAGACCATGGGTCACCGCTTCCTGTCGCATGGCGGCGAGATCACCGTGCCGCACGCCGACCAGTACGCGCAGGTGCTGGAATCCGAAGGCAAGGTGCTGTCCTCCGCCGAGGCGCGCAAGGAAAGCATCCGTTCGCAGCTGCTGGAAAAAGCCGGCGCCGACCGCGTCCTGATGCCCGAGTCGCTGCTCGATGAAGTGGCCGCGCTGGTCGAATGGCCGGTCGTTTACGCGTGCCGCTTCGAGGACGAATTCCTGGCGGTGCCGCAGGAATGCCTGATCCTGACCATGCAGACGAACCAGAAGTACTTCGCGCTGACCGATAACGACGGCAAGCTGCGTTCGCGCTTCCTGATCGTGTCGAACATCGCCACCGACGATCCGGCCGCCATCGTCGGCGGCAACGAGCGCGTGGTGCGCCCGCGCCTGTCGGACGCCAAGTTTTTCTTCGAGCAGGACAAGAAGAAGACGCTGGAGTCGCGCCTGCCGCAGCTGTCGAACGTGGTCTACCACAACAAGCTGGGCACCCAGGCCGAGCGCAGCGAACGCGTGACGAAGCTGGCGACCAGTATCGCGAAGCGCCTCGGCTACGACGTGGCGCTGGCCGAACGCGGCGCGCGCCTGTCCAAGGCCGACCTGCTGACCGACATGGTCGGCGAGTTCCCCGAGCTGCAGGGCATCATGGGCACCTACTATGCGCGTCACGACGGCGAGCACGAGGAAGTGGCCAAGGCCGCCTCCGAGCACTACCAGCCGCGCTTTGCCGGCGACGCCCTGCCGTCGACCAATACCGGCCTGGCGGTCGCGCTGGCCGACAAGCTGGAAACCCTGGTCGGCATCTGGGCCATCGGCCTGCAGCCGACCGGCGAGAAGGATCCGTTCGCGCTGCGCCGCCACGCCCTGGGCGTGATGCGCATGCTGGTCGAGAAGCGCCTGCCGCTGTCGCTGTCCGAACTGCTGGGCGATGCCGCCGGCGTGTTCGCGGGCCAGGCCGCGTTCAAGGACCCGTCGGGCGAAGTGAAGGACTTCATGCTGGACCGCCTGCGCGGCATGCTGCGCGAGCGCGGCTTCTCGCCGAACGAAGTCGAAGCCGTGCTGGCCCAGAACCCGGACCGCGTCGACGACGTCGTCCAGCGCCTGGAAGCGGTGCAGGCCTTTGCCGCCCTGCCGGAATCAAGCTCGCTGGCCGCCGCCAACAAACGCATCACCAACATCCTCAAGAAGAACGAGGAAGCGATGCCGGCGGATGCTTCGATCAAACAGGAACTGCTGGTGGAAGCGGCCGAACAGGCGCTGGCCGCCCGCATGCAGCAGCTCGAGGGCGATGTCACCACTGCGTTCGAGAAGGGCGACTTCACCGGCGCCCTCAAGACCCTGGCGCTGATGAAGGACGAAGTCGACGCCTTCTTCAACGACGTGATGGTGATGGCGGAAGACGTCAACCTGCGCAACAACCGCCTGGCGCTGTTGTCGAAGCTGCACGGCATGATGAACCGCGTGGCCGACATCTCGAAACTCGCCGCGTAAGCTTTTGAAGGTAGTGCCATGAAACTCATCATCCTCGACCGGGATGGGGTCATCAACCACGATTCGCCGGACTTCATCAAGTCGCCGGCGGAGTGGATTCCCATCCCCGGCTCGCTGGAAGCGATCGCCCGCCTGAACCAGGCGGGTTACCGGGTCGTCATCGCCTCGAACCAGTCGGGCATCGCGCGCGAACTGTTCGACATGACGACCCTGAACGCGATCCACCAGAAACTGCACGCCAGCGCCCAGCTGGTGGGCGCCGACATCGACGCCATCTTCTTCTGCCCGCACGCCGCGATCGACAACTGCGACTGCCGCAAACCCAAGGCCGGCATGTTCGAGGAGATCAGCAAGCGCTTCAAGGTGAGCCTGAAGGGCGTGCCGACGGTCGGCGACTCGCTGCGCGACCTGCAGGCGGGCTTTCGCCTGGGCTGCGTGCCCTACCTGGTCCTGACCGGCAAAGGGGAGAAAACGCAACAGACCGGCGGCCTGCCGCCGGGCACCCAGGTTTTCCCCGACCTCGCTTCGATGGTACAGTCCTTCCTGAAGACCGCGGCACAGCGGCCTGACTGAGCAGCATACAAAAACAAGCATCACCGTCCAAACCAGAAATTCGTCCGGAGCCCCTTTGCACACCTTCAGTCTGTTCCTGCGTTCCCTGCTCTTCACGGTCATCATGATCGTGGCCACCGTGGTCTGGGCCTGCATCTGCTTCCTGGCCGCGCCCCTGCCCTACAACAAGCGCTTCTGGGTGACCTCGCGCTGGAACGTTTTCATCATCTGGTGCGCCAAGGTGATCTGCGGGATCCGCTATGAATTCAAGGGTTACGAGAACCTGCCGGACGCGCCGGCGGTGGTGCTGTCGAAGCACCAGTCGGCCTGGGAGACCATCTTCCTGCTGCCGAACCTGACCCGCCCCCTGGTCTTCGTCTTCAAGAAGGAAATCCTGTACATTCCCTTCTTCGGCTGGGCCATGGGCCTGCTGCGCATGATCCCGATCGACCGCAAGCAGGGCAAGAACGCCTTCGGCCACGTGGTCCGCCACGGCAAGCGCCGGCTGGCCGACGGCCAGTGGATCATCATGTTCCCGGAAGGGACCCGCATCCCGGTCGGCCAGAAGGGCAAGTACAAGAGCGGCGGCACGCGCCTGGCTATCGAAACACAAAGCGTGGTCGTGCCGATCGCGCATAATTCAGGCGAATGCTGGCCCAAGAATTCCTTCATCAAGCGCCCCGGCCTGGTGACGGTCTCGATCGGCAAGCCGATTTCGCCAGCAGGCCACACTCCCGACAGCATGATGCAAGAGGTCGAAAATTGGATAGAATCCGAAATGCGCGTCATTTCGCCCCACGCCTACAGAGGTGGCTGAGCGACGTCAGCGCCCAGATCAGGGAGTCGAAACCGCAGCAATCCATGGCGTCGTCAAAGGTCGACTCGAGCCAGCTGGAACTGTTTGCGCAGGACTTCTTCGCGGCGCTCAAGCCCTCGGATAAACCGGCGGCGCCGGCGCAGCCGCTGTTCAAGGCGCCGCCTCCGGCGCCACGCAATCTCATCCCCTCGCCTCCCGTCGCCGACGGCGAGCCGCCGCTCAAGCGCATCGTGCTCGGCGCCCACACCGTCGACTACGCCCTGCGCCGCTCCACGCGCCGCTCGATCGGCTTCATGATCGACGACGACGGCCTGCGCGTGACGGCGCCGCGCCGCTGCAGCCAGCTCGATATCGACAACGCGATCCGTGCCAAGCAGCGCTGGATCCTCACCAAGCTGCTCGAACGCGGTGAACGGCGCGCCCAGCGCCTCGAACGCGCGCCGGTCGAATGGAAGGATGGCGCGCGCCTGCCCTACCTCGGCGGCGAGATCACGCTGCGGCTGGAGGAAGCGCCGCGCAGCCACTGCCAGTTCGATGCGTCGAACGGCGAGCTGTGGATCGGCGTAGTGCCGGGCTTGTCGGAATGGCAGCTCAAGGAGCGGGTCAAGCTGTGGTTCCAGGCGGAGGCGAAGAAGCTGTTCAAGGAGCGTCTCGACCACTATGCGCCACTGCTGGGGGTGACCTATCGCGCATTCGCGCTGTCCTCGGCCGGCACACGCTGGGGTTCCTGCACGGTGGAGGGCAACATCCGCCTGAACTGGCGCCTGGTGCATTATCCCTTGGGGCTGGTGGACTACGTCGTGGCGCACGAGCTGGCGCACCTGCGCGAGATGAACCACAGCCCGGCGTTCTGGGCGGCGGTGGGCGAGGTGTATCCGGATTACGATGGGGCGCGGCTGGCGCTCAAGAAGCGCTCGCACGAGATGCCGGTGCTGTTCACCGACTGATTTCGTAGGGTGGGCGGTCCTCCGCCCACGCGTTCAAATCACGTTAATGCTGCCCGCGCGGCTGTTCATCGTCTAACTATCACCGCGTGGGCGGAGGACCGCGGGGCCGCCCAGGCCCACCCTACAGAAGCGAATCTCTTCGCGCTGCGGCTAATTGCTTCATCGCGCCCATCTGCGCTTCCGAAAGAGCCCGATAGGGAATCGGCAGCGTCCCGCGTTTCAGCACCATCATGAACCCGCGCGGATAGGTGCGCACCGCCATCACGTCTTCCCAGCCGATCAGGGTCACGCCGCCGCTGGTGCGGACGATGCCGTGCTGGTCGATCGTGAATTCGTAGGTGCGGCGGCCGCGCCCGAGCAGGACGAAGTGGACGGCGGCGCCCAGGGTGCTCTTCAGGCGCAGGTAGAGGCTGGCGGGGAAGCGGATGCGGCGGCGGCGGATCAGGTAGCCGCCGTGCTGCCACATGAAGGCGATGTACTCGCCCAGGGTGTAGCGCACGAAGAAGTGCAGCTCGGACAAGGGCAGGGACGCGGCGGCCGCCAGCGGGGGTTCCGCCGGGGCAGTCCCGACCGGCACGTGCAGCACCTTGTCGTCGTCCTGCTGTTGCACCAGCACGGCGACGGGTTTATTGCTGTTGACCGGTCTCGGGTGATTAAACGACAACATAGCGCATCCCCTGTATCCCTGTATTTATGCGAGCTCCAAGAGAGAATGGTAGCAAATCTCAGCGGATCAGCTGTCGCAGGAGTTCAACAGTGCGCAGGGTCGCGCCACGGTGGCGGCCGGCGAAAGCGAGCGCACGCTCACCCATATGGCTTCGCGCCGCCGCGTCTTCCAGCAGGCGCACGGCGGCGGCCATCAGGGCGTCGGCATCCGGCACCCGCATCGCGGCGCCGTCGCCCACCGCTTCCTCGGTGGCGTCGGCGAAGTTGAAGGTATGCTCGCCGACCAGCACCGGCTTGCCCAGGGCGCATGGCTCGATCAGGTTCTGGCCGCCCAGCGGCATCAGGCTGCCGCCGACGAAAGTGCAGTCGCAGGCGGCGTAGTAGGCGAACATCTCGCCCATCGAATCGCCCAGCAGGACGTCGGCGTCGCCCACGCCATGCTCCAGCTGCGAGCGGCGCACCACCTTCAGGCCGCGCGCAGCGACCATCTTCTCCACCTCGTCGAAACGCTGCGGATGGCGCGGCACGATCGCCAGCAAGGCGTTTGCAGGCTTTCCGTCCACGCGCGCCCAGGCGTCCAGGATCAGCGCTTCCTCGCCTTCACGGGTGCTGGCGCACAGGAAGGTCGGACGGTTGGCGGCCTGCGCGCGCAGCCAGGCGCCCTTCTCCAGGGCCGCGGCAGGCGGCACCACGTCGAACTTGATGCTGCCGGTGATGGCGACTTTTGGCGCGCCGAGCGAGCGGATACGGTCGGCGTCCGCCTCGGTCTGGGCGGCCACCAGCGGAATCGCGGCGGCCGCATCCAGCATCAGGGCGCCCATCTTGCGGCCACGGCGCAGCGAGCGCTCGGACAGGCGCGCGTTCACCAGCGCCACCGGCACGCCGGCGCTGGCGCAGCCGGCGACCAGGTTCGGCCAGACTTCGGTCTCCATCAGGATGCACACGCGCGGCCGGAAGCGCTCTAAGTATCGCCCGACCATGAAGCCGGTGTCGTAGGGCAGATAGGACTGGACCACGCGCTCGCCATGGTGGCCGAACAGCGACTTGCCGGTGGCGCGGCCGGTCGGGGTCATGTGGGTGAGCAGGATGCGGCTGTCGGGGTATGTCGTAAGGAGCGCTTCGACCAGCGGTTCCGCGGCGCGGGTCTCGCCGACCGAGACCGCGTGCACCCACAAGGTCAGGCGATCGGAGGCCGGCGCATCCGGGAAACCGAGGCGCTCGGCCCAGTGCGCGCGGTAGCCCGGCTCCTGGCGCCCGCGCCACCACAGCCTGGCCAGCACCAGCGGCAGCGCCAGGTACCAGGCCAGCGAATACAGCAGACGGCTCACGCGCGCCCCAGCAGGCCGCGCGCCGCGTCGATGACTTCCTCGGCCGACGGCGGGCTGCCCAGGTCGCCGAGGTTGACGATCCGATCGGACCAGTTGCCCTCGGTCTTCCACTTCGGCGAATCGGCGTAGATCTCGACGGTCGGGCGGACAAAAGCGGCGGCGATGTGGGTGAGGCCCGTATCGACGCCGACCGCCAGGCGCGCATGCTGGGCCACGGAGACCGCGTCCATCATCGACAATTTGGGCAGCACGCGCCCGTTCGGCAGCTGCGCCGCCAGCGCTTCAGCCTCGGCCAGCTCCTGCGGCGAGCCCCAGGGCAGCAGCACCGGCATCGGCGCCAGCGCCTTGCCGAGCGCGACCCAGTTCGCGCGCGACCACTTCTTGGCGTCGCGCGCAGTCCCGTGGAAGAACACGGTGTAATCCTCGGCCGGCAGGAAAGCCGGCCGCGTCGCCGCCTGCGGCGCCGGCAGGCCGAAGTCCGGCGGCGTATCGACCGCATAGCCGAGCGCCACGCCGGCCACCAGGCGGCCGCGCGCGACCGCGTGGGTACGCGGGCTCAGGGGGATGCTGTTGGTGTGGAAGATGCGCGAGATGCCTTCGTAGCCCGAGCCTTCGCTGCCGTTGGCCAGGCCCACCTTGCGCCCGCCCTTGCGGGTACGGGCGGCGCCCATGATGATGCCGGTCTTGAGCAGGCCCTGGGTGTCGAACACGACGTCGTATTCTTCCTCGCGCAGGGTGTTAAGGAAGGCCTTGATCTCGGCCCGCGTCTCCTTCTTGCCGAGGCTCTTGCGCCAGCGGCGCAGCGCCCAGGGGATGATCTTCCGCACGTGCGGATTCAGGCGCACCAGGCTGGTATAGCCCTCTTCCACCACCCAGTCGATGGTGGCGCCGGGATGGTGGCGCAGGATGTCGGCCACCATCGGCAGGTTGTGCAGCACGTCTCCCAGCGAGGACACGCGCACCAGCAGGATCTTCAAACGCAGGTCCTCAGAAAGGCAGCTCGGCGTCCGGCTTGGCGGCCAGGATCACGTTCTTGAATTCGCCCTGGATGCGCGCCAGCGCTTCAGGGTTCTCGCCTTCGAAGCGCAGCACCACGACCGGGGTCGTGTTCGAGGAACGCGCCAGGCCGAAGCCGTCCGGGTATTCCACGCGCAGGCCGTCAATGGGGTTGATCTTCTCGGAAGTCGGGAAGGTCGCGTTGGCGCGCAGGCTGTCGATCAGGGTAAAGTTCTCGCCTTCCTTCAGGTGCAGGTGCAGTTCCGGGGTGCTCGACGCGATCGGCAGGCTGTTGAGCAGCTGCGAGGGATCGGCCTCTTTCGTCAGGATCTCGAGCATGCGCGCGCCGGCGTACAGGCCGTCGTCGAAGCCGTACCATCGGTCCTTGAAGAAGATGTGGCCGCTCATCTCGCCGCCCAGCGGCGAACCGGTTTCCTTCAGCTTGGCCTTCACCAGCGAGTGGCCGGTCTTCCACATCAGCGGACGGCCGCCGGCCTTTTCGATCCAGGGGCCGAGGTGGCGCGTGCACTTGACGTCGTAGAGGATCTCGGCGCCCGGGTTGCGCGACAGGACGTCGGACGCGAACAGCATCATTTGGCGGTCCGGGAAGATGATCTGGCCATCCTTGGTGACGACGCCGAGGCGGTCGCCGTCGCCGTCGAAGGCCAGGCCGATCTCGGCATCGGTGTCCTGCAGGGCGCGGATCAAGTCCTGCAGGTTTTCCGGGTGCGCCGGGTCCGGGTGGTGGTTCGGGAAGTGGCCGTCCACTTCGCAGAACAGCTCGACGACCTCGCAGCCCATGCCGCGGAACAGGTCGGGGGCGAAGGCGCCGGCCACGCCGTTTCCGCAGTCGACCGCGATCTTGATCGGGCGTGCGATCTTGACGTCGCCAATGATGCGTTCCAGGTAGGCGGCGCGGATATCGTGGGTGCCGTACTCGCCGCGCTGGCCTGCGATGGCGCCGTCGTAGGCTGCGATGCTGTCGTGCAGCGCGGTGATCGCGTCGCCGTAGATCGCCTCGCCCGCCATCACCATCTTGAAGCCGTTGTAGTCCGGCGGGTTGTGGCTGCCGGTGACCATGATGCCCGAGCGGGTGTCGAGCACGTTGGTGGCGAAGTAGACCATCGGGGTGGCGACCATGCCGAGGTCGATCACGTCGACGCCGGCGTCGCGCAGGCCTTCGCCCAGCGCCGCGGCCAGGCCCGGGCCCGACAGGCGGCCGTCGCGGCCGATCACGACCTTCTTCTCTCCCTTCGCCAGGGCGGCAGCGCCGAATGCGCGGCCGATGTGGCGGGCGATGCCTTCGTCGAGCGTCTTGTCGATGACGCCGCGGATGTCATAGGCCTTGAAGATCGTTTTGGAGAGAGCAACCATGGTTTCCTTGGAAAGCTGGGGCGCGCAAGTCGGCTGTACTGCGGCTGTGCAGCCAGTGAGGGCAAGGCCTCGGCGCAAATTAATGGATTAACAAATGGAAGAATGACAAATGATCGCGCTATTGTAGCGGCAAGCGGCGTTTCTTGGGAATTGAACGGACCGCGTGTGGAGGGCGGTTCAGGCGCTTATATAGCGCCCGAACGCCGGCACAACTTCAAGAAGGATCAGACGCGCAGCTTGTCCAGCGACTTGCCGCCTTCGACCCATTCCTTGACCCACTTCGGCTGACGGCCACGGCCGGTCCACTGCTGCGAAGCATTGTCCGGATGGCGATAGCGCACCGCCACGGTATTGCCCTTGGACGAGCTGCCGCCACGGCCGCCGGTTGCCAGCAGGTCCTTGAGGGGCACGCCGACACTCTGGGCGATCGCCAGGATTTGTTCACGCGCTTTCTGCAGGTCCTGCGTTTCGCGCTTCTTCATTTCCTGCTTGATTTGTTCCTGCAGGTTGCGCAAATCAGCTACGGACATATTGGACAGATCCATCTTCGTTCCCTCGATAGTTAAGGTTGAAACAGCCAAGGTGAGAAAATCACCAATTGTCGCAATATACTACATTAATATCCAACTACTAGTCTTTCCTGTTCCAAAAGAGCCAACGGGGCGACTTGAATCGAACAATACGCGCATATAACCACAGGTAACTGATTATAAACAACAGACTGAAGAAGATCAGCACACCGGTGTTTTTCCAGAACACCGTTGCAGGAATCACGGCCATCAGCGAAAACAGCCATAAATAAGGCGAGGTGCGCGCGTTCCGTTTCATCAAAGCGCGCGCTTCGCGCGGACCGACCGTCCATTGCACGATACGCCGGAATATCAAACTATGCAGATGAATTCCGTCCGGCAGCGCCGGTGATTTACCGCGCACAAACATGCGGCGGTAAGCGGAGAATATCGTTTCGAAAGCCGGATAAATCAGCAGCAGCGCCGCATACCAGGTGGACACCTGCGGATTGCGCATCACCAGCAGCAGCGCCAGTTCGCCGAGCATGAAACCGAGGAAGTAGGCGCCGCCGTCGCCGAGGAAAATCAGGCCCACCGGATAATTCCAGATCAGGAATCCGGCGGTGGCGCCGGCGACCACCATCGCCGTCACCAGCACGAAGGTATCGCCCACCTGCAGCGCCACGTAGGCCAGCGACAGCAGCATGCAAATGCTGACCACGCCGGCCAGGCCGTTGAAGCCGTCGATGATGTTCACCGCATTCGCGATGCCCGCCACCGCGAGCACCGTCAGCGGCAGCACGATCCACGCGAGATCGAGCTGCAGCACGCCGCCCGGATAATCGAGGCGCACCAGTTTCGCATCGAGCAGGTAATAGGCGATGAGTGCGGCGAGCATGGTGAGCAGCAGCCGGCGCGCCGGCGAAACGCGGCCGGTATGGTCTTCGACGATACCGCCCGCCATTGCGATGCATGCGCATCCGAGCAAAGGCGCGATCCACGCGCCATAGCCTCCTTCGCGCAATGACGAAATGGCGCCGGTGATCAGGACCGCGAGATAGATCGGCACGCCGCCGATGCGCGCGACCGAATGGGAATGAAACTTCTGCACGCCGCCATAATTGTTGTCCAGCGCCGTGCCATTGCGCTTCGCATACTTGATTACTAGCAGAGTCAGCAGCGCACAGGATACGAAACTGACGAAAAAGGAGAACATTATTATTCTTTCGGTGCAAATAGGCAGGCCGTTTCCGTGCGGCCCTGCGGAAAATCCGCGGCACTCTTTTCGATCGATATGAGTTCATTGTACCGGAATAGATGAGGGCCTCCGGCGACAAAATGGATCGTGCGGCGCGCGTTCGCGATTGGATCAAATGCGTCCTGCATCGGGGCGCAAAATCATTTAGTATCCAAGCTTCCAGGCCACACCAGATAAGAACAACATGAGAACCTACGCCATCGGCGACCTGCAAGGCTGTGCCCACGAAGCGCGGCTCCTGATCGACTGCATTCACGAGGATGCGCAGCGTCACGGACAAACGCAGTCGCGCATTTTATTCGTCGGTGACCTGATCAACCGCGGCCCCGATTCGCTCACCGCGCTGCGCCGCATGAAGGCGCTCACCGAAGACAATCCCGGCCGCGTCGAAGCGCTGCTGGGTAATCACGACCTGCACCTGATCGCGGTGGCGGTCGGCGCCCAGCGCACCAGCCGCAGCGACACGCTCGACGAGATCCTGGCCGCGCCCGACCGCGATGAGTTGATCGCCTGGCTGCGTTATCGGCCGCTGGCGATGTTCGTCGACGCGCATCTGCTGGTGCATGCGGGCGTGGCGCCGCAGTGGGATGCGGCGCAGACGTTGGCGCTGGCGCACGAGGTCGAGAGCGTGCTGCGCGGCGACGGGTGGATCGATTTTCTCTCGGCGATGTACGGCAACGAGCCGGACCAGTGGAGCGATGACCTCACCGGTATGGCGCGGCTGCGCTGCATCGTCAACGCGCTGACCCGCATGCGCCTGTGCACGCCGGATGGACGCATGGATTTCCTGCACAAGGAAAGCGAGCGCGGGCCGGAGGGGTCGGGGCTGCTGCCGTGGTTCGACCTGCCGCAGCGGCGCACGCAGGATGTGACCGTCGTGTTCGGGCACTGGTCGGCGCTGGGCCTGATCCTCAGGCCGAACCTGGTGGGGCTGGACAGCGGCTGCGTGTGGGGTGGGAAGCTGACGGCGGTGTGCCTGGATGACCGCTCGCTGTTGCAGGTGGATTGTCCCGAGTACCGGGAACACAGCGGCAAGAAATGACGCCGGCGCCGGGAACGGCGCCGGTTCGGATCGTTCAGCGGCGCAGCTGGCTGAGATCGCGCACGGCGCCGCGGTCGGCAGACGTGGTCAATGCGGCGTAGGCCTGCAGGGCTTGCGAGACGTAGCGCTCGCGCCCGACCGGCTGCCAGGCATCGGCGCCACGCTCTTCCATCTTCGCGCGCCGGTGCGCCAGCTCTTCGAACGAGACGCGCAGGTTGATGGTGCGCGCCGGGATGTCGATGTCGATGAAGTCCCCCTCCTCCACCAGCCCGATCGCGCCGCCCTCGGCCGCTTCCGGCGAGGCGTGGCCGATCACCAGGCCCGACGAGCCACCCGAGAAGCGCCCGTCCGTGAACAGCGCGCAGGCCTTGCCCAGTCCCTTGGACTTGATGTACGAGGTCGGATACAGCATCTCCTGCATCCCCGGCCCACCCTTCGGCCCCTCGTAGCGGATGATGACCACGTCGCCGGCGTGGACCGTGTCGCCCAGGATCGCTTCCACCGCCGCGTCCTGGCTCTCGAACACGCGCGCCTTGCCGGAGAACTTCAGGATGCTCTCGTCCACCCCCGCCGTTTTCACGATGCAGCCCTTCTCGGCGATGTTCCCGTACAGGACCGCCAGGCCACCGTCCTGCGAATACGCGTGCTCGCGGTCGCGGATGCAGCCGTTGGAACGGTCGAGGTCATTCGCCTCGAAACGCTCGGCCTGGGAAAACGCCACCTGGGTCGGCACGCCGCCCGGCGCCGCGCGGAACAGCTGGTGCACCGCCGCATCAATGCTGCGCTTGATGTCGTACTTCTCGATCGCCTCGCCCACCGAGGCGCTGTGCACGGTGGGGAGCGAGGTGTCCAGCAGCCCGGCGCGCGCCAGCTCGCCCAGGATCGAGACGATGCCGCCGGCGCGGTGCACGTCCTCGATGTGGTACTTGTCGGTCATCGGCGCGACCTTGCACAGGCAGGGCACCTTGCGCGAGATGCGGTCGATGTCGGCCATGGTGAATTCCACCTGCGCCTCGTGGGCGGCCGCCAGCAGGTGCAGCACGGTGTTGGTCGAGCCGCCCATCGAGACGTCCAGCGCCATCGCGTTCTCGAACGCCGCCTTGGTGGCGATCGAGCGCGGCAGCACCGAGTAATCGTCGCCCTCGTAATGGCGTTTTGCCAGCTCGACGATCAGGCGGCCGGCGCGCAGGAACAGCTCCTTGCGGTCCGCGTGGGTAGCGACGATGGTCCCGTTCCCCGGCAGCGACAGGCCCAGCGCCTCGGTCAGGCAGTTCATCGAGTTCGCGGTGAACATGCCGGAACAGGACCCGCAGGTCGGACAGGCCGAGCGTTCCACTTCCGCCACGTCGGCGTCGGACACGCTGCTGTCGCCGGCCTTGATCATGGCGTCGATCAGGTCGAGCTTGATGACTTTTTTACCGTTGTCGACGACCTTGACCACCTTGCCGGCCTCCATCGGGCCGCCCGAGACGAACACCACCGGGATGTTCAGGCGCATCGCGGCCATCAGCATGCCGGGCGTGATCTTGTCGCAGTTCGAGATGCACACCATCGCGTCGGCGCAGTGGGCGTTGACCATGTACTCGACCGAATCGGCGATCAGGTCGCGCGAGGGCAGCGAATACAGCATGCCGCCGTGGCCCATGGCGATGCCGTCGTCGACCGCGATGGTGTTGAACTCCTTGGCGACGCCGCCGCTGGCCTCGATCTCGCGCGCCACCAGCTGGCCCAGGTCCTTCAGGTGCACGTGGCCGGGCACGAACTGGGTGAAGGAATTCACGACGGCGATGATCGGTTTCTCGAAGTCGCCGTCCTTCATCCCGGTGGCGCGCCACAGGGCGCGGGCGCCGGCCATGTTGCGGCCCTGGGTGGTGGTGCGGGAACGGTAAGTCGGCATGGTGGTCTCCTCGGAATGCGGACGAAGCAAAGCACCAGCGTGCCAAGCCACCGGTGATTTGTCCAATATATGATTCAGCGTTCTGTGATTCTTTTTATGAATCAGAGACCAGGGCTTGGGCGACTGCGGTCTGCGTCTGTTCGGCCAGCTCGCGGCGGTGGGCGCCGGTGGCGTCGATCGGCGCCAGGCTGCTCAGGCGCGCACGCACCGGCGGGCCCCGCAGGATCGCGAACATGCTGTCCACAAAAGTCGTGTCGCCGACGTAGTCGATCGAAGGATGGAAGCGCCCCGCGCCGTCCAGGTAGGCCAGCGCGAAGGGCTGCACCGCCACCTTGGCGTCGATGGCGGCCTCGAACAGGTTGGCGTGGAAGGGCAGCACCTCGCCCTGCTTCGACGTGGTCCCTTCCGGGAACAGGCCGACGCGCTGGCCCTGCGCCAGCACGGTGACGATGCCCTTGAAGATGTGGCGCAGCTCGCGCCGGTTGCCGCGCGCGATGAAGATGGTGCCGGCGCCGGCCGCCAGCCAGCCCAGCACCGGCCAGGAACGGATCTCGGCCTTGGCCACGAAGCGGCAGGGATGCAGGGCGTTGATGACGAAGATGTCGAGCCAGGAGACGTGGTTGGCGACGACCAGCGCGTGTTCCAGCGCCGGCGCGACCTCCACCTGCTCGACCGTGACGCGGCAGATGCCGAGCAGTTTGCGCGACCAGCGCCGCGTCAGGCGCTCGCGCGCACCCTTCGAGGCGAGCGGAAACAGCAGCGCGCAGGTCGCCAGGCCCGCCACCAGGTGGACCAGTACGCGCGCCAGGCGCAGGGCAAGCCAGAGTTTCACGGGTCAGGAAACGGGCGGCGGCAAGCCGCCCTGCTTGACTAGCGCTGGAACGCCACGCGGCCGCGCACGACGGTCGCACGCACCTGCCCGGCCAGCTCGTAGCCGAGGAAGGGCGTGTGCTTGCCCTGGCTCGCCAGCGCACGGCGCTCGACCTTCCAGCGCGCATCCGGGTCGAACAGCACCACGTCGGCGGCGGCGCCCACGGACAGGGTCCCGGCCGGCAGCCCGGCGATACGGGCGGCATCGGACGTCACCTTGGCCAGCGCGCGCGGCAGCGCATCACTGCCGCGCTGGTCCTCGGTCCACTTCAGCACCAGCGACAGCAGCAGCTCGAGGCCGGTCGCGCCGGGCGAGGCTTCGGCGAAGGGCAGCAGCTTCTCGTCGTCGTCCACCGGCGTGTGGTCCGAACAGATCGCGTCGATGGTGCCGTCCAGCAGGCTGTCGCGGATCGCATCGCGGTCGCGCTGGCTGCGCAACGGCGGCGTGAAGCGGGCATTGGAGTCGAAGAAGCCGATATCCGCATCGGTCAGGTGCAGGTGGTGGGCGCCGACGTCGCAGGTGACCGGCAAGCCTTCCTTCTTGGCCGCGGCGACCAGCGCCAGGCCGGCTGCGGAGGACATCCGGCACAGGTGCACGCGGGCGCCGGTGGCGCGCATCAGCTCGAAGATGGTGTGCAGGGCGATGGTCTCGGACATCACCGGCACGCCGGACAGGCCCAGGCGCGAGGCCAGCGGACCGCTGTGGGCGACGCCGCCGCGGCCGATGTGGGCGTCCTGCGGGCGCAGCCAGACCGTGAAGCCGAAGGTTTTCGCGTACTGCATGGCGCGCAGCAGCACGGTGGTATCTAAAATCGGTTCCTCGGCCTGGGCGAAGCCGATGCAGCCGGCTTCGGTCAGCTCGGCCATCTCGGTCAGCGCCTGGCCCTTCAGGCCCATGGTCAGCGCGCCCAGCGGGTGGACGTTGGCCTGGTTCAGGATGCGCGCGCGGTGCTTGAGCATCTCCACCAGCCCGGGTTCGTCCAGCACCGGGTCGGTGTCGGGCGGGCAGACCAGCGTCGTCACGCCGCCCTGCACCGCCGCCTGCATTTCCGATTCCAGCGTCGCCTTGTATTCGTAGCCCGGCTCGCGCAGGCGCGCCGACAGGTCGACCAGGCCCGGCGCGACCACCAGGCCAGTGGCGTCGATGACGTTGTCGGCCACGAAGCCATCGGGGGCCGCGCCGAGGCCGGCGATCACGCCGTCGGCGATGAAGAGGTCCGTCACCTGGTCGATGCCGTTTGCCGGGTCGATCACACGCCCGTTCTTGATATGGTGTTTCATGCCTGGGTTCCCGCCAAAATGCTCATCACTGCCATGCGTACCGCGATGCCGAAGGTCACCTGCGGCAGGATCACCGCCTGGCTGCCGTCGGCCACCGCCGAATCGATCTCGACGCCGCGGTTCATCGGCCCCGGGTGCATCACGATCGCGTCCGGCTTGGCCAGCGCCAGGCGTTCCGGGGTCAGGCCGTAGCTCTTGAAGTATTCCTGCGCCGAGGGCAGCAGCGCGCCGCTCATGCGTTCGTTCTGCAGGCGCAGCATGATGATGACGTCGACGTCCTTCAGGCCCTCATCCATGTTGGTGAAGGTGCGCACGCCCATCTGCTCCAGGCCGCCCGGCAGCAGGGTATGCGGGCCGATCGCGCGCACTTCCGGCACGCCGAGCGTGGTCAGCGCGTGGATGTCCGAACGCGCCACGCGGCTGTGCAGGATGTCGCCGACGATGGCCACGCGCAGGTTGGTGAAATCCTGCTTGTAGTGGCGGATCGTGTACATGTCGAGCAGGCCCTGGGTCGGGTGCGCGTGGCGGCCGTCGCCGGCGTTCACGACGTGCACGTGCGACTGCTGCGTCTCGATCAGGTGCTTGGCGATCAGGTAGGGGGCGCCCGACTGGGCGTGGCGCACCACGAACATGTCGGCGTGCATGGCCGACAGGTTGTCGATGGTGTCCAGCAGCGACTCGCCCTTGCTGGCCGAGGAAGCCTGGATGTTCAGGTTGATGACGTCGGCCGACAGGCGCTTGGCCGCGATCTCGAAGGTGGTGCGGGTGCGCGTGCTGTTCTCGAAGAAGAGGTTGAACACGCTCTTCCCGCGCATCAGCGGGACCTTCTTGACCTCGCGGTCCGAGATCGAGACGAAGCTCGATGCGGTGTCGAGGATGTGGTTCAGGATGGACTTCGGCAGGCCCTCGATCGAGAGCAGGTGCAGCAGCTCGCCGTGCTTGTTCAGTTGCGGATTAAGAAAGATCTTGGACATTGTCGGTGTGTTCAACTTCAATGGTCAGCGAGAGTTGGCCGGCGTCGTCGCGCTGCAGGCACAGCGACTGGTTCGGCGCGAGGGTGGCGCGGGTGCCCACGTAATCCGGCGCCACCGGCAGCTCGCGTCCGCCGCGGTCGGCCAGGGCCGCCAGGCGGATGCAGCTTGGCCTGCCGTAGTCGAACAGCACGTTGATCGCGGCGCGCACGGTGCGGCCGGTCTGCAGCACGTCGTCCACCAGCACCACGGTCGCGCCGTCGACCGGGAAGCGGATGTGGGTCGGCTTCACGTCCGGATGCAGGCCCTTCTTGGCGTAGTCGTCGCGGTAGAAGGAGACGTCGATGGAACCCAGGCGATTGCTGAGATCCAGGTCCTTGGCCAGCCGTTCGGCCAGCCAGGCGCCGCCGGAATGGATGCCGACGATGGCGGCGTCCGCGACCCCGTCCAGGCCCGCGCGGACCTGGCCCAGCAGCTCGCGGTACAGCGCCTCCGCGTCGTACTCTTGATTAGATGTTGGCATGAGCGTCAAAGTATTGTTGCAAAATAATGGCGGCCGCCTTGGCGTCGATGACCTCGCCGCGCTTGTGCGGGATGACGGCGGACGAGTAGCGCTCGTCGACGAGTTCGACAGGGAGATTGAAGCGGCCGTGGAGCTGGTTGGCGAAGCGCCGGCTGCGCAAGGTCATGTCGTGCTCGGCGCCGTCGGGATGGAAGGGCTCGCCCACGATGAGGCGGGCCGGCTTCCATTCGTTGATGAGGTCGCCGATGACCTGGAAACGGGTGGCGTTATCGACCGCCTTGATGACGGTCAAGGGTTGCGCCTGCCAGGTAAGGGTGTTGCCCATGGCAATGCCGATGCGCTTCACCCCGAAGTCGAAGCCAAATACGATGTCGACCATCAGGGAAACAACCCCTTATGCATGGCCGGCTTCAGTCGCGAGCATGAGCGGATCGATTCCCAGCAGTTTGATGGCGGCGGTATAGCGTTCCTCGATCGGCAGGTCGAACAGGACCTTGGCATCGGCGCCGACGGTGAGCCAGCCGTTGCGCGAGAGTTCTTCCTCGAGCTGGCCCGGGCTCCAGCCGGCATAGCCGATCGAGACCAGCATGCGGGCCGGGCCGGCGCCGCTGGCGACCGCTTCCAGCACGTCGATCGAGGTGGTGAAGGCGACGTCGTCGGTGACGGTGAGCGAGGACGAGTAGCGTCCGCTGGGCGTGTGCAGCACGAAGCCGCGGTCGTCCTGGACCGGGCCGCCGAACATGATCGGCTGGTCGGTCACGGAAGAACGCAGGCCGGGGGCGAGTTTCAGGTCGACGCGGTCGAACAGCACGTCCATGGTCATGTCGGTCGGCTTGTTGATGACCACGCCGAGCACGCCCTTTTCGTTGTGCTCGCAGACGTAGACGACGGTGCCGCCGAAGATCGGATCCTGGATCGACGGCATCGCGATCAGGAAATGGTTGGCGAGATTCAGTCCGGACGGAGCGGGGCCGATCTTGCCGAGCGTCGTTTCAGCTTCCGGTGGCATGCCGGGCTTCGGTAGAGTGTTGCCAACTTTGCTTTTCTTCATACGCTACTCTCACATGGGCTCACTCTGGTTTATCGACAGCGCTAATAGACAAGGTCTGCAACCGAAGGTGTCCACAACACAACAACACGCTTTTCGATAGTTTACACTGAATTGGCTGAACGGCCACTTAAGCGCCTCTTTTGGCTGACCCGCGATACCGGTCGAACCCGCTCGTGCGCCCCGCAACTGTCCCGCCTCCCTGCTTCCTTGTACCGCTAGGAAGAATCCTACCCAGTAAAATCGGCCGCCACCTTGACCCCGCACACGATGATGAATATGAGCAACTCTTTGGTTTGGTTCCGGCGGGACCTTCGCGCATTCGACCATGCGGCCCTCTACCAGGCCTTGACCTCATCCAATCGTGTGCACTGCGTTTTCGTTTATGACAGCGATATCCTGGACCCGCTGCCCCGTGACGACCGGCGGGTGCGTTTCATTCACGCGAGCATCGCCAGTCTCGATGCCGAACTGCGCCGGCTCGGTGCTTGTCTGATCGTGCGGCAGGGCCGCCCTCTTGAAGTGGTTCCCGCGCTGGCCGCCGAATTGGACGTCGACGCGGTGTTGGTATGTGCCGATTATGAACCCGAGGCGGTCGAACGTGACGCACAAATGGAGGAGCGCCTGAGGGCTGACGGCAGGCAATTCTTGAAGTTCAAGGACCAGGTCATTTTCGAGCAGCACGAGGTGTTGACCCTGGCAAAGGGACCGTTCTCGGTGTTCACGCCGTACAAGAATGCCTGGCTCAAACGCCTGGCGGCGATGCCGGAGACGCTGGCCGCCTGGCCGGTCGACCCGTACGCCCACAACTTCGCGCCGCCGCCGTCCGGCACGCCGGCCCTGCCCTCGCTCGAGGAGATCGGTTTCGCGCCCGGCGAGCCGCCGCTGCCGGCCGGGATGGAAGGCGCCGAGATGCTGTTCGAGGACTTCGTGAACCGCATCGCCGACTACGGCCGCGCGCGCGACTTTCCGGCCGAGGACAGCACCTCGCGCCTGTCGGTCCACCTGCGCTTCGGCACCACCTCGATCCGCCACCTGGTGCGCACCGCGCGCCAGATGGCGGAGAACGGCGCCGGCGGCGCCGGGGCCTCGGTGTGGCTGTCGGAACTCATCTGGCGCGATTTCTATTCGATGATTTTGGCGCGCAATCCGCATGTCGTGGAGCGCTCGTTCAAGCCGGCCTTCGATGCGCTGGCGTGGGAAAGCGGGGACGAAGCCGAAGAACTGTTCGCGGCCTGGTGCGAGGGGCGTACCGGCTATCCGCTGGTGGACGCGGCGATGGCGCAGCTGAACCAGACTGGCTTCATGCACAACCGGCTGCGCATGGTGACGGCGAGTTTTCTGACCAAGGACCTGGGAGTCGACTGGCGGCGCGGGGAGCGGTATTTCGCGCTGAAGCTGAACGACTACGAGCTGGCGTCGAACAACGGGGGCTGGCAGTGGGCGGCGTCGACGGGGTGCGATGCGCAGCCGTGGTTCAGGATTTTCAATCCGGTGTCGCAGTCGACGCGGTTCGATGCGCATGGGGAGTTCATTCGGGAGTGGGTGCCGGCCCTGAAGCTGTTGAGCGCGAAGGAGATTCATGCGCCGTGGCTGGTGGCGGAGGAGGTGCTGGCCGAAAAAGGAGTCGTTCTTGGGCAGGATTATCCGCTGCCTGTCGTCGAGCACGATGCTGCGCGTAAGCGGACGCTCGAGCGGTTTGCGGTCGTGAAAAAGGCCGCAGGCTGATCACGCAAACTTGGGTTCCGGCCTTCGCCGGAACGACGTGCTTGAGCTACGCTGACGTTATTTTCACCACTGCTCTAAAGACCGTCGTACGCGCCACTGGCGCCTACGACTTCCCGCGAAGGCGGGATTGATGCCACTGGCATCAATTCCCCCAAGTTCGTCGAACAGCCCCTAACCCTTCTTGAGTAACTCCTCAATCGCCGCCAACAACACCGCCTCCTGATACGGCTTCCCGAAGTACGCATTCACCCCAAGCCCCAAGGCATAGTTGCGGTGCTTGTCGGCAGTACGCGACGTGATCATGATGACCGGAATCCCGCGCGTCAGCGGATTCTCGCGCACCTCGCGCGTCAGGTCGAAGCCGTCCATGCGCGGCATCTCGATATCGACCAGCATCAGGTCCGGCGCCGCCGCTTCGATCTGTTCCAGCGCGTCGATGCCGTCCTTGGCCAGCATCACGCCGTAGCCCTCGCGCTCCAGCAGGCGCTGGGTCACGCGGCGCACGGTGATCGAGTCGTCGACCACCATGATGGTCGCGCGCTGTTCCTCTTCGATCTCCGCGACCTGTGCGCCGGCCGGGGCCGGGCGTTCGGCCAGCACCACCGGGTCGAGGATCAGCACGATCTCGCCGGTGCCCAGCACGGTGGCGCCGGCGATGCCGGGGACGCGCGCCAGCTGCGGGCCGATGTTCTTGACCACGACTTCGCGGTTGCCCAGCACCTCGTCGACGCGCAGGGCGATGCGGCCGCTGGCGCCGTGCACCACCAGCACCGGCGTCAGTTTCTGCGGCGCGCCGCCGCCCGCTGCCGGTTCGCCCAGCAGCGCGTCGAGGGCGAATAAATCGTGCGGCTGGCCGCCGGCGGCGATCGTGCCGGCCGCCTGCGCCGCCAGCAGGTCGCTGTCGCGCACCTGCAGCACCTGTTCCACCAGGGTCGAGGGCAGCGCGTGGGTGCGGCCGGCGGCGCTGACCAGCACCACCTGGGCCACCGCCAGGGTCAGGGGCAGGTGGATCGAGAAGCGCGTACCCTGGCCCGGCGTGGACTCGACCGCGACGCGGCCGCCCAGCGCATGCGCTTCGGAGCGCACCACGTCCATGCCGACGCCGCGGCCGGCCAGTTCGGTGAGCGTGTCGGCGGTCGAGAAGCCGGGCTCGAAGATCAGTTCGGCTGCGTCATGATCGGAGACCACCGCGTCCTGCGCGACCAGGCCGAGCGCGCGCGCCTTGGCGCGGATGCGGTCCAGGTCCAGGCCGGCGCCGTCGTCGCTGAACCCGATCGCGACTTCGTTGCCGTGCTGGGCGACCTGCACCAGCACTTCGCCGGTCTCGCCCTTGCCTGCGCCGGCGCGCTCGGAGCGCGCCTCGATGCCGTGCACGATGGCGTTGCGCAGCAGGTGTTCGAACGGCGCGGCCATCTGTTCCAGCACGCTGCGGTCGATTTCGACGCCGCCGCCGCGGATGTCGAGGTTGACGCGTTTTTCCAGTTCCTTGGCGGTCTGGCGCGCCACGCGGAACAGGCGTTCCGACAGGCTGGCGAAGGGCACCATGCGCACCCGCATCAGGTCGCGCTGCAGGTCGCGCGTCATGCGCTGCTGGGCCGCGAGGTCTTCCGCCGCGCTGTCCACGGTGCGCGACAGGCTCTCGTGGAAGGCTTCGACGTCGTTGACGCTCTCGGCCATCATGCGGGTCAATTCCTGCAGGCGCGTGAAGCGGTCGAACTCGAGCGGGTCGAATTCGCGTTCGCCGGCGATCGACAGGCGCGAGGCGATCTGCGACTCGGCCTGCATCTCGATCTCGCGCATCTGGCGGCGCAGGCGGTCCAGGTTGTCCGAGAAGTCGGACAGCGCGCCCTTCAGCGAACCGACCCCGTTCTCCAGGCGCGAACGGGTGATCGACACTTCGCCGGCCTGGTTGACGACGCGGTCGAGGATGTCGGCGCGCACCCGCACCAGCGGCGTGCGGGCGCCGCCCTGTTCCGGCGGCGCCGGCGCGGCCTCGACGGGGGCATCGACAGGCGCTTGCGCCGGCTGCTGCAGCTGTTCGAACAGCAGCAGGGCCTGGTCGTAGTTGGCCAGCAGTTCGTCGAAAGCGGCCGGCGTGGTGGTCCCGGCGTGGACCATGTTCTCGATCTGGGTTTCCAGCTCGTGGGTGTGCTGGCCGAGGCGCATCGCGCCGGCCATGCGGGCGCTGCCCTTGACCGTGTGCAGGGCGCGCTGCAGGCCCTGGGCCACGGCGTGGTCCTGGGGATCGAGCTGCCATTGGCGCAGGCCCTTGCCGATCTGCGGGAACAGGTCGGCGCCCTCTTCCAGAAACACCGGCAGCAGGTCGGCGTCGAGTTCGTCCGCGAACACCGGGGTGACGGGGAGCGCGCCGTCGTCCTGCGGCGCGGCGGGTGCGGGTTCCGGTTCGCTTTTGGGCTCAGGCTCGGGCTCGGGCAGCGGCTGCAGTTCGATCTCGATCTCGGGCTCGGGCTCGGCAACGGGCGCGACATCCGGCACGGCCTCGTCCAGTACCGCTTCGGCCAGCACCGCCTCGTCCGGCGTGACCGCGACAAAGGCGGGCGCCTCTTCCTCCGGCGCGGCCTGCAGCAGCGGCGGCGGCGCAAAGGGGTCGTCGAGGAAGCTGTCGAACAGGTCGTCGATCTCGCTGACCGCCTCGGCCTTCTCTTCCTCTTCGCGCACTTCCGGCGGCAGCGGCGCCGGCGGCGGGGCGGCCAGCAGCTCGTCGTAGGCGGTGGCGAACAGCGCATCCAGTTTCGCGGCCAGGCCGGTGTCGGCGCCGCCATGGACGCCGGCGGCCTGCTGGCCGGCCAGGCGCTCGCCCAGGGTCTCGAGCTGGTGGATCAGGTCCGGCTGGGGCGGCGCGAGTTCGCCGAGCGAGAACACCTGCAGCATGGTGCGGGCCCGCGCCAGGGTCGCGTCCAGCAGCTCGCGGCCGGCGGCGTCCAGCTCGGGGCCGGGAACGGCCAGTTTTTCCAGCACCGACTCCCAGGCGTGGGCGACGTCGTGCAAGGCGCCGAAGCCCACCGTGGACGAGGTCCCGGCCAGCGTGTGCGCAGCCTTGACCGCGTCTTCCGATGCGGGGCGCTGCGGCGCGGCGCGCCAGTCCTCGAGATCCTGCGCCAGCAGCGCCACCAGCGCCTCGGCTTCGTCGAGGTAGATCGTGTACAGGGCCAGCGGAATCTCGCGTTCGCCCACGCGCTTGGTCGCGGGCGCGGCTTCCTCCACTTGCGCCACCGGCGCGGCCTCGGGCTCGCCGCCTTCCAGCACGCGCGCCGCCGCCGCCACCAGCGTCTCGCTGTCGCGCTGCGACGCGCCTTGCGCGGCCAGCTCGTCGACCCAGGCGGACAACTGCGCATGCGCATCGCGCAGCAGCGCCAGCAGGGCCGGCGTGGCGCTGCGCGCCTCCGACAACCACAGATTCATGACCTTCTCGACCGCGGCCGCGCCTTCGGCGAAGCGCTCCAGGTTCACCATGCGGCTGCTGCCCTTCAGGGTGTGGAAGGCGCGGCGCAGCAGGGTGAGGGTTTCCTGGTTGTCGGGGGTGCTTTCCGCCTGCGGCAGGTTCGCCGCCACCAGTCCCAGCACTTCCTGGGCTTCGAGGATGAAGATTTCGAGCAGCTCGGATTCGATCGTCGCTTCCTGCGCCGTGACCTCAGGCGCCGGCGCCGCAACGGGTGCGGGCTCGGGCGCGGCCTCCGGCGCCGTCTCGACGAATTCGAAGGGCAGCTCGCGCAGCAGGCGTTTCTCGACATCGAAGGTGAAGCGGCCCTTGGCCGATTCGCTGTTCTGGGCCAGCAGGTCGGTGAAGAAGCCGAGGGCGCCGATGTTCTGGGCGATGTTGTGCAGCAGCGCCGACTGCGTGTTCACCTCGCCGTCGCTCTGGGCCAGCACCCGCACTTCGCCGGCCACGTGGCGCGCCGCCAGCACCGCCTGCTCCTGGTCGAGGATGGCCAGCGCGCCCTGCACGCCGTGCAGCACCGGCTCGGCCTGGACCAGCGCCTCGCGCTTGCCTGGGTTGTCGTAGTAATCGTCGAGCAGCTTCTCGACCTGGCGCAGGCCGGCCTTGATCTCGCCCGCCAGCACGGCCACCGTCTGGCCCTGCTGGATCTGGCGCGCCAGTTCGCCCTGCCACTGCGGCGCATCCGGCGGGGTTTCGCCCGCGGCCAGCGCCAGCAGGCGCGCGCCGACCGCCTCGGCGTTCTCGGCGAAGTCCTCGGGCAGCTGGCGCAGCTGGTCCAGGCCGTTCTCGACGAACAGCATGGCCGCCGCCATCTCGAGCTTGACGCCGTCGCTGCGGCCGGCGGCGATCGCATCCTGGGCGGCGCGGCCCAGTTCGCGCAGCAGCTGGGCCAGGGCCGGCGCGCCCAGCTTTTCGCTGGCGCCGGCCAGGCGCGAGAGCTGGGCGTCGAAATCTTCCTTGACCTCGCCCTCGTCCACGCCTTCGCTGGCGATGCGGTCCCAGTCCGACTTGGTGCGCGCCAGCGCTTCGCGCGCTTCCTGCAGCGCATCCTGGTCGATGCGGCCGTAGCGGCGCGCCGCGTAATCGTGCGGCACCAGGCCATCGAGGCCGCAGGCCGCGCGCAGGCGCCGCGCATCTTCATTCGGTTCGCCAGCGGCCGCAACGAAGAACAGCGCATCGCGCAGCATCGCATCCGGCGTGCCGCCCTGCCCTTGCGACAGGCGGCGCAGCTGCAGGTTGACCTGGCCGAGCAGCTGCTTCACATACAGGTCGGCGTCGACCTGGCCGTCCGCGACCACGCCGGCGAAGGCGTGCATCGCGCTCCAGAACAGGCGCACGCGGGCGTCCTGCCGGCTGGCCGCGATCGGGGCAATCGCATCGCGCATGCCGGCCGCGTGCTGGGCTTCTCCGCTTTTCAGGTAAGGCAGCAGCGACTTTTCGAAGCGCGCGCGGCAGGCCGCGATGTCCGGCTGCGGGGCGTTGTCCGCCAGCGGCAGGTCGACCGCCTGGCCCAGGTCGGACGGCAGCAGGTCGGACGGGTGGATGCGTTCGACCCCGAGCTGGTCCTGCAGGTCGCGGTAATACGGGAACAGGCGCGCCGGCTGCTGCGGGCTGCCGGCCAGGAGTTCATCCAGGTATTCGACCAGCGCCTGGTATGCGTCCTGCACCACCTTGACGGTCTCGGGGGTGCAGGGAAGCTGGCCATCCTTGAAGCGGTCGATCAGCCGTTCGGCCGCGCCGCCCAGCACGTTGACGCCCTCGACGTCGACCATCTGCAGCGCGCCGTGGGCCTGGTGCAGGTGGGTCTTGGCGTGCAGCAGCAGGGTCGGCTGGGCCTCCTGGCTACGCCTGGCCGCGTCGCGCAGCGCCGTGCCCGAGCGCCCGAGGGCGTCGCGGATCTCGCCGATCACCCACGACAGCGGTCCGGTATCGAAGGCGGGCAGGCGGGAGGATGGCTTGGTCATTGTGCTCGTAAGTGCTTGTCTCAGGCCGCGACGCGGAAGCGCGACACGGAATCTTTCAGCTCCTGCGCCAGCAGCGCCAGTTCATGGATCGACTGCGCCGTCTGGCGCGTGCCGCCCTGGGTCTGTTCGGTCACCGACAGGATGTGCTGCATATTATGGGCCACGCCGTTGGCCGACGTCGCCTGTTCTTCGGCCGCCAGCGAAATTCCCTGGATCAGCTCCGCCAGGCGGTTCGACACGCGCGAGATGTCGGACAGCGCGGCGCCCGCCGCATCCGACAGGCGCGCGCCCTCGACCACGCCCTGGGTCGACTTTTCCATCGCCGCCACCGCGTCGTGGGTGTCGGCCTGGATGGTGCGCACCAGCGCGCCGATCTGCTTGGCCGATTCGGCCGAGCGTTCCGCCAGGCGCTGCACCTCTTCCGCCACCACCGAGAAGCCGCGTCCCGCTTCGCCGGCCGATGCGGCCTGGATCGCCGCGTTCAGCGCCAGCACGTTGGTCTGTTCGGTGATGTCGGAAATCAGGTCGGTGATCTCGCCGATCTCCTGCGAGGATTCGCCCAGGCGCTTGATGCGCTTCGAGGTTTCCTGGATCTGCTCGCGGATCTCGTTCATGCCCAGGATCGCATTCTGCACCGCCTGCGCGCCCTGCTCCGCCGCCGCCACCGACTGGCGCGCCACGTCGGCCGATTCGGTCGCCGAGCGCGACACGTCGGAAATCTGCGTCGCCATCCGCAGCACCGTGCTGGAGGCGTCCTGGATCTCGCGCGACTGCGCTTCGGCCGCGCCCAGCAGCTCGCTCGACACGGTCTGCGCGCCGCCGGAAGCGTGGGTCACCTGCTCGGCGGTCTTGATGACGCGCTGCACCAGGCCGCGCAATTCCTCGACCGTGTAGTTGACCGAGTCGGCGATCGCGCCGGTGATGTCTTCCGAGACGGTGGCGTGCACCGTCAGGTCGCCGTCCGCCACTTCCTGCAGTTCGTTCATGAGGCGCAGAATGGCGGCCTGGTTCTGGTCGTTGGTGGCCTTGGCTTCTTCTTCCTTGGCCTGGGCCAGCTGGCGCATCGCTTCCGCTTCCTGGCGGCGCGCCTCGGCGCCGCGGGTGCGGTTGCGCGAGTCCTGCAGCATCACGCGGCTCAAGCTGCCGCCCATCGCCAGGGTGAACACCGAGGCGCCGACCAGCACCCAGAACCAGCTGCTCTTGACCGCCAGCGTGGCGCGGTACTCGGCCTGGGCCTTGGCCAGGGTGGCGCGCAGGCCTTCGTTGTCGCGCGCCACGACTTCCTCGGCGGTGCGGGCGGCGGCGAAGTTGTGCATATTGGTGGCGAGCGGCGCCACGCCTTCCTGCCAGGACTTCCACAGGATGCGCGCCGCGGCCAGGCGCTCGCGCAGGTCGATGTCGGCGACCGGGTTCGGGCCGGTGCTCAGGGAATCGAGCAGGGCGCCGAGTTCCGCGCTGTCGCGCGTGACGACCCTGGCGGCGTCGCCGTGGGCGGCGCCGGGGCTGGAAAAGGCGTGGGCGGCGGCCGGCAGGCGTTCGCTCAGCGCGGCCAGGCGCTCGCCGGCGGCGGCGTCGCGCGCGCTGCCGCCGCGCAGGCGGTCGGCGAGAAGCTGCAGGTCGGGGACCAGGGCGTCGAGGCGGTCGACGCTGGCGCCGAAGCCGATCAGGTGGCGCTTGTTGCCGACGATGGTGCTGGCGGCCGCGTTCGAGGCCGACCAGCCCGAGCGCGCCTTGGCCAGCATGGCCGCCAGCTGGCCGGAGGCGGGCGGCAGGTCGAGGGCGCCGGACTTGCCGCCGCGCGCCAGCAGGGTCAGGAGGCGCCCCAGTTCGGCGCGGCTTTCGTCCAGTTCGACGAAGGCGGTGGCCTCGCCGCGCAGGGCGTTGGGCGCGGCCTTGGCCACGCGCTGCGAGTGCATCAGCGCGTCCGCCGCCAGCTGGCCCTGCTGCGAGACCACGTCGGTGTGGGCGCCGTCCTGCCACATCGCGGTCACGGTCAGCAGGATGCCGGCGACAAAGGCGACCAGCACCAGGCGCAGCTGGCGCGCCAGCGGCATATGGCCGATCAGGGGCAGGCGCAGGTTCTCGTCCTCGTCGGCCACGATCTGCGGCCGGCGCGCACGGGTGTTGCCGAGCCGGCGCGCGGCCGCTTCGGCCGAGCCGTGCACCTGGCCGTCAGGGGACGCACCGGGGCCGAACTGCGTATCGGGCGCGGTCAGGACGGAGTCCCCGTCCGGGTCTTCCTTCGAGAATACGTTCATGCTGAGTTTCGTGGCGAATCCCATACCGGCTCCCTAGTCCTGCTGTCGTTATTGTGGTTCTGGTGGCTGTGTCACATCGAGGAAACGAGGCTCGCGCACCAGCGCCGCGAGCGAAAGCGGGGTCCAGCGCTGGCCGTCGGCGTCGACCAGGGCGTCGCCGTCGCGCGTCATGCCGCTGGCCTGGCGCAGGCCGAACACGCGCTCGGCCAGCAGCGCGCAGTTCACGCCCAGCACGGGCGCGAAGGTGATCATGCGGGTGGCCGGGCCGGCGCCTGCCGCCCCGTCCTCGCCCAGGTAGCGCGCCAGGTCGACCACGCCGACCAGGGTGCCGCGCACATTGGCCAGGCCCAGGTACCAGGGCACGGTCAGCGGCACGCGCACCGGCGGCACCGGGGCGACGATCTCGCCCGCTTCCAGCAGGTCGAGCAGGTAGCGGGTGCCGCCCACCTGCAGGCCGAGCTGCTGGATCGGCGCGCCGCTGCCGCTCTTCGCGGCCTGCATGCGCTCGAGGAGCTGCTCCTGGTATTCGCGCAGGCGGGCGCGGCGTGCGGCGCCGGTGTCGCTCATGCCGCTGCGGCCGCTTGCGCGTCGAGCGTGGCGATGGCGCCCAGCAGCAGCGCCGGGTCGACCGGCTTCACCAGGTAGTCGCGCGCGCCCTGGCGCATGCCCCAGATGCGGTCGGTCTCCTGGTTCTTGCTGCTGCAGATGATGACCGGGACCGCGCTCAGGTCCGGGTCGCGGGCGATGGCGCGCGTCACCTGGAAGCCGTTCGCGCCGGGCATGACCACGTCCATCAGGATCAGTTGCGGGCGCTCGGCGCGGATCTTGTCGATCGCCTCCTCGCCGTTGACGGCGGTGCTCACCTCATAGCCGGCGCGCGCCAGGATGTCGGTCAGATAAAAGCGTTCGGTCGGGGAATCGTCGACGATCAGGATCTTGTGTATGGCCACGTTGGGCTCCGGTGTTCGGTGTTCGGACTGCATGGGTGGATCAGGCCTTGTCCGCCGTGTGCTCGCGCACCGCGGCCAGCAGGCTGTCCTTGGAAAACGGTTTGGTCAGATAGGCCGAGGCGCCGACCATCGCGCCGCGCGCACGGTCGAACAGGCCGTCCTTGGACGACAGCATCAGCACCGGCGTCGCGTGGAAGCGCGCGCTCTTCTTGATCAGGGCACAGGTCTGGTATCCGTCCAGGCGCGGCATCAGGATGTCGCAGAACACCAGCGCGGGGTGGTGGTCGTTGATCTTGGCGAGCGCATCGAAGCCATCGTCCGCCAGCACTACGTGGTAACCGGCCTGGGTCAGGAAGATTTCGGCGGAACGGCGGATCGTGCTGCTGTCGTCGATCACCATGATGGTCAGGCCGGTCGATTGCGGCGATATCGTCATTTTCGTTTCACTTCAGCATGAAACGTCAAGATAGCACAGGGGGTTTGGCTTGTGCGAAAAGTGTTGCAGCACGTCAACTCTTTGGTAATAACTTGCAAACTGACGTGCTGCGCAGGCAACTTAGTTGCCTGATTTGATTGCCATTTTAGATAGCCGTCATCTCGAAATCGTCCTTGCGCGCGCCGCATTCCGGGCAAGTCCAGTTCATCGGGACATCGGCCCAGCGGGTGCCCGGGGCGATGCCGTCGTCCGGGGCGCCGGCGGCCTCGTCATACACCCAGCCGCAGATCAGGCACATCCAGGTCTGGAATGGGGCCGTCGATTCAGTGCTCACAATATACGTCCTTGTATCTAGTAGAATGGAGAGTCGCGTATCTTACATGCAGCAGCCGTGCAAAACCAAACGTTACCCCTTATCCTGACATTTGGCGTGTCCGACCCGGTCGGCGCGCTCGGCGTGCAGGCCGACCTGGCCGCCTTCGCCGCCAACGGGTGCCACGGATTGTCGGTGGTCGCCGGCATCCTCGTGGCGGACAGCGCCAAGGTCGAGAACCTGCACGAAGTCGACAGCGACTGGATGGCCGACCAGGCGAGAGTCCTGCTCGAGGACATGCCGGTGGCCGCCTTCAAGGTCGGCGCCGTCGCCAACGTCCTGCAGCTGGCGGCGATCGCCGAGATCGTGTCCGACTATCCGGACGCCCCGCTGATCCTCGACCCATTCCTCACCGCCCTGCCCGACTCCGGCCTGGCCGACGAGGAGATGCTGTCGGCGATCCGCTCGATCCTCGCGCCGCAGACCACGGTGCTGATGCTGTCGCAGTCGGAACTGGGCCGCATGGCCGAGACCTGGCGCGAAGCCGCGAACGACGGCTCCCTGCTGGAAGACGTGGCCGAACTCACCAATGCCGGCTGCCAGTACGTGCTGGTCACTGGCACCCGCGACGAAACCGGCACCTGCTCGAACACCCTGTTCGACGCCGACGGCGTGGTGGCCAAGGTCGAGTGGCAGCACCTGCCCGGGCCTTTTGTGGGCGCCGGCAATACCTATTCGGCCGCCTTCACCGCCCTGATGGCGCATGGCATGGACGCGCCGCAGGCGCTGTTCGCCGCCCAGGACTACACCAACGGCGCCCTCGAACACGCCCAGCGCTTCGGCATGGGCAAATTCATTCCCAATAAATTCTACCGGGCCTGACCTGCCCTCCAAGAGACCATGACTGAACATACTTCGAAGAACGACCAGCTGTTCGCCCGCGCCCAGCAGACCACACCGGGCGGCGTGAACTCGCCGGTGCGCGCCTTCCGCTCGGTGGGAGGCACCCCGCGCTTCATCACCCGCGCCGAAGGCCCCTACTTCTGGGACGCGGACGGCAAGCGCTACATCGACTATATCGGTTCCTGGGGCCCGGCCATCGTCGGCCATGCGCATCCGAAGGTGGTCAAGGCGGTGCAGGATGCGGCCGCGAATGGCCTGTCCTTCGGCGCGCCGACCGAAGGCGAGATCGAGATCGCCGAAGAGCTCTGCCGCCTGGTGCCGTCGATCGAGCAGGTGCGCCTGGTGTCCTCGGGCACCGAGGCGACCATGAGCGCCCTGCGCCTGGCGCGCGGCGCAACGGGCCGCGACAAGATCGTCAAGTTCGAAGGCTGCTACCACGGCCACGCCGATTCGCTGCTGGTGAAGGCCGGCAGCGGCCTGCTCACCTTCGGCAACCCGACGTCCGCCGGCGTGCCGGAAGACTTCGTGAAGCACACCCTGGTCCTCGACTACAACAACATCCCGCAGCTGGAAGACGCCTTCGCCTCGATGGGCGACACCATCGCCTGCGTGATCGTCGAGCCGGTGGCCGGCAACATGAACCTGATCCGCGCCACGCCGGAATTCCTGACCCGCATGCGCGAGCTGTGCACCGAGCATGGCGCGGTGCTGATCTTCGACGAGGTGATGTGCGGCTTCCGCGTGGGCCTCGGCGGCGCGCAGGAGATGTACGGCATTACGCCGGATCTCACCGCGCTGGGCAAGGTGATCGGCGGCGGCCTGCCGGTGGCGGCCTTCGGCGGGCGCGCGGAACTGATGCAGAAGATGGCGCCGATCGGGCCGGTGTACCAGGCGGGCACGCTGTCGGGCAATCCGGTGGCTGTGGCGGCAGGGATGACGACGCTGAAGCTGATCCAGGAGCCGGGGTTCTACGAGCGGCTGGGGGCGGCGGCGCAGCGCCTGGTGAACGGGCTGACCGAGGCGGCGAAGGAAGCGGACATTCCGTTCTGCGGCGATGCGGTCGGGGGGATGTTCGGCTTCTACTTCAATCACAACGTGCCGTCGACCTATGGGCAGATGATGGCGGGCGACAAGGAGCGCTTCAATCGCTTCTTCCACGGCATGCTGGACGAAGGCGTGTATTTTGCGCCGGCGATGTTCGAAGCGGGGTTCGTGTCGGCGCAGCATACCGACGCGGTGATCGACGAAACGATCGAAGCAGCACGCCGCGTATTCAAACGCATCGGTTAGCCGCAAGACCGTCGCACCGGCGAAGGCCGGTGCCCAATGTCGTTGAGCAGCTGGTACGCATGCAAACTTGGGTTCCGGCCTTCGCCGGAAGTCGTAGGCGCCAGTGGCGCGTACGACGGTCTTCAGGTTAACACTTCCTTCATTTCTTCCGATACGCGCTGGGTCGCGACTGCCTTGCGCGACCTGCGCTTCCGCCACCAGATAATCACCCCGGTCACGCTCAGCATGGCCACCACCACCCCCATCACGGAAATCAGGATCCGCCCCGGAATCCCCAGGATGCGCCCCGAATGCAACGGGAACTGCGCCTGCACGAAGATGTCCGCCGCGCTGCCCTTCCACGGCTGGCGCTCGCCCAGCAACTGCCCGTTCACGCCGTCGTAATACAGGATCGGCGGGCCGACGCCGCCGGTGCCGTGGTCGTTCCCCGGCTCGAAGAAGCTGACCATGTAGATGCCGTATTCCTGCGAATAGAACACGCCGCCGACCGGCGCTTCCCACTGCCGGGCCGCCGCTTCCGCACCCGCGGTGTCCACGACCTTGTCGAACGCCACGCGCGGCTCGATCACGTCGGCGCCCAGCTTCATGGGGCGGGTGTCGAACGGCGTCGGCGTCACTTCGGACACCGTCTTCATCACCGGATAGAAGATCTCGCTGTAGAGGTTCAGCGAGAAGGCGGTGAAGGCCAGGATCAGGAGCAGCGCCCAGGTCCACAGGCTGAAGGCGCGGTGCAGGTCGAAATTGAGCTTGCTGGAGCCGCCCTTCCAGCGCACCTTCCAGGCCGGTTTCCAGCGCTCGCCCCAGGACTTGCCGCCCGCCGTCGCGGCTTTCCTGCGCACCGGCAGGGTCAGGTAAAAGCCGACGAAACAATCCACCGTCCAGATCATCGCGATCACGCCCAGCAGCCAGATGCCCCAGCGGTCGATGCCCCACATCTCGGGGATGTGCAGGGTGTAGTGCAGCCGGTACAGGAAGGAGACGAAGGTCTCGCGGCTGATCGGCCACACCGCGCCCCATTCGCGCTTGCCCAGTTCCGCGCCGGTGACCGGGTCGAGGAAGACCTGGTTGAAGCCGGGCTTCGTCATGGCGTTCGCTGCTGGATCCCAGCGCGGCGACACGCCGAGGGCCAGCGAGCGGCCCGGTTCCGGATGCAGCGGGACATAGGACACCCGCACCTCCGGATACTGCGCCTCGACCTTCCGCGCCAATGCCAGCGCCGGCTGCGCCGTGCCCGGCGTGTGCGCTTCCATCAGGTGCGGATTGAGCAGGTCGTCCAGCTCGTGGTCCCAGGAGATGACGGCGCCGGTCACGCCGCTCACGAACAGGAAGGCGGCGGTGATCAATCCGGCATACCGGTGCACCAGGGTCCAGAAAGCGCGCATGGCGGGTCCCCTATCAGAAACGGTACTTCAGCGACAGCGAGGCGCTGCGCGGCGCGGCCCAGGTCAGGGCGCCGTAGGCGGCGAACATGCCGAAGTGCTTCTTGTCGAACAGGTTGTCGACGTTGAACTGGGCCGACAGGTTCGGGCTGAACTCGTAGCGCGCCATCAGGTTGACCAGGGCGAAGGAGCCCTGCTCGATCAGGCCGTTGCTGCCGGCGGGCGCCGCCGGGTCGATCGTCCAGGTGCGGCCTTCCCAGTTCACGCCGCCGCCGACCGTCAGGCCGCTCCAGGCGTCCGCCAGCTTGTAGGTGGTGAACACGCGCAGCAGGCGGCGTGGGTAGATGCTGTTCACGTCGGCGCCGCTGGCGTCCCTGGCGCGGAACTGCGAATAGCCGGCGGTGGCGTTCCAGCCCGGGGCCAGTTCGCCCGACAGCTCGAACTCGACGCCTTCGCTCTTCGCGCCTTCGGCGGCGCGGTAGTAGCTTTCTTCCAGCAGCGGGCCGGCGCCGTCGCGGTCGATGCGGCCGGCTTCCTGCGCCAGCTTGTCCTGTTCGATGCGGAACACGGCGAAGGACCCGTTCAGGCGGCCGCCGAAGAATTCGCTCTTCACGCCCAGCTCGTAGTTCTTGCCGACGATCGGCTCGAGCATATTGCCGGCCAGGTCCTTCCGGTTCTGCGGCTGGAAGATGTCGGTGTAGCTGGCATAGGCCGACCAGTTGTTGCCCAGGTCATAAACCAGGCCGGCGTAGGGCGTGACCTCGTTCTCGTGCTTGATCGCGTAGGCCGCCGTCCACAGGCCGCGGCCGTTCTTCTCGTAGTCGGTGACGCGCGCGCCGACGATCAGCTTGAGCGGATCGGTGATGGCGAAGCGCGCCACGCCGTACAGGCCCGATTGCGTGGTTTCGGCGCTTTCGTAGAAGGTTTGCGGGCCCCAGGACGGCTCTGGATAGGCGGCGCCGTCCCAAGCGTTGAAGTCGCGCACCGAATGATCGACGCTGCCGAAGTCCGCCGCGCGGTTGTTGGAGTTGAACTTCTGCGACATGCGGGTGTAGCCGAAGGTCGCCTCATGGCGGCGGCCGAACAGCTCGAAGGGACCGCTGGCTTGCAGGCCGAAGTCGTCCTGCTTGGTGGTGGTGTAGTAGGAGCCGGCGAAGTCGCTCATGCCGCCGCCCGTCACACGGTTCGGGATGCCCGACAGGTAGAGCAGGTAGGAGTCGCCGATGCGTTTCGAATGGTTGGCGCTGGCGCGCAGCTTCCAGCCGTTGTCGAAACCGTGTTCGAGGGTGATGAAGCCGTTGTCGTAGCGCGAAGCCCAGCTGACCCAGTCGGCCGCGGTGGTCTTCGAACGGTCCCAGCTGGTGCGCGAGCCGTCGCTGTACCAGAACGGCAGGCCGCCCCACATACCGGCGCGCGGGTCCAGGTCCTGGCGGCTGACGCCGGCCGACAGCAGTGTCCGAGGACCGAGGTCGGCGTCGATCACGCCGTAGAAGGTCTTGCTTTCGTTCTTGAGCAGGTCGACCCAGCTGTCGGACTTGGTGTACTCGCCCACCACGCGGGCGCGCACGGTGCCGGCCGCGTTCAGCGGCGTCGACACGTCGCCCAGCAGGCGGCGCTCGTTCCAGCGGCCGATGCCCGCCTCCACCGAACCGGTGAGCGTGCGGCTGGTCGCGTGCTTGCGCACCAGGTTGATCGCGGCCGAGGGGTTGCCGGCGCCGGTCATCAAACCGGTCGCGCCGCGCACCACTTCGACGCGCTCGAACTGCGCCAGGCTGCCGGCCACTTCGCCGGCGCTCCAGGCCTGGTCCCAGGTGGCCGGGATGCCGTCGATCTGCAGGTTGTCGATGTCGAAGCCGCGCGCGGTGAAGCCGGCGCGGTTGGTCTCGTACTGGTTGACCGAGACGCCGATCACGTTGTTGACGATGTCGGTCACGGTCTGCATGTTCTGGTCTTCGATGCGCTGCAAGGTCACCACCGACACCGACTGCGGCGTCTCGCGCAGCGACAGGTCGAGCGCCGTGGCGCTGCGCGCGCTGCCGGCGGTGTAACTCGTCTCGCCGATCTTGCGCGCGTTGACCTGCACTTGCTGGATGCCGGTGGTCTGGTCGGCTTCTTCCGCCTGGGCAGTCAGGGACAGGGAGGCGGCGACGAGGAAAACGAGGCGGTTCAGCCGGAAGGTGCTGCGGGCGTGGATGGTCATGGGAATCTCGACAAGTGGTGGAAAGCGGCGCCCGGCAAGCTCGGCTTGTGCGGCGCACCATGTTACTGAACGCGAATGATAACAATTCTCATTCACTTGTCAATGTATTTATACAAATGCCATGCCGTGTTTCGTATCCACGAACGAAACGGGCGGTGAAATTAAATTTCACCGCCCGTTCCTTTTTGAAATTTTATTTCACCGTTTAGCGCAACCAGCCGCGCCGGCGGAAGTACCACAGCGGCGCGATGCCGCAGGTGACCATCAGGCCCAGCGCGAACGGATAGCCGAAGGTCCAGTCGATTTCCGGCAGCACGCGGAAGTTCATGCCGTAGATGCTGGCGATCAGGGTCGGCGGCAGGAAGGCGACCGAGGCCACCGAGAAGATCTTGATGATCTTGTTCTGGTTGATGTTGATGAAGCCGACAGTGGCGTCCATCAGGAAGTTCACCTTGTCGAACAGGAAGGAGGTGTGGCCGTCGAGCGACTCGATGTCGCGCAGGATCTGGCGCGCTTCCTCGAACTGGTCGGAATTGAGCAGGCGGCCGCGCATCAGGAAGCTGACCGCGCGCCGCGTGTCCATCATGTTGCGGCGGATGCGGCCGTTCAAGTCTTCCTCGTGCGCGATCGCGTTCAGCGCGGCGGCCGCGTCCTGGTCGGTGAATTCCTTTTGCAGCACGCGCGTCGAGACTTCTTCCAGCGCCTCGTAGATGCCCTCGAGCGCGTCGGCCGAATACTCGGCATCGGTCGCATACAGGTCGAGCAGCACGTCCATATAGTCTTCGATCGAACCGGGACGCGAGCGCGCGCGCAGGCGCACCAGGCGGAACACCGGCAGGTCGTCGTTATGGACCGAGAACAGGATTTTGCCGGACAGGATGAAGGCGACCGTGACCACGCGCGAGGGGCCGTCCTCTTCTTCCAGCAGGAAGTCGGTGCGCAGGTGCAGGTCGCCGTTTTCCGCTTCGTAGTAGCGGGCCGATGCTTCGATGTCCGAGACTTCGTCCTCGCCCGGCAGGGTCACGCCATAGGTGGTCTTGACCAGGATGCGCTCTTCGTCGGTGGGCTCGTTGAGGTCGACCCAGACCGGCGTCACGTTCTCCAGGTCCTCGCGCGACTCGACGCTGACCTGGTTCAAGCGGCCATTTTGTAGGACAAATACGTTGATCATGCGCTGTTTCTCGGCCGGGGTTCGAAAATTTCCGCAAGTGTAACCGACCGGCAGCGCGCGCGGCCACCCCGTACCGACAATTTCGTCGCCAGGAACCTACGGCAGGTCGGCGAAGCGCATCCGGCGCTGGATCAGGGCGGTGCGGCGCACCAGGTAATTGGTGGCGCGGTGCTTGTCGTAGTAGCGCGGATTGGGCAGCATCACCGCCAGGCGCGCGGCCTGCTGGGGGTTCAGGTTGGCGGCCGCGGTCTTGTAATAGTAGCGCGCCGCGGCTTCGGCGCCGAATACCCCGCGCCCGTACTCGACCACGTTCAGGTAGACCTCGAGGATGCGCTTTTTGCTCATCACGGTCTCCAGCATGAAGGCGATGATCATCTCCTGCCCCTTGCGCAGATAGCTGCGCGAGCCGGACAGGAACAGGTTCTTGGCCAGCTGCTGGGTGATGGTCGAGCCGCCGCCGACCACCTTGCTGCGCTTGTTATTGCGCTCATAAGCCTTTTCCAGCGCCTCCCAATCCACGCCGCCATGCTCGGCGAAGCGCGAATCCTCGGACGCCACCACCGCCTTCTTCAGGTTGTTCGAGATGCGCTCGTAGGGCACCCATTCGTGCTTGAGCTGGGCGTTCGGGTTCTTTTCGCGCAGCTCGGACAGCTGCTGGCGCATGAAGCTGGTCGAGCCGGGATTGAACACCGCGTACCAGCAGACCATGACGAAGAAGTAAAGCTGGACCAGCAGCACCAGCAGGATCGGCCCGAGGATGATCCACTTGAGCCAGCGGCGCGAGGTCTTCTTTCCCGCCGCTTTTTTGGTCGCGGGCATGCTGATGGTCGTTGTGCTCATGGGCGCATTTTCTTCATGACGGTGCTGGTGTCGGGACGCACGCCGCGCCAGATGGCGAAGGCTTCGGCGGCCTGCTCGACCAGCATGCCGAGGCCGTCGCGCACGCCGGCGCCGTGCCTGGCGGCAAATTCCATGAAGACGGTGGGTTGATTTCCGTACATCATATCCAATGCCAGCGCGTCCGGGCCGAACACGCCCGGCGCAACCGGCGGGACGTCGCCGGCGATGCTGCCGGCGGTGGCGTTGATGACGATGTCGAAGCTGCCCTCCACATCCGCGAAACCGCTGGCCGTGATCGGGATGCCGTAGCGGCCGAAATCCTGCGCCAATCCTTCGGCGGTGGCGACGGTGCGGTTGGCGATGACGATCTCGCGCGGGCCTTGCTGGATCAAGGGCAGCAGCGCCCCGCGCGCCGCGCCGCCGGCGCCGAGCAGCAGTACGCGTTTGCCCTGGATGCTCACGCCGGCGTTGCGGGTGATGTCGGCCACCAGGCCCGGGCCGTCGGTGTTGTCGCCGACGATCTCGCCGTTCGCGAAGCTGAGCGTGTTGACGGCGCCGGCCGCGCGCGCCCGTTCTTCCAGGCGGGTGCAGACGCGCGCCGCCTCGAGCTTGAACGGCAAGGTGACGTTGGCGCCGCGGTAGCCCTCCGCCACCAGCCGCTGCACGGTGGCCTCGAAGCCGTCGAGCGGCGCCAGGCAGCGTTCGTAGACCAGGTCCTGGCCGGTCTGCGCCGCATAGACGGGGTGGATCTCGGGGGATTTGCTGTGGGCGATCGGGTTGCCGATCACGCAGTATTTATCCGTCATTCTCAATTGCCTCGCAATTCGGCTTGCATGGTCTCTTCGCGCGTGAAGCGGAAGCGCGTGATCACTTCCCACAGGTCGTCCTTGCCGCGCGTGCGCATGTTCGCCGGGAAGCCCCCGAAGGGCGCGGCCTGGCGCACGATGCGCAGGGCCGCCGCGTCCAGCGCCGGGTTGCCCGAGCTGCGCTCGATGCGCGGGCCGCCGTCCTTGGTATAGATGGTCCCGTCCTGGAAGATCGGGATGTAGACCACCAGCTCGCCGTACAGCTTCTTGCCGCCCTGCTGCGGGAAGTTGAGCGTGCCGACTTCCTCGATCCGCTTCTGCATCTCTTTATAGTAGAGCGCATAGCCGACCTGGCGCGTGCTGGGCGTGATCTGGGTGCGCTTGGGGCGCTTGTTCTGGTCCTCGATGCGCTCGATGACTTCGGCCGCCGCGCGCGAAATGGCGCGGCTGGTGTCGAAAGCGTCGGCACCAAGGCGGGTGGGGTCGGGCTTGTCCTGCTCGGTTTTCGGCGGCGCGGTGAAGGTGGATTTGCTTACCTGCGTCAGGACGTTCTGCTGGCGCTGCTCGAGGTCGGCGATGCGGCGCTGCAGGGCCTTGATGCTTTCGCCGTTCTCGATCTTGCGCAGGTCCGGCAGCGGGGACCGGGCGCGGCCCGCGTCGGCCGTGCCGCCGCCTTCCAGGCTGGCCTGGGCCAGCGCATCGGCCTTGCTCGGCGCGTTCGCGTGCTTGGCGTTGACCAGGATGACTTCGAGCCCCGGATCGGCGGGCTGCTGCCGGAAGGCGTCCGGCGCGGCGAAACGCACGGCCAGCAGGCCTGCGTGCGCGAGCACGGAGACGCCGAGGGCGATCATCAGGGGGCGATTGTTCTGCAAATACTTCACTGCGCATGCCCGGACGGGCTAGGGAATCAGGATGGGGCATTCTAACCTGCAACTGCGGAGGCGGGGAGATTGTGGGGCGCGGCTGCGACAGGCAGTGACGCATCATGCGTCGGGCTCCCTACCGATGTATTGACAGCAGTCAATAGCATTTTCGTAGGGTTGCTCCACCATTTCGATTTGATCGGTGGAGCTTCCCATGACTTCTATGCAACTGCCACCCGACACACTGAGCAATGCAAACCGTCCCCTGCGCTTGCGCCTTTCAGGTGAACAGGGAGTGCTCGACGACCTCCTGCTGGTCCAGCACGTACAAGGGCACACCACAATCTGCGGTGGATTCGAATATCGACTGCTCTGCGTTGCCACCAGGGCAGGCTTGCCGCTCAAGATGTTCAACGCCATGGCGGCGGAACTGCAGATCGTTACCGACCGCGGCGAACTGCACTCGGTTTGCGGAATCGTTGCACATGCGGCAGAGGGTGAGAGCGACGGCGGGCTGGCGACCTTCCAGCTGGTCGTCCGCGATGCGCTGGCCTTGATGGAAGCGCGTACCAACTCAAGGGTGTTCCGCGACTCCAGCGAAGTCGACATCACCCATGTCCTGCTGCGCGAATGCTTGCAGAACAACCCGGTCCTGGCTGGCGCCTTCGATTTTCGGGTCCTGGCAAAGACAAGCTACCCACGCCGTGAGTTCACGATGCAGTACAACGAATCCGACGCCGCTTTCCTGCGCCGTCTATGGAAGAAACGCGGGCTGGCGTGGTTCTTCGAGGCCGGCGAACGGTTGGGCAGCGATGTGGTACGCGGGCACCGGCTGGTGCTGTTCGACGATCCGCGCGCGCTCACACAAGCCAGCGCGGGGACTGTCCGCTATCACCGTGACGACGGCACCGAAGCGCGCGACAGCATCACCGCATGGCATGCGCTTCGTTCGCTGGGCTGCGCGAATGTCACACGTCATAGCTGGGACTACAAGCAGTCCTCGGGATCGGAGATCGCTGTGCCGGGCCGGCATGACCAGGGCGCGCGTGGCAACCGCTTCGCCGCAAACCTGGACGACTACCTGGCCGTTACCCCCCATGCCGGCGACGATCCCCGCGATTTCCGCGATCTTGCGACCTTGCGCATGGAGCATCACGAGTACGTCGCCAAGGTGTTCGAGGCGGAGAGCAGCGTGCGTGACCTGAATGTCGGCCAATGGATCGGCGTCGAAGACCATGCCGAACTTGATACGCATCCTCGAGAAGAGCGCGAGTTCGTGCTGACTGACCTGCGCATCGAGGCGGAGAACAACCTGCCCACGTCCCTGAACGACCGGATCATGCGTCTGTTTGCCCGGAACCAGTGGCGCCGCCTCGACGAGGGATCTGTGCGAGCCGGCACGGAACGCGGCCGTTACGTGAACCGCTTCAGTTGCGTACGGCGCGGCATTCCCATCGTGCCCGCCTTCGACCCGCGCGTCGACCTTCCGCAGGTGCAGGTACAAAGCGTGATCGTGGTCGCGCCGACGGACGAGGAAGTGCATTGCGACCAGCATGGCCGGGTCAAGGTGCGTTTCCCGGCCTGCCGCCCGGGCGACCACCTGCATGCCCAGGGCGCAGGGGCATCGGGCACCGACACCGATTCGGCCTGGATACGGGTGGCCAGTTCCTGGGCCGGCGACCACTGCGGCGCGATCTCGCTGCCGCGCGCGGGCGACGAGTGCCTGGTGGCCTTCCTCGGAGGCGATCCGGACAAGCCGGTCATCATCGGCCGGGTCCACGGGGCGCGCACGCCACCGCCGGACTTCACGCACCAGGGCACGTTGCCGGGCAACCGGTTCCTGTCAGGGATCAAAAGCCGCGAAATCGGCGGTCGTCGCTACAACCAGCTGCGCATGGACGATACCCCGGGCCAGATCAGCATCCAGCTAGCAAGCGAGCATGGTCACAGCCAACTCAACCTTGGTGAATTGCGCCATGCTCGGAGCGATGGCAAGGCGGAGCCACGCGGCGAAGGCGCGGAACTACGCAGCGACGACCATGTGGCCGTCCGCGCGGCCAAGGGCATCCTGCTCAGTGCATGGAAACGCCTGAACGCGGTCGACAGCCAGCTGGCGCGCGCGGAATTCCTGTCCCTGATGGGTCAATGCCTGGAGCAATGCCAAAGCCTGGGAAGCTACGCGGCCGAACACCAGGCCATGGCGCTCGACGCCGAACCGCTCGCCCAGCTCAAGGAACAGCTGGACAGCTGGGAGAACAGCAGCAACGTCGCTCCCAAGGACCAGGGCGGCGGCGGCGCCGTCATCGGCCTGAGCGCGCCGGAGGGCATCAGCTTCGCCACGTCCAAGGCCCTGGTCAGCTACGCGGGAAGCAATCTCGACAGCGTCGCCCAGCAGCATCTCCAGCTCACGGCGGGCCAGCGCTTCAACCTGAACGCGGGACAAGGCGTGTCGCTGTTCGCGCACCACGGGGGCATCAAGGCCATCGCCCATCAGGGCAAGTTCCTGCTCCAGAGCCAGCACGACGATACCGAACTCAACTCCGCGAAGAACGTCAGGGTCACGGCCACGGACGGCAAGGTCGTCGTGATGGCAAAAGAAATCCAGCTCATCGCCGAAGACGGCTCGTTCATCAAGATCGGCGGCGGCATCACGCTCGGTACCGAAGGCGACATCAAACACCATGGCGCGAAGTTTCCGTTCGACGGCCCGGCCACGATGGCGACCGAGCTACCGGTCTTCGACAAGAGCGCGCCCGACCAGAAGTTCGTGCTGAAGTACGGCGCCCACGGCGAAGACCCGGTGGCCGCCGCCAACCGCCGCTACGAGATCGCACTGAGCGACGGCAGCATCTTGAGCGGAACCAGCGACACTTCCGGCAAGACCAGTTTGCTGGAACGCGATGCGATGCACATCGCGCGCATCCGCATCCTGAGCGACGAAACCTGAGGAGCACATCATGCGCTACCCACGACAGGCCAGCTGTATTGGACAGGATGCCAGCGTGCTGCAATGCGGACGCAAGTCGGACAAGACTGTCGACGTACGCCCCGACCTTCCCTGCAATGTCATTGTCATCCACGGCGTCAACGACGTCGGCACCGGCTTCGGCGCGGTCGAGCAAGGGCTGTGCGCGGGCCTCGACATGCGCCTGCACGGCAAGCCGGGGCGCTTCGTACCGGGCAGCTACCGCATGCCGACTGCAGCGGACAAGAACGTGGTCGAGGCCGATCCTGACGCGGTATTCTTCAAGCGCAGCATGCAGGACGCGACCCACAGCCCGATGATTCCGTTCTACTGGGGCTATCGCGAAGTGCGCAGCGAAGCCGGAACGAAGAATGGGCAACGCGTCGACCGCTATGGAAACCGCCTCGACAAGGACTTGTCGAAGGGCGGCGGCCCGTTCGCCAATGCCACCAGTACCTTGCCCGACATGTGGAACCGCGGTATCTGCTCACCGATGGACGTGGGGGGCGATCCGATACGTCCGGTGTATAGCGCACCTGGTCGCATGTACATGGTGCTGGCGGCCAAGCGGCTGGCCGCCCTGGTCGCCATGATCCGCGATTATGACAACAACGAAGCAGTCAACATCGTTGCCCATAGCCAGGGCTGCCTGGTCAGCCTGCTGGCCCAGGCTTACCTGCTCGACGAGGGTAAGCGCCCGGCCGACACCCTGGTCCTGACCCATCCGCCCTATAGCCTCGAAGAGGATGCTAGCTACCTGGGCATCGCAGAGATCGTCAAGAGCGGAACTGACCGTGCCATGGAGGGGCATTATGCGTCCCTAAGGTCACGCCAGACGTTCGACGCACGTCTGCGCACGCTGGCCAACATCGTACAAGGCGTCACCGCCGGCAAGCATACGACTCCCGCTTTTGCCGCGCTGTCCGACCATGCGAAACACCACGGCATGGTCGGTGCCAAGTGGAGTGCCGGCGCCGACCGCGACAACCGGGGAAAGGTCTATCTCTACTTCTGTCCCGAGGACATGACGGTAGCATTGGACAATATGAAAGGCATCGGCTGGCAAGGCGTTCCTGACTTCATGAGCGGCAAGGCGGTACACAAAGATGGGCGAGGCCCGGTGCATGGTGACCGGGGCAATTCGACCAGGCAGGTCGCGACGGAAGTGCATCAGCGTAAGCCGCTGGCGGAGCTGGGGCGAGGCTTCTTCCAGCGGGTCTTCACTGCCAAACAACGCCACGACCCGGTGAAGAAGGCCGTCGCTCCTGTGCTGGTCGGACAGGCCCCCCACGACTTTGCCCTGCGCGTGGATGGCGAGGACGACCACGCACACGTGGCTGACGCGAACCGGACCTTGCGCACGCATCACCCTGAGGTGGCATGGCCGGCCAAGCCGGGCATGCTGGACTTCATGAAATCCGAGGCGGACAAGCGCGAAGGCCTGCGCACGATCAATGGCGAAGCCCTGCACACGCCGGTATTGGCGGACCTGCGCGGCAGCGGCCAGATCGATCCGAAGAATATCCCGAAAGGGTCGAAGCAGGCCAAGGTGGCCGTCGAGGACCAGGGGCCATGCGAAGAAGTCGATCCGATCGACGCGGCGATCGCTGTCACCAGCGGCAAGGGGCTCGACTCCAGATACGAAGAGGTTCCCGATCCCTCCGGCGCTCCGCGCTACCCGCAGCAGTTCGAGGTGCTTGCGCCGGCAGACTGCAAGCGCATCGAGGAGCGCTACAACCGCGAGCACAAGCTCGACCAGGATGGCGAAAACGCGCGCCGCCGCGTGCTGGGAGCCACCCGCCTTCCCAATGGCAAGGTCATGGCTCAGATCCAGGAAAGTCCGAACGACGCGCGCAGGCGCTGGCAGAACGAAGTCAGCCCGAAATCGTTCCACGGGTCGATCTTCGGGAGTGTAAAAAATCACCAGAACGTGACGGCCTATGACCTCGCTATCGGCGGCGGGAAGGCATCGAGCGATCCGGCGTTCTATGCGTATCTGTGCGCAGTGGCGGACTGGAGGTTGCAGTCCGATCTGAATGCCGAAAGGCGTCGCTCTATCATGCGTTGGGAAAAATTCGAAACGCTCTTCGGTGCCTACTGGGCAACAGAGAATCCTGCACGCAAGGAGCTCATCAAGGGCAACTCGGTTTATTACAGCTCCGGCGAACTACCGGCCTGCGTGCCCGGCCTGCATGTCGGGCTGCCGAAGCTTGTCATCTGCGAAACGGTGGCAGGCGACCGTGTCACAGCTAAGCCAGGCGAAAACAAGGAGAGGAAATGAACAGCAATGACAGGAGCGTCAGGGGCAGGGCTGGCGTGTATGTCACCAGCGCCGTACTGACGCTGGTGTTCCTGATCCCGATATGGACTGTGTTCGTGATGACGGTAATCGAACCGGAAAGCTTGATTATGGGAGAACAGACAATGGGCAATCGAATCTTGTGGTGGATCCTTGGGCCATTTGTGTTAGTGGCTGGCCTATTTGGCGCACATTGGGGAAATGCCACGAAAAGCGATAAGGCAATCCGACAGGCTGACACACAGCGGACTCAGGCGGCGAGTCTGAGCGAACAGCAGAAGCGCGAATACGTTCTCGAGGTAATTGGGCTAGGCGTTACTCTGGATAAGTACCGGCAGGGCAAGTTATGGGAGGCGATCCAGGCCGGCAATCCTTACGCTACCATCCGCGAGCAGGATCCCAGCAAATATCCCTGGAGCGCGCTCGACAAGGATGGAATTGGCGGCGAACGTGGCGGCGATGCGCTTGAGAACGGCGCATCGTTCACTCCGATGTATTTTGCGGTGCCCGTCTTCAACGCCCAACAGGAGTCGCATAATGCGTTGCGCAGGGACAGTCCCGAGCTTCCCTTGTCGGGCTTGGCAGGCGGTGCAATTCAATCCGGTATGGCCTGGCACCTGTTCGTGGTCGGCCCTCGCCGCTTCGGCGAGCAGCCCGACCGCATTCTCGAAGACGTATTCGCTTTCTTCGACGCCCACCCGGATGTGCCCTACATCGTACTGAATTCGGAAGACAGCCTAGGCACGCGCGAAAGCAACCAGCCGAACGATGCACCGCCCTTGCTCAAGGATGGCAACTATGTCACCGAAAAGCCGGATGCTTCCGCTCTCTTCGTGTTGACGCGGCGCGAGCGCGTTGATCCTGTGCGACCTTTCGTATGGGACGATCCGGATAATGAGTTCGTGCAGAAGGAGTTTCGCTGGATGTACTGCCAGCTGCTGTTCGCGGTACCCAATTGGATCCGCAAGCATGCTCTTCAGACCCCATCCCAAGTCGGCGCCGACATGACGCACCAGCAACTTTACGGAGAAGTCGAGCGTCAGCCCCTGATCAGCGAATGGCTCGAAGCCGCTGCCGCATTCAGCCAGCGCCCTGACCTGCGCGGTGTGGGCGTCAGCGGCATGTTAGCCACTGTGAACCCCTTCAAGCACTACCCGCCCAAAGAATGGAAACCGACCCCCTGGTTTCCGATACCCTGGAACCGCGAGCAGCTATCGACCTTCGACCGCCTGCCCACCCTCGGCTACCTGCACCGCCCGGTCTTCGTCCGATTCAATGATGCGGAAGGCAAACCGGTAACGCGGCGCGCCGAGCGGCAAAAGCTGCTGCAGGCCGGCTGGCAGGCCGCGCTCCAGAACCTGCCGGAAGGCCGGCGCAAGGACGCACCGGCGCGCGTGATCGCCGCCACCGGCGGCAAGGCCGAGCAGCTGATTGCCCTGCACGGCGTGCTCGATGCCCAGGCGGCTGCCGGCGGTCCCGAGATGGATACGAACAAGTCAGCCCAGTTCATCGATACCGACAAGCGCCTGGGCGACACGGGCGCCGCCACCCTGTTCGTGCAGATGGCGATCGGCGTGATGGGCAGCTACCGCGACGGCGGCGTGAGCGCGGCGGTCAATCTGCGTGGCGAGGATGAAGCCAGCATCGTCCTGATCAGTCCTCCGACGGACGAGCAGCGCAAGACCCAGAAGCATCCCCGCGGCGGCGACGTGTTCGCGCATCGCGGCACGCCAGCCGTCGATCCCGGCAATTACCATTAGAAGGAAGCGGCATGCGCAAGATCATCCGCCTGAACGACGCCACCAGTCATGGCGGGAAGGTCGTCAGCGTCGCCGCGACCCATTTCACGGTGGGCGGCGGCCCCGTCGCCCGGGTGGGCGACAAGACCAGCTGTCCAATCCATGGCCAGGGCAGCATCGTGGAGGGGGAAGCACGCCATACCATCGGCGGCGTGCGTGTTGCCTACGAGGGGCACCGGACAAGCTGCGGCGCGACCCTGTTGCCGGCCGATCCGCGCCTGACCTGCAGCTAACTCAATTGGTTCCCGCGTTCGCGGGAACTTCGACGCCTTCCTCGGTCGTGACCGCGGCGACCACGCCCTCGGCTTCCACGACTTCGGCCAGCGCGGCTTCACCCGTATCGCCCTCCTCCTCGTCGAGTTCAACCGACGCACCCGGCGCCACCGCCGCCACTTCCAGCAGCCGCGCCTCCAGCGACAGATCGACTTCATCCCAGCGAATCACGTCCAGCTTGACCTGCGCCCCACGCGCCACCTGCGGCATGCCGGCCAGGCGCACCACCAGCGGAATGTCGACCAAACGCACGATCTCGTCCTTCAGCACCACGGCATCGACCTGCTTGGCCTGTTCCTGCCCCAGCCAGCGCAGGCACCAGTAGCGTTCCATGTTCTGCTGGAAGTCGTTATAGGCCGCGTAGGCCGCATCGAAGCTCGAGACGATCGCGAACAGCGTCGCATCGCGGTGCTTGAACGGCGCCACCAGCGGCGCGGTCACGCCGTTCGACGCGCAGGCCAGGATCTGCCACTGGTTCACCAGGTCGGTGTAGCGGCGCAGCGGCGAGGTGCTCCACGCGTACTGGTCGACACCCAAGCCCTGGTGCGGCGCCGCGTGGGTGACCATGCGGACCTGGATCTTGGCGTTCCAGCCGCCCGCGCCCGGACCCTGCGAGCGGTAGATGCCCGGCACGCCCGAGTCGTGCAGCAGCTTGCCCCAGGTGGAGTTCGCGAAGATCATCAGCTCGGCGACGATCTTGTCGAGCGGCGCACCGCGCTTGCGGCGCACGATGGATACCACGTCATCGTCGACGTAGAAGTTGAAGTCGACGCGGTTGGCCTGCTCCGGCTTCAGGCCGAAGGCTTCGCGCTTCTTCATGCGGCCGGCTTCCAGCTGCAGCGCCCACTGCCACAGCAGGCCCAGCTCTTCCTTGTGCGGATACTCGCCCTCGCCGCTGGCCAGGGTCTCTTCGTTGACCAGGGCGTCGAGGTCGTTGTGGCGCAGGTTCGATTTGACCGGCACGCGCTCGGCGCGGGTGGTGGTCGAGACCACGGTCCAGTCGGCCGGGTTCAGCACCGCGTACAGCGACAGCGCCGGGCAGTCGTTGCCTTCGGCCAGCGTGAACGCGTTGACCACCTCGTCCGGCAGCATGGTGATCTTATCGCCCGGCATATACACGGTCGACATGCGCGCGCGCGCGATCTTGTCGATGGCGTCGTCCGGACGGATGCCCAGGCCCGGCGCGGCGATGTGGATACCGACGCGGACCGTGCCGTCCTCTAACTTCACCACCGAGAACGCATCGTCGATCTCGGTCGTGGTCACGTCGTCGATCGAGAAGGCGGCGACGTCGGCCAGCGGCAGGTCGCCCGGCGCCGCCGGCACGTCCACGGCGGGGAAACCGGCGCCGCGCGGGAAGTGCTCGAACAGGAAGCGCGCCATGTGCAGGTCCTTGGGCGAGGCCAGGCCGCCCGTGTTCAGCATCAGGCGCGGCGCGGTGGTCTGCAGTTCGTTGGCGGCCGCTTCCAGCGCCTTGTATTCGATGGTGTTCTTGTCCGGCTTGAACAGCAGCTGGTGCACGATCGATTGCATCGACGACGGCAGCTTGCCGCCCTTGAGTTCCTCGACGTAGCCGGCCTGGATGATGGCCTGCTGCTTCTTCTTCTCGATGCCGGCCAGCGCCGCTTTCAGCGTCTGCTCCGGTGCGGCCTTGTAGCGTCCGCGGCCCTTCTTGTGGAAGTAGATCGGCGCGGCGTGCAGCGCCAGCACCAGGCCGGCGGCTTCGGGCGGCAGCGGCGCGTGGCCGAAGTACTCGGCACCCAGTTCCGCGAAGCCGAATTCCTCCTGCCCCGCGACTTCCCACAGGAAGTCAAGGTCGACCTCGGCGGCGATGGCCTTCGCTGCCGTCATCAGGGCTTCCGGTTCCGGCGTCGCGAACTGGATCAGCACGTCCTTGGCCTTGACCTTGCTGCGCTTGCCGCTGGCCAGCTCCACCTGGTAGGCCTCGCCGGCCTGCGACAGCACCGTGCCGACCTTGAAGTCGCCCGACTCTTCAAAAAATACGTTCATATTATTTCGTGTTCTGTTCTGGTTTGGCCGGCTGCAGGTTCAGCACCGCGGGCAAGAATACCTCGGTGACCAGCAGCAGGCCTTGATGGCGGCGGTAGACGCAGCGCCGCGCATAATAAAGGGTGTCGTCCGTCCCGCCGATCGCCGCGCGCACGCGCGCAAACAGCGGATGGCCCGCGCGGATGCGCGCGAATTCCAGCTGGCCGCGGCGCACCAGCGGGTCGTGGAACAGCGTGGTGCCGAGCGAGCGTTCGCCCAGCGCCGAAAACAGGGGCCAGTCGGTGGCCGTGCAATCCGTCGGCACCACCGTGTGGCCGAACACCGCCGGCTTGCCGTCGCATTCGAGCAGCACTTCGCGTTCCCACACCCGTTCGGGGCGCGGCAGGCCGATGGCGCGCGCCTCGTCCGCCAGGCACAGGCTGCTCCGCTGATGCAGCCGGCGCACCCGGAAGCGTTCGCTGTGCGCCATCAGGCGCGCCGTCAGCGAGCCCTCGGTGGTGAGCCAGTCGTGCATCTTGCCGGGCGCGCGCACGGCGTTCGCATGCGGCTGCCACGCCGCCTGCCGCAGGGACGCGCCCCTCACGCGACGCTGCCCGTGCAGAAGGCCAGGACGTCGTCCACGTACTGTGGGAATTCCGAGATCGCATGGTTGCTGCCCTCGATCACGTGCTGCCTGGCGCCGGCGTAGTGCGCCACCATGTCGCGGTAGTCGAGCACTTCGTCGCCGGTCGCGGCGATCAGAAAGTAGCGCTCCGGCCGGGTGATGGTCTCGACCCTCAATGCGGCCAGCTCGTCGATGTACTCGCGGCGGAACTCGAACGGTTCATCCGAGTGCCAGGCGGTGGTGATGCCGACGTGGTGTTCCAGGTTCTTGAGCGGATTCACGGACGGGTTGAGCAGCACCGCGCGCACGCCCAGGCGTTCGGCCAGCCAGGTCGCGTAGAAGCCGCCCAGCGAAGAGCCGATGATCGACAGGTTGCCAGGCGCGTGGGAGCCGGCCAGGCGCAGGGCCAGGTCGATCGCCTCTTTCGGCGAGGCCGGCAGCTGCGGGCAGATCAGCTCTTCGGCGCGGCCGGCGTCTTCCAATGCCTTCTGCACCACCCGCGCCTTGAAGGACACGGGCGAGGAGCGAAAGCCGTGCAGATACAGAATCATGGAGCCAGCGCGTCCAGCAGTTTCTGGTGCACGCCGCCGAAGCCGCCATTGCTCATCACGAGGATGTGGTCACCCGGCTGGGCGGCCTGCACGATGGCCTGCACCATGTAGTCGATCTGGTCGAAGCTGTGGGCGATCGCTCCCAAGGGTTTGAGAGCATCGGCCAGCGACCAGCCCAGCGCCTGCTGGCTGCCGAAGCCGAACACCAGGTCGGCATCCTTCAAACTGCCCGGCAGCGCATCCTTCATCGCGCCCAGCTTCATGGTGTTCGAGCGCGGCTCGAGCACGGCCAGGATGCGGCCCGTCGTCCCGATCTTCTGGCGCAGGCCGCCGACGGTCGTCGCGATCGCAGTCGGGTGGTGCGCGAAGTCGTCGTAGACGGTGATGTCGTTCACTTTGCCGCGCACTTCCATGCGGCGCTTCACGCTCTGGAAGCGCGACAGCGCGGCGATAGCCTGCGAGGTCGGCACGCCGACGTGGCGCGCGGCGGCGATCGCGGCCAGCGCGTTCGAGCGGTTGTGGTGGCCGGTCAGTTCCCAGTGCACGGTGCCCTGGACGTCGCCGTTGAACAGCACGTCGAAGCTGCCGCCCTGGTGCTCGACCATGGTCCAGTTGGTGCCGTCCGAGATGCCGAAGCTCTCCTTCTCGCTCCAGCAGCCGCGCTTGATCACCCGCGCCAGCGAGGCTTCGTCGCCGTTGACGACCAGGCGGCCCACGCCCGGCACGGTGCGCACCAGGTGGTGGAACTGGGTCTCGATGGCGCCGATGTCCGGGAAGATGTCGGCGTGGTCGTATTCCAGGTTGTTCAGCACCGCGGTCTTGGCGTGGTAGTGAACGAACTTGCTGCGCTTGTCAAAAAAGGCGGTGTCGTATTCGTCCGCCTCGATCACGAAGAAGTCGCTCGGCTTGTCGCCATGCAGGCGCGCCGACACGCCGAAGTTCATCGGCACGCCGCCGATCAGGAAGCCCGGCGCATAGCCCGCGTCTTCCAGGATCCAGGCCAGCATCGAGGTGGTCGTGGTCTTGCCGTGCGTGCCGGCCACGGCCAGCACCCATTTCTCGCGCAGGATGTGCTCGCCGATCCACTGGGGGCCGGACATATAGGGCAGGCCGCGGTTCAGGATCTCTTCGATCAGCGGATTCCCGCGCGTCATGACATTGCCGATCACGTACAGGTCCGGGTTCAGCGACACCTGCTCCGGGCCATAGCCCTGGATCAGTTCGATCCCCTGGGCTTCCAGCTGGGTGCTCATCGGGGGATAGACGTTGGCGTCGCAACCGGTGACGCGATGGCCGGCTTCCTTGGCCAGCACGGCCAGGCCGCCCATGAAGGTGCCGCAGATACCGAGAATATGAATGTGCATGTCGTGGAAGAAAGTGCAGGACGAAAAACGCGAATACGCGATTCTACCCGACCCGCTGTCATTTTCCGTTCAAGAGTATGATGTAGCCATCATGCCGACACAAAACAATGACGTACTCCAGTTGCGCGCCGAAATCGCTGCAGGTGCGGCGCGCATGATCGCCCAGGATGGCGCCGACTACGACACCGCCCGCCGCAAGGCCGCCCGCCAGGTGCTCGGCGTGGACCGCCCGGCGCCCAACCTGATGCCCGACAATTCGCAGATCGAGGACGAGGTCCGTAAATACCAGAGCCTGTTCGGCGGCCCCAGCCATGGCGTGCGCCTGAACGCGCTGCGCGAGACCGCGCTGCAGGTCATGGACCAGCTGGCGGACTTCCGCCCCTATCTCACCGGCGCCGTCCTGAATGGCACCGCGGGCGAGCACGACGACATCCATCTGCAACTGTTCGCCGAGAGCGCCAAGGAAGTCGAGATCTATCTCCTCAACCGCAACGTCAATATAGAGATCTCCGAAACGCCCCATTTCAAGGGCGGTCGCCACGATCCGGTTGAAACCGTGAGCTTCATGTGGCATAAGGAAATGATTCACGCGGAGTTATATGACTTTCACGACCTGCGCGGGGCACTCAAACCGCGCGGCGACGGCCGCCTGCAGCGGGTCGATGCGGCGGGATTGCGCGCGCTGATGGCGAATGACGAGACTTTGGAACAGGACGAATGAACAAGAAACACGTAGCAGTTTATGTGGCGGTTGCCGCCATGTTCGGCATCATGGGCGCACTGGTCGCCATCAACAAGAAAGACCCTTCCCCGATCACCACCACGATCGCCCCGACCGGCGGCAAGCCGCACACGGCGGTCGACAATCTGTTCGGGCAATCGCTGAACGACCTCGCCGGCCAGCCGCAGCCGCTCGCCAAATGGAAGGGCAAGCCGCTCCTGGTAAACTTCTGGGCGACCTGGTGCGCGCCCTGCGTGCAGGAGATGCCGGAGCTGTCCGAACTGGCCGGCAAGGATGGCGGCAAGACCTTCAATGTGATCGGCATCGGTATCGATTCGCCGTCGAACATGAACGAATTCGCGGCGAAACTCAAGATTGCGTATCCGCTGTACGTGGCGGGAATGGGCGGCACCGAATTGTCGAAGGAATTCGGCAATAGCGCCGGCGGCTTGCCGTATACCGTATTGATCGGCGCCGATGGCCAGGTAAAGAAGACCTATCTCGGCAAATTGAAATTCGAGGAATTGCGCGCCGATCTCGCAAAGTTGTAATGTGAACGGCGGGTTTGACGCATTTGAAACCCGCCAACTGCGAACGGTCGTTCTATTCGGAATATCGGCGATTATGCGCTTATCGCCGCATAATTTTACCGCTTGCCAATAGCTGAGCTTGGCGGCACAATGCCTTCCTTTCGGGCGTTCCAGACTCTTTAACATGGCGAAAAAGCTACTGCTGCTCAACGGCCCCAACCTCAACTTATTGGGGACCCGGGAGCCGGCGGTGTACGGCGCGACGACGCTGGCCGACATCGAAGCGGCGGCGGTGGCCCAGGCGCAAGAAGCAGGCGCAACATTGGCCAGCTTCCAGAGCAACCATGAAGGAGCCCTGATCGACCGCATCCACGCCGCCCGCACCGAAGGCGTGGACGCGATCGTCATCAACCCTGGCGGCCTGACCCACACCAGCGTGGCCTTGCGCGATGCGCTCGCGGCGGTGGCGATACCTTTCGTGGAGGTGCACATCTCGAACGTGCACGCCCGCGAGTCCTTCCGGCATCACTCGTACCTCTCTGCGATCGCGCAAGGCGTGATCTGCGGATTGGGGCCTGATGGATACAGGTTTGCCATCGACTTTGCGCTTAAATCGCGTTAATCTACGTCAACTTCATGTATCAGCGGGGAGCGCGTCCACCCATCATCGCGCTGCCGGCTCTCTAAAACGAATAATTCCAAGGGGTTTCACATGGATCTCAGAAAACTCAAGACCTTGATCGACCTGGTCGCCGAATCGGACATCGCCGAGCTCGAAGTGACCGAAGGCGAAAGCAAGGTCCGCATCGTCAAGTCCTCCGCAATCCCGCAGAACCAGATGGTCATGCTGCCGCCGCAGGGCGTGCAGCAGTTCGCCGCGCCGGCCGTGCCGGCCGCCGCCCCGGCAGCCGGCGCAGCGCCGGCTGCCGCACCCGCCCCTGCCGCCGAGACCGGCACCGTCGTGAAGTCGCCGATGGTCGGCACCTTCTACCGCTCGTCCGCTCCGGGCGCCCCGGCCTTCGTCGAAGTCGGCCAGAGCATCAAGCAGGGCGATACCCTGTGCATCATCGAAGCGATGAAGCTCCTGAACGAGATCGATGCCGAACTGTCGGGCACGATCACCAAGATCCTCGTGGAAAACGGCCAGCCGGTCGAATTCGGCCAGCCGCTGTTCGTCATCGGTTAAGCAGCCTGCCAGGCGGCGTCCTGCCGCCCAGCCCATCCATGTCGTGTCCGGCGCTGCTTTGTATTGAAAGCTGCGCCGGTTTTCACAAGAAACACCGAACCTACCATGTTTGAAAAAATCCTCATCGCCAACCGTGGTGAAATCGCGCTGCGTATCCAGCGCGCTTGTCGCGAGCTGGGCATCAAGACGGTCGTCGTTCACTCCGAGGCGGACAAGGACGCCAAGTACGTGAAGCTGGCGGACGAATCCGTCTGCATCGGGCCGGCCCAGTCGGCGCTCAGCTACCTGAACATGCCGGCCATCATCAGCGCCGCCGAGGTGACGGACGCCGAGGCGATCCACCCGGGCTACGGTTTCCTGTCGGAGAACGCCGACTTCGCCGAGCGCGTCGAGAAGTCGGGCTTCGTCTTCATCGGCCCGCGTTCCGACTCGATCCGCCTGATGGGCGACAAGGTCTCGGCCAAGCAGGCGATGATCAAGGCCGGCGTGCCCTGCGTGCCGGGTTCGGACGGCGCCCTGTCGGACGATCCGAAAGAGATCATCCAGACCGCGCGCCGCGTCGGCTATCCGGTCATCATCAAGGCCGCCGGCGGCGGTGGTGGCCGCGGCATGCGCGTGGTGCATACCGAAGCCGCGCTGCTCAACGCCGTGCAGATGACCAAGACCGAAGCCGGCACCGCCTTCGGCAATCCGGAAGTCTATATGGAGAAGTTCCTGGAAAATCCGCGCCACGTGGAGATCCAGGTGCTGGCCGACGAGCACAAGAACGCCGTCTGGCTGGGCGAACGCGACTGCTCGATGCAGCGCCGCCACCAGAAGGTAATCGAGGAAGCGCCGGCGCCGGGCATTCCACGCAAACTGATCGAGAAGATCGGCGACCGTTGCGCCGAAGCCTGCCGCAAGATCGGCTACCGCGGCGCCGGCACCTTCGAATTCCTGTACGAGAACGGCGAGTTCTACTTCATCGAGATGAACACCCGCGTCCAGGTCGAGCACCCGGTCACCGAGATGATCACCGGGATCGACATCGTGCAGGAACAGATCCGCATCGCCTGCGGCGAGCGCCTGCGCTTCAAGCAGCGCGACATCATGCTGTCGGGCCACGCGATCGAGTGCCGCATCAATGCGGAAGACCCGTTCAAGTTCACCCCGTCGCCAGGCCGCATCACCGGCTGGCACCCGCCGGGCGGCCCCGGCATCCGTGTCGATTCGCACTCGTATGCCGGATACTATGTGCCACCTCATTACGACTCGATGATCGGCAAGGTAATTTCCTACGGTGCGACGCGCGAGCAGGCCATTCGCCGCATGCAAATCGCGCTCTCGGAAATGGTGGTCGAGGGTATCCTCACCAACATCCCGCTGCACCGCGAACTGATGGTCGACGCCCGCTTCATCGAAGGCGGCACCAACATCCACTACCTGGAGCACAAGCTGGCTTCGAAGCCGGACCTGCCGAAGGAAGGCGGTATCGGCGCAAAATCTGACACCAAGGCAGACGCATGAGCTGGACCGAAGTCGTCATCGAAGTCGCGCGCGACCACGCCGAGGCGCTGTCGGACGCCCTGATGGAAGCGGGCGCCCTGTCGGTCTCGGTGGAAGACGCGGACGAAGGCACGGAGGCGGAAAAGCCGCTGTTCGGCGAGCCGGGCATGGAGCCGACCGAGGCCGCGTGGGACCACTCGCGTGTGGTCGCCCTCACCGAGACGGACGCGGACCAGTTCGCGATCGTCCAGGAAGCCGCCAATGCCATCAAGCTGCCAGTCGTGCCGTCCTTTACCACCCGCGCGGTGGCGGATGCCGACTGGGTGCGCCTGACCCAATCGCAGTTCGAGCCGATCCACATCGGCGCCAATATCTGGGTCGTGCCGAGCTGGCACGAGGCGCCGGACCCGAATGGCCTGATTCTCGAGCTGGATCCGGGCCTGGCCTTCGGCACCGGCAGCCACCCGACCACCCGCCTGTGCATGGAATGGCTGGAAGCGCATCCGGCTCCGGGCAAGTCGGTGCTGGACTACGGTTGCGGCTCGGGCATCCTGGCGATGGTCGCCAAGAAGCTGGGCGCGGGCGACGTCGCCGGCGTGGACATCGACCCGCAGGCGATCGAATCGGCGCGCAGCAACGCCGAGCGTAACAACTGCGCGATCGACTTCTACGTGCCGGACGACCTGGCCGTGACGCCGAACGAGCGTCATGCGAAAGGCCAGTTCGACATCGTGGTGGCCAACATCCTGTCGAGCCCATTGAAGCTGATGGCGCCGATGCTGTCGGGCCGCGTGGCGCCGGGCGGCTCGTTGATCCTGTCGGGCGTGCTGGCGCGCCAGGCCGAGGAAGTGGCCGCGGCCTACGCACCTTTCATCAAGCTGGGCGTCTGGGCCGAGCAGGACGGCTGGGTTGCCCTTCACGGGACGCTCGGCCAGGATACGCCTCAGCCGCGCTCCGCCACTGCCGGCTGACGCATGGCGCTCGCCACCCAATGCCCCCACTGCGGCACGACCTTCCGCGTCGCCGCGGACCAGCTCAAGCTGCGCGGGGGCATCGTGCGCTGCGGCGCCTGCCAGGGCGTCTTCGACGGGAATACCGCGCTGGTCGACCTGGCCGCGGTGGTTCCCGTTTCCCCTCCCCCTCCTCCACCCGCGCCGGCGCCTGAGCCGGTTCCGGAAGAGGATCCGGTCTTCACCCTCGAATTCGACCGCACCTTCGCACCCTTCGGCATCATTCCGCAGGTGAGCAGCGAAGAAGCGCGTGGCGAAGACGAGGTCTTGGTGGTCGACCTGCCGGAGCCGGAGATTCCAGTGCCGGAACCCGAGCCGCAGCCGGTCATCGAGCCGGAACCGGAACCCGAGCCGCCGGCGCCGCCCGAATTACCGCCAGAGACGCCGCCCGAGATCGAACCGATCGTCGAGCCGGAACCCGAGCCAGTACCAGAACCCGAACCGCCGGTCGACGAAGAGCTGGTCGCCGCGCCGCTGCACGACGACGAAGAGGACCCGCCTCCCGCATCCGCAGCGCCTCGCAAGGCCGACGACGATGACGGCGCGCCGCTGCTGCTGCGCGAATCCGGCCCCACCACCGTCACCATGCCGGCCGCCCCGAGCGCGCCTCCGGTCGCTCCGCGCACGCCGCGCGCCAAGGCCGCCGAGGCACGCGCCGCGCGCCGCTCCAAGCTGACGCCGACCAAAATCGATGCACCCAAGCTGCGCGTGCCGGAAACCGACGAGCCGGAATTCGTGCGCCGCGGCCGCCAGCGCGAACGTTCCGGCAAGGCGGTGCGCATCGCCATGATCGCCGGCAGCCTGCTGCTGCTGGTGGCGCTGGCGCTGCAGGCCGTCCACACCTTCCGCAACACCCTGGCCGCGCGCTACCCGGGCCTGAAACCGGCCCTGGTCTCGACCTGCGCCCTGCTCGGCTGCCGGGTCGAGCTGCCGGCCCGCATCGAGCAGCTGGTGGTGGACACCGGCGAGCTGACCACGCTGGGCGGCAATGCCTACACCTTCACGACCCAGCTGCGCAACCAGGGCGATCTGGTGCAGGCCTGGCCGAGCCTGGAACTGACGCTCTCGGACGACGACGACAAGCCGCTGGTGCGCCGCGTGTTCGGCCCGCGCGACTACCTGCCCGCCGGGCCGCTCGCCGCCGCCGGCTTCGCCGCGCGCAGCGAGCAGGCCGTCAAGCTGCACTTCCGTGTCGGGGATCCCGCGCCGTCGGGTTACCATATCGCGGTCTTCTATCCTTAATCCTTTGAAAGCCCATTCATGACCAAGACCGCCCTGATCTGCGGCTCGATCGCCTTCGACAAGATCATGCAGTACCACGGCCGCTTCGCCGAGACCCTGCTCGCCGACCAGCTGCACCGCGTGAACGTCTCCTTCCTGGTGCCGACCATGCGCCTCGAGTACGGCGGCTGCGCGGTCAACATCGCCTACAACCTGAAGCTGCTCGGCGGCGAACCGCTGATCATGGGCACCATCGGCCAGGACGGCGGCGACTACCTCGAGCGCATGAAGAAGCAGGGCCTGGACACGCGCGCGATCCGCACCATCGGTGACGCCTACACCGCCCAGTGCTTCGTCACCGCCGACCAGGACAACAACCAGATCAACGCCTTCCACCCGGGCGCGATGCAGAACTCGCACGAGAACAGCGTGGCCGAGCAAGGCGCGCTGCGCGTGGCGATCATCTCGCCGGACGGTCGCGACGGCATGATCAAGCACGCCGCCGACTGCGCCGCCAACAAGATCCCGTTCATGTTCGACCCGGGCCAGCAGCTGCCGATGTTCTCGGGCGAAGAGCTGATCCGCTTCATCGAGCAAGCCACCTACCTGGCCTGCAACGACTACGAATTCGAAGTGGTGATGGACCGCACCGGCCTGTCGCTGCAGGACATCGCCGCGCGCCTGGAAGCGCTGATCGTCACGCGCGGCGGCGAAGGCTCGGACATCTACGCCGGCGGCGAACACCACCGCATCCCGGCCGTCAAGGTCGACACCATCGCCGACCCGACCGGCTGCGGCGACGCCTACCGCGCCGGCCTGCTGTACGGGATCACCAATGGCCTGGATTGGCCGACCAGCGGCCGCATCGCCAGCGTGCTGGGCGCGATCAAGATCGGCACCGTGGGCGCGCAGAACCACACGTTCACGGCGCAGGAGATCGAGCAGAAGTTCGAGGCGGCGTTCGGGTACAAGTTCCGCTAACACGGCGCACATAAAACTTGGGTCCCGGCGAAGGCCGGGACCCAATTTCTTTGGCTCGCCACTACAGCACGGCTACACCATTACCCGAAGAATACCTGCCTCAACACAAACTGAATAATCTGAATCAGCACCAACGCCACCAGCACCGACAAATCAATCCCCCCAATCGGCGGCACCACCCTCCGGATCGGCCGCAGGATCGGCGTATTCATCGCGTGCACGAACGGCGCCAGCGGCGCCTGCGGGTTCACCCAGCTGAACACCGCGTCGATGATCAGGAGCGCCATGAAGCCGTACAGGATCCAGCTCAGGAACCGGTACAGCGCCCCCACCAGCACCGCGTGCCAGTCCGCGCCGAGGATCAGCACGATCGAGCTCGCGATCAGCACCATCAGGAAGGCGCCGATCAGGCTCGCCCAGTCATAGCCCCCGACACCCGGCAGGAGTCGCCGTAGCGGCAGCACCAGCCAGTCGGTGAGCGTGAAGGTGAACTGCCCGATCTGCTGCGGCGGACGCACGCGGATCGCCTGCATCCAGAAGCGCAGCAGGAGCAGCCCGCCAAGCAGGCCGGCGATGATATCGACAATGAACTGGAGAATGGACAGCACGTAGGCTCCTCAAAAAAAAACCGCCGTGTGAAAGTTCACACAGCGGTATTCTGCCTGATCCAGGCAAAGCTCGCTATCGAGCGAGTGTCAGCCTGCCATTACGGACGGCTGCTGGTCGGGAACGGCCAGGCCGCTGCAGGCGACAGGGTGGTTTTTGCTGCCGGAGCAGGCGCTGCCGCCTTGCTGTCGGCTTTACCGTCGGCTTTCGAATCCGATTTCGAATCCGATTTGGTTTCCGATTTCGAATCGGTTTTGCTGTCGGCCTTGGTATCGGCTTTCACTTCCGGCTTGGCTTCAGCCTTGGTTTCCGGCTTCGATTCGGCTTTCACTTCCGGCTTGGCTTCTGCTTTCGCAGCCGGCTTGGCGGCAGGCTTGGCAGCCGATTTGGTGGCGGTCGATTTGGTAGCGGCGGTTTTAGCCGGTGCAGCCGATTTAGCCGGAGCAGCGGCTTTAGCCGGAGCAGCGGCTTTAGCCGGAGCAGCGGCTTTAGCCGGAGCAGCCGATTTAGCCGGAGCAGCGGTTTTAGCCGGAGCAGTTGCGCTCGACTTCGACACTGTCGAAGCTCGCTTTGCAGCAGGTTTTGCAGCGGTCGCTTTAGCAGCCGGTTTAGCGGCGGTTTTGCTTGCGGTCGCTTTCTTTGCAGCTGGTTTAGCAGCCGATTTAGCGGTCGATTTGGCTGCGGTTTTGGTAGCGGTCGCTTTATTGGCTGCCGGTTTAGCAGCGGCTTTCTTTGCGGCCGGCTTGGCTGCCGATTTGGCGGTCGATTTCGCTGCCGGTTTAGCGGCGGCTTTCTTCGCTGCCGGCTTTGCTGCCGATTTGGCGGTCGACTTCGCTGCCGGTTTAGCAGTTGCGCTCGACTTCGACACTGTCGAAGCTCGCTTTGCAGCAGGTTTAGCTGCCGGCTTTGCGGCGGCTTTCTTGGCTGCCGGTTTTGCGGTCGACTTAGCTGCCGACTTAGCTGCCGACTTGGTGGCAGCCTTGGCTGCTGGCTTGGCGGCTGCTTTCTTTGCTGCCGGCTTTGCTGCCGGTTTAGCGGCTGCTTTCTTCGCTGCAGGCTTGGCTGCCGGTTTAGCAGCTGCTTTCTTCGCTGCAGGCTTTGCTGCCGGTTTAGCAGCTGCTTTCTTCGCTGCTGGCTTGGCAGCTGCCTTCTTTGCTGCCGGTTTAGCAGCTGCTTTCTTTGCAGCAGGTTTTGCTGCGGGTTTCGCAGCAGCGGTTTTCTTCGCTGCAGGTTTTGCCGCTGCCTTGGTAGCAGTGGTCTTGCTCGCTGCAGTCTTGGTCGCTGCTGCTTTCTTTGCAGCAGGCTTGGCTGCCGGCTTGGTCGCTGCCTTGGCGGCCGGCTTGGCGGCTGCCTTGGTGGCGGTGGTCTTGGCGGCTGCAGTCTTGGTCGCTGCCGCGCTCGACTTCGACACTGTCGAAGCTCGCTTTGCTGCCGGTTTCTCGGCGGCGGATTTTGCTGCTGGTTTCTTAGCGGTTGCCATTTTTATGCTCCTTCATCTGCGATGAGAAATGCTCAAGGTTTAAAATCCGCCCGACCACCGTGGTGAGCGAATTATTCATCGGACCAAACCGAAGCGGTTAAGGCCAATGAATCCGGCACCGGCTGAACTGCTGCAACTCCTCACAATTGCAGCGCTTCAGCCAACGTCGACAGGCAACCGACTCAACGTGTTTTCAGCTCGCTACCCTCACGGGCGCGAAAAGAAAAAGCCGCCATGCCTGAGCATTTCGTCAGGCAGTGCGGCTTGTTCTTTTCGCTGCGCTTGCGTGCATACTGATTGAATCAGTGTCCTATTATTCGATCGATTACTGCCTGGATGGACGCGACAATATCACATCTTCACGTTTTGACAAATTCAATCACGTAAAGTACACGAAAACTTTGTGAGCGCGCAACCGGATCGGCGCAAATCAAATCGATTTTGCGCGCTAAAACATGCGCTTACGCATTCAACCACACACACTTGTGCATTCGTATGTGAAACAGCGCACACAAAAGCGCTAATCGCATTTCAATCGATCGACAAACCAGCGTCCCGCCGGTCCCGGCGGCTGGTCTTTCAACCAGATCGCGTGCATTGAAAAGGCCGTGCCGAGCAGCGGGTGCGCCCTGAGCGACAGCCGCACCAGCGTGCCGTCCGCGAGATCCTGCTCGACCATGTGCAGCGGCATGCTGCCCCATCCCAGGCCGGCGCGCAGAAAAGCGTGCTTCGCGCCCAGGTCGGCCAGGCGCCACACGTGCTGAGACATCACGCCGAACTCGCGGCCCGCGGTCAGGGTGGAGCGGTCGGTCAGCACCAGCTGCACGTGCTTGTTGATCTCCGCGCGCGTCAGGGCGCGGCGCGCCTTCGCCAGCGGATGTTCCGGCGCCGCGACGATCGCGGACGGCACGCCGGCCAGGTAGTCGGATGCGCAATCGGCCGGGATGTCGGGCAGCGAACCGATCACCGCGATGCGGCAGCGGCCATCGAGCAGCGGCTGCACCACCGCACCCATCGCCTCCACGTACAGGCGCAGCGGCGTGGCCGGGAACTGGTGGTGGAAGGCCTTCACGGCGTCGGTCAATGTCGCGATCGGGAACATCACGTCGACCGCCACCGCGAGCTCCGGCTCAAGGCCGCCGGCGAGCATGCGCGCCCGCGCCTTGAACGCGTCCATGCTGTTCGCGGCTTCGCGCGCGCTTTCCAGCAGCGCGCGTCCGGCCTCGGTCAGCTGCGGATAGCGTCCGCTGCGATCGAACAGCGCCAGGCCCACCTGCAGCTCGAGATTGGCGAGCGTGTGGCTCACCACCGACTGCGCGCGGCGCAGCTTGCGGCCCGCGGCCGAGAAGCTGCCTTCGTCGGCTGCGGCGATGAAGGTGCGCAGCTGGTCCATGGAGAGGCCGTCGAGCATGTATCTACTCCTTCGATAGGTCTTATCGAATTATATAGGCTTCCTGGATCGATCTATCCTGCCTAAGATGACTCCATCGCAGCACACAACCCCATACCGAAAGGAGCCGTCATGAACACCACCACCAATCAATCCGCCGTCCCGGCCATCGGCCGCCTGCTGCTGGCCGCCATCTTCATCCTCAGCGGCGTCGGCAAGGCCCTGGCCCCGGCCGGCACCATCGGCTACATCGAGTCCGCAGGCCTGCCCTTCGCCACCGTCGGCCTGATCGTCGCGATCGCGGTCGAACTGGGCGGCGGCGTGATGCTGGCGCTCGGTATCAAGACCCGCATCGTGGCGCTGGGCCTGGCGATCTTCTCGGTGGTGACGGCGCTGGTGTTCCACCACGCGCTGGGCGACCAGAACCAGCTGATCCACTTCATGAAGAACATCGCGATGGCCGGCGGCCTGCTGCAGGTGGTGGCGTTCGGCGCCGGCGCCTACAGCGTGGATGCGGCGAGCAGCCGTAAGCGCGTGACCCAAGTCGCTTGATCGATCCGTGGGGCGGCATGGCCGCCCCACGTCATTCCACCACCCTGAGCAGGTCCATCTTGCACAGCCAGGCAAGGCCGCGCAGCAGCGTCGGGCGGTCGCACGGACCCAGCGTGTCGATCAGCTCTTCGACTTCCACCGGCCGCGGGCCGATCGCCCCGAACAGGCGGCCGAAATCCTCGAGTGTCGGCAGCGAGGCCGCGGCGAAGCGGTTGATGGCCAGATCGCGGTACTGGCGCACCAGCGCCAGCGACGCGTCCCCGGTCAGCTCGACCAGCGAAGCCGCCGTCAGGGGCCGCGTCGGATACGTCGCGAACAGCTTGAAGGGATCGGGCCGGTCCGGCGCGCGCGACGGCAGCGGCGGCGCCAGCACCGGGTCGGCGCGGCGGCGCTCCGCCAGCTCGTCCCACAGCGCGCGGTAGCGCTGCAAGATCACGCTCCAGTCGAACTCCGCCAGCGCGCGCTTTCTCGCCTGCTCGCCCATCGTGCGGCGCAGCTCGGCGTCGCGCACCAGGCGGCCGTAGGCCTCGGCCAGCAGCGCGCCATCGACCGCCACCGCCTGGCTCGTGTGGCCGCAGTACATGTCGAAGCCGTCCACGCCGTCGTCGTAGCGCTGCGCCAGGTCGAGCCCCGCGCCCGGCCCCGGCATGATGGTCGGGATGCGGTAGCCGTCGACGCCGTCGCGCACCGTGTCGCGGTAGCCGTTCCAGTCCGAGACCACGCAGGGCAGCCCGGCCGCCATCGCCTCCACCGGGCTCAGGCCGAAGGTCTCCTGCACATTGTCGGACAGCGACGTGAACACGTCGGCCGCCGCCCACACGTCGTCCTGGTTGCCGGGGTCGCGCCCATCGACGTCGACCAGCCGCACCGACGGGCACAGCGCCGCGGCGGCTTCGCGAAAGGCATGCTCGATCGCCTCTCCGGCGAACCAGCCGGCCAGGATCAGGTGCACTCGCCGCCCGCCCTTGTCGGCGCGCTCGAGCGCGGTGAACATCTGCTGCGGATGCGACTTGGCGTGCACCGACAGGCGGCCGAGGTAGAGAAAGGCGACATCGTCCTCGCCGATGCCGAGGCGGGCGCGCGCTTCCATCCGGCGTCCGGGTTCGGCCTGCAGGTCAACGCAATGCACGCCGAGCGGAATCAGGGGAAGCTGCGGCAGCTCGAAGCGCTGCGCGGCCAGCCGCGTGCGCAGATAGTCGGCCTGCGCCTCGATCAGCACCCGCACGCTGTCGCGCACCACGCGCGAGGTGCAGACAATCGCATCCCAGCTGCGCACCGGCGCCACCAGCAGGCCGGTCACCATGCTCATCGTCTCGTGCGAGGCGGTGCAGTGGGTGACACCGCACAGGCTGTAGCGGTGCTCGCCGGCCTGCAGGCGGCGCCAGGCGAGGCGCTCGATGCCGGGGCCGGGGTGGTACAGGCAGCCGAAGCGGCCGAGTTCCTGCGGCGCGGCATGCGGCACCCAGGTGGCCTCGCCGCCGTAGCCTTCCTCGCGCAGCGCGGCCTGGAACGCGTCGGCGTGGCTGCGCTCGGCGGCGAAGCAGCCGATGTCCGCGTCGCCGGCATGGCGCGCGATCGCGCGCAGCAGGCCGACGCCGGCGGACTGGCGGCCCATCAGCTTCTGGCCGGCGGTGGAGAAGGCTTCGGGAACGTAGTGCAGGGCAAAGCGGTCGTGCATGCGGACTCCCGGGACAGGCTTGCGACCATCATAGCGAGGCCGCGCCGGGAGCGGCGCTCAGTCGGGATTGTGCACCCGACCATGCCGCCGACAATTCCGTAGCCGAAGCCGTGCGGCGTGCCAAGCTGCGCGTCGAGGCTGAACACCCGCGGTAGCTGCGGGCCGCTCTCCCTCTGTGATTAATCCGCGCTCCTTAGTGCAGGCACACCCACGCGATGCTGATACACCTCTAGCAAAAAAAGAACCCGCCTTGCGGCGGGTTCTCGTGAAGCGTTCAGCGTTGCGGCGCGATCCGCCACACCACGCCGCCGGCGTCATCGACCACCAGCAGCGCGCCATCCTGCGCCACCGCCACGCCGGCCGGGCGGCCCCAGACGTCGCGGTCACTGAGCACCATGCCGGACATGAAGTCCTGGTACTGCCCGGTCGGCACGCCGTTCTTCATGAATACCCGCACCACCTTGTAGCCGGTGCGCACGCCGCGGTTCCAGGAACCGTGCAGCGCCACGAATACGTCGCCTTCATACTCCTTCGGGAAGGCGTTGGCGGCGTTCTTCGGCGCCTGGTAGACCGCCATGCCGAGCGGCGCCGAGTGCGGCTGGATCAGCACGTCCGGCACGATGGCCTTGCCCTTCAGGTCCGGGCGGTGGCCCTTGAGGCGCGGGTCTTCGTTGTCGCCGATGTAGTACCACGGCCAGCCGTAGAAGCCGCCCTGCTTCACCCGCGTCAGGTAGTCCGGCGGCAGGTTGTCGCCCAGCGCGTCGCGCTCGTTCACATTGCACATCACGTCGCCGGTGCCCGGATACACCAGCATGCCGACGCAGTTGCGCAGGCCGGTGGCGTAGGTGCGGCGGTTCTTGCCGTCCGGGTCGAAGGCCATGACGGTGGCGCGGTCGGTCTCCACGCCCCAGGCGCCGCCGAAGCCATGCTTGGCTTCCCACTGCGCCAGCGGCTCCGGCGGCTTGGCGCCGATCTCGGTGGCGACGTTGGTGGCCGAACCGATCGACAGCAGCAGGGTCTTGTCGTCGCTGGAGAATGCCAGGGTGCGGGTGGTGTGGCCGCCGCTGGTCTCGGACAGGGTCGGCACGATCACTTCGGCTTCGCCGCGCGCCTTGAGGTCGCCGTTACGATACGGGATGCGCACCACCGAATTCACGTTGGCGACGTACAGGTATTGCGGGTTGTCGTTCGAGGGCCAGAAGGCCATGCCGTAGGGGCGGGTCAAGCCGCTGGCGAAGGTCTCGACGTTGTCGGCTTTCTCGCCGTTCTTCGCGCGCAGCACCTTGACTTCGCCCTTGGCGGTGGCGGCCAGGAAGATGTCGCCGTTCGGCGCGCGGAGCAGCAGGCGCGGCTTGTCCGCGTCCTGGGCGAACACGCCCACCGTGAAGCCTTTCGGCACGGTCGGCATGCTGCCGTTCGGACGCGCCTCGACGCGCGGGCCGTTGCCGGCGCTGCTGGTGGCGAAGGGCGGCGGCAGGTCGCTGGCTTTCAGGTGCCAGATCCTGCCGGGCTGGCTGTCGTCCCAGCTGCCGCGGCGCTCCAGCGCGGTTTTCGCGGCCGGCGCGCTAGCGGCGGCGGCGGCGACGGCCGGGCCTTGCAGGCTGGCGAGGTAGTCGATCAGGGCGGCGCGCGCCTTCTTGTCCGAGATCCCGACCGGCATCGTGGTGCCGGGGACGTTCTTCGCCGGGTCGGCCAGGAACACGTCGAGCTCCGCGCGGGTCCAGGTCTTGCCGGCGGCGCCAGCCTTCGTCAACGCCGCCGAATAGTTATAGCCGGGGACCGATGCCGCCTTGCGGCCCAGGACCCGGTGCAGGCCCGGCCCCGCGAGCGGCGTCAGCTTCGCATCGACGCTGTGGCAGCTGGCGCAGTTGTTCTGGAAGGTGGTCTGGCCCGCGTTCTGGGCGACGGCATGGGCAGCGGGCATCGCTGCCAGGCTGGCGAGCAGCGCGGCATGCAGCGTCAGGGACTTGGCTTGCAAATGACTCTCCTGTTTGACGGATTTGTTGATAGCTCGCCATCATAGGTCAAGTCGGCCTGGAGCGCAGCCTGCTTTACACGCGCGTTTGTATCAGCGCGCGCCGGGTGCAAAGGGATCGGGCGGCGATGGGCTGGTCATCCAGCGCAGCAGCGGGCCGTGCGGCTCGTAGCGCATCGTGCCGAACCGCTTGAACAGCGCCTCGATCTGCGCCAGCGATGCGGTGTTGAAGTCGAGCGCCGGCACCTCTTCGCCTGCCGCATTGGTGACCATGCCCCAGGTGCCGTCGCCGTGGCCGCCCTTGTTGCTGACGAATTTATAGGACCAGGCGGTCGCCGCCCAGCCGTAGCGCGCATAGGTGTCGAAGCTGGCGCGCGCCACCTGGCCGCCCAGTTCCAGGCCCATGCTGGCCCAGGGCTGGATTTCGCCCAGATAGAAAGGCGTGTCGAGTTCGCGGATGCGGCGGTCCCAGTCGCATACGCCGCTCTTGCCATCGGGTTCGCAGCGCAGCCATTCGCGGTGCACTTCGCGGCCGGCGGTCTTCCAGCCGAAGTGGCCGGGATAGGGATGCATCTCGAAGGCGACGTTCCGCATGCCGCGCTGCTTCGGGTCGCCATAGGCCTTGATGTCGTCCTTGACGTGGCCGGGCAGGATGATGACGTGGTTCGGGTCTTTTTCGCGCACGGCCTGGTACAGGGTCGCGACCACCGCGGCCATGTTGGCGGAACCGGTGCCCCAGGGTTCGTTCAGCAGGCTGTAGCCGGCGACCGATGGGCGGTCCTTGTAACGGCTGGCAACCTGCTGCCACAGCCAGACGGTGCGCTTCCGGTATTCCGGCTTGCTCCAGTACCCGTTGCGGCCGGCGCAGCCGCTGTGGTGCTCCCAGCCCTGGCTGCCGGCGGCGCCGTGCAGGTCGAGGATGACGTAGATGCCGCGCTGTTCGGCTTCACTGATGGCCTGGTCCAGGTAGTGCCAGGCATCCTGGCGGAGTTTTCCCGGCTGCTTCTCGTCCTCGACCACGGTGTGGATGAAGGGGACGCGCACCAGGTTGACGCCGAAGGAGGCGAGCATGTCCCAGTCCTTCGGCGTCATCCAGTTGTCGCGGAAGAGCTTCATCAGGCGCTCGCGCTCGGGGTAGCCGAAGCGGCGGTCGAGCGCGGCCTCCAGCGTGCACTGGTCGTCGATGCCGTGCTTGCCCTGGCCCATCATCCAGAATTCGTTGATCAGCCAGTTGCCGAGGTTGGCGCCTTTCAGGACGATGGGCTTGCCGTCGCTAGTGACCCAGCGCGGGCCGTCGGCGCGCACCATCTGGGCGGCGTCGCGAATGGGCGTCGCAGCTTGGGCTGCCACTGGCAATATCACCGCCATCAGCGTGGTGATTATTGTGCGCAACAAGTGGCGCATCATTGTCATGTTCGTCCTGGCCGGCATTGCTGTCTCCTGTAGTCGATGATGGTTCTTCACCTTTTTGGAGACGCTACCATAACAGCCGAGCCGGAGGTTCAAACGATCAGCATGCCCCGGAAGCCGCGCGCCGCATAATAGGACTCGGCACCGTTGTGGTACACGAAGACCTTGCCGTAGCGGCGGTCGCAGAACAGCGCGCCGCCGAGCTTGCGGATGTCGGGCGGCGTCGCGATCCAGCTCGAGGTCTTGCGGTCGAATTCACCGAGTTCCTGCAAGGCGCGATACTGGGCTTCGGTGAGCAGCTCGATGCCCATCTCGGCCGCCATCTCCATGGCGCTGCTGCGCGGCTTGTTTTCCTTGCGGGCGTCCAAGGCGGGGCGGTCGAAGCAGATGCTGCGCCGGCCCGATGGGGTCTCGGGCGAGCAATCGCAGAAAACGATGCGGCCGGTGGAGGCGTCATGTCCGGTAACGTCCGGTTCGCCGCCGGTGTCCTCCATTGCGGCGAGCGATCGCAGGGCTTTCGGATTGGCCGCAAGCCGGGCTTCGACGTCGGCCCACGCCAGGGCATCGTGACGCCCTTTGTGCTTGTCGAAGCGGTCTCGCAATGTCTGGAGCAAGACTTCGGCTTCCTGTGCGTTCATGGCTGTCCTTTCCTCGTCCTGGTCAATCACATGCCGATCCTGTTTGGAAGATCCACCACTTCTTGCCGCGGTAGACGAAGGTCACGCTGGAGATGCAGGCCTCGTTCGGCGCATACTGCAGGACCAGCCCCTCGTCATGCAGTTCGATGGTAGCGCGCCACGCCTGGCCCTTGGCCATCAGCTCCTGGGCCAGTTCGTTTGTTGGCGGTCGGCGCCGTACCGTGGGTTCGGAACCCGTGTCTTCATCCAGCGTCTCGCCCCTGGACGCCAGCATCTGCTTCACCAAGCGCTCGTTGGCCGGTGTGGCAGGGGCGCAGAGCAGCGTGTCGATCGCCTGCCACAGTTTCTGCGTGTCGGCTTCCTTCAACGCTTCCAACGAGGACTTCAGGGCCTTTCGTTCGCTGGCCTTGCAGGCGGCCGGATAGACTTCGCCGTACGCTTCCAGATCCTGGGGAACTTCCTGCGCCGAGGCAGCGGCGCAGGACAGCAAGAGGATTGCGTATGACAACAACAGGCGCATGCTCACTCCACGAAGATCATCGGTATACGGCTATTGTAAAAAACAAAGCCCGTCACAGTGGACGGGCTTTGTTCATGCTTAAGGCAGAGGATGGGCCTGAAAATCAATCCCAGCTCAGCGCCCCACCGGTCTGGTACTCGGTCACACGCGTCTCGAAGAAGTTGCGCTCCTTCTTCAAGTCGATCATCTCGCTCATCCACGGGAACGGGTTCTCTTCGTTCGGGAACAGCGCATCCAGGCCGATCTGCACGGCGCGGCGGTTGGCGATGAAGCGCAGGTAGCCTTTGAACATCGGGGCGTTCAGGCCCAGCACGCCGCGCGGCATGGTGTCTTCGGCGTAGCGGTATTCGAGTTCGACGGCCTGCAGGAACAGGGCTTTCAGCTCGTCGCGGAAGGCCGGGGTCCACAGTTGCGGGTTTTCCATCTTGATCGTGTTGATCAGGTCGATGCCGAAGTTCACGTGCATCGACTCATCGCGCAGGATGTACTGGTACTGCTCGGCGGCGCCGGTCATCTTGTTCTGGCGGCCCAGCGCCAGGATCTGGGTGAAGCCGACGTAGAAGAACAGGCCTTCCATCAGGCAGGCGAAGACGATGATCGACTTCAGCAGCTGCTGGTCGGCTTCCAGGGTGCCGGTCTTGAATTCCGGGTCGGTCAGCACGTTGATGAACGGGATCAGGAACTGGTCCTTGTCGTGGATCGACGCGATCTCGTTATAGGCGTTGAAGATTTCCTTCTCGTCCAGGCCGAGCGACTCGACGATGTACTGGTAGGCGTGAGTGTGGATCGCCTCTTCGAAGGCCTGGCGCAGCAGGTACTGGCGGCACTCGGGGGCGGTGATGTGGCGGTAGGTGCCCAGCACGATGTTGTTGGCGGCCAGCGAGTCGGCGGTGGTGAAGAAGCCGAGGTTGCGCTTGACGAGGCGGCGCTCGTCTTCCGACAGGCCGTTCGGGCTCTTCCACAGCTCGATGTCGCGCTGCATGTTGACTTCCTGCGGCATCCAGTGGTTCGCGCAGCCGGCCAGGTACTTGTCCCATGCCCATTTGTACTTGAACGGGACCAGCTGGTTCACGTCGGTCTGGCCGTTGATGATGCGCTTGTCGTCGGCGTTGACGCGCTTGGCGACTTCGGCGGCGGTGGGTGCGGCGTCGCCGCTGGCGGCTTGCGGTGCGGGGGCTGGTGCGGTGGTTGGTTCGTCGTCCCAAGAGAGCATAGCGATTCCTTCTGTCGTGAATTGTCGCGGGGACCGCAGGCAAGTCACGTAAATGATTGGTGTCGTTCGCTGTTGGCAGAACCTCGGGCGTTTGCGATATCGCTTGCAAACTTGGGTTCCGGCCTTCGCCGGAACGACGGTTTTTAGGTTAATGGTGAAAGCCAGCACTCCGGGCTGGCTTTCACCTCATTTCATTACTGGCAGGCTTCGCACTCGTCGAAGCCGGCGTCGCCCGGACGCAGGTAGCAGGCGGCGCCTTCCACCACTTCGGCGCTGGCGGCGGCCGGGGCTGCGGCTGCCGGGCCGTTGGCGGCGGCTGGCGAACCGGCCGGGGCTGCGTGGCCGGACAGGCCGCCCGAGACCGGGACCGCGTTCAGGGCGCCGGTGCGGGTGGTCGACTTCTCCATGTGCGTCGCGGCGATGGTGCGCAGGTAGTAGGTGGTCTTCAGGCCGCGCAGCCATGCCAGTTTGTAGGTCTCGTCCAGCTTCTTGCCCGAGGCGCCGGCCATGTAGATGTTCAGCGATTGGGCCTGGTCGATCCACTTCTGGCGGCGCGATGCCTGTTCCACCAGCCACTTCGGCTCGACTTCGAAGGCGGTCGCGTAGATGTCGCGCAGGTCTTGCGGCACGCGGTCGATCTTGGACAGCGAGCCGTCGAAGTACTTCAGGTCGGCGATCATGACTTCGTCCCACAGGTCGCGTGCCTTCAGGTCGCGCACCAGGTACGAGTTGATCTCGGTGAATTCGCCCGACAGGTTCGACTTCACGTACAGGTTCTGGAAGGTCGGCTCGATGCAGGCCGACACGCCGATGATGTTCGAGATGGTCGCGGTCGGGGCGATCGCCACGCAGTTCGAGTTACGCATGCCGAACTGCTTGATGCGCTCGCGCACCACGGTCCAGTCCATCGATTCGCTGGTGTCCTGCTCCAGGTAGCCACCGCGTTCTTCCGCCAGCAGCTTGATCGAATCCTGCGGCAGGATGCCGCGGTCCCACAGCGAGCCTTCGTAGGTCTCGTAGCGGCCGCGCTCTTCGGCCAGTTCGGTCGAGGCCAGGTAGGCGTAGTAGCAGACGGCTTCCATCGATTTGTCGGCGAACTCCACCGCTTTGTCCGAAGCGAACGGCACGCGCATCATGTGCAGGCAGTCCTGGTGACCCATGATGCCCATGCCGACCGGACGGTGGCGGAAGTTCGAGTTGCGCGCCTTGTCGACGGCGTAGTAGTTGATGTCGATGACGTTGTCCAGCATGCGCATCGCGGTGCGGATGGTCTTCTGCAGCTTGGCGTGATCCAGGCCGTCACCCTTCATGTGCTGCGGCAGGTTGACCGAGCCCAGGTTGCAGACGGCGATCTCGTCGGCGCTGGTGTTCAGCGTGATCTCGGTGCACAGGTTCGACGAGTGCACCACGCCCACGTGCTGCTGCGGCGAGCGGATGTTGCACGGATCCTTGAAGGTGATCCACGGGTGGCCGGTCTCGAACAGCATCGACAGCATCTTGCGCCACAGGTCGAGCGCTTCGATCTTCTTGTACACGGTGATTTCGCCGCGCGCCGCCTTGGCTTCGTAGCCCAGGTAGGCTTCTTCGAAGGCCTTGCCGACCAGGTCGTGCAGGTCCGGGGTTTCGCTCGGCGAGAACAGGCTCCAGTGGCCCTTTTCCATCACGCGCTTCATGAACAGGTCCGGAATCCAGTTCGCGGTGTTCATGTCGTGGGTGCGGCGGCGGTCGTCGCCGGTGTTCTTGCGCAGGTCGAGGAACTCCTCGATGTCCATGTGCCAGGTTTCCAGGTAGGCGCAGACCGCGCCCTTGCGCTTGCCGCCCTGGTTCACCGCGACGGCGGTGTCGTTCACCACTTTCAGGAACGGGACCACGCCCTGCGACTTGCCGTTGGTGCCCTTGATGCGCGAACCGAGCGCGCGCACCGGGGTCCAGTCGTTACCGAGGCCGCCGGCGAACTTCGACAGCAGCGCGTTTTCCTTGATGGCGTCGTAGATGCCTTCCAGGTCGTCGCCGACGGTGGTCAGGTAGCAGGACGACAGCTGCGAGCGGCGGGTGCCCGAGTTGAACAGGGTCGGGGTCGAGCTCATGAAATCAAAACTCGACAGCAGGTTGTAGAACTCGATCGCGCGCGCTTCGCGGTCCGCTTCGCGCAGGGCCAGGCCCATCGCGACGCGCATGTAGAAGGCCTGCGGCATTTCGATGCGGGTTTCGCGCACGTGCAGGAAGTAGCGGTCGTACAGGGTCTGCAGGCCGATGTAGCCGAACTGCAGGTCGCGGTCGGCGACCAGGGCTTTGGCCAGGCGCTCGAGGTCGTACTTGCCCAGTTCTTCGTCCAGCAGCTCGTTCTGGATGCCCTTGGCGATGTACTGCGGGAAGTAGGTGATGTATTCGGCGGCGGCGCCGGCTTGCGGCACTTCGTGGCCGAAGACTTCCTTGCGGATGGTGTGCAGCAGGATGCGCGCGGTGACCTGGCTGTAGGCCGGATCGGTTTCCATCAGGGCGCGGGCGGCCAGGATGGCGGACTTGTACAGTTCTTCGACCGGCACGCCGTCGTACAGGTTCTTCAGGGTCTCGGCGACGATGGCGTCGGCGTCGACGTGCTTTTCCAGGCCCGAGCAGGCGGCGTTCACGAGGGCGTAGACGTCGTTCACGTCCAGCGGGCGGCGCTCGCCGCCGTCGACCACGTGGATCTGCGGCGTGGCCACGGCGGCGCCACCGGCGGCGGCCTTGGCGGCCTTGCGCTCTTCCATGCGCTTGGCGCGGTACAGCACGTATTCGCGCGCGACGTCATGCTCGCCCGAGCGCATCAGCGACAGTTCGACCTGGTCCTGCACGTCTTCGATGTGGAAGGTGCCGCCGTTCGGCTGGCGGCGCACCAGGGCGGCCACCACGTTGCCGGTCAGCTGCTCGACCAGTTCGCGGATGCGGGCCGATGCCGCGCCCTGCCCGCCGGCGACGGCGAGGAAGGCCTTGGTCATCGCGACCGATATCTTGTGCGGTTCGAAGGCCACCACGGCGCCGTTGCGGCGGATGACGCGGTAGTCACCACGAGCGACGATCTCGGTAGGCGTGGCGCCTGCCGGCGCGCCTGGGGTGACGTGCGGGTTGATCGAAATGTCTTGTGCTGTTTGCATTGGGCCTCCAGTGGGCGGCGCGGGCCGCCGTGGTTTGTCTTGGGCCGGGTAGGTGAACCCGACAAAATTTCAAGCAAAGCGATGCCCCGCCAGCCGGAACGCCTCACTGGCAACCAGATACGCAGGGTCAGAAATCGCTGTCTAATCAGGAACTTGCAGAGCAAGCTTCAAGTCGAAAGTGAATCTAGTTGCTTCCAGTCCACTACCACTATATCTAGTGTTCGATCTTGAGTTAAGACTAATTGTAGTACCTGACCTAGGTCAGGGCAAGTGAATACCTTCGCAATTTTTTCTGTTTTTTTTGGTGCATGGGGTTGACAACGAAGTTCGTCCCAAACGATAGGCGGTATGCGGTGAGCGGCTACTAACGATGTTCAATCGTGCTGCCCAAGCCTTCAGCAAGGCGATGCGCGATGCATCAAAGTCGTGCATTTTGCGCTGGCGAAAAGACAACATGATGACAGCGGCGCCTCTGCCATTTGACGGGGGGGGGCCGCCATCATACACGACCGCCCACCCTATATATAGATGTCATCGCCGCCCACGGGCCGGATTCGTCAGGCGCTGTCGTCGGGGGCGACGATCTCGAGTTTCTGCATCTGGTAGCGCAGCTGGCGCACGCTGATCCCGAGCAGGGCCGCGGCCTGGGTGCGGTTGAAGTTGGTCTGCTGGAGCGCGCGGCCGATGATGTCGCGCTCGACCTGGCTCAGGTACTCGGGCAGGTTGCTGGGCAGGCCGGCGGGGCCGAGGCCAGGCGGCGCCGGGTCGGCCGCCGGGGCCGGCTCCAGCTCCACGGCGATCTCCACCGGCGGCACGGGAGCCGCGGCCGGCGCCGGCTCGCGCACCGCATCCCCTGGCCGCGCCGCCTTCAGCGACAGGTCCCCCACTTCGATCACGCCGTCGTTGGCGAAGGCCAGCGCCCGCTCCAGCACGTTTTCCAGTTCGCGGATATTCCCGGGGAAGGAATAGGCGCGCAGCGCGTCCAGCACGCCGGCGCCGAGCGTGGCCTGCCCCGGCCCCGCCAGGCGCGCCAGGATGGCGTCGACCAGCGGCGCCAGGTCGTCGATGCGTTCGCGCAGCGGCGGCAGCGACAGTTCGATCACGTTCAGGCGGTAGAACAAGTCCTGCCTGAACTTGCCCTGCTCGACGCAGCGCGCCAGGTCCTGGTGGGTGGCGCTGATGATGCGCACGTCGACCGGCTCCTCGTTCGTCGCGCCGATCTTGCGCACGCGCCGCTCCTGGATCGCGCGCAGCAGCTTCACCTGCATCGGCAGCGGCAGGTCGGCCACCTCGTCCAGCATCAGGGTGCCGCCGTTGGCCGCCTGGAAGAAGCCGTCGCGGTCGTCCGCCGCCCCGGTGAAGGCGCCCTTGCGGTAGCCGAAGAACTCGGCCTCCATCAGGGTCTCGGGGATCGCGCCGCAGTTCACCGCCACGAAGGATCTCAATGCGCGCGAACTCTGGGCGTGGATCTCGCGCGCCGCCAGTTCCTTGCCGCTGCCGGATTCGCCGGTGATCGAGATCGGCGCGTTCGAGCGCGCCAGGCGGCCGATCTGGGCGCGCAGCGACTGCATCGCGGGCGAGGACCCGATCATGCGCGAACCGGGTGCGGCGCCGTCCTGGGCGGCGGGCGGGGCTTCGGACAGTTTCAGGGCCGAGCGCACCATCACGCGCAGCGCGTCGAGCGCCACCGGCTTGGAGATGTAGTCGAAGGCGCCGGCCTTGAGCGCGACCACCGCGTTCTCGGCGCTGCCGTAGGCGGTGATGACGGCGATCGGCGTCGCCTTGTTGGAGCTGCTGACTTCGCGCACCAGCTCCAGCCCGAGCCCGTCGGGCAGGCGCATGTCGGTCAGGATCAGGGCGTAGTCGTGTTCCTCCACCAGGGCCCGCGCCTGGCGCAAGGTGGCGGCGCTGTCGACGTCCAGGCCCATCTTGAGCAGGGTGATCTCGAGCAGTTCGCGCAGGTCGGCTTCGTCGTCGACCACGAGGATGCGGGGTGCGGCCATGGTTTTCTCTGACTGATCTATACGGTTTAGCGGATTAGCGGATTAGCGGGTCAAGCCGGCCGGGCGAAGCTGATGACGAAGCGTCCGCTCGCCTTGCGCGGCCCCATCGCCGCGGCGTCGAAGCGGTATTCGTAGTCGAGCTGCGCGTCGTTGTTCAGGCACAGCTCGCGCGCCAGGTACAGCCCCAGCCCGGTGCCCTTGCTCGAGGTCGTGTAGAAGGGCTCGAACAGGTGGGACCGCACTTCCGGCGTGATGCCCGGGCCGTCGTCCTGCACGTGCAGCTCGATGCGGCCGGCGGCGTCGCGCGCCGGGAAGATGCGGATGCTGGCCGGCTGGCGGCTGGCGTAGCGGATCGCATTGCCCAGCAGGTTGAGCAGCACTTCGTGCAGGTGCAGCGGGTCGAAGCGCACCGAACTGGCTCCGGCGTCGCCGATATGGACTATATCATCGGCGAGCCCATGGGTTTCGCAGAATTCGGCCTTCAGCTCGGCGAGGAAGTTCGCCAGCAGCAGCGGCTCGCCGTTCGGCTGCACCTTGCGCGACAGTTGCAGGATGTCCTCGACCATGCGGTTCACGCGCGCCACGTTGTCGCCGACGATTTTCAAGAGACGCACCTCGGCCGGGCCGTGCAGGTCCTCGGCCAGCAGCGCGGTGGCGTGGCCGATCGCCGACAGCGGGTTGCGCACCTCGTGCGCGATGCTGGCGGTCAGGCGGCCCATCGAGGCCAGCTTCAGTTGCTGCGCCTGGTTTTCGATGGCGCTCACGTCCTGCATGAAGACCACGCTGCGGCCGAGCGCGACGCCGGGTGTGTCGACCCGCGTGAAGCGCAACTTGAGGTGCACCGGCCCGTCGCGCCGGCCGCGCAGCACGCCTTCGCTTTCCTGGTAGGGCTTCACGGTGACGAACACGGCGCCGTCCACCGGCGCGCGCAGCCAGGCATTGAAGGCCTGGGACAGCGGCTCCATGCCGGGGCCTTCGCCGAGCCGGAAGCCGGTCGCCTCCCCCGCCAGGCCGAGCATGCGCCGCGCCGCCGGGTTGCCGGTGAAGACCACGCCATCGTCGCCGACCACCAGGATGCCGTCGCCGACGTCGGCGATCACGATCCCGTTGATCAGCTGCTGGACCTGCAGGTCGGTGCCGCGCTGGGCCGCCAGCTCTTCCTGCTTGAGGAGGCGCGCCGCCAGGCGGTTGATCATCAGGACGCCGGCGAAGAAGGCGGCGCCGTACAGGCCGGCCTGCATCAGGGGCGGCTGGCGGTCCTGCATGAAGACCTGCCACAGGCTTTCGGCCAGCAGGAACAGGGTCGCGACCGAGGCCGAGAACAGGGCCAGCAGCAGCGGCGCCAGGATCGCGGCGCCGGCCAGCGGGAACAGGTAGAGGATGGCCAGGCCGCTGCGCATGCCGCCGGCCGCCAGGTAGAGCAGCGAGATGACGGCCAGGTCGACCGCGACCTGCGCCCCCAGCTGCAGCGCGAAGCGGCGCCGGTAGCGCGCGCCGGCGACGGCGAAGCCGAGCGCCGCCGCCAGGTAGAACAGGCAGGCCTCGCTGCTCGAAGTGCCGTGCACGCCGTCCTCGGCGATGTCCAGGCCCAGGTAGAGCAGCAGCACCAGCGCGATGACGATGCGGGTGACGGTGAAGGTCTGCAGCGAGCGCCACAGGGTGACGCGTGCTTCGCGCGAAAGCGCGGTCCGGAACGACATCGGCCGGCCTTACTGCGGCGGCAGGCGCACGTGGCCCGGCGAGCAGTAATCCAGGCCGTCCGCGCGCACCGCCTCGGAAGCCGGGAAGTGCAGGCCGCAGTGGGCGCAGCGGGTCATCGATTCGATTTCGCGGGCCGGTTCCTGCGGCCGCGGCGGCTGCTGGAACGGCGGCTGCTGGCTGGACATCTTCTTCAGCTTGGCGCGCACCGCCATCCCGATCAGCACGATCAGGGCGATCCAGAACAGGATGCGGGTCATGCCGCCCCCCGGTGCAGGACCACTTCGAGCACGAAGCGGCTGCCGACATAGGCCAGCGCCAGGGTGGCGAAGCCGGCCAGGGTGAAGCGCAGCGCGGTCTTGCCGCGCCAGCCCTGGTAGCGGCGGCCGGCCAGCAGCGCCGCGAACAGCAGCCAGGACAGCAGCGCGAACACGCTCTTGTGGTCAAAGCGCAGGGCGCGGCCGAACAGCTGTTCGGAGAACACCACGCCGGACAGCACGGTGAGGCTGAGCAGGACGAAGCCGATCCAGATCACGCGGAATAGCAGCTTTTCCATCGTCAAGAGGGCCGGCAGCTGGTCGAGCGCGCCGCCCAGCCAGCCACTGGAAGCTCCGCCGCGCGCATGCAGCCGCGCTTCCTGCAGCGCCATCAGCACCGCGTGGAAGGCGGCGATGGTCAGCGTGCTGTAGGCCAGCACCGCCACAGCCACGTGCCAGCCGAAGGCGGGCGACTGGCCGTCCAGCGCCAGCAGGCTGCCCGGGAACAGCACCGGCAGCGCGGACGCCACGCAGGCGAAGGGCATCACCAGGCGGCGCATGCCGTCGAGGGCGAAATTGCGGTTTTCCAGCCAGTAGGCGGCGACCGAGACCCACAGGGCGCTGGAGAGCATGATGGCGAAGCCGACCCGCAGCCGGCCGGGCGCGGCCACGTCGAGCACAAGCGCGGCGCCATGCACCGCCCAGGCCAGGGCGGTCACGCCGGAGATGACGGCGCCCCGGCGCGACGGCAGCAGGGCGCACACCGCGTACAGGACGGCCGCGGCGAGGAAGAGGGAGTTCTGCATACTGGGAGTCTACACCATCGGATCGCGACGGTGGCGGGGGCTGGCGGGCCCGAGGGAGGTCAGTGGCTGGTCATGCAAACTTGGGCCCCGGCCTGCGCCGGGGCGACGGTCTTCGGGCTAGTGGTACTGCATTACTAAGTGTCAGCTCATGCACGTCGTCCCGGCGGAGGCCGGGACCCAAGTTACTTACCGCACCCACGACCTCAATCGACCGCCGCCATTCTCAGCTCATCAGAATGATGCCGCTGCTGCTCCTCCATCACCATCCCCCCCAGCTCGCGCTTGAGCAGGTTGAATTCCGGCGCCGCCGGATCGCGCATGCGTGGCATCTCGACCAGGACGTCGCGCTTGACCGTCCCCGGCCGGTAGGTCATGACCACGATGCGGTCCGCCAGGTAGACGGCTTCCTCGATGCTGTGGGTGACGAACAGGATGGTCTTCCTCAGCTCCGACCAGATGCGCAGCAGCTCGTCCTGCAGGTTGCGGCGGGTGAGCGCATCCAGCGCGCCGAAGGGCTCGTCCATCAGCATGATCGGCGAATCGAGCGCCAGCACGCGGGCGATCGCCACGCGCTGGCGCATGCCGCCGGACAGGTCCTTGGGAAAGCGCTGGCGGAAGTCGCCCAGCGAGAGCATCGACAGGAGGCTGCCGACCCGGTCGCGGATCTCGGCCTTCGCCATGCCCTTGATGTGCAGGCCGAAGGCGATATTGTCCTCGACCGTCATCCAGGGGAACAGCGCATATTCCTGGAACACCATGCCGCGGTCCGGCCCCGGCCCCTTCACCGGGTTGCCATCGACCGTGATCGACCCGCTGCTGGGCAGCGAAAAGCCCGCCACCGCGTTGAGCAGCGTGGACTTGCCGCAGCCGGAAGGCCCGAGCAGGCAAGTGAACTGTCCGCGCGGGATCTCGAGCCGGATGTCCTGCAGCGCGGTCACGACCCGGCCGCCGGTCGAGAAGGCCTTGTGGACCTGGTCGATGCGGATGTGGGAGAGCGATGGATCAAGCCGTGCGTTCATGTCAGTGCTCCAGGCCGCGGTGCCAGCGCAGCAGGTGGTTGTTCAGGCGGTTGACGGCGGTGTCGATGGCCAGGCCCAAGAGGCCGATGGTGATCATCCCGGCGATGATCTTGTCCGACCAGAAGTACTCGCGCGCTTCCAGGATGCGGAAGCCCAGGCCGTTGTTCACGGCGATCATCTCGGACACGATCACCACGATGAAGGCGGTGCCGATGCCGATCCGCACGCCGGACAGGATGTAGGGCACGGCGGCCGGCAGGATCACGCGCAGGAACATGGTCGCCCCGCCCGCGCCCAGGTTGCGCGCCGCGCGCAGGTAGATGCCGTCGACGTGGCGCACGCCGGCGATGGTGTTCATCAGCACCGGGAAGAAAGCGCCCAGCGCGATCAGGAACACGGCCGGCGGATTGCCCAGGCCGAACCACAGGATGGCGAGCGGGATGTAGGCGATCGGCGGGATCGGGCGCAGGATCTGCACCAGGGGGTTCATCCACGCATGCACGGCCTGGCTCGCGCCCATCGCCAGGCCCAGCGGCAGGGCGAGACCCGCGCCGATCGCGAAGCCGATCACGACGCGCACCATGCTGGTCCAGATGTCCATCGGCAGCTCGCCCGAGAACGCCCAGGAGAGCCGGCCGCCTTCCGTGTATTGGTCGAAGGGCACGAGCGGCAGCAGGTAGGCCACCCACTTGCGCCAGACGTCGAGCGGCGCCGGCAGCACCTGCGGATTGACCCAGCCCATGTACGCGACCCACTGCCACAGGGCGATCGCCAGCACCGGCGCCACCATGCCCACCGCGACCTCACGCCAGCGCGCGCGCGCGCGTGTTCGCCTGTCCGCAATCCTCATGGCCGCTCCCCCCTAGCGCACGCCGAGGCTCTTCATCGCGGCCTCCAGCAGGTCGGTCCGCACCCAGTCCCTGGCCAGCGGCGCGCGCGCCATGCGTCCCACCCCGGTCTTGACCATGATGTCGGTGGTGACCTGGATGTGCTGGGGCGTGAGGGCATAGGAGTAAGGCGAGTTGCGGATCGCATCCTGGAAGTCGTCGCTCGAGATCTGGTTCTTGAAGATGGATTCGCGTACGTACTTCTCGGCCACGGCCGGCTGGTCGATGAAGGTCCTGGTCGCCTCCACGAAGCAGCGCATGAACTTCTCGGCGGCCGGGCGGCGCTCGCGGTAGAACTGCTCGGTCATGACCAGGGTGCGCACCGGCTCGCCGATCGGGGTATCGTAGGGCTTGATGACTTCACTGCCGAAGCCCTTGTTGATGGCCTGCGAGGACTGCGGCTCGGACTGCATCATGGCGTCGATCTGCTTGCCGAGCAGGGCCTGGTTCAGGTCGGGATAGGACAGGTACACGAGCTGCACGTCCTTGCCGGGCGCGGGGGCGGAGGTAAGGCCGTGCTTGGCCAGCTGCGCCATCAAGAGCACTTCCTGGATCGCGCCGCGCGTCACGCCGACGCGCCGGCCCTTGAGCTGGGCCACGCTCTTGACGCCGAGCTCGGGCCGCGCCACCAGCCGTGCCCCGCCGCGCGCGAAGCCGGCCACCGCGACGATCGGCGCGCCGCCGGCGCGGCCCGAGATCGCCGCCTCGGAGGCGGTGGCGCCGACGTCCAGTTCGCCGGCGATCATCGCCTGCATCACGTCCAGGCCCTTGGCGAAGACCTTTTCCTCGATCCGGATGCCGCACCTGGGGGCGATCTCCTTGATATAGGACACGGCGCCGAAGTGGGCCAGCTTGAGGTTGCCGAGCCGGATCACGTCCTGGGCCCGGGCGCCGCCTCCGGCCAGCAGGGCGGCCGCGACAAGAATGCTGCCGAATACCTTCGTCATGCTTCTCTCCTGTTGAATGCGGTGCGAAAAAAGTGCGCTGCACAAAGGACGATGCTGACGGGAAATGACCTAGTGGTACGTGAGATGTGTCAAATCCGACAATGGTCGGGGGTGATCGAACACATCACGGGTGCTGAAAAAGTGCGCTATATGCTCGGCTCGGCCGGACCATGGCAGCCTGCGCAAGGTAAAATGGGGGTTTTCGTCGGTCATATATATACGCTAGGTAGAACATGCTAGATAACCTTACCCAACGCCTTGCCAAGGTCGTCAAGACCATGCGCGGCGAGGCGCGCCTTACCGAGGCGAACACCGCCGAGATGCTGCGCGAAGTGCGCATGGCCCTGCTGGAGGCCGACGTGGCGCTGCCGGCGGTGCGCGAGTTCATCGCCAAAGTGAAGGAAAAAGCGCTGGGCGAAGAAGTCATCGGCTCGCTCAGCCCGGGCCAGGCCCTGGTCGGCGTGGTGCAGCGCGAGCTGGCCGCCCTGATGGGCGCCGACCTCGGTCCCGACGCCACCCAGCTGTCCTTCGCCCAGCAGCCGCCGGCGATCATCCTGATGGCCGGCCTGCAGGGTGTGGGTAAAACCACCACCACCGGCAAGCTCGCCAAGTACCTGAAAGAGCAGAAAAAGAAGAAGGTCCTGACCGTCTCCGCCGACGTCTACCGCCCCGCCGCGATCGCGCAGCTGGAATCGGTGACCAGGCAGGTCGGCGCCGACTTCTTCCCGACCACCGCCAACGACAAGCCGGTCGACATCGCACGTAACGCCCTCGACTGGGCCAAGAAGCACTATCACGACGTCCTGATCATCGACACCGCCGGCCGCCTCGGCATCGACGAAGCGATGATGCAGGAGATCGCCGCGGTGCACGCCGCCGTGAATCCGGTCGAGACCCTGTTCGTGGTCGACGCCATGCTGGGCCAGGATGCGATCAATACCGCCAAGGCCTTCAACGACGCCCTGCCCCTGACCGGCGTGGTGCTGACCAAGCTCGATGGCGACTCGCGCGGCGGTGCGGCGCTATCGGTGCGCCACGTGACCGGCAAGCCGATCAAGTTCGCCGGCGTGTCCGAAAAACTGGACGGCCTGGAAGCCTTCGATCCATCGCGCATGGCGAACCGCGTGCTGGGCATGGGCGACATCCTGGCGCTGGTCGAAGAAGCGCGCAAGGGCGTCGACGCCGAAGCCGCGACCGAACTCGCCAACAAGATCAAGGGCGGCGGCAAGTTCGACATGAACGACTTCAAGGCCCAGCTCACGCAGATGAAGAAGATGGGCGGCATGTCCGGCCTGCTCGACAAGCTGCCGGCGCAGTTCCAGCAGGCAGCAAGCGGCGCCAACATGGACCAGGCCGAGAAGCAGGTGCGGCGCATGGTCGGCATCATCGACTCGATGACGCCGGGCGAGCGCGCCAAGCCGGAGCTGATCAAGGCCAACCGCAAGCGTCGCATCGCGGCCGGCGCCGGCGTGCAGGTGCAGGAAGTGAACCGCATGCTGAATCAATACGACCAGATGCAGACCATGATGAAGAAGCTCAAAGGCGGCGGCCTGATGAAGATGATGCGCGGGATGAAGGGCATGATGCCCGGCCTGCGCTGATCGATCGGCGCTTTTCGAAAAACCGCGCGGGCACTGGCCTTGCGCGGTTTTTTTACGTTCTGGAGGCCGTTTTTTTCATTGAATATACACTCAGTGTGCGATAGCTCGCATTTTGGGGCTTACAAGAATGAAAAAAATTCGAAAAAGACTTGCACGAACAGTAAAAGGCCACCAATATAAGCCCGTGCGTAAATAACGCAATTTCCCTATGATCGTTTTAGGAGGCTCGAAGATGGCAACAGCCAAAAAATCCACCGCAGCGCCAGCAGCAGCTAAAAAGGCCGCCGCCGCCAAGCCGGCAGCAGCCGCCAAGCCTGCAGCGAAGAAAGCAGCAGCTCCAGCAAAAGCAGCAGCGAAACCGGCAGCAAAGCCTGCGGCAGCCCGCAAGCCGAACGCCGCTTTCATGAAAGAGATGACCCCGTCGGGCGAACTGGCAGCAGTGGTGGGCAACAAGCCGCTGCCACGTACCGAAGTGACCAAGAAGGTCTGGGACTACATCAAGGCACAGAATCTGCAAGACGCCGCGAACCGCCGCATGATCAACGCCGACGACAAGCTGAAAGCCGTCTTCGGTGGCAAGGCCCAGGTGTCGATGTTCGAAATGACCAAGCTGATTTCGGACCACCTGAAGTAAGCACTGGCCGGCTGTCCAGTAGCCTTGTAAATGAAAAGCCCCGTCGGATAGCGGGGCTTTTTGTTTTTGGGCGATGCGGAGGAATGTGCTGACCACTGCCTCCAATTCATTTGTTAGCTGATGAACAGTCATCCCGGCGCAGGCCGGAATGACGTTGATTAGAGATGACGGTATTCATAAGCAGCGGCTTCGACGAAGCCGCATGTCTTATAAGCCTGCAGCTGCTTTCATCAAGTAAAACACCTGCGTATTCTCCATCGTTCCCTTGAACGGCGCCGACCCCGCCCCCACCGCATACAGCTTCACATCCCCGCCGCCGTGCGACTCGTACACCGTATGCACACCCGCCTCCTGCTGGTAATCGTCACCCAGCGCAACGGCGCTGTCGATATCCGCGCGCACGTCGGGACGCACCTTGCCGTTGCCGAAGACGAGGGCCGTGAAGGTCTTGCCGTCGGCGTCCTTCTTCGGTTGGCCTGACGCATAGTCGTGGACGATGTCGAGGACTTTGCTGCCGCGCTTCGGGTAGCCGTTCAGGACCATGGTGTGGTCGTGGTCGGCGGTGATCACGATCAGGGTGTTCTCCAGGCCCGGATCGATTTGCCGCATCCGGTCGATCGCCGCCTGGATCGCTTCGTCGAACGCCACCGTGTCGGCCAGCGCGTTCCTGGCGTTGTTGTCGTGCAGGGCGTGGTCGATCTTGCCGCCTTCGACCATCAGGAAGAAGCCGTCCGGATCCTTGGAGAGCAAATCGATCGCCTTGAGCGCCATGTCCGTCAGCGTCGGCTGCTCGGGACGGCGCGCCAGCGAATAGTCGAGGTGGTCATCGGCGCTGTAGATGCCGACGAACTTGCGGCCCGGACGCGCCGACATCATGTCGGCGCGCGTGCGGCCGACGGCATAGCCTTGCGCTTCGAATTCGGCCATCAGGTCGCGGCCGTCGGCGCGGCCCTTCGGATTGGCGGCCTTGTCGTAGGGCGTGAAGTGGTGGCGGCCGCCGCCCATCAGCACGTCGACGCCATCCTTCAGCGCGACGTTGTAGCCCTCCCCGCCCGGCACGATCTGGCGCGCGATGGTGTAGGCCGCGTCGCGGTGACAGACGTGGGAGAAGGTCGATGCCGGCGTGGCGTGGGTCAGTTCGGTGGTGGTGACCGCGCCCACGGCTTTACCACGGGCCTTGGCCAGTTCCAGGATGGTCGGGGCGACGTAGCCGTTGTTCTGCCCGCACTGGTCGACGGTGCGGTTGCCGTTGGCGTCCTTCGCGGGGTCGATCGCGCGCGCATCCTTCATCGAGATGCCGTCCTGGTTGATCTTCACGCCGGTCATGTAGGCGCCCATCGAGGGTGCGCTGTCGGTGGTCTGGAAGTCGTTCGAATAGGTCTTGATGCGCGCGGTGCGTTCCAGGCGTTCGAAGTTCAGGAAGCCTTCCTCGCCGTGCTTGAAGATGCGCGCGGCGGCGATGGTGGTCGGGCCCATGCCGTCGCCGAGGAAGAAGATGATGTTCTTCGCTTGCGGCGCGGCGAACGCGGAAGTCGTGAACAGGCCGGCAAGCAGCAGTGTCGAAAGTCGTTTCATCGTGGTCTCCTTACAGGCCGGCGGCATTCTTGATCAGGCTGAAGACCCGGGTGTTGTCGATGGTCCCGCGGAACATCTCCGCGCCGGCGCCCTGGGCGCCCAGGAACACGTCGCTGCCGCCGTGGGTTTCGGCGCCCGCGCGGGTGCGCACCACGGCCTCCTGGTGGTAGTCGTCGCGCGTCACGATCTCGTCGGTGAGCGCGGGCTGGGAGCCGCGCGGGCCATTGACCCGGTTCTCGCCGGTGCCGAAGCCGATGATGGTGAAGGGCCGGCCGTTCTGGTCCAGCTTGGGCGTGCCGTCGAGGTTGCGCACCAGGCCCAGCACACCGGGATTGGTCGGCGTGGTCTTGCCGGTGCGGACCGCGTAGCCGTTCAGCAGCAGGGTGTGGTCGTGGTCGGCGGTGGAGACGATCAGGGTGTTCTTCAGGCCCGGATCGATCGCTTCCATCTTGTCGATCGCGGCCTGCATGGCGTCGTTGAAGGAGACGGTTTCCTGCAGCGCGCGCTTGCCCAGCGTGGCGTGCAGCGCGTGGTCGATCAGGCCGCCCTCCACTACCAGGAAGAAGCCCTTGCCGTCCTTGCCAGCGTGCGGCGCCAGCAGGTCGATCGCCTTGCGCGTCATCTCGGTGAGGCTCGGTTGCTGCGCCGGCTTGCGCGCGGCGTCATAGTCCATGTGGCTCTGGGCGAACAGGCCGATGGCCGGCTGGCCCGCATTGAGAGCGTTGAAGCCCGCGGTGTCGGTGGCGACGCGGAAGCCCTGCTGCCCGAGTTCCGCCAACAGGTCTCGATTGTCGGCACGCTTGCCGCCGCGCGCGAAGGGCGTGAAGTATTGCAGGCCGCCGCCGAACAGCACGTCCAGCCCGCGCGCGCCGAGCGCGGCGTTGTAGCCGGCGCCGCCCGGCACGACCATGGCGGCGAAGTCGGTTTCCAGCTTGCGGTGACAGCCGTGGCCATAGCTCGATGCCGGGGTGGCGTCGGTGACGCTGGTGGTGGTGACGACGCCGAGCGCCATGCCGCGGCGTTTCGCCAGTTCCAGCAGAGTGGGAGCGGGCGCGCCGTTGGCGCCGGCCTCGATGCAGCGGCTCACCAGGGCGTTGCCGTTGGCGTCCTTGCCAGGGGCCACCGCGCGGGTGCCGGAGGACATCGAGATCACGCCGTTGTTGTGCTTCACGCCGGTCATGTAGGCGGCCATGCCGGCCGCGCTGTCGGTGACCATGGCGTCGTTCGAGAAGGTCTTCACGAAGGCCGATTCGGGCATGCGGTCGATGGTCAGCTGGCCTTCTTCGCCGGCGTGGAAGATGCGGGCGGCGGTCAGGGTGTTGACGCCGAGGCCGTCGCCGAGGAAGAAGATGACGTTTTTCGCGGGCGGGTCGATGGGGTTGTGTTGCGCGGCGGTGTGCGGCGGGGCCGGTGGGGCGGAGGCGCAGCCGGCGAGCGCGAAGGCGAGCGCGAGGCTGGCGAGAGGGGGCTGTCGCATGGAGACCTCTGGAATTGGGAAGCGGTGAGGATACACCGGCAGAAGAGCGTGTGACAGATTTATTACATGGGGAGTTCGGGTGGTGGAAATTGGGCTCCGGCCTTCGCCGGAGGTCGTAGGCGCCAGTGGCGCGTACGACGGTTTTACGGCTAACGGTGCAATCGAGCGTTCACCATCTCAACCGGCGTGGTTGAACTCCCATTTCTTCCACGCGGCCAGCACCGCGTTCGGGTATTGGGGCTTGCCGCGGCTGCCGTTGTAGCGGCCGAGGGCGAGGTAGAGGTTGCCCTTTTCCATGTCGATGTACATGCGCAGGATCGAGCAGCCGTAGCGCAGGTTGGTCTGCATGTTGAACAGCATGCGGCGGTCGCTGTCGCCGATGACCTTGGTCCAGAACGGCATCACCTGCATGTAGCCGCGCGCGCCGGCGATCGAGATCGCGTACTTGCGGTAGGCCGACTCGACCTGGATCAGGCCCAGCACCATGGCCGGATCGAGGCCGGAGCGGGTCGATTCGTACCACACCGTCTCGAGGAATTCGGTGCGCGAGAGCTGGTCCGGGATGCGCTTGGCCAGGCGCTTCGACATCTCGTCGAACCAGGCCCCGTAGCGCGCCCGCGCGGCGGCGTCGCGCAGCACGGGCTTGGGCGGCCGGGTGTCGTGGATGGCGTTGGCCAGGGCCAGGCGCACCGAGTCGGCCAGCTGTTCTTCCTTCTGGTTGCCGGCATGCGCCGAGGCGCCGAACAACAGTCCGGCGGCCAGCAGCGCACCTGCGGTAAAGGGAAGCAGCGCCGACTGGATCACTTGCCCAGCTTGCCCTTGATGAAGGCGACCATGCCGTCGACCGGCACGCTGGTGGCGGCGTCGTCGCGGCGGCCCTGGTATTCCAGGTTGCCTTCCTTGAGGCCGCGTTCGCCGATCACGACGCGGTGCGGCACGCCGATCAGTTCCCAGTCGGCGAACATCGCGCCCGGACGCAGGCCGCGGTCGTCGACGATGACGTCGATGCCGGCAGCGACCAGGTCGGCGTACAGCTTCTCGGTCTGCTCCTTGACCATCTCGCTGCGGTCCAGGCCCATCGGGCACAGCACCAGTTCGAACGGTGCGATCGCATCCGGCCAGACGATGCCCTTGTCGTCGAAGTTCTGCTCGATCGCCGCGCCCAGGATGCGGGTCACGCCGATGCCGTAGCAGCCCATCTGCAGCGGCGCCGGCTTGCCGGCTTCGTCGAGGAAGGTGGCGCCCATGGCTTCCGAATAGGCGGTGCCGAGCTGGAACACGTGGCCGACTTCGATGCCGCGCTCGATCGCGAGTTTACCCTTGCCGTCCGGCGAAGCGTCGCCCTCGACCACGTTGCGCAGGTCGGCGACGATGGGTTCCGCCACGTCGCGGCCCCAGTTCACGCCGATGTGATGGTAGTCGACTTCATTGGCGCCGCAGACGAAATCGGCCATGTTGGCGACCGTGCGGTCGGCGACGACGGTGACCGGCAGGCGGGTAGAGATCGGGCCGAGATAACCCGGCACGGTGCCGTAGACTTCCTGGATCTCGGCTTCGGTCGAGAAGCGGAATTCCTTCAGGCCTTCCACCTTCGACACCTTGATCTCGTTGAGTTCATGGTCGGCGCGCAGCAGCAGCAGGAAGTAGGTTTTCTTGCCTTCGTTCTCGACGGTGAGCGCAATGCTCTTGACGTGCTTCTCGAGCGGGATCGACAGCAGTTCGGCCACGGCTTCGCATTTGGTCTTGCCGGGCGTGGAGGTCTTGGTCAGTTCTTGCGTGGCCGCGCCGCGCTCGCCGATGGCCAGCGCTTCCGCCGCTTCCATATTGGCCGCGTAGTCCGAATCCGGGCAGTAGACCAGCGCATCCTCGCCGGTGCTGGCGATCACGTGGAATTCGTGCGAGCCGGTGCCGCCGATGGCGCCGTTGTCGGCCGCCACCGCGCGGAACTTCAGGCCGAAGCGGGTGAAGATCTGTTTATACGCATCGAACATCGTCGCGTAGGACTTCTGCATGCCCTCGACGTCGCGGTCGAAGGAGTAGGCATCCTTCATGGTGAACTCGCGGCCGCGCATCAGGCCGAAGCGCGGACGGCGCTCGTCGCGGAACTTGGTCTGGATGTGGTAGAAGTTGATCGGCAGCTGGCGGTAGGACTTCAACTCGCTGCGCACGACGTCGGTCACGACTTCTTCCGAGGTCGGCTGGATCGCGAACTCGCGGCCGTGGCGGTCCTTCACGCGCATCAGCTCGGGGCCCATCTTGTCCCAGCGGCCGGTTTCCTGCCACAGTTCGGCCGGCTGCACCAGCGGCATCAGCAGTTCGATCGCGCCCGCCTTGTTCATCTCTTCGCGGATGATGTTCTCCACCTTGCGGATGATCCGCAAGCCAGTCGGCATGTACGTATAGATGCCGGAACCGAGCCGTTTGATCATCCCGGCGCGCATCATCAGCTGGTGGCTGACGATTTCCGCGTCGGAAGGCGCTTCTTTAAGCGTAGAAATAAAAAATCGTGAGGCGCGCATATCCGTGAATTCTTTTTAAAAAGAGAGAGTTATAATCAACCTAATTTTAAAGGATTAGCTGGCTGATGCGACCAATCTTTCTACAAATGGGTCCGGAACACGCAGAGGAACTGGCAACCCCGGCCCCGTCGGCAATTTGCCGGCGCTGCGGCCGCGCCGATTTGTGGGTAAAAATATAAGGATCGTACGGCCGGCAGAAAGTTTCGAGGTGCACTTATGCTCGATCGTGAAGGGTTTCGGCCCAACGTCGGCATCATCCTGCTGAACGCCAACAACGAGGTGTGGTGGGGCAAGCGGGTGCGCGAGCACTCGTGGCAGTTTCCGCAAGGGGGTATCAAATACGGCGAGACGCCGGAGCAGGCGATGTACCGCGAGCTCGAGGAAGAAATCGGCTTGCGCCAGGAGCACGTCAAGATCGTGGGCCGCACCCGCGACTGGCTGCGCTATGAGGTGCCGGATCACTTCATCAAGCGCGAGATCCGCGGCCACTACCGTGGCCAGAAGCAGATCTGGTTCCTGTTGCGGATGACGGCGCGCGACAACGACGTCAACCTGCGCCTGACCGACCATCCCGAGTTCGATGCCTGGCGCTGGCACGACTACTGGGTGCCGCTGGACGTGGTCATCGAGTTCAAGCGCGATGTCTACCAGCGCGCATTGCAGGAACTGTCGCGCTTCATCACCTGGCCGGCCAAGGGCCAGCACGGCGAGCGCCGCCACAGCGCGCGCTACCTGCGCCAGCCGCACGGCCGCTCGCAGGGCGGCAAGGGCGGCGCGCAAGCGCAGCAGGCGCCGCTGGCCGCGGCTTCGGCCAAGCCGGCAGCGCCGGATTCGCTGGTGCTGGTTCCGGACAAGTAACCCTCCAAAAGGACGAGCCGCGGCTCGTCCTTTTCTGTTTTATGCCTGGCGCATTGTCAGCCGGATAAGCGGCCCTGACAATACAGCCATGCATCCCCTCGCCCGCGCGCTCGCCTGCGCCGCCCTCCTCGCTGCCGCGTCCGTCCAGGCGCAAGCCATCGACCCCAACGGTTGCCTCTACGTCAACGTTGCCAGCGTCCCGGTCCACTACACCGGCCCCTCGCTCAACCTGACCATGGACGGTTCGATCAACGGTACCCCGGCCCAGCTGCTCGTCGACACCGGCGCCAGCGACACGGCGCTGACCCGCACCGGCACCGAACCGCGCGGCATGTCGCTGTGGTCGACCGGCGCCAGCAGCGTCGGCATCGGCGGCTACAGCCGCATCTACCGCACCCGCTACAAGGAATTCCGCGCCGGCCCGGCCACGGCCAGCTCGGGCGAACTGCGCGTGATCCACGACTTCGGCGTGCCGCCCGACTTCGACGGCCTGGTCGGCGCGCCCTTCCTGCTGCAGAGCGACTTCGAGATCTCGCTGGCGGAAAAAGAGCTGCGCTTCTTCCGCCCCAGGAACTGCGGCGGCCGCTTCCTGGCCTACTGGGACCAGGACGCCGTCGTGGTGCCCTTCGAATCGAGCTGGTCGTCCAGCCCCAACCCGCAGTTCACGGTGCTGCTGAACGGGAAGAAGCTGAACGCGGTCATCGACAGCGGCGCCAGCGTCACCTCGGTCACGCTCGCCGCCGCCAGGCGCGCCGGCATGAAGCTCGATGCGCCGAACGTCGAACGCCTGGGCGAAAGCGCCGGCGTCGGCGACACCAGGGTAGCGCGCTGGGGCGCCACCTTCGATACCCTGCAGATCGGCGGCGAAATCATCCGCAATGCCGCGGTCGGCGTCCTCGACGCCAGTTTCGGCGACATCGACCTGCTGCTCGGCGCCGACTTCCTGCGCGCGCACCGGGTGCTGTTCGCGATGAGCCAGCGCAAGCTCTACATCAGCTACGTCGGCGGCGAGCCGCTCGGCCAGCGCCGCGGCATCGAGCCCTGGATGCAGAAGGAAGCCGAGGCCGGCAACAGCGACGCCCAGATGATGCTGTCTTCGATGTACCGCAGCGGCCACGGCGTGACGGCGGATCCGGTCCAGGCCCGGGCCTGGTTCGACCGCGCCGCCGCGGCCGGCAACCCGCGCGCCAATTTCACCATCGGCCGCGCGGCCATGGGCCGCGGCGATTACGAGGAAGCGGCGCGGCGCCTGCGCACCGGCCTGCGCGGCCTGCCGGGCGACCGCATCGCCGCGCTGTGGCTGTACGTGGTGCGCCTGCGCCTGGGCGAAGGCGAGGCGGCGCGCGCCGACCTGGAAAAGACCTTCGCGCGCGACGACAACGACCAGTGGCCGAAAGCCGTGGCGCGCTACCTGCTCGGCAAGCGCAGCCTGGACGACGTGCTGGACGACGCGCGCGAGGACAAGCCGCACGCCAACGCCCAGGCTTGCTTCGCCCGCACCGCGATCGCCGAATACCACGCGGCGCTGGGCGAGGCGGACAGGGCCAAGGCCATGCTGGCGCAGCGGCCGGAGTGCGCTCCGCCACCGAAGGCGACGTAAGCAAGGCTAGGCAGGACGCGCTAGAATGCCGGCTTCCTGCCTTTTATTGCCTCCTCCCCAGCCATGTTCACACCGTCCTCGCACGACGTGCGCCGCTTTTTCTGCGACGCACTGCGCAAGCAGCGCAACGGAGAAGTCCTGACCCCGATGGACGCCATCGCGGCCGACTGGATCGTCCAGCATCCCGAATACCACGCCGAACTGGCGGACGCCGAGGAGGCGATCGCGCGCGACTACTCGGTCGAGGGCGGCAAGCCGAACCCCTTCCTCCACCTGTCGATGCACCTGTCGATCGTGGAACAGGTCTCGATCGACCAGCCGCGCGGCATCAAGGCCGCCCACGACCTGCTGGTCGCGCGCCGCGGCGAGCACGAGGCGCACCACGAGATCATGGAGTGCCTGGGCGAAATGATCTGGGCCTCGCAACGGAGTGGCTTGCCGCCGGATACCGAGGCCTACGTCGAGTGCGTGCGCGGGCGCGCCACGCGCTAGCAACCATATCGGTGTTCGCGCCGGTAGTCGTAGGCGCCAGTGGCGCGTACGACGGTCTTCAAGGCGTGACCGAATACATACACCTTTCCGTATTTATGCGTGATAGATTGCATTCTAGGAAACTTTCCTCCTAGAATTTCTGCATGCATACTTCCCTACTCCGCCACTTCCCGCGCCTGGTCCTGGGCGCCGCCTGCGCCCTCGCGCCGCTCACCCACGCCCTCGCCCAGAGCGAATGCAAGTACCAGCCGATCGGCAAGCTGCCGCTGCGCTACAGCGGGCCGGGCCTGGAGATCACCACCGAGGGCACCATCAACGGCATGCCGGCCGAGCTGCTGGTCGACACCGGCGCTTATGCGACCGCCCTGACCCGCACCGGAACCGAGCGGCGCGGCATCCGCCTGTACGCCACCGGCCGCCGCGCCAGCGGTTTCGGCGGCTCCTCGCCGATCTACGCCTCGATCGCCAACGAGTTCATCGTCGGCCCGGTACGCGCCGGCCGCAGCAACATGCCGGTGATCGGCACCTTCGGCGACACGCCCTCCTACGACGGGATCCTCGGGGCGCCCTTCATCTTCCAGACCGACGTCGAGATTTCGCTCGCCAACAAGCACCTGATCTTCTTCGTGCCCGAAAAATGCGGCGGCGCCTGGCTCGGCTATTGGGGCAAGGATGTGCAGTCGGTTCCGCTGCGGCGCCACGACGAAGACCACATGAATCCCAAGTTCTTCGTGCGCATCAACGGCAAGGAACTGGAAGCGATGATCGATACCGGAGCCTTTGCCTCCATGATGACGGCCGACGCCGCGAAGCGCGCCGGCATCGACCTGAACGGCCCCAACGTCACGCGCGGCACCGACATCGGCGGCATCGGCGACTATGCCGCTTCGCGCTGGCATGCGAAGACGACCTTCCAGATCGGCGAGGAGATCGTCCAGAACGCGGACATCGGGATCGAGAACTCCGGCCTGAACATGGCCGACGTGGTGCTGGGCGCCGACTTCCTGCGCGCCCACCGCGTGCTGTTCGCGGTCAGCCAGAACAAGCTCTACTTCTCCTACGTGGGCGGCGACCCGTTCGGCCAGCGCCGCACGCTCGAGCCCTGGGTGGTGGCCGAGGCCGAAGCCGGCAACGGCGACGCCCAGTACACGCTGGCGCGCGCCTACCGCAGCGGCAAGCTGGTCGCCAAGGACCGTGCGCGTTCCGACGAGTGGCTGGAAAAGGCCGCCAAGGGCGGCAACGGCTACGCCAACCTGTACACCGGCCACGAGCTGCTGGTGAGCCGCGACTACCCCGCCGCCGCCGCGCGCCTGCGCACCGCGCTCGACAAGCTGCCGGCCGAACGCCACGGCGCGGTCTGGCTCTACATCGCCCGCGTGCGCGCCGGCCAGGCCGACCTCGCGAAGTCGGAACTGGCGGCCACCTTTGCGCGCACCCAGAGCGACGAATGGCCGAAGCCGATCGGCGAGTTCTATCTCGGCAAGCTCTCCGCCGAGAAGCTGCTGGCCGAAGCCGGCGGCGCCAACAGCGAGGGCGCCGAGCGCCGCTGCGAAGCTCTGGCCGCGATGGGCGACTTCCACCGCGCGCACGGACAGGCCGCGCAGGAGCAAGCCGTCGAGGCTCAGATCAAGGCCGGCTGCACCACGCCCGAGCTGACCTACACGAAGCTGGGCGGCTGAGTTTCAGCCGATGCGTTCGGGCGACCAGTCAGGCCAGCTTGTCGTCGGCGACGTGGTAGCGCGGATCCTCGGGCAGGTTCACTTCGATCATGTCGCGGGCGCGCTCCAATAGCTCGCGGCAGTCCGGGCTCAGGTGGCGCAGGTGCAGGCGCTTGCCGAGCCCGCGATAACGTTCCGCCAGCGCGTCGATGGCCTGGATCGCCGAGTGGTCGGCCACGCGCGCGCGCCTGAATTCGATCACCACGTCCTGCGGGTCGTCCTTCGGCGCGAACAGCGCCTGGAAGCCACTCACCGAGGCGAAGAACAGCGTGCCTTCCAGCTCGTAGACCTTCCAGCCCTGGGCATCGATGCTGGTGGCGACGCGGATCTGCTTCGCGTGCTGCCAGGCGAACACCAGGGCCGACACGATCACGCCCACCAGCACCGCGACCGCCAGGTCGAAGGCGAGGGTGATGCCGGCCACCAGCACGATCACCAGCGCATCCGCGCGCGGCACCTTGCCGAACAGGCGGAAGGTGCCCCACTCGAAGGTCTTCTCGCACACCACGAACATCACGCCGATCAGGGCCGCCAGCGGGATCTGCTCGATCCAGCTGGAGCCGACCAGGATGAAGGAGGCCAGGAACAGCGCCGCGACGATGCCCGACAGGCGCCCGGTGGCGCCGCTGTTCACGTTGATCATGCTCTGCCCGATCAGGGCGCAGCCGCCCATCCCGCCGAAGAAACCGGTGACGACGTTGGCCGCGCCCAGCGCCAGGCATTCGCGGTTCGGCTGGCCGCGGGTGTCGGTGATCTCGTCGATCAGGGTGAGCGTCAGCAGCGATTCGATCAGGCCGACGCCGGCCAGCACCAGCGCATAGGGGAAGACGATGCGCAGGGTCTCGAGGTTCCACGGCAGGTCCGGGATCGCGAAGCTGGGCAGGCCGCCCGCGATCGAACCGAGGTCGCCGACGGTCTTGGTGTCGACGCCGAGCAGCGCGCAGCCCGCCGTGGCGAGCAGGATGCCGACCAGCGTGGACGGCACCGCCTTCGTGATGCGCGGGGTCAGGTAGATGACGGCCACGGTCACGGCCACCACCGCCAGCATGGTCCACAGTTCCGCGCCGGCCATCCACTGGCCGCCGTTGTTGAAGTGCCCGAACTGGGCCACGAAGATCACCAGCGCCAGGCCGTTGACGAAGCCGAGCATCACCGGATGCGGCACCATGCGGATGAACCTGCCCAGCCTGAATGCGGCGAACAGCAGCTGCAGCACGCCCATCAGCACCACCGCCGCGAACAGGTACTGCGCGCCATGCTGCACCACCAGCGCCGTCATCACCACCGCCAGCGACCCGGCCGCCGCCGAAATCATGCCGGGACGGCCGCCGAAGCTGGAGGTGATGAGGGCGACCAGCACGGCGGCGTACAGGCCGGTGAGCGGGGAGACCTGGGCGACCAGGGCGAAGGCGATGGCTTCGGGGACCAGGGCGAGGGCGACGGTGAGGCCGCTGAGCAGGTTGGTTTTGATGTGGGATGGGGTGAGCATGGGGATTCGAGAAATGGCGGCGGCGTGCGTGAAAACTTGGATCCCGGCCTTCGCCGGAACCCAATTTTGCGTGCGTACCACGACGTATGCCGCAGTCGATACGCAAAACAAAATCCCCCCGCCGGCTGCCCGGTCGGGGGGATCGATAGTTTACCAGCTAAGCGCCGGCAACCGTGTCTTTACAAGCTTATTTGCTCACCACGAAGTTCGACGGCAAGCTTGCCAGGTACGCCCCAATGTCTTCCATATCCTTGTTCGACAGCGGCTGCACCTGCCCCGCCATGATCGGATTGGTGCGGCCGTTGGCGGCGGCGCCGCGCTTGTAGGCGCGCAGGGCGTGGGCCAGGTAGTCGGCGTGCTGGCCGGCCAGTTTCGGGTAGCTCGGGTCGATCGGCTTGTTGTAGTCGGCGCCGTGGCAGGACGCGCAGTTGTACTTCTTGACCAGCGCTTCGCCCTTGGAGACGTCGGCGGCAGAGGCGGCGAACGAGGCGGCGCAGGCGAGCAAAGTGAAAACGAGTTTCTTCATGTCGGTCCTCAGCGCTTGGCGGTGGCGGGGGTCTGCTGCGCGTAGTACGCGGCGACGTCGGCGATGTCCTGGTCGCTCAGGCTGGCGGCGATGCCGCGCATCGAAGGGTGCTTGCGGTCGCCCTTCTTGTAGGCGTGCAGCGCGGCTTCGATGTACTTGGCCGACTGGCCGCCGATCATCGGCACGCGGTAGACCTCGGGGAAGGCTGCCTTGTAGCCGGGGATGCCGTGGCAGCCGATGCACATCTCGATCTTGCTCGGTGCTGCCTTGGGATTGCCGACGACCTCCGCCGCCGTGGCGGTACCGGCGAACGCGGCCAGTACCAGTAGTGCTAAGGATTTTTTCATGGGTGTGGCTCGTTAGTTGTAATTCGAATACCGCAAACGCACAAAAAGTTAGCAAATGGACTACCAACCTGTCGATTCTATCTGAAGAGTTGACACCAGTCTACAAACGCGCGCAGCCTGTCGGGCTTAGCTTTCTGGCATATACTCGACTCCATTTCACTCGAATCCAGAACGCCCATGCACGCTCAAGCACGCTTCGAAGGCAGCGACAGCTACGTCGCCACCGCCGACCTGAAACTGGCCGTCAACGCCGCCCTGACCCTCGGCCGCCCGCTGCTGATCAAGGGCGAGCCGGGCACCGGCAAGACCATGCTGGCGGAAGAGGTGGCGGCCGCCCTGGACATGCCGCTGCTGCAGTGGCACGTGAAGTCGACCACCAAGGCCCAGCAGGGCCTGTACGAATACGACGCGGTGTCGCGCCTGCGCGATTCGCAACTGGGCGACGAGCGCGTGCGCGACATCCACAACTACATCGTCAAGGGCGTGCTGTGGCAGGCCTTCACGGCGCCGGAGCCGGTGGTGCTGCTGATCGACGAGATCGACAAGGCCGACATCGAGTTCCCGAACGACCTGCTGCGCGAACTGGACCGCATGGAGTTCTACGTCTACGAGACGCGCGAGATGGTGGTCGCGAAGCACCGCCCGCTGGTGATCATCACCTCGAACAACGAGAAGGAACTGCCGGACGCTTTCCTGCGCCGCTGCTTCTTCCACTACATCAAATTCCCGGACCGCGAGACGATGAGCGACATCGTCAAGGTCCACTTCCCGACCCTGAAGCAGGACCTGCTCGCCGCCGCCCTGCAGAGCTTCTACGAACTGCGCGAGGTCGCCGGCATCAAGAAGAAGCCCTCGACCTCGGAATTCCTGGACTGGCTGAAACTGCTGCTGGCCGAGGACATCCCAGCCGAGGCGCTGCGCAGCCAGGACGCCAAGGCGATCGTGCCGCCGCTGCACGGCGCCCTGCTCAAGAACGAACAGGACGTGCACCTGTTCGAGCGCCTGGTGACCATGTCGAGGATGAATCGATGATCACGGTCGTCCCCGTCACGCTCGAGTTCAACGGCCTGCGCCTGGAACCGCTGGCGCTGCACCACGAAGAAGGCCTGCGCGCCGCCGCCAGCGACGGCGAACTCTGGAACCTGCGCGTGACCAGCGTGCCCGAGCCGCACGACACGCGGCAGTACATCGCCACCGCGCTCGAGACGCGCGACCGCGTCGCCTTCGCCGCGGTCGATACCCGCAGCGGCGCGGTGCTCGGCACCACCAGCTACCACGACATCGTGCCCGCGGCGGATCGCGTGGAGATCGGCTACACCTGGTACGCCAGGCGCGTCCAGCGCAGCCACGTGAACACCAGCTGCAAATTGCTGCTGCTCTCGCACGCCTTCGACACGCTCGGCGCCGGGGTGGCGGGCCTGCGCACCGACTGCGAGAACTTCGCCTCGCAGGCGGCCATCGAAAAACTCGGCGCGAAGAAGGACGGCACGATCCGCCACCACGTCCTGCGCCGCGACGGCACGGTGCGCGACACCGTCATGTACAGCATCTTGAAAAGCGAATGGCCAGCCATCAAGCGCGCCCTGCACGAGCGGCTGGAGCGCCATTCAAGGGCTTGAATCATGCTGATCGATTTCTTCTACGCCCTGCGTGACGCGAAAGTCCCGGTCACGGTCAAGGAATTCCTGACTTTGCTGGAGGCCATGCAGCGCCAGGTGATCGCGCCCTCGCTCGACGAATTCTATTACCTGTCGCGCCTGACCCTGGTGAAGGACGAGGCCCACTTCGACAAGTTCGATCGCGCCTTCGGCGCCTACTTCAAGGGCGTGAACGCGGTGTTCGACGAAAAGGCCGAGATTCCGCTCGACTGGCTGCTCAAGCGCTTCGAGCGCGAGCTGACGCCGGAGCAGAAGGCGGCGCTGCAAAAGCTCGGCTACGACAAGCTGCAGCAGCGCCTGGCGGAACTCCTGAAGGAACAGCACGGCCGCCACGAAGGCGGCAGCAAGTGGATCGGCACCGGCGGCACTTCCCCCTTCGGCAATGGCGGCACCAATCCGGAAGGGATCCGCATCGGCGGGCAAGGCCGCAACCGCACCGCGGTCAAAGTCTGGGACCAGCGCAGCTACCGCGACTACGACGACGAGCGCGAACTGGGCACCCGCAACCTCAAGGTCGCGCTGCGCCGCCTGCGCCGCTTCGCGCGCACCGGGGCCGCGGAAGAGCTGGCGCTGGACGACACCATCCGCGCCACCGCCAGCAATGCCGGCTACCTCGACATCCGCATGCAGCCGGAACGCCGGAACCGCATCAAGGTGGTGATGCTGCTGGACGTCGGCGGCTCGATGGACGACCACATCGAGCGCGTCGAGGAACTGTTCTCGGCCGCGAAAAGCGAGTTCAAGAACATGGAGTTCTACTACTTCCACAACTGCGTCTACGACTACCTGTGGAAGAACAACCGGCGCCGCCACAGCGAGCGCTTCCCGACCTGGGACGTGCTGCGCAAGTATCCGCCCGACACCCGCGTGCTGTTCGTCGGCGACGCCACCATGAGCCCCTACGAGGTGCTGGCGCCGGGCGGCTCGGTCGAGTACAACAACGAGGAAGCCGGCGCCGCCTGGCTGGCGCGCTTTACCAGCGCCTTCCCGAAATTCGCCTGGCTCAATCCGGAGCCGGAGAACCTGTGGCCCTACCGCCAGTCGATCGCGCTGATCCGGCAGATCATGCATGAGCGGATGTTCCCGATCACCCTGGAAGGCCTGGAACGGGCAATGCGGCTACTCAGCAAGTAGGACTGTTCGCACATCAATCGTGCGCATTTACAGGCCTTGTAGAATTGCCAATAAATCAATTCGACCTGGGGATACCGAATGCCCGACCTGCTGCCCATCCTGACCAGCCTCGCTTGGCCGATCGCGCTCGCGGTCGCCTGGCTCGCCGGCGAATTCGGGCAGCGCTGGACCGGCCTGCCGCGCATCAGCTTCTACGGCCTGGTCGGCTTCGCCCTCGGCGCTTCCCAGATCGGCGTGCTGCCCGCCCCGGACGCCGGCCCGGTCGCCCTGCTGGCCGACATCGCCTTCGGCCTGATCCTGTTCGAACTCGGCTACCGCATCAACCTGCGCTGGCTGCGCCACAATCCCTGGATCGGCGTGGCCGGCCTGGCCGAGGCGCTGCTGACTTTCGTCGCGGTCTACCTGGTGGCGCTCGCCTTCGGCACCCCGCAGCTGGTGGCCCTGATGATGGCCGCGCTGTCGATGGGCACTTCGCCGGCCACCATCGTGCGCGTCATCAACGAGCAGCGCAGCTCGGGCCAGGTCACCGAGCGCGTGCTGCACCTGACCGCGCAGAACTGCGTGCTGGCGGTGTTCGCCTTCAACGCCATCATCGGCTTCTGGATCTTCCGCACCTTCGACGCGGTCGGCGAGGCGCTGTGGCAGAGCCTCGTGGTGCTGCTTGGGTCGCTGCTGGTCGGCGCCGTGTTCGGCCTGCTGGTGCCGGCCCTGCTGCGCGCCATCCACAACCCGCATCAGGACGCCACCGTCGCCTTCGCCCTGGCCGTGGTGCTGCTGGTGGCGGTGTGCGACGCCGGCACCCTGTCGCCCTACATCGCCACGCTGGCCTTCGGCTTGACTGCACGCCACCGCCGCGTCGCCTTCAGCCAGGCGCAGCGCAATTTCGGGCCGCTGGGCGAACTGCTCACCGTGCTGCTGTTCCTGTACGCCGCCTCGACCCTGGACTGGCGCCAGATCGCCAGCGGCAGCGCGCTCGCCGTCATCGTGGTGCTGGTGCGCCAGATCGCCAAAACCGCCGGCGTCACCGCCTTCGCCCACCTGTCCGGCGTCTCCTGGCGCAAGGGCGCCCTCACCGGCCTCGGCCTGGCGCCCTTGTCGGTGTTCGTGATTCTCCTGATCGAGCATGCGCGCCACGCCGGCGTGCACGTGGTGGAAGAATTACGCGCCATGGCCGCGGTGACGATGCTGCTCGAAGTGTTCGGCCCCGTCATCATCCAGCGCGCCCTGGTCTGGGCCAACGAATCGTCTACCCGCGAGCCGGAGCAACACCATGCCGCTTGAAGCCTTCAACGCATCCCAGCCGCTCACCTTCGGGGTCGAGCTCGAACTGCAGCTGGTCAGCCTGTCCGACTTCGACCTGACCGCCGCCGCGCCCGACCTGCTGCACCTGTTGAAGCGCAAGCCCTTCCCGGGCAACGTGACGCCCGAGATCACCGAGAGCATGATCGAGATTAACTCGAGCGTGCACTCGTCCTACGGCCCGCTGCTGGCGGAACTGCTCGACATCCGCGACACCCTGGTGGCGGCCGGGGACCAGCTCAACGTCGGCATCGCCGGCGGAGGAACGCATCCGTTCCAGCACTGGTCGGAACAGAAAATCTCGGCCAAGCCGCGCTACGAATACCTGTCGCAGCTGTACGGCTATCTCGCCAAGCAGTTCACGGTATTCGGCCAGCACGTGCACATCGGCTGCGCCAACGGCGACGACGCGCTGTACCTGCTGCACGCGCTGAACCGCTACCTGCCGCACTTCATCGCCTTGTCGAGCTCGTCGCCCTTCGTTCAGGGACACGACTCCGGCTTCGACTCGGCGCGCCTGAATTCGGTGTTCGCCTTCCCGATGAGCGGGCGCGCGCCGTTCGTCCACACCTGGCAGGAGTTCACCGACGTCTACTTCGCCAAGATGGAGCGCACCAACATCATCAAGAGCATGAAGGACTTCTACTGGGACCTGAGGCCGAAACCCGAATACGGCACCATCGAGCTGCGCGTGTGCGACACGCCGCTGACGGTGGAACGCGCAGCCGCGATCGCCGGCTACCTGCAGGCCCTGTGCCGCTACCTGCTCACGCGCGCGGAAGAGGCGCCCGTCGAGGACGACTACCTGGTCTACAACTACAACCGCTTCCAGGCCTGCCGCTTCGGGCTGGAGGGGTCGATCACGCATCCGAAGACTTATGAATCGCTGCCGCTGCGCGAGGACATCCTCATGACGCTCGAGAAGATGATGCCGCATGCGGAAGCGCTGGGCAGCGTGGACGCGCTGAAGCACCTGGCGGCGGCGGCGCGCGAAGGCAGCGACGCGACCCAGCTGCGGCGGGTGTTCGAGCGCGAAGGCAGCGTCGAGGGCATGGTGCATGCGGCGATCCAGCGCTTCCGGGGCGACCGGCGCATGCGCGTGCGCTAGCCTTTCCGTCCATAGAAACATCCCTTCTTTCATGCATGGGAAATTGACGCTCGCCCCACCCTGTTGTGTAATCACAATAAATCGTATGGGATTCATACAAGCTTATGGTGTTACACAACAGGATCGCGCTGTTCCGTGCGGAGCGCAATATCTCGCGACGCGCGCTTGCTGAAGCAGTCGGCGTCAACAACCAGACGATCGGTTACCTGGAGCGCGGGGACTACAAGCCCAGCCTGGAACTGGCGATGAAGATCGCCCAGCACTTCGGCGTCAGCGTCGAGATGCTGTTTTCGTTCCAGCGCTTCGAATCGATCGCCATGACCTTGAAACGCGTGGGAGAAGAAGAATGAATGTGAGCGGCAAGACGGCTTGGCAGAAGATGGATTCGCTGGTGCGCTGGTCCGGGGTATCGGACCGGGTGAAGCGCGATATGTCCAACGAGCTGGAGACGGGACGGCGCCATCGTCCGATGCGCTGGGTTCCGCTGATCCCGATGGCCTGCGGCGCGGGACTCATCCTGGCTGCCGCCACGACACCCATGTCGCCGGTCATGTATGCCGCGGTCGGCCCGCTGATCGCGACGATGGCGGCCATTTCCCTCAACGGCCCGCTGGGCAAGCCGTCGATCGAAGACGACGAACGGGAAGCCGCGTTGCGCAAGGATGCCTTCCTGTTCTGCTTCGCCATCCTGGCCTTTGCCAACATGGTCGGCGGGCCGGTCCTGATGCTGATGGCGGCGTTGCATGCATGGACGACCGAGCGCATCGCCGGCGTCGCCTTCGCGCTCGTGGTCGGCAACATGGCGTGGCTCGGTGCGCTTCCCACGCTGTATGCGAGCTGGAAGTCGCCGCGGTCGTCGAGCAGCGAGGATTAGGTCGCGCTCCCGGACGGGTGCATGCCGTCCGGTGAGCGCATCTTCAGCGCATCGAGCAGTTTTTCCTGCTTGTTCTGCTTGTAGAAGAACAGCGCCGCCGTCGCACTCGCGAACAGCAGGATCACGCTGGCCGCGTCGACGCCGACATTCACGCGCACATCTACCCTGACGTCTTTCATACATTTTCTCCTGGTACGTATGTTGGTTTCGCCGTTCAAGGCCTCGGCCTTGGTCTTACAAAAAGCTTAACACGCACCTGCCTCCATCCGCGTTCCGGATCGGCGCCGTCTAGCCGTGCGCGCCGCGCGAATCCAGCGGCGCTCCGGCGCGTTCGTGCAGGCCGTAGTCGCGCACGACCTGCGCCACCCGCAGCCGGTAGTCGCGGAAGATCCCGCCGCGGCCCTGCGCCTGCGCCGCGCGGTGCGCTTCGAGACCACGCCAGCGCGCCACCGCCTCCTCGTCGCGCCAGAACGAGAGCGACAGGATGCGCCCGGGGCGCGACAGCGACTCGAAGCGCTCGATCGACACGAAGCCGTCGATGGCGTCGAGGTCGGCGCGCAGGCCGGCGGCGATGTCGAGGTAGGCCTGGCGCCGGCCCTCCGCGGGCTCGACCTCGAAGATCACCGCGATCACGACAGCGCCTCGCGTCCCAGCGTGCCATCGACTACCTCGGTAAAGGTGCGCCATTCGCGCAGGATGAAACGCTGTTCCTGCGCCAGCGCGAAGTTGGCGCGCGCTTCGGGATCCTGTTTCAGGCGGGTGCGGTAGGCCTCGTAGGCCGCCAGGCTGTCGAAGGCAACCAGGCCCCAGGCCTCGTCGTTGCTTCCCTCGTGCGGCAGGAAGTAGCCGAGCAGGTGGCCACCCAGGCGCGGGATGATGCGGCCCCAGTTCTCGCTGTAACGGCGGAAGTTCTCGCGCTGGAAGGGGTCGATCTGGTAGCGGATGAAGCAGGTGATGGTCATGTGGACTCCTCGTGTGGTGGATGCAGCCATTCTGGACGTTTGCATGGCCGGATGCTTCGGCTAAGATCGAAGCATGGGACCGAACATCACCACCATCGCCTTTCTCATCGGCGACCATGCGCGCAGCCAGGCGCTGACCGCGCTCATGGCCGGCCGCGCGCTCACCGCCACCGAACTGGCCGACAGCGCCGGCGTCACGCGCCAGACCATCAGCACCCACCTGGGCCAGCTGGTCGAGGCCGGCCTGCTCGCGGTCGAGAAGCAGGGGCGGCACCGCTACTTTCGCATCGCCGACGCCGAGGTCGCCCAGATGCTGGAGTCGCTGATGGGGGCCGCCGCCCTCGCCCGTCCGCCGCGCGTGGGTCCGCGGCCGGGTCCGCGCGAACCGGCGCTGCGCAAGGCGCGCGTCTGCTACGACCACCTGGCGGGGGAACTCGGGGTGCTGGTCTACGAGAAGCTGGCCGAGCGCGGCGCGTTTGCGCTGGGGGCGGATGGGATCGTGCTCACACCACAGGGGCAGCAGGCCATGGAGCGGATCGGTGTGGCTGCGACTGCGGCGGGTGGGCGTCGTCCGTTCTGCCGTACTTGCCTGGACTGGAGCGAGCGGCGCCATCATCTGGCTGGGACGCTGGGCGCGGCGCTGCTCGATCGATTCGAAGGGCTAGGGTGGGCCAAACGCTTACCGGACTCGCGCGTGCTGGCGTTCAGCGTGGAGGGAGAAGCCGCGCTGCGAGCGTGGCTGTTGTAGGGTGGACGGGTTTCGCGTCCGCCCTACGATCAACCGGCAACTGCGGGCTTGGACGCCCACTGCCCCTTCATGAAGCGCGCCAGCAGCGGCTGCTTGGCAGGCTGCGGGCGCGGCATGGTTTCGTCCACCAGCATCGCCCAGCGATCGGCCAGCTGTTCGCAGGTGGCGCGCAGCACCGGATCGACGTCCGGCAGGCGCGACAGCGCGCACAGGTGGCGCTCGATCACCGAAGCCAGTTTGACGCAGGGCTGCTCGCCGTCGACGCGGGCGGTGTAGTGCGACATCAGGTGCAGCAGCGAAGCCACCAGCATCACGTCCTGGCTGCGTGGTTCCGGCGGGCTCAAGACAGGGTCTGCGAAAGAAATGGTCATACACACGTCTCCTGAACGGTCGCAAAATCAAATGAGAATCATTCTCATTCAATTATTGTCCTGTCGCGGAACGAAAGCAAGCGTTTTCGGCAAACGTGTTTGGGGTGAAACACCTGTCGGAAGTCAGAGCCGGGTTTCGCGCGCGGCGCGCAGGAACTCGTCCAGTACCGGCGTGCAATCGAGCAGCTCGGTGCCGCCGGCGCGGTGGAATTCCGGGTGCCATTGCAGGCCCATCACGAAGTCGGCACGTTCGTAGCGGATCGCTTCGACGATGCCGTCCGGCTCGGAATACGCTTCGACGCGGATGTCGCGCCCCAGCTCCTTGACCGCCTGGTGGTGGATCGAATTGACGATCGGCCGCTCGACCGTGCCGAACATCTTGCCGAGCGTGGAGCCAGCCGGGAAGCGGATCGCGTGGCGGTGGGCGTCATAGATGTCTTGCACGTGCGCCAGTGCTTCCGGCACATTGGTGGCGACGTCCTGGTAGAGCGTGCCGCCGAAGGCGACATTGATCAATTGACAGCCGCGGCACACCCCCAGGACCGGCTTGCCGGCATCGACGAATTCGTGCAGCAGCTCGAGCTCGTAGACGTCGCGGGCGCGGTCGCCGCTCCACTCGGGCCGGGTCGGCACTTCGGAATAGGTCTGGGGCGCCACGTCGGCCCCGCCCTGCAGCACCAGGCCGTCCAGGTGGCGGGCGTAATGGCGCAGGGTGATGTTGCTGGGGTGGAGCAAGCCGTTGGTATTCACCGTCGGGATCATGAACACCAGCACGTCGCGCGACATCACCCACTGGGCGATCGATTCCTCGAGATACTGGAGATTCTTGCTGAGCAGGCCGCGGGCGCCGGCTTCGGGATGGAAGATGCGGGCCGACACGCCGATGTGCAGTGTGCGGTTCATGAAGTCGCGATTGAAACGCTCGCGGAAGGCGCGCCAGCGCGATGTCAGCACGCGCCCCGCCAGCGCCAGCGGCGTATCGCCGTCGCGCTGGTATTTTGCATAGCCACGCATGGTCTGGCCCTGGGTAGCGCGCCTGTCAGGCACCCGCTCCGGGGTGTCCGGACGTTTGTCGATGGCCGGGCCGGGGCCTTCCTGGGGAAGTTGTCGATCGTCTTGCGCCATGAATGACAATATAGCCGCGTAGCGACTGCGCACGATTCGGAGTTGTTACAAATATTCATCACCACGGCCGGCCGTGTTGCGAAAACGGCAGCTTGCGGTAATTCGGATTTCGGTTAATACTGTATGCAATTACAGTGGTTTTAGCCGGGCAGAGCCAGCAGCTTCCGGAAAGTGGCCACCAGGTGACGGTCCGCCACCGGCTTGTCGAGCAGGCCACGCACGCCGGCATCGCGGGCGCGCAGGCTGTCGTACTTGAAGGATTGCCCAACAAGAAACACCACGGCGGTACGTCCTGCGCCTTCCTGGGATTTGATGGCGCTGCTCAGGCTGTACGGTTCGATGCCGGGCGCGCAGGTATTGATCATGACCAGGGAAACCGGGGTTTCGTCGCACAGGCGCACGGCGGCGCGGCTGCTGTCGGTCCATTCGACCGGCCGGCCACCGCAGGAATTGCTGTTGGTCGCGCCGGCGCCGAGTTGATTGGTCACCACCCGCGCCACGTGGTCGCGGAAAGCGCCGCCCTTGTCGATGATCAGGACCGCGCCGTCCGGCGGCCCCTGGCGCATGCGCTGGTAATAGGGGGGCGCTTCGGTATCCGGCCCCAGCCGAGGCCTTCGGCGGCGCTCCGGCAGGCTGCATTCGCCGCGCGCGGCGAGCAGGGCCTGGGCCTGGACCCGGGAATCGAGCAGTTCGGCCAGGGCGGTGCACAGGCCGGCGCAATCGACAGGCCGCGATAATGTCGGCCAGTTGCCGGCGCCGTCGCCGCCGATCAGCAGGATCGGCTGTAGCGCGCCGGGCGGCAGGCAGGCCAGGCGCGCCAGGGCGTCGGGGTTGGCGCCATCGGCGATATAGAGGTCGGGTTCTTGCAAACTGTCGTCGTGCAGGCAAAAATACGACGGCCCTGTGGCAGGAGCCTGCGCAAGCAGGTATTCCAGCCGCGCGCATTCAGCCGGTGCGAAACCGATCAATCGGATGGTGAACGGATATCTGGGTGCGATCATCGCTTTTCCAGCCTTTCCTGGCACTTCCGGGTCACATCGTTTTAATCTAGCACAATGGTGCGGACTAACAAGCACGTTTGGTTTCGCGTAAAAGACAATTTTTTTCCGCGCGACAAGATAGAAGTTAGAATGCGCAAGCATTAAATTTAAGAAAACCCAGCATGGCTTCCAAGAAACCCGCATCCGACTACAGCGAATCATCCATCCGTGTCCTCAAGGGACTCGAACCTGTGAAACAGCGTCCGGGCATGTATACCCGGACCGAAAATCCGCTGCACATCATCCAGGAAGTGATCGACAACGCCTCCGACGAGGCGCTGGGCGGACACTGCAAGAACATCGCCGTGACGCTGAACACGGACGGCTCGGTCACGGTCGAAGACGACGGCCGCGGCATCCCGGTTGGACTGCACCCGGAAGAAAACGTGCCGACCGTCGAGATCGTCTTCACCCGCCTGCACGCGGGCGGCAAGTTCGACAAGGGCTCGGGCGGCGCCTACGCCTTCTCGGGCGGCCTGCACGGCGTCGGCGTGTCCGTCACCAATGCGCTGTCGACGCGCCTGGAAATCACCGTCTGGCGCAAGGACGACGACGGCAATGGCGTGCACGACCTGGCCTTCGAGAACGGCGACCTGGTCGAGCCCCTCGCCTCCCGTCCCGCCGAGCGTGGCGGCAGGAAGAACGGCACCCGCGTCACCGCCCGTCCCGACCCGAAGTATTTCGACTCCCCGAACATTCCGCTCGGCGACATGCAGCGCCTGCTGCGCTCCAAGGCCGTGCTGCTGCCGGGCGTGACCGTCACGCTCACCAATGCAAAAACCGGCGACGTCCAGACCTGGCGCTATGACGAAGGCCTGCGCGGCTATCTCACCGAGGCACTGAACCAGACCTCCGGCGGCCAGACCGTGATCCCGCTGTTCGAAGGCGCGCAATACGCAGCAAGCGGCGACGAAGGGTTCGCCGAGGGTGAAGGCGCGGCCTGGGTGGTGGCCTGGACCGAGGAAGGCGGCGTGGTGCGCGAGTCCTACGTCAATCTGATCCCGACCGTCAGCGGCGGCACCCACGAATCCGGGCTGCGCGATGGCCTGTTCGGCGCGGTCAAGAACTTCGTCGAGATGCACTCGCTGCTGCCGAAGGGCGTCAAGCTGCTGCCGGAAGACGTGTTCGCACGCGTTTCCTTCGTGCTGTCGGCGAAGGTGCTGGACCCGCAGTTCCAGGGCCAGACCAAGGAACGCCTGAATTCGCGCGACGCGGTCAAGCTCGTTTCGACCTTCACGAAACCGCCGCTGGAACTGTGGCTGAACCAGCACGTCGAATACGGCAAGAAGCTGGCCGAACTGGTCATCAAGCAAGCCCAATCGCGCCTGCGTTCGCTGCAGAAGGTCGAGAAGAAGAAATCGTCCGGGGTGGCCGTGTTGCCGGGCAAGCTCACCGATTGCGAGTCGAGCGACATCACCCGCAACGAACTGTTCCTGGTCGAGGGCGACTCGGCGGGCGGTTCCGCGAAGATGGGCCGCGACAAGGAATTCCAGGCGATTTTGCCGCTGCGCGGCAAGGTGCTGAACTCCTGGGAAACCGACCGCGACCGCCTGTTCGCCAACAACGAGATCCACGACATCGCGGTGGCGATCGGCGTCGACCCGCACGGCCCGGACGACAATCCGGACCTCTCCGGCCTGCGCTACGGGAAGATCTGCATCCTGTCCGATGCGGACGTGGACGGCTCGCACATCCAGGTCCTGCTGCTGACCCTGTTCTTCAAGCACTTCCCTGCCCTGTTCCGCAGCGGCCACATCTGCGTCGCCCGCCCGCCGCTGTACCGCGTCGACGTGCCGGCGCGCGGCAAGAAACCGATCCAGAAGCTGTACGCGCTGGACGACGGCGAACTGCTGGCGATCGAGGACAAGCTGAAGAAGGAAGGCCTGAAGGAAGGCGTATGGAGCATTTCGCGCTTCAAGGGCCTGGGCGAGATGAACGCGGAACAGCTGTGGGAAACCACCATGAATCCGGATACCCGCCGCTTGCTGCCGGTGGCGTTCGGCCAGTACAACCTGGCGGAATCGGCGTCGCGCTTCAATATGCTGATGGGTAAGGGCGAAGCGGCTGCGCGCAGGGCGTGGCTTGAGGAACACGGGAACGAAACGGAAGCGGATATCTGATGCGGTAAAGGTCTGCCAGCAAACTTGGGTTCCGGCCTTCGCCGGAACGACGTGCATAAGTTAGCGGTGAAAGCACAGTTGACCTAAAAACCGTCATCCCGGCGAAGGCCGGGATCCAATTTCGCACCGTAGCCGACAGCCCCCGCCAAGAACTGAACAAACAAATCATGACGTCACAAGCAAGCCTCTTCGAACAACAACACGAGCCCTCGGACGACACCGAAATGCTCACCCTCTCCACCTTCGCCGAGCGCGCCTACCTCGACTACGCCGTCTCGGTGGTCAAGGGCCGCGCGCTGCCCGACGTGTCGGACGGCCAGAAGCCGGTCCAGCGCCGCATCCTGTTCTCGATGCACGAACTGGGCCTGGGCCACACCGCCAAGCCGCGCAAATCGGCGACCGTGGTCGGCGACGTGCTCGGTAAACTCCACCCGCACGGCGACCAGTCGGTCTACGACGCGCTGGTGCGCATGGCGCAGGACTTCTCGCTGCGCTATCCGCTGATCGACGGCCAGGGCAACTTCGGCTCGCGCGATGGCGACGGCGCCGCGGCGATGCGTTATACCGAGGCGCGCCTGACGCCGGTGTCGCGCCTGCTGCTCGACGAACTCGACATGGGCACGGTGGACTTCCAGCCGAACTACGACGGCTCGTCCAGCGAACCGCGCCAGCTGCCGGCGCGCCTGCCGATGGTGCTGCTCAACGGCGCCTCCGGCATCGCGGTCGGCATGGCCACCGAGATCCCTTCGCACAATCTGCGCGAAGTGGCCTCAGGGGCGGTCGCCCTGATCCGCAATCCGAAGATCACCCACGCCGAGCTGATGACCCTGATCACCGGTCCGGACTTCCCGGGCGGCGGCCAGATCATTACCCCTGCCTCGAACATCGCCGACATGTACGCGACCGGCCGCGGTTCGCTGAAAGTGCGGGCGCGGTGGAAGATCGAAGAGCTGGCGCGCGGCCAGTGGCAGGCCGTGGTGACCGAGCTGCCGCCGGGCTGCTCCGCCCAGCGCGTGCTGGAAGAGATCGAAGAACTGACCAACCCGAAGGTCAAGGCCGGCAAGAAGGCCCTGCTGCCCGAGCAGCTGGCGCTGAAGCAGACCATCCTCGGCGCGCTCGACACCGTGCGCGACGAATCGGGCCGCGAAGCCGCGGTGCGCCTGGTGTTCGAGCCGAAGTCGAAGAACCAGGACCAGAACGAGTTCATGCTGATGCTGCTCGCGCACACCTCGCTCGAGACCTCCAGCCCGATGAACCTGGTGATGATCGGCGGCGACGGCCGTCCGCGCCAGAAAGGGCTGACGGACATCCTGCAGGAATGGATCGACTTCCGTTTCGTGACCGTGCGCCGCCGGACCGAATTCAGGCTGGGCAAGGTCAACGACCGCATCCACATCCTGGAAGGCCGCGAGACCGTCCTGCTGAACATCGACGAAGTCATCGCCATCATCCGCAATTCGGACGAGCCGAAGGCGGCCCTGATCGAGCGCTTCCGCCTGTCGGAGCGCCAGGCCGAGGACATCCTCGAGATCCGCCTGCGCCAGCTGGCGCGCCTGGAAGCGATCAAGATCCAGCAGGAGCTGGCCGACCTGCGCGGCGAAAAGGAAAAGCTCGAAGACATCCTCAATAATCCGTCGAGCATGAAGCGCCTGATCATCCGCGAGATCGAATCCGACGCCAAGCAGTACGGCGACGAACGCCGCACAGTCATCGAGGAAGCCGAGCGCGCGGTGGCCGAGCAGAAGATCATCGACGAGCCGGTGACGGTGATCGTGTCCGAAAAGGGCTGGGTGCGCGCGCGCACCGGCATCGGCCACGACCCGGCGCAGTTCACCTTCAAGGCCGGCGACTCGCTGCTGCAGGCATTCGAGTGCCGCACGGTCGACTCCCTGATCGGCATCGGCAGCAACGGCAAATCGTTCTCGGTGCCGGTCGCCGCCCTGCCCGGCGCGCGCGGCGACGGCGTGCCGATCACGACCCTGGTCGACCTGTCGGGCGGCGTGCGCATCCTGCACTACTTCGCGGGCAACCCGGAAACGCGCCTGTTGCTGAGCACCTCTAACGGCTTCGGCTTCATCGCCAAGGCCGGCGACATGGTCAGCCGCCTCAAGGGCGGCAAGTCCTTCATCACCCTGGACGAAGGCGCCACGCCGCTGGCGCCGCGGATCGTGGTCGACACCGCCGGCGCGGTGGCCTGCCTGTCCGAGAAGGGCCGCGTGCTGGTGTTCGGCATCGACGAGATGAAGGTGCTGACCAATGGCGGGCGTGGTGTGACGCTGATGGAGTTGGAGCCGAAGGAAAGCCTGCTGGCGGCGCAGCCGATTACGCAGAAGGGTGTCAACGTGATCGGCACCTGGGCGGGCTCGAAGCCGCGCACGGTGGAGTTGTTCGCGTCGGGGCTGGAGCCGCACTTCGGCAAGCGGGCGCGCAAGGGCAAGCCGTTGTCGGCGAAGTTGAAGGCGATGGATTTGGGGATGCGGGCTACCGAGGTGTAATCGGATATTGGTGGTATGCGACGAACTTGGGCGGAACAATGCCAGTGGCATTGTTCCGGCCTGCGCGGGAACGACGGTCTTAAAGTTAGCGGTGCAAACACCGCTGTCGACTGATTAGTCGAACAATGAAACAACGTCATTCCCGCGAAGGCGGGAATCCAAGTTTGCCCGCACACCAACAGCGCAAACAAACAACGCCGGCTACAAAGCCGGCGTTTTTCATTGGAGCGATAAACGCTTAGTGCTTGGCAGCTGCCTTGTGCACGTCGGCAGTCGCCTCAGCACGCACCTGCTCGGTCTTCGCTGCAGCAGTGGCCTTGTCCGCCGCCGCATCGACCTGGGTCTTCAGCAGCTTCTCATCAGCCTTGATGAACTTCTTGTCGGCCTTCAGGTTCGCATCGGCGATCTTTTCCTCAGCCTTGGCAACCGCTTTCGCGCGGTCTTCCGGATCGGCCTTGGCGACTTTCTCGACCGCGTTGGCGTGGGCCTTCACGGCATCCGCGTGGGCTTCGGCTTTCTTCTCGTTGGCCTTGGCCACTGCCTTGTTCACTTTTTCATCGGCCTTGGCCGCCTTCTTGACTTCCTTGGCTTCGGCCTTCACGACTTCCTTCTCGGCCTTGGCTTCCGCTTTCACGACGGCGTTGTTGGCGGCCGGGGTGGTGGCGGTCTGGGCCGAAGCGGCGGTGGCGAACAGGCCGGCGATGAGGGTGGCGATCAGTTTGTTCATGATGTTTCCTTTCCGGTGAGTGGTCACGCAGCTCCTTATGTCTGCGCTGATGTTTTTGTCTGACTACGGTTCCAGAATAGGCCGCCCTGCTCAACAGGTCTGTTAGCCACCCCACGCAGGTTAAGTGACATTTGTAAGCAAACTTTACTGCCGGGCGGGCCCCGCATACAGGTCGATGATCTCGCTCACACCGTCGCGACACACCGGGCAGAAGGCCTCGCTGCGGTCGAACATCAGGCACTGCATCGCCGGCCGGTAGTAGCCGCTGGCCTCGTAGTTCGCCCCTTCAAAGGCGCCAACGTCGTGGCGGTGCGGTTTGTTCGCGAACAGCGCCTCGGTGGTCTTCAGGTCTTCGCGGAACAGCGCATTCATCTCGCTTTCCGGACGGTTGGCGGCGCGCAGTGCCGCGCGCTTTTTCTGGTAGGCGCGCGAGGCTTCTTCATACTCCGCCTTCGGCCACGGCGTCGGCAGCGGCGTGCCCGCCTTGACGTGGCGCTTCCATTTCAGATTGGCCGGGTCGCGCAGCGCGGTGGCGTTCGGCTCCCACGGCTCCATGCGCACGCCGCCGGTCGCATACGCCACCGGCGAGGTGTAGTACTCGTCGGCCAGGCCCGCGAAGTGGTGGCCGAATTCGTGCACGAACAGGTAGTTGGCCCACTCGTTGCTCGCCGCCGCGGTGCTGAACTGGCCGAAGATGCCGCCGCCGCCGTAGGTCTCGTTGTTCACCAGGATCTCGATGAACTCGTAGGGCGCGTGCTGGGCGATGTCGCGCAGCGCGCGGTTGTCGAGCGTGAGCACGTAGCGCTCGCTGCCGAAGATGTCGTAGCGCGTGCCCAGTGCGGAGGCGTGGTGCACGCCGGTCGACGGGCGGCTGACGCCCGACTGCAGGGTCGGCACCGCCAGGCCCCAGACGTTGAAGTCTTTCGCGCGCTCCTTGAACGGTGAGACCGTGAACAGGTGCTGCACCAGGCGCCGCGCGTCAGTCTCGAACTTCTTCATCTCGGCAGCCGTATAGCCGTCGCCCAGCACCAGCAGGTCGACCTTGTCGGGCGACGGTCCGCTGACGTGGATCGGGATCGGCTTCGCCGGCGCCGCCGGCTGCTGTTTCACCACGTCCTGGGCGTCGGCATCGATCTCGACGCTCCACGCCACCGAGAACTGGTTGCGCTCGTCGCGCTTGAGGATGCGCAAGCGCACCGGGCGATCCTGTTTCGGAAAGCGCACCGACTCATGGAAGGCGCGGCTGATGCGGTTCGCCTCTTCCGTCGTGCGCCATTCGCCGAACACGGTCGAGAAGCCGCGCGAGTACAGCAGGTCGCCGGTTTTCGCATCGACCACTTCCACGCGGTTCTGGCCGCGGTTCGTGTCGTCGAGATTGCGCCTTGTGTCGCCCGGCCAGGGCAGCGGCTCGATGACGACGCGTTCGAGCGCGTATTGGTCAGCCAGCGCGTTGCCGCTATGGGCGTAGTCGACGCGCACGGTCGCCGGCTGCGGGCCAGCCGTGGCGATACCGGAGCTCAGGGCCAGCGCGGCGGCGAAGAATGGCGATAGGAGGCGGAACATGGTAGTCCTCATTCGGTGGAGAACCCGCATTGTAAGACCTCGCACGAACTGTCATTGTTGACAGTTGCGCCACGGGGCTTGAGACCCCAGAATGGTTCGACCACCACCCGGAGACCATATGCACCTGTTCGTACGCAGCACCCTGGCCGCGCTCGCGCTGGCTTCCCCCCTGGCGGCGCAAGCCGCCTCCCCCGCGGCCTGCAAGCCCGGCCAGCCGATCCACGACAGCGGCTACGTCAAGATCGGCGGCATCGAGCAGTGGATCTCGATCGACGGCGAGGACTGCGGCAAGCCAGCGATCCTGGTCCTGCACGGCGGTCCGGGTAATCCGAACTCGGTCTACCAGACCGACGCGTATGGCGCCTGGAGCAAGAACTATGTCGTCGTCCACTGGGACCAGCGCGCATCGGGCCTGACCTGGTCGCGCAATGCGCCGAATGAGGACGACCCGCTGCTGCTGTCGCAGATGCGCGACGACGGCGCCGAGCTGTCGCGCCACCTGCTCCAGCGACTCGGCAAGCGCAAGCTGGTCCTGCTGGGCAGCTCCTGGGGCTCCATCCTGGGCGGGCACATGGCCGCCAGCAGCCCGCAACTGTACTGCGCCTGGATGCCGGTGGCGCAGGTCGTCAACGAAGTCGAGAACGTGCGCCTCTCGCGCGAAATGATCCTGGCGCGCGCCCGCGCGGCGAACGACGGCGAGACGCTCGCGAAGATCGAAGCCCTCGGCACGCCGCCCTGGACCAACCCGCGCAACTTCGGCATCCTGCGCCGCGCGACGCGCAAGTACGAAGCCATGGTGACCGACCCGATGCCGCCCGCCTGGGGCGAGTGGAAGGAAGAGCGCTCCACGCCAAAGGCGCGCGCCGACTACGTCGCCGGCGAGGACTACTCGTACATCCAGTTCGTGGGCTACAAGGGCGACGGCATCATGTCGCAAGTCGACATGACCACGCAGGCCGTGAACTTCAAGCTGCCGGTCTACATGGTGCACGGTGACCAGGACCTGGTGGCGCCGAAGGAAATCGCGCAACGCTATTTCGAGAAGATCTCGGCGCCGCGCAAGCAGCTGGTCATCGTGCCGCGTGCCGGCCACGATCCGAACGTGCCGCTCATCGATGCGCAGGCGCGCCTGCTGGCGAGCCAGCTGGGCGGCCGCTGCGAGTAGTGGATCGGCCTACTTGGCGGCGCCGACCGGGTTGCCGGCGCTGTCCGCGGGCCGGTACTGGTACAGCGGGCGCTGCACCACGATCGGCCGGATGTCGAGCCGCATGTTGTAGACCGAATAGGCTTCGGTGAGCACCGACATGTAGCCGACGCTGTCGTTGGTGCGCGTCAGCCTGAACTCGAAGCCGAGGTCGGGCTGCGGGCCGTTGGGGCTGTCGAGCGAGAGGCCGATCGCTTCCGGCTGGTCGCTGTCGATCAGCCGCGCCATCAGGTCGACCACGGTGCTGTTGCCGAGGATGTCGGCCGAGAACAGCGGTTCGCGGAAATAGGGCTTGGCGGGGTCGAGCTTGTTGTCGACCTTGTCGCCGGCGGGCGTGAAGGCGTGGGTCTGCAGGTTGAAGCGGTCGCCGTTGTCCAGGTAGCTCAGGCGCACATTGCTGACGTTCAGCGGCCCGTCCTGCGCCACCGCCTTCGACAGGTCGACCAGCAGCGCGCCGCGGTAGCCGACCACCTCGACCTCGCGGTTCGGTCCCACCACCATCGCGGTGTTCTCGTCGATGCCCAGGCCGATCTTGTAGCCCTTCTTGAGCATGGCCGGCACCATGCGCGCGAAGCGGCCGCGCACCAGCAGGTGCTGGTCGACGAACACGTCCTCGCCGATGAAGCCCAGGCCCGGCGCGATTTCGCGGCTCTCGTCCAGGCCCAGCCTGAGCGTGGCGAGGATCGGCCTGGGGTGGCCGAACATGGTGCTGCTCATGATGGCGGCGCCGGCGCTGGATCCGGCCAGCATGCCGCCGCGCCGGTACAGGTCCCACAATGCGTCCAGCATGCGGGTATTGCCGCCGTCGGGGCGCTTGAGCGCGCGCGTGATGCGGCCCTGGTCGCCGCCGGCGAAGAAGGCGCCGCCGGCGCTGCGCACGGCGTCGGCCAGCGCCGGATCTTCGGCCGCGGCCTGGTAGTCGGTGCCGTCGAGGCGCACGGCGACCGGCACGAAGAAGGCTTTCGCGCCGTAGGCGTTGAAGCGGTCGACCAGGAATTTGCCGGCCTTGTCCGGGCTGGCGGAAGCGGAGGCGAATACCGCGATGCGGGCGCCCTTCCCGCCTGCGAGCTGTACCATGCGTTCCCACACGGCCGCATTGTCGCCGCGCAGCGCGCCGCCGATGATCACGAGGGAACCCTTGGGTTGCGGAGGAACCTCGGCCTTGGCTGCCCAGCAGGCATTGCTTGCCAACAGGGCAAGCGCGAGCGCGGCACGGACGAGGACGTGGGCAGCGACCTGGAACATACGGCTTCCTTCTCGATGACGACTAATGGTAAGCGTGATTCGAGAAGGGCGTCGCCGTGTTGAGTATGCTCAGGACAAATATATGTTCGGAAAGTAACGCTCCATCAGCGTTTCGGGGCGTTGCGGCGCGGTGAATCCGAAGCGTTCGTAGAGGCTGTGGGAGTCGGTCGTGGCGAGCGTGAAGCGGCGCAATTTCTGCAGGCTCGGATGGCGCAGCACGACGCCGATCAATTGCTTGCCATAGCCGTGGCCGCGGTATTCCGGCACCACGAACACATCCACCAGGTTGGCGAAGGTGGCGAAGTCCGTGATCACGCGCGCGAAGGCGATCTGGCGGCCGTCGAGGTAGCCGCCGAAGCACAGCGAGTTCTCGATGGCGCGCTCGACCACGGGGCGCGAGATGCCGATTGCCCAGGTGCTCTGTTCGCTCAGGAAGCGGTAGATCATCGGAATGTCGAGCTTCGTCTGGTCGGTACTGACCTGGAAACTGGAGTCGTTGGTAATCATGGGCCCGTATCTGGTTCTGGCTTAAAAGTGAATTCTAGCGCCGTTTGCCAGCAATACAACACGCGATTGACCATGCTCGCGCCATGCGTAAACATGGCCGCTCGCGCGCAGCTCAGCCTTTACGCAGGTAGCGCTCGGGCAGCTGCAGCTTGGCGTCCTCGGCGCGCCAGATCAGGTTCAGCACGTACCAGCGCTTGCCGTCGTGGATCAGCTGGATGCTGTTGATGCCTCGCATAAAAGGCTTGGCGTCATCCTTGGCGTGGCGCGCCTCGTAGGTGCTGAACACGTGGGCGATCTGGCCGAAGGTCTCGACCGTGCGCGTGACTTCACTCTCGAAGAAGCCGGTGGTGGCGAAGGCCTTGGTATTGCGCGAGATATAGTCTTCCGGCGTCAGGCTGCGCAGCGCATAGCTGCCGTCGGGACGCATGCCGACCGTGCCCATCCGGCCCTCGGGCGCGAACAGCGAACGCATGCGGTCCCAGTCGCGCGGCGCGCCGGCCGGGCCGGAGATCACGTCATACAAAGCGGCGACGATGGCGTCGACCGAGGCAACGTCGGCGGGACGGGCGGCCGGCAGGCCGGGCGCGGCCTGGGGCGGCGGCGGGGCGATGGCGGTCGGGGTGGCGCCGGGCGCCGGCGGCGTCGCCTGTTGCGCGATTGCGGGTGCACAGGATGCGGCAAGCAGCAGCGCCGCCGTGCCGAAGTGGCTCAGTCGTTTCATGTGTCCCCCATATTGTCTTTTGATGAAGTATGTCCGCATCATCACGCATTTCCGCGGGCTTGTCATCCGCCATGGATGGGGCGAAGTGATTCGTCTGCCAGCCCAGTTATAATCGTCGAATCCCCAATCTGGATTCCACCATGACCGATCAATTCTCCAAGAAAGCCGAGGCCTGGTCCGCGCGCTTCACCGAACCCGTTTCCGACCTCGTCAAGCGCTACACCGCATCGGTGTTCTTCGACAAGCGCCTGGCCCCCTTCGATATCCAGGGTTCGCTGGCCCACGCCGAGATGCTGGCCGCGCAAGGCATCATCAGCGCCCAGGACCGTGCGGAGATCGAGCGCGGCATGGCCCAGATCAAGGGCGAGATCGACGCCGGCACCTTCGAGTGGCTGCTGGATCTGGAAGACGTCCACCTGAACATCGAGAAGCGGCTGACCGAGCTGGTCGGCGACGCAGGCAAGCGCCTGCACACCGGCCGCTCGCGCAACGACCAGGTAGCGACCGACATCCGCCTGTACGTGCGTTCGGCGATCGACGACATCGTCGGCCTGCTGAACAGCCTGCGTGGCGCGCTAACCGACCTGGCCGAGAAGCATGCCGACACCATCATGCCGGGCTTCACCCACCTGCAAGTGGCCCAGCCGATCACCTTCGGCCACCACATGCTGGCCTACGTCGAAATGTTCGGCCGCGACCTCGACCGCATGCAGGACGCGCGCCGCCGCGTGAACCGCCTGCCGCTTGGCGCCGCCGCGCTGGCCGGCACCACCTTCCCGATCGACCGCCTGCGCGTGGCGAAGACGCTGGGCTTCGACGACGTCTGCCACAACTCGCTGGACGCCGTCTCCGACCGCGACTTCGCGATCGAGTTTACCGCGGCGGCCTCCCTGATCATGATGCATGTCTCGCGCTTCTCGGAAGAGCTGGTGATGTGGATCAGCCCGCGCATCGGCTTCATCGACATCGCCGACCGCTTCTGCACCGGCTCGTCGATCATGCCGCAGAAGAAGAACCCGGACGTGCCGGAACTGGCGCGCGGCAAGACCGGCCGCGTCTACGGTCACCTGAACGGCCTGCTGGTCCTGATGAAAGGCCAGCCGCTGGCCTACAACAAGGACAACCAGGAAGACAAGGAACCGCTGTTCGACACCATCGACACCGTCACCGACACCCTGCGCATCTTCGCCGACATGGCGGGCGGCATCACGGTCAAGGCCGAGAACATGCGCGCCGCCGCGCTGCAGGGCTACGCCACCGCGACCGACCTGGCCGACTACCTGGTCAAGAAGGGCCTGCCGTTCCGCGATGCGCACGAAGCGGTGGCGCATGCGGTGCGCGCCTGCGATATCGCCGGCTGCGATTTGTCGGAGATGGCGCTGGAGCAGCTGCGCGAATTCTCGCCGCTGATCGAGCAGGATGTGTTCGAGGTGCTCTCGCTGGAAGGGTCGGTGGCAGCGCGCGATCATGTTGGCGGCACCGCACCGAATCAGGTGCGCAAAGCCATCGAGCGCGTGCGCAAGCAGTTGGCCGAATGATGTGATCGGGGTGGGCGGCGCAACCGTCCACCCCGTGTGAAGCATGCGATGCCCTGTCACGGTTTCCGCTATGCTGTTTGCTCGTATCATCAACCGACGACGAGCATTCCGTGACGCCAACTAATCCCACCGTCCTCCCCTCCCGCGAATACGCCGCCTTCCTGTTCGACATGGACGGCACCATCCTCACCTCGATCAAGTCCGCCGAACGCGTCTGGAGCGCCTGGGCCGTGCGCCAGGGACTCGATCCGGTCACCTTCGTGCCCACCGTCCACGGCAAGCGCACCGAGGACACCATCCGCAAGCTGGGGCTGCCCGGTGTCGATCCGGTGGCGGAAGCACTCGGCATTGCTCTGGCGGAAATCGAGGACGTGGCCGATATCGAGGAGATCGCCGGCGTGGGACGTTTCCTGGCCAGCTTGCCGCTTGAGCGCTGGGCCATCGTCACTTCGGCGTCGCGGCCGCTGGCGACCGCGCGCATCGCCGCCGCCGGCCTGCCGCTGCCGCCGCTGCTGGTGACGGCCGAGGATGTGAAGAACGGCAAGCCGGCGCCGGATCCCTTCCTGCTGGGTGCGCAGAAGCTGGGCGTGAATCCGCAGGATTGCCTGGTGTTCGAGGACACGCCGATTGGTCTTGCCGCAGCGGAAGCCGCGGGGATGGACAGCATCGTCGTCACCGCCACCCACACGCATCCGGTCGAGACGCGCTCGGCGCCGGTGCCAGATTACGCCGACCTCGTTGCCGTACGGCTAGACAATGGCATGCTGAAGGTACAGAGGAAGATCGGCCACTGAACTTGCACTGGAACGGTCGATACCCACATGGGCTGTATCGACATATTCCTACGGAGGTGCGCATGCACCGCTACCGCAACACCAGCGGCGAGTCCGGCGTCGTCGCCTACGACATCGACAGCGACTCGATCACCATCCAGTTCACCGGCGGCGATCGCTACCTCTACACCGAGCGCAGCGCCGGCGCCGAGAACATCGCCAGGATGCAGGAGCTGGCCCGCGAGGGCCGCGGGCTATCGACCTTTGTCAGCCAGCACATCCGCTCGCGCTATGCGCGCAAGCTGAACTAGCTCCTAGCCGCGCTTCGGATACGGCGTGCCGTCCTTGTGCAGATAGGAATCGGTGGCGCCGTCGTAGCGCAGGTCGATGTCGGGATATTCCGCCGCGTCTTCCTTGATGCGCGAGCCGACGCAGACGAACACGCCTGCGCCCCAGCTGCGGTTGATGAGGTGATGCCCATTCGGCTTTCCACCCGGGAAAGCCGCGTAGTCCCCTGCCCGCATGATGGTCTCGCCCTCGTCGGTGACCAGCACCAGCTCGCCCGACACGATCATCACGAACTCGTCCTCGTGCGTGTGCCAGTGGCGCTGCGAGGACGCGGCGCCGGGCTGCAGCTCGACCAGGTTGACGCCGAACTGGCTCAGGCCGCCGGCCTCGCCCAGCGCTTGGCGGGAACGTCCGTCGACCAGTTCGGCGAAGGGGTCCGGATAGCCGGTGCCTTTCACCACGGGAATGCTGCTCAGATCCAGTCTCGACATGCAGTGATCTCCTGTTTATCTACGGCAAGGGCCCCCGCCCCTTCGTTTCAGCCGCGCTTCTGTACCAGCGTCAGGATATCGTAACTCGCCACCAGTTCGTCGTTCTGGTTGGTGACCTGTACGTCCCACGCCACCACGCCCTGGCCGCGGCCCTGCTCGTCGGTGCGGTTGCGGTCGACCTTGCGCTTGCAGGTGAGCCGTGCGCGGATGGTGTCGCCGATCGCGACCGGGGCCACGAAGCGCAGGTTGTCGAGGCCATAGTTGGCCAGCACCGGGCCCGGGGCCGGCGACACGAACAGCCCCGCCGCCGCCGACAGCACGAAGTAGCCGTGCGCGATGCGCTTGCCGAACTGCGTGTCCCTGGCCGCGATCTCGTCGAAGTGCATGTAGAAGTAGTCGCCCGAGACGCCGCCGAAGTTGACGATGTCGGCTTCGCTCACGGTGCGGCGGTGGGTCAGCAGCGAGTGGCCGACTTCGAGGTCTTCGAACCAGCGGCGGAACGGGTGCACCTCGGTTTCCTTGACCGCGGCGCCGCGCACGTACTCGCCCGTCACGGCGGTCAGCATGGTCGGCGAGCCCTGCACCGCGGCGCGCTGCAGGAAGTGCTTGACCGCGCGGATGCCGCCCAGCTCTTCGCCGCCGCCGGCGCGGCCCGGACCGCCGTGCTTCAGCTGCGGCAAGGGCGAGCCGTGGCCGGTGGAGTCGACCGCCGATTCGCGCTCGAGGATGTGCACGCGCCCGTGCGAGGCGGCGGCGATCGGCACGGCGTGGGCGGCGATGGCCGGGTCCTTCGTCACCAGCGTCGTCACCAGGCTGCCCTTGCCGCGTGCGGCGAGGTGCAGGGCTTCGTCGATGTCGCGGTAGGTCATCACCGTGCTCACCGGGCCGAAGGCTTCGATGTCGTGGACGGCGTCGTTGACCATCGCGTTGCGGCACAGGAGCAGGGTCGGCGCGAAGAAGGCGCCGTTGGGGACACCCTCGCCCACCGGGCTGAAACCGTCGCGGGCGCTGAACAGGACCTCGTTGCCGCGTGCGAGCATCTCGACGCGCTCGGACACATCGCGGTGCTGGTCCATCGAGGCCAGCGCCCCCATGCGCACGCCTTCCATCTTCGGATTGCCGACGGTGACCTTGGCCAGGCGCTCGCGCAGGCGCGCGCCCACCGCCTCGGCATGCTGCTCGGGGACGATGACGCGGCGGATCGCCGTGCACTTCTGGCCGGCCTTGCCGGTCATCTCGCGCGCGACCTCCTTCACGAAGAGGTCGAATTCGGGGTCATCGGGTGTGACGTCCGGCGCCAGGATGGCGCAGTTCAGCGAATCCGCTTCGGCGGTGAACGGGACCGATTCGCGGATCAGGTTCGGGTTGGCCTTGAGCTTGGCGGCGGTGTCGGCCGAGCCGGTGAAGGTGACCGCGTCGAAGCCGCCCAGGCGGTCGAGCAGGTCGCCGGTGCTGCCGATGACCAGCTGCAGCGCGCCTTCGGGCAGCAGGTTCGATTCCATCATCATCTTGACCGTGGCGTGGGTCAGGTAGCTGGTCGCGGTGGCCGGCTTGACGATGCAGGGCATCGCGGCCAGGAAGCTCGGCGCGAATTTTTCCAGCATGCCCCAGATCGGGAAGTTGAAGGCGTTGATGTGCACCGCCAGGCCGCCGCGCGGGACCAGGATGTGGGTGCCTGCAAAGCCGCCGCGCTTGCCCAGCGCCATGGCCGGGCCTTCGTGCAGCACGTTCGACGAGGGCAGCTCGCGCGAGCCCATGCTGGCGTAGGCGAACAGCGTGCCGATGCCGCCTTCGACGTCGACCCAGCTGTCGGGGCGGGTGGCGCCGGTCAGGTGCGAGATCTCGTACAGCTCTTCTTTCCGCTCCATCAGGTAGAGGGCCAGGGCTTTCAGGCGCTGGGCGCGCTGCTGGAAGTCGAGCCGCATCAGGGCCGGGATGCCGGTCTTGCGGCCGTAGGTGACGGCTTCGTCGAAGTCGATCTTCTCGGCGTGCGTGTGGAAGATCAGGTCGTTGTTCAGGGCGCTGTGCAGCGGGGTGTGCGCTTGCGCGCCGTGCCAGCGGCCGGCGATCAGGCTTTGCAGGGTGGCGATGTTGCCCATGTTGTTGTCTCCGTTCGGTTATCTCTTCAGGAATCCGGTACTACGCATAACGCCACTCTTTACCAACGTCATTGCGGCGAAGGCCGGAATCCAAGTCCGTTGCGCACCGCTGCTGCATCCGCAAAGCGCTACCATTGTGCAAACAAAATTGGGTACCGGCCTTCGCCGGTAGTCGTAGGCGCCAGTGGCGCGTACGACGGTCTTCGGGCTGGTGGTGCAGTCAGGTTTTCGGTTTGTGCATGCCGCTCGGGTCGAACTCGATGCCCTTGCGGTCCGGCTCGACCTCGCTCAAGGCCTCGACCTCACGCATCGTCTCGAGCGAGCGCACGGTCAGCTCGTGGTACTGCCGCGTGCCGAAGCTCTTCCACTTCACATCCTCGTCGGTGAGTTCGCGCATGACTTTCGCCGGCGTGCCCATCACCATGCTGCGCGGCGGGATCACCATCCCCGCTTTTACGAAACTCATGGCGGCGACGATCGACTCTTCTCCAACCACCGCCTTGTCCATCACGACCGCATTCATGCCCACCATCGCATTGCGCTTGACGCGGCAGCCATGCAGCACCGCCCCATGCCCGATGTGCCCATCGACTTCGACCACCGTATCCTCGCCCGGGAAGCCATGCATCACGCAGGTATCCTGCAGGTTCGCCCCCTCTTCCAGGATCAGTCGCCCGAAGTCGCCGCGCAGCGAGGCCAGGGGCCCGATGTAACAGCGCGGGCCGACGATGACGTCGCCGATCAGCACCGCGCTCGGGTGCACGTAGGCGGTGGGGTGGACCACCGGCCGCACGCCGTCGATCTCGTAGACCTTGACCATGCTTTACACCCGCTCGACGATCAGGGCGATGCCCTGGCCGACGCCGATGCACATGGTGCACAGGGCGTAGCGCCCGCCCGTGCGGTGCAGCTGGTTGACGGCGGTGGTCACCAGGCGCGCGCCGGAGGCGCCGAGCGGGTGGCCGAGGGCGATGGCGCCCCCGTTCGGGTTCACGTGCGCGGCGTCGTCCGGCAGGCCGAGGTCGCGCGTGACGGCCAGGCCTTGTGCGGCGAAGGCTTCGTTCAGTTCGATCACGTCCATCTGTTCGAGCCGCAGGCCGGTCTGGGCCAGCAGCTTCTTCACTGCCGGCGCCGGGCCGAAGCCCATGATGCGCGGGGCCAGGCCGACCGTGGTCATGCCGACCACGCGGGCGCGCGGCGTGAGGCCGTGGCGCAGGGCGGCGTCGCTGGAGGCCAGCAGCAGGGCGCAGGCGCCGTCGTTCAGGCTGGAGGCGTTGCCGGCGGTGACCGAGCCATCGGGCGTGACCACGCCTTTCAGCTTGGCCAGCGCGACCAGGCTGGTCTCGCGCGGCTGCTCGTCGGTGTCGACCACGTGCGATTCGCCTTTGCGGCCTGCGATCGTGACCGGCACGATCTCGTCGCGGAAGAAGCCGTCGGCATGGGCGCGCGCCCAGCGTTCCTGGCTGCGCAGGGCAAACGCGTCCTGGTCGTCGCGGCTCACGCCGAAGTCGCGCGCCACGTTTTCGGCGGTCTCCGGCATGCTGTCGATGCCGTAGCGCGCCTTCATCAACGGGTTGACGAAGCGCCAGCCGAGGGTCGTGTCTTCCATCTTGACGCCGCGCGAGAAGGCGCTGTCGGCCTTGCCCATCACGAAGGGCGCGCGGCTCATGCTCTCCACGCCGCCCGCGATGAGCAGCTGCGCCTCGCCGGCGCGGATAGCGCGGGCGGCCGTGCCGACGGCGTCCAGGCCCGAACCGCACAGGCGGTTGATGGTGTTGGCCGGCACCTCCTGCGGCAGCCCGGCCAGCAGCGCGGCCATGCGGCCGACGTTGCGATTGTCCTCGCCGGCCTGGTTGGCGCAGCCGTAGAACAGGTCGTCGACGGCGCCCCAGTCCACGTCCTTGTTACGGGCCATCAGGGCGGCGATCGGCAGCGCGGCCAGGTCGTCGGCGCGCACGCTGGCGAGTGCGCCGCCGTAACGGCCGAAGGGGGTGCGGACGGCGTCGCAGATGAAAGCATCAAGCATGAAAGTCTCCTCGGTGTTCTAGTTCTTGGGGCGCTTGTCGACCACGCGCCGGGCCTTGCCGGTCAGCGTGCGTTCGATGCCGCCGGGCGGGGTCAGGGTGACGCGGGTGGTCACGCCCACATGGGTCTTGATGCGGTGCTGAAGTTCGCGGCACAGCGCGTCCACGTCGCTTGGTGCAATGGCGGTGTCGCGCAGCTCGCCCAGCACTTCCAGCGTGTCGAGATGGCCGTCGCGCGCCACCACCAGCTGGTACTGCGGCGCCAGCGCCGGCATTTGCAGGACGATCTCTTCGATCTGGCTCGGAAACACGTTCACGCCGCGGATGATCAGCATGTCGTCCGAGCGGCCCGTGATGCGGCCCATGCGGCGCATCGCGCGCGAGGTCGGCGCCAAGAGGCGCGTGAGGTCGCGCGTGCGGTAGCGGATGATCGGCAGCGCTTCCTTGGAGAGCGACGTGAACACCAGCTCGCCCTCTTCGCCGTCCGGCAGCACTTCGCCGGTGTCCGGGTCGATGATCTCGGGGTAGAAATGGTCTTCCCAGATCACCGGGCCGTCCTTGCTCTCGATGCATTCGCTCGCCACGCCCGGCCCCATCACCTCGGACAGGCCGTAGATGTCCACAGCGTCGATGCCGGCGCGCGCTTCGATCTCGCCCCGCATGGCGTCGGTCCAGGGTTCGGCGCCGAAGATGCCGACCTTCAGCGAGGTCGTCGCAGGATCGATCCCCTGGCGCGCGAATTCCTCGACGATGTTCAGCATGTACGAGGGCGTGACCATGATGATCGAGGGCTTGAAATCCTGGATCAGCTGGACCTGCTTCTCGGTCTGGCCGCCGGACATCGGAATCACCGTGCAGCCCAGCTTCTCGGCGCCGTAGTGGGCGCCCAGGCCGCCGGTGAACAGGCCGTAGCCGTAGGAGATGTGGACCATGTCGCCCGCCCGGCCGCCGGCGGCGCGGATCGAGCGCGCCACCACGCCGGCCCAGGTGTCGATGTCCTTTTGCGTGTAGCCGACGACCGTCGCCTTGCCGGTGGTGCCGCTCGAGGCGTGGATGCGTGCTACCCGCTCGCGCGGCACGGCGAACAGGCCGAAGGGGTAGTTGTCGCGCAGGGTCTTCTTGTCGGTGAAGGGGAACTTCGCCAGGTCGGCCAACGTTTTCAGGTCTTCCGGATGCACGCCGGCGGCGTCGAAAGCGGCGCGGTAGTGCGGCACGTTCTCGTAGGCGTGCTTCAGCGACCATTTCAGGCGCTCGAGCTGCAGCGCCTGCAGCTCGTCGCGGCTGGCGCGTTCGATCGGTTCCAGCTCGCCGGGAGCGGGGGTGCGTTGGACCATCTTCAACCTCCTTTGTTGCTAAAGCTCTGCCACCATGCCGCTGACGCGGTGCGACTTCCCGCGGAACAGCGCGATCGTGCGCCCTTCCTGGTTGGTGACCTTGATGTCGTAGACGCCGGTCTTGCCTTGCAGCGCCTGCTCGGTCGCTTCGGCCACCAGCACGTCGCCTTCCTTGCCGGGGGCCAGGTAGTCGATGGTGCAGCCGGCGCCGACGGTGTTGAAGTTGTGCGAGTTGCAGGCGAAGGCGAAGGCGCTGTCGGCCAGCATGAAGATGTAGCCGCCATGGCAGGTGGCGTGGCCGTTGAGCATGTCGCCGCGCACGCGCATCGACATGCGCGCGTAGCCGGGCTTGATCTCGTCCAGGGTCATGCCCAGCGCCTGGCTGGCCGGGTCGCGCTCGTACATGGTCTTGCCGGCCAATTCGGCCAGCGCCTGCGGGTTCTCATGCATGGAACTGCGCTCCCGTGGCCACCTTGCGGCGCAGCAGCGGCGAGACGCGGTAGCGGTCCTCGCCATAGGTCGCGGCCAGATTGGTCAGCACGGCGACGATGTGCTGCAGGCCGACGCCGTCCGCCCAGGCCAGCGGGCCGCGCGGGTAGTTGACGCCCTTCTGCATCGCGATATCGACCGCTTGCGCGCTGCACACGCCCTGGTTGACGGCGTCGGCGGCTTCGTTGGCCAGCATGGCGACGGTGCGCATCACGGCCAGGCCGGGCACGTCGTCCAGGCGCGTCACGGCGAAGCCGGCGGCCTGGAACATACCGACGACGGCGTAGTAAGCGTCGTCACTGCACTGGTCGGCCCTGGCCAGCGCGATGCGGGTGGCGCCGGCGGGATCGAGCAGCAGGTCGTACACGACGGTGTCGTCATGCCAGCATTCGGCGGCGCGCTCGGTGGCGCTGCGGCCATCGGTGAGGTACACGGCGGCGCCCCCGCACAGGAAGCCGGCCGTCGCGTCGAGCGTTTCCTCGGACTGCAATGCGTACCCTGCGGCGGCGAGGCGCGCGGCGAGTGGCGCGAGCGTGTCGGATTCGCTGCCGACGATCGATACCGCCTCCGGCTTCGGCCGCGGCGCTTCGGTCTGCACGGCGGGCTTCTCGACGCCTTCGCCGTAGCGGTAGAAACCGCGGCCGGTCTTGCGGCCCAGGAAGCCGGCGTTGACCAGTTCCTGCTGCAGGATCGAGGGCGTGAAGCGCGGGTCGCCGAAGTAGGCGTCGTAGACCGAGTTCGTGACCGAGAAGTTGACGTCGTGGCCGATCAGGTCCATCAGCTCGAAGGGGCCCATGCGGAAACCGCCGCAGTCGCGCAGGATCGCGTCGATGGTGGCGGGGTCGCCGGCCTGTTCCAGCAGCAGGCGCAGGCTCTCCGCGTAATACGGGCGGGCGACGCGGTTGACGATGAAGCCGGGCGTGGATTTCGCGTGCACCGGGTTCTTGCCCCAGGCTTGCGCGGTGGCGTACGTGACGTCCGCGACGGTCTTGTCGGTGGCGATGCCGCTGATGACTTCGACCAGCGCCATCAGCGGCACCGGGTTAAAGAAGTGCATGCCGACCAGGCGCTCCGGATGGCGCAGCGGTGCGGCGATCGCGGTGACGGAGATCGAGGAGGTGTTGGTGGCCAGGATGCAGTCCTCGACCACGATGCCTTCCAGCTCGGTGAACAGGGCGCGCTTGGCGTCGAGGTTTTCGACGATGGCTTCGACCACCAGCGCGGCCTGCGACGCTTCCTGCAGGCTGCCGATGCGCGTCAGGCGCTCGCCCGCGAGATCCGCCTCCGCGGCGCCCATGCGGCCCTTGTCGACCAGTTTCGCATAGGTGGCCTTGATGCCGGCGATGGCCTTGTCGGCCGCATCCGGGCGGGTGTCGAACAGCAGCACCTGGTGGCCGGCGCTGGCGGCGACCTGCGCGATGCCGGCGCCCATGGCGCCGCTGCCGATGACGGCGACGATGCTTTGCTTCGGGAGTGCTTCCATCGTCATTCCCCCTTGAAGTGCGCCGGACGCTTGGCGATGAAGGCGGCGACGCCTTCGCGGTAGTCGTGGCTGTAGCCGAGTTCGCGCATCATCTCGCCTTCGAGTTTCAGCTGTTCCGGCAGGGTGTTGGTCCAGCTGGCCTGCAGGGCTTTTTTCGTGAATGCCAGTCCCTTGGTTGGCGCGCTCGCGAAGTGCTCGGCCATGGCCATGGCCTGGTCCATCAGGGCCTCGTCCGGGACGCAGGCCCAGATCAGGCCCCATTGCTCGGCCTTCTCGGCGGTGAGCTTCTCGCCCAGCATGGCCAGGCCCGTGGCGCGCGCCTGGCCGATCAGGCGCGGCAGGTGCCAGGTGCCGCCGGTGTCGGGGATCAGGCCGAGTTTGCAGAAGGCTTCGATGAAGCTGGCGGATTTCGCGGCCAGCACGATGTCGCAGGCCAGCGCCAGGTTGGCGCCGGCGCCGGCGGCCACGCCGTTGACGGCGCAGATCACGGGCATGGGGAGGGACTTCAGCGTCATCACCAGCGGGGCGTAGAACTTCTCGACGGATTCGCCGAGGTCGACGCCGGGGGCGCCTGGGGCCACCGCGCGGTCTTGCAGGTCCTGGCCGGCACAGAAGCCGCGGCCGGCGCCGGTCAGCACGAGGACGCGGACGGATTTGTCGGCCCGGAGTGTTTCAAGGGCGTCGCGCACTTCGAGGTGCATGGCCTGGGTGAAGCTGTTCAGGCGATCGGGGCGGTTCAGGGTCAGGAGGGCGATGCCGTTTTCGATGCTGAACTGGATGGATTCGTAGGTCATTGGTGTCTTCACTATTCTTGTTATCCCTTGAGTCGTCGTCCCGGCGCAGGCCGGGACCCAAGTTCGTTGCTGAGCTACGAAAGTCAACTTGGGTTCCGGCCTTCGCCGGAACGACGCGCTAACGGGCCTATTCGGCGATGTCGAAGTCGACCACCACCTTGTCAGTGATCGGAAAACTCTGGCAGCTCAACACAAACCCGCGCGCCACTTCGTAGTCTTCCAGCGCGTAATTCACATCCATCTCCACCTGCCCATCCAGCACCTTGCAGCGGCAGGTCGAGCACACGCCGCCCTTGCAGGAGTAGCGCATGTCGATGCCGGCGCGCAGGCCGGCGTCCAGTAACGACTCCTTGTCCTTGTCCATCGTGAAGCTGGCGGCGTTGCCGTCCATGATGACGGTGACTTCGGTCTGATGCTGGGCGCCCGCTTCCACCTTGCGCGGCTTGTGTTCGTGCTTCGGGATGCTGGCGGCGAACAGCTCGATGCGGATCTTTTCCTTGGCCAGGCCGGCCGCCTGCAGCGAACGCGAGACGCCGTGCATCATGTCTTCCGGGCCGCAGATGAAGGCGACGTCGATGTCGCGGACGTCGATCCAGTGCTTGAGGAAATGGCCGCACTTTTCTTCCGTGATGCGGCCGTTGAACAGTTCGATGTCCTGCTGCTCGCGGCTCATCACATACACCAGCTTGAGCCGGTCCATGTAGCTGTCCTTGAGGTCGGTCAGCTCGTCGCGGAAGATCACGCTCGACGAGGCGCGGTTGCCATAGACGAGGGTGAAGCGGCTCTTCGGCTCGGCCAGCAGGGTAGTCTTGATGATCGACAGGATCGGCGTGATGCCGCTGCCGGCCGCGAACAGCAGGTAGTGGCGTTCGCTCGTCGGATCGAGCGGCACGTTGAAGTGGCCCATCGGCGGCATCACTTCCAGCGTGACGCCCGGCTGCAGGTGCTCGTTGGCCCAGGTCGAGAACTGGCCGCCGCCGACGCGCTTGATCGCCACGCGCAGCTGGTCGTCCTGCACCGCCGAGCAGATCGAGTAGGAACGGCGCACGTCCTCGCCGTCGATCATCGCGCGCAAGGTCAGGTGCTGGCCCTGCTGGTAGGCGAATTGCGGCTTCAGCTCTGGTGGAACGTCGAAGGTGACGGCGATGGCGTCGCGCGTCTCATGCTTCACCTTGGCGATGCTCAGTGGATAGAATTTGCTCATCTTCTTAATGACACTTGAAGTAGTCGAAGGGCTCGCGGCAGTCCAGGCACTTGTACAGCGCCTTGCACGGGGTCGAGCCGAATTCGCTGGTCAATTGGGTGTGCGGCGAGCCGCAGTTGGGACAGGACACATCGGGCGCGGCGCGGCGGCGGATGCCGGCATGCAGGCCGCTGATATCGATCGCCTGCTGGCTAGGTGGCGCGATGCCGTAGCCTTTGAGCGCTGCCTTGCCGGCGTCGCTCATCCAGTCGGTGGTCCAGGCGGGCGACAGGCGGCTGACGATGCGGACATCAATCAGGCCGTGCGCCAGCAAGGCTTCCTTCACGGAGTCCGAGATCACCTGCATCGCGGGGCAGCCCGAGTAGGTCGGCGTGATCGTCACCACGCAGGTGTCGCCTTCGAAAGCGACGTCGCGCACGATGCCGAGATCGACCACCGAGATGACCGGGATCTCCGGATCGGCGACCTCGCCGAGCCAACCCCAGACCTGCTCGATGCTGACGTCCACGGCGGTCATTACCACTGCGCTCCCGGATAGGCGCGCTGCAGGAACTGCATCTCGGCCAGGATGTAGCCGAGGCGCTCGGTGTGGCGGCCCTGCTTGCCGCCGCGCTGCATCCACGCATCCGGCGAAGGCATGTTGAGCGTGGCTTCGTTCAGCACGTCGGCCAGGTGGTCGAGGAAGTGCTTGCGCAGGCTGTCCGCGCCCGGCGCCACGCCCTGCTCCACCATCGCGTCGTCGACGGCGTCGTAGATAAACATCTCGCCGCTGTACATCCACAGCTCGTCGAGCGCGGTCTGCATCTTGGCGTGGCTGATGTCGGTGCCGTCGCCCAGGCGCACCACCAGATCGCCGGAGCGGCGCAGGTGATACGTCACTTCCTTGATCGACTTCTGCGCGATCTCGGCGATGCGCGGGTCGCTCGAGCGGGTCAGGCCGTCCATCAGGAAGTAGTGCCAGGTATCGAACAGGAACTGGCGCATCATCGTGTCGGCATAGCTGCCGTTGGGCTGTTCGACCAGCAGGCAGTTGCGGTAATCCTGGGCGTCGCGGTCGAAGGCCAGGCGGTCTTCGTCGCGCCCGCGCCCTTCGCATTCGCCGGCATACGACAGCCACATGCGGGTCTGGCCGAGCAGGTCGAGGGCGACGTTGGACAGCGCCATGTCTTCTTCGAGGGCCGGGCCCTTGCCGCACAGCTGGCACAGCTGCTGCGAGAGGATCAGGGCGTTGTCGCCCTGGCGCAGGAGATAGTCGAGTTTCGCATCCACGGCGGGGCTCACAGGTTCTTCACTTCTTCCGGCATCGGGAAGAAAGTCGGGTGGCGATAGACCTTGCTGTTGGCGGGCTCGAACAGGGCTTCCTTGTCGCTCGGGCTGCTGGCGACGATGTCCTGGGCGCGCACGACCCAGATGCTGACGCCTTCGTTGCGGCGGGTGTAGACGTCGCGCGCGTTGTTGATCGCCATCTCGGCGTCAGGGGCGTGCAGGCTGCCGACGTGCTTGTGGGCGAGGCCGTGCTGGCTGCGGATGAAGACTTCCCACAGGGGCCATTCTTTGCTCATTTCGTGTCTCCGGATGTTATGCGGCGGCTTTCGCGGCGGCTTTCTTGTCGGCGTGGGCGACCAGGGCGTCGCGGAACCAGGCGCCGTCTTCGTACGCTTTCACGCGGGTGCGCAGGCGCTCGCGGTTGCAGGGGCCGTTGCCCTTCAGGACGTTCTGGAATTCGCTCCAGTCGATCTCGCCGAAGTCGTAGGAACCGCGTTCGGCGTTCCACTTGAGGTCGGGGTCGGGGATGGTGAGGCCCAGGTATTCGGCCTGCGGCACGGTCTGGTCGACCATGCGCTGGCGCAGCTCGTCGTTGGAGAACAGCTTGATGCGCCAGGCGGTCGATTGGGCGCTGTTGACGGATTCCGCGTCCGACGGGCCGAACATCATCAGGGACGGCCACCACCAGCGGTTCAGCGCATCCTGCGCCATCGCCTTCTGCTCCGGCGTGCCTTGGGCAAGGCTCATCATGATGTCGTAGCCCTGGCGTGCGTGGAAGGACTCTTCCTTGCAGACGCGGATCATGGCGCGCGCATACGGGCCGTAGGAACAGCGGCAGAGCGGGATCTGGTTGATGATGGCCGAGCCGTCGACCAGCCAGCCGATCGCGCCCATGTCGGCCCAGCTCAGGGTGGGGTAGTTGAAGATGCTCGAATACTTGGCTTTACCGGCGTGCAGCGCCTGCAACAGCTCGTCGCGCGACACGCCCAGGGTCTCGGCGGCGCTGTAGAGATACAGGCCGTGGCCGGCCTCGTCCTGGATCTTGGCCAGCAGGACCGACTTGCGCTTGAGCGTCGGCGCGCGCGTGACCCAGTTCCCTTCCGGGAGCTGGCCGACGATCTCGCTGTGCGCGTGCTGCGAGATCTGGCGGATCAGGGTCTTGCGGTAAGCCTCGGGCATCCAGTCCTTGGCCTCGATCTTGATGCCGGCGTCGATGCGCGCCTGGAACGCCTGTTCCTCGGCGCTCATGTCTTCCTCGGTACGGACTTTCTTGAGTCCGGTCTCCACCATCTGTGCGTACATGTCGGTCTCCGTTGCGAAGTTCTCCAAACCATAATACGATACAAAAAATCGGATGTACACCAGAATTTTGAATCATATTGCGAACTCTACAACATGACACAGCTCAGCAGCGGCGCCTGGATCGAACGCTTCCTCACGACCGAGCCGCCGCGCCATAAATCGCTGGTGATGACCCTGTGCGGCGACACCATCGCCCCGCACGGCGGCGCCTTCTGGCTGGGCAGCATGATCGAACTGCTGGGGCCGCTGGGCGTGTCGGACCGCCTGGTGCGCACCAGCGTGTTCCGCCTGGTGCAGGAAGGCTGGCTGGTCGCCAGCCGCGAGGGTCGGCGCAGCCGCTACGCGCTCGAACCGAAGGCGCTGCCGCGCTTCGAACGCGCCAACCGCCGCATCTATTCGGCGCCGGGCCTGGATTGGGACGGGCGCTGGACTTTCGTGCTGGCCCCGAACGGCAGCATCGACGCCGACCTGCGCACGCTGCTGCGCAAGGAGCTGGAGTGGGAAGGCTTCGCGATGCTGGCCACCGGCGTGATGGCGCACCCGGCGCCGGACCGCGAGACCTTGCGGGAGATCCTGGCGCGCGCCGGCGCCGAGGGCAAGGTGTTCGTGTGCAAGGCGGCCGAGTTGCCGGGCGCCGGCTCGCGGCCGCTGCCGGAACTGGTGAACGATGCCTGGGACCTGTCCGCGGTCAGGGCAAGCTACCGCGGCTTCATCGACACCTTCACGCCCATCGCCGAGATGGGAGACAGCCTGGCGCCGCAGGATGCGTTCGCGATCCGCACCCTGCTGGTCCACGCCTACCGCCGGGTGCAGCTGCACGACCCGATGCTTCCGCTCGCGCTGCTGCCCGCGCCGTGGCCGGGCAGCGAAGCCTACGCGCTGGCCGCGCGCATCTACCGCCAGGTCCAGGCGCGCGCCGAGGAGCACGTGATGGCGATGCTGCGCAAGGAGGACGAAGCCACGCCGCCGGCCGACGCGCAATATCGCGGACGCTTCGGCGGACTCGATTAAAGCGGGCTGGCGACGGTGAAGCGTGCGCGCAGGTGGCGCGGCGTTTCGATCTCGTCCGCCACCGCCAGCGCCAGGTCTTCCACGGCGATGCCGGCCGGACGGTCGCCCGATTTCAAGAGATCGTCCGCGCCCACCCGATACGCGCCGGTGCGCTCGCCCTGCCCCAGGAAGGCGGGCGGGCTGAGAAAAGTCCACTCCAGCGCGGTGTGCGCGCGCATCAGGTCCAGCGCGTCACGCGCCGCGCGGGCGCCCGGCACGATATTCGGCGGCACGTGCGCTGTGAATTCTTCCGTGTCGACCAGCTGCACGCCGGGCGCCACGTACAGGCTGCCCGCGCCGCCGATCACCAGCAAACGCCGCACGCCGGCCGCTTCCACGCCACGTGCGATGGCCGCGCTGCCGCGCATGAAATTCTCGTACAGCGCCGGATCGTTCCAGCCCGGATTGAAGGCCGAGACCACCGCGTCGTGCCCGCGCACCGCGCCAGACACCGCGTCCGCATCGTAGGCGTCCGCCACCACCGGGGCGAGGCCGGCTTGCGGCGCCAGGCGCGCCGCGTCGCGCACCAGCGCGCCGACCTCGTGGCCGCGCCGCAGCAGCTCGGCGAGGACGGCTGCGCCGACGAATCCGGTGGCGCCGATGAGGGCGATCTTCATGGGTGACTCCTTGTGTGGAAAAGTAAAGCATGACGATATCTGCTTCACGGTCCGGTGATAAGCGGTCTAGAATCGCCAGCACCTTGAAGCTGGACTTACAAATGACCGACCTGAAGCTCTATGCCGTCTTCGCCGAAACCGTCGCCGCCGGCTCCATGAGCGCCGCCGCGCGCCGCCTCGGCATGACACCCTCCGCCGTCAGCCAGGCGATCCGCACGCTCGAACGCGAGACCGGCGTCACCCTGCTGCACCGCTCGACCCGCAAGCTGACCCTGACCGACGCCGGCGCGCGCTGCCTGCCGCACTGCCGCCGGATGCTGGACGCCGCCGGCGCCGCCGGCGACGCGCTGGCGCAGGCGCGTGACGCGCCGGTGGGCGAATTGCGCATCGCCGCGCCGGTCGGCTTCGGCGCCCACATCGCACCGGCCCTGGCCCCGGTGCTGGCGGCCTGGCCGCAGCTGCGCCTGCAGCTGCTGCTCGACGACGCCATGATCGACCTGGTCGATGCGCGCATCGACATCGCGCTGCGCGCCGGCACGCTGCCCGATTCCGACTGGGTCGCGCGTCCGCTCGGCCGCTTCGAGATCATCCTGTGCGCCGCTCCCGTCTACATCGAAGCGCACGGCATGCCGCAGACAGCGGAGGACCTGGCGGCGCACCACTGGCTGGCGTCGCCGCGCGAACATGACAGCGGCGCGCGCATCGTCTGCAACAACCAGCTCACCCTGCAGCAACTGTGCGAGCAGGGCCTGGGCCTGGCGCGGCTCGCGCACGCCGACGCGGCGCCCGCCCTGGCGCGCGGCCTTCTGGTACGGGTGCTGCCCGGCGTGCCGCTGCCCGCGCTGCCGGTGACGGCCCTGACGCCCGGCCGCAGCGGCGATCCGGCCAAGACCCGGGTCGCGCTGGACGCCTTGCGCCGCCATTTCGCCGCGCTCCCGGGTTGTCTTTCCGGCTAGCGAAGGCGCGCCAAATGGGGGTATGATCGCTCTTTTACCCAACACCCATACCCGGGACATACCATGTCTATCAAGATCAGCAGCCAGTTCGACGCCGGCGCCATCGAGGTCGTGAACGCCACCAGCGCCAACGCCATCGACCTGAACATCCGCAAGGATTCGCACGCCGACATCATCCAGTGGTTCTACTTCCGCCTGCAGGGCGCGCAAGGCGAAGCCTGCACCATCCGCTTCCTGAACGCGGGCCAGGCCGCCTATCCGGCCGGCTGGGAAGGCTACCAGGCGATGGCGAGCTACGACCGCGTGAACTGGTTCCGCGTGCCGACCTCCTTCGACGGCCAGGTGATGACGATCGAGCACACCCCGGGCATGGACAGCGTCTACTACGCCTACTTCGAGCCCTACTCGTGGGAACGCCACCTCGAGCTGCTCGACCGCGCCCAGATGTCGGAGAACGTGCGCATGCTGGACCTCGGCTCCACCGTCGACGGCCGCGACCTGAACATGCTGGTCATCGGCGAGCCAATTCCGGAGAAGAAGAAGGTCTGGGTGATCGCACGCCAGCACCCGGGCGAGACGATGGCCGAGTGGTTCGTGGAAGGCATGCTCGACGCCCTGCTCGACCCGGCCCACCCGTTCGGCCGCCAGCTGTTGAAGGAAACCGTGTTCTACGTGGTCCCGAACATGAACCCGGACGGCTCGGTGCGCGGCAACCTGCGCACCAACGCGGCCGGCGCCAACCTGAACCGCGAGTGGATGAACCCGACCATGGAGCGCAGCCCGGAAGTGTTCCTGGTGCTGAAGAAGATGCATGAAACCGGCGTCGACCTGTGCCTGGACGTGCACGGCGACGAGGGCCTGCCCTACGTCTTCGTGGCCGGCAGCGAATCGCTTCCGACCTGGACAGAAGCGCAGGCGGCGCAGCAGAAGACGTTCATGGACGACTTCAAGATCGCCAGCCCCGACTTCCAGGACGTGCACGGCTACGGCGCCACGCCCTTCACCGACGAAACGCTGACCATGGGCTCGCCGCACATCACCCACGCCTTCGGCTGCCTGTCCCTGACCCTGGAACTGCCGTTCAAGGACAACGCCAACGACCCGGACCCGCAGGTCGGCTGGGACGGCGCCCGCAGCGCGCGCCTGGGCGCCGCCGTGCTGCAGCCGGTGCTGAACGCCATCCGCGCGCTGAACAAGGCATGAGCGTCTTTTCCGCATCCGTGTTCGACGCCACCGTCGTGGTCGACGGCCAGGAACTGTTCAAGGGCCGCGGCGCGGCCCAGGGCTGGGCCGAGAAGGTGGCGAAGGAACTGGAAACCGAGGTGACGGTCGAGAAGATCGGCACCGGCTGGGCCTTGAAGGCGACGGTCGATGGCGAGCCCCGTACGTGGGGCATTCATGGTCAGCGGCTGAGCCGGATCGAGCAGGCCGGCTGACCGCCATTTTTCGATAAGAATGATCAAGCAAACGCTCCACCTCGGTGGAGCGTTTTTTATGCACATTCCATACGACCTCGTCGATGCGCTGGATATGCATGCCTCATAATTCCTCATTTGTTGCAATAATTTCTCGACACAATTTACAGATTGGGCGATATTGACGCGTTCCCATCGACCCGTTTCGACCATGCAGACATTCGCCACCGACCTTCCGCACGGCCCACTTGTTTCCGGAAGCATGAGCGGCTCTTCCTACGACGTCGCCGATACGACGCCGCCGCTGGTGGTGAGCTATCCCGTCGCCGGTCACGACGTTCGCAATGATCTGGTGTTCGTCTTCAATGAGCCGGTCAAGCTCGGCAGCGGGACGGTGACCTTGCATTTGTCGGGCGTGGGAACCGTGTACACGGCCGATATAAGCGGCAACGCCCGCTTGACCTTGTCGAACAACACCCTCATCTTCGATCCCCCGGACGAGCTGCAACCGAAGGGCATCTACACGATCATGTTCAGCCTGGACGCGGTGGTCGACCTGGCCGGCAATCCGGTATCGGACCGCGGGCTGAACGTGCTGTTCGTGACCGGCATCAGCCCCAGGCCCGTGACTGCCACCGGGACCGCTCAGAACGACACGCTCCATGGCAGCGATTTCGCGGACTCGCTCTCCGGCGGCAGCGCGGGCAACGACAAGCTCTACGGCTACGGCGGCGATGACATCCTGTATGGTGGCGACGAAGCGCCGCGCACCGGATTGATCAACGACTATCTCTACGGCGGCGACGGCAACGACGTCCTGCATGGCAATGGCGGCATCGACGAACTGCGCGGCGAAGCCGGCGACGACGTCCTGTATGGCGGCGCGGACCGCGACTTCCTGTTCGGCGGCGCCGGCGACGACGTGCTCGACGGCGGAGACGGCGACGATTCGCTGCATGACGAGGCCGGCGACAACATCCTGACGGGCGGCGAGGGCAACGACTTCCTGGCCACCCAGGCCGGCACTACCGGCACCCTGAATGGCGGCAACGGCAACGATACCCTGGTCGGCCACGGCGGCGAGGATTATTTCGGCGGCGCCGGCGACGACACCATCCGCCTTGTCCTCGACGCCCCGGCCGCCGCCCGGGGCGCCGCCTACGGCGGGTCGGGCAACGACCGGATCGAACTGTGGTGGAGCAGTCCGTCGGATACCCACCTCGACATCCGGGGCGGCGACGGCAGCGATACCTATGTGCTCCAGGCCTTCGACATGGCGGCCGGCGCCACCGCCGATGTGCGGATCGTCGACTTCGGGAGCGGCGACAGCATCGACGTGCGCCCGCTCCTGGGATTCGCCGGCACCGGCAATCCGTTCGCGAACGGCAGCCTGCGCCTGGTGCAGGATGGCGCGAACACGGCATTGATGTTCGATCCGGACGGCACGGGCGCAGTCCATGCCTATCACACGGTGCTGACGCTGGAAGGCGTCACCGCGGCCAGCCTTAACGCAAATAACTTCCTGGGCGGCATCGATCCCAATCCTGCGCCACCGGCGGCGACGCCGGTCAACAAGACCGGTAGCGCCGGCAACGATTTCCTGACCGGCGGCAGCGGCGACGATCGCCTCGACGGCGGCGACGGCAACGACGTGTTAACGGGCGGCGCCGGCAACGACGTCCTGGTTGGCGGCGCCGGAATCGACACCGCGAACTATTCCGGCGCCAGCAGCGACTACACGATCACGCGTGGCGCAAACGGCATCCAGGTGGTCGACAAGCGCAGCGGCGCGGCAGGCGACGGCAGCGACCTGCTGACCGGGGTGGAGCGCCTGGTCTTCACCGACCGCCACCACGCGCTCGACACCGACGGCGTGGCCGGCCAGGCCTACCGCATCTACCGCGCCGCCTTCGACCGCGCACCCGACCCGAGCGGGATGGGCTTCTACCTGTCGATGATGGAAAAAGGCGTGAGCCTGGGCGACGTCGCCGCCAGCTTCGTCGCCTCCCAGGAATTCCGGGAGATGTATGGCAGCACGCCGACCAATGCCGAGATCGTCATGCGCCTGTACAAGAACATCCTGCACCGCGAACCGGAAGCGGGCGGCTACAACTTCTGGCTGGATGTGCTGGACAGCAAGCGCGCCGACCTGCCCACGGTGCTGGCCGCCTTCAGCGAAGGACCGGAAAACCGCGCGGCGACGACGGAACTGATCGCCAACGGCGTAGCCTACACGCCCTACGGCTGAGGATAGCGGGCGCGCGCGGTGTCGGCCGCGTGCACCAGCATGGCTTCCAGCACCTGCCGGTCGACGTCATCCAGCCGGCGCAGGTAGAGGCAGGCCTTGCCCATCTTGTGCCGCCCGAGTTTCTCGCGCAGCGCCGCCAACGGCGGATCGTCGCAGGACAGGTAGACGCTGATGTCGCCCTTGCGCGAGGAAAAGCCGAGCAGCGGCGCGTCGCCTTCGCGGCCGCTGTCGTAGCGGTAGTGGTAGCTGCCGAAGCCCACGATGCTCGCCCCCCACATCACGGCGGGCGCGCCGGCGAGGCCTTCCATCATCGCCGCGAGGACTGCGCAATCCTGGCGGCGGACGGGGTCAACAATGGCCTCGAGGTAAGCCTCGAAGCTGCTATCGGTTGGAACGGTCTTGCTGGCCATGGCTGGCCGTCAGAGTTCCACGCCCAGGTGCTTGCCGACCCAGGCGTTCGCATCGTCGACGGTGTCGAAATGCAGGGTCGCGATGGCGGTCTTGTCGGGCGCCAGGAAGGTGGTGTAGACCTTGCGGCTGTCGTTGCCCGAGCTGAGCAGGTCGGACTGCTGGGACAGCTCGACGGTGGCGACCAGGTCGAGGTTCAGCAGCACGGTCTTCTGGCTGTTTTCCTTGTCGATGCGGACGAATTTACTCATGGGTGTTCCTTTCAGCTGCCGGCGATGACCATTTTCTCGATCAGGATCGAGCCGGTCGTCTTGTTGCCGCGTTGCAGGACGTCGTTACCGACGGCCACGATCTGTTGGAACATTTCGCGCATATTGCCCGCGATGGTGATTTCCTCGACCGGATACTGGATCACGCCGTTCTCGACCCAGTAGCCCGACGCCCCGCGCGAATAGTCGCCGGTGACGTAGTTCACGCCCTGCCCCATCAGTTCGGTCACCAGCAGGCCCGTGCCCATCTTGCGCAGCATGCCTTCGAAGTCGTCGGCGCGTTTGGTATTGGTCGAGACGATGTCGAGATTGTGCGAGCCGCCGGCGTTACCGGTGGTCTGCATGCCCAGCTTGCGCGCCGAGTACGAGGACAGGAAGTAACCCTGCAGCACGCCCTTGTCGATCACCTTGCGGCGCGTGGTGCGCACGCCCTCTTCGTCGAAAGGCGCCGAGCCGACCGCGCCGACCAGGTGCGGGTCTTCGACGATGTTGATGTGGTCAGGGAACACCTGCTTGCCGAGGGAATCGAGCAGGAAGGTCGACTTGCGGTACAGCGCGCCGCCCGACACGGCCTGCACGAAAGCGCCCAGCAGGCCGGCGGCCAGCGGCGCCTCGAACAGCACCGGGCAGGTGCGGGTGTCGAGCTTGCGCGCGTTCAGGCGCGCCAGCGCGCGCTCGGCGGCGTAGCGGCCCACCGCTTCCGGCCTGGCCAGTTTCTTGGGGTCGCGCGCCGAGGTGTACCAGTCGTCGCGCTGCATCTTGTTGCCCTTGCCCGCGATCGGGGCCACCGAGATCGTATGGCGCGAGAACGGGTAGCCGCCGATGAAGCCGCGCGAGTTGGCGCCGACGAAGTGCGACTGCTGCACGTAGACGCTCGACCCTTCGCTGTTGCCGATGCGCGGGTCGACCTCGAAGGCCGCGTTCTCGCAGCGCTGGGCCAGTTCGACCGCCTCTTCGGTGCTGATCTGCCAGGGGTAGAACAGGCGCAGGTCGCGCGGATTGGTTTCCAGCAGGTCGGCGTCGGGCAGGCCGGCGCAGTCGTCCTCGGCGGTGAAGCGGGCGATGTTCCAGGCCGCTTCCACGGTGTCCTTCAGCGACCTGGTCGAGAAGTCCGAGGTGTTGGCGTTGCCGCGGCGCTGGCCGTAGTAGACGGTGACGCCGATGCCCTTGTCCTTGTTCTGTTCGATGGTCTCGATCTTGCCCTTACGCACGGAAACCGACAGGCCGCTGCCTTCGCTGATCTCGACCGAGGCATCGGTCGCGCCCTGCTCTTTTGCGAACGCCAGGACGTCGCGCGCTAGCTGTTTCAGCTGGTCCTGCGTATGGGTAAAAGCGGAGTCGTTCATGTCGTGTTTTTCGTGTCAAGACCTAAAACAGTTATCATAGCAGCCGTTTACAGTTTTCACTGATCGGCCAAGCGCCAATCGGATCAATTCATATCATGCCTAATCCAAACCGCGGCTCCGTCGGCTTCCAGTCCAACGAATTCGAGCAAGAATACGAACGCCCGTCCAAGTCGGAGGCCAAGCGCCAGTCGAACGAGCTGCAGAAGCTCGGCGAACAGCTGGTGGACGCGCCGCGCGACCGCGTCAAGCGCGTCGAGATGCCGGAAGACGTCAAGGAAGCCATCCTGACCTGCCAGACCATCAGCAACCACGAAGGCCGCCGCCGCGCGCTGCAGTTCGTGGGCAAGAAGATGCGCACCCTGGACGAGGAAGAAGTCGCCGTCATCCAGCGCACCATCGAGGGCTGGAAAGGCGCCTCGAAAGCCGAAACCGCCGCCCTGCACGCCCTCGAGCGCCGCCGCGAAAAGCTGCTGGCCGACGACAAGGCCCTGACCCAGCTGCTGGAAGAGCACCCGGAACTCGACGTGCAGCAGCTGCGCACCTTGATCCGCAACGCGCGCAAGGAGCAGGCGGAGAACAAGCCGCCGAAGGCCTACCGCGAGATCTTCCAGATCCTGAAGGACCTGGGCAGGAAACCGAAGCAGGCAGCCGCGGATGACGACGACGAATCCGGCGACGAGGAATCCGATGACGAGTGATCGAGAGCTGGTGATCGGCCTGGTGTCGGTTTCCGACCGCGCCAGCGGCGGCGTCTACGAGGACAAGGGCATTCCCGCCTTGTCCGACTGGCTGGCGCAGGCGATCACCACGCCATTTCGACTTGAAACCCGCTTGATCCCCGACGAACGCGCGGAGATCGAGCGCACCCTGGCCGACCTGGTCGACACCGCCCGCTGCCACCTGGTCTTGACTACCGGCGGCACCGGCCCGGCGCGGCGCGACGTCACGCCGGAAGCGACGCTGGCCGTGGGTACCCGCGAGATGCCGGGCTTCGGCGAGCAGATGCGCCAGATCAGCCTGCGCTTTGTGCCGACCGCGATCCTGTCGCGCCAGACCGCCGTGATCAGGGAAACGCAGGATCATGCTGCCCTGATCATGAACCTGCCGGGCCAGCCGAAGTCGATCAAGGAAACGCTGGAAGGCCTGAAGGACGACGCCGGCAACGTGGTCGTCGGCGGCATCTTCGCCGCGGTCCCCTACTGCATCGACCTGATTGGCGGCCCGTACATGGAAACCAACCCGCTGGTGAGCAAGACCTTCCGCCCGAAGTCGGCGCTGCGTCCTCCCGCGGCATCAAGGAAAACCGAATGACCCAACTGCTGGAAAACATCGAGATCGAGACCGCGCCGAATCCGGAAATCGCGGTCATCTGGCTGCACGGCCTGGGCGCCGACGGCAACGACTTCGTGCCGCTGGTGAACGAGCTGGATTTATCAAGCCTGCCCGGCATCCGCTTCGTCTTCCCGCACGCGAAGACCATGCCGGTGACGATCAACGGCGGCTACGTGATGCGCGCCTGGTACGACATCAGCAACGCGGACCTGAGCCGCCGCGAAGACGAAGGCGGCCTGCGCGCCTCGCAGCGCGACGTCGAGGCCCTGATCGCCCGCGAAAAGTCGCGCGGCATCCCCGCCTCGCGCATCATCCTGGCCGGCTTCTCGCAAGGCTGCGCGATGACGCTGCAGACCGGCATGCGCCATCCGGAAAAGCTGGCGGGCATGCTGTGCCTGTCGGGCTACCTGCCGCTGGCGAACGTGGCCGCCGCCGAACGGCACGAGGCCAGCCTGGCCACGCCGATCTTCATGGCCCACGGGCTGCACGACAACGTGGTGCCCTTCGTGCGTGCGCAGCAGTCGGCGCAGGTGCTCGAGGACCTGGGCTATGACGTGGAGTGGCACCAGTACACGATGCAGCACTCGCTGTGCCTGGAGGAGGTGCAGGATGTTTCGACGTGGATGAGGAAGGTGCTCGCCTAACCGCCGGCACACCTGCGAAGTATTCTTTTCCCGTTAGCTTATGAACGTCATCCCGGCGAAGGCCGGGATCCGATTTTGTATGCGCACCGCTAACGCATCAAGCATACGCTGACTTAACGCGACAAACTTAGGTACCGGCCTTCGCCGGAAGTCGTAGGCCCCAGTGGGGCGTACGAGGATCTTGGCGATAGCGGTCTAAACGTCACTGCCTCAACGCCGCATCCACCGCATCCGACAACCGCGACACGATCTCCGACAAATCCGCCGCCGTCGCAATGAACGGCGGCGCCAGCAGCACATGGTCCCCATGCTGCCCATCGATGGTCCCGCCCATCGGATACACCATCAGCCCGTTCTCCATCGCCTTGGCCTTGATCGCCGCATGCAGCTTGCGCTCCGGCGCGAACGGCGCCTTGCTCGCGCGGTCCTGAACGAATTCCAGCGCCAGGAATAGCCCGCGCCCGCGGATGTCGCCCACGTGCTCGTTCACCCCGAAGACGTCGCCCAGCATGCGCCGCAGGGTGGCGCCGCGGCTGCGTACCCGCGCCAGGAGGTCGTCGCGCGCGATCACCTTCTGCACTTCGAGCGCCGCGGCGGCCGCCACCGGGTGGCCGATGTAGGTGTGCCCGTGCTGGAACACGCCGCTGCCCTTGCGCAGGCAGTCGGCGATGGTCCGGTGCGCCAGCACCGCGCCGATCGGCTGGTAGCCGGCCGCCAGCCCCTTCGCCGCGACGATGATGTCGGGCGCCACGCCGTCCTGCTCGATCGCATACATGCTGCCGGTGCGGCCCATCCCGCACATCACCTCGTCGGCGATGAACAGGATGCGGTAGCGGTCGCAGATCTCGCGCACGCCCTGGAAGTAGCCGGGCGTCGGCGGAATCGCGCCGCCGGTGGCGCCCACCACCGGTTCGGCAACAAACGCGATGATGTTCTCCGGCCCGGCCTCCAGGATGCGGGTTTCCAGTTCGTCGAGCAGGCCGGCGGTGTAGTCGGCGGTGCTCTGATGGGCGGCGCGGCCGCGGTATTCGTAGCAGGCGGAGACGCGCACCGTGTCCATCAGCAGCGGCGCGAAATCCCTGCGCCGCCACTCGTTGCCGCCCACCGCCAGCGCCCCCAGGGTATTGCCGTGGTAGCTTTGGCGCCGCGCCATGAACAGCTTGCGCTGCGGCTCGCCGGCTTCGACCCAGTACTGGCGCGCCAGCTTGAGCGCGGTCTCCATCGCTTCCGAGCCGCCCGAGACCAGGTAGACCGCGCCGATGTCCTGCGGCGCGCCGGCAATCAGGACGTCGGCCAGCTCCTCGGCGGCGTCGGTGGTGAAGAAGCCGGTGTGGGCGTAGGCGAGCTTGTCGATCTGGCGGTGCATGGCGGCGATCACGTCCGGATGGCCGTGGCCCAGCGAGGACACGGCCGCGCCGCCGCTGGCGTCGATATAGACGCGGCCGGCCTTGTCGCGGATGCGGATGCCGTCGCCTGCCACCGCGGTGGGCGGTACCTGGCGCAGATTGCGATGGAGGATGTGGCTCATGGCTTGCTCCCTTCCCTTCTGGTGAAGGATTGACGATAAGCGTGTGGCGCGAGGGTTCTTTTGATTTTGTTGGGACGCTGTGCAATTATTTACCGATTACAACAGTCACCCTTCGCCATGACCGACCGACTCGGACCGATCGCGCCAGAGGACATGACGCCGGAACAGCGCGCCGCCGCCCAGGCCATCATCGACGGCCCGCGCGGCGCCGTCTACGGCCCCTTCGTCCCGCTGCTGCGCAGCCCGGAACTGATGGAGTACGCCCAGCGCATGGGCGAATACCTGCGCTACCGCAGCGCCATCGGGGTTCGGCTGTCGGAACTGGCCATCCTGGTGACGGCGCGCCAGTGGAATCAACAGGTCGAGTGGGCGATCCACGCGCCGATCGCGGCGCAGGTGGGAATTCCGGCCTCGGTCATCCACGCGATCGCCGAGCGGCGCCGGCCCGCGGACATGCTGGTGGACGAGGCGGTGGTGCATGACTTCTGCATCGAGCTGCATGAAGCCAGGTCGGTGTCGGACCGGGTGTATGCGGATGCGCTCGCGCTGTTCGGCGAGCAGGGGGTGGTGGACTTGATGGGGTTGAATGGGTATTACACGTTCCTGGCGATGGTGATGAATACGGCCAGGACGGGGGTGCCGTTCGAGGGTGGGGAGAGGTTGCCGGACTAGCGTTTGTGCGCTATTGGCTGCGGTGCGAACTTGGGTTCCGGCCTTCGCCGGAACGACGACGGTCTTCAGGCTAGCGATGAATGAGATGCTACAGTCAGCTCAACCGCAACATAAAACAACGTCATCCCGGCGAAGGCCGGGATCCAATTTTGCCCGCAGACCGCAAACGCTTATTTTGAAAACGCCACAACCTCAGCCTGCTGCTCCCCCAGCCCCGCAATCCCAAGCCGCAGCTTGTCGCCCTTCTTCAAGAACCGCTGCGGCGAGCGCCCCATCCCCACCCCCGGCGGCGTGCCGGTGGTGATGATGTCGCCCGGCTCCAAGGTCATGAAGCGCGACACGTAGCTGACGATGTGCGCCACGCTGAAGATCATGCTCGCCGTATTCCCGGTCTGCATGCGCTTGCCGTTCAGTTCCAGGTAGAGGTCCAGGTCCTGCACGTCGTAGATCTCGTCGCGCGTGACCAGGAACGGTCCCACCGGCCCGAAGGTGTCGCAACCCTTGCCCTTGTCCCACTGCGAGCCCATCTCGAACTGGAAGGCGCGCTCGGACACGTCGTTGACGACGCAGTAGCCGGCCACGTACTTCAGCGCTTCCTCTTCGCCGACGTACTGCGCGCGGGTCCCGATCACCACGCCCAGTTCGACTTCCCAGTCGGTCTTCTTCGAGCCTTTCGGCAGCTGGATCGGGTCGTCCGGGCCGTTCAGCGAACTGATCGCCTTGGTGAAGAACACCGGCTCGGTCGGCATCGTGGCGCCCGTCTCCGCGACGTGGTCGGCGTAGTTCATGCCGACGCCGATGAACTTGCCGACCTTCGCCACCGGCACGCCCAGGCGCGGGTTGCCGCGTACCAGCGGCAGGGTTTTCCAGTCGACCTTGGCCAGCTTGCGCAGGGCCTTGTCGGACAAGGCGGACGCGTCGATGTCGCCGATGATGCCGGACAGGTCGCGCAGGCGGCCCTCTTCGTCGAACAGTCCCGGTTTTTCCTTGCCCGGGCGGCCATAGCGCACCAATCTCATGCTCGTCTTCCTGAATGAATGAAACCGGGGATGATACCAAGGAACGCCGCTAGTGACTCAGGAGGTAGGCGCTCATGTCGAGCGCATCGCGCTCGCTGACGCCCATGTTCGGCATCGCCGTATGCGGGTCGATCGCTTGCGGATCGCGGATCCAGCGCACCAGGCCGGCCTGGTCGTTCGGCACCGATCCGGCCAGCACCTTGCGCTGCCCCATCTCCGACAGCGGCCGGCCGACGTAGACCTTCGATCCGGGCACGCCGGGAATCAGGTGGCAGGACTGGCAGGCGTACTGGGTCAGGGCGATCTTGCCGCGCACCGGGTCGCCCACCACGCCGCCGGGCGGGCGCTCGACCGAGCACGCGCTCAGCGTCATGGAGGCAAATAGCGCAAGCAGTAGTCTCATCGCGCCGCCTCCGGCGCCGTCGCTGCCTTGAACGCCTGGGTATCCATCGACGGCAATACCGTCACGAACGCCACCACCGCCCACAGCTCGTCCTCGCTCAGGTGGTATTCCCAGGCCGGCATGCCGCTCATCTTGATGCCGTGCTTGGTCACCCAGTACAGCTCGTTCGGATCCCAGCGCTGGGTCGCGTCGACCAGCGGGCCGGGAATGGGCTGCATGCTCATGCCGATGGTCGACTGGGCCACGCCCGGCCCGCCATGGCACTGCAGGCATTTGTCGCGGTAGACCCGGGCGCCGAGCTGCAGCTGCTGCGCGCCGCCCAGGCGCGGCGTCTTCACGTCCTCGGCATGGTTGCGCACCGACTGCTTCATGCCCTCTTCCAGCACGGTATAGATGAAGGCGTAGTGCTGGGCCGTGGCGCCGATGTTGTACCAGCCGCCGTAGAGCAGCGCCAGGCCGGCCGCGCCGGCGATGGCGCCCGCCGCCAGCAGCGTGAAGGCAGCGGTCTTGACGATCAGCCGTTGGCGGTTGGTGAGCATGGGGCGGGGTGCGTCCGATTGGATTCGTTAGAAAAATTGCATCATGGTTTGTGTATTATAAAAGCCCCTTCACAATAGCGAGTTCCAAGCGTGCGCACCCTTCCCACTCCTCCCGTCCTGCACCGCGCCGCCCTGGCGCTGGCCTGCGTGGCGGCGCTGGCGGGCTGCAAGGAAGAGCGCGCCTCGAACGTGCCCGGCGGCGACATCGATCAGGGCCTGCGCCTGGTGACCCAGTACCAGTGCGGGGCCTGCCACGCGATCCCGGGCGTGCAGGGCGCCGCGGGCGACTCCGGCCCTTCGCTCGACTACATCGGCCGCCTGAGCTACATCGCCGGCGGCATTCCCAACAGTCCCGACAACATGGTGCGCTGGCTGCGCGTGCCGCATGCGCTCAAGCCCGGCACCGAGATGCCGCCGATGGGCCTCACGGAGCAGGAGGCGCGCCACATGGCGGCTTACCTGTACACGCTGCGATGAACGCCGTGCTCCCGCTCGATAACGCGCAGTCCGTCCTGCACCCCGCCGGCTGGGACGCCCTCATCATCAGCCACTTCACCTGGGTGCTGTTCGGCGCCGGCACGCTGATCTTCATCGCCGTGATGGCGCTGCTCTTCCTCAGCCTGCGCCGCCACGAGCGTCCCGCGCGCGCCATGCTGTGGATCGGCGGCGGCGGCGTCGCCTTCCCGGTCGTGGTGCTCTCCGCCCTGCTGGGCTGGAGCACCTGGCGCAGCGCCCAGCTGGCGCCGCAATCCTCGCAGGATGCACTCACGATTTCGGTCACGGCCAAGATGTGGTGGTGGGAAGTGCGCTACCACGACCCGGTGAGCGGACGCGAGATCGTCACCGCCAACGAGATCCATATTCCCGTGGGGCGCGCGGTCTACCTGGGCCTGAATTCGGCCGACGTGATCCACAGCCTGTGGGTGCCGGCGCTCGCGGGCAAGCGCGACATGGTGCCGGGGCGCGTGACGGGCCTGAGCCTGCGCGCCGAGAAGCCCGGCGTCTACCGCGGCCAGTGCGCGGAATACTGCGGCGAACAGCATGCGAAGATGGCGCTGCACGTGGTCGCCTCGACCCAGCAGGACTTCGACGCCTGGCTGGCGCGCCAGGCACAGCCGGCCGCTCCCGCCGACAGCCCGCAGCTGGCCAAGGGCCGCGAGCTGTTCCTGGCGCAGCGCTGCCAGGCCTGCCACACGGTCCGCGGCGTGGCCGAAGAGTCGCGCCTGGGGCCCGATCTCACCCACGTGGGCAGCCGCATGCACATCGGCGCCGGCGCCCTGCCCACCCGGCGCGACAGCCTGGCGGGCTGGATCGCCGACCCGCACACGTCCAAGCCCGGCGTCTTCATGCCCGGCTCGCGCGAGCTCGATCCCGCATCCCTGGCCGCGCTGGCCGCCTATCTCGAGTCCCTGAAATGACCCAGCAGCTCCCCAATTCCCTGCCGCGGCCGGACGGCGAATTCGACCGGCTCAAGGAGGTGTGGCGCACGCCGACCGGCTGGCGCTTTTTCAGCTCGGTGAACAACACCAGCATCGGCCTGCTCTACATCGGCACCGCCCTGCTGTTCTTCATCCTGGCCGGCATCCTGGCCCTCGTCATGCGGGTGCAGCTGGCGGTGCCCGACAACGCCCTGCTCTCGCCCGAGACCTACAACCAGGTCTTCACCATGCACGGCACGGTGATGATGTTCCTGTTCGCGATTCCGATCGTCGAGGCGATCGCGGTCTACCTGCTGCCGAACATGCTGGGGGCGCGCGACCTGCCCTTCCCGCGCCTGTCGGCCTATGCCTTCTATGCCTATGCCTTCGGCGGCCTGGCCTTCTTCTGCACGATCTTCGTGGGCCTGGCGCCGAACGGCGGCTGGTTCATGTATCCGCCCTATACCGGGGAGCAGTATTCGCCCGGCCTGAACGCCGACTTCTGGCTGCTGGGGATCGGCTTCATCGAGATCTCGGCGATCGCGGGCGCGGTCGAACTCATCGTCGGCATCCTGTTCACGCGCGCCCCCGGCATGACCTTGCGCCGCATGCCGGTGTATGCCTGGGCCATGCTGGTGGTGGCCGTGATGATCGTGTTCGCCTTCCCCGCCGTGATCGCCGGCACCGCCCTGCTGGAACTGGAACGCGCCTTCGACTGGCCTTTCTTCATCGCCGACCGCGGCGGCGACCCGATCCTGTGGCAGCACCTGTTCTGGTTCTTCGGCCACCCCGAGGTCTACATCATCTTCCTGCCGGCGGCCGGCATGGTCTCGACCATGGTCCCGACCATCGCCGCCACCCCGCTGGTGGGGCGGCGCGCCATCATCGTGGCCCTGGTCGGCGTGGGCTTCTTCAGCTTCGGGCTGTGGGCCCACCACATGTTCACATCCGGCCTGGGCGTGCTCGAGATGAGCTTCATCTCGGCGGCCAGCATGGCGGTCGCGATCCCGACCGGGATCCAGGTGTTCGCCTGGATCGCCACCCTGTGGAACGGCCGCGTGCAGATGAATTCCCCGGCCCTGTTCCTGATGGGCTTCATGTTCATCTTCGTGCTGGGCGGGCTGACCGGCGTGATGGTCGCGGTGGTGCCCTTCGACTGGCAGGTGCACGACACCTATTTCATCGTCGCCCACCTGCACTACGTCTTGATCGGCGGCATGGTGTTCCCGGTGTTCGCGGCGATGTACTACTGGCTGCCGCTGGTCAAGGGCCAGCGCATGTCGGAGCGGCTGGCGCGCTGGGTGTTCTGGATGATGTTCGGCGGCTTCAACCTCGCCTTCTTCCCGATGCACATCACCGGCCTGCAGGGCATGCCGCGCCGGGTCTATACCTACGATGCGCAGCTCGGCTGGGACTTCCTGAACCTGCTCTCCACCGTCGGCGCCTTCATCTTCGCCTTCGGCGTGCTGCTGTTCATCGTCGACGCGGTGCGCACCCTGCGCCGGCCCGAGAAGGAAGTCGGCAACCCGTGGAATGCGCCGACCCTCGAATGGCTCACCTCCGAGTCCTACGGCAACCGCAGCATCCCGCGCATCACCACGATCAATCCGCTGTGGGAGCAGCCGACGCTGTCCGAGGAAGTCGACCGCGGCCAGCACTACCTGCCCGGCACCGCCACCGGCCTGCGCGAAACCATCGCCACCAGCCCCGTGTCGGCCGAACCGCGCTACCTGATGGTGCTGCCGACCGACAGCTGGCTGCCCGTGATCGCGGCGCTCGGCACCGCCGGCTTCTTCCTGCTGCTGACGGTGAAGGCGGTGCTGCTGGCCTGGATCTTCGGGATCATGGCGGTGGCCGGCACCGTGGCCTGGCTGTGGGAGTCGGACCGCAAGCCGCCGATCAGGGAGGCGCGCGTGGCCGACGACCTGGTGCTGAAGGTGGGCGCCAAGGGGACCGCCTCGCAATCCTGGTGGGGCATCTTCATCACGCTGATCGTCGACGCCTGCATCTTCACTTCCTTCGGCTATGCCTACGTGCACGCCTCGATGCGCCTGATGGTCTGCCCGCCGCCCGGCGCGGCGCTGCCCACCCTGCCCTGGACGCTGGCATCCGGCGGCCTGCTGCTCGCTTCCTCGGCGCTGATCCTGCTCGCCATGCGCTCGCTCGGCAAGGCGCGCCTGCCCTGGCTGGTGCTGCTGGCGCTGGGCTGCACCGCGGCCTCCTTCCTGCTCGACCTGCGCGGCCACCAGTTCGCCGGGCTGGACCCGACCGTCAGCGCCTGGGCCGCCGGCATCGGCGGGCTGCTCGGCTACCAGGGCCTGCACGTGGTGCTGCTGGCGATCGCCGGCCCCTACCTGGCGCTGCGCCACTGGCGCGGCCACCTGGGTGAACACAGCCGGGCGACGCTCGACAACGTCGCCCTGATCTGGCACTACGTCACCCTGCAGGGCATCGCCGGCATGCTGCTGGTGCAGGGCTTGCCGCTGCTGATGGAGTGAACATGCAAGACCGATTCTGGCGACAGCTGTTGCGCGGCACCCTGCCCCTGCTGGTGTGGGCGGGGCACTTCACCTTCTGCTACCTGCTGGCGGCGGCGCAGTGCACGCCGGCGCTCATGCGCGCCGGCGGGCCGGACCTGCTGCCGATGGGGATTGCGACGGTGCTGGCGTTGGCGCTGTGCGCCTGGCTGCTGTGGCGCGAGCGCGGCATCCTGCGCAATGCGAAGGATGCCGCGCTGGTGGACTGGTCGGCGTCGCTCGGCGCCGTGCTGGCCTTCGTCGGTATCGTCTGGACCGGCCTGCCGCTGCTGCTGGTCCAGGGCTGTGCATAACGTGGGCGGCCCCGCCACCCACGCTACGAGTGTGTGAAAAATTCGTCTATGGCTGCGTTGCCTCGTCTCGCCGTACGAGTCTACTGTCTTCGACCCGGCGCCTTGCCATAGCCGTTTTTTCACACCCTCCACGTTTATCGGCTGGGCGTAATGCGCCAGATGACGTTGCCGACGTCGTCCGCCACCAGCACCGCGCCCGGCTTGTCGACCGCCACGCCGACAGGCCTTCCCAGCGCATCGCCGTTCTTGTCCACGAAGCCGCTGAGCACCTCCACCGGTTTCCCGCTCGGCCTCCCATCCCTGAACGGCACGGCCACCACGTTATACCCCGACAGCGGCGTGCGGTTCCACGACCCGTGCTGCCCGATGAAGGCCCCGCCCGCGTACTGCTCGGGAAGCAGCTTGCCGGTATAGAAGGCCAGTCCGAGCGCCGCCACGTGGGCGCCGAGGGCGTAGTCGGGCGCGACGGCCTTGGCCACCAGGTCAGGACGCGGCGGCTTGACGCGCTCGTCGACGTGCTGGCCGTAGTAGCTGTAAGGCCAGCCGTAGAAGGCGCCCTCCTTCACCGAGGTCAGGTAGTCGGGCACCAGGTCGCTGCCCAGTTCGTCGCGCTCGTTCACCACGGTCCACAGGGCCCCGGTCTGCGGATGCCAGGCCAGCCCGTTCGGATTGCGCAGGCCGGAAGCGTACACGCGGGTGGCGCCGGTGGCGATGTCGACTTCGAGGATGGCGGCGCGGTCGACTTCCTGCTCGATGCCGTTCTCGGCCACGTTGCTGTTCGAGCCCGAGGTGGCGTAGAGCTTGCGGCCGTCCGGGCTGGCGATGATGTTCTTGGTCCAGTGATGGTTCAGCGGGCCGCCCGGCAGCGCCGCCACCGGCTGCGGCGGCGCGGTGATCTCGAGCTCGCCCGCGCGGTAGGGGAAGCGCACGATGCCGTCGGTGTTCGCCACGTACAGCGTGTCGCCCACCAGGGCCATGCCGAAGGGCGAGTTCAGCCCCTGCAGGAACACCTGCTTCACCTCGGCCACACCGTCGCCGTCGCGGTCGCGCAGCAGGGTGATGCGGTTGGCGCTCGGCACCGCGGCGCCGGCCTTCGCCATCACCTTGCCCATCACATAGCCCTTGATACCCTTCTTGTCCTCGGGCCGCTCGGGGGCGTTGGTCTCGGCCACCAGCACGTCGCCGTTGGGCAGCACGTACAGCCAGCGCGGGTGGTCCAGGCCGGATGCGAAGGCGTTCACCGCCAGTCCGGGCGCGGCGGTCGGCTTGCCGCCTGCCGGCCAGCCCCTGGCGGGGGCGATGTCGACGGTCGGAATGAGGCGTTTCACCGGCGCCTTGATGGTCGGCGTCAGGCCGACGTCGGCGCCGACCGGCAGGGTGGACTTGTCGCCGCAGGCGGCGAGCAGCAGCAACAGGACATACGCCGGCAGGCGCCGCGGGGTGTGGTCAGGCATGGCTATTGTTCTCTCGTTCGGCACGGACGGCGTCCGTATCGCCACATACTGCGCGAAGTGGCAATACTACGCCGCCCGTTACCGCCGAGGCAAGCCGGCCTCAGGACACCGCCGGCACCGCCGCCATCGCTTGTGCGGCCGCCTCGCGCCGGCGGCGCAGGACGAAGCGCGCCAGGCCGGGCAGCTGCACCAGCACCAGCACCAGGAAGGCGAGCTGGTAGGCGATGGCGGGCGCGTGGCCGGCGGCGTCCGGCGTCCACAGGCCGACCAGCAGGCCGAAGCCCGCCTGCACCACGAAGGCGCCGATGAAGATCAGGAGGTTCAGGCAGGTCGCGGCGCGTCCGGTGAGTTCGCGCGGCATGGCCTGGGCGATGATCGCGTACTCGATGCCGGTGATCGTCCCCACCAGCGTGAACAGCACCGACAGCAGCTGGAAGCTCGGCTTGTAGCCGGCGATGAAGCCGGCCTGCACCAGCAGGAACACGGCGATGCCGGCCGCCGCCACGTCCAGCGGCGCCACGCCGCGCCGGCCCGCCCATTCGGTGATCATGCCGACCGCGATGGCGCCGAAGATCACCGAGGCCATGCCCATGTACAGCAGGTAGGCCACCGCCTCGTCCGGGAAGCGCGCCACGTCCGACAGGAAGCGTCCGATCCACAGGCCCTGGATGCCGAAGAACACCGCATGCGGGACCAGGACCAGCGAGGCCGTGGCCCGGAACACCGGCGCGCGGAACACCTGGCGCAGGGCCTGGCCGAGCGGGCCGCGGTGCGGCGCCGGCCCCTCGGTGCGCGGGTACAGCAGCGCCACCAGCAGGCCGGTGCAGGCCACCAGGGCCGCCAGCACCACGAACAGCCCGCGCCACTCCAGGTAGTCGAGCGCCAGGCGCACCGGCATGGTGGCGGTCGCGGCGCCGAGGCCGCCGACCGCGATCAGGTAGCCGTGCACCGAGGGCAGCCGGCTCGGGGCGATCCAGCTGGAGACCGCCTTCACCGCCGCCATGAAGCAGCCGCCCAGGCCGAAGCCCATCACGGCGCGCGCCGTCAGCAGCTGGCCGAAGGTCGAACCGTGGGCGAACAGCAGCGCGCCGAGCGACCCGACCAGCATCATCACCAGCTGCACCCGGCGCGGCCCGAAGCGGTCGAGCGCGATCCCGACCGGCAGCTGCACCAGCGCGAAGGCGAAGAAGAAGGCGCTGGTGAGCAAGCCCAGTTCGCCCGGCGTGAGCGCGAGCGCCCCCACCAGGTGCGAGGCCAGCACCGCGTTCACGTTGCGCAGCAGGGAGGACAGGTAGTGGCCCAGGGCGAAGGGCAGGAAGACGTAGAAGAAAACCGCCACGCCGGACAGGCGTGGCGCGGTGGCGGTGTCCTGCATGGCCGGCTCGCGCTGCGGCCCGGCGTCAGGCGGCGTCGCGCTGGGTGGCCGGCACCAGCGGGATCACGCGCCCGCCGGGTCCGCGCAGGGGGCCGCCGCTTTCCATCTCGAAGAAGAATTTGTCGCGCCCGAAGGCCGGCTTCAGGTGATCCAGCCAGGTGGCGTCCGGATCGTATTTCGCGAAGAAGGGACGGCGCACCCACTCGGGATTGCGGGCCTGCAGGAACTGCAGCGCGAACAGCTTCTCGCCGTTGATGGTCACCACGCCGTCGATCACCACCTTGCCCGGGAAGGCGCTCATCGAGGGGCCGCGCACGGTGCGCGACAGGCCCGACACCATCGAATACGCTTCCTGGAAGATCTGGTGGGCGCGCGCCAGCGGCAGGGCGAAATAGTCGCGCGGGCCGGTGTCGCGCTCGACGAACATGTAATAGGGAATGGCGCCCAGGCGCACGCCGGTGGTCCACAGCTCGGCCCAGCTCTTCGGGTCTTCGTTGATGTGGCGGATCAGCGGGCCCTGCATGCGCAAGGTGGCGCCGGTGCCGACGATGCGTTTCACCGCCTGCTGGGCGATGGGGTGGCGCAGCTCCACCGCGTGGTTGTAGTGGCCCATGATGGCCAGGTTCTTCCCCGACCTGACCACCTTCTCGAACAGGCGCAGCAGGTCGTCGCTATCCTTGTCCGACACGAAGCGCTGCGGCCAATACGCGACCGACTTGGTGCCGATGCGGATGTTCTGGATGTGGGCCAGGTTCGGCTCGAGCAGCGGCTCGAGGAATTCGGCCAGGGAACGGGTATTCATGATCATCGGGTCGCCGCCGGTGATCAGGACGTCGGTCACGTCCGGATGGTTCTCCAGGTAGGACACCAGCTCGCTGCACTCGCGCGCGTCGAACTTCATGTCGTCCATGCCGACGAACTGCGGCCAGCGGAAGCAGAAGGTGCAGTAGGCGTGGCAGGTCTGGCCCGAGCTCGGGAAGAACAGCACGGTTTCCTTGTACTTGTGCTGCAGGCCTTTTAGCGGCGCGTCGTTCACGCGCGGGACGTTGTGGGTCATCTGGCCGGCCGGGTGCGGGTTCATGCGCATGCGGATCGCGTGCACCAGCTTCGCGGTCGCCGCCTCGTCCTTCTTGACCAGGACCAGATCGCGCAGCTGCTCGTATTCCTGGCTCGGGAGCATGTCGCGGTGCGGGAAGGTCAGGCGGTAGATCGGATCGTCCGGCGCCTTGTCCCAGTCGATCAGCTCATCCAGCACATAGGCGTTGACGCGGAACGGCAGCACATGCGAGACCACCTGCACCGCTTCCTGCAGCTCCGGCGTCAGCCATTGCCACTGGCGCGCCTGCTGGATCGTCTGGCGGGTATACGGCTTGAACTTGGAAGGCGTCGCTTCGGTCGTGATCACGGGAATTCTCCATGGGACGATGATGAAAGGCCGGCACGATGCCCGATTGGGCATTGCCGGAAGGAATTCATCTTACGTTTCGGAAATACTCGCGAATTGCCGCCTATCAATCACACGAGCCCGGCTCAAGGAGTTAAAGCAATAAATACGCAAAACGGGTCAAAGGCTGGTCAGCAACATCCTTATTTCGAGTGGCGGCACCGGCTGACACCAATGCACAACGTTCCGACCATATGTTCTTCTTGCGATTGCGCCAGCGCAATCTTCACGCCTTCCACCCCGGTACATTTGCCAATGCACTTCAGAAATATTGGCCCAAGAACACTAACCCGAGGAGTACACCATGAAGCTGATCGCCACCACCGCCGCCCTCTGCCTCGTCCTGGCCGCCACGCCTGCCCTGGCCAACGGCCCGACCGAGAAGGACGCCATCGCCATGGTCGAACGCGGCGTCGCCCTGGTCAAGGCCAAGGGCAAGGACGAGATGATGAAGAAGATCAACGCCAAGGATGCCGACTACGTCCAGGGCGAACTCTACATCGACATGCGCGACCTGAAGACCGGCATCGTGCTGGCGCATCCGATCAACCCCTCGATCGTCGGCAAGGACCTGACCGACGTCCCCGACGCCAACGGCAAGAAGTACCGCCGCGAGATCATCGACCTCGCCGCCGCCAAGGGCAAGGGCTGGGTGGACTACCAGTACAAGAACCCGAGCAGCGGCAAGATCGAGCCGAAGACCACCTACATCCAGCGGGTCGACGACGTGGTGCTGGAAGCCGGCATCTACAAGAAGTAAGATCCTTCCACCTTCCCGGAGTCGAGCATGCTGAACAAATTGCGGATCGGGCCCAAACTCCTGCTGGCCCCGGGACTGGTGCTGGTGCTGTTGACCATGCTGTCGGCAGCCGCCTACTACGGCATGGTGCGCCAGAACGCCTCGCTCGAGCACATGGTGCAGGTGCGCGCCGCGCGCCTGCAGGCGGTGGCCGACGTCGCCGGCGACGCGCGCTTCGCGCACGCCAACATCTACCAGCTGCTGGCCTGGGTCAACGGCAGCTTCGCCCAGAGCCGCCTGGCGGCCCTGACCGCGGACATCCACAAGAAGCATGCGCAGATCGGCGACGAGCTCGGCGATCTCAAGAAGGCGGCGGCGCTGGAGGAACGCACGCCGCTGGACAACTCGCTGACCGCATTGGCGGCCTACCGCAAGCTGGTCGGAGAGACCATCGAACTGGCCCAGGTCGACCAGTCGATCGCCACCAACTCGATGCAGAAGGCCGAGAAGCAGTTCGTCGCGCTCGACACCGAACTGCAGCGCCTCGCCGCGCTGGAGAAGAAGCTGAGCGTGGAAGCCTACACCGCCGCCAAGGCCGAATTCCGCACGCTCGGCATCAGCATGGCGGCCCTGGTGCTGCTGTCGATCGGCCTTTCCCTGGTGGTGACGATGCTGGTGCGGCGCGCCATGCTGGCCGATATCCGGTCGATCGCCACGGTGGTCGGCGACCTGGCCGAGGGCCAGCTGCGCACCTCGAGCACGGCGGGCGCCGGACGCGACGAGATCGCCGACACCGCGCGCGCGCTCGACCACTCGATCTCGCGCCTGGACGGCGCCCTGCGCAGCATCATGAAGGCGGTCCAGTCGATCGACACCGCCTCGAAGGAGATCGCCAGCGGCAACCTCGACCTGTCGACCCGCACCGAGATGCAGGCCGGCTCGCTCGAGCAGACCGCCAGCACCATGGAAGAACTGACCACCGCGGTCAAGCACAACGCCGACAACGCGCGCCTTGCCTCGAACCTGGCCGCCGAGGCGGCGCAGCTGGCGGCCAACGGCGGCAACGCCGTGGAGCGCGCGGTGGCGACGATGGAATCGATCCAGGCCAGTTCGCGCAAGATCGTCGAGATCACCGGCGTCATCGACGGCATCTCCTTCCAGACCAACCTGCTGGCCCTGAACGCCGCAGTGGAAGCGGCGCGCGCCGGCGAACAGGGGCGCGGCTTCGCCGTGGTCGCCGCCGAGGTGCGCACCCTGGCCCAGCGCTCGGCCGCGGCCGCGCGCGAGATCAAGGCCCTGATCGCCGACTCGGTGAAGATCATCGAGGACGGCAGCGCCTCGGTGAGCGAAGCCGGCGGCAGCATGGGCGACATCGTCGCCTCGGTGCGCCAGGTGAACGACATCATCGGCCGCATCAGCGTGGCCAGCACCGAACAGGCCGACGGCATCGCCGAAGTGAACAAGGCGGTCGGCCAGATGGACGGCATGACCCAGCAGAACGCGGCCCTGGTCGAACAGGCCGCGGCGGCGGCGGAAAGCCTGCACGAGCAAACCGTGACGCTGGCGAAGGCGGTGTCGATCTTCAAGCTGGCGGATGGGGCGCCGGCGGTGGCGATCGAGGAGGAAGAGGAAGCGGATACGGAAGGCTTCCACGGCCTGCAGGAACGCCGCGCGGATGGGAGCCCGATGCGCGGGCGGCCCATCCCCGCCCTGCCTTCCGCCGCACCACAACGGCGTCAAGCGTAGTGTTACCCGTCAGACCGTTAACGGTGGATGCTACCTGAACGGCCGGCTGACGAAACGCGACCCGGCCAGCCCGAACCTCCACGGCACATCCATCGCCTTCGATATCCCGATGCGCGGCCCGGTCACCACCTCGAGCCCCGGCGGCGCCGGCGCCAATTCGAACGGCGGCAGGGAAATCGGCTGGCCATTGAGCGCCCGCGTCACCCCCAGCGCCTGGCACAATTTGCCCGGCCCCGAGCACAGCAGCCACTCGCCGTCGGCATCGCGCCGCACCCGCATCGTGTCCAGCCCCACGGTCGGCTCGAGCGCGCGGATCAGGACCCCGGCCCCGTGCCCCGCCTCGCGGCAGACGAAATTCAGGCACCAGTGGATGCCGTAGGAGCGGTAGACATAGGCATGGGCCGGCGGCCCGAACATCGACGCATTGCGCTCGGTCGGCCCGGAAAATGCGTGCGAGGCCGGGTCTTCGCGGTCGTAGGCTTCGGTCTCGACGATCCGGCCGCCGACGCCGTCCACCAGCACCGTTACCCCGATCAGCTGGCGCGCCACGGTCTCCGCCGGCGCCGTGAAGTCGATTCCTGCAATTGTCGAAATAGCCATGTGTGGATTGTAATTCCGCCATTAAAACGGTGTCGCAGCGCTGTCTCTTTGGTGAAATTGACACAAATGAGCATTGCCCAAGTGCAAGAAATATCGGCCTGGGGTATAGTGGCAAGGTCGTCCGCTTCCCTCCCGCAGTCCTTCTGCTCCCGCGCCCATGAATACCGTCGCCGATCCTCTTCCGCATCTCGACCAGGTCGACGCCCTGATCAAGTCGATCCGCATCCCGCCGCGTCCGAGCCTGCTGGCCGACATGCAGCGCGAGCTGGCGTCGGAAGATCCGTCGCCGGAAGCCATCGGCAAGATCGTGGCGAGCGACGTCGGCATGTCCGGCGCCCTGCTGAAGCTGGCGAATTCCGCGATCTACGGCGGCCGCCGCAAGGCCAAGTCGATCGAGCAGGCGATCCTGTTCCTGGGGATTAACCAGGTCGCGGCCCTGATGACCGGGCTGCTGGCGCGCCAGGCGATTCCGGCCAACAGCGCCAGCCTGGCCAGCTTCTGGGACATCTCGACCCGCCGCGCCCAGGCCATGGTGTTCCTGTCGCGCCGCCTGCGCATCGGCGAAGCCGACGTGGCCCACACCTTCGGCCTGTTCTGCGATACCGGCGTGCCGCTCCTGATCGAACGCTTCGCCGACTACGCCCGCACCTACGCCGACGCCTCGCTGGAAACCGACCGACCGTTCACGGCGCTGGAAGACGAGCGCCATTCGACCTCGCACGCCGCGGTCGGCTGCCTGCTGGCGCGCAACTGGGGCCTGTCCGGCGACGTCGGCTGGGCCATCCTGCACCACCACGACTTCGCCGTCCTCGACGACCCCGCCACCTCCGGCGCGGTGCGCTCGCTGGTGGCGCTGTCGGTGCTGGCCGAGAGCGCGATCTGCCGCTACCAAGGCCATGGCGAGTCACTGGAATGGGCCAAGGGCGGCGCCGCCGCCTGCGCCTACCTCGGCTTATCAAGCGAGGAAACCGGCGAGCTGCTGGACGAGCTGGTGGAAGCCTTCCACACCGAGTAAGCATGCTTTGACAAGCCTGCCGCGCAGGCCGATACTTCCTCCATAAGTTGTCAATACGGAGGAAGACATGAAGCGCCTTGCGGTCCTGCTGTCGCTGTCCCTGCTGGCCGGCTGCGCCAGCGTCCAGCCGCCCGTCGAACCTCCCCCGCCGGTCTTCGCCGACGCGACCTTCGCACCGCCCTCGGAGCCGGTCCGTACCGACACCCTGTTCGACCTCAGCCCGGCCATGCAGGCTTACCTGAACAGTTCCAGGTTCGCTTCCATCCTGCGCGAACGCGGCGAGCGCCACGGCCTGGTCGAGGCCCTGTACCGCAAGTCCGACCTGCAGCTCGAATACGAATCCAGCAAGACCCGCACCGCATCCGAAACCTACGCCGACCGCACCGGCAACTGCCTCTCGCTCGTGATCATGACGGCGGCCTTCGCCAAGGCCCTCGGCATGCCGGTGCAGTACCAGAACATCGACGCCCAGAACACCTGGAGTCGCGAGGCCGGCCTGTTCCTGGCCAGCTCGCACGTCAACATCCTGCTCAGCGACCGCCGCATGCCGAACGTGCATTCGCCGGGCAGCGAGATGCAGCTGCTGGTCGACTTCATCCCGAGCGACGCCGCCGCGCGCCTGCGCTCGCGCGTGATCGAGGAACAGGACATCGTCGCCTTGTACGCCAATAACCGCGCCGCCGAGATGCTGGTGCACGGGCGCCTCGACGACGCCTACTGGTGGGCGCGCGCCGCGGTGCAGGCGCGGCCCAAGAACGTCACCGTCCTCAACACCCTCGGCGTCATCTACGCGCGCCACGGCGACCTCGCCATCGCCGAGCAGACCTACCGCTCGGCGATGGCGCGCGAGCCGGAGAACGTGCTGGTGATGCGCAATCTGCATCCGGTGCTGCTCGAACTGGGCAAGCGCGACGAAGCGCTGGCGCTTGCCACCCGCATCAACGGCATCGAGCCGGTGCCGCCCTACTACTACTTCGACCAGGGCATGCTGGCGCTGCAGGGCGGCGAGCCGGGCAAGGCGAAGTCGCTGTTCGAGCGCGAGATCAGGAGGGCGCCGTTCAATGACGAGTTCCGCTTCTGGCTGGGGATCGCGTATGCGCGCATGGGTGAGGTGGGCGACGCGCGCGAGCAGCTGGCGCTGGCCGTCGAGCACAGCACGCGGCGCGAGGTGAGGGAGCAGTATTCGGCGAAGCTGGCGTATCTCAGGCAGATCAGCATGGATGCGCGGCGGGGTGTCGAGCAGAGCCGCTACCAGTGATCAGAACAGGGCCGGCTGGACGACAGGCGCATCCGGCTCTTGCGCCAATCCGCGCCATACCGCCAGTTTCTGCTCGAAGCTCATCGCCATGTGCGCGGGTGAGCTCGACGGCAGCACCACGGTGCGGTAGCCGGCCTGCGCAAACTGCGGCGCGAACTTGCCCGATGCCTGGCCGTTGAAGCCCACCGTTTCCAGCTGCGGACACAGGGTCTTCAAGCGTTCGAAATCGTTGGCGGCCGGTTTGCGAATCGCGGAATCGAGGCTGCCTTCGCGTTCGCAGCCGGCCAGCACGTCCCACAGGCCAAAGCCGCGCGCCAGCAGTCGGGGTAGCCGCTCCTCGTAGGGCAGCGCCGCCAGGTCTTCCCCGACCACTGCCGAAATCAATGGCCAGAACTGGTTGCGCGGGTGCGCGTAGTATTTGCCGGCCGCCAGTGAAGCGGCGCCGGGGAAGCTGCCGAGAACGAGGACGCGGGTATCAAACGCGATGACCGGCGCGAGGCCGGTGAGAGTCGGGAAAGAAGTCGCCATGGCCACGATTGTAGCGGGACGAAAAAAACGGCGGGTACTCGCGCACCCGCCGCAAAGGGCAAAACAACGCCTGGAGAGGTAAAGCTTAGTTCTGCGCCACGGCCTGGCCGTCGATGCGACCGGCATCCCAGCCGCCGCCGAGCGCGCGGACCAGGGCCACGGTGGTCACCGCGCGGTTGCCGCGCAGCTGGACCGCGGTGCGTTCGACGGTCGCCAGGTTGCGCTGCGCATCCAGCAGTTCCAGGTAGCTGGAGCGGCCGGCGTCGTACAGCTTCTGCGCGAGGTCGGCCGAGCGGCGCGCCGAGACCAGGGCGGCGTCGATCTCGCCGGCCTGGCCGGACAGGATGCGCAGGCCGGCCAGGTTGTCCTCGACTTCGGCAAAGGCCGTGAGCACGCTCTGGCGGTAGGTCCCAACCGATTCTTCCAGCACCGCTTCGCTGCGCTCGACGTTGGCGCGGTTACGGCCGCCGTCGATGATCGGCATCGAGGTCAAGAGACCCAGCACCCACGAACGGCTGCTCCAGCGGAACACGTCCGAGAACGCGCCGCCCACGCCGCCGCCGGCCGCGCTGATGGTCAGCGCCGGGAACATGGCGCCGCGCGCCACGCCGATGCGGGCGTTCGAGGCTTCCATCGCACGCTGGGCGGCGACGATGTCGGGGCGGCGCTCCAGCAGCGAGGACGGCAGGCCGGCTGGAATGGTCGGCAGCGCGGTCGCGTCCAGCAGCGGGCTGCGGCCGGCGACGTAGTTCGACGCCGGCTTGCCCAGCAGGACCGCCAGCGCGTGTTCGGCATTGGCGCGCTCGCGCTGCAGGCCGATGGCCTCGGCGCGGGCGGTGGCCAGCTCGGTTCTAGCGCGCGACAGGTCGAATTCGCCGATGTCGCCCAGGTCGAAGCGGCGCTGGTTGACGTTGACGCTTTCCTCGCGCAGCCGCACCGTGCGTTCCACGGTGTCGAGTTCGGCGTCCAGCGCGCGCAGCCGGAAGTAGGTCTGGGCCACATCGGCCTGCAGGGCCAGCAGCACCGAGCGGAAGTTGGCCTCCGACGTCGCCGCATCGCCGCGCGCCGCCGCCACATTGGCGGCCACGCGGCCGAACAGGTCGACCTCGTAGCTGGCGCTCAGTTGGGCCGAGTAGCTGGTCACCGGCTGCATCGGCGTGCCCTGCGGCAGGCCGGATTCCAGCGCCGAGGGCCGGGCACGCTGCGCGCCGATGCCGACGCCGATCTGGGGCACGCGGTCGGCCTGCGCGATGCCGGCGATCGCCCTCGCCTGCTTCACGCGGGCGGCGGCCACCGCTAGGTTCGCGTTGTTGGCGCTCGCTTCATCGACCAGCGCGGTCAGCGCCGGGTCGTTGAAGATGAGCCACCACTGGCCGCGCGGCTGGGCTTCGGCCGGCTGCGCCGGTTTCCAGCGCGTGCCGTCGACGCCTTCCACCACGGTGGTCGGCACTTGCGATTCACGGAAGGCGGTCGGCGTTTCCACCGCCGGCTGCTTGAATTCGGGGGTGGCGCAAGCCGTCAGCAGCAATGCTGCCAACAGCGGGGCCACGCCCTTTGCGATCATGCTTTTCATCTCAATGCACTCCTTCCAGGCTCGGTGCGCTCGTGTTATTACCAGCGGCGGCCGGGGCTTTTTTCTCGAAACGCTTGGCGAACGTGCGCAGCAGGACGTAGAACAGCGGCGTCAGGAACAGGCCGAAGAAGGTCACGCCCAGCATGCCGGCGAACACCGCCACACCCATCGCGTGGCGCATCTCGGCGCCGGCGCCGGCCGAGAACACCAGTGGCACCACACCCATGATGAAGGCGATCGACGTCATCAGGATCGGACGCAGGCGCAGACGGGAAGCTTCCAGCGCGGCGTCGAGGATGCTGCGGCCGTGGTCTTCCAGTTCACGGGCGAATTCCACGATCAGGATCGCGTTCTTCGAGGCCAGCCCCACCAGCACGAACAGCGCGATCTGGGTGAAGATGTTGTTGTCGCCACCCGAGAGCTTGACGCCGATGAGGGCGCACAGGATCGACATCGGCACGATCAGGATCACCGCCAGCGGCAGGGTCCAGCTTTCATACTGGGCGGCCAGCACCAGGAACACCAGCAGCACGCACAGCGGGAACACGTAGATCATGGTGTTACCGGCCAGGATCTCCTGGTAGGTCAGGTCGGTCCATTCATAGGCGATCCCTTTCGGCAAGGTTTCCTTGGCCAGCTGCTCCATGATGGCCTGGGCCTGGCCCGACGAGACGCCAGGGGCCGCGCCGCCGTTGATGTCGGCCGCCACGTAGTTGTTGTAGCGCTGGACGCGGTCCGGGCCATAGCTGTCCTTCACCTGCATCAGCGACGACAGCGGGATCATCTCGCCCTTGTCGTTGCGGACCTTGAGCTGCGCGATCTGCTCGGGCTGCGAGCGGAACTGCGCATCGGCCTGCACGCGCACCTGGTAGGTGCGGCCGAACTGGTTGAAGTCGTTCACGTACAGCGAACCGAGGTTCACCTGCAAGGTCTGGTAGATGGTCGCCAGCGGCACGCCCATCTGCTTGGCCTTCACACGGTCGACGTCCGCGAACAGCTGCGGCACGTTGATCTGGTAGCTCGAGAACACGCCGGCCAGTTGCGGGGTGCCCCAGGCCTTCATCTGCAGCGCCTGCGTGGCTTTATACAGTTCGTCGTAGCCGAGATTGCCGCGGTCTTCCAGCATCAGCTTGAAGCCGCCGGTGGTGCCCAGGCCGTTCACCGGCGGCGGCGGCAGCACCATCACGAAGGCGTCTTCCACCGCGCCCATGCGCTTGTTGATCTCGGCGGCGATGGCTTCGGCCGACTGCTCCGGGTGGCCCTTGCGCTCAGCGAACGGTTTCAGGCCGGTGAACACGATGCCGGCGTTCGGCGCATTGGTGAAGCCGTTGATCGACAGGCCCGGGAAGGCGATCGAGGATTCGACGCCCGGGATTTCCTTGGCGATGCTCGACATCTTGCGGATCACTTCATCGGTACGGTCGAGCGAAGCGGCGTCCGGCAGCTGGGCGAAGCCGATCAGGTAACCCTTGTCCTGGGCCGGCACGAAGCCCGGCGGCACCACCTTGAACATGAACACGGCGGCGACGCCCAGCGCCAGGTAGACGCCCAGCGTTGCGGTCTTGCGGCGCAGGACCGTCTTCACGCCGCCCTCGTACTTGTGCGAGGAACGGCTGAAGAAGCGGTTGAAGGCGGCGAAGAAGCGGCCGAACACCTTGTCCATGCCGCGCGTCAGCGCATCCTTCGGCGCATCGTGGGCCTTGAGCAGCGCGGCCGACAGGGCCGGGGCCAGCGTCAAGGACACGAAGGCCGAGATCACGGTCGAAATCGCGATGGTCAGGGCGAACTGGCGGTAGAACTGGCCGGTGAGGCCGGCGACGAAGGCGATCGGCACGAACACCGCGCACAGCACCAGGGCGATCGCGATGATCGGGCCCGAGACTTCCTTCATGGCCTGGATGGTCGCATCATGCGGCGACAAGCCGTTGGTGATGTTGCGCTCGACGTTCTCCACCACCACGATGGCGTCGTCGACCACGATACCGATCGCCAGCACCAGGCCGAACAGCGACAGGGTGTTGATCGAGAAGCCGAACATCAGCATCACAGCGAAGGTACCGACCACCGACACCGGCACCGCCAGCAGCGGGATGATCGAAGCGCGCCAGGTTTGCAGGAACACGATCACGACCAGCGCGACCAGCACCACGGCTTCCAGCAGGGTCTTGATCACCGAGTCGATCGACTCGCGCACGAACTGGGTCGGGTCATACACGATGCTGTACTCGACGCCTTCCGGGAAGTCTTTGGATAACGCTTCCATCGTGTTGCGCACGTCGGTCGACAGCTGCAGCGCGTTGGCGTTCGGCGCCTCGAAGATCGGAATCGCGACCGCCGACTTGTTGTTCAGCAGCGAACGCAGCGCGTAGGAGCTGGAACCCATCTCCAGGCGCGCGACGTCCTTCAGGCGCGTGACGGCGCCGTCTTCATTGGCCTTCACGACGATGTCGCCGAACTCCTCGACGCTCGACAGGCGGCCCTGCGTGTTGACGGTCAGCTGGAACTCGGCGTCCTTGGACGGGCCCTGGCCGACGACGCCGGCCGCGACCTGCACGTTCTGCTCGCGGATGCTGGCGACGACGTCGCCCGCGGTGAGATTACGCGCCGCGACCTTTTGCGGATCGAGCCAGACGCGCATCGCGTAGTCGCCCGAGCCGAACAGCTGGACTTCGCCCATGCCGTTCAGGCGCGCCAGCTGGTCCTTGATGTTCAGCACCGCGTAGTTGCGCAGGTAGAGGTCGTCGTAACGGCCGTCCGGCGAATTCAGGTGGACCACCATGGTCAGGTTGGGCGAGCTCTTGACGGTGGTGACGCCGATCTGGCGCACCTCCTCGGGCAGGCGCGGCAGCGCGCGCTGCACCCGGTTCTGCACCTGGCTTTCGGCGCGGTCGATGTCGGTGCCGATCGCGAAGGTCAGGGTCAGGGCCAGGGCGCCGTCCGAGGTGTTCTGCGAGGTCATGTAGAGCATGTCCTCGATGCCGTTGATCTGCTCTTCCAACGGCGCGGCCACGGTCTCGGCGATCACCTTCGGATTCGCGCCCGGGTACTGGGCGCGCACCACGACCGACGGCGGCACCACTTCCGGATACTCGGAAATCGGCAGCTTGAAGATCGAGATCAGGCCGCCCACGAAGACGATCACCGACAGCACGACCGCGAAGATCGGCTTGTCGACGAAGAAGCGGGAAAAGTTCATGGGATTACTCCTTCGTATTCAGGGCGACTTGCGTGCCGGCTTTCGCGGCGGCCGCTGCGGCCACGGCGTCCATCGGCACGATCTGCGCGGTGACCGGCGCGCCGGGACGCACGCGCTGCAGGCCGTTGACGACGATCTTCTCGCCCGGTTTCAGGCCGCTGCGCACCACGCGCAGGCCATCGACCACCGGGCCCAGGGTGACCGGACGGTACTCGGCCTTGCTGTCGGCGCCGACCACCACCACGTATTTGCGGGACTGGTCGGTGCCCACCGCGCGGTCGTTGATGACGACGGCGTCGCTGGCCACACCGTTACCGACCTGCACGCGGGCGAACAGGCCCGGCACCAGGAGGCGGTCCGGATTGGCCAGGGTGGCGCGCATGCGCACGCTGCCGGTGTCGGCGTCGAGGCGGTTATCGACGAATTCCAGCTTGCCTTCGTGCGGGAAGCCTTCCTCGCTGCTCAGGCCGACCTTCACGGTGGCCGGGGCGCCGCGCTGGACACGGCTGCCGACGCGCAGGTAGGTTTCTTCGTCGCCGTCGAAGCTGGCGTAGATGCGGTCCGTCGACACGACCGAGGTCAGGACGGCGCTGCCGTCGACCAGGTTGCCGAGGGTGATCTCGGCTTTCGAGACGCGGCCGTCGATCGGCGCGGTGATGCGGGTGTACGACAGGTTCAGGCGTGCGGCCTCGGACTGGGCTTGCGCGGCGCGGGCGCCGGCGTCGAGTTCCTTCTGCACGCTGGCGCGCTCGTCGAACTCGCGCTGGGCGATCGCCTTGTCCGCCAGCAGGCGCTCGGCGCGCTGCAGTTCCAGGCGCGCCAGGTCGGCCTTGGCGCGCGCGGCGCCGGCGGCGGCGGCGGCGCGGTCGGCTTCGGCCTGGTAGGGACGCGGGTCGATCACGAACAGCACGTCGCCCTTCTTGACTTCGGCGCCCGGTTTGAAGTTCACGGCCGTGATGTAGCCGCTCACGCGCGGACGGATCTCGACCACCTCGACCGCTTCCAGCCGGCCCGAGAATTCCTGGGTCTCGGCGACTGGCTTCGTGACGACGATCGCCGCCGATACCGGCGGCCCGGCCGGCGCCGCAGCCGCCGCCTTCGGTTCATCCTTGCTGTTGGCGTCGGAGCAGCCGTTCAGGACCGCCCCGGCCAGGCCCGCGGCGGCCAGCAGGCCCACGAGCGTTTTGACTGTGCCCATCCGTCGTTGTTGGTTATTCATGATCAACCTTTCTTATGGTGACAAACTAAGAGACAAAACAATCCCTATCGCGTCCGGTACGGATCCGGATGCGAGGAAAAAAGAGGCCCTCTCCACGCGCGTGGCGTGGATGACCAATTCGTTACGATGTAGGGGAGCGGCGCGGGCCGCTCAGGGCGCCAGGGTCAACAGCGCATGGCGCGCGGGTGGCCAGGCCGGCTGGCTGTAGTTGCATGCTTCATGGCTCACCTTTCTTGAAGAAGTCCCTCACGACGCTGCTGAAGCGGCGAATTTTGGGAAAAACAGGGCCTCCCCGCGCCACGCGGCACGGTGTTCGGGAGACAGCGGATTGTGTGGTCCGGTGCTGGCTGCTCAGCGGTCCAGGGCGGCCAGGAAGGTGGCGATTTCACCCATCGCGTGCACCTTGCAGGCACAGTCGTTGCGCCCGCCCGGTTCCGCCAGGGGCGCGGGCGGCATGCGCCGCACGGTGGTGCGCACGCCGGAGTTGATCAGTTTGGCGCCGTATTGTTCGGCCTCGTCGCACAATGGGTCGCCCTCGGCCGACAGGATCAGGGCCGGCGGCAGGTTCTTCAGGCGCGTCGAGCGCAGCGGCGAGGCATACGGGTGGGCACGGTCCGCGGCATGCGGCAGGTAGCCCCGGTAGGCTTCGGCGCAGACATTGGTCATGTGCTCGCGGTCCGGGCATTCGTTCATCTGGCGCATCGAGCAGGTCGACAGGCCGGGGTCGAGCATCGGCATGATCAGGATCTGGCCGGCCAGCTTCGGGGCGGCGCGGTCGCGCGCCATCAGGCCGCAGACGGCCGCCAGGTTGGCCCCGGCCTCGATGCCGGCCACCACCAGCTTCTTGCCGGACCAGCCCAGCTTCGCCTTGTGCTTGTTCGCCCACAGCAGCACGGCATGGGCGTCTTCCACCGCGGCCGGGAACGGCTTCACGGTGGCCAGCGTGTAGTTCGAGGCCAGCACGGCGCGGCTGGCGTCGCACTCGGTCAGGTAGCGCAGGAATTCGTCGGCTTCCTGCAGGTCGCCCGAGACGAAGCCGCCGCCGTGGAAGAACACGACCAGGGTGTCGCGCTTGGCCGGCGCGCCGGGCGCCTTCGACAGGTAGAGGCGCGCCGCCAGCGGGCCTTCGGCGCCGCCGACCTCGAGCTCGCGCACGTCGACCGTGCTCTGGACGTCGTCGAGCACCGCGCTCATCAAACAGCCCCTTTCGGCGCGGCGGCCAGGTGGCCGTCCGAATCGTCGAGGCAGGCTTCGCTGCCCAGTTCGACCTGCATCGAGAGCGCCTTCAGGCCGCGCGCTTCCGCGCCGGCGGCCTGCGAGTACGCGTCGGTCGCCAGCAGGCCTGCCAGCGCGACCCCGCTCAGGGCGACTGCTACCGTGGTGAAGATACCGTCTCGAATGCTCATGACCTGCTCCGTATGTGTTTACTTTTTGCTGCAATGCACACACTATAGTCATCATCTTCAATCAGATAAAGATGTCAATATCGAATTGATTGTTCATAAAACCGAACAATCATGTATTTGGGAGCCTTTCCATGAACAAACTCCAGGCCATGGAAGTATTCATCCAGGTGGTCGACTGCGGCAGCTTCACCAAGGCGGCCGAGATGCTGAACCTGCCCAAGGCCACCGTCTCGACCCTGGTGCAGACGCTGGAATCGACGCTGTCGGTCAAGCTGCTGCACCGCACGACGCGCCAGGTGATGATCACCTCGGACGGCGCGGCCTATTACGAGCGCTGCGTGCAGATCCTGTCGGACGTGCGCGACGCCGAGGAATCGCTGTCGCGCCACCGCCTCAGCCCCAGCGGACGGCTGCGCGTCGACACGCCCTCGGGCCTGGCGACCGAGATCCTGATCCCGGCCCTGCCGGCCTTCTTCGAGCGCTACCCGGACATCACGATGGAACTGGGCAGCACCGACCGCCCGGTCGACCTGGTCGAGGAAGGTGTCGATTGCGCGGTGCGCGGCGGAGAGCTGATCGACCCGAACCTGATCGCGCGCCGCGTCGGCGTGATCAACTTCGTGACCGCCGCCTCGCCCGACTACATCGCGCGCCACGGCATGCCGCAGCACCCGCGCGACCTCGAACGCCACCGCTGCGTGAACTACTTCTCGGCCAAGAACGGCAAGATCATGAACTGGGATTTCACCCGCGACGGCGAACGCATCGAGGTCGCCTTGCCCGGCGCGATTGCGCTCAATGATTCCAACGCCTACGTGCAGGCGGGGCTGGCCGGACTGGGGATCATCACCATGACCGACTACCTCCTGACCGGCTACATCGCCGCCGGCCGCATGGTGCCGGTGCTGCCCGAGTGGCGCAGCGACCCGCTGCCGGTGCACATCGTCTACCCGCAGAACCGCCACCTGTCGGCCAAGGTGCGGGTGTTCGTGGAGTGGGTATCGGAGCTGTTCGCGGCGCATCCGAACCTGCGCCTGCAGCCTCCGCGGCCGGTCGCGGCGCCTGCTGATTTGCAGGCGGAGACCGTGTAGAATCGGACGGAACAGGACAACAGATCCACAGGAGACAGCCATGAACCCCAGTTCGCAGCCGCGCAACATCGACATCCTGCTGGCGCAATACGCCGAGAGCCACCGCAACCACACCAACGAGATCATCCACTTCGTGTGCATCCCGCTGATCGTCCTGAGTTTATTGGGGATCCTGTGGGCGATCCATCCGGCGGTGGCGATCGCGGTCACCCTTGTTTCGCTGTTCTACTACGTCAAGCTGTCGCCGCAGTTCGCGGTCGGGATGGGCGTGATGAGCGCGGTGATGCTGGGGATTCTTGCGATCATGCCGGAGTTCACGGTGCTGCCGGTGTCGATCGCGGTGTTCGTGGTGGCGTGGATCGGGCAGTTCATCGGGCACAAGATCGAAGGGAAGAAGCCGTCGTTCTTCGATGATTTGCGCTTTCTTCTCATTGGCCCGCTGTTCGTGCTTTCCTTCCTCTACCGCCGCCTGAATTTCGCTTACTAGTAGGGCGGGCGGTCCTCCGCCCACGCGCCCAACCAGCAATAGCATAGCCGCGCGGGCAGCATCACCGTGATTTGAACGCGTGGGCGGGGGCCCGCGGGGCCGCCCAGGCCCACCCTACATAAACGGTATATCGTCACGTGCGGCGAACCGAGGAAGCACGTATACTCCCGCGATGCCCTCCTCCGCCCTCTTCACCATCGCCGCCCTGATCTGGGGCTCGACCTTCTTCGCCATCACCCTGCAACTGGGCGAGGCCCCGCCCGCCGTCTCGGTGGCCTACCGTTTCTTCCTGGCCGCCGCCACGCTGTTCCTGATCTGCCTGGTCAAGCGCGACCGCTTGATCCTGCCGTGGCGCGTGCACAAGTGGATGGCGCTGCAGGGGGTGCTGACCTTCTGCATCTCCTACCTGTGCACCTACGAATCCGAGCAGCACGTGGTCTCGGGCCTGGTGGCGGTGGTGTTCGCGCTGATGGTGTTCTGGACGCCGCTGCTCTCCAGCCTGTTCTTCGGCACCGTGATCAACCGCCGCACCATCGGCTGCGGGGTCGCGGCGATCGCCGGCGTGGCGCTGCTGTTCTCGCGTTCGATCGGCGCCGCCTGGCTTGAATTCCAGGCCGGCGGCAGCGCGGAATTCATCGCCGGCGTGGTGCTGGCCCTGGCCGCCACCATCGCCAGTTCGGCCGGCAGCATCGTGGTCACCAAGGTCAAGGAAGAATGCGAGAACCTGCCGCTGACCATGGCCTGGTCGATGCTGTGGGGCGCGAGCCTGGTGACCATCTGGTCGCTGGCGCACGGCGACCGCTTCGTGATCCCGGCCAGCGCCACCTACTGGGGCGGCCTGGTCTACCTGTCGATCTTCGGCTCCGTGATCGCCTTCTTCGCCTACTTCACCCTGATCGGCCGCATCGGCGCCCAGAAGACCGTGTATATCGGCGTGATCACGCCGGTGCTGTCGGTGCTGCTGTCGATCCAGCTGGAAGGCTATCGCCCCGGCCCCATCGAATTCGCCGGCATGGTCCTGTGCCTGGCCAGCGTGGCCTGGGCCCTGCGCGCGCCCGCTGCCCAGAAAGTAGAAACCGCCAATCTCAACAACCCACTCGAAACACCATGAGCACTTTTAGCATCCGCCCCGCCACGCCGCACGACGTCACCCATATCCTGTCGATGATCAGGGAGCTGGCGGTCTTCGAAAAACTCGAGCACATGGTGGTCGCCACCGACGCCCTGCTGCAGGAAGGCCTGTTCGGCTCACGTCCGTCCTGCGAAGCCATCATCGGCGAAGAGGATGGGCAAGTGGTCTGTTTCGCGCTGTTCTTCCATAACTTCTCGACCTTCCTCACCAAGAAGGGCTTGTACCTGGAAGACCTGTACGTGCGCCAATCGCACCGCGGCAAGGGCTACGGCACCCAGCTGCTCAAGCGCCTCGCGCAGATCGCGGTCGAGCGCCAGTGCGGCCGTTTCGAGTGGTCGGTGTTGGACTGGAATGAGCCGGCAATCCAGTTCTACAAGGCCATGGGCGCGGATATCTTGCCTGACTGGCGTATCTGCCGTGTCACGGGCGACAGCCTGTCCGCACTGGCGGAACGGCGTATCTAAGCGCGCACAAGAAAAAGCCCACGGACCGTAAAGGCGCCGTGGGCGAACCCATTTTTGTCAATGGGGAGGGGAGATGGTGAATCACACAGTTTCACTATAGGCGTCGATACTTAAGCGGCAATGAAGCTTTACAACTCGTTACCGTTGTTACGATGCCAATTTTTCTGTTCGAACCCTGTGTGATGCGATGCGTTCAGTCCATCATTCCCCAATTCGCGGTAGGCGATTTGATGCCTGTCAAAAACACTTCTCTTGAATGCGGCCGATGTGCGGAACCGCAGCGTTTCAGCCGCAGTACGACCTAAACCCGGACGGCGCGCACGATGCCGCCGTTCACCACGGCGCGGCAGGGATTGGCGCCCATCGCATACACCAGGTCAGCCGGGCGGGCGATGTCCCACAGCGCCAGGTCCGCGAGCTTGCCCGTTTCCAGGGTGCCGATCTGGCCCTCCAGGCCAAGCGCGCGGGCACCGTGGATGGTGGCGCCGAGCAGCGCTTCCTGCGGCGTCAGGCGCCACAGCGTCGCCGCCATGTTCATCGCCAGCAGCAGAGACGTCAGCGGCGAGGTGCCGGGATTGCAGTCGGTGGCCACCGCCATCGGCACGCCGGCCGCGCGCAGCGCCTCGACCGGCGGCGCGGCCGTCTCGCGCAGGAAGTAATAGGCGCCCGGCAGCAGCACGGCCACGGTGCCGGCAAGCGCCATCGCCTCGATGCCGGCGCTGTCCAGATGCTCGAGGTGGTCGGCCGACAGGCCGCCGTAGCGCGCCACCAGCGCCGCGCCGTCCTGGTTCGACAGCTGCTCGGCATGCAGCTTGACGGGCAGGCCGAGACGGCGCGCGGCCGCGAACATGCGTTCGGTCTGCGCATGGGTGAAGCCGATCCGTTCGCAGAAGGCATCCACCGCGTCCACCAGGCCCTCGTTCGCAAGCCGCGGCAGCATCTGCGTGCACAGCATGTCCACGTAGTCGTCGGGGCGTCCCGCGTATTCCGGCGGCAGCGCATGCGCGCCCAGGAAGGTGGTCGCCACCCGCACCGGCAGGCGCGCCGCCACCTCGCGCGCGGCGCGCAGCATGCGTTCCTCGGCCGCCGCCTCCAGGCCGTAGCCGGACTTGATCTCGAGCGTGGTGACGCCTTCCGCCAGCAGCCGGGCCACGCGCGGCAGGCTTTGCGCCAGCAGATCGTCGACGCTCGCGGCGCGGGTGGCGCGCACCGTCGACATGATGCCGCCGCCCTGGCGCGCGATGTCCTCGTAGCTGGCGCCGTTCAGGCGCGCTTCCCACTCCTTGCTGCGGTTGCCGGCGTGGACGATGTGGGTGTGGCAGTCGACCAGGCCGGGCGTCATCCAGGCGCCGCCGCAGTCGTGTTCTTCACGCGCCGGCGGCGCCTCGGCGCGTGGGCCGATCCAGGCGATGCGGCCGTGGCGCACGGCCAGCGCGGCGTTTTCGATCTCGCCGTAGCCGTCCACCATCGTGGCCAGGTGCACATTGGTGAACAGGAGGTCCGCGACCTCAGTCATGGAATTCCTCGTCGTCCTCGTCGCCGTGGTACCAGACGTCGACGATGTAGACCATGCCCTGCCCCGCTTCCAGCTTCCAGGTCGAGCCGCCCTCGAGCACCACCGCGTCGTAGCGCACCAGGCCGATGCGCTCCTGTTCGTTGCGCAGCTCCAAGGTGTCGCCCTCGGCCAGGAACAGCACCGTCACGTCGGCGCGCGCGACAAAGGTGGAGTTGCCCTCCAGGCGGCGGCGGCCGAAGGTGTGGTAGCAGCGGTCGCTGCGCGTCATCGCATTGAAGTCGGTGCTGCCGCCGCGCGCGAGCTTGGCTTGCACGACCGAGCTGCCGTCGAAGGCGACCACCGGATCGGCGTCCGTGACCAGGGTCGGCTCGCCGTCGATGTCGAGCGTCATGCCGTGGCCCTCGACCAGCACCAGGGTACGGTCGACGCCGGGGAACAGGGAAAAGGCGCCGTCCTTCTCGATGGTGGCCAGGCTGACGCGCCAGTCGAAATCCTCGAAGCCGGAATCCGGCGGGCCGATGGCGATTTCGGTCGTGCTGCCGCCGCCGTTCTTCCATGGCACCGGCGACAGTCCTGCGAAGGGGATCAGGGTGGTCATTGCTTGCCTCTCTCATTCAGCTTGAATTAGCTGAGCTCGCGTAATTCGTTCACGGCCACGCGGTAGCGCTGCGCGATCGCATCCTGCGCCACGTGGCGCCCCGCCTGCACCACCCAGCGCCCGCCGCACAGCACGTCGCGCACCAGGTTGTCGTTACCGCAGAACAGGAAGCGGCCCAGCACTTCCTCGTCGCGGACGCCATCCAGGTTCGGGTGGTCGTGGTCCAGCACCAGCAGGTCGGCGCGCAGGCCTTCCGCCAGGCTGCCGACCTTGCGGCCTGCCGCCTGGGCGCCGCCACGCAGGGCAGCTTGCCACAAGTACTGGGCGACGTCGCGCTGTTGGGAGACAAACGCGATATTGCGGCGCTGATGCAGCAGGCGCTGGCCGTATTCCAGCCAGCGCAGCTCTTCCACAGGGCTTTGCGAGACGTGGCTGTCGCTGCCGACGCCGAAGCGTCCGCCCGCGTCGATCAAGGCGCGCAGCGGGAACAGGCCGTCGCCGAGATTGGCTTCGGTGGTCGGGCACAGGCCGGCCACGGCGCCGCTGCGGGCGATGGCCTGCACCTCGGCGTCGTTCAGATGGGTCGCATGCACCAGGCACCAGCGCTCGTCCACATGGAAGCGGTCGAACAGGGTTTCGACCGGCCGCCGGCCCGAGTTGGCGATGCTCTGCTCGACTTCGGCCTGCTGTTCGGCGATGTGGATGTGCAGCGGGCGGCCCTGGGGCAGCTGCGCGGCGAGTTCGCGGATCTGGTCGATGGTGGCCGCGCGCAGCGAATGCGGCGCGGCGCCGACCTCCAGCTGGCCGCCGCGCAGCGGGCTCAATGCCTCGACAATGCCGAGGATATCGTCGACGCTCGTGCGGAAGCGCCGCTGCTCGGGTTTCAGGGGCTGCTCGCCGAAGCCGGCGTGGCTGTACAGCACGGGCAGCAGGGTCAAACCCATGCCGGTGGCGTGGGCGGCGCTGGCGACCCGTTCGGCCGTCTCGGCGGGGCGCGCGTAGGTTTCGCCATCCGGCCCGCGCTGCAGGTAGTGGAATTCGCACAGCGCGGTGTAGCCATGGCGCAGGCACTCCGCGAACAGCTGGGCGGCGATCGCCTCGATCTGTTCCGGCGTGATGCGGGCGGCGAAGCGGTACATCAGGTCGCGCCAGGTCCAGAAGCTGTCCGGACCCTCGCCCGCCACTTCGGTCAGGCCGCCCAGCGCGCGCTGGAAGGCGTGCGAGTGCAGATTCACCATGCCCGGCAGGACGTACTCGGCGCGTGGCACGCCCAGCGGCGCGGCGGCCTGGGTCTCGACCCGGGTCAGGTCGCCATGCGCATCCCATTCGAGCAGCACGTCGCGCCGCCAGCCCTCCGGCAGCAAGGCGTGGCGGGCGAACAGGGCTCTCATGTGCGCACCCACGCGCTTGCTGCGCCGATCATGTCCTTCAGCAGCGGCTGGACCTCGCCCGCGACCTCGGGACGGTATTCGAACGGCGGTGCTTCATTCATGTACAGGCACTGGCACATCTCGAGCTGGATCGCGTGCACGTCCTGCGCCGGCTGGCCGTACTTTCTCGTGATGTGGCCGCCCTTGAAGCGGCCGTTGACGGCGATGCTGAAGCGGTCCTGGGCGCGTGCGACGCCGACCACGGCCTGCTCCAGGCCCGGATCGCAGGATTTGCCGTCGGCGGTGCCGAAGTTCAGGTCCGGCAGGCGTCCTTCGAAGAAGCGCGGCACGACAGATGCGATCGAATGCGCGTCCCACAGCACCACGCGGCCGAATTCCCGTTTCAATCGGTCGAGTTCCGCGCGCAGCTGTTCGTGGTAGGGCATCCAGTAGCGTTCGAGCCGGCGCCTTACTTCGGCTTCATCCGGCGTGCGGCCTTCGAGATACAGGCTCTCGCGCCCAAAAGTGTCGACCGGGCACAGGCCGGTGGTGTCCATGCCCGGATACAGGTTGGTGTTCTCGGGAGGCCGGTTCAGGTCGATCAGGTAGCGCGACCAGCGGGCGGAGATGGTCGAGACGCCCATCTCTTCCAGGAAGCCGTACAGCTCGGGCAGGTGCCAGTCGGTGTCGGCGGTGGCCGCCGCACAGGGCGACATCGACGCCAGCACCTCGTCCGGAATGTCGGTGCCCGCGTGCGGCATCGACACGAGCATGGGAAGCCTGCCTGCCTTGAACCGGAAATCCATGTCCTCTCCTGGTGGTTGATTAGGGATGCAGCACCGTGAACAGTTCCTTGCAAGACGCCGACAGCTCGCCCTCGACGACCATCTTGCGCGCGGCCTCGATGTCGGGCGCGAAGAAGCGGTCCGCATCGTAGGGCGCGACCTTGGTGCGCAGCTGGGCGTGCACGTGCTCGAGGTGGTTCGAACTCGTCAACGGGCGGTGGAACTCGATGCCCTGCGCCGCCGCCAGCAGCTCGATGCCGACGATGACCGCCGTATTGTGCGCCATCTGGTCCAGACGGCGCGCCGCGAAGGTCGCCATGCTGACGTGGTCTTCCTGGTTGGCCGAGGTCGGCAAGCTGTCGACGCTGGCCGGATGGGCCAGCGACTTGTTTTCCGAGGCCAGCGCGGCGGCGGTGACGTGGGCGATCATGAAGCCCGAGTTCAGGCCCGGTTCCTTGACCAGGAAGGCCGGCAGGCCGGACAGGTTGGCGTCGATCAGCAGCGCGATGCGGCGTTCCGATAACGCGCCGATCTCGGCGATGGCCAGCGCCAGGGTGTCGGCGGCGAAGGCCACTGGCTCGGCGTGGAAGTTACCGCCCGAGACGATCGCTCCGTCGTCCGGGAAAAGGAGTGGATTGTCGGTGACGGCATTCGCCTCGATCAGCAGGGTGCGGCCGGCGTTGGCGATCAGGTCCATCGCCGCGCCCATCACCTGCGGCTGGCAGCGCAGGCTGTACGGGTCCTGCACGCGCTCGTCACCGACCAGGTGGGAGGCGCGGATGGCGCTGCCCTTCACCAGTTCGCGGTAGATCTGCGCCGCCGCGATCTGGCCCGGCTGGCCGCGCACCGCGTGGATGCGCGCGTCGAACGGCGCATCGCTGCCGCGCGCCGCGTCGACCGACAGGGATCCCGCCACCATGCCGGCTTCCAGCAGGCGCTCGGCCATGAACAGGCCGTGCAGGGCCAGCGCGGTCGAGACTTGGGTGCCGTTGATCAGGGCCAGGCCTTCTTTCGCGGCCAGGGTCACGGGTGCGATGCCGGCAGCCTCCAGCGCCGCCGATGCCTCCATCAGTTCGCCCTTGTAGCGCACCGGCCCCACGCCCAGCATGGCCAGGGTCATGTGCGCCAGCGGCGCCAGGTCGCCCGAGGCGCCGACCGAGCCCTGGCTCGGAATCGCCGGCATGATGCCCGCGTTGTACAGCGCAATCAGGGTCTCGAGGATCAGCGGACGCACGCCCGAGTAACCGCGCGCCAGGCTGCCGATCTTGGTCAGCACGATCAAGCGGACGATATTGTCGGCGATGAGTTCACCGGTGCCCACCGCATGCGACAGGATCAGGTTGCGCTGCAGAGCCTCCAGTTGGTCGTTCGGGATGTGGGCCTTGGCCAGGATGCCGAAGCCGGTGTTGATGCCATAGGCCGGGTCGCCCTTGGCGACGATGGACTGGACCAGGGCGGCCGATTCCTCGACCGCCTTCCACGCCTCGGGGGCGAGCGAGATCGAAACGGGCGCCGCCCACACGGCGCGCAGGTCGGACAGCGTCAATGCGCCGGGTTGCAGGGTCATGCTGTTCATGGTGTCTTTTACTTGATCATGGGGAGGTTCAGGCCATTCTTCTTCGCGGTGGCGATCGCGCTCTCGTAGCCGGCGTCGGCATGGCGCATCACGCCCGAGCCGCTGTCGTTCACCAGCACGCGCGCCAGGCGCTCGGCGGCGGCATCGGTGCCGTCGGCCACGATCACCACGCCCGAGTGCTGCGAGTATCCCATGCCGACGCCGCCGCCGTGGTGCAGCGAGACCCAGGTCGCGCCGCCCGCGGTGTTCAGCAGGGCGTTCAGCAGCGGCCAGTCGGACACCGCATCGGTGCCGTCACGCATGGCTTCCGTTTCGCGGTTGGGGCTCGCGACCGAGCCGGTGTCGAGGTGGTCGCGGCCGATCACGATCGGCGCCTTCAGTTCGCCCGTGCGCACCATCTCGTTGAAGGCCAGGCCGGCAAGGTGACGCTCGCCCAGGCCCAGCCAGCAGATGCGCGCCGGCAGGCCCTGGAAGGCGATGCGCTCGCGCGCCATGTCGAGCCAGCGGTGCACCCGCGCGTGCTGCGGGAACAGCTCCTTGATCTTGGCGTCGGTTCTATAAATGTCTTCCGGGTCGCCCGACAGCGCCACCCAGCGGAACGGGCCGCGGCCTTCGCAGAACTGGGGACGGATATAGGCCGGCACGAAGCCGGGAAAGTCGAAGGCGTTCTCGACGCCCTCGTCCTTGGCCACCTGGCGGATGTTGTTGCCGTAGTCGACGGCGTGCGATCCCATGGCCTTGAAGTCGAGGATGGCGCGCACGTGGACGGCGCAGGATGCGGCGGCGGCGGACGTCAAGCGCGCGTGCTGGGACGGGTCCTGCTGGGCGGCCTTCCACTCCTCGACGGTCCACCCTTGTGGCAGGTAGCCGTTGATCAGGTCGTGGGCCGAGGTCTGGTCGGTGACCAGGTCCGGGACCAGGCCGCCGGCCTTGGCGCGGCGCACCAGTTCCGGCAGCACGTCGGCGGCGTTGCCGAGCAGGCCGATGGAGACGGCTTCGCGCCTGGCGGTGTGTTCCTTGATGAGTGCCAGAGCTTCGTCGATGTCTTTCGCCTGCTTGTCGAGGTAGCGGGTGCGCAGGCGGAAATCGATGCTGCTCTGCTGGCACTCGATGTTCAGCGACACCGCGCCCGCGAAGGTGGCCGCCAGCGGCTGGGCGCCGCCCATGCCGCCCAGGCCAGCGGTCAGGATCCAGCGGCCCGCCATGTCGCCGCCGAAGTGCTGGCGGCCGGCTTCGGCGAAGGTCTCGTAGGTGCCCTGCACGATGCCCTGGGTGCCGATGTAGATCCAGCTGCCGGCAGTCATCTGGCCATACATGAACAGGCCCTTGCGGTCGAGTTCATTGAAGTGTTCCCAGTTGGACCACTTGGGCACCAGGTTGGAGTTCGCCAGCAGCACGCGCGGGGCGTCCGCGTGGGTGCGGAACACGCCGACCGGCTTGCCGGACTGGATCAGCAGGGTTTCGTTGTCTTCCAGCGTACGCAGCGAGGCGAGGATCTGGTCGAAGCATTCCCAGTTGCGCGCGGCGCGCCCGATGCCGCCGTAGACGACCAGGGCCTGCGGGTTTTCGGCCACCTCGGCGTCGAGGTTATTCTGGAGCATGCGGTAGGCGGCTTCGGTGAGCCAGCTCTTGCAGGAAAGCTCGGTGCCGCGCGGAGCGCGGATCACGCGGGAGGGGTCGAAGCGGGGATCGTGAGGCATCGGAGAATTCATGGCGGCTCCTGGGTTGGGATCTGCGATGAATATAGGTTGTCTATACAAGCAAGTCAACCAATATCGGGGCTGCATTTGGCGGGCGGAGGACCGCCCACCCTATGAGGGTGTGAAAAATTCTTCTACGGCTGCGTTGCCTCGTCTCGCCGTACGAGCGTACTGTCTTCGACTCGGCGCCTTGCCGTAGCCGTTTTTCACACCCTCTACGATTATCTCGACGCGTCGTCTACTCTACTTTTTGAACACCTGACGACCGCCGACCCAGGTTTCGAGCACGCCGGTCTTGAAGATGTCATACGTCGACATGCGGAACAGGTCGCGGTCGATCACGATGAAGTCGGCGTGCTTGCCCGGCTCCAGCGAACCGAGGCTGTTCTCCTGGTGGCCGGCATAAGCCGCATCCAGCGTGAAGCAGCGGAAGGCTTCTTTCAGCGACATCGCCTGGTTCGGATACCAGCCCGCCACCGGCTGGCCGGCGTGGTCCATGCGGGTCACGGCGGCGTGGATGCCGAAGAAGGGGTTCGGCGACTCCACCGGGAAGTCCGAGCCGCAGGCGATGCGCGAGCCCTGGTGCAGGAAGGTGCGCCAGGCGTAGGCGCCCTTGATGCGCTCCGGGCCGACGCGGGTCTCGGCCATGTTCTTGTCCGAGGTCGCGTGGGTCGGCTGCATCGACGGGATGATGCCCAAAGTCTGGAAGCGCGGGATGTCCTGCGCCGTCACCACCTGGGCGTGCTCGATGCGGTGGCGCTGCGCCGCGCTCCTGGTGACGCCGATCTCCTTCTGGTAGATGTCCAGGATCTGCTTGTTGCCGGCGTCGCCGATCGCGTGCACGTTGACCTGGTAACCCTTGCGCATGGCCTTGGTCATCATCGCGTCCATCTGCGCGCTCTTGAAGAACAGCAGGCCGTGCGAATGCGGCTCGTCGCTGTAGGGTTTGATCAGCGCGGCGCCGCGGCTGCCCAGGGCGCCGTCGGAATACAGCTTCACCGCGCGCAGCGCGTACATGCCGTCGGCGTAGTCCTTCAGTGGTCCATTTTTTGCCAGTTGGTCAAAATCCTCGCCGGTGCCGCCGATCATGGCGTAGACGCGCGCGGTCAGTTTTTTATTGTCCGCGTAGTCGCGGTACAGACGGTCTTCCGCCACGCCGATGCCGGCGTCGTGCACGGCGGTGATGCCGACGCGCGCGATCTCCTGCAGCGATTTATCCAGCACCAGGCGGCCTTCCGCTTCGGTCTGGGCCGGCATGACCTTGGTCACCAGTTCCTGCGCCGCGTCGACCAGCACGCCGGTCGCTTCGCCGTTCGCATCGCGCATGATCTTGCCGCCTGCCGGGTCCGGGGTCGATTTGGTGATGCCGGCCAGCGCCAAGGTGCGGCTGTTGGCCCAGCCGGCGTGGCCGTCGACGCGCTCGAGCCAGACCGGCTTGTCCGCCACCACGGCGTCGAGTTCCTTGGCGGTCGGGAAGCGGCCCAGCTTCCAGTTCTCCTGGTTCCAGCCGCGGCCGCGGATCCAGGCGTGGTTCGCATTGGCCTTGGCGTAGTCGGCGATCGCCTTGGTGGCGCCGGCCAGCGAGGTGGTGGCGGACAGGTCGAGCTGGGTCAGTTGCTGGCCCAGGCCGAACACGTGGCCGTGGGCGTCGATCAGGCCCGGCAGCACGGTGCGGCCCTGCATGTCGACCTGGCGCGCGCCGCGTGCCTTGGCCGTCACGTCGGCGTTGCTGCCGACCGCCGTGATGCGGCCCTTGTCGTCGAACGCCATCGCGCTGAACTGCACCAGCTCGCCCTTGGCGTTCAGGGTGTAACCGTTGGCGTTCGTGATGACGGTGTCGGCGTGGGCCGAGGACAGGACGCCGAGGCCGGCGAGGACGATCAGTGACGAAAGGGGGATCTGGCGCGCGCGCATGCTTTTCTATTCTCCGTTGTATGAGGGTGTCCGTGCTTCGTGGGCACGGCATCGAGGAGTGTATAGAAAATCAAGGTGCGGGCATAGGGACCTTCACCCCGCGTCGTGGAAGATGATCCCCAGGGTGTGCCGGGTGCCGCTGCGCAGCCGGCTGACCCCATGGCGCATCGCGACGCGATACACGCCGCGCGTGCCGTTCACCGGCCGCTGGTTCACCGCGAACACGACGGCGTCGCCCTGCTTCAAAGGCACCACCTCGGCGCGCGACTGCATGCGCGGGCGCTGTTCCGTCAGGACGAATTCGCCGCCGTCGAAATCCTCGCCCGGGCTTGATAGCAGCACCGCCACCTGCAGCGGGAACACCAGCTCGCCGTACAGGTCCTGGTGCAGGCAGTTGTAGTCGCCCGCGCGGTAGCGCAGCAGCAGCGGCGTCGGTTTCACCTGCCCGGCCGCGTGGCAGCGCGCCAGGTACTCCGCATGCGAATCGGGAAATCGCGCATCCAACCCCAGCGCCGCCTGCCAGCGGTTGGCGATCGCCGCCAGCGGCGGATACAGATTGGAGCGCAGCGCCTCCAGTGGCGCCGGCAGCGGATAGGAAAAGTACTGGTACTCGCCGCGCCCGAAACCGTGGCGCTCCATCACGACCCGGCTGCGGAACAGGTTCGCGCGCTCGTACAGCGCGGCCGCCGCCCGGCAGTCGTCAAGCGCGAGCAGCCCCGGTATCACGGCGCAGCCGAAGGCATCCAGCTCCTCGCCCACCCGCTCCCAGGCGATCACTGCCCCGCCTCGCGCTCGATCAGCGTGCGCTTGCGCTCGATCCCCCAGCGGTAGCCGGACAGTCCGCCGCCAGTGCGCACCACGCGGTGGCAGGGAATCGCCACCGCCACCGGGTTCGCCGCGCAGGCGCTGGCCACCGCACGCGCCCCCGTCGGCATGCCGATGCGCTCCGCCAGCTCGGCATAGCTGACCGTGACGCCGGCCGGAATCGCGCGCAGCGCTTCCCACACACGGCGCTGGAAGGCGGTGCCGCGCACGTCGAGCGGCAGGTCGAGGCCGATGCGCGGCGTCTCGACAAACGAAACCACCTGCGCCACCACGGCCTCGTACTCGGGCTCGGCGCCGATCAGTTCGGCCTGCGGGAAGCGCTCCTGCAGGTCGTGCACCAGCGGCTCCGGCTCGTCACCGATCAGGATCACGCAGATGCCCTGCTCCGTGGAGGCGACCAGGATCGCGCCCAGCGAGCAGCCGGCGACGGCGAAGCGGATGGTCTCGCCCTGCCCGCCCGCACGGTAGCGGCCGGGCAGCATGCCCAGCGCGCCCGCTGCTCCCTCGTAAAAGCGTCCGCTGGAATTGAAGCCGGCGTCGTACAGCGCATCGGTGACGCTGGCGGCGCCGGGCAGGCTTTGCTGCAGGCGCGCGGTGCGGCGCGCCGCCGCGTAGGCCTTGGGCGTGATCCCCGTATGCTGCTTGAACAGGCGGTGGAAGTGGAAGCGGCTCAGGCCCACGGCCTGGGCCAGGCTGTCCAGGCTCGGCGTATCTTCGGCCTCGTCGATCAGGCGGCAGGCCCGGGCCACGGCCGCGGCCTGGCGTTCGGCCAGCGGCGGCAGCGTCGGCTCGCAGCGCAGGCAGGGCCGGAAGCCGGCGCGTTCCGCCTCCTCGGGGCTGGCGTGGAAGGCGACGTTGGCGCGCAGGGCGCCGCGCGAGGGGCAGGAAGGCCGGCAGTAGACGCCGGTGCTGCGCACCGAATAATAGAAGCGGCCGTCGGCGTCGCGGTCGCGGCGCTGGACCGCGGTCCAGCGCATCTCGTCGGTGTCATACGGCGCGGTCATGGCATTCATGATGGATGTCCCGGTAATGTAGCGATGCGCACAGGATAAGATGCGCCCGGAAGCGGGTCACTCCGGCTCTTGCTTTCGAATTGCGGTGCTAGAATCCGGGTCGCGGCATCGTGCCGCGCCTCTATCGCATGCCTCCCCGGAGAGTAGTTTGGAAGAACAGATCGCGCAAGACAGCACCCCCATTTTCCAGCGTATCAAGGATTACCTGGTCGGCGAGATCGCGTCCGGCCGCTGGAAGGAAGGCGACCTGGTGCCGTCCGAGCAGGCGCTGGTGCGCCAGTTCGGCGTCTCGCGCATGACCGTCAACCGCGCCGTGCGCGAACTCACGGCCGAGGGCGCGCTGGTGCGGCGCCAGGGTTCGGGCACCTATGTGGCGCCGCAGAAGTATCAGGCGACCCTGGTCGAGATTCGCAACATCGCCGACGAGATCCGCGCGCGCGGCCGCATCCACCGCAGCCAGCTGCTGCTGCTGCGCGCCGAAACCGCCGGCGACGACCTGGCGCTCGAGTTCGAGCTCGAGACCGGCGTCCAGCTCTTCCATTCGATCATCGTGCACTTCGAGAACGACGTGCCGATCCAGGTCGAGGACCGCTGGGTCAACCCGGCCTGCGCGCCGCGCTACCTGGAGCAGGACTTCGCCGCGATCACCCCGAACGAGCACCTGATGGCGGCCGCGCCGCTGCAGGGCGCCACCTACGGCATCGAAGCCCAGCCGGCGCCGGGCGAGGTCGCGGCCATGCTGGCGATCGCCCCGGATGCGCCCTGCCTGGTGCTGCACCGCCGCACCACGTCCGGCGGCCGGGTCGCCTCGGTGGCGACGATGTGGCATCCGGGCCACCTGGCGCGCTTCACCGGCAGCGTGCAGTAAGCACCTGTCCCGGCAGGCGCCGCGTGGCGCCTTGCAAATTGCTGTTCAATATCTCCACGGAAGTGGAAAACTTCGCCATAATGGCCCGGGTCAATTTACCCAGGGTCTCTCATGCAGCCATCGTCCGCGCCTTTCCTCACGCCCCGGCGCGTGCTGCTGCTCGACGACGACCGCTTCATGCTCGACGTGCTGCGCGACATGCTGGGCATGATCGGCGCGCCCCTCGACGTGCACGCCGAGCTCGACGCCAGGTGCGCGCTGGCCGCGTTGCCGCGCCACGCGCCCGACCTGCTGATCCTGGACCTGGCCATGCCGGACATGGACGGCATCGAGTTCCTGCAGGCCGCGGCGAGCCAGGGTTTCCGCGGCCAGGTGATCGTGGTCTCGGCCATGGCGGACGGCGTGCGCAACGCCGCCACCGAGCTGGCGCGCGTTCTCGGATTGCAGGTGGCGGGCGCCTTCCGCAAGCCGCTCGCGCTCGAGCAGCTACGCCATGCGCTGCAGTGTTGAGATTTTGTACAAGCCGACCCACACTTTTTAAAAAAATGGGGTATTATTCGGCACATCCCCGCCTGACACCCCCTTGCCGTCCTTCCATATTGTTTTTTGCACACAGTGCCTCCACCATTGTGTAGCAGCTCATTTATTAGATGAGCACAGCACGGAAGCCGTGCCCGGGGCCTCGCAGGATCGGCCCAGGCCGCCAGGCGTTATTTGATCCTTACCTCATCTGAGGAACCTATGAGCGAAAACATTAAACACATCAGCGATGCAACCTTCGATGCCGAGGTGCTCAAGTCCGAGCGCCCGGTGCTGGTCGACTTCTGGGCCGAGTGGTGCGGTCCGTGCAAGATGATTGCGCCGATCCTGGAAGAAGTCGCCAAGGAATACGAAGGCAAGCTGGTCATTGCCAAGGTCGACGTCGACGCGAACCAGGCCGTGCCGGCCAAGTTCGGTATCCGCGGCATCCCGACCCTGATCCTGTTCAAGAACGGTGTCGCGGCGGCGCAGAAGGTCGGCGCCATGGCCAAGGGCCAGCTGACTCAGTTTATCGACAGCAACATCTGATACTGTTACCATGAGCGGCGGCGGCGCGCCCGCGCTGCCGTCATCGTCGGGAAGCTATCGGCTCCGGTGCTTCCCAGCTTACAAACCCCGTCGTTCCCTCCCCTACCTTTACTTTCCCGTCACGGGACACCCACACAAACATGCATTTATCTGAACTGAAGGCAATGCACGTCTCCGCGCTGCTGGAGATGGCCATCGGCCTCGACATCGACAACGCAGCCCGCCTGCGCAAACAGGAACTGATGTTCGCGATCCTGAAAAAGCGCGCGAAGCAGGGCGAACAGATCTTCGGCGACGGCGCCCTCGAGGTGCTGCCGGACGGCTTCGGCTTCCTGCGTTCGCCGGATGCCAGCTACATGGCCTCGACCGACGACATCTACATCTCGCCGTCGCAGATCCGCCGGTTCAATTTGCATACGGGTGACTCGATCGAAGGCGAAGTGCGCACGCCGAAGGACGGCGAGCGCTACTTCGCGCTGGTGAAGGTGGACAAGGTCAACGGCGAATCGCCGGAAGCCTCGAAGCACCGCATCCTGTTCGAGAACCTGACGCCGCTGCACCCGCAGGTGCCGCTGCGCCTCGAGCGCGACATGAACGGCGCCGAGAACATCACCGGCCGCATCGTCGACCTGATCTCGCCGATCGGCAAGGGCCAGCGCGGCCTGCTGGTCGCCTCGCCGAAGTCGGGCAAGTCGGTCATGCTGCAGCACATCGCCCACGCGATCACTGCGAATCACCCGGACGTGACCCTGATCGTCCTGCTGATCGACGAGCGTCCGGAAGAAGTGACGGAGATGCAGCGTTCGGTGCGCGGCGAAGTCGTGGCGTCGACCTTCGACGAACCGGCCACCCGCCACGTGCAGGTCGCCGAGATGGTGCTGGAAAAAGCCAAGCGCCTGGTCGAGATGAAGAAGGACGTCGTGATCCTGCTGGACTCGATCACCCGCTTGGCGCGCGCCTACAACACCGTGATTCCGGCATCGGGCAAGGTCCTGACCGGCGGTGTCGACGCCAACGCCCTGCAGCGTCCGAAGCGCTTCTTCGGCGCCGCGCGTAACGTGGAAGAAGGCGGCTCGCTGACCATCGTCGCGACCGCGCTGATCGAAACCGGCTCGCGCATGGACGACGTGATCTACGAGGAATTCAAGGGCACCGGCAACATGGAAGTCCACCTCGAGCGCCGCCTGGCCGAGAAACGCGTCTACCCGGCCATCAACCTGAACAAATCGGGCACCCGCCGCGAAGAGCTGCTCATCAAGCCGGACCAGCTGCAGAAGATCTGGATCCTGCGCAAGCTGCTGTACTCGATGGACGAGATCGAGGCGATGGAGTTCATCCTCGACAAGATGCGCGCGACCAAGAACAATGTCGAATTCTTTGACATGATGCGCCGCGGGGGCTGAGCCTTCGCTGCACGTTGCGCGAATGGGGCGGCCTGCGGGCCGCCTTTTTGTTTTGCGGTATGCGTAAGAACTTGGATCCCGGCCTTCGCCGGGACGACGTTAACAGGGCGCATGAACATCGTCGCCACGATTCCTTTGTTAGCCTTGAAACCGTCATCCCGGCGCAGGCCGGGATCCAATTTTACGCGCACACCTCCCCGCATCCTTGCACCACCCCAGTTGCCACCTCCCCCAAACCCCTCTATAATCTCCGGTTCAGTCCAACCCTGGCAAGTGATCGGCAATCGGGTCAAGAAGCAAGTCGACCGACGAAGTGCCGTTTGGCTACCTACTCAATCGAAAGCACTCATCATGAAGACCGATACCCATCCGGATTACCGCGAAGTCCTGTTCCACGACGTGTCGTGCGATTTCAAGTTCATCACCCGTTCGACCATCAACACCCGCGAAACCGCTACCTACGAAGGTAAGGAATACCCGCTGGTGAAGATCGAAGTCTCGGCTGAATCGCACCCGTTCTACACCGGCAAGCACAAGATCGTCGACACCGCTGGCCGCGTCGAGAAGTTCCGTCAGAAGTTCGGCTCGGTCGGTTCGAAGACCTCGGTCGCCAACGGCTAATTCGCCCAGGCACCACGCAAGCCCCGGGCCATAGCGCCCTGGGTTGCCACAAAAGAAGCCGGCCTGCCGGCTTCTTTTTTTTCGCGGCTATACTACGCGACTGATCTTTACCGCATCATGAATCCGATGAAACCCGTCCGCCTCCCCGCCGCCGCCACCCTGGCGCTGCCCCGCTGGGCCCTGCTCGCGCTGGGCATGCTGTACATCCTGCCGGGCCTGATCGGCCGCGATCCGTGGAAGGAAGACGCCGGCCCCTTTGGCATCATGTGGACCATGGCGCACGGCTCGTTCAGCGACTGGCTGTACCCGAACATCGCCGGCCTGGCCGCTACCGAGGAAGGCCCGCTCGCGTTCTGGCTGGGCGCGCTCTGCATCAAGCTGTTCGGCTGGATCCTGGGCGACGTGCTGGCCGCGCGCGTCTCGACCATCGGCATTTTCGTGACCGGAGCGATGTCGCTGTGGTACACCGCTTTTCATCTGGGCCGGCGCGCCGAAGCGCAGCCGCTGCGCCTGGCCTTCGGCGGCCAGCCGGAACCCGACGACTATGGCCGCACCCTGGGCGACACCGCGGTCCTGATCTACCTCGGCTGCCTGGGCCTCCTGGTGCAGAGCCACCTGACCCTGGCCGCGACCCTGCAGGGCGCCCTGCTGGCCTATTTCCTGTACCGCGCGGTGCGCTACGTCGAGCACGCCTCGACCCGCAACGCGGTGCTGGTCGGCCTGTCGCTGGGCGGTCTCGCCCTCACCCGCGGCATCCTGCCGCCGCTCGTGCTGCTGGTGGCCCTGGTCGCCTGCACCCGCTACCTGAAGCTGGCCACCAACGCGACCCTGCGCCACATGGGCATCGCCGCCGGTGTCGGATTTCTTATCACCCTGGTCTGGATCGTGCCGGCCGCGCTGGTCCAGCCCTACGGCCTGTCGCCGGTCGGCGAGTGGCTGGACTGGAACGCCAGCCAGATCGGCCTGCCGACCCTCGACACGCTCAAGGGTTTCTTCCGCATCGGCGTCTGGTTCTTCTGGCCGGCCTGGCCCTTCGCCGTGTGGGCGATCTGGGCCTGGCGCCGCCAGCAGCACCTGCTGCACATCGTCATGCCGGTGTTCTTCTTCCTGGCCCTGACCGCGCTGCTGCTGTGCGACCCGGCGCTGGAAAACGGCGACTTCCTCAAGATGCTCGCGCCGCTGGCCCTGATGGCGGCGTTCGGCCTGCCGACCATGAAGCGCGGCGCGATCAACGCGATCGACTGGTTCTCGGTGATGGTGCTGACCATCCTCGGCGCCCTGGTGTGGCTGTTCTGGATCGCCAAGCTGACCGGCTGGCCGGCCCAGCTGGCCAAGAACGCGCTCAAGCTGGTGCCGGGCTTCCGGCCGGAAGTCGGCATCGTCGCCTTCGTGGTGGCGGCCGCTGTGAGCGTCGGGTGGGTCATGCTGGTCCACTGGCGCCTGTCGCGCCGCCCGCCGGTGCTGTGGCGCGCGGTGGTGCTGTCCTCGAGCGGCCTGATCCTGCTGTGGGTGCTCCTGATGACCCTGTTCCTGCCCGACCTCAACTACGGCAAGAGCTACGCCGGCGTGGCCCAGCAGATCGCAGCGACCCTGCCGCACGACGCCGACTGCATCGACAGCAACGTCGGCCCGGCCCAGCGCGCCTCCTTCGCCTACTTCGGCCGCCTGCCCTTCGCCAGGCTGGACGCGGGCGAGTGCCGCTACGTGCTGATCCAGGACGACATCCGCGACCGCAGCCGCAGCGACGACCGCCAGGCGCGCCGCCACGGCGTGCGCGGCTTCGCCGTGCTGTGGGAAGGCCGGCGCGCTTCCGACCGCTACGAACGCTTCCGCCTGTTCCGCCGTCCCTGACGCCACCGTAATGACAAGACAAAGCCGCCGGCCCCTGTGCCGGCGGCTTTGTTGTTTCTGGCACGATTCCTGCATGCTTTCCAGCGGTGCGCAGCTCGCCAATCCGATGTGAGAACCTAGGTTCGCAAGGCAGTGCTTTTGAGCGGAGTCAATCTCCTGATCGGGTTGGTGTTCAAAATAAAAACGGTCGCATGTTTGCCGTGCGAACCCAACATGCTCGAGCAGCGCTGCGAGGAGAACCCCATGAAAAGCGTAACTTTTTCAGAAATCGTCAGAATTCGCGAACGGCCCTATTTCCTGGCCCGACAGGGCACCTGGCGCCAGCTGCTGCCCTGGATGCTCACGCTGCTGCTCGGCGTGCCGCTGCTGATCGGCGCCCTGCACTTCATCGATCCCGATACGCCGCTGCCCTTCATTGTGTTGCCTGCGCTGGCCGGCGCCCTGCTGCCGGCCGCCATGATGGGCCCGGGCCGCTTCGAGATGAGCACCCGCTTCGACGCCCACCACATGCTCGGCACGCTCGACGAAGCCCTGGTCTCGCTGGGCTACCGCCGCACCGTGTCCGACCCCGACCACCTCAGCTACTTCCGCCCGCGCCCCTGGCTGAGCGCGCGCGACGGCTCCATCGTGGTGGCGGTCTCGCCGCACGCGCTGCAGGTGGTGGGCCCGGTGGGCAGCCTGCGCCTGCTGCAGCAGCGCATCGCCTGCTGATTTTCGCTGGCCAGTTTCCGCTACGCCGCACGGTACTGGTCAGTTACACAAACGGTATGCTAAGATGCGCGCCTGCTATCGGGCCTCTGTGGCGGAATTGGTAGACGCACTTGACTCAAAATCAAGCGCCGAAAGGCGTGCCGGTTCGATTCCGGCCGGAGGCACCAACCCCTAGCAACCCTGCATCACCGGCACAGGCGCCCAGCCTGGCCTGTCCCATACCATTCTTGCTGTAAACCTTTCCGACATTCATGGCGCATAAAGCGCCGCGCCTTTGCGCCGCCCCGGGGCATGGCATGCCCGTGCATCCGCATGGATAGCCGCAACGGACCGCGCCAGCGCGCACCTGCTTGCTGCGCCACCTCGTTGTCACCTGTCGGAAAGATTTACAGTGTTGCCCGAAAGGCCGAAGCAAATTGATCAGAACTCCGGCCTGCCTCGTGGGCCTGCCGGCCCGGGCGCCGGTTCCCAGCCCTCGTAGCTGCGTTCGATCCGGCGCCCGGTGCCGTCGCGCGCCATGTCGGCGAAGGCCCCGTTCAGGCGCCCGATCAGTTCGTCCGGCACCGCGCGGTTGCAGGCCAGGTAGACGCCGATCTCGTTGAACACCAGCAGCGGCACGACCTGCTTCTGGTAGCCGAAGCGCGCCAGCACATTGCTGTCGCTGCGCATGCTGGCGGCCCACAGGTCGATGCGGCCGGCCATCAGCTTGTTCAGGTTGGAGAGGTCGTTGGACGTCGAATCGAGGGTGAAGCCGCGGCTGCGCAGCCAGGCTTCGCGCGCGTCGCCGTTATAGGTGCCGATGCGCAGGCCGCGCGCGTCGGCGAGGCTGCGCAGGCGCAGCTTGCGGTCGGCGCGTCCCAGCATCACCCACTGGGCGATGTCGGTCGGCCCCACCCATTTGAACAAGGCCTCGCGCTCGGGCGTGCGGGTGGTCGAGTAAACGCAGGCGTCGCCGCGGGTCAGCGCCGCGTGGTAGGCGCGCTTCCAGGGCAGCACTTCGATGCGGTAGTCGACGCCGCTGCGGCGCATCGCTTCACGCACCTTGTCGGTGGCGATGCCGACCACGCGTCCGCCTTCCATCATGCTCGACGGCGCCAGCAGCTCGGTCGTGATGTAAAGCCGGGCGGGCTCGACCGCAACGGCAGCCGCAGCCGGGATGGTGGAGGCCAGTCCGGCAAGCATAGAAAAAACGAAGAGAAATCGATTGGACAACATGGCTACCGGCCTCACACAGTATTGCGTTGACCTGCAGGACAGCATATCAGCACACAGTTTTTTTCCATAACGCATGTGACACGGTGGTGGCGTCCACGCCACAGAAAATCAGTAAAATCAGCAATATTCTCAGGAACAACAACAATTTCCCAGGTGAAAATGCGATACTGGCTGGACCATTCCGGAAACCGCACGCCAGTTCGCATAAACGCCCATCCATGTTCCAGTTATTCTCAGTACCGGACGACCCGTCGCTGCTCACTTTCGGCGTCTATGAACCGCGCTTCGTGCTGCTGTCGGTCCTGATCGCCATTTTCTCGTCCTGGATGGGCCTGCAGATCGCCGGCCAGGCCGCCGCCAGCCGTTCGCACCGGGTGCTGGTCATGGCCAGCGGCAGCCTGGCGCTGGGCGCCGGCGTCTGGGCCATGCACTTCATCGGCATGCTGGCCTTTAACCTGTGCACGACGATCACCTACGATCCCTGGACCACCATCCTGTCGGCGCTGCCGAGCATCGGGGCGTCGGCCGTCACCATGACCCTGTTCACGCGTTCGCGCCTGGACCTGCGCACCCTGCTGGTCGGTGGCGTGGTGGTGGGCGCGGGCATCGGCGCCATGCACTATGCCGGCATGGCCGGCATGCAGATGCGCCTGCAGCTGCGCTACGACCCGGCCATGTTCGCGCTGTCGATCGTGGTCGCGGTGGTGCTGGCCACCATCGCGCTCGGAGTGCGCTTCGGCCTGTCGCGCTTCCAGTCGCTGTCCGAATCGCGCCGCCTGCTGCTGGCCGCGATCGTGATGGGCTGCGCCATCTCCGGCATGCACTACACCGGCATGGCGGCGGCGCGCTTCGTCGGGGACGTCGAACCGGGCGCGATGGGCGGCTCCAACAGCTCCTTCCTGGCGCTGTCGATCTCGATCATCACCATGGGCTTCACCGCCATGGTGGCGGCCGTCAACGGCCTGCTGCGCTACCGCCAGATGTTCCTCGACCTGCGGGCCAGCGAAGCCTGGATGCGCGCCCTGCTCACCACCACGGTGGACGGCGTGATCACCATCACGCGCGACGGCACCATCACCGAATTCAACGCCTCGGCCGAGCGCATCTTCGGCTGGCGCCGCGCCGACATCATCGGACAGAATGCGGCGCTCCTGATCGCCGACGAGGACACGGTCTCGCGCGACGGCCTGGAAGTGCTCACGCGCGAAGGCTTCACCGACGCGATGTCGGACAGCATGGAGATCATGGGCAAGCGCAAGGACGGCAGCCTGGTGCCGATCCGCCGCGCGATCGGCCACGCGCTGCTGGGCCAGCAGGACCTGTTCGTCTGCTTCATCACCGACATCAGCGAGCGCCGCGCCATCATGCAGGCGCTGCACGCCAGCGAAGCGCAGTTCCGCTCCCTGATCGGCAACATCCCCGGCATCTCCTTCCGCTGCACGCTGGACGACGACTGGCCGATGGTCTTCATCAGCGACGCGGTCGAACGCGTCACCGGCTACGCGCCCGCCGAGTTCACCGGCGCCAATCCGCGCCGCCGCTTCGGCACCCTGATCCACGCCGCCGACCGCGTGCGCGTAAACGAGGCGATCGACAGCGCGCTGGCCGACGCCCGCCCCTACCTGGTCGAATACCGCGTGCTGCACGCCGACGGCAGCGTGCGCTGGCTGTGGGAAAACGGCAGCGGCGTGCGCAACGAGCGCGGCGAGTTCGAGTGGCTGGACGGCGTCATCCTCGACATCACCGAACGGCGCGAGATGGAAGACGCGCTGCGCGACGCCAAGGACAAGGCCGAGCAGGCCGCGGCCGCGCGCGCGACGTTCGTCGCCAACATGAGCCACGAGATCCGCACCCCGATGAACTCGATCCTCGGCTTCACCGACGTGCTGCTCGACGGAGAGCTGAACAAGGACCAGCGGCGCCACCTCGACACCATCCGCAACGCCGGCCGCGCCCTGCTGCGCCTCCTGAACGAGATCCTCGACACCGCCAAGCTGGAAAAGGGCGCGGTCGAACTGGAGCAGAACGACTACAACCTGCTCTCCTTGATCGACGAGCTGTCCTCGACCCTGGCCGCGAACGCGCGCGCCAAGGGCCTGCACCTCGACATCCACTACGACCCGGCGCTGCCGACCGGCCTGCGCGGCGACGAGCTGCGGGTGCGCCAGGTGCTCACCAACCTGCTCGACAACGCGATCAAGTTCACCGCCCAGGGCGCCGTCACCCTGCGGGTCTGGCCGGAGGCCGACCAGCTGTGCATCGCGGTGAGCGACACCGGCATCGGCATCGCGCCCGAGCGCCTGCAGGCGATCTTCGACCCCTTCACCCAGGCCGACGCCTCGATGACGCGCCGCTTCGGCGGCACCGGCCTGGGCACCACGATCAGCAAGCAACTGGTCGAGCTAATGGGCGGGAAGATCTGGGCCGAATCCGAACTCGGCAAGGGCGCCACCTTCCACGTGCGCCTGCCGCTGGTGCTGGCGCGCTTCGTCCAGCAGGCCCCGCGCGTGCGCAGCGCCGCGGTGCTGCCGCCGCTGAAGGTGCTGGCGGCCGACGACGTGCCGCAGAACCTGGAACTGCTGCAGCTGTTGATGTCGCGCCGCGGGCATCGCTTGAGCGCGGTGGCGGACGGCGCCGCCGTGGTCGAGCAGGCCGCCAGCGGCGACTACGACCTGGTGCTGATGGACTTTCAGATGCCGACCCTGGACGGCCTGGCCGCCACCCGTGCGATCCGCGCGGCGGAAGCGGCGAGCGGCCGCAAGCGCACCCCGGTGATCGCGATGACGGCCAGCGTGCTGGCCGAGCACCGCCGCGCCAGCGTCGAAGTCGGGATGGACGGTTTCGCCAGCAAGCCGGTCGACTGGTTCGCGCTGTCGCACGAGATCGCGCGCGTGCTCGGCATCAGCCAGCAAGCCGACAAGGATGCGGCCGACGCCGGCGGCGCGGCGCGCGAAGTGCTGAACCGGCGCGCCGGCCTGCACCGCTGGGCCGACAAGGAAGACGTCTACCTGGAAGCGCTGGACCACTTCGGCCGCCAGTACGCCGACCTGGCCACCACCCTCAAGCTGCACGCGGCCGGCGGCGCCCACCAGGAACTGCGCATGCTGGCGCACAAGGTGCGCGGCGTGGCCGCCAACGTCGGCCTGGAACGGCTGTCGGACGCGCTGTCGAAACTGGAACACGCAACCAATGCCGTGCCGACCGACGAGCGGGCGGCGGCAAGCGCGCTCGACGCCTCCACCGCCGCCCTGGGCGAAGCCCTGGCGGCGATCCACGGCGGCAGCCCGCCGCCGGCCGCCACCGCCGGCGCCGCCGGCGCTGCCGGCGCCGGCGCCCTGGCGCGCGCGCGCCGCGCCGGCGGCGTGCTGCTGCAGGCCCTGCGCCGCGGCGCCCTCAACGACCCCGCCATGGCGAGCCTGGCCGCCGCGCTGGCCGGCCATCCGGTGGCGCCGCGCGTGGCCCAGGTCCAGGCCGCGATCGGCGACTTCGAGTTCGACTCCGCGCTGGAGCAACTGGAAGCCGTGATGGCCACCCTCGGCGAATGAGCCGCGTTCAGATCAACAGACCAACATGCCCCAACCGCACAACCTCCCGCTGATCCTGGCGGTCGACGACGAAGCCAGCAACCTGCAACTGCTGCGCCAGATCCTGCAGGATCACTACCGCCTGCTGTTCGCCAAGGACGGCGCCCGCGCGCTCGACCTGGCGCGCCAGGAACGCCCCGACCTGATCCTGCTGGACGTGATGATGCCGGGGATGTCCGGCTACGAAGTCTGCGCCGCCCTGAAGGCCAATCCGCATACGGCCTCGACCCCGGTGATCTTCGTGACGGCGCTGACCGACACCGCCGACGAGCTGGAAGGCTTCGAAGCCGGCGCGGTCGACTACATCACCAAGCCGGTCAGCCCGCCGATCGTGCGCGCCCGCGTGCGCACCCACCTGTCGCTGGTGCGCACCGAGGAGCTGCGCGCCAGCCGCCTCGAGATCGTCCAGCGCCTGGGCCTGGCGGCCGAGTACAAGGACAACGAGACCGGCCTGCACGTGATCCGCATGAGCCACTTCTCGCGCATCCTCGGCGTCGCCCTCGGCATGAGCGAGATCGAGGCGGACGACCTGCTGCACGCGGCGCCGATGCACGACGTCGGCAAGATCGGCATCCCCGACCGCATCCTGCAGAAACCCGGACCGCTCGACCCGGACGAATGGAAGATCATGCAGAGCCACGTGACGATCGGCGCCGAGATCATCGGCGAGCACGAAGGCGGCATGCTGGACCTGGCGCGCCAGATCGCGCTCACCCACCACGAGAAATACGACGGCAGCGGCTACCCGCGCGGACTGCGCGGCGACGAGATTCCGATGGTGGGACGGATCGTGGCGATCGCCGACGTGTTCGATGCGCTGACCTCGAAGCGGCCGTACAAGAAGGCGTGGACGGAAGAAGAGGCCTTGAATTTCCTGCGCGAGCAGAAGGGGCGGCATTTCGATCCGCAGCTGGTCGATCTGTTCATCGAGCAGATGCCGGCGGTGCGCACGGTGCAGCAGCGCTGGGCCGAAGCCTGATGTGGGGAACGTGGGCGGGAAACCCGCCCACGCTACAACGTCGACCCCGATGACGAATCACCGTGCCGGCGGTACGTCCACCAAACCCACACCGGTCCCGGCGCCCGCCGTCGACCGCTTGGCCACCAGCTCCTGGTACAGCGCCGTATACCCCGCCGCCATCTGCTCCGACGTGAACAGCGCCTGGTAGCGCTCCTCCGCCCTCGCCCCCATGTCGCGCGCCAGCTCCGGGTTTTCCCACAGCGTGCGCAGCGCGCCACGCAGCGCCTGCGCGTTCGACGGCGGCACCACCAGCCCGGTCTCGCCGTCGACGTTGATGTAGGTGGTGCCGGTACCGATCTCGCAGGAGATCATCGGCTTGCCGTACATCGCCCCTTCCAGCAGCGAGATGCCGAAGGCTTCCGAGCGCAGGTGCGAGGGAAAGGCCAGGCCGTAGGCCAGGGTGAGCAAAGCCGCCTTGTCGGCTTCCTCCAGCGCGCCGGTGAACAGCACGTGCTTCAGGCCCAGGCGCGCGGCCTGCTCCTTCAGCGCCGCTTCTTCCGGGCCGGTGCCGACGATCACGATCGGATAGTCGAGCCCCTTGGCCGCTTCCAGCAGGATGTGCAGGCCCTTGTAGTAGCGCAGCACGCCCACGAACAGGAAGAACTTCGGCCCCACCCGCTCGCGCCAGTGCGCCAGGCGGCACGGGTCCACGCTCGGATAGGTCGACTTGTCCAGGCCATAGGTGATGACGCGGGTCTTGTCCGGGTAACGCGCCAGCACCGTGCTCGATTCCAGGTAGTTGGGCGAGGCCGCGACGATGCTGTCGACGCTGGCCAGGAAGCGGTGCTTGAGCGGCTGGTACAGGCGCAGCCAGCGCTTCTGGCGCACGATGTCGGAGTGGTAGCTGACCACGGTCGGCTTGTCCACGCGCGCCATGAAGTGCGCCAGGTCCATGAAGGGCCAGGGGAAGTGGTAGTGCACCACGTCCGCCTCGCGCGCCATGCGCGACAGCGCGCCCAGCGACTGGATCGAGCAGGCGTTCGAGGCGATCTCGAAATTGAGCGGCATGCGGACCACGGTGTGGCCGTCGAACTGGATCGGCGCCAGGTTTTTCTGGCGCGACAGCGACAGCACGGTATTGGTCACGCCCAGGCGCGTCGTGCCGACACACAGCTGGCGGATCACCTGTTCGATGCCGCCGACCGAGTCCGGATAGTACGTCTTGTAGAAATGAAGGACACGCATGTTGGGAGCTTACTGCGAAAGGACGGCGCGGTACACGTCGGCGGTTTGCCGTGCGGTGTCCTGCCAGGTCAGTTGTTCGGCGCGCGCCCGGCCGGCGGCGACGCAGCGCGCGCGCTCGGGGGCGTTCTCGGCCAGGATGCGCATGGCGTCGGCCATCGCCGCGGTGTCGAGCGGATCGACCTCGAGGGCGGCGCCGGCCGTCACCTCGGGCAGCGAGCTGGCGTTCGAGGCCACCACGGGAATGCGGGCGGCGAAGGCTTCCAGCACCGGGATGCCGAAGCCTTCGTACAGCGAAGGAAAGACGAAGACGCCGGCGCCGGCGTACAGCAGGCGCAGGTCTTGTGCTTCCAGAACCTTGTCCAGCCACACGACGTTCTCGCCGGCTTCACGGGCGGCCGCCAGGCGCGCCAGCAGGGTCTCGCAGCGCCAGCCGGGCGCGCCGACCACGACCAGGCCGCGTTCTTCGCGGAGCAGCTTGGGCAGCAGCAGCCAGGCATCCAGCAGGCGCTCGACGTTCTTGCGCGGCTGCAGCGTGCCGACAGTGAGGAAATAGCCGGGGCGTAGCTGGTAGCGCGCTAGCGCCGCCGCCACCGCCTGCGGATCGGCCTCTTGCAGCCATTCCGGATCGACGCCGTTCAGCACCACCGAGATGCGGCGCGGATCGACGCCGAAATATTCCACCAGTTCGGTGGTGGCGAAGTGCGAGACCGCGATCACGTGGTCGGCTTTCGCGATCGCCTTGCGCTGCAGCCAGTTCTTGGTGCGGCGCAGGCGCGGGCTGCACCACTCGGGATATTTGATGGGGAGCGCGTCGTGCAGGGTCGCCACCACCGGGCAGTCCATGCGCACGATGCGGTAATCGGTGGCGTGGAAAATATCCGCAGGCATGTGCACGCGGTGCGCGGCGGGCGTCACCAGATCCACGATGGAAGCGGCTTCGAAGGATTGCGGCAGCGCCTGGCCAACAGTGATATCCGCCCCGCGTGCGGAGCGCGGGCGCGGCCAGGAATACGGAGCGACCTGGCAGCCGGCGCGCGGCAGGTGGCGCAGCAGGGCTTGCGTGTAGACGCCGATGCCGTCGAGGCGGCCCTTGGTCAGGCCCGGTTCGATCATGGTCGTTCCGAGTCCGACGGTGAGACCGCCATTGCTCACGCCAGGTACATCCAGCGCAGCGTCTCGGACAGCGGCGTCGGGTCGAGCTGGCCGATCACCGCGGTCAGCTTGCTGTTGCTGCCCGCCAGGGTGAGCACGTCGTTGGCGCGGACAAAAGCGGGGTTCACCTGCACGTCGATGTGGTAGCCGGCGATCTCGCTCATCATGTCGATCAGGTTGGCCAGCGAATGCGAGGCCCCCGAGCAGACGTTGAAGGCTTCGCCGCCGGGCGCCACGGCCAGCAGGCGCCGGTAGGCGCGCGCCACCATGCGCACGTCGGAAAAATCGCGCGCGATCGCCAGGTTACCCAGCTCGATGCGCTGTTCGTTGCGGCGGAAGTGGGAGACGATCTTCGGCAGCAGGAAGTTCTCGGCCTGGCCGATGCCGGTGTAGTTGAACGGGCGCGCAATGACGATCGGCAGCTTGTCCATCCACAGGCGCGCCATGTATTCCATCGCCAGCTTGGAGACGGCGTAGTCGTTGGCCGGGGACGGCGCCACGTTCTCGTCGATGACGGGCACGCTGGCGTTGCCGTAGATGTTGGCCGACGAGGCCAGCAGCACGCTGGTGGGACGATGCCCGCCACCCGCCAACGCTTCCAGCAGGTTGCGCGTGCCGACCACGTTGACGCGGTAGATCAGTTCGGCGTTGCTGTGGGCAACGAAGGCGATGCCGGCAAGGTGGGCGACCACGTCCGGCTGGACCTCGTCGACCACGCGCTGCACCGCCTCGCGGTCCATCAGGTCGACCGGGTAGATGTCCGGGCCGGTTTCCTCGCCCGGCATCACCGTGCCGATCACACGGTAGCCGGCGTTGCTGAGTTCCTGCGCCAGGTAGCGGCCGGTAAAGCCGCGCAGTCCCGTGATGAGCGCGCGGCGCCCCTCGCCTTCCCTGCCGCCGATGAAGGCAGGAATGTCGTCCGTCGCCACGCGTTCCATGATTTAGAACGAGAAGCCGATTTCGTTGCGGCGCAGGTCGGCGTCGACCATCATCTGGCACAGCTCTTCCAGCGAGGTCTTCGGCTCCCAGCCGAGCACGCGCTTGGCCTTGGCCGGGTCGCCGATGAGCAGGTCGACTTCGGCCGGGCGGTAGAACTTCGGCGACACGCGCACCAGCGCCTTGCCGGTGCGGGCGCAGTGGCCGACTTCGTTCTCGCCTTCGCCGGTGAATTCGACGGTGATGCCGGCGCCTTTGAAGGCCATGCTGACGAAGTCGCGCACGGTCTCGGTACGGTTGGTGGCCAGCACGAAGGTGTCCGGCTCGTCGGCCTGCAGGATGCGCCACATGCCTTCGACATATTCCTTGGCGAAGCCCCAGTCGCGCTTGGCGTCCAGGTTGCCCAGTTCCAGCACGTCGAGCTTGTTCAGGACGATCTTGGCGACCGAGTCGGTGATCTTGCGGGTGACGAATTCACGGCCGCGCAGCGGCGACTCGTGGTTGAACAGGATGCCCGAGGAACCGAAGATGCCGTAAGACTCGCGGTAATTGACCGTCATCCAGTGCGCGTACAGCTTGGCCACGCCGTAGGGGCTGCGCGGGTAGAACGGGGTCTCTTCGACTTGCGGGATGGCCTGCACCTTGCCGAACATCTCGGAAGTGGACGCTTGGTAGAAGCGGATCTTCGGATTGACGATGCGGATCGCTTCCAGCAGGTTGACGGCGCCCAGGCCGGTGATCGAGGCGGTGGTAACCGGCTGCTCGAAGGAGACGCCGACGAAGCTCTGCGCCGCCAGGTTGTAGACCTCGTCCGGCTTGCTGGTGTCGATCAGGCGGATGCTGGAGGACAGGTCGGTCAGGTCGTATTCGACCAGGTTCAGGTTCGGGTGCGCCTGGATGCCGAGCTCTTCGATGCGCCAGAAGTTCACCGAGCTGGAGCGGCGGAAAGTGCCCGTCACGTGGTAGCCCTTTTCCAGGAGGATCTGCGCGAGATAGGCGCCATCCTGGCCGGTAATGCCAGTGATCAAGGCTCTTTTGGAAGTTTGCATATTCTTGGATTTCTAGAAGATGGTCTCGCAGGCCGCCAGACACAGCAAAGCCCGGATTGTAACAGAGAGGAAACGGTCGTCCCCTTGCACGATAGGAATAGCTGCAATTAATGCAACACTTATACCGACATTATGCCCCCAAACGGCTGGGGTACGTCGCCTGCTTACGGTTTGTTACCGTTGTATTTGCGTGAAGACAAACAGCGACGAATGATGACGAACAGATGACATGTTCGTTTGAGGCAACGCAAAATCGGGTGGCCGATAACGACCACCCGTTACAAAACGATCAGCGTTGCGAGACCGCGTCCACCACGCACAGCGCGGTCATGTTGACGATGCGGCGCACCGTCGACGACGGGGTCAGGATGTGCACCGGGCGGGCGCATCCGAGCAGGACCGGGCCGATCGCGATGCCGTTGCCGGCAGCGCTCTTGACCAGGTTGTAGGAGATGTTGGCGGCGTCGATGTTCGGCATCACCAGCAGGTTGGCGTCACCGGTGAGCTTCGAGTTCGGCATGATCTTCATGCGCACCTTGGCTTCGATCGCGGTGTCGCCATGCATCTCGCCGTCGATTTCGAGGTCCGGCTTCCTGGCCTGCACCAGCGGCAGCACGGCGCGCATCTTCTGCGCCGACTCGCTGTTCGAGGTGCCGAAGTTCGAGTGCGACAGCAGGGCCGCGCGCGGCTGGATGCCGAAGCGTTCCATCTCCTCCGCCGCCATCACGGTGATCTCGGCCAGTTCGCAGGCACTCGGGTTCTCGTTGACGTGGGTGTCGACGATGGCCAGCTGGCGGTCCTGGGTGATCAGGAAGTTCATCGCCGCGTAGACCTTGCTGCCTTCGCGCTTGCCCAGCACCTGGTCGATGTAGTGCAGGTGCATCTGGGTGGTGCCGTAGGTGCCGCAGATCAGGCCGTCGGCATCTCCCTTCTTGACCATCATCGCGCCGATCAGGGTATGGCGGCGGCGCATCTCGAGCTTGGCCATGTCGATGGTCACGCCCTTGCGCATGCCCAGCTCGTAGTAGGCCTGCCAGTAGTCGCGATAGCGCTCGTCGAAGTCGGGGTTGATCACGTCCACGTGCTGGCCCAGTTTGAGGCGCAGGCCGAACTTCTCGATGCGCTTTTCCAGCACCGCCGGACGGCCGACCAGGATCGGGCGCGCCAGCTTCTCGTCGACCACCACCTGCACCGCGCGCAGCACGCGCTCGTCCTCGCCCTCGGCGTAGACGATGCGCTTGGCTTCCAGCGGCGCCTTCTTCGCGACCGAGAACAGCGGCTTCATGAAGGTGCCGCTGCGGTAGACGAACTGCTGCAGGCTCTCGGCATAGGCCGCGAGGTCTTCGATCGGACGGGTGGCGACGCCGCCGTCCTGGGCCGCCTTGGCCACCGCCGGGGCGATGTGCGTCAGCAGGCGCGGGTCGAACGGCATCGGGATCAGGTATTCCGGGCCGAAGGACAGGTTGGCGATGCCGTAGGCCGAGGCCACGATGTCCGACTGCTCGGCGTGGGCCAGGTCGGCGATCGCGTGCACCACCGCGATTTCCATTTCGCGCGTGATGGTGGTCGCGCCGCAGTCCAGGGCGCCGCGGAACATGTAGGGGAAGCACAGGACGTTGTTGACCTGGTTCGGATAGTCCGAACGGCCGGTCGCGATGATGGCGTCGCTGCGGATGGCCTTCACGTCTTCCGGCAGGATTTCCGGATTCGGGTTGGCCAGCGCCAGGATCAGCGGGTTCGGCGCCATGGTGGCGACCATGTCCTGTTTCAGGACGCCGCCGGCCGACAGGCCGAGGAAGATGTCGGCGCCCGGAATCACGTCGCGCAACGAGCGGTGCTCGGTCTCTTGCGCGAAGCGTTCCTTGTCCGGGTCCATCAGCTCGGTGCGGCCTTTGTAGACCACGCCGGCCAGGTCGGTCACGAAAATGTTCTCGATCGGGAAACCGAGGTCGACGATCAGGTCGAGGCAGGCCAGCGCGGCCGCGCCGGCGCCGGAGACCACCAGCTTGCAGTGCTTGATGTCCTTGCCGACCACTTTCAGGCCGTTCAGGATGGCCGCGCCGACGATGATGGCGGTGCCGTGCTGGTCGTCGTGGAAGACCGGAATCTTCATCCGCTCGCGCAGCTTACGCTCGATGTAGAAGCACTCGGGCGCCTTGATGTCTTCCAGGTTGATGCCCCCAAAAGTAGGCTCGAGCGAGGCAATGATGTCGACCAGTTTATCGGGATCGCTTTCGTTGACCTCGATGTCGAACACGTCGATCGCGGCGAATTTCTTGAACAGCACGCCCTTGCCTTCCATGACCGGCTTCGAGGCCAGCGGGCCGATGTTGCCGAGGCCGAGGACGGCGGTGCCGTTCGAGATCACGGCGACCAGGTTGCCGCGCGCCGTGTATTTGTACGAGTTGGCCGGGTCCTTGACGATTTCCTCGCAAGGGGCGGCGACGCCCGGCGAATAGGCCAGCGCCAGGTCGCGCTGGTTCAGCAGGCCCTTGGTGGGCGTCACGCTGATCTTGCCGGGACGGGGAATCTGGTGATATTCGAGTGCTGCTGCACGCAGTTGTTGACGCAATTCTTCTTTTTTGTCCGATGACGAGTCCATGCCGGGCAGCCTTCCTGAAACTAGAGGGGAACCTCCAATTTTATCAGACCGGGCTTTGACAAAGGCTACGTATTTTCAACAAGAAGCACTTTGATGCATAAGACTTGCCAATAAGTCAAGCTCATCCATTAGTCCGTCTTATAAATCGGTACAATCGGTGCCATGCTTTCCGAATTCGACCTCATCAAGCAGTTCTTCAAGCGCGACCGGCCAGGGCGCGCCGATCTCGGCATCGGCGACGATTGCGCGCTGCTCACGCCCACGCCTGGCTTCCAGCTGGCAATTTCCTCCGACATGCTGGTCGAGGACCGGCATTTCTTTGCCGGGGCCGATCCCTTCATGCTGGGCCATAAAAGCCTGGCGGTGAACCTGTCGGACCTGGCGGCGATGGGGGCGCGGCCGCTCGGGTTCACGCTGGCCCTCGCATTGCCGGCGGCCGACCCGGTGTGGCTGGACGGGTTTTCGCGCGGGCTGTTCGCGCTGGCCGATGCGCACGATTGCGAACTGATCGGGGGCGACACGACCAAGGGGCCGCTCAATATCTGCATCACCGTGTTCGGCGAGCTGATGCCGGGGCACGCGCTGCGGCGCGACGCGGCAAGGGTCGGGGACGATGTCTGGGTATCGGGGACGCTGGGGGATGCGCGCCTGGCCCTGGCGGTGGCTTGGGACGAGTTGACGCTATCCGCGGACGATCACGCGCAGGCGGCGCAGCGGATGCACATGCCGGCGCCGCGCGTGGCGCTCGGGCTGGCGCTGGCGGCGCGGCCGGTTGCGCGTGCGGCGCTGGATATCTCGGATGGGCTGGTGGGGGATATCGGGCACATCCTGGCGGCGTCGCGCGTCGGCGCCACGCTGGACGTGGATGCGCTGCCGGCGGGGCCGGTATTGGCGCGGCAGGATCGGGCGCTGAGGCGCAGGTTCACCGCGGCGGGTGGGGATGATTATGAGTTGTGCTTTACGGCGCCGGTTGCTAATCGTGAAGCGGTGCTCGAGGCCGGCCGGGCGAGTGGGACGGCGGTGACGCGGGTGGGGCGGATCGAGGCTGAAGCGGGATTACGGTTCGTCGATGCGCACGGTGCGTCGGTCGACCTCAAGCTGAGCGGGTGGGATCACTTCGGTTGAACTTGGCCGAAGTGATGCCAGTGGCATCACTTTGGCCTTCGCCGGAACGACGTGCTTACTGAGTTGGCCTCAAGACCGTCTTACGCGCCACTGGCGCCTAAGACTCCCGGCGCAGGCCGGGATCCAAGTTCAGCCGGCGAACCACCACCCTCCTTCTCTTCCCTCGGCACCTTCCGATCATCATACGGCCCATACGTCAGCCAGTAATGCCGGAACGCCAGCCGAATATTCTCCCGCAGCTGCAGGTCATGCCACGGCTTCGTATAGAAGCGGTAGATCGCACCGCGGTTGATCGAATCGAGCACCGTCTCCACCCCGGTATATCCCGACAGGATGATCCGGATCGTCTCCGGATACATCTCCTTGACCTTGCTGAGGAATTCGGTCCCGCTCATCACCGGCATGCGCTGGTCGCACAGGATCACCTGCACCCGGTACAGCGCCAGCAACTCGAACCCCTCGGCCGGCGACGACGCCGTCAGCACCCGGTAGTTGTCGCGCCTGAACAAGCGGTGCAGCGCGGTGAGCACGTTGACGTCGTCGTCGACGATCAGCAAGGTCTGCACCTTGTCGTCCGGGTCCGGCGGGGTGTCCGGCTGGGCGTGGTTGACCTGCACCAGCCGGGCCAGTTCGTCGGCGGGCAGCGCGCGCGAGAAGTGGAAGCCCTGGATCTCGTCGCAACGGTGGCGGCGCAAATAGGCCATCTGGGCGCGCGTTTCGACGCCCTCGGCGATCACCTGCATGTGCAGGCTGTGCGCCATGCTGATGATGGCCAGCGCGATCGCCGCGTCGTCCGGGTTGGTGACGATGTCGCGCACGAACGCGATGTCGATCTTCAGCTTGTCGATCGGGAAGCGCTTCAGGTAAGCCAGCGACGAATAGCCGGTGCCGAAATCGTCGATCGCGATGCGGATGCCGAGTTCCTTCAGGCGCCCCAGCACGCCGATGGTGTGCTCGGCGTTCGACATCAGCGCGCTTTCGGTCAGCTCGAGTTCCAGCATGCCCGGCTCGACGCCGTGCTTCTCCAGCGAGGCGCGGATCACGCCTTCCAGGTCGCCTTCGACGAACTGGCGGCTCGACACGTTCACCGCCACCCGTACGTCGCGGATGCCTTCCGCGTTCCAGGCCGCGATCTGGCGGCAGGCTTCGTCGACGATCCAGTCGCCGACCCGCACCACCAGCCCGGTCTCTTCCATGATCGGCACGAATTCGGCCGGGTACACCAGGCCGTAGCCGGGCCGGTTCCAGCGCAGCAGCGCTTCCACGCCCGAGATGCGGCCGGTGTTCAGCTCCAGCTTGGGCTGGTAGTAGAGCACGAACTGCCCGCCCTCGAGCGCCCCGCGCAGCGCCAGTTCGAGGTCGAGGCGCGCCAGCACCTGCACATTCATGCCGGCGGTGAAGAAGCGGTAGCCGTCGCGCCCGGCCTCCTTGGCGCGCACCATCGCGGTGTCGGCGTACTTCACCAGGGTGCCAGGTTCGGTCGCGTCGTCCGGGTACATGGCGATGCCGATGCTGGCCGTCAGCGCGGCCTGCTGGCCGTGCAGATCGAAGGGCGTGCGCAGCATCTCGCGCACTTCGTTGGCCACGTTCACCGCTTCCTGCTGGTCGCGCTGCATCGAGAGCGTCAGCGCGAACTCGTCGCCGCCCAGGCGCCCGACCGAATCGCGCACCCGCGCCACCCGCACCAGGCGGCCGCTGAACTGGCGCAGCAGCTCGTCGCCGAGCTGGGTGCCGAGCGAATCGTTGATGATCTTGAAGCGGTCCAGGGTGATGCACAGCACCGCCACCCGCCAGTTCTTGTCGCGCGCCAGTTCGATCGCGTCGCGCAGGTTGCGGAAGAACAGGGTGCGGTTCGACAGGCCGGTGAGCGCGTCGTAGCTGGCCATGTGCAGCAGCTTTTCCTGCGCGTGCAGGCGCTCGCTGATGTCGCGCACCACCGCGATCAGCATGCGGCTTTTTCCCAGGTCCTGCAGCTTCCAGCTGATCTCGACCTGCACCGCGCCCTGCCCGCCGGCGCGCAGCAGCTCGGTTTCGACGATGTCGCCGGGCAGCGCATCGAAACGCGCCTGCTCCTCGCCGCCGCCGTCCAGCCCCGCGCGCGCGGCCTCCGCCAGGTGGCGTTCGAGCAGCTCGCGCGTGGCCAGGCCCAGCGCCACCGGGTCGATCCGCATCAGGGCGTCGCGCGAGAAACCCAGCATGCGGCAGGCGCCGTCGGACACGTCGACGATCGCCATGCTGGCGGTGTCGATCAGGAAGATGGCGTCGGGCGTGGCGTCCATCGCGCCGCGAAAGCGCGCCAGCTCGGCGGTGCGTTCGCGCACCTCGCGCTCGAGCTGCACGCCGTAGTCCTGCGACTCGCGGTGCAGCAGGCGCACTTCCAGCAGGTTGCGGATGCGGGTCATCACCTCGACCGTGTCGAAGGGCTTGCCGATGAAGTCGCGCGCGCCGGCTTCGAGCGCGGCCAGCTTCTTGTCCGGCTCGGCCGTCACCACCAGCACCGGCAGCCAGGAATCGGCTTCCAGCGGTTTCAGGGCTTCCATCACGTCGAAGCCGTCCATGTCCGGCATGTGCAGGTCGAGGATGATCAGGTCGAAGCGGTGCTTCAGGTGCAGGGACACGACCTGGCGCGGGTCGTAGGTCGCCGTGACGTTCTCGTAGCCCGTGGTCTTGAGCAGGTATTCGAGCAGCTGGACGTTGACGGGCTCGTCGTCCACGACGAGGATGCGCGCGCGGCGGATGTCGTTCAGGGAAATCATTCGGCCTTCCTTGCGGCCGCCCCGCCGCCTTGCGCGGTGCGGAGCTGGGCCAGGGTACTGTTGATCGCTTCGGTGAACTTGTCGATCTCGATCGGTTTGGTCAGGTAGCGGTTGAAGCCCGCCGCCCGCCCGCGCTCGATGTCGCGCGGCATGGCGTTGGCGGAGAGCGCGAACACCGGGATGCCGGCGGTCGCCGGGTCGGCGCGCAGCTGGCGCAGCACCTCGAGGCCGCTCATGCCGGGCAGGTTCAGGTCGAGCAGGATGATCTCGGGCAGGTGCGCGCGCGCCAGCGACAGGCCGACGTGGCCGTCGAGCGCCGACAGCAGGCGCAGGTCGGTGCGGAAGCGGATGATCTCTTCCACCAGGCGCAGGTTGGCCGGATTGTCCTCGACGTACAGGATCAGGTGCGGCTCGCCGTCACCCGGCAGGGCCGCCGCTTCGCTTGTCTCCTGCGCCTCCTCCTCCTGCACGTGCGGCGCCAGCGGCGCGGTGGTGGCCAGTTCGATCCAGAACACGCTGCCCACGCCGGGGCTGCTGCTGACGCCGATCTGGCCGCCCATCAGCTCCACCAGGCGCTTGGTGACCACCAGGCCGATGCCGGTGCCCTCCTGCTGCCCGCCTTCCTGGCCGAGCCGGTTGAAGGGCTGGAACAGGCTGGCGACCTGCTCGGCATCGAGCCCGGCGCCGGTGTCCTGCACCGACAGGCGGATCCGGCTCGGGCCCACCTGCTCGCAGCCGAGCACCACGGCGCCGGCCTCGCGGTTGTACTTGACCGCGTTCGACAGGAGGTTCAGCAGCACCTGCTTCAGGCGGGTGCGGTCGGCCAGCACCACCGCCCCCGTCACGTCCGGATACAGCACCCGCACCCCGCGGCCGGCCGCGATCGGCTCGACCATGGTGCGGGTTTCCAGCAGGGTGTCGGCGAGCGCCACCGGCTCCATCGACAGGGTCACGGTGCCCGACTCCACCTTGGCCAGGTCGAGGATCTCGTTGATCAGGGTGAGCAAATGGCGGCCGCTCTTCAGGATGTGGTTCGCGAACTCCTTCTTCTGCTCCAGGGTCGAGGGCAGCGAATCGCTGGTGAGGATCTGGGCGAAGCCGAGGATGGCGTTGAGCGGCGTGCGCAGCTCGTGGCTCATCGACGACAGGAAGGCGGATTTGGCCTGGTTGGCGCTCCTCGCCTCTTCGATGGCGTTGGCCAGTTCGGCGTTCGCCAGGGCCAGCTGCAGGGTGCGTTCGTCGACGCGCTGCTCGAGCTGCTCGTTCAGCCGCATCACTTCCTGCTGGGCGCGCGAACGCTCGGCCGCCTCGCGCGCGGTCTGGATGCTGGAGGTTTCCAGCTCGCGGGTGCGGCCTTCGATCTCGCGCAGCATGGCGTTGAAGGAGTCGACCAGCTCGCCCGCCTCGTCGTCGCTGATGCGCGGCGCGCGGCGCGAATAGTCGCGGGTGGCGACCACGTCGCGCGCGATCTCGGTGAGGGCGACGATCGGCGCCGTCACGACGCGGCCCATGCGGCGCATCAGGAGGTAGGCCACGCCCATCGCCAGCAGCGTGACCCCGAGCGCGATGCTGAGGTAATCGAGGGTGCGCGCGACCAGCTGGTTCTCGGCGCGCAGGTAGACCGTGCCGAGGGTCTCGCCGTTTTCGACGATGCGGTGGTGGACCACCAGGTCGTCGCGGTCGCTGCGCGGCGTCCCGGACAGCTGGGCCGGCATGGCGCGCGTCTCGTCCTTGCCCTGGTAGGAGGCGAACAGCTCGCCGTTGGCGTCGTAGATGGCGGCCGCGCGCACCATCGGGCGGGTGCGCAGCAGCGCCAGGTTCTCGTTGGCCAGGCGCGGGTCGTCGAAGGTCAGTGCGGCCGAGGACATGTGGCCGACCAGTTCGGCCTGGGTCGAGAGGTCGATGAGCAGGGCGCGCTGGTAGCTGCGCAGGTCGTAGCCGATGATGATGGCGATCGACACCAGCAGCGCGGCGAGCGTGGTCGCCATCACCGCCGACACCAGCTTGCTGCGGATCGAACGCAGGGGCGTCATGCGGCCTCCGGCCGGGCGGATGGGTCGGCGGGAGCCGGGCGCGCCGCCGTGCCGCACGGTTGCGCCGGCCCCATCCGGTCACGCGCAGATCGTTCGAGCGGCATTCCTGGGTCCTGCAAAAAACGGGAAAAAGGAGGCCCGCCGCTTGGACGGCGGGCGAGCCAGCATAGCCTACCGTAAAGTGTCATGTCGCACGGAACCTTTCACAATGCGCCCCTGCCGTCGTGCGTACATACGCGGCGCAATTGAATCGGGGCGCCGTGTGCCGGATGGGTGCGGAGCGCGCTAGAATGAACTGCGCGCCTCCGATGTGGCCTGCATCAAGCGGCGGCGCCGGTTCGCGCATTATCCTCGATCCTTTCATCGGCCTGGACAGTACCCCAAGGAGCCTCTCGTGACCAACGATATTTTCGATCTTGCCAGCAAAGTAGGCCGGGCGCTCGAGGCCAGGCGCCTGGTGCTGTCCACCGCGGAATCCTGCACCGGCGGCGGCATCTCGCAGGCCATCACCGACGTCGCCGGCTCCACCGCCTGGTTCGACTGCGGTTTCGTCACCTATTCCAACGTGTCCAAGACCGAATTGCTGGAAGTCCCGGCCGCGCTGATCGCGCAGTTCGGCTCGGTCAGCGAGGAAGTCGCCGGCCGCATGGCCGAAGGGGCGCTGGGCAACAGCACGGCCGACGTCGCGGTCTCCACCACGGGCATCGCCGGCCCCACCGGCGCGGTGCCGGGCAAGCCCGTGGGCACGGTCTGCTTCGGCTGGGCGCGCGGCGACACGACCTTTACCGAGCGCCTGGTGTTCCAGGGCGACCGCCAGGCGGTGCGCGAGCAGGCCGTGGCGCACGCCTTGCAGGGCCTGCTGCGCTTCATTGAGTAGCCGCGCCCTCATGGGCGCGCTGCTGCTGCTGGCGGCCGCGCCGCTGCTTGGCGCCGCCGAGGTCTACACCGTTTACGCGGCCGGCGACATCGCGCGCTGCAAGCATCCCGACCCGCGCTGGTCCGGCGCCGCCGCCACCGCCGCCCTGGTCGAGCCGCTGCTGCGCGCCGACCCGCGCGCCGCGGTGCTGAGCCTGGGCGACCACACCTACCCGGTCGGCGCGGCGAGCGAGTTCGCCAACTGCTACGCGCCGACCTGGGGGCGCTTTCGCGACCGTACCTGGCCCACACCCGGCAACCACGAATACGCCACGCCCGGCGCCAAGCCCTACTTTGCCTACTTCGGCGAGCGCGCGGGACGCGGCTACTACAGCCTGCGGCTGGGCGGCTGGCACCTCATCTCGCTCGACAGCAACCTGAAGGGCGCGGCGCATGCGGCGCAGATCGCCTGGCTGCGCGACGAGTTGAAGAAGGACCCGGCGAAATGCACCCTCGCCTTCTGGCACCACCCGCTGTACAGCTCGGGCGGCCATCCGCCGCCGGGGCGCATGCGCGATGCCTTCCAGTTGCTGCACGCGGCCGGCGCCGAGCTGGTGCTGTCGGGGCACGACCACGATTACGAGCGCTTCGCGCCGCAGGACGCCGACGGCCGGCTGGATGCGGCGCGCGGGGTGCGCCAGTTCGTGGTCGGCACCGGCGGCGCCTATGCCACGCCCTTCGTTTTCTTCCAGCCCAACAGCGAGGCGCGCGAAGCGAACCTGGACGGCGTGCTCGAACTGCGCCTGCTGGCGGATGCCTACGCCTGGCGCTTCCTGCCGGCCGAGCCAGGCCGGGTGCCGGCGGGGTCGGCGCCGGACCACGGCCGCCGGGCGTGCCACTGATCCCGTTATACTAGCGTCCTGGAGCACGCCATGAAGCCCTTCTCGCTGCTCAAGCCATTCATCCTGCTGTCCCTGTTCATGCTCGCATCCCTTCCTTCCGAACCGCACGCCCAGACGCCGCTGCCCACCGTGGCGTATGAAAAAACCACCCTGTCCAACGGCCTGCAGCTGATCCTGGTCGAAGACCGGCGCCTGCCCATCGTCGCGGTCAACATCTGGTACCACGTCGGCCCCGCCGACGAGGCGCCCGGCCTGCGCGGCTTCGCCCACCTGTTCGAGCACATGATGTTCTCGGCCACCCGCCACATCCCGCGCGGCCTGGCCGACCAGCTGCTGGAGGGCGCCGGCGCCACCGACAGCAACGGCAGCACCGACTACGACCGCACCAACTACTACGACACGGTGCCGTCGAACCAGCTGGAACTGGCCCTGTGGGTGCACGCCGACCGCATGGGCTACCTGCTCGACGTGCTCGACCAGAAGGCCTTGACCAACCAGCAGGACGTGGTGCGCAACGAGCGCCGCCAGACCGTCGAGGGCGAGCCCTATGGCGTGGTCGAGGAAGCCCTGGCGCACGCGATGTTCCCCAAGGACCACCCCTATTATTCGCCGATCATCGGTTCGCACGCGGACATCCAGGCCGCGAAGCTCGACGACGTGCGCCAGTTCTTCGCGCGCTACTATGGCCCCAACAACGCCAGCATCGTGATCGCCGGCGACATCGACAAGGCGAAAACCCGCGCCCTGGTGGAACGCTACTTCGGCGGCCTGCGCCGCAGCGAGCCGGTGGCGCGGCCGGCCGTGAAGACGCCGCCGATCACGAGCGAGCGCCGGGTCGTGGTGCACGACCGGGTCGAGCTGCCGCGCGTGTTCATGGGCTGGCTCACGCCCCAAGCCTACCAGCCGGGCGACATCGAGCTGGCGGTGGCGGCCGAGATCCTCGGCGGCGGCAAGTCGAGCCGCCTGTATAAATCCCTGGTCTACGAGCGCCAGATCGCGCAGGAAGTCGACGCGGCGCAGAACTCCTACGGCATCACCTCGACCTTCGTCATCGACGTCATCGCGAAGAACGGCGTCGACGCGCGCACGCTCGAAGCGGCGGTCGACGCGGAGCTGGCGCTGCTGCGCGAGCAGGGTCCGTCGCAGCGCGAAGTCGAACGCGCCCGCAACAGCCTCGAGACCGCGCTCCTGAGTTCCATGGAAAAGCTGGGCGGCGACGGCCTCGCGGACCAGCTGAACCACTACAACCAGTACACGGGCGACCCGGGCTACCTCGCCAAGGACATCGAGGCGCTGCGCCGCGTGACGCCGCAGGACGTGCAGCGCGTGGTGCGCAGCTACCTCGCGAAGAACGCCCGCGCCGTCGTTACCGGCCTGCCCGGCAGTCCAGTGGTGATCGACCCGCCGCGCCCACGCACGCCGCGCGCGGGAAAATCCGCCAGCCAGGGCATCAACACGCCGGAAGCCTGGCGCGCAAAGGCGCCGCAAGCCGGCCCGGCGCCCGCCTTCACGCTGCCGCAGGGCGAGACCTTCAAGCTCGCCAACGGCCTCACGGTCCTGCACCACCACAATCCAGCCCTGCCCCTGGTGTCGGCCCAGCTGGTGCTGCGCAGCGGCAGCGCCGCCAATCCGGACACCTTGCCCGGCCTGGCCGGCTTCACGGCGCAGATGCTGGAAGAAGGCACGGCCACCCGCAGCGCGCCGCAGATCGCCGACGAGATCGCGCAGCTCGGCGCTTTTCTGGACACCGGCAGCGGCGTGGACGCTTCCTCGGTCTCGCTGCTGTCCCTGCGCGCCAGCTTCGCCCCGGCGCTCGCCATCCTGGCCGACGTCGCACTGCACCCGGCCTTCCCGACCGCCGAAGTCGAGCGCCAGCGCAGCAGCCGCGTGAATGACCTGATCCAGCAGCGCGACGATCCGGAAACCGTGGCCGCGATCGCGGCCGCCGGCGCCTTCTACGGCAGCAAGCACCCGAAAGGCTACGGCCAGCTCGGCACCGAGCCGGCGATCCGAACCGTCACGCGCGACGACCTCGTTGGCTTCTGGCGCCGCCACTACGTGCCGTCGAATGCGGCGCTGGTGGTGTCGGGCGACATCAAGCTGGCGGACCTGAAGGCGCTGGTGGAAGCGCACTTCGGCGATTGGAAGGCCGCCGATGCGCCCGCCGGCGAACCGGATGCGCCGCAAGGTACGAAGGCGCGCCTGGTCGTGGTCGATCATCCCGGCGCCGGCCAGACCGCGCTGCGCGTGATCGGTCCCGGCGTGGCCCGTTCGACTCCGGACTTCGCCGCGCTGCAGGTGATGAACGGCGCGCTGGGCGGCATGTTCTCCAGCCGTTTGAACAACAACCTGCGCGAGACCAAGGGCTACACCTACGGCATCTATTCGGGCTTTCGCTTCGACCGCACACAAGGTCCCTTCCTCATCGACAGCACCGTCGAACGCGCGCATACCGGCGCCTCGGTGCGCGAGATCTTCAAGGAAGTCGAGGGCATGCGCGCTGCGCCCTTGCCGGCTGCCGAACTGGCGGCGGCGCGCGACGCCATGCTGCTGTCGCTGCCGGGCCAGTTCGAGACCAATGCCGATGTCGGCTCCAGCCTGGTGGAGCTGTTCGTCTATGGCCTGCCGCTGGATTACTACAGCAAGCTGCCGGCGCAGCTGCGCGCCGTCACCGCGAGCCAGGTGCAGGATGCGGCGCGCACCCATCTCGATCCCTCCAGGATGAAGGTGATCGCGGTCGGTGACCGGAAACGCATCCTGCCGCAGTTGCAGCCGCTCGGCCTGGGGACAGCGGAAGTGCGCGACAGCGACGGGCAGCTGCCCCGGCCCGCACCCTGACGTGGCGTCCGCGGGCGCTCCGGCGCGTCTGCTACACTGGTTCGTTCATCCAACCAGTATCGTGCCCGATTGACCCAGACTCCCGTCCCCGCGGGCCTGCCACCCGTGCTGGCCGGTCCCATCCTGCGCCGCCTCGAGCCGGGCCGCCTGGTGCTATGGCTGGTCGGCAGCGCGCCGCTCGACCTGACGCTGGTGCTGGCGCCCGGGGGTGCTGCGCCGCGGCGCCTGGCGCTCGACGCGCGCAGCTGCCGCGTGGTGCGCGTCGGCCGCCACGCCTGCCTGCACCTGATCGACGCCGTGCTGCCCGAGCCGCTGCCGCAGGACACCGTCATCGAGTACGACCTGCTCGTTGCGCAGGACGACGGCAAGGAAGCCGGCATCGCGCACTGGGCGCCGCACCTGCTCCATGCCGGCGCGGCCCGGCCGAACCTGGTGCTGCGCAGCCGCAGCGACAACATCCTGTTCGGCTCCTGCCGCAAGCCGCACCATCCCGCGCGCGACGGCCTGGCGCGCGCCGACGCCCTGTTGGCCGAACACATCGCACAGGCCGAGGAGCGGCCCGCCATGCTCATGCTGTGCGGCGACCAGGTGTATGCCGACGACGTGGCGGGGCCGATGCTGGCCGCGATCCACGCGCTCATCGAACGCCTGGGCCTGTACGGCGAATCCCTGGACGGCGCCGTGGTCGCCGACAGCGAGGCGCTGTACCGCCACCCGGCCGGCTACTACCGGCGCGAAGAACTGCTGCCCGCGGCCCGGTCCAACGACGCGCTGCGCGACCGCTTCTTCGGCGGCAGCGAAAAGCCGATCTTCACCACCGCGAACGCGCACAACCACCTGGTGACCCTGGCCGAGGTGATGGCCATGTACCTGCTGGCCTGGTCGCCCGTGCCGTGGGCGCTGGTGGCGGACGCGCCGGCGCCGCCGCTCATGCCGAGGCATGCGCAGCGCTGGCGGCGCGAGTCGCGGGACATGGCAGGCTTTTGCCACGACCTGCCGCGGGCCGCCCGCCTGCTCGCGCACGTGCAGACCCTGATGATCTTCGACGACCACGACATCACCGACGACTGGAACCTGTCGGCCAAGTGGGAATCCACGGTCTACGGACATCCGTTCGCGCGCCGCATCGTGGGCAATGCGCTGATCGCCTACATGCTGTGCCAGGGCTGGGGCAACCGCCCGGACGTGTTCGACACGATACTGGACGATACGGCGGCGCTGGTCTCCACAGGCGATGCGGGCGACGCGGGTGGCCGGCTGGACGCGGCCCTGCAGGACGCGCTGGTCAAGCGCCTGCTGTCCTTCCGCCAGTGGGATTTCGTGCTGCCGACCACGCCCACGATCATCGTGCTCGATACCCGCACCCGGCGCTGGCGCAACCGGCGCCGGCCCGGCCATCCCTCCGGCCTGATGGACTGGGAATCCTTGACCGAGCTGCAGCACGCGCTGCTGGACGAGACGGCCGCCGTCATCGTCTCGCCGACGCCGATGTTCGGGGTCAAGCTGATCGAGGTGGTGCAACGGGTCGCGACCTTCGCCGGCCTGGCCCTGACCGTCGACGCCGAGAACTGGATGGCGCACCGCGGCGCGGCCAGCAGCATCCTGAACATCGTCCGCCATTCGCGCACTCCCGGCAACTACGTGGTCCTGTCGGGCGACGTGCACTATTCCTTTGCCTACGATGTCGAGGTGCGCGATGCGGACCGCATGCCGCATGTCTGGCAGATCACCAGCAGCGGCATCAAGAACGAGTTCCCGCGCCGCCTGCTCGAATGGTTCGACCGCCTCAACCGCTGGCTGTATTCCCCGCGCTCGCCGCTGAACTGGTTCACCCAGCGCCGCGATCTCGCCCTCACGCCGCACCTGCCCGACACGCGCCGGCATGGCGAACGTGTCTGGAACGGCGCCGGCATCGGCCAGGTGTGGCTCGACCCGCAAGGACGGCCGCTGCGCATCGTGCAGCACAACGCCGACGGCCGGCCCTCGACCCGCTTCCTGGCGCCGGAGCCGGCAGCGACGCTTGGCGCGGCTGCCGGGCGGAACATGGCAAAGCATTGACGAAGCAATCGCACTGCCGACGGCGCAGCTGGTGCTGAAGTGGCTTCAAGCGACCGCGGTGAAAACGCTCGAAGGGCTGGGGCAAGGCCTGCTGTGAGTTGTTTCCTGTCCTCCTGAAGGACTGCGCTTGTTCGGCTCCGTGACCTGCTATGCTGATCTTGACGGCGGAGTCCAGCCAGATACTCAACGAAGGAACATGACATGAACGACACAGGCAGATCGATAATTGCCGAATTAGCATTTGAGCTCGGCAAAGTTACAAGGCGCGCAGTCGACAATACCGGGGGCGAGGCCAACCCGGTCAAACTCACGATGATTGCCAACAATCTGCTCGAAGCAGGACATGAGAAGGTGCCGAGCGACCTGCTCATGCTATTTGTCGCCGGCTTTGAAGAGGGCGATCCTCCCGAACGCCGTATTGCTCCAAGAAACCTTTAGCAGGCTCAAGGCGGAACTCGTCCTTCCGCCATGGGCAACAGCGGCTCCTCGGACCAGACCCGGTTTGCTGACAGTGAGATGCGGCGCCCATACATCATCCTCATCGGCTCTTTCCAGTACCGGTTGCGCATGGCTCCCCCCGATCGCGATCCTCACTGGCTTGCCTATTGGGACGTTTTTACATAACATGTGAACAGATCTTCACATGTTGAATATGAAACCCGACCCGGATTACGCCCCTGGCGCCGTCGAAGAACTCGCCGACCTCTTCCACCTGCTCGGCGACGCCACCCGCCTGCGCATCGTGCTGGCCTGCCTGTCGCAGCCGACGGCGGTAGGCGACATCGCCGCTTCGCTCGACCTGTCCAGCTCGCTGGTCAGCCACCACCTGCGCCTGCTGCGCGCCGCCCGCATCGTCAAGGCCGAGCGCCAGGGCAAGCAGGTTTTCTACGCAGCTGCCGATGCCCACATCAGCAGCCTGCTCGCCAATATGTTCGAGCACATCGCCGAACCCGCCAATGGAATGGACGCATGAGCCAGCATCACGACCACGATCACGACCACGGCCACTCCCACGGCTTCGGACACCACCATCACCACATGCCCGACCCGGCCGGCCACGGCCGCGCGTTCGCGCTGGCGATCGGCCTGAACACGCTGTTCGTCGCCATCGAATTCATCTACGGTTTCATCGCCCACTCCACCGCGCTGATGGCGGACGCCGGCCACAACCTGTCGGACGTGCTGGGCCTGGTGCTGGCCTGGGGTGCGGCCACGCTGGCCAAACGCGCGCCGACCGGACGCTATACCTACGGCTTGCGCGGCTCGTCGATCCTGGCGGCGCTGGGCAACGGCCTGCTCCTGATGGTCGCCTGCGGCGCCATCGCGCTGGAGGCGGTGCAGCGCTTCGTCGAGCCGGCGCCGGTGCAGGGCCTGACGGTGTCGATCGTCGCAGGCATCGGCGTCGTCATCAACGGTTTCTCGGCCTGGCTGTTCATGGCAGGCAGCAAGGGCGACCTGAACCTGCGCGGCGCCTACCTGCACATGGCGGCCGACGCGGCGCTGTCACTGGGCGTGGTGATCTCGGGCCTGGTCATCATGGGCACCGGCTGGACCTGGATCGACCCGGCGGTGAGCCTGGCGATCGTGGTGGTGATCGTGCTCGGCACCTGGTCGCTGCTGCGCGAGTCGGTGCTGCTGTCGATGGCGGCGGTGCCGCCGGGCGTCGATGCGGGCAAGGTGCGCGACTACCTGCGCGGCCAGCCCGGTGTGAAGGAGGTGCACGACCTGCATATCTGGGCGCTGAGCACCACCGAAAACGCGCTGACGGCCCACGTCGTCATGCCGGGCGGTTATCCGGGCGACCACGTGCTGGACGAGATCGCCGCGCGGCTGCGCAGCGATTTCGCGATCCACCACGCGACCCTGCAGGTGGAAGAAGGCACGACCCACCATGACTGCACGCTGGACGGGCATGATCACGGCCATGGGCACGATCATGACCACGCCCACTGAGCGGCTCGAGCTGCAGATGCAAACCTTCGGCGCGCCCGAGCAGGTCTACGTGGAAAACGGATGGTGGGACGGTCCGAGGGCCGGCATTGCCGATATCGATGGCATACCCCATCGCTTCCTGTCCCTGATCGACGACGCACAAGACCAGTTCATTGACACCTTCATGGTATGCCCCCTCGCGCGATCGGTACTGGATCTCGCGGTCGAACAATGGCGCATATTTATCGAATGGAATGCCCGCTTCGAGTCAAACCAGGCCGAAGATCGATCCCGCCCGATGCCAGGAAGGCTCGTGCGGAACTGCGCCGTATCGACAGGAAGGACCGCTATGCTTCGTCGGGGCCCGACGATCAGCTATCCTGGATAGTGGAAAGATAAACCGCTTCAGCCGGCCAGGTTCGCGTACAGCGCCGTGCTGAGATAGCGTTCGCCGAACGAGGGAATGATGGTCACGATCATCTTCCCCGCATTTTCCGGCCGGCGCGCCACCTGGATCGCGGCCCACAGGGCGGCGCCCGACGAAATCCCGACCAGCAAGCCTTCCTCGCGCGCCGCGGCGCGGGCGGTCTCGAAAGCGTCCTCGTTCTTCACCGCGATCACTTCGTCGTAGATGCCGGTATTGAGCACCTCCGGCACGAAGCCGGCGCCGATGCCCTGGATCGGGTGCGGCCCTTTGGTGCCCTTCGACAGCATGGGCGAAGCTTCCGGCTCCACGGCGATCGCCTGGAAGCCGGGCTTTCTCGCCTTGATGACTTCGCCCACGCCGGTGATGGTGCCGCCGGTGCCGATACCCGCGACCAGGATGTCGACCTTGCCGTCGGTATCCGCCCAGATCTCCTCGGCGGTGGTGTGGCGGTGGACTTCCGGGTTGGCCGGATTGTTGAATTGCTGCGGCATGAAGCAGCGCGGGTCGGACGCCACCAGTTCCTCGGCGCGGCGGATCGCGCCCAGCATGCCTTCCGCTCCCGGCGTGAGCACCAGCTCGGCGCCGTAGGCGCGCAGCAGCATGCGGCGCTCGTTGCTCATGGTTTCGGGCATCACCAGCTTGCAGCGGTAGCCGCGCGCGGCGCACACCATCGCGAGGGCGATGCCGGTGTTGCCGCTGGTGGGTTCGACGATGACGGTGTCGGCCCGGATGCGCCCGGCGCGCTCGGCGGCCTCGATCATGGCCAGGCCGATGCGGTCCTTCACGCTGTGGGCGGGGTTGTGGTATTCGAGCTTGCCGAGGATCTCGGCGCCGGCGCCCTGCGCCAGCCTGCGGATCCGTACCAGCGGCGTGTTGCCGATGAGTTCAGTGACGTCGTTTGCGATACGCATGCCAACCTCCCCGCAGTGTGCCGGACCGGGACGGCAAAGGCCCGGCCCGACCATTTGACTTACTTCACGTCGACCAGTTCCACGTCGAAGATCAGGTCGGCGTCCGGCGCGATCATGCCGCCGGCGCCGCGCTTGCCGTAGGCCAGCGCGCTCGGGATGATCAGGGTGCGCTTGCCGCCCACCTTCATGCCGGCCACGCCCTGTTCCCAGCCCTTGATGACGCTGCCCGCGCCGAGCTGGAAGTTGAGCGGCTCGCCGCGGTCGAACGAGGAATCGAACTTCTTGCCGCGCTGCTTCGGCGCCAGCGGCTTGTGCAGCCAGCCGGTGTAGTGCACGTACACGCTGCTGCCGCGGGTGGCTTCCTTGCCCTTGCCGACCACGCGGTCGATGATCTCGACCTGCGGCGTCGGCGCGGCCGGCGCCGCCGCCTCGGCCTGCGGCTGCACCGCCTGCGGCTGGGTGGCCTGCGGCACGGCCTGCTGCTCCGGCGCCGGCTGGGTGGTCGGCTTGGAAGGGTCCTGCTGCTGCTGGGTGGTGTCCTGGGCGGATGCGCTCGCGGCGAAGGCGAGCGTCAGTGCGGCAAATACGGTACGACGGATCATGTGGGTTCTTCCATCAAAGTGATCGATAACTGATCCTATGATAGCAAGGCCTCTTCGACTTGCACAGTTTGCACGTGAGCAACATCCAGCGGCTCGGCATTGGCCGCGTCGGCCAGCTTGCGCAGCAGGTGGCCGGCCGCGACCATGCCGAAGGTGGCGGTGACCACCATGCTCGAACCGAAGCCGGCGCAGTTCAGGCCGGTGATGCTATTGGCGTCGATGGCGCAGGCGTCGCCCGCGTCCGGATAGCGCAGCGGCTCCATCGAGAACACGGCGTCGATGTGGTACTTGTGCTTCTCGCCCTTGGCGAAGCCATATTGTGCGCGCAGGATCTTGCGCACCTTTTTCAGCAGCGGCTCCTGCTCGGTGCGGGCCAGGTCGCGCACTTCGATCTTGGTCGGGTCGGTCTGCCCGCCGGCGCCGCCGATCACGACCAGCGGCAATGTATTCGCGCTGCAGTACGCGATCAGCGCGGCTTTCGACTTGACGCCGTCGATGGCGTCCACCACGTAGTCGAAACCTTTACCGGCGATCATGCTCTCAAGGTTCTGCGGGTCGATGAAATCCTCGACCAGGGTGACTTTGCAGAACGGGTTGATCTGCGCGATGCGTTCCTTCAGCGCCTCGATCTTCGGCATGCCGATGGTTGACGTCAGCGCCTGCAGCTGGCGGTTGATGTTCGATTCGGCCACGTTGTCGAGGTCGATCAGGGTCAGGTGGCCGACGGCGCTGCGCGCCAGCGCCTCGACGATCCAGGAACCGACGCCGCCGACACCGATCACGCAAACGTGCGCCGCACGGAAGCGTTCGAGTGCACGCTCGCCGTAGAGGCGCGCGATCCCGCCGAAGCGGCGCGCGAAGTCGACTTCATCGTCCAGGGTTGGTGCGAGAGTGGGGGTATCGTTCAGGTTCATCCCGCCATTTTAGCGGACGACTCTTGCGCAACTGCACTAAAATAATCCTTCGTCAATCAAATTTTTTTCGTCTGTCGACAAATCGCCCCATGACCACCCTCCTGCACGACACCGCCCCCGATTTCGACCAGCCGATCGCCGTCCTCAAGCATTGCCACAACCGCATCCGCAAGCAATTGTCCACCCTCGACAAGCTGCTCGCCCACCTGCCCGAATTCGGCGCCGACGAGCAGGCGCGCCAGGCCGCGGCAGCGGTTTTGAAGTACTTCGAAAAAGCCGCCCACCTGCACCATGACGACGAGGAGCAGGACCTGATCCCGATGCTGCGCGCCGTCGCCCAGGGCGAGGATGCGGCCACGCTGCAGGCGCTGGCGCCGGTCATCCTGCAGGACCACAAGGACATGGACGCGCTGTGGCAAGACCTGCACGAGCAGCTCACCTTGATCGCCGAAGGAACGTCGACGGCGCTGTCGGCCAGCGCGGTGCAGCGCTTCTGCCAGCGCTACGCGGCGCACATGGAGCGCGAGGAGAGCACGATGGCGCCGATGGCGCTGCGCCTGTTCTCGCCGGAGCAGATGACCCAGCTGGGCCAGGCGATGCAGCGTCGCCGCGGGATCGCGCCCATCGCGCCGGTGGCCCCCGCGATCGGCCAGGCCGTCGCCGACCTGCGCAAGGATTACGGCCAGGCCAGCCTGAACGAGACCGATGTGCTGGATGACCCGATGCTGCAGTTCACCCAATGGTTCGAGCAGGCCATCAAGGCCGAGGTGAACGAGCCGAACGCGATGTCGGTGTCCACGGTGGCGGCGAACGGCCGCCCGAGTTCGCGCATCGTGCTGGTCAAGCAGTTCGACGAGCGCGGCTTCACCTGGTACACCAACTACGACAGCCGCAAGGGCGAGGAGCTGCAGGACAACCCGCATGCGGCTCTGCTATTCTTCTGGAGTGAACTGGAACGCCAGGTTCGCATCGAAGGACGTGTGGAGCGCACGTCCGTCGAGGAAAGCGACCGTTACTTCCGCAGCCGTCCGCTGAAGAGTCGCTTGTCGGCCATCGCATCGCAGCAGAGCGCTCCCATCGGCAGCCGCGCCGCGCTCGAACAGAATTACGAGCAGGTGGCGCAGGGGGCCGGTGACGATCCGGCGCGTCCGGAAAACTGGGGCGGGTTCCGCCTCGTGCCCGAACGCCTGGAATTCTGGCAGGGGCGCCGCTCCCGCTTCCACGACCGCATCGTCTACGAGCGGCAGGAAGACGGCAGCTGGACGCGACTGCGTTTGCAACCGTAGAGGGTGTGAAAAAACGGCGATGGCAAGGCGCCGAATCGAAGACAGTACAATCGTACGGCGAGACGAGGCAACGCAGCCATCGACGAATTTTTCACACACTCGTAGCCGGACCCGCGTCCAGCACGCGCTTCCGGCCCCGATGCGGGAGGTGGACCGTGTTCGAACAGATGAAGCTGGGGGCCTGGAGCACAGGCCTGGGCGACAAGCTCAAACTGCCCCTGCGGGTTGAGTTATGGGACGGCGAGCGGCTCGATTTCTCCACCGACCCCGCGCGCGTCACCATCCGCGTGCCGCACCGCTCCGCCCTGCGCTACCTGCGCTCGCCGTCGCTGTACAGCCTGGGCAAGGCCTATGTCGAAGGCGCGATCGACGTCAGCGGCCGCGCCGCCGACATCATCAGCGTCGGCAATGCGCTGGCCGAGCACCTCGGCAAGGGCCGCAGCCGGCTGGCCGACGCCCTGCGCCGCCATGTGCCGCACAGCCGGGCCCTGGACGCGGAAGCGATCCGCTACCACTACGACGTCTCCAACGCCTTCTACGCCGCCTGGCTCGACCCCGGCATGGTGTATTCCTGCGCCTATTTCGAGGACGGCGACGAGGACCTGGCCACGGCGCAGCAGAAGAAGATCGATCACATCCTGCGCAAGATCAACCTGCGCCCCGGCCAGCGCCTGCTCGACATCGGCTGCGGCTGGGGCGCGCTGGTGCTGCGCGCGGCCCAGCAGTTCGGGGCGCGCTGCGTCGGCATCACCTTGTCGGAAAACCAGGCGCTGCTCGCGCGCGAGCGCGTGGAGCGTGCCGGGCTGCAGGGCCAGGTCGAGATCCGGCTGCAGGACTACCGCGACGTGCAGGGGCAATTCGAGCGCATCACCAGCGTCGGCATGTTCGAACACGTCGGCGTGCAGCACCTGCCGGCCTATTTTTCACAAATAAACAGCCTGCTCGCGGACGGCGGCGTGGCGATGAACCACGGCATCACCACCACCAACGCCGACAACCGCGCCACCGCCTACGGCGGCGGGGATTTCATCGACCAGTACGTGTTCCCGCACGGCGAACTGGCCCACCTGGCGACCGTCGTGCGCACCATGCAGGAGGGCGGGCTGGAAGTGCGCGACGTGGAAAACCTGCGCCGCCACTACGCGCGCACCTGCGCGGCGTGGACCGACAGCTTCGAGGCGAATGCGGAAAAGATCCGGACGCTGACGGACGAAAAGCGCTTCCGGATCTGGCACGTCTACCTGGCCGGCTGCGCGTATGCCTTCGCGCATGACCGGATCAGCCTGTACCAGATCGTGTGCGGGAAGGCGGGGCAGGATCCGGCCCAGATCCCGTGGTCGAGACGTTACATGTACCTGTAGGGTCGGCGGTTATTTCATCCGCTCGGCGAAGGTTTTACGGAACTTCGCCACCTTCGGCGCCACCACGAACGCGCAATATCCCTGCAGCGGATGCTGCGCGAAATAATTCTGGTGGTAGTCCTCCGCCTTGTACCAGGTCTCCTGCGGCACGATCTGGGTCACGATCGGCGCGTCCCACACCGCCGCCATCTCGGCCATCACCTTGCGCGCCGTCGCGTCCTGCTCGTCGGAGGTGGTGAAGATCACCGAGCGGTACTGCGGGCCGACGTCGTTGCCCTGGCGGTCCTGCGTGGTCGGGTCGTGGATGGTGAAGAAGATCTCGAGGATGTCGCGGTAGCTGATCACGGACGGGTCGAACTCGAGCCGCACCACCTCGGCGTGACCGGTGGTGGCCGAGCACACCTGCTCGTAGGTCGGATTCACCACGTGCCCGCCCATGTAGCCGGATTCCACGCGCGTCACCCCGCGCACTTCCAGGTAGACCGCCTCCGTGCACCAGAAGCATCCGCCGCCCAGGATGGCCACTTCGGTTGCTGTTTGCTCGCTCATCGCACACCTTGCATTCGTCAGTTTTAATGATCTTTAATGTAACGCAAAGTGAACGATCGTGCAGTGCACTACCTCACCTGCACCGCCATTCGGCCCGACAGTGGCATAATGGCGCATCCTATGAATACACGTACTCCCCGCGCCACGGAACGCGGCTTCGATTCGGCCCATTTCCGCCACGCCCTGTCGCAATTCGCTACCGGTGTCACCGTCATCACCACGCGCCTTGCCGACGGAACCTTTCGCGGCCTGACCGCCAGCTCCTTCAACTCGGTCTCGCTGGAGCCTCCGCTCGTCCTCTGGAGCCTGGGCGCCGGCGCCAACAGCCTGCCCATCTTCAGCGGCAATTCCCACTACGTGATCAACGTGCTGGCGGCCGGCCAGCAGGACCTGGCGCTGCGCTTTTCGCGCCGCAGCGAAGCCAACCCCTTCGACGGCGTCGACTACGAACTGTCGCGCACCGGCCAGCCGATCCTGAAGGGCGTCTCGGCCTGGTTCGAGTGCCACAACCGCAGCCGCTATCCGGAAGGCGACCACGTCATCTTCGTCGGCGAAGTCGAGGAATGCGCCGTGCATCCGCAGTCGGCGCTGCTGTTCCACGGCGGACGATTCGGCACGACCGGATAAGCCGTCACTGGCGCAAAAGCGGCACTTGCCGAGGATTGCGCCAGTTGTCCGGAGTTTCAGGCAAGTCCTGACGAAAGCCGCGCCCTACCATGCTTCTCACCTTAACGCCGCATTCGACGCGGCACCAACTGGAGAGAAGATCATGTCCAAAGTCTGGTTCATCACCGGCGCCAACCGCGGCATCGGCGCCAGCATCGCCCAGGCAGCCATCGCCAGCGGCGACCAGGTCGTCGCAGCCGGCCGCAGCCTTGCTCAACTGAAAGAAGCCTTCGCAAACGTCGATCCGGCCCAGGTCGAACTGGTCGCACTCGACGTCGCCCAGGAAGCACAGGCTCCGGCCGCGATCCAGGCCGCGGTCGACCGCTTCGGCCGCATCGATGTGCTGGTCAACAACGCCGCCTACGGTCTGCTCGGCAATTTCGAAGAACTGTCCACCGAGGAAATCGCGCAACAGTTCGGCGTCAACGTGTTCGGTGTGATGCACGTGCTGCGCGCCGCCCTGCCCGTCCTGCGCCGACAGCGCAGCGGCCACGTCATCAACATCAGCTCGATCGCCGGCCGCACCGGCTTCGACGGCGCCGCGGTGTATTGCGCCACCAAGTATGCGATCGAAGGCCTGAGCTCCTCGCTGGCGCTGGAACTGGGCAAGTTCGGCATCCACGTCACCACCGTCGAGCCGGGCTTCTTCCGCACCGACTTCCTCGACCAGAGCTCGGTGCGCTACGGAAGTAAAGTGATCGAGGACTATGCCGCCCACGGCACGGTCGCGGGCGCCTACGGGGCCTACCACGGCAAGCAACTGGGCGATCCGGTCAAGCTGGGCGACGTGGTGATCCAGCTCGCCACTATGGCGAATCCGCCGCAGCACTTCCTGGCGGGCAGCGATGCGCTCGCGATGGCGCATGCCGAAGTCGATGCGCGCCTGTCCGAGATGCAGGGCATGGCCGAACTGTCGCGCTCGACGGACCATGCCGATGCCTGAGCAAAGCCGCGTGGCGTTGGTGTATCCTGAATGGGACAAGATCATGAACTCGCTCGTCCCACCCCCCTCCCCACCCGCCACGCCGGCGCTCGCGCGGCTGGCCGGCCTGCTCACGGCCCATGCGCCGCAGGACGGCAGTTTCCAGACCTGCATCCCGGGCGTGCACGCCATCCGCGCCTCGAACACGAGCACGGAACTCGTGCACGGCCTGCACTGCGCCGCCCTGTGCATCGTGGCGCAGGGGGCGAAGACCGTCATGCTTGGCGACGAGTCCTACGAGTACGATCCCTCGCGCATGATGATCTTCTCGCTCGACCTGCCGATCGCCGCCATGATCCGGCAGGCCAGCGTGGCCGCGCCCTACCTGTCGTTCCGGCTCGACTTCGACCAGGAACGCCTGTCGGAGCTGATCCTGAAGGCATATCCGGACGGCGTCCCGGCCGTGCCCGACAGGCGCGCGGTCTACGTGGCCCAGGCCGGCGAGCCCGTCATCGACGCCGCCGCGCGCCTGCTGACCCTGGCGAGCCAGCCCGAGGAAGCCGAGCTGCTGGCGCCGCTGGCCATGGACGAGATCGTCCTGCGCCTGCTGCGCGGCCCCTTCGGCGCCCGCCTGGCCCAGCTCGGGCGGGTCGAATCGCATCGGATCGGCAAGGTGGTCGACTGGATCCGCCGCAACTTCGACCAGCCTATCCGCATCGACGACATGGCGGAGCTGGCGCACATGAGCACCTCGTCGCTGCACGAGCACTTCAAGTCGCTCACCTCGATGAGCCCGCTGCAATTCCAGAAGACGCTGCGCCTACAGGAAGCGCGGCGGCTGATGTTGTCGACCGGCATGGATGCGGGGCTGGCCTGCCAGCGGGTCGGCTACGCCAGCCCATCCCAGTTCAGCCGGGAATATGCGCGCCATTTCGGCAGTGCGCCGACGCGCGACATGGTGCGCCTGCGCAGCGCCGGCCTGAGCGAAGCCGTCTCCTTCACCCAATAATGTGGGCGGAAAACGTCCGCGTGATCGGCATTGCCCGCTGGTCAAAAATGAAAATGCCTGTCGCAGTTTCAAAAGATACCGTTCGGCGTCATTCCTATAATGGTCAGGCTATGGCGCGGCCCAGGGAGCGGTGCGCGCCTTCGTTTTTGTCATAAAAACCATCGAGACAGGAAGATCCATGAGCCATTCCGATTCGCCCCGCAAAGCCGCCTTCCACTGGGACGACCCCCTGCTGCTGAACAGCCAGCTGAATGACGACGAGCGCATGGTGCGCGACGCCGCGGCCGCCTATTGCCAGGACAAGCTGCAGCCGCGCATCCTCGAGGCTTTCCGCCACGAGCGCATGGATGTCGAGATCTTCCGCGAGATGGGCGAACTCGGCCTGCTCGGCCCGACCATCCCCGAACAGTACGGCGGCCCCGGCCTGAACTACGTGGCCTACGGCCTGATCGCGCGCGAAGTCGAGCGCGTCGATTCCGGCTACCGCTCGATGATGAGCGTGCAGTCCTCGCTGGTGATGGTGCCGATCTACGAGTTCGGCAATGAAGAGACCAAGCAAAAATACCTGCCGAAACTGGCCACTGGCGAATGGATCGGCTGCTTCGGCCTGACCGAGCCGAACCACGGCTCCGACCCGGGTTCGATGGTCACGCGCGCGCGCAAGGTCGAGGGCGGCTATTCGCTCAGCGGTTCGAAAATGTGGATCACCAATTCCCCGGTCGCCGACGTGTTCGTGGTCTGGGCCAAGGACGACGAAGGTGCGATCCGCGGCTTCGTGCTGGAAAAAGGCTGGAAGGGCCTCTCCGCCCCGGCGATCCACGGCAAGTTCGGCCTGCGCGCCTCGGTCACCGGCGAGATCGTCATGGACGAGGTGTTCTGCCCGGAAGAAAATGCCTTCCCCGAGGTGCGCGGCCTGAAGGGCCCGTTCACCTGCCTGAACTCGGCGCGCTACGGCATCGCCTGGGGCGCGCTCGGCGCGGCGGAATCCTGCTGGCACACCGCGCGCCAGTACGTGCTGGACCGCAAGCAGTTCGGCAAGCCGCTCGCCGCCAACCAGCTGGTGCAGAAGAAACTGGCCGACATGCAGACCGAAATCACCCTCGGCCTGCAGGGCTGCCTGCGCCTGGGCCGCATGAAGGACGAAGGCACCGCCGCCGTCGAGATCACCTCGATCATGAAGCGCAATTCCTGCGGCAAGTCGCTCGACATCGCCCGCACCGCCCGTGACATGCTCGGCGGCAATGGCATCTCGGACGAGTTCGGCATCGTGCGCCACATGGTCAACCTCGAGGTCGTCAATACCTACGAAGGCACCCACGATATCCACGCGCTGATCCTGGGCCGCGCCCAGACCGGCATCGCCGCATTCTGACCGGCCGCCGGCCTTGATCGGCGCCGACAAACAGGACGAGGTCCGGCGCCGCCTGCGCGGCGCCGAGGCCGAGCACGGCGTCAAGGTGCTGCTCGCCGTGGAATCCGGCAGCCGCGCCTGGGGCTTCGCCTCGCCCGACAGCGATTACGACGGCCGCTTCATCTACGTGAACCGGCCGGAGTGGTACTTGTCCGTCGGCCTGGAAGAGCAGCGCGACGTGATCGAATATCCGATCGTCGACGAGATGGACATCAACGGCTGGGACCTGCGCAAGGCCTTGCGCCTGTTCCAGCGCTCGAATCCCGGCTTCGTCGAATGGATCCAGTCGCCCCTGGTATATGAATCGGCCGGCTCCTTTGCCGCGCGGGCGCGCGCACTGCTGCCGCAGGTATACTCGGTGGAACGCGGTGTGCACCATTACCGCAGCATGGCCAAGACCAATTTCCGCGGCTATCTGCAGACCGAACGCGTCCCGCTGAAAAAATACTTCTACGTCCTGCGCCCCCTGCTCGCGGTGCGCTGGCTGCTCGCCCACCAGGCGCCTGCCCCGATCGAATTCGGCCGCCTGCTGTCGACGATCGACGGCGAACCCGCCTTGCGCGACGCCATCGACGCCCTGCTCGAAGCCAAGCGCGCCGCGCCGGAACTCGGGCTGGCGCCGCAGGTGCCGGCGATCCAGGGCTTCATCGTGTCCGAACTGACGCGCCTGGAAACGCTTCACATTCCGCGCGACGCCCGCAGCCAGTCCGAGCCCCTGCTGTCCGCGCTGTTCCGCGACGTCCTGCGCGAGACCTGGGACTGATGCAGCGTGGGTAATCCACGCAACAGTAATTTTTTGTTTTCAATCGCTGCGTCAATACGGCGAATTTATGCCTTACTATAGGCATTAGCTTCGCATAAACGTTTTCGACGACAAAGCCATGTCGAAAGGCCCGAAAAGCGTACCGGAAGGACTGCAGTTGCCCACTGCCGGGGATCCGCATGCGCTGTCGCTCGAGCGCTTGCTGCAAAACCTGCCGGGTGCGGCCTACCGTTGCCTGAATGACGGCAGCTGGACGGTGCACTTCGTCAGCGCCGGCATCGAACAGCTCACCGGCCACCCCGCCGGCGCCTTCATGGCGCGCCCCGGCCTGTCCCTCGCCAGCCTGATCGTCCCCGAAGACCGCCCCGCGGTCGAGTGCCGCATCGCGATGGCGCTCCACAAGGGCCAATCCTTCCAGATGACCTACCGCATCCGCTGCGCCGACGGCGCGCTGAAGTGGATCTACGAGCAGGGCACGGCCACCGCGCACGGCGGCGGGCATCTGCTGGAAGGCTTCCTGTTCGACTACACCCGCGTGCACGACGCCGACCTGCTGGCGCGCGAACAGGCCTCCTACCTGCAGCAGGCGCACGACGCCATCGTCGCGATGGAGATGAATTCGCGCATCACCTACTGGAACAACGGCGCCGAGTGCCTGTACGGCTGGAGCGCGGCGGAGGCGCGCGGCAGGAAGTTCTCGGAACTGGTGTGCGACAAGCTGCAGGCCTACCACGTGGCCTGGGAGAGCACCCTCGCCAACGGCGAATGGTCGGGCGAGCTGTCGCACCTGCGGCGCGACGGCGTCTGCATCGAGACCGATACCCGCTGGACCCTGCTCGCGGCCGACCAAGGCTGCGCCGGGCAGAAGATCCTGGTGATCAGCACCGACATCAGCGAACGCAAGCACCACGAGGCGAAGATCTACCACCTCGCCTTCTTCGACCCGCTGACCGACCTGCCGAACCGCGCCAGCCTGCTCGACCACCTGCGCCGCGCCTTGCTGGGCAGCGCGCGCACGCGCAAGTGCGGGGCCCTGATGTTCTGCGACCTCGACAACTTCAAGTACCTGAACGACTCCCAGGGCCACGCCGCCGGCGACATGCTGCTGCAGGCGGTGGCGCGCCGCCTCGAGCACTGCGTGCGCGAAGCCGACCTGGTGGCGCGCCTGGGCGGCGACGAATTCGTGATCCTGATCCAGCCGGTCGAGGACACGCGCGAAGGCGCCGCCGCCAATGCCGAGACGGTGGCGGCCAAGGTGGTGGCGGGGATGGCCGCACCCTTCCAGCTGGCCGAGATGATGTATTCGGTGTCGGTCAGCGTCGGCGTCACCACGCTCTCCGGCACCGTGGACACGGTCGAATCGACCCTGCGCCAGGCCGACGCCGCCATGTACCAGGCCAAGGCCTGCGGCCGCAACACCTACCGCTTCCACGACCCGGCGGTGCAGGCCGCGTGGTCGGCCCGCGCCGAGCTGGAAAGCGGCCTGCGGCGCGCGCTGCGCGACAACGAATTCGTGCTGCACTACCAGCCGCAGCTCGACCGCAGCAGCCGCGTGATCGGCGCCGAAGCCCTGCTACGCTGGCGCCTGCCGAGCGGGAAGCTGCTGTACCCGTCCGAATTCATCCAGGCCACCGAGGAGAGCGGCCTGATCATCGACATCGGCCGCTGGGTGCTGCAGACCGCCTGCGCCGAACTGGCGCGCTGGCAGCGCTGGCCGGACACGGCGGGCCTGACCCTGTCGGTGAACGTCAGCGCCAGCCAGTTCACCGAGCCGGACTTCGTGCCGATGCTGCAGCAGATCTTCGAAGAGACCGGCGTCCAGCCTTCGGGGCTGAAACTGGAGCTGACCGAAAGCCTGGTGGTGAGCGACTTCACCCACACGGCCCACACCATGTCGACCCTGAAGCAGCGCGGCATCAGCTTCTCGCTCGACGACTTCGGCACCGGCTACTCCTCGCTGGCCTATTTGCGCAAGCTCCCGCTCGACCAGCTCAAGATCGACCACTCCTTCATGCGCGACGTGCTGACCGACCAGAACGACGCCTCGATCGTGCGCTCGATCATCGCGCTGGGGGACAGCCTGGGGCTGCAGGTGATCGCGGAAGGCGTGGAGACGCCGGGGCAGCGGCAGTTCCTGTCCGATGCCGGCTGCTTCATCTACCAGGGCTTTCTATACCAGCACGCGCTCAGCGCCGAGCATTTCACCCAGTACGCCCGGATGGTCCACTGACGGGTTTTCGTAGGGACAGCGGTTTTCCACGCGCCCAGCGATTGGACGACAAGGAGAACGTCAGCGCCCGCACCTGGTGATACCACCCGGCCGGCACGTACAGCATATCCCCCGGCTCCACGATCACTTCCACCGCATTCGCCTGCCGCGCCAGCGGATACGTATCGAAATCCGGCTGCTCCGGATCGAACGGCGATCCGAACAGCACCGGATTCGCCTCCCGCACGTAGAGGAATTCGTCATGATGCGGCGGCACCAGGAAGATCCGCTTGGTCCCCCAGATCTGCGCGAAGATGTTGTCGTCGAAATCGCAGTGCAACGGCGTCATGGTGCCGATTGGTCCGAGCCAGAAGCGCGGCGGTCCCATCTTCTGAAAATAGGCCGGCCAGTGGCACAGGCGGTTCAACTCGCGCAGCTCCATATTCCCGACATAGGGCGGCGGCTCGTCCGGCCCGTGGATGCGGCCGGGCTCCAGATCGAGGTATTCGCGCAAAGTCATGTCGCGCATCGGACGGTCGGCGCGGAAGGCCTGGCGGATGTAGTCGCCGGTACGGGCGCGCACCGGCATCTCGCCGTACTGTTCGCGCAAATCGTGGGGAGTCAGGCGCAACAAAGGCCAGCGACTGACCACGCCAGTCATGAGGAAAGGCAGTCCCTGCGCCGCGCGTTCGGCGAAGGCCTGGGCGTCGAGACGTTTGATGCGAGGAATGTCGGTGAGCAGCGGCAGGCTGCGCGCATGCGCCTTGACGGCCTCGCGCATCGCCGCGATGGAGTCGACGCCGCGCACGGCGGCATCGCGTTCTTCCTGCGCCAGCTTGCGCGCCGCCGCTTCTTCCGGCGTCGCGGCCAGGGTTGGCAGCGGCGGCAGCCCCTTCGATTCACTTCCCTTGCCCGACATCGTTTTCACATCCGGTTTCACGAAACCGGACAGGGTAGCGCGTCGGGCAGGAAAAGTCGAATCAGAGGCGGCCGGTAACGAAAGGCGTCTCGGCCACGCCCTTCATGCCGGGCTTGAGCAGCACGACGGAACCAGCGTCGCCGCCGGTGCCCGGATCGATCGACGTCACCAGCAGCACGTCCAGCTCCGGCCCGCCGAAGGCGCACATCGACGGTTTGGCCATCGGCAGCGCGATCTCGCGATCGAGCTTGCCGCCAGGGGTAAACCGCTGCAGCAGGCCGGCGTCGTTGGCGCAGCTCCAGTAGCAGCCTTCGGCATCGACCGCGGCGCCATCCGGGCGGCCCTTCTGCTTGGAGAGATCCGCGAACACGCGCTGGTTGGACGGCGTGCCGGTCTCGATGTCGTAGTCGAAGGCCCACACCGTGCGCACCTGCGGATGCGAATCCGACAGGTACATGGTGCGGCCGTCCGGCGACCAGGCCAGGCCGTTCTGGGTCAGCATATTGCTTACCACCGGACCGACCAGACCCTCCTGTGCGCTGTAGCTGTACAAGCCGCCCACCGCGCGCGCCGCGCCCATGTCCATGAGCATGGTGCCGCTCCAGAAGCGGCCCTGCCGGTCGCAGCGGCCGTCGTTGAAGCGCATGCCCTCGCCCAGCTCCGAAGCCGGAGGAGCAGCCAGCAGCGTGACCTTGGCGTCGCCATCCTCGCCCAGGGTCAGGCGGAAGATGCCGGTTTCCATGCCCGCCACCAGGCTGCCGTCGTCGGCGGCGGCCACGCAGGCCACCATCTCCGGGGCTTCCCAGTAGCGCGCGGCGCGGGTCGCGTGGTCCAGGCGCCAGACCCGGCGCGCCGGGATGTCGACCCAGTACCACGCGCCTTCCACCGCATTCCAGGTCGGGCTTTCGCCGGTGGCGCAGTGCACGCCCTCAAGTCGTTCGATCTGCATGTCGCTCATCACAGGTCGGTGATCTCGCGGTGCGCCGGCACCAGCGCTTTCATGACGGCCCAGGCGACCAGGTAGGCCAGCGCGCAGATCGAGAACATGATCATGTAGCCGGTCTCCATGTGGCCTTGCGCGCCGTAGTAGTCGAACAGCCAGCCGCCCAGCTTGGTGATCAGGACGCCGCCCAGGCCGCCGGCCATGCCGCCGATGCCGACCACCGAGCCGACGCTGTGTTTCGGGAACATGTCCGACACCGTGGTGAACAGGTTGGCCGACCATGCCTGGTGGGCCGAGGCGCCGATGCCGATCAGGATCACCGGGAACCAGTAGCCCATGGTGCCGAGCGGCTGGGCCAGCAGCACCACCAGCGGGAACAGGGCGATGGTCAGCATGGCGCGCATGCGGCCCTGGTAGATGCTGGCGCCGCGGTCGATGAACCAGGTCGGCAGCCAGCCGCCGCCGATCGAGCCGACCATGGTCATGCTGTACAGGACCGCCAGCGGGATCACCATCTCCGGGCCCGTCAGGCCGTATTGCGAGGACATGTACTTGGGCAGCCAGAACAGGAAGAACCACCACACGCCGTCGGTCATGAATTTACCGAAGGTGAAGGCCCAGGTCTGGCGGTAGCCGAGCAGCTTGAACCACGATGCCTTCGGCTTGTCGGCCGCGACGGGCGCCGCTTCGACCGGCGTGCTGTCGCTGTTGATGTAGGCGAGCTCGCCGGCGGAGAGGCGCTTCTGGCGTTCCGGCGTGTCGTACAGCCACAGCCACAGGCCCATCCACAGGAAGCCGACCGCGCCGACCGCGATGAAGGCGGCCTGCCAGCCCCAGTACTCGGCGATCAGCGGCACGGACAACGGCGCCAGGATCGCGCCGACGTTGGCGCCCGAGTTGAAGATGCCGGTGGCGAAGGAACGCTCGCGCTTCGGGAAGTACTCGGCGGTGGCCTTGATCGCGGCCGGGAAGTTACCCGCCTCGCCGATCGCCAGCACCGCGCGGCCGACCATGAAGCCGATGATCGAGACCGGCACCGCGGCCAGGCCGAGCGTGGTGAAGATGTTGTTGACGGCGGTGCCGATGCCGATCGCGTAGGCGTGGGCGATGGCGCCGATCGACCACACGACGATGGCCAGCACGAAGGCGCGCTTGGTGCCGAGGCGGTCGATCACGCGGCCGGCGAACAGCATCGAGATCGCGTACACGAACTGGAAGGTCGCCGTGATGTTGGCGTAGTCCGTGTTCGACCAGCCGAATTCCTTGGTCAGCAAGGGAGCCAGCAGGCTCAGGACCTGGCGGTCGAGGTAGTTGATGGTGGTGGCGAAGAACAGCAGACCGCAGATGGTCCAGCGGTATTTGCCCACCGTGGAGGCCAGCTCCCCGGTCTTCTCTGGGCGGCTCATGACTTGCTGATTCATGTGATCAGTTCTTTTCAAGTGAAACAGCCGGAGTCTCCGCCGGCTGGTACTTCAATCGACAAAAGGGGGCGCAATCAGCGCCCCCCCGGTATTACATGGCGACTTTCAGGTCCCCGTCCAGCACGCGTGCCAGGCCGAGTGGATTGTCGTCGCGCAGCGCCTCCGGCAGCAAGTCCGCCGGCAGGTTCTGGTAGCACACCGGACGCAGGAAGCGGTCGATGGCGGTCGCGCCCACCGAGGTGGTGCGGCTGTCGCTGGTGGCCGGGAACGGGCCGCCGTGGACCATCGCATGCGAGACCTCGACGCCGGTCGGGAAGCCGTTGAACAGCACGCGGCCCGCCTTGCGTTCCAGGATAGTCAGCAGCTTGGCGGCCAGTGCATGGTCGGCCTGCTTGACGTGCACGGTCGCGGTCAGCTGGCCGTGCAGCTTCTCGGCCGCCTGCAGCAGCTGCTCTTCGCTGTCGAAGCGCACCACCAGCGCCGCCGGTCCGAAGATCTCGTCCTGCAGGTCCGGGTTGGCGATGAAGGCGGCAGCGTCGACTTCGTACAGCGCGGCTTGCGCGGCGCAGCCGATACCTTCCGTGCTGCCTTGTGCAACGAGGCGCAGGCCTTCGGTCGAACCGAAGCGTGCGATGCCGCTGTTGTAGGCTTCATGGATGCCGGCGGTCAGCATGGTGCCGGCGCCCTTGCCTGCCAGCGCGGTGGTTGCGGCGGCGGTGAACGCATCCAGCGCCGCGCCCTTGACCGCGAACACCAGGCCCGGGTTGGTGCAGAACTGGCCGACGCCCAGGGTCAGCGAATCGACGAAGCCGTTCGCCAGCGCGGCGCCGCCCTCTTCCAGCGCGGTCGGCAGCAGGAACACCGGGTTCACGCTGCTCATCTCGGCGTAGACCGGGATCGGTTCGTTGCGGCTAGCTGCGGTGCGCATCAGCGCAGTGCCGCCGCCACGCGAGCCGGTGAAGCCGACCGCCTTGATGGCGGCATTAGCCACCAGCTGCTGGCCGATGGTGCGGCCGTCGCCGAACAGCATCGAGAACACGCCTTCCGGCAGGCCACATTCCTGCACTGCGCGCTGGACGGCGCGGCCGACCAGTTCCGAGGTGCCGAGGTGGGCGCCGTGGGCTTTCACCACCACCGGGCAGCCGGCGGCCAGTGCGGACGCCGTGTCGCCACCGGCGACCGAGAAGGCCAGCGGGAAGTTACTGGCGCCGAAGACGGCGACCGGGCCCAGGCCAATCTTGGCCAGGCGCAGGTCGGGACGCGGCGGAGTGCGTTCCGGCAGCGCGCTGTCGATGGTCGCGCCCAGGAAGCGGCCGTCGCGCACCACTTTCGCGAACAGGCGCAGCTGGGTCACGGTGCGCATGCGCTCGCCTTCGAGGCGGGCTTGCGGCAGGCCGGTTTCCTGCTGGGCGCGTTCGATCAGTTCCGAACCGATCGCCAGGATCTGTTCCGCCACCGCTTCCAGGAAGCGTGCGCGCTGCTCGAGCGGCAGGCTGCGGTACGGGTCGAAGGCTTGCTGCGCCAGGGCGCAGGCGCGTTCCACGTCGTCGCCCGTCGCCTGGCCGAAGGCAGGCTCGAACTCGGCGCGGGTCGAGGGGTTGTAGGCACGCTGCTCGCCCGCGCTACCGCGGACCAGCTGGCTGCCGATGATCATTTCACCAGTAATCGTCATGACGCTTGCCTTTTACCCTTAGACCGGGTTCTTCTGCTTCTGGATCAGGGCCAGCAGCATCTGGTCTTCTTCCGCGGTCAGGTCGGTCAGCGGCGGACGCACCGGGCCCGCGCCATGGCCGACCAGGCGTGCGCCGGCCTTGATGATGCTGACGGCGTAGCCGCCCTTGCGGTTGCGGATGTCCAGGTAAGGCAGGAAGAATTCGTCGATCAGGCGGTTGGTGGTCGCGGTGTCGCCGGCGGCGGTGGCGTGGTAGAAGTCCATGGCCAGCTGCGGCACGAAGTTGAACACGGCCGACGAGTACACCGGGGTGCCCAGCGCTTTATAGGCGCCGGCATAGACTTCCGCGGTCGGCAGGCCGCCCAGGTAGCTGAAGCGGTCGCCCATCTTGCGCCAGATCGAGACCATCAGTTCGATGTCGCCGATGCCGTCCTTGAAGCCGATCAGGTTCGGGTTGCGGTCGGCCAGCTTGGCCAGCGATTCCGGGGTCAGGCGGCAGGCGGCGCGGTTGTAGACCACGACGCCGATCTTCACGGAGCGGCACACCGCTTCGACGTGGGCGATCAGGCCGTCCTGGTTGGATTCGGTCAGGTAGTGCGGCAGCAGCAGCAGGCCCTGCGCGCCCTGGCGCTCGGCTTCCTGTGCGTGGGCGATGGCCGCGCGGGTCGGGCCGCCGCAGCCTGCCAGGATCGCGACGCCGGTGCCGGCGCAGGTGTCGACCGCGGTCTTGACGATCTGGCCGTACTCTTCGCCGTGCAGCGAGAAGTATTCGCCGGTGCCGCCGGCGGCGAACAGCGCGGTGGCGCCGTACGGGGCCAGCCATTCGAGGCGCTTCTGGTAGCCGGCCTTGTCGAACTCGAGGTCGGCGGTGAAGTCGGTGATCGGGAAGGACAGCAGGCCGTGCGAAAGGACTTTTTGTAGCTCGAGCGGTTGCATTGCGGGGTCTCCAGGACAGTTATGATGGGATACTGCGGTAAGTTGTATGTCATCGTACAACCTAAACGTCGACCCGGCAAGCAAAATGTTCGATGGTTTTTTAATTGATCCGGGCTTCGATGCGGCGCTGCGCTTCGACCAGACGTTCGCGGCTGTTGGACAGGTGGGTGCGCATCGCGGCGCGCGCCGCTTCCGGGTCGCGCCGTTCGATGGCGCGGTAGATGTCGTCGTGCTCGCGGCTGACGCGCTCGTTGAAATTGGCCGGCTTGTCCTGCTCCAGCTCCACCGTGTTCAGGCGCGCGCGCGGAATGATGGCGTTGCCCAGCTGGGCCAGGATGTCGGCGAAATAGCGGTTGCCGGTGGCCTGCGCGATCAGGAGGTGGAAGCGCTTGTCGGCATCCGCCGCCGGCCTGCCGGACGCCATCGCCTCGTGCATTTCTCCCAGCGCCACACCCAGCTCCCGCACCTGCTCGTCGCTGCGGCGCACCGCCGCCAGGCCGGCGGTCTCGGTCTCCACGCCGATGCGCAGCTCGAGGATCGAGAGCACGTCGCGCAGGGTCAATATGCTCTCGGCGTCGATGCCCAGGCCGGCGCTCGGCGCGGGTTCCAGCACGAAGGTGCCGATGCCGTGCCGGGTCTGCACCAGGCCCGACGCCTGCAGATGCGAGATCGCCTCGCGCACCACGGTGCGGCTGACGCCGTGCTGCGCCATCATCGACGATTCGGTGGGCAGCTTCTCGCCGGGTTTCAGGAGTCCCTGGCGGATGCTGCCGCTGATCTGTTCGACGACGCCCTGGGCGAGATTGCGGGGCTTGCGCTGCGTGGGGACCATGGGAGGATGTGGGGATGAGAAAGGGATAAGACGATTATATATCATTACAAGATGTCTGACGTCTTACAACAAGATGTCTATGTTACGGGTACGCTTGCTTTCCCCTCCTACTCATGAGCCGTCATTCCCGCGCAGGCGGGAATCCAAGTTCTTATGCGTTCCGTTAGCGCACGCAAAATTGGGTTCCCGCCTTCGCGGGAAGTCGTAGGCGCCAGTGGCGCGTACGACGGTGCAGGGGTTAACGAAGAAAGCGTACGCAGTCTTTACGCTCCGGCCTGACCGCTTGATAAATTGGTCAGGCCAAAATAGAATCGACCGAATAATCAGGAGACCGCCCATGCTACGCCCCGCCCTTGCCCTCTTCCCCCTGCTCCTTGCCGCTCACGTGCACGCAACCCCCGCCCTGCCCGACCGCATCATCCTGGTCGGCGACTCCACCATGGCCAGCACTACCGGCTACGGCGACGCCCTGTGCGCCCGCTTCACGCCTGAAACCGCCTGCCTGAACCTGGCGCGCGGTGGCCGCAGTTCGGGGAGCTTCCGCGCCGAAGGCCGCTGGGACGAGGTGACCAGGCTGCTGCAGGACGGCGCGGCCTTCCGCAAGACCTACGTGCTGATCCAGTTCGGCCACAACGACCAGCCGGGCAAACCAGGACGCTCGACCGACTTCGTCACCGAGTTCCCCGCCAACATGAAGCGCTACGTGGAGGAGGCCCGTGCCCTGGGCGCCGAGCCGGTGCTGGTCACGCCCCTGACCCGCCGCAGCTTCAAGGGCGGCTATGTGCACAACGACCTCGCCCCCTGGGCCGGCGCCATCCGCGACATCGCGCGCGCTACCCGCGCGCCGCTGGTCGACCTGAATGCCCTGTCACTCAGCGCCGTGCAGGCCATGGGACCGAAGGAAGCCGACAAGCTGGCGCGCCTTGGGGCCAACTTCGACTACACCCACCTGGGACCGGCCGGTGCGGAACGCTTCGCCGGCATCATGGCCAGCGAACTGCCGCGCAAGGTGCCGGCCCTGGCCGCCGATCTGCGAGGTGCACGTTGAACCCGCGCGCCACCCTCCTCGCCCTCGCCCTGGCCGGCGCCTTCGGCCAGGCATTCGCCGCCCCGATCGCCTTGACCGAACGCCAGCACGCGCCGTCCGACGGCTGGGCCGCTCACGATGGCGGCACCCGCGGCGGCGCGCTCGCCAGGCCCGAACACGTGTTCACGGTGCGCGACCGCGCCGGACTGCTGGCCGCGCTCGGCGCCCAGGCGCCGGCCCGCATCGTCCGCGTGGCCGCTACCATCGACATGAGCGAAGGCCGCGCCTTCGCCTCCACCGAAGACCAGGCGCAGCGCGGCATCGTGCGCATCCCCTCGCACACCACCCTGATCGGCGTGGCGCCGAACGCCGGCTTCGTCAACGGTTCGCTCATCGTGGCCAACGCCGAGCAGGTCGTGATCCGCAACCTCGCGATCCGCAATCCCTGCGACGTCGGGCCGCGCTGGGACGCGAAGGATGGACCGAAGGGCAACTGGAACTCCTCGTTCGACGGCATCACCGTCTCCGCCTCGCACCACGTCTGGATCGACCACAACAGCTTCACCGACGCCCCCGATACCGACGACAGGCAGCCGGTCGAGAACGGCAAGCTGAAGCAGTGCCACGACGGCGCCCTCGACATCAACCAGGGCGCGGACTTCGTCAGCGTCAGCTACAACCGCTTCGGCCAGCACGAGAAGAACATGCTGATCGGTTCCGGCGACCGCGCCACCGGCGACGCCGGCCACCTGCGCATCACCCTCAAGGGCAACCTGTTCGAGCACGTCGCCGAACGCGCGCCGCGCGTGCGCTATGGCCAGGTGCACCTGCTGAACAACTACTATGTCGGCGACCGCAAGCATCCGGTCTACGCCCACGGCTACAGCATCGGCGTGGCGCACGCCTCGCACGTGATCTCGAGCGCCAACGCCTTCGATATCGAGGGCGCCACCGCCTGCAAGCAGATCGTGCGCGACCCCGCCTCCAGCCACGGCGTCTTCAACGACAGCGGCTCGCTGCTCAACGGCCAGGCCCTGCAGGACTGCCACTTCGGCGGCGACGTCGGCTGGCGCGTGCCCTACCGCTTCACGGCCCTGCCGGCGAGCGAGGTGGCGCACCATGTGATGGAGAACGCGGGCCCGCAGCCTTTATTGGGCAAATCCGACGGCTTCGCCGAAGCGCGCGTCGTCCCAGGCAAGGGCGCGCCCTTCATCCTGCGCGCACGCCAGGATGCGAACGGCGACTGGCAGGGCGCCAGCCTGCAGCTGGCCGACGACGGCAAGGTGCTGCACATCGAGCTGCTGGAGTCGCGCGGCGGCGAAGTCAAACGCATCAAGCAGGTGCGCCGCAACGCCTCGCCTGCCGGCGTGCCGGTGGTGCTGCGCTTCGCGGCCGAGCCCAGCGCCGGCCCCAATGTAAAAGGTCCGTCGCTGTCGGTCTCGGTGGATGGCGACCGCGCCACCTGGCTGCTCGCCACCGCCATGCCGGCGGTGCAGCCGGTCGGCTGGGAGACGGGCGCCAACACCCTGCTCGACCTGCGCAGCGGCCCCGCCGGCCTGCCCGAGCGCGTGAGCGTGCACGTCGGCGCCGACCGCATCGCCCTGCAGGCGGGCGACGCGCCGGAAGCGATCCGCCTCGGCGGCGCGCCCGTCGTCACGGCCCAGGCGCAGGACGCGCGCATCGCCACGGTCGAAGCGGCCGAGGGCGGCCTGCGCGTGACGCCGCTGGCGGCCGGCAGCACCACGGTCACCGTGCGCAGCGTCGACGATCCGTGGGCGCAGGCGATCTTCACGGTCGAGGTGCAGACACCTTTCATGGCGCCGGACGGCGCCACCCTCCCGCCTGGCGCCACCGCCCACCCGGCGCAAGGCGCGCGCGGCGTGCCGACGGATGCGCCGCTGCGCCTCGTGTTCGACCAGGCGCCGGTGCTGGGCAAGGAAGGCAGCGTGCGCGTCTACCGCAAGCGCGACAAGGCGCTGGTCGCCGTGGTCCGTCCCGGCGAAACCATCACCGCGCTCGGGTCCCAGGCACGCCAGCGCCTGGTGCGCCAGCATGCGATCAAGGTCGTGGACAAGGAGCTCTACGTGCGCATGCCGCAGCCGCTCGCCTACGGTGAAGAATACGAGGCCGTGATCGACGCGCGCCTGGTGCGGCTTGACGGATTCAAGGGAGCACGCTGGTCCTTCCACACCACGCCCTATCAACCGGTCGGCGACAGCATCACCGTGGACGACGACGGCCGCGCCGACTTCCGCACGGTGCAGGGCGCGCTCGATTACGCCATGCGCCAGCCGCGCGACAAGGCGATCACCGTCAACGTGCGCGACGGCGTCTATCCGGAGATCCTCTACCTGGTCGACAAGGACAACGTCACCCTGCGCGGCCAGAGCCGGGAACACACCATCATCCGCGCCGCCAACAGCGACACCCGCAACCCGGGGTCGGGCGCCAGCCAGCTGATCGGCACGCCGGGCTTCTCGGGCGGCCGTTCGCTGTTCCTGGCCCAGGACGTGGACATGCTCGAGATCCGCGACATCGCCCTGCACAACAGCACCCTGCGCAGCGACGGCCACTCGGCCCAGGCGGAGACGATCTTCTTCTTCAGCGACCGCGGCCGCCTGCAGGTGCGCAACGCCCATTTCATCTCCGAGCAGGACACCCTGCAGCTGACCGGCTACGCCTGGTTCTACCGCTCGCTCATCGAAGGCAACGTCGACTTCATCTGGGGGAACAACCGCGCCGCCCTGTTCGAGGAAAGCGAACTGCGCACCGTCGGCGACAGCGCCAACCGCGAGAGCGGTGGCTACATCGTGCAGGCGCGCACCGTGGGCAAGGACGAGCCGGGCTTCATCTTCCTGCGCTCGCGCATCACGCGCGGCCCCGGCCCGGCGGGCAACCTGCCGCCGGATGGCGCGACCTACTTCGTGCGCTCGCCGGGCACGCCGAGCACCTGGGACAACGTGGTCTTCATCGACAACATCATCGGCCCGCACGTGGCGCAAGACGCCTGGTACCGCAAGCCGCTGCCGAATCCCCTGCAGGGCGGCTGGGGCGAGTACGGCAACAGGAGCGAGGATGGACAGCCGCGCAGTTATGGCGGCTTCCAGCTGGACCGCGAGGCCGCGGCACGCCTGTCCAGCCGCGCCACAGTGTTCGCCGGCCGCGGCTGGAATCCCCAGTAGGGTGGGCGGTCCTCCGCCCACCCTACGAAAAGCCGGCTTGACAATACCGTTTACAGCTGTAATCATCACCTCAAGATTACATTTGTAAATGGTACGTCATGCCCACACCACCCGCAATCAACATCAGCGATGCCGAATCCCACGTCATGGAAGTGCTGTGGCGCGCGCCCGGCCCGGTCGTGGCCGAACAGGTCGTCGTCGCCCTATCGGAAAGCCAGCACTGGCAGTCCGCCACCGTCAAGACCCTGCTCAACCGCCTGCTGAAGAAGGGCGCGATCGCCGCCGAAAAGGATGGCCGGCGCTTCCTCTACTCCGCGATCCTGCCGCGCGAAGCCTGGCTGGCGCGTGAAAGCGAGAGCCTGGTGCAGCGCCTGTTCGGCGGACGCATCGCGCCGCTGGTCGCGCACTTCGGCAGCCGGAAAAAGCTGTCGCAGGCCGATATCCAGGAGCTGCGCAAGCTGATCGACGAGATGGACGATGGCCAGTGAATTCACCGGCCTGATCCTGCGCGGTGCGCTGTTCGCCGGCCTGGCGATCCTCGTCCTGCTGGTCCTGCGCCGGCCGCTGCGGCGCTGGCTCGGCGCGGCGCTGGCCTACCAGGCCTGGCTGCTGATGCCGCTCGTCGTGTTCGCGAGCCTGGCGCCTAGCCGCCCGGCCCAGGTGCTGCAAACGATCCAGGTGCTGCGCCCGGTCCAATCGCTGGCGGCGCAGGCCACGGCCGCCGTCCCGTCGTCTGGCCAAGCCGACATGCTGATGCTTGCCTGGGCCATTGGCGCGGCAGCGATGGCGCTGCGCTTCGCCCTCGGTCAGCGCGCCTTCCTGCGCCGGGCCAGGGCCGGCGCGGCCGGGCCGGCCTCGGTCGGCCTGTTCCGTCCACGGGTCGTGCTGCCCGACGATTTCGCGGCGCGCTATTCGCCTGCCGAACAGGCCCTGGTGCTCGCCCACGAACGCGCCCACATCGCCCGCGGCGACCTGCCGGCCAACCTGGCGGCAAGCCTGTTCCAGTGCGTCTTCTGGTTCAATCCGCTGGTCCACCTGGGCGCACGCGCCTTCCGCCAGGACCAGGAACTGGCCTGCGACGCCGCCGTCATCCAGCAGCATCCGGGCCAGCGCCGCGTCTACGCCGAAGCCCTCCTGAAGTCCCACACCGGCGCCTTCCGCGCCGGCCTGCACTGCCAATGGCAATCCCCTCACCCCACCAAGGAGCGCATCATGAGTCTGCAGCACACCCTACCCGGAACCTTCCGCCGCGCCGCCGGCCGCTGCATCCTCGCCCTGATGGCGCTGGGCGCATTCGGCGCCACGCTGGGCGCCCGCGCGCAGCAGCCTGTGGCCGTGTCCCAGTACATGGTGTCCCTGGCCCTCGTCGACGGCAGCAGCTCGCCTTTCGGCTTCGACGTCAAGGCGGACGCCTTCCAGAGCGACGGGAAGGGGATGATCCCGCGCGTAATCACGCCGGCCGGCGAGAAGTTCAGCGTCAGCTCGGGCGAGTGGCGCCTCGACATGATCGTGCATCCGGGCGAGACGCCGGACAAGGTCTGGCTGACCGGAAAGCTGTTCAAGGGCGCGGCCCTGGTAACGGCGCCCACCCTGCTGACCCGGGTGGGCGAAGCGGCCACCGTCCGGGTCGGCGAAGGCGACAAGGCATTCAGCATGGCGATGACCGTAACACCTCAGCCGTAAACATGGCCGCCGTTCGCGTATAATTGGTTGGTCCACTTGCAACATTACCCGCGCCAAACTAAGATTCCTTGTTTGGCATCGGCCACCATTTATCCACGACGGACCCATCGATGAAAAAAACCGCTGCGCCGAACGAAAACGGCGGCAACGAGCCAAGGCTGTACCGGGTGGTCTCGAGCAAGATCGTAGAACTGATCCGCGCCGAGAATATCCGTCCGGGCGAGCGCCTGCCGGCCGAACGCGAGCTGGCCGGCAAGCTCGGCGTCAGCCGCACCTCGCTGCGCGAAGCCTTGATCGCCCTGGAACTGGGCGGCACGGTCGAAGTGCGCGGCGGCTCGGGGGTCTACGTCAGCGAGCAGGCCAAGCCGCAGGCCGAGGTGCCGACCGCCGGCCCCGGCCCCTTCGAGGTGCTGGCCGCGCGCCGCCTGATCGAGGTCGAGGTGGCGGCGCTGGCCGCCAAGCACGCCAGTGATTCGGCCATCGACGCCATCCTGCGCGCGGTCGAAGAGATGGAGCAGCACCACGAGGAACGCGCCGGCAACGAGTCGGCCGACCGCAATTTCCACCTGGCGATCGCGCGCGCCACCGGCAACAGCGCGATGGTCGGCGTGATCGAATACCTGTGGAGCCAGCGCGGCTCGCTGTGGCACAAGCTGAAGGAACACTTCCAGACCGAGGAACTGCGCCAGCAGACCCTGCTCGACCACCGCAACATCTTCGCCGCGATCGCCTCGCACGACGTGGCCGGCGCCCGCACCGCGATGCGCGCCCACCTGGACCGCGTCACCCGCACCTTCTCGCGCGGCTGATCCGCCCGGCCGGTCACGCGCCCGGCCGTCTCCCTGCCCTGCCCGCCACGGTGGCTCCGGCCCACCCACGCCGCCGCATGCACCGCTGTCTTGCTATTGACATAATTGGTCTGACCACTTTGTATTTACCGGTAGACCGAAAAATAACTGGCTCGTCCAGATTGCGAAAGCGGTCAGACCAAAGTAGAATCGCCCCACCCCGCGCGATCCGGGAGGACCCTGGGCGCGCTTGACGAAAACAAAGCAGGAGACATATGAAACACCGTACAACCTCCCATCCGCGCTTCCTTCTGTCGGCAGTGTCCGCTGCAGTCATGGCCCTGACCAACGTCGCAATCGCGCAGGAAGCGCCGATGCAGCGCGTCGAAGTCACCGGTTCCTCGATCAAGCGACTCGCCACCGAGAACGCCCTGCCCCTCACGACCATCAAGGCGGAAGAACTGGTCAACCGCGGCCTGACCACGATGTCGGAAGTCGCCGTGGCCCTGACCGTGGCCTCGACCAACGAACCGGTCGGTGGCGGCGGCAGCGGCACGATGATCAATATGCGCGGCCTGAACACCAACCGCACCCTGGTGCTGCTCAACGGCCGCCGCCTGGCCAACGAGGCGCTGGGCGACAGTTCCGTCAACGTCGACGTGATCCCGATGGCCGCCATCGAGCGCGTCGAAGTGCTGCGCGACGGCGCCTCGGCCCTGTACGGCACCGACGCGATCGCCGGCGTGGTCAACTTCATCACCAAGCGTTCGATCACCGGCGTGACGGCCAGCGCCAGCACCGTGCAGCCGGAGCAGTCGGGCGGAGGCGCCCAGCGCCGCGCCGGCCTGGTGATCGGCAAGGGCGACCTGGCCAGCGACGGCTGGAACGTCTACACCGCGATCGACGTCCAGCGCCGCGACTCGCTGCTGCAGCGCGACCGCCCGAACATCACCGACCCGGCCAAGATTGTCCAGCTGGGCGGCACCGCCTTCACCCCGAACACCTCGGGCGGCGCGGCTTCGCCGGCCAACTTCACCATCTACCGCAACGGCAAGTCGGCCAGCATCACCGGCAATCCGTATTTCGCAGCCGGCTGCGTGACCCCGTACGCGGTCCAGACCACGATCCCGTCGACCCGCACCAACGCCAACGGCGGCAAGACCTGCATCACCGACCCGACCTACTATCCGGAACTGCTGCCGGAAGCGCAGCAGGCGACCGTGTTCACCAAGGCCAGCCTGGCGCACGGCGACGGCGGCATCCTGACCGTCGAACTGAACCTGTCGAAGTCCTATATCGACGCCTCCGACGCGCCGCAGCCGTTCGGCGCCAGCACCGACTACGACCGCTTGACCGCTTCGCGCCGTCCCCTGATGATCACCAGGGCCAGCAAGTGGTACCCGGGCGGCAGCGGCGGCGTGCCGGCCGTGGCCGGCCTGAATGGCGAAGACCTGGCCCTGACCTGGAGCCTGGACGAACTCGGCGCCGTCACCACCCACGACGAACAGCTCAACCACCGCCTGGTGGTGCAGGACGAGGGACAGCTCAGTTTCTTCGGGGGCTGGGACTACCGCGCCGGCGTCTCCTACGCCTACAGCCAGCGCAACATCGGCTTCCGCGACAACTTCGTGCGCACCCCGGGCCTGTACGCAGGGGTGGAAAAGGGCATCTTGAACCCCTTCGGCCCGCAGGACCAGGCCGGCCGCGACTACCTCGAGAGCATCTCGGCCGACGGCCTCGAATACCGCAATGCCGACGTGCGCTACTACGGCGCCGACGTCAACCTGTCGCGCACCCTGATGGACCTCGGCGGCGGCGCCCTCGGCCTGGCGGTCGGCGCCGACTGGCACCGCGAGTCCTTCGAGGAAAACATGAACATGCTGGGCAACGAGGTGGTCTACAAGGTGTCGGGCACCCCGGGCCGCAACCCGAGCGGTTCGCGCCGGGTGGCCGGCGCCTACGCCGAACTCGACGCCCCGGTGACCAAGGAACTGAACCTGAACTTCGCGGTGCGCGCCGACCATTTCAGCGACTTCGGCAACACCGTCAACCCGAAGGCCAGCTTCCGCTACCAGCCCATGAAGCAGCTGATGCTGCGCGGCACGGTGAGCAAGGGCTTCCGCGCCCCGACCCTGCCGGAACTGTACGGCAGCGAGCGTACCCTGACCCCGTCCTCGTCGAACTGGGACGATCCGCTGCTGTGCCCGAGCGCCACCCCTGGCGTGACCGGCACCGGCACCCTCACCACCGACCCGCGCTACGCCGGCCTGAACCTGGACCCGACCCGCGTCTGCAACACCCGCCTGACCACCCTGACCGGCGCCAATCCCGACCTGGATCCGGAAAAGTCGAAGACCTACACGGTCGGCTTCGTGGTCGAGCCGGTGAAGAACTTCGTGGCCACCGTCGATTTCTGGAAGATCGACATGACCGGCACCATCGCCCAGGTCTCGGAAGACACGATCTTCAACAACATCGAGAAGTACGGCGACCTGTTCGTGCGTAACGCTGACGGCACCCTGGCCTACATCACCAAGACCCGCCTGAACATGGGCGGCCTGCGCACCCAGGGCGTGGACATCGGCCTGAACTACGTCTACCCGACCTCGAGCTGGGGACGCTTCGGCTTTTCGCTGGACGGCACCTACACCGACAAGTACGAAGGCCAGAACGAGTCGGGCGGCGAATGGTTCGACAGCGTCGGCCGCAACGGCGCCCTGTCCACCGGCGCGACCGCATCGAACACCTATGTGTTCAAGTGGAAGCACCAGGCGCGCGTGAACTGGTCGTACAACGGCTTCTTCGCCCAGCTGACGCAGCAGTACGCCTCGAGCTACGAAGACACCAATGCGCTGCCGACCCAGAAGCCGGGCCAGCCTTTCTTCAACCGCATCGCGGCCTACCGCGTGTACAACCTGTCGACCAGCTACAAGGTCAACAAGCAGCTCAAGCTCGGCCTGGGCGTGAACAACCTGTTCGACGAGGATCCGCCGCTGTCGAACCAGCGCCTCTCCTCGCGCGTGGTGTTCGCACGTAACGTCGCCAAGCCGATCGGCCGCACCTTCACGGTGCGCGCGGATTACAGCTTCTAAGCAGCGCCACGCCGGCCACCGGGTTCGCGTACGGTGGCCGGCGACCTTGACCACCGCAGGAGAAGACCCGATGACCTCCAGGCACATCAACCCGCAACGCCGCGCCCTCCTGCGCGGCGTTGGCGTTTCCGCAGCCGGCTTCGGCCTCGGCGCACCGGCATTCGCCGCACCGGCCAGGGACGACCCGTGGGCCCGCGCGCAAGGCATCATCGACGCGTTCAGGAAACCCCTCGCCTTCCCCAAGCGCGACTTCAATATCACCGCCTACGGCGCCGCCCCCTGCGACACCGTGACCGTGGAAGGCTTCCTCGCCCACCACGAACCGGGCCAGCTCACGACGCCGGCCCCGAACGCCAGGGACTGCTACGCGGCGATTGCCGCGGCGATCGCCGCCTGCAGCCAGGCCGGCGGCGGGCGCGTGCTGATCCCGGCCGGGAACTGGCTGGTGAAGGGCCCGATCGTCCTGAAGTCGAACGTCAACGTGCACCTGGCCAGGGGCGCCCACGTCTACTTCAGCAACGACCCCGAGGACTTCGCGAAATACGGCGACTACGACTGCGGCGCCAAAGGCAAGCTGGTGATCTCGCGCTGGCAGAGCAACGACTGCCTGAACTACTCGCCGATGGTGTATGCCTACGGCCAGACCAATATCGCCCTCACCGGCGAGGACTGGACCAGCATCCTGGACGGCCAGGGCGGCGTGCCGCAGGCGAACGGCGACACCTGGTGGGACTGGAAGGGCAAGAGGAAGGGCGCGCGCCAGCACGAGGCGCAGACCGCCGTGAACCCGCTCAATCCCGCGACGATCCGCGCGGTCGCGCCAGGGCTCTCCGACGCCCAGGTCGCGCTCATGGAAGGCAAGGACGACAAGTGGCGCACCGACGAAGCCTACCTGCCGACCCTGTCGGAAGCGGGCGTGCCGGCGGCCAAGCGCGTGTTCGGACGCGGCCATTACCTGCGTCCCTGCATGGTCGAATTCATCGGCTGCACCGACGTGCTGCTGCAGGGCTACCAGCTGAACGGCTCGCCGTTCTGGCAGCACCACCCGGTCAACTGCAGCAGGCTCGCGATCCGCAAGGTCCACATGAACAGCCTGGGCCCGAACAGCGACGGCTTCGACCCCGAAGCCTGCAACACCGTGCTGGTCGAGCACTGCACCTTCAACAGCGGCGACGACTGCATCGCGATCAAGGCCGGCAAGAACCTCGACACGCAGTTCGGCCCGACCCAGAACGTGGTGATCCAGCATTGCGTGATGAACAGCGGCCACGGCGGCGTGACCCTGGGCAGCGAGATGTCGGGCGGGATCCAGCACGTGTATGCGCAGGACATCGAGTTCCGCAACAGCCACTGGGCCACCGATCCGCTGAACATCGCGATCCGCCTCAAGACCAATATGAACCGCGGCGGTTTCCTGCGCCACTTCTATGTGCGCAACGTATTGATGCCGAACGGCGTGAACCTGAAGCCCCAGTTCTACACGCCGCTTCCCGGTTCGCCGATCCAGCCGAAATCGGTCAGCGCCGGCGCCGGCGCGGTGATCACCTTCGACTGCGACTACGCGCCCAGGGCCGACAATGTGCGCACCCGCCCGCCGGTGGTGGAGCACGTGCACATTTCAAATGTCAAGGTGGGGAATGTGGCGACCCGGGACGGGCCGCGCTCCTGCTACCAGGCGGTGCTGCTGCTCGGCCCCGTCGCCTTTGACTACAACGGCGACACGCCGGCCGAGGTGCTGCCGATCCGCGACGTCACCATCACCGACTGCGACTTCGGCACCCCGGTCAACGCGGCGCAGCCGATCTACACCTACAACGTGAAGAACGTCGTCCTGACCAACGTGACCATCGCCGGCAAGGTGGTCAACACCACCCTGCAGGCGTAAGCGCAATCAGCGCGCCTGCGGCTATCGCGCCCCGGGCAATCCGAGGCGCGCCTGCAGCATCGCGATCACCCCCTCCACGCATTGCTCGACGCTGTCCCTGGCGGTATGCAGGACCAGCTCGGGCGCGTCCGGGGCCTCATAGGGCGAGGAGATGCCGCTGAAGTCGCGCACCTCGCCGCTGCGCGCCCGCCGGTACAGGCCCTTGACGTCGCGCCGCTCGCATTCGTCCACGTTGGCGTTGCAGTAGATCTCGAAGAAGCGCCCCTCCGGCACCAGCCGGCGCGCGCGTGCGCGGTCGCTCTCGAACGGCGAGATCAGGGCGCTCAGCACGATCGCCCCCGACTGCACGAACAGCGCCGCCACTTCGCCGGCACGGCGGATGTTCTCGTGCCGGTCGGCGCTGGAAAACCCCAGGTCGCTGCACAGGCCGTGGCGCAGGTTGTCGCCGTCGAGCACGAAGGTGCGGCATGCGAGGGCGTGCAGGCGCCGCTCGACGGCGCTGGCCAGGGTCGACTTGCCGGAGCCGGACAGACCGGTGAACCATAGCACCGCCGCCGCGTGGCCGCCCAGGCGTTCGCGGTCTTCCATCGAGACCGACTGGCCCTGCCAGAACAGGGCGTCGTTGAAGACCTCGCGGCGGGTCATCGCGGGTCCAGGTAGCGGTCGAGGGCCGCGTTGTCGAGCAGGCTGTCGCCGAAGCGGGTCGTGGCGATCAGCGCGCGCGCCTGCGACAGATCGTAACGGAAGGCGGCGCGCAGCAGGTCGAAGGACTTGTCGTTGAAATCGGGTTTGGGCTCGGCGAACGCGACTTCGCCGCTGCTGAACGAGAAGGGCACGTCGGGCGTTTCGACATCCTTGCCGAACACGCCGTTGACGAAACGGCGCCGGTCGGCGGCGTCCGCCAGCCGGTTCACCGACACCACGGACAGGTCCTCGGGTTGGTAACGTTCGAGCAGGTTGCGCATCGGCCGATACAGGAAGCTGGCGTCCAGCACGGACAGGAAGGGCAGCATCCGGCGCGCCAGGAAGAAGGACAGCTCGTATTCGATCCGGCCGGCGAAGTCATGGCTGCACAGGTGCTCCCTTTCCTTCTGCAGGTAGCGGTCGACGTGGTGATGCGAGCGTCGCGGGAAGTAGCTCCTGGTGATGCTGTACGTTTCCTGGTCCAATTCCAGTTCGTCCAGGCGCCGGCGTCCGGTCTCGGCATTGCCCTGCGAGGACAGGTGGTGGATGCGCTCGTCGGCGCGGGCGCCGAAGATCAGCTTCTTCATCTTGTAGGCGCTCCAGGTGCGCTCGAGCTGGTTGCGCAGGCACAGGACGATGCGGGTGTCGTATTCGGGCATGCGGGCCACCACCGCGGCGTTGCCGGCATAGCCGACGCTGGCGTCCAGCAGCGGCAGGCTGGACGTACGCGTGCGCGGCGGATGCGGTGCGTCGTTCGCGTACAGATAGGGCTCCTTGACGCCCGGCACCCGTTCTTCCGCCAAGCCATTGGCCACCATCCAAGCGTACAGCGCCGACGTACCGCACTTCTCCATCCCGGCAATAAAAATATTCTGTACAGCCATTCCGCTTCCTATCCACGTTGATTAAGCACTGGCGCCAAGTCTAACCGACTTCGCGCCATCGCTAGACGGCGAGCAGGCGGGAAAATGCCGGCCATTTACAGCCCGTACGCAGGATTACGCCAAGCTTGCATATTCTTGAACAAAATGCTGGACCCATGACCTGATTGTCGTTACATTGAATAAATTGGTCGGGCCAAATTGAGGGTGGTCAGAGCAAACATACAATTGGCCCGGTCAATTTAAGTTCTCAAAAACATAACAGGAGACCTCGGATGAAAGCCAACTTGCATCAGCTTTGCCTTGCCTCGTCGATTGCGCTCGCCCTCGCCGGCTGCGGCGCAGGCGACAGCGCGTCCACGCCGGAGGCGCGCGTATCCACCAGTTCCATGAGCAGGACGGCCGGTTCGGTTGCCGCCGGCACCGGCGCCTGCCCCGCCATCGCCCTCGACGGCATCGATGCCCAGACGCTCACCGGCCCCTCCACGCCGCTGCAGCTGGGCAGCTATGGCGCCCGCCGGCCCGGTCCGCCGGTGCTGGTCGGCGGCAAGCACTCGCCGTCCAACTACCGCGCCGCGCCGGTGCTGCCGAACTGGCAGTTCGCCACCTCCGACCCGACGAATGGCGCCCTCACCTTCGAGTGCGACGCCGCTCCCGCCAACGGCTGGCACGGTTTCCGGCGCGACGGCAGCGGGCATGCGCGGGTGGTGGTCACGGGCGGGCGCAATGCGGCGCCCCAGCACGTCTATACCGTCTACAACGGCCAGCAGCTGGTGGCCGCCCTGAACGAGGCGGGACTGGCGCCGAAGATCATCCGCGTGATCGGCCACATCGACTTGCGCATGAGCGCCAACAATACCGTGTTCAAGGAATACGAGAGCTACACCGACCAGAAGTTCGGCGGCTCCATCAACATCCCCTCGAACACCACCCTGGTCGGCATCAACGACGCCCAGGGCCGCGCGGCGCGCATCACCGGCACCACCCTCTTGATCGGTTCCGAACTGGCGCTGGCGCAGGGCGGCGACCCCGAAGCCGACTTCAAGGCCTGGATCGCCGCCGGCAAGGACGGCGACCTGTTCCCGACCTGGACCCGCAACGTCATCATCCGCAACCTCGCCATCGACACGCCCTGGGACGTGAACCCGGAAGACTCGGCGAATGCCTATGCGGACGGCGTGACGATCTCGCGCTCGCAGAACGTCTGGGTCGACCACATCACCATGAGCGACGGCGACACGCCCGACCGCCTGGCCAGCGACACCCGCCACGACGGCGCCCTCGACATCGTGCGCGGCTCGGACTACGTGACCCTGTCGAACAGCATCTTCACGAAGCACGGCAAGACCACCCTGGTCGGCAACGGCGACAGCGGCCGCGCCTGGAGCGACGAGAAGCGCCTGCACGTGACCTTCCACGGCCTGCACTGGCACGGCACCGCCAGCCGCCTGCCCCTGATCCGCTTCGGCCAGCTGCACACCTTCAACAACCTGCTCGAAGGCGACACCAGCCCGGCCGACCCGGACATGAAGTTTCAGGGCGGCCTCGACGTGCGCTACCGCTCCGACGTGCTGTCCGAGAATAACTACTACCTGTTCAAGAACCTGAAACCGTCCCAGGTCGGCGGCAAGGTCTCCGGCGGCAAGGATGCGGTCAGCTACCGCGCCTCGGGTGAGCTGTTCATCAACGACAAGGGCGACGACACCAAGCCCTGGGTCGGCGGCGCGATCGACATCTCGGCCGCGCTGCTGGCCGACCCCGGCCTGCCGCGCCTGTCCCTGTGGACCCCGCCCTACGCCTACACCGCGCTGCCGGCCGACCAGGCCTGCGTCTACGTGAAGAACAACGCCGGCGCCGGCCGCGTCAACAACCCGGGCACGGGCGCGACCTGCAGCGCGGCCGGCACTGGTACGCCACCAACCACGCCGCCGACCACGCCGACCGATCCGGGCACGCCGACCACGCCGCCAGTCGGCACGGCGCCGGTCTGCACCGGCCTGTTCGCCTGCAACGGCGGCGTCGGCCAGGGCGCCATGAACCCCGCGGTGACGGCGGCCGTATCGAGCAAGCTGCTCAACGGCGTGTGGACGATCACCGGCGCCGGCAACATCTCGACCTCGACCAGCTACAACCACTACTTCAAGTACATGCCCCTGACCGGCAACTTCGTGATGACGGCCCGGCTGCTCACGCAAGGCGGCAGCAGCAGCGGCGCCCGCGCCGGCCTGCTGGCGACCGATTCGCTGTCGGGATCGGGGACCTACGCCTGGACCGCGCGCTACGCCAATACCGGCGAGATCCGGCGCGCCATCAACGGCGACAACAAGTCGGTCCTGCCGGGCTACAGCACGAGCACGCTGCCGGTCTGGGTGCGCATCGAACGGCGCGGCAACGCGCTCTACTCGGCCGCCTCGCGCGACGGCTTGACGTGGACCGAAGCGACCAGCGTCAACGTCACGGCCACCACCCTGTACGTGGGCATGGCGGTGTCCTCGGGCAGCAATACCGCCGCCCAGTCGGCCACCTTCAGCAAGCTGTCCGTCATCGGCGGCGGCCTGAACTGAGCGTCAACCCATACGAAAGAGACTACTTCATGAAACTCGCACCGATCGCCTTCTTCCTCGCCATGTGCACCGCCTCGAGCGCGGGCGCCGGCAACCTGTCGTACACCGGGCAGTTCGACTACGACAACGACGTCCAGCTGATCCGCTTTTCCGTGGCCGAACTGTCCACCGTCGGCCTGCGCAGCTGGTCCTATGCAGGCGGCGTGAATGCCGCCGGCCAGGCCATCGCGCGCGGCGGCTTCGACCCCATCATCGCCCTGTTCGACGCCGGCGGCCAGCTGGTGGCCCAGCAGGACGACGGCGAATGCCGCCACGTCGGCGCCGACGCCGTCACGCGCCAGTGCTGGGACGTCAACCTCAGCCTGCAGCTCGGGCCGGGCAGCTATACCGTCTCGCTCCAGCAGTACAACAACTACAGCGTCAGCGAGAACCTGGCGGACGGCTTCTACTACCAGGGCGAGGCGTACCGCAACTTCCGCAACGGCTTCGTCGACGAGATGGACGTGCGCCGCAACGGGTCGTGGGCGCTCGACCTGCTGAACGTGCTGCCGTATGCGGAGCCGGCCGGGGTGCCGGAGCCGGCCTCGCTGGGCTTGTTCGGCCTTGCCCTGGCGGGCATGACGGCGGTGCGGCGCCGTCGCCCATCCCGCATCAAGCATCCGTGACCGGCAGCGTGCCCGCGGCGAGCAGCTCGCGGGTGCGGCGCAGGGTGGACAGCAGCGCGGCGCGGTAGCCCTGCTCGCTGTCCATCATGGCTTGCTCGGCCTGCTCCTCCGGTCCGCCCGGCGCCTTGCCGCGCAGGCCGAGGTAGCAGTAGAAGCGCAGCTGCAGCCGGCCGGCTTCGTCTTCGAACAGCTCGTTGACGATCACGCCTTCGCGCGGCCCGGACGCCTGGAAGAAGCTCACCTTGTTCCCCGGCTCGAAGGCGATGATCTCGCGCAGGTCGGCGCCGCCGATGGTGGCGTCGCGCACGATGTGGCCGTCGCCCTCTTCCACGACGTCGCAGCGGGTGCACAGGCCGGGCGGCAGGAACAGCCGCGCGTCGCGCGCCTTCAGCACCAGGCCGGCCCAGGCCTGTTCGCGGGTCAAGGGGGTTTGTCCTGCCGGATTCACGGGGACGGAAGCGGTCGAATAGATCATGATGCTCTCCTTTAGACGATGGACGCGGCGAAGTCGCGGTAGCTGCGCAGCGGGCGGCCGAGCAGCGCGGTGAGGCGCGCGACGTCGCCAGGCTCGGGCACCATGCCTTCGTTCTGGAAGCGGCCGGCCATCAGGCGCATGTCGTAGGCCATCCAGCCCGGCATGAAGCGGCGCAGGTTCTGCTCGAAGGCGGCGGTGTCGTCGCCGCCGTAATTGATCGGGCGCCCCAGCACCTCGGACCAGACCGCGGCCGCGTCCTGGCCGCTCAGGGTGTCGGGGCCGACCAGGTTGTAGCGCTCGTTCGGGATCGGGCGGGTGGCGCGGTCGCGGTGGACCAGTTCGACCGCCGCGATCTCGGCGATGTCGCTGGTCGCGATCATGGCCAGGCCCTTGCCTCCGATCGGCATCGGGTAGACGCCGTACTCGCGCACCACATCGAGGACCGTCGCGTCGTTCTCCATGAAGTAGGCTGGACGCAGGATGGTGGCGCTGAAGCCCAGGTCCTCGATCACGCGCTCGACCCCGTACTTGCCGGCGAAGTGCGGCACGTTCAGGTAGCGGTCGCTGTGGATGACGGACAGGTAGACCAGGCGCTCGATGCCGGCTTCCTTCGCCAGGTTCAGCGCAATCAGCGCCTGGGTGAATTCGTCGGGGGCGACGGCGTTCAGCAGGAACATGGTCTTCACGCCCTGGTAGGCTGCGCGCAGCGAATCGGGGTCGAGCAGGTCGCCCTGGACGACGTCGACCTGCGACGGGAAGTCGGCCTTGGCCGGATCGCGGACCAGGGCGCGCACTTGCGCGCCGCGGTCGATGAGTTGCTGGACGACCTGGCGGCCGATCTGGCCGGTGGCGCCGGTAACGAGGATGGTCATGATGTGCTCCTGTGCTGTGGTTGAAAGGGTGAGTCCATGGTATTCATCCCACAGGTGGACCGATAGCCCTTATACTTGGACATACCGTCTCATGGATGAAACATATGGACCTCCTTGCCCTGGTCGACTTCAACCTCGTGGCCAAGCACGGCGGCTTCGGCCGCGCCGCGCGCGAATCAGGCCGCCCGAAGGCGACGCTGTCGCGCCGGGTCGCGGAACTGGAACGCGAGCTCGGCCTGCGCCTGTTCGAACGCGGCGCGCGTACCCTCAAACTCACCGAGGAAGGACGGGCGCTGCACGAGCGCACTTCGGTCCTCCTCACCGAGATCGACGAGACCGCCGCCGTGATCGCATCCGGCGGTGAAAAGCCGCGCGGGCGCCTGCGCATCAGCGCGCCGCTGCTGTTCTCGCAGACCGCGATGGGGCGGCTGGCGGCCCGCTTCGCACTGAAGTACCCGGAAGTGCGGCTGGAAGTCACCACCGAGGACCGGGTGGTGGACATGGTCGAGGAAGGCTACGACCTGGTCCTGCGCGTGAATCCGGATCCGGACGAGACCCTGGTGGGACGGATCTTCCTGCGCGACCGGCTGGTGATGGTGGCCAGTCCGCAGCTGGCTCTCCCGACCGACGGCGCGCCGCTGCCGGCGGTGGTGCGCGATGGCGGCGGGGCCACGGTGTGGAAACGCAAGGACGCGCCGCCGCTCGCCGTGGAGCCGGTGCTGTCGCTGTCCTCGATGATCATGGTGCGCGACGCGGTGCGCATGGGTGCGGGCGCCGGGCGCCTGCCCATCTCGCTCGTCAGCCATGATCTGGCGGACGGCCGGCTGGTGTCGCTGGGCGACGCCGATGCGCCCGAGATCGCGCTGTGGGCGCTGTACCCGTCGCGCCGCCTGCTGAGCGCGCGCGTGTCCGCCTTCCTCGACTACCTGAAATCTTCCTTCCCCAACGGGACGCCGGACGAACTGGCTGCCCATATCGACTTCGACGCCCATGCTTGAGATTCTCAACGCCATCCCGCGCAGCCTGATCCTGCCGCCTTCGAACCTGTTCCTGCTGATCGTGATCGGGCTCGTGATATGGCGCTGGCGGCCACGCGCCGGCCGCGCGATCGCTGCCACCGGATTCGCACTGCTGGCGCTGCTGTCGACCACCGCCGTCGCCGACTTCCTGGTCACGCCGCTGGAAAACATGACCACGCCCCTGACCGCGCCGAAGGACGCCGGCGCCCAGGCCATCGTGGTGCTGGCCGCCGGCCAGCTGCGCGATGCGCCCGAATACGGCGGCCGCAGCATCCCGGATTACGTGGCCCTGGCGCGCCTGCGCTACGCGGCGCACCTGCAGCGCGCCACCGGCCTGCCGCTGCTGGTCAGCGGCGGCTTCGCCGGCAAGCCGCTCGGGAATGACCGCGTCTATTCCTTCGGCGACGCGATGGCGGCCGCCCTGCGCGAGGACTTCGGCGTGCCGGTGCAGTGGGTCGAACGCGGCTCGCGCGACACCGCCGAGAACGCGGCCTTCAGCGCCGCCATGCTGCGCGCGCAGGGCGTCACGCGGGTGCTGCTGGTGACCGATGCGATGCACATGGCGCGCTCGCATGCGGCCTTTGAACGTGCGGGATTGGAGGTAGTGGATGCGCCGACCGTCTTCCTGCGCGGCCAGGCGAGGAGCGCCAGCGCATGGGTGCCGAGCGCCGAAGGAATGCGGCGCTCGTGGTATGCGAGCTATGAGCTGATCGGACTGGGCTGGTACAAGTTGCGTTCAGGCGGTAGGGTGGGCCTGGGCGGCGCACCCTACAAGGTCTTGCGCAGGAAGGCGTCCATCGCCTCCACGGTCGGCTCGACCCAGGGGTCGAACAGCCAGAACGAATGCGGCGTGCCGGGCAGCGCCACGGTGTCGCTCGCGATGCCGTGCGACGCCAGCTTGGCCGCCATCGCCTCGCGTCCCACCGAGAAGCGCGGCACGCCGCTGATGATGAACAGCACCGGCGGGCTGTCCTTGCCCACGTGGGTGATCGGCGAGGCGTCGCGCCACAGCGGCGCCGTCTCCGAATAGCGGCCGCCGAACCAGGCGCCGGCCGCCGACGGCTTCTTGTTCGGATCGTCCTCGTTCTTGCGCGCGTCCTCGGAGGTAAAGTCGGACAGGCCGTCGATATTGATCACCGCGCGGATTGCCTTCGGCTCCAGCATGCCGACCAGCGACGCGATCTGCCCGCCCGCCGAGGCGCCCGAGATGACCACACGCGCCGGGTCGATGCCGAAAGCGGCCGCATTCTCGCGCAGCCAGCGCACCGATTCCTTCACATCCGTGATCGCCGCCGGATAGCGCGCCTGCCCCGACAGCCGGTAGCTGACGGTGGCCGCCGCGAAGCCGCGTGCGGCGAGACGCGCCGCCAGCGGCGCCATGCCGGCGCGATCGCCGCTGGCCCAGCCGCCGCCGTGCACCAGGATCACCAGCGGCGCCGGCTTGGCCGACGCTGCGGGCAGGTAGAGGTCGAGCGCAAGCGCGCTGTCCGGATGCTGCAGGTAGACCAGGTCCTTGCGTACCTGCACCGTCGCCGGCGCCTCGCCGCTGGCGATCGTGATGAAGGGATAGTCGCGGATCAGCTTGCGGTAGGTGGTCTCGGCGTTGTAGGGCGTCTGCGCCCACACGCCCGTCGCCACCAGGGCCAGCATCACACCAGGAACGAGTCGTTTCACAATGCCTCTCCTCGGAACACGCAGCGGCGCCGCAAGGTGCCGCCCGGCGCCAGCACCGTCAGGCCGGGCTGCCCCGGCAGGTTGTGCGCGTTGATCGGATGGTCCACGGGCTCGAAGCAGAACACGTCGCGTCCCTGCGGCACGTAGAGGATGAAGTAATCCATGTCGGCGGCCACCTCGAGCGCCACGCCGCGCGCGGGCCAGGCGATGCGCGCGTCGCCATGCCAGCCTTCGAACACGTTGTCGACGCCGTCCTGCGGCAGCGACGATGGATGATCGAAGCGCCAATGCGCAGGGATGTCCTGTCGTGCAATTGGCAGCTTGTCCGGCCCCGCCATCCAGATGCTGTTCGCGCCCGCCTGCAGCAGCGCCCCGCCCGGATCCGGCATCCACGGATGCAGCCCGAGGCCGAAGGGCAGCGCCGTGCGGCCCGCATTGCGCACGCTGAGTTCCACCACCAGCGCATCCATGGCCAGGGTGTAGCGCAGTTCGGCGGTATAGGCGAAGGGCCTGGCGTCCCAGCGGTCCAGGCTCAGGGTCAGCGAGGTTTCGTGGTGCGCCGCGATGCGCCAGCGCTGCTGCCAGCCGTCGCCGTGGATCGGGCATGGCTCGCCCTCGCGGTTCGGCTGCGGCACGACCTGCACGCCGTCGAAGGTAAAGCCCGTGGGCGCCATCCGGTTCGACCACGGGACCAGGGGGAAGCAGGCCAGCTGGCCGGGCAGCGGCATGCCGGGGAAGCCGTCGGGCAGGCCGCGCAGCAGCGGTACGCGTTCGCTGCCGCGCAGCCAGTCGAGCCGCGCCAGGCCGCCGCCCACCTGCGGCAGCACTTCCGCCATCAGGCGGCCATTCTGCAGGGTCAGGCGTTCCAGCACCGGCGTCGGCATCGGTATGGCTTAGTACTGCGGCCCGTCGAGCAGGAACTTGCCGCCCTGGTACATGGTGGTGACGTCGTCCTTTTCCGGGAACTCGGAAGTGTCCGGGAACAGGTGGGCGAACTTCGACGAGCTGTCCTTCGGCTTGTAGCCCAGGTGCGAGGCCAGGCGATTGTCCCACCAGACGCTGTCGTTGTCCGACATGCCGTAGACGATGGTGTGGCCGACGCGCGGGGCGAACAGCGAGCAGCGCAGCATCTCGGTGAGATCGTCGTACGAGAAGTACGTGCTCATCATGCGCTTGTTGGCCGGCTCCGGGAAGCTCGAGCCGATGCGGATGCAGACGGTCTCGATGCCGAAGCGGTCGAAGTAGTAGCGCGCGATCTGCTCGCCGAAGACTTTCGACAGGCCGTAGTAGCTGTCCGGGCGGGTCGGCGAGTTCGCGTCCAGCACGGTGTTCACGTGGTGGTAGCCGATCGCGTGGTTCGAGCTGGCGAAGATCACGCGGCGGGTGCCGGCCTTGTGCAGCGCCTCGTACAGGTTGGCCACGCCGAGGATGTTGGCCTGCATGATCGGCTCGAACGGCTTCTCGGTCGAGATGCCGCCGAAGTGCAGCACCGCGTCCACGCCTTCCAGCAGCTTCAGCACGGCCTCTTTGTCGGCCAGGTCGCACTGGACGATTTCCTCGCCCTCGCGCGCTTCGCCCATGTCGGCCACGTCGGACAGGCGCACCACCTCGGCCCAGGGCTTGATGCGGTCGCGCAGGACCTTGCCCAGGCCGCCGGCGGCGCCGGTCAGCAGGATGCGTTTGAAGGGTTTGCCTTTTGCAGCTTCAGTCATTCCAAGACTCCTTGAATCCGTCGCGCCAACGCGGGGTGGTCGGCACAATGCCGACCACCCCGCGTTGGCGCAGTATCTTTTTTAGGTCACCGGCGCCGGGTTGAACAGCGCCAGCGCATTATGCAGTTTCCAGTGTTCGGCCCAGGTCTTGCGCCCGCTCGCCACGTCGAGGATCAGGCGGAACAGCTCCCAGCCCACATCCTCAATAGTAGCCTCTCCGCTGGCGATGCGCCCGGCATTCACGTCCATCAGGTCGTGCCAGCGGTTGGCCAGCTCGGTGCGGGTCGCCACCTTGATCACCGGGACGGCGGCCAGGCCGTAGGGCGTGCCGCGGCCGGTGGTGAAGATGTGCACGTTCATGCCGGCCGCCATCTGCAGGGTGCCGCAGATGAAATCGCTGGCAGGCGTGGCGGCGTAGATCAGGCCCTTCTGCTGCAGCTTCTCGCCCGGCGACAGCACGCCGGTGATGGCAGTCGTGCCCGACTTGACGATCGAACCCATGGCCTTTTCCACGATGTTCGACAGGCCGCCCTTCTTGTTGCCGGGCGTGGTGTTGGCGCTGCGGTCGACGCCGCCGCGCACCAGGTAATCGTCGTACCACTGCATCTCGCGCACCATCGCCGCCGCCACTTCCGGCGTCGCGGCGCGCGCGGTCAGCTGGTCGATGCCGTCGCGGACCTCGGTGACTTCGGAGAACATCACGGCGCCGCCGGCACGCACGATCAGGTCGGTGGCGAAGCCCACCGCCGGGTTCGCGGTCACGCCGGAGAAGGCGTCGCTGCCGCCGCACTGCACGCCGACCACGAGATCCGACGCGGGGCAGGTCACGCGCTGGCGCGCATTCAGTTCCTGCAGGTGCTGCTCGGCGGTGGTCATGAGCGAATCGATCATCGACATGAAGCCGACGTGCTTCTGGTCCTGCAGCGTGACGACCGACGGTTCCGCATTCCCGATCGGGATCGCGCCGGCCGGGAACAGGCGCGCGGGGGGAAGCTTTTCGCAGCCGAGGCTGACCACCATCACGCTGTCGCCGAAGTTCGGGTTGCGCGCCAGGTTGCGGATGGTGTTGATCGGGATGCTCGCGCCGGGCGCGTCGATCGCGACGCCGCAGCCGTACACGTGTTCGAGCGCGACGATGTCCTCGACGTTCGGGTAGCGCGGCAGCAGCTCTTCGCGGATGCGCTTGACCGCATAGTCGATCACGCCCGAGACGCACTGCACGGTGCTGGTGATCGCCATCAGGTTGCGGGTGCCGACCGAGCCGTCCTTGTTGCGGTAGCCTTCGAAGGTATAGCCTTCGAGCGCTTCGGTGACCGGACGCGCGTGGGTGCCGATCGGCAGGTCGTCGAGCGAGCGCGCCGCCGGCATGCGCAGCACGCGTTCCGACACCCAGCTGCCGCGCGGGATCGCGCCGGCCGCGTACCCGATCGTCACGCCGTAGCGGATCACGGCTTCGCCGTCTTCGAAGTCCTTGAGCGCCACCTTGTGCCCCTGCGGCACGCCCTCGACGAGGGTCAGGCCGTCGGGGAAGACGGTGCCCGCCGGCAGCCCGCCGTCGTTGACGACGATCGCGACGTTGTCGCTGGCCTGCATGCGGATGGTGCGCGGGAGGTCTTGGGTCATGATGTGTTGCCTTGGTCGGTAGGTTCTTTTTCAGTATGCCATACAACATCTGACAGTGGCTAGTCCACCTTGCGATTTTGGCCCGACCAAATTAGAATGGCCTGACCAATAAGTTGCACTATATAGACAACACGCCGACTGGAGACATATGAAGACCACCTTGCTGGCAGCTTCGCTCGCCACCCTCTTGGGCTGCGCACTCGCTTGCGGCCCCGCCCTGGCCCAGGGCGGCCAATACCGCAATACCGACAACAAGAACCTGCTGGACGCGGCCGAAGGCACCTACCCGGTGCCCTACAAGATGCCGCAGGTGGCCGAAGTCACGGCCCAGCTCAAGCTGATCCGCGGCTACATGGACGGCGCGACGCCGACCCGGATCATCAGCAAGAAGACCGGCGACCAGATCTTCGACCTCAAGACCCCGAACGCCGATGCGATCTTCGAGCCCAGCGCCGGCGACTACGGCATCCAGGTCTATGAAATGGGCGTGGTCCACTCGGGCCTGCTGAAGGCCGCGGAAGCCACCGGCGACGCGAGCTTCACCGCGATGACCCAGCGCCACTTCAACTTCTTCGCCCAGACCCTCCCCTACTTCCGCGCCCAGGAACAGAAGTTCCACCTCGAACGCGCCAACAGCTTCTCGCGCTTCCTCGACCCGCGCTCGCTGGACGATTCCGGCTCGATGTGCGCGGCCCTGATCCGCGCGCGCCTCAAAAAGATCGGCCCGGACCTGCAGCCGATGATCGACGCCTGCAGCGACTGGGTCGCCAACAAGCAGTTCCGTTTGGAGGACGGCACGATGGCGCGCAAGCGTCCGCAGGAAGTCTCGCTGTGGGCCGACGACATGTACATGAGCATCCCGGCGCTGGCCGAGATGGGCCGCCTCACCGGCAACCGCAAGCACTTCGACGATGCCGTCAACAACGTGATGGGCATGACCTCGCGCATGTTCAATCCGCAGCTGGGCGTCTACACCCACGGCTGGCATGCGAACCACCCGAACGCGCCGCGCTTCTACTGGGCGCGCGCCAACGGCTGGGCGGTGCTGGCCATGTCCGACCTGCTCGACGTGCTGCCGAAAGACCACCCTGGCTACGAGAAGGTGCTGAACCAGCTGCGCGCGTCGATCAAGGGCATCGCCGAACTGCAGTCGGGCACCGGCCTGTGGCACCAGATGATCGACCGTAACGACTCCTACCTGGAGACCTCGGCCAGCGCCATCTTCACCTACGTGATCGCGCACGCCGTCAACCAGGGCTGGGTCAGCCCGACCACCTACGGCTCGATCGCGCAGGCCGGCTGGGCGGGCCTGAGCACCCGCATCACCGCCAAGGGCGAAGTCGAAGGCACCTGCGTCGGCACCACCCTGGCGGGCGACATGGTCTATTACTACAACCGCCCGACCAGCGTGCACGCGCTGCACGGCTACGGGCCGATGCTGCTGGCCGGCGCCGAGATCATCAAGCTGGTCAAGAATCCGGCCTTCGAAGTGCAGCACAAGGTTCGCACGTATCATTACATGCCCAAGGGCGGCAAGACCGACTACCGCGAACACCATTAAAGTAAAGGCGATCGAACGATGAAACGACTGATCCTTGCAGCTGCACTTTCTTCCGCACTCAGCGCCTACGCCGCCGAGCGCCTGGCCGTCACCGTCCAGCACGACCTGTCCATCGCCCGCCCGTCGGAAACCATCACCATCCCCTGGAGCGACGTCAATGCCGCCCTGCCGGGCGCCCTGATCCAGAAGATCGCGGTCAAGGACGCCAAGGGCAATGTGCTGCCTTACCAGGTGACCAACGTCGCGCCGCTGGCCAAGGACCCGAAAGGCGTCGGCGCGGCTTATGGCGAACTGATTTTCCAGCATAGCTTCGCGGCCGGCGAGAAGAGCGCCAGCTTCACCGTCGAGAAGATCGACACGGTGGCGCCGGTATTCCCGGTCAAGGCGTTTGCGCGCTACGTGCCGGAACGTCTCGACGACTTCGGCTGGGAGAACGACAAGATCGCCCACCGCACTTATGGTCCCGCCCTGGCCGCCCCGTCGCCGGAAGGCATGAAGAAGGAAGTGCTGGTGACCAGTGGCCTGGACCTGTGGTTCAAGCGCGTGCCGTATCCGATCGTCGACCGCTGGTACAACAAGGGCCATGACCACTACCACAAGGACGAGGGTGAGGGCATGGACATGTACAACGTCGGCAAGTCGCGCGGCGCGGGCGGCGCCGGCGTCTGGGACGGCAAGCAGCTCTACACCAGCGTGAACTACGCCAACTGGAAGGTGCTGGCCAACGGCCCGGTGCGCGCCATCTTCGAGCTGCACTACAGCGCCTGGGACGCTAGCGGCAAGCAGGTCAGCGAGATCAAACGCTTCACCGTCGACGCCGGCCACCAGCTCGACCGCATCGACTCGACCTTCACCTACGAGGGCAAGGAGCCGATCACGATCGGCGTGGGCCTCAACAAGAATCCGAGCGACAAGAACCAGGACCCGAAGGTCGCGGTCAAGCGCGAAGGCAAGGTGCTGCTGCAGTGGGTCGAGCAGAAGAGCAACGACGCCTTCGGCACCGCGGTCGTGATCCCGGATGCGGAGGGCTTCGCCCAGGACGAGCTGAATGAACTGATCCTGGCCAAGGCCAGCTCCGGCAAGCCGCTGCGCTACTACGCGGGCGGCGCCTGGAGCCGCGCCGGCGAGATCACCTCGCTCGCGCAGTGGCAGAAATACCTGCAGGACGCCGCGACCCGCGCCAACAGCCCGGTGCGCGTGACCCTCGCGCGCCAGCAGTAAGGGGGAAACGGATGCGATTCCAGCCCCGCCGCCGCGCCCTGCTGCGCACCGTCCCCGCCGCCGGCCTCGTGCTGGGCGGCGCCGGCTGCGCCACCCAATCCACCGGCGCCGGCGCCAATGCCGCCGATCCGTGGAAGCGCGCCGACGACATCGTCGCGCGCTTCGCCACGCCGCAGCGCTTCCGTGAAGAGGACTTCCCGATCACGGCATATGGCGCCAGGCCCTGCGCCATGGTCGAGACCAAAGGCCAGACCGCCTCCTTGGTCAACGGCGTCCTGAAGACCCCGGCGCCGGATTCACCCGACGCCTATCCCGCCATTACGCAAGCCATCAAGGCCTGCAACGCCAAGGGCGGCGGCCGGGTCGTGATCCCGGCCGGCGACTGGTACTGCGCCGGCCCGATCGTGCTGCTGTCGAACGTGCACGTACACCTCGCCGCCGGCGCGCGCGTGCACTTCTCCGCCAACCCGGAGCACTATGCGCGCCACGGCGAGTTCGATTGCGGCGCCAACGGCAAGCTGACCCTGTCGCGCTGGCAGGGCAACGATGTGCTGAACTATTCGCCGATGGTCTATGCCTACAACCAGACCAATATCGCGCTCACCGGCGCCGACTGGACCAGCATCCTGAACGGCCAGGGCGGCGCGCCCTTCGAGCACAAGAAGGACGAGTGCTGGTGGGACTGGAAGGGCCGCGGCAAGCCAGAACGCATCCGCACCGAGATCGCACCGAACCCGGTGAATGCGCCGCTGGCGCAGGTCGCGCCGAACATGCCTGCGGACCAGCGCGCGCTGATCCAGGGTGAAGGCGACCGCTGGCAGACCGATTCGCGCTACCTCCCTGCCCTGTCGGAAGCCAGGGTGCCGGTCGCGAAACGCGTGTTCGGACGCGGCCACTTCCTGCGCCCCTGCATGATCGAATTCATCGGCTGCACCAAGGTGCTGATGCAGGGCTACCAGGTGAATGCGGCGCCGTTCTGGCTGCACCATCCGGTCAACTGCCGCGACCTGGTGATCCGCGGCGTGAACATGGAAAGCCTGGGCCCGAACAGCGACGGTTTCGACCCCGAGGCCTGCGACGGCGTGCTGGTCGAGGAGTGCACCTTCAACAACGGCGACGACTGCATCGCGATCAAGGCCGGCAAGAACCTGGACACCCAATTCGGCCCGACCCGCAACATCGTGATCCAGCGCTGCATCATGAATAGCGGCCACGGCGGCGTGACCCTGGGCAGCGAGATGGCCGGCGGCATCGAGCACATCTACGCACGCAACCTCGAGTTCCGCAACGTGCATTGGGCCAGCGATCCGCTCAACACCGCGATCCGCCTGAAGACGAACATGAACCGCGGCGGCTTCCTGCGCCACCTCTACGTGCGCGACGTGACGATCCCGAACGGCGTGCAGATCGAGCCGGGCTGGTACAAGCCGCTCGACGGGGCGAAAGAGATCACGCAGCGGGTAGCCTCGACCGCCGGCGCGATCATCACCATCGATTGCGACTACGTCCCGGCCGACGACGCGGTGCGCACCCGCCCGCCGCAGGTCTCGGACATCGACATCCGCGGCGTGCGCACGCAGGACGCCAAGACGAAGGACGGCAGCTTCTCCTGTTACCAGGCCTTCGTGCTGCTGGGCCCCGTTGCCTCGAGCTACAACGGCCCGGCGGGTGCGGCGATCCCGCCGATCACCCGCGTGCGCATCAGCGACTCGGATTTCGGCACGCCGAAGAACGGGGCGCAACCCTGGTTCGTGCACAACGCCACCGGCATCACGCTGGACAACGTCACCATTGCGGGAAAGAAATACAACACTTCTCTCGCTTAAGTAATAGCTGTAAATAAGTCTCCAGCGCAGGTCAGACCAATTCGACGTATTTATTTCGGAGTGGTCTGACCAAAACGGCAAGTTATGGTCTAGAATCCGGAAACCGGCCTGACCAGATAAATACGAGCCGTAGAGGGCAGGCCAGCCCGAATAAAAACGCATGGAGACAGCATGAAACAACGTTCGCAGCGTGTAGTCTTGCGCAAACTCACCGCGTGCCTGCTCGGCACCGCCTCGGTTTCGATCCTTTCCGTCGGCCCCGCATTCGCCCAGGATGCCGGCGCTCCCCAGCAGATCCAGCAAGTCCAGGTGACCGGCCTGCGCGCCTCGCTCGAGAGCGCGCTGAACGCCAAGCGCCAGGACAACGGCATCGTCGACGTCATCAAGGCCGAGGACATGGGCAAGTTCCCGGACACGAACCTGGCCGAGTCGCTGCAGCGCGTGCCGGGCGTGGTGATCGACCGCGACGCCGGCGAAGGCCGCAGCATCACGGTGCGCGGCCTGGGCCAGGACTTCACCCGCGTGCGCATCAACGGCATCGAGGGCCTCGCCACCACCGGCGGCACCGACAGCTCGGGCGGCACCAACCGCGGCCGCGGCTTCGACTTCAACGTGTTCGCCTCCGAGCTGTTCAGCTCCCTCACGGTGCGCAAGAGCTCCTCGGCCGACGTCGACGAAGGCTCGCTCGGCGCCACCGTCGACCTGCAGACCCTGCGTCCCTTCGACCTGCGCGGCTTCAACGCCACCATCGCGGCCAAGGGCAAGTACAACGACGGCTCCGAGAAGGTCGACCCGCGCGTCGCCTTCATGCTGTCGAACACCTTCATGGACCGCACCCTGGGCGTGCTGATCTCGGGCGCGTTCTCGAAGCGCCGCGTGCTGGAAGACGGTTTCAGCACCGTCCGCTGGGACAACGGCCCGTCCTCGGGCGGCTGGTGCGCGCCGCAGGGCGTGACCGCGAACCCGTCGAACTCCACCGCCACCACCTGCGGCCCGGCCGCGCAAGGCGTGCCGCGCCTGCCGGCCTCGCAAGCTGCCACCGACGCGTACAACGCGGCCAGCAATCCGAACAACTTCCACCCGCGCCTGCCGCGCTACGGCCGCCTGACCCACGACCAGGACCGCCTCGGCCTGACCGCGTCGGTGCAATGGCGTCCGGCGCGCGGCTCCCTGCTCACCTTCGACATGCTGTATTCGAAGCTGGACGCGACGCGCCAGGAAGACTTCCTGGAAGCGATCTCCTTCAGCCGTAGCGCGAGCCAGGGCGGCAAGCCGCAAATCAGCGTGGTCGAAGCCCAGTACGCGCCGAACGGCGCCCTCCTGTACGGCAAGTACAACGGCGTCGACATCCGCTCCGAGCAGCGCTTCGACGAGCTGACCACCACCTTCACCCAGCCGACCTTGAGCTTCGAGCACAAGTTCAACGACACCTGGAGCATGAGCGCCAAGGTCGGCCGCGCCAACTCGAAGTTCCGCAATCCGGTCCAGACCACGGTGACCCTGGACGCGCTGAACGTCAACGGCTACACCCTCGACTTCCGCCAGGACAGCCGCTCCGCCACCATCGGCTACCCCTTCGACCCGGCGGCCGCCAACGGTGCGCTCGGCATCATCGGCGTGCCGCGCGTGACCAGCGGCACCCAGCCGACCACGGTCCCGAACACCACCACCAGCGAGATCCGCATCCGTCCGCAGGGCGCGACCAACGTCAACGACGTCGGCCAGTTCGACCTGGCCTGGGAAGCGAGCGACAACCTGACCTTCAAGGCCGGCGCCGGCGTCAAGAAATACGAGTCGGACACCTACGAGTTCCGCCGCGTGAACCAGAACGACACGATCTTTGCGCCGCCATCGGGCGCCACCGGCCTGACCTCGACCTTGACCGGCTTCGGCCAGGGCAACGTCGGCAGCTGGGTGATCCCGAACCTGTCCGCCATCGCCGCCGCCTACGACATCTACTGCAACTGCATCAAGGCCGGCCCCGCCGGCGGTCCGGGCGACTTCACGCTGTCCTCGATCACCAACGGCAATGCACGCGGCAACAACCGCACCGTGCGCGAACGCGACGACGGCTTCTACCTGATGGGCGAGTTCAAGTACGACCTGTGGGACATCCCGCTGCGCGGCAACTTCGGCGTGCGCCACGTGAAGACCGAACTGGAAGCGATCGGCTACCAGGCGGCCGGCGGCGGCACCGCGGTGCAGGTCAACCACGACTACAAGGACACCCTGCCCTCGTTCAACGTGGCGGCCAACCTGACCCGCGACTTCATCGTGCGCTTCGGCGCGGCCAAGGTGATGACCCGGCCGCAGCTGGGCTTCCTGTCGCCGGGCGGCACCATCTCGACCACCGGCACGCTGACCATCAACACCGGCAACCCGCTGCTCAAACCCTTCCGCGCAAAAACCTTCGACTCGAGCTTCGAGTACTACTTCGCGAACAAGGCCTTCGTGGGCCTGGGCCTGTTCCAGAAGAACATCGACACCTACATCCAGTCGCTGCGCACCAACGTGCCGTTCCGCGAGACCGGCCTGCCGCTGTCGCTGCTGCCGTCGAACTTCAGCGGCGAAGAGGTGTTCCAGGTGACCGCCCCGATCAACACCGACGGCGGCAAGCTGAAAGGCTTCGAGCTGAATTACCAGCAGCCGTTCACCTTCCTCCCGGGCTGGGGCCGCAACTTCGGCACCCTGCTGAACTACACCAAGGTCAGCTCGAAGATCGAATACGCCGTTTCGCCGACCAGCAACGAGCGCATCGTCGACGACCTGCTGAACCTGTCGCCGAAGTCGTGGAACGCGACCTTCTACTACGACGACGGCAAGTTCAGCGCGCGCGTCTCCGGAGCCAAGCGCTCCTCGTTCATCACCCGCGTGCCGGGCCAGAACAACAACGACGTCGAGGGCAAGAACGAAACCTTCAACGTGGACGTGTCGCTGTCGTACAAGTGGAACGAGAAGCTGGAATTCACGCTGGAAGGCGTCAACCTGACCAACGAGCCGAACGACCAGTTCATCAGCCGCGCGCGCAACAGCGTGGTGGTGAACAACGTCACCGGCCGCGAGTTCCTGGCCGGCCTGCGCTACAAGTTCTAAGAGTTCTCTGGTGTGACCTTCGGCCCGCGCTTGCGCGGGCTTTTTTTTGTGGCTGTGTTCGCGATCGTTGGGTGAACCAAATCGCGTTGCCGAAGTCTTACGCATCGTCGAGTTAACTCATCTGGAGTGACGATGCAAAGCCCGAGCTTCGACGAATTGCTAGCCCTCTTGACGGCCGCGCCATTGTCCAGCACTGATCTGGCCCGGCTGCGCGACTGGCTCGACAGCATCCGCGACCCGGCCGAGTGCCTCGCGCTCATCGAAGCGGCCGCGGCAGGCCGGCCCTGTCCGCATTGTGCTTGCGCGCGCTTGCACCGCTCCGGCTTCGCCAGCGGCCTGCAGCGTTATCGCTGCCTGGGTTGTCGCCGCTCCTTCAATGCGCTGACCGGCACGCCGCTGGCCCGGCTGCGCAAGCGCGAGTGCTGGCTGCCTTATATCAAGTGTTTGCTGGAATCGCGCACCGTGCGCGACGCGGCGCTCGCGACCGGCGTGCATCGCACGACGAGTTTTCGCTGGCGCCACCGATTCGCGCCGGGCGCCGCCCGGCACCGGCCCGCAGCATTGACGGGAATCGTGGAGGCCGACGAAACCTACAGACTGGAATCGCAGAAGGGTTCGCGCACCTTGTCGCGCCCGCCGCGCAAGCGTGGTGGCGCCGCCCGGCGGCGCGGCATCAACCGCGAGCATGATTGCCTGCTGGTGGCGCGTGACCGCATCGGCACGACGCTGGACTTTCATACCGGACGCGGTCCCGTGACCGCTGCGCAACTGCGCACCTGCCTGCGGCCGGTGCTGCCGGGTGACGGTCTGCTCATCAGCGATGGCGCTGCGGCTTATGTCCGGTTTGCCCTCGACGCCGGAATCACGCATGAATCCGTCAACGTGCGGGCGGGCCGGCGCGCACGCGGCGCGATCCACATCCAGAACGTGAATGGCTGGCACAGCCGCTTCAAGAACTGGCTGGTGCGCTTCAAGGGCGTGGCCAGCCGCTACCTGGCGAACTATTCCGGGTGGCAGCGATTACTGGATGCGCAAGTGTTGCGTACACCAGCGCAGTGGCTATGTGCTGCGGTACGACAAGTTCAGTGAAGGAGGCTGCAAATACATAACTAACGCGAACACAGCCTTTTTTGTTGTTTGTAGGGTGGGCGGATTCTCCGGCCACCCTACAAGTGCCGATCCAGGAAAGCGAGGATGCGGCGTTCGTATTCGGCCGGCCCGAAGCGATGCAGGTCCACGTGCGCGGCGCCGGGCACTTCCCACAACAGCTTCTCGCCCGTCGCGGCATCGAAGATGCGGCGTGTTTCGGCGATCGTTGTGTGGAGGTCGGCGTCGCCCGACGCGATGAAGACCGGCGCGCCCAGCTCCGCCATGCGCGCGATCGGCCGCAGCTGCGCCGGCTCGATGTCGAGCCGCAACGACAGCTGCCCGAGCAGCAGCGGCGAAAGAAGCGGCGCCAGCGCGCCGACGCGCATGCGCAGGCGATCCTCGAGCGCTTCCTCGATGGTCGGATACATCGATTCCAGCACCACGGCGTCGGCGCGCGGGCAGTCGGCGCACAGCACATAGGAAGCCGCGCCGAGCGAGACCCCGATCACGCCGATGCGCTGGCCCGGACAGGTACGGCGCAGGTAATTTAGCGATGCCTTGACCGCCGCGCCTTCGCGCAGGCCGAAGGTGATGGCCGGCGCGGGGCTGGCGCCGTGGCCGGGCAGGTCGACCAGTAGCACCGCGTAGCCGGCCGCATGCAGGAAGCGGGCGCGCGCCAGCATCTGGGTGCGGTCGGCGCGGATGCCGTGCAGGAGCAGCAGCGCGCCCTTGCCGGTCCCTGGCAGCAGCCAGCCTTCGACCGGCTGGCCGCCCGGCGTCGCCAGCGTCACGCTGCGCAGGCCGGCATCCGGCGCCGCCACGGCGTGCTGCGCGCCGGCGATGAGCGTGCCGCCGGCCACCCAGCTGGCGCCCGCGCCGCAGGCGGCGAGCAGCAGGGTCGCGGCCGCCGCTTTCCATGTCGATCGCTTCATGCCCGTCATTGTACCGGCGTCAGCACCATCGAAAAGAACAGCCGCGTCGGGCCGTTGGACAGCTTGAAGAAGACCGTGTTGCGGCCTTTCCGGAAGCGCACCTGGCGCTGGCCCTCGGTGCGGTTGTAGTCGCGCTGGTAGGTCGTCCTGCCCGTGTACACGCTCTGGTAGAACCAGCGCTTGCCCGAATCTCCACCCTTCCAGATCAAGCGGTCGTTGACCTTGACAGACGCGTCGTCGTCGGCGCCGATCCACACCAGCATGTCGCGCTCGCGGTCCATGAACACTTCGGTGTAGCCGTAGTAGACCGCATTTTCTTCCTCGCCGCGCGGGACCAGGGGATAGCGCGCCGTGTTCAGGTATTCCCATTTGACGAGGCGCTTGTCTTTTCCGTAGTACACCGCGTCGAGCAGCACCGCGTCTTCGGGCGGGTACTTCGGGTTGTCGAACAGCTCCCTGCCATGGTTTCCCTCGAAAGGGCCGATGATGTACCAGCTGTTCAGGTAAATGCGGTTCGCGTATTGTCCGCCCGCGCCGAACATGCGTCCGCGGCCCCGCACCATCCGTGCCGCGTCGACGCCGGGCACCACGCCTTTGGCGCTCGCGAAGATGTCGCGGCTGCCGCTCTTGTACACCCGGCTGTTCTTCTCTCTTTCCGGTTCCGTCCCCTCGCGCATGAAGCGTGCGATTTCCTCGGCCGCCAGGCCCTGCGCGCCCGGCGGCGGGCCGCCCAGCGCGTGCCCTTGTCCGGATGCGCTGACTTCGCCGATGCCGCTGCCAAGGCCCGTGCCCGCGGCCTGGCCCTCGACCTGGACGCCGTTGCGCTCCCGCGCCAGCTGTTCGGCGCGGCCGGCGAGCACGGCGCGGGCCCTGGCTTCGAGGCTGGCCAGTTCGGAAGCCGGGTCAGTGCTGCCGGCAGGGTCGGGCGGGGGATCGGCCGGCGCCTCCGCATCCACTTCCGCACGCGCCTCTTCCTTCGTCCTGGCGGTCAGACGCGCCAGTTCCTCGGCCTTCAGCTCGCGGCCAAGTTCGTCGATGGCGCGCGACAGCTCGTGCGCCTGCTCCAGCATCCGCTCGGGTTCCGCCTCTGTCTCTGCGGTGGCCTCCGGCGGCGCCGGCTGCGGCGTCCGGTTGGTGGACTGCTTGAGCAGTTCCTTGATCTTCTTGAGATCGTCCATGCGCCGCGCCATCCGGGCCTGCGTTCCGGCCCGCGCCGTCGCCTGCACGCTGGCGGCGACATCCGTATCCTGGCGCCGCACGACTGCCGTGTAGCCGGCATGGTAGAGCCACACCGCCAGGGCCGCATGCAGCCCGACCGACACAGCCAGGCACCAGCGCGATGAACGCATCTGGAACCCGGTCGTCATTGGCGCGTGTGCATCGCGATCCTGGTGAAGCCCTCGAACTGGCACAGGTCGAGGACGTGGACGATGTCCTGGTAGCGCGCCATTTCGTCGCCGTCGATGCGGATCGGGCGCGCCGGATCGGCGGCCGCCTGCGCTTTCAGGCGGTCGTGCAGCTGCTGCACCGTGACGTTCTTCCCATCGAGGTAGAGCTTGCCCTCCTTGTCGACGCCGATCGCCAGCGCCGCCGGCGCCGCGCTCGCGCGATCGAGGCTCATCTGGGCCGCCGGCAGCACCACCGGCAGCTCCATCTGCTGTTCGGCTTCCGGCTGCTTGAACGAGGTCGCGATCATGAAGAACATCAGCAGGAAGAAGATGCAGTCGATCAGGGCGATCAGCCCGATTTCCGGCGGCTCGTCCGCGCCCAGCTCAATGCGCATGGTGCACCACGTGCAGGTTCGGGCTGTCCGCTGCGGCGCTTGGTGCGAACCACTCGCGCAGCAAACCGTTTACCTGGTTTTCGAGGGTGAGGCTGTAGAACGCCAGGCGGTGCTTGAAGTAATGGTGCATGCCGAGCGCCGGCAGCGCCACGGCCAGGCCGGCCGCCGTGTTGATCAGGGCTTTCGAGATGCCGCCGGCCAGCAGCGCGGGATTGCCCATGCCCTCCTGGTAGGCGATCACATTGAAGGCGTCGATCATGCCCAGCACGGTCCCGAGCAGGCCGACGATGGGCGCCACGGTGGCGACGATCGACAGGGCATAGAACTTCTGCTGGTGATGGCGCAGTTCCAGCGAGGCGATGTCGCCGGCCCCGCTGCTGACGTAGGCATGGGGCTGGCCGCGATGCGCCGCCAGGTAGGCGATGATGCGCCCCAGCGTGCTGTTGCTCTCCTGCGCCGCGGCGTGCAGGGCGGCCGGATCGGGCGAGTCCCACAAGGCGCGCGCCTCGTCGGCCAGGCCGGCGGGCGCCACGGCGCGTGCACGCAGGTGCAGCAGGCGCTCGATGCTGACCGCGACGAACAGCACCGACAGGCCGAGCGTGACGACGATCGCGGCGCCGCCCTCGTGCAGCTGGTCGATCAGCTTGAGGTCCGCCGCGCGGGCGCTGGATGCAGCGCCCAGCAAGGCTGTCAGGGCAAGAAGGTTCTTCAACATCGCTCCTCGAATTGGAAATTATTGTTTCCATATCCTAGCAGCTGAATGTTCTTTTAAATAGAATTTCAGCATCTCTCCAAATGAATATATATTACCCATGGTAGGTAGAAGACAGACCGACTTGTCACGCTGCGCGCCGTGTGAAATGATGACCCGGTCGCATCGCGCAAGGATTCCATGGACCGCTTCGCCGAACTCAAGACCTTCTGCACCGTCGCCGCCAGCGGCGGCTTTTCCAGCGCCGCGCGCCAGCTCGGCCTCGCCACTTCCTCGGTCACGCGCGTGATCGACGCGCTCGAAGCGCGCCTGGGCGTGGCCCTGCTGAACCGCTCGACCCGCAGCGTCACGCTGACCGAAGCGGGCCTCGGCTACCTGGACGACGCGCTGCGCATCCTGGACCAGCTGGAGGCCGCCGACGATGCCGTGAGCGAGCATGGGGACGAGGTCAAGGGCGTGCTGCGCGTGGCCGCGCCGCCCACCTTCGCTTCGCTGTACATCGCGCCGATGCTGCCGGACCTGCGGGTGCGCCATCCGCGCCTGGTGCTGGATCTGCGCCTGAGCAACGAGGTGGTGAACCTGGCCGACGAATCGATCGACGTCGCCATCCGCATGGGCGGCATCGATCCGGAAGCGCGGCTGGTGGCGCGCCGCCTCGCCGCGCACCAGCGCGTGCTGTGCGCCAGCCCCACTTACCTCAAACGCCACGGCGCGCCGTGCCTGCCGGCGGACCTGGCCGATCACGACTGCCTGCAGTTCAGCTTTACCGACAACCGCCGCAGCTGGCGCCTGCGCAAGCGCGACGGCATCGATGCGGTCGTCGAAGAGATCCCGATCCGCGGCGTGGTCCAGGCCGACAACGCCGACGTGCTGCGCCAGGCCGCCGTCGCGGGACTCGGCGTGGCGATGCTGGCCCACTGGCTGGTGCACGCCGACCTGCGCGCCGGCCGGCTGGTGCGGGTGATGGAGGAGTACGAAGTGAATCCGGGGCCGATGGACGTCGCGATGCACGCCGTCTACCAGGAAAACCGGCGCGGATCGCAAAAGATCCGCGCCTTCGTCGAGCTGCTGGCGGAGCACCTGGGCCGCGCCGGCATCCCGGACGCCTGATTCAGACTGGCTTGCCGGAGAGCGCCGGGCGGCCGGCCAGCTCGGTGAACCAGTAGACCAGGGCCAGCGCCGGGAAAGCCATGCCAGCCAGCAGGGCGCCGTGCCAGCCGTGGTGGGCGTAGACCCAGGCGCCCAGCGCCGAACCCAGTGCGCCGCCGCTGAAGATCAGCGCGAAGTAGATGCCGTTCAGGCGGCTGCGCACTTCCGCGCCGAGCGTGAAGATGGCGCGCTGGCCGAGCACCAGGTTGGCCGCCACTGCCATGTCCAGCACGATCGAGGCGACGACCAGGATGCCGATGCCGAGCCCGCGCGAAGCCGGCTCGATCAGGGGCAGCGCGAAGCCGATCACGGCCAGCGCCAGCGCGATCGCGGTGGCCATCAGGGTGTGGCCCTGGTCCGCCAGCCGTCCCGCCACCGGCGAGGCGATCGCGCCGGCCATGCCGACCAGGGCGAAAATCGCGATCCCGGTCTGCGACAGGTGGAACTGCGGGCCCGACAGCACCAGCGGCGTCACGGTCCAGAACAGGCTGAACGAACCGAACAGGCCGGCCTGGTAGGCGGCGCGGCGGCGCAGCACCGGGGTGGTCGCGAACAGCGTCCACAGGGAGCCGATCAGGCGGCCGTAGCCCAGCTGGTGCGCCGGCACGCGCTCGGGCAGCTTGCGGCGCAGGACGAAGGCCAGCACCAGGATCGCGACCGAGGCGCCGCCGAACACCAGGTGCCAGCCGCCATGGTCGGCGATCAGGCTGGCGGCGGGACGCGCCACCATGATCCCCAGCAGCAGACCGCTGACCACCTTGCCCACGTTGTAGCCGCGCGTCTCTTCGCGCGACAGGTGGGCGGCGAACGGCACCAGCACCTGCGCCGCCACCGAGCCGAGGCCGATGCCGAGCGAGGCGGCCAGGAACATCCAGGCGCTGCTGCTGAAGGCCGCCAGGGCCAGGGCGACGCTGGTGGCCAGCAAGGCTGCGAACACCAGCCGGCGGTTCTCCAGCAGGTCGCCGAGCGGCACGATGAACAGCAGGCCGATGGCGTAGCCGATCTGGGTCAGCGTCACGATCAGGCCGGCGGCTTCGGGCGACAGGCCGGTGGCGGCGCTGATCGGGCCAACCAGGGTTTGCGAATAATAGAGGTTGGCGACGATGACGCCGGCGGAGATGGCCAGCAGGCGCACCATGCCGGGTGAGATGTCGGGGGCGGTGGAATGGTTCATATCATTTCCTTTGCGGGTGGGTTGGGAGAATTGTAGGTCTCTCGCACCCATCCATTCACAGCGCGCCGCGCAAGACTGCTTTCGAAAATCGTAGGGTGGGCAGGTTCCGCCCACGCGTTCAAATCACGTATCCGGGCCCGCTCCGTGGCTTTCGACCGTGCGTTGAACGCGTGGGCGGAGGACCGCCCACCCTACGAAAAAGGCCCGCACACGGCGGGCCTTTTGGGGAAGCGAAACGCTTCTCAGAACTTGTAGCCCACAGCCAGCACCACCGCCACCGGATCCAGCTTCATGTGCTGGGTCTGGCCGGTCGAGAAGTGCACGTCGGTGCGCAGGCGGCTCTTGTTGACGGTCACGTCGGCGAACCACTTCTCGTTGAAGTTCACGGCCACGCCGGCTTGCGCGGTGTAGGTGAACTTGTTGTCGATGCTGAAGGTGGTCGGCACGCCGCTGCCCGGGTTGGTGATCGCGGTCATCCTGGCCGAGCCGCGTTCCTTCATGAAGTAGGCATAGGTCGCGCCGATGCCGACGAAGGGACGGAAGGCCGCGGTCGGGGCGCCAAAGCGGTACTGGGCGAACAGGGTCGGCGGCAGCGCCTCGACCGTGCCCAGCTCACCGGTGCCCTGGATCGCGCCGGCGCCGTAGATCTTGTGCTTGTACGGGGTGCCCAGCGCCGCTTCGAGCGAGATGTTGTCGGTGATGCCGTAGGCGAAGATCAGCACCGGCTGGATGTCGCTGCCGACGTCGGCCTTGGTGCCCGGCAGGGCCGGGGCGCTGATGTCGCCGCTTTCGACCTTCGGGGTCAGCTGGTTGAGGCCGAACTTGGCGGTGAACTGGCCGGCCGACTGGGCCGAAGCGGTCGAGGCGCATGCCAGCGCTGCGGCCATGGCCAGGACTTTGACGATTGCTTTCATTTTTTCTCCTGATTGTCATGGAGGCCCGCCCTCCCCGGGCGGGCCTGTGGCGCGCTTACAGCCAGCCCTTGATCGCCATGTCCTTCAGGACGTAGCGGGCGATCAGGTTGTTCTCGAACGGGGTCGGATGGATCTCGTCGGCGAACATGTAGTGGCTGACGTCGCCCGCGATGGTGTTGGCGTTGGTGCAGACCAGCGAGGTGGTGCCCAGCGGGTTCGGGCCGCAGGCCGGGGTCGTGGTGTTGGTCAGGCCGTACGGCGCCGGGTTCTTCACCTGATCGTTGCTGACGCTGTACAGGTCGACGTACAGGACGCGCGGATCATCGGCGCCGAGGCCGTTCTTCAGCGCGGTGTTGAAGGCGTTGACCATGGCGGCGGTCAGGGTCTGGATGTCGGCCGACTTGGTCTTCGAGGCCGGCGTGCTGGCCACGTCCGGCAGGTTGGCCACGATCACGTACTTCGCGCCCTTGGCCAGGACTTCGTTCTTCACGACGGTCGCCATCTGCGAGCCCGCCAGGGCCAGTTCCTGGACCAGCTTCGGACCGTTGGCGGTGGCGTAGTCGGCGCCGGCCTTGGCGCCGGCGGCGGTCGCATCCGTTTGCGCCTTGGCGACCATCGGGGTGTACACGCTGGCTTGCGCCACGGCGGCATTGCCCGGCTGGCGCGCGGCGGCGCCGACGGCGGCGGCGACGATGGTCTGGGTGGTGCTGCCTGCGCGTGCGCTCTCGGCCTGGATGGCCGCGCCGATCGCCTGGGCGGCGGTCTGCGGGTTGGTCGCGCCGGCGGCCAGCTGGGCGGTCAGCGAGGTGGCGAAGGTCTGGGCGCCGGCGGCGCTGCCGGCGGCGGTGGCGCCGGTCTGCAGTGCGTTCAGCTGCATCAGGACGTCGTTACCGCCCGACAGCAGGGTCACCAGTTCGGTGCCGCTGAACTTGTTGCCGGTGCGGGCCAGGTGGTTGGCGACCTGGGTCACCAGCGGCACGGTGGTTTCGCCGATCGGCGAGCCGGTGAACGGATTGCCCGGACCGATCGGGTTGGTCACGCGCGAGCCGCCCTGGGCGTAGTTGAAGCAGTTCAGGTTCTGCACCACCGGGACCGAGAAGCCCTGGGCGGCATTGCCGAGCAGGCCGGTCTGGGCCGGGCACGGGGCCGGCAGCTTCAGCTCGGCGGCCATGAATTCGACCCAGATCTTGCCGTTCAGTTCAGGATTCTTCGCGGTGCCGTCACCGTTGATGGTGAACTTGCCGCCACCAAGGGTCTTGACCGCGCCGACCGCGTAGGTGCCGACGTCGGACAGGCTGTCGCCGAAGGACACCTGCTGGGTGAAGGTAAGCTTTTGCGTTTGGTCGCCGCCTGCCGGGCTGCTACCGCCGCACGCAGTCAGCACGGCCGCCGTCAGAACGGCGAGCGCGAGTTTGGTATGACGCATTGTGTCTCCTAAAAGAGTCGATTTATTCTGAAACGAACGGCCGTGCTATTCGTATCTCATTAATATGCCAGTGTTCATGTTGCTTGTATAGCGAAACAGTTGCTGGGGCGTCAGTTTTGGCTGACAAGCAAGCAATGCCTCGGGGGAAGGGATTATAGCGCTGCTCGCGAGCGCGGCAGTAGCATGAATTTGTAAGGAAACACCGCAGGAAGCCCGTAAAGACGGGCTTCCTGCAATATCGGCTCAGGCGTCGACCTGGCCGTTGAGCAGGCCGTGGACGATGCCGGTCGAGCCGTGGGCGGCGCGGCGCAGGCGGTCGTTGACGCCGAGCCAGTCGCCACCCTGCGGCGGCGCCTCGACCAGGATCACGTCGGCGCCCTGCCCGTCCATCGCGCGCAGCGCCGCGTAGAGGGCGTGGGCGAAGCCGTCGGGGGTGGCCGGCAGGCGCTGGGCGGCGTGGGTCGGCGGCAGGTCGGTGTAGTGGATCAGCGCGACCTTTCGGCCCTTTGCCGCCAGCCCGGCCACGGTCTGGCGCAGCTGGGCGCTGTCCTGCATCGCCACCGGCGTGTGCGGCGCGTAGTGCGATTCGAGGGTGCCGGAGGCGCGCGGGGCGGCAGCGTCAGGCGCGTTCGGGAGCTGGTCGATCACCGCGGCGATCGCCTCGGCGCTGATGTGGCCGGGACGCAGCAGCACCGGGCCGTGGGTGGCCAGGCGCGACAGGTCGACGATGGTCGATTCGATGCCGACTTGCGAGGCGCCGCCGTCGAGCACCATGGCGACCGAGCCGTCCGCGCCGAACTCGTCGCGCACGTGCTGGGCCAGGGTCGGGCTGACGGCGCCGAACTTGTTGGCCGAGGGCGCCGCGACGCCGCCACGGCCTCCCTTGAAGGCGCGCAGCAGCGCGATCGCGACCGGGTGCGAGGGGCAGCGCAGGCCGACCGTGTCCTGGCCGCCGCTGACGGCGTCCGGGATGTTCGCGGCGCGTTTCAGGATCATGGTCAGCGGGCCGGGCCAGAAGGCATCGGCCAGCGCATGGGCTTCGGCCGGGATCCCGGCGGCCCAGTAGTCGAGCGGCGCATCTGGCGCCAGGTGCACGATCACCGGGTGGTCCTGCGGGCGGCCCTTGGCGGCGTAGATGGCCGCCACGGCCTGCGGGTTCTCGGCGTCGGCGCCGAGGCCGTAGACGGTCTCGGTCGGGAAGGCGACCAGCTGGCCGCTTTCCAGTGCGCGCGCGGCGGCGTCGATGGCCGCCTGGTCCAGCCCCTCCATCACGCTGGGATCCCCAGGATGTCGCAGGCTGCGCGCAGGCTGGCCTGTGCTTCCGCCAAGGTCGGCGCGACGAAGGTGACGTGGCCCATCTTGCGTGCGCGGCGCGGATCGTCCTTGCCGTACAGGTGCAGGTTCGCGCCCGGCAGCGCCAGCACGCGGTCCCAGGCCGGTTCGCGCGGGGTGTCGGAGTCGCCCTCGAACCAGACGTCGCCGAGGATGTTCAGCATGACGGCGGGAGAATGCTGGCGCACGTCGCCCAGCGGCAGGCGCGCCATCGCGCGCACCTGCTGCGCGAACTGGCTCGTCACGCAGGCATCGATCGTGTAATGGCCGCTGTTGTGCGGACGCGGCGCCATCTCGTTGACCACCAGCGTGCCGTTTTCCAGCACGAAGAACTCGATGCACAGCACGCCGACGTAGCCCAGCTGGGCGACGATGGCGCGCGCCGCATCCTGGGCCTGCTTCGCGCAGGCGTCGGACACGTTCGGGCCCGGCACGGTGGTCGTGAACAGGATGCCGTCGCGGTGCACGTTCTCGGCGATCGGGTAGACCACCGACGCGCCATCGGCGCCGCGCGCGGTCAGCACCGAGACTTCGTAGGCCAGCGGCAGCATTTTTTCGAGCAGGCAGGTCACGCCGTCCATCGCATCGAAGGCGGCGCGCACGTCCTCGCGCGAACGCACGCGCACCTGGCCCTTGCCGTCGTATCCCATGCGCACGGTCTTGAGGATGCCCGGCAGCAGATCGTCGCCGATGGCGTCGATGTCGGCATGCGAAGCGATGGTCTTGTGCGGCGCCGGCATCACGCTTGATGCCGGCGCGCAGTCGACGAAGAAGCGCTTCTCCGCGATGCGGTCCTGGGCGATCGACACGCACGATGCGCTCGGCGCCACGAAGGTGCGCTCGCCCAGCCAGGCCATGCTGTCGGCGGGGACGTTCTCGAATTCGGTGGTCACCGCGACGCATTGCCGCGCCAGTTCGGCCAGGCCGTCGGGATCGGTGTAGGCCTTCGAGATCAGGCGCTCGGCGACCTGCCCTGCCGGGCTGACCTTGCTCGGTTCGAGCACCGCCACCTGGTAGCCCATGGCCTGGGCGGCGTGCGCGAACATGCGGCCCAGCTGGCCGCCGCCCATCACGCCGAGGACGGCGGACGCGCCCTTACCGAGCGCGGTTGGGAGAAACGAATTACTCATGCGTCAAACGGGAAGGGTCATGGCCTGGGCGGCCGCGGTCTGCTCGGCACGGAAGGCCAGCAGCTGTTCCGCGAGCGCGTCGTCGGTCGCGGCCAGGATGGCCACCGCCGTCAGGGCCGCATTCGCGGCGCCGGCTTCGCCGATGGCGAAGGTCGACACCGGCACGCCCTTCGGCATCTGCACGATCGACAGCAGCGAATCCTCGCCGCGCAGGTACTTCGATGGCACCGGCACGCCCAGCACCGGCACGATGGTCTTCGCGGCCACCATGCCCGGCAGGTGGGCGGCGCCCCCGGCCCCGGCGATGATGGCGCGCAGGCCGCGGCTGCGCGCGGTCTCGGCGTAGGTGAACATCTCGTCCGGCATGCGGTGCGCGGAAATCACCTGCGCCTCGAACGGCACGCCGAAGTGCTTGAGCACGTCCACGGCGTTCTTCATCACGTCCCAGTCGGACGAGGAACCCATGATGACACCCACGACTGGTTTTGCTTGCTCGGTCATCCTGTTACGCCTTCAGCTTCTCGCCGGTCAGGCGTTCGATGGCTTCGAAATACTTGGCCTGGGTTTTCTCGATCACGTCCGCCGGCAGCGCCGGGGCCGGGGCGGTCTTGCCCCAGTCGGTCAGGGTTTCCAGGTAGTCGCGCACGAACTGTTTGTCGAACGATGGCGGCGACATGCCCGGCGCGTACGAATCCGCCGGCCAGAAGCGCGAGGAATCGGCGGTCAGGACTTCGTCCATCAGGTGCATGACGCCATCGTCGTCCAGGCCGAACTCGAACTTGGTGTCGGCGATGATGATGCCCTTGGTCGCCGCGTATTCGGCGGCGGCGGTGTAGAGCTGGATGCTGACGTCGCGCATCTTGGCGGCCAGTTCCTTGCCGATGCGGTTTTCCATCTCTTCGAACGAGATGTTCTCGTCGTGTTCGCCGAGGTCGGCCTTGGCGGCCGGAGTGAACAGCGGCTGCGGCAGCTTGTCGGCCTGGCGCAGGCCTTCCGGCAGCTGAATGCCGCAGATCGCGCCGCTCGCCTGGTAATCCTTCCAGCCCGACCCGATGATGTAGCCGCGCACGACGGCTTCGACCATGATCGGCTTGAGGCGCTTGGCCACGACGGAGCGGCCGCGCACCTGCTCCACTTCATCTGGCGCCACCACGGACTCCGGCGCCACGCCGGTCAGGTGGTTCGGCACGATGTGGCCGAGCTTCTCGAACCAGAAGTCGCTCATCTGGTTCAGCACCATGCCCTTGCCGGGAATCGGCTCGTTCATGACCACGTCGAAGGCCGACAGGCGGTCGGTGGTAACGATCAGGATCTTGTCGTCGCCGACAGCGTAATTGTCGCGCACCTTGCCGTGACCGAGCAGTGGCAGGGACTTGATGGTGGATTTGTAGAGGCTGTTCATAGAGGGATTGATCAGGGAAACGGGACCGGTTTCAGGCCGGTCGAGTGGGTCAGGTCTGGGGGTGGCCTGGGCCAAGTGCGTAATTTTACGTCAATTTGCTCACCACCACGTCGTTCCCGCGAAGGCGGGAACCCAATTTGGTATGAAGACCAGTTCACGTCGCGTTCACCAGCCGCACTTGCACGTCGTTCCGGCGAAGGCGGGAACAATGCCACTGGCATTGCTCCCCCAAGTTTGCTCGCATTGTGGTGCAATCAAGCGTAGTGGTTTGCTGGGGAAATTGGGTCCCGGCCTGCGCCGGGACGACGTTGTTTGAGGGTGGCGGATAAAAGGTGGCTGCGCGATTCCTGCTGCGCAGCCAGCTTCTCTTGCTTCAGTTACTGCACGATCTGCGCCAGCTCACCCGCCTTGTATCGCTCGGCCATCTTGTCCAGCGGCAGTGGCTTGATCTTCGCCGCCATGCCTTCGCAACCGAACGACAGGTAACGCGCCTTGCACACCTCGGTCGCTGCTTCACGCGCCGGCTTCAGGTAGTCGCGCGGGTCGAACTTCGACGGGTTCTGGAACATGTACTTGCGGATCGCAGCCGTCATGGCCAGGCGGATGTCGGTGTCGATGTTGATCTTGCGGACACCGTGCTTGATGCCTTCCTGGATCTCTTCGACCGGCACGCCGTAGGTCTCCTTCATGTCGCCGCCGAATTCGCGGATGATCGCCAGCAGTTCCTGCGGCACCGACGACGAGCCGTGCATCACCAGGTGGGTGTTCGGAATGCGCTGGTGGATTTCCTTGATGCGGTCGATGGCCAGGATGTCACCGGTCGGCTTGCGGGTGAACTTGTACGCGCCGTGCGAGGTGCCGATCGCGATCGCCAGCGCGTCGCACTGGGTCTTGGCCACGAAATCGGCGGCCTGCGCCACGTCGGTCAGCAGCTCTTCGCGGGTCATGGTGCGGTCCGCGCCGTGGCCGTCTTCCTTGTCGCCCTTCATGGTTTCCAGCGAACCGAGCACGCCCAGTTCGGCTTCGACCGTCACGCCGATCGAGTGCGCGAACTTCACGACTTCCTTCGACACCTCGACGTTGTACTCATACGAAGCCACGCTCTTGCCGTCGGCTTCCAGCGAGCCGTCCATCATCACCGAGGTGAAGCCGGAGCGGATCGCGGCCATGCAGACCGCCGGCGACTGGCCGTGGTCCTGGTGCATGACGACCGGGATGTGCGGGTAGGCTTCGACGGCGGCGTCGATCAGGTGGCGCAGGAAGGCTTCGCCGGCGTACTTGCGGGCGCCGGCCGAGGCTTGCATGATGACCGGGCTGCAGGTGGCGTCGGCGGCGGCCATGATGGCCTGCACCTGCTCCAGGTTGTTGACGTTAAATGCCGGCAGGCCGTAGCCGTGTTCCGCGGCGTGGTCCAGCAATTGACGCATCGATACGAGTGCCATGGTGGTTCTCCAAACAATTAAGAAACTATTTCGTCCAGCTCGCCCACGCGCACGATCTTGAGTGCATTGGTGCCGCCGGCCTGGCCCATCGGGGAACCCCAGGTCACGACGATCAGGTCGCCCTTGCGCACCATGCCCTCCTTGATGAGGACTTCTTCGGCCTTGCGCAGCACGGCGTGGCTGCCCCCTTCCTGCAGAAGGTGGAATGCTCGCACGTTCCGGTACAGCGACGCCTTGCGCTGCGTCGTCTGGAGCGGGGTCAGGGCGAAGATCGGCGTATCGATCGAGTGGCGGCTCATCCACAGTGCGGTCGAGCCCGATTCGGTCAGCGCCACGATCGCTTTCACGCGCAGGTGGTGCGCGGTGAACAGGGTGGCGTTGGCGATCGACTGGTCGATGCGGGTGAACTGGACATTCAGGAAATCTGCGTCACGCTTGTTGTATTCGGATTGTTCCGCCTCGAGGCAGATGGCGGCCATCATTTCGACGGTTTCGACCGGGTACTTGCCCGATGCGGTTTCGGCCGAGGTCATCACGGCGTCGGTGCCGTCCAGCACGGCGTTCGCGACGTCCGACACTTCGGCGCGGGTCGGCACGGCGTTGACGATCATCGACTCCATCATCTGGGTCGCGGTGATTGCGAGTTTGTTGGAAGCACGGGCCATCTGGATCATGCGCTTCTGCAGGGCCGGCACGGCGGCATTGCCGACTTCGACCGCCAGGTCGCCACGCGCGACCATGATGCCGTCGGAGGCGTCCAGGATTTCCTGCAGCACCGGAATCGCTTCGGCGCGCTCGATCTTGGCGATCATCATCGGCTTGTGGCCGTAGGCTTCACCGGCGATGTTGGCCAGCTGGCGCGCCATTTCCATGTCGGTGGCGTTCTTCGGGAAGGAAATGGCCAGGTAGTCGGCCTGGAAGCTCATCGCGGTCTTGATGTCTTCCATGTCCTTCGAGGTCAGGGCCGGCGCGGTCAGGCCGCCGCCCTGGCGGTTGATGCCCTTGTTGTTCGACAGCTCGCCGCCGACCTTGACCGTGGTGCAGATTTCCTGGCCCACGACCTTGTCGACGACCAGCACGATCAGGCCGTCGTTCAGCAGCAGCTTGTCGCCCGGCTTGACGTCGCGCGGCAGCGCCTTGTAGTCGAGGCCGACGCGTTCCTGGTTGCCCAGCTCGCCGTTGTCGCCCCAGCGCGCATCCAGGATGAACTTGTCGCCATTGTTCAGGAAGATCTTGCCCTCTTCAAACTTGCCGACGCGGATCTTCGGACCCTGCATGTCGGCCATGATCGCCACCTCGACGCCGCATTCGGCCGCCGCGCGGCGCACCAGGGCGGCGCGGTCGATGTGGTCCTGCGCCTTGCCGTGCGAGAAGTTCAGGCGCACGACGTCGACGCCGGCACGGATCATTTTCACGAGGATATCGAAGTCGGTCGACGCAGGGCCGATGGTGGCGACGATCTTGGTGGCGTTGTACAGGGGGCGCGCAGCTTGCATGTTATGGGAATCCTTGATTCTGAAAAGAGAAGCGCAGCTGTCGAAAGCTGCGCTGTGTTCACTTCTGTGTGGCGTTACGCTGGAGCAGGATCTCGACTGCCGGCAGGGTTTTCCCCTCCAGGAATTCGAGGAAGGCGCCGCCGCCGGTCGAGATGTAACCGATGCGGTCGCCGATATCGTACTTGGCGATCGCGGCCAGGGTGTCGCCGCCGCCGGCGATCGAGAAGCCCTGGGAATTCGCGATGGCCATGGCCAGGGTCTTGGTGCCCTCGGCAAACTGGTCGAACTCGAACACGCCGACCGGACCGTTCCAGACGATGGTGCCGGCCTTGGCGACCTGCTCGGCCAGCTGGGCGGCGGTCTTCGGGCCGATGTCGAGGATCATGTCGTCGTCCTGCACGTCCGCCACGTCTTTCACCGTCGCGGCTGCGCTCGGGCTGAATTCCTTGGCGCAGACCACGTCCACCGGAATCGGCACTTGCGCGCCGCGCGCGGCCATCATGTCGATGATCTGCTTCGCTTCGCCCAGCAGGTCGGCTTCGTGCAGCGACTTGCCGATGTTCAGGCCGACGGCCTTCATGAAGGTGTTGGCAATGCCGCCGCCGACGATCAGCTTGTCGACCTTGCCCGCCAGGCTCTGCAGGATCGACAGCTTGGTCGACACTTTCGAGCCGGCCACGATGGCCAGCAGCGGACGGTTCGGCTTGCCGAGGGCCTTGCCGAGGGCGTCGAGTTCGGCCGCCAGCAGCGGGCCGGCCACGGCCACCGGCGCGTATTTCGCGATGCCGTGGGTGGTGGCTTCCGCGCGGTGGGCGGTGCCGAAGGCGTCGTTGACGTAGACGTCGCACAGCTTCGCCATCTTCTCGGCCAGCTCGTCCGAATTCTTCTTTTCACCCTTGTTGACGCGGCAGTTTTCCAGCAGCACGACCTGGCCCGGCTCGACATCCACGCCGTCGACCCAGTCCTGCTTCAGTTCGACCGGTTGGCCGAGCAGCTCGGACAGGCGCGCGGCGACCGGCGCCAGGCTGTCTTCCGGCTTGAACTCGCCCTCGGTAGGACGGCCCAGGTGCGAGGTGACCATCACGGCGGCGCCGGCTTTGAGGGCAGCCTGGATCGCCGGCACGGAGGCGCGGATGCGGGTGTCTTCGGTGATATTGCCAGCGTCATCCTGCGGCACGTTCAGGTCGGCGCGGATGAACACGCGCTTGTTTTTCAGCGCGTCACGGTCGATCAGGTCTTGCAGGCGGGTGAAACTGAGAACGTCGTCCATTGGCTAGTCAACAGTGAAATAGTGAAAAAACGTCATTGTACATTAGCCGACCTGTCCAAAAACGTGCGAGACACGCAACAGAGTGAAGACCAACATGCCGAACACAATCGTCATCAGCATGCTGCGCCGCCACAGGTAAAACGCGAAAGCGGCGACGCCCGCAATCAGCTTTGGGTTCGCAATAGTGAGTTGGATCTGGGCCTGCGGATCAATCAGCAGATCCGGCCCGATGATCGCCGCCAGCGCGCAGGCCGGCGCATAGCGCAGCATCTCCTGCACGCGCGGCGGGATGGTGACGCGGTGGCCGATCAGCCAGAACGAACTGCGGGTGGCGGCGGTGGCCACGCAGAGGACGCCGATGGTGGCCCAGATTTCCCAATCAGCCATGGCTCACCTTTTTCTTCAGCAGGTTCTCTTCGATCAGCATGGCGGTCACCATGCCGACCACGACCGCTAGCAGCAGGCCGAGCTTGTACGGCAACCCATAGGCCAGCACCGAGACGGCGCCGGCGACCAGCACCCCGCACAGGGCGGCGTGGTTGATGACCAAGGGGACCATGATGCACAGGATCGCCAGGGTGCCGGCGAAGCCCAAGCCCCATTCGGTCGGGATGGTGCTGCCCAGGAAAATGCCGACCAGGGAACCGGCCTGCCAGGCAAACCAGTTCGGATACATCAGGCCCTTCAGGTAGGACAGCTTGCCCGCCACCCGCTCGACCGTCGGATAGCGCTGCAGGAACAGGGCCACGGTCAGGTCGCCCGAGATATAGCCGAGCAGGAAGCGCTGCTTCCAGGGCAGATGGGCGAAGTGCGGCCCCAGCAGGGCGGAGAAAATGACGAAGCGCAGGTTGACGACCAGGGCGGTGGCGAAGATCACCCAGATCGGCGCGGCGGCCGCGATCAGCGGCAGTGAAGCGAGCTGGGCGGAACCGGCGAAGACCAGCAGGGTCATGCCGGTCGCCTGCCAGGCCGTGAGGCCGGTCTTGACCATGGCGATGCCGACCACCAGGCCCCAGGCGCCGATGCCGAACAGGGTCGGCAAGCCGGTCTTGAAGCCTTCGCGCCAGGCTTCGGGGTCTTGGGCTTCGACCGTGTCGGTGTCAGGGAGGGGCTGGCCTGGCGGCACGGCGCCGCTCATGTGGCTTTCCTGCAACGGCCGTCGGGGGCAGCTGCGGCGGCGGGCTTGAAACGATCTAGCATGAAACGCATGTCAAAGTGTGCGGCGGGTGTGCTGCGGGCGGCGCCCCGACTCTGCTGGAAGACATATCGCGCGCCCGGGCTGGATTGTGGTCAGTTCGTTATTCTACCGATCATTTCGGCATGCAGGTGAATCCGGTAGAATCGTGCCTTTGCTTACATTACGCTTGACGGAGAACCAGATGACCCAAAACACGATGCCCGTGGTGGAACTCGAGGCCAAAGACCTGCCGGCGCACTGCCCGAATCCGGCAATGCCGCTGTGGTCCTCGCACCCGCGCGTCTTCCTCGACTTCGATCACCACGGCGACGCCAAGTGCCCCTACTGCGGCACCCAGTACCGCCTGGCGCCCGGCGTCGAGCTGAAGCACCACTGATCCATCTCCCATGCAGTACCGGGCGCCCGCCTGGCTGCCCGGCGGCCACCTCCAGACCATCTATCCGGCGACCTGCGTCGCCAAGCCTGCGGTCGCCTATCGGCGCGAGCGCTGGCCGACCATGGACGACGATTTCATCGACGTCGATTTCGTCGACGGCCAGCCGGGCCAGCCGCTGGTGGTGCTGTTCCATGGACTGGAAGGCTCGTCCGACAGCCATTACGCACGCAGCCTGATGGCGGCGCTGCACGCGCGCGGCTGGTCGGGCGCGGTGCCGCATTTCCGCGGCTGTTCCGGCGAAGCCAACCTGGCCCCGCGCTTCTATCACTCCGGCGACGCGCAGGAGGTCGACTGGATCGTGCGCAAGCTGCAGGCGCGCAGCTCGGCAGCAATGCGCGGCCCGCTGTTCCTGGCCGGCGTGTCCCTGGGCGGCAATGCGCTGCTGCGCTGGCTGGGCGAATCCGGCCACGGCGCCGGTTTCGTCGCGGCGGCCTGCGCCATCTCGGCCCCGCTCGACCTGGCGCGCGGCGGCGCAGCGCTGGGCTCCGGCCTGAACATGCTGTACACCCGCATGTTCCTGCAGACCCTGAAACCGAAATGCCTGGCCAAGCTGGAACGCTACCCCGGCCTGTTCGACCGCGCCGCCCTGCTGCGGGCGCGCGACCTGTACGCCTTCGACAACGTCGTGACCGCGCCGCTGCACGGCTACAAGGACACCGACGACTACTGGCACCGCGCCAGCGCCCGCCACGTGCTGGACGCGATCACCGTGCCGACCCTGGTGCTGAATGCGCAAAACGACCCCTTCCTGCCGGGCCGCCACCTGCCGCAATCGGCATCCAGGGCGGTGACGCTGGAGTACCCCGAGGAAGGCGGCCACGTCGGCTTCCCCGCCGGCCCCTTCCCCGGACGGATCGACTGGCTGCCGCGCCGCATCCTGGACTTCTTCGACAGCGCCCATTCCCCCAGCCGCGCGACCGGCGCGGCCGAACCATGCGAAGCTTGAGGCTATGGACGACATCGTAAAACAGGCAATGGCCAAGTGGCCGAACGTGCCGCACTGCTACGGCTGGCTGGCGCTCGATGCGCGCGGCAACTGGCGCATGCGCGACGAAGCGGCGCAGCGGGCCGATGCACCGGGCGACAAGCTCACGAACCAGACGCTGGTCGGCTTCATCAACCGTAACTACGCCCACGACGGCAAGGGCAACTGGTACTTCCAGAACGGGCCGCAGCGGGTCTACGTGAACCTCGAGGCGACGCCCTTCATCGCCCGCACCGACCCGAGCCAGGGCTTCGTGCTGCAGACCGGGCAGCCCATGCCGGCGCTCGACGCCGCGTTCATGACCGAAGCCGGCGCCGTGGTGCTGCAGGCGGGAGAATGCGTGGCGCAGCTCGATGACCGCGACGTGGCGCAGGTGCTGGCGCGCATGGAAATCGATGGGAAGCCGGCGTCGGACGAGGCGATCGTCGCGTGGCTGGAAGACGACGCGGAAGCGTTGACGCTGGTGGTCGGGGAGCAGCGCCTGCGCGTCGAACGCCTCGCCGCGGAGGCCCTGCCCCGCCGTTTCGGCTACGTGCAGCAACCCGGAATGTAGAGGGTGTGAAAAAACGGCTATGGCAAGGCGCCGAGTCGAAGACAGTACACTCGTACGGCGAGACGAGGCAACGCAGCCATAGACGAATTTTTCACACCCTCGTAGGGTGGGCGGTCCCCCGCCCACGCGTTCAAACCGATGATGAATCAAGGCGACGTCCGAGGTTGAACACGCAGCCGGAGCACCCACCATTCGTGGTCCGGACCAACTACAAGTCCTTGAACTCGTCCTTCTCCGCCTTCTGCCTTTCCTTCAGTTCCCGCTCGCGCGCATCGATCACCGCCTGATCATAGAACGACACATCGTTCGCCTTGCGCGCCAGCTCGAGCTGGGCCACCGCCGCCGGCAGCGCGCCGGCCACGACGTACGACTCCGCCAGCGACATGTGCTGCAGCCCGATCTTGCCCTGCTTCGAATAGGCCTTGGCCAGCATGTCGTGCAGCTTCGCTTCTTCGCGATACTGCATGGTCTGTTCGCGCAGGTAGCGGGTCGCCTCGTCGAACTTGCCGGCGGCGATCAGCGCTTCGCCGTACTGGTGCGCCAGCGCGCGCGAGAGCGGATAGCGCTGGCGCGCCGCATCCGCCAGCTGCACCGCCTGTTCCGCGAACGCCGGCGGCTGGCCCGGCGCCAGCTTGATGTCGATCTGCAGGCCGGTGAACAGCGTCGCGCCGTCGCCCCCATGCGATTCGCCTGAAAACACCCCTTCCTTCGGCGTCATGGTGGCGCGCGCCTTGTCGAGCCAGCCCTGGGCCTCGTTCGCGTTCCCTTGGCGCAGCGCCATCACGGCCAGGCCGTACTGCGCGCCGGCCTGCAGGTGGCGGTGCTGTTCCTTGAGCTGGGCCTCGAGCGCGATCCGGGTGTCGCGGCGGCCGCTGACGCTTTCGTCCTGCAGCACGCGGGCCCGCGCGCGGATCAGCTGGAAGTCGACGTTGTCGACCCGCGGCTTCTTCGGGATCTCGCGGATGCGCGCCTGCATGTCGGTGATGCGCTCGGCCGTCAGCGGGTGGCTGCTCAGGTGGGCCAGGTGGGCGGGGATGTCGCCGGTCAGGCGGGTCGCGGTCTGCAGGCGCTTGAAGAAGCCGACCATGCCGGTGGTGTCGTAGCCGCCCGCGGCCATGATCTGGATGCCGACCCGGTCCGCCTCGCGCTCGGCGTCGCGGCCGAAGTTCAGCTGGCGCTGGACCGCCATGCCCTGGCCGCCCATCAGCACGCCCATCGCGGCGTCGGGACTCGACTTGGCGGCCAGCGCGGCCAGGATCATCGCCGCCAGCGGCAGCAGCGCATCCTGCTTCTGCTGCCCCAGGCTGCGCGCGATGTGGCGCTGGGTGACGTGGCCGATCTCGTGCGACATCACGCCGGCCAGCTCGGATTCGGTCTGCGCCGCCACGATCAGGCCCGTGTGGGCGGCGATGAAGCCGCCGGGCAGCGCGAACGCGTTCAGGTTCACGTCGCGCACCGCGAAGAAGGAGAAATCGGCATTGGTCTCGCCGCGCGCGCCGGGCACCGCCGCGACCAGGGCGCCGCCGAAGTTGTTCAGGTACTCGATGATGGGCGCGTCGTCGAGATAATCGCGATCGCGCCGGATGTCGCGCATGATCATCTCGCCGAGCTTACGCTCGAGCACGGGCGACAGGTCCGCGCGCGCGGTGTCACCGAGCGTCGGCAGGCGGGTGGAGTCGAGCTTTTGCAGGGGCTCGGCGGGAGCGGCGAAGGCGAACGCGGCCGTCGTGCACAGGGCCACGGCAGTGAGCGCTGGGCGCCAGCGGCGCGCCGATGCTGGGCTGGGAGCGGATTTCACAATGCTATGATAACCCCATCCGCGGCCGCGTTGCTGGCTGCCGAGCACTTTGTTACCCGACCTTAATCACCTCTTAATAATTACCTGGCAATGACTTCCCATACCCCGCCGGCCGACGGCCTGACCCATTTCGATTCCACCGGCCAAGCCCACATGGTCGACGTCGGCGCCAAGCAGGACACCCACCGCATCGCCGTCGCCGCCGGCACCATCCGCATGAAACCGGAAACCCTGGCGCTGATCCAGTCGGGCACGGCAAAGAAGGGCGACGTGATCGGCATTGCGCGCATCGCGGCGATCATGGCGTCGAAACGCACGAGCGACCTGGTGCCGCTGTGCCATCCGCTGCCGATCACCCGGGTGGCGGTGGACTTCGAGATCGATGCGGCGGCGAGCTGCGTGCATTGCCGCGCGCAGGTGGAGACGATCGGCAAGACCGGGGTGGAGATGGAAGCGCTGACCGCGGTGCAGGTCGGGCTGCTGACCATTTACGACATGTGCAAGGCCGTGGATCGCGGCATGGTCATGACCAATATCCGTGTACTGGAAAAGCACGGCGGCAAGTCGGGCGACTGGACAGCACTCGCCGATCCACTATCCTGAGCCCTGCCTTCAGCTTCGCGTTGCCGTCTGCATGCTGTCCACCCAAACCCGTACCAAGCCCTGCCCCACCATGCCGACCGCTTTCCCGTTTGCCTCGGCAAGCCGCTTCATCGACTGCTCCTGAACCGACATCGCGTTCTTCGCCAAGGCTTCGGCGCACGACGCCGAAAAGGCAAAGAAGGCCTGCAGGATCTGCTCCTGGATCACCCGGGCTGAGCTCAGCAGCAGTTGTTGGGTATTCGCCTGCATTGCTTCCCCATATGCGCCGGCCACGTTCGACCACATGTCGAACAGTGCCGGAGGCATGGGATGGAAGACAGGGTTCGGATGCGCGCTCGTCGACATGATGCGGTCTCCTGTAGAGAGGAAAGGATGGCTGGCCGCTGCAGGTCATTTGTGCGGCGCACCATCGAGTGTATTACCAAAGCAGATGCTGCTCATGCTTTTGTCGTGGATGTCCCGCCTTTGTCAGGGAAGCAAGGTTTGCAAGCGCATAGGCGTTACATTCCGCAATATTTCCAAAAGGCATCCCTGATATCATGTCAGCTTTGCATTTTTCGCGACATGCGCGCCCGTCTGATGAACAGCCAAGTTCAGGAACTCAAGACCCAGGATTTCGAGTTCGAGGCAATGAACCTGCAAGTCGGCATGCGGCTGCAGTTCATTACGCATCGGCAGGTCAAGCCGATCCAGCATTTTTCGACGCTCATCGGCTACGTCAAGGACGAGTACATGATCGTCAAGATTCCGATGGAACACGGCGCGCCGATCACGCTGGGCGACGGCGAGCGCGTCACGCTCCGGGTGTTCTCAGGCGTGAACGTGTGCTCCTTCGCCTGCACGATCGAGCGGATGTTCCAGCGGCCGCTGTTCTACGTCCACCTGTCCTTCCCGACCTCGATCCAGGGCACCAGCCTGCGTGGCGCGGCGCGGGTCAAGGCCGATATCGCGGCCAGCGTGCGCGGGCTCGGCCCCGAGGCGCAACCGGTCGACTGCAGCATCGTCGACGTGTCGGTCACGGGTGTGCGCATCCATGCGCCCCAGGACCTGCCGCCCGACGGAGAGGAAGTCATGCTCGACTTCACGGTGCTGCCGCCGTCCGGCACCCACGCGGTGCGCATCGAGACCCGCGCCATCGTCCGCAACCGCACCGCGAGCCAGGCGACGGGCGACAAGCCGGAGATGTACAGCTACGGCCTGCAGTTCCTGCAGCTCGACCCCATGCACTATACGTTGCTGCAGAATATGACCTACGAGGCGCTGCTGGCGGACCGGCTCAAGATCGTGTGAGCAAGGTCTGCGGCAGCGCCAGGTTTTCCGCCAGGATCAGCTGCGCCATCGCCTCTTCCAGGACAGCGCGCGCCTGCGCCGCTGCACGCCCAAGACGAGCATGCAGCTCGGCATCTTCCGGATTGCGTGAACCGCATTGCGCGCTATAGCGTTCGAAACTCCCTACCGTCATGAGTACCTCAGCCAGGTGGCGCGGGCATTCGCATGCCGGGCCCTGATTGATCTGCGCCAGCGCAGCCAGCGCGTCGTCGTCGTAGCGCCTCGGTGTGGTGGCCGGAGCGGCTTGCTCGGGCAGGCGCATGCCGCGCACGGCCGAACGGCACAGGAAGGCAAGTTCGCCGATGTCGGCCGGTACGCGTGCGACCAGACAGCCCTGGATCCGCAATGCGCGAATGGTTGCGTTGGCGCTGAATCGGTACAGGACCAGCACAGCATGGATTCCAAGCCGGGCCCGCACCTCGGCGATCCTTGCCGCGATACCCTCGTCCAGTTCCGACTGCTCGACGATCAGCACGTCGGCAACGCTGTCCTGTGCCAGGTCGTGCAGTTCCTCGAGATGAGCGCAATGCCCGAGCATGCGAATACCACTGGCTTCATCGCCCAGGGCAGCGAGCCGGCGCGGCAGGCTGCCGCCCACTACCAGCGCACGTATCGACGCCTGCGCCCTGGATGGATCCCGACCGCCCAGCATTGCCTTCAACTCTTCCCGACGCAGCTCGGCCAACAGGCCGATCGCATGCCCCTGGTCCACCAACTGCTTGAGCATGGCCAGCCTTTCCACATGCTCTACCGAATACAGGCGCTGACCATGCTCGGAACGCTGGACCTCCGACAGGCGGTAACGACGCTCCCATACCCGCAGCGTTTCGACCGGCAGGCCGGCAAGCCTTGCTGCGGTACCGGAGCGATACATGACCCGGTTACGAACCTCTTTATCTTCAGAATCCATTTCTATGAACCTTTTTTGAACCATATTTATTAATAATTATAGAGTCAAACATTAGACATAGATTGGTTCGTTTTCTATAGTGTGTATTGCAACTCGGGCTTTTCATCCATCTAACTTAGGAGCACGCCATGAAAAAGTTTCTAGCAGCACTCCCCATCGTGTTTGCCGTCAGTGCCGTTCAGGCAGCGGACATCGTTGACACCGCCAAGTCGGCCGGGTCCTTCAATACCCTGGTGACCGCTGTCCAGGCGGCCGGCCTGGTCGACACCCTGAAAGGTCCGGGTCCTTATACGGTGTTTGCGCCCACCGACGCGGCGTTCGCCAAGATCCCGAAAGCCAAGCTCGATGCGCTGCTCAAGGACAAGGCAGCCCTGACCAAAGTGCTGACCTATCACGTGGTGCCGGGCAAGGTAATGGCGGCGGACGTCAAGCCGGGCATGGTCAAGACGGTCGAGGGCAGCTCGTTCACGGTCAAGACCAGCGGCGGCAAGGTCATGGTTGACAAGGCAACTGTCACCAAGACTGATATCGCGGCGGATAACGGCGTCATCCATGTGATCGACACCGTCATCATGCCGAAGTAAGCACGGCGAAAGCAGCGCTTCCTCTGATCGCCAGCCCCGCGTGAGCGCGGGCCGGCGCATGGTAGATTGCATGGCTACGGACGGGGCATTCGGCCCTGTCCCGCATGATCGAGAGGATGCAATGAGATTTTGTTTGCCGATATTGGCGGCCGCGACCCTGGCCGCCACCACCGCGATGGCGGCGCCGCGCGGCTTCACCGTGGAAGACCTGGTGAACATGGAACGGGTGGGCAGCCCGGCCGTGTCGCCCGACGCCGCGCGCGTCGTCTACACCGTGCGCAGCACGGACATGGCCAAGAACCGCGGCCATACCGAACTCTGGATGGTCGACCTGAAGGCCGCCAAGGCGGCGCCGCGGCGCCTGACCAGCCACGCGTCGAGCAGCCTTGAGCCCGAATGGTCGGCGCGCGGCGACGCCGTGTATTTCCTGTCGACCCGCTCGGGCTCGTCGGAGGTGTGGCGCGTGTCCGTTGCCGGCGGCGAGCCGGTGCAGGTGACCGACCTGCCGCTCGACGTCGAGAGCTTCCGCGTGTCGCCGCAGGGCGATCGCCTGGCGCTGGGCATGTCGGTGTTCCGCGACTGCGCCGACCTTGCCTGCACCAAGGCCCGGCTCGATGCGAAGGAACAGGACAAGGCCAACGGCAAGCTGTACGACCGCCTGTTCGTGCGCCACTGGGATACCTGGAACGATGGCCGCAACAACGTGCTGTTCTCGACCACACTCGATGCGAACGGCAAGGCGAGCGGCGCGCCGGTGTCCCTGTCGGGCACGCTCGACGGCGACGTTCCGTCGAAACCGTTCGGCGACCGCGAGGAATTCCGCTTCAGCCCGGACGGCAAGAGCATCGTGTTCGCGGCGCGCATCGCCGGCAAGACCGAGGCCTGGTCGACCAACTTCGACCTGTACACCGTGCCTTCGCAGGGCGGCGCCGCGCCGCGCAACCTGACGGCCGACAACCTGGCCTGGGACACCAAGGGCGTGTTCTCACCGGACGGCCGCACCCTTGCCTATCTCGCGATGGCGCGCCCGGGCTTCGAGGCGGATCGCTACCAGATCATGCTGATGGACGTGGCGAGCGGCGCCAGGCGCAAGCTGGCGGCGGACTGGGACCGTTCGGCCGGCAGCCTGCAGTGGCGCGCCGACGGCAAGGCGCTGATCGTCGATGCCGAGGACGTCGGCCAGCATCGCCTGTTCTCAATCGAGGTGACCAGCGGCAAGGTGACGCCGCTGACCGGCAAGGGCGCGATCGGCGCCTTCGACGTGCGCGGCGATACCGTCGCCTATACCCAGGCCAACCTGGCGTCCGGCGCGCAACTGTTCTCGATGAAGCTGGACGGCAAGCCGGTCCAGCTGACGACGCTGAACAGCGAGCGCCTGGCGGACGTGCGCTGGGGCGAGTACGAGCAGTTCAGCTTCAAGGGGGCGAACGGCGACACCGTCTATGGCCACGTGATGAAACCGTGGAACGCCGAAGCCGGCAGGAAGTATCCGGTCGCCTTCCTGGTGCACGGCGGGCCGCAGGGCAGCTTCGGCAACGGCTGGAGCTACCGCTGGAATCCGCAGGTGTATGCGGGCGCCGGCTACGCCACCGTGTTCATCGACTTCCACGGCTCGACCGGCTACGGCCAGAAGTTCACGGATGCGATCAGCGGCGACTGGGGCGGCAAGCCGCTCGAAGACCTGCAGAAGGGCCTGGAGGCGGCGGTGCAGAAGTTCCCCTGGCTGGACCGCGGCCGCAGCTGCGCGCTGGGCGCGTCCTACGGCGGCTACATGATGAACTGGATCGCTGGGAACTGGAACGACGGCTTCCGCTGCCTGGTCAACCATGACGGCGTGTTCGACAGCCGCGGCATGGCCTACTCGACCGAGGAGCAATGGTTCACCGACTGGGAAAACGGCGGCGCCTACTTCACCGTTCCGGAAAACCACGAGCGCTTCAACCCGGTCCACCATGTGAACAAGTGGAAGACGCCGATGCTGGTGATCCAGGGCGACCTCGACTTCCGCATCCCGACCGCGCAGGCGCTCGGCACCTTCACGGCGCTGCAGCGCAAGGGCATCGAGAGCCAGCTGCTGGTGTTCCCGGACGAGAACCACTGGGTGCTCAAGCCGGCGAATTCGGTGCAGTGGCATCACACCGTGATGAAGTGGCTGGATCGCCACCTGCAGCAGTAAGCGCTTTTCGACGCTGAAATGAAAAGAGACCGCCGCGGCGGTCTCTTTCTTTTTGCTGACCGCTTGTACGGTCAGCTTAACCTAGGGTGATTAGGTAGCCGAGGCGGTGCAGCCTGCCGGCAGGTACTTCTCCGAACCGGTACCGGTCGGGAAACCGACAACCTTGCAGGTGTAGATGCCGTCAGCGCTACGTGCCAGGGTGACTTTCACATTACCTGCGGTGCCCAGACGGCCCGGGTTGGCGACGGTGCAGCTCAGAGCGGCAGCTGCGGCGCCGTCCGAACCAGGAACGGTTGCAGCCAGGGTCGAGCAGTTGCCGCTCGAGGTAGCCAGGCCGGCCTTCTTCAGGTATTCGGCTGCATCAGTGGTGCTGCCTTCAACGAAGGCCATTTCGTAACCGGTCTTGCCGCCAGCGATGTCGGCGTAGGCAGCAGCGGCCTTCGACTTGGCGATGTAATCCTGGTATGCCGGGATGGCGACAGCTGCCAGGATACCGATGATTGCGACGACGATCATCAGTTCGATCAGGGTGAAACCGCCTTGGGCTTTCTTGGCTTGCAGTTGCTGTTTGAAGTTCATGTTCATCTCTCCAGGTTTAGTTGGGGTACTACAGGGTTGTTGGGGTTACTGCTTGTTGCCACGCTTTCTTATATGCAAGCGGTGTGCCAGCCCCAAAAACGCTGATTTTATTAATCCAGAGATAAGAAAAGCCCGTGCCAACGCAAGTTTTGGCTTGAGCGGTGACAAATTTTGTCACCCAAGCTCAGCAATTTTTGTCAGCGAGCAAGTTTATGTAACGCAATTTGTCATGTTGCAGAGAAATTTTGGCACTCCATGTCGTGCCATCTTTTGACAGGCGAAAAAAAACGGAGAGCTTTCGCTCCCCGTTCTCGTCGACCTTGTCGAATCAGTCAGATTACAGCATTGCTTTCAGCAGGCGAGCCATTTCCGACGGGTTCTTGGTGACTTTGATACCGCAGGCTTCCATGATTTCCAGCTTGGCTTGCGCGGTGTCGGCGCCGCCCGAAATCAGCGCGCCGGCGTGGCCCATGCGCTTGCCCGGAGGCGCGGTGACGCCGGCGATGAAGCCGACGACCGGCTTCTTCATATTGTCCTTGATCCACTGAGCGGCGTTCGCTTCGTCCGGACCGCCGATTTCGCCGATCATGATGACCGCGTCGGTGTCAGGATCGTCGTTGAACATGCGCATCACGTCGATGTGCTTCAGACCATTGATCGGGTCGCCGCCGATACCGACTGCCGACGACTGGCCCAGGCCCAGTGCGGTCAGCTGGCCGACTGCTTCATAGGTCAGGGTGCCCGAACGCGACACGACGCCGATACGGCCCTTGCGGTGGATGTGACCCGGCATGATGCCGATCTTGATTTCGTCCGGGGTGATCAGGCCTGGGCAGTTCGGGCCCAGCAGCAGGGTCTTCGAACCGGCTTTGGCCATACGATCCTTGACTTCCATCATGTCACGGACAGGAATGCCTTCGGTGATGCAGATTGCCAGGTCCAGCTCGGCTTCGACGGCTTCCCAGATCGCGGCGGCGGCGCCTGCCGGCGGCACGTAGATGACCGACACGGTGGCGCCGGTTTCCGATGCGGCTTCCTTGACGGTCGCGTAGATCGGGATACCTTCGAAGTCTTCGCCGGCTTTCTTCGGGTTCACGCCGGCCACGAAGGCTTCACGGCCGTTCGCGTAGTCGCGGCACATGCGGGTGTGGAACTGGCCGGTCTTGCCGGTGATACCTTGGGTGATGACTTTGGTGTCTTTATTAATCAGAATGGACATGTTGTATTCCTTCGCGAATTAGGCTTGGCCAGCGGCAGCGGCAACGACCTGCTTCGCTGCGTCTTCCATGGTGTCTGCGGAAATGATCGGCAGGCCCGAATCGGCCAGCATCTTCTTGCCCAGGTCTTCGTTGGTGCCCTTCATACGGACGACCAGCGGCACTTGCAGCGACACGGCCTTCGATGCGGTGATGACGCCTTCGGCGATCACGTCGCAGCGCATGATGCCGCCGAAGATGTTGACCAGGATGGCTTTCAGGCCAGGGTTCTTCAGCATGATCTTGAATGCTTCGGTCACTTTCTCTGCAGTCGCGCCACCGCCGACGTCGAGGAAGTTGGCCGGCTCGCCGCCGAACAGCTTGATGGTGTCCATGGTCGCCATGGCCAGGCCGGCGCCGTTCACCAGGCAGCCGATGTTGCCGTCGAGCGAGATGTAAGCCAGGTCGAACTTCGATGCTTCGACTTCAGCCGGATCTTCTTCGTCCAGGTCGCGGTAGGCGACGATTTCCGGGTGACGGAACAGGGCGTTCGAGTCGAAGTTGAACTTGGCGTCCAGTGCGATGACCTTGCCCGAACCGGTCAGGATCAGCGGGTTGATTTCGGCCAGCGATGCATCGGTTTCCCAGTAGGCTTTGTACAGGCCTTGCAGATTGGTGCGGGCGTCGACGATCGACGCTTCCGGCACGCCGATCTTGCGGGCGATGTCGTCGGCTTGTTCATCAAGCAGGCCGACCGACGGTTCGATCACGACGTTGTGGATCTTTTCCGGGTTGCTGTGCGCGACTTCTTCGATGTCCATGCCGCCTTCCGACGAGGCCATCAGCACGACTTTCTGGGTGACGCGGTCGGTGACCAGCGAGACGTACAGTTCTTTCTTGATGTCCGCGCCTTCTTCGATCAGCAGGCGGCGCACTTTCTGGCCTTCCGGGCTGGTCTGGTGCGTGATCAGCTGCATGCCCATGATCTGGTCGGCGTATTCCTTGACCTGTTCCAGCGACTTGGCGACCTTGACGCCGCCGCCTTTACCACGGCCACCGGCATGGATCTGCGCCTTGACGACCCAGACCGGGCCGCCCAGCTCTTCAGCGGCCTTGACGGCCTCTTCCACGTTCATGCACGGAATGCCGCGCGGAACGGTCACTCCGAATTTTCGGAGGATCTCTTTGCCTTGATACTCATGGATCTTCATGCTGGCTTCCCTTCTTTTCTATGTACTGAATGAGAAATACGGTTTAACAACTAAATGACAAACATCGAATCCTAACCCGACACGGCCTTGATCGACCAGCGGGGATAGTAGATGGCCACGGCGGGGCCGTCGCTGCGCAGCGCATGGCAACGGTCGAGCTCGAAGGGCCGTTCGGCCGAGGCGGGGTTGACATTCGCGTCGGCGCCGCCGCGGGTGTCGAACTCGTCGTCGGCAAAGGCTTGCAGCGCCGCCGTGGGCAGCAGCTGGGCCAATTCGGTCAGGTGGGTGCAGCCGAGCACGCCGGACAGGCGGTCTTTCAGGTGCAACCGGAAATGGTTCATCAGCGACAGGCCGATCAGCTTCTTGTAGGCGGGGCCGATGGTCTCGCAGAAACCGGGATAGGGAACGGCATCGGACGCGGCTTCGGCGTCCACGATGTTCAGCTGGCGGTCGATGGTCACGCGCAGCTTGAGGTCGTGCACCGGCATGCCGCCGGACCGATCGCCGGAGGGGAGCTGGATGTCACGGGTTTTGACGTCGCGGATACTGGCGTCCAGATCCCACAGGCCATCGTCGCGCGCATAGGCGTCGACGGTGATGGCGCGCGTATGCCGGAGCGAGCGCGATACGGGAGGAGACAGGGGCATAAAAACCATTGCCGCTTGCGCGGCGCTTAGTGGTGCAGCCAGTGTGCTTCATGCACGTTGCCGTAGCTTCTACGGTAACAACCGCTCATGCGGCGCTGCTTAAACCGTGGAAGTTTAGCACAGCATGTTGTCGGTTGCACTGCAACAGAGGGCTTTTTGCCGCGTTGCATGGGTATTTGGGTGGTTTATTGCTGAGCGGGCAATGTTGCGGGTGGCTGGACGGATCTGGGAAGTGGCTGGGCCAATTGATGAGCTGGACGCGGGGCTGAGCCTGTTGCTGGGGCGGTGGAGTTGTTATCTATGTCCCTAGACAGGTGTTACCTATGTCCCTGTGCATGTGTTACCTATGTCCCTGTACAGGTGTTACCAATATCTATAGAGAGATACTCATCTACGTCCGCTGACCTGCTCTGTCCGGTAACGAGTTTTCGGAATGGTCGAACAGAATTGGGACCGACTTCGGTGATGATCTTGGGGCTGGTTGAACGCGTGGGCGGCGCTGAGGGACGGGCTAGTCATCGTGTCGGGGAAAGCCGCCCACCCTACAAAAGCGGGGTGCGAGCCGGGCGACTGGCGCACACGGTGTAAAAAGACAAGCGCCAGCGTGCAGCGCCATCGCCCGTTGAGGAATATGCCGAGGCATATCGGGAATGACGCTCCACGCTGGCGCCGGAGCTGTGCTGCCCGGGTGGGAGCGCAAAGAATGAGGGTGATATATCAGGCTTGCGGCTGCGCCTGGCATATCGTCGGAGTCAGCCTGGGGCCAGGCCGGCTCGTCAGGGGAAGCAGGTCCGAACGACGACCCTGCCCTACAGCTCGTCGTCGTCGGGAGCGCCCTGCATTGCGATCCGGGCAGCGCGTTGGGAGAACCCACGCTGCAGGAGAAAACGCATCTGCTTGGCACGCTCGGCCGCATCGACGGCGACGGTGCCGAACTTGCGCTGCCAGACTTCCCTGGCGCGCGTCGTTTCGGTGTCGGCGAGCGAGGCCTTGATTTCGGCCAGCTTCTCGCCGTCGAGGCCGTGACTTTGCAGCTCGGCCATCACGCGGCTGTTGCCGAAACGGCCCGCCTTCCTGTGGACCAGGGATTCGGCAAAACGTTCCTGCGACAGCCAGTTGTTCTTTTCCAGGAAATCCAGGAGGGCTTCCACGTCGTCGCCCTCCTCGGCATACTTCGCGAGCTTGCGGCCCAGCTCGAGCCGGCTGTGTTCGCGCATCGAGAGGAAACGAAGCGCGCGTCCTTTCAGGCTGAGCTGGGGTGCTGGCATGTGCTTCTACTGCTCCGCAACGCGGCAATTACTCGCCGACCGCCTTCAGTGCTGCCTTGCCGCCGTCTTCGACAGCAGCCAGCACCGGCGGCAGTTCGCGCACGCCCAGGGCGGCGCGGACCTTGTTCTCGATTTCGCGTGCCAGTGCCGGACGGTCTTTCAGGAACTGACGGGCATTGTCCTTGCCCTGGCCGATACGCTCGCCATTGTACGAGTACCAGGAACCCGACTTCTCGACGATCTTGTTGTCGGCGCCCAGGTCCAGGATCTCGCCTTCGCGCGAGGTGCCTTCTCCGTACAGGATGTCGAAGTGGGCTTCCTTGAACGGCGGCGCAATCTTGTTCTTGACGACCTTGACCTTGGTTTCGTTACCGATGACTTCGTCGCCCGACTTGATCGAGCCGGTACGGCGGATGTCCATGCGCACGGAGGCGTAGAACTTCAGCGCGTTACCGCCGGTGGTGGTTTCCGGGCTGCCGAACATCACGCCGATCTTCATGCGGATCTGGTTGATGAAGATGACCAGGGTGTTGGTGCGGTTGATCGAACCGGTGAGCTTGCGCAGCGCCTGGGACATCAGGCGTGCCTGCAGGCCCGGCAGCGAGTCGCCCATGTCGCCTTCGATCTCGGCGCGCGGGGTCAGCGCCGCCACCGAGTCGATGACCACCAGGTCGACCGAACCCGAACGCACCAGGGCGTCGGTGATTTCCAGCGCTTGCTCGCCGGTGTCCGGCTGAGAGATCAGCAGGTCGCCCAGGTTAATGCCCAGCTTTTGCGCATAGGTGACGTCGAGCGCGTGCTCGGCGTCGATGAAGGCGCAGGTGCCGCCCAGCTTCTGCATCTGGGCGATGGTCTGCAGGGTCAGGGTGGTCTTACCCGACGATTCCGGACCGTAGATCTCGACGATACGACCGCGCGGCAGGCCACCGACGCCCAGCGCGATGTCCAGGCCCAGCGAGCCGGTGGAAACAGTCTGCACTTCCTCGACCGGTGCGCTGGTGTCCATGCGCATGACCGAACCCTTGCCGAACTGCTTTTCAATCTGCGCCAGGGCGGCTGCGAGCGCCTTGCCCTTTTCAGCGGCGTTTAATGCGGTTTTTTTGTCGTCCATGGTGTACTTTCAGCTGTGGAGTAGGCAAGGTAGGGGCGCTACCAGGCGAAATCAAGAGCACTACTGTATAAAAATCCAGTGGTTCTGACTAGCGAAATCAAGCCACTACTGTATATAAATCCAGTATTTTACGCAAGCAGAAAATGCCGGTGTGGTAGGCTCGCATTGTTGCGATAAATCAAACACAATAGGGGCCATTGTGCTCTAAATGTATTACCGAGGTCCCCATGCGAATTTTGCTCGCCGAAGATGATAGCGTACTTGCCGATGGCTTAACGCGGTCCCTGCGCCAGTCCGGCTACGCCATCGATTGCGTCAAGAACGGCCAGGATGCCGACACCGCCTTGTCCACCCAGGAGTTCGACCTTCTGATCCTCGACCTCGGCCTGCCCAAGCTGTCCGGCCTGGAAGTGCTGCGCCGCCTGCGCGCCCGCTCGTCCCTGCTGCCGGTGCTGATCCTCACCGCCGCCGATTCGGTCGAGCAGCGCGTCGAGGGCCTCGACCTCGGCGCCGACGACTACATGGCCAAGCCCTTCGCCCTGTCCGAGCTGGAAGCGCGGGTGCGCGCCCTCACCCGCCGCGGCGCCGGCGGCGGCCCCACCGTCGTGAAACACGGACCGCTGGTGTACGACCAGGTCGGCCGCAGCGCCTACATCAACGACCAGATGCTCGACCTGTCGGCGCGCGAGCTGGGCCTGCTCGAAGTGCTGCTGGCGCGCACCGGCCGCCTGGTGTCGAAGGAGCAGCTGGTCGACCACCTGTGCGAATGGGGCGAGGAGGTCTCGAACAACGCCATCGAAGTGTACGTGCACCGCCTGCGCAAGAAGATCGAGGTCGGCGGCGTGCGCATCGCCACCGTGCGCGGCCTCGGCTACTGCCTCGAAAAATACTCCGACGTCCCGCGCGGCGCCACGCTCGACACCAAGTGAACGACCGCGACGCCGGGCTCGACGCGGGCCCGCCCGAACCGCCGGGAGCCGTGCCGGCGGCGCCGCCCGCCCCGCTCTACGTCCCGCCCAACCCCGAGCCGGACGAGAACATCCGCCACTCGCTGTTCGGCGAGATCCTCGACTGGATGCTGGCGCCGCTGCTGCTGCTGTGGCCGATGAGCATCGCGATCACCTACCTGGTGGCGAAGTCGATCGCCAACCAGCCCTTCGACGATGCGCTGGAAGACCGCGTCACCGTGCTGTCGCAGCAGATCCGCACCGAGTCCGGCCGCCCGGTGGTGCAGCTGCCCGGCAGCGCGCGCGACGTGCTGCGCGCCGACGACGTCGACAGCGTCTACTTCCAGATCAGCGGCCCGGCCGGCCTGCACCTGGACGGCGACCGCGACCTGCCGCGCCCGCGCCCCGGCAGCGGCGACGAGCTGGCGCGCGGCGGCGCGGTGGTGTTCCGCAACGACAGCATCCACGGCACGCCGGTGCGGGTCGCCTATTCCTACGTGAACCTGGACCCGCTGCGCGAGCCGGGCACGGCGTCCGACCCGGCGCCTGAGCTGGCGCTGGTGCAGGTGGCCGAAACGCTGGACAAGCGCGCCAACCTCGCCAACGAGATCATCAAGGGTGTGATCCTGCCCCAGTTCATCATCCTGCCGGTGATCCTGGCCCTGGTCTGGTTCGCGCTCTCGCGCGGCCTGTCGCCGCTGGCCGAGCTGCAGGAGCGGATCCGCGCGCGGCCCCAGGACGATCTGTCGCCGATCGACCCGCGCCAGGTGCCGGAAGAGATCTCGCCGCTGGTCGGTTCCTTCAACGACATGCTCGAGCGCCTGGCGCAGACGGTGGAAATGCAGAAGCGCTTCATCGCCGACGCCGCGCACCAGATGAAGACGCCGCTGGCCGGCATGCGCATGCAGTCCGAGCTGGCGCTGCGCCAGGTCGACCCGGGCGAGATCCACCGTTCGCTCGAGCAGCTGGCCAAGAGTTCGGAATCGGCCACGCGCCTGGTCAACCAGCTGCTGGCCCTTGCCCGCGCCGAGAACCAGCCGCACGCCGGCCTGGCGTTCGAAGAGATCTGCCTGGCCCAACTGGCGCGCGCCACCGTGCAGGACTGGGTGCAGGCCTCGTTCGCGAACCGGATCGACCTCGGTTTCGAGCCGCCCGATGCGCCCGGCGACGGCGAATTGCACATCGCCGGCAACGCCCTGATGCTGCGCGAGCTGCTGTCGAACCTGATCGACAACGCGCTGCGCTACACGCCATCGGGCGGCAGCGTCACGGTGCGGGTGCGGCGCGACGGCGAACACGCGCTGCTCGAAGTCGAGGACACCGGCCCCGGCATCGCGCCCGCCGAACGCGCCCACGTGTTCGAGCGCTTCTACCGCATCCTCGGCAGCAATGTAGCCGGCAGCGGCCTGGGGCTGGCCATCGTGCGCGAGATCGCCCAGCAGCACGGCGCCGAGATCGACATCTTCAACAACCCGCGCAGCCATTCCAAGAAGTACCCGGGCAGCCTGTTCCGCCTGACCTTCCCGCCACCCGTCCAGGAACCCCTCGATGCCGACTGAATCCGATCACGCGCGCCTGCTGGCAGTCAGAAGCGCCCACTGGGAGCGCACCCGGCGCATGACCGCGGTGCTGCTGGTGCTGTGGCTGGTCACCTGCTTCGGCACCATCTTCTTCGCGCGCGAGCTGTCGCACTTCTCCATCTTCGGCTGGCCGCTCTCGTTCTACATGGCGGCGCAGGGAGCTTCGCTGGTGTCGCTGGCCGTGATCGCCTTCTACGCCTGGCGCATGCGGGTGCTGGACCGGCGCCACCTGGCCACGCTGGACCAGACGAAGGACAACGCGTGAACGCCAAGCCGCCCTACTTCCGCAAGCTGTCGCGCTACTACCTCTGGTACACCGCCTGCTTCGCCCTGTTCCTGGTGGCCCTGGCCCTGCTCGAGCAGGAGGGCATGCCGCGCCTCTGGATCGGCTACATCTTCATGTTCGCCACCATCGCCCTGTACGCCACCATCGGCGTCATCGCGCGCACCTCCAACGTCACCGAATACTACGTGGCCGGGCGCCGCGTGCCGGCCCTGTTCAACGGCATGGCCACCGCCGCCGACTGGATCTCGGCGGCCAGCTTCATCAGCCTGGCCGGAGGGCTCTACCTGTACGGCTTCGACAGCCTGGCCTACATCATGGGCTGGACCGGCGGCTACGTGCTGGTGGCCCTGCTCATCGCGCCCTACTTGCGCAAATTCGCGCAGTACACCATCCCCGACTTCCTGGCGGCGCGCTACGGCGGCGGCGCGGGCGGGCGCGGCGGGCCGGTGCGCGCGCTGGCGGTCGGCGCCACCATCGTGGTCTCCTTCACCTATGTGGTGGCGCAGATCTACGCTGTCGGGCTGATCTGCTCGCGCTTCACCGGGGTCGACTTCTCGGTCGGGATCTTCCTCGGCCTGGCCAGCATCCTGGTGTGCTCCTTCCTGGGCGGGATGCGCGGCATCACCTGGACCCAGGTGGCGCAGTACATCATCCTGCTGGTCGCTTTCCTGATTCCGACCATCTGGCTGTCGGCCAAGCACGCCGACAATCCGGTGCCGCAGGTGGCCTACGGTTCGCTGCTCCCCAAACTGGCGGCGCGCGAAGCGCAGCTGGCCAGGGACCCGCGCGAGGAACAGGTGCGCGCCGAATTCCGGCGCCGCGCCGACGAATACGCGGCCCGCATCGCGGCGCTGCCGGCGTCCTGGGAGGCCGGCAAACTGGACGCGCAGCGCGCGCTGGCCGAGGTCCGCGCCCGCAATGCCTCGCTGGGCGAGGTGCGCCAGGCCGAGCGCGACCTGAACACCTATCCGGGTTCGGTCGACGAGGCGCGCGCCCGGTGGCGCGACGCTAGAGACGCGAATCTCGCGCGGGCACGCCCGCCCGAGCCGCACGCCACGCCCTTCCCCGGCGCCACCGAAGCGGAATCCGACAAGCGCCGCAACAACTTCATGGCCGTGGTGTTCTGCCTGATGTTCGGCACCGCCGCCCTGCCCCACATCCTGATGCGCGCCTACACCACGCCCTCGGTCAACGAGACCCGGGTGTCGGTGTTCTGGACCCTGTTCTTCATCCTGCTGATCTACCTGACGATTCCGGCGCTGGCCGTGCTGGCCAAGTACGACATCTACACCTCGCTGGTGGGCAGCGACTACAGCGCGCTGCCGACCTGGATCTCCTACTGGGCCAACGTCGACAAGGTCTCGCCACTGATCAAGGTGGCCGACATCAACGGCGATGGCATCGTCCAGCTGGCCGAACTGGCGATCGACGCCGACGTGCTGGTGCTGGCCACGCCGGAGATCGGCGGCCTGCCCTACGTGATCTCGGGCCTGGTCGCGGCCGGCGGCCTGGCGGCGGCGCTGTCCACCGCGGATGGCCTGCTGCTGGCGATCTCGAACGCGCTGTCGCACGACGTCTACTACAAGATGGTCGACCCGGGCGCCTCGACACAGAAGCGGGTGACGATCTCGAAACTCCTGCTGCTGGCGGTGGCCTTCATCGCGGCCTATGCGGCGTCGCAGCGGCCGGCCGACATCCTGTCGCTCGTCGGGGCGGCCTTCTCGCTGGCCGGGTCGACCCTGTTCCCGGTGCTGGTGCTGGGCGTGTTCTGGAAGCGCGCCAACCATACCGGGGCGATCGCCGGCATGGTGACGGGGCTGATGGTCTGCCTGTGGTACATGCTGCGCGCCAGTCCGACGCTGGGCGGCAGCCTGGATGCGTCCTGGCTGGGCATCCAGCCGCTGGCGGCGGGCGTGTTCGGGGTGCCGGCGGGGCTGCTGGCCACCGTCGCCGGCAGCCTGCTCAGCGCGCCGCCGAGCAGGACCAGCGAAGGGATGGCCGACTACATTCGCGCGCCGGAACAGGAAGGCTAAACGAAGAAGTCCCAGTCCGTGGCGGCGCGCTGGTGACCCACCATTTCGGCCGACTCGACGAAATGGCCCGCCACCTGCTCCAGGCCCATGCCGCCATTCATCGCGCGCAGCCAGAAGGCCATGCCGTCGGCATCCGCCGCGCGCTTGAACAATGCCTGGTACAGCAGGGCGATGTCGTGGGCGGCATCGCCGTCGAAACCGGCATTGCCCGACAGGCGCTCGTTCGAACCGATCATCGTCAGCGCGATCGCACCCCAGCTGACGCCGTCGTCGTGGCGGTCGGCCCAGAATTCAAAGCCGCCCAGGTCGGCCTGGCGTCCCAGCACGCTCTGGTACATGCCGGCCAGCGTGGCCAGCTGCTTCCCGTTCTCGACCGCGACGATGCCGTCGCTGAACTGCAGCTGCTCGACGTTGACCACCAGCGCCTTCGACTGCGGCGTCGCCTTGCTGCTGACTACCACATAACCGTTGTGCGACACGACGTCGAAGTCGGCGCGCACGCCCGCGAACGCTGCGGTGTCGGCATCCTGTCCGCCGTGCAGCATGGTGCTGCCCTCGCCGGACATGAGGCGGGCGCTGGTGCGTCCATTCGCGGAAGACGGCGCGGCAGGCAGGCCGAAGGTCAGCAGGTCCGCGCCACCACCGGAGAAGACCTGGCTGGAGCCGCCTGCCGCGACCGTGAAGTGCAGGCTGGCGCCATCCCCGGTGAGGACGGCGCCGTCGCCGCGGGCCAGGACCGCGCCCTTGCCGACCACGGCCGCGAAGTCGATGTCGACGAGTTCCAGGCGCGCGCCGTTCGCCAGGCCGGCGGTATCGATCACCAGCGCCGTCTGCTGGCTGCCGGAAGGATCGAAGCCGCGCAGCACCAGCGCGCCAGTGGCGTCGGCCGTGCTCACCGGCTTCACCGTCTGCACCAGCAGGGACCCATACTGCAGGCCCGCCAGGTAGCTGGCGCCGTTCGCCACCAGGTGGCCCTGGTCGCCGGCCGCGTGGCCCGGCGTGGCGGACTTGATCGAGGCGATCAGGAATTCTAGCCCGGCGGCCGGCCCCACGCTGGCGCCGATTCCTGACAGGCCGTAGCCGGCCGGCAGCTGGGCCAGCAGCTGGGTCGCCCCGTTGCCGGTGGCCAGCGGAATATCGGCCAGGCCGGCGGCGCCGTCGGTCTCGGCGCGTCCGCCAGTGACGATCGGCACGCTGACCGAGGTGCCGTTTACACCGCCCGGCAGGGTCACCGGACCGGTCTGGACCGGCATGCCGTCCACCAGCGGCGGGCTCGGCGGGCTGGGTGGGGCGGGCGGCGCTTCGATCGTCAAGGCGATGGCCTGGCTCGCCGCCGAACGGTTGCCGGCGGCGTCCACGGCGACCGCGGTGATGCTGTGCGCGCCCATTCCCAGCACGCTGCTGGTGATGCTCCACGTGCCGCCGGTGGCGAGCGCGGAGCCGATCTCGGTGGCGCCGTCGTACAGCCTGACGGTGACGCCGGACGGCGCCGTGCCGCTGAAGGTCGGCGTGGTGTCGGTGGTGAGATTGTCGCTGTCGGACGCGCCGGTGTCGGAGGCGGCATCCAGGTCGGGGATGGACGGCGCCGCCGGCGCCAGCGTGTCGAAACGCAGCAGCGGGGTCGTGCCGGCGCCGCCGGCATTGCCTGCCGCGTCGGTATAGCTGCCAGCCGTGACCGTGATCGTGGCCACGCCGCCGTCGATGCCGGCGGCCGGGGTGAACACGGCGCTGCGGGTCAGGCCGGAGCCGCTCAATACGCCGAGCGTGCCGCCATCGACAGTGATGTCGGCGCGCGTGAACGTCGCGCCCGGATCCTCGCTGAAGGTGAAGGTGACGGTCGCGCTGTCGCCGATCTTCAGCTGCGCGACGTTGCTGGTGATGCTCAGCGCCGGCGCGACCGTATCGATATGGACGACGAGCGCCGCGCTGGCCGTGCCGACGTTGCCGGCGCTGTCCGTCGCCCTGGCGCTGACCGCATGCGCGCCGTTGGCCAGCGCCGCCGTCGGGACGATGGCCCAGGCGCCATCGACGGCGACGCCGCTGCCGATCGCATTGCCGGCGCCGTCGACCAGGGTGACGGTCGTGCCGGATTCGGCGCTGCCGGTGAAGGTCGGACGGTTGTTGGCGGTGATCCGGTCGGTGGCGAGCACGCCGGTATCGCTGCCCGTCGCCAGGACCGGGGCCGACGGCGCCGCGGGCGCCAGCGTGTCGTAGGAAAACGCGAGCGAGCCGCTCGCGCCGCCATTGCCGGCCAGGTCGACATAGCTGGCGCCAGCCACCGAGATGCTGGCAGTGCCTGCGTTGGTATCGGCGGCCGGTGTGAAGACGGCGGTGCGCACCAGGCCCGAGCCGGACAGCGCGGACAGGGCGCCGCCACTGACCACGATGTCGCCCGCGCTGCCGTCCCAGCTGAAGGTGGCGCCCGGGTCTTCGCTGAAGGTGAAGGTGATGGCTGCGCTCTGCCCGGCCTTCAGGCTCGGGACGTCGCTGGTGATCGTCACCGTGGGGGCGACGGTGTCGAGCGTATAGTCCCGCGTGAATGCTTCGCCGCTGTTGCCGACGGCATTGGTCACGCGCACCGCGACCGGATGGGTGCCGGCAGCCAGCGTCGCGGGCAGGCCCCATGTCCTGCTGCCGACGCTGGCCGTGGCGGCCAGCCAGGCGCCGCCGCCGATGGAGACCTCGACCCGCTCGCCCGAGGCCAGCGCCGCATCCAGCGTGCCGAACAGGGTCTGGGCCGCCACCCGGGTGACCAGGTCGTTCGCGAGCGCGCCGCTGTCGGCCGAGAACTGCAGTGCGGTCGCCTTCGTGGTGGGCGCATCGGTGATGACCTGGATCGTCAGCGCCTGCGAGGCGGCGCTGGTGTTGCCGGCCAGGTCGAACGCACGGGCGGTGATGTCGTGGCTTCCCGCCGCCAGCGTCGTGCTCTCGATACGCCAGGCGCCCCCGGTGGCGACGCCGCTCCCGATCAGGGTGGCGCCGTCGTACAGGTAGACGGTGGCGCCGGCTTCGGCGCTGCCGCTGAAGATGGGCGTGGTGTCGCCGGTGATGTCGTCGTGGTCGGCGCTGCCGGTGTCGGATGCGGCGTCCAGGTCGGGCGTGGAGGGCGCCGCCGGCGCGCTCGTATCGAGCACGTAGGCCTTGGTGTACGACGTGCCGGCGTTGCCGGCGGCATCGCTGACGCGGACCTGCAAGGTATTGCTGCCGGCCAGCGTGACCCCGTCAAGCGACCAGGCAGTCCCGTCGGCGACGGCCGTCGTCCAGGAATAGCCGTTGTCGAGAGAGACTTCGACGCGCTCGCCTGCCGCCAGCGCCGCGCTCAGCGTACCCGCGATGGTCTGCGCGGCAGCTCTGGTAACCAGGTCGGTGCTGGAGCTGCCGGTATCGGCGGAGAAAACGGCGTTCAGCGCCTGGGCGGCGGGCGGCGTGCGGTCGATCGTCACCATCAGGGCGCTCGAGGCCGCACCGACATTGCCGGCCACGTCGATGGCCCTGGCGCTGATCGCGTGTGCGCCGTCCGCCAGCGCGGTGCTGGCGACCGACCAGCTGCCGTCGCCGTTGGCGACCGTGCTGGCGATCACGCTGCCGTCGGTATCGTAGAGCTTGACGATGGCGCCGCCCTCGACGCTGCCCGCCGCGCCGCCGAAGGTCGGGGTGGCGGCATTGGTCAGGTTATCGACCGCGGACGCGCCGCTGTCGCTGGTGGCGGCCAGGTCGGGCACGGCCGGCACGCCGGGCGGCGTCAGGTCGATCGTCAGCGTCAGTGCGCCGGAGGCGGCGCTGGCGTTGCCGGCGGCGTCGGTGGCGATCGCGGTAATGGTGTGCTGGCCCTCCGCCAGGGCGACGCTGCTGTCCACTGACCAGCTGCCATTGCCGAGGGCGGTCGTGGTGGCGATCAGGGCCGCGCCGTCGTACACCCGGATCATAGCGCCGGCCTCCGCGCTGCCGGCGGCGCCGCCGAAGGTCGGCATGGCGACGTTGGTGACGTTGTCGGTATTCGCGTTGGCGATGTCCGGGTCGCCGCTGTCGCTGGCGGCGGCCAGGTCGGGCACCGCTGGCGCCGCCGGAGCGAGGGTGTCGATGACGATCGAGGGCGTGTTCGCGGCGCCGCCGTTGTTGCCGGCGATATCCTGATAGGCGCCGGCGGCGACGGTGATGCTGGCGCTGCCCTGGAAGTTCGACGTCGGGGTGAAGATCGCGGTCCGGGTCGCGCCGCTGCCGCTGACCGTACCCAGGGAACCGCCACTGACCGTGACGCTGCCGCTGCTAAAGCTGGCGCCCGGGTCTTCGCTGAACGAGAAGGTGATGGTGGCGGACTGGCCGCTGCGCAGCGCCGGCGTGGAGCTGGCGATGCTCAAAGTCGGCGGCGTGGTGTCGATCGTGAGGTTCAGGGTCTGGGAGGCGGCGCTGACATTGCCGGCGGCGTCCGTCGCCCTGGCGGTGAGGCCGTGCGCGCCTTGCGCCAGCGAAGCGGTAGGCGTGATCGACCAGGCGCCGCCGGTGGCGGTGACGCTGCCGATCTCGGTCGCGCCGTCATACAGCCTGATGGTGGCGCCGGTTTCGGCCGTGCCAGTGATGGTCGGCTTGTCGCGGTTGGTCAGGTTGTCGCCGACCGTTCCGCCGTCGCTGCCCGGGCTCAGCGTCGGCAGCGACGGCGCGGCGGGAGCGGTGGTGTCGATCGCGATCGCCTTGTTGGCGCCGAGCGAGCCGATGCCGCCGGGCGTGGGCAGGGTCAGCAGGGCGTCGACGCCGTCGGCGTGCGACTTGATGGTCGCGCCGTTCAATGCCAGTGCAGTGGTGCTCGTATAGTCGAGGTCGAAGCTGGTGTCGCCGGCCTGGACCGTATATTCGAAGGTCAGGGTGCTGGTGCCGCTGCCGCTCCTGTAAACGGCGAACCGGTCAGTGCTGCCGGTCTCGAGCTGCAGGGTCGGCACACCGCCCGCGACATCGACCGCGCGGTCGAAGTTCACTGTCACGCTGATTGTGTCGCCGGCCCTGTACGCCCCGTTCGCATTGGACGAAGAGACGGAACTCACTCCCGGACCAGCTGGCTGTATATTGGTCAGCGCAAAGTTGTCGAAGGCCAGGTAAAACAGCTTGCCCATGTTCGACGCCGGGTTGGCAACGAGCTTCAAGGTCGCGATATTTTCCAGGCCTGCCAGGGAGATCGTGTTGTAATGACCCATCCCGAAGTCCGCCGTACCGGTTTTGGTGCCGACCAGATTGTTCGCGCTATCGTAGCCTTTGAATACCAGTTGCTGGTTCGCGTATTGGTAGCTTGTCACACCGATGGACGTCGGGGAAAAAACCTGTCCGCCAGCGAAGGAGAACGTCACCATGGTCTCGCCTGCACCGCCGGTATCCGACGAAATGAAGCCGGCGCCATTCACCAATGCGACGTTGCGCTGAGTGCCGTCGATCTTCAACTGATAGGCACTGCTATCGTTGACCCGGTAGATCACGTCATTGGCGCCGCCGCCGTAACCGCCAATGTTCTGGAAGCGGTCGGTCCTCTCGAAATCGACAGTGACGCCCGTGATGCCGAGCGTATCGCGATACAGCTGCGACAGGGACGCATCTCCAGCCGCCGTGGTCTCGATGCCGCCGCTGCTGATTTCCAGGTCCCAGTCGCCGCCCAGCGCGGCGCTGCCGGTGAGATCCGACGAGGCGGCGACGTCGGCGCCGGTCGCGATCGCCAACCCGTCGACGAAGGCCTGCCCCGTGCTGCCGGCGCCGATGTCGCAGCCGTACAGCAGGATGTCGCCGCCGGCGGCCAGGCTGGCGCCGATCGTGCGCAGCGCCTCCGCATGCGTGCCGAGCGCCGCGGAATCGAGCAGCAGGGTGCCGAGGCCGACGCTGCCGGCGGCGCCGTGCGACACGATGTGCAAAGCGTCGATGCCGGCGCGGCCCGCGAGGGCGTCGGCGATCTGCCGCAGGCCATCCCGGGTCGCATCGAGGATGATGACTTCCTTGCCCGCGCCCATGGCGCCGATCAGGGTCGTGATGTCGGGAACGTTGTCCTCGATGAAGACGATTTCCTTGCGTGCGGCGGCGATCACGAGCTGGTCGGCCGCGGTATCGGTGGTGCTGGACATCATGCTGTTTTTCCTGGTTGTGCTGGCTGGCTGGTGATGACGTTGGCGGCGCTGCCGGCCTTGTCGTTCCAGAAGGACATCTTGTCGAAGCGCTCGAACAGGTCGGGCGGAATGATCGTGGGACGCGGAGTGAACTTCACTTGCGCCTTGACGCGGTGCAGGTCCGGGGCGCCCAGGCGGTCGTCGAACTCGTCGGCCTGGTAGGCGACGTTGTCGAAGTCATGCTCGAAACGGGGTTCGCCAAGGAAGTCGTAGACCAGGCCCATCACCTTGGCCGGCGCACGCGCCAGCAGTTCATAGTCGACCACCAGCAGCGAAGACGCGTGCTCGCCATAGAAGGCCTCGCGCAGCGCCGACCAGGCGAAGCCGACGGTGCTGTCGTGCTGGGCCAACCCTTCCAGCCGGCTGTAGACGGTGCGCGCATTGGCGCCGAACAGGCGCGTGCCCTCATAGGGATTGGCACGGTGCAGGCGCTCGAAGCTGTCCATGACCCAGGCCACGTTGCGCACGCAGGCGATCACCTTCGCGCCGGGAAACAGGTCGTGCAGCATCGGCATGCGGGCGCACCACCCGCGGTTGGTGTCGAACACCACCTCCCTGTCGATATCCGCGTAATACGTGTCGAACAGGCCGCGCACCAGGGCGCGGCGCTTGTCGGCGCCGACTACCGGTGCGAATTCGCTGCCGGCACTGACTTGCCCGAGCACCGCGGTGCAGAGCGACCCAACCGGGCTCGTCATGCCGGCATGGAAGCGCGGATTCTGCAGCAGGATGCCGGACAGCAGGGTCGAGCCGGAGCGCGGTAGACCGGAGATGAAGTGGAATGTGCGATGCGGAGAGGTCATACCCGGAAATCATGGACAAACGATCGTTCTTGATAATGTCTCAAAAGGAAATTGCTCACAATCAATAGATGACGAAATTGCCGATTTCCCAGCCAACCGTTGGATTTCGGTCTTATCGAAAAATCACCCCCCCCCGATCGGATCGCCTTCACGTCTCGCGCATGCGTCCAGCATGAAAGCACTTCCGCCCATTTTGCCGGCGCATCAATACTGGTATGGTGGCCGGGCCTGCATGGCCCACGACTACTATAACGAGCGATCCGATGTCCATCCTTTCCCGCACGCTGCCCGCCGCAGCCATCCTTGCCCTCCTCGCCGCGGCACCTGCCCAGGCCGAGGCCCCGGCTCCGGTCCCGATCGAAGCCTTCTTCTCCAAGCCGCTGCTGGAAGACGCGGCGCTGTCCCCGAGCGGCCGCTACCTGGCCGCGATCTCGGGCGCGCCCGGCCGGCGCGACGCGCTGGTGGTGCTCGACCTGCAGGACAACAAGCCGCGCCTGGTCGCCGGCTTCAGCGATGCCGACATCCTCGACTTCCAGTGGGTGAACGACGAGCGCCTGCTGTACAACGTCAGCGACAAGCAGACCGGCCCGGGCGGCCAGGTCCTGGGCAGCGGCCTGTATGCGGTCAACCGCGACGGCTCAGCCATGCGCCAGCTGGCCAACCGGCGCGCGCCGCAGGAGACCATGGCGACCGGCTCCAACATCAACCGCCGCCTGCTGTCCTGGAATACCTTCATGCTGGGCCAGCGCGGCGCCCAGGATTCGAGCCGGGCCTACGTCGTCAGCCCCGAATTCAACAACCTGGGCGAGGTCCGCACCGTCAACCTGCTGCAGCTCGACACGCTGACCGGACAGGTGAAGACGGTCAAGCGCCCCGGCAACGTCGACCGCTGGCTGCTCGACAACGCGGGCGAGCCGCGCCTGGCCACCCAGAGCGAGGGCGGCAAGACCACCATCCACTACCGCGAACCGGGTGGCGACGACTGGCGCACCATCGCCGAATTCGCCACTTATACTGGCAGCCCGGGCGCCTTCGCGCCGGTCGGCTTCGGCTCCGACGGCGCCCTGTTCGTGCTGGCCCAGGCGGGCCAGGACACCGCATCGCTGCACACCTTCGACCTGGCCAGCGGCAAGCTCAGTCCCGAGCCGGTGGTGGTTACGCGCGGCTACGACTTCACCGGCGGCCTGGTGACGCGGCGCGGCAAGGTGCTGGGAGTGTCGATCGAGACCGACGCCCGCGCCAACGTCTGGTTCGACAAGGACATGCAGGCGGTCCAGGAAGCCGTCGACAAGCAGCTGCCCAGCACCGTCAATACGATCTCGGTACCTTCGCAGCCGGACGCGCAATGGGTGCTGGTGCGCTCGTACTCGGACACCCGGCCGGTGTTCTACCGCGCCTACAACACCAGGACCGGCGCCCTGGTCGCGGTCGGCCGCAGCCGCGACGGCATCGACCCGGCCCGCATGGGACGCCAGGAACCGGTGCGCTACAAGGCGCGCGACGGGCGCGAGATCCCGGCCCTGCTGACCTTGCCGGCCGGCGGCGCGAAGAAGAACCTGCCGCTGGTGATGCTGGTGCACGGCGGCCCCTATGTGCGCGGCAACCACTGGGGCTGGAATGGGCAGACCCAGTTCCTGGCGTCGCGCGGCTACGCGGTGCTGGAACCCGACTTCCGCGGCAGCCGCGGCTACGGCCAGGCCCACTACCGCGCCGGCTGGCGCCAGTGGGGCCTGGCGATGCAGGACGACGTCGCCGACGGCGCGCGCTGGGCGATCGCCCAGGGCTACGCCGATCCGCAGCGCATCTGCATCGCGGGCGGCAGCTACGGCGGCTATGCGGCGCTGATGGGCCTGGTGAAGGACCCGGATCTGTACAAGTGCGCGGTCAACTACTTCGGCGTCACCGACATCAACCTGCTGTACGACGGCCACTGGAGCTTCAAGTCCGACCTGCAGGACGACTACCGCATCCACGGCATGCCGCTGCTGGTCGGCGACCAGGTCAAGGATGCGGCCCAGCTCAAGGCAACCTCACCGATCGAGCAGGCGGCGCGCATCACCCAGCCGGTCCTGCTGGCCTACGGCGGCGCCGACCGCCGCGTGCCGATCTACCACGGCAGCAAGTTCCGCGACGCGGTGGCGGCGCACAACAAGGAGGTGGAGTGGGTGATGTATCCAGAGGAGGGGCATGGTTGGTCGCTGCTGGAGACCAGGGTGGATTTCTGGGGGCGGGTGGAGAAGTTTTTGGATAAGCACATTGGGACGGGGGCCAACAAGTAGTCAACGGCTGCTCAACAAAATTGGATTCCGGCCTTCGCCGAAATGACGGGCCCCTGCTAACGCAAGAATTAAGTTAACGCTGTTCATCCATCAGCTTCAAAACCGTCATCCCGGCGAAGGCCGGGATCCAGGTTCGTCGCGTACCACAAACGCAAACAAAAACGGGCGCCTCGGCGCCCGTTTCGTCAACAGCAGATCGAATTACTGAACAACCGTCTGCGCCTGCCCTTCCTCACGCGCACGAATCTCGCCAATGCGATACACCGTCTCCCCCGCCGCCTTCAGCTGGGCGATGGCCGCATCCGCATTTTCTTTTGAGACGATCACGGTCATGCCGATGCCGCAGTTGAACACGCGGTGCATTTCCGAATCCGCCACGCCGCCGTGCTGCTGCAGCCAGGTGAACAGCGGCGGCATGGTCCACGACGAGGCGTCCAGCACGGCGGTCAGGTTCTCGCCCAGCACGCGCGGGATGTTCTCGACCAGGCCGCCGCCGGTGATGTGCACCAGGCCCTTCACTTCCATCGCCGCGATGAGGGCCAGGATCGGCTTCACGTACAGGCGGGTCGGCGCCATCAGCACGTCGGACAGTTTACGGCCGTGGAAGTCGGCTTCCAGGTCCGGCTTGGCGACCGAGATGATCTTGCGCACCAGCGAGTAGCCGTTCGAGTGGATGCCCGACGAGGCCAGGCCCAGCACGACGTCGCCCGGCACGATCTTGCTGCCGTCGATGATCTGCGATTTTTCCACCGCGCCGACGGCGAAGCCGGCCAGGTCGTATTCGCCGTCCGGGTACATGCCCGGCATCTCGGCGGTCTCGCCGCCCAGCAGGGCGCAGCCGGACTCTTCGCAGCCCTGGGCGATGCCCTTGACCACGGCGGTCGCGGTCGGCACGTCCAGCTTGCCGCATGCGAAATAATCGAGGAAGAACAGCGGTTCCGCGCCCTGCACCAGGATGTCGTTCACGCTCATCGCCACCAGGTCGATGCCGACCGTGTCGTGGCGGTTCAGCTCGAAGGCCAGTTTCAGCTTGGTGCCGACGCCGTCGGTGCCCGAGACCAGGACCGGTTCCTTGAACTTCTTGCTGATCTCGAACAGGCCGCCGAAACCGCCGATGCCGCCGAGGACACCTTCGCGCATGGTGCGCTTGGCGAAGGGCTTGATCGCTTCGACCAGGGCGTCGCCCGCATCGATATCGACGCCGGCGTCACGGTAGGAGAGGGAAACATTAGATGGTTGGCTCATGGTATTTGGCAGCGGAGGCGGTAAAATAGAAGGCGGCGACCCAAACCTGGTCAATCCGCTATTTTAACAAAACGGCTTCCATCGAACTCCCGTTTCTACTCGGCTTAACAGAATAACAATATCGGCATGCCCTTTTTCCTGACCCCGGAGCCCGCACAATCCACGTTCCGCCCGGCATCCCGGCTGGCGGTGGCTTGATGATCTCCAGCACAGGCTTGATGACGCCATGAAGCAGCTGGTGCTCGACTTAGGCGCCGAGCCGGCGCACAGCCTCGACACCTTCCAGGTGGGCGAGAATGCCGAACTGGCGCACCTGATGCACCAGTTCGCGCAGCGCGCTTCGCGCGAGCATTACGCCTACCTGTGGGGCGACACCGGCGCCGGCAAGACCCACCTGCTGCAGGCACTGGCGGCCAGCCCGGCCTCGCGCTACATCCCCTTCGACGCGCCGGCCGACCAGTTCACGCACAGCCCGGACGTCACCCTCTACCTGCTCGACGATACCGACCGCCTGTCGCCCAAGCGCCAGATCGACGCCTTCGCCCTGTTCAACCAGGTGCGCGAGCACGGCGCCTACATGGTCTGCACCGGCCCGGTGCCGCCGGCCGTGCTGGGGGTGCGCGAAGACCTGCGCACGCGCATGGGATGGGGCCTGGTCTACCAGATCAAGGGCTTGTCGGACGACGAGAAGATCGCGGCGCTCACGCAAGCCGCCGAAGCGCGCGGTTTGACGCTGTCGGCCAGCGTGTTACCCTATTTGTTGTCTCACTTCAAGCGCGACATGCGGTCGCTGGCGACGATGCTGGACGCCCTCGACCAGTATTCGCTCGAGACCCAGCGCCCCGTCACCCTGCCGCTGCTGCGTGATTTGTTGCTGCAAGAAAACCAGCAGTCGGAAACCAAAGAATGAAAAACCTTGCGCTGTTCGACCTCGACCATACCCTGCTGCCGATCGATTCGGACTACGAATGGGGCGAGTTCCTGGTGCGCATCGGGGCCGTGGACGAGACCGCCTTCCGCCGCCGCAACGACGAATTCTTCGCCCAGTACCAGGCCGGCATCCTCGACCCGGTCGAATACCTCGAGTTCGCCCTCGGCACCCTGGCGCGTTTTTCGCGCGCCGAGCTGGACGCGATCTACGCCCGCTACATGCGCGAGGTGATCGAGCCGGCCATCAAGCCGAAGGCGCTGGCGCTGGTGCGCGAACACCAGGACGCCGGCGACCTGGTGGCCATCATCACCGCCACCAATTACCACATCACGGCGCCGATCGCGGCCCGCTTCGGCGTCGAACACCACATCGGCGCGATGCCGGAATACGACGCGAGCGGAAACCTGACCGGTAAGCTCGTCGGCACCCCGACCTCGGGCCCCGGCAAGATCGCTCACATGCACGCCTGGCTGGAACGATTGGGTGCGCGCTTCGAGGATTTCGAACGCTGCCACTTCTACAGCGACTCGCACAACGACCTGCCGCTGCTGTCGATCGTCAGCCACCCGGTCGCCACCAACCCGAGCGCCAAGCTCGCCGCCCATGCCCAGGCGCAGGGTTGGCCAACACTCCATCTATTCAATGATTAAGAAATTCATCCGCAAGATCCTCGGCGTGAAAGAAGACGGCCGCGACCCGACCCAGCCCGTCATCCTCGGCTTTGACGAGCACAAGATCGACCCGCGCAACGTGTCGCGCAATGCGATCACGGTGACCCAGACCCTGCAGGAAGCCGGCTTCCAGGCCTTCGTCGTCGGCGGCGCCGTGCGCGACCTGCTGCTGGGCGTGAAGCCCAAGGACTTCGACATCGCCACCGACGCCACGCCCGAGCAAGTGAAACGCCTGTTCCGGCGCGCTTTCATCATCGGCCGCCGCTTCCAGATCGTGCACGTGATGTTCGGCCAGGACCTGCTCGAAGTGACGACCTTCCGCGGCAACGGCAGCGACAACGCGCCAAAGGACGAACACGGCCGCGTCCTGCGCGACAATAACTTCGGTCCCCAGCACGAGGACGCGGCGCGGCGCGACTTCACCATCAACGCCATGTACTACGACCCGGCGACGCAGACCGTGCTGGACTACCACGGCGGCATCGAGGACATCCGCGCGAAGACGCTGCGCATCATCGGCATGCCGGAAGCGCGCTACCGCGAAGACCCGGTGCGCATGTTGCGCGTGGTGCGCTTCGCGGCGAAACTCGGCTTCACCATCGAGCCGACCACGCGCGCGCCGATCCCCGTCATGGCGCCGCTGATCGACAACGTGCCGGCGGCGCGCGTGTTCGACGAGATGCTGAAACTCCTGCTGTCGGGCCACGCGCTGGCCTGCCTGAAGGAGCTGCGCTCGGCCGGCCTGCACCACGGTTTGCTGCCGCTGCTGGACGTGGTGCTGGAGCAGCCGATCGGCATGAAGTTCGTGACGCTCGCACTGGAATCGACCGACGGCCGCGTCAAGGCCGGCAAGGGCGTCTCGCCCGGCTTCCTGTTCGCCTCGCTCCTGTGGCACCAGGTGCTGGAGAAGTGGAACGCCTACCGCGCCGCCGGCGAAGCGCCGATCCCGGCCCTGCACCTGGCGGCCGACGACGTGCTGGAAACGCAGACCGAGAACCTGGCCCTGCAGCGCCGCATCGCCACCGACATGCGCGACATCTGGGCCATGCAGCCGCGCTTCGAGCGCCGCACCGGCAAGGCGCCTTATAAATTGCTGGAGCACCCGCGCTTCCGCGCCGGCTACGACTTCCTGCTGCTGCGCTGCGAATCCGGCGAGCTGCCGGGCGAGATCGGCGAATGGTGGACGGCCTTCTATGCGGCCGAAGGCGGTGAGCGCGAAGCGCTGCTGGCGGCGGCGAATGCGCGTCCGCGCGGCGGCGAAGCCGGGGCACCGGCGAAGCGCAAGCGTCCGCCGCGCCGCGGTCCGCGCCGCTCCGGCGGCGAAGGCCCGGCGGCTGCGCAAGGCGGCGAGGAATGATCGCCTTCGTGGGGATCGGCGCCAACCTGGGCGACGCGCAGGCCAATGTGCTCGATGCGCTGCGCCGGCTTGCCCTCCTGGAGGGCACCACCGTGACCGAGACCTCGGGCTTGTACCGCACGGCGCCGGTCGATTCAAGCGGCCCCGATTACATCAATGCGGTGGCCTGCATCGACACCGCTTTCGATCCCTACGAACTCCTGGGCGCGCTGCAGGACATCGAGCAGGCGCACGGCCGCGAGCGCCCCTACCGCAACGCGCCGCGCACGCTCGACCTCGACCTGCTGCTGTATGGCGAGCAGCAGATCGACAGCGATACCTTGACCGTGCCGCATCCGCGCATGCACGAACGCGGCTTCGTGCTGGCGCCGCTGGCCGAGATCGCGCCGGATCTCGTCATTCCCGGCATCGGGCCGGTCCACGATTACCTGCCGCTGGTCGCCCAGCAGGCCGTCAAGAAAGTCTTCTGATATGGGATTGCCGATCTGGTTCCAGACCGCGGGCCTGCTGGTCCTGTCGAACATCTTCATGACCTTCGCCTGGTACGGGCACCTGAAAAGCCTGAACAACCGCGCCTGGTACGTCGCGGCCCTCATCAGCTGGGGCATCGCCCTGTTCGAGTACCTGCTGCAGGTGCCGGCCAACCGCATCGGCCACACCCAGTTCAGCCTGGCGCAGCTGAAGATCATGCAGGAGGCGATCACGCTGTCGGTGTTCGTGCCCTTCGCCATGCTGTACATGAACGAACCGTTCAAGCTCGACTATGTGTGGGCGGCGCTGTGCCTGGTCGGGGCGGTGTACTTCATCTTCCGTTCCTAGAACGCCTCGCTGCGCGTTTCGCGCAAGCGGATTACACTACGCGTTTTCCGAACGATCGTTTTAAAGGATTCCCATGAGCGCTTACCTGCAGGGCGAGAACCCAGCCGCCAACGACGCCTTGAGGCGCGCGCGCAAGGCCGTGACCGCGCCCTCGCTGCTCGCCATGCGCGCGGCGGGCGACAAGATCACCATGCTGACCGCCTACGACGCCAGCTTCGCCTCGCTGATGGACCGCTGCGGCGTCGAAGTGCTCCTGATCGGCGATTCGCTGGGCATGGTCTGCGCCGGCTACGACTCGACCCTGCCCGTCACGGTGGCGGACGTCGCCTACCACACGGCGTCTGTCGCCCGCGGCAACAAGCTGGCGCTGGTGCTGGCCGATATGCCCTTCGGCAGCTACACCACGCCCGTCGAGGCCTACAACAACGCCGTCACCCTGATGCGCGCCGGCGCCCAGATGGTCAAGATCGAAGGCGGCGCCTGGCTCGGCGAGACCGTGCGCTTCCTGGTCGAACGCGGCATCCCGGTGTGCGCCCACATCGGCCTGACCCCGCAGTTCGTGCACGCCTTCGGCGGCTTCAAGGTGCAGGGCAAGACCGATGCCGCGGCCGAGCAGCTGCGCGCCGACGCGCTGGCGCTGCAGGCCGCCGGCGCCTCGCTGGTGGTGCTGGAAGCCATTCCGGCGGCGCTCGGCAAGGAAGTCACGAACATGCTGTCGATCCCGACCATCGGCATTGGCGCGGGTCCCGACTGCTCGGGCCAGGTGCTGGTGATGCACGACCTGCTGGGCGTCTTCCCGGGCCGCAAGGCACGCTTCGTGAAGAACTTCATGGAGGGCCAGACCAGCATCGACGCCGCGGTCACCGCCTACGTGGCGGCGGTGAAGGACGGCAGCTTCCCGGCGCCGGAACACTGCTTCTGAAGGATGGCCATGGACGGGAAGCCTGATACCACCCGTCTGTTCCTGGCCCTGTGGCCGGATCCGGCGGTGCGCCGCCTGCTCACGCAATGGCGCGACGCCTGGACCTGGCCCAGGGGCGCCTCTCCCGTCGATCCGGACAAGCTGCACGTCACCCTGCACTTCCTCGGCGCCCTGCCGAGCGAGCGGCTGCCCGCGCTGCTCGACGGCTTTGCCGTCCCCTTCGCACCCTTCCGCCTGGAGCTCGGCCGCCCGGCCGCGTGGCATAACGGGATCGCGGTGCTGGAGCCGCTTGTGCAGCCGCCGGAACTGCTGGCGCTGCACGCGCGCCTGTCCGATGCCCTCGTCGCCCTCGGGCTGAAGCCGGAGGGACGCGCCTACCGGCCGCACGTGACGATGGCGCGCCGCGCCGGCACTGCCGTCCTGCCGTCGGCAGGGCCGCCGGTGCTGTGGGACGTGCGCGGCTATGCGCTGGTCGAATCGAAGGACGGCGTCTACACCGTCCTGCGCGACTATGGGTGAGCAGGCGTCGTTGCGCACGATGGACGCCGGCGCGCTCGCCGCCGCCCTGGCCGCTGCGCGGCGGCGCACCCTGTCGCTCTTCGATGCGCTGGCGGCCGCAGGCTACGACGACCCGGCGCGGCTGCCGCGCCTGTCGATCGTCAATCCGCCGCTGTGGGAACTGGGCCATGCGGCCTGGTTCGCCGAATGGTTCGTGCTGCGCGAGGCGACGGGCAGTTCGCCGGGCGAGGCCGGCGGCGCGTCCTTGCTGGCGCAGGGCGACGCCCTGTTCGATTCGGGCAGGGTGGCGCACGCGGCGCGCTGGACCCTCGGCCTGCAGCCTGAGGTCATCAAGTCCTATTGCGGCGCCGTGCTGAAGGCGATCCTCGCGCGCCTGTCGCATGCGCCGGATGACGACGCCGCGCTCTACCCCTACCGGCTGGCGCTGGCGCACGAAGACATGCATGGCGAAGCCCTGCTCTACACCTTGCAGACGCTGGGCGCGGCGGCCCCGGTCGAGGAGGACGTCGCCGATTGGCCTGCAGCGGCAGGCGAGATCGCCTTCGCCGGCGGCGCTTTCCAGCGCGGCGGCGACCAGTCGCGCGGCTTCGTGTTCGACAACGAAAAAACGGCGGCGCTGCTTACCGTCGCCCCGCTCACGATCGACGCCGGCCTGGTATCGAACGCCGCCTATCTCCGCTTCGTGCAGGACGGCGGCTATGACGATCCCGGCCACTGGAGCGGGGCCGGCCGCCACTGGCTGGCGCAGCAGGGACGGCAGGCGCCGCGCTACTGGCGCCGCGCTGGGGACGACTGGACCGGGATCCGCTTCGGCCGCCAGGTGGCGCTGGACCCCGCTGCCCCGGTGCGTCACGTCACCCTGCACGAGGCCGAGGCCTGGTGCCGCTGGGCCGGACGGCGCCTGCCGCGCGAGGAAGAATGGGAATTCGCCGCGCATTCCGGCCACCCCGGATTCGCCTGGGGCCAGCTGTGGGAATGGACGGCATCGCCCTTCCTGCCCTACCCCGGCTTCACGCCCGACCGCTACCGCGAATACTCGGCGCCCTGGTTCGGCAGCCGCCAGACCCTGCGCGGCGCCTCCTTCGCCACCGCCCCGCGCCTGCGCTCGCCCCGCTACCGCAACTTCTTCACGCCGGAGCGCGACGACATCTACGCGGGCTTTCGCAGTTGCGCCCTATGAAGGTGTCTACGCGCTGCGCTTGATGACGCCGGCGCTCAGCGCGATCACCAGTCCCGACAGCGACAGCATGCCCAGCGCGACCATCACGCTCGAGTGCGCGGCGATATAACCCAGCACCGGCGGCGCCATCAAGAGGCCGCCGTAGCCCAGCGTCGCCACCGCCGCCACGCCCGCGCCGGCGCTCATGCCGGGGATGCGCGAGGCGGCGCCGAACAGCAGCGGCACCACGTTGGCCGCGCCGATGCCGATCAGGGCGAAGCCGCAGGCCGACAGCAGGAAGTCGGTGCTCAGCACCGCGGTGGCCAGGCCGACGAACATGGCCAGGCCGCCCAGCACCATGATGCGCATGGCGCCGAAACGCAGGATCATGCGGTCGCCGGCGAAGCGGCAGGCGGCCATCGCGATCGAGAAGGCGGAGTAGGCCAGCGCCGCGCTGGCCGGTTCGGCGCCGGTGCGTTCGCGCATCAGGAGGGCGCTCCAGTCGACCAGCGCGCCCTCGACCGCGAAGCACAGCAGCGCCAGCAGGCCCAGGCTGAGCGCGGCCCCGCGCGGCAGGGCGAAGTGGCTGCCGCCCGCGTGGGTCGGGGCAAAGAACATCACCCGCGGCGCGACAGCCAGCAGCACGGCGCCGCTGACAATGGCTGCCGCCAGCGCGCCCTGCCCGTCGCCCCAGCCCTGGCCGATCACCACGCCGCCCAGCGCGGCGCCCAACAGGCCGCCGAGGCTGAAGAAGCCGTGGAAGGACGACATGGTCGGGATGCCGCGCGCGGTCTCGACTTCGCTGGCGTTGGCGTTCATCGCGACGTCCAGCGCGCCGTTGCCGACGCCGAACAGGAAGGCGGCGATGAACAGCAGGGTCAGGTCGCTCAGGCCCATCAGGATGCCGAGCATGAGGACGAAGGCGAAGCCCGCCACCAGCGTCATGCGGCGCGTGCCCCAGCGCGCCGTGAAGCCGCCCATCAGCGGCATCGCCAGCAGGGCGCCGGCGGCGATGGTGAGCAGCACCATCGACAGGGTCGCGGTATCGATGCCGAGGCGCGCCTGCACCACCGGCACGTGCGCGGCCCACAGACCGATGCCGGCGCCGTTGATCAGGAAGACGGTGGAGACCGCCCAGCGGGCCTGGTTCAATGTTGTCGCTGTCATGCACGGACCTTTGCTGCGAGTTGGATGTCGAGACCCGGCGCCGACTGGCGCAGGCGGGCGATGGTGTCTGGCGGCGCGTCGGCTTCGAGCACCAGGTGGTCGAGTTCCGTCAGGCGGCCGAACAGGAAGGCGGCGCTGTCGCCCAGGCGTTCATTGAGCACCGCCGCCGCGCTGCGCGCGCTGCCGGCCAGCATGGCGGCCTTGATGGTGGCTTCTTCCGCATCCTCGGTGGCCAGGCCGCGTTCGGGGTCGATGGCGCAGACGCCGACGATGCACAGGTCGGCGCGCAGTCCCTGCAGCTCGGCCAGAGTCCAGGCGCCCATCACCGCGCCCTTCGCCGCGTTGTAGGTCCCGCCCAGCAGCACCACGCGGGTGCGGCGGAATTCGCCCAGCGCCAGCGCCACCTGCGGGCTGTTGGTGACGACGGTGGCGGCCTGGCCGTCTTCCAGCAGGCGCGCAAAAGCGAGGTTGGTCGAGCCGGCGTCGATCAGCACCGTATCCCCGGGCCGCACGCAGTCGCGCAGCATCTGCGCCAGCGCGTTCTTGCGCGGCAGCTCGCTGATGGCGCGTTCGCCGAAGCTGGGCAGCGGCGCGCGCCGCACCGCGCCGCCGTGCACGCGGCGCAGCAGGCCGGCCGCGTCCAGTTCGCGCAGGTCGCGCCGGATCGTGTCTTCGGACGTGTTCAGGCGCTGGGCCAGCTCGGCGGCCAGCACCCGGCCATCCTGCTCGACCGCGTCGACGATCGCCTGGCGCCGTTCTTCGGCTAATTGCATGGATTCTCCTGTTGAATGCCCGACACTCTACGCAAACACGCAAAAACAAGCAAGTTTACGGATAAACACGACCGTTCCCGCAAAAACAAGGCGGGCATGCACACAACGGCGACAACGTTCCACGTAGGCGACCTCATCATTAGTTGCTAAACTTCATCAACTCAAGCAAGAGAACCGTCATGGACAAGTCCGCCGCCATCCTCATCGTCGACGATTACCTCCTGATCCGCACCCATGTGCGCCAGGTGCTGGCCGAGCTCGGGTTCCTGAACGTGCTCCAGGCCGATAACGGCAAGACCGCGCAGGACCTGATGCGCAAGCAGCAGATCGACATCGTGGTCGGCGACTGGGGCATGCCGGTGATGAGCGGGATCGACCTGCTCAAGTGGATGCGCGCCGATCACCGCTACACCACCACGCCGTTCATGATGCTGACCGCCGAGACCAATCCGCAATCGGTGCGCACCGCGCTGCAGGCGGGCGTGAACGCCTACATGATCAAGCCCTTCACGGTGCACAGCTTCGCCAGCAAGTTCATGGCCATGCTGGGCGTGACGCTGGAAGCGGCGCCAAACCCCTTCGCGCGGCCTGCGCAACCGGCGCCGAAGCCGAACCCGGCCCCTGCGCCGGAGCCCGCACCTGCGCCGGCCCTGCTGCCCGCATCGAACGTCATCGGCCTGACCGCACCGATCGGCGAGCGCGTGAAGAAATCCACGGTGCTGATCGTGGACGACATCCCGACCAATATCGAGGTGCTGGCCGGGGTGCTGAAGGACGAGTACGCGATCAAGGTCGCGATCAGCGGCAAAAAGGCGCTGGAGATCGCGGACGCCTTCCACATCGACCTGATCCTGCTCGACATCATGATGCCGGCCATGGACGGCTACGAGACCTGCCGCCAGCTCAAAGCCAACCCGAAGACCGCGCATATCCCGATCATCTTCCTGTCCGCGCGCGACGCCAGCGAGGACGTGGTGGCCGGCCTGCGCCTGGGCGCGGTGGACTACGTGTCGAAGCCGGCCGACCCTACCATCCTGAAGGCGCGCCTGTCGGCCCACCTGCTGCTGGCCACCGCCATGCAGGACATCCGGCGCCAGAACGAACTCCTGATCGAGAACGCGCGCCTGCGCGAGGACGTCGAGCGCATCACCCGCCATGACCTGAAAAGCCCGATCGCGGTGGCCCTGCACGGCAGCCAGTCCCTGCTCGCCGGCCAGCTCACGGAACCCCAGCGCGAGCAGGCCCACATGATCGAGACCGCGGCCGAGAACGCGCTCGAGATGATCAACCGGACCCTGGACGTCTACAAGATGGAGCAGGGCAGCTACCAGGCGGCGCTGCAGCTGTTCGACCTGGGCGAGCTGCTGGCGCGGGTATGCAGGCATGTGGCGCTGGCCTGCGACGGCGCCGACGTGGCGCTGCAGTTCGCGCCGCCGGAGGACGTGATGTGCCTGGGCGAGCCGCTGCTGTGCTATTCGATGTTCAACAACGTGCTGAAGAACGCCATCGAAGCCTCGCCCGCGGGCGGCAAGGTCAGCGTCAACATCGCGCCGGGCTACGGCAACCTGCACGTCATGATCGACAACGCCGGCGAAGTCCCGGCCGCGGCGCGCGAGCGCTTCTTCGACAAGTACGCGCCGTCCGACAAGGTCGGCGGCAGCGGACTGGGAACCTACTCGATCCGCCTGATGGCCGAGGTGCAGGGCGGCAGCGTGAGCATGGACACGGGCCACGGCCGCACGCGGCTGACGATCACCCTGCCCTGTCCCTGATCGTCTTCGCGCCGCCGGGCCGCATTCCGTGCACCGGATCCCGCAATTCGCGGCATGCGGCTCGCGCCCGGCGTCCCCCTGCGCGACACTACCGACATGAGCCCTTCACCCTCCAAACCAGCCCGCTTCAGCCTGATGTGGCGCATCTACATCCTGGCCTGGCTGGCCTACGCGCTGTTCCTGTCCTTTGCCGACCAGCTGGACAAGCTGGCCGAAGGCCACTTCGACCTCATGCGCGGCGTGGTCACCTTCGCCGGCCTGCTGCCTTCCGCCCTGCTGCTGTCGCTGGCATGGCCGCTGACCGGCATCCTCGAGCGCAAGGAGTACGGCCTGCTCAGGGTCCTCGGCATCCACGTCGTCGCGGCCATCGCCTTCGCGCTGCTCGCGCAGGGGACGTTCTGGGTGCTGTTCCCCGTCAACCGGTCCATCAACTGGTATGTCTGGCCGCTGCTCTACCACGTCATGACCTACCTGCTCGGCGCCGGCATCTTTCACCTGATCCGCGCGGGCGAAAAGGCGCACCGCCAGGCGCTGGCGATGAAGGACGCGCAGAACCTGGTGATCGCGTCCGAACTGAGCGCGCTGCGCAACAAGCTCAATCCGCATTTCCTGTTCAACACCCTGCACTCGATCATCGCCCTCACCCAGCGCAATCCGGCGGCGGCCGAGACGGCGCTGTTCCAGTTTTCCGACATGCTGCGCTATGTGCTCGACACCGAGCGCACCGGCAGCGACCGCGTAACGCTGGACGCCGAACTCGATTTCGTGCGCGACTACCTGGAGCTGGAACAGCTGCGCCTGGGCGAGCGCCTGCACGTCGAGTGGGACCTGGACGCGGACGCGGGCGACCATTCGCTGCCGGCGCTGTCGCTGCAGCCGCTGGTGGAGAACAGCATCAAGCACGCCTTCAATCCGCACAGCCGTCCCGGCGTGCTGCAGATCCGTACCCGGCGCGACGCCACCACCGGCGTCTTGACCATGACGGTGCGCGATACCGGCCCCGGCGCCGACCCGGCCACCATCGCCGCCTCGCCCGGCCTCGGCCTGCGCACCGTCGAACGGCGCCTGCAGCTCGACTACGGCAGCCGCGCCGCCATGCGCGTGCAGAGCGCGCCGGGCGCGGGTTTCTGTGTCTCCGTCACCATTCCAGCCGTCCGCGAGGAGCTCGCCGCATGACATCGACCACCGCTTTCTTCGCCGAGGACGAACCGCTGGCGCGCGACGTGCTGCGCGACGCCATCTATGCCCATCCCGGCCTGCGCCTGATCGGCGAAGCGGCCGACGGCGCCAGCGCGCTGGCCCGCATCACCCAGCTGCGGCCCGAGGTCGTGTTCATGGACATCCAGATGCCGGAGATGACGGGCCTGGAGGTGCTGCGCCGGCTCGACTACCTTCCCAGGATCGTCTTCACCACCGCCTACGACCAGTACGCGGTGACGGCGTTCGAGCTGCATGCGGTGGACTACCTCTTGAAACCCTTCACCGGGGCGCGCTTCACGCAGGCGGTGGAGCGGCTGCTCGAAGGTCCCGTGCATGCGCGCGAGACCGTCGAGAGTGCGCTCACCCAGGCAGCGCAGGCGCCGGCGCGCCTGGAACGCATCCTGGTGCGCGACCGTGGGCGCATCTTTCCGCTGTCGATCGGCGAGATCGAATACATGAAGGCTGATTCCAAGTACACGGTGATCGCGGCGCGCGGGCAAAGCTTCCTGGTTCGCATCGGCATCTCGGAACTCGAAGCCCAGCTCGACCCAGCGCGCTTCGTGCGCATCCACCGCTCGGCCCTGGTCAACCTCGACTTCGTCGAGTCGATGCGCGCGGACGAACAGTCGCAGCTGCAGATCCACATGCGCGATGGGACGGTGCTGGGGGCGAACCGGGATGCGTCGAAGGTGTTGCGGGATATGGCGATCTGAATCTGGCGTTCGGAACAGACGCAAGGAGCAGAGCGCGCTGAGCTGCTTGAGCCAGGGTCGGCCAAATGTTCTTAACTTGGCGGCATTGCTTCCAGCGCGTGCGCCGCGGCCAGCACGCCATCCAGGACCTTGTCCGCCACTGCGGCTGAGAAGCCATCCGGAAGCTCGCTGCGGACCTTCTCCACGACGTCCGTCGTGCGGGCGATGAACTCCTGGATCAGCGGCTCCGCGTTATCACCGTAACCGACCTTTCTCGCGGTGCTGTTGAAGTGCCGCCGTTGGATGTCACGCGCCAGGTAGTGGCGGTTCTTGCCGAGGAGGGCCATCGCCATTTTGACGTCGTATTCCGACCACTGGTTGGGGCCCGGGCCCATGACGGGATAGGCCGACATCACATCGTAAATGGGTGTCAGCTTGAAGCGGCCAGTTCCGGCCAGCAGCTGGATACTGAAGTTCTTGGCGTGGCCGTCCGGCGCGCGCATCATCCAGAACAGCAACTGCGACGCCATCAGCGTGCGCATGTCCTCTTTGGCCTGCTGCGACTGCTGGACCAAAGTGAAAATTTGCTTCAGGCCCGGGCCGCCTTCATTCTCGTACTTCACCAGAGGCGACACGCCGGTGGCCTGGCAGAAATCTTCCTGGACGAGCCGGAACAGATGCCGGCCATTGGCCGCGCGCACCCGGTCGAAGCGCTCGACGACGAGGACACGCTGCTTGCCGAAGGCAGCAATCTCGGCGTTCGCCGTCGGCAAGCCGAATTCCTTGAACAGTCGCAGGCAGAGCCACTCGTTGTCGACCGAGGTCGAGAAGTCAGCTTTGCGACCGCCGACCAGCCCGATTGGAAGCTTGAAGATATGCGTCGTCGGCGTCGCTCCGCGCGGCTTCATCCATTTGCCGTCCCACCACAGGAATGCGTCCTTTTCTTGCGCGCCCGCCAGGGAAATCCGGAAGTCGTCATCCGGGTCCTGCGGGCCGCCGCGCTGGTCTGGGTTCACCACATCCAGCAGGTGGCGCTCGATGGCTTCGTCATCGACGACAGTGCCGTCCACGTGGTCAAGGCTCTCCGGCTGCGCGCCATCCGGCAGCAGCTGCAGGGCGCCAACGCAGTCCCGGCCGATGGCGGCCAGCAGGTCGAACGCGTCGATGGAGCCCGTCTTGAACCGGGCCGCAACCCGTCTGCGAATTGAATCGCTGTCGGGCAAGAGGCCTTCGAAGTAATGGGAGACACGGGCTCCCTTTAGCGGCTCATTGTGCAGGTTGAAGGGTAGCGACAGCGAGATAGGACGCCCGCGCGCCGAGGCGCACCAGCCGGCATCGTACTGCAGCTCCGAGTTTCCAGCGGCGTTGACCGTCCAGCGGCCGACATACTCTCCATTGGCCCAGAGATTGAGGGTTTGGCTGTGCGAGCGACGTCCCACGATCACCACTCCGCCGAGCTGCTGGCTGCCGACGTTTCCCGCTCGCCGAGTTTGAGCTCCAGCTCCAGTGCCGCGCACCAGCTGAGCAGCTGCTTGACGCTGATTTCCTCGGGGTGATTCTCCAGGTGTGAAAGGCGGTTCTGGCTGATCCCGACATAGCCTGCCACCACAGCTTGCGTGATTTTGTGCCGTTTACGCGTAGTCTTGAGGAGCTGCCCGAGGTGTGATGCCGTCGAGAGTGCGTGGTGGCTGGATGCGAAAGACATGAGAAAATATCCGTTATTCAGATAACATCACTTTATCTGATTTTCAGATAAAGTCAATATATTCGAATGTCGGATAAAACTTATTTATCCGATATTCGGATAATGGCAGACCCTGACTAACAGGTAATCGTCGATTTTTCCAGGTCAGCGAAATGCCTACACAAGGCAGGCGTTCACAGAGGCCGCTGCGCCCTGCTGTCAGCAAAGGAACGCGGCACCGCACCGATCTGCTGCAGCACGCCCAGCCGGTCCGCCTGCAGCCAGGCGCGCACGATCAGGCCGTCGCGGATCTGGTAGATGACGTGGCCTTCCTGCGTCACCCGGTTGCTGCTGGGCGGCAGGCCGATGAACCAGCCGCCGTGGTTGGCGTGGAAGGTCCAGCGCAGCGCCACGCGGTCGCCTTCGCCGAACAGGTCGTGCAGCTGGAAGCGCACGCCGGGAAAGCCGGTCAGCACGGTCTCGATGGTGGCGCGGAATTCGCGTGGACCGCGTTCGCCGCGCGGGCCAAGGAAATCCGGCGCGACCAGTTCTTCGATCCGATCCAGCCGCCGCGCATTGATGCATTCCTCGTACAGGGTGCGAACCAGCTGCTTGTTGCATGCGACGGTACTCAGGCCATTGTTCACCACTTCCTCCAGGACTTGCCAATCGATGAAGGCGAGTGTAAAACCTCAAGTTAACTTGAGGTCAAGAGGAACATCATGGCGAAGATCGATCCGGCCGACCTGGCGCGGCCGCTGACGGTGGGCGAACTCGCGCAGCGCAGCGGCGTGGCCGTCTCGGCCCTGCACTTCTACGAATCGAAGGGCTTGATCCGCAGCGTGAGGAGCAGCGGCGGCCAGCGCCGCTACGGCCGCGACGTCCTGCGCCGGGTTGCGGTGATCAAGGTGGCGCAGCGCATCGGCATCTCGCTGGCCTCGATCAGCGCCGCGCTGGCCGCGCTGCCGGACGAGCGCACGCCCACCGCCGCCGACTGGGCCCGCATGTCGCGCCTGTGGCGGGCGGAGCTCGACGAGCGCATCACCCAGCTCACCCGGCTGCGCGACCAGCTCGATGGCTGCATCGGCTGCGGCTGCCTGTCGATCAAGGCCTGCAAGCTGCGCAATCCTCTCGATGAACTGGCCGATCAAGGTAGCGGGGCGCAACTGCTGTAGACTTGCCAGATTCGCCAGCCGGGAGCCGCAATGCCCCTCGTCGTCCACGGTCATCCCTTTTCGTCCTACACGCAAAAGCTGCTCGTCGCCCTGTACGAGAACGATATCCCCTTCGACTTCCGCAGCCTCGGCCCCGACACGCCGCAGCACGTGAACGAATGGCTGGCGCACTGGCCGCTCGCGAAATTCCCGATGCTGACGGACGGCCAACGCCGCCTGGTCGAGACCAGCATCATCATCGAATACCTGGAGCTTGCCCATCCGGGACCGGTTCGCCTGTTGCCGGACGATCCGATGGCGGCGCTCGACGTGCGCTTCCTCGACCGCTTCTTCGACCTCCACGTGATGGCGCCGATGCAGGCGGCCGTGGCGGGCGCGCTCCCGGGCGATGCAATCAAGCGCGAAGAGGCGCTGGCGCGGTCCGCGCAGCTGCTCGAGCGCGCCTATGGCTGGCTGGAGTCGCAGCTGGCTGATAAAACCTGGGCCGTGGGCGAAGACTTCACGCTGGCCGACTGCGCGGCCGCGCCTTCGCTGTTCTACGCAGACTGGGTGCACCGTATTTCAGAAAAATATCCACGCCTGGCCGCCTACCGCGCACGCCTGCTGGCCCGGCCGTCGTTCGCCCGCGCGGTCGACGAAGCGCGACCTTACCGGAATCTGTTCCCGCTGGGTGCCCCCCAGCATGACTGAGCGCACGCCTGAGCGTTTAATCTGTGATTAATCCAGCTTCCATAGGCTTCTTCCAACGCAACAAATTTGGAAGAAGTTCATGTCCTCTGTTTTCGCTGATGCACACACCCTGCTCCCGCCGGCAGCGCGCGGCGCGGCGCGCCCCGAGCATCGCATCGAGACCGTGCCGCGCGGCGACAGCCGGCGCGCCGGCCTCGAAGCCTTCATCGCCGCCACCTTCCTCGCCACCTACGGCGCCCGCCTGGAGCACTTCAGCGACACCCTGATCGGCATCCGCGGCGCCGGCGGCGAATGGATCGCGGCGCTCGGCTACACGCTGGCGGCCTGTGGTCCGACCTTCCTCGAGCAGTACCTGGACGCGCCGCTGGAGCAGGAAATCGCCGCGCGCACCGGGCAGGCCGTCGAACGCGCCGGCATCGTCGAAGTCGGCAACCTGGCCGCCGCCCACGCCGGCGCGGCGCGCGCCCTGATCGTGCGCACCACCCACCTGTTGTACAACCTCGGCCTGCGCTGGGTCGCCTTCACCGCCACCCCGAGCCTGCTGAATTCCTTCGGCCGCCTGCGCCTCCAGCCGCAGCTGCTGGCGCCGGCCGACCCGGCGCGCCTGCCCGACGGCGGGCGCCACTGGGGCAGCTATTACCACACCCACCCCCACGTCATGTTCGGCGACATCTCCTATGGCCACGACCAGCTTTCCTGACATCCCCTTCGACCGTTTCCCCGCCGGCCGCGCCCTGCTGTCCGACGGCGTCCACGATCTCGATCACGCAGCGCTGGACGAGCGCATCGCCCGCCTGCGCACCGCGCTGGCGCTGCGCAGCCGGCCGGGCGCGCCGGTCGCGATCCTGGCCGACAACAGCCCGGAATGGCTGGCGGTCGACCTGGCCACCCAGCGCGCCGGCCTGACCCTGGTGCCGCTGCCGCTGTTCTTCACGCCGGCCCAGTGGCAGCACGTGATCCAGGCCAGCGGCGCCCAGGCCCTGTTCTGCGCCGACCCGCTCCAGGGCGCCGCCCTCGGCTTCACGGAGCTGATCGATTGCGGCGGCCCGCTGGTGCTGTGCCAGCGCCCCGCAGCCGCCTCCACCGCCGTTGCGGCGGAACTGGACGGCGTGCAGAAGATCACCTTCACCTCCGGGACCACGGCGGCCCCGAAAGGCGTATGCCTCGGCAGCGCCCAGCAATGGGAGGTGGCGCGCGCCCTGCACCAGGGACTCGGCGCGCTGGGCATCGAACGCCACCTGTGCCTGCTGCCCTTCGCGGTCCTGCTGGAAAACATCGCCGGCCCCTACACCGCCCTGCTGAGCGGCGCCACCACGATCTGCCCGCCGCTGGCCGAGGTCGGCCTGAGCGGCGCCAGCGGCTTCGATCCGCAGCGCTGCCTGGATGCGATCGCGCGCTACCAGGCCGGCAGCGTGATCCTGCTGCCGCAGATGCTGGCCGCCCTGGTGGCCGCCGCCGCGCCGGGCGACCCGCGCCTGGCCAGCCTGCGCTTCGTCGCCGTCGGCGGCGCGCGCACGCCGGCGCGCATCCTGGCCACCGCGCGCGAGCGCGGCATCCCGGTGTTCGAGGGCTACGGCCTGTCCGAGTGCTGCTCGGTGGTGGCGCTGAACCTGCCGGGCGCGCTGCGCGACGGCAGCGTCGGCCGCCCGCTGGCGCACCGCGCGCTGCGCATCGCCCAGGACGGCGAGATCGAGGTGCGCTGCCCCGCCGCCCACTACCTCGGGCAGCCGCGCGCGGGCGGCGGCTGGCTCGCCACCGGCGACCTCGGCCACCTCGACCAGGACGGCTACCTGCATATCGATGGCCGCAAGAAGGACATCCTGATCACCGGCTATGGCCGCAACGTGTCGCCCGAGTGGCCGGAGTCGGCGCTGCTCGGCACCGGCCTGGTGGCGCAGGCGCTGGTGGTGGGCGAGGGCCAGCCCTGGCTCGGCGCGCTCCTGGTGCCGGCGCGCGCCGACCTCACCGCGGCCCAGCTGCAACAGGCGGTCGACCTGGCCAACCGCGAACTGCCGGACTACGCGCAGGTGCGGCGCTGGGCGCCGGCCGCCCCCTTCACCCCGGCCAACGGCCTGGCCACCGCCAACGGCCGCCCGCGCCGTCCGCTCATCCAGCAGCAGTACGCGGACCGCATCGCCACCCTTTTCGACCAGACGGAGCACGCATCGTGACCTTTTTCGACCAGCTCAAGGCAGACACCGAGCAGGAACGGCAGCAGCTGTTTTCCATCCCCATCATCCAGGACGCCCTGCAGGGCAACGTGACCACGCCGCAGTACATCGCGTTCCTGAGCCAGGCCTATCATCACGTCAAGCATACCGTGCCCCTGATGATGGCCTGCGGCAGCCGCCTGGACGAGCGCCGCGAGTGGCTGCGCCAGTCGATCGCCGACTACATCGAGGAAGAGATCGGCCACCAGGAATGGATCCTGAACGACATCGCGGCCTGCGGCGGCGACGCCGAGGCGGTGCGCCGCTCGCGCCCGCACCCCAGCACCGAACTGATGGTGGCGTACGCCTACCACCAGGTCGACCGCCATAACCCGGTGGCCTTCTTCGGCATGGTGCACGTGCTGGAAGGGACCAGCACCGCGCTCGCCACCCACGCCGCCGACACCATGCGCGGCGCGCTCGGCCTGCCGCCGGAAGCGTTCAGCTACCTCAGTTCGCACGGCAGCCTGGACCTGGAGCATGTAGCCTTCTTCGAAGCCCTGGTGAACCGCCTCGACGAGCAGCGCGACCGCGAGGCCGTGACCCATATGGCGCGCATGATGTACGGCCTGTACGGCAACGTGTTCCGCAGCCTGCCGCGCGGCGACGCCCTGTTCGGGGACGCCGCCTGATGGCCGCCGCGCAGGGCTATCGCGCCGTGATCACCGGCGCCGGCGGCGGCATCGGCGCGGCCATCGCGCGCGCGCTGGCGCCGCGGGCCGCGGCGCTGGTGCTGGTCGGACGCCGCGCCGAGCCGCTCGCGGCGCTGGCCGCGGGCCTGGGCGTGCCGTGCCGGATCGTCTGCGGCGACCTGCTCGACGACCGCACCCTGGTGGAGATCGAGGCGGCGGCGCGCGCCGCCGGCGGCATCGACCTGCTGGTCAACAATGCCGGCGTCAGCGACTTCCACGCCTTCGAGACCCAGTCGCCGGCGCAGATCCGCGCCATGCTCGACACCAACCTGCTGGCGCCGATGCTGCTGACGCGCCGCCTGATCCCGCTGCTGAAGGAAGCGCAGGCGGCGCAGATCGTCAACATCGGCTCGGTGTTCGGCATGCTCGGCTTTCCCGGCTTCGCCGCCTACGGCGCCAGCAAGGCCGGCCTGGCCGGCTTCTCGCAGGCGCTGCGGCGCGAGCTGTCCGACACCAGCGTCGCGGTGCGCCACTTCGCGCCGCGCGCCACCCGCACCCCGATCAACAGCACTGCGGTGGACGCCATGAACCGCGAGCTGCGCACTGCGGAGGACAGCCCCGAGGCGGTGGCCGCCGCCTTCATGGACTTCCTCGGCACGCGCGCCTGGCAGCGTACCCTGGGCGGCCAGGAGCGCTTCTTCGTGCTGGTCAACAAGCTGCTGCCCGGCCTCCCGGACGGCGCCATCCGCAAACAGCTCGCGGTGATCCGCAAGCACCTTCCGACATAAGGAGACCGTCATGACTTTCTTTACCCGATTCCTGGCCGGCCTGATGGCCGCCGTTGCGCTGTCGGCGGCTGCCGCAGTGCCCGACGAGGTCGCGCGCCTGCAGGGCGCCTGGGAACAGGTCAAGTACCAGGTCCCGGCCGCCCAGCAGGAGGCGGGCTTCGAACGCCTGACCGAACAGGCGCGCCAGGTGGCCGCCCAGCACCCGAACAGTGCCGACGTCCTGATCTGGTACGCGATCATCGAATCGAGCTATGCCGGCGCCAAGGGCGGCCTGGGCGCGCTGTCGCACGTGAAGAACGCGAAGAAGAACCTGGAGCAGGCGATCACGCTCGATTCAAACGCGCTGTCCGGCTCGGCCTACACCAGCCTCGGCTCGTTGTATTATCAGGTGCCGGGCTGGCCGATCGGCTTCGGCGACGACAAGAAGGCGCTCGAGAACCTCAGGCGCGGCCTGGCGATCAACCCGGACGGCATCGACCCGAACTTCTTCTATGGCGACTACCTGTTGCGCAAGGGCGACGTCGACGGCGCCGAACGCGCGCTGCGCAAGGCGCTGCAGGCGCCGGCACGCCCGGGCCGCAAGCTGGCCGACGAAGGCCGGCGCGGCGAGATCGGCAAGCTGCTGGAACAGATCGCGGCCAAGCGAAAATAAGCAGGGGAGCAAGCATTGAGGATTCTGCTGGTTGAAGACGATGAACTGCTGAGCAGCGGCCTGCAGCTGGCGCTGCGCCGCGCCCAGTACACGGTCGAGCACGTGGCGACCGGCGAAGCCGCCCTGTCGGCGCTGGCGCACAACGATTTCGAGCTGATGGTGCTCGACCTCGGGCTGCCGGGCATGGACGGCATCGCGGTGCTCAAGGCCTTGCGCGCGGCCACCAACCCGATCCCGGTGCTGATCCTGTCGGCGCGCGACGCCACCCGCGACCGTATCGCCGGCCTCGACCTGGGCGCCGACGACTACCTGATCAAGCCTTTCGAACTCGACGAGCTGCTGGCGCGCCTGCGCGTGCTGGCGCGGCGCCGCAGCGGGCGCCAGGTCAACCAGCTCCAGCTCGGTCCCCTGAGCCTGAACCTGGACAGCCTGAGCGTGAACTGGCACGGCGCGCCGGTGGAACTGAACCGGCTGGAATTCATGCTGCTCAAGCAGATGGCCGAGAACCCGCAGCGCGTGTTCAACCGCGCCCAGCTCGAGGAATCGCTGTACGGCTGGGGCGAAGGCAGCGAGAGCAACACCATCGACGTCTACGTTCACCACCTGCGGCGCAAGCTGGCGCCCGGCGTGGTCAAGACCGTGCGCGGGGTCGGCTACCGCATCGGCGACCTGGCCGCATGAGCCCGCGCCTGTACTCGGGGCGGCGGCGCCTGGTGCTGGCCAGCCTGGCCGGCATCCTGCTGATCTTCGCCGGCATCGGCTTCGGCGCGCACTGGGTGGCGCGCCACGAGTCGACCGAGTTGTTCAGCGCCCGCCTGGCGACGTCGGCGCGGGTGCTGGAGGCGTTGACGGCGCATCAGCTTGCCTCGGCCACGGTCAGCAGCCCGATCGTGATCACGCTGCCGCGCGAGCTGGAAACCAGCACCAGCGATCTCCCTGAAGTGTTCGGCCACCGCTACGAAACCAAGATCGCCTTCCAGGCATGGCGCGACGGACGCCTGCTGGTGAAGTCGGCGGCGGCGCCCATGCATGCGCTGGCGCCGCCGCAGCCCGGCTTTTCCGAGCAGGTCATCGGCGGCGTCACCTGGGAAGTCTTCGTGCTGCGCTCCGGGAACGTCTGGATCATGACGGCCGAGAAGGAAGAGGTGCGCGGCGAGCTGGCCGAAGGCATCGGCATGTCGATCCTGGCGCCGCTGGCGCTGGGCGGCCTGTTGCTGCTGGCGCTGATCAACTTCCTGATCCTGCGCGGCCTGCGGCCGCTGTCGAAGCTGGCCGACCTGATCGCCGCGCGCAAGCCGGAGTCGCTCGACCCGATCGCGCTGCCGGTCGCGCCGGTCGAGCTGATGCCGATCGTGACGGAACTGAACGAACTGATGGACCGCACCCGCGCCGCCATGGAACGCGAACAGCGCTTCCTGGACGCCGCCGCCCACGAGATTCGCACCCCGATCGCGGCGGTCCAGCTGCACCTGGAGAACGCCCAGCGCGCCGCCGACGAGTCCCAGCGCTGCCGATCGATCGAGTCGGCGCTGGCAGGCGCGCGTCGCACCAGCCGCCTGGCCGAGCAATTGCTGACATTCAGCCGCCTCAGCTCCGGCGGCGATGCCGCGCCGCAGGAAACGCTGTCACTGCTGGAAGTCTGCTGCGAGGTGATCGGCGCCACCGAACCGCTGATCGACCGGCGCGGACAGAGCATCGGGCTGGAGGCGCTCGAGGATTGCCGGGTGCGCGGCAATGGCATCCAGCTGCGGCGCATGCTGCAGAACCTGATCGATAACGCCTCTGTCCACGGCACGCCGCACGGCGACGTCCAGGTGACGCTGGCGCGACAGGGCAACCGCGCGCTGCTGACGGTCTCGAACGACGGCGCCCCGATCCCGGCGCAGCAGGTGGCGCGCCTGTTCACCCCCTACTACCGCCTGCAGGGCACGACCCGCGACGGCTTCGGTCTTGGGCTCGCCATCGTCAAGGAGATCGTCGACCAGCACGGCGGGACCATCGCGATCAGGCCGAAGGCGGACGGCCAGGGCACGGTGGTGGAGGTCGGGCTGGGGCTGGTCTGAACGCCGGCTGTTGTAGACTTGCCGGATTCGTTTGTCAGGAGCTGTCCATGTGCCTCGCCGTCTACCCTCCCCGCTGTTCCCGGCGCGCGCCCGCCCGGCACGCCCGGCCATGACGGGCGCGATGCGCCCGGCGGCGCCGCCCCGCGCGCCGCGATCGTGGCGCAGGAACCTGTTGTTCCTCGTCTGCGCGGCACTGGTGTTCCTCATTGTCAAAGGGGTGCTGCCGAAGCCGGCCAAGGTCATCCTGACCAACGTCAGCGCTGAGACGATGCACGCCGTGACCGTGCAGGTCTCGGGGCGCTCATACCAGATCGGCGACCTGATGCCCGGCGTCGTCACCTCCGTGGAGGTCGAGCCGGAAGGCGATTCGCACGTCGAGCTGCGCTTCGGGGCCAATCGCCGGCTCAGGATCGACACCTATATCGCAGCCGGTTCGGGCGACACGGTCATCGCCACCGTGACGCCGGAAGCGGTCGTCACGGTCGATACACGGTCGCCCGCCACGATCTACTAGGCGTCGAGCTGCGGGTCCCGCACCCGTTCCAGCCTGCACCACGAAACGGCCCAGCGGTCGGCCTCGTGGTAGTGCAGGCTGGACGCGTAGATGCCCGGCTCCAGCCACACCAAGACGCCGCTGGCGGGAAGCGCGAGGTCCAGCAGGACGCCCGGCTGGCCGGGCCCCGCGTCGATGGCGGCGAGCGGCCGGGTGGCGTCGCCCGCACTGTTCGGCGCCCACGCCAGCACGGCCGGGCCAGGGTCGATCCGGTAGCGCAGCCCCGCCCCGGCAACCGGCGCAGCCGCTGCGGACACGTGGCGCCAAGCCTGCGCGACATCGTCGTCGCCGTCGGCATACTCGATTTGCGCGAGCAGCACCAGGCTGCGCGACGCGGCGACCTCGATGCGGACATGGCCGGGAGCGGCGCTCCACAAATAGGCGCTGGCGTCCTGCCCGAAGCGATGGATGCCCTCCTGGCCGAGGTCGCGGATCGCGCGGTCGTATTCGCTGTCGGGGGACAGTTCGGCCTGCAGCTTCTTCCCATCCGGACGCACGGCGGTCCAGCGCCCGTCGCCACGCTCGACCGCGGCGCCGGGCCAGCGCGCCACGATCCAGTCCATCAGCGCCGCGCGCCGGCCGGCCGGATCGCTGCAAGCCAGGTACTGGTGTCCGCTGGGCCCGTTGGGCTGCCAGGCCTCGGGCAGCTCGCCCGTGAAGGGGGACCAGTAATGCAGTTCGGTCGCCATCGACGCAGGGAGCGCTTCAGAACCCCGCCACTGCATGAAATCGGCCAGGTTCGCCACCATCACCGGCCCACCCTCGCAGGCGATTTCGTCGTGCCACGCTTCGTTCCTCACCATCCGCCAGCCCCATCAGCTATTGTTAAGAGAACATTATTTGCTTTTCTACCCTGCAGAGCAACACTCGCGTCCAAAACCGCGCAAAGTTGATCCTGCTGCCGGAATCTGCCTTTATAATCGCGGATTTTCCGCCCGATAATTTTCCTGTCCGGAGCCGCCACCGCATGAACACCACGTTGATCGTTTTCGTCGCGCTTTACCTGCTCGGCACGCTGGGTATCGGCGTCTGGGCCGGCTCGCGCATCAAGAACACCACCGACTTCGCCGTGGCCGGCCGCAGCCTGCCCTTGATCATGGTGATCACCACGACCTTCGCCACCTGGTTCGGCGCCGAGACCGTGATGGGCGTGCCGGCCAAGTTCGTGCAGGGCGGCCTGAACGCGATCATCGAAGACCCCTTCGGCGCCGGCATGTGCCTGATCCTGGTCGGCCTGTTCTTCGCCACCAAACTATATAAGCTGAATTTGCTGACGATCGGCGACTACTACCGCCAGCGCTACGGCAAGGGCATCGAGGTGTTCTGCTCGGTGGCCATCATCCTGAGCTACCTGGGCTGGGTGGCGGCGCAGATCACGGCGCTGGGCCTGGTGTTCACGGTGCTGACCAATGGCGCGATGGCGCCGGCCACCGGCATGATCATCGGCACGCTGGCCGTGCTGATCTACGTGGTGGTGGGCGGCTTCCTGGCCGTCGCCATTACCGACTTCATCCAGATGATCGTGCTGGTGGTCGGCATGGCCATCATCGCCTTCTTCGCCGCCGACCTGGCCGGCGGCCCGGACAAGGTGCTGGCGATGGCGCAGCAGGCCGACCTGTGGCGCGTGCTGCCGGAGCCGAGCTTCACCGACATCGTGTTCTTCTTCGGCGCGGCGATCACCATGATGTTCGGCTCGATCCCGCAGCAGGACGTGTTCCAGCGCGTGATGTCGGCCAAGGACGCGCCGACCGCGCGCACCGGCGCCGTGATCGGCGGCGCCAGCTACATCCTGTTCGCCTTCGTGCCGATGTTCATCGTGGCCGCGGCCGTGGTGGTGATGGGCGACTCGGCGATGGAGATCGCGAAGAACGACTACCAGCGCCTGCTGCCGACCTTCATCATGACCAAGATGCCCTTGATCATGCAGATCCTGTTCTTCGGGGCGCTGCTGTCGGCGATCAAGAGCACCTCCTCGGCGACCCTGCTGGCGCCGTCGACCAGCTTCGTCGAGAACATCCTCAAGAACCTGCGTCCGGGGATGACGGACCGCCAGCAGCTGTTCGCGATGCGTCTCACCATCGTGATCTTCGCGGCGCTGGTGCTGATGTATGCGATCGCGATGGAAGGGACCTCGATTTATGAGCTGGTGTCGAGTGCTTACCAGGTGACCCTGGTCGGCGCCTTCGTGCCGCTGGTGATGGGCTTGTACTGGAAGCGGGCGACGACCCAGGGCGCGATCCTGTCGATCGGGGCGGGGATCTTCGTGTGGGTGCTGTTCTTTCCGCAGCTGACCACGTGGGGCGAGGCGTTTCCGGGGCAGCTGGCGGGGTTGCTAGCGGCCTTCGTTGGCATGTTCGCGGGGTCGCTGGCGCCGCAGGTGTTCCAGAATCGGAGTGAGCCGGCGAAGCATATTGCGGGGGCGAGTGCTTGAGTTCTCGCTGCTCTGCGTGAAATTGGGTTCCGGCCTTCGCCGGAAGTCGTAGGCGCCAGTGGCGCGTACGACGGTTTTTCAGCTAGCGAAGAAGACCGAGACCGCTGCGGACTATTCTTGCGTTAGCAGTTGAACGTCGTTCCGGCGCAGGCCGGAACCCAAGCTCTACGCGTACCACCCGCGCCGAACCACCTCCTCCAGCGTCGAATCCAGGCAAACCCCAATCCGCTCCACCATCTCATCGATCTGCCCCACCGTCATCGACAAGGGCGGCGCCACGATCATCCGGTCCCCCACCGCGCGCATGATCACGCCATTGTCGAACATATGCTTCCGGCACAGCATCCCCACCGCCTGCAGCGCCGGAAACGCTTCGCAATCATGCACCGACGCCCCCTTGCGCCGCACCAGGTTCAGCCCCGCCGCCAGGCCGCAGGTCTCGGCGTGCCCGACCAGCGGATGCGCCGTCAATGCGGAAAACCGCGCCTTCAGATGCGGCCCGGTCTCGAGCGCCACCCGCTCCACCAGCCGCTCGGCCTGCAGGATGCGGATGTTCTCCAGCGCCGCGGCGCAGGCGGCCGGATGGCCGGAATAGGTGAAGCCGTGGTTGAAGTCGCCGCCCTTCTCGATCAGGGTGTGCGCCACCCGCGCGCCGACCAGCACCCCGCCCAGCGGCACGTAGCCCGAGGTGACCCCTTTCGCAAACGCGATCAGGTCCGGCTCGAAGCCCATCAGCTGGCAGCCGAACCAGGCCCCGAGGCGGCCGAAGCCGCAGATCACTTCGTCCGACACCAGCAGGATGTCGTACTTGCGGCAGATGCGCTGGATCTCTGGCCAGTAGGTGGCGGGCGGGATGATGACGCCGCCCGCGCCCTGCACCGGCTCGCCGATGAAGGCGGCGATTTTTTCGGGACCGACTTCGAGGATCTTCTCTTCCAGCCAGCCGGCTGCATGCAGCCCGAACGCTGCCTCGCTCATGCCGCGCCCGTCCTCGGCGTAGTTGGGCTGGCCGATGTGATCGAAGCCGGGAAGCGGCAAGCCGCCCTGCGCGTGCATGCCCGCCATGCCGCCGAGTGACGCCCCCGCCAGCGTGCTGCCGTGGTAGGCGTTGCGGCGGCTGATGATGACCTCGCGCTCCGGCTTGCCGGCCAGCTGCCAGTAGCGCCGCACCATGCGGACGATGGTGTCGTTGGCTTCCGAGCCGCTGCCGGTAAAGAAGACGTGCTGGAAGCCTGTCGGAGAGAGCTCGGCCAGCAGTGCGGCCAGCTTCACGGCCGGGACGTTGGTGGTGTTGAAGAAGCTGTTATAGAAGGGCAGCTGCAGCAGCTGGGCGTGGACCGCGTCGGCGATGCTGGCGCGGCCGTAGCCGGCGTTCACGCACCACAGGCCGGCCATGCCGTCGATGATCTTCTTGCCGTCCGAGTCCCACAGGTAGACGTCGTCGGCGCGCACGATCACGCGCGCGCCCCGTTCCCTCAGCGCGGCGTGGTCGGTGAAAGGGTGCAGGTAGTGTGCGGCATCCAGCCGCTGCAGCTCTTGCGTGTCATAAGTCTCCGGCGCTGCGATCCGCAGCGAGGAGACCAGCGAATTGGTGGTCATGATTGGCTCCCATGTTCAATGGACCCAATCGATCACACGTGGAGCAGCAGGTGTTCCCGCTCCCACGGACTGATGACGCGCATGAACTCCTGGTGCTCGAGGTCCTTCACCGCAGAGTACACGTCGATGAATCGCTCGCCCAGGACATCGCGCAAGCGGTCTTCGCGGCGCAGCAGCGTGATCGCCTCGGACAATCCCTGCGGCAGCTCGACCGGCATGTTGTAGGCGCTGTCTTCCACCATCGCGCTCGGCTCGACCTGTTCGGTCATGCCGAGGTAGCCGCAGGCCAGCGTTACCGCCAGTGCCAGGTAGGGATTGGCGTCGGCGCCGATCACGCGGTTTTCCACGCGCCGGTCCTGGGCGCCCGACACCGGCACGCGGAAGCCGACCGTGCGGTTGTCCTGGCCCCACTGCAGGTTGATCGGCGCGGCCGAGTGGCGCACGATGCGGCGGTAGGAGTTCACGTAGGGCGCGATGATCGCCATCGCGGAGGGCATGTAGCGCTGCAGGCCGCCGATGTAGTGGCGGAAGGTGGGCGAGGCACTGCCGTCCGGGTTGCTGAAGATGTTGTTTCCCGTGTTCGCATCGACCACGCTCTGGTGCACGTGCATCGCCGACCCCGGCTCGTCGGCCATCGGCTTGGCCATGAAGGTCGCGTACATCTCGTGCTTGAGGGCCGCTTCGCGCAGCGTGCGCTTGAAGTAGAAGACCTTGTCGGCCAGGCCCAGCGGGTCGCCGTGCAGGAAGTTGATCTCCATCTGGCCGGCACCGATCTCGTGGATCAGGGTGTCGACGTCGAGGTTCATCATCTCGCAGTAGTCGTAGATGTCCTCGAACAGCGGGTCGAATTCGTTCACCGCGTCGATGCTGTAGACCTGGCGGCTGGTCTCGGCGCGCCCGCTGCGGCCGACCGGAGACGAGAGCGGCAGGTTGGGGTCGATGTTCTTCGCGGTCAGGTAGAACTCGAGCTCGGGCGCCACCACCGGCTTCCAGCCGCGCTTGGCGTAGAGCTTGAGCACGCGGCGCAGCACGCTGCGCGGGGCGAAGTCGACCAGTTCGCCGTCGGCGAAGTAGCAGTCGTGGATGACTTGCGCGGTGGGGTCGACAGCCCAGGGCACCATGGTGATGGTGGTGGGGTCGGCCTTCAGGATCATGTCGCGGTCGGTGGCCGCGATGGCGCGGTTGTAGGAGTCGTCGCGTTCCGGCGTGTTGCCGGTGACGGTCATGCCCAGCACCACTTCGGGGATGCGCATGCCGCGGTCTTCGGTGAACTTGATGCGGGGGAGGATCTTGCCGCGGGCCACGCCGGTCAGGTCGGGCACCAGGCATTCGATTTCGGTGACCCGTTTCGCGTTGAGCCACTCCTCCATGTCGGTGTAGGAAAAATTGTCGCGGATTGCCATGATATTGCCTTTTCTCTGTCTGTCTTTTACGGATACCTCGCGCACGCGCCGGCGTCAGCCGGGTGCGCCATTCGCGTCAGGCAGGGAAGCTAGGGGACGGCGCTGGTAGCCCACAAGAGGCCGGCCGTCTGGTGGTCATACAAGGTCATGCGGAACTCCGTCGTTGCTCGCGCATCGCGGCGAGCTTCTGCGCCTGGTATTCGCGGCAGGCATTGCCGAAGGCGCCGAACATCTTCATCGAATAGGGGTTGTGCTGGATGCGCCACTCGGGGTGCCACTGCACCGCCAGGGTGAAGCCGGGCGCGGTGGATACCGAGAACGCCTCGACCAGCCCATCTTCCGCTACTGCTTCGACGACCATTCCCGGCGCGAGTTCATTGATGCCCTGGCCGTGCAGCGAGTTCACGGGAATCTCGGACTGGCCCAGCATGCGCTCCAGGCAGCCGCCCGGGGTGAGCGTCACGTTGTGGGCGTCGCCGTACTGCTCGTCCATGCCGAGCTCGGGGTTCTCGCGGTGGTCGAACTTGCCGGCCACGGTCTGCACCGCCTGGTGCAGGCTACCGCCGAGGGCCACGTTCATTTCCTGGAAGCCGCGGCAGATCGCGATGATCGGGATGCCGCGCTTCACGGCTTCGCGGATCAGCGGCAGCGTGGTCTGGTCGCGCGCCGGATCTTGCGGCAGGCTGGGGTCGAGCACTTCTTCGGAGTAGTAGCTCGGGTGCACGTTCGAAGCCGAACCGGTCAGCATGATGCCGTCGCACAGGGACAGCATGGTTTCCAGGTCGAGCGAAGCGCCCAGCGAGGGCAGGATCATGGGAGCACAGTCGGCGCCGAGGACGACGGCGTCGACGTACTTGTGCTGGGCAGCGTGATATGGATGTTCGCCGAAATCACGCGTGCATGCGGGGACGATGACGATGGGGCGCATGTCTCTACCTTGTCGTGAAGCGCACGAAACCATGATAGAGCATTCTGGTCCGGGCGCGAGTGGCCTATGACTCAGATCAACTGCGCCAAAACAATGTGGCGCTAGAAGGTGCTTGCGTTCTGCTGATCTGCCTAGTGTTCATAGCAAAAGCTTAACGGTAACTCGAGAAGCATGCCAACACGCTAAGACATCGCCAATTCGTGAAATATTATTTCAAGAGGCTGCCTTCGATGAAATTTTCTTTCATCCCATCGGATGGTCATGCAGTAGCAATCTGTTACAGCTGCCGAGTGCACCGGCTGCAGAGGAATTGCGTTATGTAAGGACAAGCGGGTGCGCGTCGTGCCCGCGCTGCATTTCATGGAGAAACGATGAAACCCCTGCTCGCCGCCCTCGCCTTGCTGGCATCGATCAACCACGCTGCCGCCGGCGAGATCTCGCTGTTCACGGATGCGGACTACCGCGGCCGTCCCTTGATGCTGCGTGAACCGGTCACGAACCTGGACAGGATCGGGTTCAACGACCGCGCGTCGTCGGCCATCGTTCGTTCGGGCACTTGGGAAATCTGCGAGCACAAGGATTTCGGCGGCCGCTGCATCGTGCTGGGGCCGGGCGAATACCGGATGTTCGACGGCTTCAACGACCAGGCGTCGTCGGTACGCGAACTGGAGCGCGGACGCGGACGCGATGGCTACCGGGACCGCGACCCGCGCCATGACGATGGCGGCTGGGGACGGCGTGGGCCCAGGGACGACGACCGGCGCGGTCCACCGGTCGAGCTGTTCGCCGACCGCCATTTCAGCGGTGAAGGCGTGATGCTGGGAAGCGATGTGCAGTCCCTGCGTTCACGCAATTTCAACGACCGCGCGGGTTCGATGATCGTGCGCGAAGGCGAATGGCAAGTCTGCGAGCACGACGACTACCGCGGGCGCTGTGCCGTCTACGGGCCGGGCCGCCATTCGCTCCCGCGCGGCCTGGACGGCATGGTGTCGTCGGTGCGCAGGGTACGCTGACACCGGCCCGTTCCCGACCGTCCGCCCCCGCGGCGCGAAAACGTCTACCATGGCTGTCCCGACACAGCCCTGGAGACCACGGCCATGCCGACACTGAACGACCCCGGCCTGCTGCGCCAGCAGGCCTTCATCGGCGGCGAATGGCTTGATGCCTTCGACGCCTCGACCATCACCGTCACCAATCCCGCCACCGGCGAGACCCTCGGCACCGTGCCGCACATGGGTGCGCAGGAAACTCGCCGCGCGATCGAAGCCGCCGACAAGGCCTGGCCCGCATGGCGCCGCAAGACCGCCAAGGAGCGCGCCGCCGTCCTGCGCCGCTGGTACGAGCTCATGATGGAAAACGCCGACGACCTGGCGCTCCTGATGACGCTCGAGCAGGGCAAGCCGCTCGCCGAATCCAAAGGCGAAGTGGGCTACGCCGCCTCCTTCTTCGAATGGTTCGCCGAACAGGCCAAGCGCATCGAGGGCGACGTGCTGGAGCCGCCCGCCCCCAATCTGCGCATCCTGGTGACCAAGGAGCCGATCGGCGTGTGCGCCGCCATCACGCCCTGGAACTTCCCGGCCGCGATGATCACCCGCAAGGTCGCCCCGGCGCTGGCCGCGGGCTGCCCGATCGTGCTGAAACCGGCCGGGCTGACGCCCTTCTCGGCCCTGGCGATGGCCGAACTGGGCGCGCGCGCCGGGGTGCCGCCGGGCGTGTTCTCGGTGGTGACCGGCGATTCCGGGGCCATCGGCGGCGAGCTGTGCGCCAACCCGACGGTGCGCAAGCTGAGCTTCACCGGCTCCACCCAGGTCGGGCGCCAGCTGATGGCGCAGTGCGCGCCGACGCTCAAGAAGCTGTCGCTGGAACTGGGCGGCAACGCGCCCTTCATCGTCTTCGACGACGCCGACCTCGACGCGGCGGTCGAAGGCGCCATCGCCTCGAAGTACCGCAACATGGGACAGACCTGCGTCTGCGCGAACCGCATCTATGTGCAGGATGGCGTCTACGATGCATTCGCGGAAAAGCTCGCCGCCGCCGTGGGCAAGCTCAAGGTCGGCAACGGCGTCGATCCGGGCGTGACGCAAGGCCCGCTGATCGAGGATAAGGCGGTCGAGAAGGTCGAGCAGCATATCGAGGACGCCCTGTCCAAGGGCGCCCGCGTGCTGGTCGGCGGCAAGCGCCATCCGCTCGGCCATACCTTCTTCGAACCGACCATCCTGCTCGACGTGACGCCGGCCATGCGCCTGTCGGACGAAGAGACCTTCGGCCCGGTGGCGCCGCTGTTCCGCTTCAAGACCGAGGACGAAGTGGAGGCATTGGCCAACGCAAGCGAATTCGGCCTCGCTTCCTATTTCTATGCGCGCGACGTCGGCCGCGTGTGGCGCGTGGCGGAGCGGATCGAGAGCGGCATCGTGGGCGTGAACACGGGCCTGATCTCGAACGAGGTCGGGCCCTTCGGCGGCGTCAAGCAGTCGGGCATGGGACGCGAAGGGTCGAAGTACGGGATGGACGACTACCTGGTCCTGAAGTACATCTGCCTGGGCGGAATGTAAGTCCCATTCCCCGAAACGCCGCATCCATTCCGCGATTCGGCGCGCCGGTCGCAGCAGACCTGTGCGCCGGCGGCGTCGCTTCCTACAATCCGTCCCATTCGAACCGCTCCACGAAAGGGACACCATGAACAAGCTCGCCTTTCTCTTCCCGCTGGCCCTGCTCGCCGCCTGTGGCAGCACCAACAGCTACCTCGCGCAGAAGAACACCACGGTCGAGATGTACCAGATCCTCGCCAGCCGCCTGGTCGGCACGCCCGAGGAATGGATCACGAAGACGATCCGCGACATGGTGCGCAGCATCGAGACGGCGGCGCAGGCCAGGTCGCGCTACGTCGAAGGCCAGCCGAAACTCGGGCCGGAGCCGGCGATCGCCCAGTTGGACAGTTGAGGATTGAGACCACGGTGTCGTTGTTCAGTTTCCACAGGTTAATATATTTCTTTCAATCGCATTGAAAATCCTTCTACAATTTTTCCCGGCTAGTTAACGCTTTCGCGCTACCAACCGTAGCGCATGAAGCATCGTGTACCTCACTGGGAAGAACAAGAAGATGAACGTATCCAACCTGCGCATCGGCGCCCGCCTCGGCGCGAGCTATGGCCTGCTGCTGGTCCTGATGATCCTGCTCACCGGCGCCGGCGCCTGGCTGCTGCGCGACTTCGATGCCGCGAGCCAGCGCATCCTGCACGACGCCATTCCGAAGGAGCGCCTGGTGACCGAATGGCGCAGCGCGATCGTGCTGAACGCGAACCGCACTGCGCTGGCGCTGGCCACCGAAGATGCGGCCGAGCGCAGCGCGGCGGAAGCCGGCATGCGCCAGACCAGCGAGCGCATTTCGGTCATCATGAAGGAATTGGACCGGACCGTGACCAGCAACGCCGGCAAGACGCTGCTGGCGACTATCCTGGCCACGCGCGCGCAGTACAGCGAGGTGCGCAAGGCCTTGCTGGCGGCCGATGCCGCCGGCGACGCGGCCGCGATCGCGGACGGCAAGGCGCGCCTGGCCACCGCCCTCGGCGCCTACGACACGGGCCTGGCCGCCCTGGCCGGACACGAGCGCGAGCAGGCCGGCAAGATGGAAGCCGCGATCGCCGCCGAGAGCCATCGAGGCCAGCTGCTGCTGGGCGTGCTGTGCACGGTGGCCCTGCTGATCGCTTGCGCCTCGACCGTGCTGGTGACGCGCTCGATCACCCGTCCGCTGCGCCGTGCGGTCGAGGTGGCGCGCACCGTCGCCGCCGGTGACCTGAGCAGCGTCATCGCGGCCGAATCGAAGGACGAGACCGGCCAGCTGCTGGGCGCCCTGCGCGACATGAACGCCAGCCTGCGCGCCATCGTCGGCGAGGTGCGCGGCGGCGCCGAGACCATCGCCACCGCGTCAAGCGAGATCGCCACCGGCAACCTCGATCTCTCGAGCCGCACCGAGCAGCAGGCCGGCTCGCTCGAGGAAACCGCATCGTCGATGGAGGAACTGACCAGCACCGTGCGCCAGAACGCCGAGAACGCGCGCCAGGCCAACCAGCTGGCGCTGCAGGCCTCCCACGTGGCCGAGCGCGGCGGCGAGGTGATCGCGGGCGTGACCACGACCATGGGCGCGATCCGCGCATCGGCGGACAAGATCGTCGACATCATCGGCGTGATCGACAGCATCGCCTTCCAGACCAACATCCTGGCGCTGAACGCGGCGGTGGAGGCGGCGCGCGCCGGCGAACAGGGCCGCGGCTTCGCCGTGGTGGCCTCCGAAGTGCGCACCCTGGCGCAGCGCTCGGCCAATGCGGCCAAGGAGATCAAGGGCCTGATCGACGCCTCGGTGGCGAACGTCGGCGCGGGCAGCCGCCAGGTCGAGCAGGCCGGCGCGACGATGGACGAGATCGTGCGCAGCGTGGCGCGCGTGACCGACATCATGGGCGAGATCACCATGGCCAGCCGCGAACAGGAAACCGGGATCGAGCAGATCAACGGCGCGGTTGCCGAGATGGACACCGTGACGCAGCAGAACGCGGCGCTGGTGGAAGAAGCGGCAGCCGCGGCGCAGTCGCTGCAGGAGCAGTCGGCGCGGCTGGCGGAAGCGGTCAGCGTGTTCCGGCTGGAGGGGACGGCGCAGGGACGCGGCGGCTGGCGGCAGGAAACCTCCGAGGTCCGCGCCCTGGCGCTGGCCTGAAGCTACTTCTTGTACTCGTAGTACTTGCGCGAGTCGCCGCGCACCTGCTCGGCCGGGTACTTGGCGCGGTTGAGCACCATCTTCTCTTCCACCGCGGCGAACAGGTCGACATCGAGCTTGTCGGCCAGGCGCACCAGGTAGACCAGCACGTCGGCCATCTCGTGGCGCACCTCACGCAGCTTGGCGTCGCCCAGTTCTTCAGGGCCGCCATGCTGCAGCCACTGGAAGTGCTCCAGCAACTCGGCCGCCTCCACGGTCAGGGCCGAGGCCAGGTTCTTCGGCGTGTGGAACTGGTCCCAGTCGCGCTCGTCCACGAACGTGCGCACGAGCGCGCGCAGGCGGTTCAAGTCACTGTCCGCGGCGTTCGTCACGGACCTTGTCGCCGTCGAGGTAGCCTTCCAGCACGCGCGCCTGCTTCGGCGCGATCTCTTCAAACGAGCTGACCGTGATGCCGAGGTCGCGCAGCAAGCCGTCGTGCACGCCGTAGACCCAGCTGTGGATGGTCAGCGGCTGGCCGCGTTCCCAGGCGTCGCGCACGATGGTCGTTTGCGCCACGTTGATCACCTGCTCGGCCACGTTCAGTTCGACCAGGCGGTTGACGGCCTGGCGGCCGACCACGTTGCCGAGGTATTTACCGTGCTTGTCGCGGACGTCGCGGACGTGTCCCAGCCAGTTGTCGGCCAGGCCCACGCGGGCGCCGGTCAGCGCGGCGCCCACGCCCGAGCAGCCGTAGTGGCCGCACAGGATAATGTGCTTGACCTTCAGGACGTCGATCGCGAACTGCAGCACGGAGAGGGCGTTCAGGTCGGAGTGGGCGATCACGTTGGCGATGTTCCGGTGCACGAACAGTTCGCCCGGCGCCATGCCCAGCAATTCATTCGCGGGCACGCGGCTGTCCGAGCAGCCGATCCACAGGTATTCCGGCGCCTGCTGTTCCGACAGCGCTTTGAAGAAGTTCGGGTCTTCGGCCACCATGGAGGCGGCCCATTTGCGGTTGCGAGCGAAAAGGTCTTCGGCGGTGACGCCCGTTGTCTTGTTATCCAATTTTTCTCCCTGTGTGATGCGTACTGAATAGGCAAAGTATACCAGCCGGACGAAAAAAAACCGCCGAGGGCATTTGCCGTCGGCGGTTCCTCGATCGGCTTCTTATTCGAAGAAGTCCTTGACCTTGTCCATCCACCCTTTGCTCTGCGGGCTATGCTTCGCGCCACCCTCGTTGGTCGAGCGGTCGAACTCGCGCAGCAGGTCTTTCTGCTTGTCGGTCAGCTTGACCGGGGTCTCGACCACCACGTGGCAGAACAGGTCGCCGGTATAACCCGAGCGGACGCCCTTGATGCCCTTGCCCTTGAGACGGAAAGTCTTGCCGGTCTGGGTGCCTTCGGGCACCGTGAACGAGACCTTGCCGGTGAGCGTAGGCACCTCGATTTCGCCGCCCAGCGCGGCCTTGGCGAACGAGATCGGCATCTCGCAGTGCAGGTCGTCGCCTTCGCGCTGGAATACGGCGTGCGGCTTGATGTGGATTTCCACATACAGGTCGCCCGACGGTCCGCCGTTCGTGCCCGGCTCGCCGTTGCCGGTCGAGCGGATGCGCATGCCGTTGTCGATGCCGGCCGGGATCTTCACTTCCAGCGTCTTGTTGCGCTTGATGCGTCCGGCGCCGCCGCAGGCCGCGCACGGTTCCGGGATGATCTTGCCGCTGCCATGGCACTTCGGGCAGGTCTGCTGGATGCTGAAGAAGCCCTGCTGCATGCGCACCTGGCCATGGCCGGCGCAGGTGGTGCAGGTGACCGGTTGCGTGCCTGGCTTGGCGCCGCTGCCGTGGCAGGTGTCGCACTTGTCCCAGCTCGGCACGCGGATGGTGGTCTCGTAGCCGTTGGCCGCCTGTTCCAGCGTGATCTCGAGGTTGTAGCGCAGGTCGGCGCCGCGGTAGACCTGCGGGCCGGCGTTGCGTCCGCCGCGGCCGCCGCCGAAGATGTCGCCGAAGATGTCGCCGAAGGCGTCGCCGAAACCGCCGGCGCCGCCGCCGAAGCCTCCGCCGCCGCCCATGTTCGGATCGACGCCGGCATGACCGTAGCGGTCATAGGCCTCGCGCTTCTCCGGATTGGTCAGCATCTCGTAGGCTTCCTTGACCTCCTTGAACTTCTCCTCCGCTTCCTTGTTGTCCGGGTTGCGGTCGGGGTGGTACTTCATCGCGAGCTTGCGGTACGACTTCTTGATGTCGTCTTCCGACGCATTCTTCGCGACCCCGAGGATCTCGTAAAAATCACGCTTTGCCATTGGCGGCACCTTGCTTGTTTAAATTCTGTGAAACGGTCTTATGCAAAAAAACCGAGCCGGGGAACCATTCGTTCGCAGCGGCTCGGTGGTTCCGTGCTGCGGAGCGGGTCTCGCAACCCGCGCCGCCGGAGATTACTTCGCGTCTTTCACTTCCTTGAAGTCGGCGTCGACCACGTCGTCGGCTTGCGCCTGCTGGCCAGGAGCTTCGCCGCCCGGCTGCTGGCCGCCGGCCGCGCCGGCCTGCTGCGCCTGCATGTCGGCGTACATCTTCTCGCCCAGCTTCTGCGAGGCGGCCGAGAGGCTTGACGTCTTGGCGTCGATGTCCGCCTTGTCGCCCGACTTGATCGCGCCCTCCAGGTCGGTGATCGCCGCTTCGATGGCTTCCTTCTCGCCGGCTTCCAGCTTGTCGCCGTATTCGGTCAGGGACTTGCGGGTCGAGTGCACCAGCGCGTCGCCCTGGTTGCGGGCTTCGGCCAGTTCCTTGACCTTCTTGTCCTCTTCCGCGTTCAGCTCGGCGTCCTTCACCATCTTCTGGATTTCTTCTTCCGACAGGCCCGAGTTCGCCTTGATGGTGATCTTGTTTTCCTTGCCGGTGGCCTTGTCCTTGGCGCCGACGTGCAGGATGCCGTTGGCGTCGATGTCGAAGGTCACTTCGATCTGCGGGGTGCCGCGTGCCGCCGGCGGGATGCCTTCGAGGTTGAACTCGCCCAGGCCCTTGTTACCGGCTGCGATTTCGCGCTCGCCCTGGTAGACCTTGATGGTCACGGCCGGCTGGTTGTCGTCGGCGGTCGAGAACACCTGCGAGAACTTGGTCGGGATCGTGGTGTTCTTGTGGATCATCTTGGTCATCACGCCGCCCAGGGTTTCGATGCCCAGCGACAGCGGGGTCACGTCCAGCAGCAGCAGGTCCTTGCGGTCGCCCGACAGGACCGAACCTTGAATGGCGGCGCCGACGGCGACGGCTTCGTCCGGGTTCACGTCCTTGCGTGCATCCTTGCCGAAGAATTCCTTCACTTTTTCCTGCACCTTCGGCATGCGGGTCATGCCGCCGACCAGGATGATGTCGTCGATGTCGGTGACCTTCACGCCGGCATCCTTGATGGCGATGCGGCACGGCTCGATGGTCTTGGCGATCAGTTCCTCGACCAGGGCTTCCAGCTTGGCGCGGGTGATCTTCATGTTCAGGTGGACCGGAGCGCCGTTCGCCATCGCGATGTAGGGCTCGTTGATCTCGGTCTGCTGCGACGACGACAGCTCGATCTTGGCGCGCTCGGCCGACGCCTTGATGCGCTGCAGGGCGATCGGGTCTTTCGACAGGTCGAGGCCGTTGATCTTCTTGAACTCGTCGATGATGTAGTCGATCACGCGCTGGTCGAAGTCTTCGCCGCCCAGGAAGGTGTCGCCGTTGGTCGACAGCACTTCGAACTGCTTCTCGCCGTCGACGTCCGCGATCTCGATGATCGAGACGTCGAAGGTGCCGCCGCCGAGGTCATACACGGCGATCTTGCGGTCGCCCTTGTCGGTCTTGTCCAGGCCGAAGGCCAGCGCGGCCGCGGTCGGCTCGTTGATGATGCGCTTGACGTCCAGGCCCGCGATGCGGCCGGCGTCCTTGGTCGCCTGGCGCTGCGAGTCGTTGAAGTAGGCCGGCACGGTGATGACGGCTTCGGTGACTTCCTCGCCCAGGTAGTCCTCGGCGGTCTTCTTCATCTTGCGCAGGACTTCAGCCGAGATCTGCTGGGCAGCCAGCTTCTTGTCGCGCACGCCGACCCAGGCGTCGCCGTTGTCGGCCTTGACGATCTGGTACGGCATCAGTGCGATGTCCTTCTGCACTTCTTTTTCGTCGTACTTGCGGCCGATCAGGCGCTTGACGGCGAACAGGGTGTTCTTCGGGTTGGTGACCGCCTGGCGCTTGGCCGGCGCGCCGACCAGGATCTCGCCATCTTCCTGGTACGCGATGATCGACGGCGTGGTGCGCGCGCCTTCCGCATTCTCGATGACTTTCGGCTGGCCATTTTCCATGATGGCGACGCAGGAGTTGGTGGTCCCCAGGTCAATACCGATGATCTTGCCCATGATTTGTTTTCCTTTTAAATACAGTAGTTTCGGATGGATTCGAATATTGGGAAAAACTGCGTGCTTTCAAGGGGCCGCTCATCAGCCCCGGTCAGCGCGCCGTCAGTACTTATTTCGGCGCAGCTGCCGTCACGATGGCCGGCCGCAAGAGGCGGTCGGCAATCATGTAGCCCTTCTGCAGCACGGTGACCACGGTATTGGCCTCCTGCTCGGACGGCACCACGGCCACGGCCTGGTGCTTGTTCGGGTCCAGCTTCTCGCCCGCCTGCGGCATCACTTCGACCAGGCGGTTCTTCTCGAACGCGGCGGCGAGCTGCTTGAGCGTCATCTCGACGCCTTCGCGCATCGCTTCCACGGTCTGGGTTTCGACCTTCAGCGCCATTTCCAGGCTGTCGCGCACCGGCACCATGGCCTCGGCGAAGCTTTCGATGGCGAATTTATGGGCTTTGCTGACATCTTCCTGGGCGCGGCGGCGGATGTTTTCCGCGTCGGCCTTGGCGCGCATGAAGGCGTCATGGGTTTCGGCCAGCTTGGCTTCGGTGGCGCTCAGCTGTGCTTCCAGGTCCGACTGCATGGCTGCGTCGGCGCTCGGCGGCACACCGGCCTGGCCTGCGCTCGCCTGGGCGGCTTCATTGGCGGCAGCAGCGGCATCGGCCTGCGACTGCTGCTGGGACACCTCTTGGTTTTCTTGGTCTTGCATCGAAAAAACTCCTAGAATCAAGGACTTGGCTGAATATACAACGTGTCCTGCCTGACACACAGGCAACCAGATGGGGCGATCTCCTACATTTTCAAGGGGTATTGCAGAGATACCATGCTGAAAAAGTAGAAATCATTTGTTACAAGATTTACGGTTTACCTGAATCATTTCCCTGAGAAAAGTCTTAACCTTCTTGTCAAGCTTGCGACAAGCTGATCGCTGGCTTCAAGGAAACCATCATGAGACTTCAACTGATCAGTAGTGCTGTCGTGCTCTATACCATCGCGGTGCTCGCGTGGCTGTGCTACGTCGGGATCAGTGCGTCGCCGTGGCATTCGTGATGGCGGCGACGCCGTCGGGCAACCGTTTATTTTAACAGGTCGGCAACACCGGCTTCCGCGCCCAGCTGGGCCGCGTACTGGGCGCCCACCAGCGCGTCGCGCTTCTGGGCCGCGCGCTGGGCCGGGCTGAGGATGGTCGGCCAGCCGACCAGGTGCTGTTCGGCGATTTCGGCCAGGCCCGCGATCCAGGCCGGCGAATCGTTCAGGCAAGGAATGTAGTGGAATTCCTTGCCGCCGGCAGATTCGAAATCGTGCCGCACTTCCATATTGATTTCTTCCAGGGTTTCCAGGCAGTCGCTGGTAAAGCCCGGACAGATCACGTCGATGCGTTCGAGACCCTGGCGCGCCAGTTCCTGCACCGTCGGCGCGGTATACGGCTGCAGCCACTCGGCCTTGCCGAAGCGCGACTGGAAGGTGACGACGTACTCGTCGGCGCCCATGCCCAGGGCCACCGCCAGCAGGCGCGCGGTCTTGTGGCATTCGCAGAAATAGGGGTCGCCCAGCATCAGGGTGCGCTTCGGCACGCCGTGGAAGCTCATCACCAGCTTCTGGCCGCGGCCGTGGGTTTCCCAATACGATTCGACGCGCTCGCGCAGCGCCTCGATGTAGCCCTCGTGGTCGTGGTAGTGCTTCACCAGGCGCAGCTCGGGAACGTTGCGCACCTTGCCGAAGTGGGCGTAGACGGCGTCCCAGATCGAGGCCGTGGTGGTGCCGGAATACTGCGGATAGGCCGGCAGCACGACGATGCGCTCGACGTGTTCGGCTTTCAGCTGGTCCAGCACCTCGGGCAGCGACGGCGAGCCGTAGCGCATCGCCATCACTACCTTCACGTTCTCGTGCTCGCGCTCCGCCAGCTGCTTGCCCAGCAGCGTCGCTTGCCTGGAAGTGAACACCTTCAGCGGCGAGCCGTCCCTGGTCCAGATGGTGCGGTACTTCGCGGCCGACTTGCCCGAGCGGAAAGGCAGGATGAACAGGTGCAGGATGAACCACCACACCTTCGACGGAATCTCGACCACGCGCGGATCGGAAAGGAACTGCTTCAGGTAACGGCGCACCGCCTTGCGGCTGGGCTCGTCCGGGGTACCGAGGTTGACCAGCACGATGGCGTTGCCGGGAACGGTACCGTGGGTGAAAGGCGGTTCTTTTCTGAATGGCATGAGCGACGATGGTGAAAAGGGAGGCACTATTATAGATTGGCCTCCCCTTCCGCCACGCATGTGGAAGGCTTACAACAGCGGGTCAGCTCAGGTCGTCACGCGCAGACGCACGTCGATGTTGTTGCGGGTGGCGTTCGAGTAGGGGCAGACGATGTGGGCCTTGTCGACCAGTTCCTGCAGCTGCTGCTGGTCCATGCCGGGGCCGTTGACCGTGAGGTCGACCTCGATGCCGAAGCCGGTCGGGATCTGGCCGATGCCGACGTCGCCGGTCACGGTCAGGTCTTGCGGCAGCGTCACCTTGGCCTGGCTCGCCACGAATTTCAGCGCCCCCAGGAAGCAGGCCGAATAGCCGGCCGCGAACAGCTGCTCGGGATTGGTGCCGGGGCCGCCGCCACCGCCGAGTTCCTTCGGGGTGCTCAGTTGCAGGTCCAGGACGCCGTCGGAACTTTTCGAGCTGCCTTCACGGCCGCCTTGCGACGTGGCCTGGGCGCGGTACAGCACTTTGTCGATGCTCATTGGACTTTCCTCCTGTGTTGTTGTGGTCGCGTTCGCGGATGCGGAACGTTGGCTACTTTGCCATAGAACGGAAATCCTCGGTGTTCGTCCCGCGGCCATCTCGGCGTATTCGACTGGGATAATTTCCTTGGCTCCGTCCTGCGGATAAGCACTTTCGCAGATACTGATGCTGCGAAAGGAGACTGCGCTTCATGGGAACCCAACACAACGTCCGCCTAGCGGTGCTGATCGACGCCGATAATGCACAGTCCTCGATCATCCGGGAGTTATTGGTCGAGGTCTCGAAATACGGCGTTGCCACGGTCAAGCGCGTCTATGGCGACTGGACCACGCCGAACCTGAGAGGCTGGAAGGAAACGCTGAACCAGCACGCCTTGCAGCCGATCCAGCAGTTCAGCTATACGAGCGGAAAGAACGCGACCGATTGCGCGCTCATCATCGATGCGATGGACTTGCTGCATTCGGGCCGCGTGGACGGCTTCTGTCTGGTGTCGTCCGACAGCGATTTCACGCGGCTGGCAACCCGGATCCGCGAATCCGGGCTGGTGGTGTACGGCTTCGGCGAGCAGAAGACGCCGCCGCCCTTCGTCGTCGCCTGCGACAAGTTCGTGTACACCGAGATCCTGCGCGCAGCCACGTCGCCCGCGCCCACTGCGCCGGTCGAGACGGCAGGAAGCAAGCAGCTGGAAAGCATCCTGAAAGATGCCGTCACCGCCGCGATGCGCGACGATGGCTGGGCCCCACTATCCGGCGTGGGTGCCCTGATCACGAAGACCAATCCGGACTTCGATGCCCGCAACTACGGCTACGCGAAATTGAGCGGACTGATGCGCGCGCAGGCATTCCTGGAACTGAAGACCGTCAGTTCCAGCGAAGGAATTGGTGCGGCAACACTGTATGTCCGCTTCCGGGACGAGAAGCAGTCCAGGGCGAGCGCGTCATCGTCGGGCACGTAGTCCGCCCGTGCCGAAGACGCAACACCTCGACTTGGCACTATCAATGGCTCAGACCACCGGTTTCAGCGGCATGGTCTCGTGCGAAAAGATGACGCTTTCGCTGCTGCTTGCGGCATGCGACCACGACGCGTCTTCGAAACGCACGTAGTACTCGTCGGATTGGGCTGCCAGGACAAACACTGCCAACACCCGCAGGAAGTCCTCCAGTACGAACCGCGGCCGGTCCAGGTCTGCAGGGAAAAAGGTCAGCTCACAAAACACCCGGTCGATGCAAGTCCAGTGAAAAAAGGCCTGGAGGTGGCGCGGAATGGCCGGTCCCTGCCACACCGTGGACAGCGCTCCGCTTGGGCGCGACAGGCAATCCTGCAGCGTGCCCTGGGCAATCGCATTGCCGTCGCCATCCGTGGCGCGCGTCAGCTGCCAGCGTATTGCGATCACCGTGACCAGGGCCTGGGCGCCCGCAGTCGAAATATGCTCTGAAAAATTGATATCCCGGCAGGCGCCATCGTCCTCCAGCAGGCAGCGGACGATGGCATCAGGCGACATCGCTCAGGACGCCAGCAATTCCCGCGCATGCTTGCGCGTGGTCTCGGTAATCTCGATCCCGCCCAGCATGCGCGCCACCTCTTCCACCCGCGCCCGGTTGTCGAGCACGTCGATGCGCGACACGGTGCGGCCTTCGCCCGTGGTGCCCTTGGCCACCTGGAAATGCTGGTTGGCCTGGCTCGCCACCTGCGGCAGGTGGGTCACGCACAGCACCTGGCGCTGCTGGCCCAGGCGCTTGAGCAGGCGGCCGACCACCTCGGCCACGCCGCCGCCGATGCCGGTGTCGACCTCGTCGAAGATCAGGGTCGGGGTGGTGGTGGCGTGCGCGGTGATCACGGCGATCGCCAGCGAGATGCGCGCCAGTTCGCCGCCCGACGCCACCTTGGCCAGCGGCCGCGGGGCGACGCCGGTGTGGCCGGCGACCAGGAATTCGACCTGCTCCAGGCCATGCGCGCCCGGCTCGCCTTCGCTCAGCGCCACCGCGAAGCTGCCGCCGCTCATGCTCAGTTCCTGCATCGCGGCCGTGACCTGGCGGCCCAGCTCGACGGCCGCCGCGGCGCGCCGCTTCGACATGCGCTGCGCCACCGTCATGTAGGCGGCCTTGGCCTTGTCTTCCTGCTTGCGCAGACCTTCGAGGTCGCTGGCGTCGGCCAGCTGCTGCAGCTTGGCCTTGAGGGCCGCATGCTCTTCGTGCAGCTCTTCCGGCGTGGTGCGGAACTTGCGGGCGGCGCTGTGCAGCGCGTCCATGCGGGCGTCGACTTCGCGCAGGCGGTCCGGGTCGAGCTCGACCTTGTCGATGTAGTTGTTGAGCGCGTACACCGCTTCCTGCAGCTGGATGCGGGCCGGCTCCATGCAGTCGAGCACGGTCTGCAGCTGGGCGTCGACGTCCACCAGCTTGCCCAGCTTCGAGTTCAGCGAAGACAGCTGCGACAGGATCGGGCTGTCCGATTCCGAGATCGCCTGCAGCGCTTCCTGGGCGCCGTCGAGCAGGCTGGCGGCGTGCGACAGGCGGCTGTGCTCGTTGCTGATCTCGGCCCATTCGCCGGCCTTCGGCGCCAGCTTGTCGAGTTCGCCGACCTGCCATTCGAGGCGTTCGCGCTCGAGCAGCACGTTGCGCGCGTCGTTCTCGAATTCCTCGCGCTGGCGCACCAGGGCGCGCCAGGATTTGTAGGCGGTCTGGATCTCGAGGATGTCGGCCATCGTGCCCGGCTCGCGCACGGCGATCTGGTTGTCGAGCAGCTCGCGCTGCGCCTCGGTTTTCAGCAGCGACTGGTGCGCGTGCTGGCCGTGGATGTCGACCAGCATCTCGCCCAGGTCGCGCAGCTGGGTCGCGGTGGCGCTGACGCCGTTGATCCAGGCCTTGGAGCGGCCGGCGTTGTCGATCACGCGGCGCACCAGCGCGGTGCCCTCTTCCACATTGAACTCGTTGGCGGCCAGCCAGGAGCGCGGCGTGGTGCCGAGCACGAATTCGGCGGTGATGTCGGCCTTGGCCGCGCCTTCGCGCACCATGCTCGCGTCGCCGCGCCCGCCCAGCGCCAGTTGCAGCGCGTCGATCAGGATCGACTTGCCGGCGCCGGTCTCGCCGGTGAACACCGTGAAACCGTTCGAGAACTCGAGTTCGATCGTGTCGACGATGACGAAGTCACGGATGGTAAGTGTGCGCAGCATGAAAAATCGGGTCTCCTGTGTAGCTCGATGTCTCGTTCAACCGAGCTTGCCTTCGTTGGTCGGGTATTCGTTCCAGTGCAGCTTTTCACGCAGCGTATGGTAATAGCTCCAGCCGCAGGGATGCAGGAAGGTGATCGTGTGCGGCGAGCGCGAGATGACGATACGGTCGCCCAGCTGCAGGCTGGTAAACGTCTGCATGTCGAAGTTGACGCTGATGTCGCGCCCGGCGACCAGCTCGACCACGATCTCGCTCTCTTCCGGCACCACGATCGGGCGGTTCGACAGCGCATGCGGCGCGATCGGCACCAGGGTCACGCCCTGCAGGCGCGGATGCAGCAGCGGGCCGCCGGCCGACAGCGCATACGCGGTGGAGCCGGTCGGGGTCGAGACGATCAGGCCGTCCGAACGCTGGTTGTACATGAATTCGCCATCCACCGTCACGCGCAGCTCGACCATGCCGGCGCCGGTGCCGCGCGCCACCACCACATCGTTGAAGGCGACGCTGCAATAGATCTCGGCGCCGTCGCGCACCACGCGCGCCGCCAGGAGGGTGCGCTCTTCGGCCTGCACCTGGCCGCCCTTGAGGATCTCGTCCAGGGCCGGAACCATGCGGTCGATCGGGATGTCGGTGATGAAGCCCAGGCGGCCGGAGTTGATGCCGATCAGCGGGATGTCGTAGCGCGCCAGCTGGCGCGCGATGCCTAGCATGGTGCCGTCGCCGCCCATGACCACCGCGTAATCCGCGCGTTCGCCGATCTCGGCCACGCTCATGGCTTCCACCTCCGCCATGCCGAGGTGGGCCGCAGTGTCGGCCTCGAACACCACGCGATAGCCGGACGCCTCCAGGTAGTCGACCAGCCGCTTGACGGGCTCGTCGATGCCGGGAGTGTTTTGCCGCACCACGAGCGCGATGATTTGTTGCGGTTCAGGCGTCACAGGCATGTCTCGGGTGGTTGCTAAGGAGCTGCGAGATTAACCGATTCTCCCAGCGTCTGCCATACGAGCCCGGGCGGATGGGCGGCAAATGACTGTACAAATAAACAGTATGAGCGAGTATAAGCGCTAGCCCGGCCTCAGAGCAAGATCATGCTGATCGCCGCCGTCATGGCGATGCCCATGGTGATTACATGCAGGAACATCAGGACCGCCCAGCGCAGCGCGGTGACGGTGCGGCCGCCGCCATAGACACGGCGCAGCGCCGTCGGCAGGTAGAAGGTCAGCCACGCCAGCAGCACGAAACGCACGAAGTTCCAGCCGTCCGCCACGACAAACAGGCTCAGCATGAGAAAGGCGAAGGCATTGCTGTGCAAGGCGAACAGGAAATGTTCGCCATAGCGTCGGCCGGAACCGAGGTAGAGAAGCTTCAGGTAGAGGGCAAACACCGGCATCATCAGGAAGATCGCGTAGGGGACATAGCTGAAGAAGGTGCGCTTGGCCAGGTCCTTGAGCTGGTCACGCGGCAAGGACAGGACCTTGTTGATCCGATCGCTCAAGCTCTTGCTGTACTCGCCAAACGCCTGTACTTCGATCTGCTTGCTCTCGATTTTCCCGGGTTTCGCCTTATCGGGCGCGGTGGCAGGCGCAGTGAGGGCCGCCTGGGCTCGTTCGGCCTGCGGCGACCGCTCGCTCTCGCCCAGGTTGATGATCTCCACGCCGCTCATCTTGATGACGAAGAAGAAAATGATGCTGAAGCTGAGGTACAGACGCAGCGGCTCGACGTAGCGTACGCGCCGGCCTTCGATGTATTCGCGGGTCAGCAGTCCCGGTTTGAAAATCAAGAGCTTCAGGGAATGCCACAGCTTGCCCTCGAGCGCCACGTAGTGGGCGACGAATTCGTGCAGGAATTCGCGCGCGCTCGGCACGTGCAGGTGGGTCGCCTGCCCGCACTGCTGGCAGAAATTACCTTGTGTGATGGCGCCGCAGTTCCGGCAGTTTTCCAGGTGCTGATGTTCGATGAGGGCGTCGGTAGTCACGATGCGGTCCGGGCGGCTGGGCGAAGCCATCATGTTAGCCGTTCAATTGCAAAAAAGCATCTCTCATTCCCACGTCAAAGGGCCAATTGCGCGACTTCATTCGCCGCAAACGCTTACGATTCAGTCAAAGCACATGCAAGGAGAGCAACATGGTGACTGAAACCAAAGACCGCTTCGTGAACACGAAGGCCCCGATTGAAAACGACCAGGTCAAGCGCCAGCCTCACGAGCGCGACGAAAGCCCGGACGGCCAGGACCAGGAACCGCGCGGCGTCATCAAGCAGGCCGCCGAAGACATCGCCCAGGGCCTGCAGAACACCGACTGCTACGGCACCAACGACGAGGGCCTGGACCGCGCCGTCGATCCGAAGCCCGGCGCCAGCGGCCAGGCCAATCCCCAACCCGACCGCCATCGCTCGATGGCGCGCCACGATTCCGTCGATTCGGAACCGGGCAAGAACCGATAAAGGAAAACAGCAATGACCATTAAACGCAACGGCAGCGCCGTCTGGAGCGGCGGCCTGAAGGACGGCAAGGGTGCGGTCTCGACCGGCAGCGGCGTCCTCAGGGATTCCCAGTACGGCTTCAACACCCGCTTCGAAGACGGCCCCGGCACCAACCCGGAAGAACTGATCGGCGCCGCCCACGCCGGCTGCTTCACGATGGCCCTGTCCGGCCAGCTCGGCCAGGCCGGCCTGACCGCCGAAGAACTGCGCACCACGGCCACCGTATCGATGGAAAAGGTCGAAGGCGGCTTCTCGATCACCGCCGTGCACCTCGACCTGGTGGCGAAGATCCCCGGCGCCAGCCAGGAAGCTTTTGATAAGGCCGCCACCACCGCCAAAGAAAACTGCCCGGTGTCGAAGCTGCTGAACGCCGAGATCACGCTGACCTCGCGCCTCGAGAACTGAACGTCGCGTTCAATGTCCGGATGTCCGCCCGCGCGGCATCCGGCTGCCGCCCTGCAAAAACCGCGCCCACCGCATAAAATGCCCTCTTTCCGTTTCTCCTGAAAGACCCCCCATGCGCATCCTGCACACCATGCTTCGCGTCGGCGACCTGCAACGCTCCATCGACTTCTACACCAATGTGCTCGGCATGAAACTGCTGCGCACCAGCGACAACCCCGAATACAAGTACAAGCTCGCCTTCCTCGGCTACGGCAGCAACCCCGACCACGCCGAACTCGAGCTGACCTACAACTACGGCACCGACAGCTACGACATGGGCACCGCCTATGGCCACATCGCCATCTCGGCCGACGACATCTACGCCACCTGCGACACCGTGCGCGCAGCCGGCGGCAACATCACCCGCGAACCGGGCCCGGTCAAGGGCGGCACCACCGTGATCGCCTTCATCACCGACCCGGACGGCTACAAGGTCGAGCTCATCGAGCGCAAGGACAATGCCGCTGGCGCCGGCCTCTCCAGCTGAAAACTAGCAGCGCCCGGCAAGCTCTGCCGGGCGCTGCTACACTATCCCCCGCCTGGATCCCCAGGCAACAAATCAATACGTCTTCGGGGCGGGGTGCGATTCCCCACCGGCGGTATGGCCTGCAATGGGCCGAGCCCGCGAGCGCCTGCGTGAGCAGGGTCAGCAGACCTGGTGAGAAGCCAGGGCCGACGGTATAGTCCGGATGAAAGAAGATGTGCGCTGTCATGCGCTGTTCCTGCCGTCCTTGATGGCTGGGAGAGCGTGCGTATCCGCTTTGCCCTGATGCGTTTTTCGCCATAGCCATTTCGCGAGGAGCGTTTCACATGTTAGTCACCACCCCCCCTACCCTTCACAGCACCGACCTGGAAGGCCGCATCGCCGCTGCCCTGGAAGCCACCCGCAACGGTGTCCCTGTCATCCTGCTCGACGATTTCGACCGCGAGAACGAGGCCGACCTGATCGTCGCCGCGGAAAAGCTGAGCGTCGAAACCATGGCGCTCCTGATCCGCGAATGCAGCGGCATCGTGTGCCTGTGCCTGTCCGCCGACAAGGTGCGCGCGCTGGAACTGCCGCCAATGGTGCTTGAAAACGGCAGCCGCTACGGCACCCCGTTCACGGTCTCGATCGAGGCGCGCCATGGCGTCACCACCGGCGTGTCGGCCCTGGACCGCGTCACCACCATCCGCACCGCCATCGCGGCGGATGCGAAACCGGAAGACCTGGTGCGCCCCGGCCACGTGTTCCCGCTGCGCGCGACCCCGAACGGCGTGCTGGCGCGCGCCGGCCATACCGAAGGCTCGGTCGACCTCGCCATCATGGCCGGGCTACAGCCGGCATCGGTGCTGTGCGAGTTGATGAATCCGGATGGGACGATGATGCGCGGGGAGCAGATCGAGGAGTTCGCCGCCTTGCACGGCTTCCCGATCTTGACCATCGCCGAAATGATCGAGTGGCGTAAACAACGCGGCGCGTAACGCCGCGTATGCCGGTGTGGGCGGAATATCCGCCCACACCGTTCGACATCAAGCCAGCGGATCGATCACGAACGCCGGCATACGCTGGTTGTTGGTCGCACATTCCAGGAACTTGTCGGCCGTCGACAGCGCTTCGTTGATGGTCACGTCCATGTCCAGGTAACGATAGGTGCCGAGGCGGCCCACGAACGTCACGTTCGGCTCGTCGTTCGCCACCTTGACGTAACGTTCCAGCTGCTCCTTGTCGCGCGCCTGGCGGATCGGGTAGTAGGGAATGTCCTTTTCTTCGCACTGGCGGCTGTATTCCTTGTACAGCAGGGTCTTCTCGTGCTTTTCCCACGGCGAGAAGTGCTTGTGCTCGGTGATGCGGGTATAAGGCTGTGCATTGTCACAATAATTGATGACGGCATTGCCCTGGTAGTCGCCGGTGTCGCGGAACACTTCGAAGTCCAGCGTGCGGTACGGCAGGCGGCCTTCGGTGTGCTTGAACCAGGCGTCGATCGGGCCGCTGTAGAACACGTGGGCGTAGTCGCCCTTGTTGGCCGGATCGAAGGTGGTGTTCAGGTGCACGGTAACGCCCGGCACGTCGAGGATCTTCTCGACCAGCGCGGTGTAGCCGTCTTCCGGCATGCCCTGGTATTTGTGGGCGAAGTAATTGTCGTCGTAGTTGAAGCGCACCGGCAGGCGTTTCAGGATGCTGGCCGGCAGTTCGGTCGGCTGCATGCCCCACTGCTTGACGGTATAGGTCTTGAAGAAGGCTTCGTACAGCTCGCGGCCGACGAAACGCAGCGCCTGGTCTTCGAAGGTCACCGGATTCTCGATCGACTTGTCGCCGAGCGAGGCCAGGAATTCCTGGGCTTCGGCCGGGCGGAAGGTCTTGCCGAAGAACTGGTTGATGGTGAGCAGGTTGATCGGCAGCGTGTAGACGCTGTTGTTGGTGATCGCCTTGACCCGGTTCACATAGGGCATGAAACGGCTATAGCGGTTCACGTACTCCCAGACGCGCTCGATGTCGGTGTGGAAGATGTGCGGTCCGTAGATGTGCACCATGACGCCGGTTTCGGCGTCGCGTTCGGAATGGCAGTTGCCCGCGATGTGAGGGCGCGATTCGAAGATCTCGACTTGATAGCCTGCTTCCGCGAGCTGGCGTGCAATGACGGCCCCGGAGAAACCGGCGCCGACGATCGCGATATTCTTTTGCATGTTATTTATCCTTAGGGAAGAAAAATCTGACTTCGGAGCACCGGTGGTCGGGCCCGTGTTGGCTGCCGTTTGAATGCGCATTAACGTTGCCAGTTTATCAGTTTTGCAAAAAAATCCGCCCGCGCACGACTTGTCGTGCGTCAACTATTTGAGGTTCAAAGCAGGTTCAGCCAGAGCTGAAATGGTAAAAAGCCCGAACCGGTGTGGTTCGGGCTTTTTAACAATTGATCGCGGGATATACCCGCCGAAACGATCAGTTCTGGAGCAGCGTGTTCACCGCGGCCAGGTCCGATTCGCGCAGCGAACCGGCGGCCGCCTTCAGGCGCAGGCCGTTCAGGATCGTGTCGTAGCGCGCACGCGACAGGTCGGTGCGGGTCTGGTACAGCTGGCGCTGCGCGTTCAGCACGTCGATGTTGATGCGCACGCCCACCTGGTAACCCAGCTTGTTCGATTCCAGCGCCGACTGGCTCGACACTTCCGCCGCTTCCAGCGCCTTCACCTGCGCCATGCCGCTGTTCACGCCGAGGTAGGACTGGCGCGCCTGCAGGGCGGCCTGGCGGCGGGTCGCTTCCAGGTCGTTGCGCGCCTTGTCTTCCAGGGCGATGGTTTCGCGCACGCGGCTGGTGACGCTGAAGCCGCTGAAGATCGGCACCGTGTACTGCACGCCGATGCTGTTGTTGGTGCCGATGCCCGACGCCGCTGCCTGGCCATGGATCTGGGTACGCGAGCGGCCCGCCACCAGGTCGAGGGTCGGGTAGTGGCCGGCGCGGGTGCGCGAGATCTCGCGCTTGGCCAGTTCCACGTTCAGCTGCGATACCGTGACGCCGTAGTTCTGGTTCTCGGCCGAGGACACCCACGGGTCGACGTTGGCCGGCGATGGCGCATTCAGGGTGATGCCGGCTTTCAGCTGGGCCAGGTCGGCCGGGGTGGTGCCGATGATGGCCTGCAGGGCGCTGCGGCGGTTCTCGAGGTCGTTCACGGCCGCGAATTCCTGGGCGATCACGAGGTCGTAGGCCGCCTGCGCTTCGTGGGTGTCGGTGATGGTCTGGGTGCCGACTTCGAAGTTGCGCTTGGCCGAGGCCAGCTGCTCGGTCACCGCGGTCTTCTGGGCGCGGGTCGACTCCAGCTTGTCCTGGGCCGCCAGCACGTCGAAGTAGGCTTGCGCCACGCGCGTGATCAGGTCTTGCTGGGCCTGGGCAAATTGCGCTTCGGAGACGGCCTGCTGCAGCTTGCTCTGCTGGTAGGTTTCCCAGCGGTCCCAGCGGAACAGCGGCTGGGTCAGCACCAGCGACCACTGCGAGGTGCGCAGGTTCGAGCCGCTGCCCGGCACGATGATGTCGCTGCCGGTGACCGGATCGCGGCCGATCACCGCGCCTTCGTTCCACGGCGATTCGTCGCGGTCGTTCTTGATCATGCTACCGGTGATGCCCACGTTCGGCAGCAGCCCTGCTTTCCCCTGTGCGATCCGCTCACGGCCGGCGGCCGCCGACGCACGCGCGCTGGCGAAGGTCGCGTCGTTGGCCAGCGCCTGCTGGTACACCTGGATCAGGTCGGCCGCGCTTGCGTTCAGCGAGCAAAATGCGCTGGCAAGCAGCACGGCTATGAGGGGTTTCTGCATTGCATTCTCCACAGGAGTCATCAAAGTTTTGGAATCAGGTCAATACTTCGGCATCGAAGGATCGACCTGCAGGGCCCAGGCGTGTATTCCGCCCGTCAAATTCGTTACGTTTTCAAATCCGTTACGTTCCAGGAAGTTCGCGACCTGCATGCTGCGCGCTCCATGGTGGCAGATGCACACGATCTCGCGCTCGTCCGGCAATTCGCCGGCGCGCAGCGGGATCAGGTGCATCGGTATCTGGGTCGAGCCCGCGATATGGCAGGTCTCGAATTCCCAGTTTTCGCGCACGTCCAGCAACAAGGGCTGTTCCTGCGCCGGGTCGGCCAGCCGTGCGGCCAACTCGGGGGCGGTCACGTGCTGCATCGCGGCCTCAGAACTGGAAGCGCGACGGCGCGACGGCGCCGGTCAGCGGCTTGGCGATGGTCTCGAAAATCCTGACCGTGTCGGTCGCGGTTTCCGAGGTGCGGGTGACGATGTTGAAGCTCATCGCCGGGGCTTCGCCCAGGATCACGGCGATGCGGCCGCCCACTTTCACCTGCTTCACCAGCGCTTCCGGCAGCACCGGCAGCGCGCCCGACACCACGATCACGTCGTACGGCGCGCCCTTTTCCCAGCCGGAGGCGCCGTTGCCTTCCTCGACGGTCACGTTATTGATGCCGGCGCGCGCCAGGTTCTCGCGCGCCAGGGCCGCGGCTTCCGGCTGGATCTCGACGGTGGTCACGTGGCGCGCCTTGTGCGCCAGCAGCGCCGCCATATAGCCCGAGCCGGTGCCGATTTCGAGGACGTTCTCGTGCTTCTTGACCAGCAGTTCCTGCATGATGCGGGCTTCGACCTTCGGGTTGAACATCGCCCCGCCGCCCGGCAGCGGGATGTTGTCGACGTCCGCGAACGCCAGGTTCTGGTAGGCCGCCGGCACGAACTGTTCGCGCTTGACGACGTGCAGCATGTCCAGCACGTCCTGGTCGAGGACGTTCCATGGGCGGATCTGCTGTTCGATCATGTTGAAGCGGGCTTGTTCGATATTCATCTGAGTTCTCGGTGGAAAAATAAATAATCCGATATTTTATCGTTGAACGGCCTCAGGACGCACATCTTAGCGATGGGCCTCCCTGGACCGGGGTAAATTGCGACAGTCTGCAGTTTAAGGGGGTTGAACGCCTGAAAAACGGCGGGATGAGGTAGGCGGCTCAGCGCTTTGGCGGCAGCAGGCCGTGCAGGGCCATGTCGAGGAAGGCGTCGAGGAAGGCCTGGGGCTGCAGCTCGGCGCAGTCGCAGGGCGCCACCGCCGAATGCTTCCAGGTGATCAGCATCATCATGGGGGCGATCAGGACCTGCGTCATCTGGGTGACGTCGATGTCGCGGAACTCGCCGCGCGCCACGCCGCGTTCCAGCATGGACGAGATCATGCGCGTGCCGCGCGTAATGACTTCTTCCTGGTAAAACTTGGCCAGCTCGGGGAAATTGCTCGCTTCGGCCATGATCAGCTTGCTGATGCCGGAAACCTTGCTCTGGCCCACGCGTCGCCACCAGTTCAGCATCACGGTGCGCAGCAGGTCGCCGCTATGGCCGTCGAATTCGTTGATCGAGACCTCGGCTTCGCCGATCACCGGCACGATGCTTTCACGCACCACCGCCTTGAACAGCTCTTCCTTGTTGGTGTAATACAGATAGAGGGTGCCCTTGGACACGCCGGCCTGGCGCGCGACGTCCTCGAGACGGGTGGCGGCAAAGCCCCGCTCGACGAACAGGTCGATGGCGGCGCCAAGAAGCTCTTGCGGGCGAGCATCCTTGCGGCGTTCCCAGCGTGGCTTGCTGCATTGCATGTTTCTGCCTAGAAACTGACTGATCAGCCACTGAATATAGACGGGGCCTGTGGGTCAGTCAACCAAAACGTTGTTTCGATGGAACTGTCAATACCTGGCGGACTAGCCGGCACCCGGCCCATAAATACGGCCGCTGGCGCGCGAAGCATACAGCGAACCGCCCGGCTCGCGCGGCGGGCAATCGCGCTGCTGGCGCGGCACTTGCAGCACGGCGACGCGGTCGGCCAGGTCCGGCGCCACCTTTTCCATCAGCACATCGAGCTCGGCCATCATCCCGACCCGCACCGTGCGCATCGGCACCACGGCCGCATGCAGGATGGCGGCGGCGACCTGGTGCGGATCGACCTGGGGCGAGGGCAGCTTCGGTTCGCGCTCCATGTAGTTGCGCGCGTGCTGGGGCAAGGGAGTATCGACCGCGGTCGGCTCGATCAGGGTGACCGAGACCGGCGCCTGGTCGAGCTGCTCGACCTCGATCCGCAGCGCATCGGTGAACCCCTTCACGGCATGCTTGCTGGCCGAGTACATGCCCTGCATCGGGATCGCCACCTCGGACGCTTCGCTGCCCAGGTTGACCAGCGCCCCGCCCTGGCGCTTCAGGATCGGCAGCGCCACCAGCGAACCATGCACCATGCCCCAGAAATTGATGTCGAACAGGCGCCGGCTGTCGTCCTCGCTCACTTGATCCAGGCGCCCGTAGATGGTGCCGCCGGCATTGTTGACCCAGGTATCGATGCGCCCGAAGCGCTCGAGCGCGGTTTGGGCGATGCGCTCGACCTGGCTGCGCTCGGCCACGTCGGCCACCACCGCAATGGCCTCGACGCCATTGTCCACCAGCCCCTGCACCACGGCATCCAGCACATCGGCCCCACGCGCCGCCAGCACCAGCTTCGCCCCCTGCTTGCCCGCCTCCTGGGCGGTGGCCAGGCCGATGCCGCTGGTGGCGCCGGTGATCACCACGACCTGGCGGTTCAGGGGTTTAAGGGGACTGGTCATGCGGGCCTCCATGAGCGCTGTGCGTTGGACACAACGTAGCAGGAATCCGGGCGGGGACGCGCCCGCTTCGGGCGCCGGGCGCGGTATACTTGCGGCCCTGATGAACGCCTCTTCCCTCTCCATGCAATGCCGCAGCGACTGCGGCGCCTGCTGCATCGCGCCCTCGATCACCAGCCCGATTCCCGGCATGCCCAATGGGAAACCGGCCGGCGTGCGCTGCGTGCAGTTGGCCGAGGATAACCGCTGCCGGATCTTCGGCCAGCCGGAACGGCCGGCGTTTTGCGGCGGGCTGCAGCCGTCGCTGGAAATGTGCGGGAACGATCGCGCGCAGGCGATCCGCTGGCTGGACGAGCTGGAACGGGCGACGGCGCCGGCCTGAATCGCGCCAGGCACGCCGCCCGAGGAACGCGCTACCATATGACGGTTGGCCACGCTTCCTGGCAAGATCATGATCAAAACCCCTATAGACAATCCAATCGCACAACAGCACTACATCCTGGTCAGGCCAGACGGCAGCGAAGTCACGGTGATGGCGAGGATCGGCCAGCCCTATCTCGAGGAAGCGACCCATTGGCGCTGCCCGGCTGCCCTGGAGGGGATCGACGGGCAATATCCGGACATTTACGGAGAAGGCTCGATGCAGCCCCTTGGACTGGCACTGCGCCTGATCCGTACCCGCCTGCTCGCTACCATCGAGGATGGCGGCATTCTGTACTACCCGGACGACAGGTCTACGGCGGTCGATGCCGAGACGATTAATGTCGTCTTTGCAGGCTGAAGGAGCTTGTACGGACAAGCGGCACGCACATCTCTCATGAATCTGCACGAACTCGAAGAAAGCGACGTGTTGACGATCAGCCTGGATCAGGCACATCGTCGCTTCGACATGGTACTGCGTACCGAAGACGGAAAATGCTACGCGCTTTCGGCGTGGAATCAAGGCGCAACGCGGATCGACATCACATTCGGGGAGGTCCATATCCGCGCAAACCTGACGAACCGTCAAAGCATGCGTGTGCTCGGCGAGCTCGAAAGCATCGGCAGCCTGGATGGCGTGCTGGTGCTTGAAGGCGATTTCGGCGATATCACCATCAAGGCGGATACGGTCTCCGTCAGGAAGCTGGACTAGCCAGGAGCTTCAAAACCGCCGGGATTGCTCCGCAAACAGAACGCCCAGCTACGAAACGCTCTGCCCTGTATAGGCGGCCAGAATAAATGGCTTGGCAGCCTCGAACTCTTCGCTTGAGCCAATCGTCACCTCAAGATTACCAGTCCCCCAATGTCCGATCGACGTCACGTCACGCGCTTTTGACAGCATGGGCAATACTGGTCCTGGCTCGAGGTGCAAGTACAACAAGAGACAGTTCTTCTTATGTATCACAACGGTCGCAAAATTCTTGAGCCGCTTGAATGCAAGGTAAAGCCGAAGCTCTTTGCGCTGGACGTCGTCGCCCAGGGACATCGTGTAATCCTCCAGCGAGGCCAGCAGTTGGCTCATTGGCTCAGGTAGGCCAAGCAAGATTTCCGCAAAGGGTTTGTCCGGCCCCACGGGCTTGCTTGAGTTCGCGTCCAATGAAGCTGCACTCGCTGGCACAACTTTGGGCTGCGACAATTTCGAAGGTTTGGGCGCCGAAGTCTTCATGATGGCGTCGGACCCGAACGCTGCGGATTCCAGCAAAAGCAAATCGTCACCGAAGCGGCGATAGCGGATCAGCTCGATGGCCCGATCTATCTGCTGGACCGCATGGCTATCGAACTTCGTGAAATCCGCTGCTATGCAAATAACGCGCGGGGCGCTCCAATCGATTGCTTCGGCGGCTCCTTTACCGAGCTTCTCCAGCACAAGAAGTTTGAAGTCGGCTTTATGGTCCAACAGCCAGTTAAGGTAGTACAAGCCCTGGTTGATGACGTTCTCACCAATGGACCGTTTGTACTCCAGAATAACGGGGCAATCGTTTTCATCCAAACCAAGCGAATCGATCCGGCCACCATGATGCTTACCTGTCGAGTACTCGCTTGCCAGAAAACGGATATTGAGTAGCGTAACGAGATTTGCTTCGATCAAGCATTGCAGCGGTTTTTCCAGTCCAGAGGATTTTCCTTGAAGCTCCTTGGCCTCGCCGTTCGTCAATTTAAAAAGTTTAATGTCGCTCATCGTTCAGGGGGCTTCTTCGTACGGCTCTGTAGTATTTTTATAACGCAAGAAGATGAGCATAAACGCAAATTTATCCGGGCGGCAAATTGGAAGACAGTAAAACGGCGAGTGTCTTCCATTTTTGCGCTGGTTGAACGCGCGGCCGGCGAAGCCGACAACCCCGCGTTATCTCTTCAGCTGCCATCGCAATCGGTTCCGGACACGAACAGTCCAAGACGCTTTTTCTTCTTCTTGACGACAATAGTCTGCTCCTGAGCCGGCTTGGTGGCGGGCGGCGGCGCGACCGGCAGCGGGAAGCCGAGGAAGACCATGACGAGGAAGACAGGCAGCAGCGAGTAGAACACGGGCCGCTTCCAGTTGAGCTTTTGCTTGAGCATGGCCGGCACATGCCGTCATGCTGCCACAAATACAAGAGCCCGCCCTATCCGGCGCGGGTAATCTGCAAAGGGAAGATGAATGCTCAGGCAGTAGCCGGCTTGCCGCGCGCCTGCTGCACCCGCTGGAACAGGCCGCCGAGGGTCAGCCCCTCGTGCCAGATCTCGTCCAGCATCAGGCCGTACTTGTCGCGCAGCGCCCTGGCCAGCGTCTCGAGTTCGCCGGCGTCCGGCACCCGGCGGGTCGGGTTGACCGCGCGGTAGATGCCGAGCACCTCGTCGTCCGGACGGAAGTGCTGCTTTTCGCTGTCGCGGCAGGAAAAGGCCGACACGAACACCGACAGGAAATCGCGGATGTCTTTACGGGAAGCGGCGGGGAATGTGCTGCGCCAGGCCCGGCCCTGGGAGGGACGGTAACGCAAGGAGTTGGGCAACTGCCAACCGTGAAATGCCGCCCACGCGAGCGCGGCAAGGATGAGGACCACGAAAATACTCATGGCTTGAGTGTAGCACGCGTTTGCGCGACCGGCGCACGACAGAAATGCCGATGTCGCGCACGCGGCTAACCCAGCAGTAATGTCCACAGGGTACAATCTCATGCTGGACGAAGGCGGCACGACGCGCGCAATGGCGCCGTTCTCGTGCATGTTAAGCTTGGCCCCCGCCGCATCTGCACTCATCCATCAACCCACTTCACCGCTGATCAAGCTGCCACGAATTCATGGATATCCTTCTCGCCATCAAGGCGATCATCATGGGCCTGGTCGAGGGCTTCACCGAATTCCTCCCGATTTCCTCCACCGGCCACCTGATCCTGGCGGGCAGCCTGCTCAATTTCACCGGCGATAAAGTCAAGGTCTTCGAAATCGCGATCCAGGCCGGCGCCATGCTGGCCGTGATCTGGGAATATCGCCAGCGCATCGCGAATGTGGCGACCGGCCTGGGCTCGGACCCGAAGCAGCGCAAGTTCGTGACCAATTTGATCATCGCCTTCATTCCGGCGGCCGTGCTCGGCTTCCTGTTCAACGAAACCATCAAGGCGGAACTGTTCTCGCCGGTGCCGGTCGCGACCGCCTTCATCGTCGGCGGCCTGGTGATCCTGTGGGTGGAGCGGCGCCACACCGGCGGCAACCGCCTTGCACGCGTCGAAACCGTGGACGAGATGAGCCCGCTCGACGCCCTGAAGGTCGGCGTGGCCCAGGCCTTCGCCCTGATCCCCGGCACCAGCCGTTCCGGCGCGACCATTATCGGCGGCATGCTGTTCGGCCTCTCGCGCAAGGCGGCCACCGAATTCTCCTTCTTCCTGGCGATTCCGACCCTGCTCTCGGCCACCGTGTACTCGGTGGTGAAGGAGCGCCACTTGCTATCGATGGCCGACATCCCCATGTTCGGACTGGGCGGCCTGGCCGCGTTCGCGTCGGCCTTCCTGTGCGTGCGCTGGCTCCTGCGCTACATCAGCACGCACGACTTCACGATTTTCGCCTGGTACCGTATCGTGTTCGGTATCGTCGTTCTCGTGACCGCGCATTTCAATCTGGTGACCTGGGCGGAATGACCTCTTTCCAGGTGCTTCAGCAAAACTTATTCCCAGCATGACAACCGAGCTTCAAACGCGCGCCCTCCACGTCCTCGAAACGGTCTTCGGCTACCCCGCCTTCCGCGGGCAGCAGGCCGAGATCGTCGAGTGCGTGGCCGGCGGCGGCGACGCCCTCGTCCTGATGCCCACCGGCGGCGGCAAGTCGCTGTGCTACCAGATCCCCGCGCTGCTGCGCGACGGCGTGGGCGTGGTCGTTTCGCCCCTCATCGCGCTGATGCAGGACCAGGTCGACGCGCTCGAGGAAGTCGGCGTGCGCGCCGCCTTCCTCAACTCGACCCAGACCTTCGAAGAGACCCTGCGCATCGAGCGCCTGGTGCGCAACGGCGAGATCGACCTGGTCTACGTGGCGCCCGAACGCCTGCTCACCCAGCGCTGCCTCGAACTGTTCGACGCCTCGCCGATCGCTCTCTTCGCCATCGACGAGGCGCACTGCGTGTCGCAGTGGGGCCATGATTTCCGGCCCGAGTACATCCGCCTGTCGGTGCTGCACGAGCGCTACCCCACCATCCCGCGCATCGCGCTGACGGCCACCGCCGACCAGCAGACCCGCGCCGAGATCGCGCACCGCCTGCAGCTGATTGAGGCGCGCCAGTTCGTGTCTTCGTTCGACCGCCCGAACATCCGCTACTCGATCGTCGAGAAGACCACCGGCCGCAAGCAGCTGATCGATTTCATCTCGAGCGAGCACGCCCAGGACTCCGGCATCGTCTACTGCCTGTCGCGTAAAAAAGTCGAGGAAACCGCGGACTTCCTGAACGAGCACGGCATCCGCGCCATGGCCTACCACGCCGGCATGGACCACAGCGTGCGGGCCGCGAACCAGTCGCGCTTCCTGCGCGAAGAGAATATCGTGATGGTGGCGACCATCGCCTTCGGCATGGGCATCGACAAGCCGGACGTGCGTTTCGTCTGCCACCTCGACCTCCCGAAGAGCATCGAGGGCTATTACCAGGAGACCGGCCGCGCCGGCCGCGACGGCGCCCCCGCCAGCGCCTGGATGGCCTACGGCTTGCAGGACGTGGTGCTGCAGCGCCGGATGATCGACGAATCCGAGGCCGACGAAACCTTCAAGCGCGTGCTGTCGATGAAGCTCGACGCCATGCTCGGCCTGTGCGAAACGCTCAGCTGCCGGCGCATGCGCCTGCTCGATTACTTCGGCGAGCGCTCCGGCCCCTGCGGCAACTGCGACACCTGCCTGATCCCGCCGGTGCAGGTCGACGGCACGGTGCCGATGCAAAAGCTGCTGTCGACCGTGTATCGCGTCGATCAACGGTTTGCGGCGGGCCACGTGATCGACGTGCTACGCGGCGCGCAAACGGAGCGCATCAGCCAGTGGCACCACGACAAGCTCACCGTCTACGGCATCGGCGCCGACCGCTCCGAACAGGAATGGCGCGCCATCATGCGCCAGGCGATCGCGCTCGGCTTCGTCACGGTCGACCACGACGCCTTCAGCTCCCTCAAGCTGACGGACGCCGCGCGTCCGGTGCTCAAGGGAGAACAGAAGGTGCAGCTGCGCCAGTACCAGAAGCCGGTCAAGGCCAAGCGGCCGTCGTCTTCGCGCAGCAGCGGGTATGAAGAGACCGAGCTGTCGCGCGACGAGCAGCAGATCTTCGAGCGCCTGCGCTCCTGGCGCATGGGCACCGCGCGCGAGCACGGGGTGCCGGCCTATGTCGTGTTCCAGGATGCGACCCTGCGCGAGATCGCCAAAGTAAAACCGTCCTCGATCGATGCCCTGCGCGGCGTGTCGGGCGTGGGCGAGAAAAAGCTGGTGTCCTACGGCGACGAAATTGTCGCGATCATCAACGAGATGATGTAGTGTGATGGATTGATTCAATTCAATCCATCACACCATGGCCATCCCCACTCCCACCAGCAATACCGCATCCCTTTCCAAGGATGGCGTCGATGCCTACGTGCCCGTCAACGCACCGGGCCTGCAAAGCTTCGTGTTTGCGCTGTTCTTCGTCTTCGGCGGCATCACCAGCCTGAACGACGTCATCATCCCGAAACTCAAGGACCTGTTCACCCTCAGCTACGCCCAGGCGATGCTGGTGCAGTCGGCCTTCTTCGCCGCCTACTTCTTCGTCTCGATCCCGGCCGCCGCCATCGTCCAGCGCATCGGCTACATGCGTTCCGCGGTCGTTGGCCTGGTGACGATGGCGGTCGGCTGCCTGCTGTTCATCCCGGCGTCCTACTCCGGCGTGTTCGTGACCTTCCTGCTGGCGCTGTTCGTGCTCGCATCGGGCATCACCATCGTGCAGGTGGTGGCCAACCCCCTGATCTCGATGCTGGGCAAGCCGCAGACGGCGTCGAGCCGACTGACCTTCGCCCAGGCCTTCAATTCGCTCGGCACCACCGTCTTCCCCTACGTGGGCGCGATCCTGATCCTCGGTTCGCTGGCGACGGTCGACGTGACGACCCTCTCCGGCGCCGCGCTCGACGCCTACCGCCAGGAAGAGACGCGCGTGGTGGTCAACACCTATATCGGCCTCGCGATCGCGCTCGGCCTGCTGGCCTTTGCCGTGTGGCTGAACCGCCGCAAGCTGGTGGAAACCGCGGCCCCGGCGGAGAGCATCCTGCAGGCCTTCGACCTCCTGAAGCAGCCGCGCTTCGCGCTCGGCGCGCTGTGCATCTTCCTCTACGTGGGCGCGGAAGTGGCGATCGGCTCGATCATCGTCAACTACCTGATGGAGTCGCACGTGCTGGGACTGGGCGCCGAGGAAGCCGGCAAGCACGTGCCGCTGTACTGGGGCGGCGCGATGATCGGCCGCTTCATCGGCGCGGGCCTGCTGCGCCTGGTCTCGCCGGGCAAGGTGCTGGCCGGCGCCGCGTGCGCCACCATCGGCCTGCTGGTGCTATCGGGGCTGAGCACCGGCGCGCTGTCCGGCTGGTCGCTGCTGGCCATCGGCCTGTTCAACTCGATCATGTTCCCGACCATCTTCACCCTGGCCTGCGAAGGGCTAGGCAAGCGTGCGGCGGAAGGCTCGGGGCTGCTGTGCGTGGCGATCGTGGGCGGGGCCGTCGTGCCGCTCCTGATGGGACACGTGGCCGACGAGGCCGGGCTGAAGATGTCGCTGGTGGTGCCGGCGATCTGCTATGCGGTGATCCTGTACTTCGGCTGGTATGCCCGGAGATCTCAGGTAACGGTGTGATGGTGTCGATATGGCCGGCGGCGCCGGCCATATCGGGTATTACTTCTTGGTGAAAACCAGGTCCCAGACGCCGTGCCCCAGCTTGAGGCCACGGTTCTCGAACTTGGTCAGCGGACGATATTCAGGCTGCGGCGCGTAGCCTTCCGCCGTGTTCTGCAGCTGCGGCTCGTTCCCTAGCACTTCCAGCATCTGTACCGCGTAGTCTTCCCAGTCGGTCGCGCAATGCAGGTAGCCGCCCGGGGCCAGCTTGTCGCACAGGACCTTCACGAACGGCGGCTGGATCAGACGGCGCTTGTTGTGGCGCGCCTTGTGCCACGGGTCCGGGAAGAACACGTGCACGCCGGCGAGGGACCCGTCCGCGATCATGTGGTTCAGCACCTCGACCACGTCGTGCTGGATCAGGCGCAGATTGGTGATGCCCTGCTCGCCGATCTGCTTGAGCAGGCTGCCCACGCCCGGCGTGTGCACCTCGACCCCGATGAAATCCTTCTCCGGCATCAGGCGCGCGATGTGCGCGGTGGTGTCGCCCATGCCGAAGCCGATCTCCAGGATCACCGGCGCCTTGCGGCCGAAGGCCTGCGCGAGGTCGAGCGGTTCGCGCTTGTACTCGACCAGGTATTGCGGTCCCAGCTCCTCCAGCGCGCGCGCCTGCGCGGTCGACAGGCGGCCGGCCCGCGTGACGAAGCTGCGGATGCGGTGTTCGGTCGGATCGTAAAGCATCGGCCGCGCCGGGCCGTTGTTGGTCGGGGTATCAGAGGACATGGGGGAGTCGCAGGACAGGATTGAGGAAAAAACGGCTGTCATTATAGCCCAGGCGGGAGCGTGCGAAGCCCGGCGCCGGAATCGCGCATAATCGCATTTTCCCTTGCCAGCCCAGGACGCGCCCGCCATGCACTCGCTGAAACACCCGATCGCCGCCGACGAGAACGTCGCTACCGCCAATCTCACCTCGTTCCACTACGGCAGCCCGGGCAGCGGCAAGAAGGTCTACATCCAGGCCGCGGTCCACGCCGACGAGGTGCCGGCGATGCTGGTCGCCCATCTGCTGCGCCAGGAACTCGATCGCCTCGACGCCGAAGGTGCAATCCGTGGCGAGATCATCCTGGTCCCGGCGGCCAACCCGATCGGCCTGTCCCAGGTCATCCACGGCACGCCCTTCGGGCGCTACCACCTGCCGACCGGGATCAACTTCAACCGCATGTACCTGCACGTGGCCGACGCGCTGAAGAAGTCGCTCGAAGGCCGTCTGGGCAGCGACATCGACGCCAACGTGCTTCTCATCCGCGAGGAAGCGCGCCGCCAGGTGGCGCAGTGGACGCCGAAGGACGACGTCGAGACGCTCAAGAAAACCCTGCTGGCGATGGCGATCGACGCCGACATCGTGCTCGACCTGCACTGCGATAACGAAGCGCTGATGCACATGTACACGGGGACGCCGCTGGTGGAAACGGTCGCTCCCCTCACCGCCCTGCTCGGCGCGCGCGTGCTGCTGGTGGCCAAGGCTTCCGGCGGCGAAGCCTTCGACGAAGCCTGCAGCCGCCTGTGGTGGGACCTGGCCGACCATTTCGAAGGCGCCGCGATTCCGCCGGCCTGCGCCGCCGTCACCGTCGAACTGCGCGGCGAGAACGACGTGCGCTATGACTACGCGCGCCCGGACGCGCAAGCCATCCTGCAATACCTCGGCCACGCGGGCGTGCTCGACATCCCCCTGCTGCCGCTGCCGGAAACGCCGTGCCGCGCGACCCCGCTCAACGCCGTCGAACCGCTCGAAGCGCCGCACGCCGGCGTGCTGGTGTTCCACAAGCGCCTGGGCGACATGGTCGAGGCGGGCGAGCCGGTGGCCGACATCGTCAATCCGGTCAGCGGCCAGGTGACGACGCTGTCATCCAGCCATGCGGGGCTACTGTTCGCCAGCACGGCGCACCGGCATCTGCTGCGCGGGGCGCACGTGTGCAAGATCGCGGGGACGGAGTCGTTTCGGACGGGCGACCTACTGAGCGCCTGACGAACGCCGTCCGGCAGCGCCTGCCCATGCGCTGATCGCGGCCAGCAAGGCCAGCAACGGCAGCGCCCAGGCCTGCGCCACGTGCAGTTCGTGCAGCGTCGCGCTGCTGGCCGCGCACCAGGCCAGCGGCAGGATCCAGAGCGGCCATGGAGCGCGCCAGAACAGCAAAGCCCCCAATGTCGCGGCGGCGGTGGGATCGGGCGCAAGCCCGAACACTTCCGCCTGCATCCAGCCGCGTCCGTCCAGCGGCGCGAGCAGCGGCCAGATTGCCAATCCAGCGGCCACGACGAGCTGCGCCACCCGCGCCGGCATTCCCGTAACGGGCGCCGCCGGCTTGCGCAGCGCCATCCAGGCCAGCAAGGCCGCCTGCACGCCGAAGCCCGCCGCGAACCACGGCGCTCCGGTATTGATGTCCGCATGGCGTTCGAGCAGATAAGCCCACGCGACCCAGGCCCAGGCCAGCGCCAGCAAGCCGAACCCCACACGCGCTGCGCCGGGACGCGGCCGCAGCGTGCACGCCAGGATCGCCAGGCCGGCCGCCAGCGCCAGCACATGGAGCGGCCACAACTCCCGGTTCATCAGTGCGAACTGGCGGTAGTAGCTGCGCGCCGAGAACATCAGGAAATCCGACAGCGAATAGGTCCACCACTCGCTCATGCCAGCCTTTCGATATCCTGCGCGATGCGGCGGCGCAGCGCCTCGTCGGACAACGGGCCGGTGGCGGCCAGCAGGTTCTCGCGCACGTGGGCGACCTGCGAGGTGGCGGGTATCGCGCAGGTCACGGCCGGATGCGCGACGATGAATTTCAGGATGGCCTGGGCCCAGCTGCCGCACTTGAGTTCCGCGGCCCAGCCGGGCAGGCGCTTGCCCCGCAGCGCCGCGGTCAGGTCGCCCTGGCGGAACGGCCGGTTGACGATCACGCCGATGCGGCGCTCGCGCGCCAGCGGCAGGATGCGCGCCTCGACTTCGCGGTCGAGCGGATTGTAGGAGATCTGCACGAAGTCGATCGGCTGGCTCGCCATGATCTTCTCGATCTCGCCATGGCGCCGCCCTTCCGAGGTCGTGATGCCGACGTAGCGCAGCCTCCCCTCCTGCTTCATCCGCAGCAGCATCGGCAGGTGCGCTTCCCACGCCAGCAGGTTATGCACCTGCAGCAGGTCGAAGCGCGGCACGCGCCACAGGCGGCGTGAGGCCTCCGCCTGCGCCGGGCCCTGTCCGCCATCCCCGATCCAGACCTTGTCCGCCGCGAACAGCGGCTTGGGGCGCAGCGCGGCCACGGCCTCGCCGATGACGTCCTGCGCCGATCCGTACATCGGCGAGGAATCGACCAGCCGTCCGCCGCCGGCGAAGAAGGCGCGCATGACCTCGCGGCATTCGGCCCGCGCCTCGGGGTCGCGGCCGACGTTGAAGGTGATCCAGCTACCCAGGCCGACCAGCGGTAGTTGTTCGCCGGACGAAGGGATGGCGCGCGTCAGCAGCGCAGGGACGGCCTGGCCTTGGGCCGTGGCGATGGCCGGCAATGCAGCCAGGGCGGCCAGCACGCGGCGGCGCGTTCGGAAGTCGGACTGCATGGCGGGCGCTCCTTCTCAGGCATGGCTGATGAGATGCCAGCATATCGCTTTGCAGGATTGCCATGCGCATCCATTGCATTAGGCCGACTGCTTGTCAGTGCGGCCGACATGCTTGCCCGCATCAAACCTCACCGAAGATTGAAAGCAGAAGAACTTCCACGTCAGTTACTTCGACGAAGGGACGTTCCTTATTCGCTGGTTGCTCGCCATAGCGTTAGCAAAGATCAGGCCTGCTTTGACTAAGCCACTCCTTGACTCGTCGTAGAAGCGCTTGTGCCTGCCGCTGACTTTCTTCGACAACGCTTGGTGCAATGGGATCGCCGTCATAATCGTTCAGGTTGCGCTGCCTGCGCAGTTTGTCGAGCAATATTACAGTCCTGGAATCGAGTGCGATTGTCAGCGCCAGACTCTGGATGGCGGTCTGATGATGGCCTGGCTTGCTGGTGGATGGCCGATAGCCGTTTGCCCATAGCGCGACCATTGCGCACTGCATGATGCATTTATAGGCTGCATCGAAGCGATTCTCATCGCTAATGGCCGTCACACTTGCATCCTGCAAATTGCGTTCTGCAGCAGCCAGAAGACGCTGGATGTCTTCACGCTGGGCATTAAACTCGATCAGGCTCTGAATCGCCAACAAGTTTTGCAAAGTCATTTGCATCACCTAATAGGAAGAGCTTGGGCTTTGCAACTACTTCACGAGCCCACGTATTGTTCGATGCGAGCTTGGCACGAAAGTCTTTCGCGCGATAGACAACCGGGTTGATTTCGCGCTGCACTTCATCCTGTGCGGGATACAAGGCTTCGACCACATCGCCAAAGCTGACGTCGCCCAAAACGAGGATGTCGATGTCGGAATGGACTGTTTCTTCCCCTCGAGCTACAGAGCCGAATATCAGAGCGCATTGGATATGGCCTGCCATTGGCTGAAGGGCGTTGGTCAGCACGGTAGCCATGCCTGCGGTCTTTCGCAACAGACCAGCCAGCTCCGCATAAACAGGACAGTCGCGGTTGGCGCGGTAGTGCACCTGGTTGCCAATCTGCTGTCGCGTCAGGACGCCGGCGTCGGCCAATTTGATCAACTCGCGGTTGACAGTACCAGGTAAGACCTCGAGCTGGCGCGCCAGTTCGCGAACGTGCCAAGCATTGTCCGGGTGGAGGAGCAAGGCTGACAATACACGGGTACGGAACGGGCCGAACAGGAAATTTGCGAGCATGAGACAAGTGTATCAATTCGGGAGACGTTCGTCACCGATAAGGAAACACTATGTGGGGAGACAGACTGGAGCGGGTGAAGGGAATCGAACCCTCGTCTTAAGCTTGGGAAGCTCCTGCTCTACCATTGAGCTACACCCGCGACATGCGCATTCTACGCGGCTTATGTGCCGTTTGACAAATTTCCAGGCAAGGTTGCTGCGCGCGCCCAATCCGTGGGATCAGGCGCGAGCGCCGGCCATGCGGGCCGGCGCCGATGCCGATGCGGGATTACTTGGCCTGCTTGCGGCGGCGCGCAGCGGCCACGCCGGCCAGGCCCAGGCCCAGCAGGGCGACCGATGCCGGTTCCGGAACGTCCGACGCCAGGGCGACGACCTGCACATTGATTTCGCTGCGGGCGACTTCGCCGCGTGCATCGGATGCGATCAGGTAGAAGCTGTAGAGACCGGTGGCGTTCGGGTCGAAGGCGCCGGCCGGCGCGGTGACGCCCGGGAAACCGCTGGTCAGGTAGGGGAACAGAAGGTTCAGCGAATTCTGCGAGGTGTTCGAAGCCCCCCAGAAGAACAGCGGATCGAAGCTGCCCAGTTTCGACGTGTCGACGGCGGTGGCCGGATCGAAGTCGAACAGGATCTTGTAGGTCAGGCCGCTGCTGGAAAGGCTGCTGGCGCTGTCGTTGATGTAGAAATTGAAGTTCCAGTTGGCGCCTGCCGGCAAACCCACGGTGCTCTTGCCCGGCGTCGCGTAATAGGTGCCTGCCTTGTCGTTTTCCAGGTTCGGGCCGACGTAGCGCTGGGTTGCCGACAAGCCCATGGTGACCGAGCCGAAGGTGGTGACGGCCACCGAGTCATTCGGAATGCCGGTGCCGCCGAAGGTCGCTTCCGACAGTGCGCCGAAGCGCTTTTCGACTACCGGCAGTTCGACAGCCGACGCGGCGGCGGAAGTCAGCAACATGGCTGAGGCGAGGATGTGCGAGACAGTTTTCATTATGTATTCCCTAGCAAATATTATTGTGAAACTATAAATACATTTAAGCAAATGCTATGCCAGGAGGATCAATTCCTTGAAAACTATCAACTATTTCAAATATTTAACATAAGTTTAATGTGCGCAACATACTTTGCCAGAGTCTATTTATGCAAACTTTTTCGACACCGGCCACGCCATTCTCGACACCTTATTCCGGCTGCTCGACGGTATAACCCTTCGCCGCGAGCGCTGCCACCAGCCCCTTCGGATCGAGGATGTCCTTGAGCGACAGCAGCGCGAAGGTGGACGCGTTCTTCGCCAGCGCGTTTTCCGCGTTCGCGAGCCACAGCGCGCGCATGCGCGGTTCGGCTTGCGCGAAGGCGGGATGGTCGCGTAACGCCGCATTGTTGCGCATGACGTTGCTGCAGCTTTCCTGCTGGTCGACGAAGTTCAGTTTGCGAATGCCGGCGATGTCGCCTCGGGCCCAGGCATTGGCGCGCACCCTCATCGCATCGATGTCGGTCTCCAGGCGGGTCAGGGTGTCGGCGAAGCAGGCCGCATCCTCGAGCGGCGCTCCCTTGATTCCCTTGAGGACGGCGCGCGGATTGTCGACCCTGACGTCGATGATGCTGCGGGTCACCTTGACCTTCTTCTCCTTGACCATCGTCTCGATCTTCTCGCGCACGTCGACGCTGGTCGTGAGTCCGGCCTGCTTCATGGCAGCGCTGAACAGCTCGTTGGCCACGATGATCGGACGGTCGCGCTCCTTGTTCTTGGGCAGGTACTTTTCCTTGAGCGGCAGCCAGCGTGCGTAGACGTCCGGCGGCAGCACGTCACGCAGGGTCGCGTCGTTCGGATTCTTGTTGATGCCGATCAGCTGGGGCAGCGCCAGCGCGGTCGCGAAGATCGGCAAGTCGAGCTTGGCGCCGGGCGGCGCCAGGAATTCCTGCGCGCCCTTGATGACGGCTTCGACCTCGTGCGAACGCCAGTCCATCTTGACCGGCAGCGGCGAATAGGTGCCGAAGATCCACAGCACGTGCTCGCCCTTCGTCACCTTCCACATGCCCGGTCCCGGCTTCTGGCCGACGACGCGGATCTGCTCCGGCGCCGGTGCATCCTCGCCGGCGGCAAGGTCGGCAGTGGCGGCGGGCGGCGGGGCGGGATCCAGCGACTGGGCCAGGGACGGCGCGGCCGGCACGAACAGGCAGATGGCGGGGAGGAGCAGGCGCTTGAACATCGGACTTCCTTGTTGTTGAGAGTCCGGCAAGCGTAGTAGCGCCAGATGAGCCGATGCTTAAACGCGGCGCGGCCGCCGCATTTCATGTCGCCTGCATGGCGTGCATATGGGTCAAGCCGGGTCGGGCCGCTCGATCAGTTCGTGGGCCAGCTTCAAGCCCTTCACCATCACCGAAAACGCCTCGTGCTTGGACGCTTCGTCCGGCACGCGCAGCACGTACGAGGGGTGGTAGATGGTCACCACCCAGGCGCCGTCGACGCGCACCGGCTTGCCGACGAAATCCTTCAGCGCCACCGTCCCCTTGCGCATCACGGACTTCAGGGCGGTCGCGCCCATCGCCACGATCACCTTCGGTTTGACCGTGGCCAGCTCCTTCTCGAGCCAGTAATGGCAGGCCTCGACTTCGCGCTGGGCCGGCGTCTTGTGCAGGCGGCGCTTGCCGCGTGGTTCCCACTTGAAGTGCTTCACCGCGTTGGTCAGATAGATGGCCTTGCGATCGACTTCGGCCTGGGCGAAGACCTGGTCGAGGAGCTTGCCGGCGGGGCCCACGAACGGCTTGCCCGCCAGGTCTTCCTGGTCGCCGGGCTGCTCGCCGACGATCATGATCGGCGCCCGCTTCGTTCCCTCGCCGGGCACCGCCTGGGTCGCGAACTGCCACAGCTCGCAGCGCCGGCACTCGTCGAGTTTCGACGGTTGTTCGCGGTCCGGCTGGGCCTTCTCCGCACTGATCGGAATCGTCGTCGCCCCGCGCTTGGCGCCGACCGCCTGCACCTGGCCGATCTTGCGCGCGCCGAGTTCGGCCTGGCTGACGAGCGAAGGCACGATCGCGCCTTCCGGCAGGTTCTTCCAGAAGCGCGCCGGGATGTGGCTCTGCATCAGCTGGGCGTTCACGCGCGCGGGATTGAAGATGCTGCGGTAGTAAGTCAGCCAGAGCGCTTCGCCGGCATCGTCGAGGTCCGCCGCGCTCGACATCAGCGGGCCGGTATTGTGCAGGGTCTGGCCATCCCACAGCACGCTGGCGTCGGGCGTGGCGATCATCCAGCTGACCTTGCCCATACGGGCGACGAAATGTTCGGCGACCTGGGGCAGCACGTCGTGGCGCGGCTCGAACCAGGCGACGAAGCGCGGCGCGCCGGCGTCTACCGGACGCTCGCGGAAACGGATGTAGGCATGCATGTCGTGCTCCTCGCGGCGCACCGCCTTCACCATGCCATGCAGGCGTCCGCCGTCCGGGTCGGCGGGCGACTGCACGTCGTGCTCGCCCTGGGTCCAGCGCCACACCACGCGGTAGAGAAAGGCCCAGCGATCCGGATCGCGGAAGCAGGCGGCGCGCTGCAACATCTCCATGAGCGAGCGCGGGATGTGCGGGGCCGCTGTCGTGTGCTTGGGATGTGTCCCATTATCGGCCGGCGCCGCCGCGGCAGGCGCACCCGAGAACAGGTCGGCGGCGCCCGGCCGCGACCAGGTGACGGCTTCGGGCGGCACGCCGGCGCGCAGCAGCTCGCGCGCCGCATCGCGCCATTCGGCGAAGGTGTTCACGGCGAGGAAGGCGCCGCCGCTGGCTGCGGCATGCGCGGCGACGGCGCTGGCGGTACTCATGCCGCCTGCAGTTCCGGCCATAGGTTCATCTGCTCGGGCGCATCGGCCAGATGGCGCCGCAGCAGGTGGGAACTGGTTGCTCCTTGAGCCGGCTTGTAGTCGGCGGTGACGATGAAGGGCGCCAGCTTCTTCATGCTGCAGCGCAGGCGCGACAGGTCTTCCCAGCGGATGCGGCGGATCCGGCGCAGGTCAACGATGCGCCTGGCGTTACGGATGCCGATGCCGGGCACGCGCGCGATCATGGTTTCGTCGGCGCGGTTCAGGTCGAGCGGAAAATGCTCGCGGTTGGCCAGGGCCCAGCCCAGCTTGGGATCGACGTCGAGCGCCAGGTTGCCCGACTGCGGCATCAGTTCGCCGGCCGTGAAGCCGTAGCCGCGCAACAGGAAGTCGGCCTGGTACAGGCGATGTTCGCGCAGCAGCGGCGGCGGCGCCAGCGGCACGCTCTTGGGGCTCTGCGGGATCGGGCTGAAGGCCGAGTAGTAGACGCGCTTGAGTTTGTAGCTGCCGTAGAGCGTCTCGGCGGTGTTCAGGATGGTGTGGTCGTCGCTGCTGTCGGCGCCGACGATCATCTGCGTGCTCTGCCCGGCCGGCGCGAAGTTCGGCGCCTTCGGTTCCTCGGCCTTTTCGTCCATCTTGCGGCGGATCGAGCCCATCGCCAGCTTGATGGTGTGGACATTCTTTTCCGGCGCGAGGCGGGTCACGCTGTCGTGGGTCGGCAGCTCGATGTTGACGGACAGGCGGTCGGCCCAGCGGCCCGCCTCCTCGATCAGCAGCGGATCGGCGTCGGGAATCGTCTTGAGGTGGATGTAGCCGCGGAACTTGTGCACCTGCCGCAGCTGCCGCGCCACGGCCACCAGCTGCTCCATCGTGTAGTCGGCCGACTGGATGATGCCCGAGCTCAGGAACAGGCCGTCGATATAGTTGCGCACGTAGAAATCGTGCGTGAGCTTGACCACCTCTTCCACCGAGAAACGGGCGCGCGGCACGTTCGAGCTGCGCCGGTTGATGCAGTACTGGCAGTCGTAGATGCAGAAGTTGGTGAGCAGGATCTTCAGCAGCGACACGCAGCGTCCGTCCGGCGTATAGCTGTGACAAATGCCCATGCCGGTGGTGGCGCCGAAGCCGTCCTTGTCCTCGGACGACCGTTTCGGCGCGCCACTGCTGGCGCAGGACGCGTCGTATTTCGCGGCGTCGGCCAGGATTTCTAGCTTGTCGGTAAGTTCCATCGCGAGAGGTGAACTGTATGGGCATACAGTATACTATCGCGGGCGTATGCACAGGGGAGCGGGGTCAACTGTGCGCGGTTCAAACACGGGACGTTTTACTGCATTCCCGGTTCATATTACAGCGTATTAGAGCGCTGCTTTCCATTCTCGCAACTGGGCAACTGTCTGCGTCAGCTTTTGCTTTGACAGCGTGTCCAGGTACTCATCAACGGACTTGGGCGGGTTCTTCAATGAACGCCGCTGGCTAGCAGCGGCTTCACATACCCGTGCTGCGTGCAGATCCAGTAAGTCGGCAATGAAATCGTCCGGATGCTGGGCTACCAAGTGGTAGCGTGTCAGCTGCGCTGCCGGAAAATCCTTCAGGTTGTAGGTCACGATCAGACTGGCACCGCCATGGATTGCGGCGGCTACGACATGGCGGTCGTCCGGGTCTGGTAGTTCGATCGAGATGATCAGGTGCTCGAAACCGGCCACCAGGCTTATCCCGCACATGCGCGTTCATCAGGGACCTGGTTCGTGCCAGATCCTCGGCCTTCAATTCCGGACGCTGTACGAGAAGATTACGCGTCCATTCGTCGTGAATCATGTCCGTCCAGCGTGCCCTGTACAGGTCCGTCAGGGCCAGACGCATCAACAGATCGCGCAGCGGCGCTGGATAAAGCACACAGGCGTCATAGACGACGGTGAAATTTGAGCCCATTCATTCGTATCCCATCTGCAGCGCCTGCGCCTGCTCAGCAAGGGCGTCCAGCGCCTTGTTGCGCTCGGCGTCGATGCGCTCCTTGTACGACAATACGTCCTGGTAACGAACACGGCGATGTCTGCCGATCTTGTGGAAAGGGATGTCGCCTCGCTCAAGCAATTGGACGAGGAAAGGGCGCGAGACGTTCAATACATTCGCAGCATCCTGGGTCGTCAGCTCAGCATGGATCGGGATGATACTAACGGCATTGCCCTCCCCGATCTCCGTCAGAACGTCTACCAGGAGACGCAGGGCCGAGACCGGGACACTCACCGGGTGGGATGTGCCCTTGTCGTCGACGATGTCGATCTGCTGGGTTTCAGCACGGGTTTGCAGGAAGGCGGACAAGGCCCTGCCGCTTTCGCGCGCGATAGCGACTTCTTCGGCGGTGGGTAAAGATTGGGGAGAAGAAAGTGTAGTCATGGCCAGGTCTCGTTAACCAACGATGTCATGACCGGAGTATATCCGAAATAAACGAATATTCGAAATATTCGAAACAGCGTTGTGCGCTCACGCAAGCGATCGCACAACGCCGATTTGCCGCTTCACGACACGCCGTCGCTCAGCAGGCTGGCAAAGCGATCAGCGAATCGCCTTGCCATCCGCATCCACTACCGTCACCGTTCCCCAGCCCAGCGAACGCACACCCGCCTCGATCTTGCGCAGATCGCCAATCACGATCCACACCGCCTCGTCCGGCTTGATGAACTTGCTCGACGCCGCGCCCAGCTGCTCCGGTTTCAAGGCACGCACGTTCGACGCATACGTGTTCCAGTAGTCATCCGACAGCCCCAGGTTCACGGTCTCCAGCCCCGCCGCTTCCAGCGCGGCCAGGGTCGAGAAGCGGCCCGGCAGGCGCGCCGTCATGTTGCGCATGATGCTTTCGTACTCGGTGCCGACCAGCGGTCGTTCACCGGCCACGCCGCGCAATTCCTTCTGCACTTCGCGCATCGCTTCGATCGTCTTGTCGGTCTGTACCGGCGCGATGATGTAGAACGGGCGCTGGCCGCGCACGTCGGTCAGGCGGGCCTGGGTGCCATAGCTCCAGTGCTTGTCCAGGCGCAGGTTGCGGTTCAGGCGCGAGGTCGCCATGCCGCCGAAGTTCATCATGACCGGTTCCATCGCCAGGTCTTCCGGCTGGCCCTGGACTTGCGAGACGTGGGTCGCGACGATGGTCGATTGCGGCGCGTCCGGCTTGTCGACCAGGATCAGGCGCTTGCCCTGGGTAGCCGGCACGGTGGCCATCTGCTTGGCCGGGGCCGTGCCCTGCTGCCACTTGCCGAAGCTCGCTTCCAGCATCGGCATGATCTTCTCGAGCGTCGTGTCGCCGGCCACCACGATGGTGGCGCTGCCCGGCTTGAACCAGGTGGCGTGCCAGGCGGCGAGGTCGTCGCGGGTGATCGACTGCACGCTGCCCTCAAAACCGGAAGCCGGCTTGCCGTAGGCGTGCTCCGGGCCGTACAGCACGGACGGGACCAGGCGCAGGGCCAGGCTGTTCGGCTGCGCCTTTTCCTGGCCGATGCCGGCGATGCGGCGCGTCTTCGCGAGCGCGAACTGGTCTTGCGGGAAGCTCGGCGCCAGCGCCGCTTCGGCCATCAGGTTCAGGGACGGCGCCAGGTTGGCGCTGGTGGCTTGCAGGCGCACCAACGACTGGTCCTGGCCGGTGGTGGCGTACAGGCGCGCGCCCAGGTTTTCCAGCGCGTCCGACAGGGCGAAGGCGTCACGGTTCTTCGTGCCCTTGTCCAGCAGGTCCAGCGCCAGCGAGGCGGCGCCGGCCTTGGCGACCGTGTCGGAAGCCGCACCGGCGTCGACCGCCAGCGAGACGTTCACGATCGGCGCGGTGTGGCGCTCGAGCAGCACGACCTTCAGGCCGTTCTTCAGCTGGGCGCGCTGCAGGGCCGGGAACTTCACGTCCGGCGCCTCGCCCAGGGCGGGCAGCAGCTTGCGGTCGATGGTGGACTTGGTTGCCGCCAGCTTGGCCGACGGACGCACGGTCATGGTGTAGTGGTTGGCGCGCAGCCAGCGATTCGCGGCCGTCTTGACGTCCTGCGGGCTGCTCTTCGCGAACAGCTCGAGGCGGTCGAGGTAGGCGTTCGGATCGCCGCCGTAGGTCTGGCTTTCGGCCAGCACGTCGGAACGGCCGCCCATGCCGCCCAGGCGCTCCACGCTGCGCGCGAAGCTCGCCAGGTCGCTGGTCTTCACACGTTTCAGCTCGGCCTCGGTCGGGCCCTTGTCCAGCAGCTCGGCCAGCACGCGCTCCATCTCGCGCTCCACCTCGGCCGGGTCGGCGCCCTGCTTGACGGTGGCGGTCATGGTGAAGGTGCCGCCCAGTTCCGAGTCGTTCACGCCGGCGCTGACGCTGGTCGCCAGTCCCTTCTCGTACACCAGGCGCTTGTCCAGGCGCGCGCTCTTCGAGCCGGCCAGCACGCCGGCCAGCAGGTTCAGGCGCTGGGTGTCGTCGTCCTTCCAGGCCGAGACGTGCCAGCTGCGGTAGATGCGCACCTGCGGCACGTGGTCTTCCATCTCGTCGCGGATATTGCGGTCCAGCGTCGGGATCCACTTTTCAAGGCGTGGCAGCGGAGGACCGGGCGGGATCGCGCCGAAGTACTTGTTGACCAGCTCATAGGCGCGCTCCGGCGTGATGTCGCCGGCCAGCGAGATCACCGCGTTGTTCGGGCCGTAGTAGGTGCGGTACCACTCCTTGATATCGTCCAGCGAGGCGGCCTGCAGGTCTTCCATGTAGCCGATCGTCGACCAGGAATACGGGTGCGAGTACGGGTACATCTTGGCCGAGATCTCCATGCGCACGCGGCCATACGGCTGGTTCTCGCCCTGGCGCTTCTCGTTCGAGACCACGCCGCGCTCGCGCTCCAGCATCTCCTTCGAGATGTAGTTGCCGAGGAAGCCCATGCGGTCCGATTCCAGGAACAGGGTGCGTTCCAGCGCCGACACCGGCACGTCTTCGAAGAAGTTGGTGCGGTCGGTGTTGGTGGTGCCGTTGCGGTTGTTCGCGCCCAGGTCGTCCATCGCTTCGCGGAAGCCGTGCGGGTAGTTCTCGGAACCGTTGAAGAAGAAGTGCTCGAACAGGTGGGCGAAGCCGGTCTTGCCGCGCTTCTCGTTGCGCGAACCGACGTGGTACCACATGTTCACGCCGACCACCGGCACGCTGTGGTCGGTGTGGACCAGCAGGGTCAGGCCGTTGGGCAGCACGAATTTTTTATGGTTGATGCTGTAGGCGGCGCGGTCGAAGGTGAACGCGGTGGACTTGGCAGCGGGGGCGGCGGCGTGCGAGGGCAGTGCTGCGAAGGCGAGGCCCAGCAGCAGGGGGATGGCAAGTTTTTTCATGGTCTCGTGGACTGGTTGTTGTGAGTACGTCCCGCCCACGCTTGCGCTGCTCGAACGCGCGGCCGGCACGCCGATTACCCTACAGGAAACGTCGCCCCCGCGCTAGGTGCCAGGCCCGGCGCTTTGTTGCGACTTTGTTTCCTGATATGCATGCGCCGCCGGTATCAGGAAAACGCCTGCGCCTGCGCCAATAACTGCGGCTCCATGCGCGCCGTGACTTTCTTGAGGTAGCCGGAGGCGGCCGCCACCCCGGCGGCGCCGGCGCGCTGCAGCCAGGCGTAGGCCTGGACCAGGTCGCGCTGCACGCCCTGCCCCGCCGAATACATGACGCCGAGGTTGAACTGGGCGCGCGCATGGCCCTGGCGCGCCGCGCACAGGTACCAGAAGTGGGCGGCTTCGTAATCGAGCTCGACGCCCTTGCCGCAGTCGTGGCGCAGGCCGAGTTCGAACTGGGCCAGAGCGTGGCCCTGGTCGGCGGCCTTGTGGAACCAGTCGGTGGCCTCCATCGGGTTGCCGTGCTCGAGGCGGTCGATCAGCATGCCGACGGTGTACTGGGCCGGCGCATAGTCCTGGTGCGCGGCGCGCCGGTACCAGTCGAGCGCCTGGGCCTCGTCGCGCGCCACGCCGGTGCCGCTTTCAAAGCGCAGGCCGAGGTCGAACTGGGCGCGCAGGTGGCCCTGCTCGGCGGCCTTGCGGTACCACCGGGTCGCTTCTTCCGCATCGCCGGCGCCGGTATTGCCGGCGTCGATCAGCTGCGCCAGGTGGTACTGGGCCGAGGGCATGCCCTGTTCGGCCGCTTCGCGGTACCAGTGCGCCGCCTGGCTTGGGTCGCGTGCGACGCCCTGGCCGTGTTCGTAGCGCAGGCCGAGGGTGTCCTGGGCGCCGGCGTGGCCCTGTTCGGCGGCGCGCCGGAACCAGTCCAGGGCCAGCGCCTCGTTGCGTGGCACGCCGTGGCCGCTGTCGTGGATCAGCGCCAGGTTGAACTGCGAGCTGGCGTGGCCCTGCTTGGCGGCGCGTTCGTACCAGAGGATGGCGCGGGCGCTGTCCTGGGGCACGTCCTGGCCCTTGTCGTAGCGCAGGCCGAGGTTGAACTGGGCCGGCGCGTAGCCCTGCTCGGCGGCCTGACGGAACCAGTCGACCGCCGCTTCGCCGCTGCTCCTCAAAGCCAGGCTGAACTGGGAGCGGGCGTAGCCCTGCTCGGCCGCGCGCCGGTACCAGCCGGCGGCCCGCTCGACGTCCTGCGGCACGCCCTTGCCGGTCTCGTACATCATGCCGAGGTTGTGCTGGGCCCCGGGCTCGCCCTGCTCGGCGGCCTGGCCGAACCAGTGCAGGGCCTGGCCGACGTCGTTCGGCACGCCCTGCCCTTTCGCATACAGCCAGCCCAGGTTGTACTGGGCCGGCGCATAGCCCTGCTCGGCCGCGCGCCGGTACCAGTAGGCGGCCTGGCCGTAGTCCTGGGCCACGCCCTGGCCCTTCTGGTACATCACGCCGAGGTTGTACTGGGCCAGTTCCAGGCCGCTGGCCGCGGCCATGCGGTACCAGGCCACCGCCATCTCGTGGTTTCGCGCCACGCCCTGGCCGCTGGCGTACATGAAGCCCAGGCTGTGCTGGGCGGTCGGCACGCCGCGCTCGGCCATGCCTTTTACGCGCAGGTATTCGGCGGTGTGGCGGGTCTCGCTATCGCCGGGATGGGAGGGGACGTCGGGCATGGCCGGTCACGCCTGGATTGCGCGCAGGCCGAACAGGGTCGGCTGGGTGCGCAGCGACTTGATGAATTCGGGCAGCGGGATCGGGCGGTAGTAGAGGTAGCCCTGCATCGTCATGCAGCCGTTCGAGCGCAGGTAGCGCGCCTGTTCCTCGGTCTCCACGCCTTCGGCGATCAGGTTCAGGCCCAGGCCGCGCGCGATCGAGATGATCGCCAGGATCACGGGGTAATGGCCGCCCTCCTCGTGGATCTCCTTCACGAAGGACTGGTCGATCTTCACGGTGTGGATCGGGAAGCGGTGCAGGTAGGACAGCGAAGAATAGCCGGTGCCGAAGTCGTCGATCGCCACCGACACGCCGAGCTGGCACAGCTTGTTCAGCTGCTCGATCGCGTATTGCGGATTGCGGATGCAGATGTTCTCGGTGATCTCGACTTCGATCTGGCTCGGCGCGATCCCGTAGCGCACCAGCGCGTTGCGCATCTTCTCGAAGAAGTCGCCGCGGTCCAGGTATTGCGGCGACAGGTTCAGGGACAGGCGCACGTGGTCGGTGCCGGTGGCGTTCCACTGCAGCATGTCGCGGCACAGGGCGCCGATCATCCAGTCCGAGATCGGCAGCATCAGGCCGTTCTCTTCGGCGAAGGGCAGGAACTCGCCGGCCGACAAGAGGCCGCGGGTCGGGTGGTTCCAGCGCATCAGCGCCTCGGCGCCGACGATGCGGCCGGTGAGCGCGTCGATCTGCGGCTGGTAGTACATCTCCAGCTCGTCCTGCTCGAGCGCGCGGCGCAGCGCCTGCTCGAGGGCGATCTTCTGGTGCGACACGTCCAGCATCGAGGTGTGATAGAAGCTGTGGCCGTTCTTGCCCTGGGCCTTGACCTGGTACATGGCGATGTCGGCGTGGCGCAGCAGCTCGTCGATCGATTCGCCGTCGGTCGGGTAGATCGCGATGCCGATCGAGGCCGAGATGTGCACTTCGTGGCCGTCGAGGTCGAACGGTTCCTGCAGGGTCTCGAGGAATTTGTCGGCGATGACTCTAGCGTCGTCGCGGTCGCGCAGCTCGGGCAGCACGATGGTGAATTCGTCGCCGCCCTGGCGCGCCAGGGTGTCGCCCTTGCGCAGGCAAGCCTTCAGGCGGGTCGCGGCCAGCTGCAGCAGCTCGTCGCCCTTCACGTGGCCCAAGGTGTCGTTGACCAGCTTGAAGCGGTCCAGGTCGATGAACATCACCGCGAGTTCGGTCTGCTTGCGCTTGGCCTGGATCACGGCCAGGCCGAGGCGGTCCTTGAACAGGATGCGGTTCGGCAGGTCGGTCAGGATGTCGTGATAGGCCTGGTAGGAGATCACCTCTTCCGCGCGCTTGCGGTCGGTGATGTCGCGCGCCACGCCGTAGGTGCCGAAGAACTCGAGCTTCCTCACTTCCTGGTCCGGCACGTGCATGCCGATCGCGTTCAGCGAGATCGTCATCAGGGTGGTGTTGAAGGTGCGGTCCTGGCTGTTCCCGCCGCGGCACTTCAGGCGCAGCTCGACGTTGCGCGAGGCGCGTTCGTCGACGCGGCGCTCGTTGAACACGTAGCGCGCGCGCTCCAGGTCTTCCTCGTGCACCAGGATCGAGTAGTGCTGGCCGAGCAGCTCGTCGCGCGAGTAGCCGAGCAGCTGGTAGGCGCGGTCGTTCACGAACGTGAAGCGGCCTTCGTGGTTCAGCGTGTAGATGATGTCCGGCGAGGAGTCGACCAGGTAGCGGTACATCTTCTCGGAGTTCTCGAGCTGGTTCGCCATGCGCTGGTTTTCCAGCGCCAGGCGGCGGCCCTTGAGCGCATTGGACACCGTATTGAGCAGCTCTTCGCGCGCATAGGGTTTGCGAAGGTAGTCGTAGGCGCCGCGCTTGAGGGCGCCGATCGCCGCGTCGATGCCGACTTCGCCGCTCATCACGATCACGTCGGCGTTGATGCCGCGTTCGTTGATGAAGTCCATGATCTCGTGGCCGCCGATGTCGGGCAGGCGCAGGTCGAGCAGGACCAGGTCGAAGCGCAGGCGCGACAGGTGGGCCAGCGCTTCGCTGCCGGAACTCGCGGTGGTCAGCTGGTAGCCGCGGCCCTTCAGCAGCTCGTACAGCGACGACAGCAGGCGCGGCTCGTCGTCCACCAGCAGCAGGCGCGGCTGGTTGTCGACGTCGAGCGAGGTGGCGAATGGGGCGGATGCAGGAACGGGTTCGCCGGGCAGCATGGCGTTGTGCGGGTTCATCATGACTTATGCGGAGCCGAGCGCGCGGGCCGGCAGTGCGACGGCAGCGCCGGCGCCGGAACCGGTCCACGCCGGCAGGAGGATTTCGAAGGCCGTGCCGCTGCGGCCGCTGCGGCAGGCGATGTGGCCGCCCAGCTTCTTGACCAGGCTGTGCACGATCGACAGGCCGAGGCCGTGGTGGGCGCCGTCCTTGGTGCTCTTCACCGGCGAGAACAGATGGGCCAGCACTTCGCGCGACAGGCCGGGGCCGTTGTCGCTGACGACCAGTTCCAGGTAAAGCTGGCGCTCGCGGTTCACGTGGCCGCGGTTGATGATCTCGATGCGCCCGCCGCCGTTGGCCAGCGCCTCGATGGCGTTCTTCACCAGGTTCACCAGGATCTGCTTGAGCACGTCGGCGTCGCCCTCGATGCGGGTCGCCTCATCGTGCATCGTCACCAGGATGTCGACCGAGGGCGGCACGAAGCCGGTGCTGCGGAACAGGCGCTGCACCTCGTCGACCACCTTGGCCACGTCGGTCGGACGCGGTCCGCTGTCCACCGGCTTCAGGTCGGCCAGGCTGGAGACCAGCTGGCCGACGCGGTCGATCTCTTCGTTCAGGATCGACATCTCGCTGCTCACCGGCTCCTGACGCGCCAGCTTGCTGTCGAGGACACTCAGGTAGTTCTTGATGATCGACAGCGGGTTGTTCACCTCATGCACCACGCGGCGCGAAGCTTCGCGGTATTCGTCGGCCACGTGCGCAAGCTGGCGCCGCGCGTGGCCGCGTTCGGCCAGCATGGTCTCCAGCGCGGCCGCGGCCTGGGCGCCGAAGGATTGCATGAAGCGCTCGCGGCGCTGGCAATGCGGCAGCTGCCAGGCGGCGACGCCGCCGATCAGCACTCCCAGGCAGCGCGCGCCGGCGACCAGCGGTACGCACACCAGGCTGTCGGTGCCGAGCATGCGCAGCAGCTGTTCCTCGGCCAGGCCGAGCGGCTCGCTGCCGGCCGCCTCGCGCTGAATAAATGCCGGACGGCGCTCCAGCGCGCTCTTGGCGATCGGGCCGCCCTTGGCCAGCGGCACGGCGAATTCGGCGATGCGCTGGCTGCCCTGGATCGGCGCGCCCACCAGGGCGTGGCCGGTCGGGTTTTCCAGCAGGACCACGGCGCTGCCGAAGTCGAACAGGATGCGCGCGGTGCGCGTCATCGCTTCCAGCAAGCCGTTTTCACCCTGCTGGCGCGCAAAGCTCTGGCCCACTTCCGAGACCAGCACCATATTGCGCACCTCTTCCGACAGGCGCTGCTGCACCGGGTCGAGGTTTGGGGGCGCATAGGCCGGCGGCGCCGGGATGTCGTCGGCGCCGGCGAGGTCGATGCCGAGGTGGGCCGCGGCCTTGTCGACCTGGCGCGATGCGCCTTCGAGCAGCGCCGCGACCTGGTCGGCATCGACGCCGCACAGGCCGGCGGCCTCGCGCACGGCGTCTTCGTCCTGCGGATGGCTGGACAGCACGTGGGCCAGGCGCACGATGCGGATCAGGGGATGGGCCGACTCCAGGCGCTCGCTCGGCTCGTGGTGGTACAGGACCGCGTCGGCCAGGAAGGAATCGAGCTGCCAGCGTTCGATCAGCCAGGCGCCGGCTTCGGTGTGGGTGATCTGCAGGGTGCGCTGCTCGACCGCGCACAGGTCTTCGTCGTCGCGCGCGTTGAAGTTGTAGGCGTACTCTTTGGGCGCGGTCGCGAGCAGGGCCAGGCGGCCGACGTTGTGCAGCAGGCCGGCAAGATACGCTTCTTCCGCGTGCGGGTACTCGACCAGGCGCGCGACTTCCTTCGCGATCACGGCGGCGGCCAGCGAATTCTTCCAGAAGGCGCGCAGGTCGGTGCTGCCGGAATGCGGGAAGTTGTTAAACGTCTGGAACACGGAATCGCTGATGACCAGGGTCTTGATCATGTCGGTGCCGAGGGCGACCAGCGACTGCTCGAGATTGACGTTGCGGTGGTGGCGCTGGTAGGCGGAGCTGTTGGCGACCGCGAGCAGCTTGCCGGTCATGCCGGCGTCCTTGGAGATCAGGGTGGCCAGCTCGGGCATCCCGAGGTCGTCGGCCTGCAGGTGCTCGATCAGACGCACGAGGATCTGCGGCATGGCCGGCAGACGGGCAATCAACAGGCGATTGCGGATATCCTGGTCCGATTGTTGCATGATCTCAAAGCGGCCGCTTTACGAGGTTGCGAGTTGTCCGAAGCTCCCCAGGACGGGGACGCCACAAGGTGTTTGCTTGCCAATTGTGTAAACAGAACAATGTTTCTATGTTTGTTCTGGGCACGAAAAACTTATCTTAGCATATAGACATTTCTGATCGGGAACAATACTTTCGATCAAAAGTGTTGTCGAGATGTCGCTCTACATTGCCAAGGCGACAATAGGCCTTGTCAGAGTAGTGAATAATATACCGATCTGTATGTATATTTGAAATAATCTTTCATCTTCAGAAAAAAGGCCCGGTCGAGGACCGGGCCTTTGTCTTCCCTACTCTGGCTCAAGGAAGCTGTTTTCCATCGCGGATCTGCACCCGCCGGTAACGCCGCGCCGTCGCCCACAGCGCGATCGACAGCAGGCAGAAACCGGCCTGGCCCAGCGCCAGCGCCAGCACCGAATGCGACAGCATCGGCGAGATCACGCCGGCCACGATGGCGCCGGCCAGGGTCGTGACGAACGACTGGCAGGACGCCACCGTGCCGCGGATGTGCGGGAACAGGTCGAGCGCCATCAGGGTCGCGCCCGGCGCGATGATCGAGCTGCCGAAGGTGAAGAAGAACATGTGCAGCACGCTCCAGGGCAGCGCCGGCGGCAGGAAGCTGTGGTAGGCCACGTTGAAGGTCACCGCTCCCAGCATGAAGAAGAAGCCTACCCGGATCTGGCGCGCGAAGGTGAGTTTGCCCGCCATGCGATTCGCCGCCAGCGCGCCCAGGAAGATGCCGCTCACGGTCGGCACGAACAGCCAGGCGAATTGCGAGGGGCCCAGGCCCAGGTGCTCGGGCAGCATCACCGGCGCCGACGAGATGTAGAGGAACAGGCCGGCGAAGTTCAGCGCCACCACGCCCGACTTCATGTGGAAGAGAAAAGAGCCGAAGATGGCGCCGTAGCTCTGCGCCAGGAAGCGCGGGTTGAAGGGTTGGCGCTTCTCCTTCGGCACCGTCTCCGGCAGGTGCTTCCAGGAGAACCAGCCCAGGCCCACCGTATAGATGCACAGCGCCAGGAAGATCGCGCGCCAGTCGAAGAAGGTGACGATCCAGCCGCCCAGCACCGGCGCGATGGCCGGCGCGATCGAGAAGATCATGGTGACCATCGACAGCAGGCGCGCGGCCGCCGCGTCCGAGTACAGGTCGCGGATGATGGCGCGTCCGACCACCACGCCCGCCCCCGCCGAGACGCCCTGCATGATGCGGAACACCCACAGGTAATGGACGGAATTGGCCGCGGCGCAGCCGAAGGTGCCGATCGCGAACACCACCAGGGCGGTGAGCACCACGTTGCGCCGGCCGAAAGCGTCCGACAGCGCGCCATGCCACAGTGACATGCCGGCGAAGGCCAGCATATAGGCGGTCAGGGTCTGCTGGACCTCGATCGGCGTGGCGCCGAGGTCCGCGCGGATCTGTGGGAAGGCCGGCAGGTAGGCGTCGATCGAGAACGGCCCCAGCATCGACAGCATGGCCAGCAGCGTGGCCAGGCCGCCGGCGGACAGCATCGCGATTTTATGGGGCGTGGGCAGCGGGACCGGCGTGACCGGGTCCTTGGGCAGGTCGTCGGGTTCGCTCGGCGGCAGCATGGTTGTTATTGTTCCTGTTTGGGTTTCGCCTCTTCGCGGCGGTTGAAACCGGCCACCATGTCGAAGCGGAACAGGCGGCATTCGAGCGCGCCATTGAAGAAGGGGGTCTTGCGCGCTTCCTTCAGGCGCAGGAGCTTCGGCAGCTGCAGGTCGGCCGTGAACAGGAAGGCCGTCCAGCCGGCGAAGCGCTGCTTGAGCGTGGTGCCCAGCGCCGAATAGAAGGAGACCGCCATCTCGTCCTGCGGCATGGTGGAGTCGCCGCGCACGCCGATCCGTTCGCCGTAGGGAGGATTGGTCAGCAGGATGCCCGGCTGCGCGGTCGGCGGCGAGACGTGCTGGGCCTCGATCTGCTTGAGCGGCACGTCGAACAGGATGCCTGCGATCTTGAGGTTATGGCGCGTCATCGCGACCATGTCGCCCGAGATGTCGGAGCCGAAGATGGTCGGTTCGCTCGGGATCGGGTTCGGCTTGATCTCGGCCTTCAAGGCGGCCCAGGCGGCGCGGTCGAAGTCGGCGAATTGTTCGAAGGCGAAGCGGCGGCGCGCGCCCGGCGGGATGCCCTGCACCATCTGGGCGGCTTCGACCAGGATGGTGCCCGAGCCGCACATCGGATCGAACAGCGGCACGCCCGGCTTCCAGCCGGCCACGCGCAGCATGCCGGCCGCCAGGTTCTCGCGCAGCGGCGCGTCGCCGGTCTCTTCACGCCAGCCACGCTTGAACAGCGCCTCGCCGGAGGTGTCGAGGTAGATGATGAAGTTGCGCTGGTCCAGGAAACCCACGATGCGCATGTCCGGCTCGCGGGTGTTGACCGAGGGGCGCTTGTTGAACTGGTCGCGGAAGCGGTCGCAGATGGCGTCCTTGATCTTCAGGGTCGTGAATTCGAGGCTCTTCAGTGGGGACTTCACCGCGGTGACGTCGACGCGGATGGTGTGGTTCACACTGAACCAGTCTTCCCAGGGCTGCTCGAGCACCAGGTCGTAGATGTCGTTCTCGTTGTTGTAGCTGCGCTGGCCCATGCGCATCAGCACGCGGGAGGCGATGCGCGAATGCAGGTTGACGCGGTAGGCGTCGACCATCGAGCCGGAGCAGTGCACGCCGCCGGGCACCTGGTTGTGCACGCGCATGGTGGTGCTTTGCCGGGCGATCTCGCCCAGTTCTTCGGCAAGCGCCGCTTCCATGCCGCGCGGGCATGGGCAAAAGTAGGAGGCCATGAGGGGTACCCTTTGTCCGTTAATAAAACTTGAAATGATCAGTGCCGACCCATGCCGACACTTCTAAAGACCGCTGCTATAGCTTGATTACCGCTAGCCTCAAAACCGTCATGCGCGCCAGTGGCGCGCATGACGGTTTTGAGGCTGACTACTAATTTTGAAGCAAACTATTAAAACGGTTTTACAACCACGAGAATGACGATCGCCAGCAGCAGCAATACCGGCACCTCGTTGAAATACCTGAACCATTTGTGGCTACGTTTGTTCTGCCCCGCTGCGAATTTTTTCAGCAGCGACCCGCACGCATGATGGTAGCCAATCACCAGAATCACCAGCGCCAGTTTCGCATGCAGCCACCCACCCCGGATCCCGTACCCCAGCCACAGCCAGATCCCCAGCACCAGCGCCGGCACGGCCAGGATGGTGGTGAACCGGAACAGGCGGCGCGCCATGCCCAGCAGGCGCTCGACGGCGGCGGGATTGCTTTCCTGGGCCAGGTTCACGTAGATGCGCGGCAGGTAGAACAGCCCGGCGAACCAGGACGCGATGAAGACGATGTGCAGGGCCTTGATCCAGAGGTACATGCGTTTCCTTTATTGACGAATTTCGCCGTGACCGAACACGACGTATTTCAGGGAAGTCAGCCCTTCCAGCCCGACCGGCCCGCGCGCGTGCAGCTTGTCGTTCGAGATGCCGATCTCGGCGCCCAGGCCGTATTCGAAACCGTCGGCGAAACGGGTCGAGGCATTGACCATCACCGAAGCCGAATCGACTTCGCGCAGGAAGCGCAGCGCGGCGCTGTAGTCCTCGGTGACGATAGCCTCGGTATGCTTCGACGACCAGGTGTTGATGTGGTCGATCGCCCCGTCCAGCCCCTCGACCACGCGGATCGCGAGAATCGGCGCGAGGTATTCGGTCGACCAGTCCTGCTCCGTCGCTTCCTTCAGATACGGATAGCCGGCCAGGATCGCGTGCGCCTCGTGGTCGGCGCGCAGCTCGACCTGCTTTTCCGCGTACAGGGCGGCCAGCTGCGGCAGCACCGCCGGCGCGACCGCGCGCGCCACCAGGAGGGTCTCCATCGTGTTGCAGGTGCCGTAACGGTGACACTTGGCGTTGAAGGCGATCGGCAGCGCTTTCGCGATATCGGCCTTGTCGTCGATGTAGACGTGGCAGATGCCGTCCAGGTGCTTGATCATCGGGACCGTGGCTTCATCCATCAGGCGCGCGATCAAGCCCTTGCCACCGCGCGGAACGATCACGTCCACGTACTGCGGCATCGTGATCAGGGCGCCGACGGCGGCGCGGTCGGTGGTGTCGACCACCTGCACCGCGTCCAGCGGCAGGCCGGCGCCAGCCAAACCTTCGCTCACGAGTTTGGCCAGCGCGCGGTTGCAGTGGATCGCTTCCGAACCGCCGCGCAGGATCGCCGCGTTGCCGCTCTTGATGCACAGGCCCGCCGCGTCGACCGTCACGTTCGGACGCGCCTCGTAGATGATGCCGATGACGCCCAGCGGCACGCGCATCTGGCCGACCTGGATGCCGCTCGGGCGCGACTTCATGTTGGTGATTTCGCCGACCGGGTCCGGCAGGGTCACGATCTGGCGCAGGCCTTCGACCATGGTCTTGATCGCGCCGTCGGACAGCAGCAGGCGGTCGAGCAGCGCCGGTTCCAATCCCCCCGCGCGCGCGGCTTCCATGTCTTCCTTGTTCGCCGCGCGCAGCAGATCCGCGTCACGCTCGATCGCGTCCGCAATCAGGAGCAGCGCCCGGTTGCGCGTCGCGCCATCCGCGCGCGCCATCGCCCGCGAGGCCGTCCGCGCGCGGCGCCCCATCGCATGCATGTATTCAGTGATATCCATCGAATCGCCCGTCTCGTAGAGGGTGTGAAAAAACGGCTATGGCAAGGCGCCGAGTCGAGGACAGTACACTCGTACGGCGAGACGAGGCAACGCAGCCATAGACGAATTTTTCACACCCTCGTAGGGTGGGCGTTTGTAATTCCGGGCATTGCCCGAAATTACTCCGCCCACGCGTTCAACCACCCCGGGAACAGCCGCGAAACGATTACCGTGCCACCCGCAATGCCAGCTGCAGCATCGCATCCCACGCATCGCCCGCAAACGCCTTCGCCCGCAGCCCCTTGACCATCCGGTCCACCTGCGCCGCCTCCTGCAGCGCCGCTTCCAGCGTGGCCACCGACACGCGCCTGAGCGCCGGCTCCATCATCCGCTCGCGCGGCCCCCAGATGCGGTGCTCCTTCAGCAGCGCCCCCAGCGGCCTTCCCTGCGCCATCCCGGATTTCAATTTTAGCAGCGTGCGGATTTCTTCACTGACCGCCCACAACACCAGCGGCAGCGCCTCGCCCTCGCCTTTCAAGCCGTCCAGCATGCGCGCCAGGCGCGCCGGGTCGCCATGCAGCATGGCTTCCGACAGCTTGAACACGTCGTAGCGCGCCACGTTCAGCACCGCGTCGTGCACCTGCTCGAAGCTCAGCTTGCCCGGCTCGTACAGCAATCCCAGTTTCTGGATTTCCTGGTGCGCCGCCAGCAGGTTGCCCTCGACGCGGTCGGCGATGAAGTCCAGGCTCTGGCGTTCCGCGCCCTGCCCCTGCGCGCTCAAGCGCATGCCGATCCAGCCCGGCAGCTGGGCGCGTTCCACGTTCGGAATCTCGATGTACACCGCGGCCGCCTGCAGCGCCGCCACCCACGACGCCTTGGCCGTCTGCCAGTCCAGCTTGGGCAGGGTGATCAGGGTCAGGTTGTCGGGGCTGAGGTCTTTCGCATAACTCTGCAGCGCCGCGCTGCCGTCCTTGCCCGGTTTGCCACCCGGGATGCGCAGCTCGATCAGCTTCTTGTCGCCGAACAGGGACATGGCCTGGTTCGCGGCCAGCAGCTCGCCCCACTTGAAGTTGCGCTCGACGGTGAGCACGTCGCGCTCGGTGTAGCCTTGCGCGCGCGCCGTCTTGCGGATGCGGTCGGCCGCTTCCAGCGCGAGCAGGTGCTCGTCGCTGGTGATCACGTACAAGGGCGCGAGGCCCTTGGCCAGGTGGCCCTCGAGGGCCTCAGGCCGCAGTTGCATGAGTCAGTCTTTCAGGCCGCGGGTTTGATGGCGGCCAGGCGGCGCAGGATCTGCTGCACCAGGTCCGACTGCATGTCGCGGTACAGCAGCGCCTCTTCCGATTCCTTGGCCAGCACCTGCGATTCGTCGAAGGCGATATTCCGGCGCAGGGTGATCTCGGTCGGGCCCAGCAGCTCGCGGTTGTTGGCGTCGCGCACGCGGAACACCAGCGTGTAGCTGAGCGCATACTCGCGCACCCGGCCCAGGCTGTTCAGCGAGAGGATCGACTTGCCGCGCGTTTCGCCCAGCACGTCGAACAGCGCCTGCGCCTTCGAGGCGTCGTTCTCGATGCGCACGGCGTCGCCCGCGCGCAGGTTGCGCTTGAGCTCCGTGCCCAAGGGCGAGGTCTCGGGGAAGGCCAGGTAGATGCTCTGGAAGGGCATGTTGTACTGGCCGCTCGAACCGCGCAGCTGGAAGCCGCAACCCGCCAGGGTCGCTGCCAGCAGGACCGCCGTGAAAACACGTACCACGTTGGTCTTCATGGCTTACACCACGATGTTGACGAGTTTACCGGGGACCACGATCACCTTCTTCGGCGTGCCCTCGATGAACTTCTGGACCGATTCCTCGGCCAGCGCGGCGGCTTCGATGCTGGCCTTGTCGGCGTCCTTGGCCACCTTGACCGAGCCCCGCAGCTTGCCGTTCACCTGGATCATCATCTCGATCTCGGATTGCTCCAGCGCCGCGGCGTCGACTTCCGGCCACTGCACGTTGAGGATGTCGCCGTAGACGGCGGCGTAACCGAGGTCGGTCCACAGCGCGTGGGTGATGTGCGGCGCCACCGGGTTCAGCAGGCGCAGGAAGATCGAGAAGCCTTCGGCGATCACGGCGTCGCTTGCGACACCCTCGGCCAGCTTCGCCGACTCCAGCGTGTTGAGCATCTTCATGCAGGCCGAGACGACCGTGTTGTACTGGATGCGTTTGAGGTCATAGTCGGCCTGCTGCAGCACCTTGTGCACTTCGCGGCGCAGGGTTTTCTGGGCATCGTCGAGCGAGCCTTGCTGCTGGCCCTTGAGGGCGTTGGCGATACGCTCGCGCTGCGCATAGCCGTAGGCCCAGACGCGGCGCAGGAAGCGGCTCGCACCTTCGACGCCGCTGTTCGACCATTCCAGGGTCTGTTCCGGCGGCGAGGCGAACATGGTGAACAGGCGGGCGGTATCCGCGCCGTACTGCTCGATCTGGGCCGCCGGGTCGATGCCGTTGTTCTTCGACTTCGACATCTTCTCGGTGCCGCCCAGTTCCACCGGCAGGCCATCGGCCTTCAGCACGGCGCTCTGCGGACGGCCCTTGTCGTCGAAGGTCAGTTCGACGTCGGCCGGGTTGAACCAGGTTTTCTTGTGTTCGTCCGCCGGGTCCTTGCGGTAGTAGGTCTCGTTCAGCACCATGCCCTGGGTCAGCAGGTTGACGAAAGGCTCGTCGAACTTCACCAGGCCGAAGTCGCGCATCACCTTGGTCCAGAAGCGCGCGTACAGCAGGTGCATGACGGCGTGCTCGATGCCGCCGATGTACTGGTCCATCGGCATCCAGTAGTCGTTGCGCTCGTCGACCATCTTCTCGTTCGAGCCCGGCGAGGTATAGCGCATGTAGTACCAGGACGAATCGATGAAGGTGTCCATCGTGTCGGTCTCGCGGCGCGCCGGCTTGCCGCATGTCGGGCAGGTGCAGGCCAGGAAGGCTTCGTCCTTGTTCAGCGGGTTGCCGCTGCCGTCCGGGACCAGGTGCTCGGGCAGCACGACCGGCAGGTCGGCTTCAGGCACCGGCACGGCGCCGCAGTCGCCGCAGTGGATCATCGGGATCGGGGTGCCCCAGTAGCGCTGGCGCGAGATGCCCCAGTCGCGCAGGCGGAAGGTGACTTTCTTGTCGCCCAGGCCCTGTGCGGCCAGGTCGCCGGCCACCGCGTTCACGGCGGCGATGTAATCGAGGCCGTCGTACTTGCCGGAGTTGATGGTGGTGCCCTGCTCCTTGTCGCCGTACCACTCCTGCCAGCCTTCCAGCGAGAAGGTCTGGCCTTCGACGGCCACCACCTGCTTGATCGGCAGGCCGTATTTGGTGGCGAAGCCGAAGTCGCGCTCGTCGTGCGCCGGCACGCCCATCACGGCGCCGTCGCCGTAGGTCATGAGGACGTAGTTGCCGACCCAGACCGGGATCTGTTCGCCGGTGACCGGGTGCGTGACGTTCAGGCCGGAGGGCATGCCCTTCTTCTCCATCGTCGCCATGTCGGCTTCGATGACGGAACCGAGCTTGCACTCGGCGATGAAGGACTGCAGGACCGGGTTGTTCAGTGCCGCGTACTGGGCCAGCGGATGCTCGGCCGCGACGGCGCAGAAGGTCACGCCCATGATGGTGTCGGCGCGGGTGGTGAAGACGTACAGTTTGCCGTCGTTGATCAGCTCACCCGATGCGTCCGCGATCTGGTGCGGGAAGGCGAAGCGCACGCCGGTCGACTTGCCGATCCAGTTGGCCTGCATGGTGCGCACGCGCTCCGGCCAGCCCGGCAGCTTGTTGTCGACGTGGTCCAGCAGCTCGTCCGCGTAGTCGGTGATGCGCACGTAGTACATCGGGATCTCGCGCTTCTCGATCGGCGCGCCCGAGCGCCAGCCGCGGCCGTCCACCACCTGTTCGTTCGCCAGCACGGTCTGGTCCACCGGGTCCCAGTTCACGGTGCCGGTCTTCTGGTAGATGATGCCTTTTTCGAGCATCTTGAGGAACATCCACTGGTTCCACTTGTAGTAGTCCGGCTTGCAGGCGGTCATCTCGCGCGACCAGTCGATCGCCAGGCCCATCGACTCCATCTGGCCGCGCATATGGGCGATGTTCGAGTAGGTCCATTCCGCGGGCGGCACGTTGTTGGCCATCGCCGCGTTCTCGGCCGGCATGCCGAAGGCGTCCCAGCCCATCGGCATCAGCACATTGTAGCCGTTCATCCGCAGGTAGCGGTACATCACGTCATTGATCGTATAGTTGCGCACGTGACCCATGTGCAGCTTGCCCGACGGGTAAGGCAGCATCGAGCAGGCGTAATATTTGCCTTTCGGGAAACGCGGGTCGTGTTCGACGGCCTTGTAGGCGTCGATCGACTTCCAGTAGGCCTGGGCGGCCTGTTCGACTTCGGCTGGACTATATTTTTCTTGCATGATTTCTGCAGACGTAATGAGGGTGGAACCGGACATTATACTGGTTCGTTTTGCACTGCGGCGAAAGCGAGAAGATGCAAGCCGTACCGCAATCGCATTCAGGACCACGAAACGAAAAACCGTCATGCGCGCCACTGGCGCCCATGACTTCCGGCGCAGGCCGGAATCCAAGTTCGCCGCATGACGTTGGCCTTCGCATTGGCCGCGGTGACGCAAACAAACTTGGATCCCGGCCTTCGCCGGGATGACGGTCTTGAGGCTGGTAGTGCAGGGAGGAGTTGGTTGATGTTCTAGCGCAGCGTCAACTTCAACGCCGGCTTCTCGCCATAATCCTCATAACGCTCATTGATCCCACCCACGCAGAAGCTGAGTTCTTCCACCAGATCCGGCACGGCAGCCTTCATCTTCTCCGCATCGACGATGACGATCTCCAGCACCTCGTTCGCCTTGAGCTGGAACGTCGTCATGTTCTCCTCGTCGCGCAGATAGCTCATGCAATCCACCCACGCATCGATCGAATCCGCATACGATTCCGGAAAGCCGAATACGCGGCGGGATTCGGCATGAAACGCCGCTTCGTCGACGATCGCGGCGCCGTTCAGCTGGACGGACGCCATGATCAGTTCAGCCCCAGCACATCATCCATCCCGAACAAGCCATTCGGCTTGCCCGCCAGGAAGCGGGCGGCGCGCAGGGCGCCGTGGGCGTAGGTGACGCGGCTGCTGGACTTGTGGCTGATCTCGATGCGTTCGCCGGTGCCGAGGAACATGACGGTGTGGTCGCCCACCACGTCGCCGCCGCGCACGGTGGCAAAACCGATGGTCGAGGGGTCGCGTTCGCCGGTCACGCCTTCGCGGCCGTAGACGGCGCAGTCCTTCAGGTCGCGCCCCAGGGCGTCGGCGATGACCTCGCCCATCTTCAGCGCGGTGCCCGACGGCGCGTCGACCTTGTGGCGATGGTGCGCCTCGACGATCTCGATGTCGTAGCCTTCGCTGAAGCTCTTCGCCGCCATCTCGAGCAGCTTGAGGGTGACGTTCACGCCCACGCTCATGTTCGGCGCGAACACGATGCCGACTTGTTCACTCGCCGCGCGGATCGCCGCCTTGCCGGCATCGTCGAAACCGGTGGTGCCGATCACCAGCTGCACATTGTTGGCCGCGCAGTATTCCAGATGCTTCAGCGTGCCTTCCGGACGAGTGAAGTCGATCAGGACGTCGGCGTCCTTCAGGGCGGTCGCCAGGTCGGATGCGATCAGGACCCCGGTCGGCTGGCCGGCAAAGGCGCCGGCATCCTGGCCGATCGCAGGCGAGCCGGCGACGTCGAGGGCGCCCGCCAGCCGGGCGTCCGAGGCAGCCTGGATGGCTTCGACCAGCATGCGGCCCATGCGGCCGCTGGCGCCGGCGACGGCGATACGTAACATGCTCATCCGATCAGTTCCTGGCCGGGCCATTGGAGCTGGCGTCGATCGTCACCGCGCCGCGCTCGGGCGCCTTCGGCGGCAGCTCGGCCGCCTTGCCGCCCTTGATCGGGCCGGCGATGCGCTCGATGTAGTCGCGCTCGCTCGGCAGGTTGCCGCCTTCAAACTTCTCGACCTTGTCGTCCTTGAAGTAGATGGTGACGCGGCTGGTGGTGATCTCGCCGTTGCCGCGCGCGAGGTAGAAGGGGAAGTCCCAGCGGTCGGCGTGGAACATGTCGGTCAGCAGCGGCGAACCGAGCAGGAAACGCACCTGTTCGCGGCTCTGGCCGACCTTCAACTGCTCCAGCATTTCCTGGGACACGAAGTTACCCTGCTGGATGTCGGGACGGTAGGGCGAGAAGATCCAGAAGAACTTCTGCAGCTTGGTTGCCTGGACGGTCTGGGCGCCGGCGTTCGCGGCGGCGGCCGCTTTCTCGGCGTCGGCGGCCTGGACGGCCGGATCGGTGCTGGCCGGCGGCGCGGGACGCGTCTGGTTGCGCCAGGAGGCGCAGCCGGACAAGGTCAGGACGCAAGCAAGACCCGCGGCGATGGCCGCCCGGGCTGCCGGTTTCTGGAAACCGCGACGGAGAACGGCTTGTTTGACATGCATAGGTAACCTCAAAACGTTTGAGCGGGAACTCCAAAACGCTATATCATAAAGCACTCTGCCAAACTACGAGCAACAAAACGTGAGCAACCGCCATGAGTAACAACCCGACCGACCTGAAGGCCAGCGGCCTGAAGGCTACCCTGCCGCGCCTGAAAATCCTGGAAATCTTCCAGAACAGCGCCGTGCGGCACCTGACGGCGGAAGATGTCTACAAGATTCTGTTAGCCGATAACATGGACGTGGGCCTGGCCACCGTCTACCGCGTCCTGACCCAGTTCGAGCAGGCCGGCCTGCTGAACCGCAACCACTTCGAGACCGGCAAGGCCATCTACGAGCTGAACGCCGGCTCCCACCACGACCACCTCGTCTGTCTTGACTGCGGCCACGTGGAAGAGTTCTACGATGAAGAGATCGAGTCGCGCCAGCACAAGATCGCGGTGGAGCGCGGGTTCAAGATTGCCGAGCATTCGCTGGCGATTTATGGGAATTGTGTGAAGGTGGGGTGTCCGAGGAAGCAATAATTTGCATGGATTTACATGACGCATGCAAAATTGGATCCCGGCCTTCGCCGGGAGTCATGGGCGCCAGTGGCGCGCATGACGGTTTTTAGGGTAACGAGGAAAAAAGCAAACTTAGTTTGAACTGTTAGCAGTAAGACCGTCATCCCGGCGCAGGCCGGGATCCAAGTTCGCACCGCAGCCACCACCCTCAGCTTTGACTGAGCGCATTCGACAACAACTTCGCCGTAATATCCACAATCGGTATCACCCGCTCATACGCCATCCGCGTCGGCCCGATTACCCCCAGCGTCCCCACGATCCGCCCGTTCACCTCGTACGGCGCCGTCACCACGCTCATCTCGTCCATCGGCACCAGCTTCGATTCGCCGCCGATGAAGATCTGCACCCCGCCCGCCTTGCTCGAGACGTCGAGCAGCTGCATCAGGCCGGTCTTTTGCTCGAACATGTCGAACATCTGGCGCAGCGAACTCATGTTGGAGGACAGGTCGGACACCGACAATAAATTGCGCTCGCCGGAGATGATCATGTCGTCGCCCTCGGCCATCGCTTCGCTGCCCGCCTCCACCGCCACCTGCATCAGGCGGCCCATGTCGTCGCGCAGCTGGGCCAGTTCGCCGGCCAGGCGCAGGCGCACCTCGTCGAAGGACAGGCCGGCGTAGTTCTGGTTCAGGTAGTTGGCCGACTGGATCAGCTGCGAGGGCGTGTAGTCGACCTCGGTGAGCAGCAGGCGGTTCTGGACGTCGCCGCGCGGGTCGACGATGACGAGCAGGATGCGTTTTTCGGACAGGCGCAGGAATTCGATCTGCTGGAACACCGATTCGCGCCGCGGGCTCTGCACCACGCCGGCGAACTGCGACAGCGAGGACAGCATCTGGGCCGCGTTGGCGATGATCTTCTGCGGCTGCTGCGTGCCCAGGCGCATGTTCTGGGCGGCGGCCGCGTGCTCGTCCAGGTGCTGGACGGTGAGCAGGGTGTCGACGAACAGGCGGTAGCCGCGCGGCGTCGGAATGCGGCCGGCCGAGGTGTGCGGGCTGGCGACATAGCCCATTTCTTCGAGGTCGGCCATGATGTTGCGGATCGTGGCCGGCGACAGGTCGAGGCCGGAAATCTTCGAGAGCGCGCGCGAGCCGACCGGCTGGCCGTCGGCGATATAGCGCTCGACAAGGGCTTTGAGCAGGGTCTGGGCGCGGGGTTCGAGTTGCATTGAGGCTAGCTAAGTGACACCAAGTGACAAGCGCGGAGGCCGTGATTCCCTATTATGCACGTTCCGCCAGCCGCGGCGCCAGTCATCCGTGCTCGCGCTTGAGCCAGTCGAGCAGGCCGTCCAGGCTGCCCACCTCGGCGTCCGGCTTCACCTCGTCGGGCAGGTAGTTGACCTGGCCGGTACGGTTCATCCACACCGCGCGCAGGCCGGCGCGCTGGGCGCCGTAGACGTCCATGCGCAGGTCGTCGCCGACGTAGACCGCGTCCGCGGGCGCCACCCCGAGCAGGCGGCAGCCTTCCAGGAAGATCGCGGCGTTCGGCTTGGCCACCCCGAAGGCCGGCGCCGACACCGAGGCGTCGAAGTGGCGCGCCAGGCCGATGGTCTGGAGGTCGGCGTTGCCGTTGGTGACGGAACCGACCAGCACCCGCCCCTTCAGGCGCAGCAGGCCGGGCAGCACGTCGTCGAAGGGAATCACGGCATTGCGGGCGGCGAAGAACTCGGTCATCGCGATTTCCACCTTGGCCGCGTCCTCGCCGGCCTGCTCGAAAGCGGCGATCAGGCCGGCGCGGCGCAGGGCGCCGAGGTCGAGCTGGAATTCCGGCTTGCGCGCCAGCAGCTCGAGCCGGGCCTGGCGCAGCGTGTCGATGGTGAATTGCTGGGCCACCCGCGGCGCATGCTCGCGCAGCCAGGCGAACAGGATCTGCTCGGCTTCCAGGATGACCGGCGCGATCGGCCACAGGGTGTCGTCGAGGTCGAACAATACGGCTTTGGGCCAGGGGCGGCGCGGGGGGCTCATGGTCGGTATGGTGGAAAGTGGTCGGACCAAGGATAGCGAGCACTGGCGTGGAAAGCAATCGGCACGCCTGCGCATCTGCATGTGGTTACACCGTGATACAAAGGGAAACCGTCCAGCTGCTTGCCAAATGGACTAAAATGTTGGGCGATTATCAGTCAAGGCGCGTCGCCTCAAGCACTTGTCCGCGGCACCTTGCGCGCCCTACCCGTCAGATTTTGGAGAAATTATGAAGAGTTCTTACCTGCGTGCCGGTGCTGCGCTGGCATGCGCGCTGGCGCTGTCCGCGTGTGGCGGCAGCGACGGCAATATGGTGGTGGGCGGCAGTTATTACGGCGTCACCAAGCCCGGCCTGGTCCTGACCAACGGTGGCGACGAGCTCGTGATTGCGCCGTCCAATACCGGCTCCGGCAACTTCGCGTTCGGCAAACTGGTGGAAACCGACGACAAGTACGACGTCAAGGTCAAGCCTGGCAATATCCCGAGCAATGCGTCGGGGTGCGAAGTGCTCAATGGCGCCGGCAGGGTCATTTACGACGTGACCAACATCAGCGTCGTCTGCACGCTCAAGCAGCATGAGCTCAAGGGCACCGTCAGCGGCCTGACCGGCGCCAACCTGGTGCTGGTCAACGGTTCGGACAAGGTCGCCGTCCCGGCCGGCGCCACCAGCTTCACCATGGCCAAGATCAGCGAAGATGCGCCCTACGGCATCACGGTCCTGACCCAGCCCGACAACCAGACCTGCACCGTCGCCAACGGCAGCGGCACCATGGGCGCGAACGACGTCACCAATGTGGCGGTCACCTGCGGCCCCCGCACTTAAATCTTTGGAGCACCCAATGAAGTCCTATCTGATTCGTCCGGCCGGCGCGCTGGTCCTGGCCCTGGCCCTGGCATCCTGCGGTGGCGGCGACGACGACAAATTCACGGTGCAGGGTACCGTCATCGGCCTGAAGTACAGCGGCCTGGTACTGCAGAACAATGGCAGCCAAGATCTGACGGTAAATCCGCCAGCCTCTGGAGACACTGTCAGCTTCTCGTTCCCGAACAAGATCGAATATGGCGACGTGTACACGGTCAGCATCAAAAGCCAGCCCCTGCACCAGACCTGCGGTGCAGCACGTGAAGCGCCGCTCAGCCTGAGCGACACCGCCGGCCGCCTGTCCTCGATCAACGCGATTATTTCCTGCGCCCTCAACGAGAAACCGGTCGGCGGCACGATTACCGGCCTGACCAAGGACACCACCGGCCTGGTGCTGGCAAACGGCAGCAACACCGGCACCTACAGCCCGACGCTCGAGGCGATCACGGCCGACAAGCCCTTCCTGTACTCGCTGCCGGTCCAGGTGGCCTACGGCGTGACCTACAGCGTCACCGTGATCACCCAGCCGGTCGGCCGCTTCTGCACCGTGCAAAATGCTGCCGGCACCATGGGCGACGCCGAGATCACGAACGTCAACGTCAACTGCGTGCCGCGCTGATATATCGAAAACGTATGATAAGTATGCGAAAAGAGAATTGGATTAATATGCTGTAACGCAGCATACTTGCTCCTGTCTCCTCCAACTCTCCTTAGAAAAGAATTGGATTTCAAGCCCGCCTTCAACAGCGGGCTTTTTTTTCGCCTGTTCAGTCGGCGCGCCTGGCGCTGACCTTCACCACCGCGATTTGCGAGGCGCCGACCGAGACCTGGGCCTTGTAGGCATCGACTGCGCGGGTGGTGGCGGCATCGGCGTAGCCGGTGAGGCCGACCACGACCAGGGTGGCGAGGAAGATGGCTTCCATGTGCTTGAGGACGTTCATTTCGTGCTCCTTCGGTGAATGTGCCGGGCGTTTCCGGCTGTCGATGGAGACACTGTAGCCAAGGGGTCCGCGGTCTTCCATCGGGGTGCGACGGACTGCAGGATTGGCCGAATGAAGGGCGAAATTGCGCGATATGCGGCGCTATGCGGCGATTGTGCGCCGCAATGCAGCGTCACATCACAGCAGATTCGCGAGCGCGACGTACTGCTCGAGGCCGACCGCTTCCGGACGTGCACCCGGATCGATGCCCGCCTCCATCAGCTGCGCCTCGGTGAACATCCCCGCCACGCAGTTGCGGATCACCTTGCGCCGCTGCGAGAAGGCCTTGGCCACGACTTTTTCCAGCGTGGCGCCGTCGACCTCGAGCATCCGGCGCTTCGGGATCATGCGCACGATGGCCGAATCGACCTGGGGCGGCGGATCGAAGGCGGTGGGCGGCACGATGAACATCAGGTCCATGTCGTAGCGCCATTGCAGCATCACCGACAGGCGGCTGTAGGCCTTGGTGCCCGGCTCGGCCACCATGCGCTCCACGACTTCCTTCTGCAGCATGAAGTGCTGGTCTTCCACCAGGTGCGAGAATTCGGCCAGGTGGAACAGCAGCGGGCTCGAGATGTTGTACGGCAGGTTGCCGACCACGCGCAGCTTCTGCCCCTCGGGCACCGGGATCGATCCGAAGTCGAACTTCAGGGCGTCGCCCGAGTGCACGGTGAGCTTTTCGCGCGGGTAGGCCTTTTCCAGGCGCGCCACCAGGTCGCGGTCGAGTTCCACCACGTGCATGTGATCGAGGCTTTTCAGGAGCAGCGCCGTCATGGCGGCCAGGCCCGGGCCGATCTCGACCATCGCCTGGCCGCGCTGCGGTGCGATGGCGTCGATGATGTTGTCCAGGACGAGTTTATCGGTCAGGAAGTTCTGGCCGAAGCGCTTGCGGGCGACGTGTTTCATGCGGGGGTTCTTTTCTATATTCTCTTGTTGTTGCTTGCTTCAGGCGCGGCGGGCTCGCGCCATCTGCATGGCGGCGCGGATCGCCTCGACCATGCTGCCGCAGTCGGCCAGTCCGAGGCCCTGCGCGGCGAGATCGAGCGCCGTGCCGTGGTCGACCGAGGTGCGCACGAACGGCAGGCCGAGGGTGACGTTGATGCCGCGTCCGAAGGTCGCGTGCTTGAGCACCGGCAGGCCCTGGTCGTGGTACATCGCCAGCACGCAGTCGGCGTCCTCCAGGTACTTGGGCTGGAACAGGGTGTCGGCCGGATACGGCCCGCGCGCGTCGATGCCGCGCGCCCTCGCCGCTTCCAGCACCGGGGTGATGACCTCGATTTCCTCGCGCCCCAGGTAGCCGTTCTCGCCCGCGTGCGGGTTCAGGCCGGTGACCAGGATGCGCGGCGCGGCGATGCCGAATTTGGATTTCAGGTCGGCGTCGATGATATCGATCACCTGCGCCAGGTTGTCGCGGGTGAGCGCGGCCGGCACGTCCTTCAATGGCAGGTGGGTAGTGGCCAGCGCCACGCGCAGGTAGGGTTGACCGCCGGCGGGCTGCCCCGCCAGCATCATCACCACCTTGGGCGTGCCCGTCTTCTCGGCCAGGTATTCGGTGTGGCCGGAAAACGCCACGCCGGCGTCGTTGATCGTGCTTTTCTGGAGCGGCGCGGTGACGATGCCTTCGAACCAGCCGTTTTGCGCGCCCTCGATCGCCAGGTCCAGCGTGGCCAGCACGGCGCGGCCGTTCTCGGCGTCGAGCGTGCCCGGCGTCACGTGGGCGGCAAGCGGCACGTCGACCACGGCCAGGCGCTCCTTGCCGAAATGCGGCAGGCCGCCGTTCCGTAATGCCTGGATCGACAGGGCCGACAGGCGGATACTCGGGTCGATCAGGCCGGCGGTGAGCGCCAGGAAAGCGGCGTCGCCGACCAGCACGCAGTTGGCTTCCTCGCGCAGCGCCCAGGCCGCGCGGATCGCGATCTCGGGACCGATGCCGGCCGGTTCGCCGACCGTGATCGCAAGCGCCGGCCGGCTACCGTTCAGCATCGTCATCCGTTCAGACCTCTTCGCGGAACTCGACGTAGGCGCGGTCGCGCACCTGGCGGACCCAGTCTTCCATCGCTTCCTGGATCTTACGCTCGCGCAGGACCTGGCGCGCCTGGGCGCGTTCCTTCTGCTGGCTCACGTCTTCGCTCTTGCGCTCGACCACGCGGATCAGGTGGTAGCCGAAGGGCGACTCGATCACGTCCGAAATCTCGCCCGGCTTCAGGCCGCTCAGGGCCTGGTCGAACTCGGGACCGGCGTCGCCCGGCGCCAGCCAACCGAGGTCGCCGCCCTTGGCCGCGCTGTTCGGTTCCTGGCTGTACTGGCGCGCCAGGTCTTCGAAGGTGCCGGCATTGTTGGCGATCTTTTCCTTGATCTCGAGGAGCTTGCGCTTGACCGCGGCCACGTCCATGGTCGGGGTCGGCTTCATGAGGATGTGGCCGGCGTGGGTCTGCTGCACCACTTCCGCGCCCGCCTCGCCGGCCGCGGCCAGGTTGCGCTTGTCCGCCATCCGCAGGATGTGGAAGCCGACGTTGGTCTTGATGATCGGCGTCACCTGGCCGGCGCTGAGTTTGCGCAGCTGGGTCGAGAAGACTTCCGGCAGGCGGTCGGGGTCGCGCCAGCCGATCTCGCCGCCCTTCAGGGCGTCGGCGGCGTCGGAATAGGTGGCGGCCATCTTGGCGAAGTCGGCGCCGGTGCGCAGCTGGCGCGCCACTTCCTCGGCGCGCGCGCGGCGCGCGGCGATCTGCTCGGGCGAGGCGTTTTCCGGCACCGCGACCAGGATCTGGGCCAGGTTCATCTCGACCTTGTCGGCGGCGGCGGCCTTGGAGGCCACCAGGTAGGTGTCGATCTCGGCTTCCGAGACCTGCACCTTGGCGTCGACCTCGTGCTCGCGCAGCTGGCTCAGCATGATCTCGTTGCGGATGTCTTCGCGGAACTGGGCGAAGGTCATGCCCTCTTTTTCCATCTGGTTGCGCATGTCCTGCACCGACATCTTCTGGTTCTCGGCGATGCGGCCGATGGTGGCGTCGAGCTGGCGGTCGCTCACGCGCACGCCCATCTCCTTGGCCAGCTGGATCTGGGCGCGCTCGACGATCATCGACTCGACCACCTGGCGCTCCAGCACCGACTGGTCCGGCATCTGCACATTGCGCGCCTTCAGGTTCTGGACCGTCTGGCCGAGGCGGTTGCGCACCTCGTTCTTGGTGATCACTTCATCGTTGACGACCACGTGGATCGAATCGATCACCTTGGCGTTGCTCGAGGCCGGCGGCAGGAAGCCGCTGCCCGGCTTGGCCGCTTCCTGGGCGGTGGCGTGGCCGGCGGTGAACGCGCACAGCAGCGCCGCTGCCAGCGTAATTTGGTGCAAACGGGTGGAACGCATCATCTGGAAAGCACTCATTTCAGGTGAAAGATTTCGGTATAACCGGATCAGTTTACGGACATGCCGTTAAGTTTCGCTTAAAAGCGGCCGGCCCGCCAGGACCGGCTCGCAACAGTTTTACTTAACTAATTGTAATTTGGATAAGCCGGGCTTAAAGCCGGCCCGTATTCAAATGCGTATAGCCCGGCACGCTCTTGGTGAACGCTTCGAGCGGGTTGCTGCCCAGGCTCAGGCTCGACAGGCCGTTGAGCTCGAGCTGGAAGAAGATCGGCGTCGACGTGGTCTGGGCGGCGGTCACGAAGCGCTGGGCGCCGAAACGGAACACCCAGCAATCGGCCTTGTACTCGAGCCCCAGCAGGCTCTCGAGGATCTTGCCCTTGCCCGGCGTCGCATTGCCCACCGTGTACGAGCGCAGCGCATAGCTCACGCGGCCCACGCCGTACCAGCGCTTCGACAGCGGCCACTGGCCGGACAGGTCGACGTTGCGGAAGCTGTCGCGCTGATAACGGTACTCGGCGTTCAGCACCTTCATCCGGGCCGGCTGCCACTGCATGCTCAGGTTCGAGCTGTACAGATTGCTGCCGGTCGCATCGTATTGTACGCCGCTATCGAAGGTCCAGGTCTCGGAAATGCGTCCCGACGCCGCCACCAGCACGTCGGAACGGCTCTGGTGCACCGGTTCGCCCGGAAGGCGCACGCGCGGCTCGTCCAGGTAGATGCGCTGGCCGAAGGCCATGCGCAGGCGCTCGGCGCCGTCCTGCTGGATGAAGCGCGAGACCACGGCCGCGGTCAGCTGGTTGGCGTCCGACACCCGGTCCGGGCCGACGTAGCGGTTTTCCGAGAACAGCTGGGCGTAGTTGAAGCCGGTGCGGCCGGTGTCGAAGATCGGGAACGCGCTCTGGTCCTTGTACGGCGTCTTCACGTAGAACAGGCGCGGCTCCAGGGTCTGGGTCACGGCCTTGCCGAACAGGGTGGTGTCGCGCTCGAACACCAGGCCGGCGTCGAGCGAAGCCGTGTGCAGGCTGCGCGAGAGCTTGCGCTCGCCGGTGTAGTTGTGCTGGTCGAGGTCGTACTTGCTGTAGTGGCCGATCACCTTGGGGGTGATGAACCAGCCCGGCCGCACGATCGGGTAGCTGAGCTGGGCCACGGCGACGGCGCGGTTGCCGCGCACGAAGTCCGGGTGCCAGAAGCGCACCGCCTCGGCGTCGAGCGCCCAGTCGAAGCCGCCGGCGACGTCGTAGCGGCCGGCGTGGAAGTTGATCTGCGGGAGGCGGTCGTAGGGCCGCGGCACGAACAGGCCGTTGGTCGGCGTCGCCGCCGGGTCCTGCAGCACCTGGTAGTTCTGGGCGCGCGCCGTCAGGTTCCAGTACTGGCCGCTGTAGTCGGTGCGCACCTCGCGCAGCAGCTGGCGCTCGGCCGACACCGCCACCGTGCGCGAGAAGTCGGACGGGTATTCGTCGTCCGACGCCCCGTGCAGGTTCCAGCCGAACGACCAGCCCGGCCCCAGGCCCTGGGTGTGGATCGAGTCGACCCGCCAGCGGTCCTCGCCGGTCTCGCGGTCGTGGCGCAGGCCCTCGACGTGGGTCTCGCCCTGGTAGTAGCCGCGGTCGGTCATGCCCAGGTAGCGCCCGGTGGCGCCGAGCTGCAGGCCGCGGTCGAACATCATGCGCGGATACAGCGTCAGGTCGCGGTTCGGCGCGATGTTGAAGTAATACGGCACCATCACCTCGGCCTTGCCCTTGGCGCCGAAGCCGAAGGTCGGCGCCAGCCAGCCGGAACGGCGCGCGCCCGACAGCGAGAACGACAGCGCCGGGGTGCCGAGGATCGGCACGTCCTTGAAGTAGATGACGGTCTTGCCGGCCAGGCCGACGTCGCGCCCGCTGTCCAGGCGCAGGGTGCTCGATTTCAGGTACCAGTCCGGGTCCGGGCCTTCGCAGGTGCTGTAGGTGCCCTCGCGCACCAGCGCCACGTCTTCGCCGAGGAAGTCGATGCGCGAGGCGTTGCCCTGGGCGTTGTTCATCTGCAGGCGGTACTCCGGACGCAGCACGTAGCCCTTGCCGGTCTCCATGTTCAGCTGCAGCTCGTCGCCCTTGTAGCGGTCGCCGAAGCGCCACATGTTGACGTTGCCGGTGGCCGTGACCTGGTCTTCGACGCGGAAGTAGCAGGCGCTGTCGGCCGTCAGGCGGGTCTGGCCGCGTGTCAGTTCGACATTGCGCTCCAGGTTCAGCTGGCGGTCCGGACGGCCGCTGATGTCCTCGGCCTGGATGGTGATCGGCAGGTCCTGCTCGTTCGGATGTGGCGCGGGAGCGACGCTCTGCGCGCAGGCGGGGTTCGATGCGGCCGCGACGACGATGGCGACGGCAGTGGCCAGCGCGGTCGGCTTGAACACCTGGCGAGAAGGAATTGGGTGGGCTGTAGTCCAGCTCATGGAGACTCTGCGTGCGCCATAAAGGGCGGTATTTTTAGGATGAATCCCTTATTATATGGGATTAGCTCAACCAACCCGATTCACCAGGCTGCTTTCATGTCTTCTTTGTATCAAAATACCCCCACTTCCGCCGGCCAGGATACGCGCCTGCAGCAGCTGACCGAATGGCTGGCGACGACCGGCCTGGTGGACATCGGGAGCGGCCGCCCGGCGTCGGCGGACGCCAGCTTCCGCCGCTATTTCCGCTACGACGTGGCACCCGCCATGCGCGAGAAGCTCGGCGCCACCCTGGTGGCGATGGACGCCCCGCCCGAGCGCGAGAACGTGCCGGCCTATATCCACGTCCAGGGCCTGTTGCTGGAGGCCGGCGTGACAGTGCCGGCCATCGTGGCGCAACAGGTCGAGAGCGGCTTCCTGCTGCTGTCCGACCTCGGCGTGACGACCTACCTGCAGCGACTGGATTCGGACAACGCGCCCTTCATGTACTCCGACGCGGTCGACGCGCTGCTGAAGTTCCAGATGGCCAGCCAGCCCGGCGTGCTGCCGGAATTCGACCGCGCCTTCGTGATGCGCGAACTGGGCATCTTCCCGGAGTGGTACATCGGCAAGCACCTCGGCGTGACGCTCGACGAGAAGCAGCAGGCCACGCTGGATAAAGTCTTCGAGGCGATCTGCGCCAACGTGCTGGCGCAGCAGCAGGTCTACATGCACCGCGATTTCCACTCGCGTAACCTGATGTGGCTCGAGCAGGGCAACCCGGGCGTGCTGGACTTCCAGGACGCCGTCTACGGCCCGGTCACCTACGACCTGGCGTCGCTGCTGCGCGACGCCTACGTCCAGTGGGACGAAGAGATCGTGCTGGACTGGGTGGTGCGCTACTGGCAGAGCGCGAAGTCGGTCGGCCTGCCGGTCAATCCGGACATCGACGCGTTTTATCGCGACTTCGAATTCATGGCCCTGCAGCGCCACCTGAAAATCCTCGGCATCTTCTGCCGCCTGAACTACCGCGACGGCAAGCCCAACTACCTGGGCGACCTGCCGACCGTGATGGACTACGTGCGCAAGACGGCCAACCGCTACAGCGAACTGAAGCCCTTGCTGCGCCTGCTCGACGCGCTCGAAGACCGCGCGCCGTCGGTCGGCTATACCTTCTGAAGACGGGTTCATCATGAAAGCGATGATTTTCGCCGCCGGCCGCGGCGAGCGCATGCGCCCCCTCACCGACGCCTGCCCCAAGCCCCTGCTCAAGGTGCGCGGACGGCCGATGATCACCTGGCACGTGCTGAACCTGGTGCGCGCGGGGATCCTTGATATCGTCATCAACCACTCCCACCTCGGTCACATGATCGAGGACGAGCTGGGCGACGGCAGCAAGTACGGCGCGCGCATCGTCTACTCGCACGAGCCGACGCCGCTGGAGACCGCCGGCGGGATCGCCAATGCGCTGCACCTGCTGGGCGACGAACCGTTCCTGGCGGTGTCGGGCGACATCTATGCGCCCTACTTCGACTTCTCGCAAGCGATCGACGTGTTGAAGGACAAGGACATGGTGGGCGTCCCCTACCCGCCGGACAAGCGCGACATCGCCTGGCTGTGGCTGACGCCGAACCCGTGGCACAACCCGGAAGGGGACTTCGTGCTCGACATGTACACGCTGCGCAATGAGGGTCCGCAGAAGTGGAACTTCGCCGGCATCGGCGTCTATCGGCCCGAGATGTTCGACGGGATCCAGGCCGGCGACTTCGTCAAGTTCGGCCCCCTGATGCGCAAGTTCATCGAGCAGGGCCGCGTCGGCGGCGAGCTGTATCACGGCCAGTGGGTCAACGTCGGCACCGCCGGCCAGCTGGAAGAACTGAATGCGCCGCTGGGGGCGGCCAGGACCGGTTCATGACGGGTTCCGTCGACGTCTCCTCCTTCATCGAACGGCGCGCCCGGCTGGCGGCGCGCATGGAGCCGGGCGCGGTCGCGGTGCTGGCCACCGCGCTGGAGGTGCTGCGCAACGGCGACAGCGAGTATCCCTACCGGCACGACAGCTCTTTCTACTACCTGACTGGCTTCGCGGAGCCGGAGAGCGTGCTGGTGCTGGTCGCGGCGCGCGGGGATGCGCCTGCGCGGTCGATCCTGTTCTGCCGCGAGAAGAACGTCGAGCGCGAGATCTGGGACGGATTCCGCCATGGACCCGAAGCGGCGCGTGTCGCATTCGGTTTCGACGAGGCGTATCCGGTCGGCGAGCTCGATGCGCAGATGGCGACCGTGCTGGCCGATGCGCCGGCGATCTGGTACGCGCTCGGCCACAGCGCCGCGCTCGATGCGCAGGTCGGCGGCTGGCTCAAGGCCGTGCGTGCAAAGGGCCGCACTGGTATTGCAGCCCCTTCAACCACCCATCACCTGCCCGCCATCCTCGACGAGATGCGCCTGCTGAAGGATGCGGGCGAACAGGCCCTGATGGCGCGCGCCGCCGCCATCGCCGCCGGCGCCCATGCGCGCGCCATGCGTTTCACCCGTCCCGGCGTGTTCGAGTACGAGATCGAGGCCGAGCTGCTGCACGAATTCCGCCGCCACGGCGCCCAGTTCCCGGCCTATACGCCGATCGTGGCCTCGGGCGCGAACGCCTGCGTCCTGCACTACAACGCCAACAACCGCCGCTGCCTGGAAGGTGAACTGGTGCTGGTCGACGCCGGCTGCGAATTCGACGGCTACGCCTCCGACATCACCCGCACCTGGCCGGTGAACGGCCGCTTCAGCGCGCCGCAGCGGGCCTTGTACGAGCTGGTGCTGGCGGCGCAGGAAGCGGCCTTCGCCGCCATCGTGCCCGGCCGGCCCTACAGCGACGTGCACACCGCCGCCGTCCGGGTGCTCACCGCCGGCATGCTGGACCTGGGGCTGATCGACAAGGCCCGGTATGGCTCGGTCGAGGATGCGATTGCGGACAAGGCCCACCTGCCTTTCTACATGCACGGCACCGGCCACTGGCTCGGCATGGACGTGCACGACGTCGGGCCCTACCGCGACCTGACGCTGCCGGACCGGCCTTCGCGCCCGCTGCTGGCGGGGATGGCGCTGACGGTGGAGCCGGGCATCTACGTGCGCCCAGCCGAAGGAGTGCCGGAGGAATACTGGGGCATCGGCATCCGGATCGAGGACGACGTGATCGTCGTCGACGACGGCTGCCGCATCCTGTCCGGCGACGCGCCGAAACGCGTGGCCGAGGTCGAACAACTGATGGGAATACGCGCATGACCGAACAAGGCATTGACGTCGACGTCGCCATCTGCGGCGCCGGCCCGGCCGGCCTCGCGCTGGCCGCCTTCCTGGCGCGGCGCGGCGTGAGCGGCGAACGCATCGCCCTCATCGACGGCAAATCGCTGGGCCAGGCAATCACCGACCCGCGCTCGATCGCGCTGTCCTGGGGCAGCGTGCAACTCCTGGAAGAAGTGCGCGCCTGGCCCCTGCCGGCCACGCCGATCCACGAGATCCACGTCTCGCGCCGCGGCCAGCTGGGCCGCAGCCTGATGGACCGCGCCGAACATGGCGTGCCGGCGCTGGGCTACGTGGCGCGCTACGGCGACGTGGTCGACGCCCTGGCCCGCGCCTGCGCATCCGCCGGCGTGCACACGCTGCGTCCCGCCCGCGTGGACGGCTTCGACGAAGAAGACGCTGCCGTCCAGCTGCGCCTCGACGACGGCCGCACCGTGCTTGCCAAGGTGGCCGTGCAGGCCGAAGGCGGCGTCTTCGGCCAACAGGAAAGCAAGGCGCACCAGCGCGACTACGAACAGACCGCCCTGATCGCGCGCGTGACCGTGAGCGAGCCGATCCCGCACCGCGCCTTCGAGCGCTTCACCGACGAAGGCCCCCTCGCCCTGCTGCCCCAAGACGCCGAAGGTGAAGATGCGGGCCATACCTACGCCCTGGTCTGGTGCATGCGCCCCGAACGCGCCCTCGACATCCAGCGCCTCGACGACAGCGCCTTCCTGCGCCAGTTAACCGACGCCTTCGGCACCCGCCTCGGCGCCTTTACCGCCGCCTCCCCCCGCGTCGCCTTCCCCCTCGGCCTGAACGCCGAAGCCCGCGCCACCGCGCGCACAGTCGCCATCGGCAACGCCGCCCAGACCCTGCACCCGGTCGCCGGCCAGGGCCTGAACCTCGGCCTGCGCGACGCCGCCGTCCTGTCCCGCCACCTGGCCCGCGGCGCCACGCCCGACGCCATCGCCGCCTTCATGGTTGAGCGTCACCAGGACCGCCGCCTGACGATCGGCCTGACCGACACCATGGCGCGCGCTTTCGTCGGCCGCGGCCCCCTGCAACCCCTGCTCGGCCTCTCCCTCGCCGCCCTCGACATCGTCAAACCCGCCCGCCTGCTCCTCGCCGACCTCATGATGTTCGGCCGCCGCTGACCGCAATCGAAACCCAATTGGGGTCAGAGAACCCAATTGGGGTCAGAGTAGAATTATTTGCCAAGATCTTCGGGGCAGCTAACCCATGCCCATTAATCTTCGCCACCGCCAATTGATTCTGGGCTCGTGCTCAATAATTTGACTCTGACCCTGATTAGGTCATGGCGTGGACTTCCCAACCCTAATTGGGGTCAGAGTCAAATTATTTGCCAAGAACCTTATGGCAATTGGTCGCGCGACGTTTTACATGGCTTGAAGATCGATCGCCGAATCAATTGGTAAACAATTCAACTCTGACCCCATGGGGTTCCCCAATCGGGGGTCAGGGGAGGCGGTGGACGGTGGGGCGGCGAGGGGTGGCGTCTTCGTGGAAGAGGTCGGCCAGGTATTCCAGCAGGCCGTCTTCGGAAATGTCGTGGGGGATCACGAAGTCGGCGGGGCGGCGTTTGCCGTCGGTGCCGGGGTGGAAGGCTTGCCAGGCGCCGGGAGCGCCGGTGATGGTCACCAGCGTCCCGAAGACATTGAAACGCAGTTCCCGCATCTACTCGACCGCCTTCACCATCGACTCGATCACCCTCTTGGCGTCGCCGAACACCATCATCGTGTTGGGCTGGTAGAACAGTTCGTTGTCCAGGCCCGCGTAGCCGGAAGCCATCGAGCGCTTGTTGACGATGATGCTCTTGGCTTTGTAGGCTTCCAGGATCGGCATGCCGGCAATGGGGGATTTCGGGTCCTTGGCCGCCGGGTTGACCACGTCGTTCGCGCCCAGCACCAGCACCACGTCGGTCTGGCCGAATTCGCCGTTGATGTCTTCCATCTCGGCCACCTGGTCGTAGGGCACCTCGGCTTCGGCCAGCAGCACGTTCATGTGCCCCGGCATGCGGCCGGCCACCGGGTGGATCGCGTAGCGCACCTGCACGCCGTGCTCGGTCAATTTGTCGACCAGTTCCTTCACCGAGTGCTGGGCGCGCGCCACCGCCAGGCCATAGCCGGGGACGATGATGACGGATTCCGCGTTCTGCAGGATGAAGGCGGCGTCGTCGGCGGAGCCGGATTTCACCGGGCGCTGTTCCTTTGCCTCGCCCGTGTCCACCGACGCCTCGCCGCCGAAGCCGCCCAGGATCACGTTGAAGAAGGAGCGGTTCATCGCCTTGCACATGATGTAGGAGAGGATCGCGCCGGAAGATCCCACCAGGGAGCCGGCGATGATCAGCATCGAGTTGTTCAGCGAGAAGCCGATGCCCGCCGCCGCCCAGCCGGAGTAGGAGTTCAGCATCGACACCACCACCGGCATGTCGGCGCCGCCGATCGGGATGATGATCAGGACGCCCAGCACGAAGGAGAGCGCGGCCATGATCACGAACGGCGTCCAGCTCGGCGCCACGCCGTCGGCGAAGCAGAACATCAGGCCGAGGGCGATGATGGCGATGGCCAGCACCAGGTTGAGGATGTGCTGGCCGGCGAAGCGCACCGGCGCGCCCTGGAACAGGCGGAACTTGTACTTGCCCGACAGCTTGCCGAAGGCGATCACCGAGCCCGAGAAGGTCACCGCGCCGACGAAGGTGCCGATGAAGAGCTCGAGCCGGTTCCCGAACGGCAGCGGGGCGTCGCGGGAGGCGATGTTGAAGGCCCAGGGTTCCGACACGGCGGCCACCGCGATGCACACGGCGGCCAGGCCGATCAGCGAGTGCATCGCCGCGACCAGCTCGGGCATCTTGGTCATCTCGACCTTTTTCGCGGCGACCGCACCGATCGCGCCACCCACTACCACGCCGAGAATCACCAGCGGGAAGCCCATCCCATGCCCGGTCACTAGCTCGGCCTGCAGCTTGAAGATCAGCGCCACCGTGGTCAAGACCGCGATCCCCATGCCGGCCATGCCGAAGGTGTTGCCGATGCGCGCCGTCGATGGCGAGGACAGGCCCTTGAGCGCCTGGATGAAGCACACCGAGGCCACCAGGTAGAACAGGGTCACCACGTTCATGCTGATGTAGTTCATGCCCGTTCTCCCGCGCCAGATGCGGCGTCGGCCTTCACGGCCGGATCGAGGGCCCGCTTCGGCTCCTTCTTCTTGAACATCTCCAGCATGCGCCGCGTGACCATGAAGCCGCCGAACACGTTGACCGCCGCCAGCGCCACCGCGACCGTGCCGGCCACCTGCCCGGTCAGGCCTTCGGTCAGGCCGGCCGCCAGCATGGCGCCGACGATGATGATCGCGGAGATCGCATTGGTCACCGCCATCAGCGGCGTGTGCAGCGCGGGGGTGACGTTCCAGACCACGTGGTAGCCGACGTAGATGGCCAGCACGAAGATGATCAGGTTGATGATGGTATGGCTGATATCCATGTCGATCTCCTGTCTAGGTCCTTAGCACTGCGCCATCCGCGCACACCAGCGTGGCGCGCACGATCTCGTCCTCGCGGTCGATGACGAAGCGGTCTTCCTTGTCGACCACCAGCTTGAGGAAGTCCAGCACGTTGCGCGCATACAGCGCCGAGGCGTCGGCCGGGACCAGGCTGGCGAGGTTCGGCTCGCCGATGATGTGCACGCCGTGCTTGACCACGGTCCGGTTCAGCTCCGTCAGCGGGCAGTTGCCGCCCTGCTCGACCGCCATGTCGACGATCACCGATCCCGGCTTCATCGCCTGCACCGTCTCCTCGCCGATCAGGACCGGCGCCTTGCGGCCCGGGATCAGGGCGGTGGTGATCACGATGTCGGCCAGCTTCGCGCGTTCGTGCACCAGCGCCGCCTGGCGCGCCATCCAGGCTGCCGGCATCGGCCGCGCGTAGCCGCCGGAGCCTTGCGCGATCTCGCGCTCCTCATCGGTTTCATAAGGCACGTCGATGAACCTGGCGCCGAGCGATTCGACCTGTTCCTTCACCGGCGGACGCACGTCCGACGCTTCGATCACGGCGCCCAGGCGCTTGGCGGTGGCGATCGCCTGCAGGCCGGCCACGCCGACGCCCATGATCAGCACGCGCGCCGCCTTCACGGTGCCGGCCGCGGTCATCAGCATCGGCATGAAGCGTCCATAGGTGTTCGCGGCCAGCATCACGGCCTTGTAGCCGGCGATGTTGGCCTGCGACGACAGCACGTCCAGCGACTGGGCGCGCGTGATGCGCGGCGCCGCTTCCAGCGCGAAGGCGGTGAGGCCGGCGCCGGCAAGGTGGGCAAGGTTCTCGCTGTCGAAGGGATTGAGCATGCCGACCAGGACGGTCCCGGCGCGCATGCGGGCGCGTTCCTCGGCATCCGGGCTGCGCACCTTGAGGACCATGTCGGCGCCAAAGGCGGCGGCGGCGTCGACGATGGTGGCGCCGGCCGCTTCATATGCGGCATCTAGACAGGAAGCGCGCAGTCCGGCGCCGGCCTCCACCAGCACCTGGTGGCGCGCGGCCAGCTTCTTGACGGTTTCGGGAGTTGCAGCGACGCGTGTCTCGCCCGGCCGTGTCTCGGCCGGTATGCCAATTCTCATGAAGCTCTCCGTTGGGTGGAAGTTCAGTGGAAGCACTGTCCACAATCTACCATGTAATGACGGCCATTGCTCAACAACAAATACCAAAAAACTAATATTCGATTGTGACGGAGACGCCGGCTGCGGGCCAGCGCCACGGCCCATGTGTTTGCATAAGATCAAGGCCATTTAACGACAGGCAAGCACACCGGACGGGCATGGATGAGCAGAGATACCCGCTGTCAAGGTAGAATAACGCCTCATTTTTGAAGGATGCGCATGACCGATATCTTCAAACCATCCGTGACCGTCGCCGCGATCATCGAGCGCGATGGCCGCTTCCTGCTGATCGAGGAAGAGACGAGCGAAGGCATCAAGCTGAACCAGCCGGCCGGCCACCTCGACCCGCACGAGTCGCTCGAGCAGGCGGTGGTGCGTGAAGCGCTGGAGGAAACCGCGCACGAATTCATCCCGACCGCGCTGGTCGGCATGTACATGTCGCGCTACCACTCGAAGTCGCGCGGCGCCGACGTCACCTACCTGCGCTTCACCTTCTGCGGCCATGCCGGCCGCGAACTGGACCAGCCGCTGGACGAAGGCATCCTGCGCACCATGTGGATGACGCGCGACGAGATCGCCGCCACCGCCGAGCGCCACCGCAGCCCGATCGTGCTGCAGTGCGTCGACGACTACCTGGCCGGCCACCGCACCCCGCTGCACCTGCTGTACACCCACCCTTCGGTGTTCGAGGGCGGGATCTAAAGAATACGGAACGTGAAATGAGCAAGAAAAAAGTCGTGATCGGGATGTCGGGAGGCGTCGACTCCTCGGTCGCGGCGTGGATGCTGAAGGAACAGGGCTATGAAGTCATCGGCCTGTTCATGAAGAACTGGGAAGACGACGACGACTCGGAATACTGCTCGACGCGCCAGGACTGGATCGACGCCGCCAGCGTGGCCGACGTGGTCGGCGTGGACATCGAGGCGGTGAATTTCGCCGCCGAGTACAAGGACCGCGTGTTCGCCGAATTCCTGCGCGAATACCAGGCCGGCCGCACCCCGAACCCGGACGTGCTGTGCAACGCCGAGATCAAGTTCAAGGCCTTCCTCGACCATGCGATGAAGCTGGGCGCCGACCTGATCGCGACCGGCCACTACGCGCGCGTGCGCGAGAACGAGGGCCGCTTCGAATTGCTGAAGGCCTTCGACCACACCAAGGACCAGAGCTACTTCCTGCACCGCCTGAACCAGGCCCAGCTCTCGAAGTCGCTGTTCCCGCTGGGCGAGATCCCGAAGACCGAAGTGCGCAAGATCGCCGAACGCCTGCAGCTGCCGAACGCCCAGAAGAAGGATTCGACCGGCATCTGCTTCATCGGCGAGCGTCCGTTCCGCGAGTTCCTGAACCGCTACCTCTCGCACAAGCCGGGCCCGATGAAGCTCGACACCGGCGAGACCGTGGGCGAGCACATCGGCCTGTCCTTCTACACGCTGGGCCAGCGCAAGGGCATCGGCATCGGCGGCCTGAAGTCGCACAAGAACGCGGACGGCACGGGCGAGCCGTGGTTCGTGGCGCGCAAGGACGTGGCCACCAATACGCTCTACATCGTGCAGGGGCACGACCATCCGTGGCTGCTGTCGTCGCGGCTGGAAGCGGGCCAGGCCAGCTGGGTCGCGGGCCAAGCCCCGAGCCCGCGCCTGCTCTCCGCGAAAACCCGCTACCGCCAGGCCGACGTGGCCTGCACCGTGCAGGCCGACGGCGATCAGCGCTTCGCCCTCGACTTCACCGATCCGCAATGGGCCGTGACGCCGGGCCAGTCGGCCGTGCTGTACGACGGCGACGTGTGCCTGGGCGGCGGAATCATCGATCACCGTAGCGACGCCGCCTGAGCGGATCGCCTACGCACAGAACAAAACGGCGCGGGTTCATCCCGCGCCGTTTTGTTATCCGGCCGCCCGGCTCGCCAGCCACCCGGCCAGCGCCTCCGGCGTCATCGGCTTCCCATACCAATACCCCTGCGCCTCGTCGCAGCCCGCCGCGCGCAGCAGCTGCGCCGCGCCTTCCGTCTCCACGCCCTCGCCCACCACCCGGTGGCCGAGATCGTGCGACAGCTTGATCATCGCCGTCACCAAGGACAAGGTGCGCTCGTCGGTCTCGATGCCGCGGACAAACGACTGGTCGATCTTGACCACGTCGGCAGGCATCTCCTGCAGGTAGGCCAGGCTGCTGTAGCCGGTGCCGAAGTCGTCGATCGCGATCTTCACGCCCGCCTTTTCCAGCCGCGCCATGGTGTCCTGGGCCGCCTTGGGTTTACGCATCAGGGCGCTCTCGGTCAGTTCCAGCGCAAGGCTGCCCGGATCCAGCGCGTGGTGCTGCAGGCCATCCAGCACGCGTTCGCAGAAGTCGGCTTCCTCCAGGTTGACGGCCGAGACGTTGACCGCCACCTGCAGCATCACGCCCTGGTCGCGCCAGGCGGCCACCTGGCGCATTGCCGCATCCAGCACCCATTGGGTGGTGGCGCGCGCCAGCGAGGTGCTCTCGACGATGGGGATGAATTCGCCCGGCGAAATGAAGCCCTCGTCCGCATGGTTCCAGCGCAGCAGCGCTTCCACGCCGTGGCAGGCGCCGCCCTGCAGGTCGACCTTGGGCTGGTACACCAGGTGCAGCTCGCTCTGCTCCTGCAGGGCGCGCCCGAATTCGCCGATCAGCCAGAAGCGGCGCCGGTAGGCGGCGTCCTGTTCGGGCGAATACACGCGCAGGCCTGACTCGGCGCCGAGCGCGTCGTGGGCGGCGCTGTGCAGGTTGCGCAGGACGTCGAGCGGCGCGTCCTGGCCCACGTGGAAGCGCGCCAGGCCGACCGTGGCGGTGGTGATGAAACGCGCGTCGCCGGCGGGGGCACGGTCGCCCAGCCAGGCCAGCAGGCTGCCGCTGAAGCGCACCAGCGAGGCGCCCGGCGCGGCGACGAAGGCGAATTGCGCGGTGCCGACGTGGTAGACCTTGGCGCCACCGGGCAGCCGGCGCAGCGCCGGCACCGCCGCGCGCACGATCTCGTCGAGGTGGGCGCTGCCCATCACGCGCATCGCGTCGCTCAGTTCCTCGGGGCTGGCCAGGCTCACCAGCGCGGCCAGGCGCGCTTCGCCGGCCGGCTCGATCAGGGCCAGGTCGCGCACGTCGCTGACAAACTGGTGCCGGTTCGGCAGGCCGCTGACCGGGTCGACCCGGCCCAGCGCGTGCTGCAGCTCGATCTGCGCCATCACCATCGCCGCCAGGTCTTCCAGGGCGGCGCGGTCGGCGTCGCTGACCGCGCGCGGTTCCAGGCCCAGCACGCACATCGCGCCCAGGCAGTGGCCCGCCTTCGTCACCAGGGGCGCGCCCAGGTAGAAGCGGATGCCGCTCCTGGCCAGCAGGCTGTCGCGGAAGCACTCGTCTTCCAGCAGGTCCGGCACCGCCAGCATCTTGCCGTTCACCGCCACTGCCGCGCACGGCGCCTTCATGCGCGGAATCTCGCTGTGCTCGACCCCGACCTTCGACTTGAACCACTGGCGGTCGGCGTCGGTCAGCGACACCGCCGCGATCGGCAGCCGCAACAGCTGGGCCGCCATGCGGGTGATGCGGTCATAGGCTTCACTGGGCGCCGTGTCCAGCAGGTCGAGCTGGCGCAGCGCCTCGAGGCGGCCGGCTTCCGCCAGATGGGGGTCGTACGGTGAGTTCATTGCAGGCCGTTGTGGGTCGCACGCTCAACAGGCGTACGTATTTATCGAAAATGACGATTATAGCGGAATTTTTTGGTTTAAATGATGCACGCAGTCAATAATTTAACAGAGTTTCCACGCAAATTCATCAAATACTCTTCCATATGCGGTAGAATTCCTCCATCTTTTGTAATTCTCCGTAGCCATGTCCACCTCCGACGACGATCCGATCCTGACCACGCGCGATGCCGCCCAGCTGCTGGGTGTGGCAGTCAGTACCGTGCAGCTCTGGATGGAGAGCGGCGCCCTGCCGGCCTGGAAGACGCCCGGCGGACACCGGCGCGTGCGCCTGAGCGCCGTGCTGGCGCTGCGCCAGCGGCGCGGCGCAGCCGAGGACGGCAAGGACACGTCCTACCGCACCGAGGCCGCGGCGCACTACCCCGCGGCGGCGGAAGAGTCGCTGCGCCTGGCGGCGCTGGCCGCGACCCGGCTGCTCGACACGCCGCCCGAGGAAGTATTCGACCGGCTGGCGCGCCTGGCCGCCCAGACCACCGACTGCCCGATGGCCCTGGTCTCGCTGGTGAGTTCGCAGCGCCAGTGGTTCAAGGCGCGCATCGGCGTCGACCTGAACGAGACGCCGCGCGATTGGTCCTTCTGCAGCCACGCGCTGGCGGCCGGCGACGCCTTCGTGGTGGGCGATGCGGCCAAGGACCCGCGCTTCTCGAACAATCCGCTGGTGGTGGGCGAGCCGCACGTGCGCTTCTACGCCGGAGTGCCGCTGGAAGACGGCGAGGGGCGCCTGCTCGGCACCCTGTGCGTGATGGACCATGAGCCGCGCCGCCTGCGCGAGCGCGAGATGCGCGCACTGCGCGAACTGGCCGCGATCGCATCCGACGAGATCAAGCGCCGCGGCTGAGGCCCCGTGCACGCCGTCAGGCATTGCCGGCCTGGTGCTTGCGCACCACCGCGATCACGGTGTTGCGGATGGTCTTGAGCACCGCGTCGGCCTTGAAGGGCTTGACGATGAAGCCGTGCACGCCGCGCGCCACCGACGCCTGGATGGTCGGGGCGTCGAGCGTGCCGGAGACCATGAAGACCATCGCCTTCGGCAGCTGGCTGCGCAGTTCCTCGACGATACCGCTGCCGTCCTCGACCTGCTCGCGCGCGATGCAGACGATCTGCGGGCGGTGCTTGAGCGCCAGCAGGATGCCGGCGTGGCCGGTGTGGGTCTGGCCGACCACGTCGTAGCCGCCGTCCAGCAGCACGGTATTGAGCAGGCCGCGCGAAATCGCGCTGCCGTCCACGATCACTGCCTTGAGCATCGGCTTCCCTTCTCGTTGATCAATGCGCCTCCCAGGCCAGCATGTTCCAGCTCACGCCCAGGCGCAGGTCGGTCTTCAGTTGCACCAGGCGGCGCGAGATCTCCAGTATCTCACGCTCGGCGCGCAGCCTCTCCCCCAGCGGCGTCTTGAGGATGCCGGCGCCGGCCACCACCGCGTCCAGGCTGCCGTAGGCGTTGAGCAGGCGCGCCGCCGTCTTCATGCCGATCTTCGACACGCCCGGCACGCCGTCGGTGGGGTCGCCCATCAGCGACAGCAGGTCGTGCAGCCGTTCCGGCGCCACGCCGAAGCGCGCGCGCACCCAGGCGTCGTCGTGCCACTCGTTCTTGAAATGGTCCCACACCAGCGCGCCGTGCGCGATCAGCACGTGCAGGTCCTTGTCGGTGGTGGCGACGATCGCTGCGCCGCGCCCTTCGTTCAGCCAGCGCATCACGCCGGTGGCGATCACGTCGTCGGCTTCGACGCCGGGCAGCGAGACCACCTGCACGCCGGCGCGGCGCAAGCGCTCGTGGAATTCCGGCAGCGCCTCGCGCAGCGGCGCCGGCATCGCCGCCCGTCCCTCGCGGTAGCGCGGATAGAGTTCGTGGCGCCAGTTCGGGCCGCCGTAGTCGAAGGCCGCCAGCACGTGGGTCGGCGCGTGCACCTCGAGCACGTTGCGGAAGGACGAGAAGGCATGGCGCAGCGCGATCCCGGCCTTCAGGTCGGAATCCGGTTCGGGACTGGCCTCATAGACGCGGCGCACGATGTTCAGGCCATCGATCGCCAGCAGCTTGCCCGGTTTGCTCATGGTGCTGGCCGTGCCGGTAGTGGAAACCGCCCATCATAAACCGCGCGGCTTCCCAAGGAAAGCCGCCGCCGGTTGATCAGGCTTACAGCGCGCCGCCCTCGTACCAGGCGCGCACGATATCGCGCTCGGCCTGGGTCATCTTCGTCTGGTTCCCGTAGGGCATGAACTGGGTCTGGACCACGTTCACGTAGATGCGGTAGGCGTCGGCGCGGATCTGCTCGGGCGTGTCGAAACGGATGCCGCGCGGCGCGCTGGCGAAGCCCGGCATGGTCGGCGTCGCCGAATGGCAGGCGACGCAGCGCGCGCCGACGATCGCGTTCACCTTCGATGCGGCCGGCGAAGCCGCCACCGCCGCCAGGGCTTCCTGCACCAGCGCGGCTTCCTGCGCGGCGCTGGTATTGGCGTCGACCTTGCCCAGCACGGCGCGCAGCGCGGCGACCGCGGCGTCGCCGCTGTAGTGGGCGGCGCGCTCGGGCGTGTCGAGCGCCCTGGTGAAGGCGGCGGCCAGCGAAGCCTTGCGGTCGAATACGGTGAGGTCGTCGATCGACGCGGTCGACAGCAGCGCCACCGGCACCTGGCCGCGCGTGAACACGCCGCGCGCCAGCAGGTCGGACCAGAACGCCAGGCCGCCGGGGTCGGGCTCGCGGTTGAACAGGTTCCGGTACATCATGGCGACCGTCGCCCGGTGGTCGCTCGAATACAGCGCGCCCGCCTCGCGGCTCTGCGCCATGCCGTCGAGGACGGCGCGCACGCCGGAGTCGACGCCGTAGCGCCAGTACAGGGCGCCGGTGTCCGCCACCAGCTGCAGGCGCTGACTCACGCCGGTGTAGAAGGCCAGGCCGTCGGGGTCGGCGGCGCGGCCGAAATACGCCAGGTAGAGGCGCTGGACCGCAGCCTCGTGGTCTTGCTGGGTGACCGGCACGACGCTCAGGGTGCGCACCGGCGCGGCGGATTGCGCCGCCGGCGCCGACGGCGTGTCGCCGCCGCAGCCGGCCAGCAGCGCGGCGCAGGCCAGGCCTGCGGCGAAGAAGCGGACATTCATTGAGTTCAAGGGATGGGGGTGTAGTCGATGCCGTTTTCGATGGCGCCAATGACCTGGGCGCGGTTTTCCTGGCTCTCGGCGAAGAAGGACAGCACCTTGGCGCGCTCGTAGCCGTTGTTGATCACCGTGACCCAGTGCCTGAAGCCCGCTTCCTCGGGGGCGCGGTGCAACACGTTATTGTACAGCTTGGTCACGAAGTCCTCGACCGAGGGCGTGGCCCCGTACTTCTGGATCGACTCCGGCGAGGCGATGAAATAGCCGGCCATGTCGTCGAGCGACATGCCGTTGTCCATGTTGCGGATCCAGAACGACAGGCCGCCGCTGTCGGGCTTGCGGTCGAAGGCGGCCTGGTACAGGCGGTAGGTCTGGCCGGCGGCGCCGTCGAGGTCGAAGGCGACCGCGTTGCCGTCGCTGAACAGCGCGCGCTCCACGTTCACAAGGTGGTCGCTGCCCGCGGCCTTGGCCGCGACCATGCTGCCATCGTGGCTGTGGCCGAAGCTCACGCTCGTCCTCGGGCCGTCGTAGCGCACCACGTCGAAGCCGGCGCCGCCGTCGATGTGGTCGAAGCCGGCGCTGGCCGTGATGCTGTCGTTGCCGGCGCCGGCCGCCACGGTGTCGTCGCCCGCGGTGCCGGCCAGGCTGTCGCGACCCTCGCTGCCCGCCACCGTCGCGGCCAGGGTGCGCACCGGAATGAAGGCCATGTAGTCGCTGCTGCCCTTGGCGTCGGTCACGGTGAAGGTGAAGCGGTCCTCGGCCGCATAGCCGCGCTGCGGCGTGTAGACGTAGTCGCCGTTCGCCCCCAGCACCAGGGTCCCGTGCAGCGGCGCGGTCTTCACCTTGTAGCTGACGGCGACGCCGTCGCTGGACGCCGGCAGGCTGCCGGCGGTGCTGGCGTTCTGGTCGACCTCGATCACGATGTCGGCCGCCAGGCCCGCCGTGCCCAGGGTCAGGTCGCCATCGGCGAAGCGCAGCTTCTCGATGCCGAGCAAGGTGTCGAAGCCGCTGCTGCCGTCGCGCGCGGTGACGAAGGTCTTGCCGAAGCCGGTGCTGAGCAGGTAGTCGGCGCGGCGGCCCTCGAACACCGCGGTGTCGTTGCCGGCGCCGCCGTCGATCCAGTCGTTGCCCAGGCCGCCGCGCAGGGTGTTGTCGAGGCGGTTGCCGACCAGGACGTCGTCCGACGCGGAACCGATGGCGGACTCGATCCAGGTGCCGGGCGCGATGCCCAGGTTGCCGAGCGCCACCGCGCCGGCCGGGGTCGCGCCGACGCTCGACAGGCTGCCCGGGTTCAGGTCGATCGAGACGCCGATCGCGGAGCCCGAGGCGTCGATGGTGTCGACGCCGCCGTCGTCGACGATGCTGGTCTGGGCCGCGTAGCGCGCCGCGTCCAGCACATAGGTGGTGTCGCCGGCGCCGGTATTGCGGCTGCCGTAGAGGTAGCGCAGCGCGGCGATGTCGAGGGCGCCCCAGGTGGCGGGGAACAGGCCGTCCGCGGTCGCGCCGTGCGCCATCACCGAGTAGCTGGTGACGTCGTCCTCCAGGCGCCATTGGGCCGTCCAGGCGTCGCCGGGGTCGACGTTGCGCGGGTGGCGCAGGCCGAGGGCGTGGCCGATTTCGTGCAGCAGCGCGGCATGGCCTTCCGAGCCGGGCGTGAGGTTCTTCAGCGAATCGACGTCCATCCAGACCTGGCCGGCGTTCGGCTGGCCCGGCAGTGCCGCCACGCCTTTGGTGCCGGCCTGGGCGCTGGCGCCGAACAGCAGCTTGGCGTCGTTTGTAGCGACTTCGCGGAAAGTGAGGCCGGCAAACTTCGCGGCGCTGTCCAGGATCGCGCGCACCGCCGCCTTTTGCGCCTCGGTGAAGGCGGCGAAGCCGCTGGCGCCCGGCCCGCTGGCGGGGGCGGTGGTGGCGAAGCCGAAGGTCAGTTCCACCGGCGTGCCCTGCGACTGGCCGGCGTTCCAGCGGTTGGCGTTGGCGCCGACCAGGCCTTCGCGCGCCATCTGCTCGGGCGAGATGAAGTCGCCCAGGCTGACGGTGACGTTGTTGTTGGCGCCGCTCACGCCGATCCGTTCGACGTTGCTGAAAGCGAGGCTGAACTCGGGCCGGCCGGCCCAGGTGACGGCGCCGCTCAGGCCATCGATCGAGGTCGTGATGGTGAACTCGGACAGGGTCATCCCCGGGTGGAACTCGGGCAGGAAGACCACGTCGTCGCCGCCGCGGCCATCCACGACCGTCGCGCCGCCGCCGATGAAGAACTCGTTGTCCAGGCTGCTGCCCAGCAGGCGGTCGTTCTGCCAGCTGCCGCTGACGCGCTGCACGCCGACCAGGGTGTCGCGCGTGCCCCAGCCATCCTCGGCCCAGCCGGCTTCGAGGTCGACCGTCACGCCGTTCGGGCTGTCCCAGTAGGCGGCCGTGAGTTTACGCCACCAGTCGGCGCTCGGCAGCTGCTCGATGCGGTCGTCGCCGGCGCCGCCGACCACGTTGCCGAGGTAGACCCGGATGATGTCGTTGCCGCCCTTGCCGTAGATGGTGTCCCACTGGTCGGAGAGCCTGTCGTTGACGTAGGTGTCGGCGGCTTCGCTGAGATTGATGTCCATGCCGTGTCTCGATGCGCCCGATGGGCCTTATGCGTGCAGCAGGTTGATGGTCTTCTGGCTGAAGTTGGCCAGGTTCGGGAACACCTTGTCGAAGTCCGACGGGGCCAGGCCGAGCCACTGCATCAGCGTCGCGCCCACCTGGTCGGTCGAGATGGTCGGCACGAAGCGCCCGCCGCCGTTCGGATCCGAGTCGTCCGGCCCGCCCAGGGTGAGCGTGGGCAGGGCGCCGGCCACCTGGCCGCCGCGCACCGGGCCGCCCAGCGCGAACCAGTGGTTGCCCCAGGCGTGGTCGCTGCCCCCGCCGGAAGCCTGGCGCAGGGTGCGGCCGAAGTCGCTCATGGTCAGCGAGACCACGTTCTGGTCCAGGCCCGCGGCCTGGTTGGCGGTGTCGAACGCCGTCATCGCGCGCGCCAGCGTCGCCAGCTGGGCATCCTGGCTGGTGGGGCCGGTGCCGCGCTGGGCCGCGTGGGTGTCGAACTGGCCCCACTGGACCAGGAACACCTGGCGCTTGAAGCCGCGCTTCTTGAACTCGGGCAGGAGCGAAGCCAGCTTGCGCAGGCAGCGCGACAGCTCGTCGCCGCCGAAGTCGCCTTGCGGATCCTTGGCGCCGAGCGCGGCCTGGGTGAACAGCGTCGATTCGGTGACGCTGCGCCCGAAGGTGCGCGCGTATTCGGCCTCGTAGCCGTTGGCGAACTGCCAGCGCGCCATGCGGTTCAGGGCCTGCGCCGCCGGCGTCTGCGGCTGCGCCAGGTCGGCCTGCCCCCAGTAGCGCGAATCCCAGGCGCTCAGGAAGGACACCGGCGAATTGCGGCCCAGGACCAGGGTGCGGTCGTTGTTCATGGTGACCGCGTTGGCGGCGTTGCGCAGGCTGCTCGGCAGCAGTTCCAGCGCGCGTCCGGCCCAGCCGCTGGTGTCGCTGTCGCCCAGCCAGCCCTGCTGCCACATCACCTGGTCGCTGTGCGACAGCAGGAAGGACGGCACCGCGACCGTGCGCTCGATCACCTGGCGCGCGGTGGCCGGCTGCACCAGCGGGCCGGCGTTGGCGATCCAGGCCAGGCGGCCGTTGTTGTACAGGGGCGCCAGCGGGGCGAGGGCCGGATGCAGGCCGTAGGTATGGCCGCCGCTGCTGCCGGCCAGCGCCGTCAGGACGCTCTTGCCGATCGCCAGTTCGGGACGGGCGGCGGCGTAGTCGTTGTAGGCGCCGTCCAGCGGCACCAGGCTGTTCAGGCCATCGTTGCCGCCGTTGAGGAAGACCACCACCAGGGCGCGGTAGTCGTCGCCGGCGGCGTGGGCCGGGCCGGATTCCAGCAGGCTCGAGGCGCCGAGCATGCTGACCACCGGCGCGGCGCCGGCAAAACGAAGAAAGTGGCGGCGGTCCATCAGCGGATCACTCCATAGTAAGGGGTCGCCAGGGCGAACTGCACCAGGCTGATTGCTTTCTCGGCCGGGGTGTTGCCCCAGGTGCTGGGCGCCAGCTCGATCAGGTTCTGGCGCAGCACCGCCGGCATGGCGCCGCGGAAGTAGCGTTCGTTGACCAGGTCGGCCAGGGCCGCCGGCGAGCTGCGGAAGGCGCGCTCGAACTCGGCCGCGTTGCAGTCGCCGCCGGCGGCGCGGGCGCCTTCGGCGATGCCGTTCTGCAGGCGCCAGGACAGTTCGGAAGCGTTCAGCAGGCGCTGCTCGGGCGACAGGATGTTGCTGCCCGGCGCGCGGTCGGTCGGCATGTAGAAGCTGAACACGCTGGCCGGATCGAAGGGGCTCTGCGAGGAGTTCATCAGGTTGCCGTCGCTCCAGTTCAGCTGGCGCTTGCAGCCCATGCCGCGCAGCAGGCCGGTGTACCACAGCAGCGGCTCGCGCATCTTGCCGGCCTGGGCGCCGCCGCTGCCGGCCTGGTCGCCCTGGCGCGCCTCGGCATCGAGCAGCACCGCCTTGATCACCGACTTCATGTCGCCCGAACTGCTGCGGAACACGCCCGCCACGCGCGCCACGTAGGCCGGGCTGGGGTCGCTGGTGACGTGGTGCTGGATCAGGCGCAGCGCCACGAAGGGCGCGATGTTCTGGTGCCCCATCAGGAGCGCGACGATGGCGTCGAGTTCCTGGCGCGCTTCGACGCCGGCCGGGAAGGCGCGGCCCAGCACGTTCTTGGCGCCGCGGTCGTGGGCCGCGCGCCACGGGTCGGGGATCAGTTCCTTGTCGTAGCGGCGGTAGTCGGTGCGGTCGTAGTCGCCGTCGATGCGCCAGCCGGTCAGTGCGCGCGCCAGTTCCTCGACATCCTTCTGGCTATAGGTTTCGGCCGGCTTGCCGGCGGCGTCGCGCTGGATGCTGCCGTCGAGGTTGAGCTTGACCACGCCCAGGGTGAACAGCTGCAGCAGTTCGCGCGCATAGTTCTCGTTCGGCGCGCACCATTTGCATTCGTCGGTGGTGGGACGGTTCTGCAGGTTGTCCAGGTAGATGCCCATCGCCGGGTTCATCGTCACCGCGCGCAGCAGCTCGCCATAGTTGCCGAAGGCGTGGCGCTGCAGGAAGTTCGAGTAGCTCAGGCCGCCGTAGGGCTCGATCTTGTTGATCGCCGTGACGATGAATTGCGACAGCGACCAGCTGACGCGCCGGCGCAACTGGTCGGGCGCGTTCAGGAAGGAGGCGTACAGCTGCCGGTGCGCATACTGGTAGGCCTGGTGGCCCAGTGCCGGGATCTGGCTGTCGTAGTTGACGATCGGGCTGGTGTCGATGATCGAGGCCGGCAGCGCGTACTGGCTGTCGATCCAGCCCTCGAAGCCCCGGGCCTGGATGTCGGCGATCAGGGCCGGGGTGGCGCCGAAGCTGACCTGGTCGGCGAAGCGCGCCGCCGCGTAATAGGTGACGGCGTTGGCGCGGGCCGGCTGGACCTGGCCGCTCGAGGCGCTGAAGGCTGGAGCCTGGGTATCGGGAGCATCGTCCTGGCGGCCGCAGCCGGCGGCCAACGCCAGGACGGCAGGGATCGCCCAGGCCAGCGAAGGACGGAGACGGCGCGACAAGATTGGCATGGGAACTCCCGCATGGTCGAAGCCGACATTATTGCATGCAGGAATTGCCAAAGAAACCAGCTGTATGCGTCCTTACAACACCTTTCGGTTAAAAATTTTCAGTTACGAGGCGTAGTCGTACTTGCCGCCACGTTCGAGTGCGCGGACATAGGCCGGGCGCGCGTGGATTTTTTGCAGGAATGCGCCGAGGCGCGGATACTGGCTGCCCAGTCCGCCGCGCGAGGCGGCCGCTTCCAGCGCAAAGCTCATCTGGATGTCGGCGGCGCTGAATTCGTTGCCGGCGAACCATGCGGACTTGCCGAGTTCGGCCTCGAGGAAGTCCAGCTGGCTGCGGATGTTCGGCATCACGAAGCCGTCCTTGACCTTGCGCGCGATGGCGCGTGCGATCGGCCTGGCGAAGAAGGGCATGGGGCCGTTCTCGACCTTGTCGAACACCAGCTTCATCAGGAGCGGCGACATCGCCGAGCCTTCGGCGAAGTGCAGGAAATAAGTCCAGCGCAGGCGTTCCGGGGTGCCGGCGGCCGGCACCAGGCGGCCGTTGCCGTAGCGGCCGACGAGGTATTCGACGATGGCGCCGGATTCGGCCACGACGAGGTCACCATTCGCGCCGTCGGTGATCACCGGCGACTTGCCGAGCGGGTGCACGGCCTTGAGTTCGGGCGGCGCCAGCATGGTCTTGGGGTCGCGCTGGTATTTCTTGATCTCGTAGTCCAGGCCCAGCTCTTCGAGCAGCCACAGGATGCGCTGCGAGCGCGAGTTGTTCAGGTGGTGGACGACGATCATGGCGCGGGTCTCTGGGTTGTGTTGGGGCTGCCAGCTTACCATTGTTGCGCACCTGCCAACAGCGCGCCTCGGTGCGTGGCCGCACGCAAGCCGGCAGGCGGACCGATGTAAGGTGCGCGTATGAGCGGATCGGTTTACATCGGGATTTCCGGCTGGCGCTACGTGCCGTGGCGCGGCAAGTTCTATCCGCCCGGCCTGGCCCAGCACCGCGAGCTGGAATATGCCGCGACCCAGCTGCCCAGCATCGAGATCAACGGTTCCTTCTACGCGCTGCAGCGGCCGTCCAGCTATGCGGCCTGGCATGCCGCCACGCCGCCCGGCTTCGTGTTCGCGGTCAAGGGCAACCGATTCATTACCCACATGCTCAAGCTGCGCGACATCGAAGGGCCGCTGGCGAACGTGCTGGCCTCGGGCGTGTTCGAATTGAAGGAGAAACTCGGGCCCTTCCTGTGGCAATTCCCGCCGATGGTGAAATTCGAGCCGGAACGCTTTGAGCATTTCCTGTCGCTGCTGCCGCAGGATACCGATACCGCCCTGGCGCTGGCGCGGCAATACCAGCCGCGCATGGAGGGCAAGGTGTCGCTCGACGCCGGGCCGCGCCGGCCGATGCGCCATGCGGTCGAGATCCGCCACGAAAGTTTCCGCGATCCGGCCTTTGTCGCCATGCTGCGCCGCTACAACGTGGCGCTGGTGGTGGCCGACACCGCGGGACGCTGGCCGCTGTGCGAGGACGTCACCGCCGACTTCGTCTACATCCGCCTGCATGGCGACCAGGAACTGTATGCGAGCGGCTACGGGGATGCGGCGATCGCGGCCTGGGCGGCGCGCATCGATGCCTGGCGCCATGGGCGCCAGCCGGAGAACGCGCGGCTGGTCTCGACGCTGGCGCCGCCGAGGAAGAAGGCGCGCGACGTCTACTGCTACTTCGACAACGACATCAAGGTGCATGCGCCCTACGATGCCCAGCGCCTGATCAAGGCCGTGGCGGATTTAGCGGGAACGGCCGCGTAGATTCGCGGTCTATCTCTGCATGATCCAATCAGGAGTCCATCATGATGCTGCGTTCCTGCTTCGCCGTCCTTGCCCTGCTCTTTTCCAGCCTTGCCTTCGCCTTCGACGCGCCGCCGCTGAGGGCCGCGCACGGCGTACTGGTCGATCAGGCCGGCATGACCGTCTACACCTACGACAAGGACGCCGCCGGCAGCGGCAAGAGCAGCTGTGTCGATACATGCGCCAGAAACTGGCCGCCGGTCAAGGCGCCGGCCGGCGCACTGCCAGAGCCCTGGTCGATTGTCACGCGCGAGGACGGCGTCGTGCAGCTGGCCCATCGTGGCAAGCCGCTGTACACCTTTATCAAGGACAAGAAGGCGGGAGACAAGGCCGGCGACGGGGTCGGCAAGGCCTGGCACGTGGTGGAGGTGCCGGCGCGCTGAGTGCCGGGGGCCCGGGTGTGTGCGCCTTAGCGGCGCGGATGGATCTGGATGACCTTGCCCTTGCCCGAAGGCGGCGTGGGCTCGGACGGGCCGCAGCTGCCGCAGCCCGTACCGCAGCCGGTGCCGCAGCTCGCGGTGGCGTCGAACCATTTCACCAGCCAGCGGCCGGCGCGTCCGCCGCGCGCCAGGCGGCCGGCGAGCGCGTGGCGCCAGCGTTCGGGCAGGTACTTCGCGACGGCGTACAGCAGCGCCAGCGCGACGATGATCCCGACGATGACTTCCTGCCACATGGTTTTACCCTCCGGTGAAGAACAGGGTGGTGCGGTAGACGATGAAGGAGGCCGCGTAGGCCAGGCCGAACATGTAGCCGGCCATGATCCAGGCGTAGCGGCGGCTGCCGGTCTCGCGCGCCACCGTCGCCAGGGTCGGCAGGCAGTGCGGCGCGTAGATGTACCAGGTCAGCACCGACAGGCCGGTGGCCAGCGACCAGGTCTGGGCCAGGATCGGCGCCAGCGCGTTGGCTGCATCGTCGCCGCCCGACAGCGCGTAGACGGTGCCCAGGGCGCCGACCGCGACTTCGCGCGCGGCCATGCCCGGCACCAGCGCGATCGCCATCTGCCAGCCGAAGCCGATCGGGGCCAGGATGTATTCGAGGCCGCGGCCGATCATGCCGGCGACGCTGTAGTAGACCGGCGGCTGGGTCGCGCCTTCGGGGGCGCCCGGGAAGCTCGACAGCAGCCAGAGCAGGACCATCATGGCCAGGATCAGGGTGCCGACACGCTTCAGGAACACTTTCGCGCGCTCCCACAGGCCGACGGCCAGCGCGCCCGGCTGCGGCCAGTGGTAGGCCGGCAGTTCCATCATCAGTGCGTGCTGCTTGAAGTCGCTGCGGCGCTTCATGTACCAGGCCACCGCCATCGCGCTCAGGATGCCGGCCATGTAGAGCACGAACAGCACCAGGCCCTGCAGGTTCATCAGGCCGGCCACTTCGCGGTCCGGGATGAAGGCGGCGATCAGCAAGGCGTACACCGGCAGGCGCGCCGAGCAGGTCATGAGCGGCGCGATCATGATCGTCACCAGGCGGTCGCGCGGGTTCTGGATGGTGCGCGCCGCCATGATGCCGGGGATCGCGCAGGCGAACGAGGACAGCAGCGGCAGGAAGGCGCGGCCCGACAGGCCCACGCTGCCCATGATGCGGTCGAGCAGGAAGGCCGCGCGCGGCAGGTAGCCGACGTCTTCCAGCAGCAGGATGAAGAAGAACAAAATCAAGATCTGCGGCAGGAACACCAGCACGCTGCCGACGCCGGCGATGATGCCGTCCACGATCAGGCTGTGCAGCATGCCTTCGCCCAGCAGCTTGCCGACGCCTTCGCCGAGCGCGCCGACGCCCGCCTCGATCAGGTCCATCGGCGTGCCGGCCCAGCTGAACACGGCCTGGAAGATCAGGAACATCAGCGCGGCCAGGATGACGGGACCCGCCACCGGGTGCAGCACCACGTTGTCGATCTTCTCGGTGAGGTTGCCGGTGTCGGCGCTCGTGGAGACGCTGAGTTCGAGGATGCGGCGCACTTCGCGCTGGGTCTCTTCCACCGGCACCGCGTCGATCGCCGACAGCGGCTGCGGGCTGACTTTGTCGGCGAAGACCATGCCGTCCAGCGTGGCCAGCAGGGCCTGTTCGCCGCCGGACTGGATGGCGACGGTCTCGACCACCGGCATCCCGATTTCCTGCGACAGCTTGCCGGTGTCGATGACGATGCCGCGCTTCTTCGCCACGTCGACCATGTTCAGTACGAGCACCATCGGCAGGCCGAGGCGCTTGAGCTCGAGCACCAGGCGCAGGTTCAGGCGCAGATTGGTCGCGTTGACCACGCACAGGATCGCGTCCGGCGCCGCTTCCCCGGCGCGCAGGCCGGCCACCACGTCGCGCGTGATCGCTTCGTCCGGGGTCTGGGCGCTCAGGCTGTAGGCGCCGGGCAGGTCGAGCACGCGGAAAGGCCGGCCGCCGGGCGAAGTGAAGCTGCCTTCCTTGCGCTCGATGGTGACGCCAGCGTAGTTCGCGACCTTCTGGCGCGAGCCGGTCAGGCGGTTGAAGAGCGCGGTCTTGCCGCAGTTGGGATTGCCGAGCAGTGCGACCAGGGGCGTGCGCGACGCCACCTGCTGTTCCATTACACCCATCCGCTTATTCCGGTTTGATCGAGACGAGCGCCGCTTCGAAGCGGCGCAGGGCGAAGGTGGATTCGCCGACCTTGACGGCCAGCGGGCCGCCCAGCACGCGCTTGAGCACGCGGATCCGCTCGCCGGGCACGAAGCCGAGTTCCATCAGGCGGCGCTGGACGTCGGCGCCGCCTTCCTGCGCCGTCTGGGCCAGGTGGATCACGGTCGCGCTCTGGCCGGCCTGGAGGGCGTCGAGCGTGGTGAGGGGAGGAGCAAGAGTCATGGTCGCGTCCGGTAGATGCGCTGGCTTTGTAGCGCTGATGAGACAGATAGGTGCATGATAAACCTAAATGCGAATTATTTCTATTTGCAGCTTGATCACACTCGCCTCTATTTGCGCGCACACTGCAAAAATCGCTTGCGCACGCGGCCGAGTTTCATCAGAATAGAACACGAATGAGATTGATTCTCATTTATATGATGAAAACGGCAAGGAAAGCGAAACGATGATCGTCTGTGTCTGCAACAACATCTCCGACCGCGAAATCCGCCAGGCGGTCGACCTCGGCATCTCCTCGGTGGCGGAACTCCACAAGGAACTCGGCGTCGGCACCATGTGCGGCAAGTGCGTCAGCTACGCCCGCGAAGTCCTGAACGAACACCTCGACAGCAAGACCACGATCACCGAAGTGCGCCGCATGCCGCAAACGGCCTGAACTGTCCCGAACATCTCTCCTGCCCCGCCTTGTTGCGGGGTTTTTTTTTCGCCTTTTGGAAGTCCCTGCCGCGGTACTGAGAAGCGTTCTCGCGATGGAACGAGAACGGTTTTCATTCCAGCGGTTTTTTGCGATTTTCAGCGCTTTTCGGGCCATTTTTTAAGGATTTTCGACGATTTTTGGCCGTTTATTGGCAGCTTGTTTGATATCATGGAGCCCATTCGAAATCCATCAAGGGCATCCCCATGAAAGGCGACCAAAACGTCCTGCGTCTGTTGAACGCGCAGCTGACCAACGAACTCACCGCGATCAACCAGTACTTCCTGCATGCGCGCATGTACCGCCACTGGGGCTTCGGCAAGCTGGCGAAGAAGGAATACGACGAATCGATCGGCGAGATGAAGCACGCCGACAAGCTGATCGACCGCATCCTGATGCTGGACGGCCTGCCGAACCTGCAGGCGCTGCACAAGCTGCTCATTGGCGAGTCGACCCAGGAAATGCTGGAGTGCGACCTCAAGCTCGAGCGCGCGGCCCAGCTGACGGTCAAGGAAGGCATCGCGGCGGCGGAAGCGGCGGCGGATTATGTGACGCGTGACCTGTTCCTAATGATCCTGGAGGATACCGAGGAGCATATCGAGTGGCTGGAGACGCAGCTGGATCTGATTGTGAAGGTGGGGATTCAGAACTACCTGCAATCGCAGATCAGCGAGTAACTCTGCTCGAAGTAAACTTGGATCCCGGCCTTCGCCGGGAGTCGTGGGCCCCAGTGGGGCGCACGACGGTCTCAGGGCTAGCTAAGCAAATTAGCACTACCACAGTTTGAACCGTCGTTCCGGCAAAGGCCGGAACCCAAGTTCATATGATCAGCCATCAGCGCTAATTCTCAGCGCCACTTCCTCATCCACTGATCATAAAACCCCAGATCCCGCGGCACCGCCCCCGGAATCGCGCAGATCGCTCCCGCGAACTCGTTGGCCCGCCCCAGGGTAACGTCGAGCTCCCATCCCCGCATCTTCCCCAGCAGGAAAATCGCCGAAAAGGCATCCCCCGCCCCCACCGTGTCGATGACGAACGGCGGCGCCGGGTTGTCGCGGTGCGTGACTACCTGGCCGTCCGCGCTGAAGTAGGCCGAACCGCGGTGCCCCAGGGTCAGGATCAGGGCGTCGAGCGAGAACATCTGCAGTAGCGCCTGGCAGGAAGCGCGCACTTCCTCGGCCGAGAGGGCGGGATCGTCGGGCTTGATCTGGAAGTAGGACTTGAACAGGACTTGCAGCTCTTCCTCGTTGACCTTGGCGATGTTCGCCGCCTGCAGCGAGCGGGTGACCGTGCGTTCCTCGTACTGGCCTTCGCGCAGGTTCAGGTCGAGGTAGCGCAGCGCACCCGTGGCGCCCAGCAGGGCGTTCAATGCGGTGCGCGAGCGTTCGTTGCGCTGGGCCAGGGTGCCGAAGTAGACGATGCCCGGCTGTGCCGCTTCCACCACCGTCAGCGCCGTGTCGCGGTCGATGAAGTCGTAGGCCTGGTTGGGCAGGATCGTGAAGCGGTGGGCGCGCGCGCTGCGCTCGACCAGCACGCGGCCGGTTTCTTCCATGGCGTCGAGCTGCAGCCCGGCCTCGCTCATGGCGAAGCGCTCGAATTCGGCGCGCACGGCCTGGCCGGCGGCGTCGTTGCCGATGCGGGTGACCAGCAATTGCGGCGCCATGAAGGCCGCCAGGTGCCGCGCCACATTGAAAGGTGCGCCGCCGACGACCTGCTCGGTGCTGAAGTCGTCGACCAGGGCCTCGCCGAACACGAGGCAGGGCGCGGTGGCGGCGGCGCTGTTCACGCGAGGACCGGCACGGTGTCGCGGAACGAGGCGCGCTCGGACAGCTTGTCGAACAGGCGCGCCAGGTTCGGATAGTCGCCGCGCCAGTCGATGTCGGGGAAGCGGAAGGCCAGCCAGCCCAGCGCGCAGCCGACCGCGACGTCGGCCAGCGAGTAGTGGATGCCCATGCAGTAGCTGGACTCGCCCAGCCGCGACGACATCTCGCGCAGGCCGGCGTGGACCTTGTTCATCTGGCGGTCGATCCACTTCTGGCTCTGCTGTTCCGGCGTGCGTTCGCGGCGCTCGAGGAAGACCAGGATGGCGGCGTCGAGCACGCCGTCGGCCAGCGCTTCCCAGACCTTGACTTCAGTGCGGTCGCGGCCGTTGGGGGGCAGCAGCTTGCACACCGGCGAGATGGTGTCGAGGTATTCGGCGATGACGCGCGAGTCGTACAGGGTGCTGCCGTCTTCCATCACGAGACAGGGGATTTTCCCCAGGGGGTTGACCTCCTGGATGGTGGTCTCCGGCACCCAGACGTTTTCGAGCGCGAGGCTGAAATCGAGCTTTTTTTCCGCCATCACGACGCGGACTTTGCGCACATAGGGACTGGTGAGCGAACCGATGAGTTTCATACATGCCCGGATAAGAAGATTGGATGACAGTATAACATCGACGTTTTGCCGATTGTCTGCGCCGGACAGTCCGCCGCGGCGCTCGACGCACCGTGTCCGCAAGGCCGCGCGACCCGTCCGGTGGTAAAATCCGCGTTTTTTCCCGGACCGCCCGCCATGACCTCTACCGTTCCTTCCCCTACCCTGTCGGCCCTGTCCCCGCTGGATGGCCGCTACGCGTCGAAGACCGACAAGCTGCGTCCCATCCTGTCCGAAGCGGGCTTCATGCACCACCGCGTGAAGGTCGAGATCGCGTGGCTGCAGGCGCTGTCGCAGGCCGGCTTCCCGGAGATCAAGCCGTTCTCGAACGAAGCGAACGCTCACCTCGAGCAGATGGCGGCGACCTTCGGCGACGCCCAGGCGGCGCGCATCAAGGAGATCGAGGCGGTCACCAACCACGACGTCAAGGCGGTGGAGTACTGGCTCAAGGAGCAGGTCAAGGACGTGCCGGAACTGGTCGCGGCGAGCGAATTCATCCACTTCGGCTGCACCTCGGAAGACATCAACAACACCTCGCACGGCATGATGCTGAAAGCCGCGCGCGACGGCGTGCTGCTGCCGTCCCTGCAGGCGATCATCGCCAAGCTGACCGAGATCGCGCACACCAATGCCGAGCTGCCGATGCTGTCGCGTACCCACGGCCAGACCGCCAGCCCGACGACCCTCGGCAAGGAATTCGCCAACGTGGTCGCACGTCTGCAGCGCGCCGTGAAGCGCATCGCGGACGTCGAAATCCTCGGCAAGATGAACGGCGCGGTCGGCAACTACAACGCCCACCTGTCGGCCTATCCGGGCTTCGACTGGCCGTCCTTCTCGAAGGACGTGATCGAGAACCGCCTGGGCCTGGTGTTCAATCCCTACACCATCCAGATCGAGCCGCACGACTACATGGCCGAGATGTTCGACGCCATCGCGCGCACCAACACCATCCTGCTCGACCTGAACCGCGACATCTGGACCTACGTCTCGCTCGGCTACTTCAAGCAGAAGCTGCGCGCCGGCGAGATCGGCTCGTCGACCATGCCGCACAAGGTCAACCCGATCGACTTCGAGAACTCGGAAGGCAACCTGGGCCTGGCCAACGCGGTGCTGCGCCATATGGCCGAGAAGCTGCCGGTCTCGCGCATGCAGCGCGACCTCACCGACTCGACCGTGCTGCGCAATATCGGCGTCGGCTTCGGCTACGCCCTGCTGGCCTACGACAGCTGCCTGCGCGGCCTGAACAAGCTGGAAGTCAACGCCGCGCGCCTGGAAGCGGACCTGGACGCGAGCTGGGAAGTGCTGGCCGAGCCGGTGCAGACCGTGATGCGCCGCTACGGCATCGAGAACCCGTACGAGCAGCTGAAGGAACTCACGCGCGGCAAGGGCATCACCCGCGAAGCGCTGCAGGATTTCATCGGCAAGCTGGCGGTGCCGCAGGAAGCCAAGGAGCTGCTGCTGGCGATGACGCCGGCGAACTACACCGGCATCGCCGCGCAGCTCGCGAAGGCAATTTAATGTAGCGTGGGCGGTCCTCCGCCCACCCTACAAGGACCACGTCAACTTGACGCCGACCCTGCGGTCGATCTCCGCCCGCATTCCCGCCGCCCCGTACTCCGCGTGGCCGCCATTCAGGTTCTCCCCCACCACCGACACCTCCACGCCCGGCGCCACCCGCCAGCCGAAGCGCGCATCCAGCGCCCAGTAGCCCGGTACCGCGGGATTCTCCAGCGCCGCCACCTTGCGCAGCCCGACGTCCAGCTCGCGCGGGTCGTCGAAGGCATAGTGCGAACGCAGCTGCAGCGCATGCTCCGGATCCTTGCCCGCCGTGCCCGGCCCGGCCGCGTCGTTGCTGCCGGGTTTCAGGCGCAGCCGTTCGTGCAGGGCCGTGAAGCCGGCCGACAGGCGCCACATCGGGGTCACCTGGTAGCTGCCCCACATCTCGATGCCGGTGGCCCGCCCTTCCATCAAACTGTCGAAGATGAGATAGGTGTAGGTCGGATCGATCTCCTGGGTGCGCAGGTGGTCGTACTCGTTGTGGAACACGGTGCTTGAGAACGACAGGCCCGCGAGCGGCTGGCCGCGGTAGCCGACCTCGAACACACGCGCCACTTCCGAGCGTACGCGCGGGCCGCCGCGCAGCAGGTAGGGCGGGCGGCCGGGGATGAAGGCGTCGGCGTCGAGCCGGGTCGGCGCGCGCACGGTGCGCGACAGCGCGGTCCACAGCGCGTGGCGCGGCGCCAGGCGCCATGAGAGGCGCGCGGTCGGCAGGAATTCGTTACCGGTGTAGTCGTTGCGCTCGATGCGCGCGCCCAGGGTCAGGCTCAGGTCGGATCGCAATGCGATCTCGTCCTGGGCGAACAGGCTGGCCCAGGTCTGTTCTTCGCGCGCAGGCAGGAAGGCGATCGCCTCGCTGTTCTCGACGTCGTCCCAGCTATGGCGCAGGTTGGCGCCCCACACCAGGCTGTGGCGGCCAAAGGCCGGCAGCGTGTGCTGGAACTGGACGTCGGCGATCTGCAGCGATTCGGTGAAGGTCGGCGGGACGTCGCGGCGCGCATGGTCGAGGTAAGCCTGCACCGACAATCGCCCGCCATCGTTCAGCGCACGTTCCCAGCGCGCCGTCAGGTTGGCGCCTTCGGTATCGATCTCGCCCAGGCGGAGCTGGGTGCCGCTGACCGAGATCTCGCCCGGTTCCGGCTGCTCCGGCGCGCCGCGGAAGACGTTGCCGTTGATGCTGAACGTTTCCTCGCCACGCGCCCAGTCGGCGCGAAAGCCCGCCTGCGCCTGGCGCCAGGCGTCGTTGACGCGCGCGCCGTCCTCGGCCTCGCTGTGCCGGCGCCGCAGCGCCTTGCCGTAGACGCGCCAGTCGATGTCACCGCTTTGTCCACCCTGGCGGAAGGCGGCGTCCACGCCGTCCGTCGCGCCACGCAGCACGGCCATGCCGCCCCGGGTCGCACCGGCCGCTTTCGTGCTGATGTTGATGACGCCGTTGACCGCGTTCACGCCCCACATGGTGCCGCCCGGGCCGCTGATCACTTCGATGCGCTCGACGTCTTCCAGCATCAGGTCCTGCATGTCCCAGAACACGCCCGAGAACAGCGGCGCATACACGGAACGGCCATCGATCATCACCAGCAGCTTGTTCGGTGCGCTGTTGCTGCTGCCGTTCATGCCGCGCGCGCTGATCGCGTAGCCGTAGCTGGAGCGCTGCGCCACCTGCAGGTTGGGCGCCAGGCGCAGCGCCTCGGGCAGGCTGCGCGCGCCTGCGCGGCGGATGTCGTCGGCGGTGATCACGAACACCGAAGCCGGCGCATCCTGCAGGCGCTCGGGCTTCTTCGACACCGAGGTGACCTGGATGGTGGCCAGTTCCTCGATCGACAGGTCGGCCAGCTCGTCAGCCTGGGACTGTGCGGCGGCCGGCCAAGCCAGTGCCGCACACAAGCAGGCCAGCGCGATGCGCGTAGGCCGCAGACGCCTGTCCTCGGTGGGATAACTCATCAATCCTGCTCCATGGCAGCGGATGTGTCCGCCAATATATTTTGATAAACGGTTCTGTTGGCGGATTTTACATTCCAGCGGCAATGGCTGTGCACGCTTTTCATTCCGTGCTAGTGTACGAAGCCAAAAATTCCCGTCATCAGCAATACAGCCGGAACTTTGCTATAGTTAGTTCTAATTCGTACGACTTTCCTCCGGGATAACTATGCATCGCTACACCACCACGGCCATCGTCCTGCACTGGCTGATCGCCCTGCTGATCGTCGGCACCTTCACGCTCGGCCTGGTGATGACGGATATCCCGGGGATCACACCGACCAAGCTGAAGTACTTCAACTGGCACAAATGGGCCGGCGTCACGGTCCTGCTGCTGGCCGCGCTGCGCCTGCTGTGGCGCCTGTTCCGGCATCCGCCCGCCTATGCCGACGAGATGCCGGCCTGGCAGCGCGGCGCCTCCCACGGCTTGCACTGGCTGCTGTACATCCTGATGTTCGCGGTGCCGCTGTCCGGCTATTTCTACAGTCTGGCGACGGGCTACCCGATCGTCTGGTTCGGCGTGGTCGAACTGCCGGTGCTCATCGGCCCCAACCCCGAGCTGAAAGCCGTGCTGAAGGATGCCCATTACTGGCTCAACATGCTGCTGGCGGCGCTGGTCGCCCTGCACGTGGCGGCCGCGCTCAAGCACCTGTTCGTCGACCGCGACGGCGTGATGGCGCGCATGCTGCCCGGCCTGCGTCTCGATTCCACCCCCAAGGAGTTCCCATGAAAGCAATCCAAGGCCTGCTGCTGGCATCCGCCTTCGCCAGCGCCCTCGCCGGCGCCGCCGTCCTGAAAACCGACCCGGCGAAGAGCAGCGTCACCGCCACCTTCAAGCAGATGGGCGTGCCGGTCGAGGCCAGGTTCAAGCAGTTCACGGCGCAGATCGACTACGACGCGGCCAAGCCGGCCGCCTCGAAAGCCAGCGTCGAAATCGCGACCGCCAGCTTCGACCTGGGCGACCCGGACTACAACAAGGAAGTCACCAAGAAGGACTGGTTCAATGCGGCCCAGTTCCCGAAGGCGACCTTCGTGTCCTCGAGCATCGCGCCGGCCGGCGCGGGCAAGCTGAACGTGAGCGGCACCCTGAACATCAAGGGCCGCAGCGCACAGGTAACGTTCCCGCTGGCCGTCAAGAGCGAGGGCGGCAAGCAGGTCTTCGAAGGCGCGCTGCCGATCAAGCGGCTGGCCTTCAACATCGGCGAAGGCGAGTGGAAGGACACGAGCATGGTCGCCGATGAAGTCGTCATCAAGTTCCGCGTCAGCGCGGGCCAATAAACCTTTCAACCCCAAGGGAAAGTCCACATGAAAATCAAGCACCTGATCCTGGCCCTGGCCGCCTCCAGCACCCTCGGCGCCGGCATCGCCTTCGCCGCCGACACCTACAAGATCGAGCCGGGCCACACCTACCCGAGCTTCGAGGCCGACCACATGGGCATCTCGGTCTGGCGCGGCAAGTTCAACAAGAGCGAAGGCACCGTGACCCTGGACCGCGCGAAGAAGACCGGCACCCTCGACATCACCGTCCACATCGACAGCATCGACTTCGGCCACGACAAGATGAACGAGCACGCGAAGAGCCCGGACATCTTCGACGCCGCCAAGTTCCCGACCGCCACCTTCAAGTCGAAGTCGATCACCTTCACCGGCGACGTCCCGACCTCGGCCCAGGGCGAACTGACCCTGCACGGCGTGACCAAGCCGCTGACCCTGACCATCAACAAGTTCAAGTGCATCGACCACCCGATGCTCAAGCGTGAAGTGTGCGGCGCCGACGTGACCGGCACCTTCCAGCGCAGCGACTTCGGCGTCAACTACGGCCTGCCGCGCTTCTCGCCGGAAGTGAAGCTGGCGATCCAGGTCGAAGCGGTCAAGCAGTAACCCAGCCCCATTGAAAAAGCCCCGGTACCGTCAGGCACCGGGGCTTTTTTACGCTTGAAGATCGCTAAGGATTAGCGGCCGTCGCGGTCGTAGTCGCCCGGGATCGCGCGCTCGACCTTATGCCATGCGGCGCGCGAAGCGTGCTTGGCCTGGTCCCAGCTCAGGCGCGAGTTGCCCTTGGTGCGTTCCCACTCGGTCGACAGCTCGTTCTCGTGCATGTCGTAGTTGCCCGGATAGCGGCCTGCCGAGTTGTAGCCCAGCGCGTAGGCCGGTGCGTAGTCGTCGTAGGTGTAGCCCGGGGTATAGTAGGGCTGGGTCTGGTACTGGTTGCGCCAGTGGGCGTCTTCTTCCTGCGGGTTGACCATCTTGGCCACGCCCTTGCCGGCCATGCCGCCGACCGCCGCGCCGATGCCGGCGCCGGCCACCGCGCCGATCGGGCCGCCGACCGCGCCGCCCAGCACCGCGCCGCCGACCGCCGCGCCGCCGGCCGCGCCGACGCCGGTGCCGAGGTGGTGGTCACGCAGTTCGTCGCCCGGTTTCGGGTTCACGACTTCGCCCGTGCCCTTGCCGGCTGCGCCGCCGGCCAGGCCGCCGATCACGGCGCCCGCCGCAGCGCCGACCGGGCCGGCGACCGAACCGGCCACCGCACCGGCGGCCGCGCCGCCCGCGCCGCCCACGCCCTGGGCCAGGTTATGGTCGTTCAGGTCGTCGGTCGCTTTCGGGTTCACCACTTCGCCCGCGCCGCGGCCGGCCGCGCCGCCCGCCAGGCCGCCGACGACGGCGCCCGCCGCCATGCCGATCGGGCCGCCGGCCGCGCCGACGATCGCGCCCACCGCTGCGCCGGAGCTGGAACCCACGCCCTTGGCCAGATAGTGTTCCGACAGGTCGTCGCCGGCCTTCGGATTCACGACTTCGCCCACGCCCTTGCCGGCCATGCCGCCGGTGACCGCGCCGATGGCGGCGCCGGCCACGGTGCCGATCGGACCGGCGGCCGAGCCGATGGCCGCGCCGGCGGCAGCGCCGCCGAGGGCGCCGACGCCGGTGCCGATGATGTGGGTGCCACCGTTGTCGGTCCACGATTGTTCGATGTGGCGCGCGTCTTCGTCGGAACGGGCGTGCACGCCCATCACGATGCCGCCGCCCTTGATGCCTTCTTCATAGTGCTTGGCGCGTTCTTCCGGGATGCCGGCGCCGATCAGCGCGCCGATCAGGCCACCGGTGATGCCGCCCGCGCCCGCGCCGGCCAGGGCCGCTGCCAACGGGCCGGCCACGACCACGCCCAGGCCCGGCAGCACCAGGGTAGTGCCAACGGCGGCGATGCCGGCCAGCACGGCGCCGATGGTGCCGCCGATGCCGGCGCCGATGCCCGCACCTTCGGCGGCCTTGCTGCCCAGTTCGGTGTCGGTGTCGGCGAAGTGGGTGGTGCGGGTGGAATCGGACATCAGGAGGTTGACGTCGTCCTTGCCGTAGCCACGGTCGGAGATGGAGCTATAGGCGCGTTCGGCGCTGGCGCGGTCCGGGAACAGGCCGGTGACCATGCGGGAGTTCTGGTTATTGTTGCCGGTGCTGTCGTAGCTGCTCATAACGAATCCTTTCAGTAGGTTCAGTGGTGCACGTAGTCGCTAATCGGTAATCGGGAAACTAGTTTTTCAACCTTATTCCCGGCCCCATGTCTCTTCTGTTCGCTGACGCACTCTTGACCCGAAATCCGGCCAGCGCCAGAACGGGCCTTGCGATTCGCCGTCTAACGTTCGTTGCCGCACCGACCTGAAGGGGATGGGTCTCTAGACTTTTCTCCATGGCCACGGCAATCACTGCACTCACTGGCCTGGGGGTATGTTTTCTATTTTTCTAGGAGGTACACCATGTTGTTCATCATTTGGATCGTTGTCGGTGGCATTCTGGGCTGGCTCGCCAGCATGGTCATGAAAACCGACGCAGAACAAGGCATGATTCTCAATGTCGTGGTTGGTATCGTCGGCGCCTTCCTGGGCGGCTGGCTGCTGTCGCCGCTGTTCGGCACCGGCACCATCAACTCGGACGACTTCAGCGTTTCTTCGCTGCTGGTTTCGTTCCTGGGCGCCGTCATCCTGCTGGCAATCGTGAACCTGCTGCGCCGCGGCCGCGTTCGCTAATCGCAGTGGCAAGCCACACCTGAAAACCAACGCCTCGCGCGTTGGTTTTTTTTTGCTTTCAAGCTCATGCGCCGTCACGTCACACCGAAACGTTTCTGGACCGTCCTGGTCACTGCCGCCCTCACGCTGATCGGCGGCATCCTCCTGCTCAACTTCGCACCGAACGAGAAGCAGATCGAGACCCGGCTCAGCCGGCTCTACGACAGCAACGACCCGCAATTCCGCCGCTCGCTCGGCGTCCTGCTCGGCCCGCCCATTCTCGAAGGCAACAAGGTCGAGGTCCTGCTCAACGGCGACCAGATCTTCCCCGCCATGCTGGACGCGATCCGCTCCGCGCAGAAGACGGTCACCTTCGAAACCTATATCTACTGGTCCGAATCGATCGGCCAGGAATTCGCCGACGCCCTGATGGAGCGCGCCCGCGCCGGGGTGAAAGTGCACGTCCTGCTCGACTTCATGGGCAGCATGAAGATGGACCTGAAGCAGATCGACGCGATGAGGCAGGCCGGCGTCGAAGTGCAGCGCTACCACAAGCCGGTCTGGTGGAAACTGGCGCGCCTGAACAACCGCACCCACCGCAAGCTCCTGGTGATCGACGGCAAGGTCGGCTTCACCGGCGGCGTCGGCATCGCCGACCAGTGGCGCGGCAACGCCCAGGACAAGGACCACTGGCGCGACACCCATTTCCGCATCGAGGGCCCGGTGGTGGGCCAGATCCAGGCCGTGTTCAACGACAACTGGCTGAAGGCCACCGGCACCGTGCTCGACGGCCCGGACTATTTCCCGGCCCTGGCGCCCGTCGGCGACATGCCGGCCCAGATGTTCTCGAGTTCGCCGACCGGCGGCAGCGAGTCGATGCACCTGATGTACCTGATGGCGATCACCGCGGCGAGGAAGACCATCGACCTGTCGGCCGCCTACTTCGTGCCGGACGACCTCACCATCCGCACCCTGATGGAAGCGGCGCGGCGCGGCGTGCGCGTGCGCATCCTGATGCCGGGCAAGTACATCGATTCCGACCTGGTGAAAGCCGCCTCGCGCGAACGCTGGGGCGAGTTGCTGGCCGCCGGCGTCAAGCTGGCCGAGTACCAGCCAACCATGTACCACGTGAAGGCGCTGATCGTCGACGAGCTGCTGGTATCGGTGGGCTCGACCAACTTCGACAACCGCTCGTTCAGCATCAACGACGAAGCCAACCTGAACGTCCTCGACCCGGCCTTCGCGCGCGAGCAGGCCGCCATCTTCGAGGACGACTGGAAGCATGCCAACCCGGTGACGAAGGCGGAATTCCGCGAACGGCCGCTGTGGCAGCGCTTCACGACCAGCGTCGCCTCGCTGGTTGGTGAACAGCTGTAAAGATCAGTTCCCTTGCGGAAAATACGCGGTTTGTCCGGGCGAAATATTGGTTGACGATGCCTATCAGGATTACGGATACTCTCGGATGCTCTTGAAAGCCCATGAGTTCCCTTTCCCATAAAGACAGACGCGAATGAAAAAGACTCTCCTCTCGCTGGCCATCCTGACCAGCTTCGCCGCACAAGCGGACGAAGGCATGTGGATGCCGCAGCAGCTGCCACAAGTAGCCAAGCAACTGAAAGCCGCCGGCCTCAAGCTCGACCCGGCTTCCCTGACCAAGCTGACCGAATTCCCGATGGGCGCGATCGTGAGCCTGGGCGGCTGCTCGGCCTCCTTCGTATCGCCGCAGGGCCTGGTCATCACCAACCACCACTGCGTGTACAACAGTGTTGCCGTCAATTCGACCCCGGAACGCGACCTGCTGGCCAACGGCTTCCTGGCCAAGTCCTTCGGCGAGGAACTGCCGGCCGCCCCGGGCAGCCGCGTCTACGTGACCGAGGAAGTCGCGAACGTCACCAACCAGATCATCACCCCAGAAGTCGCCAAGCTGAGCGGCAAGGCCCGCATCGACGCCATCGAAAAGAATCAGAAGAAACTGGTGTCGGAATGCGAGAAGGACGCCGGCTACCGCTGCACCGTGGCCAGCTACTACGGCGGCCTGGAGTTCTACCGCCTGAAACAGCTCGAAATCCGTGACGTGCGCCTGGTGCACGCACCGCCGGCCGGCGTCGGCAAGTTCGGCGGCGACACCGACAACTGGATGTGGCCGCGCCACACCGGCGACTACGGCTTCTACCGCGCCTACGTGAGCAAGGACGGCAAGGCCGCCGAGTTCTCGAAGGACAACGTGCCTTACCAGCCGAAGCACCACCTGAAGATCGCCACCGAAGGTTCCAAAGAGGGCGACTTCGTCATGGTGCTGGGCTATCCGGGCCGCACCAACCGCCACCGCCTGCCGTCGGAAGTGGCGTCGACCTTCGACTGGAACTACCCGGCCTTCGTGCAGGCATCGGGCGAGACCCTGGCAATCATCGACCGCGAGACCAAGAACGACCCGGCCGCCAAGCTGAAGTACGCAGGCCAGATCGCGGGCGTGAACAACTACTACAAGAACCGCAAGGGCATGCTGACCTCCTACGAGAACAGCGACTTCCTGCAGCGCAAGACCGCCGAGCACAATGCCCTGAAGGCATGGGTGAACGCGACCCCGGCCCGCAAGGCGCAGTACGCCGCCGACATCGAGACCGCCGAGAAACTGATCGCCGAGCGCGACGCCGGCGCCAAGAAGAGCTTCTACCTGGGCTACGCCCAGCCGAAGTTCCTGTCCTCGGCCCGTTCGCTGTACCGCCTGGCCAACGAGCGCACCAAGCCGGACGCCGAGCGCAAGACCGGCTTCCAGGAACGCGACACCGCGCGCTGGAACTCGATCGTGGCCGGCCAGGACCGCACCTACGACGAGAAGGTCGACAAGGCGCTGGTGCTGCACTTCCTGACCAAGTACAACGCCCAGCCTGCGAACGAGCATGACGCCGCCTTCGACGCTGCCCTCGGCATCCGCGCCGGCATGAGCGAAGCCGAGCTGAAGGCCGCGCTGGACCGCATCTACGCGGGCTCCAAGCTGGCCAACAAGGAAGAGCGCACCGCCTGGCTGAGCAAATCGCCGGCCGACTTCAAGGCCTCGAACGACAGCTTCATCAAGGCCGCCGTCGCGATGTACGACGCGTCTATGCGCGAAGAAGCCCAGGAAGAGGAACTGGCAGGCAAGATCCAGCAAGCCTACGGCAACTACATGAAGGCGAAAATTGCCTACATGAACAGCAAGGGCCAGGCCGTCTACCCTGACGCCAACGGCACCCTGCGCGTAACCTTCGGCAAGATCGCCGGCCGTGACGTCGGCGCCGACGGCACCGAGGGCTGGACCGCTTTCACGACCATCAAGGGCGTGGTGGCCAAGCACACCGGCGAAGGCGAGTTCAACGCGCCGCAAGCCCAGCTGGCCGCGATCAAGGCCAAGGACTTCGGCAAGTACGTCGATCCGAAGCTGAAGACCGTGCCGGTCAACTACCTGGCGACCCTGGACATCACCGGCGGCAACTCGGGTTCGGCGGCGCTGAACTCGAAGGCCGAACTGATCGGCCTGGCCTTCGACGGCACCCTGGATTCGATCATCTCGGACTGGGACTTCAACAAGGCCATGACCCGCGACATCCAGGTCGACGTGCGCTACATCCTGTGGAACATGAAGCACGTGGACAAGGCGGATAATCTGCTGAAAGAGATGAACGTGCAGTAAGCGTTCGGTGGCGCCGCAAGGCGCCATGCGAGAAGCCACGCCGCCGCAAGGTTGCGTGGCTTTTTTATTCTAGCTAGCCCCACAACCGTCGTCCCGGCGAAGGCCGGGACCCAAGTTCGTGCCGATGCTTCTTCGTGTGAATCATGTGGTTCTCGTCGAAACTTGGATTCCCGCCTGCGCGGGAAGTCATGGGCGCCAGTGGCGCGCATGACGTTGTTTTGCTGACGGGGTGATTGAGGCGACACGACTTCCGCATACCCCGATTTGTACTTGCGCTATGCTTCCTCATCACTTCACGAGGCCGCACATGAGAATCCTCCTGCTGCTGTTGGCATCCCTCCTCGCCCCCATCGTCCACGCCCAGGACGACCCCTACGCCCCATCCCGCGCCATCATCGAAGACCTGTCGCGCATCGTTGCGCCCACCGGCGTGCAGGACTCGTACAAGACGTCGATCGGCGGCGTAGCCCAGTGGCTCAACGTACGCGGCCAGGACCGCGCCAATCCGATGATCCTGTTCGTGCACGGCGGCCCGGCTTCGCCGATCACGCCGACCATGTGGCAGTTCCAGCGCCCGATCGAGGAGTACTTCACGGTGGCGAACTGGGACCAGCGCGCTTCGGGGAAGAGCTACGGCGAGACCGCGCCGGAAAAGGTGGCGGACACCATCCGCATCGAACGCTACGTCGACGATGCGATCGAGGTGGCCGAGCACCTGAAGGCGCGCTACAAGCAGCGCAAGCTGATCCTGGTGGGCCACAGCTGGGGCACGGTGGTCGGCATGCTCGCGGCGCTGAAGCGCCCCGACCTGTTCCACGCCTACGTCGGCATCGGCCAGGTGCTGAACGTGCGCGAGAACGAGCGTATCAGCTTCGAGTACGCGTATGAACGTGCGAAGCGCGAAAACAACGGGGAAGCGGTGAAGGAGATGGCGTCGATCGCGCCCTACCCCGGCGACCAGCCGATCACCCGCGAGCGCATCATCATCGCGCGCAAGTGGCCGCAGCACTACGGCGGCTTGACGGCTTATCGCAGCGAGTCCGGCTACTTCTTCCGCGGCCCGCTGCTCTCGCCCGAGTACACCCCGCAGCAGGTCAAGGACATCGACAAGGGCAATGTGCTGACCCTGGCACGGGTGCTGCCGGCCTTCCTCGACGTCGACTTCAGCAGCGTGAAGCGTTTCCCGATCCCGGTCGTCATGTTCCTGGGGCGGCACGACTACACCACGCCGGCAGCGCCCACGGTAGCGTGGATGGAGAAGGTGGACGCGCCGTATAAGCGCGTGGTGTGGTTCGAGCGCTCGGCCCACATGGTCCCGTGGGAGGAGCCGGGCAAGCTTCTCGTCAGCCTGATCGAGGTCGTCAGGCCGCTGGCGAAATGATCGCTTCCAGCTCGGCCGCGATTGTAGAAGCCAGCTGGTGGATGTGGAAGCCGTCGACGAAGCCGTGGTGGGCCTGCACCGAGAACGGCAGCTCCAGGCGGCCGGGCGCACCGTCCCGGAACTTGCCCCAGGCAAGCGACGGAATGTCCGGATGCGCAATCGACGCACTCGGGTGCTGGATCGACGTAAAGGCGAGCCAGGGGATGCAGGTGATGAACACTTGCTCCTTCGCTTCGCGCAGGCCTAACGAGGCGTAGGCGGTGTTAAGCCGCTCCATGTTCGACGCCTGCTCGCGCGCCGCGACGCCGCGCGCGACGAATTCGCGCAGGTTGTCGCTCCAGTCGAACAGGGCGAAGTTCAGGTCGTTGTGCTGGTTGATCGCCGTGAAGGAGGGACGCAGGCGGTCGATGCGAAACACCTCGCCATCCAGCAGGCGGTAGCGGAAGTTCTCGACCTTCAGCACCGACCGCAGCACGGCAAACAAGAGCACGTGGAAGGGCGCCAGGCCTTCCTGCTTGCACCACGGCCGGAAGTCCGGCAGCTCGAGCGGAAAACAGATATTGACCGCCGCGCTGTCCATGCCGTTGAACAGGTCGAAGCGGTCGCGCCGCCGTTCGAACTTCTCCATGCGGGCTTACTGCTTGTTGAGGCGGCTGTGGCGCACGCTGTACAGGAAGTAGGTCGCGACCGCCACCGCCATCCAGATGAAGAACACGCGGAAGGTGGCCGGCGACAGGTCCTTCATGATGTACAGGCAGGCGCACACCGACAGGCCCGGGATCACGTAAGGGCCGAACGGCACGCGGAAGTGGCCCGGCTCGCCCTTGCCCTGCTTGGCGCGGATCACCGGCACCGCGATCGAGACCACGATGAAGGCGGTCAGCGTGCCCATGCTCACCATGTCCCACAAGAAGGTCGCGTCGACCAGGCCGGCCACCACGCCCACCACCAGGCAGACGATCACGGTATTGCTGGTCGGGGCCAGGGTGCGCTTGTTCACCTTCTGGAAGGTCTTCGGAATCAGGCCGTCGCGGCTGATCGCGTACAGGATGCGGGTCTGGCCGTAGATCGTCACCAGGGTCACCGAGAACACCGAGACCACCGCGCCGGCCGACAGCACCAGCGCCGGCCAGGCCTGGCCGGTCACGTTCTGCAGGATCACCGACAGGCCGGCCTGCTGGCCCGCGAACATGTGCGCCGGCTGGGCGCCCATCGCGGCGACCGCCACCAGCAGGTAGAAGGCGGTCACGATCAGCAGAGCGGCCAGGATCCCGATCGGGACGTTGCGGCGCGGGTTGTTGGTTTCTTCGCCGGCGGTGGCGATGGTGTCCAGGCCGATGAAGGAGAAGAACACGGTGCCGGCGGCGGCGGTCACGCCGGCCATGCCGACGTAGCCGCTTTCCTTGTCCGGGCTGAAGAAGGGCGTGAAGTTGGCGCTGTCGAAACCGGTGAAGGCGATCACCGAGAAGAACACCAGGATCGCCAGCTTGACCAGCACCATGATGGCGTTGGTGGTGGCCGATTCCTTGGTGCCGCGCACCAGCAGCAGGCAGCACATCGCGATCAGGATCACCGGCGGCAGGTTGAAGTTACCGGGCGTGAAATGCACGTTGTGGTGGTCGGACACGAACATCGGCGAACGCAGCTGGGCCGGAATCTCCCAGCCGAAGGCGTTCAGCAGGAAGTTATTCAGGTAGTCGGACCAGCCGATCGCCACCGCGCTCCCCGCCAGGCCGTATTCGAGCAGCAGGCAGGCCGCGACGATGAAGGCGGCGAACTCGCCGACGGTGGCGTAGGCGAAGGAATAGGAGGAGCCCGCGGCCGGCACCCGGCCCGCCAGCTCGGCGTAGCACAGCGCCGTCAGGCCGGCGGTGAGGGCCGCCAGCAGGAAGGACAGGATCACGGCAGGGCCGGCCTTGGGCACCGCTTCGACCATGGTGAAGAAGATGCCGGTGCCGATGGTGGCGCCGACGCCGATCATGGTCAGCGGGAACAGGCCGAGCGACCGTTGCAGGCCCCCTTCTCCCTCGTGGTGACGTTCAGCCGTTTTGGTACGGATCAGCTTTTGGCCCAGGGTCAGATTCACGAAAGGTCCTTTGGTGGCACAGTTATTCAAGGCATCGGCGGCTCGACTGGGCCGCTTGTCAGAGCAGCGATTATAGGGGTTTTGTGTTCTTTCAATAAAATAGTTTGCTGAAACATATATTCAATGTGAATCTTTGTTAGAATGGCTGCGTCCGCACCGTCCATACGCGTCCGGACTCTTTTTTGGGCTTAAACATACAATTCAAATACATCAATAAGGACACACCATGATCTCCGCCGCTTCCCGCCCCTACATCGACGCCTCCGTTCCCGTCCTGCGCGAACATGGTCTCACCATCACCACGACCTTCTACGCCAGCATGTTCGCCGCCCACCCGGAGCTGAAGAACCTGTTCAACATGGGCAACCAGGTGAGCGGCGTGCAGCAGCAATCGCTGGCGTCGGCGGTGTTCGCGTACGCGGCCAACATCGGTAACGCGGCCGCGCTGGGTCCGGTGGTGAGCCGCATCGTGCACAAGCATGCCTCGGTCGGCATCCGCGCCGACCACTATCCGATCGTCGGCCACCACCTGCTGGGCGCGATCAAGACCGTGCTGGGCGACGCCGCCACCGAACCGCTGCTCAAGGCATGGGAAGAGGCCTACACCTCGCTGGCGCGCCTGTTGATCGATGCGGAAGTGAAGATGTACGCGGAAGCCGGCGTGCAGCCGGGCGAAACGCGTTCGATGCGCGTGCTGGATGTGGTGCGCGAGAGCGACAATGTGATCGCGATCCGCTTCGCGCCGGAGAGCGGCGAGCTGCCGCCGTTCCGGGCAGGCCAGTACGTCAGCGTGGCGGTGGACTTCGCCGACGGCCACCGCCAGCTGCGCCAGTACAGCCTGTCCGACGCGCCGGGCAAGGATTCGATGCGCATCTCGGTCAAGCGAGAGGACGGCGGCGCCCATCCGGCCGGCGAGGTCTCGGCCTGGCTGCACGCGAACGTCAAGGCGGGCGACCTGCTGCAGGTGAGCCATCCCTTCGGCGACTTCCTGCCGGACACCGAGTCGGACGAGCCGGTGGTGTTCCTTTCGGCCGGCGTCGGCATCACGCCGATGATCGCGGCGCTGAACCGCATCGCCATGGTGAACCCGCAGCGGCGCGTGATCTTCGCCCATGCGGCGCGGAACAGCGGCCACCATGCGCACCAGCGTGACGTGGCCGCCGCGCAGGCGCGCATGCCGCACCTGCACGTCGTGACCTTCCACGAGGAAGACGCCGCCGCCGGTGTCCTGCAAGGAATGATGGAATTGAACCGCCTGCCCTCATGGCCGCGCGGCGAGACCGACGTCTACCTGTGCGGTCCCCTGCCCTTCATGCAGGCGCAGTGGAATGCGCTGCTGGCCGCCGGCGCGCCTGCGGCCAAGCTGCACCGCGAGGTGTTCGGCCCGGACCTGCTGGACAACCTGCTGTAAGCCTTAGCGCTGGCCGAGCCGGGTGCTGCCGAACAGCTCCTTGTACTCGCGCGGCTGCGAGCGCCAGTATTGCGGCGGGGCGAACACCTGGTCGCCCAGCTCGGCCGCCGCATGCCAGGGCCAGCGCGGGTCGTACAGCATGGCGCGCGCCAGGGCCACCACATCGGCCTGGGCCTGCTGCAGGATGGTTTCCGCCTGCCGCGCCTCCGTGATCAGGCCGACGCCGATGGTCGGCATGCCGGTCTCGCGCTTGATGCGCGCGGCGAAGTCGATCTGGTAGCCCGGGCCCACCGGAATCGTCTGCCGCGGCGACAGGCCGCCGCTGGAGACGTGCATGAAGTCGCAGCCGCGTTCCTTCAGCGCTTGCGCGAAGCGCACGCTCTGTTCGATCTCCCAGCCGCCTTCGACCCAGTCGGTGGCCGAGATGCGCATCCCGACCGCCATCTCCGTCGGCACCGCGGCGCGCACGGCGTCGAACACCTCGAGCGGGAAGCGCATGCGGTTTTCCAGCGAACCGCCGTATTCATCTGTTCGGATATTCGAAAGCGGCGACAGGAACTGGTGCAGCAGGTAGCCGTGGGCGCCGTGCAGCTCGATGCCGTCCAGGCCGAGGGCATGGGCGCGCTTCGCTGCAGCCACGAAGCCGTCCTTGATGCGCGCCAGGCCGTCGGCGTCGAGCGCCAGCGGCACGGTTTCTCCATCGGCATGCGGCACGCTGGACGGCGCGACGGTCTGCCAGCCGCGCGGCTGGTCGGGCGGAATGTTGGCGCCGCCTTCCCACGGCACCTCGCTGGATGCCTTGCGGCCGGCGTGGGCCAGCTGGATGGCGATCTTGATGGGTGAGTGGCGGCGCATCGCGGCGATGACGGGTTTTAGTGCATCGGCATGCGCATCGGACCACAGGCCCAGGTCATCGGGCGAGATGCGGCCCTCGGGCGTCACGGCGGTCGCTTCGATGATCAGCAGAGCGGCGCCGGACAGGGCGAGGTGGCCGAGGTGGATGGTGTGCCAGTCGGTGGGCAGGCCATCGACGGCGGAATACTGGCACATCGGCGCGATGGCGATGCGGTTGGTGAGGTGGAGGGGGCCCAGGGTGACTGGGGAGAAAAGCTTGCTGCTCATGAGGCCTCCGCTTGGTGCAAAAGTCTCAGTCTAGCGCTGTGGGGTAAATCGTGCTGCGCGGCTTCGGGATAAGAAATTGTATCCCGGCCTGCGCCGGGATGACGGTTTTAAAGCCAACAGTGTAAGCACGTCGTCCCGGCGCAGGCCGGGACCCAAGTTTGCTCGATCAGCCGATACGAACAACCATCAGCCCCGCACGCAAGCCAACCCGCACATCCGGATTGGGGAAAACAACCAGCTCTTCATCGTGCTCGACGGTATAAACAGTCTCGCCATCCGTCGCAATCACTTCACCCTTCTTCATCGGCGTGAAGTTCCACGTCTCCCGCCCCACCGACATGCTGAACGCATCCGACAGCTTGATCACCTGCCGTGCGGTGGCAAACACGTGCGGCCGCACCTTGGCCGCCGCAGCCGGCTGCCCACGCAGCAACCGATCCAGCGCCTTCGAAGCATCCGCAAACTGCGACAAATCATTCTGCCCCAGCGTCCCCACCTTCCCCAGCTCCACGGTCGTACCCGCCGCCCCGTGGTGCTCCGCCGAGTAGTAGCTATACGTGCCCACCGACTTCGGATTCATGATGACCGCCCCGATCGCCGCCTCGCCCAGCCAGTCGATCAAGACCCGGCGCGGCGCGTCGGCAATCAGCTCCGGTACGATCGCGAACATCGGATAGTGCGAAGAGCGGATCGCCGTGTGCAGGTCGAGGTGCCAGCGCTGCGGCCCGGCGCCGGCGAAGAAGTCCACCGTCGCGGCGATGATCGCATCGGCGCGCGCGGCCTCGAAGGTGCCGGCCAGCGAACCGCGCTCGGCACGGAACATGCGGTTCAGGTCCGCATCGATGAAGCGCTTGCCCTGGGCGATGGCGTCGATGCTGCCGACGCACAGCATCAGGTCCACCGCCAGCGCGGCAGGCGTATGCGACAGGGCTTCGATCAGCCAGGCGACCATTTCGATCGGCCCGGTCTCGTCGCCGTGCACGCCCACCGACACCAGCACGGCGGGCCGGCCGGCGGAAGGCGTGGCCGCCTTCACCGTCAGGATGCCGCGCGCCGGCAGGCCGACCGCGAAGCCGGCCTGCGCGAAGCGCTGCGCCACCGCGCCGAAGTCGCCTCCGGCGAGGGCGCGCACCGCTTCCGGCAGCGCTGGATTGTCGGCAGCGCTCATCGCTTTACGCAGCCAGACGGTCCGGATTCGAACCTTCCGACAGCGCCCACACGTCCAGCATCGCCTGCTCCAGGTCCACCGGCTGTGCGAAGCCGGTCAGGCCGCGCGCTTCGGTGACCGCCTTGACGGCCGCCTGCGCATCGCCGCTGGTGCCGGCCTGCGCGATCACCTGCAGCAGCAGGCGCTGCTGGGTGCGGCGCAGGGCCTGCATCGCGTAGTTGCGCAGCTGTTCCTGCGACTTGCTCTGGGCCGGCAGCTTCAGGCCGCGCTCGAGCATGTCGATGCCGGCCTGCTGGCGCAGCAGCATGCCGACCTGCAGGAACTGGGCCAGGCTCATGCCGCTCGGACGCTGCACCGACACCGCCGCGAACAGGAAGGTGGCCAGCGACTCGATGGTCTCGACCGCCTTCCAGGCCGCGGTGAAGTCGGACGGCAGGCTGCCGTGGCCATCGGCTTCGGAACGGGCCGGGGTGAGTGAACGCAGCTGGTCGGCCTGGCCGAACAGCGTGGACAGCTCGGCCATGCCGTCGGCGCCGCTTGGGAGCGACAGCACGCCCTCCATCACGGCGCGCAGCAGCGCACGGGTGCGCGCGTCGACCATCATCGAGACGTCGCGCGGCACACGCAGCGCATCGGCGTCGAGGGCGTCGAACACCGGCGCCAGGTGCAGCGCCGACCACGCGCGGGCCCAGGCCTTGACCACTTCGGTCTCGTCGACGTGGTGCTCGGCCGCCAGGTCGCGCAGCATCAGCGGTCCGCAGCGGTTGACCGCTTCGTTGGCCAGCACGGTCGCCAGGATGGCGTTGGCCAGCGGGTGGTTCAGCGGATCGCGGGTGGCGACCAGCTGGGCCGGGAAGTAAGGACGCAGCAGCGAATCGGCCCAGCTCTCGCCGGTCAGGTCGATCGCCGACAGGGTGCGCTTGAAGCGGTTCTTGACGTTGGCGATGACCACCGCCAGTTCCGGCGCGGAGAGGCCCAGGCCCAGCGCCTTGCGGCGCTGCAGCTCGGTATCGCTCGGCAGCTGTTCCAGCTCGCGGTTGACCGCGCCCTCGCCTTCCAGGTTCGTGATCAAGGCCGCGTAGCCGTCGACCACCGAAGCGGCGGCCTGCGCCTGCACTTCGCGGGTGAGCAGGTGGGTCTGCAGCGTGTTGTCGCGCAGGACCAGGTCTTCCACGGCGCCGGTCATCTCGTTCAGCACGCGGTTGCGATCATCTTCCGACAGCTCGCCCGCATTGACTTCGGTGTCGAGCCAGATCTTGATGTTGACTTCGTGGTCGGAGCAATCCACACCCGCCGAGTTGTCGATCGCATCGGTGAAGATGCGGCCGCCGGCCAGCGCGAATTCGATACGGCCGGCCTGGGTCGCGCCCAGGTTGCCGCCTTCGGCCACCACCTTGCAGCGCAGCTCGTTGCCGCTGACGCGGATGCGGTCGTTGGCGCGGTCCTTCACTTGCGCGTGGGTCTCGCTCGAGGCCTTGATGTAGGTGCCGATGCCGCCGTTGTAGAACAGGTCGACCGGCGCCAGCAGGATGCGGTGCATCAGCTCTTCCGGCGACAGCGACGATTCCTTGATGTCCAGCGCCGCGCGGATTTCCGGCGACAGCTCGATCGAACGCGCGGTGCGCGGGAACACGCCGCCGCCCTGCGAGATCAGCGACTTGTCATAGTCTTCCCACGAGGAGCGCGGCAGCGCGAACATGCGCTCGCGTTCCTTGAACGACACCGCGACGTCCGGGTTCGGATCCAGGAAGATGTGGCGGTGGTCGAAGGCCGCCACCAGTTTGAGCTGGCGCGACAGCAGCACGCCGTTGCCGAACACGTCGCCCGACATGTCGCCCACGCCGACCACGGTGATCGGGGTGGTCGTCATGTCGTGGCCCAGTTCATAGAAGTGGCGCTTGACCGCTTCGAAGGCGCCCTTGGCGGTGATGCCCATCTTCTTGTGGTCGTAGCCGTTCGAGCCGCCCGAGGCAAAAGCGTCGCCCAGCCAGAAGCCACGCTTGACGGCGATGCTGTTGGCGATGTCGGAGAAGGTCGCGGTGCCCTTGTCGGCGGCCACCACCAGGTAGGGGTCGTCCTGGTCATAGCGCACGGTGTTCTCCGGCGGGACGATGGCGCCGCGCACGCGGTTGTCGGTCACTTCCAGCAGGCTGGAGATGAACAGGCGGTACACCGATTCGCCTTCCGCCGCCACCACTTCACGCGGGGCGCCGGTCGGCATCTGCTTGCACACGAAGCCGCCCTTGGAGCCGGCCGGCACGATGACGGCGTTCTTCACCATCTGGGCCTTGACCAGGCCGAGCACCTCGGTGCGGTAGTCTTCCATGCGGTCCGACCAGCGCAGGCCGCCGCGGGCAACCGGGCCGCCGCGCAGGTGCACGCCTTCGAAGCGGCGCGAGAACACGTAGATCTCGCGGTAAGGACGCGGTTCCGGCGCCAGCACCAGGTTGCTGGTGTCGACCTTGAAGATGATCTTCTCGCCGTCATTTTGGAAATAGTTGGTGCGTACGGTGGCCAGGGCCAGGTCGACCAGCGCCGCCATGATTTCCTCGGTGTCGGCGTGGTTCACGTTCGACAGGCCGGTGCGCAGGGCCGCCAGCTTGGCGGTGCCGGCGGCGTGCTCGGAGTCGCTCAGCTTCGGATCGAAGCGCAGCAGGAAGGCGGTGACGAATTCCTTCACCAGGGCCGGCTGGGTGCGCAGCGTTTCCGCCATGTAGCGCACCGAGAACTTGGAGCCGAGCTGGCGCCAGTAGCTGATGTAGGCGCGCACCAGCTGCACTTCGCGCATCGACAGGCCGCCTTCGATGGTCAGGCCGTTCATGCGGCCGTCTTCGGCGTCGTTGTTGAACAGGGCGGTGAACAGCTCCTCGGCCACCGGGATGATGCCCTGCTTGACCAGCTTGGCGCCGCTCTCGTCGTCCACGGCCAGCGCGGTGACGTTGTGGATGCTGCCGTCGGCGGCCTTGATGGTCCAGGTCTGTTCGCGGTCCACGGCGATGCCGGCGTTCTGCAGGGCCGGCAGGATGCGCGACAGCGACGGCACGGTCTCGCCCGAGTACATGCGGATCGAGGCGTCGATGCCGTTGGCGTCGTCGCCCGGTTCCACGCGCACGGCGACGCGGTCCGATTGGCCCTTGTTCAGCAGGGCCTGCAGGTCGCGGAAGGCGGTTTCCGGCGCGGTGTTGGTGACGAAGCTGACCGGCAGGTTGGCGCCGAGCTTGCGCAGGCTGCCGCGCAGCGCGCCGTCTTCGATGGTGTTGGTGGCGGCGGCGAAGCGGTCGTGCCAGCCGTCCAGCACCGACAGCAGTGGCTGCTGGATGTCGGTTTCCAGGTCCAGCGGGTAGCGCGCGGCGTGGGCGATCAGGTAGACGCGCGCCAGCGGGCCATCGGCCACCAGGGTCTGCACGCGCACGTCACTGGCGCCCGAGCTGTCCTTGAGGGCCGAGGCCAGGCTCGCGGCCACGGCGGCGCTGTAGCGCTCGCGCGGCAGGTAGACCAGCACGTTCAGGTGGCGCGCATACACGTCGCGGCGCGCGAACACCTTCGGGCGCGGCTGCTTGTACAGCGACACCACCGAGGAGCACACCTGGGCCAGCCATTCCGGATCGGCTTCCAGCGCTTCGGTGCGCGGCAGCGACTCGAGGATCTCGACGAACTTCTCGGCGCGGAAGCCTTCCTGGCGCACGCCGGCGATCGACAGCACCTTGGCCACGCGGCCGCGCGCGAACGGCAGGCGCGCCAGCGGGGTCGCGGTGGCGGCGCGGGTGAACAGGCCGACGAAGCAGTGCTCGCCGAGGATCTTGCCCTGGGCGTCGGTGTCGCGCACGCCGATGAAGTCGAGCGGCTGGTCGCGGTGCAGGGTGCCTTCGACGTCGGCTTTCACGATCGACAGGGTGTCGGCGCGGCGCGACAGGGTTTCGAAGTCGCCCGGGATGTTGGCCAGGCAAGTGCCGTAGACCGGGTGGCCGGTGTCGGCCAGCACGCCGACGCGGCTCGGAACGTCGCGTTCGAGTTCGCGCACGCCTTCCTTGACCATGTAATAGGCGTAGCCGAAGGGTTCGAAGCCTTCGTTCTTGGCCCACTCGAGGAAGGCGGCCACTTCCTGGCCTTCGGCGCTGCCGGCTTGCGCGGCGGCCGCGGCGACGGCGGTCATGCGGTCGGCCATCTTGACGGCGTCGCGGTGCACGACGGCGGCGTCGTTGGCGACCATGCGAATGCGCGCGGTCAGGGAATCCAGTTCGGAGAATTCGAGCTCGTCGCTCATCAGGATCAGCACGATCGATTCCAGCGGCGCGCCGGCTTCGCCGACCGAGACCGCGGCGCCGTCGGCGTCACGGCGCACCGGCAGCACGGCATTCATCACGCCGGCGGCGCTCTGGCGCTCCTTGCGCAGGGCCATGACGAAGGAATCGACCAGGTAAGGCATGTCGTCATTCAGGATCAGCAGCGCGGTCGCCATGCCGCCGCGCGCGTCGGCGTAGCGCATCTGCGCGATCTGGCAGCCGGGCGCGGTGCGCCTGGCCAGTTGCGAGAACCCTTCCCACAGCACCGGCGCCAGGCTGGCGGGCGCGGTGCCGGCCAGGTCCTCGTCGTCGAGCGATCCGAGCCAGGCGCTGACCAGGGCGCCGACCTGCTTGGTATCGCCGGCGTGGTTTGCGTTGACCAGGGTAAGCGTCTGGTTGCGCAAATCTTGAGACATGTCGTTCATCTTGCTTCTCCAAAGTTTGTGTGCCTGGGCGCGTTCCTGCTTGTGGCTGCGCGCTGCCCCTGCCTTAGTTGGACGGGGGTCTCCCGTCCGAATGCCGTGCGCCGGCTCCCCGCCCGCGCGTCAATCCGGTATTAGAACATGCCGTAAGGACGCGGTCACCCACGATCCGTACGGCGCTTGGGTGTTACGAAAGGTCGTACAGGCCGGGCAGGCCGAGAAGGCGTTCCAGCTCCTCCAGCGCGGCCATGCATTCGAGCGCCAGCTGCGGGTCGGCCAGGTCCTTCGGCTCGACCCGGTCGCGGTAGTGGCGCTCGACCCAGGCCACCAGGCGCGCATACAGCTCCTCGGTCATGATCACGCCGCCGTGCATGGCCGCCGCTTCCTCGTCGGTCAGCGCCACGCGCAGGCGCAGGCAGGCAGGCCCGCCGCCGTTGCGCATGCTCTGGCGCAGGTCGAACTCGATCAGTTCGTCGATCGGGCCGCCACTGGCCACCAGGCCGTTCAGGTAGCGCGCCACCGCTGCGTTCTCACGGCATTCGTGCGGCACCACCAGGGCCATGCGGCCGTCCGGCTTGGTGAGCAGCTGGCTGTTGAACAGGTAGCTGGCCACGGCGTCCGCCACCGGCACCTCGCCGCTCGCCACGCGCACCGGCAGCAGGTCGGTGTCGACGGCGCCCATGGCGCGGCGCAGGGCGTCCAGCGTCGCGGCCTCGTCGAAGAAGGCCTGGTCATGGTAGAACAGCACGTTGCCGTTGCCGACCGCGATCACGTCGTTGTGGAACACGCCCTGGTCGATCACGTCCGGGTTCTGCGAGGCGAACACGGTGCGCGCCGGGTCGAGGCCGTGCAGGCGCGCGACCGCCGCCGATGCTTCCAGGGTCTGGCGCGCCGGGTATTTTTTCGGCGCCGGGGCCGAGGGGTCGAATTCGACGCGGCCGTAGACGAAGAACTCCACGCCGGCCGCGCCGTGCGAGGCCGCGAAACGGGTGTGGTTGGCCGCGCCCTCGTCGCCGAAGGCCGGCACCGGCGGCAGCGCGTCGTGCACCACGAAGCGGTTGCTGTCGCCGAAGATGGCGCGCAGGGTGCGGGTGGCCTGCACGTGCTCTTCCGAGCGGTGCAGCTTGTTGTTCAGGTTCGCGGCGGTGAAGTGCACGCGGCCGTCCTGCGAGTCGGCCGAGGGACTGACGGTGGCCGCGTTCGCGGTCCACATCGGCGCCGCCGAGTAAGCACAGGCCAGGATCACCGGCGCTTCGCGCCAGGCGTGGGACAGCACGTCGGCGTCGGTGCCAGAAAAACCAATGCGGCGCAGCAGGCGGAAGTTGGGGCGTGCCTGCGGCGGCATCACGGCTTGCGCGAAGCCGCGCGCGGCCAGGGCCCGCATCTTGGCCAGGCCCTGCAGGGCGGCCTGGCGCGGGTTCGAGGCGCTCCTCACATTGCTGAAGGAGGCGACGTTGCCGAAGGAGAGGCCGGCGTAGTTGTGGGATGGGCCGACCAGGCCGTCGAAGTTGTATTCGCGAGCGGTACGCATATCGTGCTTAGAAAGTCAGGCCGGGCGACAGCTTGGCCGGCATTTCGAGTTCGGCCGTCTCGATCGAGGCGACCGGGTAGGCGCAGTAATCCGCGGCATAGTAGGCGCTCGGGCGGTGGTTGCCCGATTTACCGACGCCGCCGAAGGGCGCCGAGCTGGCCGCGCCGGTGGTCGGGCGGTTCCAGTTGACGATGCCGGCGCGGGCGCGCACGGCGAAGCGCTTCCACAGGTCTTCGGACGGCGACAGCAATGCCGCGGCCAGGCCGAATTCGGTGGCGTTGGCGGCACGCAGGGCGGCGTCGAAGTCCTTCACGCGGATCACCTGCAGCAGGGGGCCGAACCACTCTTCATCCGGGATGCCTTGCGCGTCGGTGGTGTCGACGATGCCGGCCGTGACGAAACCGGCGTTCGGGTCGGGCTGCCGCATCTGCAGCAGCACCTTGCCGCCCTTGGCCGCCATCTCGGCCTGCGCCTGCACCAGGCGTGCGGCCACGGCGCTCGATACCACGGGGCCCATGAAGGGCTGCGGCTCGGCGTTCGAGGCGCCGACCTGCAGTTTCGACGCCACTTCCACCAGGCGATCAAGGAAGGCTTGCGCCTGCGGCGTGTCCTGGATGATCAGGCGGCGCGCGCAGGTGCAGCGCTGGCCGGCCGAGATGAAGGCGGACATCACGGTGTGGTGGACGGCGGCGTCGATATCACTGACGTCCCACACCACCAGCGGGTTGTTCCCGCCCATTTCCAGCGCCAGCATCTTGCCCGGCTGGCCGCCGAACTGCTTGTGCAGGGCCGTGCCGGTCTGGCTGCTGCCGGTGAACAGGATGCCGTCGATATCGCCATTCTGGCCAAGCGCCACGCCGGTCTCGCGGCCGCCGTTGACCAGGTTCAGCACACCTTGCGGCAGGCCGGCCCGCTCCCACAGCTGCACGGTTTTCACCGCGGTGCGCGGCGCGTATTCGCTCGGCTTGAACACCACGGTGTTCCCCGCGATCAGGGCCGGCACGATGTGGCCGTTCGGCAGGTGGCCGGGGAAGTTGTAGGGGCCGTAGACGGCGAACACGCCGTGCGGACGGTGGCGCAGCACGGCGTTGCCGTCGGCGACCTTCGCTTGGGTTTCGCCGGTGCGGCTGCCGTGGGACTGGACCGAGATGTCGATCTTGTTCGCCATGGTCGTCACTTCGGTGCGCGCTTCCCACAGCGGCTTGCCGACTTCCTCGGCGATGGTGGCGGCCAGCTCCTCGCTGTTTTCCTTCAGCAGGTCGCGGAAGCGCGTGGCGACCGCGATGCGCTCTTCGAGCGGGGTCAGCGCCCAGGCTTCGAAGGATGCGCGCGCGGCGGCGACGGCGCGGGCCACGTCCTCGCTCGTGGATTCGTTGCTGGTCCAGGTCTGGCGGCCGGTGGACGGGTCGATGGTGGCCAGTTCGCGGCCGCTGCCGGCGAGCCAGGCGCCGTCGATGAAGTTCGAAAGGTTAGGCATGCGCGTTCTTCCTTGTGGTGAGGGGCAGCGTGCGCACCTCGTCGCCGGCCTGCACACGCAGTTGCGACAGCTCGTGGGCGCTCAGTGCGATGCGGGCGGCGCCGGGCACGCCGCGGGTCAGGATCATGCGGAAATCGGCCAGGCGGGTGTTCGACACCAGCAGGTGTTCGGTCTCCTCCTCGGGCGCCGCTTCCTCGGCCACCGCCAGCACCGAGTCGCGCACCGCGCGTAGCTCGGACACGCGGCCCTGCAGCACCGGGCCGGCGTCGAAAATGTCGACGTAGCCTTCGTAGTGCATGCCCTCGTTTTCCAGCAGCTTCCTGGCCGGCTGGGTCGAGGTGTGGACCTTGCCGATCACCTCGCGCGCCGACTCCGGCAGGTAGTCGACGTACAGCGGCTGGCGCGGCATCAGTTCGGCGATGAAGGACTTCTTGCCGATCGCGGTGAGGCCGTCGACGTGGTCGAAGTCCATCTTGAAGAAGTGGCGGCCCAGGCCCTCGTAGAAGGGCGAGACGCCGTGCTCGTCCTGGTAGCCGCGCATCTCGGCGATGATCTTCTCGGTGAACAGCTGCTGGAACTGGGCGATGAACAGGAAGCGGCTCTTGGAGAGCCACTTGCCGTTGAAGCCGGCGCGGTACTGCGGCAGCAGGAACAGCGAGCACAGCTCCGAGGCGCCGGTCAGGTCGTTCGACAGGTACAGGGTCTCCATGCGCGTGAACACGTTCAGTTCGCGGCTGCAGTGCACCAGGGTGCCGATGCGGTAGTTGTAGAACGGCTCGGTGAGGCCGACCGCGCCCTTGATCGCGCAGACGCCGGCGATGCTGCCGTCGCCCGTGTGCTCGAGCACGAACATGTAGTCGCGCTGCTCGGGCGGGATGGTCTGGTTGAAGGAGGCGACCGCGGTGGCGACGCGGTCGCCCAGCATCTTGCGGTCCGGCTTGAGGGTGGTCATGCCGCTGCCGGCCTGGCGCGCCATCTCGATCAGGGCGTCCAGGTCGGCGGTTTGTACTGCACGGATAACGAGCATGTCGTCCTCTCTCATATGCGCACGCAGGTGACGGTGTCGCCCGCGCTCACGCCGAGCGCCTGCTGGGCGTCGCGCGGCAGGCAGATCTGCTGCGTGGTCTCGACCGCCGGGCAGGCGGCGATCACGGCGCGGAAATTCTGTTCGGTGCTGGCCACCGCATAGTGCACCAGCTCCTCGGCGCCCGCGGCACGGCCGGCGTTCTCGACCTGGCGCAGCTGCGAGCCGCAGAAGGAGCGCAGCGAATTCTTGTGCGCCTGCAGGATCGGCCCGCCGTCGAAGATGTCGATGTATTCGTCAGCCTCGAAGCCTTCCTGGGTCAGCAGCTTGAAGGCCAGCTGGCCGCTCGGGTGGATCTGGCCGAGCACGGCCTGGGCGTCTTCCGGCAGCAGCGGCACGTAGACCGGGTAGTGCGGCATCAGCTCGACGATCAGGGTGCGGTTGCGGGCGCCGTCGATCACGCGCTCGGCTTCCAGGAAGTCCATCTTGAAGAACTTGCGGCCCAGCGCATTCCAGAACGCCGACTGGCCGTTGCCGTCGGTGACGCCGGCCAGCGGCACGAAGAAGCGGTCGCCGAAGCGGTGCGGCGCCTGCATCGCGTACAGCAGGCGCGCGCGCGACAGCAGCGCGGCCTCGAAGCCGGCGGTCTCGCGGTGGCGGATGTAGAAGCCCGACAGGTGCGAGCAGGCGGTGAGCTCCGAGCACAGGGTCAGCGCATGCACGCTGTGGCTGATGTTCAGGTCGCGCGAGACCTGCTGGATCACGTCGTTGCGGAAGGCGAAATAGGTGCCGTTCGAGCCGGCCGAGGCGTGGATGGCGGCGGTGCCGACCACCTCGCGCGAGCGCAGGTCTTCCAGCACGAACTGGTAGGACTCTTCGCTGGGGATGTCGACGTGGGCGGCGAAGGAGGCGATCGAGCGCTCGACCGCCGCGACGATCGCTTCGCGCGTGCGCGGCAGCGTGTGCAGGCCCGGGATCGACACCGCCCCGAGTGCTTCGAGGGCGCCGACATCCGCGCGTTCTACCGGACGAACTACGTACATGCGAACTCCTGGTAAGGATCAGCTGAAACGGCAAGGCCGGCCGCGCCTTTGCGGGCGGGCCGGCCATGCGTGCGCTTCGATCAGGCTGCGATGAAGGCCTCGACGGCGTCGCGCATCACGCGGTCGGCTTGCGCGATCTGCTCGTCCGACACGATCAGCGCCGGCGCCAGGCGCACCACGTCCGGGCCCGCGATCAGGAGCATCAGGCCGCGCTTCTCGCATTCCTTGGTGTAGTCCTTGGAGCGGCCCTTGTTCGCCTCCGCCATCGGCAGGCCGATCAAGAGGCCCATGCCGCGCGCCTTGCCGAACACCTGCGGGTAGTCGGCGGAAAGCTTTTCGAGGTTGGCGAAGATCCTGGCGCTCGCTTCCTTCACGCGCGCCAGGAAGGCGGGCTGGTTGATGGTCTCGACCACGTTCAGGCCGACGGTCGCCGCCAGCGGGTTGCCGCCGTAGGTGGTGCCGTGCGAGCCGACGTTGAAGTGCTGGCCGATCTCTTCCTTGGTCAGCATGGCGCCGATCGGATAGCCGTTGCCCAGCGCCTTGGCCGAGGTCAGGATGTCCGGGGTGACGTTCATCTGCTCGTAGGCGTACAGGGTGCCGGTGCGGCCCACGCCCGACTGCACTTCGTCGAAGATCAGCAGCGCGCCGGTCTGGTCGCAGAACTCGCGCAGCGCCTTCAGGTAATCCGGGTTGCCCGGGATGACGCCGCCCTCGCCCTGGATCGGCTCGACGATGACTGCCGCGACGTCGTCGGTGATGGCGGCGCGCGCGGCCTCGATGTCGTTGTACGGGATGTGGCTCAGTTCCTGCGGCAGCGGCTCGAAGCCTTCGGTGTACTTCGGCTGGCCGCCGACCGAGACGGTGAACAGGGTGCGGCCGTGGAAGGACGACAGGCAGGACACGATGCGCGACTTGTGCGGGCCGAATTTGGTGTGGGCGTACTTGCGCGCCAGCTTCAGGGCCGCTTCGTTGGCTTCGGCGCCCGAGTTGCAGAAGAAGGCGCGGTCAGCAAAAGTAGCTTCGGTCAGGGCCAGGCCCAGGCGCAGCACCGGCTCGTTGGTATAGCCGTTGCCGAGGTGCCAGAGGGTGTTGATCTGCTTGGTGACCGCATCGACCAGCACCGGGTTGCAGTGGCCCAGGCTCGAGACCGCGATGCCCGAGGTGAAGTCCAGGTAACGCTTGCCTTCCTGGTCCCACACGTCCAGCCCCGCCGCGCGCACCGGCACCATGGCGGCCGGAGCGTAGGTGGGGACGAGGACTTCGTCGAAGGTCTGCCGAGTGACAGGCCGCGTGGTGACACCCGAATCAAGCTTTGCGTTCATGGCTTCTTCCTCATCTTCAAGAAGGTTGTGCGCAGACCAAACGTCGCGCAGGATCGGACCATTATAGAAACGCTACCTGACAAGTTCTTGCAGATCTGCGACAGGGTTTTTCGTTTTTGGCCGGGAAAGATTGTGGGAATGGCAAGGGGCGTAGCGCCAAGGGCTGACTTGTAGATACGCCGGTTTTATCACGCCCCCTTTGAACGTCAACGTCATACCGGCGAAGGCCGGTATCCAATTTTGCGTGCAATGAGGTGCTGCTAGCGTTCTCACGGTGCTGCGGAATTGGATCCCGGCCTGCGCCGGGATGACGTGCAGGAGCCCACAATGGAACAAGCTGCTATGGATGCGCTGACTTATTGCCCCAGTTTGCGCTGCCGTTCCTCGCGCGGCGTATTCCCGAACAGCGCCCCGAACGCCGTCGAGAAATGCGACCCCGACGAAAACCCGCACATCAACCCCACCTGCACGATCGAGTGGTTGGTATCGATCAGCAACTTGCGCGCCTTCTGCAGCCGCAGTTCGAGGTAGTAGCGCGACGGCAGGCTGCCCAGGTATTGCTTGAACAAACGCTCCAGCTGGCGCCGCGAAATCCCGGACAGCTGGGCGATCTCGTCGGTGGAGAGCGGCTCTTCGATATTCGCTTCCATCAGCGCCACCGCCTCGGTCAGCTTGGGCTGCAGGGTGCCGAAGCGCGCCTGCAGGGCGACGCGCTGGCGCTCGTCCTTGCCGCGCACCCGCTCCACGCACAGGATTTCCTTCACCTGCGCCTGCACCGTCGCCCCGAACAGCAGCTCGACCAGGGTCAAGGCGAAGTCGATGCTGGCGGCGCCGCCGCAGCAGGTCAGGCGGTTGCCGTCGACCTCGTAGAGGTTGGGGGTGAACAGGGCCTGTTCCGCCAGCGCATTGGTGTCGGGATACAGCGCCCACGGCAGCGCGGTGCGGATGCCGTGCAGGGCGCCGGCGTCGGCCAGCCACAGCACGCCGGCGCCGACCCCGCCCCAGTAGGGCGCGGCGCGGCAGCGCTCGACCAGGGCGCGGCAGTTGGCGGGTTTCAATGCGGCCTCGGTCTCGTCGGCCACCAGCAGCACCAGGTGCCAGTGGCGCGCGCTGTCGGCGCTGAACTTGTCGGGGCTGCGCACATCGACGTGCAGCAGCTCCGGCCCCAGCAGCTTGGCGGCCAGGCGCAGCGGCTGCACCAGGCCCGACCAGCTCAAGGTGTCCGGCTCGCCCGCATTCACCAGCAGCACGCGCAATGGCCGTTCCCGTGCCAGGACGGACAGGTCAGCGGGCTGCATGGCAGGGGGTGGGCGGCACGGTAGGCATCGGCCGTAATGATACCGGATCGCAGCAAAGCACATGCCTGAGGCTATAATCCTGCCCCATGGGGGAACGATATCTAAAGAGTGTCCGGCTGCTGGCCGAATGCATGCAGGGCTTCGAGCGTTTTTCCGGCGAGTCGGTGCGCCAGCATGGCCTGACGCATGCGCAGTTCGATATCATCGCCACGCTGGGCAATACGCCCGGCATGAGCTACAAGGAACTCGGCGAGCGCACCCTGATCACCAAGGGCACGCTCACCGGCGTGATCGAACGGCTGGAGCAGAAAGGCCTGGTGCTGCGCGAGCGCAGCAGCGAGGACAAGCGTTCCTTCTTCGTGCGCCTCACGCCAGCCGGCGACGCGGTATTCTGCGACGTGTTCCCGCAGGTCGTGGCGCACGGCAAGCAGCTGTTCTCGGCCTACAGCGAGGCCGAGTTCGACGCCCTGAACGGCGCCCTGCGCCTGCTGCGCGAGCGCATCGCCGCGGGCAGCCAATCCCTGTCTTCACCAACCAATAAGGAATTGCCTTGAAAACATCCCTGATCGAAGGCAAAAAGCCTGCCCACTTCGACAAGCACATCATCGGTAACCTGCTGCTCGACGTGGCGCCGCTCGACGAAGTCCAGGAAGAGCCGATGCTGATCGGCGTGCGCAACGAAGCGGGCGAGATCTACCGCCTCATCGGCGCGACCAAGCTCAACAGCTTCATGAACGCGGTCGAGGAATTGGCCGACCTCGGCCTGGAAGACGAGCTCGAGAACACCGAGGAACAGAAGGAAGGCTGCGACGCCATCTTCGCCGAACCTTGATGGCGGCAGCCGCGCGGCAGGGCCTTTTGAGAAATGCCGCAGAGTAATTTTTTAGCGACCCGGCAAACCGATGGAGATATAATTTTCCGATGGACCGACTCACTGCTCTCAAGGACATTGCCGCCCAAGCTAGCCGCGGCGAACTCAGCTTCCCGACCAATGTCGACGCCACGCTCAAGCTGCAGCGGGCGCTGGGTGAACCCGACTGCCATACCGACATGGCGGCGCGCCTGGTGCAGGCCGAGCCGCTGCTGGCCGCGCGCACCGTCGCGATCGCCAACTCGGTGGCCTACAACCGCGCCGGCCACGACGTCACCAACGTCCGCGCGGCCGTGCAGCGCGTCGGCTTTCGCACCCTGGGCGCGCTGGCGGCGTCCGTCATCGTGCGCCAGCTGGCCAGCGGCATCAAGGACCCGGACCTGCGCGCCCGCGCCGACGCCCTCTGGATCCATTCGGCCCACGTGGCGGCGCTGAGCCAGGTGATCGCGCGCCGGGTCTCCTTCGTCGATCCGGAAACCGCGATGTTCGCGGGCATCGTGCATGAAGTGGGCGGCTTCTACCTGCTCTCACGCGCCGAGGAATACCCGGGCCTGGTCGACGGCGGCGCCGAGGAATGGATCGAGCATGGCGAAGTGGCGATCGGCCGCGGCGTGCTGTCCAAGCTCGGCGTGCCGGTGCCGGTGATGGGCGCCATCGAGGCGCTGTGGAACGGCATGCGCGCCCTGCCGCCGGAAACCCTGGGCGACACCCTGCTGCTGGCCAACGACTTGGCGCCCTTCCCCTCCCCGCTGCACCAGCGCCCCGGCGCCACCACCATGCACTCGGCGGCGACCATCGATTTCGTCGCCGGCGAAGGCACGCTGGCCCAAGTGCTGGACGAGTCGGCGGAGGAAGTCAAGAGCCTGACCGCCGCCCTGATCTGAGGCGGATTGCGCAAAAAAAATGCCCGTTCCGGAGGGAGCGGGCAAAGTCCAAAACTAGGGATGTCCTGAAAGAGACGGGTCCACTATAAGGCCGCGACGAGCCCGCCTCGGTGCGCTGACACACATAAATCCGCAATTGCTGACGGCTGAGCCGGGCAAAAAAAAACCCGCTGCGATGGCAGCGGGTGAAGTCCAAAACTAGGGATGTCCTGAAAGAGACAGGTCCACTATACGTGCGCCGCCAGGCGCGCTCCGTGCGCTGATTCACACTGTGCGGCATTGCGGCGGGTCCAGGCCAGCGCGCCGAAGGCAAGCAGCACCAGCAGCAGCGACGAGGGCTCCGGCACCTGCGCGACGGTGGCCAGCCCATCCGCTGCGGATATTACGATCTCACCGGGCACGCCATCCACCTGCGGCAGCAGCGAGAACGCGGCGAAGCTGCCCACGGTCCCGATGTAGTCGCTGAAGTCTTCCGTGTACAGGCTGGCGTTGAACAGCGTGGCGTCCACACCCTCGGTCGTGGCGAAGGCGCCGTCGAAGCTGACGTCGAAGCTGAACCAGCCGCCCAGCAGGACGTAGCGGGTCAGCCAGTCGCCGCCATCCTGGTTGCCCAGCACCAGCCCATCGGCGGCGTTGCCGGTGACGCCCGCGGAACGTTCATACTCGTCCCCGAAGGCGCCGCTGAAATTGCTCAGGATGGCATGGGCCGGCGTCGCCCCGGCATTGGCCAGGAAAGTGAAATCCATCAGGGCCGTGCCGCTCAGGCCGCGGGTGTCGACTTTCACCTGGTAGGTGGGCAGCGCCTGCGCGGCATTGCTGGCGAACAGCGCCAGCGCGAACAGGCACAGCGAAAAGCGTTTCATCAGATTGCGCATGATTGATTGTCCTGGTCTCAGAAGATGCCGATGTGGATGGAATTGGTGTAGCTGATCGCCAGCTTGGCCGGATTGCTGTAGGTAAGCGGGACCGTGACCGAGGCGCCCGGCGCGATCGACGCCGCCGCGACGGTCACGTAGGGCGAGCCGTTGCGCAGGCCGGTGGCGTTGTCGAGCGTGACGCCGCCCGGCAGTCCGGCCAGCACCAGCTGTACCGGACCGTTCACCGCCGTGCCGCCCTTGTTGGTCAGGGTGATCGTGCCGCTGTATTTGTTGGTGCTGCGGTTCCAGGCCAGGCCCGAGCGCAGCACGGCGAAGCCGGCGCTGACGTCGAGCGTCGCGCCCTCGATCGCCACCTTGCCGGCGCCGGAATTGGCGCGGTTGTGCTGCCTGACTTCGTCGAACGAGGCGCCCGGCGTGTAGGCATAGGGCGGCGTCCAGCCGAGGACGTTGGTGTAGGGGCCAAGCGTGAAATTGCTCGATACCGCAGCGGCGCTGGCGCTGGCCCAGTTCTTTTCCAGCGCGGCGCGGGCGGCGTTCTCGATGGCGATCGATGACGGCACGCCGTTGATCCAGGAACCGACGTCCTTGAACTGGTAGCCGTTCAGGTTCGACACGACCTTCGAGGCGTCCGCGTTCGGCCCGCTGATCTCGAAGGCATTCGCCTCGGACAGGATCTTCGACTCCGCGCCCATGCCGATGTAGTAGCTGAGCTTGTAGTCCTGGGCGGCGGTATCGCCCTTGTAGTAGTTGTTGTAGACGTGGATGCGGCCGAAACGGGCGCGCGGGGCGCGCTGGGTGGTGTTTTCCCAGATATTGTTACTGAAGGTCAGGCGGTTGAACTCGCGCTCCTTGGCGCCGTTCTGGTCGCCGGAGCCGCCGACCATATTGGTCTTGTCGTGGTTCTTGAAGATGTTGTACGAGATGGTGACGTAGTCGGTGCTGTCTTCCATGTCGATCAGGCCGTCGTGGCGCTGGACCTTGCTGGTGACGCCGTTGATCGTCACCACCTCGGCGGAATCGAAATGGCTGCCGTCGCTCAGGGTATTGTGGTCGATCCACAGCTGCTTGCCGGTGACGACGGAGATCGCCTTGTAGCGGGCATTCCATTCCTTGCCGTTCCAGTCGGCGGTGAGGTCGAGCGGCGCCTCCAGTTCCAGGTTGCGCAGGATGATGTTGCGCGATGCGTTGATCGAGAAATAGCCGTCGATCAGCTTGGCGTCCGCGCCCACGCCGACGATGGTCGTGTTGGACGGGATGATGGCCTGGATCTGTTCCTTCTGGATGTTACGCAGCGTGCTCTTCGCCGAGCTCAGTGCGGAGATCCGCGACCTGAGGGCGATCGCCGCCGGGTCGCCCTGGGCGACTTTCTTGTTGAGGTCGGCCATGAAGGCCGTGTCCAGGCTTTGCAGGTAGAGGTTCCAGTCCCACTTGGCGGCGGTGGCGTTGAGCGATTTGTAGTAGGCCTCGTCGGCCAGGCGGCCATTGCCGATGTCGGTGCCGTAGAGCGTGCCGACGACCTGGATGATCTTCGGCTCCAGCTTGGCGGCATTGGGATTGGTGGCGAAGGTCGGGCTGTTGCGGTTCGCCAGTGCGGCTTTCAGCTGCGCCCAGTTGCGCACCACGTAGATGTTACTGGGCGGGGCGCCGGCGCCGCCGGTCGTGCCCTCGCCCTGCGATGCCCAGCCGCTGACCGGGAAGGCCGGCACCTCGCGTGCGGACGAGGACACCATGGTGCCCAGGGTGGCGTTGGGGCCGGCGCCGGTATCGAGACCGGTGTCCGATCCGCCGCACCCGTGCAGGAACAGCGCCGCGGCCACCATGCCGATAGCCTTCCTGCGCTGCGCGAACGCAGGCAGGCACTGCTTTGCCAGAGTCTTCATTTTGTCTCCACTATGTTTATTTTGGTCGGGCCAGTGTATGCCTGGCCCGACCAAAATCACTCAGAGTGCGCAAAATCGTAAGGGCATCTGGTGAAATTCATAATGCATTTATTGCATCAAAATAATTTCTCCTTTTCTGGAGAAAATATTGAGGATGCAAAGGCTGTGTTCGCGTTAGTTATGTATTTACGGTCGCCTTCACTGAACTTGTCGTACCGCAGCACATAGCCACTGCGCTGGTGTACGCAACACTTGCGCATCCAGTAATCGCTGCCACCCCGAATAATTCGCCAGGTAGCGGCTGGCCACGCCCTTGAAGCGCACCAGCCAGTTCTTGAAGCGACTGTGCCAGCCATTCACGTTCTGGATGTGGATCGCGCCGCGTGCGCGCCGGCCCGCCCGCACGTTGATGGATTCGTGCATGATTCCAGCGTCAAGGGCAAACCGGACATAGGCCGCTGCGCCATCGCTGATGAGCAGCCCGTCGCCGGGCAGCACCGGCTGCAGGCAGGTATGTAATTGCGCAGCGGTCACGGGACCGCGTCCGGTATGAAAGTCCAGCGTCGTGCCGATGCGGTCACGCGCTACCAGCAGGCAATCATGCTCGCGGTTGATGCCGCGCCGCCGGGCGGCGCCACCACGCTTGCGCGGCGGGCGCGACAAGGTGCGCGAACCCTTCTGCGATTCCAGTCTGTAGGTTTCGTCGGCCTCTATGATTCCCGTTAATGCTGCGGGCCGGTGCCGGGCGGCGCCCGGCGCGAATCGGTGGCGCCAGCGAAAACTCGTGGTGCGATGCACGCCGGTAACGAGCGCCGCGTCGCGCACGGTGCGTGATTCCAGCAAGCACTTGATATAAGGCAGCCAGCACTCGCGCTTGCGCAGCCGGGCCAGCGGCGTGCCGGTCAGCGCATTGAAGGAGCGACGACAACCCAGGCAGCGATAACGCTGCAGGCCGCTGGCGAAGCCGGAGCGGTGCAAGCGCGCGCAAGCACAGTGCGGACACGGCCGGCCTGCCGCGGCCGCTTCAATGAGCGCCAGGCACTCGGCCGGGTCGCGGATGCTGTCGAGCCAGTCGCGCAGCCGGGCAAGATCGGTGCTGGACAATGGCGCGGCGGTCAGAAAAGCAAACAATTCGTCGAAGCGCGGGCCTTGCATCGTCACTCCAGATGAGTTAACTCGACGATGCGTAGGACTTCGACAACGCGATTTGGTTCACCCAACGATCGCGAACACAGCCAAAAAAAACCCGCTTCGGTTGGGAAGCGGGTGAAGTCCAAAACTAGGGATGTCCTGAAAGAGACAGGTCCACTATAGGGTGGCCGGAATGGCCACTCTGTGCGTTACCACACATAAATGGCCAAAATACCATTTCACCTTGATCTGGATGAAAAAATGCCGCCGCGGCAGAGCCGGGCGACATTTTTCAAAGGAAGAGTCCGCTCAGACGACGGCGCCGTCGGTCTCGTCCTTTTCCTTGACCGGCTTGATCAGGTCTTCGCGCTTCACGCCCAGCCACATGGCCAGCGCCGCCGCCACGAACACCGACGAGTAGATGCCGAAGCAGATGCCGATGGTCAGGGCCATCGCGAAGTAGTGCAGCGCGTGGCCGCCGAAGAACAGCATCGACAGCACCATCATCTGGGTCGAGCCGTGGGTGATGATGGTGCGCGAGATGGTGCTGGTAATGGCGTGGTCGATCACCTGCGGCACCGTCATCTTGCGCTGCTTGCGGAACATTTCGCGGATCCGGTCGAAGATGACGACCGATTCGTTGACCGAGTAGCCCAGCACCGCCAGGATCGCGGCCAGCACCGTCAGCGAGAATTCCCACTCGAAGAAGGCGAAGAAGCCGAGGATGATGACGACGTCGTGCAGGTTGGCGACGATGGCCGCGACCGCGAACTTCCACTCGAAGCGGATGGCCAGGTAGGCGACCACGCCGATCACCACCATCAGCAGCGCGTTCAGGCCGTTTTGCGCCAGTTCCTTGCCGACCGCCGGGCCGACGTACTCGACACGCTGCAGGCTCACCAGCTCCTGGTTGGCGGCGCTCATGCAGCTGGTGCGGTTGACGGTCTGGCCCTTGTCGGTCTGCACTTGCGTGACCTTCGGCGTGCCCTGCTCGGACGCGCAGACGGCGTTGAAGGCGCGCGTCGAGGTGCCGTCCTGGGCCGAACCCTGGGCGATCGGCAGGCGCAGCAGGACGTCCTGGGCGGTGCCGAAGCTGGTCACTTCAGGCGCTTCGAAGCCGACGCCGCGCAGCGTGTTGCGGATCTTTTCCTGGTCCGCCGCATGCGGGTAGTGCAGCTCGATCAGGGTGCCGCCGGTAAACTCGACCGAGTAATGCAGGTTCTTGGTCACCAGGAAGAACACGGCCGCCAGGAAGGTCAGCACCGAGATCGCATTGAGGATCTTGGCGTGGCGCATGAACGGGATGTCCCGTTTGATCTTGAAAAATTCCATGATTAACCCTGAGTTTCCTGAGTCGTGTTGCTCTTGTTAGGCGTGAAGCCCTCTTTCCAGACGGTGCCGATCGAGATGTGGGTCAGCTTCTTCTTGCGGCCGTACCACAGGTTGATCAGGCCACGCGACACGAACACGGCCGAGAACATCGAGGTCAGGATGCCCAGGCAGTGCACCACGGCGAAGCCGCGGATCGCGCCGGAACCGAAGACCAGCAGCGCCAGGCCGACGATCAGGGTGGTCACGTTGGAGTCGAAAATCGTGTCCCAGGCGTGCTTGAAGCCGGCGTTGATCGCCACCTGCGGCGCCGCGCCCGCGCGCAGTTCCTCGCGGATGCGCTCGTTGATCAGCACGTTGGCGTCGATCGCCATGCCGAGCGCCAGCGCGATTGCGGCGATACCCGGCAAGGTCAAGGTGATCTGCATCATCGACAGCAGCGCCAGCAGGAACAGCACGTTGGCGGCCAGCGCCAGCGCGCTGATGAAGCCCACCAGGTGGTAGTAGATGACCATGAAGATCGCGATCGCAACAAAACCCCACACGGTCGAGTGCAGGCCGCGGTCGATGTTCTCGGCGCCCAGCTGCGGGCCGATCACGCGTTCCTCGATGAATTCCATCGGCGCCGACAGCGCGCCCGAGCGCAGCAGCAGCGCCAGTTCGTTGGCGTCCTCGATGCTGCCGATGCCGGTGATCTGGAAGGTCGAACCCAGTTCCTGGTTGATGGTCGGGGCCGTCGGCACGCTGTACACGCCTTTTTCCACCAGCAGCACCGCCAGGCGCTTGCCGACGTTTTCGCGGGTGGCCATGCGCATGCGGCGGCCGCCGTCGCCGTTCAGGTCGATCGAGACGGCCGGCTGCTGGTTCTGGTCGAAGCTGGCGACGGCGCTCGAGATGTAGTCGCCGGTCAGGATGACGTCTTTCGAGACCACCACCGGGGCGCCGCGGCCTTCGGTGAACAGTTCCGAGTTCAGCGGAATCGCGGCGGACAGCTCGGTGCCCGGGGTCACGGTCGAATCGACCATGCGCAGTTCCAGGGTCGCGGTGCGGCCGATGATGTCCTTGGCGCGCGCCACGTCCTGCACGCCCGGCAGCTGGACGATGATGCGGTCGGCGCCCTGCTGCTGGATCAGCGGCTCGGTGGTGCCCAGCTCATTGATGCGCTTGGACAGGGTAGCGATGTTCTGCTTGACGCCGTCTTCGACGGTGCGCTTGATCGCCTCCGGCTTCAGGGCGACGGCCAGCTTCAGCTCGGTGCCGTCGGCGGTCTCGGTAAAGGTCAGGTCCTGCGATTGCTTGCCCAGCGTGTTGCGGGCGGCGCTGCGGGTGGCGGCGTCGCGGAAGCGCACTTCGATGGTGTCGCCCACGCGCTCGATGCCGGTGTGGCGCACGTTGGCGTCGCGCAGCTGGCTGCGCACGCTCGCCTGCAGGCCCTTGACCTTGGTATCGAGCACGGCCTTGCTGTTGATCTGCAGCAGGAAGTGAACGCCGCCGCGCAAGTCGAGGCCCAGGTTCATCGGCTTGGCGCCGATCTTTTCCATCCAGGCCGGGGTGTTCTTGGCCAGGTTGACGGTGACGATGTAGTCGGGGTTGTTCTTGTCGCGGTTCAGGTCGCGCTCGAGGGCCAGCTTGGCGCGGAACTGGGCGTCGGTGCTCGCGAAGCGGGCGCGCACCGAGGTGCTGTTGCCTGCGCCTTCGAGGGCGACCGCGGTGGCCGGAACGCCGTTGCGCTTGAGCGCATCCTCGACCAGGCTGACGGTGGCGCTGGTGATGTTGACCGCCGTCTTGCCGGTGGTGACCTGCAGTGCCGGCGTTTCACCGAAGTAGTTCGGCGCCGTAAACAGCGCGCCCAGCAGGAGCGCGACGGCGATCAGTAGATATTTCCAGACGGGGTAGCGATTCATGGTATTCCAGCGTTCTGAGTTGGGCGCGCGGCGGCCCCAGGCCGCCGCCATGTGCTGACCGGCTTAGAGGGCCTTCAGGGTGCCTTTCGGCAGCAGGGTCGTCACCGCGTTCTTCTGGACCACGATCTCGGTGCCGGTCGCGATTTCCAGGGTCACGTAGGTGTCGGCCACCTTGACGACACGGCCCAGGATGCCGCCGGCGGTCGCCACTTCGTCGCCCTTGGTCAGCGCGTCCATCATCGACTTCATCTCGCGCTGGCGCTTCTGCTGCGGACGGATCATGAGGAAGTACATGACCACGAACATCAGGATGATCGGCAGGAAGCCGGTGATGCTACCCATGATGCCAGCGTCTGCAGCGGCAGTGGTTTGCGCGTACGCGTTGGAAATGAACACAAGAACTCCGATGGTGGTGAGATTAAAAAAATTAAGCGGTGTATTCTAGCACCGGCACTATGGCTGGAGACAAGCTGGAGGTATGTAGGTTTGCAATTCCGGATTGCAAGATGTTGCAGGAAATTTAATTTGGTGGGGAGCGGTGACCGAGTGGCGCGCTAGAGAAATTGGGTTCCGGCCTGCGCCGTAAGTCGTAGGCGCCAGTGGCGCGTACGACGGTTTTTCAGCTAGCGCAGAGAAGGATGCCAACTAAATCCACCAGCCCTAACACCGTCATCCCGGCGCAGGCCGGGATCCAAGTTAGCCAGCCCAGCAGTTAGCGCCCACTTACACCCCACGCCCCCGATCCGCCCTGAACTGAATCCTGAACTCATTGAACTTGTCCGCATCAATCGCATCCCGCATCTCCTGCATGATCTTCAAATAGAAATGCAGATTGTGGATGGTATTGAGCCGTGCCCCCAGGATCTCGTTCGACCGGTGCAGGTGATGCAGATAAGCCCGCGAGAAATTCTTGCAGCAATAGCAATCACACGACGCATCCAGCGGCGCCTGGTCATCCTTGTAGCGCGCGTTCTTGATCTTGACGTCGCCAAACCGCGTGAACAGCCACCCATTGCGCGCATTCCTGGTCGGCATTACGCAGTCGAACATGTCGACGCCATTCGCCACGCCTTCGACCAGGTCTTCCGGCGTGCCGACACCCATCAGGTAGTGCGGCTTGTTTTCCGGCAGGCGCGGGCCGACATGGGCCAGGATGCGCTGCATGTCTTCCTTCGGCTCGCCCACCGACAGGCCGCCGATCGCCAGGCCCGGGAAGTTGATGTCCTCGAGGCCCGCCAACGACTCGTCGCGCAGGTGTTCGTACATGCCGCCCTGGACGATGCCGAACAGCGCGTTCGGATTCTCGCCGCGATTGAATTCGTTCATCGAGCGCTGGGCCCAGCGCAGCGACATGCGCATCGACTTGGCGGCTTCCTCGCTGGTGGCCGGACGGCCATCGATCTCGTACGGCGTGCACTCGTCGAACTGCATCACGATGTCCGAGTTCAGCGAGCGCTGAATCTGCATCGACACTTCCGGCGACAGGAACTGGCGCGAGCCGTCGATCGGCGAGGCGAACTTCACGCCCTCTTCCGTGATCTTGCGCATCGCGCCCAGGGAGAACACCTGGAAACCGCCGGAGTCGGTCAGGATCGGCCCGTTCCAGCCCATGAAGCCGTGCAGGCCGCCGAATTTGTCCAGCACCGCGGTGCCCGGGCGCAGCCACAGGTGGAAGGTGTTGCCGAGGATGATCTGGGAACCGACTTCGCGCAGCTCGATCGGGTCCATGGCCTTGACCGAGCCGTAGGTCCCGACCGGCATGAAGATCGGCGTTTCGATGGTGCCGTGGTTGAGTTTCAGGCGGCCGCGGCGCGCGTGCGACAGGCCGCTGGTGTCTTTTTTAAGCAGGGTAAATTCGAGCATCGTGTTCTTATCGGGAGGTGGTCGTCAGCAGCATGGCGTCGCCATAGCTGAAGAAGCGGTATTCGTTGGCGATCGCGTGCTGGTAGGCGCTGCGGATGGCGTCGTAGCCGGCGAACGCCGATACCAGCATCATCAGGGTCGACTTCGGCAGGTGGAAGTTGGTGATCAGGCGTGTGACGGTCTTGAAGGTGTAGCCGGGCGTGATGAACAGCGCGGTGTCGTCGCTGCCCGCTTTCAGTTCACCCGATTGCGAGGCCGATTCCAGCGCGCGCAGACTCGTCGTGCCGACCGCGATCACGTCGCGGCCCGCGGCCCTGGCGGCGCGCACGGCGTCCACGGTCTCTTGCGGGATCGTGTACCACTCCGAGTGCATCTTGTGCTCCGACAGGTCTTCCACCCGCACCGGCTGGAAGGTGCCGGCGCCGACGTGCAGGGTGACGTAGGCGAACTGGATGCCCTTCGCTTGCAGCTTGTCCAGCAAGGGCTGGTCGAAGTGCAGGCCGGCGGTCGGCGCGGCGACTGCGCCCGGCTCTTTCGAATACACGGTCTGGTAGCGCTGCTCGTCGAATTCGTCGGCGTTGTGCTCGATGTAGGGCGGCAGCGGCAGGCGGCCGTGGGCTTCGATCAGCTCGAACACGTCGCCCTCGAAATGCAGGGTGAAGAACTCGCCGGCGCGCTCGCCGGTGGTAACGTCGAAAGCGTCGGCCAGGCGGATGCGGTTGCCGGGCTTCGGCGACTTCGAGGCGCGCACCTGGGCCAGCACCGTGCGCGGGTCCAGCACCCGTTCGACCAGCACCTCGACCTGGCCGCCGGTTTCCTTGACGCCGAAGAAGCGCGCCTTGAGCACGCGCGTATTGTTCATCACCAGCAGATCGCCCGGCTGGAGCTGGTCGACGATGTCGGCGAAATGACGGTCCGTGATCTGGCCGCCATCGAGCTGCAGCAGGCGCGAGGCGCTGCGGTCCGGCAGCGGCAGCTGCGCGATGCGTTCTGGCGGCAGCTCGAAATCGAAATCGGAAAGCGAATACATTGTGTTCAATTCTGGGAAAATGGGTGCTGACAGCCTTACAATAGAGGCTGCAATGCGTGCGGCGAACCCTCTATTTTACGCCAGCATTTGCTCAATTGCCGCAATATGCCCGCTTCCAAGACCCCATCCGCCCCCAAAACCACAGAATCCAAGCTCGCCCGGCTGGGCCTGCGCACCGACATGGACCTGGTGCTGCACCTGCCGATGCGCTACGAGGACGAGACCCAGGTCGTCTCGATCCGCGACGCCGCCATGCGCGGCTTGCAGACCTGGCAGGTGGAGGGCGTGGTCACCAAGAACGAGATCACCTACAAGCCGCGGCGCCAGCTGCTGGTCCAGATCGCCGACGAGACCGGCGACCTGCAGCTGCGCTTCATGAATTTCTACGGCAGCCAGGTCAAGCAGATGGCCGAAGGCGTGCGGATTCGCGCGCGTGGCGAACTCAAGCACGGCTTCTTCGGCGCCGAGATGGTCCACCCGACCTATAAAGTGATCAACGAGGGCGCGCCGCTGCCGACCTCGCTCACGCCGGTGTATCCGGCCGGCGAAGGCCTGTCGCAGACCATCATGCGGCGCGCCATCGCGGACGCCATGAAGCGGGTCGACTGGAGCGACACGCTGCCGAACGCCTTCTTGAGCCGCCTGCAGCTGTGGGACTTCGAACCGTCGGTGCGCCTGCTGCACTATCCGCCGGCCGACGTCGACGAATACGCGCTGACCGAAAAAAGCCATCCGGCCTGGACCCGCATGAAGTTTGACGAGCTGCTGGCGCAGCAGCTTTCCCTGAAACGGGCCCAGCGCGCGCGGCGCGAAAAAGGCGCGCCGACCCTGCGCGCGGTGGGTGAACTGTCCGAATCCTTCCTGGGCGCCCTGCCCTTCCAGCTGACCGGCGCCCAGCAGCGCGTGGTGCAGGAAATCCGCGCCGACCTGCGCGAAAGCTATCCGATGCAGCGCCTGCTGCAGGGCGACGTCGGCAGCGGCAAGACCGTGGTGTCGGCGCTGGCCGCCGCCCAGGCCATCGACAGCGGCTACCAGGCGGCTCTGATGGCGCCGACCGAGATCCTGGCCGAGCAGCACTTCCGCAAGATCGCCGCCTGGATGGAGCCGCTGGGCGTGAAGGTGGCCTGGCTGACGGGCAGCCTGAAGAAAAAGGAAAAGGACGCGGCCAAGGAGCTGATCGAATCGGGCGAAGCCAAGCTCGTGATCGGCACCCACGCCCTGATCCAGGACACCGTGCAGTTCGCGCGCCTGGGCCTGGTGATCGTCGACGAACAGCACCGCTTCGGCGTCGGCCAGCGCCTGACCCTGCGCAACAAGGGCAGCGACGGCCTGGTGCCGCACCAGTTGATGATGTCGGCCACCCCGATCCCGCGCACGCTGGCCATGACCTATTACGCCGACCTCGAGGTGTCCGTCATCGACGAACTGCCGCCGGGCCGCAGCCCGATCGTCACGCGCGCCATCGACCAGAACCGGCGCGACGAGGTCATCGAGCGGGTGCACGCGGCGGCCCAGGAAGGCCGGCAGGTCTACTGGGTCTGCCCGCTGATCGAGGAATCCGAGGTGCTACAGCTGCAGACCGCGACCGAGACCTACGAGACCCTGGCCGAAGCCCTCCCGGATCTGGTCGTCGGCCTGGTGCACGGCCGCATGAAGCCGGCCGAAAAACAGGTGATCATGGATGGCTTCTCCAGCGGCGAGGTGCACGTGCTGGTGGCGACCACCGTGATCGAGGTCGGCGTCGACGTGCCGAACGCCTCCTTGATGGTGATCGAGCACGCCGAGCGCTTCGGCTTGTCGCAGCTGCACCAGCTGCGCGGCCGCGTGGGCCGGGGTTCGGCTGCGAGCGTGTGCTTACTTCTATACCAGAGCCCGCTGGGCCAGGTCGCCAAGCAGCGCCTCTTGACCATGCGCGAAACCACCGACGGCTTCGAGATCGCCCGGCGCGACCTGGAAATCCGCGGCCCCGGCGAATTCCTCGGCGCCCGCCAGTCGGGCGAGGCGATGCTGCGCTTCGCCGACCTGGAAGCCGACCAGTGGATCGTCGACAAGGCGCGCGACGTGGCGCAATACTTGCTGGACCACGCCGACCGCCCGGAATACATGGCGGTGGTCGACGCCCACCTGACCCGCTGGCTGGGCGGGCGCGAGGAATTCCTGAAAGTCTGACAACACCCGGGCCGGGATTGTCGGGATTGGCGGAATTTGTGTCGCAAATTGCGCAGGTGTGACAATCCGATAGACATGCGCGCCTCCCAACAGGCTATCGTGGCGGCTGCATCGTCTTCCTACCTGCGGAATCCCTACTGCCATGCCCATCCTCGGACTCGGACTCCACCTGATCGTCGCCCTCTTCTTCGCCGTCCATGCCGTGCGCACCGGACGCCAGATGGTCTGGCTGCTGATCCTCTTTTCCTTCCCCCTGCTCGGCAGCATCGTCTATTTCGCCGCCGTGTTCCTGCCGCACTCGCGCCTCGAGCGCCAGGCGCGCATGGCGGGGAATGCGCTGCAAAAAAAGCTCGACCCGGGCCGCGACGTGCGCGAAGCGCGCCAGGCCTTCGACCTGACCCCGACCGCGCACAATCAGATGCGCCTGGCCGGCGCCCTGCTGGAAGCCGGGCAGACCGCGGAAGCGGTGGCGCAGTACGACGCCTGCCTGCAGGGCCCTTTCGCCGGCGACGCTGAAGTGATCCTGGGCGCGGCGCGCGCACGGCTGGCACACGGCCAGGCCGCGGCGGCGATCGCCCTGCTGCTGCCGCTGCAGACGCGCCAGCCGGGCTTCCGCCCCGAGGAAGTGGGACTGGTGCTGGGCCGCGCCTACAGCGCCTGCGGCCAGCGCGCCGAGGCCGGCGAACAGTTCATCGCCGCGGCCGAGCGTTCGAGCAGCATCGAGGCGCGCGTGGAACTGGCCCTGTGGGCGCTGGCCAACGGCCAGGCGGCGGTGGCGCAGCGCGAGATCACCGAGATCTCGCACGCGCGCAAGCACATGACCAAGTACACGCTGGACCTGCACAAGGACCTGCTGCGGCGCCTGGACGCGGCGGCGGCCGCGGGTTGATCAGGTGCTGATCGCGTTGGTGAAGGTCAGCCGGTTCCCGAACGGATCCGCGATCGACATGTCGCGCGAGCCCCAGGGCCTGTCGCCGATGCCGGGACGCGCGTAGCCGTACTGCTTCGCCGTGAGCTCGGCGTGATAGGCGTCGATGTCCCCGACCTGGATCCGCATGCCCGCGCCGGGACAGCAATCGCCATGGTGTTCGCTCAGGTGCAGTACGCAGCCGTCGCGCGAGACCTGCAGGTACAGCGGCAGGCCGGGCTCGAAGCGATGCTCCCAGTCGACCTGGAAGCCCAGGAAATCCACGTAGAACTCGCGGGCTTTGGCCTCGTCGAAGATGCGCAGGATCGGGGTAACGGGGCCCATGGCGGCTTTCGCAGGAAGGTGGATGACACCGTCCAGTATTCGCGGCAGGCGGGCGGGTGTCAACCCACCGCGCATACCCCACTGTTCAGGCGCGGTCGCTGTCGTAGACCAGCCCGATCTGGCGCCGCATCTCGTCCAGCACGCCCATCAGCGCCAGCGTTTCTTCCAGCTTCATGGCCGGGCTTTCGGTGAGGCCGGCGGCAAAGCAGCGCTGCGCCTCGATCACTTCGTGCACATAGCCGTTGCCGATGTAGGGAGTCTGGATGGTGCGCGCCGCGCCGTCTTCGGTCACGACCGTCACCGAGGTGGCGTGGTGGAAGCGGGTGTTCATGCGCACGTGGCCGCGCGTGCCCGACACCGTCAGCTCGCACGGCGTGCGCGCGGTGAACGAGCAGCTGCACACCGAGACGCCGCCGCCTTCGTGCTTGAGGGTGAAGCCGGTCTGCACGTCGACGCCGGTGGCGCCCATCTCGGCCTGCGCCTTGATCTCGACCACGGGACCAAGCAGTGCGCTGGCGATCGACAGCGGGTAGATGCCCAGGTCGAGCAGCGCGCCGCCGCCGAGTTCCGGATTGAAGGCGCGGTGTTCGGGGCCGAAGTTGGCGGTGAAGCCGAAGTCGGCCACCACCTGGCTCACCGCCCCGATCTCGCCCGAGGCGATGATGCGCTGCACTTCCTGGAAACCGGGCAGGTAGCGCGTCCACATCGCCTCCATCAGGAACAGGCGGCGGCTGCGCGCCAGCGTGACGACCTGCTCGGCCTCGCGCAAATTCATGGTGAACGGCTTCTCGACCAGCACGCCCTTCCCGGCGCGCAGCGCCATCAGGGCATTGTCGGCATGCCGGGGATGCGGGGTGGCCACGTAGACCAGGTCGACGCCGCGCGCCTCCGCCAGCGCGTCGTAGCTGCCGAAGGCGGCCTGCGCGCCGAACTCCCGGGCGAAGGCGTCGGCCTTGTCCTGGCTGCGCGAGGCCACGGCGGCCAGCACGGCGCCCGGCACGTCCTTCAATGCGGTGGCGAAGGCGCGGGCGATCTTGCCCGTGCCGAGGATGCCCCAGCGTACTGCGTCGACCATCGGCGATTCCCTTTCAGTTCGCGTTGCGTTTCATGCCCGCTTCGGGCGGAACACGGTGGTGTCGAGATAAAAATCCTGGTCTTGATCGGCCCACCAGCCGGGCACGCCGAGCACCGGCAGCGGCGTGAAGCTTGACGTCGTCAAGCCCTCCAGGGCCAGCTGCCGCGCCACGTGCTCGTCGATCCAGGCGCGCCGCGCGCCGGGCTCCAGCGCGAACACATCATCGCCGGCGAAGATGACGAGCGTATGTGCGGTGATGGCCTTGCGCGGTGCCACCAGCTTTTCCATCAGCGCGTGCCCGAACAGGAAGACTTGCACTTCAAGCCCGAACATGGCGCGCTTCTCATACAGCGCGGCGAGCCAGCAGTGGCCGCGCAATTCGTCCACCAGCGCGCGCCCGGCGCTGCCGGCGCGCACCAGCAGCAGCGCGGCGTTCTCGTCGAAGATGGTGGCGGCGTCGCGCGCGGCCCCGCGCGACTTGCCCACCCCGGCCTGCGCGATCTGCGCCGCCTGCAGGGCGTTCAATTGGCGCTTGATGCGCGGGAAGGTCTGCCACACCAGGCCGTTGAAGAAGTCGTGCAGGTTGTCGCGCGTGGGCACCTGGCCGGTGGCGCCGATGAACTCCTCGTAGGCCGTGCCTTCGGGCAGCGCGGCCTGCGGCACGAAGCGCAGCGGCAGGCCGGCGTGGTTCAGCAGGCCGAGCGACGCCGCGCTGCGGTTGAAGGCGTCGATGAAGCCGTCGCCCGCCAAGCCAAGGCGCTCGACGCCTGGACGCACCGTGTCGTACCAGGGGCGCGTCCAGTCGATCTGCGACAGCATGCGGCGCTTACGCCATCTTCCAGTGGATGGTCTCGCCGGCGTTGAGCGGCACCAGCTGGTGCTCGCCGAAAGGCACGCTCTCCGGCACGGTCCAGTCCTTGCGCTCGAGCGTGATGGTGCCCTCGTTGACCGGCAGGCCGTAGAAGGCCGGGCCGTTCAGGCTGGCGAAGGCTTCGAGCTTGTCCAGCGCGCCGGCCTGGGCGAAGGCCTCCGTATACAGCTCCATCGCATGCAGCGCGGTGTAGCAGCCGGCGCAGCCGCAGGCGGCATATTTGGTGTGCACCGCGTGCGGGGCCGAGTCGGTGCCGAGGAAGAAGCGCTCGTCGCCGCTGGTGGCGGCGGTGACCAGCGCCAGGCGGTGTTCCTCGCGCTTGAGCACCGGCAGGCAGTAATAGTGCGGGCGGATGCCGCCGCGGAAGATCTCGTTGCGGTTGTAGAGCAGGTGGTGGGCGGTGATGGTCGCGCCGATCGGGCCTTCGGCTTCCGCCACGTACTGGGCCGCTTCCTTGGTGGTGATGTGCTCGAACACCACCTTCAGCACCGGCATGTCGCGGCGCAGCGGACGCATCACGCGTTCGATGAAGACCGCCTCGCGGTCGAACAAGTCGATGTCGTTGTCGGTCACCTCGCCGTGCACCAGCAACGGCATGCCGACTTCCTGCATGGTTTCCAGCACCTTGTAGCAGTTGCGCAGGTCGGTCACGCCGGCGTCGGAATTGGTGGTGGCGCCGGCCGGGTAGAGCTTGACCGCGTGGATGAAGCCGGTGTCGGCGGCGCGGCGGATCTCGTCCGGGTCGGTGTTGTTGGTCAGGTAGAGCGTCATCAGCGGCTCGAAGGTTACTCCTTCCGGCAGCGCCGCGAGGATGCGGTCGCGGTAGGCGCCGGCGGCGGCGGTCGTGGTGACCGGCGGCTTCAGGTTCGGCATCACGATCGCGCGTGCGAACTGGCGCGCGCTGTGCGGCAGCACGCTGGCGAGGGCCGCGCCATCGCGCAGGTGCAAGTGCCAGTCGTCGGGACGGGTGATGGTGATGGACTGCGGGATTTCAATCGGGTCGATGGTGGACATGGCGGGTCTCGGAGAACGAATCCCGCCATTTTACCCGCTGGCTGTGGGGAGAGGCATACGGCAATTTTCTCCGTACAAACTTCCTGTTCAGCCAAATTGCTGTCGACAATCTTTACACTTTACGATGAGAAATAATTCTCAAAAGAAAATTTCTCAATAAAAACAATTGCATGCGTTTCTGGCTCGAAACTTGCATCTCTCAAAAGGGTGAGCCGGCAATGGTCATGCAGGTGCGCCGGCATCGCTCATATAACAAGTCAACATTACGGAAAAAGAGACGCATGAAAAACCTGAAGAAACTGCTGAAGCTCGTGCCACTGATGGCTGTCGCCTACGGCGGCTCCGTGCAAGCCCTGGAATTCAAGTTCACCTATGACCCGAGCATGGACCAGCGTGCACTGGCCGGTTTCCAGGCCGCTGCGGACCTCTGGTCGTCGGCCTTCACCGATAAGGTCACGGTGAACCTGAACATCGGCTTTACCGCCCTCGGCACCGGCATCCTGGGTTCGACCGGTTCCACCCGTTACGTTTCGTCATATGACAATTTCCGTAATGCGCTGAAGAACGATATCTCCACGCCTTTCGACCAGAAAGCAGTTTCCGGCATGAGCACGAAATCGTGCCTGAGTGTCGTCATGAACGGTACTGCAGTCAACCCGAATGGTGCCGGCAGCGCGACGCCATTCCTCGACAATAACTGCAACGCAAATAACAATACGATCCGCATGACCCAGGCCAATGCCCGTGCATTGGGCCTGTATACCGCGCAGGACAATGCATCGGACGGCAACATCTCGTTCAGCACGGCATTCACATGGGACTTCGACCGCACCGACGGCATTACCAGCAACGCCTTCGATTTCATTGGCGTCGCCGCTCACGAGATCGGTCATGCGCTCGGCTTAGTCAGCGGTGTGGACACCCTCGACGCAAACCGCTCGGGCAACTACTCCGATGTCGCCTTCACCTATATTTCCCCGACCGACGTGTTCCGCTGCTCGAACCTGAGCTATCAGAACAACGCCGACATCGACTTCTCGGCCGATAACCGTACCAAGTACTTCTCGCTGGATAAGTGCGCCACCACCCTGGCGACCTTCTCGACCGGCCGTACCTATGGCGACAGCCAGCAAGCCAGCCACTGGAAGGACAACCTGGACATCGGCATCATGGACCCGACCGGCGCACGCGGCGAATTCATGGACATCACCACGATGGACTACCTGATGTTCGACGCGATCGGCTGGAACTATGTGCCTGAACCGGGCAGCATGGCCCTGCTGGGCTTCGGCGCCGTCGGCCTGGCCGCTGCACGCCGCCGCCGCGCCGCCAAGCAGGCCTGAGTCGGGATCCTGCTCCCATATTGAGAACGGCGCCCTCGGGCGCCGTTTTTATTGAACGGGCGGCGTTAGTGGATGATCCGCGCCAGGAACTCGCGCGCACGCGCCGAACGCGGCGCCGCGAAGAAGTCTTCCTTGAAGCTGTCCTCGACGATCCTGCCTTCGTCCATGAAAACGATGCGGTCGGCCACCTTGCGCGCGAAGCCCATCTCGTGGGTCACCACCATCATGGTCATGCCGTCCTGGGCCAGGCCGACCATCACCTCGAGCACCTCGCCGATCATCTCCGGGTCGAGGGCGGACGTCGGTTCGTCGAACAGCATCGCCACCGGGTCCATCGACAGCGCGCGCGCGATCGCCACGCGCTGCTGCTGGCCGCCCGAGAGCTGGGCCGGGTACTTGTCCTGGTGCGCCAGCAGGCCGACCCGGTCCAGGTAGGCCAGGCCGCGCTTGATCGCTTCGTCCTTGCCGCGCCCCAGCACCTTGATTTGCGCCAGCGTCAGGTTCTCGCGTACCGACAGGTGGGGGAACAGCTCGAAGTTCTGGAACACCATGCCGATGCGGGCGCGCAGCCGCGCCAGGTCGGTGGTGCGCGCGCCGACTTCCACGCCGTCGACCCGCACCCGGCCCTTCTGGTAGGGTTCGAGGCCGTTGACGGTCTTGATCAGGGTCGACTTGCCGGAGCCGGACGGGCCGCAGACCACCACCACGTCGCCGCGCGCGACCTGGGTAGTGCAGTCGCGCAGGACCTGGAAGCCGCCGTACCACTTGCTGACATTCTGGATTTCGATCATTCGCCGCCTGTATTCACGTGTCCTGTTGTACCGATGTAAGCATGCTTGACAGCATTTCCAGTGCCTAGGATACTGCGGAACTTGCCATTATCTTCAGAATGGCCATTCGCCCTCCCCTCACCATTTTTTGCCTCATTAATCGGCTGCGACAGCATACCCCTGCCGCCGGCTTTGCACAGGTCCACAAGACAGGAAGCAGTTTTATGAAGAATCGAAACCGTCTGACTACCTATATCCTGATCGGCCTCGTGCTCGGGATCGTCGTCGGCTACGTGGCCAACACCACCTTCGCCGATCCGGCCGGCTTCGCCGACACCATGGCGCTGATCACGACCCTGTTCCTACGCCTGATCAAGATGATCATCGCGCCGCTGGTCTTCTCGACCCTGGTGGTCGGCATCGCCAAGATGGGCGACGCCAAGGAAGTCGGCCGCATCGGCGTCAAGGCGCTGGGCTGGTTCATCATCGCTTCCGTCATCTCGCTGTCGCTGGGCCTGCTCCTGGTCAACCTGTTCCGTCCGGGCGACGCGATGGCCCTGTCGGGCGCGGTGCCGCCGGTCGGCGCTTCCTCGGGCATCACCACCTCGGGCCTGACCCTGAAGGACTTCATCACCCACCTGGTGCCGTCCTCGATCTTCGACGGCATGGCCAGGAACGAGATCCTGCAGATCGTGGTGTTCTCGATCTTCTTCGGCACCGCGGCCGCCGCGGTCGGCGCGCGCGCTACCCCGCTGATCGACGCGGTGGACGGCATCGCCCACATCATGCTGAAAGTGACCGGCTACGTGATGAACTTCGCCCCGCTCGCGGTGTTCGCGGCGGTGGCCGGCGTGATCGCCAAGAGCGGCCTGGGCGTGCTCTCGACCTACGGCATCTTCATGGCCGAGTTCTACCTCGGGATCATCCTGCTGTGGGTGGTGCTGATCCTGATCGGCATGGCCTTCCTCGGCCCGCGCGTGCTGCGCCTGATCTCGGAACTGAAGGAGCCGACCATCCTGGCCTACACCTGCGCCTCGTCGGAAGCGGCGTTCCCGAAAACCCTGGAAGGCCTGGAGCGTTTCGGCGTCAAGAACCGCCTGGCCGCCTTCGTGCTGCCGATCGGTTACTCGTTCAACCTGGACGGCTCGATGATGTACTGTACCTTCGCCGCCGTCTTCATCGCCCAGGCCTACGGCATCGAGCTGGACATCTCGACCCAGCTGACCATGATGCTGGTCCTGATGCTCACCTCGAAGGGCATGGCCGGCGTGCCGCGCGCCTCGCTGGTGGTGATCGCCGCGACGCTCGCCCAGTTCAACATCCCGGAAGCCGGCCTGCTGCTCCTGCTGGGCATCGACCACTTCCTGGACATGGCCCGTTCGGCCACCAACGTGATCGGCAACGGCATCGCCACCGCCGTCGTCGCCAAGTGGGAGGGCGACCTCGGCGAACCGAGCAAGGATCCGGCGGTGGCGCCGCTGCGCTGACGCGGGACATTAACAGTTCCAGCACCGAAGGCCTTCCAGCGATGGGGGGCCTTTTTTTCATATAACGACAATGAGGAGCGAGACATGAAACAACTGCTTGCGTTTGCTTTGCTGATGATTGCCGGCGGCGCCCACGCCGCTACCAGGACGGTCGACTGCGGCCGCCTGCTGGACGTGAAAAGCGGGACCTGGCGCGAGCGCGTCAGCATCGTGGTCGAGAACGGCGTGATCAAGTCCGTCGGGCCGATGACGCAGGCGCCCGCAAGTGGTGACCGGGTGGACCTGTCGCGCCACGCCTGCCTGCCGGGCCTGATCGACATGCACGTGCACCTGACCAGCGAAACCGCGCCGGTGGTCGACGCCTACCGCGACCGCCTCACCGCCGACCCGCAGGACATGGCCTACCGCTCCGTGAAATTCGCCCAGCGCACGCTGATGGCAGGCTTCACCACGGTGCGCGACCTCGGCGCGGCCGACGGCCTGAACGTGTCGCTCAAGCGGGCGATCGCCAGCGGCGAGATCCCGGGCCCGCGCATGTTCACCGCGGGTAAATCGATCGCCACCACCGGCGGGCATGCCGACCCGACCAACAACCTGTCCCACTTCCTGAGCGAGAAGGTCGGCACCCCGGGCCCGGAAGAAGGCGTGATCGACAGCCCGGAACAGGGCCGCCAGGCCGTGCGCCAGCGCTACAAGGAAGGCGCGGACCTGATCAAGATCACCGCCACCGGCGGGGTGCTGAGCCAGGCCGCCAATGGCCAGAACTCGCAGTACACCGAGGACGAACTGAAGGCCATCGTCGGCACCGCGAAGGACTACGGTTTCCGCGTCGCCGCCCACGCCCACGGCGCCGAGGGCATGAAGCGCGCGCTGCGCGCCGGGGTCGACTCGATCGAGCACGGCACCCTGATGGACGACGAAGTCATCGCCCTGTTCAAGAAGACCGGCCACTGGTACGTGCCGACCATCTCGGCCGGCCGCTACGTGGCGGACAAGGCGAAGACGCCGGGCTACTATTCGGACCTGGTGCGCCCAAAAGCGGCGGCGATCGGCCCGCAGCTGCAGGCGACGTTCGCGCGCGCCCACAAGGCCGGCGTGAAGATCGCCTTCGGCACCGACGCCGGCGTGTTCCCGCACGGCGAGAACGCGAAGGAGTTCGGCTACATGGTCGAAGCGGGCATGAAGCCGATCGAGGCGATCCGCGCCGCCACGCTGCACGCCGCCAGCCTGCTCGACCAGTCCGCGCGACTGGGCCAAGTGGAGCCGGGCTTCGCGGCCGACATCGTGGCGGTCGAGGGCGACCCGCTGCAGGACGTCAAACTGCTCGAGCAGGTCAGGTTTGTCATGAAGGACGGCGTCGTATACAAACAGCCGTAATCCGTTTTACTCAAGGAGATGTAGATGTACCAGAGCTTCACCCGCGCCATGGCGGCGCTGTTCGCTTGCCTGCTGCTCGCTTCGGCGGCGCAGGCCCAGACGGCCGGGCTGCCCAACGTGACCATCCTCGCCACCGGCGGCACCATCGCCGGCACCGGGGCCACCAGCACCACGACGGTCGGCTACACCGCCGCCACCGTCGGCGTGCAAGCGCTGATCGCCGCTGTCCCCGAGATCACGAAGGTCGCCAACGTCACCGGCGAGCAGGTGTTCCAGATCGCCAGCGAGAACATGGGCAACGAACAGTGGCTGATCCTGGCCAAGCGCGTCAACGCCCTGCTGGCCCAGCCGAACGTGGACGGCATCGTGATCACCCACGGCACCGACACACTGGAAGAGACGGCCTATTTCCTGGACCTGGTCGTCAAGAGCAGGAAGCCGGTGGTGGTCGTGGGCTCGATGCGTCCGTCCACTGCCCTGTCGGCCGACGGGCCGATCAATCTGTACAACGCGGTCAACCTGGCCGGCTCGCCCGCCGCGGTCGGCAAGGGCGTGCTGGTCGCGATGAACGACCAGATCCACGCGGCGCGCGACGTCACCAAGGCCAACACCACCACCGCCGACACCTTCCGCACCGCGGAGCTGGGCATGATCGGTTATATCCAGGGCGGCAAGCCGTTCTTCTATCGTGACGTCACACGCAAGCATACGGTGGATACCGAGTTCGATATCTCCAAGCTCGATGCGCTGCCGCAGGTGGACGTGGCGTATGCGTATGCGAATGTGGGGGATGTGGCGGTGAAGGCGCTGGTGGCTGCGGGCGCGAAGGGTCTCGTGCATGCCGGCGTTGGGAACGGCAGTCTGCCGGCGAAGACCAAGCCGGCGCTGGTGGCGGCGCGCTCGCAGGGCGTGGTGATCGTGCGTTCGGCGCGCGTGGGACAGGGCATTGTTGCCCGCAATGGCGAGGCGAATGACGATCAGCTGGACTTCGTGGTGTCGGATACGCTCAGCCCGCAGAAGGCGCGCATTCTGTTGATGCTGGCGTTGACGAAGACGAACAGCACCAAAGAGATTCAGCGGATGTTCTATACCTACTAAGTCACCGTAGTCGCTAGCCTCAAGACCGTCATCCCGGCCTACGCCGGGAGTCATGGGCGCCAGTGGCGCGCATGACGGTTTCTCGGTCCACAATAAATAGAATCGGTAGCTGATCGCGACGCTTACTTCGCAATCTCCAACGGCGGCGACGCCAACTCCTCATCCGGCCGCGCCAGCTGCCGTTCCCACATCTGCTGATACAGCCCGCGCGCCGCGAGCAGGGATGCGTGCGTGCCGCGTTCCACGATGCGCCCGTGGTCCAGCACGATGATCTGCTGCGCATCCGCTATCGTCGACAGCCGGTGCGCGATGACCAGGGTGGTGCGGTCCTTCGCAATCTCCTTCAGCTGCGCCTGGATCGCCTGCTCCGACTTCGAATCCAGCGCCGACGTCGCTTCGTCGAAGATCAGGATCGCCGGGTTCTTGAGCAAGGTGCGCGCGATCGCCACCCGCTGCTTCTCGCCGCCGGACAGCTTCAGGCCGCGCTCGCCCACCATGCTCTGGTACCCGTCCGGCAGGCTCTCGATGAACTCGTGGATCGAGGCCGCGCGCGCCGCGGCGACGATGTCCTCATGCGAGGCGCCGGGACGGCCGTAGGCGATGTTGTATTCGATGGTGTCGTTGAACAGCACCGTATCCTGCGGCACGATGCCGATCGAGGAACGCAGCGATTGCTGGGTGATGTCGCGCAGGTCCTGGCCGTCGATGCGGATCGCGCCGCCGTTCACGTCGTAGAAGCGGAACAGCAGGCGCGACAGGGTCGACTTGCCGGAACCGCTGTGGCCCACTACCGCCGTGGTGGTGCCGGCGGGGATGGCGAAATCGACGTCGAACAGGATCTGGCGCTTGGCCTCGTAGCTGAACTCGACGTGCGAGAACTCGACATGCGCGCCACGGGTCACCAAAGGCTTGGCATGCGCGCCATCCGCCACTTCGCGGTTCTGGTCCAGCAGCGAGAACAGGCGCTCCATGTCGGCCAGGCTCTGCTTGATCTCGCGGTAGATCACGCCCAGGAAGTTGAGCGGGATGTACAGCTGGATCATGAACGAGTTCACCAGCACCAGGTCGCCCAGGGTCATGGTCCCGGCGATCACGCCTTCGGTGGCGCGCCACAGGATGAGCGTGACGGCGGTGGCGATGATCAGCGACTGGCCGGTGTTCAGGAAGGACAGCGAGGTCTGCGAGCGCACCGCCGCGTTCTCGAAGCTCTGCAGCCCCTGGTCGTAGCGTTTCGCTTCGTACTCCTCGTTGCCGAAGTACTTCACGGTCTCGTAGTTGAGCAGCGAGTCGATGGCCTTGGTATTCGCCTTCGAATCCAGCTCGTTCATCGTGCGGCGAAAGTGGGTGCGCCATTCCGTCACGATGACGGTGAAGGCGATGTAGCTGGCCAGCGCCACGCCGGTGATGATGGTGAACCAGATGTCGTAGTTGAGCACCAGGTAGCCCAGCACCAGCGTGATCTCGACCAGGGTCGGCAGCACGTTGAACAGCGAGTACGAGATGAGCGAATTCACGCCGCGCGTGCCGCGTTCGATATCGCGCGTCATGCCGCCGGTCTGGCGGTTCAGGTGGAAGCGCAGCGACAGCGCGTGCAGGTGGCGGAACACCTTGAGCGCAATCGTCCGTACCGCGCGCTGCGTCACCCGCGCGAACAGGAATTCGCGCAGCTCGGTGAACAGCGTGGTGGACAGGCGCAGCAGGCCATACGCCACCAGCGCGCCGAGCGGCAGCACGAGGAGTGCGTGCGGGTCCTTCGGATCGATCGCGAGCTGGTCGATGAGCTGCTTGAGCACCAGCGGCACGCCGACGTTGGCGAGTTTCGCGCCGACAAGCGCGGCGAGCGCGGCCAGCACGCGCCACTTGTACACCCACAGGTAAGGGAACAAGGTGCGCAGGGTGGCCCAGTCGTTGCGCGGCGTAGCCTTCGCATCTGGCGGGAGTGGAGCGGATGAAGCGGGAGTGCGTCGCATGGCAGGGCTGGGGGTTTTATGGTTCAATTCGGGACGATTGTAGCTTTTACCGAGAAAACAAGATGACCACGCCACAAAACGCCGCCCCCAATCCAACCCGCCTGCCCGAAGGCAAGATGCCGGAACTGCGCGTGATGCCCGCGCCGGCCGACGCCAACGTATACGGCGACGTGTTCGGCGGCTGGATCATGGCCCAGGTCGACATCGCCGGCTCGCTGCCGGCCACCCGCCGCGCGAATGGCCGCGTGGCGACGATCGCCGTGAATTCCTTCCTGTTCAAGCAGCCCGTGTTCGTCGGCGACCTGCTCTCCTTCTATGCCGACATCGTCCGGGTCGGCAATACCTCGATCACCGTGAACGTCGAGGTCTACGCCGAGCGCAACCGCCTGCAGGCGGACGTCGTAAAGGTCACCGAGGCGCAGCTGACCTACGTCGCCACCGGCCCGGACCGCAAGCCGCGCCAGGTGCCGCCGATCGAATCGCTGATCCACCGCGACTGACGCATCGATGACGTCGCGCCGTTCCTTCCTGCTGGATGCGGCCCGGCTGTCGGCCGCGATCACGGGCGCCTCGCTGAGCGGCTGCGCATCGTCCGCCAAGGGTCCCTATCCGTTCAGCCTCGGCGTGGCCTCGGGCTCGCCGCTGCCGAACGCGGTGATCCTGTGGACGCGCATCCTGAGCGACCCGCTGGGCGCGCCGATCGCGCCGGTGGCGCTGAGTGTGCGCTGGGAAGTCGCGAGCGACGAAGCCTTTCGCAGCATCGTCGCGAAGGGTACGGCCACCGCCGTGCCGGAACTGGCGCACAGCGTGCACGTCGATGCGACCGGCTTGTCTCCTGGCCGATGGTACTGGTACCGCTTCATGCTGGGCGACGCCGTCAGCCCGGTCGGCCGCACGCGCACCGCGCCTGCGCGCGACGAGATGCCGGGCGCCTTGAAGCTGGCGGTCGCATCGTGCCAGCACTGGGAGTTCGGCAGCTACGGCGCGCACCGCCACATCGCGCTGGCCAATCCCGACCTGGTGGCCTTCCTGGGCGACTACATTTACGACAACCGCGAGCTCAGGGGTATGGACATGCAACCACGAGTGCTGTATGGTATGGACATTGATCAGATGACATATCTACTCCGTGGCCAACCTCGAAACCATTAACTACAGACCTGTTCGTGAAGTCATACACAACGACAAAGTCACCTGGGTACCCGACCCATTGGCTCGCTCAATAGACGCGCTACCACAGATCTTTTGGTCAAGTGGCGAAGCGTGGCATGAAGCGAACCACTGGGCACTAACGAAAGTCACGAGTACCAAAGGTGGCCACATTAAAACGGTAACGTCGTTAATGAAGCATTTGGTCGCATATGCGTCTTGGCTAGAAGAAGCCAAACTCGAATGGTGGCACTTTCCAATACGCAAGCAAGATCGTGCTGTCCTTCGATATCGAGGAGATCTAATTGCGCAGAGAGATCGAGGTAGCCTTGCCCCGTCAACAACTCGATCAAGGATGGCAGCGGTAATTCAATTTTATCGACACGCCAAAATTTATGGCTTTGTCCAAAGACATTCTCCATTATGGATAGATCGTTCGGTAGTTGTGCGCCATTTTGATGCTGCCGGCTTCGAAAGAACATTCGTCACCACGTCATCCGATTTATCCATTCCCAACCTATCTCGAGTCGGATTGCGTTTAGAAGACGGGCTTACACCAATAAGAAACGATGACATAAAAAAGCTGCTTGAGCTTACTAAGGAACAAGGCCCAAAAGAAATTCATTTGATGCTGCTACTTGGGATTCTTTCAGGCGCGCGCATTCAAACTATTACTACCCTGCACATTAAAAACATTGAAAATGCATACGCAGACGTCCAGACACCAAACATATACCGAATTCGCGTCGGCCCAGGGACCGGCGTAGAAACCAAATTCGACGTCAGCGGAGAAATTTTAGTACCTAAATTTCTTATCGATGAATTGAAGGCCTATGCCTACAGCATGCAGAGACTAAGACGCCAAGCAATTGCAGAAAAAGTGAATCGTAGTTTTCTATTTCTAACGAACAGGGGCAACCCTTACAAAAGCGGGACAATCACACGCTTGATGACGGACTTGAGAAGGCTAGCATCAAATGCTGGACTTCGTTTTATGAATAGCTTTAAATTTCATCAGACTCGAGCAACTTTTGGCACATGGCTTATGGGTGTAGCTTTAAAAGCAACCAGTGCAAAAGCCGCTGTAAGCTTCGTTCGCGATGCAATGCTACACAAAGATGAAAAAACCACTTTTCTTTACGTTCGCTTTCTTGAGCGCGAACCTTTGAAAGCCGAGGTTTCCAATCAATTTAGTGCTATCTTCTCAGGCCTCGTGGGTCGTGATTGGAACGAGTATCATGCATGAAGATGGACAGAACCTCGACCTGAGTTTCCCTAAAATTCCGGCTGGAGAAAAAGAAACGCCGCTTAACCTTAATCGATTGCTATACAAAGGCGGAGCATCTACTAGAATTGATAAAGCTGAGAAAGCAATTCGAGAGGGATTACTTGGCGAAGTTATATTCGACAGAATTCCGTTTGTTCAGCTTTCGCACACCTACATAAGCGATAGTCTTGCCGCCGGCGGTAGTGCACAAACGGCTCGTGTGCAGATCAGGGAACTTACTGAATTCTTTAATTGGGCAGACCGCCATAGTGCCGAACTAACAGTCTCAGGCATAATCAATAGTTACCTGGAATGGTCAGACTATTTATTACATCGTTGCAAAGTGGCGAAGAGTATAAACCAACAAACTATATATTCTCGCGCCAGGATGGTTGGTCAAATCATAGACAAAGCGTTGGAACGAACAAAGCCTATTCTTCGGGCAACAAGAATTAAACGACCGAATCCTAGAAAAACGCCAAGAGGCGCAAAGGCAGACAAGCAGAACTTGGACGAAACTTTTAAATTTGGACGATTTGTACAAGACATCTGTGATGGTCTTCCTCTCGAAGTTATCTGGAAAGACCATCATGTACGCATACAACTGCAACAGGGCGGAGAACTAGAATACAGGTTCTCTAACAGAACTCCTACGACCGAAAAACGTCGTAGCGCCGTTAACAAAGCAAACCTTGCGCTTGCAGCTTACAAGGCTAATCGGTCACTAGATCACCGCTTCCGACGAGACATGGTCAATCTTCGTATGCAAGCCGAGTTACTTATGTTTATGGCTCAGACGGGAATGAATTTAGCGCAAGCGCAAAATATTTCCTTGTATAGATTCTCTTACTCGAGCGATATAGATGGATATAAAGTCCGAGAATATAAACCTAGACGTAAGGGTGAGGTACTTTTCGAAATTTTTAGCGAATATAGAAGTCACTTCGAGCGATACTTAGAATGGCGAAGGAAAATATTCCCTGAAACAGAAAAGCGAATCTTCCCTTTTATAAGGGTTCACGGCGCTCATGAATCGGGACGACTCCATTTTGGGGCACTTAAATCCGCTTGTAAACTATCTGGGGTTAAGTGGATCACTCCAAGTGCCCTACGTAGCACTCGTATAAATTGGCTTTTACGGCGTAGTGGCGATCCAGAAATAACAGCTGAGATGGCTCAACATCATGCGAAAACATTGTTGACTGTTTACGAAATACCATCACAACAGCGGGCAATAAGCGAAATCGTTCGCTTCCATGTAAGCAATGATCCAGCTCTTGTAGATAAGGCGATTTTGCTTGCTGCTGCGCCCGGCGCATGTGATGGCATTCCAACGACATCGTCCGAGAAGCCAATATCTGCCCCTGAGCCGGATTGCCGAAGTCCTTCAGGATGCCTTTGGTGCGACCATCATCGTGACATCGATACTCTTGACTATGTTTGGTCATTGGCATCGTTTCGACATTTAAAAATTATCGAAGTCGGAAAGGAGCCTTTGAAAAAAGGCAAAGATCAATCAGTGTCTCCAGCTGAACACTCAGTAGACAGGTTGACTGAAAAGCTTAAATTTTTTCGAGAATCGAAATCAATACGTCGCGACTGGGTTGAGGAGTCGTTAATGCGCATTGAGGAAGGCCACTATCACGATCAATGGTCTTATATAATCGAATCAATGGAAGGCGAAATTAAATGAATGTCGATTTTCAAGAAATGACCATTGGAATCGATAGAGATTTCATAAAAATCACATCGCCTAACTATCGGATTACGTCTTGGCCACCACCACGCGATTGGCCTGTAGTAGTCGATGAACATGGCACTATTATCTCTCGTTGGGGCGACTCGACATGGGACATTACGTCATGGTTTGGACGCCGAAAGATTCTTAACTTTGGGGACGGCGAAGTTCGTAAGCGAAAGCAGTCGGAGCCTCTTAGTGCCGAGAACGCTGACCTAATGAGAATGATCGCTACCTGGCTCATCTGGGGCCCGTTAAGAATAAGGTCGGCAGCTACAATATATGCTCACGTCTATGTTCTCAGGACTATCGTTTCCCTCTGCAATCGCAACGGCATTAGTGCTGAGAAATTGATGCGCTTCCCAAAGGTACTGGAACAAGTTCCAAATGTCATATCTGCAAGCAATTTCGATGCGGCAATTACGCTTCTCCATTACCTATATGACGCACGTGGATTTCTTGGCTTCACGATCGTTGATGCAAACGGTTTGAAACGGCTGGTTGAAATTGCGCCCAAACACGAAACCATTCAAACGCCCTATATCCCTCCCCGAATTTGGCTATATCAACTTAGTCGCTTGCGAGAATGCTTGACAGACTTCATCGCGAATCAAACTCAGATTGAAGCATGCTTTCAATTTTGTCTTAACGAATATGCCAAACAATATGGATCGCTCGAGGCTGCTCTATCTCGAACAAAAGAAAATTCACGAGTGAGTCCTTTTAATCCGGAACTTAATTACAAAAAAGATTTCCCAGGGACTTTTCATGAGGTTGTTGCGCGCTTCGGCCTTTCTGAAATCTTTGGAAAGTGGGTTGCTGGCTTCAAAGATAGACCACACATATCTGGACTATCTTCATATTTTTCGATCGTCACATTCGCGAGTCTACTATACATTTGCAATTTTACTTTGCAACGCAGAGAGGAGGTTGGCTCACTTAGAAGTAGCTGCTTGCTTTGGGATAATGACGAAAAATTCGGTCGCGTACCGATTATCTGCGGCGAAACCACTAAGACAGATCCAGACTCGGATGCACGTTGGGTGGCAAGCCCTAGCGTTGAGATTGCGATCCAAGCTTCATCCGCGATCGCACACATGAGAATGATTTGCGATCGAGTCAATCCTAAAATTATGCCTAGCGATGCAGATCGAAACGATCCATATCTGTCTAGCACGGCCACTGAGCCATGGGGTCTTGGGCTAAGGCATTCGCGAAATTATAAGATTCGAGGCGTTACAAAGGATTTGCAGGAAACATTAGAAAAAGTATGTTCGATGTTATTTGATAAGGAGCAGATGAAAATTACTGCTGATGATCTGGCGATCGCGAAACGTCTTACAACCAACCTTCCAGAAAAGGAGTTTTTTGTAGATGCGATTTGGCCTTTATCATGGCATCAATATCGTCGCACTGGCGCAGTTAATATGTTTGCTAGCGGCGATATTTCAGACTCGACGATGCAACAACAATTGAAGCACTCAAGTCGCCTAATGCCTTTATATTACGGAAGAAATCACAGCCGTTTGCGCTTTAATAACGAGGTGCAGACAACAGTATTATTAGCAATGTATGAAGCTCAGGTAGAGATCGTCAAGGTTGCCGCCGCTGAAGACAGATTTTTTTCTCCTCATGCTCTGGAGCGCAAAGAGCAGCTTGTTATAAATTTGCTTAGCGCAAAGGAGACCAATGAATTAGTTGCAATGGCGAAAAAAGGAGCTATTAATTTTCGCGAACATCGTTTAGGCGGCTGCATGAAAGCAGGACTATGCGAATATGGTGGGCTCGAATCGGTCGCACGCTGTGCTGGTGGAAAGGACCGAAAGCCCTGTCCGGACGTCCTGTTTGACCGTGCAAAGGAACCTCGGGTACGCGCCGAACTTCGCCGTGTAGTAGAAGAAATGAAAATTCTTCCGGTTGTACATCCTCGATACAATGCCCTTGCAGATGAGCGAACCGCGATGGAGAATTATTTAAATGCCCTCTAACACCAATGAGCAGCAACCCAGTGCTCCGCTGAGCGCAGAAAATCGATTTCGCCAAGCATTTGAACGATTGAAGTTTGGAGATACAGTCGTTTTAAAATCGGGAACGCCAGTAACGCAAAATAATGTGGCGCGGGAAGCTGGTTGCGACCCATCAGCTCTAAAAAAATCTCGTTTTCCTGCACTTATTCGTGAAATACAAGCATACATTGAACTTCATCCTAATAATGATGAGCCTCTAAACCAGTCAGCTCGAAAAAAGCTGAGCGCGAATAGATCCGCTAAAGAGCGCCTCAAAGATGCGATTCTACAGCGTGATCATGCTCAGTCCGCACTTACGAGTGCAAATATGCGGATCATAGAATTAACCGAAGAAGTTCAATCATTACAAAGACGACTGGATGATGTGATTCCTCCGCCAAAGCGAGTTTGATGCGGTTTTCATCTTTAGTCCAACATCAACTAATCCTTCATGTCTGATAGTCAATATTAGATCGTGCTGGGCACAGAGGTGCCAGACCCTAAGCGACGGAACTGCTTCGCGATTTCGACCGCCCAATGGCAGAGCGCTCGGATATCTTGTTACACCTTTATGCCGGCAACTGACCACCATGCCGCCATGCCCGACTGACGGGTTTGACGGACCAAGTCGGTGCGTGCACGCACACGCACCTCGAGGAAGATTCGATGTGATCCGTCAGCCCTCACCGAACAGGGACTGCTGGCCTGCCCCTGCTCTCGGAAGAGTTCCTTAGCTGTGGGACTAGGTTATAGCCTGACAAGAGCTATGCTGTCTGATCGACGGTGGAAGCCGAGTCTTGCTCGGGCTTATGGGGCGACACGAGGCGGAAGCTGTGCTTCTTAGCCGTTGACATGCTTCATTTCGCAGGCCTCTTAATTCCTTCGGCAAGCTTTAGGAGCTGCACCATTTCCGCATTCGTGAAAGCAGCATCTTTAAGATGGCGAAGCAAAGCCATCGCCTCGGGTTGGTCATGCAGAAAGTCGACTACCTCAGGATCTGTCGAAGATGACAACCGAAAAAGGACGTCCGGATCAGCAGCAAGGACCCTCGCGAGGGCCTTTATGACCTCAGGGCGTGGGGGCCGCTCCTTTCCGCGCTCGATTCGGCTTAGGTAGGCAGGCGAAATACCCGTCTTGCCCGCAGTTTCCCGTAAGCCAAGATCCTGGGCGACTCTAAGATCGCGAATGGTTTCGCCAAAGCTATTCATAGCGCAAATTTTATCTCATTGTTTTGTGTTGCGCAACATGAAACGATTTTGGTAAAATGTGGCATCTAGTAGTACCATATGCCTTTTCGTGTCAATCCTTGTGTGCTGCACGTCAATAGACAGTTCCCGGCACCATCATAGGAGAAACCAAGTGCAAGGCGAAGAGGTGCTAACGATCAAAGACGTGGCAGCCCTGTTGAAAGTTAGTGAAAAAACCATCTACTCCATGGCTCAGAACGGAGAGCTCCCGGCATTCAAGGTCAGGGGGCAATGGCGTTTCTCTCGAAAGGATCTGGATGCCTGGATAGAGCTACAGAAGCATGCAACCCAGGACTTCGAAGAAGGACGGAAAAAATGAATCAAACATCAAATCGACGGAGCATTCCATGAGCCGGGAAAAAAACCAGGAGCATCCAGAGGGCACTATCCCAGCCGGGTATACGCTCGACTATGTAACCGGAAGGCAAGTCAAGGAAACACCTAAAGAGCTGGTCCGCCAGCGGGTGGTTCGTGCCCTTATTCACGAATATGGGTTTTCGCCCGAAGACATGGAAATGGATTTCTCCATTGGCGGGCGCAAGAAGGTGGATATCGCGATCTTCCACCATGACAAGGCCCACTCCATTGAAAACCTGGGCCGAGCCGTTCTCTGCCGACAAGAGCCTAACATCGGCAAGAACACTGTACGTATCCGTGATTTTGAACAGGCCGCCAAAGATCTTGAAGAAATTGAAACTATCATGCACGAGGTCGAGGCTGTCCAGTACGGCTTGTGGACCAACGGCCTAGAGTTCTTCTTTGTCGAGAAAGAACAAAAGCGCTTCGAAACCAAGTGCATCCCAATCGGCGACTGGCCGATGGCTGAAGAGTCGGTTGGCACCAAGGAGGTTATGTCTGATGCTCATACCCGCGTCGCCGACAATGAGATGCTAAAGATCACCTTCCGCCGCTGCCATAATTTCATTCATGGCAACGAAGGGATGCCTAAGGACGCCGCCTTTTGGCAGTTCCTTTACCTCATTTTCTGCAAAATGCACGACGAGAACCTGCGGACCAAGCAGCGTCAGGCCTGGCAGCGCCGCTTCTGGGCAGGCCCCAAAGAGCAGTTCGAAGCCGAGGGTCGAAAAGCCATTCGCAGGCGGATCGAGGAGCTCTTCGTCGAGGTTAAGGAGCAATTCAAAAATATCTTCCGCGGCAACGAAGAAATTGCCCTCTCCGACCGTGCACTGGCCTTTATCGTTTCCGAACTGGCCAAGTATGACTTCACACGTACCGATGTCGATGCCAAAGGTGTGGCATACCAGGAGCTGGTGGGAGTCAATCTTCGCGGCGATCGTGGTCAGTATTTCACTCCGCGAGGCGTAGTGAAGCTGGTTGTTGAGATGCTTGACCCCAAAGAAAACGAGAAACTGCTGGACCCAAGTTGTGGAACGGGCGGATTCCTGGTCGCCACATTAGGCTACATGCTGAAAAAATTCCGAGATGAGCAAAACACTAAAGTTGGAAGCGAAAGCACAAACGAGTTTCTAAATATTTATGAACGGCTGAAAGAGTATGCGGCTGCCAACGTCTTCGGGGCCGACTTCGATCCATTCCTGATCCGTGCCGCCCAGATGAACATGGTACTGGCGGGCGATGGCCGAGGGCATATTTACAATATCAACTCGCTGGAATTTCCCTTAGGACATCTGGCCGATTTGACGAGCGCCAAGAAGGAGATTCCGCTAGGGTCGGTGGATATTATCGCCGCCAATCCTCCGTTCGGCTCGGACATTCCAATTACCGACAAACATATTCTGGAGCAGTACGAGCTGGCCCATAACTGGGAGTCCGATGGCGAAGGCGGCTTTCGCAATAATGGCGTACTTAAAGGCAGCGTTGCTCCCGAAATTCTGTTTATCGAGCGTTGTATCAAGTGGCTCAAACCGGGCACCGGCCGCATGGGTATCGTCCTGCCCGATGGCGTTCTCGGCAATCCAGCGGCGGAATACATCCGCTGGTGGATTATGCGTGAATCGCAGGTACTTGCCTCCGTCGATCTTCCTGTGGAAGCTTTTATCGCCGAGGCAAATGTCAACATCCTTACCAGCCTTCTGTTCTTACGCCGCAAGAGTGAAGAGGAAAAACGCGCCGAGGCTCTAGGTGGAGTGGAGGAATATCCTATCTTCATGGCGGTAGCCGACAAGGTTGGGTTCGACCGTCGTGGCAACAAGCTCTACAAGCGTACGCCGGACGGCGAAGAGATCCTCGAACCCAGGCAGTTCACCGAGCGATTCCATCGCAAGAGTGGCTGGGTCGAGAGAACACTTACGCGGCAGGAAAAGATCGAAGACAACGATCTGCCACTAATCGCCCGGAAATATCGAGAGTTTCTAAAGGAATGCAATGACCTGCCACTCACCAGTGAGAATTCAGGCACTGACCGCGGCCAAAAACAAAACGGGGTAAAGGTGGCGGCATAATGCGCGACCAGGACGACGACATCATTAAAGCCCAGCAGGATGCTGCCGAAGAGAACGGACCGGATAATTTTTTTATCGACATCCTGACCGGCAACAAGGAAAGCGCCTCGGCCAAGAAGCTGCTAGTGCAGAAGGTTCTGCGCCAGCTCATCGAAAGCTATGGGTTTGATCGGAACGACCTGGAGGTGAACTATAACCCCCAGCTCTCCGGCCAGGGGCGCAAGCGCATCGATATCGCGGTATTCCGTCCCAATGCGGAGCACAACAATGACAACCTACAGCGGATCATCGTCTGCAAGAACCAGAAGAAGCGCGACAAGCTCCGCTCCATTACCGAGGCGGACGCCGACCTACGTGAGCTCACGGAGCTGCTGGAGCTAATTCCTGGCGCGACTCTGGGCATGTGGACTAACGGCCAGGAAGAATTCCTGTTCCAGGTCCAACGCACCCGCTTCGAGGTCCGGCCCGAGCCCCTGGGTGTCTGGCCGGTTCCAGGCGAACGCACTGCCGATCTCGACCGCACCGGCGGTGTCATTCAGATCAGCGCCGAGGCGGAGGATCTGGAAGACGCCCTGATGCGCTGCCGTCAGTATCTGAACCGCAACCTGGGGCTCGACCACAAGGATTCGTTCAAACAGTTGGCAGTGCTGATGCTGGCCAAGATCCACGACGAGACGCTACCGACCGGCGAGCGCAAGTTCTGGATCAGGGGCGACGAACCTTTCACCGAGGCAGGCCAACAGGCTATTGCACGGCGCATCATTGCATCCATTGCCGCTGCCAAGGCCTGGCAACCAAACCTACTGACACGCGGCTGGGATTTGACGCTGGAACCAAATGAGATTGCCCGCTTGGTCATGGAACTAGCCCGCTACTCCCTGAGCGAAACCCAGCCTCGTTACCGTACCGGGGCCTTCCGTGCGGTCGCCCGCAGCGTGATGGACGGCCGCGAGGGCCGCTACCCCACGCCGCTTAACGTGGCCGAACTAGCGGTGAATATGTTCGACCCGCAACCCGGCGAACGCATTATGGACTGCTCTAGCGGTACAGGCACTTTCCTGGCCATGACCGCCGTGCACATCTTCAAAAAGAAGCTCGCCGCTATGGGGGCCACGCCTGATGAGGCCACCAAAGAACAGATTCGCCAGGCGCAAAACGAAACCGCCGCCTGGGCGGCCAGCAATGCCCTGGGCTGCGACATCGATCCGTTTCTGGCAGTGGCCAGCCGCATGAACCTGCTGTTCACCACTGGCAACCCCGGCCGCGTATTTCGCATTGATGCCCGCACCTTCCCGGATGGAGATTTGGATGGCATTGAAGCCGCCCGTCCTGCCATGCCGCTGGGCAGCATGGACATAGTTTTGCTCAACCCCTGGTTCTCGACCCAAGATACGGTAAGCGACACCTCCATCCTGCAGCATTATGACCTGGGCAATATTTGGGAGCGCGACGATGAAGGCGGATTCCGCAACACTGGCGAATTGAACACCGGCGGTGTCCCTCCCGAGGTGCTGTTTATTGAACGCGCCCTACAATGGGTGAAGCCCGGAACCGGCCGAGTGGGAATCCTGTTGCCTGATGGCTTGCTGGGCAATCCCGGCGATGAATACGTGCGCTGGTGGATTCTGCGTCACTTCGAGGTCATGGCCTCGGTTGACCTGCCGGTGGAGCCGTTCAAAGTCACCGTGAAGGAGTATGGCCTGGCCCCCGCCTTGCCCAGCTTGCTAGTGCTGCGTCGTCGCAGCCAAGAGGAGCTAATCAATACCGACCACCCGGAATATAAAGTCTTCATGGCTGTGGTGGGTCGGGCCGGAGAAGATACTCGTGGAAAACTGTTTCAGCGTGCGCCTGATGGTGAAGTGCTGATCTTTGAAGAGAACGTCATTGAGCGAGTACGTAATGGCGGTCAGATTGAGGTACGGCGTGTCACAAAACGTGCGCCGCGTATTGATGACGAACTGCCGCTGGTGGCAGAGAAATATAAAGAATTCCGTGCGACCGGCGAGGTGACGCTATGAGTAGAAAGTTCCAAGTAAAAGCGATTCCAAGTACCTGGCTGGAAAGCACTGGTCGGCGGCTCGACTGCGGCCCTTATATGTCCGGCGCGGTCGAGATTCGCGAACTCCTAAAAAAACACAAAACTGATGTACTTCCCGATTTGACAGCAGGTCATGATGGGGGGATTTACAACGGTCCTCAGTTTGAACGGAATTATGTTGATGATGCACACCACGGTGTTCCGTTTTTAACAACCACTTTCATGATGCAGGCTGATTTGAGTCGGTTGCCTCTTTTGAGCAAGAAGGACGCGCACTCGAGAAAGCTCAACTACTTGCGGGTTCATGAGGGGATGACGTTAATTACGTGTTCTGGAACGGTAGGAAGGACCATCTATGCACGTGCGGACATGAATGACGTTTGGTCCAACCAAGACATCCTGAAGATCGTTGCGGATCCAAATCGAATACTCTCGGGATACCTGAATGCGTATCTCTGCACGAGATTCGGCGTCCCATTTGTTGTTTCCGGGAAATACGGTTCGGTAATTACTCATCTTGAACCAAAGCATTTTGCCGACCTCTTGGTTCCACGGCTCGGAAATACTATTGAGCAGAAGGCCCATGACCTTGTTGAGAAATCTGCTGCACTGCTTACCAAATACCAGGCAAACTTAAATCAGGCAACAGAGCTCTATTTCGATTCTGTTGGTCTGAAGGACATCAGTCCAAGCGATTGGCATTCTTGGGGATCAGATCTTGGTTTTACAGCTAAAGCGGGTGTGCAGTCTCTTCGCGCATTAAACTTTAACCCCCGGTTTAATCGGCTTTGCGAGAGAATCAAGCAGGGGCAATGGAAGCCTTTAGCAGAATTATGTCTCGACGGCACACTAAAGAGCGGACCGCGTTTCAAAAGAATCGATGCAGACCCTGAATACGCATATCAGTTGATAGGCCAAAAGCAGATATTCTGGTTGAGGCCCGAAGGGCGTTGGATTGCAAAGAAATCTGTCGGAACTGAAGTGCTTGTACAGGATGGAACTATCCTTGTTGCTGCCCAAGGAACACTGGGTGAAAGTGAACTGTTTTGTCGTTCTGAGTTTATTACAGGAGCCACGCTGGAGCGAGCGTACTCTCAGCATTTTCTGAGGGTTATTGGAGATGAAACTATTATCGAACGCGGGGCACTGTTTGCATTTATGCGTTCAGAAACCGCATTCCGGATGCTTCGCTCTGCCTCGACAGGAAGCAAACTCCAAGATTTTCACTATGCTGTTCTGCCGTCTTTACCGATCCCTTATCCAGATCAGGCGGTCCGTAAGAAGTGTCATGACTTGGTCATGGAGGCTTATCAGTCTCGCGATGAGGCCATTAAGTTAGAAGACGAAGCACGCTCTCTCATCGAACGTACTATTGAGGAGGGAGGGCACTAATGGCAAAGGTCATACCCATCGGGCAACCCGTGAACGAATCTGAACGCCAGGCGATTGGTTTTCTTCGGGATCATCTGCCCGATGGCTGGCTGATCTTCCACAACTTCGAGATGCGCCAGGGTAATGAGGTGTTCGAAATCGACATCGCCATCCTTGCGCCTCACGCAGTGTATCTGGTGGATGTCAAAGGGACACGGGGCAACATTGATGTGTATGGTTCCAAATGGTATCCCGAGGGGCGGCAGCCCTTCTTCTCGCCGCTGGCCAAACTGCGCAGCCATGCTAAGACCATGGCCACGATCGTCCGCGAGAGCAACACCGGCCTGATCGAGCTGCGCAAGGCTCATGTGCATGCCACCGTGCTGCTCACCGCCAATGACGCTGCCGTCTTTGATCAGGCCGGCATCGACAGCCCAGACGTAACCGACTTTAAGCATTGCCTGAAATACTTCCGCGACGCGAGCCGCATCCCCGAAAACCGGCTGGATAACATCAGCCGCTTCCACTCCCAGATCGCCAAGGCGATCACCGGCAATGCCAAGCCCAAGAGTGCGGCGCTGGTGTTCCGCGACTGGCAGGTGGAAGAGAAGCTCGGCGGCACCGACCGCTATACCGAGTACCGCGCCAAGCACAACCTGTTGGGCAAGAGCGGCGGTATGGCCCGTCTGCGTGTCTATCAGGCCGATCCGTACCAGGACGAGGCCGTTCGCAGGGAAGAATTCAAGAAGATCAGCAACGCCTATCGCGCCGTAGCAAACATGCCGACCCACGCCAATGTGCTGGCGGTAAAGGATCTGTTCATTTCCGACGACGAACATAATGTAGTGCTAGTAATCGAGGACCTGCCCGGCCAGGCCCTGCGCCTGCACATCAACAAGGCCTCTTTGGCGCTGACGTTTGACCAGAAGCTTCAGGTGATGCGCGACGTGCTATCGGCCCTGGACCATGCGCACCGGCATGAGGTGATCCACCGTAATCTCACACCGGACGCCGTTCTGGTGACCAAGGGCGGCCAGGCGCGCGTGACCGGTTTCGATTTTGCCCGGGTTGGCAAGAACCGCACCTTCACCATCGCCGATCAGGTGGTAGATGATCTGGAAGTCACCTATCAGGCTCCGGAGTGCTTCAAAGACCCGACCCAGGCCAGCATCGCCTCCGACCTCTACGCCGCCGGGCTGATCTTCTATGAGCTGCTGACCGGCGAGCTGCCCTTTGAAGGCGTCGACCAGATGATGGAGGCCGACGGCAAGTTTCCGATGAAACCCTCGGAGCACAAGCCGGATCTGCCCAAGGGGATGGACGAGTGGCTGCAGAAGTTCTGCGAGTTCGACCCCGAGGATCGGCACACCAGCGCGGCCATCGCCCGCAGGGCCTTGGATGACTTAATTCTGCCCGAGGCTAAGAACGATTCCACCCCGGATGCGAGCAGTCCGGTCGTAGTTGTACCGCAGCTTCCAGATAATCTTATGGAACTGCCGCAAGATTTCATCCTGGCGGATCGCTTCCGCATTCAAAAGAAGCTGGGCAGCGGTGGCTTCGGCGTGGCCTACAAGGTGTTCGATTCTCTGGGCGATGTGGTGCGGGTGATCAAGCTGGTGACTAAGGACCGCCGTAGCGTGTACGAACGGCTGCGCCGCGAGTACAAGACCCTGACCAATCTGCCCGACCATCCGCATGTGGTGAAAGTGATCTGGGCGGACCGCATGGCCGATGCCAAACAGACGCCGTACATCGTCTTTGAGTATGTGGAAGGTCTGGACGTCTCCGATCTGATCGATGCCGAGGCGCTGTCGCTGGATGATGCAGTGCGCATCGTGCGCGAGGCTGCCGATGGGCTGGCCCATCTTCATAAGCACGGCGTTTACCATCAGGACGTCAAGCCCTCCAACCTGCTGTGGACCGATAAGGGTGTCCGCATCATCGATTTCAACGTTGCCGTCTCCGAGAACGACGAGGTTCAAGGCGGCGGGGGCACGCGTCGCTACCTGCCGCCGGATTACGACTACTCCTCCGAGCCGGATGCTTCGGCTCGGATAGACCGCGACCTCTATGCCCTGGGCATCTCCTTCTATGAGTGCCTGACCGGCAAGTATCCTTTCGACGCCCCCACGCCGCCGATCAAGACGCAGCCCAAGGACCCTAAGCAGTTCAAAGGCTGCGCCGACCTCAGCTCGTCGCTGGTCAATATGCTGGCGAAGATGATCGCGCCTGAGCGCAAGGATCGCTTCGCTTCAGTTGATGAGTTCTTGAACGTTATGGCCGAAGTCAAGCGCCTGCGGGCAGGTAGCACCACCGGTGAGATCGGTGCCGGACCCAAGGTGGTGTCCAAGCTGGGCTTCGAGCCGATTAAGCCCAACACCAATCCCTTTGTCTCCCACCTGTTGACCCTCTACAGCCAGAGCCAGGTGTCCAACGCGGGCACCCGTGGCCTCGACGAAGTTGGTAAGGCCACCTATGTGCCAACCTATCTGGACGAAAAACTCAAGCCTGCGCTACTCAAGGGCGAGTTCCGCCTCGTGATCATCAGTGGTAACGCCGGTGACGGTAAGACGGCCTTCATTCAGCAATTCGAGGCTTTTGCCGAGAGCAAAGGCGCACATATGCAGCGCGGCGCAAATGGGGCTGTGTTCCAGCTCAAGGGGCATACGTACCAGAGCAACTACGACGGCAGCCAAGATGAAGGCGACGAGCGTAACGATGCCGTACTGCAGAAGTTCTTTACTCCCTTCGCGGGCAAGGACGCCTCAAGCTGGCCCGCGAATCAGACCCGCCTGATCGCTATCAACGAGGGGCGGCTGGTCGATTTCTTCCTGGAGCATGACGAGGAGTTCCCGCTGCTCGCCAAGCAAATCCAGCAGGGTTTGGCCGGGGCCGCTCCGGAGGGCGGTATCGCGGTCATTAACCTCAACCTACGCTCGGTGGTCGCCGAACCCGAGGAAGGTCAGCCTTCGATCCTGGAACGGTTGATCGCCCGCATGACACAACAGGAATACTGGAAGGCCTGCGAGAAATGTGACCTCAAGGGCAAGTGCTTTGCCAACCATAACGCCCGAACCTTCCAAGACCCGGTTGCCGGACCCAAGGTGATTGAGCGCTTAAAGATGCTCTACACTATTACCCACCTCCGCGGGCGACTGCATATCACCATGCGCGACCTGCGTTCGGCGCTGGCATTCATGCTGGTGGGCACCCAGGACTGTGACGGCATTCACCAACTCTATCAGAACGGCGGTGAAGAGACCCAGAACCGCATTCTCGACGGTTTCTATTTCAACTCGTGGCTTGGCGGGGCGGGGGGATCCAATGATCGGCTAATTGCCTTGCTGCGCGAGATCGACGTTGCCGAAGTTAGCAACCCTGATTTGGACCGCGAGCTTGGTTTCCTTAATCCTAAGACCAAGACCATGAGCCGCTTCTCGTTCGCAGAGCGGTCCGGATATGACAATGAACTCGTGGAGACGCTGTTTCGCAATCTGCCTCGCGATTATTCGTCAAAGAACCGTGCTCGATTGATCGCCAAGCACCGGAATTACCTCTCGCACATGCGCCGTCGCCATTTCTTCGAGCGGCGTGATATCGGCTGGAAGGAAATGCTGCCTTACGGAAGCATCGATCCCTTCCTAGATGCCATTGAGCAGCCGGGTGCGAAAAGTGCCGATGAGGTTGCCGCCATTCTCCGAGCCATTAACCGGGGCGAAGGCTTGAGCAATCCGACACGACTAGGCGACCAGTTGGCGCTGCGAGTTCGCTATGTGGATAAGGGAACCATCCGCAGTTATCGCCTCTTTGGCGGCGACCAGTTCACGCTCCGAACCGAGCAGGAAACGACGGCTCATCCTTTCCTCGAGTGCTTGTCTCAAGCGCTGGTGCTGCTTTACGACTCTAATGACGGGCACAAGGCCAGCTTGCGCATCAACCTTGACATCTACGAAATGCTAATGCGGCTCAACAACGGCTACCGGCCTAGCATCGAGGAGCTAGAAGGTTTCTGCCTGAGCCTAGCCGTGTTCAAAAACATTCTATCCGCCGCTCCTTATCAGGAGGTGCTCCTCACTGAAAGCGGCTTCGAATTCTTCCAGATCCGGCGCGACGACAAAGGCATCCTGCATCTGGGAAAGGTAAGCAGGAGTGCTGAAACATGAGTGTTAAAGCTCGAGACAAAGAGTTTCGTATTGAAAAAGTGAGTTATCTGCATTGGCAACACGTTGAGATGGATCGTGTGCTGACCATGCTTTTTCCCCGGCTGAAATATGATGGTTATGCCAGCCGGCGCCCGCCTCGTGGCGGCGACCTGACCGTTGAAGAGTTTATGGAGGACTTCCTCGAGCATCCCGAATGGTTTGCGGGCTTTGATCGCTTTCCACAGGTAGTACGCCGCTGGATCGAAACCGATCTGATGGATGTTGTTAATCGAGGCAAAGCCAATCAGGCCGTGGCTGCCCCGAGGCCGCTACATGGTAATACTTATAAGTTCCGCAACGCAAAGCATTCCCGTGACTATGGCGCTGCCGAGCAGATATATTGGATGCTTTTCTATGCCCGCAAAGGCAAGGGCCAAGCAGCGCGGGATGCCTTAAAGCGCTTTTTCTTTCCGGGAATCGACCTGGTGACAGACCGCTACGATCCCAACGTGTCAGTAGACGTGGAAACGCAGGCCATCCTGCGTCTGGATCATCAGGTCACCCAGGACATGAAGGACTCCAAGGAGCCCTCGCGCTCCCAGCCGCTGTGTATTGGTCAGGCGGATATTATGGCCGATGACATCCTGCGGCTACTGGCCTATGAGCCCTATATTCCGCGTTCGGTGTTGGTGGATTACCTCAAAACCCTGATGGCATTCCATCTGGCGCTCTACCACCTTAAGCTGCTGCAGATGCTACCCAAGCTGGTGAAACAGCGCTCCGGCAACGATCTCTGCACCACAAAGGAATGCCCGATCAACCCGGGCCGCGACAATGCGCTGGAGGGCTGTCCGTACCGTGTGGCACTGGCCGTGGACATGGGTGACGTCAACAATCCGCACATGGCCGAGTTGGCCCGCAAGTCCACTGACCGGCTTTATCGTCAGATACCGGCCTTTGTTCAGGCTAATTTCGTCGTCAAGAAGCTCGATGAGATGGCGGAATACCTGAGCAAAAAAATGGGCAAGCTGGCTACCCCTGGGGGCGGCGTGTTCTCCGTTGGCGATCTGGTATCCCTGCTCAAGCCCGAGCACGACGCCGAGCGCCAAGCCTACTTTAAATTCCGTCTAGCAAGCCTGATCGAGGAATCTACCTCCGGGAACGAGGACGTCGATCCGGAGATCCGGGACGTTACCGGCATGGGCCTGGGCGAGTTCGAATCCTTCATCGAAATCCTGATGGCGTATCGGGGCAATTATCACCGCCAGTACATCACTGAGTGCCTGGACTCTCTGCTGCTGAAGAACAAAGAGAACGGCCTGCTGGCCCAATCCCGAACCAAGGGGAGTCCTCGACGATTTGTGCTAGGAAGCAAGCTGCTCGAAGTGCTGCTTCAGGTGGCTGTGCTCACGCAGGACAGCGGGCGTTTCGTGACCCGCGAGCTTCGCATCGAGGAGTTGTTAACCTTTTTGAGAAACCGCTATGGCCTTCACATTGACCGACTGCCGGAAGGAGCCCAGGCCAACAGCAGCATCCTCGACAGACGCGCCCTGCGCCTCAACCTTGAAGCATTCAAGCGCCGCCTGCGTGAAATCGGGTTCTATGAGGACCTGTCGGATGCCTACGTGACCCAGAAGGTATCGCCCCGCTATGCAATTGAGAGAAGTGACGGAACTGATAGGAGCGGGAGGCACGTATGAGTAACGCGTTCACCAAGCTTTCCCAGGATAAATTGAACGCGGCACTCGCTGGTCTGCTGTGCCCTCGTATCGAAGCGGTCCTCGGCGAGCGTGGCCCAGGCCACTGCATTCGAGTCACCGATCTTGATGACGATGTGATGGAGTCGGTCTGTAGGGGACTGCGGCAAGCCCGGCCTGAAATAAACATCTTTATCCTCGGCAGTCATGACCAGGAGGACCAGCCCTTCCGAGTCACTTCCACCAAACTGGTGGAGCTTCGCAATCCTGACGCAATTGGCGAACTGCGCCAGCCTTTGCTGGTTTTCATACCGACCTCGCTCCGCACCAGCGCCGAGGACTCTTTTAGCGTGGCGACCTTCGAGGAGCTCGCTTTCACCGGCATCTATGAGGAACTTATAGACTCACTGCTTGACCGGCTCCCGGCAACGCTAGTCAGCCATGTTCGCGATCTTTTGGGCATCCTCACCGACGAGGAATGGATTTTTGCCGACGATGTTTCCCGCGTGCGGTACTTACTCACCGCGCTCGAAAACGGAATTGATGGAGAAACCCTCGGAGCCGGCCTGTATGAATTGACGCTAATCCCGGACTTCAAGCTCTTTGCCGATCTTGGGATGGTCAATGGCAAGATTCGTCGTAACATCGGCAGCGTCCGCAGCCTAATGACCTCGCACAAGTCGGTTCGTGGCCGCATCGCCGATCTGGGACTCAGCGACAAAGCCTTGGAATCACGCCTGTTGACCTACTTTGAGAAATATGATGTTCAGGAGCCAGAATCCTGGGAGCCGCCCATCGCGACTGATAAGAGCTGGTGGAACATTTCTTTCGACAAATGGACGTTCCAGGAAGAGCTTTCCCTGGACAAGGTCCTTTTGACAGTGCTGGAAACCGACTTACCAGTCGTTCAGCAGGATGAGATCAACGACCAACTCTCTGGCCTCATCGGGCAACAGGTTCTGGTCCCGAACGACCGCCGAAAAATGAATGTGGTGTTCGAGGTTACCCCTCACCCTGGCAAAGTCAGCGGACTTGATCATTTTACGGTTCAGATCATTTCGCAGATTGACGGCCCGGTAGGCAAATCCAAAAAGGTCAGAGCCTGGACGCCGAACCGCCTGCAATGCACAACCGCCCTGGACAAACTCAATAGGATCGAATTCGAGGAAGGATGGCATTTCATCCGTGTAATGCCTTGGACGGGCGATGGCGATCCGATTCCGATGGAATCGGATTCCACCTACCGCGGTGGCAAACGCTCATACGAGAGCGAGCCCTTCTATGTCCTGCCCGGTGGCAACATCGAGGAAGAACCGCCGCAACGCGGCGTCCCTATTGAACAGAGCCTGGAGCATGCACGTTTCCGGTTGCAACTGACTGCTTTAGGGGATGAGCGCGACCCGGATGACATTGCCATCAGCGGTGTCGCCTGGTCCGAGGGCGGTCGCTCGAAGAAGGCCTCCCGTCAGGAAACTTTGCTTGCGAAATTTGGCCGTGAAGGCGCTGTTCAGATTCCGCTTTCGCGCATGCTAAAAACCATTGAGCAGCGCATCCTGGCGGAGCCAAAGCACCCATCAGGCTGGCGAATGCAGATCAATCTGGATACCGCCGAGCCGCCTTCCGAGGTCGGGCTCACGCTGCCATCTTCTGCCGCGATGGCCTCATTTCTCGCCGCCCGCGAAGAGTTTTTTGCAGCAGTGCGAAAAAACACTGCTGAGCTGATCATGCAGGGGCTTTCGTTCCGAGACTCGGAAAAGGAATGCCTCGCATATGCTGAAAGCTACCTCGACTTGGTTAGGAACCTCATCCGCCAAGCCGAGACGACGTCTGGTGCCGCGCGTCAGCAGCACCTGCAAGCACTCAAAAATGTGCTAGCCGTTGATTCCATACACGTCATCTTGACCGACTTTCGTGGAAGGCATAGGGAAGCTGTTTTGGTCTCACCCACCCACCCGCTCCGTGCTTTGTGGCTAAGCAGCTGGGTCACCCTGGGCAAGGAGTGGATTGAGAAGATCAAGTCAGGTGGGAAGGGTCACATTCCTCACGTCCGTTCCGCACTGTTGGATGGCCTTGTGCCCTCTGCCTATCCGGTCGGTATTCCAGTCGATGATGGCCGCATCTTCACTCCGGTGGACAACTTGAATGCGTTTTGGGCACTCTACGCCCCAACAACCGAGGAAAATTCCCGTGGCCTAATGGCGGAGATCTGTTCGGCTCTCGGCCTGGCCGAGCCGTCTACAGCGGGGTCCGATATTTCCGGAAAGGTCATTGCGGACAAGATCGAGCGTTATCTATCCCAGCACCCATATGTGCGAGAGCTGTCTCTGAATATCTTCAACCCCGGGGCCGGTTCGGTAATAGCGGAGTCCCTGCTGTCGCTCCAGCAGAAGCGTGAGCATGCCGATTTGCGCTATAACATTCGCCTCTTTGCCTCGGACCCTGACTCGCCTGTTTTGGGTGAAGCGCTTGAATTAATGGTTAGTCCCGGAACTACGGTAAACGAGGCCGCCGACGCGTTTGCGACTTCAACCGGCAGCCATCTGTTCTCCAAGCTGAACTTAGCCAAGCACGCGATGAGTGAATTCCATGCACATTCCAAAGAGTTCCCGGCGCACATCAGCATTCTTCTGGATTTTTTCCCTGCCGAGGAGCTTTCCATTGCCGAGAAACCGATGGGAGTGGCGCCGCTGCATGGGCTGATACAGGACTTCGACACCGAATTTGTTGATGATGATTCAGGTACCTTTTGGAATAGGTGGCCGATTGTCGGGCGCCCCCTCGGCGCGGGTAGCCACGCTGCATGCTTTGATTTGCTGTCGTCCCTGAGCCGTCACCTCTCTTTTGCGACATCAGCGGTTGCTGCTGCTGGTGCCAGTTTCAAAGCCGTACCCGTTGTGACCCTTGGACTCGATGTGGCCCAACGAGAACTAATCTATGAAATTCACCAGATCAGCGATTGGGTATTCACAATCGACAGAAATATGGGGATTGAGTTTTTCGACCATGGCAGCCGGAAGAATAGACCGGACTATTTGATTGACTATGTGCCGGGAGCCAGCTCCCAGGCAACACACAACCTGATCATCTCGTCGCGTTCAAACGATGAGCTGGAGGCCATGCTGAAACCGGTGCTGCTTGAGCATGGCTTGTCCGCCGACGGCGAGCAGTCGGTTCAGATTCTGGCAAACCTGCGGTCACTTTCCGGCCAGCTTGCCCTGAAACTGATTTCTGCACGCACGCAACAGGCAGAAGCTCTTGGCCTGGCTTTAGCGCGGCTATATCTCGAATATCAGGGCGCATTGAGTAATCAGGTCATTGTACCGTTGGATGCACACACAAACCTTTACCGCTCAAGCGGTGAGTCAGACGATGTCAACGATGCCGTCAGCCTGCAACGCACCGACTTGGGTTTGTTCGACTTAGATTTGAACACCAGGACGATTACTTGCAACCTGGTTGAGGTGAAGTGTTATTCGCAGGTCGGCGACTTTGCGGCTTTCAACCAACTGAAGGAGCGGATCTCCGCCCAAATCAATCAGAGTGAGCGCATCCTCCAGCGCCACTTTGATCCTGCCCTAAAAAAGCCGGACCGGCCAGATAGGTTGCTCAAGAGCCGAGAGTTGGCTCAGATTCTTCGGTTCTATCTGGAACGCTCACTGCGTTACGGAATCTTTGACATTACTGCCGCCCAGGAAGCGCATGGGCTACTTGCATCCATCGAACAGGGCTATTCACTTCAGTTCAGACGCTGCGCCGTGGTCTTCGACTTCGCCAAGACCGGAACCGAAGATCCGGACAACGAGGTGGGCATTGAATTCCACCGCATCGGCAAGGATCTCATTCACGCCTTGCTGGAGAACTGCCGCAAGCCAGTTTCCATCGAGATGGATGAAGAATCAACTGTGCACCTCCTAAGCGAGCAGTTTATACCGAACGTGCCAAAGCTCGAGACAGCCTCTTTCATCGCGCCCAAGAGAATCCGGTCAACTTCCTGGACCGTTGATGAGGTCTGGAGCGCAGAGTCGCAGGCACCAATCGCCCAGCCAATATCTACTGCCGCAGGGGAAAAACTTCCACCTACTTACGAAAAAAAGGAAGAGCAAGCGGAACCTGTCGGGCGGGCACCTCGTCCGTCCACCGATGCTCGCGAAGAAAAAGAAGACGAACAACCCGTCGCCGTTGCTGTTGAACCAGAAGAACTTGTTCAACCCGAGCTTGAAGCGCCAGAGCATCCGACACCCGAGCCTGCGTCTCAAGCCGAGGTCTGCTATGACATCATGCTGGGCGTTAATGGTGACTCCCCCCAGTACGGATTGCTCGGGGAGGTTTCCGGTAGAAAAATCGCGCTGGACCTCAACCATACGCACACAATCAGTCTCTTCGGGGTTCAAGGCGGCGGCAAGAGCTACACCCTTGGAACGGTCATTGAGATGGCGTCTATGCCGCTCCAACACATCAATGTGCTGCCCAGCCCGCTCGCCACGGTCATTTTCCATTACAGCCCGACGCAAGATTATGCGCCGGAGTTTACCTCGATGATCAATGCTAACTCAGTGGATGAAGAGATCAGCATTCTTCGTGAGCGTTACAAGGCCAGCCCTGAAGCCCTGAAGGACGTACTGATTCTTACCCCGGCAAACAAGGTGGCCGATCGTCGGGCCGAGTACCCGGATATCGACGTTAAGCCGATTGCTTTTTCTGCCTCCGAACTCAAGGCTGCGCACTGGAAATTCCTGATGGGTGCGATTGGCAGTCAGAGCATGTATATGCGGCAAATTAATCTCATCATGAGAGGCCTACGGGATAACTTGACCTTGGATGCCCTAAGAGCAGGTATTGATAACTCTGGCCTGTCTGATCACCTAAAAGAGTTGGCGCAAACGCGCCTTCTGTTCGCTAGCGAGTACATCAATGATAACCAGCGTCTCCAGGATCTAATTCGTCCAGGCCGTTTGATCATAGTGGATCTGCGCGATGAATATATCGAAAAGGACGAGGCCCTCGGTCTATTCGTGGTTATGTTGCAGATTTTCTCAGAGGCAACTTACCAAGGAAGCGCCTTCAACAAGTTAGTAGTTTTCGATGAAGCCCATAAGTACATCGAAAACGATGACTTAGTGTCCGGCTTGGTAGAGGTCGTCCGTGAAATGCGACATAAAGGGACCAGCATCATGGTCGCCTCTCAAGACCCGCCATCGGTCCCTGTCTCTTTGATCGAGTTGTCATCACAGATCATCATGCATAAGTTCAACTCGCCCGCCTGGCTGAAGCATATCCAAAAGGCAAATGCCGCCCTTGGCGAGTTGACATCCGACAAGATGAGCCATCTTGGAACCGGCGAAGCGTATGTTTGGTCGAGCAAGGCCTCGGACGACTCCTTCACCCGGGGCGCGGTGAAGATCAAGTGCCGTCCTCGGATTACACAACATGGTGGTAGTACCAAAACGGCCGTTGGCCGGTGACGTCAATCACTAGCAAGTAACCACCATAGAGACGAAAGGACCGAATAGCCCATGTTCCACCTTACTGCACGCGTTGCTTGGCATGACTCCCGCTGGAACGGTACCGTCTGCCGCCAGCCATCCTGCAATTCATTTTGCACCGCACTCGACCGCATACGGGAGGAGCGCGATGACGCCCGCGAGGACGCACTGAAAGGGAAGCGATGGAGTACTCTGGAGCTGGACGAACTGCCCGCCTGCAAGGCCGAGTCGGGCGCGTTCATGAACGAAGCTGAGTGGTCGCGACGCTTCGTTCACCCCTACGCCAGCATCAAGAAGGCCGAGGAGACGCACGGCCACCTCAAGCCGACACTGGTCAGGGTTCCGTCCTACGCCACGTTTGTGGTACCGTTCGCGTGGATGCTCCGTAGCGAACAGAAAGCGATTGACGAGCGGCTCCCGACACCGCTCCCGCCCGACGAGGAGTCCCCGTTTGCGAGTCCTTGGGTCTTCGGCCGCGAGCGGCAGGAGGCGATTCTAAAGTTGTTCTCCAGCAGACTTACGCCAGAGCGGTCGCTGGTGTTCTTCTACTGCAAAGAGGGTCAGCCACTCGGTGACACCATCTCGCGACTCGTGATGGGCGTCGGAAGGATCGCCACGCTCGCCACGCCAAGGGCCTACGACGTCACGAAGAATAAGCCCACGCACCTCATGTGGGATCTACTCGTTCGGCACACTATCCGACCAGACGGAGAGGATGGTTTCCTACTCCCGTACCACGACTACCTCGAGCCGACAGGCGACGCCGCTGAAGACGCGCGGCGTGAACAGCTCCTTCGAGAAATCGCGGTGCCCGCCGATCCGACACACGTCCGCGTCTTCTCTTACGCGGCGGAGCTGGCGCCCGCCGACATCGCCCTGTCGACGCTGGTCCGATGTCTCGAATCGGTGCGTAAGATTCGGGAGCACGGGATCGCGAAGGGGCCGTGGGAGCGCCGCGAGGAGTGGCTCAACCGACAGATCGCGCAGGCATGGCAAGACCGAGGGCCATTCCCTGGACTCGGCCCCGTCCTTGAGGCACTCGGAATGCGACTCGGCACATCCCTTGCGCTGGAATTGCGGTCGTCGGAGATGGTCAAGGCCGACGCCGACCCCTGGCCGACTGTGGATGCGATCCTCCGAGGGAAACAGAAGCCGCCGCAGCCGGCCTATTCGGATGATCTGGAGGCGATCCGAGAGACGTGGACAAGCCTCCCTGACGAGCGCCGTGCTCTGCTCAAGCTGCTGTCGCGATTCGCACTTACGTCGGCGCAGGCGCTTCGCTGGTTCGATCAGAAGGAGAGAACCAAGGGCACGGCCGCGAAGGTGAGCGACGAAGTGATCCTCGCAAACCCGTATCGGATGAGCGAAGTGGACCTAGGCGACTGGAACGATTCGCCGGTATCCGTGGGGCTCATTGATCGCGGCTTGCTCCCTGACGCGACCATTGCAGCAAAGCACCCAGTCCCGGAACCCTCGAAAGTTGGCTCGCCGAACGACGCTCGGCGTCTTCGCGCCGCACTGGTTGCGGTGCTGCGTGAGGCTTCGGAGAACGGCGACGCGCTCCTGAGCGTTTCAGAGGCACTGCAACGCGTCGGCTCGCTCGACCTTGCTCACCCGTGCGTAATCGGTTCGGACTGGCCGAGCACGAACCGCAGCACGCTGTCCGGCATCATAGAACTCGTGGATGTCGCCGGCTCCGGCGCTACATCGACCGCTGCGCTGCAGCTCACGGAGCTGAAGGGGCGTGAAGATCGACTCCGCTCGGTCTTGGGCAAGCGCGCCGGCAAACCTGCTGCCCCCGTGAAGGCCGATTGGCAGAAGCTGCTCGTTGCCGCTATCTCGGAAGCAGGCGGCAAGTTTGACAAGTCGAATGAGCTGCATCGCCAGGCAATTGAGGAACAGGCTGTTGCCCTCGCACGCCTACTGTCCCGACGACTGAGCGTTCTCGTCGGCCGGGCCGGCACGGGCAAAACGTCGGTCATGGGCGCGTTGATGCTGTCCGAGGCGCTCACGAAGGACGGCATCCTTCTTCTCGCGCCGACCGGAAAGGCGCGCGTGCGCCTTGGCAAAGCGACGAGCGCCGAGGCGATGACCGTCGCACAGTTTCTCCACCGGCTCGGTCGGTACGACGGCGCTCGACAGCGGCCGAAGTTCGACGGCAAGGACAAGTATCGGAAGGAAAAAACCGTCGTCATCGATGAATGCTCGATGCTGACGATGGACGATCTCGTTGCAGTATTGGAGGCGCTTGACCTCGCCCACGTGCAGAGACTCATTTTGGTGGGTGATCCGAACCAGCTTCCACCGATTGGCGTCGGCCGCCCGTTCGCCGACCTCGTCTCGTATCTCGAAACCACTGATGCGCAGAGCGATGATGATTCGCCCTTGGGGCACGCCCTCGCTCGGCTCACCGTCGAAGTGCGCGCAGCCGCTGCTGCCTCCGCAGCGTCGGACGCGCTGCGCTTAGCGTCATGGTTCACGCGCGAGCAGCAGCCCGTTGATGCGGATCGCGTTCTCAGTGACCTCGAGCTCGGCGAGAAATTCAACGACCTCGAGATCGTGTTCTGGAAGACGCCCGACGAGCTGCACTCGCAACTGCTCCAGTCATTTCAGAAACACCTCGGGCTGAAGAACGGCAGCGACGCGGCGGGCTTCGACACTTCGCTCGGGCTCGATGATCGCGGTTGGGTGCCGTTCGATGCGCCGGAGGGCTCCGAGCGGTGGCAGATCCTGTCCCCAGTACGGATGCACCCGCACGGCGTGCGCGACATCAACCGGTGGGTACAGCGACGCTTCCGAGCCAAGGAGCTCGAGAGTGCGTCGGAAGTTTGGGGCCTCAGCCTTGGCGACGAGAGCATCGTCCGTAAGGATAAGGTCATCCAGATCTCGAACCAGTGGCGCAACGCCTACGATGGGAAAGCATCCGACGAACACTCCCTCGCCAATGGTGAAGTGGGACTTATCGCGACCGCCAAGCACCCCTGGATGAACGTCGTCTTCGCCGGGCGTCCTGGACTCAGCTTCGGCTACAGCAAGCGTGACTTCCCAGGTGGGGTAGGCCCCTTGGAGTTGGCCTACGCACTCACTGTGCACAAGTCGCAGGGCAGCGAGTTCAAGAAGGTTTTCGTCGTTGTGCCGAAAAACTGCAGGCTGCTTTCGCGCGAGCTCATTTACACCGCGCTGACGCGCTCGCGTGAGCAACTTGTCCTCTTGATCGAGGGCAACGATGCCGCGGTGCTCTTCGACCTCACCCGACCGGAGCGCTCGGAGACAGCGCGCCGGAACACGAACATCTTCCAAGGCGTCATCCGCGTCGCTGACGACACCGTGCCCTTCGCGGAGCACCTCATCCATCGAACCGAGAAGGGCCACCTGGTCCGCAGCAAGTCGGAGCTAGTCATCGCCAACATGCTATTCCAGCTCGGAGTCCCTTACGAGTACGAGCGCGTCTGCGAAGGTACCACGGCACCGGGACGGCTTCGCCCCGACTTCTCGTTCGTGACGGCCGACGGCGACCTTATCATCTGGGAGCACCTCGGGATGCTGAGTCGGCCCGACTACAAGCGTGGCTGGGACTGGAAGCGCGAGTGGTATGCGCGCAATGGCTTCGTTGAGGGTAAAACCTTGTTCATCTCGACCGAAGATGCCGATAACGGGTTAGACTCATCGCAGTTGAGGGCGACGGCAGACGCCATTAAGAATCTCATTGAGTAACGCAATTGAGCGTCGAGTTCGCGAAGCGGAATACGTTGGTTTCGATCAGCAGTCGTGGACGGTTACGGAGCAGCGATACGCGACTCGTAGAGCTCGATTTCTCGGTCGACGTACCTGAGCAAATCGTCCGTATTTCCATCGAAAATGAACTCAATTTGTTGCATATTTTTCAGGTCAGGAAGCCGGTCAGTTACGGCCAGCTTCAGTTTCGTGTGACTGGACGTTGAGGCGCGCGAAACACGAATGATGCGATTGTTATTGGCCGGCACGCCGAACCAAAACGAATACCCGTCGCGGGCCTGTAAGGCCGATGCATGTAACTGACTGCGCTCTGCTGCCAAGCAAGTGCGGATTTCTTCTGGCGTCATTATGTGAGAAGAGAATTAGGGGCTAATCGATTTCAGACGGAAGTTAGTCGGCACAACCTACTGCTAGCTTGATGCCAGCTCATGAGGAAGTCGTCAAGTTTTTTACGGCAAACAATCGCTTCTGCCGCATTTTCGGCCTGCAGTTCCACCGTCCGCCTGAAAAATCTTTACTCTTCATCTCCAACGACGTAGATGCTGTCATAGATTTCCTTGAGAGTTCTGCCATTAAAGGTCCAGTATGGCGCAGGCTGTAGAGCATAGCCTTCAGGTAGGCCCTTTACCTTCCGAGTGGCCATAGTTAGCGAACACTGTGCCTCTTGGAACATGACCGTTTTCGGCCCACATACAGTAACTTCGTGATCACCTTCGAGGTAGACCAAGACGGAGCCAAGCGGTATGCCAAGCTCGACGAAATCCATCCGTGGACGGCGCGAACGCTTCAGCTCTTCTCCCGCTTGCAAGTCAGCTTGAGTGGCATCTGCCTCAATAGACTTCTCAAGTTCGTCGGTTATTTCCTCAACATGCAGGAGCTTGAGGATTGATACGATGCGATCTGGCTCGATGCGAAAAAACTCGCGCGTGGGGTTAATCCGCACCTGACCAAAGGCATGGTGCAGCGCTTTTTCCACTACTGACGCATCAGGAACTCGGCAGGCGAACACGCATTCAAATGGTACTGGAACTCCGGTACTGTATAGCTGCTTCATGCGTTGGTCTACTTCTTCCTGAGTTGTCTTACCGATCTTTACCAGCCCTGGCATTGCAGGGTTGGTTAGGACATAGACGATTTGAAGCTGTGAAAAGTTGGACATTGGCACAAGGGAGGAATCGTTCAGATAGCATCCTGCCATTTCCACGTTGCAAGATCAATACTAGCTTGGCTTGGAGGTCCAAGTCCGCTCTTGGCCTAGGCTGTTTAAAAAACGCGGTACGCGTGTTTTCAGGGGTATCTATAGCATTCTCAACCCCGAGAAACGCTATAGTGAGCGCTTTAAGAGGCTGACTCACAGCATCACTCCATCCGAGTCACGTTTTTACACAGCATAGCCCCAGAGCGGAAGCCGCTCTGTACAGCTCTCTATCTTTTGACGCTAGTTGTTGAGCACTGTTGCTTCTTGAGCTCCACCATGTCGTATTGCGTCGGATGGCTATAGTGCGAGCGCTCGTAGAAAGGGCCGAGGTCGGTTTCCTGTATTTCTCGTTCGTAGAGATCAGATGGATGGGGCTTTAAAGCCTGCGTATTGCCGTTCATAGTCTTAAGCAATTGTGCGACGTAAACTGTCGCATCCGGTTTGCCGTGACTGGGGAAACGGACGTTCCGAAGTCGGCAAAACGCCCCATCGACGCATTTGCGCCGACGAGCTCTTGACACTTGCAGCGCTAGTCAGGATTGGTTCTGTTAGCGCTGCAAATACAAGCCATTTCGCGGGCAAATTCGTGCTCGCGGAATGCTTGACTAGGGCGGTTCAGTCTGTCTGAATTTCCTTCATCTTGGCATTAAAGGTCCGGGGATTCATGCTTAACAGTTCGGCTGCCTTGGTTCCACTACCGGCGACTTTTTGGGCGGCGAGTAGCAGCCGCCGTTCCCATTCTGCGACCAAATTGGGGCCTGACAGTATGGCGTCCTTGTCGCGAATCTGGCGCAGGTGACTAGTACAGCGGGCAATGGTTGGCAGCTCATCCTCCAGCTTCGCTGACGACCCGACACGGACGCGGTCCGTATCGAGCTCTTCGTCACGCATCACGTTCAATTCCGTGTCCACCTGTTCGCGGCTGATCGACAATAGGCGGCCAGCCTGCAGCCCCCCTACCAGCAGGCGTCGCGCAAGCCGTTCCAGGTCACGATAATTGCCTTCCAGTCGCATGGAGCGCAAGGCACGCGCAATATGATGCTGGTGCGGGCGGAACTGCTCAAGGTAATCCCTGATGAGGGGGACTGTGCTGTCGCTCTTGACGACCAATTCTGGATCGCGTTCGACCAACTGCTCGCAGGCGCGGCGCACGACCGACTTCCAGATGTTTTCCAGGTCCTCACGACAATCGCGCAAGTCCGGCAGCTCGATGACCAGTTCCGAGATACGGTCCAGGAAATCTGGCGCCAAGATTTCCCGCAGCGCGCTGCGCGACTTGTTGGTGGCAGCAATCAGTCGGAAATTGGCCTTGATGGTTTCTTCGCCACCGATCTTGCGGAAGCTGCCATTGCGTTGCAGCGCTAGCAGCAGTGCCCCCTGCGCCTGTGGATCCATCCAATGGATTTCGTCCAAAAACACGCAATCGCCCTCGGCAAGTTGCAGCAAGCCTGTCCTGGCATTCAGGGCGGTGCTGTGGGAACCCTTGGCATAGCCGAACAGGCTAGCGCGCAGGATCGTTGGATCGCCGCGAAATTCCGCGCAGTTCATTTGAAAGTGCCATTCCTTGACGGACTTCACCTTTCGCTCGAGATAGTTCCGGCGCAGGCTTTCGGCGACCTGGGTCTTGCCCGAGCCGCGATTGCCGATGATCAGGACCGGGAACGGCACGCGGCCGTAGCGCTGCACCAGTTCGGCAACCCGACGCAGGCTTTCTGACTGGGCGTTCGCAATGCTCCACTCCTCAGCGCCGGGATGGACGTCGTCGCTCCTGGCCAGCTCGGCCAGTAGATTCCATTGCACCTCCTGCAGGACTTCGCCCGCTTGCCGTTTGTCCTTTGGAATGCCCTGATAAGCACGGACATTGTCGCCAAGAATACGGGCCTGCAGTGCGACGAGCATCACTGTCTGGGCCGCTGGCGTGCCGGGGCTGAGATTGACAACGATCTGTGCCGTTGGATGGGTACGCCGAATCATTGCCAGCGCTGGTGCGGTAAAGCGAAACAATTCCTGGTGGTTGGTCGGCGCGACATCCGTGTCCCAGTAGATCGTTTCTATTTCCGGGCCGTCGAACTGCCTTACCTCCCTGATCAGTTCCTTCGCCACATCCACTTCAGCCGCGTGGACTTCCCGTCCGCCGGTCTCGGGCGTAAGCCGGCGGCGAACGAACAGGTAATGCTTCTTGATCTGGCCTGCCACCGGAGAACCTGGGTTCAGCAAGAACTCCAGCGTCGGACCCACTTCGCGCTCGTTGTGTCGATAGCTATAGCTACCGTCCCGCTCGCGGCGATAGGGATCGTTATTGAACGACACCCAAGATACGCTGACTTTTTCAGGGCTCACAATCGTTATCCTTTATGTTGTTGTCGCTGTTGCTGCGGGGGCGGTGAGACGTGTTTCACTTTAGCTTGCTCCCTGCTTGCCATTCGTTGCTAGGTACAATGCGACACGCATCGGCACTGCACAGCATCTGGCGGTCGCAGCCTCCGCAAAGCGAGACGCCGTGAATACGACGCTGCCGTGATTGCGAACTTGCTTTATCGCCACTTTGAACAAGCAAGTTAAGGCACGCCCGCCGTTAATCGCGTCGCTGCGCTAGCAGGGTGTCGCCAGGTGATTCGTATGCGCAATCTCTATGCCAGGAATGATCTTTTGAAAAATCAATGGGTTATAGGCCAGAAAGCCGACCATCAAGAATCGGCTTGCCAATTATCTGGCAAAATTTTTCTTTTCGCAATAATAAGAATAAATTTGCTTGAAATAAGCCATATCTTGCTCTATCCGAGTCGCTCGAAAACTAGTGGAAGTGGTAACTAGTTGATTTAGCTGGACTTTTTTCGCTGGCACGCTTTTCTCTATATGTTGGGTAAGACCAACTAACTAGGGAAAGCAAATGAATGCGCGAAGCCACCGGGAAGTACGACAACAACAACGCGGTATTCCATCTGTGATTGTCGACTTGGTGTTGAAGTACGGCAGCCGCGAACACGACCATCGTGGTGGCGTTGTGAAGTACCTGGACCGCCGTGGCCGACAAGCGATCGAGCAACACATGGGTCGTGATTTCGTGAAGCGCTACAGCGACCAAATGGGCGTTTATGTCGTGCAAAGCGCCACCGATGGCCGTGTGATCACCTGTGGGCACCGCTACGCCAGGATCAATCGAAACTAACCAAGCGAACGAGGAGCAATTCAACATTATGGCCAACCAAAACAGCAAGAAGAAATACCGCATGCAGGGTGCAGAGACAGCGCATCTGGCGCAACGCCTGGGCGTCAACGACCAAGCCGCGATCGCCGAACTGAAAAAGCTGGCGGGTCGCGTCAACGCCATCAACGCGAGCAAGGCGGCGATGTCGCTCGATCAACGGGCCGGCTTCATTTTCGAGGAAGTGCACGCCGGTACCTTCAACGCAGCAGCGCGCAAAGCTGGCGACTTCAAGTCGACGGCGTTGACCGGTAGCACCGGCGGCTTTGCGGGTGACCCGCGCGTCGATCTCCGCGTGGTGCGGGACGGCAAGATCGTCGCAGAGGCACAGGCCAAGTGCTGTGGCAGCGCAGCACGCAGCGCGGTGTCCAGCGCCAAGCCCCAGTATGCAGGCACCCAGCGCATCGTGCCCGACGATCAAGTGCCGGCAGTGCGCGACATGCTCTCCAAGTCGGCCAAGGCAAAAGCCAGCTCGGCCAACCCGCGCATGCGCCAAATCGGTGCGAACCGCCAGGAAGCCGCTACCAAGGTGAGCGGCAAGCTGAAAGCTGCTGGACACGAGAGCAAGGCAGTCACGCATGCCGAGGCCCAGGTGCTGGCGTCCGGTGACACTTCCAGCATTACCCGCGTGATCGTTTCAGACACGCTGACGTCCGCTGCGTCCAATGCCGCCAAGTCCGGCTTGGCCGTCAGCGCGGCGATCAGTGCGGTGTCGAGTCTGTCCAAGCTGGCGAGCGGTGACATGTCCGCGAAGGAGGCAACCAAGGCGGTGGTAACGGACGGCGTGAGCGGCGCCGCACGCAGTGCCGCGACGGCTGTGGCTGCGGAAGGCGTGAAGGAAGTTGCCAAACGCGCGCTGTCGACCGGCGCCGCCAAGGCCTTCGTTGCCGGTTCCGGTCCGTTGGCGGTAGCGGGCTGCGCAGTCGAACTGGTCACCGATGCCTGCAAGGGCGAATTGACGGTTGGGAAGGCGGCGCGCAGTGCCACCCGTGCCGCCGGCGGCTGGGCCGGCGCGGAAGGTGGTGCGCTGGTCGGCAGCATGATTTTCCCAGGGCCTGGCACGGTCATCGGTGCCGTGATCGGCGGTATCGGCGGTTCGCTTTTGGGCGGCTGGTGGTAAGCGAAGGCCGTTCCCATCCTGGACGCGTTCGCCGTCGTTCAGGTGCGGATCGTCGCCCTTGCGTCGCAAGCGGCGGCGCCGCATACCGCTGAGCCACCTCGAAGAGCTTTCCCGTTCATGGCTCAGCGAGCCAACGGCCTAGCAAAAGCGGTCTCGGCCGGCTGGGCAGAAAGCGCCAATGTGCTGCGCAATGACCAAGGTGTTGCGATCACGACATACCGTGACCAGAATCTTTCGGACTTGCGCCAGGTGCCCCATTTTTACTAACTAAAGTTACTTTTAGACACTAGAATAGTTCCAAATTTTATTTCCTGGAGATAAATATATGTTTGACCCTTCCAAGTTCACTGTTGCCAAGGCGCGCCCCATCCCACTGTACCTGCTGCTCGATACCAGTGGCAGCATGAGCGACCAAGGCAAGATCGACGAACTGAATACGGCCGTGCGTACCATGCTGGCCGAGTTCGAGAAAGAACAGCAGCGTGAGACCCGCATCGACGTCAGCGTGATCTCGTTTGGCCACAACGGTGTGCAGCTTGAACTGCGCAACGTGGCGGCAGCCGACGCGCGGGCAAGCTACCGCGACCTGCCAGCGGATGGCCTAACGCCCATGGGCGGCGCGCTGAGAATGGCCAAGGCCATGATTGAAGACAAGGACGAAACGCCGTCGAACGCCTATCGCCCCACGATCGTCTTGGTTTCGGATGGCGAGCCGAACGACGAGTGGGAAGAAGCAATGGAAGCGTTTATCGGCAGTGGTCGCAGCAGCAAATGTGACCGCATGGCCATGGCCATTGGCGCCAGTGCGCAACGGGCGCCGCTCGAGCTCTTCCTGCAAGGGACTGAGAATGCCGTGTTCGACGCCAGCCACGCGGCCGGCATCCATGCATTCTTCAAGCAAGTCACGATGTCGATCTCGGTGCGCTCACGTGCCGCCAATCCGAACGCGCTGCCGCCGGCGCCGCCGCCGCCTGAGCTGCCGGACAACGGCGGATCGCTGTTCTTCTAGGCCTCGCGATGGACCAGCAAGCGTTGTACGTGGTTGCCGACTGTTCGGGCAGCATGGCGGAACCGGGCAAGACGGCCGTGCTGGCCAGCCTCGTATCGTATGTGCGCACCTGCGAGCGCCTGGGCACGTTGCCGGCCTGGTGCTCGCAAGTGAAACTGGTGGCGTGGTCGGACCAGGCGAGGCTGCTGGAACTAGCGCTGCAGGCGCCACTCCCGGCGCTGACGTGCGGCGGCCGAGCCGAGTCAGCGACCTTGTTCGCCCTGCTGATGCAGGACGGCGCGCGTACGGCGCGCATTTTGCTACTCTCCGACGGCGGTATAGACCCGGTCGGCCAGCGCGCCTGGCAGACGTGGCGCGCTGGGTACGCCGGCGGCGCCCCCGAATTGCGCGCAATTGCGGTCGGCGCCGATGCGACGCTGCCTGCACTCGAGGTATTGGTTGGCAAGGGCCGGCTGTTTGCCGCCGAAGACATCGGCGTTGCGCTGCACGACTGGGCCGCTCATCAAGAGGCGCCCCAGGCCGACCCTTGGTGCCTGGCTGACACCGTGCAGGCGGCTAGCATTGAGACGGACGACTGGGCATGAGCCAGGTGGCAGTCGCCCCCCTGGCGTGGCGTGGCTGGGGCGTATCGTGCATCGGACCTGGACACCGGCGCGCAAGCTTGCCCAACCAGGATGCCTGGCTGCTGCGCCACACGCTGCAAGGCGAATTGTTGGTCGTGGCCGACGGGCTCGGCAGCCGTGCCTTATCGCACCTTGGTGCGCGGGCCGCCTGCGCTGCCGCCTTCGAGGCACTAGCGCTGACCCAGGCAGGTGGCGGAGCACCAGACATCGCAATTCTGCTGGCGACCCTACATGCACGCTGGCTAGCGCGTGTCTGGCCGCACGATCCGCGCACCTGCGCCACAACTTGTCTGCTCGCGCTCAGGACCGGGCCGCATCTTATTCTCGCCCAACTCGGCGATGGCATGGTGCTAGCCGGCGGCGCCGGCACTGGTCCGGACTTCATGCTCGCTTCCACAGCGGATGACTTCAGCAACCAGACGGACTGTTTGCGCGACCGCCACGAACCGCAGTCCTGGCGCGCGGCGCAGCTCTGTGCAGCTGACTGGGGCGGTGTGCTGCTGTGTACCGATGGTATCGCCGCCGACCTCACCCCGGGGCGGGAGTCGGCCTTTGCGCACGCGCTATTTGCACAGACCCGCAACAGCAGCGCAAGGAGCCAGCGCCGCGAGGCGCGGCGCTGGCTGGGCGGGTGGCCAGTACCGGGACACACGGACGACAAGACAATCGGGTGTCTACTGGCGCCCAAGGAGAATAGCAATGCGTGACGATATGCGCTTGGTCGATGAATTCATGAACGTGTACTACAGTGCTGGCCGCATTGGCATTGGCGGCCAGGGCATGGTGCTGCGCACCCGCGACAGCGATATCGCGCTCAAGCTCCTGCTCGACTCGGCCGGTGCGCCGCTAGCCGACCCGCAAGCCCGCGCAAGCGCACTGGCACGTCTACAGCGTCTACGCGTACTGCCGCTGCCGCCAGGCTTGCCGTTGGCAGGGCCAGTCGCAGCGTTGCGAGACCAAGCCGGCTATGTGATGCGCTTGCTCGACGGCATGCGCTCATTCGAGGACGTGTTTGCCAGTCCGCTCGCAGCCTTGGCCGATGATGTCGTTCCCGCGTGGCTGGGCTTGGTCCACGCCAAGAATCCGCGTGCCGCTGCGCAACTGGCCGACTATGCGGTTACTGGCTCGAGCCGGGCACGGCTGTTACAGCTGGCTCGCTGCGCCGCCGTGCTGGCACGCTTGCACGCTGCCGGGGTGGTGTATGGCGACCTTTCACCGTCAAACGTGTTTACTGCTGGTGCGACAGCCGATAGCCCTGTATGGCTGATCGATGCCGACAACTTGCACTTCGACGGGGACCCTACAGCGGCAAACGGCTTCTTTACGCCGGGCTACGGCGCGCCCGAGTTAGTGCGCGGTGATGCGCCGCCATCATTGACCACCGACTGCCACGCGTTCGCGGTACTGGCATTCAAGCTGCTGTGTCTAGTACATCCTTTCATTGGACGTCAGGTAACGGAAGGCGGCTGGGATGCTGCTTGCGACCCCTACCAGCAGGCAGCACGTGGCGAACTGCCGTGGATCCACGACGCAGACGACAGCAACCGCGCCGACGACGGACTGGCGCCGTCGCTGACTTGCAGCGTGCCTTTGCAGCGACTGTTCCAGGAGTGCTTTGGTCCAGGACGGATTGCGCCTTGGCGGCGGCCGGCGATGGCGCATTGGCCTGCGGCGCTGGCGGCCAGTGCCGACTGCAGCATCGACTGTACTGGCTGCGGTATGTCTTGGTTCGCGCTGGAGTTTGCAGCCTGCCCCTATTGCCAGCAACCGCGCCCGCGCCTGCTGCGCCTGGAAAGCAGGCAGTGGCCCGACACGCATTCGGCAGCCTGGACCTTGCTGCTGCCGTTGGACGCCTTGCAGTCCCCGGTGGCCTTACCGGCGCGCCTGTTCCAGCCATTCAGTCCAGCGGGGTTCGACGAACCGGTGCTGTCATTGCAGGCCGAAGAAGGCGGCTATCGGCTGCGCCGTACGGGTGCGGCCGGGCCACAGTTACGCATTGCACGTGCGAACGCGCACGGCGGGCGCTTCGAGGCGTTAGACAACTTCCACCTCGACGTGTCCGCGTTGGCCGGTGAGGTGGCGATACTGGCCGTGGGGGCGCCTGCGCGCCTGGTCCGGCTCAATTTCATGGAGGCGATGTGAAATTCGAAGAAATGCTGGCCCAGTCCAAACTGCAGTGCTGGGGCGATATCGGGGGCCGCGATGCCATGCCCGCGCCAGGCCCGGTCGAACTGCATATTGGCGAGCGCGCGGGCGAGATCGTGCTTGCCCAGGACGGCCGGCTGGCGTACTTTGTCGCGCAAGAACCGGGCATGGCAGGACGCTTGGAGCAGGTGTTGTGTTCGGGGGCGGCCGTGCTCGCGCGGGTGGTGATGGTCAAGGAGCGCGCGCTCCAGCTTGCCTTACGCATCTACCACGGTGGGCTGCATCAGTTCGCCGAGATCGATATCGCTTTCGACGACGCTCAAGTCACGGCCTGCGAGCGCTACGGCATACGCGGCGGCCAGTCCGACGAGATCCTCCGTAAACTCGAGTCGCGTATGTTGTACCGCGCGAACACCGACAGTGACGCGCGGTTCGTCATTGAAGCGCTGCCGGTGCTCCCCGCAGGGAGCGATCCGGATCAACTGCTCGAACGCGGTTTCATGATGCTGGGCGCTGGTATCCAGCTCGAAGTGGCGCTGCGCGAGCGCGACGACGCCGAACCGATGTTCGTGGCCCGCCGCCTGACGTTGGTGCGCAACACTCGGGCCGACAGTCTTCGCTTGGCCGGCGCGCGCGTACGTTTCGTCGACCACACGCGGCTCGGCCAATTGCGACCGCTGGCACGCGCAGCGATGGCCCAGTTGACCCAGGGCCCGGGCAGTTATTTTCGCGCCTGGGATGCCTATGGCAGCATGGAAGGCGACATGTTGTTGCAGCGCGCACGCTTGGTGGGCAGCCTGCGGCCAACGACAATCGAAGCAGTGCCAGGTGGTACCCGCTTCTTCATCGATGGCGGGATTGCCCGCGAAGTCGTCGACGAGCTGGACCAGGTGGACGTGGTGACCGAGCCACCGTCCTACTTGCGCGACCCGACCCTTGATTGGGACGCATATTGCGAGGAACAGGCCGAACGCAAGCCGGCAGAGGAGACGCGCATCCACACCGCCAAGGTGCGCGAGATCACGGCTCACTACGTCACCCTGGAATTGGCTTTCCACGCTGGGCTGGCCGATGCCTACCTGGTGCTGTCGATGACCGGCGACCTCGAGCAAATTAAGAGTCGCCGTACGGCGCGCGAACGCATTCTCGCCGGCCGTAGCGCAAACCCGATGCTGGGCCTGTTGATCGAGCGCGATGGCAAATTGCCACGTGCCACCCGACCACCACGTATCGAACCCCTCAGCCCCGACCCCGCGCAGCGCGCCAAGGTGTTTCGGAAACCACCGACAGAACGCCAGTTGGCGGCGATTGAACTGGCGCTCAATACGCCCGACATCATGGTGATCCAAGGGCCGCCGGGGACGGGCAAGACCACCGTGATCACGGCGATTATCGAGCGCCTCAATGAAGTGCGCGACAAGCGCGCCCCCGCCAAGGGACAGGTATTGCTGACGGCGCACCAGCACGATGCGGTCGACAACGTTCTGAGCCGCTTGAAGATCGATGGCCGACCGGCGATCAAGTTCGGGACTCGGCGCGGGGCCGACGCCGATGCCGCGCCGGCCAGCGTCGACGGATGGAGCGACGCGGTGATGGCGGCGCTGCGCGCGGCCCACCCTGCGCTGCGCCAGTCGGAGCTGCAACTGGAGCTGGCGCGACAGGCCAGCAGCTACTTGGCAGCGCCGTCCCTGGCACGCGCGGTAGCGCTGCTACGGCACATCGGCGGCTTGCCGCCCCAGGTACTGGACGCCGAGTTGGCGCAGCAGAATCGCGACTTGCAAGCGACGATCGGCGACGAACTGCAAGGCAGCGCCCTCGATGACGGCGGCCGCGCACGCTTGTTGCGCACACTGCATGGGCTGCGCACCAGCGCCGCTGGCTTCGCTGACGACGGCCCGGCCGGCGTAGCGGCGCTCCTGCACGCCTGTGGCGATGAGCTCGACGAGGCCGACGCCGCGTTGCTCGAGCGCGCGCTGAGTTGGCCGGTGGGTGCGACGCCATCGTTCCTGGATGCGTTGGAGGCACTCAAGACTCGCTTGCTGGCACGTCATTGCCGACCGCCGCCATTTCGCTTCGACAAGCCGCGCGATGACGTGCTGACACATTTGGCGGCGGTCTCGCGCGCGCTGGAGCAGCACGAACGCGCCAGCGGTGACCCGGTGGCCGCGGTGCTGGCCGACTTCGTCCATGAACTGGAAGGGAATCCAGGCGCCGCGCCCGAAGCGCTGGCCGAATACAGCTTCGTATTCGCCGCCACGTGCCAGGGCACGGACCGCAACGCGATCCGGCGCGCCAAGCGCAGCATGGCAAGCCGCTTCGGTGCCGATCCCGAATACGATACCGTCATCATCGACGAGGCGGCCCGGGTGAGTCCGCGCGATTTGTTGATCCCGATGGCGCAAGGCCTGCGCCGCATTATCCTCGTGGGCGATCACCGCCAGTTGCCGCACATCGTCGAGGAAGGCATCATTCGCCAACTCGAGACGGACGCGGGCGACACCACGATGTTGCAACAGAGTGCGTTCCAGTACCTGCGCGAACGCGCGCTTGAGCTCGAGAAGCGAGACGGTATCACCCGTACGGTGACGCTGGACTGCCAGTACCGTATGCATTCACTGCTCGGCAAATTCGTCAGCAAGCAGTTCTACGACGATCATGGCGAGGGCTTCGGCTCGCCCGACGACGACGCGCCGTACGCCCATGCCTTGGACGGCGCCGCCGGCTATCCGTTGGCCTGGCTCGAGGTCGAGCACGGCGCCGGTCCGGCGAAACAGCGTCCACCGTCGAGCTGGTACCGCAAGGCTGAGGCCGAGCGGATCGCGGAACGACTCCACGCATGGATCGAAAGCGACGAGGGCAAGGCCCGCAGTTTCGGCATCATTACGTTCTATCGAGCGCAGGTCGACACCCTGCTAGAGGCGCTGGGTGCCTATGGATATGCACAGCGGACTCCCTCTGGCGAATGGGCGATCGTGCCCGATTACCGGCGCAAGATCGGCGACGCCGAACACCTGCGGGTTGGCACGGTCGACGCCTTCCAAGGCATGGAGTTCGACGTCGTGTTCCTATCCACCGTGCGCAGTCCAGGCCCACCGCGGCGTGACCGCTCGGTGCCAACTGCGGCAGGGCTGTTCGGCCGCCTGCAAACGGTGTCGCTGCAATGCGTGGCGCTCAGTCGCCAAAAGCGCCTGCTGGTGGTCGCAGGCGACTCCGGCTTGCTCGAGCATCCACTTGCGCCACAAGCGGTGCCAGCCCTACATGCGCTGCGCGCCTTGTGCCGCACCGAAGGAGTAGCGCTGTGAGCCCGCCCCGCATCCTTTCCACCAAGCCCGACCTGCGCGGCATTGATGTCGCTGCCAGTCAGGTACTGCTATGGCCCTGCCACATGTTTACGGTGGCGCTGCCGAAGCGGCAAGTGCGTACGCTGAACCTGTTCGAGCACACGGTCCTGCGCTTGGCGCGCGTCGGCTGCAACGATGCCGGCCGGATCGCCGAGCTCATTTGCCTGGACCAACATACCGTGAGCGCGATCCTGCGACGACTGGTTGGCCTGCGCTACCTCGACCAGGGCCTGCGTTTCCTGCGCGATCCGGACGAAGTCGCGTCTGCTAGCGAAAACGGTTGGGAGAGCGCGCGCGTGTTCGTCGACTTGCTCGGCGGACGCCTGCTGCCCCATCTGTACTATGACACGCCGGCCTATGCCGAATGCCTGCGCGATGATGGCAGCAGGTTCCAAGGCGAGCGTGGCCCGATCGAAGCACGGGTCTTGCGCTGGAACGCCGAGCAGCGCACGCGCACGCCTAGTGCGCGCGAAGTGCATGCGGTAGCGCGCATCCAGGCTCGCCGTAGCGGTGGCCGCAGCGCGACCGCAGACGTCGCCGTATCGACGGCTGGACAGGCGATTTCAGTGCTGGACAGTCCTGACCTCGTCTATCTCGCGACCAACGCGGTACTGCAAGCGGGCAATCATGAGCACATTCTCCTAGCAGATCCTTTCGGCCATGGCGCTTGTGGTACCTTGGCCGAGGTCTTTCACTTGGCGCGCGGCAACGACGAGGCGGTGCGCAAGGTGGCGGCTGGCTTGCTGGGCGAGGCGCGCATTGGCGGCCGTGCTGCGCAGGCCGGACGCGGCAACATGCGCGCCGCCACTGGCCGCTGGCCGCAGGTGGCGCGCTACTATGGCCAGGCGACCAAAGCGCTGCAAGACGCAGCGCGTCCAGTGGCCAGCAGCGAGGATGCGCGCGATGCCGCGCGTGCCACCGGCACCTGCCTGCGCAAGTTGTACGACGCGCTCGAACACACCCTGCACGGCTTGGTGCGCGAATACCCTCCAGGGCCCGGCCTGCGTGCGCTGCTGGCTGGCCAGCCGGCGCCGGCCAACGGTGCGCAATTGCTTGCCTATGCCACACAGTTGGGCTTGCACGCTGGGCCCGTCCAGCAGCGCCTGTTGCTGGTCCACCCAGGCAAATTCCGTGGCGAACTGCAGGTCGAACTAGCGCCGCTGCTGGCACTGAACCTGGCGGTGGCCTGCGCCGAGCGGGATGGCAGTCACCCGTTGCGCTTGCTGGCTGAGTCGCATCCCGGCTGGCTCGGTTTCCTGACCCGGCTGAAGACGATCCGCGACAACGTCGCGCACGGTGGTAGCGTCGAGGCCATGCAGCCCGACGCGCTCGCGGCCTACCTGGCCGAAGTGGGCGCCATGATCGAGCTGATGCTACCCGGCGGCACGGGCACCGGGGCCGGCGCGTCGCAAGCAAGTGACGTCGATGGCACGCCTGAGCGTTGGCGTCATCAAGCACGCTTGCAGGCAAGGCTGGACGCCAATACCGCGCTGGCGCCGTCGGCGCTGGATCGCTTGCCGGAGCGACTGGCCAAGGCATGTATCGAGCTCGAACTGGTGTTCGACGCTGCCGGTGGCGAGCACGGCCAAGCCGCGCCAACCGCGGCCGATGGCGCGGCGGTCGTCGGCGCACTGGCCAGCATGCTGCAAATGGCGCTCGAGGAGTGCTTGGCGCTGTTGCCACCGGCACCAAGGCTGGCGCCCGACGTCGACCTGCGCGCCCTGGCGCGCGAGCGCGCCGTGCGCGCCGGTTTCGACCTCGCCGGGGGCCAGTTGCCACCAGCGCTGGGGAGAGTCAATCCGGGCCGGCTGGGGGCAGCCCTGCGCGGCCAGTCGGCCAGTCTGCAGTGCGCCTGCATGGCGCTGCTGCTCACGGCCGAGTTGCCTTGGCTGGAAGGCTTGGCACGGCGCCTGCCTGCACTAGCGCGCCTCGCGGGCGAACTGGCGGCGCTGCGGCGCCACGGCTACTTGGAACACGATATCGCGCGAACGGAACTCGTCCGCCTGCGCAAGCAAACCTACGACAGCATTCCTTATTTGACGGAGACTTGATTGATGGGCAAGAACAGACACCAGGGCGGCAGTGGCGCATTCGGCGTAGCAGGGCCCGTGCCGGCCAACCAGATCCAGGCCGCCGGCGCTGGGCTAGCCGACGGGCCGGGGCAGGCCGCCGCGGCCTCGCTCGAACAGCGCGAGCGCGAGCTGGCCGACTGGGCGCATGCTTTGGAGCAGGAAGCGGCGCGCCATATCGAGCGGGTCGGTGCATGCGACAAGCGCGAGAAAGCGCTGCTCGCGCGTGAAGCCGGGTTGGGGCAGCAGGAGCAGGCGCTGGCGACGCAATTGGCGCAGCAGCAGGCCGAGTTGGCGGCGCGTACCCGCGCGCTGCAGGAACGTGACGAGCGTATCCGGCGCGCCGAGGCCGAGCGTGACGCCGGCTACGTCGAGCAGCGCGCACGCCAGGAAGACGCACTGATGGCGCGCCACCAGCAACTGTTGACGGCAATGGAAGAACAGCTGGCAGCCGGCCGTGCCGAGCGCTTGGCTGCACTCGAGCGCGAGGTGGGCGACGCACGCGCCGAGCTGGCCCGGCACAACGACGCTGAGCGCGCGCGGCTGGTACAGCGCGAAGAAGCCTTGGGTCGCCATGAGCAGGCCGTTGAAGATGCGCGTTTGGCGGTGCATCGCGACCGGATTCGGCTTGACGCCGCGCTGGCCAGCCTCGAACAAGAACGCGCCAGTCTCGAACAAGAAGCCGAGCGCATGGCCTTTGACCGGGTCGCCAGTGCGGAGGCGCAGCTCGCCGGCGCGCGCGCAGAAAACGCCCGCCTGCTGGCGCTGATCGACGGCCAGCGCCGCGATGGCGACCGCTACGCGGCGCTGGCGCGCCAGCTCGGCGGCCTTGATGCCGCCCTGGTCGAGCAGCAACTGGCTGAGCTCCACCAGCGCAACGAGGGGCTGGTGCGGGAACTCGCGGCGCGCCCGAGCGAGCAGGTGCTCGCCGACCTGGCGCGCATCCGCCAGGAGCGCGACGCCCTGGCCGAGCAGCATGCGCGCAGCGAGGACGAACTGGCCCGCTTGCGCGACGCTGGCCTGCAGGTGTCCTCCCTGAAGCACCTGGCCGGCAAGTACGAACTCGATAACCGCCAGCTGAAGGACAACATCGATCTGCTGGAGGCGGAGAACCGCGGCCAGCGCGAGAAGCTCAAGCGCTTGGGTGCCAGTTTCGCCACGCCGGAGGAACGCGAGGAACGCGTCGCCAACGTCCGCCGCCCGCTGTCGCAGTTTGCACGGGTGCTGCCGCGTCTACAACAGAGTGAAGTCGATGAGATGGCCTGGCTGCAGGCCATTCACCAGAGCTGCGCCGCGCATGGCCTGCACTTCGAGCGCCGCATTCTCGATGCCTTCCATACGGCACTCAAGACCGCCGAGTTCTCGCCACTGACCGTGCTGGCCGGCGCCAGCGGCACCGGTAAGTCCGAGTTACCGCGCCTGTACGCCCATTTTGGCGGCATCAACTTCCTCAACGTGCCGGTGCAGCCGAACTGGGACAGCCAGGAGTCGCTGCTGGGGTACTTCAACTCAATCGATGACCGCTTCAATGCCCAGCCGCTGCTGCGCCTGCTGGCCCAGGCCCAGGAAGCGCCGCGCGACGATTATCCGGGATTGAATGACGCGCTCAACCTCGTGCTGCTCGACGAAATGAACTTGGCCCACGTCGAAATGTATTTCGCCGATTTCCTGAGCTTGCTGGAGACACGGCGTTCGACGCAGCGCGACAGAGTGCCAGCGCTGGAGGTCAAGCTGGGCGCCAACATGCCGCCGTATTCTTTGCAACTGGGCCGCAATGTGTTGTGGGCCGGTACCATGAACCAGGACGAAACGACCAAGTCGTTGTCGGACAAGGTGATCGACCGTGGTTTCATCCTGCATTTCCCGCGTCCGCTCGAATTCCACCGCCGTGCCGAACTAAAGGCCTTACCGGAGCGCGGCGCGGACCTGTTGCGCACCGAAACCTGGGGACGGTGGGTGAAGTTCCGCAGCACCTTCGACGAATCGGAAATCGGACCATTCCGCGCCTGTGCCCAACGCATCAACGATGCCATGGCCGGCGCCGGGCGCGCGCTTGGGCACCGGGTATGGCAATCGATCGAATACTACATGGCTAACCACCCGCAAGTACTGGCGGCCCAACGTGCTGGCGATGCCGATGAACTGGCGCGCAAGATGCACCTGGCGTTCGAAGACCAACTGGTGCTCAAGATCATGCCGAAGTTGCGTGGTATTGAGACCCGCGGCAACCCTTGCCTGGGCCGAATCCGCCAAGAGATCGCCGATGGCGGCTACGCCATCTTGGCCGACTTCGACCGCGCGACCGAGATAGGCTATGGCCAGTTCATCTGGAGCAGCGCCGATTACCTGACGACGAGTGAGCAGGCGTGACAACCCGATTCACCGTTAGTGCGGCCGAGGCCCAGTATCGATGTATCGCCACCGGTGGCGTGGGCGCCGAGCGCGAGCGCGACCTGCTGGCCCTCCGTTCCTGGCTTTCCGGGTTGGCCGACGTTGATGCTCGCAGTGGCCGCGCGCTGCCGCAGGGCTGGTCCGCCTTGTGCCGGCGAGCAGCCGTACTGCCGGCGCCGGGCGCCGCGCCGTGCGACCGCCTGCGCGCGATCGTCGACCACGTCGCTGCCGCGCTACGCCACGTGCTGGGGCAGGCGCGCCAGCGCATCGTGCGTAGCCACGCCGTGGTGCCGCTGCATGCCGCGCGTGAACTCGACAGCGTAAGTGTTGCCTGGCTAGCGCGCCAGAACGGGCGCACCGTGCGCGAAAAGCTAGCCGGCAAGCCGGGCGTGATGGCAGTGCGGCGTGAGGCGTCGCTTGACACCCTGGAGAATCGCTTACTGGCGGCCTTTTGCCGCCGCCTCGAGCCGCTCCTAGTCGCGCGCTGTGCGGCGTTTCGCGATACGCGGGACGAACAAGATTTGCTGGATCGCCTGCGCCGCTGGCTGCGCGAGGACGGCGCCGGGGTCCGTGACTGGGCCAATGTACCGCCCAACAATGTCCTGCTGCAGGACCGGCACTACCGCAAGATCTGGGACGGCTGGATGGGACTGCAGGCGCTCGATGCCGGGGTCGAACGTGATGCCGCGTGCCAGGCTGACGACTGGCTGGAGTTATTACGTTGGAAGCTGGTCGCGGGGCTACAACTGGCCGGCCGGGTGCGCTTCCCAGAGCAACCTTGCCATGTGATGCTGGATGACTTTGGCGTGCTCCCCGAGCGCGGTGCATTGCTGTCCGGCCTAGTGCGAGACCAGAACGCAACGGAACGCGCCAAGGGAAAGGTGGTTTCGCTCGGACAGGGCCAAGCGGGCGGTTTCGGCTTCATTGGCGGTCCGGATGGCAGGGTGTACTTTAACCACCGAGCGCTGCGCAGCCCGCTCGACTATCCTGCGCTGAAGGTCGGTACTGCAGTCAGCTACGCCCTGCGTGCAGACGGCAAGGCGGCAGAGGTAGAGATTGACCGATCCTCGCAAGGGGCGGCGGTGCGCCGCTTCGAAGTCCAACCCGTGACAGGCGGCTTTGACTTGACGCTCGGGGACAGCACCTTGCAAGTGCGCCTATCTCTAATGTCAGCCGCTGCGGGCACGGTGAGGATCGGGAAGGAAGAATTCGCGATCGACAGCCTCAGTTTGTTTGCCGCCGAGCGCATCGTGCAACGGTTGCTGGCTGCCCTCGCGACCAAGTCGGAGCCGCTCGAAGTCGCTCAGGCCCCGGCCCAATGCGAGCCCGCTACTGCCGCGGTGGTCGATTTATCCGAGCCTTGGCCGGCCTGGACCGCAGGCGGCGTAGGCGGGCGACTGCCGTTTCGCTTGCTGCGCCAATACTGGGCTAGCGCGGTGCACGGCGAGATTGCACTCGACTTGGGTGATGCAACCGCGATGAGCTTGTGCACTGATGCTCCGCTACTGGCGATGAGCGACGTGATCCAGGGACGCGGCGACGCCGGTGGCCGCCGCGACGAAGCAGCGCTGGCCTTTGCCACCAGGCTGGCCAGCTTCTTCGGCAAGGCGCCGCTGACCTACCTGACACCCGACGCCATCGACGATTTCGCGCTTGGCGCCGCGCGGCGCGGATTAAACGCCCGCTTCGAGCGCGCCGATCCGTTGCCGCGCAGCGTCGCTGCATTATTCGATTGGCTCGGTGCGGAACACGGCGGCAAACCTGTCGCCGCCGACGACTACGTGCTAGTGCTTGACCACGTAGGCGAGATGGTGACAATCACGCCGCTGCAGGCGCGGCGCGCACCGAAGCTCGACCAGCGAGTGCCGCAGATGCGCGGCTTGGCCTGGGAACGCTTGGATGTGCTCGAGGTGCCGAATGCGGCGGCGTTCGAGAGTCTCGCAGCTGGAGCGCTGCAGCGCCAGCGCTGCCGCGCCAGCGACCAGCTCGGCGCCTGGAGCGCGGGACCGGACGCACAGCCTGGGACTGCGGCGTCATGGGAGACGAAGCCCGGTGAATGGTTCACGGTTGCCAGCCCTCTCGAGGCGCCGACGCTGCAGAAGAAAGCGCTCCAGGATGCCTTGGTCCAAGCCAAAGCCGGGATTAGGCGCGGCAATTGCGTGGCGCTGGTGCTTGCCTGCGGCGCTGATGGATTGATAGCGCCACTCGCAGCGGCGCTGGTGCGCGACGGCTGGCCGGCGTGGCCGGCATCGAGCCTGGTCGGCGGCGCGGCGCGCCTGCTCACATGGCGCGAATCCGCCGCGGACGAGCCGCTGTGGTACGAACGTCTGCCCGACCTGTCGATCCGGGTCCCGGCCGCTGGCCGTTACCAGCGTTTCCATCTGGTGCGCGAAGGCCGGATCGAGCCGCGCCGGGGCTTGCGCCAGATGATCCCCGTCGACGAAGTGTTCACCCTGCCAGCAGGTCAGGCCGTGCTCGAACTGCCGCTGCGCCAGGGCGCGGCGAGCGAGGCAGGCAAGGTGTTGGCTTACCGCTTGCGCCTTGCCTCGCCTGCGTTCCCACTACGCGTGGACGTGCCAGCGCGGCTGCAGCTCGAGTTCAGCTATGGCAGCGATGATCCCTACCAATTGCGCTTTATTCCCTGCGATCCGGCGAGCGCCGGTTTCGCCGCAGTGCGCGCAACCTGGGTGGCTGCGGACGCCGAGGCACTGGCTGCCCAAGTGCCGGGCGCGCCACCGCTACGCGGTTGGCGCCAGCTAGAAGACCATTGGCGCAGTCCTGAACTGGCGCTACTCGACCAGAGACTGAGCGCGCTGTATCGCGCTACCGAGGCGCTGCGCAATGGTGGCTACCGTAAAGAAGCGGTGCGCGACGTGATCAAGCAAGTGCGCACCCAGGTGCGGCGCCTCATGCTCGACATCTGGTCGGGCGGGCGTTCGGTCGCCGACCGGGATTGCCCTGCCAAGTTCGCCGAAACCATCAGGGCATGCGCCCCCGTGCTGGCGCGCATGAACGACGTGCTGTGGGATGACTGCACGGCACATCCCCATGTGCGCGACCTGGCGGTGGAGTACATGTTCATTGTATGCAGCCTGCGTGTCGATCTGCCGCCAGAAGCATGGCCCACGGTCCGCGCGCAAGTCGATGCCTGCTTCGCCGAGCGCCGACTGCTTGACCGCGGGCGCTTAGCGATCGCCTGCCTGCTGGGATGTCCAGACCAGGCAACGCAGCTGTTGCCGCGCCTAGTGACAGCGTTGGACGGGGCTGATGCCCCCACCCAAGCCATCGTACTCGATCTTCTTAGCATCGCGCTGTGGCGCGCTCCCGCGCTGGTCCTCATGTTCGATGCGGGCCAGGTGCGCCACGCCAGTGCTGCGCTGGCTGCGCGCCTGCACAGCGTCGCTAGCAAGATCGAGCGCAGCGGCGCCGTGTCATCTGAACTGGCCGCCGAGTTACGTACTTGCCTCGAGGTACTGCTTGCTTTGTTGCGTACGCGTGCGGTACCAAACCCAGCAGTGGCGCGGCTGCTCGCCGTCGGCGCGCCGGCCGTGTCGCAACTTGCGGCCGTGCTGGAGCGAATCGAACCACTCGTCTGCGTGCCGGGAGTAGAGCTGCATCCGCGGATCGCCTTCGAGTTGAACAAACCAGCAGCGCTCGATGCCACGCCAGACCTGCTGTACCTAGCGAACCTTTACCTGCTGGGCGAATCCGGGCTCGGGCAGATCCGCATCACCGGCACCGTGGACGAGGAGGGCGAGGGGTAACGGCAGCGCCGTGGTGGCTCAAGCCAACCACGGCCATTCTTTATTTTGATTCGCGTTTCGCGCAATTGTGTTGAGCCGTCCGCGACCTAAGTAGTCAGGAAAAACTTACTATGAATTCCTCCCGAAACCTTTTATCAAGGATTGAGTTCCGGCGAGCAGTGCCGCGCCGTCCATGGCGACGAAACGACTCCAAAAGTACTTAGCGTGCTCCAGACGATCCCAATAAGGTTGAGTTCCGGACTTTTTCTCCATCGCCTAGCCTTTGTGAATAGCCGCGTTGTCGAGCAACACTTTCCGTTGGCACCGACTGCAACTGGTCGGCGATCTTTGGAAGAACTACTTTAGTCTTCACAAAAATATTTGTCGAATAGGAAATGTCGGACTACCATCGAGATTTCTTGATGGCAGGTCGATGATATGAATCGCTATTTTTCCCCAGAACCGATGCTACAGTGGGATCGGCCGCCTGTGCCAAGCCAGGCCTACGGGAATGTCGAAAGTGTTCGGATCAATGCGAAGAAGGGTGTCGCCACCATCAGGCTGCATTTGATCGATGCGGACTGGCTGATGCAACGAAGAAGCGACCCACTTTTTTCTTTGGACGATCCCGATGGTATCGAGAAAAGCTGGATTAGATGGTTGACCGGACCAGTGGGGCGCCGGGCCGACCCAATGGCGGTCGTTCCGCTTTCGACGCTGCAAGCAGATATACCATTCGATTTGATTCGGTGGGCCAAGGCATTGCGCGTGCATGGGCAATTCAACGACGATGACGATCGTACCGATGCCATCATTGGCGCGATCCACAAATTATGGTTCCTGGTACGATTCGACGACCTCTCTCTGATGGCGAGAGGACGCACCGGCATGCTTTACCAAAGCATCGTCGATGCCGGCGTGCCAGTCGCGTTCGCGGCCAAAACGGTAGGCGGAAAAACTGCAAAGGCGTTGACGAATCTGTCGTCGATCAGCGGCTGTACAGTCCTGAGTTCGTCAGATCTGCAGAGCTTCGTCGCGAGCGCGCGTGCTGATTATCTAGGTGCATTCGACGTCGGCCAAGCTAACGCGGTCGCCTTGTGTAATGTCGAGCGGTCGCAACAGCGACCACGTGCCGTATGGCCGTCACTCTACGTCGACACTGGATTGCCGATCCAGTCACAATTGCATACGGCATCAATTCCTATTACGCTGTGTTTTGGCCAGTCGCCCAACGTGATTCTCACGCACTGGCACGACGATCACGTCAGTGCCTACCGCTGCGTCCCTGCGGGATCACTGTCCGGACTGGATGTGGACTGGATTGTACCGGATGGTGGCGTTACGGTTCACCAAAAGACAATCGTGACATCCATCATCGGCAATGGTCGCAAGGTGTATCGTTTTGCCGCCGGCCAGACCCTGACGGCTGGGCTGCACTCGCATCATACGATTACTCTAGTCCGCGGTAATGGCAGCCAGCCCAACACTCATGGCATCGTCGCCCAAGTGACCCAGGTACCCCAAGTGGAAACCGCTCCACCATACCGAAGCTGGTTGATTGCCGGGGATTGCGATTACAGATACATGCCGCCAGTGCTTCTGGCTGCTGATCTGGCCGCAGTCGTCGTACCGCATCATGGTGGCAACCTGAAGGGTAGCGGCAGCAGTGGTGCCCCAGCTGCGTCGATAACGTCGAAATATAAACGGCTGGTCTATTCCTTTGGCCATGGCAACAGTTATGGTCACCCGACCGCGGCATGTTACTCGGCCCATCATATGGCCGGATGGCTTCATCCACCCGGAGCACCTCCGTTGACATCGAACGTAAGTGGAAACGATGTGCTGATCACGGCAGTCGTTGGAGGGGCGGCACGCGTGAGTGGCGCACTAGTTGGTTGGCATCACCCGCCTAAGCACCACTTTGTAAAATGTGTTCTACCCTTGGGTGCAGCGCCGCAATATGGCTGTACGACGTGCAGTTGCGCCTTGCACCAAATATAAGGCGATTGCGGCCTGAGTTACTGGCCGCAATCGAAAAACCCTGATAGCGCATCGGCGATACCGGGGCCGACGAACCTAAGCTTCCGCATATCAATATTTTTATTTTCGCCTTTACAGTTCTGAACTCAATCGCATCTAAATTTGTGGAAGCACGCCGTGTATTCTGGCGCCGCTATGTCGCCATGAACGGGGCCGACTTGCTCAACAAGCTTCAGTCCCTAATAAAGGTTTCGGCAGCGAATTCACGATAAGTTTTGCGTGACTACTTAGGGCAGATTAAACGAGTAGGAGATTACGTCGCAGCATAAAGCTGGCTTCTCCGGCCGGTCTAGCTGGGCGTCTACTATCGATCTCCGCATTGCGTTATGAGTCTTTGTTTGCTATTGGCCGATAGGCGGTGATCGGAATAGCTCAGTGCATAATTTTATTGCCCCTCTGGACAGTATGTATTTTGTTAGGGGCTCTTTAGTTTCTAGGCTTCCTCTACATCCGCTTCGAAACACGCACAGATATCGGCAAGATGGGCTTGCGTAAAGTAGATTGTCGTTTCAATACCACCTAAACATACTTCAATTTCACTGCCATTTGCTGTTTCAAGCAGCTCAAGCATGGAGTGCTTCTGCGCGTTCGCATACTGATAAGCCGCGGCGTGATTGGGACACAATGCCAAAAAAGCTTCCCGAAAGCGCTTACGCGAATCCGCCACGACCTCCACAGCTTCAAAATAATAGGCGCCGTTGAGCAACTTGAAAGGAAGCTCGTCCTTGCAAGCCTGGCATATCATTTCGCCGTTGCCATTGGTGTACTGGTCAGCAAGGTACAATTTAGCCTGTATTTTTGTCTCGGCAACGCCGACTTGCACAGCCCGTGGACGTATCTCTGCCTCTTTCTCTGGCGTTTTTCGGGCTTCGTCACCGACGCGCTGCTGGCGCAGTGCGAGGTTGCGCACAGCACGTTCTGGAAGCTCGACGGGTTCATGCTGACGCTGCGCTATCTCCTCAAGTATCCGCCGCTGCTGCTCTTCCGAAAGCTTCACGAATTCTTGAGCGCGGCGTAACTCTTCCTCTGATTTGAACCCAAGTTCGTCCCGTTGTGCGGCTCTCTGTGTATTCTCAGTGATGCGCTTCTTTTCAGCCGCGCCGAATCCGATAGCTTCCAGCCATTTAGCGTTCGGGTCCACGTAGAAACCTCTTGGCAGATTTGCAAGAGAGGCTTCACTCGGCTTGACGAAGCTGCCGTCGGTTTGCGGCACCCAAGCATAGCTTTGAAGCTGACATATCAACTGCGAAGGCGCATAGAGTGGCCCGCCCTTTTCGGTTACTTGATAGCAAGCACGCCAGATGGAGGGCTGCAGGAAATCAGCCTTACGAAGAACGTTCCAGAATAACAGAGCGGTATCAAGACGTTTTGCACCTAGTAAGGACCATGCTTCCGCCGTCAGAAGAAAATCTCGGTTAATGCTATTGCCCTGTCTTCCTCCAGGTGCAGTTCTCAGGTAGGGCCACTGTGGGTTCTTGAAGCATGATGTCCGAACATAAATTTCTTTTAGGCTGACCTGGCATCCGACCTTTTCCGCAAATTTCACTATTTTGTCGAGCGGGATGCCGCAACTGGCGTACCAGAGGTTTAAAGGCCAGCGGCGCTTGTCCTGGTCCTTCTGCAATTCATGCAAACACTTTAGACCAGTAGATGCGAAAGGTTCATCTATATAAACATGCTCAGCCATACCCCAGTCGAACTCTGGCGCATCCACCTTAAAAAGGTAATATCTAGAAAACGTCCCGTATGCATCCGGATTTTTTTCTAAAAACGAAATCATCCGCTTTAGGTCAGCAAGGTAGACATCGTCGTCTGGCACCTCACTCTCTTCTCGATAGCGGGCTTGGAGAAGAAGATGTATTTGATCGGTTTCGTTCGGCACCCGAACGCCTAACTTTTCGAGAAACCGTTTTGCATCTTCCTGCTGCGATTTCTTGGTTCCGACAGTGAAAACAGTGTTGTCCACTTTCGGCAAGGGATCAGTACCGTCGTGAGCGCTCGCCTGAAAATATGCTTCTTTGGCGATTCCTAGTTCACCTGAAACGAGCTTAACAAATAAAACTTCGTCGAGGTTGCCGTAATCGCCATGGTCTTCACAATGGCGCAGAAGAGCCGCATAGAGCGCTTGAAACCATTCTGCCGGTTTCCCTTTCAGCCACGCGACTACCTCGGGGTCAGGTTCGTCATTGTCCCATGCTTCATCGCTCGCACGGGCTTCGAGAAATGCTTTCAGGTCATCCGCGTCCCAACTCGCAATGTTCAAGCTCGCAAGGAAACGATCTTGATTGCTGTTCCTCTGGGTAGCACCGATCGCCCATCCTGGCTCATCAATTCGCCCTGTTACAAAAGCCAAGTCGGGTCCGGAGATCAGCGCTTTGAGCGCTGCGCGCGCTTGATACAAACGCTGTGCAGGCGCGTAACGGCCTGTATTAGTGGGCACCAATGGTGTTGTACGCATCTCGGCAAGGATGGCCTTGCGGATATTGACGTAACGCTCCGGAAGCTGGTCGTCATTATTCGGTAAAACCGCGAGAAACTCACCAGTCAGCAACCCAAGTTTTTTGATTGCATGAAGCGAACTAGCAGACAGCGCGGCCAACTGATCAAAGAGCGGCACATTCTCTGGACAGTTCTTAATGCTTGCGCGACTCAGTTCCGGTATGAACGGACCGTGCAAGTGAAAACGGAGGCCTGAGGTTTCCTTTTCCGCAGGAAAGAAGACTGACACCTTGCCCCGAACAGCGGGGACGATCTTGAATTGCTTAGAAAAGGCGAGCTGCGGGTCAAAATGTTTAACGTCGCTCAGCAATGCGAGTTCATAGGCGACTGCCACCTTTTGTTTCTCAATGCCGTCGACCGCGCCAGTAATTGGTTGCGACGTATCAATCTGTTCTGCGAAACGCAGCCAGTGGGAACTGTGGACGTCTTCGCCTTCAACCGATTTCAAGACTTCGACATGCGCGGCGGAGTGCTCCTCGCGCATGATTTCTCCTTTTTTAAGTCCAATTGTCCAGCTGATGTAACGCAGGTTGTTCAAAAACAGTAGTGTCGTCTCCGACAGTTGTTCTAGTCCGGCTTTGACCTCGGCGAAGGCTTCCGATGCACTTTTTTTTGGATTGTTAAAGGGAAACTCGAAGCGTGTTTTGTCACCAAGTCCGGGCTTAGCGGGGAGTTCTTTGGGAAGCACCAGTTTCACAATCTGGAAACTATAGTCTCGCGAATAGACGACTGGCGAGTCGGTGTAAACGAACACGGATTTGAACCCGACCCCGAATTTTCCGATTTTGTCGGAATTGTCTTTTTTACTGCTGTTGAAGATGCCGGTAATGCCGCGAATGTCTCGTTCGTTGAAGTGCCGGCTACCGTTGTGCTGGAAAACACATGCATCGTCGAAGAGTTCGAAACTGGCGTCCGTGGCGCCCGCATCCTCGGCATTCTGCAGCAGTTCATAAATGAAGTGGGCTTCGTCCGGGTAAAAGTCTTCGAAGATGCGCAGGTTGATGTCGCCTTCGTTAGCGTCTAGTCCATCGAGCAACTTCTGCCGCTGGGCTGCGATTGTATGGATGACACTCATGCGAGCCTCGCTATCTCTAAGATGCCGAACACCACGGGCGTGGCGTGGATGTCACCGCTCTCGGCGGCACGACGTAGGTCGATAGTTCTTCGTTCAAGGTCGACTTGGGCACGTTCCAGTTCGGATTGCCTCATCCGCCTGATTCTGTCGTCTGTAGCTTCCGCTATCTGCTGTTGGAGAAGCGCCTGACGGGCACTGAAGCTTGCAGTCAGGCTTTGAACACGGGCGCCCACGAGTTGGCGGTTCTCTTCCGCATGCTTTGTCGTCTCTGCAAGCCATTGATGGTGATGGACAGCATCGAGCTCATCCCAGACGTGTTGGGACGGCAGGTCTAGGGTCGGGGCGTCCTCAGCCGACTGCAATAACTCCAGCAAGTGGGCCGATAAAGCGCTATCGCCGATGACCGGGACCAACGCATCGTCTTGCTTGACGCCTTGCTTGGCCCACCGGTAGAGCGCAAACGGATGCGTCCCAACTGGCAATGTGTCATGGTTGGCGCGCAAGCGAACCGCCACGCTTTCGCCGATTTGCAAGTAGGCTGCGGCCTGACGAAGCAATGGGTGGCCGAGCGAGATTAATACTGCGCCAGCGTTGTCTACCGCGCACTCCTGTTCAAACGTTACTTGCAACGTTGGCGAGCTCCCCTTTAACCACCGCTCCCAGGCTCTGTACATTGAGTCGGTAGAGCGTGGTAGTTTTCGGTAGTCTTCGAGCAAGGTTGCTCTCGCCTCCTGGCTTAGGCGTAGCGTTTTTAACGCTTTATCGCCCAACAAATACTCTTGTTCCTTTTCCAAGCGCTGGCGCAAGTAGAGGGAAACAGCACTGGACAAAGCGTGCGGCTCCAGCCAATAGCTGCGGGACTGTGCCAACCGTTGCTCCCAGGTCGCGGCCGCCAGATTCAGGCCAAACAGCTCGCCTTGTCGCTCTTCGAGGCGCTGCTCTTCTTCGACTTGCCTGATCTTATTGTCTGTCAGCTGCTGAAGTCGCTTGCTACGCTCCTCGTCGTTCAGTGTGAAGCTCTCGACTATGCTTCGCATCTCACGACCAATTTCGCCCAGAATTTCCTCGTTGCCGCCAATGGCATGTTGAAAGACACCAATACGAGACAAGCAACGGTCATAAATTTGGGCGTCAATGGTCCCGGGGGTGATCAGGTTGAAGATTGCGACGGCTTCAGACTGCTGCCCATAGCGGTCGATACGGCCGATACGCTGCTCGATGCGCATCGGGTTCCAAGGTAAATCGAAATTAATCAGGCAATCGCAGAACTGGAAGTCCAGACCTTCGCAGCCGACCTCGGAGGACAGGAGCAGGTCGATGGCGTCAGGGTTATCTTTCGGCAAAGAAAAGCGCTTGCGCAGCGCCGCCCGTTCTTCGTCCGGAATGTCCCCATGGACTAAGCCAAAGCGGATCTCCGTAGTGGAGAGTTTGCTGGCGAGATAGCGCAGACTATGCCTGAACGTGCTGAACACGAGGATCTTGTTACGAGGCATAACCAGCTTTTCTTTTACGATCCGCATGAAGGCGTCCGCCTTCGGATCAGCCGGGTCTAGGTTTCGCGCGCGCTCGATTAGTCCTTCGATATCGCTCCGAATGCTATCCACAAAAGCGAGCGCGTAGTCGACGGTATCGTCACTGCCATCTTCTGCCTCTAGACGGGACAGCTTACCCGTCAACATATCCTCCAGCGTCGGCGCTAGACCATACAAGCTGCTGGCGGCTTGCCGGCTGACTGTCGTCATCATGAACTTAACGTTCTGGTTGCCATGTAGTCGCGCAAGGATGCGGGCGATGACACCGAGCAGGTCGTCGTGCAGGGCCTGTTGGTCCGGCGTGAAATTCGTTGGAACCGTCTCCGCTTTTCGCGTCGTAAATTCACCGATGTCACGACGGCGAGTTCGGTTGATCAGTGCGCTGAACGTGTAGAGGTCTTCCAGGGCTTGAATGGTCCGGATGCGTGCTGTGCCGTCGTCGTCCTCCTCTTGCAGGCCATCGTAGATGTGCTGAAAGCCGGGGTTAGCCGCCAATACCTCGCGGCCCCATGGTGTCGCGGCGACGTGACGAAGCTCTGCTCGTACTGCCTCAGCCCAGCCTGGTTCGCCCCGTCGACAGGCCTGAATGCCGGCGTTGATGAAGCTGTTGGGTTCGGCCATTTGAGCGAAGCTCGCGGAGTCAATGATGAGGTCTGGTCGCAGCGCATTAAGCAAGGTGTACAAGTCTTCACGTCCCAGCTGGACGGGCGTTGCCGATAGAAAGACGACCGCTTCTGCATTGTCAGCAAAATAGCGTACCGCCTGATGCAGATAGGTTTCACTGTTCCTGATGTGGTGCGCTTCGTCGACGATGACCAGATCGAATTTTGGTGGCGGGTCGAGCTCCAACAAGCTTGGTTCACGAGCACGGCCCTTGCCTGGCTTCCCGAACAACAGGTCGTTATCGAAGAGAGAGGTTGGCAGGATGGCTTTCTCGTATTGGCTAGGCCATTCGCCGTTCAGATGCGCCTCTTTAATGCAATGCCGCAGCAGCGCACCGTTCATCGGCGTAAAGTGCTCGTCGAACCTCTTCATTTCAAGCTCCCACTTGCGCTCCGACACCAGCGCCTTGGGACAGATGATCAGGACTGACTTGATGTCGCTACGGGCTTGCAATTCCTTGAGGATGAGACCTGCCTCGATCGTCTTGCCCACGCCGACCTCATCGGCAATTAGAAGTCTCGGACGATCTGCGCGAATCAGCTTGAATATCGGGCGGTATTGATAGGGGACGAAGCGAACCCTACCAGAGTTAAGCGAATACAGGGTCGATGCAGAGGGAGACGACAGCTGCACAGCACTCAGCATCGCTGACAATTCGACCGCTGTCAGGTGTTTGCGATGATCGACTGGTGCGTCGAGGCTCTTTAATTGGCTCTCGTAGTAGACCTGGCGTGCACCGTTTTCAAACACGCGATAGCGTGTTTCGGTGCCCAAGCCTGATAACACTTCGAGTACAGGAACGAGGACGTCAGGGTTGGAACGTAAGCACAACAACTCGCCGATTGCGAATTTTTGCGCGGGGCATTGCTGAACGTTCGTGGAAACGATCTCGGAACTCACGGTAGAGGACACCTGTAGCTTCGGGGCGTCGGGCGCCCTAGGTGAGGGGGCAATCTTGCCCAGCGCTGCGTCCTTATAGGTGGCAATGTGTTGCAGCAATGCATCATCACTGTCTATTACCTTGAGCAGTCGCTCTAACGTGTCGGCGTCACGATAAGCATCGCTGGGGCTGAGCCCTCCTGAGGGTGCGTGCGCCCATCGGTTCCGCACACTTTGCAGTTCCTTCACCCAACTCCTCGCTTCCCGTGGAAGGCGTTCTATTGGCGCGAGCTCATTCCAGTTCTGGTCGAGCACCCTAAGTAGAGCTGCCAGATCCAGCCCGGCGAACGAATCGACCGCGCGTTCGTCGATCAGGCGCTGTTGCTGAAAAGTGAGCCTGTTGACCACGTTATCAGCCCACCACTGTGGTCCCAAGCTAGGGAGTTTCGTTTCCAGCCACTGTGAAATTACTCGAGCGGCTTCGGTTAGAAGTTCATTCATCGTTTCGACGTCATTACGTTACATAACCATACCAAAGGCAGGGTCAAATTAACTGGAAGTAAGGTTTCCAGAATACATCGTCGCTATGTTTTTTACAACGAAATCTGTTGTCAATGAATCTACTGTCTCGCGCGATGCAGGTCTGCAGCTTGACTGAGGCCCTGCCGTTACTCGCGTTCAATCAACTTCGCGGTCAGCACACTAGATACCCGTTGCGGATTATCAAGACGTGTCGCTGGCCCAGATTAAAGCCTTTCCATATTGCCAAAAGGAATCAATTATCATCACTAGAGTTTTTATTCTAAATTTCTTATTTGAAGTACTTGTCATGAAAATTACTATAAGTTTTGCAAGTGATATCATCGGATACGTGCACCTCTCTCACGTGGCAAGAAAATTGGGGAGCCGACACCTTTTGGTCAATGCAATCAAAAATGAACATTGCGCCTATCGCACTCGTCGATTCGGCACTCGTGGCCTAGTTTACGAAACTCCCCAAGCAGAGCCAAATCGGATTATCCAAGGCCAAACAGAATGGGTCAGCAAAGCTAATGCCCGTTTGCTTGCTCATGTTTCAGCAGCGGTGCTACGAAAAGTGATGGAGCTTTTACTAAATGGTTTAAATCTTGGTGGTCTAGTCCGGTTAGCTGGCCTCGGCCGGTTAGCCTTTGCCAGTGCCCAGGTCGAATTGCCGTTTCGACAAATTTTTTTAAGTTCAACCATGTCCTTCATAGGATCTCTAAGCGTCTAGCTACGTGGCAAAATATTAGTTGCTCGGGCACTAAAATGGGAGCTTGTTATGATCAATCATGAAGTAGCTCAAGTGGACCGTGAAACTCTTTATGAAGAGGTCTGGAGCGAACCTGTTACGTTGGTTGCGTTTCGATATGGCCTCTCAGATGTTGGCTTGGCGAAAATTTGCCGCTCTCTTGCGATTCCACTGCCTAGCAGAGGCTACTGGAGTAAGGTAAAAGCAGGCCGAGTCATGAAACGGGTACCTCTGCCATCACTAACCGGAGCTCAACTAAAAACCAGAAAAATGCTTAAATTATCAGATGAGCAATTAAAATTCCAGAGCGAGGTACGCGACGAACTTGTTAAGCTTCGAAAAGAATCAGCGGACCAAGGTTTAATCTGCGGTCCTTTTCAACTACATCCGCTTGTACAGGCAGCATCGACAAAACTTCACCGTAAAAGCGGCTGGCCGACGGATACCAATTTAAGGAGCGCACCTAAAGAAATTCTGAACATTTCGTCAACTTTCCAATGCCTTGACCGGGCGTTGGGCATTACGAATACGCTACTTTCCGCGTTAACCGTTCATGGTTTCTTAGCTTTTATAGAGCCTGAAAATGCCGTCACAAAGCTGCGACAGGAATCCACAGGGATCGAGCTAACGTTCTCTCTTACTGAACAAGTCAAACGCAGTGTCCATGTGGCTACTGAAGCTGAAGAAGCTGCGCAGAAGAGGTATTTCGACCGTTTTCGTAGAGGGATCTCGACCGAGTACCCGAGTATTCCACAATACGACTACCATGCTACAGGCGTACTTGTCGTTACAATTGGTAGTTGGCCTTCTAGGACTTGGCGTGACACTCCAAAGACACTGCTAGAGGAGCGGCTCAGCGAGGTTGTGGCTGGCATTTTAGCTCTAGCAAAGGAGACCTATGCTAAAAAAATGGATGACTTGCAAAAAGAGCAAGATCGTCAAATCGCTAAAGAGAACTATGAGCGATCAATAAAAAGGCGTCAGTTAGAGGCTTCACGCTTTCAAGAAATGGAAACACAGGCTCTAAATTGGGAGCGTGCTGAGCGAATTCGTGAATTTCTAAAAGCCTTCGAGCAACGCAAAGTAGCTGAAAGCTCGCTGACCCAAGACGATGAGGAATGGCTGAGCTGGGCACACGCAAAAGCTAACTGGCTTGATCCTTTGATATCGGTTTCGGATCTGATTCTAGATGCTCCTGAACCGAAGAAGCCAGGGTATTACTGAGAAGCGTAAGTTCTGCTACATCCTTATGCTGACCTCCAGGGATTCGTGAGGTTCCATTGAGTGAGAAACTGAAGTCATTAAGCAACAGTGTGCATGGTCCACTTGAGTTAAAACAGTAGACAGTGTCTGAACTGCTGTGAAGACTGGCTACGCTGGCGCGTGCATGGAACGAACTGGTTTAGGCTCCCACGTGCGGCGCCCATGTGCCATTTCTACCGTTATCCTGTGGTTCTTAATCTGTAGTTCGCACAAGTGCTCAATGTGTAATCTTGTTTCGCTTCTTTGTGCTAAAGTATGATTTTAATAATTCCGTGAAAATGATGAGACATAACGAAGTGTACAAAGGACGCAGGATTGACATCATCGTGAGCGAGGTAAAGCGAGGCCAATTTACTTGGAGCTACACCATCGATGGTGGCAACTTGAAGCGATGCGAGGATCGACCGATCGACAATGAACAAATGCTTCTCAGTGAAGCACTAAATCACGCCAAATGGCGCGTCGATTGCATGCCACCCCAAGACAACGACCCGAGCTAAGCTTCCCACACTAGCCATTTGAGTAGTCCTTTCGCCCTCAAGATTTGTTGGCTTTCCGCACGGCCGACGTCGAAACGTTCGTCTACGGTTACTGGCTTGTTCCGCTTGCGGTGTTTCCGCCGTCAAGCCAGGCGTGGCAGTAATTGCAGCTAATAGCCCTACGTGTCGGGCATTTTAGGCTCACGCCTCTGCGATCGGCCAGAAGGTCGCGGTAGAACAAAACTGTGATCTCAGAATCGGCTGCAGGTGCCGGAGAAGCGCAGCGTACAATCCTACTCGCACTGACTCGCAAATTGGCGTCCGTTTGGGCACGACTTTCGCAATGGCTTCGCGGCTTTGCCGTCTTAGCGCTCTTGATCAGACGCGGCTCAAGCTGCAGCAGCCCGGAGTCAGCGGCCAAATTCTTGATCCCACTACCGTGGGGCGCGAGACGTTCTTCTCCCGCCCGGCTGCAAAACTTGCACCAGCATGCCCACTCATTAAATTTCAACGGCAGGATGCAAACCTACGCAACGTAAGTACCTTTTTGGTTGCGAGCGGCTTTGATGACGTCACCGGACCGTTCAAGCGCATCTTTAGGAGCAACTGGCATGGCCAAGTTACCAATTTCCTTCACGATCCAACCGTTAGGAAAGTGGAACCAGGTCGCCAGTGACCAAGTATCCACACATTCGCCATAAGCCTTCAAAATTTCGCTGATGACTTGCAGAGGTTGATACATCGCGTCAAATTGATAACGAGGATAGTATGCTTTTCCATCGTATGAGACGCTGAAGATTCGCCCTCGGCGCTTCCAATCGCTTGCAGGAAGTGACTTTCTCGCGGGAGGCTTTTTCTGCAGCTTGTTGATATCTTCCGCTGTCAGCCAGTCGCCTTCCTTGAACACTTCTTTTACTGTAGCCATCCGAGCAACGCGGTCCTCCAGCAGGTAGCCGGCCGGACGAACTTGGGTGACAATTAATCGCGCTACCTTATCCGCGGAGTCGACTAGATCCTGGAAAAAATTACTTCTAGCGATGATCTGGACTGCTTTTTCCATTCCTTCTTCCAGCGATTCCACAACGCTTACCGGAAGGTGCCGCGGCACGTGAATCGTCAAGTTCAATACCTTCATGTCCTCGTCTTCACTCGATGGCACGATCATTGATTCTTCCATATTCAAAGCACCTTTGCTTGCGTTCCTTTTAAAGCAAGGGTGCAATTCTGCTTGCGGACTCAATTAAGTGTAAACCCCGTATTCCAGCCTTATAAGGTGGTCTCGAACAGTTTCGATATGGGCTGCTGTAACTAAGTCGATAGGTCGGCTATTGTTGAGTGCACTCGCCGGGGTATTGAGCCAGTGCCATGCGGCAGAAAAATCATTTCCGAACAAAGGCATTAATTCCGATTCGATTGCACGCCAGCCATTAATATAACTAGATTTTACCTGTTCGGTTAGTAGCCAACCGGAAGCGCGATTTTTATATATATGCCAGTAGAGTACTCTCTTACGCCACCGCATGCCCATAGCTTTCATCCGGTAATTGAAGGATGGAATTCAGTGATTAGAGTTAGCAAAATTTATTAAGGCACAGGCCATTCTAAAGTAAGAGCCACTCGTCGGATGATCCATCTCGCTTCAGCCTCAGATGTCCAATCCGTCTGTATCAAGCGTTTAAGGTATTGCTCAAGTATCGCTACCTCGCCCATATGTGAGCGCTTACCGGCTTTAGATTCACGTGACTTGATCGTTAGCTCTTGGACAATTTCTTCGCAAATTTTCCATCGCTCGTACAGTTCAGGAGGAGTACATCCTGGGGAATAAAATTTTCCTTGATAACTCGTCACTAAAAATTTCGGCTGTCCCCCTGGAACTGCGCCGGGACAGATAGGCTTAGGGAAATCAAATGGCACCTTTGCATAGTCGGATTCAAGATTTTCGGCCACAGGCAGATCCTTTCCTCACTCATCTATATATAGCATTTGTTGTTACCTGGGCGCCCTTGCGACCACCCATCATGTGGTTCGCATTTCCTCTGAGATGCAATCTTTCTCAGTCTCTTATTTTGCTGCGCTGCCGCCCCCAACACCGATTTTTCATTTCCTCCATAATGATCTTAGCCTGTAATCGCTACTGACCGCCTCTTGTGTTAATCCATCACAATAGAGCTCGCCGTTAGAATTTTTTATTAAAAGCAGCTGATACTCATCGCTATCATAACCCTCGAAGATTTCTATTACTTGATGCAACACATACTGCGGCTCACCAAATGAATAGAATTGTGAAAAAATTTGAGCATCTATAACATCCTCTTGATGGATCAGGTCAAGAACGGCCGAAACGCACGTGCATAAATACCGTCTAAAAATTGATTCGGATTTTGCTCGCGACTTAAATAATATACCGACGTGAATTATTGGTTCGCATGAATTGACTTCGATAGTCGAATATTGAGTTTGCCTGAGTTGTCCAATAAGGAGGCCTGCTCTAGCATTGTCAATACGACTCGAAGGTTCAACTACCTGAAACATTATTGCCTCTCCACAATTTTAATACTCTGATCGAATCAAGTGCGTTCCTCTGCCTTTGCTGTAACTCAAGTCGGTCCCGATCGCTTCTCGTAAGTGTACGCTCGCTCTAGCGAGATGTAAACCCGGTAGAAATATATACGGTAGATTTTTATGCTGTGGATTTCTGCCTGGAATGTACGCATCCTGTGCTCTATGAGCTCACCACCGACCACAGGCAATGCCCGAGAGATTTTTGCGAAAAATTTGCGAAATTTGCGTTTAGAAAAAGGATTGTCACAAGAGCGGCTTGGGGAACTTGCAGGGTTCCACAGGACATACGTTAGCCAAGTAGAACGATGCGTGAGTAATGTTTCGTTCGACAGTGCAGAGCGGCTTGCGTCGATCCTCGGCACAGAACTCTGGCAATTGCTAAAGCCTTGACCAACAGGGTTCATGCGAAATTGACGACATGGGATGGGGTTCTCCATCAAGCCGGACACCTCCCGTCGATACCCGGTATTGTTGATCTGGCTGACAGCCGTGCAGCGACAGTATCGTCGAACGGTCCTGCTTACCGGTAGCAGTTTGACGTTACTGAGCGTATCCGCAAGTTTGTCGATCTGATTGCCGATAGGTGCAGACTCATGAAGAGGATAGGGCAATACGTTCCTCACTACAAAGCGGGACGTATGGACACTGTTCCCGAAAAACGTCCCTTTTCGAGCCCCTACCTATGGACACTCGAGCTTTCCGATAAACCCTTTAGATACTAGGCTTCCTGCCGCGTCCATACCCCCGGCATTCGCGGTTATCACGAGTGGGGGCCGTATCACCTGAAGCATCCGTCGAAGGTGGTGCGCAGCGACGAGTCCTTCACCCTCGGCGACTACCGCCGCCGCTACGCCCAGTACAAGAGCGACCCGCACCTGCAGGCCGCGCATCATGCGGCGCCGTGGATCGTGACCTGGGACGACCACGAGGTGGCCAACGACTATGCCGGCCTACGCGACGAACGCATGGCCGCGGACTTCGCCGCCCGCCGCGCCGCCGCCTACCAGGCCTTCTACGAACACATGCCGCTGCGCCTGCCGCACGTCCGGCGCGACGGCTTCAGTCAAGTGCCGCTGTTCCAGCGCTACGACTGGGGGCGCCTGGCGCGCTTGCACGTGCTCGATGATCGCCAGTACCGCTCGCCGCAAGCCTGCGCCAAGGCGGCCAACCGCGGCGGCTCGAACGCGGTGTTCGCGCGCGCCTGCGAAGCGCTATCCGATCCGCGCCGCACCATGCTGGGGGCCGAGCAGGAAGCGTGGCTGGAGTCGGGCCTGGCCACCTCGCGCGCGACCTGGAACATCCTGGCGCAGCAGACCTTGATGGCGCAGTCGAGCAGCGTGCCGGTCATCCAACCCGGCGACGGGCGCTTCTGGACCGATGGCTGGGATGGCTATCCGGCGGCGCGCAAGCGGCTGCTCGACACCATCGTGCGGCAGGGGGCGCACAATCCGCTGGTGCTGGGGGGCGATGTGCACACCTTCTATGCGACGTCGCTCAGGCCGGATTTCTCGAAGCCGGTGTCGAAGCAGAATCCGGTGGTGGCGGCGGAGTTCGTGGGGACGTCGGTGACGTCGAGTTCACGGCCGCAGCAGCAGACGCTCGAGCATGTGGAGAAGAATCCGCACATGCAGTATGGGCGCAGTGACAAGCGGGGTTATATGCTGCTGGAGGTGACGGCGAAGAGGACGGTGACGCACTTCATGGGGGTGGATGATGTGCGGGAGGCAAAGTCGGGGATTGCGGAGTTGGCGTCGTTTCGTGTTGATGAAGGCGTGCCTGGCGCGGTACGAATAAGCTAGAGGCTTTGGTGCGAACTTGGGTCCCGGCCTTCGCCGGGACGACGTGCCAAGTTAGCGGACCACGGAATCGGTTCTCTGCGTTTGCCTCAAAACCGTCATCCCGGCCCAGGCCGGGATCCCAGTTTGCGTGAACCTACGCCGGCTGTTTTTCATCCCGCAGCTCGCGCCGCAGAATCTTGCCCACATTCGTCTTCGGCAGCGTCTCGCGGAACTCGATGTACTTCGGCCGCTTGTACCCCGTGAGCTGCTCCTTGCAGTAGGCCATCAGCTGCTCGGAGGTCAGCGACGCATCCTTCTTCACGATGTAAAGCTTCACCGCCTCGCCCGAGTTCTTGTCCGGCACGCCCACGCAAGCCACTTCCAGCACGCCCGGATACGCCGCCACCACGCCTTCGATCTCGTTCGGGTACACATTGAAGCCCGACACCAGGATCATGTCCTTCTTGCGGTCGACGATGCGGGTATAGCCCTGCGCGTCCATGATGCCGATGTCGCCGGTCTTGAAGAAACCGTCCGCGGTCATGACCTTGGCGGTTTCGTCGTCGCGCTGCCAGTAGCCGGCCATGACCTGCGGGCCGCGCACGCCGATCTCGCCGGCGGTGCCGAACGGGACCTCATTGCCGGCTTCGTCGAGGATGCGGATCTCGGTCGAAGGCAGCGGCAGGCCGATGGTGCCGGTGAAGTCGGTGATGTCGCAGCGGTTGGCGGTGACCACGGGAGAGGTCTCGGACAGGCCGTAGCCTTCCACGATCGGGGTGCCGGTAATCTGGAGCCACTTGTCGGCCACGGCCTTCTGCACCGCCATGCCGCCGCCCGGGCACACCAGCATGCCCGAGAAGTCGAGCTGCGCGAATTCGGCGTTGTTCACCAGGCCGTTATACAGCGTGTTCACGGCCGGGAAGATGTTGATGCGGTAGCTTTTCAGTTCCTTGATGAAGCCCGGGATGTCGCGCGGGTTCGGGATCAGGAGGTTCATGCCGCCCACGCGCAGGCCCAGCAGGGCGCACACGGTCAGCGCATAGATGTGGTACAGCGGCAGCGCGCACACGAACTGCGCCTGCTGGCCGGCCGGCATCTTGCTCAGGGTCGGGCCGAACCAGGCTTCGTTCTGGAGCACGTTGGCGATCACGTGCTTGTGCAGCAGCACCGCGCCTTTCGACACGCCGGTGGTGCCGCCGGTGTACTGCAGGAAGGCGATGTCGTCGTGGCCGATGGCGACCGGTTTCAGGCTCAAGCCGCCGGCTTCCGACAGCATGCGCTTGAAGCCGATCGCGGACGGCAGCGAGAAGGCCGGCACCAGCTTCTTGACCTTGCGCACCACCAGGTTGACGATGGCGCCCTTCAGGCCGCCCAGCAGGTCGCCCATGGTCGCCACCACCACGTGCTTCACCTGCGTCTTGTCGAGCACCTGCTCGAGCGTATGCGCGAAGTTCTCGAGCACCACGATGGCTTCGGCGCCGGAATCGACCAGCTGGTGCTGCAGCTCGCGCGGGGTGTACAGCGGATTGACGTTGACGATGACGTAGCCGGCGCGCAGCACCGCCGCCATCGCGACCGGGTACTGCAGCACGTTCGGCAGCATGATGGCCACGCGCGCGCCCGGCTGCAGGCCCCTGGCTTGCAGCCAGGCCGCCATGCGCGCCGAGAGCTTGTCCAGTTCGGCGAAGCTGAGGGTCTTGCCCATGCACGCGTAGGCGTCGCGGTCGGCGTACTTGCGGAACGCTTCCTCGAGCAGATGCGTCAGGGAGCGGTACTGGGTCGGATCGATCTCTGCGGGTACGCCACTCTCATACGACTTGAGCCAAAACTTGTCCATCCGTGCCTCACCTTCTGAATTGATGCTATGTCCATTAAAACGCGAAGCCGCCCGGGACACGGGCGGCTTCCGGCAGCCAGCTGCTGCATGCGCTCGATATGCGCTTACGCGGTCGTCGCCGGCTGCTTCTCGTCCCTCAACGCGCGCCGCAGGATCTTGCCGACGTTGGTCTTCGGCAGTTCGTCGCGGAACTCGATGTACTTCGGTTTCTTGTAGCCGGTGAACTGCTGCTTGCAGTAGTCCATCAGCTGTTCGGCGGTCAGGTTCGGGTCCTTGCGCACCACGAACACCTTCACCGCTTCGCCGGAATGCTCGTCCGGCACGCCGATCACGGCGCATTCCAGCACACCCGGGTGGCCGGCGATCACGCCTTCCAGCTCGTTCGGGTAGACGTTGAAGCCAGAGACCAGGATCATGTCCTTCTTGCGGTCGACGATCTTCACGTAGCCGTGTTCGTCCATGACGCCGACGTCGCCCGACTTGAAGAAGCCGTCCGCCGTCATGACCTTGGCCGTTTCGTCCGGGCGGTTCCAGTAGCCCGCCATCACCTGCGGGCCGCGGATCGCGATCTCGCCGATCTCGCCGATCGCCATCGGTTTGCCCGCATCGTCCAGGATCGCGATGTCGGTCGACGGCACCGGCAGGCCGATGGTGCCGCTGAAGTCCTTGATGTCGGCGCGGTTGCAGGTGGCCACCGGCGAGGTCTCGGACAGGCCGTAGCCCTCGATGATGCTGGTGCCGGTCACCTGCTTCCACTTGTCGTTGACGGCCTTCTGCACCGCCATGCCGCCGCCGTTCGACACCTTCAGGCCGGAGAAGTCCAGGCTCGCGAAGTCCGGGTGGTTCACCAGCGCGTTGTACAGCGTGTTCACCGCCGGCAGCATGTTGATCCTGTACTTGCCCAGCTCCTTGATGAAGCCCGGGATGTCGCGCGGATTCACGATCAGGACGTTCAGGGCGCCGGTGCGCATGCCCCACATCGCGCAGGCCGTCAGCGCGAAGATGTGGTACAGCGGCAGCGCACACACGATCACGGTCTGCTCGCCATTGCCCACATCGCCCATCGCCGGCTTCGACCACTCCTCGCTTTGCAGCACGTTGGCGATCACGTTGCGGTGCGTCAGCGTCGCGCCTTTCGACACGCCGGTGGTGCCGCCGGTGTACTGCAGGAAGGCGACGTCGGAAGACTTCAGCGTCACCTTGGTGAACGGCATGCGCGCGCCTTGCGCCAGCGCGTCCTTGAAGCGCACCATGCTCGGCAGCGAGAACTCGGGCACCATCTTCTTGACGGTGCGGACCACGAAGTTCACCAGCATGCCCTTGGCGCCGCCCAGCATCTCGCCCATGCTCGCCACCACCACGTGCTTGAGCGGGGTCTTGCCCATTACCTGCTGCACGGTGTGCGCGAAGTTCTCGAGCACGATGATGGCCTCGCTGCCCGAGTCGGTGATCTGGTGTTCCAGTTCGCGCGGCGTGTACAGCGGATTCACGTTGACCACGGTGTAGCCGGCGCGCAGCACCGCCGCGATCGCGATCGGGTACTGCAGCACGTTCGGCATCATGATGGCCACGCGCGCGCCCGGCTGCATGCCGCGGCTTTGCAGCCAGGCCGCCAGCTTCTTCGAGTGCGCATCCAGCTCGCCGTACGTCAGGTGCTTGTCCATGCACACATAGGCGCTGCGGTCGGCGTACTTGCTGAACGATTCTTCCAGCAGGTGCACCAGGGAGCCGTACTGGTCCGGATTGATTTCAGCAGGAACGTTCGGGGGGTACGACTTCAGCCAGATCTTGTCCATCGGGGGCCCTTTTGTCTCGAAAGGTTATCGTTGTGGTCCGTCAGTACGTGCGCGCGCGAAGCTTGCGCCTTTGCCATCGCCTGATGTGATGCTATCGGGCAGCGACAATGCGCGCAAGATCTTTTAAGTCGATTGGAACGTGTCCTCTACAAGACCTTATCTGCCCATAACGTTTCCATCGCCCATGGTGCGCTGCACCACGAGCGGCGCGGTCGGCGCCGGGGCCGCGAGCTTCTGCAGGACGCGATGGCGGTCGGCCTTGTCGAGCTTGGCGATCCGGTTCACCGCCTTGTAGAAAGCGGGCCAGCTGCGCTCCTTCTGCAGCAGGGCGCGGAAGGCCGGCACGAAGTCATTGTAGGTGGCGATCGAGGCCAGGTGGGCGTTCGACAGCGGCTCGGCGAAGAAGCGGTCGTAGCCGGAATAACCGCCCCAGTTCGCCTTCAGCACCTGGTAGTCGTCCTTCAGCGCAATGAAGAGGCGGGTCTTGGTGGCGCGCTTGTCGTTCGTGCTGCGTTCGCTGGCGTAGTTCTTCTCCAGCTCGCCGCGGTAGCGTACCAGCAGCGCCATGAAGTCCTTCTTGCGCGCGCTGTAGCGGTCGAAGGCTTCCGACATTGCCGGGTTGCCGAAGCGTTCCAGCCACCCTTCCACGCCGGCCTGCTCGACCGCGGTGGCGAAGGATTCGTTGAACTTCGAATCGCCCGGCACGTACACGACCTGGTGCGCCAGCTCGTGGAAGATCAGGCGCGCCAGTTCCGCATCCGGGTAGTTGATGAAGGTCGACACCAGCGGATCGCTGAACCAGCCCAGCGTGGAGTAGGCGCTCACGCCGCCCACTTCGACGTCGTGGCCCTGCTTGCGCAATTCCTTGGCATAAGCCTGCGCGTCCTGCTTGCTGTAGTAGCCGCGGTAGTTCACGCAGCCGGCCACCGGGAAGCACCATTGCATGGGTTTCAGCGACAGCTCGGGCGTGGCGACCACGTTCCACAGCACGTAGGGGCGCTTGATGTTGGTGAAGTTGGTGTAGCTGCCGTTGTCGGGGAGCTTCAGGTCCTGGATCGCGTAGCGGCGGATCTGGCGCGCCGCCTCCAGGCGGTGGCGCAGGGTGCTATTGGTGGCGGGGTCGGCCAGCCAGTCGTCGATCGGACGGGAATCCGTCAGCAATTCGAGCTGGCCTTGTGCGGCCTGGGAGTAGTAGGAGAGGGATGAGCAGCTTGACAACATCAGGGCCGCGGCTGCGGCGGCCATCAAAGGCTTGAATGCCTGGGAAAATCTAGAGGGTTTCATCTCGCGTTGGAGGGGCAGATTTTTCAACCTGCACCAGGGTGTCGTAGAAGGTAGGCGCCCTGCCCATGTCGGTCAATCGCTGGCTGGTCACTTCGTTGGCGTTCTTGCCATCGCTGGAAAGTTTCTTCCACCAGATCGACAAGCCCACCACCAGCCCTTCGCGCGCCTTGTCGGTGACGCGTGCACGGGCAACGAATGAGCCGCGGTCGTTATAGACGCGCGCCATGTCCCCGTGAGCGATGCCGCGGCGGGCGGCGTCGTTCGGGTGGATGTCGAGGTGCGGCTCGCCCTCGGTTGCGCGTAGGCTCTGTACATTGACAAAGGTTGAGTTGAGGAAGTTCCTTGCCGGTGGCGAGATCATCGCCAGCGGGTACTTCCGCGCCAGCTCCGGATTGGAGGCGACGGATTCGTACGGCGGGATATAGGCCGGGACGGGGTCGAGCCCGTCGCGCGCCATGCTGCTCGAATAGAATTCGCACTTGCCCGACGGGGTCGGGAAGCCGCCCTCGGCGAACGGCGCCTCGGGCATGTTCAGTTTTTGCCAGCCCTTCTGCTTGAGCGAGTCCCAGTCGAAGTGGATGGCGCGTTCGTTGCGCTTGTCGAAAGCCTGGGCGGCCAGCTGGTCGTCGCTCTCCTGGAAGCAGGGGTCGGTGAACCCCATGCGCGTGGCCAGCAGGCGGAAGAATTCGGTGTTCGGCTTCGCTTCGCCGATCGGGGCGATGGCAGCGTTATTCGCCATCATGTACAGGTGGCCGTAGGCAAGATGGGCATCGACGTGTTCGAGCTGGGTGGTAGCCGGCAGCAGGATGTCGGCGTAGTCGGCACTGTCGGTGTGGAAGTGCTCCAGGACCACGGTGAACAGGTCTTCGCGCTCGAAGCCCTTTTGCACTTTCGCGGAATCCGGGGCGATGGCGAGCGGGTTGGCGTTGTAGACGATGACGGCTTCGATCTTCGGGCCGAATTCGGGCGAGGCTTCCTTGAGCAGGTCGTCGCCAATGGTGGTCATGTTGATGGTGCGCGGCAGGCGGCCGTCCAGCAGGTCCGGGCGCTGCAGGGCGGCGCGGTCGGTCGGGAAGGAGCCGGAGGTCGACAGCTGCACGCCGCCGGCAGCCTGGCGCCAGGCGCCGACCAGGGCGGGCAGGCAGGTGATGTTACGCACCGCCATGCCGCCGCCGCGCACGCGCTGCAGGCCGTAGTTGACGCGGATCGCGGCGCCCTCGCCCGCCTTCGCGGTCTGGCCGTAGAGGCGCGCCAGCTCGATCACTTCTTCAGCGGAGATGCCGCAGGTTTGCGCGGTGCGTTCCGGGGTCCACTCGAGGGCGCGGGCCTTCAGTTCCTCGTAGCCGAGGGTGTATTGTTCGACATAGTCGTGGTCGATCAGGTCCTCGTTGATCAGGACGTGCATCATGCCCAGCGCCAGCGCGGCGTCCGTCCCGGGCAGCAGCGCAATGTGCTGGTGGCACTTTTCGGCCGTCAGCGAGCGGTACGGGTCGATCGCGATCAGCTTCGCGCCGCGACGTTTCGCTTCCTGCACGCGCATCCACAGGTGCAGGTTGGAGGCGATCGGATTGCCGCCCCAGATCAGGATCAGCTTCGCGTTCTGGAACTGTTCGATGTCGGTGCCGATCGAACCACCGATGGTGTACTTGTAGCCGGTGGCGCCGGCTGTGGCGCAGATGGTACGGTCGAGCAGCGATGCGCCGATCTTGTTAAAGAAGCGCAGAGACATCGAGTCGCCCTGCACCAGGCCCATCGTGCCGGCGTAGCTGTAGGGGAGGATGGCTTGCGGGTCGCGTGCTGCGATGTCGCCAAGACGTGCTGCGATTTCGTCGATCGCCTCAGCCCAGGTGATGCGCTCGAACTTGCCCTCGCCCTTGCGGCCCACGCGGCGCATCGGATACAGCACGCGGTCCGGGTGATAGGTGCGCTCCACATAGCGCGACACCTTGGTGCACAGCACGCCGGCGGTCGTCGGATGCTCCGGATCGCCCTTCACCTCCGTGGCCACGCCATTGTCGACGGTGACGAGGATGGCGCAGGTATCGGGGCAATCGTGGGGGCAGGCGGCGCGGACTTGTGTGACTGACATGAGGCGGGAATGGGCGAGAAAAACTTCGTGAAACCAATACTTTATACGATTCCCGCGAGGTCCGTACCCCCCTCTTTCATCACCTGTTTGATGCGGGCTACAATGGTACAAAGCCTGCAATGCAAGCATGACAAAAAAGGAGAGACAGATGAAGCTCGTGGAACCTATCCTCGCCTTTCAATCGGAACTGCAAACCATCCGGCGCGACCTGCATGCGCATCCGGAACTGTGCTACGAGGAAGTGCGCACCGCCGATGTGGTGGCGGCGCGCCTGACCGAATGGGGCATCCCGGTGGTGCGCGGCCTGGGCGTGACCGGCGTGGTCGGCATCGTGAAGAACGGCAGCTCGAACCGCGCGATCGGCCTGCGCGCCGACATGGACGCGCTGCCCATGCAAGAAATCAATGGCTTCGCCCATGCATCGCGCCATGCGGGCAAGATGCACGCCTGCGGCCATGACGGGCACACCGCCATGCTGCTCGGGGCGGCGCATCACCTTGCGCAACATCGCAACTTCGACGGCACCGTCTACCTGATCTTCCAGCCCGCCGAAGAAGGCGGCGGCGGCGCGCGGCGCATGATGCAGGACGGCCTGTTCGAACAGTTTCCGATGGAAGCCGTCTACGGCATGCACAATTGGCCGGGCATCCCGGAAGGGAACTTCGGCGTCGTGCCGGGGCCGATGATGGCCTCCAGTAACGAGTTCCGCGTGGTCGTGCGCGGCAAGGGCGCGCATGCGGCGCAACCGCACCGCGGCATCGATCCGGTGATGGTGGCGGTGCAGATCGCGCAAGCCTGGCAGACCATCGTCTCGCGCGAAAAGAACCCTCTGGAATCGGCGGTGCTGTCGATCACGCAGATCCATGCGGGAAGCGCGACCAATGTGATTCCCGACGAGGCGGAATTGATCGGGACCGTGCGCACCTTCTCGACCGGCGTGCTGGACCTGATCCAGCGGCGCATGGAAGAGATCGCTTCGGGTGTCGCGGCGGCCTTCAATGCCTCGGTCGATTTCACGTTCAAGCGCAATTACCCGCCGCTCATCAATCATCCGGAGCAGACGGCGTTCGCGGTCGAGGCGATGCGCGCGGTGGTGGGAGCGGAGCGGGTGAATACGAACACCGAGCCGACCATGGGGGCGGAGGATTTCGCCTTCATGCTGCAGGAGAAGCCGGGGTGCTATGTGTTCATCGGCAATGGCGAAGGCGCGCACCGCGCCGGCGGGCATGGGCTGGGGCCGTGCCAGTTGCATAACACGAGTTATGACTTCAACGATAACTTGCTGCCGATCGGGGCGAGTTTCTGGGTGAAACTCGTGGAGATGAGCCTGCCTGCGGCTTGATTTGCGTAGGGTGGGCGGTCCAGGCCACCCTACGGAAGCCGGTCTTCCCGATCGCCCAGCCTGAGTCCAGGATTCATCTGCTCGAGCGCGAGCAATGCCGCGGCGTGATCGGCCGTCGGCAGCCTCTGCTCGATCGACGCATACTGCCGTGTCACCAGCTCCGTCACCGGCAAGCTCAACCCAGCCGCCTGCGCCGCCGCCAGTACATTGCGCAGATCTTTTAACTGACTCTTGACCTGCCCACCCGGCACGAAATTCCGCTCGAGCATGCGCTGCCCATGCACCTCGAGGATCCGGCTGCCGGCAAACCCACCACGGATCGCCTCGCGCACCGCGGCCGGGTCCGCTCCCGCCGCCTGGGCCAGCAGCAGCGCTTCCGCCACCACGTTCAGCGTGGCGCCGACGATCAGCTGGTTGCACAGCTTGGCCACCTGCCCGCTCCCCACCGGTCCGACCCGCTGCGGCGTGCCCATGGCTTCCAGGATTTTTACCACCTGGTCAAAATCGGCCGCATCGGCGCCCGCCATGATGGCCAGCGTCCCGCTTTCCGCTCCGCCGACGCCGCCCGACACGGGCGCATCGATGAAGCGGCAGCCCTGCGCCTGCAAGGCCGCATGAAACCCGAGCGCCTCGTCATGCCGCGTCGAGCTCATGTCGATCCAGATCGCCCCAGGGTCGAGCGCCGGTAGCGCGGCCTCCATCACCTGCGCCACGACCGGCCCCGCCTCGAGGATCGAGATCACCACCTGCGCACCCCGCACCGCCTGCGCCAGGTCGGCCACCGGTTCCGCGCCCGTGCCGCGCAGCAGCTCGGCCTTCGCGAAAGTCCGGTTCCACGCGCGCACGGCAAAACCTGCTTGCGCAAGACGCGCCGCCATCGGCCTTCCCATCAGGCCGATACCGAGGAAGGCGATGATCTGCATCAGAACAGTCCGAGGAACTTCTTGACGGTGTTCTTGCGACCGGGGACCACGAGGTCGGTCACGCCCTTGTCGTTGAAGCCGTCGAGCAGTGCCGGGAAGCCCTTGCGGCGTACCAGTTGCATTTCGGCCTCGTAGAGCGGCACCACACAGTGGAAGTAAATATCCTTGCCGTCATGTTCGAGCGCGGCGAAGGCCTCCGGCGCCGAGGCCGGCGGCAACAGGATGGCGCCGGTGAATTCGACGCCCTTCGCATAGGGCTTGGCCGGGGCGCCGTTCGGCACCGTGTGGCCCAGGCCCAGCCAGGTGGCGTGCTGGTGCGGATAGTGCGCCAAGTGGCGCAGCAGCGCGACCGGCCAGTACCAGCGCTCGTCCTGCACCGACTGCTCGTCCAGCTTCCAGTCGGCCGGCAAGGCCATCATCAGCTCGCCGAAGGGCGGCGCGCCTTCCGGCACGGTCATCGGACGGCTGCTCATGCCCGAGGTCACCAGGCGCAGGAAGGGAAAACGCTCGTTGGCCGGCACCACGTGGATGTCGACCTGGACCGGGTCGGCAACCGTGTCGTGGAACACGGTGTCGATGCGGCCGAGATGGGTGGCAATGTGCTCCGCGACGGGGTCGTGCGGCAGGACGGCGGGCGTGAGCTGCTGCTGGGTCGGCGCGGCGAGCGGGTACAGGGGAGTGCTGGTCGGTTCGGTCATGCTGATCGAAAGATGTGGGAATGCGTTCTGAGGGGCGTCTATGATACCTGTCGCGCACCGCATGGTGGTGCTCAGCGAAAGATTGTTCACGCTAGTACAATTAGTGCGTTGCACAATATTTCGATCCTGTTAAGAAAGCAGATCATGATCACTACCAAGAAAATCGCTGGCTTTGCCGCCGCCATGACGGCCGCGCTGTTCGGCCAGGCTGCCCACGCCCAGAGCAATGGCTGGGTGGATTCGGCGTCGATCGAGTTCGGCACCGGCGCCGAGCAGCGCATGGTGCGCGTCGCCGCCCAGAAAGACTGGGACAGCCGCTGGTTCGCCTCCAACGGCCGCCACCTGTCCGGCTACTGGGAAACCAACCTGGCCCTGTGGCGCCTGAGCGCCTACCAGAACGTCCCTGGCCGCAAGAAGAACATCGCCGTCATCGGCTTCACCCCGGTGCTGCGCTACCAGAACGACAGCAAGCTCGGCCTGTACGGCGAGATCGGCATCGGCGTCAACCTGTTCTCCAAGCTGTACAAGAACGAGGACAAGGAACTGTCCACCGCCTTCCAGTTCGGCGACCATATCGGCGTCGGCTACACCACCGCCAAGTGGGACTACAGCCTCAAGTTCCAGCACTACTCGAACGCCAGCATCAAGAGCCCGAACGGCGGTGCGAACTGGTTCGTCGCCAAGGCGGCCTACCGCTTCTGATCCTTTCCTGCGGGGCGTGGCGTCGTAGCGATTCATGACACAATCGGGCTTCGGCGGGCAGCCCGGCCCGCCCCCTGCATGAGGCCCGATTGCTCGATTCCAGCACCACGATCAAGCGCTACCTGCCGTGGCTCGTCGCGACTGCCCTGTTCATGGAGCAGCTCGACGCCACGATCGTCAACACCGCCATTCCCAGCATCGCGGCCAGCCTGCAGGTCACGCCGCTGAGCCTGAAGTCGGTGGTCACCAGCTACATCCTCGGCCTCGCGGTCGGCATCCCACTCAGCGGCTGGATGGCGGACCGCTTCGGCACCCGGCGCGTGTTCTTCACCGCCATTTCCATCTTCACCATCGCGTCGGTGCTGTGCGGCCTCTCGGTCGACGCCCACATGATGACGGCCGCGCGCCTGCTGCAGGGCCTGGGCGGGGCGATGATGATGCCGGTCGGGCGGCTGGCCATCGTGCGCACTTTCCCCAAAAGCGAATTGCTGGGGGCGATGAACTTCGTAATCATCCCGGCGCTGATCGGGCCGCTGCTGGGGCCGACGGTGGGCGGGCTGATCGTGCACTGGACGTCCTGGCGCGTGATCTTCTTCGTCAACGTGCCGGTGGGCCTGATCGCGCTATACCTGGTCTGGAAGCACATGCCGGATTATCAGGGCCACGAGAAGCGCCCGCTCGACGTGCTCGGCCTGATCCTGTTCAGCAGCGGCACGGCGATCCTGTCCTGGCTGCTGGAAGTGTTCGGCGAGCACACGCTCGACGCCATGACGGCGGCGCTGATGCTGGCGCTGTCGCTGGCTTTGCTGGGGAGCTATGTCTGGCACGCCTTCCGCATCAAGTATCCGCTGCTGCGCCTGTCGCTGTTCAAGGTGCGCACCTTCCGTATCTCGGTGGCGGGCGGTTTCTTCACCCGCCTCGGCGTGGGCGGCCTGCCCTTCCTGCTGCCGCTGCTCTACCAGCTCGGGCTGGGCCTGCCGGCCTGGCAGTCGGGCCTCTTGATGATGCCGTCGGCCGCGGCGGCGATGGGCATGAAGATGTTCGCGCCCAGGCTGCTGGCACGTTTCGGCTATCGCCAGATCCTGACCGTGAACACGGTCTGCATCGGGCTGACCATCCTGATGTTTTCGCTGGTGGGACCGGGCACGCCCTTCTACGTGATCGTGGCGATCAGCCTGGCGCAGGGCTTCTTCAATTCCCTGCAGTTCTCGAGCATGAACACGCTGGCCTATGCGGACATCGAGTCGCAGGACTCGAGCATGGCCAGCACGATGTCGAGCTCCTTCCAGCAATTGTCGATGAGCTTCGGCCTGGCGGCGGGGTCGATCGTGACGGCCTGGTACTTGGGGCCGGTGGCGCAGGATGATCGGGTAGCGGTGTCGGAGGCGCTGCATCACGGCTTCGCAACGCTTGCCGTGATGACCTTGCTGTCGTCGGTGATCTTCTGGCGCCTGCGCCGCAACGATGGCGATAGCATCAGCCGCGGGCAGGTGAAGGCGAAGGAAGCGGCGCAGCCCGTCACGACGCAATAGGCTGCGCGAACGGGTTTGCTATGCAGCTTGCTGGCTCAGTCTACCGAGCACTTTTTCCCGGTTGTTCATCACGAAGTTGACGAAGACCGGCTCCTTGACGGCGAGCCGCACCAGTCCGGGCAGCAAGGGATAACAGAAGGTGGCGACCTTGCGCACGCATTCGTCGTTGCGCAGGGCGGCCTGGGTCGCTTGTCCGGCGCCGCCGGCCAGCAGGGGAAGCAATTCCGCGCGCTTCTTGTCGATGATGGCATTCAGCGGGCCGGCCAGCTTGTCACCCAGGCCGCTCGATTCGGTGGTGTCGGTCATGCGTTTCTCCGGTGGTTGGTTACCGGAGAAGTGTGCCCGCGCTTGGGATCGGTGAAGATGATGTTCGGCAACTATGCGCCTGCGTCTGCTCAGTGCCTGCCGCGGCCTCGGCCATGTCCCCAGCCACCACGGTGATGCCCGCCGCCGTGTCCGGACCAGCCCTTGTGGGAACGCCAGCCGTGATGTCCGCCATGGTGATGATGGTGGCGGTGGCCGCCGTAGTAGCCGAATCCCAGGTCGAAGGTCACCGGCGGTCCGACGTAAGTCGGGTAGCCATAGGCGGGGTAGCCGTAAGCGGGGTAGAAATCGTAGGCATATGGCGGCCCATATACCGCGCATCCTCCTAATCCTGCGGCCAACAGCAGTACGACCGCGACACGCCGCACTGCGAACAGGTTTCGAGCATCCATGGCACCTCCGATGACGGCGCACCTGCTTCAGTGTAGTCCGAGGAGGAATGATTTCAATGCAAAAGCGCGTCGACTGTGGGATCAACGACCGTGCGCGCGGCGCATCTCATCCACGTAGCGGCGGCATGAATTGCGCGCCACCTTCAAAGTCGAAGTCAAATTAGGCACCGGCCTTCGCCGGTGCGACGGTTCAGGGGTTAGTGGTGAAGGGATGCCGCACTGGTTCCCTGCGTTACCCGCAAAACCGTCGCTCCGGCGAAGGCGTGAACGATGCCACTGGCATCGTTCACCCAATTCCGTGGAATAGTGAGAGCGCATGCTTGATGAGATAACGCGCGCCCAAAGCAAAAAACCCCGCAGAGATCACTCCGCGGGGTTTTTCATATAACTAGCCTGACGATAACCTACTTTCACACTGGTTGCAGCACTATCATCGGCGCAAAGTCGTTTCACGGTCCTGTTCGGGATGGGAAGGGGTGGGACCGACTTGCTATGGT